>NZ_VFOB01000001.1:0-2235000 GCF_006715895.1 Pseudomonas sp. SLBN-26
TTCGACGTCGAGCCGGCTGCCGCCCCAGCGGCCGCAGCCCTGGGCGCGTCCGAGGAGCGTGTCACCGCCCAGACTGGCGACGCCCTCAGCGAGGCCGACATCTATATTGCCTACGGCCGTTTCAACCAGGCTGCCGAGCTTCTGCAGAACGCCATCAACGACGAGCCGCATCGCGCGGACCTGCGCCTGAAGCTGATGGAGGTCTACGCCGAACTCGGTGATCGCGACGGTTTCGCCCGTCAGGAAGGCGAGCTGCGTGAAATCGGCGGTGCCCAGGCTGACGTGGACCTGCTCAAGTCCCGCTACCCGGCCATGGCCGCCGTGGCGGCCGCGGGTGCAGGCTTTGCCGCTGCCTCGGTTGCAGACGACCTGGACAGCTTCAGCCTCGACGACCTGACCCTGGACGAGCCGGCTGCTCCGGCCCAGAAGCCGCAGGATCTGGACGATGCCTTCGACCTCAGCCTCGACGACGAACTGGATGCCACGCCGGCCGCCCGTGCCCCGGTCGAAGAGCCCCTGCCCAGCCTCGACGATCTGGATCTGGATGCCGATCTGAACCTCGACCTACCGGCTTCCAGCCCCGCCACCGCTGACGACGACCTCGGCTTCGACCTGGAACTCGACAGCAAGCCCCTTGCCGAGGACAACCTTTCTCTGGGTGACGACCTGGCCGATTTCAGCCTGGACCTGGACGAAGGCGCCAAGCCCTCGGCTGCTGCGGAAGACGACTTCCTGCTGAGCCTGGACGACGACTTGCCGGCCGCCGAGCCCGCCAAGCTCGAGACCAGTGACTTCGACCTGCCTTCCGACTTCGACCTGTCCATGCCCGAAGAGCCGGCGCACGCCGAGCCGCAGGCAGACAGCTTCGCCGCCAAGCTGGACGAAGTCACCGCCGAACTGGACCAGCTCGCCGAGAGCCTCGACCAGCCGGCCGAAGAGGCGCCCATCCCGGCTCCGGCTCCTGAAGTCGCGGCACCTGCTGCGGACCTGGAAGGGGACGACGACTTCGATTTCCTCTCGGGCACAGACGAAACCTCCACCAAGCTCGACCTGGCACGTGCCTACATCGACATGGGCGACACCGAAGGTGCTCGCGACATCCTCGACGAGGTGCTGACCGAAGGCAGCGAAACCCAGCAACAGGAAGCGCGCGACCTGATCGCCCGTATCAGCTGATCCATGACACAAGCAGTACCCGCAACGGCAGCCGAAAAGGCTGCCGTTGGCATTTCCAGAATCGCCCTTGGCGTTGAGTACAAGGGTTCCCGCTACCGTGGCTTCCAGCGCCAGATCGCCGGTGTGCCGTCCATCCAGGAAGCCCTAGAGAAGGCGCTGACCAAAGTAGCTGGCGGGCATCCCGTCACCCTCAGTTGCGCGGGCCGGACAGACGCGCTGGTTCACGCCAGCGGCCAGGTCGTGCATTTCGACACGCCGGTCCCGCGCTCCATGCACGCCTGGACCATGGGCGCGAACATGAACCTGCCCGGCGATATCAGCGTCACCTGGGCCCAGGCCATGCCCGCGCATTTCGATGCGCGCTTCAGTGCCATGGCGCGGCGCTATCGGTACGTCATCTACAGCGACCCGATCCGCCCGGCCCACATGGCCGAAGAGGTGACCTGGAACCACCGGCCCCTGGACGTCGAGCGCATGCGCGAGGCGGCTGCCTACCTGGTGGGCACCCACGATTTCACCTCGTTCCGTGCCAAACAGTGCCAGGCCAAGTCGCCGGTGAAGACGGTCCATCACCTGCAGATCCACGAGCATGGCCGTTTCATCGTGCTGGACGTGCGAGCCAATGCCTTCCTCCACCACATGGTGCGCAACTTCGCAGGCGTGCTCATGGCCATTGGTGCCGGCGAGCGCCCGCCGGAGTGGGCGAAGGAAATCCTCGAAAGCCGTTGCCGGCGTACCGGCGGTGTCACTGCGCACCCCTACGGGCTGTACCTGGTGAAGGTGGAATACCCGAAGGAATTCGAGCTTCCCAGGCGTTACCTGGGGCCGCATTTCCTCTCCTGGATGCCTGAAGACGCAAGCTGACGCTGTAGCGGACCTTTGCTACCATCCAGCAACTTTTTGCCCAGCAGGTGTCTGCACGTTGTCTACCGTTCGCGTCAAAATCTGTGGCATCACCCGTGTCGAGGACGCCCTGGCGGCTGTAGCCGCCGGTGCCGATGCCATCGGGCTGGTGTTCTACGCGCCCAGTCCCCGGGCCGTGACCGCCGAGCAGGCGAGGGCGATCATCTCCGCTCTGCCGCCCTTCGTGACCACGGTCGGATTGTTCGTCGACATGCCGGGGGAGGAACTGGACAGCGTGCTGGCGACGGTGCCGCTCGACCTGCTGCAGTTCCACGGCGACGAATCGCCGGAGGCATGCCGGTGCCATGGGCGCCCCTATCTCAAGGCCCTGCGTATCCGTCCCGGTGACGATGTCCCGGCGCTGATCGACCGCTACCCGGATGCATCCGGCGTTCTGCTGGACACCTACGTGCCTGGCACGCCCGGCGGCACGGGCGAGGCCTTCGACTGGAGTCTGGTGCCCAGCGCGCCTTCCCGCCCGGTGGTGCTCGCCGGTGGCCTGACCCCCGACAACGTCGCCGAGGCCATCCGTCGTGTGCGCCCCTATGCCGTCGATGTCAGCGGCGGGGTCGAGGCGTCCAAGGGCATCAAGGACCCTGCGCTGATCCGGGCCTTCATCGATGCCGTGCGTTCTGCCGAGTGATCGTCTTTCCCGCCATCGTGTCGAGCGGCAGCGCTCGACTGGATGTGACGACGGCGAGCGGGCTGCCGTCCATAACCCAGTTGTCCGCTCGGACGCTCCCCGGGAGCGCCGCGAGCCGGGCCGGAACCAGGTGCTGCCGGCACGTTCTATTGGCGTGGATGGCGGCGGCGGTCGGGGCGAACCCGGCCATGAATTTGATTTCGCTCAGGAACAGGCGCAGCGCTTCGAGCCGCTAGCGCGTGTTCGGGCCTGAAGCTATGGAGAACGAGAGCATGAGCAACTGGCTGGTAGACAAGCTGATCCCTTCGATCATGCGTTCCGAAGTTAAGAAGAGCTCGGTACCCGAAGGCCTCTGGCACAAGTGCCCGTCCTGCGATGCCGTGCTGTACAAGCCCGAGCTCGAGAAGACCCTGAATGTCTGCCCCAAGTGCGACCACCACATGCGCATCGATGCGCGCACTCGCCTGGACATCTTCCTCGATGCCGAAGGCCGGGAAGAACTGGGCGCCGACCTCGAGCCGGTGGATCGCCTGAAGTTCCGCGACAGCAAGAAGTACAAGGACCGCCTGGCCGCCGCGCAGAAGGACACCGGTGAAAAGGATGCCCTGATCGCCATGAGCGGCAGCCTCGAAGGCAACCCCATCGTGGCCTGCGCCTTCGAGTTCTCCTTCATGGGCGGCTCCATGGGCGCCATCGTCGGTGAGCGCTTCGTGCGTGCCGCCAACGTTGCGCTGGAGAAGCGCTGCCCGCTGGTGTGCTTCTCCGCCTCCGGTGGCGCGCGCATGCAGGAGGCGCTGATCTCCCTGATGCAGATGGCCAAGACCTCCGCCGTCCTGGCGCGTCTGCGCGAAGAGGGCATTCCCTTCATCTCCGTGCTGACCGACCCGGTCTACGGCGGCGTGTCGGCCAGCCTGGCCATGCTGGGCGATGTGATCGTCGGTGAGCCCAAGGCCCTGATCGGCTTCGCCGGCCCGCGCGTGATCGAGCAGACCGTGCGCGAGAAGCTGCCTGAAGGCTTCCAGCGCAGCGAGTTCCTGCTGGAACACGGCGCCATCGACATGATCATCCCCCGCCAGGAACTGCGCAGCCGCCTGTCGCGCCTGCTCGCCCAGTTCCAGAACCTGCCGTCTCCCGAACCCACCCCCGTACCGGCCACTGCATGACCCAGAGAACCCTCGCCGACTGGCTCGATTACCTCGAACACCTCCACCCCAGCGCCATCGACATGGGGCTGGAGCGCAGCCGGCAGGTGGCCGAGCGCCTGGGTATCGGGCAGCTTGCCCCCAAGGTGATCACCGTCACCGGCACCAACGGCAAGGGTTCCACCTGTGCATTCCTGGCTGCGCTGCTGCGCAGCCAGGGTTTGCGCGTCGGGGTCTACAGCTCGCCGCACCTGCTGCGCTACAACGAGCGCGTCCAGCTCGACGACGGCCTCGCCAGTGATGAGGCCCTCTGTGAGGCCTTCGCCGCAGTCGAAGCGGCGCGTGGCGATATCACCCTGACCTATTTCGAGATGGGCACCCTGGCGGCCTTCTGGCTTTTCCAGCGCCGAGCCCTGGATGCCGTGGTGCTGGAAGTCGGCCTGGGTGGACGGCTCGACGCCGTGAACCTGGCCGATGCCGACCTGGCTCTGGTCACCAGCATTGGTATCGACCATGCCGACTGGCTCGGCGACACCCGTGAAAGCGTGGCCTTCGAGAAGGCCGGCATCTTCCGCCCAGGCAAGCCAGCCGTGTGTGGTGATCTCGACCCGCCTGCCCCCCTGCTGGGCCGGGCTGCCGAGATCGGTGCGCCGACGCTGGTGCGGGGGCGCGACTTCGACCTGGCCGAGGCCGAGCAGAGCTGGCACTGGCGTGGCCGCTCGCCGTCCGGCGAGTTGCTGCAATTGCACGACCTGCCGCTGCTGGATCTGCCCCAGGAGAATGCGTCCCTCGCCCTGCAGGCCTATGCGCTGCTTGGCCTGCCCTGGCAGCCCGAGCGCCTGGCGCAGGCCCTGGCCGCTACCCAGGTCAGTGGGCGTCTCGAGCGTCGCAACATCCTGTGGCAAGGCAAACGCATCTCCCTGGTGCTGGATGTCGGGCACAACCCCCATGCCGCCGAGTTCCTTGCCGGCCGCCTGGTTGCGCGGCCTGTCGCGGGGCGCCGCCTGGCTGTGTTCGGCCTGCTGGCGGACAAGGACCTCGACGGCGTGCTCCGCCCGCTGCACACGCATCTGGCGGACTGGGCGGTGACTGCGTTACCGTCGCCCCGTTCCCGGCCGGCCGGCGAACTGCAGGCTGCCCTCGATGCCCTGGGGGCGCGGGTGCATGGCCATGAGTCCGTCGCCGCCGCCCTGCAGGCGCAGTGCGAACAGGCCGGGGAGGGGGATGAAATCCTGGTGTTCGGATCGTTCTATTGCGTGGCCGAGGCCCTGGCCTGGCTCGCGCAGCAGGTTTGATAGTGGGGGTAGCCGTGCTGGACAAGGGACTCAAGCAACGTATCGTCGGCGCCGTGGTGCTGCTGGCATTGGCCGTGATCTTCCTGCCGATGCTGTTCACCCGCGAGGACGAGTTGCGCCAGGTGCACGTCGAAGCACCGCCGATGCCCCAGGCGCCGGCCATGCCCTCGACCGAGCTGGAGGACGTCCAGGTCCCCGAGCCCCAGGCCCTGCCGGACGAGCCCGTGCCCCCGCTGGACGCCAACGGTGGCGTGGCCCAGGTGCCGGCCACTCCCCCTGCCGCTCCGACGCCCAGCCAGGCGCCGCGCCAGCAGCCGGCCCCGGCACCTGCACAGCCCGTTGCGGCCCCGCCCGTCGCCCAGGCTCAACCCCAGGCTGCTCCGGCGCAGTCGGTGGCCAAGGTCGAGGAAAAGCGCCTGGACCCCAACGGCCTGCCCGTCAGCTGGTCCATCCAGCTGGCCAGCCTGTCCAACCGGGCCAGTGCCGAGAACCTGCAGAAGTCCCTGCGCAACCAGGGCTACAACGCCTACATCCGCAGCGCGGACGGCATGAACCGGGTGTTCGTCGGGCCGGTCATCGAGCGTGCCGAAGCCGAGCGCCTGCGCGATTCCCTCAGCCGCCAGCAGAAGCTCAACGGTTTCGTGGTGCGGTTCCAGCCGGAGAAGGGCTGAGTCAGCACCGCCGTCGGACCTTTCTGATTCGCGGGTTACCGGAGTCCAAGGCCTCTGTTAAAATGCCCGCCTTTTCCGTTCGTGGGCTGCATACGTGGCATTCACCTGGGTCGATTGGGCGATCATCGCCATCATCGCCATTTCCAGCTTGATCAGTCTGAGACGCGGCTTCGTCAAGGAAGCCCTCTCGTTGCTCACCTGGATCATTGCCGGTGCAGTCGCCTGGATGTTCGGGGGCGCGCTGTCGCAGCACCTCACCCAATTCATCGAAATGCCCTCGGCCCGCGTCATCGCGGCCTGCGCCATTCTCTTCATCGCCACCCTGCTGGTGGGGGCGTTGGTCAACTTCCTGATCGGCGAGCTGATCAGGGTCACCGGCATGGACGGCACCGACCGCTTCCTCGGCATGGTCTTCGGCGCGGCGCGCGGGGCCTTGCTGGTGGTGGTACTGGTCGGCCTGCTCAGCCTGGCGCCGGTGCAACAGGATCCTTGGTGGCAGCAGTCCACGCTGCTGCCGCACTTTCTCATGGTCGCCGACTGGTCCAAGAACCTGATCCTGGGTCTGACCGGTCAGTGGCTCAACGGCAGCGTCAGCCCACCCGGCTGAGCTGCCAGACGAAGGGCGCCACCCCGGGGTAAACCCCGTGCGGCGCCCAGTATTGGCTCGAACTACTAGCAGGGGTTGCGTCACATGTGTGGCATCGTCGGTATCGTCGGCAAGTCGAACGTCAATCAGGCGCTGTATGACGCGCTCACCGTTCTCCAACATCGCGGCCAGGATGCGGCCGGGATCGTGACCAGCCATGACGGCCGCCTGTTCCTGCGCAAGGACAATGGCCTGGTGCGCGATGTGTTCCAGCAGCGCCATATGCAGCGCCTGGTCGGCCACATGGGCATCGGCCATGTGCGCTACCCCACCGCCGGCTCCTCCAGCTCCGCCGAGGCGCAGCCGTTCTACGTCAACTCGCCCTACGGCATCACCCTGGCCCACAACGGCAACCTGACCAACGTCGAGCAGCTGGCCAAGGAGATCTACGAGTCCGACCTGCGCCACGTGAACACCAACTCCGACTCGGAAGTGCTGCTCAACGTGTTCGCCCACGAGCTGGCCCATCGCGGCAAGCTGCAGCCCACCGAGGAAGACGTGTTCGCCGCCGTCTCCGGCGTGCATGACCGCTGCCTGGGCGGCTACGCCGTGGTGGCGATGATCACCGGCTACGGCATCGTCGGCTTCCGCGATCCCAACGCCATCCGCCCGATCGTGTTCGGCCAGCGCCACACCGACGAAGGCGTCGAGTACATGATCGCCTCCGAGAGCGTGGCCCTGGACGTGCTCGGCTTCACCCTGATCCGTGACCTCGCCCCGGGTGAGGCGGTGTACATCACCGAGGAAGGCAAGCTTTACACCCGCCAGTGCGCCAAGGCGCCGAAGCTCTCCCCGTGCATCTTCGAGCACGTCTACCTGGCGCGTCCGGACTCCATCATGGATGGCGTCTCCGTCTACAAGGCGCGCCTGCGCATGGGCGAGAAGCTGGCCGAGAAGATCCAGCGCGAGCGTCCCGACCACGACATCGACGTGGTCATCCCGATCCCGGACACCAGCCGCACCGCGGCACTGGAGCTGGCCAACCACCTGGGCGTGAAGTTCCGCGAAGGCTTCGTGAAGAACCGCTACATCGGCCGGACCTTCATCATGCCGGGCCAGGCGGCGCGCAAGAAATCCGTGCGCCAGAAGCTCAACGCCATCGAACTGGAATTCCGCGGCAAGAACGTGATGCTGGTGGACGACTCCATCGTCCGTGGCACCACCTGCAAGCAGATCATCCAGATGGCCCGCGAAGCGGGCGCCAAGAACGTCTACTTCTGCTCCGCCGCTCCGGCGGTGCGCTACCCCAACGTCTACGGCATCGACATGCCGAGTGCCCATGAACTGATCGCCCACAACCGGACAACCGAGGACGTGGCCGAGCTGATCGGTGCCGACTGGCTGGTCTACCAGGACCTGCCGGACCTGATCGAAGCGGTCGGCGGTGGCAAGGTGAAGATCGAGCACTTCGACTGCGCCGTGTTCGACGGCCAGTACATCACCGGTGACGTCGACGAGCATTACCTGGACAAGATCGAGCAGGCCCGTAACGACCTCGCCAAGGTCAAGGCCAGTGCGGTCAGCGCCATCATCGACCTGTACAACAACTGAGCCAGGCGCGGCCCAGGCCGCGCCCTCCGTGACACCCCGCAGCCCGGACCCGATCCGGGCTTCGTTTCTGGAGAGATAGGGTTATGACGCAAGAATGGGAAGCCGGAAGGCTGGACAGTGACCTCGAAGGCGCCTCCTTCGACACCCTCGCCGTGCGTGCCGGCCAGCGCCGCTCGCCCGAGGGCGAGCACGGCGAGGCCATGTTCCTCACCTCCAGCTACGTGTTCCGCACCGCCGCCGATGCCGCCGCGCGCTTCGCCGGCGAGGTGCCGGGCAACGTCTACTCGCGCTACACCAACCCCACCGTGCGCACCTTCGAGGAGCGCATCGCCGCGCTGGAAGGCGCCGAGCAGGCCGTGGCCACCGCTTCCGGCATGTCCGCCATCCTCGCCATCGCCATGAGCCTGTGCAGTGCCGGCGACCATGTGCTGGTCTCGCGCAGCGTGTTCGGTTCCACCATCAGCCTGTTCGAGAAGTACCTCAAGCGCTTCGGCGTGCAGGTGGACTACCCGGCGCTGTCGGACCTGGCCGGCTGGGAAGCGGCGATCAAGCCCAACACCCGCCTGCTGTTCGTCGAGTCGCCGTCCAACCCCCTGGCCGAGCTGGTGGACATCACCGCCCTGGCCGAAATCGCCCACGCCAAGGGCGCCCTGCTGGTAGTGGACAACTGCTTCTGCACCCCGGCGCTGCAGCAGCCGCTGAAGCTGGGGGCCGACATCGTCATGCACTCGGCCACCAAGTACATCGACGGCCAGGGCCGTGCCATGGGCGGCGTGGTAGCCGGCCGTGCCGAGCACATGAAGGAGGTGGTGGGCTTCCTGCGGACCGCCGGCCCGACCCTCAGCCCCTTCAACGCCTGGTTGATGCTCAAGGGCCTGGAAACCCTGCGCGTACGCATGCAGGCCCACAGCGCCAGTGCGCTGGAGCTGGCGCGCTGGCTGGAAACCCAGCCGGGCATCGAGCGGGTGCACTACGCCGGCCTGGAAAGCCACCCCCAGCATGAGCTCGCCAAGCGCCAGCAGAAGGCCTTCGGCGCCGTGGTCAGCTTCGAGGTGAAGGGCGGCAAGGAGGCGGCGTGGCGCTTCATCGATGCCACCCGGATGATCTCCATCACCACCAACCTGGGGGACACCAAGACCACCATCGCCCACCCGGCCACCACCTCCCACGGGCGGCTGTCGCCCCAGGAGCGGGCCAATGCCGGCATCGCCGACAACCTGATCCGCGTGGCGGTCGGTCTCGAAGACGTGGCCGACATCCAGGCGGACCTGGCGCGAGGCCTGGCGGTTCTGTGATGGAGTGGAGTGTCGAAACCTGCCTCGCCAACAATGGCAAGGTTGCGCTGGTCACCGGCGCGGCCCGGGGCATCGGGCTGGGCGTCGCCGCCTGGCTGCTGGCCGAAGGCTGGCAGGTGGTATTGTCCGACATCGATCGGGCTCGGGGTTCCAAGGTCGCCAAGGCGCTGGGCCCCAACGCCTGGTTCGTCGGCATGGACGTGGCCCACGAAAGCCAGGTGGCTGTGGGCATTGCCGAAGTCCTCGGCCAGTTCGGCCGGCTGGATGCCCTGGTGTGCAACGCCGCCGTTGCCGATCCCCATGGCGCACCGCTGGAAAGCCTCGAGCTGTCGGCCTGGAACCGCACCCTGGCGGTCAACCTCACCGGCCCCATGCTGCTGGCCAAGCACTGCGCCCCGTACCTGCGGGCGCACAAGGGCGCGATCGTCAACATCGCCTCCACCCGCGCCCACCAGTCCGAGCCGGATACCGAGGCCTATGCCGCGAGCAAGGGTGGCCTGGTGGCGCTGACCCATGCCCTGGCCATCAGCCTGGGGCCGGATGTCCGGGTGAATGCGGTCAGCCCCGGCTGGATCGACAGCCGTGACCGTGCCGAACGCGAGGCCGTGCCGCTCACCGAACTGGATCATGACCAGCACCCGGTGGGGCGGGTCGGGCTGGTGGAGGATGTGGCGCCGTTGGTGGCCTGGCTGCTGTCCGACCAGGCGGCGTTCGTCACCGGCCAGGACTACCGCGTCGACGGCGGGATGACCCGCAAGATGATCTACCTCGACTGAGGGGGGCTCTAAAAACGTAGGCGAGGCGGTCAGCGCAAGGCGAAAGCAGGCGAAAAAGCGCAGTTTACGTGCGGTAAATGAGCATTTTGATCGGACTCGCGCACGAGCCTGCTTTTAACGCCGCGATGACAACGCAGGTAGTTTTTAGAGGTGCCCTGAGGTCGGGGAGGGGCCTGAACGGGCGGTGGCGCTGGCGCGTCACCGCCCGTTTGCGTTTCAGGGGCGCAGGTCGATGGCCGGGGTGCCCTGGCCGTCGAACAGCTGGGCCGGTTCGGACGGCAGGATGCTCGGGCGGCTGCGTTGCGGGCCCGGATCGCCAAGTACGCGGATGTCGCTGTACTTCTTGCCTGACAACGCCGCCAGGCCGGCGCGGTCGCGCACCACGGTGGGCCGCAGGAACACCATCAGGTTGCGTTTCACATGGCTGTCCTTGGTGGAGCGGAACAGCCGGCCGAGCAGGGGGATGTCGCCCAGCAGCGGCACCTTGGAATCGGTGGTGGTGATGTCGTCCTGGATCAGGCCGCCGAGCACGATCACCTGGCCGTCCTCGGCGAGGATGGTGCTCTTGATCGAGCGCTTGTTGGTGATCAGGTCGACGGCCTGTGCGCTGACGCTGGCCGTCGGGGCGATGGAGGAGATTTCCTGCTCGATCTCCAGGCGCAGGGTGGCGCCTTCGTTGATGTGCGGGGTGACCTTGAGGGTCACGCCGATGTCCTTGCGCTCGATGGTGGTGAAGGGGTTGCTGGCGCCGGTCGAGCCCGTGGTGTAGGAGCCGGTCTGGAAGGGCACGTTCTGGCCCACCAGGATCTCCGCCTTCTGGTTGTCCAGGGTCAGCAGGCTCGGCGTGGAGAGCAGGTTGCTCTTGCTGTTGGCTGACAATGCCGTGACCAGGGCGCCGAAGTGGTCGGTGCCGACGCCGATGATGGCGCCGTCCGGCAGCGAGTCCGGCACCTTCTTGTCCTGGATGGCCTTGAGCACGGTGCCCACCGACAGGCCGGTGTTGGCGAAATTGGCGCCGCCCAGGCCACCGGTGCGGCCACGGGCGTCCACGGCCCACTGCACGCCGAGGGCGTCGCTGATATCGCCGGAGATTTCCACGATGGCGGCTTCCACCATCACCTGGGCGCGGGGCACGTCCAGCTGGCGGACGATGTCTTCCAGTGCATTCACCGTGTCCGGTTCGGCCAGTAGCACCAGGGCATTGAGGCTCTCGTCGGCGCGGATGAGGATGTTCTGCGGTTTGCCCTTCTGCTCGGTGCCTTCAGGGGATTTGAGGCCTTCGGAAATCTCGCCGAGGGTGGTCGCCAGGGCCTTGGCATCGTTGTGGCGCAGGCGGATCACCCGGGTATTGGCTGAGCGCGCGGTGGGTGTGTCCAGGGACTGCGCCAGGGACACCAGCTTGGCCCGGGCCGAAGGCGGGCCGACGATGATCAGGCGGTTGGTGCGGGAGTCGGCGATCACCTGGGCGGCGTTGGTGCCCTTGGCCTGGCCCCGGGTGACGGCGTTGTTGAGCACCTCGGCGGCGTCCATCACCCAGGCGTTCTGCAGGTTGAGCACGGTGTAGTCGCGGTCGCCCTTCTGGTCCAGCTGGCGCATCAGGTCTTCGATGCGGGCGATGTTGGCGGCGCGGTCGCTGATGATCAGTGCGTTGGCCGAGGTCACCGCCGCCAGGTGGCCGTACTGCGGCACCAGCGGGCGGATCAGCGGGATCAGCTCGGTGACCGGAGCGTGCTGGACCTGGATCACCCGGGTCTCCAGCGTGTCCGGCGCTTCCGGGCCGCTACCGGCTTCGGCCTTGGCCTCGGCGTTGGGGATGATCCGCGCCTGGTCACCCTGGGTGATCACGGTGAAGCCGTGGGTGGCCATCACCGAGAGGAACAGCTGGTAGACCTCCGACAGGCTCAGCGGCGCCTTGGAGACCACGCTGACCTGACCCTTCACCCGCGGATCGACGATGAAGGTCTGCCCGGTGATGTCGGCCACCTGGTCGACGAATTCGCGAATGTCCGCATCCTTGAGGTTGATCGTCCAGCTGTCCTGCTGGCTGCTGCTGGAGGCGGAAACGGGCTCGGCGGCGAAAACGGGGAGCGGGGCGGTCGCAAGTCCGGCGACCAGTACGGCAATACTCAGGCGCGAGAGGGCTGTGGGCATTGATTCATTCGCTTTCCATGGGCTGTTCGGGCGGTGAGTCCGGGGGCAGGCCGCCGGATTCTTCCATCTGTTTTCTGAGGGCTTCCATGCGCTCACGCAGCTCGGCGGCATTCTCGTCCTGAAGGCCTTCGAGTGCCTCGATCGCTCCGTCGGCGGGCGCTGCGTCCATCACCGGCGAAACGGTTGCACTGGGGCGGGTATGGGGAAAGGTCAGGGTCTCCAGGCGGCCACCCCGTTCGATCTCCACCCGGTCGCGGTAGACAGCGTGCAAGCGTACGCCGTCGCTGATCGACTCGCCTGCCAGTATCCGCCTCGGCTTGTTGTCGTCCGCGCGGATGATGGCGCTGGAACGTGCCGGGTCGGCGTTGATGAAACTGCCCAGCAGCACCAGGCGCAGGTTGGTCGCCGGTGGCGGTCCCTCCTGCTGGATGCGGGCCGGGCCGAACAGGCGATCCAGGCGGTCGAGGCTGGGCGGAACCGCCGCCGATTGCGGGCTGTCGCCACTGGTGGGGGCGGGGGCGCGCAGCAGGCGGATCCAGTCGGCGGTCTGCCAGGCGAGGCTCAGGCTCATCGCTGCGACCAGCGCCACCCCGACGACGACGGGGGCCTTTTCCTGCAAGCGATATCGGGCACCTGGAACGGGCAAAAGAGGGTCTCCGCGAGGCGAGTCAGTGGTGATTGTGGGGGTACGTCGGGGAAAAAGTGCGTTGATCATAGCAGCACGAATGGATCACGCTGCAAGCGTCCGGAAGATGTACGACCGGCGACGATGTGCTAAAGATAGCGCCGTTTTTTTACGACTTGCCGTGCATCCGGCAGCACAACGAAAAGAATTCGGCAGGGATTCGCCGAACAACCGTCAGACCCCGTGCTAGACGTTTCCGGGGTGATTTCATTAAGGCATGACACGGATGAATTCCTCTTCGCTGGACGCGCCGCTGCGGCGCCTGCCATTCGGTTTCGCCAAACGCCACGGTGTCTTCCTCCAGGATGGCGCCGAACCCTGCCTGGCCCATCGCCAGGGCGCCGAGCTGGTGGCCCTGGCCGAGGCCCGCCGCTTCGTCGGGCGCAGCCTGCCGTTCCGGGCGCTTGCCCCCGAGGCCTTCGACCAGGCCCTGGCCCAGGCCTATCAACACGATTCGTCCGCCACCATGCAGTTGGCCGAGGACCTGGGCGGCAGCCTGGACCTCGCCGCGCTGGCCGAGCAGATGCCCGAGACCACCGACCTGATGGAGCAGGAGGACGACGCACCGATCATCCGCCTGATCAACGCCATCCTCGGTGAGGCGATCCGCGAGAACGCCTCGGACATCCACCTGGAAACCTTCGAGAAGCGTCTCGTGGTGCGCTTCCGCGTCGACGGCATCCTGCGCGAAGTGCTGGAGCCCAAGCGCGAGCTGGCGGCGCTGCTGGTGTCGCGGATCAAGGTCATGGCCAAGCTCGACATCGCCGAGAAGCGCATCCCCCAGGACGGCCGCATTTCCCTGCGGGTGGCCGGCCGCGAGGTGGACATCCGCGTCTCCACGCTGCCCTCGGCCAATGGCGAGCGCGTGGTGCTGCGTTTGCTCGACAAACAGGCCGGGCGCCTGACCCTGCAACACCTGGGCATGAGTGCGCGGGACCGCGCGCTGATGGAAGAGACCGTGCGCAAGCCCCACGGCATCCTGCTGGTCACCGGCCCCACCGGCTCGGGCAAGACCACCACCCTCTACGCCAGCCTCACCACCCTGAACGACCGCACCCGCAACATCCTCACGGTCGAGGACCCCATCGAGTACCACCTGGAAGGCATCGGCCAGACCCAGGTCAATCCCAAGGTGGACATGACCTTCGCCCGGGGCCTGCGGGCCATCCTTCGCCAGGACCCGGACGTGGTGATGGTGGGCGAGATCCGCGACCACGAGACCGCCGAGATCGCCGTGCAGGCGTCGCTCACCGGTCACCTGGTGCTCTCCACCCTGCACACCAACAGCGCCATCGGGGCCATCACCCGTCTGGTTGACATGGGCGTCGAGCCCTTCCTGTTGTCGTCTTCCCTGCTGGGCGTGCTGGCCCAGCGCCTGGTGCGGGTGCTCTGCCCGCACTGCAAGGAGGCCTACCAGGCCGACGCTGCCGAATGCCAGCTGCTGGGCGTCGACCCGACGCAGCCGGTCACCCTCTATCACGCACGTGGCTGCAGCGAATGCCACCAGCAGGGCTATCGCGGGCGAACCGGCATCTACGAGCTGGTGGTGTTCGACGACCACATGCGCAGCCTGATCCACAACGCCGCCTCCGAGCAGGAGATGACCCGCCACGCCCGCCGCTCCGGCCCGAGCATCCGTGACGACGGCAAGCGCAAGGTGCTGGAAGGCGTGACGACCGTGGAAGAAGTCCTCCGCGTAACCCGGGAAGAATAAATGGCCGCCTTCGAATACATCGCCCTGGACGCCCGCGGACGCCAGCAGAAGGGCGTGCTGGAGGCCGACAGTGCCCGTCAGGTCCGCCAGTTGCTGCGGGAGCGGCAGCTAGCGCCGCTGGAGGTCAAGGCCACCCGCACCCGCGAGCAGGCCGTCGGCGGCCAGCGTTTCGGCTTCGCCCGGGGGTTGTCCGCCCGCGACCTGGCCCTGGTGACGCGCCAACTGGCGACTCTTGTGCAGGCGGCGCTGCCCATCGAAGAGGCCTTGCGTGCTGCGGCGGCCCAGTCCACCTCATCGCGCATCCAGTCGATGCTGCTGGCGGTGCGCGCCAAGGTGCTGGAGGGTCACAGCCTGGCCGGCAGCCTGCGCGAGTTTCCCGCTGCCTTCCCCGAGCTCTACCGCGCCACCGTTTCGGCAGGGGAGCACGCCGGCCACCTCGGCCCGGTGCTGGAACAACTGGCGGACTACACCGAGCAACGCCAGCAGTCGCGGCAGAAGATCCAGCTGGCACTGCTCTACCCGGTGATCCTGATGTGCGCCTCCCTCGGCATCGTCGGCTTCCTGCTGGGCTTCGTGGTGCCGGATGTGGTGCGGGTGTTCATCGATTCCGGGCAGACCCTGCCGCTGCTCACCCGTGGTCTGATCGCCCTCAGCGACCTGGTCAAGCACTGGGGCTGGCTGGCCATCCTGCTGCTGGTGGCTGGCATCACCGCGACCCGCCTGGCGCTGCGCCAGGAGGCGGCACGCCAGCGCTGGCACGGCATCCTGCTGCGGGTGCCTTTGGTGGGGCGGCTGGTGCGTGCCACCGACACTGCGCGCTTCGCCTCCACCCTGGCGATCCTCACCCGGAGCGGCGTACCGCTGGTGGAGGCCCTCGGCATTGCCGCCGAGGTCATCGCCAACCGGGTGATCCGTGCCGAAGTGGTGCTGGCCGCACAGAAAGTGCGCGAAGGCGGCAGTCTGACCCGCGCCCTGGAGCAAACCGGTCAGTTCCCGCCGATGATGCTGCACATGGTGGCCAGCGGCGAACGTTCCGGCGAGCTGGACCAGATGCTGGCCCGCACCGCCCGCAACCAGGAAAGCGACCTGGCCGCGCAGATCGCGCTGCTGGTGGGGCTGTTCGAGCCCTTCATGCTGGTGTTCATGGGCGCCGTGGTATTGGTCATCGTCCTGGCTATTCTCCTGCCCATCCTTTCTCTCAACCAACTCGTGGGGTAAACGCGTGAAATCGAGCCGTCTACAGAGGGGCTTCACCCTCATCGAAATCATGGTGGTGGTGGTCATCCTCGGCATCCTCGCCGCGCTGGTGGTGCCCCAGGTGATGAACCGCCCGGACCAGGCCAAGATCACCGTCGCCAAGGGCGACATCAAGGCCGTCGGCGCCGCCCTGGACATGTACAAGCTGGACAACTTCGCCTACCCCAGCACCCAGCAGGGCCTGGAGGCGCTGGTGAAGAAGCCCAGCGGCAACCCGCAGCCGAAGAACTGGAACAAGGACGGCTACCTCAAGCGCCTGCCGGTCGACCCGTGGGGCAACCCCTACCAGTACCTGGCTCCGGGCACCAAGGGCCCGTACGACCTGTATTCCTTCGGCGCCGACGGCAAGGAAGGCGGTACCGACGCCGATGCCGACATCGGTAACTGGGACAACTGATGGGCGCGCGCGGGGCCCTGGGCTTCACCCTGATCGAGCTGCTGGTGGTCCTGGTGATCATCGGCTGCCTGGTCGGGCTGGCAGTCTTCAGCACCGGCATTGCCGGGCCCTCGCGTGAACTGAACAACGAAGCCGAGCGCCTGGCCGGCCTGATCGGCGTGCTGGTGGACGAGGCCGTGCTGGACAACCGCGAGTACGGCCTGCGCTTGGAAAACGACCGCTACCAGGTGCTGCGCTTCGACGAGGCCAAGGCCCGCTGGGAGCCGGTGGGCAAGCAGCCCCACGTGCTGCCCGCCTGGGCGGAGATGAAGCTCGAACTGGAAGGCGATGCCCTGGTGCTGCCGGGCAGCGTTACCGATGGGGATGAGAAGAAGGGCAGCCCGAACGCCCGGGCGCCGCAATTGCTGATTCTCTCCAGCGGTGAACTCAGCCCGTTCCGCCTGGAGATGGGCGAGCGCAGCAAGGACGGTATTCGCCTGCAACTGAGCAGCGACGGCTTCCGCCTGCCGCGAATCGAACCGGTCGTGCGGGGGCGCGCCGGATGAAAGCGCTGCGCGGCTTCACCCTGCTGGAAGTGCTGGTGGCCCTGGCGATCTTCGCCGTGGTCGCCGCCTCGGTGCTCACCGCCAGCGGCCGCAGCCTGCGCAACGCCGCCCGCCTGGAAGACAAGACCTTGGCCATGTGGGTGGCCGACAACCGCCTCACCGAGATGCAGCTGAGCCGCACGCCCCCTGCTGAAGGCCGCGACCAGGGCGAGGTGCAGATGGCCGGTCGGCGCTGGGAATGGCAGAGCCAGGTAGAAGCCACCTCCGACCCCGCCCTGCGCCGGGTCACCCTGTGGGTGGCGCAGCGGCCCGAGCGCAGCGAGCGCGGCAAGCTGGAAGAGCGCGCTGCGGCTCGCCTGGTCGGCTTCATCGAGACCGCACCATGACCCGCCAGCGTGGCTTCACCCTGCTGGAACTGCTGATCGCCATCGCCATCTTCGCGCTGCTGGCCCTGGGCACCTACCGCATGCTCGACAGCGTGCTGGCCACCGACCGCGCCACCCGCGTGCAGGAGCAACAGCTTCGCGAGCTGGTGCGTGCCATGGCCGCACTGGAGCGTGATCTGCAACAGGTGGTGGTGCGCCCAGTGCGCGACCCCAACGGCGAATGGCGTAGCGCCTTGCTGGGCGAGCGCGCCGACAACGACAGCGTCGAATTCACCCGCAGCGGCTGGCGCAACCCCATGGGCGCGCTGCGCTCGGGCCTGCAGCGGGTGCGCTGGCAGCTCTCCGGGGAAAAGCTCGAACGCCGCTACTGGACGGTGCTCGACCAGGCCCAGGACAGCCAGCCCCGGGTCCAGGAGGCGCTGGATGGCGTCACACGGCTGCGCCTGCGCTACCTGGACAAGGACGACAACTGGCTGGAGACCTGGCCGCCGGATGGCGAAAGCGACAGCAAGCGCCTGGAGAAAGTACCGAAGGCCGTCGAAGTGGCCCTGGAGCACCGCCGCTACGGTGAGCTGCGCCGTGTCCTGCGGCTGGTGGACGAGCCGCCGGAGCGCAAGCCGGTACCCAACAGCACCGACCCCGACTCGGACACACCGCTTCCCGAGGAGGGCGCCCAGTGAGAGCGCAACGGGGCGTGGCCCTGATCACCGTGCTGCTGGTGGTGGCCGTGGTGACGGTCGTCTGTGCCGGGCTCATCGCCCGCCAGGAACTGGCCATTCGCTCCAGTGCCAACCAGTTGCACACCCGCCAGGCGTTGCAGTACGCCCTCGGGGGCGAGGCGCTGGCCCGGGCGATCCTGGTGCGTGATCTGCGCGCCGGCGACCCGCGCACCCCGGTGGACCACCTGGGTGAAGCCTGGGCGCGGCCCCTGACCAGCTTCCCGCTGGACGACGGCGGTGAACTGGTTGTGCGCATCGAGGACGCCACCGCACGCTTCAACCTCAATGGCGTGGTGCGCCAGGGCCGGGTGAACGAGCAGGGGCTCAAGCAGTTCCGTCGCCTGTTGCTGCGCCTGGGTATCGAGGCGCCCTATGGCGAACGCCTGGTGGACTGGCTGGACAAGGACCAGGAGCCCACCGGTGCCAATGGCGCCGAGGACAACCAGTACCTGCTGAACCAGCCGCCTTATCGCGCGGCCAACCGCGTGATGGCGGACGTATCCGAGCTGCGCCTGCTGGCCGGCATGACGGAGGCCGACTACCGTCGCCTGCTGCCCTTCGTCACCGCCCTGCCCAGCGACGCCACCCTCAATGTCAACACCGCCGGGGCCCTGGTGCTCTCCAGCCTGGGCGACACCCTCAGCCCCTCGGTGGCCGAATCCCTGGTGGCGGCCCGCGGCCGTGAAGGGTTCAAGACGGTGGATGCCTTCCTCGGCCAGCCGGCTCTGGCGGGCCTCGGCCTCGAAGCCCAGGGCCTGGCGGTGGGCAGTGAATATTTCCGCGTGACCAGCGAAGTCCGTCTGGGCGACCGCCGGCAGGTGCTGGTAAGTACCCTGCAGCGCAGCAATGACGGTCGGGTACGGGTGCTGGCGCGCGATCTGGGACAGGGCGGATTGCCGCTCACCCTCAACAAGGAGCAGGACAAACAATGATTCAGGCGAGCGTGTTCCTCCCGCCCCAGGCCCTGCAGTGGGTCATGGGTGACCTGGAGGTACGACTGGTCAGTGGGAGCGAGGTGAGGCGACTGCCGTTCGCCGACGCCGTGGCAGCCGCAGGCAACAACTGGCGGCTGGTGCTGCCCGTGGAGGCGGTGACCGCCTGCGCCGTGCGCCTGCCGACGCAAAAGGCGCGCTGGCTGCGCCAGGCCCTGCCGTTCGCGGTGGAGGAGCTGCTGGCCGAGGACGTGGACGGCTTGCACCTGGCCGTGGGGGAGCCCCTGGAGGACGGTCGCCACCGGGTCCTGGCCGTGCGCCGGGCCTGGCTGGCGTCGTGGATCGACCTGGCGACGGCGAGCGGCGCCTCGCCGGCCAGCCTGCAGGTGGACGCGGACCTGCTGCCGCTGGAAGGCACCCGGCTGTTCTGGCTGGACGGCCGCTGGCTGTTGGGCGGGGAGGGCGTCTCCCGCCTGAGCGTGCAGGACGAGGACTGGTCGATGCTGCGCGAGGCCTGTCCGCACCCGTGGATCGGCCAGGCGAGCGCCGACCGCCGCAGCCTGGAGGGCATCGAACGCTGGGAGGGCGTGCAGGACAGCCACGCCGACCTGGCCCGCTGGCAGGGCACCGAACTGGCCCAGGGCGACTTCGAGGTCCGCCAGCCCAACCGTCAGTGGGCGCTGTGGCGGCCGGCACTGGGGCTTGTGGGGCTGTGGGCGGTCCTGCAGTGCGGCTTCTACCTGGCCCAGGGCTGGCACCTGCGGCACCAGGGGGATGCCTATGCCCAGGCCAACGAGGCGCTGTACCGCGAGCTGTTTCCCCAGGACACCCGGCTGGTGAACCTGCGGGCGCAGTTCGACCAGCACCTGGCCGACGGCAACCGGCCCGGGCAGGGCAAGCTGCTGGAAACCCTCGGGCAGGCCTCCGGAGCCTTGCTGGAAGACGGCGCCGTGGTGCGCATCCAGCAACTGGATTTCAGCGAAACCCGTGGCGACCTGGCCCTGCAGGTGCAGGCCCCCGGGTTCGACGCACTGGAGCGGCTGCGCGAGCGCCTGATTGGCGCCGGGCTGGCCGTGCAGATGGGCTCTGCCAGCCGGGAAGGTGACAGCGTGAGCGCGCGACTGGTGATCGGAGGATGAGCATGGTCACTCTCAGGGATCGTTTGCAGACCCACTGGCAGGCCTCCAGCGCCGCGACCCGCTGGCAAGCCCTGCCACCCCGCGACCGGCTGGCACTGGCGGCGCTGGGTGGTTTCCTGGCGCTGGTGCTGCTGTACCTGGCCCTCTGGCGTCCTGCCCACAACGGGATGCTTGAGGCGCGCCGGTATTTCGAGCAGCAGCGCGCGCTGAACCTCTACATGCAGGCCCAGGCGCCCCAGGCGCGGGCCGGCGTCGAGCGGCCCCAGGCCAGTGTCGAGCCCGAGCGCCTGCAGGGGCTGGTCACCGCCAGTGCCGCAGAGCAGGGCCTTTCGGTGGAGCGCATGGACAGCGATGCACCCGGCCAGGTGCAGGTCAGCCTGCAGCCCACCGCCTTCCCCCAGCTGCTGCGCTGGTTCGTGGCGCTGGAGGCCCAGGGCGTGCGCATCGAGGAAGCCGGGCTCGATCGTGCGGAAGAAGGACGCGTTGCCGCCCGGCTGACCCTGCGGGTCGGCGGCTGAGTCATCGGTCGAGCGGGAAAAGGGACGCGGCGAAGGCGTCCCCTCAGCCTCTCGAAAAATCCCCTCGATGAAAAAAACTTCAAGCAGGGTGTTGACTTAGGTGAGCCCTCTGCGTAAATTGCGCGCCTCGCAAGGCGATGGGTGATTAGCTCAGCCGGGAGAGCATCTGCCTTACAAGCAGAGGGTCGGCGGTTCGATCCCGTCATCACCCACCACTCCTTGTGATACTTCGGACGAAAGTCCGGCCGACGCGCAGCGGTAGTTCAGTCGGTTAGAATACCGGCCTGTCACGCCGGGGGTCGCGGGTTCGAGTCCCGTCCGCTGCGCCACTTATCTTCCTTCCAGGGTTCTGCCCGGGATGAGGCGAAGGCCGAAAGGCAAGCGCCAGACGCTCCAAAGCAAAGCTCCACCGGACGCAAGTCCAAACCGACGCGCAGCGGTAGTTCAGTCGGTTAGAATACCGGCCTGTCACGCCGGGGGTCGCGGGTTCGAGTCCCGTCCGCTGCGCCATATACGAAAGCCCTCAGGTAGCGATACCTGGGGGCTTTTTCTTTGCCTGCCTTTTTATAGGCCTGCCGAGGTCCTGGTCGGTTGGCCTGGGCTTCCTTCCTTCCAGAACCGCTGCACGGCCCTAGGGCCATGGTGCACGCTGCATGGGGGATTCCTGGATTTCGCTTCAGCCGGTTCGTTACTTCCCAGAGGGGCCTGGACAAGGCCGCCCAGGGAGGGAACTGAGATGGATGATTACCAGGAAGAACTGCTTGACCTGCATGCCCGTGAGCGCGACATGCCCGAGCCCGCCGACGACGCCACCGAACTGTGATCAGCCGACCTGGCGCTGGGCGCGGCGGAATTCGCCGGGGGTGCTGCCGCTCCAGCGCTTGAACGCGCGCTGGAAGGCCTCGGCCGAGGCGAAGCCCAGCAGGTAGGCGATCTCGCCGAAGGCCAGCTCGGTGTCGCGGATGTAGGCCATGGCCAGGTCGCGGCGGGTGTCGTTGAGGATGCTGCGGAACTGCGTGCCTTCCTCGGCGAGCTTGCGGCGCAGGGTCCAGGTCGGCAGTTGCAGGCGCGCCGCGACCTCTTCCAGGTCGGGCTCGCGGCCGTGGAGCAGGGGGCCGAGCAGCTGCGCGATGCGCTCGCGCAGGCTGCGGGTGCGGGTCATGTGCTCCAGCTCGCGCTCGCACAGTTCCAGCAACTGGCGCCAGGTGCTGGGGCAGTGGGCCGGGTTGCGCAGGGCCAGGGTGGCCCGTGACAGGCGCAGCTGGTTGGTGGCGGCGCCGAACTCCACCGGGCAGCCGAACAGCTCGCCGTAGCGCTCGGCGTAGGTCGGGGCGGGGAACTCGATCTCGACCCGTTCCGGCTGCAGCGCCTGGCCGGCGAGATGGCCGAGCTGGCAGGCCCAGCTGGCCAGCACCGAGTCCACCACGAAGCGGTTGTAGGCGTTGTACGGGCTGATGGAATAGAAGCGCAGCCAGGCCCCGCTGGCGTCCTCGTGGAAGCTCGACTGGCCCCGGTAGTTCTGGGCGTAGAGCGGCTCGAAGCGGGTCAGTGCGCGCGCTGCCTCACGCACGTTCGGCGCCTGTTCGGCGGTGACGCCCGCCAGGCCCAGCTGGCTGAAGCGTCCCAGGCGGCCCATGGCCAGGCCCAGGGCGGGTTCGTCCAGCAACTGGCTGGCGGCGTGGCCCAGGCGCATGTAGCGGGGGATGGACAGCCGGCCCCGGGGTTCGGCCAGGCGCGCGGCGTCCAGGCCGTACTGGTCCAGCAGCGGCACCGGGTCATGGCCGTGGGCACGCAGGGTTTCCGCCAGGTTCTGCACGAAGCCGACGGACAGGTCCCCCAGCTTGACCCGGGGCGCCTTCATAGCCAGATGTTCACCAGCTTGGCGCCGCGCCCGGCATCGGCCACCGCCGTGTCCGTGGCGCCGCCTGCCAGGCTGCGGCCATCGCTGCCCAGGTCCCACAGCTGGCCACGCAGGAATACCGCCAGCGCCGCGCGGGCTTGGGGGGCGTGCAGCTGTTCACGCCAGAGATCCAGGGCGTGCGCGCCGTCGGCCAGTGGACGCTCCCAGCTGCCGTTGCCGGGGGCGAAGGCCGGATAGACCAGCAGCTCCGCACCCTGTTCCGCGAGGGCTTGCCGGCCTTCGGGGCTGCGGCCGTCTTCACCGAGGAGGACGCCCAGGCGGCCGGCGGGAGTGTCCAGAGCGCTCAGCCCGGTGATCGTGCCGGCCTGGGTGTAGGCGCGCTCGTGGTGGTCCGGATGCAGCTTGGGCTGCGGCTGGCCGATGGGCAGGCCGTGGGCGTCGAAGACCAGGCTGACGTTGTACAGCGGGCCGTCGCTGGCCAGCAGGGTGCCGCCTTCGACCCGGGGGGCGGGCAGCAGGATGGAGCCGGCCACCAGGGTCACGCCGAAATCCCTGGCCAGGCCGCCGAACAGCGCCTGGTAGTCGTCGGCCATGCGCCGGGCCTTCATGCGGAAGACCGCATCGGTGAAGCGATCATCGCCGTGGCCGCTGGCCAGGGCGCGGGCCAGGCGCAGGGGGTTGGCGGCGGCCAGCCAGAGCATCGCCTCGTCGAGGTGGTGGGCCTCGTAGACCTGGGGTTTCTCGCCGGCGGCCACCAGCCAGGTGCCGACGTGTTCGGGCAGCACGACGATGGTACGCGCATTGAGCAGGCCCTGGTCACGGGCCTTGTCCAGGTAGGCGGCCAGCTTCAGGCGCAGGCGCTCCACGCTCTGGTAGTCGGCGGCGAAGAGTTCGGGCTGGATGCCCAGCAGGTTGCCGCGCTCGCCGGGCTGGCCCTGGTTGACCGCCACTTCGCTGCGCAGGTCCGACAGGTAGTAGCCGACCGGGCGCTGGTCGGTCCACAGCGAGTAGGCCACCAGCAGGCCGGCCAGCAGGGCACAGGCAAGGGTGTAGAGCAGTTTGCGCATGTCGGCTCGGTCATCGTGAAGGTGCCGGCCAGGGTAGGGGAGCGGGCCCGGCTTGCCAAGGGCAGCTGTGCGTTTGGATCAGTAAGTTGTCACTTTCGATCATTGAGCGGCCTCGTATCGCTGACTATCGTCTGGCCCATAACCGACCATGGCCCGCGAGGCCGTGGCACCCGTGAGAGAAAAAGCCTGCTGGAGATACCACCCCATGGCCGCTTACCCGCACCTGCTCGCGCCCCTCGACCTGGGCTTCACCACCCTGCGCAACCGCACCCTGATGGGGTCGATGCACACTGGCCTGGAGGAGAAGCCCAACGGCTTCGAGCGCATGGCCGCCTATTTCGCCGAGCGCGCCCGTGGCGGCGTCGGCCTGATGGTGACCGGCGGCATCGGCCCGAACGAGGAGGGCGGCGTGTATTCCGGTGCGGCCAAGCTGACCACCGAGGAAGAGGCCGAGAAGCACCGCATCGTCACCCGCGCCGTGCACGAGGCGGGCGGCAAGATCTGCATGCAGATCCTCCACGCCGGCCGCTACGCCTACAGCCCCAAGTCGGTCGCGCCGTCTGCCATCCAGGCGCCGATCAACCCCTTCAAGCCCCACGAGCTGGATGAGGCGGGCATCGAGAAGCAGATCCAGGACTTCGTGAACTGTTCCGTGCTGGCGCAGAAGGCCGAGTACGACGGCGTCGAGGTCATGGGCTCCGAAGGCTATTTCATCAACCAGTTCCTCGCCGCCCACACCAACCAGCGCACCGACCGCTGGGGTGGCAGCTACGAGAACCGCATGCGCCTGCCGGTGGAGATCGTCCGCCGCGTGCGCGAGGCCGTGGGCCCGAACTTCATCATCATCTACCGCCTGTCCATGCTGGACCTGGTGGAAGGCGGCAGCACCTGGGACGAGATCGTCACCCTGGCCAAGGCCATCGAGGCCGCCGGTGCCACCCTCATCAACACCGGCATCGGCTGGCACGAGGCGCGCATCCCCACCATCGCCACCAAGGTGCCGCGCGCGGCCTTCACCAAGGTCACCGCCAAGCTCCGGGGCGAGGTGAAGATCCCGCTGATCACCACCAACCGCATCAACACCCCGGAAGTGGCCGAGCAGGTGCTGGCCGAAGGCGACGCCGACATGGTGTCCATGGCCCGCCCGTTCCTCGCCGACCCGGACTTCGTCAACAAGGCCGCCGAAGGCCGCAGCGACGAGATCAACACCTGCATCGGCTGCAACCAGGCCTGCCTGGACCACACCTTCGGTGGCAAGCTGACCAGCTGCCTGGTGAACCCGCGTGCCTGCCACGAAACCGAGCTGAACTACATCCCCACCACCCAGGTGAAGAAGATCGCCGTGGTCGGCGCCGGCCCGGCGGGCCTGGCCAGTGCCACCGTCGCCGCCGAGCGCGGCCACAGCGTGACCCTGTTCGACGCGGCCGCCGAGATCGGTGGCCAGTTCAACGTGGCCAAGCGCGTGCCGGGCAAGGAGGAGTTCTACGAGACCCTGCGTTACTTCAAGCGCAAGCTGGAAACCACCGGCGTCGACCTGCGCCTGAACACCCGCGTCAGTGTCGAGGACCTGGTCAAGGGCGGCTTCGACGAGATCATCCTGGCCACCGGCATCGCCCCGCGCACCCCGGCTATTCCGGGCATCGACCATCCGAAGGTGATCGGCTACCTGGACGCCATCCTCGAGCGCAAGCCGGTGGGGCAGACCGTGGCGGTGATCGGCGCCGGCGGCATCGGCTTCGACGTCTCCGAGTTCATCACCCACCAGGGCACCTCCACCAGCCTGGACCGCGAGGCGTTCTGGAAGGAGTGGGGCATCGACGGCGCGCTGGAAGCCCGTGGCGGCATCGCCGGCGTCAAGCCGCAGCCCCACGCGGCGGCCCGCCAGGTGTTCCTGCTGCAGCGCAAGAAATCCAAGGTGGGCGACGGCCTCGGCAAGACCACCGGCTGGATCCACCGCACCGGCCTGAAGAACAAGCAGGTGCAGATGCTCAACTCGGTGGAGTACCTCAAGGTCGACGACGCCGGCCTGCACATCCGCGTGGCCGAGGGCGAACCCCAGGTGCTGCCGGTGGACACCGTCATCGTCTGCGCCGGCCAGGACCCGCTGCGCGAGCTGCACGAGGGCCTGGTGGCTGCCGGGCAGTCCGTGCACCTGGTGGGCGGTGCCGACGTGGCCGCCGAGCTGGATGCCAAGCGTGCGATCAACCAGGGTTCGCGCCTCGCCGCCGAACTCTGATGGAAAGACGCCCCGCCTCGTGCGGGGCGTTCTCTTTACAGGCTCATAAGAACAAGGAGAAGCCGATGTCCCTCGACGCCCGACTCAACCCTGCCGCGGCCGCCAGCCTGCAGCGCTGGCACCAGTTCATCGCCAGCCAGGACCTCAGCCGCCTGCCCGAGCTGCTGCACCCCGAGGCGGTGTTCCGTTCGCCCATGGCCCACACGCCCTACCCGGGCGCCCAGGCGGTCAATCTCATCCTCAATACCGTGCTGCAGGTGTTCCAGGACTTCGCCTACCACCGCGAACTGGCCAGTGACGATGGCCTCAACGTGGTGCTGGAGTTCAGTGCGCGGGTGGGCGGGCGCGACCTCAAGGGCATCGACATGATCCGCTTCGACGAGCAGGGGCTGATCCGCGAATTCGAGGTGATGGTGCGCCCGATGAGCGGCCTGGCGGCCCTCGGCGAGGAGATGGGGCGGCGCCTGGCACCCTATCTCGCCGCCATGAAAGGCTGAAACTCTCCAACCCCATCACAAAACGGCCGTGCACTTCGTCCGCCTCCCGCCAGGGGCCGGGCGAGTGCCAACCCAGTCACATTGCCCGCCTCGGCTTTTACCCTAGACTCCGACAATCAGCCGGTGCGCCTGTCATAAAGGCCCCGTTTTACCGACAAGGAAGTCGCCCGTCCCCTCCGGGACTCACCGCGTTGGCCAGAGGTAAACCCGATGAGCATGCAGAACAAGCCGCAGATGGTTGAGGCCGTGCTGTTCTTCAATGAACGGGGCATCTGCAAGGAAATGCTCTTCCCCGAATTCGAAGCGATGCTCGACGGCGTGGTGAACATGCCCGAGTTCGCCGACCAGCAGATGCGCCTGGTCTACGTCCTGATCAACCCGCGCCTGATGGTCCGCTCGCTGGTCTTCTTCTACCTCGACTTCGACGAGAAGGGGCAGGCTGACACCGGCTGGAACATGCCCCTGCGCCACCTGGCCGAACGCGCCGGGCGCGGCCCCGACCTGGGCGCCGGCCCCATCCGCCTCGCCTGCCGCAGCCAGTGCCCGGTCTCCTGGCACCAGATGCACATGTGGGACCCGAACCTCGCTCCCGGCCAGAACGACCTGGCCCTGGTGCGCGACACCGTGCGCCGCAATGCCCTGGGCCTGATGGTGGAGGAGGACGCGCCCCAGGTGGTCGAGCCCCAGCGCCTGCAGATGGCGCCGGAGGACAAGTGGTACGCACCGCCGGATGCCGCCGCCGAAATGGCCGAGAAGCTGGCGCAGCAGCTGGAGCAGGAACACCGCCTGAAGACGGCCCAACTGATCAAGCAGCAGCGCCTGCGCATCGCCAGCCTCGGCCAGCAGAACGAAGAGGCCCTGGCCAAGTACCGCCTGGCCGCCGAAGAGAAAGCGCGCGAGCTGCAGCAGACCATCGACTCCCTGCAGCTGGAACTGCGCCAGCAGCAGGACATGAACGCCGACCTCAAGCGCCAGCTGCAGGTCCAGGCCGAGGGCTTCCAGAAATCCCGCGAGGAGATGAGCCAGCAACTGCGCGCCTTGGAGCGCCATGGGCGCACTGAGGTGGACATCCTCCGTTCCCAGTTCGAGGGCGAACTGCAGGCCAAGGTGGCCGCCGCCGTCATGGACTACAAGGAGCAGCTGGCCATCCGTGACGTCGAGCTGGCCTACCGCAACGAGCTGGACACCCAGCTGCAGCAGGAGATCGACCGCCTCAAGCAGGAGCGCGAGCAACTGGTGAACCAGGGCGGTGACCAGATCCTCGAGCGCCTGGCCCGCCTGGGTGTGGTGTTCGTGGTCTACCACCCGGGCGCCGGCCACCTGACCATCCCGCTGCAGGACATCGCCCGCTACCAGGACAACCCCTACGCCTACGCGGCGGCCAAGTGCTTCGTCTCCGAGGCGCAGTACCGCCAGTGGCTGGCCCACTACCAGCAGCCCACCTGCGAGGCGACCCTGCCGGGCGGCGAGCGCTGCGGCATGCCCATCGACCGGGTGGATACGCCCAGCCGCTTCGTGGCCGGGGACTCCAACTGCTGCGCCCGCCACAAGGCCACTGCTCGCCTGCGCACGGTGGGCTGATCGCCATGGTGCGGCGCTTGCCGTAAGCTCCGCGCCTTTTCCGAGCGAGCCCATCCGTGCCATTGCCGCCTCCCGACTGGAATCCGCAAGCCCTTCTCGAACCCTTGTGCCTGGGGTGGCTGGAGCGTGCGGGCGTCGAGGTGGCGATGCTGCGCCTCGACCGCATCGACCCGCTGGTGAGCGGCAACAAATGGTTCAAGCTGGCCCCCCATCTTCAACGGGCGGCTGCCAAGGGTTTCGCCGGGGTGATGACCCTGGGCGGGGCCCATTCCAACCACCTGCATGCGGTGGCCGCCGCCGGCCAGCGCTTCGGCTTCGACACCGTGGGCCTGCTGCGTGGCGACCCCCAGGACACCCCGACCGTCGCGGACCTGCGCCGCTTCGGCATGACCCTGCACTGGCTGGGCTATGGCGGCTATCGGGCCCGCCACGCGCCGGGCTTCTGGGATGACTGGCAGGCCCGCTACCCCGCGTTGATGCCGGTGCCCGAGGGCGGTGGCGGAGTGTCGGGTGCCCTCGGCTGCGCGCCGCTGGTGGCGATGATCCAACGGCAACTGCCGGTGCTGGGCTGGGCCGACTACGACGCGCTGTGGACCGCTGCCGGCACCGGTACCACCCTGGCGGGGCTGGTGCTCGGCGAGGCTGGCCGCCATCCGGTGGTGGGTGCCCTGGCGGTGCCGGCGGACCACGGCGTGGCGGAGCAGGTCCGCGCGCTGCTGGTTGAAACCGGCGCGGTCGATGCCGGCTACCGCCTGCTGGACGCCAGCCGAGGCGGTTTCGGCCGGGTCGACGCCGAGCTGGCCTGCGCCATGCTCGCCTGGGAGGCGGAGGGCGGCATCGAGCTGGACCCGCTCTACACCGTCAAGGCATTGCTGGCGTTGCGCCAGCAGATCGAGGCCGGTTACCTTGCTGCCGGCAGTCGGATCGTCCTGCTGCACACCGGTGGGCTGCAGGGGCGCCGCGCCCTTTCAACGCGCCTGCACCACCTGGCTGGCTACACTTCCACCTCAGCCGATGCCCTGGAAATCAACCGATGACCGAACCGCTCAATCCGGATCAGCTGCGCAGCCTGACACCGCTCAATGCGCTTTCCGAGCAGCAGTGGCGGGAGCTGCGTGGGCAACTGGTGCCCCAGCCCCTGCTGGCGGGCCAGGTGCTGTTCCGGCGCGGCGACCAGGCCCGGCTGACCTATTACCTGCTGGCCGGCGAGCTGCTGCTGCGGGACGCCTCGGGGGCGGAAATCCGCCTGGTGGCCAGCAGCGAAGCCAGCTGCCACCCGCTCTCGCCCAGCCTGCCGCGCCTGCAGGAGGCGGTGGCGCTCACCGAGGTCAGCGTGCTGGCCATCGACAGCGCCACCCTCGCGCGCCTCATCACCTGGCGTTCCGCCTACCAGGACCTGTTGCTGCAGATGGATAGCGACGACGTCGAATGGCTGGAGCGCCTGCTGGAGAACCCGCTGTTCAGCAAGGTGCCGCCGGCCAACGTCCAGCAGATGGTCGGGCGGCTGCAGCGCATCGAACTGCCGGCGGGCAGCGAGGTGCTGCGCGAAGGCGAGGCGGGGGATTGCTGCTACTTCCTCCGCGAGGGCCGTGCGGAGGTGATCCGTGGGGCCGGCAGCGATCATCAGGTGCTGGCGGAGCTGGAGGTAGGGGCCTGCTTCGGTGAGGAGGCGCTGCTGTCCGACCGGCCGCGCAACGCCAGCGTCACCCTGCTGGAGGACGGCGTGGTGATGCGCCTGGACCGCCAGGATTTCTTCGCCCTCCTGCGTGCCCCCGTGGTGGACGAGGTGTCCCTCGGTGAGGCGTCGCGGCTGCTGGCGGCAGGCGGCCAATGGCTGGATGTGCGCCTGCAGGACGAATACGAGCGGGCCCATGCCCCCGAAGCGCTGAACATGCCGCTGCACCTGTTGCGGCTGAAGACGCGCCTGCTCGATCCGGCGCGGGACTACCTCTGCTATTGCGACAGCGGCAAGCGCAGCGCCAGTGCGGTGTTCCTGCTGTCCCAGCTGGGGTTCCGCGCCTATGCGCTGCGCGATGGCCTGGATGCGCTGCCGGCGGTGCAACGCGATGCGCTGTTGTGCGAAAGCGGTGCCGGTTACCTGGCCCGTTCCGGTGGGCGCACCGAGCGCAGCCGCTGACCGGTCGCTGCGGCGGGCTCAGCCCGTCGCGGGCCAGGCGTCGTTCACCACCAACCCCCGTTCCACTTCCCGCCAGTGGGTGCCTTCCGGCGCCAGCCTTGCCAGCATCCAGGCCGGCCCGCCGGGTGGCTGCGCGGCCAGCCACTCCATCACCTGCGTCCGTGGCCAGGCCTGCTCGGCCGGCACCTGCGCGTGGCCCAGCCAGTCCGGGCGGGGCAGGGGGTACCAGCGGGCGTCGGGGTGCTGGTCGATGAGGGCCTGGCAGTGGCGGCGATGCAGCCACAGGCCCCGGTTGTGGCCGGGGTTGGCGATGGTCGGCGCTTCGCACCCTCCCGGCCAGGGATAGAACAGGTAGCCGCCCAGCCAGGCCGATGCCTGGGCCGGCCAGGCGCCGACGCTCTCCAGGGCGGAGCGGCTGACGGCGAGGCTGGAAAGGGGCAGCTGACGCTCGCGCAGGTGGGCGAGCTTGAGGTCGAGGCGGTCGCTGACATCGGTGCCACACCAGTGCTCCGCGTCATGCCCGCCACCCGCCTGGGGGCCGAGGTAGAGCTTGATGGCCAGCTCCACATGGTGGATGCCGTGGTCGTCCTGCAGCAACAGGTCCATTTCCCCCAGCGTCTTGCCTTGCTGGCGCACCGGCAGGTTGCTGGCCAGCAGGCGCACGCCCGGTGCCTGCGCCAGGGCGTACTGCCAAAGCCGCTCGAAGCGAAGCCCCAGGCGGCTGGAGGCCAGGCCGGCGAGCCATGCCTCCAGCGGTTGCGGTGCCTGCTCCTGGCTCTGCAGCCAGGCTTCCAGCCGGTGGGGCGCGGCGGCCCACTCGGAGGCACTCAGCGGGTGCCGCTGGGCCAGCCCCGGACGCGCCAGCAACGGTGGGGCGAGCAGTGCCCAGGCGAGGTCGCGCACGGCAGGGTGATGCAGGTTACGGGGCAGGTCGGCGAGGGTGGGGAAGGGCGTCATGCACGCAGCATAGCCGAGCAGCGGTTTGCCGCTGCTACGGGCTTTCGCCCATAATCGCCGGCATTTCCTCCCGTCGTAGAGCCTTGCTGGAGCCCCATGGAGCAATTCCGCAATATCGGCATCATCGGACGCCTGGGGAGCCCCCACGTGCTCGATACCATCCGCCGCCTGAAGCGATTCCTGCTGGATCGCCACCTCCACGTGATCCTCGAGGACACCATTGCCGAAGTGCTGCCCGGGCACGGCCTGCAGACGTCGTCGCGGAAGATCCTCGGCGAGGTCTGCGACCTGGTGATCGTGGTCGGCGGTGACGGCAGCATGCTCGGCGCCGCCCGTGCGCTGGCCCGCCACAACATCCCGGTGCTGGGCATCAACCGTGGCAGCCTGGGCTTCCTCACCGACATCAAGCCCGATGAGCTGGAGGTGAAGGTGGCCGAGGTGCTGGACGGCCACTACAGCGTCGAGACGCGCTTCCTGCTGGAGGCCGAGGTGCGCCGCCAGCACGGCGAGGCCATCGGCCAGGGCGACGCGCTGAACGACGTGGTGCTGCACCCGGGCAAGTCGACCCGGATGATCGAGTTCGAGCTGCATATCGACGGCCAGTTCGTCTGCACCCAGAAGGCCGACGGCCTGATCATCGCCACGCCCACCGGCTCCACGGCCTACGCGCTGTCCGCCGGGGGGCCGATCATGCACCCGAAGCTCGACGCCATCGTCGTGGTGCCCATGTACCCGCACACCCTGTCCAGCCGGCCCATCGTGGTGGACAGCACCAGCGAGCTGAAGATCGTGGTCTCGCCCAACCTGCAGATCTACCCGCTGGTGTCCTGCGATGGCCAGAACCACTTCACTTGCGCCCCCGGCGACACCATCACGGTGCGCAAGAAGCCGCAGAAGCTGCGCCTGATCCACCCGCTGGACCACAACTACTACGAGGTGTGCCGCACCAAGCTCGGCTGGGGAAGCCGCCTGGGTGGTGGCGACTGATGGAACTGGACGCCGGGCGTGGCTACGACCTGATCGGCGACATCCACGGGTGTGCGCACACCCTGGAGCGCCTGCTGGATCGGCTGGGCTATCGCAAGCAGGGCGATGTCTGGCGCCACCCGTGGCGCATGGCCCTGTTCCTCGGTGACCTCATCGACCGTGGGCCGCGCATCCGCGAGGCGCTGCACCTGGTCCACGCCATGGTCGAGGCGGGCCAGGCCCGCTGCATCATGGGCAACCATGAGTACAACGCCCTTGGCTGGGTGACGCCGGCACCGGCCGGCAGTGGCCGGACCTTCGTCCACGACCACACGCCGCGCCACACCCGCCTGTTGAAGGAGACCCTCGAACAGTTCGAGGGCCACCCCGGCGACTGGCATGACTTCCTCCGCTGGTTCCAGGACCTGCCGCTGTTCATCGACGGCGGTCGCTTCCGCCTGGTGCATGCCTGCTGGGACCACGACCTGATCGAGGCGGTGCGCCGCGACTACCCGGACGGGCGGATCGACGCCGCCTTCATCCAGGCCTCGGCCGAGCGCGGCGGCTTCGCCGAGCGGGTGTTCAAGCGCCTGCTGCGGGGAACCGACCTGCCGCTGCCCGGCGGCATGACCCTGACCGGCAGCGACGGCTTCACCCGCTCGGTGTTCCGCACCAAGTTCTGGGAGGACAACCCGCGTACCTACGGCGACGTGGTCTTCCAGCCCGATGCGCTGCCGGAAGACGTGGCGCGGCAGCCGCTCTCCGACGCCCACCGCTCGGCGCTGCTCAGCTACGGCGTCAACGAGCCGCTGCTGTTCGTCGGGCACTACTGGCGCCGCGGACGCCCGGCGCCGTTGCGCCCCAACCTGGCCTGCCTGGACTACAGCGCCGTGATGTACGGCAAGCTGGTGGCCTACCGGCTGGACGATGAATTGCGCCTGGACCCCGCGAAGTTCGTTTGGGTCGAGGTGGAGCGCCCGGAGGAGCCCCGATGACGGTGGTGGCCGCGATGCGTCTGCCGGCCTCGGTGGACTTAAGTGGATTCGTCAGCCTGCTGCGACGCCTGGAGGTGCCGCACCGGGTCAGCGAGGAACGCGAGGAGCAGGTGCTCTGGGTGCCCGGCGAGGACTGGGCGGAGCAGGTGCGTGGCCTGTATGCGCGCTTCCCCCAGGGTGATCCGCAGTTCGTGCTGGAACACGCGCCGACCGAGCCGGTACGCGAGTCCTGGGGTGCGCGGCTCAAGGCTACGCCCTTCACCGTGGCCCTGCTGTTGGTGACCCTGGTCTGTGCCGGTGTGACGGCGCTGGGTGACAACCTCCAGGCCGTCAGCTGGCTGACCTTCCTCGACTTCCGTGTGGAAGGCGACTACGTGCTCTTCACCCCGCTGGCCGACAGCCTGCAAGCCGGCCAGTGGTGGCGCCTGGTGACGCCCATGCTGGTGCACTTCGGCATCCTGCACCTGGCCATGAACGGCATGTGGGTGTGGGAGCTGGGGCGGCGCATCGAATACCGCCAGGGCGGCTGGATGCTGCTGGGGCTCACCTTGCTGCTGAGCCTGATGTCCAACCTGGTGCAGTACGAGGTGAGCGGGCCGAGTTTGTTCGGTGGCCTGTCGGGTGTGCTTTATGGCCTGCTCGGCCACTGCTGGCTGTTCCAGCGCCTGGCGCCGTGCCCGGCCTACCGGCTGCCGCCGGGGGTGATGGTGATGATGCTGGTGTGGCTGGTGGTGTGCCTGTCTGGCGTGGTCAGCCTGCTGGGCTTCGGCGCCATCGCCAACGGTGCCCATGTGGGCGGCCTGCTGGCGGGCTGCGCCACCGGCCTGATCGGTGGCCTGCTGGCCCGTCTGCGCCGCTAGGTCGGGGCGCGGGCGGCCTCGCCTGGCGCCCGCTGCGACCTGCTAGAATGCCGCTCCTTGTTCCCCCGAACGAATGCAGCGAGTCATGCCATGTCCTCTTTCGCCCAACTGATCAGCAACATCACCGAGGATGTCTACCAGAGCCTCAAGCTCGCCGTGGAAATCGGCAAGTGGGCCGATGGTCGCAAACTCACCGAGGAGCAGAAGGAGCTGAGCCTGCAGGCCATCATCGCCTGGGAGGCCAAGAACCTGCCGGAAGACCAGCGCACCGGGTACATGGGCCCGCAGGTCTGCAGCTCCAAGTCCGAGCCCGTGCCGAACATCCTCTTCAAATCCGACTCCATCCACTGATGGGGGCTGAAACCATGCTGGAGCTGGGGCGCGGTGCGCTGAGCAAGATGTCGGCGCAACTGGGTGACCCGGTGGTGCAGTACGCCTTCCGCCTGGGCGATGAGCAGGTGTCGGTGAACCCCCTGCTGGGCAAGCGCATCCGCCTGGAATACCTCGGCGGCATCCATTGCAGCCATTGCGGGCGAAAGACCAGCAAGAGCTTCAGCCAGGGCTACTGCTACCCCTGCTTCACCTCGCTGGCCCAGTGCGACACCTGCATCATGAGCCCGGAACGCTGCCACTACGACGCCGGTACCTGCCGCGAGCCGAGCTGGGGCGAGTCGTTCTGCATGACCGACCACATCGTCTACCTGGCCAACTCCTCGGGCATCAAGGTCGGCATCACCCGCGCCAGCCAGGTGCCCACCCGCTGGATCGACCAGGGCGCCCGCCAGGCGCTGCCCATCCTGCGGGTCGCCACGCGCCAGCAGTCCGGCCTGGTGGAGGACCTGCTGCGAACACAGGTGGCGGACCGCACCAACTGGCGCGCACTGCTCAAGGGCGAGGCCGAGGCACTCGACCTGCTCGCGGTGCGCGAGGCGCTGTTCGATGCCTGTGGCGAGGGCATCCAGGCCCTGCAGTCGCGTTTCGGCCTCCAGGCCATCCAGCCGCTCGATGACGTCGAGCCGCTGGAAATCCGTTACCCCGTCGAGGCTTACCCGACCAAGGTGGTGAGCCTCGACCTGGACAAGACACCGGTGGTGGAAGGGACCCTGCGCGGCATCAAGGGGCAGTACCTGATCCTCGACACCGGCGTCATCAACATCCGCAAGTTCACGTCCTACCAGGTCGCGGCCAGCTGCGAAGGCTGAGCCACTGGCAGGCAGCAATCCAACCATGCGCAGGCGGGCCACGAGCCCGCGCTGAACCGGAGAGGCAAGCATGCGAACCGAGCAACCGAACGTCATCCACCTCAAGGACTACCAGGCACCGGACTACCTGATCGACGAGACCGCCCTGACCTTCGAGCTGCACGAGGACCACACCCTGGTCCATGCCCAACTGGTGATGCGCCGCAACCCCGAGCGTGCCGATGGCACCCTGCCGGCGCTGGTGCTGGACGGCCAGCAACTGGAGCTGCTGTCGCTGTCCATGGATGACCGCGAGCTGGGCGCCGCCGACTACCAGCTGACCGACTGCCACCTGACCCTGCAGCCGGTTGCCGAGCAGTTCACCCTGGACAGCACCGTGCGCATCCACCCGGAAAGCAACACCGCACTGGAAGGCCTGTACAAGTCCGGGAAGATGTTCTGCACCCAGTGCGAGGCAGAAGGTTTCCGCAAGATCACCTACTACCTCGACCGCCCCGATGTGATGAGCCGCTTCACCACCACAGTGAGTGCCGAGCAGCATCGCTACCCGGTGCTGCTGTCCAACGGCAACCCGGTAGCCAGCGGGGCCGGGGAGGGCGGGCGCCACTGGGCGACCTGGGAGGACCCGTTCAAGAAGCCGGCCTACCTGTTCGCCCTGGTGGCGGGCGACCTGTGGTGCGTGGAAGACGTGTTCACCACCATGAGCCAGCGCAACGTGACCCTGCGCATCTATGTCGAGCCGGAAAACATCGACAAGGTGCAGCACGCCATGGACAGCCTGAAGAAGTCCATGCGCTGGGACGAGGAGGTCTACGGCCGTGAATACGACCTGGACATCTTCATGATCGTCGCGGTCAACGACTTCAACATGGGCGCCATGGAGAACAAGGGGCTCAACATCTTCAACTCCAGCTGCGTGCTGGCCCGTGCCGAAACCGCCACCGACGCCGCCCACCAGCGCGTCGAGGCGGTGGTGGCCCACGAGTACTTCCACAACTGGTCGGGTAACCGCGTGACCTGTCGCGACTGGTTCCAGCTGTCGCTGAAGGAAGGCTTCACCGTGTTCCGCGATGCGGAATTCTCCGCCGACATGAATTCGCGCACGGTCAAGCGCATCGAGGACGTGGCCTTCCTGCGTACCAACCAGTTCGCCGAGGATGCCGGCCCCATGGCTCACCCGGTGCGCCCGGATTCGTTCATCGAGATCTCCAACTTCTACACCCTGACCGTCTACGAGAAGGGCTCGGAAGTGGTGCGCATGATCCACACCCTGCTGGGCGCCGAGGGCTTCCGCAAGGGCACCGACCTGTACTTCGAGCGCCATGACGGCCAGGCCGTGACCTGTGACGATTTCGTCAAGGCCATGGAGGACGCCAACGGCGTCGACCTGACCCAGTTCAAGCGCTGGTACAGCCAGGCCGGCACCCCGCGCCTGGTGGTCGAGGACGCCTACGATGCCGCTGCCAGGACCTACAGCCTGACCTTCCGCCAGAGCTGCCCGGCCACCCCCGGCCAGACCGAAAAGCTGCCCTTCGTCATCCCCGTCGAGCTGGGGCTGCTGGACGCCGCCGGCAACGACCTGCCGTTGCGCCTGGCAGGCGAGGCGAAGGCCGAGGGGGGCAACCGGGTGATCGCCGTCACCGAGGCCGAGCAGACCTTCACTTTCGTCGATGTGGCGGAAAAGCCGTTGCCGTCCCTGCTCCGCGGTTTTTCCGCACCGGTGAAGCTGAGCTTCCCGTACAGCCGCGATCAGCTGATGTTCCTCATGCAACACGACAGCGACGGCTTCAACCGCTGGGATGCCGGCCAGCAGCTTTCCGTGCAGGTGCTGCAGGAGCTGATCGGGCAGCACCAGCGTGGCGAACAACTGGCACTGGACAGCCGCCTGCTGGATGCCTTCCGCACCTTGCTGGAGGATGAGTCGCTGGACCAGGCGATGGTGGCCGAGATGCTGTCGCTGCCCAGCGAGGCCTACCTGACCGAGATCAGCGAGGTGGCGGATGTGGACGCGATCCACGCGGCCCGCGAGTTCGCCCGTCGTTCGATCAGTGATGCCCTGTTCCCGCAGCTGCTGGCGCGTTACCAGGCCAATCGCGCCCTCTCGCGCGAGACGCCCTATGTCGCCTCCGCTGAGCACTTTGCCCGTCGCACCCTGCAGAACATCGCGCTGTCCTACCTGATGCTCAGTGGCAAGGCCGAGGTTCTCCAGGCCTGCCTGGAGCAGTTCGAGGCGTGCGACAACATGACCGAACGCCTGACGGCGCTCTCGGTGCTGGTCAACTCCAGCTTCGAGGACGAGAAGGCCAAGGCGCTGGCGAGCTTCGCCGATTACTTCAAGGACAATCCGCTGGTAATGGACCAGTGGTTCAGCGTCCAGGCCGGCTGCACCCTGCCGGGCGGGCTGGAGCGGGTGCAGGCGCTGATGGCCCACCCGGCCTTCACCCTGAAGAACCCCAACAAGGTGCGTGCGTTGATCGGGGCGTTCGCCAACCAGAACCTGGTGAACTTCCACCGGGCCGATGGTGCGGGTTATCGCTTCCTTGCCGACCACGTCATCACGCTCAACGCGCTCAACCCGCAGATCGCCTCGCGCCAGCTGGCGCCGCTGACCCGCTGGCGCAAGTACGATGCGGCCCGGCAGTCCCTGATGCGTGCAGAGCTGGAGCGCATCCTCGCCTCTGGCGAGCTGTCCAGCGACGTCTTCGAGGTGGTCAGCAAGAGCCTCGCCTGATCCGAGGAGGGCTTGCCCCTCCGTGTCGGATTCCTCCCTATGGAAAGTGTTACTGGCAAACTGCCGGTAACACTTTTTTGTTACCCATGGGAATAATCCGTCCCCTGCTTAGGCGTAAAAAGCGTGAAGGGCGTCGTCTTTTCCTTGACCGTACGGGGAAGGTGTGAATCGGCAATCGCTCAAGGTGTGGTTTTGAGTGACAAATCGAGCCAGCTTGTAGGACAAAATCGGCCGATTTTTCCGATTTGATCAGTGGATGATCAGTCACACGTTTGAATGATAGTTGCCCGGGTGATCAAGTCGGGTTTTCGACTTCAGTCGTACGGATTTGGCACCTTGGTTGCACGTGCGCAATCCGATCCAGGTTCGTCCGACCGGCAGTTGATAGCTGGAACGTGCGGGCCAGACGCGTTGGGGCCTCGAAGTGCCAACGCCGGAGCCGCCCCAGGTGGCCGAAACAGCTCCCATGACGGGAGCCATAACAAATGATCTGTCCACGGAGTAGACACCTCGATGGAACTCAAGTCCCGCAAGCCCCAATTGCGTTTCGCACCGGCCAAGGCCGGTTTCGCCCTCGCCGGCCTCCTGCCCCTGATGTGCGCCGTCCAGGCCCAGGCGGTTGAATTCAGCTTCGCCGACGACGAGATCAGCGGCTCCATCGACACCACCGTCTCCTACGGCCAACTGTGGCGCGTCCAGGGCCAGGACAAGACCAACAACGACATCAACACCAACGACGGCAACCGTAACTTCGACACCGGCCTGGTTTCCGAGGTGTACAAGATCACGTCCGACCTGGAGGCGACCTACAAGAACTACGGCGTGTTCGTCCGTGGCACCGCTTTCTATGACACCCAGATCATGGACAAGCGCAACGACTACCTGGACAACAACAGCCCGCGCCAGCCGAGCCAAAACTACCCGAACGACAGCAGCTTCACCCGCGAGACCCGCCACAAGGCCGGTCGCGATGCGCAGATCCTCGACGCCTACGTCTACGGCAACTGGGACGTGGCCGACATGCCGCTGACCGCGCGCTTCGGCAAGCAGGTGTTCAACTGGGGTGAGGGCATCTTCTATCGCGGTGGCATCAACACCACCAACCCGCTCAACGCCGCCCAGTTCCGCCTGCCGGGTTCCGAACTGAAGGAAGTGCTGGTCCCGGTTGAGGCGCTGAGCTTCAACATCGGTCTGACCGACAACCTGTCGATGGAAGCCTTCTACCAGTTCAACTGGAAAGAAAGCGCGATTGACCCTGCGGGCACCTACTTCTCTGAGACCGATCTGTTCGCGGATGGTGGTAATACTGCTTATAACCAGAGTGGTTCGTTGGCTGGACTCATGACCCCGAACCCTTTGCTTGGCGGCAACTCGCTCTATGGTCTGCTGGCCTCCAACCCGTTGAGTGGTATTCGTGGCAGTGAGTTTGCCAACAGAGATGCCTTCAAAGTTGCCTCCATCGGTCCTGACATCAATGCCAAGAACGACGGTCAGTTCGGTGTTAACTTCAAGTACATCGCTGAGGAACTGAATTCAACGGAGTTTGGCGCCTACTTCATCAACTATCACTCCAAAGAGCCCTATATCTACGCGGACGTGAACAGCGCCTACCGCGGTATTACGGGGGCACAATACGCTGCCCTGCTTGGTAACCCGGCCGTAGGTGGAGCTGCCGCTGCTGCTGGTACATCTGCTCAGCAAATTGTTGGTGGTCTGCTGGCTGTGGATCTGGGCAACCAAATCCAGGCACGGCGCGAATATGTCGAAGATATCCGTGTATACGGTTTCAGCTTCAACACCACGATCAATGAAACTTCGGTGTTTGGTGAGATCGCCTACCGTCCGAACATGCCAATCGGCATTGCCGCTACCAACGACGCGCTCCAGCAGTTCCTCGGCCAAGCCACCCAGTTCTCGCTCGGTCGAGGCATTAATGTCGCTGGGCAGGATGTTCGCTTGGGCGGTCAACTGCATAACTACGAACGTGTTGAGTCCTTCAATACCTCGTGGGGTGCGATTCAGAACTTCGGCCCGTCGCTTGGCTTCGATTCGCTGGTCGGTATTGCAGAGTTGGCGTCTGAACACCTTCGTGGCAGCGACCTGAAGTACACCGATTACCAAGGCAATGTTCGTTACTATGCCGGCCGTGCCAACGGCGCCTACGCCAGCGGCTATGACCGTGACGACCAGATCAACAAGAACGCCTACGGCTACACCCTCGTTCTGTCTGGTACGTGGAACGACGTCTATGCCGGCGTTAACGTTTCCCCGTTCGTCGTCTACAAGGATGACTTCGAGGGCAACTCCCACCAGACCGGTAACTTCATCGAAGGCCGCAAGGCGTATACCGTTGGTGTGAAGGCGACCTACCTGAACAGCCTGGAAGGCGAGATCCAGTACACCGAGTTCTACGGCGCCGGTCAGAACAACGCAGCTCGCGACCGCGACAACATCGGCGTCAACGTCAAGTACTCCTTCTAACTAGAAAAGAACGCGGGGGCCTTCAAGGGCTCCCGCCGCTGAACCCTCACGGAGATTCAACATGCTGAAAAAGCTTTCGCTGATTGGCGCGGCAGTTGCGTTCGCACTGTCCGCCGGTAGCGCGCTGGCGGCAGTGTCCGCCCAGGAAGCCGCCAAGCTGGGCACCAGCCTGACCCCCTTCGGTGCCGAGAAGGCCGGTAACGCGGCTGGCACCATTCCCGAGTGGACCGGTGGCATCACCCAGGCCCCAGCCGGCTACAAGCCGGGTCAGCACCATGTCGATCCGTTCCCGGGCGACAAGCCGCTGTTCACCATCACCAAGGCCAATCTGGACCAGTACAAGGCCAACCTGACCCCCGGTCAGATCGCCCTGTTCAATGCTTACCCGGACACCTTCCAGATGCCGGTCTACCCGACCCGTCGCTCCGGCTCCGCGCCGCAGTGGGTCTATGACAACACCGTGAAGAACGCCACCACCGCCAAGCTGCTGGATGGCGGCAACGGCTTTGCCGATGCCTATGGCGGCATTCCGTTCCCGATCCCGCAGAACGGCGTCGAGGCCCTGTGGAACCACATCGTTCGCTACCGCGGTTCCTACATCGTGCGTCGCGCTTCCGAAGTGGCCGTGCAGCGCAATGGCGACTACTCCCTGGTGACCTCGCAGCAGGAAGCCCTGTTCAAGTACTACAACCCGAAGGGTTCGTACGCTGACCTGAACAACATCCTGTTCTACTACCTGTCCTTCACCAAGAGCCCGGCTCGCCTGGCGGGTGGCGCCGTGCTGGTGCACGAGACCCTGGACCAGGTGAAGGAGCCGCGTCAGGCCTGGGGCTACAACGCCGGTCAGCGCCGCGTTCGCCGCGCGCCGAACCTGGCCTACGACACGCCGATCGCTGCCGCCGACGGCCTGCGTACCGCCGACGACACCGACATGTTCAACGGTGCGCCGGATCGCTACGACTGGAAGCTGGTGGGCAAGAAGGAAATCTACATCCCGTACAACAACTACAAGGTCTCCAGCCCTGAGGTTAAGTACAAGGAGCTGCTGAAGCCCGGCCACCTGAACCCGGCCGTCACCCGTAACGAACTGCACCGCGTGTGGGTCGTGGAAGGCACCCTGAAGTCGGGCGCCCGCCACATCTACTCCAAGCGCACCCTGTTCCTCGACGAGGACAGCTGGCAAGCCGCCGTGGTCGACCAGTACGACGGTCGCGGTGAGCTGTGGCGTGTCTCGGTGGCCTACCTGAAGAACTACTACGACCTGCCGACCACCTGGTCCGCGCTGGACGTGTTCCATGATCTGCAGGCCCGCCGCTACCACGTGCAGAACCTCGACAACGAGGAGTCGAGCACCATCGACTTCACCCAGCCGGTCCCGGATGACGGTTACTTCAAGCCGTCTGCCCTGCGTCGTCGCGGTACTCGCTGATCGATTCGCAGGACAGAAAAAGGCCGCTACTCTGGTAGCGGCCTTTTTCATTCATCAGAGGCCCTGATAAGGGCTCAATCACGCGGGTTTGGCTTAACAAAACATAACGTCCCGCCGATTGTCAGCGCTTTCCAAAGCTGGATAGCATAAGCCGCCTGCCCGTGGGGCAGGACCACCTATAACAATAAGGGGGAAAGGTGTATGAGTGAGCCCGTCATGCGGCGCACCCAGTCCGGTCGTGGCGCGCGTCATTCCGCCCAGCCGGCGTTCCGCTTCCACTCGCCGCTGGCCAAAGCGCTCTCGCTGTTCAGTGTGCTGTCCATCCTGACTTCCGCCATGGTGCCCACCGTGCATGCCGCCGAGGCAGCACCGGTCTACTCCATCGAATCACCCAAGGCCATCACCAGCCTGCTGCTGGACGTCGCCCACGCCGGCAAGCGCTTGGTTGCCGTGGGGGATCGTGGCCATATTCTCTATTCCGACGACGACGGCACGAGCTGGACCCAGGCCAAGGTGCCGACCCGGCAGATGCTGACCGCCGTCTACTTCGTCGATGACAAGAAGGGCTGGGCCGTCGGCCACGACGCGCAGATTCTCGCCAGTGAGGATGGCGGGGCGACCTGGACACTCCAGTTCGAAGACCTGCAGCGTGAAGCCCCGCTCCTGGACGTCTGGTTCAAGGACGCCAGCACCGGCTTCGCCGTTGGCTCCTACGGCGCCCTGCTGGCCACCGAGGACGGTGGCAAGAACTGGGAAGACGTCAGCGACCGCCTCGACAACGAAGACCAGTACCACATCAATGCCATCGCGGCGGTGAAGGACTCCGGCCTGTTCATCGTCGGCGAGATGGGCAGCATGTTCCGCTCCCCCGACTGGGGCCAGACCTGGGAACGCCTCGAAGGGCCCTACGAGGGCTCGCTGTTCGGCGTGTCCGGTACCGCAGAGCCCGGCGTCGTGATCGCCTACGGCCTGCGTGGCCACCTGTTCCGCTCCGCCGATTTCGGCACGACCTGGGAAACCATCCCGCTCAAGAACGCCCGTGGCGGCACCTTGGAGTTCGGCCTTTCCGGCGGCACTCTGCTCGACGACGGCACCCTGCTGGTGGTCGGCCATGGCGGCAGTGTGCTGAAGAGCACCGATGCCGGCCGCACCTTCAGCGTGGTCAACCGCGCCGATCGTCTGTCGCTGGCCAGTGCCACGGTCGACAGCAAGGGCAACCTGATCCTGGTGGGACAGGGTGGGGCGCGTGTCGCCTCGCCGACTGGCGCCGAGCTGGGCCAACAATAACAAGGTGGGGGAGTTTCGATGAGTAACCATCACCAGGACAAGGCGACCTTCCTGGAGCGCCTGATCTTCAACAACCGGCCGGCGGTGATCGTCATCTGCCTGCTGGTCAGCATCTTCCTCTTCTGGCAGGCCACCCAGGTGCGCCCGTCCACCAGCTTCGAGAAGATGATTCCGCTGCACCACCCCTTCATCCAGAAGATGATGGAGCACCGCAACGACCTGGCGAACCTGGGCAACACCGTGCGCATCTCGGTGGAAGCCAAGGACGGGGACATCTTCAGCAAGGACTACATGGAGACCCTGCGCCAGATCCACGACGAGGTCTTCTACATTCCCGGCGTTGACCGTTCCGGCCTGAAGTCCCTGTGGAGCCCCAGCGTTCGCTGGACCGAAGTGACCGAGGAAGGCTTCGCCGGTGGCGAAGTCATCCCTCAGACCTACGACGGTTCCGCCGACAGCCTGGAAGAGCTGCGCAACAACGTGCTCAAGTCCGGCCAGATCGGCCGCCTGGTGGCCAACAACTTCAAGTCCAGCATCATCGACGTGCCGCTGCTCGAGTCCTACCCGGACCCGAACGACCAGGGCAAGCTGCTGAAGCTCGACTACCGCCAGTTCTCCCATGAGCTGGAAGAGAAGATCCGCGACAAGTACCAGGCCCAGAACCCGAACGTCCAGGTGCACATCGTCGGCTTCGCCAAGAAGGTCGGCGACCTGATCGACGGCCTGATCATGGTCGTGGCCTTCTTCGGCATCGCCTTCCTCACCACCCTGGTGCTGCTCTACTGGTTCACCTGGTGTATCCGCAGCACCATCGCCGTGCTCTCCACCACCCTGGTGGCGGTGATCTGGCAACTGGGCCTGATGCACTCGGTGGGCTTCGGGCTCGACCCGTACTCCATGCTGGTGCCATTCCTGATCTTCGCCATCGGTATCTCCCACGGCGTGCAGAAGATCAACGGCATCGCCCTGCAGTCCAGCGACGCCGACAACGCCCTGACCGCCGCCCGGCGCACCTTCCGCCAGCTGTTCCTGCCGGGGATGATCGCCATCCTGGCCGACGCCGTGGGCTTCATCACCCTGCTGATCATCGACATCGGCGTGATCCGCGAGCTGGCCATCGGCGCTTCCATCGGCGTGGCGGTGATCGTCTTCACCAACCTGATCCTGCTGCCGGTCGCCATCTCCTATGTCGGCATCAGCAAGAAGGCCATCGACCGCAGCAAGAAGGACGCCACCCGCGAGCACCCGTTCTGGCGCCTGCTGTCCAACTTTGCGCACCCCACCGTGGCGCCCATCTCCGTGGTCATCGCCATCATGGCCTTCGGCGGCGGCCTCTGGTACGGCAAGCACCTGAAGATCGGCGACCTCGACCAGGGCGCGCCGGAGCTGCGTCCGGACTCGCGCTACAACAAGGACAACAACTTCATCATCAGCAACTACTCCACCAGCTCCGACGTGCTCGTGGTGATGGTCAAGACCAAGCCTGAAGGGTGCTCCACCCACGAGGCGCTGGCCCCCATCGACGAGCTGATGTGGACGATGGAGAACACCCAGGGCGTGCAGTCCGCCATCTCCATGGTCACCGTCTCCAAGCAGGTGATCAAAGGGATGAACGAAGGCAACCTGAAGTGGGAAACCCTCTCCCGCAACCAGGACGTGCTGAACAACTCCATCAGCCGCGCCGACGGCCTGTACAACACCGACTGCTCCCTCGCACCGGTGTTGGTGTTCCTCAACGACCACAAGGCTGAGACCCTGCAGCGCGCGGTCAAGGCGGTCCAGGGCTTCGCCCAGGAGCACAACAAGGACGGGCTGGAGTTCCTGCTCGCCGCCGGTAACGCCGGTATCGAAGCGGCCACCAACGAGGTGATCGCCCAGACCGAGCTGACCATTCTGATCCTGGTGTACATCTGCGTCGCGGCTATGTGCCTGATCACCTTCCGCTCGATCCCGGCGACTATCTGCATCGTCATCCCGCTGATCCTCACCTCGGTGCTGGGCAATGCCCTGATGGCCTTCCTCGGCATCGGCGTGAAAGTGGCGACGCTGCCGGTGGTGGCACTGGGCGTGGGTATCGGTGTCGACTACGGCATCTACATCTACAGCCGCCTGGAAAGCTTCCTGCGCGCCGGCCTCACGTTGCAGGAGGCCTACTACCAGACGCTGAAGTCCACCGGCAAAGCCGTGCTCTTCACCGGCCTGTGCCTGGCCATCGGCGTGGCAACCTGGATGTTCTCGGCGATCAAGTTCCAGGCCGACATGGGCCTGATGCTGACCTTCATGTTCATCGTCAACATGTTCGGCGCGCTCTGGCTGCTGCCGGCCTTGGCCCGCTTCCTGATCAAGCCCGAGAAGCTCGCCGGCAAGACCGGGGGCTCACTCCTCGCGCACTGATCGGTGCTCTTCGAAAACCGCGGCCTCGGCCGCGGTTTTTCGTTTCGGGGGGGGGGGGCTGATCTTGACGCCGGGAACAGTCTGACATCTAATGATATGCATTCTCATTTGTTGCTTCCCGTTATCTGTCAGCCTTGAGCAGGCGGGAAGCACCTGCAGTCGGGGGTGTCGTGAAGTCAGGTCTGGCCGGTGGGAAAGCCCGCCATGGATGAGCAGTTCCGTGGCACCGTCTCGGGCGCCTACCGGGCCTTCCATGCCGAACTGCTGAAGTTCCTCGGCAAGCGCCTGGGCAGCCAGGCCGATGCGGCCGATCTCGCCCAGGACGCCTTCGCCCAGTGGCTGGGCTCCCGCGATCGCGCCCGTGTGGCGCAGCCCCGCGCCTTCCTGTTCCAGATCGCTCGCAACCTCCTGCGCGACCACTGGCGACGCCAGCAGGTGAGGGGAGGGACGGAGCCGGCCCCGGTCGGGCACGATGAGGCGCTGTTCGAGCATGCCGCCCCAGGCCCCCAGGACAAGGCCGAGCAACACCAGCGCTTGCATCACCTGGCCCGGGCGCTGGATGATCTGCCGCCGCGCCGGCGGGAGGCCTTCGTCCTGCACAAGTTCGACGGGCTTTCCCAGGCCGAAGTCGCCGAGCGCATGGGGATTTCCCTCAGCATGGTGGAGAAGCACGTCGCCTGTGCCCTCCTGCATTGCAGGCAGCGCCTGCTCGATGCGGGACAGGAGGACGTGCCATGAATGAGAACACGTGGATGGAAGCACGCCCCTCGATCGACGAGCAGGCCGCGACCTGGCAGGCGCGGCGCTCCGGTAGCCAGTTCAGCACGCAGGACGAAGCCGAGTTGCAGGCCTGGCTGGCCGCCAGCCCTGCGCATGCCCGCGCCTTTTCCGAGATGCAGCAGATCTGGGCAGAACTCGATCGCGTACCGCGTCCGAGTCTGTCAGCACCGGTGGTGCCCCTGCGCCCACGGCGCTGGCGCCTGCCCCTGGCTGCCGCTGCGTCCTTGCTGGTGGCCTGCGCCCTGGTGTTGGTTTCCCGGGGTGGGCCCGAGGTTGACGAGACCTTCGCCAGCCCCCGTAGCGCCACGCAGCAGGTGACCCTGGCCGACGGCACCCGCATCGACCTCAACCGTTCCACGCGCCTGCGCGTTCGCCTGTATGACGACCACCGGGAGGTGGACCTGCTGGAGGGCGAAGCCTTCTTCGCCGTTGCCCGTGATGAAGCCCGTCCCTTTGATGTCACCGCCGGAGACGGGCGGGTGCGGGTACTGGGCACCCGCTTCAGCGTGAGACGCGGCGAGCAGCGGCTCGATGTGGCAGTGGAGAGTGGTCACGTGGCCGTCGAGCCGCATCCAGGAACGGCGCAGCCGTTGGAGCTGCTAGCAGGAGACAGCCTCGACTACGACTACCGCACCGCCACCCTCGAACAAGGCCACCGCCGGCCCGAGGAGATCGCCAGCTGGCGCAGAGGGCAGCTGGTCTTCCGGGATCGCCCCCTGGCGCAGCTGCTCGACGAGGTGTCGCGCTATCGCCCGGCCCCGGTGGGCCTGGCGGACCCGAGACTGGCCCAGCGGCGTGTCTCCGGCAGCCTCAACCTCGCCAACCCGGATGCCTTCCTCGCTGCCTTGCCGCAGCTGCTGCCGGTCCAGGTCGAGTACCTGGCGGATGGGCGGGCGTTGATCCATCCGCGCTGAAGGCCTAGCTCGCTACAAATAAAAATATTTTTCATTCGCATATGTGGGTTTTTCTCGTCTGTGCGTCTTCCTCCCGGTAACCGCCAGTTGCCGTGGCGGTCCTGCAGCACAAGGGGAGACCTGCATGAACACCCGTACCACCCGCTTCGTCCTGCGCCGGCTCGTTGCCGGCAGCGCCCTGGCGACCTGGCTGGCCAGCGCCTCGGCCCTGGCCCAGGACCACGACTTCGACCTGCCGGCCCAGCCTATGGCCAGCGCCCTGACCAGCCTTGCCCAGCAGGGGCAACTGCAGGTGCTGTTCGATGAAGCCCAGCTGCGCGATGTACGTGCGCCGGCGTTGAAGGGGCGCTACAGCCCGCGTCTGGCCCTGGAGCGGTTGCTCTCGGGGACGGGGCTGGAGCTGGTGGAAGCGGGGGATGGGTTCGTGGTGCGGCGTCGTGTGCAGCAGGCGAGTGCCGACAACGCCCTCCAACTGGATGCTCAGACCGTGGTGGGTAACGGCACCAGCGTCGACTCCAGCAGCGTCGGTCGTTCCACCCTGACCCGTAAGGAGATCGAGCGGCAGCAGGCGGACAACGTGCCGAGCCTGCTGCAGACCCTACCCGGCGTGACCATGGGCGGCTCGGCCAAGCCCGGCGGCCAGACCGTGAACATCTGGGGTCTGGGCGATGCCGAAGACGTGCCCTTCACCCTCGACGGGGCCTCCAAGAGCGGCTTCGAGCGCTACCAGCAGGGCACCGTGTTCATCGAGCCGGAGTTGATCAAGCGCATCGAGGTGGAGAAGGGGCCTTATTCGGTCTTCACCGGCAACGGCGGTTTCGGTGGCACCGTCCACATGGAGACCAAGGACGCCCCCGACCTGCTGGAGGACGGCCGTGACGTCGGCGCCATGCTCAAGTACGGCTACCACAGCAACGACCAGCAGAAGATCTACAGCGGCGCCGTCTACGGCCGCACCGAGGACGGTCGTGCAGACGGCCTGGCCTACCTCACCACCCGCGACGGCCGCGACATGAAACTGGCCGACCACATCCAGATCGAACCGGGCTACGAGTACCCAGAACGCTACCCGCATACCGACCAGAAGCTGGACGGCGCGCTGCTCAAGGGCAACTTCCGGCCCAACGAGGAGCACGGCTTCGGCCTGACCTACATGCGCTCGGTCACCGAGCAGTTCGGCCCCTTCAGCGCCGCGAGTTTCTACCTGCCCAGCAAGTACAGCGTCGACCTCTACGGCGGCCTGGAGAACGCCATGCGCCGCAACCTCGCCGATCGCGAGGTGGTGGATACCACCTGGGCCGGCAAGTACACCTACCAGCCGCTGGACAACCCCTGGATCGACCTGGAGCTGAAGGCCTCCTACTCGGAAACCGAGCAGACCGATGAACGCCGTGCTGGCGCGAACTACTCCCTGACCTCGGGTGGCAAGTGGATCCGCACCGACTACCAGGACAAGGTGGTGGAGCTGCGCAACATCAGCCGATTCTCCACGGCGGCCCTCGAGCACGAGCTCACCACCGGTCTCGCCTGGCACCACCATAACCGCGACGTGCTGATGTACCTGCCGGGCAGTACCTACAACGTCGCGCGCTACAACTACGGTTGGTTCCAGCCGTACTTCATGCCCCGTGGCGAGCAGACCACCCGCAGCGCCTACGTGCAGGACGCCATCACCCTCGGCGACGTGACCATCACCCCCTCCATGCGCTTCGATGCCGTGCGCAACCAGGGCAAGGAGAACCTCGCGTCGGTCTACAACAACGCCGCCCTCGGGCATGACTACAGCGCCCAGGAGTATTCCGGCTGGTCGCCTCGCCTGTCCGTGTTCTGGCGGGTGAGCGACAACGTCGGGTTGTTCGCCGACTACGCCAAGACCTGGCGTGCCCCGGTGATCGACGAGCAGTACGAGCTGCAGAACAGCACCACCATCGGTGGCACCAGCCGTGGCCTGGACCCCGAGCGCATCCGTGGCGTGCGGGTCGGCAGCGTCCTCAGCTTCGGTGACCTGATCGCCGCCAATGACGCTCTGCAGGTCCGTACTACGCTGTTCCACCACAAGATCGAGGACGAGATCTTCAAGCTGCGCAGCATCGCCTGCGAGCGCCAGGCCATCGAAGGCGGGAGCATCTCCGCGAAATGCGCGGCGCTACTGCCCTTGCCCAACTACCGCAACCTGGACGGCGTGACCCTCAAGGGCGCGGAGTTCGAGGCCTACTACGACAGCTCGCGGATGTTCGGCAGCCTGTCCTACTCCTGGGTCAGCGGTAAGCACCAAGGGGCCTACAGCAATCCCTGGGGGCCTGATGTCTGGGCCCGTGATGTACCAGCCCCCAAATGGGTGGCCATGGTCGGAGTGAAGATTCCCGAGATCGCCACCCAGGTCGGCTGGCAGGGCGAGTTCGTGCGCAAGACCGACCGTGTGCCCGGCGACCTCTACAACGTCTCCGGCGAAACCGTCTGGGACAACTTTGAAAACGACAGCTACGACGTCCATCGGCTGTTCGCCGAATGGGCACCCCAGAGTGGCGACCTGAAGGGCACCAAGGTGAATTTCACCGTGGACAACGTCTTCAACCGCTTCTACCGCGCCAACCTCAGCGGCGATGCTGCCTATAGCCAGGGGCGCAACGCCAAGATCAGCATCACCCGGTTCTTCTGACCCCTACAGCTCGCCCCTTCGCGCACTCCGTGGGAGCGAGCTCTGCTCGCGAAGCGCCTGGGATCCGCCTGGATGTGGTGGGCTGAAGCCCACCCTACGGCCTGTCCCTTCGTGCATTCCGCAGGAGATCCCATGTCAATTTTCTGTGGCGACGCGAGGTCAGATAGGGCTTCTGATTTCTCATGACGGCAAAGGTGATCCTTGCCAGGACGTAGGGTGGAGTGCGCTTCATCGGTCCACCATGTGGGTTCTCGGCGAACGTCATTGGTGGATGGAAAAAGCGCCATCCACCCGACGCCCCGACCGAAGACACGCTGGTCTGTGGGAGCGAACTCTGCTCGCGAGGTGTTTGAGATCCGCCCGGACGAGGTGGCTGAAGCCAGCTCACCGGGCGTGACTTCACTCCCCGAGCAGCTGCAACAACGCAGCGGCGGTGGGCTCCGAGGAGGCTGGGTTCTGCCCGGTGATCAGGTGGCCGTCGGCGACCACATGGGGTTGCCAGTCGGCCACCTTGGAGTAGTAGGCGCCGAGGTCGCGGAGCATGTCCTCCACCAGGAAGGGCACCACCTCGGTGAGGCCCACCGCCGCTTCTTCGGAGTTGGAGAAGCCAGTCACCGCGCAGCCCTGCACCAGCGGGTTGCCATCGGCGGCGCGGGCATTCTTCAGTACGGCAGGGGCGTGGCACACCGCCGCCACCGGCTTGCCGGCGCTGTGCAGGTCTTCGATCAGGCGGATGGAGAAGGGATCGTCCACCAGGTCCCAAAGCGGGCCATGGCCGCCGGGGTAGAAGAGGGCGTCGTAGTCGGCCGAGACCAGTCCCGCCAGCGGCAGGGTGTTGGCCAGCGCCTGCTGGGCCTGCGGGTCGCTGCGGAAGCGGTGGGTGGCTTCGGTCTGCGCGGCCGGGTCGTCGCTCTTCGGATCCAGCGGCGGTTGGCCGCCCCGGGGAGAGGCCAGCACCACCTCGGCCCCGGCATCACGGAAGGCGAAATAGGGCGCGGCGAACTCTTCCAGCCAGAAGCCGGTTGGCTGGCCGGTATCGCCCAGGCGGTCATGCGAGGTCAGCACCATGAGGATTTTCATCGGCTACTCCTTGAGGTCATCGAGGGGTGTGACTGGCGCCGTTACGGCAAGGTTCCGGTGGCCGGCCGATGAATTCTAGACGCGCCGATGAAGGTTCTCAGCCCTGTGTAGGCCGCTGTCGGGCGGTGAGGCCGCGGAGGAAGTTGCGCAGCACCTGGTCGCCGCAGGGGCGGTAGTTCTTGTGGTCCTTCTTGCGGAACAGCGCCCCCACCTCGGCACGGGTCATGGGCAGGTCGGCTTCGCGGAGGATGTCGAGGATGTCGTCCTCGCGCAGCTCCAGGGCCACGCGCAGCTTCTTCAGCACCTGGTTGTTGCTCATCGGCAGTTCGAGGGGGAAGGGCGGGCGGCTCTCGTCCTTGCCGCGCATGGCGTAGACCAGCCCGTCGAGAAAGCCGGCCAGGCGCCGGTCGCTGCAGGCGTGGTAGCCCTCCTCATCTTCGCGGGCCAGCCAGGCCGCCACTTCCTGCAGGCTCACTTCCTGGTCGGCCAGGCCGATGATCTCCATCACCCGGGCGTCGCTGATGTCCAGCAGGTAGCGCAGGCTGCGCAGTATGTCGTTGTTGGTCATGGGGCATTCCGTCGGAGTGGTCGGGCAGCCGTGAGCTGGCCGTTAGACTGGGGGCGTCGATGCCGAAAGGCAGGAGGTCCAGATGAAGCGCGCCATTGTGCTCGCATTTTCCGCGCTGGTCGCGATCAGTTGCGCCGCCCAGGCCCAGCAGCCGCCCTTGTTGCGCTCGCCCGGCACGCCGGCACCCGGTTCGCCCGGTACCGCCACGCCGCAGCCCTATTCCCAGCCCAGTCCGCCGAGCTTTCCGTCTGCCGCCCCGCCGGGCAGTCCGCCGTTGCTGGTGAACCCGCCGACCACGCGCCAGGCAGACCCGCGTGACGAACGCATTCCGCTGCTGCAGGAACAGCTCGACCGCAACAGCAAGGGGCTGTGCAACGGCGAGAAGAAGCCGGCGCCCTAGCGCAGCAGCGGCGGTACCCGGGCCTGGAGCAGCGCCACCAGGGCCGGGTCCATGTAGTCGTACTCGTCGGGGATATCCAGGCTGACCACGCGCTTGCCCTTGAGCGCGGCGGGGAAGCGTGCGGCCAGCTTGCGCCGATGGCTGCTCTCCATCACCAGGATCAGGTCCGCCCAGGCCAGGGCCTCGGGCGTTACCGGAGTCTCCGCTTCGGCCTTCAGGCCGGCCGAGTCGGTTTCCACGCCGGGCCAGCTGGCGAACAGCTGCTCGGCGGTGGGGCTGCGCAGCCGATTCTGGCCGCAGATGAACAGCAGGCGCTGGACCTTCACGCAGCAGCCAGCCCCAGCACCTTGAACAGGAAGGCGTATTCCAGGGCGACGTCGCGCAGCGCCTGGTAGCGCCCGCTCATACCGCCGTGACCCGCACCGAGATCGGTCTTGAGCAGCAGCAGGTGGTCGTCGGTGCGGGTCGCCCGCAGCTTCGCCACCCATTTGGCGGCTTCCCAGTACTGCACCCGCGAGTCGTTGTAGCCGGCCACCACCAGCAGCGCCGGGTAGGCCTGGGGCTTCACGTTCTCGTAGGGGGCATAGCTGCGGATGCGCTCGAACACCTCGGGATGGTTCGGGTCGCCCCACTCGTCGTACTCGGTGACGGTGAGCGGCAGGTCGGGGTTCTGCATGGTGTTGAGCACGTCGACGAAGGGCACTTCGGCGATGGCCGCTGCGAACAGCTCCGGACGTTGGTTGAGCACGGCGCCGATCAGCAGTCCGCCGGCGCTGCCACCGCTGATGACCAGCTGTTCGCGGGTTGTCAGGCCCTCCGCCAGCAGGTGCTCGGCGCAGGCGATGAAGTCGCCGAAGGTGTTGGCCTTGTGCTCCAGCTTGCCGGCGCGGTACCAGGCTTCGCCCAGCTCACCGCCGCCGCGTACGTGGGCGATGGCGAAGACGAAGCCACGGTCCAGCAAACTCAGACGGGCATGGGAGAACCAGGGGTCGAGGCTCGCGCCGTAGGCGCCGTAGCCATAGAGGTAGAGCGGCGCCGGGCGGCCCAGGGTTTCGCGGCGGGCGACCAGGCTGATGGGGATGCGCGTGCCATCCGCTGCCGTGGCCCAGAGGCGCTGGCTGACGTAGGCATCGGCGTCGAACGGACCTTCCACCGGCGTCTGCTTGAGCACCCGCTGCTCGCCGTCGGCCAGGCGCAGTTCGCGGACCTGGGCGGGGCGGTTGAGGGCTTCGTAGCGCAGGCGGATCACCGGGCTGTCGAACTCCAGGCTGTCCTGCACGTAGAGGCTGTAGGCCGCATCCGGCAGTTGCACGCGGTAGGCGGTGCCGCCGGCAGGGTGCACTTCGATCACCGGCAGGCCGCCTTCGCGCAGGCTGAGGGTGAGGGCACTGCTGTTGAGGCTGAGGTCCTCCAGCATGCGCTCCGGGTCGTGAGGGATACGCTCCTGCCAGTGCTCGCGGCTCGGGTCCGCCTCCTCCGCCAGGTAGAGGGCGAAGTTGATGCCGGCCTGGTTGCTGCGGATCAGCCAGCACCAGCGTCCGTCGACCTGGCCGTGGTCGACGTAGTACTCGTGACCTTCCTCGCGGGGGGCAATGCAGCGGAAGTCGGCATCGGGCGTCCCGGCGTCCAGCACCCAGGTTTCGCTGGTGGTCTTGCTGGACAGGTCCAGCAGCAACTGACGCTCGGAGCTGGCGCGGTGGCAGCCGAGGAAAAAGCGCCCGTCCGGTTCCTCGAAGACCTGTTCAGCATGGGCCTCGCCCAGGCGGTAACGGTGCAGGCGGAAGGGGCGGTGGGTCTCGTCCAGCTCGCCGAAGAACAGCGTGCGGCTGTCGTTGGCCCAGGTCATGCTGCCGTCGCAGTCCTCGAAGGGGAGGGCATGCAGGGTGCCGTCCACGAGGTCGCGGACGAACAGCTGATAGACCTCGTCGCCGCTGGTGTCGAGGCTGTAGGCCAGCAGGCGGTGGTCGGGGCTGACGCTGAAGGCGCCGACCGAGAGGAAGCCGCCGTCCGCCAGCGCGTTCGGGTCCAGCAGCAACTGCTCGGTGGCCGGGTCGATGTCCAGCGAGCCGTCCTGCGGGCGCGCGCAGCGGTAGTGGCGCGGGTACTCATCGCCGGCGGTGGTGCGCTGGTAATAAAGGTAGGGACCCCAGGGCGTGGCGAGGGACAGGTCGGTCTCGCGGATGCGGCTGCGGATTTCCTGGAACAGGCGCTCGCGCAGGTCGGCCTGGTCGGCCAGTTGCTCGTCCAGCCAGGCGTTCTCGGCCTTCAGGTAATCCAGCACCTCGGGGGCGTCGCGTTCTTCCAGCCAGCGGTAGGGATCGGCGCCATCCTGGGCTCGGGCGATGGGGGCGTGTGACATGAGGTCCTCTCGGGTGCGGCGGGCGACGGCGGGGGGACGCCGGAGCGGGGAAAAGTCGCTATCATAAGCGCCCCTTTGCCCGCCATGCCACGGAAGCCAATGAACGAACACGACTACCTACTTGCCTGGGGTGCCTACGCCGTGGCGGCCCTTGGCTGCCTGCTGGTGTGCTTCCGTGCGACCGGCTGGATGTGGCGCTGGCTGCGCGAGCCGGTGCGCCTGGTAGTGGCTGTGCTGCTGCTGACCCCGACGCCGGTGGACCCGGGTCGCGACCTGTACGCCCCCGCCGTGGCGGTGACGGCGCTGGACATGGTGTTCAAGGTGGGCAACAACGCCTGGAAGGCGGTTTCCGACCTGGCCATGTACGGCATGATCGGCTTCGTGCTGTACCTGGTCTTCGTGGCCATCCGCTGGCCCATCGAGCGGGCGATCAAGGCTCGCCGTGCTGCCCGCGAGCGGCCGGCCGAGGAGCCCGTGGACGACGAGGAGCCCACCCTGCGCCAGTTGATGGAGCGCGAAGGGGATGCCCGCTTCGACACCCGCACCGATGCCCGTGGCGACCGCCGCCTGCGGATCGAACCGCGCCTCTAGCCACGCAGCAGGACCCTTTCATTCGCCAGGGAGTGCCCGATGGATTGCGTGTTCTGCGCCATCGCCGGTGGCCATGCGCCGGCTCATGTGCTGCACGAGGAAGCGGATTTCCTGGTGCTGCTGGACATCTTCCCCCTGCGCCCGGCCCACGTCCTGGTGGTCGCCCGGCAGCATGCGCCGTATCTCCATGACCTGCCCGAGAGCGCCCGCGCGCGCCTGCTGCCCCTGGCCGATGAGCTGATGGCGGCGATGCGCCGGGCTGGCCTTGGCGAACAGGGCATCAACATGCTGGTGAATGACGGGCCGGATGCGAACCAGCACGTGCCCCACCTGCACCTCCACCTGATTCCAAGACGCCGGGGTGACCTGGCGGGCCTGTTGTGGCGAGCGCTGACCCGTTTCCTGCCCCTGGGGCGCACTGCGCTCCAGGCGCGCCTGGAACGGGAAGCCGACCTGTTGCGGCGGGCCATGAAACGAGAGCCTTGATCCATGTGCGAACTGCTCGGCATGAGTGCCAACGTCCCCACCGACATCGTGTTCAGCTTCACCGGCCTGATGCAGCGTGGCGGCGGCACGGGGCCCCACCGTGACGGTTGGGGCATCGGCTTCTACGAGGGACGGGGGCTGCGCCTGTTCCAGGACCCGTCGGCCAGCGTCGATTCCGAGGTGGCGCGCCTGGTGCAGCGCTACCCGATCAAGAGCGAGACCGTCATCGGCCATATCCGCCAGGCCAACGTCGGCAAGGTCTGCCTGGCCAACACCCACCCCTTCGTGCGGGAGCTCTGGGGGCGCAACTGGTGCTTTGCCCACAACGGCCAGTTGACCGACTTCCAGCCCGTTCCCAGCTTCTACCGCCCGGTGGGCGACACCGACAGCGAGGCGGCCTTCTGCGACCTGCTCAACCGGGTGCGCCAGGGCTTCCCGGAGCCGGTGCCGGTGGAGGTGTTGCTGCCGGTGCTGGTGCAGGCCTGTTCCGAGTACCGCACCCGGGGCGTGTTCAATGCCCTGGTCAGTGACGGCGACTGGCTGTTCTGCTTCTGCTCTACCAAGCTGGCCCACATCACCCGCCGTGCGCCCTTCGGCCCGGCGCGGTTGAAGGACGCCGACCTGACGGTGGACTTCCAGGCCGAGACCACCCCGGACGACGTGGTGACGGTGATCGCCACCGAGCCGCTCACCGACAACGAAACCTGGACGCGCTACCAGCCCGGGGCCTGGGCCCTGTGGCGACGCGGCGAATGCCTGGCCTCGGGCCAGACCTGAGAGGAGAGGGGCGATGCTGAGGAGCTACCTGAGGCTGGTGCTGTTCACCCTGGGGCTGCTGGTCGGCGTGCAGATTCCCGGCTTCGTCGATGACTACTCCAAGCGCGTGGAGGCCCACCGACTGGAAGCCGAACGTGCCCTGGCCGGATTCCGCGAGACGGCCAAGCGCTTCTTCGACGGCAACCTGGACGCCCTAGTGGCGCATTACCGCCAGAGCGACGACCCGGTGATGCGCAGCGACGCGGACAGCGTCGCCACCCTGGTCAACCGCGATGCCTTGCTGCAGCGGGAATGGCAGGCCATGCAGGGGGCCTGGTACGCACGCACCTGGCACGTGCTGAGCGGGGCCGACCGCGAGCTGCTGCTGGAGACCGCCAATGCCTACAGCTACCAGGTGCTGCTGGTGCCCGAGGCCATTGGCTGGGGCCTGGCCTGCGCCTTCCTCCTGGCCTGGCTGCTGGAGAGCCTGGCGCTGGGCCTGGGGCGCCTGGCCGGTGTCGGCCGCGCCCGCAAGGTTCAGCAGCGCCACTGGCGCTGATCAGGCTTCGAAACGTTCTGCCCCGTGGCGCAAGGTGCTGGCGAGGGCGAGGAAACCGTCGTACAGCAACTGGTCGCTAGTGGAGGCATTGCTGACGCTGGCGCGTACGTACTGGGGCACCGCCGCCCGGCCGACGGCAAAGGTCTCGGCGGCGGTGATCAGGTAGTTGCGCAGCTTCAGGTCGGCCTCCACGTCGGAGGCGCGCCAGGCCTCCGGCACCTCGATCCAGAAGTGCGGACTCTGCGGGTGGGTACGGTACTGCAGCCCATCCAGCAAGCCTTCCACGAGCGCCTTGCGCCGGCCGATCTCGGCGATCTGCTGGTGCAGCAACTTGCTCGCCGTGCCGTTTTCGATCCATTGGGTGGACAGCTCCAGCGCCAGGGGCGTGGCCATCCAGCAGGTGGCGCGCAACGCGGCGGCGATGCGGCTGACCAGCGTGGTCGGTGCATGCAGGTAGCCCACCCGCAGCCCGGCCGCCACCGCCTTGCTCAGGCTGCTGATGAGGATGCAGCGTTCCGGCGCGTAGTGGGTCATCGGCGGCGGGCGGTCCTCCACCAGCACGGCGTGGGCCTCGTCCTCGATGATCAGCAGGTTGTGCTCGCGGCACAGCCGCGCAATGGTCTCCCGCCGCTGCGGTGAGAGCACCGCCGTGGTGGGGTTCTGGATGGTCGGCGTGCAGTACAGCGCCGACACCCGGTTGCTGCGGCACAGCTCGTCGAGGGATTCCGGGACCAGCCCTTCCTCGTCCATGTCCACGCCCAGCAGCTTGATGCCGAGCATGCGCGCCACGGTGATCAGTCCGGGGTAGGTGAGCTGCTCGGTGACGATGGTGTCCCCGGCCCGCACCAGTGCCATCAGGGTGCAGAGCAGGCCGTGCTGGCCGCCGTTCACGCACAGCACCTGGTCCGCCTGGGGCTGGAAGTCGCCGTGGCCGAGCCAGTGCGCGCCCGCCTGGCGGTAGCGCGGCAAGCCGGCATCCGGCGTATAGAGCGCCAGTTCCCGCAGGGTCTGCGGGTCCCGCGCCAGGTCCATCAGGCTCTGGGCGAGGAAGGCGGTTTCAGGGCCGGGGATGTGCATGTTCCGGCTCATGTCGTACAGCTCCGGCGCCTCCTCGATGAAGTTGCGGAAGCCCTCGTCGCGCTTGCGCTCCAGGCCGCGACGCCGCACGAAGGTGCCGTCTCCGACCCGCGCCACCACCAGCCCCATTCGCTCCAGCTCGGCATAGGCGCGGCTCACCGTGCCGATGGTGACCCCCAGCCGGTCCGCCAGGTTGCGGTGGGGCGGCAGCTTGGAGCCGCCTTCGATCGTCCCTTCCAGGATCCTGATCTCCATCGCTCCGGCGAGGCGCTTGTACTTGGCGCCCTGCCCGGAATTCAGTGCGTCTTTCAGGATTGACACCGTGTCAATAATTGGTTTGACAGCCATTTTTCGTCCTAATAGCCTGATTGAGCCGTGTCAATCAGTGATTGATACCTGGATTTTAGGGGTCAATTTAGCAGCTACGAAGGATTGTCATCATGCCAATGTCCGCGGTAATTGAAAACACCAGCAAATCCAGGAAGCAATGGCTGGGGGCATTGGTCACCAGCCTGCTGTTCCTGACCGTGTGCCTCAGCTGGGGCACCACCTGGCTGGGCATCAAGATCGCCGTGGAAACCGTGCCACCGCTCACCGCCTCCGGCCTGCGCTTCCTCATCGCTTTCCCGCTGTTCCTCTGCTTCGCCCTGATCCGTGGCGACTCGATCTTCTTTCCCCGGGGCAGCTTCGGCTTCTTCGTGTTCGTCACCCTGTGCTACTTCAGCGTGCCGTACTACCTGCTCAACTACGGGGAGACCCATGTCTCCTCCGGGCTCACCGCGCTGCTGTTCAGCTGCATGCCGGTGTTCATCCTGATCTTCTCCTCGCTGTTCCTGCACGAGCGCATCTACCTCTCCCAGGTGGTGGGCATCGCCATCGGTTTCGGCAGCCTGTTCATGATCCTGCGCGGGCAGGGGCTGAGCCTGGAACACTCCGAGGCCGTCGGCGTGCTGGCCATCCTCGCGGCGGCCGTGATGCATGCGCTGTGCTACGTGGTGACCAAGAAGAAGGGCGCGGAGATCAGCGTCATCACCTACAACACCCTGCCCATCGGCCTGGCCGGCCTGATGCTGTTCCTCGTGGGGCTGGGCGTGGAGCAGCCGGATTTCGGCGCCATCAGCGGCCGTTCCTGGGGGGCGCTGGCCTACCTGGGGCTGTGCGCGTCGGTGGGGGGCTTCATCGTGTACTTCTTCCTGCTCAAGCGCCTCAACCCCGTGATCCTATCCTTCGTCTTCATCATCTTCCCGGTGTTCGCGGTGATCATCGGGGCCTGGTACGAAGGCCACACCATCTCCCGTGACCTGGCGTTCTATTCCTCGCTGCTGTTGATCGGCTTCGCCATCACCAAGGTGCCCATGGAAAAGTTCCTGGCGAAGAAGGACTGACCCATGGCTGACCAGGACGTCTTCAGCGCCGAGGTCCTCGGCGCCATCTACCGCCATGCCGCCGAGACCTACCCCGAAGAGTGCTGTGGCTTCGTGTTCGCCGACGCCCGGGTGCACCGTGGCGAGAACATCCAGAACCAGCTCAACGAGCGCAGCCCCGAGGTGTACCGGCGCAGTGCCGCCAACGGCTACACCTTCGCCGTCGCCGACACGCTGCTGCTCAACCGCAGCCTGCGCGGGGACAACCCGGTGCGCGTCATCTACCACTCCCACCCGGACGTGGGGGCCTATTTCAGCCGTGAGGACGAGGACAAGGCGCTGTTCATGGGACAGCCCATCCACCCCGTGACCTACCTCGTGGTGGACGTCCGCGCCGGCGAGGCGATGGGCGCCAAGTTATTCGAATGGAACGGCGAAGGATTCGTCTGCAGCCGGGAATTCCCCGGCAACCCATAACGACCTGCAAGAAAAGGAGTTTGGCTATGAATGTGGTGATCTTCCCCGACGTACTGGCGCGGGTCGCCAAGTTGCCCGCCGCGCGGGTGGAAGGCGAGGGCCGGACGGTGCGCGAGCTGGTGGAGGGCATCTGCGAGCAGCATGCCGCCCTGCGCGAGCACCTGTTCTACGGCAACGCCCAGATCAAGGAGCACTTCCTGCTCACCGCCAACGGCGAGCTGGTGGACGTGGACAGCGAACTGGCCCCGGGCGTCGAGCTGGACATCATGCTCGCCACCTCCGGCGGGCTGGATGTCGACGAGCTGAGCAACGACGAAGTGCGGCGCTACGTGCGCCACATCACCCTGCCGGACGTCGGGCGCCAGGGTCAGCTGCGACTGAAGAAGTCCCGCGTGCTGGTGGTCGGCACCGGTGGCCTGGGCTCTCCGGTGAGCCTCTACCTCGCGGCAGCCGGCGTTGGCACCCTGGGGCTGGTGGATTTCGACCGGGTGGAAAGCAGCAACCTGCAGCGCCAGGTGGTGCATGGCACTTCCACCCTCGGGTTGCCGAAGGTGGAGTCCGCCCGGCGCCGCCTGGAGGACCTCAACCCCGGCATCCAGATCCACGCCCACGACTGCGCCATCACCCCCGACAACGCCATGCGCCTCGTCGGGGACTACGACCTGGTGGTGGATGGCACCGACAACTTCAGTACCCGCTACCTGCTCAACGATGCCTGCGTGCTGCTGCGCCGGCCGCTGGTGTACGGCGCCCTGCATCGCTTCGACGGGCAGATGAGCGTGTTCAATCACCAGGACGGCCCCTGCTACCGCTGCCTGTTTCCCAAGAGCCCGCCTGCCGAACTCGCCCCCAACTGCAATGCCGGCGGCGTCATCGGCGTGCTGCCGGGCGTGGTCGGGCTGATCCAGGCCACCGAGGCCATCAAGCTCATCCTCGGCATCGGCGAACCCCTGGTGGGCCGCCTGATGCGCTTCGACGCGCTGTCGATGAAGTTCTCCGAAATCCGCTTCAAGCGCCGCGCGGACTGCCCCACCTGCTCGCCAAGCCGCACCGACCGCGAGCTGCAGGTGGAGGAGCCGGTGGTCTGTGCCTCCAGCCAGATGAGCGAGTCGACCCTGCCCGCCGACTTCTTCGTCAGCCCGCGCGAACTGCAGCTGAGCCTGGCCCGGGGCGAGAAGCTGCAACTGCTCGATGTGCGCGAGCCGAACGAACTGGAGGTGTGCCGCCTGCCCGGCAGCCTCAACCTGCCCCTGGGCGAGCTGGAGGCTCGCCTCGCTGAACTCGATCGCGAACGCCCTCTGTGCATCGTCTGCTACGGCGGTACGCGTGCCGAGCGCGCCGCCCAGCTGCTGCTCAGTGCCGGCTTCACCGGCTTGCGGGTGCTGCAAGGCGGCATCAAGGCCTGGGCCCGGGATGTCGACCACGACATGCCGCTGTACTGAGGGACCGAGATGATCCACGAATCGCTGCTTCAGGCTATCGGTGAGACACCCGTCGTCCGCCTCGCTGCCTTCAGTGCCGAAACCGGTCTGGAGGTCTACGCCAAGCTGGAGTCCCTCAACCCGGGTGGCAGCCACAAGGCCCGCATCGCCCTGGCCATGGTCCGTGACGCCGAGGCGCGTGGCATCCTGGTGCCCGGCAGCGGGCAGACCATCATCGAACCCAGCGGCGGCAACACCGGCATCGGCCTGGCCATGGCCGGCAACCTGCTCGGCTACCGCGTGGTGCTGGTCATCCCCGACAACTACAGCCCCGAGAAGCAGAAGCTGCTGCGGTTGTACGGCGCCGAGGTGGTGCTCTCCGACAGTCGCCGTGGCAACAACTCCCACGGCGAGAAGGCCATGGAGCTGCAGCTGGAGAACCCCGGCTACGTGATGCTCAACCAGCAGCGCAACCCGGCCAACCCGGAGATCCACCGGCGCACCACCGCGCAGGAAATCCTCCGGGACTTCGACGACCGGCCGCTGGATTGCCTGGTGGCCGGCATCGGCACCGGTGGGCACATCACCGGCCTGGGGGAGACCCTCAAGGCACGCTGGTCGCACCTGCGGGTGTTCGGCGTCGAACCGGAGCAGTGCGACCTGCTCAACGACCGCCACGCCCCGCATGAGATCCAGGGCCTGTCCATCGGGCTGGTGCCGCGCATCCTCAACCTCGGCGTGCTGGACGGCATGCTCAAGGTCTCCAAGGCCGCCTGCCTGGAGCGGGTGCGCCACACCATGCGCACCGACGCCATCAGCCTCGGGTTGTCCTCGGCGGCCAACCTCGTGGCCATCGCCGAGCTGGCCCATGAGCTGCCCACCGGCACCCGGGTCCTGACCCTGGTGTACGACGGTGTCGACAGCTACCTGCCACATTTCGAATGACCAGCCAGGGGAGGGCTAACAGCATGTGGGGATATCTCGATCGGTTGAAACTCTATGACGGCTTGCTGGACCACCTGGTCCGCATTCTGTCTTCCGATGAGCTGGGTGTGCTCATGCCGCACCTCGACGGCATCATGGAGGTGGCCGTGCAGCAGGTGGCCGAGGACCTCCAGGCCTATGCCGCGCGCGACCCCGCGTCCTGCGGGCGCACCAGGCTGATCCTCGAGACCTATGCGTCGTTCAAGGCCATCCTCTTCCATCGCCTGGCCCACCAGGTGTGGCTGCATGGCGGGCTGGCCGAGCGCGAGATCATCGCCCACAAGCTCGCCAGTGTCGGCAAGCTGCAATCCGGCGCGGAGATCCACCCGGCCGCGCGTATCGGGCGGCGCTTCGTGCTGGATCATGGTTTCGGCACCGTCATCGGCGAAACCTGCGAGATCGGCGACGACTGCTACCTGCTCGCGGGCGTCACCCTCGGCGCCAGCGGCATCGCCGACAACCCCGGCGGCAAGCGCCACCCTCGGCTCGGCAATGGGGTGGAGGTCGGCGCCGGCGCGCGCATCCTCGGCGCGGTGAGCATCGGCGACAACGTGTTCATCAGCCCCGCCTGCGTCATCACCCGGGACGTGCCCGCCAACACCCGCGTGAGCATCGTCAACCAGTTGCAGATGCAGCGGGCCAGCATGTCGTCCAGCTGCGGCTTCCTCGGTGCGTTCGTCCTCGGCGAGCGCCTGCACCTGGTGGGCGAGCTGCCCGAGTCGGGCGAGGTGATGGTGCTGGACGCCGACCACCGCCGCCTCGGCTGCCTGTCCCTGGAATGCACCCTCAGCGAGCAACACCACCGCCAGTACCGCCTGCGCAACCTCGGCGCCGTGGTGCCGGCCCCGCGCTACCCCCTGAACCTGCGCATCGTCGGGCCGGTCCAGGACATCACCCTGCTGGACCCGCCGGGCCTCTGTGCCCTGGTCAGGTCCGTGCTGCAACCCCACCTCATCAGCATAGGAGGCTGACCTCATGTCGGTATTCACCCTGCATACCCATGCCCTGTTCGACGAGGCGCCTTACCAGCGCACCTTCACCGCCCGCGTCCTCGCCGTCAGCGAGCAGGGCGTGGCCCTCGACCAGACCCTGTTCTATCCCACCGGCGGCGGCCAGCCGGGTGACCAGGGGCACTTCCTGCTGCCCGATGGCTCGGTGGCCACGGTGATCGGCACCCAGCGCGACCCGCTGATCAAGTCGATCATCTGGCACCAGCTGGAAGAGGGCGCACCGGTGGTCACCACCGGCATGGAGTTGCAGGGCTGCCTCGACTGGGAGCGCCGCTACCAGCACATGCGCATGCACACCTGCCTGCACCTGCTCTGCTCGATCATCGATGCACCGGTCACCGGCTGCAGCATCGGTGCGGAGAAGGGGCGCCTGGACTTCGACCTGCCCGAGTCCACCCTCGACAAGGAGGTGATCACCCAGAGCCTCAACGAGCTGGTCAATGGCGCCCTGGACGTGCGCGTCCACATGCTGCCGTCCAGCGACTACCAGACTGTGCTGGAGATGACCCGCACCCAGGCCGTGGCGCCGCCGGTCATGCAGGGCATGGTGCGGGTGGTGGACATTCCCGGTGTCGACATCCAGCCCTGCGGCGGCACCCATGTGAAGAACACCGCCGAGGTCGGCCAGGTGGTCTGCGACAAGATCGAGAAGAAGAGCCGGCACAACCGGCGTGTCACCCTGCGTTTCGCGTGAAGCGCGAGCGGCCCGGATGGACTCGGGCCAACACCCGCCTCAGATCCACTGGTCGTTGCGCTTGCGCCTGACCCGCAGCAGCGTCGGCAGCACCAGCCCGGCCATGAGGCCGGCGCCGGCAATGCTGCCGCCGTACACCATGTAGCGCATCAGCACCTGCTTGTTCTCATCCCCCAGCTGCGCCTGGGCCTCGCGCAGGTCCGAGCGGGCCTCGCTCAGCTCGCTGTCCAGTGAGGCGCGGGCCGCCTGGAGCTCGTCGATCAGCGCCTTGCGTGAATCCAGCGTCTCCTGCATGCCTTGCACCCGCTGCTTCCAGGTGTCGTCGATGCCGGCCAACTGCGTGCTCAGCTCGGCCACCTTCTGTTCCAGCTGTGGCAGCCGCTCGGCCTGGCCGGGCACCTCCTGCAGGTCGCGGCTGGGAATCCACACGGCGCTGCCGTTCTCCCCGCGTACCTGGCTGTAGTCGCCCTGTGTCGAGAGCAGCTCCACCTTCTGCCCCGAGGTCAGCGTACCGACGATGCGGTAGCCATCGGTGGGGCCGCTGCGGACGTAGGTGGTCAGGCTGTCGCTGATCCAGCGGACGTTGCCGGCTTTCTCCTCCTCGGCCAGGGCGGCACTGCCGGCCAGCAGCAGGCCGGTGGCCAGGCTGGCGCCGAGCAGGTGCGGGGAGAGCAGGGAGCGGAAGGCGAACGGGGGACGGGGTCGGGACATGGCGCAATCTTCATAGGGTGATGGACGGGCCCGCCGGGCGGGCATGACGGAAGCCGGCTCCCTGTCGCGGGAGAGCCGCGTCCGGATGGCCCATGGCCATGCCGTCCACCCGGCGAGCCGACAGCGAACTGACAGCTCGCGACCCACCGGAGTTCACTCAGGGCCGGAAAGCGGGACGGGTGGCCCCGTCGTTCCAGCCCCGTCCGTGACTCAATGAGTGGCCTGCACCACCCGGTAGTTCAGCAGCAGCGGCTCGTCCGCCAGCTCGATCTGTTGAACCGCGCGGGGCAGGTCCTGCAGCACGGCCTGCCAGAAGGCGAGGGCGGTGGCATCGTTCTGGTAGAAGCGCACCAGCCAATCGCGCTCCCCGCTGGTCAGCACCTGGGTGACCAGTGCGCGCCCCAGGCCCTGGCGCCGGTATTTCTTGAGGATGAACAGGTCCGCCAGCTCCAGCGCGTCCATCCCCGGCAGCTCGCTGGCCTCCACCAGCAGGAACCCGGCGATGAAACCGTCCACCAGCAGCAGGTTGGCGCTCCAGTTGGGCTCCTGCCAGTAGCGCACCAGGTGCTCCTCATGGAGGTAGAAGCGGCCGTCGGCCTCCACGTCCTCCTGCTCCCAGTCCGAGGACTCATAGGCATAGAACTGGTAGAGGTTGCGGATCAGGTCGGTCTGGTCCGGGCCGGTCTGGACCAGCTCGACGACAGGGGCGGAGAAGGGCGGCAGGTCGCGCATCGGGCACTCGTGGCAGTGAAGGCGGGGTGCGTATTTTCGTCGCGGTCGGGCCGGCGGTAAACGCCCGAATCGCCGCAGGGCGCGGCGTCGGCCCGGCCGGGGTATCGCGGCCCGCGCGCCAGGCTGCCGGCAAGTACTTGTAGGCCGCCCGCGCCAGTCGCATTCTTGCCAGCGGGCCCGCAGGGAAGGATGGGCCCCGCGCAGACATTGTCTCGTCCCCATCCTGCGGATGAAGCTGGCGACACGCCGGTATCGTTCTACGCTTGCGGTGCCTCGTTCACCCTTTCTACAGCCAGGAAATAACCACAATGAGACGTTCCTTCGCGCCCATGCTCCTGACCCTCGCCGTATCCGGTGTGGCCCAGGCAGCGGATACGGTGAAGATCTACAACTGGACCGACTACATCGCCCCCGACACTGTCGCCAACTTCACCAAGGAGACCGGCATCAAGGCCGTCTACGACGTGTACGACAGCAACGAGACGCTCGACGGCAAGTTGATGACCGGCAAATCCGGCTACGACATCGTGGTGCCCTCCAACCACTTCATGGCCAAGCAGATCCAGGCCGGCGCCCTGAAGAAGCTGGACAAGTCCCAGTTGCCCAACTGGAAGAACCTCAACCCGGTGCTGATGAAGGCGCTGGAAGTGAACGACCCGGGCAACGAGCACGGCTTCCCCTACATGTGGGGCAGCACCGGCATCGGCTACAACCCCGCCAAGGTCAAGGCCGTGCTGGGCGACAACGCCCCGCTGGACTCCTGGGACCTGATCTTCAAGCCCGAGTACATGGAGAAGCTCGCCAAGTGCGGCGTTGCCATCCTCGACAACGGCCCCGAGCTGCTGCCCATCACCCTCAACTACCTCGGCCTGCCGCACCACAGCCAGAAGGCCGATGACTACAAGACCGCCCAGGCCGCGCTGCTCAAAGTGCGCCCCTACGTGCGCTACTTCCACTCCTCCAAGTACGTGGGCGACCTGGCCAACGGCGAGATCTGCGTGGCCGTCGGCTTCTCCGGCGACATCCTCCAGGCTGCTACCCGTGCCAAGGAGGCCGGCAACGGCGTCGAGGTGAAGTACTCGATTCCCAAGGAAGGCTCGCCCATGTGGTTCGACATGGTGGCCATGCCCGCCGACGCCCCGAACGAGAAGGCCGGCTACGCCTTCATGAACTACCTGCTGCGCCCCGAAGTGATCGCCGGCGTGAGCAACTACGTGAAGTACGCCAACGGCAACAGCGCCTCCGATGCCCAGGTGAACCCGGATATCAAGGCCGACCCGACCATCTACCCGCCGGAAGAGGTCATGGCCAAGCTGTTCGCCCTCGAAGCCATGCCCATGAAGCTCGACCGCATCCGCACCCGCGTGTGGAGCACGGTGAAGACCGGCAAGTAAGCCGCAACCGAACCCGAAACGCCCCGGCTTGCCGGGGCGTTTTCGTTGGGCTGGATCTTCTCGTCCCTAGAGGGCGGCCTCGAAGACTTCACGGCCGGCGAACCAGGTCTTCAGCACCTGGGTGTCGCGCAGGGCCTCGGGCTCCACCTGGAACACGTCGCGGTCCAGCAGGATCAGGTCGGCCTGCTTGCCGGGGGCCAGCGAGCCGATCTGCTGGTCCAGGCCGATGGTGCGCGCGGCGTTGAGGGTGTAGGCCTGGAACATGGTCTCCCGGTCGATTGCCTCGCCAGGGTTGAGTACGCCCTTGGGCCCCTTGCGGCTGACGGCCTGGTAGATCGCCCTCCAGGGTTGCGGCGTGCTCACCGGCCAGTCGCTGGCGCCGGCGAGGGTGGCGCCGTTCTTCAGCAGCGAGCGGGCCGGGTACTGGTACTGGAAGGCCATGGCGCTGATGTAGGGCTGCACCAGGTCGAGGGTCGCGTCATCGGCGCTGGCCCAGTAGAGCTGCATGGAGGCGATCACGTCGAGCGGCTTGAAGCGGGCGAACTCCTTGGGGTTGACCATCTGCAGGTGGGTGATGGAGTGGGGGATGCCGCTGTGCCGGTCGCGGCGTGCCTGCTCGATGCCGTTGAGGGATTCGCGCACCGCGCGGTCACCGATGGCGTGCACGTGCACCAGCCAGCCACGGGCGTCCGCCGCACTGACCAGCTCGCCGAAGTGCGCCGGGTCGATCAGCAGCTCGCCGTACTTTTTGGAATTCTTGTAGGGCTCCAACAGGGCGGCGGTCTGCGCCGGGTACTCAGGCACGCCGTCGGCGAAGATCTTGATCCCCGGCAGGCTCAGGTTGGGGATGCCCTGGAACTGCCGGCGCACCTGGTCGAGGGTGTCCAGGTCGGCCGGGCGGCTCTTCGGGTGGGCCACCAGCAGCGCGGCGACGTGGGCGGTCAGCTCACCTTTCTCGGCCATCGCCTTGTACACCGGCAGGATGCCGAGGGTCTGGGCGGTGGGCTTGAAGTCGAACAATGGCTCGCCGGGGGCGGCGTTGGCGGCCGGGTCCATCCAGGCGGTGATGCCCAGGCTGAGGTTGTAGCGCAGGGCCGCACGGCCGGCCTCCAGCAACTGCTCGGGGGTCGCCGTCGGGTATTGCGCCAGCACCGGGTCGAGGCCGGCGTCGGCGAGGAAGCCGTTGGGGCGCATGTCTTCGTGGTGGCCGACGGTGGCCAACTGTTCGCCCTTGAGGGCTTTCACCGTGTCAGCATCGATGCCGGCGCGTTTCAGCATGGCCTGGTTGACCCAGCCGGTGTGCTGGTCCCAGCCGATGAAAGCGATGGGCACGTCCTTCCATTCGCCCTGGTTGAAGCGTCGCTCGAACTCCGCCACCTGGCTCCAGTAGGCCGAGGGCAGGCCGCCGACGCTGAGGATGTCGCCCTGGCGTGCCTTGCCGTCGTCGCGCCACTGGCGCAGGCGCCGCTCCAGCTCGTCCATGGGCAGGAACTGGGTGTCGATGTTGGCCGCCGCCAGCTCCAGGCCACCCATGACCGCATGGGAGTGGGAGTCGACGAAGCCGGGCATCAGCACCTTGCCGCCCAGGTCGACGACACGGGTGCCGGCTTCCTTGAGGCGCAGCATGTCGGCGTCGCTGCCCACCGCGCGGATCTTGCCGTCCTCCACGGCCACGGCCTGCTGCAGGGGTTGGCCGGGCTCGGCGGTGTAGACCTTGGCGTTGTGCAGGATCAGGTCCACCGCCGCCATGCTTTCCATGGAGGCACAGATGAGGGCGGTGGCCAGGAGGGTAGGGGCGAGGCGTTTCATCGGCTGGGTTCCGGTTCTTGTTGGTCTGGCGCTGAGCCTAACCAAGCCGGCGCGGCGGCAGAATGCTATGTTCGCGCACAACTTCTATGCCGGATCGGAACAGGTCGATGGACAAGCTCAGTGCCCTCTCGATGTTTATCGCTACCGCCGATCACGGCAGCTTCAGCCGCGCAGCCGAGCACCTGGGCAAGACGCCCTCGGCGCTGACCAAGGCGGTGGGCCACCTGGAATCCGAGCTGGGAGTGCGCCTGTTCGAGCGCACCACCCGGCGCATGGCGCTGACCGAGGCCGGGCACATCTACCTGGAGGGCGCGCGCCAGGCACTGATGCAACTGCAACTGGCCGGCGAGGAAGTGGACCAGCTGCAGCACGCGTTGCGCGGCACCCTGCGCCTCACCGCACCGCCGTCCTTCGGCCCGGCCTTCCTCAACGAGGTCTGCTGCCGCTACATGGACGCCCACCCCCAGGTGCGCCTGGAAGTGGACCTCAACGACGCCTTCGTCGACCTGATCGACGGCGGCTACGACCTGGCCCTGCGCGACGGTCCCACCGACCTGCCGGGGCTGATCGCCAGGCCCCTGGCCGATAACCGCGTCTACCTGTGCTGCACCCCGGGCTACCTGGAACGCAAGGGCATGGGGGTGACCCTGGAGAACTTCCAGCAGCACGACTGGCTGATCTTCCAGCACCCCATGCTCAACCGGCATTTCTGGTGGCTGCGCCTGGGCGAGGAGCGTATCCGCCTGGCCCATCCGGTGGCGCACCTGGCCAGCGACAACTACGACTTCCTGCTCGCCTGCCTGCTGCGCGGCCACGGCCTGCAGCCGCTCCCACGCTGGAGCGCCAAGCCGTACCTGGCCAGCGGCCAGCTGGTGCGAGTGATGCCCGAGTACCTGCTGGAGCCCGATGTCTTCGGCCCCTGGGTGCATGTGCTCTACCTCTCCCACCGCCGCCGTACCCGCAAGGTCCGGGCGTTCATCGAGATGCTGGAGGCGTATATGCAGGAGCAGGGGATCGCTTGATGGTCGGTGTCGGGCCATCGCGAATGAGTTCGCAAACAGAGGAGCCAGGCCCAACGCAACGGCGCCGACCCATTTCGCGAATGAATTCGCTCCCACGAAGAGCCAGGCCGTGCGTAGGGCAGACGTCGCTCTTTACGTCCACCAGCGGAGTTGCGGGTGACCCCGATGGTTGACCGGTGAAGCGCGGCCCCCCCTACATCCAGCACTAGGTCCGTAGGATGCGTAGCGCGCAGCGAAACCCATGCTGTCGTCGGGCCCGCTGCGCGCACCTTGGGCGAATGAATTCGCCCCTACAGGGCTGTTAGAACGTCTTGCTGACGCTCGCCACCACCGTTGCGCTGCAGGTGTCGGTGAAGCCGTAGTTGCTGGCGCACTGGCTTTCCGAAAGGTCGGTGTCGACGTAGGCGAGGCCCCAGGTGACGCCGAGGAAGTCGCGGGTCAGCTTGGCTTCCCACTCGCGGTACGACTCGCTGCCGGTGCCGCTGCGGGACCACAGCAGCGTGTCCTTGAAGTCCATGCGCCCGTAGCGCAGCTCCAGGCTGACATCGAGAGGCAGCCGGGTTTCGTAGCCGACCCAGGTGTAGAGGGTGTTCTGGTCCTCGCCGATGGCGTTCGGGGCATCGGCCGAATAGTAGGCGGCGGCCTTGAAACCGTAGGCATCGAGCACGGCGTACACCTCGCTCTGGTTGAACTGACTTTCCTTCGGGTAGGCGTACTTGATCACGCCCAGGTCCAGGCTCACCGCGTCCGTGGCCTGCCAGTACCAGCCGGCGTAGTAGTCCACCTCCTGGCGGGTCTTGAGGCCGAAGCCGTAGTCGACGTTGGAGGTCCAGGCGCCGGCGTAGAGGCCGCTGGAGTGCAGCAGCGTGACGCCGGCCTGGGCGGCCGGGTCGCCCTGGGTCTGCGAGATGCCTCGGGTGCGGTAGTCGCTGGTCAGCTTGAGGTCGATCTCGACGGCCAGGTCCTCGTTGATCGGCAAGGCGGCCTGGCTGCACAGCGGGGCCAGCGCGAGGCCGGCGAGGAGGAGGGTGGTGGAACGCTTCATGGTGGATTCCCGATCTTGTGGTTGTTATGGGCAGATGAAGGGCAAGGCTTCGCCCGACCCCCGTGCAGCGGGAGCCAGGCATCAGCGGTGGAGCGGTGTTGTTATCGGGCGGCGGTGTAGACCTCGCGGCCGCCGAACCAGGTCTTCAGCACCCGGGTTTCGGCCAGGGCCTTGGCGTCCACGGTGAACACGTCGCGGTCGAGGAGGATGAAGTCGGCCTGTTTGCCGACTGCCAGCGAGCCGATGCGCTGCTCCTGGCCGATGGCTCGGGCGGCGTTAAGGGTGTAGGCGTAGAACATCGTCTCCCGGTCCAGGCGCTCATCGGCATTGAGCACGCCTTTCTCGCCCTCGCGGGTCACGGCCTGGGCCATGGCGGCCCAGGGATTGGGCGAGGACACGGGCCAGTCGCTGGCACCGGCGAGGGTCGCCCCCTTCTGCAGCAGCGAGTGCGCCGGGTACTGGTAGCGGAAGGCGAAGGCGCTGACGTAGGGCTTGACCATGTCCAGCGTGTAGTCGTCCCCGGCGGCCCAGAGCAACTGCATGGAGGCGATCACATCGAGCGGCTTGAAGCGCGCGAACTCCCTGGGGTTCACCAGTTGCAGGTGGGTGATCGAGTGGGTGATGCCGCTCTGCCGGTCTCGGCGTGCCTGCTCGATGCCGTTGAGCGCCTCGCGCACCGCACGGTCGCCGATGGCGTGGATGTGTACGAGCCAGCCGCGTGCATCCGCCGCGCTGACCAGTTCGCCGAAATGCGCCGGGTCGATCAGCAGTTCGCCCTGCTTGTGGCTGTTGCTGTACGGGTCGATCAGCGCCGCGCTCTGCGCCGGGTACTCCAGCACGCCGTCGGCGAAGACCTTGATCCCCGGCAGGCTCAGGTTGTCGATGCCCTGGAACTGTTGGCGCACCTTGTCCAGGGTGTCCAGGTCGGCGGGGCGGCTCTTCGGGTGGGCCACCAGCAGCGCGGCGACGTGGGCGGTCAGCTCGCCCTTGTCCGCCAGGGCCTTGTACACCGGCAGCACGCCGATGGATTTCTCCGTGGGCTTCAGGGCGAACAGCGGCTCGCCCGGGGCACCGTTGGCGGCCGGGTCCATCCAGGCTGTCACGCCCAGGCTGTTGAAGGTGTTCACGGCATTCTCGCCCGCCCGCAGCAGGGTCGCGGCCTCCAGCGGTGGCAGTACGGCGGCCACGCGGTCCCAGCCGGCATCCACCAGGAAGCCGTTGGGCGCGCCGTCCTTGCCCAGGCCGATGGTGCCGCGCTCGGCCTCGGGCAGGCTGGCCAGCAGCTTGGCGTCGATGCCGGCGCGCTGGCGCATGGCGGCGTTGGCCCAGGCGGTGTGGTGGTCGCTGCCGACGAAGACGATGGGCACCCCGGCCCACTCACCCCGGTCGAAGCGCTGGCCCAACGCTTCGGACTGGGCCCAGTAGGCCGAGGTCATCCCGCCCACGTAGAGCGCATCGCCCCGGCGCGCAGTGCCATCGTCACGCCAGGCCCGCAGGCGTTTCTCCAGCTCGTCCAGGCTCACCTGCTCATCGCCCATGTTGGCGGTGGACATCTCCAGGCCGCCGAAGATGGCGTGGGCGTGGGTGTCGATCAGCCCCGGCATCAGTGCCTTGCCGCCCAGGTCGATGCGCTGGGTGCCGGCGTCCGCCAGGGCGCTGATTTCCGCATCGCTGCCCACCGCCAGCACCTTGCCGTTCTCCACGGCGATGGCCTGCACCATCGGTCGGGCCTTGTCGGCGGTGAAGACCTTGCCGTTGAGCAGCACCATGTCGGCGCCGGCCATGGCTTCCCACGAGGCAAAAGCCAGTGCCGTGGCCAGGAGTCGAGGAACGAAGATTTTCACGGGAGCCCCCTTGTTTTTGTAGGTGTGGCGGCGAGACTAGCGGCTCGTTCCGCCGTGGATAACGGCGAGGTCACGCAAAACGCTTTTGCCCCGTTGGAAAAGTCCCATGGATAAGCTCGGTGCCATCACGATGTTCGTCGCCACCGCCGACCACGGCAGTTTCAGCCGGGCGGCCGAGCACCTGGGCAAGACCCCCTCGGCCCTGACCAAGGCCGTCAGCCACCTGGAAGCGGAACTGAGCGCGCGCCTGTTCGAGCGCAGCACCCGGCGCATCGTGCTCACCGAGGCCGGGCGGCTCTACCTGGAAACGGCGCGGCAGCTGCTGCAGCGCCTGCACGATGTCGGCGAAGAGATCGGCCAGCTGCAACACGGGCTCAAGGGCAGCCTGCGGATGACCGCGCCGCTGGCCTTCAGCCGCGCCTTCCTCGACGAAGTGTGCGCCGGCTTCCTCGCCAGCTACCCGCAGATCACCCTGCGGGTGGACCTGACCGACACCTTCGTCGACCTGGTAGAGGCCGGTTACGATCTGGCCCTGCGCGAAGGCCCCTGCGACCTGCCGGGGCTCATCGCCCGCCCGGTCGGGCGCAACCGCATCGCCCTCTGCGCCAGCCCCGACTACGTGGCGCGGCGCGGCCCCTTCAGCCTGGACGCCATCGACGCCCACGACTGGCTCAGCTACCGCCACCCGGCCCTTAGCCGGCAGTTCTGGTGGGTCGAGCGTGATGGCCAGCGCACCCGCCTGCTGCACCCGAGCGTGTCGCGGCTGGAGAGCGACAACTACGACCTGCTGCTGGCCAACGCCCTGGCAGGCATGGGGGTGATCCACGCGCCGCTGTGGAGCGCCGCTCCCTACCTGGCCGACGGGCGCCTGGTGAACCTGCTGCCGGATCATGAGATCGACCCGGATGCCTTCGGCGACCGCATCCTCGCCGTCTACCCCAGTCACCGCCGGGCCACCGGCAAGGTGCTGGCCTTCATCGACTACCTGGCGGCCTACCTGCGCGACCGCGGGCTGGCCTGAGCCCCCTTCGCCGGGCTGCAACGCGACCCGCGAGTCAGTCCGGGGCGGCGCTTTTTTTCGGCCCGGCCTGTGGCTAAGCTCGCTGTTCCGACACCACAGCCGAGTGTGAGTCCATGACGCAGCAATGGCCGGCCGCCGACATCGCGCGCCTGATCCTCGAAGGGTTCGACGACTACCGGGAGCATTTCCGCCAGATCACCGACGGCGCGCGCAGCCGCTTCGAGCAGGCCCAGTGGCAGGAGATCCAGGGCGCCGCCGCGGCACGCATCGCCCTCTACGAAGACAAGGTCAGCGAAGTCAGCGAACGCCTGCGCGGCACCTTCGACGACGAGGTGCTGCTGGACGTGCAGCTCTGGCCGCTGGTCAAGAGCGCCTACATCAAGCAGATCGACCTGCGCCTGGACGACGAACTGGCCGAGACCTGGTTCAACTCCATCTTCTGCAGCCTCTTCAGCCACGACCTGATCAGCGACGGCTGCATGTTCATCCACACCACGCGGCCCTCCCTGCGCAGCCAGGAGCGTGCTCCGCAGACCCGCAGCTACCACCCGCGTGGCGATCTGCGCGACGTGCTGCGCGAGGTGTTCGCCGACTACTGCTTCGACGTGCCCTTCGAGGACATGGAGCGCGACCTCGACCGCCTGGTGGAGCAGTTGCGCGAGAGTCTGCCCGACTGGGTCATCAAGGACCCGGAGCTGTGCATCGAGCTGTTCTCCTCCACCCTCTACCGCAACAAGGGCGCCTACCTGGTGGGCCGCATCTACAACCGTGACGAGCAGTGGCCGCTGGTGGTGGCGCTGCTGCACCGCGAGGGGAGGGGCATCCAGGCCGACGCGCTGATCACCGACGAGGCGGAGGTGTCGATCATCTTCTCCTTCACCCGCTCCTACTTCATGGTGGACGTGGCCGTGCCGGCGGAGTTCGTCGGCTTCCTCAAGCGCATCCTGCCGGGCAAGCACATCGCCGAGCTGTACACCTCCATCGGCTTCTACAAGCACGGCAAGTCGGAGTTCTACCGGGCGCTGATCAACCACCTGGCCAACACCGACGACCGCTTCGTGATGGCGCCGGGTGTGCGCGGCATGGTGATGAGCGTGTTCACGCTGCCGGGCTTCAACACGGTGTTCAAGATCATCAAGGACCGTTTCGCCCACGCCAAGACGGTGGACCGCAACACCGTGATCGAGAAGTACCGGCTGGTGAAGAACGTCGACCGCGTCGGGCGCATGGCCGACACCCAGGAGTTCGCCGACTTCCGCTTCCCCCGCGCCAAGTTCGACCCGGACTGCCTTGCCGAACTGCTGGAGGTGGCGCCCTCCACCGTGGCGCTGGAAGGCGACACCGTGCTCATCCGCCACTGCTGGACCGAGCGCCGCATGACCCCGCTGAACATCTACCTGGAGAACGCCAGCGAACCCCAGGTGCTGGAAGCGCTCGACGACTACGGCCTGGCCATCAAGCAGCTGGCCGCGGCCAACATCTTCCCCGGCGACATGCTGCTGAAGAACTTCGGCGTCACCCGCCATGGTCGGGTGGTGTTCTACGACTACGACGAGATCGGCTACCTGACGGAGATGAACTTCCGCGTCATCCCGCCGCCGCGCTACCCCGAGGACGAGATGGCCGCCGAGCCCTGGTACTCGGTGGCGCCGAACGACGTCTTCCCCGAGGAGTTCCCGCGCTTCCTGTTCGCCGACATCGGCCAGCGGCGGCTGTTCAACAAGCTGCATGGCGAGCTGTATGACGCGGCGTACTGGAAGTCCCTGCAGGAGGCTATCCGGGCGGGCAAGGTGATCGACGTGTTCCCGTACCGGCGCAAGGGGCGGGATGACACGATCCAGTGATCTGCTGGGCGGCGGCAGTCGCTTAGCCAAGTTGATTGCCGCGTTTTGCTGACAGCCTTTGTTTCGCCTTGCCCGGCGAGTTTCTTTTTTCAGTCGCCAAAAAAGAAACCAAAAAGGCTCGCCCCTGCATGCGGGTTTGGCTGTGCCAAACTTCCCTCGCTTCATCATCGCGCCGGGGAGCGTCGCGACAGGCCATCCATGGCCTGGCGCTCCTTTCGCGGCATCCATGCCGCTCAATCCCCTTTGCAATGACTCCGCTCGGCCTCCTGAAGGGGCCATTTTCCCCGCCCCACCCAATGTGAGCACCCAACGCAATGCTATGCGCAGCCACCACGGTGAAGGAGGTGTGGCACTTAGATGATGCAGGCGCTCATAAAAAACGCCGCGATCAACGCGGCGTTCTTCATTCAGGCGGGGAGGGCAGGGTTCACTGCCAGAAGCGCTGCTGCTGCAGGCGGCCCCACCAGTTCATCAGCAGGCGATCCACGCTGGCGCTGGCAGCGATGCCGAAACGCTCCGGCAGGCTCTTCTTCTCCACGTAGCTGAGCAGGAACAGCTCCGACTCGCGGGCGCGCTCGGCCAGGTACTCGTCGCTAGTGCGCAGGTCGTCCACCAGCGCCTTCTCGCGGGCGGCGGTGCCCAGCCAGACCTCGCCGGTCGCCACGTCCTCGATGGCCAGCTGCGGGCGGTACTGCGCCACGTAGTCCTTGAAGCGGTCGTGGATGCTCTCCAGGTCTTCCTGGAACTTCTCCCGACCCTTCTCGGTGTTCTCGCCGAACACGGTGAGGGTGCGCTTGTACTCGCCGGCGGTGAGCACTTCGTAGTCCACGTCGTGCTTCTTCAGCAGGCGGTGCACGTTGGGCAACTGGGCCACCACGCCGATGGAGCCGATCAGCGCGAAGGGCGCCGCCAGGATGCGGTCCCCCACGCAGGCCATCATGTAGCCGCCGCTGGCCGCCACCTTGTCCACGCACACCGTCAGCGGCACGCCGGCCTGGCGGATGCGCGCCAGCTGCGAGGCGGCCAGGCCGTAGCTGTGCACCATGCCGCCGCCGCTTTCCAGGCGCAGCACCACCTCGTCCTTGGGCGTGGCCAGGGTCAGCAGGGCGGTGATCTCGTGGCGCAGCTGGTCGGCGGCGGAGGCCTTGATGTCGCCGTCGAAGTCCAGCACGAACACTCGGGGCTTGGCCTGGGGATTCTTGCGCGCGGCCTTCTCCGCCTTGGCTTCGGCCTTGCGTTGGGCCTTGAGCGCGTCCTTGTCCAGCAGGCTCTGCTCCAGGCGCTCGCGCAGGCCTTTATAGAAGTCGTTGAGCTTGGTCACTTCCAGGTGGCCACCGCCACCACGACGGCCCCGGCCACGCAGTGCGGCAAGCATCACCAGAACGATCAGGATGGCCACCACCACGGTGACCGTCTTGGCGAGAAAGCCCGCGTAATCGGCTAGGAACTCCACATAACCCCCTTCAGGAATCGACACGCGCCCCGTCTGCGGGCGCGAAAACCGGCCAAGCATACCCGCCCCGCGCAGGGCTCCACCAGCAACTGAAAAACGGCGTCATAAACAGCGGGAATGCATTCAAACAAGCGTATGTTTTTTCGTTGACAGCCCCTGTGCTTCCCCATAACCTCGCGAAACTTTCAACGTCCCGGGACGGCAGCGTACGTGGGCAGCATCTACCTGATCCGACATGGCCAGGCCTCTTTCGGCGCCGATAACTACGACGTGCTTTCCAGCGTCGGAGTTCGCCAGGCCGAAGTCCTCGGCGAGCACTTCGCCCGCCTCGGCGTGCGCCTGGATCGATGCGTCGCCGGCAGCCTCCAGCGCCAGCGCCACACCGCCGAATCCGCCCTGGAGCGCCTGCGGGCCGCCGGCCTGGCCGCACCCGAGGTGGACGTCGACCCCGCCTTCAATGAGTTCGATGCCGATGCGGTGATCCGCGCCCTGCTGCCCAGCGTGCTGGAGCAGGAGCCCGAGGCGCTGCACATCATGCGCAACGCCGCGCAGAACCGTGCCGAGTTCCAGCGGCTATTCTCCAGCCTGGTATTGCGCTGGGTGGCCGGCGACTACGACGCCCCGCAGCTGCAGAGCTGGGTCGATTTCGTCGACCAGGTGCGCGGCGGTCTGGAGCGGGTGCTGGAGCGGGCGGACAGCAAGCAGAACATCGCCGTGTTCACCTCCGGCGGCACCATCACCGCGTTGCTCCACCTGGTGGCCGGCGTGCCTGCCGACCGGGCGTTCGAGCTCAACTGGCAGATCGTCAATACTTCCCTCTCGCGCCTGAAGTTCCGGGGGCGGGATGTGGCGCTGGCTTCCTTCAACAGTCATGTGCATCTGGAGCTGTTGAGGGCGCCGGAACTCATCACCTACCGATGAGCCCGGCCCACCGGCCGCAAGGCCGTTATAAAACCTGAAAAACAAAGGATCGAACCATGACCACCGTTGCTGACATCGTCAAAAACATGCAGTCCAAGTTCAACGCCGGTGCTGCCGCTGGCCTGGACCTGGTATTCCAGTTCAACATCGAAGACGGCGACAACCACTACCTGGTCGTCAAGGACGGCACCTGCGACGTACAGCAGGGCGATGCCCCGAACCCCAACGTCACCCTGATCATGAGCACCGAGACCCTGGTCGGCATCATGACCGGTGAAACCGACGGCATGCAGGCCTTCATGGGCGGCAAGCTGCGCGCCGAAGGCGACATGATGCTCGCCATGAAGCTCGGCGAGCTGTTCCCGGTCTGATCGGCGAGGCCGAACCGGAAACACCCGAAACCGGAGTCCCTGGGCTCCGGTTTTTTTTCGCCCGGAAGGCTCTGCACCGGGCCAATCAGGCAGCCTGATCGAGTGGCAACACGCCTGCCTATAACGGTTGTTCGTGCTTGAGGCGCCCCTTCGGCGGCATTAGGCTTGCGAATAATCATGGGTCCTAATCATAAGTAGAAGGGATAAGCATGACGCTTACAGATCAGTCCACCCGCATCCGCGACGGCGAAGAGCTCGATGCCGCGGCCATCGACCCGTATCTCAAGGCGCACATCCCCGGGCTCAGCGGCACCCCGCGCATCAGCCAGTTCCCCGGCGGCGCCTCGAACCTGACCTACCTGCTGGAATACCCAGAACAGGAGTTCGTCCTGCGTCGTCCGCCGTTCGGGCACAAGGCCAAGTCCGCCCATGACATGGGCCGCGAATTCCGCATCCTCAACCAGCTCAATGCCGGCTTCCCGTACTGCCCGAAGGCCTACGTGCACTGCACCGACGACTCGGTCATCGGCGCCGAGTTCTACGTGATGGAGCGGGTCAAAGGCGTGATCCTGCGGGCTGATGCGCCGGCCGAGCTGGGCCTGGACGAAACCCGTGCCCGCGCCCTGTGCAAGACCTTCATCGACCGCTTCGTCGAACTGCACAACGTCGACTACAACGCCTGCGGCCTGGGCGACCTCGGCAAGCCCGACGGCTACGTGCGTCGCCAGATCGAAGGCTGGAGCGACCGTTACGAGAAGGCCATGACGCCCGACGCCCCGACCTGGGAAGCGGTTCGCGCCTGGCTCAAGGACAAGATGCCCGCCGACCACGGCAAGCCCGGCATCGTCCACAACGACTACCGCTTCGACAACGTCATCCTCGACCCCAGCGACCCGCTGAAGATCATCGGCGTGCTGGACTGGGAGCTGACCACCATCGGCGACCCGCTGATGGACCTGGGCAACACCCTGGCCTACTGGATCGAAGCCAAGGACCCGGCCCCGGTGCAGCTCATGCGCCGTCAGCCCAGCCACCTGCCGGGCATGCTCACCCGCCGCGAGTTCGCCGACTACTACGCCGAGCGCGCCGGCCTGCCGCCCATCGACAACCTGGACTTCTACTACACCTATGGCCTGTTCCGCCTGGCCGGTATCGTCCAGCAGATCTACTACCGCTTCTTCCACGGCCAGACCCAGGACAAGCGCTTCGCCCAGTTCATCCACATGAACAAGCTGCTGGAGCAGATGAGCCTCCAGGTGATCGGCCAATCCCGGCTGTAACCGGACCACTACAAGGGGAACCCCATGTCCAAGACCCAACTGTTCGACCTCGACGGCAAGATCGCCTTCGTTTCCGGCGCCAGCCGCGGCATCGGCGAAGCCATCGCCAAGCTGCTGGCCCAGCAGGGCGCCCACGTGATCGTCTCCAGCCGCAAGATCGACGGCTGCCAGGCCGTGGCCGATGCCATCGTCGCCGAAGGTGGCAAGGCCACCGCCATCGCCTGCCACATCGGCGAAATGGAGCAGATCCAGAACGTCTTCGCGCAGATCCGCGAGCAGTTCGGTCGCCTGGACATCCTCGTCAACAACGCCGCCACCAACCCGCAGTTCTGCAACGTCCTGGACACCGACCTGTCGGCCTTCCAGAAGACCGTCGACGTCAACATCCGCGGCTACTACTTCATGTCCATCGAAGGCGGCAAGCTGATGAAGCAGAACGGCGGCGGCAGCATCATCAACGTTGCCTCCATCAACGGTGTATCCCCCGGCGAGTTCCAGGGCATCTACTCCGTCACCAAGGCCGCGGTTATCAGCATGACCAAGGTGTTCGCCAAGGAGTGCGCCCAGTACGGCATCCGCTGCAACGCCCTGCTGCCGGGCCTGACCGACACCAAGTTCGCCTCGGCGCTGACCAAGAACGACGCCATCCTCAACGTCGCCCTGCAGCGCATCCCGCTCAAGCGCGTGGCCGACCCGAGCGAAATGGCCGGCGCCGTGCTCTACCTCGCCAGCGCAGCCTCCAGCTACACCACCGGCGTGGCCCTGAACGTGGACGGCGGCTTCCTGTCCTGATCCCCGCCCGGTCCGCCAGAAGAGGGAGCCGCCAGGCTCCCTTTTTCGTGGCCGGCCCTTTGACTTGCCCGACGAAAACGCATACAGAACAGCGCCAGCCCACCTGGAATGCCTGCATGCCGTACGCCCACCCGCCCCGCGAAACCTGATGCCATGGCCGAGACCCTCTTCTCCCGCGCCAGCTGGCTCAACTCCCTGCACATGTCCACCCTCACCGTCGCCTGCATGGCCGAGCGCGGCGTGGCGGCCGATGCCGTGCTGGAGGGCAGCGGCATCACTGTCGACGACCTGCGCGACCTGCGTCGGCTGATCAACCCCGGGCAGGAGCAGCAGGTGTTCGCCAACGCCGTTCGCCTGGCCGGCTCGCCCGCCCTCGGACTGGAGCTGGGGCAGCGCACCCGCATCTCCGCCTATGGCCTGCTGGGCTATGCACTGCTCTCCGCCCCGACCCTCGGCGACGCGCTGCGCATCGGCCTCGGCTACCCCGTGCTGCTCGGCACCTACTTCCACCTGCGCCTGGAGCGCGAAGGCGAGCTGGCCTGGCTGCTGGCCAGCGGCTACGGCGAGGACGAAGCCTTGCGCCCGTTCAACACCGAGCTGTGCCTGGGCTCGTTGCGGGTCATCTGCGCCGACCTGCTCGGTCAGCCGCTGCCTGTGTCCGCCCTGGAGCTGGACTACCCCGAACCCGCTGGAGCCGCGCCCTATTACCGCCGCGTATTCGAGCGCGCCCCGCGCTTTGCCCGTGGCCGCAGCGGGTTCGGCTTCCCCGCCGCCTGGCTCGACCGGCCGCTGCCCCTGGCCGACCCGGTCACCCACAGCGAAATGCTCGAACAGTGCCGCCGGCAGAACGCCGAATTCGCCGCCCGCCGCGCCTGGCTGGAGCGGGTGCGCGACCTCCTGGCCCAGCGCCTCGCCACCCCGCCCGGGCTCGATGAGCTTGCCCGCGCCATGAACACCTCTACCCGCAGCCTGCGCCGCCACCTCGCCCAGCAGCAGACCAGCTACCAGCAACTGCTCGACGAATTGCGCTTCGAACGGGCCAAGGCCCTGTTGCGCGAAGGCGACCTGCCCATCTACCGCATCGCCGAAATCCTCGGCTTCAGCGAAACCGCCAGCCTCCGCCACGCCTTCCAGCGCTGGAGCGGCCAGCCACCCAGCCACTTCCGAGGCTGACGATTCATGACCCGGCCGGCGGTGGGGCTACGGCGGCAACCGAAGGATGGGCTGAGCTGTACGAAGCCCATCGCTGTCCGGGCGACATGGGTTCGATGCGGTTCGCCGAGCTCACCGCATCCTACGGGCGGTGCCCAGGGGGGCTGCGGTGATGGCGGTTTACATCCTCCCAGCCCCGATATGGGTATCACGACGGCAACCGTAGGATGGGCTGAGCTGTGCGAAGCCCATCGTTGGCCGCGCGACTTGGGTTCGATGCGGTTCGCCGAGCTCACCGCATCCTACGGACGGTGCTCAGGGGGCGGATGTGATGGCGGCTTACAGCCTCCCAGCCCCGAGACGGGTATTACGACGGCAACCGTAGGATGGGCTGAGCTGTGCGAAGCCCATCGTTGTCCGTGCGACGTGGGCTCGATGCGGTTCGCCGAGCTCACCGCGTCCTACGGGCGGTAGCCGGTCCGTAGGCGGGGTATAAGACCTGACGTGGCCAGCCATGTTGGCCATTTCGATCCCCTATTGGCCGTTACCCCCACTGCTCAAAGCGGGGGCGGCGGCCGAGAATCGGGCTCACCAACAACAAGAACCCCGATGAGGTACGCCCCCATGCTGACCGTGTACAGCGACGATCATCGCCTCCACTTCGGCCAGTCCGAACTGGTCGACGGCAAGCTCCAGCCCTGTTTCGAAATGCCCAGCCGCGCCGACACCGTGCTTGCCCGCGTGCGCCAGCAGGTGCTGGGCGAGGTGATCGAGCCGCGCGACTTCGGCCTCGACCCCATCCTCCGTGTGCATGACGCCGGCTACGTGAAGTTCCTCCAGGGCGCCTGGGCCCGCTGGGAGGCCGAAGGCCACAGCGGCGACCTGGTCTCCACCACCTTCCCGGCCCGTCGCCTGCGTCGCGACGGCCCCATCCCCACCGCACTGATGGGCGAGCTGGGCCACTACAGCTTCGACACCGAAGCGCCCATCACCCCCGGCACCTGGCAGGCCGTGTACAGCTCCGCCCAGGTGGCGCTGACCGCCCAGGACCACATGCGCCAGGGCGCCCGCACCGCCTTCGCCCTGTGCCGTCCGCCGGGCCACCACGCCGGCAGCGACTTCATGGGGGGCTACTGCTTCTTCAACAACGCCGCCATCGTCACCCAGGCCTTCCTCGACCAGGGCGCCAAGCGGGTCGCCATCCTCGACGTGGACTACCACCACGGCAACGGCACCCAGGAGCTGTTCTACACCCGCAACGACGTGCTGTTCGCCTCCATCCACGGCGACCCGCTGGTGGAGTACCCCTACTTCCTCGGCCATGCCGACGAGCGCGGCGAGGGCGCGGGGGAGGGCTTCAACGTCAACTACCCGCTGCCCCATGGCACCGCCTGGGACGGGTGGTCCGCCGCGCTGGAGGATGCCTGCCAGCGCATCGCCGCCTACGCCCCGGACGCACTGGTAATCTCCCTCGGCGTGGACACCTACAAGGACGACCCCATCTCCCAGTTCAAGCTGGATTCGCCGGACTACCTGCGCATGGGCCAGCGCATCGCCGCCCTCGGCCTGCCGACGCTGTTCATTATGGAAGGCGGCTACGCCGTCGAGGCCATCGGCGTCAACGCGGTGAACGTGCTGCAGGGCTACGAAGGGGCTGCCCGATGAGTGCCCGCCTGCTGCTCGCCGGCGCCCTCCTGGGCGCCTCGCTGAATGCCGTTGCCGCCGAGCCGGTGGTGCGCATCTACAACTGGTTCGACTACATCGCCCCCGACACCCTGGAGAACTTCCACAAGGCCAGTGGCATCCAGCCCAAGTACGACGTCTACGACAGCAACGAGGTGCTGGAGGCCAAGCTGCTGTCCGGCCACTCCGGCTATGACCTGGTGGTACCCAGCGACGGCTTCCTGCCCAACTACATGAAGGCCGGCGTGTTCCAGCCGCTGGACAAGAGCAAGCTGCCCAACTGGAAGAACCTCAATCCGGCGTTGCTCAAGGTGCTGGCCGCCAAGGACCCGGGCAACCAGTACGTGATGCCCTACATGTGGGGCACCAACGGCATCGCCTACAACGTCGACAAGGTGAAGGCGGTGCTCGGCGACAACGCCCCGGTGGACTCCTGGGACCTGATCTTCAACCCCGACAACCTGGCCAAGCTCAAGCAGTGCGGCGTGGCCTTCCTCGACTCGCCCACCGAGGTGATTCCCGAGGTGCTGCACTACCTCGGCCTGCCGCCCAACAGCCGCAACCCGGAGGACTACAAGAAGGCCGAAGCGCTGCTGGAGAAGCTGCGCCCGAGCGTGCGCTACTTCAGCTCCTCCAAGTTCGTCAGCGACCTGGCCAACGGCGAGGTGTGCGTGGCCCTGGCCTGGTCCGGCGGCGCCATGCAGGCCGCCGCCCGCGCCCGCGAGGCCGGCAACGGGGTGAAGGTGGAGTACCGCATTCCCAAGGAAGGCACCGCCGCCTGGTTCGACGTCCTGGCCATCCCCAAGGACGCGCAGAACGTCGAGGAGGCCCACGCCTTCCTCAACTACCTGCTGCAGCCGGAGGTGGTGGCGCCGATCTCCGACCACGTGGCCTACGCCAACCCCAACCAGGCTGCCGACGCGCTCACGTCGGCCGAGCTGCGGGACAACCCCAACGTTTACCCGCCGGCCGAGGTGCAGGCCAAGCTGTTCTCCGTGGAGATGCTGCCGCCGAAGATGGAGCGCATCCGCACGCGGACCTGGACCAAGATCAAGACCGGGACCTGAGCAGGGCAGTGCAAAAGGGCCGCTATGCGGCCCTTTCATTCCGTGAGTGGTTGATTCGCGGGTTCAGCCGAGGCCGCCTGGTTCGCCTGGCCTGGCGAGTTTCGGAGCCAGAAGGTGGCGGGTCTGGCTGCGCCAGACTGCCCTCGCTTCATCGTTGCACGTACCCCATGAGCCAATTCGGAGTGCTATGTTATGTAGCATTTCGTATATGGAGTATTTGCCATGGGCATCGTCAAGATCTCGGATTCCCTGCACGAGGAGGCCCGCGTCGCCTGCCGGGCCATGTCCCGTTCCATCAACGCCCAGGCCGAGCACTGGATGCGCATCGGCATGCTCGCCGAGGCGCATCCCGAGTTGACCTACGCCGACATCATCCGCCGGCTGATGAGCGAGGCCCGCGAGCTGGAAAGCGCCGGTGCAGCGGAAGAGGCGGTGCAATGAGCAAGGTGACGATCAAGACCGCCGACGAGATCGCGCGCATGGCCGTGGCCGGGCGGCTCGCCGCGCGGGTGCTGGAGGCGCTGGAGGCGTTCATCGTGCCCGGCATCACCACGATGGACATCGACGCCTTCTGCGAGCGCTACATCGTCGAGACCCTCGACGCCATCCCCGGCAGCAAGGGCCAGTACGGCTACCCGTACACGGTCAACACCTCGGTGAACCACGTGGTCTGCCACGGCTGGCCGTCGGCCAGCGAGGTGCTGAAGGAGGGCGACATCGTCAACGTGGACGTCACCGTCATCAAGAACGGCTACTACGGCGACACCAGCCGGATGTACGCCGTCGGCTGCATCAGCGAGGACGCCAAGCGGCTGGTGCGGGTGACCCGCGAGTGCCTGTACGACGCCATCCGCGTGGTGCGCCCGGGCGCGACCCTGGGGGACGTCGGCCATGCCATCCAGACCCACGCCGAGCGCATGGGCTACTCGGTGGTGCTGGAGTTCTGCGGCCATGGCATCGGCCGGCAGATGCACGAAAGCCCCCAGGTGCTGCATGTCGGCCGGCCCGGCCAGGGGCTGCGCCTGGAGCCGGGCATGACCTTCACCATCGAACCGATGATCAACCAGGGCCGCCGCCAGGTGCGCACCCTGGCCGACGGCTGGACGGTGATCACCCGAGACGGCAGCCTCTCCGCCCAGTTCGAGCACACCGTGCTGGTCACCGAGACCGGCTTCCGCGTGCTGACCCTGCGTGAGGAAGAGCGCGAGGCCTTCCCGGCTGATCCTGTGCTCCCCTCGTAGCCCGGGCTTCAGCCCGGGACCGTCAGGTGGCACCCGGACCCTGCGGCTCAACCCCGGCACGTCGCAACGCTGTTCACCTTCACGGCTTCCCGCGCCCTCAGCATCAGCCCGCCCGCCAGCAGCAAGGCGCCGGCGGCCAGCAGCAGGGCCGGGCGCAGGCCGCCGCTGAAGTGGCTGCTCAGGGCCGCCAGCAGCGGGCCACTGAGCTGGCCGAGGGCGAAGCCGGCAGTCAGCAGGCCGACGTTGCGGGCGTGGCCCTGGGGGTCGATTTCCCGCGCCCGCTGCATCACCAGCAACATGCTGGCGAGGAAGGGCGCTCCGCACAGCACCACGCCCAGGGCCAGCCCGGTCATGCCCGGGAACAGGCAGGCCAGCACGCCAAGCGCCTGCAGCCACAGCGCCCCCACCAGCCAGCGACCGGTGCTGCCCATGCCGGGGCGGCGCAGGCTCACCAGCAGCACCCCCAGGGTCGCCACCAGGCCGAAGGCCGGCCAGAACAGGTCTGCCTGCCAGTGCCCGTGGAACTGGCTGGCGGCCATCTGCGAAAGGAAGGTGGCCGGCAGGATGTAGCCCATCCCCACCAGGCTGTAGGCCACCAGCAGCGGGTAGAAGGCCGCCGGACGCGGCCCGGCCTGCATCGCGCCGGTCGCCGAGGCGGTACGCGGACGCGGCAGCAACGGGTGGGCGATGGCCGCCAGCACCAGCGCCACGCTGCCGAAGGCCAGCCAGGCCTGGGCCGAACCCGCTCCTTGCAGGTTCAGGCCGAGGGCGATGAGGCCAGTGAGGATCACCCCCAGGCTGGGCCCGGTGAAGATCAGCCCGCCCAGGCGCGGCCGTCCGGCGTCTGCCGCCACCTGGGCGGCCAGGCCGGTCACCACCACCAGCACCCAGGCGCTGGTGACGCCAGCGGCGAAGCGCAACAGGGCATGGGCCCAGAAGCCTTCGGCCCAGGCCGAGGCCAGGGTGATCGCCACGCCCACCCAGAGCCCGCCGAACAGGCGTCGGCGGGCACGCTGGGCGGTGGTGGCGCGCAGGGCGTCCAGCGCACCCACCAGGTAGCCGAGGTAGTTGGCGGCGGCCACCAGGCCGGCGGCGGTGAGGTCCACCTGGCCTTCGGCGATCAGGTGCGGCAGCTGCGGGGTCAGGGCGAAGCGGCCGATCCCCATGGCGGCGATGAGGGCCAGGAGGCTGGCGAGGATGCGGATCGAGGGGGCCATGGCAGGGCTCCATGCAGGACATCGGAAGACCATGCTAGGGCGTTGCGGTGTTCATAAAAAACGAATAATAAAGAACAACTCATTCAGCAAAAGAGAATGCATGCCATGGAATTCAGCCAGTTGCGCATCTTCCAGGCGGTGGCCGAATCCGGCTCCATCGCCCGCGCGGCGGAGCGCCTCAACCGGGTGCCATCGAACCTCTCCACGCGGCTGCGGCAATTGGAGGAGCAGTTGGGCGTGGACCTGTTCCTGCGGGAGCGCCAGCGCCTGCAGCTGTCGGCCTCGGGCAAGGTGCTGCTGGGCTATGCCGAGCGGCTGTTCGCCCTGCAGGCCGAGGCGGAGGCGGCGATCAAGGTCGGCGAGCCGGCGGGGGACTTCCTCATCGGCTCGATGTACAGCACGGCGGCCATCCACCTGCCGCCGATGCTGGCGCGCTACCACCGGGCCTGGCCGGCAGTGAACCTGCAGGTGCAGACGCAGCCCAGCGGCGAACTGGTGGAGGGGCTGGTGGCCGGGCGACTGGACGCGGCGCTGGTGGACGGCCCGTTGGAATACGCTGACCTGGACGGCATCCCGCTGTTCGACGAGGCGCTGGTGCTGATCACCGCCCTCGGCCATGGGCCGGTGGCCAGCGCGGCGGACGTGGCAGGGGCGGCGGTCTACACCTTTCGCTCGCGCTGTTCCTACCGCAAGCGCCTGGAGCGCTGGTTCGCCGAGTCGCGGGTGGCCATGGGCCGGGTGATGGAGATCGAGTCCTACCACAGCATGCTGGCCTGTGTGGTGGCCGGTGGCGGGGTGGCGCTGATGCCGCGCTCCATGCTGCAGAGCATGCCGGGGCGCGAGGCGGTGACGATTCACCCGCTGGCCGAACCCTTCGCCACCGCCACCACCTGGCTGATGTGGCGCAAGGGGATGCTGGGGGCGAACCTGAAGGCCTGGATCGAGCTGATGGACCTGCAGCCCAAACCCCAGGCGTGACCGTAGCCCGGGCTTCAGCCCGGGATGCCGGCCGCGCTGCTACGAAGCGCTCCCCTGGAAGCTCTGTCGCCAGGCCGACGGCGAGACGCCGAAGTGACGACCGAAGTGGTGCCGCAGGGAGGCGGGCGAGCCGAAGCCGGCGAGGGTGGCGATCTGCTCCACGCTCTGGTCGGTGTTCTCCAGCAGGCGCTGGGTCAGGGCCAGGCGCTCGGCCAGCAGCCAGTCGCCCAGGGTGGCGCCGGTGAGTTGGCGGAAGTGCCGGGTGAAGCTGCGCCGGCTCATCAGCGCGCGCTCGGCCAGGCTGTCCAGGCTGTGGGGTTCGCGCAGGTTGGTGCGCACCCAGTCGAGCAGCCCGGCGAGGCGGTCATCGCGGGCGCTGGCGGGCAGCGGCTGTTCGATGAACTGCGCCTGGCCACCCTGGCGGTGGGGCGCCACCACCAGCAACCGGGCCACGCGGTTGGCCCGTTCGGCGCCGCAGTGCTGACGCAGCAGGTGCAGGCAGCAGTCGAGCCCGGCGGCGGTGCCGGCGGAGGTGAGCAGGTTGCCTGCTTCCAGGTAGAGCACGTCCGGGTCCACGTCGACGGCCGGGTAGCGGGCGCTGAAGTCCCGCGCCCAGGCCCAGTGGGTGGTGGCGCGCTGGCCGTTGAGCAGCCCGGTTTCGGCCAGCACGTAAGCCCCCAGGCACAGCCCCACCAGGCGGGCGCCGCGCTGGTGGGCGGCGAGCAGCGCATCCAGCAGGGGCTGCGGCGGGCGTTCGTCGGGGTCGCGCCAACTGGGGACGATCACCGTGTGGGCGTCCTCCAGGGCCTCCAGGCCGTGGCTGACGCTGATCTGGAAACCGGCGCTGGTGCGCAGCGGGCCGTCTTCCGCCGCGCAGACGCGCAGCTCGAAGGGCGGCGCATCGGGCTGCATCTCGCCGAATACCAGGCAGGGCACGGACAGGTGGAAGGGGCTGATGTGGTCGAAGGCGACCACGGCGATAACGGGGGCTGGCATGGAGGGGCTCCGGTTGGCTTGGCCCGATCTTAGCGGAACTTGGCAACTGGGCCACTCGTGCGTCGCAGGGGGCTGGCCAACAATCCTCGCCACCTTCACTGCCTGAGCTTGCGAGGAAACCCTGATGTCCCAGTCCCCGAAACGCGCCCTGATCGTCATCGACGTGCAGAACGAGTACTTCAACGGCAGCCTGCTGATCGAGTACCCGCCGGTGAGCCAGTCGCTGCCCAACATCACCCGCGCCATGGATGCGGCCCACGCTGCCGGCATCCCGGTGGTGGTGGTGCGGCACCTGACCCCGGAAGGCACACCCATCTTCGCCCGTGGCAGCGCCACCGCCGAACTGCACCCGGAGATCGCCCGTCGCCCCCATGACCTGCTGGTGGACAAGGAGGAGGCCAGCGCCCTGTACGGCACCGGCCTGGGTGTCTGGCTGCGTGCCCGTGGCGTGGACACCCTCACGGTGGTCGGCTACATGACCCACCACTGCGACGACTCCACGGTGCGCCAGGCTGCCCACGAGGGCTGGACGGTGGAGCTGCTGAACGACGCCACCGGCTCGCTGCCCTACGCCAACGCCGCCGGTTCGGTCACCGCCGAGGAGATCCATCGGGTGGTCACCGTGGTGCTGCATGCCGGCTTCGGCGCCGTGGCCAGCACCCAGGACTGGCTGGCGGCGGTGGAGGCGGGCCGGGCGCTGGAGCCGGACAACATCCTGGCGTCCAACCAGCGCGCGGTGGCGGCGCGCGCCTGACCCTGCGGTGGCGACCGCCCGTCAGGTCGGTGGCCGTTCAGCGTCGGTGAAAAATGCTTGAACCCTTGCCCGTGGTGCCGGTCGATCCTGTGTTGCTCCCTGACCTCGAAGGACCGGCCCGTGGGCGAGCCCAACCCCCTCAAGGGCACCCCAAAAAACTACCTGCGTTGTCATCGCTGCGTTAAAAACAGGCTAAAAATGCTCATTTACTGCACGTAAACTGCGCTTTTTTCGCCTGTTTTTGCCTTGCGCTGACGGCCTCGCCTACGTTTTTAGAGGCGCCCTCATGTGCTGTTCAGCGCGGTGGCCGTGCTGTTCCTGGCCATCATCATGGCCGGCTATGCGCGCGGCGAACCGTTCCCTGGCCCGTTTCCCGCCGCGTGCTGTGGCGCCGAGGCGGTTCCGTCCGGCAGGCTCCGTTAGTCGGCTTCCTACGCTGGCCGCTCCTGGCGTCTGACCGGCTCCTGTAAATTTTGATTCAGCGCAGTTCGCCCTTTCCGGGGCAGGTCTACGCTGTAATTGGCAGCGGAATCCTTCCGCCGCCTGTCCTGATGAGGAGGGGACCATGAAAGCTTGGCTGAGCCGTTTCGCCTGGCAGTTGTCCGTGACCCTTGGGCTGATCGAGCGCCCGCGCCTGCAACCCATCCCTGTCCGCAGTGACGAGCAGCGTCGCCTGGCCGAGGCCCGGCGCCAGCGCCGTCCGTGAACCTGGCGCGGGGCGTTCTGCCCGCGCCGTCATGACCTGACCCAGCCACCCCCGGCGCCTTCGCGCCGGGCGGCTGCCTGCGTGTGGCTGACGGCCGAAAGGCTGTTGGTCGGGCAACAGTGCATCAGCAGGTTGTCCTCGTCCGGGCAGCCGCCCGTTGTCTGCTGATTGATGCAAATCATTGTTCGTAAAGGCTTTTTTATCCTGGCATGGTTGCTGCTGAAGACCTTGTGCAACTGGCCGCCGGTGCGGCCATCCGTCCGTTCGCACAGGAGAGAAGCCATGAGCCAGCAACCGATCAAGTTCGCCTACTGGGTCCCCAACGTCAGCGGCGGCCTCGTCGTCAGCACCATCGAGCAGCGCACCCGCTGGGACATCGACTACAACCGCACCCTGGCCCGCACGGCCGAGGCGGCCGGCTTCGAGTACGCGCTGTCGCAGATCCGCTTCACCGCCGGCTACGGCGCCGAGTACCAGCATGAGTCGGTGGCCATCAGTCATGCACTGCTGGCGGCGACCGAAAAGCTCAAGGTGATCGCGGCCATCCTGCCGGGGCCCTGGAACCCGACCCTGGCAGCCAAGCAGTTGGCGACCATCGACCAGCTCACCGGCGGGCGCATCGCCATCAACGTGGTGTCCGGCTGGTTCCGGGGCGAATTCCACGCCATCGGCGAGCCCTGGCTGGACCACGACGAACGCTACCGCCGCTCCGAGGAGTTCATCCGCGCGCTGAAGGGTATCTGGACCGAGGACAGCTTCACCTTCAACGGCGATTTCTACCGCTTCCGCGACTACAGCCTGAAGCCCAAGCCGCTGCAGCAACCGCACCCGGAAATCTTCCAGGGCGGCAGTTCGCGAGCTGCGCGGGACATGGCGGCCCGGGTGTCGGACTGGTACTTCACCAACGGCAACACGGTGGAGGGGATCAAGGCCCAGGTGGACGACATCCGCGCCAAGGCCGCCGCCAACGGGCACAGCGTGAAGATCGGGGTGAACGCCTTCATCATCGCCCGCGATACCGAGGAGGAGGCCCGCGCAGTGCTGCAGGAGATCATCGACAAGGCCAACCCCGAGGCAGTCAACGCCTTCGGTGCCGAGGTGAAGCACGCCGGCGCGGCCAGCCCGGAGCGTGAAGGCAACTGGGCCAAGTCCACCTTCGAGGACCTGGTGCAGTACAACGACGGCTTCAAGACCAACCTGATCGGGACGCCCCGGCAGATCGCCGAGCGCATCCTCGCCCTCAAGGCCGTGGGGGTGGACCTGATCCTCTCCGGCTTCCTGCACTTCCAGGAGGAGGTGGAGTACTTCGGCCAGCACGTGCTGCCACTGGTTCGCGAGCTGGAGGCCGAGGCCGCCGCCGAGCGCGAGTCCAGGGCCGTGGCCTGATCACAGGGCGGCGGCGCCGGGAGGCGCTGCCGCGTTGATCGGTTGTTCTTGTACAAATAGTCGGTTTGTACAATATTGGCCGTCACCTAACCGGAGTGACGCCATGCATCCTTTCTTTCGCCGGGCCGTGCTGGCCTGCTGCCTGTTGACTGCCACCGGCCTGGCCCAGGCCGACTGGCGCCAAGCCCTGCCCGAGGCGCGCCTGGTGGGCAGTGCGGACTACAGCTTCTTCGGCTTCCGCCTCTACAGCGCCCGCCTGTGGTCGCCAACGGCGCCGCTGGCGGCGGACGCGCCGTTCGCCCTGGAGCTCACCTACCACCGCACTATCGAGCGCGATGACCTGGTGGCCGCCAGCCTCAAGGAAATCCGCCGGACGGCGGGGGATCGGGTCAGCGAGGCGCAGTTGCAGGCCTGGGCCGAGCAGATGCGCCAGGCCTTCGTCGACGTGGAGCCGGGGCAGCGCATCACCGGGGTATTCCTGCCGGGGCAGGGCGCGCGCTTCTACTTCGGCGACCGGCTCACCCACGCCGTCGACGACCGCGCCTTCGCCCGGGCATTCTTCGACATCTGGCTCTCGCCCCGCACCCGCGAGCCGGAGCGCCGCGAAGAACTGCTGGGGCTGGCCAGCAACTAGGTATGGGCCGCCAACGGCGGCCCGGGGTCATCAGAGCTTGAACAGGCGCGCGGCGTTGCCGTGGAAGAACTTCTCCAGCACCTCGTCCCGCAGGCCCAGGCGCTGGGCATCCTCGATGCTCTGGCGGATCGGCCGGAAGGTGTAGGAGGAGCCGAACAGCAGCTGGTCGGCGAGGAAGCCGTTGGCCGCCTGCACGTAGCCTTCGCTGCCGGGCAGGAACAGGTACATGTCCGGCACCAGGTGGATGTTCGGGTAGCGGAAGGCCACGCCCAGGGCCTGCTGCACGTTGGGCCAGTAGCCGTGGTAGACCACGATGGGCAATTGCGGGAAGGCCCGGGCCACGGCCGCCAGGCGGCCGGGGTCGTTGTAGGCCGGGTCCGGCGTGGTCGGCCCGCTCATCAGGAACAGCGGGATGCCGCGCGCTTGCAGGTGCTCGTAGAGCGGCCAGTACAGCGGATCGTCCGGGTGCCGGGCGGGGTCGCCGAACCCCGGCTCCAGGTCGATGCCGGCCAGGCCCAGCTTGTCTACCGCGCGGTCCACTTCCGCCAGCGCCGCGTCGATGCCCTGCAGGGCCGGCTCCACCGAACCGATGCCGATCAGCGCTTCGTGCCCCTGGACAATGGCCTGGATGCGTTCGTTGGGCAGATGCTGGGAGGGGGTATGCCGGCCCACCACCACGGCGCGGTACAACCCGGCGTCGCGCACTTCGGTGAGGAAGCCCTCGGGCGTGAGCGAGCGCTCGAAGTGGTTGTCCGGGCCCCGCGTGCCCACGCGGCGGTTCAGCCAGCGGGCCGTGTCATGTTCCGGCGTGCCCGGCGCCCCGCCGAAGAATGGGTGCAGGTAGGCCGGGCGGCAGCGCATGTCGATGATCTTCACGCGACGTTCTCCTTGCCGGCGCGAATGTCGAAGGCGCCGCCGGTGAAGGCACCGTCCACCGTGACCTTGCCCTTGCCGGGCAGCAGCGGGAACACCAGCTCGGCGAAGCGGTAGGCCTCTTCCAGGTGCGGGTAGCCGGACAGCACGAAGCTGTCCACGCCCAGCTGCGCATACTCCAGCAGGCGCGCGGCCACCGTCTCGGGGTCGCCCACCAGGGCGGTGCCGGCGCCGCCGCGCACCAGGCCGACGCCGGCCCAGAGGTTGGGCGCCACTTCCAGCTTGTTGCGGTCGCCGCCGTGCAGCGCGGCCATGCGTCGCTGGCCTTCGGAGTCCATCCGCGCGTAGTTGGCCTGGGCGGCCGCGATGGTGGCGTCGTCCAGGTGGCTGATCAGCTCGTCGGCGGCAGCCCAGGCGGCGGCGTTGGTCTCCCGCACGATCACGTGCAGGCGCACGCCGAAGCGCACGCTGCGGCCATGGCGAGCGGCGCGGGCGCGCACGTCGGCGATCTTCTCGGCGACGGCCGCCGGTGGCTCGCCCCAGGTCAGGTAGGCATCCACGTGCTTGGCCGCCAGCTCGTGGGCGGCGGGGGAGGAGCCACCGAAGTACAGCGGCGGGTAGGGCTGCTGCACCGGCGGGAAGAAGTTCTGGGCGCCCTTGACCTTGAGGTGCTGGCCGTCGAAGTCCACCGTTTCGCCCTGCAGCAGGCGTCGCCAGATGCTGAGGAACTCGTCGGAGGCGGCGTAGCGCTCGTCGTGGGCGAGGAACACGCCGTCGGCTTCCAGCTCGGTGGCGTCGCCGCCGGGCACCACGTTGAGCAGCAGGCGCCCGCCGCTGGCCTGGTCCAGGGTGGCGGCCTGGCGGGCCGAGGCGGTGGGGTTGCCGAGGGAGGTGCGCAGGGCCACCAGCAGCTTGATGCGCTGGGTCACCGGCACCAGGCTGGCGGCGGTCACCCAGGGGTCCAGGCAGCTGGCGCCGGTGGGGATCAGCAGGCCGTCGTAGCCCAGCTGGTCCGCCGCCACGGCGATCTGCCGCATGTAGGCGTTGGTGGCCGGGCGGCCGCTGGCGGAGTGGCCCAGGTAGCGGGTGTCGCCGGAAGTCGGCAGGAACCAGAAGATATCCAGACTCATGGTGTTGTCCTCGTTGCCATCGTCGTTGCCCGTCAGGGCGTTGGGTGCACGCGTGGCGTCGTTGTCGTTGGAATTCAGATCGACAGGTTGATGACCCGTCCGCCCTGGGCGCTCTGGGCCGGTCGGCGCTTGTTCACCACCAGCTCGCCGATGCGGATGAGGTGCGCGCGGGTGATGTTGCGCGACAGCCCCAGCAGGCTGGCGGTGTGCACCTGGTTGTGGTGGCAGAAGCGGTAGGCGGCGCGGAGCAGGGCGTCTTCGACCTTCTCGTGGAGGGCGCCGCTCTGCTCCTCGAACAGGCGCTCGAAGGCCCGCAGCAGCAGGTCGTCGGCGCTTTCCTCGCGGGGCCGGCTGTCGTCCTGGCGCTCGATGCGCAGGTTGGACAGGTGCAGGTCCTCGGCGCGGATCAGCTTGTCGCGGCAGATCAGCAGGGTGTGGTGGATGACGTTTTCCAGCTCGCGGATGTTGCCCGGCCAGTCGTAGCTGGCCAGCCGGCGGGCGGCGTCCTCGCTGAGGGTGACGTCGCTGTAGCCCAGGCGCCGGCTGTACTCGGCGACGAAGTGACGGGCCAGCGGCAGGATGTCGCCGGGCCGCTCGCGCAGCGGGTGCAGCTGCAGGCTGACCACGTTCAGCCGGTAGTAGAGGTCCTCGCGGAAGTGCCCGGCGTTGATGGCCTTCTCCAGGTGCACGTTGGTGGCCGCCAGCACCCGCACGTTGATGGGGATGCTCTTGCGCGAGCCGAGGCGGACCACTTCGCGCTCCTGCAGCACGCGCAGCAGCTTGACCTGGATGGGCATCGGCAGGTCGCCGATCTCGTCGAGGAACAGGGTGCCGCCGTTAGCCTCCTCGAACCACCCGGCCTTGGCGGCCAGGGCGCCGGTGAAGGCACCTTTCTCGTGGCCGAACAGCTCGGCCTCCACCAGGGATTCGGAGAAGGCGCCGCAGTTCACCGCGACGAAGGGGCCGTTGCGCCGGCCGCTGAGGTTGTGCACGTGGCGCGCGACCAGCTCCTTGCCCGTTCCGGTCTCGCCGATGATCAGCACGCTCGCCTCGCTGGGGGCGACCTGTTGCAGGTGGGCGAGCAGGGCCTGGGAGCGCGGGTCTTCGAAGACCTGTGCGGTCGCCCGGATCGAGGTGGCCAGTGTCGGGGACGGGGGGAGGGTCAGCAGGTGCATGGGCTTGCCTTACGAGTAGAAGGACGGAGTGGGGCGCGTGCCGTTGAGCGCCCAGTCGCCCAGCTCGTGGATGCGGTAGTCCACGGGGTCGTGCAGCGTCTGGGTGCGCAGGTTGCGCCAGTGCCGGTCGAAGCGCAGGGAGGCGTGGGTGGCCCGGGCGCCGGTGACTTCGAACAGGCGGTTGCAGATGTCGAGGCCGTTGCGGGTCGCCGCGACCTTGGCGGTGCCGATGGCCAGGGCCAGGCGCGCGCGCTCCTCGGCGCTCAGGGCGTGTTCCTTGGCCCAGGCCGCGTCCAGCTGCTCGGCGGCGCGCTCCACCAGCAGGCGGGTGCTCTCCAGGCCGACCCAGAATTCGCCGTAGTGGCGCAGGACGTACGGGTCCTCGCCGCTGTGGCGGGCGCTGGAACGGAACCAGGGGCGGCTCTCGTGCAGGGTGTACTGGCGGGCCTCGTCGAAGGCGCCTTCGGCAATGCCGAGGAACAGGTTGGCGAAGTGCAGCTGGGCGATCAGCGGGCGCAGGCAGGCGAACGGCGTGCTCAGCGGGCCCGGGTCGAGCAGCAGTTCGTGCTGCTCCACGCGCACCCGCTCGAAGGTGGCGCTGCCGCTGTCGGTCTGGCGCTGGCCGATGTTGTCCCAGTCGCCGTGCAGGGTGATGCCGGTGCGCCCGCTGGGGATGGCGGCGATCAGCAGCTTGCCGCCGTTGCCTTCGTCGACGGCGGAGGCGATCAGCATCTCGGAGTCGCTGGCGCCGGAGCAGAAGCTCTTCTTGCCGGAGAACTCGCACCAGCCGTCGAAGCGCTTGACCAGGGTGCGGGTGTCCAGGGGGTTGAGGGCATTGCCCCAGAACCAGTTCTTGCGGGCAGTCTGTTCGAACCAGGGTTGCCATTGCTCGGGCCGCGAGAACAGCCGCACGGTGGCGAGCATCAGGTGCTGGAAGCCGAACACGTGGGCGATGGAACTGTCGACCCGGGCGAATTCGCGGGTGACGGCCAGGGTTTCGCTCCAGCTGGCGCCGAGGCCGCCGTACTGGCGGGGAATGGCCAGGCCCAGCAGGCCGCTGGCACGCAGCGCGTCGCGTTCGGCCTTGGGCGTGCCGCCTTGGGCGTCGCGCTCGACGGCGCTTTCGGCGAACTGCGCGGCGAGCTGGCGGGCGCTCAGCAGCGGGTCGAGGACGGTGGTTTGCGGATGGGCGCTCATGGTGTCGTCCCGCTGGCTCAGGCGATCTTGCGCAGCGGGCGGCTGCCGGCGGCGGTGCTGTGCAGCAGGTCGGCGGCACGTTCGGCGGCCAGCTCGATGCGGGCCTGCAGCGGGGCGCTGGTGATGCGGTAGTCCTGGAAGTCGGCCTCGCTGGCGTAGACGCCGATGGGCAGGGTCAGGGCCTGGAAGAAGCTGAACAGCGGGCGCAGCTGGTGATCCAGCACCAGGGCGTGGCGTTCGCTGCCGCCGGTGGCGGCCAGCAGCACCGGGGTGTCGATCAGGGCGTTCAGGTCGATGAGGTCGAACAGGTGCTTGAACTGGCCGGGGTAGGAGCCGCGGTACACCGGTGCGGCCACCACCAGCAGGTCGGCCTGCTCGATGGCGCGCAGTTGCGCTTCCACGTCGTCCGGCAGTTCCTTGCGGGACAGGGCGCCGCCGACGGGGCGGGCGATGTCGCCCAGTTCGATGATGCGGGCGTTGAACTCCAGGCGTTCGCCCAGGGCGGCGACCAGGGCTTCGGTGAGCACCAGGGTGCGGGACGGGCGGTAGGCTCCACCGGAGACGGCGACGACGTTGAGGGCAGTGCTCATGGTTGGTGTTCCTTTGGCGTGCTGTGGGAGCCAGGGGTTCAGCAAGTCCCGTTCCAGTTCGGTAAAGCGTTGTTTATCAATGAGTTGGCAGGCCATGGCGCTGGGCGGTGCTGCTGCCAGGCCAGCGAACTGTTGATGCGCTGTTGCCTGGCGGGCAGTGGAACGGCTGTTGCCCGGCGGACAGTGACGGCCTGCTGGAGCCGTTTTAGGTGCTGCGTCTTATTCTGTGAAGGAATTTGAATAAATATTCTTATTCAAATAAGGGATAAGTCAGGCGTGGCGGGCCGCCGAGGGCGGGTCGGGCACCAGGACGGCGCCCGGGCAGGATCAATCGTGTTGCGCGAACCAGTCGTCGATCAGCGTATTCAGGCGCTCGCCGGAGAAGCTGGAGAAGTGGCCGCCGTGCACGGTACGCACCGGCAGCTCGCGCAGACGCGCCAGGCTGCGGGCGTAGTCGTCGAGGTTGGAGTGGTAGGCGTCCTCGATCAGCGGGCCGTCGTAGATGATGTCGCCGCTGAACAGGGTGCCGGTGCGGGCCTCCCAGAGGCTGATGCCGCCGGGGGAATGACCGGGGGTGTGCAGCACCTCCAGCACGCGGTCGCCCAGGTCGAGGACGTCGCCTTCCTCGATCAGCCGGGTGGCCGGCGCCGCCTTGACCCGGTACTCGGCGTAGCACAGCGGGCAGTCGGGGTGGGCCTCGAACATGGCGTCGTCGACGAAGGCGCGGGCCAGGGTGTTGTCGCCGTCGGGGCGGGCGAGGATGTCGGCCTCGGCGGGGTGCACCAGGCGTTCGTCGAACTCGTGGTGGCCGGCGATGTGGTCGAAATGGGTGTGGCTGGCCACGGCCAGCAGCGGGCGCTGGGTGAGCCAGGGCAGCTGTTCGCGCAGGCTGACCAGGCCGGAGCCGGAGTCCACCAGCACGTCGCGGTCGCGCCCCTGGATGTGCCAGAGGTTGCAGCGGTAGAAGGGCCGCACGTAGGGCTCGCTGATGAGGCTGACGCCGTCGTAGAGGTGCTCCACCTCGAACCAGCGGTCTCGGCTGACGATTTTCATCGGAGGCTCCTTTGTTGTGGTTGTGGGCGCAGCATACCTGGCGGCGCCCCGCCGCACCTGCAGGGGCGACTTCAGATGCGTAGCCCGGGCTTCAGCCCGGGGGTTGCGGGTTGAAGCGTCCCGGACTGAAGTCCGGGCTACGGTCTGGCAGGGCGCTGGCCCGGGCTACGGGGTTGGGTTCACGGGGCGAAGGGCGGGGCTTCGGCCACTTCGATGATCAGCGGGCGGTCCCCCGGGGCGTTGCGCAGCAGCTCCTGCAGGTGGGCGTGGTCGCGGGCTTTCTCGGCCTGGCAGCCGAAGCCGCGGGCGATGGCGATGAAGTCCGGGGTGTGGATGTCCACGCCGAGCGGGGTGATGTCGCGACGCTCCATGTAGCGCTTGATCTCGCCGTAGCCCTGGTTGTTCCACAGCAGGACGATGACCCCGACCCGCGCTTCGACGGCGCTGGCCAGTTCCGGCAGGGTGAACTGGATGCCGCCGTCGCCCATCAGGCTGATCACCGGGCGTCCCGGTTCGGCCAGCTTGGCGCCGATGGCCGCCGGCAGGCCGTAGCCGAGGGTGCCGTAGCCGGTGGAGGCGTTGAACCAGCGGCGGGCGCCGTCCAGCTCCACCAGGTGGTTGCCGCTGTAGACGGTCTGGGTCGAGTCACCGACGAAGCGCGCGTCGGGCAGCACCTCGAGGATGCAGTCGAACAACCGACGGTAGTGCTCCCAGCCGGCGAAGCCTTCGGCCAGTTGTGCGCGGGCTTCGGCGGCGCGACGGGCGCCGGGGCTGTTGGCGTCGGCCTGGCGCGGCGGCAGCTCGGCCAGCAGCACGCGCATGGCCTGGCGGGCATCGCAGTGGATGGCCATGGCCGGGGCGTGGTTGCGCACCAGTTGCTGGGCGTCGATGTCGATGCGGATCAGCTCGCCGCCGATGCGGAAGCCGCCGTCGAACACCACGTCGTAGTCGGTCTCGCTCAGCTCGGTGCCGATGGCCAGCACCAGGTCGGCGTCGGCGGCCAGCTGGCGCACCGGCACCAGGGACTGGTTGCTGCCCAGCAGCAGCGGGTGGTCGCCGGGGAGCAGGCCCTTGGCGTTGATGGTCTGCGCGGTGGGGGCGTCGAGGGCGGTGGCCAGGGCGCGGGCCTCTACCTGGGCTTCGACGCAACCGCCGCCCAGCAGCAGGAGCGGGCGTTGGGCGGCGCGCAGGCGCTGGGCGGCCTCGCGCAGCTGCGCCAGGGGCGCGGCGGGACGCGGCAGGCGCACGCGGGGGCGCAGCTCCAGGTGGTCGGCGGGGGCGGTGATGATGTCCAGCGGCAGCTCGATGTGCACCGGGCGCGGACGCTGGCCGTCGAACACGGCGAAGGCGCGGGCCAGCACGGCGGGCAGTTCGTCGACGCTCATGAGGGTGTGGCTGAAGGCGGCGACGCCGGCCACCAGGCCGCGCTGGTCCGGCAGTTCGTGCAGGTAGCCGTTGCCGAGGCCGAGGCGATGGCGCTCGTTGACGCTGGAGATCACCAGCATGGGGATGGAGTCGGCGTAGGCCTGACCCATGGCGGTGAGGATGTTGGTCATGCCCGGGCCGGTGATGATGAAGCACACGCCGGGCTTGCCGGTGACGCGGGCGTAGCCGTCGGCCATGAAGCCGGCGCCCTGTTCGTGGCGCGGGGTGACGTGGCGGATGCGACTGCCGGGCAGGCCACGGTAGAGCTCGACGGTGTGCACGCCGGGGATGCCGAACACGGTGTCGACGCCCCAGGCTTCCAGTTGCTTGACGAGGAATTCACCGCAGGTGGTCATGGCAGGTTCCTTGTTGGGCTGGGTGTAAAACGAGCCCGGCAGGGTTGCCTGCCGGGCTCAGAAGGGTCACGGGAGTGGGCCGCGACCAGTCGGGAAGATCAGGCCAGGCTGGCGTGGCTGGCCGGGCGACGGGTCACCAGGCTGATGACCACGAAGCTCACCAGGCCGACCGCCAGGCTGTAGTAGATCGGGGTGTTGGCGTCCAGGCCGTCCTTGAACATGAAGCCCAGCACGGTGAGGAAGCCCAGGGTCATGCTGGCGATGGCGCCGGCGGTGGTGGCGCGCTTCCAGTAGATGGCGCCGATCAGCGGAACCAGCATGCCGCCCACCAGCAGGTTGTAGGCCACGGTCAGGGCGCTGATCACGTCGCTCACCACCAGGGCGATGCCGAGCATGACCACGCCCAGCAGCAGGGTGGCGATGCGGTTTTCATGCACGTCGCCGTTGCCGCTGGTGCGGCCACCGCGCAGCAGCGGCAGCAGGTCCTGGGTGATGGTGGTGGAGGCGGCCAGCAGGCCGGCGCTGGCGGTGGACATCAGCGCGGCCAGGGCGGCGGCGATCACCAGGCCACGGATGCCGTTGGGCAGGCTGTGCTCGACGACGCTGGCGAAGGCGTTGTTGACGTTCTCCAGGTCCGGCAGCAGCACCTTGGCGGCCATGCCGATGAGCGCACCGGCCAGGCCGTAGAGCACGCAGTAGAGGCCGGCGGCGGTGCCGGCCACCTTGGCCACGCCCTCGCTGCGGGCGGTGAACACGCGCTGCCAGATGTCCTGGCCGATGAAGATGCCGAAGAAGTAGATCAGGAAGTAGGTGACGATGGTGTCCCAGCCGATGGCGGTGAAATCGAAGTAGCGCGCCGGCAGCTTCTCCACCAGGGCGTTCCAGCCGCCGGCGTCGGCGATGGACATGGGCATCAGCAGGAACACCAGGCCGACGGTCATGATCAGGAACTGCACGATGTCGGTGAGGGTCAGCGACCACATGCCGCCAATGGTGGAGTAGAGCACCACCACACCGCCGCCGACGAGGATGGCGACCCAGAACGGCAGGCCGAACAGCACCTGCATGACGGTGCCGATGGCGATGGTGGAGGTGGCGCCGATCATCAGCGCGTACACCAGCATGATCACCGCGCTGGACTGGCGGGCGGCCGGGTTGTAGCGGCGCTCCAGTACCTGGGTGACGGTGTAGATCTTCAGCTTCAGCAGCGGTTTGGCGAGGAACAGGCTGAGCCCGACGATGCCCAGGCCGATGGCGCCGCAGAGCCAGAAGCCGGAGATGCCGTGGACATAGCCCAGGCGCACGGTGCCGATGGTGGAGGCGCCACCGAGCACGGTGGCAGCCATGGTGCCGAGGTAGAAACCCGGGCCGAGGTTGCGCCCGGCGACCAGGTAGTCGTCACGGGTCTTGGCGCGACGCATGCCATACCAGCCGAGGGCCAGCATGCCGGCGGCGTAGAGCAGTACGACGAAGATATCCAGGGCCATAAGATCAGCTCTCTCTTTCTCATTGTTGTAGTCCGGATGGGCATCCGGGGACGTGCGTAGCCGCGCGGCGCTGCCGCGTTGCCGGTCCATTCATCGCAAGGATCGGGGCCGTCCGGGCCCCGGTGGGTTCAGGGTCAGGCGGCCTCGGCCCGCAGGGGCGCAACGCTACGTTTCAGGCGCACCCAGCGCGGGCCGCGCGGACCGTACACCTCGGCCGGCTCGGGGAACAGGTTGAGCAGCGCCAGGTAGAGCAGGGCGGCCATGCCGAGGGTGACCGGCAGGCTGACGTCGATGCCGCCGGCCAGTTCGCCCAGCGGGCCGACGAACTGCCCCGGCAGGTTGACGAAGCACAGGCCCACCAGCGCGCTGGGGATCCAGGCGCCCATGCCGCGCCAGTTCCAGCCGTTGTGGAACCAGTAGCGGCCGCCGGTCTCGCCACGGGTGAAGACCTGCAGGTCGTCCGGGCAGTAGAAGCCGCGGCGGATCACCAGGCCGAGGATCATGATCACCATCCAGGGGCTGGTGCAGGTGATGATCAGCACGGCGAAGGTGGACACGCTCTGCACCAGGTTGAAGGCGAAGCGGCCGATGAAGATGAAGGCGATGGACATCAGCCCGATCATCACCGTGGCCTGCACGCGGTTGAGCAGGCGCGGGAACACCGAGGACATGTCCAGGCCGGTGCCGTACAGCGAGGTGGTGCCGGTGGACATGCCGCCGATCACCGCGATCAGGCACACCGGCAGGAAGAACCAGGTCGGCGAGACGGCCAGCAGGCCGCCGACGTAGTTGTTCTGGGCGATGTAGTCCGGCGCCTGGACGGCGACGATGGTGGCGGTGACCAGGCCGAAGAAGAACGGGATCAGCGTGGCCAGCTGGGCACCGATCACCGCCGCCATGATGCGGCCCTTGCTCGCCTCGCGGGGGATGTAGCGCGCCCAGTCGCCGAGGAAGGCGCCGAAGGACACCGGGTTGCTCATGGCCAGCAGGGCGGCGCCGATGAAGGCGGCCCAGAAGCCCGGGCTGCCCAGTTGTACGGAGCCGGCGTAGCTGGCGTCGAAGGGGCCGGCGAAGGCGAAGATGCCCAGCAGGAACAGCGCGCTGGCGCTCCACACCGCGACCTTGTTGACCCACAGCAGGAAGCGGAAGCCGTAGATGCACACCGTCAGCACCAGCACGGCGAACAGGCCGTAGGCCAGGCCCAGGGTCAGGTCGGTTTCCGGCAGGCCCATCAGGCGCTTGGCGCCGCCGATGAGCGCATCCCCCGAGCTCCACACCGAGAGGGAGAAGAAGGCGATGGCGGTGAGCAGCGAGAGGAACGAGCCGACGATCCGCCCGTGGACGCCGAAGTGGGCGCCGGAGGAGACCGCGTTGTTGGTGCCGTTGAGCGGGCCGAACAGGCCCATCGGCGCGAGGATCAGCGAGCCGACCACGACGCCCAGCAGGATGGCCCACACGCCGGCCTGGAAGGACAGGCCGAAGAGTACGGGGAAGCTGCCGAGCACGGCGGTGGCGAAGGTGTTGGCGCCGCCGAAGATCATGCGGAACAGATCGATCGGTCCGGCGTTGCGCTCGTGGTCCGGGATCTGTTCGACCCCGAATGTCTCGATGCGCGTCAGGCTGTGTTCATTGTTGTTGTTATGCATGTTCATCTCCCGGGGAACGCGTCAGGTTGGGGGCAGATGGTCCGGCATGGCCGACAGGTGTTCATGGCAGGCGAGCCATGGGGCGTTTTCTTGTTCTTGGCGGAAGACGATGGTCTCCCGTTCCAGGCTGTCCACGGTCTCGCCGCCCAGCAGCAGGCGGGTGGCGACGTCGTGGGTGAAGATGGCCACCGGGCCCAGCAGGCTCAGGTGGCGGTTGCTGGAGCGGCATTCGAGCACCCGCAGCCCGTCGCGCTGCCAGCCGTCCCAGACCGCGCGGTAGGCCGCGCGGCTCTCCAGCACACCGGGGGTGGTGTGGAAGATGAAGGTGGCGTCTTCGCTGAAGGCGGCGAAGTAGGCCTCGGTGTCGTTGCGGGCGAAGGCCGCCACCAGGGCATCGGCGGCCTCCAGGACCTGGCGGCGGGCGTCCATGTCAGCGACGCTCCACGCCGGGCAGGATGCAGAGCATCTCGTACAGCAGGTTGGCCGCCAGCAGCGAGGTGTTGCCGGTGGTGTCGTAGGGCGGGGAGACCTCCACCAGGTCGCAGCCGATGATGTCCAGGCCCTGGCAGCCACGGATGATCTCCATCGCCTGGATGGTGGTCAGGCCGCCGATCTCCGGGGTGCCGGTGCCGGGCGCCCAGGCCGGGTCGATGCCGTCGATGTCGAAGGACAGGTACACCGGGCCGCCGCCGACCTTCTCGCGCACCTCGGCCATCAGCGGTTCGAGGGACTTGTGCCAGCACTCTTCGGCCTGCACCACGCGGAAGCCCTGCTTGCGGCTCCAGTTGAAGTCCTCGGCGGTGTAGCCCTGGGCGCGCAGGCCGATCTGCACCACGCGGTCGCAATCGAGCAGGTCCTCTTCCACCGCGCGGCGGAAGGTGGTGCCGTGGGCGATCTTCTCGCCGAACATGTGGTCGTTGACGTCGGCGTGGGCGTCGATGTGCACCAGGCCCACCTTGCCGTGCTTCTTCTTGATGGCCCGCAGGATCGGCAGGGTGATGGTGTGGTCGCCGCCCAGGGTCAGCGGCAGGATGCCGTGGCCGAGGATGCGGTCGTATTCCTGCTCGATGATGCGCACGGCGTCCAGCAGGTTGAAGGTGTTGATGGCGACGTCGCCGATGTCGGCCACGTTCAGCGAGTCGAACGGGGCGGCGCCGGTGGCCATGTTGTAGGGGCGGATCATCACCGACTCGGCGCGGATCTCGCGGGGGCCGAAGCGGGTGCCGGAGCGCAGCGAGGTGCCGATGTCCAGCGGCACGCCGACGAAAGCGGCGTCGAGGGCGTCGAGCTCGGCGGGGGTCTGGATGTGGGGAAGGCGAAGCATGGTGGCGATGCCGCCGAAACGGGGCATTTCATTGCCGCCCAGGGGCTGGTGGAGTTTTTTGTCCACGGGGTGGCCTCACGGTTGTTGTGGTTGTCGTGGGGCGATTCTGGTGAGTGGGCAGCGGGGGAAGAATCCCCACGGGCAAATAATCACTTCAAGGATTTCTAAACTATCCGCAACGGGTAGACTGCGCCGATCTGTCGCATCTGGCGGGCTCCTGTAGGGGCGAATTCATTCGCCAAGGGGCGCGAAGCGCCCCCAACCGGGGCTTGCAGAGAGCAGGCCGTTGGCCTGCATGGCGAATGAATTCGCCCCTACAGATTTGTGCAGCCTTTCGAAACCCATGGAGTTTCCATGTCCAACACCCTTCCCGACCTCAAGCTGCTGCGTGTGTTCGCTGCCGTGGTGCGCCACCAGGGCTTCGCCGCCGCGCAGCAGGAGCTGAACCTGTCCACTTCGGCCATCAGCACCTACATGAGCCAGTTGGAAGCGCACCTGGGCATCACCCTGTGCCACCGGGGGCGGGGCGGTTTCAGCCTGACCAGCAAGGGCGAGCTGTTCCACCAGGAGGCGTTGCGCCTGCTGGGCGAGCTGGAGAGCTTCGAGCGCTACTCGGCCTCGCTGAAGGGGGAGCTGCGGGGGACGCTCAACCTGGGGGTGCTGGACTCCACCGTCAGCGACCCGGCGTTGCCCCTGGCGGAGGTGATCGGCGCCTACAGCCGCGAACACCCCGGCGTGCACCTGCACCTGTCGGTGATGAGCCCCTACGACCTGCAGCTGGGGGTGCTGGACAACCGCCTGGACCTGGCCATCGGCGCGTTTTCCACGCGCATGAACGGCCTGGCCTACCAGCCGCTGTACCGCGAGCAGCACTGGCTCTACTGCAGCGACCGGCATTCGCTGTTCAGCGACCGGCGCATCCCGGCGGAGGTCATCACCCAGCAGCGCATGGTCGGCCGGGGCTACTGGAGCCAGGCGGAGCTGGCGCGGCATGGCTTCAAGCACAGCGCGGCGACGGTGGAGTCGATGGAGGCGCAGCTGATCCTGGTGCTCTCCGGCGCCTACATCGGCTACCTGCCGGAGCACTACGCCCAGCCCTGGGTGGACCAGCAGCGCCTGCGTGCGCTGTCGCCGGCGACCTTCGGCTACCAGGCACCGTTCTCGATGATCCTGCGTCGCGGGCGGGCGCGGGAGCCCCTGATCGTCACCTTCCGTGACCTGCTGCGGGCCCAGTTGAACCTGCGCTGACCGTTCGTTCGTTTTTCGCCTGGAGGGTGTTGAGCCACGTCAAAAGATTCGTACGTTGGTTCTGGCGGCGCGCCATCACTGTGCTAGACCCTTATTCATGGGTGGCCCAATCTGCCCGCCGCGTTCCAACCACCAGAGACGTCAACCGATGCGCCAGAACCTCCCCGTGACGCAACGAGAACGCACTTTTTCTCCTAGCGAGCGCCTGATTTCCACCACTGATCTCAGCAGCAAGATCACCTATTGCAACGACGCCTTCGTGGAAATCAGTGGATTTTCCCGCGAGGAGCTGGTCGGCCAACCCCACAACCTTGTGCGCCATCCGGACATGCCGCCGGCGGTGTTCGCGCACATGTGGGACACCCTCAAGCAGGGCAAGCCGTGGATGGGGCTGGTGAAGAACCGTTCCAAGAACGGTGATTTCTATTGGGTCAGTGCCTACGTCACCCCGGTCTACGAGGCGGGCAAGGTGGTGGGCTACGAGTCGGTGCGCTCGGTGCCCACCCGTGACCAGGTGCGCCGTGCCGATGCTCTCTATGCGCGGCTGCGGGCGGGCAAGTCGCCGGTGCCCTGGTACGACTACTGGGCCTACGACACGCTGCATTCCTGGCCGCTGATCCTGGCCACGGCGATTGTCCTGGGTGGGCACTACATCGTCACCGGCCCGTGGCTGCTGGTGTTGATGGCCGTGACCATGTTTGCCCTTGCCGCTTACCAGCGCTACGACAAGCGCCAGACCATCCGCCGCACCCTGGCGGAACACCCGAGGGCCTTCACCAGTGGCCTGGTGGCGTTGACCTACTCCACCAACAAGGGTGAGCAGGCGCTGCTGGACATGGCGATGATCAGCGAGGAGGCGCGCCTGCAGACGGCGCTCACCCGGCTGGAGGATGCCGCCAGCGGCGTGCGCACGCGGGCGATGGATTCGTCGCGCCTGGCCAGCTCCAGTGCCGACCTGCTGGAGCAGCAGCGCAGCGAGACGGACCAGTCCGCCACGGCCATCAACGAGATGGCGGCCACCATCCAGGAGGTCTCCACCAACGTGCAGAACACCGCCCACGCCGCCGAAGAGGCCGACCGTCTGGCTCAGCAGGGCCGCAGCCTGGCCGGCGAGAGTTTGGAGGCGATGGAGCACATGGCCAACGCGGTCAGCGAGATCGGCAAGGCGGTGAACGAGCTGGCGGAGTCGACCCAGTCCATCGGCAGCGTGGCCGACGTGATCACCTCCATCGCCGAGCAGACCAACCTGCTGGCGCTGAACGCCGCCATCGAGGCGGCCCGGGCCGGCGAGCAGGGCCGGGGCTTCGCGGTGGTGGCGGACGAGGTGCGTTCTCTGGCCTCGCGCACCCGCCAGTCCACCGAGCAGATCCACCAGATCATTGCCTCCCTGCGTTCCGGTGCGGACCGTGCGGTGGTCACCGCCAGCCGTGGCCAGGAAATCTCCCGGGACAGCGTCGGCAGCGTCGAGGCCGTGCGCGAGGCGCTGGAGGGGATCAGCAGTGCGGTGACACGCATCACCGGCATGAGCCAGCAGATGGCCGCCGCTGCCGAGGAGCAGACCCAGGTGGCGGACGACATCAGCCGGCAGATCACCCGCATCGCCCAGCTCTCCGACAACAGCACCAACCAGGCCCTGGAAGGGGCCCAGATCAGCCAGGACCTGGAGCACATGGCCGAGTACCTGCACAGCCTGGCCGAACGCTTCAACCGCTGATTCCACACGCAGGGTGCCAGTGGACGGCACTCACCGGGCTCGGAGCCCGCCTGCGGCTGTGGCAGAATCCGCGCCCATGTCACGCCCCCAATGCCCCCGTTGCCAACGCCCCGAACGCCTGTGCCTGTGCCCGCTGATCCCCCGGCTGGACAGCCGCACCCGTGTGCTCGTGTTGCAGCACCCGAGCGAGGCCGGGCATGCCCTGAATACCGCGCGCTTCGCTGCCCTCGGGCTGCAGCAGGCGGAGCTGTGGGTGGGCGAGGTGTTCGCGGAGCTGCCGGCGCGCCTGGCCGACCCCGAGGTGGACGCGCGGCTGCTGTTCCCCGGCGAGGACGCCCAGGTGCTGCCGGCCGGCCTGGTGGACGCGCCCCGCCCGCTGCTGCTGGTGGTGCCTGACGGTACCTGGCGCAAGGCGCGCAAGCTGCTGCACCTCAACCCGGCGCTGGCCACGTTGCCCCGGGTGACGCTGCCCGAGGGCGAGCCCTCCCGCTATCGTCTGCGCAAGGCGCCGGGTCCCGGTGCGTTGTCCACCCTGGAGGCCATCACCCGCGCGCTAGAGCTGCTGGAGCCCGCCACCTGCTTCGAGGCGCTGCTGCGCCCGTTCGAGGCGCTGATCGAGGGGCAGATCTCCGCCATGGGGGCGGAGACCTACCAGCGCAATCACGCCGGGGCCGGGCCTTCCGCCGCGAAGCCGTAGCTGCGCTCCACCCGCGCGACGCGCACCTCGAACCAGCTGTACCACTGTGCGCGCCCCTTGGCCTGGGCGTCGCGGTGAGGCGCGTCCTGCTTCCAGGCGAGGATGTCCGCCTCGCTGCGCCAATAGGACAGGGTGATGCCAAGGCCCTGGGCATCCCGCACCGACTCCACCCCGAGGAAACCCGGCTGCCGCCGTGCGCGCTCCACCATGTGATCGGCCATGGCGGCGTAGCCGGCGTCGCCCTCGGTGCGTTGCGAGATGAACATCACCACGTAGTAGGGCGGTTCCGGCAGCTGTGCTTGTGGCGTGGCGGCGCTCATGCCGCGCAGCTCCGCAGGAAGGCCTGCACCAGGGGCGCCGGCCGCTCGGCCAGGGCGGCGCGCTCGGGCTGGAAGAGGGTGGCGACGAAGAACGGGTGGCTATCCAGTTCCACCGCGCGCAGGGCGCCGTCACTGCCGTGTGCGGAGGCGCTGAGCCCGGCGCTCAGCAAGGCCGGTTGAAGGTCCGGGTTGACGCCATAGCGGCAGTGGTAGCCCTCGAAGGCCATGGCGCTGCCGTAGGCGCGGGCGAGCCGCGAGCCGGGTGTCAGGTGGATGGCCTCGATGCATTCCACCAGGGCGCAACTGAGCGGCGAGACCACCGCCAGGCCGGCCTCTGGGTCGGTCTCGGCATGGGCCGCTTCCACCCAGCCGAGCACGTTGCGGGCGTGTTCCAGCACCGCGTGCTGGAAGCCGCCGCAGGTGCCGAGGAATGGCAGCCCGCTGACCCGCGCATGGCGGATGCCGCGCAGGGCGCCCTCGGTGTCGGCGTAGGGGCTGCCGGGCACGCACCAGAGCCCGTGATGGCCGGCGAGGTGGCGGGGTTCCAGGCCCTGGGTGCCGATCCACTCGGCGCGCACGCGGATGCCGAGGCGCTCCGCGGCGTCCTCCAGGGCCAGGGGGATGGCGCGGTGGGCGGTGATGGCGGGGTCGTGTTCGCCCAGCAGGGCGATGTGCAGGGGGGCGGTGCCGATCATGTCCGATCCTTGTCGAGAGGCCTTGTGTCAGGCACGACGGACTATATGCTTGCGTTTCAGCACGCAGAATGGGCGTTCGTACCGATGAAGATTGCACCGATGCAATACAAGCTGGCCCAGGACGACCTGGCACTGGTGCTCGCGCTGGTGCGTGGCGGCAGCCTGGCGCGGGCCGCCGAGCTGCTGCGGGTGGACGTCTCCACGGTGTTCCGATCCATCCGCCGGCTGGAGCAGGCCCTGGGCAGCGAACTGTTCCAGAAGGGGCGTGGCGGCTATGTGCCCGGCGCGGCGGCGCGGCTGCTGGCGGAACAGGCCGAGCAGGCGGAACAGGCCCTGGAGGCGGCACAGCTGGCCCTGGAGCAGGGACGCGAGGTGCTCAGCGGGACGGTGCGGCTGACCTGCACGGACACGGTGCTGCAGGGGTTGGTGCTGCCGGTGCTGGCGCGCTTCATACCGGCCTACCCGGCGTTGCGCCTGGAGCTGGCCACCTCCAACGACTTCGCCAACCTCAGCCGGCGCGACGCCGACATTGCCGTGCGCCTGACCCGCTCGCCGCCGCAGCACTTGGTGGGCCGCTGCCTGGGTGAGGTGCCCTACGTGGTCTGTGCCAGCCCGGCCTACCTGGCGAGCCAGGCCGGCAGTGACCCGGAACAGATGGCCTGGATCGCCCCGGACGATTTCCTGCCCGACCACGCCAGCGTGGCCTGGCGCCGCCAGCGCTTCCCGGCGCTGGTGCCGGCCTACCGCTGCAACAGCATGCTCTCGGTGGCGGAGCTGGCCCGCGCTGGGCTGGGGGTGGCGGTGCTGCCGCGCTTCCTGCTGGATGCGCGCCTGCAACCGCTGGACTTGCCGGCCGAGGGCTGCGGCAGTGCCCTGTGGCTGCTGACACGGCCCGACTGCCGGGGGCTGCGGGCGGTGGTCACGTTGTTCGACGAGCTGGCTCGGCACCTGCGGCTGTCGCCAGATGAGGCGGATCGGCCCGTTTGACGTAGCGGTGGCTGCCGCAGCGTTGGCAACGCTGGCAGAGCATCGGCTCGGCGCCGACTTCGGTTTCGTAGCCGTCCGTCCAGACGCAGCCGAGCAGGAAACAGTGCAGTCGCATGGAACCTCCCGGGGCAGGGCCCCCGTCGATGATCAGGCGTGACGCGGCGTTGTTGGGGTTGTGTGCCGTGCCCGGGAGACTCACGGAGGCGCTCTAGAATCGACAACCTAAACCGGTGAACGGTGTGCGCGGCCCTCGATGTGGGGAGCCAGCAGGTCGTCCAGCCAGTCCATGAAGGCGCGCACCCGCCGGGGTTGCAGGCGGTGGGCGTAGAGCAGGTTCAGGGGCAGTGGTGGGGCGCTCAGCTGGGGCAGCACCTCCACCAGTTCGCCGCTGGCCAGCAGCTCGGCCAGGCCCAGGCGCGGGGCCTGGATGATGCCGAGGCCGCCCAGGCAGGCGCCTTCGTAGGCGTCGGTGCTGTTCACCGTGAGGCAGCCGCCCATGGGCAGGCGCACCAGGCGCCCGTCCTGCTGGTATTCGAAGCCGACCGGCCGCGCGCCCAGTACCGGCTGGTAGTGCACCAGGTGGTGCCGGGCCAGGTCTTCCACTGTCTGCGGCGTGCCGTGGCGGGCGAGGTAGGCGGGGCTGGCGCAGTTCACCAGGGGCAACTGGCCGAGGGTGCGTGCGATCAGGCTCGGGTCCATCAGCTCGCCGACCCGCAGCACGCAGTCGAAGCCTTCCCGCACCAGGTCGACACGGCGATCGGTGCAGCTCAGCTCCAGTTCGAGGGTCGGGTGGCCGTGGAGGAACTCGGCCAGGCGCGGCATCACCCACTGGCGGGCGATGCGGTTGGGCAGGTCCACCCGCAGGCGGCCGACCAGGGCGCCGTGGCCTTCACGGAACATGCCTTCGAGGTCGTCCACCTGGGCCAGCAGGGTCTGGCTGCGTTCATAGAGGGCGAGGCCGTCCTGGGTGGCGCGGACCTGGCGGGTGGTTCGCTGCAGCAGGCGCACGCCCAGCCGCTGCTCCAGTGCCTGTACCTGTTCGGAGACGCTGGAGCGGGGCAGGCCGAGGCTGGCGCTGGCCTGGGTGAAGCTCGACAGTTCGGTGACGCGCATGAAGGTGCGCAGCAGGTCGAGGGTGTCCATGGCGGTGTTCTCTGTTCGTGGATGGCGATCAGTATGTGCGGTTTTTCGGCGTTTATCTGATCAATCACGAACAATAGCCTGGAGTCCTTTCCATCCAACCGAGGACTTCGCCATGACCCGCAAGATCGTACTCATCACCGGTGCCAGCCGCGGCCTGGGCCGCAACGCCGCCCTGCAACTGGCCGCCCGGGGCTTCGACCTGATCGGCACCTACCATTCGCGCCAGGACGAGGCCCGGACCGTGGCGGATGAAGTGGCGCGCCTGGGCGGGCGGGCCGAGATGCTGCAACTGGATGTGGGGGCCGTGTCCGGCTTCCCCGCCTTCGCCCGCCAGGTGGCCGAATGCCTGGAACAGCGCTTTGGCGGGGCGCGACTCTATGCCCTGGTGAACAACGCCGGCATCGGCATCCATGCCCCCTGTGCGGAGACCACCGAGGCGCAATTCGATCAGTTGCTGGGCATCCAGCTGAAGGGGCCGTTCTTCCTCACCCAGCACCTGCTGCCGCTGCTTGCCGACGGTGGGCGCATCCTCAACCTGTCCACCGGCCTGGCCCGCTTCAGCCTGCCGGGGTATGGCGCCTACGCGGCGATGAAGGGCGGTGTGGAGGTCTGGACTCGCTACCTGGCCCGGGAGCTGGGGCCGCGCGGCATCCGGGTGAACGTGCTGGCGCCGGGCGCCATCGAGACGGATTTCGGCGGCGGGGCGGTGCGGGACAACGCTGAGGTGAATGCCTTCGTGGCTGCCAACACCGCACTGGGGCGGGTCGGCCTGCCGGACGACATCGGCCAGGCGGTCGCCTTGCTGCTGGCGGAAGAGGCGGGCTGGATCACCGGCCAGCGGATCGAGGCCTCGGGCGGCATGTTCCTCTGACGGCGGAGCCAGGGCCGGTTGCGGTGACCGGCCCCTGTGCCACGCGGTGTGGGCGCTATTTCAACTTGCCTTCGAGCAGGGCATCCCAGGCGTCCACCATCTGGTGGTACTCGCCCTCGCAGCCGGCGGCGCGGTCTTCGTGCAGCAGTTCGTCGTCGACGAAGTACTGGAACTTGTCCGGATTGGAACCGTAGATGTAGCAGAGGAAGTTGACGGCCCGCTGGGCGTCCAGCGAGTGGGCGTCGTAGAAGGGCAGGTCGTCCAGGGAGCTGGCCTGCTCGGCGGACAGGCTGTAGGCGTAGGAGACGGTCATCAGGTAGTCCTCGCCCACCTCATCGTTGGTCAGCATGTAGGCCACGAGCTGGTCGGCGACGTCTTCTTCCTTGCCGGTGATCTTCAGCTCCAGGACGTCGATGAAGGCATGGCCGGCTTCGTGGAACAGGGTGCCCATGAGGCTCTTGTAGAGCTCGTCGTTGACTTCGTCGGAGTCGTTGTCGGCCTGGGTGAACATCTCGCGTTCGCTGACGCCAAGCTCGTAGCACAGGGAAATGACGTTGGCTTGGTAGAAGGCATTCGGCTCCTCGCACTCTTCGGCGACCACCTGGATGTCGTCGGGAATCCGGATGTAGTCGTTCATGGCCTCGCTGAAGTCTTCGAGGATCTTCCATTCGCGCCACTGCCGCGCTTCCGCCTTGTTGTCGTCCTGCTTGGCGGCCTTGTAGACCGGGATGAAGCGGCCGGCGGAGGCGCTGTCCGGCTGGGCGGCGCGAGCCGGTTCCCGGGTGCTTGCAGCCGAATGGCCACCGGGGCCCGGGAGCCCCGCGAGACTGAGCATGAGGACGGCGAGGGCGTTTCTACACAGGGCGCGCATTGCGTGGTGGCTCCGCAGGCGATGAGGTTCGGAAGGGGCGCCAGCCGGTGGCTCCCGGGGGCGTGGCGAATTCTAGTGGGAGGAGGTGGTGGGCTGTCTATCGCAGGCTGCGCCCGGCCGGAAGGCCGTCACGGTTGATGTGTGGGCGCCCGGTGGCTGCGCTTCTGGGCAGGCAAGGGGCGGTATCAGACAAGCCGGCAGGGAGCGGGGGCTCTAGGGTGGGCGTTCGATTCCCCACTGCCTGGAGTGCTCATGTCCGATTTCATCACTGTCCTGCGTGAAACCTGCCCGACGCCCGTGCTCGACGCCACCAAGTGGAAGCGCATCGGCGGCGACCCGCACACCGTGAACCTGAACGCCTACACCTCGGCCGATGGCAGCAAGATCATGGGCACCTGGATCTGCACCCCCGGCAAGTTCGAGGTGAACTACGAGAAGTGGGAGTACTGCCACTTCCTCGATGGCTACTGCATCATCACGCCGGAAGGCGAGGCGCCGGTGCACCTGCGGGCCGGTGATGTGTTCGTCATCGAGCCCGGCCTGAAGGGCACCTGGGAGGTGGTGGAGACGGTGCGCAAGTACTTCGTCTTCGCCTGATCCACCGGGCCGGACGTGCCCTGCGTCCGGCCTGCCACACAATCGCCACGCAATGCCCACACCCTCTCCCTGCGCCGTTCACAGGCGCGCGCGATAACACCCGCATCTTCTTCCGACGCTGGGTGTTCCCATGGATGTACTGCTGCTCAACCCGCCCCATACCGCCATCGGCAGCCGCATGCCCCGCGAGCACCTGCCGCCCCTCGGCCTGCTCAGCGTGGGCGGCCCGTTGCTGGATGCGGGCTTTGCCGTGCGCCTGCTGGATGCCGACCGGGAGGGGCTGTCGCTACCGGCCATCGTGGCACGGGTGGTGGACCTGGCGCCGGCGGTGGTGATGCTGGGGCACTCCGGTTCCAGTTCGGCCCATGTGACGGTGGTGGAAATCTGCCAAGCGCTGAAGGCGCTGCTGCCGGGGCTGCGCATCGTCTATGGCGGGGTGCACCCGACCTATCACTGGGATGAGATCCTCCGGGAGGTGGAGGCGATCGACCTGATCGTGCGCGGCGAGGGCGAGCAGACGGCGCTGTCGCTGATGCAGGCCCTGGCGGCTGGGCTGCCTCTGGAGGCGGTGCCGGGCATCGCCCTGCGGGTGGCCGGGGTGCCGCAGGCCACGGCGGATGCGCCGATGCTGCGCAACCTGGACGACTACCGGGTGGGCTGGGAGTTGATCGACCACGCGGACTACAGCTACTGGGGTGGCAAGCGGGCGGTGGTGGTGCAGTTCTCCCGGGGGTGTCCACACCTGTGCAATTACTGCGGGCAGCGGGGCTTCTGGACGCGCTGGCGCCATCGCGATCCGGTGCGGCTGGCCCGCGAGCTGGCCTGGCTGCACCGGGAGAAGGGGGTGGAGCTGGTGAACTTCGCCGACGAGCTGCCCACCGGCTCACGCAAGGCCTGGCGGGCCTTTCTTGAAGCGCTGATCGCCGAGGAGGTGCCGTTGCTGCTGGTGGGATCCACCCGTGCCGGGGACATCGTGCGCGATGCGGACATCCTCCACCTGTATCGCCAGGCGGGGGTGATCCGCTTTCTGCTGGGGATCGAGAGCTACGACGAGGCGACCCTGAAGGCCATCCGCAAGGGGGCGACGCCCAGGGAGGACCAGCAGGCGATCCGCCTGTTGCGCCAGCACGGCATCGTGTCGATGGCCACCTATGTGGTGGGGTTCCAGGAGGAGCGGGATGGCGACTACTGGCGCTCGTTCCGCCATCTGTTGCGCTACGACCCGGACCAGATCCAGCTGCTGTACGTCACGCCGCACCGCTGGACGCCGTTCTACACGCTGGCCGAAACGCGGGAGGTGATCCAGACCGACACCCGCCGCTGGGACTACAAGCATCAGGTGCTGGCGGTGCGGCAGGTGCCGGCGTGGCGGGTGTTCCTCTGGTTCAAGCTGATCGAGCTGGGGATGCAGGCGCGGCCCAAGGCGCTGTGGCGGGTGCTGTTCCACCGGGATGCCGAGGTGCGCCACGCGATGCGCTGGTACACGCGCATCGGCCGGCGGGTGTGGTTCCACGAGGTGGCGGAGTTCTTCCTGGGGCCGCGCTTGCTGCGGCGCGGGCCGACGCTCAAGGCGTTTCTCGGGGCGTCGCTGGCCGAGCGGGAGTACGTGCTGGATGTGCGCAAGCGTGCGCGGGCGGAGCCGGTGGAGGTGCGCTGACGGGGGAGGCAAAAAGAGGCCGTCACGAGGACGGCCTGAAAAGGGATGGAGGCGTGGCTGTGGTGTGGGCCTCCATCGAGCCCTTCTGGGCGCCTCTAAAAACTACCTACGTTGTCATCGCGACGTTAAAAACAGGCTCAAAATGCTCATTTACCGCACGTAAACTGCGCTTTTTCGCCTGTTTTTGCCTTGCGCTGACGGCCTCGCCCACGTTTTTAGAGGCGCCCTTCGGGGATCAGAGCGGGACAGTCTTCAGTTCGATGGCCTTGAGCCATTTGACGTGGCGCGGGCCGGGGTGGCGGTCGCAGCCGGAGACCAGGGCGATGTGGCCGACCTCGGGCGGCAGGGGCTGGCCGTGCTGGGCGTACACCACCAGGACACCGTCGCCGACTGAGGTGTTGAGCAGCTCGTTCCAGCTGAACAGGGCGATGTAGGCGTCGCTGGCGTGGGCGACGAGGTAGGCGCGTTTCCAGGCCTTGGGGTCATCGCCGGCGAGGGCGGCCCGTTGCACCACGTCGCGCAGCAGGGCGCCTCGGTAGCCTTTGTATTCGGCGTTGGCGACATCACCGCCACAGGCCTTGGCGACGTCGACGTAGTCGTGGGCGGGGAGCGTGCGCAGGGCGTCGACGTCGAGGGTGAGGGCGTGCTGCACCTCGCCGGTGACCTGCAGGGTGTCGGTGACGTAGGTGGACGGGTCGTCCGGGACGAACGCGGCAGCGTGCAGGGCTGGGTTGAGCAGCAGGCCGAGGGCGAGGGGCAGGAGCGGTCGGTGGGTCATGGTCAGAACTCGTAGCGCAGGTTGGTGAAGTACTGCCGGCCGGGCTCGGGGTAGCCGTCGGACAGTTCGTAGTCCTCGTTGCTGAGGTTGTTGACGCCCGCTTCGACGCTGACGCCGTGGGTGAGGTCGAGGCTGGCCTTGAGGTCGATGCGGGTGAAGGGCGAGACCTGGGCGGTGTCGGAGGACCAGCGCTGGTCGGCGTGCTCGATGAAGGCGATGAGGTGCAGGCGCTCGATGGGGGCGTAGTCGACCCAGGTGTTGAGCTTGTTGCGCGGGGTGTCGGTGAGGCGGGTGCGGGAGCTGAGGTTGCGCCGTTCGAGGTAGGTGTAGGCGAAGCCGGTCTCCAGGCCTTCACCGACTCGCTGCTTGAGGCTCAGTTCGGCGCCGCGGTGGCGGGCTTCGTTGATGTTCTGCATCTGGTCGCGGCCGGGCTGGACGTTGCGGACGCGCTGGATGAGGTCGTCGATGTCGCTGCGGAAGACGGCGGCCTCCAGGTGCGCGCCGGCCCAGGGCTGGCCCTGGTAGCCGAGCTCGTAGTGGGTGGCGTGCTCGGGGGCGAGGCCGGGGTTTTCGATGAAGGTGCCGAAGCGCAGGGAGTAGCGGTCCTTGAGGGTGGGCAGGCGGCTCTTGCGGGCGATGCTGGCGTAGAGGCGGTGGTCCGGCGTGGGGTCGAAGTACAGGGCGGTCTGCCAGTTGTTGGCGTGCTGGGTGTCGGGCCGGGCGTAGGTGTCGGCGTCCACCGGGGTGAGGGTGTCGCGGCTGGCGCCGAGGGCCAGGTGCCAGCGTTCTTCGAGGCGGATGTAGTCCTCGACGGCGACGGAGGTGAGCCGGTCTTCCAGGCGCTTGGTGGTGCGCTGGCCGTCGTCCTCTTCGTGGCGGTCCTGCTTGTAGGCGTATTGCAGTTTGATCTGGTGGGCGTCGAGGCGGTCGGTCTGCAGTTGCAGGGAGCCGCCCATGACGTGGTCGTCGTAGTTGCTGCTGCCGGTGCTGGAGAGTGACTGGGGGTTGTTGCCGCTGGTGGCGAGGCGGCTGTAGGTGGCGTTGGTGTAGCCGTCGAGGCCGTTGGTGTAGTGGTCGGCGTAGGCGCGCAGGCGCAGGGTCTCGTAGTCGCTGAGGGCGTGGTTGCCGATGAAGTAGTAGCTCTCCTTGTCCCAGTAGGGCCAGCGCCAGTAACGCTGGGTGGCGCTGGGGTCGGTGCTGGGGGGCTGGCCTTTCTGGCCGTCCTGGCGGACGTAGCCGAGTGCGTATTCGTCGGTTTCGTTGGGGGTGAGGCCGATCTTCAGGGACTGCTTGCGGTCGTCGTAATCGCTGTTCTCGCGGTGGTGGCCGTTCTCCCGGACGGTGCTGCGGAAGTCGTCGGAGAGCCGGTAGTAGTCGGCTTCGTGCTGGGAGGCGGAGGCCTGGAGGTACCAGCTGCCCTGGTTGGTGCCGAGGTTGATGCTCTTGCGCTGCAGGCCGCCGGTGCCGGCACCGAGGCTGACGTCGCCTTCGAAGGCGCTGTCGGGGCGGCGGGTGATGAGGTTGATGGCGCCGCCAAGGGTGTTCGGGCCGTAGAGGGTGGAGCTCATGCCCTTGGCGACCTGGATGGCGGCGAGGTCGCTGGTGGTGAAGCGGTCGAGGTCGACGTAGCCGTCGTAGGGGACGTACACGGGGATGCCGTCGACGAAGATCGGCACCTGGCGGGCGTCGAAGCCACGCAGGCTGATGGTGCCTTCGTTGCGGGCGTTGGTGCTGGTGCTGATGCCGCTCAGCAGGTTGAGGGCGTCGGTGACGGTGTGGCGCTCGAAGCGCTGCATGTCGCGGGCGTCGACCGAGGAGGCGACTTGGTCGCCGAAGTCGCTGGCCTGGCTGGAGGGGGCGCTGATCAGCAGTTCGCCCAGGCTGAAGACCTGGCTGGCGGCGTTGGCCGGCTGCGGAGGGAGGACAGCGCCAAGGGCACCCAGGGCCAGGAGGGGGATGCGTGTGGTGAGAAGGTTCATGGTTGCTCGCTGTGTATTTTTTTATATAGCGATGGGCGTGACGGGACGCATCGGGCATTCGCCTGGGCGTCTCTTGCCGGCGTTGGCGTCCGGCTGGCGCAGGTTATCCGAGCGCTTTGCCAATCGCTATATATTTTTGTGTATAGCGATAGTCAGTCGAGATCGAGGTGAGGTTGCTTGCTGCAGCGCAGGAGGGCGGACTCCAGGCGGCGGTCGGGCATGGCGTGGGCGCGCAGGCTGTTGACGGTCTGCTCGACGTAGTCGCGCGTGGTGCCGTAATGGCCACAGGCACGGGCGAAGACGTGGGTGAGGACGTGATCCGGCAGGGCGCCGGCGTAGCAGGCGAAGTTGCGCCGCAGGACGAAGCCGAGGGCCTGGACGCGCCGGCCGTCTTCGAGGCGGCAGTCCAGCCAGCGCGGCTGGTAGGCGGCGTCGGGCATCTCCCGCTGCCAGAGTGCGAGCAGGTGGCGCTTGAGGTGTTCGTCGGGCAGGCGGTAGGCGAAGCCGGAGCAGGAACCGCCACGGTCGAGTCCGAGTACGAGGCCGGGGGCGTCGGGGGTGCCCCGGTGGATCTGCGACCACAGGTAGAGGCCGCGGTGGTAGCCGTGGATGCGGGCGCGGCTGCGTTCGACGGCAGGGCATTCCGGACGCCAGATGAGCGAGCCGTAGGCGAACAGCCAGACAGGGCCGCCCTTGTGCTGGGCCATGGTGGCGTCGAGGGAGGCCTGGAGTTCGCCGGCGGTGAGGTGGACCGGCTGTTCAAGCTGGGGCGGGTAGGGGGCTGGCGGGGCGTCGGGGCGGCCGGGCATGGCGTGGATGGCCTCGGTGGTGCGGTGGAGCGGTACGGGTTCCGTTTTAGCAGGCTGGGAGGGGGTTGGGGAATGACGTTCGTCAGCTTTCTGCATGGCCAAACGAAGAACGGCACCATTGGGGTGCCGTTCGGTGCCTTGCGCTCGCGTCAGTCGTGCAGGTGCTCGGCGGCGTGCAGGGTGTTCTCCAGCAGGCAGGCTCGGGTCATGGGGCCTACGCCGCCGGGGACCGGGGTGATCCAGCTGGCGCGCTGCAGGGCGGGCTTGTACTCGACGTCGCCGACCAGCTTGCCGTCTTCCTGGCGGTTGATGCCGACGTCGATGACGATGGCGCCTTCCTTGATCCATTCACCTTTCACCAGGCCGGGCTTGCCGGCGGCGACCACCACCAGGTCGGCACGGCCAACGTGGCCGGCGAGGTCCTTGGTGAAGCGGTGGGTGACGGTGACGGTGCAACCGGCGAGCAGCAGTTCGAGGGCCATGGGGCGGCCGACGATGTTGGAGGCGCCGACGACCACCGCGTCCATGCCATAGAGGTCTGCGCCGGTGCTTTCCAGGAGGGTCATGATGCCCTTCGGAGTGCAGGGGCGCAGCAGCGGGATGCGCTGGGCGAGGCGGCCGATGTTGTAGGGGTGGAAGCCGTCCACGTCCTTGTCCGGGCTGATGCGCTCCAGCAGCAGGGAGGCGTCGAGGTGCGCGGGCAGGGGCAGCTGGACCAGGATGCCGTCGATGGCCGGGTCCTGGTTCAGGCGGTCGATCAGGGCGAGCAGTTCGTCCTGGCGGGTGCTGGCGGGCAGGTCATGGGCCTGGGAAATGAAACCGACTTCCTCGCAGTCCTTGCGCTTGTGCGCGACATAGACTTGCGAGGCGGGATCGCTGCCCACCAGGATCACGGCCAGGCCGGGAATGCGCAGTCCTTGCTGGCGGCGTTCAGCTACTCGCTGGGCTATCTGCTGGCGGAGGCGGGCGGCGATCGTTTTGCCGTCGATCAGTTGTGCGGTCATGACGCGTGATTAACCATTAGGAAGGAGCGAAAAAGGGCGCGTATTCTCGCATGGCGTGCCTGCGGGGCAAAGGCGGCTGCCGGGCATTTTCCCGTAACCCCTTTATCTTTCTAAATTTTTTTCATTTTTTTGTTGACGGGTAGTGGGGGCAGCTATAACATGCGCCCCGCTTGTCGAGCACAGCCACTAGCTGGGTAAGACGGCAAACGTAGAAGTCTCAAGGCTTCTGCTGAAGCCGAAAGCTTCGAAGAGTCTGCTCCGGTAGATGATCGAGCGCCCGTAGCTCAGCTGGATAGAGCATCCGCCTTCTAAGCGGATGGTCGCAGGTTCGAGTCCTGCCGGGCGTGCCATTTGGCAGTCTTGGCACAAGCAAAGTGAAATATGGTGGGCGTAGCTCAGTTGGTAGAGCACAGGATTGTGGCTCCTGGTGTCGTGGGTTCGATTCCCATCGTCCACCCCATATTCTGCAAAGACGCCAGGCCAAGTGCCTGGCGTTTTTGTTTCCAGCGTCGAAAGCGGACGTGGTGAAATTGGTAGACACACCAGATTTAGGTTCTGGCGCCGCAAGGTGTGAGAGTTCGAGTCTCTCCGTCCGCACCATTATTCGATGACCCTTGAACCTGGGTTTGCTTGCAAGAGCCAGGTAGGGAATGAAAAGGCAGCCTTCGGGCTGCCTTTCGTCGTTCCGGGGGCTGCATTTGCGGCATCCGGCCGCAGTGCCGTCCGGCCTTGGGCGTGCTGTACTGCCGGAGCGCTGCCCGCCCGGCCGTAGGCATCGGGCAGGGATGTTGGCCGGGTAGGGCGGTCCTTCCTTATATAAGGTGCGAATCCATTGGTGTCGGCTCTTGTAGGCAGGGGCGCGAAGAGCGATGGGTTGGCGGGGTGACTTCTGCATTTTCCTCTAATAGAATGCCGACCCTTGATTATGGGGCCGGTCCGGCCGGCAAATGTCTGCAACGAGGAATATCCATGCAAGTTTCTGTTGAAAGCACCTCCGCTCTCGAGCGCCGTATGACCGTTGGTGTGCCGGCCGAGCGGATCGAGACTGAAGTCAACAAGCGTCTTCAGCAGACTGCTCGCCGCGCCAAGGTCGCTGGCTTCCGTCCGGGCAAGGTGCCCATGAGCGTCATCCGTCAGCGTTACGAAGACGCTGCTCGCCAGGAAGTCCTGGGCGATCTGATCCAGTCTTCCTTCTATGAGGCTGTGGTTGAGCAGAAGCTGAACCCGGCTGGCCAGCCTTCCGTCGAGCCGAAAGTGTTCGAGAAGGGCAAGGACCTCGAGTTCATCGCCACCTTCGAAGTGTTCCCGGAGTTCCAGGTCGCTGGTCTCGAGTCCATTGCGGTCGAGCGCCTGCAGGCTGAAGTCGGCGACGCTGACGTGGACAACATGCTGGAGATCCTGCGCAAGCAGAACACCCGCTTCGAAGCTGTGGATCGTGCTGCCGAGAATGGCGATCAGCTGAACATCGATTTCGTCGGCAAGATCGACGGCGAAGCCTTCGCGGGCGGTTCTGCCAAGGGCACCAGCCTGGTGCTGGGCTCCGGTCGCATGATCCCAGGCTTCGAAGATGCCCTGGTTGGTGTCAAGGCGGGCGAAGAGCGCGTCATCAACCCGACTTTCCCCGAGGACTACCAGAACCTGGATCTGGCCGGTAAGACTGCCGAGTTCACCGTGACCGTGAACAGCGTCTCCGCCCCCATCCTGCCGGAGCTGAACGACGAGTTCTTCGCGCTGTTCGGCATCAAGGAAGGCGGTCTGGAAGGCTTCCGCGCCGAAGTTCGCAAGAACATGGAGCGTGAGCTGCGTCAGGCCATCAAGTCCAAGGTCAAGAATCAGGTAATGGACGGCCTGCTGGCTGCCAACCCGATCGAAGTGCCGAAGGCGCTGATCGGCAACGAGGTGAACCGTCTGCGCGTTCAGGCTGTTCAGCAGTTCGGCGGCAACATCAACCCTGATCAACTGCCGGCCGAGCTGTTCGAAGAGCAAGCCAAGCGCCGCGTGGTTCTGGGTCTGATCGTGGCTGAAGTGGTCAAGCAGTTCGAGCTGAAGCCGGACGATGCCCGCGTTCGCGAACTGATCGAGGAAATGGCCTCCGCTTACCAGGAGCCTGAGCAGGTCGTGGCCTGGTACTACAAGAACGACCAGCAGCTGAACGAAGTCCGTTCTGTTGTGCTGGAAGAACAAGTTGTAGATACTGTCCTGCAGAAGGCCAACGTGACTGACAAAGCGGTCTCCTACGAAGATGCAGTCAAGCCGGTAGAAGCTCCGCAAGCCGCCTGATCGTTTCGCCTCGTTCGAGCACACCATAAGCCAGCCTCCGAGCTGGCTTATGCGTCTTTGAGACATGACATTAGTTAGGGAGCGATCGCTGGACATGTCCCGCAATTCTTATATGCAGCAACAAGTCCCTGATATCCAGGCTGCTGGCGGCCTCGTGCCGATGGTGGTGGAGCAGTCTGCCCGTGGCGAGCGCGCCTACGACATCTATTCCCGCCTGCTGAAGGAGCGGGTGATCTTCCTGGTGGGTCAGGTCGAGGACTATATGGCTAACCTGGTGGTTGCCCAACTGCTGTTCCTCGAAGCCGAGAACCCCGACAAGGACATTCACCTCTACATCAATTCTCCGGGTGGTTCGGTGACTGCCGGGATGTCGATCTACGACACCATGCAGTTCATCAAGCCTGACGTATCCACCATCTGCATCGGCCAGGCCTGCAGCATGGGGGCGTTGCTCCTGGCGGGTGGTGCAGCTGGCAAGCGTTACTGCCTGCCGCACTCGCGCATGATGATCCACCAGCCTCTGGGTGGTTTCCAGGGGCAGGCTTCGGACATCGAGATTCACGCGCGTGAGATCCTCACGATTCGTGAGCGCCTGAACAAGATCCTGGCCGATCACACCGGACAGCCGATCGATGTGATCGCTCGTGATACTGATCGCGACAACTTCATGAGTGGCGATGAGGCTGTCAAATACGGACTGATCGATCAGGTCCTCAGCAAGCGTCAGATCGCCAGCTAACACCATCCGCAGCACCGTGGCCGGCTCCCGCCGGCCACTCCGCGGGCTTGAAAATGCCCGCATTTGCCTTCATCTTGTGTTTCATGCCTATCCCGACTGGATTGATCGAATGACTGACACCCGCAATGGCGAGGACAACGGCAAACTGCTTTATTGCTCCTTCTGCGGCAAAAGCCAGCACGAAGTGCGCAAGTTGATTGCTGGCCCTTCCGTCTTTATCTGCGACGAGTGCGTCGACCTGTGCAACGACATCATCCGTGAGGAGGTGCAGGAAGCCCAGGCCGAGAGCAATGCGCACAAGCTGCCGGCGCCCAAGGAAATCCGCACCATCCTGGATCAGTATGTGATTGGTCAGGAGCGCGCGAAGAAGGTCCTCGCGGTCGCCGTCTATAACCACTACAAGCGTCTCAATCAGCGCGACAAGAAGGATGACATCGAGCTCGGCAAGAGCAACATCCTCCTGATCGGCCCTACGGGTTCCGGCAAGACGCTGCTGGCCGAAACGCTCGCTCGCCTGCTGAATGTTCCCTTCACCATCGCCGACGCAACCACGCTCACCGAGGCGGGTTATGTGGGGGAGGATGTCGAGAACATCATTCAGAAGCTGCTGCAGAAGTGCGATTACGACGTGGAAAAGGCCCAGATGGGCATTGTCTACATCGATGAGATCGACAAGATTTCCCGTAAGTCCGATAACCCCTCCATCACCCGTGATGTGTCGGGGGAGGGCGTCCAGCAAGCGTTGCTGAAGCTGATCGAGGGCACCGTTGCGTCCGTGCCGCCGCAAGGTGGTCGCAAGCATCCCCAGCAGGAATTCCTGCAGGTGGATACACGTAACATTCTCTTCATTTGCGGCGGTGCGTTCGCCGGGCTGGAGAAGGTCATCCAGAACCGCTCTGCTCGTGGCGGCATTGGCTTCAATGCCGAGGTCCGCAGTGTTGATCTGGGCAAGAAGGTGGGTGAAACCCTGCGCGATGCGGAGCCGGAGGACCTGGTCAAATTCGGCCTGATCCCCGAGTTCGTAGGTCGTCTGCCGGTGATCGCCACCCTGGACGAACTCGATGAGGCTGCATTGATCCAGATCCTCACCGAGCCGAAGAACGCCCTGACCAAGCAGTACGGCAAGCTCTTCGAAATGGAAGGGGTGGATCTGGAGTTCCGTCCGGACGCACTCAAGGCTGTTGCTCGCCGTGCGCTCGAGCGCAAAACCGGTGCCCGGGGACTGCGCTCGATCCTCGAAGGCGTGCTGCTCGACACGATGTACGAAATCCCCTCGCAGAACGAGGTCAGCAAGGTGGTCATCGATGAAAGTGTCATCGAAGGAGCCTCCAAGCCGCTGCTGATCTACGAGAACAGCGAACAGCCGGCGAAAGCTGCGCCCGACGCGTGATCACCAAAGGGGCCCTCGGGCCCCTTTGTCTTTCCCACTACAGCGCTTGTTTTTTCCCAGACGTGCCCCCATCTTAGGCCCTCAGGGTCCCCCTATCTGTTAACGGCCCATGGCCGCTGTAGAGCTGAAATCATGAAGACAACCGTAGAATTGCCTCTCCTGCCATTGCGTGATGTCGTGGTCTATCCGCACATGGTCATCCCGCTGTTCGTGGGGCGTGAGAAATCCATCGAGGCCCTGGAGGCCGCGATGACCGGGGACAAGCAAATTCTTCTGTTGGCGCAGAGGAACCCGGCGGACGACGATCCGGGCGAAGACGCCCTGTACCGTGTCGGTACGGTCGCAACCGTCCTCCAATTGCTCAAGCTGCCTGACGGCACCGTGAAGGTGTTGGTCGAGGGCGAGCAGCGTGGCGCCATCGAGCGCTTCTTCGAAGTGGAAGGTCATTGCCGGGCCGAGGTTGCCCTGATCGATGAGGCTGACGCGGGTGAGCGTGAGTCCGAAGTGCTCGTTCGCAGCCTGCTCAGCCAGTTCGAACAGTACGTTCAACTGGGCAAGAAGGTGCCTGCCGAGGTGCTCTCCTCGCTGAACAGCATCGATGAGCCGGGTCGCTTGGTGGATACCATGGCGGCGCACATGGCGCTCAAGATCGAGCAGAAGCAGGAGATCCTCGAGATCACCGATCTGTCCGAGCGCGTCGAGCACGTACTGGCTCTCCTGGATGCCGAGATTGACCTGTTGCAGGTCGAGAAGCGTATCCGTGGGCGCGTCAAGAAGCAGATGGAGCGCAGCCAGCGCGAGTACTACCTGAATGAGCAGATGAAGGCCATTCAGAAAGAGCTCGGTGACATCGATGAGGGCCACAACGAGATCGAGGAGCTGAAGAAGCGCATCGACAATGCGGGGCTCACCAAGGAAGCCCTCACCAAGGCCAATGCCGAGCTGAACAAGCTCAAGCAGATGTCGCCCATGTCGGCGGAAGCTACGGTCGTCCGCTCCTACATCGACTGGCTGGTGAACGTGCCGTGGAAGGCCGAGAGCAAGGTCCGTCTGGACCTGGCGAAGGCAGAAGACATCCTGGATGCCGATCACTACGGTCTCGAAGAGGTCAAGGAGCGGATCCTCGAGTACCTCGCTGTGCAAAAGCGCGTCAAGAAGGTGAAAGGCCCTGTCCTTTGCCTGGTCGGGCCGCCCGGCGTGGGCAAGACCTCGCTGGCCGAGTCCATCGCCCGTGCCACCAACCGCAAGTTCATCCGCATGGCCTTGGGTGGCGTGCGTGACGAGGCCGAAATCCGTGGTCACCGCCGTACCTACATCGGTTCCATGCCGGGTCGTCTCATTCAGAAGATGACCAAGGTCGGGGTTCGCAACCCGCTCTTCCTGCTCGACGAGATCGACAAGATGGGCAGCGACATGCGCGGCGACCCGGCTTCTGCGCTGCTTGAGGTCCTTGACCCGGAGCAGAACCACAATTTCAACGACCATTACCTTGAGGTCGACTACGACCTCTCGGATGTGATGTTCCTCTGCACCGCGAACTCCATGAACATTCCGGCACCCCTGCTGGATCGTATGGAGGTTATTCGTCTGCCTGGTTACACCGAGGACGAGAAGGTCAATATCGCGACCAAGTACCTGGCTCCGAAGCAGACCCAGGCCAATGGTCTGAAGAAAGGGGAGCTGGCGTTCGAAGAAGCAGCGATCCGCGATATCATCCGCTACTACACCCGGGAAGCCGGCGTGCGCAGCCTGGAGCGCCAGATCGCCAAGGTGTGCCGCAAGGCCGTCAAGGAACACGCCCGCGAGAAGCGTTTCAGTGTGGTCGTGACGGCTGACTCGCTGGAGCACTTCCTGGGCGTGCGCAAGTTCCGTTACGGGCTGGCTGAACTGCAGGACCAGATTGGTCAGGTAACAGGCCTGGCATGGACCCAGGTCGGTGGTGAGCTACTGACCATCGAGGCCGCTGTCGTGCCGGGCAAGGGGCAACTGACCAAGACCGGCTCGCTCGGTGATGTGATGGTGGAATCCATCACGGCTGCACTCACCGTGGTGCGCAGTCGCGCCAAGAGCCTCGGCATTCCGGCCGATTTCCACGAGAAGCGCGACATCCATATCCACATGCCCGAAGGGGCTACGCCGAAGGATGGGCCCAGCGCGGGCATCGGCATGTGCACAGCCCTCGTGTCGGCCATGACGCAAATCCCTGTGCGCGCTGATGTCGCCATGACCGGGGAAATCACCTTGCGTGGCCAAGTGCTCGCAATCGGTGGTTTGAAAGAGAAATTGCTGGCGGCTCATCGGGGCGGTATCAAAACTGTGATCATTCCCGAAGAAAACGTCCGTGATTTGAAAGAAATCCCTGAAAACATCAAGCAGGATCTGAATATTAAACCCGTTAAATGGATTGACGAGGTCCTGCAAATTGCGCTGCAATACGCGCCGGAGCCCTTGCCCGATGCGGCTCCCGAGATGGTTGCAAAGGATGAAAAGCGCGAGCCTGATTCCAAGGAGCGAATCAGCACGCATTAGCCGGGGGGCTTTCTTGACACATTTTTCGAGCCCTTGTTATAAAGCGGCTCCTATGTGTCAGCAGGCCATCCAGCACCCGCTTTGCTTACACCGAAGAACTAAGAAACAAACTCAACAGATATAAGGGGACTTAAGAGTGAACAAGTCGGAACTGATTGATGCCATCGCCGCATCCGCTGATATCCCGAAAGCTGTCGCTGGCCGTGCGCTGGACGCAGTGATCGAATCCGTCACTGGCGCTCTGAAGGCTGGTGATTCCGTGGTGCTGGTAGGTTTCGGTACCTTCGCTGTCAAAGAGCGCGCTGCTCGCACTGGCCGCAACCCGCAGACTGGCAAGCCGATCAAGATCGACGCTGCCAAGATCCCCGGTTTCAAGGCTGGTAAAGCTCTGAAAGACGCCGTCAACTAAGCGTCCCTCTGGCTTTGCCCATCCGCCTCCGGACTAGCTCGGAGGCGGCTCGGGGAAGCAAGGCAGTCAGCCTGCCGAGGGGCAACCCTCCGGCTACCCCGACAGTTAAGAGAAGGCGCATCCTCGGATGCGCCTTTCTTTTATCCGGACCCAATCTTCTACCCGCTCTGCACGGCTGTTTGAGTCAGTACAGTCGTTTCTGGGGGACCCATGCTGCAGAACATCAGGGACAATTCACAGGGGTGGATTGCCAAGACCATCATCGGCGTCATCATCGCTCTGCTGGCGCTGACCGGTTTCGATGCCATTTTCAATGCCACCAGCCATCGTCAGACGGCGGCCGAGGTGAATGGTGAGGAAATCTCCCAGAACCAGCTGTCGCAAGCCGTGGACATGCAGCGTCGCCAGTTGATGCAGCAGCTCGGCAAGGATTTCGATGCCTCCATGCTGGATGACAAGCTGCTGCGTGAAGCTGCGCTCAAGGGCCTGATCGACCGCAGCCTGCTGCTGCAGGGCACCAAGAGCGCGCATTTTGCGTTCTCCCAGCAGGCCATCGACCAACTGATCGTCCAGACGCCCGAGTTCCAGGACAACGGCAAGTTCAGTGCCGATCGCTTCGACATGGTCCTGCGCCAGATGGGTTACACCCGCCTGCAGTATCGCCAGGAGCTGGAGCGCGAGATGCTCATCGGTCAACTGCGTGCCGGTCTTGCCGGTAGCGGCTTCGTGACCGATGACGAGGTTCGTGCCTTTGCCCGTCTGGAGAAGCAGACCCGCGATTTCGCCACCCTGACCTTCAAGGCCGATCCCAAGGCCACCCAGGTCAGCGACGACGAGGTCAAGGCCTACTACGACGATCACAAGGCCCAGTTCATGAGCCCCGAGCAGGTCGTGCTGGAGTACGTCGAGCTGAAGAAGGATGCATTCTTCAGCCAGGTCTCCGTGAGCGACGACGAGCTCAAGGCCCAGTACGAGAAGGAAATCTCCAACCTGTCCGAGCAGCGTGATGCTGCTCATATCCTGGTGGAGGTCAACGACAAGCAGACCGAGGAACAGGCCAAGGCGAAGATCGACGAGATCAAGCAGCGCCTGGACAAGGGTGAAGACTTCGCCGCCCTGGCCAAAGAGTTCTCCCAGGACCCCGGTTCGGCCACCAACGGCGGTGATCTCGGCTTTGCCGGCCGTGGTGTCTACGAGCCCGCCTTCGAGGACGCCCTCTACGCCCTCAAGCAAGGTGAAGTCTCCGCTCCGGTGCGCACGCCCTACGGCCTCCACCTGATCAAGCTGCTGGCCGTGCAGGCGCCCGAGGTGCCCAGCTTCGCCAGCCTGAAGGACAAGATGGAGCGCGATCTCAAGGCGCAACGCGTCGAGCAGCGTTTCGTCGAGGCGACCAAGCAGTTGGAAGACTCCGCCTTCGAAGCGTCCGACCTGAGCCAGCCGGCCCAGGAACTGGGGCTCGAGGTGAAGACCAGCGCCCCGTTCGGTCGTGAAGGTGGCGAAGGCCTCGCGGCCAACCGTCAGGTGCTTCAGGCTGCTTTCAGCACCGAAGTGCTGGAAGACGGCGCCAACAGCTCGGCCATCGAGCTGGACCCGGAAACCGTCGTCGCCCTGCGCGTGAAGGAGCACAAGAAGCCCGAGCAGCTTGAGCTGGCTTCCGTGCAGGACAGCATTCGCCAGCACCTGCAGCAGGAGAAAGCCACCGAGGCCGTCAAGGCCAAGGGTGATGCCCTGCTGGCCAGCCTGCGTGAAGGCAAGACCCCGGTCGACCAGGCTCAGGACGGCCAGACCTGGAACGTGGTGGAAGCCGCGACCCGTGGCCAGGAGGGTGTCGATCCTTCCCTGCTGCAGGCCGTGTTCCGCATGCCCAAGCCGGCTGCCGCCGACAAGCCCAGCTTCACCTCCGTGGCGCTGAAGAACGGTGACTACGTGCTGGTACGCCTGAATGGTGTCAGCCAGCCCGACGAGACCCTATCCGAGCAGGACAAGGCCATGTACAGCCGCTTCCTGGCGTCCCGCAGTGGCCAGCAGGACTTCGCGGCATACCGTCGCCAGCTGGAAGCCGACGCGAAGATCGAGCGTTACTGATCCGCGTGGGCTGATGAAGAAACCGCCTTCGGGCGGTTTTTTCTTGCCCGCAGGAAATGAAAAGCCCGCACAAGGCGGGCTCGTTCGGGCAGTGAGGAGTCAGTCCTCCAGCGGCCCCATGGCGGTGGTGTTGAAGCCGCCGTCCACGTAGAGGGTCTCGCCGCTGATGCCTGAGGCCAGGTCCGAACAGAGGAAGGCCGCTGCATTGCCCACTTCCTCGATGGTCACGTTGCGTCGCAGGGGCGTCCGGCGCTCGCTTTCTGCCAGCATCTTGCGGAAATGCTTGATCCCCGAAGCCGCCAGGGTGCGAATCGGGCCGGCGGAGATGGCGTTCACCCGGGTGCCTTCAGGGCCCAGGCTGCCGGCCAGGTAGCGTACGCCGGCCTCAAGGCTCGCCTTGGCCATGCCCATCACGTTGTAGTTGGGCAGGGTGCGCTCGGCGCCGAGGTAGGAGAGGGTGAGCAGGCTGCCGTGGCGGCCTTTCATCAGCGTGCGGCCAGCCTTGGCCAGGGCAATGAAGCTGTAGGCGCTGATGTCGTGGGCGATGCGGAAGCCGTCGCGGGTGGTGACCTCGGTGAAGTCGCCATCCAGTTGGTCGCCGGGGGCGAAGCCCACGGAGTGAACGATCACATCGAGCCCATCCCAGCGTTGGCCCAGTGCCTCGAACACGGCGGCGATCTCCTCGTCGCGGGCGACGTCGCACGGGAAGCACAGATCCGGGCCGGAGCCCCACTCCTGGGCGAATTCCTCGACCCGGCTGCGCAGCTTGTCGTTCTGGTAGGTGAAGGCCAGCTCGGCGCCTTCCCGGTGCATGGCGGCGGCGATGCCCGAGGCGATGGACAGTTTGCTGGCCACCCCGACGATAAGGACGCGCTTGCCGGTGAGGAATCCCATGTGGCGGTTCTCCTAGTGAGCGGTAGACGGCGCCAGGAAGGCGGCTTCCAGCAGTTGCTGGGTGTAGCTGTGCTGGGGGGCGGAGAAGATGGCCTCTGCCGGCCCTTGCTCCACCACCTGGCCGTGTTTGACCACCATCAGGTGGTGGCTGAGGGCGCGCACCACGGCCAGGTCGTGGCTGATGAACAGGTAGGTCAGGTTGTACTTGGCCTGCAGGTTGCGCAGCAGGTCGACCACCTGGCGCTGCACGGTGCGGTCCAGCGCCGAGGTGGGTTCGTCCAGCAGGATCAGTGCGGGCTTGAGCACCAGGGCGCGGGCGATGGCGATGCGCTGGCGCTGGCCGCCGGAGAATTCATGGGGATAGCGGTGCCGGGTCTCGGGGTCGAGGCCCACCTCGCGCAGGGCTTCGATGATCGCTGCCTCCTGCTCCGCCTCACTGCCGATGCCGTGGATGCGCAGTCCCTCACCGACGATCTGGCCCACGCACATGCGCGGGCTGAGGCTGCCGAAGGGGTCCTGGAACACCACCTGCATCTGCCGGCGCAGTGGCCGCACCTCCTTCTGCGAGAGCCCTTCGAGCGCCTGCCCCTGGAAGCGGATCGCGCCCTGGCTGCCCAGCAGGCGGAGGATGGCCAGGCCCAGGGTCGACTTGCCGGAGCCGCTCTCGCCGACGATGCCCAGGGTCTGCCCCTGGCGCAGGGTGAAGCCGATGCCGTCCACCGCCTTCACATGGTCCACGGTCCGGCGCAACAGGCCCTTGCGGATCGGGAACCACACCTTGAGGTCGTCCACCTCCAGCATGGCCGGTCCTTCGCTGGCCGGCACGGGGCCGCCGCTGGGTTCGGCTGCCAGCAGCTCGCAGGTGTAGGGGTGCTGGGGGGCCTTGAACAGCGCCTGGCAGTCGGCCTGCTCGACGATGCGCCCGCGCTGCATCACGCACACCCGGTGGGCCACGCGGCGCACCAGGTTGAGGTCGTGACTGATGATCAGCATTGCCATGCCCAGGCGCGCCTGAAGGTCCTTGAGCAGGTCGAGGATCTTCAATTGCACGGTCACGTCGAGGGCGGTGGTGGGTTCGTCGGCAATCAGCAGTTCCGGCTCGTTGGCCAGGGCCATGGCGATCATCACCCGCTGGCGCTGCCCGCCTGACAGCTCGTGGGGGAGGGCACGCAGGCGCTTCGCCGGCTCGGGAATGCCCACCAGCTCCAGCAGCTCCAGGGTCCGTCGGGTGGCCGCCTTGCCGGTCAGGCCCTTGTGCAGGGCCAGCACCTCGTTGATCTGCTTCTCGATGCAGTGCAGCGGGTTCAGTGAGGTCATCGGCTCCTGGAACACCATGGCGATGCGGTTGCCACGGATGCCGCGCAGGCGCGCCTCCGGGAGCCGGAGCAGGTCGTCGCCGCCATAGCGGATATGCCCGCTCGGGTGGCTGGCCAGCGGGTAGGGGAGCAGGCGCAGGATGGAGTGCGCGGTCACCGACTTGCCGGAGCCACTCTCGCCCACCAGGGCCAGGGTTTCGCCCTTGCGGATGTCGAAGCTCACCCCTTCCACCACCGTCTGGGTCGTGTTGCCGGCACTGAAGGCGACGGAGAGGTCGCGGATTTCGATCAGGTTCTCGCTCATCTCACTTCCTCGGGTCGAAGGCATCGCGGGCGGCTTCGCCGATGAACACCAGCAGCGTCAGCATCAGGCCCAGCACGGCGAAGGCGCTGATGCCCAGCCAGGGCGCCTGCAGGTTGGACTTGCCCTGGGACACCAGCTCACCCAGGGACGGTGCGCCGGGGGGCAGGCCGAAGCCGAGGAAGTCCAGTGCCGTCAGGGTGCCGATGGCGCCGGTGAGGATGAAGGGCAGGAAGGTCATGGTGGAGACCATGGCGTTGGGCAGGATGTGGCGGAACATGATCGCGCCGTTCTGCATGCCCAGCGCCCGCGCAGCGCGCACGTATTCCAGGTTGCGGCCGCGCAGGAACTCGGCACGCACCACGTCCACCAGGCTCATCCAGGAGAACAGCAGCATGATGCCCAGCAGCCACCAGAAGTTCGGCTGCACGAAGCTGGCCAGGATGATCAGCAGGTAGAGCACCGGCAGCCCGGACCAGATCTCCAGGAAGCGCTGCCCGGCCAGGTCCACCCAGCCGCCGTAGAAGCCCTGCAGGGCGCCCGCGGTGACGCCGATCACCGCGCTCAGCAGGGTCAGGGTCAGGGCGAACAGCACCGAAACGCGGAAGCCGTAGATGACCCGGGCGAGCACGTCGCGGGCCTGGTCATCGGTGCCCAGCAGGTTGTCGGCGGACGGCGGCGCGGGAGCGGGAACCTTCAGGTCGTAGTTGATGGTGTCGTAGCTGAAGGGGATCGGCGGCCAGTACATCTCGCCGTCGCGCGCGGCGATCAGTTCCTTCATGTACGGGCTGCGGTAGTTGGCTTCCAGCGGGAATTCGCCGCCGAAGGTGGTTTCCGGGTAGCGCTTGAAGGCGGGGAAGTACCACTCCCCGTCGTAGCGGATGGCCAGGGGCTTGTCGTTGGCGATCAGCTCCGCGCCCAGGCTGAGGACGAACAGCGTGAGGAACAGCCAGAGGGACCACCAGCCACGTTTGTTGGCCTTGAAGCGCTCGAAGCGACGGCGGTTGATGGGCGATAGGCGCATGTCAGCCCTCCCGGCTTTCGAAGTCGATGCGCGGATCGACCAGGGTGTAGGTGACGTCGCCAATGAGCTTCACCAGGAGGCCCAGCAACGTGAAGATGAACAGCGTGCCGAACACCACCGGGTAGTCGCGGTTGACCGCCGACTCGAAGCTCAGCAGGCCCAGGCCGTCGAGGGAGAAGATCACCTCGATCAGCAGCGAGCCGGTGAAGAACATGCCGATGAAGGCCGCCGGGAAGCCGGCGATGATCAGCAGCATGGCGTTGCGGAACACATGGCCGTAGAGCACGCGGTTCTCCGAGAGGCCCTTGGCGCGCGCGGTGATCACGTACTGCTTGTTGATCTCGTCGAGGAAGCTGTTCTTGGTGAGGAAGGTGAGGGTGGCGAAGTTGCCGATCACCAGCGCCGTCACCGGTAAGGCCAGGTGCCAGAAGTAGTCGAGCACCTTGCCGCCCAGGCTCAGTTCGTCGAAGTGGTTGGAGGTCAGCCCGCGCAACGGGAACCAGTCGTAGTAGCTGCCACCGGCGAACAGCACGATCAGCAGGATGGCGAACAGGAAGGCGGGAATCGCGTAGCCGACGATGATCGCAGTGCTGGTCCAGACGTCGAACACGCTGCCGTGCCGCACAGCCTTGGCGATGCCCAGAGGCACCGAGACCAGGTACATGATCAGGGTGCTCCAGAGCCCGAGGGAGATGGACACCGGCATCTTCTCCAGGATCAGGTCGGTGACCTTGGCATCACGGAAGAAGCTGTTGCCGAAATCGAAATGCAGGTAGTTCTTCACCATCAGCCAGAAACGTTCCGGTGCCGGCTTGTCGAAGCCGTACATCTTCTCGATTTCCTTGATCAGCTCCGGGTCCAGGCCCTGGGCACCGCGGTAGTTGGAGCCGGCCACGGAGACCTCGCCGCCGCCTCCGGAGATGCGCCCGGTGGCGCCACCGGAGGCCGCGTCGAAGCCTTCCAGCTTGGCGATCATCTGCTCCACCGGTCCGCCGGGGGCGGCCTGGATGATGATGAAGTTGATCAGCAGGATGCCGAACAGGGTGGGGATGATCAGCAGCAGGCGCCGCAGGATGTAGGCGAGCATCAGCGGGCGTCCTGTTGCGGTTCGGTGGCCTGGGCTTCGGGCGTGTCCGTTGCCTCAGCGGCGGACGTGGCACCGGGCTTCTGCCACCAGGTGAACAGGCCGAGGTCGTACTGCGGCGTTGCGGCGGGGCGCTGGAGCTGGTCCCAGTAGGCGACGCGCCAGGTGTCGACGTAATAGTTGGGAATGGCGTAGTGCCCCCACAGCAGGACGCGGTCCAGCGCCCGCGCATGGTCGATCAGGCTTTGCCGGGAGTCGGCGCGGATCAGGCCTTCCACCAGGGTGTCCACGGCCGGGTCGCGCAGGCCGATGAAGTTGCGACTGCCCGGGCTCTCGGCGCTGCGGGAGTGCCAGAACTCCATCTGTTCGTTGCCCGGCGAGTTCGACTGGCCCCAGGTGGCGGGAATCATGTCGTAGTCCCGCGAGCGCAGGCGGGTCATGTACTGGGAGACATCGACACGGCGGATCACCAGTTCGATACCCAGCTCGGCCAGGTTGCGCTTGAACGGCAGGATCACCCGCTCCAGGTTGGCCTGGGCAATCATGATTTCGAAGCTCAGCGGCTTGCCGTCCGGCCCCACCATGCGGTCGTTCTCGATGCGGTAGCCGGCCTCGGTGAGCAGCTTGTAGGCGTGGCGCTTCTGGTCGCGGATGATGCCGCTGCCGTCGCTGACCGGTAGCTGGAAGGGCTGGGTGAAGACCTCGTCGGGGATCTTGCCGCGCAAGGGTTCGAGGATCTTCAGCTCGGCTTCGGTCGGCAGGCCGCTGGAGGCCATCTCGGAGTTTTCGAAATAGCTGCGGGTGCGCTTGTAGGCGCCGAAGAACAGCTGGCGGTTGGTCCACTCGAAGTCGAACAGCGAGGCGATGGCCTCGCGCACACGGCGATCCTGGAACACCGGCCGGCGGATGTTGAAGGCGAAGGCCTGCATGCCCACCGGGTTGTGGTTGGGGATGGCCGTCTGGGTGATGTGCCCCTTGCGCAAGGCCGGGCAGTCGTAGCCGGTGGCCCAGTCCTTGGCGGAGTACTCCAGGTTGAAGTCGAACTGCCCGGCCTTGAAGGCTTCCAGGGCGACGGACATGTCGCGGTAGTAGTCGACGCTGATGACGTCGAAGTTGTAATAGCCACGGACCACCGGCAGGTCCTTGCCCCACCAGTCCTTGACCCGCTCGAAACGGATCGAGCGCCCGGCTTCCACCTGGGCGATGCGGTAGGGGCCACTGCCCAGGGGCGGCTCCAGGGAGGCCTTGGCGAAGTCGCGGGTGCTCCACCAGTGCTTGGGCAGGACCTGGATCTGCCCGAGGATCAGCGGCAGCTCGCGGTTGCCCGGGTGCTTGAAGTCGAAGCGCACGCGCTGGGCGTCTTCGGCCACCACCTTGTCCACGTCGGAATAGTAGTGGCGGTACATCGGGTCGCCGTGCTGCAGCAGGGTCTGGAAGGTGAAGACCACGTCCTCACTGGTCACAGGAGTGCCGTCGTTGAAGCGGGCCTTGGGGTTGAGGTAGAAGCGCACGAAGCTGTTGGCCGGCGCTTTCTCGATCTTCTCCGCCAGCAGGCCGTACTCGGTGAATGGCTCGTCCGGGGAGTGGAAGGTCAGGGAGTCGTAGATCAGGCCCAACTGGCTGGCCGACGTGCCCTTGGGGATGAAGTCGTTGAGGCTGTCGAAGCCACCGTAGCTGGCCAGGCGCAGGGTGCCGCCCTTGGGGGCGTCCGGGTTGACCCACTCGAAGTGCTTGAAGCCCGCCGGGTACTTGGGGGCTTCGTCATACAGCGTGATGGCGTGCCGAGGCTCGCACTGGGCCAGGCCGGCGAGGCCGAGCAGCAGGGCGCCGCAGCCGGCCAGGCACCAGGTGCGCAGGGGGTTCGTGCTCATCGGGTGTTCTCCGTGGGCTTCTGCCACCACGCACGCAGGCCCAGGGTGTAGGGCGGCGTGGTGACGAAGGCGAACCGGTTGCGGTACGCCAGGCGATGGTAGTTGAGGTACCAGTTGGGAATGCTGTAGTGCTGCCACAGCAGCGTGCGGTCCAGTGCGCGGCCGGCGGCCACCTGCTCGTCGCGGGTGCGGGCGCCCAGCAGGCGCTCCAGCAGGGCGTCCACCACCGGATCGGCGACGCCGGCGTAGTTCTTGCTGCCCTTCACGCCGACCTGGCTGGAATGGAAGTACAGCGACTGTTCCAGTCCGGGGCTGAGGCTCTGGGGCAGGGTCATGAGGATCATGTCGTAGTCGAAGTGGTCCAGGCGCTGCTTGTACTGGGCGCGGTCGACGGTTCGCAGGGTGACGTCGATGCCGATGCCCGCCAGGTTCTCGGCATAGGGCTGGAGGATGCGCTCGAGGTTGGGGTTGACCAGCAGGATCTCGAAGCGCAGCGGCTCGCCGCGTGTGTTCAACAGGCGCTGGCCGGAGAGCTTCCAGCCGGCATCGCCCAGTAGACCCAGCGCCCGGCGCAGGGTTTCACGCGGGATGCCGCGCCCGTCGGTTGTCGGCACCTTGAACGGCTCGGTGAACAATTGGGCCGGCAGCTGCCCCCGATACGGCGAGAGCAGCAGCCATTCCTGTCCCTCGGGCTTGCCGGTGGCGGTGAATTCGCTGTTGGGGTAGTAGCTGGCGGCCCGCAGGTAGGCGTTGTTGAACAGGGCGCGGTTGGTCCATTCGAAGTCGAACATCAGCCCCATGGCCTCGCGCACGCGGCGGTCCTGGAACACCTTGTGGCGGGTGTTCATGAACAGGGCCTGGGTCTGGGTGGGGATCTGGTGCGGAATCTCGGCGCGGATCACATCGCCTCGGGCCACGGCCGGGAAGCGGTAGCTGTTGGCCCAGTTCTTCGCCTGGTGCTCGATGTAGAAGTCGAACTCGCCGGCCTTGAAGGCTTCGAAGGCGACGTTGGCGTCGCGGTAGAACTCCACTTCGACCCGGTCGAAGTTGTACTTGCCCCGGTTCACCGGCAGGTCCTTGCCCCACCAGTCCTTGACCCGTTCGAACACCAGTCCGCGTCCGGGGCGGACCTGGGTGATGCGGTAGGGGCCGCTGCCCAGCGGGGGCTCGAAGGTGGTGGCTTTGAAATCACGATCCTCCCAGTAGTGCTGCGGCAGTACCGGCAGCTCGCCGAGGCGCAGGATCAGCAGCGGGTTGCCGGCGCGCTTGAGGACGAAGCGGATGCGGTGGCGGTTGAGGATGTCGACCCGCTCCACCTCTTGCAGGCTGTTGCGGTACTGGGGGTGGCCGCTGCCGAGCAGCGTGCGGTAGGAGAAGGCCACGTCGTAGGCCGTGATCGGCTTGCCGTCGTGAAAGCGTGCTTCCGGGCGCAGGTTGAAGACCACCCAGCTGCGGTCCTCGCTGTACTCGACGCTGGAGGCGATCAGGCCATAGCTGGAGGCGGGCTCGTCCCCCGAAGGGTCATAGATGCCGGTGCCGACCATCAGCGGCTCGTTCAGCTCGGAGATGCCGTACTGCAGGAAGTTCGGCGTGGCCACCGGGCTGGTGCCCTTGAAGGTGTAGGGGTTGAGGGTGTCGAAGGTGCCGAATGCCATCAGCCGAAGGGTTCCGCCCTTGGGGGCGTCGGGGTTCACCCAGTCGAAATGGCTGAAATTGGCGGGGTATTTGAGGCCGCCGAACTGGGCATAGCCATGGCTCTCGCTGATTGTCGCGCTCGCGGCGGCGCTGGCGAACAGGCCGATCAGCAGGAGTATGAGGTGACGCATCAGGTGGGAATCCGGTCCGTGGTGCGCTGGGAAGGGGGCGTGTCGTGAGCCGTGCGGGGCATGAAAACCTCGGGCGGTATCAGCCGTCTCGCATCGCCGAAAGGGCTGCAGGACGGGCGTTCTGGCCGGTACAGTAACAGCTTGTATCCACTGGAAAAAGGTCCGTCCCGAGTGGGGCTGGCCAGCACTTTGACTACACTTTTCCAAAACGTGCGGGGGTTCCTCATCTTGGGTTTACGCAGCCATGGTTTGCAGTCATGGATCGACAGGCTCACTCAGGCGGATCTGCCTGCTCTCGCGGCGGTCGTGTTCGACCTCCACAGCCTCGCCCAGCGCGATCACGCGTCCGTCCAGCAACTGGCCGACGTGCTGTTGCGCGATGCCGCGCTGACCTCCAAGGTCCTTCGGGTTGGTAACAGTGCCTACTACAACCCCTCCCAGGAGCCGATTCGTACGATCTCCCGCGCCATCGTGCTGGTGGGATTCGAGAACGTTCGCCTCATCGGCCTGTCCCTCAGCCTGATCGACGGCCTGTTGACCCGTGCTCCTCGTGAGCAGTTGCAGGAGCTGCTGGCGCGCTCCTTCCATGCCGCCGTGCAGGCGCGCAACATCGCCGGCTACGTGATCAGCCGTGACCAGGAAGAGGTGTTCATCGCCGCGCTGCTCTATCGCCTTGGGGAGCTTGCGTTCTGGGGCTGCGCCGGAGACCAAGCCGACGAGCTGGCCCAGGCCCTTGCTCAGCCCGGTGCGGATGAGGAACAGACGGTGCGCGAGGTACTGGGTACCAGCTTCCGGCACCTCACTACCGGGCTGATCAAGAGCTGGAACCTGGGCGAGGTGGCTGCCTTGGCCCGCGGTGGCGGTGCCCAGGCCGATCCGGCCGTCAGGGCCGTAACGCTTGGGGTGCAGGTCAGCGAGGCGGCGCTGGAGGGCTGGGACTCGCCGCAGATGGCGACGCTGGTCCAGCAGATGGCGCAGTTCATCGGTGTGTCCCCGGAGGAGGCCATGCAGCAGGTGCTGGCCAGTGCCGACGAGTCGGTGAAGGTGGCGGCGACCTTCGGTGCCAGCCGCCTGTGCGCGCTCATCCCGCCCACCGACCCCGAGCAACTGCTGGTGCAGCAGGCCCAGCGCAAGGCACGCCAGCTCCAGCCCGACCTGCTGCTGATGCAACAGGCCCTGCAGGACCTGGGCATGATGGTGTCACGCCAGGCGGATGTCGGCCTGATTCTCGACACGCTGACGCGCGGCCTGCACCTTGGCGTGGGGTTGGAGCGTGTGATGGTGGCGGTGCTGGCCGACCGCCAGACCTGCTTCCGCGTCAAGCGGGTGGCCGGCGAGGGGACGGCGGACTGGCAGCAGGGCTTCGAGCTACCGGTCGAGCAGCCCGAGCAGCCCCACCTGTTCAGCTATGTACTGCGCAGCCGTGAGCCGTTGTGGATGGGCATTCCTGCCACGTGCACCCTGAACGACCTGATGACCCAGCCCATGCGCCGCTGGTTCGGCCAGGGAATGTTCTTCATCGCCCCGTTGTTCGCGGGGACACGCCCGATCGGGGTGATCTACGCCGATTGCCGGCCCTCGGGGCGTGCGCTGAAGCACGAGCAGTTCGTCGCCTTCCAGCGCTTCGCCCAGTTGTCCGGGCGATGCCTGGCGGCGATCGGCAAGCCTCAGGGGAGGTAGAGGGTCAGGGTCTGGCCCGGCTTGAGTGCGTGGCCGCTGCGGGGATTCCAGCGCTGGATATGCTTCATCTCCACATTGAAGCGCTTGGCGATGACGTACAGCGAATCCCCTTCCTTCACCTTGTAGTAGGTCACCGCATCGCGGCCGGCCTTGTCGGCCATCGCCACGGTGCGGGTGGTGGTGCGGGTGCTGCTGGCGCCCTGCAGGGCGAGGGTCTGGCCGACCTTCAGGTGGGTACCGTTCAGGCGGTTCCAGCGCTTGAGGTCATTCACATCGACGCCGGTCTGCTTGGCGATCTGCCAGAGGTTGTCGCCGCTGCGGACCTTGTAGGTACGCGCCTTGGCGGTCGGCTCGTTACGTGCCAGGTTCTGGAACACCGGCTGGGTCGGGGCGCGGCCGGCTTCCACCGGGATGCTGAGGCTCTGGCCCACCCGCAGGCGGTTCCCTGACAGGCCATTGATTTCCTTGATGCTGGCGACGCTCACCTGGTAGCGGTTGGCGATGGCCTGCAGGTTATCGCCGTTGCGCACCCGGTACTCCTGCCACTCCACCAGGTCCTGGGGGGCGAGGCTGGACAGGCTGGCTACCAGTTGCTCGGCCTTCTGGGTCGGCACCAGCAGTTGCTGCGGGCCGTCCATGGTGATGCGGCGCTTGAAGGCGGGGTTGAGCTGGTAGAGCTCGTCCGCGTCCAGGTCGGCCATCGCCGCCACGCGGGACAGGTCCATGCGCTGCTTGAGTTCCACCACCTCGAAATAGGGCTCGTTGGCCACGGGACTCAGGGCGATGCCGTAGGCGTCGGGGGCCAGGACCACTTGCGAGAGGGCCAGCAGCTTGGGCACGTAGTCGCGGGTTTCCTGGGGCAGCGGCAGGTTCCAGTAGTCGGTGGGCAGGCCCACTTTCTGGTTGCGCTCGATGGCGCGGCTCACCGTGCCTTCGCCAGCGTTGTAGGCGGCCAGGGCCAGCAGCCAGTCGCCGTTGAACATCTCGTGCAGGCGCCCGAGGTAATCGAGGGCGGCGTTGGTCGAGGCGGTGATGTCGCGACGGCCGTCGTACCAGTTGGTCTGGCGCAGGTTGAAGTGACGACCGGTGGAGGGAATGAACTGCCACAGGCCCACCGCGTCCGCACGGGAGTAGGCGAAGGGGTTGTAGGCGCTCTCGATGACCGGCAGCAGCGCCAACTCCAGCGGCATCTCGCGTTCTTCGAGGCGCTCGACGATGTAGTGGATGTAGGGGTTGCTGCGTTGCGAGGCCTTCTCGACGAAGGACGAGTTGCTGACGAACCAGAGGCGCTGCTGTTCGATTCGCGGGTTGACGCCGATCTCGTCCTGCAGGGCGAAGCCTTTGCGCATGCGCTCCCAGATGTCCTGCGGTTCCTGCTCGACCTGCACCTCTTCCTGCCACTGGGTCTGCTGGTGCAGCTTGGCCGCCAGCGCCTTCTCCTGGCTGTCGTCCTCGGGGCGATGACCCATGCTCTGGCAGCCGGTGAGGGCGGCGGCGGAGACCAGCAATACAGCCCTTATGGCTCTTGCCAATGCGTCTAGATCAAGGGTTTTCGGCGGCGTAGACGGCATTGGTCGCTGGGCTTTTCCGGGAAAAAAGGTCGGGCGATTCTAGGAACCGACCCGGGGGTGGTCAAGTTTTCACCAGCTCGAATGTGACCTGAAGGGCGTTTCAGAACGTGTCCTTCCAGCTCCTCAGGGTGGCGAACACCGCTGCCGGGGCGGTGTGGCGGCTGCCGCTCCGTTTGTCGGCTGCGGCGATCACCGAGGCTTCCCTGACCCGCAGGAACGGATTGGTCTCGCGTTCCAGCGCAATGCTGGAGGGCAGGCTGACGCCGTCTCCTTCGCGCAGGCGGCTTACCGCCTCGAAGCGTTGTTCGATCGCCGGATTGCCCGGCTCGACGGCGCAGGCGAAACGCAGGTTGCCGAGGGTGTATTCGTGGGTGCAGTAGACGCGGGTCGGGGCGGGGAGGGCGGCGAGGCGAGACAGGGCCGTGTGCATCTGTTCGGCGGTGCCCTCGAAGAGCCGACCGCAACCGGCAGCGAACAGGGTGTCGCCGCTGAACAGCACCGGTGCGGTGGCATCGTCGTGGAAGTAGGCGATATGGCCCAGGGTGTGGCCGGGGACGTGGAACACCTCGAACGTCAGGCCGAGCACCTCGATGCGCTCGCCGTCTTCCAGCGCCCGGTCCCGCGCCGGGATGGTCTCGTGGGCCGGCCCGTACACCGTGGCACCGGTGCGAGCCTTCAGCTCGGCCACCCCACCCACGTGGTCGCCGTGGTGGTGGGTGATCAGGATGTCGCTGAGGGTCCAGCCGGGGTGTGCCTCCAGCCAGGCCAGCACGGGGGCGGCGTCACCAGGGTCGACCACTGCACAGCGTCGTTCGGTCGCATCCTGCAACAGCCAGATATAGTTGTCGGAGAAGGCACGGATGGGGTCGATCTGTATCATGGGCCGCTCGCCTGTCTGTCAGCAAAAGCGCATCTTAGGGGCCGTGCCCCGGGGCGTCGAGCCGGTGTGGGCAGTGCCCGTCGTGCTGCCCGGATCGGCGGCCCCGTGTCCATCACCAGGAGGTTTCCGTGAACAGGCCACCCATCGCCCAGGCCGATCCCGCCTGGCTCGAGTTGATCGAGGACGCCCGCACCTGGTTCTCCGGCCCGCTGGGTGGGCTGATGCTGTTCGAGGAGCAGCGCCTGCTTGAGGACGAACTGGGGCGTTATTTCGGCGGCTACCTGGTTCACTACGGCCCCCGTGCCGAACTGCCGCCGGGTGCGCGGCAGATCCAGCGCAGCGTCCATCTCGGCGCACCGTTGCCGGGGGTGGAGATCGCCTGCGACGAGAACGCCTGGCCCCTCTCCGAACATGCCGCCGATGTCGTGGTGCTGCAGCATGGGCTGGATTTCAGCCTCTCGCCCCATGGCCTGCTGCGTGAGGCTGCGCGCAGTGTGCGCCCTGGCGGTCACCTGCTGATCGTCGGGGTCAACCCCTGGAGCGCCTGGGGCGTGCGTCATTACTTCGCCGGGGACGCCCTGGGCAAGGCCCGTTGCATCGCGCCGAGCCGGGTCGCCGACTGGCTCAACCTGCTGGGTTTCGCGCTGGAGAAACGCCGCTTCGGGTGCTATCGTCCGCCGCTCGCTTCACCGGCCTGGCAGTCGCGCCTGGCCTGGCTGGAGCGCTGGGGTGGCGCCGGGCAGTGGTTCGGTGCCGGCTTCTATCTGCTGGTGGCGCGCAAGCTGGTGGTCGGCCTGCGCCCGTTGCGCCAGAGTCGACGCGAGCCCATGGGCAAGCTGATTCCCATGCCGGTGGCGAAGGTCAGCCGGCGCGATTCGAAACACGAGGCATAAGTGACAGAACGGGTCGAGATGTACACCGACGGGGCCTGCAAGGGTAACCCCGGTCCCGGTGGCTGGGGCGTATTGCTCGTCTACAAGGGCGCCGAGAAGGAGCTCTGGGGAGGCGAGCACGACACCACCAACAACCGCATGGAGCTGATGGCCGCGATTGCCGGCCTGGTAGCGCTCAAGCGGCCGTGCCAGGTGCGTCTGGTCACCGACTCCGAATACGTGATGCGCGGCATCCAGGAGTGGCTTCCCAACTGGAAGAAGCGCGGCTGGAAGACCGCCGCCAAGCAACCGGTGAAGAACGCCGACCTGTGGCAGTTGCTGGACGAGCAGGTCAGCCGCCACCAGGTGGAATGGCAGTGGGTGCGCGGGCACACCGGCCATCCGGGCAACGAGCGCGCCGACCAGTTGGCGAACCGGGGTGTCAGCGAGCTGGGCCCCCGTTAGAATGCGCCATCGCAATACTGCCTCCTGATCCAGACCCTCCACCCCACGGGCATCGAACATGCGTTACGTAGTACTGGATACCGAAACCACCGGCATGCCGGTGACCGATGGCCACCGCATCATCGAGATCGGTTGCGTCGAGCTTGAAGGGCGCCGTCTCACCGGTCGCCACTTCCACCAATACCTGCAGCCCGACCGCGAAGTGGACGAAGGCGCTATCGCCGTCCACGGCATCACCAACGAGTTCCTGGTGGGCAAGCCGCGCTTCAAGGACGTCGCCGACGAATTCTTCGAATTCATCAAGGGCGCCGAGCTGATCATCCACAACGCGGCGTTCGACATCGGCTTCATCAACAACGAGTTCGCCCTGCTGGGGCAGAGCGACCGTTCCGACATCGCCGAGCATTGCGGCGTGATCGACACCCTGATGATGGCGCGCGAGCGCCATCCGGGTCAGCGCAACAACCTCGACGCCCTGTGCAAGCGCTACGACGTCGACAACTCCGGCCGTGACCTCCACGGCGCACTGCTCGACGCCGAGATCCTCGCCGACGTCTACCTGGCGATGACCGGCGGCCAGACCAACCTGTCCCTGGCGGGCGAGGGCGGTGACGAGGGTGGCCGGCCCCAGGCCTCGCCCATCCGCCGCATCCAGGGCCGTGTGCCCGGCCGCGTGCTGCGGGCCAGCGAAGCGGAACTGGCGGCCCATCTGGAACGGCTGGCAGTGATCGAGAAGGCCTCCGGCGGCCCGGCCCTGTGGGCCAAGCTGGAGGCACCGGCCACGCCCGAGGCGTGACCCGCGCCGATTTCACCGGCGCGACCTTTTCTTACAGGTGCTAGCGCCGGGGGTTACGCGACTCCCGGCGAGCTTCTACCCTGGCGTCCTGGGCGGGATGGACCCGCCGTACCGGGACGTCCTCATGTACAAAGACCTGAAGTTCCCCATCCTCATCGTCCACCGCGATATCAAGGCCGATACCGTCGCGGGGGAGCGCGTGCGCGGCATCGCCCACGAACTGGAGCGGGACGGTTTCGTCATCCTCTCCACCGCCAGTTCCGCCGAGGGGCGCATCGTCGCCTCCACCCACCATGGGCTGGCCTGCATCCTGGTGGCCGCGGAGGGCGCCGGGGAGAACCAGCGCCTGCTGCATGACGTGGTCGAACTGATCCGCGTCGCCCGGGTGCGAGCGCCGCAATTGCCGATCTTCGCCCTGGGTGAACAGGTCACCATCGAGAACGCCCCCGCCGAGGCGATGGCCGACCTCAACCAGCTGCGCGGCTTGCTGTACCTGTTCGAAGACACCGTGCCGTTCCTCGCGCGCCAGGTGGCACGGGCTGCGCGCACCTACCTGGAGGGGTTGCTGCCGCCGTTCTTCCGCGCGCTGGTGGAGCACACCGCACAGTCCAACTATTCCTGGCATACGCCCGGCCACGGCGGTGGCGTGGCCTACCGCAAGAGCCCGGTGGGGCAGGCCTTCCACCAGTTCTTCGGCGAGAACACCCTGCGTTCCGACCTCTCGGTGTCGGTGCCCGAGCTGGGCTCGCTGCTGGATCACACTGGGCCGCTGGCCGAGGCAGAGGCGCGGGCGGCGCGGAACTTCGGCGCGGACCACACCTTCTTCGTCATCAACGGCACCTCCACCGCCAACAAGATCGTCTGGCACTCCATGGTCGGCCGCGATGACCTGGTGCTGGTGGACCGCAACTGCCACAAGTCGATCCTCCACTCGATCATCATGACCGGCGCGATCCCGCTGTACCTGATGCCGGAGCGCAACGAGCTGGGCATCATCGGCCCGATCCCCCTGAGCGAATTCAGCCGCGAATCGATCCAGGCGAAGATCGACGCCAGTCCGCTGGCCCGCGGACGCGAGCCGAAGGTGCGCCTGGCGGTGGTGACCAACTCCACCTACGACGGGCTCTGCTACAACGCCGAGCTGATCAAGCAGACCCTGGGCGACAGCGTCGAGGTGCTGCACTTCGACGAGGCCTGGTACGCCTACGCGGCCTTCCACGAGTTCTACGCCGGCCGCTACGGCATGGGCACCGCGCGAGGGGCGGGCGGCCCGCTGGTGTTCACCACCCACTCCACCCACAAGCTGCTGGCGGCGTTCAGCCAGGCCTCGATGATCCACGTGCAGGACGGCGAGACCCGCCAGCTGGACCGTGATCGCTTCAACGAGGCGTTCATGATGCACATCTCCACCTCGCCCCAGTACGGGATCATCGCCTCGCTGGACGTGGCCTCCGCCATGATGGAAGGCCCCGCCGGGCGCTCGCTGATCCAGGAAACCTTCGACGAGGCCCTGAGCTTCCGCCGTGCCTTGGCCAACGTCGGGCAGAACCTGGCCGAGGACGACTGGTGGTTCAGCATCTGGCAGCCACCGAAGGTGGAAGGGCGCGACCAGGTCAGCACCCCCGATTGGCTGTTGCAGCCCCAGGCCGATTGGCACGGCTTCGGCGAGGTAGCCGACGACTACGTGTTGCTCGACCCGATCAAGGTCACCCTGGCGATGCCGGGCCTGACTGCCGACGGACGTTTGGGCGAACGCGGCATTCCGGCGGCGGTGGTCGGCAAGTTCCTCTGGGAGCGCGGGCTGGTGGTGGAGAAGACCGGCCTGTATTCCTTCCTGGTGCTGTTCTCCATGGGCATCACCAAGGGCAAGTGGAGCACGTTGCTCACCGAGTTGCTGGAGTTCAAGCGGCTCTACGACGCCAACGCGCCGCTGATCACCGCCTTGCCGTCCATCGCCCGTGCCGGCGGTGCCCGCTACCAGGGGCTCGGCCTGCGTGACCTGTGCGACGAACTCCACGGCTGCTACCGCGACAACGGCACCGCGCGGGCGATGCGGCGCATGTACACCACCCTGCCGGTGGCCGCCATGAAACCGGCGGACGCCTACGACAAGCTGGTGCGCGGCGACGTGGAGGCGGTGCCGCTGGATGCGCTGCAAGGGCGCATCGCGGCGGTGATGCTGGTGCCTTATCCGCCGGGCATCCCGCTGATCATGCCGGGGGAGCGCTTCACCGAAGAGACCCGCTCGATCATCGATTACCTGGCCTTCGCTCGGACATTCGACGAGTCCTTCCCCGGTTTCGACTCCGATGTGCACGGCCTGCAGCAGCAGGACACCCCGCAGGGCCGCTGCTATACCGTTGATTGCATCAAGGAGTGACTCGGCCTGGGGGCGCGATGAGCGACGAGCGAGCGGCGGTGCGCCGGGGCGGTGGCATGGGGTTCTGGACCTGCACCGCCCTGGTGGTGGGGAACATGATCGGGTCGGGCGTTTTCCTGCTGCCCTCCAGCCTGGCGGCCTATGGCGGGCTCAGCCTGTTCGGCTGGCTGATCTCCAGCACCGGCGCGGTCATCCTCGCGCTCACCTTCGCCCGGCTGGCGCGGCTCGCGCCCGGGGCGGGCGGCCCCTACGCCTACACCCGTGATGGCTTCGGTCCGTTCGCCGGCTACCTCTGCGCCTGGACCTACTGGAAGGCGGCCTGGATCGGCAACGCGGCCATCGCTGTGACGTTGGTGGGCTACCTGCAGGTGTTCTTCCCGGCCTTGCGCGACCCAGTGCTCACTGTGCTGGTGGCCATCGGTGCCATCTGGTTGTGCACCCTGATCAACCTGCGGGGCATCGGCGCCTTCGGCGTGGCGCAGAACATCCTCACCGCGCTGAAGCTGATCCCGCTGCTGCTGGTGGGCATTCTCGGCTGGTTCTCGTTCCACCCCGAGTATCTGCGCATCCCCGCACCCGAGGAGCTGCCGCCGGGAACCGGCGGCTACGCCAAGGCCATTGCCACCACGGCGGCGCTGACGCTGTGGTCCTTCATCGGCCTGGAGTCGGCCACCGTTCCGGCGGACGACGTCCGCGACCCGCGCCGCACCATTCCCCGTGCCACGGTGTTCGGCACCCTGGTGGCGGCGGCTGTGTACATCCTCTCCATCACCGCCGTGCAGGGCGTGTTGCCGCCCGAGGAGCTGGCACGCTCCAGTGCGCCTTTCGCCGATGCGGCGCGGGTGCTGGTGGGGGAGTGGGGGTACCACCTGGTCGCGGCCGGGGCGGTGATCGCCTGCCTGGGGGCGCTCAATGGCTGGGTGCTGTTGCAGGGGCAGATCCCCATGGCCACCGCCCGCGACGGGCTGCTGCCCCATTCGCTCGGGCAGACCAACCGCTGGGGCGCGCCGGCCAATGGGCTGCTGGTCTCGGCGGTGCTGGTGACCGCCCTGGTGTTCGTCGATGGCCAGGGCGAGCTGGTGGATGTGTTCAACGTGATCATCCTGCTCGGCACCATGACCGGCGTCGTGCCCTACGCCTTCTGCACCGCTGCGCTGCTGCAGTGGCTGGCAGTCAAGCCCGAGGCGTTCACCGAACGTGAGCGGGGCTGGGCGCTGCTGCTCGGCTCGCTGGGGTTCGTGTACGCCATCTGGGCGCTGTACGGCACCGGCGAGCAGGCGATCTTCTGGGGCTTCCTGGTGCTGATGGCGGGGATTCCGCTGTACAGCTGGCGGCAGTGGCGAAACCGCGTGGAAGGCGCGCGGGCGAGCGGTTGAAGGCCGATGGCGTGGCCTGCATCACAGTGGTCGTCTTCGACTTTCGGTGGCCGCTTGTTATAGTTGCCGGGTTTGGAATTCCGCACTTTTCATAGGCCAGCAGCAGAACTGGCGAGGATAATTTTCGTGCCCGACTACAAAGCCTTTCGCGTTGAGCTGACGGACAAGATCGCCCACGTGGAGATCAACCGCCCCGAGAAGATCAACGCGATGAACGCCGATTTCTGGGCCGAGATCGTCGAGATCTTCCGCTGGATCGATGAAACGGACGAGGTCCGGGTCGTCGTCCTCAGCGGTGCCGGCAAGCACTTCTCCTCCGGCATCGACCTGATGCTGCTGGCATCCGTCGGCGCCCAGCTGGGCAAGGACGTGGGCCGCAATGCCCTGGTGCTGCGGCGCAAGATCCTCGAACTGCAAGCCTCCTTCAATGCCGTCGACCTCTGCAGCAAGCCGGTGATCGCTGCGATCCAGGGCTATTGCCTGGGCGGGGCGATCGACCTGGTGTCCGCCTGCGACATGCGCTATTCCACCGTCGATGCCCAGTTCTCCATCAAGGAGATCGACATCGGCATGGCCGCCGATGTCGGCACCCTGCAGCGCCTGCCGCGCATCATCGGCGACGGCATGATGCGCGAACTGGCCTACACCGGCCGCACCGTAGACGGTGAGGAAGCGCGCAACATCGGCCTGGTCAATCGCACCTACGCCGACCGCGACGCACTGATGGAAGGCGTCTTCGCCCTGGCGCGGGACATCGCCGCCAAGTCGCCGGTGGCGATCCGCGGCACCAAGGAAATGATCCGCTACATGCGTGACCACCGCGTGGACGATGGCCTTGAGTACATCGCCACCTGGAACGCCGCCATGCTCCAGTCCAACGACCTGCGTGTGGCCATGGCCGCCCACATGAACAAACAGAAACCGGAATTCGCCGACTGATGCCGTACCAGTATTTCGCGCGGGAGGCGCGCTAGACCCATGGTCACCGGAGCCACTTCCCTCAGCCTGGTGCGCGACGAGCTGTTCGCCACGATCGAGCAGGCCGAACAGAGCCTCGAACAGTTCATTGTCGACCGCCACAACGGCAGCCTGCTGCAACAGGCGGTTGAAAGCCTGCAGCAGGTGCGCGGCACCCTCAACCTCATCGAACTGACCGGCGCCGAGCTGCTGGCGCAGGAGATCCTCCAGCAGGCTACCGACATCCCGGCCGGCGTGGGGGAGGAGCGTGACAACCAGTTGGCCGCCCTGAGCAATGCGCTCTACGTGCTGCGCCGCTACCTGGAAAACGTCGATGCCCACCGGCAGGAAATGCCCGAGCTGCTGCTGCCGGCGATCAACGAGTTGCGCCAGTCCGCCGGGCAACAGCCGCTGCCGGAGAGCTTCTTCTTCAGCGTGCGCCTGGACCAGGCTCGCGTGCCGTCCGCCTCCAGCCTGCCTGAGGTCAGCGCCCAGTACCTGATGGCGCGGCGTTTGCGGCAGATGTACCAGGTGGGCCTGCTGGGCTTCATCCGCGAGCAGAGCCCCCAGCCCAGCCTGAAGCTCATGGGCCGTGCATTGGCGCGCCTGGACAGCCTCTATGCCATCGACCCGCGTGCGCGCCTGTGCTGGATCGGCGCTGCGGCGCTGGAGGCGATGGTGGACGGGCAGTTGATCGCGCGTAAGTCGCGCAAGCAGCTGTTCGCCCGCATCGACCGTGAACTCAAGCAGCTGCTGGCCAACGAGCACTACGAAGCGCCGCGCAGCCTGCAGAAGGAGCTGCTCTACCTGGTGGCCCTGGCGGATAGCCAGGGCCCGCGTGCCACCGAGGTCCGCAGCGTGTTCGGGATGACGGCGATGCCGTTCACCGACCACCTGCTGGAAGAGGAATACCAGCGCCTGGCCGGCCCCGGCCAGGCCGTCATGCGCTCGCTGTCCTCGGCGATCCGCGAGGAGCTGGCCAGCGTGAAGGACGTGCTCGACCTGATCGAGCGTGGCACCGCCCAGCCCGAAAGCCTCGGCAGCCTGCACGCCCTGCTGGGCAAGCTGGCCAAGACCCTCGGCATGGTCGGCCTGACTTCTGCAGCCAATGCGCTGCATGCGCAGCTGCCTGCCGTTGGCAGCTGGGCCGAAGGCGAAGCGGTATCGCCGGAGTCGCTCAACCGGCTCGCCGACGCCGTGCTGTATGTCGAGAGCATGGTGGCGGACCTGGAACGCGGCGAGCGCCGTGATACCCGCCAAGCGGCCACCCCGGTGATGACCGAGGCGGAGTCCTTCGCCCAGCACCAACTGACCGAGGCGCGCATCGTGGTCATCGACGAGGCCCAGGGCGGCCTGGCGATGGCCAAACGGGCCATTACCGCCTACCTCGAGTCCAACGGCGACAAGCTGCACCTGGCCAACGTGCCCAGCACCTTGCAGGCCGTGCGCGGCGGCCTGTGGTTCCTCGGGCAGGAGCGTGCCGGCAACCTGGTGGGCGCTTGTGGTGAGTTCATCCAGAAGCAGATGCTGGAGGCCGCGCAGATGCCCTCCGAGCAGATGCTGGAGACCCTGGCCGACGCCCTGACCAGCCTCGAGTACTACCTCGAAGGCGGTGCGGTGCTGCGCCCGGATGCCCAGCCCGATGTGCTCGACCTGGCTGCTGACAGCGTGCGGGCCCTGGGCCTGCAGGTGGCGGCCTGAGATGGCCGATCCGCGCTGGCGTTCGAGCTTCCTGGATGCGGCCCGGCCGGGTGGCTGGGCGCTGGCGCACTGCCGTCAGTCTTTCCTGGCGGACGGCAATGGTGTGCTGTTCCCTCGTGACTGGCTGAAGCGCCAGGACCTGCCCATCCTCGCCGAGCATGGCATCGGTCACTTCGGTGATGACGAAGTCTTTCTCCTCGAACTGGCGCGCCCCGCCGACGTACCCGGCGCAGCCTGGGTCGGCCTGCGCCAACTGATGATGCAAGGTGATGCCGAGACCTTCCGCATGCTGGGTTTTGCCACCCAGATCGGGACCTGGGCCGACCACCACCGCTTCTGTGGCAGCTGCGGCGCACGCATGGTCCAGGTGGCCAGCGAGCGAGCGATGCACTGCGAAAGCTGCGGTGTGCACCACTACCCGCGCCTGTCCCCCAGCATGATCGTGTTGGTGACCCGTGGTGATGAGTTGCTGCTGGCGCGCTCGCCGCGCTTTGTCAGCGGCGTCTACAGCACGCTGGCGGGCTTCGTCGAACCTGGCGAGACGGTGGAGGAGTGCGTGGCCCGCGAAGTGCGCGAGGAGGTCGGGGTCGAGATCGGCGAGCCTCGCTACATTGCCAGCCAGAACTGGCCGTTCCCGCACTCGTTGATGCTGGGCTACCACGCCGAATACCGCTCCGGTGAGATCGTCCCTCAACCGGGCGAAATCGAGGATGCGCGCTGGTTCTCCATCCATGCGCTGCCGCCACTGCCGGCCAGCAAGTCCATTGCCCGCTACCTCATCGACCTCTACGTGGCGCGCCGCCTGGGCTTGTCAGAACCAGTGCTGCCAGGCTAGTCGCGCAGTCAGCGCCAGCACCACGCAGATGAACACCGGGCGGATCAGCTTCGCCCCGCCGCTGATGGCGGTGCGGGCGCCGAAGAAGGCGCCGGCCATCAGCGCCAGCCCCATGCAGATACCCAGTACCCATGCCACCTGGCCGCCGATGATGAACACCGCCAGCGCCACGCCGTTGCTGACGAAATTCATGGTGCGCGCCACGCCGCTGGCCCGCACCAGGTCGAGCGGGTAGAGCAGCAGGCTGCTCACGGTCCAGAAGGCCCCTGTGCCGGGGCCGGCAACACCGTCGTAGAAGCCCAGGCCCAGCCCCTGGGGCCATTGCCGGCCACGGGGAATGGCCGCGTCGGCAGCGTGCTGCACGTCGGGGGTACGACCGAACAACAGGTACAGGCCACAACCGAACACCACGGCCGGCAGCATCTGGTTGAGCCAATGCGCCGGCAGCCAGTGGGCGATGATCGCGCCAAGGGCGGCACCCACCGCAGTGGCCAGCAGGGCATTCTTCCAGCGGCTCGGCTCGAACAGCTTGCGTCGGTAGAAGGTGTAGCTGGCGGTAGCGGAGCCGAAGGTGGCGCAGAGCTTGTTGGTGCCCAGCACCAGGTGTGGCGGCAGGCCGGCCGTGAGCAGCGCCGGAATGGTCAAAAGGCCGCCACCGCCCGCAATGGCGTCGATGAAACCGGCCAGGAACGCGACGCCGGCGAGCACCAGCAGAGTGGCCGGATCAACCGCGAGTTCGATGGGGAAGGGCATAAATGCTCGATCTGTGGCGGACTGCGCAGCGCGGCAACTGGTCGCTGCGTCGTGAGGTGCGCATAATGCCGGCTCTTTTGTGGAGAAGGAAAGGGTTCCATGCAGTATGACGGCCTGGCCTGGGGCATTGCCCTGCTGGCCCTGCTCGCGGTCGTGGTGGCCGCACGCATCCTCTTCGACCGCAGCTGGTTCCTCGGCTGGCTACGCGGCACCGTGGGCCTTGCCTTCGTCGCCTTGGCCGCCCTGGTGGGGACGGTTGCCTGGGACCTGACCCGCTACGACCATCTGGACGCCAGCAAGCCCATCGTGACGCTCAGCTTCAAGGCGCTCGGACCCCAGCGCTACGAGGTGATGCTGCTGGAGGGCGGTCGCGAGCGCAGCGTGCTGCTGGATGGCGACCTGTGGCAACTGGATGCCCGGCTGCTGCACCTGAAGGGGTTGGCGCGCCTGATCGGCCTGCAGTCCGGCTACCGCCTGGAGAAGCTGTCGGGCCGCTTCCTCGCCATCGAGGACCAGCAGCTGGCGCAACACCCCGAGGCGACACTGGCCAGCAGCCCGTACGGCATCGACCTGTGGCGCTGGCTGCGGGTTGGGCAGCATGACCTCTTCCTGTTCGACGCCCAGGCGCAGCGCGTCACCTTTCTGCCGATGGCGGATGGGGCGGTCTACGCGGTCAACCTATCCCCTACGGGGCTTCTGGCACAGCCGATGAACCAGGCAGCCACCCAGGCGCTTAAGGACTGGCGCTGACCTCGCCGCAGCCTCCGTGCATCACCGAGCCCCCGCATCTGCGGGGGTTTTCATATGTGCTTGAAATATTGAACAGGTGATGAGTATTTTGTTCGCGCCGCTATTCGCAGCGGTCCATGTCTACAAGGAAAACAACATGAACACGGGAATCCCGGCCGAGCTGGCAGAGCGCCTGGCTGGAGTCGATGAGATCGAGTGCGTGACGCCTGACCTGAATGGCGTGATGCGGGGCAAGGTGATGACCGGCGAGGGCTTCCTCTCCGGGCGGCGTCTGCAGCTGGCGCGTGGCGTGCTGCTGCAGTGCATCATGGGCGGCTATCCGCCGGCACGCTTCTATGGCAGTGACGATGGTGACCTGGCCCTGGTGCCCGACCCTGGGCAGGTCCATCGCCTGCCGTGGAGTGACAGCCCGCGTGCCCTGGCGATCTGCGATGCCCAGGAGCTGGATGGCCGCGCGTCGGGCCTGTCTACCCGTGGCTTGCTGCGCCGTGTGCTGGATCGCTATGCCGAGCGCGGCTGGTCGCCGGTGGTGGCCACCGAGTTGGAGTTCTTCGTGTTCGCGCCTAATCCCGATCCCCACCAGCCGTTCCAGCCACCGGTTGGGCTGGATGGTCGCCGCGAGGACGGTTGTTCGGCGTTCAGCGTGAGCTCCAACAGCGGCCTGCGCCCCTTCTTCGAGGAGGTCTACCGCTGCATGGCGCTGCTGGGGATGCCGCGTGACACCTTCATGCACGAGATGGGAGTCAGCCAGTTCGAGATCAATCTCCTGCATGGCGATGCAATGCTGCTGGCCGACCAGACCTTCCTGTTCAAGCACCTGCTGAAGGAGGTCGCCCTGAAACATGGGTTGACCGTGGTGTGCATGGCCAAGCCGCTGGCGCATACGCCGGGCAGCTCGATGCACATCCACCAGAGCGTGGTGTCCAGTGCGGATGGGCGGAACATCTTTTCCGAGGCGAATGGCGATCCGTCGCCGGCGTTCTATCACTTCATCGGGGGGCAGCAGGCGGCGATGGCGGAGTTCACCGCCCTGTTCGCGCCCAACGTGAACTCCTACCAGCGCTTGTGCCACCCCTACGCGTCGCCGAACAATGCGTGCTGGTCCCACGACAACCGTGCCGCCGGGCTGCGTATCCCGGCCAGTGCGCCCGTTGCGCGGCGGGTGGAGAATCGCTTGCCGGGTGCGGACACCAACCCCTACCTGGCGATTGCCGCCAGCCTGGCGGCGGGGCTTCATGGACTGGAGCAGGGGATCGAGCCGAGCCCGCCGATCCAGGGAGAGTTCGAGGTGGCGGATTCTCTTTCGTTGCCCTGTACCTTGCATGCGGCCCTGGAGCGTCTGAAGCGCAGCGACCTGGCACGGGAACTGTTCGGAGAGGAGTTCATCGAAGGCTACATCGCCACCAAGACGATGGAGCTTGCGAGCTTCTTCGATCAGATCACACCCTGGGAGCGTCGTGTTCTGGCAGCCCAGGCATGATTCGGCAATGTAGAGTTCCAGCGTTCGACGGCCTTTCTGCCAGGCCCTAGCATTACCCCTCATCGCGGGCCGCACTCAAGCGGCCCGCCCTTGCTCAAGGAGCGCATGGAAAGCCGATGGGTCGAGTCCTGAAGTCCTTCCGGGCCCTGTATTTCGCAACGTTGCTCATGCTGATCGGCTCCGGCCTGCTCAGTACCTACCTCGGCCTGCGCCTGGCGGCGGACAAGGTCGACGGCCTGTGGGTCGGTGCGCTGATGGCGGCCAACTACCTGGGCCTCATCATCGGCGGCAAGCTGGGACACCGGCTGATCGCCCGTGTCGGGCACATCCGTGCGTATGTCGCCTGCGCCGGGCTGGTGACGGCCGCCGTGCTGGGGCACGGCCTGCTGAGCTGGGTGCCTGGCTGGCTGTTCCTGCGGATGCTGGTCGGCCTGGGGATGATGTGCCAGTACATGGTGATCGAGAGCTGGTTGACCGAGCAGGCGGAGCCTGGTCAGCGCGGCAAGGTGTTCGCCGGCTACATGGTGGCCTCCTACCTCGGCCTGGTGCTGGGGCAACTGGTGCTTGTGCTGCACCCCGGCCTTGGCCCGGAGCTGCTGATGCTGGTGGCGATGTGCTTTGCGCTGTGCCTGGTGCCGGTGGCGGTGACCCGCAAGATCCACCCGGCGCCTCTGCATCCGGCACCGCTGGAGCCACGCTTCTTCATCCGGCGGGTGCCGCAGTCGATGACCACGGTGCTGGTGTCGGGCCTGATGCTGGGTTCGTTCTATGGTCTGGCGCCCCTCTACGCCACGCGGCAGGGATTGACCACCGAGCAGGTCGGTCTCTTCATGGGTTGCTGCATCCTTGCGGGCTTGCTCGTGCAATGGCCTTTGGGCTGGCTGTCGGACCGTAACGACCGCGCCATGCTGATCCGCAGTGCGTCGGTGCTGCTGGTGCTGGCGGCCCTGCCGCTGGCGCTGATGCCCAGCGTGCCGATGGAGATGCTGTTCCCCATGGGCTTCCTGGTCTGCATGCTGCAGTTCACGCTCTACCCGCTGGCGGTGGCGTTCTCCAATGACCACATCGAGGCGGAGCGTCGGGTGTCTCTGACGGCGATGTTGCTGATCACGTTCGGCGTGGGGGCGAGTATCGGCCCGCTGCTGACCGGCGCGTTGATGAAGCTGCTGGGGCCGAACATGTTCTATGCGTTCGTCAGTGTCTGCGCACTGATCCTGGTTGTGCGTGTACGTCCGGACAAGGTCACCGGCCTGCACCGGGTGGACGAGGCTCCGTTGCAGCACGTGGCAACACCGGAAGTCAGCTCGCCGCTGGTGGCCGCGCTTGATCCTCGCGTGGATGAGCAGGTGGTGCAGGAGCAGATGACTGGGGAGGCCTTCACGCCGCCCCCAGTTCCCGAGGAGCCGGAAGCGCCCCGCCCGAGCTGAAGGCTCGGGCGGAGAGCGGCTAGAAGAGATCGTCCTTGTCGAAGCGCCGGGCTTCGCGTTGGAGCTGGTAGACGAAACGCTCCACGAGGCGTTGCTCGGGGCCGTTCATGCGGTAGAAGCGAACGCCCGCCAGGGTGATGTTCAGCTTGTCGTTGTAGCTGAGGTGGCGTAGCTCAACGGGGGTGAGCAAGGTGCCGAATGGCAGGCGAGCGCTGAAGCGCTCGTAGACCTGGCCTGTCTGCAGCTGTTGGGTGGCGTCACCGGCGAAGCGCAACTTGCAGCCGGTGGCGGAAATATCCAGCATCTCGCCGTTGATCCCAGTGGGCAGTCGGTCTCCGGCCAGCTCGATGGGGACGGGCTGCCCTTTCAGCAAGGGCGCGCGGAAGGCGTTGCGACGTTGGTGATAGGTGACTTCTTCCGGCAGGGGGCACCAGTAGCAGGGGGCTCCCTGATGCTCGCCTACCTGCACGGGCTGGCGGCATTCCCAGGCGATTCTGACGCCATCATGGAAGCCTTCCACGCGGAAGTACTCCCCCGCGCGAATGAATCGTTCGCCGTCGTTGGGAACCATCTCGTCAAGGGCGATGCGTTTGCGATCCTTGTCGACTTCCACCAGGAAGCTCTGGAAGCGCTGGCTGCGCTCATGGAAGGTGACGACCAGGGGGTCATGGCTTTGCAGCAGGAGGCGAAGATTGGCCTGGATCTCCACAGGTGCCTTCAACACCTTGGGGGGTTGTGGGCCATCATCTTCGTTGAATGCGTTGGACACGGTCCAGGTCTCTCCAAACACATGGGCTCGGGGCGCCAGCATACTGGCAATGTGCCCCGATGTCCTGGCGCTTCTTATTGTTTCAGGCCTGGCTGAGCGGGCGCTGTCGCGGGATTTTAGCGGCGCCCCCCCGGCTGTCATAGAGGCTGGGGGTTTCCTGGCCGCGGAGGATGGCCAGGGTGTTGTCGACGCTGGTCTGGCTGGCGCGAATCAGGCGGCCGTTGCGCAGGTTGCCCGCCTGGCACTGTTCAAGTACATCGCTCAGCGTTGCACTGCGTGCCAGCAGGTCGGGTCCCACCGGGGAGCGTTCGGCAAGGGCAGCCAGTCCGGCGCGATCGACACTCAGTCCGAGCGCATGCAACGCGTCGGCGCGAAGGCGGCCGTGCTGGTCGAGGAGGGCGAGCAGGGGTTGCTTGTCCGAAAGGATCTGCTCGAGTTGCGGCAGGTCACGTTCGGTCAGTGCCTTGAATTCGTTATCGATCAGCTCAAGCAGGCGCTGTGCGTGGTCGATATCGTGGTTGAGCAGGTCGAGCAGTTCGGTGTCGTGCATTTCGGGCTCTGGGGATCGGGCGTCCAACATCCCCAGCGCTGCCCTTGGACTAGCGCTGGGATTCGAAGTCGAGCAACTTGCTCGCCACGCGCTGGCTGTCTACCTGGTAGGTGCCGTTGGCGATGGCTTGCTTGATCTTGTCGACCCGCTCCCGGTCGACGGTGGGCAGGTCGCGCAGCTTGTCGGTGACCTTCTGCAGTTGCTGGGCATCGCTGCTCAGTTGCACGTTTTCACCGCTACGGGGGGACGTGGCAGCCGGCTCGCTGGTGGTCTGGCTGGCGCTGGTCTGGTTGGCGGTAACGCCTTCGTTCTTGCCGGCGTTGCCGGTACGTCCCGCGCTGGCGGGCGTGTTGGCATTATTGAGCCGGTTGAAGTCGATGACCATGATGCAGAACCTCTGGGTGTTATGGACGCTTACCGACCTTATCGACCAGGCCCAAACTAACTTTAGGGCAACTTCCGAAAAAATTCCCGGGTGCGGTGTGGCGCTGGAAAAACGGCACTCTACACGAATTGCCTCCGTGCCATACAAGAGTCGTGCCTACATGGAGACTTCCACTTGCCCAGGGCCGGTTACGCGGGCTTTGACCACGCGTTTGGAGTTGAGGTTGCGTACGCGAATCTGTTCCCCCACCGCGCCCGCCGAAAGGGCTTCGCCCGGCATCTTGACCTGGACGGTGGAACTTCCGGCACTGATTACCACTTGATCACCCTTGTGGACTACCTCGGCCATTTCTACGTGGGTCGGCGTCAGGATCTGATCGACCAGGACAGGGCGCGTGAGCTTGTAGCCTTCCGCTTGGGAGGGCGCCGTAAGGTAGCCCTGGGAGAGCAGCCCCACATCACGTTCGACCAGATTGTAATCACGGGAGGACAGTTCTTCCCCTTTGCGCATCGGTCGCGCTGCGACTATTACATTGCGGAACAGCCGAACCTGGGCAGGGACGAAGACCGACCAAGGAGTGCTGCCTTCGCAGCGAACCTTGACCGTCACCCGTCCGACCGGCTGTGCCGGGCTCTCCAGGCTGACCGTCAAATCCCTGTCGCAAGTGGCGAGGCGCAGGCGTGGGTCCAATCGGCTCACCTGGATCTCGTAGCGTCCCTCGATGCCGCTATTCTGGAGATATTCCTCTACCTTGAACTCAAGAAACCCTTCGGTGGAGCCGATAAGGACTTCGGGCGGCGTGAGTCCTTCTGCCTGTGCGCCGTTGTGGCTCAGGCAGAACAAAACGGGTAAAAAGGCCCATGACCGGTGGCGGCGATGTGCTATCAAGTGTCGGAAAAGCGTCGTTATCGGATTCATGCAATTCAAAAAAGCAAGGCTCGTGCCGCCTGCTAATCTATGGCGAAGCGTCCTGAAGCTCAAAAGGGGAGAGTCCTGGCATGGCCGGTGTATTGGATTCGGTTAACCAGCGTACGCAACTGGTAGGGCAGAACCGCCTGGAGTTGCTGTTGTTCCGGCTGGATGGACCCCAGCTCTACGGGATCAACGTGTTCAAGGTGAAGGAGGTGCTCCAGTGCCCCAAGCTCACCATCATGCCCAAGTCCAGCCCGGTGGTTCGGGGTGTGGCGAATATCCGCGGGGGGACCATCCCTATCCTCGACCTGTCCATGGCGACGGGGCGCAGGCCGCTGAGTGATCTCAAGAACAGCTTCGTGATCATCACGGAGTACAACAGCAAGGTTCAGGGGTTCCTGGTGCGCTCGGTGGAGCGAATCATCAACATGAACTGGGAAGAAATCCATCCGCCACCCAAGGGCACCGGGCGTGAGCACTACCTGACCGCGGTCACGCGCGTCGACAAGAACCTGGTCGAGATCATCGACGTGGAGAAAATCCTCGCCGAAGTCGCGCCGACCTCGGAGGTCATTTCCGAAGGCGTGATCGATCACGAGACCCAGGCCAGCGCCGTTACCAAGCGCGTGCTGATCGTCGATGACTCGTCCGTGGCGCGCAAGCAGCTGGTCCGCTGCCTGGAGACGGTCGGGGTGGAGGTGGTCTCGTTGAACGATGGCCGCCAGGCGTACAACTACCTGCATGACCTGGTCGAGCAGGGCAAGGCGCCGGAGAAAGAACTCCTGATGATCATTTCCGACATCGAGATGCCGGAGATGGACGGCTACACCCTGACGGCGGAGATCCGTGGCGATCCGAGAATGCAGAAGCTGCACATCCTCCTGCATACTTCGCTCTCCGGCGTATTCAACCAGGCGATGGTGAAGAAAGTTGGCGCGGATGACTTCCTCGCCAAGTTCCGACCTGACGAGCTGGCTTCGAGGGTGATCGAGCGGATCAGGATTGCGGACGGGGCGTGAGGGGGATTCCTTCCCCAGGTACAGATATGAATGAGGCGGCCCTAGTGTCTTCAGGTAACTTGGATTTCGAGCAGTTCCGGACTTTCCTGGAAAAAACCTGCGGCATATTGCTGGGAAGCAATAAGCAGTACCTGGTTTCCAGCCGTCTGAACAAGCTGATGGAACAGAACGGCATCAAGACGCTGAGCGAGCTGGTTCAGAAGATCCAGAACGCCCCGCGCAGCGGCCTGCGAGAGCAGGTCGTGGATGCGATGACCACCAACGAAACGCTCTGGTTCCGGGATACCTACCCCTTCGAAGTGCTCAAGGGCCGCATCCTGCCCGAGCTGATCAAGGCCAACCCGAACCAGCCCCTGCGGATCTGGTCGGCGGCGAGCTCCTCCGGGCAGGAGCCGTTCTCCATCTCCATGGCCATCGACGAGTTCGAGCGGACCAACCTGGGCCAGCTCAAGGCTGGTGTGCGCATCGTCGCCACCGACCTGTCCACGGCGATGCTCGCGGCCTGCCGTGCTGGCGAATACGACAGTCTGGCGATGGGGCGTGGCTTGTCCCAGGAGCGGCTCACCCGCTTCTTCGACCCGAAAGGGCCGGGACGCTGGGTGGTCAAGCCGGCGATTCGCAATCGCGTGGAATTCCGTGCCCTGAACCTGCTGGACAGCTACGCCTCCCTCGGCAAGTTCGACATCGTGTTCTGCCGCAACGTGCTGATCTACTTCTCCGCCGATGTGAAGAAGGACATCCTCACCCGTATCCACGCGACCCTGAAACCCGGTGGCTACCTGTTCCTCGGGGCCTCCGAGGCGCTGAACGGCCTGCCGGACCTCTACCAGATGGTCCAGTGCAACCCGGGCATCATCTACAAAGTGAAGTGACCGGTGGTGATCCTGAAAGGAGGCGCAAGCCTCCTTTTTTGTGCCTGCCATTCGGTCGTGCCGCCTTTTGCCGCTGGGCGGCAATCGCCTCTGCCGCCTTGCCACCCTGACCTTGGCAAAGCGGCAAGCCCTTACCGCTGATCTCCGTTCTGTCGTCCTGAATTCATCTCAACCCTTTGTTTTAAAAGGATTTTAAAAATTGGCACAGCCCTTGCTGAATGTCCGGCAGACAAACCGTCATTGCCGCACGGCAAAGGTTGGAAGAGATGAGCATCAGTTTCGAAAGCGCCCTTGGCATCCACGAGTCGGCCCTGCGGTTCCGCACCCAGCGTGCCGAAGTGCTGGCCAACAACATCGCCAACGCCGACACGCCCAACTACAAGGCGCGTGACCTGGACTTCTCCTCCGTGCTCGCCGAGCAGGCGGAGAAGGCTTCCAAGGGCACCTTCCAGGCCACGCTGACCAACGCGCGCCATATCGCGGCCGAAGGCACCGGCATGCTGGATGAGTCCCTCAAGTACCGCACCCCGTTCCAGCCTTCGATCGACCAGAACACCGTCGACCTGCAGCAGGAACAGTCCAGCTACACCGAGAACTCCGTGCAGTTCCAGGCCAGCTTCACCCTGCTCAACAGCAAGTTCAAAGGGCTCGTCAGCGCACTGCGCGGCGAGTAAGGAGAACGACCATGTCCCTGTCCAGCGTCTTCAACATTGCCGGCACCGGCATGAGTGCCCAGAGCACCCGGCTGAACACCGTCTCCAGCAACATCGCCAACGCCGAGACCGTGTCCTCCAGCATCGACAAGACCTACCGCGCCCGCCACCCGGTGTTCGCCACCATGTACCAGAGCCAGCTCAACGGCCAGGGCAACGACCAGGGCTCTCTGTTCGCTCCCGAAGACGAGTCCGGTCGCGGCGTCCAGGTGCTGGGCGTGGTCGAAGACCAGAGCGCGCTGGTGCCGCGCTACGAGCCGAACCATCCCGCTGCCAACGCGGACGGCTACGTTTACTACCCCAACGTCAACGTGGTCGAGGAAATGGCGGACATGATCTCCGCCAGCCGAGCCTTCCAGACCAACGTCGAAATGATGAACACCGCCAAGCAGATGATGCAGCGCGTGCTGACCCTGGGTCAGTGAGTGCGTGAGGGAGCGACAAGATGAGCGTTGACGTAGGCGCCACCACCAGTTCTTCGGTACTGGATCAATACAAGCTCAAGGAAACCACCAAGTCGAAGGAGCTGGGCAAGGACCAGTTCCTCCAGTTGCTGGTGGCACAGATGAACAACCAGAACCCGCTGGACCCGCAGACCAACAGCGAGTTCGTGGCGCAGCTTGCCCAGTTCAGTACCGTCGAAGGCCTGGACAACCTGAACAAGAGCGTCAACACCATCCTCTCCAGCACCCAGTCTTCCCAGGCGCTGCAGGCGTCCTCCCTGGTCGGGCGCAAGGTCATGGTCCCCTCCAGCAAGGCCGTGGTCGATCCTGCCGAAGGGCTCACCGGCACCGTCAGCCTCACCAGTTCCACGTCCAACCTCTACGTCAACGTGCTGGACGAGAAGGGCAACACCGTCAACCGCGTCAACCTGGGTGCACAGAAGGCCGGTGCGGTCAGCTTCACCTGGGATGGCAAGGACTCCAGCGGCAACGCCGTTGCCAAGGGCACCTACACCTTCAAGGCCGAGGCCGGGGTCGATGGCAAGACAGTCGCCATGGGCACCGTCCTCCCGGCCAACGTCGACAGCGTCACCCTGGGCCAGAACGGCGGGGAAATGACGCTCAACCTCGCAGGGCTCGGCAGCATCGCGCTTTCCAAGGTCCAGGTCATCGGTAAGTAATCGTCGACGCTGTCGGCGCAACAGGAGCATCCCATGTCGTTCAACATCGGCCTCAGCGGCATCCGCGCCGCCTCCAGTGACCTCAACATCACTGGCAACAACATCGCCAACGCCGGGACCGTGGGCTTCAAGCAGTCCCGTGGTGAATTCCAGGACCTGTACTCGGCGTCTGTGCTGGGCTCCGGCAGCAAGACCATCGGCAGCGGCGTGCTGCTGGCCAACGTCGCCCAGCTCTACAACCAGGGCACCATCGACTACACCGAAAACGCCCTCGACCTGGCCATCAACGGCAACGGTTTCTTCGTCACCAGCAACAACGGCGCCGTCAGCTACACCCGTGCCGGCTACTTCGGTACCGACAAGAACGGCTTCATCGTCGACAACAACGGCTACCGTCTCCAGGGTTACACGGTAGATGCCAGTGGTGCGCTGCAAAGCGGTGTGGTGGGTGATCTCACCATCAAGACCAACAACCAGCAGCCCAAGGCCACCGCCACCATCACCCAGCCGTTCAACCTGAACTCCAGCAACACCCCGCCGACGGTGTCGCCGTTCAACCCGGCCGACCCGAAGAGCTACAACTCTTCGACCTCGGTCAACATCTATGACTCCCAGGGCAACCCCCACGTCATGACCCAGTACTTCGTCAAATCGGCCACACCGGCGAACACCTGGACCATGAACGTGCTGATCGATGGCCGTAACCCCACCAACCCGGCCTCCACCACGCCCATGAGCACGCCGGTGGGCTTCACCACCTCCGGCCAGCTGGACACCTCCACCTTCGCCAACACCGGCGGCTTCGCCGTCAACGCCGACGGCACCCTGGGCATCAACGGCTGGGTGCCGGCCGTGTCCAACGGCGCCACCCCGCCGGTGTGGAGTGCCAACGGTGCCGCTGCCGCCCCGAGCATCACCTTCGATATCCGCGGCTCCACCCAGTTCTCCAGCGCCTTCGCTGTCGCCAGCGTGGCCCAGGATGGCTACACCACCGGCCAACTGGCCGGTCTGCAGATCGATGACAAGGGCATGATCTACGCCCGCTACACCAACGGTCAGACCCAGCTCCAGGGCCAGGTCGTCCTGGCGAATTTCGCCAACGTCCAGGGCCTGACCCCGGTGGGCAAGACCTCCTGGGTCGAATCCTCCGAATCCGGTGCGCCGGTGATCGGCACCCCGCGTGCCGGCACCCTGGGGGCTCTCCAGTCCGGTGCCCTGGAGTCTTCCAACGTGGACATCTCCACCGAGCTGGTCGACCTGATCGTGGCGCAGCGCAACTACCAGGCCAACGCCAAGACCATCGAGACCGAGAACGCGGTGACCCAGACCATCATCAACCTGCGTTGAGTGAGTGGCCGCCGCCCGTCAAAAGGGTGGCGGCGACCTTGCCGCTGGCGGCATCCCCTCGCCGCCACGGCATTCCAAGGCCTCCATGTGAGGCCTTTTTCTTTTTGCTTTTTCCTTATTCGTCAATGAGTTGTCTCTATTTTGCGGGCCTGGCACAGCAATTGCTGTAGACCCTGCAAAGCAATGCGGGCGTCAAAAGCCCACCTTGGAGACCTCCATGGACAAGATGCTCTACATCTCCATGACCGGTGCCAGCCAGAACACCCTGGCCCAGCGCGCTCATGCCAACAACCTGGCGAACGTGTCCACCACCGGGTTCCGTCGCGACTTCGAACAGGCGCGTTCCATGCCCGTGTTCGGCGACACCTTCCCGGCGCGCGTGTTCGCCATGAGCGAACGTCCCGGGACCGACTTCACCCCCGGTGCCCTGCAGGAGACCGGGCGCGACATGGACATCGCCATCGGCGGGGAGGGCTGGATCGCCGTGCAGGCGCCGGACGGCAGCGAAGGCTACGTGCGCACCGCCAGCCTCCAGGTGGACGCCAACGGCCAGCTGCGAGCCGGCAATGGGTTGCCGGTTATCGGCAACGCTGGGCCGATCGCCATCCCGCCGGAGCAGAAGGTGGAGATCGGTGCCGACGGCACCATCAGCATCCGCGCCCTGGGCGAGGCCCCCAACGTGATGGCCGAGGTGGACCGCATCAAGCTGGTCAACCCCGATCCCAAGCAACTGGAGAAGGGCCTCGATGGCCTGATCCACACCAAGAACAAACAGCCGGCGGACGTGGATGGCACGGTCAAGCTCACCTCGGGCTTCCTCGAGGCGAGCAACGTCAATGCCGTCGAGGAGATGACTGCGATCCTCTCCCTGTCCCGTCAATTCGAACTGCACGTAAAGATGATGCGCACCGCCGAGGACGACGCCGCGGCGATGGCACGGGTCATGCAGCTCAGCTAACAACCAGTACGCGGCGCCATGACTTCGGCGCCCGAGGAGAATGACGATGATTCCGGCACTTTGGGTCAGCAAGACGGGTTTGGCGGCTCAGGACATGAACCTGACCACCATCTCCAACAACCTGGCCAACGTCTCCACCACCGGCTTCAAGCGCGACCGCGCCGAATTCCAGGACCTGCTCTACCAGATCCGCCGCCAGCCCGGCGCCCAGAGCACCCAGGACAGCCAACTGCCCAGCGGCCTGCAGTTGGGTACCGGTGTGCGCATCGCCGGCACCCAGAAGATCTTCACCCAGGGCAGCCTGCAGACCACCGAGCAGCCGCTGGACCTGGCCATCAATGGGCGCGGCTTCTTTCAGATCCTCATGCCGGACGGCACCGTCTCCTACACCCGCGACGGCAGCTTCCACCTGAACTCCGACGGGCAGATCGTCACCAGCCAGGGCTACCCCCTGGAGCCGGCCATCGTCCTGCCCGCCCAGGTCCAGACCTTCACCGTCGGCGAGGACGGCACCGCCTCGGTGACCACCTTCGGCAACCCCACGCCCCAGGTGATCGGCAACATCCAGACCGCCGACTTCGTCAACTACGGCGGCCTGCAGGCCATCGGCAACAACCTGTTCCTGGAGACCGCCGCCAGCGGTGCGCCGCAGGTCGGCACCCCGGGCCTCACCGGCCTCGGCAACGTCCTGCAGAACACCCTGGAGAACTCCAACGTCAGCGTGGTGGAGGAGCTGGTGGACATGATTACCACCCAGCGTGCCTACGAGATGAACTCCAAGGTCATCTCCACCGCCGACTCCATGCTCGGCTACATCTCGCAGAACCTGTAACGCCCCGAGGTAAGTTGTCATGAACCGGCTGCTCATCATCGCCCCGTTGCTCGCCACCCAGCTCCTCGCTGGGTGCGTCGCGCCGCCGCCCAAGCCGAACGACCCGTACTACGCGCCGGTGCTGCCCCGCACCCCAATGCCGGCCGCGCAGAACAACGGCGCCATCTACCAGCCCGGGTTCGAGACCAACCTCTACAACGACCGCAAGGCCTACCGCGTGGGTGACATCATCACCATCACCCTCAACGAGCGGACCCAGGCCAGCAAGAACGCCAACTCGCAGATCCAGAAGAACAGCAAGGCCAACATCGGCCTGACCTCCCTGTTCGGCGGCGGCGTCTCGATCAGCAACCCCAGCACCAAGCTGAACCCCCTGGAAGCCGAAGACCTCACGCTGTCCGCCGGCTACAACGGCACCCGTGACGCCAACGGCACCTCCAAGGTAGGGCAGAGCAACAGCCTGACCGGTTCCATCACCGTCACCGTCTCCGAGGTGATGCCCAACGGCATCCTCGCCGTACGCGGCGAGAAGTGGCTGACCCTGAACACCGGCGACGAACTGGTACGCATCGCCGGCCTGGTGCGTGCGGACGACATCGGCACCGACAACACCGTGTCTTCCACCCGCGTGGCCGACGCCCGCATCACCTACTCGGGCACCGGCGCCTTTGCCGACGCCAGCCAGCCGGGCTGGTTCGACCGCTTCTTCATGAGCCCGCTGTGGCCGTTCTGAGCAGGTAGCGCGACATGAAACGATTCACCGCAGCCCTTTGCCTGTTGCTTGCCAGCACCCTCGCTCATGCCGAGCGGCTGAAGGACCTGGCCAGTATTCAGGGCGTGCGTAACAACCAGCTGATCGGCTACGGCCTGGTGGTGGGCCTCAACGGCACCGGCGACCAGACCACCCAGACGCCCTTCACCCTGCAGACCTTCAACAACATGCTGGCGCAGTTCGGCATCAAGGTGCCGGCGGGTTCGGGCAACGTGCAGCTGAAGAACGTCGCTGCCGTCTCCATCCATGCCGACCTGCCGCCCTTCGCCAAGCCCGGCCAGACCCTGGACGTGACCATCTCCTCCATCGGCAACGCCAAAAGCCTGCGCGGCGGCAGCCTGCTGATGACCCCGCTGAAGGGCATCGACGGCAACGTCTACGCCATCGCCCAAGGCAACCTGGTGGTGGGTGGCTTCGACGCCCAGGGCAGCGACGGCTCCAAGATCACCGTCAACGTCCCGTCGTCCGGCCGGATTCCCGCCGGTGCCACCGTCGAGCGCCCGGTGCCGAGCGGCTTCGACCAGGGCAACACCCTGACCCTGAACCTCAACCGCCCGGACTTCACCACCGCCAAGAACATCGTCGACAAGCTCAACGAACTGCTCGGCCCAGGCGTTGCCCAGGCCCTCGACGGCGGTTCGGTACGGGTCAGCGCCCCGCTGGATCCGAACCAGCGCGTGGACTACCTCTCGGTGATCGAGAACCTGGAAATCGAATCCGGCAAGGCCGTGGCCAAGGTCATCATCAACTCGCGCACCGGCACCATCGTCATCGGCCAGGACGTGCGCGTGCAGCCGGCCGCCGTCACCCACGGCAGCCTCACCGTCACCATCACCGAAGACCCCATCGTCAGCCAGCCGGGCGCTTTGTCCGGCGGGCAGACGGCCGTCGTACCGCGTTCCAAGGTCAAGGCCGACCAGGAGGCGAAGCCGATGTTCAAGTTCGCTCCCGGTACCTCGCTGGACGAGATCGTCCGCGCGGTCAACCAGGTGGGGGCGTCTCCTTCCGACCTGATGGCCATCCTCGAGGCGCTCAAGCAAGCCGGCGCCCTCCAGGCTGACCTGATCGTGATCTGAGGTAGCGATCATGGACTCCAGGCTCACTACGGGCCTCGCCACGCGCGGGGCCATCGACTCCGGTGCCTTCACCGACCTGAACCGCATGGCCCAGTTCAAGGTGGGCAAGGGGCGCGACGGCGAGGAAAACGTCAAGAAGGTCGCCCAGGAGTTCGAGTCGCTGTTCGTCAACGAGATGCTGAAGTCCATGCGTGCCGCCGGCGACGTCTTCGCCGAAGGCAACTTCCTCAACAGCAACGAGAGCAAGACCTACCGCGACATGTACGACCAGCAGCTTGCGGTCACCATCTCCAAGGGCCACGGCATCGGCCTGGCCGATGTGCTGACCCGCCAGCTGAGCAAGACCAAGTCCACCGGCAAGGCCAACCCCTTCGCCCAGGTGGCCGAGACCGCCGGAGCCCAGTGGCCGCAGAAGGGCAGCAGCCCGGTGGCTGCGCCGGAGGCGGGCCGGGACGACTCCAAACTGCTGGCCCAGCGCCGTATCAGCCTGCCCAGCCGCTTCACCGACCGCCTGTTGGCCGGCATCGTCCCGCCCGCGGGTGCTGCAGACGGCAAGCAGGCCCTGGCCGGTTCCGACTGGTTGCCGGCTAAGTCCTATGGCGCGCCCGAGCGCGGCGTGGCCTCGGTGGACGGCGACAACGCGGTGATTGGCCGGCGCATCGCCCAGCCGCCGCTGGCGCCGGGCAAACCCGCGTTCAGCTCGCCGCAGGAATTCATCGACACCATGATGCCCATGGCCCAGGAGGCGGCGAAGAGCATCGGCGTCGATCCGCGCTTCCTGGTGGCTCAGGCTGCACTGGAGACCGGCTGGGGCAAATCCATCATCCGCCAGCAGGACGGCAGCAGCAGCCACAACCTGTTCGGCATCAAGTCCCACGGTTGGGACGGCCAGTCGGCCCGCGCCGTGACCACCGAATACAAGGACGGCGAAGCCGTCAAGGAAGCGGCCTCGTTCCGCGCCTACGACTCGTACCGGCAGAGCTTCCGTGACTACGTGAGCTTCCTGCAGGGAAATGACCGTTACCAGGACGCACTGGCCGTGACCGACAAACCCGAGCGCTTCGTGCGCGAACTGCAGCAGGCCGGCTACGCCACTGACCCGCAGTACGCCCGCAAGGTCACGCAGATCGCGCGCCAGATGCAGACCTACCAGGCCGTCGCATCGGTCGGTTCGGTGCCCAACTCATGAGGATGAGCAATGGCTGACCTTCTCTACATCGGCCTGTCCGGCCTGCGCAGCACGCAGACCTCGCTGACCACCACCGGGCACAACATCAGCAACGTCAATACGCCCGGCTATTCGCGCCAGCAGACGGTGCAGCAGACCAACGTCCCGCAGTTCACCGGCGGCGGCTACATCGGTTCCGGCAGCCAGGTGACGGATGTGCGCCGCCTGGCCAGCGAGTTCCTCACCTCGCAGCTGCGCACAGCCACCAGCCAGAACAGCGAGCTGCAGGCATTCAAGAGCCAGATCGAACAGCTCGACTCGCTGCTGTCCAGCACCACCACCGGCATCAGCCCGGCGCTGAAGAGCTTCTTCACCTCGCTGCAGACCGCCTCCCAGGACCCGGCGTCCCTGGCCGGGCGCGAGGCCGTGCTGTCCCAGGCCAAGAGCCTCTCGGACACCTTCAACACGCTCTACAGCCAGTTCGACAAACAGAACGAACAGATCAACAGCCAGCTCGGTGCGCTGACCACCCAGATCAACTCTCTGGCCGCCAACGTCGCCTCCTACAACGACGCCATCGCCAAGGCGCGTGCCAACGGCGCCGAGCCCAACGACCTGCTGGACGCTCGCGAAGAGGCGATCCGGCAGATCTCCGAGATGGTCGGCGTGAAGACCCTTGAGCAGAAGGACGGCACCCTCAGCCTGTTCATCGGCACCGGCCAGCCGCTGGTGGTGGGCAACTCCGCCTCCACCCTGAAAGCCTCGCCGGGCGTCAACGATCCGTCGCGCTACCAGATCGAGCTCATCACCGGCGGCGTCTCGCAGATCGTCACCGACCAGGTGACCGGCGGCGAGATGGGCGGGCTGATTGCCTACCGTGATACGGCGCTGGACCAGTCCTACAACGCCCTGGGCCAGCTCGCCATCACCATCAGCGACACGGTCAACAAGCAACTGGGCCAGGGCCTGGACCTGGTTGGTCGGGCCGGCAGCCCGCTCTTCGCCAATATCAACTCGGCCCAGGCGGCATCCCTGCGTGTACTGGCGGCCACCACCAACACCGGTACGGCCAGTGGTGTCCTCAACATCACCAACACCAGCCAGATGACCTCCAGCGATTACCGGCTGGACTTCGACGGCACCAACTTCACCGCGCTGCGCCTGTCCGACAGCGCCAGCATGACCGTCACGGTCACCGGCACCGGCCCCTACACCCTGAGCTTCGCCGACGCCTCGGGCGTCAACCAGGGTTTCCAGGTGCAGTTGAACGCACTGCCGGCCGCCGGTGACCGTTTCACCCTGCAGCCGACCCGTCGCGGCGCTGCCGACTTCGGCGCGACGCTGCAGTCCGCCGACCAGTTGGCGTTCGCCGGTTCGGCCCGCGCCGAAGCCACCACCAACAACCGGGGTACCGGCGCCATCGGGCAGCCGGCGCTGATCAACGGTCCGTCGCCCATCGACCTCACCGACCTGCAGGACCTGTTCGGCACCACCGGTCGCAAGCTGACGTTCGATTCGACCACCAACACCCTGACCGGCACCTTGCCGCCCGGCGCGACCCTGAGCTACGTCTCGCCGTCCACCACGGCGCTGACCCCCGGGCAGAACAACACCCTGCGGCTGAACTACACCGACCCGTCCACCAACAACAGCTACACCTACGAGTTCACCGTCTCGGGCATTCCCCAGGGCGGCGACAGCTTCACCCTGGCCTTCAACACCAAGGGCACCGCAGACAACCGCAACGGCCTCGCCCTGGTGGGGCTGCAGACCAAGCAGACGGTCAACATCGGTGCCACCAGCGCCACCTACAACGACTCCTACAGCGCCCTGGTGGAGAAGGTCGGTGCGCTCACGTCCCAGGTGCGGGTCAACGCGGCCTCTTCCGAGGCGGTACAGAAGCAGGCCCAGGACAGCCGTGACTCCCTGTCGGGCGTGAGCCTGGACGAAGAGGCCGCCAGCCTCATCCGGTTCCAGCAGTACTACAATGCCAATGCCCAGGTCATTCAAGTTGCGCGGGCGCTGTTCGATACCCTGATCGGCGCCTTCAACTGAGGCTGATGCGATATGAGAATCTCCACCATCCAGGCCTTCAACAACCAGGTTGCCGGCCTGCAGCGAAACTACTCCAACGTCACCCGCACCCAGGAACAGATCAGCACCGGCAAGCGCCTCCTCACGCCGGCTGACGACCCGGTGGCGTCCGTGCGCCTCCTGCAGCTCAGCCAGGAGGAGTCGCTGAACGGCCAGTACAAGTCGAACATCACCGCCGCCAAGAACAGCCTCAATGCCGAAGAGGCCGTCCTGACCTCGGTGGGCAACGTGCTGCAGCGCATCCGCGAGATTGCCGTACAGGCGGGCGACGGTGGCCAGGACTCCACCGACAAGGCAGCTCTGGGCACCGAGCTGCAACAGCGCGAGGACGAGTTGCTCAGCCTGCTCAACAGCCGTGACTCCAGCGGCAAGTACCTGTTTGGCGGCTCCCAGGCCGACACCGCGCCGTTCGTCCGCAATGCCGACGGCACCTACAGCTACCTGGGTGACGAGGGGCGGCGCGAAGTGCAGGTGGCCAGCAGCACCTTCCTCGCCCTGGGTGACAACGGCAAGGCGCTGTTCGAGGACGTGTTCAACGCCAACCGCGTGACCACCTCCCAGGGGACCGTCGGTACCGGCAGTACCGCGCGTATCGCCCAGGGTCTGGTGGTGGACAAGGTCGATTACGACACCCTCTTCCCCGCCAGCAACCCGCCAGCGGCCACCGATGCCATCGGCATCCATTTCCTCGATTCCCAGAACTACGTGGTCTACAACCCGGCCACCCTGCCGCCGGCTTACGACTGGACCACCTACAACCCCGCCACGCCGCCGACTGGGCAGTTGGCTACCGGGGCGTTCGATACCAACAGCGCCACCCCTAACTTCGTCACCTACGGCGGCGTCAAGGTGCAGATCGACGGCAAGCCCGCCACTGGCGACGACTTCAGCATCAACCGCAACCCTTCCCAGGAGAAGCGTGGGCTGCTGAACGTGGTCTCCGACCTGCGCAAGGCCCTTCAATCCTCCTCTGATGGCCCGGTTGGGAACCTGCAGATTCGTGATTCGGTGGCGGTGGCACTGTCCAACCTCGAAGCGGTTAACACCAAGGTGCTTGCCGTGCAGGGCTCCATCGGTGCGCGCCTGAACACCCTGGAGACCACCGAAGGGTTCGTCGACGACGTCAGCCTGGTGAACAAGGCCGTGCAATCCGAGCTGGAGGACCTGGACTATGCCGAGGCCATCTCGCGCCTCACCATGCAGTCCACCATCCTGCAGGCGGCCCAGCAGAGCTTCGTCAAGATCAACGGCCTGAGCCTGTTCAACTTCCTCAACTGACCGACCTTTTGTGCACTGCTGGCGGCGCCCTGTCCCTGGGACACGGCGCCGCCTTGCATTCCGGTGGGTTGGCACCATGCTTGCTTCGTGACCTGAAAACCGAATAGAACGCCATAATTCCGTCAGCACGACAGGCGCAGGGCCGTCGGCGAAGCCGGTGGCGGCAGGGCAGGGGAGAACACGCATGTTCGATGGCAAGTCCGTATTCGTATCCGGAGGCACCGGCTCGTTCGGTCGCTCCTTCATCCGCAGCCTGCTCCAGCGCTACCAGCCCAAGCGCGTGGTGGTGTTCTCGCGGGATGAACTCAAGCAGTACGAGATGCAGCAGGAGTTCAATGCCCCCTGCATGCGCTACTTCCTGGGCGACGTGCGCGACGCCGACCGCGTTCAGCAGGCCCTGCGCGGCATCGACCTGGTGGTCCACGCCGCAGCCCTCAAGCAGGTACCGGCGGCTGAATACAACCCCACCGAATGCATCCGCACCAACGTCGGCGGCGCCGAGAACATCATCAACGGCGCCATCGCCAACGGCGTGCAGAAAGTGGTGGCACTCTCCACCGACAAGGCCTCCAGCCCCATCAACCTCTACGGCGCCACCAAGCTGCTGAGCGACAAGCTGTTCGTCGCTGCCAACAACATCACCGGCGATCACCAGACCCGCTTCGCCGTCGTCCGCTACGGCAACGTGGTCGGCTCGCGGGGCTCGGTGCTGCCGTTCTTCCGCAAGCTGCTGGCCGACGGCGCCCGCGAGCTGCCGATCACCGATGCGCGCATGACCCGCTTCTGGATCACCCTCGACCAGGGCGTCGACTTCGTCATGCGCAGCTTCGAGCGCATGCAGGGCGGCGAGCTGTTCGTGCCGAAGATCCCCTCCGCACGCATCACCGACCTGGCCGAGGCCCTCGCACCGGGCCTGCCCCATCGCCTGGTGGGCATCCGCCCTGGCGAGAAGCTGCACGAGATGATGATTTCCCGCGATGACAGCTCCCACACCTGGGAATTCGACAGCCACTTCGTCATCGCCCCCTCCATCAACTTCAACATGCAGTACGACTACGCCTGTGACGGCCTGGGAGGGATCGGGCGGGCCGTGGAGGAGGGCTTCGAGTACGTCTCCGACAGCAATCCCCACTACCTCAGCGTCGCCGAGCTGCGCGAGCTGGCCGAGGCCTGGTCCTGAGCATGATTCCCTACGGACGCCAGAGCATTTCCCAGGCGGACATCGACGCCGTCGTCGAGACCCTCAACTCCGACTGGCTGACCCAGGGGCCGGCCATCGAGCGTTTCGAGGACGCCTTCGCCGCCCGCTGCGAGGCCGCCCACGGCATCGCCGTCAGCAACGCCACGGCAGCCCTGCACATCGCCTGCCTGGCCCTCGACTTGGGCCCGGGGGATTGGCTCTGGACCAGCCCCAACACCTTCGTCGCCAGTGCCAATTGCGCGCTCTACTGCGGCGCCCAGGTGGACTTCGTCGACATCGAACCGTGCACCCTCAACCTCGACGTGGACTTGCTGGAGGTTCGCCTCGCCCAGGCCGAGCAGCGCGGCCGGTTGCCCAAGGTGCTGGTGCCGGTGGCCTTCGCCGGGCAGAGCTGCGACATGGCGCGCATCGCCGCACTGGCCCGGCGCTACGGCTTCCGCGTGATCGAGGACGCCTCCCACGCCGTCGGCGCCGCCTACCGCGGGCGCCCGGTGGGCTGCGGCGCCCATGCCGACATCAGCGTGTTCAGCTTCCACCCGGTGAAGATCATCACCACCGGCGAGGGCGGCATGCTCACCACCCAGGACCCGCACCTGGCGGAGCGCCTGCGGCGCCTGCGCAGCCACGGCATCACCCGCGATCCGGCTGCCATGACCGAAGCCAGCCACGGCCCCTGGTACTACCAGCAGCTGGAGCTGGGCTTCAACTACCGCATGACCGACCTGCAGGCCGCCCTCGGCTTCTCCCAGCTGCAGCGCCTGGAGGCCTTCGTCGCCCGTCGCCGGGCCCTGGCCGAGCGCTACGACGAGCTGCTCGCCGACCTGCCGCTGCGTCTGCCGGGGCGCCAGGAGGGGGCCGACTCGGCCTGGCACCTCTACCCGGTGCGCCTGCGGCTGGACGCCATCCGCCGCAGCCACCGCGAAGTGTTCGAGGGGCTGCGGGCCGCGGGCATCGGCGTCAACCTGCACTACATCCCGGTGCACCTGCAGCCTCATTACCAGCGGCTGGGCTTCGCCCCGGGCGACTTCCCCGAGGCCGAGCGCTACTACGCAGAGGCCCTGAGCCTGCCGCTCTTCCACGGCATGACCGATGACCAGCAGGAGCGGGTGGTGCAGGCATTGACCACCCTCCTGCGCTGAAGGAGACGCGCCATGCGCGAACTGACCGAGCAGGAACGTTTCTGGCAGGGCGAGTTCGGTGACGACTACGTCGACCGCAACGACGGCGAGCGCCACGTGGCCAGCGCCACCGCCTTCTTCGCCCAGGCCCTGCGCCGTGCCGGGCGGCTCGACAGCCTGCTGGAGCTGGGCACCAACCGCGGGCTCAACCTCCAGGCGCTGCACCGGCTGCTGCCGGATGCTGCCCTGCATGGCGTCGAGCTGAATGCCAAGGCCCACGCCATCGCCCAGGGGCTGGGCATCGCCGAGGTCTGGCACGGCTCGCTGTTCGATTACCCGGTGCACCAGCCGGTGGACCTGGCGTTCACCCGTGGCGTGCTCATCCACTTGCCGCCCGAGCTGTTGCCCAAGGCCTACGCCAAGCTGTACGAGGCCAGCCGGCGCTACGTACTCGTCGCCGAGTACTACAACCCCTCACCGGTGGAGGTGAGCTACCGGGGGCACGCGGGCAAGCTGTTCAAGCGCGACTTCGCCGGCGAACTGCTCGACCGCTACGAGGACCTGCGCCTGGTGGACTACGGCTTCGTCTACCGCCGTGACCCGAGCTTCCCCACCGACGACATCACCTGGTTCCTGCTGGAGAAGCGCCCATGAGCCGCGTCGCCATCATCCCCGCCCGAGGCGGCAGCAAGCGCATCCCGCGCAAGAACATCAAGCTCTTCCAGGGCCAGCCGATGATCGCCTACCCGATCCGCGCGGCCCTGCTGTCCGGGCTGTTCGACCGGGTGATCGTCAGCACCGACGACGAGGAGATCGCCAGCGTGGCCCGCGAACTGGGTGCCGAGGTGCCCTTCATGCGCCCGGCGGCCCTGGCCGACGACCATGCCGGCACGGTCGCGGTCATCCAGCATGCCGTTGCCGAGCTGGCGGCCGCCGGCCAACAGCCGGAGCTGGTCTGCTGCCTTTACGCCACCGCGCCCTTCGTCCAGGCCGATAGCCTGCAGGCCGGGCTGGATCTGCTGCTGCAACACCCCGATGCGCACTACGCCTTCACCGTCACCGATTTCGCTTCGCCGGTGCAGCGCGCCCTGCGCCTCACCGCCGAGGGCGGCGTGGAGTCGCTCTACCCGCAGTTCCGCGAAACCCGCTCCCAGGACCTGGAGCCGGCCTACCACGATGCCGGCCAGTTCTACTGGGGGCGTACCGAGGCCTGGACCCGTGGCGAGCCGATCCACGCCGCGCATTCGCGGTCGTTGGTACTGCCGCGCTTCCTGGTGCAGGACATCGATACCCCCGACGATTGGCACCGGGCCGAGCTGATGTACACCGCGCTGCTGCTGGAAGGGGACATCTGAATGCGGGTGCTGGTGCGGGCGGATGCGTCCCTGCGCATCGGCTCCGGCCATGTGATGCGCTGCCTGACCCTGGCCGAGGCGCTGCGCCAGGCCGGCTGCGACGTGCAGTTCGCCTGCCGGCCAGGTCCAGGTGACGGGCTGGCGCTGATCGCCGCCCGGGGGTTTCCGGTGCACCGCCTGGAAGGCGTCGAGGATGAGCGCGCCTGCGTGGAGTCCCCCTTGCCCTGGGCAGAGGACCTGGCCGCCTTGTGGCAGGCGCTGCCCGCCGGCACGTCGTTCGACTGGTGCGTGGTGGACCACTACGGCCTCGGCGCCGAGTGGGAGCGGGGCGTTCGCCTGCGTGCCCGCTGGGTCATGGCCATCGACGACCTGCTGCACCGCTCCCATGAGGTCGACCTGCTGCTGGACCAGAACGCCACCGCACGCCAACGCCTGGACGGCGACTCGCTGGCGACTGTCCGGCAACCGTTGCTCGGGCCTCACTTCGCGCTCCTGCGCGAGGCTTTCCAGGGCGCGCCGATCGCTGTTGCCGAGCGGGTCGAGCGGGTACTGGTGAGCTTCGGCGGCGTGGACATCGGCGGCGAGACCCTGAAGGCCCTGGCCGCGCTGGAAACCTTTCCCGACGTGGCGGTCGACGTGGTCGCCGGCGCTGCCAACCCGGCGTGGAGCGAACTGGAGCAGCGGGTAAGCCAGCACCCCCACTGGACCCTGCACCGCCACGTCGACGACTTTGCCGAGCTGATGCGCCAGGCCGACCTGTGCATCGGCGCCGGCGGCGGCACTACCTGGGAGCGCGCTGCGCTGGGCCTGCCGACGCTCTGCGTGGCCCTGGCGCCCAACCAGCGCCCCAATGCCGAGCGGCTGGCCGAGGCGGGCCTGCACCTGTACCTGGGAGAAGCTGCCGACCTGGCGGTCGATGATTACCGTGCGGCGCTGCGGATTCTGCTCGGCAACCCGGGCCTGCGCCGCAGCCTGGCGGCGCGGGGGCGGGAGACTGTGGACGGGCGTGGCGTCCGACGCGTGGTCGCGGCCCTGCTGGCCCGTGACCTGCGCATGCGCGCGGCAACCCTGGACGACGCCCGGCTGCTGTTCGAAGGGCGCAACGCCGAGCTGGTGCGGCGGGCGTCGCTCAACACCGAGCCGGTGGAGTGGTCGTCCCATGTGCGCTGGCTGGAGCGTGTGCTCGCCAGCCCGGACCAGCACCTGCTGTGGCTGGCCGAGGCGGCGGACGGCCCGGTTGGCGTGCTGCGCTACGACCGCATCGAGGCGGCGCGGGTCGAGGTCTCGCTCTACCTGCTGCCCGGTCGCGATTCGGCCGGCTGGGGCCTGTACATGCTGCAGGCCGGCGAGGCGGCCCTGGCCCTTCACTGGCCGGAGGTGAGTGGGGTGGAGGCACGGGTACGCCCTGACAACCTCGCCTCGCTGTTACTCTTCGAGCGCGCCGGTTTCACCCAGCGTCACTGTGTGTTTCAACGAACCCTGCAGGGAGAGAGCCGATGAGCACCTTTCGGATCGGCGCCAGAGCCATCGGGCGTGATGCGGCGCCCTTCGTCATCGCCGAGATGAGCGGCAACCACAACCAGTCCCTGGAGCGTGCCCTGGCGCTGGTGGATGCCGCCGCCGATGCCGGCGCCCACGCGCTGAAGCTGCAGACCTACACCCCGGACACCATGACCCTCGACCTGGACGAGGGCGAGTTCCACATCGGCGACCCCGACAGCCTGTGGAGCGGCACCTCGCTCTATCGCCTGTACGGTGAGGCCTACACCCCCTGGGAATGGCACGAGCCGATCTTCCGCCGCGCCCGCGAGCGCGGGCTGGAGGCCTTCTCCACGCCGTTCGACGCCACATCGGTGGACTTCCTCGAATCCCTCGGCGTGCCCGCCTACAAGATCGCCAGTTTCGAGAACGTCGACCTGCCGCTGATCCGCCGCGTGGCCGCCACCGGCAAGCCGCTGATCATCTCCACCGGCATGGCCAGCGTCGGCGAGATCCAGGACTGCGTCGACGCGGCACGCGGCGCCGGTTGCCGTGACCTGGTGCTGCTCAAGTGCACCAGCACCTACCCGGCCAGCCCGGCCAACACCCACCTGCGCAGCATCCCCCACATGCGCGAGCTGTTCGGCTGCGAGGTAGGGCTGAGCGACCACACCCTCGGCGTCGGCGCCTCGGTGGCGGCCGTCGCCCTGGGCGCCAGCGTGATCGAAAAGCACTTCACCCTGTCCCGTGCCGAGGGCGGGGTGGACTCCGCCTTCTCCCTGGAACCGGCCGAGCTGGCGGCCCTGGTGAGCGAAACCGAGCGGGCCTGGCAGGCCCTCGGGCAGGTCCACTACGGGCCCACGCCGGCCGAGCGCAAGTCCCTGGTGTTTCGTCGTTCCCTCTACGTGGTGCGTGACATCGCCGCCGGCGAGCCCTTCACGGCCGACAACGTGCGCGCCATCCGTCCGGGCCTCGGCCTGCCGCCCAAGCACCTGGACGAGGTGCTGCGCTGCGTTGCCAGCGAGCCGCTCAAGCGCGGCCAGGCGCTGGCCTGGCGGCACCTGTCGGGAGGCGGTCGATGAGCCGGGTGTGCATCCTCGACTACGGCTCCGGCAACGTCCGCTCGGTGGCGAACCTGTTCGCCACCCTGGGGGAAACCCGGGTTTCCAACGATCCCCAGGTGATCGCCGATGCCACCCACCTGGTGTTGCCCGGGGTGGGGGCCTATGGCGCGGCAATGGCGCGAATCGCCCAGCAATTGCCGCTGGACGGTGTGCGTCGCGCGGTCTTCGAACAGGGCAAGCCTTTCCTCGGCATCTGCGTAGGCATGCAGGTGCTCAGCGACGAGGGTCATGAATTCGGCCAGCATGCCGGGCTCGGCTGGATACCCGGTCGCGTGCTGGCGCTGGACAGTGCCGGCCTGCCGCTGCCCCACGTGGGCTGGAACGACATCCGGGGCGAGCGACCCCACCCCCTGTTGCTGGGGCTGGAAGCCACGCCGGACTTCTACTTCGTGCACAGCTACGCCTTCGCCACGGCCTCGGCCGATGACGTCATCGCCACCGTCGAGTACGGCAGCCGCTTCCCGGCGGTGGTCGGGCGGGAGAACGTGCTGGGCGTGCAGTTCCACCCCGAGAAGAGCCAGCGGGCTGGCGCCCAGCTGCTGAAGAACTTCCTGGAGCTGGCATGAAGAAGAAACGCATCATCCCGGTCCTGCTGCTGAAGAACGGCCAACTGGTGCAGAGCAAGCGCTTTTCCCGCCACCAGGTGCTGGGCAATCCCTCCGCTGCCGTCCGCCGGCTCAGCGACTGGGCCGCCGACGAGCTGGTCTACCTGGATATCAGCCGCGACGACCACTACGACCTGGGCCGTGACGACCTGGGCAGCCGCAACCTGCAGGACATCGACGCCATCGTCGCCGAAGTCGCCCGGGCGTCCTTCATGCCGATCACCCTGGGCGGGCGCATCCGCTCGCTGGACGATATCGCCCGGCGCCTGGCCACGGGGGCGGACAAGGTCACGCTGAACACCGCCGCCCTGGACGACCCAAGCCTGATCGAGGCGGCCAGCCGCGAATACGGCTCGCAGTGCATCGTGCTCTCGGTGGATGTCCTGCAGCAGGGTGACGACTACCGCGTGTTCGCCGAAGGCGGGCGTCGCGACACCGGCCGCCGTGTCGAGGACTGGGTGCGCGAGGCCCAGGAGCGGGGCGCCGGCGAGGTGATGGTGAATGCCATCGACCGGGACGGCGCGCGCCAGGGCTACGACCTGGCTCTGCTGGACCGGGTCTGCGCCAGCGTGCACATCCCGGTGATCGCCCTCGGGGGCGTGGGGGAGTGGTCGCACATGGCCCAGGCCCTGGAGCTGACCGGCGTCGACGCGGTGGCGGCGGCCAACATCTTTCATTACACCGACCAGAGCGTCTACCTGGCGCGCAAGTACCTGTTCGAGCAGGGGCTGAACGTTCGCAGCCCCCAGCTACTCAGTCTCTAGGAGCCTCTTCATGGAATATTGCAGCCGCTGCGTGTACCCCCGGGCCAGCGTCAACCTGATGCTGGACGAGCACGGTGTCTGCTCGGCCTGCCAGGTCGCCGAGCAGTTCGCCCAGCTGCCGCCCACCTTCTGGGACGAGCGCCGCAAGCGCTTCGAGCGGGTGCTGGAGGAGACCGGTGCCGGCAAGCGCAACGACAACTACGACTGCATCATCCCGGTCAGCGGTGGCAAGGACAGCTACTACCAGGCCCACGTGATCGCCGCCCAGTACGGCCTCAAGCCGCTGCTGGTGACCTACCACGGCAACAACTACCTGCCCGAGGGGGACTACAACCGCGACCGCATGCGCCATGTGTTCGATGCCGACCACATGGTCTTCGGCCCCAGCGTGGAGGTGCTCAAGCGGCTCAACCGCCTGTGCTTCCGCAAGATGGGCGACATGAACTGGCACGCCCACTGCGGGATCATGACCTACCCGATCCAGGTGGCGGTGAAGTTCGACATTCCGCTGATCATCTGGGGCGAGACCGCCTGGGACATCTCCGGGATGTTCGACCCGGACGACTACGTGGAATTCAGCGCGCGAGTCCGTCACGAGCACGCCCTGCGCGGCTTCGAGTGGAGCGACATGCTGGACGACCCCGAGGAGCCGCTGCGCGAGAAGGACCTGCTGTGGGCGCGCTACCCCAGCGATGCCGACATCCTCAAGACGGGGGTGCGGGGCATCTACATCGGCAACTTCTTCCCCTGGGACCCGAACCAGCACACCCGCCTGGTGCAGGAACGCTACGGCTGGAAGATGGCCGACAAGCCCTTCGAGCGCACCTACCGGCAGATGTCCAACCTGGACGACCGCTACGAGAACGGCGTGCACGACCTGCTCAAGTTCATCAAGTTCGGCTACGGCCGCGCCTCCGACCATGCCTCCAAGGACATCCGCGCCGGCTACCTGACCCGGGAGGAGGGCATCGAGATCGTCCGCCGCATGGACTCTGTGGTGTCCAGCGACCTGCAGCACTGGCTGGACTACGTGGGCATGACCGAGCAGGCCTTCTGGGAAACGGCCGACACCTTCCGTTCGCCGCGTGTCTGGTGGATCGAGGATGGCCAGTGGTGGAAGGACAACATCTGGGGTGAGCCGAGCGCCTACGGGCCGGTGCACCTGCCCGAGGCGCAGCAGCAGAAATACCGGCGTGCCGGTTGAGGAGTGCGACGGTGAAAGAAGACGACATCCGCCCTTCGCGCCTGCAGGCCGGTCAGCGTGTGGCCCTGCTGCATGACATCGCCTTCCTGCTGGCCCGCAATGAAGAGTTCGTCCAGTGCGCGTGCCCGGCCTGCGGCAGCGAGCGCGCCCGGCCACGCTTCGAGAAGAACGGCTTCCGCTACGTGGACTGCCTGGATTGCACCAGCTTCTACGTCAATCCCCGGCCCGGCGAGCGCCTGCTGGCGGACTTCTACCGCCAGAGCGAGAACTACGCCTACTGGGCGCGGCACATCTACCCGGCTTCGGCCGAGGCGCGCCATCAGTCGGTGATCGTGCCGCGGGTGGAGCGGGTGCTGGAGCTGTGCCAGCGCATCGGCCTGCCCTGTGGCGACCTGCTGGAGGTAGGCGCGGGCTATGGCTCCTTCTGCCGCGAGATGCAGCAGCGCGGGCTGTGGCAGCGCATCGTCGGCATCGAGCCGACGCCGGACCTGGCGGCGATCTGCCGCGAGCAGGGTTTCGAGGTGGTGGAGCAACCGGTGGAGGTCTATGCCGCCGCGACCGCCCAGCGCTTCGACCTGATCGCAGCCTTCGAGGTGATCGAGCACCTGTTCGACCCCGGCCAGGTGGTGGCCAGCCTGTCGGCGCTGCTGCGTCCGGGGGGCGCGCTGATCCTCACGTGTCCGAACGGTGCCGGGTTCGATGTCCAGCAACTGGGGCCGGAGAGCCCCTGTGTGGACCATGAGCACCTGAACTACTTCAACACCCGCTCGCTGCCGCTGCTGCTGCAGCGCCACGGGCTGGAGACCCTGGCCTGCTTCACCCCCGGCAAGCTCGATGCCGAGCTGGTGCGCAAGGGCGTCCAGGCACAAGGCCGCGAGGCGGAGCTGGACCCCTTCCTGCAGGACGTGCTGTTCAACCGCTGGGACGAGCTGGGCCCGGCCTTCCAGCGCTTCCTGGCGGAGTCGGGGATGTCGTCCCACATGTGGGTGATGGCCCGCAAGCCGGAGGAGGGCGCCCGTGTCTGAGTACGAAGCCTTCGCCAAGGCGCTGCGCCAGAGCTACCAGGACAACGGCTTCGCCCTGGTCAAGCAGTTGCTCGCCCCCGAGACCACCCGCCATCTGCGCGAGGAACTGGTGAAGGCCTTCGCCAGCGAGACCCGCTACCCCGGCGACATCTACGACAACCCCAGCCTGGGCAGCATCCGCATCGACGTGTTCAACCGCTACCCGGCGGTGTGGAAAGCCATCTTCGACTCCGAGTTCCTGACGGTGCTGCAGATGCTGCTGGGCGAGGATTTCGTCCTGCTGCCCGAGTCCGCCCTGCATCACCGCGGCTACGGCACCTGGCACAAGGACACCGATTCGCAGCAGAAGGCCGGGCATCGTTTTCACTGGGAGCCGGATTGCGACATCGTGCAGATCGCGTTCTACCTCCAGGCCAATACGCCGGAATACGGCGGCGGGCTGGAGGTGATCCCCGGTTCCCACCGCGTGGACATGCGCTGGTACGAGGAGAGCCAGAAGGGCTACCGCGTCCCCAGCGAGGCCGGCGACCTGGTGATCTTCAACACCCGCCTGGACCACAAGGCCTGCTGGCCCACCGGGCCGGTGCCGGTGGAGCAGGAGAAGTACGCTGTGTTCTTCATGGCCTCGCGCAACAACGCCCATGCCCGCCAGTACATCGACTTCATCCGCGGGCGCAGCGGTTACCTGTTCATGGATGGATTCAGCTTCCCCGAGCCCGTGCAGCGGCTGACCCAACCGCGTGGAATCCAGTTGCTGGTGTGAATCTTGCTCCACGGGCTGCAACGTCAATTTTCCGTACAAGGCCCGCCCGGATGGTCGGGCCTGCGATAAGGCAGGTAGCGCTATGGTCGGACTCGTTCTTCCTTCTTCGATGCAGGGCCGGCCGGCCTGGCGGCAGCTGCTGCCGGCGGGCTTCAACGGCTTCGACCCCGAGCAACCCTGCGGCTACTGGCCATCGCTTTGGCGACGTTGGCTGGGCTATCGCGACAGCGACCCGGCGTTCGCGGCCTTCCTGGCCTTCCTGGAGTCGCTGCCCGGCCAGCCGGAGCTGAGCCGCGAAGCCCTCGCCGAACAGTTGGCCGCGCACCTGGCACGTCCGCGCAATCGCTTCTTTCTCTTCGTGGTCTGGTTCTTCCGTGAAGGCGCGCAGCCCACACCGCTGGCCAGCCTGCCGGACCTGTCGGCCCTGCTGGGCGAGCAGCACTGGGCGACCTTCCGCCGCTGGCATCGCAAGTACCACACCGACTTCGTGGCCCTGCAGTGCCTGCAGGCCTGGGAGCGTCAGCCGGAAGTGAAGGCCGCTTACCAGTACCGGGGCGTGGACCTCAGCGGCGCCCTGGACTACCAGGCCTTCCCGCGCATGCTCGATTCGCTGTTCAACGCTTTCTCGGCCGAGTGATCCCCATGTCCCAACCTGTACGTGCCCTCATCACCCAGCTCTGGCCGAAGAACATTCCACTGCTGGAGCGCTACCTGAGCGAGAACGAGCCGCGGACGCTGATCACCTTCCAGGGCTGCCTGACCCCGGAGCTGGAGGCCATGGTCCAGCGCCATGGCGGCGAGCTGGTGGTGATCGACCCCTTGCTGGACCAGGCGATGCCCTCGGCCCAGGCGGAATTCGACCAGCGCCAGGCGCTGGCCTTCAGCGACACCGTGCGCCAGGACCTGCGCCCCGACCTGGAGGCCGCCGGCCTGGAGTGGGACGGCTGGGAGACCACCCTGAAGGATGTGGCCGCACGAACCCTGCCGGTGTCCTTTGCCCTGGTGGATGCGCTGGACCGGATGGCGGCGACCTACGAGGTGGAGCTGGTCGCCGTCAACGAGGACTGGATGTTCGGTTCCAAGACCCTGGTGGCCTGGGCCAAGGCGCGGGGCATCCCCTCCCTGCACATCGAGCACAACCCGACGCTCTGCTACCCCTATACCGTGCACGACCAGCAGAACTCCGACCTGATGGTGGTGTGGAGCGAGGACAGCCGCCGCCTCTACGGCGACGCCGGCTTCGATCCGGAGCGTCTGCATGTGCTGGGTCTGCCGCAGTTCGACTCGCTGTTCGAAGCCCGCGAAGAACGGGCCAGTGCCCGCGCGGCCTTGTGCCAGGAACTGGGGCTGGATGCCGCGCGGCCCATTGTGGTGCTGGGCACTACGCTGCTGGCCGAGCACAGCCTGCCGCCGGAGCTGGCCATCGACGAGCAGGTGCTGCGGGCCTACCTGGAGGCTGTGCGGGCCCTGGGTGGTGAAGCCCAGGTGATCATCAAGGGCCGGCGTCCGCAGGGGCGCTTCGGGCCTGAGCAGGTCCAGTTGCTGGCGGCCCAGTACGGCCTGGGTGCCAATGACTACCGCTACGCCGACGGCGCACCGTTGCCCTTCCTGCTCAGCGCCGATGTGCTGGTGGCCGTGGATTCGGGCCTGCAGGTGGAGGCCATGCTGGTCGGCACACCGGCCCTCAACCTGATGACCGAGACCGGATTCTTCTATGGGCCCGGCCTTGTGCCGGCTCAGGGTGTCGCCACCGTGGGGGCGGACGAACTGGCCGACGCCATCCGCCGGCTGCTGACGGATGACGTTCACCGCGAAACGATGCGGGCGCGCGCGAAGGCCTGCGTAGAGGCTCTGCCGCGCAACTCGACGGCGGCCATTGCCGCGTTCATGGGCCGCATGGCGCTGCCGGAACCCCGTCGCCTGCTGGCCAGCGACCAGCTGCAGGACTGGCTGGATTCCGGTACGCCGAAAGGGCTGGCGCTGGCGCGCATCCTCGACAGCCTGGCGACCCAGCAGCCGCGGCCGCCCCGCTTGGCAGTGGTGGTGCTGGATCGCCACGGCGATGCCGATGCGGTCTCCGCCACGCTGGACAGCCTGGCAGCCAATCTCTACCCCCATGTCGTCCCGGTGCTGCTGAGCACGGCTGGGCTGTCGGCTCCGCCCGGCGTCATGGGCCTGGGCGTGGCCGAGGGTGAGCAATTGCAGGCGATCAACGCCTGGGCCGCCGAGGCCGATGTGGACTGGTTGCAGGTTGTGGAGGCGGGCGTGACGTTCACTGCGGGCGGCCTGCTGGCGATGGTGCGACGCCTGGAGCGGCTGGAAGGGTGCCGGGCGGTGTATGGCGACGAATTCCAGCGTGCGCCCTCTGGTGCCCGCGGGGCGTGCTTCAAGCCGGACTTCAACCTCGACCTGCTGCTCAGCTTCCCCCTGAGCCTGGCGCCGCGCTGGTTCTTCCGGCGGGAAGTGTTCCTGGCCGAGGGCGGGTTCGACCCGATCTTCGTCGAGGCGCCCGAGCTGGAGTTGCTGTTGCGCCTGGTGGAACGCGATGGCCTGCAAGGGCTGGAGCATGTCGACGAGGTGCTGCTGAGCGCTCCCGTTCCGGTATTGCAGGCCAACCCCTACGAGCAGGTGGCCATCGAACGACACCTGGAGAAGCGCGGCTTCCAGGCGCGGGTCGAGAGCCCGATGCCGAGGCGCTACCACATCCACTATGGGCACCCGCAGCAGCCGCGGGTCTCCATCGTGGTGGCGGTACGCGATCACCTTCCCTTGCTGCAGCGCTGCGTGGAAACCCTGCTGGAGCACACCCGCTACCCGAATTACGAGTTGCTGTTGGTGGATTGCGAAAGCCAGGACGCGGCGACCCTCAGTTGGCTGGAGGGGGTCGAGGGCTTGCAGAGCGAGCAGGTGAAGGTGTGGCGGTTTGCCGGCCCCTTCAACTTCTCGGCCATGGTCAACGCGGTAGCGATGACGGTGGAGAGCGAGTACCTGCTGCTGCTGGGCCACGACGTGGAAATCGTCCAGCCCGAATGGCTGGATGAGCTGGTCAACCAGGCCCAGCGCCCGGAAGTGGGGGTGGTAGGGGCCAAGGTGCTGGATGCGATGAACAGCGTCGAGCAGGCCGGCATCGTGCTGGGGCTCCATGACGTCGCGGGGCGTGCCTTTGTGGGTGAACCTTTCGAGGCTCCGGGCTACCTCAATCGCCTGCAGGTGACGCAGAACTACAGCGCCGTTGGCAGCGCCTGCCTGATGGTGCGTCGCGAAGCCTATGTGGCCGTTGGCGGGATGGACGAGGCGAAGCTGTCGGCCTTCTATGGCGACGTGGACCTGTGCCTGCGTATCCGCGCTTCGGGTCTGCTGAATGTGTGGACGCCTCACAGCGTGGTCCGGCGCGATGGCATCGACCTGCCGATTCTTGCCATTGAAGGCGCGCTGCCAAGGCAGGCGGCACTGAAGGCCGAGCGCGAGGAGATGCTGCAGCGCTGGCTACCTGTGCTGGCGAACGATCCGTCCTATAACCGCAACCTGTCGCTGGCCGGGTCGGGCTTCAGCTTCGAGTACGGCGAGCGCCGCGTGCGCGATCCGCTGCTGCCGCAGGTGCTGTGCTACCCGGCGGACATCACCGGCTGCGGACATTACCGTGTGCGCCAGCCGCTCGCGGCACTGAAGGCGGCCGGTTGGGCGGAGGGCATGGCCAGTGGGGTGCACCTGTCCCCGGTGGAACTGGAACGCTTCCAGGCCACCAGCATCGTCTTCCAGCGGCAGATCATGGAGCCGCAGATCGAGGGCATGCGCGAGGTGAAGGCGTTGTCTTCGGTATTCAAGGTCTACGAGCTGGACGACTACCTGCCCAACCTGCCGCTGAAGAGCGTGCACCGCGACACCATGCCGAAGGACATCCTGCGTTCGCTCAGGCAGGCGGTGGCGCTGACCGATCGCTTCGTGGTGTCCACCGAGCCGCTGGCCGAGGCTTTGCGCGACCTCCATGGGGACATCCGGGTAGTGCCCAACTTCCTCCCCGAACACTGGTGGGGCAACCTGCGCAGCCAGCGCCGTCGAGGCCGCAAACCGCGTGTCGGCTGGGCGGGGGGGAGCAGCCACCTGGGCGACCTGGAGTTGATCACCGACCTGGTCAAGGCCCTGAAGGACGAGGTGGAGTGGGTCTTCTTCGGTATGTGCCCGGAGCGTATCCGTCCCTATATCCACGAATTCCACGGCGGCGTGCCCATCGAGCAGTACCCGGCGCTGCTGGCGAGCCTGGACCTGGACCTGGCGTTGGCGCCGCTGGAGCCGAACCTGTTCAACGAGTGCAAGAGCAACCTGCGGCTGCTGGAGTACGGTGCCTGCGGCTTCCCGGTGATCTGCACCGACGCCGTCTGCTACCGCGGCGACCTGCCGGTGACCCGGGTTAAGAACCGCTTCAAGGACTGGCTGGATGCAGTGCGCATGCACCTGGCCGATCTGGACGCCACTGCCCGGCAGGGCGATGCGCTGCGTGAGCGTGTGCTCGGCGAGTGGATGCTGAAGGGCGAGAATCTGCAGCGCTGGCGCTCGGCGTGGCTGCCGGACTGAGTTTTTCAGGAGCCGACGAACGGTATGGCGAAATCCTAAAGCTTCGTCATACCCGCCGATAACCCTGGTACGGACACAGTTCGTGCTTGTTGAGCAAGCCCCGGGAGAAAAAATTTCGAATCTCCCCTAAAGGTCCTCCGACAAGCGCCGATAAACAGTTCGAATGCGAATTCTAGGGGCACCTGAGCAGCAGGTCCTGAAGGTCGCAGGCTCAGGCAAATACTAGGTACTTCGGGAGACGCCACCATGGCACTTACAGTCAACACAAACATCGCTTCGCTCAACACTCAGCGTAACCTGAACGCATCGTCCAACTCGCTGAACACCTCGCTGCAACGTCTCTCCACCGGTGCCCGCATCAACAGCGCCAAGGACGATGCCGCCGGCCTGCAGATCTCGAACCGTCTGACCAACCAGATCAGCGGCCTGAACCAGGCAACTCGTAACGCCAACGACGGCATCTCCCTGGCGCAAACCGCTGAAGGTGCCCTGCAGCAGTCCACCGCGATCCTCCAGCGTATCCGCGACCTGTCCATCCAGGCCGCCACTGGCTCCAACAGCGCCGACGACCGTGCCGCCCTGCAGAAAGAAGTGACCGCCCAGCAGGCCGAACTGTCCCGTATCGCCGAAACCACTACCTTCGGTGGTCGCAAGCTGCTGGATGGCTCCTTCGGTACCACCAGCTTCCAGGTCGGCTCCAAAGCCTACGAGACCATCGACGTGACCCTGCGCGATGCTTCCTCCAGCAAGCTGGGCTCCTACCAGGTCGGCGGTGGTGCCTCCACCAACTCGGCCGGTGCTTCCGCTGCAGCCACCACCAAGACCGGTACCCTGATCACCGGTAGCGGCGGCGCCTTCAGCTCCGGCACTGTGACCGTGGTTGGCAACGGCCAGACCAAAGACATCGACATCACTGCAACTGACAGCGCGAAGAGCATCGCCCAGAAGTTCGACGGCTCCATCTCTGGTCTGTCCGCCACTGCCCGTACCGTGGTTCAGGCAGACGTGAACTTCACCTCCGGTGCCGCCACCTTCAACATCACCGTGGGCAGCAACACCGTGCAGATGGTGGGTGTGACCTCCAACGAGGACCTGACCAACCAGATCAACTCCAACGCCGGTAAGTTGGGCCTGACTGCCAACTACGACAAGCAGAGCGACAAGATCACCATCACCTCGTCTACTGGTGAAACGATTGAGTTCGGCACTGCGACCGGTTCTTCGGCGGGTACGATTGATGTGGCTGTCCAAGGTAACGATGGAACCTTCGGGGCAGCGGCAGACGTCAAGGCTGCCGGCGGTAAGGCCTTCGGTTACGTGCAGCTGGACTCCCCGACTTCCTTCGCGGTAACCGGCTCTACCACCGAGGTGTTCTCGCAGAGTTCCTCGACTCTGAACACGGTGGCCAACGTGGACATCTCCACCGCCGATGGTGCCCAGCGCGCGATTGCGGTAATCGATAGCGCCCTGGCGGCGATCGACTCCCAGCGTGCCGACCTCGGTGCTGTGCAGAACCGCTTCGACAACACCATCTCCAACCTGCAGAACATCTCCGAGAACGCATCTGCCGCTCGGAGCCGGATCAAGGACACTGACTTCGCGGCCGAAACCGCTACGCTGTCCAAGAACCAAGTTCTGCAACAGGCTGGTACGGCGATCCTGGCCCAGGCCAACCAGTTGCCGCAGTCGGTCCTCAGCCTGCTGAGGTAAGTGAGGCGGAGCGCCTAGTCACTGATGGGAGGAAGGGACTTACCCTTCCTCCCATTTGGCCATTGTGAGGTATGTAAAACATGGATATCTCAAGCATAACGTCGGTCAACGCCATCCCTCGGTTGGTGAAGGACACCAGCGGTACGACGCCTTCCCAAAACGGCGTCACCCCGAATACGCCCACTGCGGTTCCGGTAGCCAGCGGCACGGCCGCCCAGGACGACAAGGATGTCCGTAAAGGCCAGGGCGCCGATCTGGAGTCGGCGGTGTCCGACATTCAGTCCTTCGTGCAGGCCGTCAAGCGCGGGCTGGAGTTCAGCGTGGATGACTCCACTGGCGATGTGGTGGTGAAGGTTATCGACACCGACTCGGGCAAGCTGATTCGCCAGATTCCATCGGAGGAGCTTCTCAAGCTTGCTGAACGGCTTGACGACATCCGCAGTCTGATGTTCGAAGCAAAGGCTTGAGTTGGCGCGATTCTTGTTTGCTGCTCTGCCAATCCTTCCAGGAAGGGGATTCGGGACGTTTTTTTGACGGAGGTGTGAAATGGCCACAACGATTGGCACAGTGGGTTCGGGACTGCTCGACATCGACGCGACGGTCAAGGCACTGGTGAACAACGCCAGGGCGCCGAAACAGAACCAGCTGGATTCGCTTGAGTCCAAGACCACTACCAAGCTCACCGCCCTGGGTAGCCTCAAGAGCGCCGTCAGCGACTTCCAGACTGCGATGGCCTTGCTCAACAGTCCGAGCAGCTTCCTGTCCCGTAGTGTCGTCTCTTCCAATACGGCTGCACTTAACGCTACCGCTACTGCAAGCGCTGTGGCAGGCACCTACAGCATCAACGTCACCCAGCTCGCTCAAGGCAGCAAGATCGCCTCGGCAGCTTTCGCCGATGGCGCAACGACCACATTCAACTCCGGAACGCTTGATATCAAGATCGGCGGTGAGGATGCCCTCAACATTTCCGTCGACAGCACCAACAACACGCTGACCGGCATCCGAGATGCGATCAACAAGCAGGGTGCCGCCAAGGGGCTCAGCGCGACTATCGTGACCGACAGCCAGGGTTCGCGCCTTGTCTTGAGCAGCAGCAAGATGGGTGATGGCAAGGACATCACCATGACCGGTACCAGTACCTCGGGCAGCGCCACTGACCTGGGCAAGCTGACCTTTCCTGGCGCAGCCCTCAACGCCTCCGACTTCGCCACGCCTGCTGAGTACAATGCTGCCGTTGCAGCCGCCGGAAAGACCCTCAACACCGCACAAAGCGCCAAGTTGACCGTTGATGGCCTGAATGTGGTCAGCGACTCCAACAGCGTGTCCACCGCGATCGAAGGGCTGACCCTGAATCTCACCGCCGCGACCGAGGTCGGCAAGCCGTTGACGCTCACGGTGTCACAGAACACCAGCGCAGTGAAAACCAACGTCCAGAACTTCGTTACGGCCTATAACAAGATGGTTTCCACCATCAACAGTCTGACCAAAGTGACTGCAGTAGAAGGCAGCAAGCCTGTTGTGGCGGCTCTTGCTGGTGACTCCACTGCTCGTGGTCTGCTGGCGAACTTGCGCACGGAGCTGGTCACCCAGAGTAGTGATGGCGGTACCGTCAAGGCGCTTGCAAGCCTGGGGATCGCGACCAAGACAGACGGCACCCTCGAGCTGGACAACACCAAGCTCGACAAAGCGATTGCGAAGGATGTGCAGGGTATTTCTGACTTCTTCACTGGTGACAACGGATTGGCCAATCGCTTGACCAATCGAGCCAAGCCGTTCACGGCTTCAGGTGGGGTGCTTGAACAGCGCAGTACGGTCTTGCGCGACACCATCAAGAGTGTCGACAAGCAGAAGGCTGCACTGGATGTGCGCATGACCGTGTTGCAAACCCGTCTCTACAAGCAGTTCACGACCCTGGACAGCTTGCTGAGCCAGATGCAGAGCACCAGCACGAACCTGACCGAGCAACTCAAGAAACTTCCCGGCACGTCCAGCAGCTGATCTTGAGTTTGACGCGCGAGCCTCCTGATCGCGAAAAAAGATGGATGGAGGCTTAAGCTCTGGTAGGACCGGCCGATAAGATGAACATCGACGAAACACCGGTTCACGAGGAGTTGCGCAAATGAACGCGATGATGGCCATGCAGCAGTATCAGCGGGTCAATGTCCAGGCCCAGGTTGCCGAAGCCAGCCCCCACCGCCTTATCCAGATGCTCATGGAAGGTGGTCTGGAGCGCATGGCACAGGCCCAGGGCGCGATGATGCGCGACCAGGCGCCGCTCAAGGGCGAGCTGATCAGCAAATCCATCGCCATCATCGGCGGGTTGCGCGAAGCGCTCGATCCCACCCAGGGTGGCGAGATCGCCATGAATCTCGATCGCCTCTACGAATACATGATCGCTCGCCTGATCGAGGCCAATAAGGTCAACGACCCTGCGCTCGTCAACGAAGTGGCAGGGCTGCTGCGCGAAGTGAAATCCGGCTGGGACGCCATCGCGCCCGTTTGAGGAAAGCACCATGAGCCAGACCATGCTCAAGCAGATCGAAGAGACCCGGGAGGCGCTCGTCTCCGCCTTCGAAAGCCAGGACTGGGAGGCCGTTGGGCGCCTGGACCTCCAGTGCCGTGAACAGGTGAATGTGGCGATGCTGGACTGCGGCGACATCGAAGAAGGGCTGCGTGCCCAGCTCGAAGCGCTGATCGAGGTCTATCGCCAACTGACTGAATCCTGCGCGCGACAGCGTGACGAGGTAGCGGCTGAGCTCAGCCAGATCGTTCGTGCCAGCCAGGGCGCCAAGGTCTACCAGCTCTTCGGTTGAGTGGAATCCAGGCTGCACCGATGCCCCTCGGTGCAGCTTTCATGGCCTTTCGCGAGGTCATCGGGGCTTCTGAAAAATACACGCCATAAATTTGACTCAGTCGGTGTTTTTGACTTTACTACTGGCCAATTGCCGGCGGAACTCCTTGAGGTACGTCGGTTTTTCTTGCCGCGTTCCAGTGGCGCCCGCTTTCGAGTAAGAACAGACCGATGTGGCGTGAAACCAAGATTCTGCTGATCGATGACAACGCTGATCGGCGTCGAGACCTGACAGTCATTCTGAACTTCCTCGGTGAAGACCACCTGGCCTGCGGCAGCGCCGACTGGCGTGCCATGGCGGATGCCAGCAGCGCCAGCCGCGACGTGCTCTGTGTGCTGTTGGGTGAGGTCCAGTCCAAGGGCGGTGTGCTGGAGCTGCTCAAGCAGGTCGGCAACTGGGACGAATTCCTGCCGGTGTTGCTGATCGACCAGGTGGCTCCAGTCGAGTGGTCGGAAGACATCCGTCGTCGCGTGCTGGCTTCTCTGGAGATGCCGCCCAGCTACAACAAACTCCTCGACTCCCTGCACCGTGCCCAGGTCTACCGCGAGATGTACGACCAGGCCCGCGAGCGTGGTCGCCAGCGCGAGCCCAACCTGTTCCGCAGTCTGGTGGGCACCAGCCGTGCGATCCAGCAGGTGCGGCAGATGATGCAGCAGGTGGCCGATACCGATGCCAGCGTGCTGATCCTCGGCGAGTCCGGCACCGGCAAGGAAGTGGTGGCGCGCAACCTTCACTACCATTCCAAGCGCCGCGAAGCGCCCTTCGTACCGGTCAACTGCGGCGCAATCCCCGCCGAGTTGCTCGAGAGCGAGCTCTTCGGCCATGAGAAGGGCGCCTTCACCGGCGCCATCACCAGCCGTGCCGGCCGCTTCGAGCTGGCCAACGGCGGTACGTTGTTCCTCGACGAGATCGGCGACATGCCGCTGCCCATGCAGGTCAAGCTGCTGCGTGTGCTGCAGGAGCGCACCTTCGAGCGGGTTGGCAGCAACAAAACCCAGAACGTCGACGTGCGCATCATTGCCGCGACCCACAAGAACCTCGAGCAGATGATCGAGATCGGCAGCTTCCGTGAAGACCTCTATTACCGCCTGAACGTCTTCCCCATCGAGATGGCCCCGCTGCGTGAGCGCGTGGAGGACATCCCACTGCTGATGAACGAGCTCATCTCCCGCATGGAGCACGAAAAGCGCGGCTCCATCCGCTTCAACTCCGCCGCCATCATGTCGCTGTGCAACCACGATTGGCCGGGCAACGTCCGTGAGCTGGCCAACCTGGTGGAGCGCATGGCGATCATGCACCCCTACGGCGTCATCGGCGTCAGCGAACTGCCGAAGAAGTTCCGCCACGTGGACGACGAGGACGAGCAACTCGCCGCCAGCCTGCGCGAAGAGCTGGAGGAGCGTTCCGCCATTGGCGCCGGCCTGCCCGGCGTCAGTGCTCCGGCGATGCTGCCGCCCGAAGGCCTGGACCTGAAGGATTACCTGGGCAACCTCGAGCAGGAGCTGATCCAGCAGGCGCTGGACGATGCGGCCGGTGTGGTGGCCCGTGCCGCCGAACGCCTGCGCATCCGCCGCACCACCCTGGTGGAGAAGATGCGCAAGTACGGCATGAGCCGCCGCGACGAAGATATGGCGGAAGATTGACGTCCTTTTGCTAACTAGCTGATTTAAATGGATTAATTTTTAGGCACGGGTATTGCTAAGTCTCTTGTGAAACGACCGTTGGATGACGGTTTGCCGAGCGAGAGACTGAAATGACCGCAAGAGCCAACCCCGCACAGCAAGACGACGAGAACACCCAGGTGAATGTCGAAGAGGCCGGCCGTGCCAGCCTCGAAAAGACCTTCGCCATGTTCAGCCAGATGTCGTCTCAGCTCAGTGAGTCGTACAACGTGCTCGAAGCGCGTGTCACCGAGCTCAAGGGGCAACTGGCTCTGGTCAGTGCTCAGCGCATGCAGGAGCTGGCTGAAAAGGAGCGCCTGGCCCAGCGCCTGCAGAGCCTGTTGGATTTGCTGCCTGGTGGCGTCATCGTCCTCGATGGGCAGGGTGTCGTCCGCGAGGCCAACCCGGTGGCCTGCAGCCTGCTCGGGCGCCCCCTGGTCGGCATGCTCTGGCGCGAGGTCATCGCGCGCAATTTCGCTCCCCGCAAGGACGACGGCCATGAGATATCCCTCAAGGATGGCCGTCGCGTCTCCATCGCCACCCGGTCCCTCGACGGTGAGCCTGGTCAACTGGTGCTGCTGGCCGACCTGACGGAAACCCGCCGCTTGCAGGACGAATTGGCCCGTCATGAGCGCCTGTCCTCGCTGGGGCGCATGGTCGCCTCCCTGGCTCATCAGATCCGCACCCCGCTTTCCGCCGCCTTGCTCTATGCCAGCCACCTGGCCGAGCAGGTGCTGCCGACCGAGCAGCAGCAGCGCTTTGCCAGTCGCCTCAAGGAACGCCTCCATGAACTGGAGCACCAGGTGCGCGACATGCTGGTGTTTGCCCGGGGCGACCTGCCGCTGCCGGATCGCCTTGCGCCGGTGATGCTGTTCGCCGCGTTGCGCTCGGCCGCTGAGCCTCACCTCGCCGGCGCCCAGGTGCGTTGGCAGTGCGACATCAGTGGGGGAGAGGTGCTGTGCAACCGCGACACCCTCGTCGGTGCACTGTTGAACCTGATCGAAAACGCCACCCAGGCCGCCGGTCCTCGGCTGCGCCTGAAGGTGCACCTCTTTGCCCGTGGCAACGCCCTGCACCTGTCCGTCAGCGATAACGGTCCTGGCATCGAGCCCGCCACCCTGGCGCGCCTGGGCGAGCCTTTCTTCACCACCAAGACCACCGGAACCGGCCTCGGCCTGGCCGTGGTCAAGGCCGTGGCACGTGCCCACCAGGGCGAGCTGACGTTGCGCTCGCGCGTGGGGCTGGGCACCTGCGCCACCCTGGTTCTGCCGCTGCTGGCGGCACAGCCGGCTAAACAGGAGTGATTCCATGACCGTCAAGATCCTGCTGGTCGAAGACGACCGCGCCCTGCGCGAAGCCCTGGCCGATACCTTGGCCCTCGGCGGCTACGCCTACCGTGAGGCCGATTGCGCCGAGGCCGCCCTGGTGGCCCTGGGCGAGGAGCCCTTCGGCATGGTCATCAGCGACGTGAACATGCCGGGCATGGATGGGCACCAGTTGCTGGCCCTGATCCGCACGCGCTATCCGCAGCTCCCCGTCCTGCTGATGACCGCCTACGGCGCCGTCGAGCGTGCCGTGGATGCGATTCGCCAGGGCGCGGCGGATTACCTGGTCAAGCCCTTCGAGCCCCGTGTGCTGCTGGACCTGGTCGGGCGCCATGCCCTGGGCCATGTCCCCCGTGGCGAAGCCGAAGGCCCCATCGCCGAGGACCCGGCCAGCCGCCAGCTGCTGGAGCTGGCGGCCCGGGTCGCCCGCAGCGATTCCACCGTGCTGATCTCCGGCGAGTCCGGCACCGGCAAGGAAGTCCTGGCGCGCTACATCCATCTGCAGTCATCCCGTGCGGACAAGCCCTTCATCGCCATCAACTGCGCGGCCATCCCGGACAACATGCTGGAAGCCACGCTCTTCGGTCACGAGAAAGGGGCATTCACCGGCGCCATCGCTGCCCAGCCCGGCAAGTTCGAGCTGGCCAATGGCGGCACCATCCTGTTGGACGAGATTTCCGAAATGCCACTGGCGCTGCAGGCCAAGCTCCTGCGGGTGCTGCAGGAGCGTGAGGTGGAGCGCGTCGGTGCGCGCAAGCCCATCGAACTGGATATTCGCGTGCTCGCCACCACCAACCGCGACCTGGTGGGAGAGGTGGCGGCCGGACGTTTCCGTGAAGACCTCTACTACCGGCTCTCGGTCTTCCCCCTGGCCTGGCGCGCCTTGCGCGAGCGCCCGGCGGACATCCTGCCCCTGGCCGAGCGCCTGCTGGCCAAGCACGTCCGCAAGATGAACCACGCCCCTGTCAGCCTCTCCCGCGAGGCACGCGATGCGCTGTTGCGCCACCCCTGGCCGGGCAACGTGCGGGAGCTGGACAACGCCATCCAGCGGGCGCTGATTCTCCAGCAGGGCGGCATTGTCCAGCCCCACGACCTGTGCCTGGACGTGCCCATCGGTATGAGTGTCGGTTCTTTGGCGCCGCAGCCGATTGTGTCGTCCGTACCGGTCTCCGCTGCGCCGCCAGTCGATACTCCGCCGGTTACGGTCGACGCTGCCAGCGCGCTGGGTGAGGACCTGCGCCGCCATGAGTTCCAGATGATCATCGAGACGCTGCGCCTGGAGCGGGGGCGTCGCAAGGAGGCGGCCGAGCGGCTCGGCATCAGCCCCCGGACCCTGCGCTACAAGCTGGCGCAGATGCGCGATGCCGGCATGGACGTCGAGGCCTACCTCTACGCCAGCTGACACGGGCTCCGCGTCTGCCTGAGCATTGATCACCGGGTTGGCCAGCCTGACAGGGCAGCGCCAACCCTCTGTTTTGCCTGCGTTTCAGTCCCTTCCCAAGCACCTTCGCCATTTCTGGCACCCTTGTTGCAAATCCCCTTTCAAAGGCCGCTCCTGCGTCAAAAATCTGCGGCCGCGGAGGAATGTGATGAGCCAGGGTGTCGAATTCAATCGCCTGATGCTGGAAATGCGCTCCATGCAGATGGAGGCGATGGCACGACCCAAACCCACCACCCAAGCTGCGCCCGAGGCTGCGGCGGTGCCGAGCTTTTCCGACATGCTCGGCCAGGCTGTGAACAAGGTGAACGAGGTCCAGCAGGCGTCCAGTCAGTTGGCCACCGCCTTCGAGGTGGGCAAGAGCGGCGTCGACATCACCGACGTGATGATCGCTTCGCAGAAGGCCAGCGTTTCCTTCCAGGCTTTGACCCAGGTGCGCAACAAGCTGGTCCAGGCCTACCAAGACATCATGCAGATGCCGGTTTAAGGGGGGGAGGTGAGAAATGGCAGACGCAGCAACCGCCAACGTACCGGCACCCTCCACCGAGCCGGGTGAGAAGAAGCCCCTGTTCGGACTGGCCTTCCTGGAAAACCTGTCGCAGATGACCATGCTGCGCCAGATCGGCCTCATGGTCGGACTGGCCGCCAGTGTCGCCATCGGCTTCGCCGTGGTGCTCTGGTCCCAGCAGCCGGACTACCGCCCGCTGTACGGCAGCCTCACCGGCATGGACGCGAACCAGGTGATGGAGACGCTGAACGGCGCCGACATTCCCTACAAGATCGAGCCCAACTCCGGCGCGCTGCTGGTCAAGGCGGACGATGTGGCGCGCGCGCGCATCAAGCTCGCTGGCGCCGGCCTCGCCCCCAGCGACGGCAACGTCGGTTTCGAAATCCTCGACAAGGACCAGGGCCTGGGCACCAGCCAGTTCATGGAGGCCACCCGCTACCGCCGGGGCCTGGAAGGCGAGCTGGCTCGCACCATCTCCAGCCTGAACAACGTCAAGGGCGCGCGCGTCCACCTGGCCATCCCGAAAAGCTCGGTATTCGTCCGTGATGAGCGCAAGCCCAGCGCCTCCGTACTGGTTGAGCTGTACCCGGGCCGCAATCTCGAGCCGAGCCAGGTGATGGCCATCGTCAACCTGGTGGCCACCAGTGTTCCCGAACTTGAGAAAGGCCAGGTCACCGTGGTCGACCAGAAGGGCACCCTGCTGTCCGACCAGCAGGAGCTGTCTGAGCTGACCATGGCGGGCAAGCAGTACGACTACACCCGCCGGATGGAGAGCCTGTTCACCCAGCGCGTGCACAGCATCCTGCAGCCGGTGCTGGGCAGCGGCCGCTACAAGGCCGAGGTGTCGGCAGACGTCGACTTCAGCGCCGTCGAGTCCACCTCCGAAATGTTCAACCCCGACCAGCCGGCCCTGCGCAGCGAGCAGAAGCTCGCCGAGGAGCGCCAGGCGGGTTCCGGGCCCCAGGGCGTGCCCGGTGCGCTGTCCAACCAGCCTCCCGGCCCGGCCAATGCCCCGCAACAGGCCACCGCAGCTGCGGCTCCCGGCGTGCAGCCCGGCCAGCCGATCCTCGACGACAACGGCCAGCAGATCATCGACCAGGCCACCGGCAAGCCGCTGCTGGCGCCGTACCCGACCGACAAGCGCGACCAGAGCACCCGCAACTACGAGCTGGACCGTTCGGTGAGCTACACCAAGCAGCAGCAAGGCCGCCTGCGCCGTCTGTCCGTGGCCGTGGTGCTGGACGACCAGGTCAAGGTCAACGCCCAGGGCGAGACCACCCACGTACCCTGGACCGCTGACGAGCTGGCCCGCTTCACCCGCCTGGTGCAGGACGCGGTGGGCTTCGATGCCAGCCGTGGCGACAGCGTCAGCGTGATCAACACGCCGTTCCTCGGCGGCCAGGACGATGTGATCGAACTGCCGTGGTACGAGCAGGTCTGGTTCCAGATGCTGACGTCCGCGCTGAAGCAGCTGTTCCCGGCGCTGCTGATCCTGATCCTGGTGTGGTTCGTGCTGCGTCCGGTGCTGAACAACATCTCCGGCGCCAAGGACAAGGAACGCGAGGCAGCCCTGGCGGCCGAGCGCGAGCTGGGCGAACTGGGTGGTGGGCTGTCCGGTGAGCTGGCCGATGATCGGGTCAGCCTCGGCGGACCGCAGAGCATCCTCCTGCCCAGCCCGAGCGAGGGGTATGATGCGCAACTGAACGCGATCAAGAGCCTGGTGGCTGAAGACCCGGGTCGCGTGGCCCTGGTAGTCAAAGAGTGGATCAACTCCGATGAGTGACAATCGCCCCCCAGCCAAGCTGACCAAGGTGGACAAGGCAGCCATCCTGCTCCTGTCCCTTGGCGAGACCGATGCCGCACAAGTGCTGCGCCACATGGGCCCGAAGGAGGTCCAGAAGGTCGGCGTGGCCATGGCGCAGATGCGCAACGTCCACCGCGAGCAGGTGGAGCAGGTGATGGGCGAGTTCGTCGAGATCGTCGGCGACCAGACCAGCCTGGGCGTCGGTGCCGACGGCTACATCCGCAAGATGCTCACCCAGGCCCTGGGCGAGGACAAGGCGAACAACCTCATCGACCGTATCCTGCTGGGCGGCAGCACCAGCGGCCTGGACAGCCTGAAGTGGATGGAGCCGCGCGCCGTGGCCGACGTGATCCGCTACGAGCACCCGCAGATCCAGGCCATCGTCGTCGCCTACCTCGACCCCGACCAGGCCGGTGAGGTGCTCAGTCACTTCGACCACAAGGTCCGCCTCGACATCATCCTGCGGGTGTCGTCCCTCAACACCGTGCAGCCGTCCGCGTTGAAGGAACTGAACCTGATCCTCGAGAAGCAGTTCGCCGGCAACGCCAGTTCGACCCGCACCACCATGGGCGGCGTCAAGCGTGCGGCGGACATCATGAACTACCTCGACAGCTCGGTCGAAGGCGCGCTGATGGACTCCATCCGCGAAGTGGACGCCGACCTGTCCGGACAGATCGAAGACCTCATGTTCGTCTTCGACAACCTGGCCGACGTGGACGACCGGGGTATCCAGGCGCTCATGCGCGAAGTGTCCTCCGAGGTGCTGGTGGTGGCGCTCAAGGGCGCCGACGACGCGATCAAGGAAAAGGTCTTCAAGAACATGTCCAAGCGTGCCGCCGAACTGCTGCGCGACGACCTCGAGGCCAAGGGCCCGGTGCGCGTCAGCGACGTGGAAGCGGCACAGAAGGAAATCCTCACCATCGCCCGCCGGATGGCCGAAGCCGGGGAGATCGTCCTCGGTGGCAAGGGCGGCGAAGAAATGATCTGAGGCGCATTCCATGGCCAACAAGGATGCGCAGAGCGAGCTGATCCGCGCCAAGGACATCAATGCCTTCGACCGCTGGTCGCTGCCCAGCTTCGACCCGGAAGTGCCGGCACCTGCGGTCGAGCCGGAGCCGGTGCCGAGCGAGGAGCCTGCTGCGCCCGTCGACGAGGCGCAGCCGGAGCCGGGGCTGGAGACGATCGAAGAGGTCCCGCCGGAAGACGTCAAGCCGCTGACGCTGGAAGAGCTGGAGGCCATCCGACAGGACGCCTACAACGAAGGCTTCGCCACCGGTGAGAAGGACGGCTTCCACGCCGGCCAGCTCAAGGCCAAGCAGGAGGCGGAGGTCGTGCTCAATGCCCGCCTCGACGCGCTGGAGCAATTGATGGGGCAACTGATGGACCCCATCGCCGAGCAGGACCAGCAGCTGGAAGAGGCCGTCATCCACCTGGTGGGGCACATGGCCCGGCAGGTGGTGCAGCGCGAGCTGTCCACCGACTCCTCCCAGCTGCGCCACATCCTGCGGGAAGCCCTCAAGCTGCTGCCCATGGGCGCGAGCAACGTGCGCATCCACGTCAACCCGCAGGACTTCGAGCTGGTGAAGGCCCTGCGCGAGCGCCATGAGGAATCCTGGCGCATCCTCGAAGACGATGGCCTGCTGCCCGGCGGTTGCCGGATCGAGACCGAGCACAGCCGCATCGATGCTAGCGTGGAAACCCGCCTGGCCCAGGCTCTCAAGCAGCTCTTCGACCAGCAGCGGGACCAGAAGGTGCACCCGCCGGCTGCCGACCTGTCCATCGACCTCGAGGACGGCCATGCGTCTTGATCGGGTCAGCTTTGCCCGCCGCCTGGCCGGGTATGCCGACGCGGTCAGCCTGCCCAACCAGCCCGTGGTGGAGGGGCGCCTGCTGCGCATGGTCGGCCTGACCCTGGAGGCCGAGGGCCTGCGCGCGGCCATCGGCAGCCGCTGCCTGGTGATCAACGACGACAGCTACCACCCCGTGCAGGTCGAGGCCGAAGTCATGGGCTTCGCCAGCGGCAAGCTGTACCTGATGCCGGTGGGCAGCCTGGCCGGCATCGCGCCCGGTGCGCGGGTCGTGCCCCTGCCGGATACCGGTCGCCTGCCCATGGGCATGTCCATGCTCGGTCGGGTGCTGGATGGCGCCGGCCGTGCGCTGGACGGCAAGGGTGGGATGAAGGCCGAGGACTGGGTGGCGATGGACGGCCCGGTGATCAACCCGCTTAACCGCGACCCCATTTCCGTTCCTCTGGATGTCGGCATCCGCTCCATCAACGGGCTGCTCACCGTCGGTCGCGGCCAGCGTCTGGGCCTGTTCGCCGGCACCGGCGTCGGCAAGTCGGTGCTGCTGGGAATGATGACCCGCTTCACCGAGGCGGAGATCATCGTGGTCGGCCTGATCGGCGAACGGGGCCGCGAGGTGAAGGAATTCATCGAGCACATCCTCGGCGAGGAGGGGCTCAAACGCTCGGTAGTGGTGGCATCACCCGCCGACGATGCGCCGCTGATGCGTCTTCGCGCCGCCATGTATTGCACCCGCATCGCCGAGTACTTCCGCGACAAGGGCAAGAACGTCCTGCTGCTGATGGATTCCCTGACCCGCTTCGCCCAGGCCCAGCGGGAGATCGCCCTGGCCATTGGTGAACCGCCGGCGACCAAGGGCTATCCGCCGTCGGTCTTCGCCAAGCTGCCCAAGCTGGTGGAGCGCGCCGGCAATGGCGAGAAGGGCGGCGGCTCCATCACCGCCTTCTACACCGTGCTCTCCGAGGGCGACGACCAGCAGGACCCCATCGCCGACTCCGCGCGGGGCGTGCTCGACGGGCACTTCGTGCTCTCACGCCGGCTGGCGGAGGAGGGGCACTACCCGGCCATCGACATCGAGGCGTCCATCAGCCGGGTCATGCCCCAGGTGGTCAGCCCCGAGCACCTGAAGATGGCCCAGCGCTTCAAGCAGTTGTGGTCGCGCTACCAGCAGAGCCGCGACCTCATCAGCGTCGGCGCCTACGTCGCCGGTGGCGACCCGGACACCGACCTGGCCATCGCCCGCCAGCCCGCCATGGCGGCCTTCCTCCAGCAGGGCCTGGACGAGAGCGAGCCGCTGGCCAGCAGCGTCATGCGCCTGGGGGGCGTACTGGCCAACGGCAACGCGGGTTGATGAACGATGGCCAATGACCGGGCGGCGCGCCTTGCGCCGGTGGTGGAGATGGCCCAGAAGGCCGAGCGCGAAGCCGCGCGGCTGATGGGCCAGTGCCAGGCCCAGCTGGCCCAGGCCGAAGGCAAGCTAGGCGACCTCGAGCGCTACCGGGGCGACTACCAGCAGCAGTGGATCACCCAGGGCAGCCAGGGCGTCAGCGGCCAATGGCTGACCAACTACCAGCGCTTCCTTTCGCAATTGGAGGCGGCGGTGAGCCAGCAGAACCAGAGCGTGGCCTGGCACCGGGAGAACCTGAACCGTGCGCGGGACACCTGGCAGCAACGCTACGCGCGGCTGGAGGGCCTGAAAAAGCTGGTGCAGCGCTACCGTGACGAGGCCCGGCTGGCGGAGGACAAGCGTGAGCAACGCCTGCTGGATGAGCTCTCCCAGCGTCTGAATCGTCCCGGACAGGAGTAAGACGCAGGTTGCCGAGGTCCCTGGCGGGTGCTAAATCTTCTCAGCACGCGCCTTTTCATCTGACCAAGGAGTCTTGCATGGCCATCACCTCGCTGCCTTCGAGCGACGGGCAAGAGTTGACCATCGTCATTCAGGGACGTTTCGATTTCGGGGCCCACCAGGAATTTCGCGACGCCTACGAGCGCGTCAACATTTCCCCCAAGCGCTATGTCGTCGACCTGAAGGGCACCACCTACCTCGACAGCTCTGCCCTCGGCATGCTCCTGCTGCTGCGTGACCATGCGGGGGGCGACAGCGCCCAGATCCGCCTGGCCAACTGCAACCCGGACGTCCGCAAGATCCTCGCCATCTCCAACTTCGAGCAGCTGTTCCAGATTGCCTGAGGTGCCCGTGCCCGGCCGTCTGTCGATCCTCATCGCCGAGGACAACGCGGCCGACCGCATGCTGCTGTCCACCATCGTCAGTCGCCAGGGGCACCGCGCCCTGACTGCCGGCAACGGCGTGGAGGCGGTGGCGCTGTTCCAGCAGGAGCGGCCGAACCTGGTGCTGATGGACGCGCTGATGCCGGAGATGGACGGCTTCGAAGCTGCACGGCGCATCAAGGAAATGGCAGGGGAGGAACTGGTCCCGATCATCTTCCTCACCTCCCTGACCGAGAACGAAGCCCTCGTACGCTGCCTGGAGGCCGGCGGTGACGACTTCCTCGCCAAGCCCTACAACCGGGTCATCCTCGAAGCCAAGATCAACGCCATGGACCGCCTGCGCCGCCTGCAGGAGACGGTGCTGCACCAGCGCGACCTGATCGCTCGGCACCATGAGCACCTGCTCACCGAGCAGCGGGTGGCCAAGGCGGTGTTCGACAAGGTGGCCCACTCCGGCTGCCTCAAGGCCTCCAACATCCGCTACCTGCAGTCGCCCTATGCGCTGTTCAACGGTGACCTGTTGCTGGCCGCCTTCAAACCCTCCGGCGGCATGCATGTGCTGCTGGGGGACTTCACCGGCCATGGGCTGCCGGCGGCCATCGGGGCGATGCCCCTGGCCGAGGTGTTCTACGGCATGACGGCCAAGGGCTATGCCATGTCCGACATCCTCCGGGAGATGAACGCCAAGCTGAAGCGCATCCTGCCGGTTGGCGTGTTCTGCTGCGCCACGCTGCTCAACCTCAATTTCCAGCAGCGGCTGCTGGAGGTGTGGAATGGCGGCCTGCCGGAGGGTTACCTGCGTCGCGGCGCCGATGGCAGCGTGGTGCCGCTGGTATCCCGGCACCTGCCGCTGGGTGTGCTGGACCCGGCGGTGTTCGATGCCACCTACGAGGTCTACCCGGTGGAGCTGGGGGATCGCATCTTCCTCTGGTCCGATGGGGTGCTGGAAACGCGCAACGAAGCCGGAGAGCTTTACGGCGACGAGCGGCTGAAGGAGGTGTTCGCCCGCTGTGGGCGTTCCGAGCACCTGTTCGATGCCATCCAGCAATCCCTCACGGCGTTCCGTGGCGAAGCCCAGGACGACGTCAGCATGATCGAAGTGGGCGTGGTGGATGGCCTGGAGCAATGGCCGCAGCTGGACTTCACCGACAGCGGCCAGCTCAGCCCTCTGGACTGGTCGGCCAGCTTCGAGTTCCGCGCCCAGACGCTCAAACGCTTCAATCCGCTGCCGTTCCTGTTGCAGTTGCTGCTGGAAGTCCAGGGGTTGAGGGAGCAGGGTGGTGCGCTCTACACGGTGCTGGCTGAGCTGTATTCCAATGCCCTGGAGCACGGCGTGCTGGGGCTGGACTCCGCCCTCAAGCGAGATGCCAGGGGGTTCGCCGAGTACTACCGCGAGCGCAGCGCCCGCCTGGAGCGACTGGAGGAGGGGCATGTACGCATCCACCTCGCGCTGATGCCTGAGGGGGAGGGAGGGCGCCTGCGTATCCAGGTGGAGGACAGCGGCAAGGGATTCGACGCACGGCAACTGCCTGCCGTCCAGGACGGCAAGGTGCTGCTCAGCGGGCGCGGCCTGAATCTCGTCAGGCAGCTTGCCGCACGCTGCGACTTGCCGGAGGATGGCAAGGGCATTCGCGTGGAGTTCGTCTGGCCGCGCCCATCCTGATGTTCATTGTGTTCTGCCGGGGGTAACCGGGTTGTCCGATCTGCATATCGATACCACTGTGCTCGCTGCCTTGCAGGAGGTGATGGAGGACGAGTATCCCGTCCTGCTGGACACCTTCCTGGTGGACTCCGAGGAGCGCCTGCGCCTGCTGCACCAGGCCTGCGACCAGGGCGATGCCCAGGGGCTGCGCCTGGCTGCCCACAGCTTCAAGGGCAGCTGCAGCAACATGGGGGCACCTCTGCTGTCGTCGCTGTGCAAGCAACTGGAAGAAGCCGGGCGTCGTGAGCAACTCGACGAGGCGCCCTCGCTGGTGGAGCAGATCGAGCGTGAATTCGCCATCGTGCGCATCCTCATGCGCTCCGAGCGGCAGCGTTATCGCCTCTGACGGCGGACTTGGCCCGTCACTTGCAATCTCCCAGGCACGAATCCAACCCCCAGCGGAGAGTGCCCATGCCCGTTGCCCCCGATATGCTTCTGCAGGCCAAGCCTGAGGTGAAGCCGAACTTTCAGGCGGCAAAGTCCCAGGTGCGGACGCCCGAGCCCAGCAACAGCGGGGCTCCCAGCTTCGCCCAGATGTATGCGAAGGAACGGCAAGCCAAGCCTGCAGAACGAAGTGAACCCGCGCCCAAGCAGGCCCGGGACAAGCCTGCCGACAACCGCAAGAGTGACGAGCCGGCCGACAAACCGGCTGCCGCACCGGCAGACAAGCCGACCACCGTTGCCGATAGCGGCAACGCCTTGCCGTCGGATGCAGCCGCCACCACCACCAGCGACGATTCGACGGATACCACGTCCAGCGACGGCAGTTCGACGCTCGATCCGCTGCTGCTGATGGCCATGAACGGCCAGACGCCGCCGGTGCCCACCGAGCCGCAGGTACAGCCGGCGGAGGTGCAGCCCGAGGTGCCGGCGCTGGTGGTCACCACGCCACTGGCCACGACGCCCCAGACCCAGGCAACCCAGCCCACGGCAGAGGAAACCGACCCGCTCCAGGGTGTCGTCGGTCTGCCCCAGACACTGCAGGCCAGCAATGAGGGCGACCCGGTCCAGACGGCCACCACTACCACGGTGAACAGCCAGAATTCCGCCAGCGGCAGTCATAACTTCGCCAGCGCCATGGCAGCCTTCTCCGAGAAGAACGCCGACGTGAGCGAGACGCCGCCCGAGGTCGAGTTGCCGGCCGGCGAGTTCTCCGAACAACTGGCCCAGGGGCTGGGCGAGAACAAGGCGGAGATCCGCAGCGAGGTGCTGGACAGCCGCCTGAATGCCCTCAATCAGGCCGTGACCCAGCAATCGGCCATGGCCCAGCGTGCCCCGGCCGTGGTGCCCGGCCAGCCGGTGGCCATCAACCAGAACGGCTGGAGCGAGGCGGTGGTGGACCGGGTGATGTGGTTGTCCAGCCAGAACCTGAAGTCTGCCGAGATCCAGCTCGACCCGCAGGAGCTGGGGCGGCTGGAGGTTCGCATCCACATGAACCAGGACCAGACCCAGGTCACCTTCGCCAGCCCCAACGCCGGCGTGCGGGATGCGCTGGAAGGGCAGATGCACCGCCTGCGCGACATGTTCAACCAGCAGGGCATGACCCAGCTCGACGTCAACGTCTCCGACCAGTCCCTGGCGCGCAGCTGGCAAGGCCAGCAGGGCGGCGAGGGTGAGCGTCGTGGCGGCGGCAATGGCAATGGCGGCTTGCTGGGCGGTTCCGGCGATGACGAGACGCTGGCAGGCGTCAGTGAGCTGCGACCTGCTGCGGCCGGCGTCGCCCGGGGGCTGGTGGACTACTACGCCTGATCCGTCGAGCCGACGCCGTCCTGTTCTAGACTTAGAGCGCCCGGTACGAGAACGTACCGGGCGCTTTTTCTTGGATGACAGGCGCGGGCGACACTGGTATACCCAGCGCGATTGTTGAGAGCCTGGCATAGCACTTGCTCACAACCCATTGAATGCGGACGGAAAGCCGCTCAGCGACGGAATATTGGCATGGCGAAGAAAGAAGCAGCGGCCGGGGAAGAGAAACCGGCGGGCAAGAGCAAGCTCAAACTGATCATCCTGATCGTGGTGGCGCTGTTGCTGGCGATCGGGCTTTCCGTCGGGGCCACCTGGTTCTTCCTCAGCAAGGGCGGGGACAAGAAGGACGAGGGCAAGAAGGAGGAGGCAGCCGCCGCCGAGCACGCCGCTCCGGTCAAGCAGCCGGCCATCTACGAGCCGTTGGCTCCTGCCTTCGTGGTCAACTTCAACCAGAACGGGCGGCAGCGCTACATGCAGGTCAGCGTGGCGCTGATGGCCCGTGACAAGGGCGAGATGGATGCCCTGAAAGTCCACATGCCGGTGCTGCGCAACAAGCTCGTCATGCTCTTCTCCGGCCAGAACTTCGACAACCTCGTGACTGCCGTGGGCAAGGAGATGCTGCGCCAGCAGGCCACGGCGACCGTCCAGGAACTGGCCAAGCAGGAAACCGGCAAGGTCGTGATCGAGCAGGTCCTGTTCACCAACTTCGTATTGCAGTAGGCGGGTTCAACCATGGCCGTACAAGACCTCCTTTCCCAGGACGAGATCGATGCCCTGCTGCACGGCGTCGACGATGGCCTCGTTGAGACCGAAAGCGACGTCGAGCCTGGCAGTGTCAAAAGTTATGACCTGACCAGCCAGGACCGGATCGTCCGTGGGCGCATGCCCACCCTCGAGATGATCAACGAGCGCTTCGCCCGCTACACCCGCATCAGCATGTTCAACCTGTTGCGCCGCTCCGCGGACGTCGCGGTGGGCGGTGTGCAGGTGATGAAGTTCGGCGAGTACGTGCACTCCCTCTACGTCCCTACCAGCCTCAACCTGGTGAAGATGAAGCCGCTGCGCGGCACCGGGCTGTTCATCCTCGACGCCAAGCTGGTGTTCAAGCTGGTGGACAACTTCTTCGGGGGCGATGGGCGCCACGCCAAGATCGAAGGCCGCGAATTCACCCCCACCGAGCTGCGGGTGGTGCGCATGGTCCTCGACCAGGCCTTCATCGACCTGAAGGAGGCCTGGCACGCGGTGATGGACGTGCACTTCGAGTACATCAACTCGGAGGTGAACCCGGCACTCGCCAACATTGTCAGCCCCAGTGAAGTGGTGGTGGTTTCCACCTTCCACATCGAGCTGGACGGCGGTGGCGGCGACCTGCACATCACCATGCCCTATTCGATGATCGAGCCGATCCGCGAGATGCTCGATGCCGGCTTCCAGTCCGATGTCGACGATCAGGACGAGCGCTGGATCAAGGCCCTGCGCGAGGACATCCTCGACGTCAGCGTGCCGGTGGGCGCCACCGTGGTGCGCCGCCAGCTGCGCCTGCGGGACATCCTGCACATGCAGCCCGGGGACGTGATCCCGGTGGACATGCCCGAATACATGATCATGCGCGCCAACGGCGTGCCGGCCTTCAAGGTCAAGCTGGGGGCCCACAAGGGCAACCTGTCGCTGCAGATACTGGATCCCATCGACCGTCCCCGCTGACGGTCGCTCTCATTACGTAAGCCGACGAGGTCGAGATGGCAGACGAAGAAAACACCACGCCCGAGGAACAGGCGCTCGCCGACGAGTGGGCTGCCGCGCTGGCGGAGGCCGGCGAGAGCCCCGGCCAGGACGATATCGACGCGCTGATGAACCAGGGCGCGGCCCCCGAGGCCCCTGCCGCCAACCCCCGTGCGCCCATGGAAGAGTTCGGTAGCGTGCCGCGCTCCAACGCGCCGGTGAGCCTGGATGGCCCGAACCTGGATGTGATCCTCGACATTCCGGTGTCCATCTCCATGGAAGTGGGTAATACCGACATCACCATCCGCAACCTGTTGCAGTTGAACCAGGGCTCGGTGATCGAGCTGGACCGCCTGGCCGGCGAGCCGCTGGACGTGCTGGTCAACGGCACCCTGATCGCCCACGGGGAAGTGGTGGTGGTGAACGAGAAGTTCGGCATCCGCCTGACCGACGTGATCAGCCCCAGCGAACGCATCAAGAAGCTGCGCTGACCATGAGCCGCCTCCTGTTCGCCCTCATCTTCGCCCCGCTGGCGGCCACGGCTGCCGAGCCGGCAGCGGTCGCCCCGGCGCCTGCTGCGGCCAGCGCCACGGCCGCGTCTGCGACTGCGGTGACCAGCGGCAGCGGTGTGGCCGCCCAGCTCGGTCAGCTCACCCTGGGCTTGCTGCTGGTGGTGGGGGTGATCTTCCTGCTCGCCTGGCTGCTGCGCCGGGTGCAGCAGATGGGGCCGCGCGGCAGTGACCGTGCGATCCGCCTGATCGCCAGCCAGGCCCTCAGCCCGCGGGACCGGCTGGTGCTGGTCCAGGTGGGTAACGAGCAGGTCCTGCTCGGGCTCACGCCGGGCCGCATCACCCCGCTGCACGTGCTCAAGGAGCCGGTGCACCTGCCCGATTCGCAACCCGCCCAACCCGAATTCGCCCAGCGCCTGATGGAGTTGCTGGGCAAGGACAAGGACAAGCACTGATGGCCTTCTGGCGCATCCTGATCGCCCTGCTGCTGGCGGTGGCGGCCCCCCTGGCGCTGGGCGCCGACGACCCGTTGTCGGTCTCCGCCATCACCCTGACCACCGACGCACAGGGTCAGCAGGAGTATTCGGTCAGCCTGCAGATCCTGCTGATCATGACGGCGCTGAGCTTCATCCCGGCGTTCGTCATGCTGATGACCAGCTTCACCCGGATCATCATCGTCTTTTCCATCCTCCGCCAGGCGCTGGGCCTGCAGCAGACCCCGTCGAACCAGATCCTCACCGGGATGGCGCTGTTCCTGACGATGTTCATCATGGCGCCGGTGTTCGACCAGGTGAACCGCGATGCCCTGCAGCCCTACCTGAACGGGCAGTTGCCGGCCCAGGAGGCGATCAAGCGGGCCGAGGGACCGGTCAAGAACTTCATGCTGGCGCAGACCCGCTCCAGTGACCTGGAGCTGTTCGTGCGGTTGTCCAAGCGCACCGACATTCCCAGTGCCGACGCCACGCCCTTGACCATCCTGGTGCCGGCTTTCGTCACGTCCGAGCTGAAGACCGCCTTCCAGATCGGCTTCATGATCTTCATCCCGTTCCTGATCATCGACCTGGTGGTGGCGAGCGTACTGATGGCGATGGGCATGATGATGCTCTCGCCGCTGATCATTTCGTTGCCGTTCAAGATCATGCTGTTCGTGCTGGTGGATGGCTGGGCGCTGATCATCGGCACCCTGGCCGGAAGCTTCGGAGGCGTCTAGCGATGACACCCGAGATTGCCGTCGACCTGTTCCGTGAGGCGTTGTGGCTGACCTGCGTCATCGTCGGGATCCTGGTGGTGCCTAGCCTGGTGGTGGGCCTGATCGTGGCGATGTTCCAGGCTGCGACCCAGATCAACGAGCAGACCCTGAGCTTCCTGCCGCGCCTGCTGGTGATGCTGATGACGCTGATGGTGGCCGGCCCCTGGCTGACCCGCCAGCTGATGGAGTACATCACCACGCTCTACCACAACATTCCCATGCTGATCGGCTGAGATGCTGGAGCTGACCTCCTCGCAGATCGGTGGCTGGATCGCCAGCCTGGTGCTGCCGCTGTTCCGTATCGCTTCCTTGCTGATGACCATGCCGCTGTTCGGGACCCAGCTGGTGCCGAATCGCGTGCGGCTTTACCTCGCTCTCGCCATCACTGTGGTGCTGGCGCCCAATCTGCCACCCATGCCTGAAGTGGACGCCGTGAGCTTGCGGGCCTTCCTGCTGGTGCTGGAGCAGGTGCTGATCGGCGCGGTGATGGGGTTTGCGCTGCAGTTGTTCTTCCACGCCTTCGTGGTGGCCGGCCAGATCCTGGCGGTGCAGATGGGCCTGGGCTTCGCGTCCATGGTGGACCCCACCAACGGGGTATCGGTGCCGGTGATCGGCCAGTTCTTCACCATGCTGGTGACGCTGCTGTTCCTGGCCATGAACGGCCACCTGGTGGTGTTCGAGGTGCTGGCCGAGAGTTTCGTGACGCTGCCGGTGGGCGGGGGGCTGATGGCCGCTCACTTCTGGGAACTGGCCACCCGCCTGGGCTGGGTGCTGGGGGCCGGCCTTTTGCTGGCGTTACCGGCGATCACGGCGTTGCTGGTGGTGAACATCGCCTTTGGCGTGATGACCCGTGCCGCGCCGCAGCTGAACATCTTCTCCATCGGTTTCCCGCTCACCGTGGCCATGGGCCTGGTGATCATCTGGATCGGCATGGCCGACATCCTGTCCCAGTACCAGGTGCTGGCCACCGACGCGCTGCAGCTGCTGCGCGAGTTGGTGAGGGCGCGCTGATGGTCCTTCAACCCCTTACCCGTCCCGGTCGGTCAACCGGGCCTGCTGCCGAGGTGCGCCATGGCAGAGAGTGAGAGCGGGGCGGACAAGAGCGAAGAACCCACAGCGAAACGCCAGCAGGAGGCGCGCGAGAAGGGGCAGATCGCTCGATCCCGGGAGCTGAACACCCTGGCCATCACCCTGGGTGGGGCAGGGGGGCTGCTGGCCACCGGCGGGGGGCTGGCGGACATGATGATGAAGATGATGCGCACCAGCTTCGACTTTTCCCGCGAGGTGTTGCTGGACGAGCGCAGCATGGGGCTGTTCCTGCTGCATGCCGGGCAGATGGCGCTGTCGGCGGTCATGCCGCTGCTGGTGACCTTGCTGATCATCTCCCTGGCGGCGCCGGTGGCGCTGGGCGGCTGGCTGTTTTCTCCGGAAGCGATGGGGCCGAAGTTCAGCCGGATGAACCCGCTTTCCGGCCTCAAACGCATGTTTTCCGCTCACGCGCTGGTGGAGCTGCTCAAGGCCCTGGGCAAGTTCGCGCTGGTGCTGATGGTGGCGGTGATGGTGCTCTCCTCGGATGCCGATGACCTGCTGGCCATCGCCCACGAGCCGCTGGACCGGGCCATCCTGCACAGTGTCCAGGTGGTGGGCTGGAGTGCGGTCTGGCTGGCCTGCGGGCTGATCCTCATCGCCGGGATCGACGTGCCCTACCAGCTCTGGGACAACAAGCAGAAGCTGATGATGACCAAGCAGGAAGTGCGCGACGAGTACAAGGACTCCGAGGGCAAGCCCGAGGTCAAGGCGCGCATCCGCCGCATGCAGCGGGAGATGGCCGAGCGCCGCATGATGGCGGCGGTGCCTCAGGCCGACGTGGTCATCACCAACCCGACCCACTTCGCCGTGGCGCTCAAGTACGACCCGGCCAAGGGCACTGCACCGGTGCTGCTGGCCAAGGGCAACGACTTCACCGCGCTGAAGATTCGCGAGATCGCCCAGGAGCACAAGGTCACCGTGCTGGAGTCGCCGGCGCTGGCGCGGGCGGTGTTCTATTCCACCGAGCTGGACCACGAGATTCCGGCCGGCCTCTACCTGGCGGTGGCCCAGGTGCTGGCGTACGTCTACCAGCTCAAGCAGTTCCGTGCCGGCAAGGCCAAGCGACCGCCGCCGCTTTCCGAGCCGCCCATCCCCGCCGATCTGCGGCGCGACGAGTAGGGCGCGGGCCCGTCCGGGTCGACATAACGCGCTGTTCTGCCAAGGTTTCACGAAGTTGGAAGGGTTCTTGCACCAGAGCTTGTGCGCGGTTTTGCGCGTCAAGATTTTGAATGGTTGGGCAGGCTTGCCCGCCAGTGCTTGAGGACCTCGATGTGGATCGCACGCAACTGATGGGCAACCTGCGCGGCAACTTCGCCAGCCTCTCCCGGGGCAACCTGGGGGTGCCGCTGCTGGTGCTGGTGATGCTGGGGATGATGACCCTGCCGGTGCCGCCCTTCCTGCTGGACGTGTTCTTCACGTTTAACATCGCGCTGTCCATCGTCGTCCTGCTGGTCAGCGTCTATGCGCTGCGCCCGCTGGATTTCGCGGTGTTCCCCACCATCCTGCTGGTCTCCACCTTGCTGCGCCTGGCGCTGAACGTGGCCTCCAGCCGCGTGGTACTGCTGCACGGCCAGGATGGGCATGACGCGGCGGGCAAGGTGATCCAGGCCTTCGGCGAGGTGGTGATCGGTGGCAACTACGTAGTCGGTGCGGTGATCTTCGCGATCTTGATGATCATCAACTTCGTGGTGGTCACCAAGGGTGCCGGGCGTATTTCCGAAGTGAGTGCGCGTTTCACCCTGGACGCGATGCCCGGCAAGCAGATGGCCATCGACGCCGACCTCAACGCCGGCCTGATCGACCAGAACGAGGCCAAGAAGCGCCGTGCCGAGGTGTCCCAGGAGGCGGACTTCTACGGCTCCATGGACGGTGCCAGCAAGTTCGTGCGCGGTGACGCCATCGCCGGCCTGTTGATCCTGTTCATCAACCTCATTGGTGGCATGGCCATCGGTATCGTCCAGCACGGCCTGACCTTCGGCGATGCCGGGCGCATCTACTCGCTGCTGACCATCGGTGACGGCCTGGTGGCACAGATTCCTTCGCTGCTGCTGTCGACCGCTGCCGCGATCATGGTGACCCGCGTGTCCAGCTCCGAGGACATGGGCCAGCAGGTCAACCGCCAGATGTTCACCTCGCCCAAGGCGCTGGCCGTTTCCGCTGCCATCCTGGTCGCCATGGGCCTGGTGCCGGGCATGCCGCATGTCTCCTTCATCGGTCTGGGTGCGATTTCCGCCGGCGGCGCCTGGTGGATCTGGCACAAGTCGAAGAAGGCCCAGGAAGCGGCCGCCCAGGAAGTCCAGCGCCAGCAGGAGCTGCTGCCGGCCCAGCGTCCCCAGGAAACCAAGGAGCTGGGCTGGGATGACGTCACACCGGTGGACATGGTGGGCCTGGAGGTGGGCTACCGGCTGATCCCGCTGGTGGACCGCAACCAGGGTGGCCAGTTGCTGGCGCGGATCAAGGGGGTGCGCAAGAAGCTCTCCCAGGAGATGGGCTTCCTCATGCCGTCCGTGCACATCCGCGACAACCTCGACCTGCTGCCCAACGCCTATCGGCTGACGCTGATGGGGGTGAGCGTGGCGGAGGCGGAGGTGTATCCGGATCGCGAGTTGGCGATCAATCCTGGCCAGGTGTTCGGCACCCTCAACGGCATTGCCGCCAAGGATCCGGCGTTTGGCCTGGAGGCCGTCTGGATCGATGCCAGTCAGCGCGACCAGGCGCAGTCCCTGGGCTACACGGTGGTGGATGCGAGCACGGTGGTGGCCACCCACCTCAACCAGATCCTGCACAAGCATGCCCACGAGCTGTTGGGGCACGAGGAGGTGCAGCAACTGATGCAGTTGCTGGCCAAGAGCTCGCCGAAGCTGGCCGAGGAGCTGGTGCCGGGGCTGGTGTCGCTGTCGACGCTGCTCAAGGTGCTGCAGAACCTGTTGCAGGAACAGGTGCCGGTACGCGACATCCGCACCATTGCCGAAGCCATCGCGAACGTGGCGCCGAAGAGTCAAGATCCCGCCGCGATGGTGGCGGCGGTCCGCGTCGCACTTTCCCGCGCAATCGTCCAAGGCATTGTGGGACTAGAGCCGGAGCTGCCTGTGATCACCCTGGAACCCAGGTTGGAACAGATTTTGCTGAACAGTATGCAGAAGGCCGGTCAGGGCGCGGAGGACGGCATCCTCCTCGAACCGGGCATGGCCGAGAAGCTGCAACGTTCCCTGGTGGACGCGGCGCAGCGCCAGGAGATGCTCGGCAAGCCGGCGATCCTCCTGGTGGCAGGCCCGATCCGATCCATGATGTCGCGCTTCGCCCGGTTGGCCGTACCCACCATGAACGTACTGGCCTACCAGGAAATACCGGACAACAAGCAGGTCACCATAGTTGCGACTGTGGGGCAGAACTAACCGAGGTCACAGGCCATGCAGGTCAAACGCTTCTTCGCTGCGGATATGCGCCAGGCCATGAAACTGGTGCGGGACGAACTGGGCGCCGATGCTTCCATCATCGGTACCCGGCGCGTGGCCGGTGGTGTCGAGATCACGGCGGCACTCGACTACCCCATGCCTGCTCCGGCCCCCAGCAAGCCGAACCCGGCCCTGGAAGCGGAGCTGCGCCGCACCCAGGCACGCATCGCCGAGGCCCATGCCGAGCTGTCCAACCGCGCCGCTCGCGCGGATGCCGGACGCAACCGGCAACTGGTTCCGGATCGCTCCGAGCCTTCGCCGGAGGCCCTTGAGGCCGCCATGCGCCCGACCCGTCCCGCCGTGGCGCCGGCAGCCGTCGCGGCCGTTCCGGTCACTCCGGCCGCTGCGCCCGTGGCCGACCAGCGTGCGCTGGATGCCATGCGTTTCGAGCTCAACGGGCTGCGTGAGCTGATCGAAGTCCAGCTTGGTTCCATCGCCTGGAGCCAGATGCAGAATCGTCGCCCGCAGCAGGCCAATTTGTGGCGTCGCCTGCAGCGGATGGGGCTGCCGGTGGAGCTGTCCCGTGTGTTGCTGGAGCGTGTCAGCAGCGTCAAGGATCCGCGCCAGGCCTGGCGCATGGTGCTGGCCCACCTGGCCCACGCCATCCGTACCCCTGCCGAGGAGCCTCTGGAAGAGGGGGGCGTGATCGCCCTGGTCGGTCCCGCCGGCATGGGCAAGACCACCACCCTGGCCAAGCTGGCCGCCCGCTATGTGCTTAAGTACGGCGCCCAGCAGATCGCCCTGGTGAGCATGGACAGCTACCGGATCGGTGCCCAGGAACAGCTGAAGACCCTGGGCCGCATCCTCGGTGTGTCCGTCACCCACGTCGATCCGGGCCAGTCGCTGACCCAGGCTCTCGCCCCCCTCGCACGCAAGCGTGTGGTGCTGATTGATACGGCGGGGCTGCCGGCGAACGATCCGGCGCTTAAAATGCAGCTCGAGACACTGGCCAGCCGCAGCGTGAAAGCGCGCAATTTCCTCGTTTTGGCTGCAACCAGTCAAAGCCAGGTGCTGAAAGCGGCCTACCATAGTTACAAGCGGTGTGGCCTTTCGGGCTGCATCCTGACCAAGCTCGATGAAGCCGCGAGCCTGGGCGAAGTGTTGGGACTGGCTATCGGCCAGCATCTGCCGGTAGCCTATCTCGCTGATGGGCCTCGGATTCCGGATGATCTCCAGGTTCCGCGCAGTCACCAACTGGTGAGTCGTGCGGTGAGCCTTCAGGCGCCGGAGGACCCCAGCGAGGAAGCCATGGCCGACCTGTTCGCAGGCCTGTACCAGGCGCCCACTCGCCAGGTTGGATAGAAACCCAGAGCCGCCCGGGATGGGTGGCGTGAATGCGCCAAGTGGCCCAGTCGACGTGAACAAGGTGTGTGATAAATGGGTAGTTTGCATCCCGTACAGGTGATTGCTGTAACCGGTGGCAAGGGCGGTGTCGGCAAGACCAACGTATCCGTGAACCTCTCGCTGGCGCTGGCCGACCTGGGGCGCCGCGTGATGCTGCTCGACGCCGACCTCGGCCTGGCCAACGTCGACGTGCTGCTCGGGCTGACGCCCAAGCGGACCCTGGCGGACGTGATCGCAGGCGAGTGCGACCTGCGTGACGTGCTGCTGCAAGGGCCGGGCGGCGTCCGCATCGTGCCGGCCGCTTCCGGCACGCAGAGCATGGTCCAGCTCTCGCCGATGCAGCATGCCGGTCTGATCCAGGCGTTCAGCGAGATCAGCGACAACCTGGACGTGCTGGTGATCGACACCGCCGCCGGCATCGGCGATGCGGTGGTCAGCTTCGTCCGTGCGGCGCAGGAAGTGATTGTGGTCGTCTGCGACGAGCCTACGTCCATCACCGACGCCTATGCGCTGATCAAGCTGCTCAACCGCGACTTCGGCATGAGCCGTTTCCGGGTCCTGGCCAATATGGCCCACAGCCCGCAGGAAGGTCGCAACCTCTTTGCTAAGCTGACCAAGGTGACTGATCGCTTCCTCGATGTGGCCTTGCAGTACGTCGGCGCCGTCCCCTATGACGAGTCCGTGCGCAAGGCGGTACAGAAGCAGCGAGCGGTCTACGAAGCGTTCCCGCGTTCTAAATGTGCCCTGGCGTTCAAGGCGATTGCTCAGAAGGTCGACAGCTGGCCGTTACCGGCCAACCCCCGCGGCCACCTTGAGTTCTTCGTCGAGCGACTGGTGCAGCAACCCATCGCGGATTCGACCGTATGACACCACCCGCAAGTGGACTTCGCATGTACAACAAGGCTCAGGCCGGGGATTCCCAGCACCAGCTGATCGAGCGCTACGCGCCCCTGGTCAAGCGGATCGCCTACCACCTGCTGGCACGCTTGCCGGCGAACGTGCAGGTTGAAGACCTCATGCAGGCGGGGATGATCGGCCTGCTGGAAGCATCGAAGAAGTACGACTCCAGCAAGGGCGCAAGTTTCGAGACCTACGCCGGGATCCGCATCCGCGGGGCGATGCTCGACGAGGTCCGCAAGGGCGACTGGGCACCGCGCTCGGTCCACCGCAATACCCGGATGGTCAGCGACGCCATCCGCAAAGTCGAGGCAAGAACCGGACGTGACGCTAAAGATCAGGAGGTTGCGGCCGAACTTGGATTGAGTCTCGAAGATTACTACGGCATCCTGAGCGACACTTTGGGCAGCCGGCTGTTCAGCTTCGACGACCTTCTGGAAGGCGGGGAGCATGGCACGGCGCACGAAGACACCGGAGTCACCCATCTCGAACCTTCGAATGACTTGGAAGACGAGCGCTTCCAGGCGGCGCTGGCCGATGCCATCGCCAATCTGCCGGAACGAGAGCGCCTGGTGCTGGCGCTGTATTACGACGAAGAGCTGAATTTGAAGGAAATCGGTGAAGTGCTGGGAGTCAGTGAATCCCGAGTCAGCCAGTTGCACAGCCAGTGCGCCGCGCGTTTGCGGGCCCGGCTGGGTGAGTGGCGTGCCTGAAGCACACCGGTTTTTCGATTGAACGACGCCCCCATGACCCGGGGGCGTTCAGGACTGTACGGAGGTCGATTTGGACAAGAACATGAAAATCCTCATCGTGGACGATTTCTCTACGATGAGACGCATCATCAAGAACCTCCTGCGTGATTTGGGCTTCACCAACACCGCAGAGGCCGACGACGGCACGACCGCCTTGCCGATGCTGCACAGCGGCAATTTCGATTTCCTGGTCACCGACTGGAACATGCCTGGCATGACCGGCATCGACCTGCTGCGTGCCGTGCGCGCCGACGAGCGCCTGAAACACCTGCCGGTGCTGATGGTGACTGCTGAAGCCAAGCGCGATCAGATCATCGAAGCCGCCCAGGCCGGCGTGAACGGGTACGTGGTCAAGCCGTTCACGGCCCAGGTTCTCAAAGAGAAGATTGAAAAGATCTTCGAGCGGGTCAACGGCTGATGCCAGTCGCGAGGACGCCATGGATAAAGATTCCCAGTCGGGAGACCTCGAGTCGACCCTGAAAAATCATGCACGCGAGCTGGTGGAAACCCTTGAAAAGGGCAACTTCGGCGATGCGGTGCAACTGATCCACGAACTGAACAAGGTTCGCGACCGCGGCCTCTATCAGGAAGTCGGCAAGCTCACCCGCGAGTTGCACAATGCGATCGTCAACTTCCAGATCGATCCGCATTTGCCGCACGCCAAGGAAATGTCCCAGATCGCCGATGCGACGGATCGTCTCTCCTACGTCGTGCAGATGACGGAGAAGGCAGCCAACCGCACCATGGATCTGGTGGAGGAGAGCGCACCGCTGCTCAATGGCCTGGGCGATGAAGCCCAGAGCCTTTCCGAGGAGTGGGGGCGCTTCATGCGGCGCGAGATCGGCGCGGATGCGTTCCGGGAGCTGGCCAAGCGCATCGAATCGTTCCTGGCGCGCAGTCAGCGCGACACCGAGCAGCTATCCTCCCATATGAACGACATCCTGCTGGCACAGGACTATCAGGACCTGACCGGGCAAGTGATCAAACGCGTCACCCAGTTGGTGACCGAAGTTGAGCACAACCTGGTGAAACTGGTGCTGATGGCCAGTGACGTAGACCGTTTCGCAGGCATCCAGCATGACCGCGAAGCGATGGTTGTCGAGAAAGAAAAACTAAAAGATCCATCTAGGGGTGAAGGTCCGCAGATCAATGCCGATAAGCGTGATGACGTCGTGGCCGATCAGGTCGACGTCGATGATCTGTTATCCAGCCTTGGTTTCTAGGGGAGCCGCCTAATGAGCTTCGACGCCGATGAAGAAATCCTCCAGGACTTCCTGGTAGAGGCCGGCGAAATACTGGAGCAATTGTCCGAGCAGCTCGTTGAGCTGGAGAGCCGTCCGGACGATATGGATCTGCTCAATGCCATTTTCCGGGGTTTCCACACGGTCAAGGGCGGAGCTGGTTTCCTCCAGCTAAACGCCCTTGTGGAATGCTGCCACATCGCCGAAAACGTGTTCGACATCCTCCGCAAGGGTGCGCGTCGAGTCGATGCAGAGCTGATGGACGTGGTGCTCCAGGCGCTGGATACCGTCAACGAGATGTTCAGCCAGGTACGCGAGCGCTCCGAGCCGACGCCCGCCACGCCCGAGCTGCTGGCCGCATTATCGCGCCTGGCAGAGCCTGCGGGTGCGTCCGAGCCTGAGCCTGTTGCTGAGGCTTTTGAACCTGAGCCCGAGCCCGAGCCGGAGGCCGAAGAGCCTGCCGCGCCGGCATCGGGCGACATCACCGACAGCGAGTTCGAGCAACTGCTGACGGCCCTGGACGAGCCCTCTGGTTCCAATGCCGAACCCGCAGCCGGCAACGAAGCGGCCGCGTCGGATGAAATTACCGATGACGAGTTCGAAGCGCTGCTGGACCAGCTCCATGGCAAGGGCAAGTTCGTCGGCGATGCGGCGCCAGCTTCCAGTGCGCCCAAGGCGCCCGAGCCGGTTGCTGCCCCTTCTGCCTCGCCGGGCGGCGATGACATCACCGATGATGAGTTTGAAGCCCTGCTTGACCAGCTTCACGGCAAGGGCAAGTTCGTCGCCCCTGCTGTGGATGACACCGCACCGGCTGCTGTCGCGTCCGTGCCCGATACCGCAGCACCGGCTGCGCCGGGCGGCGACAACATCACCGATGACGAGTTCGAAGCCCTGCTGGACCAGCTTCATGGCAAGGGCAAGTTCGTCGCGGAGGCTCCTGCCTCGTCAGCCCCGGCCAAGCCGGCGGCACCTGCGAAGCCCGCTGCGGCACCCGCCAAGCCTGCGGCCACACCCGCCGCGAAAGCGACCGAGCCGGCGAAGCCTGCTGCCGCCAAGCCCGAACCTGCCAAGCCTGCGCCGGCAGCTGCCCGTCCGGCTGCGCCGACGGCTAACGGAGACAAGGCTGCTCCTGCGGCAGCCAGCGAAACGGAAACCACCGTACGGGTGGACACCGCTCGCCTGGACGAGATCATGAACATGGTGGGCGAGCTGGTACTGGTGCGTAACCGTCTGGTGCGTCTCGGTGCCAACAGCGGTGACGAGGCCATGGCCAAGGCCGTGTCGAACCTCGATGTGGTGACCGCCGACCTGCAGACCGCGGTGATGAAGACCCGCATGCAGCCCATCAAGAAGGTCTTCGGCCGCTTCCCGCGCCTCGTGCGCGACCTGGCCCGCAACCTGAAGAAAGAGATCAACCTCGAGCTGGTGGGGGAGGAGACCGACCTCGACAAGAACCTCGTCGAGGCCCTTGCTGACCCGCTGGTCCACCTGGTGCGCAACGCCGTGGACCACGGCATCGAGACGCCCGAGGAGCGCGAGGCCGCCGGCAAGGCGCGTACCGGTCGCGTCGTGCTGTCCGCCGAGCAGGAGGGTGACCACATCCTTCTGATGATCACCGACGACGGCAAGGGCATGGACGCGAACATCCTCCGCGCCAAGGCCGTCGAGAAAGGGCTGCTGGACAAGGATGCCGCCGACCGCCTGACCGAGCTGGAGTGCTACAACCTGATTTTCGCCCCGGGCTTCTCGACCAAGACCGAGATCTCGGACGTATCCGGTCGTGGCGTCGGGATGGACGTGGTGAAGACCAAGATCTCCCAGCTCAACGGCACGGTGAACGTGTTCTCGCAGAAAGGGCAAGGTTCCAAGATCGTCATCAAGGTGCCGCTGACCCTGGCGATCATGCCGACGCTCATGGTGATGCTGGGCAACCAGGCCTTCGCTTTCCCGCTGGTCAACGTCAACGAGATCTTCCACCTCGACCTGTCCCGCACCAACGTCGTGGATGGCCAGGAAGTGGTGATCGTCCGCGACAAGGCCCTGCCGCTGTTCTACCTCAAGCGCTGGCTGGTTCGTGACGCCTCATACGAGGAGCAGGGTGAAGGGCACGTGGTGATCCTCTCCGTGGGTACCCAGCGCATCGGCTTCGTGGTGGATCAACTGGTCGGTCAGGAAGAAGTGGTGATCAAGCCGCTTGGCAAGATGCTGCAGGGGACGCCCGGCATGTCCGGTGCCACCATTACCGGCGATGGACGAATCGCCCTCATCCTCGACGTGCCGAGCATGCTCAAGCGCTACGCGCGCCGCGGTTGATCGTTTAGGCGGCCCGTTGGGGGCCGCCTGTTAGGAGTGTTTATGGCAGTCAAGGTTCTGGTGGTTGATGACTCCGGCTTCTTCCGTCGTCGCGTTTCGGAGATTCTGTCCGCCGACACCAATATCCAGGTGGTAGGGACCGCCACGAATGGCCGGGAGGCCATCGACCAGGCGCTGGCGCTCAAGCCTGACGTCATCACCATGGATTACGAAATGCCCATGATGGACGGCATCACCGCCGTCCGGCACATCATGCAGCGCTGCCCGACTCCGGTCCTGATGTTCTCCTCCCTGACTCACGAAGGCGCCCGGGTAACCCTCGATGCGCTGGATGCCGGTGCGGTCGACTTCCTGCCGAAGAACTTTGAGGACATCTCCCGCAATCCGGAGAAGGTCAAGCAACTGCTCTGCGAGAAGGTGCACAGCATCGCGCGGAGCAACCGTCGCTACAGCAGCTACACCCCGCCGCCTGCCGCGCCGACGCCCAGCAGTTCCGGCCCGTCGAGCCTGTCTCGCCCTGCGGCTGCACCTGCCCCAGCACCGGCTTCCTCATCCAGTGGTAGTTCCAGCAGCGGGCCTGCGCCCAAGCGCAAGTCCTACCGGCTGGTGGCCATCGGCACCTCGACGGGTGGTCCTGTTGCGCTTCAGCGTGTGCTGACCCAGCTGCCCGCCAATTTCCCGGCGCCGCTGGTGCTGATCCAGCACATGCCGGCGGCGTTCACCAAGGCATTCGCCGAGCGCCTGGACAAGCTCTGCCGTATCTCCGTCAAGGAGGCCGAGGATGGCGACCAGCTCAGGCCTGGCCTCGCCCTGCTGGCACCGGGCGGCAAGCAGATGATGGTGGACCCGCGCGGGACCGTGCGCATCCTCCCCGGCGATGAGCGCCTCAACTACAAGCCCTGTGTCGACATCACCTTCGGCTCCGCTGCCAAGGCCTTCAATGATAAGGTCCTGGCCGTGGTGCTGACCGGCATGGGCGCGGACGGCCGCGAGGGTGCACGCCTGCTCAAGCAGAGCGGCAGCCAGGTGTGGGCGCAGGATGAAGCCAGTTGCGTGATCTATGGCATGCCGATGGCAATCGTGAAGGCCAACCTGGCAGACGCGGTCTACGGCCTCGACGACATTGGCAGGCACATCGCCGAAGCATGCCTGTGATGGGAGTAGTGCGGTAAATGGATGCGTTGAGCATCGTAGGGATCATCCTTGCACTGGTCGCCATCGTTGGGGGCAACTACCTCGAAGGAGGGCACGCCGGTGCCCTTCTGAACGGCCCGGCTGCGCTGATCGTGATTGGCGGTACCGTGGGTGCCGCTTTGCTCCAGACACCCATGAGCGTGCTCAAGCGGGCTCTGGCGATCCTTCGCTGGATCATCTTCCCGCCCAGGATCGACCTCACCGGCGGCATCAACAGCGTGGTGGGCTGGAGCATGGCGGCGCGCAAGGAAGGGCTCCTGGGCCTGGAGCCCATTGCCGACGCCGAGCCGGACCCCTATGCCCGCAAGGGTTTGCAGCTCCTGGTCGACGGCGCCGAGCCCGAGTCCATCCGCAGCATTCTCGAAGTGGACCTTTATACCCAGGAGGCCCGCGATCTGCAGGCCGCCAAGGTGTTCGAGAGCATGGGCGGCTACGCCCCTACCATCGGCATCATTGGTGCGGTGATGGGGCTGATCCACGTCATGGGCAACCTGGCCGACCCGAGTCAGCTTGGAGGTGGCATTGCGGTAGCGTTCGTCGCCACCATCTACGGCGTGAGTTTCGCCAACCTGCTCCTGTTGCCGGTGAGCAGCAAGCTGAAGGCTATCGCCATGCGCCAGTCGCGCTACCGGGAAATGCTGCTGGAGGGCATCCTCTCCATCGGCGAGGGTGAGAACCCCCGCTCCATCGAACTGAAGCTGCAAGGCTTCGTGGATTGATGGAGGCATGGCATGGCTCGCAGGCGTCAGCACGAAGAGCATGAGAACCACGAGCGCTGGCTCGTTTCATACGCCGATTTCATTACGCTGCTGTTCGCGTTCTTCGTGGTCATGTACTCCATCTCCTCGATCAACGAGGGCAAGTACAAGATCCTCTCGGACACCCTGACCGGCGTCTTCAACCAGCCGGATCGCTCGATCAAGCCGATCCCGATCGGCGAAGAGCGCCCTCGTACCACCGAGGCAGAGCAGACGTCTGCAGAGCAGGGCGGGCCTGGCGATGCCCAGGCCGATCCCTTGCAGAGCATCACCGAGAGCATGCAGGCAGCGTTTGGCGACCTGATTTCCAACGAGCAGATGACGGTTCGGGGCAACGAGCTCTGGGTGGAGATCGAGCTGAATTCCAGCCTGCTGTTCCCCAGTGGCGATGCCATCCCCACCAACGAGGCGTTCACCATCATCGAGAAGGTGGCGAAGATCCTCGCCCCCTACGAAAACCCCGTGCACGTCGAAGGCTTCACCGATAACCTGCCCATCAGCACAGCCGCCTATCCTTCCAACTGGGAGCTTTCCGCCTCCCGTGCATCCAGTATCGTGAGGATGCTTTCCATGGACGGGGTCAATCCGGCGCGCCTCGCGGCGGTCGGGTACGGCGAATTCCAGCCGGTGGCGGACAACTCGACGGCGGAAGGGCGCGCACGCAACCGCCGTGTGGTATTGGTGGTTTCGCGAAACCTCGACGTGCGGCGAGCGGTGAGTGGGGTAGGGGCGGGCAAAGCCAAGCCGGATGACGCGTTGCGGCGTGCTGGCACGCAAACTGCACCAGCGCCTGCACCGGGGCCCTCCGCAGCGGGGGCCGTCAATTCCCCGTCGCCCGCGCCAGCGGGTGGACAATGATCCTCGGCAAGGCTGTGGTTTCGCCGGGAGGACGAAGAGCATGAGAGTTTGGGCGGTAGCCAATCAGAAGGGTGGTGTCGGCAAGACCACCACCTCCATCGCACTGGCAGGCTTGCTGGCCGACGCCGGCAAGCGCGTCGTGGTCGTGGATCTCGACCCCCACGGTTCCATGACCAGCTATTTCGGCCATGACCCCGATACCCTGGAGCACAGCTGCTTCGACCTGTTCCTCCACCAGGGCGGCGTACCGGAAGGGCTGCCCCGGCAACTGCTGCTGCAGACCAGCCACGAGCGCATGTCGCTGCTGCCTTCCAGCACCGCCCTGGCCACCCTCGAGCGCCAGTCACCTGGGCAGAACGGGCTGGGCCTGGTGATCGCCAAGAGCCTGGCGCAGCTTTGGCAGGAGTTCGACCACGCCATCATCGACAGCCCGCCGCTTCTCGGCGTGTTGATGGTCAATGCGCTGGCTGCCAGCCAACAACTGGTGATCCCCGTGCAGACCGAATTCCTGGCAGTGAAGGGCCTGGAACGCATGGTCAGCACCCTCAACATGGTCAATCGCTCGCGCAAGCAGGCACTGCCCTACACCATCGTGCCGACTCTTTTCGACCGTCGGACCCAGGCGTCCCTGAATACTCTGCGTGTGCTGCGCAACACCTATCCCGAGCACCTCTGGCCGGCCTACATCCCGGTGGACACCCGCCTGCGGGATGCCAGCCGTGCCGGCGTGACCCCGTCGCAGTACGACGGCAACAGCCGTGGTGTGATCGCCTATCGCGCGCTGCTCAAGCACCTGCTGAGCCAGCAGCTCGCCGCGCAGGTCGCTTGATATGAGCGTCTATGCTGAGCTACAGGTGCTCTCAAGTCCGGCATGCCCTGTGCCGATAGACTGTCGAGCCCAACGTCGCAGGTCCCACCCATGAGCCGTACCCTCGCCACCACCACACGACCGCAACTGGCGTTGCAGTCCTACCTGGACTCCCTGCTGCAGGAAGCAGCCATCGAACTCGCCGACAGCGTAAGCCTGGAGGAATTCGAGGCTGCCGTGCTCGAGGAGCAGGTGCGTGATGCCCGGCTGAACCAGGCGCGCCCAGTACTGGCCGCCGCGCCGGAGGCGGCTCCTCGCGTGGTGCGTGCCGCTCCCGTAGCGGTCCAGCTGGAGGATCGCCCGGTGCGTCAGCTTGCGCCGGTCATCGCCGAGCCCGTGCTGGTGCCGGCAATCCCGGAGCCAGAGCCGGAGCCTGCGCTGGTGGAACCGGTTGCCGAACTGCAGGTTGCCAGCGTCGAGCCCCGCGAGCCTTTGCCACCCAGTTTCGAGGGTCGCCCTCAATGGGCGGAAGAGCCATTCGAATGCCTGCTGTTCGACGTTGCCGGGCTGACCCTGGCCGTGCCTCTGGTCTGCCTGGGCTCCATCTACCCCCTTGCCGGCCAGGAACTCACGCCATTGTTCGGCCAGCCGGACTGGTTCCTCGGTATCCTGCCGTGCCAGGCAGGCAACCTGAAGGTGCTGGACACGGCTCGCTGGGTGATGCCGGACCGTTACCGCGATGATTTCCGCGAGGGGCTGCAGTACGTTATTTCCGTCCAGGGCTACGAATGGGGTCTCGCCGTGCACCAGGTGAGCCGCTCCATCCGCCTGGACCCGAACGAGATCAAGTGGCGCAGTCAGCGCAGCCAGCGACCCTGGCTGGCCGGCACGGTGATCGAGCACATGTGTGCGTTGCTGGACGTCGCCGCGCTGGCCGAATTGATTGCCAGTGGCGCCGTCAAGAACATGTCGCTTAACTGAACAATGAAGAGGCAGGCTCCGCACGCCGGGGCGCCGGATTCGCAACAAGGCGGTCAACCCGCATTCGCCGCCCCGTGCGGTACAAGAAGAGGCTAGGGAACATGAAGAAATCGTCAGGGCAAGGTTCCGAAGATCCCATCCTGCAGTGGGTGACTTTCCGCCTGGACAATGAAACCTACGGCATCAACGTGATGCAGGTGCAGGAAGTCCTGCGCTACACCGAGATCGCGCCGGTGCCGGGGGCTCCCAGCTACGTCCTGGGCATCATCAACCTGCGTGGCAACGTGGTGACGGTGATCGATACCCGCCAGCGCTTTGGCCTGGATTCCGCGCCGGTCACCGACAACACCCGCATCGTCATCATCGAGGCGGACAAGCAGGTGGTGGGCATCCTCGTCGACAGCGTCGCCGAAGTGGTCTACCTGCGTCAGTCCGAGGTCGAGACCGCGCCCAACGTGGGCAACGAGGAGTCGGCCAAGTTCATCCAGGGCGTCTGCAACAAGAACGGCGAGCTGCTGATCCTGGTCGAGCTGGACAAGATGATGAGCGAAGAAGAGTGGTCGGAGCTGGAGAGCATCTGACGTGCTGATCGAGATCGCGCTGCTGGTCCTGGCGGTCGCCTGTGCGGCGCTCGCCTTCGCCTGCGTGCGATTGCGCCGGCAGCAGCTGGAGCTCGCCCAGGAACAGGCCAAGCGCGAAGCGGCTCGAGACCAGCGGCTGAAGGAACTGGCCCGCCGTCTCGATGCCTACCTCAGCGGCAGCATCCGCATGGGGGAGGAGTTGCACGAGCTGCGCCGGGTGGTGGCGCCGCTGCCCGACAAGGTCAGTCAGATCGAGCAGCGCGACCCCAGCAGCATCTCCTTCACCCAAGCCGCACGCCTGGCGGGCATGGGGGCGAGCGTCGACGACCTCACTCATTCCTGTGGGCTCAGCAAGGCCGAGGCGGAACTGGTCAGCAAGCTCCAGCTCGCGCGCAAGCAGGCCCAGAGCTGATGCGCGCCCGGTTCTAAGCCCCGCCTGCCATCTAACCAATCACTCCAAGTCGGCACTTCTGCCCGGACTAGGCTCTAACCAGGCCCACCGAGCGGAGTTGCCCATGCGCCTGGCTCCCCTGTTGCTCTTGCTCCTCTTGCCGCTGGCCCAGGCGGAGGAGGCACCCTTGCATGTTGCGGGAGCGACGACTGTCAATGTGCTGCAGGCCAAGCGGCTGTTCGACTACGGCGCCCTGTTCATCGACGTCCGGCCGGACCGGGAGTGGAGCTGGGGCCACGTTCACGGTGCCGTGCACCTGGACCTGACCGACCGCTTCGCCGGCTTGGCCATGCCCCAGTGGCCGCGGCATGTGCCGCTGGTGATCTACTGCGACAGCGACGTCTGTCCGCGCGGGGCGCTGGCGGCGCAACTGGCAGTGGGGTGGGGGTATCGCCAGGTCTTCTATTTCCGTGACGGCTACTTCGCCTGGCAATTGCTGGACTTCCCCCAAGGCAAGGGTATGGAGGGTGAAGTGCTGGCGCTCAGCCCCTAGGGCCCTCCAGCAGCGGCAGGCCGGGCGTCACGTCCCGGGTGGCGTCGGGGTCGAAGCCCGCCGGGCATTTGCCCTTCAGGTACCAGGCAAAGGCGATGATCTCGGCCAGCGTGCGGTACAGCGCCTCGGGGATGGCTTCGCCCAGTTCCATCCGCGCCAGCAGGCGGACCAGCTCAGCGTTCTCGTAGATCGGCACCTCGTACTCGCGGGCGATGGCGAGGATCGCCTCGGCCAGCTCGTCGTCACCCTTGGCGGTCAGGTTCGGTGCACTGACCCCGTCATAGGACAGGGCAATCGCTTGGCGGCGTTCGGTCTGTTTCATGCCGTCTCATCCACCCAGCGTTGCTGCAGGGTCGTGCGTGGACCTTGGGGCGGCGTGCCTTGCTGGCAGGCCAGTTCACCCACTTCCAGGCCGGCGGCCACCAGCCGCTCCCGCAGATTGCCCAGTTCGCTGTCGATGAAGCGCGCCGTGGCGGCTCGCTCCGCCCACAGTTGGCTGGAGATCGAACCGCGCAGCAACTGCGCCTGGACCTGCAAAGGGCCCAAGGGGGCGATGTCGAACGCCAGTTCGATACGCCAGAGGTTTTCCTTCTGTTCGTCCTTGCGCCGCTGTTGTTGGGCTTGACGCTCTTCCTGCTGGATCTTGATCTGCAGCGGGACGATTTCCTGCTGGTTGCGCATCGGCAGCTCCAGCTGCCAGGTGGTGACCAGGTTGCCCTCCGGGGTCATCTGCGACTGCGCCAGGCTGGAGAGCTGGTGGGTCTGCAGGCGCGAGACGGCTGCCGCCGCCAGCTTCAGCAGGGTTTCCAGATCGCCTTCCTCCTGTGCGGCCTGGGCCAGGCGGGAGGGGAGGGGGAAGCTCAGTGCCTGCTGGCGCGAGCTGGCCTGGCCGAGGGAGCCCAGTGCGTTGCGGATGAAGGCCGGCAGGGCCTGGGCCATGGCGTTGCTGGCGCCAGCGGTGGGCAGCGCCGCCGGTGCGTTGGGCAGCTCAGGCAGCAATTGGGCGATCAGGCGCAGCAGGTTGCCCTTCAGGTCCTGCCCGGTGGCGGCGCCATGACCGGCCAGCAGGCGCGCCTCCAGCAGCGCACCGCTGTTCTCCATGGCCTTGGCCAGTTGCTTGGCGTCGCTCAGCTGGCCGGGGCCGGGCAGTGAGCCCAGCAGGCGCTCCACGGCGTTGCGCAGGTTCGGTGGCAGGTCCGGGTCGAGTTCGGCAAGGGCGCCGAACAGGCCCTCCAGGGAACCCTGGCGCGACACCTGGCTGTTCAACTGCTGGCTGAGGGCCAACTGGTCCAGGCGATTGCTCAGCGGGATGAAGCGCAGGGACTGGTCGCCCTGGACCTGGGCGCTGAGCAGGCTGCCGACCGGTAGCGGTTGCGGGCTGTCGACAGCCAGCTGGCGGCCTGCCAGCGGCGTGTTGATCAGGTTGATCAGGGTGCGATAGACGGTCGCCTTCGCCTCGGCGAGCTGTTCGCTGGCGACCACCTTGCCCTGGATCAGCGTGCCGACCGGCACCTGCTCCAGGTCCAGGCTGTCCAGCGGCAGGGCACCGGCCGACTGCAGGGCCACCATCAGGCGGCTGTCCGAAAGGGCCGTGACGTTCACCAGCGAGCCCTGGCTCAGGGGGCGCGTGCTGGTGGCTTCCAGCGTTGCCTGCTGGCCGCTGCCCAGGCTCAGGCGCAGCATCACCTGGAAGCTGTTCTGTGCGGTTTCCTTGACGCTGACCACCTCGGCTTCGGCGCTGTCGCCGGCCGCCAGCAGGCCATTGGATGGTTGCAGCAGCTTCAGCGCGGCATCTGCCACAGCCTGCGCCGCCCGGCTGGCGGTGGGCACGGAAGCGACGGGGCGCGAAGTGCTGATCTCGGTCATCAAAGGGTTACAACCTGTTGAAAAAGCCCCCTTCGGGGCTGGGGATGACATGTATAATGCCGCCCCGTCCGGGCTGGCGGTGGAGCGCGATTCCAGTATAGCGGCCGGCGACCCCATCACTTGAGTTCCCCGCAGGGTATCCGCTGACGTGACCAGTCCCTACCTCCAGACCCTCGACCTCGCCTGCGAGCGTGATTGGCGGATGCTCTTCGAAGGGCTGGACCTGGCGCTCGAACCCGGGGAAATGTTGCAGATCAGCGGGCCGAACGGCAGTGGCAAGACCAGCCTGCTGCGCCTGCTCTGCGGTCTGATGCAACCCACCTCCGGCGAGATCCTGCTGAAAGGCGTCGCCCTCGGTCGGCAGCGTGCCGAACTGGCCCGCGAGCTGCTGTGGATCGGCCATGCCGCCGGCATCAAGGGCCTGCTCACCCCGGAAGAGAACCTGACCTGGCTCTGCGCCCTGCACCAGAGCGCCGAGCGCGAGGCGATCTGGGAGGCACTGGCCGCCGTCGGGCTGCGTGGATTCGAGGACGTTCCCAGCCACACCCTCTCCGCCGGCCAGCAGCGCCGCGTCGCCCTGGCGCGGCTCTACCTCGATCCGCCGCCGCTGTGGATCCTCGACGAACCCTACACCGCACTCGACAAGCAGGGCGTCGCCCAGCTCGAGGCGCATCTGGCCGGGCACTGCGAGCGTGGCGGCCTGGTGGTGTTCACCACCCACCACAGCCCCGCCCACCTGCCGGCGGGCTACCGTGAACTGGACCTGGGACGACGTGCGGCATGAGATCGGTCTTCACCCTGGTCATGGCCCGCGAAGCGCGCCTGCTGTTCCGTCGCCCTGCCGAGCTGGCCAACCCCCTGGTGTTCTTCGCCATCGTCATCGCCCTGTTCCCCCTGGCGGTCGGTCCCGAGAGCCAATTGTTGCAAACCCTTTCGCCGGGGCTGGTCTGGGTAGCGGCCCTGTTGGCCGTCCTGCTCTCGCTGGACGGGCTTTTCCGCAGTGATTTCGAGGACGGCTCGCTGGAACAGTGGGTCGTTTCGCCGCACCCCCTGCCGCTTCTGGTCCTGGCCAAGGTGCTGGCACACTGGCTCTTCTCCGGACTGGCGCTGGTCCTGCTGGCGCCGCTGCTGGCGCTGATGCTGGGCCTGCCCGCCCGCTGCCTGCCGGTGCTGCTCGGCTCCCTGCTGCTGGGCACGCCGGTGTTGAGCCTGCTGGGTGCGGTGGGTGCCGCGCTGACCGTTGGTCTCAAGCGCGGCGGCCTGCTTCTCGCGCTGCTGATACTGCCGCTGTACATCCCCGTGCTGATTCTCGGCAGCGGGGCCCTGCAAGCGGCCCTGCAAGGATTGCCGGCTGTCGGCCACCTGTTGTGGCTGGGCTGCCTCACCGCCCTGGCGGTGACCCTGACTCCCTTTGCCATAGCCGCTGGCCTGACCATCAGCGTCGGCGAATAACGAACAAGAGTTGCCTTGATGAGAGAACTGCCGATGTCCGCACAGGCCTCCGTGCCCAGCAGGTGGGCCCGATGAACTGGACCTGGTTCCACAAGCTGGGTTCGCCGAAATGGTTCTACGAGATCAGTGGCCGCTGGCTCCCCTGGTTCGCCGTCGGCGCCGCCCTGCTGATCACCGTCGGTACCGTCTGGGGCCTGGCTTTCGCGCCGCCGGACTACCAGCAGGGCAACAGCTTCCGGATCATCTACATCCACGTCCCGGCCGCCTTCCTGGCCCAGTCCTGCTACGTCATGCTCGCCGTCTGCGGCGTGGTCGGGCTGGTCTGGAAGATGAAGCTGGCCGATGTCGCCCTGCAGGCCGCCGCGCCGGTAGGCGCCTGGATGACCTTCATCGCCCTGGTGACCGGTGCCGTGTGGGGCAAGCCCACCTGGGGTGCCTGGTGGGTGTGGGATGCCCGACTGACGTCGATGCTCATCCTCCTGTTCCTGTACTTCGGTGTGATTGCACTGGGCCAGGCCATCAGCAATCGTGACAGCGCCGCCAAGGCCTGCGCGGTGCTGGCCATCGTCGGGGTCATCAACATTCCGATCATCAAGTACTCGGTGGAGTGGTGGAACACCCTGCATCAGCCGGCCACCTTCACCGTCACCGAGAAGCCGGCCATGCCCGCCGAGATGTGGGTGCCGCTGCTGCTGATGGTGCTGGGCTTCTACTGCTTCTTCGGCGCCGTGGTGCTGATGCGCATGCGCCTCGAAGTCCTGCGTCGCGAGGCCCGCGCCGCCTGGGTGCGCAACGAGGTGAAGGCCCTGGTGGAGAAGGCATCGTGAGTTTTGCATCGTTCGGCGAGTTCCTCGCCATGGGCCACCACGGCCTGTATGTCTGGAGCGCCTACGGCATCAGCCTGCTGGTCCTGGCGCTCAACGTCGCGCTGCCGGTCGCAGCCCGGCGTCGCTACCTGAAAGAAGAGGCGCGCCGTCTGCGCCGGGAGGAAGGCAAGTGAATCCGATCCGCAAGAAGCGCCTGTTCATCATCCTGGCCATCCTCGCCGGGGTGGGGATCGCCGTGGCGCTGGCGTTGTCGGCGCTGCAGCAGAACATCAACCTGTTCTACACCCCCACCCAGATCGCCAACGGCGAAGCCCCCCAGGACACCCGCATCCGCGCCGGCGGCATGGTGGCCGAAGGCTCGGTCAAGCGCACCGGTGACTCCCTCGACGTCGAGTTCGTGGTCACCGACTTCGCCAAGAGCGTCACCATCCGCTACCACGGCATCCTCCCCGACCTGTTCCGCGAAGGGCAGGGCATCGTCGCCCTGGGCAAGCTGGACGGGCAGGGCGTGCTGGTGGCTGACGAGGTGCTGGCCAAGCACGACGAGAAATACATGCCGCCGGAGGTCACCAAGGCCCTCAAGGAAAGCGGCAACCTGCCTGAGAAGAAAGAGGGCTGATCGATGATTCCCGAACTCGGCCACCTGGCCCTGATCCTCGCCCTGTGCATGGCTGCCGTGCAGGCCACCCTGCCGATGATCGGCGCCTGGCGCGGCGACCGGCAGTGGATGAGCCTGGCGCAACCGGCCGCCTGGGGGCAGTTCGCCTTCCTGGCGTTCTCCTTCGGCTGCCTCACCTGGGCCTTCATGAGCGACGATTTCTCGGTCGCCTACGTCGCCAGCAACTCCAACAGCGCGCTGCCCTGGTACTACAAGTTCAGTGCCGTATGGGGCGCCCACGAGGGCTCGCTGCTGCTCTGGGCGCTGATCCTCGGCGGCTGGACCTTCGCCGTCTCGGTGTTCTCCCGGCAACTGCCCGAGGTGATGCTGGCCCGCGTCCTGGGTGTCATGGGCATGATCAGTATCGGCTTCCTGTCGTTCCTGATCATCACCTCCAACCCCTTCAAGCGCCTGCTGCCGAACATGCCGGCCGACGGCAACGACCTGAACCCGCTGCTGCAGGACTTCGGCCTGATCGTCCACCCGCCGATGCTCTACATGGGCTACGTCGGTTTCTCGGTGGCCTTCGCCTTCGCCATCGCCGCGCTGCTCGGCGGTCGCCTGGACGCCGCCTGGGCGCGCTGGTCGCGTCCGTGGACCATCATCGCCTGGGCCTTCCTCAGCGTCGGCATCGTGCTCGGCTCCTGGTGGGCCTACTACGAACTCGGCTGGGGTGGCTGGTGGTTCTGGGACCCGGTGGAGAACGCCTCCTTCATGCCCTGGCTGGTGGGCACCGCGCTGATCCACTCCCTGGCCGTCACCGAGAAGCGTGGCGTATTCAAGAGCTGGACCGTGCTGCTGGCCATCGCCGCCTTCTCCCTCAGCCTGCTGGGTACCTTCCTGGTCCGTTCCGGCGTGCTGACTTCGGTGCACGCCTTTGCCGCCGACCCGGAGCGGGGCGTGTTCATCCTCGGCTTCCTGCTGGCCGTGGTGGGCTGCTCGCTGACCCTGTTCGCCATCCGCGCGCCGGTGGTCAAGAGCCAGGTGGGCTTCGCCCTCTGGTCCCGCGAGACGCTGCTGCTGGTCAACAACCTGGTGCTGGTGGTGACCGCCGCCATGATCCTGCTCGGCACCCTCTACCCGCTGGTGCTGGACGCGCTGTCCGGCGCCAAGCTCTCCGTTGGCCCGCCGTACTTCAACGCCCTGTTCCTGCCGCTGATGGCCCTGCTGATGGTGGTGATCGCCGTGGGCGTGCTGGTGCGCTGGAAGGACACCCCGGTGAAGTGGCTGGTGGGCATGCTCGGCCCGGTGCTGGTGGGCAGCCTGGTGCTGGGCGTGCTCGCAGCGTTCGTCCTGGGGGATTTCCACTGGGCGGTGCTGGCGGTTGGCTGCCTGTCCGCCTGGGTGCTGCTGGCCGGCGTCCGCGACCTGCTCGACAAGACCCGCCACAAGGGCCTGCTCAAGGGCGCCCGCAGCCTGACCCGCAGCTACTGGGGCATGCAGCTGGCCCACGCCGGCATCGCCGTGTGTGCCCTCGGCGTCGTGCTCTCCAGCCAGTACAGCGCCGAGCGTGACCTGCGCCTGTCCCCCGGCGAGTCGGTGGAACTGGGCGGCTACCGCTTCGTGTTCGAGGGCGCAGCCCACCACGAAGGCCCCAACTTCACCTCCGACAAGGGCACCGTCCGCGTCCTCGACGGTGATCGGCAGATCGCCGTGCTGCACCCGGAGAAGCGCCTGTACACCGTGCAGCAGTCGATGATGACCGAGGCCGGCATCGACGCCGGCTTCACCCGCGACCTCTACGTCGCCCTCGGCGAGCCCCTGGGTGATGGCGCCTGGGCCGTGCGCGTGCACGTCAAACCGTTCGTCCGCTGGATCTGGCTCGGCGGCCTGCTGATGGGCCTGGGCGGCGTCCTGGCGGCATTCGACCCGCGCTACCGGGTCAAGGTGAAGACCCGGGTGCGTGACGCCCTGGGCCTGGCTGGAGCTCAAGCATGAAGCGCCTGATCCTGTTGCTGCCGCTGGCGATCTTCCTCGGCGTGGCGGTGTTCCTCTATCGCGGGTTGTTCCTCGACCCCGCCGAGCTGCCGTCGGCGCTGATCGGCAAACCCTTCCCCGCGTTCAGCCTGCCGGCCGTGGACGGCGCGCGCACGCTGACCGAAGCCGACCTCAAGGGCAAGCCCGCGCTGATCAACGTCTGGGGCACCTGGTGCATTTCCTGCCGGGTCGAGCACCCGGTGCTGAACAAGCTGTCGCAGATGGGCGTGACCATCTACGGCGTCAACTACAAGGACGACAACGCCGCTGCCCTCAAGTGGCTGAAGGAGTTCCACAACCCCTATCAGCTGGACATCCGCGACGAGCAGGGCAGCCTCGGCCTGGACCTGGGCGTCTACGGCGCCCCCGAGACCTTCCTGATCGACAAGGACGGCGTCATCCGCCACAAGTTCGTCGGTGTGATCGACGAGGTCGTCTGGCGTGAGCAACTGGCGCCGCTGTACCAGTCCCTGGTCGACGAGGCCGGCCAATGAAGCGCCTGCTCGCCACCCTGGCCCTCGGCCTTGCCCTCACCGGCGTCGCTCGCGCGGCCATCGACACCTACGAGTTCCGTGACGAGGCCGAGCGCGAGCGCTTCCGCGTGCTCACCGAAGAACTGCGCTGCCCCAAGTGCCAGAACCAGAACATCGCCGACTCCAACGCCCCCATCGCCACCGACCTGCGCCGCGAGATCTACCGCATGCTCGAAGCGGGCAAGAGCAATGACGAGATCGTCGACTTCCTGGTGGCCCGCTACGGCGACTTCGTGCGCTACAAGCCCCCGGTGAACGGCCGCACGCTGCTGCTCTGGTACGGCCCGGCGGGCCTGCTGGCCGGTGGCCTGCTGGTGCTCGGGGTGATCGTGCTGCGCCGTCGCCGCGTCGAGAACGCGCCGGGTGATGCACTGCTTTCCAGCGATGAGCGCGCCCGTCTGGATGCGCTGCTCAATCAAGAGACTCAGGACAAGAACCGCTGATGATCGATTTCTGGCTCGCCGCCGGCCTGCTGCTGCTGGTCGCCCTGGCATTCCTGCTGATTCCCGTGCTGCGCGGCCGCAAGGCCCAGGCCGAGGAAGACCGAACCGCCCTCAACGTCGCCCTGTACCAGGAGCGCCTGGCCGAACTGCAGGCCCAGCACGAGGCCGGCACCCTTACCGAGGCCCAGCTGGAGGCCGGTCGCGCCGAAGCGGCCCGTGAACTGCTGGCCGATACCGAGGGCGCCGCCGCTGACCGCAGCGCTCGGCTGGGGCGTGCGCTGCCGCTGCTCGCCGCACTGCTGGTGCCGGCCCTCGGCCTTGGCCTGTATGCCCACTGGGGTTCCAGCGACAAGGTCCAGCTGGCCCGCGAAATGCGCGAACAGCCGCGCACCATCGAGGAAATGACCGCGCGCCTGGAAAAGGCCGTGCAGGCCCAGCCGGATTCGGCCGAAGGCTGGTACTTCCTCGGCCGTACCTACATGGCCCAGGAGCGCCCGGTCGATGCCGCCAAGGCCTACGAGCGCGCGGTGCAGATCGCCGGCCGTCAGCCCGAGCTGCTCGGCCAGTGGGCCCAGGCGCTGTACTTCGCCAGCCAGAAGCGTTTCACCCCTGAAGTCCAGGCGCTGACCGAGGACGCCCTCAAGGCGGACCCCAACGAGGTCACCAGCCTGGGCCTGCTGGGCATCGCCGGTTTCGAGGAAGGCCGCTTCAAGGACGCCATCGGCTACTGGGAACGCCTGATCGCCGTGCTGCCCCAGGACGACCCGTCCCGCGCCGCCCTGCAAGGCGGGATCGACCGGGCCCGCGAGCGGCTGGCCGAGAACGGCGAAACCCTGCCCGAGCGCGAGACGCTCACCAAGTCCATGCCGCAGCTGAAGGTCCGCGTCGACCTGGCCGCCGCACTGAAGGACAAGGTGCAGCCGGGCGACACGGTGTTCATCTTCGCCCGCGCCGCCGAAGGTCCGCCCATGCCGCTGGCCGTCAAGCGCCTGACGGTGAAGGACCTGCCGGCCGAGGTGGTGCTCAGCGACGCCGACGCGATGATGCCGCAGCTGAAGATCTCCAACTTCCCGCAGGTGCAGCTGGTCGCCCGTGTATCCCGCGAAGGCAATGCCAAGAGCGGTGAATGGATCGGACGCGGCCCGGCGTTGTCTAGTGCTACCGAGGATCCGCAGCAGTTGACCATCGACAGCCCGGATCAGCCCTGACAACCCCATCGGAGCCGGCGGCCATGCACGCGACCCTTCGACTGTCCTTGGCCTGCCTGCTCGTAACCCTGGCCGGCTGTACCCTCCGCCCTCCCGCGCCGGCAGGCCAGCCGCCTGCCCAGGGGCCCGCGGCAACACCGCCGCGCGTCACCCCGGCCCCTGCGCCAACCCCGCGGGTGACCCGCATGAAGACCCACCCCCGCTATGCCCCGCCACCCGGCGCGGCCTGCTACTGGGACAACACCCTCGGGGTGTATGTGCTGGAAGGGCGGGGCGAGCTCTACTACCGCGAACGCACCTACTACCGCTGGGATGGTGGCTGGAGCTGGTCCAATGGTGCAGACGGCCCCTGGCAGTCCACCGACGCTTCCGGCGTGCCCGCCGGGCTGGGTCGTCGCCATCCGTGACCTGCGTCACAAAGGGCGGCTCGCAGGGCCATGGACAGCATCCGGGCGCTTAGGTAAGTTGCTGGCGTTTTGATATCTCCGGAGCACATGGATGTTCGCTCGCGCCTGCCTGGCCACCTTGGCCATCGTCCTTTCCCTGCCTGCCTGCGCTCAGGTCTACCAATGGCGAGACGAGCAGGGCCGTGTGCATTTCACCGACACCCCGCCGCCGGAAAGCCGCAACGTCCATGAAGAGAAGCTGCAGGTGAACACCATGCAGGGCCTCGACGACACCGAGGTGAAGGCACGCCCGGCCTCCCTGCGTGGGCTGGACCTGGACGATGAGGACGACCTCAACCCCGGCCAGCTCCAGCAGAAAGGCGTGGTGCAGTGCGCGGCCGCCATCTCGCGCATGCCTTCGCTGATCCGTGAGGCCCAGCAGCTCGGGCGTGAGCGTGTACGCCAGAAGCGCATCACCCAGGCCCAGCTGGACGAGGCCATGTACAAGTTCGACACCGCCTACAAGCTGCTCAAGCGCAACGAGCGGGCCTGTGTGTCCGACTACGTCAAGGGCGGTACGCCGCGCATGGCGGTCAACTGCATGGCCGACACCCGTGACGTGACCAGCTTCGGCCTGTGCATGCAGTTCGCCCAGTGGGCCGACGCCTTCGACTGAGGGGCGGAACTCACGGCTTGCCTCATGGGTTCTCCGGGTCGTGCCCCAGGGCCTGGATGAACAGCGAGAACAGCTCCGGCTGGGAGGAGATGTCCAGCTTGGCGTAGAGATGCCGGCGGTGGACCTTCACCGTGTCCGGCGAGATGGCCAGCCGCTCCGCCATCGCCTTGCTCGAATAGCCCCGCAGGATCAGCCGGGCGATCTCCAGCTCCCGCTCCGACAACACCCCCGCGCCGAATTGGCTGAGGGCATCGCGCACCTGCGAGGCCACCTGGTCCTGGCTGGCCGGGCCGCGAGCCTGCAGGCGCTGGCGCCAGTGCTGCTGCATCAGCGCCAGCACCCAGGGCGCCACCAGGGCCGCGAGGCCGCATTCCGCCGCATCGAACCGCTTTCGCATGCCCAGTGACAGGGACAGGCTGCCCGCGCCGGGGAGCTGTGCGATGAACTGCACCTCGTCCTCCAGCACGTTGTCGTGGAAGTAGCTGAGGTAGTACTCGCTCTGGCGGAAGTGGTCCGGCGCCACTTCCTCCAGGCGGTAGAAGCCGCTGGGCAGCCCTTCCCGGCACGCCTGGTAGAAGGGGTCGAGCAGGTAGGGCCCGCTGAGGTAGGCCGGCATGGCGGTGGGCGTGCCTTCCGGCTCGGCGTCGTACTCCTCCAGGGGCTGCGGCGCACCCTGGGCGGGGTAGTAGGCTGCCAGTGCGTTGTCGAACGGTAGCCACTGGTGCAGCAGCAAGATCAGCTGCTTCCAGAACCGCTCGCCGCCGAGGTGCTCGACGGTGCGGCCCAGGCCGGCATGCAGGCCGACCTCCCTGAACAGGCTGTCCATGCGGTGCTCCAGATCAAAAAGGGGGAGGCCAGCTTGTCCGATCCGCTCCCCCGGCCTCAAGGGGGCGTACGCCAATAGGGTGATTGGCGCACGGCCGGGCCCCGCCCAGAATCGGCCCACCAACCGGCGCCACCAGAAGCGCCACTGCGTACTGCTTGATGTCTGCCTCAATCCCAATAACAACCAGAGGATCAGGATATGAGCGCTTCCACGCCTGCGGGCGGCCGTCTCAAACCCAGTCTCGGCACCGCCGATGTCGTCGCCATCACCGTCTCCGGGGTCACCCCCGCCAGTTCCATCTTCGTGATCGCCCCCTTCGCCATCCAGCAGGCCGGCAGCGGCGCCTTCATGGCCTTCGCCCTGGCCGGCGTGCTGGCCCTGATGTTCGCCTGCTGCTACGCCGAGCTGGGCCGTGCGCACCGCTCGGCCGGCGGCGAGTACGTCTACGCCAAGCGCATCTTCGGTGGGCTGGCCGGCTACGCCACCTTCCTCACGGTGCTGGCCATGCTGCTGTTCATCCCGCCGGTGCTGGCCACCGGCGCCGCCACCTACCTCAACCGCGCGCTGGGCACGGCGTTCGACAGCCAGACGGTGGCGCTGACCATCGTCGTCGCCAGCTACGCGCTGGGCATTCTCAACATCAAGGTCAACGCCTGGGTCACCGGCCTCTGCCTGTTGCTGGAGGTGGCCGCCCTGCTGGTGATCGTCGGCCTGGGCTTCGGCAACCCCAGTCAGCCGGCCAGCGTGCTGCTGCACCCGCAGGTCCTCGATGGCGGCGTGCTCCAGGCGGCGCCCATGGCGCTGGTGCTGGGCGCGGTGGGCACGGCGCTGTTCTCCTACAACGGCTACGGCAGCGCGGTGCTGATGGCCGAGGACATGAAATGCGGCGGCCGGGGCGTGCACAAGGCCGTGCTGTGGTCCCTGGTGCTGGTGGTGGTGATCGAGCTGGTGCCGCTCACCGCGTTGATCATCGGCGCGCCCTCGCTGGAGACCCTGATCGCCAGCCCCGACCCCATCGGCTACCTGCTCGCCAGCCTGGGCAACGAGACGCTGTCGCGCTGGGTCAGCGCCGGTATCTTCCTCTCGGTGTTCAACGCCATCGTCGCCATCGTCATCCAGATCGGCCGGGTCATCTTCAGCAGCGGCCGCGACGAGCTGTGGATGCCGACCCTGAACCGCACCTTCACCCGTATTCATCCGCGCTGGGATTCGCCCTGGCTGGCCACGCTGTTCCTTGCTGTGCCCTCGGCGCTGCTCAGCTTCAGCTCCAACCTGGCCGAACTGACTTCGTTCACGGTGCTGCTGATCGTCCTGGTCTACCTGGTGGTGGGGCTGTGCGGCCTGTTCAGCCGGGTGCTGCGGCGTGACCTGGAACACAGCTACCGCATGCCGTTCTGGCCGCTGCCGGCCCTGTTGGCTGCCGGTGGTGCTGCGGCGCTGCTGGTCAACCTGGGCCTGGCGGCCTCCAGCCGGGACCTGCTCATCATCCTCGGGCTGCTGGCCGTCTCGGTGATCTTCTACTGCACCTATGGCAAGTTCAGCCCGGCCTTCCAGAAGCTTTGAACCACAAGGAGTCGCCATGCGCGCGCGTCAATTGGGAATCCGCATCGGCCTGGGCACGCCCGGCCCGCTCAATGCCATCACCGATGTGCCCGGGGTCCGGGTCGGCCATAGCACACTGGACGAGGTGCGCGACGGCAAGCCGGTGCGCACCGGGGTGACCCTGGTGCAGCCCCGCGAGGGCTCGGCCCGCCAGCAACCCTGCTTCGCCGGCTGCCATGTGCTCAATGGCAACGGTGACGCCACCGGCCTGGAGTGGATCCGCGAGGCGGGCCTGCTGACCACGCCGCTGGCCATCACCAACACCCACAGTGTCGGCGTGGTACGCGATGCCCTGGTGGCGGCCGAGCGCGAGCAGGCCGGGCAGGCGGTGTACTGGTGCATGCCGGTGGTGATGGAGACCTACGACGGTTTGCTCAACGACATCTGGGGCCAGCACGTCGGCCCCGAGCAGGTCCGCCAGGCCCTGGCCGAGGCGCGCAGCGGTGCCGTGGAGGAGGGCGCCGTGGGTGGTGGCACCGGGATGATCTGTCACGAATTCAAGGGCGGGATCGGCACCGCCTCCCGGCAGCTGCCGGCGGAGCAGGGTGGCTGGGCGGTGGGGGCGCTGGTGCAGGCCAACCACGGCGTGCGCCGTGAGCTGCGGGTGGACGGCTACCCGGTGGGGCGCGTGCTGACCGAGATCGAGTCGCCCTTCGCCGAGCGAGACACCCCCGGCATGGGCTCGATCGTGGTGATCATCGCCACCGACGCGCCGCTGCTGCCGCACCAGTGCCAGCGCCTGGCCCAGCGCGCCTCCATCGGCATCGCCCGGACCGGCGGCGGCACCGAGGACTCTAGCGGCGACATCTTCCTGGCCTTCGCCACCGGCAACCGCAACCTGCCGCCGGCGGACTACGCGCGCAAGGACCTGCCGTTCAGCACGCCGCTGGCAATGGTCAACAACGACCACATCTCCCCGCTGTTCTCGGCGGCGGCAGAGGCGGTGGAGGAGGCCATCGTCAATGCATTGCTGGCCGGGCGGGCGATGGTCACGGCGGATGGGCGCCGGGTTCCGGCGCTGGAAGGGGATGTGTTGCTGGAGGCGCTGCGCGCCCAGGGCTGGCGCGGCTGAAACGACAGGGCCCGGCGCTGGCCGGGCCCTGTTGGGGTCACTGGGCGGTATAGACCTGGTCGAACACGCCGCCGTCCTGGAAGTGGGTCTTCTGCACGTCACGCCAGCTGCCGAAGGTCTTCTCCACGGAGAAGAAGTCCACCTTCGGGAAGCGGTCGGAGAACTTGGCGAGGATCTCCGGGTTGCGCGGGCGCAGGTAGTTGTTGGCGGCGATGGTCTGGCCCTCGTCGCTCCACAGGTACTTCAGGTAGGCCTCGGCGGTTTCGCGGGTGCCTTTCTTGTCCACCACCTTGTCGACCACGGCCACCGGCGGCTCGGCCTCGGCGGAAACGCTGGGGTAGACCACCTCGAAGCCACCGCGGCCGAATTCACGGGCGATCATCTCGGCTTCGTTCTCGAAGGTCACCAGCACGTCGCCGATCTGGTTCTGCATGAAGGTGGTGGTGGCGGCACGGCCACCCGTGTCCAGCACCGGCACGTGCTTGAACAGCTGGCCGACGAAGGCCTTGGCCTTCTCTTCATCGCCCCCGTTCTTCAGCACGTAGCCCCAGGCGGAAAGGTAGGTGTAGCGGCCGTTGCCGGAGGTCTTGGGGTTGGGCACCACCACCTGCACGCCGTCCTTCACCAGGTCCGGCCAGTCCTTCAGGCCCTTGGGGTTGCCCTTGCGCACGATGAACACGGTGGCGGAGGTGAACGGTGCGCTGTTGTTCGGCAGGCGCTCGGCCCAGTTCTTCGGCACCAGGCCGCCGTTGTCGGCGAGGGCGTCGATGTCGGTGGCCTGGTTCATGGTGATGATGTCGGCCGGCAGGCCGTCGATTACGGCACGGGCCTGCTTGCTGGAGCCGCCGTGGGACATCTGCAGGGTGACGTTCTCGCCCTTTTCCGCTTTCCAGTGCTTCTGGAAGGCGGCGTTGTAGTCCTTGTAGAAGTCGCGCATCACGTCGTAGGAGACGTTGAGCAGCGGCGGTGCGGCATGGGCGGCACCGGCCAGGGCGAGACCTGCGGCGAGGAGCGAGGCGGAGAACAGTCGTTTCACTGTGCGTTCCTTCTTGGCGGAGTGAGGAGCGGGACTATAGCGGCTGGCTGCATATGCTTTAAAGAACTGAAAAGTAATTTGCTTATTCTGCGCCGAGGGCAAGCAGGGCCCGCTGCAGGTTCTGCCGGGCCGGCTGCTCCCAGCGCTCGGCCAGCGGGGCGTTGTGGTAGAGCGCCGGGTGCGCCAGGAGCTGCTTCAGGAGTTTGCTGCGCCCGGCCCGGAACAACGGCTCCGGCACCCAGTGGTACTCCTGGCGGATGGCGGTTTCGTAGGCGTCGTACACCGGCGGCGGGGCCGCGAGGATGGACAGGTCGAGGTCGACCACCAGCCCGGCGTCGGCACCTTGCGGCGGTGCCTGGTGGCAGGTGGCGAGAATGAGCGCGCGAACGGCCTCGCCGTGGTGCCCGAGCCCGGCGGCCTCCAGCCAGGCCACTGCCTGCTCGGCGCTGGCGGCTTCGTTGTCCTGGCGGCGGGTGTCGTAGACCAGGTCGTGGGTCCAGAGCGCCAGTTCGACGAGGTGTGGGTGCCCGGCCAGGTGTTGCCAGGTGTCGAAGTGCGCCAGGCAGGCCGCAATGTGGGCGTCGCTGTGGTAGGCGCGGTCCGGTGCGGAATAGGCCGCCAGCAGGTGCTCGAAGCTATCGGCAGGGGTTGTGGCACCCAGCTGCTGCCAGAGGCGGTTCCAGCGGGTCGGATCGAGTCGGCTCATGGTGGGCCCGGTTGCGGTGGCAGGGAGGCTCACGATGCCCGGCCGGCGGCCGTCGTGCAATGTTCTGAGCCTCTCTTGAAATGGTCTTTCAAAGGCGGCGGGCACGGCGCAGCGCATGGGCGTTGCCGGCAGTGCGCCGGGCGCTGTCCCGCAGCAGGCGCCCGCCGGCCAGCACCAGCCAGCAAGCGAGGATGAAGGGGGCGGTCATGGCCGGCAGCCCCAGGGCGGCGAAGCCGGGTTGCAGCAGTAGGCCCAGCCCCACCCCCAGCAGCACGCGGGGCAGGCTGCGCAACCCCTGGCCGAGGGCGATGGCGATGAGCACGCCATTGAGGCCGAACAGCCCACCCATCACGGCCGTGTGCGGCAGCGCCAGGGCCATGCCCAGCAGCAGCGCCGAGCCGGCGCCCAGCAGGGCCCAGGCCGCCACGCGCCAGCTGGCGAGGGCCAGGGCGGCGAGGACGCAGGCGCCCGCAGCGGGGCTGTCGAGGAAGATCACCTGGCCGAAGCTGCGCAACAGGGCGAGGCCACCGTCTGCCAGGGACACCTGGGGCCAGGGCGTGTCGTCCGGCTGGGGCGGGGGCAGCAGGCCGGCCAGCCACAGGCTGATCCAGCCCAGCGCCACGAAGGGGCTGGTGTACACCGGCAGGCCGTCGTGGCGGCGCGAGGCGCGCAGCAGAGGGCGCATCACCAGGCTCGACAGCCCGGCTGCGGCGATGACGAACAGCGGCAGCAGCGCCTCGCCCTCCAGGCGCAACCCGAGCAGCAGGCCCAGCAGGCAGCCGTTGTAGCCATAGAGGCCGGCGTCGAGATCGTCAGGGGCTGCGCCCAGGCAACGGGCGATGAACCAGGCACTCCAGGTACCCAGCACGACGTAGGGCAGCAGGCTGGGTGCCCCGAGGAAGATGGCGAGCAGCAGCAGGGCGCCGCAGCCCGGATGACGTTGCAGGAATACCTGGCTCACCCCGTTGAGGGGGCCGATGAACCAGCCCCGGAGGGTTGGGTGTGGGCTTCGCATGGTGGCAGTCGAAAGAACGCGTGGGACGGCTCGTGGGCTCGTCAGGCGCGGCTCGCTGCATGGGCGGGCCGCGCCGGGGCTGGGAGGCGGTGGGCCGATACGTGCCGGCCCGCTTCACCTCAGGACAGTTGTTCGATACGCAGCAGGTTGGTGGAGCCGGGCGTGCCGAGGGGGACGCCGGCGGTGATCACCAGGGTGTCTCCCGTGCGGGCCATGTTCTGGCCACGGGCGATCTCCAGGGCGGTGCCGGTGATCTCCTCGACGCGGTGCAGGCGGGCGTTGACCACCGAGTAGACGCCCCAGGCCAGGGTCAGGCGCCGCGCCGTGGCCAGGTTCGGCGTCAGGCTGAGGATCGGCGCCTTGGGCCGCTCGCGGGAGGCGCGCAGGCTGGAGGCGCCGGACTCGGTGTAGTTCACCAGCACGGCCACGGGGAGGATGCTGCTGATGCGGCGGATGGCGCAGCTGATGGCGTCGGAGGCCGTGGCCTCGGCCTGGGGGCGGGCCACGTCGAGCTGGCTCTGGAAGTCCGGGCCGTTCTCCACCTGGCGGATGATCTTGCTCATCATCTGCACCGTTTCCAGCGGGTAGTCCCCGGAGGCGGTCTCGGCCGACAGCATCACGGTGTCGGCGCCTTCGGCCACGGCGTGGGCCACGTCGGTGACTTCGGCGCGGGTCGGCGCCGGGGAGAAGCGCATGGACTCGAGCATCTGGGTCGCCACCACCACCGGCCGGCCGAGCTGGCGGCAGGTGCGGATGATGTCCTTCTGGATGCGCGGCACGTTCTCGGCCGGCACTTCGACCCCCAGGTCGCCACGGGCCACCATGATGGCGTCGCACAGGCGGGCGATGGCCTCCAGGTGCTGCACGGCGGAGGGCTTCTCGATCTTGGCCATCAGCGCGGCGCGGCCCTGGATCAGCTCGCGGGCTTCGACGATGTCCTCGGGGCGCTGGACGAACGACAGCGCCACCCAGTCCACGCCCAGCTCCAGGCCGAAGTCCAGGTCACGGCGGTCCTTGGCGGTCAGGGGGGAGAGCTGCAGCACCGCCTCGGGCACGTTCACACCCTTGCGGTCGGACAGCTCGCCGCCAGCGATCACGCGGGTTTCCACTGCGTCGGCATGCTTGGCGGTCACTTGCAGGCGCAGCCGGCCGTCGTCCAGCAGCAGGCTCATGCCCGGCTCCAGGGCCTGGATGATCTCCGGGTGGGGCAGGTTGACCCGCTGGTTGTCGCCGGGACGGGCGTCGAGGTCGAGGCGGAAGGCCTGGTCGCGCTCCAGCTGGACCTTGCCTTCGGCGAAGCGGCCGACCCGCAGCTTGGGCCCTTGCAGGTCCATGAGGATGCCGATGGGGTGGCCCAGCTCGCGCTCCACCTCGCGCACCCACTGGTAGCGCTGGGCGTGGTCGGCGTGCTCGCCGTGGCTGAAGTTCAGGCGGAACAGGTTGACGCCGGCCTTCACCAGGTCGCGGATGTCGTCGATACCTTTGATCGCCGGCCCGAGGGTGGCGAGGATCTTCACTTTCTTGTCAGGCGTCATGTGCAGGGCTCTCAAGAATCAGGATGGCGCGGAAGTCGTTGACGTTGGTGCGGGTCGGGCCGGTCACGATCAGCCCGTCGAGGGCGGCGAAATAGCCGTAGCCGTCGTTGTCGTCCAGGGCGTCGCGGGAGGACAGGCCGAGCGCCTGGGCGCGGGCGTGGCTCTCCGGGGTCATCAGGGCGCCGGCATTGTCCTCGGAACCGTCGATGCCGTCAGTGTCGCCGGCCAGGGCGTAGATGCCCGGGTGGCCCTTGAGGTCGTGAGCCAGGCTGAGGAGGAACTCGGCGTTGCGCCCGCCACGGCCGTTGCCGCGTACGGTGACGGTGGTCTCGCCGCCGGAGAGGATCACGCACGGCGGCTTGATCGGCTGGCCGTGGCGTGAGATCTGCCGGGCGATGCCGGCGTGGACCTTGGCCACCTCGCGGGATTCGCCCTCCAGATCGCCGAGGATCAGCGGTGTCAGGCCGGCGGCGCGGACCTTGTCGGCGGCGGCGTCGAGGGATTGCTGGGGCGTGGCAATGAGCTGGAAGTGGCTGCGGGACAGGCACGGGTCACCGGGCTTGACCGTCTCCGAGCGCGGGTCCTGCAGCCAGGCGCGGACGTGAGCGGGCACCTCGATCTGGTAGCGGGCGAGGATGGCCAGGGCGTCGGCGGAGGTGGTCGGGTCGGCCACGGTGGGGCCGGAGGCGATCACCGTGGCTTCGTCGCCGGGCACGTCGGAGATGGCGTAGGTGTAGACGGTGGCCGGCCAGCAGGCCTTGGCCAGGCGGCCGCCCTTGATGGCCGAGAGGTGCTTGCGCACGCAGTTCATTTCGGAGATGGAGGCGCCGGACCGGAGCAGGGCCTTGTTGACCTGCTGCTTGTCCTGGAGGGTGAGCCCTTCGGCCGGCAGGGCCAGCAGGGAGGAGCCGCCGCCGGAGAGCAGGAAGATCACCCGGTCCGCTTCGCTGAGGCCGCTGACCAGTTCCAGTACGCGCCGGGCCGTTTCCAGGCCGGCGGCGTCCGGCACCGGGTGGGCGGCTTCGACCACTTCGATGCGGCGGCAGTCGGCGCCGTGGCCGTAGCGGGTCACCACCAGGCCGGCGATCTCGCCCTGCCATTCGCGCTCGATCACCTCGGCCATGGCGGCGGCGGCCTTGCCGGCACCGATGACGATGACGCGGCCGGAACGGTCGGTGGGCAGGTGGTCGGCGAGAACCTGGCGGGGATGGGCGGCGGCGATGGCGGTGGCGAACAGATCGCGCAGCAGGGCTTCGGGATTGAGCGGCATGAGGGGGCTCCAGGGCAGGGCAGTGGTTCGGGGGCTACCGTCGGCCTGGGGCGTCGGGCGGGCCGATCCCAGTCCCCAGCGGCCGGTGTGCGGGGCCGCTCGGGACTGGGATCGACCACCCTGGCCTCTGGCGCCGTGTCACCTCGGGCCAGGGCAGTCGATTGGGGTTCGCCGAGGATAAACCGATCCGTGGACCGGCTTATGCACCCGGCGGCAAACGCCTTACTCCTTGCGGATGGAGAAGTTGGCCATGTGCTCCAGGCCCTTGATCAGCGCGGAGTGGTCCCAGCCGCTGCCGCCCAGGGCGGCGCAGGTGCTGAACACCTGCTGGGCGTTGGCGGTGTTGGGCAGGTTGAGGCCCAGTTCGCGGGCGCCGGAGAGGGCCAGGTTGAGGTCCTTCTGGTGCAGGTTGATGCGGAAGCCCGGATCGAAGGTGCCCTTGATCATGCGCTCGCCGTGCACTTCGAGGATCTTCGAGCCGGCGAAGCCGCCCATCAGCGCCTCACGCACCTTGGCCGGGTCGGCACCGTTGCGGGCGGCGAACAGCAGGGCCTCGGCAACGGCCTGGATGTTCAGCGCGACGATGATCTGGTTGGCCACCTTGGCGGTCTGGCCGTCACCGCTGCCGCCGACGCGGGTGATGTTCTTGCCCATGGCCTGGAACAGCGGCAGGGCGCGTTCGAAGGCGTTCGGGCAGCCGCCGACCATGATGCTCAGGGTCGCGGCCTTGGCGCCGACTTCACCGCCGGAGACGGGGGCGTCGAGGTAGGTGGCGCCGGTGGCCTTGATCTTCTCGGCGAAGGCCTTGGTGGCGGTGGGGGAGATGGAGCTCATGTCGATCACCACCTTGTTCGGGCCCACGCCTTCGGCGATGCCGTCCTTGCGGAACAGCACGTCTTCGACCTGCGGGGTGTCCGGCACCATGACGATGATGAACTCGGCTTCCTGGGCTACTTCGCGGGGGTTGGCCAGGGCGATGGCGCCGGCCTCGACGAGCGCGGCAGGGGCCTTGTCATGGTGGTTGGAGAGGAACAGCTGGTGGCCGGCTTTCTGCAGGTTCTGCGCCATGGGCAGGCCCATGATGCCGGTGCCGATGAATCCGATCTTGGCCATGTGGAATACCTCGTTATTAGATGGCGTTGTGGGTTTTCAGCCAGCCCAGGCCGGCGGCGGTCGTGGTGGCGGGCTTGTACTCGCAGCCGATCCAGCCCTGGTAGCCGATGCGGTCGAGGTGCTGGAAGAGGAAGCGGTAGTTGATCTCGCCGGTGCCCGGTTCGTGGCGGCCGGGGTTGTCGGCCAGCTGCACGTGGTGGATGGCGGGGAGGTTGCGTTCCAGGGTACGGGCCAGGTCTCCCTCCATGATTTGCATGTGGTAGATGTCGTACTGCAGGAACAGGTTGGGGCTGCCCACCTTCTCGCGGACATCCAGCGCCTGGCGGGTGCTCTGCAGGTAGAAGCCGGGGATGTCGAGGGTGTTGATCATCTCCATCACCAGCGTGATGCCGGCGGCTTCGAGGCGCTCGGCGGCGTATTCGAGGTTGTTGAGGAAGGTGTTCTCGATCACCTCGCAGCTATGGCCCTGCGGGCGGATGCCGGCCAGGCAGTTGACCTGCTTGTTGCCCAGGACCTTGGCGTAGGCGATGGCCTTGTCGACGCCGGCGCGGAATTCCTCGATGCGATCGGGGTGGCAGGCGATGCCGCGCTCACCCTTGGCCCAGTCGCCGGCGGGCAGGTTGAACAGCACCTGCTCCAGGCCGTTGGCGTCCAGGCGGGCCTTGATCTCCTCGGCCGGGTAGTCATAGGGGAAGAGGTACTCGACGCCGCTGAAGCCGGCTTCGGCGGCGGCGGCGAAACGGTCCAGGAAGTCCACCTCGGTGAACAGCATGGACAGGTTGGCAGCGAAACGGGGCATGAAGATTCTCCTCGGTAGACGCCCCTCTCCCGCCACGAACGGGAGAGGGGAGGTGGCTCGTCAGTCCAGCAGCGAGATGGCGGTGGGGGCGTCGGCGCCGGTCAGGGCCAGCTCTTCGAACTCGTTGACGGCATTGATCTCGGTGCCCATGGAGATGTTGGTGACACGCTCCAGGATGACCTCCACCACCACCGGTACGCGGAACTCCGTCATCAGCTTGCGGGCCTGGGCGAAGGCGGCCTGCAGGTCGTTGGCGTCGAACACGCGGATGGCCTTGCAACCCAGGCCCTCGACCACGGCGACGTGGTCCACGCCGTAGCCGTTCAGCTCCGGTGCGTTGACGTTCTCGAAGGACAGCTGCACGCAGTAGTCGATCTCGAAGCCGCGCTGCGCCTGGCGGATCAGCCCCAGGTAGGAGTTGTTCACCAGCACGTGGATGTAGGGCAGGTTGAACTGCGCGCCGGCGGCCAGTTCCTCGATCATGAACTGGAAGTCGTAGTCGCCGGAGAGGGCGACCACCTGGCGCTGCGGATCGGCCTTGACCACGCCGAGGGCGGCGGGGATGGTCCAGCCCAGCGGGCCGGCCTGGCCGCAGTTGATCCAGTGGCGCGGCTTGTAGACGTGCAGGAACTGGGCACCGGCGATCTGCGACAGGCCGATGGTGCTGACGTAGCAGGTGTCCTTGCCGAAGAACTCGTTCATCTCTTCGTACACGCGCTGGGGCTTCACCGGCACGTTGTCGAAGTGGGTCTTGCGCAGCAGGGTGCGCTTGCGCTCGCGGCAGGATTCGACCCAGGCGCTGCGGTCCTTCAGCTTGCCGGCGGCCTTCCACTCGCGGGCGACTTCGAGGAAGGCGTCCAGGGCGGCGGCGGCGTCGGAGACGATGCCCAGGTCGGGGGTGAACACGCGGCCGATCTGGGTCGGTTCGATGTCCACGTGGATGAAGCGGCGGCCCTGGGTGTAGACGTCCACGGAGCCGGTGTGGCGGTTGGCCCAGCGGTTGCCGATGCCGAACACCAGGTCGGACTCCAGCAGGGTGGCGTTGCCGTAGCGGTGGGAGGTCTGCAGGCCGCACATGCCGGCCATCAGCGGGTGGTCGTCGGGGATGGTGCCCCAGCCCATCAGGGTCGGGATGACCGGCACGCCGGTCAGCTCGGCGAACTCCACCAGGCGCTCGGAGGCGTCGGCGTTGATGATGCCGCCACCGGCCACCAGCACCGGGCGCTCGGCGTCGTTGAGCATCGCCAGGGCCTTCTCGGCCTGGATGCGGCTGGCGCTGGGCTTGTTCACGGCCAGTGGCTGGTAGGCCTCGATGTCGAATTCGATCTCGGCCATCTGCACGTCGAACGGCAGGTCGATCAGCACCGGGCCGGGGCGGCCGCTGCGCATTTCGAAGAAGGCCTTCTGGAAGGCGTAGGGCACCTGGCCCGGCTCGAGGACGGTGGTCGCCCACTTGGTCACCGGCTTGACGATGTTGGTGATGTCGACGGCCTGGAAGTCCTCCTTGTGCAGGCGGGCGCGAGGTGCCTGGCCGGTGATGCAGAGGATCGGGATGGAGTCGGCGGAGGCGGAGTACAGGCCGGTGACCATGTCGGTGCCCGCCGGGCCGGAGGTGCCGATGCACACGCCGATGTTGCCCGGGTTGGTGCGGGTGTAGCCCTCGGCCATGTGGGAGGCGCCTTCGACGTGGCGGGCCAGTACATGGTCAACACCGCCGATCTTGTTCAGGGCGGCGTACAGCGGGTTGATCGCGGCGCCGGGTACGCCGAACGCAGTGTCGACGCCTTCGCGGCGCATCACCAGAACGGCAGCCTCGATTGCTCTCATTTTGGCCATGTTTTGTGCCTCGTTTATTGTGAAAATTGTATACAAGTCGTGTTGGCGGATTCTATTCAGGCGTTCGAGAACGGGTCAAGAAGATTTCCAGGGGAGATGGACGAAGGGCGCGCTTTCTTTAAAACGCCCGTTTGACGCGGGGTTGAGGCTAGCTATCGGCTACCGCTCATCTTGTTTGTATACAAAAAATACGATCATTGTATTTTTGTGTTGATTTTTTTGTATTGCCTGATTTACTCCGGCGAATGCCTCCAGCAGCGCCTGACGAGCAGGGCCTGATGCCCCTTGGGTGCGCTTAGGAGCGACCGGACCATCATCTGATCGAGGAAGCCTCGCCATGAGCACCCTGTCCCTGGAAACCGCCATGAGCATCACCCACCGCGCGCTGGAGGCCGGGCGCGCCCTGCGTGCCGCGCCGCTGACCATTGCCGTGCTCGACGCCGGCGGGCACCTGATCGCTCTGCAGCGCGAGGACGGCGCCAGCATGCTTCGACCGCAGATCGCCATCGGCAAGGCCTGGGGCGCGGTGGCGCTGGGCAAGGGCTCCCGGCTGATTGCGGCGGACGCCCAGCAGCGCCCGGCCTTCATCGGTGCCGTCAACCACCTGGCCGACGGCAACCTGGTGCCGGCTCCGGGGGGCGTGCTGATCCGCGACCCGGCGGGGGAGGTGATCGGGGCGGTGGGCATCAGCGGCGACACCTCCGACATCGACGAGCAGTGCGCCGTCTCGGGCGTGGAGGCGGTCGGGCTGAGGGCCGACGCCGGCCTGCCGGCCTGACTTCCGGCGCGCCTAGGCTTGCGGCGAAGCCGTCGCAAGCCTAGGATGCGCGCCGTCCCTTCTGCTGCTGACGGACATGCTGCATCGCCCTGATCGGGCGGTGCCTGTTTTCGTCCATCGAAAAAGCAGCGTCATGAACAAGACCCCTTTCAAGCGGATCCAGCAGAAGCTGGCCCGCAGCGGCGTGGCCATCAGCCGCGTCAACGGCAATACCCTTTCGATCGCTTCCCTGAACCGCGCCGGCCTCGACGCGCGCATCCTGCTGCCCGAATCCCTGCCCATCGAGGAAAAGGCGGTGCAGCAACTGCTCGACTTCGCAGGCGTCCGCCATCCGTTTGGTGGCGAAGTGCGCTGTGCCTGTGCGACGCCGGACTTCCATGCCGGCACCAGCATCCCGGTCGGTGCGGTGATCGTCACCAGCCCGGACATGGTGATCCCGCAGAGCATCGGAACCGACATCAACTGCGGCATGCGCCTGCACCGGCTGGGCCTCGACTACGAGCGCTTCCTGTCACGCAAGGCCGATTGGGTGGAGCGCGTCCGCGGCGACCTGCTGGACGGCACCCGCAACATTCCCACGGCGCCGGGCGACATGACGGCGCTGTTCGCCGGCGGGCTGGGCGACTTCTGGGCGTCGCTGCGCCAACGGGGCGAGCGCGAGGGGCTGTTCGGGCACCTCGACTACGCCCAGGTGATGGCGGAGCTGGCGCAGTTGCATCCGTCGTCGTTCGAGCGCGGCGAAGCCCGCCATGCGCCCGCAGCCCTGCAGGACCCGGCCCGCCCGCGCCTGCGCGATCCGGGCCTGGGCACGGTGGGTGGCGGCAACCACTTCGTCGAGGTGCAGGTGGTGACCGAGCTGGTGGACCGCCGTGCCTGCTTCGAGCGCGGCCTGTCGGTGGGGCAGGTGGTGCTGATGATCCACACCGGCTCCCGCGACGTGGGCTTCCATGTCGGGCGGCGCTGGATGGACAAGGCCCGCGAGCTGTGGCCGAAGGGCATCCGCCACCCCGAGTCGCGAGTGTTCGCCCTGCTCGGACCCATGGCCGATGAGTACCTGGCGGCGATGCATGCGGCCGCCCATTACGCCGATGCCAATCGCGCGCTGATCGCCGAGATGGTGCGCCAGCGCACCCGCGAGGTGTTCGGCGCGGACATCGAGGCGCCGCTGCTGGTGGATGTGCCGCACAACATCGTGCTGCGGGAGTCGGTGGGTAACGTCCATCGCAAGGGCGCGACGCCAGCCTATGCCGGGCAGGACCTGCTGATTCCCGGCAGCATGGGGCATGACTCCTACCTGCTCAGGGGGCTGGGCAACGCGCAGTGGCTGCGCTCGGCCAGCCACGGGGCGGGGCGTTCGATGTCCCGCAGCGAGGTCCGCTTGCAGGCGCGTCGCGCACCGGATGGACTGGGGCTGGACCGGGTGCAGTGCATCACCCGTCGCGAGGAGCGGCTGATCGAGGAGGCGCCCGGCGCCTACAAGGAGATCGGCGAGGTGGTGCGTGCCCAGGTGGAAGAGGAGACGGTCGCGGTGATCGCCCGCTTCAGCCCGATCCTCACCTTCAAGGCTTGAGGGGTGGTCAGGCGCTCTGCCGTTCGGGCGCCGGCTTCACCTCGCAGCCATTGAGCACCAGGCGGATGATGGTGTCGGCGGCGGCGTCGTAGTCGGCGTCGCTGAGGCTGGCCTTGCCGGTGACGACGGAAATCTGCCAGTCGAAGTCGGCATAGGTCTGGGTCGCGGCCCAGATGCTGAACATCAGGTGGTTGGGATCGACGGGGGCCATCAGGCCCTGGTCGATCCAGCCCTGGATGCAGGCGATGTTGTGGCGGGCCTGTTCGTTGAGTTGCGCGGTGCGCTCGGCGGACAGGTGCGGCGCGCCGTGCATGATCTCGCTGGCGAACACCTTGGAGGCGTGGGGCAGGTCGCGGGAGATGCGGATCTTGGAGCGGATGTAGGCCCGCAGGACCTGGTCCGGGTGGCCGCCTTCGTTGAACGGGTGGGAGGCTGCCAGCAGGGGCTCGACGATGCTCTCGAGCACTTCCCGGTAGAGGTTTTCCTTGGACTTGAAGTAGTAGTAGACGTTGGGCTTGGGCAAGCCTGCCTTGGCGGCGATGTCACTGGTCTTGGTCGCGGCGAATCCCTTGTCGGCGAACTCCTCGCTGGCCGCGCTCAGGATCAGCTCTCTATTGCGCTCGCGAATACTGCTCACATCTGCTCCTTGGTTCACTCGCCGAGGGCCCTCACGGTCGGCTGGCGAGCGGGCGGGCATGGTAGCACCGGCTTTCCCGCGCTCTCAAGCAAGCTACGGGCAGCCTTTTGGCGGGTTCCGGCCCCGCATTCCTGTATACAAAAAGTGTTTTTTCTGCTCTTATCTGCCGATCCGTCCATGCCGCCGGGTCCCGACCGGCGCGTGCTGCGGCAGGCTTCAAGATGCCAGACCACACCTTGCGCGACCCCTTCGGTCGCTCCATCACCTACCTGCGTCTTTCGGTCACCGACCGGTGCGATTTCCGTTGCACCTACTGCATGAGCGAAGACATGGTCTTCGCGCCGCGCGCCCAGATCCTCAGCCTTGAAGAGCTGTACACCGTCGCCGATGCCTTCATCGGCCTGGGCGTGAAGCGCATCCGCGTCACTGGCGGCGAGCCGCTGGTGCGCAAGGGCCTCACCGGGTTGCTTGGCCGCCTGGGACAGCGTCGCGAGCTCGACGACCTGGCCATCACCACCAACGGTTCGCAGCTGGCACACATGGCTGCCGACCTGCGCGGTGCCGGCGTCACCCGGCTGAACGTGAGCCTCGATTCCCTGCAGCGCGAACGCTTTGCCGCCTTTACCCGGCGTGATCGGCTCGACCAGGTGCTGGCGGGCATCGATGCGGCGCGTGGGGCCGGCTTCCGGCGCATCAAGCTCAACAGCGTGGTGCAGAAGGGCCGCAACGATGACGAGGTGGAGGACCTGGTGGCCTTCGCCGTCGAGCGCGGCCTGGACATCAGCTTCATCGAGGAGATGCCCCTGGGCAGCATCTCCAGCCATGAGCGCAAGGTCACCCTGTGCACCTCGGACGAGGTGCGCGAGCGGGTGGCGCAACGTTTCGAGCTGCTGCCCAGCAGCCACCGCACCGGCGGCCCGTCGCGCTACTACCAGGTGGTCGGCAGCGACACCCACGTCGGCTTCATCTCACCCCACAGCCGCAACTTCTGTGGTGATTGCAACCGGGTGCGGGTCACCGCCGAGGGCAAGCTGGTGCTGTGCCTGGGCAGTGACGGCGCGCTCGACCTGAAGGCATTGATCCGTCGCCATCCCGGCGATTCGGACAGGCTGCGCTCGGCCCTGGTGGAGGCGCTCCGGCTCAAGCCGGAACGGCACCACTTCGAAGCCGACCAGCAAGTGCAGGTGGTCCGCTTCATGAGCGCCACCGGCGGCTGATCGAGACGCCGGACCGCTTCCCGCATTCCCCCTGAACCGCTGAGTGCCCTGTCGGGCGCTGGGTTGGGCTGCGGCCGGCCTTTCGATTCGCCGACTGACCATTCCCTGAACAACAAGATCGCCCACGAGGGCGGAGGAGAGTACGCATGGGCAAGACATTGCTGGTGAAGAACGCTGACCTGCTGGTCACCATGGACGGCGAACGCCGCGAGATCCGGCAGGGCGGCCTGTTCATCGAGGACAACGTCATCCGCCAGGTGGGGCCGAGCGCCGAACTGCCCCAGAGCGCCGACGAGGTGCTGGACATGACCGGCAAGGTGGTGATCCCCGGCCTGGTCAACACCCACCACCACATGTACCAGAGCCTCACCCGTGTGGTGCCGGCCGCCCAGGACGGCGAGCTGTTCAACTGGCTGACCAACCTCTACCCCATCTGGGCACGGCTGACGCCGGAGATGATCGGGGTGTCCACCCAGACGGCCATGGCCGAGCTGATCCTCTCCGGCTGCACCACCTCCAGCGACCACCTCTACATCTACCCCAATGGCTGCAAGCTGGACGACAGCATCCACGCCGCCCGCGAGATCGGCATGCGCTTCCACGCCGCCCGCGGCAGCATGAGCGTCGGTCGCAGCCAGGGCGGCCTGCCGCCGGATTCGGTGGTGGAGAAGGAGGCGGACATCCTCAAGGAGTCCCAGCGCCTGATCGAGGACTACCACGACGCTTCCCACGGTTCGATGCTGCGGGTCGTGGTGGCGCCGTGCTCGCCCTTCTCGGTGAGCCGCGACCTGATGCGCGAGGCCGCCGTGCTGGCCCGCCAGTACGGTGTCTCCCTGCACACCCATCTGGCGGAGAACGTCAACGACATCGCCTACAGCCGCGAGAAGTTCGGCATGACGCCCGCCGAGTACGCCGAGGACCTGGGCTGGGTCGGCCATGACGTGTGGCACGCCCACTGCGTGCAGCTGGACCAGCACGGCATCGACCTGTTCGCCCGCACCGGTACCGGCGTCGCCCATTGCCCGTGCTCGAACATGCGCCTGGCCTCGGGCATCGCGCCGATCCGCCGCATGCGCGATGCGGGCGTGCCGGTGGGCCTCGGTGTGGACGGCTCGGCCTCCAACGACGGCGCCAGCATGATCGGAGAGGTGCGCCAGGCGCTGCTGCTGCAGCGGGTCGGCTTCGGTCCGGACGCCATGACTGCCCGCGAGGCGCTGGAAATCGCCACCCTGGGCGGCGCCAAGGTGCTCAACCGCGACGACATCGGCGCCCTGGCGCCGGGCATGGCGGCGGACTTCGTGGCCTTCGACCTGGGGCACGTGGCCTATGCCGGGGCTCATCACGACCCGCTGGCTGCGCTGGTTTTCTGCACGCCGACCCAGGTCTCCACCAGCGTGATCAACGGGCGGGTGGTGGTGCGGGATGGCCAGTTGCTGACGGTCGACCTGCCCGTGGTGCTCGAGCGCCACAACCGCCTGGCCCGCCAACTGGTGACCGGTGAATGAGGCGCCGCAGGTCGATTCCCGGCAGGCTCGCCTGTGCGGGCTTGCTGGTGGGCGTGCTGCCGCTGGCGGCGCAGGCCCAGGGCTATGTGGTAGGTGTCGAGAACCTGGCGTTCCAGCCTCACTACCAGCTCGATGAGAGCGGGCAGTACCGCGGCTTCGGCCGCGACCTGCTGGACCTGTTCGCCCGCAGCGAGGGCCTGCAGCTGGAGTACCGGCCATTACCGGTCAACGAGCTGGCGCAGCGGGCGGCGGCGGGGGAGGTGGACCTGCGCTACCCGGACAACCCCGAGTGGGCCGGTGCGGCGGCGCCCGGGTATGCGCCCACCTACAGTGCGCCGGTGGCGGCCTACGTGGATGGCGTGCTGGTGGACCCGCGACATGCAGGCCAGGGGCTCGACGGCATCCGTCGGCTGGCCCTGGTGAAGGGCTGGACGCCCCGGGGCTACCAGTCGCGTATCGAAGCGGGGCAGGTCCAGCCGGTGGAGGCCCGTGACCTGCGGCAGATGATCAACCAGACCCTGCGGCGGGACACGGATGGCGCCTACTTCAATGTGGTGGTCGCCACCTATTACCTGGACAACGTCCGGGCCCGCCCGGGTGCGCTGGTGTTCGACCCTTCGCTGCCCCACACCCGCAGCCATTTCCACCTTTCGTCCTTGCGCCACCCCGAACTGGTGCAGCGCTTCGATCGCTTCCTGGGCGAACACGCACAGGAGGTGGCGGCATTGAAGGCCCGCTATCGCGTGGAGGCCAACCTGGACTCGGCCTACATGGGCATGGAGCAGTGGAAGGTGGACTTCCTCGAACGGCAGAAGCGCAAGGAGGCGCAAGGGCAGTAACGCCGGTGGGCGAAAAGCTTGAACCGTCCCTTGGGTCGCCCGGTCCACCAATACGAAGGCCGGGCGACCGCCGGCCGCCCGTCAACCGGAGAGAGGACTGCACGATGAACAACGAGCACGCCATTGATGCGTTGAACGAACTGATCGAGACCAGCAAGGACGGTGAGAAGGGCTTCCTCGAATGCGCCGAGCACGTGAAGACCCCGCAGCTCAAGGCCACCCTGACCGAGCGCTCGCGGGAGTGCGGCCGTGCCGCCGCCGAGCTGCAGCAGATGGTACGCAGCCTGGGGGGTGAGCCCGAGTCGTCTTCCAGCGTGGCGGGTGCCCTGCATCGCCGCTGGGTGGACCTCAAGGCGCTGGTGACCGGCAAGAGCGAGGAGGCCATCCTCAACGAGTGCGAGCGTGGCGAGGATGTGGCGCTCAAGCATTACCGCGAGGCGCTGGGCAAGGAGCTGCCGACCGAGGCACGCACTTTGGTCGAGCGGCAGCTGCTGGGCGTCCAGCGCAACCATGACCAGATCAAAGCGCTGCGCAACCTGGCTCGCGCCAGCTGATCGAAGCGGTTTCAAGCGAGGGGACGGCGCGCAGGCGCCGTCCCCTTTTTCATGGCGCGATCAGAAGTGCACCTTGACCAGCAGGCTGGCGGTGTTCTGGTCGGTGCCGCCGAGGATCGTGTCACCCAGGTAGCTGTTGTCGTCGATGCCGTACTTGTTGCTCCAGTAGTCGTACTCGACACCGACGTAGAGCTGCTTGGCGCCCAGGTCCAGAGCCTTGCCCAGGTCGTACTTGATCTGCGGGTTGAAGTGCAGGTTGGCGTGCAGATCGTTGGGGCGGTTGGTGGTAGCGTCCTTGTTGTTCCAGACCCAGTCCATGAAGCCGTCGATGAGGATGTCGGACTTGCCCACCGGCACGGTGTAGGACCACACCGGAGTGACCTGCCACTGGCCGGACGGGTTCTTGGTGATGCCGTCGGGCTTGCGGTAGTAGAAGTTCAGCTGGAAGTAGTCGAAGCCGGGCAGGGCCAGGTCGAAGCCCGGGCCGAGCAGGTAGTTCTGGTTGCGGTTCTCGCCACGCTCGTAGGTGGCGGCCAGCAGCACGTCGGTCACCGGGCCGAAGGCGATCTTCTGGTCGAACAGCTTGCCGAAGGACAGGCGCGGGGAAATCTCGCCGTAGTAGGTGTTGTTGCCGGCGTTGGCGTCGGCCTTGCCGTTGTAGTTGATCTGGTCGACGAAGAGGAACAGGTCGCCCCAGGTCCAGCCGCTGGCGTGCTCGAAGGTGAAGGTCTGCTGGATCTCGGGGTTGATCTTGAAGTCTTGCCCGTAGAGGTAGGTGACGCTGTTGTTCTGCCACAGCAGGGGGCCATCGGCCAGGGCCTGGTTGCAGGCCAGCAGGCCGGTTGCGAGTGCCAGGCTGGCAGGCAGGAGCTTGGTGCGCATCGTGTTTTCCTTGTTTTTCAGGGCTTCGGTTGGAAATCCCCGCACGCGTCGCCGCACCTCGTGGGGCACGAGGTGGCTAGGAGGGGGAAGGTGCTTGACCCGGTCAGGCCGAGTCGGGGAGGACGCCGGGCGGGCTGTTTCCGTCCGGGTGGAACCTGGGCGCTGGAGCGCGGGCGTGGAGCGAGAAGGGTGTCGTTTGCATGATCGAGAGGCCTGCCTGTTGTTGTTGTCGGTCTGGGCGTCTATCGGGTGGGTGCGACCGGGATGCGGTTCGATAAGTTGAACGCAGGGTCAGGTTTCGAACTATAGCAGTGACACCTGTTTTTGGTAACAGGAATCAAAGGTTTTGTGTACAAAAATGGCGAGTGGTCGTGCGGACCTGAGCGTGCGTGCGTGAGGTGACCGCTGCGGTGCGAGCCGACAGAAAAAGACCCGCCGGATGGGCGGGTCGGGCAGCCCCGACGGCACCGGATAGGCGCGCTGCGGGTGGGAGCAATGGGGGATTCAGTGGGTCGCGTGGCAGTGGTGGGATCGGTCTTTCTCGCCCAGCACGTTGAACAGGATGTTCAGCAGCAGGGCGCTGAGGGTGGTCATGGCGATGCCGCTGTGGGTGATCGGCTCCATCCAGTGGGGCAGGTGGGCGAAGAGGTCCGGCCTGACCACCGGCGCCATGCCCAGGCCAATGCTGACGGCCACCAGCAACTGGTTGCGGCGGTCGGTGATGTCGGCTTCATGGAGGATCTTGATGCCGGTGGCGGCCACCATGCCGAACATGGCGATGCCCGCGCCGCCGAGTACGGCCGGCGGGATGGAGGCCACCAGGAAGGCGGCCTTCGGCACCAGGCTCAGGGCCAGCAGGAACAGGCCGGCGGCCACCGTCACGTAGCGGCTGCGCACGCCGGTCATCTGCACCAGGCCGATGTTCTGGGCGAAGGACGAATGGGTGAAGGTGTTGAAGAAGCCGGCCACGAAGGAGGCGCCCGCGTCGCAGAGCAGGCCGCGGCGCAGGGCATTGGGGCAGATCTCGCGCCCGGTGATCTTGCCCAGGGCGAGGAACATGCCGGTGGACTCGACGAAGATGATCACCGTCACCAGGCACATGGACAGCACCGGTGCCAGCTCGAAGGTGGGCATGCCGAAATGCAGCGGCGTCACCACCTGCAGCCAGGGCGCCTGTCCCAGGCCATTGAGGTCGACCATGCCCAGGCAACCGGCCAGCACATAGCCGATGCCCATGCCGATCAACACCGAGACGTTGACCCAGAAGCCCCGCAGGAAGCGGTTCACCACCAGGATGATGGCCAGCACCAGTGCAGCCACGGCGAGGTACTGGAGGCCGCCGAACTCGGTGACCTTGCTGCCGCCCCCGGCCCAGTTCACCGCCACCGGGAACAGGCTGAGCCCGATGGAGGTGATGACCGTGCCGGTGACCAGCGGGGGGAAGAAGCGGACGATGCGGCTCATGAACGGTGCCAGGACCAAGCCGAACAGCCCGGCGGCGATGGTGGCGCCGAAGATGCCCTGGAGTCCCACGCCGGGCATGCCGGCCATCACCACCATGCTGCCCACGGCAGCGAAGCTGGCGCCCATCATCACCGGCATGCGGATGCCCACCGGGCCGATGCCGATGGATTGCACGAGGGTGGCGATGCCCGCCACCAGCAGGTCGGCATTGATCAGGAAGGCGATCTCTTCCCGGGAGAGGCCGGCGGCCTGGCCGACGATGAGGGGAACGGCCACGGCGCCGCCGTACATCAGCAGCACATGCTGGAGGCCGACCAGCAGCAGCTGCATCAGGGGTAGACGCTGGTCGGCCGGAGCCACAGCGGGGGCTGTCAGTTGGGTCATGCAACACCTCGGGCGCTTTTGTTCTTGTTGAGCCGTCGGGCCCATCGCCTCAGGTCGATGGGCCGGGGTATCGATGCAGCAGCCGGCACAGGCGTGCCGGGTAGGAGGGATAAAGGCGGGGGAGGGAGACGAGCCCGCCCCGCCGCGACGCGATAAAAAAGCCTACCCGGAGGTAGGCGAATCGCGGGCCGCAGAGCTTGGGGGAATGCGGCCCGCCGTGGGATCACTCGGTGCGGGCCCCCTGGGCGATCCAGGAGCCGATCAGCTCCCGCTCCTCGGGGGTCATCTGGGTGATGTTGCCCAGGGGCATGATCTGGCTGGCTACGGCCTGGGCCTGGATCTTGGGCGCCAGGGCCTGGATCTGCTGGGGCGTGTCGAGCATCACGCCAGCCGGTGCCGCCGTGAACAGCGGGCTGGTGGGCTTGGCGGAGTGGCAGACGGTGCAGCGTTCCTGGATCACGCTGTGCACCTTGTTGAACTGCGGCGAGCCGTTGCTGGCGCTGGCCTGGGGCGCCTGGCCGGCGGGCTGTTCGGCAGCCTGCGCGGGTGCGCTGGCCGGAGCCTGGGGTGCGCTGACGACCGGGGCCGGGGTCGCTGCCTTGTAGTTCGGCGAGGTGACGAAGGCCAGGCAGATCATGCCGAGGGCACCGGCCGGCAGGGTCCAGGCAAAGCGGTTGCTCTCGTGGCGGGTGTTGAAGTAGTGGCGCACGAGGACTGCGATCACCGCGATGCCGGCCAGGATCAGCCAGTTGTACTGGCTGCCGTAGGTGCTCGGGAAATGGTTGCTGATCATGATGAACAGCACCGGCAGGGTGAAGTAGTTGTTGTGGCGCGAGCGCAGCAGGCCCTTGGCCGGCAGGGCCGGGTCCGGGGTGCGGTTCTCTTCGATCGCCTTAACCAGTGCACGCTGTGCCGGCATGATGATGCGGAATACGTTGCCGACCATGATGGTGCCGATCAGGGCGCCGACGTGGATGTAGGCGCCACGGCCGCTGAATACCTGGGTGAAGCCCCAGGCCGCGCCGATCACCAGCACGAAGAGGATCAGGCCGAGCAGGGCGGGTTGCTTGCCCAGGGGCGAGTCGCAGAGCAGGTCGTAGATGAACCAGCCGGCGACCAGTGAGCCGATGCCGATACCGATGGCCGCTGCGGGCGAGAGGTCGACGCCGGGTGCGATCAGGTAGAGCGTGGGGTTGAGGTAGAAGACCACCGTCAGCAGGGCGATGCCCGACATCCAGGTGAAGTAGGCCTCCCATTTGAACCAGTGCAGGTTGTCCGGCATTTTCGGCGGTGCCAGCTTGTATTTCTCCAGGTGGTAGATCCCGCCGCCGTGGATGGCCCAAAGGTCACCCGAGAGCCCGTCGCGCGGGTTCTTCCGGTTCAGGTTGTTCTCCAGCCAGACGAAATAGAAGGATGCGCCGATCCAGGCGATGCCGGTGATCATGTGTACCCAGCGAATGCTCAGGTTCAGCCATTCGGTCAGATGTGCTTCCACAGTACGTACCTCTTCCCCGGGATCGACACGCCGAACACCGGGCTTCTCTTATTAGTGGTGGGGGTCGAGGACCAGGTGCTCGTCCTCGGTGAAGTAATGCTCGTCGCAGTTGTTGCCTGAACCACTGCGATCAACCACCAGGAAGTCATCCCGCTTTTCGATCGTCAGCACCGGGTGGTGCCAGACGCCGCGATGGTAATTAACGCCCTGCCTGCCATTGGTGAGGAAGGCACGGACCAAGCCCGGTACAGGTGCATCGCCAAGTGGCGCGACCACGACCAGAAAGGGGTTGCCGAGCAGCGGGATGAAAGCCTGGCTGCCCAGCGGATGGCGCTCCAGCATGCGGATTCTCAGGGGCATTTCCAGGGCCTGGGCACTGAAGATGCTGATGATCGCCCGGTCCTCCGGCTGGGCGGTCTCGACCGTGGCCAGCTTGTGATAACGGCGGGTGGAGCCGTTGTTGATCATGAAGTAATCGCTGCCTTCGGTTTCGATCACGTCACCGAACGGGGCGAAGGCTTCCTTGGTCAGGGGCTCGATCTTGAGGATTCGCATGGCTGCTCTACTGATTCGTTTCAGGTGCCCGCGCCGGTAGGCGCGGGAGGAATGGGGCGCCCAGGTGCAGGCGCCCCTTGCCCAGTGGCCGTGACAGCACCTGCGCGGAGCGCGTGGCTGCCCGGCGATGGGCGTGCGAGGGGGAGGCAGGGCCTGGGGCGGAGTGGCGCCCAGGTTGTGGCAGGTGGCTCAGGGCCGGATGGTGCCCTGAGTCGCTGCGGCACCCGCCCCACGCTGCAACCGCGCAGGCCGCAGGGCTGCACGCCAGACCCGGGCGGGTCGGGGTGTGCAGTCGCGACGAGGCGGCGTGACGGCTGGGGAGGGTGCGTGGATGCATTGTTGTTCTTCTGTGGTTACGCAAGGTCGGGTGGTCGGCTACATCACTTGCAGGCGGAACAGGGCGATCTTGTTGATTTCCGCCAGGGCCCGCTGGAACTCCGCCTCGGCGCTGTTGTGGATGCGCTCTTCGAAGGCCGCGAGGATCTGGTGCCGGTTGCTGCCCTTCACCGCCATGATGAACGGGAAGCCGAACTTGGCCTTGTAGGCATCGTTCAGTTCGGTGAAGCGGGCGAACTCATCGGGCGTGCACTCATGGATGCCGGCCCCGGCCTGTTCGTTGGTGCTGGCTTCGGTCAGCTCGCCGCGCACGGCGGCCTTGCCGGCCAGGTCCGGGTGGGCGTTGATCAAGGCCAGTTGCTGGTCATGGCTGGCGCTGAGGAGGATGTCGGCCATGCGCTGGTGCAGCGTTTCGATCTCGTCGAGGCTGGCATCCACGCCCAGGTCGTAGGCGCGTTCGGCCACCCAGGGCGAGTGTTCGTAGATGTCGGCGAAGGCGCTGACGAAGGCGTCCCGGGACAGGCCCGAGGGGGTGATGTGCTGGAAGCGGCTCATCAGGCGTTTCCTTTGAACGGGTGGTGGGTGTGCCAGTGGCGGGCGATGTCGACGCGGCGGGCGAACCAGACCTTGTCGTGCTGCTTCACGTAGTCGATGAAGCGTGCCAGCGAGGCCAGGCGTGCCGGGCGACCCAGCAGGCGGCAGTGCATGCCGATGGAGAGCATCTTCGGCGCGCCGGCGCTGCCTTCGGCATAGAGCACGTCGAAGGCGTCCTTGAGGTATTCGAAGAAGTCGTCGCCCTTGTTGAAGCCCTGCACCTGGGTGAAGCGCATGTCGTTGGTGTCCAGGGTGTAGGGGATGACCAGGTGGGGCTTCTCCGGCGTGCTGGCCGGGTCCCAGTAGGGCAGGTCGTCGTCGTAGGTGTCCGAGTCGTAGAGGAAGCCACCTTCTTCGCGCACCAGGCGGCGGGTGTTGGGACCGGTGCGGCCGGTATACCAGCCCAGCGGACGCTGGCCGGTCAGCTCGGTGAGGATGCGGATGGCCTCCAGCAGGTGCTCGCGTTCCTGCTCTTCGCTCATGTACTGGTAGTCGATCCAGCGGTAGCCGTGGCTGCAGATCTCGTGACCGGCCTCGACCATGGCGCGAATCACGTCCGGATGGCGCTGGGCGGCCATGGCCACGGCGAAGATGGTGAGCGGGATGCCCTGCTGTTCGAAGAGGCGCAGCAGGCGCCAGACACCTGCACGGCTGCCGTACTCGTAGAGGGATTCCATGCTCATGTTGCGGGCGCCCTGCAGGGGCTGCGCGGCGACCATCTCCGAGAGGAAGGCTTCCGACTCCTTGTCCCCATGGAGGATGTTGCGCTCGCCGCCTTCCTCGTAGTTGAGGACGAAGGACAGGGCGATACGGGCCTCACCCGGCCAGTGCGGGTGGGGAGGGTTGGCGCCATAGCCGATCAGGTCGCGTGGGTAGTCGGAGCTCACTGCTGTGTTCCTTCTTCTGGTGCGTTCACAGGGGCAGGTGAACGTGATGCGTGATTGTATACAAACAAGCCTCGTACTTGTAAATCGATTATTTGCTCAGGGGCTGCCCGTGGTGCTTGCAAGAAATCTGCCCGGTCGGTCAGTTATTGATCGGAAAGCCCCTGTCAGGTGATGTTTGCAGGGTTCTGGCACGGTCGGCGAGTTGCGCATCGGCCGAGCGATCAGCTTGCACATTATTTTGTATACAGTTTTATTTTTGCTGAGGTATATTCGGACTCGTTTCGCGCCATGCGCTGCCCCGTGACGGGGCGTCCGGTGGCGCTCCGCATCATTGGAACGCATCAGAGGAGGCAAGGCCCTTGCAGGGCGCCGGACAGGCGCTGGGGGCTGGAGACGCAATGGGACGACTGACTACTCACGTACTGGATGCAGCCCACGGCTGCCCGGGCCATGACATCCGCATCGAGCTCTACCGTGTCGAAGACGGCGGACTGGAGCTGATCACACGCACCGCCACCAATGACGATGGACGTTGCGATGCGCCCCTGCTGCAGGGCGAGGACTATGCGACCGGGGTCTACCAGCTGCATTTCCATGCCGGCGACTACTACCGCAAGCGCGGCGTGCAACTGGCCGACCAGGCATTTCTCGATGTGGTGGTGCTGCGCTTCGGTATCGATGCGAAGCAGGACCACTACCACGTCCCGCTGCTGATTTCCCCCTACAGCTACTCCACCTACCGGGGCAGCTAGAGAACCGACACCATCCTCGTGACTCTTCAACGAGTCCCTTTTCCCAGCCCGTTCACACTGCGGGCTTTTTTTTGCCTGGAATTTGGTGGGGCGGGCCGCTCAGGCGCGAGCAGCCCGGATCGGCTGGCGGTTGCGGGGCGCTACCAGAGCACCGAGGACCAGAAGACCTGGCCGACGATCTCCAACTCGGCCAGCGCCCGCTCTTCATCCGGGTACTCGTCCCGCTGGTAGCTGCGCAGGCGCACCTGGCCGGCAGGCAGGCGATGGAGGATCTTCACCCGGAGCATGCCGGCATCGAGCAGGGCGTAGGTCTTGCCGTCGATGACTTCGCGGCGGCCACGGTCGATGCCGAGGATGGCGCCGTCCGGAAACAGGGGCGCCATGCTGTCGCCACAGACGATGACGCAGGCGGCGAGGGCCGGGTCGATCTGGCGCGCCTGAAGTGCATGTCGGCTGAAGCGGATGCCTGAGTAGTCCAGCTCCTCCAGGGAGGTGCTGTTTTCCTCCAGAGATGTGGCTTCCTTCAGAAGTGGCAGCTCGATTTCGTACTCGTAGCGGGGTGCTTCGGATTCCCTGATGGTCATGGGGATGATTCCGTCCGGGATCTCGCGCGCCTCTTCATTGCCATCGGGGTCATGAGCCGATTGCACGAGCTGTCCCCCAATGCTGAGGGTCGGCATCTGCAGGCAGGCGAGTATCCGGTTGATTCTCGTCAGCCCGGGCTCGCGGCGACCGTTCAGCCAGTGCGCGACCGCGCCCTGGGTCACGCCGATCCGTTCGGCCAACTGCTCCTGGGTGACACCCAGTTCTTTCATCCTGGCTTTGGCCAGCAGGTTCCATTTTTTCATGGAGGGCGACATTACGCGCCGTATTGCCATTCGCCAGTGACCTTGTGTATTACAGGGTTGTGTCATCGAATACGATACGTATTCTATCTTTGGGATGTTTCCGCAGGCGGGCGTTGTGATCCTCCTCCCGGTCAATCCGCCTTCTGGTGCTGGCGGTTGGGAGGAAAGGTGATGACGTCGGTTGCGGAGGTTTCGCCCTCCAACCGTCGCGTGGTTGCCCGCTCCTGGTATCCCGCGCGCTCCTGGGTTGGATGGGGTGCCAGGAAGGTGCCCTGTCCCACTCGGGCGGTCGCGTGGCCCCCGTCCAGGGCGGTGCAGCGACGGCTGGAGGGCTTTCTTACTGCGGGGACTGGCTGCCCCGGTGTTTCGCGAAAGGAGACGCGACGTGCAATTTGAGCTGACGGTTCTGTGCCTGGGCATCCACCGTGTCGAGACGAGTGGACGCGTGTGGTGCTTCGCTTCCATCGCGCGGGAACCTGCGACCCGGGAGGAGCGCCGCTGCAACCGGGGCTACCTGGTGCAGCAGGTGACTGCCGAAGTACGGGTGTTCGAGGAGGTGGGGTGGTTGTCCGGCCCGACGCGGCTGAGCTTCAGGTGTTCGATCAGTGAGGAGCCGGGTGGCTCTTATCGGCCGCACCTGCTGGCGTTGTGTCACTGAGTGCCGGGGCGGAGCCTCGCGGTCGGCGCGCGAGGCTCCGGGGTGGTCAGAGGAAGATGAACTTGGCGATGAAGATGGCGCAGAGCACGTAGAGGCTGAGGGACACCTCGCGGTAGCGGCCGGTGAAGGCCTTCATGGCGACGTAGCTGACGAAGCCCAGGGCGATGCCGTCGGCGACCGAGAAGGTCAGCGGCATCATGATCACGGTGACGATCGCGGGGATGGTCTCGGTGTGTTCGTCCCAGTCGATGTGGGCCATGCCGCCCATCATCAGCATCGCGACATAGATGAGGGCGCCAGCGGTGGCGTAGGCGGGGATCATCCCGGCCAGCGGGGCGAAGAACATCGCCGCGACGAACAGCACGCCCACGGTGACTGCGGTCAGGCCGGTCCTTCCGCCCGCGGCCACACCGGCCGCGCTTTCCACGTAGCTGGTCACCGGCGGTACGCCGAGCACGCCGCCGAACACGCTGGAGGCGCTGTCGGCCTTCATGGCCCTGGACAGGTTCTCGATGCGGCCGTCCTCCTTCACCAGGTTGGCGCGCTGGGCCACGCCCATCAGCGTCCCGGCGGTGTCGAACATGTGCACGAAGAGGAAGGCGAGGATGACGCTGACCATGGTCACGTTGAACGCGCCGGCAATGTCCATCGCCATGAAGGTGGGCGCCAGGCTCGGGGGCATGGAGAACACGCCGCCGAACTTGACGATGCCCAGGCCGACGCCGATCAGGGTGACGGTGAGGATGCTGATGAGGATGCCGCCGAATACGCGGCGGTATTCCAGCACCGCGATCATCAGGAAGCAGATGGCGGCGAGCAGCGGACCGGGGGAGGTCAGGTCGCCGATGTGCACCAGGGTCGAGGGGTGGGCGACCACGATGCCGGCCGTCTTCAGGCCGATCAGCCCGAGGAACAGGCCCACCCCGGCACCCATGGCGAAGCGCAGGCTGCTGGGGATGCTGTTGAGCAGCCATTCGCGGATGCGCGAGAAGGTCAGCACCATGAACAGCACGCCGGAGAGGAAGACCGCGCCGAGGGCGATCTGCCAGCTGTAGCCCATGGTGTTGACCACGGTGTAGGTGAAGAAGGCGTTGAGTCCCATCCCCGGCGCCAGGCCGACCGGCCAGTTGGCGTAGAGCCCCATGAGGAAGCAACCGAACGCGGCAGCCAGGCAGGTGGCGACGAAGGCGGCGCCGTGGTCGATGCCGGCGTCCGCCATGATGTTCGGGTTGACGAAGATGATGTAGGCCATGGTGATGAAGGTGGTGAGACCGGCGGCCAGTTCGGTCTTCACGGTGGTGCGGTGCTGGGTGAGCTTGAAGAGGCGGTCGAGCAGGCCCTGGGCAGGAGGGCTTTCGGCGTACAGGTTTTGTTCTTGTTGTCTGGTGCGTTCCACAGCAGGTACCTCTCATTCGTTGTTGTGAGCTTCTTCCCGGCTGGTTACCTGGGTCCCTTGCACTGAGGGAGAAGCCTTGAGGTGTTTGCCCGGCGGGCTGACGCATTTTTCTGACTTTTGGGTCAGAAAGTATGCAGTCGGATTATGTGTTTGTGTACAAAAAAGTCAATTGGAGTTTGCGGGGCCTTGTGTACGGATTTTCACGGCCCTAGACTGCGACAGCTGGACTGACCGGTAAGACCACAACAACAAAGCCTCCGGTATCCGTGGCTCCCTGCTGCGCGCCGCGAAGGCAACCCAGGAGATCACTCCAATGCTCAAGTGGTGTTCGCGCTCGATTTTCCTTCAGGTCGTCATCGGCCTGGTCATCGGCATCCTCTGTGGCGTCGGCTTCCCCGAGTTCTCGGCGCAGCTCAAGCCCCTGGGGGATGGCTTCATCAAGCTGATCAAGATGCTCATCGCGCTGATCGTGTTCTGCGTGGTGGTCAGTGGCATCTCCGGTGCCGGCGACCTGAAGAAGGTGGGCCGCATCGGCTTCAAGTCGGTGGTGTACTTCGAGGTGCTGACGACCCTGGCGTTGCTGATCGGCCTGCTGGTGGCCTACGGCTCCGGGCTGGGGGAGGGTGCCAACATCAACCTCAGCGAGCTGCCGGCAGGTGATGCGGCCGCCTACACCTCGCGCACCGGTGACCTGCATGGGCCGGTGGCGTTCCTGATGGGGTTGATCCCCAACTCGGTACTGGGTGCCTTCGCCGATAACGACATCCTCCAGGTGCTGGTGTTCTCGGTGCTGTTCGGGTGCGCACTGAACATGGCCGGTGAGTCGGCGGCCGGCATTGCCCGGCTGATCGGTGAGCTGAGCCACGTGATCTTCCGGATCATGGGGATGATCGTGCGCCTGGCGCCGATCGGGGTGTTCGGCGCCATCGCTTTCACCACCAGCAAGTACGGCGTCGACTCCCTGCGCCACCTCGGCGGTCTGGTGCTGGTGTTCTACCTGACCTGCACGGCCTTCGTGCTGCTGGTGCTGGGGACGGTGCTGCGGGTGTCGGGGCTGCGCCTGTTGCCGTTCCTCGGCTACCTGCGGGAGGAGTTGCTGATCGTGCTGGGCACTGCCTCCTCCGATGCGGTGCTGCCTCAGGTCATGCGCAAGCTGGAGCACCTGGGCATCCGCAGTTCCACCGTGGGGCTGGTGATCCCTACCGGCTACTCGTTCAACCTGGATGGCTTCTCCATCTACCTGACCCTGGCCATCGTCTTCATTGCCCATGCCACCGGCACGCCCCTGGCGATGAATGACCTGCTCACCATCCTGCTGGTCTCCCTGGTGACCTCCAAGGGCGCCCACGGCATCCCGGGCTCGGCGCTGGTGATCCTCGCGGCAACCCTGGCGGCGGTGCCGGCGATCCCCGTGGTCGGGCTGGTGCTGGTGCTTTCGGTGGACTGGTTCATGGGCATCGGCCGTGCGCTGACCAACCTCATCGGCAACTGCGTGGCCACCGTCGCGATTGCCCGCTGGGAGCAGGACATCGACCTGCAGCGGGCCCGTGGCGTGCTGGCCGGCGAGCAGGGGCTGGCCTTCAAGGCGCGGGCCTCTGCCGATTGAGTGCAGACCGACCGGGCAGGCATGATGCTGCCCGGCGTCGGGCCTGAATGGGTCGAGGAGGAAGCGAATCCATGTCTACCACCCTGGTGGGGTCGGTTGTGCAGTCGTTGCGTGAAGCCATCGAGCAGGGCCGCTGGCCTGCCGGGGAGATGCTCCCGGGGCAGCGGGAGCTGGCCGACCAGCTCGGGGTCAGCCGGCCCTGCCTGCGGGAAGCCGTCACCGTGCTGGAGACCCTCGGCATGGTGCGCTCGCTGCCCGGCAAGGGGGTTCAGGTGCTGGCGCGGGAAGCCGTCGACGTGGCGGAGCCACGCGTGGCGGCCGGGCATCGCATGGCCGATATCCTCGAGCTGCGCTATGCGCTGGAGCCCTTCATCGTGGGGTTGGTGGCGCAGTCCATCGCCAGTGCCGACCTCGATCGCCTGCGCCTGCGCCTGCTGGACCTGCGCGATGCTGCCGAGGACGGCGCGCTGGATGCCTTCGTCGAGGCTTACCTGGGGTTTCACCGGCTGCTGGGCAGCCTCACCAGCAATCCCATCTTCCAGCATCTGGTCGGCCAGGCTGGTGACGCGCTGGCCCGCAGCGATGTGTTGCTGCGCCAGGGCGCCGACCAGCTTGAGGCCCGGGTGTGCGAGCACGAGGCGCTGGTCCAGGCCATTCGCCGCCGCGACAGCGTCCTGGCCGCTGACCTGATGCGCCAGCACCTGGCCAATGAGGCTCGCCGGCTCGACCTGCCGCTGCAGTTGCCGGAGTCGCTGATGAGTGCCTCCAAAGCGTGATGTTCTGTGAGCTACGAGCGGTTTGTGTACAATGCGCCACACTTTCATGCGGCTGATGGCTCGGGTGCTGGCGTAACGGCATCCCGCCGGCATAGTGTCAGCCCATTCCCGCTTTTGAACTTCACTGTGTGGTCCTCATGAACGACGTCGAGCAAAGTCTGAAGAAACCGCCGCGCGCCACCAAAGGCACGCGAAGTGGCACCCAGGACGAGGTGGTCTACGCGCACATCTTCGAAGCCATCCTCGAGCAGCGCCTGGCACCGGCCACCAAGCTCAGCGAGGAGGCCCTCGGCGAGATCTTCGGCGTGAGCCGCACCATCATCCGTCGTGCCTTGTCCCGCCTCGCCCACGAGGGCGTGGTGCTGCTGCGGCCGAACCGTGGGGCCGTGGTGGCCAGCCCGGGTGCCGAGGAAGCGCGGCAGATCTTTTACGCACGCCGGATGATCGAGCGGGCCATTACCGAACTGGCCTGCAAGAACGCCACCCCCGAGCAGATCGCCGGGTTGCGCCAGATGGTGCTGGAGGAGCGCGCCTGCTTCGCCCGGGGCGATCGCGGGATGGGTATCCGCCTGTCCGGTGAGTTCCACCTCAAGCTGGCCGAGGCAGCTGGCAACTTCACGCTGCTCGGCTTCCTGCGCAGCCTGATCTCGCAGACATCGCTGATCATCGCGCTCTACGAAAGCAGCAGTCGCACCCATTGTTCCGACGAGGAGCATGACCGGGTGATCGACGCGATCGAGGCGGGTGACGAGGACACCGCCGTGGAGCTGATGATGCGCCACATGGACAGCGTCGACGCCAAGCTGAACCTCGATGGCGAGACGGCTTCCGACGATCTGCACGCGGTGTTCTCGCACATCCTGCAGAACAAGAAGAAGGGCACCCGCGCGTCCCGCGGCGCCTGATTCACGTGGACATGAAAAAGCCCCGTTTCCGGGGCTTTTTCATGTCTGGCCATCCTAGCCCTGGCGAGCGGAGCCGGAGTGCGATTGCCGGTCCAGCTCACGGCAGGCGCGCTGGATCATGCCCTCGGTAATGGGGATCTCGCGTCCCTGGGCATCGATGATGGCGCCGCCCACCGGTTGCTCGGGCTTGAGCGGAACGACGCGACGGTTTTCGGTGCGGGTCTGCAGGCTCATGGGGAGGTCTCCTCATCAGGTGGTGTGCGCAGTCTAGGTCCCTCAGATGAAGGCAAGATGAAGGCGATAGCGCCGGGAAAACGTCACATCTTCGGGATCGGAAGCCCGAAGCAGTTGCCGTGCCAGCGCAGCCGCAGCGGTTGACCCGGGCGCGGCAGGAAACGTTCAGACGAGGTGTGCATGTCGATATTCCGAATGGGCCTGATCATCAATCCCCTGGCCGGCGTCGGTGGCTCCGCGGCATTGCGGGGCAGCGACGGTGTGGCCGGGCTCGCACTGGAGCGCGGCGCCGTGCCTCAGGCCCAGCAACGTACGCGCTTGGCTCTGGAGCCTCTGTTGGGGCTGGCGGAGCGCATCGAGTTCCTTTGCCTGCCCGGCGCCATGGGCGGTGAGTTACTGGCGCAGATGGGCTTTCGTTATCGCCTGCTGGGCACGCTGGACGGGCCGAGCGGCGCCGACGATACCCGCCGTGCGGTGCAGGCGATGCAGGAGGCGGGTGTCTCGCTGATCCTCTTCGCCGGTGGCGACGGTACGGCCCGGGATGTGGGGGACGTGGCGCGGGAAGGCCAGCCGGTGCTGGGCATCCCTGCCGGGGTGAAGATCCAGTCCGGCGTCTACGCCATCAGCCCCCGCGCCGCTGGGGAGCTGGCTCGGCGCCTGGTAGAGGGCGGCCTGGTGCGCCTGGCCAGTGGCGAAGTGCGTGACCTGGACGAAGCGGCGCTGCGTGACGGGCGTGTGGCCTCGCGCTGGTACGGGGAGCTGACGGTGCCGGTGGAGGGCCACTTCATGCAGCAGGTGAAGCAGGGTGGTGTGGAATCGGAGGAGTTGGTGCTGCTGGAACTGGCCGACTGGCTGGCGGAGGAGTGGCAGCCCGGCGTGCGCTACGTCTTCGGCCCGGGGTCGACCCTGCACGGGCTGGCCGCCAACCTGGGGCTGGATGGCACGCTGCTGGGCGTGGACGTGGTGGAGAACGGGCAGGTGATCGCCCGCGACGTGACGGAGGCCGAGTTGCTGGCGCTGGTATCGGACCACCCGGCGTTCATCCTGGTGACCGCCATTGGCGGCCAGGGCCACATCATCGGGCGCGGCAACCAGCAGATCAGCCCCCGCGTGCTGCGCGCCGTCGGGCTCGACCGCTTGAGGGTGGTGGCGACCAAGCGCAAGCTCGCGACCCTGGAAGGGCGGCCCTTGCTGGTGGACAGCGGTGATCCGGCGCTGGATGTCGCATTCCCGGATGCGATACGGGTCTGGTCGGGTTATCGCGAGGAGCTGCTGTATCCCGTCGGTTGGGCAGCGGAAGAGGGTGAGTAGGCCGATGGCTACAGCCTGATCGGCCAGGCCGACGGCTTTGAGTCGACTCCCCGCCCTGGCTTGGCGGGCAGGCGGTGGGTAGGGTGTGCAGGCCTGCTGTCCCGGCTCCCATGCCCGGCGCAATCTCCTCAGGGCTTATGGTTGGGGCGTCGAGCATGGGGACCGGGGCGGCAGGTTCCTTTTCCGGCTTCATCTCCCCTTTCGATCTCCCTCTTCTCTCGCCTCCTTCCCACACTGTGCGCCAGCGCCATGACGTCCTGGATGTTTCCAGCTAGGGTGGCGCCTGGATCCGTGCCCGTTCGCCAGGGCGCCAGCAAGGGAGGCCGGCATGTGCAGCAAGGCATTCAGGTTCGTACTGGGCATTGGCCTGTGGTGGTTCGGCCTGGCCGGGTGGGCGGCCGTCGATGGCGGGCGCCTGGTGGAGGCGGCCCGTACCCAGGTGGGGGTGACCCTCGGCTATGACCCCGTCTACCGGCGCATTGCCTACCCCGGCGGGGATGTGCCACTTGCGACCGGTGTCTGCACCGACGTGGTCATCCGCGCGCTCCGCGCCCAGGGCCTGGACCTCCAGCAGCGCGTCCACGAGGACATGCGCCGGCACTTCTCTGCCTATCCCCGGCATTGGGGGCTGAAACGCCCCGATCCCAACATCGATCATCGCCGGGTGCCCAACCTGATGACCTGGTTCGATCGCCAGGGCCTGTCCCTCAAGGTCGGGCAGGCTGCCGCCGACTACCAACCTGGCGACATCGTCACCTGGGACCTGGGGCGCGGCCTGCAGCACATCGGCATCATTTCCGACCGGCGCAGCCGCGAGGGCACGCCGTTGGCGCTGCACAACATCGGCCAGGGCACGCGGGAGGAGGACATCCTGTTCCGCTGGCCGATCCTGGGTCATTACCGTTTCGCAGCGCACTGAAGCGCGCCTATCATCTCCCCACATTTGCTCCGGAGCTGGATCATGCCCAGTGAGACCCAACCGCCCTTCATCGGTCCGGACGACCGCGTGGTGCTGTTCGACGGCGTCTGCAAGCTCTGCAATGGCTGGGCACGCTTCCTGATCCGGCATGACCGTCGCGAGCGCCTCAAGCTGGCGTCGGTGCAGTCTCCCGAGGGGCAGGCGTTACTCGCCTGGTACGGCCTGCCCACCGACCACTTCGAGACCCTGGCCTACATCGAGGGCCAGCGCCTGCATGTGCGCACCGATGCGGTGTTGCGGGTGCTCGGGCAATTGCCGGCGCCCTGGCACTGGCTGAGGCTCTTTCGCGTGGTGCCCGCGCCCGTGCGGGACTGGCTCTACGACCGCGTTGCCCTGAACCGCTACCGGCTCTTTGGCCGGCACCCGGTGTGCATGCTGCCCCATCCCGATCATGAGAGGCGCTTCCTGCATGGCGAGCGCTGATCCCAGGCTATACGCCAGCCTGGCCCGCTGGGGGCTTGCGCTGTTGTTCCTCTACCACGGCATCGTGCCCAAGCTGCTCTGGCTGAGCCCGGGTGAGCTGGAGATGATCCGTGCCCACGGCTTCGAGCAGGTGCGGCTCCTAGCGGCCCTGGCCGGTGTGGCCGAGGTGGTGCTGGCCCTGGCGTTGCTGGTGGTGCGCAGGCGCCGCTGGCCGCTGGCGCTGAGTGCGCTGGCCTTGGTCGGCTTGCTGGTGGACGTGGCGGTGGTGGCGCCGGGCTTCCTGGTGCAGGCCTTCAACCCGGTGTCCACCAACCTGACGGCGTTGTTCCTCTGTGCCATCGGCTGGCTGGCGGAGCGCCCGGAAAACCCGCAGAGTGTCGCCTCTTCCCGTTGATCGAGTCCTAGCATGGGTCTGCTTTCCTCTCGCCGGCGCGGTGCCCTGCGCATGGCGGCGCAATTCGTCGCGCCCTACCGCGGCCGGGTGATCGGTGCCCTGCTGGCGCTGCTGTTCACCGCCGGCATCACCCTGTCCATGGGGCAGGGTATTCGCCTGTTGGTGGACCGTGGCCTGGCGACCCAGTCGCCAGAGGCGCTGAACCATTCGATCCTGTTCTTCTTCGCGCTGGTGGTGGCCCTGGCTGTGGGCACCTTCACCCGCTTCTACCTGGTGTCGTGGGTGGGCGAGCGCTTCGTGGCGGACATCCGCATGCGGGTGTTCAACCACCTCATCGAGCTGCACCCCGGCTTCTTCGAGAGCAACCGGGCCTCGGAAATCCAGTCACGGCTGACGGCCGACACGACCCTGCTGCAGTCGGTGATCGGCTCCTCGCTGTCCCTGGCGCTGCGCAACGGCATCATGCTGGTGGGCGGCATCGTGCTGCTCTTCATCACCAACCCCAAGCTGACCGGCATCGTGGTGGTGGCGTTGCCGCTGGTGGTAGCGCCGATCCTCCTGTTTGGTCGGCGGGTGCGCAGCCTGTCGCGGCAGAGCCAGGACCGCATCGCCGACGTGGGCAGCTACGTCGGCGAGACCCTGGGCCAGATCAAGACCGTGCAGGCCTACAACCACCAGGCCCAGGACCGGCTTCGCTTCGGCCACACCGTGGAAGGCGCCTTCGACACGGCACGCAAGCGCATCGCCCAGCGCGCCTGGCTGATCACCGTGGTGATCGTGCTGGTGCTGGGGGCGGTGGGAGTGATGCTCTGGGTGGGCGGGATGGACGTGATCGCCGGGCGTATCTCCGGCGGTGACCTGGCGGCGTTCGTCTTCTACAGCCTGATCGTCGGCTCGGCTTTCGGGGCCATCAGCGAGGTGATCGGCGAATTGCAGAGCGCAGCCGGTGCCGCCGAGCGCATCGCCGAACTCTTGGCGACGCGCAGCCTGATCCAGGCCCCGCCCGCTGACCAGCTTCAGCACCTGCCGCCCCGGCCGGTCGGCGCGCTCAGCCTTGAGGCGGTGCGCTTCGCCTACCCCTTGCGCCCGGGTGTGCCGGCCATCGACGGCATCGACCTGGAGATTCGACCCGGCGAGACGCTGGCGTTGGTAGGGCCATCCGGTGCGGGCAAGTCGACCCTGTTCGACCTGCTGCTGCGCTTCTCCGATACGGATTCCGGCGAGATCCGGGTCGATGGGGTGCCGCTCCGGTCGCTGGACCCGGCCGACCTGCGCCGTTGCTTTGCCCTGGTGTCGCAGTCGCCGGCGCTGTTCTTCGGCAGCGTGGAGGAGAACATTCGTTATGGCTGCCCGGCTGCCACCGCCGAGCAGGTGGAGGCGGCGGCACGTGCCGCCCACGCCCACGAGTTCATTGCGCGCATGCCCGATGGCTATCGCACCCACCTCGGCGATGCCGGAGCCGGGCTGTCCGGCGGTCAGCGCCAGCGCCTGGCCATTGCCCGCGCGCTGCTGGTGGATGCGCCCATCCTGCTGCTGGACGAGGCGACCAGTGCACTGGACGCCGAGAGCGAATACCAGATCCAGCAGGCGCTGCCAGCGTTGATGCAGGGGCGTACGACCCTGGTGATCGCTCACCGCCTGGCGACGGTGCAGCGGGCGGACCGCATCGCCGTGATCGACCAGGGCCGCCTGGTGGCGATCGGTACCCACGCCGAGCTGGTGCGCAGCAGCCCGCTGTATGCGCGCCTGGCCGAGCTGCAGTTTTCAACCCATGGGGACGCGGCGGGTGACCGCGCCTGAGGAGCTGTTGGTGTCAACGGAACTGAACGTGCTGGTGCTGGGTGGCTATGGCAATTTCGGCCGCCTGATCGTCCGGCGCCTGGCCAGTGTGCCCGGTGTGCGGGTGCTGGTGGCGGGGCGCAACCTGGAGAAGGCCCAGGCGGTGGCCGAGGCGCAAGGTGCCCGGGCGGTGCGGCTGGACATCGATGAGCCGGGGCTGGCGGAGGCGTTCTCGCGGCTCGACGTGCAGGTGGTGATCTCCACCGTGGGGCCGTTCCAGGGTCAGGACTACCGCGTCGCCGAGGCCGCCCTGGCGGCGGGCTCGCATTACATCGACCTGGCGGATGCGCGGGGCTTCGTGTGCGGCATCACCCGGCTGGACGAGGTGGCCCGCCAGCGTGGCGTATTGCTCTGCGCGGGGGCGAGCTCCGTGCCCGGCCTGAGCGCGGCGGTGGTGGATGAGCTGCTCCCCCGTTTCGGTCGCCTGGAGCGGATCGAGCACGGCATCAGCTCTTCGGAAAAGACGCCGGGCGTCTCCACCCTGGCGGCGGTGCTCAACTATTGCGGGCGGCCGATCCGTTGCTGGCGGGATGGGCAGTGGCGCTCGGTATGCGGTTGGCAGGACCAGCGGCTGCAGCGCTTCCGCGCGCCCATGGGGGCCCGTTGGATCGGCGCCTGCGATGTACCGGACCTGGAGCTTTTCCCCGCGCGTTACCCCGGGGTGCGGGAGGTGAGTTTCCGCGCCGGGGTCGGCCTGCGTCTGACCCAGTTCGGTACCTGGGCGCTGTCCTGGCTGGTGCGTGCCGGCCTGGTGCGTGACGCCGTTCGGCTTGCGCCGCTGCTGCGACGCGGGGCGGTGATGCTGGAGCCGCTGGGGGACGGGCTGAGTGGCATGTTCGTGCGGCTGTCCGGCCAGGACCCGAGCGGGCTGCCGCTGACGCTCACCTGGGAGTTGCTTGCCCATGACAACGACGGCCCCAACATTCCCTGCATGGCGGCCGTGGCGCTGGTGCGCAAGTTGGCGAATGGCAGCCTTGTGGCGCGTGGGGCAATGCCCTGCATCGGCCTGTTCAGTACCCAGGAGTACCTGGCGGAGCTGGAGGGCATGCGGATCGAGACCCAGGTGCGCGAGGGGTGATCGCCAGGCATGAAAAAACCGGCCACCAGGGCCGGTTTTTTCAGGGGGCCGTCACTCAGCGGTATTCGCAGAGGTAGGCGGTGTCCTGGGCGACCTTGAGCTGGAACTTGCTGTTGGCCGGTACGGTGAACTGGGTGCCGGCGGCGAAGGTTTCCCATTGCTCGCTGCCCGGCAGCTTGACGGTCAGGGCGCCGGCGATGACGTGCATCACTTCCAGCTGGTTGGTGCCGAATTCGTAGTCACCAGCGGCCATGACGCCGATGGTGGCGGGGCCTTCGCTCATGCCGAAGGCGATGGATTTTACGGTGCCGTCGAAGTACTCGTTGACCTTGAACATGGGGCGGGCTCCTTGGAAAGGGGTCTAAAAAGGCTCGCCAGTATGCCGAAGGCGTCTGACAGCGTCACTAGTCCCTTTGGCCCGGCGCTGCGGGCAGGAGGAGGGGCAGCAGCCGGGCGGTATTGCGGGCGTCTTCCAGGGCGCGGTGCTGTTGCCCCTGGAAGCTGAGCCCGGCCAGTTGCAGGGCGGCATTGAGGCCGACCGGGCGCTTGAGCTGGCGGGCTTTCGCGAAGTGCTGCTTGAGGTTCAGGTGGGGGAGGCTGGCCAGCAGGCTGGTGAGCTGGTTCTGCCGCCACTCCTGCTCCAGCTGGCGGCGGTCGTAGTCGCCCCAGCTGCCCCAGCCCACCAGGCGGGCGCTGTGGTTGTCGAGCCAGCGTTCGAAGCCCGTCCAGACGCTGGGCAGGGGCTGCGCGGCATCGACATTGGCCTGGGTGATGTGGGTCAGTTCGCGGCAGAAGGTCGTCAGGCAGGGGCGGCGTTGCGGACGCACGAAGCGCTGGAAGTGGTCCAGTTCTCGCCCTTCTGTGCTGACCAGGGTGGCGCCGATCTCGATGATTTCCATTTCTTCCATGGGCCAGCCGCCTTCGTCGGTGGTGGCTTCCAGGTCTATCACCAGCCAGTGCGGCATGGGGCTCTCCTTGGCGCCTGCAGGGTGTCTGCAATGGGCTGCGAGCGAGTATGGGGGCGCTTTCGCGGCACCGCAAACCGCGTGATAGGCTTCTTTGGACAGTCGAATGCGGAGGTGTGAGATGGCGAAGGTGAGCTTTATCGGGTTGGGCGTGATGGGGTTCCACATGGCCGGCCACCTGGCCTGCGAAGGGCACGAGGTGCGGGTCTACAACCGTACGCCGGAGAAGGCCCGGCTCTGGTGCGACGAGTTCGCCGGCGAGTGCTTCGCCACGCCACGCGAGGCGGCTGAGGGGTCCGAGTTCGTCATGACCTGCGTGGGCAATGACGATGACCTGCGTGCGGTGCTGCTCGGCGATCAGGGTACCTTTGCCGGCATGGCGCCGGGCAGCCTGCTGGTTGATCACACCACGGCATCGGCATCCGTGGCCCGTGAGCTGGCGGTACTGGCAGCGGAGCGGGAGCTGGGCTTCCTCGATGCGCCGGTGTCCGGCGGCCAGTCCGGTGCTGAGAGCGGCATGCTGACCATCATGGTCGGTGGCGAGCGTGAGCTGTACGAGCGGGCGGCTCCGGTCATCGAGGCTTACGCGCGGATGAGCCGCCTGATGGGCCCCACCGGCAGCGGGCAGCTGACCAAGATGGTGAACCAGATCTGCGTGGGCGGCCTGCTGCAGGCGCTGTCCGAGGGGCTGCACTTCGCCCGCTGCGCCGGGCTGGATGCGGCGGCGGCGATGGAGGTGATCGGCAAGGGGGCGGCGCAGTCCTGGCAGCTCGACCACCGTCACCAGAGCATGCTGGAAGGCAAGTTCGACTTCGGCTTCGCGGTCGATCTGATGCGCAAGGACTACGCGATCGTCTTCGAGGAGGCGCAGCGCAACGGCATTGCGTTGCCGGTGACCGAGCTGGTGGATCGCTTCTATGCGGAAATCCAGCAGCAGGGCGGCGGTCGTTGGGATACCTCCAGCCTGATCACACGGTTAACCCGCTGACGCTTCAGGCGCGGAAGATGAAGTACACCGCGCCGAGCAGGCACAGCCCTGCCCAGAGGTAGTCCAGCTTCAGCGGCTGTTGCATGAAGTAGACACTGAAGGGGACGAATACGGCGAGGGTAATGACCTCCTGCATGATCTTCAGCTGGGCGACCGACAGCGCGGTGTAGCCGATCCGGTTGGCAGGCACCTGCAGCAGGTATTCGAACAGGGCGATGCCCCAGCTGATCAGTGCGGCGATGATCCACGGCTTGGTGTTCAGGGTCTTCAGGTGGCCGTACCAGGCGAAGGTCATGAAGACGTTGGAGAAGGTCAGGAGGATGGCGGTCTGCATCCAGATGGGCATGGCAGGGCTCCGGGCGTTGGGCGGGATGCCAGCCTAATGGGCGTGATGGTGGGATGAGAAGGGGGCGGGATGCGGGGTGTGTGGGGTTGGGCGACAGCTGCGGCGCTGGCGCTTCTGGTGGCTGGTTTGGCGTGGTGGGGCTGGATGCTTCGCGCACCTGCGTCGTCGGCACCGAGCCTGATGGTTCCACCGGCCTTTGCCCTGGCCAGGGAGTTCGGCTTTGGCGCCTATCGCCTGGCCTGGAGCGGGCGTGACCTGGACCTGCTCGACGGTGCGGGGCGCTCGTTGTGGCGCACGAAGGGGGGATTCCTCTCGGCCGGCAGGGCTGATCCTGTGGTGCGTTGCGACGAGCAGAGCCTGGAGGGGTTCCAGAGTGCCGGTCGTCGGCTGCAGGTCTTTGGTCATCTGCGCTGCACGGATGGCCGTATCAGCCCCTATCGCCTGGAGATGCAGGACGAGGGCGCGCTCGGCGTGCTTCTGTCCGTGACCCTGGGGGATCCGGCGCTCGACCGGATTGTGCTGCGTTGGCAGCGCGAGCCCGACGAGCGATTCCAAGGCGTTGCCGATGCCGGAAATGGCAGCGCGGTCGGTGTGGGTGAGGGGAGGGGGCCGATACCCGAAGTGAAGGGGCGCTGGACGGTGGGGCCTTCCGAGTCGTTGCTGCTGGTTTCGTCGAGCCGTGGGTTCTACAGCGGACCGGGTGTGACGCGGGCATTCGATGCGGAATCCGCCGGAGTCGTTTCCCTTGCCGTGGAAGCGGGCAGCCTTGAGTTGCGGGTTGCCAGGCCAGCGCTATCGCCATGACCTCCCGCTGGCTCCGATGCGCGGCGGGTGCGTTCAGGCCTCTCCACAGCGAGCTGCGCCGCGAGTAGAATCCGCGCTCCCATCAGCCCTGTCATTACTCAGCGATCATGATCTGCCGAGCAGGTTGCGGTGCCTGCTGCATAGCACCGTCCATTTCTTCCCCCATCCCCGGCATGCCCGATGGCAAGGCTGCGGGAGAGCGTTGTCTGCACCTGTCCCCCGAGCATCTATGCCGATTGTTTGGCAGGCCCGAGCGTCCGCAGGTCTGTTCGGCCTTCGATGCCGATCCTTTTGTCTGTGGCGAAACCCGTGAGGACGCTATACGTTTGCTGGGCTGGCTGGAACAAGAGACCGCTGTCGCGGTCAGTCACTCTGTCCGGTAGGCGTCCAAGAGGGACGAGGACTGGTCATCGAATAACAAGGAGAAGAAGGATGGTTTCGCTGCAACGTATCGCCGTGGCCTGCGGGCTGGGTGTCCTGCTGGCGTCGGCTGCCCACGCCGAGGACTGGAAGCTGGCCAAGGACGAGGATGGCATCAAGGTCTATCTCAGCGAGGTGTCCGGGTCCAAGTACAAGGCCTATCGCGGGGTCGTCACCATCAAGTCGGACGTCGCCACCCTGCGCAAGCTGCAGGAGGATGTGTCCGGCTCCTGCAAGTGGATCCACGAGTGCGAGCAGCAGAAGCTGCTGAAGCGAGAGGGTGCGGATAGCTGGACCTACACGCGCTTCAATACGCCCTGGCCGGTCACCCCTCGTGATTCGATCATTCATGCGGTGACCAGCGAAGGCGCTGATGGCAGCCTGACCCGTGTCCTCAAGGGTGAGCCGACCTACCTGCCGGAGGAGAAGGGCTACGTTCGCGTGGCGTCGGTAGAAGGGGAGTGGAAGTTCGTGCCGAAAGGGGCCGATGCGGTGGAGGTGACCTACCAGGTCCACACCGAGCCGGGTGGCAGCGTGCCGTCCTGGCTGGCCAACAGCTTCGTGGTCGATGCGCCGTTCAATACCCTGGACCACCTGCGCAAGCTGGCCGAGAAGAAATGACCCATCGCTGAAATGAAAAAAGGCTGCCAATTGGCAGCCTTTTTCGTGGAGTTCGCGCTTACTTGCGAGCGTTGAGCTCGACGTAGTCGCGCTGCTCCGGGCCGGTGTACAGCTGGCGCGGGCGGCCAATCTTGTACGGGCCGGAAAGCATTTCCTTCCAGTGGGAGATCCAGCCGACGGTGCGCGCCAGGGCGAAGATCACGGTGAACATGCTGGTGGGAATGCCGATGGCCTTCAGGATGATGCCGGAGTAGAAGTCCACGTTCGGGTAGAGGTTGCGCTCCTTGAAGTAAGGATCGTTGCGCGCGATCTCTTCCAGCTTCATGGCCAGTTCGAGTTGCGGGTCGTTGATGCCCAGTTCGGCCAGTACTTCATCGCAGGTCTGCTTCATGACCTTGGCGCGGGGGTCGAAGTTCTTGTAGACGCGGTGACCGAAGCCCATCAGCTTGAACGGATCGTTCTTGTCCTTGGCCTTGGCGACGTACTTCTCGATGTTGGACACATCACCGATCTCGTCCAGCATGGTCAGTACTGCTTCGTTGGCGCCGCCGTGTGCTGGGCCCCAAAGGGCGGCGATGCCGGCAGCGATGCAGGCGAACGGGTTGGCGCCGGAGGAGCCGGCCAGGCGAACAGTGGAGGTGGAGGCGTTCTGCTCGTGGTCCGCATGCAGGATGAAGATGCGATCCATGGCCTTGGCCAGTACCGGGCTGATCGGTTTGATCTCGCACGGGGTGTTGAACATCATGTGCAGGAAATTTTCCGCGTAGTTCAGGTCGTTACGCGGATACATCATGGGCTGGCCCATGGAGTACTTGTAGACCATGGCGGCGATGGTCGGCATCTTGGCGACCAGGCGGATCGCGGAGATCTCGCGGTGGTGCGGGTCGTTGATGTCCAGGGAGTCGTGGTAGAAGGCGGAGAGGGCGCCGACTACGCCGCACATGATGGCCATCGGGTGGGCATCACGGCGGAAGCCGTTGAAGAAGCTCTTGAGCTGCTCGTGCACCATGGTGTGATTCTTCACGGTGCTGACGAACTTGGCCTTTTCCTCTGCGCTGGGGAGTTCGCCGTTCAGCAGGAGGTAGCAGGTCTCCAGGTAATCGGAGTTCTCGGCCAGTTGCTCGATGGGGTAGCCGCGGTGAAGCAGAATGCCCTTGTCGCCGTCGATGTAGGTGATCTTCGACTCACAAGAGGCGGTAGACATAAAGCCAGGATCAAACGTGAAGCGCCCCGTGGAGGTCAGGCCCCGCACATCGATTACATCGGGACCTACGGTTCCGGACAGAACGGGCAGCTCGACGGGGGCTACGCCCTCGATGATCAACTGCGCTTTTTTGTCAGCCATAACGGCCTCCTATTTATGCTTGAAATCATCAGACAGCCCCCCACGCAGGGCCCGCACCACTATAGAGGTATAAATCCGAATGTCAATTTGGAGAAACCCATGTGGCAGGCGGGTTTGCGGGCATTTTTCAAGTAAAAAGGCGGCCTATTTACGCCTTTTATTTAGGGCGTGCAATCCGCTATTGGGTGGGGGGGATTGCGTTGTCATTAGTCAGCTAACTGTCTATACTCACGGCCCGACCTCAGGGGGCTTTGAAGGCCTGTAATCCGGAGGTTGGCACTCCCTTGGTGAGGGGTACCTGACCAGTGCACTTCCCGACAACTTGCCCTGATTGTTAGGGGCCTCAGTGTGAAAAAAAGCCGTGAATAGCCAACGACCTGTAAACCTAGATCTCAGGACCATCAAACTCCCGATCACAGCTTATACGTCCATTCTTCACCGCATCTCCGGCGTCATCCTCTTCATCGGCATTGCTGTGCTGCTTTATGCGCTCGGCAAGTCGCTTGAATCCGAGGCTGGCTTCGAGAGCGTGAAGGCGTGCCTGACCAGTCCGCTGGCCAAGCTTGTGATTTGGGGCCTGCTGTCCGCACTGCTCTATCACCTGGTAGCCGGCGTGCGCCACCTGGTAATGGACGCGGGTGTCGGTGAGACGCTCGAGGGCGGCAAGCGGGGCTCGAAAATCGTCATCGCAGTTTCGGCTGTGCTGATCATTCTCGCGGGGGTATGGGTATGGTAACCAACGTCACGAACTTCTCGCGTTCGGGTCTCTATGACTGGATGGCTCAGCGCGTTTCTGCAGTCGTTCTCGCGGCTTATTTCCTTTTCCTGCTGGGGTACCTCGTTGCTCACCCCGGACTGACCTTTGCCGATTGGCATGGTCTGTTCTCACAGAGCTGGATGCGCATTTTCAGTCTGCTCGGACTGGTCGCCCTGGGTGTTCATGCCTGGGTCGGCATGTGGACCATTTCCACTGACTACCTGACGCCGATGGCGCTGGGTCGTTGGGCGGTGGTTGTGCGTTTCCTGTTCCAGGCCGTTTGCGGTATGGCGATGTTCGCCTACTTCGTCTGGGGCGTTCAGATTCTGTGGGGTATCTGATTCATGGCTAACATTCGTACTCTTTCCTTCGATGCCATCATCGTCGGTGGTGGTGGTGCTGGCATGCGCGCTGCTCTGCAGCTGGCTCAGGGTGGTCACAAGACTGCCGTGGTGACCAAGGTCTTCCCGACCCGCTCCCATACCGTTTCCGCCCAGGGTGGCATCACCTGCGCCATCGCTTCGGCCGACCCGAACGACGATTGGCGCTGGCACATGTACGACACCGTCAAGGGCTCCGACTACATCGGTGACCAGGACGCTATCGAATACATGTGCTCCGTGGGGCCGGAGGCCGTGTTCGAGCTCGAGCACATGGGTCTGCCGTTCTCCCGTACCGAACAAGGCCGCATCTACCAGCGTCCGTTCGGTGGCCAGTCCAAGGACTTCGGCAAGGGCGGTCAGGCTGCTCGTACCTGCGCCGCAGCCGACCGTACCGGTCACGCGCTGCTGCACACCCTGTACCAGGCCAACCTGAAGAACGGTACCTCGTTCCTCAACGAGTGGTATGCCGTTGACCTGGTGAAGAACCAAGACGGCGCCATCGTCGGCATCATCGCCATCTGCATCGAGACCGGCGAGACCGTCTACATCCGCTCCAAGGCCGTCGTGCTGGCCACCGGCGGTGCAGGTCGTATCTACGCTTCCACCACCAATGCTCTGATCAACACCGGTGATGGTGTCGGCATGGCCCTGCGCGCTGGCGTGCCGGTCCAGGACATCGAGATGTGGCAGTTCCACCCGACCGGTATTGCCGGCGCTGGCGTACTGGTGACCGAAGGTTGCCGTGGTGAAGGTGGTTACCTGATCAACGCCCATGGCGAGCGCTTCATGGAGCGTTACGCTCCGAACGCCAAGGACCTGGCAGGCCGCGATGTGGTTGCCCGCTCCATGGTCAAGGAAGTGATCGCCGGCAACGGCGTCGGCCCGAACAAGGATCACGTGCTGCTGAAGCTGGACCACCTCGGTGAGGAAGTCCTGCACAGCCGCCTGCCCGGCATCTGCGAACTGTCCAAGACGTTCGCGCACGTCGACCCCGTTGTTGCGCCGATCCCGGTCATCCCGACCTGCCACTACATGATGGGCGGCGTTGCCACCAACATCCATGGCCAGGCCATTACCCAGGATGCCAACGGCAACGACACGATCATCGAAGGCCTGTTCGCGGTCGGCGAAGTCGCGTGCGTATCCGTGCATGGTGCCAACCGCCTGGGCGGCAACTCCCTGCTGGATCTCGTGGTCTTCGGTCGTGCAGCTGGCCTGCACCTCGAGAAGGCCCTCAAGGAAGGCATCGAGACCCGTGGCGCTAGCGACACCGACATCGAGCAATCCCTCAAACGTCTGGCTGGCGTCAACGAGCGTTCCAGCGGTGAAGAAGTCGCCCCGCTGAAGCGCGAACTGCAACAGTGCATGCAGAACTACTTCGGTGTGTTCCGCACCGGCGAATACATGCAGAAGGGCATCGCCCAACTCGCCGACCTGCGCGAGCGCATCGCCGGCGTCAAGATCAACGACAAGTCCCAGGCTTTCAACACTGCGCGCATCGAAGCGCTGGAGTTGCAGAACCTGCTGGAAGTCGCGGAAGCCACTGCCATCGCCGCCGAGGTCCGCAAGGAGTCCCGTGGTGCCCATGCCCGCGAAGACTTCGAGGATCGGGACGACGAGAACTGGCTGTGCCATACCCTGTACTTCCCGGGTGAGAAGCGCGTATCCAAGCGCGCCGTCAACTTCGCGCCGAAGACCGTTCCGGCCTTCGAACCCAAAGTACGTACCTATTAAGGGTGGCCGACATGTCCAACACTCTCACTGTCAGCGTCTATCGCTACAACCCGGAGAGCGACAGCGCTCCGACCATGCAGGACTTCCAGGTTGATACCGGCGGCAAGGACATCATGGTTCTCGATGTCCTGGCCCTGATCAAGGAAAAGGACGAGGGTTTCTCCTACCGTCGTTCCTGCCGTGAAGGCGTCTGCGGCTCCGATGGCATGAACATCAACGGCAAGAACGGCCTGGCCTGCATCACCCCGCTGTCCGCTGCCGGGCTGAAGGGCGGCAAGCTGGTGATCCGCCCGCTGCCGGGCCTGCCGGTCATTCGTGACCTCGTCGTCGACATGAGCATCTTCTACAAGCAGTACGAGAAGGTGAAACCCTTCCTGCAGAACGACACGCCCGCTCCGGCGATCGAGCGTCTGCAGTCCCCGGAACAGCGCGAGAAGCTGGACGGTCTGTACGAGTGCATCCTGTGTGCTTGCTGCTCGACCTCCTGCCCGTCGTTCTGGTGGAACCCCGACAAGTTCCTCGGTCCCGCTGCGCTGCTGCAGGCCTACCGTTTCCTGGCCGACAGCCGCGACACCAAGACCGAAGAGCGTCTGGCTGCCCTGGATGACCCGTTCAGCGTATTCCGCTGCCGCGGCATCATGAACTGCGTGAACGTCTGCCCCAAGGGCCTGAACCCCACCAAGGCTATCGGTCACGTACGCAACATGTTGCTGCAAAGCGGTACCTGATGCGTTACATGCTGTACCCGTAACACCTGCGGCGCCTTTCGGGGCGCCGCAGTACAACCAGGACCGACGCTCACAAAGCCGAAGTCCTTATTTGAAATGATATAGATGACCAGCAGGGGCAACCGGGCTGGTGCCCGGACTATCTGCGGGATCCTGAGTGGCTTTCATCCTGGTCGCCGTACCCGGAGTTGAGGCTGCGATGCCGATTCCACGCCGGTGGTGTCCCCTTACCGAGGGTGACCAAGCATGCAAGAAAGCGAAATGCAGCGCATGTGGAACAGCGCCCACCTATCCGGTGGCAACGCTGCATATGTGGAAGAGCTCTATGAGCTTTACCTGCACGATCCCAACGCTGTGCCAGAAGAGTGGCGCACCTACTTCCAGAAGTTGCCGTCCGACGGCAATGCAGCCACCGACGTATCGCATTCTACCGTTCGCGACCATTTCGTCCTGCTCGCCAAGAACCAGCGCCGCGCTCAGCCGGTTTCCGCTGGCAGTGTCAGCACCGAGCACGAGAAGAAGCAGGTTGAAGTCCTGCGCCTGATCCAGGCCTTCCGCATGCGCGGCCATCAGGCGGCCCAGCTCGACCCCCTTGGCCTCTGGCAGCGCAAGGCCCCGGCTGACCTGGCGATTAATCACTACGGTCTGACCGATGCCGATCTCGACACCACCTTCCGTACCGGTGAGCTTTACATCGGCAAGGAAGAGGCAACCCTGCGCGAGATCCACCAGGCCCTGCAGCAAACCTATTGCAGCACCTTCGGCGCCGAGTTCACCCACATCGTCGATTCCGAGCAGCGCAAGTGGTTCCAGCAGCGTCTGGAAAGCGTGCGTGGCCGTCCGTCCTTCTCCCCTGAGGTCAAGAGCCACCTGCTCGAGCGCCTGACTGCGGCCGAAGGCCTGGAGAAGTACCTGGGCACCAAGTACCCGGGCACCAAGCGTTTCGGCCTGGAAGGTGGTGAAAGCCTCATTCCGATGCTCGACGAGATCATCCAGCGTTCCGGTGCATACGGTACCCAGGAGATCGTCATCGGCATGGCCCACCGGGGCCGCCTGAACGTACTGGTCAACACCTTCGGCAAGAACCCGCGCGACCTCTTCGACGAGTTCGAAGGCAAGAAGGTCGAGGGCCTGTCCTCCGGTGACGTGAAGTACCACCAGGGGTTCTCCTCCAACGTCATGACCGCTGGTGGCGAAGTTCACCTGGCCCTGGCGTTCAACCCCTCCCACCTGGAAATCGTTTCCCCGGTGGTGGAAGGTTCCGTTCGTGCCCGTCAGGATCGCCGCAAGGACAAGACTGGCGACAAGGTACTGCCGATCTCCATCCACGGCGACGCCGCCTTCGCAGGCCAGGGCGTGGTCATGGAAACCTTCCAGATGTCGCAGACCCGTGGCTACCGCACCGGCGGCACGGTTCACATCGTCATCAACAACCAGGTCGGTTTCACCACCAGCCGCCAGGAAGATGCGCGCTCCACCGAGTACGCCACCGACGTCGCCAAGATGATCCAGGCGCCGATCTTCCACGTGAACGGTGATGACCCCGAAGCCGTCCTGTTCGTGACCCAGCTGGCCGTCGACTACCGCATGCAGTTCAAGCGCGACGTGGTGATCGACCTGGTCTGCTACCGTCGCCGTGGCCACAACGAGGCCGACGAGCCGTCCGGTACCCAGCCGCTGATGTACCAGCAGATCGCCAAGCAGCGCACCACCCGTGAGCTGTACGCCGATGCCCTGATCCAGGGTGGCGTGCTCGATGTCGAGCGCATCCAGGCCAAGATGGACGAGTACCGCACTGCGCTGGACAACGGCCAGCACGTGGTCAAGAGCCTGGTGAAGGAGCCCAACAAGGAGCTGTTCGTCGACTGGCGTCCGTACCTGGGCCATGCCTGGACCGCTCGTCACGACACCCGTTTCGACCTGAAGACCCTGCAGGAACTCTCCGCCAAGCTGCTGGAGATCCCGGAAGGCTTCGTCGTCCAGCGCCAGGTCTCGAAGATCCTCGAGGACCGCCAGAAGATGGGCGCCGGCGGCCTGCCGATCAACTGGGGCTACGCCGAGACCATGGCCTACGCCACCCTGCTGTTCGAAGGCCACCCGGTTCGCATCACCGGCCAGGACGTGGGCCGCGGCACCTTCTCGCACCGCCACGCGGCGCTGCACAACCAGAAGGATGCCAGCACCTACCTGCCGCTGCAGAACCTGTTCGACGGCCAGCCGAGCTTCGAGCTGTACGACTCCTACCTCTCCGAGGAAGCCGTACTGGCGTTCGAATACGGCTACTCCACCACCACGCCCAACGCGCTGGTGATCTGGGAAGCCCAGTTCGGTGACTTCGCCAACGGCGCCCAGGTGGTGATCGACCAGTTCATCACCAGCGGCGAGCACAAGTGGGGCCGTCTGTGCGGCCTGACCATGCTGCTGCCGCACGGCTACGAAGGCCAGGGTCCGGAGCACTCCTCCGCGCGTCTGGAGCGCTACCTGCAGCTGTGCGCCGAGCACAACATCCAGGTTTGCGTGCCGACCACGCCGGCTCAGGTCTACCACATGCTGCGCCGCCAGGTGATTCGCCCGCTGCGCAAGCCGCTGGTTGCCCTTACGCCCAAGTCGCTGCTGCGTCACAAGCTGGCCATCTCCACCCTGGAAGATCTGGCCGAAGGCTCCTTCCAGACCGTCATCGGCGAGATCGATCCGATCGATCCGAAGAAGGTCGAGCGCCTCGTGCTCTGCAGCGGCAAGGTCTACTACGACCTGCTGGAGAAGCGTCGCACCGAAGGCCGCGAGGACATCGCGATCGTGCGTATCGAGCAGCTGTATCCGTTCCCGGAAGACGACCTGGCTGAGGTTCTGGCTGCCTACAAGAACCTCAAGCACATCGTCTGGTGCCAGGAAGAGCCCATGAACCAGGGCGCCTGGTACTGCAGCCAGCACCATATGCGTCGTGTGGCCAGCGCCCACAAGAAAGGCCTGTTCCTCGAGTACGCCGGGCGTGATGCCTCGGCCTCTCCGGCCTGTGGCTACGCCTCCATGCACGCCGAGCAGCAGGAAAAACTGCTGCAGGACGCCTTTACTGTTTAACGCCTTCGCGCAGAAAACCGAATCAGACAGGAAAAACACACAATGGCTATCGAGATCAAAGCCCCAACCTTCCCGGAATCGGTCGCCGACGGCACCGTGGCCACCTGGCACAAGAAGCCGGGCGACGCCGTCAAGCGTGACGAGCTGATCGTCGACATCGAGACCGACAAAGTCGTAATGGAAGTGCTGGCCGAGGCCGACGGCGTACTGGCAGAAATCGTCAAGAACGAGGGCGATACCGTCCTCAGTGGCGAGCTGCTGGGCAAACTGAACGAAGGTGGCGCTGCTGCTGCCGCCCCGGCCGCCGCTGCTGCCCCGGCTCCGGCCGCTCAGGCTGCTGCCCCCGCTACTGCTGGTGACGACGCCATCCTGTCCCCGGCCGCTCGCAAGCTGGCCGAGGAAAACGGCATCGACCCGAACAGCATCGCCGGCACCGGCAAAGGTGGCCGCGTGACCAAGGAAGACGTGGTTGCCGCTGTCGAGGCGAAGAAGAACGCCCCGGCCGCTCCGGCTGCCAAGCCGGCTGCTCCGGCCGCCGAGGCGCCGGTATTCTCTGCGGGTGACCGCGTCGAGAAGCGCGTCCCGATGACCCGCCTGCGCGCCAAGGTTGCCGAGCGTCTGGTCGAAGCCCAGTCCACCATGGCCATGCTGACCACCTTCAACGAAGTCGACATGACCGAAGTCATGGCCCTGCGTTCGAAGTACAAGGACCTGTTCGAGAAGACCCACAACGGCGTTCGCCTGGGCTTCATGTCCTTCTTCGTCAAGGCGTCCGTCGAAGCGCTGAAGCGCTTCCCGGCTGTCAACGCCTCCATCGACGGCAACGACATCGTCTACCACGGCTACCAGGACATCGGCGTTGCCGTTTCCAGCGACCGTGGCCTGGTGGTTCCGGTCCTGCGCAACGCCGAGCTGATGAGCCTGGCCGAAGTCGAGAACGGCATCGCCACCTTCGGCAAGAAGGCCCGTGAGGGCAAGCTGTCCATCGACGAGATGACCGGTGGCACCTTCACCATCACCAACGGCGGTACCTTCGGTTCGATGATGTCGACCCCGATCGTCAACCCGCCGCAGGCCGCCATCCTCGGCATGCACAACATCATCCAGCGCCCCATGGCGATCAACGGCCAGGTTGTGATCCGGCCGATGATGTACCTGGCTCTGTCCTACGATCACCGTCTGATCGATGGCAAGGAAGCCGTCAGCTTCCTGGTGACCATCAAGAACCTGCTGGAAGACCCGGCTCGTCTGCTGCTGGACATCTGATCGGCGATCTCTCCAAACGGCGGCCCCGCAAGGGGCCGTCCGGTTTCATACGAGAAGGAATGAGTTATGACCCAGAAATTCGACGTGGTAGTGATTGGTGCGGGCCCTGGCGGTTACGTGGCAGCCATCAAGGCGGCCCAACTCGGCCTGAAGACCGCCTGCATCGAGAAGTACCAGGGTAAGGACGGCAAGACCGCGCTGGGCGGTACCTGCCTGAACGTCGGCTGCATCCCGTCGAAGGCGCTGCTGGACAGCTCGTACAAGTACCACGAGGCCCATGAGGCCTTCAAAGTGCACGGTATCGAAGCCAAGGGCGTCTCCATCGACGTGCCGACCATGGTTGGTCGCAAGGACACCATCGTCAAGAACCTGACCGGCGGCGTCAGCACCCTGTTCAAGGCCAACGGCGTCACCCTGCTGGAAGGCCACGGCAAGCTGCTGGCCAACAAGCAGGTCGAAGTCACCGGTCTGGATGGCAAGGTCCAGGTCGTCGAGGCCGAGAACGTGATCCTCGCCTCCGGCTCCAAACCGGTCGAGATTCCCCCGGCCCCGGTTGACCAGGACGTCATCGTCGACTCCACCGGCGCGCTGGACTTCCAGTCCGTACCGAAGAAGCTGGGCGTGATCGGCGCTGGCGTCATCGGTCTGGAGCTGGGCTCCGTCTGGGCCCGTCTGGGCGCTGAAGTGACCGTCATCGAAGCCCTGGACAAGTTCCTGCCGGCCGCCGACGAGCAGATCGCCAAGGAAGCCCTGAAGATCCTGACCAAGCAGGGCCTGAAGATTCGCCTGGGCGCCCGCGTGACCGGTACCGACGTGAAGAAGAAGCAGGTCACTGTCAGCTTCACCGACGCCAACGGCGAGCAGAAGGAAGTCTTCGACAAGCTGATCGTCGCGGTCGGCCGTCGCCCGGTGACCACCGAGCTGCTGGCTGCTGACAGCGGCGTCACCCTTGATGAGCGTGGCTACATTTACGTCGACGACCACTGCAAGACCAGCGTCCCCGGCGTCTACGCCATCGGTGACGTGGTACGCGGCGCCATGCTGGCTCACAAGGCCTCGGAAGAGGGCATCATGGTTGCCGAGCGCATCGCAGGCCACAAGGCCCAGATGAACTACGACCTGATCCCGTCCGTGATCTACACCCACCCGGAAATTGCATGGGTCGGCAAGACCGAGCAGTCCCTGAAGGCCGAAGGCGTCGAGATCAACGTCGGTACCTTCCCCTTCGCCGCCAGTGGCCGTGCCATGGCTGCCAATGACACGGCCGGCCTGGTCAAGGTCATCGCCGATGCCAAGACCGACCGCGTCCTGGGCGTTCACGTGATCGGCCCGAGCGCTGCCGAGCTGGTTCAGCAGGGCGCCATCGGCATGGAGTTCGGCACCAGTGCCGAAGACCTGGGCATGATGGTCTTCTCGCACCCGACCCTGTCCGAAGCGCTCCACGAAGCGGCCCTGGCCGTCAACGGCCACGCGATCCACATCGCCAACCGCAAGAAGCGCTAAGCACTATCCTCGGGGAGGGCGCGCGCGACCTTCCCGGGGCAGCAGAACCACGGTGGGCAGCCCGTCGTGAAGCCTTCGGGTGTTCACCGCGGAACGCTCGCCGGACTGCCCCAGGGCAGTCACAGGTGGCGCGGCACCACGAATGCAGCGCCGAATGCGCAATACCCAAACGAAGACGGTAGACAAGCATGAATCTCCACGAATATCAGGGTAAGCAGCTGTTCGCTGAATACGGCCTGCCCGTATCCAAGGGCTTTGCCGTAGACACCCCGGAAGAAGCCGCTGAAGCCTGCGACAAGATCGGTGGCAGCGAATGGGTCGTGAAGGCCCAGGTCCACGCCGGTGGCCGCGGTAAAGCGGGCGGCGTGAAGCTGGTCAAGAGCAAGGAAGACGCCAAGGCCTTCGCCGCCAACTGGCTGGGCAAGCGCCTGGTGACCTACCAGACTGACGCCAATGGTCAGCCGGTCAGCAAGATCCTGGTCGAGTCCTGCACCGATATCGCCAAGGAACTGTACCTGGGCGCCGTGGTAGACCGTTCCAGCCGCCGCATCGTGTTCATGGCCTCCACCGAAGGTGGCGTGGACATCGAGAAAGTAGCCCACGAGACTCCCGAGAAGATCCTCAAGGCCACCATCGATCCGCTGGTTGGCGCTCAGCCCTACCAGGGTCGCGAGCTGGCCTTCCAACTGGGCCTGCAAGGCGACCAGATCAAGCAGTTCACCCACATCTTCGTGAACCTGGCCAAGCTGTTCCAGGACTACGACCTGGCCCTGCTGGAAGTGAACCCGCTGGTCATCAAGGCCGACGGCAACCTGCACTGCCTGGACGCCAAGATCAACATCGACAGCAACGCCATGTACCGTCAGCCCAAGCTGCGCGCCATGCACGACCCGTCCCAGGACGACGCTCGTGAAGCCCATGCGCAGAAGTGGGAACTGAACTACGTCGCGCTGGAAGGCAACATCGGCTGCATGGTCAACGGCGCTGGCCTGGCCATGGGCACCATGGACATCGTCAACCTGCACGGTGGCAAGCCTGCCAACTTCCTCGACGTCGGCGGCGGCGCAACCAAAGAGCGCGTCACCGAGGCCTTCAAGATCATCCTGTCCGACAGCAACGTCGCTGCCGTACTGGTGAACATCTTCGGCGGTATCGTTCGTTGCGACATGATTGCCGAAGGCATCATCGGTGCAGTGAAGGAAGTCGGCGTGAAGATCCCGGTGGTCGTCCGTCTGGAAGGCAACAACGCCGAGCTCGGCGCCAAGGTACTGGCCGAGAGCGGTCTGAACATCATCGCGGCGACCAGCCTGACCGACGCTGCCCAGCAGGTCGTCAAGGCCGCGGAGGGTAAGTAATGAGCGTCCTGATCAATAAAGACACCAAAGTAATCTGCCAGGGCTTCACCGGCTCGCAGGGTACCTTCCACTCCGAACAAGCCATCGCCTACGGCACCAAGATGGTTGGCGGCGTGACCCCCGGCAAGGGCGGCACCACCCACCTCGGCCTGCCGGTGTTCAACACCGTCAAGGAAGCCGTGGAAGCCACCGGCGCCGATGCTTCGGTGATCTACGTTCCGGCCCCGTTCTGCAAGGACTCCATCCTTGAAGCAGCCTTCGGCGGCATCAAGCTGATCGTCTGCATCACCGAAGGCATCCCGACCATCGACATGCTGGAAGCCAAGGTCAAGTGCGACGAACTGGGCGTACGCCTGATCGGCCCGAACTGCCCCGGCGTCATCACCCCCGGCGAGTGCAAGATCGGCATCATGCCCGGTCACATCCACCTGCCGGGCAAGGTCGGCATCGTGTCCCGTTCGGGCACCCTGACCTATGAAGCCGTGAAGCAGACCACCGACGCCGGTTTCGGCCAGTCCACCTGCGTGGGCATCGGTGGCGACCCGATCCCGGGCTCCAACTTCATCGACATCCTGAAGCTGTTCCAGGAAGACCCGAAGACCGAAGCGATCGTCATGATCGGTGAGATCGGCGGTTCCGCTGAAGAAGAAGCTGCTGCCTACATCAAGGCCAACGTGACCAAGCCGGTGGTGTCCTACATCGCTGGTGTCACCGCACCGCCCGGCAAGCGCATGGGCCACGCCGGCGCCATCATCTCCGGCGGCAAGGGCACTGCGGACGAGAAGTTCGCCGCCCTGCAGGACGCTGGTGTGAAGACCGTGCGTTCCCTGGCCGACATCGGCAAGGCCCTGGCCGAGCTGACTGGCTGGGAAGTCAAGAACGCCTGAGCGTGATTGACTGATGGCGAAGGCCACCCTCGGGTGGCCTTCGTTTTTTCTGTCGCAATGTAGCCATGGCGACAACCGATTACAGCAAGCCGACAGCCTGACCTGCATCAGTGCCGCAAAACCGTCGGATTCGCTAGGCTTGCGACCTTCCTGCGCATGAACCCCAAAAGGGGGAGGGCGCGCATTAGTAGTGGTTTGCCCCAAACGGGCGGATGACGGTTCCCCTCACCCAAAGGGAAGCCCCCTCGGAACAATGAATTTCGACTCGTGGTATCCCTCTCTATGACTCGTTTGAAAGGCTCGGACCTCCTGGCCCTCGGCTTCATGACATTTGCGCTCTTCCTGGGCGCCGGCAACATCATCTTCCCCCCCAGCGCCGGCATGGCGGCAGGCGAGAACGTCTGGTTCGCTGCGATGGGCTTTCTGCTGACCGGCGTCGGCCTGCCACTGCTGACCGTCATTGCCCTGGCGCGGGTAGGTGGCGGCATGGATCGCCTGACCTCGCCCCTGGGCAAGGTGGCAGGGCTTCTGTTGGCCATTGCCGTGTACCTGGCCATAGGGCCGCTGTTCGCGACGCCGCGTACCGCTGTCGTCTCCTTCGAAATGGGCGTTGCCCCCTTCACCGGTGACAACCCCACGGCGCTGGCCCTCTATTCCTTGGTCTATTTCGCCTTCGCGCTGTTCCTCGCGCTCAACCCCGGGCGGCTGGTGGACAGCATTGGCAAGTTCATCACCCCGGTGCTGTTGTCGGCACTTCTGGTCCTGGGCGGTGCGGCGCTGTTCGCACCGGCGGGCGACATCGGTGCCAGCAACGACGCCTACGCCAAGGCCCCCTTCGTCGAGGGCTTCCTGCAGGGCTACCTGACCATGGACACCCTGGGCGCGCTGGTATTCGGCATCGTGATCGCCACGGCGATCCACGACCGTGGCATCTCCGAGCCGCGCCTGGTCACCCGTTACTCGGTGATCGCCGGCAGCATCGCTGCAATCGGCCTTTCCCTGGTCTACCTCACGCTGTTCTACCTCGGCGCCACCAGCCAGGGCATTGCCGGCGAGGCGCAGAACGGTGTGCAGATTCTCACGGCCTATGTGCAGCACACCTTCGGGACCGCCGGTAGCCTGCTGCTGGCCCTGGTCATCACCCTGGCGTGCCTCACCACGGCCGTTGGCCTGCTTACGGCCTGTGGCGAGTTCTTCAGCGGCTTCCTGCCGTTCTCCTACCGCACGGTGGTCATCATCCTCGGCGTCTTTAGCCTGGTCGTCGCCAACCAGGGCCTGACACAGCTGATCAGCCTGTCGGTGCCGGTACTGGTAGGGCTCTACCCCCTGGCCATCGTGTTGGTTGCCTTGAGCCTGGCATCGAGCCTGTGGGTCGACGCCCGTCGGATCTTCATCCCCACCATGGGCGTCGCCTTGGTGTTCGGTGTGCTGGACGGTATCGGTGCAGCCGGCTTCAAGAGCTGGATACCTGGTTTCGTCGCGCAACTGCCGCTGGCAGATCAGAGCCTCGGCTGGTTGCTGCCGGTACTGGCAGTCCTTTTGGTCGCCGCTGTGCTGGATCGACTGCTGGGGGCCAAGGCACCACAAGTCGCCTGAGGTTCGTAGCCAAAAGAGACCGCCCACCGGGCGGTCTTTTCGTTTCCGGGGGCTTCAGAGCTTGCCTTCACAACCTCGCAGTGAGGTGCGCTCGAAGCGCTCCGGCAACCACCTGATGCGTTTCAGGGGCGGGCTCTCGAGTCCCTGGCGGGTGTCTCGCTCGTTACTGCCCTGTCGGGCGATCTCCTGGCGTGTCTCCAGGTTCTGGGCCACCGCGCCTGCCGAGCCGTGCGCATGGCCGAGCAGCGTAAAGCCGTTGGTCATCAATGCCAGTGCCGCCAGTGTGAGCAGGTGGCGCCTTGAGCGCTGCTGTTCCATGGCCACCTCAGCTTCGCCTTGCCGGGTGCGACAGGGGATGCGGATCGCTCAGCAACAGAGTCGGAACGGCCTGTGCCAGGCGTTCTCCCCAGCCGACCTGCGGCAGCACCGGCCGCGCCTGACTGAAGCTGCCGCTCAGCACCAGAACGATGGTCATCACGATGGTGTAGAGGCCCAGGCTGGCCAGCGCGCCGTTGCGTGCGTAAGTGAGCGGGGAGGGGGTCATGGCTGCGATCCGTCATCGGGTTGGGGTGACCCAGAATCGCCAATACGGATTCGATGGAAAAACGCTCCCTGAGCATTTCAACTATCGACATGGACGATGTCATCGCCACGAACGTCAAATTTTATTGACGATGCTGGCGCAGTGTCATGCCAGCTCCGTCGTGGCAGGTTGCAATTTCCTTCCCGAATTTCAGGCGCTTCGGCAACACGAGCAGGCCTTGCGAAGCGGCGCTATTTCAAAGCTCGGAGGCTTGTGTTAAATAAATCGCACACAAGGTGCCTTACCCAAGCTTCAGGACAATTTCATGCCCCTACGCATCTGCATTCTGGAAACCGACATCCTTCGCCCTGAGCTCGTCGACGAGTACAAGGGCTACGGCAAGATGTTCGAACAGCTCTTCGCCAAGCAGCCCATCGAGGCCGAGTTCGTCACCTACAACGTGGTGGAAGGCCATTACCCGGCTGCCGGCGAGCGCTTCGATGCCTACCTGGTCACCGGCAGCAAGGCCGACTCCTTCGGCGACGATCCCTGGATCCAGACCCTGCGCACCTACCTGCTGGAGCGCTACAAGGCTGGCGACAAACTGCTCGGTATCTGCTTCGGCCACCAGTTGCTGGCCCTGCTGCTGGGCGGCAAGACCGAGCGCGCCACCCAGGGCTGGGGCGTTGGCACCCATGCTTATCGTGTCGAGAAAAAGCCGGAGTGGATGAGCCCGGCGCTGGACGAGCTGACCCTGCTGATCAGCCACCAGGACCAGGTCACCCGCCTGCCCGAGAACGCCACCCTCATCGCCTCCAGCGAGTTCTGCCCCAATGCCGCCTACGCCATTGGCGAGCAGGTGCTGTGCTTCCAGGGGCACCCGGAGTTCGTTCACGACTACTCCCGTGCTTTGCTCAACATCCGCCAGCAGGCCCTGGGCGACCAGGTGTATGGCCAGGGCATCGCCAGCCTCGATCGCGACCACCAGGGCACGGCAGTGGCCGAGTGGATGATGCGCTTCGTGGCCAAAGGCCGCAGCGCCGCCTGAGTCTCCTCTCGCGCACGCACACGAACCGATGCCCGCACCAGCGGGCATCGTTTTTTTCAGGCCTGGGAAAGGGCTAGAGCCAGCCGGAGCGCTTGAAGCTGGCGAACAGGGCCGTGCAGCCCGTGGCGATGAAGCCCAGCACGCCGAAGTAGCCGTAGTGCCAGGTCAGCTCCGGCATGTTCTGGAAGTTCATCCCGTAGATGCCCGCTACGGCGGTGGGGAAGGCGAGGATCGCTGCCCAGGCGGCGAACTTGCGCTGCACCACGCTCTGGCGCGAGGACTCCAGCAGCAAGCCGATCTCGATGGCGTGGTCCGCCATCTCCCGCAGACCGGTAAGGTCTTCCAGCAGGCGACTCACGTGGATGGCGATGTCGCGGAAGTAGGGGCGCATGTTCTTGTCGATGAAAGGGAAGTCCAGGCGCTGCAGCTCCTGGCAGATTTCCGCCAGCGGACCGATGTAGCGGCGCAGGCGCAGCAGGTCGCGGCGCAGTCCCTGGATGTGCACCACATCGGTCTGGGTCAGCGGGCATTCCAGCACCCGCAGTTCCAGCGCTTCCAGGTCGGCGTGGTAGGTGTCGATCAGCGGCCGGTAGTTCTCGATCACGAAGGCCAGCAGCGCGTAGAGCACGAAGTCCTCGCCGTGCTCCAGCAACAGCGGGCGGGCCTCGCAACGCTGGCGGACCTGGGAGTAGGGCGCCGACTCGCCATAGCGCGCACTGATCACATAGCCGTTGCCGGCGAACAGCTGGGTTTCGATGAACACCAGTTGGCCGTCCACCTTCACAGGGGAATAGAGCACCAGGAACAGCGCATCGCCGAAGGTTTCCAGCTTGGGGCGGGTGTGGCGCTGCAGGGCGTCTTCCAGCGCCAGTTCGTGCAGGCCGAACTGGCGCTGGAGCGTGGTCAGTTCCTCGGGGCCCGGGTCATGCAGGCCGATCCAGACGAAGTGGCCGGGCTTTCTCGCCCATTCGAGCCCCTCGTCGAGGCTGATGTTGGCAACGCGCTTGCCTTTGGAGTAGACGGCGGCGGCGACCACATGACCCATGTAAGTGTTCCCTGTGCGGCTGGAGAGTGGGGCGAGCTTAACCCGCCCGGCGCGTCAGCGGGGCGCCACGTTGCCCAGGGCCACGTGGGCGCTATCAGTCGGTGGCCAGTTCGCGGTCCATGCCCTCGATGCAGTCGAGCATGCGCTGGCGGCACTCCTCCATCAGCGCGGGCATGTCGTCGAGTGTCAGGCCGGCCGTGGGGATGGCCGGCAGCGCACGGATCAGCACCCGGCCGCTGTTCCAGCGGTTCAGTCGCAACTGGCGGACGTAGTTGCTGACGCACACGGGAATGATCGGCACTCCCGCGTTGATGGCCATCTGGAACGCTCCGCGCTTGAACGGCAGCAGGCGCTCGCCCTGGTTGCGGGTGCCTTCGGGGAAGACCCAGATGGAGGTGTCGCGATTGCGCAGCGTTTCGGTGGTGGTGACCATCGCGTCGCGGGCGCGGCGGGCGTTGCCGCGGTCGATCAGCACGTTGCCGGCCAGCCAGTAGAGCTGTCCGAAGAAGGGAATCCATTTCAGGCTCTTCTTGCCGATGCTGACGGTACGTGGCGGTACCACCCGGCCCAGCACGTAGAGGTCGAAGTTGGACTGGTGGTTGGCGATGATCACGCAGGGGTGGTCCCGGGTCAGCGTGCTGACCTCGGCCTTGAGCTTCAAGCGCATGATGCACAGGCCTGGCAGCCCGTAGAGACGAGCACACAGGCGGCTGTTGTCGGGGTTGAACGGGCGGCACAGGCCCAGCAGCAGACCGGCGACGCCGGCGATGATGAAATGCACGCCCATCAGGACCATGCGCAGGAGAAAAAGCATCGGGCTCGCTCGATCAGGTAAAAGGCGCGCAGTGTACGGGTGTGCACTTTTGCCTGCAATCGCAGGCCGCCGGGGTCAATGGCCGCGCCCCGGCGTGGGCAGCTCGGGTTCCAGTGCGCTGTACTCCCGCACCAGCCGAGCCACCGTGCCGTCGTCCATCACTTCGCCCAGCGCGGTATTGAAGTGCTGGATGAAATCGGCCCGGTACGGATAGGCCTCGGTGTTCAGGCGGGAGAACCCCAGGTGGCCATGCTCGGTGGACAGCGTCGGGCCCTCCACCAGGCGGCTGGCCTCGTCATGGCTCAGACTGCCGTCGCGGACCATGCGCTGCAGCTCCCAGAGGATCGACAGCCGGTCGTTGATGTACACGTCGGTGCGCTGGTGCAGCAGTTTCAGCAGGTTGGTGCGGTTGTCGCGGGCGTAGGACTGGTCGATCACCCCGGACTCCACCATGTCGCGGTAGCGCACGTCGTCCACCGTGACGAAGCCGCTGTTCAGGCCCACCCGCAACCCGGCATAGGCCCTGGGGAAGTCCTCGAAGTGGCGCTTGCCCGCCAGGCCCGGGCGGATGAACACCGCCAGGCGCTCCTCCAGGATCGGCCGGGAATATTCCATCCACGGCCGTTCTTCAGGCCGGTAGTAGGGCGGGTAGAGGGCGAAGGCGCTGCCCTTGGCGATCTCCGCCAGGCCACGGGGCCAGGGGAGGGGACGGATGGACACGTGGTACTCCGGCATGCGCTTGAACACGCTGCGCAGGATGTCGGTATACAGGCCCCGGGCCTCGCCGTTCTCCTCGTAGCTATAGGGCGGGTAGCCGGAGTCGCAAAGGATGGTGACCTCGATGGGATCGGCCTCCGCGCGCCCCAGCAACAGGGCGCAGGCGAAGACGAGGCGCAGGAGCATACGCATGGCGGCCTCCGGGAACGCCGCGCCAGGCGCGGCGCGTGGTCAGATCCTGAAGCGGCTGAGCAGGCGATCCTGCTGGCCGACCTGATCCACCATCACCGCGCATTGGCGCACCTGCTGCTCGGCGCCGCCGGCCACTTCGTGGCTGATGTCGCGGATATTGGTGGTGTTGCGGTTGATCTCTTCGGTGGTGGCGCTCTGTTCCTCGGCCGCCGTGGCGATCTGCAGGTTCATGTCGTTGATGCGGTTGATGGCCTCGCGGATGCGCCCGAGCATGTCGTTGGCCGCGCCGGCGTCCTCTGCCGTGCGGCTCGCGGTGTCGCGGCTCTGCTGCATGCGTTGCTCGGCCTGGCGCACGCCGGTCTGCAGCTGGTCGATCATCTGGCGGATTTCCTGGGTCGACTGCTGGGTGCGGGAGGCCAGGGAGCGCACCTCGTCCGCCACCACGGCGAAGCCCCGCCCTGATTCGCCCGCCCGCGCCGCCTCGATGGCCGCGTTGAGGGCCAGCAGGTTGGTCTGGTCGGCGATGCTGGTGATCACCGAGAGGATCGACTCGATGTTCTGGCTCAGCTTGGCCAGCTCGTTGATGGCCTGGCCGGTGTCCTCCATCTCGTCGGCCAGCTGCTTGATCGCCTGGGTGGAATTGGAAACCACCCCCACGCCATTCTCGGTCTCCTCGTTGGCCGCCAAGGCAGCCTGGGCTGCGGCCTGGGCGTTGCGCGCCACCTCCTCGGCAGTGGAGGCCATCTCCTGCATGGCGGTGGCCAACTGGTCCAGCTCCTGCAGCTGCACCTGCAGACGGCTGGCGGCCTGCTCGGCTTCGTGGGAGGTGAGCTGGGTACTGCCGCGAACCTGGCGGGAGCTGCTCATCACGTCGGCGATCAGCGTCTGCAGGTTCTGCAGGAAGCCGTTGAACTCGCGGGACAGCACGGAAATCTCGTCATTGCCCTCGGCCGGCAGGCGCCGGGTCAGGTCGCCCTCGCCGCTGTTGATCTCGCGCAGCGAGGCGGCCAGACCGTCCAGCGGGCGCAGCAGGCTCTTCACCAGCAGGCTGAGCACCACCAGGCTGATCACCACGCCCAGCACAGTGCCGATCACGGCGCGCCAGCTCAGGGCATTGGCCTCGGCCATCACCTTGTCCTGGTCGAGGACCACGCCGATATACCAGTCCATCCCCTTGAGGTTGGGCAGCGGGGTGAAGGAGACGAGCAGCTTCTTGCCTCCGGCTTCCACCTCCTGCAGCTCCTTGCGCAGCGCCGGGCTCTTGCCGTCGAACAGCTCGCTGTAGGACTTGCCGTTCAGCTTGGTGTCCGGGTGGGAAATGATGTTGCCGTCGCGGCTCAGCAGGAAGGCATAGCCGGCGCCGTTGAAATCCAGGGTGTTGACGGCATCGGCCACGGTCTTCAGGCGGATGTCACCGCCCATCACACCGAGGAATTTGCCGGCATCGGTGATGCGCGCAACGGCAGAAATGAGGATCTCGCCTGTGGTGGAGTCGGTGTAGGGCTCGGTGAGCACGGCCTGGCTGCCGTTCTTGCCGACTGCGTACCAGGGGCGCTGGCGACCGTCCCAGTCCGGCTTGGGCTGCCAGGACGCATCGTTCTTGATCGGCTTGCCGTCTGCCTCCAGTGCACCGAATACCAGGATGAATTCGTTGCGCAGCATGGGCGAATCGAACACCCGTTGGGTCTGCTCGGGGCTGTATTGGCTGTCGACGTTCTGCGCCATGAGGTCCATCAGGCGGAGCTTGGCGTTGAGCCAGTTCTCGATCTGCCGGGCCAGTGCGTTGCTGCTTTCGGAAATGTTGGACTCGGTCTGGGCGCGCAGCGTCTCGCGGACCTGGCTCACCTGGGAGAGGGACAACAGCGCGGTGGTCAGGAACAGCACGGCGGCTGCGGCGAGGCTGACCTTGTGGACGATTCTCATTCGGGACTCCCCAAGCGGATGGAAGGCTGGCGGCTACCGTCCCTGACTGCCCCACGCATTAAAAGTAATACAGGTTTGCCAAGCTCACCTGTCAACGTGCCATCACCCGTCGGAAAATGAGCGGCGCTCCACAACCGCTCCGCTGAGCGAGCGCGACCCGCCGGCATGAAAAAGCCCGGCGCTGGGCCGGGCTTCGGGGGCTTGCCGGGGGCGCTTAGCCCAGGTGCTGCTTGTCCAGCTCGATGGCTTGGTCGAGGGTTTCCAGCAGTGCCTTGCGCACCTTCAGCTTGGTGTTGCGGTGGGCGGTCATGTTGATCTTCTTCAACTGCTGCGCGGCCGCCAGGGCGGTCGGCAGCAATGCTTCGGCCGGAACCACCTTGTCGAGGAAGCCGGCGTCCAGCGCGCCCTGCGGGTCGAACATCTCGCCGTTGATCACCGAGCGGTGGAAGGCGGACTTGCGCAGGCGGTCACGGGCCAGTTCGATGCCCACGTGGTGCATGGTCATGCCGATCTGCACCTCGTTCAGGCCGATGTTGAACGGCCCTTCGACGCCGATCCGGTAGTCGGCCGACAGCAGCAGGAAGGCACCCTTGGCTACGGCATGGCCAGGGCAGGCAACGATGATGGGGTAGGGGTGGGCCAGCATGCGGCGGGCCAGGGTGGAGCCGGCGGCGACCAGGTTCACCGCGTTCTGCGGGCCGGAGGTCATCACCTTCAGGTCATAGCCGCCGGAGAGGATGCCCGGCTGGCCGGTGAGGATGACGATGGCGCGGTCCTGCTCGGCGCGGTCCAGCGCGGCATTGAAGGCGGCGATCACATCCGGGGAGATGGCGTTCACCTTGCCGTTGGACAGGGTCAGGGTGGCGATGCCGTCTTCGAGTTGGTAGGAGATCAGCTCACTCATGGCGGGAGTCCTTGTTGTGGAATGCGGCAGACGTTACCCACGGGCGGTGGGCAGGTAAAGCGCTTTGGCTGACTGGCAAGTCAGCCACCATGCGGGCTTCAGCGCGTCCGCGAGGTTTTCTATCAGGCCGATACCCAAGACCAATTGGCCCCTGGCGCGCCCCTTCCCTAGGGTGGCAGCGTTCGCCATTCCAGGAGGTCTTATGGACAAGTGGATCAACCGCGCTGCCATCATCCTCGCGCTCATCCTGCTCGGTGGTTCCGTGCTGCTCGCCCAGAGTGCCACCCTGAAAAGCCCAATGGGCGTGCTGCTGCTGTTCGTGCTCGGCGTCGTGGTCTCGTTCGGCTTCGTGTTCTTCGGCAGCCTTAAATTCGATGACGCCCCGCACCGTGCTGATGCCGAATCCGGGCGTCGGCCATAAGCGCATGAAAATTCTCAAAAAAATATTTGCATTCCGGAAAACACTCCACTAAATTAGCGCACCTCGACGGGGCCAACGCCTCAGAGAGATTCCGGTGAGGTGTCCGAGCGGTTGAAGGAGCACGCCTGGAAAGTGTGTATACGGGAAACCGTATCGAGGGTTCGAATCCCTCCCTCACCGCCACTTTCCGATACAAGCAAACCCCTGATATTCCTAGTGAAGTCAGGGGTTTTTGCTTTTCTGGCTAGATGCGCTAGGACCATTTTTAGGGCCAAAACGCCGTTTTCCAGTCTAGATCAGGACGGTGCCTCCCTCTTTCTACGCGCCCCTCTGCTGGCACAGAATGCCTCGTTGCCATAAGCCAGGGTTGCAGGGATGCGCACCAACTACGTCCTCATCGATTACGAAAATGTCCAGGTCAATTCCCTGGAACTGCTCCAGCCTCCCCATTTCAAGGTCAAGGTCTTTCTCGGGCCAAACAATACGCGCTTGCCCGTCGAGTTGGCGTTAGGCATCCAGCGTCTGGGAGATCGCGCCGGTTACATCCAGCTTGGAACGCCTGGGCAGAACGCACTCGATTTCCATATCGCGTTCTACTTGGGACAACTGACTGTCCAAGAGCCTGACGCGTTCTTTCACGTGATTTCCCGGGACAAGGGTTTCGACCCTCTGATCAAGCACCTGAAGAACCAGGGGGTATTCGCGGCACGATCCGAGCTCATTGAAGCCATGCCGTGTTTCTGCGTGCCCAAGGCGGTTCCGGAGCCAGCGCCGAAATTGAAGCCCGTTTCTGCTCCACCCAAGGCCAAGGTCAATCCGGTGGATGAGGCGGAGGTGCGTGCGGTGATTGCCGACCTGATTGGCCGAAAGGGCTCTCGTCCCGGAACGGTGAAAACGTTGCTCAACACCATTCGTGCAAAGCTTGGAAAGCAGTCCGTCGAAGACATCCAGTCCATCTACAACGCCTTGCGAAAGCGTGGCCTGATCGTGGAGAAAGGCACGAAGGTCTCCTACGCCTTGCCCAAGAGCGCCTGAAGCGGGGCTCCGCTTTAAAGGTCTTTCGGGTTCGCCATGAACCCTTCTGTTCCGCTCATCCCGGTCCTTACTGTCCCTGTGCTCCCTGGTCCTTTGTTGCGAGCATGCGTGCCCTGATCAAGCCCTGAGAGTTGGACCATGGCGGACCTGCCCGTGGAGTTTCCTGAGTTTTTCCTGCCCCGCTGCACGCTGCGACGGATCCATCCCCGTGACGTCGGGGCGATCTTCGCCGGGTTGTCCCACCCCCAGGTGATCGCCCACTACGGCGTGTCCTACGACAGCCTGGAGGCGACGGACGAGCAGATGCGCTGGTACGACTCGCTCCTTGAGGAGCGCCGAGGTATCTGGTGGGGCATCGCCTTGCCGGGGCAGGACGAGTTGGTGGGCGCCTGCGGTTTCAACGACTGGTCCCACGCCGACCGCAGCCTCGACATCGGCTACTGGCTGATGCCGGAGCACTGGGGTCAGGGCCTGATGCAGGCCTGCCTGCCTAGCATCCTCCGCTTCGCCCTGGCCACCCTCGGCGTGCACCGCATTCACGCCGATGTGGAGCCCGAGAACCCCGCCAGCGCCCGTTTGCTGGAGCGTCTCGGCTTCGTGCTCGAGGGCACCCTGCGGGACGTGGAGTGCAAGGATGGCCGCTTCCTCAGCCTGCACCAGTACAGCCTGCTGGCCACCGATCCGGCAGGGCGAGCGTTGCTGGCTTCATCGCGCGGCGACTGACCCTCAGCGGCGCGTTGGGCTGCCTTTATAGGCATGGCGTTTCCACAGGGCCGGCCAGTCCTGCGCCCAGCAGCAGCCATGGTCGAAGCCGGGCATCTCGATAAGCTGTGACGGTGTCCCGGCGGGGTTGGCCGCCTGGAAGCGTTGCGCCAGTTCGGCGGGCGTGACCGGGTCGCGGCCGCCGACCAGGTGGACCTGGGGCAGCGCTCGCAGTTCGTCGTGGTGCCGTGCCGGGTTGTCCGAGTCGGTGAGGCGCGGGACGCGGTGCCAATCTGCCCAGGCGTCCGGGTCGAGGTTGCCGGCGACGGTGATGACCTGGCGCACATCCTCGCGTCGCGCCGCCACCAGCAGGGCGACGGCGGCCCCGCCGGAGTAGCCCACCAGCACCAGTTCCCTGGCCCCCAGGCTCGCCTTGAGGCGGCCCACAGCGTAGCTGGTGCCGGTCACCACGTCCGGGGCGAAGCGTGCCCCTGTCCAGTCCTGGGTCGTGCAGTGGCGGGTGCCCACGAACTGGCAGGGGCGGGCCAGGTAGGCGGCGCTGCCGTCCGGCTGCGCCAGGGCCAGTTGCAGGGCGAGCGGGGTGAGCGGGGTCGGGTCGGGTGAGGGCAGGGTGGGGCTGAGCCAGGCCAGCCCGTCGCCTTCCAGGTAAACGGTCAGCACCCCGCCAGCGCCGCCTTGCCGTGGGTGGTAGCTGCGCAGCACGAAGCGTCCTGCGTCCAGGTCCTCGGCCACCCAGCCGTGCGCCAGCGCATCGGCGTGTTGGGCGCGCTTGGCCGGGGAGGGCACCGTGGCGCAGCCGGCCAGGGTGGCCAGCAGCACCATCAGGGCCAGGTGCGCCCGGGCGTTCATGGCGCAGGCCTGCTCAGAACATCCAGCGCAGTTGCACCGAGGCGGTCTGCCCGAGGAAGCCTTCCTTGTGGGTGGCGTCGTAGCGGCCGGTGATCTCGGTGCCAGTGGCGGTGGTGTAGGTCAGCCCGGCGCCGGCCCGCTGGCTCCAGGCCGACTGATGGGTGCCGTAGGTGACGAACGCCGCGTCCGGCGCGCCGGCATAGGCCGAGGTGATGCTGGCGTCGCGGTTGTACAGGTCGTAGCCGGCGCCGAGGTTGGCGCTCACCTTGAGCTGGTCGCTCAGGGCGTGGGTCAGGGTGCCGTCCACGCCGAGCACCAGGGCGTCGGTGCTGCGGGACTTCACCTGCAGGTCCAGGCCGCCGGCACCTTTCTCGCGATAGGCCTCGTCCTCGATCCAGGTGTAATCCAGGCGGATGGACGGGGCGAAGGTGGTGCTCGGCGCCAGGGCGAAGCGGCGGTCCACCGCCACCCCGGCGTGAGCGGTCTTGCTGGTGTAGTCGGACTTCGCGCTGAGGCCTGCCAGGTCGATCTGCCGGCGCCCGTCATTGTTCATGCGACCCCCGTCGAGCTGAAACGACAGATCGCTCTGGGCATCCAGCGCGTGGCGGCCGTAGAGGATGAGCTGGTAGCTGTCCACATCGGCGCTCTGCTTGGGGCCGCCGGAGTGGCTGGAGACATCGGTCTTGGCGTAGGCGAAGGCCACGCCCAGGTCGGTGTCCGTCGAGAGGCTGCCGTCGAGGCCGGCCACCAGCCCCTGGGTGTCGGCGCTGTAGCCGTTCACCCCGTTGCGGCTGTCCTGGCGGGAATGGGTGGCGAAGGGCTTCAGCCAGAGGTGGCGGTCGCCCAGGAAGGCATCGCCTGACGACAGGCCGCGAGCGGTGTCGATGCGCGACTGCACCACGGCGTTGACGCTGCCGAGGGTGTCACGGGCCAGGGACAGGGAGTTGCCGGTCAGCAGTGGCAGGGTCTGCTCGACCCGGTCATTGACCTCACTGGCATTGCCGCTGCCGAGGATGCTGTTCAGCGCCTGGGCCAGCTCGGGCGAGTCGGTGCCACTGGCCAGCAGGGAGTCCCAGATCGAAGCGGCACCCCGTGCGCCGGGCTGGCTGGGGGAGACGGCCGCGCTGATGCTGGTCATGCCCGTGTCGCGCACCACCAGGTCCACCGCGTTGTTGCGGAACAATGCGGAGAAGGCATAGCGCAACGAGTTGTCGGTGACCTGCAGGCCGTTGTTGGTGACGCCGCCGTTGGCCGTCAGCACGTTGGTCAGGTCGCCGCCGGCGAAGGTGGGCTTCACGTCCACTGCGAAGGTGCCGCCGAGGTTGGCGCTGCCGCCCACTGCCAGGGTGCTGTAGCTGCCGCCGGCCGCGGCCAGCCCCAGGGTGCCGCTGGCGGTCTGGGTGAAGTTGCCGCCCACGCTGCTGGCAACGGCCGAACCGGTGGCGAGCGGGTTGGCGACCGTCGCGCCTTGCTTCAGGTACAGGCTGCCGGCGTTGTTCAGGTTGGCCAGGGTGCCGAGGGAAACGCCCCCCAGGAGGGTGCCCCCGGCCCGGTTGTCCACGTTCAGCGCAATGCCGTTGTCCACCTGCACGGCCGTGGCGGCGCTGGCGACGGTGCCGGTGTTCACCACGCTGCCGCCGCTGGCCGAGGTCACGCGGATGCCCACGCCGGTGGTGGTGAGGATGCCGCTGTTGCTGATGTCCACCGGCCCGCTGTTGGATTCGGCCAGCAGGCCGGTGAGGGCATTGATGCGCCCGGCGTTGAACAGGCTGATCGCGCCCTGGGCGCTGGCGGCCGCCATGCCCGCGTCATGGGCGGCATTGATGAGGCCGCTGGCGGTGTTGGTGAGGGTCACAGTGCCGGTGCCGTTGGTGTAGGCGCTGATGCCGTGGAAGTCCGGGCTGACCTGGGCCAGGTTGGGGTTGCGGTTGGCGGTGATGCTGCCGCTGTTGGTCACCCTCACATTGCCGTCGGTGCCGGCTGCCACCACCGCGTCGTAGTGGTCGGCTACCACGGTGCCGCTGTTGGTGATTTCCGCACCGCCGTTGGCGGACCAGGCGATCAGGCCCTGCCGGGTGGTGGAGCGCACGCTGCCCTGGTTGTCGATGCGTGCGGTGCCCTGGTAGTTGATGGCCCGGGCGCCGGCCTGGAACGCATGGACCGTGCCCAGGTTGGTGATGCCCACATCCACCGGCGCAAGGCTGGCCGAGCCGCCATCGGCGTACAGGCCGCGGCCGTTGGCGACCGTCACCTGCCCACGGTTGATCACCGATACCGGGCCATTGTTGGAGGTGGCGGTGATGCCGTCCGAGTTGGCGCCGTAGCTGGTGACGGTGGCGGCGCTGTCCACGCGGATTTCATTGCGGGTGGACGTGTCGTTGCTCTCCGAGCGCAGCCAGACCGCGCCGAACGGGCCGGCCGAGGTGATGCTGACGCCGGAGCCGATCAGCAGGTTGGCGTTCCAGCCCGCCTGGCTGGAGTACATGTACACCGCCGGGTAGTCGCTGCGGTTCAGCACGGTGGTGCCGTCGATGGTCAGGCTCTGGGTGAAGGGGCCGGTGGCCGAGGGGTTGCTCAGCACCGCCACCGAGTTCGCCGTCACGTCGGTGACGGTCAGCGAAGAGGCTCCCGCGTTGCCCTGCATCTGGATGTCGGTCGGGCCGCATTGCAGCGAGGCCACGTTGCCGGACGTGGTACAGCCGGTCAACGGCGGTGGCAGGGCGAAGGCGGAAGAGGCGCCGAGCAGGAGCGAAGCCTGGGCGATGTGTTGGGCAAGGCGACGGAGCGGAAAGGCGGTGGTGGTCAGCCGCATGGTGACGTCCCTGTTCAGGTGGTCGTATGGCGGGCACACCAGTGGCCCGCGGTCATGAAGGTCCCGGATGCCAGCGCGATGCCCCGGTCGCTGTACCCGATGCCCCATGCCGCTGCCGGACGGATCGTCGAATGGGTTTGCATTCGTGTCCTGTCTTCTATGGCAATAGATATAACCCTATTTTCTTTGTAAGAAAATTCCTTGATGGCATGTTGCCTTTGGGTAAATCTGCCTCATCACCTGGATGATGAGTGCTGCCGACATGAAGTCTTCCCTTTTGCTGGCGCCGCTGGCCTTCCTGGCCACGCTGGCCCTGGCACAACCCACCACCCCCTCTCCCGATGACGACGAGATCGCGCGCCGGCTGATCGAGGCGTCCATCGCCCGCTATGCGGGGAGCTGCCCCTGTCCCTACAGCACCGCCCGTAACGGCAGCCGCTGCGGGCGGCGCAGTGCCCATGACCGGCCGGGCGGCGAGGCGCCCCTGTGCTTTCGCGAGGACGTCAGCGACGAGGCCATCGCCCGCTACCGCGCGCGCATGGCCCAGGAGTGACGATCCGGGGGATCAGGGTGGCCCGTACTGGATGCTGGCGCACCCGCTGGACAGCAGTAATTCGCCGTCATCGGCCTCGAACGCGGTGATGGTCCGGGTCTTGTCGACGGTGACGGAGATGATGCAGCGGTTGGGGTGGTGCACGTTGTCCCAGTAGTGGGTGGTGACCAGGGCATTGCCCTGCTGCTCCGTCGAGCTGCCCACCACTTCGCTGCGGTAGTAGGAGGTGTCGGTGGTCCAGCGCATCACCACCTGGCCATCGGCGAGGGGCGTCATCTCGTCGGGGCGGCCGAAGTAGCTGATGGCGTCTTCGGCAGGGCGCCCCATCCATTGGTTGCGGGCCAGTATCTCGGGGAGCGTGTCCATCTGGATGCAGCCGGACAGGGCGGCGGGCAGGGCGAACAGGGCGAACAGGGCGCGTAGGGTCATGGGGGCCGTCTCCTCAGCGCTTGGGCGGGTTGCCGAGCAGGATGTCGAGGTCGCGCATCACCCCGTCGGTGCCGTTGCGCACCGCGCCGGGTGCCTGGTCATAGGCTGCTGGGGTCGTGAGGCCCCAGATCTGCGTACGGGTGACCTGGGCCAGCACGTCCGCCGTGGTGTTGCCGATCCGCAGCATGGCGTTGCCTTCGCGGTTCTGCGCGTCGCAGGCGAAGGTGTAGGCGCGGTCGACCCAGCTCTGTGGCACCGGTTTCCAGCCCTGCGGCGAGGCCAGGTTGGAGGGGGTGTTGGAGCGCATGTAGGCGGTGATGCCGTCGAACTTCACCAGGCGCTGGCGGCACTGGAACTGCATGCTGTAGTGCACGAAGTTCGGCGCCTCGGCGGATTCGAGCACCTGCACGACCCCGACGCTTCGCGGGGCCTCCGTTTCGCCCGAGCCCCGGCGCTGCTCGGCCACCGACAGGGCGTCGGCATAGAACATGTCGCGCTCCGGTGAATCGCCCGTGCCGAATATCACCCACCAGTCCGCGGCGAGGGCCGATTGCGGGGTCTGGGCCAGCAGGGCCAGCGTGGCGGCCCCGATCAGTCTGTTCCTGGTGTTCATGCGGTCTTCCCTGGTATGCCGGTCTGCGGCGCTGGGCGAACGGTAGCGAGCCTCCAGGGCGGCATGAATAGGGCGCATGGACTAGTGGCAGGGTGCTTGTTGGCGGACTGTGCGCCAGTGCGCAATGCGATGGGCCTGGACCCTGAACGCAACACCCCCTGGAGTCGTGGACCCCAGGGGGTGTTGTCTGGCGCGGGAGCGGCTCAGCGCTCGAGCACGTAGGTTTCGCCCCAGATGGAATCGTCCTTGACCGGCTTGGCGTTGAGCTTGACCGGGCGGTACTGCAGGTTCGCCAGGGCCTTGCTCATCTTCATGTAGCCGTACTTGGACGGGTCGCTGGCGCTGCGGAACTCCTGCAGGCCGGTGGGGATGCGCACCATGTAGAGCGCCGAGAGCTGGCAGTCGAGCTTGTCATTGGCCACGCGCCGGCAGTCGCTTTGCTCGAAGCCGATGTTGGGGGCCTCCGGGTAGAAGCCGTCCACCAGCACCGCCTCGCCTGGGGCCACCTCGAAGGTGGCGAAGGGTTTCTTCAGGTCGCTGTAGGCCTCGATGCTGGCCACCTTGCGTTCCTTGATGTCCGCCACCCAGCCACCCGCCGAGGTCTGCCGGGTGACGTCGTAGGCGTTGTTGCCCCAGCTCACGCATTCGCCGCTGACCACTCGTACGGCTGCGCAATAGCTCTGGTTCACCGTCTCGGTCTGGTACTGCGGGTCCTGCCAGCGCTGGCCCCGGTCGAACTCGCTGAATGCCTTCTCCACCAGCGTCACCAGGCCCAGGGGGGAGGGGGTGATGTCGCGATTGGCCTGGGGGTTGGGCGCGGTGGTGCGCGGAGAGTTGTAGACGCTGCCCATCAGGTCGTACTGGCCGGGTTCGACGATGTAGACCTGGTACAGGGTGCGGCCGAACACGGTCTGGTAGTGAGAGCCGTGCACGCCGATCTTCTCGGCCTTCATGTTGTTGCCAACATGGAGCACCCGCTTGGGGTTGGCGCGGTTGCGCCATACGGCGGTGCCGGTACGCAGCTTCTCGAAGCGCACCGCGTCGTCATTGTTCTCGAAGTCGTACTGCTGGCTGTCGAGGTTGATGGTGGTGGTCACCACCACCGCCATGCCGGAGGCCAGCGCCGCCTCGAACAGGTCGTCGGTGGCGGCGTGCAGCTGGCGGGCCTGGCTGACCACTTCCTGTTCGTACTGACGCTGCTGGTCCATCAGCGACGGCGGCGCCACGCAGCCGCCGAGCAGGGCGAGCGAGAGGGCAAGGAGACTGAGGCAGGGGAGTCCGTTCTTCATGGGCGTTCCTTCTGGAGACGGGCCTGGAGGCCCACCGGGCTGAGCGGGCAGGGATCGAGGTCGCCGAGCATAGCGACGGTGCCCGTCACGGTACGCCAACCGGCTCACGCTTGGCGGTGGGCTAGTACATCCGTACTAGGCTCTGCACGAAAAGTACCTGCGCCCGGAGACTTCTCGTACAGACCCTGGGAAGGGTGCTCCCGGCAGGAGCCGGGAGCGGAGGGGGTCAGAGCGGTTGGATGGTGCCGAGGCGGTCGTTGATGACGTAGGTGCGATTGGCGCTGTCGACCACGGTGATCTCGGCGCCAGCCACGCCATCGCGATCCGCCACCGCGTAGATGGCGTAGGTGCCCGATACCGGATAGTCCTTGGCCTGCCCGGTGCGCTGATGCACCACGCGCACCTTGCCCGGCAGCACCAGGATGACTTCCTGGCCGGGCTGGCCATCGGTGTCGGCGAATGCGCCGTGGACGCTCCAGTTGGAGCCGGTACCGCCGGCGTAGGTGCTCAGCACGGCACCTTGCACACCGCCACTGACGACCAGCAGGTTGCTGGAGGAGCGTGCCACCAGCTCGTTGCCGACCACGCCATTCAGGTCCGCCACGCCGATCACGCTGGTCATCCCGTCGGTGGGGAACTCGCGCCCGCTCTGCAGGTTGTAGTCGTACAGGCGCAGGCTGTTACCGGCGGTGTAGGCGAGGGTGGCGTACGGCATGCCCGCCAGGGTGTAGGCGCCCTGGTACTGCCAGGTGCCGCTGATGCCATCGGTGACAGCACGTTGGGTGCGGTTGGTGTCGGAGATGAGCACCAGGGCATTGCCGGTGCGGACGATCACTTCCTGGCCCGGCGTACCGTCCAGTTGCGCGGTGCCGGCCACGTCGAACAGCACGTTGCCCAGGGTGTAGCGGTTCTGGGTGTTGTTCGGGTGGTTGATGATCACCACGTCCGGGCCGGCCTTGACGATCAGCTCGGCCCCGGGCTGGTTATCGGTGTTGGCCGCTGCCGCAAGGTTCCAGGTGACGTTGCCGAAGCTGTAGCTGCGCTCCAGAGCGCCACTGGCGTTGCGCACTTCCAGTACACCGGTGCCCCGGTACACATTTTCCAGGGTGCCGTCGCCATTGAGGTCCCAGCGGCCAAGCAGCTCTGCTGCGCTGACGTGGCCAATCAGTGCCTGGCTGCCCAGCAGCCCGAGTCCCGCCAGCAGTCGTTTTGCATGTGTATTCATCGTTCGTTCCTTGTCCTTGATGATTCGGTCAGCTTCTGCTGACCGGCTACCAGCGAAGCACAGGCCGCTGCTCGGCGAAATGCTGGCCCTCTGATTTCGCCAACTGGGACGCAGTCGAAAGTGTCGCAGGGCTCAAGACCGCACACTCCAGGCCCGGACTTGCTCATAAGGACATGCATGAAACCGCTCTTCGCCCTCGCTCTTTCGCTGGCATGCGCCGCCGCCCAGGCCAGCCCCCACCCCTTGCCCGTCGACAGCCAGTGGAACGGCCAGACCCACGCCCAGCGCGCCGCCGCCTGGTGGCAGTGGGCGGTGGCCCAGCCGGCGCACCTGGACCCGCTGCGCGATACCACCGGTGCCCATTGCGCCCAGGGCCAGCAGGGGGACCTGTTCTTCCCGGTGATCAACATGGTCTTCTGGCGCGCCCGCCCGGCTATGCCCCTGAGCTGCGAGCAGGTGCGCCAGGGGGCCGCACTGAACAACGACACGGCGCTGGAGCTGTTCGTCGAACTGGACGGCCAGGCGCTGGAGAACCCGGCCCAGTACCGCGTAGCCACCCAGGAATGCTTCGACCTCTACGCGCGCCTGCCGGCCGGGGCGCCGAAGCGTTTCGGCAACCCGGCCGCCACCGACGGCTATTGGATTCTCCTGCCGCCTTTGCCCGCTGGTACCCACAACCTCAAGTTCGGTGGGCGCTACAACCGCCCCGGCGCCGCCTACGGCAAGACGGTCCAGGACATCGAGTACCGCCTGGAGGTACGCTGAGCCGCCTCCCATTCAGTGCTGTAGGGATGCCGCCCGTCGTCCGACCGGTGGCTTCCATCCATACTCCCCGGCAGAGCTGCGCGCTGGGCGCTACCCTGAAAACCGATGCAGTCGATCGTTGTGTACAAGCCAAGCCGTGGCCGGCCCCTCGGGCCCGGTCACACCCGGAGCCCGCGTCCGTGGGCACGGGTGGGGCGGTGCCGCCAGGCGCCGCAGGTCGAGTCCCTCGACCCCAGCGTCACACTCATCCATCGCCAGAGAGGAGGTCTTGAACATGAGCACCACCTTCCACGATGACGTCAGCAGCAATGTCTTGCGCCGTATGAAAGAGGGCGGTTTCGATTTCGCCCGCGTTCACCCCATCGAGTTCTACGCCATCTTCCCCGATGAGGACCGGGCCCGGATGGCCGCACGCAATTTCCGTGGTGAATCGCTCAACGCCCAGGTCTCCCCACGGGATGACGGGGCCTGGCACCTGCAAGTGAGCAAGGTGATGTACGCCACCCACGCCGGCATCGGCGACTTCGAGCATGACCTGGAGGAGCTGGTGGTTCCCCTGGGCGGTGTACTCGATGGCTGGGGGGTCACCCAGGAGGTCCCGGCGCAGCCGCGCTGAGCCCTGTTTCCTTGCCCATGCCGGCCAACCTTCGGGTTGGCCGGTTTCGTTCTGGGAGGCGGCGGGTCAGCGTTCGTCGCGGCGGAACTGCCCGGGCGAGACGCCCTTCCAGCGCTTGAAGGCGTGGATGAAGTTGGACACCTCGCCGTAGCCCAGGCGCTCGGCGATCTCCTCCAGGCGCAGGGCGGTGGAGCGCAGCAGCTCCTCGGCCAGGGTGCCCAGCACCTCGTCCTGCAGCTGGCGGAAGCTGGTGCCTTCGGCATCCAGGCGGCGCCTGAGGGTGCGCGAAGTCATGTGCAGCTGGGCGGCCAGGCTTTCCATGTCCACCCGCTGGCCCGGTCGGCCCAGCAGCAGGTCGCGGATGCGGCTGGCGAAACCGTCGCGTTGGCGGCGGCGGTCCAGCAAGGCGCGGCACTGGGCCTCGCAGTAGGCGGCCGCCTGGGGGTTGGCGCCGGGCAGGGGCAGGTCCAGCAGGGCGCGGTCGAAGGTGATGCAGTTGTGCGCCGCGCCGAAGGTCGGCTCCACGCCCAGCAGCGCACGCCAGGGCGTGGTGTCGGCCGGAGCGGGGAGGGCGAAGCAGGCCCGGCGCACCGGCAGGCCGCCCCCGGCCAGGTCACGGTGCACGCTGAGCGCGCCGGATACGTCGCGTTCCAGCACGAAGCCGCGCAGGTCCTCGGGAAGCGACGAGGGGATCAGGTGCAGCTGCGCTTCGTCCCCCACCTCGTCGATACGCAGGCCATGGAAGGCATAGGTCAGGTCCTGGTAGCGCAGGCCCAGCTCCACCGCGCTGCGGTAGGTGCTGCTGCTGAGCAGCGCATAGCCCCAGATGCCGTAGGTGTTCAGGCGGTAGCGCCGGCCGGCGTCGAGGCCGATGCCCGGACGATCCCCCAGCCCCCGGGCGATGTTGCGCAGCAGGCTCAGCTCCTGGGCCGCGTTCACCTCCGAGCCGGGGTCGCCCAGCAGCTGCCAGTCGAGCCCGGTACCGGCCAGGCAGTGCTCCAGGCTCAGGCCGTGGTCGAGGCCGAACTGGATCATCAGCTGCACGCTGGTGGCGCTGCGACGATGGGAAGTGGGAGCAGGGCAGGTCATGGTGGCACGAGCAGGTTGTCCGGAACTCACAATCAGGTGTCCGACTATGCCATAACCCGAACCCGGTGGCGGAACTAGGATGCATGCAGCCTCGCGGACAGGACCTGCCGCGCGGTTCCAGCCAACGGGAGATAACAATGACCAACACTTCCCCGAGTGGCGCGCCCCTGCGCGTACTCATCATTGGCGCCGGTTTCGGTGGCATCGGCCTGGCGATCCAGCTGTTGAAGGCGGGCATCCGCGATTTCCAGATCCTGGAAAAAGGCGATGACGTCGGCGGCACCTGGCGCGACAACAGCTACCCCGGCGCCGCCTGCGACGTGCCTTCGCACCTGTATTCCTACTCCTTCGAGCCCAAGGCCGACTGGTCGCGCAAGTTCGCGCCCCAGGCCGAGATCTTCGCCTACCAGCGCCACTGCGCCGACAAGTACGGCCTGCGACCCCACATCCGCTTCGGCTGTGAAGTGGCCGAGGCAACCTTCGACGAAGGCGACGGCACCTGGCAGGTGCGCAGCACCGCTGGCGAGACCTTCCGTGCCCGCGCCCTGGTGAGTGCCTGCGGCCAGCTGAATCGTCCGGCCTGGCCCAAGGTGCCGGGGCTGGAGCGCTTCCGGGGTGCGTTGTTCCACTCCGCCCGCTGGGACCACGGCTACTCCCTGGAGGGCAAGCGGGTGGCGGTGATCGGCACCGGCGCCAGTGCCATCCAGTTCGTCCCGCAGATCGCCCCCAAGGTCGCCCGGCTGAGCCTGTTCCAGCGCTCGGCGGCCTATGTGATCCACAAGCCCGACCGCGCCTACCGGCCCTGGGAGCTGGCGCTGATGCGTCGCCTGCCGGCGTTGCAGAAGGTCGACCGGCTGCTCAAGTACGTGCAGCACGAGTCACGGGTGCTGGCCTTCTCGGTGTTCCCGCCGCTGATGAAACTGATGCGTGCACGCTTCCACCGGCACCTCGCACGCGGCATCGCCGACCCCGTGCTGCGCCAGCGCCTGGTGCCGGACTACCCCCTGGGCTGCAAACGCATCCTCATCTCCAACGACTTCTACCCGGCCCTGGATCGCGACAACGTCGAAGTGGTGGACTGCGGCATCAGCGAAGTCACCGAGGATGCCGTGATCGCCCGTGACGGCCGGCGCGTCGAGGTGGACGCCATCATCCTCGGCACCGGCTTCACCGCCACCGACTTCCTCGCCCCCATGACCCTGCGTGGCCGAGGCGGACGCGACCTCAACGAAGCCTGGCGCGACGGCGCCGAGGCCTTCCTCGGCATCAGCGTCAGCGGCTTCCCCAACCTCTTCATGCTCTACGGGCCGAACACCAACCTCGGGCACAACTCCATCCTCTACATGCTGGAAAGCCAGTTCCGCTATGTGCTCGACGGCATCCGCGCCCTCGATGGCTTGCGCTACCTGGACCTCAAGCCCGACGTGCAGCACCGCTTCAACCAGCGCCTGCAGCAGGCCGTGCGCCACACCGTGTGGGAGCAGGGTTGCCAGAGCTGGTACAAGACCGCCGACGGGCGCAACACCAACAACTGGCCCGGTTTCACCTTCACCTACCGCCGGCAGACCCGCCGCCTGGAGCTGGAACACTATGACTGCGTCCGTTGACTTCACCGCCCCCGAGCCCAGTCAGGCGGCCCTGCGCGGCATCCTGCGGGGTGCCCTGACGCTGCTGTTCCGCGGGTTGATGCGTCCGCCGCTGCCGGTCCCGCTGCAGCGGGCCATTCTGCGCGGGCTCACCGCCAGCACCCTGGCGCCCCGGGGCGTCACCCGCGAGGCGGCGCAGCTCGCCGGCCGACCCTGCGAATGGCACCGCCCACCGGGCGGTGGCGACGCCGTGCTGCTGTACCTGCACGGCGGCGCCTTCATCACCGGCTCGCCCGCCACCCACCGTGCCATCGCCGGCAACCTGGCCAAGCGCGCCGGTATCGACGTCTGCGCGCTGGAGTACCGCCTGGCACCGGAACACCCGTTCCCTGCCGGCCGGGACGATGCCGTGGCGGCCTACCAGGCCCTGCTGGAGCGCGGCCATGCCGCCTCGCGCATCGTCATCGGCGGCGACTCCGCCGGCGGCAACCTCACCCTGGTCACCGCCCTGCGCCTGCGCCAGCTCGGCCTGCCGGCACCGGCTGCCCTGGTGTGCTACTCGCCGGTCACCGACCTCAGCGGCAACGCCCTGCACCAGCCACCGGCCGGCGACCCGCTGATCCACCCGAAGTGGATGGAGCTGGCCGCCGACCTCTATTGCCCACCGGGCATGGAGCGCCGGGACCCGGCCTTGTCGCCGCTGTTCGATGACCTCGGGCACCTGCCGCCGCTGCTGGTGCAGGTGGCCGAGGATGAGTTATTGCGCGACGACAGCCTGCGCCTGGTGGCCAGGCTCCGCGAGGCGGGTAGCTGGGTCCGCCTGGAGCGCTACCCCGGGCTCTGGCATGTGTTCCAGGCGCATGCCGGCATACTGCGCAGCGCCGATGAGGCCCTGGCGAGCACCGCCGGGTTCATCCGCCACTGGCTCGACCACCCGCAGGAGGGCTGAGATGACCACCCTCCTCATCACCGGTGCAGCCTCTGGCATCGGCGCCGCCACCGCCCGGCTGTTTCACGAGCGCGGTTGGCAGGTGGGCCTGCTGGACCGCGACGCCGAGGCCCTCGCCACCCAGGCCGCTGCCCTTGGCAATGTCTGGCACCGCGCGCTGGACGTGACCGACCTGGGTGCCGTGCAGCAGGCCCTGGCCGACTTCTGCGGGCAGCACGGCGGGCAGCTGCGCCTGCTGTTCAACTGCGCCGGCATTTTGCGCTTCGGCTATTTCGAGCAGATCGACGTGGCCGAGCACGCGCGCATCCTCGCCATCAACGTGCAGGGCGTGGTGCAGATGACCCACGCCGCCTTTCCCTACCTCAAGGCCACGCCGGGCGCGCAGGTCATCAACATGGGGTCGGCGTCGGGGGTCTACGGCACGCCGCACATGGCCAGCTACTCCGCCTCCAAGTTCGCCGTGCGCGGTTTCACCGAGGCGCTGGAACTGGAGTGGCGGCGCCATGGCATCCGCGTCGGCGACCTGATGCCACCGTTCGTGCGCACGCCCATGGTCAGCCGGCAGACCTTCGAGCCGCCGGCTCTGCGTCGCCTCGGCGTCAACCTCCAGGCCGAGGACGTGGCCGAAGCCTGCTGGCAACAGGCCCAGGGTGCGGCCGTGCACCGTCCCATCAGCGTCACCTTCCGCCTGCTGTACCTGGCCGGGCAGCTCTCGCCGGCCTGGGTCAACCGCTGGGTCATGAAGGTGTTGAGCCGGGAGTGACGAATGGCCCGGCCGTGCCAGCTGGGGTAGGCTGGCCGGCCGCGCTCCGCGCCCGCAAGGATGCTGCCACGATGCCCTGGTTCGCCTACCTCTGCCTGTCCTGCTCCATGCTCCTGGTGGGGAGCAACATCGCCATCGGCAAGCTGGTGCTGGCCGAGGTCCCGGTGTTCCTGTTCGCCGGTCTGCGCTTTCTCATCGCCACCCTCGTGTTGCTGCCGGGCATGGGGCTGCACCGGGTGCGCCAGGGGCTGGACCGGCGCGCGGCGCGGGGCCTGTTCCTCCAGGCGTTCTTCGGCTGTTTCCTGTTCAGCCTCCTGATGCTCTACGGCGTGCAGCACACCAGCGCCACCAGTGCCGGGATCATCACCAGCGCCACGCCCTGTGCCGTTGCGCTGCTGGGCTGGCTGTGGCTGCGCGAGCCCATTGGCAGGCGGGTGGCGCTGGCCATCGCCCTGGCCGCAGGCGGCATCGGCGTACTGAACCTGCCGGACGGCCGACAGCAGGGGCTGGGGTCCCTCTTGGGCAACCTGCTGGTGCTGGGGGCCGTGTTCGCCGAGGCGATCTTCGCCATCTATTCCCGTCGGCTGTCGCTTTCCCTGCACCCCTGGGCCATGGCCTTCGGGGTCAACCTCGCCGGTCTTGCGCTGTTCCTGCCTCTCGCCGTGCCCGAGGCACTGGCCCTGGATCTTCCCGCCGTATCCGCCACCACCTGGGCGTGGCTGGTGTTCTACGCGCTCAGTGCCAGCGTGCTGTCCTTCCTGCTCTGGTATCGCGGCGTGCGCGAGGTGGCGGCAGGCATCGCCGGCCTCTTCACCGGGTTGATGCCTGTTGGAGCGGCCATGGTCGGTATCAGCCTGCTGGGAGAAGGGCTGGAGGCCGGCCGCCTGCTGGGCATGACGCTGGTGCTGGTTGCCATCGCCCTGGGTGCCGGGCCGAGGAGGGCCTGAGCGTCCCCTCGACCGAGCCGGGGGCTTTGCCTCAGACTCCGCCGACGGAGGCAATCCCATGACCGATATCCTGATCCTCACCCACGCTGATTTCTGTTCCCCCGGCCACCTGGCCACCGTGCTGGAGCGCGAAGGCATCGCCTACAGCGTCCTGCGTGCCGACCATGGCGAGCTGGACGGCATCGACCTCGATCGGCCCCGGGCCGTCGCGGTGATGGGCGGCCCGATGAGCGTCAACGACCCGCTGCCCTGGATCGACACCGAGCTGGCCGCCTTGCGCCATTTCATCGCCCGCGACATCCCCATCATCGGCCACTGCCTGGGCGGCCAGTTGCTGGCCCGTGCCCTGGGGGCCGACGTGCACCGCATGCCCTACACCGAGATCGGCTGGCAGCCGCTGGAGCAACGCGCCGATGCCCAAGGCAGCCCCTGGACGGCGCACCTGCCGGCGGAGTTCCCGGTCTACCAGTGGCACAGCGACACCTTCGACCTGCCCGAAGGCGCGCGCTGGCTGTTCGACAGCCCCTGGTGCCCCAACCAGGGTTTCTCCTGGGGGGACAAGATCCTCGCCCTGCAGGGGCACCCGGAGATGACCGAGGAGCTGGTACGCCTCTGGCTCACCGACTGGGCCCACCTGCTGGACGAGACCCAGCCCAGCCAGCAACCCCGCCAGGTGATGCTGGATGACCTGCCCCGGCGCGTCGCCGAGCTGAACCAGGTGGCCGAGGGCTTCTACCGCCACTGGCTCGACCTGGCCTTCCCCGAACGCGCCTGATGCCCACGGGGCGGCTCGCCGCCCCGCTCCCTGCGACAGGGTGGCGCAGCCACCTTCCGTCCTCTCCCCGGGCAGCCCGGCGGGCGTGGCCTAGACTCCTTCCTGCCGCGCAAAAAGACGGAACGCAGCGGCGATCTCCACCGTCCTAGCTTCAAGCCGCCGCCAAACGGGGCGCGGCGTCCCGATCCGCTCCCAGGGCTGCACCGCTGTGGTGCAGGGAATTTTCGGCCTGGTTGCAACTGCTTGATCGGGAAGGATTTTCGTCGCTGGCACGGCGCTTGCGACGGCTCGGTGGTCGGTAGCGACAAGGAGTCCGGCATGGCCCGCACCTTTTATGACGAGATGTACGACGCGAGCGGCAATTGCCGTCCGCATTACCGGGAGTTCGCCCGCTGGTTGGCCGAAACCCCCGAAGAACTGCTTGCCCAGCGGCGGCGCGAAGCCGACCTGCTGTTCCACCGGGCCGGTATCACCTTCACCCTCTACGGGGACGAGCAGGGCACCGAGCGCCTGATTCCCTTCGACACCATCCCCCGCGCCATCCCCATGAGCGAATGGCGTGTGGTCGAGCGGGGCTGCATCCAGCGCGTCAAGGCGCTGAACCTGTTCCTCGCCGACCTCTACCACGAGCAGCGCATCATCAAGGCCGGGATCATCCCCGCCGAGCAGGTGCTGGCCAACGAGGGCTACCAGATCGCCATGCAGGGCCTGGACCTGCACCGCGACATCTACGCCCACATCGCCGGGGTCGACCTGGTGCGCGACGGCGACGGCACCTACTACGTGCTGGAGGACAACCTGCGCACCCCCAGCGGCGTCAGCTACATGCTCGAAGACCGCAAGATGATGATGCGGCTGTTCCCCGAGCTGTTCGCCGCCCAGCGCGTCGCCCCCATCGACCACTACCCGAACCTGCTGCTGGAAACGCTCAAGAGCTCCAGCCCGCTGGACAACCCCAGCGTGGTGGTGCTGACCCCCGGCCGCTTCAACAGTGCCTACTTCGAGCACGCCTTCCTGGCGCGCGAGATGGGCGTCGAACTGGTGGAAGGCGCCGACCTGTTCGTGCGTGACGACCGCGTGTTCATGCGCACCACCTCCGGCCCGCAGCCGGTAGACGTGATCTACCGCCGCCTGGACGACGCCTTCCTCGATCCCCTGGCCTTCAACCCCGAGTCCATGCTCGGCGTGCCCGGCCTGCTGGCGGCGTACCGTTCGGGCAACGTGGTGCTGGCCAACGCCATCGGCACCGGCGTCGCCGACGACAAGTCGGTGTACCCCTATGTCGGCGACATGATCCGCTTCTACCTCGACGAGGAGCCCATCCTGCGCAACGTGCCCACCTGGCAATGCCGCAAGCCGGAGGAACTGTCCCACGTCCTCGCCCACCTGCCCGAACTGGTGGTCAAGGAAACCCAGGGCTCCGGCGGCTACGGCATGCTCGTCGGGCCGGCCGCCACGGCGGCCGAGATCGAGGCCTTCCGCGAGCGCCTCAAGGCCCGTCCCGACGCCTACATCGCCCAGCCCACCCTGTGCCTGTCCACCTGCCCGACCTTCGTCGAGAAGGGCATCGCCCCGCGCCACATCGACCTGCGCCCCTTCGTGCTCTCCGGCCGTGAAACCCGGCTGGTGCCCGGCGGGCTGACCCGGGTGGCGCTGCGCGAGGGCTCCCTGGTCGTCAACTCGTCACAGGGCGGTGGTACCAAGGACACCTGGATCGTGGAGGACTGACCGTGCTGAGCCGTACCGCCTCCGACCTGTACTGGATGTCGCGCTACCTGGAGCGCGCCGAGAACCTCGCCCGCATGCTGGACGTCAGCTACTCGCTGTCGCTGATGCCCCAGGATGGCCGCGGCGACGGGCTGGAAGAACTGGCCATGCCGCTGCTGATCACCGGCACGCTGGACGCCTACCTGACCCGCCACGGGCAGCTGCACGCCGAGCGCATGCTGCACTTCTTCGCCCTCGACGCCGACAACCCGGCCAGCATCTACAGCTGCCTGCGTGCCGCGCGGACCAACGCCCACGCCGTGCGCGGGCGCATCACCGCCGACATGTGGGAGAACATCAACGCCACCTGGCTGGAGATGCGCGGCATCGCCGCCGAAGGCCTCGGCCGCTACGGCATCAAGCGTTTCTGCGACTGGGTGAAGGAGCGTTCCCACCTGTTCCGGGGGGCCACCTTCGGCACCATCATGCGTCACGACGCCTACCGCTTCATTCGCCTGGGCACCTTCATCGAACGGGCCGACAACACCCTGCGCCTGCTCGATGCCCGCTACGAAATGCTCGGCGAGGACGCCGAGCAGGTCAGCGACACCTCCGCCCGTGGCTACTACCAGTGGAGTGCGCTGCTGCGGGCGCTGTCCTCCTTCGAGGCCTACAACGAGGTCTACCGGGGCTCCCCGGGCACCCGCCAGGTCTCCGAGCTGCTGCTGCTGCGCCCCGACGTGCCGCGCTCGCTGCGGGCCTGCATGGAGGAGCTGAACCTGATCCTCTCCGGGCTGCCCGGCGAGAACGGCCGCCCGGCCCAGCGGCTCGCCGCCGAGCTGGACGCCCGCCTGCGCTACACGAGCATCGACGAAATCCTCGGTGAGGGCCTGCACGGCTGGCTCACCGACTTCATCCTGCTGGTTCGCCAGCTGGCCAGAGCCATCCACAGTTCCTACCTGGAGGCCGTATGAAACTGTCCATCCGCCACGAAACCACCTATCGCTACGACGACCAGGTTCGCGCGAGCATCCAGTACCTGCGCCTGACCCCCCACGACAGCGAGCGACAGCACGTGCTGAGCTGGGAGCTGGACCTGCCGCGCCCGGTGCGCGCGCAGCTGGACCCGTACGGCAACATCCTCCACGTGCTGACCCTGGACGAGCCCCATGAGGCCATCGTCATCGGTGCCCGTGGCCAGGTGGAGATCGACGAGAGCCGCGAAGCCGAGCACGATCCCCAGTCCGCGCTGCCGTTCCTGCGCAGCACCCGGCTGACTGCAGCGGACGAGGCCCTGCGTGCCTTCGCCCACCAGCGCTGCCCGGCCAACACCGGGCGCGACGGGCTCATCACCCTGATGGAGGCCCTGCACGAACACATGCCCTACAAGGCCGGCGTCACCGCTGTCGACAGCACCGCTGCCGAAGCCTTCGCCGGGCGTGCCGGCGTCTGCCAGGACCACACCCACGCCTTCCTCGCCTGCGCCCGCACCCTCGGCGTGCCGGCCCGCTTCGTCTCCGGCTACCTGTACCGCGACGGTGACAGCCAACTGGTCAGCCATGCCTGGGCGGAGGCCTGGCTGGAGGGGGCCTGGTACAGCTTCGACGTCACCAACCGGCTGTCCCGCCCCGAACGCCACCTGAAGCTGGCGGTGGGGCTGGACTACCTCGACGCCTGCCCCGTGCGCGGGATGCGCCGGGGCGGCGGGGAGCAGATGCACGCGCGGGTCGACCTCGACCCGCCGCCGCTGCTGATGGTCCAGGAACAGCAGTAACGCGGTCCCCCGACGCTCCGCCGCACCCCGGCTTTTGACTGCCCGCCTGCCACCCGGCAGGCCACCAGCCGGGAATGCCGCCCGCACGCGGGCAGGGCGGGGCGCCTACAACAACAGGAGCCTGACATGACCTACTGCGTCGCCATGCACCTCGCCGATGGCCTGGTGTTCGTCTCCGATTCCCGCACCAACGCGGGCATCGACCACATCGCCACCTTCCGCAAGCTGTTCACCTTCGGCGTGCCGGGCGAGCGGCTGATTGTGCTGCAGAGCGCCGGCAACCTGGCCACCTCGCAGTCGGTGGTCAACCTGCTCAAGCAGCGCCTGGGCAGCACCCTGGTGAACCTCGACAGCGTGCCGACCCTGTACGACGCCACTGCCCTGGTCGCCGAGACCATCCGCGAGGTGGTGGCCCGGGACGGCGCACCGCTGGCGGGCAACACCGACCTGACCTGCTCCTTCCTCGTCGGCGGGCAGATCGCCGGCCAGCCGCCGGCGCTGTACAGCATCTACCCCCAGGGCAACTTCATTCAGGCCACCGAGGACACCCCCTTCCTGCAACTGGGCGAGAGCAAGTACGGCAAGCCCATCCTCGACCGCAACCTCACCTACCGCACCGGCCTGGAAGAGGCCCTGCGCTGCGCCCTGGTGTCGTTCGACTCCACCATCCGAAGCAACCTCTCCGTCGGCATGCCGCTGGACCTCTTGGTCTACCACACCGACAGCCTCATCCACCCGGTGGGCTACCGCGTCACCGAAGACGACGAGTACTACCAGGGCATCCGCCGCGACTGGGCCGCCGGCCTGCACGAACTCCTCAGCCAACTGCCACCGCCGCCGGCGGACTACAACGTCTGATGAACGACACAAGGCCCACCCTGGGGTGAGCCTTGCGCGAGCGGAGCGGCTGCTTGCAGATGGCGTGTCGCCAGTCAGCGGCACGCCTTGTTGCGAGTGGGCGACCGCCCTCAACGGGGCGGGCTGTCCTGCATGGGGATCGCCTGTAGCAGGGGCTGCTGCCGTTGCGCGCGGATGGCGATGACCACCAGCACCACCAGCACCCCGGCGAGGATCGCCGAGGAGCCGACCGTGCCGAAGTCCAGGCCGCCCTTGGCGTGGGGTTTGGTGAGGACGTCGCCGAGGGTGGCGCCGAACGGGCGGGTGAGGACGAAGGCCAGCCAGAACAGCAGCACATGGGACAGGCGGGTGAAGTAGTAGGCCAGCGCCACGGCGGCGATCAGGCTGCCGATCAGCAGGGCACCACCGGCGAAGCCGAGGCCGGAGTCGTCTGCCAGGTAATCGCCCAGGGCGGTGCCGAGGGTGTTGGAGACGAGGATGGCGATCCAGTAGAAAAGCTCGCCGCGACGGCTGTCGATGTGGTCCACCGACAGGGATTTCTCGCTGAACCGCCACACTGCCAGGACGCCGATCAACAGCGAGATGAGGATCGCCGAGCCGGTGGCATAGCCGAGGCCGAGGGTGCGGTCCATGAAGTCGGACATGGTGGTGCCGGCGGTGCTGGTGGTGAGGATCACCGTCCAGTACAGGGCCGGGTTGTAGGTGCGGGCGCGGAGCTGGGTGACCAGTGAGACGAGGAACAGGCTGATGAGGATCATCGAACTGATGGCGTAGCCGACGTCCAGCGTCATCGACAGCAGGTCGCCGGCGGTTTCGCCGAGTGTGGTGGCGCAGATCTTCATCACCCAGAAGGCCAGGGTGATCTGGGGAAGCTTGTTCATCGGCGTGGTGTCCTCGCGAAGGGGCCTGCGAATGGCAGGGTGCGAGGCGATGCTGCGGGTCATTGCGTCAAGCGCGGGTCAAGCAATCCTGAAAAAAGCGTGAAGGGCGCTGGCTGGCAGGGCGTCCTCGACAATTTGCCAAGGTTTAATTCACGAACTTTTGATATCGCGCTTTCTACTCTCGCTGGCGAATCGACAGGGACGATCCCTTCGCTGCGTGAGCCTACCGATGTTCAAGAACCTCTCCTTCCGCCCCGAAAGCCTGGCCCTGCTGGCGAGCGTGCTGCTGCTGGCGCTGTACAACTACCCCCTCTGGTCCCACCTCTCCAGCATCGTTCCGGCGGGTGCCGGTGGCATCGGCCTGCGGGTCGCCTTCGGGATCATGGTGCTGGCCGTGTTCAGCTTCGTGCTGGCATTGCTGTCGTTCCGCTGGGTATTCAAACCGGTGCTGATCGTGCTGTTCATGGTCAGCTCGGGGGTCGCCTATTTCATGGGCCAGTACGGCGTGATGATCGACGCCAACATGCTGCGCAACGTGGCCGAGACCGACATCAAGGAAGTGCACGGGCTGATGTCCCTGAGCCTGCTGCTGCATATCCTGCTGCTGGGCGTGCTGCCCAGCTGGCTGCTGTGGAAGGTGCCGGTGCGGCACCGCTCGCTGCGCCGCGAGCTGGTGGGCAAGGTGGTGCTGGCGGTGGGGTCGGTGGCGGTGCTGGGCGGGGTGGCGCTGGTCAATTACCAGGGCCTGGCCTCGCTGTTCCGCAACCACCACGAGTTGCGCCTGCTGGTGGTGCCGAGCAACTACCTGAATGCGTCCTTCGGCTACGTGCGCGAGCAGCTGGCCACCGCCCAGGAGCCGCTGCGCAGCATCGCCACCGATGCCCGCAAGTCTTCGGCCTGGGTGGGGCACAAGCGCAAGTCCCTCACCGTGCTGGTGGTGGGCGAGAGCGCCCGGGCCGACAACTTCGGGGTGCTGGGCTACGCCCGTGACACCACGCCGAAGCTGCGTGCCGAAAGCGGTCTGCTGGGCTTCACCAATGTGCACTCCTGCGGGACCGAGACTGCCGTGTCGGTGCCCTGCATGTTCTCCAACCTCGGGCGGGCAGGCTATGACGCCACCCAGGCACGCACCCAGGAAGGCCTGCTGGACGTGCTCAAGCGCGCCGGCCTGACGGTGAGCTGGTGGGACAACCAGTCCGGCTGCAAGGGCGCCTGCGACCGCGTCGACCAGGTGGACCTGAGCCACCGCCAGGACCCTGACCTGTGCCGCGACGGCGAGTGCCGCGACGAGATCCTGCTGCGCGACCTGCAGGCCTACATCGACCAGCTCAAGGGCGACACCGTGCTGGTGCTGCACCAGGCCGGCAGCCATGGGCCGGAGTACTACAAGCGCTACCCGCAGGGGTTCGAGACCTTCACCCCGGTCTGCCGCAGCAACGCGCTGAACGACTGCAGCCAGGAGAGCATCGTCAATGCCTACGACAACACACTGGTCTACACCGACCACGTGCTGGCGAGCCTGATCGATATCCTGCGCCGCAACCAGGATCGCCTCGACACCGCGATGATCTACCTCTCCGACCACGGCGAGTCCCTGGGCGAGTACAACCTGTTCCTCCACGGCACGCCCTATGTGCTGGCACCGGACCAGCAGAAGCATGTGCCGTTGCTGGCCTGGTTCTCCGACAGCTACACCCAGGACTTCGGCCTGGACACCGGCTGCCTGGCCAAGGACCGCGAGAAGCCGCTGAGCCAGGACAACCTGTTCCATTCCCTGCTCGGCCTGCTGCAACTGCAGACCACGGCCTACAACGACGGGCTGGACCTGTTCGCCGGCTGCCGGGTCCGCCAGGCCGGCTCGACGTTGGCGGGCACAGGCTCGTGATCGTGGCACTTCGCGCGCGGGCCGGCTGAGCCATGCCGACCCCCAGCAAGCAGCCGCTGGAGCGGCGCATCGTCCTGGCCTTCGTGGTGATGACGCTGCTCGTCAGCGGCCTGTTCTCCCTGGGTATCGTCGGCATCGTGCACTGCCTCGAAGAGAACCTGGTCTCCGAGGAAATGAGCCGCGAGCTGGATTTCGCCATGCGCCGTGAGGTCAGCTATGACCAGGCGGCGCGCATCGATGCCAGCACCCGCTTCTACACCTCCGAGGACGGGCACGGCAGCCTGCCGGCGCGCTTCGTCGACCTGCCGGAAGGCTTCTCCGAATGGGTGGCCGGTGACGAGGCCTACTACGTGTTCAAGCGTGCCCACGCCGACCATGTGGACATGCTGGTGGAGGAGCAGCACGAGTTCGAGGCTCGCGAGCACATGCTCTTCGCCGTGGTGGCCGCCGGGTTCGCCCTGAGCGTGCTGGGCGCCTGGGGCCTCGGCCGGCTGCTGGCGCGACGGGTGATGTCGCCGGTGCGGCGCCTGGCCCGGCAGGTGCGTCACCGCGACCTGCTGTTACCGTTGGCACCGCGCCTGGCGCCGGACTACCCCGACGACGAGGTGGGGCGGTTGGCAGCGGCCTTCGACGAGACCCTTGGGCAACTGCGCGAGACCCTGGAGCGCGAGCGCCTGTTCACCAGTGACGTGAGCCATGAGCTGCGCACCGGCCTGATGATCATCATCACCTCCTGCGAACTGCTGCAGGCCACCGAGCACCTGAGCCGTGCCGAGCGTGGCCAGGTGGCCCGCATTGCACGGGCCAGCGGCGAGATGAACGACCTGGTGCAGACCTTCCTGCGCCTGGCGCGCAACCGCGAGGACGGTTGCCGCACCGGCGAGAGCGTGGCGCTGGATGCCCTGGCGGCCGAGCAGGCACGGCAATGGGCTGTGCAGTTCTCCGCCAAGGGCCTGGCCTTCGAGGTGGTGGAGGAGGGGCTGCCGGCTGGACGCTACGAGGCGCCCCTGCTAAGGACAGTGATGTCCAACCTGTTGCGCAACGCCCTGCACTACACCGAGAAGGGCCGCGTGCGCCTGGTGCTGGTGGCGTCCGGGTTTCGCGTGGAGGACACCGGGGAAGGCATCGCCGAGTCCGAGCAGGAGCGCATCTTCCAGAGCTTCGTGCGGGGCGAGCGGGCGCGGGGTGAGGGGCTCGGCCTGGGGCTGTCCCTGGTGCGGCGCATTTGCGAGCAGCAGGGGTGGCGGGTTGACGTCCGTTCAGAACCTCGGCGAGGGAGCTGTTTCACGGTCAGCCTCGAGGGCTGATCCCGGCAACCGACAAGGAGGCCCATGGCCATGGCCGAATCCTGGAGCCGCTACGGACGCGCGCTGTTCGCGGGCGTGGCGCTGGTGCTGCTGGTTGGCCTGTGCATTCCGGCCTGGCGGCATTTCTACCCGGTCACGGCTGCCGAGGGCTGGACCTTCCGCGTCAGCCTCTCGGAGCTGGAGAAGGTGAGCGCCCTGCTACCCGATGGCGCAGGTGGCGCCTACCTCAGCGAGGAGCTGGGAAACGGGCAGGGACGTCTCCTGCGCAGCCTCTCCGGCGGTACCAGCCTGGAGCTGGAGGAAGGGTTGTCGAAGCCCGACGGCATGGTGCAGTACCGCGGCGGGATCGCCTTCAGCCAGGAGGAGGGCGAGCACCCGGTATTGTGGCTGGCCGACGGTGTGGTTCACGTGTTGTTCACGGCCATCAACGTGGAAGGCCTGGCCACCGACGGTCACCACCTCTATGCCATCGAGGATCGCAAGGGCGACGGGCGGCTGCTGCGCTACGCGCCCACCACCGGCGAGGTGAGCACCCTGCGCGATGGCCTGGAAGAGGGTGAGGGCGTGGCGGTGTGCCCGGATGGGCAGGTGTACTACTCCGAAAAGCAGAAAGGCATCGTCCATGCCCTGCGCCTGGAGCAGGCGAGCGACCCGGTGGTGCTCGACCAGCTGCGCCAGCCGGGCTACCTGCTGTGCAACGGCGAGGGGCTGTGGGTCAGCGAAGACGCCACCCACCAGGCGCGCCTGCTGCTCTGGGACCGCAAGAATGAACCGCACGTGGTGCTGGATCACCTGCGCTCGGCGCAGACCCTGGTGGAAGTCGCACCCGGCCGCTACCTGCTGGCCGAGCAGGGTCGCAATCGGGTTCTGGAACTGCGCCACGAGGGCTCTGCTGAAAAAAAGTAGTGGCCGACGAATTCTTCACGCAGGTGTGACATCGTTTTGACATTGCGGGCCCTAGTCTTGGCCCCAAGGATGCGGAAAAGGCGACCTCCCTCTCCTGGGCCTCCGGCTCCTCTCCTGATCGCTGTTCCACCCCGTGTCCGGTGCCACACGGGACAACCGGACATGCTTCGAGCCGCCACCTACTGGCGGCTCTTTTTTTGCGCGGTTCACTGCTGTCGTGCTGCCCAGCAGCCCCTGCAGAAGGGGGGCAGCTAGCTGGCTTCAGGGCTTGTCGTGGGGGCTCGGGGGCAGCTCGCACTGGCCGGCACAGCGCCGGCTGCCATCCGGGTGCGGCAGCCAGGCGAGGTGCGGACGGAGGCGGCGGAACAGGCTGTAGCCGAACTTGAACAGCGGCCGCAGGGGCCGCCAGGCCAGCGGTGCGGCCCAGCGGTACAGGCCGGCGGCACGCCAGCTCCAGAGCGTGGCATCGACGCCCGTGTACCACTGCCCCGAGGCGCTGCGGGCGTGCAGGCGATCTCCCAGCTCCTGGCGGCTGCGGCCAGCTCGCTGTTCGTCGAAGTCGACGGCGCTGATGTCCACCAGGCGCAGCCGTGCCGGGTCGGCGTGGCGCGCCAGCCAATGGGCCTCGCGGGCGCAGAGCGGGCAGGCGAGGTCGATGTAGAGGGTCAGCGGCAGGTCGGGTGTATTCATCATGGTGTCGCTCCTGGGGCGATCGCGACTCTGCACCCGTGCACTGGCCATGGCAAGCACCGACCGGCGCGTGCGGCTCAGTCGGTGAAGGTCACCGAGAACTGCGCGACGGCATCCACCACCCGGTGGGACTCGCTGCGGATCTCGCGGATCACTTCGCCGGCCTGGTTGGCGAGCTGAACCCCTTCCCGGGCGCGGTCCTGGGTGGTGCTCATGCTGCTCACCGCGCTGCGGGCCAGGTTCTGGTTCTGCTGCACCACGCTGTTGATCTCCACCGTGGCCTGGCTGGTGCGGGAGGCGAGCTGGCGCACCTCGTCGGCCACCACGGCGAAGCCACGGCCCTGCTCACCGGCGCGGGCGGCTTCGATGGCGGCGTTGAGGGCCAGCAGGTTGGTCTGGTCGGCGATGCCGCGAATGACCTGGACGATGCTGGTGATCTGCTCGGACTGCTTGTTCAGCCCCTCGATCTGGTCGGCGACCGTCCCCAGGTTGGTGGCGATCTCGGTTACCACGTCGACGGTGCGGGCCACGGTCTGGGTGCCCTGGGTGGCGGTGACGTCGGTCTCCATGGCGATGTCGTGGGCCAGCTGGGCGGCGGCGGCCTCGGCGTTGCGGCGTTCCACCTGGGCGGTGATATCGCTGGCGAACTTGACCACGCCGTAGAGGCGCCCGTTGGCGTCGTACAGCGGGTTGTAGGTGGCGCGTAACCAGACCACGCGGCCGTCACGGGTGACCCGGCGATAGCGGTCGGAGAGGAATTCACCCTGGTTGAGGCGGGCCCAGAACTGCCGGTACTCATCACCCCGGGTGTCTTCGTCGACGCAGAACATGCGGTGGTGCTTGCCGAGGATGTCCTCCAGCCGGTAGCCCATGAGTTCGAGGAAGTTGCGGTTGGCGGATACCACCTCGCCGGCGAGGTTGAATTCGATCACCGCCATGGAGCGGCCGATGGCGTTGATGTAGCTCTCGTGGCGATGCTCCGCCTCGATCTGGGCAGTGATATCAGTGGCGATCTTCAGCACCTTGAGGGTGCGCCCGAAGGCGTCCTGGATCGGCATGTAGGTGGCTTCCAGCCACACTTCGCGTCCGTCGCGCGTCAGCCGGGCGAAGCGGTCGCTGAAGCGCTCGCCCTTGCGCAGGCGCTCCCAGAACTGCTGGTAGGCGCTGCTATGGGCGAATTCGCGGGCGCAGAACATGCGGTGGTGCTGCCCGACCACCTCGTCGAGACGGTAGCCGACCACATCGAGGAAGGCCGGCGTTGCGTCCAGGATGATGCCGTCGGGGGTGAATTCGATCATGGCCATGGCTCTGCGGATCGAAGCGAGCTCAAGCGCTTCTGTGACCAAGCCTTCAGTGGGTTCCTTCTTGCGGTTGAGCCACATGCTGTCTTCTCCTTGGCGTTGCATACGCCGAGAAAAACTAGACGACGTCATGTCACTTTTCCTCAGCGAGAACGTCCTGCTGGGCCTTCAATGGCTCGTGTCGGTCATCACTGAAACCGTCAGTTGGGCCCCGATCAAATGATGGGGCTGGATTGACGGGCACGCTCGGCGAGGGAGGGCGGCCTGCATCAGGGTTGTACAGGCTTGCTCTTTGTATAGCTCTTGGGTGGCGTTTTTCCGGCGCCATTAAATTGGTGGCTTGAATTTCCGACCGGTGGTTGTCGGGGGGCTGCACGCCCCCCTTGTTGCGGCTTCAGAGCTGGAAGCGTTGCACCACGCCGTTGAGGTCGATGGCCAGGCGCGACAGCTCCTGGCTGGCGGCGCTGGTCTGGTCGGCGCCGGCGGAGGTCTGCAGCGAGAGGTCGCGGATGTTCACCAGGTTGCGGTCCACTTCCCGTGCCACGTGGGCCTGCTCCTCGGAGGCGCTGGCGATCACCAGGTTGCGCTCGTTGATGGAGGAGATGGCCAGGGCGATCTCGTCCAGGGCGGCACCGGCGGCGCGGGCCACTTCCAGGGTGAAGTCGACCCGCTCGCGGCTGGACTGCATCGAGGTGACCGCCTGGCTGGTGCCCTGCTGGATGGTGTTGATCATCTGCTCGATTTCCTGGGTCGATTGCTGGGTGCGGTGGGCCAGGGCCCGCACTTCGTCGGCCACCACGGCGAAGCCGCGACCCTGCTCGCCGGCGCGGGCGGCCTCGATGGCGGCGTTGAGCGCCAGCAGGTTGGTCTGCTCGGCAATGGAGCGGATCACCGCCAGCACCTGGCTGATGTCGCGGACGTTGTCGGCCAGTTCTTCCACCTTGCTGGACGTGTTGGCCACGTCCCCGGCGAGCTGGGCGATGGAGTTGACGGCCTGGCCCACCTGCTCACGGCCGCTGCGGGCGGTGTGGTCGGCCTGCTTGGAGGCTTCCGAGGTGCTGACAGCGTTGCGCGCCACCTCTTCCACAGCGGTGGTCATCTCGTTGACGGCGGTGGCGGCCTGCTCGATCTCGGTGTTCTGCTGGTGCAGGCCTCGGGTCGAGTCCTCGGTCACCGCGTGCAGTTCTTCCGAGGCCGAGGCGAGTTGGCTGGAGGAGTCGGCGATGTGCTGGATGGTGCTGCGCAGGCTGGTCTGCATCTCTTGCAGGGAGCGCAGCAGGTGGGCCGGCTCGTCCTGGCCCTGGGCCTCGATGCGGTGGGTCAGGTTGCCGGAGGCGACCACGCGCGCCACGTCCACGGCCTGGGCCAGCGGGAGGATGATGCTGCGGGTGAAGATCACCGCCAGCAGGATGGTCAGCACCACGGCAATGGCGATCACCACGATCACCAGGGTCACGGCATTGTCGAAGGTGGCGTCGCTTTTCGCGGAGGCACGCTTGGCTCCTTCGCTGTTGATGCGGGCCAGTTCACCAAGGGCATTGGCCAGCTCTTCGGCGTAGTCCCCAAGCTTTTGCTCCACGGTATGGCGCGCCTCGTCGCTGCTGCCGGCCTGGGTCAGGGAGACGGTCAGGCGCGACTGTTCCATGTAGCGGTCACGCGCGACCTTGTAGGCGTCATACAGGCGGCGTTCCTCGGCGGAGGAAATCATCGGCTCGTAGCGGCGTTCGGCATCCGCCTGGGCACTCTCGGCCTTTCTCAGGCTGGCCAGGGTGGAGTCGCGGAAGTCGCCCTGGACGACGGCGTAGCGCAAGGTCATGGCGCGGATGCGGGAGCTGGCGGCACTCAAGTCGTTGACCGCCATGATCGAGGGCAGCCAGTTGGTGTCGACCTCGGCGCTCATGTCATCCATCTGGTTCATCTGGTACAGCGCGATCAGCCCCAGCAGCACCAGCAACAGCCCCAGCGTCGAGAAGGCGAGTGCCGAGCGAAGGCCGATCCGTATTTGTCTAATCCACATGGTGTTTCCCCAGGTCATGCAAAGGTGGTGGTGTGTCGAGCGACACGTTCTGGCCCCCTTCGGCCTGCCCTGCGGACGGAACGGATTTCAGTGAAGCGGCGGCTCCTTCTGCACAGGTTCCTGTGCTGCCGTCTGTGCGGCGGGGTAGCGGTGCCCGAGCGTCTGACAACTCTTCACAGAGCGCCTAGGGGTGTTGGTCTTGTGCGTAAAGCATATGAATTCGCCTTAATTTGTGCGACATATCTCACATTGTTTTACTGACATTTCCTGACGCTACTTCGCCTTTCCTTGACCCAAGGCAGTGTTTGGGCGAGGTCCCGCCAGCATGGTGCCTGGCCCTGCGGGGAGGGGTGCCCGCCTGCGCGCCCGAAAAAGCCAGGGACAAGGCAGGGCTCGCTGTTTGAAATCCGCTCCGCCCCGGACCACCCTTCATCCGCTGCCCAGAGAAGACCGAATGGACCACCCGATGAAAGAACCCCCTCCCCATGTCGAGGAGCCCCCTGGTGCGCCTCCCAAGCGCATTCGCACCGGCGGGCGCAGTGCCCGTGTGCTGGAGCATGTCGTGGCCGCCGCGCGGGACGAGCTGCGTGAGCACGGCGCCATCGCTTTTTCCATTCCCCGCGTAGCCAAGCGCGCCGGCGTTCACGTGGCCTCGGTGTACCGGCGCTGGCCGGACGTGAACGAACTGATCGCCTTCACCGCCAATCGCTACGTGGACCAGTTGGTGCCGGTGCCCGACAGCGGCTCGCTGATGGGGGACGTGAGCCTGCTGTTGCAGGGCACCCGCGCCTTCCTCTGCGATCCCCTCGGAGCCACCCTGGTGGGCCAGGCCTTCAGCCTGAGCGGGGAAGGCGCCAACCGCGCGTTGATCCGGCTGTACTGGAGCAAGCGCGCCGCCGCCCACCGGGCCGTCTTCGAACGTGCCGTGGCGCGGGGCGAACTGCATGGGGAGGTCGACCCGGAAGTGGTGGTGGAGATGCTGGTGGGGCCGCTCTACATCCGCCACTTCCTCAGCCAGGGCGCCATCAGCGACGACTACCTGCGGACCCTGGCCGAGCGGGTGCTCGCGCCTCTGCTGGTGCCGCGCGGCTGAGCGGGGGGCGGCGAGGCGGGGGAGCGCCTCGCCATGCTGCATGGCGCGGGGTTGAGCCTTAGCCCTCCCGCCCTTCCTCCTGGCGCAGGCCCTGGCTGAGGCCATCGCAACTGGTGGACCAGTCCGCCAGCCAGTCGGGCAGGGTGGGGGACTCAGCGGAAACGCCCAGCTCCTGCACGAACTCACCGGGGGCGACCGGCCCCTTGGGGCTGCGGAACAGGCCGCGCATGATCACCACGCCCAGCACCCGGCCGTCCTTGACGAAGCGGTGCTCCATGAAGGTCCACTTCTCGTCCCAGCCCAGCAGGCGGGTGTGGACCTCGAAGGCTTCGAACAGCCGCAGCTCGCGGCGGAACTTGCCCCAGATGTCGCCCACCACCGGCAGCGCACGGTGGCGCAGGGCGACCCGGAAGGCGCCGCTGCGCAGCACGAAGTCCATGCGCCCGACGTCGGCGAGAGTGAAGTAGCGGCCGTTGTTGACGTGACGGTTGAAGTCCAGGTCCAGCGGCCAGACCCGCATGCGGATGACGGTGGTGTCGAGGCCGTGGACGGCTTTGCGCCAGGGGCGGCGGAGGAGCATCAGGAGCAGGCGGAACCAGAGATTCATGGCAGGTCGGACCGATTGGGGAAGACCCGCGCAATCTAGAGCCATGCCCCCTGTTCGGACAGGTGCGCAAATGACATATTCCATGCGAAATCTGCAAGAGCGCCGCCATGCACGTCACCCTGCTCGTCACCGACTACTGTTCTGCCGCCAGCACCTTCCTCGCCCTGGAGGTGCTGCGCGCTGCCAACCTGCTGGCTGAAGGCGAGCCGCCGTTCGAGGTGGTGAGCGTGTCCCTGGATGGCGGGGAGGTGACCACCCTCGGCGGGCATCGGGTCGCGGTGCAGGCGGCGCTGGGCAGCATCGAGCGGACCGACCTGGTGCTGGTGCCGGGCTTCATCTTCACCCTGCGCGAGGCCTTGCCCGGTTTCGACCGCTACGTGCCCTGGCTGCAGGCCCGCCATGCCGAAGGCGCGACGGTGGCCTCGATGTGCACGGCGGCCTTCCTGCTGGCGGAGGCGGGGTTGCTGGAAGGGCGGCGGGCCACCACCCACTGGGCCTTCGCCGGCCTGTTCCGGCGGCGCTACCCCGAGGTGTTGCTGGACGAGACGCTGATCCTCTGCGAGGACAGCAACGTGATGACCAGTGGTGGCGCCAGCGCGGCAATGGACCTGTTGCTGCACGTGGTCCGGCGCTTCGCCTCCCTGGAGCTGGCGCAGACCTGCGGCCGCTACCTGCTGATCGACAGCGTGCGCACCGGGCAGTCGGCCTACGTCATGTGGTCGACGCCGAAGGGGCATGGGGACGCCAAGGTGCTGCAGGTGCAGAACTGGCTGGAGGCGCACTACACCGAGCCGGTGTTGATCGATGAACTGGCGCAGCGCTTCGGTTTCGGCACGCGCAACTTCAAGCGGCGCTTCAAGGAGGCCACCGGCTACTCGCCGCTGGCGTACCTGCAGACCCTGCGCCTGGAGCAGGCCAAGCACCTGCTGGAGACCACCCGCCTGAGCCTGGAGCGCATCACCTTCCAGGTGGGGTACGAGGACAGCAATTCATTCCGCCGGCTGTTCCAGCAGCGCATCGGCATGCCGCCGGCGGCCTACCGCAAGACCTTCCAGGTACGCGGCGTGCCGGCCTGACGAGCTCAGCCCTCGGTGCTGCGGATGAAGGCCGGCTCGTAGTCGCGACGGGCGCTGGAGACGCGCGGATTGGGGTTCATCAGCGCCTGGCGGACCTTCTCGTAGTCTTCATAGGGCAACCCGGCGCGGTTGAGCATCTCCAGGGAGAACTGCTTGATCTCGGCGTCGGTGTAGGGGCGCGGTTCCGGCTGGCTGGCACAACCGCTGAGGACGAGGGCCGCAAGGGCCAGCGCCAGGATGTGAGTGGGTTTCATGATGCCCCCAGGGCAGTGGTGACGGGATGCTGAGCAGGCTACCAATGCCCCCGGGAGGCGAAAAATCACCGTTGTAGATAATGAGTATTGCCTGGATCGCAAGGATATCCGGGGTTGCGAACCCGCCCCGAGGCCGTTAGCCTGCGCACCCCTGAAATTCATCGGATGATTGGATGTCTGCCATGTCCGCACCGGCCCTCAAGCGCTCCCTGGTGGATATTGCCCTGGAGCAGATCCGCCAGCGCATCGACGACGGCACCTGGCTGCTCGGCCAGCGCCTGCCGCCCGAACCCGAGCTGGCGGAGATCATCGGCATCAGCCGCAACACCGTGCGCGAAGCGGTGCGGGTGCTGACCTTCTCCGGCGTGCTGGAAGTGCGCCAGGGCGACGGCACCTACGTGCGCGCCTGCGCCGACCCGCTGTCCACCATGCAGGCCCTGGCCCGCAGCTCGGTGGAGCAGGCCCTGGAGGCACGGGGCATGATCGAGATCGAGGCCTCGCGCCTGGCGGCCCTGCGCCGCACCGAGGCAGACCTCATCGCCCTGCGCGAAGCCCTCGCGGCCTCCGCCGCACGCTCCAGCTACGAAGACCTGCAGGACTACATCGACCACGACCTGGTGTTCCACCAGCGGGTGGTGGACAGCGCCCACAACCCGGTGCTGAGCGAGTTGTACCGCTACTTCTCCCAGGTCATCCGCGTGGGCCTGGAGCGCACCATTTCCGATCCCGACCGCGCGCAGCCGTGCTTCGACCTGCACCGCGAGTTGCTGGACGCCATCGAACGACAAGACGCGGACGCCGCCGCTGCGGCCAACCGTGCGTTGCTGATCTGACGTTTGCCCTTTCCTGGAGTTGCCTTGCCATGCCTGCCCACGATTCCCCCTCCCACACACCGCCGGCCTGCCCGCCGGAGGAACTGCTGATCGACGCCGAGGCCGACGACGAGCCCGCGCCCCCTGCCATCGCCGGAGGCGCCGCCCTGCTGCTGGTGGGGCTGGTGCTGGTGGCCCTGAACCTGCGCCCGGCGCTGTCCAGCCTGGCGCCGATGCTCAACATGGTGCGCGAGGCCACCGGGCTCTCCGCCTCCGGAGCCGGTCTGCTGACCACTCTGCCGGTGCTCTGCCTCGGCCTGTTCGCGCCGCTGGCGCCGATCCTGGCGCGGCGCCTGGGCAGCGAGCGTACGGTGCTGCTGATCCTCCTCGTATTGGCCGGCGGCATCGTCCTGCGCAGCCTGTTCCCGCTTGCCGGGCTGTTCCTCGGCAGCGTCATGGCCGGCGCCAGCATCGGCATCATCGGCGTGCTGCTGCCGGGTATCGTAAAGCGCGATTTCCCCCACATCGCCGGGCTCATGACCGGCGTCTACACCATGGCCCTGTGCCTGGGTGCGGCGTTGGCCGCTGGGGCCACCGTGCCCCTCGCCGGTGTGCTGGATGGCGCCTGGCAACCGGCCCTGGCCTTCTGGGCGCTGCCGGCGATCCTCGCGGCGCTGGTGTGGCTGCCCCAGGCGCGGCAGTCCGCCCATGCCGGCCGTCAGGCCTACCGGGTGAGCGGCCTCTGGCGTGACCCGCTGGCCTGGCAGGTGACCCTGTACATGGGGTTGCAGTCCTCCCTGGCCTACATCGTGTTCGGCTGGCTGCCGTCGATCCTGATCGACCGCGGGCTGTCCGCCGTGGAGGCCGGGCTGGTGATGTCCGGTTCGGTGATGACCCAGCTGGTCAGCGCCCTCGGCGCCCCCTGGCTGGCCACCCGCGCGCGGGACCAGCGCCTGGCCGTGGTGCTGGTGATGGGCATGACCCTGGCGGGACTGATGGGAATGCTCTATGCGCCCCTGGGCGGCATCTGGGGCTGGGCGGTGGTGCTCGGCCTGGGGCAGGGCGGCACCTTCAGCATCGCGTTGGCGCTGATCGTCCTGCGCTCGCGGGACGCCCACGTGGCCGCCAACCTTTCCGGCATGGCCCAGGGCGTGGGCTACACCCTGGCCGCCATGGGCCCGCTGGCGGTGGGTGTGGTGCACGACCTGACCCACGGCTGGAGCGCGGTGGGCTTCATCTTCGTCGGCGTCAGCCTGGCAGCCACCGCCTTCGGCCTGGGGGCCGGGCGCAACCTGCTGGTGAATGCCCGCAGCGAACACCTCTGACACCCGTCTCCACGACAACGCCGGCCCCAGGGCCGGCGTTGTCGTTTCCGGGTACGTGGGGACCGTCAACAGCCCGTGCTTCAGCCCGGGATTGTGTGCCGCCTGCTCTCGGACCGAAGTCCGGGCTACGTGGGGTCGGCTAAGTCCGTAGCCTGGGCTTCAGCCCAGGGTTGTGTGCTGCCTATTCCCGGACTGAAGTCCGGGCTACGTGGGGGTGCAGGTCGTAGCCTGGGCTTCAGCCCAGGGTTGCGTGCTGCCTGTTCCCGGACTGAAGTCCGGGCTACGTGGGGTTGGCTCAGTCCGTAGCCTGGGCTTCAGCCCAGGGTTGTGTGCTGCCTGTCCCCGGACTGAGGTCCGGGCTACGTGGAGGGCGCGTCAGCGGCGGCGCAGCAGGCCGACGAAGAACAGCCCGCCGATGGCGGCGGTGGCGATGCCGATGGGCAGATCCTGGGGGGCGGCGAGGGTGCGGGCGCCGACGTCCACCCAGACCAGGAACAGCGCACCGAGCAGGGCGCTGGTAGGCAGCAGGCGGCGGTGCTCTGCGCCCACCAGGCGGCGCGCCAGGTGCGGCAGCATCAGCCCCACGAAGCCAATGGCGCCGCTCAGGGCCACCAGCACGCCGGTCAGCAGCGAGGCGCAGAGAAACACCCAGAGGCGCACCCGGCGGGGCTCGAAGCCGAGGCTGGCGGCGGTGTCTTCGCCGCTCATCAGGGCGTTCAGGCCGCGCGCCTGGGCCATCAGCAGCGCCAGCCCGAGGGCCAGGCTGACGGCTGGCAGGGCCAGCAGCTCCCAGCGGGCGAGGCCGAGCCCGCCGAGCATCCAGAACAGCACCGAGCTGGCGGCATGCGGGTCACCGAGGAACAGCAGCAGGTTGACCAGCGCCATGCACAGGAAGGACACCGCCACGCCCGCCAGCAACAGGCGGTCGCTCTCCAGGCGGCCGTGGCGGCTGGCGATGGCGAGCACCAGGGCGGTGCTCGCCAGGGCGCCGACGAAGGCTGCCAGGGGCAGGCTCAGGTGGCCGGCGAACTCGCCCAGGTAGAGCACCACCAGCACCGCGCCGAGGGCCGCGCCGGAACTGACGCCCAGCAGGTGCGGGTCGGCCAGGGGGTTGCGGGTGGTGGCCTGCAGGGCGCTGCCCACCAGGGCGAGGCCGGCGCCCACCAGGGCGCCGAGCAACACCCGTGGGGCGCGGATCAGCCAGACGATGCTGGCCTGGCCGTCGCTCCAGTCGCCCCGCTGCAGCAGCCCCAGGCGTTCGCCGACGATGGCCCAGACCTGCTCCTGGGGCAGCCGCGCCGGGCCGAAGCCGAGGGCGGCCACCAGCGACAGCGCCAGCAGCGCGGCCAGCCCCACCAGCAGCAGGCGGAAGGCGCCGGTCGAGCGCAACGGCCTCACCGGGCGACCCCGGCGAACACCTGCGGGTGCAACCCGGCAGCGAGGGCTTCGATGGCGGCGGCGTTCTCCACCGAGGGCGTGGCGTCCAGGTAGGGCAGCACCAGGAAGCGCCGCTCGCGGATGGCGGTGACCCCGGCCAGGGCCGGCTGGGCGAGCAGGAAGTCGCGCTTCTGCTGCCAGCTGCGCTCGCCGTAGTCGACGATGACGATCACCTGCGGGTCGCGCTCCACCACGGTTTCCCAGTTGACCTGGGTCCAGCTGGCGGCCAGGTCGCTGAGCAGGTTGTGCCCACCTGCGGCTTCGATCAGGGCCTGGGGCATGCCGAGGCGACCGCTGCTGAAGGGGCGGTCTTCGCCGCTGTCGTAGAGGAACACCCGGGGCCGCTCGGTGACGCCGGCCAGGCGTTCGCCCACCGCCGCCACGCGGGCCTTGAGGCCGGTCACCAGGGCCTGGGCGCGGGGCTCGACGTCGAAGATGCGGCCGAGGTTCTCCAGGTCGCGGTAGAGATCATCGAGGCTGGCCGCCTCGCGGGGCATGACGTGGGCGCAGGACTCGCTCAGTTCGTACACCGGGATGCCCAGCGGTGCGAGGGTGGCGGGGGTGACGTCGCCACCCACGTGCATGCCGTAGTTCCAGCCGGCGAAGAAGAAGTCGGTGTCGGCGGCCAGCAGGGTTTCCACCGAGGGGTACTTGCGGGCCAGTTCCGGCAGGCCGGCGAGGGCCTCGCGCAGGCTCGGGTCCAGGGTCTTCCAGCCGCTGACGCCGCTGTAGCCGGCCATGCGCTCGCGCAGGCCGAGGGCGATCAGCATGCCGGTGAGGTTCACGTCCTGGCTGACGGCGTGGGTGGGGGCGTGCTCGAACACCACCTGGCGGTTGCAGCTGGTGATGGTCACCGGGTACTGGGTGGCCTGGGCGCTGCCGGCGAGCAGCAGGGCGGTGAGGGCGAGGGAGCGGCTTTTCATGGGGGGGTGATCCAGGTGATGCGCGGGTGGCCGCCGATGGGGTGGCGGTCCACCAGCGCGGGGGTGCCGAACACCTCCAGCAGGCGTTGCGGCGTGAGTACGGTTTCGGGGGTGCCGCTGGCCACCAGGCGGCCGCCATCGAGCACCAGCAGGCGGTCGCAGAAGGCGGCGGCGAGGTTGAGGTCGTGGAAGCTGGCCAGGGTGCTCAGCCGCAGGCGGCGCAGCAGGGCCAGCAGTTCCAGCTGGTAGCGCGGGTCGAGGTGGTTGGTGGGTTCGTCGAGCAGCAGCAGGCCGGGGTCTTGCACCAGGGCGCGGGCCAGCAGGGCGCGTTGTTTTTCGCCGCCGGAGAGCCGGGCGAACGGGGTGTCGCGGTGGGCCTCCAGGGCCACCTGGCGCAGCGCTTCGCCGACCCGGGCGCGGTCGGCGGCGGTGTCGCCGTCGAACGGCCCCTGGTGGGGCGAGCGGCCCATGGCGGCGACCTCGGCGACGCTGAGACCGAAGTCGCTGGGGAACTCCTGCAGCACCACGGCGACCCGCTGTGCGCACCAGCGCGGCGGCTGGCGCCAGATGTCCTCGTCGTCCACCCGCACCGTGCCGCCGTGGGGGCGGGCGGCGCGGTAGATGCAGCGCAGCAGGCTGCTCTTGCCGCTGCCGTTGGGGCCGATGAGGCCGACGAACTCGCCTTCCGCCACGTCCAGCCCGATGCCGTCCAGGGACCAGCCGGCGAGGGCGCCGTCAGGGGCCCAGCGCAGGTCATGGAGGTTCAGGCGGGACATGGCGTAACCCTCAGAAGCTGTAGTCGGCGGTGACGAAGAACGAGCGCGGCTGGCCCAGCAGCCACTGCTGGCCGCCGTTCTGCTGGGTGACGGCGTAGCGGCGGTCCAGCAGGTTGTTCAGCTCCAGCCCCAGGCGCGTGTCGGGCAGCACCTGCCAGCCGAGGTTGGCGTCGAGCACGGTGTAGCCGGGCACTTTGACGGTGTTGGCGGCGTCGGCGTAACGGGCGTCGACGTAGCGCGCGCCGAGGCCGGCGTCCAGGTCATGGCTGAGCGCCTTGCTGACCCAGAGGTTGGCGGTGCGCCGTGGCACGTCGGTGGGGCGGTTGCCGGACCGGGAGACGAGCTGGCCGCCGACGGATTCGTTGAAGTCGTCGTATTCGGCGCGCAGCAGCGAGGCGTTGGCCGAGACGTGCCAGCCCTGCTCCAGGGCCAGTTCCAGGGTCGCTTCCAGGCCGTTGGAGGATTGCTGGCCGATCTGCTGGGTGGGGCGGGTCACCGATTCACGGGAGAGCAGCTTCTTCTTGACGATGTGGTAGGCGGCCAGGGTCCATTCGCCGCGCCCGTCCCAGAACTGCTGCTTGAGGCCGAACTCGGTCTGCTTCGACTCGGTCAGGTCCATCTGCTGCTGAGTGGGGCTGAGGGTGATGAGGTTGCTGACGCCGTCCTCGCTGGTGGAGTACTGGCCGTAGAAGGACAGCTGCGGGGTGGCGGCGAACACCAGGCCGGCGCGCCAGTTGCCGCCCTGGATGCTGCGGTCGCTGCGGCTGTTGGCGCGCAGGTCGGTGCGGTCGATGTGGTTCTGGTCGCGGCGCAGGCCGGTGACCACGGACCAGCGCTCGCTCAGTTGGGTGCGGTTCTCGGCGAACAGGGCGGCGGTGCGGGTTTCGCTGCGCGAGTGCGGGCGGTAGGCCGAGGCGCTCTGGTAGTAGCCGGGGGCTGGGTTCCACGGGTCGACGTAGTCGCCGCCGATGTCGGTGTAGGGCGCGTTGTTCAGCAGATCGAAGCGGATGCGGTTGAACTCGCCGCCCACCAGGGTGCGGCTGTCGAGGCCGAACAACGAATGGTCGAAGGTGAAGGTCTGGCGGTCGCCGATCTGCTCCTGCTCATGCTTGATGCGCAGCTGCTCGGCGCGCTCCAGCTGGCCACGGCCGGCGTCCCAGGTGTAGGCCTCGGCGTTGCGCCAGTAGCGGCGGCTCTTGATGTGGTAGAGCTGGTTGCTGGCGCTGAAGCCTTCGCTGGGCGTCCAGTCGGTGACGAGCCGGGTCCACTGGTCGTTGTAGTGCAGCTCGGCGTTGTGCAGGTTGTAGTTCTTGTCTTTCAGGCTGTCCCGCAGATGGCCGTCGATCAGCGGGGTGCCGAAATAGTTCATCGGCTGCAGGTCGCCCTGGTCGTGGGCCAGGGTGAAGGCCAGGGCGTCGCTGGCCTGCCAGCGCAGGGCGGCGCTGAGGCCGAGGTTCTTCGAGTCGCCCCGGTCGATCCAGCCGTGGCTGGTCTCGCGGTTGAGGTTGAGGCGGTAGCTGAGGGTGTCGGTGAGCGAGCCGCCGCTGTCCAGGGCCATCTGCTGGCGGTCGTCGGAGCCATAGCCCAGGCGCAGGCGGTTGCGGATCTCGCCGTCGAAGGGCTTCTTCGGCACCACGTTGATCACCGCGCCCGTGGCGCCTTCGCCGTAGAGCACCGAGGCCGGGCCACGGATCACGTCGATGCGCTCGACCATCCACGGATCGGTGGGGAAGGTGGTGGTGCCCATGCCGGTGTAGAAGCGCGTGCCGTCGTACAGCTGCATCACCGAGGCGTGGCCGGTGAAGCCCCGGGCCGAGAGGGCGGTGCCGCCGTTGCCGGGGGTGCCGATGTGGGTGATGCCGGGGCTGCGGGTCACGGCGTCCTGCACGGTGGCGTTGTTGCGAGCGCGTACTTCGTCACCGCTGATGGCGCTGGTGCTGGCCGGGGTTTCCAGGGCGGACAGGCCCAGGCGCGAGCCGGCGGGCACGGGCGTGTCGAGGCGGATGGCGGTGTCGTCCGCCTGGTCGGTGACGGCGGTGGCCGGTAGCGCCAGGGTGCCGTCTTCGGCGTGCAGGGAGAAGGAGATGGACAGCGCGAGCAGGCCGAGTGCGGCGCTCGCCGGAGCGTTGGAGCTGAAGGTACGGGACATGTCGTTCCTATCACGTCAGGAATGAATGGAGCCCGGAGGGAATGCAAAGGCGCGCGCGGGCGCGTGCACCCGTGCGAGAAACCGGCCCGTGCCCGCCCACCGCGGGTTTGCCTATCGATGCTCCAGGCCGGTCTCCGGGCTTGCGAGGATCACGCCGCATTCGCCTTCCCATGCCGTGGGCACAGTGGCGTATCGAATGCAGCGCTCGCTTACCGTTGCGGGGGCAGCGCCGGACTGGTCCTGATGGACGCACCGGCTTCCCGTTTCACCTCACGCGCGGCGGCGTGAGGCACCTGGAACGGCGCGCATCTGACCACTGGCACGGGGTGGCGTCAACCGTTGTCGGGAATCATTCGCCCTGTCGGCCGGCCATGGTCGTTCCCGTCGCAGCCGGTAGAATGCCCGCCGCCGTTCACTGCCCGGAGGCCCCATGAGCCTGGAACCCCACGATCTCGATGCCATCAGCGCCATCACCCTGGATGACTACCAGCGCAATGCCGAGGGCTTCCGCGAGGGCACCCGCGACCACGACGTGAGCCAGAACATCGAGGCGCTGCTGCGCCACCTGGGGCCGGGCGGGCCGTTCGACATCCTCGACTTCGGTTGCGGCCCGGGGCGCGACCTGCAGACCTTCCGCCGCCTTGGCCACCGCCCGGTGGGGCTGGACGGTACGGCGCGCTTCGTCGAGATGGCCCGCGCCGATGCCGGTTGCGAGGTGTGGCAGCAGAACTTCCTGGCGCTGGAGCTGCCCGCCGAGCGCTTCGATGGGGTGTTCGCCAATGCCAGCCTGTTCCATGTGCCGCTGCAGGAGTTGCCGCGTGTACTCGGCCAGTTGCACGCCACCTTGCGGCCGGGTGGCGTGTTGTTCAGCTCCAATCCACGGGGGCAGAACGAGGAGGGCTGGAACGGCCAGCGCTACGGCGCCTGGCACGACTACGCGCGCTGGCGTGAGTTGCTGGAGGCGGCCGGCTTTCAGGCGTTGGAACACTATTACCGGCCGGCGGGGCTGCCTCGCGAGCAGCAGCCCTGGCTGGCGAGCGTGTGGCGGAAGCCGGCCTGAGCAACGGCCATTGCCGGGGGGCTGTCGAGAGATGCCTGGGCAGGGCACCGTCTGAAAAGCTATGCCCAAAAGCGTGTTGCTGATTATCGAGTTCTATTGATGTCACCTGTTTCGCCTTGCCGGGCGAGTTTCTTTTTTCAATCGCCAAAAAAGAAACCAAAGAGGCTCGCCCCTACATCCGGGTCCCGCTGCGCGGGACTTCCCTCGCTCCATCGTTGCTCCAGGGGCCGGCGCGATGGGCCATCCATGGCCTGGCGCGCCTCTCGCGGCATCCATGCCGCTCGCTCCCCTGCACAACGACTGCGCTCGGCCTCCTGAAGGGGCAGATTCCCCGCCTCACCCTCTGAGCCAGGGCCGATTTCGTCGTGCGCTCTAGAGGGAGCGCCAGGTGGTGGCAGGTGCTGGAGCGTGGCAGCGGAAGAGTCGGGCATAGCCGAAAAAAGCCCCCATGGCGGGGGCTGAAAAACGCACGGTGGTCAGGTGTCAGGCCAGGGCGGGGAGGGCACCCATCTTGCCGTGGCAGTAGAGCAGGGGGGCGGCCTCTTCCTGGGGCAGGACCAGGTTCTTCACGGCGCCCACCATGATGGCGTGGTCGCCGCCTTCGTACTCCCGCCACAGTTCGCACTCGATGATCGCGCTGGCGCCGGCCAGCAGCGGGTTGCCCCGTTCGCTCAGGGTCCATTCGATGCCTTGCGCCTTGTCCTTGCCTTTGCGGGCGAAGGCATAGGCTTCCTTCTGCTGGGCGTCGGACAGGACGTGGATGGCGAAGCGCTTGTTGCGGATCAGCACCGGGTAGGAGTCGGAGCTGTAGTTGGGGCAGAACAGCACCAGGGCCGGGTCCATGGACAGCGAGCTGAAGGCGCTGGCGGTGAGGCCGACCACCTGTCCGTCGTCATCCAGGGTGGTGATCACGGTGACCCCGGACGGGAAGGAGGCCATGGCTTTCTTGTAGAGGGCGGCATCGATCATCGGTGGAACCTCGGTGGTGTACGGCAGGCTGAGTCAATTAGGTCTGATGGTATACCGTAATACGCAATTTGCAAGCGCTTTCATGGGCGCTCCGTCGGCCTTCTACTTTCGTCGGAAAGCCTCGAAGACCGGGGCTTTGGCTCTGGCGGCGGGACCTGGGGTTGCGTCAGGATGGCGGATCAGATGCGTCGTAGAAAAGCGGCTCAGGCTTGTCAAAAGTTTGGAATACCATAATATGGTGTTCATCTGAGGGGCGACGCAGAGCGCCTCCGGTTTGGCTTCAAACAACGATAAGAACAGACAAACTCGAGTTCATTTCCATGTCCCAGATGTCACGGCAAGACCCCCTGATCGAAAACCACACGGTGGACTACGTCCCCCTTGCGGAGCGCCACGGGAAGGCGCGCGATCTGTTCACCCTGTGGTTCAGCACCAACATCGCGCCACTGCCCATCGTCACCGGCGCCATGGTGGTCCAGGTGTTCCACCTCAACCTGTTCTGGGGGATGCTCGCGGTCGTCCTCGGGCACCTGATCGGTGGCGTGGTGATCGCCCTGGCCTCGGCCCAGGGGCCGCAGCTGGGGATTCCGCAGATGGTGCAGAGCCGCGGCCAGTTCGGGCGCTACGGGGCCCTGCTGATCGTGTTCTTCGCCGCGCTGATCTACGTCGGCTTCTTCATTTCCAACATCGTCCTGGCGGGCAAGTCCATCGTCGGTATCGCGCCGTCGGTCCCGGTGCCGGCCAGCATCCTGATCGGTGCGCTCAGCGCCACCGCCATCGGGGTGATCGGCTACCGCTTCATCCACACCCTCAACCGCATCGGCACCTGGGTGATGGGCTCGGCGTTGCTGGCCGGCTTCGCCTACATCTTTGCCCATGACCTGCCGGCGGATTTCTTCACCCGTGGCGGCTTCAACCTCGCCGGCTGGATCGCGACCCTGTCGCTGGGGATCATCTGGCAGATCAGCTTCTCGCCCTACACCTCGGACTATTCCCGCTACCTGCCGGTGGAAGTGGGCATCGCCCGGCCGTTCCTGGCCACCTACCTGGGGGCTACCCTGGGCACCATCCTGTCGTTCGCCTTCGGCCTGGTGGCGGCACTGGCCACTCCGGAGGGTACCGAGGCGATGGCGGCGGTGAAGCAGGCCACCGGCTGGCTGGGGCCGATCCTGATGGTGCTGTTCCTGCTCAACATCATCAGCCACAACGCCCTCAATCTTTATGGCGCGGTGCTGTCCATCGTCACCTCGATCCAGACCTTCGCCGGTCGCTGGACGCCGAGCATCCCGGTGCGCGTGGCGCTGTCGGCGGTGATCCTCGCCGGCTGCTGCGTGGTGGCGCTGGGGGCCTCGGCCGACTTCATCTCGCGGTTCATCGGCCTGGTGCTGGCGCTGCTGCTGGTGCTGGTGCCCTGGGCGTCGATCAACCTGATCGACTTCTACCTGATCAAGCGCGGCCGCTACGACATCGCCTCGATCTTCAGCCCGGACGGTGGCATCTACGGGCGCTTCAACCCGCACGCGATCATTGCCTACTTCATCGGCATCATCGTGCAGCTGCCCTTCGCCAACACCTCGCTCTACGCCGGCCCCTACGCCAACCTGGTGGAGGGCGCCGACCTCTCCTGGCTGGTGGGTCTGGTGGTGACCTGCCCGCTGTACTACTGCCTGGCCACCCGCAGCCGCAGCGCGGCCTCGAACCTGGCTGGCACCGCGCTGGCCGACTGAGCCCGGCGAACCTCGACACGCCGGTGCCAGGCCCTGCCTGGTGCCGGCGTTGTCGTACCGGGCGGGCCGTTTTGACCGCGTCTCGCCGCCCGGCATAGAGTGGCGAGCCGCCCTCCGACTCCCGCCCAGGCCACGGAACCATGATCGACCTGCCCCTGCTGCTCGCCTTCGTCGCGGCCGCCACCCTGCTGACCCTCACCCCCGGCGTGGACACCGCCATCGTGTTGCGTGCCGCCACTGCCCAGGGCCGGCGCCCGGCGGTGATGGCGTCCCTGGGAATCGGCCTGGGTTGCCTGCTCTGGGGCGCGGCGGTGTCCCTGGGGCTGGGGGCGCTGCTGCAGGCCTCGGAGCTGGCCTACACAGCGGTCAAGCTGGCCGGGGCGGCCTACCTGCTGTGGCTGGGAGCCGGGCTGCTGCTGCGCCCGCGCCAGGCCCTGGACGAGGACACGGATGCAGGCTCGGGCGGCCAAGGGGCAGCGTTCTGGCGGGGCTTCCTGACCAACCTGCTCAACCCCAAGGTCGGGGTGTTCTACGTCACCTTCCTGCCGCAGTTCGTGCCGGCGGGCGCCAGCGTGGCGGGCTATTCCTTCTTCCTCGCCGGGCTGCACGTGGTGCTGACGCTGATCTGGTTCGCCGTACTCATCGCTGCCACGGTGCCGCTGGGGCGTTTCCTGCGCCGAGCGGCGGTGATCCGCGCGCTGGACCGGCTCACCGGGGGCGTGCTGATCGCCTTCGGTGTGCGCCTGGCTGGCTCGTCGGCGCATTGAGCGCGGCTGCAATTTCGTCCAAGCCAGGACAGGGGGCGGCGCGCTAGAGTGGCGCGCATGGAACGCACCAGCCATATCGTCGGCGGCTTGCCCGGCATCCGCCTGATCGACGCCGAATACCACCGCTTCGCCTTCCCCCGGCATTTCCACCTGGAGTACCACGTGGGCCTGCTGCTGGAGGGGCGGCAGCGCTTCGTCTACCAGGGCGAGCGCCAGCTGGCGGGGCAGGGCGATGTGCTGCTGATGGCGCCGGAGCAGATCCACGACGGCGCCAGCCTGGACGCGGAGGGCTACCGCATTCGCGTGCTGGCCTTCGAGCCGCACTGGTTGGAGCAGGCCAGCCGCGCCTTGAGCGACGACCGCCGTGGCACGCCCCGGCTGCTCGGCGCGACCCTGCGCCACCCGGCGTTGCAGGCGCGCCTGCTGGCTGCCCATGACAGCCTGCTCGGGGATTCGCGGCTGGCCCAGGAGCAAGCGCTGTGGCAGGCCATGGCCTGCCTGCTGCAACTGGGCTCGAGCCTGCGCGTGGAGGACCCGGCCGGTGGCTTCGATGGGGCTACCTGGCGGCGCCTGCGGGAGTGGCTGGAGTCCCGGCTGGATGCGCCGCCCTCCCTGGAGGAACTGGCAGCCTTCTGCGGGCTGAGCCCCTGGCAGGTGCTGCGGCGCTTCCAGCGTCATTGCGGATTGCCGCCGCTGCAGTGGCTGACCCAGTTGCGTCTGGCCCGCGCCCTGCCGCTGGTGCTGGCGGGGGAGCCGCTGTCGGACGTGGCGCTGCGCCTGGGCTTCTATGACCAGGCGCATTTCTCCCGCCTGTTCCGCCGCACCTTCGGCGCGCCGCCGGCCCGCCTGCGCGGGCGTGGCTGAAACCACCTTGCCCCTGGCCATAGCGCCGTCATCACCGTGCGTGAGAGTCATTGCCGGGTGGGGTGGCCTGCCGGAAAATCCCCGGCAGTTCCGCCACGAGCCGCCGCCATGACCCAGACCCTTTTCTTCGCCCATGCCAACGGCTTTCCGTCCGCCACCTACGCCAAGCTGTTCGACGCGCTGGCGCCGGACTACCGCGTGCTGCACCTGGAGCAGCACGGGCACGATCCGCGCTTCCCGGTGAACGACAACTGGGAAAACCTGGTGGACGAACTCATCCACCACCTGGAGGCCCAGGCCGAGCCGGTCTGGGGCGTCGGCCATTCCCTCGGCGGGGTGCTGCACTACCACGCGGCCCTGCGCCGGCCGGAGCTGTACCGCGGGGTGGCGATGCTCGATTCGCCGGTGCTGACCCTGGCCGACAAGATGGTCATCCGCGCCGCCAAGCGCTTCGGCTTCATCGACCGCATCACCCCGGCCGGGCGCACCCTCGGGCGTCGCGAGGAATTCGCCGACCCGGAGGAGGCGCGCCGCTACTTCGCCGGCAAGACGCTGTTCCGCCACTTCGACCCGGACTGCCTGGACGCCTACGTGCGCCACGGCTTCACCGAGACCGCCGGCGGGCTGCGGCTGAAGTTCGACCCGGAGACCGAGATCCGCATCTACCGCAGCGTGCCCCACAGCAGCCCCGGCCGACCGCAGCAATTGCAGGTGCCGCTGGCGGTGGTGCGCGGGCGCCACAGCCGGGTGGTGATGCCGCACCACGCGCGCCTGGTGCGCCGGGTGCCGAAGGGTGAGTACCTGTCGCTGCCGGGCGGCCACATGTTCCCGCTGGAGCGCCCGCACGACACGGCGACGCTGCTCCGTACCCTGTTCAAGCGCTGGGACGGCCAGGCCGCCCGCCAGGAGTCCGCATGAGCGCGCACGTCGAAGAAATCCGCCTGAGCCTGCCCCATGTGGAACTGGCCGCGCACCTGTTCGGCCCCGAGGATGGCCAGCCGGTGCTGGCCCTGCACGGCTGGCTGGACAACGCCATGACCTATGCGCGCCTGGCACCGAAGCTCAAGGGCCTGCGCATCGTCGCCCTGGACCTGGCCGGGCACGGGCATTCCGGGCACTACTCGGCCGGCTCCAGCTACCAGGTGTGGGAGTACGCCGAGGACGTGCTGCATGTGGCCGAGCAACTGGGCTGGGCGCGTTTCTCGCTGATGGGCCACTCCCTCGGGGCCATCGTGTCCATGCTGGTGGCGGCATCGCTGCCGGAGCGGGTGGAGCGCCTGGCGCTGATCGATGGCCTGATCCCCTACACCGGCGAAGCCGATGGAGCGCCGGCCCGCCTGGGTGAGGCGTTGCGGGCACGGCTGGCCCTGCAGGGCAAGCGCAAGCCGGTCTACGCCGACATCGACCGTGCCGTGCAGGCCCGCATGAAGGGCGTGGTGGCGGTGAGCCGCGAGGCTGCCGAGCTGCTGGCCGAACGCGGCCTGATGCCGGTACCGGGCGGCTACACCTGGCGCACCGACATGCGCCTGACCCTGCCATCGCCCATGCGCCTGACCTTCGCCCATGCCCAGCAGTTCCTCCGCGCCGTGCAGTGCCCCACCTGTCTGGTGCTGGCCGAGGGCGGGCAGATGGCCGCCGAGCCGCGCATCGCGCAGTTGCTGCAAGGGCTACCCTTCGAGGTGCACCATCGGCCGGGCGGCCATCACCTGCACCTCAACGACGAGGCCGGTGCCCAGGCCGTAGCAGACTGTTTCAATCCCTTCTTCGCCGCGCCTTGACTTGAATGGGGCAAGCGGGAAGGCTGGGCCCCATTTTCAAGGAGAGACCGGATGATCGACCTCTACACTGCTGCCACCCCCAACGGCCACAAGGTCTCCATCGCCCTGGAGGAACTGGGGCTGCCGTACCGGGTGACTGCGCTGTCCTTCGAGCGCAAGGAGCAGAAGGCGCCGGACTTCCTGGCGATCAACCCCAACGGCCGCATCCCGGCCATCGTCGACCGCGATAACGGTGACTTCCCGGTCTTCGAGTCCGGCGCCATCCTCGTCTACCTGGCGGAGAAGACCGGCCAGCTGATGCCTGCCGACCCCAAGGGCCGTTCCCTGGTGATGCAGTGGCTGATGTTCCAGATGGGCGGCGTCGGCCCCATGCAGGGGCAGGCCAATGCCTTCTTCCGCTACTTCCCCGAAGTCATCCAGCCGGCCATCGACCGCTACCAGCACGAGACCCGCCGCCTCTACGAGGTGCTCGACTCGCGCCTGGCGCTGGTGGAGTACCTGGCCGGCGACTACAGCATCGCCGACATCGCCACCTTCCCCTGGGTGCGCCTGCACGATTGGGCCGGCGTGTCGGTGGAGGGGCTCGCGCACCTGCAACGCTGGCTGGCCGCCATCGAGGCGCGCCCGGCGGTGCAGCGTGGCCTGGCGGTGCCGCCGCGCCAGGCCTCGGCTGAGAACGTGGTGAAATCCGCCCAGTCGATGCTGATGCGCTGAGGTCGCCCATGCGTTTTCTTCCCTTGTGCCTGGGCCTGGCCCTGGCGGCCCCGCTGCAGGCCGCCGACCTGCCCGAGAGCCATGACCTCACGGCGTTGCCGCGCTTCCCCCATGCCGAGATCGTCGACTTCAAGGAAGCGCCCGATCAGGAGCGCTTCTACCCCCAGGGGCCGATCCGCCGCATCAGCAACCAGCTGCGCATGGAACAGCGGGTGGATGCCCAGGGCCGGCAGACCTCGGTGACCTATCAGTTGCCCAGCGGGCACAGCTCGGCCGAGGCCTTCGACCGCGCCCGCGTCGACCTGATGGAGAAAGGCGCCATCCCGCTCTACTGGTGCCAGGGCCGCGACTGCGGTTCCAGCAGCCTGTGGGCCAACACCGTGTTCGGCAACGCCCGGCTCTACGGGCCGGACGACCAGCAGGCCTACCTGCTGGTGCGCCTTGTCGAGCCCAGCCAGGACAGCCTGCTGGCCGTGTACGCCATCACCCGTGGCAATCGCCGCGCCTACCTGCATGCCGAGCAACTGGATGCCGCCGCCCCCCTGGGCGAGCTGCTGCCCACGCCGGCGACCCTGCTGCGCGAGCTGAAGAGCAGCGGCGAGCTGCACCTGCCGACGCTGCCGGCCGTGCCCAGCGAGGCCTGGGCCACGTTGCTGGCCCGTGGATTGAACCTGGACAGCACCCTGCGGGTCAGTCTCGGCGGGGCCGGTGCCGAAGCCTGGCGCGAGGCGCTGGTGGGGCAGGGCGTGCGTGCGGCTCGCCTGGAGCTGGGCACGTCCCGCGAGGCCGGCCTGCACCTGGAGTGGCTGCGCTGAGCTTCACCGTCCATGCTTTTCTTCGTTCGTGGCGCCGGCTCGGCGCCACGCGCGCGTCAATCGGAGTGACTTCATGCTGAACAACGACCGCCTGCTGGTGCAGATCCTCCTGCTCACCTTGCTGGCTGCGTGCATCTGGGTGCTGGCGCCGTTCTGGTCGGCGCTGTTCTGGGCCGCCGTGCTGGCCTTCGCCAGCTGGCCGCTGATGCGCCTGCTGACCCGTCTGCTGAACGGCCGCACCGCCACGGCCGCCGCCATCCTCAGTGCCGGCTGGATGGTGCTGGTGGCGGTGCCGCTGGTGTGGCTGGGCTTCAACCTCGCGGACCACGTGCGCGATGCCACCGAGTTCGTCAAGAACGTACAGGTCGAGGGCCTGCCCCAGCCGCCGGAGTGGCTGGGGCAACTGCCCATGGTGGGTGACCGCCTGGTGGCCCTGTGGGCGCGGGTGGACGAGCAGGGCGCGGCCTTCTTCAGCAGCCTCAAGCCCTACATGGGAGAGGCCGGGAACTGGCTGCTGGCGCGCAGCGCGCAGATCGGCCGCGGCATGCTGGAACTGGCCCTGAGCCTGGTGCTGGTGTTCTTCTTCTACCGCGACGGCCCGCGCATGGCGCTGTTCGCCGAGCAGGCTCTGGGGCGCCTGATCGGTGATCGCGGGCCGCACTACCTGGAGCTGGTGGCGGGCACGGTACAGCGCGTGGTCAACGGCGTGATCGGCACGGCCGCCGCCCAGGGCCTGCTGGCGCTGATCGGCTTCTGGATCGCCGGCGTGCCCGGGGCCATCGTGCTGGGCCTGGTGACCTTCGCCCTCAGCCTCATTCCCATGGGGCCGCCGCTGGTCTGGGTGCCGGCCGCCGCCTGGCTGTTCTGGCACGGCGAGTACGGTTATGGCGTGTTCCTGGCGATCTGGGGCTTCTTCGTTATCAGCGGCGTGGACAACGTGCTCAAGCCCTACCTGATCAGCCGGGGCGGCAATCTGCCGCTGGTGGTGGTGCTGCTGGGGGTGTTCGGCGGCATCCTGGCCTTCGGCTTCATGGGCCTGTTCCTCGGTCCGACCCTGCTGGCCGTGGCCTACAGCCTCATCTCCGACTGGATCGGCGCGCCCCAGACCCACACGGAGCAGGACCCCGAGAGCTGAGCACCACCTCACAGAAACGCGGGGGAACTGCCAGAAAAGCGGCGCGAGCTGATAGCCTTGTGCCGCTTTTTTCCGCCCCGCCGGTCCATGGCACCGCTTGCGGATGCAGGGAAGCAGCCCCACTACAAGGATCATCCGCGAGTCGACCATGAAGAAATCCGCAGGAATCGTTATCGGCGCGGCCGTTGCCGTCGCCGTCGTCAGCACCGCCGGCGCCTGGTACACCGGCAAGCAACTGCCTGGCGTGCTGGACACCTCCATCAAGGAAGCCAATGCCCAGCTGCAGCAGGCCGCGCCGTCCCTGGGCGTGAGCGCCCGTGCCGAGCTGGTCTCCCTGGAGCAGGGCCTGTTCAGCAGCACCGCCCATTACCGCCTGGTCATCGGCGAGTCCGAGCTGCTGTTCGTCGACCACATCGACCACGGCCCCTTCCCGCTGAACCGCCTCAAGCGCTTCGAACTGGCGCCGGTGATGGCCGCCAGCACCTATGAGCTGGCCCCGAGCCCGCTGGTGCAGGGCTGGTTCGACGCCGCCAAGGGCGCCTCGCCGCTGGTCGGCACGGCCGCCATCGGCTACGACCGTGCCGTTTCCGGCAGCCTCGAACTCAAGCCGCTGGAAACCCAGCTCGACGAGAAGAGCCACCTGGCCTTCTCCGGCCTGCGCCTGGACCTGCGCAGCAGCGCCGGTGGCGAGCGTGTGGCCGCAGTGGGCAGCATGGACAGCCTGCGCTTCGACTCCACCTCCGAAACCGGCCAGCCGGTGCAGGTGGAAATGAAGGGCCTGAGCCTGGACAGCGACCAGTCCCGCACCGAGTCCGGCCTGTACGTCGGCAAGGGTGATCTGGTGCTGAAGACCACCCGCATCCTCATCGACGGCGAACCGACGGTGACCCTGGATGACCTGTCCCAACGCCAGGACACCCGCGCCAACGGCAGCAACATCGAAGGCAGCCTGACCTTCGCCGCCGGCGTTCGCTACAAGGACAAGCCGGTGGGCAACACCGAGATGGTGTGGAGCGTGAAGAACATCGACGCCGCCGCGCTCAAGTCCCTGTCCGAGCTGTACGCCAGCGTGGTGGAAAAGGCCGGTGCCGGCGCCGAGCCCAACCTGGACGCCCTCGACGAAGCCCAGCAGAAGCAGGCCCAGGCCGACCTGGTGCGCATGCTCGACGCCAAGCCGGCCATCGCCCTGGACAAGTTCAGCTTCAAGACCGCCAACGGCGAGAGCCGCCTGAGCCTGGGCGTGCAACTGGCCAAGCCCAGCTCCTTCGAGCAAGCGCCTGACCAGGTGGCCCGCGAGATCGTCACGGGCCTGGACATGGAGCTGAGCCTGTCCAAGCCGATGATCAGCGACATCGTCAGCCTGAAAGCCGCCCTGGACGGCGAGGAAGACCAGGAGCTGATCGCCCAGCAGGCCTCCATGACCACCGAGATGGCCAGCGGCATGCTGCTGTCCACCAACCTGGTGGCGCTGGAAGGCGAGACCATCCGCTCCCGCCTGCACTACGCCGACGGCCAGGTGGACTTCAACGGCAAGAAGATGACCGTGGAAGAGTTCGCCGGCATGGCCATGGCCATGGCAGGCGGCCTGGGCGGTGCCCTGGGTGCCCAGCCCGAGATGGGCGGCATGGAGGGCATGGAAGGTATGGAGGGTATGGAGGGTATGGAAGGCATGGGTGAAGGCGAGGCCGAAGAGGCCGCTCCGCAGGAGTAACCCACGCTGCAGTGCCAGAAGGCCGGCTCCCGAAAGGGGCCGGCCTTTTTTGTCGCCGGCTCAGGCCGCCGTGGACAGCTGGCTGCCCACGCGGGTGGTGTAGGCGGTGGTGCTGCTCTCGTACTGCTTGAGCAGGGAGGCCACCAGCTTGGCGTAGACATCCTGGTCGCTGCTGCTGGTGCTACTGCCACCGCTGCTGTTGGACTGGCCGAACAGCGCGCTGAGCTCATCCTGGCTGACGCTGCCATTGCCGTCGGTATCCAGCTCGCCGAACAGGTCTTCCGGCTTGCCGCCACCGGCGCCCATCGGGCCTCCACCACCGCCCGGCGGGGGAGGTGGCGGGGCGAGGGCGGCGGTCTCGTCCTGGCTGATGGAGCCGTCGCCGTTGGCATCCAGCTGGCTGAACAGGTCATCGATGTCGATGGTGAGGCTGCTGTCGTTTTCCTTGGCGCTGTCCAGCGCCGTGCTCAGCTCGTCCTTGGCGACGCTGCCGTCGCCGTTGCTGTCCAGCAGGCTGAAGAGCTTTTCCTGCACCTTGTTGCCCTGGCTCGGGGCGCAACTGCCGGCGTTGCCGCTGGCGGTGCTCCGCGCGCTGAGCGTCGAGCCATAGCTGCCGTAGCTGCTGTAGCCCGAGTAACCACTGACGCCACTGATCATGGGATCACTCCTGTGAGAGGGATGGCACGACCGGAAGAGGGTCCTCCGGTTCTCCCAGGCTCAGGGGCGGGCGTGTCGGCGGTGTGTGCGCTTTGTATCGGCGTTGCGACAGCGCGGGGCTCAGTGACGGGGGATGCTCAGGGTGGCCAGCAGGCCGCCGCCGGGGTTTTCCCCCAGGGTCAGCTCGCCGCCCTGGCGACGAGCGGCTTCGCGGGCGATGGTCAGCCCCAGGCCGACGCCCCCGGAGCTGCGGTTGCGGGAACCTTCCAGGCGGAAGAAGGGTTCGAACACCGCCTCGCGCTGCTCAGGGACGATGCCGGGGCCGTGGTCGCTGACTTTCACACGGACTTCGGCCGGGCTGTCCTCCAGGCGGATGACCGCGTGGCCGGCGTAGCGCAGGGCGTTCTCCACCAGGTTGCTGAGGCACGAGCGCAGGGCCATGGGCTGGGCGCGCAGGGGCGAGCAGCGGCCTTCGACGCGCACGTCGGCGCCCCGGTCCTGGGCATCCTCGGCCATGGATTCCACCAGGGCCTGGAGGTCGAACATCTGCAGCGATTCGTCGGCGCGTTGCTGGTGCAGGTAGCTGAGGGTGGCGTCGAGCATGGCGATCATCTCGCCCAGATCCTGCTCGATGCGCCCGCGCAGGTTGGCGTCCTCCACCTGTTCAACCCGCAACTTGACCCGTGCAATGGGCGTGCGCAGGTCGTGGGACACCGCGGCGAGCATGCGGCTGCGTTGGGCCACCTGTTCGCGGATGCGCGCCTGCATGCGGTTGAAGGCGTGGGCGGCCTGGCGGGTTTCCCAGGGGCCGCTTTCGGAGAGCGCGGGGCTTTCCAGGTCTTCGCTGAGGCGGTCGGCGGCGTTGGCCAGGCGGCGAATGGGGCGTGACAGCAGGCGTGCGCCGTACCAGGCGGCGCCGATCAGGCAGACGAACTGGAAGGTCAGCGGCACCCAGGGGCCGCCGAACATCGGTGGGCGTGGCGGCGGGCCCTGGGTGTGGGTGGCGCCGGGCGGCGGCGGAGGAGGCGGGCCATCGCGGCCGGGGGGCTTGCCGTACTGGCTGAACCAGAGGAAGGCCAGCAGGTGGGCGAGCACGATGGCCGCGAGGAACAGGCCGAACAGCCGGGCGAACAGCGTGTCGGCCTTGCGCATCAGCCGATCTCCCGGGCGTCGAACAGGTAGCCTTCGCCGCGCACGGTCTTGATCAGGCGCGGGGACTTGGGGTCATCCCCGAGCTTCTGCCGCAGGCGCGAGACCAGCAGGTCGATGCTGCGGTCGAAGGCCTCGATGGAACGACCCCGGGCGGCATCCAGCAGCTGTTCGCGGCTGAGCACCCGGCGCGGGCGTTCGAGGAACACCCAGAGCAGGCGGAATTCGGCGTTGGACAGTGGCACCACCAGCCCCTCGGGGGAGTGCAGCTGGCGCAACACGCCGTTGAGGCGCCAGGCGTCGAAGCGGATGCTGGCGCGCTGGTCGGCGCGCAGGCCTTCGCGGTCATCGCGCACGCGGCGCAGGACGGTCTGGATGCGCGCCACCAGTTCGCGGGGCTCGAACGGCTTGGCCATGTAGTCATCGGCGCCCAGTTCCAGGCCGATGATGCGGTCGGTGGGTTCGCAGCGGGCGGTGAGCATGAGGATCGGGATGTCCGACTCGCTGCGCAGCCAGCGGCACAGGGAGAGGCCGTCTTCACCGGGCAGCATCAGGTCCAGCACCACCACGTCGAACGGTTCGGCGGCCAGCGTCTCGCGCATGGCCTGGCCGTCGGCCACGCCCACCGCTTCGATGTTGAAGCGGGCCAGGTAGTCGCAGAGCAGGTCGCGGATCGGCACGTCGTCGTCCACCAGCAGGGCGCGGGTGCTCCAGCGGCGGGTCTCGGCAGGGGTGTTGGGCGGGTTGTGCATGGAAGGGCTGCCATCTGGCGGGGCGCCGGGCCCCGGTTGCTACGGGAGGGGCGTCGGCTCGGGGCTGGGTCGGCTGGCGCTCATGCTACTCCGCCGGGCGTGGGCCGGCCAACGCGGCGTGAGGCTCGCGCAGTGGCGTGTCCGGGGCGTGTCGGCTTTGTATCGGGCTTGATACGAAAGGCGCCGCTCGCGAGGCCGAATCATTCCGCCGTGGGCTGCTTTCCTGCGGCGGATGGGGTAGTTATGGGCGCCTCGCGCGTTGCCGCACCCCGATAGAAGGACGATCCATGGAGCTTTCCACCACTCTGCTCGCCGGCTTCTGGGGCTGGCTCGCCGCCAGCAGCCTGTTGCTGGGCGCCGCCATCGGCTACTGGGTGACCCTGCCGCCGAAGGTGACGGCGTCGATCATGGCCTATGGCAGCGGGGTGCTCATCGCCGCCCTGTGCTTCGGGCAGATTCCCGAGGCCGAGCGCCTGGGCGGGCTGGGTGCGACCCTGGGCGGGATGGTGGCGGGGGGCGTGCTGTTCGTCCTGGCCAGCCAGTGGCTGGACCGCTGGGAGGCGCATCATCGTGCCCGCAACGGCGGCGCCAGTTCCATGGCTGCGCTGTTGATCGCGGTGGGGGCCTTCCTCGACGGCATTCCCGAATCCCTCGGTCTCGGGCTTGGCCTGCTGGATGGCGGGCAGGTCAGCCTGCTGATGCTGGTGGCGATCTTCCTCTCCAACCTGCCGGAGGGCCTGGCCAGTGCCGCCGGCCTGCGCGAGGAGCAGCGCGGCGCGGGGTTCGTGTTCGGCCTGTGGGGCAGCATCGTGCTGCTGTCGGGCCTGGCGGCCATGGCTGGGCCAGGGCTGATGAGTGACCTGCCGCCGGTCTGGCTCGGCTTCGCCCTGGCGTTCTCCGCCGGTGCGGTGCTGTGCATGCTGGTGGACACGCTGATCCCCGAGGCCTTCGAGAGCACCCACGCCTGGACCGGGCTGATCACCCTGGCCGGCTTCATGACCGCCTTCGCCCTCGACCATCTCTAGTCGACGGCGATCACCGGAGCAGCAGCGGGCACGGGCTTCCGCTACAATGCGCGCCGTTTTGACTTGCCAGAGAGCCCGCCCATGTCCGCCTGCCAGACGCCCATCATCGTCGCCCTCGATTTCCCCACCCGCGAAGCCGCGTTGAAGCTGGCCGACCAGCTCGACCCGACGCTGTGCCGGGTGAAGGTGGGCAAGGAGCTGTTCACCAGCTGCGCTTCGGACATCGTCGCCACCCTGCGCGAGCGCGGCTTCGAGGTGTTCCTCGACCTCAAGTTCCACGACATCCCCAACACCACCGCCATGGCCGTCAAGGCCGCTGCCGAGATGGGCGTGTGGATGGTCAACGTGCACTGCTCCGGCGGCCTGCGCATGATGGCGGCCTGCCGTGAGACCCTGGACAAGTTCAATGGGCCCAAGCCGCTGCTGATCGGCGTCACCGTGCTGACCAGCATGGAGCGCGAGGACCTGGCCGGCATCGGCCTGGACATCGAGCCCCAGGAGCAGGTGCTGCGCCTGGCGGCCCTGGCGCAGAAGGCCGGCATGGACGGCCTGGTCTGCTCGGCCCAGGAGGCACCGGCCCTCAAGGCGGCGCACCCGTCGCTGCAACTGGTCACCCCCGGCATCCGCCCGGCGGGCAGTGCCCAGGACGACCAGCGTCGCATCCTCACCCCGCGCCAGGCGCTGGACGCCGGTTCCGACTACCTGGTGATCGGCCGCCCCATCAGCCAGGCCGCCGACCCGGCCCAGGCCCTGGCCGCCGTGGTGGCCGAGCTGGCGTGAGCCGGCGCGAGGCGCTGATGTGAAAAAGCCCGGCTCAGGCCGGGCTTTTTCATGGGCGACTGCCAGCCGTTACCGCCTGATTTGCTTCAGTGTCTCGGCGATGAGGAAGGCCAGTTCCAGGGACTGGTCGGCGTTCAGGCGCGGGTCGCAGTGGGTGTGGTAGCGGTCGGAGAGGCCGTCTTCGGTGATGGGGCGGGCGCCGCCTATGCATTCGGTGACGTTCTGCCCGGTCATCTCGATGTGGATGCCGCCGGCATGGCTGCCTTCGGCCTGGTGCACCTGGAAGAACTGCTTGACCTCGGAAAGGATGATGGCGAAGTCGCGGGTCTTGTAGCCGCTGGAGGCCTTGATGGTGTTGCCGTGCATCGGGTCCGAGCTCCACAGCACCTTGCGGCCTTCGGCCTGCACGGTGCGGATCAGCCGCGGCAGGTGCTCGCCGACCTTCTCGGCGCCCATGCGCACGATGAGGTTGAGGCGGCCTGGGTCGTTGTCCGGGTTGAGGATGTCGATCAGGCGGATCAGGTCTTCGCTCGGCATGCTCGGGCCGACCTTGACGCCGATGGGGTTGCCGACGCCGCGCAGGAACTCGACGTGGGCACCGTCCAGCTGGCGGGTGCGGTCGCCGATCCAGAGCATGTGGGCGGAGCAGTCGTACCAGCCGCCGGTGAGGCTGTCGCGGCGCACGAAGGCCTGTTCGTAGTTCAGCAGCAGTGCTTCGTGGGCGGTGAAGAAGCTCGCTTCGCGCAGTTGCGGGGCACTGTCCAGGCCGCAGGCGCGCATGAAGGCGAGGGTCTCGTCGATGCGGTCGGCGAGCTGGCTGTACTTCTCCGTCAGCGCCGAGTTGGCGATGAAGTCGAGGTTCCACTGGTGCACCTGGTGCACATCGGCGAAGCCGCCCTGGGCGAAGGCACGCAGCAGGTTCAGGCTGGCGGTGGACTGGTGGTAGGCCTGCAGCAGGCGTTCCGGGTCGGGGATGCGGCTGGCTTCGTCGAAGCCGATGCCGTTGACGATGTCGCCCCGGTAGGCGGGCAGGGTGACGCCACCGATGGTCTCGTCATTGGCCGAGCGCGGCTTGGCGAACTGGCCGGCCATGCGCCCCACCTTCACCACCGGGCAGCCGGCGGCGAAGGTCATGACGATGGCCATCTGCAGCAGCACCTTGAAGGTGTCGCGGATCTTCGCGGCGGAGAACTCGGCGAAGCTCTCGGCACAGTCGCCACCCTGCAGCAGGAAGGCGCGCCCTTCGGTGACCTCGGCGAACTGCCGGCGCAGTTCGCGGGCCTCGCCGGCGAACACCAGCGGCGGGTAGCTGGCCAGGGTCTGCTCGACCTGGGCCAGGCGGGCGGCATCGGGGTAGACGGGTTGTTGCAGGATGGGCCGGGTTCTCCAGCTGTCCGGGCTCCAGGGGGCGTGGCGCGAGGTGTCGTTCATCTAGGGCTCGAAAGGGGCGGGCGGGGCGATGGCGAATGGTAACCGAAAGCCCCGCCGGCCCGCGATCAGGCCGGGGCGTGTCGCCCTTGCGGGGCATCGGCCAGGTCGCGGCGCAGGGCGTCGATGTGCTGGCGCAGGGCGGCGCGGTAGCTGTCCTTGTGTACGTAGTAGGCCATGCGCGCCAGGGGCAGGTAGGCGTAGCCGCCGTCCACACGCTGGCTGGCCCGCTCGGCCTTGGTCCGGGCCAGGTGTTCGGCGGAGGCGGCGCCGGCCTGGCGCTGGCGGATGAACAGCGCCACCAGCTCGGCCTGCTCCGCGCGGCCCTGCCAGCCCAGGCCGGAGGCCTCGACCATGCCGAGCATGAACAGGTTGTCGTACCGGGGATGGAAGATGTTCAGGTACAGCGCCGGCGCGTCGGCGTCCTCGCCCCAGTTCAGCGTGTCGCGGCTGATGAAGGGGTAGTCCAGGCAGTAGCCGGTGGCTTGCAGGATGAGGTCGTATTCGCCCCGCTGACCGTCGCTGAAGGTGACGCCGTGGCCTTCGACCGCCTGCACGTCGGGACGCGCACGGATGTCGCCATGGCCGAGGTAATGCAGCACCAGGGAGTTCACCACAGGGTGCGCCTCGTAGAGCCGGTAGTCCGGGTCGGGCAGGCCGTAGTCCGAGGGTTTGCCGATCAGCGCACGCACCAGGGCGGCGTCGAGGCGCTGCTTGAGCGGGCGAGGCAGCTTCACTGCGCCGCCGAAGGTGTCGATGGGCCGGCCGAGCAGGAATTTGGGCAGGAAGTAGTAGCCCCGGCGTACCGAGAGGTCCACCGAGCGGGCGCGGTGCACCGCGTCCACGGCGATGTCGCAGGCGGAGTTGCCGCAGCCGATCACCAGCACGCGCTTGCCCTCGAATACCGCCGCCGAGCGGTACTGCGCCGAATGCAGCTGCTCGCCGGCGAAGTGACCCGGCAGCGGCGGCTGGTTGGGGGTGTGCAGCGTGCCGCTGGCGATCAGCACCCCGTCCACCCGCCACTCCCGTGCCTGGCCCGCCTGGCGGGTGCATACGCGCCAGCCTTCGCCCTGGGGCTCGATGCGTTCCACCGTGGTGCCGAACTGGTAGTGCCCATGCAGGCCGAAGTGCCGCGCGTAGTCGTGGAAATAGCGGCGCATCTCGCGGTGGTGCGGGTAGGGCGCCACGTCGTCGGCCATGGGGAATTCGCTGAACTCGGTGGTGCGCTTCGAGGAGATCAGGTGCGCCGATTCGTAGAGCGTGCTGTGGGGGTTTTCGATGTCCCAGAGCCCGCCGACGTCCTGATGCTGCTCGAAGCCGACGAAGGGAATGCCGTGGCGTTGCAGCTGGCGGGCCGCGCTCAGGCCGGCGGGGCCGGCGCCGATGATGGCGTACATGGGGAAAGCACCTCTTGGCTGGTATTCTTCTCGGGCTTTTTTGCCGGGCCTTGGCCTGGACGGATTATGGCGAGGTGCGTGCACTTCGCTTCAATGGCAAACGGCGCCGTTGTGGCGCGACCCTGGTGCGAATTGTCACGGGGCGTGGGGAGAGGGGATGCGCGAGGAGCGATTGCTCGCCGAGGTGCACGATGCCTTCGGCGTGATCCGGGTACTGGAAGTGGGCGACTACCGCTTCCTCGAATTCGGCGAGGCGGTGGAGCAGAGCTGCGTCTTCACCGCCGATCCCAGTTGGCTGGAGTACGACTACACCCGCGCCATGCTGGTGGGGGCGCTGTGCCACGAGGCGCCGGAGAGCGCACTGTTCCTCGGCCTGGGCGCCGGCACCCTGACCCAGGCGTGCATGAAGTTCCTGCCGCTGGACGACGTGGAAGTGGTGGAGCTGCGCCCGGACGTGCCGCGCCTGGCCATGGAGTACCTGGGGCTGGACGACGACCCGCGCCTGACGGTGCGGATCGGCGATGCCCTGGAGCTGCTGCCGACGACCGAGACGGCCGACCTGATCTTCGTCGACCTCTACACCGACACCGGCCCGGGCGTCGGCCACCTGGCCTGGCGCTTCCTGGAGGACTGCCAGAAGCGCCTCAACCCGGGCGGTTGGCTGGTGATCAACCAGTGGGCCGGCGACGATGGCCGCCCGTTGGGGGCGGCGCTGCTGCGCGGGCTGTTCCACCGTCATTACTGGGAGTGCCCGGTGAAGGAGGGCAACGTGGTGCTGATCATCCCGGCGGACCTGGACCAGCGCCTCGACCATGCGGCCCTCCGGGCCCGCACCGAAGCCCTGGCGCCGCGCCTGGGCTACTCCCTGCAACCGCTGCTGGATGTGCTCCGCGAGGCCACCTGAGCCGCGCGGGAGCCTGCGCCATGGCCGTGGGTGATCGAAAGTCTGACTTGCCGGTCGGAATTCATTATCCTGCGGCCTCCAACTTGCTGTGCCGTACAACCCATCACTAAGAAGGACAATCCAAATGGCTCAAGTAACCCTCAAGGGCAACCCGGTTTCCGTCGACGGCCAACTGCCGGCCAAGGGCGCCCAGGCGCCGGCGTTCAGCCTGGTTGGCAGCAACCTGGCCGACGTGACCCTGGCCAGCCTGGCCGGCAAGCGCAAGGTGCTGAACATCTTCCCGAGCGTGGACACCCCGACCTGCGCCACCTCCGTGCGCAAGTTCAACGCCGAAGCCAGCAAGCTGGCCAACACCGTGGTGCTGTGCATTTCCGCTGACCTGCCGTTCGCCCAGAGCCGCTTCTGCGGTGCCGAAGGCCTGGAGAACGTGATCAACCTGTCCACCATGCGCGGCGCCCAGTTCCTCAAGGACTATGGCGTGGCCATCTCCAGCGGCCCCCTGGCCGGCGTCGCCGCCCGTGCCGTGGTGGTGCTGGACGAGAACGACAAGGTGCTGCACAGCGAGCTGGTCGCCGAGATCGCCGACGAGCCGAACTACGCGGCTGCCATCGCCGCCCTCTGAGCGTGCGGTGAATGAAGAAGGGAGGCCTTGGGCCTCCCTTTTTTGTGGGTGCTCGCTTGGCGTTCGGGGCATTGCTGCCCCGGCAGCCGTGGGGCATCAGTCAGCCAGGTTCTGCGCTTCCCGCTCGCGGTTGCGGGGCTTGGGGGCGAAGCGGGCGGCCAGGCGCATGGAAGTGGTGACCAGGCGTTGGTAGAGGGTCGGCAGCAGGCGCTGCATGCCATCCAGGGCCCAGGCGTCGGCGCCGATGAGGATGCGTCGGCTGTCGCGCAGCACGCCGCGCAGGATCACCGAGGCGGCCTTGTCGGGGGTGGTGCGCAGCAGCTGGTCGTTGAACTGCTTGCGGGCCTGGTCGGCCTCCTGGCCGGTGACGCGGGCGAGGCTGGCGTTCATGCGCGCGGTCTTGGCGATGTTGGTCTTGATGCCGCCGGGGTGCACGCAGCTGGCGGAGACGCCGCAGCCTTCCATGTCCAGCTCCTGGCGCAGGGCTTCGGTGAAGCCGCGCACGGCGAACTTGGTGGCGTTGTAGGCGCTCATGCCCGGCTGGGCGAACAGGCCGAACACGCTGGAGACGTTGACCACGTGGCCTTCGCCGGTGGCCTTGATGTGCGGCAGGAAGGCCTTGGTGCCGTGCATCACGCCCCAGAAGTTGATGTTCATGATCCATTCGTACTCGGCGTAGTCGCTGCCTTCGACAGTGCCGGCGTGGGCGACGCCGGCGTTGTTGAAGATCAGGTTGACGCGGCCGTGGTCGAGCACCACCTGGTCGGCCCAGGCGTGCATGGCTTCGCGGTCGGCGACGTTGACCGGGGTGTGGGTGACCGTGACGCCGAGCTTGCGGGCCTGCTCGGCGGTTTCCGCCAGGCCTTCGACATTCACGTCGGACAGGGCCAGGTGGCAGCCCTGGCGGGCGAGGGCGTAGGCCAGGGCGCGACCGATGCCGGAGCCGGCGCCGGTGATGGCGGCCACTTTGTTCTCGAAGGACTTCATGCGGTCACCTCCTGCGGGGCGGCGTTCTGGAAGGCCAGGGGCCCCTGGCCGGCGTGGACCGGCTGCTGCCGGCTGAAGTGGTAGGCGGCGGGGTCGAAGTTGCGGGTCAGCAGGCGGAAGCGCCAGGTGAAGCCGGGCCAGACAGTGCAGTTGCGGCCGCTGACCGGGTGGATGTACCAGCTCATGCAGCCGCCGGCGTTCCACACGGTGTTGCCGAGGCTGCCCTGGAGCTTGCCGTTGAAGCGGTCCTGGACGTCGCGCTTGACCTCCAGGCTCTGCAGGTGGCGGGTCTTGAGCAGGTCGAGGGCGCCGAGCACGTAGTGGATCTGCGACTCGATCATGTAGACCATGGAGTTGTGGCCAAGGCCGGTGTTGGGGCCCATGAGGAAGAACAGGTTGGGGAAGCCGGCGGTGAGGGTGCCCTTGTAGGCCTCCGGGCCTTGCGGCCAGGTGTCGAGCAGGTCGACGCCGCCCCGGCCGAACACCACGCCGCGTGGCAGCGGATCGCTGGGGGTGAAGCCGGTGCCGTAGATGATGGCGTCCACGGTGCGCTCCTGGCCGTCACGGGTGACGATGCTGTTGGCGCGGATCTCCTGGATGCCGTCGGTGATGACGTCGACGTTCGGCTGGTTGAGGGCCGGGTAGTAGTCGTTGGAGATGAGCACGCGCTTGCAGCCCATGGTGTAGTCGGGCGTGACCTTGGCGCGCAGGGCGGGGTCGTTGATCTTGCGCTTGATGTAGTGCTTGGCATACAGCTCGGCGAGCTTCATCACCTTGGGAGTCAGGGCGAAGCCGACCACGCGGCTTTCCAGCACGGTGTAGATGAGGCCGCGCCAGAGCTTCTGCGCCAGGGGGAAGCTGCGGAAGCGGTTGCGCTCGCGCTCGCTGATGGCGCGGTCCGGCTTGGGCATCACCCAGGGGGCGGTGCGCTGGTAGAGGTCGAGGTGGGCGACCTGTTTCTGGATCTGCGGGACGAACTGGATGGCGGAGGCGCCGGTGCCGATCACGGCGACACGCTTGCCGTTGAGGTCGTAGTCGTGGTCCCACTGCTGGGAGTGGAAGCTCTTGCCGGTGAAGTTCTCCATGCCCGGCAGGTGGGGAATGGAGGGGGTAGACAGGGCGCCCATGCCGGATACCACGAACTGTGCGGTGTAGTGGTTGCCGGCAGCGTCTTCGATCTGCCAGATCTCCTGCTCGTCACTCCAGGCCAGGCGCTTGATCTCGGTTTCCAGCAGGGTCTTGTCCTGCAGGCGGTACTTCTCCCAGCAGCGTTCCAGGTAGGCCTTGATCTCGCCCTGCTTGGCGAACATGCGCGTCCATTCCGGGTTCGGCTCGAAGGAGAAGGAGTAGAGGTGGGATTGCACGTCGCAACCGCAGCCCGGGTAGTTGTTGACCCGCCAGGTGCCGCCGACGCCGGCCTCTTTCTCGAACATGAGGAAGTCGTTCTCGCCGGTCTGCTTGAGGCGGATGGCCATGCCGAGGCCGGAGAAGCCGGAGCCGATGATGGCGATCTTGCAGTGACGGGCAGGGGGTGTGGGCGTGACGGGCGCGTTCATGGAGAGGCTCCTGTTATGATTGTTTTCGCGTATACAGCTGTATACCAATGTAGACATCTGTATACTCGCCAGCAAGCCATTCCCGGACAACCAACCTAAGGTAGGGCCAGACATGGATTCAGTGGTCGATGAGGAGCAGCTGGCTCCGGATCGCACCCCTCCCGCCCCCGGCAAACGCCTGCTGATGGAGGCGGCGCTGCGGCTGTCGTCCCAGAGCCGCAGCCTGAGCAGCCTGGGCCTGCGCGAACTGGCGCGCGAGGCGGGGCTCAACCCCAACACCTTCTATCGCCACTTCAAGGACGTGGATGACCTGGGGTTGGCGATCATCCGCAGCATTTCCAGCGAGCTGCGCCAACCTTTGCGCGACCTGCGCCGCGAGGCCGCGGAGCGGGCGGTGCAGGCGAGCGGACCGGCATCGCCACAGTTGCTGGGCATCGACATGGGGCGGGGGCGGCGGGTCTGTCACGAGACGGTGGATCTGTTCTTCGATTTCGTGGCGGGGCATGCCGAGGCCTTCATCATCGGTGTGCGCGAATTGCACGGTGCCTCGCCGGTACTGCGCGAGGCGCTGCGGCAGGTAATGGACGAGTTCGCCGAGGACATGGCCGAGGACATCATCGAGTTCCGTCTGCTGCCGGCTCAGGTGAGCGAGGGGGTGGTGCGGCGGGTGTCCAGCCTGATCAGTCGCAACCTGTTCCAGATGTCCCTGGACTTCATCGGCGAGCCCGAGCGGCAGGCGGAGATTCGCCAGGAGGCGGAGGAGCAGATTCTCTACTTGTTCACCGGTGCAGCGGTGTTGCAGAGCCTGGAGGCGATGGGCCTCTGAGTGGCTTGCGCTGAGACGGAAAAGCCCGGCGATGCCGGGCTTTTTCATGGACGGACGGTGGCTCAGCCGGTGAAGCCGAGGCGTTCCTTCCAGCGGCTTTCCAGGGCCTTGGTTTCGTGGTCGAAGGGGTGGAAGCCAGGACGGTAGTAGTCCAGGTAGGGCTTGATCATGCGCGGGAAGTAGCCGGTGCGCGGGCCGAACAGGGTCTTCAGGCCGCGGGCCCAGCTGCGCAGGTTGAACAGTTGGCCGTCCTTGCGCAGCAGGTGGAACTGGAAGGCGCCGATCACGCCGATGAACATCACGCTGGTGAGTGCCATGGTGATGACGCGCTCGAAGTAGCCGCCACCGACCGCCATGTAGGCGTCGTAGCAAACGGCCTTGTGTTCGTTCTCTTCGACGGCGTGCCACATCCACAGTTGGTACATCCGGGTGTCGTCCATCTGGGTGCTGAGGTCTTCGCGGCGCAGCAACTGCTCGGCCATGGTGGCGGTGAAATGCTCCAGGGCGCAGGTGATGGCGAGGCGATGCTTCTTGGTGGTGAAGCGGGTGACCCATTCGAGCAGCACCTTGATGCGCAGCTCCAGGCGCTCCAGGTCGATGCCGTGCTCGGCGGCGTAGTCGTTGTAGGTGGCATGTTCCTTGGAGTGCATGGCCTCCTGGCCGATGAAGGCGCTGATGTCCTTCTGCAGCTGCGGGTCGCTGATCTGGTCGCGGACGGCGCGCACGCTGTCGACGAAGAATTTCTCGCCATAGGGGAACAGCGAGGACAGGTTGTTCATGAAGTGGCTCATGAAGGGATCACCGCTCCACCAGTACTTCTGGGTCCTGGCGAAGCTGAAGTCCATGCGGCGGACGGGGAAGTTGGCCTTGGGCAGGTTGGCGGTTGCGGTGGTCATGCGTGGATCCTCTCGATTGGGAGCCGTCCCATGTTGTTGTCTGGCTTTTGGTGACACGTTCGACTGTGTCATTGATCGATGTAACTGTTGAGGATTAACGCAGGTTTTGCCCGCTGGCGCGGACCAACTTTCGGCGGGTCGTGATGGGCTGAGGCGTAGGGGAGGGGATGCGGAGGCGGGAAAACGGGCCGCGCGAGGACGGCCCGGAGGGCGATTACTTTTCGTCGAGGCGGAAGGCGGTGAGGGCGAAGGTGGGAATGCCAGCGTCTTGCAGGCGCTCGGAGCCGCCCAGTTCCGGCAGGTCGATGATGGCGGCGGCCTCGACCACCCTGGCGCCCATGCGGCGTACCAGGCTGGCGGCGGCGAGCAGGGTGCCACCGGTGGCGATCAGGTCATCGAAGATCAGGACCTTGTCACCGTCGCACAGGCTGTCGGCGTGCACTTCGAGGAAGGCTTCGCCGTATTCGGTCTGGTAGCCCTCGGCGAGCACGTCGGCCGGCAGCTTGCCCTGCTTGCGGAACAGCACCAGGGGCTTGTTCAGGGCGTAGGCGACGATCGAGCCGATCAGGAAGCCCCGGGCGTCCATGGCGCCGATGTGGCTGAAGTCCGCCTCCACGTAACGCTGGACGAAGCTGTCCACCACCAGGCGCAGGCCGCGCGGGGACTGGAAGAGCGGGGTGATGTCGCGGAACACCACGCCGGGCTTGGGGAAGTCGATCACGGGACGGATCAGGGTCTTGATATCGAGGGCGTCGAAGTTCATCGCAACAGCCTGCTGGAGGAGGGGAGAGGAAGAACGTGCCGGCGGGCGCCGGCACGGTGGATCAGCCTTCGATGCTGCCGCCGGCGAGGGCGCAGAGCTCGATGGGGTCGAGGATGTGGACTTCCTTGCCTTCGGCGGCGATCAGGTTGCCCTGCTGGAAGCGGGTGAACACGCGGGAGACGGTCTCAACCGCCAGGCCGAGGTAGTTGCCGATCTCGTTGCGCGACATGGCCAGGCGGAACTGGTTGGCCGAGAAACCACGGGCGCGGAAGCGGGCGGACAGGTTGACCAGGAAGGTGGCGATGCGTTCGTCGGCGGTCTTCTTGGAGAGCAGCAGCATCATCTGCTGGTCGTCGCGGATCTCGCGGCTCATCACGCGCATCAGCTGGCGGCGCAGTTGCGGCAGCTGGACGGACAGTTCGTCGAGGCGCTCGAAGGGGATTTCGCAGACCGAGGTGGTTTCCAGCGCCTGGGCGGAAACCGGGTACAGCTCGGTGTCCATGCCGGACAGGCCGACCAGTTCGCTGGGCAGGTGGAAGCCGGTGATCTGCTCTTCACCCGAGTCGGTCAGGCCGAAGGTCTTCAGGGCGCCGGAGCGCACGGCGAATACCGACTCGAAGGTGTCGCCCTGGCGGAACAGGAAGTCGCCTTTCTTCAGGGGACGGCCACGCTTGACGATTTCGTCGAGCGAGTCCATGTCCTCCATGTTCAGCGAAAGGGGCAGGCACAGGGCGGCGAGGCTGCAGTCCTTGCAGTGGGCCTGGGGCAGGTTGCGCGCCTTGATGATCTCGGACATCCAGGTTTCCTTCATGGCAAACACGTAGAAGGCGTAAGGGTAACGCAGGCCGGGGGCCGAGGGCCAGAAAAACGCCTCCTGCGAAACGACTCAAGTTCAGCCGTGCAGTGCCGAAAACCTGGCGTGATTACGAGGGAGTGCATGTCATGAGGATCGACATTTCCGGCTGGCCCTTCTCCAGCCAGCATGCGACGACGCTCCGTAGCGCCAAGGCCGAGGGTGGGCAGGACCCGGCCCAGACGGAAGAGGCCAAGGCAGCCGGCAGTGCCACTGCTGCCGAGCAGTCCGGTGTGAAGGTAAGCCTCTCCAAGGAAGGGGTGGCGCGTTCCGAAGGGACGGGCAAGAACGATGACATCGACGAGAGCGGCCTGCCGGATGTCATCAAGCAGATCCTCAAGATGATCCGCCGCTTGCGGGAGCAGGTGCAGGAGAAGCAGAAGGAGCTGCAGGAGGTGGCGACGGACAGCAGCCTGGACGAGGAAACCCGCAAGCTGCGTCAGCAACAACTGCGTGGCGAATTGGCCAGCCTTAACTCCGCGCTGACCACGGCGCTGGTCAACCTGCGCAAGGCAATGAAGGAGTCGAAGCTCAGCGATGAGCAGTCGGTCAAGGCGATGAGCCTGGCCATGAAATGAGCCAAAGGCCCGCCCCGTTCGGGGCGGGTTTCTTCAGATCACCCGGGAGAAGCGCTGGGTGGTTTCCGGGGTGAGGTAGTGGTCGAACAGCATGCACACCGAGCGCACCAGCAGCCGGCCGGTGGGCTGGATGTCGATGCGGCGATCGGTGAGGCTGATCAGCCCGTCCCGCGCCATGGCTTCGAGCTGGGGCCACACGGCGTCGAAGTACCCCCTGAACTCGATGTTGTAGCGCGATTCGATCATCTCGAAATCCAGCTCGAACTCGCAGATCAGTTGCTGGATCACGGCGCGGCGGATGCGGTCGTCCTCATTGCATGACAGGCCCCGGCGAGTGGCCAGTTGATCGGCACCGAGCGTTTCCTGGTAGGTGTTGAGGTTGCTGTCGTTCTGGCAGTACAGGTCGCCGACCTGGCTGATGGCAGAGACGCCCAGGCCGATCAGGTCGCAGTGGCCATGGGTGGTGTAGCCCTGGAAATTGCGTTGCAGGCGGCCGTCTTCCTGCGCGATGGAGAGCTCGTCGTCGGGCAGGGCGAAGTGGTCCATGCCGATGTAGCGGTAGCCGGCCCGGGTCAGCTGCTCGATGCTGCCCTGGAGCATTTCCAGCTTGTGGGCCGGGCTGGGCAGCTCTTCGCTGCGGATGCGCCGCTGGGGCATGAAGCGTTCCGGCAGGTGGGCGTAGTTGAAGACCGAGAGGCGGTCGGGTTGAAGCGCGATCACTTCTGCGACGGTACGGGCGAAGCTCTCCGGAGTCTGTCGTGGCAGGCCGTAGATCAGGTCGATGTTCACCGAGCGGAACTGCAGGGTCCGGGCCGCTTCGATGATGCCGCGGGTCTCGGACAGGCTCTGCAGGCGGTTCACTGCGAGCTGCACGGACGGATCGAGGTCCTGCACGCCCAGGCTGACGCGGTTGAAGCCCAGCTCACGCAGCAGGCCCATGGTGGACCAGTCGGCTTCGCGCGGGTCGATCTCGATGCCGTAGTCGCCCGAGTCGTCGTCCAGCAGGTTGAAGTGCTTGCGCAGATGGCCCATCAGGCGGCGCAGCTCGTCATGGCTGAGAAAGGTGGGGGTGCCGCCGCCGAAGTGCAGTTGTTCCACCCGTTGCTGCGGGTCGAGGTGGCAGGCGATGAGTTCGATCTCGCGCTCGAGCTTCTCCAGGTAGGGGAGGGCGCGGCCACGGTCCTTGGTGATGACCTTGTTGCAGGCGCAGTAGTAGCAGATGTTCGCGCAGAACGGGACGTGGACGTAGAGCGACAGCGGGCGCTGCGCCTTGCGGCTGTCGCGCAGGGCGTGCAGCAGGTCGAAGGAGCCGATGCGATCGTTGAATTGCACGGCTGTGGGGTAGGAGGTGTAGCGGGGGCCTGCCGCGTCGTAGCGGCGGATCAGGCCGGAGTCCCAGCGGATATCGTCGAGCATGCGGGCAATCCAGGATCAGCAGTCAGTGGCGCGAGTCTAGGTGCCGCCCGGCCATGGCTTGTTGATCTGAGTCATGCTGTCGCAGAGCCCCGCCACATGGGGTTGAGCGGTTCTACAGGAGGGCTTAGTGCCCCATCAACCAGTGCTGGTGCGGACCGGGAAGCGTCCAGATGCCGAACAGCATCACCAGCACGCCGCCGGCGATGCGGATACCGCGCTTGCGCAGCAGGGCGGTCAGGCGTTCAGCGGCCAGGCCCGTTGCCAGCAGCACCGGCCAGGTGCCCAGGCCGAAGGCGAGCATGAGCAGCGCGCTGTCGCTGGCCGAACCCTGGCTCGCCGACCAGAGCAGGGTGCTGTAGACCAGGCCGCACGGCAGCCAGCCCCAGAGCGCGCCGAGCAGCAGGGCGCGGGGCAGTGTGGAGACCGGCAGCAGGCGGCTCGCCACGGGCTGGATATGGCGCCAGAGACCGCGCCCCAGTGCTTCGATGCGGGTCAGGCCGCTCCACCAGCCGGCCAGGTAGAGGCCCATGCACACCAGCAGCAGGCCGGCCACCACGCGCATTGCCAGTGCTGCCGGGCTGTTGGCCACGGCCCAGCCGGCCAGGCCGATGAGCAGGCCGGCCGTGGCGTAGCTGAGGATGCGTCCGAGGTTGTAGGCCAGCAGCAGGCGCAGGCGGCGGGCGCGCTGCTCAGGTGGGATGGCCAGGGTCAGCGCGCCCATCAGGCCGCCGCACATGCCGATGCAGTGACCACCGCCCAGCAGGCCGAGAATCAGTGCCGACACCAGTTGTGGGGCGAGTTCAGGCACCGTCGCGGTCCTTGTCCTGCTCGGCGTTTTCGGCTTCGTCCGCCTCGGCGATGCCGGCCTTGTGGCTGGGGTCTTCATCATCGAAGAGGATGCTGTGGGCGGGGCCGTCGAGGTCGTCGTACTGGCCGCTGTCCACTGCCCAGAAGAACAACCAGATGGCGAAGCCCACCAGGCCGATGGCGACGGGAATGAGGATGTAGAGCGCAGGCATCGGGAGTCTCGTTGTCAGGGCAGGGCGGAGGATGCCGGGCTGGCCGCTAGGTGCGCGCCAGCCGAAGGGCGTTGATCACGACCAGCAGTGAGCTGACCGACATGCCGAAGGCGGCCCAGAGCGGGGTGACCCAGCCCAGTGCGGCAAATGGCAGGACGCTGCCATTGTACAGCGTCGCCCAGGCCAGGTTCTGGATGATGATGCGGCGGGTGCGCGAGGCGACCGACAGCGCCTGGACCAGGCTTTCCAGCCGGTTCGAGAGCAGCACCGCATCCGCGCTGGTCTTGGCCAGGTCAGTGGCGCTGCCCATGGCGACGCTGATGTCGGCACCGGCGAGGACGGGGACGTCGTTGACGCCGTCGCCCAGCATCAGCACACGCCGGCCTTGCTGGTGCAGGTCCCGCAGCACGGCCAGCTTGGCGTCCGGGCTGAGGCCACCGCGTGCATCGTCGATGCCGAGCTGGCGGGCGATCTCGTCGACCATCGGCGAGCTGTCGCCGGACAGCAGCATGATCCGCCAGCCTTTGGCCTTGCAGGCCTCCACCAGCAGCGGGGCGTCTTCGCGCAGGCGATCATCGAGCACCAGCCACGCCAGCGGCCCGTTGTCATCACCCAGCAGCAGCCACTGGCCCTGCTGGCCGGGAATGGCGGGCGCTGCCCAGCCACCGAGTTCGGCGACGAAGTCAGCCTGGCCAATGCGCAGGCGACGCCCTTCCACGAGGCCTTCAAGCCCCTTGCCGGGGATGCTGCGCACTTCGTCGGCGGCCACCGGCGCACGGCCGAAGGCGCGGGCGATGGGGTGTTCGGAGCGGTTCTCGAGTGCAGCGGCCAGGGCCAGGCAGGCGTCGCCGTCCAGGCTCGCGAGGGGGTGGATGGCGCTCAGGGTCAGCCGGCCCTCGGTGAGGGTACCGGTCTTGTCGAAGATCACCGTGTCGATGTGATTCAGCCCTTCCAGCACATGGCCCCGGGTCAGCAGGAGCCCGAGCTTGTGCAGGCTGCCGGTGGCGGTGGTGAGGGCGGTGGGTGTGGCGAGGGCCAGTGCGCAGGGACAGGTGGCGACCAGCAGCGACAGCACGACCCAGAAGGCGCGGGAGGCGTCGATTTCCCACCAGATCAGCCCGACCACGGCGGCCGCCAGCAGGACGAAGATGAGGAACCACTGGGCGACCTTGTCCGCCAGTTCGGCGAGGCGCGGCTTGTCGGCCTGGGCGCGTTCCAGCAGGCGCACGATGGCGGACAGCCGGGTCTTGTCGCCCAGGGCTTGGACTTCGAGGGTCAGTGGCCCTTCGACGTTGAGCGTGCCGGCAGTGACGGCATCGCCCGGGTTGCGCGGCAGGGGCAGGTACTCGCCGGTGAGCAGGGATTCGTCAACGCTGGAGCGGCCTTCCAGGATCACGCCGTCGGCCGGCATCAGGGCGCCCGGAGGCACCAGGACGCGGTCGCCCAGCTTCAACTCGTCGAGGAGGATGCGCTGGCCTTGTCCGGTGTCATCCAGCCGCAGGCAGGAGGCGGGCAGCAGGTTGACCAGTTGGGCGGTTGCGGCGGCCGTTCGCTCGCGGGCACGGCGTTCGAGGTAGCGGCCGGCCAGGAGGAAGAGGGCGAACATGCCCACGGCGTCGTAGTACAGCTCGCCCGTGCCGGTGACCGTCGACCAGATACCGGCCACGTAGGCGCCGCCGATGGCGAGGGACACGGAGACGTCCATGCTCAGGTGGCGGGTGCGCAGGTCCCTGAGCGCGCCGCGGAAGAACTGGCCGCAGCAGTAAAAGACGATGGGCGTGGTGAGGAACAGGCTGACCCAGCGCAGGATCTTGTCCAGCTCCGGCGTCAGGTCGATGTTGAATTCGGGCCAGGTGGCCATCGCGGCCATCATCACCTGCATCCACAGCAGGCCGGCGACGCCCAGCTGGCGCATGGCACGGCGGTTCTCGGTGGCGAGTCGCTCGGCGGCTTCGTCGGCCTTGTAGGGGTGGCCGGCATAGCCGATGCGGCGCAGCTCCTTGAGCAGCCTGCTGAGGGGGATCTGGCTGTCGGTCCAGCGCACCTGGAGCCGGTGGTTGGACAGGTTGAGGCGCGCTTCGGCAACGCCTGGCAGGCCCCGCAGGTGCTTCTCGATCAGCCAGCCGCAGGCGGCGCAACTGATGCCTTCGATGAGCAGGCTGGTCTCGCTGAGTTCGCCTTCGTGCTGGACGAAGGGTTGCTGGACGTCCGCGCGGTCAAACAGGGCCAGTTCGTCCGGCAGTGCGCCGGGAAGAGCATCGGGGTTAGCGGCGGTCTCGCTGCGATGGCGGTAGTAGCTCTCCAGGCCGCCGGCGACGATGGCTTCGGCCACGGCCTGGCACCCTGGACAGCACATGGCCCTCGTCTCTCCCAGCACGAGGGCCTCGTAAGGGCTGCCGGTGGGAACCGGCAAGCCGCAGTGGTAGCAGTTGAGTGGTGCAGGCATGGGCGGGGCTTATTCGCCGAGCTGGGTTACGCCACCCGCCTCAAGGTTTTCTTCTTCGAAGAGACGCCAGTCCTGGCCGTCTTCCTGGCCGATCAGTTCAACGAAGCGGCGGCCGCCAATGTTGTCTTCCAGGTGTCCGGCGTAGAGGCCGGGTGCCTTGGGTTGGAGCACGACGCGGCGATCCTTCTCGGGCTGGGTAGGGGAGAGGAGGCTGAGCACCAGGTGCTGGGGCTGGCTCTTGCCGTCGAGGCGGACCTCGACCTCGCCGCTGTCATTGTCGAAGCGAACCTCGGCACGCATGCCCAGGCTTTGGGCCAGGTTCTCGCGCTCCAGGGAGGTGTTGATGCCCTTGCCGACCTCGTAGTAGTTGTCTGCCACCAGGCTCGGCGGGTTCTTGATGGCGACTACCAGCATGGTGGTCCCCAGCACCACGGAGGTGCCGAGGATGCCGAGGATGAACCACGGCCAGGGTTGCTTGTACCAGGGGCTTGGGGCTTCGGACTGCATGGTATTCCCGTTCTAGCGGACGCTGGGGCCGATGAAGCGGCTGTCGGCGTCGTTCTCGATGCTGGCGTCATCCACCGCGCGGACGCGGAAGACAATGGTGTTGGTGCTGGACGGCAGCTTGTCCGGGTCGATGGACAGTTCCACCGGTACGGACAGGACTTCGCCTGCCTCGGCACGCACCTCGCGCTTGCCCTCGTAGACCAGGCCATCCAGGCCGTCGGCTTCGAGTACGAAGTCGATGTCCTTCTGGGCCTTGTTCATGATCTTCAGGGTGTAGACGTTCTCGATGCGGCCTTGCTCGTTTTCGCGATAGAGCACCCGGTCCTTGATGACGTCCAGTTCCACCAGGGAACGGGCGCTGACGGCATAGCCGAACAGGCTGATCATCGCGACGAGGGCGGCAGCGTAACCGATCAGGCGGGGGCGCAGTAGGTGCGTCTGCTGGCCGTTCAGGTTGTGTTCAGTGGTGTAGCTGATCAGCCCCTTGGGATAGTTCATCTTCTCCATGATGCTGTCGCAGGCGTCGATGCAGGCGGCGCAGCCGATGCACTCGATCTGCAGGCCGTCACGGATGTCGATGCCGGTGGGGCAGACCTGCACGCACATGGTGCAGTCGATGCAGTCGCCCAGGCCCTGGGCCTTGTAGTCGACGTTCTTCTTGCGCGGACCGCGGGATTCGCCGCGACGCGGGTCGTAGGAAACGATCAGGGTGTCCTTGTCGAACATCACGCTCTGGAAGCGGGCGTAGGGGCACATGTAGATGCACACCTGCTCGCGCAACCACCCGGCGTTGCCGTAGGTGGCCAGGGTGAAGAAGCCGACCCAGAAGTAGGCCCAGCCGTCCGCGTTGCCGGTGAAGAGGTCGGTCACCAGGTCGCGGATGGGGGTGAAGTAGCCGACGAAGGTCAGGCCAGTGACGAAGCCGATCAGCAGCCAGAGGCTGTGCTTGGCCGACTTGCGCAGGAATTTGTTGGCGCTGGCGGGGGCCTTGTCGAGCTTCATGCGCTGGTTGCGGTCACCCTCGGTGACTTTCTCGCACCACATGAAGATCCAGGTCCACACGCTCTGCGGGCAGGTGTAGCCGCACCAGACACGGCCGGCGAACACGGTGATGAAGAACAGGCCAAAGGCGCAGATGATCAGCAGCCAGGACAGGAGGACGAAGTCCTGGGGCCAGAAGGTGGCGCCGAAGATGTAGAACTTGCGTTCCGGCAGGTTCCACCAGACGGCCTGTCGGTCGTTCCAGGTCAGCCAGACGGTGCCGAAGTAGAGCAGGAAGAGGAAGGCGCCCCCTGCCATTCGCAGGTTGCGGAAGAGGCCGGTGAAGGCTCGGGTGTAGATCTTTTCGCGGCTGGCGTAGAGGTCGGTGCTTTGACCGCCTTTTGCCGGGGGAGGGGTAATGTTCTGGACGGGGATCTGTTCGCTCATCTATCTCGTACCACGGCTGTTTGGCTTGCCCCGATCAGTGCTTGCCGAACGGGATCTTAGTGCCACATCACATATGGTACGCCTGATAGCTGCCCGCCATGTGCGACAGTGCGTCGCGCATGGCGGGCATAGGTACTGCTTATTTGCCTTCGGCTTCGGTCGCACCCTTGTGGGAGAGACTGTACACGTAGGCGGCCAGCAGGTGGACCTTGTCGTTACCCAAGTGTTCTTCCTGCGCCGGCATCATGCCCTGGCGACCATAGCGGATGGTCTGCTGCAGTTGGGCAAAGCTGCTGCCGTAGATGAACGCGTTGGGGTGGGTCAGGTTCGGAGCGCCCATGGCCGGGGTGCCCTTGCCTTCCGGACCGTGGCAGGCCACGCAGTTGGCAGCAAAGATGGCTTTGCCGTTTTCCGGGTTGGCGTTGGCGTCCTTCGGCAGGTCGCGACCATCCAGGGTCTGGCGCACAAAGGCGGCGACGTCACGAACGCCTTGCTCACCGATCACTTCGCCCCAGGCCGGCATCACGCCGTGACGGCCGCCGAGGATGGTGGTCTTGATGGTCTCGGGCTCACCACCCCAGCGCCAGTCGGCGTCGGTCAGGTTCGGGAAGCCGTAGGAGCCCTTGGCGTCGGAGCCGTGGCACACCGAGCAGTTGGAGGCAAAGAGACGACCACCCATTTTCAGGGCTTTCTCGTCCTTGGCCACTTCCTCGATGGGCATGGCGGCGTATTTCTTGAACAGCGGGCCGTATTGCTGATCGGCCTTGTCCATTTCCTTTTCCCACTGGTGGACACCGGTCCAGCCGCTTTCGCCGTTGGCGAAGGGCTTGCCTTCGGCCACTTCGTTGTAGCCGGGGAAGATGCCTTTCCAGTTGCCCATGCCCGGGTACAGAACCAGGTAGCCGACGGCGAACACGAGGGTGCCGACGAACAGCATGAACCACCACTTGGGCAGCGGGTTGTCGTATTCCTCGATGCCGTCGAAGGCATGGCCGAGGGTTTCTTCGGTGGTTTCCTGGCGCTGGCCCTTGCGGGTGGCAAAGATCAGCACCGCCAGTGCCACCAGGGTGGCGCTGGTCAGGAGGGTTACGTACCAACTCCAGAACGTGGTCATTCGCTCTTACTCCTAGAAGCTTCGTCGTCGCGCTTGGTGTCCGCCGGCTTGTCATCAGCGAAGGGCAGGTTGGCAGCTTCGTCGAAGCTGCTCTTGCGCTTGCCGTTGTAGGCCCAGAGGACGACGCCGATGAAGGCGACGAACACCAGGATGGTTCCCAGCCCGCGGAGAGTCTGGATATCCATCGTGCTTACCGTTTGTTCTTGATCGAGGTGCCCAGACCCTGAAGGAACGCCACCAGTGCGTCCATCTCGGTCTTGCCCTTGACCGCGTCACGTGCGCCGGCGATGTCATCGTCGGTGTAGGGGACGCCGAGGGTACGAAGCGCTTGCATCTTGGCAGCGGTGTCTTTGCCGTCGAGCTTGTTCTCAACCAGCCAGGGGTAGGCAGGCATCTTCGACTCGGGCACCACGTTGCGCGGGTTGTAGAGGTGCGCACGGTGCCAGTCGTCGGAGTAGCGGCCGCCTACGCGGGCCAGGTCCGGGCCGGTCCGCTTGGAGCCCCACAGGAAGGGGTGGTCCCACACGCTTTCACCGGCAACGGAGTAGTGGCCGTAGCGCTCGGTCTCGGCGCGGAAGGGACGGACCATCTGCGAGTGGCAGCCAACGCAGCCTTCGCGGATGTAGATGTCGCGGCCTTCCAGCTCCAGGGCGGTACGCGGCTTCATGCCTTCGACCGGGGTGTTGGTCACGTCCTGGAAGAACAGCGGGACGATCTGCACGAGACCGCCGATGCTAACGGCGATCACCATGAACAGTGCCAGCAGACCGACGTTCTTCTCGACTAATTCGTGTTGCTTCATTAGTGAGCTCCTTGCGGAATCTGGGCAGCCGCATCGTACTCGGCCGGCTTGGCGGCGCGTACGGTACGGAAGGTGTTGTAGGCCATCAGCAGCATGCCGGTCACGAAGAAGGCACCGCCGATCATGCGCACCAGGTAGCCCGGGTGGCTGGCCTCAAGGGCTTCGACGAAGGAGTAGGTGAGGGTGCCGTCTTCGTTGACTGCGCGCCACATCAGACCCTGGGTGATGCCGTTGACCCACATGGAGGCGATGTACAGAACGGTACCGATGGTAGCCAGCCAGAAGTGGGCGTTGATCAGGCCGACGCTGTGCATCTGCTCGCGACCGAATACCTTCGGGATCAGGTGGTAGAGCGAGCCGATGGAAATCATCGCCACCCAGCCGAGGGCACCAGCGTGTACGTGGCCGATGGTCCAGTCGGTGTAGTGGGAGAGGGCGTTGACGGTCTTGATGGCCATCATCGGGCCTTCGAAGGTGGACATGCCGTAGAAGGCCAGGGACACCACCAGGAAGCGCAGGATGGGGTCGGAGCGCAGCTTATGCCAGGCACCCGACAGGCTCATCATGCCGTTGATCATGCCGCCCCAGCTCGGAGCCAGCAGGATCAGGGACATGGCCATACCCAGGGACTGCGCCCAGTCCGGCAGCGCGGTGTAGTGCAGGTGGTGCGGACCGGCCCAGATGTACAGGGTGATCAGCGCCCAGAAGTGCACGATGGACAGGCGGTAGGAGTAGATCGGACGCTCGGCCTGCTTCGGAACGAAGTAGTACATCATCCCCAGGAAGCCGGTAGTCAGGAAGAAGCCCACGGCGTTGTGGCCGTACCACCACTGGATCATGGCGTCGGTTGCACCGGCATACAGCGAGTAGGACTTGGTCAGGGTGACCGGGATTTCCATGCTGTTGACGATGTGCAGCATCGCGGTAACCAGGATGAAGGCCCCGAAGAACCAGTTACCGACATAGATGTGCTTGGTCTTGCGCTTGATCACGGTGCCGAAGAACACGAGCGCGTAGGTGATCCAGACCACCGCCAGCAGGATGTCGATCGGCCATTCCAGCTCGGCGTACTCCTTGGAGGAGGTGTAGCCCAGCGGCAGGGTGATGACCGCCAGCACGATCACCGCTTGCCAACCCCAGAAGGTGAACGCGGCGAGAGTGTCGGAGATCAGGCGAGTCTGGCAGGTGCGCTGTACCACGTAGTAGGACGTGGCGAACAGGGCGCAACCACCGAAGGCGAAGATCACCGCGTTGGTATGCAAGGGACGCAGACGGCCGAAGCTGGTCCACGGAAGGTTCAGGTTGAGTTCCGGCCACACGAGTTGTGCGGCAATGAACACGCCTAGACCCATCCCAATGACCCCCCAGATCACCGTCATAATGGCGAACTGGCGGACCACCTTATAGTTATAAGCAGTCTGACTGATTGCTGTGCTCATGCTAGGGGTTCCACGGTTAATGGAGTTTTTCGGGACAAAAAAGCGGCGGCAAGTATGGAGAAAGAGGGTATGCAATGCAACGACACATGCCGTCACAAACCCGCTTTCCAAGCCCTCTGGAAAGGGTTTCCAACCTGTTTGCCAGGTGTCCCGACCGTGGTTTCCCAGTGATCGGTTCCAGTGCTTTCGAGAGGGGAAAGTCGCCTCGTGGTTATGCCGGGCGGCGACTACGGACCATATTAGTGCAAGGTCCAACTCGCGAAAGGCTACTGGTCGGAACGGGTGCGACATCGCGTCGCACTATATATAAGGAGGGGTGGACACCTCCCTGTGTCCGGTTTGCCCTTCTTGCGTCGGGCTGCCTTTGCGCGGCTTCCGTCAGGCGCCTTTCGGGCCGGGCGGGGTGGCGACGCCTCCTTGCGTCGCCGGTCTCGGGTTACTCCGCTGCGACTTTGTCGCCGCCCTTGCGGGACAGGCTGTACACGTAGGCGGCCAGGATGTGGACCTTGTCCTGACCCAGGTACTGGTCCTGGGCGGGCATCTGGCCGTTACGACCGTAACGGATGGTCTGTTGCAGTTGGGCCAGGCTGGAGCCGTAGATCCAGGCGGCGGGCTTGGTCAGGTCCGGAGCGCCCATGGCCGGGGTGCCATGGCCTTCGGGGCCGTGGCAGGCCACGCAGGTGCTGGCGAACAGGGCCTTGCCGGCGGCCACGTCGGCCTTGGCGTCTTCCGGCAGCTTCAGGCCGGCCAGGTCCTGGCGGACATAGGCGGCCACGTTCTTGACGCCATCCTCACCGAGTACCTCGCCCCAGGCCGGCATGGCAGCCATGCGACCGTGGAGGATGGTGGTCTTGATGGTTTCGGCGTCGCCGCCCCAGCGCCAGCTGTCGTCGGCCAGGTTCGGGAAGCCGACGGCGCCCTTGGCGTCCGAGCCGTGGCAGATGGAGCAGTAGGTGGCGAACAGGCGGCCGCCCATCTTCAGGGCCTGCGGATCCTGGGCAACAGCTTCGACCGGCATGGCCGAATACTTGGCGAAGATCGGGCCGTACATCGCGTTGGCCTTGTCCACTTCGCGCTGCCATTGCTTGTCCTGGGTCCAGCCGTCGTCATAGCCCGGCAGCACGCCCTTCCAGTTGCCCAGGCCCGGGTAGAGCGCCAGGTAGCCGAAGGTGAAGATGATGGTGCCGACGAACAGCATGAACCACCACTTGGGCAGCGGGTTGTCGTACTCCTCGATGCCGTCGAAGCTGTGGCCCATGGTCTTGTCGACCGTGCCCTTGGCTTCGCCCTTGCGGGTGGCGAAAACCAGCCAGAGCAGCGCCACCAGGGTGAACAGGGTGAGCAGGGAGATGTACCAGCTCCAGAAAGTGCTCATTCGAATGTGCTCCTAGAATCATTCCGGTCTTGCGGGCTTGGCAGGTCGTCGCCGAAGGGCAGCAGGGCGGCCTGGTCGAAATCGGCCTTGCGGCGCCCGCTGTAGGCCCAGCAGATAACCCCGATCATCGCGACCAGCACCATCAGGGTGCCCAGGCCGCGAAGCGTTCCGATGTCCATGCCTTACCTCTTGTTCTTCAGGCTGGTGCCGAGCACCTGCAGGTAGGCCACCAGGGCGTCCATCTCGGTCTTGCCCTTCACGGCATCGGAGGCACCGGCGATGTCTTCTGCGGTGTAGGGAACGCCCAGCGTGCGCATGGCCGAGAGCTTGGCGGCGGTGTCCTTGCCGTCCAGGGTGTGCTCGACCAGCCAGGGGTAGGCGGGCATCTTCGACTCGGGCACCACGTTGCGCGGGTTGTACAGGTGCGCACGGTGCCAGTCGTCGGAGTAGCGGCCGCCTACGCGGGCCAGGTCCGGGCCGGTCCGCTTGGAGCCCCACAGGAAGGGGTGGTCCCACACGCTTTCACCGGCAACGGAGTAGTGGCCGTAGCGCTCGGTCTCGGCGCGGAAGGGGCGAACCATCTGCGAGTGGCAGCCGACGCAGCCTTCGCGGATGTAGATGTCGCGGCCTTCCAGCTGCAGGGCGGTGTAGGGCTTCATGCCTTCGACCGGGGTGTTGGTCACGTCCTGGAAGAACAGCGGGACGATCTGAACCAGGCCGCCGATGCTGACGGCCAGGATCATGAACAACGCCATCAGGCCGACGTTCTTCTCGATGACTTCATGCTTTTTCATCTATCGGCTCCTCAGGCGATCTGGGCGATGGCGTCGTACTCGGCCGGCTTGGCGGCCTTGACGGTGCGGTAGGTGTTGTAGGCCATCAGCAGCATGCCGGAGAGGAAGATCGCGCCGCCGATCATGCGCACCACGAAGCCGGGGTGGCTGGCTTCCAGCGCTTCGACGAAGGAGTAGGTGAGGGTGCCGTCTTCGTTGACTGCACGCCACATCAGGCCCTGGGCGATGCCGTTGACCCACATCGAGGCGATGTAGAGCACGGTGCCGATGGTGGCCAGCCAGAAGTGCGCGTTGATCAGGCCGACGCTGTGCATCTGCTCGCGACCGAACACCTTCGGGATCAGGTGGTACAGGGAGCCGATGGACACCATGGCAACCCAGCCGAGGGCACCGGCGTGTACGTGGCCGATGGTCCAGTCGGTGTAGTGGGAGAGGGCGTTGACGGTCTTGATGGCCATCATCGGGCCTTCGAAGGTGGACATGCCGTAGAAGGCCAGGGACACCACCAGGAAGCGCAGGATCGGATCGTCGCGCAGCTTATGCCAGGCGCCCGACAGGGTCATCATGCCGTTGATCATGCCGCCCCAGCTCGGAGCCAGCAGGATCAGGGACATCACCATGCCCAGGGACTGCGCCCAGTCCGGCAGCGCGGTGTAGTGCAGGTGGTGCGGGCCGGCCCAGATGTAGACGGCGATCAGCGCCCAGAAGTGCACGATGGACAGGCGATAGGAATAGACCGGACGGCCTGCCTGCTTCGGCACGAAGTAGTACATCATCCCCAGGAAGCCGGCGGTCAGGAAGAAGCCCACCGCGTTGTGGCCGTACCACCACTGGATCATGGCGTCGGTCGCACCGGCATACAGCGAGTAGGACTTGGTCAGGGTGACCGGGATTTCCAGGTTGTTGACGATGTGCAGAATGGCCACGGTCAGGATGAACCCGCCGAAGAACCAGTTGCCCACGTAGATGTGCTTGGTGCGGCGCTTCATCACGGTGCCGAAGAACACCATGGCGTAGGCCACCCAGACGACGGTGATGAGCAGGTCGATCGGCCATTCCAGCTCGGCGTATTCTTTCGAGCTGGTCCAGCCCATCGGCAGGCTGATCGCGGCGAGCACGATCACCAGTTGCCAACCCCAGAAGGTGAAGGCCGCGAGGCCATCGGACACCAGGCGGGTCTGGCAGGTACGCTGGACGGCGTAGTAAGAGGTCGCGAACAGCGCGCAGCCACCGAAGGCGAAGATCACCGCGTTGGTGTGCAGCGGGCGCAAGCGGCCAAAGCTGGTCCAGGGAAGGTTGAAATTGAGCTCCGGCCAGGCCAGCTGAGCGGCAATGAGAACGCCGAGCCCCATCCCGACGATTCCCCAGACCACCGTCATGATGGCGAACTGGCGGACCACCTTGTAGTTGTAGGCGGTACTGACTTCTGTGTTCATGTGCTTGGGCTTCCGTACACGGTTTTTTAGGAATTGCCGCGAAAGCATGGTTAAACACCTGTTTTGCCCCATTGATCTGGATCAACAGCCAACAGCTAGCGGAGAAGTCCGAATGTTCGTGTGGGAGAGGCCTTCAGGCCTGGTCGACATCACCCTGGTACTGGCCCACGGCGCAGGCGCGCCGATGGACAGTCCGTTCATGGATGAAATGGCGCGGAGGCTTGCACAGAGCGGCATTGCGACCGTGCGCTTCGAGTTTCCCTACATGGCCGCGAGGCGCGAAGACGGGCGTCGCCGTCCCCCCAATCCGCAGGCCGTATTGCTCGATTGCTGGCGGGATGTGCATGCCCAGGTGCGACAGCAGGTCACGGGGCAATTGGCCATCGGTGGCAAGTCCATGGGCGGGAGGATGGCCAGTCTGCTGGCCGATGAGCTGAAGGCCGACGCCCTGGTCTGCCTCGGTTATCCCTTCTACGCCGCCGGCAAACCCGAGAAGCCCCGGGTGGCGCACCTGGCGGATCTGCGCACCCGCACCCTCATCGTCCAGGGCGAGCGGGATGCCCTCGGCGACCGCGAAACCGTCGCCGGCTACTGCCTCTCCGACGCCATCCAGCTGCACTGGCTGGAAGCCGCGGACCATGACCTGAAGCCCCTCAAGGCGTCCGGCCACACCCACGCCGAGCACCTCCAGACTGCCGCCGAGCAGATCGCCCGCTTCCTCAAAGGGTGAGCGGAGGAGGGCGGGTCAGCGGCGCAGCAGGTCCAATGCGCCGCCGCCTTCCTTCACCGTCTGCAGGATGATTTCCGAACGGATGTCGGTCACCCCGTGGGCCCGGTTCAGGCGCGTGACGATGAAGTCGGAGAACTGCTTCAGGTTGCGCGCCTGCACCCGCAGCACGTAGTTGCTCGCCCCGGTCACGATGTAGGCGCTGACCACCTCCGGCCAGCCCTGCAGCTGCTCCACGAAGCGCTCGTGCCAGTCCGCCTCGTCCTGGCGCATGGACACATGCACCAGCGCCTCCAGCTCAACCCCCAGGCGCTCCGCGTCCAGCACCGGTCGATACCCCCGCACGATGCCGCTGTCCTCCAGGTTGCGCAGGCGCCGCAGGCAGGCCGACGGAGACAGCGAAACCCGTTCCGCCAGTTCCTGGTTGCTGATCCGGCCGTCGTGCTGCAGGCAATGGAGGATGCGGATATCGGTGCTGTCCAGGGTCATGAGAATAAAATTTCAGGAAAATGGAGTTTCATAGAATTTACTGCGACTGGATGACGCAAGCGTCGCAAAGATAGCACGATAATTCGAAGGCCTTTGCAGCATGATTTTTTCGCCCAACGAGGAGAAGACCATGCGCAATGAGCCGTTGCTGTGGGACATCAGCCCACCCCTGAACAGCCAGACTCCCACCTGGCCTGGCGACACCCCCTTCCAGCAGCACGCCACCTGGCAGATCGACGCGCACTGCCCGGTCAACGTCGGGCGCATCGCTCTCTCGCCCCACACCGGCGCCCACGCCGACGCCCCGCTGCACTACGACCCGGCCGGCGCCGCCATCGGCGCCGTCTCGCTCGCGCCCTACCTCGGGCCCTGCCGCGTGATCCATTGCCTGGAGGCCGAGGGCCTCGTCGAACCCCATCACCTTCGGCCTCACCTCGCCGGCGTCCCGCCCCGGGTGCTGATCCGCACCTGCCTGACCGCCCCACAGGACCGCTGGCCCGACACCTTCACCGCCATCGCCGCCGACGCCATCGCGCTGCTCGCCGCCCATGGCGTCTGCCTGGTGGGTACCGACACCCCGTCCCTCGACCCCCAGCACAGCAAGACCCTCGACGCCCACCACGCCGTTGCCGCCCACGGCATGGCGATCCTCGAAGGCCTGGTGCTCGACGAGGTACCCCAGGGTGATTACGAACTCATCGCCCTGCCGCTCAAGTTCACCCATCTCGATGCCAGCCCGGTCCGTGCCGTGCTGCGTCGCCTGTCGACCTAGGAGCCGACCATGACAACAAGACAAGCCTGCCTCGACCTCGACGCCCGCGATGCCCTCGCGCCCCTGCGCGACGCCTTCGCCCTGCCCGAAGGGGTCATCTACCTCGACGGCAACTCCCTCGGCGCGCGCCCCAAGGCCGCCCTCGAACGGGCCCGGCAAGTGGTAGAGGACGAATGGGGCACTGGCCTGATCGGCAGCTGGAACGAAGCCGGCTGGCGTGGCCTGCCCGAGCGCCTGGGCAACCAGCTCGCCGGCCTCATCGGCGCCGGCCAGGACGAAGTGGTGATCACCGACACCACCTCCATCAACCTCTTCAAGGTGCTGGTCGCCGCCCTGCGCGTGCAGGCCCAGCGCGACCCCGCTCGCAAGGTCATCGTCACCGAGAGCAGCAACTTCCCCACCGACATCTACATGGTCGAAGGCCTCGCCGACCTGCTCCAGCAGGGCTACAGCCTGCGCCTGGTGGACACCCCCGAGGAGCTGCCCGCCGCCATCGGCAGCGACACCGCCGTCGCCCTCATCACCCAGGTCAACTACAAGACCGGCTACCTGCACGACATGCAGGCCCTCACCGCCCTGGCCCACGAATGCGGCGCGCTGACCATCTGGGACCTCTGCCACTCCGCCGGCGCCGTGCCCATCGACCTCACCGCCGCCAAGGCCGACTACGCCATCGGTTGTACCTACAAGTACCTCAACGGCGGCCCCGGCTCCCCGGCCTTCGTCTGGGTCGCCCCCGCCCTGCGCGAGCTGGTCTGGCAACCGCTGTCCGGCTGGTGGGGCCACGCCCGCCAGTTCGGCATGGAGCCCGCCTACGAGCCGGCACCCGGCATCGGCCGCTACCTCTGCGGCACCCAGCCGATCACCTCCCTGGCCATGATCGAGAGCGGTCTCGAGGTCTACGCCCGCACCAGCATGGAGGCCCTGCGGGAGAAGTCCCTGGCCCTCACCGACCTGTTCATCGAGCGCGTGCAGGCCCGTTGCGGCCAGCACCCGCTCACCCTGGTCACCCCCCTGGAGCACGCCCGCCGTGGCAGCCACGTCAGCTACGAGCACCCCGAGGGCTACGCCATCATCCAGGCGCTGATCGACCGGGGCGTGGTCGGCGACTACCGCGAGCCGCGCATCATGCGCTTCGGCTTCACCCCCCTCTACACCCGCTTTGTCGACGTCTGGGACGCCGCCGAAACCCTGGGCGAGATCCTCGACAGCGAGGCCTGGCGCCAGGAGCGCTTCATGGCCCGCAAGCAGGTGACCTGACCCCAAGCACTCGGCGCCCACCCGGGCGCCTCCACCTCTCACCCATAACCACAACAAGAGGTCGATGAGATGAACACCCCGCGATTGGCCCGCGCCGCCTTGCTCCTGAGCGGCATCGCCGCCACCCCGCTGATGGCCGCCGACAGCCCCGAAGGCTTCCTCGAAGGCAGCCGCCTGCAGCTCAACCAGCGCAACTTCTACTTCCACCGCAACCTGCTCAACAACCCGGGCGGGCAGAACTACCGCGAGGAGTGGGCCCACGGCTTCACCCTCGACTACCAGTCCGGCTACACCCAGGGCACCGTCGGCTTCGGCCTGGACGCCTACGCCAACCTCGGCCTCAAGCTCGACAGCAACCGCGCCCGCACCGGCACCGACCTGCTGCCGATCGACTCCCGGGGCCGCCCCGAAGACAGCCAGGCCGAAATCGGCGGCGCCCTCAAGCTGCGCGTCTCCCGCACCGAGCTGAAGTACGGCAGCCAGGCCCCCATGAACCCCGTGTTCGGCACCGGCAACGCCCGCTTGTTCGCCCCCATGCCCATCGGCTTCTCCCTCGGCAGCCGCGAGGTGGAGAACCTGCTGCTGGAGGCCGGGCATTTCACCGCCGGCAACGACGGCAACTCCACCAACCGCGACGGCGCCCTCAAGGCCCTGTTCGCCCAGGTGGAAACCCGCCGCGCCGACTACCTCGGCGGCCAGTGGACCCCCAGCGACGCGACCCACCTGTCCGCCTACGCCTCGCGCTATGAGGACATCTGGCGCCAGTACTACCTCGGCGCCGGCCAGCGCCTCGACCTGGCCGACCAGCAGTCCCTGACGCTCGACGCCAGCTTCTACCGCACCCTCGACCAGGGCCGCAGCCTGGCCGGCCGCATCGACACCACCGCCTGGTCCGCCTCCGCCCGCTACCGCTTCGGCGCCCACGCCCTGACCCTGGCGCACCAGCGGGTGAACGGCGACCAGCCCTTCGACTACCTCGGCTTCGACCGCCAGCCCGGCACCTCCATCTACCTCGCCAACTCCGTGCAGGTCCTCGACTTCAACGCCCCCAACGAGCGCTCCTGGCAAGTGCGCTACGACCTCGACTTCGCCCCCTTCGGCGTGCCCGGGCTCAGCTTCATGAGCCGCTACATCCGGGGCGACCACATCGACGACAGCCACCGCAGCAGCCCCAGCGCCTACCAGCGCTACGGCGAGGCCGGCAAGCGCTGGGAGCGGGACATCGAACTCGGCTACGTCGTCCAGGGTGGCAGCGCCAAGGACCTCTCCATCCGCCTGCGCCAGGCCAGCATCCGCTCCACCGCCCAGGTCGGCCGGGCCGACACCGCCGACAACAACGAACTGCGGGTGATCATCGACTACCCGCTGCAACTGCTCTGACGCCCCGCATAACGACAACACCGAGGCACACGATGAACGACAAGACAGGATTCGCCGCCATCACCGCGCGCGAGCAGGGGCTCAAGCGCCAGCTCACCTCCGGCCAGATGGCCATGATCGCCATTGGCGGTGCCATCGGCACCGGCCTGTTCATGGGCAGCAGCTTCGCCATCGGCTTCGCCGGCCCCGGCGTGCTGGTCAGCTACGCCATCGGCGCCCTGATCGCCCTGCTGCTCATGGGCTGCCTGGCCGAAATGACCGTCGCCCACCCCACCTCCGGCTCCTTTGGCGCCTACGCCGAGTTCTACATCAGCCCCCTGGCCGGCTTCCTGGTGCGCTACGCCTACTGGGCCGCCATCGTCCTGGCGGTCGGCACCGAAGTGACCGCCATCGCCGTGTACATGAAGTACTGGTTCCCCGCCGTTGCCGGCTGGGTCTGGATCCTGCTGTTCTCCGCCGCCCTGGTGGTCACCAACGCCATCAGCGTCAAGGCGTTCGGCCACTTCGAATACGGCTTCTCGGCGATCAAGATCGGCGCCATCGTCGCCTTCATCCTGCTCGGCGCCTGGCTGGTGTTCGGCGGCGGCGACCCCGCCTACGGCTTCCACCACTACGTCGCCCACGGCGGCTTCATGCCCCACGGCGTCTCCGGCGTGTGGATCGCCGTGATCATTTCCATCTTCAGCTACCTCAGCATCGAGATGATCGCCGTCGCCGCCGGCGAAGCCGAGCAGCCGGAGGTGGCCGTCAAGCGCGCCTTCCGCGTCACCATGGCGCGCCTGCTGGTGTTCTACATCCTCACCCTCGCGCTGATCCTCGCCCTGGTGCCGTGGAACCAGTCGGGGCAGGGCGCCCAGAGCCCCTTCGTGATGGTGATGGAGCAGGTGGGCATCCCCGGCGCCACCGGGCTGATCAACTTCGTCATCCTCGTCGCCGCCCTGTCGGCCATGAACAGCCAGCTCTACACCACCACCCGGATGATGTTCAGCCTTGCCCGTGCCGGCCACGCCCCGCGCCTCATGGGGCGCCTCGGCAGCAACGGCGTCCCGCTCAACGCCCTGGCTCTGTCCTGCACCGGCATCGCCCTGGCCACCCTGGTCAACCTGGTGTTCCCCGAGGAGTCCTTCATGCTGATGATGGCCATCTCCATCTTCGGCGCGCTGTTCGCCTGGATGATGATCTTCCTCACCCACTATCGCTTCCGCCGCTACCACGCGCGCAACGGCGGCCTGCAGCTGTCCTTCCGCATGTGGGGCTTCCCCTGGGCTACCCTGCTGGGCTTCGGGCTGATGGTGGCCATCCTCATCACCACCGCCTTCGTCCCGGCCTTCCACATGACCCTGGTGTTCGGCATCCCCTTCCTGCTCGTGCTCTGGGGCGCCTTCCGCCTGCTCATGCGGCGTGCCAGCCTGCTGGTGGAGGCCGAGCAGGCGCCGGTGGGGGAGAGCTGACACCGCTGCAATCCACCTGGAAAAAGACACGCTTCGGCGTGTCTTTTTCGTTGCGGTGTCGAAGCACACGCGCCTCCATCTGCGAACCCATCGACAGGAACTCATCCCAGGGATTGACCTGGCCCGCGCGCCGTCGATGATGGCGCCCTGGGCACGCCCATCCGCAGGCAGGGAAGCCGCCTCGCCGGGCGTAGAGGATGACCCATACAAGGAGGTCGGTAACATGCAGGGCATGGCATTGATCGGGATGCTGCTGGTGGGCACGCTGCCCGCGCTGCTCCCCGGGCGACGAGCGTTTCTGGTGGCCCTGGCCGGGGTGGCCGTGCTCTACGGGGCGCAAGTCGCCTGGTTCTTCTGGGCCGTGGAGCGGGATGCGACCGAGGGGCCCGCCTTCATGGCCGGTATCGCCATCCTGGGCGTCGAGCAGGTGCTCGTCGTTGCCTCGATCATCGGGCGGCTCATCGCCCACTTCCTGGCCCGCCGACTGGGCCGGTACGCGCGGGCCGGCCTGATCTGCGGGCTTGCCCTGCTGGCGGCCAGCCTCTGCGCCTTTTCGCTGAGCGATTACGCCTCGCCCATGCTCATGGGCGCTGCAGCGCCGTTCGTCTGGTTCTGCCTGGCCTTGGTGCTGGCGCCTCGCCCAGATCGGGGCCTGTCATTCGCCTGACCCGAACGTGCGGGAGGCTTCAGGTGGGGGCTTTGCGGCCCTCGACCCTCTGCCTTGTGCATTTATCAAGCGCAGCGGCATTTGGGTCGCTAAGGATTTCCCTACAGAAAATCGGGAAGTGCCGATAACCATTGAGTCCGGATCACAGGAAGATGAAGCGGAACTGAAGGCAACCCCAAGCCGATGGGCTCGTTGTTGCATCAGCCTCTCATTCCGTTTGGCTTGGCTACTCTGAGGAAGGCCGCTCCGGCTACCGGACGACCACTGCGGGCAGTAAGGGCAAAACGTTTCGACCCCATACCGCGAGGAGCTCATCATGCTGTTCAGAAAGAGCCGAGTCAGCCCTGACATCAAGACCCCCCAGGACGAAGAAAACCTCCAGCGGCTGCGCGCCATCGAGGACAACGTCGCGTCCATCTCCTTCACCCCCCGGGGCGACATCATCACCGCCAACCCCCTGTTCCTCCAGGTGGTCGGCTACACCGAGCAGGAGATCGTCGGCAAGCACCACCGCCTCTTCTGCGAGGACAGCTTCCGCAACTCCAGCGCCTACGAACGTTTCTGGACCTCTCTCGCCAACGGCATCTCCCAGCGCGGCGTGTTCAAGCGCATCGCCAAGAACGGTGCGGTGATCTGGCTGGAGGCGACCTACTTCCCGGTCAAGGACGCCTCCGGCCGCGTGGTGGAGGTGCTGAAGATCGCCAGTGACGTCACCAAGGAGCACTCCGACCTGCTGGTGCTCGGTGCGCTGAGCGACGCGCTCCGCCGCTCCATGGCCATGATCGAGTTCACCCCCGATGGCGAGATCATCGACGCCAACGACAATTTCCTGCGCCTGATGGGCTACGGCCTCGGCAGCCTCAAGGGTCGCCACCACCGCATGCTCTGCCTCGACGAGTTCTACAGGGAGAACCCCGACTTCTGGGCCAACCTCAAGGCCGGCAACTTCTACCGTGGCCACTTCGAGCGCAAGACCGCCTCCGGCAGCACCGTGCACATCGAGGCCAGCTACAACCCGGTGAAGGACGAGTCCGGCACCGTGTTCAAGGTGGTCAAGTTCGCCATCGACGTCACCGAACAGGTGCGCCGCAACGAAGAGGTCCGGCGTGCTGCCGAACTGTCCTTCGCCACCGCCGAGGAGACCGCGCAGATCTCCAACCGGGGCATGGATTCGCTCGACCAGTCGGTGGCGATCTCCGCCACCACCCTGACCATGGTGAACACCGCCGTGGACCTCATCTCCAAGCTGAGCCTGCAGGCCAAGGACATCGAGAATATCGTCACCACCATCCAGGGCGTCGCCGAGCAGACCAACCTGCTGGCCCTCAATGCCGCCATCGAAGCGGCGCGGGCAGGGGACATGGGGCGCGGCTTCGCCGTGGTGGCCGATGAAGTGCGGCAACTGGCCGGGCGCACCAGCGGCGCCACCATCGAGATCAAGAGCGTGGTCACCGAGAACGTGAAGATGACCCAGCAGATCGACGACTACATGAAGAAGATCGAGGCCAGCGCCAAGGACAACAACGCGCAGATCTCCACCGTCGCCTCCATCATGGGTGAGATCAGCCGGGGCGCCGAACACGTCGCCAAGGTGGTCTCGGCGCTCTTCAAGTAACCCTGTCGGAAACGCTCTCCAGCGGGCTCGCCGGCTCGCTCTTCATGCGCGGCATCTCGATGCCGTGCTGCTTCACCCGCCGGTACAGGGTCGCCCGGGAGATGCCCAGGGCCCGGGCAGCGGGCAGCGGTTGCCAGCGGTGGCGCACCAGGGCGTCCAGCAGGGCCTGGCGTTCCGGGCTGGCGGGCGTCTCGTCCCGGAGTTCCGGCGCTGCGCCGCGCAGCTCTTCCGGCAGGTCCTGCAGGCGCAGGGTGTCGCCGGGGCAGATGGCGCAGGCATAGCGCAATACATGGCGCAGCTGGCGCACATTGCCCGGCCAGCGATAGCCCAGCAGGCATTCCAGCGCCGACTCGCACAGCCCCAGGCGCAGCCCGCAGCGGGCCGCTTCCTCGTCCAGCAGGCGGTTGATCAGCGCCAGCTTGTCCGTGCGTTCGCGCAGGGGCGGCAGCTCGAAGCTCGCCCCGTTGAGGCGGAAGAACAGGTCCTCGCGGAACTCGCCCGCCGCCACCAGCGCCGCCAGGTCCCGGTGGCTGGCGCAGATCACCTGGATGTCCACCGCCTGCCGGCGTGCCGCGCCCAGCGGCGCCACTTCGCCCTCGGCCAGCACCCGCAGCAGGCGGGTCTGCAGGGCCAGGGGCATGTCACCGATCTCGTCGAGGAACAGCGTGCCGCCATCGGCCTGCTGCAACAGCCCGCGCATGCCCTTGCGCTCCGCCCCGGTGAAGGCGCCGGCCACGTAGCCGAACAGTTCGCTCTCGATCAGGTTCTCCGGGATGGCCGCGCAGTTCAGCGCCACGAAGGGCTTGCCCCGGCGTGCGCTGGCGTCGTGCAGCTGGCGGGCGAACACCTCCTTGCCGGCGCCGGTCTCGCCGTGGATCAGCACCGGCAGGTGGCGGTCCTTCACCCGCACCGCCAGGCGCAGGCTCTCCGCGATGCGTGGGTCCAGTTGCGTGGCATCGCGGCTCGGCAGCGCCACGCTCACCGCCCGGCGCGGCACGCTGAGGCGGATGTGCAGCCCTTGCTCGGGCACATGGCGCGGGTGCTCGTCGGCGGCGGCCCGCAGCAGGTCCAGGTCGAACACCTCGCCGATGTGCTGCGGCAGGCGCCCGTGGCGTTCCAGCAGGTAGTGCCGCGCTGCCGGGTTCAGCGCCTGCAGGCGGCCGTCGGCGTCCCAGGCGAACAGGTAGTCCGGCTGGCTGTCCACGTAGCCGGGGGCTGAATGGGCGCGCAGCACCCAGTGGCCACGGGTGCTGTGCATGAAGAAGGCGTTCTCGATATCGCGGGCGCTCTGCACCGCCATCTGGCGGATCAGGTGCTGGCTGCGGCGGTCGTCCGGCGACTCCACGGCGGACACGTCCAGCACCCCCAGCAACTGGCCCAGGGGGTCGAACACCGGCGCTGCCGAACAGGTCAGGCCGATGAAGGCGGCGCGGAAGTGGTCGCGCTTGTGCACCGTCACCGGCACCCGGTTGGTCAGCACCGCCGCCACCCCGCAGGTGCCTTCCTCGCCCTCCGACCAGCAGGTGCCCAGGTACAGCCCCGCCCGGCGGCACTCGCCACGGATGGTGGCTTCCACGCGGTAGTCGATGGTGCGGCCCTGGGCATCGGTGAGCAGCACGCAGTAGTCGGCATCGCGCACCCGCCCGTGCAGGCGCGAGACCTCCTCGCCGGCGATGCGCAGGAAGCTTTCCGCGCGTTCGCGGCATTCCTTCAGCAGCGTCTCGCTGAGGATGCGCGGCCCCTGCAGCGAGCCCGGGTCCAGGCGGTGCTGGTCCATGGAGCGGCGCCAGGAGTCGAGGATCAGGTCCGGCACTGGTGGTTCGGGCAGGCGTTCGGCGTGGCGCAGCACACGGCTGATGCAGTCCACATGGGCTTTCGAGTTGGCAGGCAGCATGGGGCCTCCACGGCTCGTGTCGTTGTTCTTGTGCCGGTCATTTAAGCGCCGGCCCGGAGGGCGGACAAGCACGGCGGCGCGCCGCCCGGCGGATGAGACGCCGCGTCTCAGCGTCTCGCCCGCACCCCGTGCAGGCTGACATGGCGCGTCTCAGATCGCGCTGCGCACGGCGCGTCGACACACCCCTTGCGGCCGCTCTGGCCCGCACCTTTGCGCCCCGCCTGCGCCGTCCTGGCACCGCCCTTGCTCCTGTCCTGGCGACACCGGGACGCCGTCCCGCACCCACAACAACAATTCAGAGGTGCGTCATGACCCTTGTTACCCCTGCGCCATTTTCCCTTTCCGGCCGGATCGCCCTGGTCACCGGCGGCGGCCGTGGCATCGGCCTCGGCATCGCCTGCAGCCTGGCCCAGGCCGGTGCCGAACTGGTGATCGCCGACCTCGACCCGGCCCTGGCCGAGGAGGGCGCCGCCCAGGTCCGCGCCCTCGGCGCCCGCGCTACGGCCCACGCGGTGGACGTCGCCGAGCCGCAGAGCGTCCAGGCCCTGGTGGACGCCATCGCCCGCCAGCACGGCCGGCTCGACGTGGCGGTGAACAACGCCGGCGTCATCAGCATCCACAAGGTCCGTGAACTCAGCGTCGAGGACTGGGACCGGGTCATGACCATCAACGCCCGCGGCGTGTTCCTCTGCTGCCAGGCCGAACTGGCGCTCATGCAGGCCCAACGCTGGGGGCGGATCATCAACGTCGCCTCCATCGCCGGGCGGGTCGGCTTCCCGGACCTGGCCCACTACAGCGCCTCCAAGTTCGCCGTCATCGGCTTCAGCAATGCCCTGGCCAAGGAGGTCGCCCGCGAGGGCATCACCGTCAACGCCCTGTGCCCCGGCATCGTCGGCACCGGCATGTGGCGCGGCGAGGCCGGGCTCTCCGGGCGCTGGGCGCAGCCGGGGGAGAGCGAGGCGCAATCCTGGGCGCGCCACCAGGCCAGCCTGCTGCCCCAGGGCGAGGCGCAGACCGTGGAAGACATGGGCCAGCTCGCCGTCTACCTCGCCTGCGCGCCCCACGTCACCGGCCAGGCGATCGCCGTCGACGGCGGCTTCTCCCTGTGAGTGCCGCCATGCCCCTGCGCGTCGGCATCATCGCCAACCCCGCCTCCGGCCGTGACGTGCGCCGCCTCACCGCCAACGCCGGGCTGTACTCCAGCACCGACAAGGCCGCTGTGGTGCAGCGCCTGCTCGGTGCGTTCGGCGCCACCGGCGTGGACGAGGTGCTGATGCCGCCGGACATGACCGGCATCGCCGCCGCCGTGCTCAAGGCCAGCGCCAGCCGCCATGCCCACGACAGCCGCTGGCCGCGCCTGGAGTTCCTCGACCTGCCGCTGCGCCAGAGCGTGGAAGACACCCGCCACGCCGCGCGCCTGATGCTCCAGCGTGGCGTCGCCCTGGTGGCGGTGCTCGGCGGCGACGGCACCCACAAGGCCGTGGCGGGGGAGGTGGGCGACATCCCGCTGTTGTGCCTCTCCACCGGCACCAACAACGCCTTCCCCGAGCTGCGCGAAGCCACCGGCGCGGGCCTGGCCGGCGGGCTCTACGCCAGCGGCCGCATCCCGGCGGAGGTGGCGCTGCGCCGCAACAAGCGCCTGCGGGTGCGCATCGCCGCGCGCGGCATCGACGAAACCGCCCTGGTGGAGGTGGCCGTCTCGCCGCTCACCTTCACCGGGGCCCGTGCCATCAGCCGCGCGGAGGACCTGGCCGAGGTCTATGCCGCCTTCGCCGAGCCCCACGCCATCGGCCTCTCGTCCCTCTGCGGGCTGTGGAACCCGGTGTCGCGGCGCTACCCCCGTGGCAGCTGGGTGCGCCTCGCCCCCGGTGCCGAACACACCCTGCTGGCGCCGCTCGCGCCCGGCCTGCTGCAGGCCTGCGGCATCGTCGCCAGCGGCAGCCTGGAACCTGGCATCCCCCGGCTGCCGCACCTGGCCGCCGGCACCCTGGCCCTGGACGGCGAACGCGAGATCGAGTTCGCCGCCGCCGACCGCCCCAGCATCACCCTCGAACTCGACGGCCCGCTGAGCATTGACGTCGAGGCCGCCCTGGCCTTCGCCGCCTGCCATCGCCTGCTGGCCGTCCCTGGCAAGCCCGTGAACCACCCCGGAGAACAAGAAGATGTCCACGCTTTCGACTGAGCAATTGCTCCATGCCTACCGCGTGATGCGCACCATCCGCGCCTTCGAGGAACGCCTGCACGTGGAGTTCGCCACCGGCGAGATCCCCGGCTTCGTCCACCTGTACGCCGGCGAGGAAGCCTCCGCCGCCGGGGTGATGGCGCACCTCGACGACGAGGACTGCATCGCCTCCACCCACCGTGGCCACGGCCACTGCATCGCCAAGGGCGTGGACGTGTACGGGATGATGGCCGAGATCTATGGCAAGAAGACCGGCGTCTGCCACGGCAAGGGCGGCTCCATGCACATCGCCGACCTGTCCAAGGGCATGCTCGGCGCCAACGGCATCGTCGGTGCCGGCGCGCCGCTGGCCGCCGGTGCCGCCCTGGCCGCCAAGCTCAAGGGCAACCGCGCCGTGGCCGTGGCCTTCTTCGGCGACGGGGGCTCCAACGAGGGCGCCGTGTTCGAGGCCATGAACCTCGCCTCGGTGTGGAACCTGCCGTGCATCTTCGTCGCCGAGAACAACGGCTACGCCGAGGCCACCGCCTCCAACTGGTCCGTCGCCTGCGACCACATCGCCGACCGCGCCGCCGGCTTCGGCATGCCCGGCGTCACCGTCGACGGCTTCGATTTCTTCGCCGTGCACGAAGCCGCCGGCGCCGCCATCGAGCGGGCCCGGGCCGGGGAGGGGCCCTCACTGATCGAAGTGAAGCTGACCCGCTACTACGGCCACTTCGAAGGCGACGCCCAGACCTACCGCGCCCCCGACGAGGTCAGGCACTACCGCGAAACCCGTGACTGCCTCATGCAGTTCCGCGAGCGCACCACCCGTGCCGGGCTGCTCCAGGCCAGCGCGCTGGACGCCGTCGATGTCGAGGTCGAGGCCTGCATCGACGAGGCCGTGGTGCGCGCCAAGGCCGACCCCAAGCCATCCCCCGCCGACCTGCTCAGCGACGTCTACGTCGCCTACCCGTAACCGGCCGGCGAGCCGCCAGAAGAACAATCAAAGGAGAGCCATCATGGCCAGAAAGATCAGCTACCAGCAGGCCATCAACGAGGCGCTGGCCCAGGAAATGCGCCGCGACCCCAGCGTCTTCATCATGGGCGAGGACAATGCCGGCGGCGCCGGCGCACCCGGCGAGGATGACGCCTGGGGCGGCGTGCTCGGGGTCACCAAGGGTCTCTACCACCAGTTCCCCGGCCGCGTGCTGGACACCCCGCTGTCGGAGATCGGCTACGTCGGCGCCGCCGTGGGCGCGGCCACCCGGGGCCTGCGCCCGGTGTGCGAACTGATGTTCGTCGACTTCGCCGGCTGCTGCCTGGACCAGATCCTCAACCAGGCCGCCAAGTTCCGCTACATGTTCGGCGGCAAGGCCGTCACCCCGCTGGTGATCCGCACCATGGTCGGCGCCGGCCTGCGCGCCGCCGCCCAGCACTCGCAGATGCTCACCGCGCTGTGGACCCACATCCCCGGGCTCAAGGTGGTCTGCCCCTCGTCCCCGTACGACGCCAAGGGCCTGCTGATCCAGGCCATCCGCGACAACGACCCGGTGATCTTCTGCGAGCACAAGCTGCTCTACTCCATGCAGGGCGAGGTGCCGGAAGAGCTCTACACCGTGCCCTTCGGCGAGGCCAACTTCCTCCGCGACGGCGATGACGTCACCCTGGTGACCTACGGCCGCATGGTCCACCTGGCCATGGACGCCGCCGCCAGCCTCGCCCGCCAGGGCATCTCCTGCGAGGTGCTGGACCTGCGCACCACCAGCCCGATGGACGCCGACAGCATCCTCGAAAGCGTGGAGAAGACCGGCCACCTGGTGGTCATCGACGAAGCCAACCCGCGCTGCTCCCTGGCCACCGACATCGCCGCGCTGGTGGCCGAGCAGGCCTTCCACGCCCTCAAGGGGCCGATCCGCCAGGTCACCGCCCCGCACACCCCGGTGCCGTTCTCCGACGCCCTGGAAGACCTCTACATCCCCAGCGCCGCGAAGATCGAAGCCGCCGTGCTGGCGCTGCTGCAAGGGAGAAACGCCGCATGAGCCGCATCCATACCCTGACCATGCCCAAGTGGGGCCTCTCCATGACCGAAGGCCGGGTGGCCGACTGGCTCAAGCAGGACGGCGACACGATCGAGAAGGGCGACGAAGTGCTCGACGTGGAAACCGACAAGATCAGCAGCAGCGTCGAGGCGCCGTTCTCCGGCGTGCTGCGGCGCCAGGTGGCGCGCCCCGACGAGGTGCTGCCGGTGGGCGCGCTGCTCGGCATCGTGGTAGAGGGGGAGGCCAGCGAGGCGGAGATCGACGCCGTGGTCGAGCGCTTCCTCGCCGAGTTCGTGCCCGGTGGCGAAGGCGAGGCCGACAGCGGCCCCAGCCCGCAGAAGGTCGAGCTGGACGGCCGCACCCTGCGCTACTTCGAGCGCGGCGAAGGCGGCGTGCCGCTGGTGCTGATCCACGGCTTCGGAGGCGACCTCAACAACTGGCTGTTCAACCACGAGGCCCTGGCCGCCGAGCGCCGCGTCATCGCCCTCGACCTGCCCGGCCACGGCGAATCCGCCAAGCAGCTGGCCCGGGGCGACCTGGACGAGTTGAGCTGCGCCGTACTCGCGCTGCTCGACCACCTCGACATCGAGCACGCCCACCTGGCCGGCCACTCCATGGGCGGCGCCGTCGCCCTCAACACCGCGCGGCTGGCCCCGCAGCGGGTGCGCAGCCTCAGTCTGCTGGCCAGCGCCGGGCTCGGCGCCGAGATCAACGGCGCCTACCTGCAGGGCTTCGTCGAGGCCGGCAACCGCAACGCCCTCAAGCCGCAGCTGGTGCAGCTGTTCTCCGACCCCGCGCTGGTCACCCGGCAGATGCTCGAAGACATGCTCCGCTTCAAGCGCCTGGAAGGGGTGGACGCCGCCCTGCGCCAGCTCGCCGACACCCTCAACGAGGCGGGCCGCCAGCGGCTCGACCTGCGCAGCGTGGTGGAGAGCGGTCAGCACCCCGTGCTGGTGGTCTGGGGCGAGGCCGACGCCATCATCCCCGCCCACCACGCCGAGGGCCTGCCGGCCGACGTGCACATCCTCCCGGGGCAGGCCCACATGCTGCAGATGGAGGCCGCCGATGCGGTCAACGCGCTGCTGCAGGCCTTCCTCCAACGCCACTGACGATCACCGGGCCCGGCACCCGCCGGGCCCCAGGAGAACCCCATGAGCATCCTCCCCAACAGCATGCGTGCCGCGGTGTGGCACGGCCGCAACGACATCCGCGTGGAAGACGTACCCCTGCCCGGCGACCCGGCCCCCGGCTGGGTGCAGATCCGCGTGCACTGGTGCGGCATCTGCGGCTCCGACCTGCACGAGTACGTCGCCGGCCCCGTGTTCATCCCCGTGGAAGCGCCGCACCCGCTCACCGGCATCAAGGGCCAGTGCATCCTCGGCCACGAGTTCTGCGGCGAGATCGTCAAGCTCGGCGACGGCGTGCAGGGCTTCGCCCCGGGCGAAGTGGTCGCCGCCGACGCCTGCCAACACTGCGGCACCTGCTACTACTGCCGCCACGGCCTCTACAACATCTGCGAGAACCTCGCCTTCACCGGTCTGATGAACAACGGCGCCTTCGCCGAATGGGTCAACGTCCCCGCCAACCTGCTGTACAAGCTCCCGGCCGGCTTCCCCGCCGAGGCCGGCGCCCTCATCGAACCGCTGGCGGTAGGCATGCACGCGGTGAAGAAGGCCGGCAGCCTGCTCGGGCGCAACGTGGTGGTCGTGGGGGCGGGGACCATCGGCCTGTGCACCATCATGTGCGCCAAGGCCGCCGGTGCCGCCCAGGTCATCGCCCTGGAGATGTCCAGCGCGCGCAAGGCCAAGGCCCGCGAAGTGGGCGCCAGCCACGTGCTGGACCCGAACGAATGCGACGTGCTCGCGGAAATCCGCGCGCTTACCCAGGGCCTGGGCGCCGACGTCAGCTTCGAATGCATCGGCAACAAGCACACCGCCAAGCTCGCCATCGACGCCGTCCGCAAGGCCGGCACCTGCGTGCTGGTGGGCATCTTCGAAGAGCCCAGCTCGTTCAACTTCTTCGAACTGGTGGCCACCGAGAAACAGGTCCTCGGCGCCCTGGCCTACAACGGCGAATTCGCCGACGTCATCGCCTTCATCGCCGACGGCCGCCTCGATATCACGCCCCTGGTCACCGGCCGCATCGAACTGGAGCAGATCGTCGAAAAGGGCTTCGAAGAGCTGGTGCACAACAAGGAACACAACGTGAAGATCATCGTCTCCCCGCGCGCGGCATAGGCGCCGTATCAGGCCGTTACCGCAGTCCGTGAAAGGCCGGGTCGAGCGTGGGCCATGCGTGTGGTGGTCATCACTGATGTGCCCTGGCTCGACCAGTTTGCGGGCTTGTAGAACCATGGAAGGCTCGGCATTATGAGCCGCGTTTTACTGAGGCGACGGAGCCAAGAATGAGCGATATCACGGGTGAGGCGACTGTCATCAGGAATGCCAGCGTGCTAGCCGCCGAAATCGGTGGCGAGCTGGTGCTGATGAGCGTGTCCCAGTGGCACTACTTCGGCCTCAACTCCGTTGCCAGCGATATTTGGGAGCGCCTCGCATCGCCCATGCGTGTAGAGGCTTTATGCGAGTCACTGGCAACCGACTACGACGGCGATATCCAGGTGATTCGCAAAGATGTCATGGAGTTGCTGAGCAAGTTGGCGAGTCGTGAGCTCATCGAGGTCAAGGCTTGATCAACGCTCACCGTCTTCGTGTTGTCGAAGCCGCCCTGTTTTTTTTGTTCACTCCTGTCTTCTGTCGCCTGTTTTCGTGGCGCCTTCTGCTGAGCTTGAGCGGGGCCCGCATTGAGCCGGCATCCTCTGATTTGAGTCCCGTCGTGTCGCCGATGGCTCGCGCAGTGGGAGACGCGGTCGCCGTTGCGGCAAGGCGCCTTCCCTGGAAGCCTCTTTGTTTGCCCCAGGCATTGGTGGCTGCTTGCATGCTGCGCTTGCGTGGGAGACGTTCCGTACTTTGCCTGGGTGTACGCAAAGAAGGTGAGTCCATAGGTGCCCATGCCTGGCTGGTATTGCCGGGGCAGGACGGTGGGGTCGTTTGTGGAGCGGAGCATATCGGCAATGTTCGCGCTTTGCGGCAGCAGGATTAGGTCACGCCATGCATGATGATTACTCTCTGTGCGGCTGGCGCGTGCACAGTGATTTGCCGTTGCCGGAGCTGTTGCCCTGGGCGGGTGATTCTCAGGCTCCGGTCGATCTTCGTATCGAACTCGGAGCGGTTGAGGCACGACTGCTGGACCCTCAATATGACGGTCCCGTTCTGCAGATGGACGCCGATGGAACCTGTCTTTTCACCATCGAGTCAGTTGCGATCTACCGCATAGCGCACGATGGCCGCACGATTCGGGTCCACCCCAGCCTCCCAGCGGACCTCCCCGCAGTGAGGGCATTTCTGTTCGGGACCGTGTTTGCAATTGTTTGCCAGCGCCGCACCGTCCTACCTCTGCATGCCTGTTGCGTGAAACTGCCTTCTCCCCAGGGGGATGTCGCGGTCGCTTTCACGGCACCTTCAGGAACCGGTAAGTCGACCCTGGCATCGGCCTTCATGCGGCGGGGTTACCCGATTCTGGCGGACGATGTCACGGTGGTAAGCCTCGATCCCGCGCGGGGTGCAGTGGCGTTGCCTACCTTCCCAAGGGTCAAGCTCTGGCAGGACGCAATGGGCCAGTTCGGCCATGCCATGGGGGACGCAGAGCGTGTACGCCAGGGGATGGACAAGTTCTCCGTCGGCTTGGGGGCAGAGCATTTCGCCGTAGGTGCTCCTTTGAGTCTGGTTGCGTTGTACCACCTTGAACGCGTCGAGGACGCCAAGCATGCAGGGCTGGAGGAGGTCGGCGGCTTACCGGCCTCGGTCCGGTTTTCCAAGGCCCTGTATCAGGAGCGCATCCTCATGACGGTTGCCGCTGGCAAGGGCGCCCATTTTTCCCTGGTTACGCGCTTGGCGGCAGGCATCAAGCGACATGTTCTGGTTCGACAGCTCTCCGGCTTTGAACATCTGGATGAGCTTGTCCATCGCATCGTGACCTTTCACGCCGGGACGACCCATCAGGCATGAGTGGTTTCTACTGGCTGGCGTCCTACCCCAAGTCTGGCAACACTTGGTTGCGCCTGGTCCTCAACAGTTATCGCCTGGGTGGGTCGAAGCCAGATTTTTCGCAGAAACAGAACTTCGCCCCCATTGCCAGCAGTCGTCGCCGCTTCGACGAGCTTCTTGGCGTCGCCTCGTCCGATTTGCTGCCTGATGAAGTATTGACGTTGCGTCCGCGCATGTATGAGCTGCAAGTAAAAGAGGCACGCGAAGCCTTGTTCAACAAGGTGCATGACGCATGGCAATTGACTCCAGGGGGGGAGCCACTGTTCCCAGCCACAAGTACCCTTGGAGCGGTCTATATCGTGCGCGATCCACGCGATGTGGTGTTGTCGCTGGCCGGGCACATCGGTTTCAGTGTGGACAGGGCGATCGACCTTCTCCTCGACGAGGCAGCCAGCCTGTGTGACCAAAAGCTCGGTCTCAAGGATCAGCTACCCCAGCGACTGGGGAGCTGGAATCGACATGTACTGAGCTGGATCGATCTTCCAGCGCCTTGGAGTCCTTTGCTCCTTCGCTATGAAGACATGCTGGTGAAGCCTCAGGAAAGCTTTGCCAGTGTCATCAGATACTGCGGATGGCCGTTGGACGATGAGCGGCTTGAGCAAGCCCTGGATGCCACTCGTTTCGATCGACTACAGGCTGCGGAGGCCAGCCATGGCTTCACTGAGCGGCCGCAACGCGCCGCCCGCTTCTTTCGAGAGGGGCGTGCCGGAGGGTGGCGTGAGCGATTGAACGAAGCACAGCTGCAGCGTATTGAAGCGGGGACCAAGTCGGTGAGAGCGCGTCTTGCTTATTGCTAGCAAGGATCCAGGCATTTGAGTCGAAGCAGGTCAGCTCTGGAGTTGGCAGCCAGTTTCGATCCAGCGCAGGAATGCGCCAAAGTGTAAACCTCTATGCAGAAGGGTGAGGTATTCCGGGCTTGCTGGTCGGTTTGGCCAGTTCGAAAGCAGGGCTCTCATTCGTTTGAGGTCGAGCAAGCGTTGGGCCAGCGGGGAAGCTTCCAGCTCTTCGAGTCGCTCGCTTAGAAAAGGGCGCAGCAGGCTCAACCGATGAAGATATTCAGGGCATTGCATGCCGCGTTTGCGGTTGTTGACTACCTCGCCAGGCAGGCGATCCGCCGTAACTCGGCGGGCAAGCACACGAGTCACGCCGCCTTGCAGGTAAAGGCTGTCGGGAAGTGAAAAGCAGAATTCCAGCAAGCGCCGGTCAGCCATCGGGTCGCGAACCTCGAAGCCATGCAGGGCACGAACAAGTCCCGTTGCCTGCAGTGCCGACTGGCGCTCCTTGAACCACTCCTGGCGTAGCTGCCAGCTCGCCATTGAAGCCATTTGCTTGCGGCGCCTGACCCCATCTTGGGTTCGAATACGTGCCTTTATCGCCGGCTCAATGGGCGATTGATGCCCCCACTCGAAGGCACTCGACCCGGCATGCAGTTTTGCTTTCCACCGCTGAACGGTGTCTGGCGCAAACGGGGCCAGGGTGGAGCGCCATATCTGGCGCGCAATGGTAGCGTTTTGTCCGCTCGTGCGGGCCAGGGCGAATGACTCCTGAAAGGCCTTCAGCCAACGACCATCCCTCATCAAGCCGGTAAGGGTGCCTTGTCCATCCCATGACAAGGTCACGTTGCCGAGCGCTCCGGCCAGCAGTACACGCCCTCCTTGCTGCCTTATGTGATCCCGGGCGGAGCCCATCCAGGCCATGTTCATTACATTTCGCCAAGGAACGCCTGTCAGCTGGAACATCCGTAGCCAGTCGGTATCCCATCGATGCTGCGCTGGAGCGTTGAAAAACAGCGGCTGCAATCCGGGCGTTTGTTCGCAGATGCTCGCTACATAGCGTCGTTCGCTCATGTAGTGGTGATCTGTATCCAGCAGCTCGGTATTGGCGGCAGGCAAACAGGTGACGGTGGTCAGTGTGTTGCCTGGCAGGTACTTCACTGCCGTCACTGACACCGCGGAAGAGTCCAGTCCTCCTGTGAGGGAGGAAAATGCAGGGCCCTCGATCCGCAGGCAGTCTTTGACCGCGCGCTCGAACAGTTCCCGTGCCGCCTCGACGTATTCCTCTTCCCTGGACAGGCGCAACTCGGTTCGTTGCTCTGGCGTCCAGTAGAAGCGTTGCTTGAGTTGGCCACAGCGTAAAACCGCAATCGAGCCCGCAGGTAGAAGGTGCAGACTCTTGTAAGGTGTGCCGTTGTCGGTTACCGGAAGGTCCGATAGCTGGGCGACGAAGTGGTCTTCGTCCAACTCGCGATCAATGCCGGGAACTGCCAATAGGGCGGTAGGGTTCGTGGCGAAAGCAAAGAGCCCGTTTCCCTCGTGGTAATACAAGGGGCGTTGACCCACAGCGTCACGTGCGAGCAACAGGCTGCGATCAGCAGAATTCCATACCACCAGCGCAAAATCACCGAGCATGCGTTCGGGACCGCGCTCCCCCCAACGCACTATTGCTTCATAGGCTATGGCGCTGTCAGCCCAGCCGCGTGCCTCCCTGGGCAGCGCCAGGGCGTCTATCAGTTCGGTGCGGTTGATTAGGTAACCATCGAATACCAACACCAGAGGAACATCATGCCGAGTGGCAGGCTGATGATCCTGACGATCTTCCGGGGCTGTAATACGTAGACGGTGGGTAAGGAGAAGGCCAGGTTGCGACCAGTGATAGGGTCGCTCCAGTCCTGGCGCATCGAGTGCAGCTGCAATACGCTCAGGTAGTTCCGCTGGTATGACCCGAGCGGAAAGCAGACCGGCAAATGCGCTCATCGATGAGCCAGGAATTTACAGTGGTTGAGCACGCAGCATGCCGGTCAGGAGACGTTCGAAAAGCCAAACGTACCGTCATTGCCACTGGTGGCGAAAATGGATGAAGTCACATCCGATATGGAGACTTCGGTGATTTCCGGCTTCTCCCAGGTTTTACGCTGCGACTCGATCTCGTTGGACTCAATAGTTTCTTGTTCGGCCATCTTCTTACTCCTGTAAGTTGGGTGGTCAAGCTATATCAACTGCTCGCATATTGGCAATCGTGGATTGGCTACGGTTCAGCCGAATAACAGACAGGCTCAGGATATAAGGGTCTGCCTTGGGTGAATTGTTTATAGCTTTCGTCACCCAACTGATAGGCGATCTGTATCCAGGTCATCATCGCCAGCGCGCGCTGTTTCGCCTTTGGCGGAGCAGATGGACGCAGTCGCTTCAGCAATTCCAGTTCGGCAGCAGCGAGTTCATCACTGAAGGTGAATTCGTTTGAAGGGCCGCAATGGACCTCATACTCGCTACAGCCACGCTTTATGCTGACGGAAACCTTGGCGCCAAGCTCAGGTGTAGCGAGAACACGTTCGAGAACCCGCTGGTAGGCTTCGCGCGCATTCTGCAGCCCATCCAGATAAAACAGGGCTCGGTAAGGGCCGGCCTGGTAGCGTGCATTCAGGCTGGCGCCAGCCTTGTAGGCATAGGGCAGGTCTTGTGCGATCTTCTGCGTAGCAATCAGCTGTTCCAGGCTGGTTGGACGTACCTGTACCTTGAAGCAGTGGCGGCAGCCTACCGGGACGGCCGCCTGACCATAAGCCTGACGGAACAGAAAGCCCAAGAGTTTCCCGCAGGGAAATGGTGTGTGGTTGGGACCTACGACCCAGTTCTCGTTCAATCGGGCAGGGCGGGCCAGTTCCCAGGTGCCATCTTCATGCAGAACGACATCGCCCCTTTCGCGCGCGATCAGGAGATTTTCCCCAATGGTGGACTTGCCCAGTTTGAGGTTCATGAAGTCCGTGCTTGCCTTGGCCAAGGGAACCCGCTCCGCATCGTTTGTTGGCCGACAGTTTCCTTGTCACAGGGGTTACGGTAAAGCGAAATGAGGAGAGGCTGGTTGTTCCACGATTGGGTACGTTTCATGGCGCAGGTTTTGCGCGGCGGCGAGCGGCGGAGGTCTGCACTCCTGATGCGGCGGCGTCCGCAAGGCTTGTTTCAGCCCTACGGCACGACGCAGGAAGATCGTTATCCCGAGTTGTTCCAGTCGATTCGCCAGGTTCTGGCAGACACTCCGCAAACACGCCTGTTGTCGTTCGGCTGCTCCACGGGCGAGGAAGTCTTCAGCCTGGCACGCTATTTCCAGCAAGCCCATATCCGTGGTGTGGATATCGATGCTGGCCGTATTGGTCAGTGCCAGGCGCGGTGGCGACGTGAGGGGCGGGAGCTCCGCCTGAGCTTCACCTGTGCAGGGGGCGTGGCGCAGGAGGAGACTGCCAGCTATGACCTAGTGATGGCCATGGCCGTCTTCCGTCATGGCGCGTTGGGGGGGCGCCCTGCTGACTGCTCCGCCTGGATTCGCTTCACCGACTTTGATCGCGTGCTTGGCGATTTGGCCAGGATTCTCAAACCGGGTGGTTTGCTGGTGATTCGTCACGCCAACTTCCGTTTCGGCGACACGAGCGTGGCGGGCCTGTTCGAGTGCCTGCGCGGCGAGGCGGCGTTGGGTTCGCCGATCTACGGACGGGACGACTGCTTGCTACCCGGCGTAACGGGGGACGACGGCATCTACCGCAAGCGGCCAACGTTCATTATCTAATCGAGCATGGCGTGGGTGGTGCTTATCCGCCGTCTTGACCTGCTGGCGTGCATCGGGGCTGTCCCTGGTTTGTACCGTAATCATCCAGCAACACATGCAGGATCCGTTTCCAGGCTTGGCCGTCACCAAATGGATTGCTCCAGCTGACGCTCGAATGGCACAGCTCATCTGCAGCATCGATCAGGCTGTTCCCCGACACCACGGGCACCAGCCTGGAGCCGCCGCTATCCAGGCTCTCCGGGCGTTCGGTATTGGCTCGCAGCACCAGGCAGCGGCGCTGTAGGACGCAGGCCTCCTCCTGCAGGCCGCCACTGTCGGTCAGCACCAGCTCGGCGTGTTGTAGCAAGGCCAGCATGTCGATGTAGCCGAGGGGGGCTGAGGTCTTTATATGCGACGAGCCGTCGATGATTTTCCGGTGCTCCTGGCTCAGCCGTGGGTGGACGGGGAAAATCACTGGTTTATTGCGCGCTTCAGCCAGGCGTTGCACGGCCTCGATCAGTTTGGCGAAATGCACGATATCGTCGGTATTGGAAGGCCGGTGACAAGTCAGCAGCATGTAGCCCTCGGCTTGAACACCCAGGCTCTCCAGGATTCCCGAGCGCGCCCGGGAGATCTGCGCATAGCGCAGGGTGGCGTCGTTGCCGGTGTTGCCTGTGATATGCACATTGGCACTTTGGATGCCCTCGTTGGCGAGTAGCTCGACCTGCAATGCCGAGGGGCAGAACCAGAAGTCGGACATATGGTCCAGCTGGATTCGATTGTTTTCTTCCGGCATGGACTTGTCGAAGCTGCGTAAACCAGCCTCGACATGGGCAATCGGTATATCGACATTGCGCGCAGCGAGTCCTCCGGCCAACGAACTGTTGGTGTCGCCCTGAACAATCACATAGTCCGGCTTCACCGCTCGCAGTATCGGTTCGATCCCCATGACCATGCGCGCCACTTGCGAGCTTGCGATATCAGACCCCACTCCTAGATTGAAATGCGCGAGCGGCAGCTCGAGTTCTTCGAAGAACAGCCTGTCCATGGTCGAGGTGTAGTGCTGGTTGGTGTGGATCAACGTATAGCGGATGCCACGCTGAATGCAGGCATGAATCAGTGATGAAAGCTTGATGATTTCGGGGCGTGTGCCCAATACGAATACTAGATGCATGATTGGGGGTGCTCTAAGACGTCGATATCCGAATCGGACCCGGGTGAACACATGAAGTCCGTCAGCGTGCCGTCGGCCATCAGCACGTTACGGTCGGTATGGTGCAGGGCGGTGAGGCGATGGGTGATCAGCACCACGGCAAGCTCGGGCCGTGCGGCGCGCAGGGCTTGCAGGAAGCGGCTCTCGCTCAGTTGATCCAGTGCTGCCGTGGCTTCGTCCAGAATAAGCAGTACCTTGGCATGGGCCACCGCACGGGCGAGCCCGATACGTTGCCGCTCGCCGCTCGATAGCTGTTGTTCGAATGCTTCCACGGGGGTGTCCAGGCCCAGGGGAAGGCGCTTGAGCAAGGCATCGACGCCAGCAATGGCCAGCGCCTCGCGTAGCACCTGCTCAGTACCGCCGCCCAGAAAGGCCAGGTTGTCGCGCAGCGTGCCAGGAATCAGCGTAGTGCCAGAGGCGGCATAACCGATGGTCCGGTGCTCCGCTGGTAAGTCGAGCCATTGCAGCGAGCCCTGGCTGGGCTGCAACTCGCCGATCAGTACATCCACCAATGTCGATTTGCCCACGCCCGATTCGCCGACCAAGCCCAGCCATTCCCCTTGGCCGATGCTCAGGTTCAGGTCGCGTATAACCGCCTGGCTGGTCTGGGGGTAACGGTATTGCAGTGCTTCGCACAGCAGCACCTGTTGGCGCGGGGCACAAGCCGGTGCCGCATGCTGCTGGGAGGGCGCCGCGGGTGTTCGCGTGGGCGAGTCGGGCGAGGCCAACTCGTCAAAATACGGGCGTGACAGGCGCAGCGTCTGCAGGCTGGACAGCACACGCCTGAAGCCCGGCAGCAAACGCAAGCCCACGGCCAAGAACAAGGCCAGTGCATGCAGGTCCGTTTGCCCGCTTCCCTTGCTGGCTATCAGTACGCAGAGCACCAGCAGCATCAGGAAAAACAGCTCCATGATGGGGGACTGGACTTCCATCAGCGTACGTTCGCGGGCCGTGGCGCGGGCAAAACGTTCAGCCACCGGGTAGTAGCGATCCAGCACCGCCTGCACGCGGCCGTACAGGTGTATTTCGCGCAGGCTGGCCATGCTGTCGACGACCCAGCGTTGCATCAGCACCTGACTTTCGCCTCTGCGCGTTTCCCTGATGTCGTTCAGCATCACCGACAGGGCACCGCCAACGCCAGCAGCCAGCAGCAATGCACCGAGCAGCATCGCGGTCGCCAGAGGCTCCAGGGCCAGCAACACACAGAGCAGCAGGGCGACCACCAGGGATTCGGTGAGCAGTTCCAGGCTTGGCAATAGGGTGCCGATGACGATTCTGGGTGCCATGTGATTGACGGCCACATTGCTTCCCTGTGCGGTTGTGTTCGAGAGCTGCGCAACGGGGCGGATCAGTTCGTGTTGGAAAACGCTCAACGAGATCATCAGCGTCCAGGCGTCGATCAGCCGGCTGCGCGCGGCAGACAGCAGTGGCGCCAGCACGCCCTTGCCCAGCACCAGGGCCACCACCAGCAGCGGCAACGCGGACACGCTGCTACCAGCAATCGCTGACCAGTGCGTTTCGACCTGCGCATACCAGCCGGAAGATGTGCGCCCCGTCGGTAGCAGCGTGCCCAGCAGGATAGCCACCAGCAACGCACAGAGCGTATCGATGGCGGCCTTGCCCAGCAGCAACGCCAGCATCGACACGATGCTGGACGTGCTGGCGCCACAGCGTCTGACGAAGGCCAGTGCCCGTGGTGGAAGGTCGAGTAGTGCAAAGGGTTTCACGAATTTCACGGGCTTAAGGCGATCAAGGATTTGGGCAGACCCAGGATGCGTTCACGGATGATGCGGGCAGTGGGAAAAAGAACCTGCATCTGTCTGCGGGTCAGCAGGCGGGCGCTATCCACGAGGAACTCGGCCTGCTTGTGGTCCGCGGCACGTTGCCAGTGCCCCAGCGCCGCACGGCGTACCAGCCTGATCCTGAGGCGACGCGGCAGCCAGTGAAAAAATGGCGTCATACAGTGTGGTTCGAGTGGGCACCAGAAATCGGGTGTCTGGATAAAGTAGCGTTCTGCAACGCGCACCAGCTCCCGGGCAAAACGTTCGACACGCTCCGGACCACCCACATGCTCGATCACGGAGTTGGAATGCACGATATGGAAGGCGCCGTCTTCGAACTGGCTCAGGTCACAGCCATCGGCACAGAGTGCGCTGAATGGCGGTAGCGGGGGCTGGCGGACGGGCGTGGTGTTGAGCAGCGTGATGGAGACTCGGCGTGAGGCCAGGTAAGCCGCCGGCAGGATTTTCCAGTAGCGCTGGGTGCCGCCTACATCGAGCACGTTGACATGGCCATGGCGGGCGTAGGCCTGCTCGATCATGTCCCGTAATGGCCCGATACGGCGGGTACGCAATCGTGTGCCGAGCGAGCGGGGGTTGTCGTAATCGGTCAAATGACGCGTCAGTCGTTTCATCCAGCCGGCAGGCCGCGGCCGTCGCACGGCCTGCTGGTAGAAGGCCACCAGCTCGGCAGCCTTGCGCTGCCAGGTGAAACCCTGGCGCACGGCCTCTATCACGCTGGCCGGCACCTGGCTCTGCGCGCACCGGGCCGCGCAGGCACCCAGGTCCGAGATGTCGCCCAGGGCGAACACGCCGTCCCAGCCGACGGCATCGGTGATGGCACGGCAGCCTTCGATATCCGAGCACGCCATCGGCACACCGGCCAGTAACCCCTCCAGGATGACCGTTGGCATACCCTCGCGCTCCGATGCCAGGACCATCGCATCACATCCGGCCATCATCCTCTGTGAAACGCCGTCGTCCTGCCAGCCGTGAAAGCGCACGCGTGAGGTCAGGCCCCATTGCGCCGTCAGGGCCTCCAGCCGGGGCCGGTCATGACCCTGGCCCACGATGTGAAATACGGCGTGCATCAGGTCTGAGGTTTTCAGCGCGGCGATCACATCGTCGAGGCGCTTGACCGGATCCAGCCGGCCGATGGACAGGAGGGCAGGGGTGCCTTCCAACTGAATGGGGCTGGTATCGCCAGGCTGACGGCGCTCATCGAGGCAGTTGGGAATGATCAGCACCTGCCGGGGGAACAAGCCACGCCGTGCCAGATCGGCCTCCCAGCCTTTGTGCAACAACACCACGGCACGGGCTGTTCTTACCATCAGGCGCTCGACGGTGCGGTCCCACGCATGCTTGAGCAGACGCCGCCACCAGTTGCCTGTGTCGTAGTAACAATGCGGCGTGTAAACCAACGGCACGCCGCGGATGACAGCCAACAGGGCGGTGAGTGCCGCGATCGGTGTCCGGGCACCATGTACATGCACCAGGTCGTGTTCGCCCAGCACTGACCAGAGACGACGGTAGCCACCCTGGCGTACGTCGAGGTCGCTACCGGGGTCTCCGATGACCGGTGCCAGGATGGTCAGGAGGATCTGATCATCGGCCCGTATCGCTCCGGCCAGCCCTTGAATATGGCGCGCTACGCCACTGGACAGGGGTTCGAACTCCTTGCTGACATGCAGCACTCGTAGCGTCATGCCACACACTCCATCGATGGTGACTGCTGGAGTCGACGCAGCAGGGCGTCGAACTGGTCGTCTCCGTTGGCAAAGTGGCCGCGCAGCCATTGGGCTTGCGCCTGTGCACGGTCACGGCGAAAGGCCGGGTCATCGCGCAGGCGTTGGTAGATATCGACTACCTGCTCTGCCGTGGCGGCCTGCAAGGGCGCCGCCAGGGCTTTGCGTATCGCCAGGTTGCCCGGCAATGACAACTGCAGGGCCACGACCCAATGCCCGGCCAACGCGGCATCCAGCATTGCAGTGGAGCAGTAGCCCACCACCAGGTGCGGTCTGGTGGAAGGGCTCTGCAGCTCCGGGTGTGGCGGGCGGCAAACGGCGCGCGCAGCTGCGCCGGTATAGGGCTGGCCTTCCTGGGGGTGCAGCAGAATGCGGGCCCCCGGTGCGATCCGCAGCAGCGCGTTGGCAAAGGCGGTCAATGCTTCGCCAATGCCTTCACCCAGCACCTGGGCATGGGTTTGCGAGAGCAGTGCCATGCCTTCCGGGGCGCATGCAGGGGGCTCGGATGTCCCGCCCCGGCCCAGTGCGTCCATCACCAGTCGGGTATCCGAGGTACCGTTGGCACCGAACACCTGACGACTGGCCTCACCCCACACCACGTACCAGTCGGCCCGTGTCGGGAAAAACTCATCGGTTGGAATGCCGTGCTGCATGCAAATGGTGGTGAGCCCCTGGCCGATGGCCGCTCGGCTCATCAGGTCGAAGTCGTTGTGCAGCAGCAGTACGCCACGGCTGGTTGCCAGGGTGCGCTGCAGGCTGCCAGCCCATAGCGTGCGACGGGCCAGGCAACTGGCGAGCAGCAATGGCTGGCGTTGGCGCAGTGCGGCGATGAATACCTGCAGGGCCGAACGCCACGTGCGCCGCTCGGGCCTCACGGGGCGAATGATGGGCAGGCCTGTGTCGATATCGCGGTTTGCCAGGCGCGGATGCAGCAGCACAAGAGGTTCATAACCGGCCGACCGCAATGTGGGCAGAACCCGCTGTAGGGTGCCCCAGCCACTCATTCCGGCCAGGGTGGTCAGCAGGACGGCGTGCCGCTGCCCCTGCGTCTTCCGCGCGGGTCCGCTGTGCCGAAGCAATAGCCAGGCATCACGCAACAGCGCCCCGAAGGCGCGCATCCCTGCCGCGGTCTGACTTCTGCCGGCGTGCAGAAAGAACAGTTCATGGCGAACCTCTGCTGCAGCTGGGCCGAAGTGCTGGCACATGTATTCAATCTGCTCGGCGAAAGATCCCTGTAGCCATGCGGATGATTTCATAGGCTAATATCCGATTTTTCCTACGGACGACAAGCTACAGTCGCCTCGTCAAGTTGCCAACTGCAATCAGTTGGTCATTCACCGGAATGGATACGGGCCCTTTATGTTCACACCTCATGCGCACTGCATCGGGCGTGCCGTCGATCTCGATCCCAGCGAGTCTGGCACCAGCCTTGGTGACGCCGAGCTGATGCAGGCCACGCTGTGGTTGATGGGGTTCGATCAGCCATTCGTTGCGCCTGCGCCGTCATCGCTTTGCCGGTTCATCCGCCACCATGGAGTGGCGGGCTTGTTGCAGCTCGACAGGGTGCAAGCCCTGGCTCCCATGTATGGATCAGTGCTGCTGGCGGAGCGCCAGCGTATTGCCATGCGGGCCCTGGCGCTGGGCGCCGGGCTAAAACGCCTGGTCACGGCCTTTACTGCTCAAGGCCTACAGCCGCTGGCGCTGAAGGGGCCTGCGTTGGCGTTACAGGCGTATGGCAGCCTAGCTGCCAGGGGAGGGGTGGACCTGGATGTGCTGCTGGAAGCCGAGCAATGGCCCGTGGCCCTGGAGGTTTTGCAGAGCCTGGGTTATCACATTGCTCCCGGACAACCTTGGCCCCTTCCTGCCGCCACCCATGAACTGGTACTGACGCATGCGCAGCATCAGCCTCGCGTGGAGCTGCACCGACGGCTGTTGCGTCACCAGCATTTGCTCCGTGATCCACAGCGAATGACCCAGGTCGTCGATCTGCACGGCACCGATGTGACCTGCCTCGCGCCGGCTTACGCTCTGCCCTATCTGATCGCCCATGCCAACCAGCATTGCTTTCGACGCCTGATCTGGCTCATGGACATCTACACGTTGTTGCAGCATGCCGACCTGGACTTCGAGGTGCTCGCTGGCCAGGTGAAGCGCAGCGGCACCTGCGCCATGCTCGATACCTGTCTCAGCCTGCTGACCAGGCTGTTTGGCTTTCAGGTTCCGGCTCCGTTGCAACAGGTGCGACGACCATCCCGGGCAAGCCGCGAGATGGTCGAGCTGGCACTGGAAGCGCTGCGCAAATCGCTGAGCGATGACGAAGTCGCGAAGAGGCAGGGCCTGTTCGCCCGAGTGCGCCTGGATATCGCCCTGCAAGACAGGCTAACAGCGCGTTGGCAGGCGCTGACCGGTTGGCTGAGCCCGACGGCCAAGGACAGCCAATGGCTGTTGCTGCCGCGTGGGTTGGCTTTTCTCTACCCTCTCGTTCGCCTTTTCCGGCTGGCACTGCGCCAGCGAGGTCACTGAGCATGAAGCCTGCTGTTCCTCGCTCCCGTATTCTGGCTCGCGGTCTGAGCGTCTTTGCCACGGCCTTGTTGGCAGGCTGGGTCATAGAGCCCGGTACCGCCTGGTCAGGTGCCTGGGACTTGGCGTTGATGGCTACGCTGCCGTTCATGGCGCTGGACTGGCAGCTGTTGCGCCCCCGGCATCGCTTGGCCGAACGGCTGGCCACCGGCAGTGGCCAGCTTTTGCTGGGGCTGGTGATACTGGTTTGTGTGGCGCCGTTGTTTGGCTGCTCGCCGTCAGTTGCATGGGCGCTGAGTTGGCTGGTGCTGGCCAGTATTGCGCTGCTGTTGCTTGAGGTGGGCAGTCGGCGAATCGCTGCATGGCGCCCTCCCATGCCCCGGATACTGCTGGCAGGTGGCTGTCCGCATGTCGGCCAGTTCGCTGAACAGCTTGGCCAGTCTGCCGTTCAGCTGTCACGTGAAGACGCCTTGGGGTGGTTGACGGATCGGCCAACCCGGCAGCTCTCAGACTGCGTGGTGATTTTCGACACCTGCCTCCACGCCACCTCAACCCATGCTGTTCCAACTGGGTGTCCTGTGCCGCCCCTGCATGAGGCGCCCGCTTGTTCGGCGGGCACTGCGGCAGCCAAGCGTCTTTTCGACCTGCTCAGTGCTGCCGTTCTGCTCAGTGGCCTCGCTCCGTTGCTGGTGTTTGTCGCGCTTGTCGTTCGGCTGCAGGACGGTGGACCGATACTGTTTCGTCAGCAGCGCCTCGGCTTGCACGGTTCGATGATTACCGTGCTGAAGTTTCGCAGCATGCGCGTGGCTGCCTGCAGTGACCTGCTAGCCCCGCAGGCGCGCGACGAGGATCCGCGCATCACGGCGTTCGGCAAATGGATGCGGCATTGGGGTATCGACGAATTGCCGCAGCTGTTCAACGTGCTGCGCGGCGATATGTCCATGGTCGGCCCGCGGCCCCATGCGGTTGCCCATGACCTGTACTACGGTGCCAGGGTTGTCGGCTATGCCGCCCGCCAGGCGGCCCACCCGGGCATCACTGGGCTTGCCCAGATACGCGGGCGGCGCGGAGAGACTCGCGCTATTGCCGATATGGCTTTGCGAGTGAGCGATGACCTCGAATACATCTCGCGCCAGTCACTCTGGCTGGACCTTTTCATACTGCTGGTCACGCCGCTGACGTTGTTGCGAAGCGCCCGTGGGCGCAAGCAAACGGATCGTGCGGCGACCCCGGATAGTCCTACATTCGAGCCATTCGCAACGCCATCCGAGGATAGCCGCTGCGCAGACTCAAAGGCCGAATCTGTTTGAGGATGTGTGTATGCATGGCACTGGCAGAAAGTGGCGCAGATGTTGCGGCAGGTTCAGTTGGCGCGCCGAGCCGCGCATACGCACGTAGATTGCCTTCGTAGATACCGTAGGCTTCCCGGCGCCAGTGCTGGACGTGGAAACCATTCGCGCTCAGCAGCGCCTCCAGGGTTTGCTGGCAGAAGTAGCTGCGGTGGGAAATGTGTACCTGCTGCAAGCCAAGCTCTTGCCATTCGGCGCTGATATCCGGGACCTCGATCACCAACCAGCCCTGCGGGTCCATCAACGTAGCTATTTTGGCTAACGCCTTGCCGGGCTCCTGCAGGTGTTCGAGAACATGGAACAGCGTCACCAGGTGCGGCGCGAAAGGCAGCTGGGTCTGTTCATCGAGCCCGGCTGCGCGCACGTGTTCGCCCAGGCCTAGCACGGTGACAGCATGGTCGCGTTGAGGGCCGCCAGGCTCCAGGCCCATGTATCGCGCATAGCCATGCGCACGGCAGGCATCCAGGAAAAATCCCAGGCCGGCTCCGATGTCCAGCACCGAGTCGCACTGGCCGATCATGGCGCTGATTTCGCTGAAGCGGTAGCCGGCGAGCAGGCGGTAATTCCATATCGCTTTGCTGGCCGGGGGTTGTCGCATCAGGCGAGGGTAAAGCTGGGTATAGAACTGCGCCTGGGTGTCGCCGCTCAGGCCGCGCGCCAGGTAAACCAGCCCGCAATGGCGACAGCTGGACAGATTGACCCGTAGAAAGTAACGGTCATGACGCCGGATCAGTTGGGGATCCCGCTGTCCGCAGCCAGGGCAGGGCAGCTCGACCAGGCGCCGATTAATCTCGCGAAGCTGATTGATCAGTGAAAGCACTATCTGTACCCGTTTTCAGCAGAAATTCGAAGGACTCAGTGGACGTCGCTGCACTCTAGCAGCCTGCAAGGCGATGGTGTGCTAGATAGGGTTTTCCGGTAGCAAAAACATGGGCAGCGAATTGCAGCCGCCTGGTGGCTATGGCAAATTCCTGCACCTTTTACGTAAATACCAGACCGCCTGCACGGTATTGCAGGCAGGCCCACCAGGCAGGAATGATGCAGGCAGCGCAGACAGCAAGACCTATGGAGATCCAGGATGAGATCTCGCTGGCCGAGTTGGCCCTGCGAGCGTTGCAGTTCTATCAGCGATTTGGCCGCTTGCTTGCGCTGATTGCGCTGCTTGCTGCCTTGGTCGTTGCCAGTTGGGCAATCAGTCGCCCGCTATATAGCGTGACCGCGTTGCTTGAGGTGCCCAAGGTAACGCTTGAAGAATGGCGGCAGTCTCAGCCCTTCCTCTGGGACAAGCGCTGGGTTGATCGCGCCTTCGGTGACGAACAGTCGGAGGATGATCCTCAGCAGCAACTGCTGCGCACCCGCGCACTGAATCCCGAATACTGGGCTAATACGGTGCGCTATCGTTCTTCCCTCAATCGCGACGACGCCCGTGATGTTCCCGTCGCGCAAATCCAGAGCAGTGGCGGGCTTGGCTTGGAGTTGAACCTGCGGGTGCGCGACGAAGAACAGGCTGGCCGGACCATCGAAGCGCTGTCCCGGCAGGTACGTGAAGCCCTTCTGGCCAACAGCCTGATCGACCTGGTACGGACCAGCCAGGCCAGTCTGGATCGCCGTCCACAACTTAAGTTGGATGTGCTCAACGCCGAGTTCGACATCGAGCAGAACCGCCAGCGCATCGCCGACATGCGCCAGTTGCTGGAGCGCTATCCAGATCTGCGTCACCTGGAAACCAGCACCCTGTTCTCGGTCAGCGATGGTGGCGGTAAATACCTGTCGCCCTTGCCGCAGATCGTCGCCCTGGAGAGCACGGTTTCCGAGCTGCAGGCCAAGGCGCGAAAGGCCCAGCGTGAACTGGAGACGCTCGACTGGAAGGAACGGCTGCTGGCGGGAGTGGACGACACGATCCGCAACGCTACCTCGGGTGAAGACATTCTCGACAAGCTCAAAAGCAACCGCGAACAGGTGCTTGCTGCTTCTGCACAGCAAAACGCTGCAGCCCGGGAGGCGGCCGAGGACATCAACGTCAAATTGGCACAGGCCGAATCGCGCCAACAGGCCATCGGCATCAAGACACGCTCTGCGATTTCCACGATGCCCGTGATGCAGCGAAATCCGCTGATTATGGGGGGCGCTGCGTTCGCGCTGACCTTCGTTGCGCTTTCCATCCTGCTTGCTCTGCACGTAGCGCTGAGAAGGGAGCAGGGTGTACTGACGTGGCTGCCACGCCCCATGCGGCGCTGGCTGATTATGGAGAAAACACAGTGATGCGCCTGCTTGTGACCGGCGGTGCCGGAATGCTGGGACGTCGCGTTGTGCGACAGTGGCGCGAGGCGGGTGGTGACGTGGCGGTGCTGGACAACCTGTCCAGTGGCTTGTCGATGCCGCCCGAAGCCAACCTGACGGTGGTGGGTGATCTATGTGACGCCCAGACAGTCGCTGACTTGCTGGCCTCCTGGCGGCCCGACGCCATTTTGCACTTGGCGGCGGTGCACCATATCCCCACTTGCGAGATGCAGCGTGCGCACTGCCTGGACGTCAACGTGGTGGGCACCGAGCGATTGCTGGCCGCCGCCGAATCGGCGCAGGTAAGTCGCTTGGTGATTGCCTCCAGTGGCGCCGTCTACGCGTGGCAGGAGGGGCCGCTTTCTGAGCTCTCCAGCCCCCTGGCGCCCTGTGACAACTATGCCTTGTCCAAGTCCTGCAACGAGCAGCAGCTGAAGTTCTGGAGTGCACGTGGTGTGCACATCGGCCGGGTGGCGCGGATTTTCAATGCGGTGGGCCATGACGATCCCAATGCCCATCTGATCCCCGAGGTACTCAAGCAGCTGCGTCAATCGAGCGATGGCTGCATACGCCTGGGCAACCTGGCGCCTAGACGGGATTACTTGCACGCCGACGATATCGCCCGCGGCCTGATCGCCATGCTGCATGACCCGCGAACAGACATTCCATTTGACGTGTTCAACCTGTGTTCGGGGGTGGAGCATTCCGTCGAGCAACTGGTGCGGCAACTCGGCGAAATCGTCGGGGTGCAGGTCAAGGTTGAGGTGGATCCGGCCCGCCAGCGGCGTGTCGATCGTCCCAGCCAGTTGGGTGACCCCAGCCGCACCCTGGAGTTGCTTGGCTGGCAGCCGCGTCTGGCATTCACCGAGGCGTTGCGCCAGGTCGTGTTCCCGGACCGGGTACTGTGAAACCAGACTCGGTACCCCGGCCCGCTGACTTTGCTCCGGAGCCATCCGAGCCTTCGCATGGCGCTGGGTCGATCACCCATTCGTTCGTGCTGGCGGCCTCCACCTATGGCTTGGGGCAGGCTTCCAACCTGGCGTTCCAGCTGCTGCTGCTGAAGCTCTTGGGGGCGGCCAGCTACGGGGTGGTTGGCTTGGCGCATCTGCTGTTGATCACCCTGATCTTTCTCGCCGACCTGGGCTATGCCTCGCTGTTTCTCCGTGAAGACCGCAGCTCCAGCCACTGGCTGGAGACCTGGCGTTGCGCGCAGGGGCACCGGCTGATCGCGACCCTTCTGTTGTTGGGCCTTGCCCTGACGGGATGGGTGTTTTACAGCGATGACCAGGCCGGTCGGCAGTACCTGTTCAGTGCCGCCCCCGCCAGCGTGTTCGCGCTGTTCAATTTTTCCGCACCGCTTATCGTCTCCGGCCAGCGCCTGCGTGGGCTGCTGGTGGCGCAGATCGCCTGGCCGGCCGCACTGCTGTTGTGGTGGCCCGTCAGCATTGTCTTGCCCCTGTCACCTGCAGCAAGCGCCGGGGTGGCGGTCAGTCTGGGGTATTTCACCCAGGCCGTTATCAACATCGCCATGAGTCGCCAGCGCCTGCTCTGGCTGCCGATGTTCGGCAAGGGGCAGGTGGGGGCGGCACTGCATTTGTCCGTATTGGGCGTATGCGGAACCTTGCATGACCGGCTTACCCCCTTTCTGCTGGCTCCCCTCGCTCCGGGGTTCATGCCTGTCTATTTGCTGTTGAACCATGTGCTCGGTGGTCTTTCCGGGGTTCAGAGTCAGTTGTCGCGCCTATTGCTGGGCGATGCTGCCCGCGTGCGCGGTCGCCAGCGGATCACGGCGGTGGCCTCGTTGCTGGGGTGGGCAACCGTCAATCTGTTGTTGCTGGGGGCGCTGGCACAAGGTCTCGAGCTGCCGGATGAGCAGCGCCAATGGCTGGGGTTTTCAGGGCTGGTGGTGCTCGCCTGGGGCTTGTCTGCTTCCAGCGGGTTTCTGGTGCTGGTTTTGATCGCTGCCCGTCGCGAAGGACAGTTCGTGCGACCGTTCTTTCTCGGGCTCAGCGCCAGTGCCCTGCTGCAGCTCATGGCCGTATGGCAAGAAGCGCCTGGCTACCTGCTGTGGGCAAGGGTCGTGGGCATGTTGCTGGTAATGAGTGCGCTGCTGATGTTGCTCAAGATGCGTCCAGGTCGCTGGGGCATGCTCGCATTGGCGGGCGCGCTGGTCGCATGCGCCAGCGTCGGAACGAGCTGGGCGGGTGGCCTGGTCATCATGCTGGCGGTGCCGGCCCTGGTCGGCTTGTTGGGGCGGCGTCCTTGCTACCTCGAACTACGTCGCAGGGTGGATGGATGAATACGCTTGAGTGTCGACCATGTGTGGCCTGATCGCGGTACGTGCGCTGTACGAGACTCCGGACCTGCAGTCGAGGGCGAGCCGTGCCCTGGCACGTCTGGCCCGCCGCGGCCCCGATGCCGAGGGGCTGCTGATGGTCGAGGCGGCACCACCGACGTTGCTTGGACACCGTCGCCTGGCCATTCTGGATACCCGTGGCGCTGCGGGGCAGCCCATGCGTTGCCCGGTGACTGGCACGGTGCTGGTGTTCAACGGTGCCATCTACAACTTTGTCGAACTGCGTGAAGAGCTGCGAGCCCTGGGCTGTGTCTTCGTGACTGACGGCGATACCGAGGTGCTGTTGCACGGCTGGCGAATCTGGGGCGAGGATGTGTTTTCCCGCTGCAACGGCATGTGGGCCGTGGTGCTCTGGGATGCACCCAGTGGCGACCTGGTGTATTGCCGTGACCGTCTGGGCGTAAAGCCCCTGTACCTGCACCACGATGGCCGGCAGATGACGCTGGCCAGTGAAATCAGCGCCATTGCCGAAATGCTCGGGGGGTATCCGGCACCCAATCCGGAGAAGCTGTTCGACTTCCTGCTTACGGGATTCTCCGAGCAGGGCACCGCCACCTTTTTCCAGGGGATACGGGCCGTCACGCCTGGCGTGGTCGGACGGATGAGCCGAACCGGCCGCTTCAGCCAGGCGCCTTACCATCACTGGCCCGAACCCGGCGGCGCCGAGCCGATGTCCAGTTCGGAGCTGCGGGAGATGGTGGAGGATGCGGTGCGCCTGCGCCTGCAAGCTGACGTGCCGGTGGCCAGCCTGCTGTCCGGCGGGCTGGACAGCTCGATCATCACCCGGGTGGCGCTCAACGCCAGCCAGCAACCCCGGCAGCGGCTCGAAGGGGCGTTTACCTACGGCTACAGCGCAACCGAACAGGCAGTGTTCGATGAGTCGGCACGGGCAGCACAGTTCATGACCGAAAGCGGCCATGGCGACCTTCATCATGTAGTGCGTTTTACCGCTATCCCATCGGCCGCAGAGCTGATGAGCCTGGTCACGGTGCAGGGAGAACCGTTCAGCACGCCTTCGGTGTTGGCCAGTTTCAGGACCTATCGCGCCATTGCTGATCGGGGATTCAAGGTGGTGCTGTCCGGTGAGGGGGCCGATGAGCTGTTCGGCGGCTATTCCGCCCGTTATCACTCCGTGGCTGCCCGGGATGCACTGTGGTCAGGGCACCTGCTCCAGTTGGCCCGCCTGCTCGGACAGCGCACCTTTCCTGCCGGGTTGCTGCTCAACCGCCTGGTCTGGGACCTGCCCCTGGCGTTGCTGGGGCCGTTGTTACGGCGTCATCGCCCCAGTGTCGGGGTGATGAGCGCCGGCTTGTGGGAGTCCCAGCAACAGCGCCTTGCAATCGTGCGCGAGCGGATGTGCTGCCGCCTGGAGCAGCGCATGCGCGAGGACCAGCTGGACAACCTGCTGCCGATGGCACTGCGGATGGCTGATCGCAACAGCATGAGTGCCGGCATCGAACTGCGCAGCCCGTTCATGGATTACCGCCTCGTCGAGCGTGCATTCCGTACGCCGGCCCTGGAGCGCGTAGGCAGCGGGCGCTCCAAGGGCCTGTTGCGTGATGCCTTCAAGGGCGTCCTGCCGGATCGGCTGGTCGCCACACCGAAAAATACCGGCTTCGGTCATGCCGAGCAGTTCCTGGTGGCGCAATTGCCCTGGCGCGAACTGCTGGAGGATCTGCCGCCCGAACTGGATGGCTTCCTCGACCTGAATGCGCTGCGAGGGCATCTGGCCAGCCCGCACAGCCACAGTACGCTGTGGTGGGCGCTGTCGGTGGCACTCTGGTACCGGAGTGTCTATGCCTGAGCACGTCGATGACTGGGGCCTGGCGGCGGCTACCGGCCAGTGTCGCGCCTGTGGCAGCAGTACCGAGCAGCGCGCCTTCTGGCCTGAGGTCTACGCCCGTTCCGGGCAGACCCTCACGCGTTGTGGCTATTGCGCCACGGTGTACCTGGCCCCCGGTTTCAGCGAAGCCGGGCTGGTACGTTTTTATACCGGCCCGTACCGCCGCCTGTTCCCGGCTGAAGTGCCCTGGCGCAGCACGGCACGTTTCTTTGCCTGGCGCGGCGACCGCGACGTGGCACGCCAGCGGTTTTCCCTGATAGGCGCGAACCTGCCGCCACAGGCACACCTGTTCGAAATGGGCTCCGGGTTCGGTGCCTTCCTCGGGCAGGCGGCGCAGCAGCGTAGCGACCTGCAACTGAGCGCCAGTGAGCCGGACAGGGCCCAACGGCACGCCTTGCTCGGGCAGGCAGAGGTGCGTTTCATCGACAGCCTGGCCGCTCTGCCGGAGCGGAGCCTGGATGGGGTGGTGGCCTTCCATGTGCTCGAGCACCTGATCGAACCGCTCGGTTTTCTCCAGCAGGCCGCCATGGCCCTGCGCGATGGGGGCCGCCTGTGGGTGGAAGTGCCTGACCTGATGAGCGACTGGCAGACCCGATTGTTCGTCCACCCGGCGCACCTGAGCTACTTCTTTGCCGACAGCCTGCGTCGCCTCGCCGAAGCGGCTGGACTGCAGGTGGTGTACTGCGGTGTCCATCCGCTGACGGCGCTGGAGGGGACCCTGTGGCTGGAGGCCTTGCGCCCGGCGACGCCGATGTACCAACCCGTGGCACCGGCAACGAAGCAGGTAGTGGATGCGATTGATCAGTGGATCTCACGGGTCGGCTGGGGCCCGAAGGACCGGCTCAAGGCACTCCTCAAGACCATGGCCATACGCGTGCTGGGGCCGGGGTTGGTCGGCGAGTGGCAACGCTGGCGACAGCATCGCCGCCATCGTGATGAGTCGGCGCCGCGATGAGATTCAGGCTGCTGCTGCTCATCATCCTCTGGGTGCATCTGGGCGACCTCTGCAGCGCCTGGCTGTATGGCGACGGCGCCTGGCCAGAGGTAGGGCTGCTGCGCAATCTGCGAGACATGCTGGTGGTGGTGCTCGCGGGGTGCTGCCTGCTCAGCACCCGTCTGACCGCGCGCCTGTTGTTGCCGCTGGTGGCATACAGTGCTGTGGCACTGAGCTACCTGCTGGTCAACAGGGTGAACGCGTCGTCGGGCATCCTGTTGGGCTCCTATGGCACGTTGATGATTCCCGTGCTGTTCTTCCTCCTGGGTTTCTATTGCGTACGCCGGCCCGAACAGTTGCGGGCCTGTGTCGCCCTGCTGGTGCTGCTGGGCATCGCCAGTACGCTGTTTGGCGTCTGGGAGCAACAGAACACGGCATTCTGGACCGAAACCATCGGCTACCCGCGTTACATGCGCGATATCAAGGGCCTGGCGTTGGGCGCCAATTGGGAAAGCGGCTTGCCCTGGAATTTCTACGGCGGCATCGAACTGGAACGCCGAGCGGCGGGCCTGCTGGCTGCACCCTTAGCACAGGGGATGTTCCTGGCGGTCGTGGCCGTGGTGGCCATCGCCTGGTCGCCAAAGCGCGCCGGCTACTTCGGCCTGTTGCTCTGCGGCGCGTTGTTCGTCGGCGTCTGGATGTCAGGAACGCGCGGCGCCATGCTGGCCGGCAGCCTCGCCCTGATCGGTTACCTGGCCAGCGGCGCCACTCTGTTCCGTTATCGCTTCGTGCGCTGGCTGGTGGCTGCTGCTGCTTGCGGCGTGATTGCGATGGCTTCCTACAGCATTGTCCAGATGAGCATCAACTTCCTGGACGGATCAACCATCGGCCACTGGATGGCGTTGCAGAAGAACCTGCAGGACCTGCCCAGGGTCGTGCTGTTCGGTGCCGGCCTCGGTGCGCAGGGGGCGCTGGCGGCCCAGCAGCAACAGACGCTGATCGGCGGAGGGGAAGGGGCCATCTTCAGCATTGCGTTCCAACTGGGGCTGCCTGCCGCACTGCTGTTCCTCTGGTTCTACCTGAACATGTCCCTGGCCTTGTGGAACCGCTACCGAAGGGGCCGCGAGCCCATGGTGCTCGCGGTGTTCTGGCTGACCCTCGGCCTGGCCACTACCCTGATCAGCTCCGAACACCTGCTCACGGTCTCCGGCACAGGCGCCTTCTGGCTGCTTTGCGGCGCCACCTTGCGCAGCACCTCGCCAACGGCCCACCACACAGAATCACTCACTCATGAACAGCGAACCGGATAGCCGCCGCATTGAATTCCTGGGGTGCCCTCTGGATCTGCTCAGCACCCGGGAAATGATCGAACAGGCCCGTCAGGCCCTCACGGACGGTTGTCGCCTGCGACTGGAGGGGCTCAACGTCGCCAAGCTGGTCGACGCGCGCGCCACCCCCTCCCTCATGCAGGCGCTGCACGAGGCGGAGCGCGTCCACATAGATGGCGCGGGCATTACCCTGGGACTCAAGGCGCTGGGCATCACGGCGCCATCGCGCTGCGCGGGGATCGACCTGATGGGGCTGCTGTGCGAAATGGCCGCGGAGAGCGGGGCGTCGGTGTATTTACTCGGCGCTCGCCAGGAGGTGGTCGAACTGACCGCCGAGCGCCTGCTGGCCCGTTACCCCGGCTTGCGTATTGTCGGTATGCGCAATGGTTACTTCACGGCCAGTGAGGAGGCCGACGTGATTCAGAGCGTTCGTGCCAGTGGGGCGGACATACTGTTTGTCGGCATGAGTTCACCGAAAAAAGAGCTCTTGCTGCAAACCCACTGGTCGAGCCTGGGCGTCAAGGTGGGAATGGGAGTCGGCGGCTCCTTCGACGTACTTTCCGGCCAGTTGCCACGGGCACCGCGCTGGGTACGGCGGATAGCCATGGAGTGGTTGTTCCGCTTGTTGCTAGAGCCTCGGCGCCTGCTCTGGCGTTATCTGCGCACCAACAGCCGTTACCTGCTGCTGCTGGCCGCTGCCCGCCTGAGACCCGCAACGCGGGACAAGGACCAGGCCCAATGCTGAGCGCCGGCTCCTCCATGTCCTGGGAATCCTTGCGAGCCCTGCTGTCGAGACCCGGGCTAGCCCTGTTGGCCTTGGGCCTGTTCGTGCAACTGAGCGGCTTTCTGTTCAATAACGATGGCAGCCGTCAGGCCACTCAGGTCTACCTGCTGCTGTTCGTACCGGCGCTGGTTCTGCTGCTGGTCGAGCGCCTGGCGCTGCCCCTGTGGCGCCAGCCCTGTGCCTTGGTGTTGCTGGCCTTGCTGGGCTGGGTAGTGCTGCGGGGCTGCTTTGGCGATTCATTGAAGACGCCTGGCTACCTCCTGAAGGCAGTGCTGCTGATCTTGCTGTATATGTTCGCGATCAGCCATCTGATGGGCAAAGGCGTGATCGGAATTCCTCTTGCTCTCGCGGTGCTGTTCGCCTGCTGTTTTGCCTGGCTGACACTGATCGTTCAGTTCGTCGTTTTGGATAAGCCGCTTGCCTACGAAGCACTTAGAGGCACGGGGCGGCTACGAGAGTTGGGCTGGCATGGTTTCGCGGATTTCTCACACCCCATCCCGGCAGGCCTTTACTACGGGATCTTTACCGTTCTGCTGCTAAGCGTACTGGTGGAGCGTGAGCTCAAGGCGTGGGCGTGGCTGCCTGTACTTATCGGTCTCACGGGCTTGCTGGTGTATGTGCTGCTCACCTTCTCGCGTGGTGCCTGGTTCTCAACCCTGGCGGGTAGCCTGACATTACTTCTGCTCAGCCCTCAACGGCGTGCTCGTCTCCTGCTGCTGATCGGCGCACTGTCGATAGTGTTGATGATGGTGGTGTTCTGGTCGCGGGTTGAGCATGAATGGTTTCTGGGCACCAGTCAGCGCGGCCTCATCTGGCTGAATTGGCTGGCTCACTTGCCCGAGTTCTGGGCTTTAGGCGAGGGGGCGGGAGTCAACTTGGTCTACCGATATCCTTGGGGCGATGTGGTGTATTACGCCCACAGCCTGTACCTGCAACTGTGGTTCGAGTACGGGATCGTCGGTTTTGTCTTGTTTCTACTGCTGCTCGGCATGTCTCTGCTCAAGGCGTGGCGGTTGCGTTCCGATCCTGCGGCCCGTGTGGCCCTGGCGATCTTGGTGTTCGCCCTCGTGGCGATGGTCTCGGAGATCTCAAGTGTGTTCAGTCGGCCCAGTCTTGATTGGGTCGTCCTGTGGCTTCCAATCGGATTGATCATGGGGTTGCGACCACCGGTGGAGCAATCCACGACCACATAGCGATCAAGAGTGATGTTCGTCGGTCACGATGACTCCGTATCTCCGTTCATCAATGAGCTTCGTTCGAGCATGAGCTAAACAGACTGAGTCATGACCTCCTCGGCTTTGATGAAGCGCTCGGCGTGGCCGACCTTTACCGAATACATCCAGGAAGCCTATGCACTCACCCAGGACCTGGGCGCCGACGTCAGCTTCGAATGCATCGGCAACAAGCACACCGCCAAGCTCGCAATCGACGCCATCCGCAAGGCCGGCACCTGCGTGCTGGTGGGCATCTTCGAAGAGCCCAGCTCGTTCAACTTCTTCGAACTGGTGGCCACCGAGAAACAGGTCCTCGGCGCCCTGGCCTACAACGGCGAATTCGCCGACGTCATCGCCTTCATCGCCGACGGCCGCCTCGACATCACGCCCCTGGTCACCGGCCGCATCGAGCTGGAGCAGATCGTCGAAAAGGGCTTCGAAGAGCTGGTGCACAACAAGGAACACAACGTGAAGATCATCGTCTCCCCGCGTGCGGCATAAGCCCCGACTGTGGCCGCGAACTGCGGCCTGACCCCGGCGCCAGGCCGGGGTTTTTGTGGGGGAGGGGGAGTAAGTGGGCTTTTGATGGGTAGGTGTCGGCCAGAGGCTGTGACATTGAACTTCACCGATAAAGCCTCGCCGACAAGCCGTACCTCTTCGGCTTTTCCGGCGCCATGCGTCAGTTCATCTTCAAGATCCCCCCTGGTGCTGTTCGGCAAACGCTGCCTGGGCCGCCTCGACGGCACGTTCAAGGTCGGCGCGGAAACCCGCCTGCAACGCCTGCTCACCCGCACCCTCTGCGAGCGCACCCAGGGCTTCTTCGACCGCCCCGCCAACCGCGAGGCCGAGCACTTCGAAGGCGACGTGCTGGAACTGCTCTCCAGCATCATCGCCAGGCAGACGGGCGAGCACCGCGTCAGCGCCCTCAGCGCCTCCTACCTGCTCACCGCCAAGCGCCTCATCGCCGAGCAACTGGGCGACCCGACCCTCAGCTGCGAACGCGAGGCCCAGGGCATCGGCATCTCCGTGCGCCACCTCGAACTCGCCCACCGCTTGCTCAGTAGCGGTTTGGATATCAGCGAGTTGGCCTACCGGCACGGCTATTCCGGCCATGCGCATTTTGCGCGGAGCTTCAAGGCGAGGCATGGGCGGACGCCGAGTGAGGTGAGGGAGAGATAGGGGCGGATTTCGTTTATTTGCGACTGCTTTTGGCCGGAAGTTGCCTGTGGAGGAGGATAGCAATCGACTAGGGGAGACAGTCTGATCTATAAGTAATGCACCCTCTATTCGATCCAAGGGTTGTGCGAATGGTAAGGAGGTTGATGACGCGATTGGTGGCCGCAGCAGGCGTAGTTCAGATAGCTATTATTAATAAGTGCCGCTACGTTAAATCTGTTTTACATGTTCAGAATTAAACTAGAAAACAGCTAATATTCCATAAAATAACGCATGGAAGAATATATGTCAGAACTTTTAGGAAGCCCATCATCCAGAGCTATTGAGAGTGTTTACAAGGAGAATAAAAAATTTGTTGTGATTGGACTGACTGGAAGAACTGGCTCTGGCTGCTCTACGTCAGCGGAAATTCTTTGTAGTGCCTCCATTGAGCTTCCGGAGAATGCCTATTCCGGAATCACAAAAAATGAGCTAAGAAAGCATCGAATAATCAAGAAATTTATTGAGCATCGATGGCAGCCATTTAAGTGTCTTCAAGTTAGGACGGTCATAACTAGATATATTCTTGAATTAAATTTTTCAGAGTTTTGCCGATTTGTTTCTGATGTTATGGCTGGAGATATGCATAAAACATTAGAGATTATGCGGGAAATAAAAGAAGAATATGATGGTCTGCACGTCGAAATATCTAAGTATCTTAAAAGTCCTGAAGGCACGATTGATGAAATGGAGTTTAAGCAAGAATTTGCTTTTGATCTTTACTTCAAAAAATTGCCAGTGTTTTCAAATAAAATACGAGAAGCCCTAAAAAATATCTCGATAGATGCATATACAAAAATATATCAGCGTGCAGGTGATAATATTCGAGCCTCGGGGCAAGCAAATAACTCTAAGTTCGATGACTCGAAAATTTTCCATTTCCCAAGGGTTATAAATAAAATAATAAAATCCGCACATCATGTGGCCCGGAAAAACAATGAGTCCTGTTTTGTTGTGATTGATGCTATAAGAAATCCATACGAAGCCATGTTTTTCAAAGAGCGCTACGCTAGTTTTTATCTAGTTTCAATAAATACGGAAAATGACAATAGGCTAGCTCACCTCCGTAGTGCACATAAATTTTCTGAGTCTCAGATAAAAGAGCTTGATGAAAAAGAATATCCAAGTAAGCTTGCTGGATATAGTAAGTTTATATCTCAGAATATACAGAAATGCATAGAGATATCCGATATACACGTACACAATCCAAGAAAAGAACAATTCAATAACGTTGAGCTTAAATGTCAACTTGCATGGTATGTTTCTTTAATACAGCACCCAGGCTTGGTGATGCCGACATCTTTGGAAAGCTGCATGCAGATTGCTTACACGGTCAAGCAAAGTTCTGGTTGTATATCAAGGCAAGTGGGTGCGGTTGTAACTGATGAGGAGTTTTCTGTTAAGTCGGTTGGATGGAATAACACACCGCAAGGGCAGGTGCCATGCCTTCTCAGAAATGCAGAAGACTTACTGCTTGGTCAGGACACTTATGCATACAGCGAGTATGAAAGAAACGATAGTAAATTTAGAGAAGTGCTTCATGATAAATTTGACAAGTTAAGAAAATCCATATTGTTGGAAGGCCGCAATTTGTCTTTTTGCTTTAAAGATATGCAGAATGAAATAGATGAGGAGAAGAATCAAGTTCATACGCGCTCGCTACACGCAGAAGAGAATGCATTCCTTCAGATTTCAAAGCATGGCGGAATGAAGCTTAGGAACGGGATATTATTCACTACAGCCAGTCCATGCGAGCTCTGTTCCAAGAAAGCTTATCAACTTGGAATAAGCAAAATTGTGTTCATTGATCCATACCCTGGCATTGCCACCAGACATACTCTGTTAGTAGGGGGTAACAGCCCAGAGCTACAACTTTATAGGGGGGCAGTTGGGAGGGCTTACCACCAGCTTTACCAGCCAATAATGCCCTATAAGGACGAACTGGAAACGCTGTTATCAATACCCGGAAACACAAACAAGAAAAATATTCGAGCAAAGATGCTGGAAAAAGAAAACCTGAAATTGAGAGAAGAAATTGAACGACTAAAAATCCAACTAGATAGTCTTGGTGGGTAAAAATAATATTCGTACAATTATATTTTTGTTAAGATTTTTCGGCGGAATAAGGGCAGAATAATTCAGTTGCTCTAATTTAGATTCCGTTAATAAGCCTGTCCCCTTTCTGAGAGATTAGTGAAATTCACTTTAATCTGAGGTTGACTTCGATGAGTGTGCGAATTTCAGCCCTGAAGTTGATGGCTTCAGAGGCCGATTTCAATGATGGTTTTGGAATAGTTGCGGCGTTTGTCCACTGTCTTGAGCCCGGAGAAGTCGCTGAACTATTGAGAAGTGAAGCAGGTAAATCTTCAAAGCTCCGGAACTCTCTTTTGCGCAAAGCAGTTCATGATGCTGAAGGGGAGTTTCTACCCGCTCATCAACGATTAGTTGAGTTTCTAATTGAGGAGCTTGCTGTTTCTGATGGGAAATCCAGGCAGGGGATTGGCTTCACACTTTCTTCACTCTTACCTGTCTTAACGGTGGAGCTCAAACAAAAGATTTACTTGACATTCCTCCAGTCGCGGTATGTTGGGCTTCGGAGGAGAGCTTATAAAGCAATGACTCATGAAACGGAGCCAATGCTGGATAGCTTACTAGATGCTTGGAGAAATTTTCGCGATTGGGAGTGTTCTTGGCTTTTGGTAAAAATCCTACCACCAGAGGATCTTCTTTCATTGAAAAATGAAATCTTGCCGCTCTTATCTGAGCGTTGGATGATTTCACGACTTTATATTCGAATAGCTTGCGTTGAGCCAGCGGCTGTCATGGAATTGGCTGAGATAGATGGTATTTCCTACTGTTATGTGCTCGCGAAACTAGGGCGTGCGATCCCGGGAGCTGATGCTAAAGAACTCATCAAAAAATATCAGGCGGATGAGCGTTTTGGTCTTCTTGTTTGGTGCGTTGGTCAGATGGGCCTTTGGGATGTTTTGGTCTGGTTGAAGGGATACTTGCCTCACATAGAAAAAAGCCAGACCTCCGCTCTCAACGTTCATTCTTCCTCAGAGAGCTGCTTAGATAAAAAGGTAGAGATTTGCCCCTCTACTCTAAACGTCATCTTCTAGCCGTTAGCTACTTTACTTCAATTGCCCTCCCGCTCCCTCATCCCTATCCTGCACCGGCCGCGGTAAGTCCCATGGCCGGGTTTACAGCCCGAAGCAAAAGCTAGCGATGGAGCAGGGTGGTGGCGATATCTTCGCAACTAAAAACGCCGCACTCCCATGCGGCGTTTACATTTCCAGCTCCCTAGAAAAACCGCTTCCAACTCGGCCCATCCCCCAGCCGCGGATCATCGTGCGCGGCCATGAAGCGTGGCAGGTCCTGCCGTGCGATCCAGGTTTCGCTTTGCCAGTGCAGGGCGGCGATGCGTTGGTTGGCCCAGGTCATGAGAATGCGTCTCGGGCTGGCGTGCGGGTCGCGGTGGTAGTCGTGGAGGGTGGGGATCACTTCGTCGCTGAGCCACTGGCTGAGGGCGCAGTGTTCGGGGTGGCCGAAGCGGTAGAGGGCGCGGTAGAGACCGGCGTCACTGACCAGTTCCACCTCTTCGCAGCGCCCTGTGCTGTAGCGGAGAAAGGCGAAGCGGAATTGGTGGGGGTAGAGGCGTTTGGTCAGGCGGTAGGGCCGGGTGGCGGCGATCATCAGGGCGAAGTCGAGGGCGACGAACCAGGGGCGGTTGTCGATCATGACGGCGCGCAGTTGGTGGCAGTGGCGTTGGAAGGTGATGGGGGTGAATGCGTCATGCATGGTGTTGCTCCAATGTCGGTTAAGGAGCTGCCACCTACGTCGCTAAACGAAAGGGTGGCAGACCGCGCAGGGTTAGCGAACCGGAGACATTGGAATCCGGCAGACCCGAGGGTCTCCCCACGCGATCTGCCATAGAGCGGTGCAGTAAAAACTGCATGCGTGCCAATGCCTGCAAGAAACATCCGCCGTTTCTCGCATGCACCAGCTGGCGCAATCGCGCCAATGTCTTTCGGGTCGCTAAACCCGGCCACGGGATTGACCGTGGCCGGCGCAGGATAGGGACGGCCGGGCCCGAGGGCAAGGGGAGGAGGGGGGCGGCACGCCGACAGGCTGCCGTCTTGTCTGGGAGAAAGTGGCGGATCTTGGGGCGGAAAGCGTTACGTCAGGCCGGGCCCACGATCTGCCGCTGACCGAGTGAGGCGGTTGCTTGAACAATCGCCTCGGCTGCACTCAGCGGTGTGGTTGCCGGTTGGGTTGATCGGTACGCTCACCCCCCGATTCGGGATGAGCGTGCCGGGGGTTACGGCCCTTCCCGGTTGGCGTGGACCGGCCGCTTTCGATCCGCTGCGCCCACCTTTGCCACGCGCTTGTTCAAGGCCTCGTCAACCTGGGCGGCGTGCTTCGAAGCTGATGATGGGATCGCTCTGGCAAGGGGAGCGGCCATGCTGGTAGCCGCCTGACGCCACCACCTCTACAAAGCCCGCTTCGCGCAGTGCGAATGCCAGTTCGTCGACGCCCCACCAGCGCAAGTGGAACAGATCCAGTTCGGCGGACTGCAAGGTGCCGTCTTGCCAATGCTGGTAGTGCAGATGGGACAGCGTGGTTTGCTTGCGGTAGTCCACTTCGGCCCGGTGGCTGGTCAGTGTGAGGAGGTTGCTGTCATCCACTTTCCAGCTCCGTGCCGCCTGTGCCTCCCCGATGATGCTCTCGATGGGGTCGATGTCGATGATCAACCGCCCGCCGGGCTGCAGGTGATTCCAGAACCGTTTGAGCACGGCCATTGCGGAGGCAGTTTCGGTAATCAGCTGGAATGACCCGGCGGGCATGATGATGGCCGCGAATCGCTGGTCATAGCGGAACTGCTCGAACGTCTGCTGTGTGAGGGGCGCGGGCAGCCCTCGCGCCCGGCATTCCTGCCGGCAGTATTCGAGCATCTCGTGGGAGGCATCGAAACCCTCGATGGCCAGGCCCCTCTCCAGCAGCGGTATGAAGATCCGCCCATTACCCACTGCGGGTTCCAGTACCGGGCCATCAACGTCCGCCAGGCGCTGCTGGTAGTACTCCAGGTCTCCAAATGAATGGCCGATGGGTTTATCCAGGTGATAAATCCACGAGGCGAGTCGTCCGTATCGGTTTTGCATATCACTCTCCATGGCAAGCGCGGGATGCTACCGCAACTCGGGGGCCGTGCCTGCCTGTGAAGTCGAGCGTCCTCATGTCGCTGTTACAGCGTGCAGCCCCTGCCTATTCGGCCGTGCGTGGGGCATGCGCGAATGGTTTGGGTTGATTGCGGCGTTCCGGTGTGGGGTGGAGGGCTCTGGAGCGATGTCAGGACTGGCGCCGATGCTGCGGCTTTTGCCTGCTGAACAGTCCCGCATTGGCTGCAGATGGGGAACTGTCGACTCGGTCTCGGCAGTCTCGTCGGAGACTCCGATGCGTGGATCGCTCTGGCTCGTGCGTTGCAGCATCTTGCGCAGTTACTCGCCAGGCAGACAGTGGCTATTGGCCTGAAGTAGGAGGGTTGGCGCAGCGGTGCTTCCCTCATTCGCAGCGTCGAAACAGATGGCCGAAGTCTGCCTTGGAAAGGATAATCGCAGCCGCAGCCAACTCTCAGATTCACTGAGTCAGAGCAAGTTAAAGAGTTTTAAGTTGTATACGAACCAACCAAAGGACTGACCATGTTCCGCTATTTCGCCATTGTTTCAACTGTATTTCTTCTGACCGCTTGCGGTTACCTCGAACACAAAACGCCCGAGGCCAGGCAGCAGATCAAGCGAGACCTCAAAGTGGCCGAGATCACCGATACAGCCGTGACGAGTTATTGCTGGCTCCGTATCGGAGGGGCAGCCAGGTGTAAGTACACTCCAGGTATCAGTGTGCTTACTCCCGACAGCCTGCTCTTGGTTGATTATGAAGATGGTGTCTATGTGAAAAAGGACATTCTCAAGGCGGAGGATGTGAAATGTATCAGCGATGTAGATGGTCAGAATTTTTATGTATTCAAAGACCAGCTGGCTGTCTCGATAATTCCGTATACAGAAGTTTATAGATCCCCTCCGGTAAACAATCCCGAGTACCGGGCGAAGGTAATAAGCATGCTGCTGAAAAATGGCCAGCCCTATCTCTCCGGTACTGCCGCTACTGTTACGAAAACAACAGGCAAGAAGCAGTACGACGTGTATAGCGTTACCGCCGCCACCGGACCCGTTCCCATAGTTGTGGGAACCGAGGTTAGAGAGCTCTTCAGTCCTTGCCCGGCAGAAAGTCGATAGGGCCTTCTGAATCTACGTCGGGCCGTTGGTAAAGACGGGGTCTGATTGGCCGCCTGTAGGCAGATCGGCAGCCTGCTACAGGTTCTAACTATGCAGCTAGGGAACGGAATGGCGCGGTTGAAGCAATTAGAGGTTGATCTTGACGGTGTAACCAGCTCCCGCGATCTGCATACCGTGTTGAGTCGTGCCCTTGGATTTCCCGTTTGGTATGGCGCCAATTGGGATGCGTTTTGGGACGCGATTACAGGACTAGTGGACATGCCAGTGCAGCTGGTTTTTTCGGGCTGGCAGGGCCTGGCCACGCGTTTTCCGGAGGACGCAGAGCATTTGAGCCAATGCCTCATGGGGATGCAGGCCCAATACCCCTCGCTCGCTCCGGTGAAGGTTTTGTGGCAGGTCTCTACCGTTGACGCTGTATCCCCGATTGAGCGCATCGAGTTCGCTATTGCGTCACGCGTACACCAACTGTTATCGCGTGTTGTGAAGCTCGGCTCCCCAATGCTGTTCAAGACACCTTCGGGTGACTGGCTTGAGGCCACTCTCAATGGCATGACACCAGCTGCAGAAGTTGCTTCGATCTTGCAGGGGGATCTTGTTCTACGGGCAGGGTTTCCGGCTGCGGATGTACCGGTTGGTAGCAGAGTATTCCTTGTCTCCTTATAGAAATCTTCCGGCTGGCAGAGAGGCACTCGGCGCAGGGATTTAATTTCTTATGACCGCGAGTCAGGGAGTTACTCAAGGTTGGTTTCTAATCACGCCATTTCACGCAAATACAAGGATTGTTATGCAAAGCATCAATGCGCCCTATAGCGCTATTAACTGCCTGCCTCGTTTGCGGAACCCCCTTCGATTGGGGCTCTCCGCTGCGGTGCTGCTTTTACTCCCAACCATTGCAATTCCTTGCCTCGCCGAACCCACCTTCTCCGGAAGCTGGTACCTGGACCTGCGCACGCCCGAGCAACAGGCCGCCCAGGCCGAGTGCGGAGGCGCCGGCTTCGATCTGACCCAGCAGGGCAACACGGTGCTCGGGACGCACTACCTCGCCACGGTCAACTGCGGCAAGCTCAACGATGGCGGCGAAGTCCGGGGAACCGTGACGGGATCCGAAGCCGTTCTGTTTGTCACCAGCGGTCGAACGGGCGAGGTCGTGAAGGGCAAGGCCACGCTGGAGGGCGACACGCTCAGGTGGCAGGTGCTGGAAACGGTCAAGGCCGGCGAGCCGGAGTGGGAGCCGGGGCTTGTTCTGCGAGAGGGGACACTGGGAAGGGTAGCGGGCCCAGTGGCCAAGTGAGGCGGCCATCAGGGCGCCAAGACAACCTGCCACCCGCCATCACTGAACGAAACCTTGCCCTTTACCGGCTGGGTTGCGCAGCACAGCGCGTCCTTCTTCCAGTCGGGCTTGAAACCCGAGAACAGGATCTCGACTCAGCCAGCTGCTGTCATCTGTGCTTTTCCTGCGGTGCACCGGCCTTCAATGCACCGTGGGAAAACGCTCCTTCACCAATGCCTGGGCGTGGAAGGCCAACTGGTCCAGCAGCCGGTCGCGCTTGGCTTCCGCTTCGCGCATGGCCTTGCTGCCGTGCTGCTTCACCAGGTAGGCGTGGATCTGCCGCACTTCCTTGGACTGGTAGATGGGGGCGAGGTCCTGCACGGCGACCAGGCCGTCGGAGCGGTGGTCACGGGTGTTGAGCAGGACGTGGGGCCCCTGGGCGGCCAGTACGCGCAGCCCCATGGCTTCGAAGAGCGGTGCCTTGCTGGCGACGCAGGCCAGTTCGAGGTGGGGCCGCTGGGCGATCACCTGCTGCAGCAGGGCCCGGCCGATGCCGCGTCGGCGGTGGCTGGCCTTCACGGCGATGTAGGGGAGGGTGCAGGCCTCGGCGTCGTCCGCGCTCGGCAGAAAGAGGGCAAAGCCGAGCACCTGGGAAGGGTCTTCGTCATCCAGCGCCAGGACGAGCCGCGCGGCACCGTCCAGCCCGCTGTCCATGGCCTGCAGGTAGAGGTGCACCTCGTAGCCGATCACGTACTGGTACAGCGGGTAGAGCGGGTTGCTGGGCGTCAGCGGCACGGGGCTGATGTCGCTGAAATCGTCCACCACCACCTGCAGGACCTGGCTCTTCAGGGACTCGGGCGGCGGCGTGTCGAGGGTAACGAGGGTGAACATCGGGAAGCAGGCTCCAGGCGTGCCCGATCAGGGGATCGGCGCGGGCGCCATTGTAGCGCTCGCGTGGGGCGGATGATTGGAGCAGTGTCGTTGCCGACTGCAGCGAGGAGGACTGGCGGCGTCTCTACCCATCGAAATGGACGACCACGACGAAGTACCGCGTTGCGCCCTTGCCGGCAGATGCCGGTGGAGTCAGGCACGCCCCGTGACGCGTTCACATCCTGAATTGAAACGGGCTGCCGTAGCGCCTGGTTACCGCCAAGAGGCGGTTTCCCCTGGTTTTATTCGGGCTGCTTTTGGCTAACAATCCCGCATCCGTCCACAACGCCGTAGTTCTTGCCCATGGACCACATACTGTCGCTTCTCTCGGAAACCGTTCCCAAGGCCCGGACCCTGGAGGAGCTGACCCGGCCACTGCTGGCCCTGCTGGGGCAGGTCACGGGGATGGAGTCGACCTACCTCACCACCATCAACACCGACGAAGGCATCCAGCGCGTCGAGTTCGCCCGCAACGTTGGCAGCATGGTGATCCCGGAAGGGCTGGTGGTGCCCTGGGCGGACACGCTGTGCAAGCGAGCGCTCGAAGAGAAGCGGCTGTACTCCGACAACGTCGCCGAGTGCTGGGGCGACTCCGAGGCCGCCGCTGCCCTGGGCATCAAGACCTACCTCAGCGCACCCATCTGCTCCCACGATGGCCGGGTACTGGGCACGGTGTGCGCCGCCAGTTCGGCGCAGGTGGCCCGCTCCGCCGACGTGGAGCCGCTGCTGATGCTGATGTCCGGCTTGCTCAGCTATTCGCTGGAGAGGGAGCTGCTGGTGGAACGGCTCCAGGCCGCCAACGCCGAACTGGCGAAGCTGGCCATGACGGACAGCCTCACGGGGCTGTCCAACCGCCGGGCGATCCTCAGTGAATTCAACCGGCTGTTCGCCCAGGCCCAGCGGGAACAGAAGTACGTGCTGGTGGCGGTGATCGACCTGGATGGCTTCAAGGGCATCAACGACACCTACGGCCACCAGGCGGGCGACCAGTTGTTGCGGGGCGTGGCCGCTCAGTTGCAGGCGTGCCTGCGCGCCAGCGACATCCTCGGGCGTACGGGCGGCGACGAGTTCGTGGTCATCGCCCTCGGCGCAGCTGCCGAGCCGGCAAATCCGAATGGCATGCAACAGGCCGCCAGGCTGCTTCAGGAGCGCCTGGCCCAGGCGACAGTCGGAGCGTTCGAACTCGGCGAGGGGCTGGACGACATCCATTACCCCGGCGCCAGTGTCGGTGTGGCCGCTGTCACCCCGGAAGGCATCTCCGCCGAGGACGCGCTGAAGCTGGCCGACCGGGAGATGTACAAGGCCAAGGCCAAGCGCAGAAAGCGGGGCGACTGAGCGGCATCATCGCCACGGTGCCCTTTTTGATCCCCGCCCATTACCAGGCTGGGGTGACTGTCTCGAAGAGCGCCATCTCCGATCCGGTACTGCCACTCACTCCTTGTTCATCGCCCAAGGCCCCACCCGCTCCAAGGTGCCGCCGATAGCGCCCCGCAGGCCGCAGAAGGACTGGCAGCGCTGTGCATCCAGCGGTTTCACCACCACCTTGTCCTCTGCGAAGACGAGGCTTACCTGGCAGCGGGGTGATGCATCGGGCGCGCCATAGCCCTCCCAGTTCGCGTACAGGTGATGGTCCGGGTCGTCGGTGAACAGGTAGGTGCTGGCGGCACCGGGGACCGGGGTTGCGATGCCCGGTACTTCGCAGCGGGCGGCGCCCGATTCCGACACGTAGAAGAACGACAGGCCGCGCGCCGTGGCCAGCACGGTGAGGGTCTGGTAATGGCCAGTGGCAGGGGGTGCGGCCTGGTAGTAGCCGTGCAGGGGCGCTTCGGCCCGAGCGGTCAGGCTGCTGGCGGTGATGAGCATGAAGGCGGCAACGCGGAGAGCGGGTGTCATGTCGGCGTACTCGATGGAGCGCTCAACTGCCGGGCGAACTGCCGGCCATGTTGGTCGGCGCAGCGCGTGGTCTCGGGAAGGCGGAAGCGTGGTGAGGCGGCCAGCACCCACTTGCAGGCGGTTTCCAGGGTGACGTTGTGGCCAATCGAGACGTAGACCGGGTTGGTACCGTCCTGGGTCCGCAGCGCTGCGCCAATCTGTTCGTCGCCGTCCATCAGCGCGGCGACGCCTCCCCGCTGGTTGGGTGGTGGCAGGTGCTCGCCGATGAAGCGGGTCTTGCCGCAGCCGATGGTGGGGACGTCGAAGAGCACCCCCAGGTGCGAGGCCAGCCCAAGGCGGCGAGGGTGGGCGATGCCCTGGCCGTCGCAGATGATCAGGTCGGGCCGCTGTTCGAGGGTGGCGAGCAGTTCGATGACCGGCGGCAGCTCGCGGAACGAGAACAGCCCGGGCACATAGGGGAAGCTGGCCTGGCCAGCCAGCGCACGCTGCTCGATCACTTCGAGGGTCGTGGCATCGAGTACCGCCACGGTGGCGATGAGGGTGTCGTTGTCCTTGTGGTAGGCGACATCGATGCCGGCGATACGCGCGACCGCGCCGAGCCGGTCCTCCTTCACCACGCGTGCGGCGAGGTGCTTCTGGATTTCGAGCGCGTCGTCCGGGGTGACGTCCCAAGGGTGCTGGATGACCGGTTGCATGGCGGGGTACGTCCGTGTGGCAGCAAAAGGGCGGTCGCTCTGAGGCAGTGCGCCGTGTCAGGCGCACCGATCATACAGGTGCAGGCCTGCAACTTCGCGCAGGCGTCATCACGTATTCGAGGTGGAGGAGTACGACATGGGAGCTTGCGGAGTATCGGGAAGGGCGGTGGGGTGCCGTACGTCATTTCGCCACCGAGATACCTGCCCTGCAGGTGCGCACCGTGCCCGGTCACCCGAGACACGGTGCATTCCGGAGCCGTCAGCGGCTGCCCATGCGCTGCAGGCTGGCCGGCTTGAACAGATCCAGCGACGGAATCGGTTGGGTGAAGTCCAGGGTGCTGCTTTCCTCGTTCTCCAGCTTGTGCACCACGTAGCGGCGTGCTTGCAGGTCGTAGAAGGCGTCGATGGAGGACCAGATGGTCGGCAGGTCGTAGAAGTTGGTCAGGTAACCGACCCCAACGCGCCACAGCTCACCTCGGTTGTCGTAGCGGTCGGCCATCGCGATCTGCCAGCTGTCTTCGTCGAGGAAGAAGGTGCGCTTGGAATAGATGTGGCGTGCCGAACTCTTCAGTGAGCCTTCCACCACCCAGACGCGATGCAGCTCGTAGCGGGTCTGTTCCGGTGCGATGTGGCCCGGTTGCAGCAGGTCCTTGTATTTGATCGACGGGCTGAGGATCCGGTAGTTGTTGTACGGGATGTACATCTCCTGTTTACCCACCAGCTTCCACTCGTAGCGGTCCGGCGAGCCGTTGAACATGTCGCGGTCGTCCACCGTCATCAGGTTGTCGGAGTTGTCTTCAGGGGTGTCGTAGGCCAGGGTCGGCGCGCGTCGTACCCGGCGAACGCCAGGCACATAGCCCCAGGCCTTGCGCGGCTCCTTCACCTGGTCGAGGGTTTCATAGACCAGTGCGGCCTGCCCGGCGTTACGCGCCGGGCTGCGGGCCTGGGCAAGGTAGTAGAAGAGGATGTTGCCCAGCTTCGAGGTGTCGCCATCCTTGATGTAGTAGTTGAACAGCACGCGCTGATCGAAGGTCGCCAGGCTATAGGCGCCATTGGTCTGCACGGTGGCTTCGGACAGGTTCCGCACCAGGTAGGTGCCGCGGTAGCGGGCAATGTGGTTCCACACCGCTTCCACGCCGTTTTTCGGTATGGGGAAGGGCACTCCGCCGTAGGCGTTGCTGAAACCGTTGCCCCCTTCCAGCAGCGTCGCGCTCACGGCGTTCTTGCGGGTGTTGTCGTACACCCATTGCGGTGCCGCAGCCGTGCGGCGGGTCGTGTACACCGGGTAGGACAAGGTCTGCGGGTAGAGCCTGAGCAGGGCGACCTGGCCGGCAGAGAGCTTGTCGCGGTACTGCTCGACGTTCTGCGCGGTGATGGTGAAGAGCGGCTTGTCGTCCGGGAAGGGGTCGACATAGTGCTTGCCGGGCACGAAGCCCGCCGGGGGCGTGGTCAGGCCGCCGTTCCAGGCGGGGATGCTGCCGTCGGCATTGCCGGCGCGCTCACCGCCCAGGGGAGTCAGGGTGGTGCCGAGCTGGGCAGCCTCTTCGGCGCTGATGGCGGCGCCGGCTGAGCCGATGCCGAGCGAGGCCGCCGTGGCCAGGGCCAGCAGGCAGCGTTTGCTGTAGGACAGGGAAGTACGCATGGTGGGTCTCACGGTTTGATGGCTGGGCAGGCTTAGAACGAGTACTGGACGTCGAAGCTGACGTTGTCGCGGTCGCGGATCAGGTTGCTGGTCCCGGCGCCGGTGAACGCCGTGTACTGCAGGCCCGCTTCGAATCGCTTGAGATAGTCCGCCCGGATGCCGACGGTGTAGGCCTTGCGTCCTTCCATGAAGCTGCCGGTCAGGTGGGAGTTGCCCTTGAAGTCGTAGCTGTGGACCACGAAAGGCGAGAGGTTGACCCCCGCGTACACGTTGCTCCAGGTGCCGCGCATGCTCACGGTGTAGCCGTAGGACTCGCGGTCGATCGGGTTGCTGGGGAGGTCCGGGGTGCCGACGAACTTGCGCGGCACCGCGTTCGGCCCATAGCCGGTGTAGGTCAGGCTGCTGCCGTGGAGCTGTTCGGTGGCCACTTCCGCCACGCCGGTCAGGGCGTCGAAGCCCAGGGAGGGGCCGAAGTTGTAGATGGTGCCGAGGGAGGCGTTGAAGGCCTCGACGCGCTCGTAGTTGGCCACCTTGCCGCCTCGGCAGAGGCGCTGGTTGGCCACCTGGGCGCAGGCGTTGGCCGCCGGCTGGTTGGCATCGTAGAGGGTGGCGGTGCCCGCGATGCCCTGGGCGAGAAGGTCACCGAGGATGTCGTTGGTGGCGCTCACGGCGATCGGCAGGTTGGGCTTGTAGGCCAATTCACCGAAAACCGAGGCGTCGCCGATGGTGGTGCTGAAACTGAGGCCCATCACCCGGACGTCTTCTACGTAGCGGCGGCGTACGTTGGCGTTTTGCGACATGTCGACGGTGGCCAGTGCCTGGGCGGTGGCGGGGCCGAGGATCGAGCCCAGGGTCGCCATGTCCACCCCGTTGTAGCCGTCGAAGTCCACCTGCTGTACCGGCTCCTTGGTGTGGTAGTTGGCGAAGTAGAAACCGAAGTCCGTGTAGTTCAGGGCTTCGGCAATGTAGTGCAGGCTGATGCCGAACTGCCCGCCATTACGGGCCTTGGCGTCCGACTGGACGGAGCTGACCTTGAAGGTGCCGGTGGCAGGGTCGATGTAGCGGCCTGCCTGGTTGGGGCCGGTGCCCAGCCCACCGGGGAGGGTCGTGGCGAAGTCGTAGGCGGCCAGGGCCGGCGCCAGGTCCGGGATACTGGCATAGGCGGCTTCGCCGCCGGCGCCGAAGATGTCCGAGGTGGAGTAGTAGGAGCCCACCGCGTCCATCTGGGTGGGTTTCCACTTGAACTGGTAATAGGCCTCGAGGCTCAGGCTGTCGGTCAAGCCCACGTTGAAGCTGAAGGCCTCGACCGGAATGATCACTTCCTTGACCTGTGCGCCGGGCAGCCGGTACTTGGTGGCATCCAGCGGGTTCGCCACACTGACGCCTCGGTAGAACAACCCTTCGCCCCAGTTGAACACCTGCTTGCCGAGACGTGCGGTGAGCGGATGGTCGTAGAGGTCCCAGTTGCCGTAGACATAGGCATCGAGGATGTCGGCGGAGCGGCCGGCGGTGTGCCGCGTACCCTGGGTGAAGCTGCTGTTATCGGGGTAGTTCTGGCTGGGCTCCTGGTTGGGGTTGTTCTTCTCGAAGTCGTTCCGCTTGTCCATCACCTGGGTGTCGTAGAACGCCGAGCCACGGACGAAGACGCCGTAGTTCTGGTACTTGGCTTCCAGTTCCGAGGTCACCTTGAACACTTCCGATACCAGGCCGGTGTCGAAATTGCGGTTGCCGTCGTTGCCGTTCAGTGCGTCGTTGTCCTTGGCCTGGCCCTGGACGCGCCACATCTGCCCGTACGAGACGGTGGTGTCGAGGGTGCCGGTGACTTCGCCGTCCGCGAAGCTGAACTCGACGGCGCGGGCGTCAGGGGTGAGGGTGAGTGCAGAGGCGAGCCCGAGCAATGCAAAGCCATGCTTTGAATGGTGCCAACGGACCAGGGAGTGGATGGTCATGGTACTGCTCCACAGATGTTGTTTTTGTTGTATGCGTCCCTCGGAAGGGCGCAACGCAGGCCTCATCGCGATGATTAAAATCTGATGACGAGCAACATCAAGATGGCGCTCGGCCGTGTTTCGTGTCAATCGGGATCTGGGCCTGGGTATTCAGTTGTTTCAATGGATTTGTTCAGTAAATTAGAGCCTTGCCACGTGATGGAAGGGTGCCGTCGGCAGCCGGGATGCTATGATTCGGGCCTTCGATTCATCTGAAGATCAATGAGTCCAGAATCAGGAGAGACAAGGATGGCGAAAGGAACGGGGGCAGGCGAGCGGGCCTATCGCGGCGTCAGCCAGGAGCAGCGGGTGAAGGTGCGCCGCGAGGCATTCCTGCAGGCGGGCATCGAGTTGTTCGGCTCGGCCGGCTACCGCGCGACCACCGTGCGTGACCTCTGCACCCAGGCGAAGCTCACGGATCGTTACTTCTACGAATCCTTCGAAGGTGCCGAAGACCTGCTCTGTGAGGTCTATACCCGGGTGATGGGGGAGGTGGAGCAGCGAATCGCCGCCCAGTTGCAGGACGATGGCCTCGACAAGGACGAAGCCAAGCGTGCCGTGCTGGCGACCTTCTTCGAGGGCATGCGCAACCCCAACGTCGCGCGCATCGTGCTGGTGGAAGTGCTCGGGGTCAGCGAACGCATCGATAACCTGTACCAGCAGAACAACCTGCGCTTCTGCAACCTCCTGCTCAGCGGCATCGGCCGTCTGTATGGCGGCCTGAAGCCGGTGGGGTCCGAGCTCTACGTGTGCATGGGGCTGATCGGGGCGATCAACCAGATGGCGGTGTTCTGGTACCTGGGCAACTACCGCGACCCGATCGAGAAGCTGGTGGACAGCGCTAACGCCATCATCGAGGGGTGCACCCGCTAGCCGGGCGCACCTTCCTGCCACGGCTCAGCCCGGTGGGAACACCGAGGTGTAGGCGCCGAGTTCGACGAACACCGACTTCACCTGGGTGTGCTCGTACAGCGCCTCGATGCCGTTCTCCTGGCCCAGGCCCGAGCATTTCTGCCCGGCCACCGGCATGTGGGCCGGCACCTGGCCCCAGGTGTTGATCCAGCAGATGCCGGCCTGCAGCCCGTGGGCGATGCGGTGGGCCGTGGCCAGGTCACGGGTGACGACGCCGCTGGCCAGGCCCAGGTCCGAGTCGTTGGCGCGGCGCAGGACCTCGTGCTCATCGTCGAAGCCGAGAATGCTCATGACCGGCCCGAAGATCTCCTCGCGGACGATGCGCATGGTGTCGGCGCAGTCGGTGAAGACCGTCGGCAGCAGGTAGCTCCCGGCAGCGTAGCGTGGGTCCTGCGGGGCGCTGCCGCCGCTGAGCAGGCGAGCACCTTCGTCGATCCCGCACTGGATGTAGTGCATCACTTTGTCCCGGTGCGCCTGGCTCACCAGTGGCCCGAAGCGCGTCTCGGGGGCGGCCGGGTCGCCCAGGGCGATGGCCTTCACTCGTGCCATCAGCGCCGCCTCGAAGGGGGCCTGGATGCTGCGGTGGACGAACACCCGCGTGCCGCTGGTGCACACCTGGCCGCTGCTGAAGAAGTTGGCCATGGTGGCGATGTCCGCCGCGCGTTCGAGGTCGGCATCGGGCATGACGATCAATGGCGACTTGCCGCCCAGCTCCATGGTGGTCTTCTTCAGCGTACCGGCCGCCGCTTCCATGACCCGCATGCCGGTGGGCACGCTGCCGGTAAAGGACACCTTGGCGATGCCCGGGTGCTCGATCAGCGCACGGCCCACCGCATGGTTACCCTGCACGATGTTGAACAGGCCGGCGGGCACGCCGGCCTCCACCAGCAGCTCAGCCAGCCGATGGGTGCTCAGGGGGGTGACCTCGCTGGGCTTGAACACCATGGCGTTGCCTGCCGCCAGGGCGGGTGCCAGCTTCCACATGGCGATCTGCACCGGGTAGTTCCAGGCGCCGATGCCCGCCACTACGCCCAGTGGCTCGCGGCGCGTGTAGGTGAAGGCACTGCTCCCGGAGGCGGATTGCCGGCCTTCGAGGGCGGCGGCCAGCCCGGCGAAGTAGCGCATCACCGCCACACCCCCGGCGATGTCGACGCGGGTCGTGTCGTGGATCGGTTTGCCGGTGTCGGCCGTTTCCAGGTGTGCCAGTTCGTCGTTGTGGCGCTCGATCAGGCTGGCGGCGGCCAGCAGGGTCTCCATGCGCGCTGCCGGTGGCAGTGCGGCCCAGTCGCGCTGGGCGCTTGCCGCCTGGCCGACGGCGTCGTCGATCTGTTCGATGCTGGCCTGCTGCACGTTGGCCAGGACCTGGCCATTGGCCGGGTTCAGGGTGGTGAAGTCAGTTGCGCCCACCACGCGGCAGTGCCTGCCGCCGATGAACTGGCCAATCGTTTTCGTTTCCATGGTGCGGTTCTCCGGCTGGCTCAGCCGTGGGGATGGTGGGCGGGAAGGAAGCGGCCGTAGACCTGGGACACGCCAAGATCCTCGGCGTAGCCCTCGTCGCGGCTGTAGGCGACGCGTCCATTGACCAGGGTGGCCAGCACGGCGCGGTCGTTGCGATTGACCAGGCGCATGAGCGAGGTGTTCTCGATGCGGGCCTCGGTCACCGTGTCCAGGCTCTCGTCCAGACCGCTCGGGTCGACGATGGCGATGTCGGCGCGGGCGCCGACGTACAGGTGCCCCGCATCCAGGCCGTACCAGTTGGCCAGCTCCGACGTCAGGCGGGCCACGGCATCACCGGTGCGCATGAAGGGGCGGCCGGCCAGTTCGGCGTCACGTACGTACTTGAGCAGGCGCAACGGGAAGTTGTAGAACGCCAGCCCGCGGATGTGAGCGCCCGAGTCCGCGAAGCCCACGTGCACGTTCGGGCTGCGGATCAGGCTGTGCATCACCTTCTCGCGGCTGTTGCCCATCAGCGTGGTCCAGACCAGGTCGGTCCTGTAGGTGGTGGCCAGGTCCAGGAAACAGTCCACCGGATCCTGCTGGCGGGCAGCGGCGATCTCGCCGAAGTTCTTGCCGACCACCGACGGGTCCGGACAGGCGATCACGTGGGCATCGGAGAAGTCGCGCTGCCAGAGGCCGACCTTCAGCACGCTGTTGATGCCGTCCTTGAACATCTTGCGGAACTCGGGCTTGGCCGCCTCGGCGTACTGGTCTTCCTCGTTCTGCAGGTTGCGCAGGACCAGGCCGCCAGCGAACTCGTCGAAGTTGTTGAAGTTCAACCCCGAGCTGTAGACCCGCAGCGGTGCCGGCAGGAACTGCCACTTGAGGTTGCCCTGCAGCAGCCAGTTGGAGATCCAGCCACTGAGGCGCGCCTGCAGGTGCAGCAGCGGCGCGACCTTCAGGTCCAGGGCGGTGAGCAGGGTGGTCTTCAGTCTCGGACGGAACCAGCCGGCGGTGGCGAACATCAGCCTGACCGCGCTGGAGGGTTCGGCCACGTCCGGCGCGCCCTGGAGGATCGCTCCCCGCTTGCGCAGCTTGGCGAACAGGCGCTTGTACTCCTTCCAGGTGGCGAAGGTGGAGGGCAGGGGGCGCGACCAGGCACGCTCGCCGGCAACGCGGTCGATCTTGGTCTTCATCACCGACAGGCCGAGGAAGCCGCTGTCCAGTGCCTCGTCCAGCAGGCGCTCCATGTGCGCCTGCTCGGCGCTGCTGGGCAGGCGCGGGGTGGTGGCGTCCACCAGGCCCATGGCGGCGGAGCGGATATCCGAGTGGCCAATGAAGCAGGCCACGTTCGGCCCCAGGGGCAACCCTTCGAGGAAGCGTCGGTACTCGGAGGGCGTGCGCCAGGTCTTCTTCTCCTGCAGCAGCGACAGCACGTGATCGTGCGGGATGGATTCCACGCGGCTGAACAGGTCGGCGCAGTCTTCGGCGCTGGCCGTCACCATGCTCAGCGAGCACAACCCGGTGGCCACGGTGGTCACGCCATGGCGGATCGACTCCTTCAGGCCTGCCGCCGTGAGGATCTCCGCGTCGTAGTGGGAGTGCATCTCGAGGAAGCCGGGCATCACCCAGCACCCCTTCGCATCGATTGATTTCTGGCTTTTGGCGTCGTCAGGTATTTTCGGTTGGATAGTGGCGACTTGCCCTGACTTGATACCGATGTCTGCATGGATGCCGGATTCATTGGTGCCGTCAAAGAAGAGGCCGTTTCTGATGATCAGGTCATAGTTCATTTCTTGTCCTTTAATTTGACTACGATCAACATCAGAATACAGGCGAGCCTAGGCCTGTCAAGCCGCCGCCGTGGTGGTTAGCGGAAGGCCTGCATCTGGCTGGTGAGGACCTGGAGCATGCTGCTGGCGGCCACCGACAGGCGTCGCCCGACCCGCGTGACCAGGTGTGCCTCGGCTTCGAGGAACAGCGGATGGTCGATGTCGCGGCAATGGATCTCGCCGGATTCCAGCTCGCTGGCGATGGCGAAGGCAGGGAGGAAGGCGATGCCCAGGCCGGACTTGGCGAACTGCTTGAGCGTGGCGATGGAGTTGGTGGTCATCACCGGGTCGAAGCGCACCTTCTCGGCGAATTCGAGAACGTCCAGCAACTGGCGAACGCCATGGGTCGGGTAGGTCACCGCCAGCGGGTACTCCAGCAGGTCGCGCGCCTTCAGGGGCGTGTCGTCCCCGCGTAGCGGCGAGTCGGGGCCGAAGATGACCTTCATCGGCTGCTTGCGCACCGAGCGCGAGACCAGCTTGGGGTGGCTCGGCGGGTTGTAGACCAGGCCGATCTCGGCCTCGTCCTCGAGCACCTTGCGGATCACCTCATTGGTGCCGGCCGAATCCAGGCTGAGCTTGATGCCGGGGTGCTTGCGGCAGAAGCGACCCAGCGGGCCGGCCAGGATGTCGGCGATGAAACCCTCGCCCAGCACCACGCTGACGTGGCCGGAGCGCATCTCCCGCAGCGACTGCAGGCGGGCCTGCAGGTCGGCCACGTGAGCCTCCTGCTCGCGGTGGAACTCCAGCACCTGGCGGCCGGCTTCGGTGACGGCCACCCCCCGGCCACGGCGCTCCAGCAGCGCGGTGCCCAGTTCCGCCTCCAGCAGCTGGACCTGGCGAGTCACCGCCGAGGGCGCGACGTTCAGCAGGTCCGCCGCCGCCCGGATACTGCCCAAGCGAGCGGCTTCGTAGAAATACGCGATGCGGGAAAGGTTCAGGGGACTGGCCATGCGGGGCGCCTCGGAGTTGTTCGAATTAAGAGAACAAAAAGCGAAATTCGCTTGATTGAAGTCACTTCTACTCGATCCTAGCATCGGCCCCACTCTGGCGGACACGGCAAATTTCCGCTGAATCCTGCGGGCTGAACATCATGCGATTGAGCGTTTTTGATCTCTTCCGGATCGGGGTCGGGCCCTCCAGCTCCCACACCGTCGGACCCATGCGCGCGGCGCGCACCTTCGTCGAGACGCTGGATGAGCGGGGCGACCTGTCCCGGGTGGTCCGCGTCAGGGTCGAACTCCACGGGTCGCTCAGCGCAACCGGCAGGGGGCACGGCACGGTCGAGGCGATCCTGGCCGGCCTGTGCGGGGAGGCGCCGGAGACCATCGGGCCGGACACCTCCGCCCAGCTCTTCGCTCATGTCCAGCGCTTCAAGCGCCTGCGTCTGCGGGGCATGGAGAGCACCCTGCGCTTTTCCCTGGACGATGACCTGCTGTTCCACCCCGGCGCCTTGCCCCAGCACCCCAACGGGATGCGGCTGAGCGCCTGCGACGAGGCCGGAGTGGTGGTCTTCGCCCGCACCTACTTCTCCATCGGCGGTGGCTTCGTGGTCAGCGAGGGGGAGCATGCGAGCGCGTCCACCCCGGTGGTGGACGACCAACCGCTGGCGTTCAGCAGCGCCGCCGAGCTGTTGCAGCTGTGCCGCCGCGAGGGCACCGACATCGCCGGCATCATGCAGCGGCGTGAATGCCAGGTGCGTTCGCCCGAGGCCGTGTACGGCGGGCTGCAGCACCTCTGGCGCACCATGTCGGCGTGCATTGACCGGGGCATGCACAGCACCGGCGTACTGCCCGGCCCGCTGGAGGTTCGGCGACGCGCCTCGCAGGTCTACTCCATCCTCAGCGGCCGTGACCCCGCGCTACAGCACACGCCGGATGCCGCCCTGGACTGGCTGAGCCTGTACGCCATGGCCGTCAACGAAGAGAACGCCTGCGGCGGCCGCGTGGTGACTGCGCCCACCAATGGCGCTGCCGGGATCATCCCTGCGGTCATCCGCTACTACGTCGACTTCATCCCCGGCTCCAGTGAGGAAGGGGTCAACCGCTTCCTGCTCACCGCTGCGGCGATCGGGATCCTCTACAAGCTCAACGCCTCCATCTCCGGCGCCGAAGTGGGCTGCCAGGGCGAGGTCGGTGTCGCCTGTTCCATGGCGGCTGCCGGGCTCTGTGCGGTTCTGGGCGGCACGCCCGAGCAGGTCGAGAACGCCGCCGAGATCGGCATGGAACACCACCTGGGCCTGACCTGCGACCCGGTGGGCGGACGGGTGCAGATCCCCTGCATCGAGCGCAATGCCATGGGCGCGGTGAAGGCGCTCAACGCTGCGCGCATGGCGCTGTTCGGCGATGGCCGGCACGTGGTGTCGCTGGATGCGGTGATCAGCACCATGAAGCAGACCGGCGCCGACATGCAGACCAAATACAAGGAAACGTCACTGGGCGGGCTGGCCGTGAACATCATCGAATGTTGACGCAGCCCACCGATTCCACCTGCCTGAAGGGCTTTGCAATGCCATCGGAAAACTTCCTCACTCCCTATCCCTGGGTCGAGCGGCTCATCGCCATGGACACCACCAGCGTCCTCTCGAACCTGCACCTCATCGAAGAGGTGCGCGGCTACTTCGCCGCCCATGGAATCGACAGCGTCCTCACCTATGACAAGGACCGGCGCAAGGCCAACCTCTTCGCGACGGTGCCCGCCCATGACGGCCGTGTCACCGGCGGGCTGGTGCTCTCCGGGCACACCGACGTGGTGCCGGTGAAAGGGCAGGCCTGGGACTCCGACCCCTTCGTGCCCACGGTCCGCGGTGACTGGCTCTATGGCCGGGGGGCCTGCGACATGAAGGGGTTCCTTGGCGTTGCCCTGGAAATGCTCCCGGTGATGCTGGCCAGCCGGCTCGCGGACCCGATGCACTTTGCGCTCTCCTACGACGAAGAGATCGGCTGCGCCGGTGCCCCGTCCATGGTGCGCGACCTGGTACAGCGCGGCGTGCAGCCCAAAGGCTGCATCGTCGGCGAGCCCACCGGCATGGGCATCGTCGTCGCCCACAAGGGCATCAACGCCTACCGCTGTTGCGTGCGTGGCCATGCGGCGCATTCATCCCTGCAGCCGCGCGGCGTCAATGCCATCGAGTACGCCGCGCGCCTCATCACCTTCATCAGCGACCTGGCCCGCCAATCCGCCGCCGACGGCCCCTTCGACAGCGCCTTCGACGTGCCCTACAGCACCGCCCAGACCGGCACCATCCAAGGCGGCATCGCCCTCAACACCATCCCCGAGCACTGCGAGTTCCAGTTCGAATTCCGCAACCTCCCCGGCACCGATCCGGACGCCATCTTCGAGCGCATCCATCGCTATGCCAGCAGTGTGCTGCAGCCGGAGATGCAGGCGCGGGTCGAAAGTGCCGGCATCGCGTTCGAGACCATCTCCCGGGCGCCCGCCCTGGACAGCGGCGAGAAGGAAGCGCTCTGCGCCCTGATCGCCGGCCTGCGGCAGGACCGCACCATGCGCCAGGTTTCCTACGCCACCGAGGCAGGGCTGTTCCAGGAAGTCGGGGTGCCCACCATCGTCTGCGGCCCCGGCCACATCGCCCAGGCCCACAAGAGCAACGAATACGTGGCGCTGGACCAACTCGCCCAGTGCGAGCAGTTCCTGCGCCGGCTGATCGCCAGCCAGAGCCTCTAGGGCTCCGGCTGCCGCCATGGACCGCACAACAATCACAACACGGGAACAGGTAGGACGAGCATGAGCCAATGGCAATCGAATCTGCACGCGGACACGGCCCACGGCCACCCGCAGGTGCGCGTCACCAAACTTTTCATCGGCACCATGGCGCTCTCGCTGCTGGGGGTGTGGCTGTCCGTCTTCGCCCCCATCCAGGTGCTGCTGGCCCAGCAGATGGAGCTGATCGCGCCTGCGGGCAAGGAGGCCGCGCTAGGCATCGTCATGGGCATGGGGTCGGCCGTGGCGCTGCTGGCGCAACCCATCATCGGCGCGCTTTCCGACCGCACCACCCTGCGCTTCGGCCGGCGCCATCCCTGGAACCTGGCCGGCATCCTGCTGGGCGCCCTGGCCCTGGCGATGCTCGGCCAGCAGTCCAGCCTGCCCGGTGTGCTGCTGTGGTGGAGCGTGGTTCAGGTGGGTACCAGCGCCGTGCTGTGCTCGGTCACCGCCGCCATCCCGGACAGCGTTCCGCTGCAGCAGCGCGCGACGGTCAGCGCCTGGAACGGCGTGACGCTGTCGCTGGCCGTGGTGATCGGCGCCATGCTCACCACCGTCTTCACCTCCGGCATCGCCACCGGCTACCTGCTGGTGGCCGGTGGCTTCGTGCTGTTCTCGATACCCTTCGTGCTGGCCACGCGCGACCCGGCTATCCAGCGAGCCTCACTGCAGCCATGGAGCCTTTCGGGGTTCCTCAAGGGGTTCTGGATCAGCCCCAGCAAGCACCCCGACTTCGCCTGGGCCTGGTCGACTCGCTTCCTGGTGGGCCTGAGCAGCGCCACGGGCACCATGTTCTTCCTCTATTTCCTGCGGGACGGGCTGCGCTACGAGCAGCTGTTCCCCGGTGAGCGTGCCGAGGACGGTCTGCTGGTCCTGGTGCTGGTCTATACGGCAGCGGTGGTGGCGTCGGCCTTCCTCAGCGCAATGATTTCCGACCGCACCGGCCGGCGGCGGATCATCGTCGTGATCGCCGGGCTGGTCATGGGGTGTGCTTCGTTGCTGCTGGCGTTCTGGCAGACCTGGCCGATGGCGATCCTGTCCTCGGCGGTGCTCGGGCTTGGCTACGGCGCCTACGTGGCCGTGGACCAGGCGCTGATCAGCCAGGTATTGCCCAGCTCCACCGACCACGCCAAGGACCTGGGGGTGATCAACATCGCCATCGTCGGCCCGCAGATCCTCGCGCCGGTGATCTGCGCGCTGCTGATCACCCAGGTGGGTGGCTACCACGCTCTCTACGCCTTCTCCGGGCTGGTGGGGATCGCCGGCGGGCTGCTGGTCTTCCGTATCAAGAGCGTGCCGTAGCGCGCACGCGGTGTGCACTGCACAGGCGGCTTCGGCCGCCTTTTTCATGCCTGGCGGATGGCCCTCTAGCCCGTGGAGCGGGAATAAAAAAACCGGCCGAAGCCGGTATCAAGGTGGAGCAGCGTGCAGGTGGACGGTTCAGCCCGTGATGGGGCGATCCGGCCAGTTCGTGCGGGCGGCGGCGAGCGCTTCTGCCGCCCGCTGCATTTCGGCCCGTGCGGTACGGCTCACGCCCATCATGTTGGCGAAGCCGTGGATCAGTCCGGGCGCACGCCGCAGCCGGGTCGCCGGAGCAAAGGCACTGAGCCGGGCGGCATAGAACTCGCCTTCATCCCTCAGTACATCGAACTCGGCGGTGGCGACGTAGGCGGGCGGAAGCCCGGCCAGCGAGCTGGCGGTTGCAGGCGACAGGCCCAGGTCCTGGTAGTTTCCTTCCGGGGCGTAGAGGGCTTTCGCCCAGTCCATTTGCGCCTCACTCAATACGTAGCCGCTGCTGAAGGTCTGGTAGGCACGCGATTTGTTCAGCACATCCAGCACCGGATAGAACAGCAACTGGTAGTGCGGCATCGGCCAGTCCGAACTCAGCACCTTCCGGCAGAGCGCAGCGGCCAGGTTGCCCCCCGCACTGTCGCCCCCCACGGCCACGAAACAGGGCACCCCGCCAAAGCTGGCGAGGTGGTCCAGGGTGTAGCGGTAGGCTGCCTTGGCGTCATCCAGCGCGGCGGGATAGACATGCTCGGGCGCCAGCCGGTAGTCCACCGACACCACATGGATGTCGGCGTACCGGGCGAGGTAGCGGCAGATGGAGTCGCAACTGTCGAGCCCGCCGGAAACCCAGGCCCCGCCATGGAAGTAGAGGAGCACCCCCTTGGCGTCCGGGGAGCCGGCGTAGTGCCGCGCCGGAATGGGGCGCGGATCGGCGTCGATGCTCAGTGCGCGCACGCTGTGCAGCGGGATCTCCCGCCCACCGAAGGTCCAGGCGTCCAGATCGGTCTGGGCTCGTACCTGGTCCATGGGGCGGTTCTGCGGGTTGGTCGCATCGATGTCGCCCATCAACCGCAGGAACATCGACACCTCAGGGCACAGCGTATGGCCGGGCAGGTCCAGCCGGCCCGCGCCGATCTTCTTCTGCAGCGACCCAGGCAACGCGCCCAGTGCTTCCACGAGGTACTTCAAAGCGTGGTGGGACAGTTTCTTCTTCATCAAACAGCAGCCCCGGACGGTGTGAGGCCGGAAATCTACTGAGCACGCCGGATGGGGGCAATTCGGGTGGTGCGAGTGTTTTGTTCTGTTTATTGGAACGCTTGCTCCCGGCTCCAGGGCCGGGTAAGCCGCTGCGCTTTCCAGCAGCGGCTGCAGCGTGAGGCGGGCCCGCTACAACCCCAGCTCGCTCAACCCGGGGTGCTCGTCGGGCCGCCGGCCCTGGGGCCAATGGAACAGCCGCTGGTCCTCGCGGATCGGCAGGTCGTTGATGCTGGCGTGGCGGACCTGCATCAGGCCGTGTTCGTCGAACTCCCAGTTCTCGTTGCCGTAGGAGCGGTACCACTGCCCCTCGGCGTCGTGCCATTCGTAGGCGAAGCGCACGGCGATGCGGTGGCCTTCGAAGGCCCAGAGTTCCTTGATCAGGCGGTACTGCTGCTCGCGCTGCCACTTGCGGGTGAGGAACTCGCGGATCTGCTCGCGGCCACGGGGGAACTCGCTGCGGTTGCGCCAGCGGCTGTCGACGGTATAGGCCAGGGCAACCCGCTCCGGGTCGCGGCTGTTCCAGCCGTCTTCGGCCATGCGCACCTTCTGCACGGCGGTTTCATGGGTGAAGGGGGGAAGCGGGGGGCGGGTTTCGGCGGTCATGGTCGTGCCTCTTCAGGTGTGGGCGTGGTGTCAAAGGTAGCCGCTAAAGGTCGAGCACCGGCGGCGGGCACCGCGCAGCAGATCAGCGCCTCGCCCGCGTCTGGCAGGCTGGCCGGTGGCTGCGGGTAGGTCACCTGGCCGCTGAGGATGCGCGTGCGGCAGGTGCCACAGGAGCCGCTGCGGCAGCTGAAGTCCGGCTGCAGCCCGCGGCTCTCCGCCAGCTCCAGCAGGCTGCCGCCTTCGGGCTGCCAGCGGACCTCCTTGGCGGATTGCTGGAACAGCACCGGCACCGCCTCGGTGGCCGCCGGGGGCAGCGCGTCGGCTGGGCTGGCCGTGTCCGGCCGGCGTTGCAGGCTGGAGGGGCCGAAGGTCTCGGCGTGCAGGCGGCTGTCGCTGATGTTCAGTGCCCGCAGGTCGTCGTACAGCGCCTGGGTGAAGCCGGAGGGGCCGCAGAGGACGAAGTCGTAGTCGTCGAAGGGCAGCACGGCCTTGAGCAGGGCGGTGTCGATGCGCCCCGCCTGGTCGAAATCCACTCCCTCCTGCAGTTCGCCTTCCGGCTGGCTGAGTACCCGCAGCCACTGCAGCGTGTCACCGGCTTCCTGCTGCAGGGCGGCCAGTTCGCGGCCGAAGGCCAGCTCGCTCCCGTGGCGCGCGGACTGGAACAGCCAGACCACACGGCGACGGCGCAGGCGGCGGTTCTGGTAGTGCACCTCGCGCAGCATGCTCAGCAGCGGCGTGATGCCGACGCCGGCCGCCAGCAGCACCAGCGGGCGGCGCTCCTCCGGGTCGAGCACGAAGCGGCCGCGCGGGGCCTTGGCCTCCAGCAGGCTGCCGACGCCCAGGTGCGCGTGCAGGTGTTGGGAGACGAGGCCGTCGCGCTTCACGCTGATCCGCAGGAAGCCGTCCGACGGTGCACTGGACAGGCTGTAGGTGCGGATCAGGTGTTGCGCCTGGCCCGGCAAGGCGAGCCGCAGCGGCAGGTGCTGCCCGGCGGAGAAGGCCGGCCAGCCGCCCTGGTCGGCGGGCTCCAGGTAGAAGGAGCGGATGCTGGCGCTCTCGTCCTGCACCCGCGTCACCCGCAGCGGGCGCCAGTGGTCGCGCTGCGCGGCGGCCTGCAGGCGGGCCTCGGCCTCGTCCCAGCTGCCGGTCATCAGGCTGTTGGCGGAATAGCCCTGGAAGGCCCAGCGCAACGCCAGGGCGGCGGGGCGGCGGATGACCTGTTCCACCTCCATGTGCCAGAGCCGCTCCGCACCCTGGAAGGCGCGGATTTCCTCACCCTCCAGCGTCAGCTCGGTGCGCCCGCTGAGTTGCAGGATGTCGCCGCTGGCGAAGTCGATGAACAGCAGGCCCGCCTGCGGGTTGAGCAGCAGGTTGCCGAGGGTGTTGAAGTGCAGGTTGCCGGCGAAGTCCGGGATGCTCAGGCGGTTGCCCCGCACCCGGACGAAGCCGGTCTGGCCGCCCCGGTGGGAGACGTCCACGGTCCGGTGGCCATCGGCGAGGGTGACGTAGCTGGCGACGAAGAAAGTGTCGGCGCTGGCGATCACCTGGCGTGCCGCATCGTCCAGCTGGGCGAGGTGCTCGACCGGGGCTGCTGGCGGGGTCGTGGTTGCGACGGTCTCGTACTGGCGCAGCTGGATGTACTGCGGGCAGTTGCCGAAAGTCTGTTCCACGGCGATGCCCAGCCCATGCCCGTCACGGGCCACCACCTGGCCGTTGAGACGGTTGCGACGCCGGCTGTGCAGCTCGATGCCCAGCAGGCCGACCGCCGCGCCGTCGGTGAGGGCGGCTGCGGCCGGGTCGCCGGCCTGGGGCAGGGCGTCCAGCCGCAGCAGGCGTGGGTCCGGCGAGTGGGCGAAACCGACCGGGCCTTCGAGGACGCTGGCCCAGGGGCGCCCCTCGGCGTCCACCGTGCCCAGCAGCACGAAGGGCAACTGGCGGTAGAAGGCGCGGTGCTGCTCGGGCATGTGGTCGCGGATCACCCGCCGGCCCATGTCCGCCATGCGCTGGGCCACCCCGGCGCGTGCCTGCAGTTGCTGTTCCCCGGCGTGCCAGGGGGAGGGCTCGGTCGGCTGGTTCATGGTGGGGCTCCCGCTGGAGAGGCGTAAGGCCCGGCGCAGCCTTGGCTGCGCCGGGGGCGCGTCAGGCGCTTTGCAGGCCGGCGGCCGTGCGCGGCATCGGCACGAATCCGGGCAGCGCTTCGACGCGGGCCAGCCAGGCGCGGACCTGGGGGTAGGGCTCCAGGGACACGTTGCCCTCCGGCGCGTGGGCGATGTAGCTGTAGCCGGCCACATCGGCCAGGGTCGCCTGGTCGCCGGCGAGGAAGGGGCGCTGGGCCAGCTCCTGCTCGATGACCGCGAGCAGCGCGTGGGAGCGGGCGATGGTGGGCTCGGCCTCGTAGGGCGCGCCGAACACGGTGATCAACCGCGCGGTAGCCGGGCCTGAGGCGATCGGCCCGGCCGCCACCGAGAGCCAGCGCTGCACCCGGGCGGCGCCCAGCGGGTCGTTGGGCAGCCAGCGGCCGGCCGGGTCATGCTTCTTCGCCAGGTACACGAGGATGGCGTTGGAGTCGCTGAGCACCACGCCGTTGTCGTCGATCACCGGGATCTGCCCGAAGGGGTTCATGGCGAGGAATTCCGGGCTCTTGTGGGCGCCCTTGGCCAGGTCGACGAAGACCAGCTCCGCCGGGACGCCCAGTAGCGAGAGGAACAGCTCGATGCGGTGGGCGTGGCCCGACAGGGGGTGGTGAAAGAGCTTGATCGGCTTGGACATGATGATCTCCGTGGCACAGGTAAGGGGAACAGGGGCCGGTGGCGGGGGCCGGTCGGCCGTGCTGTGGAGTCATCTTCGGTGCGCAAGGGTTTGGGCGGAATCGCCAGGAATGGCAATCCTTTGTTTTGGAATCTGGAATAAACGCCGAGCCGCTAGTCGTCGCCCGTCCCGTTCAGGGCGCCGTGATTGCGCAAGCCGGCCACCGCCAGGTCGACGAAGCTGCGCACCCGCGCGGCGGCGCGGCGCCCCTCGCGGTACACCACATGCAACGGCACAGGGGGCGTGGCGAAGGGGGCGAGAACGGTGCGCAGCTGCCCGTTGGCCAACTGCTCATGGGCCTGGTAGCCCAGGCAGCGCGTCAGGCCGCCGCCCAGGCAGGCCGCTTGGATCGCACCCTGGGTCGTGGCGCAGGCCAGGCGCGGGCGCAGCGGGTACGAGCGCAGTTCCCCGTCGACGCGAAAGCGCCACTCGGGGAGCCGCGAGTCCGCCAGGGCGTGGATGATCCGGTGCCGGGCGAGGTCCGCCGGGGCCTGGGGGTCGCCGTGCCGCGCCAGGTATCCGAGGCTGGCGCAGACCACCCGGCGCACCTGGCCGACCGGCAGCGCCACCAGGGAGGAGTCCGGCAGGCTGCCGGCGACGATGGCCACGTCGAGGCCTTCCTCGTGCAGATTGGGCAGCCGTTCCAAGTAGCGGACGACCACATCCACCTCGGGGAAACGCTGCAGGTAGTCCAGCAGTATCGGGGTCAGCACCTGCTGCCCGAGCAGCAGCGGCATGCTCACCGTGAGCCGACCGCGCGGTTCGAGGTGCAGCCCGGCGGCCGAGGCTTCGGCTTCCCGCACCTGCTGCAGCAGTCGCTCGCAGTCGCCGGCGAAGCGCTGCCCGGCTTCGGTCAGCGTCACGCCCTGGGTGCTGCGCTGCAGCAGGGCCAGGCCCAGGCGCTGCTCCAGTGCCTCCACGGCGCGGGTCACGGTGGGCGCCGACAACCCCAGCTGGCGCGCGGCGGCGGCCAGACTCAGGGTCTGGCTGACGGCGAGGAAGGCCTGCATCTGCCCGTGGCGGTCCATGTTCAGGGCTGCCGGTTGCGGTTCAGCGCCGGGTCCCGGGCCAGGCGTTCTGTGCAGAAGTCGACGAAGGTGCGCACCTTGGCGGCGATTCGCCGTCCGCCCTGGTACACCACGTGGATCGGCAGCGGCGGTTGCTCGAAGGCCTCCAGGACGATCTCCAGCTCACCCCGGCGCACCTTGTCGGCCACCTGGTAGCTCAGCACCCGGGTCAGCCCCCAGCCCAGGCAAGCGGCGTGGATCGCGGCCTGGTTGGCGGTGACCACCAGGCGCGGCTGGGGGCGGATGTTCAGCGGCCGGTCCTCTTCGATGAACTGCCACTCGCCCAGCGCCTGGCTGCTGGCCGAGGCCACCACCTGGGCCTCCTGCAGCTGCGTGGGGTGGGTGGGGCGGCCGTGGGTGGCGAGGAAGCCCGGCGAGGCGCAGACCACCCGGCGCACTTCGCCGACGCGCACGGCGTTGAGGCCGCTGTCCGGCAGGTGGCCGATGCGCACGGCGACGTCGATGCCTTCGTCCACCATGGCGACCACCCGGTCCACCAGCAGCGCCTTGATCTGCACCGCCGGGTGCTGGTCCAGGTACTCCACCATCAGCGGGGTGACGAACAGCTCGCCGAACAGCACCGGCGCGGTGACGCTCAACTGGCCGCGCGCGGTGGCGTGGCTGCCGGCGGCGGATTCCTCCGCCTCCTCCAGCTCGGCGAGGATGCGCCGGCAGTCTTCCACGTAGCGCTGGCCGGCCTCGGTGATGTGCACGCTGCGGGTGGTGCGGGCCAGCAGCAGGGTGCCGATGCGCTCCTCCAGCGCCGCCACGGCACGGGTCACACTGGGTGGCGACATGTTAAGGCGGCGCGCGGCGGCGGCGAAGCCCTGTTCCTCGGCCACGGCGAGAAACACCTGCATCTCCTGGAAACGGTCCATCTCGGGCTCCTGTGGGGCGATGCGCAAGAGTGGGGCCTGTGTTGCGTCGCTGGCAACAGATCGTCCGTGACGGCCGCTGTTCTTGCCGAGTGTGTCGGTACGGGCACCGTGCCGGCGGTTTTGCTTGCCCAGGTCTCAGGGGCCGGGCGCCGGGTCTGCTACCCTGCGCGCCCCAATTCCGCCGACATGGAGGTTGCATGCGCATTGTCCTTTCTTACCGTGGCGTTGTTTCCGGGCTGATCCTCGCGCTGGCGGCGCTGCCCCTGCCTGGCCGGGCGGACGAGGTGTCGGCCCCGGCGGTGGAGATCCCGGTATGGAACCGCAGTTGGGTCGGCACCCTGGGCACCAGGACGGTGGAGGTGTCCCTGCAGCGGGTGGCCGATGGTCTGCGCGGCCGTTATTGCTACCGGCCTTGCAGCAACCAGACGCGCGACGTGCTCAGGCTCAGCGGGCGTATCGCCGGCGAGGGGGCCGAGCTGGGCGAGTCCGACAGCAGCCGTGCCAACGTGGCGACCGGGACCTGGCGCATCACCTCGCTGGAGAAGGACCTGACCGGCACCTGGATTTCGCCCAACGGCAAGCGCTCGCTGCCCCTGGCCCTGCGCCCGGCCACTGCCGAGGACGCGCTGGAGGCACGCTTCCCCTTCGAGCTGCGCCTGGTGGCGGACGCACTGCCCGAGGAGGAGGAGGGCGACGGTTGCCCCACGCCGCCGATGGTCTCGGCCATCCGCCTGTACAAGGACGGCCAGCTGGTGCAGACCCTGGCCACCGAGTCCCAGGGCACCTGCGGGATGTTCACGCCCTCGCTGATCGACGCCAACTTCGACGGCTGGCCGGACCTGACCATCGCCCAGTTCCTCCCGGCCGGCCCCAACATCCCCCACCAGACCTGGCTCTACGACCCGGCCACCGGCCGCTATGTCGACGCCCCGCCCATGCTGCAGGACATCAGCTCGGCGGAGTTCGATCCGGTCCACCGCATCGTCTACACCTACTGGCGCGCCAGTTGCTGCGAGCACGGCGTCTCCACCTACCGCTGGCAGGACGGCGACGTGCAGGAAGTGGACACCCGCAGCAGCTACCTGCTGCCGCTGATGGACGGCGACAAGCGGCGCCTGTGCTACGTCACGCCCAGCTACGGCGACGGCTTCATCGAATACAGCAGCCGGGTGGAGCAGGGCGACGACGGCGGCCTGCGCCTGCGCGGGCTCGACCCCGCGTCCTGCGACCTGGACGAAGGCAATTTCCTCGAACGCACCTACATCGAGGTCTGGAAACCCGCGCCGCCCGGCCAGCCGCCGACCCTACTGCGCACCGAGGAAACCACCTGGAAACCGGTGCAGACCGCCGCCGGCCAGCGTTACTGCCCCGAAGTGCCGTACTACGACAACGGCCGCATCCGCCGCGTGCTGAACGACAACCCGGAGCTGTGCAGCGAACAGAACCCGCTGCAGCCCTGACCTCGTGCCCGGCAGCCGCCCGGCGCATCCCTGGGCTGAAGCCCAGGCTACGGGTGTTTCCAGGCGGGTAGGGTGAGCCGCGCTTCACCCCTCCTTCACGAGTTCCCAGGCGTGGCCCTGCGTAGCCCGGACTTCAGTCCGGGAAGGGTGCCGAGCCCGTGCCTGAGGACAGCGCGGTGTATCCCTGGGCTGAAGCCCAGGCTACGGGTGTTTCCGGGCGGGTAGGGTGAGCGGCGCTTCATCCATCCACCGTCAAACACCGAGGTGTGGCTTTGCGTAGCCCGGACTTCAGTCCGGGATGGTGCGGAGTCTCCCCGGGCTGAAGCCCGGGCTACGTGTGTTTCCGGGCTACCAAGGAGACGGGTAGGGTGGATTGCGCTTTTTCCCCCCACCTTGGAAGGTCATGACACAAGCCACGGGATCTGGCCCACAGGAGACGATATGCATTGGATTCAGGTAATCATCGGCCCGCTTGAAACGTTGACGGCAGCACGCCGGGAGTTGCCTGCGGCGGTGGTTTGTCCGCTGCGGCAGGGGTTCGCGCTGATACCGATCACGGACGAGGTCGAGGCTGTGCTGCAGGTGCGTGGGGACCAGGCCCTGGCGGTTCGTCCCCATTCCGGCGAGATGGCTGTCGGCGTGGCCCGGCTTGCCGCCGAGCTCTCGGAGGCCGGGCCCATCGTCTACGCCGCCACCTACATCCACGGCGGCACCGGAGGGCAGGATGCCATTGCCTGGCTCGGCGGCCAGGTGGTGATCAACCTGGGGGACGACGAGGACGCCATGTCTCCCTGGCCGGACTCCCCCATCAGCCGGGTGTTGCGCCATATCGGTGTTGTCGCGGCCGAGGGCAAGGACGAATTCGACGCCCTTGGGTTGGGGAATCACCGAAGCAACGAGGCCTGGGCACAGGAGGCTGCCTTGGACGGTGCGCAGGGCGGGTAACACTTCACCGTGAAACACCCAGGCGTGGCTTTGCGTAGCCCGGACTTCAGTCCGGGAAGGGTGCCGAGCCCGTGCCTGAGTACAGTCCGGCGCATCCCTGGGCTGAAGCCCAGGCTACGGGTGTTTCCAGGCGGGTGGGGTGAGCGACGCTTCATCCCACCACCGCTAACTCCCAGGCGTGGCCCTGCGTAGCCCGGACTTCAGTCCGGGAAGGGTGCCGAGCCTGTGCCTGGGTACAGTCCGGCGCATCCCTGGGCTGAAGCCCAGGCTACGGGTGTTTCCAGGTGGGTAGGGGGGATGGCGCTTCATCCATCCACCGTGAAACACCTAGGTGTGGCCCGGGGAAGGCGGGGGCGGGCCCGGCCTTCCGAGGCTGGCGTGCCTGGCTTACTTGACGGGGTAGTCCCGGCCCCACAGGCGCACGGTCTTGGGTCCTTCCACCGGACCCTGGAAGACGAATTTCTGCCGAACACCGGTCTTGGGCGGGACGGTGACTTCCTCGGGGTTGTCCATCGGCGTCAGGTTGCTGGAGTAGTCGTCCTGGTCGATGGCCAGCAGGGCGCCGTTGTAGGTCAGGTTGATCAGTCGGATCGGCTTGTCGGTGAGGTTCTTGAAGCCGAACAGGACACTGAGGTTCTCATCCTGGGCTTCGGTCTTGAGCAGGTGGACCTCGATCTTGCCGTCCAGTTGGTCCAGCTGGGAGATCACCAGAGCGCCGTCCGCGCCCTGGGCGGACTGGCGGCCTTCGGTGATGCCTTCGGAGGCGCCGCCAAGGAGGTTCTTGCCGGCCGAGATGGCGGCAGAAACGGCGGCCTTGGCCGAGTCCTTGATGGGGCTGCCGGTGTCGGTCGGCTCTTCGGCGGTGGCGCTGCCTGCGCCCAGCAGCAGTGCCAGTGCCAGGCTGGCCCTGGAGGAAATGCCCATGGTGTCGCTCCTTTTTCAGCGTTGCCGGGCGACGGCTCGGCACCCGCGTTCGTGGGCGGTTTTTAGCACAGGCCCCGGGTCTGCGCAGCCCGGCGCCCGGCGCCATCCGCCGCTTTTACGAACTCCATCGCAGCCTGCCGGGGAAACCGCACCGGCCGGGGCGGGCGGCCCGGTCACTCCTCCCGGATGCGGTACCAGGTGACGTACAGCGCCGGCAGGAAGAACAGCGTGAGCAGTGTCGCGGCGATGATCCCGCCGATCATGGCGAAGGCCATCGGTCCCCAGAACACTTCGCGGGCGATGGGGATCATGCCCAGGCTGGCGGCGGCAGCGGTCAGCAGGATCGGCCGGGTGCGGTGGTGGGTCGCTTCGATCACGGCCTTCCAGGGGGAGCGGCCTTCGGCCTCGAAGGCCTCGATCTGGGTCACCAGGATCACCGAGTTGCGGATGATGATGCCGATCAGCGCGAGGATCCCGAGGATCGCCACGAAGCCCATGGGCGTGCCGGTGGGCAGCAGGGCAGCGACCACACCGATGAGGCCCAGCGGGGCGACGCTGGCCACCAGCAGGGTCTTCTGCACGCTCTGCAGCTGGATCATCAGGAAGGTGGCCATGAGGAACAGCATCAACGGCACCACCCGGCCGATAGGCCCCTGGGCCTTGCCGCTCTCCTCGACGGTGCCGCCGGCAGCCAGCCGGTAGTTGGCCGGCAGCTTGGCGGCGAAGCCGTCGATGTCCGGCCGGAGTACCTTCACCAGGTCGGTGGGCTGGATGTCGTCGGTGATGCTGGCCTTGAGGGTGATGGTGGGCTTGCGGTCGCGCCGCCACACCAGCGGCTGCTCAAGCTCGTAGCCGACGCGGGCGAAGGCCTTGAGCGGGATGGAGGTGCCGCTGGCGTTGACCATCTGCAGGTTCTCGATGGTTTCCGGCGAGCTGCGTTCCTCGCGCCCGGAGCGGCCTACCACGTCGATCAGGAAGATGTCGTCGCGCACCTGGGTCACGGTAGTGCCGGTGACCACGCTGTTGAGCATCTGCGCCACGTCCTCGGAGCCGAGGCCCAGCTGGCGCAGCTTGTCCTGGGCGATCTCGATGCGCAGCACCTTACCCGGCTCGTTCCAGTCGTAGATGATCTCGCCGATGTGCGGGTTGCCGTCCAGCAGGGCGGCGAGCTGCATGGCGTAGTCGCGCACCTTGTCCACGTCCGGGCCGCTGATGCGGTACTGGATCGGCCGCCCCACCGGTGGCCCCATCTCCAGCGGCTGCACGTAGCTGCTGATGCCGACGAAGTCGCGGCGCAGGTGCTCGCGCAGGCGGCTCGCCAGGCGCTCGCGGGCTTCCAGGTCGCGGGCGACGATCACCAGCTGGCCGTAGAAGGGGTTCTGCAGCTGCTGGTCCAGGGGCAGGTAGAAGCGCACCGCGCCCTGGCCGACGTAGGCGCTCCAGCGCGACACGTCTTCGTCGTCCTTGAGCAGCGCTTCGACCCGGTCCATCACCCGGCGCGTTTCGTCGATGCTGCTGTTCTGCGGCAGGTTCAGGTCCACCAGCAGCTCGGGCCGGTCGGAGGCGGGGAAGAACTGCTGCTGGACGAACTGCAGCAGGTACAGCGACACCCCCAGCAGCCCGAGGGTGACCACCAGGGTCAGCAGGTTGCGGCGCATGGCCCGCTGCAGCCAGCGGTCGAAGAAGCCGAACAGCCGGCTCTTCTTCTCCGCAGGCTGCTTGAGCGTCCTGGGCAGGATGTGCACGGCGATCACCGGGGCGAACAGCACGGCGACGATCCACGAGAGGATCAGCGCCACGGCGATCACCGCGAACAGGGTGAAGGTGTATTCCCCCGCCGAGCTGGCGTTGAGGCCGATGGGCACGAAGCCGGCGATGGTCACCAGGGTGCCGGTGAGCATGGGGAAGGCCGTGGAGCGGTAGGCGAAGGTGGCCGCTTCGTGCAGCGAGTCGCCCAGTTCCAGCCGGGTGACCATCATCTCCACGGTGATCATCGCGTCGTCCACCAGCAGGCCGAGGGCGATGATCAGCGCGCCGAGGGAGATCCGCTGCATGGTGATGTCGGTGTATTCCATGAACACGAAGACCATCGCCAGCACCAGCGGGATGGAGCAGGCCACCACCAGCCCGGCGCGCACCCCGAGGCTGACGAAGCTCACCGCGAGGACGATGACGATGGCCTCGAACAGGGCGCTGGTGAAGCCGCCCACGGCTTTCTCCACCACCTCGGCCTGGTTCGACACCGTGTGCACGCCGACGCCCACCGGCAGCTCGGCGGTGATCTGCTCCATGCGCTGGCGCAGCGCTTCGCCGAACTCCTGGATGTTGCCGCCCTTGCGCATGGCCACGGCCAGGCCGATGGCGGGCTGGCCGTTGTAGCGGAACAGCGTGCTGGGCGGGTCGGTGTAGGTGCGCTGGATGTCCGCCAGGTCGGAGAGGCGGTAGAAGCGGTCGTTCACCCGCAGGTTCACCGCGGCCAGGTCGGCCTCGGAGCGGAACTCGCTGTTGGTGCGCACCGAGATGCGTTCGGGTCCGGCCTCGATCACGCCGGAGGGCGTCACCGCGTTCTGCTGGCGCAGGCTGTCCAGCACCTGGCGCTGGTCGATGCCCAGGGCGGCGAGCTTGCGGGTGGAGAAGTTGAGGTAGATGACCTCGCTCTGCGCGCCGATCAGTTCCACCTTGCCCAGGTTCTCCACGCTGCGGATGTCCAGCCGGGCCTTCTCCACGTAGTCACGCAGCTGGCGGAAGCTCAGGCCGTCGGCGGTGAAGGCGTAGACGCTGCCGAACACGTCGCCGAATTCGTCGTTGAACGCGGGGCCCTGCAGGCCCTGGGGGAAGTCGCCGCGGATGTCGTTGATCTTCTTGCGCACCTGGTACCAGATGTCCGGGATCGCCTTGCCGCTGGTGGTGTCCTTCAGGTAGACGAACACCGTCGCTTCGCCCGGCCGCGTGTAGCTCTTCACGTAGTCCAGGCTGTCCAGCTCCTCCAGCTTCTTCTCGATGCGGTCGGTGACCTGCAGCAGCGTGTCGTCCACCGTGGCGCCCGGCCAGCGGGCCTGGATCACCATGGTCTTGATGGTGAAGGAGGGGTCTTCCTCGCGGCCCAGGTTGAAGTAGGAGAACACCCCCATCACCAGCGACACGACCATCAGGTACCAGACGAACGAGGGGTGCCGCAGCGCCCATTCGGAGAGGTTGAAGCCGGCCTTGCCGGTGTCGCCGCGCGGGCGGTCCCTGTGCTGCTCGCTCACGGTTGCGCTCCTTCGTCCATCTTCACCTCCTGGCCCTCTTTCAAGCTGTTCACGCCGGCGCTGACGACCCGTTCGCCGTCGGCCAGCCCGCTGCCGACCGTGACCTTGCCGTCCTGGTTGCGCAGCACCTCCACGGTGCGGCGGTGCACCTGGCGTGCCTGCGGGTCCAGCACCCAGACCTGGGCCGGCCCGGTGGCGCGGGTATCGCCGATCAGTGCCGTGGCCGGCAGGTGGGTGCGCGGGGCGACCGGGCTGCTGAGCAGCACGCTGACGGTGCTGCCCAGGTGGAAGCTGGATGGGGCCTCGTCCAGGGACAGGCGCAGGCGCCGGGTGCGGGTGGTGGCGTCGGCCTGGGGCGCCAGCTCCCGCACCGTGCCGGTGGTGCGCGCCTGCGGGTCGAGCTGGGCGCTCACCTCGAAGCGCGCGTCGGCGGGCAGGCGCTGGACCAGTTCATCCGGCAGGTCGACCACCGCTTCCTTCACGTCCGGGCGGACCAGGGTCACCACCTCCTGGCCGGCCTGCACCACCTGGCCGGCCTCGACGTGCCATTGGGTGATGACGCCGGCGATGTCGCTGCGCAGCTCGGTGTAGCCCAGTTGGTCCTGGGCCCGGCGCACCGCCGAGTTGGCCTGGTCGAGGGTGGCGCGGCTGGTCTTCAGGCGGGTGCGGGCGCGGTCCAGGTTGGCCTGGGCGCCTACGCCACGGGCGAGCAGTTCGGCCTGGCGGCGCTCGTCGGCCTGGGCGTCGATCCACTCGGCCTCGGCGCGGGAGGCGTCGCCCTGGGCGCTGAGCAGGGCATTCTGCTGGTCGGTGGGGTCGAGGGTGGCGAGCAGGGTGCCGGTTTCCACGCTGTCGCCGACGTTGAGGGTGCGTGCGGCGATGCGGCCGTTGGTGCGAAAGCCCAGGGTCGTCTCGTAGCGGGCCTGGATGCTGCCGGCGAAGCGGCCGACCTGGTGGACGTCGTCGCTGCGCACGGTGACGTAGAGCACCGGGCGCGGTGCCGGGGCCTCCTCCGCCTCCTGGGAGCAGCCGGCCAGTGCGGCCAGTGCAAGGGCTGGCAGCCAGGGCTTCATGGGCGGGCCTCCGTCCGGGTGCGGGGGTCGGCGCTGGCGCTGTGCTCCACCGGCTCGGCGGCCTGTTCGTCACGGGCCACTTCCACCTTCTGCCCGGGGTGCAGCATCTGGCCGCCCGCCACCACGACCCGCTGCCCGGCGGCCAGGCCTTCGCCGACGATCACCCGTTCGCGGGCGTAGCTGACCCGGCCCACCGGTTGCAGGTGGGCGCGGTCCTCGTCGTCCAGCACCCACACCGCCGGGTTCCGGCCCTGCTTGAACAGCGCCGACCAGGGCAGCACCACGCGGGGCTGCGCGGCCTGCGGCAGCTCGGCCCCTACCACGCTGCCCAGGCCCATGGCGGCGGGGACCCGGTCGAGGCCGACCTTCACCTTCAGCGTGCCGCTGCGGTCGTCGACGGTGGGGGTGACTTCGCGGATGCGGCCCTCGACCTGCACGGTCGGGTCGGAGAGCAGGTGGACGCTGACCGGCTGATCGCCCTGGTCGCCCTGGAACAGCGATTCGTAGACGTTGAACACGGCGTCCCGCTCGCCTTCGCCGGCCAGGGTGAAGATCGGCAGGGTGGCCTGCACCACCTGGCCGACCTCGCCGCTGCGCTGGGTGATGACCCCGTCGGTGGAGGCCTTGAGTTCGGTGTAGGAGAGCTGGTCCTCGGCGGAGGCCTGCTGGGCGAGGGCGGCGTCCAGGGCGCTTTGTGCGGCACGGAGTTCGGCCTGGGCGCGGTCGTACTCGCTGCGGCTGGTGTAGCCCTTGGGCAGCAGTTGGCCCTGGCGCCTGAAGTCGACTTCGGCCAGGCGCAGCCGCGCCTGCTCGGCCGCGACGGCGGCGCGGGCGTTGTCCACCTGGGTGCGCAGCTCCTGCGGGTCGAGGCGGGCCAGGACCTGGCCGGCCTGCACCCGGTCGCCCACGTCGACATGGCGCTCGATGATCTTGCCGCCGACGCGGAAGGCCTGTTGCGCCTCGACCCGCGCCTGGATATCGCCCACCACGCTGGGGCGCGGGGCGTAGTCGGTGCGGGTGGCCTCGCGCACCAGTACGCGGGGCAGGTGTTCCTGCGGTGTGTCCTGGCCGCAGCCGGCCAGTGCCAGCGTCGCCAGGCAGAACGCGAGTGTGGGCGTTCGGGTTGCCATCCGTTTCCCCATCCTTGTCAGACTGCCGCGCCCACGCGAGCGCAGCGGGATACGAACTGTGAGTGGGGCGAAGCGGGAACGTTCAAGTGGAATCTTCAGGCCGGCGGCCCGACCCGGTGCGGATCTGCGGCGAAAAGACCTGTACGGCGCCGGTTGAACGGGTCAGGGAAGGGCGACGACGGGGCGATGCAACGAAAAAGAGCGCCCTGGGGCGCTCTATTTCGACCGGGTGGGGTTCAGCGGTTGAAGCGGTCCACCAGGGAGTACTGGCCGTGGGCGGTGTGGGCCAGCTCTTCGCTCAGCAGGGCGGTGCGCTGGGCTTCGCCGGAGGTCTGGTCGGCGAGCTGGGCGATGCTGCCGATGCGCACGTTGATCTCTTCGGCCACAGCGCTCTGTTCCTCGGTGGCGGCGGCGATCTGGTCGGTCATGGCGGTGATGTTGGCCACGGCTTCGCTGATGCCCACCAGGGCCTGGTCGGCCTGCAGCACCTGCTCGACGCCTTCGTCGGCCTGGCGACGACCGTTCTCCATGGTGCGCACGGTTTCCTCGGCGGTCTTCTGCAACTGGGCGATGAGCTGGTGGATCTGCCCGGTGGACTCGGCGGTGCGTTGCGCCAGGGAGCGCACCTCGTCGGCCACCACGGCGAAGCCCCGGCCCATTTCGCCGGCACGGGCAGCCTCTATGGCGGCGTTGAGGGCGAGCAGGTTGGTCTGGTCGGCGATGCCCTTGATCACGTCCACCACGCCACCGATCTCGTTGCTGTCCTGGGCCAGGCGGGCGACGGTCTCGCTGGTCTCGATCACCGATTGCGACAGGCGCTCGATGGCGGCGCGGGTCTCGGCGGCGACATGCCGGCCCTGGGTGGTGAGGCGGTTGGCCTCCTGGGTGGCGTCGGCGGTGCGCTGGACGTTGGAGGCGACTTCCTGGGTGGTGGCGGCCATCTGGTTGACGGCGGTGGCCGCCTGGTCGGTTTCCTGGCGTTGGCGCTCCAGCCCGTCGGAGCTGTTGTGGGCCAGGGCATCGGCCTGGCGGGCCTGGTCGGTGAGGTGCTCGGCGGTGTCCTGCAGGCGGGTGAGGCAGGTCTTGAGGCGTGCCTCCTGGCTGAGCAGGGCCATCTCCAGGCGGGCCTGGTCGCCCCGGCTGTCGGTGTACATCCGCGCGATCAGCGGGTCGGAGGTGGTCTGCTCGGCCAGGTGCAGCAGGCGCTTGATGCCGCGCCCTTGCCAGGCGAGGCCGATCAGCCCGAGGGGCACGGAGAGCAGCGCGGCGAGCAGGAAGCCCCAGTGGGAGGTCAGCCAGGCACCGATGAAGAAGCCGATCTGGCTGATGAGGATGAACGGCAGCCAGTCCTGCAGCACCGGCAGCCAGCGGTCCTGGCTGGGGATGGCGGACTTGCCGGCGTTGATCCGTGCGTAGAGCGCTTCGGCCCGGCGCACCTGCTCGGCGGTGGGCTTGACCCGCACCGACTCGTAGCCGGTGACCTGGCTGCCCTCGAAGATGGGCGTGACGTAGGCGTTGACCCAGTAGTGGTCGCCGTTCTTGCAGCGGTTCTTGACGATGCCCATCCACGGCCGGCCCTTCTTCAGGGTGGCCCACATGTGGGCGAACACGGCGGGGGGTACGTCCGGGTGGCGGACGAGGTTGTGCGGAGCGTGGATCAGCTCCTCCCTGGAATAGCCGCTGATATCGACGAAGGCCTGGTTGCAGTAGGTGATGACACCCTTGCCGTCCGTGGTCGAAATGAGGCGCTGCTCGGCGGGGTAGGTCCTTTCGCGTTGGGTAACCGGTTGGTTGTTTCTCATGTTGTTCTTCCGCAAGGCTTGAGGCGGGTATCGGCTCTGGTGAACCAAAGTTGAGCCATTTTTTTGCCGTGCAGTGTAAACAGTTTGTGTCGTGTCGCCGTCGGGAAAGTTTCCTGCCAACCAGCGACCCAGAGCCCTCGCGGGGCTCCGGGGCGCTCACAGGTCAGGCTGCGAGCAGCTGGCGCAGCACGTAGTGGAGGATGCCGCCGGCCTTGAAGTACTCCACTTCATTGAGGGTGTCGATGCGGCAGAGCACCTCGACATTCTCGTGGGAGCCGTCCTCGCGGGTGATCTCCAGGGTCAGGTCCATGCGCGGGCGCAGCTCCACGCCGCTGAGCCCGAGGACGGCGATCCGCTCGCGCCCGGTCAGGCCCAGGCGCTTGCGGTCGATGCCGCCGGTGAACTGCAGCGGCAGCACGCCCATGCCCACCAGGTTGGAGCGGTGGATGCGCTCGAAGCTCTCGGCGATCACCGCCTTGACCCCCAGCAGGTTGGTGCCCTTGGCCGCCCAGTCGCGGGAGGAGCCGGTGCCGTATTCCTTGCCGGCGATGATCACCAGCGGCGTGCCTTCGGCCTGGTAGCGCATGGCGGCGTCGTAGATGGCCAGCTTCTCGCCGCTGGGCACGTGGAGGGTGTTGCCGCCTTCCTCGCCGCCCAGCATTTCGTTGCGGATGCGGATGTTGGCGAAGGTGCCGCGCATCATCACCTCGTGGTTGCCCCGGCGCGAGCCGTAGGAGTTGAAGTCGGCCGGCTCCACGCCGTGCTCGCGCAGGTAGCGCCCGGCCGGGCTGTCGGCCTTGATGTTACCGGCGGGGGAGATGTGGTCGGTGGTCACCGAGTCCCCCAGCAGGGCGAGGATGCGGGCGCGCTGCACGTCCGTCACCCGGGGCGGTTCGCCGCCGATGTCGGCGAAGAACGGCGGGTGCTGGATGTAGGTGGAGTCGGCCTGCCAGGCATAGGTGTCGGCGTCCGGCACCTGGATCGCCTGCCAGGTCTCGTCGCCGGTGAAGACCTCGGCGTACTCCTTGCGGAACATCGCGGTGTCCACCTTGGCGATGGCTTCGGCCACCTCCTGCTGGCTGGGCCAGATGTCCTTGAGGTACACCGGCTGGCCGTTGCGGTCCTCGCCCAGGGGTTCGCGGCTGAGGTCCAGGCGCACGCTGCCGGCCAGGGCATAGGCGACCACCAGGGGTGGGGAGGCCAGCCAGTTGGTCTTTACCAATGGGTGCACGCGGCCTTCGAAGTTGCGGTTGCCGGAGAGCACCGAGGCCACCATCAGGTCGCCCTGCTGGATGGCCTGCTCGATGGGTTCCAGCAACGGCCCGGAGTTGCCGATGCAGGTGGTGCAGCCGTAGCCCACCAGGTCGAAACCCAGGGTGTCGAGGTACTGGGTCAGCCCGGCGGCGGCGAAGTACTCGGTCACCACCTTGGAGCCGGGGGCCAGGGAACTCTTCACCCAGGGCTTGCGCGCCAGGCCCTTCTCCACGGCCTTCTTCGCCAGCAGCCCGGCCGCCATCATCACGCTGGGGTTGGAGGTGTTGGTGCAGGAGGTGATGGCGGCGATCACCACGGCGCCATCCTCCAGGCGGTGGCTCCGGCCCTCGTGCTGGTACTCGGCCGTGCCGCGCTGGGCCTGGCCTCCGGCGCCGGCGGGGGCGGGCTGCAGGGCGAGGAGGTCATCGAAGGTCTTGGCCACACGGGTCAGCGGGACGCGGTCCTGCGGGCGCTTGGGACCGGCCAGGCTGGCTTCCACGGTGCCCATGTCCAGGGCCAGGCTGTCGGTGAACAGCGGCTCGTCGCCGGCATTGCGCCACAGGCCCTGGGCCTTGCAGTAGGCCTCCACCAGCTTGACGGTGGCCTCGGGCCGTCCGGACAGGCGCAGGTAGCCGAGGGTCACCTCGTCCACCGGGAAGAAGCCGCAGGTGGCCCCGTATTCCGGCGCCATGTTGGCCAGGGTGGCGCGGTCGGCCAGGGGCAGTTCCGCCAGGCCGTCGCCGTAGAATTCGACGAATTTCCCCACCACCCCTTTCTTGCGCAGCATCTGGGTGACCGTCAGCACCAGGTCGGTGGCGGTGATGCCCTCGCGCAGCTTGCCGCTGAGCTTGAAGCCGACCACCTCGGGAATCAGCATCGACACCGGCTGGCCGAGCATGGCCGCCTCCGCCTCGATGCCGCCGACGCCCCAGCCGAGCACGCCGAGGCCGTTGATCATGGTGGTGTGGGAGTCGGTGCCCACCAGGGTGTCGGGGAAGGCGTAGGTCAGGCCGTCTTCCTCCCGCGTCCAGACGGTGCGGCCGAGGTATTCCAGGTTCACCTGGTGGCAGATGCCGGTGCCCGGCGGCACCACGCTGAAGTTGTCGAAGGCGCTCTGGCCCCAGCGCAGGAAGGCGTAGCGCTCGCCGTTGCGGGCCATCTCCAGCTCCACGTTGCGGGCGAAGGCCTCGGGGCTGGCGTAGCGGTCCACCATCACCGAGTGGTCGATCACCAGGTCCACCGGGGAGAGCGGATTGATCTTCTGCGGGTCGCCTCCGGCGCTGGCCACGGCATCGCGCATGGCGGCCAGGTCGACCACCGCCGGCACGCCGGTGAAGTCCTGCATCAGCACCCGCGCCGGGCGGTACTGGATCTCCCGGTCGGAGCGACGCTCCTTCTGCCAGGCGACCAGGGCATCGAGGTCGTCCCGGGTGACGGTCTTGCCGTCCTCCCAGCGCAGCAGGTTCTCCAGCAGCACTTTCAGGGACAGGGGCAGCTTGTCGATGCTGCCGAGGCTCTTGGCGGCCTCCGGCAGGCTGAAGTAGTGATAGGTCTTGCCGTCCACATCCAGGGTGCGGCGGCTGTTCAGGCTATCCAACGAGGGCATCTGCTTCTCCTTTGGCCCACACGGCGGGGGCCGGTACACGGACGGAGACCCTCAAAGCTAGTCGCGCTGCACGGGCCTCGCCATGTTCTGGACTGCGTTGGCCGGGCTGGGGTTCCGCCTGTCGAGCGTTCACACGCCGAGGGCGCCAGTCCGTCGGTAGGAATTTCCTTTGATCTAAGACTTTTGCGCAGACGGTTGTGTGAAATCGGCTACGTCGGCTCTATAGTGCGCGCCCGAGGAGACACCACCATGAACACCCTGTTACTGCACTGCCGGCCCGGCTTCGAGGGCGAGGTCTGCGCCGAGATCACCGACCTGGCTGCGCGCCTGGAGGTGCCCGGCTATGCCAAGGGCAAGGCCGGCAGCGCCCATGCCGAATTCATCTGCCAGGAGCCCGGCGGTGCCGAGCGCCTGATGCTGGGGCAGCGTTTCGCCCGGTTGATCTTTCCGCGCCAGTGGGCCCGGGGTGAGTTCCTCGCGTTGCCGGAGACCGACCGCATCAGCGTGCTGCTGGAACACCTGGGTGCGTACCCGGTGTGCGGCAGCCTCTGGCTGGAGGTGCTGGACACCAATGAAGGCAAGGAGCTGTCGAATTTCTGCAAGAAGTTCGAGGGCCCGCTGCGCAAGGCGCTGGAGAAGGCCGGGCGCCTGCGGGACGACCCGCGCCTGCCGCGCTTGCTGCTGACGTTCCGCAGTGGCCGCGAGGTCTTCGTCGGACTGGCCGAGCCGGACAACTCGGCCCTCTGGCCCATGGGCATCCCGCGCCTGAAGTTCCCCCGCGAGGCGCCCAGCCGCTCGACCCTGAAGCTGGAAGAGGCCTGGCACACCTTCATCCCCCGCGAGCAGTGGGAGACGCGCCTGTCCGGCGACATGACCGGGGTCGACCTGGGGGCTTCGCCCGGCGGCTGGACCTACCAGCTGGTGCGGCGCGGCATGCTGGTCACCGCCATCGACAACGGCCCGATGGCGCAGAGCCTGATGGACACCGGCCTGGTGCAGCACCTGCGGGCCGACGGTTTCACCTACAAGCCGAAGCAGCCGGTGGACTGGATGGTCTGCGACATCGTCGAGAAGCCGGCGCGCAACGCGGCGCTGCTGGAGACCTGGATCGGCGAGGGCCTGTGCCGCGAGGCGGTGGTCAACCTCAAGCTGCCGATGAAGCAGCGCTATGCGGAAGTGCAGCGCCTGCTGCAACGCCTGGAAGAGAGCTTCAAGGCGCGCCGCATCAAGGTGGCGATGGCCTGCAAGCAGCTCTACCACGACCGCGAGGAAGTCACCTGCCACCTGCGACGCCTCGGCTGAGGCTGCCGCTCAGTGGGGCAGGGGCTGCAGCTCCGGCAGCTCCACTTCACCAGCCAGGCTCACCTGGCCCGGCCACCAGGACCCGTTGAACAGGTATTGCCCGCTGAAGCCGCTGAAGCGCAGGCCGAGGCGGTCACCCGGTTGCAGACGGGTGCTCACCGAAGGCAGGCGCACGTCGGCCCGCGCGGCCAGCGGGGTGACCTGCTCGCTCAGCACCTCCATATCCCCGTTGGCCCGGCGCACGGCGAGGGCGGCGAAGATTTCGTGATCGTCTTCCCGGGGGCGCAGGTGCAGCAGGGTCGGCCCCACGAGGGCTGCTGTCTGTTCGATCCGCTTGAGTTCGACGAAGGCCGCCGGCTGCAGCCAGCCGCTGGTGGCGGGGCGCAGGCGGGTTTCTGGCAGCGGCAGCGGGCTGTCCTGGCGGGGTGCTTCGTGCAGGGCCAGGCCCTGGTCGGTGGACAGGCTCAGGCACAGGCGCGGAATGCTATCCGCCGCGCCTTTACGGCCGCGCAGGCGGTCTTCGTACCAGTTCACCACCGCGGTTTCGAGGTTGAGGGCCAGGCCGTCGCAGTGCAGCACCGGTTCGTTGTTGAAGGGCGGCAGGCCGCTCCAGCGCTGCAGCGGTGGCGGCAGGATGTGCCCGCCCTGGATGCCCAGCAGGCGCACGTCGGCGCTGCCCTGGCGCAGGCAGTCGCGGATCGCCAGGCCCTGGTCGAGGGGGAAGAGGGTGTCGCGCAGGCCCTGGATCAGCAGGGCGTCGGCTCGCGGGCGGCGGCCTTGCTCGCAGTAGACCGCCAGGCTGTGGGCGTGGAGTTCGTCGCGCACCGGCTCGGTCAGCTCGCCGCCGGCACTGCGCAGGTAGGGCGCCTGGATGAATTTGCCGAGGTCGTAGCCGGTGGCCAGGCCGAGACTGACCAGTACGCCGGTCCAGCCCACCTTGAGGCGGCCGCCGGGGGCGAGGGCGTCGGCCAGGTCGTACCAGGTGGCGATGGGCACCAGTACGTCGATGCGCGGGTCTTCGCTGGCGGCCAGCAGTTGCACGGCGCCGCCATAGCTTTCCCCGAGCATGCCCACGCGCGGGTCGCCGGGGCCGTCCTCGGTCAGGCGCGGCAGGTGGACGCTGGCCCAGTCCACCACGGCGAGGGCGTCCTGCACTTCATAACGTGGGTCCATCATCTCGATGTCGCCTTCGCTGCCGCCCCAGCCGCGCTGGTCGTAGCTGACCACCCAGTAGCCGGCGCGCCAGGCCCGCAGGGCGGTGCGCCCGGAGATCATGCGCTGGCCGTAGAAACCGTCCGGTCCGGTGACCCGCCAGCCTCCCCAGCCGTGGGTGTGCACCACCAGCGGGGCGGTTTCCCCGACGGCGAGGGCGGGCTGGAACACGGTGGCGGAGAGCCGTGTGCCGTCACGGGCGATGATCACCGCGTCGTACCAGGTGGCGGGCAGGGCCTTGCCGGCCTGGGCGCTGTAGTCGGGCAGGTGGTCACGGGCGGCGCAGCCGCCGAGCAGGAGGAGGGCAAGCAGCAGGCGGGTCGGGCGCATGGTGGTTGGGCATGTGGTGGGCGTGGCGCGGCAGGCTACCACCGTTGCGTTCCGTCCGGCGGCCCATCCAAGGTCGGGCTCTGGGAGTGGGCGGACGCGGCGCTTTGCGCGACAATAGCGCCCCTTCGACGGAGTGCCCCATGACCGATCAGCCCGATGCCATTCTCGACGCCACCGGCCTCAACTGCCCCGAGCCGGTGATGATGCTGCACAACAAGGTGCGCGACCTGCAGGCCGGCGGCCTGCTCAAGGTGATCGCCACCGATCCCTCGACCCGCCGCGACATTCCGAAGTTCTGCATGTTCCTCGGCCACGAGCTGGTGGACCAGGTGGAAGAGGCAGGCACTTATCTGTACTGGATTCGCAAGAAAGCCGATTAACAAACAGGGCCCGAAAGGGCCCTGTTGCGTTGTGGCGACGCTATCGCAGGATCAGGCCACAGCGGTCGGCCGCTGGCTCAGGTGGCGGATGTGCGCCCGGGCGCTGCCGGTGATGCGGTAGCTGAGCATCACCGCCGCCACCGTCAGGCCGACGATCAGCCCCTGCCACAGCCCGCGCGGGCCGCTGGCTTCGCCCAGCCAGTCGGTCAGCCCCAGCAGCCAGCCCACCGGCAGGCCGATGCCCCAGTAGGAGAACAGGGTGATGACCATGGTGGCGCGGGTGTCCTGGTAGCCCCGCAGCGCACCGGCGGCGGTCACCTGGATGGCGTCGGAGAACTGGAACAGCGCGGCGAACACCAGCAGCGAGGCGGCCATGGCGATCACCTCCGGGTCCGGCGTGTAGATGCCGGCGATGCCTTGGCGCAGCAGCATCATCAGGCTCGCCGAGAGGCAGGCGTAGGCCAGCGCGGTGGCCATCCCCACGCCGGCGGCGAAGCGCGCCTCGCGGGGCTCGCCACGGCCCAGGGCCTGGCCGACGCGCACGGTGACGGCCATCGCCAGGGAGTAGGGGATCATAAATACCAGGGAGCTGAAGTTCAGGGCGATCTGGTGGCCGGCCACCACGTTGGCGCCGAGGCCGCCGATCAGCAGGGCGATCACCGCGAAGATGCTCGACTCGGCGAACACCGCGATGCCGATGGGCAGGCCCACCGACAGCAGGCGGCGGATCACCGACCAGTCGGGCCGCTCGAAGCGGGCGAACAGGGCGCTGCCCTGGTAGACACGGGCGAAGCGCACCCAGCCGAGCATGCCCAGGAACATCATCCACATCACCGTGCCGCTGGCCCAGCCGCAGCCCACGCCGCCCATGGCCGGGAAGCCCAGGTGGCCGTAGATCAGCACGTAGTTCAGCGGGATGTTCAGCAGCAGCCCGCAGATGCCCAGCACCATGCTCGGGCGGGTCCTGCCCAGGCCGTCGCTGAAGCAGCGCAGCACCTGGTACAGCGCCACCGCCGGCAGCCCATAGGCGATGCCGTGCAGGTAGCCCATGCTCGGGGCGATCAGGTCTTCCTCCACGCCCATCAGGTGCAGCACCGGCTCGGCGCACAGCAGCAGGCCGGCGCCGCCCAGGCCCACGGCCACGGCCAGCCACAGGGCCTGGCGCACCAGCGGGCCGATCTCGCCCTGCTGGCCGGCGCCGAAGCGCTGCGCCACCTTGGCGGTGGTGGCCAGGAGGATGCCGGTCATCAGCAGGAACACAGGTATCCAGATGGAGTTGCCCAGGGCCACGGCGGCCAGGTCGCGGGGGCTCACGCGGCCAGCCATCACGGCGTCGACGAAGCCCATGGCCGAGTGGGAGAGCTGGGCGATCATGATCGGCAGGGCGAGGGTGAATAGGGCTCGGAGTTCGCGACGGGTACGGTCGAGGCGAGTTCGAATGGTCACGGGAGGTCTTTCCATGGCTGTGTAGCGTTCACCGGTACGGCGGTGGCGTCCGTCTTGCGTATGCCCGGCGGGCCCCCTAAAAACTGGCTGCGTGGCCATCGCTGCGTTAAAAACAGGCTCGTGCGCGAGTCCGATCAAAATGCTCATTTACACCGCGTAAACTGCGCTTTTTCGCCTGTTTTTGCCTTGCGTTGACTGCCTCGCTTACGTTTTTAGAGGTGCCCTGGCGGGCCGCCTGGCTGCGATGGGCTCGCAGCGGGCGCTGAAGCGGCCGTGGCAGGGGGACTGCCGGCGATGGGGAATCAGCGGAGGCGAAAGACCGCGTAGTCTACGCGTTGACGCATGGGTCAGGAAAGGGCTGTAGGACCTTGCGCGACGGATTCCGTAGAATGCCCACCCCGCCCATGGAGTGCCCCCATGCAGATCCTCGCTGACGAGAACATTCCCCTGGTCGATGCCTTCTTCGGAGGCTTCGGCACCATCCGCCGCCTGCCCGGCCGGGCCATCGACCGCGCCGCCCTGGGCGATGCCGAGGTGCTGCTGGTGCGCTCGGTGACCCATGTGGACCGCGCCCTGCTGGAAGGCAGCGCGCTGCGCTTTGTCGGCACCTGCACCATCGGCACCGATCATCTGGACACCCAGGCCCTCGACGCGGGCGGCATCGCCTGGTCCAGTGCGCCGGGCTGCAACGCCCGGGGCGTGGTGGACTACGTACTGGGCAGCCTGCTGACCCTGGCCGAGGACGCCGGCGTCGACCCGGCCAGTCGCACCTATGGCGTCGTTGGCGCCGGCCAGGTGGGCGGGCGTCTGGTGCAGGTGCTGCGCGAGCTGGGCTGGACCGTGCTGGTCTGTGACCCACCGCGCCAGGCTGCCGAGGGTGGCGACTACGTGGACCTGGATACCCTGCTGGCGCGCTGCGACGCCATCAGCCTGCACACCCCGCTGGAAAAATCCGGCGACCACCCCACCCATCACCTGCTCGATGCCACCCGCCTGGCCGCCTTGCGCGACGGCACCTGGCTGATCAATGCCGCCCGAGGCGCGGTGGTGGACAACCATGCCCTGCGCGACGTGCTGGGCCGGCGCCCGGACCTGCGCGTGGTGCTGGACGTGTGGGAGGGCGAGCCCGAGGCGGACCCGCAACTGGCCGCGCTGTGCCGCATCGCCACCCCGCACATCGCCGGCTACAGCCTGGACGGCAAGCTGCGCGGCACCGAGCAGATCTACCAGGCCTTCTGCCGGGCCCTGAGGCAGCCCGAGGCGGTGCGCCTGGCCGACCTGCTGCCGGCGCCCTGGCTGCCCGAACTGGTTCTGGATGCCAGCGCCGATCCGCATTGGGCGCTGTCCATGCTCTGCCGCGCGGTGTACGACCCGCGCCGGGACGACGCCGACTTCCGCCGCAGCCTGGTGGGGGACGCCGCCCAGCGCCGCGCTGCCTTCGACGCACTGCGCAAGCACTACCCGGTGCGCCGCGAGATCGACGGCCTGCGGGTGCGCTTGCTGGGCGAGTCGCCCGCGTTGCAGCGCTGCATCCGCGCCCTCGGCGCGACCCTCGCCTGACCTGCGGCGCGCTGCCGCGCAACGGCGGCGCCTGCCTGTCGCCGGCGCCGTGCTATAACCCTTGGACTTCAAGCCCCGCAACCACGGAGATGGACGAATGAGCGACACCCAGAACACCCCCAAGTCGAATGCCGCCGAAATCCTCAGCAGCTATGACCTGAGCACGGCGAAGGACTTCGAGTGGACGGGGCGCAGCATGGACTGGTTCCTGCAGATGCTGGTGCGCCAGGCCAACGAACTCGGCGTGGAAGTGGGCATCACCCTCACCGTCGGCGCGGGCCTGGTCAGCGGCACGCTGATCTCCGTGGAGAGCTACTTCGACCTGTTCGCCCAGGAATACGCCCACTCCTGGCCGGAAGAGGGCCGCGAGGACATCCGCGCCACCTTCGCCAAGCTCGGCGTCATGGCCAAGTCCACCGGGGAAGACCCGAACCTGCTGCCGCCCCAGTACATCCACCTGCGTGATGTCAGCGTCTACGCCGCCGGTGGCCTGACCTGCACCGGGCTGACCCTGTGGCGCGGCACCCTGGCCTCGGTCACCGGTTTCAACCTCGGCACCCTCAGCTGATCCTGCCGACGGCCTGCGTGGCCGTCAGTACTTGCGCCTGACCGCCACGTCCTGGATGCCGTGGCCGGTGGTCAGGCGCAGGTAGTCCTTGTTGTCCCTCGGCGGCGTCTCCCCCAGTGGAATGCCGTGTCGCTCCACCAGCAGCGCATGGATATCGGCGCTGCTGGGCGGTCCGTCCCGTTCGACGATGAACGCCTGCGGGCTCCCGTGGAGCCGGTAGATGATTTCGTATCGATTGCTGCCAGGCATCTCGCGTCTCCGCTTGCGGCTGTCCGATGTTGGACGGCGGAATGTAATGAAGGTGCGGGGCATTTGGCGGCTTCAGGGGCTCCTCGCCGGTCAGCGCGGGCAGGGCGGTGGCGGCATCGTGGCGACCCATGAGCACTATCGAGCGGACTGATTTCCGCACCGCCAGGCCGGCTCCTAGAGTGGCGCCATCGTCCACATCGCCCTGGAGTCCAGCATGCACAGTGCCGAGATCATGTCCCTGGTCGGCTCAGCCGTCCCCGAAACCCTGCGCCGCGCCGGCCACCTGGCGTGCTGGCTGGTGGTGCTGGATGGCGCGGTGAAGGCCGGCCCCTTCGTCAGCCTGGCCGACGCCCAGGCCAGCCAGGCCATCTGGTTGCTGGAGAGCGCCAAGCGGCGCAAGCGCCAGGGTGCTGCGCTCGCCGCCTGACGGAAGGCTCAACCCAGCGTTGCGCTGTGCTCCAGCAATACCGACTCGTCGGCCTTCAGGCGGCCTGGGAGGAAGTCGCGGAGGAACTCCACCCAGGTGCGGATCTTCGCATCGAGGAACTGCCGCGACGGGTACAGCGCATAGATGCCCAGCGGGAACAGGCTGTGATGGGGCAGCACCCGCACCAGGCTGCCGTCTCGCAGGCCGTGCACCGCCGAGTACACCGGCAGCACGCCGATGCCCATGCCCGCCCGCAGCGCCTCGGTCAGCGCATCGGCGGTGTTCACCTGGAAGGGCGTCTGGGTGATGGTGATCATCTGCTGCCCGTCCGGGCCATCGAAGGTCCACTTGTCCAGCGACATCACCGAGTTCACCAGGCGCAGGCAGCGATGCCCCAGCAGGTCGGCGGGCTGGCGTGGCGCGCCGTGCTTGGCGATGTAGCCGGGGGAGGCGCAGAGCACGCTGTAGGTGGTGCCCAGCTGCTTGGAGATGAAGCCCGAGTCCGGCAGCTCCTGGGCGATCACCACCGAAATGTCGTAACCCTCGTCGAGGATGTCCGTAGTGCGGTTGGCCAGGGTCAGGTCGAAGCTCACGTCCGGGTAGGTCTCGGCGTACTGGGCGATGGCTTCGATCAGGTAGTGCTGGCCGATGCCGGTCATGGCGTGGACCTTCAGGTTGCCGGCGGGGCGAGCATGGGCTTCGCTGGCTTCGGCTTCGGCCTCCTCGATGTAGCCGAGGATCTGCTCGCATCGCATCAGGTAGCGCTGGCCGGCTTCGGTGAGGGCAATGCGGCGGGTGGTTCGGTGCAACAGGCGGGTTCGCAGGTGGGTCTCCAGGGTGGCGACCGCGCGGGAAACGTAGGAGGTGGTCAGGTCCAGTCGTTGGGCGGCGGCGGTGAAGCTGCCGGTCTCCGCGACACAGACGAAGGCACGCATGTTGAAGAGGATGTCCATCAAGGGCTCCGGCCCGGAACGGGGCGCGAATTCTGGCATGAAGTGGTGCCGCCGATTATGGCCGCTGAGTACACAATGAATCACCTATCCGTGTGCTTATCCTGACCCCCGGGCGACACATAGAATCGCCGCCGTTACGGGCCACCAGAGCCCTTGCCATCAGGATTCGCCGCACGTGCCCCGCATCGATCGGCCCGGCTTGCTCCGGGTCAGCCTGTACGTCTGTTTCCCGCTCCTCTGTTCCTGCATCGACTCCAACGGCATCGCCCCAGCCAGCCAGGTCCCCGACCCGGCCGCGCTGGAGGTGGGGGCCGCCATCGCCTCGGCCGAGGCCCAGGCCGGCTGGCCCGCCAGCCAGTGGTGGCGAGCCTTCGGCGACCCGCAGCTGGACGCCTGGATGGACCGCGCCCTGGCCGGCAGCCCGAGCCTGGACATGGCCGCCGCCCGGGTCCGCCAGGCGCGGGCCCTGGCCCACGTGGTGGAGGCGGACGAATCGCCCAGCCTCGGCCTGGCCGCCAACGTGCAGCGCAAGCGCTGGCCCGACGACGCCTTCTATGGCCCCGGCGACCTGGCGCGCACCAGCTCGTGGAACAACACCAGCCAGCTCGGCTTCAGCTACCCGCTGGATCTCTGGGGCCGCGAGCGTGCCCGTGGCGAGGCAGCGGTGGACCGCGCCCGGGCCAGCGTCGCCGAAGCCCGCCTGGCAGCCCTGGAGCTGCAGGGCAACCTGGTGCGCGCGTACATCGGCCTCGCGCTCCATCACAGCCAGCTGGACATCGCCCAGGCCGAGCTGACCCAGCGCCAGCAACTGGTGGGGCTGGCCAAGCGTCGTCGCCACGATGGCATCGGCACCCGCCTGGAGGTGACCCGCGCGGAAATGGGCATTCCGCCCGTGGAGCGGCAGATTGACGAACTGCGCGAAAGCATCGCCCTCGATCACAACCTGATCGCCGCACTGGCAGGGGAGGGGCCGGGGGCTGCCGAAGCCATGACACGGCCGCGCCTGGCGCTGCTCAGGGACATCGGCCTGCCGCCGCGCCTGCCCCTGGAACTGCTAGGCCATCGCCCGGACCTGGTGGCGGCACGCTGGCAGGTGGCGGCCGAAGCCAAGGGCATCGAGGCGGCCAAGGCGGATTTCTACCCCAACGTCGACCTGCTCGGTGGTCTTGGCAGCTCGGCGGTGCAGGGCGGCGTGCTGGATTTCCTGCGCTACGACAAGCTCACCTGGGGCCTCGGCCCGGCGCTGTCCCTGCCGGTCTACGACGGCGGGCGGCGGCGCGGCCAACTGGTCGAAGCCAGCGCCGGCTACGACCTGGCAGTGGGGCATTACGACCAGACCCTGGTGCAGGCCATCAAGGGCGTGGCCGATGCCCTGGTGCGCCTGGAGTCGCTGCACCAGCAACAGCGCCTGGCGGAAGTCTCCGTGGCCCAGGCGCGACACGCCTGCGACCTGACGCTGCTGGCCCAGCAACGCGGGCTGACCGACTACAGCGAGGTGCTGCAGGCGCAGCCGGCCCTGTTCGAGGCCCAGCGCGTGGAACAGCAGGTGCGCGCACGGCGCCTCGCCGCCCAGGCCGACCTGCTGCTGCAACTGGGCGGTGGCCTGCCCCAGGAAGCCGGCCCCGCCCCTGAACACCTGACGCCCTCCGAACCCCGCTTCCGCCTGGCACGCCCATGAACATCGACGCTACCTGGACCACGGCGCTGCGCCGTGACCTCGCCCATTGGGCCCGTACCGAAGGGGTCACCTGGGTCTTCATCTTCAAGGCCCTGCTCACCGCCTTCATCGCCCTGTGGCTGGCCTACCGCCTGGAGCTGCCGCAGCCCGGTACGGTGCTTGTCACCGTGTTCATCGTCATGCAGCCGCAGAGCGGGCAGGTCCTGGCCAAGAGCTTCTACCGCATCATCGGCACGCTGCTGGGGTTGACGGTGATGGTGGCGTTGATCGCCCTGTTCAACCAGGAGCGGGTGCTGTTCATGCTGGCCATCGCCATCTGGATCGGCCTGTGCACCGCCGGCGCGGCACGCTACCGGGACTTCCGTGGCTACGCCTGCGTGCTGGCCGGCTACACCGCCGTGATCATCGGCCTGCCCGCCACCCTGCACCCCGAAGGCGCCTTCATGTCGGCGCTGTGGCGGGTGCTGGAGATCACCCTGGGCATCCTCTGCACCGGCCTGGTCAGCGCCCTGGTGCTGCCCCAGACCACCAGCGCCGACCTGCGCGGCACCTTGCAGGCGCGCTTTCGAGACTTCGCTGCATTCGCCTGCGAAGGCCTGGCCGGCAGCCTCGACAGCGAGCGCTTCGAAGCGCTCAACGCCCGCTTCGCCGCCGTGGCCGTGGGTCTGGAGAACATGCGCAACGCCACCACCTTCGAGGACCCGCACATGCGCATGCGCGCCGGGCGGCTGGCGCGGCTGAACAACGAGTTCATGGTCCTTTCCACACGCTTCCACGCCTTGCACCAGTTGCTCAAGCGCCTGCACCTGGGCGGCGCCCACCTGGTGCGCGAGGCCTTGCAGCCGTGCCTGGGCGAAGTCTCGGCGCTGCTGGCCGCGCAGCGCGAGCGCCTGGGCAGCGACGCCGAGGCGGCAGAGTTCGCCGAACGCCTGGCCGCCTGCCGGCAGGAGCTGATGCAACTGATCCGCAGCGGGCGCGGCTGGTTGGCCGAGCGCCAGGTGGACGAAGCCGGCGCGCTGGATTTCGATACCGCCGCCGAGCTGCTGTTCCGCTTCGTCGACGACCTCCACGGCTACGCCATGACCCTGGCCTCGTTGCTGGAACACCGCCACCACCGCGAGGACTGGCAGGAGAGCTTCCGCCCCCGCGCCAACCCCCTGGCCGCCGCCGTGGCAGGGATGCGCAGCAGCCTGCTGATCCTCGCCCTGGGCACCTTCTGGATGGCCACCGCCTGGCCCGCCGGGGAGACCTTCACCATGACGGTGGGGATGATCTCGGCCCTGGCCTCGTCCTCCTCCAACCCCAAGCGGCTGGCGCTGCAGCTGACCCTGGGCGCCACCGGCGGCGCCCTGGCGGGCATCTTCACCACCTTCTGCGTGCTGCCCTCGCTGGATGGCTTCGTCATGCTCTGCTGCGCCCTGGCGCCCACCTTCGCCCTTGGCGCGCTGCTGCTGTCGCGCCCGGCCTGGTCCGGCTACGGCGTGGGGCTGCTGGTGTGGTTCTGCCTGCTGTCGCTGCCGGGCAACCTGGTGCAGTACGACCCTTACCGGCTGCTCAACGAGTACCTGGCGGTGCTGCTGTCGATGACCGTGGCGACCCTGGCGGCGGCGCTGATTCTGCCGCCCAACCGGCCCTGGCTGTGGCGGCGCCTGGAGCACGACCTGCGCATGTGCGCGGTGCACACCGTCAGCGGGCGCATCCGTGGGCTGGTGAGCGGTTTCGAAAGCGGCACCCGCGACCTGCTGGCCCAGGCTTATGCCTTCTCCGCCGGGCGTCCGGACATCCAGCGCCGGCTGCTGCGCTGGATGTTCGCCGTGCAGGAGGTGGGGCACGCGGTGATCGAACTGCGCCTGGAGCAGGCGCGCCTACCGGCGCTGTCCTGCTATGCCGAATCCATGCCCTGGCGCCACGCCGTGCGCGCCATGGGCCGGGCACTGATCCGCCTGCTGATCCAGCCCGGCGAGGTCAATCGCCAGCGTGCGCTGCAGGCCGTTGAGCAGGCCATCGAGGCGGTGCGCGCCACCCCAGAGCCCTGCGCGCCACAGTTCGAGACCTCGCCGCTGCGCCGGTTGCAGAGCTACCTGCACTTCATCCGCACCTCCCTGCTGGACCCCCTGGCACCCTGGGCCGAGCACCAGGACGCCGGCACCGCCCCGGTACCCGCCCATGCCCCGTGAAATCGCCGTGCACGGCGTCTACCTGCCGAGCCTGACCCTGCTGTTCCTGATCACCCTGGTCGGTGGCTGGCTGATCGACCGCCTCGCCGCGCGGCTCGGCCTCTACCGCCTGGCCTGGCACCCCGTGCTGCTGCGGGTCTGCCTGTTCACCTGCCTGTACGCCTCCCTGGCCCTGGCCACCTACCGTTGAGAGACCCTGTCCGTGAAACGAATCATCAGTGTCGGCGCGACCCTGCTCATCCTCGCCCTGGCGGTGCTGTTGGTGCAGCGCCTGTGGCAACACTACATGGACTCGCCCTGGACCCGCGACGGCCGGGTACGGGCCGACGTGATCAACATCGCCCCCGACGTGGCCGGGCTGGTGGTGGAGATCCCGGTGCGCGACAACCAACGGGTCAAGGCCGGCGACGTGCTGGTGCGCATCGACCGTGCCCACTACGAGCTGGCCGTGCGTGACGCCGAGGCCGAGGTGGCCGCGCGCAAGGCCGACCTGGAGATGCGCCGGCTGAACGCCCGCCGGCGGGCGGACATGGACGACCTGGTGGTCTCGCGGGAGAACCGCGAGGACGCCGGCCACCTGGCCGACGGCGCCATGGCCCGCTACCGCCAGGCGCTATCCCGGCTCGACGCCGCACGGCTGGACCTGGAACGTACCGAAGTCCGCGCCCCGGTGGACGGCTACGTGACCAACCTCAACCTCTACCGGGGCGACTACGTGCACGCCGGGCAGGCCGGCATGGCGCTGGTGGATGCGCACTCCTTCTACGTCAACGGCTACTTCGAGGAGACCCGCCTGCCGCGCATCCGCCAGGGCGCGAAGGTGGAGATGCGCCTGATGAGCGGCGAGCGCCTGCTCGGTCACGTGGACAGCGTGGCGCGCGGCATCTACGACCGCGACAACCCGGAAAGCCGCGAGCTGGTGGCCGACGTGAACCCCACCTTCAACTGGGTGCGTCTGGCCCAGCGGGTGCCGGTGCGCATCCACCTGGACGAGGTCCCCGAGGGGCTGGAGCTGTCCGCCGGGATGACCTGCACGGTGGTGGTGGACGAGTCGCGCCAGGGCCAGCCCGGCGCCTGAGGGATTGTTGACCAGCACGTCACAGTCCTTGTGCTGGATCGCCCTGTAAGCCCCGTGGGGCGGGCATTAGAATGGATTCCGCCTCCCACGACAGAGGCACATGCTTGATCCACTTCACCGTTCGTGTGCGGTGTCGCGCAATACCTTCGGCCCGCTCGTGGAGGGCGGGCCGAAGCCCTTCTCAAGGCAATCGAGTACTAGAACCCATGAAAGCTTTCCTGTTGCTGGCGCTTGCCGGCCTGTCTCCGCTCGTCTTCGCTGCCTCGCCTGACCAGGCCGTTCCCGCCGAGGTCGAGCACTACCAGTACGGCATGGACCTGGACATCGCCCGCGTGATTTCCCGCAGCGAGGTCCCTGATGTGTGCGGCGTGGTGCCGGCCTACCTGACCTACGAGGACCACCAGGGCAAGGTGCACCGCCTGGAGTACATGGTGTTCGGCAACGGCTGCTCCAACGGCTGACCGCCCGCTCCCTGACAAATGCCCGGCCCGATGAGCCGGGCATTGTCGTTTCAGGGGCCCGCGTTTTGTAGGACGTGCCTGCCGCGTGGGGGCAGGCGTACAGCCTGTAGGAAATCCAGGCTGCCGATAGCGTGAATTCGCCGCCTGCTACCCGGCCGGCGACCACCCTCCAGACCTACGGGGACTGCCCATGAAAGTACTGACCGCCCTGGCCCTGGCGCTTCTCTCGCCCCTGGCCCTCGCGACCACACCCGCCATGGACGACGGCATCCAGACCAAGACCTACCACTACGGCATGAAGCTCGATGTGGCCAAGGTCATCTCCCACAGCCGCATCCCGGACGTCTGCGAGGTCGTCCCCGCCCACATGGTCTACGAAGACCGCCAGGGCGAAATCCACCGCGTGGAATACCGCGTGTTCGGCAACGGTTGCTCCAACTGAGCCGTCCCCCTGACCCACCCAAAAAGCCCGGCCATGTGCCGGGCTTTTTGCATGCCGCAATCCGGCCTCAAGCACCCCGTAGGATGGCGCTGAGCGCAGCGAAGCCCATCGAGCGGGAATACCCGATAGCTCCATGCAGACACGTAGCCCGGGCTTCAGCCCGGGAAGGGTGCTTGCCGCCCCGGACTGAAGTCCGGGCTACCGCATACGTGGCGCGCTCCACGTTCACCACCGGCATCAAGGTGACGTCGATGGTGGGCTGAAGCGGAACGCCGCCCGGCCCACCCTGCGCAAGGCGGCTCGGGTTGCCGCGGTGATGGGAACGAGCTTTGCTCGCGAACGCTCGACGTGGAATTTCCCTTCATTCGGCCGCCCCGTCGGCCATTTCCCTGGATGGGGGTAGGCCGGGCGGTGGTGGCCGCCTCGGCCGTTTTCCATGTGCGGGTGCCTGTCAGTCAGCCAATTCCGCGCGGTCGCGGAACTGCTCCAGCGCGGCGGGGTTGGCCAGGGCGTCGGTGTTCTTCACCGGACGACCGTGGACCACGTTGCGCACCGCCAGCTCGACGATCTTGCCGCTGATGGTGCGGGGGATGTCGCTGACCGCCACGATCTTCGCCGGCACATGGCGCGGCGTGGTGTTGTCGCGGATCACCCGGCGGATGCGCGCCTGCAAGGCCTCGTCCAGCGCCACGCCCTCGCGCAGGCGCACGAACAACACCACCCGCACATCGCCCTGCCAGTCCTGGCCGATGGCGATCGACTCCAGCACCTCATCGATCTTCTCCACCTGGCGGTAGATCTCGGCGGTGCCGATGCGCACGCCGCCGGGGTTGAGCACCGCATCCGAGCGGCCGTGGATCACCAGGCCGCCATGGACGGTTTCCTCGGCGTAGTCGCCGTGGGCCCAGACGCCGGGGAAGGTTTCGAAATAGGCCGCATGGAATTTCTCCCCGTTCGGGTCGTTCCAGAACCCCACCGGCATCGATGGGAAGTGCCGGGCGCAGACCAGCTCGCCTTTCTCGCCCACCAGGCGCTGACCCTGTTCGTCCCACACCTGCACATCCATGCCCAGGCCCTTGCATTGCAGCTCGCCGCGCCACACCGGCAGCACCGGGTTGCCCAGGGCGAAGCAGGAGACGATGTCGGTGCCGCCGGAGATGGACGACACGCAGAGGTCCGCCTTGAAGCGGCGGTAGAGGTAGTCGAAGCCTTCGTGGGCCAGGGGGGAGCCGGTAGAAAGCACCGTCTTCAGGCGTTCCAGCCGGTGGCTGCGGCAGGGCTCCACGCCGGCCTTCTCCAGGGCGGCGATGTACTTGGCGCTGGTGCCGAAGAGGCTGATGCCTTCGGCGTCGATCAGGTCGATCAGGCGTTCCGGGGCGGGGTGGAAAGGTGAGCCGTCGTAGAGCACCAGGGTGGCGCCCAGGGCGAGGCCGGAGACCAGCCAGTTCCACATCATCCAGCCGCAGGTGGTGTAGTAGAACAGCGTGTCCTCGGCCTTCAGGTCGCAGTGCAGGCCGTGCTCCTTCAGGTGTTGCAGCAGGGTGCCACCGACGCCGTGGACGATGCACTTGGGCACGCCGGTGGTGCCGCTGGAGTAGAGGATGTAGAGCGGCTGGTCGAAGGGCACGGGAACGAACACGGGCTCGCCGCCGGGCTGGTAGAAGTCGCCCCACAGCGCCACCCGCGCCGGGGTCTGGAAGTCCTCCGCCCTGGCGTCCGGGCGAGCATGGGGCACCACCAGCAACTGCTCCAGGCTGGGTAGGCGGGCGAGGATCTCGTTGAGCTTGGGCGTGAGGTCGAGAGTCTTGCCCGCGTAGTGGTAGCCGGCAGCGGCGATCAGCACCTTGGGCTCGATCTGCCCGAAGCGGTCGATCACCCCCTGGGTGCCGAAGTCCGGCGAGCAGGACGACCAGGTCGCCCCCAGGCAGGCGCTGGCGAGCATGCCCACCACCGTCTGCCAGGTGTTGGGCATGAAGGCCGCCACCCGATCCCCCACCCCGACGCCCAGCGCCCGCAGGCTGCGCTGCAACCCGGCGACCTGGGCGGCCAGCTCGGCATGGGAGAGCTGCACCCGGCTGCCGTCCTCGTCCACCGCCACCAGCGCCGGCGCGTCATCACGGCGCCGCAGCAGGTGCTCGGCGAAGTTCAGCGTCGCCCCGGGAAACCAGCGCGCATCCGGCATGGCCGGGCCTTCTTCCAATACCGCGCGGGGCGGCTGGTGGAAACGCACCTCGAACCACGCGGCCAGGGTCGACCAGAACGCCGGTCGGTCCGCCACGCTCCAGGCGTGCAGCGCGGCGTAGTCGGGCACGGCCACGCCATGGCGTTCGGCAACATGGCGGCGGAAGGCTTCCATCCGGGTGGCGGCGATTCGCTCGGGGCTCGGGCTCCAGAGAGGTTGGCTCATGGGGACATCCTCGTGCACGGGAATGCCCGAATAATGGGCCCTCCAGACACCGGGGGAAAGCCGGGTGCGGTGTACCTCAGCCGATGCCGTGGAACGGGCGCGCTGGCGTGAGCTGGTGCTCCCAATCGCGCAGGTGCAGCAGCACGTCGGCCAGGGCCTGGGCGGCGGTGGAGAGTTGGTGGCTGGCGAGGCGCAGCAGGCCGACGCGGCGTTCCACTTGCGGGGTGTCGAGGGGGACGCAGCGGGCGCCCAGTTCTTCCATCTGCTGGATGCACAGGCTGGGGACGGCGCTGACCCCCAGGCCCTGGGCGACCATGCGACCGACGGTGACCAGTTGGTGGCTTTCGAAAGCCACGGGCAGGTGGCCGTGGCGGGTGGCGACGCTGTCTTCCAGCAGCAGGCGCACGGCCGAGGGGCGTTGCAGGGTGATGAAGGGCTCGCCCAGCAGCTCCGCCCAGCTCACCGTGTCGCGTTCGGCCAGCGCGCAGCCGGCCGGCACCACGGCGACGAAGCGGTCGCTGTAGAAAGGTGTGAAGGCCAGGCCTTCCAGGCTCGACGGCTCGAAGGCGATGCCCAGTTCCACGCGGTGGCTGCGCACCATTTCCAGTACCTGTTCGTTGATCACGTCATGCACGGCGACGTTCACCTTCGGGTGGCGGTCGCGGAACGCCTTCAGCGCCACCGGCAGCAGGTTGCTGGCGAAGGAGGGCATGGCGGCGATGGCGACCTTGCCCAGTTGCAGGGTGAAGTGCTGGTGCAGCAGCTCTTCGGCGTCGTCCCAGTCGGCCAGCAGGCGCCGGGCTATGGGCAGCAGGGTCTCGCCCTCGGGGGTGAGGGCGACGCTGCGGGTGGTGCGCACCAGCAGCTGTCCGCCGAGGGATTCCTCCAGGGTCTTGATCGCCAGGGACAGGGCCGGCTGGGACAGGTGCAGGCGTTCGCAGGCCTGGGCGAAGCTCAGGCTCTGGGCGACGGCGAGGAAGGCGCGCAGTTGCTTGACGGTCATTTATCAGGATTTCGGATCAATACTGAGGAAAAACAAAATTAACAAATGAGTCCGTGCGCGAGAAGCTGCATCCCACTCACCGGCCGGCTGGCCAGGCAGAACAACAACAGAGGATCAGCGATGAGCGGACTCGACAAGCGTGTAGGCAGTTACGCGGAAGCCCTCGACGGGCTCACCGATGGCATGACCGTCCTGGCCGGGGGCTTCGGCCTCTGCGGCATTCCGGAGAACCTGATCGCCGAGATCCGGCGGCGCGGGGTGCGTGACCTCACCGTGGTCTCCAACAACTGCGGCGTCGATGGCTTCGGCCTGGGCGTGCTGCTGGAGGACCGGCAGATCCGCAAGATGATCGCCTCCTACGTGGGCGAGAACGCGCTGTTCGAGCAGCAGCTGCTCTCCGGTGAGCTGGAGGTGGAACTCACGCCCCAGGGCACCCTGGCCGAGAAGCTGCGCGCAGGCGGCGCCGGCATCCCGGCCTTCTACACCGCTACCGGTTACGGCACCCCTGTGGCCGAGGGCAAGGAAGCGCGCCAGTTCAACGGCCGTCACTACATCCTCGAACCGTCCATCACCGGTGACTTCGCCATCGTCAAGGGCTGGAAGGCCGACCATTACGGCAACGTGATCTACCGCCACACCGCGCGCAACTTCAACCCGGTGGTGGCCACCGCCGGGCGCATCACGGTGGTGGAGGTGGAGGAGATCGTCGAGCCGGGCGAGCTGGACCCGGCGCAGATCCACACCCCGGGCATCTATGTCGACCGCATCATCCAGGGCTCCTTCGAGAAGCGCATCGAAAAGCGCACCACTCGCTGACCACGACACGACGAATCCGAGGAAACCGACATGGCACTGACCCGCGAACAGATGGCCCAGCGCGTGGCCCGCGAACTGAAGGACGGCTACTACGTGAACCTGGGGATCGGCATCCCCACCCTGGTGGCCAACTATGTGCCCGAGGGCATGGAAGTGATGCTGCAGTCCGAGAACGGCCTGCTGGGCATGGGCGCCTTCCCCACCGAGGCGGAAGTGGACGCCGACATGATCAACGCCGGCAAGCAGACCGTCACGGCGGTCAAGGGTGCGGCGATCTTCGACTCCTCCGAGTCCTTCGCGATGATCCGCGGCGGGCACGTGGATCTCACCGTGCTGGGGGCGTTCGAGGTGGACGTCAACGGCAACATCGCCTCCTGGATGATCCCCGGCAAGCTGGTCAAGGGCATGGGCGGCGCGATGGACCTGGTGGCCGGTGCCGACAACATCATCGTCACCATGACCCACGCCTCGAAGGACGGCGAGTCCAAGCTGCTGCGCCATTGCAGCCTGCCGCTGACCGGGTGCGGCTGCATCCGCAAGGTGCTCACCGACCTGGCCTACCTGGAGATCGAGAACGGCACCTTCATCCTCCGCGAGCGCGCCCCCGGGGTGAGCGTGGAGGAGATCGTCGCCAAGACAGCCGGCCCGCTGGTGGTGCCGGACGATGTGATCGAAATGAGCTTCTGATTACCCTGCCGCCCCGACGCGCCGCCACCACGCATGGCGGTTCCCGGGGCGGTTTTTTATTGACCGGCCAGGTCCGTCGTGGCGTGGCCGAGAGGAGGAATCGACATGCAAGACGTCGTCATCGTTGCCGCCACCCGTACCGCCGTCGGCAGCTTCCAGGGCTCGCTGGCCAACATCCCCGCGCCGGAGCTGGGCGCCGCCGTGATCCGCCAGTTGCTGGCCCAGACCGGCCTCGACGGGGCCCAGGTCGACGAGGTCATCCTCGGCCAGGTGCTCACCGCAGGCTCCGGCCAGAACCCCGCCCGCCAGGCCGCCATCCTCGCCGGGCTGCCCCACGCCGTGCCGGCCCTGACCCTGAACAAGGTCTGCGGCTCCGGCCTCAAGGCCCTGCACCTGGCGGCCCAGGCCATCCGCTGCGGCGATGCCGAGGTGGTGATCGCCGGCGGCCAGGAGAACATGAGCCTCGCCCCCTACGTGATGCCCGGTGCCCGCACCGGCCTGCGCATGGGCCACGCCAAGCTGGTGGACACCATGATCCAGGACGGCCTGTGGGACGCCTTCAACGACTACCACATGGGCATCACCGCCGAGAACCTGGTGGAAAAGTACGGCATCAGCCGGGAAGCCCAGGACGCCTTCGCCGCCGCCTCCCAGCAGAAGGCCTGCGCGGCCATCGAAGGTGGGCGCTTCAAGGATGAGATCACCCCCATCCTGATCCCGCAGAAGAAGGGCGAGCCCATCGCCTTCGCCACCGACGAGCAGCCCCGCGCCGGCACCACCGCCGAGTCCCTGGCCAAGCTCAAGCCGGCGTTCAAGAAGGACGGCAGCGTCACCGCCGGCAACGCCTCCAGCCTCAACGACGGCGCCGCCGCCGTGCTGCTGATGAGCGCCGACAAGGCCAAGGCCCTCGGCCTGCCGGTGCTGGCGCGCATCGCCAGCTACGCCAGCGCCGGTGTCGACCCGGCGATCATGGGCATCGGCCCGGTCTCCGCGACCCGCCGCTGCCTGGAGAAAGCCGGCTGGAACCTGGCCGAGCTGGACCTGATCGAAGCCAACGAAGCCTTCGCCGCCCAGGCCCTGTCCGTGGGCCAGGAGCTGGGCTGGGATGTGAGCAAGGTCAACGTCAACGGCGGCGCCATCGCCCTCGGCCACCCCATCGGCGCTTCCGGCTGCCGCGTGCTGGTGACCCTGCTGCACGAGATGATCAAGCGCGACGCCCGGAAAGGCCTCGCCACCCTCTGCATCGGCGGCGGGCAGGGCGTGGCCCTGGCCATCGAGCGCTGATCGCCTGCCGGGCCGACGCCCCGGTCGGCCTGGCCACACGCTTGTTCACGCAACGCTCCGCGCACCTGCGCGGGGCGGGACGTACCACGCCCTGGCGTGGTGTCGTCGTTTCAGACCCACAGGGGGCGCAGATCCCCGAGCCGCTCCACCCTATCCAGTGCCGGTGCCCTCCATGCCTGGCCGACAAGAACAACAGTGAGGTAGACCGATGGTCACGCAACTCCAAGAAAGCCGCTCCGCCCGTTTTGCCATGCGGTGCTCCGCCTGGGCCGAGCGCTGGTTCCCCGATTCCTGGGTCTTCGCCGCCGCGGCCGTGATGCTGGTGACCCTGGCCGTGCTGGCCATGGGCGCGCCTGCCAGCCAGGCGGCCAAGGCCTTCGGTGACGGGTTCTGGAGCCTGATTCCCTTCACCATGCAGATGGCCTTCGTGGTCATCGGCGGCTATGTGGTCGCCAGCTCCGGGCCGGCGTCGAAACTCATCGACCGCCTGGCGCGGGTGCCGAAGAACGGCCGCTCGGCAGTGGCCTGGGTGGCGCTGGTGTCCATGCTCGCGTCGCTGCTCAACTGGGGCCTTTCCCTGGTGTTCGGCGGCCTGCTGGTGCGGGCCCTGGCACGCCGGGAGGAGCTGAAGATGGACTACCGCGCCGCTGGGGCGGCGGCCTACCTGGGCCTGGGCGCCGTGTGGGCGCTGGGCCTGTCGTCGTCGGCGGCGCAGTTGCAGGCCAACCCGGCCAGCCTGCCGCCGTCGATCCTGGCGATCACCGGGGTGATTCCGTTCACCGAGACGATCTTCCTCTGGCAATCCGGGGTCATGCTGCTGGCGCTCATCGTGGTGTCCCTGGTGGTGGCCTACATGACCGCGCCGAGCGCTGCCAATGCCCGTGACGCCAAGGCCTGCGGGGTGGACCCGAGCTTCACCGCGCCGCGCCAGGCCAAGCCGACCCGTCCGGGGGAGTGGCTGGAACACAGCCCGCTGCTGATCATCCTGCTGGTGGCCCTGGCCGGCGGCTGGCTGGCCCAGGAGTTCGCCAGCAAGCCGGCGATTACCGCCATCTCCGGCCTCAATACCTACAACCTGCTGTTCATCATGGCCGGCGCGCTGCTGCACTGGCGCCCACGCAGCTTCCTCGACGCCGTGGCCCGGGCGGTGCCGACCACCACCGGGGTGTTGATCCAGTTCCCGCTGTACGGCTCCATCGCCGCGCTGATGACCACCGTGAACGGCAACGACGGCCAGACCCTGGCGCACCACATTTCCACCTTCTTCGTGCAGATCGCCAGCCACGACACCTACGCGCTGCTGATGGGCGTGTACTCGGCGGTGCTGGGCTTCTTCATCCCCTCCGGCGGCGGCAAGTGGATCATCGAGGCGCCCTACGTGATGCAGGTGGCCAACGACCTGCAGTACCACCTGGGCTGGGCGGTGCAGATCTACAATGCCGCCGAGGCGCTGCCGAACCTGATCAACCCCTTCTACATGCTGCCGCTGCTGGGCGTGCTGGGGCTGAAGGCGCGTGACCTGATCGGCTTCTCCTTCGTGCAGCTGCTGGTGCATGCGCCCCTGGTGCTGGTGATGCTCTGGGCGCTGGGGCGGACCCTGGCCTACATCCCGCCGGTGATGCCCTGAGGACGGGCGGTGGCGCGGGCATCACGCCCGTGTCGTCGCCGGCTGGCGCCGGGGAGGAGGGCGGTCGGCAAGCTGTCATCAGTCGGTCATGAACGTGTCATAGCCTGCCGCCATCCCAACCAAGGAGCGCGACATGAAAGCAACCCGACTGAGTGCACTGATCGCCCTCGGCCTGGCGTCCGGAGCGGCCTGGGCCGATGTCCGGGTGGACGGGCCGGTGGAATACGGCGTGTTCGAGAGCCGCTACCAGGACTTCAAGCCCGGCGAGCGCGTGCTGACCAGCAGCGACCAGAGCATCCAGCAGACCGAGGTGGTGCCCGCCCGGCTCGGCACCAAGTTCGGCCTGCGCTACACCCTGGTCGGCAAGCGCGAGAACGACACGCCGCTGACCCTGCTGTACCTCACCCCGGGTGTGACCACTCCCGACGGCCAGCGCCACGACAAGTTCGAGGTGATCCAGAAGATGGCCCCGGGCGCTCCCCAGGACGTGATGGCCTATGAGTTCACCGAGACCCACGAAGTGGTGCCCGGTGCCTGGCACTTCATGGTGTTCCAGGGTGACCGGCTGCTCGCCGAGAAGCGTTTCGAGGTCCGCTGACCGCCTTCGCCGCCCGGTTCCGCCGGGCGGTCCCTCCCCACGGGCCAGGCCCGTCGCGCCCCAGGCGCCTGTGATTTCCCTCCCCGAATGACGACTGCCCGGCTGTTGGTTGGGCGGATGACTGGCGTATTGGCAGGCTCGGACATACTTTGTTACCGTACTTGCACTTTCGTACCAGATTCGCTCCCCGCTCCAACAACAAGAACAGCGTAACCGTCGCCGGCGTGCACCCCCGCGACGAGGATGGACACCTGCGAGAGCGATGCCGAGGCCTGCCCGTGTGCCCGGACGCCGTTCCGCAGCCGAGAGAAGAACAACAACAGGACCGGACGCAGAGCCGGCCCGAAATCTTGGCCGTCAAGGGAGGTACGTCGCTATGAAGAGGTTCATCCGCAATCCTGTCGCACCCCATCGATCAGGGCCCGCTGGCGTCGCCTGGGGGCTGCTGCCCCTGCTGGTGGCGGGCTCGGCCCAGGCGGTGGAGTTCAGCCTGCTGGACAACCAGCTCACCGGCTCCATCGACACCACGCTGTCCTACGGCGCCATGTGGCGGGTGCAGGGGCGGGACAAGGACAACATCAGCGACATCAACGCCGATGACGGCAACCGCAATTTCGATACCGGGCTGGTCTCCGAGGTGTACAAGGCCACGTCCGACCTCTCGCTGAAGTACGACAACTATGGCGCCTTCGTGCGCGGCACGGCGTACTACGACAGCCAGATCATGGACAAGCGCAACGACTACTACGGCACCACCGGTGGCGTGGAGCGACCCAGCCAGTCCTTCCCCGATGACGACCGCTTCACCCAGGACACCCGCCACGTGGCCGGGCGCAAGGCCGAGGTGCTGGACGCCTACGTGTTCGGCAGCTGGGATGTCGGCGACATGCCCCTGGGCGCCAAGGTGGGACGCCAGGTCATCAACTGGGGTGAGGGGGTGTTCTACCGGGGTGGGGTGAACACCGTGAACCCGGTGGATGCGGCGCGCTTCCACCTGCCGGGCTCGGAGCTGAAGGAAGTGCTGGTGCCGATGGAGGCGCTGAGCTTCAACGTGGGGCTGACCGACAACCTGTCCATGGAGGCCTTCTACCAGTGGAAGTGGAAGGAAACCCGGCTGGACCCGGTGGGCACCTACTTCTCCGACACCGACCTGTTCGCCGATGGCGGGCATACGGCGTACACCACAACGGCCAACCCCGACCTGCTGGCGATCATGGGCCTGCACCCCCTGGCGGTAGCGGCGGGTGCCATCGGCAATGGCGCCTACGGGCCCAATGCCTACGTCAACGCGGAGAACGGGACCTTCAAGGTAGCCAATATCGGCAAGGACCTGCAGGCGGACGACAGCGGCCAGTTCGGCGTGGCCTTCCGCTACATGGCGGAGGAGCTGAACTCCACCGAGTTCGGTTTCTATTTCGTCAACTACCACGCCAAGGAGCCGCAGATCGCCATCGACCTGACCGGCTACAACGGTGTGGACATGGCTGGCCTGGCGGGCTTCGGGCCGGCTGGCCCAGGGTTGGCAACGCTGGACATGGCCAGCAATGCCCAGGCCCGGCGGCGATATGTCGAAGACATCCGCATGTACGGCTTCAGCTTCAACACCACGGTGGGGGATGCCTCGGTGTCCGGCGAGATCGCTTATCGCCCCAACGCGCCGATCGCCATCGCCGCCACTGACGACCTCCTCAGCGACCTGCTGGGGCAGGGTGTCAACGGGTTGACCAACATCTATGACGCCAGCGTTGCAGGCAATGCCGCCTGCGCCCAGGTATCCGGCAAGCAGCTCTGCCGCAGTTCGATCTTCGACAACTACGAGCGTGCCGAGACCTACAACACCTCCCTGTCCACCCTCTACAACTTCGGCCCGGCGCTGAGCTTCGACTCGGTGATCGGCGTGGCCGAGCTGGCCTCCCAGCACATCCGTGGCAGCAGCCTGAAGTACACCGCCTTCGACGGCTCGGTGCGCAGGTTCACCAGTGCCACCGACAAGGCCTACGAGGATGAGCGCACCACCGACAGCGACCAGATCAGTCGCGACAGCTACGGCTACACGCTGCTGCTGTCCGGTAGCTGGAACGACGTCTATGCCGGGGTGAAGCTCTCGCCCTACGTGGTGTTCCAGCACGACTTCAAGGGCAACTCGGACCGCACCGGCAACTTCATCGAAGGGCGCAAGGCACACACCATCGGCGTGGACGCCAGCTACCTGAACAGCTTCGAAGTGGGCCTGCAGTACACCGAGTACTACGGCGCCGGGCGCAACAACAGCACCCGCGACCGCGACAACGTCTCGCTCACCGCCAAGTACTCGTTCTGACCACGCGCCCGGCCGTGGCCGGGCTGTCACCTGACAGGGAGACCCCCATGCTGAGCAAACCTTCGCTGCTGCTGGCCGCCTGCGTGCTGGCAACCATCACCTCCGAGGCCGGCGCCGCCGTGACGGCCGACCAGGCCGCCGCGCTCGACAGCCGGCTGACCCCCTTCGGCGCCGAGAAGGCTGGCAACGCTGCCGGCACCATTCCTGCCTGGACCGGCGGGCTGACCCAGACCCCGGCGGGCTACAAGGGGCCCGGCCAGCACCATGTCGACCCCTTCGCCGGCGACACCCCGCAGTTCACCATCACCAAGGCCAACCTGGAGCAGTACAAGGCGCACCTGACGCCGGGCCAGGTGGCGCTGTTCAACGCTTACCCGGAGAGCTTCCAGATGCCGGTCTACGCCACCCGGCGTTCCGGCTCGGCGCCGCAGTGGGTCTACGACAACATCCGCCGCAACGCCACCACTGCCAAGCTGCTCAACGGCGGCAACGGCTTTGCCGACGCCTACGGCGGCGTGCCGTTCCCGATCCCGCAGAACGGCCTGGAGGCGGTGTGGAACCACATCACCCGTTATCGCGGCACCTACATCGTGCGGCGCTCGGCGGAGGCGGGCATGCAGCGCAATGGCGCCTACTCCCTGGTCACCTCCGAGGACGAGGCGCTGTTCCGCTTCTACGACCCCAAGGGCAGCTACGCGGGCCTGCAGAACACCCTGTTCTACTACCTCAGCTTCACCACCGCCCCGGCGCGCCTGGCCGGCAACGGCGCGCTGGTGCAGGAGATGCTCGACCAGGTCAAGGAGCCGCGCCAGGCCTGGGGCTACAACCCCGGCCAGCGCCGGGTGCGGCGGGCGCCGACCCTGGCCTACGACACGCCCATCGAGTCCACCGACGGCCTGCGCACCGCCGATGACACCGACATGTACAACGGCGCGCCGGACCGCTACGACTGGACCCTGGTGGGCAAGCAGGAGATCTACATCCCCTACAACAACTACAAGGTCACCAGCCCCGAGGTGAAGTACAAGGACCTGCTGCAGCCCGGCCACATCAACCCCAAGTACACCCGCTACGAGCTGCACCGGGTGTGGGTGGTGGATGGCAAGCTCAAGCCCGGCGCCCGGCACATCTACTCGCGGCGCACGCTGTTCCTCGACGAGGACAGCTGGGGCGCGGCAGTGGTGGACCAGTACGACGGCCGAGGCGACCTCTGGCGGGTGTCGATGGCCTACCTGAAGAACTTCTACGAAGTGCCCACGGTGTGGACCGCACTGGACACCTTCCACGACCTCCAGGCCCGCCGCTACGGCGTGCAGTGGCTGGACAACGAAGAGCCCGGCACCGTCGACTTCAGCCAGCCGTCCCCCGGTGACGCGGCCTTCACCCCGGCCGCCTTGAGGCGCAAGGCCTCGCGCTGACCGCAGTTCCGCCCCACAGCGGGACTGCTCGCCGACCCGGCGCCGCGTTATAGTCGCGTGATTCCAACCGAAGGGATGAGCGAGGACCATGGTGGCGCCGGTGAGGATTCTGGTGGTGGACGACGATGCCGAGGTGCGCGAACTGCTGCAGGACTACCTGGGCGGCCACGCCTACCAGGTGGAGACGGCCTGTGACAGCGGCAGCATGCGCGCGGCCCTGGCAGTCGGCTTGCCGGACCTGGTGCTGCTGGACGTCGGCCTGCCCGGCGAGGACGGCCTGAGCCTCGCCCGCTACCTGCGCGAGCACCACGACCTGCCGGTGATCATGGTCTCCGGCGCCGGCAGCGCCGTGGACCGCACCATCGGCCTGGAAGTGGGCGCCGACGACTACGTGGCCAAGCCCTTCGACCCCCGCGAACTGCTGGCCCGGATCAAGACCGTGCTGCGCCGCTACCAGCGCGCCCCGGCGTCCGCTGCCGTGGCGGAGGCCGTTGCCCCCGTCGAACCCGATACCCGCCTGCAACTGGGCGCCTGCCGCCTGGACCTGGAGCGCCGCCAGCTGTTCGACGCCTCGGGCGCGGAAATCCCCCTCACGGCCATGGAGTTCGACCTGCTCCAGGCCTTCGCCCAGCGGCCCAACCGGCCGTTGTCCCGCGACCAGTTGCTCAACCTCACCCAGAACCGCGACTGGAACCCCTTCGACCGCTCCATCGACATCCGCATCGCCCGCCTGCGCCGCAAGCTCGAGACCGACCCCGACAAACCCCAGGTGATCCGCACCCTGCGCGGGGTGGGGTACATGTTCGTGCCGGGCTGACCCCCGCGCCTGGCGCTTTTACTCGGCGCCAGGCCGCCGTTTGTTTCAATTGTTTCAACCGCGTTGTACCCCCTGAAATCCCTCGGGGCGGCTCTCTATACTCCGTTCACCCAAGAGGCTCCTGGAGGCCTTCCGATGAGCCAGACGGCCCACCGCCCGCTGTTCGACGGCGCCGCCGAACACCAGTTGCGCCAGATCGTCGACAACAGTAGCGCGGTCATCTACGTGAAGGACCTGGAAGGGCGCCTGCGCCTGGTGAACCGGGCGTTCGAGCAGGTGTTCAAGGTCACTGCCGAGCAGGTCATCGGGCATGTCGACCATGAGTTCTTCCCGGCCGAGCTGGCCGATGTGCTGCGGGCCAATGACCAGAAGGTGGTGGAACTGGGTCGCGAGCAGGAGTTCGAGGAGCGCCTGCCGTTCAACGGCGTGGTGCGCACCTACCTGTCGAGCAAGTTCCCTTTGTTCGACGCGGAGGGGCGGGTGACGGCGGTGTGCGGCATCTCCACCGACATCAGTTCGCGCAAGAGCGTCGAGGAGGTGCTGCGCTACGTGGCCCTGGGGATTTCGGCGGCCACCGGCAACGAGGTGTTCGAGGCGATCGCCCGCTACATGGTGCGCTCGCTCCGTGCTGACTTCGCCTTCGTCAGCCGCATCAGCGACGAGGGGCCGCACAAGCTCACCACCCTGGCGATGTATTACAACGGCTCGCTGCAGGCCAACTCGACCTACCCCTTGAGCGGTTCACCCTGCGGCGACGTGCAGGGACGGGCCTTTCATTTCGTCGGCACCGGGTTGCAGGCGCTGTACCCGAATGACGCTGTCTTCCGTGCCTATGGGGTCGACAGCTACGCCGGCTACCCGCTGTTTGCCACCGATGGCCGGCCGCTGGGGCTGATCGCTGCTGGCCGCCTGGGCCCGATGAAGGAGCGCGAGCGCGCCGAGTCGGTGCTGCGCATCTTCTCGGTACGGGCGGCGGCGGAGATCGAGCGCCTGGAGGCGGAGGCCAGCTACCGGGCGATCTTCGCCGGCTCCGAGGACGCCATCCTGGTGCTGGATGTGGAGACCGGAGCGCTGGTGGATGCCAACCCGCGTGCCTGCGCGACGGTCGGCTACAGCTACGAGGAAATGATCGGGCTGGACATCGATGCCTTCAGCGCTGGCTACGAACCCTACACCGGGCGCCAGGCCGCGGGCTTCCTGGCCCGCGCGGCGGCGGGCGAGCCGCAGCGGTTCGAGTGGCACCGGCGCAACCGCGACGGCAGCCTGCATTGGGACGATGTGACCCTGAAGCGGGTAACCCTCTCGGGGGTGGACCGCATCCTGGTGTTCTGCCGCGAGATCACCCAGCGCAAGGAGGCGGAGCAGGCGCTGCGGGCCAGCGAACTGCAGCACCGCACCATCACCGACACGGCGCTGGATTGCTTCATCAGCATGGACGGCGCCGGGTGCATCCTGGCCTTCAACCCGGCCGCCGAGCGCTGCTTCGGCATCGCCCGGGACCAGGCGCTGGGGCGCGGGTTGCTGAAGCTGATCATCCCCGAGCGGTTCCACGTGATGTACGAACAGGACCTGGAGCGCTACGCGCAGACCGGCAATGGCAGCTTCCTCGGCAAGCGCCTGGAAGTGGTGGCGCGCCGTGCCTCCGGCGAGGAGTTCCCGGCGGAGCTGGCCCTGACCCATGTGAATGGCGACGAAGGCCCCCGTTACATCTGCTACCTGCGCGACATCACCGAGCGGCGCCAGGCCGAGGAGGAGAAGACCCGCCTGGAGCAGCAGTTGCGCCAGGCCCAGCGCATGGAAGCCATCGGGCATCTGACCGGGGGCATTGCCCACGACTTCAACAACCTGCTGACCAGCATGCTGGGCTACACGGTGATGGCGCAGGAGCATGCCGAGTCTCTGCGCGACGAGCGCCTGGGCAAGTACCTGACCCGGGTGCAGCGGTCGGCGGAGAAGGCCCGCGACCTGATCCAGCAGATGCTGACCTTCAGCCGTGGCAGCCGGGGTACGCCCCAGGTGACGGCGCTGGACCGGTTGCTGGGCAGCTTCATTCGCCTGCTGGAGTCCACCCTGCCGGCCACCGTCGAGCTGGAGACCCACCTGGCGGCCGATCTGCCGCCTGTGCTGGCGGACCCGGTGCAGCTGGAGCAGGTGCTGATGAACCTGTGTATCAACGCCAGGGACGCCATGGGCGGCGTCGGGCGCTTGCGCATCGAGCTGCAGCGGCAGCACCTGGGCGATGGCGTGTGCGCGTCCTGCCAGCAGCGGGTGGCGGGGCCCTTCGTCAGCCTGGCGGTGAGCGACAGCGGCCCGGGCATCGATGCGGGCCTGCGTTCGCAGGTGTTCGAGCCGTTCTTCTCCACCAAGGCCAGCGGCCAGGGCAGTGGCATGGGCTTGTCCATGGTCCACGGCATCGTCCACGAGTACGGCGGGCACATCCTGCTGGAGGGTGGCGCGGGGCAGGGGGCGGTGTTCCGCGTGCTGCTGCCGGCCCACGAGGACGGGCAGCTTCCGGAGGGGATGGCCTGCTGCCCGGCGGAGCATGTTCCGGTTCGTGCGACCTTGCAGGGGCGGGTGGCGGTGGTGGACGACGACCCGCTGGTGGGCGAATTCATGAGTGACCTGCTGGCCACCTGGGGGCTGGAAGTGCAGCTGTTCAGCGACCCGGAGCAGGCCAGCCTGCACCTGGGGGCCGACCCTTACGCGCGGGACCTGGTGATTCTCGACCAGAGCATGCCGAGGTTGACCGGCATGCAGTTGGCGCGGCGCCTGCTGGCGGCCCGTGCGGACCTGCCGATCCTGCTCTACACCGGCTTCAGCGACAGCCTGGTGGAGGAGGACGTGCGCGCCCAGGGCGTGCGGGCGATGCTGACCAAGCCGCTGGACCAGGCCCGCTTGCATGCGCTGCTGGGCGAACTGCTGGAGGCGGGCAGTTACCGTACTGAAACAAACTGAGCGGCGGCAGCCACAGTACGGATACAGGGGCGGTGCAGGCTGTAACCATCAGCCACTGGCCATCAAGGACCGCCATCATGGACACCCTCTCCGGACGCATCGCCGCCGTTTCCCTCGGCCTGACCAGCTGGCTGGTCGCCCTGGCCACCTTCCTCTTCGCCATCGGTTTTCTCGCCGGCCTGCCGCTGGCGCCTTTCCACCTGGAGGGGCCGCTGGCGGTGCCGCCTTGGCACGCCCTGGCACTGGACGGGCTGCTGCTGGTGGGGCTGGTGGCGGCCGTGCTGCTGGCCGCTGGCCGCAGCCACCGCGTGCGGCTGCTGATGGTGAGCGCGGTGGCGCTGCTGATCATGGCGTTCTGGCAGCCACTTGGGGGGGAGACCTGGCAGTTCGACAACCCGTCCCTGCGGCTGGTGCTCTCCGCGTCCTTCGGCCTGGGGGCGGCTTTGCTGGCCTACGCGCTGGTGCTGGCGGATCTGCTGTCCGGATCGGGGCTGGTGGCGGCCTGGCGCCGGTTGCCGGGCGGCTCGGTCCGGGCGATCCCCGCCCTGGCCCGTGGCCTGCGCGGTGAGGCACGGCTGGCGTCCGGGCTCGGTGTGCTGCTGTGTGCCTGGGGCAGCCCGGCTCTGGGCGTTGCGCACCTGGGGCTGGCGCTGCTGGCGAGTCTAGTGGTGGGGGGGGCGATGGTGCGGGGCCGCGCCCGGTCATCCGGGCGGGTGCTGAGGCTGGAGCGTGCACCGCGTGACGGAGTGCGCCACGCAGCCTGAGGCCAGGCGGACTAGACGGTGAAGCGCGCCACCATGGCGTTGAGTTCCAGGGCCAGGCGCGAGAGCTGGTAGCTGGCGGTGGAGGTTTCGTTGGCGCCGGTGGCGGTCTGGGTGGACAGGTCGCGGATGTTGACCAGGTTGCGGTCCACCTCGCGGGCGACCTGGGCCTGCTCTTCGGCGGCGCTGGCGATCACCAGGGTGCGCTCGTTGATGTGGCTGACCTGCTCGGCGATCTCCACCAGGGCGGTGCCGGCAGCTTCGGCGATCTCCAGCATCTGGCGGGCACGCTGGTCGTTCTGGCTCATGGCGCTGACCGCCTCGCCGGTGCCGCTCTGGATGTTGCCGATCATCTGTTCGATTTCACGGGTGGATTCCTGGGTGCGGTGGGCGAGGGCGCGTACCTCGTCGGCGACCACGGCGAAGCCGCGTCCCTGCTCGCCGGCGCGGGCGGCCTCGATGGCGGCGTTGAGGGCCAGCAGGTTGGTCTGCTCGGCGATGGCGCGGATCACGTCGAGCACCTTGCTGATGTTCTGCGCCCGTTCGGCCAGGCCTTCCACCAACTGGCTGGTCTGGGCAACGTCGTCGCTCATGTGGCGGATCGCCTGGACGGTCTGCTCGACCCGGCTGCGCCCGGCATGGGCCGATTGCTCGGAGGCCCGGGAGGCTTCTGAAGTGCCGGCGGCGTTGCGGGCCACTTCCTCGACGGCGGCAGTCATCTCGTTCACCGCCGTGGCGGCCATCTGGATTTCGTCGTGCTGCTGGCTGAGGGTGCGGTTGCTTTCCTCGGTGATGGCGCTCATTTCCTCGGCGGCCGAGGCGAGCTGGGTGGCGGAATGGCTGATCTGCTCGATGGTGCCGCGCAGTTGCTGCTGCATCTTCTTCAGGGCGGTGAGCAGTTGGGCGGGTTCGTCCCGGCCGGTGGTGTCGATGGGGCCGGTGAGGTCGCCGCCTGCCACCACGTCGGCGGCGCGCACGGCGATGTGCAGCGGCTGGGTGATGCTACGGGTCAGCAGCCAGGCCAGCAGCACGGTGGCCAGTACCGCCAGGGCCAGCACGCTGAGCACGGCAGTCTTGGCGCTGGCGTAGTCCTGGTCGGCTTTTACGTTGGCCTGCTCGGCGCCTTCGGTGTTGTAGTCCAGCAGCGCCTGCAAGGTCCTGATGGTGGCGCGGTAGTTCTCCAGCAACGAGCCCTGGATGAGGCGGTTGGCGCCGGCACTGTCACCACTGCGGGAGAGGCCCAGGAGCTGGGTGGACTCGTCCTGGAAGCGTTTGTACTGCTGCTGGAAGGCGCGGAACAGTTCGGTGTCCCGGCCGGTATCCATGTCCTTCTCGTAGGCCTGGCTGGTCTTCGCCAGGTTGGCCTCCAGCTCCTGAAGGCGCTGCTCAAGAGCCGGCTTGGCGGCCGCTTCGGCGAGCACGTGGCCCAGTTGCACCTGGCGTATTTCGGTGACCAGCAGTTCCAGCTTGGCCAGGTTCCTGAGGCTCGGGATCCAGCTCTGGCTCATTTCGGTGGAGGCGTCGTTGATCACCGCCATGCGGTTCAGCGAGAACAGGCCGGTGAGTATCAGCAGCAGGGTGATGAGGGCAAAGCTCGAGGCGGCGCGCGGGGCGATGGGGAACTGGCGCAGGAACATGGGCACTTCTCCGTGGGGGCCAGGCGGGGGGACGCGGAGGAGTATAGGTTTTCTTGTTGGCCTGCGGAGCCCGATCTGTGGGCTTTTCAGGGGAAGCGAGGGCCTGCCGCTGGGCAGGCCCGGATGGCGTCAGACGGTGAAACGGGCAACCACGGCGCTGAGGTCGGCGGCCAGGCGGGACAGTTCCTGGCTGGCGCTGGAGGTCTGGTTGGAGCCGGTGGCGGTCTGGGCGGAGAGGTCGCGGATGTTGACCAGGTTGCGATCCACCTCGCGGGCGACCTGGGCCTGCTCTTCCGCCGCGCTGGCGATCACCAGGGTGCGTTCGTTGATGGCGCTGACCTGGGCGGCGATCACGTCCAGGGCCTGGCCGGCGGCTTCGGCGATCTTGAGAATCTCCCGAGCGCGTTCGTCGTTCTGGCTCATGGCGCTGACGGCGTTGCCGGTGCCGGTCTGGATGCTGGCGATCATCTGTTCGATTTCGCGGGTGGATTCCTGGGTGCGGTGGGCGAGGGCGCGGACTTCGTCGGCGACCACGGCGAACCCCCGGCCTGCTTCGCCGGCCCGGGCGGCCTCGATGGCGGCGTTGAGGGCCAGCAGGTTGGTCTGCTCGGCGATGGCGCGGATCACGTCGAGCACCTTGCTGATGCCCTGGGCCTGGTCGGCCAGGCCGCCGACGATGCTGCTGGTCTGGCTGACTTCGCTGCTCATGGCGCGGATGGCCTGGACGGTCTGGGCGACCTGGTGGCGGCCACCTTCGGCGGACTCTTCCGAGAGGCGCGAGGCTTCGGAGGTGGAGGCGGCATTGCGTGCGACCTCTTCGACGGCGGCGGTCATCTGGTTGACGGCGGTGGCGGCCATCTCCGTTTCGTCGTGCTGGCGGTTCATGGCCTGGTTGGTTTCGTCGGTCACCACGCTGAGCTGGTGGGCGGCGGCGGCCAATTGGCTGGAGGAGTCGGTGATGTGGCGGATGGTCTGGTGCAGGCTGCTTCGCATCTCGGCGAGGGCCTGCATCAGCCGCGCGGGCTCGTCCCGGCCCTGGGTGTCGATGGCGCCGGTGAGGTCGCCGTTGGCGACGGTGCGGGCGGCTTCCACGGCAGTGCGGATCGGCACGACGATGCTGCGGGTGAGCAGCCAGGCCGTGGCGACGGCGAGCAGCGCGGCGAGTACCAGCACGAGGCTGACGGCGGTGCGGGCGCCTTCATAGGTGCTGGCGCTGGCATCGCCGGAGAGGTCGGCTTCGAGGTTGCTCAGCTTGATCAGCTCGGTGAGGGTGGCGTGTACGCCTTCGTAGGCTTCTCGCAGGGGGCCGCGCATCAGTTCGTAGGCGTCGTCGGCATGGTTGCTGCGGGAGAGTTGCAGCAGTTGGTCGTGGCCCTGGAGGTAGGCTTCCTTGCGCTGGCGGTATTCGGCGAACAGGCGCTTCTCGTCCGGCAGCAGGAACAGGGGCTGGTAGATGCGCTCGATCTCGTCCAGCTCCTCGCGGATCTTGGCCATGCGCACTTCCTGGCGGCTCATCTGCTCGGCCTCGCGGCTGAGGATGTGGTTCATCTCGCTGAGGCGGTATTCGGCCATCAGGTAGCCGAGCTGGCTGGAGTACTCGACGCTGGGGAGCCAGATCTTGGATACCTGATAGGTGGCTTCGTCCATGGTGGACATCCGCGACAGGCAGAAGAGCCCCAGGCCCACCAGCAACAGGGTGATGACGGCGAAGCCGCAGGCGGCGCGGATAGAAATGCTCAGGTTGCGCAGGGACATGGGAGGCTCCTCCGGGGATGCGCGTGGGCGTACGGGCATTAAGAGCGGAGGCGTTGCGCGGGACTTAAATGCGGCGGCAGGGTTTGGGAAAGGTCTGATGCGGTTTTACGTGGGGCACGAAAAAGGCCCGTATCCGGGGATACGGGCCTTCAGGTGTCGCTGGGGGCCGGTCAGGCCTTAAAGCGCTGCAGCACCAAGGTGGCGTTGGTGCCGCCGAAGCCGAAGCTGTTGGACATGACGGTGTCCAGCTTGGCGTCTTCGCGAACCTGGCGAAGGATCGGCATGTCGGCCACTTCCGGGTCCAGCTCGTCGATGTTGGCCGAGGCAGCGATGAAGTTGCCTTCCATCATCAGCAGGCAGTAGATCGCCTCGTGGACGCCAGCGGCACCCAGGCTGTGGCCGGACAGGCTCTTGGTGGAGCTGATCACCGGGGCCTTGTCGCCGAAGACTTCGCGTACGCCGCGGATCTCCGCCACGTCGCCCACCGGGGTGGAGGTGCCGTGGGTGTTGAGGTAGTCGATCGGGGCCTGGACGGTGGACAGGGCCTGCTGCATGCAGCGGACCGCGCCTTCGCCGCTCGGGGCGACCATGTCGTAGCCGTCGGAGGTGGCGCCGTAGCCGACGATCTCGGCGTAGATCTTGGCGCCGCGCTTGAGGGCGTGCTCCAGTTCCTCGACCACCACCATGCCGCCGCCACCGGCGATGACGAAGCCGTCACGCTTGGCGTCGTAGGCGCGGGAGGCCTTCTCGGGGGTTTCGTTGTACTGGGTGGAGAGGGCGCCCATGGCGTCGAACAGGCAGCTCTGGCTCCAGTGCTCTTCCTCGCCGCCGCCGGCGAAGACCACGTCCTGCTTGCCGAGCTGGATCTGCTCCATGGCCTGGCCGATGCAGTGCGCGCTGGTGGCGCAGGCGGAGGAGATGGAGAAGTTCACGCCCTTGATCTGGAAGGGGGTGGCCAGGCACGCGGAAACGGTGCTGCCCATGGTGCGGGTCACGCGGTATGGGCCGATGCGCTTGACGCCCTTCTCGCGGAGGGTGTCGATGGCTTCCATCTGGTTGACGGTGGAGGCGCCACCAGAACCGGCGATGAGGCCGGTGCGGGGATTGGAGATCTGCTCGGGCGTCAGGCCGGAGTCCTTGATCGCCTGTTCCATCGCCAGGTAGGCGTAGGCGGCGGCGTCACCCATGAAGCGGAAGATCTTGCGATCGATCAGCTCTTCCAGGTTCAGGTCGACGGAACCGGAAACGTGGCTGCGCAGGCCCATCTCGGCGTAGGCCGGGTTGTGGCGGATACCGGCACGGCCGGCACGCAGGTTGGCGGAAACGGTTTCCTTGTCATTGCCCAGGCAGGAAACGATGCCCAGGCCGGTGATCACGACGCGACGCATGCGGATAACCCTTAGAAGCTGTCAGTTGAAGTGAAGAGGCCGACGCGGAGGCCTTCCGCGCTGTAGATCTCGCGCCCGTCGACGCTGACGGTGCCATCGGCGATGCCGAGGATCAGCGAGCGGTTGATGGTGCGCTTGATCTGGATGTTGTAGGTGATCTTCTTGGCGGTCGGCAGGATCTGACCGAAGAATTTCACCTCGCCCGAGCCCAGTGCACGGCCGCGGCCGGGGTTGCCCTGCCAGCCGAGGTAGAAGCCCACCAGCTGCCACATGGCATCGAGGCCCAGGCAGCCCGGCATCACCGGGTCGCCCTCGAAGTGGCAGGCGAAGAACCACAGGTCGGGGTTGATATCGAGCTCGGCGACGATTTCGCCCTTGCCGTACTTCCCGCCGGTTTCGCTGATGTGAACGATCCGGTCGATCATCAGCATGTTGGGGGCGGGCAGTTGCGCATTACCAGGTCCGAACAGCTCACCGCGACTGCAGCGCAGCAGGTCTTCCCGGGAATAGGCGTTTTGTCTTGTCATGCGAGCTCCTAAATGATCCCCGTACTGCAGGGCTTGGCATTTCGTCCACTGCCGTGCGCATAGCGCCGAATCGGCAGACTAGTCATAGACTGTTGCGTTGCAGTGAAAGTCACAGAGTACACTCGTACACCTGCATTCCGATCGTCCCGGGTCGCGCAAGGTGGGGTTCGAGGGCACAGCCTGCCGCACTTTATCACCCGTTGCCCACTCACCGAAGGTCGGGGGGGCAATCGGTCGCGCCGCCCAGCCAGCGCTGCAGCACACGCTGCAGGTCTGCCCGTTTGAACGGCTTGGCGAGGTAATCGTTCATACCCGCTTCCAGGCACGCCTCGCGGTCGCCCTGCAGGGCGTTGGCGGTGAGGGCGATGATGGGGACCCGGGTGCCTCCATTCATGCCGCGAATCTGACGGGTGGCTTCATAGCCATCGAGCACCGGCAGCCGGCAGTCCATGAGGATGGCGGCGAACCCCGTGCGAGAAGCCGCCTGCACGGCCTGGGCACCGTCGCTGACCAGGCTGACGCGGTAGCCGAGGCTGCGCAGCATGGCTTCTATCACGGTCTGGTTGACCGGGTTGTCCTCCACCAGCAGCACGTCCTGGCCGTTGCCCGCCGCGGCTTGGTCCGGGTAGGGGCCGTCCGTGCGGTTCACCTGCTGGCGGAAGGGCAGGGGGATTTCCAGGGTGAACACCGAGCCCTGGCCCTGGTGGCTTTCGGCGCGCAGGGTGCCGCCCATGCGTTCGGCCAGGGTGCGGGCGATGGGCAGGCCGAGGCCGGTGCCGCCGTAGCGCCGGGAAATGGAGCTGTCGGCCTGCTGGAAGGCGTCGAACATGTGCTCCAGCCGTTCCGGGGGTATGCCGATGCCGCTGTCGTGCACGGCGCAGGTGAGCCAGAGCACCTGGTCGTCCAGCGCCTGCCACTGGGTGACCACGCGGATGCTGCCCTCTTCGGTGAACTTCAGGGCGTTGCCGACCAGGTTCACCAGGATCTGCCGGATGCGCGTCGGGTCGCCCTGGACTTCCACCTGTTCCAGGCCGGGCTGAGTCTCCACGATCAACGCCAGGCCGCGCTGCTGGGCGCTGTGCTGGAACACCTGCACCGAACCGTTGACCAGCTCCAGCAGGTTGAAGGCGATGCGCTCCAGTTCCAGCGCGCCCCGCTCGATGCGGGAGAAGTCGAGGATGTCGTTGATCACCTTCAGCAGGTGCTCGGTGGACTCGGTGGCCAGGGCGGCGTACTCGGCCTGCTCCTGGGTCATTTCGGTTGTTTCAAGAAGTTGCAGCATGCCCAGCACGCCGTTCATCGGTGTGCGCAGCTCGTGGCTCATCATCGCCAGGAAGTCGGACTTGGCGCGGTTGGCCTGCTCGGCTTCTTCCCGCGCGGCAATCAGCTGGTCGATAGCCTGGCGCTGTTCCCGGCTGGCGCGGTCGAGGCCGCTGGCGAGGTTGTTGATGTGCCGGGCCAGGTCACCCAGTTCGCCTTCCTCCATCACCGGCAGGCTGGCCTGGTAGTTGCCGGCCTGGATGGCCTCCACTGCCTGGCCCATGGCGCTGATGGGCTGTGACAGGCGGATGGCCAGGCGGCGCGCCACCAGGAAGGTGAGGATCAGGGCGAACAGTGCCAGCAGCGTGGCCTTGAGCAGGATCTCCTGCTGGCGACTGCTGAACGCATCGTTGGACATGCCGACCACCACGCGCCCGAGGTAGCCGGTGGCCAGCTTGCTGTCGCCGCGCCCGGCGTGGAACAGCGTCTCGTTGCCCAGTTGCACCTGCTGCAGGCGGATCGGCGCATGGAATATCTCCACCTGCGCACCGTTGCGTTCGAGGGTGCCCGGCTGCTCGACGTAGGCGAGGATGGCGTCGTCCTGGTCGCGCACTTCCAGGAAACGCACATGGGGGGTGTCCAGGGTGGCCTTGAGCAGGCCTTCCAGCACCGGACGGTTGCCGGCGATCACGCCGTATTCGGCTGCCGGCGCCAGTTGGTTGGCTATCAACTGGCCGGTGTGGTTGAGCTCCTGGCGCAGGTCCTGCAGCCGGGCGAAGGTGAAGAAACCGGTCAGCAGCAAGGTCAGCAGCAGGGCGGGGCCGAGGCTGATGAGTTGGGTGCGGGTGTGGATGTCCCAGCTGCGGGTCATGGGGTGGTGCCTCCTGGGCCCGTCAGCGTGGAATCAAGGTGCGTCAGCCCCCGGGCATTTCCGCTTTGGTCGCTCGCCCGGGCGCCCGCGTCACCTTGGCGGCATGCAAGCCGTCGGGTAGAAGAGGCGGGCGAGGGGCGTGGAGGCATGCGGGGGTCTCGGCGCAGGGCTTGCCAGGTTGGGTGATGGCCGTTCGGCGGGCGTTTGGCACCGCAAAACCACGAAGCGGTCACATGGATGCGGGATTTTCGTCGCTCCCCCGCGGCTTGACCAGTGGCAGATGCCCGGTTTGAGACTGGTTGGTCGCTCGGGCCTCCGTATAATGCGCGGATTCGCCACCCGGGTGGCTCTACATGGACTGGTTATGACTCGAGATCAATCGATCGCAGTGCTGGGTGGCGGCAGCTTCGGCACCGCCATTGCCAACCTCCTCGCCGAGAACGGCAACAGCGTGCTGCAGTGGATGCGCGATCCCCAGCAAGCCGAGGCGATTCGCCAGAACCGCGAGAACCCCCGCTACCTCAAGGGGGTGAAGATCCACCCCGGGGTCAGCCCCAGTTCCGACCTGCCGGCCGTGCTGGCGGCCTGCGACCTGGTGTTCGTGGCCATCCCCTCCAGCGCCCTGCGCAAGGCCCTGGAGCCGGTGGCCGAGCAGCTCGAAGGCAAGCTGCTGGTGAGCCTGACCAAGGGCATCGAGGCCCAGAGCTTCAAGCTGATGAGCCAGATCCTCGAAGACGTGGCGCCCAAGGCGCGCATCGGCGTGCTCTCCGGCCCGAACCTGGCCAAGGAAGTGGCCGATCACGCGCTGACCGCCACCGTGGTCGCCAGCGAAGACGCCGAGCTCTGCCAGCGCGTACAGCAGGCCCTGCACGGCAAGACCTTCCGCGTCTATGCCAGCGCCGACCGCTTCGGCGTGGAGCTGGGCGGCGCGCTGAAGAACGTCTACGCCATCATCGCCGGCATGGCCGCCGCCCTGGGCATGGGCGAGAACACCAAGAGCATGCTGATCACCCGGGCACTGGCCGAGATGACCCGCTTCGCCGTCAAGCTCGGCGCCAACCCCATGACCTTCCTCGGCCTGGCCGGCGTCGGTGACCTGATCGTCACCTGCTCCTCGCCCAAGAGCCGCAACTACCAGGTGGGCTTCGCCCTGGGCGAGGGGCTGTCCCTGGAGGATGCCGTGGCCCGCCTGGGCGAGGTGGCCGAGGGGGTCAACACCCTCAAGGTGCTGAAGGCCCGTGCCGAGGAACTGCAGGTCTACATGCCGCTGGTCTCCGGCCTGCACGCCATCCTCTTCGAAGGGCGCACCCTGGCCCAGGTGATCGAGGTGCTGATGCGTGGCGAGCCGAAGACCGACGTCGACTTCATCCCCACCAGCGGCTTCTGAACCAGCCGCCCCAGGACCAGGAGCTAACCATGAGCAATGAGCAAGAAGACCTGCAGCGCGAGTCCATCCTGCTGCGTGTGTTGTGGATGCTGATCTTCGTCATCGTCTGGCAGTTGGCCGAGATCGTGCTCGGCGTGGTGGTGCTGGCCCAATTGGGCTACCGCGCCTTCTACGGCGCGCCCAACGGCGGGCTGATGGCCTTCGGTGACAGCCTCAGCCAGTACCTGGCCCAGATCGGCCGCTTCGGCACCTTCAATACCGAGGAAAAGCCTTGGCCGTTCGCCGACTGGCCGACCCCGCGCGCGCCGGAAGGCGAGGCCGCCCACAGCGTGCCCCCGGCGCCCCACCCGGTGCGTGACGAAGAGCCGAAGCTGTGAAGCTCTGGCTGCTGCGCCACGGCGAGGCTGAGCCCCGGGCCGCCACCGATGCCGAGCGACCGCTGACCCGCAACGGCCGCCAGGAGGTGCTGCAGGCTGCAGCCCGCCTGGCGGGAGTGCCATTGGACGCGATCATCGTCAGCCCCTACCTGCGCGCCCGGCAGACGGCCGAACTGGTGGTCGAGGCCCTGGCATTCCAGGGGCCGGTGCTGGTGGAGGGCTGGCTGACCCCGGAAAGCGATCCGCGCGAGGCGCTCGATCGGCTGGCTCGGCGGGAGGAGAGCCAGTTGCTGCTGGTGACCCACAACCCGTTCGTAGGGGAACTGGCGGGCTTGCTCGTCCACGGCCATCGCCAGCAGCCATTGGCCATGAGCACCGCCAGCCTGGCCGAACTCGACGGCGCAATGCCCCTGGCCGGGGTGATGGACCTGCGTGCGCTTCACCATCCCCATCGCCTGTGACCCCGCCGGGGCTCAAGGAAGACTGCCGTGATCCGTGATTTCACCCGCCAGGCACTCGCCTGGCTTCTGGCCGTGGCCTGCATCCCCTTCGCGGGCGCTGCCGATCACCCCGACCCGTCCTACTTCGTCGGCCGTTACTGGGTGGTGGGCCGCCTGCCGGACAGCGGCACGCCCTACAGCGGCGACCTCAAGGTCTACCTGCATGAGGGCGAGATGGCGCTGTACTGGGAAGTGGGCGACGAGGTCTGGACGGGGCGGGCGACCTTCGTCGAGTCGGAGCTTGTCGATACCGCCACCCAACTGCGCATCACCGTCGAGCGAAATGGCCATCCGTACGAAGGGACGCTGCTCTGGCGTAACGACCTGGACAACTACCCAAGGGTCTCGGGCTACATCTACGACCCGAAGGTCGACACCGACAAACCGGGCTTGGAGGCCTGGTTCCCCAACCCCGAGTCCCCCTGAACGAAACGCCCGGCCAAGGGGCCGGGCGCAGTGGGGTCAGTGGCTGGGAGCCTTGTCACCCCTCGTCTTCCAGAGCGAGTAAAGTACGCCGCCGATCAGCAGGCCGAGGGTCACGCTCAAGGAGATGACCGGAGGAATCTTGCCGATGAAGCCCACCAGGAAGATCTTGCCGCCGATGAACACCAGCACCAGGGCCAGGGCGTACTTCAGGTAGGCGAAGCGGTGGATCAGCGCCGCCAGGGCGAAGTACAGGGCCCGCAGACCGAGGATGGCGAAGATGTTGGAGGTGTAGACGATGAACGGGTCCTGGGTGATGGCGAAGATCGCCGGGACGCTGTCCACCGCGAACACCAGATCCGCCAGCTCGATCAGCACCAGGGCCAGCAGCAGCGGCGTCCCCCAGAGCACGACACGGCCGCTGGCGTCCGGCTGGCGGACGAAGAAGCGCTGGCCGTGGAGTTCGTCGGTAATCCGCATGTGACGTCGCAGGAAGCGCACGAAGCGGTTCTCCGCCAGGTTCGGCTCATCGTCCACCTTGGCGAACAGCATCTTCACGCCGGTGATGACCAGGAACACGCCGAACACGTAGAGGATCCAGCTGAACTCATGGATCAGTGCGGCGCCCAGGGCGATCATCACGCCACGCAGCACGATCACGCCCATGATTCCCCAGAACAGCACCTTGTGCTGGTACTGCCGCGGGATGGCCAGGAAGCTGAAGATCATCGCCATCAGGAACACGTTGTCCATCGACAGCGACTTCTCGATCAGGAAGCCGGTGACGTAGTCCATGCTCGCGTCAGCGCCTTTCTGGTGCCAGACCCAGAGGCCGAACAGCAGGCCTGCGGTGATGTAGCCGGCAGAAAGCATCAGGCTTTCCTTCACACCGATCTCGCGCTCCTTGCGATGGAGCACGCCGAGGTCGAAGGCCAGCAGGGAGGCGACTACGGCGATGAAGACCAGCCAGAGCCAGGTTGAGGTGCCGAGGAAGTCGGCGAAGAGAAACGAATCTAGGGCAGTCACGAGCCCCTCCTTTCAGTCGAATTGAACCAACTATGACTCCGACATGGCGGCGCTAACCGTCAGAGGGGCCCGGCGTCATGGCGGCGAGGATACGGGCCGCCTCATACCCACTCAAGCTGGCCTTTTTGCAAATTGTGTACGCCGCCGACAGGCGTCACGGTCGATACATTTCTTAACTTGCGCCTGGGATGGCGTGCGTGGAATAGTCGACCAAGCAAGTGCTTGGTTGTCCCCGATTCACAAGAATAAGAAGGAGGAGGCCCTGTGGCTGATGCAGTCCGTTTGCCGCTCGACATGTTCTTCGAGCGTGAAGCACGTCATCCCAACAAGCGTTACCTGGTGCAGCCCATGGCGGGCGGCCAGGTGGAGGAGCTGACCTGGGGCGATGTCGGCGACCAGGCGCGACGCGCCGCCAGTTGGCTCAGGGGGCGCGACCTCCCCCCGGGCAGCCGCATCGCGATCATTTCCAAGAACTGTGCCCACTGGATCGTGGCCGACCTGGCGATCTGGATGGCCGGGCACGTTTCGGTGCCCCTGTACCCCAACCTCACCGGCGAGTCCGTCCGCCAGGTACTGGAACACTCCGAAAGCGCCCTGGCGTTCATTGGCAAGCTGGACGACTGGCCGGCCATGAGCGGCGGGATTCCCGAGGGTGTGGCCACCATCGCGCTGCCCATCCACCCCGAGGGCACCTTCGACTACGCCTGGTCGGACCTGCTGGATTCGACTCCCATCCGCGACAATCCCCGCACCCGTCCCGAGCAGCTCGCCACCATCATCTACACCTCCGGCACCACCGGTACGCCAAAGGGCGTCATGCAGGGCTTCGGCAACTTCGCCTTCGCCGCCGAGCATGGCGTGCAGCTGTTCAACACCGGCGAGAGCGATCGCCTGCTGTCCTACCTGCCGCTGTGCCACGTGGCCGAGCGGATGTTTGTCGAGATGGCTTCCCTCTATGCCGGGCAGACGGTGTTCTTCGCCGAAAGCCTCGACACCTTCCTCCGCGACCTGCGCCGCGCGCGGCCCACGGCGATCTTCGGTGTGCCGCGCATCTGGACCAAGTTCCAGATGGGCGTTTTCGAGAAGATGCCCGCCCAGAAGCTGGACCGCCTGCTGTGCCTGCCACTGATCGGCCGCTTCATCGGGCGCAAGGTTCTCGCCGGCCTGGGGCTCGATGCCGTGCGCGTCGCCCTGTGCGGCGCGGCCCCGGTGCCCGAGGCGCTGCTGCACTGGTACAAGCGCCTGGGCCTGGACGTGCTGGAGGTCTACGGCATGACCGAGAACTGCGGCTATTCCCATGTCTGCCGCCCCGGTGAGCAGAAGACCGGCTGGATCGGCCGCAACAGCCCCGGCGTCGAAGTGCGCATCAGCGAGGAAGGGGAGGTCCAGGTCCGCAGCGGCGCCACCATGCAGGGTTACTACAAGGACCCGGAACGCACCGCCGAGACCATCACCCCCGACGGCTTCCTGCGCACCGGCGACAAGGGCGAACAGGACGCCGACGGCAACCTGCGGCTCACCGGCCGCATCAAGGAGATCTTCAAGACCAGCAAGGGCAAGTACGTCGCCCCCGCACCCATCGAGAACCGCCTGGCCGTGCACACCCGCATCGAGCAGGTGTGCGTGGTGGGGGACGGCCTGCCGCAGCCGATGGCCCTCTGCGTGCTCTCCGAGGTGGGGCGCCAGGAGGCCGGCAACGGCACCCGTGAACAGCTGGAAGGCAGCCTCCGGGCCCTGCTCGACGAGGTCAACCAGGCGCTGGACAAGCACGAGCGCCTGCTCGGCCTGGTGCTGGTGAAGGATGTCTGGGCGGTGGACAACGGCTTCCTCACGCCGACCCTGAAGATCAAGCGCAACGTCGTCGAAGGCACCTACGGGCCGCGTTTCCCCGAGTGGATCGAGCGTCGCGAAACGGTGCTCTGGCACGACTGAAGTCCGCGCCGGTCACCCCGGCGCCCACCTAAAAAGGAGTCGACATGAGCCTGTGGCGCGAAACCCCCGATCTGGACCGCCTCAACGCCACCCTGCGCAACACCATCGGCGAGGTGCTGGACATCCGCTTCGAAGCTTTCGACGAGGGCTCGATCACCGCCAGCATGGTGGTGGACGGCCGTACCCACCAACCCTACGGGCTGCTCCACGGCGGCGCGTCCGTGGTGCTGGCCGAAACCCTCGGCTCCACCGCCGCCTACCTGTGCATCGACACCAGCCGCTTCTATTGCGTAGGGCTGGAAGTGAACGCCAACCACCTGCGCGGTCTGCGCAGCGGCAGGGTCACTGCGGTTGCCCGGCCGGTGCACCTGGGGCGCTCCACCCATGTGTGGGACATCCGCCTCAGCGGCGACGATGGCAAGCCCAGCTGCATCTCGCGGCTGACCATGGCCATCGTGCCCCTGGGGGAGGAGCCGCCGCGCAGCTGATGTGTAAAAGAAAGGGGCCGCTTCAGCGGCCCCTTTTCATTCATGCCAGGTCCAGCCAGATCGGCGCGTGGTCGGAGGGTTTCTCCATGCCGCGCAGGTCGTAGTCGATCCCGGCATCGCGCAGGCGCGCCTGCAGCGGCTGGCTGGCGAGGATCACGTCGATGCGCAGGCCGCGCTTGGGAGTGTCCTCGAAACCGCGACTGCGGTAGTCGAACCAGCTGAAGCGATCGTTCACCTCGGGGTGGAGGTGGCGGAAGCTGTCCACCAGGCCCCAGCCTTTCAGGGTGGCCAGCCACTCGCGCTCTTCCGGCAGGAAGCTGCACTTGCCGGTCTTCAGCCAGCGCTTGCGGTTCTCCTCGCCGATGCCGATGTCGCAATCTTCCGGCGAGATGTTGATGTCGCCCATCACCACCAGCGGTTGGGAGGGGGCGAAGCGGCTTTCCAGCAGCGCCTGCAGGTCGGCGTAGAAGCGTTGCTTGGCCGGGAACTTCACCGGGTGATCGCGGCTCTCGCCCTGGGGGAAGTAGCCGTTCATCACCGTCACCGGGTTGCCCTGTTCGTCAGCGAAGGTGCCGTAGATGAAGCGGCGCTGGGCGTCCTCGTCATCCCCCGGGAAGCCCTTGTGCAACTCCAGCGGCGCCTGGCGCGACAGCAGCGCCACGCCGTAGTGGCCCTTCTGCCCGTGGTAGTGGACGTGGTAGCCGAGCTGGCGGATCTCCGCTTCCGGGAACTGCTCGTCGGCCACCTTGGTCTCCTGCAGGCCGATCACGTCGGGCTGGTGCTTGGCGATCAGCGCCTCCAGCTGGTGGGGGCGGGCGCGCAGGCCGTTGATGTTGAACGAAACGATCTTCATGGGGGGCAGCCATCCGGAAAAAGTATCGAATCCTAGCCCAACGCCCGCCGGGCCTGCCAGCACATGGCGGCGGGGCAGGGGGGCTGCTAGCTTTTCAGCCAGCCGTGGCAACTGCCCATCGCGGCGACCATAACCAGAACAACGAGGACACCGTGCATGCCCGGATACGTCACCCAAGCGCCGGTCGAAGTGCGCCTGCTCGACCGCGGCTACAGCCGCGAGGCCCGTTCGCTGCTCTACCACGCCTACCGGCACGAGCCCACCTACGCCTATCTGCTGGATGCCAACCGACCCGGCTATGACCAGCGCGTGCGCGCCACGGTGCGGGAGCTGGTCAAGCAGCACTTCATCGAGGAGCTGCCGGCCATCGGCCTGCTGATCGAAGAGCGCCTGGTGGGCATCGCCCTCATCGCCCCGCCCCAGCGCCGGCTGGACATCACCGAAAGCTGGGGCTGGCGCCTGCGCATGTTGCTGACCACCGGCCTGGGCTGCACCCGGCGCTTCCTCGAATACCACGAGGCGGTGCTCGCCTGCCTGCCGCCCGGCCCTTACCACGTGCTGCCGTTGCTCGGTATCCACCCGGAGTTCCAGGGGCGCCAGCTGGGCGAGCGACTGCTCCAGGCGCTGCACGAATGGTGCGCCGAAGACGCCGGCTCGCAAGGTGTGGTGCTGGATACCGGCAACCCGCGCTACCTCGACTTCTACCAGCGCCAGGGCTACCAGTTGCTCGGTGAGGTCGCCGTCGGGCCGGTGCTGGAGCGGGTCTTCTTCCACCCCAACCCTGCCCAGGCGCTGGAAGGCGTTGGCGTGAGCGCCTGAGCCGCCATGGTTGTCAGCCCGACACATCGCGCCATGAAATCCTCGGCCGACGAGGCGTCGGTGACTGAAGAAAGGCAGCGGAACGCCGTGCTAGCATCCCGCGCATGAATGTTCGTCAAGGAATGCGCGGCCTAATGGCACTCGCGCTGTCGGCCCTGTGCCCGCTCGCGCTGGCCAAGGCCTCGCTGGAAGTGAAGGTGTCCCCGGCCAATGCCGAGCTGAAGGCCAATATCGAAGCCTTCATCGGCAGCCTGGGGGATCGAGATGAAACCGCCCTGCGTCGTTTCCGCCGTGCCGCCGAGGAGCAGGCGCGCCAGGCGGCGCAGGCGCTCGGCTACTACCAGGCGGAGATCGACAGCCAGGTACGCCCCGGCAAGGACCCGGTCCTGCAACTGGACGTGCAGCCGGGCGAGCCCGTCCGCCTGCGCCAGGTGACGGTGCGGGTGGAAGGCGAGGCCGCCGGCCTCAAGGCCTTCAAGGTGCCGAAAAGCAAGGCCCTGGCCCCGGGCGAGCCGCTCAACCACGGGATCTACGAAGACGCCAAGAAACTCATCCAGAGCCAGGCCCTGCGCTATGGCTTCTTCGATGGCCGCTTCCGCTCCCAGCGGCTGGACATCGACCCCCGTGCCGGTGTCGCCGATATCGAACTGATCTACGACAGCGGGCCGCGCTACGCACTTGGCCGGGTCGCCTTCGACGGCGACACCCCCTTCGATCCCGACCTGCTGGCGCGCTTGGTGCCGTTCCCACCCAACACACCCTACGACGCCGACCAGGTCGCCAAGCTCAGCCAGAACCTCCAGGCCAGCGGCTACTTCGAGGAAGTGCGGGTGGACGCCCAGCCCGAGCCCGGTGCTGGCCGGCTGATCCCGGTGAAGGTGCGTCTCGGTGCCGTCAAACCCCGCACCCTGGGCCTGGGCGTCGGCTTCTCTACCGACGTCGGTCCCCGTGCCCGGGCCAACTGGACCCGCCACTGGATCAACCCCCAAGGCCACCGCCTCGGGGCAGAAAGCGAAATCTCCACAGCACGGCAGAGCGTCGGCACCTGGTACGAAATCCCCCTCGACCCGCCGCTGACCGACAGCCTGCGCTTCACCAGCGGCTTCCAGCGCGAACAACTCACCGACGTCGAAAGCCGCCGTTTCACCCTGGGCAGCCAATGGCAGTCCAAGCTGCCGGACGACTGGCAGCGGGTCGTCTCCCTGCGCTGGGAGCAGGAGATCTACGACTTCGGCGACGGCAGCCCCAACGGGCGCAGCAGCTTCCTCATCCCCGGCATCGGCTACAGCGTCACCCGCAGCGACAACCGCCTCGACCCCAACCAGGGCTACCACCTGCAACTGGACGTGCGCGCCGCCAAGGAAGGCGTGCTGTCCGACGCCGACATGACCTACGCCAGCGCCATGGCCAAGGGGCTCTACACCCTGCCGGGCGGCCATCGCCTGCTGGGCCGGGTCCAGGCCGGCGGCATCGCCACCACCGATTACGGCGCCATCCCGCCCTCGCTGCGCTTCTTCGCCGGCGGTGACCAGAGCGTGCGGGGCTATGACTACCAGACGCTCTCCCCGGAGGACCGCCAGGGTAACAAGGTCGGCGGCCGCTACATGGTGGTGGGCAGCGCCGAATACCAGTACCCCATCGCCGAGCGCTGGCGCATCGCGGCTTTCGTCGACCGTGGCAACGCCGTCAACAACCTCAAGGACAAGCTCAAGACCGGCGCCGGTATCGGCGTGCGCTGGGTCTCCCCGGTCGGGCCCATCCGCCTCGACCTGGCCAAGGCCCTGGATGATCCCGGCGGCTTCCGCATTCACTTCTCCATGGGGCCGGAACTGTGAGGCGCGTGGTCAAGGGGGCGTTGCTCGCCCTGGGGCTCGGCCTGGGTGGCGTGGGAGCGATCGGAGCCTGGCTGCTGGGTAGCGAGAGCGGCGCACGCTGGGCACTGGGCCTGGTGCCGGGGTTGGCGGTGGAGGGTTTCAGCGGCCACCTGGGCGGCCAATGGCAGGCACAGCGTGTGGTGTGGCGCCAGGGCGAAAGCGTGGTCGAGGTCACGGCCCCGCGCCTGGACTGGCAGCCCGGCTGCTTGCTGGGCATGACGCTGTGCATCGACCAACTGGCCGCCGACGAGGTGGCCCTGTCGTTCCCGGGGGAGGGCGGCAGCACTGACGAAGGCCCCGTCCGCCTGCCCGCCCTCGCGCTGCCGGTCGGCATCCGCCTGGGCGAGGCTCGCCTGGGGCGCCTCAGCCTGGATGGCGAGGCGTTGCTGGCCAATCTCCAGCTTCGCGCCACCTGGCTGGCGGACGGGCTCACCCTGGAACGTGTCAGCCTTCGTCGTGACGACCTCGCGTTGGACCTGCAAGGGCACCTTGCCCCCAGTGGGGATTGGCCGCTGGAAGCCACCGGCACCCTCGGTTTGCCGGCCCCAGGCGGCCAGGCCTGGTCGCTGGCGTTGCACGCCAAGGGCGACCTGCAAGGGCAACTGACCGTCCAGGCCGACAGCACCGGTTACCTGCAGGGCCGCCTGGAAGGCGAACTGCAGCCCCTGGCCGACCACCTCCCAGCCTCCGCCACGCTGAAGGTGGACGCCTTCAAGGCCTCGGCGGACCTGCCCGACACCCTGCAATTACAGCGGCTCACCCTCCAGGCCCGGGGCGACCTGGCGCAGGGCTACGCGGTCCAGGGGAACGCCAGCCTGCCGGGCGAGGGCGGTGACGTACGCCTTGACCTGGCCGGCCGTGTGGACGCCAAGGGGGCGGACCTCAAGCAACTGGCCCTGATGGCTGCGCCGGAGCAGACGCTCTACCTGAACGGACGGATCGACTGGCAACAGGCCCTGGCCCTGGATGCCCGCATTGCCTGGCGTGACTTCCCCTGGCGCCGGCTGTATCCCGCGATCGACGAGCCGCCTGTCAGCCTGCAGCACCTCGACGGCCAGGTGCAGTACCTCGACGGCCACTACCACGGGCAATTCGATGCCGCCCTGAAGGGGCCGGCCGGTGACTTCACCCTCGCCAGCCCGCTCAAGGGGGACCTGGGCCAGGTGGAGCTGGCCGACCTGCGCCTGACCGCTGGCCAGGGCAAGGCCCAGGGGCGCGTCCAGGTGGGCTTCGCCAGCGCAGTGGATTGGGACGCCCAACTCGCCCTCAAGGACCTCGACCCCGCCTACTGGGTCGCCGAACTGCCCGGTCGCCTGGCCGGCAACCTCGCCAGCCAGGGGCGCATGGCGGATCGCCTCGCCCTCACGGCGGACCTCGACCTCAAGGGCCAGTTGCGCGGCCAGCCCGCCGTGCTCCTGGCCAAGGCCCGTGGCGAAGGGCAGCGCTGGACGCTGGAGCAGGTCCAGGCACGCCTGGGCGACAATCGCATCGACGGCCAGGGCCGCCTGGAGGAGCGCCTCGATGGCCGGCTGGACATCGCCCTCAATCGACTCGGTCAGCTCTGGCCCGGCCTGTTCGGCAGCCTCAAGGGGCGCCTCGACCTCGCCGGCAGCCTTGACGCGCCCCAGGGCCAACTGGCCCTCGATGGCCAGCGGATCGGCCTCGGTCCCCAGCGCCTGCGTCAATTGCGCCTCCAGGCCAGGCTGGATGCCCGGCAGAACGGCACCCTGCAACTCGATGCCGACGACCTAGAATCCGGCGAGCGCGCCCTGGGTGACCTGCGCCTGACCGGCTCGGGCACGCTCCAGCGGCAGCAGGCCGAGCTGAGCCTGAAGGGCCCCGACCTGGGGCTTGGCCTGGCCCTCGACGGGCAACTGAAGGACGGCGACTGGCGCGGCCGCCTCAGCCGTGGCGACGTGCGGCTAGGCACCCAGGACTGGCGCCTGGAACAGGCCGCCTCGCTGCAGCGCCTGGCCGACGGCCGCCTGGACCTGGGCGCCCATTGCTGGCGTTCCGGCGAAGCCAGCCTCTGCGCCGGCCAGCAGCGCCTCATGCCCGAACCCAACCTGGACTACCGCCTGCGGGACTTCCCCCTGGCCAGCCTGGCGCCCTGGCTGCCGGACGACTTCGCCTGGCAGGGGCAGCTGGACGGCGACCTGCGGCTGCAACTGCCATCCACCGGCCCCAGCGGCCGCATCCTGCTGGATGCCGGCAGCGGTGTGCTGCGGGTGCGGGAGGAGGGGGCCAAGGGCCAATGGCTGGATTTCCCCTACCAGAGCCTGCGCCTGGAGAGCAGCCTGCGCCCGCAGCGGGTGGACAGCCGCCTGCTGTTCGAAGGCGGCAAGCTCGGACGCCTGCGCCTGGACGCCCGCATCGACCCGCGCCCGACCCGCAAGCCGCTGCAGGGTGACTTCCAGCTGGAGGGCCTGGACCTCGCCGTGCTGCGACCCTTCGCCCGGGGCGTGGAGGAACTGGAAGGGCGCCTCGATGGCAGCGGCACCCTCGGCGGCACCCTGCTGGCACCCAACGTGATCGGGCAGGTGCGCCTGGGCGGAGGCCGCCTGGCCGGTGGCGAGCTGCCCACGCGGATCGAAGACCTCACGCTGGATGCACGCATCGCCGGCGAGCGGGTCGAGCTGTCCGGCACCTGGAGCGGTGGCGAAAAGGGGCAGGGCAGCCTGGGCGGCAGCGTCGCCTGGAGCCAGGGCCTGGATGTGGACCTGGCCCTGCGCGGCAACAGCCTGCCGGTGGTGGTGGAGCCTTATGCCAACCTCGACGTCGATCCCGACCTGCGGGTGCGCATGGCGGAGGGCCGGTTGGCACTGTCCGGCACCGTGCGCGTCCCCCGGGGCACCATCAAGATCCGTGAACTGCCGCCCCAGGCCGTGCGGGTCTCGTCGGATGCCCACCTTGTGGGCGAGCAGGACGAGGAAGCTCCGCTGCAACTGGCCATGGACGTCAACGTCGAAGTGGGCCAGGAACGGCTCAGCTTCAGCGGTTTCGGCCTGACCGCCGACCTCGCCGGGCACCTCAAGGTCGGCGACAACCTGGCCGCGCGCGGCGAACTGAACCTGAAGAACGGCCGCTACCGTGCCTACGGCCAGCGCCTCGACCTGCGCCGCGCGCGATTGCTGTTCGCCGGCCCGCTGGACCAGCCCTATCTGGACGTGGAAGCAGTGCGCAAGATCGGCGACGTCACCGCCGGCATCCGCCTCAATGGCCGTGCCGACGAGCCGACCACCCAGGTGTTCTCCACCCCGGCCATGAGCCAGGAACAGGCGCTGTCCTACCTGGTACTGGGGCGCCCCCTGGAGCGCGGCAGCGACGGCAACGCCCTGGGTCAGGCCGCCCTGGCGCTGGGCTTGTCCGGCAGTTCTTCGTTGACCAGCGACCTGGCGCAGAAGCTCGGCCTCAAGGACTTCCAGATCGGCGACGACGGCGCCACCGGCGTGCTCACCGACCGCCTCAGCATCCGCTATGGCCTCGGCGTACTGGAACCCACCAGCGTGGTGGCGCTGCGCTACGAACTGACCCGGCGCCTCTACCTGGAGGCCGCCAGCGGCCTGGCCAGCTCGCTGGACCTGTTCTACAAGCGGGACTTCTAGCAGGCAGCCGTGATCGAGGTTTCGGCCGGAAGCCCAGGCTTGAGTCCCCTGGCTTCCCGTGCCGCTGCAAGCGCAACGGCGGGCCTTCCAGGCGACTGACGGTGCTGTTCGGGGCGCCGGCATGGCCTCAGAATCCCGTCATCTTCCCCCGTTGACGTGCGAGGTCGCCGTGGACGTTTCCGCCAGCTCCATCTCCGACGCCAGTGCCGCCCAGCTCGCCATGAAGGTGCAGGTCTCGGTGCTGAAGAAGTCCGTCGACCTGCAGTCCCAGAGTGCCCTGGCATTGCTGGAGGCGCTGCCCGTACCGGTGAGCAACAGCAATCCGCCGAACCTGGGCAACGTCATCGACGTCACCGCCTGAACCTCGGCAGCTTCCCTCTCTTTACTCCTGGCCGGCGGTCTCGCTGCAGGTGCGGTCGCGCCCGGCCTGCTTGGCACGGTAGAGCGCCCGGTCGGCGCGGGCGATGAGGCTGTGCAGGGTGTCTCCGGGGCGCAGTTCGGACAGTCCGATGCTCACGGTCACCGCTGTCTCGCCACCGTCGAAGTGATGGTGCGCCTCGGCAACCCGCTCCCGCAGCTTCTCCGCCAGCTGCAATGCCGTGGCACTGCCGGTGTCCTTGAGCAGCAGGATGAACTCCTCACCGCCCCAGCGGCAGAGAATGTCCGCCTGGCGCACGCCCGCTCGCAGGTTCTCGGCAAAGCCCTGCAGCACCTGGTCACCGGCCAGGTGACCGTGGGTGTCGTTGAGTTCCTTGAAGTGGTCCAGGTCCAGCAGCAGCGCGGTCAGCGGACGCTGGTCACGCAGTGATTCCTGCAGCGCCTGGCCCGCCAGCAGGTCGAAGCCGCGACGGTTGGGCAACCCGGTGAGGCTGTCGGTGGTGGCCAGCGCGGCGATGCGGTCGCGGTAGCGGCGCACCATCAGGTACAGCAGCACCAGTACCACCAGGGTCACCGCCAGGCTGATGCCCAGGTTGAGATAGAGCACGTTGCGCACCGGCGACAGGGCGCCTTCTTCGGTCTTGTCGACGAACAGGTACCAGTCCAGCTCAGGGATGAAGCGGGCATTGAGGTAATGCTCGCCGTCGGGGGCGTGGTACTGGTGGTTGCCACCGCGCTGGTGCAGCACCGCCCGTACCACCGGGGCCAGGCCGGGCAGTTCCCCGAGGCCCTGGCCCACGCGGCTGCCTTCCGGCCCGCCCTGGGCGCTGGTGAGCACCACGCGGCCGGTGGTGTCGGTGAAGTAGATGGTCCGCTGGTAGCGCTGCTGGTACTCGTCGATCAGCTTCACCACTGCGTCCACCGTCAGGCCCACGCCAGTGGCACCGAGGAAGCGGCCGTCGTAGTCCAGCACCTTGTAGTTGATGAAGATGGTCAGCCGGTCCTGGTTGGCCATGTCCACGTCGACGTTGATCTCGTAGGGCGTCTCCATGTCCCGCACGCGGTAGTACCAGACGTCCCGGGGCTCGTCCGGCGAAACCTTCTTCAGTACGCCCCGTGACTGGTAGTAGGTGCCGGTGCGCTCGGAAATGAAGAAGCTGGTAAAGGCGCCGTAATGCTCCTGGACTTCGCGCAGGTAGCGGGTCATGCGTTCCGGGTCCTGCTCGCCCTGCATGGCCCAGTCCCGCAGGAAGGTGTCGCGGCTCATCATCGAGGAGATCAGGATGGGCCGCACCAGGTCTTTCTGGATCTCGGAATAGACGTTGTCCGAGGTCAGCGGCAGCTCCGTGTTGACGATGCCGTCACGGATCGACTCGAGGGAGGCGTAGTAGCTGACCAGCGATGTGACGGTGAAGCCACAGGTCAGCAGGAGAACGAGCAGGGCAACGAGGAAGCGCTGGTTACGCAAGCGGGGCAGGTGGGCTGACATCGGAGCGTCCTGGGGCAAGTGGCCACATGCTAGCCACTTGCCCCGCCCGCGTCATCCGCGGCGTTCAGCGCAGCAGGCTGACATCCTCGATCCAGGGTTCCAGGCGCTTGCCGTAGGCCACTTTCAGGCGCATCGGCTTGATCGGCTCGTCGTAGGCGCCCACCAGTCGCTCCTCCACCTGCTGGCGCCAGCGATAAGGCACCTGCAGCGCATCCACCTCCAGTCGGCTCACCCGGGCCTGCAGGCGCGGCGGTGTCTGGTTGTGGTCGTACCAGGCGTAGAGGCGTGCCTTCACCAGCGCATAGCGCTTGCGGTCCGGGTAGCGCTGGCGCAGGGCTTCCGCATCGCTGCCGGCGGCCACCACGAACAGGCGGCTGGCGCGGTCGCGCTCGTACTCGAACTGGCTGCGGTACGTGGCCTCCAGGGCGGTGTTCTCCTCGTTGCGCTTGCGTGCCAGGGCCTTCGTGGCGTCCTTCAGCCGGGCTTCGGCACGGTCGAGCTCTGCCTTCCAGGCGGGGCCATCCAGTTCGAGCACGGCGTAGGTGCTGCTCTCGTGGGTGTCGTAGTGGCCCTCTTTGCCTTCGAGGGGCAGGCCGATTTCCTCCAGCACGGCACGGTCGAGAAGAATCTCCTGCTCGTCCGCATCCCGAGGCGTGCGCCAGTCCAGGCGCAGGCCGAGCCCGCTGTTCTCGCCGGACCAGCCGAAGTCCGAGTAGTCCCGGCCCAGCTCGCGCTGGGACAGTTCCAGGCGGCTGTCCGGCTTGCCGGCGCGGTTGTACCAGACCCCGGCCAGTGCCAGGCCGTTGGCCACCAGGACCAGGCCGAGGGCAGCGGAAAGGGCGTAGCGATTCAGGCTGTTCATCAGCGGGCACCTCCCTTCAGCCAGCTGCGGCGCAGACGATTCAGCACCACCAGGATGAGCAGGGCGATCAGGCCCAGCAGCAGGAAGAACAGGTACTTCGGCAGCAGGTCCCACCACCAGTCGAAGAGCTTGGTGTAGAGGAAGATCACCAGGAAGGTCAGGCTGCCGTTGATCACCTCCGGCCAGTCACGCCGAGCGCCCAACCAGATGCCGAGGGCCGCGAGGGCGAAGCCGCCGAGCTGGTAGCCACCCTCGATCAGCTCGCTGTCCAGGGGCAGGTAGCTGGAGCGGCCCCAGTTGGCCAGGACCAGCAGGGTCAGGAAGAAGGTGATCAGCCCCACCAGGCGATAGGTCGCGGCGAATCCGCCGAAGCGCACCTGGGACAGCAACTGCGGGACGAGGAATACCGCCACTGCCGCCGGCAGGAAGTTCTCCGGGTGCTCCCCCATGGACAGCCAGTAACCGCCACCCCAGGTGCCCACCCGCGCCGAGATGAATGCCATCAGGCACAGCAGCCCGGCCACCAGCAGCAGGCGAGCATTGCAGGCGTAGGCCAGCAACAGCCCGTAGGCGCCCCAGGCGATGAAGGCCTTGTCCGAAGGGGTGATGTTGAAGATCTGCCCGAGCATCACCAGGTTCAGCACGAAGGCGACGAAGGCCAGCATGGCCGCCAGCTTGCTGAAGTAGCCGGTGCTGTCGCGGCGCCGAACCAGCGCGGTCAGGCCCAGGGTGCCCAGGGTCGCGCCGACCAGGATGGCCACCTGCACGGCTTCACTGAACAACCCCCAGAACTGATAGAAGAAGAACAGCAGGCTCGCGCCCAGGGCCAGCGCCCCCAGCAGCGAGGCGATGCGCATGCCCAGGGACAGGCGACGGGTCTGGGTGTCGTGGTCGATGTCGTAGAGACTGCGCAGGTCGGCCAGTACCTGGCGGTGGTGATCGCCGAGCTGGTCGAGCTGGCCGGGGTCGAGCAGCAGCGCCTGCTCCTCGTGCAGGCGCTCCACCTCCCGGTAGAAAGCCTGGATGTCGTCGGCGCGACGTTGTGCGTCCTCATGGGTGACGGCGGGCATGGCGGGTCCTTGTGCGTGCGGTGCCGCCGAGCACTCTAGGCCCGGCCGGGCAGCCGAGCAATCGGGCCGACGTGAAGTTGAGAAAACCCAGGCGAAATTGGGCGGCAAAAGCCCGATCTTGGCCAATGGGAAGTTCCAAGCTCCCCATAAACGCCGAAGGCGCCGGTCAGGGCGCCTTCAAGCGTGGGATGTTTCAGGCATCGATCTGGCCTCGCGACAGCATTGACTCAGGCGGGATGCGCTCCGGTCCGTGTGGCCTCAGGCGACACGGAAACCGGGGGTGCGGTCGGAACCGTCTTCAGCGACACGGAAACCGGGGGTACGGTCGGAGCCGTCTTCAGCGACGCGGATGCCGGGGGTGCGGTCGGAGCCGTCTTCAGCAACGCGGAAACCGGGGGTGCGGTCGGAGCCGTCTTCGGCGACACGGATGCCGGGGGTGCGGTCGGAGCCATCTTCGGCAACGCGGAAGCCGGGAGTGCGGTCGGAGCCGTCTTCGGCCACGCGGAAGCCCGGGGTGCGATCAGAGCCGTTCTCGGCGACCGGCGGGTTCACGGCGCGTTCGGCACCAGCGGTCAGGAGCGAGTCCTGCTGGGTTTGTTGGGGCAGGGCGAAGGCACTGGCGGTAGCGGTCAGGCTGACGGCGAACAGGCTGGCAAGGATGCGCATTTTCATGATGGGTTCCTCGTGGAAGTGGGGTTGAAAGTGAACACGAGGGCAATGTTAGAGAAATAAAATCGATAAAAAAGTGGAGATGGTCAATGGTGACCATCGATTTCATTGATAGTGCTTAATTTATTCAATAAAAACAGTAAGTTATGTGTAATTTTTGGCTCTATTAGAACGCCTTAAACCTTATGTAAAACACTCTTGCGTGAAATCATAACAATCGAATAATTCGATTAAATGGCCGGAAATATCCTGAAACACGCCATCGATAGCAGGCTCATGTTCGGATCATTGAACGTCTGGCGCCGCCCGCAAGCACGCGGCATCCAGCGGGTGGTGACGGGGAGGCTGGCCGGGCCAGAGCGCTGCGCGCATGCAGGCAGCCGCCGGGCGTCCTGCTAGGCTATGGGCCTTTTCCTACCAATGGATGGCCCCATGTCCAGCGAGATCGAAACGCCCTTCACCCACGAGCCCCTGAGCGCCGTCGAGGTCCGCCTGCTCGGCAGCCTGATCGAGAAGCAGGCCACCACCCCCGAGTCCTACCCGCTGACCCTCAACGCCCTGGTGCTGGCCAGCAACCAGAAGACCAGCCGCGAACCGGTGATGAACCTCACCGCCGGCCAGGTGGGGCAGGGCATGCGCACCCTCGAAGGGCGTGGCCTGGCCCGCCTGGTGATGGGCAGCCGCGCCGACCGCTGGGAGCAGCGCGCCGACAAGACCCTGGAGCTGGTCCAGCCGCAGCTCATCCTGCTTGGCCTGTTGCTGCTGCGCGGCCCGCAGACCCTCGGCGAACTGCTCACCCGCAGCGGCCGCATGCACGAATTCGACGACCTGGACCAGGTCCGCCACCACCTCGACCGCCTCGCCGCCCGTGGCCTGGCCACCGTACTGCCGCGCCAGAGCGGCCAGCGTGAGGAGCGCTTCATGCACCTGCTGGGCGAGGCGGCCGACCTGGAAGCGCTGCTCGCCACCCGGCAGGACGCCCCCGAGCGCAGCGAATCCCGCGCCGGCCTGGAGAGCCGCGTGGAGCAGCTGGAAGCCCGCATCGCTGAACTGGAAGAGCGCCTTGCACGGCTCGAAGGCCACTGATCCGTCCCCATCACGCAAGCCTTTGTCGCCTGGTGCATATGCCCGCACCGGGCGACCTGCCATTCTTGCGCGCACCCCTGACACAGCCCGAGGTAGCCATGAAGATCAGCGCCGATTTCGACAGCGGCAACATCGAAGTCAAGGACGCCAGCAACCCCCGCCACGTCCTTCTCGCCATGCGCCCCGACCTGCGCAGTCACCACTTCCAGTGGTTCCACTTCAAGGTCGACGGCATGACCCCCGGCAGCCGCCACGACTTCAGCCTGGTCAACGCCGGCCAGTCCGCCTACGCCCACGCCTGGACCGGCTACAACGCCGCCGCCTCCTATGACCAGGTCAACTGGTTCCGCGTGCCCAGCCGCTTCGACGAGAACGGCCTGCACTTCGGCCTGGAGCCCACCCAGTCGCACATCTGGTTCGCCTATTTCGAGCCCTACAGCCGCGCGCGCCACGACGCCCTCATCCGCCAGGCCGTCGAAGCGGCCGGCGCCGAGATCGTCGCCACCGGCAAGAGCCTCGAAGGGCGCGGCATCCCCCTGCTCAAGGTCAGCCGCAACCCCCAGGCCCAGCGCCGCGTCTGGATCATCGCCCAGCAGCACCCCGGCGAGCACATGGCCGAATGGTTCATGGAAGGCATCGTCGAGCGCCTCAAGCAGCACCAGGACCCGGAGCTGGAGCGCCTGCTCGACGCCGCCGACCTCTACCTCGTCCCCAACATGAATCCCGACGGCGCCTACCGTGGCCACCTGCGCACCAACGCCGCCGGCAAGGACCTCAACCGCGCCTGGCAATCGGCCAGCGAAGCGGAGACCCCCGAAGTCCACTTCGTCCAGCAGCAGATGCGCCGCATCGGCGTCGACCTGTTCCTCGACATCCACGGCGACGAGGAAATCCCCCATGTCTTCACCGCCGGCTGCGAGGGCAACCCCGGCTACACCCCGCGCCTCGCCGCCCTGGAAGAAGAGTTCCGCCGCCGCCTCGTCGACATGGGCGCCGAGTTCCAGACCCGCTACGGCTACCCCCGCGACGAGCCCGGCCAGGCCAACATCACCCTGGCCTGCAACGCCGTCGGCCTGGAGTTCGACTGCCTGTCCTTCACCATCGAAATGCCCTTCAAGGACCACGACGACAACCCCGACCCGGAAACCGGCTGGAACGGCAAGCGTTCCATGAAGCTCGGCCAGGACGTGCTCAGCGTCGCCGCCGCCATGGTCCACGGCCTGCGCTGACCCCAAGGCCCTCCCCGGCAACCGGGGAGGGCGTACCAGGCGGAGCCCCGCCGCGTTCAGCCCCGCGCTAGCTCATCTGCACTATTTCGCCCCGCCCCCGGTCGACGCAACATGCCCGGTCCGCCCCCATCAAGGAACGATGCATGAGACTGCCTCGCCTGCTCTCCGCCCTGCCGGCCGCCGTGCTGCTCGCCCTGTCCCTTTCCGGCTGCGTGCCCGAGCCCTACGTTGGCAGCCCCGGCACCATGGACGACCCGCGCTACGCGCAACTGCTGGACGAGATCGACGCCGCCCTCAAGGCCAACAAGGCCGTGGTGCTGGTGGCCGACGTGAACCCCCACAAGACCCTGAACGACGGGTTGGACATGACCCAGTGGACGCCCACGGTGATCTGGCAGAACGAGCAGGACCCGACGATCACCTTCGGCCGCAGGTTCCAGACCAACGAACTGCAGCGGGATCGCAACGCCACCTACCTGTTCAAGGCCTTCGAAGTGCACATCCTGCCGCCCGGCAAGTACCTGCTCACCGGCGGCGACGACTACCAGATCCGTGGCGTGCTCGACGAAATCGGTGCCCGCAGCGGCCCACCTGGCTCCGGCAGCGGCCCCAACGGCACCGCGTACCTGTCCACCGAGCTGTACCGCGAGTACTACCGCGAAGACGTGTGGAAGGACGCCACCTACGGCACCGAAACCAGGAGCCAGGCCGTCTGCACCACCGTGCACATGGCCTCGGGCGCCTGCGTCGCCTGGGGCGAACAGCAATACAGCGAGACCACCCAGCGCTCGGGGGCCGGCTACTACCAGCAGACCGACTCCCGCGACGTCCCCTCCATCAAGGTCCAGTCGCGCCTGCCGGCCGACAAGGCCCTCGCCAGCTTCACCGTCCAGGGCGGGCAACTGCTGCTGGCCCCACGCATGCACCTGCGCACCCCGGGCTACCGATACCAGGCGTCCAAATGCCGGGCCACCGCCCCGGAAAAGGTCGAATGCCCGCTGGAGAACCTCACCGTCTACACCTGGCCCGCGCCCATGGACTTCACCACCTCCCTCATCGCCCAGCGCATCCTCAGTGACAGGCACCAGGCGCTGCTGTCGCGGATCCAGCCCTTGCAGATCACCCCGCTGCGCCAGCAGGGCAAGCAGGACCCCATCTGGGGCGTACCGCTGTCGCTGACCCCGTAGGCACGGCGGGCGCAACGCGAGCGGCCCCTGTAGTCGCTCGCGGGCTCCAGGCGGGCGAGGGGCCTGGTTGCCCCATAGCCGCTCCGAAAGCGCACGGGTGACCGAGTAGCACGCCGCCGAGAAAGCCGCAGGATCGTACAAGCGCATCGCAGCGGCCCTCGCTACCCTCGCAGTTCACCCATCAGCCAGGAGCCGCGTCGTGCACCAGCCGACCCACCCGAGCATCAACCTGCAGCACAAGCTCTCCCTGTTCAGCGAACAGTGGACCCCGAAAGTCATCGCCGAAATGAACGACTACCAGTTCAAGGTCGTGCGCATCGAAGGCGACTTCATCTGGCATTCCCACGCCGACACCGACGAGGCCTTCCTGGTGATCGAAGGCCAGTTGCGCATCGACCTCCGCGACGGCGCCGTCCTGCTCGGCCCCGGCGAGCTGTACGTCGTGCCCAAGGGCGTCGAACACAAGCCCTATGCCGAACGCGAAGTGAAGATGCTGCTCATCGAACCCCGTGGCGTAATCAACACCGGCGAAGAAGGCGGCGAACGCACCGCCCAGAACGACGTCTGGATCTGACCGCCTGCCAGCCCGTCCCGGGCTGAAGCCCGGGCTACCCCCACCATCCAGCGCGCGCAAACGCCCCAATACCGGCCGAGGAGAGGCCTTACCGAAGCGAAGCGGCACGCCTACAATCCAAGCCCAATTCCACGCGGCAAGGAGGCCCGGCATGGGCGACCTCACCTTCACCGGCGGCTGCCTCTGCGGGGCCATCCGTTTCAGCGCGCGCCTTCCCGAGCACGATGTAAGCGTGCACACCTGCTCCTGCCTCACCTGTCAGCGTCATTCCGGCAGCCTCACCCTGTGCTGGATGGAACTGCCCAAGGCCGCCATCACCTGGACCGGCCCCGACGGCGAGCCCGCCCGCTACCGCTCCTCTGCCCAGTCTTCCCGCGCGTTCTGTCGGCACTGCGGCAGCACCCTCGGCGCCCTGGACGACGGCGATACCCTCGGCCTGCTGCTCGGCAGCCTCGACGACAACCACCACCCCGCGCTTGCACCGACCGCTCACGCCTTCGTCGACCGCCGGCCAGCCTGGTGGCACCTGTCGGCCAGCGACGCCTGAGTCTCCAGGGCAAGGCTCACCCCACCCACATACTGCGAAGGATTTCCACCCCATGCAGAGATACAACAAGGAATTTCGGGATGACGTGCTCGGCTTCCTGCTGCGCTACCCCCTGCAGATCGGTACCAAGGGTGAGTGGGGTACGGACATGTTTCTGTTGCGGCTTGATGAACACAAGGTGGCCGAATTTGATATCCGCGCTGGCAGTTCAGGTGTCGAACTGGTGCGTCATCTAAAGCAAGGCACTGAGCCCCAGTCGGGGGCTGAAGCACCTTTGAGGGGGTATTGGGTGGACTACGCCCCTGGTGCTGTTGCGGTCACCAGCATCGCTGAGCGAAGGGCCGACTTCGTCTTCACTTCGATGCTCACAGGGTGCTATATCGCGGTTGGCGCACAACAGGTCGCTCATGTCGCAGCTGATCTGAAGAATGGCAACGGCCTATTCGCAAAGCGCGCTGCATCGGTCGTCAAACTGGACAGTTCCATCGAGGTGGGTTTCGACTCCAGGCTGTCGCTGGATTGGGATGCGGAGAACAACCAATACAAGCAGGATTACCTCGAGTACACCTTCGTGGGTGCATTCGTGGGGGGGTCTGGAGGTGGTACGTCCAGTGCCATACGCGCTTCGGATTCGGAAATGTGAAGCTCTGCAATATCCACTCCGACAGGCCTGCTCCGGCCATGCAACTGGTCGACATGCACTTCGGCTGAAACACCTCGCTCACCCAGTGGCAGCGAACCCATTCGCGATGCGCTCTTAGCCCGGGCTTCAGCCCGGGAGCGAACCTGCACGCACCAACGCCCCACAACCCCCACCACACGGCATGGCACCCGTAGGATGCGGTGAGCTCAGCGAACCGCATCAACCCCAAGCCGCACCGACCGTCCCACCGCCATGCCCAGCTCACACCAAACGGTGGACCGATAAAGCGCGGTCCACCTACGCCCCGCCCACCCGCGTCACCCCGCAACCGCCCGCACCCATCCCACCACCCCAAATGAAAACGGGCCCCGAAGGGCCCGTCTGTCAGCGATTTACCAGGGCGCTTGTCGCCAACTGGCGTCGGTGCGCAATGCCGGCTCGTCGAGGCTGGCGAGGAAGACCGGCAGGTCCTGCCGGTTGATCCAGACATCCCCCTGCCAGCTCAGCACGTTGATCGGCTGGTTGGCCCAGCACATGTAGGCCCGGCGGGGCGCCGCCTCTGCATCCCGGTGGCGGTCGTGCAGCGTCGGCACCACCTGCTCGCTCAGCCACTGGCTGATGGCCCGGTGCTCCGGGTGGTGGAAGCGGTACAGCGCCTGGTAGGCCCCGGCATCGCTGATCACCTCCACCTCCTCACGGGCGCCGGACTGGTGCAGCAGGAACAGCGCCCGCCGGTGGTGCGGGTCCACCCGCTGGGGCAGGCGATAGGGGCGCAGCGCACCGATCAGCCGCGCGAAATCCTCGGCGACGAACCAGGGGCGGTTATCGACCATCACGGCACGGAGTTGGTAGGCGTAGCGCAGAAAAACAACGGGGGTATATGCGTCTTGCATGGTGAAGCTCCTGGCTAGGGTATTGAGAGCAGTCACCTTTCGCTGTCAAACGAAGGGTGACGGACCACGCGGGGTTGACAGACCGGAGCCAGGACCCGGCAGACCGCAAGGGTCTCCCCGCGCGATCCGCCATAGAGCGCTGCAACTGTAAAAGTTGCATACGTGCATGGGCCTGCAAAAAACGTTCGCCGTTTCTCGCATGCACCTGTTGGCGCAATCGCGCCTGGCTAACGGGCTGTCAAACCCGGTCGCGGGATTTACCGCGACCGGCGAAGGATAGGGAGGTGGGACGGGGAGGGCAAGGGTGCTGAATATGAAATGAGGCTGTTTTTTAAACTCCCATTCTCATAAGTTCTCTTTCCGCAATGGTAAGGAGGTCATCGCAAGAAATTTTACAACGAGCTAGCTCTTTGTCTGGTGTCGTTGTGAAATGGGCTTTGTCGTTTCTTACGGGTATTATTGCTGATATTTTATCTTCAAGTTCACGTTTGTCTCTAAACATATCTTTGAATAAGTGCCATGCTTTTTTCGATATAATCAAGTCTTTTAGGTGTCCAAAGTACATGCATGACATTATGTCCCTTTGTTCGCTATTTGAGTATTTGTAGCGCCCCTCGGATTTTGTGGCCATAGTTGTTATTGAGTGCCAAGCTTCTTGTCCAAGTATTTCTTTCATTAGGTCTTCGTGTTTTTCGCTGTATGCGCTCCGGTATTTTATTTTTATTAAATCTCTTAGTGCTAGTTCTGTTTTCTCGATCAGAGGCCAGACCTGCTGCTCAATTTCGCTCTCTGGTTGCTGAGGTGTGATGTTCTCAAAGTAGGACCAGAAAAAAATATTCACTCGCAGTAATGTTTGGTTGCTGTATATTGCAAGGCCCATATATTGAAGCTCTTCTGATACTCTATGTGCTAAGTATGCATCAAAGTTCAAGAGTTTTAGAGATTTTGCGATGCTTTGTATGTCTGCTGATGTGTTCTTTGCGAAGATCTTAGAAAATTCTTTAGTTTCCGGTGTTAGTGAGGATATCCAGTTTTCAAGCAGTCCGCGGTGGTGCCTGAATATTAGATCTTTTGCTTGGTTCTGTTCTTTTTCTGCCCATGGATGCTGTAGAAATTCTTCTAGAGATCTTGCAGTTAATCCTGCATGTCCTCCAGACAGTTGGTGGGTCTCAAAAGATAGCTCTTTAGCAGTGTGCTCAAGAAGGCTTGGGGCTAGCAAGTTAATTAGCTCTAGTATTTCGCTTTGGGTGAGGTTCGTAAGATTTAGCGTCGCAGCCCTGCTTCCGATAGGGGAGGTGTCATCTTGAGAAAAGACATAAAGATGCTGGGCTCCGGAGAAAACCATTGAAATATGGTAGTCGACGCCAGATTTCTCGCCGTATAAAAGTGAAAAGAGATTGTCTTGGAATCCGCGTGGAAATCTATCTCCCAGTACGCGCTTTGACTCATCTAAGAGGAAAATGAACCTCGGTTCTACCTCTCCGCATTGAGCTTTGAGCGCCAATATTCCGGATATAAAGCTATCTAAGTTTATATTGGGTGTGGCTCTTGGTGGTGTTAGGTTGGTTCCAAGAATTTGAAGCTGGCAACTCTCAGTAGCCTTCTCTAATAGCAGATTAAAGAAATCTGGTGGCTCTGCATCATATTTTAATGTGTTTAAATCAATGTAGATGGGTATTTCAATTGAGTCTAATTTGTTGGCGTGGGCTATTCGTTGTGAAAGAAGCTTTCGAGTCTGAAGTAGCAGTGTGGTTTTGCCTGCTTGTCTGCCGCCGAAAAGTAGCACTGCGTTGGTTCTGCGTGTCAAGTCGATCAGAGTCTGACAGGTTTCATTTCTTCCGACAAAGAAAGAAGAGCTTGGAGTGATTCTAGGCATGGTCCATCTCCCCGTTTTTTAACCACCGCAATAGGAATTCCATGGTTAGGGAGATTGTATTGTCTGTTACGGAGACTATTTGATAGCCAATAAGGTGTCTAATGCTTAAAGCTTTGTCGGTGTCGTTTTGTAGGTCTGAGAGCTTCATCTTGCCTCCTGATCTCGCCACCTCCAAACAAACACTAAGCTCTTCAGGGTAGTCTCTCGAAAAGCGCTCTATAATTTCCCTGAAGTCTCGTCCAGCACTGTCTAGATAAGGGCTGATGAGCTCCTCTATCATGCTTAAAGATACGTTTAGCGGTCTATCTGAGTATCTGCGGCAAATGTAACTGCAAAATTGTCTCGTGAAAAAAGGATGCCCGCCGGTAAGCGAATGTATCCGCTCAATGACAGGCTCAGGGAATTTTGTGCCCATTCCGCGCCCAAGTGTATTTATCATCTGAAATGACTCTTGGGGGCCAAGGAGTGGAAGGTAAATTTCTTTGAAGAAATTGAATACTGGATTGTCTCTGCCCGCAAACTGAGCCGCTTCAGCGATAGCAGCATTGGCACCTGTTACGATAGGAACGAAATCTCCGGACTCTTGTGCCACACCTCTAAGGTAGCTGAAGAAATTGAAAAAACCATCAAATCCCTCTTTGCCCGATGCATTTGGAATTATTCTTTCAATCTCATCGAGCATTATTACAACTTTGGGTCGAGGGCTAAGTCTTGAGTCTCTAATTGTGTTTAGTATTTTGTTTAGGTCTGAGTCAAAGGCTGTTGCAACGGGGAATTCGTTAGGGATGTCTAAGTAGTCTGTAAAGTGCCCTCCTAGTCGCCATTGAAGTCCTCTGAATTCAGAGCGTCCTGATCTTTTGTAAAGCTCACTGCTAAGCTTCCAGTAAAGCCATCTTGTGTCGTTTATATCAGCAGGTACGCGTAGTAAGTCCATGTAAATTACTATGTCACCGCCTTCGTTTGCTCTTCTTTCAATCTCTTTTAGTAGGGATGTCTTGCCTACTTTTCTCAAGCCGAATATTCCTGCGGCAGTACCATTTGATATTGCATCTCTGATTTCGTGTAATGGCTTCTCGCGGCCAAAAAAACGTCTACCTGATACTGGAAAATTCTGCGCAAACAAATCTCTTCTAAATAGCCATCTATCAAGTACGTCTCTTAGCGCTGTATTCCCATTTTTTGCGGTTTCGATTTGAGACTGAGTGATTGGGACGATTGCTGGTACGGTGCGCTTTCTATCTTCGAGTCGTTGGTATAATAAGCGCTCGACATGCTCTGATAATGAGGAGACCAAAAGTAAGACTACTTGCTCGTCAACTAGATTTCCTGTGCCCCAAGATGTGATCGCATTGTCTATGCTTTCTATATCGGCTCTGTTTATTTCGGATTTGAATATGCATCTGAGCAAGAGGTTTCCAGAGATTCCATATCCTTCAAGTAGTTCTGAAGATGTTGGTTCAATAATAAAATCAGAGCCCGCAGTTTTTTGTTCGAAAAGAGACGCTCTAATTATGCGAAAGCCTCCGCTGCTGATAAAGCTGTGCGCTAATTCTCCCCTGTGGTGCTGTAGTCTAATTTTTGCAATGCTCATTGCGAGTTTGTCGTCGCGGGGGAAGGTTGCTTGTGAACTGGCTTCAAATGCTTGCTGGGCTCTTTCGTAGTAACGAATTGCCTCAGATAAATCATCGCGGCTTGGGTTTTCTTTCTTTATATAAACTCTCGCTATTGCAAGTTGGAAGCGGCGGGCGCTATCCTGATTTGTATCGTTGCTTAGTTCTAGTCCACGGCGGAGTGTGTCAATTGCTTTGCTGGAATTTCCAATTGATGAATATAGTATTCCAAGGTCTTCAAGTAATTTTATGTTGGTCGGAAATATTCTTAGGCCAGCTTCGTATACTCTGAGGGCTTCTTTTCGACGGTTCCTGTTTTTCTCCATGGCTGCATAGCTTGTTACGAGCTGTACAGAGGGGGTTTCGCTCATTCCTAGCTCATAGAGCCTAACGGCTTCGTCAAATTGTTTGCTGTCTCTCGCAAGAATTGCCTGTGCTAAGTAGTTAGATTTTGTTGTTTCGTTTGTTGTTTTCGAGTTTGCTGAGCTGAATTGTGGTGTTACTTGAAAAGCTTGCAGGCCGCGTGAGGTAACCTGCTTCTGAAATGTGACTGTGAGCCCTATTTCTATTGGTGTTGTGGTGTCGATGAGTTGTGAGAAGTGGAAGAAAATTCTTCCGTCTACGCTGTCTTCAATAAAGCCAAATTTTCTGTCGTGTTTTAAGTTGGATATTTTTCCTTGAGAGAGTCCCGTATCCGATATTGGTTCTCTGGGCTCGTCATGTACATCTATGGCTAAATAGCCTCTTGGTACTAGGGAGAGATGGAATAAAACTCGATCCCCAGGGCTTAGTAGAAGGCTCTGATCTCTTATGGATTTTCGGTGGACGAGTATACTTTCTTCCCCTAGTTCGGGGTCGTCCGGATCTATATATCCGTATCCTGCTTTGTCATCGTATGAAATTACTGTACCGCTATTATAGTTTTCGGACATTCAAAACTCCTTTTTTGAAAATTTGGTAGCTGCTAGTAAAGAAATCAGTCGCGCTCTTTTACAACCCCATTCCTCTCATGCCTATACGCACTCACCGCCTCATACACCGCTTTGCGCAGGCGGTTGATGCCGCCGATGGGGCGGTGTTCGGGGAGGGCGTGCCAGGGGTTGAAGGAGAGGTTGTCGCAGAATTCGTTCTGCTCGCGGCTATCGAAGTCCTGGGCGGGGACCTTGATGGTGGCGACGGTCTGGAACGGGGAGATCTTCTCGCTCCATTCCACGCTGGTGTCCTCGATGGGCATGTAGTGCTGCGGGTTCTGCACCTGCACCTGGAGGGCGAAGCAGGCCGGTACGCGGTCGAGGGAGAGGCGCTGGTAGAGGGCGTTGCGCAGGAAGTTGGGCAGGGCGGTGTTCTGCTTGGGCAGGGTGTATTCGGGGCAGGCCTGAGGGGCGGGGATGACGCGGTACTTGATGTTGGCCTGGCCCAGCTTGTACGGGGAGACGGAGCTGTAGACGGTGTCGGTGGGGCTGTCCGGGGCCGGGGCGAGGGTCTGCAGGGCGATCAGCATGTGGCGGATCTCCCAGGTGCGCGGGTCGAGGCTGGGGAAGAAGGCGCCGACCTTCTGGCCGTTGGCCTGGGCTTCGAAGTTGCTGCGGTACTCGGCCACATCGCGGATGAAGAACACCGGGTGGTTGAACATGACGAAGTCCTGCTCGTTGGCGTGGGCCGGGCTGGGCATGAGCTTCTGGCCGGGCACGTCGAGCAGCTTGATGGCCATGCCGCGTGCGTCGCGGGTGCTGTCGAACTGCGGGTAGGCGTTGCCGTTGGAGAGGCGCATCCAGGCCTGCCAGGTCTTGCCCGGTTCGGCGAGCACGCCGGCGCGCAGGTCGGCGGCCAGGTCGGGCGCCACGGTGACCTCGGCCTTCACGCAGCCGTGGGCCTTGGCGTGGGCGTCCCGCAGGACGCGGGTGTTGTCGCGGTGCTGCTCCACCACGCGCATGGCGTCTTCGATGATGGCGCGGGCATCGGCCGCTTCGGTGGGCGGGATCTGTTCCTCGGTGGAAACGGGGCCGGAGAACTTCCAGCTGTAGTAAAGACTGCCGATGCCCCAGCCGATGAGGCCGACGGCGGCGGTGATGAAGAGGAGCCTGCCGAGCAGGCGTCCGAGCCAGAGCCATAAACGTTTGAGCATGAGCGCTTGGTCCTTGTTGTTGGCTTGCCCGCAGGCGGGTGGTTCTGGGTGGGCGCAGGCCCGCCGGTGGCGGGCCCTGGCTCAGCCCTGGCAGTTCGGCCCGGGCGTCCAGGGGCGCACGGGCTCGGGGGTGAGCTGCGATTCGAGGCGTTCGTTGCCCAGCACCTTGAGGTATTCGATCAGCGCCAGGCGCTCGTCCGGCGAGAGGGCGCGGCCGATCACGCCGTTGCCCCGGCAGCCGTCGCGGAATTCGTGGCCGCTGTTGTGGTTGCCGGTGATGCGGGTGTCGAAGAGGAAGCCGCCGGGGAAGGCTTCAGTGCGGAAGCCGGCGAACTGCGGGTCGTACTCGAAGTTGCCGACGTAGAAGGTGGTGGCGCGCTCGTACACCGGGGAGAGCAGCTGGAAGATCGTCGGCACCGAGCCGTTGTGCAGGAAGGGCGGGGTGGCCCAGATGCCGTCCAGCGGGCGGGCTTTGTAGGCGCGCAGTTCACGCACGCCGATGGGCAGGCCGTAGCCGTCCATCTGCTTGCGCTCCTCGCCGCTGATGCCGGCCTGTTCGTAGGCGCGGTTCTCGACGTAGGCGGTGAGGTAGGCCAGGCCCTTGGCGCTGGAGATCTTGGCGAAGTCGATGTCCTTGAGGTCGGCGCCGAACAGGCGGACGTCGAGCTGGGCGAGCTGCTCTTTGGTCCAGCCGAGCTTGGTCACGTCGAAGCGGTGGTCGGCGATGTTGTCGGCGGTGGTGGGGTCGGTGCCGATCTCCTGGGTGCTGATCATGCGCATCTTCCACTCCGGGTCACGGGCGGGGGCCAGGCGCTTGTCTTCCGGCTGCGGGTTGGGGGCGTGGCAGTAGGCGCAGTTCTCGGCGAACAGGGCGCGGCCCTTGCTGGCGCGGGGCAGGTCGATCTTGCCGAGCACTTCTTCCGGCCAGGTCGGCGGTTTGAGGCGCTTGAGGGTCTCTTCCAAGGTGTACAGGTCACGCACGCGGGTGCTGGAGCTGTAGCGCTGGTCGAGGGGTACGGGCTGGCCGTTCTCCTCGTGCAGGGTGAGGCTGGCGCCCACACCGAGGGATTCGCCGATGTTGCGCGCCATGGGCTGCATGGCGGAGCCGTTCCACTGCACCCAGTCGAACTTCCAGATGTCCCACACCTGTGGGTAGCTCACCGGGGCGTTGGCGATGCGGTAGTTGGACGGGTCGATGGCGTCGCCGAACACGCTGTTGGCGATGCGGCCGAAGGCGTCGGTGCGGCCGAAGCCTTCCTGGGTGGGGTAGAGGCCGCGGTGGGTGTCGTTCCAGGCGGTGCCCAGCAGGCGGTCGAGCACGTCCTTGAAGTCGCGGCGCAGTTCGTCCTTGCCCTTGGGGTACTCCTCGCCGAGCACGGTCTTGGCGAAGCGGTTGAACTTGAGCGGGTTGTAGTAGGTGAAGGCCATGCTCATGCCCAGCGCCTGGCCGAAGCCGCCGCCCTTGAGGGTGGGCACGGTGGAGGCGAGGGAGTGCAGGGCGGCACCGCCGTCGATGCGGATGGCCTGGCCCTTGTAGTGCAGCTCGCCGGTGTGGCAGGCGGAGCAGGTGATGTCCAGGTACTGCTGGCCAGTGTCGTTGTCTTCATGCCGGGCGAAGCCCACGGGCAGGTTGCCGGGGTTCAGTTCGGTGGGCTGCTGCTGCGGGTCGACGAGGAAGCCGAAGCGGGCGAGGTACTCGGGGCGGGCGAACTTCTCGCTGGAGAAGGGCAGCTCCAGCGCGGTGAACCAGTCGTAGCGCAGTCCCTTAACCGTGGTGCCCTGGGGGGTGTAGTAGTAGGTCTGGCGGGATTGCGCGTCCCATTGGTCGAGGTAGTTGACCTTCTCCGGCGCCTGGTAGGCGGGGAGGTTGGGGTTGGCGATGTAATAGAGGACGACGGCGAGCCCCGCGAGCAGGAGCAGAACCAACAGGATCAGTGCACGGCGGAGAATGCGCATTCGATACTTCCTTGTACGCTTGTTGGAATTTCGTACGTTATGCCAATCAATTCCTAGGTTGGCAAGGTGCTATTACGTTCGTTTGTAAGGCCTATTTCCTGCGGGTATTCACGGCTCTTTCCTTCATAGCTTTTCGCGATAGCAGTTATGGAGAAGGGTTCCATGACGCGTCAAAGTTCTTGCTAGCGTTACGGATAGACGCGCCAACACGTTGTTTTTATTGAATAATTCAAAAAATTGGCGCCAAGGACGGGATATGTTGGAAAACATCACCCAGACCCCGAAACGCCTTCTCCTGATCGACCCCTGCGACGAGTGCCAACGGCTGATGCCCAGGCTCCAGGCCAGCGGCTGGACGGTGGAAAGCCGGGAGCTGCGCCAAGGCTCCGAGCCGGGCTGCGACGTGGGCCTGGTGCGCCTGCGCCGCGAGCACCTGGATCACCCGGAACGCATCCGGGCGCTCATCAGCCGCAGCGGCACCGAGTGGATCGGCCTGCTCGGGCCGGACATGGCCCGCCAGGAACAGGCCGAGGACTTCGCCGGGGAGTGGTTCTTCGACACCCTGCCGATGCCGGTGGATGCCGGCCGCCTGCAGGGCCTGCTGGGGCGGGCATTCGGCATTGCGCGGCTGCGCGGGCAGGTGGGGCGCCCGCGCGGCGAGCCGGAGCTGGTGGGTCAGAGCCGGCCCCTGCGGGAGCTGCGCAAGCAACTGGCGCGACTCGCCGGGCAGGAGCGCCCGGTGCTGGTGCTGGGGGAAAGCGGCACCGGCAAGGAGCTGGTGGCGCGCACGCTGCACCGCACCTCGCGGCGGGCCGAGGCGCCGTTCGTGGCCTTCAGTTGCGGGGTGCGCGGCGAACCGGAGGAGGAGCGCGCGCTGCTGGGGGAGGGCGGCGCGGTGGAGGCGGCCAACGGCGGCTGCCTGTTCCTCGACTCGGTGGCGGAGCTGCCGCTGCTGACCCAGCAACGCCTGCTGCTGGCCCTGCGCAGCCATCGCCTGCGCCGGGCAGGCGGTTGGCTGAGCCTGGATGTGCGCCTGCTGGCGGCCACCGACCGGGACCTGGAGCTGCTGGCCGAACAGGGCCGCTTCCTGCCGGAGCTGTACCAGTGGCTGTCCAGCCACACGGTGCGGCTGACCCCGCTGCGCCGCCGCCAGGGGGACATCGCCCTGCTGGCCGAGCACTTCCTGGCGCAGTACGCCATGGCTACCCACGGCCGCCCCCGCCATTTCAGCGAGGAGGCGCTCACCGCGCTGGTGCGCCACCACTGGCCGGGCAATGTGCGTGAGCTGGCCGGGCGGGTGCGCCGGGGCTATGCATTGGCGGAGGGCGTGCAGGTGGAGGCGGCGGACCTGGGGCTGCACAGCGCGCCGGCCGATGGCGGGGTGATCGGCACGCTGGAGGACTACAAGCGCCGCGCGGAGTACCAGGCGCTGTGCGATGCCCTGGCGCGCTACGGCAACAACCTGAGCCTGGCGGCGCGGGTGCTGGGCATCTCCCGCCCGACCTTTTATCGGCTGCTGCACAAGCACCAGTTGCTGTAGGGCACTTCAGTCCAGCGGCAGCAGCTTCAACTCGCTCTCGAACTGCAGGTCGCGGCCGCTCAGCGGATCGCGGAAGGCCAGGGCGCGGGCCAGTAGTTGCAGGGGGCGGGCGTGGTCGTCGTGTTGGTCACGGGCGTCCAGCAGCTCGGGGTAGAACAGGTCATGGAGGATGCCGGCGCCCAGCCCGGCCATCTGCACCCGCAACTGGTGCTTGCGCCCGGTGACCGGGTAGAGCGCATAGCGCCAGTGCCGGCTGCCGCGTTCGATCACCTCCAGGCGGGTTTCGCTGTTGGGCGGTCCGTCCGTTTCGCACATGCGGAAGAACGGCTCGCCCGGCTCCAGGCGCGTGCGCCGCACCAGGGGGAAGTCCAGCTGCGGCAGGGGCGCGGCCACGGCCTCGTAGCGCTTGTGCACCTCGCGTTCGCGGAACAGCGCCTGGTAGGCGCCCCGCGTGCTCGGCTCGCAGGAGAACAGCACCAGCCCGGCTGTGTGCCGGTCGATGCGGTGGATGGGCACCAGGTGCGGGTTGCCCAGGCGCTTGGTGAGGCGCGCCTGGAGCGTCTGCTCGACGTATTCCCCGGCGGGCATCACCGGCAGGAAGTGCGGCTTGTCGGCCACCACCAGGTGATCGTCCTGGTAGAGCACGCGCTCCTCGAAGGGGATGTCGCGCTCCTGGGGCACCTCGCGGAAGTAGCGCACCAGCTCGCCGGCCTGGTACGGCGTATCGGCATTCAGCGCGTGGCCGTCGGCATCGGTCACCCGGCCCCGGGCCAGGCGGTCCAGCCAGGTGGCGCGGTCGATGGCGGGGAAGCGCGCGCACAGGCCGTCCAGCAGCGTCGACCAGGGGCCGGGCGGCAGGCGCAGGGTGCTGGGGCGTACGTTGGGGCTGGGCATGGCCGTCTCGGGGCGTCGGGGCGGGCGCGCATTAGGCCGCAGCCGCTGGCGCCGGTCAAACTCGGCGGACGGGCGCCGGGCGTGGGCTGCAGGGCGCGCCGGCCGTGGGCCGGGTGTGATGGGCTGCGGTATTTCGCCCAAGGGGCTCCCGGCAGGGCGCCGGGCTCAGGCTACAATGCCCGACCCGCCGGGGAACGGCGGCCGTCGCAGCAGGTCGGATGCTCGCGCTCGGCGCCCGTCCCGGCCACCCGGATTCGGCTTTGCCTTCAACAAGAGGAACGCAGTATGTCTCGCACTTCCATCACCCTCGGCCTGGCCCTGGCGGCGGCCCTGCTGGCCGGTTGCAGCTCCACCAGCGCCCCGACCGACAAACCTGCCGAGACCAAGGCCGCCCCGGCCACCACCCAGGCGGACCCGACCACCGACGGCCGCTGCTCCTCGGCCCCGGCCCGCGCTCTGATCGGCCAGGCCGCCACCCCGGAGCGCGTCGAAGAAGCCCGCCGTGCCGCCGGCGCCGCCGACGTTCGCGTGCTGAAGCCGGGCAGCGTGATGACCCTGGAGTACAACTCCCGTCGCCTGAACCTGGACACCGACGACGCCAACCTGATCAAGGGCGTCAGCTGCGGCTGACCCCGGGCGGCCCTGCGCTGCGGGGCCGCTACCCCAGCTTCATCACCACCACGCCCATCGCGATCACCCCGCACGCCAGCAGCCGCACCGGCGGCATCGGCTCCTTGAGGAACACCCGCCCGATCAGCAGGGCGAACACCACGCTGGTTTCCCGCAAGGCCGAGACCATCGCCACCGGCGCCAGGGTCATCGCCCAGATGACGATGCCGTAGGCCAGCAGCGACATCGCCCCGCCTGCCAGCCCGCTGCGCCAGTAAGGCCCCAGCTGCCGCAACACCCCCGGTCCGCGCTGCACCACGATGGCCACCGCCATCACCGCCCCGTTCACCGCGAACAGCCACACCGCATAGGACAGCGCATCGCCAGTGCTGCGCGCGCCCTGGGCATCGGCCAGGGTGTAGCCGGCGATGAAGGCGGCGGTCAGCAGCGAGCAGGTCAGCATGCCCCGGCTCAACCCCACGCCGGTGCGCCCACCGCGCCAGGCCATCAGCCAGATGCCCGCCACCAGGGTCAGCAGCCCGGCCAGCTCCGGCAGGCCGAGGCCATCGTTGAGGAACAGCAGCGAGAGCAGCGCCACCAGCAACGGCGAACTGCCCCGGGAGATGGGGTACACCTGGCCAAGGTCGCCGTATTGGTAGGCGCGGGCGAGGAAGTTGTTGTAGCCGATGTGCAGCAACGCCGAGAGCGCGATCCACGGCCACGCCGCCGCCTGGGGCACGGCGACGAAGGTCAGGGCGCAGAGCGAGATCAGCCCGGCGGCGAGCTGGATCAGCGTGGCGGTGAGCAGGCGATCGAGGCCAATCTTCAGCAGCGCGTTCCAGCCCGCATGCAGCGCAGCGGCGGCCATCACCACCAGGAATACCGAGGTGTCCAAGCGCGATCTTCCTTGTACCGACGAAGACGCAGCGCCCACCGGGGGCGCCGCCAGGGAGGCGCGATAGTGACACAGCCCCCCAGCCCCTGTGAAACCGCCCCCGGCCTGATGGGCACCCTCCGTAGGATGCGGTTAGCTCAGCAAACCGCATCGCGCCCATGCCCTGCGCTGGCAGCACTCGAAGTGCGGGGCGCTCCCCGTAGCTCGGGCTTCAGCCGGGAAATCGGCGTTAGACGGGGCCCCGATGGTGGATGGAAAAAGCGCCATCCACCCTGCCGGAGCGGGCCACGGCACCCGGCCTGATGGGCACGAACCGCATCACGTCCATGGCCCGGCACCCCGTCTACTTGATCGGCAGCGCCACCGGGCGGATCGGGGCGGCGTCGGCGCCGCGGAACTTCAGCGAGGCGCCGATGAAGGCGAATTCGTAGACCTTGTCCCGCGACAGGCCTTCCAGGTCCACCAGCTCCATGATCGGCGCGCCCTGCTGGGCCAGCAGGTAGGTGTGCACGGGGATGTAGTTGTCCGGCACCTCGGTGGGGAAGGTCTCGAAGCTGAGGTTGTCCGCCCCCACCACCATGGCGCCGCCGTCCTCGACGAGGAATTTCGCCGCGTCCAGGCTCAGGCCCGGCGGGTTGGTCATGTAGCGCTGGGCGTCCTCGTAGGCGCGCATGCGCCCGGTACGGATCAGCACCACGTCGCCCTTCTGCAGGCGCACGCCCTGCTTGCCCAATGCCTGCTGCAGGTCCTGGCGGGTGACGCGGTAGCTGTCCGGCAGCAGCTCCACGCCCTTGGCGGCGGGGATGTCGATCAGTACGCCACGGGCGACGATGGGCGGCAGCTTCTCCGCGCCGGTCACGTTCCAGCCGCGGTCGCCCAGGTGGTCGGCGGCGGCGTAGCCGTTCCAGATCTTGCCCTCCAGGCCGAAGTGGTTGAGCGCGTCGATGTGGGTGCCCATGTGGGCGTACATGGACACCGCCGAACCGGTGTAGCTGACGTGGCGGTTCATCGCCTCGCCGACGCCCATCGGGTCGGCCAGCAGGTTGCCGTGGGGCGTGTGGGTCATCCACATCTGGTAGGGCGGGTCGCCCGCCGCCTGCCAGCTGGGCATGCCGATGAAGTACTCCACGGCCAGGTCGTAGGCCTTGCCGCCGCTGAGGCGGCCGAGGATGGCGGCGCGGGACTCGGGGGTGATCAGGTTGAGGCGGCCGATCTCGTCCTTCGGCCCCCAGGGGCTCTTGCCGACTTCCTCGGCGGCGAGGGCGCCCTGGGCCAGGGACAGCAGCAGGGGCAGGGCGGCGAGGCGGGAAAGGGGGCGTGGCAGGTGCATGGCGGTATTCCTTGTGGGTGATGGATGCCGCGATGGTATTTGTCAGCCCTGAAGAGATAATCTCCGCCTCCGCTGAAATACATTCAACCCAAGGGAAAATATGGACCTGCTCGTTGCCATGCGGACCTTCCGCCGCGTCGTCGAACTCGATGGCTTCAGCAAGGCCGCCGTCGACCTGGGCCAGTCCACCGCTGCGGTGAGCAAGCAGGTCCGCCAGCTGGAGGCGCGCCTGGGCAGCCTGTTGCTGCTGCGCACCACCCGGCGCATGAGCCTCACCGACACCGGGCGCGCCTACTTCGCCGAGTGCTGCCGCCTGCTGGACGAGCTGGATGCCCTTGAGAACGCCACCGCCCTGGGCACCGGGGAGGTGAGCGGGCGCCTGCGGGTCAACGCGCCGCTGTCGTTCAGCCTCAAGGTGCTGTCGCCACTGCTGGTGGAGTTCATGGCGCTGTACCCGCAACTGAACGTGGAGCTGACCCTGGACGACCACCTGCTGGACCCGGTCTCCGAAGGCTTCGATGTGTCACTGCGCATCCGCTCCAGCCTGCCCGACTCCAGCCTCATCGCCCGGCGCCTGGGTGAGGTGGAGCAGGTGATCTGCGCGTCGCCCGGCTACCTCGCGACGCGGGGCACGCCCCGGCAGGTGGAGGACCTGTGCGGCCACGACTGCCTCGCCTACCGCCTGGCCGACAACCCCGGCGGCTGGCGCCTGGACGGCCCCAAGGGGCGCGGCGTGGAGCTGCGTACCCGGCTTTCGGCGGACAACAGCCTGATGCTCGGCGAGATGCTGGTGGCGGGCCTCGGCATCGGCGCGCTGCCGTCCTTCATCGCCAACCCGCTGCTTGCCAGCGGCCAGTTGCAGCGGGTGCTCCCGCAACAGCAACTGGCCCGGCGCACCATCTACGCCCTGTACGCCAGCAACCGCCACCTGCAGCAGAAGGTGCGGGTGTTCGTCGACTTCCTCGCCGAACGCCTGGCAGGCGAAACGTAGCCCGGGCTTCAGCCCGGGAAATCGGCGCTAGACGGGGCCTCGATGGTGGATGGATACCCTACCGGAGCGGGCCACGGCACCCGGCCTGATGGGCACGCCCCGTAGGATGCGGTGAGCTCGGCGAACCGCATCGCGCCGATGCCCTGCGCTGGCACCGCATGTCGCCTCGGAGTGTGGCGTGGCGCTCCTCGTAGCCCGGGCTTCAGCCCGGGAAATCGGCGTTAGACAGGACCTCGATGTACCGGTGCAGGCGCCACGGCGCGATGCGGTGGTCTGCCGTCAGGCGTGGCCGAGCAGGAGGAAGACGCCGAGGGCGAGCCCCAGCAGGGCGATGCCGAAGTTGATCAGCGGGCCGGAGTTGACGCTGTAGCCCTCGGGGATCTCGATGGGCCTGAGGGTGCGCAGCACCTTGCGGTACTGCAGCGAGGACCAGCAGGCGCACCAGGCGCCGAGCAGCAGCAGGGCCAGGCCGACCCAGTAGGACGCGCGGTTCTGCAGGCTTTGGGCGTGCTCGGGCTGCAGCAGGTGCAGCAGCAGGCCGGTGCGCTCGATGGCGAAACCGAAGGCCATCAACGCGAGGCTGGTGCGGTTCCAGGCGAGCAGGGTGCGCTCGGCGGCGAAGAAGACGCGGGGGTCGTTGAGGTCGGACATCGTCACTCCAGGGCAAGACGGGACCGGGCAAGCCTGCCATGTCCGGGCCGCTACGGCGACCCGGCCGGCTTCAGCGCCGGTGCAGCCAGCTGAGGAAACCGCCCTTGCGGATGGCGGTGGGTTTCTCGGTCAGCAGGGACTGGCTGGCCTGGGTGCGGAAGGCCTGCAGCTTGTCGAGCGCGGTGCGCACTTCGCTGCGTTGCGCCAGGCAATCGCGGATCTCCGCTGCGTCGATGCGGTACAGCCGGCAGGAGGTGAGGGCGGTGAAGCGGGCGCTGGAGGGCGCGTCGCCGTTGATGCCTTCCTCGCCCATCACTTCGCCCGGGCCCATGCGCCCGGCCTCCAGCCAGCCGTCGCCGTCGGGCAGGGCGGTGGACACCACGCCGCTGCCGATCACCAGGAGCTGCCCGGCCACGTCGCCGCGCTCCAGCAGCACCTGGCCGGCGGGGTGGTCGCTGACGGTCATCAGCCGGGCCAGGCGCTCCTTCTCCTCGTCGCCCAGGGCGCGGAAGACCTTCACCTCGTCCAGCAGCAGGCGCTCGCGCGAGCGCGGGTGTTCGGCCGCTTCGCCCACCCGCTGCAGGCCGGCGGCCTCCAGGTTGCGGTGGGCCAGGTCGAACAGCAGGTTGCGCACGTCCACCTTGCTGGCGCCGGCGCCGATGAAGCCGCTGATCTCGTACTGGTTGACCTCCACGCCGGCGCTTTTCATCGCCACCTTGGGTGCGGGGGTGGCCAGCAGGTCGCGGCAGCCGCGCAGGGTGCGCTCCAGGGCGTCCAGCACCCGGCGCGGGCGGATGCTGGCGGGCACCTCCAGGGTGATGGCCACGCCATGGATCTCCCGGGGGCGGCTGTTGTTGATGATCTTCGCCTTGGCCGCCAGGGAGTTGGGGATCACGGCGGTGCTGCCCTGGCTGGTGAGCAGGTGGGTGGCGCGCCAGTCGATCTCGATGACCTTGCCTTCGAGGCCGTCGATGGCGATGGAGTCGTCCAGTTGGTAGGGGCGGGTGGTGTTGAGGATGATCCCGGAGAACACATCCGCGAGGGTGCTTTGCAGCGCCAGGCCGACCACGATGGCCATGGCGCCGGAGGTGGCCAGCAGGCCCTTGACCGGCAGTTGCAGCACGTAGGCCGCCGCCGCCACCAGGGCGAGCAGGAAGATCAGCGCGCCGAGCACGTCCTGCAGCAGTCGCCCGGTGTGGCCGCTGCGGCCGATCAGCACCAGGCCCAGCACCACGGTGAGGGTGCGGGCGCCGTACAGCCACCAGAGGATTTCCAGCGCGGTGCCGGCCAGGCCTTCGGCGCTGTCGGCCCCCGGAGGCGGCAGCAGCGGGCTGAGGCCGGCGCTGATCAGCACCCAGCTGTAGAGCAGGAACAGCCCCAGCCGTGCGGCCACGCGCCAGGGACGCGGGCTGGCCGGCAGCAGGCGCCAGGCGAGGATGTCGAGCAGCAACAGGGCGAGGCCGGCGATCAGCGGATGGCTGGCGATGAGGGTGGGCATGGAGGTCTCGGGGCGATGGCGGCGGTGCGCCAAGATAGCAAGGGCGCCGGGGGTGACGGCAAGGGGCCAGCGTTTGACGTTGCCGGTGGGCTCCCCCAAGCTGCGCGCTTCTTTTTGCCAGCCAGGAACCCGACGTTTGATCCAGTCCCTTTCCCGCCTGCGCCGCCTGTGGCCCTTCGCCCTGGCTCCCTTCCTGTTGCTCGCCGGCTGCGACGACACCCCGAAACGCGAAGCCCCGGCGCTGCCGCGCTACCAGGGCGTGGCCTGGAGCGACCTGCCGCCGGTGAGCGATGCCGACCTGCTGGCCGGCTTCACTACCTGGCGCTCTGCGTGCGAACGCCTGGCCCGCGACCCGGTGTGGGGCCCGGTGTGTGCCGAGGCCGTGGGTGTCGCGGACGACCCGGCTGCGGTGCGCACCTTCCTGCAGGCGCGCCTGTCGCTCTACAGCCTGCGCTCCGGCGAGGGCGAGCGCGGGCTGATCACCGGCTACTACGAGCCCGTCTACCCGGGCAGCCTGGCCCGTTCCGAGCAGATGACGGTGCCGGTGCTGGGCGTGCCGGACGACCTGATCGTGGTGGCGCTGGAGTCCCAGTACCCCGAGCTGAAGGGCAAGCGCCTGCGCGGCCGCCTGGAGGGGCGTGTGCTCAAGCCCTACGACGATGCCGCCACCCTGCGCGAGAAGCCCGATGCCGGCCCGGTGCTGGCCTGGCTGGGTGACCCGATGGACCTGCAGTTCCTGCAGATCCAGGGTTCCGGGCGCATCCGTCTGGAGGACGGCAGCCAGATCCGCGTCGCCTACGCCGACCAGAACGGCCACCCGTACCGCCCGGTGGGGCGCTGGCTGGTGGAGCAGGGCTACCTGAAGAAGGAGGAGGTGAACATGGGCGCCATCCGCGACTGGGCCCGTGCCAACCCGACGCGGGTACCGGAGCTGCTGGCGAGCAACCCCAGCTACGTGTTCTTCGTCACCCGGCCGGACAGCCCCGAAGGCCCCCGTGGTTCGTTGAACGTGCCGCTGACCGCCGGCTACAGCGTGGCCATCGACCGCAAGGTGATTCCCCTCGGCAGCCTGATGTGGCTGGAGACCACCCGCCCGGACGGCACCCCGGTCATCCGCCCGGTGGCGGCCCAGGACACCGGCGGTGCTATCGTCGGGGAAGTGCGTGCCGACCTGTTCTGGGGCACGGGGGATGAGGCGGGCGAACTGGCCGGCCACATGAAGCAGGACGGCCGCCTGTGGCTGCTCTGGCCCAACGGCGTGCCGTTGCCCGAGGTGAAATAGACGCGGTAGGTAGAGCGAGCGCCCCATCCCGCGCCAGGCAGGATGGGGCTGGTCTCAGAGGATGCGGCCGCGGCACTCGCCGAAGCCGATGCGGGGCAGGCCCTCGCGTTCACACCAGGCCTTGAGGATCACTTCGTCGCCTTCCTGCAGGAAGGTGCGCTGCTCGCCGCCGGGCAGGGTCAGCGGCTGCTTGCCGCCGAAGGTGCTCTCCAGGAGGCTGCCGAAGGCATCCGGCTCGGGGCCGGACAGGGTGCCGGAGCCGAACAGGTCGCCCGCTTGCAGCTTGCAGCCGCCCACAGCGTGGTGGGCCACCAGCTGCGCCACGGTCCAGTACATGTGCTGGGTGTTGGAGAGGGCCAGGCGCACCGGGTCGATGCCCTGCTCGCGCATGGCGGCGCTCTGCAGCAGCACTTCCAGCTTGATGTCGAAGGCGCCGTTGGCCTGGTCGGCCGCGTCCAGCAGGTAGGGCAGCGGCTGCGGGTCGCCGGCCGGGCGGGCCGGTTGCGGGGTGCGGAAGGGCTCGAGCGCCTCGGCGGTCACCACCCAGGGCGAAACCGTGGTGGCGAAGTTCTTCGCCAGGAAGGGTCCCAGCGGCTGGTATTCCCAGGCCTGCAGGTCACGGGCGGACCAGTCGTTGAGCAGGCAGAAGCCGGCGATGTGCTCGGCCGCGCGGCCGATCTCGATGGCCTCGCCCATGGCGTTGCCCTGGCCGATCCAGATGCCCAGCTCCAGTTCGTAGTCCAGGCGCTTGCTGGGGCCGAAGCTCGGCACTTCGGCGCCCGGTGGCAGGGTCTGGCCGTTGGGGCGGTGCACCGGGGTACCGGAGACGCACACGGTGGAGGCGCGGCCGTGGTAGCCGATGGGCACGTACTTGTAGTTGGGCAGCAGCGGGTTGTCCGGGCGGAACAGCCGGCCGACGTTGTTGGCGTGGTGGATGCCGACGTAGAAGTCGGTGTAGTCGCCGATGCGTGCCGGCAGGTGCAGCTGGCAGTCGGCGGCCAGCGGCAGCAGCTCGGCGCCGAGGGCCTCCAGGCGGGCCTGGGCGGGGCTGCCTGCGGCGAGCAGCTCCTGCAGCTGGCGGCGCAGGGCGCGGCGGGCGTTGGCGCCGAGGGCGAAGAAGGCGTTGAGGTCTTCGCCGGCGGCGACGCGGGCGGCTTCGGCGGCCTCACCGTCGAACAGGCCGGCCGTGCTGGCGATCTTCAGGTCGAAGATGTGCGCGCCGATGGCGACGCCGCCACGGGGGGGGCCGCCGGCCGGGCTGAAGATGCCCAGCGGCAGGTTCTGCAGGGGGAAGTCGGGGTGGCCGTTGGCCGATTCGATCCAGCTGGTGCGGGTGTCGTGTGAAGTCATCGATCAGATCCTGCCCTTGTCGAAGGTCTTGGCCATGCCGTCCCAGCAGGCATCGTAGTCGCTCTGCAGGGCGGCGCATTCGAGGGCGTAGCGGCTGGGGCGCAGCACGCGGCCGGTCTCGAACATGAAGGCCATGGTGTGGTCGAGCTTGTGGGGCTTGAGCTCGGCGGCGATGGCGGCGGTGGTGCTGGCGTTGTCCGGGCCGTGGGCGCTCATGCAGGTGTGCAGCGAGGCACCGCCGGGGGCGAAGCCGTCGGCCTTGGCATCGTACGCGCCCTGGATGAGCCCCATGAACTCGTTCATCAGGTTGCGGTGGAACCACGGCGGGCGGAAGGTCTTCTCGGCCACCATCCAGCGCGGCGGGAAGATCACGAAGTCTACGTTGGCCATGCCGGGGGTGTCGCTGGGCGAGGTGAGCACGGTGAAGATCGACGGGTCCGGGTGGTCGTAGCTGACCGTGCCGATGGTGTTGAACAGGCGCAGGTCGTACTTGTAGGGCACGTTGTTGCCGTGCCAGGCGACCACGTCCAGCGGCGAGTGGCCGAGGGTGGTGGCCCAGAGTTCACCGAGGTACTTCTGCACCAGCACGGTGGGGGCTTCCAGGTCTTCGTAGCGGGCCATCGGGGCGAGGAAGTCACGGGGGTTGGCCAGGCCGTTGCTGCCGATGGGGCCGAGGTCCGGGATGCGCAGGGCCGCGCCGTGGTTCTCGCAGATGTAGCCCCGGGCGCTGGCGTCCAGCAGTTCGACGCGGAACTTCATGCCACGGGGGATGACGGCGATCTCCAGCGGCTCCACCTCCAGCACGCCCAGTTCGGTGACCAGGCGCAGGCGGCCCTGCTCGGGGACGATCAGCCATTCGCCGTCGGCGTTGAAGAACACCCGCTCCATGGAGGCGTTGGCGCAATAGAGGTGCACGCTGACACCGCTGGCCTGCTCGGCATCGGCGGTGGCGACCAGGGTCAGCAGGCCGTCGAGGAAGTCGGTGCGGGCCTGGGGAATGGGGTGGGGGTTCCAACGCAGGCGGTTGGGGTTGACCGGGCCCATCTCGCGGCCGGGAATCTGCTTCTCCAGGCGCTCGAAGCGCGGGTGCGCGGCAGAAGGACGGATGCGGTACAGCCAGGTGCGGCGGGCTTCGGCGCGCGGCACGGTGAAGGCGGTGCCGGAGAACTGCTCGGCATACAGGCCATAGGGCGCGCGCTGCGGGGAATTCTGGCCGACGGGCAGGGCGCCCGGCAGGGCCTCGCTGGCGAACTCGTTGTTGAAACCGCTCAGGTAGTGCAGGTCGGAGAAGGGCAGCGCGGGTGACATGGATGGCCTCTGGTTTTTGTAATTGAATTACGGATAACGTAATTTGAAAGGCGGAAGGGGTCAAGCTATAACAGCGGCCTCCTAAGCGAAGCGGGGCAGTGCATGGCCATCCAGAAGGACGACGCCGAGGCGTCCAAGCGACAGAAGGTGCAGGCGGCGGAAGTCGGCACCGAGATCCTCAAGGGGCTGGCCCAGCTGGCGCCGGCCACGTCGCTGTCACGGCTGGCAGAGCACCTGGGCATGCCGGCGGCCAAGGTCCATCGCTACCTGCAGGCGCTGATCGCCAGTGGTTTCGCTGCCCAGGACGCCACCACCAACCACTACGGCCTGGGGCCCGAGGCCCTGTTCGTCGGCCTGGCCGCCATCGGCGGGCTGGATGTGGTGCGTGCGGCCACACCGACGCTGTCGGCCCTGCGCGATGAACTCAACGAGACCTGCTTCCTGGCCGTGTGGGGCAACAAGGGCCCGACGGTGGTGCATGTGGAGCAGCCGCTGCGCGCGGTGACCCTGGTGACCCGCGTGGGCTCGGTGCTGCCGCTGCTGGGCTCCTCCACCGGGCTGGTGTTCGCCAGCTACCTGCCGGAGGCGGAGTTCGCGCCGCTGCGGGACGAGGAAGCGCACCTGCCCGGCGTACCCGATGCCAAGGCCCTGGCGGCCCAGGTCGCGGAGATCCGTGCCAGCGGCCTGCACCACGTGCACGGCTTGCTGATGCCAGGGGTCAACGCGCTGTCCGCGCCGGTGTTCGCGGTCGGCGAGCAGATCGCCGGGGTGATCACGGTGGTGGGCGCCGCCAGCGGCTTCCATGCCGAGACCAGCGGCCGCGCGGCAGCGTTGCTGAAGCAGGCGGCCGAAACCATCACCGCGCGGATGGCGGGCGTTCGTCCGGCGTGAGCGAGGGCGTCCCGGTAGGCCGCGTGCAGTTGTAAGAGCGAAGCGCTTTCGCGGTTGAAACCGCTCCCACAGGTGCTGGATGGCAGTCATGAAAAAGCCCGCTTGATGCGGGCTTTCTCGTTAGGGCGGTGACTCACTCGGTGGTGAGCACGCCCCGGCGGATCTGGTCGCGTTCGATGGATTCGAACAGGGCCTTGAAGTTGCCCTCGCCGAAGCCGCTGTCGCCCTTGCGCTGGATGAACTCGAAGAACACCGGGCCGAGCAGGGTCTCCGAGAAGATCTGCAGCAGCAGCCGGCGTTCGCCGCCTTCGGAGGTGCCGTCCAGCAGGATGCCGCGTGACTGCAGGGCCTCCACCGGCTCGCCGTGGTTGGGCAGGCGGCCTTCGAGCATCTCGTAGTAGGTGGTGGGCGGTGCGGTCATGAAGCGCATGCCCAGGGCCTTGAGGTTGTCCCAGGTGCTGATCAGGTCGTCGGTGAGGAAGGCCACGTGCTGGATGCCCTCGCCATTGAACTGCATCAGGAACTCTTCGATCTGCCCGGCGCCCTTGGAGGATTCCTCGTTGAGCGGGATGCGGATCATGCCGTCCGGCGCGGTCATGGCCTTGGAGGTCAGCCCGGTGTACTCGCCCTTGATGTCGAAGTAGCGGATCTCGCGGAAGTTGAACAGCTTCTCGTAGAAGTCCGCCCAGTAGGCCATGCGGCCGCGGTACACGTTGTGGGTGAGGTGGTCGATGATCTTCAGGCCCGCGCCCTTGGGGTTGCGGTCCACGCCTTCGATGAACTCGAAGTCGATGTCGTAGATCGACGAGCCTTCGCCGAAGCGGTCGATCAGGTACAGCGGCGCCCCGCCGATGCCCTTGATCGCCGGCAGGCGCAGTTCCATCGGCCCGGTGGGAATCTCGATGGGCTGGGCGCCCAGGGCGAGGGCGCGGGCATAGGCCTGGTGGGCGTTCTTCACGCGGAAGGCCATGCCGCACACGGAGGGCCCGTGTTCGGCGGCGAAGTAGGCGGCCTGGCTCTTGGGCTCGTTGTTGAGGATCAGGTTGATCTCGCCCTGGCGATACAGGTGCACGTCCTTGGAACGGTGGGTGGCCACCTTGGTGAAGCCCATGGCGGCGAACACCGGCTCAAGGACGTTGGGGGTGGGGGAGGCGAGTTCGATGAACTCGAAGCCCATCAGGCCCATGGGGTTTTCAAAGATGTCGGCCATGGCATGGCTCCTCGGATCAGGTTGCGGTCGCGCCGCGAAAGGTTGAAGGCGTCTGTCGGTCGATCAAACGCTTCGCGGCGGCGCGCAGGACACCCCGCGCACGCTGCGCGCGAGGTGGTCGCCGATGGTGACCTTGAAAGCGAGGCTCTGCATGGGTGCGCTCCTCAGGCCGGCTTGTCGGCCTGGGCGTCCGGGTGGGCGGCGCGGAAGGCGGGGTGCTCCAGCGCCAGGCGTTCGACCCTCAGGATACGCGGGTAGCCGGAGAGGTCCACGTTGAAGCGGCGGGCGGCGTACACCTGCGGCAGCAGGTAGACATCAGCCATGCCCGGTGCGTCGCCGAAGCAGTAGCCGGTGTCGCCGATCAGCGCCTCCACCGCCGCCAGGCCCTCGCCGATCCAGTGGGCGATCCAGTCGTTGACGGTGGTTTCATCGGCGCCCATCTGCCGCAGGCGGTTGAGCACAGCCACGTTGTGCAATGGGTGGATGTCGCAGCCGATCAGCGCCGTCACCTGGCGCTGGCGGGCGCGCTGCAGCGCATCGCCGGGCAGCAGGGCGGGCTCGGGGTAGTGTTCGTCGAGGTATTCGAGGATGGCCGGGGACTGGATCAGCACCGCGCCTTCGTCGGTACGCAGCGCGGGCACGCGGCCCTGGGGGTTGATGGCGCGGTAGGCCGGCTGGCGATGTTCGCCGCCGTCCTTGATCAGGTTGACCGGGAGCATGTGGACCTCCAGCCCCTTCAGTGCCAGGGCGATGCGTACCCGGTAGGAGGAGGTGGAGCGGTAATAGGTGTAGAGGTCCATGGCAGGCTCTCGCAAGGTCACGCGCCAGTCGGGGAGGCCGCCGACGCTGTTGTTTTCATAATCTATTTACACTCTGCGTAATTTTTCCCGTGACGGCAAGCCCGACGTTGCGCCGATTGCCAGGCTTGCCGCCCCGTCCTCATTCGAGGTTCACGCGCTGGCGATGTTCCGCCACCGAGGCCGACCAGCCCAGCTCCTGGGAGATGCGCCGGCGCAGGCAGTCGGCGGCGTCCGGTTCACCGTGAACCACATAGGTGTGCTTCGGCGGCTTGGGCAACTGGCGCAGCCAGTCGAGGATCTCGTCGGCATCGGCGTGGGCGGAGAGGTTTTCCAGTTGGACCACCTCGGCGCGGATGGGCACGTCCACGCCGTGGATGCGCACCTTGTCGGCGCCACCGGCGATCAGCGCGCCACGGGTGCCGCCGGCCTGGTAGCCGGACAGCAGGATGGTGTTGCGCGGGTCGGGCGCCAGGGACTTCAGGTGGTGCAGCACCCGCCCGCCGGTGGCCATGCCGCTGCCGGCGATGATCACCGAGGGCGCGCGCATGTCGTCCAGGCGTTTGGATTCGTCCACCGAACGCACGATGTGCGCCACCTTGCACATGCCCAGGCAGTCCTCGGCGTTGAGCCGGTGCAGGTCGCCGTAGCGCTGGTAGAGCGCGGTCACGTCGGTGGCCATGGGGCTGTTGAGGTAGATCGGCAGATCGGGGATGCGCCCGGCGCGCTTGAGCTTGTCGATCAGGTGCAGCAGCAGTTGCGCGCGGCCCACGGCGAAGGCCGGGACCACGGTGATGCCCCGGCGCAGGGCAGTGCGGGTGATGACCTCGGCCAACTGGTCCTCGGCCATCGTCGGGGTGTGGTGGCGGTTGCCGTAGGTGGACTCCACCAGCAGGTAGTCGGCGGCCTGCAGCGGCTGCGGGGGCAGCATCAGCGCATCGTCGGGGCGGCCGACATCGCCGGAGCAGCCCAGGGTGATGTCGCCGGCGCGCAGCTCCACGCTGGCCGCGCCGAGAATGTGGCCGGCCGGGCGCATGGTCACCCGCAGGTCGCCGAGAATGTCCACGCTGCGGTTGAAGGGCAGGGGGCGCAGCAGGCGCAGGGTGCGCTCGGCGTCTTCCTCGGTGTACAGCGGCAGCGCCGGGGCATGGCGGGAGAAGCCGTGGCGGTTGGCGAACTCGGCTTCCTCTTCCTGCAGCCGCCCGCTGTCCAGCAGGAGGATGCGCGCCAGCTCGCAGGTCGCCTCGGTGGCGTAGATCGGCCCCCGGTAGCCGGCCTTCACCAGCACCGGCAGGTAGCCGCTGTGGTCCAGGTGGGCGTGGGTCAGCACGATGGCGTCCAGGCGCTGCGGGCGCACCGGGAAGTGGTCCCAGTTGCGCTCGCGCAGCTGCTTGTAGCCCTGGAACAGCCCGCAGTCCACCAGCAGTCGCTTGCCGTTGTGGTCCAGCAGGTACTTGCTGCCGGTCACCGTCCCGGCTCCACCCAGAAAGAACAGGCGCATGGTTTGCCTCCTTGTCGTTGATGCGCTGATTCTGGGGAAGCATAGGTGCTGCGGCGCTGCGCTGGATCAAGTCCGGGCAATGCTTGAAGAGTTGCGCGGTTTGCTGCACGGTGCCGCCCCACCGTCGGGCCGTTCGACGCCCCTGGCACCCCGGAGACCCCATGCTGACCCTCACCCTCGGGCCTTTCACCCTGGCGCTTTCGCACCTGCTGGTCCTCGCCAGCCTGCTACTGGCCACCGTCGTTGGCGGGTGGCTGGGGCGGCGCAGCGGGCACAACCCCGAGGCGGTGCTGTTCAACCTGCTGCTGGTGGCGCTGGTGGGCGCGCGCCTGGCGTTCGTCGTCGCCTATGCCGAGCACTTCCGCGAGACCCCCTGGCAGGTGCTGGACATCCGCGACGGCGGCTTCATCGCCTGGCCCGGCGTGCTGGCCGCCCTGGCGCTGGCCGGCTGGCTGCTCTGGCGGCGCCCGCCGCTGCGCCGGCCCCTGGGCGTCGCGCTGCTCAGCGGGCTGCTGCTGTGGGGTACGGGGCAGGCGCTGATGCAGGCCCTGGAGCGCGGCACCCGCCTGCCGCCGGTGGCCCTGCAGGACCGCGACGGCCGGCCGGTGCGGCTGGAGGACTACCAGGGCCAGCCGCTGGTGGTGAACCTCTGGGCCACCTGGTGCCCGCCCTGTCGCCGCGAGATGCCGGTGCTCGCCAGCGCCGCGCAGCAGCATGCCGACGTGCTCTTCCTGTTCGTCAACCAGGGCGAGGACGCCGAAACGGTCCGCCACTACCTGGCCAAGGAGGGGCTCAGCCTCGGCCACGTGCTGCTGGACGGCGGCACCCGGCTGGGGCAGCGGGTCGGCTCCCGCGCGCTGCCCACCACGCTGTTCTTCGATGCCGAGGGGCGCCAGGTCGGCAGCCACCTGGGCGAGTTGTCCCACGCCAGCCTGGTCCAGGCCCTGGGCGTGCTGAAGCGCGACATCCCCCCCGCCGACGCCGCGCCGTAGCGGCACAACGCCATTGAGTTTTGCGCCCTGAATCCGCACCATGCGCGCCGGGTTTTCAGGCCTGGTGGTCGGTGGCGATGGTGCAAGGCAGTGGACGGACCGAGGGCAGGGCAAGGGGGTGGCGCACGCTGGCGCTGGCCGCGCCATGCCTGCTGGCGTTGCTGGCCGGTGCGCTCCACGCCGATTGGGATTTCGCCCTCATCAGCCGCCGTGCCGAAGCCCTCTATGGCCCCCTCGGTCCCGGCAAGGCCCGGGTCGATGAATGGCAGGCCCTGCTGGGCCGCCTGGCCGGCGCCGACGAGAAGAAGCAGCTGGAAGAGGTGAACCGCTTCTTCAACGCCAAGCTGCGCTTCACCGACGACCTCGCCACCTGGGGCCAGGTGGACTACTGGGCCACCCCGGTGGAGGCGCTGCGCAAGGGCGCCGGCGATTGCGAGGACTACGCCATCGCCAAGTACATCAGCCTGCGCCACCTCGGCGTACCCAGCGAGAAATTGCGCATCACCTACGTCAAGGCCCTGCGCCTGAACCAGGCGCACATGGTGCTGACCTACTACGCCCGGCCCGACGCCGTGCCCCTGGTGCTGGACAACCTGGTGGGCGGCATCCTGCCGGCCAGCCAGCGCAGCGACCTGCTGCCGGTGTACGCCTTCAACGCCGAGGGCCTGTGGCTCGCCGGCAAGGGCGGCAAGCAGGTGGGTGATTCCAAGCGGCTGTCACGCTGGCAGGACCTTTTGAAGAAGATGAAAGCCGAAGGCTTTCCCACGAGCGAATAGCGGAGTCCGGATGTCCCTGTTCAAACAACTGTTGATCGCCATCTGCCTGTTTCTGGTCGTCGCCTTCAGCGGCAGCTTCATGGTCAGCCTGGAAAGCTCCCGGGAGCAGTACGAGAACCAGCTGCGTTCCCACGCCCAGGACGCCGCCACGGCGCTGGGCCTGTCGCTGACGCCGCACATCGACGACCCGGCGATGGTGGAGCTGATGGTCAGCTCGATCTTCGACAGCGGCTATTTCGAGCGCATCCGCGTGGTCGACACCGCCACCGGCCAGGTGATGGTGGAGCGCACCGGCGTGCCGGACGCGGTGGCGGCCAACGTCCCGCAGTGGTTCGTCGCCCTGGTGGGGCTGCAGTCCGCCGGGGGCGACGCCATCGTCAGCCGTGGCTGGACCCAGGCCGCACGGGTCGAGGTGCAGAGCCACCCGATGTTCGCCATCGCCAAGCTCTGGCAGACCGCCCTGGGCACCCTCGGCTGGCTGCTGGTCTGCGGCCTGGCCAGCGCCGGCCTGGGTGCCGTGCTGCTGCGTCGCCAGCTCAAGCCGCTGGACTACATGGTCGAGCAGTCCCACGCCATCGCCCGCCGCGAGTTCCTCAGCCTGCCGCAACTGCCGCGCACCCCCGAGCTGCGCCGGGTGGTGCAGGCCATGAACCAGATGGTGGAGAAGCTCAAGGCGCTGTTCCAGGAACAGGCCGAACGCAGCGAGCGGCTGCGCGACGAGGCCTACCAGGACAGCCTCACCGGCCTCGGCAACCGTCGCTATTTCGAACTGCAGCTGCAGGACCGCCTGGGCAGCGACGAGCGCGCCTGCAACGGCTACCTGCTGCTGCTGCGGGTCAACGACCTCGCCGGCCTCAACCAGCGCCTCGGTGGCCCGCGCACCGACCAGTTGCTCAAGGCCGTGGCCGAGCAGCTCAAGCGCGCCGGTGCCGGCTTCCCCCTGGCCCGCAGCCGGGGTGGCGAGTTCGTCCTGCTGGGCGCGGGGCTGACCCGCGAGGAGGCCGAGCACCTGGCCGAGCGCCTCGACGCCGCGCTGGTCAGCCTGGCCGAGACCGGTGCCACCGACAGCCTGCCGGTGGCCCACATCGGCCTCGCGCCCTTCGCCCCGGGCGAGGCCCAGGACGAGCTGATGCGCCTGGCCGACGAGGCCCTGGCCCGCGCCGAGCGCGAAGGCGGCCAGGCCTGGGCCTGCGTCGAGCACAGCGACGCGGCGCAGGGCGGTGAAGACCGCCACACCTGGCACCGCCTGCTGGACGAGGCGCTGACCGCCCGGCGTTTCGAGCTGTATTTCCAGCCGGTGGTGGACAGCCGCGATCCCCAGCGCGTGCTGCACCACAAGGTGCTCTCGCGCCTGCCGGACGGGCAGGGCGGCAGCATCGCCGCCGGCCGCTTCCTGCCCTGGCTGGAGCGCTTCGGCTGGTCCGCCCGGCTCGACCTGGTGATGCTGCAGCGGGTGCTGGAGCAGATGACCGGGCACGACCGCCCGCTGGCCCTGAATCTCTCTGGCGCGCTGCTGCGCGACCGTGCCGCCCTGGAGCGCGCCTTCGAGCTGCTGCGCCAGCACCCGGAGCTGGGCCCGCGCCTGACCCTGGAGCTGGAAGAGGACCAACTGCCCGACCAGGCCGTGCTGGAAAGCCTCACCCGGCGCCTGCGCGAACTGGGCTTCGCCCTCAGCCTGCAGCACTTCGGCGGGCGCTTCAGCATGATCGGCAACCTGGCCCGCCTGGGCCTGGCCTACCTCAAGGTGGACGGCAGCCACATCCGCGCCATCGACCAGGAGAACGACAAGCGCCTGTTCATCGAGGCCATGCAGCGCGCGGCCAACAGCATCGACCTGCCGCTGATCGCCGAGCGCGTGGAAACCGAAGGGGAACTGGCTGTGCTGCGTGAAATGGGCATCCAGGGCGTGCAGGGCCGGCTCTTCGGCGAACCGGCGCCCTGGGCCTGACAGGGCTCAGGGCAGTTGCACCTGCCCCGGGCCCGTCACCTTCGCCTCCAGCGGCTTGCGGCTGGAGGTGTTGCGCAGCTTGATGCGCTCGCCCTGGCGGCCATCCTCCAGCGCCTCGGCCTCCACCGAGGCGTTCAATCCGCCCACCGCCGCCACCACCGTCACCCGCTGCCCACGGCGCACCAGCACCGGCGGCGCCAGGCTCGCCGGGCCGATCACCTGGCCCGCGCGCAGGCTGCGCCGGGCGCTCTGGCCGACCACCTCTGCCGGGGTCTGGTAGAAGCCCCGGCGCAGGCGCTCCAGCGGCATGACCTTTCGCTCCAGCTGGCGCGCCTCCAGCGTCGCGTTGCGCTCGATGGCGACGCGGCTGACCAGCACCGGCAGGCGCACGCTGGCCTGGCTCACCACCACCCGCTGCCAGCCTTCCGGGCATTTCACCCGGTAGCGCTGGCGTGCCAAGGGGTTCGGCAGCGCGGCCTCGGCCGTCACTGACAGGGGCCCGCTGCAGGGCTTCAGCGACGCGGTTTCTCCCAGCACCTGGCTTTCCAGTGTGTGCTCCAGGTCTTGCCAGCCCTTGCTGAGTGCGAGCGCGTCGAGGCGCGCGTCCTGCTGCTGGGCGACCGCTTCCAGCACCTGGCTGGCGACCTTGGTGTCGGCCTGGGTACAGGGCGCAACCACGCCCGCGAGCACGAGGAAGAGGGCGGAAGCGAGCCTTCCCGCGTGGGCACGGGTGGCGTTCGAAAGCGGAAGCCCGGGACGATTCTGGTTGGCTGATGAATTCATTCAACTGACTGAAAAACAAGAGGATTTTAGGGTGTGCCCGAACCCGGCACGCTTCCTGCGATAGGGCATCCGTCCCCATCCGTGAGGAGGCCGAGGGCCCATGAGTATACGAATCGAAGACAGCCTGAGGGTTCACGCCCAGGCGCTGGAATTGCGCATGCAGCGCAGCGAAATCCTCTCGTCGAACCTGGCGAACGAGTCCACCCCCGGCTTCCGGGCCCGGGATTTCGACTTCGCCGAGCAGATGCGCCAGGGCGCCGAGTACCGCCTGCCGGGCCTGGAGGACCAGGCGCCGAGGTTGAAGTACCGCGTGCCGTTCAACCCCTCCCTGGATGGCAACAGCGTGGAGCAGGGCGTGGAGCAGGCGGAATTTTCCCGCAACGCCATGGATTTCCAGACGAGCCTGACCTTTCTCACCATGAAGTTCCGAGGCCTGAAGCAGGCCATCGAGGGCCGTTGACCATGTCCTTCGACGCCATCTACCGCATCGCCGGCTCGGCCATGAACGCCCAGACCGTGCGCCTCAACACCATCGCCAGCAACCTGGCCAACGTCGAATCCGCCGCCGGCAGCCGCGAGGCCGTGTACCGGCCGCGCAAGCCGCTGTTCGCCGCCATCTACGAGAACGGCGAGCTGTCCCGCCCGGCGGGCCTGGGCGGCGCCCGGGTGCAGGTGCTGGACGTGATCGCCAGCCAGGCCGAGCCGCGCCGGCGCTACGAGCCGGGCAGCCCGCTGGCCGACCGCGACGGCTACGTGTTCTACCCGGACGTGAACCCCATCGAGGAGATGACCGACATGCTCTCCGCCTCGCGCGGCTTCGAGACCAACGTCGAGGTCCTCAACCGCGTCAAGAGCATGCAGCAAGGCCTGTTGCGCCTGGGAGAAGCCTGATGAACCGCATCGACAACGAAACCGCCAGCCGCACCCCGGGCGGTCGCGAGGTGCAGGCCAACCCGGCCTTCGACCTGCGCGACGTGGCCCAGATGGAGAACACCTTCATCACCCTCATGAGCGCGCAGATCCAGAACCAGGACCCGACCAACCCCGCCGACAGCAGCCAGTACATCAACCAGTACGCCAACCTCGCCCAGGTGCGCAGCATGGCCAACCTGACCCGGGTCGCCCAGGGCAGCCTGGTGCTGGTGGACAACCTGCAGACCCTCACCGCCGCCGGGCTGGTGGGCCAGCAGGTCAAGGTCGCCAGCGACAGCGTGACCCTCGCCGGCCGCGTGATCGAAGGCGAGATACGCCTCACATCCCCCTCGGGCAGCACCCAGCTGGAACTGGTCAGCGAGAGCGGCCGGCGCACCACGCTGCAGCTCGGCCCCCAGCAGCCCGGCCGCGTGCCCGTGCGCATCGACCCCGCCGCCCTCGGCCTGCCCGAGGGCCGCTACCGCCTGGAGGTGCGCACCGACAGCGGCGAGATGCCGCCGGTTGAGCTGGCCGGCCGCGTGGTGCAGGTCCGCACCAGCGCCACCGGCCCAGTGCTGGAGGTGGCCGGCCTTGGCCAAGTGCCCTTCTACAACGTCGTCGAATTCGGCGGCGCCTGATTGTCCCTGTGAGGTAGACCATGAGCTTCAACATCGCCCTGACCGGGCTGAATGCGGTGAACCAGCACCTGAACGCTGTCAGCCACAACATCGCCAACTCCGCCACCACCGGCTTCAAGTCCTCCCGCGCCGAGTTCGCCAGCCTGTATTCCTCCGGCCAGCCCATGGGCGTGGAGGTGCAGGCAGTGACCCAGAGCATCAGCCTGCGCGGCTCCATCAACGCCAGCGGTCGTGACCTGGACCTGGCCATCGGCGGGGGCGGCTTCTTCATCACCCGCAGCGCCGGTGGCGAGACCCGCTACACCCGCGCCGGCATGTTCGGTACCGACGAGCAGGGCTACCTGACGGCGGGCGGTGGCCGGCTGCAGGGCTACCCGGTGGATGCGGCCGGCGTGCTGCAGGCGGGTGTGCTCGGTGACCTGCAGCAGAAGACCGGCAACCTGCCGGCCCAGGCCAGCAACCGGGTGGACTTCGCCGCCAACCTCGACGCCAACGCCACACCGCCCAAGGTCACCCCCTTCGACCCGAGCAACCCGGATACCTACACCTGCACCCAGACCACGCCGGTGTATGACTCCCAGGGGAAAAAGCACAGCTTCACGCAGTACTTCATCAACACCGGCAGCAACCAGTGGGACGTGCGCTACTTCGTCGACGGTGCCGGTGTCGGTCCCTCCCAGCCCCTGAGCTTCAGCACCAGCGGCACCCTGGCCGCCCCCGTGGGGCCGGTGACCATCACCCACCCGCTGCCCGGCGTCGAGCCGCTGAACCTGGCTCTCAGCTACGCCGGTTCCACCCAGTACGGCTCGCCCTTCGTCATCGGCACCAACCGCGCCAACGGCTATGCCACCGGCGAGCGCACCGGCATGGCGGTGGAGAAGGACGGACGCCTCTACGCCACCTTCAGCAACGGCCAGCGCCTGCTGGAGGGCCAGCTGGTGCTGGCGGGCTTCACCAACCCCGGCGGGCTGGCCAACCAGAACGGCACCAGCTGGAGCGAGACCAGCGCCTCCGGCACGCCGCTGCTGGGCACGCCCAACAGTGGCCAGTTCGGCCCCATCAGCAGCAAGGCCCTGGAGGGCTCCAACGTCGACCTCACCCGCGAGCTGGTGGGGCTGATGGAAGGGCAGCGCAACTACCAGGCCAACACCAAGGTGGTGAGCACCAACAAGGACCTCATCCAGGCGCTGTTCGCCGCCGTCTGAGGAACACGCCATGGACCGACTGGGCTACACCGCCATGACCGCCGCGTACCGCACCCAGGCCGCCCTGGACGTACGCGCCAACAACCTCGCCAACGTCAGCACCCCGGGGTTCCGCGCCGACCTGGAGCGGGCCGAGGCCGTGGAGGTGCCGGGCACCGGCTACGCCAGCCGCCACCTCGCCCGGCTGCAGCCGAGCGGCCTCGACCTCAACCCCGGCCCGCTGATGGCCACCGGGCGCGAGCTGGACCTGGCCATCCGCGGCCCCGGCCTGATCGCCGTGCAACTGGAGGACGGCCGCGAGGCCTACACCCGCCAGGGCAGCCTGGCCGTGGACGCTGAAGGCCGCCTGAGCCTCGGCGGCCGGCCGGTGCTGGGGGACGGTGGCCCGCTGCAGCTGCCCCCCTACGACCGGCTGTCCATCGGCAGCGACGGCACCGTCTCGATCCAGCCGCGCGGCGACTACCTGATGGCCGAGGTCGGCCGCATCAAGCGCGTCGACATCCCCGCCGCCGGCCTGCGCAAGGACGCCACCGGCCTGCTGGTGACCGTCGACGGCACCCCGGCCGCCGACAGTGAGACGGTGCAACTGGCCGCCGGCTACCTGGAGGGCAGCAACGTCTCGGCCATCGAGCAGCTCACCGGCACCCTCGGCCTCAGCCGCCTGTTCGAGACCCAGGTGAAGCTGCTCAAGGCCGCCGACGACCTCGCCGCCAACGGCAACCGCATGATCCGCGGCGCCTGAGCGCGCCGCCCCCACACCAAGGAGAACCCCCATGAGTTCCGCCCTCTGGGTCAGCAAGACCGGGCTCGCCGCCCAGGACACCGCCCTGGCGGCGGTGGCCAACAACCTGGCCAACGTCAACACCGTCGGCTTCAAGAGCGACCGCGTCGTTTTCGAGGACCTGTTCTACGCCATCGAACTGCCCCCCGGCGCCCAGGCCGACCAGGTCAACACCGTGCCCTCGGGCATCCAGCTCGGCAGCGGGGTGCGCGTGGCCGGCACGCAGAAGGTGTTCACCGAAGGCAACATGCAGCCCACCGGCCAGCCGATGGACCTGGCCATCGTCGGGCCCGGCTTCTTCCAGGTGGAGTCGCCCAACGGCGAGACCTGGTACACCGAGAACGGCCAACTGCAGCTCAATGGCGAGGGCATGCTGGTGACCGCCCAGGGCCTGCCGCTGCTGCCGGCCATCCAGGTGCCCGCCGGGGCCACCCAGTTCACCGTCAGCCGCGACGGCCTGGTCACCGCTGTGCTCCCCGGGGCCGCCCAGCCCAGCGAGCTGGGGCAGATCATGCTCGCCAACTTCACCAACCCCGGCGGCCTGGAGGCCCTGGGCGGCAACCTCTACAAGCAGACGGTGGCCAGCGGCGAGGCGGTGGAGGGCGTGGCCGGCCAGGAAGGCCTCGGCGACATCAAGCAGAAGGTGCTCGAAGGCTCCAACGTGCAGGTGGTGGAGGCCATGGTCAGCATGATCGCCATCCAGCGTGCCTACGAGGCCAACGCCAAGGTGCTGGATGCCGCCTCCGGCATGCAGCAGTTCCTGAACCAGACCGTATGAGCACCGTGATGCGCGTCCTGCTGTTGCTGCTGCTGCTCATCGCGACGCTGGTCTCGGGTGGCTGCCAGAGCGCCCGCGAGCTGCTGCCCGACGAGGACTCCTCCGCCTTCCAGCCGCCGGAGCTGGACTACGCCCGGCAGCCGGCCACCTCCGGCGGGCTGTTCCGGTCCGGCTACGGCGGCTCGCTGCTGCGCGACAAGCGCGCCATCGGCGTCGGCGACATCGTCACCGTGGTGCTGGACGAGTCCACCCAGTCCAGCAAGAGCGCGGGCACCAGCTTCGACAAGAGTTCCTCGCTGAACATCCCCCTGCCGACCCTGCGCAACCGGCCCTACAACCGGCTGAACAACCAGGCCAGTGCCGAGCGCGACTTCTCCGGCTCGGCCAAGAGTTCCCAGCAGAACACCTTGCGCGGCGCCATCGCCGTGACCGTGCACCGGGTGCTGCCGGGCGGGGTGCTGCTGGTCAAGGGCGAGAAAGCCCTGCGGCTCAACCAGGGTGACGAGTACATCCGCCTCACCGGCCTGGTGCGCATCGACGACATCGACCGCGACAACCGCGTGTCCTCCCAGCAGGTGGCCAACGCGCGGATCTCCTACGCCGGGCGTGGCGTGCTCAACGACAGCAACAGCGCCGGCTGGCTGACCCGCTTCTTCACCTCCCCCCTGTTCCCCCTCTAACGGAGTGCCCCCATGCGCATCCCTGCCACCCTGTTGCTCGGCCTGCTCGGGCTCGCCTGGCAACCCGCCAGCCTCGGCGTCCCGCTGATGGACCTGGTGGATGTCGAAGGCGTCCGCGACAACCAGCTGCTCGGCTACGGCCTGGTAGTGGGGCTCGACGGCACCGGCGACAAGAACCAGGTGAAGTTCACCAACCAGTCGGTGGCCAACATGGTCAAGCAGTTCGGCATCAACCTGCCGCCGGGCACCGACCCCAAGCTGAAGAACGCCGCCGCGGTGATGGTCACCGCCAGCGTGCCGCCCGGCTACGGGCCGGGGCAGACCCTGGACGTGACCGTGTCGTCCCTCGGGGATGCCAAGAGCCTGCGCGGCGGGCTGTTGCTGATGACACCGCTGCAGGGCATCGACGGCGAGGTCTACGCCGTGGCCCAGGGCAACCTGCTGGTGGGGGGCGTCAAGGCCGAAGGCCAGAGCGGCTCCAGCGTTACCCTCAACAGCCCCACCTCCGGGCTGATCCCCAATGGCGCCAGCCTGGAGCGCAGCATCCCCAGCGACTTCGCCGAGCGCCCCGAGGTGCTGCTGAGCCTGCGCGAGCCCGGCTTCCAGAGCGTCAACCGGGTGGTGGAGTCGCTCAACCAGACGTTCGGCGACAACACCGCCAGTGCCCTGTCCTCAGCACGCGTGGCCGTGCGCGCGCCGGTATCCGCCAGCGCCCGGATGGCCTTCATGGCACAGCTCGAAGAACTGGAAGTGGACCCCGGTCGGACCCGGCCCAAGGTGGTCTTCAACAGCCGCACCGGCACCGTGGTGGTGGGGCAGGGGGTGCGGGTCAAGGCCGCCGCCGTGGCCCACGGCACCCTCAGCGTGACCATCAGCGAGAACCCCCAGGTCAGCCAGCCGGCGCCGCTCTCCGGCGGGCAGACCACGGTCACCCCCAACTCCGAGGTGGACGTGGAGCAGCAGACCAACCCGATGTTCAAGTGGCCCGAAGGCACCACCCTGGAAAGCATCATCGACACCGTCAACCGCCTGGGCGCCACCCCCGACGACATCATGACCATCCTCCAGGCGCTGCAGCGCGCGGGGGCCCTGAACGCCGAACTGGTGGTGATCTGAGGAGGCCCCATGGCATCGACCCTTCCCCCTTCGCTGACGCTGCGGGCCGGCCGGGACCTGAACCCGGCCCGTGCACCGCGCAGCCAGCTGCAGGCCGCCTCGGAGGACTTCGAGGCGCTGTTCCTCCAGCAACTGCTCAAGGAGATGCGCAAGGCCGGCGATGTGCTGTCCGAAGGCAACCCCCTGCGCAGCCGCCAGCTCGACACCCTGCGCGACCTGCATGACGAGGCCCTGGCCCGGCACCTGGCCGGCAGCGGCCAGGCCGGCATCGCCGGGCTGCTGGTCAGCCAGCTCGGCGGCGAGCCGCCCGAGCCCGGCGCAGTGCCTGCTGCACCGGCCGGCCACCTGCCGCCCCCCATGCCGACCCCGGCGCAACCTGCCCGCAGCCGGGCCATGGGCACCTGGCTGGCGGGGGCCGCCGGGCTCGCCGCCAGCGCTGCCACGCCGCTGTCGACCCTGGCCCGGGGCAGCGCAGGGCTCCGCGCACTGGTGGGCAGCGTGGTCCGTCACGAGTCCGCCGGCGACGCGCGAGCGGTCTCGGCCAAGGGCGCCCTGGGCCTGATGCAGCTGATGCCGGACACCGCCCGGGACATGGCCCAGGCCCTGGGGCTGCCGTTCGACCCGCAGCGCCTGCTGGACGACCCCGGCTACAACCTGCGCCTGGGGCGCGCCTACCTGGAACAGTTGCTGGCGCGCTACGACCAGCAGCCGGCCCTGGCCCTGGCCGCCTACAACGCCGGGCCCGGCCGGGTGGACGAGTGGCTGCAGCGCTTCGGCGACCCGCGCCTGGGCGAGGTGTCCACCGAGGCCTGGGTGGAGTCCATCCCCTTCGCCGAGACCCGCGCCTACACCCGCAGCATCCTCCGCGACCTTAACGGCCCGAGCCGGCCGGTCGCCCCTTCTCCCGCAAGAGGCAATCCGCCGGCCCATTCGGCGGCCTTCGCCCCCAGCATCCGAACCGGGCACGAGGAGAACGACGCGTGAGCCTGATCAGCCAGATCGCCCTGACCGGCCTGCAGGCGAGCCAGATCGCCCTGGCCGCCACGGCGCAGAACACCGCCAACCGCAACACCGCCGGCTACAGCCGCCTGGACCCGGTGCTGCAGTCGCGGGTCGGGCAGGGCACTTCGCCGGGCGCCGGCGTCGACGTGGCCGCCATCCGCCGCATCGCCGATGCCTTCCAGAACCGCCAGCTGTGGCGCGCCGGTGCCGAGCAGCAGCTGCAGGCGGGCGCACGGCCCTACTTTCAGGCCGTGGAAAGCCTCCTGGCGGGCGAGGGCTCCAACATCAGCAAGGGTCTCGACCAGTTCTTCGCCGCCGTCAGCGAGGCCAGCGCCACCCCGTCGTCCCAGGCCCTTCGCCAGCAGTTGCTGACCGAGGCGGGCAACCTGGCGCAACGCTTCAACAGCCTTTCCAACGGGCTCCAGGCCCAGCTCGACGGCCTGGCTGCCCAGCGCGAGGCGGTGGTGGTGGACATCAACGCGCTCACCGCCAACCTGGCCCTGATGAATCGCCGCATCACCGAGGCGAAGGCCGTGGGCGGCGACATCGCCACCCTGCAGGACCACCGCGACGAGATGGTCAAGGCGCTCGGCCAGCATGTGCGCCTGCAGGTCCGGGAGAGCGCCGAGGGTGCCTACGACATCGCCCTGGACAGCGGCCAGCCGCTGGTGATCGGCGGCACCCCCAGCCGGTTGGAGGTGGTGCGCGACGGTGATGGCCGCCAGCGCATCGAACTGCAGTTCGCCACCACCCGTGCCGGCCTCTCTCCCAATGGCCTGGGCGGCACACTGGGGGCGCTGCAGACCAGCGAAACGCAGTTGCTGCGGCCCAAGCAGGCGTTGCTGCGGGAAATGGCCGGAGCCTTCGCCAGCCGCGTCAACGACGTGCTCACCACCGGCTATGACCGCAACGGCGACCCGGGCCAGCCCCTGTTCCGTCACCAGCCGGGCAGCATCAGCCAGCTGCTGGTGCTGACCGGGATCACCCCTGACCAGTTGGCGTTCTCCGACACCCCCGGCGAGGCCGGCAACAACCGCACCCTGCTGGCGCTGTTCGAAGTGCGCCGCCAGCCGGTGCTGCTGGGTGGCTCGTCCACCACCTTCAACGAGGCCTACGCCGGCCTGCTCGGCCAGGTGGCCAGCGCCAGCCGGCAGAACCAGGGCGACCTCGCCGCCGCCACCCAGGTGACCCGCCAGGCCCAGGCACTGCGCGACGGCACCAGCGCCGTCAACGACGACGAAGAGGCCGCCAACCTGATCGCCTACCAGCAGGCCTACCAGGCCAACATGAAGGTGATCGCCACTGCCAACACCCTGTTCGACGCCATGCTGGCGAGCTTCTGAGGAGATCCCCATGCGTGTCACCAATGCCCAGACCCGCGCACTGATGGGCGAAGCGCTCAACCGCAACGGCCTGGAAGTGGGGCGGCTGATGCAGCAGGTCTCCAGCAACCGGCGCATCCTGCAGCCCTCCGACGACCCCATCGCCAGCGTCCGTCTGCTGCGCAACGCACGGGAGGAGGCAGGCCTGGCCCAGTACCGACTCAACATCGGCAGCGTCTCCTCCAGCCTCGGCGCCCAGGAGACCCAGTTGCGCTCGACCTCGAATGCCTTGCTCAGCATCCGCGACATGCTGCTGTGGGCTCGCAACGGCACCCACTCCGAGCAGGACCTGGGCGCCATCGCCGCGGAGATGAAGACACTGGAAGGCCTGCTGGCCGGCCTGCTCAACAGCCGCGACGAGTCCGGGCGCTACCTGTTCTCCGGCACCCGCATCGACCAGCCGGCCCTGCTGCAGGACCCGGCCACCGGGCGCTACAGCCCCGGCGGCAATGCCGGCGTACGCCAGGCCGTGGTGGACAGCGGCGTGCTGCTGGACGAGAACGTCACGCTGCTGGCCATGCTCGGCCCCGACCTGCCGGTGCTCAATGGCCTGCACGCGTTGCAGCAGGCCTTCCTCGCCCCCGGCATGCAGAGCGGCGACCCGGCCCTGGTGAAGCAGACCGGTGAGCTGCTGGATGTGCTCGACCGCAGCCTCGACGGCGTGCTCGCCGCCATCACCGAACTGGGAGGGCGGCAGGGCACCCTGAACCTGCTCACCCAGGCCAACGAGGACCGCTCGCTGGTCAACCAGCGGCTCGAGTACGACCTTTCCCACCTGGACTACCCCAGCGCCCAGCTCGACCTGGAGAACTACAAACTGTCGATCAAGGCCAGCCAGAAGACCTACCTGGCGATCCAGGACCTGTCCCTGTTCAACCTGCTCTGACCGAGGCCGAACCATGAAGGTCGACCCCACCGCACTCTCACCCACCACATTGCCGCCCCCCCGTGAGCGGCAGCAGACGCCGGCAGCCCAGCCCACCAGCGCCCCGTCGCGCACGGTGGCGCCCGACCGTCCGACGCCGCGCAGCCCGGCCCAGCGCTCGCCCGGCAAACCGTCCAGCTTCAACCTGCAGCTCAACCAGCAACTGAGCCAGATGCAGGCCACCGACCAGTACCTGGGCGAACTGGCCGGACGCCTCGACCACCTCAAGCTCAACCTCGGCCGCGAACTGGCCGCCTCGCGCCCCGCCGACCGCGAAACCCTGCGCCAGGCCACCCGCGAGGTGAATGCCCTGCTGCAGCAACGCGGTGCGCGCACCGCGCAGTCCCTGGACGCCGACCTGCGGCTGCGCCTTGGCGAGCCCGTGCGCAGCCGCTTCCGCCTGGAGGGGCTGGACTCCCTGGAGGCCATCCGCGCCGCGGGCCGCGAAACCCTGGTGTTCAGCTTCACCCGTCAGCCGGGCGAAGCCCTGGCCGTGGCCCTGGATGAAGGGCTGGCCCCGGAACAGGTGCTGCGCCGCTTCAATCAGGGCCTCGGCGCCGCCGGCCTGCGCGCCGAGCTGGACAGCGACGGCGCCCTGCGCTTCAGCGCCCCCGAAGCCCAGTGGCGCACCCTGCAGGACCAGTTGCAGGTGCAAGGGGAGGGCGGCCTGTTCCCCCGCGAGCGGCGTGGCCTGGCCAGCCGTGAAGAGGGCCTGCAGGCCCTGTCTGAACCCCTCGGGCAAAGCCCCCGGGAGCTGCGCAGCCTGCTCGACTCCGTGCTCGGCGTGCTGGAGCGCATCGACACCCTGCGCGACCAACTGGCCCAGCGGCAGGAGGACATCCGCGAATTCCTCGCCCAGGCCGACGCCCGGGACGAACGCCAATGGGCCCAGGCCTTCGCCCGCTCCCTGTACGACCTGATGGGCCAGGGCCCGAACGCCTACGGCGCACTCGCCCAGGCCGTGATCGCCCAGGCCCAGCTCTCGCGCTTCACCGTGGTCAGCCTGCTGGCCTGAGGTTGCTCCTTGCCCGCCCCGGTGTTTGAGCCGCGCCGGGTGCGGGCTTTTTTATGCCCCCGCCAGACTCGTCAGCCTGCCCGTTTCCCTCGCCCTCGTACCCTCTGCATCTGCTGCTTCTGATCGCGCCCATTTGCCAGGGGCGTCTCCGCACGTGCGTCTTTGCTGCCGACCTGCTCTCTGGGAGAACCCGTCAGCACGTCCGCCAGTGGTTGGCGGATAGACGCCGAAACAGGAAGCAAGCGGAAACCTGCATTCCTCAGGGGACGTGCGCCCGCCTTGCCGAGCTTCCTCCGCAAAAGGCTGGAAGCCCCGTGATCCGAGGCTTTCAGCAGTTGGCATCGGCCTTGCTCCGGCGCTGGTCACCATTGCCAGTTCCAAGGAGCCATCCCGATGAACATCGATACCGAATACGCCCGCCAGCAGGCCACCCAGTTGGCCACCTTCGAGGTGCAGGCAGCCCGGGCGCGGGCCAATCGCAGTCAGCAGGCCTACCGTGCCCAGGGCGATGCGCTGGCGAACCTCGACAAGGCGCTGCGCACCTTCAGCACGTCGATCCGCGAGTTCAAGAGCGAGACTCGGCCGATCCTGGCCAACGAGGCCGTGTTCAGTCAGGAGGGCCGGGCGACGGCCCAGGTCGGGGCGACTGCCAGCACGGGGCGCTACAGCTTCTTCGTCGAGCGCCTGGCCAGTGCCCACCAGGTGGCCCTGGAAGGGCTGACGGCGGACGGCATCGGCACCCAGGGGGTGCTGACCCTTCAGCAGGCCGGCAAGTCCTACAGCCTGGACCTGGCCAGCGTCGACCGCGACGGTGATGGCCGCAACAGCCCCGAGGAGCTGCAGCAGGCGCTGTCCACGACCCTGGCCGGCAGTGGCATCAGCACGACGCTGGTACGGGCGGACGGCAAGCTGTCCCTGGTGCTCAGTGCGCGGGAAAGCGGTGCTGCGCAGGCGATCAGCCTGTCCCTCCAGGGGGGCTCCGGCCCGCTGGCGGCCGCTGTTGCCAACCCGCGGACCCTGGCCGAGGCACGGGACGCCCAGGTCCGCCTGGGGGGCGAGGACGGTCTGTTGCTGACCCAGCCGACCAACCGATTCGACGGTGTGGTGGAGGGGGTTTCGCTGACCTTCACCCAGGCCCACCGCCCGGGGGAAAGCCCGCTGCAGGTCACCGTGCGCCGGGACGAGAAGGGTACCCGCGAGCGCGTGCAAGGCTTCATCGATGCCTTCAATACCTTGCTGGGCAGCTTCGACAGCCTCACCGCGAGCGGCGGAAGTGACGGCAGCGGTCGCGGGCCGCTGGCCGGTGACGCCACCGTGCGCAGCATCGAAAACCGGCTCAATGCCGTGCTGCGCAGCGGCTTCGGGGGTCGCAGCCTGGTGGAGTACGGCGTCAGCGCCGACCGCAACGGCAAGCTCACGCTGGACACCAAGCGCCTTGAGAAGGCCCTGGCCGAGCAACCCGGGGAGCTGGACAAGCTGTTCCGCGAACCCGGACGCCTGGTGGAAAGCCTGGAGCGCAGCCTCACGCCCTACATCGGCAGCACGGGTCAGCTGAAGAGCCGCCGCGATGCCATCGCCAGCAACATCCGTCGCATGGATGGCGTGTTCGAGAGCCTGCAGCGGCAGTACGACACCTCCTACCAGCGCTACCTGCGCCAGTACACGGCGATGACCCAGGCCCTGGCCTCGATGCAGCAGACCGGAGGGCTGTTCGCATGAACGGGTTCAACCTGGACGACAGCTACGGCGGCTACCGCGCCGTGGACCTGGAGGCCCGCACCGCCGCCGCGGCCCCCTACGAGTTGGTGCTGGTGCTGTTCGACGGCCTGCTGGACGAGCTGGCCCGCGCCCGTGGCCACATCGAGGCGCGCCAGTACCAGCAGAAGGGCCAGTCGCTGGAGAAGTGCCTGAACATCCTCAACGGCCTGTCCAGCGCCCTCGACTACGAGGCCGGCGGCGAGCTGGTGCAGGGCCTGGCGAGACTCTACGACTACTGCATCTATCGCCTGTCCGAGGTCAGCGTGTCCCTTTCCCTGGAGGGGCTGGACGAAGTGGTGCGCCTGCTGGGCGTGCTGCGCGAAGGCTGGGAGGGGGTCAATGCCACTCGCCGCTGAACACCGCCGCCTTGCGGCGCTGGCCGATCGCCTGGTGCAAGTGCTCACAGGCCACGAATGGGAGGCCCTAGCACCCCTGGATGCCCAGATCGCCACCTGCCTCCGTGCGCTGCGCCAGCAGGGGCACGTCGGCGTCGCCGACTGCCTGGTGTGCCGCCGCATGCGCCGCCTGCACCAGCAGGCTCAGCGGGATTGCCGCGCGGAGCTGCGCCGCCTGGAGCGCCAGCTCAGCCATGACCTGGACGCCGCCGAGGGCCGCCAGGCCTACCTGACCACGGATTGCCAAACCGGAGCCTGACCCATGGACATCAACACCCTGGCGCCGCCCCCCAGCGGGGCGGAGCAAGCCCCTGCCTTGCCGAGCGCCGCCCGTGCTGCCGACGAGCGCCCCGAGGCCGTGGAGGCCTGGGACCCGATCCTGGCGCTGCTCGCCCAGGAGGCGCCACCCCCGATGGCACCCGCCGTGGACGAGGCAGCGGGTAGCGCCCAACCCACCGAATTTATCGACCCGACCTCGCTGCTGGCCCTTGCCCAGGGCCAGCGTGACCTGCAGGTAACCCTGCGGGACCCGGTACGCCATGACATGCCGGAGGGGCTGAACGAGCGCCTGGCCTTGCCGCGACAGCGCCCGGCCTGGGCAGGGGAGGCCATGCCTGCCCAGACGCTGCTGCCCGAGGGTGAGCCCGTACCCGTCCAGATGGAACCGAGCACCCGCGAGCGGCAGGACTCGGCCCCCGGGCGCCTGCCCGTCGAGGCCAGCCTGCGCGAACCGCTGCTGGAGCTGCCACGGTTTGCCCCCTCGCCAGGGCGGCCGACCCAGGTGGCCGAGACCACGGCGGAACGACCGCTGGAGCGCACGGTGCACCTGCCTGGCCCCCAGGCGCGCTGGGGCGAGCAGATGCTGCAGGCCCTGCGTGACAGCGTGGAGCTGCAGCTGGGCCAGCGCAGCCAGAGTGCCCGGCTGCGCCTGGACCCGGCCGAGCTGGGCAGCCTGGAGATCGTCCTGCGCCAGGAAGGCGGCCAGCTCAGCGTGCAGATCGCCGCGTCCCAGGGCGACGTCGCACGCCTGCTGCAGCAGGGCAGCGAGCGCCTGCGCCAGGACCTGGCCGGGCAGCAGGGCCTGCCGGTCAGCGTCTCGGTTTCCACCGAGGGCGGCTCCGGGCAACCGGGCCGCGAGCGGCAGGGGCGCGATGACGGCCCCGCCGTGCTGGCGATCCACGCCAACCCCCTCGACACCCAACGCCAGAGCGCCCGCCACGATGGCCGGGACGACGTGCTGGCAACCGTCTGATTCACCGAGTGAGGTCCCATGTCCACCAACCGCCTGATCCTGCTGATCTTCGTGCTCAACGCCGTGGCCGTCGCCGCCGGCGTTGCGGTCAACCACCTGCTGGTGCAGTCGGCCCTGGCCGCGTTGCCCCTGGGTGGCGAGCCCCGCGAGGAGGCCGAGAAGAAGTCCGAGCCCTCCGTCGAATTCGTCTTCCTGCCGGTGGAGAAAATCATCCTCAGCCTGCCGGGGCGCGAGCGCGAGCACTACTTCGTGCTCGACGTGGTGCTCCAGGGCCCGGCCGGCACCGACAAGAAGAAGCTCGAGCAGGTGGTGCCGATGGTGCGCAGCTCGGTCGCCGCCAACCTCTCCACCCTCCAGGCCGACGAGTTGCGCGCCCTGGGCTTCGAGGCCCTGCGCCAGCGCCTCGAAGAGGGACTCAACGCCGACTTCGCCGCGCGCAATGCCGCCAAGCCCTTCGACAACCTGCTGGTCAGCAAGCTGATCGCCCAATGAGGTCGCCCCCATGCACGCCATTCTTCCGCTCGATACCGACCAACCCGATTTCACTGCCGGCCCGCGCCGGCACTCCGCCGAGGCGGAGCAGCGCTGGCTGCTGCAGTACCTGCCGCTGGTCAAACGCATCGTCCGTCAGCTCTCGCTCCAGGCCAGCCAGGTGATGGACCGCGAGGACATGGAGCAGATCGGCCTTATGGGCCTGCTGGAGGGGCTGCGCCGCTACGGCGAGCCGGATGCGCAGTTCCCGCGCTTCGCCTCCCTGCGCATCCGTGGCGCCATCCTCGACGAACTGCGCCGCCTGGACTGGCGGCCGCGCCAGCTGCGCCAGCAGACCCACCGGGTGCGCGATGCCATCCGCGCCCTGGCCCGGCAACTGGGGCGGGTGCCCCGCGAGGCGGAGATCCTCGCCGCCACCGGGCTGGATTGCGCGGCCTACCAGGAGCACCTGCGCGCCGAGTGCGGCGAGGCCATCGAGAGCCTCGACGTGCTGCTGCAGGAGCAGCACCTGCAGTTTGCCGGCGAGACCCCCGGCCCGGAGGCCCGCGTGTTGCAGGAGCGTCTGCTGAGCCAGGCCCTGGCCCAGCTCAGCGAGCGCGAGCGCCTGGTGCTGACGCTGTACTACCAGCAGGACCTGAGCCTGAAGGAGATCGCCCTGGTGCTCGAAGTCACCGATGCGCGGGTCTGCCAGCTGGTCAAGCAGGCGCTTGGCCGCGCCTGCCAGTTCCTCACCGAAGCCGCCTAGGTCCCGACCATGCAGAAGATCATTGGAAGCCTGATCATCGTGGCCTGCGTCCTCGGTGGCTACGCCATGGCCCACGGCGACATGCGGGTGCTCTGGCAGCCGTCGGAGATGGTGATCATCCTCGGCGCCGCGCTCGGTGCGCTGATCGTCGCCAACCCCAAGGACGTGCTGGTGGAGATGTTTGCCCAGCTGAAGACGGTGTTCACCCAGGGACCTCGCGGCGAGGAGTTCCAGCGCCAGTTGCTGATGCTGCTGTACGAGCTGCTGGAGATGGTCGACGCCGGTGGCCTGAAGGTGCTCGACGAGCACATCGAGGCCCCGGAGCAGAGCGAGCTGTTCGCCCGCTACCCGCTGATCCTGCGGGAGGAGCACCTGATGTTCTTCATCGCCGACAACTTCCGCCTGATGGCCATGGGCAAGATCAGCGCCCACGAGCTGGAGGGTTTTCTCGAACAGGAGCTGGAGGCGATGGAGCACGCGCTGTTGCAGCCCTCCAAGTCGCTGCACAAGGTCGGTGAGGCGATGCCGGGCTTCGGCATCCTCGCCGCGATCATGGGGATCATCATCACCATGGGCAGCATCGGCGGTTCGGTGGCCGACATCGGCAACCACGTCGCCGCTGCCCTGGTGGGCACCTTCCTCGGCATCTTCTTCTGCTACTGCCTGATGGACCCGCTCAGCAACGCCATGGGCCAGCGGGTGAAGACCGAGCTGTCGGCCCTGGAGTGCGTGCGCACCACCCTGGTCGCCCACGTCGCCGGCAAGCCCACGCTGCTGGCGGTGGACGCCGGGCGCAAGCTCATCGAGCAGGACGTCAAGCCGCCCTTCAAGCAGCTGGAAACCTGGGTCAACCAGTACGAAGAGGAGCGCAGCAAAGCATGAGCCGCAGCGGCGACAAGGCCCACGGCCATGAAGTGATCATCAAGCGCAAGGGCAAGAAGGGGCACCACGACGAGCATGGCGGGGCCTGGAAGGTGGCCTTCGCCGACTTCACTCTGGCGATGATGGCGCTGTTCATGGTGCTCTGGATCGTCCAGCCCCAGGCGCGCTCCCAGAGCCCGAGCGCCGGGGAGCTGATGCTCAACCCGATGGTGGATGGCGGTGCCGGCGTGTTCGACGGCACCAGCCGGCTGCCGCTGGACCTGGAAGGCCGTCCGGCTTCCCTTGCCCCACGCCGCGAGCCACCGAAGAAGCCCGAGGACTCCCCAACACCCCGGGCCGAGGCTGCTCCTGCCGAACGCAAGGTGGCCGAAAGCCGCCCTGAAACCACGGCGGCGAAGGACAAGGAGGCATCCAGGTCGCCCCAGCTGTTCCGCACGGTGGAGGACCTGGAGCGCCTGGCGCAGATGATCCGCGACATGGCCGGCGAGGTGGATGCCCTGGCCAACCTGGAGGTGGACGTGGTGCCCCAGGGCCTGCGCATCCTCATCCACGACGACCAGCGCCGGGCCATGTTCGCCCGTGGCAGCGCGCGGCTGGAGCCGCACTTCACCGGCCTGCTGCAGGCCCTGGCGAAGGTGTTGGCGGGGGTGGAAAACCGCCTGATCCTCAGCGGTCACACCGATGCGGTGCCCTATCGGCAGTCCGGCTACGACAACTGGAACCTCTCGGGGGACCGGGCCCTGCAGGCGCGCAATGCGCTGCTGAGCGGCGGGCTGCCAGCGCAGCGGCTGCTGCAGGTCGCTGCCCAGGCCGACGTCATGCCGGTGCGGCCCGAGGCACCGGAGGATGGCGCCAACCGCCGCATCGAGATCCTGCTGCTGACCGAACACGCGGAGCGGCTCTATCGGGAGCTGTTCGGCGACAGCTATGCCCAGGCGCGTGTCGGCGCCGGAGGCGTGCGCTATCAGGGGCCTGCCAGCCCCTCCACCGAAGTCATGGGGGGCGGGGTGGGCAAGTCCACCCGGTAGGGGCAGATGACCCGATGGGTCTCGATGCCATAGAAACAACCGGCCACGGGCAGCACATGGACACGTGCCCCGGGCTGGGTGTGACGCAGCAGCGTGTAGGCCAGCTGGCCGTCCACCCCGTGTGTATCCCCGGCCACGCCACCGTGCTCGACCTTCACTTCGATCGCCCCCAGCCAGTCCACCTCTACTCGCCCGGCCACCACCAGCACGCCGGTGCGGTCCTGCTTGATCGTCGAGTAGAAGCGCCCGTCGTGCAGCATCGAGGTGTGGGTGATCGGCATGACACGGCCATCGGCCAGCACCGCCTCGCCCTGGACCTTGAAGCAGCCGGTGGCGGGCAGGTTGGGCTGGCGCTGCCAGGCGACTAGCCCGGTGCCGACGAGCAGGGCCAGTGCCACCAGCGGCACGCCCCGTAACAGGGTGCGGTCGAGACGCCGGATCATTGCAGGCACCTCCGCCACTGCTGGTCGGAGACCCGTCCCACCTGATCCTGGTGGACCATCAGCCAGTTGGCGCGGCCGTCCGGCTGCAGGCAGATCACCTCATAGAAGTCGGCACTGCTGTACATCAGCAGGTCCGCCGGGCGGCGTGCCACGCGTGCGAGCTGGTCGCGAAAGATCAGGGCATTGCGCTTGAGCTCCGCCAACTGCTGGGCGTTGTCCTCCACCAGGAGGATGTCCAGCTGGCCCAGGCGCAGCGTCTCCGTGGCCATCGCCCGCAACTCCGGCGGCTGGTACACCTGCACAGCACCGATCAGTGACAACCCCAGTACACCGGCGCCCAGTGCCACGGGCAGGCGTTGCCGCCAAAGGCGGAGCGCCGAGCGTGCATGCGCGAAGCGGGGCGGGCGGGGTGGCAACGAGGGGGCCGGGTCTTCCCGTGTCGGCAGGGGGGCAGGGACGGACGCGAGGGGCGCGACCACAGCCACGGTCGGCTCCTCGGCGGGGGCAGGCACAGGTTCGGTTTCGTGGGTGATCTGCAGCAGGTAGCCGGGGTTGAACATGTAGCCCCGGCGCGGCAGCGTCTGGATGATCTCCCGCTGGCGCTCGTCGTGCAGGAGCTGGCGCAGTGTGTAGATCTGCTGGTTGAGGCTGCCCTGGCTCACCACGCGGTCGTGCCAGGCGTATTGCAGCAGCTCGTCCCGGGAGACCACCTCGCCAGGGGACTGCAGCAGGCGCTCCAGCACCTTGCTGCCGGAGAACCCCAGTTCGATCCGCTCCTCCTGGTCGGCCTGGATCAACGAAAGCTGAAAACGCAGCGGATGGAAGCGGACCTGGCAGTCCGTACGACCGGTTCGCAAGTAGATGCAAGACATGTGGCCTCCACTCATTTTCTTGTTCTTTCCATGGGTAAGCAAAATCCGACATCTCGGTCAGAATTTCGGGGAAGGGCCGGGATGCGGGTGCGATTATTGAGGGTGGAGTCAGGTTTTTGGGGGGTGGTGGCGAGTATTGTCTTTGGCGAAATTTCCTATTGTCAGGTCAGCCTTTAAGGCTGCTTCCTCGGAATGCGAGAAGTAGCGGGTATGTGCGGCGAAGTTCGCCAACTGGAAAGGTTTCGTGAAGGCTTCGTTGTGGCGGCTGGAGCGTCTTTGCAATGAGGTGCGTCAGGGCGTAATCGCTCTGAATAAGCCCTTTTGACGGGGGAGGGGCGCAGGGAGGAGGACGTTGCATTCAGGGCGGAGGGGGGGGAAGCCGGGTAAGACGTGGCTTCTACAGATTTTGCGATTTTTGTTGTCGGTGTTTTCGCTGTTTTTGCGGTTATGCCGGAACCATTCCGTGCCAAGGGTTTGCGTAACCGGGTTCGGCGCGGATGAGGGGATAACCCGTCCAGCAGGCTCATCCGCCGCCAAAGCAAAAAAGACGCCCCGGTTTCCCGAGGCGTAAAGCCAGGCTCTGCTGGACAGCGCAGGCTGGAGGGGGAGGAACCGGTCAGCCGAGCAGCGACATCACCAGGGAGGGCATCTGGCCGGCCTGCTTGAGCATGGAGATGCCGGACTGCATGAGCATGGTGTTCTTGGTCATGTTGGCGCTTTCGGTGGCGATGTCGGCATCGAGGATGCGGCCGCGCGCCAGGTCAGTGTTGTCCTTCATGTTGGCCAGGTTGTTGGCGGTGTGGTTCAGGCGGTTGATGTTGGCGCCGAAGGAGGCACGCATGCTGCCGATGGCGTCCAGGGTGCTGTCCAGGGCAGTGATGCTGGCGGTGGACTTGGCGTTGTCCTCGAGTGTCAGCTTCGACAGCTCTTCGGTCAGGGTTTTCTTCAGGGTGGCCATGTTGGCGCTGACGTCCAGGGTCAGGGTCTCGGCGGCGGTGGCGCCGATCTGGAAGTTGACCGCCTTGGAGAATTTGCCGGTGTCGGAGAACAGGTTGTCGCCGGCGTAGGTGGTGTTGCCGAAGATGTTTTCCACTTCCTTGGCCAGTTGGTCGAACTCGGCCTGGATGGAGGTGCGGTCCTTGGCACTGTTGGTGTCGTTGGCCGACTGGGTGGCCAGGTCCTTCATGCGCTGGACGATGCTGGTGATTTCGTTGAAGGCGCCCTCGGCGGTCTGCAGCAGGGAGATGGCATCGCCGGTGTTGCGGTTGGCGACGCCCATGCCGCGGGTCTGGGCATTGAGGCGGGTGGCGATCTGCAGGCCGGCGGCGTCGTCGGAGGCCGAGTTGATGCGCAGGCCAGTGCCCAGGCGTTGCTGGTTGAGGGCCAGGGTGCTGTTGGTGCGGTTCAGGCTGCTCTGGGTGACCAGCGCGGAATAGTTGGTGTGAATCGACAAAGCCATGGGTACTTCCTCTGCAAGTTGCCTGTGTGGCTGGCTGAACTGCCTGCCTGTGTCTGGAAAGCGACCGGCCCGGGAAGCGCCTTAAACATCGATTTCCAGACGCCTTGCTCAACCCAGGGTGCCCACCACCTTGAGCCCCACGCGCTCGGGAATCTCGTTCTGCGAGAGCACGTGCAGCCCGGGGCTGAACACCCGTGCGTAGCGCGCCAGCAGCGGGCGCAGCTGTGGCATCACGGTGAGGATCGGCGGGTGGCCCTCGCGGCGCAGGCGTTCCTTCACCGCTGGCATGGCGCCTTGCAGCTGGTTGAGCAGGGCCGGCTCCACGGGGATCGCGTCCAGGCTCACCGGCCCGGTCTGCTGCGCCAGGCTCAAGGCCCCGAGCAGGGTGTTCTCCAGGGCTGGGTCCAGCAGGAACACCCCCAGCTCGCCGCGCTCCCCGGCGATCTGCGCAACGATGGTGCGGCGCAGCGCGTAGCGCGCATCCGCCGCCAGCAGCAGCGGGTCCTTGGTGCTCTCGCTGCCCTCCAGCAGGGCGGTGGCCAGGGTCACCACGTCGCGCAGCGGCACCTCGTCCTGCAGCAGGTGGCGGCAGGCGCGGTGAATGGGGCCGAGGCCCAGCTGGGCGCGCAGGGCCTCGGCCAGCTTGGGCGCCTCCAGGGCCAGGCGTTGCAGTAGCAGTTCCACGTCGTCCAGGCGCAGCAGGTCCGGCAGGTTCTGGCGGATCACCTTGTTCAGGTGGGTGGCGATCACGCTGGCGCAGTCGATCACCTGGTAGCCCAGGTTCAGGGCGCGGGCCTTCTCGGTGGGCTCGATCCACACCACCTGCATGCGGTACGCCGGGTCGGTGGCGAGGATGCCGTCGATCTCGCCGTACAGCTCGGGGGAGGGGATGGCCATCAGCCGGTCGGCGTGGATCTCGGCGGACTCGATGGTCTGGCCGTTGATCTGGATGCTGTATTGCGAAGCCTTCAGCCGCAGGTTGTCGCGGATGCGCACCTCCGGCAGGAGGAAGCCCAGGTGTTCGGACAGCGACTGGCGCACCCCGCGCACCCGCTGCGGCAGCGGCGCGCCGCCGGCCTCGTTGACCAGCCCCACCAGCTTGTAGCCCAGGGATAGCCCCAGGCGCTCGACGCCGGGCAGGTCCTCCCAGCCCAGCGGTGCGTTGTGCGGGCTGTCCATGGCCTGGGCCAGGGCCTCGGTGCGCTCCAGGGTGTGTGCCTCTTTCGGGGGAGCGCTGCGTGCCACCCGCCAGGCGACGAAGCCCACCAGCGCGGCGAAGGCCAGGAAGGCCAGGTGCGGCATGCCCGGCACCAGCGCCAGCACCACCAGGATGCCGGCCACCGTGGCCAGCAGCGAAGGCGAGGCCAGCAGCTGGCGTTGCACCAGGGCAGTGATGTCGGCGGACTCGTTGACCCGGGTGACGATGATCGCCGCCGCCGTGGACAGCAGCAGCGCCGGGATCTGCGCCACCAGGCCGTCGCCGATGGTCAGCAGGGCGTACTGGCGGAAGGCGTCGCCGCCGCTCATGCCGTGCACCAGCATGCCGATGGCGGTGCCGCCGAAGAGGTTGATCAGCAGCACCAGGATGCCGGCGATGGCATCGCCCCGGACGAACTTCGAGGCCCCGTCCATGGCGCCGTAGAAGTCCGCCTCCTTGGCCACCTCGCGGCGCCGGTCGCGGGCCTGTTCCTGGTTCAGCAGCCCGGCGTTGAGGTCCGCGTCGATGGCCATCTGCTTGCCCGGCAGGGCGTCCAGGGTGAAGCGCGCGGTGACCTCGGAAATGCGCTCGCCCCCTTTGGTGATGACCATGAAGTTGATGATCATCAGGATCACGAACACCACCAGGCCGACGATGAAGTTGCCGCCGATCACCACCTCGCCGAAGGCCTCGATCACCTTGCCCGCCGCGCCGCTGCCGGTGTGGCCGTCCAGCAGCACCACGCGGGTGGAGGCCACGTTCAGTGACAGGCGCAGCAGCGTGGTGACCAGGATCACCGTCGGCAGCAGGGAGAAATCCAGCGGGCGCTGGGACGAGACGCTGACCATCAGCACCAGGATCGCCAGGCCGATGTTGAAGGTGAACAGCGCGTCCAGCAGCAGCGGCGGCAGCGGCAGGATGATCATCGCCAGCACGCTGAGGATCACCAGCGGGATGCCGATCCGCCCGCTGCGCAGGCTGGCTAGGAAGTGGGACAGGGTGGGCATGGGTCAGCCTCGTTTCAACAGGTCGTCGGGAATCGGGAAATGCTGCGGCGGCACCGGCCGCGCGCGGCGGCCCTGGCGCCAGGCGCGCAGTTGCAGGATGTAGTGCAGCACCTGGGCCACCGCCCCGTAGAGCGGTGCCGGGATCTGCTGGTTGACCTGGGTGGTGAAGTACAGCGCCCGCGCCAGCGGCGGCGCCTCCAGCACCTCCAGGCCCCGGGCGGTGGCCAGCTGGCGGATGTACAGCGCCGTCTCGTCCACGCCCCGGGCGATCACGTAGGGCGCTCGCGCCCGCTGCGGGTCGTAGCGCAGCGCCACGGCGTAGTGCTTGGGGTTGACGATGACCACGTCGGCCTGGTCGATCACCCGCGTGATCTGGCGCTGGGCCATCTGCCGCTGCAGCTGGCGGATGCGCCCCTTCACTTCGGGGCGGCCTTCCTGCTGCTTGTGCTCTTCCTTGCGCTCCTGGCGGGTCATGCGCTGCTTGCGCAGGAAGAAGAAGCGCTGCAGCGGCACGTCCAGCACGGCGAACACCACGAACACCGCCACCAGCGCCAGCGCCGTGTCGCCCATCAGCCGCAGCGCCCCGGTGATGGCCCCCAGGGTGTCGCCGTGCTGCAGCGCCAGCACCTCCGGCAGGCGCAGGGCGAAGGTGAACCAGGCCACTGCGGCCAGCACTGCCATCTTCGCCAGGGACTTGAGCAGCTCCGTCCAGTTCTGCCAGGCCACCAGCCGGCCCAGGCCCTTGATCGGGTTGAGCCGCGAGCCCTGGGGCTGCACGTTGCGCCAGGCGAACATCCAGCCCCCGGCCAGCAGCGAAAGCGGCACCACCAGCAGCGGCACCACCAGCAACGGCAGCAGCACCCCTACCAGGGTGGCGATGGCGCGGCCGGCCAGCGCCTTGAGGTCGTCCGCGCCCTGGTGGCCGGGCGCCGGCAACTGGTGCACCTCGCGGAACAGCTGCTCCAGGCCGTCGAGCATGCCCGGCAGTGCCGAGCGCAGCGCCAGCACCGCCACCAGCAGGGTGGCGCCGGTGGCCAGGTCGCGGGAGCGGGCCACCTGGCCCTCCCGGCGGGACTTGCGCAGCTTGTGCTCGGTGGCCTCCTCGGTACGGTCCTGGGCGCTGGACTCAGCCATCGCGGGCCTCCAGCAGCAGGTTGCCGAGGCTGTCGAGGGTCGCCCGGGTCAGCTCCAGGTAGTTGCCCGGCAGGCTCGCCAGGGTCAGCGAGAGGCAGGCCAGGCCGATCACCACCGCAGCGGGGAAGCCCAGGGAAAACAGGTTGAGCGCCGGCGAGATGCGGTTGAGCAGGCCGAAGCCGAACTGCACCAGGCTCATGCACACCACCATCGGCAGGGCGATCAGCAGGGCGGCGGCGAACATCCAGCCGAGGCCGCCCAGCAGCGCATCCATGCCGGCGTAGTGCAGGCCGCTGCCCACCGGCCAGTAGAGGAAGCTCTTGTACAGCACGCTGACCACCAGCAGGTGCCCGTCGATGGCCAGGAACAGCAGCATCAGCAGGATGAAGTAGAGCTGGTAGATCGCCGAGCTGGAGGACACGCCGTTCAGCGGGTCGTTGTACACCGCCATGCTCAGCCCCAGCAGGGTCGAGACCAGGTCGCCCACCAGGCTGAACACCGCGAATACCAGTTGCAGGCTCAACCCCAGCAGCACGCCCACGGCGATCTGCTCCAGGGTCGCCAGCACCCCGGGGGCCGACAGTGGCTCCAGCGTCGGTGCAGGCGGCAGCACGCCGCCCAGGGCCCCGGTCAGTACCAGCGCCAGCAGCACCCGGGCGCGCACGCCCAGGGCGCGGTGGCCGAAGCCCGGTGCCGTGGCGAACAGCGCCAGGGTCCGGCACAGCGGCCACCAGTAGCGGGCCAGGCCTTCCAGGGCGGTGGTGGCCTGCAGCAGGGGATCGCCGGCCATGTTCAGCCCACCAGCCGCGCGGCCTGGCGGAAGGACTCGATGAACAGGTCGCCGAGCCGGGTGAGGATCCAGTGCCCGGCCAGCACCAGCATCCCCAGGGTGATGAGCAGGCGCGGCAGGAAGCTGAGCATCTGCTCGTTGATCTGCGTGGCGGCCTGGAAGATGGCCACCACCAGCCCGCCCAGCAGGCTGGGCACCACCAGCACGCAGACGATCAGGGCGATCACCTCCACGGCGTGGGCGATGATGGCGACGGCGGTATCGGGGGTCAGCATGGCGTGCTCCTCGTCCGTCAGTAGGGCTGCACGCTGCCGGCGAGGGTGCCCACCGTCAGCGCCCAGCCATCCACCAGCACGAACACCATCAGCTTGAACGGCAGCGAGACCATCATCGGCGAGAGCATCATCATGCCCATCGCCATCAGCACGCTGGCCACCACCAGGTCGATGACCAGGAACGGCACGAAGAGCATGAAGCCGAGCTGGAAGGCGGTCTTCAGCTCGCTGAGCACGAAGGCCGGCAGCAACAGCAGGAAGTCCACCTCCTCGCGGCGCTCCGGCAGGGTCTCCCCGGCCAGCCCGGCGATGGCCTCCAGGGAGGCCTCGTGGGTCTGCGCCAGCATGAAGCGGCCGAGGATGTCGCGGCCCTTGCCAAGGGTTTCCTGCAGGGTCAGCCGGTCCTCCTCGAAGGGCAGGTAGGCCTCGTCGTGCAAGGCCTGCCACACCGGCCGCATCACCAGCAGCGTGAGCACCAGGGCGATGCCCACCAGCACGTTGTTCGGCGGGCTCTGCTGCAGGCCCATGGCCTGGCGGAGGATGGACAGCACGATGATGAAGCGGGTGAAGCAGGTCATCAGCATCAGCATGGCCGGCAGCAGGCCGAGCAGGCTCATGAGGATCAGCACCTGCAGCTTGACGCTGAAGTCCTGCCCGCTGGGGGTGTTCTCCAGGCTGAACAGCGTCAGTTCGCCGCCGGCCGCGCCCGCCAGCCCCGGCATCATCGCCAGCACGGCGATGAGGGTGCGCAGCCAGCCGCTCATGCGGTCAGCCCCTGGAGCGGGTTGCCGGCCAGTTCGAGGATGCGCAGGCCGTAGTTGCCGTTCATCACCACCACTTCAGCCTTGGCGAACAGCGCGCCGTTGACCTTCACGTCCAGCGGCTCGCCGGCGAGCTTGTCGAGGATGATCACGCTGCTGGCGTCCACATCCAGTAGCTCGTTCAGGGCCACCTCCACCGAGGCCACCTCCAGGGTGACGTTGACCGGGATCTTGCCGAAGAAGCGCAGGTCCGGCGCGGTGGCGGCGGCGGTCACCGGAGTGACGTCGTCCAGCGGGCCCAGGGCCAGGGCATCGTTCGCCAGCAGGGCGCCGTCGTCGTTGTCGAGCGGGGTGTCGTTCATGCGGATTTCTCGCTTTCCAGGAAGGTGAGGAAGAGGGTGCCCTGGTCATCGAACAGGGCGCCGCGGAACAGCTTCTGGCGGTTGATGCAGACGTCGACCCGCTCCTCCATACGGATCAGCATCACATCGCCCACCTGCAGCCCCAGCACGTCGGCGAGGGACAGGCGCGCCCGCGCCAGCACGCAGTCCAGGCGCACCGGCAGGTGCTGGATGGCCCGGGCCGGGTCGCCCAGCTGGCGCGGTGTGGTCGGCGCCGAGACTCGGCGGATCAGCTCGTCCGTCCAGGCCGCGTCCAGATAAAGGCGCAGGTCGCCGGGGCGCTGGCTGAGGTGGCTCAGGTAGCGCAGGGTCACGACGTACTCCCAATGCACCTCGGCGTAGCTGTCGTGCTGGCGCTCCAGCGGGCCCGGTGCGTCACCGGCCAGCAGTGCCTGGCCGAGGCGCGACAGCACCTGGTCGCCGATCCGCTCGCGCATGCGCGCCTCCGAGCTGCTTTCCGGCGGCAGTTCCTGGCTGGCCGGCGGCGTGCCGCCGTAGTAGCTCTCCAGCACCTCGCCCAGCAGGCTGCGGTCGATGCCGAAGCCCAACTGGCCGATGGGGGACTGGTAGATGCATTCGGGCGGCGTCTCGACCTGCTCCTCCACCTGCACCTCCTGCAGCTCCAGGTTCAGGCGGTAGTGGCCGAGGAAGTAGTCGCTGACCAGGCGCGGGTAGCGGAAGGCGGTGTCCCGCACGTAACCCGGGATCCGGTGGTAATGCCGACCCAGCTTCTGCGGCTGCAGGGTCGTGATGCATTCGGCAGGCACGTCGTTATGGATTTTTCGGCTTGTGTTCATGGGCATCCTCTGCGGCCGTTCGGGCGCCAGGTTCTTTAGGAAACCTGGCAGAGCGTTGTCGGTCCTTTCGCAGCGGATGCCTGGATCGCAGGTCGCGGCCCGGTTTTATCCGGGCGTTGCAGTAAAGAAGGCTCCTGCATCCGCGTGCGATTCGGATACTAGGAGCCGGCGAAGAAGGCTTTAAATCAATTGATCTCAAAAACCCCGCATTGATGAATTCTTGTCGTAGCTGACAGGAAATAAGGCCATTTGTGTGTGGACTTTTCCGATGCGGTGCTAGCGTCGTTTCCAGGCCAACGAGTCGACGCCCTTGCGTCCTCCCGAGCCCTCCGATCCATCACCTACCAACAACAGGCGAACACGCCCGGCCTCGATTCGACGCCAGGGCGCGGGGACGACTGCGCCCCGAGGTTTCGCGAACAGGACGTTTCGAATGGGGGTTACCACCGTGAACATGATGAGCGCTCTCCGCTTTCCCGGGTCCGACCCGCTGCCGGGGCTGGACCGGCCCGATGCCGCCGCCTGGCGCCAGGCACTGGTGATCGGCATGCCCTGGAGTGAGCACCATGCACCGCTCTTGGAGGCCCTGTGCCTGGGCGGCTGCGAAGTGCGCACCGCCCTCGACCTGGCCCAGGCCCGCGACCAGCTGCGCGACGGCGGCCTGGCCTTCCTGCTGCTGGGGGACCTGCCCGTCGAGCAGACCTGCCAACTGGCAGGCGAGCTGCTGCAGCGCCACCCGAACCTGACCCTGGTGCCGGTGGTGGGCTACGCCGACCAGGAGCGCGCCGCGGCCCTGCTGGAGCTGGGTTGCACCGACTACCTACTGGCGCCCTTCGGCGATGGCCAGGTGGAGGCGCTGCTGTGCCGCCTGGCGCGTGCCGCGCGGGCCGACCAGGGCTTCGTCACCCGCTCGCGCACCGGCCGCCGCCTGCTGGCCCTGGCCCAGCGCATGGCGCTGTCGCGTACCCCGGTGCTGATCACCGGCGAGACCGGCACCGGCAAGGAGCTGATGGCGCGCTACGTGCACCGTTTCTCCGCCACCCCGGATGCGCCCTTCGTCGCGGTCAACTGCGCGGCGATTCCCGAGTCGATGCTCGAATCCATCCTCTTCGGTCATGAGCGTGGCGCCTTCACCGGCGCCGTCAGCGCCCAGCCCGGCAAGTTCGAACTGGCCAACGGCGGCACCCTGCTGCTGGACGAGGTGGGCGAATTGCCCCTGGCGTTGCAGGCCAAGCTGCTGCGGGTGCTGCAGGAGCAGCGCGTCGAGCGCCTGGGCGGGCGCCGCGAGATCGAGCTGGACGTGCGCATCATCGCCGCCACCAACCGTGACCTGCAGACCGAGGTGGCCGCCGGGCGCTTCCGCGCCGACCTGATGTTCCGCCTCGACGTCCTCGCTCTGCACATCCCGCCGCTGCGCGAGCGCCCCGAGGACGTGCTGCCCCTGGCCCAGGCCCTGCTGGCCAAGCACGCGCCCCAGGACGCCGGCCGCGAACTGCTCACCGCCGAAGCCAGCCGCCTGCTGCTGCAGCACGACTGGCCGGGCAACGTGCGCGAGCTGGAGAACTGCCTGCAACGCGCCCTGGTGCTGCGCAACGGGCTCTACATCCAGCCCGGTGACCTGCGCCTGCAGGGCGCCCAGCCGATGCCCCGCGATGCCCTGCGCGGGCTCGGCCTCGACGAAGGCGGACGCGCGGCCCTGCGGGCCAGCGCCAAGCTCGCCGAGTACCAGCACGTGATCGACACCATCCGCCGTTGCGGCGGCCACAAGAGCAAGGCGGCGGCCAGCCTGGGCATGACGCCCCGGGCCCTGCGCTACCGCCTCAGTGCCATGCGCCAGCAGGGCGTGGTGCTTTGAACCGGAAGGAGACCGCCATGCCCAGCATCGCCAGCGTCCAGCAGCACCTGCTGGACCTCCAGCACACCCTGGCCGAGGCCAGCCGCGGCGGGGTGTTGCCTGCCAGTCCCTTGCCCGAGGGGCTGCCCCCCGGCCCGGCGGACAGCTTCGCCGCCGCCCTGCGCGCAGTGGACGCCCAGCAGCACGCCGCCGGCCAGGCCATGGCGGCGGTGGACAGCGGGCGCAGCACCGACCTGGTGGGCGCCATGTTGCAGAGCCAGCGGGCCAGCGTGTCCTTCAGCGCGCTGCTTCAGGTGCGCAACAAGCTGGCCACCGCCTTCGACGACATCATCCGCATGCCGGTGTGATCCGGACTGGGAGTTCTAGCGTGCTCGACAACATTCGCGACAGGTTGCCCGCCGGTGGCCTGCGACTCGACCCCCGCCTGGGCATGGCCGGCCTGGCTGCCGCTGCCGCGCTGCTGGCGGCAATGGTCGTCTACTGGCTGTGGCGCGACAGCGTCGGCTACCGGGCGCTGTACGGCACCCACGAGGCGTTTCCCGCCGCCGACGTGCTGCAGGTGCTCGACGGCGAAGGGGTGGATTACCGCCTGCACCCGCAGACCGGCCAGGTGCTGGTGCGTGAGTCTGACCTGGCCGCGACCCGCCTGCTGCTCTCGGCCAAGGGCGTGCAGGTGGCGGTGCCCCCGGGCTATGAGCTGTTCGACCGCGAGGAGCCCCTGGGCAGCAGCCAGTTCGTCCAGGACGTGCGCCTGCGCCGCAGCCTCGAAGGCGAGCTGGCGCGCACCATCGCCGAGCTCAAGGGCGTCGAGCAGGTGCGTGTGCACCTGGCCCAGGAGCCCAGCCATTCCTTCGTCATCGGCCGCCGTGAGCCGGCCAAGGCCTCGGTGATGCTGCGCATGGCCGCCGGCCAGCGCCTGGCCCCGGAGCAGGTGGCGGCCATCGTCAACCTGGTGGCGGCCAGCGTGCCGCAGCTGGCCCCCGAGGCGGTCAGCGTGGTGGAGCAGAACGGCGTGCTGCTGTCGCGCCAGGGCGTGGTCAACGGCGCGCTGCAGGACAGCCAGGTGGCCGAGGGCTACCGCCAGCAGGCGCTGGCCAACCTCGATGCGGTGCTGGCCCCGGTGCTGGGGGCCGGCAACTACCGGGTCAGCGTCAGCCCCGACTTCGACTTCAGCCAGAAGGAGGAGACCATCCAGGCCTACGGCGACACCCCGCGCCTGCGCAACGAGGTGGTGCGCAGCGAAAACACCCTGGACCAGCTGGCCCTGGGTGTACCGGGCTCCCTGAGCAACCGCCCGCCACCCGCCAAGCCCGCCCCACCGGCCGGGCAGACGCCGGCCGCCGGCACCCCGCCGCCAGCGGACAACCCGGCCTCCACCAGCACCCGCAGCGAGAGCACCCGCCAGCACGAGCTGGACCAGCGCATCACCCACGTGCGCCACCCCTCGTTCCAGTTGCGCCGGCAGAGCGTGGCGGTGGTGCTCAACGCCGCCGCCGCGCCGGAGGGCGGCTGGAGCGAGGCCGCGCGCAAGGAGCTGGAAGAAACCTTGCGCGGTGCGGTGGGCTTCGACGCCGAGCGCGGCGACCAGCTGATCCTCAGCGTGATGCCCTTCGTGGCCCTCAAGACGCCCGAGGAGCCGGAGGTGGCCTGGTGGGAGAGCCCGCAGCTCTACGAATACGCCCGCTTCGGCGTGGTGGTGGTACTCGCCTTGCTGTTGCTGTTCCTGGTGCTGCGGCCGGCCCTGGCCGGGCTGCGCCGTCGCCAGGACGCACCGCCAGCGGCCCTGGCGGACGGCTTGCCGGCAGGGGAGCAGGGGTTATTGCCCGGCCGTGGACCGGGCCAGGCCCTGGGCGGGGGGGTGTTCGGCGAAGCCAACCCTTTGGCCGAGGTGCGCCTGCCGGCGCCCGGCTCGGGCCTGGAGATGCAGGTGGAGCACTTGCAGCTCCTGGCCAGGAACGACCCGGAACGGGTTTCGGAAGTCATCAAGCATTGGATAGGTCGTCATGAACGAGACAACGACTCCGCCTGAAGAAGGCGCGACCCAGGCGGTACGCAAGCGCGTGCCCCCGGGGCGCGCCATGAGTTCCCTGGAACAGGCGGCGATTCTTCTGCTGAGCATGGGCGACGACATGTCGGCCAGCGTGCTGCGGCAGTTCGGCCGGGAAGAGATCGTCGCCCTCAGCCAGGCCATGGCGCGGCTCTCCAACGTCAAGCAACCCATGGTGTCGGGGGTGATCGGGCGCTTCTTCGACGACTACCGCGAGCAGAGCAGCATCAAGGGCGCCTCCCGCCAGTACCTGTCCGGCATGCTCGGCAAGGCACTGGGCGGGGACATCACCCGCAGCCTGCTGGACAGCATCTACGGCGAGGAGATCCGCGCCAAGATGGCCCGCCTGGAGTGGCTCGACCCGCGCCAGTTCGCGGCACTGATCGCCAAGGAGCACGCGCAGATGCAGGCGGTGTTCCTCGCCTTCCTGCCGCCGTCCATGGCCACCGACGTGCTGGAGTCGATGCCGGCCGAGCGCCAGGACGACCTGCTGCTGCGCATCGCCAACCTCACCGAGATCAACGCCGACGTCATCGCCGAACTGGAGGCGCTGATCGAGCGCAGCCTGGCGGTGCTCGGCACCCAGGGGTCCCAGGTGCGCGGGGTCAAGCAGGCCGCCGACATCATGAACCGCTTCAAGGGCGATCGCGGGCAGATGTTCGAGCTGCTGCGGGCCCGCAGCGAGTCCCTGGTGAGCCGCATCGAGGACGAGATGTACGACTTCTTCATCCTCTCCCGGCAGAACCCGGCGGTGCTGCAGACGCTGATGGAGAGCATCCCGCTGGAGGATTGGGTGGTGGCGCTCAAGGGCGCCGAGGCCGAACTGGTCAAGGCGGTGCAGGGCGCGCTGCCCAAGCGCCAGGCGCAGCAGATGGAATCCATCAGCCGGCGCCAGGGCCCGGTACCGCTGAGCCGTGTGGAGCAGGTGCGCAAGCAGATCATGGGCGTGGTGCGGGAAATGGCCGCTGCCGGTGAGCTGCAGATCCAGCTGTTCCGCGAAGAAACCGTGGAGTGAGTGATCCATGAACAGCCGAGTCATCAAGGGAGACAGTGCGGGATGGCGGCCTTATCGCTTCCCGCCGCGCAGTCGTCTGGCCGGGGTCATCGGCGAACGGGAGGCCGGGCTGGGTGGTCAGGCGGGCCTGTCCAACGGCTACCAGGCGGCCGTGGAGCAGGGTTACCAGGAGGGCTGCGAGCAGGGGCGCGCGGCCGGCCATGCCGAAGGCGTGGCACAGGGCCTGGCGGAGGGGCGGCGCCAGGCCCGGGAGGAGATCCGGGTGGCGGCGCAGCAGCGCTTCGAGGAGGCCAGCGCGCCCCTGCAGCAGTTGATCGAGGCGCACCGCACGCTCAACCGCGACCTGGAGCGGCGGCGTCGCGAGGAGTTGCTGGAGCTGGTGCGCAAGGTAGCGCAGCAGGTGATCCGCTGCGAGCTGACGTTGAGCCCCATGCAGTTGCTGAGCCTGGCGGACGAGGCCCTGGCCGGGCTGCCGGGGGACCTGGGGGAGGTGGAGCTGCGCCTCAACCCCGAGGAGTGCGCGCGGCTGCGGGACCTGGCTCCCGAGCGCACCGCTGCCTGGCGCCTGGTGCCGGACGAGTGCCTGGGGCAGGGCGAGTGCCGCCTGGTCACCGCCCAGGCCGAGGCGGACATCGGTTGCCAGCAGCGCCTGGAGGCCTGCCTGGAGACGCTTTCCGACCACCTGATCAAGGAGCATTGAGGTGATGGGACTGGATGAACGATTCGACCTGGACCAGGCATTGCGCTCCCTGGACGGGGTTCAGCTGGCCACCGTCAGCGGCCGTCTGGTGCGGGTCTCCGGCATGCTGCTGGAGAGCCTCGGCTGCCGCCGCATGACCGGACAGCGCTGCCGGGTGGAGACCGCCGACGGACGCGGGCTGGAGGCCCAGGTGGTGGGCTTCGACCGCGACATCACCTACCTGATGCCGTTCAAGAAGCCCGAGGGGCTGATGGCCGGCTCGCGGGTTTTCCCGGTGCGTGACGGCCAGCGCGTGGGCATCGATGACAGCTGGCTGGGGCGGGTGGTCAACGGCCTTGGCGAGCCCATCGACGGGCGCGGGCGGCTGGCCGGGCGTGACCCGCTGCCGCTGGGCCTGCCCAGCGTCAACCCGCTGCTGCGCCGACCGGTGACCGAGCCGCTGGACGTGGGCGTGCGGGCCATCAACGGCCTGCTGACCCTGGGCAAGGGCCAGCGGGTGGGGCTGTTCGCCGGCAGCGGGGTGGGCAAGAGCGTGCTGCTGGGGATGATCACCCGCCAGACCAAGGCCGAGGTGGTGGTGGTCGGGCTGATCGGCGAGCGTGGCCGCGAGGTGCAGGAATTCATCCTCCACGCCCTGGGGCCCGAGGGCCTGCGGCGGGCGGTGGTGGTGGTGGCGCCGGCCAGCGAATCGCCGCTGATGCGCCTGAAGGCCACCGAGCTCTGCCACACGGTGGCGGGCTACTTCCGCGACCAGGGCCACGACGTGCTGCTGCTGGTGGATTCGCTGACCCGCTACGCCATGGCCCAGCGGGAGATCGCCCTGGCCCTGGGCGAGCCGCCGGCCACCAAGGGCTACCCGCCGTCGGTGTTCGCCCTGCTGCCGGAGCTGGTGGAGAGCGCCGGCAACGGCGCGCACGGGCAGGGCAGCCTGAGTGCCATCTACACCGTGCTGGCCGAGGGCGACGACCAGCAGGACCCGGTGGCGGACTGCGCCCGGGCGATCCTCGACGGGCACATCGTGCTGTCGCGGCGGCTGGCGGACATGGGCCACTACCCGGCCATCGACGTCGCCGCCTCGGTCAGCCGCTGCATGGCCCAGGTCACCAGTGCCCGCCACCAGGGCGCGGCGCGGCAGTTCAAGGAGCTGCGCGCGGTGTACGAGCGCATCCGCGAGCTGATCCCCCTGGGCGGTTACACCCCGGGGCAGGACCCGCGCACCGACCGGGCGGTGCAGCTGGCGCCCAGCCTGGAGGCCTACCTGCGCCAGGACACCCATGAAGCGGCCGAACTGGAAACCACCCTGGACAACCTGTTGCACCTACTGGGAGGCCTATGAAGCAGCGCATCGAATCCCTCGACCGTCTGGCCCTGTTGCGGGCCGGCAAGGTCCGCGACGTGCAGGCACGGCTGGCCCACCAGGCCGACCTGTGCCAGCGCTGCCGGGCCAACATCCAGGCCCTGGAGCAACTGGCGGCCGCGTCCAGCGGCGGTGCCTCGCCCCTGGAGCGCGACAACGCCCAGCGTTACAAGCTCACCCTGCACCGGGCCCTGGCCTGGCAGCGCCGTGAACTGGCCACCTTCGAACAGATGCGGGAGCGGCTGCAGGCCGAGCTGCAGCAGGCGCGCTTCGACGAGCTGCGCCTGGCCCATGTGCGGGATGACCAGCTGGCTCAGTGGCACCAGCTGCAGGCCCGCCAGGAACAACGCCAGCAGGACGCCATGGCCACGCAGAGCTGGCTGCGCGGCCGGTATTGACGGGGCCGTCTGTCTGGCGGTGCGCATACCCTGTCCCGGGCTGAAGCCCGGGCTACGCCGTGCGCGTGATTCACGGCGGCGTTTAAGCGGGGGGCGATGCGGGTCGCCCAGTGGGAGGGAACCCGTTTGCCCCACTGGAGGCCCCATGGAAATCAACCGAACCCTGCCCGCAGCCCCTGTGACACCGCTGGAGGCGACGTCCCGTCATGATCGGGAGCCGTCCTCGGTGCCGGCAGGCGTGGCGAGCCTGCGTGCCCGGGAGGCGTCGATGCCGCTGGAGGCGCTGCAGGAGGCCCTGCGGGACCTGCCGGAGATCGACCTCGACCGGGTGCTGGCGCTGCGTGAGCTGCTGCGGGAGAAGGGCCTGGACACCCGGCCCGATACCCTGGCCCGGGCCATGCTCGGCCACCACCGGGGCCAGGAGGGGTGAGCGCGGCGAAGCGCCAGCAGGTGCTGGCCACCCTGGAGGCGGACCTGCTCGCCGACCACCGCGCCATGCCGGCGCTGCTGGAGCACCTGGAGGCGCTGCATGCGGCCCTGGGACGACACAACCAGGGCCAGGTGGACGCGCTCAACGGCTACATCCAGCAGGCGGTGGATGCCATGGCCGAGCGCGCGCAACGACGTGCCCGGGTGCTGCGAGCCAACCGCCTGGCCGAAGGGCGCGGCGGCATGGCGCGCCTGCTGGCCTGCTACCCGGCGGAGCGCGCGAATGCCCTGCGGATGGTCTGGGGGGAGCTGGGGGAGATGCTGCAGCAGTGCCGCCGCCTCAACGAACGCAACGGGCGCCTGCTGGCCGCGCAATGCGAGCTGATGGACCGGTGGCTGGAGCCGTCGCTCTACACGCCGGCCTGAGGCGCGGGGCGGCGCTGCCGGCGGCAGCGCTCGGAGCAGTAGCGCACTTCGTCCCAGCAGCGCGCCCATTTGCGCCGCCAGGCGAAGGGCAGGCCGCAGGCGGCGCAGGTCTTCTGCGGCAGGTGGGCCTTCTTCACAGCGCCTCCCCGGCGTCGAGCCGGGCCAGCAGGGCTTCGCCCCGGGCCCAGAGGGCGTCCTGCTTGGCCTCGTCCATGCGCTCCAGGCTGCGGTAGATCATGCCCAGGCGGTGGTTGCCGCGCAGGCGGTCGCGGTGGCGCATGAGGAAGTGCCAGTACAGGGCGTTGAACGGGCAGGCCCGCTCGCTGGTGCTCTCGCTGACCTTGTAGTGGCAGCTGCCGCAGTAGTCGGACATGCGCTTGATGTACTGGCCGCTGGCGCAATACGGCTTGGAGCCCAGGTAGCCGCCGTCGGCGTGCATGACCATGCCCAGGGTGTTGGGCAGCTCGACCCAGTCGAAGGCGTCCATGTAGACCGCCAGGTACCAGTCGCAGATGGCCGGCGGGGCGATCCCGGCCAGCAGGGCGAAGTTGCCGGTGACCATCAGCCGCTGGATGTGGTGGGCGTAGGCATGCTCCAGGGTCTGGCCGATGGCCTGGCGCATGCAGTTCATGCGGGTGTCGGCGGTCCAGTAGAAATCGGGCAGCGGACGCCGGTTGCCGAAGGCGTTGCGCTGGGCGTAGTCGGGCATCTGCAGCCAGTAGATGCCGCGCACGTACTCGCGCCAGCCGATGAGCTGGCGGATGAAACCTTCGGCGGCGTTCAGCGGAACGTCGCCGCGCCGGTAGGCGCTTTCCACGTCGTCGCAGAGGCGGCGCAGGTCCAGCAGGCCGATGTTCAGCGCGGCGCTGATGCGCGCGTGGAAGAGGAAGGGCTCGCCTTCGGCCATGGCGTCCTGGTAGTCGCCGAAGGCGGCCAGGCCCTGGTCGAGGAAGCACTGCCAGAGGCGCTCGGCCTCGGCGTGGGTGACGGAGTAGTCGAAGCCCTCCACCTGGCCGTAGTGGTCGCTGAAGCGCTGGCGCACCAGGTCGATCACCGCCGTGGTGGTGGCGTCCGGCGGGAAGCGTGCCGGCAGCGGGGCCTTGACGCCCTTGGGCAGGGCCTTGCGGTTCTCGGCGTCGAAGTTCCAGGCTCCGCCCAGCGGGGTGTTGCCGTCGGGCTCCATGAGCAGCCCGGTGCGCTTGCGCATCAGCCGGTAGAACAGCTCCATGCGCAGTTGCTTGCGGCCTTCGGCCCAGCCGGCGAAGGTGGCGCGGCTGCAGAGGAAGCGGTCGTCCTCGTGCCACACCTGGGGCAGGTCGACGGCGCGCAGGGCCTGCTCCAGGCGCCACTCGCCGCATTCGGTGAGGTGCACTTCCCGCGCCTGCAGCTGCATGGCCCAGCGGCTGAGCTCGCCGGGCAGGCTGCCGCTGTTGGCGGGGTCGTCGAGCTGCACGTAGTGCACGGTGAAGCCGCGTTGGCGCAGGGCCTCGGCGAAGTGCCGCATGGCGCTGAGGATCAGCACGATCTTCTGCGGGTGGTGCGGCACGTAGCGGGTCTCTTCCTGCACTTCGGCCATCAGCACCGCGTCCTGCGCGGGGTCGAGGGCGCGCAGGGCGGCGAGGTCGAAGCTCAGCTGGTCGCCGAGGACCAGCGCCAGGCGGCGTACGGGCATGGCGTTACCAGGCCGATTGCAGGGAGATCGGCAGGCGCATCGGCTCCTGCGGGCCGCCGCCGAGGCCGCAGGCTTCGTCCTGCACCACCTGCTGCACGAGGTGGAAGGGCACCGGGGTGATGCCCTGGAGCACGTCGCGGGCCTGGGTCATGGAGCGCAGGTGGAGCACCTTGCCCTGTTCGTCGAGCACCGGCTCGCAGCGCTGTGGGGTGATGGCGTGGAGAACGTAGTTACCGCCTTCCAGGGCGATCAGTTCGAGGCTGTTGAGCTGCTGGGACTGGGCGAGGTTGAACAGCTGCTGCAGGTTCATGGCACGTTCCTCTCGTGGGGTGGTTCACCAGGGCAGGGGCTCGCCGGTGTAGGCGTAGAAGCCGCCGCTGGCCTCGGGGCCGGTGCGGTCGATGACCGCCAGCAGCTGCTCCGCGGCATCGGCCGGCGGGCGGCCCGTCTCCCCGCCCCGGAAGGGCTGCGAGAGGCGGGTGTTCACGGTGCCGGGATGCAGCGCCAGGACCACGCTGGCCGGCTGCCGGCGGGCGAGTTCGATGGCGGCTGTCTTCACCAGCATGTTCAGGGCGGCCTTGGAGGCGCGGTAGCTGTACCAGCCGCCGAGGCGGTTGTCGCCGATGCTGCCGACCTTGGCCGAGAGCAGCGCGAGGACGCTGCGGCGGCGGTCCAGCAGGCCGCTGAAATGGCGCAGCACCAGGGCGGGGCCGAAGGTGTTGGCCTGGAAGGTGGCTAGCAGTTGGGCGTGGTTCAGGTCGCCCAGTTTCTTCTCGGGCATGAACTGCTCGGTGTGCAGCAGCCCGGCGGCATTGATGATCACCTGGAACGGCCCGAGGGCCTCCACGGTGCGGGCGGCGGCTTCGATGCTGGCCTCGTCGGTGAGGTCCAGCCGGGGCGTGCTGGTGCGGCCCAGGCCCAGGGCGAGGCCGCAGCGCGGGTCGGCGGCCAGGGCGTCGAGCAGGGCGCCGCCGATGCCGCCGCTGGCGCCGATCACCAGGGCGCGGTAGCCGTCGGGGAAGCTGGGCAGGGTCATGGTGGGTTCAGTCCCGCTTGCGGAAGAACAGGGTGACCTGGCCCAGCTCGACGCCGAACTTGGTCATGAAGGAGCGGTTGGCCAGGGTGCGGTCGTCCAGCAGGTACATCCAGTCGTCGAAGTTGACGTGGTAGGTGGTGCCGTCCACCGGCAGCTCCAGCACGTAGCGCCAGCGCAAGGCGTTGCCGGCGACTTCGCCCTCGGCCACGCCGACCACGTCCGGGGCGGTGCCGCGCCAGCGGTTGGGGCCATCGGGGCGCAGGGTCCAGACCCGCTGCTGGCGGGTGCCGTCGCTGTAGGTGAAGCGTTCGTCGAGGATCAGCCGGCCGGCTTCCTCGCGACCCTGGATGTCGACGTGGAAACGCTTGATCACCTTGCCGGAGCGGTCCTGGAACATGCCCCAGGCGTCCACCCCGCCGACGAAGTAGCGGCGCAGGTCCAGGGTGGGGTTCTCGTCCTTGTAGTCGCCCACTTCCACCTGGCTGCAGGCGCTGAGCAGCAGGCAGAAGAGCAAGGCCAATCGCGATTTCATGGTGGGCTCCGTAAAAAGTTGTACATGGATGGAGTGAATGTACAAGAAAAGCTGTATTTGTCGAGTGTTTGTATAGGATTTTGGGCGGCACGGGACAGCCGGCTGCCCGAGGTGGGCAGCCGGTGGGGATCGGGTGAGGGAGAGGGGGCGGAGCGGTGGGTGCGGTGCGGGTCAGTCGAGGACGACGTGGGGCAGGAAGCGGCTGGTGTCCTTGGTGATCAGGCTGTCGTCCTCGCGGATGCCCATGCCCGAGGCGGTGTCGCCGATGACCCAGGAGCCGATCAGGGTGTAGCTGTCGCCGAACTTCGGCAGCGGGGCGAACTGCTGGAGGATGTAGGGCGCGTCGGTGTAGGGGCCGTCTTCGGCGATGCGTTCGTCGCCTTCGGTGCGGATCTCGATGTTGGCGCCTTCGCGGGAGAAGAACGGCTTGCGCACCCAACCCTTGGGTACCGGCGCGCGCGGGTCGGCGTCGAGGTGGCTGGGCAGCAGGTTGGGGTGGCCCTCGTTGAACTTCCACAGCAGCGGGAGGATGCCTTTGTTGCTGATGATGGATTTCCACGCGGGCTCGACGAACTGGGTGTCGCAGCGTGGCACGGCTTCGCCGAAGGGCTCGCGGAAGATGTGCTCCCAGGCGTGCAACTTGAACAGCCGGGGAATCCAATTGCCCTGCAGGTCGACGAAGCGGCCTTCGGCGGTGAGGCCGATGTCTTCGATGTCGATGTGCCGGGCGTCGATGCCCGCCAGCCCGGCCATGCGCCCGAGGAAGTCGGTGGTGCCCCGGTCTTCCACCGAGCCGGCGATGGCGGAGAAGTAGAAGGGGGTGTCCTTGGCGAAGGTGTCGAAGGCGCGGATCAGGTCTTCGGCCAGGGTGTTGAACTGGTCGGCCTCGGCGGGCAGGGCGCCGCGGCGGATCTGGTCCTCCAGCCAGAGCAGTTGCACCGAGGCGCACTCCAGCAGGGAGGTGGGGGTGTCGGCGTTGATCTCCAGCAGCTTGGCCGGGCCGCGCCCGTCGTAGCTGAAGTCCATGCGCCCGTAGAGGTGCGGGTGGCCTTCCTTCCAGGAGGTGCGGACCAGATCGAAGAACGCCGGCGGGATCGCCAGGCCGCTGAGCAGTTCCTCGCTCTCCACCACGCGCTCGACCACGTCCAGGCACATCTGGTGCAGCTCACGGGTGGGCTGCTCGATGTCCTGGGTGACCTGTTCGCGGGTGAAGCGGTAGTAGCCGCTTTCGTCCCAGTAACGCTCGCCGTCGATGGTGTGGAAGGCGAAGCCTTCGCGCTCTACGCGCTCACGCCAGTCGGGGCGTTCTTCGATGCTGATCTTGTGCATGGCCTGTCCTTAGCCGCCGAAGCCGAAACCGCCGGTCTTGCCGCCCCAGCCACCGCGTGCGTTGGCTTCGCTGCCGAAGCCGCCACGGGAGATGGTGGAGCCCACCGCCGAGCTGGTGCTGCCGGTCTTGCTGCTCAGACTCTTGCCCAGGGTCTGCTGGGTGTAGGTGGAGGAGGGGCTGCTGCGGGCCTGGGTGGAGCGGCTGAAGGTCTTGCCCTGCTCGATCTGCCGGGACAGCGTCGAGGTGGAGTAGCCACCCCGGGTGTCGCGGTACTGGTAGATCGGCTGGGAGTAGTAGTGGTTGCCGCTGTTGCCCATCATGTGGCCGATCAGCAGGCCGGTGAGCAGGCTGTTGTCGCTGTGGCCGGTGCTCTGCACCACCTGCTGCTGGGCCTGCTCGTAGGTGTCGCGGCTGACCTGGTTGGTCATGGACAGCTCGAAGCCGGCCAGGCGCGGCATGAACTTGCCGTCCGAGGTGGCCTGGCAGTAGCCGGGCACGAAGTCGGCGTCGCAGGCGTCCTTGCTGTCGTAGGTGGGGGCGATGGCGCGGTGGTCGGCCATGGCGGTCATGTAGGCATCGGAGCAGACGTCCACGGGGAACTTGTCGGCGACGCAGGCCTGCACGTTCTTGAAGGTCTTGGTGGCGGTGACCTGGACCGTGTCCTGGGGCTTGCTGCAGCCGGCGATGGCCAGCGGCAGGGCGCCGGCCAGGACCAGCTGTACGGAGTTGCGCTTTCTCATCGGGGTGTCCTCGCGTCGCCGTCTCAGGTCGAGGGGGTCATGCAGGCGGAGTTGAGGAAGCCGATGCTGATGGCCACCGAGGCGGAGTAGATGGCAGCGGCGTGCTCGCCACGGGCGATGCGCCCCGGCAGGTCCTTGAGCACCAGGCTGGCGACGAAGAAGGCCAGCAGCTGGACGATGGCGGCGATCACCACCCAGACCACGAAGTCCAGGACGCTGACGCTGTAGGCGATGATGTTGCTGGCCGGCAGGGCGAAGCCCACCAGGGAGCCACCCAGAGCGACGGCGGCAGCGCTGTTGCCTTCGCGGATCAGGGCGAATTCCTTGTGCGGGGTGATGCGCGTGTAGACGAACTGGAACAGCGCGAACAGGGCGGCCGCCACCAGGATGTACACGGCGAAGCCGAGTACGGCCGGGGCGTTGAGGGACATGCGCAGGGCGTCGAGCATGTGGGGTCTTCCTTGGTCAGAGAACGTTGATGTCGGTGATCTGCAGCGTCACGCCCACCGCGGTGGTGAGGCTGATGACGCCGTCTTCGTCTTCCTCCACCGAGAAGAGCAGGAACTCCCTCCGGTTGAGCAAGCCGATCTCGCGGGCATAGAGCATGCTGTGGTGCTCGATGCCATAGCTGGCTTCGGGGCTGACGACGAACTCGCGCAGGGGCACCAGTTCGGTCTGGCCGTCCTCGCTGCCCCACTGGCGGATGTATTCCTCACCTTCCAGCTCGTACAGCGGCATGCCGATGCGGGCGTTGGGGCCGGCCAGGCGCATCAGCTCGTCGCGGCTGTTGATGGCCGTCACCTGGTGGTAGCCGAAGAGGATGATGGACTCGATGTCGCTGTCGTCCGGGCCGTTCATCAGCACCTGGAGGAAGTAGTCCTCGTCGTCCAGGTAGAAGCGTTTGATGCGGGTGGACTGGCCCAGTTCCAGGGTGCCGACGGCCCAGACCTTTTCGTCGCCGGGGATCTCGACCCCGGTCTGGCCGTCCAGCAGGGCCTTCAGGGAGCGGTCCAGGCACAGCATGCGACCGGCGGCCAGGCCCAGGGGCTGGCTGTCGCTGACGTGGCGGGTGCCGGTGTTGCTGGGCAGGGGCGGCTCCAGGCCGAGCCAGCGCTTGAGGGTGCTCACAGGGCGTCTCCTTGCAGGCGGTCAGTGGCGATGTAGAAGATCTCGCCGCCTTCGACGTTCAGCTCGTTGGCGGGATTGATGGCGAACTGGGTGGCGCCCGGCGCGCGGTAGCCGATCAGCGTGGCGCCGTGCTCCTGGCGCAGGCGGATGTACAGCTCGCCGCAGGTGGTGCGCAGGCTGGCCGGCAGCACGTGGCGGTACTGGGTGGCGCCTTCGCCGACACACAGCAGCTCGGTGACCACGGCGCTGGAGCCCGGGTCCTGGGAGGCGCGCACCAGCATCTCGATGGCCATGTTGGAGGTGCACTCCAGATCAGGCGCATAGCGGCGGGCGAGGGCGGCGCGCTCGGAGTCGTTGAAGTGGGCGACCACGTGGCCGGAGGTGCCGATGGCCTTGAGGGTGAGGACGATGGCCAGGGTCAGGCTGTCGGAACGGGTGTGCACCAGGATGCGCTCGGCCCCTTCGACCCCGGCGCGGCGCAGCAGGGCGGGGGTGTCGAGGGAGTCGCCACGGACGAAGGAGGCGCGGCCGGGCAGCGGGTTCTCTTCGATCAGGGCGTCGCAGATCACCAGGTTGTCATCGCGGGTGGTCACGTCCTGGTAGAGCAGCTCGACGATGCGCTCGCTGGCTTCGCCTTCCCAGCCGATCAGCACGGTGTGGTCCTTGAGGGTCGAGTAATCGCCCAGTCCCTTCATGTTCTTTCTCCAGAGTTCGCCGACGGAGGTGGATGCCTTGCCGATCACGGTGGTCAGCAGGGCGATGCCGCCGAGCATGATCCACAGGGTGGTGACCAGTTTGCCGGGCGCGGTCTTCGGCGAGAGGTCGCCGTAGCCCACGGTGGTGGCGGTGGTCAGGTAGAAGTAGGTGAAGTCGATGCCCTGGGTCAGGTGCTCTTCACCGGCCAGGGTCAACAGCAGGTAGGACAGGCTGTAGTGGCCTGCCAGCAGCATGCCGATGCCGGCCCAGCCGAAGCGCTGGAAGAAGGCCGAGGTGTGGTAACGCAACAGCAGCATCAAGGACATGGCATCCACTCCAACAATCTGTCCATTCGGGGCCGGGTGATGATCCCGGCACGCCGTTTCAGTTTCCTTGCACGTCCAGCCGCTTCGAGTGCATCAGCCAGGCCACCAGCACACCGGCGACGGCACCGGCGATGTGGGACTCCACCGACACGCCCGGCACCGGGATGAACCCGTACACCAGGCCGCTGTAGCCGGCCAGGGCCGCCAGGGCCACCAGCAGGCTGGCGAAGCTGCGCTGGAACCAGGCCCGTGCCAGCAGGTAGGTCCAGAGGCCGAAGATCAGCCCGCTGGCACCGACATGCACGCTGGTTCGCCCGAACACCCACACCAGGGCGCCGCCGAGCAGGGTCACCAGCAGCGCGACGCGCAGGTAGCGGCCCAGGCCTTCGGTGCTGACCAGCCAGCTGAGGACGATGAAGGGAACCAGATTGCTCAACAGGTGACGGAAGGATCCGTGCAGGAACGGGGCGAAGATTACACCCTGCAGGCCGTAAATGCTGCGGGGAATGATGCCATGGCGTACGAGACTGTCGCCGGTGACGCTATTGACGATCTGGATGACGACCATGAGGGCCGCCAGGACGAGGATGACGCGGATGCGCTTGCCGGACTCCATGGTGGCGTCCCGAACTCCATGCGAAAGGGGGCGGGGCGGGCGGTTGCCCGCCCCGCAGGGGTGTTACTGGGCGCTGTCCGAGGACTGCTTGGCCTTCAGGCGGGCCAGCACGTCGGCGGCGCTGCCGCTCTGGGCGCCGATGCCGGCTTCCTGCAGGCGGCGCTCCAGGTCGCCACCGTTGGCGGCGGTCTGCATTTCCTCGGCGGCGGCCAGGCGGGCGTCCTGCTCGTCCTGGCGCTGGCGCAGGCGGTTCAGGCTGTCCAGGGCGGACTCCACCTTGCCGTTGGCGCCGCCGGTGGCTTCGGCGGTGGCGACGCGGGCGCGTTGCACCACTTCGCGGGCCTTGGCCATCTCGATCTGCTGCTTCAGGCTCTTCAGCTGGCCTTCGGCCTTGTTGACCTGGGCGTGCAGCATGTCGGCCTGCTTGCCGAACTGCTCGGCCTGGTTCTTCTCCTGGTCACGCTGGGCTTCCAGTTCGGCGATCTTGTTGGCGCACTCCAGGGCCAGGCCTTCTTCGCCCTTGTTCAGCGCGGCGGTGGCCTTGCCTTCCCAGTTGGCGATGTCGTTGCCCAGGCTTTCCAGGCGCTGCTGGGACAGCTTCTGCTTGGCCTTGATGTCCACCAGGCCGTTGCGGGCCTGCAGCACGGCCTTGTCGGCATCACGCATTTCCTGCTCGAGGATGCGGATGGCGTTGGCGTCGACGATGGCTTCGCCGACTTCCGAGGCACCGCCACGTACGGCGGTGATGATTTTTTTCCAGATGCTCATGGGGCTTCTCCTACGGGGGAATTCGGTCAGGCCTTGAAGTGGTCTTCGAAGGCTTCGACGGCGCGGATCACGTTCTCGGCCAGGGTGAAGACCTCCTGCACGATGACGGTCAGCGACGAGGCGGCGCTGAGGGCGCCGAACATGGAGTACACCTCCTGCCCGTCGATCACTTCGACCCCGACCGAGGACAGCGGGAACAGGTCGCGGGTACGCAGTACCAGGGCGTTGAAGTAGTGCGGATCCTTCACGTCGCTGACCGGTACCAGGGTGGCGTCGACCATGATGTGGTCGCCTTGCACCGCCAGGTAGATCGGCAGGTCGCCGTATTCGGTCATGGTCAGCTTCAGGCCGGCCTGCTCGCCCTCGGCGACGCTCAGCAGGATTTCACCCGCGGCCACCAGTTCCAGTTCGGCCAGTGCGCTGTGAAGCGAGCTGAGGGTCCAGTTGCTGTTCTCGGTCATGTAGTCCTCCAGTTTGACTCGGTCGCCCAGAAAGGGCTGCCGTAACGCTCTCTCGATGCCTTTAAGGGCGTTCACGTTTTCGGGAAGGATCCAGAATTCGCGCTTCACCAAACCCGCATCGCGAAGTCGGTTCCTCATATCGCGGACATAGTCGGCGGAGGTCTTGCCCTTGGGCGAAGTGGCCTTCCGTTCGCTGGTGTCCGTGGTCTTCTTGCGAGGCATTTCGCTCCTCCTCAAGTGCAACGGAGCGAACATTACGCCGGTCCGAGCGGTTGCGCAATTCCTTACATGAAAGATTTTATGAATCTTTCATGTAAGTATTTTTTGCGGCTTTTACGGCCCTGCGCAAACGCCCGGCACAGGGCCGGGCGCGTGGCATTGCAGAGGGGGAGGGGCTTCAGCGGGTGCGGATCTCGCCGCTGGCGAGGCTGTGGGCGTCGTTGCCCATGGCGTCCTTGAGGTCCAGGTCCGCGCCCTTGCGGCGCAGGGCTTCAAGCAGCTCGGTGCGCTGGAACAGGGCGGCGTACATGGCGGCGGTCTGCCCGGCGGCGTTGCGCTGGTCGGTGGGGCAGTCGGCCTGCATCAGGCGCCGGGCGATGCCCAGTTCGGCCTTGAAGATGGCGCCCATCAGGGCGGTGTTGCCGCGTTGGTCCTGCAGGCAGGGGTTGGCGCCGGCGGCCAGCAGGGCGTCCACGGCTTCGGCGTGGCCATGGTAGGCCGCGAGGATCAGGGCGCTGTAGCCCTTGGCGTCCTGGGTGTCGAGGTCGTAGCCGGCCTCGATGAAGGTGGCGAGCATGTCGGTGCGGCCGTTGCGCGCGGCCTCGAAGAAGTAGTCGGCCAACTGGGCCTTGATGGCGGCCTCGTCCGGTTGCGCGGCGACCGCCAGGCTGCTGGCCAGCAGCAGGGTGCAGAGTAGGGCTTTCATCGCGGGCTCCAGGGGCCGGCCCGCATGAAGCGGGCCGGCGGTTGGGTCAGTCGGAGAGTTTCGCGGCCAGGGCCTTCACCTTGGCCAGGTCGCCACCGGCCACCTGGGTGACGCGGGTGCCGTAGTCGGCATCGGCCTTGTAGAGGAAGGACAGCATGATGTGCTTGCTCTCGCTGTCGGTGCCGGCCAGGGACTGGCCGAAGCTGTTCACCAGGTCCTGCTTCTCCTTGCGGCTGTAGGAGCGGTACAGGTCACCGGCCTGCTTGAAGTTCTGCTCGCGCTGGATGCGGCGCTGCTGGGTGGTGCCTTGCAGCGGGGTTTCCACGTAGCGGGCGGCAGTCGTCTCTTCACGCGGTTCCAGGCGGCTCGGCTGGTAGTTCACGCCACTCAGGCTGTGACCGGCGTTCATCGCGCCGTCCTGGTTGCCGTTGTTGACCGGGACCTTCGGGCGGTTGACCGGCAGCGACAGGCCGTTGGCGCCGACGCGGTAGAGCTGGGTGTCGGCGTAGGCGAACACGCGGCCCTGCAGCAGGCGGTCTTCGGAGGGCTCGATGCCGGGTACCAGGTTGGACGGTGCCATGGCCACCTGCTCGGTCTCCTGGAAGAAGTTGTCGACGTTGCGGTTCAGCACCATCTGGCCGACCTTGCGCTCCGGCACGTCAGGCCAGATCTTGGTGGCGTCCAGCGGGTCGAACTCGAAGCGCGCCAGGTCCTCGGGCTTGAGCACCTGCACGTAGAGGTCCCACTTCGGGTAGTCGCCCTTGGCGATGGCGTTCACCAGGTCGTTGGTCATGTGGCTGTAGTCCTTGCCCTGGACGGCCTCCACTTCCTTCGGGTCGAGGTTGCGGATGCCCTGCAGGCTCTTCCAGTGGAACTTCACGTAGCTGACCTCGCCCTTGGCGTTGACCAGCTTGTAGGCGTGCACGCCGTTGCCGTCCATGAAGCGGTAGCCGGCCGGGGTGCCCTCGTTGGAGTAGAGCAGGGTCAGGGTGCGGATGGCCTCGGGGTGGTGGGAGAAGAAGTCGAAGCGGCGCGAGTCATCGTCCAGGTTGCTGCGCGGGTCCGGCTTGAAGGCGTGGACCATGTCCGGGAACTTGATGGCGTCGCGGATGAAGAAGGTGGGGAAGTTGTTGCCCACCAGGTCCCAGTTGCCGTCGGCGGTGTAGAACTTGGTGGCGAAGCCGCGCGGGTCACGCAGGGTTTCCGGCGAGTGGTTGCCGTGCACCACCGAGGAGAAGCGTACGAACACGGGGGTGCGCTCGCCGTTGCGGAACAGCTTGGCGACGGTCAGGTCGGCGAGGTCCGCCGTGGCGGTGAACTCACCGTGGGCGCCGGTGCCCCGGGCATGCACCACGCGCTCGGGGATGCGCTCGCGGTCGAAGCGCTGCAGCTTCTGGATCAGTTGCACGTCCTGCAGCAGCACGGAGCCGTTGGGGCCGGCGGTCTGCGAGTTCTGGTTGTCACCCACGGGGGCGCCGTTGTCGCGGGTCAGCGGGGCGGCCATCGCGGTCGAGAGGTTGAGCATGAAGGCCGATGCCAGGCCGAGGGCCAGGCCGTTGCGGCTATGAATGGACATTTTCGTCTCCTGATGTCTCTGGTTCGGGTTACTGCCGGGCAGACCTTAGGAACATCAGGGCGCTGTTAATAATGAATTTTGGGCAGTCGCCCGATTAAGAAATATGAACGGGGAAGCCCGCGCGCGCTCGCTACAGTACCCCGGCCTTCACTGACTGGAGCCATACCGCGATGCCCTGGGGCATCGTCGAGCCGGGAAGCCTATGACCTTGACCGAACTGCGTTACGCCGTGGCCTTGGCCGATACGCAACACTTCGGCCGCGCCGCCGAGCGCTGCCACGTCAGCCAGTCCACCCTCTCGGTGGGCATCAAGCGGCTGGAGGACGACCTGGGGGTCGCCCTGTTCGAGCGCGCCCGGGGCGCGGTGCAACTCACCCCCATCGGCCACAGCATCGTCGAGCGTGCCCAACGCGTGCTGGTGGAAGCCAATGGCGTGCTGGAGCTGGCCCACGTCGGCCGCAACCAGTTGGGGTCGCCGCTGCGTATCGGCGCCATCTACACCATCGGCCCGTACCTGTTCCCGCACCTGGTACCGCAGCTGCACACCGTGGCGCCGCAGATGCCGTTGTACATCGAGGAGAACTTCACCCACGTGCTGCGTGATCGCCTGCGTGCCGGCGAGCTGGATGCGCTGATCGTCGCCATGCCCTTCAGCGAGCCGGACGTGCTGACCAAGGTGCTCTACGACGAAGCCCTGTACGTGGCGATGCCGGCCGACCACCCGCTGGCCGACACGCCCCGGGTGGAGGCACGCCATCTGAGCGATGAGCCGCTGTTGCTGCTGGGGGAAGGGCACTGTTTCCGCGACCGGGTGCTGGAGACCTGCCCCTCGGCCCAGCGCGAGGCGGGAGGCCGCGCCACGCACCTGGAGGCCAGCTCCCTGGAGACCATTCGCCACATGGTGGCGTCCGGGCTGGGGGTTTCGGTGTTGCCGCATTCGGCGCTGGATGGCCATGCCACGGGCAACCTGGCGATCCGCCCCTTCGCTCCGCCGGCGCCGTTCCGCCAGGTGGCCATCGCCTGGCGCGCGAGCTTTTCTCGCCCGCGCGCCATCGATGTGCTGGCCGATTCGGTCAGGCTGTGTTCGGTGCGCCCGACCTAGGCCGGGCTCACCAGCCGCAGGCCGCCTCGAAGCTGTCGGCGCGGGCCATGGCCCACATGCGGGCGTAGAAGTCGGCTTCGAGGTCGTCCCGCAGCAGGTCGCCCGGCTTGAGGAAGAGGTGGAGCTGGGAGAACAGCCGGATCTCCCGGTCGGACACGCGCCGCACCAGGTGGCGCGGTTCGAGCTGGGAGGGGTGCTCCAGGCCGGCGGCGGCGAGCATCTCGGCCAGGGCCTTGAGGGTGTTGCGGTGGAAGTTGAAGACCCGCTCGGCCTTGTCGGGCACCACCAGGGCGCGCTGGCGCAGCGGGTCCTGGGTGGCCACGCCGGTGGGGCATTTGTTGGTGTGGCAGCTCTGGCTCTGGATGCAGCCGATGGCGAACATGAAGCCCCGTGCGGAGTTGGCCCAGTCGGCGCCGATGGCCAGCACGCTGGCGATGTCGAAGGCGCTGACGATCTTGCCGCTGGCGCCCAGGCGGATCTTGTCCCGCAGGTTCAGCCCCACCAGCACGTTGTGCACGAACAGCAGCCCTTCGCGCAGCGGCACGCCGATGTGGTCGGTGAATTCCAGGGGCGCCGCGCCGGTGCCGCCTTCGGTGCCGTCGACGACGATGAAGTCCGGCAGGATGCCGGTCTCCAGCATGGCCTTGGCGATGCCCATGAACTCCCAGGGGTGGCCGATGCACAGCTTGAAGCCCACCGGCTTGCCGCCGGAAAGCTCACGCAGGCGCTCGATGAACTGCAGCATCTCGATGGGGGTGGAGAAGGCGCTGTGGCGGGAGGGGGAGATGCAGTCCTCGCCCATGGGCACGCCGCGGGTGAGGGCGATTTCCTCGGTGACCTTGTGCTTGGGCAGGATGCCGCCGTGGCCGGGCTTGGCGCCCTGGCTGAGCTTGATCTCGATCATCCGCACCTGCGGGCTGGCAGCCTGGGCGGCGAAGCGCTCCGGGTCGAACTGGCCGGTGGCGGTGCGGCAGCCGAAGTAGCCGCTGCCCAGTTCCCACACCAGGTCGCCGCCGTGTTCGCGGTGGTAGGGGCTGATGCTGCCCTCGCCGGTGTCGTGGTAGAAGTTGCCGCGCCGGGCACCCTGATTCAGCGCGCGGATGGCGTTGGCGCTGAGGGAGCCGAAGCTCATGGCGGAGATGTTGAACACCGAGGCGGAGTAGGGGTGCTTGCACTGCGGGCCGCCGATCACCACGCGGAAGCTGGACGGGTCACTCAGCGGCGCCGGGCGCATGGAGTGGCCGATGAACTCGAAGCCGGCCTGGTACACGTCGATCAGCGTGCCGAAGGGCTTGTCGGCGCCCTCGTTCTTGGCGCGGGCGTAGACCAGCGAGCGCTGGGCGCGGGAGAAAGGCAGCTGTTCGCCATCGCCCTCCAGCAGGTACTGGCGGATCTCCGGGCGGATGCCCTCCACCAGGTAGCGGATGTTGCCCAGGATCGGGTAGTTGCGCCGTACGGCGTGGCGGTCCTGCAGCAGGTCGACGATGCCCAGCAGGCTGAGCAGGCCGGTGAGCAGGGTCAGCGGCCAGAGCCACTCGTGGTGGATGAAGGGCAGGGTGACCAGGGTGAAGAGCACGCAGAAGGCGAAGAACGCATAGCGGCTGAGAAGCGACAGGTTCATGCGGGTTCCTTGTGGGGAGAGTGCGCGGCACAGCTTAGCGGAACGCAGCGGCGCCGGGTCCGAAGCGGCTCAGGGAAGCGGACGGGATCGGGCGTCGAATTGCCGCCACAGGGCGGCCTCGCGGCCGTTTTCGCGCAGTTGCGCCAGGCCCCGGTCGAACGCGGCCCTCAGTTCGGTGGCGCCCGGTGCCGGACCGAACAGGAGGAAGTAGTCCCAGCGTTGCAGGACCGGCGTGGTGGCCAGCCGTGCGCCTTCCTCGGGCGTCAGGCGGGTGCTGATGAGCCAGCGGCCGGTGCCCTTGACCATGTCCACGGCATCGATACGTCCGGCGGCGAGCTTGCGCAGGTTCTGCAACTCGTCCCCGCTCACCTCGTAGCGCAGCAGGCCACGGCGCTCGGCGGTTTCCAGCACCGGCGTCTTCGCCGAGCCGAGCGGCAGGCCAATGGTGAGGCCGCGCAGGCGCTCGATCTGCTCGGCGGTGCCGTTCCAGGCCACCGGGTGGGCCTGGTTGTAGAACAGCACCACTTCATCGCTGTAGACCCGTTGCGAGTAGCTGCAGCAGGCGTCGCGCTCGGGGCTGTGCCCCCATACGGCGGAGGCCTGCCAGTGGCCCCGGCGGACCTCCTCGAAGGCGCGCTTCCAGGGGAAGAACCCATAGTCGACGCGGATGCCCTGGGTGGCGAAGGCCTCGCTGATGAGGGTGGGGATCACCCCGTAGCCGGGCTGGCCGGCGCTGATCAGGGGTGGCCATTCGCCGATGGCGATGCGGATCTGGCCGTCAGCCTGTACAGGGCCGGCCAGCAGGGCGCAGAAGAGGGACAGCAGGACCCGCGAACGGCGCATCGAAGCTTCCTCGGCTGGATACGCCCCGGGCGGGGCGCTCGTTCAGCCAAGCACAGGCCGTACGGGTCTGCCAGCCGGCCTAGCGGGCCAGCAGCGGGCGCTCCAGCAACTGGTGGCGCTGCTCGGCAGGCAGCCGTTCGGCGATCTCCAGCAGCATGGCCTGGGCGGCGGCCTGCAGTTCGCCCGTGGCCTGGCGCTGGCGGGCGAAGCCGTTTTCGATGGCGCTGCGGTCCAGGGGATCGGCGGCCAGTTGCTTCAGCAGCTGCCGGCGGTTGTCGCGGTTGGTGCTGGCCAGTCGGCGCAGCTCCGGCGCATGGGTGCTGATGATGGCGCTGACTTCGCTGCGCTGGGCGTCGGGCAGGGCCTCCACGCGGGCCATGAGCTGGTGCATGGGCTGGCTCTGCAGGCCGAAGGCGAGGGCCGGCGTGGCCGGGCGGGCGATCAGCCAGCCGACCAGGAAGGCGTTGGCCGCCAGGGAAAGCAGCAGGGCAGTGGCAAGGAGTCCGGTTCGTTTCATGGCTCGTCCGTCCACAGCAGTTGGTCCACGGCCTGGGCCGCGAGGGCCAGGTCATCGTCGGCCGGTGGGCTGGCCAGGTGGCCGCCGAGCAGGCCCAGCAGGCCGCACAGCACGAGGCTGGCGAGGCTCGCTTGCCAGCCGGGTTGCCAGTGCGCCAGGGCGCGACGCAGGCGCAGGTGCCAGGGCCGCCGCTGCGGCTGGGCGGTGGCGTGGGCGACGATGCGCGCGGCCAGGTCGGGCGCCGGGCGGGGCGCGGGCTGGTCGGCCAGGTGGCGCAGGTCCGGGTCTTGGTTCATGGGGATTCCTCCTCGTTGCGGCGGCTGGGCAGCCAGCGCCGGAGCTGGGCGCGGGCACGGCCGAGCAGGCCCTCCAGCGCTTTCACATGCAGGCCCATGGCGGCCGCCGCCTGGGGGTTGCTGTGCGCCTCGAAGTAGCAGAGCACCACGGCCATGCGTTGCCGGTCCGGCAGGCGCTGGACCACCCGGTGCAGTTCGGCGGCCTCGCGGGCCTGTTGCAGCTGCTGTTCGGCCGGGGTGTCGGGGTCGAGCAGTTCATCCAGCAGGGTGTCGATGTCGGTCTCCGGACGGCGCTTGCGTCGCCGCAGCTGGTCCAGGCACTGGTGCACCAGGATGCTGTGGAACCAGGTGGTGAAGCGTGCCCGTCCGGGTTGCCAATCGCAGGCGTGGGTCCACACGCGGGTGAAGGCTTCCTGGGCGGCGTCCTCGGCGTCGGCATGTTCCGGCAGTACGCGCCGGGCAATGGCATAGGCGCGCGGCAGGTGCCGCTGCACCAGCGTCGAGAAGGCCCGCTCGTCACCCTCGGCCACCTGGGCCATGAGCTGTTCGTCGTCGAGTGGCATCCGTTGCGTTCGCCTGGCCTCAGGAACAGGGGCTGCCGGGCGCTTCGGCCCGCGTGGAGCGGAAATGCAGGGGCATGCCGGGCACCTTTCAGGGATTGGGGGTGAGGGTGACGCTGCCGGTGCGGGTGTTGCCCTGCGGGCCGGTGACGCTGCGGCTCAGGGTGCCGCTGTCGCGGTCGAGACTGTAGCGGGTGGAGCGCTCTGCCGTCTCGCCGTTGGCGCCGGTGACCTGTACCTGGTGGCTGAGGCTGCCGTCGTCGGCGCGGCTGGTCTGCTGGGTGAAGGTGCCGCTGTTGCCGGCAGCGTTGCTCCAGGTCCCGCTGGTCTGGCCGTCCTGCCGGGTGGCCTCGATGCTGCGCGAACGCCCGTCGGTCCCCGTGGTGGTGCGGCTGAGCTGGCCGCTGGTGGCGTCGTAGCGGGTGGTGCTGCTGGTGCTGGCGGTGCGGCCGTTCTCGCCGGTGACGCTGCGCTGGCGGGTCAGGCCGTCGGCCAGGGTGCCGCTACGCTGGGTCTGCCAGGTGCCGCTGTGGCCTCGGCCGGTGCTGAAGCCGCCGGCGCGCTGGCGCTCGCCGGCATCGACACCACCGGCCAGGACGACGGCCAGGCAGAGCAGGGGAAGCAGGGCGGAGCGGGGAGACGGGTGCATGCTGAACCTCGTTTCAGGGTGGGGTTGCCGGTGTTACGCCGGCCCGGGCACGGCCCCTGCGTTTTTTTGCGTGGGCCCCGGAGTAAACTGCGCGCCTCTTCAAGGCCGGGGTGGTGCGGTGAACTGGGACATCTTCTGCAGCGTGGTGGACAACTACGGCGACATCGGCGTGACCTGGCGTCTGGCCCGGCAGCTGGTGGCCGAGCACGGGCTGGCGGTGCGCCTGTGGGTGGACGAGCCGGCGGCCTTCCAGCGCCTGCACCCGGCGGCTGATCCCCAGGCAGACCGGCAGGTCTGTGCCGGGGTGGAGGTGCGCCGCTGGCACCGGGAGTGGCCCGAGGTGGCCCCGGCCGATGGGGTGATCGAGGCCTTCGCCTGCGAGCTGCCGGCGGCCTACGTGGCGGCGATGCAGGCCCGTGAGCGTCCGCCGTTGTGGTTGAACCTGGAGTACCTGAGCGCCGAGGACTGGGTCGGTGGCTGCCACGGGCTGCCTTCGCTGCAGGCCAATGGGCTGAACAAGTTCTTCTTCTTCCCCGGGTTCCGTGCCGACACCGGCGGCCTGCTGCGCGAGGCCGACCTGCTGACGCGGCGCGAGGCCTGGCAGGCGGACCGGGTGGCACAAGACGCCTTCCTGGCTTCCCTGGGCGTGGTGCGCGAAGCCGGTGCGCGGCTGGTCTCGCTGTTCGCCTACGAGAACCCGGCGCTGGCGAGCTGGCTGCAGGCACTGGCCGAGGACGCCCGGCCGACCTGCCTGCTGGTGCCGGAGGGGCGCATCCTCGGTGACCTGGCTGCCTGGGCGGGGCAGGACGGGCTGGTGGCGGGGGATCGGCTGCAGCGCGGCAACCTGTCGCTGGTGGTGCTGCCCTTCGTGCCCCAGGACGACTATGACCGCCTGCTGTGGTGCTGCGACTTCAACGCCGTGCGCGGCGAGGACTCCTTCGTGCGGGCGCAGTGGGCGGGGCGTCCGCTGCTGTGGCACATCTACCAGCAGGCGGAGGACGCCCACCTGGAGAAGCTGGAAGCCTTCCTGGCGCTGTATGGCGAGGGGCTGTCGAGCGAGGCGGCGCTAGCGTTGCGTGGTGCCTGGCTGGCCTGGAACCGGGGAGGCGACATGGGCGAGGCGTGGCGTGCGCTGGTTCGCCACGAGGCTGAGCTGCAGGTCTGGGCCCAGCGCTGGTGCGGTCTGCAGGGATCGCGGCAGGACCTGGCCGCAGGGATGGTGCATTTTTATACAAATTGGATATGATACGCGGCCTGTTTTTAGTCACCCATCCAAATCGGATATTCGTATGAAAACCGCTCAAGAGTTCCGCGCCGGCCAAGTCGCCAACATCAATGGCGCTCCCTGGGTCATCCAAAAGGCCGAATTCAACAAGTCCGGCCGTAACAGCGCCGTCGTCAAGATGAAGCTGAAGAACCTGCTGACCGGCGCCGGTACCGAGACCGTGTTCAAGGCCGACGACAAGCTGGAGCCGATCATCCTTGAACGCAAGGAAGTGACCTACTCCTACTTCGCCGACCCGCTGTACGTGTTCATGGACACCGAGTTCAACCAGTACGAGATCGAGAAAGCCGACCTGGAAGGCGTCATGACCTTCATCGAAGACGGCATGACCGACGTTTGCGAAGCCGTTTTCTACAACGATCGCGTGATCTCCGTTGAACTGCCGACCACCATCGTTCGCCAGATCGCCTACACCGAGCCGTCCGTCCGTGGCGACACCTCCGGCAAGGTGATGAAGACTGCCCGCCTGCACAACGGTGCTGAGCTGCAGGTTTCCGCCTTCTGCGAAATCGGTGACTCCATCGAGATCGATACCCGCACCGGCGAGTACAAGTCCCGCGTCAAGGCGTGAGCCTGAACCGCGTGTGACAGAAAAGCCCGGCATTTGCCGGGCTTTTTCGTTTATGCCGTTTCGCTCAGAGCGCCTTCTGCAGGTTCTGGCGCAGGGCGACGAGCTCCTCCTTCAATGTGCCGAGGTCGCCCAGGGTCATTTCGCTGGCAGCGAGGATGCAGCCGGGGATGCGCTGGGCCTCCCGGTGCAGGGCGCGGCCCTTGTCGGTCAGGCGCAGTTCGACCACGCGCTCGTCGGCGCTGCTGCGGGTGCGGGTGATCAGGCCTTCGGCCTCCAGGCGCTTGAGCAGCGGGGTGAGGGAGCCGGGGTCGGTGAGCAGGCGGGCGCTGATTTCGCCGACGGTGATGCCGTCGCCCTCCCAGAGCACCAGCATGGCCAGGTACTGCGGGTAGGTGAGGCCCAGCTCCTGCAGCAGAGGCTTGTAGACCTTGGTCATCAGCAGCGAGGTGGAATACAGGGCGAAACACAGCTGGTTATCCAGCTTGAGGGCTTCGCAGGGCTCGATGGGTTCGCTCATGGCCACCTCCGGGTTGGACAAGTGCGCAATTTAGCGCACAAGCCTTTCGCGGGCAAAACAGCGTGCAGGCGGTTTGCAGCCCGGCTGGAAGCAGCCACACTTGGCGCTTTCCCACGTTCGCCAAGGAGTGCGAGATGACCGACCCGCAGAACAACCCCTACCAGGCGCCCCAGGCTCCGCTCACCCAGGAAACCGTCGGCGGCCTGCCGCTGGCGCCCCGTGGCACCCGCCTGGGCGCTGCGATCATCGACAGCCTCATCCTGATCCTCGTCTGCCTGCCCCTGGGCTTCGTCTTCGGGGTCTATGACGGCATCACCTCGGGCGTGCAGCCCGGCTTCGGGCAGCAGGCGGTGGGCGCCGTGCTGGGGATCGTCGCCTTCCTCGCGGTCAACGGGGTGTTCCTCAGCCGCTACGGCCAGACCGTGGGCAAGCGCCTGCTGAAGATCGCCATCGTCGACCAGGACGGCCACAAGCCGGAGTGGATTCCGATGTACCTCAAGCGCTACCTGCTCTGGGGGCTGGTGGCCTACATCCCGCTGCTGGGTGGGTTGGTGCTGCTGGTGAACTACCTGTTCATCTTCCGCGGCGACCGCCGCTGCCTGCATGACCTGACCGCCGGCACCCGCGTGGTCCAGTTGCCGGCCTGAGTCAGCCGCGACCGAGGCCGCCCCGCAGGGCCAGGTCCCAGGGCGGCTCCGGGCCGAAACGGTCCTTGAGGAACTCCAGCAACAGCCGGCTCCGCGAGCTGGCTTCCCCTTCCAGACGTAACGCGTAGATGCCGCTGGGCTCCGGCGGCGGCAGGCCGTCGTCGCAGAACAGCGGCACCAGTTCGCCGCGCACTAGATAGTCGCTGATCAGCCAGGTGGGCAGGTGGGCCACGCCGAGCCCGGCCACGGCGGCGAACAGCAGGGTCTCGGAATTGTTGGCGGTCATCCGCATGCGCTTGGGGCGGACGATCTGCAACCGGCCGTCCAGCTCGAAGCGCCAGGCGTAGGGCGGTGCCAGGGCGTCCCAGTCGAGGCCTTCGTGCTCTTCCAGTTCACGGACGCTGCGGGGCACGCCGCGTCGCTTCAGGTACTCCGGGCTGGCGCAGAGGATGCGCACCATGGGCGCCAGCGGGGTGGCCACCAGGCGGGTGTCGGCCAGTGGGCCGATGCGCAATATCAGGTCGACCTCGCCCAGGTGGGTGCCGTGCATGTCGACGAAGCTGTCGATCAGGCGCAGCTGCACGTCCAGCCCGGGGTAGGTGACCAGGAACTCGGCGATGGCCGGGGCCAGGTGGCGGCGGCCGAACGGGGCGGGGGCGTCGATGCGGATCAGGCCTTCCGGGGCGCTGCTCAGGGACACGGCTTCGGCCCGTGCCAGGCGCAGCTCGGCGAGGATGCGCTTTGCCCGTTCGGCAAAGGCCAGGCCGGCGGGCGTGGCGCGCACCGCGTGGGTGCTGCGGATGAACAGGGTGCTGCCAAGGGCCTTTTCCAGCCCGTCGATGCGGCGGGCTACGGCCGAGGGCGTCAGGGGGTGGCGGCGCGAGGCGGCGGAGAAGCTGCCGGCGTCGAGTACATCGAGGAACAGCGCCAGCTGTTCGGTGAGGGCGTCGGGGTACATGGGATTGCCTGTGCGAATTGCGCAAAGCCATTGTGCGCCGCTGTGCGTTTCCCCACCAGCCAGGGCTGCGTAGCATGCGCGCCAATTCGGATGGGAGGTTCCATGGATCTGTTGTCGATTGCGATGTATGTGGCGCTGGGGGCCTGCCTGGGCACGGTGGGCGGTGTGTTCGGCATCGGTGGTGGGCTGATCGCCATCCCCGCGCTGGGGGTGCTGTTCGGCCTGGATCAGCAACTGGCCCAGGGTACGGCGCTGGTGATGGTGGTGCCCAACGTGCTGCTGGCGCTGTGGCGCTACCACCAGCGCAACCGCATCGACCCGCGCCATGCACTGCTGCTGGCCGCCTCCAGCGTCGGTTTCGCCTGGCTGGCCTCGCTGGTGGCGGTGCAACTGGACGCCCAGAGCATGCGCCTGGCGTTCGTGGTGTTCCTGCTGGCCCTGGCGGCCTACAACTTCGCCCGCATGTTCATGGCCAAGGCCACGCCCAGTGCCGAGCTGCGCCATCCCTGGCCGTGGCTTGGCGTGCTGGGCGGCGTGGCGGGTGCCATGGGCGGGATGTTCGGCGTGGGCGGCGCGGTGATCGCCACGCCGGTGCTCACCAGCGTGTTCGGCACCACCCAGGTGGTGGCCCAGGGCCTGTCACTGACCCTGGCGGCGCCGAGCACCGCCGTGACCTTGCTTACCTACGGCCTCAACCACCACGTCGACTGGGCCATGGGCGTGCCCCTGGCCCTGGGCGGCCTGCTCAGCATCAGCTGGGGCGTGCGCCTGGCCCATGCCCTGCCCGAGCGGGTGCTGCGCACGGCGTTCTGCGTGTTCCTGCTGGTGTGTGCCGTGTTGCTGGCGATCAAGTGATCGGGCCTACAGGGCGTCTCTAAAAACGTAGGCGAGGCAGTCAGCGCAAGGCAAAAACAGGCGAAAAAGCGCAGTTTACGCGCGGTAAATGAGCATTTTGATCGGACTCGCGCACGAGCCTGTTTTTAACGCAGCGATGACAACGCAGGCAGTTTTTAGAGGTGCCCTACAGGCGGAACCCCTCGATGATGTGTTCGGCCAGCGTATCGGTCACCGGCGAGGTGCTGCGTGGATTGCGCATCAGCACGATGCTGCAGCTGGGCAGCAGGGGCAGGCCTTCCGCCTCGCCGAGGATGCGCATGTCGGCGGTGATCAGGCTCTGCAGCTGGGCCGTGACCGCCAGGCCGGCGCTGACCACGGCCATGATCGCCGACAGGCTGGGGCTGGTGTACGCCACGCGGTAGGCCCGGCCCAGGGTGTCCAGGGCGTTGCAGGCCCAGGCCCGGCAGAAGCAGTCGGTGTTGAACATCGCCAGCGGCATCTGCGCCTGCTCGTGGGGGCTGTGGCCGACGGCCTCGGCCCAGACGAAGCGCTCCTGGCGCAACAACTCGCCGATCTCGGTACCCGGCGCGCGGGTGAGGATGGTCAGGTCCAGGTCCTGGCGCTGCATGAGCTGCGAGGACGAGTCGCAATGCACCTCCACCTGCACCAGCGGGTAGGCCTGGGCGAAACGCGAGAGGATGCCGGGCAGGAAGCGCATCACGTAGTCATCCGGCGTGCCGATGTGCACGGCACCGACCATGTGCGGCTCGCGCAGGGTGGTCATCACCTCGCCATGCAGCTTGAGGATGCGCCGGGCATAGCTGAGCAGGATCTGCCCTTCGGCCGTCAGCCGCACATTGCGCCCCTCCCGCTCGAACACCGTGCGCTCCAGCACGTCCTCCTCCAGCCGCTTCATCTGCATGCTCACCGCCGACTGGGTGCGGTTGACGGCTTCCGCCGCGCGGGTGAAGCCGCCGTGGTCGGCAATGGCGACGAAGGTACGCAGCAGTTCCGTGTCGATGGCGGGGTAGCTCATTCATCAATTCCCAAGATGCGATGCATAAGAAACATTCGTTGGATTGATGTTAGCTGCAGCCGGAAACTGGCGCCAACCCACAAGGAGGGCCTCGCGATGAAAAGTCCAACCCTGCAAGTCGCCGTTTCGCTGCCGCACTCACCGCGCCTGTCGATGACGGGGCGTACGCTGCTGGCTCGCCTCCAGCGCTGGGCCCAGCTGTACCAGCAGCGCCGCGACCTGGCCCGGGCCAGCGATGCGATGCTCAAGGACCTGGGGCTGTCCCGCGCCGATGTCATGCGCGAATCCGAACGGCCTTTCTGGGATGATCCCCTGGCCAAGTAACCCACCGACGCACACGACCACCGAACAAGGAAGCCCCATGCACGTAGAAGTCAGGATCGTCAACGCCTTCACCGATGGCACGGTGGGCGGCAACCCGGCCGGCGTGGTGCTGGACGCCGACGCGCTCAGCACCGCCCAGAAACAGGCCATCGCGGCCCGTGTCGGTCTGTCCGAGACGGCCTTCGTCTCCGCCTCCGAGGAGGCGCCGTTCAAGCTGGAGTTCTTCACCCCCAACCGCCAGGTGGCCCATTGCGGCCACGCCACGGTGGCCACCTTCTCGCTGCTGCGGGAGCTGGGACGGGTCGCTCCCGGCGCGTCGGCGAAGGAGACCATCGACGGCCGGCGCTCGGTGTTCGTGGAGCGCGAGCAGGTCTTCATGGAACAGGCCGCGCCGCGTTACCAACTGCTGGATGACGGCCAGCAGGCGCAGCTGCTGCAGGCCCTGGGCCTCGTGCCAGCACAGCTGGCCGATGGCCTCCCTGTGGAGCGGGTGAGCACCGGGCTGGGCTTCGTGATCGTGCCGCTGCGCAGCGAAGCCGACGTGGCCGGCATCCGCATCGATACGCCTGCCCTGGAGCAGCTCAGCGAAGCGCTGGACCTGGTGGGCGTGTACGCCTTCTCGCAGCAGACCCGCCAGCCGGACCGGCACGCCGGGGCGCGGATGTTCGCGCCGCGCTACGGCATTGCCGAGGAGTCGGCTACCGGCATGGCGGCCGGGCCGCTGGCCTGCTACCTGCACGACCGCGTCGGGCTGAAGCAGCCGGTGCTGCGCATCGAGCAGGGCCACCTGATGCAGCCGCCGTCGCCGAGCCTGATCACCGTTGAATTCGACCTGGAGCGCGACGCCATCCTGCGGCTGATGGCCGGTGGCGCTGCCCAGGTCATGCAGACCCTGACCCTGACCCTGGACCTGTGAGGGCCCGCCCATGACGCATCACCTGGCACAACTGAACATCGCCCGCATGAAAGCCCCGCTGGATTCGCCGGTGATGGCGGATTTCGTCGCCAACCTGGCCCGCATCAACGGCCTCGCGGAGGCTTCTCCCGGCTACCTCTGGCGGCTGCAGGACGAGTCGGGCGATGCCACCGCGCTGCGTCCGTTCGGCGATGACGTGGTGGTGAACCTCTCGCTCTGGCGGGACCTGGATTCGCTGAAGACCTTCACCTACCAGGGCGCCCACACCGAGATGCTCAAGCGCCGGGGCGAGTGGTTCGACCGCCTCGGCGAGGCCCACCAGGTGCTCTGGTGGGTGCCGGCGGGTCACCGGCCGGACGTGCACGAAGCCGCCCGGCGCCTGGCCCGGCTGCAGGAGGAGGGCGCAGGGCCGGAGGCCTTCACCTTCCGTCACGCCTACCCGGTGCCTGCTGCCGCGAGCCCCGTGGCATGAGTGGAGCGACGCTGGCGCTGAGCGCGAGCGAGGCACGGCGCCTGGTGCTCGCGGCCCAGGGGTTCACCCGGGCGCCTCGTGGCGCGGTGCGGCCCCTGCACCTGGCGTCGCTGGCCGAGCGGCTGGGCGTGGTGCAGATCGACTCGGTGAATGCCCTGGTGCGTTCCCATTACCTGCCGTTCTTTTCCCGCCTGGGCGGCTACGAGGCCTCGGTGCTGGATGCGCTGGCCTGGAGCGGCGGGCGTCAGCGGCGCTTCTTCGAGTACTGGGGGCACGAGGCGTCACTGTTGCCGCTGTCCTTCTACCCGCTGATGCGCTGGCGCATGGCGCGCTCGGCCGCCGGGCAGGGCCTCTACGCCATGCTGGCGCGTTTCGGCCGCGAGCGGCAGGACGTGATCCAGCGGGTGCTGCAAGCCATCCGCACGGACGGCGCAAGCGGAGCCGGTGCACTCAGCACCCGCACCGAGCGGGCCGGCCCCTGGTGGGACTGGAGCGACGAGAAGAACGCGCTGGAGTGGCTGTTCGCCGCTGGCGAGGTGACGGTGGCCGGCCGGCGCGGCTTCGAGCGCCTGTACGACCTGCCGGAGCGGGTGATTCCCGCACAATGGTTGAACACCCCGGAGCCGACGCCCGATGCGGCGATGCGCGCGCTGCTGCTGCACGCCGCACGCGCCCTGGGCGTGGCGACGGAGAAGGACCTGCGTGATTACTTCCGCCTGGAAGTGGCCGATGCCCGACGGGCCCTGGCGGAGCTGGTGGAGGCCGGCGAACTGCTGCCGACCCAGGTGCGCGGCTGGACCCAGCCCGCTTACTGCGCCGGTGAGCCGGTCATCCCCCGTCGGGTTCGCGCAGCGGCGTTGCTGTCGCCCTTCGATTCACTGATCTGGGAGCGCAGCCGCACCGAGCGGCTGTTCGGCTTCCACTATCGGCTGGAGCTCTACACCCCGGCCGATCGCCGGCGCTATGGCTACTACGTGCTGCCGTTCCTGCTGGGAGATCGCCTGGTGGCGCGGGTCGACCTGCGTGCTGACCGGCAGGGCGGCAGCCTGAAGGTGCTGGCGGTGCACGAAGAGCCCGGCGGCCTGCCGGAACCGGCGCTGGCCGAACTGGGGCGCTGCCTGGTGGAGATGGCGAGCTGGCTGGGGCTGGACAGGGTGGACCTGGCCTGCGTGAGGCCGGTTTCGCAAGGGCTGGGGCGCTGGTTGCAGGCATAGCGGGGGCCACGTGGCGGCCCCCGCCAGGTCTCAGCGGACCTTGAGCACCAGCTTGCCGAAGTTGCCGCCGTCGAACAGCTTGGACAGGGTCTCGGGGAAGGTCTCCAGGCCTTCCACCACGTCTTCCTTGCTCTTCAGTTGGCCGCTGGCCATCCAGCCGCCCATTTCGCGGGCGGCATCGGCGAACTTCGCCGCGTGGTCCATCACCACGAAGCCTTCCATGCGGGCGCGGTTGACCAGCAGCGACAGGTAGTTGGCCGGGCCCTTGACCGCTTCCTTGTTGTTGTACTGGCTGATGGCGCCGCAGATGACGATGCGGGCCCTGGGGGCGAGGCGGGTCAGCACGGCGTCGAGGATGTCGCCGCCGACGTTGTCGAAGTACACGTCCACGCCCTTGGGGCACTCGCGCTTGAGCGCTTCGGCGACGTTCTCGGCCTTGTAGTCGATGGCTGCGTCGAAGCCCAGTTCGTCCACCAGGAAGCGGCACTTGTCGGCGCCACCGGCAATGCCGACCACGCGGCAGCCCTTGATGCGGGCGATCTGCCCGGCGACGCTGCCCACCGCACCGGCGGCGCCGGAGAGCACCACGGTCTCGCCGGCCTTGGGCGCGCCGACGTCCAGCAGGGCGAAGTAGGCGGTCATGCCGGTCATGCCCAGGGCGGAGAGGTACAGCGGCAGCGGCGCCTTGCTCGGGTCGACCTTGTAGAAGCCGCGCGGCTCGCCGAGGAAGTAGTCCTGCACACCCAGGGCGCCGTTGACGTGGTCGCCCACGGCGAAGTCCGGGTGGTTGGAGGCGATCACCTTGCCCACGCCGAGGGCGCGCATCACCTCGCCGATGCCCACCGGGGGGATGTAGGACTTGGCGTCGTTCATCCAGCCACGCATGGCCGGGTCGAGGGACAGGTAGAGGTTTTCCACCAGCACCTGGCCGGGTCCGGGTTCGCCAACGGCCGTCTCGACGAAGTTGAACGTGTCGCGGGTGGCGGGCCCCACGGGGCGCTTGGCGAGCAGGAACTGGCGGTTGATCAGGGACATGGCAGGGGACTCCGAATGGGTGAGACCCACCGGTTTAGTCGGGCAGGCCGGCCAGGGCAAGGTTCGTTGTCGCGAGGAATGCCACGGCATGAATCTGGATGATCCACGGGGGTGGCCTTAATCATCCGTCTGGATGCTGCCCTCTCCAGCGGCCTGATGATGCTGACGCCGTCTCGGTCCGACTGGCTAGACTCCGGGCGATTTCCACAGCATCCGAGGTTGCATCGATGAGCACGAGATTCTCCGGCCAGGTCGCCCTGGTCACCGGCGCCGGCAATGGCATCGGCCGCGCTACTGCACAGGCCTTTGCCGCTGAAGGCATCAAGGTGGTGGTGTCCGACGTGGACGTGGCCGGCGGCGAGACCACCGTGCAGCTGATCCGCGAGGCGGGTGGCGAGGCCACCTTCATCCGTTGCGACGTGACCCGGGATGCCGAGGTGAAGGCGCTGGTGGAGGGAACCGTCGCGGCCTACGGTCGCCTCGACTACGCGTTCAACAACGCCGGCATAGAGATCGAGAAGGGCAAGCTGGCCGACGGCAACGAGGACGAGTTCGACGCGATCATGGGCGTCAACGTCAAGGGCGTGTGGCTGTGCATGAAGCACCAGATCCCGCAGATGCTGGCCCAGGGCGGCGGCGCCATCGTCAACACCGCTTCGGTGGCGGGCATTGGCGCGGCACCGAAGATGAGCATCTACGCTGCCTCCAAGCACGCGGTCATCGGCCTGACCAAGTCGGCCGCCGTGGAGTACGCGAAGAAGAAGGTGCGGGTGAACGCGGTATGCCCGGCGGTGATCGACACCGACATGTTCCGCCGTGCCTACGAGGCGGACCCGAAGAAGGGCGAGTACGCCGCCGCCATGCACCCGGTGGGGCGCATCGGCAAGGTGGAGGAGATCGCCGGTGCGGTGCTCTACCTGTGCAGCGACGTGGCGGGCTTCACCACCGGGCATTCGCTGGTGGTGGACGGTGGCGCGACGGTGGTCTGAGCCGTCGAGCGGTCACACGGAAAAGGCGCCCTTGGGCGCCTTTTCCGTTTCGGGGCAGGTCAGTCCCGCCCGGTCCTGACGTTGAGGATCAGCAGAGTCAGGACGCCGGCCACCAGGCCCCAGAAGGCCGAGCCGATGGACAGCAGCGTCATGCCGGAGGCCGTGACCATGAAGGTCACCAGTGCGGCCTCGCGCTCCTTGGGCTCCTGCATGGCCACGGTGAGGCCGTTGCTGATGGAGCCGAACAGCGCCAGGGCCGCCACCGAGAGCACCAGCTCCTTGGGGAAGGCGGCGAACAGCGCGGCCAGGGTGGCGGCGAAGGTGCCGGCGATGCCGTAGAAGACCCCGCACCACATGGCGGCGGTGTAGCGCTTGCTGCGATCCTCGTGGGCGTGGGGGCCGGTGCAGATGGCGGCGCTGATGGCGGCCAGGTTGATGCCGTGGGAGCCGAAGGGCGCCAGCAGCAGCGAGGCGAAGCCGGTGGCCGAGACCAGGGGCGAGGCCGGCACCTGGTAACCGTCGGCACGCAGCACGGCGATGCCGGGGATGTTCTGCGATGCCATCGCCACGATGAACAGCGGCAGGCCGATGCTGATGATGGCGGTGAAGGAGAAGGTCGGGGTGGTCCACGCCGGTTGCGCCAGGTGGAAGTGGAAGCCGCTGAAGTCCAGCAGGCCCAGGGCACCGGCGGTGACGCAGCCCACCAGCAGCGCGGCGAGCACCGCATAGCGCGGCTGCAGGCGCTTGAACAGCAGGTAGCTGAAGAACATCGCCAGGACCAGGGCGGTGCGGTGCTGGGCGGCGATGAAGATCTCGCTGCCGATCTTGAACAGGATGCCGGCCAGCAGCGCGGCGGCGAGGGAGCCCGGCAGGCGCCGCATCAGCCGCTCGAAGCCGCCGGTGAGCCCCACCAGGGTCAGCAGGATGGCGCAGACGACGAAGGCGCCGATGGCGTCGGAATAGGGCACGCCGGGCAGGCTGGTGATCAGCAGTGCCGCGCCCGGGGTGGACCAGGCCACGGTGATCGGTGTGCGGTAGCGCAGCGAGAGGCCGATGCTGCAGATGGCCATGCCGATGGACAGGGCCCAGATCCACGAGGCGATCTGCCCGCTGGAGAGGCCGGCGGCCTGGCCGGCCTGGAACATCAGCACCAGGGAGCTGGTGTAGCCGGTGAGCATGGCGATGAAACCGGCCACCACCGCCGAAGGCGAGGAGTCGGCCAGCGGGCGCAGGCGGGGCAGGGCGGTGCCGGTGTCGGAGGCACGGGTCATCAGAGCGTTCCCTTGAAGTCGACGAGGATGGGGTAGAGCGAGGCCACCAGCAGGACGGCCATGCCGATATTGAACGCGCGGAGCACCCGTGGCGAGGACAGCCAGTGGCGCAGCAGGCTGCCGGCAACGGTCCAGAGGCCGACGCTGGGGCAGTTGATCAGCGCGAACAGGGCGGCGATCAGCAGGGCGTTGGTGACGAAGTTCTCCTGCGGGGTGTAGGTGGTGATGGCGCCGATCGCCATCACCCAGGCCTTGGGGTTGACCCACTGGAAGGCCGCCGCCTGGAGGAAGGTGAAGGGGCGCGCCTCGCCCTTGGCGTCGTCGGGGGCGCCGGAGCCGGCGATCTTCCAGGCCAGGTAGACCAGGTAGGCCGCGCCGCCATAGCGCAGCAGGCTGTACAGCAGGGGAACCTGCTCGAAGACCTGGTGCAGTCCCAGGCCTACCGCAGCGACCATCACCATGAAGCCGATGCTGATGCCGAGCATGTGCGGCAGGCTGCGGCGGATGCCGAAGTTCACTCCGGAGGCGAGCAGCATCATGTTGTTGGGGCCGGGGGTGATGGAGGTGACGAGGGCAAACAGCGCAAAGGCGAGCAACAGTTCCAGGCTCATGACAGGTCTCTCTTCTTGGAGGGAGAAAGCCTACGGCGTGGCGCTTCGCCGCGCCCCGTACAGCGATGTGCGCAAAAAGCGATACAGTCGCGTGACGTCGCCCGTGTGCACCGTTACTGTGCCGGTCAGTTGAATCAGGAGCCCCGTCATGGACGAGAACCCCTACGCACCCCCTCAGGTCGAACTGCTCCAGCCGGAGGCACCGCGCCCGTTGCCGGAATGGAGCGCTGGCCAGCTCAGGCTGTTGGGCTGGCTGTCCCTGGTCGGCTTCCTGGGCAACCTGGTGCTGTTGCTGGGTGTGGTGTCGATCGGCTGGTTCGGAATCGAGCTGCCGGTGGCCTACACCGACTGGTCGGGTCTTTCCCTGGTGCTACTGGGCAGCTATGTCTCCCTGCGCTTCAAGGTCTTCGCCGAGGCGCGTTTTGCTGCCATCGGCCTGACCTGGCCCACCTGGGTCGTGGTGGTCACCAGCGTGCTGCTGCAGGTGATGCTGATGACGGTGGGCGACCAGCTGGGGAGCCTGGGGTGGGAGATGGCTCTGTACGGCTCCGGTCTGGTGCTGTGCGGGGCGGGGTGCATCTGGCTCGGCGTGCGCCTGGTGAAGGTGCCGGACACCTATTCGTCTTTCCGGGTCGTGGCCGGTGCCATCCTGGTGACGGGTGTGATGCTGGTTTCGCTGCTGCTGGCGGCGTTCAGTTCGTTGCCGGCGCTGGTGTCGGTGGTGGCCACGGCACTGGTGTTCTTCCGGGGTGCGCGGGAGCTGGAGGGCGGGCGCTGAGGCGCCTCAGGTGCCTTCCGGCTCGTCCTGGCGGGCGCCGCCCAGGGTCTGGTTGACCTTCAGCCAGCCTTCCACCGCATCGGCCCCGGCCTCGCCGAAGGCCCGCTCCAGCAGGCGGGCCTGCTCCCGACGCAGGCTCTTCTCCAGCTTCGAGCCTTCTGCCGTCAGCCCCAGCTGGCGCTTGCGCTTGTCGTCGTCGGCGGTGCTGCTCTGCACCAGGTCCATCTCCATCAACTGGCGTAGCGGCGTGTTCAGCGCCTGCTTGCTCACGCCGAGGTAGCCGAGCATTTCCTTCACGCTCAGCCCCGGGTACTTGGCGATGAAGAACAGGATGCGGTGGTGCACCCGCGACAGCCCGCGACGGGCGAGCATTTCGTCGGGCTTGCTGGTGAAGGCCTGGTAGCCGAAGAAGAAGGCTTCCATGGCGGCGTGCTGGACGGCGGGGTTTTTCAGGTCAAGCATATTGACGTATCCATCCCGGGCATCGTAGTTTCGGTCAAGCAGTTTGACTCAATTCTCACGCCTTCGCACCCGGTGACATCCATGGCCTTCTCCGAACGCATCGCCCGCCTGAAAAGCTCCCTGATCCGTGAAATCCTCGCTGCGGCGCAGCGCCCGGAGGTGATGTCCTTCGCCGGTGGCCTGCCGGCCGAGCCGATGCTGCCGAAGGTGGAGTGGGCGGACATGCCGGCGAGCATGGGTCAGTACGGCATGAGCGAGGGCGAGCCGGCTCTGCGTGAGGCGGTGGCCGCCGAGGCGCGCGCCCTGGGTGTGCCCTGCGATGCCAGCCAGGTGCTGATCGTCAGTGGTTCCCAGCAGACCCTGGACCTGGCGTCGAAGCTGTTCATCGACCCGGGCACCGAGGTGCTGCTGGAAGCGCCGACCTACCTGGCCGCGCTGCAGGCGTTCCAGCTGTTCGGTGCCGACTGCATCGCCGTGGCCCAGGAGGCTGACGGCCCCGAGCTGGCCTCCCTGCGCCAGCGCCTGGAGCAGCACAAGCCGGCCTTCGCCTACCTGATCCCGACCTTCCAGAACCCCTCGGCGGTGCGCTACAGCGAGGCCAAGCGCGACGCCGTGGCGGCGCTGCTGGACGAGTTCGGCGTGACCCTGATCGAGGACGAGCCGTACCGCGAACTGGTGTTCGACGGCGGCAGCGCCACCCCCATCGTCAGCCGCCTGAAGAAGGCCAGCTGGATCTACACCGGCACCGTCTCCAAGACCCTGCTGCCGGGCCTGCGCGTAGGCTTCCTGATCGCCAGTCCGGACCTGTTCCCCTACCTGCTGCGCCTGAAACAGTCCGCCGACCTGCACACCAACCGCATCGGCCAGTGGCAGGCCCTGCAGTGGCTCGGCAGCGAGCAGTACCGGGGCCACCTGGCCGAGCTGCGTGACTTCTACCGCGTGCGCCGCGATGCCATGCAGGCGGCGCTGGAAGAACACTTCGGCGACCTGGCCACCTGGGAAGTGCCCCAGGGCGGGCTGTTCTTCTGGCTGGCCCTCAAGCAGCCGCTGGATACCCGCACCCTGCTGAAGCCGGCGCTGGACCAGAACGTTGCCTTCATGCCGGGCGAGCCGTTCTTCATCGATCCGGACAACCACCCCGGCTACCTGCGCCTGAACTTCAGCCACGTGGCGCCGGAGCGCCTGGGCGAGGGGCTGCGCCGTCTGGCCAGCGTGGTACGGGAAGCCCAGGCCGCCCAGGCCGTCTGATCGAGGAGCAGGCGATGTACAAGGTTTACGGTGATGTGATTTCCGGCAACTGCTACAAGGTCAAGCTGATCCTCGAGCTGCTCGGGCAGCCCTATCAGTGGGTGCCGGTGGACATCCTCAAGGGTGAGACCCAGAGCGAGGCCTTCCTGGCGCTCAACCCCAACGGCAAGATCCCGGTTCTGGAGCTGGAGGACGGCACCACCCTGTGGGAGTCCAACGCCATCCTCAACTTCCTGGCCGAGGGCAGCGACCTGCTGCCCACTGAGCCGCGCCTGCGCACCCAGGTGTTGCAGTGGCAGTTCTTCGAGCAGTACAGCCATGAGCCCTATGTGGCGGTGGCGCGCTTCATCAAGCGTTACCAGGGCATGCCGGCCGAGCGCGCCGAGGAGTACCAGGTGTGCCTGGTGCGCGGCTACAAGGCCCTGCGGGTGATGGAGCAGCAGCTCTCCCGCACGCCGTACCTGGTGGGTGATACCTATTCCATCGCGGACATCGCCCTGTACGCCTACACCCACGTGGCGGAAGAGGGCGGCTTCGACCTCTCCGGCTTCCCCGCTATCCAGGCCTGGATGGCACGGGTGGCGGCTCATCCGCGTCACGTCAGCATCGGTTGAGGCGGCACGTCGCCGCCATGGCGCGCACGGCAGCCCTGGTCTAACGTCCTCCGGGTCCATTCCGGGCCTGGAGGCGTGCAGATGAAATACCGGGGAGGCTGCCATTGCGGCCGTATCGCGTTCGAGGTCGAGGGCAGCCCCATCACCGAGGTGATGGCCTGCAACTGCTCGCTGTGCAGCAAGCGTGGCTACCTGCTGTGGTTCGTCCCGCGCGCCCAGCTGGCGCTGGAGACGCCCGAGGTCGACCTGTCCACCTATCGCTTCAATCGCATGCAGATCGCCCATCACTTCTGCGGCACCTGTGGCTGCGCGCCGTTCGGCGAGGCTTCCGATCCCCAGGGCAACGCCATGGCGGCGGTGAACGTGCGCTGCCTGGAGGGCGTCGATCCGGATGCGCTGCAGGTGCGCAAGGTGGATGGGCGCAGCTTCTAGCGGGTCGTCTTCCGGGGCGCCAAATAAAAAAACCGGCCCTGGGCCGGTTTTTTCGTGGGCGATCCCTCAGCGGATCAGGTTGAGGAACTCGCTGCGGGTCGCGGCGTTGTTGCGGAATTCGCCGAGCATCACCGAGGTGATCATCGAGGAATTCTGCTTCTCCACGCCGCGCATCATCATGCACATGTGCTGGGCCTCGATCACCACGGCCACGCCCAGGGCGCCGGTGACCTGCTCCACCGCTTCGGCGATCTGCCGGCTCAGGTTCTCCTGGATCTGCAGGCGGCGGGCGAACATGTCGACGATGCGCGCCACCTTGGACAGGCCCAGCACCTTGCCGTTGGGTAGGTAGGCCACGTGAGCCTTGCCGATGAAGGGCAGCAGGTGGTGCTCGCACAGGGAGTACAGCTCGATGTCCTTGACCAGCACCATCTCGCTGTTGTCGGAGGTGAACAGGGCGCCGTTGATCACCTCGTCCAGTGTCTGCTCGTAGCCGCGGCAGAGGTACTGCATGGCCTTGGCAGCGCGCTTGGGGGTGTCCAGCAGGCCTTCGCGGTTCACGTCCTCGCCTAATTGGCCGAGGATCGCGGTGTAGTGGCTTGCCAGTTTGTCGGGGCTAGAGTCCATGGTGCTTCCAGAATCGAGTGGATGTAGGCGGACCATTGGCATGCCCATCGGGCCCGGTCGTTGCCGGGGCAGCCCTTACGGCTGCATCGCACGCGGTGGGGGCGGGACGCTCTGGCGGCGGCTTCCGCACGGCCACCCGGCACATGGTCGCGTTTCGTTCGGCGGCGATTGTACTGCGCCTGCCCGTGCTTGCCGAACTTCTTTGGCCTCCCCGCCGTCTGATGGCAGTCGGCTATCGCGGCGATAGCAAGCTTCGATTGCCCATCGCTTCAGCCAATCCCTAGGCTGCCGATACCTGTGTCGTCTTTCTTATCCTCATGCCGTTTTCGAGGTCCTGCCCGATGTTCCAGTCATCCCTCAAGCGCGAACTGGCCGAGTGCCAAGCCCAGCTCACGCAGGCCCTGGCGCGCCGTAGCGCCGTCGATCGCTCCATGGCGGTCATCGAATTCCTGCCGGATGGCACCATCGTGTCCGCCAACGAGAATTTCCTGTCTGCGGTCGGTTACCGCCTGGAGGAGGTGCAGGGACGGCACCACCGGATGTTCTGTGATCCGGCCTATGCCAATAGTGCCGAGTACCGCCGCTTCTGGGAGCGCCTGGCGGCGGGCGAGTTCATCCGCGACCGCTTCCGTCGCCAGGACAAGCAAGGGCGCGAATTGTGGCTCGAGGCCAGCTACAACCCGGTGCGTGACACGGCTGGGCGGGTGGTCGGGGTGCTCAAGCTGGCCACCGACATCACCGCCCAGGTGGTGCGTGAACAACAGCAGGAAAGCCTGATCAGCGCCATCGACCGTTCCATGGCGGTGATCGAGTTCAACCTCAAGGGCGAGGTGCTCACCGCCAACGAGAATTTCCTCAGCCTGATGGGGTATCGCCTGGACGAGATCCGCGGGCGCCATCACCGGCAGCTGTGTACCCGCGAGGATGGCGCTTCGCCCGAGTACGCACAGTTCTGGGAGCGCCTGAACCGCGGTGAGTTCTTCTCCGGCCGCTTCAAGCGGGTCAACAAGCGCGGGGATGTGGTCTGGCTGCGTGCCACCTACAACCCGGTGTTTGACGCCAATGGCACCCTCTACAAGGTGGTGAAACTGGCCTCGGACGTGACTGAGCAGGTGCTGCACCAGCAGGCCGAGTCCGAAGCGGCGCACCTGGCCTACGAGATATCCCTGCAGACCGACGGTGGTGCGCAGCGTGGTGCTGAAGTGGTCCAGCGCACGGTGGACGTGGTGCAGGGCATCGCTGGCGAATTGAACCGGGCGGCCAGCGGCATTTCGGCCGTGAGCCAGCAGTCCGACCAGATCAGCAGCATCGTCCAGACCATCCGCGGCATTGCCGACCAGACCAACCTGCTGGCGCTGAATGCTGCCATCGAGGCGGCACGCGCCGGCGAACAGGGGCGCGGGTTCGCCGTGGTAGCCGAGGAGGTGCGCAACCTGGCGGCGCGCACGGCCCAGGCGACGGTGGAGATCGTCGACGTGGTAAGGCGCAACCATGAGCTGTCCCAGGAGGCGGTGCAGAGCATGGAAAGCAGCCGCGAGAAGGTGGAGCAGGGGGTGCAGCTGGCCAGCCAGGCGGGCCAGGCGATCCTGGAGATCCAGGAAGGTGCCCAGCGGGTGGTGGAAGCCATCCGCCAGTTCAGTTCCACGCTGGAACGTTGAATCAAGTGGCCGCCCGGTGCCGGGCGGCCCTGGTCACGGTTACTCGTCGCGGCCTTCGAGCATGGTGCGGCGCAGCATCACGTAGAGGGCGCCGGTGCCGCCGTGGCGCGGCAGGCAGGAAGTGAAGCCGAGCACCTGGGGATGCTGGCGCAGCCAGGTGTTGACGTGGCTCTTGATCAGCGGGCGCTTGCCATCCAGGCGTGCGGCCTTGCCATGGGTGATGCGCACGCAGCGGATTTCCAGCTTGGCGGCTTCGGCGAGGAAGTCCCAGAGTGTCTCGCGGGCTTTTTCCACGGTCATACCGTGCAGGTCGAGGCTGCCCTCGAAGGCGATCTGGCCCTGCTTGAGCTTGCGCATCTGGCCTTCCTGGACGCCGTCGCGGGCCCAGTTCAGTTCATCCTCGGCACCCACATCGATCACGAAGAGGTCGGACAGGCCGTCCACTTTGGTGCTGGTGCCCGCCTGGGTGGCGTTCTGCCGGCGGCTGACGACCTGCTGGCGGTCGGCACGCGGCTTGCCGACATCCGCGCGGTCGTGCTGGATGCGTTTGACGCCACGCATCTGCTGGCTGAACAGGGAAAAATCGTCGTCTTGCATGAGGGCCTCCACAGCGGCCGCTCAGTTTACCCGCGAGGCGGGGCGACGTCAGTGGCGTTTCTTCATCAACCGGGGTGACAGGTCCAGGTTGCTGCGCCGACGGAAGCGCCGCCGTGCATGGCGCCAGAGCCCAACGCCGAAGGCCAGCAGCAACAGGCCGCTGACCAGCAGGGTCAGCGCGGCGCCGGTGCTGTCGTTGAGAGGGCCCAGTGCCGGCGGACGGCCGAGCAGGGTGGCCGAGCCGGCCATCGCCAGGAGGATGCCCAGGGTGGCGATCAGCGCCGCACAGCCGGCCAGCAGCCGCCAGCCCAGGTGCCGGGGCGCATGGGGGCGAAGGCGGCGGGCGTCGAATCCATCGGGTTGTCTCATCCGGTCTTCCTCGTCTTGATCGGGCGTATGACCGGAACCAGCGGGTGGGGTTCCTGCCATTCGCCCGATAGGAGAGGGCCGGCTTTGCGGTGAGGCGTTGCCTCAGGCGAGGGCGCGTGCGTTGGGTACGACGCTGGCGAAGTTGTCGGCGAGGGCGATGACCTCGACGCGGTGCATCTCGTCGGCGCTGATCACGCCGCCGTCAGGAGTGGGTAGGTCACGGGTGGCACAGGCGGCGGCGACCAGGGTGCAGCGGTAGCCGTAGTCCTTGGCGGCGCGCACGGTGGTGCTGACGCTGGAATGGGTCATGAAGCCGCAGACGATCAGGTCCAGGTGGCCGATCTCCTGCAGGCGGTCGTGCAGGTCGGTGCCGGCGAAGGCGTTGGGCAGGCGTTTCTCGACGACCACCTCGCCAGGCAGCGGGGCGGCTTCGGGCATCTGCTGGCCACGTTCGCCCTGGGGGTCCAGCAGGCCACCCGGAACGCCCAGGTGCTTGACGTGTACGACAGGAGTGCCTGCTGCGCGAGCGGCGGCCAGCAGGGTCGCGATCTCCTCCAGTGCCGCGTCGAGGCCGGGCAGGGCCAGGACGCCGCTGCGGTACTCCTCCTGGACGTCGATGATGACCAGCGTGGCGTTGCTCAGGGTGGTCGGCGGGTAGCCCCGGCCGCTGAGTTGGAACATGGATTTGGGAGCAGACATGCGAATCTCCGGTACGACGTAGGCCGCTATTGTCCGCCGTGTGACGCGATAAGTGAACCATGTCGCGCAATCCTCTTGCGGGAACCTTCCCGCCCGGCGCACCATCGAAGCCCTTCGGATGGAGTCGAAGTCGCCGTGTGCAAGGAGTTGCCGCATGAATGGCCTGTCTGATCTTCCCCCTTCTTTCTGGTTGCTGTTCGCCTGCGCCGTGGCCATCGCCGTGTTGCGCGAATTGCGTCGTGAGCGCCGGGAGGACCCCTAGGTGCGTCGCAAGCCCTGAGCGGTCGGGTGTAGAATCCGCATCCCGTTCCAAGAGGTAGAGCGTCGTGTCCGAATCCCGCCTGCGCACCCTGCGCGACCACATCCGCTGGGCCGTTAGCCGTTTCCATGGGGAGAACCTGTTTTTCGGCCATGGCACCGACAACGCCTGGGATGAAGCCCGCCAGCTCGTCCTCGGCGCCCTGCACCTGCCCTACGAGATCGCCGACAGCTACCTGGACTGCAGCCTGGAGGACGACGAGCGCGAGCATGTCCAGGCCCTGCTGAAGCGCCGCATCCATGAGCGCGTACCGGCCGCCTACCTGCTGGGCGAGGCCTGGTTCTGCGGCCTGCCGTTCGTGGTCGACGAGCGCGTGCTGGTGCCCCGTTCGCCCATCGGCGAGCTGATCGAGCAGGGCTTCGAGCCCTGGCTGCCGAACATGCCGGCGCGCATCCTCGACCTCTGCACCGGCTCCGGCTGCATCGGCATTGCCGCCGCCCACGCCTTCCCCGAGGCAGAGGTGGTGCTGGCCGACCTGTCCTTCGACGCGCTGGAAGTGGCCAACCAGAACATCGAGCGCCATGAGCTGGAAGACCGCGTCTACACCGTCCAGGGCGACGGTTTCGACGGCCTGCCCGGCCAGCGCTTCGACCTGATCCTGTCCAACCCGCCCTATGTCGATGCGGAAGACTTCGCCGACATGCCCGAGGAGTACCACCACGAGCCGGCCATGGGCCTGGCCTGTGGCGATGATGGGCTGGACCTGGTGCGGCGCATGCTGGCCGAAGCCGCCGACCACCTGACCGAGCAGGGCACCCTGATCGTCGAGGTTGGCAACAGCCAGGTGCATGTGGAGGCGCTGTATCCGGAAGTGGACTTCACCTGGCTGGAGTTCGCCCGGGGCGGGCATGGCGTGTTCCTGCTCAGTGCCCGCCAGTGCCGCGAGCACCAGGCCCTGTTCCGCGCCCGCCTGGCGGGCTGAAGAGGGCCTCCCCGCTCAGGGCACCTCTGAAAATCGGGGCGTGCCCGTCAGTGGGTGGCGATCCAGATCAGCAGGCCGGCCTGGAACACGGCGAAGACCACCAGGCAGGTGATGGTGAAGCGCAGGCCGCTGTCGTCGCGCTTGAGCTCGGCGACGCGGTCCTCCAGCTTGCGGATCTGGATTTCCTGCTGGTGCAGGTTGTGGTCGGCCTGCTGCAGCATGTTGGCCGCGTCCAGCAGGCCGATGACCTGCACCTTCTCCTTGTTCCAGTCATCCAGCAGCTCGCTGACGCGACCGGCGCCGTAGTGGGCGTGCAGTTGCAGCGGGTCCTGGTAGGTGACTTCGAATCCCTGGGCCTTGAGTACGTGGTCGCGGCGCTGGCGAATGTCTTCCGAGACGGCCAGCGTGTTCGGCAGTGCGCCGCCTTCGACCCGGTAGTGCGCCCACTGGCGTCGCGCCCAGTGGATGCCTCGGGCCAGCAGGAAGCGCCCCAGGCCACGGTTCTGGGGCTCCAGCCGCAGGCCGTCGTCGGGGCCGAAGCGGACCTCCTTGCTGCGGTGGTCGGCCCAGACCTCCAGGCGGTTCTGTTCCTTGCGCATGAGTTGCCCCGGCAGGTGCAGGCTGAGCACCAGCAGGCTGTGGTCGGGGCTGTGTCGTTCCACCTCGCCCAGCTCGATGAAGCGCAGTGGCCGGGGCCCCGTGGCGGCGTCGGCAGGCAATGGCGCGAGCCTCAGCAGCAGGTGGTTCTCCGGCGCCAAGTCGGCCCAGGGATGCGGTGGCACCACCACGGGCGTGGGGTCCAGGGCCTCGGGGTGCTGGGTGTCGGTGTCGCTCATCGGGCTTTCCTGTTACGGGCGCGGTGTGATCCGGTTATCGGCCGCCAGGCGGCGGGCTGGAGGGCAGGGCGGCGATGAACGCCAGCAGATGCTGGCCCAGCTCGCGAGCCAGGGGCGGCTCGGCGGCATTATAGGAGCCCAGCTGCTCCTGGATACCGGCCGGCGTGATGCGCAGGATGTGGTTCATGCTGCCGATGACCGCCAGCTCGGCATCGGGCTTCGCGGCCTTCAGGGCCTCGGCATCGGCGACGCCGACCTGGATGTCGTGGCTGCCCTGCAGGATCAGTGCGGGGACTTTCACCGCCGCGAAGGCCTCGACCGGGTCGTGGGCCAGCAGCGAGATCAGGTAAGGCTGCACGCTGGGTCGGAACAGCACCATCAGCGGTGGCGGCACCTCGTCCACGGTCCGGCCGTTGCGCAGGGCCGCGAGGATCGCGGCGCTCCGTGCCAGGAGCGGAGGCGGCAGGCGCTGGCGCAGCTGTTCCACCAGCAACTGGTCGAAGGGCCGGCCGCTGCCGGCGATCACCACCAGGGCTGCGGCTTCGGTACGTGGCGCGGCCAGGCTGGCGATCAGCGCCCCTTCGCTGTGTCCGATCAGGATCAGTCTGGAAAACCGGGGGTCGGCCCTGAGCTGGCGTGCCCAGGCGACGGCGTCGTCCACGTAGCCGTCCAGGCTCAGCTGGCGTTCGTCCGGCCCGGCGTCGTGGCTGGCGGCAATGCCGCGCTTGTCGAAGCGCAGGCTGGCGATGCCGTTGCGGGCCAGCAGCTCGGCGAGCTTCTTCAGGCTGTCGTTGCGCCCGCCCATGGGGTTGTTGCCGTTGCGGTCGGTGGGGCCGGAGCCGGCCACCAGCAACGTAACGGGGGCCGGCCCCTCGCCACCGGGCAGCAGCAGGGTGCCGTGGAGCACGCCGGTGCCGGTGTCCAGGTCCATGGGGCGCTGCAGCACGGTCTGGGCGGCGAAGCCGGTGGCGGGTGGGAGCAGGCTGCAGAGCAGCGGGGCGAGCAGGGTGTACAGCAGTCGGGGCATGGGGGAATCCGTGTGGGAGTGCCAGGCTTGGATGCCGGCACCGGCGCAAGGTTCGTGGGTGAACTGGTCGGGCGCCGCAGGTATACTCCTCGGCCTTTCTTCGAGGCCCATTTCAGCGGAGCACTGTGCATGTCCGGCAACACCTACGGCAAGCTGTTCACCGTCACCACGGCTGGCGAAAGCCACGGCCCGGCGCTGGTCGCCATCGTCGACGGCTGCCCGCCCGGGCTGGAGCTTTCCCTGGAGGACCTGCAGCGTGACCTCGATCGCCGCAAGCCGGGCACCAGCCGCCACACCACCCAGCGCCAGGAGGCCGACGAGGTGGAAATCCTCTCCGGCGTCTTCGAAGGCCGCACCACCGGCTGTTCCATCGGCCTGCTGATCCGCAACACCGACCAGAAGTCCAAGGACTACTCGGCGATCAAGGACCTGTTCCGCCCGGCCCACGCCGACTACACCTACCACCACAAGTACGGCGTTCGCGACTACCGCGGCGGCGGCCGTTCCTCGGCGCGCGAGACTGCCATGCGCGTCGCCGCCGGCGCCATCGCCAAGAAGTACCTGGCCACCCTGGGCATCAGCGTGCGCGGCTACATGAGCCAGCTCGGCCCGATCGAAATCCCCTTCAAGACCTGGGATTCGGTGGAGCAGAACGCCTTCTTCAGCCCCGACCCGGACAAGGTCCCGGAGCTGGAGGCCTTCATGGACCAGTTGCGCCGTGACCAGGATTCCGTCGGCGCCAAGATCACCGTCGTCGCCGAAGGCGTGCCGCCCGGCCTGGGCGAGCCGATCTTCGACCGCCTGGACGCGGAACTCGCCCACGCGCTGATGAGCATCAATGCGGTGAAGGGCGTGGAGATCGGCGCCGGCTTCGCGTGCGTCGCCCAGCGCGGCACCGAGCACCGCGACGAGCTGACCCCGGAAGGCTTCCTCAGCAACAACGCCGGCGGCATCCTCGGCGGCCTTTCCTCGGGCCAGCCGATCGTCGCCCACCTGGCGCTCAAGCCCACCTCCAGCATCACCACCCCGGGCCGCTCCATCGACGTCGACGGCAACCCGGTGGACGTCATCACCAAGGGCCGTCACGACCCCTGCGTCGGCATCCGCGCCACGCCCATCGCCGAAGCCATGATGGCCATCGTGCTGATGGACCACCTGCTGCGCCACCGCGGGCAGAACGCCGATGTGCGCGTCACCACCCCGGTGCTCGGCCAGCTGTGACCGGCGGCGCGCTGCCGTACTGGCGGCTGTCCGGTTTCTACCTGTTCTACTTCGCCCTGCTGGGCGCCACGGCGCCCTTCCTCGGGCTCTACTTCGCCCACCTGGGCTTCTCCGCCGCGCGCATCGGCGAGCTGGTGGCCATCCCCATGCTGATGCGCTGCGTGGCGCCCAACCTCTGGGGCTGGCTGGGCGACCGCAGCGGCCGGCGCCTGGCCATCGTGCGGCTGGGCGCGCTCTGCACCCTGTGCACCTTCGCGCTGATCTTCGTCGACAAGAGCTACGCCTGGCTGGCGATGATCATGGCCCTGCACGCTTTCTTCTGGCACGCGGTGCTGCCGCAGTTCGAAGTGATCACCCTGGCCCATCTCAGGGAGCAGGCCGCGCGCTACAGCCAGATCCGCCTGTGGGGCTCCATCGGCTTCATCCTCACCGTGGTCGGCCTGGGCAAGGCGTTCGAGGTGTTCAGCCTGGACGTCTACCCGGTGGCGCTGGTGGTCATCATGGCCGGCATCGTGCTCAGCAGCTGGTGGGTGCCCAATGCCACGCCGGTGGCCCGGGAGGGAGGCGCCACCGGCGGCTTCCTCGACCAACTGCGGCAACCCGGCGTGCTGGCGTTCTACCTGTGCGTGGGGTTGATGCAGCTGTCCCACGGCCCGTACTACACCTTCCAGACCATCTACCTGGAAAGCCTCGGCTACCCGCGCGGCTTCATCGGCCAGCTGTGGGCGCTGGGCGTGGTGGCGGAGGTCTTGATGTTCCTGGTGATGGCGCGCATCCTCTCGCGCTTCCCGGTTCGCCAGGTGCTGGCCGCGAGCTTCCTGCTCGCGGCGTTGCGCTGGCTGCTGCTGGGGCATCTCGCCGACAACCTCGCGGTGCTGCTGTTCGCCCAGGTGCTCCATGCCGCGACCTTCGGCAGCTTCCATGCGGCGGCCATCCATTTCGTGCAACGCCAGTTCGGCCCGCAGCAGCAAGGCCAGGGCCAGGCGCTCTACGCGGCACTCGCCGGCACCGGCGGCGCGCTCGGGGCCCTGTACTCCGGTTACAGCTGGAACAGCCTGGGCGCCTCCTGGACCTTCGTCATCGCCAGCCTGGCCGCCATGGCCGCTGCCGTTATCATTGCCACTCAATTGAAAGAGGAGCGGGCATGAACCGCGAAACACTCACCCGTGAAATCATCGAGGCCGGCCGCTTCCTCTATGGTCGCGGCTGGTCCCCGGCCACCAGCAGCAACTACTCGGCGCGGCTGTCGGCCGACCAGGCGCTGCTGACCGTCTCCGGCAAGCACAAGGGCCAGCTCGGCGAGGACGACGTGCTGGCCACCGACCTCGACGGCATCAGCCTGGAGCCCGGCAAGAAGCCCTCCGCCGAGACCCTGCTGCACACCCAGCTGTACCGCTGGCAGCCCGGGATCGGCGCCGTGCTTCACACCCACTCGGTGAACGCCACCGTTCTCTCGCGGCTGACCCTGAGCGACTCGCTGGTGTTCGCCGACTACGAACTGCAGAAGGCCTTCAGCGGCGTGTCCACCCATGAAAGCCAGGTGGAAGTGCCGATCTTCGACAACGACCAGGACATCGCCCGCCTGGCAGCCAAGGTCCAGCCCTGGCTGGACGCGCACCCCGAGTGCGTCGGCTACCTGATCCGTGGCCACGGCCTCTACACCTGGGGCCCGCGCATGAGCGACGCCCTGCGCCAGGTCGAAGCCTTCGAATTCCTGTTCGAGTGCGAGCTGAAGGTTCGCGCCCTGCAGGCCCGCTGACGCCACCCTCCGCCGAGGGAGCCTTGACCCAGACCGCCCGTGCGACCGGCCAGCAGAGCCGGAGCCGGCGACCAGGAGTACACCGATGAGCAGCCTTTCCGTTTACCACGAGTCCAGCCCCGACCTGCCGAACAAGGTGCTGACCCATGTCGACGACATCGCCTCCACCCTTGCGGCCGTGGGCGTGCGCTTCGAGCGCTGGCAGGCCAGCGCGCCGCTGACCCCAGGGGCGAGCCAGGACGAGGTGATCGCCGCCTACCGCCCGCAGATCGACGCGTTGATGAAGGAGCGCGGCTACGTGACGGTGGACGTGGTCAGCCTCGACCGCAGCCACCCGCAGAAGGCCGAGCTGCGTGCCAAGTTCCTCGACGAGCACCGCCATGCCGAGGACGAAGTGCGCTTCTTCGTCGCCGGACGCGGCCTGTTCACCCTGCACATCGATGACTACGTCTACGCCGTGCGGTGCGAGAAGAACGACCTGATCTCGGTGCCTGCCGGCACCCGCCACTGGTTCGACATGGGCGAGGAGCCGCACTTCGTCGCCATCCGCCTGTTCAACAACCCCGAGGGCTGGGTGGCCCAGTTCACCGGGGACGACATCGCCAGGCGCTTTCCGCAGTTGGAGGATTGAGGCCGTAGGCGGGGCAGGGAGCGTGGTGGGCTGAAGCCCACCCTATGCCCACCTGGTACACCCGCCTGATACGTCTGTCTTCGCCCATCCAGCCCTGCGATTGCGCCGGGTCCTGTGAATATCGAAATACCGGAGTCCGCATGCCCATCAAGGCCATCCTCACCGACATCGAAGGCACCACCAGTGCCGTGAGCTTCGTCTTCGACGTGCTGTTCCCCTATGCCGCCCGCCACCTGCCGGGCTTCGTCAGCGAGCACGCCGCCGAGCCGGCCGTGGCGGAGCAGGTGGAAGCGGTGCGTCGCGAGAGCGGCGAGCCCGAGGCCAGCGTCGAGCGTGTGGTGGCGATCCTGCTGGATTGGATTGCCGAGGACCGCAAGGCCACCCCGCTCAAGGCGCTGCAAGGCATGGTCTGGGAGCAGGGCTACCGGACCGGGCAGCTCAAGGGCCATGTCTACCCGGATGCGGTCGAGGCGCTGCGCCGCTGGCACGCCGAGGGCTATCGGCTGTACGTCTACTCCTCGGGCTCGATCCAGGCGCAGAAGCTGATCTTCGGCTGTTCCGAAGCGGGTGACCTGAGCCCGCTGTTCTCCGGCTACTTCGACACCACCAGTGGCCCCAAGCGGGAGGCCGGGTCCTACCGCCGTATCGTCGAGGCCATCGGGCTGCCGGCGGAGGAGGTGCTGTTCCTCTCCGACGTGGTGCAGGAACTGGACGCGGCGCGCGAAGCCGGCCTGCCCACCATCGGCCTGGCCCGCGAGGGCGGCGAGCTGGCCGGGCATCCGACCGTGGCCAGCTTTGCGGTGATCGACCCGGCACACACCTGAGTCGACCCTCTCGTCAGTAGTCCAGCCACACCGCGCGGTGGTCGGAGCCTTGCCAGGGCAGGGCGCCCACCGCCTTCACCGTGCGGTCGCTGCGCAGCAGAATCAGGTCCACGCCCAGCAGCCCCGGCCACCAGGTGGGGCGCACGCGCTGGGCGGTGAGGCGCAGACCGGCATCGGCCAGGAAGTCCTGCAGGCGCGGTGAGAACGCCGTGCTGTTGAAGTCACCCATCACCACTACTTCACGACCTTCCAGGGCGATCTGCTCGGCCAGCTGGCGCAGGCTTTCGTCCCGGGCTGCCGCCAGTTCCGGCCCCAGGGGCGGCGGCGGGTGGATGCCGTAGAGCACGGTGCCGTCATCCAGTTCGGCGCGGATATAGGGGTAGGCAGCCAGGCCGCGTGGCTCCAGCACCTGGCAGCGGCGCACCGGTTGGCGGGTGAACAGCGCCAGGCCGAACGGGCCGTCCTGGTAGCGGGCGCAGGCTTCCCGGGCCTTCAGCAGGGTCAGGCGTTCGCCCCAGGCAGGGGTGGCTTCGGTGAGGAACAGGGCATCGGCCGGCAGCGCGTTGAGCCAGGCGGCCTCGGCGTCGGCGCGGGGGTTGTCCAGGCGCAGGTTGTAGGCCATCACCCGGCGCTCCTGGCCGGTGCTGCCCGGCGCGTCGTGCGGCCAGGGGGTGAGGCCCCAGCCGATCACCCCGGCACCCGCGAGAACGAACAGCAGCGACGAGGCATTGCGCGGGTTGGCAAAGGCCCCTACCAGCATCAGGCCGGCCTGCAGCGGGGCGAAATGGCTGAACAGCTCCAGCACCCAGTGGAAGTGACCGAACTGGCCGAGCACGAGGGTGACCAGGCCAAGCCAGGCAAGCTGGTTGAGGTGGAAGCGCAGGGCCTTGAGCACGGAAACATCCTGATGGCGGCGGGTGGGAGATTGTAGGGCATCCACCGATGGACGGAACCTTGCCCGCCGCCATCTGCCCAACCAGCTGTTCACCTGAGGCGGCAGGGGCGCGATGCCCCCGTCACAATCCTGTGCATGGGAGGGCGCCATGAGCGGAGCGGCAATTGCTTTCTACGGCGGGCTGGGCGCACTTTACCTGCTGCTGACGGCCTGGGCGCTGTACAACGTGGTGACCAGCAACGTACCGCGCCAGCTGCGCTGGCTGTGGGTGGCGCTGCTGGTGCTGTTCCCCGTGCTCGGGCTGTTCAACTGGGCCTGGATGGGCCCGCGCAGGCGGCGCCCGGGCGCCGCCTGATCCGTCTTTCCCCCAACAGGAGCGTTGTCATGGGTTCGCTGCTCAACAGTCTGGCCGGTCTGGTCATCCTGGCCCTGGATATCTGGGCCATCCTCAATGTCATCAAGAGCAATGCCGAGATCGGCATGAAGGTGCTGTGGATCCTGCTGATCGTGCTGCTGCCGGTGCTCGGCCTGATCATCTGGGCCATCGCCGGCCCCCGTGGCGATGTGCGCTTGTGAGCCGCGGGCTACGCGCCTGGGTGGGCGCCCTGCTGGCCCTGGGCTGCCTGGCGGCCCTGGCGGAACCCCAGGATGACGCCTGGGCAGCGCTGCGCAGCGGCCAGGCCGCCCTGTTGCTGCGCAATGCCAATGCGCCGGGCGCGGGCGATCCGGCGGGCTTCCAGCTGCAGGACTGCCGGACCCAGCGCAACCTCGATGCCCAGGGCCGGCGCGAGGCCCAGCAATGGGGCCAGCTGCTGCGCCGCCACTGGATCGAGGGGCCGCGCATCTATGCCGGGCGCTGGTGCCGCACCCAGGAGACGGCCCTGGAGCTGGGGCTTGGCGCGGTGGAGACCCTGGACGCGCTGGACTACTTCGACGGTGACCTGGCCGCTGCGAAGCGCTTGCGCCAGCGTGTCAGCCAACTGCCACGGGGCCTGCCGCTGGTGCTGGTGACCCACGGGGTGAACATCGGCGCGCTGGCCGGCATCACGCCGGTTCCGGGCGAGGCGGTGATCGTGGCGATGCCGATCGGCGAGCCGCCTCGGGTGCTGGCGCGGGTGCCCGCGCCGCACTGAGTCAGATGAGTTGCAGCTGGTCCTGGGCCGGCTGCAGCTGGGCGCCTTCGAGACGCAGCAGGATGGCCTTGCGCTCCAGTCCGCCGGCAAAGCCGGTGAGGCTGCCGTCGCGGCCGATCACCCGATGGCACGGAATGATGATGGCGATGGGGTTGGCGCCATTGGCGGCGCCCACGGCGCGCACGGCCCGGGGGCGGCCGATCTCCTGGGCGAGGGCGGCGTAGTGGGTGGTCTGGCCGTGGGGGATCGCCTGCAGGGCCCGCCACACGTCCTGCTGGAAGGGTGTGCCGCGTGGCGCCAGCTTCAGTTCGAAGCGTGTGCGCTTGCCGGCGAAGTAGGCGTCCAGCTGCCGGCAGGCGTCGTCCAGCTCGCGCGTGGCGGGCTGCCAGGTCGGGTCCAGTGTCCAGGGCGTGGCGCTGTCCATGTGCAGCATGCGCAGCCCTTCCTCGTCGCCGGCTAGCAGCAGGGTTCCGATGGGGCTGGGGTGGTGGCGGAAGTACACGTCAGGTCTCCGTTGCATAGCTGTGCCAGAGGTACACGGCAGCGTAGGCGCGCCACGGTCGCCAGCGCTCGGCGCGTTCGGCGAGCTGGCGTGGGCTGATGCCGCCGGCACCCCAGAGGGGGGATTTGAGCAGGCCCAGGTCGGCCGTGGGGAAGGCATCCGCGTCGCCGAAGGCCCGCAGGGCAATGTACTGGGCCGTCCAGGGGCCGATGCCGGGCAGGGCGCAGAGCCGCGCCTGGAAGGCTTCGACGCCGTCCGCCAGGCTCAGTTCCAGCTCGCCCGATGCCACGGCGGCGGCCAGTCGGCGCAGGGTCTCGACCCGCTTGCCGGGCATGCCGATGCCGGGGAGGGCGTCTTCGGCGATGGCCGCCGGGGTGGGGAACAGGCGCAGGCCGTCGGGGCTTTCGGGCAGGGGCGTGCCCAGCCGCTCCACCAGGCGGCCGGCGATGGTCACCGCGGCCTTCACCGTCACTTGCTGGCCGATGATGGTGCGCACCGCCTGTTCGAACGGGTCGAAGGCGACCGGCAGGCGCAGCCCGGTGTGTCGCTCCAGAAGCGGCTTCAGCACCTCGTCCTGCGCCAGGGTGGCGGCAACGGCGAGCGGGTCGCAGTCCAGGTCGAACATGCGCCGCACCCGCAGGGCGATGTCCGCCTGGGCCGCTGCGGCCTCGTGCGGCAGTTCCAGCAACAGGGCATCGGGCGTGGGCGTGACGCGGAACCAGCTGTGCAGCTCACCCAGGCGGATGCTGCGGGTGTAGCCGTGTTCATCCACCCGTTCGACGCCGGGCAGGCGACGCAGGCTGAAGTGGGCGTGGAACTGGTGCCAGTGCCAGGGCGGCTGGAACGGCAGCGCCTGGCGCAGGAGAGGGGCGGGTGTCTGCATGGCGCGACGATACCCGCTGAGGGCGTGGCCTGTCGCGGGAAAATCGGCCGTCGCCACGGTTCGACCTGACACGGTGAGCGTCGTAGAATGCGCGCCTTTCTCCGGGCGGGCCGCTGTTCCGTCCTTCTGCAGCCACTACGGGAGACCGCTCATGAGCGATTACCAGGAAACTCTCTATGACGGCTACGGCCAGCGTTTTCGCATGGACAAGCTGCTTCACGAGGTCCGCACCGAGCACCAGCACCTGGTGATCTTCGAGAACGCGCGCATGGGCCGCGTGATGGCGCTGGACGGTGTGATCCAGACCACCGAGGCAGACGAGTTCATCTACCACGAGATGCTCACCCACGTGCCGATCCTGGCCCATGGCGCTGCTCGCCGCGTGCTGATCATCGGCGGTGGCGACGGCGGCATGCTGCGCGAGGTGCGCAAGCACAAGGCGGTCGAGAGCATCACCATGGTGGAGATCGACGGCACCGTGGTGGACATGTGCAAGGAGTTCCTGCCGAACCACTCCAAGGGCGCCTATGACGATCCGCGCCTGAACCTGGTGATCGACGACGGCATGCGCTTCGTGGCGACCACGGAGGAGAAGTTCGACGTGATCATCTCCGACTCCACCGATCCCATCGGGCCGGGCGAGGTGCTGTTCTCCGAGAACTTCTACCAGGCCTGCCGCCGCTGCCTGAACGATGGCGGCATCCTGGTGACCCAGAACGGCACGCCCTTCATGCAACTGGCCGAAGTGCAGACCACTGCGTCGCGCATGAACGGCCTGTTTGCCGACTGGCACTTCTACCAGGCGGCGGTGCCCACCTACATTGGCGGGGCCATGACCTTCGCCTGGGGCGCGACCCAGGGCGATGCCCGCAAGGTCTCCCTGGAGGTGCTGCGCCAGCGCTTCGCCGGCAGCGGCATCGTGACCCGCTACTACAACCCCGAGGTTCACCTGGGCGCCTTCGCGCTGCCGCAGTACGTGCTGCAGGCCGTGGGCAAGCCCAGCAACGACTGAGGTGCCCGGCCTCCTTTCCGGGGGCTGGCTGAATGAAAAAACCGCTGCCGGAGCGATCCGGCAGCGGTTTTTTCATGGCGGTGTGCTTCAGCCGAAGCGGTAGATGTCCATGCCCAGTGCACCGAGGGTGAAGCCGCTGTGGGCCAGGCTGAATGCGCCGCCGGCTCCGCGTGCGAAGTACAGCGGCAGCAGGTGCTCGTCGCTGGGGTGGCTGCGCACTGCATTGGGCGCCTGGGTGCGGTAGTGGTGCAGGGCGTCTTCGTCATCGCGTGCCAGGCGCTCGACCATCCAGTCGCGGAAGGCCTGGGCCCAGTCGGAGCCGTGGTCGTCCTGCGCGTGCCAGTCCAGCTCCCGCAGGTTGTGGGTGATGCTGCCGGAGCCGATCAGCAGCACGCCGTGGTCGCGCAGGGCGGCCAGGGCACGGCCGACCCGGGTCTGGAAGGTCGGGCCGAGGCGGCTGGGCAGGGACAGTTGCAGCACCGGGATGTCCGCTTCCGGGTACATCAGCGACAGCGGCACCCAGGCGCCATGGTCGAGGGGGCGCTGGTCATCGATGGCGGCGTCCAGGCCGGCGGTCTTCAGCAGCCCCTGGACTTCGCGCGCCAGCTCGGGTGCGCCGGGGGTGGGGTACTGGACGGCGTAGAGCGTCGGCGGGAAGCCGTAGAAGTCGTGCCAGGTCTCGGGGTGGGCGGCGCCAGTCAGGCTCAGGCCCTGGCTCTCCCAGTGCGCGGACACCACCAGGATGGCGCGCGGGCGCGGCAGCTCGGCCGCCAGGCGGGCGAGGGCGGGGCCGCTGGCGCCGGGTTCCAGCGCGAGCATGGGGGAACCGTGGGAGATGAACAGGGTAGGTAGCATCCGGGGCGTCCTCCGTTAGGATGGGCGCCATGTTCTGCGCTGGACGTATCGACTTCCAGCATAAAATTCTGCGCGTATCTATCGAACCATCAGGAGGATCAGGTGGAAGAGTCATTCTGGCAGGCACGTTGGCACAGCAATCAGATCGGGTTCCATCTCGATGAGGTCAACCCCTGGCTGCTGCGGCATTGGCACGCCCTGGCGCTCCCTGCCGATGCGCAGGTGCTGGTGCCGCTCTGCGGCAAGAGCCTGGACCTGCTGTGGCTCGCTGACCAGGGCCATCGGGTGCTGGGCGTGGAGCTGGCAGAGAAGGCGGTGCTGGATTTCTTCGCCGAATGGGGCGTGGAGCCGGAGGTGAGCGAGGTCGGCGCGTTGCGCCGTTTCAGTTCGGGGCGGGTAGAGATCCTCCAGGGGGACTTCTTCGCCCTGACGCCCGAGGACACCCGGGATTGCGTGGCGCTGTATGACCGGGCAGCGATCATCGCCTTGCCGCCGGCCATGCGCGACGCCTATGTCGCGCACCTCGCTCGCCTGCTGGCGCCGGGTTGCCGGGGGTTGATGGTGACCCTGGAGTACGAGCAGTCGCGGCTCGATGGCCCGCCGTTCTCGGTGCCGGAGGAGGAGGTGCGCGCGCGCCTGGAGTCGGATTGGTGCGTGGAGCTGCTGGAGCGGGAAGACGTGCTGGAGAAGAACTGGAAGTTCGCCTCGCGCGGCCTGGACGCCTTGCACGAGCCGGTGTTCCGCTTGCAGCGCAAGGGCTGAGGCTCGGCGATGGCGAATGAAAAAGGGCAGCCAGTGGCTGCCCTTTTCGTTGGCTTCGGTTGGATCAACCGCGGCGGCGCAGGGCCTCGATGCGGTCTTCCAGGGGCGGGTGGCTCATCAGCAGGCCGGCCAAGCCGTTCTTCAGGCCACCGTTGATGCCGAAGGCGGTCAGGCTGTCGGGCATCTGCACCGGTACGCCTTGCTCGGCGCGCAGGCGCTGCAGGGCGCCGATCATGGCGTTGGTGCCGGCCAGCTGTGCGCCGGCTTCGTCGGCGCGGTACTCACGTTTGCGCGAGAACCACATGACGATGATGCTGGCGAGGATGCCCAGGACCAGCTCGGCGAAGATGGTGGCGATGAAGTAGCCGATGCCATGGCCCTCTTCGTTCTTCAGGATCACCTTGTCGACGAAGTTGCCGAAGATACGCGCGAAGAACATCACGAAGGTGTTCACCACGCCCTGGACCAGCGCCAGGGTCACCATGTCGCCGTTGGCCACGTGACCGATCTCGTGGGCCAGCACCGCCTTCACCTCATCGGGCGAGAAGCGTTCCAGCAGGCCCTGGCTGACGGCGACGAGGGCGTCGTTGCGGTTCCAGCCGGTGGCGAAGGCGTTGGCCTCGTAGGCAGGGAAGATACCCACCTCGGGCATCTTGATGCCGGCCTGGCGGGACAGCTCCTCGACGGTCTGCAGCAGCCACTGCTCGTGACGGGTACGGGGCTGGGTGATGATCTCGGTACCGGTGCTCATCTTCGCCATCCACTTGGAGATGAACAGCGAGACCAGGGAGCCGGCGAAGCCGAACACGGCACAGAACACCAGCAGGCTGCCGTAGTTCTGGCCGGTGAAGCGATCTACCCCCAGCAGTTTCAGCGTGATGCTGGCAATCACCAGGACTGCAAGGTTGGTGGCCAGGAACAACAGAATTCGCATCATGATTGGGGCGGTCTCCTCACGGCGGAAAGCGGTTTGATATGCGGGGGTATATAAGGTTCGGGCGAGGGCGATTCAACCGAACCCTTATTTCAAACTGTGTCGCCTGCCGCGCCGTCGGGGCCGCTGAACAGCAGGCGTGACAGCCGCGCGATGCGTTCGCTGTTGCGGCTGGCCAGTGCTTCGCGCAGCTGGTGGGCGAGGGTGCCGTGCACCCGGCGCACGCTCGGCGGCAGGGCGCCTTCGTCGCCGACCGCATGGGGAATGCTGCGTGACAGGCGCAGGAAGCCCTTCTCCGTGAGCACGGCCTGGTCCAGCGCTTCGTAGCGGATGGTGCTCTCGTAGCGGATGTAGCCTTCCTCGGCCAGCCAGATCAGGGCGCCCAGGCAGCCCTGGTGGCGTTTACTGGGCAGGCCGAACTCGTCCGGCTCCTCGTGGCCGATCAGGTCCTCCACGTACAGCGCGGATTTGCGGGGGAAGGCGAGGTAGAGCGTCAGCATGCCGGCTGCGCAATCCTTGTAGAAGTCGTCGATCTGCAGGTCCATGGTCAGAGTGCTCGCGCCAGCAGCGCGTTGGGGAGCAGCGGCAGCAGGCGGCCGATCAGCGCCCAGGGCCAGCCGGGCACGTAGGCGCGGCGGGTCTGGCGCTCGATGTGCTGGGCGATCAGCCGGGCGCCGCGCTCCACGTCGATGAGGAAGGGTCGCGGCCCTGCTCCCTGGTTGATGGGGGTGTCGATGTAGCCGGGCAGCAGCAGGGTGGTGCGCAGGGGGCTGCGGTACAGCTCCAGTTCGAGGGCTTCCATGTAGCTGATCAGCCCGGCCTTGCTCGCCGAATAGCCGGCGGTTGCCGGCAGGCCGCGCTTGCCGGCAACCGAGGCCACGGCCACCAGGTGGCCATGGCCTTGCTCGCGGAACAGCTGGGCGGCGGCGTCGAGGCAGGCGATGGTGCCGACCAGGTTGGTCTCCAGGGTCTGCTGGAAGCGCTCGAAACGGCCCGTGCCGACCTTGCCCGCCAGGCCGATGCCGGCGTTGGCGATGAGCCCGTCGAGCCCGCCCAGGGCGTTCTTCGCCAGGCCCACGGCGTCCTGGCAGGCGGCGTAGTCGGTAACGTCGAGGGGCAGCACGGCGATGTTCCGACCGTGGTGCGCGCGCAGCTCTTCGGCGAGTTGCTGGAGGGTTTCCTCCCGGCGTGCCGCCAGGGCCAGGTCATGTCCCCGTGCAGCCAGCTCGCGGGCCAGGGCCATGCCGATGCCGGAACTGGCGCCGGTGAGCAGGTAGCGGCGGGGCTGGCCCATGGCGGTGCTCCTTTTACTGGCGGTAGGTCTTGAGGAAGTTGCCGATGCGGCCGATGGCCTGCTCCAGGTCGTCGACGCGGGGCAGGGTGACCACGCGGAAGTGGTCCGGCCACGGCCAGTTGAAGGCAGTGCCCTGGACGATCAGCAGCTTCTCGGAGAGCAGCAGGTCGAGCACGAATTTCTCGTCGTTGTGGATCGGGCAGACCTTCGGATCGATGCGCGGGAAGGCATAGAGCGCGCCCATGGGCTTGACGCAGCTGACGCCGGGGATGTCGTTGAGCAGTTCCCAGGCGCGGTTGCGCTGCTCCAGCAGGCGGCCGCCGGGCAGGACCAGGTCGTTGATGCTCTGGTAGCCGCCGAGTGCGGTCTGGATGGCGTGCTGGCTCGGCACGTTGGCGCACAGGCGCATGTTGGCCAGAATGTCGAGGCCTTCTATGTAGCTCTGGGCGCGGTGCTTGGGCCCGGAGATGGCGATCCAGCCGGAGCGGAAGCCGGCCACGCGGTAGGACTTGGACAGCCCGTTGAAGGTCAGGCAGAGCACGTCCGGCGCCAGGGAGGCGGTGGAGATGTGCTGGGCTTCGTCATAGAGGATCTTGTCGTAGATCTCGTCGGAGAAGATCACCAGGTTGTGCTGGCGGGCCAGCTCGACGATCTCCAGCAGCAGCTCGCGGGAGTACACGGCGCCGGTGGGGTTGTTGGGGTTGATCAGCACCAGGGCCTTGGTGTTGGAGGTGATCTTCGCCTTCATGTCGGCAATGTCCGGGAACCAGCCGGCCTGCTCGTCGCACAGGTAGTGCACCGGCTTGCCGCCACCCAGGGCCACGGAGGCGGTCCAGAGCGGGTAGTCGGGGGCCGGGATCAGCACCTCGTCGCCATTGTTCAGCAGGGCCTGCAGGGCCATCACGATCAGCTCGGAGACGCCGTTGCCCAGGTAGATGTCCTCGATGCCGACGCCTTCCACCTGCTTCTGCTGGTAGTACTGCATGACGGCCTTGCGGGCACTGAACAGGCCCTTGGAGTCGCTGTAGCCCTGGGCGGTGGGGAGGTTGCGGATGACGTCCTGGAGGATTTCCTCCGGCGCTTCGAAGCCGAAGGGGGCCGGGTTGCCGATGTTCAGCTTGAGGATGCGGTGGCCTTCCTCTTCCAGACGCTTGGCGTGCTTGAGCACCGGCCCGCGAATGTCGTAGCAGACGTTGGCGAGCTTGTTGGATTTGCTGAACTGCATGGTTCTGAGGGTCCCGAATGTGTTGATGCGCCGGGGGCGGCCGCTGGGGCAGTGGAAGGGGCGGATACCTTGGCAGCCGGCAGCGCCGCTGCCAGACTGGCGCCCGAAGGCACGCATGATACGTGCGGCCCGATGGCCGGAAAAGGTACGGGTCGGGCTTTTTTCCGCAACGAGGTGACCCTATGGAAAAGCTGGACAAACCCCTTGAAGCCTGGCGCGAAGAGCTGACCGACGCACAGTTCCACGTCTGCCGCCTGGGGGGCACCGAACGGCCCTTCACCGGCGAATACAACGGCACCAAGACGCCCGGCATCTACCACTGCGCCTGCTGCGGTGCGGCGCTGTTCGATTCCGATGCCAAGTACGACTCCGGCAGCGGCTGGCCCAGCTACTTCCAGCCGGTGGACGACCAGGCCATCGCCGAGCTGGAGGACTTCAGCCACGGCATGCACCGCGTCGAGGTGCGCTGTGCCCGTTGCGAGGCCCACCTGGGGCATGTCTTCCCCGATGGACCCAGGCCGACCGGCCTGCGCTACTGCATCAATTCCGTGGCGCTGAAGCTCGTGCCTCGGGACTGAATGCCAAAGCCCGCCGCCGGCGGGCTTTATTTTTGTTCAATAGAATTGCGTGCAATTTAGTTGGGCGCTATTTTTGTCGCGGCTTTCCCTTCCGACTTTCATTAACTGAGGCACGCACCATGAGCGATCGGCTTCTCGACATTCCCGTCACCACCATCAAGGGCGAACAGAAGACCCTGGCGGACTTCGGCGGCAAGGCGCTGCTGGTGGTCAACACCGCCAGCAAGTGCGGCTTCACCCCCCAGTACAAGGGGCTGGAGGCGATCTGGCAGCAATACCGCGACAAGGGCCTGGTGGTACTGGGCTTCCCCTGCAACCAGTTCGGCAAGCAGGAGCCGGGTGACGAAGGGGCGATCTCGGAGTTCTGCGAGCTGAACTTCGGCGTGACCTTCCCGCTGTTCCGCAAGATCGAGGTGAACGGCGCGGGAGCCCACCCGCTCTACGTCGCGCTGAAGAAGCGGGCGCCGGGCCTGCTGGGCAGCCAGGGTATCAAGTGGAACTTCACCAAGTTCCTGATCGACGGCGAGGGTCGTGAGGTCAAGCGCTTCGCGCCCACCACCAAGCCCGAGGAACTCACCGCCGAGATCGAAGCGCTGCTGAAATGAAGCCGTTGCCGTCACCGCCCGAGGCGGACCTGCTGCTGGAGAACCAGCTCTGCTTCAAGCTCTATGCCGCCTCCCGCCTGGTGATCCGGGGCTACCGGCCGTTGCTGGAGCGCTTGAGGCTGACCTACCCGCAGTACCTGGCGATGCTGGTGCTCTGGGAGTGGCAGGCACGGCCGCCCGAGCAGCCCACGGTGAAGGCCCTGGGAGAGCGGCTGATGCTGGATTCCGGCACCCTGACGCCCTTGCTCAAGCGCCTGGAGCAGTTGGGTCATGTGCAGCGGCGCCGGGCTGCCCAGGACGAGCGCGAGGTGCACCTGGCGCTCACCCCCTCGGGGGTGGCCCTGCGTGACGAGACGGCGGCGCTGCGCGCGCAACTGATCTGCGACAGCGGGCTGGAGCTGGACGAGATGGTCGAGCTGCGCGCGCGGCTCTCCGGGCTGCTGGAACGCTTCAGCGGGTTGGCTGGGTAGCCGGCAGCCAGTTGTCCAGCAGGGTCACCAGGTCTTCCCGGCGGAACGGCTTGGCCAGGTAGTCGTCCATGCCGGCGGCGCGGCAGCGTTCGCGCTCGTCCGGCAGGGCGTTGGCCGTCAGCGCGACGATGGGCAGGCCGGGCCATTGGCCGCTCTGGCGAATGCGCCGGGTGGCTTCGTAGCCGTCCATGATCGGCATGTTGCAGTCCATCAGCACCAACTCCACCGGCTCCCTCGCCAGCACTTCCAGCGCTTCGCCGCCGTGGCTGGCCACCAGCACCTCGCAGCCGAGCTTGCTGAGCATGCCCTTGGCTACCAGCTGGTTCACCGCGTTGTCTTCCACCAGCAGCACGCGCGCGGAGTGGTGCGGGCGCGGCCGTTGCTCGCTGCTGGGTTGGGCGGTGTGCTCGTGGGGGTGCAGGCTTCGATGCAGGGCCTGGTACAGGGTGGAGCGCGAGATCGGACGGGCCAGTTGCTGCAGCGGGGCCAGCGGTGCGGCGCGCTCGGCGGGCAGGAAGCTGCCGTAGCCGGTGACCAGCAGGATCGGTGTCGGACCGGCCTCGCGCAGGCGAGGCAACTGCTCGGGGGCGTCGGTGATCACCTGGTCCCACGGGCCGTCGTCCAGGGAAGCGTCGGTGTTGCGTCGCTCATAGTGGATGCCCCAGATCGGCAGCCAGACCTTGAGCAGGTCCGACAGGCCGCTGCCGGCAGAGCACAGGGCCAGGACCCGTCCCTTGAGGGGAGGCGGCAGCATGGCGGGGGTGTCCGTGAACAGGGGCAGTTCGGCGCTGAACTGGCTGCCGAGGCCTTCTTCGGAATGCACCTGGAGTCGGCCCTCCATGGCTTCGCAGAGGCGCCGGGTGAGCGCCAGCCCGAGACCGGTGCCGCCGAATTGCCGGGCGATCCCCGCGCCGCCCTGGGCGAAGGGCTGGAACAGCTTCGGCAGGGCTTCGGCGGAGATGCCGATGCCGGTGTCCCGCACGCTGATCACCACACCCTGGTCGCCAGCCGGCGTGACCCGCAGGTCCACCCGGCCGACGCGGGTGAACTTGAGGGCGTTGGAGAGCAGGTTGCTGACGATCTGCCGCACCCGCGTCGGGTCGCCCATCACCAGGGAGGGCAAGCGCGGGTCCACCAGGCAGCTCAGTTCCACGCCGGGCGCTGCGTTCTGCGAGAGCAGGCTGGCGGTGTCCTCCACCAGCACGCCGAGGTCGAAGGGGATGGCCTCCAGCTCCAGCTGGCCGGCCTCGAACTTGGACAGGTCGAGGATGTCGTTGAGCAGCTCCACCAGTACGCTGCCGGAGTCGTGGGCGATGGTCAGCTGCTGGCGTTGCTCGGGGCTCAGGGGGCCGTCGAGGGTGAGCGAGAGCATGCCCAGCAGGCCGTTGAGCGGGGTGCGGATCTCGTGGCTCATGTTGGCCAGGAAGGCGGCGCGGGCCTGGGCGGTCTCCAGGGCACTGGCGCGGGCCATTTCCAGCTCGGCGTTGGACTGGCTGAGGCGGCGGTTGGTGGCCTTCAGCTCGGCGGTGCGAGCCGAGACGATGTTCTCCAGTTCGGCCAGGTACTGCGTGAGGCGGTCCTCCGCGTCCCGGCGCTGGCCCATTTCGGCCATCAGGCTGGCCAACTGGCGGTTGATCACATCCACCAGCACACCGATCTCGTCATGCTCGTGGCCAGGCGGGTAGGGCAGGCGGTTCTCGCCGGGGGAACGGGTATCCTGCTCGCTGAGCCCACGGATCAGCCCCACCAGGGGCTTGGTCAGCATGCTGTAGAACAGCACCAGCAGGATCAGCGACAGCAACAGGCTGCGCACGAAGCCGGACACCAGGGTCAGCATGGAGCGCCGCAGGAAGTGGTTGCCGAAGGCGAAGGTGTCCACCTCCAGGCGCAGCAGGCCCAGGGCTTCCTCGGGGGCGTGGGTGATGAACAGCGGGTCCTGGAATTCGCGGCGGGCGCCGAAGAGGAAGTCGCTGAACACCCGGTAGTCGCTGCGCGCAGCGGGGCGAGCGACGCTGGCTAGCACGGTGCCGCTGTTGTCGATGATCTCGGCGCGGATCACCGCCGGCGAGCGCAGCAGCCCGGCCACCAGCTCCTGGGCCAGTTCGGCGTCGATGTTGTAGGCGATGCGGGCAGCAGGGTTGTGGCTGATTTCCAACAGAGCGCGGATTTCCCTGTCCAGCGAGGCGTTCTCGCTGGCGTAGTCGATGCCGACCTGGATGATGCTGAGCAGTGTTCCGAGGATGAAGGCCACCAGCACGGTGAGGCTGGCCTGCTTGAACGACAGGCGTTGGGTCAGCGGGATATCCATTGGGGGTGATTCGGCCTTGTTCCGTGGGCTTGCCAAGCATAGCCTATCCCACCTTCCAGCCATCCGGCTGTGCCTTATTACAAGGAGTTGGAACGTGGATTCCCGATTGCTCGACTTCCTCGAACGCGCCGACGCGGTGCTGGCCCGCCTGGAGCCGCTGCTGCCGGCGGAGCGCCCGGTCATCGACTGGGAACGTTGCCTGGCGGCGCGCTGGCACCGCGACGGGCGCAGCGGCTTCCTGCAGCCGCTGGAGGTGAGCCTGGACCTGGATCTCGACGACCTGATCGGCGTGGACCCGCAGCGGGACACCCTGGCGCGCAACACCCGCCAGTTCGTCGACGGCCTGCCGGCCAACCATGCCCTGTTGTGGGGCGCGCGGGGCACGGGCAAGTCTTCGCTGGTTCGGGCGCTGCTCGCCGCTCATGCCGGAGAAGGGCTGCGCCTGGTGGAGATCGAACGTGACCACCTGGCCGACCTGCCCCGTGTGGTGGAGCTGCTTGCCGGGCTGCCGCAACGCTTCGTGCTGTTCTGCGACGACCTCTCGTTCGAGGCGGGCGAAGGCGACTATCGGGTGCTCAAGAGCGTGCTCGATGGCTCCCTGGAGCGGGCGCCGGACAATGTGCTGCTCTATGCCACGTCCAACCGCCGCCACCTGGTGCCGGAGAAGCAGAGCGACAACGAGAACTGGAAGATGGTGGACGGCGAACTCCACCCCAACGAAGCGGTGGAGGACAAGATCGCGCTGTCCGACCGCTTCGGCCTCTGGCTCTCCTTCTATCCCTTCACCCAGGAACACTTCCTGGCGGTGGTGCGCCACTGGATCAGCTCCCTGGCCGCGACCGCCGGGCTGGAGTGGACCTGGGATGAAAACCTGGAGAAGGAAGCCATCCGCTGGGCCCTCGGGCGCGGCAACCGTAACGGCCGTTGTGCCTATCAATTCGCCCGCCAATGGGTTGGCCGGGCGCTGCTGGAGACTGCTTGATGATCGATCTGAAAACCGCCGGTGCCGGCCTCGACGGCTACGCGCTGCTGGCGGCGCAACTGGAATCCCTGCTGGCCGACGAGCGTGATTTCATCGCCAATGCCTCGCAGTTCGCGGCGTTCCTGTTCAATGAGCTGCCCGACCTGAACTGGGCCGGCTTCTACCTCAACAAGAATGAGCAACTGGTGCTCGGGCCGTTCCAGGGCAAGGTCGCCTGCGTACGGATTCCCTTCGACAAGGGCGTTTGCGGGGCGGCTGCCCGCACTCGCGCGACCCAGCGTGTGGAAGATGTGCATGCCTTCCCCGGCCATATCGCCTGCGACAGTGCCTCCAACAGCGAGCTGGTGGTTCCGCTGGTGAAGAACGGCGTGCTGATCGGGGTGCTGGATCTGGACAGTCCGAGCGTCGGGCGTTTCAGCGAGGCAGACCAGGCGGGCATCGAGAACCTGGCGTCGATCTTCCTGCGGTTGACCGACTGCTGAGGGAATATCCCGGCACCATGGCGGTGCCGGGATCGGTGGGGCTGGGATCAGGCCTTGCCGGAGAGCTTGTCGATCATGCGTTGCTCACCCGGCAGCACGGCCTGGACCGACTCCCGGGCGCGGATGCGCTGGTAGTGGGCGGCCAGCGCCGGCCAGCGGCTGGCGTCGATGGTTTCACCGCCGTGTTCCATGTTGATCAACTGGCAGCACAGGGCCAGGTCCGCCATGGTCGGGCCTTCGCCAACGAAGTAGTCCGCGTTGCCCAGGGTTTTTTCCAGGTAGTCGAAGTGCGGCGGCAGCTTGTCCAGGAGCGCTGCCTTTATCGCTTCCTCGTCCGACGGTTTGCCCATGGTGGGCTTGAGCACCCGGTTGCGGAACACCGTGAAGGTGGTGAGCGGGGCGAGCTCGTAGTCGGCGTACTTCTCCAGCCAGCGGATGCGCGCGCTCTGCTGCGCATCGGTGCCGTAGAGCGGCATAAGCTCCGGATGTTTCTCTTCCAGGTACTGGCCGATCACGCTGGAGTCGGCGAGGGTGAAGTCGCCATCACGCAGCGCGGGAATGCGGCCCAGCGGGTTCAGTTCCCGGTACCAGGCCGGTTGGCCGAACGGGGTGATGATCTCCAGCTGGTAGTCCAGCGCCTTCTCCAGCAGGCACAGGCGAACCTTGCGCACGAAAGGGGACAGGGGTGCGCCGTACAGGGTGATGCTCATCGTTGTTGTCCTCGTCTGAGCAGGGCGGGGTGCGGATCAGTCGTAGATGTTCTTCTTCTTCCACATGTCCTCGTCGTCCAGCTGGTCGAGGCCGGCGGTGAGTTCGCTCGGCTCTTCGGGGGCAGGCTTCTTGTCGAGGGAGAGGGCATCGGCACGGGCCAGCTGCGCTTGCAGGGCCTGCAGCTGGGTCTTGTAGCGGGCCGGATCGGGCTGCTTCTGCAGGTACTGCACGCCGCGCTCGAAGGCCAGGCGGGCCTGGCGCGGCTGGCCGTCATGCAGGGCCTGGGCGCCGATATTGGTGAAGAACTCGATGTGCAGCTGAACCAGCATGCCGCGGATGTCGTTGACCCAGCGCTTGGCATCGGCCACCGGCAGGTAGCCGTCCTTCGCCGAGCGGGTGAGCTGGCCGTGCAGGGACTCCAGCTGGAAGCGTACTTCCTTGGCCTGGGCTTCGTTGAGCACCTTGATCGGCGCATTGCGGATCGGCATGCCTTCGCCCAGGTTCACCAGGCCGCGCAGCTCTTCTATCTGCACCTTCAGTTGTGCATTGCCTTTATCCAGGGGCAGGAGGCGTTCGCAGAACAGCAATTGCAGGCGGGTGAGGGTGAGCTTCAGCTCGGGCGTCATGAACTGGCCGGGCAGGGATTCGGACAGGTCGGCGCAGCGGCGCAAGCGGTCCTGGAGGTCGGCGCGCTGGCGGGCCTTCTCCAGCTTGCTGTTTTCCACCACATGGTTGGCATAGCCGATGACCAGCAGCAGAACGATGCCGGCTATTACCACCAGGGTGATCAGGAGTGGGGACATCTTCTTACAGCTCCCGTGGATTGAGCGTTTCGCCGGAGTGTAGTGGCTTGGCTTGTCCCCTCATAGCTCTGCGTCATGTTTTGGCCTGAAGTCTTTGATTTTGAAAAGTTTTTGATAGAGGGTTGACGGCTGTCGAATGGCTCCCTAGAATGCGCGCCACTTCGACGCGATGCCCGAAAGGCAAAGCGAAAGAAGCCGGAAGAAAGCGTCAAAGCTGTTGTAAGTTCCGGGCCGCGTCCCCTTCGTCTAGTGGCCTAGGACACCGCCCTTTCACGGCGGTAACAGGGGTTCGAGTCCCCTAGGGGACGCCAATTTTCGGTTGTATTGCGGGAATAGCTCAGTTGGTAGAGCACGACCTTGCCAAGGTCGGGGTCGCGAGTTCGAGTCTCGTTTCCCGCTCCAGTTTGTTCAGGCAGTGCTTGATAAAGCGTTGTTTGTCCCCTTCGTCTAGTGGCCTAGGACACCGCCCTTTCACGGCGGTAACAGGGGTTCGAGTCCCCTAGGGGACGCCAGTTTTACGGTTGCATGCGGGAATAGCTCAGTTGGTAGAGCACGACCTTGCCAAGGTCGGGGTCGCGAGTTCGAGTCTCGTTTCCCGCTCCAGTGTTCAAGCAGTGCTTGAAAAGCGTTGTTTGTCCCCTTCGTCTAGTGGCCTAGGACACCGCCCTTTCACGGCGGTAACAGGGGTTCGAGTCCCCTAGGGGACGCCAGTTTTACAGTTGCATGCGGGAATAGCTCAGTTGGTAGAGCACGACCTTGCCAAGGTCGGGGTCGCGAGTTCGAGTCTCGTTTCCCGCTCCAGATAAACAAGAACGCCGCTCATCGAGCGGCGTTTTTGTTCGTGCCGTGAAAAGTGCCTGCCTCTTCACCTGCCTTGCTGATTCCACCGACCGCCCCGAAGAGCGGCCAGTGGTCATCGCTCAGTGCTTGCTGGCGTCGTCGCCCAGGGCGAGCAGCTGTTTTTCCTGGTTCCAGTCGAACGGTTCGTCGTTCTCTTCCGCCTCGAAGCGGCGCTCGTCGAGGCGCTGGAACAGGGCGATCTCCTCATCCGGCATGAAATGCAGGCAGTCGCCGCCGAAGAACCACAGCAGGTCGCGCGGCACCAGGTGGGCGATCTGCGGGTAGCGGTGGAAGACCTGGCTGATCAGATCCTGACCCAGGTACTGGCTGCCTTCCGGGTCGCGGGGCAGTTCGGTGATCAGCTCGTCGAAGCGCTCGACGAACAGGGCATGGTTCTCTTCGGGAACCTGCTCGGCCTCGCCCAGGGCGACCAGGATGCCGCGCAGGTGGTGGAGCAGGGCGAGGTGATGGTCGAGGTAGGGGTTGGACATGGCGGTACATCCTGGAACGAATCAATGAACGGGCGCGGAGTATAAGGCCCTCCGCGCCCGCTGTCCCGCCGGGGCTCAGCGCACCTTGCCTGCCGCTGGCAGCAGCTCCTCCTTGTCGAAGTCATCCACGTCGATCACCACCCGCCGCGCGGCCTCGGCGGCGCGCAGGCGCTGGGCCGCCTCGGTGTCCAGTACGCCGGCAGCCAGGGCGGCGTCCACCGGGTGTTCGCCGGCCGTCGGCTTGACGCGTCCATCCTTCAGCGCCTTGTGCAGCTCCCGCTGCAGCGGCTGGACGTCGGCGAGCGCGTCCACGGCGCGCTGCAGGGCCGCTACTGGATCGCCCTCGGCGGAAGGCCGGAAGCAGCCGACCAGCACGCTTTCCAGCGCCGGGTCGCCCCGGTCGCGACCGAGGATTTCGGCCACTTCGGCATCCAGCGCATCCGACGGCCCCTTGTGGCGACGGCCAAGCGGGAACACCAGCACCTGCAACAGGCAGCCGAGGATACGGCTGGGGAAGTTGGCGAGCAGGCCCGCCAGGGCGTCCTCGGCCTTGCCCAGGGATTCCTCCAGGGACCAGCGCACCAGCGGTCGCAGGTGCTCCGGGTGGTCCAGGTCGTGGTAGCGCTTGAGCGCGGCAGAGGCCAGGTAAAGGTGGCTGAGCACATCACCCAGGCGGGCGGACAGGCGCTCGCGGCGTTTCAGCTCGCCCCCCAGCAACATCATGCTCAGGTCAGCCAGCACGGCGAAGGCAGCGGCGAGCCGGTCGAGGCTGCGGAAATAGCCCTGGGCCAGGGCATCTCCCGGTGCGGGGCTGAGACGCCCTGCGCCCAGGCCCAGCAGCAGGGTGCTGGCGGCGTTGCTCACGGCGAAGCCGACATGGCGCAGCAGCAGGTCGTCGAACTCCTCCAGCGCACGCTCGCGGTCCTCACGGGCGGCCAGGGCCATCTCCTTGAGCACGAACGGATGGCAGCGGATGGCGCCCTGGCCAAAGATCATCAGGTTGCGCGAGAGGATGTTGGCGCCTTCCACGGTGATGAAGATCGGCGCGCCCTGCCAGGAACGGCCCAGGTAGTTGTTCGGGCCCATGATGATGCCCTTGCCGCCGTGCACGTCCATGGCGTGGCCGATGCACTCGCGGCCACGTTCGGTCAGGTGGTACTTGAGGATGGCCGAGAGCACCGAGGGCTTCTCGCCCAGGTCCACCGCGTTGGCTGTGAGCATACGCGCGGCGTCCATCAGCCAGGCGTTGCCGCCGATGCGGGCCATGGCTTCCTGGATGCCTTCGAAGGCCGACAGCGGCACGTTGAACTGCTCGCGCACACGGGTGTACTGACCGGTCACCAGGCTGGTGTACTTGGCGGCGCCGGTGCCCACCGCCGGCAGCGAGATGGAGCGGCCGACGGAGAGGCAGTTCATCAGCATCATCCAGCCCTTGCCGAGCATGGGCTGGCCGCCGATCAGGTAGTCCAGCGGGACGAACACGTCCTTGCCGGAGTTGGGGCCGTTCATGAAGGCAGCGCCCAGGGGCAGGTGGCGGCGGCCGATGTTCACCCCGGGGGTGTCGGTGGGGATCAGGGCCAGGCTGATGCCCAGGTCTTCCTCGTCGCCCAGCAGGTGGTCCGGGTCGTAGGCCTTGAAGGCCAGGCCGAGCAGGGTGGCGACCGGGCCGAGGGTGATGTAGCGCTTCTCCCAGGTCAGGCGCAGGCCGATCACTTCCTCGCCGTTCCACTGGCCCTTGCAGATGATGCCGGTGTCGGGCATTGCCCCGGCATCGGAGCCGGCCAGCGGGCCGGTGAGGGCGAAGCAGGGGATTTCTTCGCCGGTGGCCAGGCGCGGCAGGTAGTGCTGGCGCTGTTCGTCGGTGCCGTAGTGCAGCAGCAGTTCGGCGGGGCCGAGGGAGTTGGGCACCATCACCGTGGAGGCGAGGTCGCCGCTGCGGGTGGCCAGCTTCATGGCGACCTGGGAGTGGGCATAGGCGGAGAAGCCCTTGCCGCCGTATTCCTTCGGAATGATCAGGCCGAAGAAGCCGTGGGCCTTGATGTGCGCCCAGGCTTCCGGGGGCAGGTCCATGCGCTGGCCGATGTCCCAGTCGCTGACCATGGCGCACAGCTCTTCAGTGGGGCCGTCGATGAAGGCCTGCTCCTCGGCGGTGAGCGTCGGGCGCGGGTAGTCGAGCAGCGTGTTCCAGTTCGGGCGACCGCTGAACAGCTCGCCGTCCCACCACACGGTGCCGGCCTCGATGGCGTCACGCTCGGTCTCCGACATGGGCGGCAGCACGCGCTGGAACCACGCGAACAGCGGGGCGGTGATCAGCTTGCGGCGCATGTCCGGCAGGGCCAGTGGCAGGGCCACCGCGAGCCAGAGAATCCAGAGCATCGCCAGCAGCCAGCCGGGCGAGTGGCTGAACACCCCCATGGCCAGCAGGTACAGGGCGACCGCTCCAAGGGCGGGCAGGGGAGAGGTGCGGCGGTGCGCCAGCCAGGCGACCCCCAGTACCAGAACGAGCAACCAGAGAAACACCATGCTTGATCCTCCTTGAGGACGACGCGGCCGCCGTCACGGGTCAGGGTGTCGCCAGGACGGCGACAGGGGCGTTCAGCTTGGCCGGATCGTCGTGCCGGCAGGGTGTCGCCTGCTTCTAGACTGGGGCCTGTCCCCACGGGAGCAACGCCATGCAGTCCAGCCTACGATCCGGTCGCTTCGTTGATAGTGACCACCCCCTGGTGGTTGAGTTCGCCTTGCGCAATCGCGGCGAAAGCCCGCACCCGCGTGACCAGGCGGTCAGCCTGTACCACGCCGTGCGCGACGGCATCCGCTACAACCCCTACACCTTCAGCCGTGACCCGGAGACGCTCAAGGCCAGCCATGCCTTGATGGCGGGGGCGTCCTACTGCGTGCCCAAGGCCATCCTTCTGGCGGCTTGCGCGCGGGTCTGCGGCATCCCGGCCCGCATCGGCCTGGCGGACGTGCGCAACCACCTGGCCACGCCGCGCCTGCTGCAACTGCTGCGAAGCGAGGTGTTCGCCATGCACGGCTACACCGAGCTGCACCTGGACGGCCGCTGGGTGAAGGCGACGCCGGCGTTCAACCTGGCGCTGTGCCGGGTCTTCGGCGTGGAGCCACTGGCGTTCGATGGGGTGCACGACAGCGTCTTCCACCCGTTCAACGGCCAGGGCGAGCGCTACATGGAGTACCTGGCCGACCACGGCCAGTTCGACGACCTGCCGGAGGACCTGTTCTTCGGCCATCTGCAGCAGGTCTATCCGCACCTGTTCGAGCCGGGCTCCGCCTTCATGAGCGGCGATCTCCAGGCCGAGGCCGCGACACCCGGCGTGCTGGATGCCGAGTCCTGAAGGCCGCGCCACCTCGCTCAGGTCGATAAGCGTTATCAATGCAAATGCCTGGTCACCTGCCCGGGCAATGCCTCTAGAATGTCGGCCTGCCAAACAGCTGGAGCCGCGACATGTTGAAGATCTGGGGCCGGAAGAACTCCTCCAACGTGAGAAAAGCCCTCTGGGCCGCCGAAGAGGTCGGTGTGGCCTACGAGTCCATCGACGCCGGGGGCGCGTTCGGCCTGGTCAACGAGCCGGCCTACCGGGCGATGAACCCGAACGGCCTGGTCCCGGTGATCGAAGACGGCGACCTGGTGCTCTGGGAGTCCAACGCCGTCGTCCGCTACCTGACCGCGCGCTACGCAGCCGGCACCCTCTACCCCGAAGACCCGGCCGTGCGTGCCGTGGGGGACAAGTGGATGGACTGGACAAGCACCACCCTGGCGCCGGTATTCCGCGACCTGTTCTGGGGCACGCTGCGTATTCCGCCGGCCGAGCGCGACCCCGTGCGCATCGCAGCCGCCCTGGCGCGTTGCAGCGAGCTGCTGGCCCTGCCGGAGCAGGCCCTGGCGAAACAGCCGTACCTCTCCGGCGACACCCTGGCGATGGGCGACATCCCCCTGGGCTGCTTCATCTACGCCTGGTTCGAGATGCCCATCGAGCGGCCGCCGCAGCCCGCGCTGGCGGCCTGGTACGAGCGGCTCAAGGCGCGTCCGGCCTACCGCCGTGCGGTGATGACCGCACTGACCTGATGCTAGGCTCACCCCACCGAGCGCTGCGCCGGGCCTTGCCGCCTGGCGCAGCGTCTTTGCACATTCCTGACTGAAGGCACGTTCCCTCCATGACTTCCGCACTGTCCATCCGGCAGCTGACCAAGACCTATGGCAACGGCTTCCAGGCCCTCAAGGGCATCGACCTGGAAGTGGCCGAAGGCGATTTCTTCGCCCTGCTGGGCCCCAACGGGGCCGGCAAATCCACCACCATCGGCATCCTCTCCACGCTGGTGAACAAGACCAGCGGCACGGTGAGCGTGTTCGGCAACGACCTGGACAAGAACCCCTACGCCCTCAAGCGCTGCCTGGGCGTGGTGCCCCAGGAGTTCAACTTCAACCAGTTCGAGAAGGTCTTCGACATCGTCGTGACCCAAGCCGGCTACTACGGCATCCCGGCGAAGATCGCCAAGGAGCGCGCCGAGCAGTACCTGACCCAGCTGGGCCTGTGGGAGAAGCGCAACGCCGCCTCCCGCGAACTGTCCGGCGGCATGAAGCGCCGCCTGATGATTGCCCGCGCCCTGGTGCACCAGCCGCGCCTGCTGATCCTCGACGAGCCCACCGCCGGCGTCGACATCGAGCTGCGCCGGTCCATGTGGAGCTTCCTCACCGACCTCAACGCCCAGGGCATCACCATCATCCTCACCACCCACTACCTGGAGGAGGCGGAGCAGCTCTGCCGCCACATCGGCATCATCGACCACGGCACCATCGTCGAGAACACCAGCATGAAGGCGCTGCTGAAGACGCTGCACGTCGAGACCTTCCTGCTCGACCTCAAGGACACCCTCGCCACGGCGCCGGCCCTGGTCGGCTACCCGGTGCGCCTGGTGGATGACCACACCCTGGAAGTGCAGGTGGAGAAGAGCCAGGGCATCACCGAGCTGTTCCGCCAGCTCTCCGCCGTCGGCATCGAGGTGCTGAGCCTGCGCAACAAGACCAACCGCCTGGAGGAGCTGTTCGTGTCCTTGGTCGAGAAGAACCTGTCGAAGGTGGCCATATGAGTTCGGAACTGCGCGCCAACCTGGTCGCCCTCAACACCATCGTCTACCGCGAAGTCCGCCGCTTCACCCGTATCTGGCCGCAGACCCTGCTGCCCCCGGGCATCACCATGGCGCTGTACTTCATCATCTTCGGCAACCTGATCGGCCGGCAGATCGGCGACATGGGCGGCTTCACCTACATGGAGTACATCGTGCCGGGGCTGATCATGATGTCGGTGATCACCAACTCCTACAGCAACGTGGTGTCCAGCTTCTTCGGCAGCAAGTTCCAGCGTTCCATCGAGGAGCTGCTGGTCTCGCCGGTGTCGCCCCACACCATCCTCCTCGGCTACACCATCGGCGGCGTGCTGCGCGGGCTGGCGGTGGGGGTGATCGTCACCCTGCTGTCGCTGTTCTTCACCCACCTGCAGGTGCACCACCTGGGCGTCACCGTCATCGTGGTGCTGCTGACGGCGACCATCTTCTCCCTGGGGGGCTTCATCAACGCGGTGTACGCGCGCAACTTCGACGACATCTCCATCGTCCCGACCTTCGTGCTGACGCCGCTGACCTACCTGGGCGGGGTGTTCTACTCCATCAGCCTGCTGCCGGCGTTCTGGCAGAAGGTCTCGCTGATCAACCCGATCCTGCACATGGTCAACGCCTTCCGCTACGGCATCCTCGGCGTGTCCGACATCAACATCGGCGTGGCCATCGCGCTGATGCTGCTGACCACCCTGGTGCTCTACATCGTCTGCGTGCGCCTGCTGGTGAGCGGGCGTGGGATGCGCCAGTAAGCACGGCGCACCTCGCAGGAGCGGGCTCTGCGCGCGAAGGCTGATCACCGGCACGCGGGCGGAGCTGGGCAAAACGCGGTACCGGGCGGCATCTTCGTGGGAGCGAATTCATTCGCGAAAAAGGCCCCTTGCGGGGCATCGCGGTTGAAACCGCTCCCACACCGGGTGCCCGCGCTGATGCCGAGCCACCGCGCGGCATCCAGTTTGTAGGGTGGGTCGGGCGGCGTTCCGCTTCAGCCCACCATTTCCTGGCACTCCCTCATGGCAGGGCGGCGTCCACGAGCCCCGGGACCTGGCCTGTTTCGTGGGAGCGAATTCATTCGCGAATGAAGGCCCGTCCCGGGCATCGCGGTTGAACCGCTCCCACGCCGCCTGGCCCGCCTCCGAAATGCATCCCTCCCGATACAAACCGTCACAGACTGCCTGCATCTTTACGTGCCTCTGACAAAACTCCGCCGATACTCCCGGTAGACTTTTTCATTTTCGACAAAAACGACTCGAAAAGAGGCTGTAGATGATTGTTCGTCGCCGCGCCTGGCCCCTGCTGCTGTTGGGGTTGCTCACCTGTCCAGCGTTCGCTGCCAACCCGCCACTGGTCGAAGTGGCCGAGCCCCAGCGTGCCCTGGTCCGGGACGAGCTGGTGACCTTCGGGTCCCTGCGCTCCGACGAATCGGTGACCCTGCGCCCCGAAGTGGACGGGCGCTTGGCCCGCCTGCATTTCCGCGAGGGGGAGGCGGTCAAGGCCGGGGATCTGCTGGTCAGCCTGGACGATGCCATCGCCCGCGCCGAGCTGGACCAGGCCCGGGCCAACCTCGACCTGGCGGAGAAGAGCTACCAGCGCGCCCAGATGCTCTACAAGCGCGGCGCCAGCAACGCCCAGGCCCAGGACGAGGCGCTGTCGCAACAGCAGGCCGCCCGCGCCAGCCTGGCGCTGGCCCAGGCCCGCCTCGACAAGACCCAGCTCCGTGCGCCCTACGACGGTGTGCTCGGCCTGCGCCAGGTCAGCCCCGGCGACTACCTCAGCGCCGGCCAGGACATCGTCAACCTCGAAGTGCTCGACCCGCTCAAGGTGGATTTCCGCATCCCGCAGAAGGCGGTGGCCCAGGTGCAACTGGGGCAGACCGTGGAGATCAGCGTGGACGCCTACCCGGGCGAGCGCTTCCAGGGGCGCATCGCCGCCCTCAACCCGCGCCTGGACGAGGTGGGGCGCAGCCAGGCGATCCGGGCCGAGATCGCCAATGCCGACCGGCGCCTCAAGCCGGGCCAGTTCGTGAAGGTCTCGGTGATCCTCGCCGAGCGCCCGGATGCGCTGCTGATCCCCGAGGAAGCAGTGATCCCGGTGGGGCGCCAGCTGTATGTCGCCGTTGTGGTGGACGGCAAGGTGGCGCGCCTGCCGGTGCGCATCGGCCAGCGTCAACGCGGGCGGGCCGAGGTGGTAGAAGGCCTCGCCGGTGACGAGCAGGTGATCACCGCCGGTTGGCAGAAGGCCGCGCCGGGGCAGGAGGTCCGCACCGTCGCGCGGGGCGAGTCATGACCCTCTCCGACCTGTGCATCCGCCGGCCGGTGTTCGCCACCGTGCTGTCCCTGGTGGTGGTCCTGCTGGGGCTGATGGCCTACCAGCGGCTGACCGTGCGCGAGTACCCGAACATCGACGTGCCGGTGGTCACGGTCAACGTCATCTACCCCGGCGCCAGCCCGGAAATCATGGAGTCCCAGGTGGCGCAGCCCATCGAGGACGTGCTGTCGGGCATCCAGGGGCTGGACTTCGTGTCCTCCATCAGCCGCTCGGAAAACACCCAGATCACCGCGCAGTTCCGTCTCGGCAGCAACGCCAACGAGGCGGCCAACGACGTGCGCGACCGCCTCGGGCGGGTGCGCGGCCTGTTGCCGGACGAGATCGACGAACCGGTGGTGCAGAAGGTCGAGGCCGATGCCCAGCCGGTGGTCTGGCTGGCGTTCTACAGCGACCAGTACAGCGCCATGGCGATCACCGACGTGCTGGAGCGGGTGGTGCAGGACCGCCTGCAGACCATCCCCGGCGTTTCCGAGGTACAGATCCGCGGCGCGCGCACCTACGCCATGCGCATCTGGCTCGACCCGGAGAAGCTCGCCGCCCACGACCTCACCGTGCAGGACGTGGAGGCCGCCCTGCGCCGGCAGAACGTGGAGATCCCCGCCGGGCGCATCGAGTCGGTGCAGCGCGAGTTCAGCGTGCTGGCGGAAACCGACCTGAAGACCCCCGAGCAGTTCAACCACCTGATCATCGACGACCGCCGCGGCTACCTGCTGCGCCTGTCCGACGTCGGCCATGCCGAGATCGGCGCGGCCGACGAGCGCTCCCTGGTGCGCTTCAACGGGCGCCAGGCGGTTTCCCTGGGGCTGGTCAAGCAGGCCACTGCCAATCCGCTGGACATCTCCGACGGCCTCAACGCCGCCTTGCCCGACGTGCGCAGCCTGCTGCCGGACGGCATGGAGATGGCCATCGCCAACGACAACTCGCTGTTCATCCGCGAATCCATCGCCAACGTCTACACCACCATCTGGGAGGCGGTGGTGCTGGTGGTGCTGATCATCTTCCTGTTCCTGCGCTCCCTGCGGGCAACGCTGATCCCGCTGGTGACCATCCCGGTGTCGCTGATCGGCGCCTTCGCCCTGATGGCGCTGATGGGCTTCTCCATCAACACCCTGACCCTGCTGGCCATGGTGCTGGCCATCGGCCTGGTGGTGGACGACGCCATCGTGGTGCTGGAGAACATCCACCGCCATATCGAGGCGGGCCTGTCACCGGTGCAGGCGGCGTTCAAGGGCAGCCGCGAGATCGCCTTCGCGGTGATCGCCATGACCTTGACCCTGGCGGCGGTCTACGCGCCCATCGGCTTCATGCAGGGCACCTCGGGCAAGCTCTTCACCGAGTTCTCCTGGACCCTGGCCGGCGCGGTGCTGGTCTCCGGCTTCGTCGCCCTCACGCTGTCACCGATGATGTGTGCCCAACTGCTCAGGCCGCACCGGGCGGAGCCGCGCCATGGCCGCCTGTACAACCTGATCGAAGGCTTCCTCAACGGCCTCACCTACAGCTACCGGCACCTGCTGGAGCGGGTGTTGCGCGCCTGGGTGCTGATCGCGCTGTTCCTCGTCGGCGTGCTGCTGCTGTGCCTGTGGATGTTCAGCGGCCTGCGCAGCGAACTGGCGCCCACCGAAGACACCGGCACCATCGTCAGCACCCTCAACGGCCCGGATGGCGCCACCCTGCAGTACACCGCGCGCTATGCCCGGCAACTGGAGGAGGCCTACCGCAGCGTCCCCGAGGCCAACCGCTACATGGTGGTGGTGGGCTTCCCCACCGTGGCCCAGGGGCTTTCCTTCCTCAAGCTGGAGGACTGGAGCGCGCGCAGCCGCAGCCAGTTCGAGATTCGCGATGCCTTGTTGCCCAAGCTGCAGGACATCCCCGGGGTGCGGGCCTTCCCGGTGAACCGCCCGCCGCTGGGGCAGAGCGCGCGCAACCAGCCGGTGAACTTCGTCATCCGCTCGTCCCTGGAGTACGCCGAGCTGCAGCAGTATGTGGACCAGTTGCTGCAGCGGGTGCGCGACTACCCGGGGCTGGAGAGCATCGACACCGACCTCAAGCTCAACACCCCGCAGCTCAAGGTCACGGTGAACCGCGAGCAGGCCACCGCCGTGGGCACCGACGTCGCCACCATCGGCCGCAGCCTGGAAAGCCTGTTCGGCAGCCGCCAGGTGACCCGCTTCAAGCAGAACGGCGAGCAGTACGACGTGCTGGTGCAACTGGCGGACGTCGACCGCAGCAACCCGGACGATCTCAACCGGGTCTACGTGCGCGGGCGCGACGGCAGCATGGTGCAGCTCTCCAACCTGATCGAGGTGGAGGAAACCGTCGCCCCCCGGGAGCTGAACCACTTCAACCAGCTGCGCGCGGTGACCCTCAGCGCCAACGTCGGCTCCGGCTACACCCTGGGCGAGGCGCTGGACCACCTGGAGACGGTGGCCCGCGAGGTGATGCCCGCCGAGACCCAGTTCGACTACACCGGCATTTCCCGTGACTTCAAGGCCTCCGGCGCGGGGGTGGCGCTGACCTTCGCGCTGGCGCTGGTGTTCATCTACCTGGTGCTGGCGGCGCAGTTCGAGAGCTTCGTCGATCCGCTGGTGATCCTCTTCAGCGTGCCGCTCTCCATGGCCGGCGCGCTGCTGGCGCTGGAGCTGTTCGGCGGCACCCTGAACATCTATTCCCAGGTGGGGATGGTCACCCTCATCGGGTTGATCACCAAGCACGGCATTCTCATCGTCGAGTTCGCCAACCAGCAGCTGCGCGAGGGTCGCGGCCTGGATGAGTCGGTCATGGAGGCGGCCGTGCAGCGGCTGCGGCCGATCCTGATGACCACCGGCGCCATGGTGCTGGGCTCCCTGCCGCTGGCCATCGCCACCGGCGCCGGGGCGGAGAGCCGCCGGCAGATCGGCATGGTCATCGTCGGGGGGCTGCTGGTGGGCACGTTCTTCACGCTGTTCGTGGTGCCCACGCTGTACCGCAAGCTGCGCCAGTGGCGGCCCATCCGGCCGCTGGCGGAGCGGGAGGCGGGGGAGGTGCTGGGGGCCTGATCAGGCCCGCACGCGCTCCTGCTGGGTGACCTGCTGGCAGATCTCGATGATCTGCTCGCGCATCCAGCGGTTGGCCGGGTCCTGGTCGGTGCTTTCGTGCCAGTAGAGGTGGGTCTCCAGGGCGGGCACGTCGTTCACCGGCAGGTCGACGAAGTGCAGGTCGTGGCGGCGGGCGAAGCGCTCCGGCACGGTCATCGCCATGTCGGTGCTCTGCAGCACGGTGGAAGCCATCATGTAGTGCTGCGAGCGCAGCGCGACCTTGCGCTGGATGCCCATCTTGCCCAGGGCCAGGTCCACGTAGCCCAGGCCGTTGCGGCGGCTGGAGATGTGGATGTGCGACAGCGAGAGGTACTCGTCCAGGCTGATGCGCTCCTTGGCCAGCGGGTGGCCACGGCGCATGGCGCATACGTAGCGGTCGTCCATCAGCTTCACGTGGCGGACCTGCGGGTCGGTGTTCAGCGGCGCGTCTACGGCGAAGTCCAGGCGCCCGGCGGCCAGCTCCTTGGTGGTTTCGCGGCGCTTGGCGAGGAAGCTTTCCACCTGCACCTGGGGCGCCAGGCGGCGCAGGCGCTGGAACAGCAGCGGCAGGATCACCGCCTCGCTGAGGTCGGTCATGCTGATGCGGTAGGTCTTGTTGGCCTGCAGCGGGTTGAAGGTGCGGCTCTCCTGCACCGAGACCCGCAGCAGCTGCAGGGCGTTGCGCACCGGGCCGATGATGTTCTGCGCCATCGGCGTGGGCACCATGCCCTGGGCGGTGCGGACGAACAGGGGATCGTTGAAGGTCTCGCGCAGGCGGGCGAGGGCGTTGGACACGGCAGGCTGGGTGATGCCGACGATCTGCCCGGCACGGGTCAGGTTGGCCTCGGTGTAGATGGCGTCGAAGACGATGAACAGATTCAGGTCCACCTTGTTGAGGTTCATGCCGCACGTGCTCCTTGGATTGTTCTTGTCGAGGGATGCACCATATCGCTTATGAATGTTCATGCATATCGATAATAGGCTGGGTAAATCTTAATCCCTGTTCTAGCATTCTTGCCAGACCCTTCCGGTCATTCCTCACCCTCCTCAGAAGGTACGCCGCATGGATTTCGCCTATTCGCCCAAGGTCCAGGAACTGCGTGAGCGCGTCACCGCGTTCATGGACACCTACGTCTATCCCGCCGAGCCGGTGTTCGAGAAGCAGGTCGCCGAAGGGGACCGCTGGCAGCCCACCGCGATCATGGAAGAGCTCAAGGCCAAGGCGAAGGCCGAAGGCCTGTGGAACCTGTTCCTGCCCGAGTCCGAATACGGTGCCGGCCTGACCAACATGGAATACGCGCCCCTGGCCGAGATCATGGGCCGCTCGCTGCTGGGCCCGGAGCCGTTCAACTGCTCCGCGCCGGACACCGGCAACATGGAAGTGCTGGTGCGCTACGGCAACGAAGCGCAGAAGAAGCAGTGGCTGGAGCCGCTGCTGCGTGGCGAGATCCGCTCCGCCTTCGCCATGACCGAGCCGGGCGTGGCCTCGTCCGATGCCACCAACATGGAAGCCCGCGCCGAGCGCCAGGGTGACGAGTGGGTCATCAACGGCCGCAAGTGGTGGACCTCCGGCGCCTGCGACCCGCGCTGCAAGGTGATGATCTTCATGGGCCTGAGCAACCCGGATGCGCCGCGCCACCAGCAGCACTCCATGATCCTGGTGCCCACTGATGCCCCCGGCGTGAAGATCCTCCGCCCGCTGCCGGTGTTCGGCTATGACGACGCCCCCCACGGCCACGCCGAGGTGCTGTTCGAGAACGTCCGCGTCCCCTACGAGAATGTGCTGCTGGGCGAAGGCCGTGGCTTCGAGATCGCCCAGGGTCGCCTCGGCCCAGGCCGCATCCACCACTGCATGCGCTCTATCGGCATGGCCGAACGCGCCCTGGAGCTGATGTGCAAGCGCGCCGTCAGCCGCACTGCTTTCGGCAAGCCCCTGGCCCGCCTGGGCGGCAACATCGACAAGATCGCCGACTCGCGGATGGAGATCGACATGGCCCGCCTGCTGACCCTGAAGGCGGCCTACATGATGGACACCGCCGGCAACAAGGTGGCCAAGAGCGAGATTGCCCAGATCAAGGTGGTGGCACCCAACGTCGCCCTGCGGGTGATCGACCGCGCCATCCAGATCCACGGCGGCGCCGGCGTCTCCAACGACTTCCCGCTGGCCTACATGTACGCCATGCAGCGCACCCTGCGCCTGGCCGACGGCCCGGACGAAGTGCACCGTGCCGCCATCGGCAAGTACGAGATCGGCAAGTACGTACCGCGCGAGATGATGCGCAGCGGCCACTGATCGCCACGCAGCAACAGCGAGGCCCGCACGGGAAACCGTGCGGGCCTCTTGCGTTTCAAGGGGCAGCGGGCCTCAGCGGCGCGCGGCCATCAGGTGGCCCATGGCCTGGCGCAGGTAGTCCAGCAACGCGTCGCTGGCCCAGGAGCCCTGGCGCAGTTCCGGCTCGCGCACCAGCGCCTCGCGGATCTTCTGCTGGGTCACCGGGTCGTCACCGGCATAGGAGCGGAACAGCTCCAGCCAGCGCCGGGCGAGGGCCAGGGTGGCCGGGTCGGACGCCGGGGCGCCGGATTCCATCTGCTGGTGCACCTCGGCGATCAGCGGCGGCCATTCGTGCATGCGCGTGCCGTAGTGGGCCTTGAGGAAGGCGAATTCCTCGGGCGTCAGGTAGCGCTGGTAGATCGCCAGCTTGGTCTCGCTGAAGGCCTGGACCACGTAGGCCATGGTCTCCGGCGTGATCCCGGTCTGCGCACGCAGCGCCGGCTCCGCCTCGTGCATGCCGTTGAGCTTGGCGAACAGCACCGGGTTGCCGCCGGTGTCGTCCTCCAGCATGCGCATCCAGGTTCGTGAGAGGGCCTGCGCCGCCTCGGCCTGGGGCGGCACGCCGGCCGCCATCAGCGCCTTCACCTGGCCGACCAGGTCGGCCCATTCGCGCTGGCGCTGTTCGTCGGCGTGCAGGCGCAGCCCCTGCAGTTCCTCGGGGGTGAAATAGGTGTCGTACATGTTCATCAGCTCCAGGGTCGTCAGCCATTCGGCGAGCTCCGGTTCCTCGCCGCTGCGCAGTTGCTGGCCGAGGCTGGCCAGGCGTTCGCGCAGTCGCTGCCGGTGGGCGATCTCCCGGTCGAGCTGGCGGATCTGCTGCTCGATCAGCGGAGGCAGCGCCACGGGCGGGCCGTCCAGCCAGTCGCCGATGGCCGCCAGGGACAGGCCCAGCTTGCGCAGGACCTGGATCCGGTGGAGGCGGGCGATGTCGGTACGGTCGTAGAGGCGGTAACCGGAGTCCGAGCGCGCGGAGGGCCGCAGCAGGCCGATCTGGTCGTAGTGGTGCAGGGTGCGCACGGTCAGGCCGCAGCGCCTGGCCAGTTCACCGACTTTCAAGAGCATGTCCTGGGTCTCCTCGCGTGCCGGCTGGCATCTTCGGGCCTGACGTGGCGTGAGGGTCAACGGGGTGGGTCAATCCTGGTGGGGCTGGGAGGGTTCCGAGGGGCTGCTGGCGGCCTCGCGCTGTGCGCGCAGCCACTCCAGGCGCTGGTGCAGCTGGGCGGCGAAGGTGCGGGCGGCCAGTTCTTCGTGGAAGCTCACCGCCCGCGCGCCCATGCGCACCTGCCAGATCACCCGACCCCGTTGTTCGAGTACATCGATCCGCACGTCCTTCATCGCTGCCCGCGCTCCTCCTGATGGACCGGCTGCGGCTTGCGCGTGCGGATCAGCGAGATCAGCACGCCACCGGCCAGCAGGCCACAGGTTACGCCAAGGGAAACCAGGGCGGGAATCTTGCCGATGAAGCTCTGCAGGAAAATCTTGCCGCCGATGAAGATCAGCACCAGGGCCAGGGCGTACTTGAGGTAGACGAAGCGGTGGATGAGCGCTGCCAGGGCGAAGTACAGCGAGCGCAGGCCGAGGATGGCGAAGATGTTGGAGGTGTAGACGATGAACGGGTCCTGGGTGATGGCGAAGATCGCCGGGACGCTGTCCACCGCGAACACCAGGTCGGCCAACTCGATCAGCACCAGGGTCAGGAACAGCGGCGTGGCATGCAGCAGGGTACCGCCGCTGGCGGTGGGCAGCCGCACGAAGAAGCGCTTGCCGTGCAGGCCCTCGGTCAGGCGCAGGTGCCCCCGCAGGAAGCGCAGCACCGGGTTGCGCGACAGGTCGCGTTCGCCCTGGTCGCGGCTGAGCAGCATCTTCACGCCGGTGAACAGCAGGAAGCCGCCGAACAGGTAGAGCATCCAGTCGAAGCGCTGCACCAGCGCCGCGCCGACGCCGATCATCAGCGCCCGCAGCACGATCACCCCGAGAATCCCCCAGAACAGCACGCGGTGCTGGTAGAGCCGGGGTACGGCGAAGAAGCCGAAGATCATCGCCATGACGAACACGTTGTCCATCGACAGCGACTGTTCCACCAGGAAGCCGGTGTAGAACTCCAGCGCCGGCTGCGCCCCCAGCTCCCACCAGACCCAGCCGCCGAAGGCCACCCCGGCGGTGAAGTAGCCGCTGTAGAGCAGCAGGCTTTCGCGCACACCGATCTCACGTTCGTGGCGATGCAGCACACCCAGGTCGAACGCCAGCAGCGCCACCACGACCAGCAGAAAGCTCAGCCACAGCCAGGTGGCGGTGCCGAGGAAGTCGGCGAACAGGAATGCGTGCAGGGCCTCCATCGGTACTCCTTGTCCCGGGCAATCGACGCACAGCGCGTGGTGCACTGTGCACGGATAACTATGGACCCGGGCAAGGGGCGGAGGTGCGGTAAAACAGCGCGTCAGTAGACCCAGACTTCGACGCGACGGTTGCGGATGCGGCCTTCGTCGCTGTCTGCCGCCACCGGCAGTTCGTCACCAAGGCCGACGATGTCGCGGAAGCTCACGCCGCCCTTGGCCAGCTCGCGGCGCACTGCCATGGCGCGCAGCTTGGAGAGCAGGGCTGCGCGGTTCGGGTCCGGCTTGGCATCGCCGAAGCCCACCAGTACCACCTGGTTGGCCAGCTTGCCGCTGTCCTTCAGGTAGGCCAGCACCCGTTCCACGTCACGCAGTGCCTTGTTGTCGAGGTTGGCGCTGCCCTCCTGGAAGCGGAAGTTCACCGACAGGCGCTGCGCCTCGCCGGCCAGTTGGCGATAGGCCTCGGGCATGCCGGCCTGGGGCGTCACCTTCACCGCCTGCACGGTCTGCGCGACGAACCCGGTCTGGGCGACGAGGGCCTGGCCGCGCGTGCCCTGGGCGAAGCGCACCAGCGCCTGTGCCCAGGCATTCTTCTCGCCGGGCTTCACATAGAAGAACAGCCGGCGGGAGAGGGGGTAGTCCTCGGTGGCGATCAGCGTGGTGGACGGTGCCATGGCCTGGGAGTCGCCATCGGCAATCGCCAGGGTGTGCGCCTTGCCCACCGACGCCAGCCCGACGAAGCCGATGCCCTGCGGGTCGGCAGCCACCGCCTCGGCCAGGCGGTCGTTGGATTCGAAGCGGTTGGCGCCGGCGGCCAGGGCCTTGCCATGGCTGGCCAGCACCAGTTCCTTGAAGGTGTCGAAGGTGCCGGACTTGTCGTCGCGGGCGTAGAGGTGGATCGCGCCGCCCTTGCCACCGAGCTCTTCCCAGGTCTTCACCTCGCCGGCGAAGACGCGGGCCAGCTGGGTGGTGTCCAGCTTCGCCAGCGGGTTGGACGGGTGCAGGATGATCGCCAGGCCGTCGATGGCGATGACGTTCTCGCTGTACTGGCTGCGCAGGTCGCCGAAGGTCTTCAGGTCTGCCGCTTCGGCGTCCTTGATCGGGCGGGAGGAGGCGGCCAGGTCGGCGCTGCCATCCTTGAGGGCGACGAAGCCGGTGCCCGAACCGTGGGCGGCCACGTTGATCCGCACCTCGCGCCCGCTCGGGGCGCGGCCGATCAGTTGCACTTCGTTCTCCTGGCTGCCGGCTTCCTGGCGGATGTTGCCCAGGCCTTCTTCCTCCATCAGGCCGCGCACCAGGGCCGGCCCCAGCTTGGCACCAATGGTGTTGGAGCCCTGGATGCGCAGCGCCGGGGAGCGGTCGGCCGGGATGGGCAGGGCGGCGAACACCGACCAGGGCAGGGCGTAGCAGACGAAGCCGAGCAGCAACAGGCTGAGGGTACGGCTCCAGATTTCTCGTTCGGTGACGTCGCGCGTCATGCAGCGGTGCCTTCTATTGGGCGGGAGGAGCCGCGAGATTAAGTCAGCGAGGTGACGGTGATGTGACAGAGCGGCTCTGGCGTGGGCCTCTTCGAAGGCCTAGGACGTTTCGCCCGACCCACCCGTCCGGCGCCTACCCCGGGTGCAGGTTCCCCCGGCATACGGGCCCCGGGGGCGCCGGTATGGTGCGCGTTTCGTTCGCCCAGGCCCCGCCGAGGCGAGCAAGGTCGCCCCGCGGGGGCAATGAAGCTGCAAGGAGTGAGAGACATGCCAGGCTTTTTCGAGCTGAAGAAATACGGCAGTGGCGAATACCGTTTTCGCCTGAAGACACGGGAGGCCCAGGTGATGGTGGAGAGCGGGCGCTACCCCTGCCGGGACAGCGCCGAGAAAGCCATCGCGCTGTTCCGCACCCACTGCGTCAACAGTGATCGCTTCGAGCGTCGCATGTCCTCGGGCGGCAAGAACTACTTCCGCCTCAAGGCCGCCGGTGAGGTGATCCTCGAGAGCCACCTGTACGACTCCGAACCGACCCGCGAAGAAGCCATCGAGGCCATCATGCGCGTGGGCGTCACCCCGCACCTCGAAGAAGCCTGACGCGCCGGGTGAAATGAAGAAGCCCGCGCATCCGTGAGGATGCGCGGGCTTTTTCATGCCCGGCGCTTGCCGGGGATCAGGCGTTGCGGGCGAGGAGGGCGCGGGCCACCCGCGAGCCGTTGTCCTTGCCCAGCACGGCGCAGATGCGTTGCCCGGCAGCGGCGAGCCGGTCGAGGTCGATGCCGGTCTCGATGCCCAGGCCGTTCATCAGGTAGAGCACATCCTCGGTGGCGACGTTGCCAGTGGCGCCTTTGGCGTAGGGGCAACCGCCGAGCCCGGCGACCGAGCTGTCGAACACGCTGATGCCTTCCAGCAGGCTGGCGTAGATGTTCGCCACGGCCTGGCCGTAGGTGTCGTGGAAGTGGCCGGCCAGTTGCTCCCGGGGGATGCGCGCCCCCACCACCTCGAACATCCGGCGGGTGCTGCCAGCGTTGCCGGTGCCGATGGTGTCGCCCAGGGAGACCTCGTAGCAGCCCATGGCATGCAGCTCGGCGGCCACTGCTGCCACCTGCTCGGCGGCCACTTCACCCTCGTAGGGGCAGCCCAGCACACAGGACACATAGCCGCGCACGCTGACGCCCTGGGCGCGGGCGGCCTCCACCACCGGCACGAAGCGCGCCAGGCTCTCGGCGATGGAGCAGTTGATGTTCTTCTGCGAGAAGGCCTCGGACGCGGCAGCGAACACCGCCACCTCCTTCACCCCGGCCTCCAGGGCGGCTTCGAAGCCCTTCATGTTCGGCGCCAGGGCGGCGTAGGTGACGCCCGGCTTGCGCTGGATCTGCGCGAACACCTCGGCGGAGCCGGCCATCTGCGGCACCCACTTGGGCGATACGAAGCTGCCCACCTCCACATAGCCGAGGCCGGCGGCGGTGAGGTCGTCCACCAGGCGCACCTTGTCGGCGACGCTGATGGGCTGCTTCTCGTTCTGCAGGCCGTCACGGGGGCCGACTTCGACCAGGCGGACCTTCTTGGGGATCGTCATTGCGTCATCTCTCTCATTCATCGGCGTTCGGTGCCCGATGGGTTTCGCTTCGCTCGCGGAACGCCGTCCGACCCATCCTGCGGGTTGTTTCTGCGTAGGGGGGACATCGCTTTTCATGTCCACCGGCGGTGCTGGGCCGGGCCAGGTTGGTGGATGTAAGGAGCGACATCCACCCTACGGGGCAGCGCTCTTTCAGGCCTCTTCCAGCTCCACCAGCGCGGTGCCTTCGGCGACCAGTTCGCCTTCGCTGCAGTACAGCGCCTTGACGGTGCCGGCGTGGGGCGCGCGGATGCTGTGCTCCATCTTCATCGCCTCCAGCACCACCAAGGCGGTGCCGGCTTCCACGGCCTGGCCGGCTTCCACCAGCACGCGCACGATACTGCCGTTCATTGGCGCCGTCAGCCCGCCCTGGTGGGTGTGGCTGGCCTCGGCCTCGGCGATGGGGTCGACGCGGGTGATGGTGTGCAGCGTGCCGTCCCACTCCAGGTAGAGGGTTTCGCCCCGGCGGATGGCCAGCAGCGTGCGGCGCACGCCGTCCAGCTCCAGGGTCAGCCGCTCGTCTTCCAGGCGGACCGGGCTGTCGACCCGGCCGCGCAGGCGCACCACCTGGCGTTCCTCGCCACAGGCCAGGTGCAGGTCGGTTTCGCTGGGCAGCCCGGCACGCCAGCCGCTGTTGCCGCTCCAGGGCGAATGCGGGTCGTCCTGGCGTATCCGCGCGACATCACCCTGGCGGAAGGCTTCGGCAGCCAGCTGCCAGACCTGCTCGGGCAGGGTGGCAGGAGCGGGAAGCAGCTGTGCCTGGTGGCGCTCGATGAAGCCGGTGTCCAGTTCGGCCGCGGCGAAGGCGGGGTGGCCGAGCACGCGGCGGAGGAAGGCCAGGTTGGTGCGGAAACCGCCCACGGCGGTGTCCCCCAGCATGGCCAGCAGGCGCTGGCGCGCCTCCTCGCGGTTCTCGCCCCAGGCGATCAGCTTGGCCAGCATGGGGTCGTAGAAGGGCGATACGTCGTCACCCTCGGCCACGCCGCTGTCCACCCGACGGCCCTCGCCGGGCGCGGGCTCGCGGTACAGGTCCAGGTGGCCGCTGGCGGGCAGGAAGCCGCCTTCCGGGTCTTCGGCGTACAGGCGCACTTCGATGGCATGGCCCATCAGCGGCACCTGCGCCTGGGTGATGGGCAGGGCTTCGCCCCGGGCGACGCGGATCTGCCAGGCCACCAGGTCGAGGCCGGTGATGGCCTCGGTGACCGGGTGCTCCACCTGCAGGCGGGTGTTCATCTCCATGAAGAAGAAATCACCCCGCGCATCCAGCAGGAACTCCACGGTGCCGGCACCGACGTAGCCGATGGCCTGGGCCGCGCGCACGGCGGCCTCGCCCATGGCCCGGCGCTGCTCGGCCGAGAGGCCGGGGGCGGGGGCTTCCTCCACCACCTTCTGGTGGCGGCGCTGGATGGAGCAGTCGCGTTCGTTGAGGTACAGGCAGTTGCCGTGGCGGTCGGCGAAGACCTGGATCTCCACATGGCGCGGCTTGAGCACGTACTTCTCCACCAGCATGCGGGCGTCGCCGAAGGCGGCCTGGGCCTCGCGCTGGGCGGAGGAGAGCGCCTCGGCCAGGTCGGCCTCGCGCTCCACCACCTTCATGCCCTTGCCGCCACCACCGGCGGCAGCCTTCAGCAGCACCGGGTAGCCAATGCGCTCGGCGGCGGCGCGGAAGGTCTCCAGAGCCTGGTCCTCGCCGTGGTAGCCGGGCACCAGCGGCACGCCGGCTTCCTCCATCAGCGCCTTGGCGGCGGACTTGCTGCCCATGGCGTCGATGGCGCTGGCCGGCGGGCCGAGGAACACCAGCCCGGCGGCCTCGATGGCACGGGCGAAGCCGGCGTTCTCCGAGAGGAAGCCGTAGCCGGGGTGGATGGCCTGGGCGCCGCTGGCCTGGGCGGCGGCGATCAGCGCGTCCACCCGCAGGTAGCTCTCCGCCGGCTTGGCGCCGCCGAGGTTGATGGCCATGTCCGCCTCGCGCACGTGGCGGGCATTGCGGTCGATCTCGCTGTGGACGGCCACGGTGCGAATGCCCAGCGCCTTGGCGGTGCGCATCACCCGGCAGGCGATCTCGCCACGGTTGGCGATCAGCAAGGTGGTGATCATGGTCATTGCTCCTGCCAGGAGGGTTTGCGTTTCTCCAGGAAGGCATTGAGCCCTTCCTGGCCTTCGGCGCTCACGCGGATGCGGGCGATGGCGTTCTCGGTGTAGCGGCGCAGGTTGGGGCTGAGCACCCCGCTGCCCACTTCCCGCAGCAGGTCCTTGCTGGCGCGCATGGCCTGGGGGCTGTTGAGCAGCAGGTTGGCGGTCCAGCTCTCCACCGCCTGGTCCAGGTCCTCGGCCGGGTAGCACTCGGCCAGCAGGCCCAGCTCACGGGCCCGCTCGCCGTTGAAACGCTCGGCGGTGAGGGCGTAGCGGCGCGCGGCGCGCTCGCCGATGGCCTGGACCACGAAGGGGCTGATCACCGCCGGCGCCAGGCCGATGCGCACCTCCGAGAGGGAGAACTGCGCGTCGATGGCGCCGATGGCCATGTCGCAGCAGCTGATCAGGCCCAGGGCGCCGCCGAAGGCCGCGCCCTGGACCACCGCCAGGGTCGGCACCTTGAGCTGGTAGAGGGCGTACATCAATTCGGCCAGCTCGCGGGCGTCGTCCAGGTTGGCGTTGTAGTCCAGGCGGGCGGACTCCTGCATCCAGGCCAGGTCCGCCCCGGCGGAGAAGTGCCGGCCACGGCCGCGGAGGATGAGGAAACGCACCTGGCCGTGTTCCTTGACGGCATCCAGGGCGAGGATCAGCTCGCGGATCATCCCGGCGTTGAAGGCGTTGTTCTTGTCCGGACGGTTCAGCCAGAGGGTGGCGACGCCGTTGGCGGCGATGTCCAGTTGCAGGGTGTTGAAGTCGGTCATATGGGCTCCGGGAGAGGGCTACATGCGGAACACGCCGAAGCGGGTCGCTTCGATCGGCGCGTTGAGGCTGGCCGAGAGCGCCAGGCCAAGCACCTCGCGGGTCTGCGCCGGGTCGATGACGCCGTCGTCCCAGAGCCGCGCGCTGGAGTAATAGGCGTGGGCCTGGCGCTCGTACTGTTCGAGGATGGGCTGCTTGATGCGCGCCTCTTCCTCGGCGCTCAGGCTGTGGCCGGCGCGTTCGCTCTGCTCGCGCTTGACCTGGGTGAGCACGCCGGCGGCCTGCTCGGCGCCCATCACGCCGATCCGCGCGTTGGGCCACATCCACAGGAAACGCGGGTCGTAGGCCCGGCCGCACATGCCGTAGTTACCGGCGCCGAAGCTGCCGCCGATGATCACGGTGAACTTCGGCACCCGCGCGCAGGCCACGGCGGTGACCAGCTTGGCGCCGTGCTTGGCGATGCCGCCTTCCTCGTACTTCTTGCCCACCATGAAGCCGGTGATGTTCTGCAGGAACAGCAGCGGGATGCCGCGCTGGCAGGCCAGCTCGATGAAGTGCGCGCCTTTCTGCGCAGCCTCGGCGAAGAGGATGCCGTTGTTGGCGAGGATGGCGATGGGGTAGCCGTGAAGAAAAGCGAAGCCGCACACCAGGGTGGTCCCGAACAGGGCCTTGAACTCGTCGAAGGCGGAGTCGTCCACCAGGCGGGCGATCACTTCGCGCACGTCGAAGGGTTGCTTGGCGTCCGCCGGAATCACCCCGTACAGCTCCTCGCTGGCGTAGCGCGGGGCGATGGGGGTGCGCAGGTTCAGCTCGCCGGCCTTGCGCCAGTTGAGGTTGGCGACACTGCGGCGGGCCAGGGCCAGGGCGTGCTCGTCGTTCTCGGCGTAGTGGTCGGCCACGCCGGAGGTCTTGCAGTGCACGTCGGCGCCGCCCAGCTCCTCGGCGGTCACCACCTCGCCGGTGGCGGCCTTCACCAGCGGCGGGCCGGCGAGGAAGATGGTGGCCTGGTTGCGCACCATGATGGTCTCGTCGCTCATGGCCGGCACGTAGGCACCACCGGCGGTGCAGGAGCCCATCACCACGGCGATCTGCGGGATGCCCTGGGCGCTCATGTTGGCCTGGTTGAAGAAGATGCGGCCGAAATGCTCGCGGTCCGGGAAGACCTCTTCCTGGCGCGGCAGGTTGGCGCCGCCGGAGTCCACCAGGTAGATGCAGGGCAGGCGGTTCTCCTGCGCGATGGCCTGGGCCCGCAGGTGCTTCTTCACCGTCAGCGGGTAGTAGGAGCCACCCTTCACCGTGGCGTCGTTGGCCACGATCATGCACTCCACGCCTTCGACGCGGCCGATGCCGGCCACCACGCCGGCGGCGGGGACCTCTTCGCCGTAGACCTCATGGGCCGCCAGCTGGCCGATCTCGAGGAAGGGCGAGCCCGGGTCCAGCAGGCGGTTGATGCGCTCACGCGGCAGCAGCTTGCCCCGCGAGGTGTGGCGTTCCTGGGCCTTGGCGCCGCCGCCTTCGTGGATGCGGCCGAGCAGGCGGTGCAGGTCGTCCACCTGGGCCTGCATGGCCTCGCGGTTGCGGGCGAATTCCGGGGTGCGGGTGTTGATCTGGGTATGCAGGATGGCCATCTGGGGCGCTCCGAGTCGTGCGTTTCGCGCCCCACCCGGAGGGGAGGGGCGTCGGTCGAGGATCAGCGGGTTTCGTTGAACAGCTCGCGGCCGATCAGCATGCGGCGGATCTCGCTGGTGCCGGCGCCGATCTCGTAGAGCTTGGCGTCGCGCAGCAGGCGCCCGGTGGGGAACTCATTGATGTAGCCGTTGCCGCCGAGGATTTGGATCGCCTCCAGGGCCATCTGGGTGGCGCGTTCGGCGGTGTAGAGGATCACCCCGGCAGCGTCCTTGCGGGTGGTCTCGCCACGGTCGCAGGCCTGGGCCACGGCGTACAGGTAGGCTCGGCTGGCGGCCAGCTGGGTGTACATGTCGGCCACCTTGCCCTGGATGAACTGGAACTCGCCGATGCTCTGGCCGAACTGCTTGCGGTCGTGGATGTAGGGCACCACCACGTCCAGGCAGGCCTGCATGATGCCCACCGGGCCGCCGGCCAGCACCACGCGCTCGTAGTCCAGGCCGCTCATCAGCACCTTGACGCCGCCGTTGACCGCGCCGAGGACGTTTTCCTCCGGCACTTCCACGTCATCGAAGAACAGCTCGCAGGTGTTGGAGCCGCGCATGCCGAGCTTGTCGAACTTGCTGCCACGGGAGAAACCCTTCCAGTCGCGCTCGACGATGAAGGCGGTGATGCCGTGGGGGCCCTTGTCCAGGTCGGTCTTGGCATAGATCACGTAGGTGTTGGCGTCGGGGCCGTTGGTGATCCAGGTCTTGCTGCCATTGAGGACGAAGCGGTCGCCCTTGCGGTCGGCGCGCAGCTTCATGGAGACCACGTCGGAGCCGGCGTTGGGCTCGCTCATGGCCAGGGCGCCGACGTGCTCGCCGCTGATCAGCCTGGGCAGGTACTTCTGCTTCTGTTCGTGGGTGCCGTTGCGCTTGATCTGGTTGACGCACAGGTTGGAGTGGGCGCCGTAGGAGAGGGCCACCGAGGCCGAGCCGCGGCTGATCTCCTCCATGGCGATGACGTGGGCCATGTAGCCCAGGCCGGCACCACCGTATTCCTCGCCGACGGTCACGCCCAGCAGGCCCATGTCGCCGAACTTCTTCCACAGGTCCATGGGGAAGGCGTTGTCGCGGTCGATCTCGGCGGCGCGGGGCGCCAGTTCGGCGGCGACGAAGGCTTGCACCTGTTCGCGCAGCATATCGAGGGTGTCGCCGAGGGCGAAGTTCAGGCTCGAGTAGGTCATGGTTCCACCTGTGCTTGTGATTGTCGGTGAGTCGGGTAGGGGATCAGGCCTTGGCGACCTGCTTGCGTTCGGTCTCGGCCAGGGCCGCCAGGCAGCGTTCCTCGGCCGTATCCAGTTCCAGCTGCATCTGCTGGATGTCCAGCAACTGCTGTTCGAGTTGTGCGCGGCGGGCGGCGATCTTCTCCATGAAGGTTTCCAGCTGCTTGCGGTTGCCGCTGCTGGGGTCGTAGAGGTCGATCAGCTCCTTGCACTCGGCCAGGGAAAAGCCGATGCGCTTGCCACGCAGGATGAGCTTCAGGGCCACCAGGTCCTTGGGGCTGTAGATGCGCTCCTGGCCCCGGCGCTCGGGGAAGAGCATCTCTTGCTCCTCATAGAAGCGGATGGCGCGGGTGGTCACATCCAGTTCGCGGGCCAGGTCGGAAATGCTGTAGGTCTTGGACATGGGGGAGGGGGCTCGGCTTGTTTACCTTTACGTTAACGTAAACCTGGGTAAACTCGCTGTCAACTCGGCGCCAGGCAGCGGCAAATAGCCCCTGTGGCCCGATACTTGCTGGCTTCCAGCCTGCGGAACCGGCGCTCTTTACGGCACCGGCCGGGGGGTGTAGACAGTCAGGGCGTGCAGTCCGCCACGGCCAGACCGGGCGGTTGCTGGAGCGAGAGATGGCGCAGGACATTCGAATAAAAATGGCGACCGATCCACTTCACCAGTCGTACCAGGCACGGCTGAAGCTGCTCAACGAAGGCGAACTGCCCCGCGGTGTGCTCCGCGAGGAGATCGATGCCTCATGGCGGCGCAGCCTTGGTCACGGGCTCAACTGCCTCGAAGGCGAGCAGCCCGAACTCCGTCATCACGACCTCGGCCTGTTGCTGGAAGGCAACCGCCTGCTGATCGATGCCGCCACCCCCGAGCTGGAGTACCTGGTCAGCCAGCAGGGCAAGGGTGGGTTGATCATCCTCGGCGACGCCCAGGCCAACCTGCTGGCCATCGAAGGCCAGACCGAATTCCTCAAGGGCTCCGGCCTGCGTGACCTGCGCCCCGGCAGCTGCTGGAGCGAATCGAGCCGGGGCACCAACGCCATCGGCACGGCGGTGGTGGAAGGCCGACCGACCCTGATCAACTGCGGTGAGCATTATCTCGACCGACTCAGCCCGTTCTCCTGCACCTCGGTGCCGCTGCGCGATCCCCAGGGGCAGGTGGTGGGCGTGCTGGACCTGACCCGGCAAGGCGTCATGGCCCAGCCCGAGGACAACCTCGCCACCCTGATGCTGGCCGCCGGCAACATCGAGAGCCGCCTGTTCGCCCTGACCTACGGCGATCACCTGGTGGTGGCCTTCCATAACCGTCCGCAGTACCTGGGCAGCGCCTGGCACGGGCTGCTGGCCCTGAGCCTGGAGGGCGAGGTGGTCGCCGCCAACGAGCGGGCCTGCGAACTGCTGCGGGTCGGGCGGGATGCCCTGGTGGGCCGCCGTGGCAGCGACCTCATCGGCGAGCGTGCCGCTCCGTTCATTGCCCGCCTGCTCAAGGGCGGCGTCAGCAGCGTGCAGACCGCCCAGGGCGAGTTCTTCTTCCGCGCGCTCCAGGTGCCCCGCCACAGCCCCCTCGGCCACACGGCCCCGGCGGCGGCCAAGGCGCCCGGCCCTACAACATCCCAGGCCCTGGAGGCACTGGCCGGCCACGATGGCCGCTTCGCCCGCGCCTTGCGCATGGCCCGCCAGGCCCTGGCCAGCGACTTGCCCGTGCTGCTGCTGGGGGAAACCGGCACCGGCAAGGAGGTGGTGGCCCGCGCCCTGCACCAGGCCAGCCCGCGTGCCGAGAAACCCTTCGTGGCGGTGAACTGCGCGGCCATTCCCGAGGGGCTGATCGAGTCCGAGCTGTTCGGTTACCGCGAAGGCGCCTTCACCGGCTCCCGCCGTGGCGGCATGGTCGGCCGGTTGATGCAGGCCCACGGCGGCACGCTGTTCCTCGACGAGATCGGCGACATGCCCCTCGCGCTCCAGGCCCGCTTGCTGCGGGTGCTGCAGGAGCGCCGGGTGGCCCCTCTCGGCGCCGCCGAGGAGCAGGCCATCGACGTGGCGGTGATCTGCGCCACCCACCGCGACCTGCGCCGGCTGGTGCAGGACCAGCATTTCCGCGAAGACCTCTACTACCGCATCAACGGCGTCAGCCTGCGCCTGCCGGCCCTGCGCGAGCGGGACGACCTGGCCGGGATGATCGCCAGCGTGCTGGCCCGCTTCGGTGCCAGCGACGTCAGCCTGGACAAGGACCTCGCCGAGCTGTTCAGCGGCTACGACTGGCCGGGCAACATCCGCCAGCTGGAGATGGTCCTGCGTGCGGCCCTGGCCATGCGCGAACCGGGGGAGACCGTGCTGGGGCTGGACCACCTCACCGACAGCCTGCTGGACGACCTCACCGCCACCACCCGCCAGCCCGGCAGCATCCGCGAGAACGAACTGGAGCTGATCCGCGCCGCCCTGGAGCGGCACCAGGGCAATGTCTCCGCCGCCGCCGATGCCCTGGGCATCAGCCGCGCCACCCTGTACCGCAAGCTCAAGCAGCTCAGGGGATGACGCCCTTGAAGGCGCTGTGGGAGCGAATTCATTCGCGATGCCGTGTGCCTGGGCAGACCCGGGCTGAAGCCCGGGCTACGGCTGCACCTACGACGTTCCGGTATGCCCGGGTGACGGCATGACCCGCCTCCTGCTCAAGCTCGTCGACGCCCACGACCCCGAACTCCTGCGCCGCGCCCTGGCCTGGCTCTACGGCTTCGTGCGCCCGCAGCTGCGCGCCATCGCCGTGTTGCTGGGGCTGTCCCTCGGGGCATCGCTGCTGGTGCTGGCCCAGCCCTGGCTGACCAAGACGCTGATCGACGAGGGCCTGCTGGCCAAGGACTTCGGCCTGCTGGTGCAGGTGGCGGTGGCGATGATCGCCGTCGGCCTGATCGGCACCGCGCTGTCGGGCATCAACCGCTACCTGCACACCCGGCTTTCCGGGCGCATCCTCTTCGCCCTGCGCGACGACCTCTACCGCCACCTGCAGCAGCTCTCGCCAGCCTTCTACGGACGCAAGCGCATCGGCGACATCCTGTCGCGCCTGGATGGCGACGTGGCGGAGATCCAGCGGTTCGCCGTGGATTCGCTGTTCTCTGCCGTCTCCAGCCTCATCGGGCTGATCGGCGCGGTGAGCCTGATGCTGCTGCTGTCCTGGCAGCTGTCCCTGCTGCTGGCGCTGCTGATCCCCGTGGAAGTGCTCTGGCTGCGCTGGATGCGCCGCAAGGTCGAGCGCGAGGTGCGCAGCCTGCGGGAACGTTCGGCGGATGTGTCGTCCTTCCTGGTGGAAACCCTGCCGGCGATGAAGTTCATCCAGGCCGCTGGCCAGCAGGCCCGCGAAGCGCGCCGCCTGGAGGGCCTGGGGCAGGGCTACATGCGCCAGCTGCTGCGGGTGCAGGTCACCGAGTTCTTCACCCACGCGGTGCCGGGCACGCTCACCTCGTTGTCCCGCGCCTGCGCGTTCCTTATCGGCGGCTACTGGGTCATTCAGGGCACCTGGCAACTGGGCGCGCTGATCGCCTTTTCCACCTACCTCGGCATGGCCGTGGGGCCGGTGCAGAGCCTGCTCGGCCTCTACGTCGCGCTGCAGCGCATGACGGTCAGTCTCGGGCGGGTGATGGAGCTGCAGCAGGAGCCGGTGCCGGTGCGCCCGCCCGTCACGCCCGTGCCCCTGCCGGACGGCCCCGGCACCCTGCGCCTGGCGGGCGTGCACTTCGCCCACGAGCAGCGTGCCGGCGCCGTGCTGGAATGTGTGGACGCGGAGATTCCCGCCGGGCTCAAGGTGGCCATCAGCGGCGCCTCGGGCGTCGGCAAGTCCACCCTGATCGACCTGCTGCAGCGCTTCTACGACCCTGACCAGGGGCGCATCCTGCTGGACGGCGTCGACCTGCGCGAGCTGGACCTGCTGGCCCTGCGCCGGCGCATCGCCGTTGTCAGCCAGGACATCGTCCTGTTCCGCGGCACCCTGGCGGAGAACCTCGCCTACAGCGCCCCCGACGCGAGCCGCGAGGCCCTGGAACGGGTGGTGCGCCTGGCCCGGCTGGACGGCCTGGTGGCCGCCCTGCCGCTGGGGTTGGACACCCCCCTGGGCGAGCGTGGCCAGCAGCTCTCCGGCGGGCAGAAACAGCGCATCGCCATCGCCCGCGCGCTGCTGCAGGCCCCGCTGATCCTGGTGCTGGACGAGGCCACCTCGGCAGTGGACGAAGCCACCGAGCGCGAGGTGATCGCCGCCATCGACCAGTTGTTCGCCGGGCGCACGCGCATCCTCATCAGCCACCGGCCGTCCACCCTCGCCGAGGCGGACCTGCACCTGCGTCTGGAGCAGGGGCGACTGCGTCCGCTGGCAGCCGAGGTCGCCCTCGATGGCCGCTGACGTGCGCATCGGCCTGATCGACAGCGGCTTCGCCCCGGAGCAGGCCGACGGCGTCAAAGCGTCCCGGCGCTTCTGGCTGGAGGACGGCGAACTGCACGAAGGCGACGTCCAGCCCGACAGCCTCGGCCACGGCCAGGTGGTGCTCGATACCTTCCGCCGCCAGGCCGGCCCGGTGGGTGTCTGCATGGCCCAGGTATTCGGCGAGCGGGGACAGACCAGCCCGCTGCAGATCGCCGCCGCCCTCTGCTGGCTGCTGGAGCAGGAGGTGAGCCTGGTGAGCATGAGCCTGGGCCTGCGCACGGACCGGCCGGTATTGCGTGACGCCTGCGCCCGGCTCCAGGCCGCCGGCGTGCTGCTCTGTGCCTCCAGCCCGGCCCAGGGCGAGCCGGTGTACCCGGCCAGCTACCCGGGCGTCATCCGCATCACCGGTGATGCCCGTTGCGCGCCGGGGCAGTGGTCCTGGCTCGGCACCCGCCAGGCCGATTTCGGTGCCCATGTGGCAGCCCACAACGGCGTCGCTGGTGCCAGCGTCGCCTGCGCGGCCCTGGCCGGCACCCTGGCTGCGCACCTGGCGCGCCAGCCGGGCATCAGCCGGGACGCCCTGCTGCAGGCGCTGCGCCAGGGCGCCGCCTACCACGGGCCGGAGCGGCGCGGCCATGACTGAAATCCTCATCCTCGGCGCCGGCCCGGCCGGTGCCGCCGTCGCCCTGGGCCTCACGCGCCTGGGTTACCCGGTGCGGGTGGTCAGCGAGTGGCGTCGTTTCGCGGCGGTTGAAGGCGTCTCCCAGCGGGTGCTGGAGGGGCTGCGCCAGGCCGGGTTGCACCGGGCGCTGGCTACTGCAGCGGCACCCTCGCCGCGTCGGGTGCAGTGGAACGGCGAGGGACAATCCATCAACCAGGAATGCCTGCTGGATCGCCCGGTCTTCGACGCCGCCCTGCGCGACGACCTGCAGGCTGCCGGTATCGAGGTGCTGGAAGCGCGGGTACTCAAGGTGGCGCACGGCCCCGACGGCCACGCCGTGCACCTGGAAGGCGGCGAGGTGCTGCGGGCCGGCTTCCTGGTGGAAGCGCGCGGACGCTCCGCGCCCCTGGCCGGCGGACGGCTGCGCGGGCCGGAGACCCTCAGCCTGCTCAACCAGTGGCACGACGCCCCCGGTCTGGCCGGCTCGGCGGTGGAAAGCCTGGCCGACGGCTGGGCCTGGATGGCGCGGCTGGCCGACGGCCGCTGCTATTGGCAGATCACCCTCGACGCCACCGCCAGCGACCTGCCGCCCCGGGACCGGTTGCCGGCCTGGTGCGCCGAACGTCGCCGGCAGTCCGCTCGGGTGCGCGAGCTGTTCGGCGAGGCTGCCCTGCAACCCGCCAGCCTGCATGCCCGCAGCAGCACCGCGATCCTCTTCCACGAGGCCAGCGGCCCCGACTGGCTGCGGGTCGGGGATGCGGCGATGGCGGTGGACCCGCTGTCCGGCAACGGCATCTTCCAGTCCCTGTCTTCCGCGCTGCAGGCCCCGGCGGTGATCAACACGCTGTTGCGCCACCCGGAGCGCGCCGCCTTGGCCCGAACCTTCCACCAGCGCCGGGTCGAGCACCTGTTCCAGCGCTTCGCCCGTACCGGCCGTGACTTCTATGCCCTGGAGCAGCGCTGGCCGGAGCAGCCGTTCTGGCGTGATCGCCGCACCTGGCCCGATGCCGCGCCGCTGCATGCCGAGGCGGACATCCGCCAGGTGCGGGTGGAGTCGGCACCGGTGATCCAGGGCGAGCTGATCGAGGCGCGGGAGGTGGTCATCACCGCCGACCAGCCCCTGGGTGTCTGGCACCTGGACGGCACCGAGCTGGCGCCCATCGTTCGTGCCCTGCAGGCCGGTCGGCTGGACGCGGCCCTGGCCGCGCTGGCGCCCGAGCCACGGCGCAAGGTGCAGGGTTGGCTGCTGGCGCAGGGCTACCGGCCCTGACAAGGGGCCAGCATTGTTCCGCCGGGTGCGGTGATTAGAATGTGCGGCTCGAATTGATCGCACACGAAGGAACCGCCATGCACCTCGACCTGATCCAGACCCTCAGCCTTGCCGGCAAGGCCGCCGTTCCCAACGACGACCGCGTCGGCTGTGCCGGGCGGCATGCCTGGGTCATCGACGGTGCCACCGACCTGGGCGAGCCGGGCCTGATGGGGCAGCGGGGTGGTGCGGCCTGGCTGGCTGACGCGGCCCATCGCGGCTTCATGGCCGCTTCGGGCCCCCTGGCCTCGCTGTGCGAGCAGGTGTTCCAGGCCGTCGCTGCCGACTACCGGCGTGATCGCCAGCGCGAGCCTGTCGCCGCCTGGGAACTGCCCCGTGCCTCCCTTGCCGCCATCGCCCTGGAAGGCGACCGGCTGGCCTGCGGCTTTCTCGGTGACTGCACCGTGATCCACCGCAGCGCCCAGGGCGTGGTCTTCCTCACGCCGCAGCCGGATCGCCGGCAGGAGCAGGCCGAAGCCCAGGCCCTGGGCCCCGGCATTGGAGCCGACAACGTCCGCAGTGCTCATGTCGTGGCCGACCGCCGCGCCGCCCGCGAGCGGCCCAAGGCGGTGCTGAGCGTCGACGCCGAGCAGGCGAGGGCCGCCCTGCAATACGCCCAGGCGCCCCTGGCCGCCGGCGACGACCTGTTGCTGATGAGCGACGGCTTCGCCGCATTGATCGACACCTACCACCACTACGACGCTCCGACCCTGATGGCCCGGGTGCTGGAAAGCGGCCTGCTGCCGCTGGCCGAGGAGCTGCGCCGCATCGAGCGCGAGGACGCGGCTTGCCTGCGCTATCCGCGCTTCAAGGCCAGCGACGATGCCTCGGTGATCTGGTTGCGGGTGGGCGGCTAGCCGGAGGAGCGACAGCCGACTCACCCAAGCGTGCGTCGCACCACCGGCACCCACACTTCCACGAACCCCGTCCCCTGCATCGGCTCGAAATCGGCACTGTATTGCTCGAATTCCGGGGCGTCGGCGAAGGCGTACCCGGACGCCGGCAGCCATTTGTTGAAGATGGTGAGGAATGTCTGGTGGATGGTGGAGATGTGGCCCAGGTGGCGGAACACGGCGTAGTCCTGCTGGCGCACCTTGAAGTGGCGGAAGGTGGGCGGTAGCCCGTCGATACGAGGCACTTCGACGCCGGCAATGTATTCGAAGCTGCCGTCCTCGCCCGGGTTGCAGCACAGGCCATAGGTGACGTCGCTGGACTGGCCGGGAATCCGCCCCATATAGGGGGCGAAGGCCTGCCACAGGCCGACGATGCCTTCGTTGCGGTCGAAGGTGAAGCGTTCGCCCAGGCCGGCGATGAGGAAGTCGGGGCGGGTTTCAAAGCGGGGTTCGGACAGCTCCACGAAATTCATGGCTTTCATGCGCAAGGGCTCCACCAGGTGCAGGTTGCCGTGCCCCTGTTCGCGAACCTGCCGGGGCGTGACCCCGAACAGGTCGCTGAAGGCACGGGTGAAGGCTTCATGGGAGCCATAGCCGGCATCCAGCGCCACCTGCAGGATGTCCCGCGTGCCGTCGCCCAGGGCATGGGCCGCCCGGGTCAGGCGGCGGGCACGGATGTAGCGCATCACCGACCAGCCGGTGGCGAGGGAAAACAGACGCGACAGGGCGAATGGCGACAGCCCGGCGTGGGCCGCGACGGACCCGAGGTCCAGGCTGGCATCCTGTTCGGATTCGATGAACCACAGGACCTGTTCGATGCTCGGCATAGGGCACTCCTTGAAGACGGCACCGACCTTAGCAAGAGGGCGTCGAGGCGATTTGATCGTTCTTGCGCGGCTGGCGCCGCTCGCCTTCAGCGCGCGTAATAGAACGCCTGGCTGAAACCGAACCCCAGCCCTTGCGCCTCGCACCACTCCGGGAAGGAGGCCGACGTGTCGGCTGAGCGGTAGCGGCTCCAGGCGTCCAGCAGGGCACGGCAGTGGCGTTGCTCCTCTGCCAGCCATTTCGGCGTCTGCTCGGGGGCGAGCCGGGCGATCAGTTCGCCGGCCCGGGCGAGGGCGGTTTCGGCATGGGCTTCGTCACCGATGAAGAACGACTCGCCGAGGTGGTGGGTCTGGTAGTCCACCTGGCCCAGGTAGGCGACCGCCAGCCGGTAGAGGGCGATGGCGTCGTTGGGATCCTGTTCCAGCGCCTGGTGAAAGTAGGCGGTGTCTTCCTTGATCACCGCGGCCCAGCGATAGGGCACGGGGGAGGGCGGCGCCTCCTGGCACCAGGCTTCCAGTATCTGACCGAGGTACACCCGCAGCGGCTGCGCCAGGAGCTGGTGGGCGGCAGGCGTGTGGTAGTGCAGCGCCGCCAGCTCGCAGGCGCGCTCGCGCTGCACATCCAGGGGCGTGTGGCGGCAGGCGGCGATGAAGCCGGCCAGGGCCTGCAGGGCCGGCTTCTTCAACCCGCGCTCGCGCAGTTGGCAGTACGCGGCGAAGCCTTCGTAGCCAGGCGTGTCGGCGTAGGCCTCGGCGATGGCCGTGAGGCTCTGGAAGTTGTCCTGATTCCAGTAGTGCATGGGCTGTTCTTCGGCTGAGCTTGGCGTGTCTTGTCCGTGTGTCTACACGACGCTGGCACGGGTGAGCAGGCTGCGGTGCCCGATGCCGGCGGACTGCAGGCGCTGCAGCAGGTCCTGGCGCGCGGCCTGGCCGCCGGAGCGGATGTAGTCCAGCTCGGCGGCGGTGATGAGCACCACCGGCACCAGGGTGACCGGCGACAACGGCATGTCCTCCAGGCGGGTGGCGAAGTCTGGCGCGGGGCCGCCCAGCAGGATGCCGACGCAGTCGTCTTCGGTGATGAAGGCCGGGGGCACCTGGCTGCCCACGCAGTTGGACTGGCTCACGCCGGGCAGCTCCAGGGAGAGGGCGCCGTAGCGCTCCAGCTGGGTCGTGATGCCACCTGCGTCCGCAACGGTATCGGCCACGCTCTTGAGCACCTCATAGGCCCAGCTGTTGCGCAGCGGGTCCACGTCGCCAGGGGCACCTTGTGCGTGCTCGGGAATATCCGGGGTGTCGATGAACAGTTCCAGTTCGAAGCCGTTGACCGGCTCGTCACCGTCGTCGAAGGGGTAGCAGAGGCCGTCGGTGGCCAGGATGATGCTGCCGTCACGGCGGACGACCCGGTAGGACTGGCGGGTGGAGGGCCAGTACGGCCCGCCGGTGAAGCTGGGGCTGATGAGGAAGGTCAGCACATCGCGCTCGACGGCACCGATGCCTTGCCAGTGCCGGTCCAGGCGCTCGCCACTGGCCTCCAGTGCGACTTGCCGGGCCTGCTCGGCCGGTGTCATGCCTTCCTGGTCTGAATCAGAGGGTGTATCGGGGGTACCTGCTTGCGATGAGCCGAGCAGCTTCTTGAAGAACTCCATGGGCATTCCTTGCGTGGGGCTGTTGTATCAGGCGTGCATTCTGACGGGCCCTTGAGCTTGGCGAAACCACGGAGGCGATGTTTCATGACCGGCCACTCAGGGCCGGATGCCAGAAGCAGAAGGAGCTGGAAGGCCAAGGTGCTTTTCCTGGGCGGCGGCTTCCGGTAAAACGCCGCTCTCGCGTAATGACTCGCAAGGACGTGACACATGTACAAGCTGGAGCATCAGGTCGACGGCAATTGGGCGCAGTTCTCTCATCCCGCCCGGTTCTCGCGTCCCGTCGTCGACGCCCACCCACGGCTGGTGGTCGGCGTGCCAGGCTCGGATCCGGATGTGATCCTCCGGCTCGTCCGGTGTCTCGAAGCGCCGCTGATCCTGCTCTATGTCCTGCACACGCCCCGTGGGGAGGCGGAGCCCGCTCGCTATCAGAGCCCCGAGCTTTCCTTGCCTGAGGTCGAGTCGTTCATCCACGAATTCGGCTTGTTCCTGAGCCAGGACAGCCGGTTCGACCTCTGGGTCCATTCGCCGGCCCAGCAGGCCACGCTGGTCTGGGATCGTCACGACCTGATCCATGCCTATGGGCCTCTTGCCGAGTACGTCGCAGCGCTCAATGGGCTGGGGTTCAGTGAGGGGGACGTGCAGATTCCCATCCCTCATGCCCACCACTACCACCCCGAGCACGACGAGACGGCGCGGAGTGTCATGGCGTGGTGCGATTGGTGGGCCTCGCCCTTGCGTCCGGAAGACGAGCAATAGATTTGACGGCGCCCATACCTGGGGCGGTGGTGGATTTCAAATGGATGGCAACCGATGAGCAGTCCCATGGAAGGTGCCAAGGCGGCACGCAAGGCGCTCCAACAGCTTCAAAAATGCCTGAATGCGCCGGACGTCGTACCGGAGCAGTGCTACCGGATGAACAGCGCGACCTATCCGCTGGTTTGCTACATCAACCAGTTGACCGGGCTGTTCCTGAGCGGCAATTACCCGGTCATTCCGATCTTCCTTGACCGCGCCTATCGCGCCCTGACTGACGTCCCTCACGCACGGGTAAGCGAGGCCTACCGTGTGCTCGCTCTCGATTACCTGGGCCAGATGGCGCGGTTCGTTGTGCAGTACGGTGGCCTCTCAGAGGACGAGCGATACCTGAAAGACTGCATCCCCGCCGCGCTGCTCCTGCCCGACTCCAGCCTGGCCACTGCCGCCCAGCGCTAGCCTTCCACCGCATTCAACCGCCGCGACCTGCTTCTCAGGCGCGGCGGCTGCTTTGCCTTAGGATGCCGGGCTTTGGGCCGTGTCGATCCGGCCCCCATCCCAGGACCGCCAGAGGCCGCCATGAACCCCTTGAGTGCAATCGATTACGCCCGTATCCAGGCGCTGCTGGAGACCGACTACGTGCAGGAGCACTACCTGCGCTACGAGGCCGGTGGCGACAGCTATGACTGGCTGGAGCTGGAGGACGGGGAGGGCGACAGCGTCGAGCTGTACGTCGAGTTCCTCCCGGACCGATTCCGCATCGCGGTGGCCAACGAATCGGGCCCCGGGCCGGACAACGGCTTCGATGACCACCGGCATTTCATCTTCAAGCTGGCGGATGCCGAGGCGCAGCGCCACGAGCTGCTCTTCCAGCCCATGGAGGTGGACGGCGAGGGGGCGGACTGCCTGGATACCTTCCCGCTCTCGGAACAGGCGCCGGCCATCCAGGCCAGCGCGGTGCGTTACCTGGGGATGCTGGAGGCCTACATCCGTGCGGCGGACCAGCGCCTGGCCGAGCTGAAGGCCGACCTGCCGCCGGACATCATCCTCAATGTGCTGGGCACCTTCGAGCGCTTTGATGCACTGCGCGAGACCTTCGAGTCGATGACGGCCTCCATGGGGCTGGAGACCTTCCGCCTGGACGAGGCCTTCAGCGAGCTGGAGCACGACGACCGTATGCCGCGCTCCTACCGCATCTGTGCCGACCGCACGGAGCCGTCCATGACCGAGGAAGACGAGGCGGCCATCGAGGCGCATACCGCCACCGCCTATTTCGTGATGCCGCGCATTCACCACGAGCGCACCCGCATCGTTGCGGCGATGGCGGCGGCGCGGGCCCTGGGGCGCCTGATCGAGCAGGGGCTGGTCACGGCCGCCAAGGTCGAGACGGCAGGACTGGCCCATGGCCTGGCGCGCTGGAAGGAGCTGATCGACGCGCTGGAGGCGTCGGTGGAGGCCCGCGACCAGCGGCGCATGCTGCTGACGCTGTACCGCCTGTTCGTGCGCAAGCCCATCGGCCACGAGAACCTGCTCTACACCTGCGGCATGCAGCACCTGGGCCTGCCGGACTTCGTGATCCGCTTCGCCGAGGACGAAGAGGTCGACCTGGAGGCCCAGGAGGCGGCGGTGGCGCGCTTCGAGCAGGCCTTCCTGGCCGCGTTCGGGGTCGAGCCCGCCGCCGAGCCGTCGAGCCCGTACCTGGCGCGGCCGGACTTCGGCTACGAACTGGGCGATATCCGCCACAACCCCTTCGGCTACACCTGCATCGGCCAGCCCGCCCAGGGCTGAGGCGGGCAGGGCGGTGGCCAGCTGAACGCCGGCTGACACCGCCCCTGATGGATGTTCCGACGCGGCCGGTGCTGTTTATACTGCGCGCCGACACAGCGCCACCGCCTCGCTTCGGTGGCCTGGGGCGGGCTCCGGCCCGACCGCGTCGTCCCCTTCCCCCGAAGCACGGATACCCAGCATGGAAATGGATTGGAGCAAGGCCCTGCAGGAGAGCCTGAGCTGGCTCGCTGTCGCGTCCCTGGTCACCATCGTTGCGTTCTCCGCCGCCGCTGCGCTGGCGGTTCGATTCACCCGTTGGGGCAGTCAGTTCTGGCAGGTCGCCGGCCCCTACCTCAGCCCCAAACGCAGCTGGAAGCCGCTGCTGGTCTTCACCCTGCTGCTGGTGATGGCGTTGTTCTCGGTGCGCATGAACGTGCTGTTCTCGTTCTGGTACAACGGCTTCTACAGCGCGTTGCAGGGCCTGGACCAGACAGCGTTCTGGTACTTCCTCGGCATTTTCGCGGTGCTGGCGGCCATCCACGTGCTGCGGGCGCTGTTCAATTACTACCTCACCCAGGCCTTCAACATCCGCTGGCGGGTCTGGCTCACCGAGCGCCTGACCGGTGACTGGATGAACGGTGATGCCTACTACCGCGGGCAGTTCCTCGACGAGCCGGTGGACAACCCCGACCAGCGCATCGAGCTGGACGTCAACGCCTTCGTCACCGGCTCGGTGTCCCTGGCCCTGGGTGCGGTGAGTGCCCTGGTGTCGCTGGTGGCCTTCACCGGCATCCTCTGGGGCCTGTCGGCACCGCTGACGGTGGGTGGGCTGGAGATCCCCCGGGCCATGGTCTTCGCGGTGTACATCTACGTGATCATCGCCACCTGGATCGCCTTCCGCCTCGGCCGGCCGCTGATCCGGCTGAATTTCCTCAACGAAAAGCTCACGGCGAACTTCCGTTATGCGCTGATGCGCCTGCGCGAGTACGCCGAGAACGTGGCCTTCTACCAGGGCACCGCCATCGAGCGCGGCACGCTGCTGGGGCGTTTCAGCGCGCTGATCGGCAACGTCTGGGCCATGGTCTACCGGAGCCTGAAGTTCGACGGCTTCAACCTGGTGGTGAGCCAGGTGGCGGTGGTCTTCCCGTTCATCCTCCAGGCGCCGCGCTTCTTCAGTGGGGCGATCAAGCTGGGTGACGTGATGCAGACCTCCCAGGCCTTCGGCCAGGTGCAGGATTCGCTGTCGTTCTTCCGCACCTCCTACGACACCTTCGCCCAGTACCGCGCGACCCTGGACCGTCTCACCGGCTTCCTCGATGCCAACCAGCAGGCCCGCGAGTTGCCCAAGGTGGACACCCATGAGGCCGCCGATGGCCTGCGCATCGAAAGTCTCGACGTGCTGCGCCCCGACGGGCACCGCCTGCTGGCCGACCTGGCGCTGGAGCTGGTGCCGGGCCAGGCGCTGCTGATCAAGGGGCCTTCGGGCAGCGGCAAGACCACCCTGCTGCGGGCGCTGGCGGGGCTCTGGCCCTATGCCGAAGGCACCGTGTACCGCCCCGGCGGGCACCAGGCGCTGTTCCTCTCCCAGCGCCCATACTTGCCCCTGGGCGACCTGCGCACCGCCATCGCCTACCCCAATACCGCCGTGGCCGAGGATGACGAACGCCTGAAGCAGGCGCTGCGCCAGGTCAACCTCGCGCACCTGGCCGAGCGGCTGGAACTGAGCCAGGACTGGACGCGCATCCTCTCCATCGGTGAGCAGCAGCGCCTGGCCTTCGCCCGGGTGCTGTTCAACCGGCCCCGTGTGGTATTCCTCGACGAGTCCACCTCGGCCATGGACGAAGGCCTGGAGCACGCCCTCTACTCGCTGCTGCGCGAGCACCTGGACGAGACGCTGCTGGTCAGCGTCGGCCACCGCGCCACCCTGGCGCAGTTCCATACCCACCGCCTGGACGTGGACGGGCAGGGCGGTTGGGCCCTGCGCGAGCAGGCCGGCGACCTCGCCTGACCCCTCGCGCCCCGGGAGTCAGACGGCTTCCGGGGCGTCCTAAGGCCGCCGCGCAGCGGCTTACACGCAAAAAATCCAGTCACTCCATCCGGGCCGTCTATGCTGCTGGCATTGGGCCTTGTCCAGGATGAGTGCTATGGACTTCTTCGCCGATTCTCCCTCCTCAACCCATTCACCGCCGCCCGCTCCCCGGCCGATCCCGCCGTGGTGCGTGCTGGTGGTGGACGATGATGCCGAGGTACACGCCGTCACCCGGCTCGCCTTGAGCAGCTTCGAGTTCCAGGGGCGACCCCTGGAGCTGGTTCCCGCCTATTCCGCCGCCCAGGCCCGTGACATTTTCAAGTCACGGGACGACATCGCCCTGGCGCTGATCGACGTGGTGATGGAAACCGAGCACGCCGGGCTGGACCTGGTGCGCTACCTGCGGGAAACCTGCAACAACCGCATGACGCGCCTGGTGCTGCGCACCGGGCAGGCCGGCCAGGCGCCGGAGGACCGGGTCATCCGCGAGTACGAGGTGGACGACTACAAGGAAAAGACCGAGCTCACCACCCAGAAGCTGCGCACGCTGCTGTATTCGATGCTGCGCTCGTACCGCGACCTGGGGGTGATCGAGGCCCAGCGCCGGGGCCTGAGCCATGTGCTGGAGGCCTGCGCCAAGGTGCAGAACGCCGCGACCCTCAAGGTGTTCTCCTCCACGGTGCTGGAGCAACTGACCACCCTGCTGCACCTGGGGCAGTCGGCGCTGTACTGCATGGTCTGCCCCGGGGAAGGGCACGAACAGACCCGCACCCTGGCCGCCACCGGCGAGTTCCACAGCTACCAGGCCGACGACTCGCTGCAAACCCTGCCTGGTGATGTCGCCGAGCGCTTCCGCCAGGTGCTGGAGGCCAAGGCCTCGTGCCACTACGACGACGCCTACGTGCTCTACCACAGCAACGAGCGCGGCGGCGCCAGCCTGCTCTACGTCACCCACCTGGAGCCGCTGAGCGAGCTGGACCGGCAGTTGCTGGAAATCTACATGCGCAACGTGGCCATCACCTTCGAGAACATCAACCTGCTGGAAGACCTGCAGGAAACCTCCAAGGAGCTGGTCTACACCCTGGCCAACGCCGTGGAGGTGCGCAGCAAGGAGACCGGCGCCCACGTGCAGCGCGTTTCGCTGTTCAGCGAAATGCTGGCGCGGCTCTACGGCCTGCCGGAGCGCGAGGTGTACCTGATCCAGCACGCCTCGCCGCTGCATGACATCGGCAAGGTGGCGATTCCCGACGCCATCCTGCACAAGCCCGGCAAGCTCGACCCCGACGAGTGGGTGGTGATGAAGAAGCACGTCGACTACGGCGTGGCCATCCTCCAGCGCTCCCGCCGGTTGCTGATGCAGGTGGGCGCGCAGATCGCCGGCAACCACCACGAGCGCTGGGACGGCAACGGCTACCCCCAGGGCCTGGCCGGGGAGGCCATTCCCCTGTCGGGGCGGATCATCGCCCTGGCGGACGTCTTCGACGCCCTCTGTTCGCGGCGCGCCTACAAGGAGCCCTGGCCCCGGGAAGAGGTACTGGAGTTGATCCGCTCCGAGCGCGGCCGGCATTTCGAGCCGCAACTGGTGGATCTGCTGCTGGAGCACCAGGACGCCTTCTTCGCCATCCGTGACCAGTACCCCGACGACCCGGACGAGCACCACTCATGACCGCCGCGCCACCTGTCGGCCCCGAGCAAGGCCAGGTCGTGGTCGGGCGCAGCCTTTCCGCCAGCCTGCTGCGCCTGACCCTGGTCTGTGCGGTGGCGCTGGGCCTGGTGGTCAGCCTGGTGCAGATCGCGCTGGACTACGAGCGCAGCCGTGACCTGCCGGACGCGGACGTGCAGGCCCTGTTCGGCCTGGTGCGCGACCCGGCCACCACCGTGGTGTTCAGCCTCGACCAGAGCACCGCCGACGACCTGCTCAAGGGCATGCTCGAGCAGCGCGGCGTGGTCGGCGCACGGATCATGCTGCCGGAAGGCAAGCTGTTCGCCGACCGTTCCCGCAGCCTGACGCAGACCGAAGGCCGCGCCCTCAACGACATGCTGTTCGGCATGACGCGCCACTACCAACTGCGCCTGTCCACCGAGAAGCTCGGCATCGGCGCGGCCGGCTGGCTGGGCGATCTGCTGGTGGAAGTGGACACCTTCCCCTACGGCGGCGAGTTCCTCCACCGCGCCGTGGTGACCCTGGTCAGCGGCCTGGTCTATGCCCTGGCCATCTCGCTGATCCTGCTGCTGATCTTCTATATCTGGGTCACCCGTCCGTTGCGCCAGCTGATCTTCTCCATTGCCCGGGTGGACATCGCCGCCCCGGAGAACGCCCGCCTCAGCGAGCCCGCCGGACACGCCGAGAACGAGATCGGCGTGCTGGTGCGCGCCACCAACCAGCACCTGCAGGCCCTGGGTGACAACCTGCGGCAGGTGCGCGAAGGGGAGGAGAAGCTCAAGGCCTACTCCGACCAGCTGGAGTCCACCGTCGCCGAGCGGACCCGCGAGCTGACTGAAAGTGTGTGCCAGCTGCGCGAAGCCCAGGGGCAGCTGATCCAGTCCGAGAAGCTGGCGGCACTGGGCGGCCTGGTGGCAGGGGTGGCCCATGAGGTGAACACCCCGCTGGGCATCGCCGTCACCGCCTCCTCGGTGCTGGGAGAGGTGCTGGGCGAGTTGCAGAGCCAGTTCCAGGCCCAGACCCTGACCAGCGACGCCTTCCGCAGCCTGCTGCAGCGCGCCCAGGACAGCAGCACCATGCTCGACCACAACATCGGCCGCGCCGCGCGGCTGATCGCCAACTTCAAGCAGACTGCCGTGGACCAGGTGTCCGAGGCCCGCTGCCAGTTCCAGGTGCGCCAGGTGCTGGAGGCCCTGATAACCAGCCTGCACCCCGAGACCCGCAAGGTGCCGGTGGAACCGGTGCTGGACTGCGGCGCCGAGCTGACCATGCAGAGCCTGCCCGGCGTGCTCACCCAGGTGGTGGCCAACCTCATCATGAACAGCGTGCGCCACGCCTTCTCCGAGACCCAGGCCGCGCGAATCGTCCTGTCCCTGAAGGCTGAGGGCGACGAGGTGCTGCTGGACTACCGTGACAACGGCAGCGGCGTACCGGCGGAGCTGCACGAGCGCATCTTCGAACCTTTCTTCACCACCAAGCGCGGCGAGGGTGGGACCGGCCTGGGCCTGAACATCGTCTTCAACCTGATCACCCGCAAGCTCAACGGCCGGTTGAAGTTCGAGTCCGCTCCCGGTGCCGGCGTGCACTTCCAGATCTGGATGCCCCGCGAGCTGCCGAGCCAACTGGTGGAGGCCAATGGCGGGCCCGCCGGCCCGCGCCAATAGAGGAGGGGCGTGATGAAAGCATGGCTCCTGGCAGTCGTGCTGGCTGCCTGTGTTGGGCCGGTGGCGGCCGAAACGGTGGTGATTGCCGCCGAGGACGACTGGGCACCTTATTCTTCCAAGCGTTTCGACAGCAAAGAACCTGAAGGCTTTGCACCGGAGCTGGTGCGCGAGGCGTTCGCCACCCAGGGTGTGGAGGTGCAGTTCCTCACCGTGCCGTTTTCCCGCTGCCTGCTGCTGGCAGAGGAGGGCAAGCAGGCCGTGGCCTGCTTCGACGTCACCATCACCGACGCCAACCGCGACCAATACGTTTGGCACCCGACCCCGCTGTTCAAGGAAGGCCTGGCCATCTTCGGTCGCGCCGACGAACCCCGGCAGGACCTGAAGACCGCCGACCTCGATGGCCACAGCGTCGGCATCACCAATGGCTACACCTACCCGACGGCCTTCATGGAGAACCCGGCCATCGAGCGCTTCACCGCCAACTCCGATGCGCAGCTACTGCAGATGCTGGCGGCGGGGCGCGTCGACTACATCCTGATGAACACCATGCCCGGGCTGATGCGCATCCAGCAGAGCGGTGAGTTTCGGGGCAGGGTGAAACAGGTGGGGTTGATGCAGGAGGACGGCTTCTGGCTGGCCTTCTCCAAGGTCAACCCGGATGGGGCGCGGCTCGCGGCTGTGTTCGAGAAGGGCCTGCAGGCCCTGCGCAGCACGGGGCGCTACCAGAAGATGCTCGCCGACTTCCAGCAGCGCTACCGGGAGTGAACGTCGGCCTCGCGCTGCCCAGGGAGGCTCGCTAGACTGGCGCCTCGCGCCTGCCCTGGAGCCCCACCCGATGGCCTTGCATACCTGGCTGATCTACCTGCTGGCCGTCCTCGGCCTGTCCCTCACACCCGGCCCCAACGCCTTGCTGGCACTGTCCCATGGCGCCCTCCATGGGCATCGCCGGGCGCTGTTCACCATCAGCGGCGGCGCGCTCGGCTTCGCCCTGCTGATGGCGCTGTCCATGTTCGGCATCGGCGCGCTGCTCAAGGCCTCCGCCCAGGCGCTGACCTTGCTCAAGGTGGCCGGCGGCCTGTACCTGATCTGGCTCGGCATCCAGCTCTGGCGCTCGCCCGGCATCCAGCTGGACGCCGGCACCGAGGTCGGCCGGCGCAGCAACCTCAGCCTGTTCCGCCAGGGCATGTTCTCGGCACTGTCCAACCCCAAGGTGATCCTGTTCTTCGGCGCCTTCGTCTCCCAGTTCCTCGACCCCGCACGCCCCCTGTGGCTGCAGTGCGTGGTCATGACCCTGACCTTCGTGATCATCGAATGCGTGGTGGAGTACCTGCTCGCCCGCCTGGCCCACCGCGTCCGCCCCTGGCTGGCGCGCAGCGGCCGGCGCTTCAACCAGGTGTGCGGCGGGCTGTTCGGGATGGCGGGGCTGGCGTTGCCGCTGACGCGCTGAGGCGAGGATAAGAAAAGGCGGCGGTAGACCCGCCGCCTGAAGGCCCCGGGCCGGCGAGGGGCCGCCGGTGGGGCATCGAGGGTAAAGCGTCAGCCGCGGTAGTAGCGCTGCGGCACGAAGGGGGTGCGGGCGACCTTCATGGGCACGCGCTTGCCGCGCACCATGGCCCAGACGTCGGTGTCCAGCGTGGCCTTGTCGGCGGGCAGGTAGCCCATGGCCACGGGGCCGCCCAGGCTGGGGCCGAAGCCGCCGCTGGTGACGCGGCCGATCACCGCGCCGTCGGCATCGACGATTTCCGCGCCTTCACGCACCGGTACGCGCTCCTGGGGCAGCAGCCCGACGCGCTTCTGCGCCACGCCATCGCGTTGCTGGGCATAGATGCGCTCGGCGCCCGGGAAGCCGCCGGCACGGGCGCCATCGGCACGGCGCACCTTGGAGAGGGCCCAGCCGAGGCTGGCTTCGATGGGGGTGGTGGCGCTGCTCATGTCGTGGCCGTACAGGCACAGGCCGGCTTCCAGGCGCAGCGAGTCGCGGGCGCCGAGGCCGATGGGCTGGACTTCGGGCTGGGCCAGCAGGGTACGGGCAAGGGCCTCGGCCTTGTCGGCGGGCACGGAGATCTCGTAGCCATCCTCGCCGGTGTAGCCGGAGCGGCTGACGTAGCACTCCACGCCTTCCAGGCGCACGCTGCCGAACTGCATGAAGGTCATCTTCTTCACTTCCGGGGCCAGGCGGCCCAGCACGTCGGCGGCAGCAGGGCCCTGGAGGGCCAGCAGGGCGCGGGCCTCGAACAGCGGTTCGATCTCGCACTGGCCACCGATATGCTGGCGCAGGTGGGCCAGGTCCTGGTCCTTGCAGGCGGCGTTGACCACCAGCATCAGCTCATCCGGGGCCAGGCGCGCCACCATCAGGTCGTCGAGGATGCCGCCGTTGGCATCGGTGAACACCGCGTAGCGCTGCAGGCCCACCGGCAGGTCGATGATGTCCACCGGCACCAGGGTTTCCAGGGCCTGGCCGGCGTGGTTGCCGCGCAGGCGGATCTGACCCATGTGGGAGACGTCGAACAGCCCGGCCTGGTCGCGGGTGTGCAGGTGCTCCTTGAGCACGCCCAGGGGGTACTGCACCGGCATGTCGTAGCCGGCGAAGGGCACCATCTTCGCGCCGAGTTCGAGGTGCAGTGCGTGCAGCGGGGTCTTGGCGAGGGTTTCAGTGGTCATTCCGTCTTCCTGTAGGTGCGCCGCGCGCACCGATTGAGGGTCCGTGGGCGCTGGGCGCCCGACGGACCGGCACTCAGCATTCGATGATGTTCACGGCGAGGCCGCCGCGAGCGGTTTCCTTGTACTTGCTCTTCATGTCGGCCCCGGTCTGGCGCATGGTGCGGATCACCTTGTCGAGGGAGATGAAGTGCTGGCCGTCACCGCGCAGGGCCATGCGTGCCGCGTTGATGGCCTTCACCGAGCCCATGGCGTTGCGTTCGATGCAGGGCACCTGGACCAGGCCGCCGACCGGGTCGCAGGTCAGCCCCAGGTTGTGTTCCATGCCGATCTCGGCGGCGTTCTCCACCTGTTGCACGCTGCCGCCCATGACTTCGCAGAGCGCGCCGGCGGCCATGGAGCAGGCCACGCCCACCTCGCCCTGGCAGCCCACTTCGGCGCCGGAGATGGAGGCGTTCTCCTTGTAGAGGATGCCGATGGCGGCGGCGGTGAGCAGGAAGCGCTCCACACCCTCGTCATTGGCGCCCGGGACGAAGCGCGTGTAGTAGTGCAGCACCGCCGGGACGATGCCCGCCGCGCCATTGGTGGGCGCGGTGACCACGCGCCCGCCGGTGGCGTTCTCCTCGTTCACCGCCAGGGCGTAGAGGTTGACCCAGTCCAGCACCGTCAGGCTGTCGCGCAGGGCGGCCTCAGGGCGCTCGCTGAGCTGGCGGAACAGCGCGGCGGCGCGGCGCTTGACCTTGAGCCCGCCGGGCATGATGCCCTCCTTGCGGCAGCCGGCCTTCACGCAGTCCTGCATCACCTGCCAGATGCGCTGCAGCCCGGCGCTGGTCTCCTCGGGGCTGCGCCAGGCCTTCTCGTTCTCGCGCATCAGTGCGCTGATGGAGAGGCCGCTGGCAGCGCAGTGGGCGAGCAGTTCCTTGCCGGTCTTGAAGGGGTAGGCGAGGGGCGTCTGGTCCTCGACGATGCGGTCGCGCCCGGCGGCCTCGTCGTCCACCACGAAACCGCCGCCCACCGAGTAGTACTCGCGGGCACGCAACTGCAGGCCGGCCGCGTCGAAGGCGCGGAAGATCATGCCGTTGGGGTGGAAGTCGAGGGGTTTGCGGATCAGCGCCAGGTGCTCTTTCTCCACGAAGCGGATGGGCTTCTCGCCACCCAGGCGCAGCTCGCCGCTGTCGCGGATGGCCTTCAGGCGGGCCTCCACGGCTTCGGTGTCGACGGTGTCCGGTTGCTCGCCCTCCAGGCCGAGCAGGACCGCCTTGTCGCTGCCGTGGCCCTTGCCCGTGGCGCCCAGGGAGCCGTACAGCTCCACCTTGAGGCTGGTGGTGCTGGCCAGCAGGTGCTCCCGCCGCAGGCCCTCGACGAAGCGGGCAGCCGCCCGCATCGGGCCGACGGTGTGGGAGCTGGAAGGGCCTATGCCGATCTTGAACAGGTCGAAGACGCTGAGGGACATGGTGTCGCTCCTGAGCCTGGTTCGTGCTCGTTGTTATTGGGTCAGCGTAGACACTCGGGGTGGCCGGGCCGTGCGGCCCGACCGTTGAAGCGCAAGGCGGTGCGTGGGAGCGAATTCATTCGCGAATGAACTCGCTCCCACCTTCACGGGCCGGTCAGGCGTCCTGGTAGGCCTCGATGGACGGGCAGGCACAGACCAGGTTGCGGTCGCCATAGACGTTGTCGACCCGGCCCACCGGCGGCCAGTACTTGCCTTCCACCAGGCTGGCGGTCGGGTACACGGCCTGCTCGCGGCTGTAGGGGTGGGCCCACTCACCGACCAGCTCCGCCGCGGTGTGCGGGGCGTTCTTCAGCGGATTGTCCTCGGCGTCGAGCGCGCCGGTCTCCACCGCGCGGATCTCGTTGCGGATGCGGATCATGGCGTCGCAGAAGCGGTCCAGCTCTTCCTTGGACTCGCTCTCGGTGGGCTCGATCATCAGCGTGCCGGCCACCGGGAAGGACATGGTGGGGGCGTGGAAGCCGAAGTCGATCAGGCGCTTGGCCACGTCATCGACGCTGATGCCGCTGCTGTCCTTGAGCGGGCGCAGGTCGAGGATGCATTCGTGGGCCACCAGGCCGTTGGTGCCGGTGTAGAGCACCGGGTAGTGCTCTTCCAGGCGACGGGCGATGTAGTTGGCGTTGAGGATCGCCAGCTGCGAGGCGCGACGCAGGCCGGCGCCGCCCATCATGCGGATGTACATCCAGGTGATGGGCAGGATGCTGGCGCTGCCGAAGGGCGCGGCGCTGACCGCGCCTTCCTTGCGCACCAGATGGCCGTGGCCGGGCAGGAAGGGAGCCAGGTGGGCCTTGACGCCGATCGGGCCGACGCCCGGGCCGCCACCGCCGTGGGGGATGCAGAAGGTCTTGTGCAGGTTCAGGTGGGACACGTCGCCGCCGAACTGGCCCGGGGCGCAGAGGCCGACCATGGCGTTCATGTTGGCGCCGTCGATGTACACCTGGCCGCCGTTGGCGTGGATGATCTCGCAGATCTCGCGGATGCCTTCCTCGAACACGCCGTGGGTGGAGGGGTAGGTGATCATGATCGCGGCGAGGCGCTCGCGGTGCTCTTCGGCCTTGGCCTTGAGGTCGGCGATGTCGACGTTGCCACGGGCGTCGCAGGCGGTGACCACCACGCGCATGCCAGCCATGTTGGCGGTGGCCGGGTTGGTGCCGTGGGCCGATTGCGGGATCAGGCAGATGTCGCGCTGGTCGTCACCACGGCTCAGGTGGTAGGCGCGGATGGCCAGCAGGCCGGCGTACTCGCCCTGGGAGCCGGCGTTGGGCTGCAGCGACACGGCGTCATAGCCGGTGGCGGCGCAGAGCATGGCTTCCAGCTCCTGGGTCAGCTGCTGGTAGCCCTGGGACTGCTCGGCCGGGGCGAAGGGGTGCAGGTTGCCGAACTCGGCCCAGGTGATCGGGATCATCTCGCTGGCGGCGTTCAGCTTCATGGTGCAGGAGCCCAGCGGGATCATGCTGCGGTCCAGGGCCAGGTCCTTGTCGGCCAGCTTGCGCATGTAGCGCATCAGCTCGGTTTCCGAGTGGTAACGGTTGAACACCGGGTGGCTGAGGATCGGCGACTGGCGCAGCAGGGCGGCGGGCAGGCGGCTGGCGGCGGTGCCGGCCAGGGCGTCGAACGCCGGCATGGCCTGGCTGTCGCTGAACAGCGCCCAGAGCTCTTCCACATGGGCCTGGGTGGTGGTCTCGTCCAGGGACAGGCCCAGGCGCTGGTCATCGATCTCGCGCAGGTTGATGCCCCGGGCGCGGGCCTTGGCGTGCAGCTCGGCGGTACGGGCGCCGGTGGCCAGGGTCAGGGTGTCGAAGAAGTGCTGCTGCTCGACGCTGTGGCCCAGCTGTGCCAGGCCCTCGGCGAGGATGGCGGTGAGCTGGTGCACGCGCTTGGCGATGCGGGTCAGGCCCTGGGGCCCGTGGTAGACGGCGTACATGCTGGCGATGTTGGCCAGCAGCACCTGGGCGGTGCAGATGTTGCTGGTGGCCTTCTCGCGGCGGATGTGCTGCTCGCGGGTCTGCATGGCCAGGCGCAGGGCGGGCTTGCCGTGGCGGTCGATGGACACGCCCACCAGGCGGCCGGGCATGTCGCGCTTGAACGCATCGCGGGTGGCGAAGTAGGCCGCGTGGGGGCCGCCGAAGCCCAGCGGCACGCCGAAGCGCTGGGCGCTGCCCAGGGCCACGTCGGCACCGAACTCACCGGGCGGGGTCAGCAGGGTCAGGGCCAGCAGGTCGGCCGCGACCGCCACCAGGGCATTGGCGCCGTGCAGGCGCTCCACCAGGTCGCGGTGGTCATGGATGTCGCCGTCGGTGGCGGGGTACTGCAGCAGCGCGCCGAAGTAGGCGGAAACGTCGCTGATCTCGCGCTCATCGCCCACCACCACTTCGATGCCCAGGGGCGCGGCACGGGTGCGCAGCACGTCCAGGGTCTGCGGGTGGCAATGACGGGAGGCGAAGAAGGCGTTGCTGGCCTTGTTCTTCGACAGGCGCTTGCAGAAGGTCATGGCCTCGGCGGCGGCGGTGCCTTCGTCCAGCAGGGAGGCGTTGGCGATGGGCAGGCCGGTGAGGTCGCTGATCAGCGTCTGGAAGTTCAGCAGGGATTCCAGGCGGCCCTGGGAGATCTCCGGCTGGTAGGGGGTGTAGGCGGTGTACCAGGCCGGGTTTTCCAGCAGGTTGCGCAGGATCGGGCTCGGCGTGTGGCAGGGGTAGTAGCCCTGGCCGATGTGGTTGCGCAGCAGCTGGTTCCTGGCGGCGATGGCCTTGATGGCCGCGAGGGCTTCGGCTTCGCCCTGGCCGGGCAGGGCCAGGTCGAGCACGCTGCTGTCCTTGATGGACTCGGGGATGACGCTGGCGGTCAAGGCTTCCAGGTCGCTGTGGCCGAGCAGGTCCAGCATGGCCTGGATGTCGGCCTCACGCGGGCCGATGTGGCGGGCGATGAACTCGTTGGCGGTGTCGAGGGAACGGGTCTGGATGGGCATGGCGGGTGTTCCTCAGGCGTTCTTCACCAAAGCATCGTAGCCGGCCTGGTCGAGCAGGCCATCCAGTGCACCGGCATCGTCCAGGCGCATGCGGAAGAACCAGGCCTTGCCTTGCGGGTCCTCGTTGACCTGCTCGGGGGTGTCGGGCAGCTCGCCGTTGACTTCCACCACCTCGCCGTCCAGCGGCATGACGATGTTGCTGGCGGCCTTGACCGACTCCAGCACGGCGACTTCCTCGCCCTTGGCGTAGCGTTGCAGCTCGGGGAGTTGAACGAAGACCACGTCGCCGAGTGCGTCCTGGGCGAAGTCGGTGATGCCGACGGTGACCAGGCCGTCTGCGTCCAGGCGCAGCCATTCGTGATCAGCGGTAAAGCGCAATTGGCTCATTGGTAACTCCTCGATGCGGTGGCCCGGTTCTTTGCCGGGCGCTGATAGGGACCCCCGGCACGGAGCGTCGCCCCGTGCTGTCTGGGCGCCTCATAGCAAGGCGGATGCCATCGAATAAAAATTCAATAAAAACAAATAGATAAGATGTTTTATTGATGTGAAATCTTTTGGTGCGTGTAGCGAAATCGCTACGGCTCTCGCGGTGACCGGCCGGCCATGTGCGCGCAATCCAGGCGTGATGGGGCTTCCAAAGGATTTGTTGCGATTTCGCTACGCTGTAGCGAAATCGATACGATTGCGTAATAAATTAAATAAAATTCAACAAAAAACAATTAGATAGAATGATTATCTAGTGTGAATTGTTTGGTTTGAGCGCTGCGAGCCCCCCGAGGCTGCCAGGCGCGTGCTCGCAGCCCCAGGCAGGCGGCCGCCAGCGGCGGCGAAGGTCGCTCTTGAATGGTGGTTTTATTATTTGAAAATCAATCGCTTACGAGCGATTCGCAAGGTCGCTCATGCGTTCTTGCCCGGGATGCCGTACTTGCGCAGACGATGGGCAATGGCGGTGTGGGAGGTCTTGAGCCGGGCGGCCAACTGGCGGGTGGAGGGGTAGCTGGCGAAGAGCTTCTCCAGCAGGCCGCGCTCGAAGTTCTCCACGGCCTCTTCCAGGCTGTTCACTTCGCCGTCGCTTTGCCGGGCCACGGCGGTGCCGGCGATGTCCAGGTCGCCGATTTCCACGATGTTGCTCTCGCAGATGGCGGCCGCACGGAAGATCACGTTCTGCAGCTGGCGCACGTTGCCCGGCCAGCGGTTGCCCAGCAGCGCCGGGTAGGTGCCGGGTGCCAGCCGGCACGGCGGCCGCTGGATCTGGGTGCAGGCCTGCTGCATGAAGAAGCGCGCCAGCAGGAGGATGTCCTGCTCCCGCTCGCGCAGCGGCGGCACGTCCAGGCTGAGCACGTTGAGGCGGTAGAACAGGTCCTCGCGGAAGCTGCCCTCGGCCACCATCTTCTCCAGGTTGCGGTGGGTGGCGCTGAGGATGCGCACGTCCACCTTCACCTCGCGGTCGCCGCCCACCCGGCGGAAGCAGCCATCGCTGAGGAAGCGCAGCAGCTTGGCCTGCAGGTAGGGTGACATCTCGCCGATCTCGTCGAGGAACACCGTGCCCTGGTTGGCCAGCTCCAGCAGGCCCGGCTTGCCGCCGCGCTGGGCACCGGTGAAGGCGCCCGGGGCATAGCCGAACAGCTCGCTCTCGGCGAGGTTCTCCGGCAGGGCCGCGCAGTTCAGCGCCAGGAACGGCTGGTTGCGCCGGGCGCTGACGGCGTGGCAGGCCCGGGCCACCAGCTCCTTGCCGGTACCGGTCTCGCCGGTGATCAGCAGGGGCGCATCCAGGGCCGCCACCCGCAGGGCACGGGCCTTGAGGGTGCGGATGGGCTGGGAGTCGCCCAGCAGCGAGTCGAAGCCCTCGGCGTGGTCGTGGTGCAGGGCCGAGAGCCGCTCGCCGATGCGGTTGGGCAGGTAGAGGGTCAGCAGCGCCCCGGTGAGGCGCTCGCCCTCGTTGATCGGCACCGCGTCCAGCAACAGCGCCTGGCCCTTGAGCTGGATTTCCCGCAGCGGCAGGCGGAAGCCCTGCTCGCGCAGCACCTCGTGCAGGCTCTCGTCGCCGAACAGCTGGGCCAGGGTGATGCCGGCCGGTTCCTCACCGTACAGCGCCACCAGCGCCGGGTTGGCCAGCAGCACGCGGCCATTGCCGTCCACTGCCAGCACCGGGTCGGTCATCGCCGCCAGCAGCGCATCCAGCTGCAGACGGTGGCGCTGGCCGGGGAGGATGTCCACCACCGTCACGTCCTGCACGCCGTGCACCTTGTGCAGGGCCTCGCGCAGCTCGTCCAGCACCTCGGGGCTCAGGGTCGGCGCGTCGATGTAGACGTTCGGCGGCACCATCTCCACCGCATCCAGGTTGAGGTTGCGTCCGCCGAGCAGGGCGAGCACTTCCTGGGTGATGCCGACGCGATCGATGAAGGTGACGTGAATGCGCATGGAAACCGGGCCGTACGAAGGAGCGGGGATTATGCCGCTCCCGCCGGGCCGGAGCCATGCCCGGGTGGTGCCGGGGTGGCGCAATCAGTTCGAACTTTGCCGACGGCCCGGGCTCGGAACTAGCAGATTCCCGCCAACCGGCGCGGCCGTGGGTCGGCCCGCTGCGCGCCGGCCACAAGGAGCCCGTCCATGTTTCCCATGCACCCTGCCGAATCCGTGGCGCGCCTGACCGGCGCGCTGTCCCTGGAAGAAGCCCTGGCCTGCCCGCGCATCGCCATCGAGGCGGTGGAGCCGGTGGTGGATGGCGGCCGTTTCGCTGCCAAGGCCATCGCCGGCGAGCCGCGCACGGTGAGCGCGGTGATCTTCGCCGATGGCCACGACAAGCTGGCGGCCCAGCTGCTGTGGCGCGAGTCCCGCGAGGCCCAATGGCAGCGGGTGCCCATGCAGCCGCTGGGCAACGACCACTGGCAGGCCCGCTTCGTGCCGCCCCGGGTCGGCCGCGTGGTGTTCGCCGTGGAGGCCTGGTGGGACCTGTACGCCAGCTATTGCGACGAACTGGCGAAGAAACACGCCGCCGGCGTCTCCATCGCGCTGGAACTGCGCGAAGGAGTGGCCCACCTGGAGCGGGTCGCGGCCCAGGCCCCGCCGGAGCAGGTGGAGGCGCTGCGCACGTTGATCGAGGCGGTGGAGGCCACCCAGTCGGTGGAGGAGCGCGTGGCGCTGCTGCTGGCACCGGAAACCCGCGCGGCCGTGGACCGGGTCCAGGCCCACCCGCACCGGGTGTGCAGCCCGCTGTTCCCCCTGGAGGTGGAGCGCAAGCGGGCGGAGTTCGCCAGCTGGTACGAACTGTTCCCGCGCTCCGCTGCAAACGACGGTCAGCGCCACGGCACCTTCCGCGACGTCATCGAGCGGCTGCCGGCGATCCAGGCCATGGGCTTCGACGTGCTCTACTTCCCGCCCATCCACCCCATCGGGCGCACCCACCGCAAAGGGCCGAACAACGCCCTGGAGGCCGGCCCGGACGACCCCGGCAGCCCCTACGCCATCGGCAGCGCCGAGGGCGGGCACGAGGCCATCCACCCCCAGCTCGGCAGCCGCGACGACTTCCTCGCGCTGGTGCAGGCGGCCCGTGAACACGGCCTGGAGATCGCCCTCGACTTCGCCATCCAGTGCTCCCCCGACCATCCCTGGCTGGCGCAGCACCCCGGCTGGTTCAGCTGGCGCCCCGACGGCACCATCCGCCACGCCGAGAACCCGCCGAAGAAGTACGAGGACATCGTCAACGTCGACTTCTATGCCCGCGAGGCCCAGCCCGACCTCTGGCTGGCCCTGCGCGACGTGGTGCTGGGCTGGGTAGAGGCGGGCGTCACGCTGTTCCGCGTCGACAACCCCCACACCAAGCCGCTGCCGTTCTGGGAATGGCTGATCGCCGAGGTGCGCGGTCGCCACCCGGAGGTGATCTTCCTCGCCGAGGCCTTCACCCGCCCGGCGATGATGGCGCGCCTGGGCAAGCTGGGCTTCTCCCAGAGCTACACCTACTTCACCTGGCGCACCGCCAAGGCCGAGCTGGCCGAGTACCTGCTCGAACTCAACCAGCCGCCGCTGCGGGACTGCTACCGGCCCAACTTCTTCGTCAACACCCCGGACATCAACCCCTTCCACCTGCAGGGCCAGGGGCGTGCGGCGTTCCTCATCCGTGCCGCGCTGGCGGCCATGGGCTCGGGGTTGTGGGGGCTGTATTCCGGCTTCGAGGTCTGCGAGTCCGCCCCCGTGCCCGGCAAGGAGGAGTACCTCGACTCGGAGAAGTACCAGCTGCGCGCCCGGGACTACCAGGCGCCCGGCAACATCGTCGCCGAGATCGCCCAGCTCAACCGCATCCGCCGGGAGAACCCGGCCCTGCAGAGCCACCTCGGCCTGCAGGTCTACAACGCCTGGAACGACCAGATCCTCTACTTCGGCAAGCGCAGCGCCGACGGCGAGAACTTCGTCCTGGTGGCCATCAGCCTCGACCCGCACCAGGCCCAGGAGGCGCACTTCGAGCTGCCGCTGTGGGAGATGGGCCTGCCCGACGACGCCATGACCCAGGGCGAAGACCTGATGAGCGGCCACACCTGGACCTGGCACGGCAAGGTCCAGTGGATGCGCATCGAACCCTGGCGCCTGCCATTCGGCATCTGGCGCATCCGCCCCCAGGACTGAGGACACCGCCATGCCCAGGCCCGAACCGGCTCCCGCGACCCCGCCCGACCTGCCCACCCTGACCCTGGACGGCAGCCTGGCCGATCTCCCACCGGCTGCCCTGGAGGCGGCCTTGCAAGGCTGGCTGCCGAGCCGCCGCTGGTACCCCGGTACCCGTGCCGATGCCGCCCGGCTGCTGTACCTGGTGCCCTGTGGCGAGGCAGAGCTGCCGGCCGTGCTGGTGGAAGTGGAGGTGCCCGGCGACCCCGCCAGCTACCCCGTGCCCCTGGTCTTCGTGCCCTTGGAGCAGGCCGCCGGCGCCTCCGATGCCCTGCGCGGCGCCGTGGCCCGCCTGCGCCTGGACGGGCGCGACGGTGTGCTGATGGAGGGCTTCGGCGTGCCGGCGTTCATCACCCGCTGGCTCGATGACCTGGCCCGCGAGCCCGTGCGCGCCGTGGCCGGCGGCGAGCTGCACTGGCTGCCGGTGGCCGCTGCCGGCGCCTTGCCCGGCTGGCAGGGGGCGCCGGTCAAGGTGCTCTCGGCGGAACAGTCCAACAGCTCGGCGGTGATCGACAGGCGCTACATGTTCAAGCTGCTGCGCCGGGTGCTGCCCGGCCTGCACCCGGAGGCGGAGATGGGCGCCTACCTCACCGCCCAGGGCTTCGCCCACGTCCCGGCGCTGCTGGGCCAGGTGCGCCGGGTGGACGCCGACGGCGCTGCCCGGACCCTGGCCGTGCTGCAGGCCTTCCGGCCGAACCAGGGCGACGCCTGGCAATGGACCCTGGAGCATCTCGACCGCGCCCTGCGCAACGCCCTGGCGGCGGATGCCGGGGGTGAGCAGGCCGCCGAAACCGAACTGCGCACCTTGCAGTCCTTCGCCGGGGTGCTCGGCCGGCGCCTGGGCGAGCTTCACAGTGTGCTGGCACGCCCCTCCGACGAGGCCGACTTCGGCCCGCTGGAAAGCGATGCCGCCACCACCGAGGCCTGGCCCCGCAGCGTGGTGGCCCAGCTGGACGCCGCACTGGCGGCGCTGGAGGACCACCGCGCCGCCCTCGATCCCGAGACGGCGGCCCTGGCCGCAGAGCTGTTGCAGCGTCGCGATGCCCTGCGCCAGCAGGTGGAGACCCTCGCCCGGCGCAGCGCCGGCGGGCTGCTGATCCGCGTCCATGGCGACCTGCACCTGGGCCAGGTGCTGGTGGAGGACGGCGACGCCTGCTTCATCGACTTCGAAGGCGAACCCACCCGCAGCCTGGCCGAACGCCGGGCCCGCCACAGCCCCTTCAAGGACGTCGCCGGCCTGCTGCGCTCATTCGACTACGCCGCCGCCATGCTGGTGCGGGGTGACGGGGTGGCGGACCACCCGCCCCAGGCCGCAGCCCTGCGTCGTCAACTGGCCGAGCGCTACCGGCAGCAAGCCGGCCGCGCCTGCCTGGAGGCCTACCGCATCGCCGCCGCCGGGCTGCCCCACGCCTGGTTCGAACGGGACGGCGAGCAGGCCGCCCTCGCGCTGTTCGGCATCGAGAAGGCCGCCTACGAAATCCTCTACGAAGCCCATTACCGCCCGCACTGGCTCGCCGTGCCGCTGCGCGGCCTGGTGGCGCTGACCCAAGACCCCGGAGTGACCCATGAGTGAGACCCTTGTCGGCGCGGATGCCGAACGCAACGCCATCCAGGCCCTGGTGCGGGCCGAGCAGGGCGACCCCTTCGCCTGGCTCGGCCCGCACCCCGTGGCCGATGGCTGGCGGGTGCGGGCCTACCTGCCCGGCGCCCTGCAGGTGGAGCTGCTGGACGAGCAGGGCGCCGTGCCCATGCAGCCGGCCGCCACCCCCGGCCTGTTCAGCGCCCCCTGGAGCGGCCAGGGCCGCTACCGCCTGCGCATCCACTGGGCCGGCGGTGTGCAGGAGACCGAGGACCCCTACAGCTTCGGCCCCTGCCTGGGCGAGATGGACCTCTACCTGTTCGCCGAAGGCAACCACCGTGAACTCGGCCAGGTCTTCGGCGCCCAGCGGGTGGAGCACGAAGGCGTCGAGGGCGTGCGTTTCGCCGTGTGGGCGCCCAATGCCCGGCGCGTCTCGGTGGTGGGCGGGTTCAACGGCTGGGATGGCCGTCGCCACCCCATGCGCCTGCGTCACCCCACGGGCGTGTGGGAGCTGTTCGTGCCGCGCCTGCAACCGGGGGAGGTCTACAAGTACGAGATCCTCGGCAGCCATGGCGTGCTGCCGCTGAAGGCCGACCCGCTGGCCCTGGCCACCGAGCACCCGCCCGCCACCGGCTCGGTGGTGGCCGAGCCCCTGGCCTTCCACTGGCACGACGAGGCCTGGATGGCCGAGCGCAGCCGCGCACAGGCCCATGACCGGCCGCTGTCGATCTACGAGGTCCACGTCGGCTCCTGGCGCCGCGAGGGTGGGCCGGAAGGGCCGGTGCTGCACTGGCAGGCCCTGGCCGAGCAGCTGATCCCCTATGCCCTGGAGATGGGCTTCACCCACCTCGAACTGCTGCCGATCATGGAGCACCCCTTCGGCGGTTCCTGGGGCTACCAGCCGCTGTCGCTGTTCGCGCCCACCGCCCGCCACGGCAGCCCGGCGGACTTCGCCGCCTTCGTCGACGCCTGCCACCAGGCCGGCCTGGGGGTGATCCTCGACTGGGTGCCGGCGCATTTCCCCACCGACGAGCACGGCCTGGCGCGCTTCGACGGCACCGCGCTCTACGAGTACGCGCACCCCTTCGAGGGCTTCCACCAGGACTGGGACACCTACATCTACAACCTCGGTCGCCACGAGGTGCACGGCTTCATGATCGCCTCCGCGCTGCACTGGCTGCGCGTCTACCACATCGACGGCCTGCGGGTGGATGCGGTGGCCTCCATGCTCTACCGCGACTACTCGCGCAAGCAGGGCGAATGGATCCCCAACCGCCACGGCGGGCGGGAGAACCTGGAGGCCATCGACTTCCTCCGCCACCTCAATGACGTGGTCGCCACCGAGGCGCCCGGTGCGCTGGTCATCGCCGAGGAGTCCACCGCCTGGCCGGGCGTGAGCCGCCCGGTGCGCGAAGGCGGCCTGGGGTTCGCCTACAAGTGGAACATGGGCTGGATGCACGACAGCCTGCGCTACATCGCCGAAGACCCGCTGCACCGCAGCCACCATCACCACCAGCTCACCTTCGGCCTGCTCTACGCCTTCTCCGAGCAGTTCATCCTGCCCATCTCCCACGACGAGGTGGTCCATGGCAAACGCTCGCTGCTGGACAAGATGCCCGGCGACCGCTGGCAGAAGTTCGCCAACCTGCGGCTGTACCTCAGCTTCATGTGGACCCACCCGGGCAAGAAGCTGCTGTTCATGGGCTGCGAGTTCGGCCAGTGGCGGGAATGGAGCCACGACGGCGAGCTGGACTGGTACCTGCTGCGCTATGCCGAGCACAAGGGCGTGCGCGACCTGGTGGCCGCCCTCAACCGCCTGCACCGCGAGGAACCGGCCCTGCACCAGCTGGATGGCCAGGCCGAAGGCTTCCAGTGGCTGATCGGCGACGACTCGGTCAACAGCGTGTACGCCTGGCTGCGCCGCGACCGCGAGGGCGGCTCGCTGCTGGTGGTGCACAACTTCACCCCGGTGCCGCGCCCGGGCTACCGGATCGGCGTGCCCGTGGGCGGGCGCTGGCGGGTGCTGCTCAACAGCGATGCGGATGCCTTCGCCGGCTCCCATGCCGGCACCCTGGCCGAAGCCGCCACCGTGGAGGGCGGCAGCCACGGCCAGGCCCATGCCCTGGTGCTGGACCTGCCACCCCTGGGCAGCCTGGTGCTCAAGCCGGCCTGAGCCTGCCGGCACGTCGCCCGGGCGGCGTGCCGGCGGGGGCAGGGCGGGTCAGTCCGCCAGCAGGTTGAAGCGCTCGTCCCGGGCCCCGGCGCCGATCAGCGCCTGGGCCTGGTCTTCGGTGAGCAGGGCGGTGCCCGCCGTGCAGTGGATCACCGAGGCGCGCAGCCCTTCGTCGGTGGTGACCACCACGTCGCGGATCGGCAGTTCGCAATGGTTGCCGTTGAGTTCGATGGAACAGGTACCGGCGTCGACGTCGTAACTGATGCTCATGGGAGCCTCCTTCAGCAGGCCTGGGAGCCGCACCGGCTGTGGGCGGCTCTGGAACGGGGTACGGATGCCCTGGCGCGGGTCCAGCACGGGGTGGTCACCCGCTGGCCGGGCCGGCCGGGTTGGCGGGGTGGCCGCCCGATAGAGCGCAGCGGCGCCCAGCATGGCCTGCAGCAGCCCCAGCGGGCCGCCACGCAGGGCGCCGCGCACCAGCAGCCAGCCACCGACGCCGCACAGCGCCAGGCGGCCAGCCGGTGATGGGCGGCGCGGCTCAGGCCGCATGGCGGATCGCCTGGATCAGCTCGGCCTTGCGCATGCGCGAGCGCCCGGCGATGCCCAGGTCCCGGGCGCGCATCATCAGGTCCGCGCGGGTGCTGTCTTCCAGGGACTGGCCCGGACGCGGTGCGCCCTGGCGGGTGGCGGCCGCCTGGCGGGCCGAGGACTGCCGCGCAGCGCGCTTGGCCGTGGCCGGTTTGCGGGTGCCGGAGCCGGACTTCTCGCCGCCGCCGGACTGCTTGTTCACCGTGGCCCAGGCGCGGGCCTCAGCTTCCTTGGGCGCCACGCCCTTGTCCTCGTAGCTCTGCTCGATGTGCTCGGCCTTGCGCTTCTGCTTGTCGGTGTAGGCGTCTTTGCTGCCGCGTGGCATGGCGGTCTCCTCCTGTTTCCGGGCCTCCGGGGCGAGGCCCGCTACAGGGTGGGAGCGGTGGCGCTGCGGGCGAGTTCCGGTGATCTGCGGCGCCGCTCGACCGATGGTCCCGCCGCCCTGAAAGCAGGTTGAACCTTCCAGCGCTGCGGGGGGACTCACCCAAGGGAGCCGCGAAACCCCGTGATTCGGCAGAAGGAACTTCACCATGAAACGAGACTGGGACCTCATCCGCAGCCTGCTGATGGCCGTCGAGGCGCTGGAGGGCGGGCGACACTTCGCGCCGCGCGCCTGGGACGGGCACTCGGCCGCGCAGGTGGGCCATCACCTGCACCTGCTGGCCCAGGGCGGGCTGGTGGAATGCGCCACGCACCACCCCTGGAATGGCGAGCCGGTGATGATCGCCACCGGCCTGACCCTGGCCGGGCACGACCTGCTCGACCGCCTGGGTGACGACGCCACCTGGGCGGCGCGCAAGGCCGACCTGCTGGCCCGCGAAGGCGCCATCACCCTCGACGGCCTGCTGGCCCAGGGCTTGCCGCCCCGTATCCCCGAGGCCCGCCGCCTGCGCGTGGCCCACGCCGACGCCCGCATCGACTGACCCGGGAGAGCCCCCATGAGTGCAGAACAGGACGCCCCGGCCACCCGCCCGGAGGTGGACGCCTTTCGCCAGCGCATCCTCGACAAGCTGCGCTACGCCGTGGGCAAGGACCCCGGCAGCGCCTACCGCCACGACTGGTTCGAGGCCCTGGCCCTGGCCGCCCGCGACCACCTGGTGGACAACTGGGAGGAAGCCGGCACCGGGCAGGCGCGCCGGGATCACAAGCGCGTCTACTACCTCTCCCTGGAGTTCCTCATCGGCCGCCTGCTGGTGGACTGCCTGAGCAACCTCGGCCTGCTGCAGACCGCCCGCGAAGCCCTCGACGGGCTCGGCGTGTCCTTCGACGAAGTGCGCCAGGTGGAGCCCGACGCCGCGCTGGGCAACGGCGGCCTCGGTCGGCTGGCCGCGTGCTTCATGGAGAGCATGGCCACCCTCGGCCTGGCCGCCCACGGCTACGGCATCCGCTACGAGCACGGGCTGTTCCGCCAGGTCATCACCGACGGCTGGCAGCAGGAGCAGACCGAGACCTGGCTGGACTTCGGCAACCCCTGGGAGTTCGAACGGCCCGAGGTGAGCTACGGCATCGGCTTCGGCGGCAGCGTGACGACCCTCGAAGAGGAGGGCGGCACCACCCGCCAGGTCTGGCAGCCCGCCGAGACCCTGCGTGCCATCGCCTACGACACCCCCGTGGTGGGCTGGCGCGGCGCCAGCGTCAACACCCTGCGCCTGTGGCGGGCCCGGGCCATGGAGGACCTGCAGCTGGAACGCTTCAATGCCGGCGACCACTTCGGCGCCGTAGCCGACGTGGTGCGCGCCGAGAGCATCTCGCGGGTGCTGTACCCGGCCGACAGCACCGAGGCCGGCCAGGAGCTGCGCCTGCGCCAGGAGTTCTTCTTCGTCTCCGCCTCCCTGCAGGACCTGCTGCACCGCCACATGCAGGCTCATGGCGAGATCCGCAGCCTGCCGCAGAAGGCCGCGATCCAGCTCAACGACACCCACCCGGCCATCGCCGTGGCCGAGCTGATGCGCCAACTGGTGGACGAGCACCGCCTGCCCTGGAACGAGGCCTGGGGCATGACGGTGGCAACGCTGTCCTACACCAACCACACCCTGTTGCCCGAAGCGCTGGAGACCTGGCCCGTGTCGCTGATGGAGCGGCTGCTGCCGCGCCACATGCAGATCATCTACCTGGTCAACGCCTTCCACATCGACGCCCTGCGCGCCGCCGGCGAGCATGACTTCGCGCTGCTGCGCGCGGTCTCGCTGATCGACGAGGAGCACGGCCGGCGGGTGCGCATGGGCAACCTGGCGTTCCTTGGCTCCCACAGCGTCAACGGCGTTTCGGCGCTGCACACCGACCTCATGCGCGAGACGGTGTTCCGCGACCTGCACCGGCTCTACCCCGAGCGCATCAGCAACAAGACCAACGGCATCACCTTCCGCCGCTGGCTCTACCAGGTGAACCCCGGGCTCACCGCGCTGCTGGTGGAAACCCTCGGCGAATCCCTGCTGGACCAGCCCGAGCACCAGCTGCGCAACCTCGAGCCCTGGGCCGCCAAGCCGGGCCTGCGCAAGCGCTTCGCCGCCCAGCGGCAGCAGAACAAGGCCGCGCTGGCGGCCCTGGTGCAGGAGCGCCTGGGCATCACCCTGGACACCACCGCGCTGTTCGACGTGCAGGTCAAGCGCATCCACGAGTACAAGCGCCAGCTGCTCAACCTGCTGCACACCGTGGCCCTGTACCAGGCCATCCGCAACGAGCCGGCCACCGACTGGGTGCCCCGGGTCAAGGTGTTCGCCGGCAAGGCCGCCGCCAGCTACCAGCAGGCCAAGCTGATCATCAAGCTGGCCAACGACATCGCCCGCACGGTCAACGCCGACCCCACGGTGCGTGGCCTGCTGAAGGTGGTGTTCCTGCCCAACTACAACGTCAGCCTGGCGGAGACCATCATCCCCGCCGCCGACCTGTCGGAGCAGATCTCCACTGCCGGGCTGGAAGCCTCCGGCACCAGCAACATGAAGTTCGCCCTCAACGGTGCGCTCACCATCGGCACCCTGGACGGCGCCAACGTGGAGATGAGCCAGCTGATCGGTGCCGAGCACATGTTCATCTTCGGCCTCACCGCCAGCCAGGTGGAGCAGCGGGTGCGCGCGGGCGACCTGGACATGCAGGCCGTGGTCGCCGCCGACGACCGCCTCGCCGCCGCCCTGGAGGCGATCCGCAGCGGGGTCTTCTCACCGGACGACCCGAGCCGCTACCAGGGCCTGGTGGACGGCCTGGTGCACCACGACCGCTTCATGCTCTGTGCGGACTTCAGCGCCTACTGGCACGCCCAGCGCCGGGTCGACGCTGCCTGGCAGGACCCGGACCGCTGGTGGCGCTCGGCGGTGCTGAACACCGCGCGGGCCGGGTGGTTCTCCTCCGACCGCACCATCGGCGAGTACGCAGCGGACATCTGGCAGGTGCCGACCCGGCGGGATTGATCCGGCGGGTGCTACCAGAAACCCGCCTGGCGCCGCTCGGCCGTGTAGTCCAGGGACAGCCCGAAGGCCTCGCGGAAGAAGGCCGCCAGGCGGGTATCCAGCACCGTCTCGTTGACCGAGGCCGGCGCCGCTTCCAGGCGCCGGGTTTCCCCCGTGTTGGCGAAGAAGCATTCATGGCGCACCCGTGCGGCCGCCGTGTCGCCCAGCAGTCGGTAGCGGCTGGGCCGCTCGCCGGGGCGTGCCACCTCCAGGCACAGGGTGGGCCCCACGCTGTTGGCTTCGTCGCGCACCACCGCTTCCAGCCCCGCCTGGAGGGCGTGACGTGCGGCGTCTTCGAACAGCGGGCGGGCGATCTGTTGCAGGAGGGCATGCAGGTCGTGCGGGGGCTGATCCATGGGGCGGCTCCTCTCGGCGTGGCGGGTCCGAACGGTAGAGCTGCCTGGCCGGCGCGGGGTTTCAGCCGGCCGCCGGGTGGTCGCCTAGCCGCGCTGCCCCGACGACTTGCGGTACGCCCCCGGCTGCACCCCGGTGACCTTGTGAAAGGCGCGCGTGAAGGCCGCCACCGACTGGTAGCCGACGGCATCCGCCACCTCGGCCACCATCCGACCGCTGTCCAGCAGGCGGCACGCCTGGCGCATGCGCAATGCCAGCAGCACGTGCCCCGGTGATTCCCCCGCCAGCTCCTGGAAGCGCTTGAAGAACGCCGAGCGCGACAGCCCGGTGCAGGCTGCCATCTCCTCCAGGCTCCAGGCCCGGCCGGGCTGGGCGATCAGCTGTTCCAGCAGCCCGGCGAAGGCCGGCTGGCGCGCCAGCGCGGCGAGCCCGCCGAGGCGGGTGTTGTCCGTCACCTGCTGGCGCAGCACGTAGAGGAACAGCAGGTGGCTGAGGCGCTCCAGCAGGGCCGGCGAGGGCGCCGGAAGGCGCGCGCACTCCTGCAGGATCAGCTCGAACAGGCTGCGCGCAGCGGCCAGGGAGGGGTCGCCCCTGCGCAGCACGATCCACGGCGGCAGCGACTCGACGATCAGCGCCGACAAGCCCTGGCGGAAGTGGAAGAACCCGCACACCAGCCCCACGCCATCCCCGGCGGCCGGCTCCAGGGCCTGCATGGTGCCCTTCGGCTGGGCGCGGGCGGCCTCCGCCGTCGCCTCGCCGGAAAGCCGGTAGGCCAGGTCGCGCAGCAGGAACACCGCGTCGCCGCTCTCCAGGCGCAGCGCCTCGCTGCCGTCGTCCAGGTGCAGCCAGCAATGCCCCTGCACCACCAGGTGGAAGCTGGCGCGGGCCAGGCCCTGGGTGCTGGCGTGCCAGCCGCCGCAGTAACGGCCGACGTGGAAGAGGCTGGTGTCGAGTTCGAGGTTCTCTAATAACCAATCGACCAGGGGGCTGGATGAATTCATCTAAGGGAAAGACTCAGGAGCAAGTGATAGCGACTTTAGAATATTGAACGGGTTTCTTATTACCAACAGACTTTTCGGCACCCGAACCGACCCAGGAGAAGACTCCATGTCCCGTGTGCCCGTACAGACCCTCGACAGCGCCCCCGAAGCGGCGCGCCCGTTCCTCGAAAACGCCCTGAAGAACTCCGGCTTCATCCCCAACCTGCTGGGGGTGCTGGCCAATGCGCCGGCGGCCCTGGAAACCTACGTCAACGTCTCGGCGCTGAACGGCAAGGCTGAGCTGAACCTGGCCGAAAGGGAAGTGGTGCAACTGGTTGCGGCAACTCGCCACGGCTGCGATTTCTGCGTAGCCGGGCACACTGCCGTCGCCACCAACAAGGCCAAACTGCCGGCCGAGGTGGTCAGTGCCCTGCGGGAAATGGCGCCCCTGCCCGAGGCGCGCCTGGAGGCCCTGGCGGCCTTCACCCAGGCCGTGATCGCCACCCGGGGCGATGTCAGCGACGCTGACTTCGCCGCCTTCCGCGCAGCCGGCTTCACCGACGGCAACGCCCTGGAGGTGATCCTCGGCGTGAGCCTGGCTACGCTTTGCAACTTCGCCAACGTCTTCGCCCGTACGCCGCTCAATGACGAGCTGGCCAGGTACCGCTGGCAACGTCCGGGGGCCTGAGCCCCGGACGCCGATGATCAGGAGATCGACATGCTGGACCCCAACCTGAGCCACTGGCTCGACAGCCAGGCCGAGGCGCTCGACACCGGCGCCTGCGACCCCGACACCCTGCTGCAAGCGCTCAGCCAGGCCGGCCTGCCCAAGGTCGGCGTGGACCGCGCCCTGGGCGGCGATGGCGGCACGCTGCACGACGCCATCGAGACGGTCGCCGCCGTGGCTGGCCACTCGCTCACCGCCGCCTTCGTGCTGTGGGGGCAGCGCGCCTTCATCGAATACGTGCTGCACACCCCCAACGAGGCGCTGCGCGAGCGCCTGCTGGGCGACCTGCTGGCCGGCCGCGTGGCCGGTGCCACGGGCCTGTCCAATGCCATGAAGTTCCTCAGCGGCGTCGAGGCGCTGCAGGTGCGCAGCCAGGCCACCGAGAACGGCTGGCGCCTGGACGGGCGCCTGCCCTGGGTGACCAACCTGCGCCGCCAGGGCTTCCTGGTGGCCGCCGCCGTGGAAGCCGGGGAGGGCCAGCCGCCGCTGGTGCTGGCGATCCCCGACGGGCTGGCGGGCCTGGCGCGCTCCGCCGACCTCGACCTGCTCGGCCTGCAGGGCAGCAACACCGCCGCCCTTGACCTGGCCGGGGTGGAGCTCGACCGCGCCTGGCTGCTGCACGAAGACGCCCGGCGTTTCCTCCCGGGGGTACGCCCGGCCTTCCTCGGCCTGCAGTGCGGCATGGCCCTCGGCCTGGCGAGGCGCTGCCTGGACGAGGTGCAGGCGCACCTCGGCGACGGCGGTGGCCGGGCCCTGCTGGAGGCCGAGCTGGGCGCGCAGCGCACCCGCCTGGAGGCCCTGGCCGGCGAACTGCACCAGGGGCTGGACGAAGGCCGCTTCCTCGCCCAGCCGGCTGCACAGTTCCGCCTGCGCATCGGCCTGGCGGAGAGCGTCGCCGACGCCATCCAGCTGGAGCTGCAGGCCAGCGGCGGCAAGGCCTACCTGAGCGAGCACGGTGCGGGCTTCGCGCGGCGCTGGCGGGAGTCGGCCTTCGTGCCCATCGTCACCCCCAGCCTGGTGCAGCTGCGTACCGAACTGAACCGCCAGGCCCGCGAGGTGGTGGCGTGAGCGACGGGTTGCTGACGGCCGAGGGCATCCGCCTCGGCTACCTGCGCGGCAACCAGCGCCAGGAGGTGCTGGCGCGCTTCGACCTGCAGCTGGCGCCGGGGGAGGTGGTGTCCATCCTCGGCCCCAGCGGCGTCGGCAAATCCAGCCTGCTGCGGGTGCTGGCGGGCCTGCAGCAGCCCTGCGGCGGGCAGGTGCGGCTCCACGGCGAGCCGCTGGACGGCCCCCACCCGCGCGTGGCGGTGGCCTTCCAGGACCCGAGCCTGCTGCCCTGGCTGAACCTGGAGAAGAACGTGGCCTTCGGCCTGGATTTCGCCCGCCAGCCCAAGCTGGCTGCCGCCGAACGCAAGGCGCGGGTGGAGCAGGCCATTGCCGCCGTGGGCCTGGCCCACGCCCGTGGCCACTTCCCCGCGCAGCTCTCCGGCGGCATGGCCCAGCGCACCGCGCTGGCCCGCTGCCTGGCACGGCGCCCCGAGGTGCTGCTGCTGGACGAACCCTTCGGCGCGCTGGACGAGGTGACCCGCGCCGACATGCAGCAACTGCTGCTGCGACTGATCCACGAGCAGCGCACCGCCGCCGTGCTGATCACCCATGACATCGACGAGGCCCTGCTGCTCTCCGACCGCATCCTGCTACTGGGCGACACCCCGGCGCGGATCCTCGGCGAGTGGACCCCGGACCTGCCCCAGCCACGGGCGGAGCGGGTGGAGGAACTGGGGGCCTTGCGCGTCGACATCCTCAAGACCCTACGGCGGGCCAGCCGCGGAAACGGAACCCCAACCCCTGATACGGAGGCCCACGATGTGCCTGGACGATCCTTCTCATTCCCGACGTGACATCCTCAAGCTCGGCGCGCTGCTGACCGCCGCCGGCGCGCTGCCACTGCTCACCAGCCTGCAGGCCCGCGCGGCCGCCGAGCCGGACGCGCCGGTGCGCATCGGCTACCTGCCGATCACCGACGCCACGCCGCTGCTGGTGGCCCACGCCAACGGCCTGTTCGAGGCCGAGGGCATCAAGGCCGAGCGCCCGGTGCTGCTGCGCAGCTGGGCGCAGGTGATCGAGGCCTTCATCTCCGGCCAGGTGAACGTCATCCACCTGCTGTCGCCGATGACCGTCTGGGCCCGCTACGGCAGCAAGGTGCCGGCCAAGGTGGTGGCCTGGAACCACGTCGGCGGCTCCGGCCTCACCGTGGCGCCGGGCATCGAGCAGGTGGCCCAGCTGGGCGGGCGCACCGTGGCGATTCCCTTCTGGTACTCCATCCACAACGTGGTGGTGCAGCAGCTGCTGCGCGACAGCGGCCTGGTGCCGGTGAGCAAGCCGGTGGGCGCGGCCCTGGCCGCCAACGAGGTCAACCTGGTGGTGCTGCCGCCCTCGGACATGCCGCCGGCCCTGGCCAGCAAGCGCATCGACGGCTACATCGTCGCCGAGCCGTTCAACGCCCTGGCGGAGAACCTCAAGGTCGGCCGGGTGCAGCGCTTCACCGGGGACGTCTGGCGCAACCACGCCTGCTGCGTGGTGTTCATGCACGAGCACGACCTGAACAACCGCCCCGAGTGGTCGCAGAAGGTGGTCAACGCCATCGTCAAGGCGCAGCTCTGGACCCGCGAGAACCGTGCCGAGGCAGCGAAGCTGCTGTCCAAGGACGGCGCCAACCGCTACACCCCCCACGCCCCCGAGGTGCTGGGCAAGGTGCTGGCCCCGGCGGCCGGCGAGCGCGACGGCTACGTGAAGAGCGGTGCCATCCGCCATGCCGCGTGGGACGAGCAGCGCATCGACTTCCAGCCCTATCCCTTCCCCAGCTACACCGAGGAGCTGGTCAGCCGCCTGAAGGACACCCTGATCCAGGGCGACAAGTCCTTCCTCGCCGGGCTCGACCCCAAGGCCACCGCCGCCGACCTGGTGGACGACCGCTTCGTGCGGGCGGCCCTGGCCGGCGTCGGCGGGCTGGAGGCGTTCGGCCTGGGCGGCGGCTTCGAGCGCACCGAGGAGATCGCCGTTTGAACCTGAACCGCCTGTTCCTCGGCCTCGGCGGCCTGGCCGCCCTGGGCCTGCTGTGGTGGCTCGGCGTGGCGGCCGGGGGCGGGGACGACGGCCTGGCCGCGCGCTTCTCGCCCCAGCAGACCCTGGCCAGCCTGCAGGAGCTGCTGCACCGCGGCGAGCTGTACGAGCACGTGTGGGTGAGCCTCAAGCGCATCCTCGTCGGGCTGTCCCTGGCGCTGCTGGTGGGCGTGCCCCTGGGGCTGTTGGTGGGCAGCTCGCGCAACCTGGAGGCCGCCACCACGCCGGCCTTCCAGTTCCTGCGGATGATCTCGCCGCTGTCCTGGATGCCCATCGCGGTGATGCTGATGGGGGTGGGCGACCAGCCCATCTACTTCCTGCTGGCCTTCGCCGCCGTCTGGCCGATCCTGCTCAACACCGCGGCCGGGGTGCGCCAGCTGGACCCGCGCTGGCTGCAGCTGGCCCGCAGCCTGAGCGCCACCCGCCGGGAGATGCTGCTGAAGGTGATCGTGCCTGGCGTGCTCGGCCACGTGCTGACCGGCGTGCGCCTGGCCATCGGCATCCTCTGGATCGTGCTGGTGCCCTGCGAAATGCTCGGGGTCAGTGCCGGGCTCGGCTACTACATCCTCGACACCCGCGACCGCCTGGCCTATTCGGAGCTGATGGCCATGGTGCTGCTGATCGGCGTGCTGGGCTTTGCCCTGGATGCCGCCGCGCGGGGGCTCTACCAGCGCTGGTCGCACACCTGAGGCGCCGGGCGCTTCAGGCGTGGGAGGCGAGGCGGGCCTGGTTGCGACCGGCCTGCTTGGCCTGGTAGAGCAGCTGGTCGCAGCGCGCCAGCAGGTCCTGGGGATGGGCCAGCCCTGGTGCGCTGGAGAGGCCGCCGCCGAGGCTGATGGTGAGGTGGTCCAGGCCATCCGGGCGGTGGCCATGGTCGATCCCCAGGTCCGCCACCTCGCGGCGCAGGCGCTCGGCGATGGCCAGCAGCTCCTGCGCGTCGCTGACCTGCAGCAGCACCACGAACTCCTCGCCGCCGTAGCGGAAGATCTCCGCCTGCCCACTGCGCAGCGCACTGCCCATGGCCTCCGCCACCTGGCGCAGGCACTGGTCCCCGGCCGGGTGGCCGTAGTGGTCGTTGTAGGGCTTGAAGTAGTCGATGTCGGCCATCAGCAGGGCGAAGGGGCGGCCGTTGCGGCCCATCTGCTGCCAGTGCTCGTCCAGGTGCTGGTCGAAGGCGCGGCGGTTGCCGACCCGGGTGAGGGCGTCGGTGCTGGCCATCTCCTGCAGGCGCTGGTTGAGCAGCGCCAGCTCCTCGCGCTGGCGGCGCTCCTCCTGCTCGGACAGGAAGGCCTGGCGCACCCCGGCGATGTTGGTCCAGCTGATGGCCAGGCTGAAGATCAGCACCGGCACGAACACCAGGGCGAAGATCATCACCGCCTTGGGGTTCCCCGGGTGGAGCAGCCACACGTTCCAGAAGATCACCCCGGTGATGATCATCGAGCAGGCGAGGATGCCCCGGAACGAATAGCGCACCCCCAGGTTGCCGAGGACGATGAACACCACCGAGGCGTAGAGGAAGGTGGGCACGTCCGGCGAGCTGCTGGCCTTGAGCAGCTCGAACCAGGCGACGGTGGAGACGATGTCGTGGAGCGGCATCAGCATGTCCCGCACCAGCACGCTCCGGCAGTAGCGGAACACCAGGAAGATGTTGAGCAGCCCGACCAGGCTCAGGCCGCCGCGCAGCAACAGCGAATTCCAGGCCATGTCCGGGATCAGCAGCGCGTCGGCCAGGACGTAGGAGTCATAGGCGATCATCGCGATGAAGTTGATCGCCAGCAGGAAGCGCCCGTGGCGTTCGAGCACGTAGCGGCGGAAGGCCGGCATCTGGCCGGGCGGGATGTGGCGCGTACGCGGCCGGGCAGGGGATTCGAAGGGTTCGAGTCGGGTCATGGGCCGCGCGGGGAGTGATGGCGAGCGGCCAGTTTAGGGGGCGCCCGCGATGCCGTCCATCGCCTCGCGAGCGCCTTTTCACGGGGCTACAGCCAGCGTCGGACCTGCTCGCGGTAGGCCAGGTAGTCGGCGCCGAAGAGCTGTTCGAGCATGCGTTCCTCCGGCGGGATCTGGTAGCGCTCGATGTACAGCATGAACAGCACCACGCCCGCCAGGGCGAAGGGCGCGGCGAGCCACAGGCCCCAGCCCAGCAGCATCAGGGCGAAGCCCAGGTACATGGGGTTGCGGGTGCGGTGGTAGATGCCGCGGATGACCAGGGCCGAGGTGCGCTCGGGGTGGATCGGGTTGACCGTGGTGCGGGCCTGGCGGAAGGCCAGGGCACCGGCCAGGCAGACCGCCACGCCGGCGGCCAGCACCAGCAGCGCGAGCAGCAGCCGCAGCGCCGGGGGCAGGGCGAAGGGCAGGCCCGGCGTGACCTGGGCCAGGCCGTACATCAGCGCGGCGCAGGCCAGCCCCACCAGCGGCGGCGGGATGCGTCGCTCCAGCCAGCGGGCACGGGGGAGCGCGGTGGGTGTCTGGGTCATGGGGCTGTCCTTGCGAGGTGGGGGAGGCGTCATCATCAAGCCTGGAGTGGCTACAGAGTCAAGCACGCCTCCTGCGCCTCACTGGTCCCGTTCGAAGCGCACGCCGGGCTTGGCGCGTTCGTCCACCCGCAGCTCGAAGACGTCGGGGCGGGCGTAGTGGCCGACCACGTCGAAGTCGTAGCGGGCGCGGGTCAGCTGGTCGGTGTCCACTTCGGCGCAGAGCAGGCCGGTGGCGTTGCGCAGCGGGCCGGCGAGCACCTCGCCCAGCGGGTCGACGATCACACTGCCGCCCTGGATCAGCGGGCGGTCGTCATCCCAGCCCGGCACCTCGATGCCCAGCTCGCGGGGCGAGGGCTGCACCTGGCAGGCGCTGATCACGAAGCAGCGGCCCTCATGGGCGATGTGGCGCATGGAGCATTGCCACACCTCGCGCTCGTCCACCGTCGGTGCGCACCACAGTTCCACGCCCTTGGCGTACATGGCGGTGCGCAGCAGCGGCATGTGGTTCTCCCAGCAGATGGCGGCGCCCAGGCGGCCGGCGGCGCTGTCCACCACCGGCAGGGTGGAGCCGTCGCCCTTGGCCCAGATCAGCCGCTCGGTGCCCGTGGGCATCAGCTTGCGGTGCCGTGCCACCAGGCCTTCGCCGGGCTCGAAGAACAGCGCCGTGCAGTACAGCGAGCTGCCCGCGCGCTCGATCACCCCCAGCACCAGGCTGGCGCCGGTGCGGGCGGAGAGGCCGGCCAGGGCCTCGGTCTCGGCGCCCGGCACGTCGATGGCGTTGGCGTGGTAGCGGGCGAAGGCCTCGCGCCCCTCCGGCAGGCGATAGCCCAGGCGGGTGCCGAAGATCTCGCCCTTGGGGTAGCCGCCCAGCAGCGCCTCGGGCATCACCACCAGGGCGGCGCCGGCGTCGCGGATGGCCTGTTCGTAGGAGAGGATGAGGTCCAGGGTGGCCTGCTTGCCTTCCGGCAGGGAGCCGATCTGCAGGGCGGCGACGGTGCGGCGGGGCATGGCGTGGGTCCTTGCTTGGTGAGGGATGACGGGGATGCTATAAGCCCCGCTTCCCGCAATGAATGGCGATTCGCTGCTAATCGATATGAAGCGCATGAATATCGAACAGGCCGACCTGAACCTGCTCAAGGTCTTCGAGGCCCTCCACGAAGAAGGCAGCGCCAGCCGCGCCTCGGTGCGCCTGGGGCTGACCCAGTCGGCGGTCAGCGCGGCCCTCGGGCGCCTGCGCCTGCTCTACGGCGATGCGCTGTTCCAGCGCACCGGGCGCGGCTTGGCGCCGACCCTGCTGGCGGACCAGCTCAAGCCGGTGATCAGCGAGGCCTTGGACCGGGTGCGCCAGAGCCTCGACCTGGTGGCCCCGGAGGGCGGCGACTTCAGCGGACGCTCGGTGACGGTGGGGCTCTCCGACGACTTCGAGATCGCCCTCGCGCCCCGGCTGCTGGCCCAGGTGGCGCGGCGGGCGCCGCAGCTGCGGCTGATCTTCCGCCAGACCCACAGCCAGATCGTCAACGCCGCGCTGATGGAGCGCCAGGTGGACCTGGCGATCACCTCCGGCGGCATCACCAGCCAGGGCCTGAGCCGCGCCTTGCTGGGGGAGGGTGGCTACGCCTGCGTGGTCGACCCCGAGGGGTTCGGCGATGCCGGGGCGCTGGACCTGGAACGCTTCGTCGCCAGCCCGCACCTGCTGATTTCCTCCGGCGGCTTCATCGGCATCGTCGACGAGGCCCTGGCCGCCCTCGGGCGCAGCCGCCGGGTGCTGGCCTCCACCACCCACTTCGCCGCCTTGCCCTATCTGCTCAAGGGCACGCCGGCCCTGGCCACGGTGCCGGCCCATGCCGCCAAAGCGGTGGCCCGCGTCAGCGGCCTGCGGGTGCTGGCCTGCCCGCTGGCGCTGCGGCGCTACCCCATCGAGCTGGGCTGGCGACCCCGCGCCCTGGAGGACCGCGCCGTGGCGCTGGTCCGCGAGGCCATCGAAGCCTGCTTCCCCCTGACCCCGTCCCAAGGAGCCTGAGATGGACAAGTTGCTGGCCCTCAAGCTGTTCGTCGCCACCGTCGATTGCCGGGGCTTTTCCGCCGCCGCCCGCCAGCTGGGGCTGGCCACCTCCTCGGTGACCCGCGCGGTGGACGGGCTGGAGCGCGAGCTGGGCGCGGTGCTGCTGAACCGTTCGCCGCGCCAGGTCACGGTGACCGAGGCGGGCACCAGCTATTACCTCAGCGCGCGGCAGATCCTCGAACAGCTGGCCGAGGCCGACGCCGCCGTGAGCGATGGCGGGGACGAGCCCAGCGGGCCGCTGCGGGTCTCCGCGCCGGTGTCCTTCGGCCGCCACCGGCTGTCGCCGCGCTTGGGCGCCTGGCTGCAGCAGTACCCGCGCCTGGAGCTGGACCTGACCCTGACCGACGAGATCGTCGACCTGCTGGGGGAGCGTGTCGACGTGTCCATCCGCCTCGGCGTGCCGGCGCCCATGGACGGCGTGGTGGCGCGGCCCCTCGGGCAGTTCCGTCGCCGCGTGGTGGCCAGCCCCGGCTACCTGGCCCAGCGCGGCACGCCGGAGCACCCCCGGGAGCTGGCCGGGCATGACTGCCTGCGCTTCGACTTCGGCCGCGCCCGGCAGTGCTGGACCTTCCACGACGCCGCCGGGACGCGCCTGCAGGTGCCGGTACACGGCCGTCTGCGCAGCAACAACATCGACGTGTTGCGTGACGCGGCCCTGGCCGGCGCCGGCCTGGCGCTGCTGCCCGACTGGCTCGCCGAGGCGGAGCTGGCGGACGGGCGCCTGTGCGAACTGCTGCCCGGCTGGTCGGTCAACCCGGACGACTCGCAGCCCCAGGTGACCGCCCTGTACCTGCCCAATCACCGGGGTTCGCGGCGCATCGCCGCGTTCATGGCGTTCGTGGCGGAGCAGTTGTGAAGCTACGTTGCGCCGCACGCAACGCCATGTTGCGGTGGGGGCGGATTCAGTCGGTGGGGCGGGGCGCATAACCTTGGCGCCAGGTTCCCTGCCAACCCGAGGATTGCGATGAACACCCAGACCCTTGCCCACTCACCCGTTGCCCATGCCCTGGGGCGCGGGTTGGTGATGCTCTTCGCGCTGTGCTGCGGCGCCATCGTGGCGAACATCTACTACGCCCAGCCGATCATCGAACTGATCGCCCCGGATGTGGGGCTGTCCAGCCACGGCGCCAGCCTGATCGTCTCCCTCACCCAGGTCGGCTATGCCCTGGGGCTGTTCTTCCTGGTGCCCCTGGCGGACCTGCTGGAGAACCGCCGGCTGGTGCTGGCGACCCTGGCGGTGACCTTCTTCAGCCTGCTGGCGGTGGGCTTCACCGAGCGGCCGGGCGGGCTGCTGCTGGCCTCGGCGCTGATCGGCTTCAGCTCGGTGTCGGTGCAGATGCTGATCCCCCTGGCGGCGCACCTGGCACCCGAGGCCAGTCGCGGCCGGGTGGTGGGCGGCATCATGGGCGGCCTGCTGCTGGGCATCCTGCTGGCGCGGCCGCTGTCCAGCCTGGTGGCGGACCACTTCGGCTGGCGCACGGTGTTCTTCGCGGCGGCGGGCCTGATGCTGCTGATCGCCGGGGTGGTGCGCGTGGCGCTGCCCGACCATCGCCCGGCCCACAAGGCCAGCTACGGCCAGTTGCTGGCCTCCCTCTGGCACCTGCTCCAGCGCGAGCCGGTGCTGCGCCGCCGGGCGTTGTACCAGGCGTTGCTGTTCGCCGCGTTCAGCCTGTTCTGGACCACGGCGCCCGTTGAGCTGGCGCGGGTCCACGGCCTGTCGCAGTCGCAGATCGCCCTGTTCGCCCTGGTAGGGGCCATCGGCGCCATCGCGGCCCCCATCGCCGGGCGCCTGGCGGACGCCGGGCACACCCAGCGCCTGTCGTTCCTGGCGATGGGGCTGGCGGTGCTGAGCTTCATCCCCGGCTTGCCGGGCCTGCCCCTGGGCGTGGTGGGGCTGGCCCTGACCGGGGTACTGCTGGACTTCGCCGTGCAGATGAACATGGTGCTCGGCCAGCGCGAGGTCTACGCCCTGGACGCCAGCAGCCGCGGGCGCCTCAACGCGCTGTACATGACCAGCATCTTCATCGGCGGCGCCCTCGGCTCGGCGGTGGCCAGCCTGGCCTACGAACAGGGCGGCTGGTTGCTGGTCGCCGGGCTTGGCGCGGGGCTGCCGGCGCTGGCGCTGCTGGCCTTCGTCCTGGTGGGCCGGCCCCGGGTGACCCCCGTCTGACTGGCGGACCAGTGCCAGCGGATTTCCTTGAACCAGCCGACAACATTCCGCTGCCGGCTGGCCTAGGCTCCTGTATCCCGACCCGCCGGGTCGGCTCTTGAAACGATCGCAGGGAGCGAACCGATGAAACTGGCCAAGGACGACATAGCCCGCTTGTTCACCCTCCATTTGCCGGACTACCGCTGCGAGGTCTCCCGCCACGGCGTGGCGGAGCTGGCCCTGCAATTCACCCACCGCGCCCTGGGTGATGTGTTCACTCTCTGCGTACCGGCCCGCGAACTGGATGGCGCCCCGGCGGTGCGGGCCCTCAGCCGGGCCCTGGCGGAGGAGTTCGAAGGCGCCGTGGGCGCGCGCCTGTGCTTCGGCACCCTGCGTCGCCGGGCCTGAGCGCAATAACGTACAAGACCGGCCCGCTGGCGGGCGGCACCTTCGGCGGGTCCTTCCTGCCCGAGCGTTGCCATGGCCTTGCACATCGAAACCCCGTTGATCCACTCCCACCCGCTCTCCGCAGCCGCCGGGCGGCGCGTCCGGCTCAAGCTGGAGGCGCTGCAGCCGCCCGGTTCGTTCAAGATCCGCGGCGTCGGTGCCGCCTGCGAGGTGCACGCGCGGGCGGGCAAGCGGCGTTTCATCTGCTCCTCCGGCGGTAATGCCGGGCTGGCGATGACCTTTGCCGGGCGCCAGCTGGGCGTCCCGGTGACGGTGGTGGTGCCGGAGAACACGCCGGAGCGCGCCCGCGAAGCCCTGCGCCGCGAAGGCGCGGACCTGCGGGTGCACGGCGCCGCCTGGCACGAGGCCAACGAACTGGCGCTGTCCCTGGTGGGCCCGGAGGACGCCTTCATCCACCCCTTCGATGACCCGCTGCTCTGGAGCGGCCACGCCAGCCTGGTGGACGAGGCCGTGCGCCAGGGCCCCCGGCCCGGCGCCATGGTGCTCTCGGTGGGCGGTGGCGGCCTGTTCAGCGGCGTGGTGGAGGGCCTGCGCCGCAACGGCTGGGACGATGTGCCGGTGGTGACGGTGGAAACCCGGGGCGCCGCGTCCTTCGCCGCTGCGCGGGAGGCCGGCACGGCGGTGACCCTGGACACGCTGGCCACCTGCGCCGGCTCCCTGGCGGCGCGCCGCGTGTGCGACCGTGCCGTCGAGCTGGCGCGGCTGCACCCCGTGCGCAGCCATCGGGTCAGCGACCGCGAGGCACTGCAGGCCTGCGAGCGCTTCCTCGACGATCACCGCCTGCTGGTGGAGCCGGCCTGCGGCGCAGCGCTGGCCGCGCTCTACGGGGAATGCCCGGCGCTGGAAGATCTCGACGACGTGCTGGTGGTGGTCTGCGGCGGGGTGACCGCCAGCCTGGAACAGATCCGCGCCTGGCACGCCCAGGCCGCCGACTGAGCTGCACGAATCTTCCAGACAGCGCCGCTGGGCGGCCGATAATGGCGGGCCGCACCCCCTGCGGTGCAGGATGGCCCCCTGGCTGAGCGGAGCGCGCCCATGGCGGATGGCAACTGGATCGATCTCAAGCAGGATGCCGGCACCGGCATCGAGACGCTGCGCGCGCACTTTCGCGGGCACGCCTATGACCCGCATTGGCACGACAGCTACCTGGTGGGTGTCACCGAGCAGGGCGTGCAGCAGTTCCATTGCCGGCGTGCACGGCACACCAGCACCCCGGGCCAGGTGTTCCTGCTGGAGCCGGGGGAGGTCCATGACGGGCATGCGCCCACCGAGGATGGCTTCACCTATTCCATGCTCTACCTGGAGCCGGACTGGCTGGAACGCGAGCTGCGCAGCCTGTTCGAGGACGCCCCGGCCCATTGCCAGCCCAGCTTCGCGGGCACCCTCGCCAGCGACCCGCAGCTGGCGCTGGCGACGCTGACCGCCTTTCGCGCCCTGCACCAGCAGGAGCTGCGCATGCTGCGCCAGGCCGCGGTGGACCAGTTGCTGGTGCGCATGACCGATCACCTGCACTGGCGCAGCCGGCAGCGCCAGGACCCGCGCCTGCCGCTGGTGGCGCTACGGGCGCGGGACTACCTGCAGGCCCACCTGGGTGAAGACATCGGCCTGGACGACCTGGCGCTGGCCGTGGGGGTGGACCGCTTCCGCCTCAGCCGCGCCTTCAAGGCCGCCTTCGGCCTGGCACCCCACGCCTACCTGATCCAGCTGCGCCTGAGCCGGGCGCGGCAACTGCTGGCCCGGGGGCAGACGCCCGCCGAGGTGGCCAGCGCGCTCGGCTTTGCCGACCAGAGCCACCTGGGGCGCTGGTTCCGCCGGGCCTACCGGCTGACCCCGGCGGACTACCGTCGGCGCTGCACACGCCTTCCAGACTGAGCGGCCGGCGGGCCGGAAGATGGGGGCTCCCCACTCCGGAGCCCCCCATGGACACGCTGTCACCCTTCGCACTCTTCGCCTTCGTCGCCTCCATCACCCCCGGCCCCACCAACCTGCTGGTGCTGGGCAACGCCGCGCGTTTCGGACTGCGCCGGGTGTGGCCCATCGTGCTCGGTGCCTGCTCGGCGGCCACCGCTGTCCTGGCCCTGGTCGGCCTCGGCCTGGGGGAGGTGCTGCTGCGGCTGCCGGCCCTGCAGCTGGCGATGAAGGTCGCCGGCTTCGCCTGGCTCTGCTGGCTCGCCTGGGGCCTGTACCGCAGCGCCGGCCGCGACCTCGGCCCGGACGCCGGCCGGCCCCTGGGCGTGGCCGGCGCGATGGGGCTGCAACTGGTGAACCCCAAGGTGTGGATGACTGCGCTGGTGGTGATGGGCGTGTACCTGCCCGGTGCCGGGGACCTGGCTATCCGGGTGCTGCAGCTGGCGCTGGTGTTCCTGCTGGTGTCGCTGCCCTGCATGGGGGCCTGGGCGCTGCTGGGGGCGGGCAGCGCACGGCTGCTGCCGGGGCACCGGGCGCAGCGGCGGTTCAACCGGGCCATGGCGGTGCTGCTGTTCCTGTCGGCCTGCCTGGCGCTGGGAGGCTGACCGCTTGGCCATAACCAATTGGTTGGCCTGAGACCCATCTGACGCTAGGCTTGCGCGCATTGCCCTGCCTGGACCTGCCCGTGAACATCGACACCCGCATCAAGTTCCGTCACCTGGTGTGCTTCCTCGAAGTGGCACGCCAGGGCACCCTGGCGCGCGCGGCGGACAAGCTGGCGGTCAGCCAGCCGGCCATCTCCAAGACCCTGCGCGAGCTGGAGGACCTGCTGGGCGCCAGCCTGTTCGTGCGTGGCCATGGCGGGGTCACCCTGAGCGAGGCGGGGGTGGCCTTCATGCGTTATGCCGGGCCCTGCGTGCAGGCCCTGCGGGACGGGGTGAACAGCCTGCGCAGCGGCGAGCATGAGTCGGCCACGCTGCGCCTGGGGGTGCTGTCCACCGTGGAGAGCCTGCTGGTGCCCGAAGCGGTGCGCCGCCTGCATGCGCGCCACCCGTCGCTGGTGGCCAGCGTGATCACCGGCCCCAGCGCCTGGCTGCTGTCGCAGCTGCACCTGGGCGAGCTGGACCTGGTGGTGGGGCGCATGACCGACAGCCCGCAGATCCAGGGGCTGGTGTTCGAGCACCTGTACAGCGAGTCGATGACCCTGGTGGTGCGCCCCGGCCACCCGCTGCTGGCGGCACCCGTGTTGCGCGAGGCCCTGCAGGGCTTCCCGCTGGTGCTGCCGCTGGCCGGGACCACCATCCGCAAGTACGCCGATGCCTTCTTCGTGCAGTGCGGCGTGGCGCAGCCGCGCCAGCGCCTGGAGACCCTGTCGGTGGCCCTGAGCCGGCGCTACGTGCAGACCGGCGAGGCGATCTGGATCGCCCCCTACGACGCGGTGCAGCTGGACCTGCGGCGCGGCGAGCTGGTGGAGCTGGACCTGGGCATCCGCGAGCCCGGCGGCTCGGTGGGCATCTGCAGCAACGCCGCGCTGCCGCTGCCCCTGGCCGCCCACTGGTGCGTGGAGGTGCTGCGGGAACTGGGGCAGGACTACCGGGACGGCCACTACCCGGAGTCGGGCAGTGCCTGATTCACCCATAACCCAGTGGTTATGCCTGGCGGTGTTCTTTTCAGTTCACGGGCCGTGCCCCAGCGGCGAGACTGCCAACCGCCCGCTGCCTGGCAGCCTCCACAACTCGAACAACAGGAGACCGACATGGCCGATCTTCCCTCGGAAAGCCGCTTTGTCATCCGCGACCGTAATTGGCACCCCAAGGCCCTGACCCCCGACTACAAGACTTCCGTGCCGCGCTCTCCGCGCCAGGCGCTGGTGAGCATCCCGCAATCGCTGTCGGAAACCACCGGCCCGGACTTCTCCCACCTGAAGATGGGCGAGCACGACAACGACCTGCTGCTGAACTTCAACCACGGCGGCCTGCCCATCGGTGAGCGCATCGTCGTCTCCGGCCGGGTCATGGACCAGTACGGCAAGCCGATCCCCCACATCCTGGTGGAGATGTGGCAGGCCAACGCCGGCGGCCGCTACCGCCACAAGAACGACCGCTACCTGGCGCCCCTGGACCCCAACTTCGGCGGTGTCGGCCGTGCCCTGACCGACAGCGAGGGCCGCTACATCTTCCGCACCGTCAAGCCGGGCCCGTACCCCTGGCGCAACGGCCCGAACGACTGGCGCCCCGCGCACATCCATTTCTCCATCAGCGGCCCGTCCATCTCCACCCGGCTGATCACCCAGCTGTACTTCGAAGGCGACCCGCTCATCCCGCTGTGCCCCATCGTCAAGAGCATCGCCAACCCCGATGCCGTGCAGACGCTGATCGCCAAGCTGGACATGGGCAACGCCAACCCCATGGACTGCCTGGCCTACCGCTTCGACATCGTGCTGCGCGGCCAGCGCAAGACCCACTTCGAGAACCGCTGAGGAGACACCCGCATGCCCATCGAACTGCTGCCGGAAACCCCTTCCCAGACCGCCGGCCCCTACGTGCACATCGGCCTGGCCCTCGAAGCCGCCGGCAACCCGACCCGCGACCAGGAGATCTGGAACCGCATGGCCAAGCCCGGCGCGCCGGGTGAACACATCGTGCTGATCGGCCACGTCTACGACGGCAACGGCCACCTGGTGCGCGACTCCTTCCTGGAGTTCTGGCAGGCCAACCACGAGGGGGTGTACGACACCGCCTTCGACCTGGAGAAGCCGTTCAACAGCTTCGGCCGCACCGCCACCACCTTCGACGCCGGCGAGTGGACCCTGCACACCATCAAGCCCGGTGTGGTGAAGAACGCCGCCGGGGTGCCCATGGCGCCGCACATCAACGTGTCGCTGTTCGCCCGGGGCATCAACATCCACCTGCAGACCCGCCTGTACTTCGAGGACGAGGCCCAGGCCAACGCGGCGGACCCGGTGCTCAACCTGATCGAGCAGCCGCAACGCCGCGAGACGCTGGTGGCGCGCCGCTGCGAAGTGGAGGGGCGCCTGGCCTACCGCTTCGACATCCGCATCCAGGGGGAAGGGGAAACGGTGTTCTTTGACTTCTAGGGAACCGGCCCCCGTGCCCGATGCGCTGACCGAACCCATCGGCCAGCGCATCCAGCGGCACTTCGAGTCGGCGCTGGAGGCCCGGGGTTACCGGGCCGACCCCGCGCAACGCACCGCCATTGCCCGTCTCGGCCAATGGCTGGAGGCGTTTGTGGCGGGGCGCAGCGGCTGGCTGCGGCGGCTGCCGGCCGGCCTCTACCTGTGGGGCGGCGTGGGGCGCGGCAAGAGCTTCGTGATGGACGCCTTCTTCGACGCGGCCCCGGTGCCGGGCAAGCGGCGGGTGCATTTCCACGCCTTCCTGCAGGAGTTGCAGGGGCGCATCGCCGCCTTCGCCGGCCAGCCGGACCCGCTGGCCCTGGCGGCCCGTGCGCTGGCCGGGGAGGCGCCGCTGCTGTGCTTCGACGAGTTCCACGTCCATGACATCGGCGATGCGGTGCTGCTCGGGCGCCTGCTCAAGGTGCTGGTGGAGGAGGGCGTCGGCCTGGTGTGCACCTCCAACTACCACCCGGACGGCCTGTGCCCGAACCCGCTGTACCGGGAGCGCTTCAAACCCGCCATCGCCCTGATCGAGAAACGCTTCGAGGTGATCCACCTGGACGGCAGCGAGGACTACCGCCAGCGTGGCAGCGAGCGGGAGGCCTGGGGCGAGTACGCCTGGCCGCAGTCGGCCTTTGGCGAGGGCTGGATCGCCGCCCGCCTGGGGCTGGAGGCGGCGGATGGCCAGGTGCTGACGGTCAACCACCGGCCGCTGCCGGTCCGGGCTGCAAGCGCTGACCGGGCCTGGATCGCCTTCGACAGGCTCTGCCGGGACCCGCGCTCCAGTGCCGACTTCCTCTGGCTGTGCCGGCAGTTCCGCCACCTCGCCATCAGCGAGGTGCCGTGCCTGGGCGAGGAGGCCATCGACGTCCAGCAGCGCTTCGTCAACCTGGTGGACATCGCCTACGACGCCGGCACGCGCCTGCTGCTGACCAGCGAGGCGGACCTCGACGCCCTGTGCCGGGGCAAGCCGCACATGGACTTCTCACGAACCCGCAGCCGGCTCGGGCAGCTGCGCCCGCTGCACCCCGACTTTCCGGATTGAACATGCTGCAGATACTCGCCATCACCGCGCCGATCTTCATCCTCATCGGCCTGGGCTTTCTCTCCGCACGCTTCGGCCTGGTGACCCAGGTCCAGGCCCAGGGCATGGGCCGCTTCGTCATCACCTTCGCGCTGCCGGCGCTGGTGGTCCACGCGCTGCTGCAGCGGCCCCTGGGCGAGGTCCTCGACCTGGGCTACCTGCTGGCCTATGGGCTGGGCTCGCAACTGGTGTTCTGGGGCGGCCTGCTGTTCACCCGGCTGGTGCGGGGCGAACCGCTGAGCGCATCGGCCATCACCGCGCTGGGGATGTCGGTGTCCAACAGCGGTTTCATCGGCTACCCCATCGTCGCCCTGGTGGTCGGCCCTACGGCGGGGGTGGCCCTGGCGCTGAACATGCTGGTGGAGAACCTGCTGATGATCCCCCTGGCCCTGGGCCTGGCCGAGATGGGCCAGCAGGGCGGCAGCCGCCTGCGCGATGCGCTGCGCGACACCTTCCTGCGGCTGTTGCGCAACCCGGTGATCATCGGCATCAGCGTCGGCCTGCTGCTGGCGCTGCTGGAGGTGCGGCTGCCCGCGGTGCCGGCGCGGGTGGTGGACATGCTGGCCTCGGCCTCCGCCCCGGTGGCGCTGTTCGTCATCGGTGCCAGCCTGCTCGGCCTGCGTGCCGGCGGCCTGCTGGCGGACGTGGCGCAACTGAGCCTCGGCAAGCTGGTGCTGCACCCGCTGGTGGTGTTGCTGTGCTTCCAGCTGCTGCCGCCGACGGACCCGATGCTGAAGGTGGCCGGGGTGCTCTTCGCCAGCGCGCCGATGATGAGCATCTACCCCATCCTCGGCCAGCGTTTCGGCCAGGAAGGGCGCTGCGCGGCGGCGCTGGTGGCTTGCACCGTGCTGGCCTTCGGCAGCATCAGCCTGTTCATCGGCCTGATGCACTGAGCGCTGCTCAGTGCCAGCCCCGGGCGCGCGGGTGGCGCGCCGGGGTGGTGGCGTCTGCGGGGGGAGGTGGGCACTGCCTTGTGGGCAGGGCCCTGCCCGGAAGGGCGCGGCACCTGACCGAACCGCGCGCTCCCCGGCGGCGCAGAACGTACGGACGGCCGCGCCGGGGGTCAATTGCGATTATCGAACTTCGGTTCGATAATCGACCGCCTGCTGCGACCGCGACTCCACACAGGACAACAACAATGACCGAAGAAACGCGTGCACCCCTGACCCCCCTGGCGCCGCCCATCGTCGCCTCGCCGGCCAAGCGCATCGAGGCCTTCACCGGGGACCCCAACTTCATGACCTCCCTGGCGCGTGGCCTGGCGGTGATCCACGCCTTCCAGGAGCGCAAGCGCCACCTGACCATCGCCCAGATCAGCCATCGCACCGAGATTCCCCGCGCCGCCGTGCGCCGGTGCCTGCACACGCTGATGAAGCTGGGCTACGTCACCACCGACGGGCGCACCTATTCGCTGCTGCCCAAGGTGCTGACCCTGGGCCACGCCTACCTGTCCTCGACGCCCTTGGCGGTGACGGCCCAGCCGATCCTCGACCGACTCAGCGAGCAGCTGCACGAGGCCTGCTCCATGGCCACCCTGGAGGGCGACGAGATCCTCTACATCGCCCGTTCGGCCACGCCCCAGCGGCTCATCTCGGTGGACCTCAGCGTCGGCAGCCGCCTGCCGGCCTACTGCACCTCCATGGGCCGCATCCTGCTGGCCGCCCTGGACGACGCGGCCCTGGATGACTACCTGGAGCACGCCGACCTGCAGGTAAAGACCAGCCGCACCGTCTGCACCCCCGAGGGCCTGCGCGCCAGCGTCGAGGAGATCCGCCGCCAGGGCTGGGTGATCATCGACCAGGAGCTGGAAATGGGCCTGCGCTCCGTCGCGGTGCCGCTGAAGGACTCCGCCGGCCAGGTGCTGGCCGCGCTGAACGTGGGCACCCACGCCGGCCGGGTGTCCCGCCAGGAACTGGAGAACCGCTTCCTGCCGGTGCTGCTGGAAGCCAGCAAGGAACTCAGTACCCGCCTGTTCCACTGAGGTGACGCTGCGCGGCCGGGGAGGCCGCGCCCACCCGGCTGAACCTGTTCGACTATCGAACGCTTTGCCGATTATCGAATTGAACCCCCGGGGCGCTCTCCGTAACGTCTGCACAGCCCGCTGCCTGGCGGTCGGGCCCATAAGAACAATGAGAGACCGTTCCTGCCGCCACCGAGCGGCCGTGCACGCCCTCATTCCTGTCCAGTCCGAGCCGGTCCCGGTCGTCACCTTGCAAGAGGTCGCGGGTGCCAGGCCCCAGCAGGAATCCTTGCATGACCAGCCAAGCCCACGTGCCCGTTGCGGGCACCCTCGATGTCCAGCGCTTCATCAATGCCCAGCCGTTGTCCGCCTACCAGTGGCGCGTCGTCCTGCTGTGCTTCCTCATCGTCTTCCTCGACGGCCTCGACACCGCCGCCATGGGCTTCATCGCCCCGGCCCTGACCCAGGAGTGGGGCATCGACCGTGCCAGCCTCGGCCCGGTGATGAGCGCCGCGCTGATCGGCATGGTCTTCGGCGCCCTCGGTTCCGGCCCGCTGGCCGACCGCTTCGGGCGCAAGCTGGTGCTGGTGGGGGCGGTGTTCCTGTTCGGGCTGTTCAGCCTGTTCTCGGCCTTCAGCGCCAACGTCGACCAGCTGCTGGTGCTGCGCTTCCTCACCGGCCTGGGGCTGGGGGCGGCGATGCCCAACGCCACCACGCTGCTCTCCGAGTACACCCCCGAGCGCCTCAAGTCGCTGCTGGTGACCAGCATGTTCTGCGGCTTCAACCTGGGCATGGCCGGTGGTGGCTTCGTCTCCGCCAAGCTGATCCCGGCGTTCGGCTGGCACAGCCTGCTGCTGATCGGCGGCCTGCTGCCGCTGCTGCTGACCCTGGTGCTGCTGCTGTGGCTGCCCGAGTCGGCGCGCTACCTGGTGGTGCGCAACAAGGGCGATGAACGCGTTCGCCGCGTGCTGGCGCCCATCGCCCCGAGCGAAGTGGCCGTGGCCAGCGGCTTCAGCGTGCCGGAGCAGCAGACGGTGCAGAGCCGCAACGTGTTCCGGGTGATCTTCTCCGGCACCTACAGCGCCGGCACCCTGCTGCTGTGGCTGACCTATTTCATGGGGCTGGTGATCGTCTACCTGCTCACCAGCTGGCTGCCGACCCTGCTGCGCGACAGCGGCGCCAGCCTGGAGCAGGCCGCTTCCATCGGTGCGCTGTTCCAGCTGGGCGGGGTGCTCAGTGCGGTGGGCGTGGGCTGGGCGATGGACCGTTTCGACCCGCACCGGGTGATCGGCGTGTTCTACCTGCTGGCCGGGGTCTTCGCCTGGCTCGTCGGCCAGAGCCTGGGCCAGATGACCCTGCTGGCCACCCTGGTGCTGGTGGCGGGCATGTGCATCAACGGCGCGCAGTCGGCCATGCCGTCCCTCGCGGCACGCTTCTACCCGACCCAGGGCCGCGCCACCGGCGTGTCCTGGATGCTCGGCATCGGCCGCTTCGGCGCCATCCTCGGTGCCTGGATCGGCGCCACCCTGCTGGGCCTGGGCTGGAACTTCGAGCAGGTGCTCACCGCCCTGGTACTGCCGGCCGCCCTGGCCACCGCCGCCGTGCTGGTGAAGGGCCTGGTCAGCCACGCCGACGCCACCTGATCCCGCCTCAGCCCTCGGGCGGCTGCCAGCCGCCGCCGAGGGCCTTGTAGAGGCTGACGCTGGCCTGCAGTTGCGCGAGGCGCACCTGCACGGCGGCGTCTTCGGCCTGGAACAGGCTGCGCTGGGTCTCCAGCACCGTCAGCCAGGTCTCCGCTCCTGCCCGGTAGCGGCGTTCGGCCAGTTCGAACGCCTGCCGGGCGCGGTCGCGCTCTTCGGCTTGCCAGCGTTGCTGGTGGGCGCTGCCCTCCAGGGCCAGCAGGGCGCGTTCGACGTCGGCGAAGGCGTTGACGATGGCGCCCTGGTAGGTGGCCAGCAGCTCCGCCTGGCGCGCCTGGCGTTGCTGGTGCACGGCGTCCAGGCGACCGGCGTTGAAGATCGGCGCGCTGAGGGCCACGCCCAGGTTGGTGTAGGGGTTGCGCAGCAGGTCGGGGAACTGGTCGGCGCCGCTGCCCAGGGCGGCGGTGAGGCTGAGGCTCGGCAGCAGGGCGGCGCGGGCCACGGCGATATCGGCCTCGGCGGCGGCCAGGCGGGCTTCGGCGGCGGCGATGTCGGGGCGCCGGGCCAGCAGCGCGCTGGGCAGGCCGGGGTCGAGGGTTGGGTTGGCGAGGCGTTCGAAGCCCTGGTCGCTGACCTGCAGCTGCTGCACGGGCTGGCCGAGCAGGGCGGCGAGGGCGACCCGGGCCTCCTGCTGCTGTTGCCGGAGGCGTGCGTGCTCGCGTTCGCGGGCGGCCAGCAGGCCCTGCTGTTGGGCCAGCTCCACGGTGCCGGCAGCACCGGCGGCATGCCGGGTCTGCACCAGCGCCAGGACCTGGCGGGCGTTGTCGCTGTTCTGCCGGGCGATCCGCTGCTGCTCCGCCAGGGCCTGGAGCGTGAGGTAGGCGCTGGCCACGGCGCTTTCCAGGGTCAGCTCCAGGGCGGCCTGGTCGAAGCGGCTGGCGGCGTAGCCCTGTTCGGCGCTGGCCAGGGCGGCGGCCTTGCCGCCCCACAGGTCGAGTTCGTAGCTGGTGTTCAGCAGGCCGCCGAAGCTGTGGTAGCGCGGCTGCTCGCGGCTGGCATCCAACTGGCTGTAACCCGGGCCGCGCAGCAGGCGTTGCTGGTTGGCGCTGAGGTCCGCCTTGAGTTCAGGCAACAGCGGTGCGCGGGCCTGGGTGACGGCGGCCCGGGCCTGGCGCAGGCGGGCGCGGCCGGCGGCCAGGTCGTGGCTGTCGGCGCGCGCCGTCTGGACCAGGCGCTCCAGGGCCGGGTCGTTGAAGTGACGCCACCAGTCGCGGGCGCTGACGGCCGCATCCGGGACGGCTGCCTGCCACCGGGGCGGCGGAGTGAGGGCGGCGGGTTCGACCGGCGCCTGGCGGGTGCAGGCGGCCAGGGTCAGGCACAGCAGGGCGAGGAGGGGCTTGGCGTCGGTCATGGTTGGGTGAGTGCGGTTACCGGGTCGAGGCGCGCGGCCTTGCGGGCCGGCATGTAGCCGAACAGGACGCCGGTGGCCAGGGCGCAGCCGAAGGCGCCGAGGGCGGCGAGCAGGGAGAAGCCCAGGGCCACGTCGGTGAGCAGCAGCAGGCCGCCCACCAGGCCGGCCAGCAGCAGGCCGAGCCCGCCGCCGGTGATGGAGAGCAGCGAGGCCTCGGTGAGGAACTGGCGGAGGATGTCGCGCTGGCGGGCGCCGGTGGCGATGCGGATGCCGATCTCGCGGGTGCGTTCGCGCACGGTCATGAGCATCACGTTCATCACGCCGATGCCACCCACCAGCAGGGAGATGGCGGCGATGGCGGCGAGCATCAGCGAGAGGCTGTTGCGGGTGCTGGCCTCGGCCTGGATCAGGGCGGCGTTGTTGGTCAGCTCGAAGTCCCGTACGCCCCGGTGCAGGCGCAGCAGCAAGCGGTCCAGCGCCGCTTCGGTGGCCTGCACCCGGCTGGCGTCGGCAGCGGCGACCACGACGAACGCCGGGTCGGGCTTGCCGAACAGGCGGATGCTGGCGGCGGAGTAGGGCACCACCACCTGGTTGTCGGCGTCTTCGTCGCCGGAGCTGGCGCCCTTGGCCACCAGGGTGCCGATGACGCGGAACGGCACCTGGCCGATGAGCAGGTCACGGCCCACCGGGTCGAGGCCGGGGAACAGGGTGTCGCGCACCTTCTGCCCGATCACCGCCACCGGCGCCGCTTCGGCTTCCTCCCGGGCGTCGAAGTAGCGCCCGCTGGCCACCGGCCAGTTGAGGATCTCGGGGAAGTCCACGCCGTTGCCGCGCACGTAGGGGGTGATGTCGCGGTTGCCGTAGCGCACCAGCAGTTCGCCGCCGATCACCGGCATGATCCGCCGCACCTGGGGCAGAGTGGACAGCGCGGCGATGTCGTCGAGGGTGATGATCCCCTCCGGCAGCCGAGGCGCTGGGGGGTAGCCGGAGAGGTAGATGATGTTGGAACCGAAGGCGCCCATCTGCGCCATGACCTGGCGCTTGCTGCCCTCGCCGATGGCCAGCATGACCACCACCGAGGCGACGCCGATGACGATGCCGAGCAGGGTCAGTACGGTGCGGAAGCGGTTGACGCCCATCATCCGCCAGGCGGCGCGCAGGGCATCGAGCAATTCGCCGGCCCAGGCGCCGGCCGGGGCGAGACTGGGTTGCTCCAGGCGTTCGCGCAGCTGGCTGGCGGGCCGTGCCCGGGGGCTGATGGCGGGGTCGGTGCCGCTGTCGCTGAGGATCTGCCCGTCGCGCACTTCGATCACCCGGCGGGCCCGTGCCGCCACCTGGCGGTCATGGGTGATGAGCAGCAGGGTGTGGCCTTCGGCGGACAGGGCGTCGAGCAGGTGCATGACGTCTTCGCCGCTCTGGCTGTCCAGTGCGCCGGTGGGTTCGTCGGCGAGGATCACGTGGCCGCCGTTCATCAGCGCACGGGCGATCGAGACCCGCTGCTGCTGGCCCCCGGAGAGCTGGTGCGGGCGGTTGTCGCTGCGGCTGCCCAGGCCCAGGCGCTGCAGCAGGTCGCGGGCGCGGGCGGCGCGTTGCGGGGCGGGGGTGCCGGCGTAGAGGGCGGGCACTTCGACGTTCTCGCGGGCGGAGGCGGCGGGGATCAGGTGGTAGCCCTGGAAGACGAAGCCGAAGGCTTCGCGGCGCAGCCAGGCCAGGGCGTCGGCGTCGAGCTGCGCCACGTCGCGCCCGGCGAAGCGGTAGTGCCCGTCACTGGGGCGGTCCAGGCAGCCGAGGATGTTCATCAGGGTGGATTTGCCGGAGCCGGAGGCGCCGACGATGGCGACGTATTCGCCGGCCTGGATGCGCAGGGAGACGCCGCGCAGCACCTCCACCTCGGGGGCGCCGTTGCCGCCGTAGCGCTTGCGGACGTCCTGCAGTTCCAGCAGGGGCGGTTCGCCGTTCATCCTTCGTGGGCCTCGTCGCCTACCAGCAGCCGCTCGCCTTCGGCCAGGCCGGTGAGCACCTGGACGCGCATGCGGTCCCGCAGGCCGATGCGCAGCTGGCGTTCCTCGACGGCGCCGCGCTCGTTCACCACCCGCACCCGGTCGCCGTCGCGCAGGGCCGCCAGGGGGATGGTCAGGGCTTTGCGGGCGTGGCCTTCGACGAACTGCACCTGGGCGGTCATGTCGGTCATCAGGGCGCCGTCGGGGTTGTCCACGTCCAGCAGCACGGTGTAGAGCACCACGCGGCCGCCACCGGCGGTGGGGCTGCCGCCGCCCTGGCTGAGCTGCTCCAGGGGCCGTGGCGGCAGCGGCAGGATCTGCCGCACCTTCGCGTCCCAGCGCCGTCCGCCGCCGCCCAGGGTGCTGAACCAGGCGGGCATGCCGGCCTGGATGCGGCCGATGTCGGCTTCGGACACCTGGGCCCAGAGGGTCATGGGCGAAAGCTGGGCGATGCGCAGGATGAGCGGGGTCTGCTGCTGGGCGTTGAGGGTCTGGCCGACCCGCGCGTCCAGGGCCACCACGGTGCCGGAGAGGGGCGCGTAGATGCGCGTGTAGCCCAGCTCGGCCTCGTCGCTGCGCAGGGTGGCGCGGGCCTGGTCGATCTGGGCACGGATCATGTCGATGCGGGCGCGGGTGGCGCGGACCTGGGCCTGGGCCACCTGCAGGTCTTCTTCACGGCCGGCGCCGCCGGCGAGCAGGGTGCGCTGGCGGGCGTGCTGCTGGTTGGCCAGGTCGTGCTGGGCGCGCTGTTCGGCGAGCTGGGCTTCGAGGGTCTGGATGGAATAGCGCCCGGCATCCACCTTGGCCTGCTGGGTGGACGGGTCGATCTCCACCAGCAGGTCGCCCTGGCGCACGCTGTCGCCGGGCTCCACGTGGAGCTTGAGGATCTGCCCGGAGGCCTGGGCGCCGACATCGACGTAGTGCCGGGGCTGCAGGGTGCCGAGGGCGCTAACGCTGCTCTCCAGGTCCGCCAGGGTGACGGCGACGCTGTCCGGGTGGGCCGACCGTGGGGCTTGGGTCCAGGCCACCAGGGCCAGCAGGGGGAGGGCGAGCAGGGGCGCGGCGAGCAGCTGTCGAGGTGTGGGCATGCGGGGCTTCCGGGCTGGCTGACGACCCGCGACCGCCGGTGCGACGACCACGGAGGGCTGCCTGGGAAACGGATGGAGGCCCGGGGGATTTAGTCCGGAGGGATGGCCAGGGGTGCTGGCTCAGCGGGCGTGGATCACCACGCGGCCGTCGTCCTGGGTGGCCAGGCGGATCGGCAGCACCTTGGGCAGGGCCTTGACCAGGTTGCCGATGTCCTGGGTGCTGTAGATGCCGCCGATGCGCTGCTCGCCGACGCTGGCATCGCCGAGCACCAGGGGGTGGTCGAGGTAGCGGTTGATCAGCGGCAGGGCGTCGGCCAGGGGCAGGTCGTCCAGCACCAGCTTGCCGTCGCGCCAGGCCAGGGCCTTGCCGGGGTCTGCCGCGCCGACGCGGGGCTGCAGGTCGCCAGGGCGGAAGGCGGCCTGCATGCCGGGGGAGAGGTTGCTGTCGTTGCCGTGGCGGGCGCTGCGCACCTTGACCGAGCCTTCGGTGACGGTGACCACGACGTTGTCCTGGTAGGTCCAGACGTTGAAGCGGGTGCCGGTGACGGTGATCGAGCCGGCCCCGGCATTCACCACGAAGGGGTGCTGCGGGTCGCGGCTGACGTGGAAGTAGGCTTCGCCACGGGACAGGTCCACCCGGCGCTGGTCGATGAAGCTGGCGTAGCTCAGGCGGCTGCCGAGGTTCAGCTCCACTTCGCTGCCGTCGCCCAGGGTGAAGCGCTGGATGCTCGCATCGGCGCTGTAGCGGTGGTAGCTGTCCGGCACCCAGCCGGCCAGCCAGCCGCTGTAGGCCGCCAGGGGCAGGCCGACCACCGCCAATGCCAGGGCGCGGGCGTGGCGGGCGAGGAAGCCGCGCCGCCGCACGGGTGTGGCCGGGCGCTGCTGCGGGGCCGGGGCGGGCCGGGGTGGCGTCGGGCGTGCAGCCTTGCCGAGAGGTGCGGTGCTGGGCGGCAGGTGGGCGCTGAGCTCCCAGATCTCCAGCATTTCCGCGTATTCCAGGGCGTTGGCCGGGTCGCTGTCGATCCAGGCCTGGAACTCGGCGCGCTCCTCGGCGGTGCAATCCTCGGCGTGCAGTCGCATGCACCAGTGGGCGGCGACTTCGACCAGGGGATCGCTGGGGGCGGGGGAGGTGGCTTTGTTCATCGGGCTTACCGGTTTGACCTGGGTTCCATGGTGATCTGAAGGCGATCCGTCGTTGAGGCTTAAATCTTGATGAGAATTATTATAAATTTAGTTCATTTCAGACTGCCAGCATCGTAGGACGATGGGCGTTGATCTCGCTCAACTGGTGTGGCCGCGTGGAACGCGGCCGGGGGACGCCTTGGAAAACTACTATCGGGAGCTGCTGCGTTTCCTCCAGTCCAGGCTCGGAGACCGCCAGGCAGCAGCGGATGTCGCCCATGACGCGTATTTGCGGGTGATGGAGCGTGCGAGTCAAGAGCGCATCGAGTCGCCACGGGCCTTTCTCTACCGCACGGCACTCAACCTGGTGGTGGACGAACACCGGCGCAGCGTCATCCGCCGCAACGAGCCGCTGGAGGTGCTGGACGAGGAGGAGCGCTTCCACGCGCCGTCGCCGCAGCGCCTGCTGGCCCGCGACCAGCGCCTGTCGATGCTCGGGCGGGCCCTGGACGAACTGCCCCAGGCCTGCCGCGATGCCTTCCTGCTGCGCAAGCTGGAAGGCCTGTCCCACGGGGAGATCGCCGAGCGCCTGGCGATTTCCCGCAGCCTGGTGGAGAAGCACATCGTCAATGCGATGAAGCACTGCCGGCTGCGCATGCGCGAGTGGGAGGCCGGTTGAGCCGCCGGTAAATTTCCCTGCCCAGTCCTCGTTCCTTGTCAGCAGGCGGCCACCGGGCCGTCCCCCATGACAGCCGCGGTCCGCGACGGCCCGCCAGCAGAGGACACAGGACATGACCCAGCCCCTCAACACCGCCATCCACGACCTGATCGGCATCGGCTTCGGCCCTTCCAACCTGGCCCTGGCCATCGCCCTGCAGGAGCGTGCCGCCAGCGGGCAGGGCGCCCTGGACGCGCTGTACCTCGACAAGCAGGCCGACTACCGCTGGCACGGCAACACCCTGGTGAACCAGAGCGAGCTGCAGATTTCCTTCCTCAAGGACCTGGTGACCCTGCGCAACCCCACCAGCCCGTACTCCTTCGTCAACTACCTGCGCCAGCACGACCGCCTGGTGGACTTCATCAACCTCGGCACCTTCTACCCCTGCCGCATGGAGTACAACGACTACCTGCGCTGGGTCGCCGGCCAGTTCGCCGACCAGTGCCGCTATGGCGAGGAGGTCCAGGCGGTGGAGCCGCTGCTGGAGGGCAACCAGGTGCAGGCGCTGCGGGTGGTCTCCCGCGATGCCAACGGCCAGTCCCAGGTACGCACCACCCGCGCGGTGGTGCTCAGCGCCGGCGGCACCCCGCGCGTGCCCCAGGCCTTTCGCCACCTCAAGGGCGATGCGCGGGTGTTCCACCACGCCCAGTACCTGGAGCGTATCCAGCAGCAGCCCTGTGCCAGCGGCCAGCCGATGCGCATCGCCATCGTCGGCGGCGGACAGAGCGCTGCGGAGGCCTTCATCGACCTCAACGACAGCTACCCGAACGTGCAGGTGGACGTGATCCTGCGGGGCTCCGCCCTCAAGCCGGCGGATGACAGCCCCTTCGTCAACGAGGTGTTCTCCCCCGAGTTCACCGACCTGATCTTCAGCCAGCCCACCGCCGAGCGTGAGCGGCTGATCCGTGAGTACCACAACACCAACTACTCGGTGGTGGACCTGGACCTGATCGAGCGTATCTACGGCATCTTCTATCGGCAGAAGGTCTCCGGCTCGCGCCGCCATGCCTTCCGCAACCTCAGCGCCGTGGAGCGGACCACCGCCACCACCGATGGCATCGAACTGGTGCTGCGCCACATCGCCACTGGCGAGCAGAGCAGCCACCGCTACGACGCGGTGGTGCTGGCCACCGGGTACGAGCGCCAGGCCCACCGCGAGCTGCTGGAACCCCTGGCGCCCTGGCTGGGCGATTTCGAGGTGGCCCGCGACTACCGCCTGCGCACCGACGACACCTTCCGCCCCGCGCTGTACATGCAGGGCTTCTGCCAGGCCAGCCACGGCCTCAGCGATACCCTGCTGTCGGTGCTGCCGATCCGTGCCGACGAGATCGCCGCCTCCCTGCACCAGCATCTGGAGCCCGCCGGTGCTGCCGGGCGTACCGCGCCGAGCTACGCCATCGCCGGCTGACCACCCCCGCGCCGGCTTCGTCCGGCGCGTTCCCTTTCTCCGCGAGAACCCCCGATGCCCATGCGCACCCTTGTCGCCGGGGCCGCAGCCTTGCTGCTGGCGCCGTGCCTGTCCCATGCCGCCGATGCCGGTGGCGACACCCTGATCCGCTGGACCGCCCACGGCGTGCCGCATATCCGCGCGACTGACGAGCGTGGCCTTGGGCGTGGCATCGGCTATGCCTACGCCCGCGACAATGCCTGCCTGCTGGCCGAAGAGATCATCACCGCGCGAGGCGAGCGGGCCCGCTGGTTCGGCGCGGACGGGCAGTCCTCCGCCGGCCTGGCCAACGTCCCGTCCGACCTGTTCTTCACCTGGCTGAACGCCCCCGAGCGGGTCGCCAGCTTCCGCCGTGCCCAGACCGACGAGGTGACCGAGCTGCTGGTCGGCTATGCCGAGGGCTTCAACCGCTACCTGGGCGAAGCCGACGCCGGTCGCACCCACTGCCTCGGGCAGGCCTGGCTGCGTTCCATCGAAGCGGATGACCTGGTCCGCCTGACCCGGCGCCTGCTGGTGGAGGGCGGTGTCGGCCAGTTCGCCGAAGCCGTGGTGGGCGCCGCACCGCCCGGGCGGCAACAGGCTGCTCGGGACAGCGGCCACACCCTCGCGCGGGTCGAAGGCTTTCGCCTGGACCGGGGCAGCAACGCCGTGGCCGTGGGCCGCCAGCGCAGTGCCGACGGCCCGGCCATGCTGCTGGCCAACCCGCACTTCCCGTGGAGCGGGGCGCTGCGTTTCTGGCAGCTGCACCTGACCATCCCCGGCAAGCTCGACGTGATGGGCGCCGCGCTGCCCGGCCTGCCGGTGGTCAACATCGGCTTTGGCCAGCACCTGGCCTGGACCCACACCGTGGACACCTCCGCGCACTTCACGCTGTACCGCCTGGAGCTGGACCCGAAGAACCCGACCCGTTACCGCGTCGACGGCCGCTACGAGCCCATGACCCGCACGCGCCTGCAGATCCGGGTGCGGCAGCCGTCCGGTGAGCTGGTCACCCAGTCCCACGACCTCTACGAATCCCGTTTCGGCCCGCTGCTGAACTGGCCCGGCAAGCTGGACTGGTCGGCCGGCGAAGCCTGGGCCCTGCGTGACGCCAACCTCGGCAACACCCGCGTGCTGCAGCAGTGGTACGCGATGAACCAGGCGCGCGACGTGAATGCCCTGCGCGCCAGTGTCGAGCGCCTGCAGGGCATTCCCTGGGTCAACACCCTGGCGGTGGATGACCGGGGCCGCGCGCTCTACATGAACCAATCCGTGGTGCCGCACCTGCAGCCCCAGCAGCTCGCCGAGTGCGTCATCCCGCAACTGGCGGAGCAGGGCCTGCCTGCCCTGCAGGGCAATCGCAGCGCCTGCGAATGGCAGCGGGAAGCCGGGGCCGCCCAGGCCGGCATCACCCCGGCCGCGCAGTTGCCCGTGCTGCTGCGCGAGGACTTCGTGCAGAACTCCAACGACAGCGCCTGGCTGACCAACCCGGCGAGCCCCCTGGCGGGCTACTCCCCCCTGGTGAGCCGGGAAACGCCGATCTCCCCCCGTGCCCGCTTCGCCCTGGGGCGCCTGCTAGGCCAGCAGCCGCTAGGGGCGGACGACCTGGCGGCAATGGTCACCGACAACCAGGTGAGCCTGGCCGGCGAACTGCTGCCGGAACTGCTGGCGCTGTGCAAGGCCCACGCCGGCGAAGTGGACCTGAGCCGCGCCTGCGCTGCCCTGGCCGACTGGGATGGCAAGGCGCGGGTAGACAGCGGCCTCGGCATGCTGGTGTTCCAGCAGGCGGCCCAGGCCTTCCTTGAACTGGACGACGGCTGGCTGCACCCCTTCGACCCCACGCGCCCGCTGGACACCCCCACCGGCATCGCACCGGCCGCCCGCGAACCGCTGCGCCAGGCCCTGATGGCCGCCAGCGAGGCCCTGGCCGCCTCGGGCGCCCCTGCCGATGCCCGCTGGGGTGATCTGCACCAGGTCACCCGCGGCGCCCGAACCTTCCCCATGCCCGGTGCCGACGGCCACCTGGGGGTCTACAACGCCATGCAGAGCGAACACCAGGGCGACCGCCTGGAAGTGGTCAGCGGCACCAGCTACCTGCAACTGGTCACCTTCGACGCCAACGGCCCCCGCGCCCGAGGCCTGCTGGCCTTCTCCCAGTCCAGCGACCCCGGCTCCCCCCACTACGCCGACCAGACCGCCCTGTTCGCCGATAACCCCTGGCAGCCGCTGCCCTTCAGTGACAGCGAAATCGATGCTGACCCGGCACTGGAGCGCAAAGTGCTGCAGCGCGAGTGATGCTTGGCGGCACGTTCTGGTAAAACCTCGACTCAGCCAGCGCTATGCGCTGGCTGAGTTTTTTGTGGGTGCGGTATCGAATGTCAACTTGGGGGAGTGTGTCGCGTTTTTAATTGGTCGCCGAAGTCTGCGGATATGCAAGATCTTTTATTGGTTAGATGGTCGGCCATTATTAGGCTTGAAAGAGGGATGCAGGTGTATGAGTGGGAAAGAGCTGGATTGTTATAGTGATGAGCTCTTGGGCTTTGCCATTGCTTGTATTTTTTCGGGGGCTGTCAGTAAAGAGGAGTTTAGGCTCTGGTGCGTTGATATGTTTTCACAGGGCGATATTCCGGATTTTTTTATTGAGCTTGCTCAGTTCGATGGTGAGATTTTTCAAATATATAAAACAATTGGTCACGTTCCGTGCTGGGAGCACACAGAGAGCGAAGAGTATGCAATCTATGGAATTGCTGTTAAGCGTGGTAGTGCTCCGAGTGATATGCCAGTTACGCCTGAAGCTGCTTTGCAGGCACTTGAGGAGTGTTCCAGCGTTGCGTGGTTATTTAGGCGGGTGTTTGGTGGGCTTTGAACTAGGGTGGTGAAGGGTTATGGCTTTCAGTGTGGTATAGGGTTTTTAAATATTGGGTGCTAGGTTGTTGGGGTTGTACTTGGTTTGATTTTTCTTTTATTGAAAGTATTGATTTTGGGGTGGGGCTTTATAGTTGTGGAGGAGAACGCATGAATGATGGGCGTATTTTCTTTTCGGAGTCGGGTGGCTGTAGTGAGGAAGTTGCTGAATCTGTACTGCAGAGTGCCTTTGGTCTTTCCATGAGAGCTATATGGCAGCACATGACGGTTGAGATCTCTGATTGTCATGTCGATTATCCGTATAAGGTTAAATTATTCTTTTCACTAATGAGTTGGCTCATGTTGGGTGGGCATTTAAAGCTGGCAAGTGAGAGTTTTTTTCTCGATGGCTCCGTTCAAGATCAGTTGCACATTCTGCGGGAGGCTTGGCCTGACACTCCAGGAGAAGACGATCTTGATGGTTTTGGGATTTGGTTTCTTACAGATGCGCCAGCAGGCGTGGTTTGGATTGGACAAGATGGAAGCGAGTTTTGGGCGTAGCCTACGTCATTGCCAAGGCAAAGAGTTGTACGAATAAAATATGCTGAAGGGCAGAGGCTTATGCTTGTTAAAACGTAGAAGGCGAGTTTCTCAAGGTCGGCACGGTAGGGGCGGAAATGGTTGGGTTAAGACTAGGTTTGCGAGCCTAGTTGTGAAAAAGATGTTCTCGGTCCTCAGGCAGTGGATTTAGTGAGATGTTTTTTGACTGATGGTGGTGATCAGTCATATGAAGGCACTGTTACTTGGCTGAAAGAGGTGCTTTCAAAAGTTAGAGCTGTAAAGCAGGGTGAATTGGAATCCCATAACTGGGATCGTGAAGATCGGGGTGTGGAAATAAGCAGGGAAAATTCCCGGATTTACTCGCTTCATGATGACGATTTTTTCTGCTTTCTAATGACTGATGAATTCGAAGCGGCTCTTTCTTCCTGGATAGCGTTTCTGCTGGAGGGGTAAGCGTTTCCTCTCAGCCTCTCACCCCCGACCCGCTAAGATAGCCACCCTTCAAAAGCCTGGGGATTGCCATGGATATCGACCTGGCACGCACCTTTCTCGAAATCGCCCGCAGCGGCAGCTTTGTCTCGGCGGCGGAGCGTTTGCACGTGACCCAGACCGCCATCACCGCGCGGGTGCAGAACCTGGAGGGGCAGCTTGGCTGCCGGCTGTTCGTGCGCAACCGGGCCGGGGCGCGGTTGACGCCGGAGGGGGAGGTGTTCGTCGGGCACGCCACGCAACTGGTGAAGACCTGGGAGGCCGCCCGGCGTGATCTGCCGCTGCCCAAGGGCTACCGCGACCTGCTGGCCATCGGCGGTGAGGTGAGCCTGAGCAACCCGCTGTTGCTGGGCTGGATGACCCGCCTGCGTGAACGGATTCCGTCCCACGCGGTACGGGTGGAGGTGGCCGCCGGCCAGCACCTGCAGCAGCAGATCGAACTGGGGCTGCTGGATGCGGCGCTGGTCTACCAGCCCGAGTACTGGCCGGGCATGCAGGTGGAGTTGCTGCTGGAGGAGAAGCTGGTGCAGATCCGCTCCAGCCGTGCGCCCGAACCCTACGTGCAGGTGGACTGGGGGCCGCGCTTCCGCCAGCAGCACGATGCGGCGCTCCCTGACCTGGCGCGGGCTGCGGTTTCGGTGAACCTCGGGCCGCTGGCCCTGCAGTTCATCCTGCAGAACGGCGGCTCCGGCTATTTCCGCACGCGGGTGGTGCAGAGCTACCTGGACAGCGGCGTGCTGGAGCGGGTGGAGCGGGCGCCGGAGTTCACCTACCCGACCTACCTCGTTTACTCCCGTGACCGTGATTCGGCGCTGTTGCAGCAGGCCATCGGCGTGCTGCGCGAGGTGGTAGCCGACGACATCGACTGGTCCCAGCGCTGGGATGCGGTGCTCTGAGCGGCGGGTTCAGGCCCGCCGCGCGAGGGGATGGGCGTCGCTGACGTCCTCGCGGTCTTCGAGGAACTCGGTGGGTGCAGTGCCGTTGGCATTGAGCTGGAACACCCGCGTCGGCCGCCCATCGGCATCGAAGAACACCTGGCCCAACCCGGCGCCGTTCCACAGGCGTTCCCCCGCGCGGCTGTGGGCCGGTGTGTGGGGCACCACCTTCATGCGGCGACGCTGGGTGAACCAGTTGAGCGGCGAGCGGGGCGCGTAGAGCCAGCGGTTGAGGCGGTCGAACAGGTCCAGCAGGCGGTGGGGGAATTCGTTCTTCACGCCGCTGCTGGTGATCTGCCAGATCTGCGGGCCCTGCTGGCGATGGCGGATGAGCACGCGGTAGACGAAGGAGTAGTGCACGTCGCCGGAGAGGATGGTGTAGCTGCCCGGCGTGCGTGAGTGACGGAAGATGTTGAGGATCACCTGGGCGGCACCGCGATGGGCCATCCAGTTTTCCGCGTCCACCAGCAGCGGGTGGCCGAGCCAGGTGAAGACCCGCTGCACGGCCTCGATCAGCTTCACGCCGAACACCGGGGCCGGGGACACGACGATGGCCGAGGGGTGCCCCAGCAGCGCCTGTTGCAGCTCGCACAGGGCCTCCCAGTCCAGCAGGCCGGACGGCCGCTTGAGGTCGACTTCGCTGCGCCAGCGGCGGGTGCGGGTGTCCAGCACCCGCAGGGGTGGCTGGGTGTCCAGTTCGTACTGCCAGCCGTTGAAGGCCAGCAGGCGGCCGATCAGGCCGTCGAGCCGCGTGCTGTCCAACCGGCCATGGGAATCAGGGCTGGTGCACAGCGCGGCGAGGTCATCCTGCAGGTCATCGAAGGCGTCCGGGTCGTTGCCCCAGCCCTGGCAGAGCAGGTAGGCGAGCAGGGCGTTGCCGATGATGCGGCGGGAGAAGGGGTGGCCGTAGGCCGTCTGCTCCCACTGGGCGGAAAGGTTCCAGTCATCGGTCACGTCATGGTCGTCGAAGATCATCAGCGTCGGCAGGTGCGCCAGCACCCGCGCCACGCCCGGCAGGCCGGCGACGAAGCCTTCGAGGCGCGTGGCTTCGAGGTGGAAGCGTTCCGCTTCGGACGTGCCGAGTGCGGGCATCTGCGGTGCCACCAGCGTCCAGGGCACCGGCGACCAGACCAGCAGGTACATGGCCAGCACCTCGGCGAGGGTGACGAGGTGGTTCTCGGCGTTGCTGCTGGTGAAGATCGGCTTGCGCGCGCCGCCGAAGAAGCGCTCGCGCAGGGTTTCGTTGCTCTCCAGGGCCGGCAGCAGGTCGGCACGCCGGTAGTAGCTGGCGGGGTGCTGGTAGAGCGCTTCGCTGTCGCTCACCACAGCGCCCTCCAGGTACTCCCCGTACAGGCCCAGGCGCTCGATGAGCGAGTGGATGGCGCACAGCATCGGCCCGGCCACGTCGTCGGCGTAGATCTGGTCCCCGCTGAGCATGAGCAGCGCCGGGCGTTGTTCCGGCAGGGGCCTTTCGGCCAGCAGGCGGTCAGCGCAGAGCAGTCCGTCGGGGGCGGGGTGATGGGGCTTGCGGCAGGAGCCGTGGAGCAGGTGGTCGATGCGTGAACGCAGCACGAAGTCGGGTCGGGTGGCCTCGCCGTAGAGCAGGTGCGGCGCCCACTCGGCAGTGCCCTGGCCGTCGATCAGCAGGTCGTAGGCGATGGGCGTGTCCCGGGGCAGGGGCGCCTCCAGGCGCAGGTCGATCAGGTGCACATGCGCGTGCCGGCCCACCGCAAGGATGCGGCATTGCCGGGCGTCCAGACTGTGGCGCTGGGCCTGGCCGTCGGCCTCCAGCAGCAGGACGGGTTGCAGCGGGCGCGTGGCCACCAGCCAGAACACCAGGCGCCGGGGTTCGGCGCGGCGCAGCAGGGGGCCGGCCAGGACGGTGGGCAGGGCGGTCATGGGAGCATCGGCAGGCATCGGTACCACGGTTTTGGGAAGGCGGTTGGGCATAGTACGACAGCGAAGCGGCGTGTTCATCGCCGCTTGGACCGCATCGAACCCCCCCGGGTGCCGTGCCTGCGTCGCGTGCGTGTGACGGCCTCCGCGTCAGGCATCCGCCAGGATCAGGTCGGCGCCTTTTTCCGCCACCATCATCACCGCCGCGTTGGTATTCCCCGAGGTGACGTTGGGGAACACTGAGGCATCGACGATGCGCAGGCCGGTGAGGCCGTGTACCCGCAGACGGCTGTCCACCACCGAGGTGGCCGGGTCGGTTCCCATCGCACAGGAGCCGCAGAGGTGATAGATGGAGCCGGCGTTCTCGCGGAAGTACTGCAGCATGCCGGCCTCATCGGCCACCGATGGCCCGGGCAGCACCTCTTCGACGGTGATCGCCTTGAGGGCGGGGGCATCCATGATCCGGCGGATCAGGCGGCTGCCCTGGATCACCTCGTCGATGTCCTTCTCGGTGCTGAGGTAGTTGGGGCGGATCAGCGCAGCCTGGGTCGGGTCGGCCGAGGCGATCTCGATGGTGCCCCGGCTGGTCGGGCGGCACGGGTTGAAGCACAGCAGGAAGCCCGAGTAGGGCTCCGGCTTGAGGCGCGCCTTGTTGCTCTTGGGGATCTGGTACGACAGCGGGTTGAAGTAGAGCTGCAGGTTCGGTTGCGCCTGGCTGGCGTCGCCACGGAAGAAGCCGCCGGCCTGGTTCACGCTCATGGCCAGCGGGCCCTTGCGGGTCAGGAGGTACTGGATGCCCAGCTTCACCTGGCCCAGCAGTGAGCTCAGTTCGTCGTTCAGGGTGGGAACGTTGGCCTTGTAGTAGTAGCTGACGCAGAGGTGGTCCTGCAGGTTGCGACCCACCGCCGGCAGCTCGTGCACCACCGGAATGCCGTGACGGGTCAGCAGGCCGCGTCCGGCGATGCCGGAGAGCTGCAGCAGCTTCGGGGTGTCCACCGCGCCAGCGGCGAGGATCACCTCCTTCCGCGCGCTGAACTGCCGCTCCACGCCATGCTGGCTGACCACCACGCCGGTGGCCCGCCGCGCGTCGTCGAACACCAGGCGTTGGGCCAGGGCATGGTGCTCGATATGCAGGTTCGGCCGTGCCAGTGCCGGGTGCAGGTAGGCGAAGCTGCTGGAACAGCGCTGGCCGTTGCGGGTGTTGACGTCATAGAGGCCGGCGCCCTCGAAGTCGGCGCCGTTGAAGTCCTCGCTGCGGGGGTAGCCCAGCTGCTGGCAGCCTTCGATGAAGGCATCGCAGATGGCATGGGTCTGGCCCTTCATGGGGCTGATGTGGATGGGACCGCTGGCGCCGTGGAACTCGGTTTCGCCCAGGGGGTGGGTTTCCAGCTTGCGGAAGTAGGGCAGCACGTCCTTGAAGGCCCAGCCGTCGTTGCCCGCTGCGGCCCAGTCGTCGAAGTCGTGGGGTTGGCCGCGCACGTAGATCATCGCGTTGATGGAGCCCGAACCACCCTGCACCTTGCCGCGCGGAGCGTAGATGCGGCGCCCGGCCAGCTCGGGCTCGGGCTCGCTGTAGTACATCCAGTTGTAGGTGGGGTGGTAGTACATCTTGGCGAAGCCCACCGGCACCTTGAACCAGGGGGAGCTGTCCTTGCCGCCGGCTTCCAGCAGCAGCACCGAATGCTGGCCGGAGGCGCTGAAGCGATTGGCGAGGATGCAGCCGGCGGAGCCGGCGCCAACGATGATGAAGTCGTACGTCATGTCGATTACCGCGTCGTTCAGGGTCAGGTTCAGGCCGGGCGAAGGCGCCTCGCCCCCGGCGTGCAGGCCGGTGGGCGAGGGCGGCATCGGTCAGCCCTTGGCGGGTGCGGTGTCGCGCACGTCCACGGGGTCGGGTGCCATCTGCAGGTGCAGGCGTTCGCCGGTGTAGGGCGAGTGCCGGCGCACCGCGTCCATGTCCAGTTCGACGCCGAGCCCCGGCTCGCGGGATGGGATGACGTAGCCGTCCTCCCAGTGCAGCGGCTTCTTCAGCACCTCGGCATGGAAGCCGCCCCAGGTCTCGATGCTTTCCTGGATCAGGAAGTTCGGCGTGCAGGCCGCCAGCTGGAAGCTGGCCGCGGCGCCGATGGGGCCGTTGTAGAGGTGCGGGGCGATCTGGGCGTAGTGGACCTCGGCCAGCGCAGCGATCTTCTTCGCCTCCAGCAGGCCACCGCAGCGGCCCAGGTTCATCTGCAGGATGGAGACGCCGCCATCGGTCAGCAGCCGGTGGAACTCGTACTTGGTGGTCAGGCGCTCGCCGCTGGCGATGGGGATGCTGGTCTTGGCCGCGACCTGGCCCATGGCCTGCTCCTGGCCGGGCGGTACGGGCTCTTCGAACCACAGCGGGTCGTACTTCTCCAGGCGCTGGGCCAGGCGGATGGCCGAGGACGGCACCATCTGCCCATGGGTGCCGAACAGCAGGTCGCAGCGGTTGCCCACGGCATCGCGGATCTTGCGGCAGAAGGTTTCGCAGCGGTCCATCACCTCCAGCGACAGCTGGTGCCCGGAGAACGCGGTGTAGGGCCCGGCCGGGTCGAACTTCAGGGCGGTGAAGCCCTGGTCCCTGTAGGCCACCGCGCATTCGGCGGCCAGGTCCGGGTCGTCGTAGTCGTACTCGCCCCTGGCGTTCTTCGGGTAGAGGTAGGTGTAGGTGCGCAGGCGCTCGTTCACCAGGCCGCCAAGCAGCTCGTGGACCGGCTTGCCGGCGGCCTTGCCGATGATGTCCCAGCAGGCCATTTCCAGGCCCGAGACGACGCCCATCATGGTCAGGTCCGGGCGCTGGGTGAAGCCGCTGGAATAGGCGCGGCGGAAGAAGCGCTCGATGTGGTGCGGGTCCTGCTCCAGCAGGTAGCGGGCGAACACATCCTCGATCACCGGGACCATGGCCTGGGGGCCGAAGGTGGCGGCGTAGACCTCGCCGACGCCTTCGATGCCGCAGTCGGTCCTGAGCGTCACGAACAGCCAGTACATGCCGCCGATGTGGGGCGGTGGAACGGCGACGACGTGGGTTTCCAGGGAGATGATCTTCATGGGCGGTTGCCTGCCTTGTGGTCGATGCGTTTTTTCAGGGTGAGGGCGGCCAGCACGCCAAGGGTTCCGATGGCGGCGATGTAGCCGAAGTAGATCTGGTAGCCGGGGAAGCCCGGGAAGGCGTCGGCGATCCAGCCGTTGATCAGCGGGATGAACACGTCGGGCGAGTAACCCACCACCGAGATGATGCCGATGGCCAGCCCGGTGATGCGCAGGGGGATCTGGCAGCTGTCGAGGATGGCCCAGTAGAGGCCACGGATGGCGTAGGTCAGCAGGCCGATGAAGATCACCAGGCCGATGAGCAGGACCAGGCTGTCCAGTGCCGGAAAGACGATGAGCCCGACCATGCCCAGGGTCGCCAACGCCAGGGCGACGATCAGCACCGTGATGTTGGAGAAGCGATCCCCCAGGTAACCGCCGCCGATCCCGCCGATCGGACGCATCCACAGCTTGATGGTGGTGATGGTGCCGGCCATCACCGCGCTGAGGCCGAAGCCACCCTCCTGCAGGTAGGCCGAGAAACTGTAGGTGGCCCAGAAGATGTGGTACCCGCAGAAGACGATGGCCGCCACCAGCCACAGCTCGGGAATGCGCGCCAGGGTGCGCAGGTCCTGCAGCAGGTTGTGGGCCTGGCGTTCTTCCTCGGCGTTGGGGTGGGCCGCCTTCGGGTCCTTGACGCCGAGCATCAGCGCGCCGAGCAGCAGGCAGGTGAAGGCGTAGAGGTGGACCACATGGGTGAAGCCCACCTGGTGGGACTGCCCCTGGGACTCGGTGGCGTAGGCGAAGAGGGCGAGGGCGACCGTGGCCAGCAGGGCCTCCACCAGCCCGCGTCCACCGTCGAGGATGCCGAAGAAACGGCCCTGCTCGCTGGCCTGGGCGATCATCTTCACCCGCTTGATCACCGAGGCCCAGAAGGTCAGCCCGGTGCTGATGCCCCAGCCGGCATAGATCACCAGCAGGCTGTCGAAGCCGGGCGCGGTGGCGTACCAGAGCGCCAGCAGGCCGGTGGCCACCAGGGAAAAGCTGATCAGCAGGCGGGGTGCGATGCGGTCGGCCAGCCAACCGCTGGGCAGGTAGCTCACCAGGAACAGTGTGCCGAGCATGGAGTACAGGTAGCCCAGCTCGGTGTTGGTGATGGCGAACACCTCCAGCATGGTGCTCTGGTACACCTGCCGCAGGTAGAGCACCGGGTAGATGGCCCCGGCGGCGAGTACCAGCAGCATGAGCTGGAGATAGCGTTGGGTCTTGCCGTTCGCTCCGCGTGCGAGCGGAGCATCGGCCTGGGCAGCGGTTCTGGACATGAGGGCATCCTTGGGCGCGCGCAGGGCGCACGCCTCGATCATTGTTCTTGTTGGTCGCCCGGCGCGGGTCGCCAGGCAGGGTGCGGTGCCTGGGCTCAGTACTTCATGACCACCAGGCGGGTCTGGGTGAACTCGAGCATCCCGTGCTTGCCGTCGTCGCCACCGAGCCCGGAGCGCTTCCAGCCCGCGTGGTAGCCCTGGTAGGGGTCGGCCGGGGTGCGGTTGACGTACAGCTCGCCGGCCTGGATGGCATTGGCCACCCGCAGGGCGCTGCGGTAGTCCTCGGTGTAGAGCACCGAGGCCAGGCCGAACTGGTGGTCGTTGGCCAGGGCGATGGCCTCGTCCAGGTCGTGGTAGCGAAGCACCGGGAGGATCGGCCCGAAGCTTTCCTCGCGCACGATCTCCATGCCCTGGCGGCAGCCGCTGAGCAGCGTGGCCGGGTAGAAGTGCCCGGCGCCTTCGGGGATGAAGCCGCCGGTTTCCAGCACCGCGCCCTCAGCCAGGGCCCGTTGCACCAGGCCGTGGATCTGCGTGCGGGCACGTTCGCTGACCAGCGGCCCCATGCGCGTCGGGTCCTGCGCGCGGTCGCCGATGCGCACGGCGGCCATGCGCGCCCTGAGCAGATCGAGGAAGCGGTCGTGCACGCTGTCGTGGACGTAGACCCGTTCGATGGCGGTGCAGAGTTGCCCGCAGTGGGTGGTCTTGGAGCGCACCAGATCGTCGGCGGCACGTTCCAGGTCGGCATCGGCGGCGATGATCGCTGGCGTCTTGCCGCCCAGCTCCAGGGACGGCTTGGCGATGTTGGCCTTGCAGTACTCCAGCACCATGCGACCGGCCTGCACGCTGCCGGTCAGGGTGATCATGCCCACCGCCGGGTGGGTGCAGAGTGCCGCTGCGGTGTCGTGGTCCATGGTCAGCAGGTTGAACACGCCCTCCGGCAAACCGGCCTGTTGCGCCGCGCGGGCGATCTCGAAGGCCGACAGCGGGGTGTTGTTGCTGGGGCGTACCACCACGGCGTTGCCGGTGATGAGGGCCGGCGCCACTTTGCGCAGCAGAGTGTAGACCGGGTAGTTGAACGGGATCAGGCAGGCCACCACGCCAATGGGTTCGCGCTGCAGCAGAAGGGTTTCATCCGGCGTGTCACTGGGGATCACCTCACCCTCGATGCGGCGTGCCCATTCGGTGTGGTAGCGGGTGATCTCGGCGGCGTAGCGGGCCTCGTTGCAGGCATCCTCCAGGCTCTTGCCCGATTCGGCCGCCAGCGCCGCGCCGATGGCGTCGGCGTTGGCCAGCAGCGCATCGGCGAAGCGCCGCAGGTGCTCGGCGCGCTGGATGCTGGGCAGGCGTGCCCAGCCGGGTTGGGCGGCTGCGGCGAGGTCCACGGCGTGGTGAACCTCCTCCACCGAGGCTGCCGGCACGCGGCCGACCAGTGCCTGGGTGGCAGGGTAGTGGATGGCGAAGTCGGCATCGCCGGTCGGGTCGACGAACTGGCCGCCGATGAAGTGCTTGCATGTACGCATGGCTGTCTTACCTGGCTTGAAACGGTTGTCAGGAACCATCGGGTCATGTGCGCTGGAGCGGCGTCGGCGCTCCAGCGCGCAGGGTCACCTTCAGAAGATGTCGAGGGGGTACTGGGTGATGATCCGCACCTGGTCCACGTCGCCGTCCGCCTGGGCCGAGTTGGCGCGGTGGATGGTCTGCTGGAGTGCGATGGAGAGGTCCTTGGCGGGGCCGCCCTGGACCACGTACTTCACCTCGATGTCCCGTTCCCAATGCCGGCCGCCATCGCCCAGGCGGGCGTAGTAGGCGTAGGCGCCCTTGGGGTCGACCCGGCTGTTGTCGATACCGCTGCCCCGCAGGTAGCGGGTCATCAGGCTCAGGCCCGGCACGCCGTAGGGCGCCAGGTCCAGGTCGTAGCGCACCTGCCAGGAGCGCTCGTTGGGCGAGTTGAAGTCGGAGTACAGCACCGAGTTGGCCAGGTAGATGGAGTCGCCATCGCCCAGGTAGTCGAAGGGCTGGTCACCGTCGATGCGCTGGTAGGCCAGCATGAAACCGTGGGCACCGAGGGTGAGGCGGGCATAGGCGCTCCAGCTGTCGGTGTCGATGCGGCCGGCGCGGGCACTGCCCTGGTCACGGGTGCGATACAGGTTGGCGCCCAGGGCGAGGCTGCGGTGCTCGGCCAGCTCGATGCGTTTGCCGAGGCTCAGGTAGGTCTGGTCCCAGACATCCTCGAAGCGTGCCCGGTACAGGCTCAACAGGGTGCCGTCGGTGAAGCGGTAGTCCCCGCCGAAGTAGCTGGCGGAGCGATAGGTTGTGGCGCCGTATTCGGTGCTCATCTCGCCGTCATGGTTGCTGCTGGCCTTGTTGCGCGCCGCGTGCAGGTGGCCGGCCATCAGGGTCAGGTCGTCGAGGCTGTGGTTCTCCACGGACACGCCGCGGAAGCTCTGGGGCAGCAGGCGGCCGTCGCCGCGCTGGAACACCGGGGTGATGGGGAACAGGTCGCCGACCTTGAGCTCGGTGTCGAACGCCCGCAGCTTCAGCGCGCCGCCCGCCGTCGAGTAGTGGTCCTCGGCGTGGTTGCGGCTGTCCAGCGGCAGGAGGTTGGTGCCGGAGGTGCCGCCGCCGCTGTCCAGCTTGAACCCCATCAGCGCGTGGGCATCCAGGCCGACGCCCAGCGTGCCTTCGGTGAACCCGGAGCTGTAGAAGGCCTGGACGCCGTGGGCCCATTCCTCCCGGTAGCTCTGGGCGCGGCCGTTGAACAGGCCGTCGTTGCGGCTGCGAAAGTCCCGGTTGAAATAGAAGTTGCGGTTGATCAGCTGCAGCGAGCTGCCCTCGACGAAGCCGGTGCGGGTCGCGTCGTCGGCCTGGCAGGCCAGGGGGAGGGTGCAGAGTAACAAGCCGGCTGCGGGCAGGGCCGCAGAGGCGCGAGCAAGGTATGACACGTTGGCGATCCTCGAATAATTGTTATGTGAGGCCGCGCCATGTTCGTCAGCCGTGGGTTGTCGGACAAACGATTAAATTCGGGGATGAACATTCGAAAAAAGCACGTTAGTGGTCATGAGATTTAGTCATGGCCGCTTGAGTTTTTGTGGTTACTGATGGCGCTCGGGCGGGTGCTACAACTCGCCGCAGCTGGTTTCGCCGGCTTGGCTCATCCAACAACTACAACGAGCACCTTCACCATGAACGTCCTTTCCTTTCTCGGGTTCGGGAAGACTCGGCTCGGTACCGTCGAGTGGTTGGAGCGACCCCCGCTGTCACGCAAGCCCAGTGCTTCGTCCTGCACCGCGCCCCTGCCCGCGTCTGCCTGATACACGGCGCGCCAGGGCACAAGCACGACTTTTCCGCATCCCCGAGGAATCCCCATGAAACAGCTCGACCTCTACATCGGCGAGGGCTTCGAAGGCCCCGGCGTCAACGCCGCCCACATCAACCTGCTGATCGGCCCGCGCAACGGGCCGGCCGGCCAGGCCTTCGCCAACAGCCTGGCGTCCCCCAGCCAGGGCCATTGCCCCTTCATGGTCATCGCCCAGCCCAACGTGCCGGTCAAACCCATGACCCTGTACGTCAACAAGGCCGAGATCAGCGGCGACCTGCATGCCAACGCCACCTGGGGCGCCTCCCAGGCGGGTATCGCCAAGGCCATCACCGAGGCCCTGCTGGACGGCACCCTGCCGCCGGAGGCCGAGGACGAATGGGCCATCGTCACCGCCAACTGGGTGAACCCCGCCTGCGACGACCTGGATGCGGTCTACCGCAACAACTACAACGCCTGCCGCACGGCGCTGAAGGCGGCGCTGGCCGGGCTGCCCTCCCGGGCCCAGCTGGCCGACGTGGTGGGCGCCATCGCCAACCCCTTCTACACCCCGAAAGCCTGAGGAGGCCGCCATGCAGTACGTCCGTCTCGGCCAGTCCGGCCTGCAGGTGTCCAAGCTCTGCCTCGGCACCATGAACATGGGCACGCCGCAGTGGAAACCCTGGATCTTCGATGAGCGCCAGAGCGAGCCGATCGTCCGCCACGCCCTGGACAGGGGGGTGAACTTCATCGACCTGGCGGACTTCTATTCCGCCGGTGTCGGCGAGGAGGTGGTGGGGCGCATCCTCAAGCGCCTGGTGCGTCGCGAGGACATCGTGGTCACCACCAAGGTGGGCTACGGCACCCGCGAGGGCGTGAACGCCAGCGGCCATTCGCGCAAGCACATCATGGACAGCATCGACGCCTCCCTGACGCGCCTGGGCATGGATCACGTCGACCTCTACATGCTGCATTTCTTCGACGTGAACACCCCCGTGGAAGAGACGATGGAAGCCCTGCACGACATCGTCAAAGCCGGCAAGGCGCGCTACATCGGCGTGTCCACCATGCTCACCGGCCAACTGGCGAAGATCCTCATGGCCTGCGAGCGCAATGGCTGGGTCAGGCCCATCAACATGCAGCTGCAGCTCAACTGCGCCTACCGCGAGGAAGAGCGGGAGATGATCCCGTTCTGCCGCGACCAGGGCCTGGGCGTCTCGGTGTTCAGCCCGCTGGCCCGTGGCCTGCTGACCGGCGATGCGCAGTCCACCCGCAACCAGACCGACTTCTTCACCCAGCAGATGTACGCCGATGAAGCCTCCTTCGAGATCGCCCGTTCGGTGCAGCGGGTGGCGCGGCGGCGTGGCGTGTCCAACGCCCAGGTCGCCCAGGCCTGGGTCCTCAACCACCCGGGGGTGGATTGCATGCTGGTAGGGGCGGACTCCACCGAGCAGTTCGACAGCGCCCTGGCGGCCCTGGAAACGCGCCTGGATGCAGACGAGCTGCACGAGCTGGAGCGCAACTACACGCCCTGCGACCTGATCAACGACTACACCGCCGGAAAGCGCATCCTGCGTGTTCCGCGCCCGGCCGGAGCGGCCTTCACCCTCAAGGAGGCCACCGCATGAGCCGGCTGCTGCGCAAGGGACACTACATCGACGGCTGCTGGTTGGAAGACGGCCCGCGCTACCCGGTACGCAACCCGGCGGACGGCACGCTGATCGCCGAGGTGGCGAAGGCCGGGGTGGTGGAAACCGACCAGGCCATCGCCGCCGCCCAACGGGCGCTGCCGGCCTGGCGCGGGCTGACCGCCAAGGCCCGCAGCCAGCCGCTGCGGCGCTGGGCCGAGCTGATGCTGGCCCACCAGCGCGAGCTGGCGGAGCTGCTCAGCCGCGAGCAGGGCAAGCCCCTGGCCGAGGCGATGGGCGAGGTGGTCTATGCGGCGAGCTTCCTTGAGTGGTTCGCCGAGGAGGCCAGGCGCGTCTATGGCGATGTCATCCCCAGCCACAAGACGGATGCCCGCATCGTCGTCACCAAGGAGCCCATCGGCGTGGTCGCCGCCATCACGCCCTGGAACTTCCCCCTGGCAATGGTCACCCGCAAGGTCGGCCCGGCCCTGGCAGCCGGCTGCACGCTGATCCTCAAGCCGTCCGAAGAGACGCCGCTGTCGGCCTTTGCGCTGGCGGTACTGGCGGAAGAGGCGGGGATTCCCGCCGGGGTGTTCAACATCGTGTCCGGCGACGCCCCGGCCATCGGCAGCGCGCTGCAGGCTTCACCGGTGGTGCGCAAGCTGTCGTTCACCGGCTCCACCGCCACCGGCAAGCTGCTGATGCGCCAGGCGGCCGACACCCTGAAGAAGGTCTCCCTGGAGCTGGGTGGCAACGCGCCTTTCATCGTCTTCGACGACGCCGACCTGGACGCGGCGGTGCGCGGGGCCATGGCCTCCAAGTTCCGCAACACCGGGCAGACCTGCGTCTGCGTCAACCGCTTCTACATCCAGGAAGGGGTCTACGAGGCCTTCACCGCCAAGCTGGCCGATGCCGTGCGCGCCCTGCGCGTGGGGGCCGCGCTGGAGGGCGAGAGCGACCAGGGCCCGCTGATCAACGAGGCGGCCCTGGCCAAGGTCGAGCAGCACCTGGGCGATGCGCTGGAGAAGGGTGCCCGGTTGCTGTGCGGCGGTCGTCGCCATGCCCTGGGCGGCACCTTCTTCGAACCGACCGTGCTGGCCGAGGCGACCCCGCAGATGCTCATCGCCCGCGAGGAAACCTTCGGCCCGGTGGCGGCCTGCTTCCGCTTCAAGGACGAGGCCGAGGTGCTGGCCCAGGCCAACGACAGCCCCTACGGCCTTTCCGCCTACTTCTACAGCCGCGACATCGGCCGGGTCTGGCGCGTGGCCGAAGGGTTGGAGGCCGGGATGGTCGGCATCAACGAGGGGATCATCTCCACCGAGGTGGCGCCCTTCGGCGGCATCAAGGCCTCCGGCCTCGGGCGGGAAGGCTCGAAGTACGGCATCGAGGATTACCTGGAGATTAAGTACCTGCTCATGGGCGGCCTCTAGCAGGCAGTTGAAAAACTAACTGCGTTGCCGCTGCGGCGTTGAAAACAGCCTAAAAATGCTCATTTACCGCACGTAAACTGCGCTTTTTCGGCCATTTGACGCACTGATGTGCGCCCTTCGGGCCAGCCTTCGGCTGTTACTCCCGTTGGTCGTTGCGCCTTGCATCGGCTGTCTCGCCTACGTCTTTCAACGGCCTGCTGGCCCAGCCCATCGGGAGGCTCCGGCCTCCCTTGCATCCCCACCACTCGCCCAGGCGAGAACAACAAGAAACGGGAGCTCACCATGTCACACACCATCAAGCTGGACGACGCGCCCCTCGGGCGCTTCCACCTCCGTATCGCCGGTCTCACCTTCGGCGCGCACTTCACCGACGGCTACATCCTCGGGCTGATCGGCATCGCCTTCACCCTGATCAGCCCGCAGATGCAGCTCGACCCGTTCTGGCAGGGGCTGATCGGCGCCTCGGCACTGATCGGCCTGTTCCTCGGCAGCCTGTTCTTCGGCTGGATCTCCGATTACGTCGGCCGGCAGAAGATCTTCGTCGTCAGTTTCGTGCTGATCACCCTGGCCTCGGTGCTGCAGTTCCATGCCGAGACGGCGTTGCAGCTGTTCCTCCTGCGGGTGCTGATCGGCATCGGCCTGGGCGGCGACTACAGCGTCGGGCATACCCTGCTGGCGGAGTTCGCGCCGAGGAAGCATCGCGGCGTGCTGCTGGGGTCGTTCAGCGTGATCTGGACCTTCGGCTATGTCGCCGCCACCTTCATCGGTACCGCCATGCTGAGCCTGGGGGATGACGCCTGGCGCTGGATGCTGGCGTCCTCGGCGATTCCGGCGGCCATCATCCTCATCGCCCGCATCGGCACCCCGGAGTCGCCTCGCTGGCTGGTGAACCGCGGCCGGGTGGAAGAGGCGCGGGCCATCGTGCGCAAGCACATCGGGGCCAACGTGGTGCTGGACGACGAGCGTCCCCAGCGCAACCGCAGCGGCTACGCGGTGCTGTTCAGCCGCGAGTACCGTACCCGCACGGCCTTCAACTGCCTGTTCTTCATCTGCATCGTGATGCCGTACTTCGCCATCTACACCTTCCTGCCGACCATCCTGGCGAAGATGGGGCTGGCCGAGGGCATGGGCACCGAGATGATGCTCAACGCCCTGCTGGTGCTGGGTGCCGTGGCGGGCATCGGCTGCACGCTGAAGTTCTCCCGGCGCGGCTTCCTCATCGGCTCGTTCTGGCTCCTGGCCCTGACGCTGCTCCTGCTGGCGGTCCTGCCCGGCAGCATGGCCTGGGCGCTGGTGCTGCTGTTCGGGCTGTTCACCCTGGTGTTGTCGGCAGTCAGCAACCTGGTGGGGGTGTTCCCGGCGGAAAGCTTCCCCACCGAGGTGCGCGCCAGCGGTGTCGGCCTGGCCACGGCGGCCAGCCGCCTGGGCTCGGCCATCAGCACTTTCCTGTTGCCGGTGAGCGTGGCGGGCATCGGTCTCAACGCCACCATGGCGCTGCTGGCCGGGGTGCTGGTGTTCGGTGCCCTGGTGTCCATGGCCTGGGCGCCGGAAACCAAGGCCCTGTCGCTGGCGGAGGCCGGTGCGCCGGACGAGGAGGGCGGCACGCTCGGGCGTGTGGCAAAGACCGCATAGCGGCCTTCAGCCGAGCCCCCGTGAAGGCCGGGCTACGGAACCGGTCCATACCGTAGCCCGGGCTTCAGCCCGGGGCGTGGGTGGCGCTCTGTGCCTCGATCCACTCGCAGAACACGCTCACCTTGGACAGCCCCTGGCTGCTCGCGGGCACGTCCAGCCAGTAGCCGTAGGGGCCTTCCACCTCCACCGGGCTGATGGGCAGCAACTGCCCAGTGGCCAGCTCGTGCTCGATCATCTGCCGGTCGATGACCGCCAGCCCGCCGCCGGCCAGCGCGGCATGGATCACCTGGTCGAGGGTGCTGAATTCCAGCCCCTGGCTGGGGTCGACAGTGTCGCAACCCGTGGCCTCCAGCCAGTTCTCCCAGACCTGCAGGTGCTTGCCCTCGTGGAGGATGTGCAGCAGCGGGTGCTCGCCCAGCGCTGGCGGCCTGCCGTGCTCGAACAGTTCCGGGGCGGCCACCGCCAGGTGACGCTCCAGCACCAGCAGGTGACTCTGCCAGCCCGCTGCCGGCGCCTGGCCGAAGCGGATGCGGCAGTCGATCTCGCTCTGGCTGTCGGGGCCCGCGTCGTTGCGTACGTTCAGGGCGATGTGCGGGTAGCGCCGGGTGAACCCCTTCAGCCGGGGCGAGAGCCAGCGGGTGGCGTAGGTGGGGGGCGCGTGGATGCGCAGGCGCTGGCGCAGGTTGGGCGCGCGCACCTCCGCCAGCGCCTTCTGCATGCGGTCGAAGGCTTCGGTCAACCCGGGCACCAGGGCTGCGCCGGCCGAGGTCAGGGTCAGGCCCTGGGGGGAGCGGGTGAACAGGCCCACGCCCAGGTAGTCCTCCAGTTGCCGGATCTGCCGGCTCACGGCGCCCTGGGTGACATTCAGGGCGTTCGCGGCGCGGCCGAAGCTGCGGTGGCGGGCGACTTCCTCGAAGACCCTCAGGGCATTCAGCGAAGGCAGTTCACGCATGCTGGGGCTCCCCCTCGCTGGCGGCCTGCGAGGGTTCCAGGTGACGGGCCGAGAGCCAGAGTTCCTGTTGCAGCCAGGTCCGGAACACCTGCAGGGCTGGGGAGTCGCTCAGCTCGGGGCGGGTCACCAGCCAGTAGGACTGATGGCCCTCGACGTGCACGTTGAGCAGTTGCGTCAATTGGCCGGAGGCCAGCTCCCGCTGGACCATGTGCCAGTCGGCGATGGTGATGCCGAGGCCATCGAGCGCGGCGCCGATGGCCAGGTCCAGCAGGTCGAATTCGTAGCCCTCGCGGGTATCCACGCCCCGGATACCGGCGGCGTCCAGCCAGTGCTGCCAGGTCTGGTAGCGCCGTTCTTCGCTGGCCAGCACATGCAGCAGGGGCATGCCGTTGAGGTCCGGGACGCCGTTCTGGTTGCCCAGCCTGGCCAGGAGGTTCGGTGCACAGACGGCGATGTGCCGCTCCTGCATCAGCAGGGTGGCTTCCAGTTGCGCCCACTCGCCATCGCCGAAGCGGATGGCGCAGTCCAGGGTGCCGGTTTCGGCCAGGCTGTCCTGCAGGCGGGTGGTGATGCTCAGCTCCAGCTCCGGGTGCTGCGCCCGCAGGCGTCCGAGGCGTGGCAGGAGCCAGCGGCGGGTGAAGGTGGGCGGCGCGTTGATGCGCAATCGGTTGAGGTGGCTCTTCTGCTGGATGGCGCGAACGGCTACCTCGATGCGGTCGAACGACTGGTTCAGGGCATCCAGCAGCTTGCGTCCGGCGCGGGTCAGCTCCAGGTGGTGGTGGCGGCGGATGAGCAGGGTCTCGCCCATCTGCTCTTCAAGCTGGCGCACCTGCCGGCTGACGGCACTCTGGGTGACGTTCAGCAGCTCGGCCGCGCGGGTGAAGCTGCCGGTGTGACCGGCGGTTTCGAATGCCTTCAGGGCATTCAGTGGAGGGAGTCTGCGCTTCATGACCAGGCCCGCCTTCAGGGAAAGGCCCCGGAGCATATGCCAGGTCGGGGCCGGTCCGCATCACACCGCGCGTTGCAGGGCGGGGGTGCCGAGCGGCGCCGGGGCCGCATCCTTCAACCAGTGCCGGTAGAGCCCGCCGATGAGGTCGCTCTGGGTCACCAGGCCCACCAGTCGGCCTTGTTCGTCCTGCACGGGCAGGCCGTGCAGGCCCTGGTCGGAGAGCAGGGAGACCAGGGCGCCGATGTCGGTGTCGGGGCGCACGCTGCGCACCTCCCGCGTCATCAGCTGGCGCACGCGTACCTGCTGCGGGCGCAGGCGGGCGAGCAGCGAGACGGATGGGTCGCGATGGCCGTGGTGCAGCAGGTCGGTGGGGGTGACCACGCCCACCAGGGTGCCGTCGGCGTCCAGCACCGGCAGCAGCTTGATGCGGTGCTGCCGGAACAGCTTCCAGGCGTCGGCGAGGCTCGCGTCGGGGGACAGGGTGCGCAGGTCGCGGGACATGATGTGTTCGGCCGTGACCCGGCCCATGCCGCGCCGCAGGGCGACCCGTTCGGTCTGGCGCAGCAGGCGTTCGAGGTCATCGCGGGTGATGTCGACGAACTCGCCGAAGTCCGCCAGGGCCTGGTCGAGGTCGGCTTCGGCGAAGCCGGCCCGCTCGCTGGGCAGCGGGTCGTCCGTGAGGTGGCTGTCGTTGCGCGGTTGCGCCGGGGCGTTGACCAGGGCGCCGCGGGTCAGGCGGTTGTAGGCCAGGGCGCTGATGATCAGCACCGCCGAGCCCATCAGCACCGGCCAGGCCACGCCGAAGCCCAGGGCTTCGAATGCCGGGCCGCCCAGGGCCACGGCCACCGCCAGGGCGGTGCCCGGCGGGTGCAGGCAGCGCAGGCTGTACATGGCCAGGACGGTGAAGGCCATGCTCAGGGTGGCGGCCAGCACCGTGTGGTCGATCCACAGGCCGCAGGCGGTGCCCACCAGGGCAGCCACCAGGTTGCCGAGCAGCACCGACCAGGGCTGGGCCAGGGGGCTGCTGGAGACGGCGAACAGCAGCAGCGAGCTGGCGCCCAGGGGCGCGGCCAGGCGCAGGGTGACGTCGAGGCTGAACAGGTGGCTGGTGACCAGGCAGCACAGGGCCAGGCCGACGCAGGCGCCAAGGGAGGCGCGCAGCCATTCGGTGGGCGGTGCGGTACGGGGGACGGGGGCGAGGCGCCTGGACCAGCGGCGCCAGCGACTTTCCGGGGGCATGACGAGTCTCGCAAAAAAAGGGGGCCGGAGCGGCCCCCAGGGAAGTCCCACTGCGTGCGCGGGATCGGTGGCCTCGTCGGAGCGCGACGAGGCGAACGGGGCGCATCCTACGGGGGCGTGATCCATCGCTGCCAATGAATGTTATTGCAGCTTGAGTGCAATTTTTTTGAATTCAAATGCCCGGCAAGGCGAGCCGTGGCGGCGTAGCATGCGATGCGAACCAGGTAGAGGAGGGGCGTGATGCGGCGGCTTGACGTGGAGGCGGGGTTGGCAGCGGAGCGTGCGCTGCTGGAGCAGGTACACCGAGGGGAACGGGACGCGGGCGTACTGCTCTGGCGGCCGTTGGGCCGTGCCCTGGTGATGCCCGTGCGCATGAGCCGCCTGCCCGGCTTCGAGGCGGCGCGGGCGCGCTGCGAGGCGCTGGACTGGGCGGTCTCGCTGCGGGATACCGGCGGCGAGCCGGTGCCGCAGTCACCTGGCGTGCTGAACATCGCCCTGGCCTATGCGGTGCCGACCGGGGAGAGCGAGCTGACCCGGATCGAGACCGCCTACCTGCGCCTGTGTCGGCCCTTGTGTGACTGGCTGGCGGGGCAGGGGCTGGAGCCGGGTATCGGCGAGGTGCCCGGGGCCTTCTGCGATGGGCGCTACAACGTGCGGCTGGGCCCGCGCAAGCTGGTGGGCACGGCCCAGCGCTGGCGCCGCCGCAGCCAGGACGGGCGCCACGTGGTGCTGGTGCACGGGGCGATGCTGGTGGAGGACGAGCGTGAAGCGATGGTGGCGGTGGTCAATGCCTTCTATGCGGGGTGTGGCCTGCCGGATCGCTGCGAGGCCGCGAGCCACGTGGGGTTGGCCGAACAGCTGGAGCGTCCCTGGGATGCCCTGTCGACCTTGTTGCCCGGTATGCGGCGGACGCTGGCGGAAGGCGGAGTTGCCCTGCCGGAAGCCTGATGTGAAAAAAGTTGCTTCAGGGCCTTCCCAGCCCCCACCGGGTAGGCACTATCATCGCCGCTCCCCAGTGCCCGCACTGCAGGCTGCCTGAAGGCGCCGCACCCGCCGCCGCTGTGCCGGACCCGCTCGGAGCATCCGCTACAACCGCCAGGACGGCGCCGCATGGGTTCCTGCCAGCCGCTGCGCGTGACGCCTTCACCCAACCCGCCGGGCCCGTTCGCATTCTCTCGATGGATGGACACCGCCCCCATGAGCTCAAGCCGTAGCCCGATCGGGCCGTATCGCCCCACGCTGCGCAGTCACCTGGCCTTCACCGTCTATTCCGGCCTGGTCTTCCTGGTTCTCTATACGCTGCTGCGCGGGGCCTTGCTGATCTACAACCGCGAACTGATCGGCAGCACCCCGGCCTCGACCTTCGTCGAGGCCTTCATCAACGGCTTCCGTTTCGACCTGCGCCTGACCATCTACGCCCTGGCGCCGCTGCTGCTGTCCATCCCCTTCGTCACGGCCATGTCGCTGCGCCGGCTGCACCTGGCCTGGCTGACGGTGTTCGCCAGCCTGACGCTGTTCTTCGGCATCCTCGAACTGGACTTCTACCGCGAGTTCCACCAGCGCCTGAACAGCCTGGTGTTCCAGTACATGAGCCAGGACCCGAAGACCGTAATGAGCATGCTCTGGTACGGTTTCCCGGTGGTGCGTTATCTGTTGGCGTGGGCCTTGGTGACCTGGCTGCTGTTCAGGCTGTTCAAGCGCCTGGATCGCGCCACCCGGCCCGCCGGTGCCGCGCTTGAGGCCTCGCCCAGTCTGGGCGGACGCAGCCGGGTAGCGCCCTGGTACGTGCGTGTCGGCGTGTTCGGCCTGTGCCTGGTGCTGGCCGTGGTCGCCGCCCGTGGCACCCTGCGCCAGGGCCCGCCGCTGCGCTGGGGGGATGCCAATACCACGGATTCGGCCTTCGCCAACCAGTTGGGCCTGAACGGCACGCTGATGCTGGTCAACGCCGCCCAGGCGCGTTTCTCCGAGACCAACGAGAACGTCTGGAAGGCCACCCTGCCGGATGAGCAGGCGCTCTCGGTGGTGCGCGAGATGCTGCTGACCCCGCAGGACCGCCTGGTGGACCCGGCTACCGCTGCCGTGCGCCGTGTGCTGACGCCCGAGGCCGAGCGCACCCTGCCGATCCGCAACGTGGTGGTGATCCTGATGGAGAGCTTCGCCGGCCACTATGTCGGCGCGCTGGGTGGCAAGGGCGACATAACCCCGAACTTCGACCGCCTGAGCAAGGAAGGGCTGCTGTTCACCCGCTTCTTCTCCAACGGCACCCACACCCACCAGGGCATGTTCGCCACCATGGCCTGCTTCCCCAACCTGCCGGGCTACGAGTACCTGATGGAGCAGCAGGAGGGGACCCACAAGTTCACCGGCCTGCCGCAGCTGCTGAGCGCCCGCCAGTACGACGACCTGTACGTCTACAACGGTGATTTCGGCTGGGACAACCAGATGGGGTTCTTCGGCAACCAGGGCATGCGCAACTTCATCGGGCGCAATGACTTCGTCAACCCGGTGGTGTTCGACCCCACCTGGGGCGCCTCCGACCAGGACATGTTCGACCGCGCCGCCCAGGAGCTGCGTGACAACTACGGCAAGAAGCCCTTCTACGCGTTGCTGCAGACCCTCTCCAACCACACGCCCTATGCGCTGCCCAACCCGCTGCCGGTACCGGCTGTGACCGGCTTCGGCTCCAATGACGAGCACCTGACGGCCATGCGTTACTCCGACTGGGCCCTGGGGCAGTTCTTCGAGAAGGCCAAGCAGTCGCCGTACTACAAGGACACCCTGTTCGTGGTGGTGGGCGACCATGGTTTCGGCGCGCCCGAGCAGCTCACCGATATCGACCTGTACCGCTTCAACGTGCCGCTGCTGCTGATCGGCCCCGGCATCCAGGAGAAATTCGGCGCGCGCACCGACGTGGTGGGCAGCCAGATCGACATCGTGCCCACCATCATGGGCCGCCTGGGGGGCGAGACCCGCCACCAGTGCTGGGGCCGCGACCTGCTCAGCCTGGCGCCGGAAGACAAGGGCTTCGGCGTGATCAAACCCTCTGGCAGCGACCAGACCGTGGCCATCGTCAGCGGTGACCGCGTGCTGATGCAGCCCCGTGGTGGCGAGCCGCAGCTGTTCCGCTATCAGCTCAACAGCGAAGGCCAGAGTACCGGCCGCATCGAGGACCCGGCAGCGATCAAGGCCCTGAGCGAGCGCCTGGAAGCCTTCCTGCAAGTGGCCACCAAGAGCCTGCAGGGCGATACCGCCGGCCTGGAGGACCCGAAGCGCTAGCCGGCCGTTGCCAAACGACCTGCCCGTGCGCTTCGTCGGTTGCCGCGCGTTCAGCGCGCGGGCGGGCCTAAGGTGAAGGTCCGGCGTCCACCCGGCGCCGGACCCACCGGGAAGGCTCCACCGGGCCTTCCGCCCCAGAGGAGGCCGCGCCATGAACGCCAGCAACCACTGCACCTACCGTGACCATGTGATCACCGCTCATCTGATCGAGCACCCCGGCATTCCCACCCCCTGGGCCGGCGGGGTGCACATCACCGCGCCGGACGGCCACCGCACCCGACGCATTCCGCTCCCCGCCGATGCCGCCTTCCTGGCCGAGGAGGACAACGCCCGCCGCGCATCCATCGCCCACGGCCGCTGGCTGGTGGACCGCAGCCTGGACCAGGGCATGCGCCTCGGCTGAGGCGCTTCGTCCCGTTGCCTGAACCGGAACGGGCTTCGGGCGGTCGTTGAGAAGGAGGGCGCCGGATTCGCCGGTGCTGCCTGTCTGGACAACCGCCCGGCATGACTTTGCCCGGGCCAGGAGGATCGACCATGGTCGCTTTCGAGCCGCAATCCCGTGATACCGCCACCCCTGATGCCGGCAACGTGCAGGGCTGGGAGCGGATGTTCTGCATCGGCACCGGCGTGGCCATGCTGGGTTCCGGCGTGCACCGGGGCGGGCCGGCAGGCTGGTTGCGCGCCGCCCTGGGCTCCGTGGTGCTGGCGCGGGGCCTGAGCGGTCACTGCCCGGTCAAGCGGGTGATCGCCGAGCGCCATTCAGAGCTGGAGGCACTGCGGGCTCGCATCGAGGAAGCCGCCGGCAAGCTGGCAGCCTGGGAGAAGGCACAAGCGAAAGGGTGATGGCGGCCTCCAGGGCCGGAAACGAAAACGGCAGCGCCAGGGCGCTGCCGTTACACCTCTGATGGGTGCTTACTTGCCGTAGTTGCGGCGGAACTGGGCGATCAGCTTCTCGGGCTTGGGCTCTTCCTTGATCAGCACGTACACCACGCGCTGGCCATCGGGGCCGCCGCCGATGTCGACGTAGCTGAAGGTGGGCTCGCCGATCTTGTACATGTCCATCATGTCGCCGTAGCGGCTGAACACGTAGATGATGCCGTCTTCGTCGCGCAGCTCGCCGTAGAAGGGCTGGGCCGGCGGCAGGCTGACATCCAGGAAACGCTGGGCGCTGGTCTTGGCTTCCTTGCCCTGGTCCTCGGCCTTGAGCACCAGGATGATCTCGCGACCGAAACCGTCCTGCTTGCCGGTGTCCTTGCGCACGGGGGCGGCACCGTTGGCGACGTAGTTGCGGTAGGTGGCGTAGTCGTCGAAGACGAACAGTTCCTTCTCGGTACGGATCTGGTACCAGTCCTCGTTGTTCAGGGCCTCCACCTTGGCCGGCGCGGCCGGCTGGGTGGCGCAGGCGCCGAGCGCCGCGGCCACCAGGGCCAGGCTGAAGCTGCGGATGAAGGTCTTGGTGTTGGGCATTGCGGTTCCTCCCCGATAATGGTGAGACGCGAATCTGCCCGAGTCCTGTGACGGCCACATGACAGCCAGGTGCACGCGCTGTGACAGCCTCGTCGATACCGGGGGCATAGGCTGCATCTGCGCGGTAGTTGCAACAATCATTTGATCCTTTCGGGTTTTATCTACCGAAGCAGAGCCAATACAGTGGCGCACCCCGGCCAGAAGGCCGTCTTTCCCGATCTCGGAGGTGCCCATGGCCACTGCCACCCTGCATTACTTTCATGACCCGTTCTGCGGCTGGTGCTACGGCGCCGCGCCCCTGGTGGCGGCTGCCCGTGCGGTGCTGCCGGTGCGCGCCCACGGCGGCGGCATGCTCGCCGGCCCGGCCCGCCAGCGCGGCGGCGAGCAATGGCGAGGCCATGTGCTGCCCCATGACCGCCGCATCGCCCAGATGACCGGCCAGGTATTCGGCGACGCCTACCTGGACGGGCTGCTGCGGGACCCGGAGGCGGTGTTCGACTCGCTGCCGGCCATCGCTGCCGTGCTGGCGGCGGACACCCTGGCCGGCAAGGGCCTGGACATGCTCGCGCTGCTGCAAGTGGCCCACTACGGCGAGGGACGACGCATTGCCGAGGCGACGGTGCTGGTGGCCCTGGCGGCTGAACTCGGCCTGGAGCCGGAAGCGTTTCGCAGCGCCCTCGATCAGGCGCTGGCCCATGACGTGGCCGGGCACATCAGCGAAGCCCGTCGCCAGATGGCGCGCCATGGGTTGAGCGGGTTCCCGTCCTTCCTGCTGGAAGTGGACGGTCGCTTCGAGCGGGTGGACGCCTCGGCCTTCCTCGGCCAGCCGGCCCAGTGGCGTGCGTGGCTGGCCCAGCGTCTCCAGGCGCAGGGTGCTGCCTCGGTCGCCGAGGCGGTGGATGGCCCGAGCTGCGGGCTCGACGGTTGCGTGTGAGGGGCGAACGATGAAGAGCAACCTGCAGATCATTGCCGACCACTACGAGGCTTCGGCACGCGGCGACCTGACCGGCATGCTGGCGGAGGTCGCGTCCAATGTGCGCTGGACCGAGATGGACGGCTTCCCCTGTGCCGGCACCTGGATCGGCCCGGAGGAGGTGGTGGCCCAGGTGTTCAGCGTGCTGGCGCGGGACTGGGAAGGTTACCGCTTCGAGCTGGATGCCCTGGTGGATGGCGGTGCCAGCATCGTCGGCATCGGCACCTACCGGGGCGTGCACCGCACCACCGGCAAGGCCATGGCGGCGCGTGTAGCCCACCACTGGCAACTCGAAGGCGGCCGCATCACGGCTTTCGAGCAGTTCACCGACACCCTGCGGGTGGCCCAGGCCATGGCCTGACGCCTCGGGGTGGCGCATTCGTCGAAGCCGGCCACACTTGGATTCACGAGCAAGGGGTTTGACCGTCCGACGATTGACGCCATCAAAATGACATCGCTGGACTACGCTCACTCACAGGGACCTCTCTCCACTGGAGGCACGTGTATGAAAGTCCTGATAGCCGATGATTCCAGCCTCTCCCGCAAGCTGGTGCTCAAAGCCCTCCCCGAGCTGCTCACGGAGGAGGTGAGCCAGGCCGCCAACGGCCAGGAAGTGCTCGCCGCCTACGAGGCCGGCCAGGCGGAGATCATCTTCCTCGACCTGACCATGCCGGTGATGGACGGTTTCGAAACCCTGGAGCACCTGCGCAAGTCCGAGGCGGAGGCCATCATCATCGTGGTCAGCGCCGACATCCAGCCCCTGGCCCGGCAGCGGGTGATGGAGCTCGGCGCGGCGGCCTTCATCAAGAAGCCGATCACCAGCGAAGCGATGCAGGCTGTTCTCCATGAAATCGGAGTCGTGTAATGGACATGCTCACCGAGGACCAGCGCGACGCGCTGCAGGAGCTGATGAACGTGGCCATGGGACAGGCCGCCGACCAATTGGCACGCTTGACCGACACCTTCGTGGTGCTCTCGGTGCCGCGCATCCATAGCGCCTTCAGCCTCAGCGATGCCCAGGTGCCGGAAGAGCTGGGCGGTTGCCAGGTGGTGGACGTCACCCGCCAGTCCTTTCTCGGGCAGATGCGCGGCGAGGCGTTCGTCTGCTTCGGCTGCCACGGTGCCGACCAGCTCGCCGACCTGATGGGCTATGACGAGCACGACACCCAGCAGCGTGAGGAGCTGATGCTGGATGTCACCAACATCCTCAGTGGCGCCTGCATCAACAGCCTCGCACAGCAGTTCGAGATCCCGGTGAGCTATGGCGCCCCCTCGGTGTTCTCTCGCCACGCGTCCTTTCAGGACGCCTTGGGCGCCAAGTCCCTGCAGGACCATCGGGCGCTCATCATGGAGATCCGCTTCGAGGTCGAGGCCTGCGAATTCAGCTGTGACCTGCTGCTGTGCATCGCCGAGGAGACGGTGGGCAGCGTGCTGGCGGTCATCGACCGGTTGCTGAGTGAGCTGTGACATGAGCGCCCCAGGCTCCCCGGGTCCGTCCTCCTCGGTGCTGGAAACCGTGCTGGAGAACATCAATCTGGGGGTGCTGGTGGTGGACGCGGATTGCCGCGTGCTGTTCTGGAACCGCTTCATGGTCATCCACGGTGGGCGCATGCCGGAGGATGCGGTCGGACGCTCGCTGTTCGAGCTGTTTCCCGAGCTGCCCGAGCGCTGGTTGCGGCAGAAGGTGCGCGGGGTACTGACCCTGCGCAACCTGGCCTTCACCACCTGGCAGCAGCGCCCGCACCTGTTCCCCTTCGGCGGCACCCGGCCGATCACCAGCCAGCTGTCGAGCATGTACCAGAACTGCACCTTCTTCCCCTTGGAGAACGAGCAGGGCGAACCGGCGGCGGTGTGCATCACCGTTGCCGATGCCACCGACACCGCCGCTCGCCAGCAGGACCTGGAGCGCCTCAATGCCCTGCTGGAAGTGGAGAAGGAGCAACAGGCGCAGTTGATCCGCCGCCTGGAAGAGGCCCAGGCGCAACTGCTGCAATCGGAGAAGATGGCCGCCATCGGCCAGCTTGCCGCCGGTGTGGCCCACGAGATCAACAACCCGGTGGGATTCGTCTATTCCAACCTCAACAGCCTGCGCGGTTACCTGGAGCAGCTCATGGGGTTGGTGGACGGCTTGCAGGCGAAGATCGAGACCTGTGGTGATGCGTCCCTGGTGAGCGAGTGCCGGGCGTTGAAGCAGGCCGCCGATTACGACTTCCTGCGCGAGGACACGCCGATCCTGCTCAACGAGTCCTGCGATGGGCTGGAGCGGGTCAAGCGCATCGTCAAGGACCTGCGGGATTTCTCCCACGTGGACAACGGCGAGTGGCAGATGGCCGACCTGCACCATGGGCTGGACAGCACGCTGAACGTCATCTGGAACGAGATCAAGTTCAAGGCCAAGGTGGTCAAGCACTACGGCCAGCTGCCGCCGGTGCAATGCATCGCCTCGCAGATCAACCAGGTGTTCCTCAACCTGATCGTCAATGCCGCCCAGGCCATCGTCGATCACGGCACCATCACCCTCACCACCGGCACCCAGGGCGACGCGGTGTTCATCGACATCCAGGATGATGGACCCGGTGTGCCGGAAGACCTCCGGCGGCGCATCTTCGAACCCTTCTTCACCACCAAACCGGTGGGCAAGGGCACTGGGCTCGGGTTGTCGGTTTCCTACAACATCATCGAGCGCCACCACGGCACGCTCAGCGTGACGTCGCCTGCCGAGGGCGGGGCCTGCTTCCGCGTCGTGCTACCGGTGCGCCAGCCCCCCGGCGAGCTGCCAGCCTCGCCTCAGGTCTCCAGGTAGGGCGCGAACAGCTCGCCCAGCATCTCCTCCGGTGATTGCAGGTTCTCCAGGGTTTCGGCTGCCAGCACATCCAGCAGCACCAGGCCATTGACGCTCTGTTCCGCGCGACTGGCGGAGCGCAGGCGCTCGGCCAATCCCAGGTTCACCTCGCGCAGGGCCCGGTACATCGCCAGAAGGCCGTCGATGTCGTAGTTCGCGCTCATTCCATGCCGCTGACGCAGGTATTGCCCGATGAAATAGGTGCCCAAGGCCCGGAACAGGGTCTCCCCAGCACCGCTGAAGGGCTGGTGGAAGTGCGCCATCGGGGCCAGCAGCCGGGTGCGCGGGCATCCCGAGGTTGCACCGATCAGGCCGATCAGCGAGCTGAGCACCCGCTGCAGTGAGGTCACCTGCTCCAGGTGGCGGCCGTGCCAGTCTATGCTCACTCTCACCATGTCGAACGAACGCCTTCCCTCCAGCGCACGCAAGGGGCCCGTCAGGGCCAGGGCGAAGGGGCAGTAGGGGGTGACCTCGGCACGCAGGGGGCAGTTGCGGCACTGGCAATGCTCCAGCCGTGCCCATTCCGGGGCGGGGTCCGGCTGGGGGGAGGGCGCCTCCAGCGACACTTCGGCACCGTCCTCGAACGTCAGGTGGTAGTGCGCTAGGGAATTCGTCGCGTGCATGGGACCTCCCGGCGTGAAACGGTTTCCGACGAAGTGACAGTAGACTGACGTCAAATTGCCATCATCTACAATCCGCGTGCCTATACTCAGCTTAGGCCCGATGTGAACAGGTGCTCTCCCATGAGCTCGACGGTTCTCCAGCAACAGATGGTCGCAGCGGTGGAGCAGATCCCCGCCGGCTTCCTGCTGCTGGACGGGTCGCAACGGGTCCTCTACTGCAACCCCTTCATCCACCAGCGCTGCTCGCGTGACCTCTCCGGCATCGTCGGCATGCACCTCGTGGAGGCCTTTCCTGAAGTCGACACGCCGCGCTGGCACGGTCTTTTCGACCAGATCCGGCAGGGCGGCCAGCCGGTGCAGACCATCTGGCACGACCAGCCCTACCTGATCCTGCTCAGCACCCAGCCGGACGATGACGAGCCGACACCGCTGCCGATGCTCCAGGCCACCCTGCTGTACCGCATCGAGTCCGACCCCGGCGAGGCGATCTACGGCCTGGCGATCTTCGACAGCAGCCGCGCGGCGGCCAACCCGGCGCTGCAGCATGCCCTGATCGCACTGCGTAGCAAGCATGGCGAGTTGCACGAGCTGAGCATCAAGCTGCAGGCCGCCAACCGCCAGCTGCTGCAGTCGGAGAAGATGGCCGCCATCGGCCAGCTCGCCGCCGGCGTCGCCCACGAGATCAACAACCCGGTGGGCTTCGTCGCCAGCAACCTCAAGACCCTGGTGGGTTACGTGCATCAGCTGCTGCAACTGGTGGACCAGATGAGCGAGTGGGGCGGCCTGGAACTGGAGCGCTTGAAGAGCCAGTTCGACTACGACTTCATCCGCGACGACATCAACGGCCTGCTGAGCGAGTCCGCCGATGGCGTGGAGCGGGTCAAGCGCATCATCTCCTCGCTGCGCGACTTCTCCCACAGCGGGGACGAGCGCTTCGTGCCCGCCGACCTGCACGAAGGCATCCGCAGCACCCTCAACGTGGTCAACAACGAGGTCAAGTACAAGGCCGAGGTGGTGTGCGACTTCGGTGAGCTGCCGCTGGTGGAATGCATACCCGCACAGATCAACCAGGTGGTGATGAACCTGCTGGTCAACGCCGCCCAGTCCATCGAGAGCTTCGGGCACATCGTCATCCACACCGAGCGCATCGGCGACGACGTGCTGATCGAGGTCAGCGACAGCGGTTGCGGCATCCCCGAGAGTCAGCTGATGCAGATCTTCGACCCGTTCTTCACCACCAAACCCGTCGGCAAGGGCACCGGGCTGGGACTCGCGCTATCGTTCAGCATCGTGGAGAAGCACGGCGGCAGCCTCACCGTCACCAGCGAGGTGGGCCAGGGCTCGACCTTCCGTATCCGCCTGCCGATCCACCAGGGAGAAACCAGTGGAGGAGCACACCATGACTGACGTACAAGACAGCCTGCCGCGCCCGCGCGTCATGCTCGTCGACGACGAGGAGAACATCCTCAACAGCCTCCGACGGTTGCTCCGGGGGCAGCCCTACGACCTGGTCATGGCCCACAGCGGTGACGAGGCACTGCAGCTGTTCGAGACCCAGCCCATCGACCTGGTGGTGTCCGACGCACGCATGCCCGGCATGGACGGCGCCACGCTGCTGGCCGAGATCCACAAGCGCGACCCGGGCTGCATGAGCGTGCTGCTCACCGGCTATGCCGACATCAACACCATCATCACCGCCATCAACGAAGGGCAGATCTACCGCTACCTGAGCAAGCCCTGGAACGATGAAGAACTGCTGCTGACCATCCGCCAGGCCCTGGCCTACCAGTTCGCCGAGCGTGAGCGCGAGCGCCTGCAGCAGCTGACCCAGGAGCAGAACCAGCAGCTCAAGAACCTCAACGACAACCTCGAGAAGCGCGTCCAGGCGCGCACCGCCGAGCTGCAGCAGACGGCCGACATGCTCGACCTCGCCTACGAGGAGCTGCGCCGCAGCTACGTGCTCAGCACCGAAGTGTTCTCCCTGCTGGTCAACCAGCGCCTGCCCCGGGAGAAACAGACCAACCAGCAGATCATCGCCCTGATCCGCGCCTTCGCCGCCGACCTCGGCATGCCCGAGGACCAGGCCCGCGACCTGAGCATGGCCGCCGCCCTCTACAACATCGGCAAGCTGAGCCTGCCGGATGCGCTGATCACCGGCCCCTCGGACCTGATGCACAGCAAGGACCGTGACCTCTACCGGCGCTACCCCTCTCAGAGCGAATCGGTGCTGATGGCCCTGGAGCCGCTGCACGACGCCGCCCGCCTGATCCGCCACCACCAGGAGCGCTGGGACGGCTCCGGCTTCCCCGACCACCTGCGGGGCAACGACATCCCCCTGGGCTCGCGCATGCTCAAGCTGGCGGTGGACTTCGTCGAACTGCAATGCGGCCTGGTGCTGGAGCGCCGCCTCAACCGCGACGAAGCCCTGCTGTTCATCCGCAAGTACGCCGAGCGGCTCTACGACCCGGAACTGGTGGAGCGCTTCGTCACCATCTGCTCCACGGTCATGCCCGACGTCACCATCGGCGACCCGGGCGTGCGGGCGGTGGACACCCGGCATCTGGAGCCCGGCATGGTGCTGGCGCGCAACCTCCACGCCGACAACGGCATGTTGCTGCTCAACGAAGGCAAGGTCCTCTCGGACCTGCTGATCCGCAAGCTGATTGCCTTCGAAGGCATCGAATCGGCTTCCTACACCTTGTTCGTCCGTGAGCCTGAAGCGGCCAAGCCCCGCGCTCACCTGGAGTGATGCCATGTCCAGATTGCTGCTGCTGGATGACGAGCCCGCCGTGGTCAATGCCATCTGCCGTGAACTGCGCGGAGAGGGCTGGCAACTCGACGCCTTCACCGACCCCCAGGTAGCCCTGGAGGCGTTGTCGCAGAACACCTACGAGCTGATCCTCTCCGACCTGCGCATGCCCGAGCTGGACGGCATCGCCTTCCTCCAGTTCGCCAAGCAGCTGCAGCCCGACGCCCTGCGCCTGCTGCTCAGCGGCGACAGCGACCGCGAAACGCTGGTGCGCGCCATCAACCGGGCCGAGGTCTACCGCTTCATCTCCAAGCCCTGGGACGCCTACGAGCTGCGCAGCACCCTGCACACCTGCCTCGAACTGCAGCACAGCCAGGTCGAGCGCAAGGCGCTGCTCGAACGGGTCAGGCAACAGCAACACGCCATCGACGCCCACGAGGCGCACCTGCGGAAGATGCGCCAGGAACACCCCGAGATCTTCGCCGTCGCCCGGAGCGAGGACGGCGCCATCCTGCTCGAGGACGAGAGCGAACCGGAGCCTCGCTGATGGACATCCAAACGCCTGCTTCCGCCTCCCTGGCGGACAGGATTGCCGCCCAGGGACCCTGCGCCCCGGGTGCCTTGCTGGCATTGATCGACCTCGACGACTTCCACATCCTCAACGCCCACCACGGCCTGGAAACCGGCGATCTGGTGATGCTGCACCTCGAGGACCGCCTGCGAGAGGCCCTGCGCGATGGCGAATGGCTGTGGCGCAACGGCCCGGACAGCTTCCTGCTGGGCGTGCCGGATGGCCGCGACACCCCCGACCGCCTCGGCGCCTCCCTCTGCGCCCTGGTGGAAGCACCGCTGGAACTGGCCGGGCAGGTGTTCCACCTGCGTGCCAGCGTCGGCCTGGCGGTGGCCTGGGTACGCGACCGCACCTTCGCCAGCCTCTACAGCCGCACCGAGCTGGCCCAGCGCGAAGCGCGCCGCGAAGGCGGCGGGCGCTACCGCTACCTCGACGAAGCCCGCCTGGTGGCTGCCCGACGCGAGGCCGAGCTCTGCGGCCAACTGCGCGCCGCCCTGCGGGAAGAGCAGCTGGTGCTGCACTATCAGCCACAGATCGATTGCCAGACCGGCGAAGTCTGCGGCTACGAAGCCCTGGTGCGCTGGCAGCACCCCACCCGCGGCCTGCTGGGGCCGGACAAGTTCATCCCGGTGGCGGAGCGGCTGGGGCTGATGGTGGGGCTCGGGCAATGGGTGCTGGGCCGCGCCATCGCCGATGCCCGCGCGCTGCTGGCGGAGAAGCACGCCACCCTCGCAGTGAACCTGTCGCCCTCCCAGCTGCGGGACCGCCAACTGGTGGGTTTCGTCCAGCGCACCCTGCAGCGCCACGGCCTGGAGGCCTCGCGGCTGGAGCTGGAGATCACCGAGTCCTGCCTGCTGGACGACGAAGCCCTGGTGCGCGAGCAACTGGCCGGCCTGCGCCGCCTTGGCGTACGCCTGGCCCTGGACGACTTCGGCACCGGCTTCTGCAACCTCGGCTACCTCCAGACCCTGCCGGTGGACCGGGTCAAGGTGGACCGGTGCTTCCTCAGTGGCACCGGCGAGGACGCCCACGCCCTGGCCCTGTTTCGCGCACTGATGGCCATGCTCCAGCACCTGTCCGTGGAAGTGCTCTGCGAAGGCGTGGAGCAGGAAACCCAGATGCGCCTGCTGCAGAGCCTGCGCTGCAACCAGTGGCAGGGCTACTTCGCCGCCCGACCGATGCCCCTGGACGCCGTCGTGCCCTGGCGCGGCCAGGCACGGCGCTGGTTCCCCCAACCGGCCTGCGCCGACCACCCCGACGCTCCCACGCTGCTGCTGGTGGACGACGAACCGGCCGTACACGGCGCCCTGCGACGCGTATTGCGGGGTCGTGGCTGGAACGTGCTGTGCGCCGGCAACGCCGAGGAAGCTTTCGCCCTGCTGGCCAGCCAGCCCGTGCAGGTGATCATTTCCGACCACAGCATGCCGGGCATCACCGGGGTGGAACTGCTCAGCCGCGCACGCCAGCTCTACCCGGCGTGCCGGCGCATCCTCCTCACCGGCCACAACGACGCCCAGACGCTGATGCAGGCCATCAGCCAGAGCGCGGTCTGTCGCTTCATCAGCAAGCCCTGGAACGACGCACACCTGGTTCAGGCGGTGGAGTTGGCGTTGCAGTAAAGGACGAGCGGCATGGATGCTGCGCTGAAAAAAGGGGCCCTTGGGCCCCTTTGTCGTGTCGAGTGGTTGCTCAGATATCCCACACCAGATTGACCGCGAAATTGCGCCCTGGCTGGGTCAGTCGATCGAGGTTGGCCGGGCTGGTCACGCCGGCCTCGCCCACACCGTCGTAGCCCCGCACGTCATCCCACAGCCAGTACTTCTTGTCGGTGAGGTTGTAGAGGCCCGCGTTCACCGTCAGGTCGTCGGTCAGTTTGTAGTAGCCGGTCAGGTCGAGCACGCCGAAGCCCGGGGTCTTGAACTGGCTGCTGCGGCCATCCGGGGCGTTGAAGTCACCCTGGTCGATGCGGGTCTTGCGCTTGACCAGGGTCCAGCTCAGAAGGGTGCCGTAGGTGTCCTGCTCGTAGCCCAGGCCGAACACGCCGGTCAGCGGGTTGACGCTGTTCAGCGCCGCGCCGGTGTCGTCGTCGCGGCCCCGGGCGTAGGCGATGGAGGCCTGGCTGTAGAGGCCGGTCGGGGCACCGAAGGCGTCCAGGTTCAGCCGGCCCTTGGCCTCGATGCCACGGATGCTGGCGTGGGCGATGTTCACGCTCTTGAAGGTGGTGCCGCTGGTGGCGACGCTGGCGTTCTCGTCGATGAAGTCGCGGTACTCGTTGTAGAAGGCCGCCACGTCGAAGCTGCCGGCATCGAACTGGCCGCGCAGGCCCGCTTCCACGCCGCGGCTCTTCTCCGGCTCCAGGTTGGGGTTGGGCTCGACCACGTAGCCGCCGGCGATGTTCTCGAAGCGGCCGTAGAGCGCCTTGGCGCTCGGCGTGCGGAAGCCCTCGGCGTACTGGCCGAATGCGGTGTAGTGCTCGTCGAAGTCGTAGGTGACGCCGAACTTGGGCGAGACGCGGTCCCAGGTCTGGGCCTTGTCGCTGAAGGCGGTGACGCTGGCGTTGCTGATGGTGGCGAGGAACTCGTCGGTCAGCTCGGGCTTGAGGCGGGTGTAGTCGTAGCGCAGGCCCGGCAGGAAGGTCCACTGGTTCCAGCGGATCTGGTCCTGCAGGAACAGGCCGTAGGTCTGGATGGTCGGGTCCGGGAAGTCGCTCTGCGGAGCCAGGCTGTCGCTGGCGGTGGGGCTGGTCTGGCCGACGCGGTTGGTGCAGCTGCCCACCGAGGCTACGCACACGGCGCTGCCGCTGCGCAGGCCGGTGACTTCCTCGCGCTTGAGGCTGGCGCCGTAGGTCAGCAGGTGTTCGGTCTCGCCCAGGGAGAAGGCCTTGTCGAACTGCGCATCGAGCACCCAGAGGCGGTCCTTGTAGGTGGTCTCGCGGTAGCGCATCACGTCACGCAGGGTGTTGCCGCCGAATCCGGGCGCATAGCGCTCCTGGGTGCTCTGGTCGGTCTTGGCGATCTGGTAGTTCAGGCTCCACTTCAGGTTGTCCGCCAGCAGGCTGTCCAGGGCCAGGGTGTGCTCCAGGCCGAAGCGCTCGCGGGTGATGGTGTCGTTGCCGCTGCGGGCCTTGTAGTAGCCAAAGCCGCTGCCGGCGTTGAACGGTCCGCCCACGGCGCTGAGCTGGTTGGTGTCGCGGTCGTCCTTGTACTTCTCGTAGGTCAGCTGCAGGCGGTCGGTGTCGTTGTAGTTCCAGCCCAGCTTGGCCAGCAGGTTGGTGGTGCGCACGTCTTCCGGGTTGGCTTCGGTGCGGCCCAGGCCGGTGCCGCCATGGCCGCCGTAGGACTCGGTCTCGTGGCCGTTGCGCTGGGAGAGATGCAGCAGGGCGTCGAACTGCTCGTGACGGCCGGCGACGGTGCCGGAGGTGAGCCAGCTGTCGTCGGCGGAGCTGTAGCCGGTCTTCAGGCGGGCGCCGGTGTCGCGGCTGGGCTTGATGATGTCGTCGGCGTCCAGGGTGAAGTAGCTCACCGCACCACCGATGGCGTTGCTGCCGTACAGTGCCGAGGCCGGGCCCCGGAGGATCTCCACGCGCTTGACGATCTCCGGGTCCACGTAGTTGCGGTGGGTCTGGGCGTAGGGGCCGTAGAAGAAGCTGTTGGGCACCTCGACACCGTCCACCTGGGTCAGCACCCGGTCACCGTCGATGCCACGGATGTTGTAGCCGGTGATGCCGGCACGCTGGCCGGCGCCGCCTACCGATACGCCGGGTTCGCCACGTACCAGGTCCTTGATGCTGTTGACGTTGCGGCGGTCCAGCTGCTCGCGGCTGGCCACGCTGACGCTGGCAGGCACCTCGCTGGCTCGCTGCTCCTGGCGGGTGGCGGTGACGGCCAGGGGTTGCAGTTCCATGGCCAGGCCCGGGGTCGCGGTCTTGAGCAGCACCACGCTGCGTTCGCCCACCAGCTTGTAGTCCAGCCCGGTGCCGTTGAGCAGGCGCTTCAGGGCCTGTTCGGCCGGCAGCCGGCCGTTGACGCCCGGGGACTGGAGGCCGCTGGCCAGGTCCGCCGAGAGCCCCACCTGCCAGCCACTGGTGGCGCTGAAGGCATTGAGCGCATCAACCAGGGGCTGGCGGGCGATGGTGAAGCTGTAGCCGCCCTGGCTGGCCAGTTGGCCGGTTGCCTGGGGCGCAGCGCCTTGGGCGCTGGCGGGTGCGCTGCCCAGAGCGATGGACAGGGCCAGCAGCGAGAGGCTGGCAGGGTGGGCGAGGCGACGCAGGGCGGGGGAGGTGGAACGCGTGGTCATGGGTTCGGCTCTCTTCGGTCCGTCTGGTGATGCGCATCTAATGCGAATCAGTTGCATTGGCATCTGACCAGACGAACGTCCCGCCGCAATCGCGTAAAAAAACTTTCAGCCGGCTTTGCCGCAGAGCCGCCACGCGCCTGGAACGGGCCTGAGCGACTTCCCGGAAACGGCAGCCGCGCCGTTGGCGCATCGCGGATCAATCCGCTCCCACCGGGTGCCGCCAGGCGGGTTGGGACATTCCCTGTATGGCCGTCACGTACGGGGCATCGATGCGGTTCGCCGGGCTCACCGCATCCTACGGGCTTCACACAAAAGGCAGCGCGCCATTGGCTCGGCGCGGAGTGGATGGCGCTTTTTCCATCCACCAATTGCGTTCGCCGTGACCCCGCAGGGTGGACCGATGAAGCGCGGTCCCCCCTGCGTCCTGGCAAGGACCACCTTTGCCGTGATGAGAAATCAGAAGCCCTATCGACCTCGCCTCGCTACGGCAAATGGACATGGAATTTCCCACGCGGGCACCAACGTAGCCCGGGCTTCAGCCCGGGGAATCCGCGCGCAAGGCTCCCGGCCCGTGCCGCCAGCAAGCGCGCAGGGGCCCGCATCCGAGACAGTCATGTGGCGTGGAGGAGGGTGGCAGGGCGCCGGGATCAGTCGATGACCACCAGCGCGGGGTACTCGTGCAGGCGCGCGGCGGTGATGTCCGCCAGGGCGCGGACCACGGCGATGGGGTCGTCGAGGCGGTAGTTGCCGGTCACCGCGCGTTCGCCCAGGCGCTCGTCGGTGTTGATGATCCAGCCGGGGTAGTAGCGCCGCAACTCCGCCAGCACCTCGCGCAGCGGGCAGTCCTGGAACACCAGGCGACCACGTACCCAGGCCAGGTCCTCGGCGGCCAGGCGGCGCCGATCACTGAAGCCATCCGGGCCGATGCGCACGCTGTCGCCGGCGGCGAGGCTCATGCGCGCATCGCTGCGACGGGAACGCAGGTCCAGCTCGCCGCGTTCCACGCTGACCTCGGCTTCGTCCCCCAGGTAGCGCACGGCGAACGTGGTGTCGCGTACCGACAGGCTCACGGGGCCGGCTTCCACCTCGAACGGGCGGCTGGGGTCCCGGGCCACGTTGAAATAGGCCTCGCCCTGCAGCAGGCGGGCGCTGCGCTGGGTCGGGTCGATGTCGGCGGCGAAGGCCGTACGGGTGTTGAGCAGCACCCGCGAGCCGTCGGCCAGCTCCACGGTCTGGCGCTGGCCGGTGGCGGTCAGGTGGTCGGCCTGCACGCGCAAGACCAGCTCGTTGTGAAAACCCACGCCCACCGCCAGCAGCACCGCGGCTGCCAAACCCCACAGCGGACGCAGCCGGCGGCCGGAGCGGGGACGGGCGAGGGTGGGTTCCAGACGGGCAGCGGCTTCACCCAGCAGCGGGGCGTTCCACATCCGCCGCGCGGCCTCGAAGGCGCGGGCGTGCTCGGGGGACTGCGTGCGCCAGCACTCGAAGCGCTGGCGGCACGCGTCATCGGCTTCCTCCAGCAGGATCAGCCAGTCCAGCGCCTCGCCCAGGCAGGCCGGGTCCACCGGTGGGTGGGCATCGGAAGCAGGGCGGTGATCGTCGGGCACGGGCGCGTCCTCGGGGCGGGGGGCGCCTATTCTTGTCGAACCCGGGCAGGAGCGAAACCCCGTCATGCGGGCGGGTCCAGCCGGCTCATCAGGGTGAGGCAGAGGGTCATGATCAGTTTCAGTTCCTTCTGCACCGTGCTGGGCGAGACGCCGAGCTGCTCGGCGATCTCGCCGTAGCTCAGGCCATGCAGGCGGCTGAGCACGAAGATCCGCTGCTGGCGGGGCGTCAACTGGCCGAGGGTGTCGCCCAGGCGCTCCAGCAGGCGCTCGGCGTGCAGGCCGTCCTCGGTGGAGGAGGTGGGGGCCGCCACGGCCTCGATCACCGCCTCGGGCACGTCCTCCAGCAGCGTCCGTGATTGCATGCGCACGCGCCGCAGGTGATCCAGGGCCAGGTTGCGCCCGGTCTGGAAGAGGAACGGCTCCAGGTGGTCGATGGGCCGCTCGTGGAGGGTCCGCGCCACCCGCAGGTAGGTTTCCTGCACCAGGTCCTCGGCCACGCTGGGGCTCTTCACCATGCGGGCCAGGGTGCGCAACAGCGGCATGCGCTGGGCGAGGAATACGGCATCGAGGTTGGAAGGGGTCACTGCGACATCCGGCCACCAGAAAGTCGCAAATGATAATTGCTTTTATTTGTGTTGGGTAGCGGCCCGCTCAGCTCCGCTTGCGCTGCCTTGGCGCCTCCGCCTCGGCCGTGCGCGCATCGTGCAGGCGGCGCGTGTCGCTGCGCACCTGGGCGTGGCTGATCAGGGCGAAGATCAGGCTGCCGCCGACGATGTTGCCCGCCAGGGTGGGGCCGGCGAAGTCGAGCCAGAAGGTTGCCCAATCGAGGTGCCCGGCGAACACCAGGTAGGACACCTCAGCCGAGCCGACCACGATGTGGGTGAAGTCCCCCAGGGCCATCAGGTAGGTGACGAGGATGATCAGCAGCGGCTTGGCGCTTTCCTGGGAGGGGATCATCCACACCAGGGTGGCGATCATCCAGCCGGAGACGATGCCCTTGGCGAACATCTGGCCGTTGTCGTTCTCCATCACCTTGCGGCCGATGTCGAGGAAGGCACGGTCCGTGGCGCCGTCGAAGATCGGCAGGTGCAGCATCACCCAGGCCACCAGCAGGGTGCCGGCCAGGTTGCCCGCCAGCACCACGCTCCACAGGCGCAGCAGGCGGCCGAGGTTGTGCAGGGTCGGCTGGCTCATCACCGGCAGCACGGCGGTCAGGGTGTTCTCGGTGAACAGCTGCTGGCGCGCGAGGATCACCGCCAGGAAGCCCGCCGAGTAGCCCAGGCTGGCGATCACCTGGCTGGAGGGGCTGTCCGGCAGGCGCGCATGCAGCAAACCCATCGCCATCAGCGACAGGCCCATGGTCAGGCCCGCTGCCAGGGCCGACCACCACAGCGCGGCGGCCTTGCGCTCCAGTTCCTGGTCGCCCTGGGTGCGGATGATCTCGTGGAGCACCGCCGCCCGGGGCGGCTGGTTCTCGTTCACGTCCTGGCGTTCGCGGGGGGACAGCCCCGGTGTCTTGCCGTCTTCGCTCATGGTGGGCTCCTGCAGGTGATGCAGGGTTGATCCTCGCAAGCGGCGTTTGGTTCGGCTGCGTTTCGTGCCGCTCGGCGGCTGGTGGAAGGAGTCGCCGCTGGCTAGGATGGCGGCCTGTTTTCGGAGGCCCGCGATGGACACGCGCTACCTGATCGACATGCGCCTGAAGGCCGACAAGGCCGAGGGCCGCAGCGACTACCCCTATTCGCTCCCGGCGGTCAGGCACCTGGGGCGCCTGGAGTTCAGCCCCACCGTGACCTTCCTGGTGGGGGAGAACGGTTCGGGCAAGTCCACCCTCATGGAGGCGCTGGCCGTGACCCTGGGCTTCAACCCCGAGGGTGGCACCCGCAACTTCAACTTCGGCACCTGGGCTTCCCACTCCGAACTGCACCAGGCCCTGCGGGTCGGCAAGGGCGTGCGCCGCGCCCGCGACGGGTTCTTCCTGCGGGCGGAGAGCTTCTTCAACGTCGCCACCGAGATCGAGCGGATGGACGCCGAGCCCGCCCCGGCGCCGCCGGTGATCGACTCCTACGGCGGGCTCTCGCTGCACGAGCAGTCCCACGGCGAATCCTTCTTCGCACTGATGATGAATCGCTTCGGCGGCAAGGGCGTCTACCTGCTGGACGAACCCGAGGCCGCGCTCTCGCCCCAGCGCCAGCTGGCGATGCTGGCGCGCATCCACGACCTGGTGAAGGACGACTCGCAGTTCGTCATCGCCACCCACTCGCCGATCCTCATGGCCTACCCGGGCGCCTGGATCTACCAGTGCGGGCCCCAGGGCCTCGAGCGGGTGAACTACGACGACACCGAACACGTGCGGGTGACCCGGGGCTTTCTCGCCAACCCCGCACGCACGCTGCGCACCCTGCTGGATTGAACCTGCCCACCACCTACGGACGGACCCGACCATGGACGACCTGTTCCCCAACCCCTTCCTGCTGGCCGGTGGCGCACTGAGTGCGCTCGCCGCGCTGCTGCACCTCGGCTGCATCCGCTATGGCGCGCCCTGGTACCGCTTCTTCGGCGCCGGTGAGCGCATGGCGCGCCTGGCCGAGGCCGGCAGCCCGTTCCCCACGCGGGTGACCCTGGGCATCACCTTGGTGCTCGGCCTGTTTGCGCTGTACGCGTTCTGCGCCGGGCTCGGCCGGCCGCTGCCCCTGAGCCGCCTGGCCCTGGGCGGGGTCGCCGCCGTCTACCTGCTGCGCGGAGTCGCCGGGCTGGCGCTGATCCCTGTCGGGCTCGGCCGCAGCCCGGCGTTCTGGCTGTGGAGTTCGCTCATCTGCCTGACCCTGGGTGGCCTGCACCTGGCGGGATTGCTGCAGGCCTGGCCGGCGCTCTGAGGCCGCCTCCAGGCGCGCCAGGCTGACGGCCCGTAGCGCGTGATGGCGGTGTGCCCACCCAGCCTTCAGCGGGAAATGCCGCCCCGCTGCGTCAGGTCGTTCGACCCGCCTGGCGCCGCTTTTCCTACAGGCTCGGCAGGGCCTGCGCCGCAGACGGCCCGGCATCGGCCGGCTGCCCTCGCTTCGGTTCCAGCCCCTTCGCGTCGCCTCCTGAACAGGGCTGGGCCCTGTGCTAGAACCCGGAGCCAGTTCACTGACCGGAGGGGTGGGAAATGAAGGGATTGTCCATCAAGCAGAAGATCCTCGCGCTGGCCATGCTGCCATTGCTGTTGCTCGCGCTGGCCGGCGCCTGGACCGGCTTCGACCAGGCCCGCGACCTGCGCGACCTGGGGCGTGACACCCTGCGCCAGTCGCTGCTGGATGCGCGCCGCGACCAGTTGGCCAACTACATGGAGCTGGCCCTGTCCGCCGTCGAGCCGGCCCTCGCGCGGGGCGAGCCGGAGCGGGCCAAGGACCTGCTGCGCGCCCTGCGCTTCGACGGCGACAGCGGCTACTTCTTCGTCTACGACACCCACGGCGTGCAGGTGGTCAGTGGCGACAACCCCTCGCGGGAAGGCAACGACTACTGGAGTTCCAGCACCCCGGACGGACGCGCCCTGGTGCAGGAGTACATCGAGGCCGCCAAGCGCGGCGGCGACTACCTGGAATACGGCTGGACCAAGCCGGGCCAGGACGCCCCATCCCCCAAGCTCGCCCACGTCGTCCCCGTGCCCGGCAACGACTGGGTGCTGGGCACCGGCTTCTACATCGACGACCTAGACGCCCTGGTCGCCGCCCTCGACGAGGAGTTCGCCGGAGCCCTGCGCGAGAGCCTGATGCGCGGCGGCTTCTCCGTGGTGCTGCTGCTCGGGCTGGTGGTGGGGCTGGTGATGCTGCTGGTGCGCAGCATCCATGCACCGCTGGGCCAGGCCGTCTCCACCATGGAGGACATCGCCCGGGGCGAGGGCGACCTGACCCGCCGGCTGGACGAATCCAGCGGTCATGAACTCGGCGCCCTGGCCACCTCCTTCAACCGCTTCGCCGAACAGGTGCGCCACCTGGTGCGGCAGACCCGCGAGTCCTCCGACACCCTGGGCCGCGCCAGCGAAGAGCTGGAAGCCTTCATGGCCGGCATCGGCCAGGGCATCGACACCCAGCACCGCGAGAGCGACCAGCTGGCCACCGCCACCGAGGAAATGTCCGGCGCGGCCCAGCAGATCGCCGGCAGTGCCTCCAGCGCCGCCCAGGCCGCCCGTGATGCCGAGCACCGGGTGGACGAGGCACGCAGCCTGGTGGGCGGTGCCACGGCGGAGATCCGCGGGCTGGAAGGCCAGGTGGCGGAAGGCGTCGCCACCATCCGCCAGCTCGGCAGCGAGTCCGAGAACATCGGCGGGGTACTGGACGTGATCCGTGGCGTGGCCGAGCAGATCAACCTGCTGGCGCTCAACGCCGCCATCGAAGCGGCCCGTGCCGGCGAGCAGGGGCGGGGGTTCGCCGTGGTGGCGGACGAAGTGCGCACCCTGGCCGGCCGCACCCAGAGCAGCACGGCGGAAATCCAGGGGATGATCGAGCGCCTCCAGGGGGGCGCCCGCGAAGCCATCGCCGTCATCGAGCAGATCCGCCAGGGCTGCGCCCGCAGCGTCGCCGAAGTGGCCCGGGTCGGTCAGGCCCTGGAGGCCATCAGCGAGGCCGCCGGCATCATCAACGGCATGAACGCCCAGATCGCCGACGCCGCTGCCGAGCAGACCCGGGTCTGCGAGTCGATCAACCACAACGTGCACCAGATCGTCACCATCGCCCAGCACACCGCCGAGAGCAGCCACACCGCCAACGGCATCACCCAGCGCCTGGCCGAGATGGCCGGCGGCCTGCAGCGCCTGGTAGGACGCTACCGCGCCGATTGAGCGTTGCGCGCCGCCAGCGCCTCGATGGCCCGCACCCCGGCGCGCATCCGCGCCACGGCGGCGGAATTGGCCGAATGCACATGGATGTGCGGCGGCACGAACCCCCGCAGCGCCACCGCTTCCTCGATCCACAGGATCACGTCATAGCCGGTGCCACGCTGGTCATCGCCCAGGTCGTGGTCCAGGCTCAGTTCGCTGACCTGGCCGGTCTCCAGCAGCGCGATCACCTCATCCGGCCACCAGGCACGGACCCAGCCCTCGGGCGTCGCGCGTTCGTCGTCCAGATAGACCTTCATTGCATCAGAGCTCCGTTACCCATTGCTCGCTGGCTTCGCTCAGGGGTGGTGGCGGCTGGTTCAGGCGTACCGCCTCCTCATCGCCGCAGTTGAAGAACACCAGGTAGTCACCGCCTTCCAGGGTGATTCTGAAACCCTCCAGCAGGCACGCCTCATGCTGCTGGTAAACGACGTGCAACCCCTCGACTCCGATCACCTGCCGGCCGATGAGATGCCTGGCGTCCAGCGTGGCGAGCAGGTCCTCGGCCCTCCAGTCGCAACGGGCGTCGTCGCTGATGTCGAACCCCTCGGGCACCTGGAGTGCGCGGCTCGCCGCCATGACACTCTCGCCGTCGGAGGCCAGTGACAGCGTCACTGCCTTGCCGCCTTCGCAGGTGAACTCCACCTCGCCGATGGCTTCCGGCTCGGGAGCACCGTTGAACAGGTAGCGGGCATTGCGGACCCGGACCAGCTTCCGCCCCAGCAGTGTGCGAACCGTTTCCAGGCTGGCGCGTGCCTGCTCCAGGGTTTGCATCGTGTCGTCCCACCTCGTTTCGAGGCGCGCAGTGTAGCGGTTCGTCCGCCGCTAAATCCCCATCACCCTGCAACGTCTTCTGTGCACACGGCCGGTATGCGTCACACGCACCCGGCCCGGAGCCAGATGCCACTTTCATCGAGGGTCGAAGGATGCACGTCGCCACCAGCCTCACCACCAGCCAGCCGCACGCCGTTGCCGAAGACGAGACGCTCTACCAGTTCGAAACCTCACCGCTGCTGGCCCGCCAGGCCCGGCAGGAATCCAATGCCCGCAGCTACCCCCGGCGCATTCCCCTGGCGCTCAAGCGCGCGCGTGGGCTGTATGTCGAGGACGTCGAGGGCCGCACCTTCATCGACTGCCTCGCCGGTGCCGGCACCCTGGCCCTCGGGCACAACCACCCGGTGGTGATCGAGGCCATCCGCCAGGTGCTCGCCGACGAGCTGCCGCTGCACACCCTCGACCTCACCACCCCGGTGAAGGACCAGTTCGTCCAGGACCTCTTCGGCCTGCTGCCCGAGGGCCTGGCCCGCGAGGCGAAGATCCAGTTCTGCGGCCCCACCGGCACCGACGCGGTGGAGGCGGCGCTGAAGCTGGTGCGCACCGCCACCGGGCGCAGCACCATCCTCTCGTTCCAGGGCGGCTACCACGGCATGAGCCAGGGCGCCCTGGGGCTGATGGGCAACCTGGGGCCGAAGAAGGCCCTGGGCGCCGTGCTCGGCAATGGCGTGCAGTTCGCCCCCTATCCCTATGACTACCGCTGCCCCTTCGGCCTGGGTGGCGAGGCCGGCGTGCGCGCCAACCTGCATTACCTGGAAAACCTGCTCAGCGACCCCGAGGCCGGCGTGCTGCTGCCGGCGGCGGTGATCGTCGAAGCGGTGCAGGGGGAGGGCGGCGTGGTGCCGGCGGACATCGAGTGGCTGCGCGGCCTGCGCCGCATCACCGAGAAGGCCGGCGTGGCGCTGATCGTCGACGAGATTCAGAGCGGCTTCGGCCGCACCGGCAGGACGTTCGCCTTCGAGCACGCCGGCATCGTGCCCGACGTGGTGGTGCTGTCCAAGGCCATCGGCGGCAGCCTGCCGCTGGCGGTGATGGTCTACCGCGAATGGCTCGACGCCTGGGGCCCGGGCGCCCACGCCGGCACCTTCCGTGGCAACCAGATGGCCATGGCCGCCGGCTCGGCGGTGATGCGCTACCTCAAGGACCACGACATCCCCGCCCATGCTGCCGCCATGGGCGAGCGCCTGGCCGGCCACCTGCGCGAACTGCAGCGCGACTACCCGCAACTGGGCGACATCCGTGGGCGCGGGCTGATGCTCGGCGTCGAACTGGTGGACCCCTCCGGCACGCCGGATGCCCTCGGCCACCCGCCCACCTGCAGCGCCCTGGCCTCGCGCCTGCAGGCCCAGTGCCTGAAGCGCGGGCTGATCCTCGAACTGGGCGGCCGCCACGGCAGCGTGGTGCGCTTCCTGCCGCCGCTGATCATCACCGCCGACCAGGTGGACGAAGTCGCCCGGCGCTTTGCCCGGGCCCTGGTCGCTGCGTTGCAGGAAGCGGCCTGAGGCCGCCGGGAGATCGTCATGAGCACCTTGCTGGAACTCCTCGCCCGGCCCCTGCTGCCGGGCGCGGGCAACCTGCCGCTGCTGGTCCAGGCCCCGGAGCCGGGGCTGGACCTGAACGAGGCGCTGGAGCCGATCCGCGAGCTGGTGGACCGCCACCTGCTCAGCGTCGGCGGCATCCTCTTCCGTGGGTTCGACGTGGGCGGCGCGGAAGCCTTCCGCCGCTTCGCCGCCGGCTTCGGCCACCCGCTGCTGAACTACGAGTTCGGCTCCACCCCGCGCACCAACGTCACCCAGGGCGTGTACACCTCCACCGAGTACCCGCCGCACCAGAAAATCCCGCTGCACAACGAACAGGCCTACACCCGCGAATGGCCGATGAAGATCTGGTTCTACAGCATGGTCGCCGCCGAGACCGGCGGCGAAACGCCCATCGCCGACAGCCGCGAGGTGTTCCGCCGCATCGACCCACGCATCCACGAACGCTTCACCCGCCATGGGCTGATGTACGTGCGCAACTTCGGCAACGGCCTCGACGTGCCCTGGGAGCAGGTGTTCAACAGCGACGACCCGGCGGTGGTGGAAGCCTACTGCCAGCGCCACCGCATCGCCTGCGAATGGAAGGAGGACGGCGAACTGCGCACCCGCCAGGTGTGCCAGGCCGTCGCCCGCCACCCACGCACCGGGGAGGACGTCTGGTTCAACCAGGCGCACCTGTTCCACGTCTCCAACCTCCCCCCGGAGGTGCGCGAGAGCCTGCTGGAGATCGTCGAGGAGGAGGACCTGCCGCGTAACGTCTACTACGGCGACGGCTCGCCCATCGAGGACGCCATCCTCGACGAAGTGCGTGGCGTGCTCGACGACTGCACCATCGCCTTCCCCTGGCAGGAAGGCGACGTGATGATGCTCGACAACATGCTCGCCGCCCACGCCCGTAGCCGCTTCACCGGCGCACGCAAGGTCATCGTCGCCATGGCCGAGGGGCACGGCGCCGATTGAGGTCTGGCGCGAGCGTCCTGCCAGGGCCGCTCGCGCCGCTTCAACGGCTAAATGCAAAGCCAAATCGTTCGTTCATCTGGTATCGCGGAGCCCAGGGCTCCCTCCACCCGATCGGACGACCCATGACCACCCTCGATCAATCCCGCCTCCTGGCCCGTCGGTTCATCGACCTGCCCCCCGAAAAGCGCCACCTGTTCCTCGAAGCCCTCAAGGGCGAGCAGATGGACTTCGCCAGCTTCCCCATCCCCGATTGCAGCGGCAGCCCCAGCCGCGACCTGTTGTCCTACGCCCAGCAGCGCATGTGGTTCCTCTGGCAGCTGGAGCCCACCAGCGCCGCCTACAACCTGCCCGGCGCTGTGCGCCTGCTGGGCCCGCTGGAGCACAGCGCGCTGGACCGCGCCTTCGCCGACCTGGTGGCACGCCACGAGTGCCTGCGCACCACCTTCCACGAGGCCGACGGCCAGGCCTTCCAGCGGGTCGGCGACGGTGCCGACGCCCAGGTGCGCCACCTGGACCTGTCCGCCCTGGCACCCGACGAGCGCCTGCAATGCACCCGCGAAGCGGTCGCCCGTGAGGCTGGCCAGCCCTTCGACCTGGAGCAGGGCCCGCTGCTTCGGGTGGTGCTGCTGCGCCTCGCCGCCGACGAGCACGTGCTGCTGCTGACCATGCACCACATCATTGCCGACGGCTGGTCGATGAACATCCTCATCGAGGAGTTCATGCGCTGCCTGGACGCCCGCAGCGCCGGTGCCGAACCGCAGCTCCCGGCGTTGCCCGTGCAGTACCGCGACTACGCCCTGTGGCAACGCAGCTGGCTGGAGGCCGGCGAGCGCGAGCGCCAGCTCGACTACTGGCGCGGCCAGCTGGGCGAGGAGCAACTGCCCCTGGAGCTGCCCAGCGACCGCCCGCGCCCGGCACAGCCCAGCCATGCCGGTGCGCGCATCGAGTTCGCCCTCGAACCGACGCTGCACGCCGGCCTCAAGGCCCTGGCCCAGCGCCAGGGCGTGACCCTGTTCGTGGTGCTGCTGGCGGTCTTCAAGACCCTGCTGTACCGCTACAGCGGCCAGGGCGACATCCGTGTCGGCGGGCTGATCGCCAACCGCAACCGGGGCGAGGTCGAGGGCCTGATCGGCTTCTTCGTCAACACCCAGGTGCTGCGCAGCCAGCTGGATGGGCGCCTGCCGTTCGCACAGCTGCTGCAGGACCTGCGCCTCACCGCACTGGGTGCCCAGGCGCACCAGGAGCTGCCCTTCGACGCGCTGGCGGAGGCCCTGCAGTCCAGTCGCAGCCAGAGCCAGAACCCGCTGTTCCAGGTCATGTACAACCACCAGCCGCTGGTCACCGACATCCAGGGCATGCGCCTGGGCTGTGGCCTGCAACTGGCGCACCTGGACGCTGAGCAGAGCGTCTCCGGCGCCCGCCACCATGCTGCCGCCAGCGACCTGATGCTGGAGACCCGGGAGGAGGGCGAGCGCCTGCTGGCCGCCTTCACCTACGCCACCGACCTGTTCGACGGCACCACCGTCGAGCGCATGGCCGGTCACTGGCGCAACCTGCTGCACAGCGTGGTCGCCGACCCCAGTCGCCGTCTTGGCGAACTGCAGCTGCTGGCCGGCGAAGAAGCCCGTCAATTGCAGGCCTGGGCCCTGCGCGGCGCCGCTCCCCAGGCACCGGAGCCGGCCCACCTGCGCTTCCAGGCCCAGGCCGCGCGCACCCCCGAAGCCATCGCCCTGGTGCTGGCCGGCGAAGGCGCCGGCGCCCAGCTGACCTACGCCGAGCTGGAACGCCGCAGCAACCGCCTGGCCCACCGCCTGGTGCAACTGGGCGTCGGCCCCGAGGTGCTGGTGGGCGTCGCCCTGGAGCGCTCCCTGGACATGGGCGTGGCCTTGCTGGCGGTGCTCAAGGCCGGTGGCGCCTACGTGCCCCTGGACCCCCAGGCGCCCGGCGAGCGCATCGCCCAGGTGTTCGACGACAGCGGCCTGCGCCTGCTGCTGACCCAGGCCGCAGTGCACGACACGCTGCCCCAGGTCCCGGGCATCCGGAGCCTGTGCCTGGGCCAGGCCGGCAACGGGCTCGAAGACCAGCCGGAGCACGCGCCGAACGTGGCGGTGGCGCCCGGCAACCTGGCCTACGTGATCTACACCTCCGGCTCCACCGGCCGGCCCAAGGGCGTGGCCATCAGCCACGGCGCCCTGGCCGAGTTCTGCGTGCTGGCCGCCGATTACTCGCGCCTGCAGCCAGGCGACCGCGTGCTGCAGTTCGCCACCTGCAGCTTCGACGGCTTCGTCGAGCAGTTCTACCCGCCGCTGTGCGTCGGCGCCCGCGTGGTGCTGCGCGACGGCCGCCTGTGGGACAGCGCGGCCTTCCAGCAGGCCCTGGTGGCGCACGGCATCACCCTGGCCGACCTGCCCGCCGCCTACTGGCACATGCTGGTGCAGGACTACGCCCGGGGTGCCCCGCAGGCCTTCGGCGCGCTGCGCCAGATCCACGTCGGCGGCGAAGCCATGGCGGTGGACGGCCTCGACCTCTGGCGCCGTGCCGGGCTGGCCGGCGTGCGCCTGCTCAACACCTACGGCCCCACCGAGGCCACGGTGGTTTCCAGCGTCCATGACTGCAGCGAGCTGGCCTCGACCGATGTCTCCTGGCGCGGCATCCCCATCGGCCAGGGCCTGGCCGGGCGCCGCCTGTTCATCCTCGACGGCGAGCTGCAGCCGGTGCCGGCGGGCGCCATCGGCGAGCTGTACATCGGCGGGCCGGGCCTGGCACGGGGCTACCACGGCCAGCCGGGGCTCACCGCCCAGCGCTTCCTGCCCGACCCGCAGGTGCCCGGCGAGCGCCTCTACCGCACCGGCGACCGCGCGCGTTTCAACGCCAGCGGCGCCATCGAGTACATCGGCCGCGTCGACCACCAGGTGAAGGTGCGTGGCTTCCGCATCGAGCTGGGCGAGATCGAGATGCGCCTGCAGCAATGCCCCGGCGTGCGCGAGGCCGCCGTGCTGGCCCTGGACATGGCTGGCGGGCGGCAGCTGGTCGGCTACCTGGCCACCGAGCCCGACGGCAGCGGCCCCGACGCGCAGCGCCAGCGCATCCGCGAGGCCCTGCGCGCAACCCTGCCGGACTACATGGTGCCCACGCACCTGGTGCTGCTGGAGCGCCTGCCGCTGACCCCTAGCGGCAAGCTCGACCGCAAGGCCCTGCCCGAGCCCGACCCAAGCCAGCTGCAGGCCGCCTACCGCGCGCCGGCCAGCGAGCTGGAACGGCGCCTGGCCGGCATCTGGATGGAGGTGCTGCAGGTGCCCCGCGTCGGCCTCGACGACAGCTTCTTCGACCTGGGCGGGCACTCGCTGCTGGCGGCCCAGGTCATCGCCCGGATCAAGTCCGAGCTGGGCATCGCGCTGCCCATGCGTAGCCTGTTCGAACGCCCGCACCTGGCGGCCCTGGCCGAAGAGCTGGAGGCCCTGGGCGGCACCGCCGACGAGGACTGGGCCGACATGGAAGCGTTCATGAATTCACTGGAGGAGGTTTGAGCATGTCCCGCACCACCACGCTGCGCATCGCCGAGAAGTTCATCGGCCTGCCGCTCGAACAACGCCGCCAGTTCCTCGACAAGCTGCGCCAGGACGGCAAGGACTTCGGCCTGCTGCCGATCCCCGTGAGCCGCCACGGCCAGGACGCCATCCCGGTGTCCTACGCCCAGCAGCGCCTGCTGTTCCTCTGGCAGCTGGACCCCGGCAGCGCCGCCTACAACATGGCCGCCGGCCTGCGCCTGAAGGGCGAGCTGGACGAAGCCCGCCTGCAGCGCGCCTTCGATGCCCTGGTCGAGCGCCACGAAGCGCTGCGCACAGTGTTCCAGGTGGACGGCGAGCAGCCGTTGCAACGGGTGCTGCCGGCCGCGCCCCTGGCCCTGCGCCAGGTCGATCTCTCCAGCAGCAACGACCCCGAGACCGAGCTGGCCCGCCAGGTGGACGAGGAGGTGGGCCGGCCCTTCGACCTGCTGCACGGCCCGCTGCTGCGCGCCAGCCTGTTCCGCCTCGGCGAGGACACGTGCGTGCTGGTGGTGTGCATGCACCACATCGTCTCCGACGGCTGGTCCATGGACGTGATGGTTCGCGAGTTCGTCCAGGCCTACCAGGCCGGTGCCGAGAGCCTGCCGCCGCTGCCCCTGCAGTACGCCGACTACGCCCTGTGGCAGCGCCGCTGGCTGGAGGCGGGCGAGGGCGAACGCCAGCTGCAGCACTGGCGCGAGCAGCTGGGTGAGGAGCACCCGCTGCTGGAGGTGGCCCCCGACTTCCCCCGCCCGCCGGTACAGAGCCTCAAGGGCGAGACGCTGCGGTTCGATTTCGGCACGGCGCTCTCCAGCCGTTTGCGCGAAACCGCCCGCGTCGAGGGCGTGACCCTGTTCATGCTGGCCCTGGCCGGCTACGCGCTGTTCCTCTCGCGGCATTCCGGCCAGCGCGACATCCGCATCGGCGTGCCCAACGCCAACCGCGGGCGCGAGGAGGTGGAAGGGCTGATCGGCTTCTTCGTCAACACCCAGGTGCTGCGCTGCGTCATCGACGAACGCCAGTCGCTGCGCGAACTGCTGGCCCAGGTGCGCGAGGCCACCTTCGCCGCCCAGGCCAACCAGGAGCTGCCCTTCGAGCAACTGGTGGACGTGCTCGCGCCCGAGCGCAGCCTCGGCCACAACCCGCTGTTCCAGGCCAAGTTCAACCAGAACGTCGGCGTGCAGAAACAGACCGCGCTGCAACTGCCGGGCCTCGTCGTCAGCGAATACTCGCTGCGCAAGGAGGGCACCCACTTCGACCTGGCCCTGGACATCACCGATGACGGCGAGCGCATCCATGGTGAGATGACCTACGCCAGCGACCTCTACCAGCGCGCCAGCATTGAGGGCTTCATCGCCGCGTTGCGGACACTGTTCGAAACCCTGCTGGAGCGCCCCGACGCACCGTTGCACAGCCTGGCCGAACCCCCTGCGCCGCAGCCCGCCGCCGAGCGGCCGCAACCGGCCATGGTGTTGCAGCGCTGGGACGAGCAGGTGCGCCGCCAACCCGAGGCCCTGGCCGCCGTCTGCGCCGACCGCCAGCTGACCCATGCCGAGCTCGATGCCCGGGCCAACCGCCTGGCGCAGCACCTGCGCCGCCTTGGCGTCACCCCTGGCGTGCCCGTGGCGGTGCTGATGGAGCGCTCGCTGGACTGGCTGGTGAGCCTGCTCGGCATCCTCAAGGCCGGTGGCCTGTACATGCCGCTGGACGTCAAGGCACCCACCGAACGCCTGCAGGGCATGCTCCAGCGCAGCGGCGCCCGGGTGCTGCTGTGTGATGCGGGCGAGACGCGCCAGGCGGCACTGGCCGGCAGCGGCTGCCAGGTGCAGCCGTACCAGCCCGAACACTGGGCTGTGCTGCCCGCCGAGGCGCCTGTGCTTGCTGCGTTGCCCGAGGCTCCGGCCTACGTGATCCACACCTCCGGCTCCACCGGCCAGCCCAAGGGCGTGGTGGTCAGCCACGGCGCGCTGGCCAGCTATGTCGACGGCCTGCTGCAGCGCCTGGACCTGCCGGCGGACGCCAGCCTGGCGCTGGTCTCCACCATCGCCGCCGACCTCGGCCACACCGTGCTGTTCGGCGCCCTGTGTTCCGGGCGGACGCTGCACGTGCTGCCGGAGTCTCTGGGCTTCGACCCGGATGCTTTCGCCGCCTACATGGCCGAGCAGCGCATCGGCGTGCTGAAGATCGTCCCCAGCCACCTCGGTGGCCTGCTGCAGGCGGCCAATGCGGCTGATGCGTTGCCCGAGCACGCGCTGATCGTCGGCGGCGAGGCCTGTTCCCCGGCGCTGTACCGCAAGGTGCGGGAGCTGAAGCCCGGCTGCCGCTTCATCAACCACTACGGCCCCAGCGAGACCACCGTGGGCGTGCTCACCCACGAGGTGCGGGGTGAGCTGGCCGAAGGCGCCGGCATCCCCCTGGGCGAGGCCTTGCCGGGCGCCCGGGTGCAGGTGCTGGACGATGTGCTCAACCCGCTGCCGGCGCGCGTCGCCGGCGAGCTGTACATCGGCGGTGACAGCCTGGCCCAGGGCTACCTCGGCCAGGCCGCGCTCACCGCCGAACGCTTCGTGCCCGACCCCTTCGGCGCGCCGGGTGCGCGCCTGTACCGCAGCGGCGACCGCGTGCGCCGCGACGCTGAGGGGCTGCTGCACTTCCTCGGCCGCGCTGATGACCAGGTGAAGATCCGTGGCTACCGCGTCGAGCCGGGCGAGGTCGCCCGCGTGCTGCGTAGCCTGCCCGGCGTGCACGACGCCGTGGTGCTGGCCGTGCCCCAGGGCGACGACCCGGCTCAGCTGCAACTGATCGGCTGGTGCGTGCCCGAGGACGCCAACCTGAGCGCCCAGGCCCTGCGCGAACAGCTGCAGGCACGGCTGCCGGACTACCTGGTGCCGGCCCACCTGCTGCTGCTGGAGCGCCTGCCGCTGACCGCCAACGGCAAGCTGGACCGCCGCGCGCTGCCCCAGCCCGAGGTGCAGCAGAAGCGCCACGTGGCGCCGAGCACGCCGGTGGAGGAACAACTGGTGGCCATCTGGCAGGCGGTGCTCAAGCGCGAGGCCATCGGCGTCGAGGACAACTTCTTCGAGCTGGGCGGCGACTCCATCCTCAGCCTGCAGATCATTGCCCGGGCCAAGCGCCAGGGCATCAAGCTGACCCCACGTCAGCTGTTCGAGAAACAGACCATCGTCCAGCTGGCCCAGGTCGCCAAGGTGGACAGCCGCCCGGCAGCGCCCCGTGCGCCGGCCCAGGTCAGCGGCGAGATGCCCCTGTTGCCGGTGCAGGCCCGTTTCTTCGAGCGGGTGCAGGCCGAGCCCCATCACTACAACCAGGCGGTCATGCTGCAGCCGCGCCAGCCGCTGACTGCCCCCGTCGTCGAACAGGCGCTGGCGGTGCTGGTGGCCCAGCACGACGCCCTGCGCCTGGCCTTCCGCCAGCAGGCGGACGGCTGGCGTGCGGAACACCAGGCCACCGCGCCGGCCGGCCTGCTGTGGCAGCGCCAGGCGAGTGACGCGGCGCAGCTGCAGGCGATGGCCGACGAAGCGCAACGCAGCCTCGACCTGGGCGACGGGCCGCTGCTGCGCGCGGTGCTGTTCGACCTCGCCGACGGCAGCCAGCGCCTGCTGCTGGTGATCCATCACCTGGTGGTGGACGGCGTGTCCTGGCGCATCCTGCTGGAGGACCTGGAGCAGGCCTGCACGGCGCTGCTCGCCGGCCGCACCCCGGCGCCGGCGGAGAAGGGCACCGCCTTCAAGGCCTGGGCCGAGCGCCTGGGCCAATGGGCCCGCGAGCCGGCCCGTGACGCCGAGCTGGCCTATTGGCAGGCGAGCCTCAGCGGCCAGGCGGATGACCTGCCGGGCGCGCGCCGCGACGCTGGGCTGCAGGTGCGCCACGCCCGCACCCTGCATTGCCGTCTGGACGCCGAGACCACCCGCCAGCTGTTGCAGCAGGCGCCCGCCGCGTATCGCACCCAGGTCAACGACCTGCTGCTCACCGCCCTGGCGCGCGTGCTGTGCCGCTGGAGCGGGCAGGGCAGCGCGCTGGTGCAACTGGAGGGCCACGGCCGCGAAGACCTGTTCGAGGGCGTCGACCTGAGCCGCACCGTCGGCTGGTTCACCAGCCTGTTCCCGGTGGCGCTGAGCCCGGCCGAGGACTTGGCCGGCTCGATCAAGGCGATCAAGGAACAACTGCGTGGGGTGCCCGACCGGGGCATCGGCCATGGCGTGCTGCGCCACCTGGGCACGCCCGCGCAATGGGCTGCCCTGGCGGCGTTGCCCCAGGCGCGGGTGACCTTCAACTACCTCGGCCAGTTCGACCAGGGCTTCGGCGACGAGCGCCTGTTCGCGCCTGCCGCCGAAAGCGTCGGCGCCACCCAGTCGGCCGAGGCGCCGCTGGGCAACTGGCTGAGCGTCAACGGCCAGGTGCTGGGTGGTGAACTGGAGCTGGGCTGGACCTTCAGCCGGGAGATGTTCGACGAAACCGTCATCGCTGCACTGGCCGCCGACTACGCCCGCGAGCTGGCGGCGCTGGTCGGGCACTGCCTGGACGCCCAGGCCGGTGGCGCCACCCCGGCCGACTTCCCCCTGGCGGGCCTGACCCAGGCGCAACTGGACGCGCTGCCGGTGGACCTGCGCGAGGTGGAGGACATCTACCCGCTGTCGCCCATGCAGGAAGGCCTGCTGATGCACACGCTGCTGGAGCCGGGCTCCGGCATCTACATGATGCAGTACTGCTACAGCGTCGAAACCGAGATCGACCCCGAGCGCTTCGCCCGCGCCTGGCAGGCCGTCGGCCAGCGCCACGACGCGCTGCGCACCACCTTCTCCTGGACCGTGGGCGAGCGCCTGCTGCAGATCGTCCGCCGCACCGCGCAGCCGGACGTGCAACTGCACGACTGGCGCGACGTGCCGGCCGCCGAACACGAGGCCAAGCTGCGCGAGGTGCTCGCCGAGGAGCGCCGCCAGGGCTTCGACCTGCAGGGCGCCGTGCCTTTCCGCCTGCGGCTGATCCAGCTGGGCGAGCGCCGCTTCGGCTTCGTCCTGAGCAACCACCACATCCTCATTGACGCCTGGTGCCGCTCGCTGCTGGTGGACGAGTTCTTCGAGCTCTACGCCGCCCTCGGCGAAGGCCGTGAGGCGCGCCTGGCCCCGGCCTCGCGCTACGCCGACTTCATCCGCTGGCTGAAGCGCCAGGACCTGCCGGCCTCCGCGCAGCTGTGGCGCGAGCAACTGGCCGGCTTCGAGCAACCCACCGGCCTGCCTTTCGACCGCCAGCCGCTGAAGGATGCCGGGCATTCGAGCATCGGCGACCTGCACGCCCATCTGGAGGCGCATGAGGGGCGCCAGCTGCGCGAACTCGCCCAGCGCCACCAGCTCACCGTCAACACCCTGGTCCAGGCCGCCTGGGCGCTGGTGCTGCACCGCTACAGCGGCTCCCGTGACCTGGTCTTCGGCGTGACCGTGGCCGGCCGCCCGGTGGACGTGCCAGACATGCAGCGCACCGTCGGCCTGTTCATCAACAGCATCCCCCTGCGTGTGCACCTGCCCGAGGTGGGCAGCGCCACGACGGTGAGCGGCTGGCTGCAGCAGCTGTTCGCCCTCAACCTGCGCCTGCGCGAGCACGAGCACCTGCCGCTGGTGGACATCCAGGCCTGCAGCGAGATCGGCAAGGGCCAGTCGCTGTTCGACAGCCTCTTCGTGTTCGAGAACGCGCCCATCGAGGACGGCGTGCTGACCCAGGTGGAGAACCTCAACATCAGCTCGGATTCCGGGCGCACCCACACCAACTACCCGATGACCGTGGTCATCTACCCCGGCGATGCCCTGGGCCTGCACCTGTCCTACGACCGCCGCTGGTTCGACGAAACCACCGTCAGCCAGCTGCTGGGCGACTTCAAGCGCCTGCTGCTGGCCCTGGGCGAGCACCTGGAGGCGCGTTTCGACGCCTTGCCGCTGCTCGGCACGGACGAACGCGAGCACCTGCTGCACACCTTCAACCAGTCGGACCGCGACTACCCGCTGGACGGCGGCTACCCGCGCCTGTTCGAGGCCCAGGCGGCGCAGCACCCGCAACGCATCGCCGCCAGCTGCCAGGGCGAAAGCTGGAGCTACGCGCAGCTGGACGCACTGGGCAACCGCATGGCCCAGGCCCTGCTGGAGGCCGGCGTGCAGCCCGACCAGAGCGTGGCGTTGCTGGCCGAGCGTGGCCTGCCGCTGCTGGGGATGATCCTCGGCACCCTCAAGGCCGCCGCCGGCTACCTGCCGCTGGACCCGCACCTGCCGGCCCAGCGCCTGCGCCACATCCTCACCCTCAGCCGTGCGCCGGTGCTGGTGTGCACCGAGGCGTGCCTGCCGGCCCTGGCGCCGCTGCTGGCCGAGGTGGAGGAGGCCGCGCGCCCGCGCCTGCTGGTGTGGGAGCACGTGCAGGACGGCCGTGCCGCTGCCGCGCCGTGCCTGCCCATCGGGCCGCGCCACCTGGCCTACGTGATCTACACCTCCGGCTCCACCGGTGCGCCCAAGGGCGTGATGGTCGAGCATGCGGGGATGCTCAACAACCAGCTGAGCAAGCTGCCGTACCTGGGCCTCGGCATGGACGACGTGATCGCCCAGACCGCTTCCCAGAGCTTCGACATCTCCGTGTGGCAGTTCGTCACCGCCGGCCTCTGCGGCGCGCGGGTGGAGATCGTCCCGGACGAGATCGCCCACGACCCCGAGGCGCTGCTGAACCACGTCAACCAGGCCGGCATCACCGTGCTGGAGAGCGTGCCCTCGCTGATCCAGGGCATGCTCGAAGCCGCGCCCGTCGCGCTGCCGGGCCTGCGCTGGATGCTCACCACCGGCGAGGCGATGCCGCCGGAGCTGGCCCGTCGCTGGCTGCAGCGCTACCCCCGGATCCCGCTGGTCAACGCCTATGGCCCGGCCGAATGCTCGGACGACGTGTCGCTGACCCGGGTGGTCGAGGCGGACACCGGCAGCACCTACCTGCCCATCGGCCTGCCCACCGACAACAACCAGCTGCACGTGCTGGACGGCCAGCTGGAGCTGGTGTGCCCGCGCGCCGTGGGCGAGCTGTGCATCAGCGGCACCGGAGTCGGCCGGGGCTACGTCGGCGACCCGGTGCGCACCGCCCTGAGCTTCGTGCCCGACCCCTTCGCCCGGGTGCCCGGGCAGCGCCTGTACCGCTCCGGCGACCTGGTGCGGCGGCGCCTGGACGGTGTGCTGGAGTACGTCGGCCGGGTGGACCACCAGGTGAAGATCCGCGGCTTCCGCATCGAGCTGGGCGAGATCGAGGCGCGTATCCGCGAGCAGGAAGGCGTGCGCGACATCGCCGTGCTCGCCCAGGACCTGGCCGTGGGCCGCCACCTGGTGGCCTACCTGGTGGCCGATGCCGCCAGCTGGGGCGTGCGCGGCGACAGCGAGGACGACCAACGGGCCATCCGCGAGGCGCTCAAGGCCGCGCTGCGGCGCCAGCTGCCGGACTACATGGTGCCGGCGCACTGGGTGCTGCTGGAGAGCATGCCGCTGAACGCCAACGGCAAGCTCGACCGCAAGGCCCTGGCGCAACTCGACACCCGCCAGCTGCTGGCGGACTACGAGGCGCCGCGCAGCGAGCTGGAGCAGCGCCTGGCCGGCATCTGGGCCGAGCTGCTGCAGGTGGAGCGGGTCGGCCTGAAGGACAACTTCTTCGAGCTGGGCGGGCACTCGCTGCTGCTGGTGCGGGTGGCCTCGCGCCTGAAGAACGAACTGGGCATCGACCTACCGATGCAGGATTTCTACACCGCCACCTCCATCGAGGAGCTGGCGGCGCTGATCGAGAGAACGAGGGAGCAGGGCGGTATGGAAGACGATTTCGACGCGATCTTCGAGGCACTGGACGAGCTGGAGGCCTGCGATGCTTAAGCAGGAATCGTCCCAGGCCCAGGTCCTGGTCGAGCGCATCAAGGGGCTGGACCACCCGCGTCGCCAGGCCCTGTTCCGCAAGCTGGCGGAGAAGGGCGTCAACCTCGCCCGGCTACCCATCGTGCCGCTCAGCGAACGCGAGGGGCTGCCGCTGTCCTACGCCCAGCAGCGCCAGTGGTTCCTCTGGCAGCTGGAGCCGGACAGCGCCGCCTACAACATGCCCACGGCGCTGCGCCTGAAGGGCGAGCTGGACCTGGGCGCGTTGCAGCGGAGCTTCGACGCACTGGTGGCCCGGCACGAACCGCTGCGCACCACCTTCGTGCTGGAGGATGGGCAGCCGCGCCAGCGCATCCACCCCCAGGGCCGGGTCGTCATCGAGCACGAGCCCCTGACGGGCGCCGACGAGGTGCAGCTGGCCGAGGCCATCGGCCGGGAGGCGCAGCGCCCCTTTGACCTGGAACACGGCCCGCTGCTGCGGGTGCGTCTGCTGGAGCTGGGTGAGGACGACAGGGTGCTGGTGCTGACCCAGCACCACATCGTCTCCGATGGCTGGTCCATGCAGCTGATGGTGGAAGAGCTGATCGCCCTCTACCAGGGCTTCCGCCTCGGGCACGACGCCAAGCTGCCGCCGTTGGCCATCCAGTACGCCGACTACGCGGCCTGGCAGCGCCAGTGGATGGAGGCCGGCGAACGCGAGCGCCAGCTGGCCTACTGGACCGCACAGCTGGGTGGCGAGCAGCCGCTGCTGGAGCTGCCAGCCGACCGCCCGCGCCCCGCACTGCGCAGCGCCCAGGGCGCGCGCCTGAGCCTGGAGCTGGACGGCGCGTTGTTCGGCCGCCTCAAGCAGTTGGCGCAGCGTGAGGGCTGCTCGCCGTTCATGCTGCTGCTGGCTTCCTTCCAGCTCCTGCTGCAGCGTTACTGCGGGCAGGGCGACATCCGCGTCGGCGTGCCGTCCGCCAACCGCAACCGCGCCGAGACCGAGCGCCTGCTGGGCTTCTTCGTCAACACCCAGGTGCTGCGCGCCCAGGTGGAGAACGACGCCGCCTTCGTCGACCTGCTGCAACAGACCCGCCAGGCCGCCCTGGCTGCCCAGGCCCACCAGGACCTGCCGTTTGAGCAGCTGGTGGACGCCCTGCAACCTGAGCGCAGCCTCAGCCACAGCCCGCTGTTCCAGGTGATGTTCAACTACCAGGTGAGCGCCGGTGAGGTGGGCGGCCTGGCTGCCGTGTTGCCGGGCCTGCGGGTGGAACCGGTGCACTGGGCCATGCCCACCACCCAGTTCGACCTGAGCCTGGACTGCACCGAGCACCCCCGTGGCCTCAGTGCCTCGCTGATCTACGCCACCGACCTGTTCGACGCCGAGCGCATCCAGCGCATGGCGGTGCACTGGCAGAACCTGCTGGCCGCCATCGCCGAGCAGCCACGCAGCCGCCTCGGCGACCTGCCGATGCTGACCGCCAGTGAGCGTGAGCGCGCCATCCAGGGTTGGAACCACACCGCCCGCGACTACCACGGCAGCATCTACGTGCACCAGCTGTTCGAGCAGCGTGCGCTCAGCCAGCCGAATGCCCCGGCACTGACCTTCGCCGGCCGCACCCTCAGCTATGCCGAACTCAATGCCGAGGCCAACCGCCTGGCCCATCACCTGCGCAGCCTGGGCGTCGGTCCGGATGTGCTGGTGGGCATCGCCGCCGAGCGTTCGGTGGAGATGGTGGTGGGGCTCGTGGCCATCCTCAAGGCCGGCGGCGCCTACGTGCCGCTGGACCCGGAATACCCCCAGGACCGCCTTGCCTACATGTTTGAGGACAGCGGCATTGCGCTGCTGCTGACCCAATCGCACCTGCGCGACGGGCTGCCGATTCCCGCCGGGTTGCCGGTACTGGAGCTGGACCGATCCGCCGCCTGGGCCGATCAGGACGAAACCAACCCCGACGTACCGCTGCACCCGGAAAACCTCGCCTACGTCATCTACACCTCCGGCTCCACCGGCAAACCCAAGGGTGCCGGCAACCGCCATATCGCCCTGCACAACCGCCTGGCGTGGATGCAGGAGGCGTATCAACTGGGCGTTGAAGACAGCGTGCTGCAGAAGACGCCGTTCAGCTTCGACGTCTCGGTGTGGGAGTTCTTCTGGCCGCTGATGGAAGGTGCGCGCCTGGTGATGGCGCTACCTGGCGACCACCGTGACCCGGCGCGCCTGGTGCAACTGATTACCGAGGAAGGCATCAGCACGCTGCACTTCGTGCCCTCGATGCTGCAGGCCTTCGTCGGTGACGAAAACGCTGCCCGCTGCACCTCGCTGCGTCGCATCGTCTGCTCCGGCGAGTCGCTGCCGGTGGAGCTGCAACGCCAGGCGATGGCGCTGCTGCCCCAGGCGGGCCTGTACAACCTCTACGGCCCCACCGAAGCGGCTATCGACGTCACCCACTGGACCTGCGTGGAAGAGGGCAAGGACGCCGTGCCCATCGGCCAGCCCATCGCCAACCTGCAGACCTACGTCCTCGACTCTGAACTGAACCCGGTGAGCCCCGGCGTCACCGGCGAGCTGTACCTGGGTGGCATTGGCCTGGCGCGCGGCTACCACCGCCGCCCGGCGCTGACCGCCGAGCGCTTCGTCACCAGCCCCTTCGGCGAGGGCGAGCGCCTGTACCGCACCGGCGACCTGGCGCGCCAGCGCGAGGATGGGGTGATCGAATACGCCGGTCGTATCGATCACCAGGTGAAGATCCGTGGCCTGCGCATCGAGCTGGGCGAGATCGAAGCCCGCCTGCAGGAGCAGGACGCCGTGCGCGAAGCCGTGGTGGTGGCCGCCGATGGCCCCAGCGGCAAGCAACTGCTGGCCTACCTGGTGCCGGAGCCGGAATCCCTGGCCCGCGCCGAGGCGGAAATCCAGGGCGGCTACCTGCAGGGCGTCAAGGCACGCCTGCTGGAGGTGCTGCCGGACTACATGGTGCCGGCGCAGTGGGTGCTGCTGGAGCGCATGCCGCTGTCGCCCAACGGCAAGCTGGACCGCAAGGCCCTGCCCAAGCCCGACCCGGCCCAGGCCCGCAGCGAGTACCAGGCGCCGCGCAACGAACTGGAGCAGCGCCTGGCGCTGATCTGGCAGGACGTGCTGCGCCTGGAGCAGGTGGGCGTGGACGACAACTTCTTCGAGCTGGGCGGGGACTCCATCATCTCCATCCAGATCGTCAGCCGCGCCCGCCAGGCGGGCATCCGCATCGCCCCGCGCGACCTGTTCCAGCACCAGAGCATCCGCCGCCTGGCCACCGTGGCCCAGCTCAGCGAGGCGCTGCAGGTGGACCAGGGACCGGTCACCGGGGAAGCGCCGCTGCTGCCGATCCAGCAGGCGTTCTTCGCCACCGATATCCCCAACCGCCACCACTGGAACCAGTCCCTGCTGCTGGCCCCGAGCGAGCCGCTGGATGCCGTGCTGCTGACTGGCGCCCTGGCCCAGTTGCTGCAGCACCACGATGCCTTGCGCCTGCGCTATCGCCAGGTCGAAGGGGCCTGGGTGCAGGCCCATGCCGAGGCGGCCGCCGCCGATGAGCTGCTCTGGTGCGGCCAGCTGGACAGCCTCGATGCACTGCCGGCCTTCTGCAGCGAGGTGCAGCGCAGCCTCGACCTGGCTGCCGGCCCCATGCTGCGCCTGGCCCTGATCGAACTGCCTGACGGCGGGCAGCGCCTGCTGCTGGCGATCCATCACCTGGTGGTGGACGGCGTCTCCTGGCGCATCCTGCTGGAAGACCTGCAGACCGCGTACCGCCAGCTGCAGGCCGGCGAAACGCCGCGACTGCCGGCCAAGACAACGTCCTTCAAGGCCTGGGGCGAACGCCTCGGCGCCCAAGCCCGTTCCGGGGCGATGACCGATCAGCTCGGCTACTGGCAGCAGTTGCTGCACGACGCGCCGGTGGACCTGCCGCGCGACAATCCGGCGGGCGCCCTGGACAACCGCCATGCCCGCAGCGTTGCCACCCGGCTGGACGCCACCCGCACCCGGCAACTGCTGCAGGACGCACCGGCCGCGTACCGCACCCAGGTCAACGACCTGCTGCTGACCGCCCTGGCCCAGGCCGTCTGTGCCTGGACGGGCGAGGCCTCGGCGCTGGTGCAGCTGGAAGGCCACGGCCGCGAGGACCTGTTCGAGGACATCGACCTGTCGCGCACCGTCGGCTGGTTCACCAGCCTGTTCCCGGTGCGCCTGGAGCCGGCTGCCGACATCGGCACCGCCATCAAGCACATCAAGGAGCAACTGCGCAGCACCCCGGACAAGGGCCTGGGCCACGGCCTGCTGCGCCACCTGGGCAGCGACGAGGCCCGCGCCGCGCTCGCCGGCCTGCCGCAGCCGCGCATCACCTTCAACTACCTGGGCCAGTTCGACGGCGACTTCGCCGAGGGCACGCTCTGGGTGCCGGCCGAGGAGGGCCGTGGCGCCGGGCAGGATCCGCAGGCGCCCCTGGGCAACTGGCTCAGCGTCGATGGCCAGGTGTTCGGCGGCGAGCTGAGCCTGAACTGGACCTTCAGCGGCGACGTGTTCGCCGAGGCCACCATCACCCGCCTGGCAGAGGCCTACCAGCAGGCGCTGGAGGCGCTGATCGAACACTGCTGCGACACGCGCAACGCCGGCCTGACCCCCAGCGACGTGCCCCTGGCCGGGCTCGACCAGACCCAGCTGGACGCGCTGGCGCTGCCGGCCCGCGAGGTCGCCACCCTCTACCCGCTGTCGCCCATGCAGCAGGGCATGCTGTTCCACAGCCTGTACGAGGCCAGCGGGCGCACCTACGTCAACCAGATGCGCCTGGACATCCGTGGCCTTGACGTGGCGTGGTTCGCCAGTGCCTGGCAGCAGGCGGTCGACCGCCACGAGCTGCTGCGCGCCGGCTTCATCTGGGACGCGGGGTTGGACGCGCCGCGCCAGGTGATCCACCGCCAGGCGGCCCTGGAGATAGTCGTCGAAGAGGGGGTCGACACCGCCGATCTGGATGCCCGCGCTGCCCACGAGCTGGACCGTGGCTTCGACCTGGCGCGGCCACCGCTGCTCAGGCTGTACCTGCTGCGCACCGGCGACGACAGCCACCACCTGATCTACACCAGCCACCACATCCTCATGGACGGCTGGAGCAACTCGCGCCTGCTGGGCGAAGTGCTGCAGGCCTATGCCGGGCAGGACGTCGCCGCACCGGAAGGGCGCTACCAGGACTACCTCGCCTGGCTGCAGCGCCAGGACAGGGCCGCCAGCGAACGCTTCTGGCTGGAGCAGCTGGCGCCGCTGGAGGAACCGACCCGCCTGGCCCTGGCCTGTGGCCGCGTGGCCAGCCCCGAGCCCGGCCAGGCGCTGCACAGCGCACGCCTGGATGCCGGGCAGACCCGCCGCCTGCAAGCCTTCGCCCGCCAGCAGCAGGTCACCCTCAACACCCTGGTGCAGTCCGCCTGGCTGCTCCTGCTGCAGCGCTACAGCGGCCAGCGCAGCGTGGCCTTCGGCGCCACGGTGTCCGGGCGCCCGGTGGAGCTGCCGGGCATCGAGCAGCAGCTTGGGCTATTCATCAACACCCTGCCGGTGATCGCCACCCCGGACGGCGCCCTCAGCGTCGCCCAGTGGGCCAAGGCCGTGCAGGCGCAGAACCTGGCCCTGCGCGACCACGAGCACATGCCCCTGGCGGACGTGCAGCGCCTGGCCGGCCGCAACGGCGAAGCGCTGTTCGACACCCTGCTGGTGTTCGAGAACTACCCGGTTTCCGAAGCCCTGGAAGCGGCGCCGGGCGGGCTGGGCTTCAGCAACCTCGGCTACAGCGAACAGAGCGGCTACGCCCTGACCCTGATCGCCCAGGTGGGCGAGGAACTGGAGCTGGCCTTCAACTACCTGACCACGGATTTCGCTGCGCCGAGCATCCGCCGCATCGCCGGCCAGCTGGTGCACCTGTTGCTGCAGTTCATGGCGCAGCCGCAGCTCGCGCTTGGTGAACTGTCGTTGCTTGAGGAGGACGACCACCGCCGGGTGGTGGAGCAGTGGAACGCCACCGCCCGTGACTACCCCAGCAGCGTGTATGTGCACCAGCTGTTCGAGCAGCGTGCGTTCAGCCAGCCGAATGCCCCGGCGCTGACCTTCGCCGGCCGCACCCTCAACTACGCCGAACTGAACGCCGAGGCCAACCGCCTGGCCCATCACCTGCGCAGCCTGGGCGTCGGCCCGGACGTGCTGGTGGGCATCGCCGCCGAGCGTTCGGTGGAGATGGTGGTGGGGCTGCTGGCCATCCTCAAGGCCGGCGGCGCCTACGTGCCGCTGGACCCGGAATACCCCCAGGACCGCCTGGCCTACATGTTCGAGGACAGCGGCATTGCGCTGCTGCTGACCCAGTCGCACCTGCGAGCCAGCCTGCCGATTCCCGCCGGGCTGCCCGTACTGGAGCTGGACCAGGCCACCGCCTGGACCTCAGCCAGCGACGCCAACCCCGGCGTGCCACTGCACCCGGAGAACCTCGCCTACGTCATCTACACCTCCGGCTCCACCGGCAAGCCCAAGGGCGCCGGCAACCGTCATATCGCCCTGCACAACCGCCTGGCGTGGATGCAGGAGGCGTATCAACTGGGCGCCGAAGACAGCGTGCTGCAGAAGACGCCGTTCAGTTTCGACGTCTCGGTGTGGGAGTTCTTCTGGCCGCTGATGGAAGGTGCGCGCCTGGTCATGGCACTGCCTGGCGACCACCGTGACCCGGCGCGCCTGGCACAGCTGATCACCGAGGAAGGCATCAGCACACTGCACTTCGTGCCCTCGATGCTGCAGGCCTTCGTCGGTGACGAAAACGCCGCCCGCTGCACCTCGCTGCGCCGCATCGTCTGCTCCGGCGAGGCGCTGCCGGTGGAGCTGCAGCGCCAGGTGATGGCACTGCTGCCCCAGGCCGGCCTGTACAACCTCTACGGCCCCACCGAAGCGGCCATCGACGTCACCCACTGGACCTGCGTGGAGGAGGGCAAGGATGCCGTGCCCATCGGCCAGCCCATCGCCAACCTGCAGACCTACGTGCTGGACACCGAACTGAACCCGGTGAGCCCCGGCGTCACTGGCGAGCTGTACCTGGGCGGCATCGGCCTGGCACGTGGTTATCACCGTCGCCCGGCGCTGACCGCCGAGCGCTTCGTCACCAGCCCCTTCGGCGAGGGCGAGCGCCTGTATCGCACCGGCGACCTGGCGCGCCAACGCGAGGACGGGGTGATCGAATACGCCGGGCGTATCGACCACCAGGTGAAGATCCGTGGCCTGCGCATCGAGCTGGGCGAGATCGAAGCGCGCCTGCAGGAGCAGGACGCCGTGCGCGAAGCCGTGGTGGTGGCCGCCGACGGCCCCAGCGGCAAGCAGCTGGTGGCCTACCTGGTACCCGAGCAGGCTAACGCCCTGGAGGGGATCAAGGCCCACCTGGCGGCGGTGCTGCCGGACTACATGGTGCCGGCGCAGTGGGTGCTGCTGGAGCGCATGCCGCTCTCGCCCAACGGCAAGCTGGACCGCAAGGCCCTGCCCAAGCCGGACATGGCCCAGTCGAACCGCGACTACGTGGCCCCGGAGAGCGAGCTGGAACAGCGCCTGGCCGCCATCTGGCAGGAGGTGCTCCGGGTCGAGCGGGTCGGGCTGAACGACAATTTCTTCGAGTTGGGTGGGGATTCCATCGTGTCGATCCAGATCGCCAGCCGTTCGCGCCAGGCCGGCCTGGAGGTATCGCCGCGGCTGGTGTTCGAGAACCAGACCGTCGCCCAACTGGCCGCCGCCCTGGCTGGACTCGCGCCGGCAGTCGAGCAGGCACAGCCCGTCACCCGCGTGGAAGTCAGCGCGGAGCGCCGTGCGGCATTGCCGGTCGCGGAGAGCGAGATCGAGGACGTCTACCCGCTGTCGCCGATGCAGCAGGGCATGCTGTTCCACACCCTGGAGGACAGTGGCGAGGCGCTTTACATCAACCAGGTCAGCCTGCCGGTGGCGGGCCTCGACCTTGACCGCTTCGCCGACGCCTGGGCCTTCGTCACCGCCCGGCACGACGTGCTGCGCACCAGCTTCCACTGGCAGGCTGGTGACCCCTTGCAGGTGGTGCACCGCCACGCGCAGATGCCGATCCGCGTGCTCGACTGGCGCGACCGCGCCGTGACCGACGAAGCCCTGAAGGCGCTGGCACGCGAGGAGGCGTTGCAGGGCTTCGACCTGGCCAGGGCGCCGTTGCAGCGCATGCTGCTGGTCCATCTCGGCGAGTCCCGCTACCAGATGATCTGGACCAGCCACCACATCCTCATGGACGGCTGGAGCAGCTCTAACCTCTTCGCCGAGGTGCTCGAACGCTATGCCGGCAAACCGCTGGAGGAGCGCGCGGGGCGCTATGGCGATTTCATCGCCTGGCTGCAGGGCCAGGACCAGAGCGCGCTGGAAGGCTTCTGGCGCGAGCGCCTGGCGGACTGTGAGCCGACCGCCCTGGCCCAGGCTGTTCACCCGCGCCACGATGGCCAGGGCAGCGGCCACCACGCGCTCTACTCCAATTGGGATACCCGGTGGACCGCACGTATGCAGCAGTTCTGCCGGCAGTTGCGGATCACCCCGAACACCCTGATCCAGGGCGCCTGGCTGCTGTTGCTGCAGCGCTACACCGGGCAGCGCCGCGTGGCCTTCGGCGCCACCGTGGCGGGGCGGCCGGAGAGCCTTCCCCATGCCGACAGCATGCTGGGGCTGTTCATCAACACCCTGCCGGTGATCCAGAACCTGGAACCGACGCAGCGCCTGGACGACTGGCTGCGCCAGTTGCAGGGCTACAACCTGGATATCCGCGCCTGGTCCCACGCGCCGCTGGCGGATGTGCAGCGCTGGTCCGGCCTCGGCGGCCAGGCGCTGTTCGACAGCATCATCGTGTTCGAGAACTACCCGATTGATCAGCGCCTGCGCGAGGCCGAACCGGCCGGGCTGACCTTCGGCCAGTCCGATGACCTGGGGGTGACCAACTTCCCCATGGACCTGGCGGTGCACCTGGGCGACAGCCTGATGATCGAATACATGTACCTGCGTGGGAGCTTCTCCGAGGCGGCTGTGGAGGGAATCCGTCAGGTGATGGAAGACACCCTGGACGCCATGCTGCGCCAACCCGAGGAGCGCCTGGGCAACCTGCAGCGCCTGTCGGCTGCGCAGCTGCAGGCGGTCATGAGCTGGAGCCTGCCAGGTGAGTCGACCCACTCGCCGGTGTTGCTGCCGGAGCTGATCGCGCAGCAGGCCGCACGCCGGCCCGAGGCGACCGCGCTGGTCTGTGGCGGGCAGCGCCTGAGCTACGGCGAATTGGAGCGTCGCGCCAACAGCCTGGCCCGTGGGCTCGTGACCATGGGCGCAGGGCCGGAGACCGTGGTGGGGGTGGCGCTGGACCGTTCCGTGGAGCTGGTGGTCAGCCTGCTCGCGGTGATGAAGGCCGGTGCCGCCTATGTGCCGCTCGACCTGGAGTACCCGGCGGAGCGCCTGGCCTACATGATCGAGGACTCCTCGATGGCCCTGCTGATCACCCGCAGCGACCTGTGTGCGGGTGTGCCCACTGTCGAGGGCCTGAAGGTGGTGGAACTCGACGGACTGGCGCCGCTGGGCAACGGCGGGCCGCTGCCCAGCCGTCTCGACGCGGGCAACCTGGCGTACCTGATCTACACCTCGGGTTCCACCGGCCGGCCCAAGGGCGTGGCGGTGACCCACGGGCCGCTGAGCATGCATTGCCAGGCAATTGTCGGGCTCTACGAGATGGGCGATGACACCCGCGAGCTGCATTTCATGTCCTTCGCCTTCGACGGTGCCCACGAGCGCTGGCTGAGCACCTTGTCCAGTGGGGGGACGCTGGTGATTCGTGATGGCGGCCTGTGGACGCCCGAGCAGACCCTGCAGGCCCTGCACGAACACGGCATCACCATCGCCTGCTTCCCGCCGGCCTACCTCAAGCAGATGGCCGAGTTCGTGGAAAGCAGCGGCATGCCGGCGCCGCCGGTGCGCATCTACTGCTTCGGCGGGGACGCGGTGCCGGAGCAGAGCTTCGAGCAGGTCAAGGCAGCGCTGCGCCCGCAGTACTTCACCAATGGCTACGGACCCACCGAGACGGTGGTGACGCCAATGCTGTGGAAGGTGCCGGTGAGCGGGCAGTGCCAGGCGGCCTACGCGCCCATCGGGCGTGCGGTGGGGCAGCGTTCGCTGCACGTGCTGGACGAGAACCTCAACCCGCTGCCTGTCGGTTTCGCCGGCGAGCTCTACATCGGCGGCGAAGGCGTGGCCCGGGGCTACCAGGGGCGTCCGGAACTCACCGCCGAGCGCTTCGTACCGGACCCCTTCGGCCAGCCGGGCGCGCGCCTGTATCGCACGGGTGACCTCGTTCGCCTGCGCGAGGACGGCATTCTCGACTACGTCGGCCGCATCGACCATCAAGTGAAGGTGCGTGGCTTCCGCATCGAGTTGGGCGAGGTCGAGGCCTGCCTGCGCCGCCAGGAGGGCGTCGAGGATGCCTTGGTGGTGGCGCGGGACGCGGCTTCCGGCAAGCAGTTGATCGGCTACGTGGTCTGCCCGCAGATGAACGCGGGCGAGCGCCTGAAGGCTGCGCTGCGCCTTGAGCTGCCCGACTACATGGTGCCGGCACAGGTCATCGCCCTGGCGGCGTTCCCGATCACCCCCAACGGCAAGCTGGACCGCAAGGCGCTGCCCGAGCCGAGCTTCCAGCAGGACGCCTACGTGGCCCCGCGCGATGAGCGCGAGCGGCTGCTGGCAGGCATCTGGGCGGAGGTATTGCAGGTGGAGCAGGTCGGCGTCACCGACAACTTCTTCGAGCTGGGGGGCGACTCGATCCTCTGCCTGCAGGTGGTTTCGCGGGTGAAGAACCACCCGCAGCTGGACCTGGAGCTGAAACTGCGCGACCTGATGCGCTACCCGACCATTGCCGGCCTGTGCGAGCGGCCCGTCGAGGCAACGAGCACGCTGGCCGTGGTGGAGACCCAGCAGGCCGTGGAGGGTGCCTTCCGCCTGCTGCCGATCCAGGAATGGCTGTTCGCCGAGGAGATGGCCGAGCCGCACCATTTCAACCAGGCCCTGATGCTCAAGGCCCGCAACCCGCTGGACCTGGACGCCCTTGAACGCGCCCTGGCGGTGATCGAGCGCCATCACGACGCCCTGCGCCTGCGCTTCACCCGTGACGGCGGACGCTGGATGCAGCACTACCAGCCCGAAGGTGAAGGCGAGTCGGTGCTGTGGCGCCGCGAGGCCGCCGATACGGCGGAGCTGGAGCGCCTGGCCAACGAGGCGCAACGCAGCCTCGACTTGGCCAGCGGGCCGATGTGGCGGGCGTTGCACGTGACCCTGCCGGATGGCGAGGCGCGCCTGCTGCTGGTGATCCACCACCTGGTGGTGGACGCGGTGTCCTGGCGGGTGCTGCTGGAAGACCTGCGCAGCGCCTACGAGGCCTGCTGCCTGGGCGAGGCGCCCCGTCTGCCGGTGCGCAGCAGCAGCTACCGTGCCTGGGTCGAGCGCCTGGTCGACGACGCGCCACGCATTGCCGCCGAGGAACGCGACTGGTGGCTGGCACAGCTGGACCACCCGGTCCGCGACCTGCCATGCGACAACCCCCGGGGCCGCAACCAGGTCAGCCAGCAGGCCGTCGCGCGCATGGCGCTGTCGTCGACCCATACCGCGCGCCTGCTCAAGGAAGCTCCGGCTGCCTACGGCACCCAGATCAACGACCTGTTGCTGACGGCCCTGGCCCGTGTGCTGTGTCGCTGGAGCGAGCAGGATTCGGTGCTGGTGCAGCTGGAAGGCCATGGCCGCGAGGACCTGTTCGAGACGCTCGACCTGTCGCGGACGGTCGGCTGGTTCACCAGCATGTTCCCGGTGCGGCTGGCTCCCGCCGAAGGCCTGGGTGATTCCGTCCGGGCCATCCAGGGCCAACTGGCCGCGATCCCCAACAAGGGCATCGGCTACGGCGTGCTGCGCCACCTGGGCGATGCGGCCCTGGGCCAGCGCCTGGCGGGCTTGCCCCAGGCGCGGGTGACCTTCAACTACCTGGGGCAGCTCGACCAGAGCTTCGACGAGCAGGCGCTGCTGGTGCCGGCGGTGGAAGACACCGGTGACTGCTACAGCCCCGTGGCCCGCCTGGCCAACTGGCTGGAGATCATCGGCCAGGTCTACGACGGCAGCCTGGCGCTGCGCTGTGTCTACAGCGTCCGTCGCTACCGGCCGGAGACGGTGCAGGCGCTGATGGATGCCTACCGTGCCGAGCTGGAAGCGCTGATCGACCATTGCCTGGAGCAGGTGGGTTGAGCCATTTCGTCATGCAACCGGCGGCGGCCACCGGGGCCGCCGCCCCATCGAGGATCACCATGCTGCACCCTGAACTCGAAGCCTTTCTCGACCTGGCCGAGGCCAATGTCGCCAACGACCCGCTGCATCGCCTGGCACCCAGCCGGGCGCGCCAGGTCTTCCAGCAATCCACCGAGCAGCTGCGTTGGGCCGTGGCCGGCGAGGTGACCTGCGAGGCATTGGAGGCGCCAGCCCGCGATGGTCAGCACATTCCCCTGCGGCTCTATCGCCCGGTCGGCGCGGAGGGTGCCCTGCCGGTGCTGGTGTATTTCCATGGCGGCGGTTTCGTCGTCGGTAGCCTCGACAGCCACGAGGGCGTGTGCCGTGAGCTGTGCGCGCGCTCCGCCTGCGCGGTGCTGGCGGTGGGCTACCGGCTGGCACCGGAGCACCGCTTCCCCGTGGCCCTGGAGGATGGCGAGGACTGCCTGGCCTGGCTGGCCGGGGAGGGCGCCCGGCTGGGGCTGGACACCGGGCGTGTCGCCTTCGGTGGCGACAGTGCCGGCGCGACCCTGGCCACGGTGCTGGCCATCCAGGCGGCCCGGCAGGGCGAGCAGGCGGTGATCGTGCCCCGTGCCCAACTGCTCTGCTACCCGGTTACCGATGCCAGCCGGCAGAGCGTGTCGCGCACCCTGTTCGGCGAGGGCTACCTGCTGGAAAGCGAGACCCTGGAGTGGTTCTACGACCACTACGCGCGGACCTCGGCGGACCGCAGCGACTGGCGGTTCTCGCCGTTGCTGGCCGACGACCTTGCGGGCGTGGCACCCGCCGTCATCGCGCTGGCCGGGCTCGACCCGCTGCTGGACGAGGGTCGGGCCTACGCCGGGCGCCTGCGCGAGGCGGGCGTCGAGGTGGAGCAGGTGGAGCTGCCCGGCCTGACCCACGACCTGCTGCGCATGGCCCTGGTGGTGCCGGATGTGCTGCAGGTCTACGACCGACTCGCTGTGGCGTTGCGGACGTTGCTCCGCGCTTAGGCGCCATCTCGATGAAGACAGGCCCCGCTTCGGCGGGGCTTTTTCGTGAAGGGCTCCGAGAGTGACCCGTTAACGCCCGTCGTACAGGTAGCCCGGGCTTCAGCCCGGGAATCCGTGCAGGTCTGGTAGCGCGTGCCATTCCCCGGACTGAAGTCCGGGCTACGGGTGGATGGCGCTTTTCCCATCCACCAGTTGTATTCGCTGTGAGCCCGCATGGTGGACCGGTGAAGCGCGGTCCACCCTACGCCCTGGCAAGGATCGCCTTTGCCGTGATGAGCGCCGACCTCGCGTTGCTACGGCAAATTGATATGGAATCGCCCAAAGGGCGGCCCCCGCCGGCGCACCACCCGTAGCCCTGACCGGCGACAAACCGGTCTGTGGGAGCGGATTTGTACGCGATGGGCTACGTCTCGGCTGAGCTTCGGTTCGGCGCTGAGCGCGCGCATTGTGGCGTCGCTGTTGGGGGGAGTCCGTAGGAGCGAGCTCTGCTCGCGAAGCAGGTGGGCTGAAGCCCACCCTACGGGTTGATCCCCAATTCCGTAGCCCGGGCTATGCCCCGACTGGCGATACACCGGTCTGTGGGAGCGGATTCATCCGCGATGCTCTTGTTGGCTGAACGAAAAAAGCCGCCCCAGGGGGCGGCCTCGTGGTGGCGGCGGGACTCAGTACTCCCAACGCAGGCTGGCGGTCAGGCTGCGGGGGTCGCCGTACAGGTCGCTGTAGACGCTGGTGCTGGCGTAGTACTTCTTGTCGAACAGGTTGTTGACGTTGAGGCTGCCGGTGAAGTGCTCGTCGAAGCGGTAGCGCGCCAGCAGGTCCACGAGGGCATAGCTGCCCTGGGTGGCGGTCGCCTTGATCTGCTTCTCGTAGTAGCTGGTGGCGCTCTCCCAGCGCACGCCACCGCCGACGGTGAGGCGATTGAGGTCGCCGGTCAGGTCGTAGGTGGTGAACAGTTTGAGGGTGTTGCGCGGGAAGCCCACGTTCACGTCGACGCCTTGGGGGTAGTAGGTGTTCACGTGGCTGTAGCCGGCCTGCACTTGCCAGCCCGGCATCAGCTCACCCGTGGCCTCCAGCTCGATGCCCTTGACCTTGATCTTGGAGGGCTTCACCAGTTCGTTGTCGAAGGCGTCGTACAGGCCGGTGCCGACCGCGTAGTTGCTGAGCTTGGACTCGAACAGGGCGGCGGTGAGGTTCAGCTTGCCGTCGTAGTACTCGGCCTTGGTGCCCACTTCGTAGCTGTCGCCTTCGGTGGGGTCCATGAAGTTGCCTTCGACGGTCCGGCTCGACTGCGGCTTGTAGATGCTGGTGTAGCTGGCATAGACCGAGTAGGTGTCGTCCAGGTCGTAGACGATGCCGGCGTAGGGGGTGACTTCGCCGGTCTCGCGCTTCTTCAGGCTGGTGGGCTCGTAGCCGTAGTAGGCGGAGGTCTGGTCCACCTTGAAGTAGCTGAGGCGGGTGCCGAGGATCAGCGACAGGTCGTCGGTGGGCTTGAAGCGGGCGGTGGTGTAGGCCGCGTACTGGCGCTGGCTGTACTTCAGGTCGCCGATGCGGTTGAACGGCGGCTTGGAGATGTCGCCACGCCATTCGTAGACGTTGGGAATGGCCGGGTTCCAGCCGCTGCCACTGCGGTCGACCCACAGCGGGTAGGCACCGGTGTTGCTGCGGTAGCGCATGGCGCTGGCGCCCACCACCAGCTCATGCTCGCGGCCGAACAGGCTGAAGGGGCCGGAGGCGTAGGCGTCCACCGAGTTCTGCTCGGGCTTGCTCGGCCACTTGGCGAAATACAGGCTGGTGCCGGCGCCGGTCTGCTGGTTGGGGTAGCCGTTGCTGCTGAACCAGCCGTACTCCACGTCGTTGCGGTCGCGTACGTTGGTGACGGCGACCTTGGCCATCCAGTCGTTGTCGAAGCGGTGCTCGTAGGTGCCGAAGATCGAGGTGCGCTGGCGGTCTGCATAGCTCCAGTCGGCGGCGGAGTTGAACGAGCGCTTGAAGTCGGTGCGTTGGCCGTTGCTGTAGAAAGCCGGGAAGCCGAAGTAGCCGCAGGCGTCGCAGTTGCGCTCCTGGTAGTCGAGGCCGAGGCTGATGGTGTCGCGGTCGCTGAGGTCGGCTTCGATGATGCCGTAGGCCACCTTGCGCTCGGTGCTGAGGCGGTCAACGAAGGAGTTGGCGGTCTGGTAGGCCGTCACCATGCGGCCGCGCAGGGTGCCTTGCTCGTTCAGCGGGCCGGAGACGTCCACTTCGGTGCGGTAGTTGTCCCAGGAGCCGGCGCTGCCCTGGATCGAGGCGGCGAAGTCACTGGTGGGGCGCTTGCGCACCATGTTGATGGTGGCCGAGGGCTGGCCGATGCCGCCCAGCAGGCCGGTGGCGCCGCGAACGACCTCGACCCGGTCATACACCGCCATGTCGTTGGACTGGCTGCTCATGGAGGGCTCGAAGACCGTCGGGATGCCGTCGACCTGGAAGTTCTCGATCTTCATGCCACGGGAGAAGATGCCCACTTCGTCGTCCGAGGAGTTGCTCTTCTTCTTGTAGAGCACGCCCGGTGCGTTGGTCAGCACGTCTTCCAGGCTGTTCATTTTCTGGTCACGGATGCGCTGGCTGGTGATCACGCTGACCGATTGCGGGGTCTCGCGGATGGACAGCGGCAGCTTGGTCGCCGTGCCGGTGGCGCCGGTGGTGTAGGAGCCGGTGCCCTCGGTGGTGGCCCCCAGGCCGGTGGAGACCACGGAGGTGGCGCCCAGCTCCAGGGTGCTCTGGTCAGCGGCGCTGAGGGTGACGCTGTTGCCGTTGACCTGGTAGCTGATGCCCTTGCCGCGCAGTAGCATGTCCAGTGCGACCGTGGGCTCGTAGCGGCCCTTGATGGCCTGGGTGCGCTGGTTGTTGACCAGGCTCGGGCTGTAGAGGATCTGCAGGTTGCCTTGACGACCGAGCTCCTGGAGCGCGCTCGACAGGGATTGGGCGGGGATGTCGAGGTTGATCTCCTGGGCTTGCACCAGGCTGGCGTAGGGCGCGCTGAGCGCGAGGCCGATGCTGCTGGCGAGCAGGGTGGGGCGCAGTGAGCGATGAAGCATGACCTTCAAACGGGGTGAAAGAGACTTCGTCATCGAGATGGTCCAGTTTTTAATAGTGAGTAGTGTTCGCATTTAGTAGGACGGAAGACCGCCCGGAAACCGGAAAACTTTTTTTCACGCCGGCTGGCGGCTGCTCACGGCAGTGCCATTACGCAGCTGGATGAGCTGATCGGCCAGCTCGAAATACCGGTCGTCGTGGCTGATGACGATGATGGTCTTGCCCAGGCGTTTCAGCTCGGGCAGCAGCTCGGTATAGAAGATGCGGCGGAAGGTCGGGTCCTGGTCGGCGGCCCATTCGTCGAACACCAGCACCGGGCGCCGCTCCAGCCAGGCATTGACCAGCGCCAGGCGCTTGCGCTGGCCGGTGGAGAGGTCGGTGGTGGTGAAGGCGCCGTCGCGGATCTGCACCTTGTGGGCGATCTCCAGGCGTTGCAGGTACTTGTTGGCATCCGGTGGTATGGCGTCGCCGCCGTGGAGCAGGTCGTCGAACAGGTAGTAGTCGGCGAACACCGTGGTGAACAGTTGGCGGTAGTCATCCCGGGTGCGGGCGGTGACGGCCTGTCCATCCAACAGGATCTCGCCCTGGTCCGGGGTGTAGAGGCCCAGCAGCAGCTTGATCAGGGTGGTCTTGCCGCAGCCGTTCTCGCCGACGATGAAGAGGATCTCGCCCTGCTCGATGCGCAGGTCGATGGGCCCCAGGGCGAAGGGCGCGGCGCCCTCCACCGGCGGGAAGGCGAAGCGCACGCCCTTGAGCTCCAGGCTCTGCAACTGCCGGTCCGGCACGTCGGGGGCCTCCAGCAGCAGGTAGGGCTCGGGGGAGGAGAACTGCGCGGAGAGTTCACCGATGCGGCGGAAGGCGATCTGCGCGCGGCTGACGATGGGCAGGGTGGAGACCAGGTGCTCCAGCGGACCCTTCATGTACAGCAGCACCAGCACGAAGCCGCTGGTGGCCACGGCGTCCGCCAGGTTCCAGGCCTGCTGGATCACCAGCAGCAGCCCGATGACCACGAAGAACAGCATCGAGCCGAGGCTCTTGGCGATCACGAAGATGTTGATGGAGCGCACGTGGGTGTCGCGGATGTAGTCGGCGGTGCGCTGGATGCGCTCGCCGAACATGCGCTGGCGGCGCGGGCGGCTGATGCGCAGTTCCTTGGCGCCGGAGGCGATGCCGCTGTAGTGCTTCTGCAGTTCGTCCTCGGCTTCGCGCGCGGCGTTGAAGCCGTGGATGCCACGCAGCCGGGCCAGGTATTGGATGGCGGTGCCCAGCAGCACGGCGAAGGCGGTGACCAGGAACATCGGCCAGGACAGCCAGGCGAGGTAGCCCAGGCAGCCGGTGGTGACCGTCAGCGAGATGGCCAGGGGGGCGAAGGCGAAGGCCAGGTCGCTGACGGTGTCCACGTCGTGGGTCAGCACCGGGATCAGGCGGTGGCTGCGGTAGCGTTCGATCTGCTCGATGGGCGCGCAGAGCACCTTGCGCCCCAGGTCCTGGCGCAGGGTGGCGATGACGTGCTGGCCAACGTAGTTGGTGCCCATGTCCGAGCCGATGGAGCAGGCCAGCGCCAGTGCGCAGAGGCCGATGAAGGTCAGCAGGGTGCCGCTGGTCAGGCTGCCTTCGGCGTGCAGCAGGCCGTTGATGGTGGCCAGCAGCGCGGTGACGCTGAAGCCACCGAGGATGCCGAGGGCGATGGAGAGGGCGACCAGGCCGCGATAGGGCCGGATCAGGGTGAGTAGTTCACGCAGGGCGCCGGGGGCTTGTGTGTGCATGGGCAGGTCCGGATGGGGGCACGGGAAGGCGGGTCGGGCGACCCGCGACCGTGGCGTGTTCCGGGCGGCGCGACCTCATGGAGTAGACGCGCCGCAAGGCGCCTGATTTAGCCGCCGGTGGCGGCGTGGGCAGTAGCAGGCCGTTGAAAAACGTAGACGAGGCAGCCGATGCAAGGCGAAAACGGCCGAAAAAGCGCAGTTTACGTGGGGTAAATGAGCATTTTGAGGGCGTTTTCAACGCCGTAGCGGCAACGTAGTTAGTTTTTCAACAGCCTGGTAGTGCTCACAACTCCCGCGCCACTCGCAGCCCCAGCCAGTCGCCGCGCACGTAGGGCTCGCGGTAGTTGCGGTTGCCCGAGCGGGAGAAGATCGGCGGCTCGCTGTAGTCGTTGCCGCGGATGTGGCGGTACTCGCAGTTGGCTTCCTCCCACGCGCTGCCATCGCTGGGGGCGCCGACGTAGCTGTCGTGCAGGCAGTCCGCCACCCATTCGTAGACGTTGCCGTGCATGTCGTAGACGCCGAAGGCGTTGGCCGGGAAGCTGCCGGCCGGGGAGGTGTAGTTGAAGCCGTCGGCGGCGCCGTAGGTGTTGGCGTGCTGGGCGATGCTGTAGTCCTTGCCTTCGTCGAAGGGGAAGGGGAACGGGCCTTCGCTGCCGGCGCGGGCGGCGTACTCGCGTTCGGCTTCGCTGAGCAGGCGGTAGTGCTTGCCGGTCTTCTTCGACAGCCAGGCGACGTAGGCACGGGCCTCGTCATGGTCCATGCACACGGCGGGCTGGTCCGGGCCCTGGGGGTAGCTGGGCTTGCCGTTGGTGCAGCGGCGGCCGGGGCGGTCGTCGCCGTCGGGAAGGGTGATGCGGGCTTCCTTCATGTAGGCGTCCCATTCGCGGGCCAGCACCTGGAACTTGCTGATGGCGAAGGGCCTGGCGAAGGTCACGGTGTGCAGCGGGCCCTCATCGGGCTGGCGGCCCACTTCGTTCTCCGGGGTGCCCATGGTGAAGCTGCCGGCGGGCAGCACCACCATTTCGGGGCAGTTCTTGCAGTCCTTGAACAGGCTGCCGGGTTGCTTGGCGTCGGCGGCGAGGGCCGGTGCGCTGACGAGCAGGGCGACCACCAGGGCCAGGGGTTGGGTTGCAGGCATGGCGATTCTCTCGAAGGGAATGGGTCAGGCGAGCTGGGGGGCGAGGAGGGCCATCACCCGGTCGATCTGCGCTTCGTCGTTGAGCAGGCTGGGGGCCAGGCGCACCACGGGGCCGACGTCGCGGTCCACGGCGTCGCTGATCACCTTGCGCTCCAGCAGGTAGCGGGCGACGGCGTCGCAGTCGCGCCCCTCGACGCGGAAGAAGGTGAAGCCCGAGGACATCTCGCGGCTGCGCGGCGTGACCAGCTGCACCTTGGGGTGCTCGGCCAGGCGCGCCTTGAGGTAGTCGTTGAGCTGGTGGATGCGCGCCTGGACGTCGGCCTTGCCCAGTTGCAGGTGCAGCTCGAAGGCCGAGCCCACCGCCAGGCGGTGGTCGAAGGCGTGGTAGCCACCGGGGGTCATCAGGGTGCCGAAGGTCTCACCCTTGGTGAAGGTCGGCGTGCTGGGCACCAGGTGGGCCTGGGGCTGCGGGTAGCGGGCGATGATCACGCCGGTGCCACGGGGGCCGAACAGCCATTTGTGGGTGCCGGCGATGAAGTAGTCGCAGTTGAAATCGGCGAAGTTCAGGTCCTCGACGCCGAAGCCGTGCACGCCGTCCACCACGTAGAGGAGGCGGTCCGCTTCGTCGCGGCCCTGGTTGAGTTCCCGCACCAGCTGGCCGACTTCGCGCGCCGGCAGCTTCACGCCGCTGCCGGACTGCACCCAGGTCATGCCCAGTACGCGGGTCTCGGGGCGGATGGCCTGGCGGATGTTGTGGAGCATCTCGTCCACCGTGGCCAGGTGTGGGTCCTTGAACAGGGTGACGCGCCGCACCGGCGTGCCCATGAGGCGCTCGCGGTACTCCAGGCGGGTGTTGGTGGAGTAGTGCTCGTGGGCGCTGACGAGGATCTCCTTGCCAGGCGCCACCTGCAGGCCGCCGTAGATCATCGCCAGGCCGTCGGTGGTGCTGCCGGTGAGGGCCACCTGCGCGGGCTGCACGCCGAAGTAGCGGCCGGCCCAGGCGCGGACCTCGTCTTCATAGCCCCAGAGTTCCTCGCGGTCCCAGTCCAGCACCTCGCCGGGGTTGGCATCCAGCCGGGCACGGAAGTGGGCGATGGCCTCGCGTACCACGCGCGGGTGGGAGGCCAGGAGGAAGGTGCAGAAGTGCAGGTAGTCCGGATCGAGGTCGAACTGCTCGCGCAGGGCCAGCCACTTGTCCGTGGTGGGGTGGTTCGGCGATGGCGCGGCCTGGACGTTGCCGGCGAAGGCGGAGCCCAGGGGCAGGGCGGCGGCCAGCAGGCCGGCCTGCTTGAGGAAGGTGCGGCGGTCGCTCATGGGCGCACCTCCCCGGCGCTGGCCGGCGCGGCCAGGCGCTGCACCTCGCCCCACACCCGCAGGAAGTTGCCGCCCCAGAGCTTGGCGATGTCGGCGTCGGAGTAGCCGCGCTGGATCAGCTCGGCCGTCACGTTGTGCGACTCGCCGACGTTCATCCAGCCCTCGACGCCGCCGCCGTCGTTGAAGTCGCTGGCGATGCCCACGTGGTCGATGCCGACCTTGCGCACGGTGTAGTCGATGGCGTCCACCAGTTCCTTGACGCTGGCGCGGGGCTCTTCTTCGAGGATGGCGTAGAGCGCGCTGGCGTATTCGCCGAAGCGCTGTTCCGGCCAGATGGCGATGATCGGGTCACCCGGCATCAGCGCGTTGGCCAGGCCGTTGAGCGGCTGCAGGTCGAAGCGCGCGCGCAGGGCGTTGAGCTTGTCCAGGGTCGGCTGCGAGAGGGGCTTGAGGTAGGCGGGGAAGCCCACCACCTGGATCACCCCGCCGCTTGCCTTGATCCGCTGCATTTCCGCGTCGCTGAGGTTGCGCGGAATGTCCACCAGCGCGCGGGGCGCCGAATGCGAGGCGACGATGGGGGCGCGGCTGAGACGGGCGACGTCTTCCAGGGCCAGGGTGGACATCTGCGACACGTCGATCACTACGCCCAGGTCGTTGAGTCGCTTCACCGCCTGCTCGCCGAGGGGCGAGAGCCCGCCGAGGGCATCGGCGGTGTCGTTGAAGAAGGGCAGCGGGCGCGAGGAGTCGGCCCAGGCGTTGTTGCCGACGTAGCTGAAGCCGAACAGGCGCATGCCGCGTGCGTGCCAGGCGTCCAGCGCGTTCAGGTCCTCGCCCAGGGGGTAGGCGTTGAGCATGCTGATGACGATGGCGAACTTGCCTTCGCCATGCAGGCGGCGGAAGTCCTCGGGGCTGTAGGCGATGCCGACCTGGTTGGGGAAGTCGCGCACCAGGCCGCTGATGATCCTGTAGCGCAGCTCCTGCTGGTGGCGGGCCTCGTCGACGAAGGCGGCTGTGGGGCGATGGGGGGCGTTGGGACCGTTCCAGATCTCCGGCCAGCCGAAGATGGTCAGCGCCGCACCGGAGAGACGCCCGCGCCCGGCTTTGACCAGGTCGAACTGGCCTTCGCCGTCCTTGTCCGCCTCGTTGCCCTCGGTGCCGAAGTCGGTGGGCACGGTGATGTGGCTGTCGAAGGAGAGGATTCGCTCCTGCAGTTCCTCCGCGTGCTGCATCACGTCCCGGGGGTAGGGCGCGGCCTGCCGCAGGAAGAAGTGCCAGGTCGCTGCCGCGACCAGCGCCAGGAGGATCGCCAGGGCGATCAGGTAGAGGGCCTTGCGGGTCGTGTTCATTGCCATCCCGTTCGTTGCCAGGGGTTGATGCCGAGCGCACCCGGGGTGGGTGCCCGTGTCGGAAGAACGAGGGCAGGGTGGGGAAATTTAGAATCGGGCGCTGTTGATCCGTTGCAGGAAACGACCCGTGTCCGAAGCGCACTCCAGGGTTTTCCTGTGGCCGGGAAAGTGAGGCGGCGAAACCTGCCCCTTACGTATCAGCAAAGCAGCCATAAATTTACCCCCCGTTACCTCGTTCTAGCGGGATAGGCGTGGCTGACACGGATGCGATGTAGCGATGAGGTTTTCCAGACGTGGGTTCATGGGAGCGCTGGCGGTGGCCGGCGCAGCGGTACCGGCGGTGTGGTACGCGCGGCGTGAGCCGGATTACGACGAAACCCTCGAACCGGACCAGGTGGAAACCCCGGGGGAGGCCACGGTGGACGCCGCCGATTGGGGCGGGGTGCGCCTGGCCACCCAGTTGCGCGGCATCTGGGACCTGCGTTTCGACGGCCTCGATGGCGGCCTGGACGGGCTGCCCCGCGAGGGCGTGCAGATGCTGTTGGACATCGGCCCCACCGGCCGAGCCCTGCGCGGTTGCATCGACCAGGGCACCGCGCTGCGGGGCACGGGTGAACCCCGCTACCGGGTGCTCGGCGAGGTGGTGGACCAGGACGGCAAGCGCATCCGCTGGCGCTTGGTCCCGGCCGGCGAGTCAGCCCCCAGCCATGAACTGGAGGCCGTGCTGGACGAGGTCTGGGGCAACTGGGCCCAGGCCGGTGACGCCAGCCTGAGCGGGCGCATCCGCCGCATCGACCGGCCCCTGGCGCTGCCCGAGCCGGACAGCCGCTTCGTCGCCCGCAAGCGCGCCTTTCCCGAGGCGCGGCAGGTGACGCCCCTGGAGCCGGCGCTGCTGCAGTGGCTGGTGTCCCCCGAGCACCGCCTGTTCCACCAGCTCTGGCACGCCACCCGCGACAAGTGGCATCGCCTCGACGACCGTCGCCGCGATGCCCTGCGCGGTGCCGGCTGGCAACCCGGCCCACGGGATGCCGAGCGCGGCGCACGGGGCCGGCGCAAGCACCTCAACGGCTCCGGCGAAGACTTCCTCTTCATGCACCGGCACATGCTGGTCAAGGCGCGCCGCCTGCAGCCGGGCCTGCCCAACTGGAGCCGGCTGCCCTTGCCGTGCCCGTACCTGGAGCACGACCGCATCGGCTTCATCCGTTACCAGGAGAACCACGACGGCAACGCCGTGCCGCCGGCCTGGTTCGCCTGGGACGACGACGAGCTGGGCCAGTGGCTGCACGACATCAAGTCCGCCCAGGCCTTCTACAGCAACTTCCAGGTCTGGGAGTCGCAGTACCAGGACCCGGACTACCTCGCGCGCCTGACCCTCGCCCAACTGGGCTCGGAGATGGAGCTGAACATCCACGACTGGCTGCACATGCGCTGGGCCACCGTCACCCGTGACCCGTCCAACGGCATGCCGCTGCCCGGCGATCGCGACCAGGTGGACTACGGCGCCCGCTGGTTCCGCGCCGACAACGACTACCTCGGCGACCCGTTCTCGTCCCACGTCAACCCGGTGTTCTGGCGCTTCCACGGCTGGATCGACGACCGCATCGAAGACTGGTACCGCGCCCACGAGCGCGCCCACCCCGGCGAGGTGGTGGTGCGCGAGGTCCAGGGCGTGCGCTGGTTCGCGCCGGGGCGCTGGGTGGAGGTGGGCGACCCCTGGCTGGGCGCGCTGACCCATGGCTGCGGCGGGCTGGACGATGCCGGCGGCGGCGCCGGCGAACTGGAGGTGGAGGCCATGAAGCTGGCCCTGCGCATCACCTTCGGCGAGGACGACCTGGTCAGCCGGTTGCTGCCACGAACGCCCCGGCGTCCCTGGTATGCGCGCCACCTCAAGCGTCGCGACGAGGGCCGCTAGCCCCGGAGAGGGCGAATACTGGATTCGTTCGATTATCGAACGAATAGTCGATTATCGGATTGTTACACCCGGAGGCGGGGGGTACCTTGCTCCCCAGCCGACCCCGGCCAGGGCCCGCCGCCCTTGGCTTCACCGGGTGTCGCCACGGGCGCGCCGCCAGGCCGCCCTGGACAACAACACGAGATCGACCATGGCTGAAATCATTTCCCTCCGCGAGGCCGTCGAGCGTTTCATCAACGACGGCGACAAGGTAGCCCTCGAAGGCTTCACCCACCTGATTCCCACCGCCGCCTCCCACGAGATCATCCGCCAGGGCAAGAAAGACCTGCACCTGGTGCGCATGACCCCGGACCTGGTCTACGACCTGCTGATCGGCGCCGGCTGTGCCCGCAAGCTGACCTTCTCCTGGGGCGGCAACCCCGGTGTGGGCTCCCTGCACCGCCTGCGTGACGCGGTGGAGAAGCAGTGGCCCAACGCCCTGGAACTCGACGAGCACAGCCACGCCGACATGGCCAACGCCTACGTGGCCGGCGCTTCCGGTTTGCCGTTCGCCGTGCTGCGCGCCTATGCCGGCTCCGACCTGCCGAAGGTCAACCCGAACATCCGCTTCATCGACTGCCCCTTCACCGGCGAGACGCTCGCCGCCGTACCGTCAGTGCGCCCGGACGTCACCGTGATCCATGCGCAGAAGGCCGACCGCAAGGGCAACGTGCTGCTCTGGGGCATCCTCGGCGTGCAGAAGGAAGCGGCCCTGGCGGCCAAGCGCTGCATCGTCACCGTGGAAGAGATCGTCGACGACCTCGACGCGCCGATGAACGCCTGCGTGCTGCCCACCTGGGCCCTGACCGCGGTGTGCCACGTTCCCGGCGGCGCCAGCCCGTCCTACGCCCATGGCTACTACGAGCGCGACAACCGCTTCTACCAGGCCTGGGACCCCATCGCCCGCGACCGCGACACCTTCACCGCCTGGATCGACGAATACATCCGTGGCACCAAGGATTTCGCCCAGTTCCAGCAGAAGCTTGCGGAGGCCAAGTGATGAGCGCCCAGTACAGCACCAACGAAATGATGACCGTGGCGGCTGCCCGTCGCCTGAAGAACGGCGCCGTCTGCTTCGTCGGCATCGGCCTGCCGTCCAAGGCCGCCAACCTGGCGCGCCTGACCTCGTCCCCGGACGTGGTCCTGATCTACGAATCCGGCCCGATCGGTGCCAAGCCGAGCGTGCTGCCGCTGTCCATCGGTGACGGCGAGCTGGCCGAGACCGCTGACACCGTGGTCCCCACCGGCGAGATCTTCCGCTACTGGCTGCAGGGCGGGCGCATCGACGTCGGCTTCCTCGGCGCCGCCCAGGTGGACCGCTTCGGCAACATCAACACCACCGTGATCGGCGACTACCACACCCCCAAGGTGCGCCTGCCGGGTGCCGGCGGCGCGCCGGAGATCGCCGGTTCCGCCAAGGAGGTGCTGATCATCCTCAAGCAGTCCCATCGCACCTTCGTCGACAAGCTGGCCTTCATCACCTCCGTGGGCCACGGCGAAGGCGGCGACCATCGCCAGCAGCTCGGCCTGCCCGGCAAGGGGCCGGTGGCCATCATCACCGACCTCTGCATCATGGAGCCGGAAGCCGGCACCCACGAATTCATCGTCACCTCGCTGCACCCGGGCGTGACCCGCGAGCAGGTGGTGGCCAACACCGGCTGGGCCATCCGCTTCGCCGACCAGGTGGCCGAGACCGCCGCCCCCAACGAGGTGGAGCTGAGCGCCCTGCGTGCCCTGGAAGCCCGCACCGCGGCTGCCCACGGCCAGCAAGGGGGTGAGGAATGAGCCGCGACGTCTTCATCTGCGATGCCGTACGCACGCCCATCGGCCGCTTCGGCGGTGCCCTGGCACCCGTGCGCGCCGACGACCTGGCCGCCATTCCGCTCAAGGCCCTGATTGAGCGCAACCCCCAGGTGCGCTGGAGCGAGGTCGACGAAGTCTTCCTCGGTTGCGCCAACCAGGCCGGCGAGGACAACCGCAACGTCGCGCGCATGGCGCTGCTGCTGGCCGGCCTGCCGGATAGCATCCCGGGCGTTACCCTGAACCGCCTCTGCGCCTCGGGCATGGATGCGGTGGGCACCGCCTTCCGCGCCATCGCCTCGGGTGAAATGGAGCTGGCCCTGGCGGGTGGCGTCGAATCCATGTCCCGCGCGCCCTACGTGATGGGCAAGGCCGACAGCGCCTTCGGCCGCAACCAGAAGATCGAGGACACCACCATCGGCTGGCGCTTCATCAACCCGCTGATGAAGGCCCAGTACGGCGTCGACGCCATGCCGCAGACCGCCGACAACGTCGCCGACGACTACCAGGTCTCCCGCGCCGACCAGGACCTGTTCGCCCTGCGCAGCCAGCAGCGCGCCGGCCGCGCCCAGGCCGAAGGCTTCTTCGCCGAGGAGATCGTCCCGGTGGTGATCAAGGGCAGGAAGGGCGACACCGTGGTCGATGCCGACGAGCACCTGCGCCCGGACACCACCCTGGAAGCCCTCGCCAAGCTGAAACCGGTCAACGGCGAAGGCAAGACCGTCACCGCCGGCAACGCCTCGGGCGTCAACGACGGCGCGGTGGCGCTGATCCTGGCCTCCGCCGAGGCGGTGAAGAAGCACGGCCTCACCCCGCGCGCCAAGGTGCTCGGCATGGCCAGCGCCGGCGTTGCGCCACGGGTCATGGGCATCGGCCCGGTGCCGGCGGTGCGCAAGCTGCTGGAGCGCCTCAACCTGGGCATCGACCAGTTCGATGTCATCGAACTCAACGAAGCCTTCGCCGCCCAGGGGCTGGCCGTGATGCGCGAGCTGGGCCTCCCCGACGACAGCGAGAAGGTCAACCCCAACGGCGGCGCCATCGCCCTCGGCCACCCCCTGGGTGCCAGCGGCGCGCGCCTGGTACAGACCGCCTTGCACCAGCTGGAGAGGTCCGGCGGCAAGCGCGGCCTGGCCACCATGTGCGTGGGGGTAGGGCAGGGCCTGGCCCTGGCCATCGAGCGCGTCCAGCAGTCGAAGTGACGCATGGTGGGCTTCAGCCCACCATGCCCCATCTGATGAAGCGGTTAGATCGCTACGCCTGATGTGCCAGGCGTAGCGCGCAAAGGCTGGTCGTGACCGGCTGGCTGCTATACAACGACTCACCTTCCTGATTTCCGGAGCACTGGCTTGAACAGCCCGAGCAACCAACTCTTCGACGCCTACTTCACCGCCCCGGCCATGCGCGCGATCTTCTGCGACCAGGGCCGGGTGCAGGGCATGCTCGACTTCGAGGCCGCCCTGGCCCGTGCCGAGGCCCGCGTGGGGCTGATCCCCCGAGAGGCCGTCGCGCCCATCGAAGCCGCCTGCCGCGCCGATTTCTACGACTTCTCCGCCCTGGCCCAGGCCATCGCCACTGCCGGCAACTCCGCCATCCCCCTGGTCAAGGCCCTGGGCAAGCGCATCGCAGCGGCCAGCCCGGAGGCCGAGCGCTACGTGCACCTGGGCGCCACCAGCCAGGACGCCATGGACAGCGGCCTGGTGCTGCAACTGCGTGCTGCCATCGGCCTGATCGAAGCCGACCTCGCGGCCCTGGGCGACGCCCTTGCCGAGCAGGCCGAGCGCCACGCCGACACCCCGCTGGCCGGCCGCACCTGGCTGCAGCAGGCCACCCCGGTGACCCTCGGCATGAAGTTCGCCGGCCTGCTGGGCGCCGTCACCCGCCATCGCCAGCGCCTGGCGGAACTCAAGCCGCGCCTGCTGTGCCTGCAGTTCGGTGGCGCCTCCGGCAGCCTCGCCGCCCTCGGCGAACAGGCCTGGCCGGTGGCCGAAGCGCTGGCCGTCGAGCTGTCGCTGAACCTGCCGGACCAGCCCTGGCACACCCAGCGTGACCGCCTGGTGGAGTTCGCCAGCCTGCTGGGCCTGGTCGCCGGCACCCTGGGCAAGCTGGGGCGCGACCTCAGTCTGCTGATGCAGACCGAGGCCGGCGAACTCTTCGAGCCCGCCGCACCTGGCAAGGGCGGCTCGTCCACCATGCCCCACAAGCGCAACCCGGTGAGCGCCGCCGTGCTCATCGGCGCCGCCACCCGTGCACCGGGCCTGGTGGCCACCCTGTTCGCCGCCATGCCCCAGGAGCACGAGCGCAGCCTCGGCCTCTGGCACGCCGAATGGGAAAGCCTGCCGGAGCTCTGCTGCCTGGTGTCCGGTGCCCTGCAGCACGCGCTGCTGGTGGTGCCCGGCCTGGAGGTGGACGCCGCGCGCATGCGCCGCAACCTCGACCTGACCCAGGGCCTGGTGCTGGCCGAGGCGGTGAGCATCGCCCTGGCCCAACGCATCGGCCGCGATGCCGCCCACCATCGGGTGGAGCAGTGCTGCCGCCAGGCGGTGAAGGAGGGCGCCCACCTGCGCGCCGTGCTCGGTGCCTGCGCCGAGGTCACCGCCGAGCTGTCCGCCGCCGAGCTGGACCGCCTGCTCGACCCCGCCCATTACCTGGGGCAGGCCCGCCGCTGGGTGGAGCGTGCCCTCGCTGAACACACCACTTTCCCGCGCTAGGAGTTTTCCATGCCTGCCGTACGTCTCGCCGATGGCGACCTGAACTACCTCCTCGAAGGCCCGGCCGGAGCGCCGGTGCTGGTGCTGTCCAACTCCCTGGGCACCGACCTGCACATGTGGGACGCCCAGGTCCCGGCCTTTACCCGGCACTTCCGGGTGCTGCGCTACGACACCCGAGGCCATGGCCAGTCCCTGGTCAGCGAAGGCCCCTATCGCATCGAACAGCTCGGCCGCGACGTGCTGGCCCTGCTGGATGCCCTGGACATTCCCAAGGCGCATTTCTGCGGCCTGTCCATGGGCGGGCTGATCGGCCAGTGGCTGGCCATCAACGCCCCCGAGCGCATCCAGCGCCTGGTGCTGTGCAACACCGCCGCCAAGATCGGTACCCCCGAGGTGTGGAACCCGCGCATCGACGCCGTGCTGGCGGGCGGGGCCCAGGCCATGGCCGACCTGCGCGACGCCTCCATTTCCCGCTGGTTCACCCCGGACTTCGCCGAGGCGCAGCCGGAGAAGGTCGAGGCCATCGTCAGCATGCTGGCGCGCACCTCGCCCCAGGGCTACGCCGCCAACTGCGCCGCTGTGCGCGACGCGGACTTCCGCGAGCAGCTCGCTGTCATTCAGGCCCCGACCCTGGTGGTCTGCGGCAGCGGCGACCCGGTCACCACCCCCGAGCACGGCTGCTTCATGCAGGCGCGCATCGCCGGCGCCGAACTCGTCGAGTTCCCGGCCGCCCACCTGTCCAACGTGCAGGCCGGTGAGGCCTTCAGCCAGCGCGTACTGACCTTCCTCAGCGCCTGATTGCGCGCCGGATCACCCCGGGCTGAAGCCCGGGCTACCGCTTTCCCGACGCGGATGCCGCGTCGCCGTTCCACGACCCTGTTCGAGGCCCTCATCGATGGACGAAAAAGAACGCTACGAAGCCGGCATGCAGGTCCGCCGCGCCGTACTGGGCGACGCCCACGTCGACCGCAGCCTGCAGAACCTCACGCCCTTCAACGAAGAGTTCCAGGAAATGATCACCCGCCACGCCTGGGGCGACATCTGGACCCGCCCGGGCCTGCCGCGCCACACCCGTAGCCTGGTGACCATCGCCATGCTCATCGGCATGAACCGCGAGGGCGAGCTGAAGCTGCACCTGCGCGCCGCGAAGAACAACGGCGTCACCCGCGACGAGATCAAGGAAGTGATCATGCAGAGCGCCATCTACTGCGGCATCCCCGCCGCCAACGCCACCTTCCACCTGGCCGAAGCCGTGTGGGATGAACTGGGGGTCGAGTCGCTGCACCCCTGATCGCCGAGCGACTCCCGGCCCAGGCTCCAGAGCCTGCGGCCGGGCAGGCTCGGGTTCACGCCGCTGTCATGTCCTGCCCGCCAGCCCCCGCCCCGAGCGGTCTCCCATTCGCCCTCCTGCAACACCACCTCGCCGCAGCGCCCTGTCATGTCAGGCAGGTTGCACGCACCCCCGAACATTCCTGTCCTTGAGCGCCTCGTGCTCCCGAGGTTTTTTCCTTTGCCTGTCACCCGTGGCTGCGACTGTCAGTGCCATGGCCGAGCCGCACCGGGCTTCTGGAATGCGCCCGACCGGCCATGACCCGCTCGACAGCGAACCATCCACGTCCAGACACGATGAAAGGAGCTTCCTCATGTTCAAGCGCAACGTTCTCGCTGTTTCCCTGGCCGTCGCCGGCCTGTGTTCCGCCCAGGCCATGGCGGCCGTCGTCGGTGGCGGTGCCACCCTGCCGCAGGGCCTGTACAACACCGCCACAGTGCTGCCGTCCGGCTTCAACGCCTACATCGGCGTGGGCAGCGGCGCCGGCAAGGCTGCCGTGCTGAACAACGACGCCACCAAGCTCAACCTGCCCAGCGGCACCACCGTCGACTACGCCGGCAGTGACTCCGTATTGAGTGCCGCCGAGATTTCGGCCTACAAGAATGCCCACCAGTCCCCGACCGTGCCCGTCACCGATGCCAACAACTGGGGCCCGCTGGTACAGATCCCCTCGGCGGCCACCTCGGTCACCATTCCCTACAAGAAAGCCGGCGTCACCTCGCTGAACCTGACCAGCACCCAGTTGTGCGGCATCTTCTCCGGCAGCATCACTGACTGGAACCAGATCAGCAGCGGCTCCGGCCCGATCACCGTGGTCTACCGTGGCACCAGCAGCGGCACCTCCGAGATCTTCACCCGCCACCTGAACAGCCAGTGTTCAGGCCAGTTCGGCGTCAGCAGCACCTTCACCAGCGCCGCCCTTGGCGGTGTGCCGGTCGGTGCCGTGGCCGTGAGCAGCAGCGCCCAGATGGCCAGCACCGTGGCCGCCACCGATGGCGCCATCGGCTACGTCGGCCCGGAAGACGTGGACGCCACCAATCCCGCCGTGGTCGCCAAGGTCAATGGCAACCTGCCCACCGTGGGCAACGTCACCATCGCCCTGAGCAACGCCCTTCCGCCGTCCACCGCAGCTGACCGCGCCGATCCCGCCAAGTGGGTCCCGGTCCTGGCCAACCCCGCCACCGGCTACAGCATCGTCGGCTACACCAACCTGGTGTTCAGCCAGTGCTACAAGGACAGCGCCGACACCATCGCCATCCGCACCTTCCTCAACCGTCACTACGGTCTGAACGCCAGCAGCAACAACGATGACGAGATCGTCGCCAACAAACTGATCCCGCTCACCGCCGCCTGGAAAGACGCCATCCGCACCACCTTCGCGCTGCCGGGCAGTTCCCTGGCCATCGGCAACACCAGCGCCTGCAACGGCATCGGCCGTCCGCTCTAAGCCCCTCGCGGGTTCGCCCCAGGAACCGGCAATGGCCTCGCGCTATTGCCGGTTTTGCATGTCAGGCGCCGGTAGGCCCCGTGAACTTTGCGTGACAAAAGTTCGGTCGCCCGCTGCGCCGACGGCCTTGGGGGTAACAGCCATGGCGCGCCCTTCGGGGCGCTGCGCCTCCACCCGAACAAGGACCCGTCGTGATGCGTTCCCAGCCCAAGCCGTCCGTCACCTGCACCGCCCGCCGCGAACACCCCCTCCTGCTCAAGCCACTGGCCCAGGCCATCGCCCTGATGCTTCTGGCTGGCGGTGCCCAGGCCGCGCCGGCCTTCAGTGCCGGCTGGTTCGCCGAGAAGGGCGCCGCCCAGGCCGCCGGAGCCGCCCGGCCGGGGACCGTGCAGCCGGGTTCGCCACCGCCGCTGGCGCAGCAGCAGCAGGTGCAGCAGCGCCTGGGCCGCTCCTTCGCCAACCTCAACAACACCGTGGCCGCCATCGCCGCGGCCCAGGCAGCCCAGGCCGCCGGGCGCGCGGCCGCCAGCGGCGCCCCGCAGACCCTGCACAACGGTCTCGGAGGCAACGGCCTCAACGTGGTGGTGGGGCCCGATGGCAAGCCGCTGTTCATCAACGCCGAGGCGCCGGTGCAGACCGACGCCAACGGCAAGGTGCTGGTGTCCATCAAGCAGACCGCCGACAAGGCCATCCTCAACTGGGAGACCTTCAACGTCGGCCGTGACACCACCCTGGCCTTCCAGCAGGAGGCCAGCTGGGCATTGCTGAACAAGGTGGGCAACAGCACCGCGCCCAGCCAGATCCAGGGCCAGATCAAGGCCGACGGCACGGTGATGATCCTCAACAGCAACGGGGTGGTGTTCAGCGGCACCAGCCAGGTCAACGTGCGCAACCTGGTGGCTGCCGCTACCGGCTTCAGCGACGAGCAGTTCCGCAGCGGTGGCCTCTACAACGGCAGCAACCCGAGCTTCACCAACGCCCAGGGCAATATCCGCGTGGAGCAGGGGGCGCAACTGAGCACGGCGGCGCCCAGCACCTCCACCTCTGGGGGCGGCTATGTGCTGCTGCTGGGCAAGGAGGTGGACAACGCCGGCAGCATCAGCACGCCCAAGGGCCAGGTGCTGATGGCGGCTGGTGACAGCTTCGTGATCCGCAAGGGCTATGGCAGCGACGGCAGCCCCACCTCCACCACCCGTGGCAACGAAGTGAGCGCCAGCGGCAACGGCCGGGTGCTCAACCGGGGCGTGCTGCTGGCCGCCAGCGGCGATGTCAGCCTGGTGGGCAACCAGGTGCAGCAGAGCGGCGTGGCCCTGGCCAGCACCTCCGCAGACGCCCGTGGCACCGTGCACCTCACCGCCAGCGGCGCCAATGGCCAGGTGACCCTGGGCGAGGGCAGCACCACCGCGACCCTCCTCGATGCCAGCGCCACTGCCCTCGACAGCCAGCGCGATGCCCTGCTGGCACCGGCCCTCAAGCAGGACGGCGACGTGGTGAACGGCGACGCCTTCCGCCGCGACCTGTCCCTGGTGCAGATCGACAGCAGTGGCAGCGTGGACTTCCAGAAGGGCTCCATCACCCTGGCCACCGGTGGCCAGGTGGCGACCCAGGCTGCCCAGCGCAGCCTGGTGCGCGACGGCGCGGTGATCGACGTCTCCGGCGTCACCGGCGTGCAGGTGGCCATGTCGGCCAACAGCGTCAAGGTCAACCTGCAGGGCAACGAGCAGCGCGACGCCTCGGTCAACCGCGACAAGGGCGCGCTGAACAACAGCGACGTCTGGGTGGATGTGCGCGAGCTGGTACGGGTGCCGGCCGGGACCAACGGCTACGCCACCGACCGCTGGTACACCGCCGGCGGCCTGCTGGAGGTCAGCGGCTACCTCGGCACCCAGGGCCACAGCGTGGCCGAATGGATGGCCCTGGGCGGCACCGTCAGCTTCACCGGCGGCGAGGTGGTGACCCAGTCCGGTTCGCAGATCAACCTTTCCGGCGGCACCCTCGACGTCCAGGGCGGCAGCGTCCGGCAGACCTGGCTGAAGGGCGCCGACGGGCGCCTGTACGAACTCTCCAGCGCCCCGGGCGACATCCTCTACACCGGCATCTACCGGGGCTACGAGGACCACAGCCAGCGCTGGGGCCGCACCGACTACTACTACGACCCGCTGATCGCCCCGCGCGAGCGCCAGGAGGCCGGCTACACCGTGGGCCGCGACGCCGGCAGCCTGGTCATCGGCACCCGCAACGCGGTGCTTGAGGGCACCCTGGTCAGCGACACCTACCAGGGCGCCCGGCAGACCCAGGCGGCCCAGGCCGGCCTCGACGGCTACCGCCAGTCGCAGAAGGCGGCGGCGCGCGGTGGCCAACTGGTGGTGGGCACCTACGCCCCCCTGTACGTGAAGAGCAGCGGCACCCTGGAGCCCGTACTGGGTGCCAGTGCCAACACCCTGAAGCAGGTGGTGTTCGGCCAGGGCGCCGAACGCATCGCCGACGGGCTCGACCTGACCACCGCCCTGCCGGCGGGACGCCAGGGCACCCTGTACCTGGACAGCGCCCAGCTCAACGGCTTCAACCTCGGGGCCATCAAGGTGGCGGCCAGCGAGGGCATCCGGGTCGACAGCGCGCTGCAGGTGGCGCCGGCCGGCAACGTGACCCTCTACGGCCCGCAGGTGGAGGTGAACGCCGACATCACCGCCCGTGGCGGCAGCCTCCAGCTGGGCAACGTGCTCAACCAGATGACCGCCCTGGGGCGCGCCGATACCGTGCTCACCCCCACCAGCGGCAGTGCCTCGGTACGCGTGGGGGCGGGCGTGCGCCTCGATGCCAGCGGGTTGTGGAGCAACCTGCTGCGCGAGCCCGACGACACCCGCGCGCTGCCCTACCTCAATGGCGGCAGTGTGTCCCTGCGCAGCAGCGGCAACACCCTGCTGGAAGCCGGCAGCACGGTGGATGTCAGCTCCGGCGCGGCGCTGCTCGCCAACGGCAGGCTTCAGGGCGGCAAGGGCGGCAACGTCACCCTGGCGGCCAGTGCCGGCAACCGGGGTGACAGTGGCGTGCTGAGCCTGGGCGGCGCCCTGCGGGGCGAAGGCGTCAAGGGGGGTGGCACCCTCAGCCTGCAGGCCGCTCGGGTGCTGATCGCCGACAACGCCCCGTCGGCGCCGGCCGGCACCCTGGTGCTGCGTGGGGATTTCTTCGACAAGGGTTTCTCCGCCTACGAGGTGAGGGGCAACCGGGGCCTGGAGGTGGCCGAGGGCACACGCGTCGAGGTGACCCAGCCGCTCTACCGCCAGGCCAGCGGCGCGGGCAACCTGGCCACCGGCGGTGCCCTGTCCGAGGCCCTGGAGCGCTGGTTGCCACCCCTTTACCAGGAGGATGCTGGCCAGGGTGTGCTGACCCAGCGCCAGGGGGCGAGCCTCTCGCTGCAGGCTGGCAGCCCGGAGACCGCCGCCGCCGACATCGCCAGCACGGCGCTGGTGGTGAAGCAGGGGGCTCTGCTGCATGTCGACCCTGGCCAGGCCATCCGCCTGGCCGGGATCGGCCAGGTCACGGTGGACGGCACCCTGGAGGCCTGGGGCGGGCGCATCAGCGTCCTCGGCCTGGGGAGCAACGGTGAGGTCCAGTCCGCGCGGCCGCTGGAAACCTACCGTTCCCTCTGGATCGGCGATCACGCCCGGTTGGACGCAGCCTCCCGCGCCGTCAGCGCGGTGGACGCCCGAGGCAACCGCTACGGCCAGGTGCGCCAGGGGGGCAGCATCGTCATCGGCGGGGAAATCGACGCCAACCGGGGTGACCTGACGGCCAGCGATGCCTTCGTGGTGGTGCGCCAGGGCGCGCGCCTCGATGCCTCCGGCAGCCAGGCGTGGCTCGACCTGCCCGGCCAGGGCCCGCTGCGGGTGGCCAGCCAGGGCGGCAGCATTGCCCTGGCATCCACCAGCGGTTTGTACCTGGATGGGCAGCTCCGCGCTGCCGCGGGCGGCGAGGGGGTGGCAGGGGGCAGCCTCTCCGTGGCTCTGGGTGCGACCAAATACAGGTTCGAAGACCCCCGGGCCACTGACGCCGTGCGCCAGGCCCGGGAACTGGTGGTGGCCCAGCAGCAGGCGGCACCCCTGGCCGAGGGGGCTGGCCCCGAGCAGGGGGCGTCGTTGCTGCGCTATGGCCAGGGCCGGCTGGCGGTGAGCCAGGTGGAGCAGGGCGGGTTCGACAACCTGGCGCTGCTCAGCACCGGGCTGCTGAGCTTCGATGGCAACGTGCGTCTGAACCTGGCCAATGCCCTCAGCCTGTATGCCGGGGCCTATGGCCTGGCCGAGTCCGCCGCGGCGGATAGCCGGGTCGAGTTGAGCAGCCACTACCTGCGGCTGGCCGGGACCAAGCCGGTTGACGCGAACAGTGGGGAGACCAGCACGGGGATTGACATTGGCACCTCGATACGCCCTGCCACTGGCCAGTGGCGGCTCAGCGCCCGTGGCCTGCTGGACGTGCGCGACAAGGTGAACCTGGGGGCGCGCGGCAGCATCCGCCTGCTGCAGGGGCGCGAGCAGGTGGTGGACCGCCGTGCCTTCGCCCAGGTGCAACTGGACAGCCAGGGTGACCTGCGGCTGTTGGCGAGCCCGAGCAGCATAGCCAACGCCATGAGCCTGACGCTGCCCGGCGACCTGCGCATCACAGCAGCCCAGGTCTACCCCGGTACCGGGGTCAAGGCCTTGGTGCAGGCCACGCGCATCGACATCGGCCGCCCGGTTGGCGCGATCCCGGCGCAGCCCCTGTCGGCCTTTGGCGAGTTGAGGCTGGAGGCCGACGTGATCAACCAGGGGGGCGTCCTGCGGGCGCCATTGGGCAGCCTGGTGATCGGTAACACCAGCAACGGCCCTCGGCCTGCCAGCCGGGTGAACCTGCTGCCCGGTAGCCTGACCTCGGTGAGCGGCGCGGGCCTGGTGATTCCCTATGGCGGCACCGTGGACGGCAAGACCTGGCTCTACGACGGCGTGCCCCTCTCCACCACCCTGCTTAAGGAGGGGCAGAACAACATGCCCGGCAAGGTGGACCTGATCGGGCAGGCCATCGACGTGGCCGAGGGCGCCGTGGTGGATGTGTCCGGCGGCGGGGTGGTGCTCGGTGCCGGGTTCGTCGCCGGTCGCGGCGGCTCCACCGATGCCCGTTTCAACCCGCTGGTGCAATACGGCCCGGACGGCTTCCTGCTGCCGGCCCTGAGCAGCAACCCGGTGTACGCCATCGTGCCCGGCGTCCAGCCGGGTTTCGCCCCCGGCAATGGCGAGGCCGGGGCCGTGGCACCACTGGTGGGCCAGCAGATCACCGTCGGCGCTGGCGTGCCGGGGCTACCGGCGGGCACCTACACCCTGCTGCCATCCACCTACGCCTTGCTGCCGGGGGCCTTCCGCGTGGAGGTCAATGGCCTGGCGGGGCAGGGCGGTGCCCTCGTCACCCAGGCCATGCGCAACGGCTCCTGGTCCACCGCCGGCACCCTGGGCCTGGCCAGCGGCGCCCGCGACAGCCTGGCCAGCCAGGTGATCCTCACCCCGGCCGACGTGCTGCGCCGCTACTCCCAGTACAACGAGACCACCCTCAGCCAGTACCTGCTGGCCGATGCCGCGCGGCTGGGCATCCCCGCCGCGCTGATGCCGCGGGACGCCAAGGCCTTCAATCTGAACTTCTCGCGCAGCGACGGCAGCCAGCCCAGCTTCCGCTTCGCCGGAACCCTGCTGAAGGGCCGTGAGGAGGGAGGACGGGGCAGCATCACCGCCATCGACGCGACATTCGGCAGCCACCTGGAAATCGTCAAGGCCGGCACCGGGGCCAGCGCCGGCTTTACCGGCATTTCCCTGAACGATGCCGACCTCAACGCCATCGGTGCCGGCAGCCTCTTCATCGGTGGTCATGGCCGTACGGTCTACGGCCAGGGTGGCAACTTCATCCAGTTGGGTACCGCCAATGGCGCGGCGGCCAACGTGCACAGCGTGACCCTGCGCAGCGGCGCGACCCTGCGGGCGCCGGAGGTCATGCTGATCAGCTCCGGCCCGACGGGGGGCATCACCGTGGAGCAGGGCGCCAGTATCAACACCCTGGGCCTGGGGGCTGCCCCGCGGGACTCCCGCGACGGTTACCTGTACAAGCCGGGGCGCAACAGCGTGCTGGCGGTTTCTAACGGCTACCTCAGCCTGCTGGCCCCGGATGTGCCCAACCCCCAGTTACCGAATGCGGCGCCTGGGCCCATCCGCATCGGTGTCTGCGACGGCACATGCAGCGGCACCACCGGGCTCTATTCCGACGGCACCATCGCCACGGCCACCGACAACCGCTTCGAGTTGAGCGATGCGGTGCGCTACGGCACCCGCAACCTGACCCTGGCAGTAGGCGGTATCAACGTCGGCAGCGCCGAGGTGCTGGCCGACCTGGCCAGCCGCAACCGCCTGCCCAACGGGCTGACCCTCAACCAGGCGGTGCTGGACCGCCTGCTGCGTGGCGATGCCCAGGTCGGCGCGCCCGCGCTGGAGACCCTGGTGCTGGGCGCGCGGGATTCGCTGAACTTCTTCGGCGACGCCAGCCTGGACACCTACGGTGCCGACGGTCGCTCGCGGCTCAAGGAGCTGGTGCTGACCACCCCGGCCATCTACGGCCAGGGCGAGGCGGGTGCGCGTGCACAGATCCGCACCGCCAACCTGGTGTGGAACGGTGCCCACAACGAGGCCGGTGCCATCATCGCCGGCGGTGCCGGCAGCGGCGTGGGCAGCCTGCTGATCGACGCCGAGCGCATCGAGTTCGGCTACCTGCCGGACAGCCAGCCCAGTGCCAGCCCGATCCGCGACCGGCTGGCCGTGGGCTTCGCCAACGTCGAGCTGAACGCCCGCGAGCGCATCACCGCCAACCACAAGGGCGGCCTGGCGGTGTACCAGCGGCAGGACGGCTACACCCCGGGCCAGGGCTTCCAGTACAGCGGCGGGCAGCTGACCCTGCGCACCCCGGTGCTGACCGGCGGGGCCGGCTCGGTGAACCGCCTCAGCGCGGGTGGCGACATCCGCATCAGCGCCCCGGCCGGTTCCACGGTGCCGACCATCGGGGGCGATGCCCTGGGGGCGGAGCTGTCCCTTCGCGGGCGCAACCTGTACCTGGAGGGTGCGGTGGTGCTGCCCAGCGGCAAGCTGACCCTGGCGGCCGAGGAGCAGCTGAGCCTCGGCGATGGTGCCCGCATCGACCTGGCCGGGCGTAAGGTCACCTTCAACGAGGTGAACAAGTACAGCTGGGGCGGCGACCTGATCCTGGAGAGCCGCCACGGCGACATCCACCAGGCGGCCGGTGCGCTGATCGACCTGTCCGCAGTCAACAACCAGGCCGGCAGCCTCAAGGCCACCGCCCTGGCGGCCGGCGCCGGCACGGTGGCCCTGGAAGGGCGCATCCTCGGTGGCAGCAGCGGGGAATACGACGCTGGCGGCACCTGGATGCCGTACAAGGCCGGCAGCCTGGAGATACACGCCCAGCGGCTCGGCGCGGGCAACCTCAGCGACGATTTCGCCGCGCTCAACCAGCGCCTCAACCAGGGCCAGGTGTTCGGCGCCCGCAGCTTCCAGCTCAAGCAGGGCGACCTGGTGATCGGCGATGGCCTCAAGGCCGGAGAGATCAGCGTGTCGCTGGACGGCGGGCACCTCACGGTGAACGGCACCGTGGACGCCAGCGGCGAGCGGGTGGGGGCCATCCGCCTGGCCGGCAAGCAGGGGCTCACCCTCGGCAGCGGCGCGCGGCTGGACGCCCATGGCAACCGCCTGCGGGTGGACAGCTACGGCGGGATCATTGATGCGCCCAACCGGGCCACGGTGGAACTGAGCGCCGTCGATGGCCAACTGACCCTGGCCAGCGGCGCCCGCATCGACCTGCGCCACGGCACCGCCGCCAGCAGCGGCCGCGATGGCCGAGCACGGGGCACCCTGGAGCTGAATGCTCCCCGGCTCGGCGGTGCCAGCGCTGGTGACATCGCCATCGATGCCAGCGGCCCCCTGGACATCCAGGGCGCCAGCCTGATCGCCGTGAACGGCGTGCAGCGCTACGACGATGCCCGCGACGGCAGCGACCCGGCCGCCAGCGGCCGGCCCTACCAGGTCATCGACCAGGCCTATCTGGACCAGAAGCACGCCGAGAGCCTGGCCTTCATCGACCACGCCCTGGCCAACGGCGCGCTGCTCAACGGCAAGCTGGCCGGCCTGAACAACGCCGCCTATGCCGATGCCTTCCACCTGCGGCCCGGGGTGGAGCTGGTCAGCCGGACGCCCGGTGGCGACCTGGTGGTGCAGGGCGACCTGGACCTGTCCGGCTACCGCTACGCCAGCCTCAATCCGCACACCCCCAGGACCGCTGCTGCGGGCTCGGGGGAGGTGGGGCACCTGGTGATCCGCGCTGGGGGCGACCTGAGCGTGCTGGGCAGCATCAACGACGGCTTCCTCGCACCGCCGGCCACCCAGGACGACGACGGCTGGGTGCTGCTGCCCGGCAAGCAGCCGTTCAACGGGGATGTGGTGGTGCCCCGTGGCGGCATCGAACTGCAGGATGGCACCGCCTTCCCCGCCGGCACGGTGCTCAACTACGACCTGCCGATCAAGGCCATGACCCTGGCTGCCGGTACCCGCCTGCCGGCGGACGCGTGGTTGAACGGCCCGCTGCTACTGGCGGCCGGTACGGTGCTGGCGGCGGAGGTGCGCAACGCCGACGGCAGCCTGGCCTACGCGGCCGGCACCCGCCTGGCCGAGGCCGTCACCCTGGCCCAGGGCATGGTCCTGGGGGCGGGGACCTGGCTGCCGGGAGACACCCCGGTAACGGCCATGACCTGGCCGAAGGGCGTGCCGCTGCCGAGCAACGCGCCCAGCACTATCGTCGGTGCGCCGGACAGGGTGGTACAGGCGGGGAACCTGGTGCTGGCCCTGGGTGCGCTGATCCCGGCGGGCACCGATGTGAAGCTCGCCGCCGGGGTGGAGAAGATCAACCTGCGAGGCGGTGACGGCAAGGGACGCAACTGGGCCGTGGCGCAGATGCTGCCCGAGGGCTCGCAGTCCTGGTCGCTGCGGGCCGTGGCCGGTGCCGACCTGAAGGCCGCCGACAGCCGCCTGGTCGACCCCTATGCCGAGCACGGCGAACTGCGCCTGGCCGACACTCACTATGGCTACCTGGCGACGCTCAAGCCGGTGCCATCGATCCGCCTCCTCACGGCGGAGGGTGCACTGGCGTGGTATGGCGATGAGAGCCTCGCCGGCAAGCCGGTAGCCGAGGTCATGGCTGAGTTCGGCTCGGACGAAGCGAGTGTTTGCTATGAGGCCAGTCTATGTGCTCTACCGCCAGGCCCCAGGGTACTAAGCGATGAAGCTTCGCTGCTTTACTGGGGTGACCTGAGCTTTTCCGGGCGTCCAGTCGCAGAATTGGCATCCCTATGGGGTATGACCGACGACGAGTTCTGCGCGCAAGGGGCAACGCTCTGTATCGTCGAGGGGACACCTGAACCCTTGCCCGAATACAACTACGCCCTGGGTAGCAGCCGCTTCAGCGTGTTGCGCACCGGCACCGGGGACCTGGACCTGGTGAGCGCCGGGGACTTCAATCTGCACTCCCTGTACGGCCTCTATACGGCCGGTACCTCTTCGCTGGGGCTGTCGCAGTCCGCGGCCTACAACCAGGCACGCGGTTTGGCCGTTAATCCAGGCAATGGAGCGCTGGTCGATACCGTGCTTGGCAAAAACGGAGGTGTCTACGAGACCCTGGTGGACGGCGGGGTCAGCAGTCTCTACCGCGCCTGGTACCCGGAGCGGGGCGGCAACCTGTCGCTGACGGTGGGCGGCGACCTGACCGGCGATCTGATCGGACGGCCGGAGAGCGGAGGCGGGGACACTCAGCAGCCGGAAGGCAGCGCAGTCCGCAACTGGCTGTGGCGCCAGGGCGGCGGGCTGGACGCGGCATCCACCGTGCCCAGCGCCTGGTGGATCAACTTCGGCACTTATGTGCCGTTCAACAGTGGTAAGGACGTCGCCCTGGCCGGCTTCACCGGCTTCGGCACCCTGGGCGGCGGCAACCTCGACGTACGCGTGGCCGGGGATGCCGGCCTGCAGGCGCCCCGAGGAACCATGAAGAGCGACCTCGCCAGTCGCAGCCAGGGCCTGGTGCTGGCCGTGGGCTCCACCGGGCGCCTGGTGGACGGCCACCTGGTCACCACCGGCGGTGGCGACCTGAACCTGGTGGTGGGCGGTGCGCTCAACCCCGACCTGGAGGCCCGAGGGTTCCAGGACGATGCCAAGCTGCCCATCAAGCAGCGGCATGATCTCAATGGCAGCCTGGTCAACCTGCGGGGAAGCCTGCGCGCCAGTGCCGCTTCCTATGGCGGCATCGACACGATCACCGGGCCGGCAGCGCTCAACCATGACGCTCGGGAAAGCCGCGCCTACGACCCCTTCACCGCCACCAAGGCCTCCGCTAACGGCGGGCTGGTGCTGGTACCGGGGGACGCCACGGTGAGCCTCAATGCCCGGGGCGACCTGGTGCTGGGGGGGGTGAGCGACGCCGGGCGCAGCCAGGCCCTGGGCGGCCAGGCCGTGGATCTGGCCGGCACCCGCAGCAGCGGCTTCGCCTGGTTCAGCCTGTGGACAGACCATACCGCCATCGACCTGTTCGCCGCCGGTGGCAATCTGACACCCTCGACCCAACTGGGGGAAACGGGCTCCTACACCGGTGGTCTCAGTTTGCGTTCCGGTATGGATTACTCCGCTACTGACGGGCGCTTCGTCTACCCCTCGGTCCTGCGGGCGGTGGCTCCGGCTGGCAGCCTCTACTACGGGCCATCGGCGCAGGGCACGGCTCGCATGGACGCTCAGGTGGTCGTCAACTCCCTGCTACTGGCCCCGGGGCGCCAGGCCCAGTTGGAGTTGCTGGCCGGAAACTCCATCTACGCTGGGGGTTATGCCCTTTCGCCGAGCAACGCTCCCCAGGACCACCTGGCCACGCCCTTCAAACCGGGCTTCTACTACCTCGATGCGTCAGGCGCCAGCCATGGCGACCTGGGCTGGAGCGGCAACCCCGGGCGCAGCCTGTTCGCCTTCGGTGGCACCGGGGTCGAAGGCGCCTACCGTGGTGCCGATCAGCCGACGCGCATCTACGCCCTGCGGGGTGACATCGTCGGGGTGCGCACGGGCGAGATCCTGAGGTTCTCGAGCTATCCCCGGGCCGGTGAAACCTGGTACGAGGGCGCACGCCCGACCCGCCTCATGGCCGGGCGCGACATCGTCAACAGCGGGCAGATGGTCGGTCTGCCAGGCCCGAGCAATATCGAAGGTACTGCGCAGACCACCGGCAACCTGTTCGTCCACGACGCCCCCACCGACGTCTCGGTGGTGTCCGCCGGGCGCGACATCCTCTTCAGCAGCTTCAACGTTGCCGGGCCCGGCACCCTGGAGATCACTGCCGGTCGCCAGCTGCGCCTGGAAGACCAGGCCACGCTGAACAGCCTGGGAGCCATCGTGCCCGGCGACAAGCGCCCGGGCGCCGACATCGCCCTGCAAGCCGGTGCCGGCAGCGGCCCGGACTACCTGGCCTTCGCCCTGCGTTACCTGGACCCGACCAATCGCCTCGCCCCCGGCGCCAGCCTGGGTGCGGGTGGCGTCGCGCAGACCTACGAAGCCGAGCTGGCGGCCTGGCTGGCCGAGCGCTTCGGCTTCAGCGGCAGCCGCGAGCAGGCGCTGGCCTACTTCACCGCACTGGCGCCGGAGCAGCAGCGGATCTTCGCCCGCCAGCTGTACTTCGCCGAGCTGCGCGCAGGCGGGCGCGAATACAACGATGCCGGCAGCCCGCGTTTCGGCAGCTACCTGCGCGGCCGCAATGCCATCGCCGCGCTGTTCCCCAGCCACGACGTGGCCGGCAACCCGATCCGCTACGAGGGCGACATCACCCTCTATGGCGGTGCCGGTGTGCGCACCCTGTTCGGGGGCGGCATCCAGATGCTCACGCCAGGTGGGCAGCAGGTGTTCGGCATCGAGGGCGAGGCGCCGCCGGCCTCGGCCGGTGTCATCACCCAGGGTGCCGGGGACATCCAGCTGTTCGCCGAGGGCAGCGTGCTGCTGGGCCAGAGCCGCATCATGACCACCTTCGGTGGCGACATCCTGGCCTGGTCCGCCCGGGGCGACATCAACGCCGGACGCGGCTCCAAGACCACCCTGGTGTACACGCCACCCCGTCGCGTCTACGACGCCTGGGGCAACGTCACCCTGTCGCCCAGCGTGCCCAGCACCGGTGCCGGCATCGCCACCCTGGCGCCCATCCCCGAGGTACCGCCGGGCGACATGGACCTGCTGGCGCCGCTGGGCACCATCGACGCGGGGGAGGCCGGCATTCGCGTCTCCGGCAACGTCAACATCGCCGCGCTGCAGGTGATCAACGCCGCCAACATCCAGGTGCAGGGCAAATCCAGCGGGATACCGCTGGTGGCCTCGGTCAACACCGGAGCCCTGGCCTCGGCCAGCTCGGCGGCCAGCTCCGCCAGCGGTGCCGCCGAAGAGGCCGCGCGGGGCCAGCAGCGCGCCGCCCGCGAACGCCAGCCGTCCATCGTCACGGTGCAGGTGCTGGGCTTCGGCAACGAACGCCTGCAAGGCGGCGAAGAAGCCCGCGCCCCGGCCCCGACCGGCTACGACGCCAACCGCAGCGTGCAGGTGCTCGGCGCCGGCCCGCTGGACGAACAGGCCCGCAGCCGCCTGACCGAGGAGGAACAGCGCAACCTCACGCTTTGACCCCATCCCCGGCCGCCCTTCGGGGCGGCACTTCTTTCCCGAGGGCGGCAGGTGACTGCCGCTCTTTATTTCTGCGTTTCGGAAATTTCCCTACGTTCAGGGAACATCAGCGCTGCTTTTCTGGTTTGCCTCTTTGACTAGAATCCGCCGCTCTTACCGGACCTACCAAACTGACGAGTGATTCGCATTTGGTCGGGAAAGGGCTTGAGCAAAGTCGCTGGCGCCATAAAAATATCGCCCCGATGTCGAGATGCCACTATCCAAGGAAGGTCGTCATGCGCATGCAGCCGTTTGCAGTCGGCTTTTGCCTGCTGTTGTTTCCTGTTTTCCAAGTCTTTGCCGCCGATCCCGTGGTGCCGTCCCCTGGCGACCGCGACCTGATCCGCGACCGCCAGGAGCGGCTGCTGGAAGAGCAGCGCAAGCGCCTGCAGGAACTGCAGCAACTGCCCGGCCGTGCCGAGCCGGTTGCCCCCAGCCAGCCCCAGGCACAGGGCCCGTGCTTCGACATCCAGCGCATCCGCCTGCAGGGCGTGCACCTGATCAGCGAGGTGCGCCAGCGCGAACTGCTCAAGCCCTTCGAGCACCAGTGCCTGGACAGCGGGCGCCTCAACGACCTGCTCAAGGCCATCACCCAGCACTACATCGACCGCGGCTACGTCACCTCCCGCGCCTACCTGCCGCAGCAGGACCTGGCCGACGGCGAACTGGACGTCATCGTCGTCGAAGGCCGCCTGGAGGGCGTGGAAGGCTCGGCGATCGCCAGCGACCGCGAACTGGCCCTGGCCTCCCCGGCGCAGACCGGCGAGCCGCTGAACCTGCGGGAGCTGGAGCAACTGGTGGAACAGATCAACCGCCTGCCCTCGCGCCCCGCCGAACTGGAACTGGTGCCCGGCAGCGAAGTGGGCGGCAGCCGCGTCCAGCTCAAGGGCGAGCCCGGCAAGCCCTGGCGGGTCGGCTTCAACCGCCACAACGACGGCCAGCGCAGCACCGGCGAACAGCAGTGGGGCGCCAGCCTGGAATGGGACAGCCCCCTGGGCCTGGCCGACCAGCTCAGCCTGCGCGCCGGCGGCGACGCCGTCAGCGACCGCTGGCGCCACTCCGCCAACCAGAGCTTCTCCTACAGCCTGCCGTACGGCTGGTGGAGCTTCAGCTACGCCTACAGCCAGAGCTACTACCGCATGCGCACCCAAGGGCAGGGCTTCCCCTTCGTCTCCGACGGCGAAAGCAAGACCCACCAACTGCGCGCCGACCGCGTCCTGCACCGCGACAGCGTCAGCAAGACCGGCCTCAGCCTCGGCCTCGCCCACCTGGAAACCCGCAACTACATCGAGAACGCCCTGCTGGACAGCTCCAGCCCGCGCATCACCGAAACCCAGCTGGGCTTCAACCACGGCCGCCGGCTCGGCAGCGCCTTCGTCAACTTCGACCTCGGCTGGCAACAGGGCATCGGCGCCCTGGACGCCAAGAACAGCCGCATCGACGGCAAGAGCGGCACCAACGCCCGCTACGACAAATACAGCCTCACCGCCAGCTACCTGCAGCCCTTCCAGCTGCTCGGGGAAAACCTCAGCTTCGACAGCCTCATCAACTACCAGCGCAGCGAAGACGAACTCAACAGCCCCCAGCGCATCAGCATCGGCGGCCTCAGCTCGGTGCGCGGCTTCAAGGACCAATCGCTGTCCGGCAACAGCGGCGGCTACTGGCGCAACCAACTGCGCTGGACCCGCCCCGTGGGCTGGGCCCCCTTGCAGCCCTTCGTGCGCCAGTACGGCCTCGCCTTCGCCTACGACCTGGGCCAGATCCAGGGCGACCGCAACAACGCCCGCAGCCATGGCCGCCTGAGCGGCAACGCCCTCGAATTCAGCGCCCGCGGCCCGAACCTGGCCGTCTCGCTCACCTTCGCGCGGTCCCTGGAGCGCCCTGACGTCATCGAACGCCAGGAGCACCCGATCTACGCCCGCATCGACCTGTTCTACTGATTTCGCGTCACCCGGAGCCCCACCTCATGGACGTTCGCAGCCCCTTCTTCCAGAACATCGCCACCGTGCTCATCGGCGTCATGTTCCTCAACCCCATCGTCAGCACCGCCGCCGACCTCGCCGTGGACGCCGCCGCCGGCGGCAACACCAGCCTCGGCGCCGCCGCCAACGGCGTACCCGTGGTCAACATCGCCACGCCCAACGGCAACGGCCTGTCGCACAACAAATTCAGCGACTACAACGTCGGCGAACAGGGGCTCATCCTCAACAACGCCACCAACAAACTGCAAAGCACCCAGCTGGGCGGCTACATCCTCGGCAACCCAAACCTCAACGGGCGCGCCGCTGGCGTCATCCTCAACGAAGTCACCGGCACCAACCCCAGCCAGCTCAAGGGCTACACCGAAGTGGCCGGGCAGGGCGCCCACGTCATCGTCGCCAACCCCCACGGCATCACCTGCGACGGCTGCGGCTTCATCAACACCCCCCGCGCCACCCTCAGCACCGGCGCCCCCGTGGTCGAGAACGGCGCCCTCAAGCGCTACGACGTCGACGGCGGACAGATCCGCATCGAAGGGCAGGGGCTCAACGCCAGCAACGTCGACCAGTTCGAACTGATCACCCGCAGCGCCCAGATCAACGCCGAACTGCATGCCCGGCAACTGGCAATGGTCACCGGCCGCAACGACGTCGACGCCACCACCCTCGCCGCCACCGCCAAGGCCGACGACGGCACCGACAAACCCCAACTGGCCATCGACAGCAGCGCCCTGGGCGGCATGTACGCCGGCGCCATCCGCCTCGTCGGCACCGAACAGGGCGTCGGCGTCAAACTGGCCGGCGACATGGCCGCCAGCGGCGGCGACATCCAGATCGACGCCAATGGCAAACTCACCCTCTCCCAGGCCGCCGCCAGCCGGGATATCGCCCTCAAGGCGCAATCGATCGAACTGGGCAACAAGACCTACGCCGGCCGTAACGTCAAAGCCGAAGCGGCCCAGAGCCTGACGCTGGAAAAAGACCGGAGCCTGGCGGCCGGTGCGCAGATCGACCTGAAGGCCGAGCAGCTCGGCAACCAGGGCGTGATCGAGGCGGGGGTCAATCGCGACAACAGCCGCAACACCACGGGTGATGTGAAGCTCAGTGGCGGCTCCCTGCGTAACCAGGGCACCGTTGTGGCCAGCCGAGACCTCGAGGCCGCGCTCACCGACACGCTGGATAACCGCGCAGGTGCCATCAGCGGCAAGGCCAACACCCGGGTGGCGGCCAAGGCGCTGGACAACCGCGACGACGGCCTGCTGCTGTCCAAGGGCAGCGTCACGGTGGATGCCGAATCACTGGACAACCGCAAGGGCGCGATTGCCGCCGACCAGTCCCTGAACATCAAGGTCGCCCAGCGCCTGGACAACCAGGAAGGTGAGCTCTCCAGCCGAGCAGCGGTCACCATTGACGCCGGACAGCTGGACAACCGGGGTGGCCAGCTCAGCGCAGACCGCACCCTGACCGTCAGCGCCGACGCGCTGGACAACAGTGCAAAAGGCACCTTGAGCAGCCGCGGCAGCCTGGTGGTGCAGAAGGCGGCCCTGAATAACCAGGGCGGTACCGTCGTTGCCGATCAGCGCGTGGACATTACCGGCCAGCGCCTCGACAACCGGGGTGGCGTGGTCAGCAGCAAGGGCGATGCGAGCATTGCGGTAGAGGGCGTTCTGGACAACGCCGGGCCGGGCCGTGTCGTGGCCGAGGGTGCGCTTCAGGTCACTGCCCGCGAGCTGCGCAACAGCGCCGCCGGCCAGGTGGGGGCAAAGGGTGACGTCGAGATCAAGGTCGACACCCTTGCCCAGCAGGGCGGCGAGTTGCTCAGTCAGGGCCATTTGAGCCTCGAAGCACGGCAGCTGGACAACCTCAGCGGTGGCCTGATCGCGGCTCGCCAAGGCATCGATGTGCGCGTCAGCGAGCGCTTGCGCAACAGCGGCGGAGAAATCTCCACCCAAGGCCAGGCCGACATCCGCGCCCAGGCCATAGCCGGACAAGCCCCCGCGGTACTGGACAACAGCCAGGCCGGCCTTATCTCGGCCGACCAGGGTCTGACCTTGACCGTCCAGCGCCTGCTCAACCACACCAAGGGCGTCCTGACCGCACGTGATCGGCTGGTGGTCCGGGGTGAAAGCCTGGACAACAGCGCCGGCGGCGTGATCAACAGCCAGGGCAGCCTGGATCTCAGTCTCCAGGGCGGGCTGGTCAACCAGCAAGGCCTGATCACCAGCACCGCCGGCCTGCACCTCGAGGCAGCCAGCCTGGACTCCAGCCAGGGAGGCGAAGTGTCCTCCAAGGGCGACCTGCGCCTGAGCGTGGCTCGCCTGATCCAGCAGCAGGGGCGCCTGATCGGCGAAGCCGCTGTACACCTGGACCTGCAAGACGGCGACCTGGACAACCGTGGCGGCCTGCTCAGTGCCAAGGGGCCGCTCACCCTCGAACGCCTTGCCAAACTGGACAACCGGGGAGGCGAGCTATCCAGCCGCCAGGGTTACAACCTGACGGCGCAGGCCATCGACAACGGCGACCAGGGCAAGCTGATCAGCACGGGCCAGCTCGACATCGACCTGGGGCAAGGCGCGCTGCGCAATGCCGGAACCGGGCTGGTCTCCGGCTGGAAGGGGCTGACGGTCAAGGCCGGCAGCCTCGACAACCGCGGCCAGGGCACCCTGTCCAGCCGTGATGGCGACCTGCAGATCACCCTGAGCGACGCGCTGGACAACCGCGATGGCGGTGCCCTGGTCGGCAAGGGCACGGTCTCGGTCGACGCACAGAGCCTGGACAACCGCACAGGGGGCGTCGTCTCCAGCGTGGGCGACCTGAACCTCACGCTCGCCGATACCCTCGACAACCGCACCGGCCAGATCAGCAGCCAACAGTCGGCCAGCATCCACGCCAACCGCCTGGACAACAGCGTGGGTGAGCTGACCAGCAAGGCCGCGATGACCCTCACCCTGACCGGGCAGTTGCTCAACGCGCAAAAGGCCCGCCTGGCTAGTGGCGGCCCGCTGGTGCTCCAGGCTGCCGCCCTCGATAACCGCGGGGGCAGCCTGATCAGCCAGCAGCTGATGAAGCTGACCACCGGCGATCTGAACAACGCCGGTGGCACCCTGGCAGCTCGCAATGGCCTGGAACTGCTGCTGAGCGGCGTGCTGGACAACAGCGCCGATGGCCTGGTGCACAGCCAGGAAGGTCTCATCGACCTGCAGGCGCAACGCCTCGACAACCAGGGCGGCAGCCTCAGTGGCCAGCAGGGTGTCGTCGCCAGGCTGGAGGGTGCGCTCAACAACCGCAGTGGCCGCATCGAAACCGCACAAGGCGACCTGGACCTTCGCAGCGCGGGCGACCTGGTCAACCACGGTGGCGTTCTCAACAGCCTGCAGGGCGGGCTGACCGTCACCAGTGGCGGAGCGTTCGACAACGCCTCGGGCACGGCCCAGGCGCAAGCCGTGACCGTCACCGCCAAGGCCCTGGACAACCAGGGTGGGCATCTCTCCGCACTCAGCGGCGAAACCCGCATCGCCCTGGGCACTGGCACCCTCCAGAACCAGGGGGGCGGCCTCTACGCCCACCAACTGCTGAGCGTGATCGCCGGCGATTTCGACAACCGGGCCGACAGCCGAGGCCTGGGCGGCAAGGTGGCCGCCGAGCGCATCGACTTCACCCTGTCCGGTGCCCTGCGCAACGGCAATGGCCTGCTCGAAAGCAGCAGCACCCTGCGCCTGGCCGCCGCTCGCATCGACAACCAGCACGGCCGCCTGCGGGCACTGGGCCAGGCAGGGAGCACCCGGATCCTCGGCAGCGCGCTGGACAACCGCAACGGCACCCTGGAAACCGCCAACGCCGAACTGGCGCTGGACGTCGATGACCTCTACGGCACCGGCGGCAGCATCGTCCACACCGGTGCCGGGCGTTTCGGCCTCAGCACCGCCCAGGTCATGGGCGGCGGGGGCAACCTCAGCACCCAGGGCAGGCTGAACCTCAGCGCCAGCAACTGGACCAACAGCGGCGTGCTGGAAGCGGACCAACTGGTCCTCGACATCGGCACCTTCACCCAGACCGCCAGCGGCAAGCTGGTTGCACGACAGTCCTTCAGCGGCAGCGGGGAGAACTGGATCAACCACGGCGTGCTCGCCAGTGACGGCAGCTTCACGCTCAACCTGAGCGGCGCCTACACCGGCCAGGGACAGCTCTCCAGCCTGGGCGAACTGACCCTGAACACGGGCAGCCTCGATATCGCCAGCAGCGCCCGGATCGCAGGGGGCGCGGCCAGCACCCTCACCGTCAGCGGACTGCTGGCCAACCAGGGACGTATCACCTCTGCCGGCAGCCTGACGGCCCGCGCCGGCACCCTCGACAACTACGGCACCCTCGGCAGCGCCGGCCTGTTGCGCCTCGAGACGCCATCGCTGCTCAACGAAAAAGGCCTGATCTTCAGCGGCGACGACATGGCGTTGCGGGTCAAGCGCTTCACCAACCGCTATGCCGACGTGTACAGCCTGGGGACCTTGAGCATCGCCAGCAATGACCAATTGGCACGCAGCGACTTGCTCGAGAACCTGTCCGCTACGCTGGAAAGCGCCAAGGATATGCGCCTGGCTGCAACCACACTGCTGAACGCCAAGGACGAGTTCGCCATGGAGGGCAAGCTGCTTTCGGCCCAGGCGTACCTGATCTGCGTTCAGCACTGCAAGAAGAGCTGGGGCGACAAGCGTGGCCAACTGACCCTCAATGAAGAGTGGGGAGCTGTCATCTCCAAGGACTCGCCTGCGGGCCAGATCCTGGCAGGCGCCAACCTGCAGATCGAAGGTGACCAGGTCACCAATCGCTACAGCACCCTGTCCGCCCGCAACGACATTGCCATCAAGGCCGGTGACTTGAAGAGCATCGGCGCCCAGGCCATGTCCGGGAGCGTGCAGAAAGTCATCACCGCCAACCCCAAGGAATCCAACGGGGTGTATTACGGCCATCAGGCGCGTGTACAGAACTTCATGGCCCAGCACGGCACGGCTGCCACCTTCAGCGAGGCCGCCTACCTGGCCATGAAGGCGGGCTTCAGCCCGGCGTACTACCTGGGGATCGATGCGCCCGTTTCCGTATCCGGAAGCGGGCAGATACTCGCACCCGCAGTGATCCAGGCTGGCGGCAACGTCACCCTCCAGGCCAGCAATAACCTGGACAACCTGCAAACCTACCCGAACACCGCCATCAACCATGGCCAGGCTCGCGGGGCGGATGTCTCGCTGAACCGAGCCGCCCAGCCCGTGGTCGTGCTGAACGCCCAATTGCCGCCCGACCTGCAGCAACGGCAGGTCAACCCGCTCACCCTGCCTGGCTTCGTCCTGCCGCAAGGTGATAACGGGTTGTTCCGCCTGAACACCCAGGCAGCCAATGACGACGGTGCCAGCCAGGCGCAAAGCCTGGCCAACAGCGGCGGCTGGCAGGTGCAGGGCAGTCAGGCTGCAGGCAGCAACCCGGTGGATACCGGCACACGAGTCCCCTCGGGGGTTGGCCAGGTCTCCCTGGGCGAGGTGCCCGTCAAGGGCCACAAGTATCTGATCGAAACCAACCCGGCTTTCGCCGATCTGGCGCGCTTCCTCAGCTCCGACTACATGCTGGGCAAGCTGGGCTATGACCCGGACCAGGCCCAGAGGCGCCTGGGCGATGGCCTGTTCGAGCAGCGGTTGATCCGCGAAGCGGTGGTGGCTCGCACCGGCCAGCGTTACCTCGCTGGCCTGACCAGCGACGAAGCCATGTTCCGCTACCTGATGGACAACGCCATCGCCAGCAAGCAGGCCCTCAACCTCGCCCTGGGCGTGAGCCTGAGTGCCGAGCAGGTCGCGGCCCTGACCCACGACATCGTGTGGATGGAAGAGCACGAAGTACAGGGCGAGAAGGTCCTCGTGCCGGTGCTCTACCTGGCCCAGGCACAAGGCCGCGTGGCTCCTAACGGGGCCCTTATCCAGGGCCGTGATGTCACCCTCATCAGCGGCGGCAGCCTGAACAACCAGGGCACCCTGAAGGCCAGCCAGAACCTCAGCGCCAGTGCCGTCAACCTTACCAACAGCGGATCTATGCAGGCCGGCGAGCGCCTGAGCCTGTTGGCCACCGAGAGCATCCGCAATGCCCAGGGCGGGATCATTGCCGGGCGGGATGTTTCGGTGAAAGCCCTCAGCGGCGACATCATCAACGAGCGCAGCGTCACCACCTTCGAGTCCGGTGGAAGCAACTACACCTACCGCAAGGACTACGTCGACGGTGCCGCGCGTATCGAAGCCCTCAACGACCTGGACTTGGGGGCAGGACGCGACGTGCAGAACGTCGGTGGCGGCCTCAGCGCGGGGCGAGACCTGCGGATCGATGCCGGGCGGGACCTGCTCATCGTCTCGGCCGAGCAGCACGATCTGAGCAGCCAGAAGGACCGCAAGGGCAACAGCCGCCGCGAGCAGATCACGCAATACGGCTCCGATGTCAGCGCTGGGCGTGACCTGACACTCTCCAGCGATCGCGACCTGGCCGTGGTAGCCAGCCGCGTGAAAGCCGGCGATGACCTGACCGTAAAAGCCGACGGCAACGTCCTGATCGGTTCAGCCGCCAATGAGAGCCACTACGAATCCCACCGCAAGAGCCGCGGCAAGAAGGAGGACATCGAGCAGAGCCGGGTGACCAAGCAGGGCGCTGAACTCATCGCTGGCGGTGACCTGTCTGTGAAGGCCGGCGAAGACCTGAACGTCGTCGCCAGCCAGCTCAAGGCTGGTGACGAGGCCTATCTCTACGCCGGTAAAGATATCCAGCTGCTGGCCGCACAGGACAGTGAATACAGCCTCTACGACAAGAAGAAGAAAGGCAGCTTCGGCGCCAAGGAAACCCGCCGCGACGAAGTAACCGACGTACGTAACGTCGGCACCCAGATCACCAGCGGGGGCGACCTGACCCTTGCCAGCGAAGGCGACCAGCTCTACCAGCGCGCCCGCCTCGAGAGCGGCGGTAACCTGACCCTGGACAGCGGCGGCGAAATCGCCTTTGAAGCGGTGAAGGACCTGCACCAGGAGAGTCACGAGAAGAGCAAGAGCGACCTTGCCTGGAACTCCATGAAGGGGAAGGGCAGCACGGACGAAACGTTGTTGCAAAGCCAACTCATTGCCCAAGGTGAAATCGTCATCAAAGCCGCTGATGGCTTGAAGATCGACATCAAGCAGATCGATCAGAAGACCGTTAGCCAGACCATTGACGCCATGGTGGCTGCTGACCCACAGCTCGCATGGATAAAAGCCGCTGAACAGCGTGGTGATGTCGACTGGCGGCAGGTCAAGGAAATCCACGACGCGTTCAAGTACAGCAACTCAGGTCTTGGGGCTGGGGCTCAGCTAGTTATCGCGATTGTCATGGCTGCGGTGGTTGGGCCTGCTGCGGCTGGCGCGCTCGGCACAGTTGGAGGTGCCGCGGCTACAAGCTTAGCTACTACCGGTACAATCAGTACTATTAATAACAAGGGCAATCTTGGCGCCGCTCTTAAAGAAACTTTTAGCAAGGACAGTCTCAAGAGTGCAGCTGTCGCTGGGGTTACTGCCGGGCTGACAAGCAGTTATTTGGATGATGCTTTCGGCGTAAAGCCTGAGAACGTTAACCACGTTACTAAAGGCTTTGATATTGGAACTCTGAATGGATTTGGTAACTACGGCGGTTATCTCGCTGCTCAAGGTGGCGTCCAGGCGGTTACAAAAACTGCCATTCAAGGTGGGAGTTTCGAAGAGAACCTGAAAGTGGCTTTGACTTCCCAAGGGCAACAGCTGCTTCAGGCTGGGGTTTTCAATTGGGTTGGCGGCGTCTCTAAAGAAATGAAGTGGAGTGACGGCTCCCCACAGAAGGTTGCTTTCCATGCTTTGATGGGGGGCCTGTTAAGCAAGGCGACAGGAGGTGATTTCGCTACGGGAGCTGCTGCGGCCGGAGCTAGCGAAGCCTTGATAGAAAGACTTTCCGGCTTGACTCAAGGGAATCAGAATCTTGAGCAGATGTCGGCTCAGATCATTGGTGTGCTGGCTGCTGCAGCAGTAAATGGAGATATAAACAAAGGGGCAGAGATCGCAAAAAGCTCCACTACGTATAATCGCCAGTTGCATCCGGATGAAATTAAATTTGCTACCGATGATGAGCGCGTCAAGCGCTATGCTAAACAAGTTGGAATATCTGAAGATGATGCTCGCCGTGAGTTGCTGCGCACAGCAGCCGCTATGGTGGATAGGGGGTGGAGTGATTCGCTCGGCGAGTTAGATGGAAATACCCAGCAGGCGGCGGGCTTCCTGAGGACAGAGTTGTCAAAAAGTCAGTCAGGACTCTTTCGGGTTACTTTGGCAGAATATAATAATGAACGACTGGGGCTGAAGGAGCTGTTTAATAACAGAGATGCCCTAAATGTTTTCGTAAAGGAAGTTGCTCTGGTTGATCCGTTAGCTTACAGAACGGATCCAAAGTACTTCCAGGAAGTCCTAAATGCCAAAGGGATTGGCAGTCAAGAAGGATTTGGTAATGCAGTTGAAGGGAGCGTATCAGGCCCTTCCAAAGCTGCGATCTGGTTGATGGGGGCTGCTAATTGCCCTTCGTGTGCTTGGTCGGACCTCCAGAGCTCTTGGGATGCCGTGAGTAAACTCCCGGAAGAACTGAGCTATAAAGCCTATCTAGATAACCTGTATATCATGCAGGGCAAGGGGGCTGGGGTTCTTCAGCAGAATGCTGCATCTTCGACTCAACTTGGTGTTGAGGTTGGTCTTGCGGTTTCAGCTGGGGCGGGTGGTGTTGCTGCTAAAGTCCCGACGGGCGGAACGATACTTAGTTCAAATAAGCTGGGTCTTTCAGACTTAGGGCCCCTGTTGGGGCGGGGTGGAAATAAAGATGTGTTCGCCTATGGGGATTTGCAGGCTGTTGGAGTTTTGCGTGTTGGCAAAAAAACTTCGATTCTTGATGAAGAACTTAGGTTGTTGCGACAGCTTGATGAGGTAGGCATACCTACCGTAAACGCCCGTGGTCCTGTTCTTGTTGGCGATCGGCCCGCATTGATATTTGATAGATATGCTCAGGGGTCGAAAGACGTAGTTAAACTAACAGACGGCAAGGTTCGAATTGTTGGCGAGTCAGAGCTTTTGAATCAGAGGAGTGTTGAAGATTTGCAGGAAATTCGTCGGATTATGGTTGAGAATAATGTTCGCGTCAAAGATTTGCAGTTCCTAATTGGAAAGGACGGTCGTGTAGTCGTTTCGGATCCGCTTGATGTCGATGTAGATAAGGGGCCACCTTCCCGAAATAATTTGCGAATGATTGATCTTTTGATCCAGCAGGCCCAGAAGGGTAGGCGGTAATTATGGTTAATGAAGCTGTCTTTGATGGTGGCGGTGTTATTCCTTCAGATCTCTTGGTGCCTCTGCGTTTGCTCGTTGGGTGCAGGATTGTAGATGTAATAAGATTTAGTTGGTGGGCGCCAGAGGAGGCGCAGCAAGAGTGCGGTCTTACTAGCGAGGAAGTTTTTTCATTAACGGCTGGTCCGGTTGCTATCACTTTCGATTCTGGAGTCGTAATGGGCGTTTCAAGCAACCCTTCAACGAATTCAGTGTCTGTATGGATGGAGCGAGACAAGTCTGGAAGCTTGGTGCGAAGTGACTCACTCATGTCTGATGAAGAGTTACATCCTATATCTGCAAAAGATCAAAAATTTTCCTGCCAATTCTGGTATCAAGTAGTCGGGGCTAGAGTAGATGCTGTTTCTATTCTTGTTCGAAGGCCAGCAACTGCGCGATTAGAGGAATTGCCGAACGAAGTTGGTTTGTGCTTCTTGCTGGATTCAGGTGAGAAATTTGTTGCGGCTCATGGGCTTCATGACGACTCTGATGATTTCGTGATAATTCCAGAGGGGCTTATTTGGGATGTGCTGCATACTGAGTTGGAGGAGATCCGTGTGTGAGTGGGTTTAGTTAGGTTGGGGTGCACTATTTTATAAAAATATAGCGCCATCTAATGAGGGGCGACTGCAAAAAGCTGAGTGCAGCACATGACCATTTCCGTACGGTGTTGCTCCCATGTCTTATTTCGAAATAAAATTCATCTGGTCTGTGATGCCAACGAGATATCTCTTCGCTTCCTACTCTCACCGGGACAAGCCAGCGACATTACCCATGCACAGCCCCTTCTGAATCAGGTTCGTATCCCCGGAAAGTCTGGGCGGCCTCGCTGCTGCCGCTGGTTATTGGCAGACAAAGATTACGATGCCGATCATCTGCTCCAGTGTTGCGGCCGCTACCGTATGAAGCCGGTGACTCCGCTGCGCACCATGAAGCGCAGCCTCAAACTGGGGGCTACCTCGACTTTTTGATCGACCGAGATATCGCCAGCACAACATCATCGAGCGGATGTTCGGCTGGCTAAAAGAGATCCGAAGAATCGGTACTCGTTACGACAAGCTCGCCAAGAGTTTTACCGCAATGGTCACGCTGGCTTGCACCCTGTGATACTTACGCCGGGACGGGGCATCTCCTAATAAAGTTCCAGTGGAGCAGTAAATGATTGCCAAAGATATTGTTTTGATGAATGAGATTTTTTCGATTTTAGATTCCGGAATAATTGATGGCTATGATTTTTTTTGTTTTGAAGTGGAGGTGGGTGATGGCTATATTGATACAAAACTTACAGTTGAAAGAGATGGGTCCGTAGTCGCTGATGTCGGTACAGATATCAATGATGCAGAGCTTTATGGCTTGGTGAAGAATCTAAAGCTAAATGCTAGTCAACGTGGGGATTCTTGGAAATCATTTGCTATGTGTTATAGACGTGGTGGGCAAGTTAAAACGAATTTTAAATACGACTAGGCGAACTCCGAAAAAATCAGCGACGGGCATTTTATTGGCGGCCGAATCGCTTTTCAGTCCGGTCTTCGGGATGGTCCGAAGTAGTTCGGTATTTTGCCGAATTCAGCGCCTGCTTTTTTGAAAGCAGGGGGGCGATCAAAAAGCGACCAGGTTATCCGCTTACTTCTGTGTTTTTAGCCGCCGTGGACACCTCCCGGCGGCCATGCCCTGCATTACGGGCAGACTTCTCCCGTGTTCGTCAGCGTTGGCCGCTGTGCCTACCACGCTATGTACCAAACCGGATGTCGCGCTTGCCGTCCTTGTTCTTCGTCGGACTGGGAGCATGGATCAGCGTGGCGTCGACGCTGGTGCCCTGGCGCAGCAACACCAGATTCGGGAAGTCTTCTTCAGGATTTTCCTAAAACCCCCGCTCACTTCTGTGTTTTTAGCCGCCGCGGGTACCTCTCGGCGGCCATGCCCTGGAGGGTGTGCAGAAAATTTGTGTAACCTGGGTTGGGGTTGCTGCTTACATCCGGGAGTTCGTAGCGCCTTGCCATGTGGGCCTCCAGCCAATCATGGTGGCGATTCTACCTGTACCGACTTTTCGTACAGAACCTAAGTAATGAATTGGCCTGGGTTGAGGCTCAGCATAGTAAAGGGCTTTTTGATTATTCTGCTTGTGATGGCACGAAGGATTTCATGAATACAGATGGAATTCCTCTCGGCAAGTACACTACCCAAATAGTAGGGGGTGTGAGCGTTTATGGTGGCGCTACTTTGTGTACTGGAACAGTAGGTTTGGGGTGTGCGCTTGGTGGTGGTTCTCTGGTGGTCTTCGGTGCAGGTAATGTTACAGAGGGATCAACGGGATTTTATACGAATTTTTCTGGCGAAGGCAGTGCGTTTAATCCAGTAAAGACGGCTTTCAATAACATTCCGGGAGGGTATGGGCCAGTTCTATATAGTGGGGTGGATTTAGCAACATCGGTAGGGATGGGCTTTGTAAAAGTTCCCTTGGCTATGGGTAAGGAAGACGGGTTGAATCGGCCAAATTCAATATTTGGAGTTATGGTTTCTCGTATGGATAATAATTACTTTTTGCCTTTGACATATAAATCTACTCCGTATGGTACTGCTGGTGCTATTTATTTGCTTGGTGTTGGCGGTAAAGGGTACGATTTTGGGGGTAAAATTATTAATGGTCAAGAGAATGAAAATTAATTTAAATCTAACGAGAGCTGTTTTGTGGTTTACCACAGTAGTGGTGGTGCTTTTTGTTTGGTTGTTTATTGTGTTTTGTGTTTGTGGGATTTTAATGTCGATTTTTCAGGTGAAAGATAGTTTGGTTGTAATGGTTCATGCTTTTTTTTCTGCTCCTATTTCTGTTGTGTGTGCTGTGTTTTTTGTTGTTAAAAAGCGTGAAATGTTTTCGGCTATAATAGATGCTAATGTTGGTCGGTAATGTGTTTTTTGTAAAGGAAAGGAGGCAGACTCCGAGGGGGTTTCGTAAATTTACTTTAGTGCCTGAGCTTGTCTATGAGTATCGTCATGTCACAATAGTTTCTTCTTTGCAAGTGCCGACTATTAAAGCTCCTGAAGAACGCCATCGGTCGGCAAAAAAGCCTGCGTAGCCCAGCGCACAAAAGAAACAACGTAAAAAATATAAGGGTGGTCTGAAGTAGCCCCGTATTTCCGGTCGACTTCAGTCATCGGTTTTTGAAATGAGCAAACTATTCAAAATAAGCTGCCGGACGGAATAATTAGAGTTCAGTCGCCTTCGACAAAATTAGCACCAAAAATAGCCAGGGTGGACGGAGTTCCATGATGAAAATTAATGCGCTTAATGAGTTTTTTGGTTTGTCCCGCTACGAGTTATGGAAGTCTGGTTGGGATAATAAGAGTCAGGTTGATGAATATTCATATATAAGTGATAAATGTAATCCAGAGGATGTGTTGCTGTCTTGTAGGATTTTTTTCCCCGATTTCGTTGTTGTGGAGAATGGTGTTTTTCTAGAGAGGAATTATAACAGCGATGCGTTTTTATCTTGGCTTGAGATATTTGGTGGCGACCTGCATGCCGTTGAAAGGATGATCAATCATACTCATTTATATGATTTGTTCGATGGATGCGTGGAGGAGGTGGATGATAGAGTTTTTGAACAGCTAGCTGAGGTTCTTGTGTTTTCGTGGAAATTAATTTTGGAAAATAAATTTCCTGATAGAAGGTTTGATGTGAAAATATCAAATTCGGAACAGGAGTATGGGCCGGTGGTTACATTTTGTCAGGCGAATTTCTAGTTTGCTTCATCCTTCATCAGCACAAGCAAGCGACATTACCCATGCACAGCCCTTCTGTTGGATGTTATATGAAGGATATGGCGGAAATTAATAAGAAAGTTCGTGAGGGTCTGGGAAGTGGTGATGCTGTGCTTCTGCTTCACGGGCTAGGCTTTACAATCACTGAAAGCATAAAATTCTTGGTTGAAGAATATGGTTGCACTCTTGCTGATGCAAAGCGATTTGTATCGGAGAGCCCTGTTTGGAAGCCGGTTGTGGATGCATCAATACCTTTGCACAGAGAAATAGTTGAGCGCCTCGGCAAGGGGAAAGTTTAGAAAGCTCTGGGTCAAGTCAGTGCAGCCAGCTGATTGGATACTGAGCTTCTTCTTTAGTCCGACCTTTGCTGCAGAAATGTGGCTTTTGACCGGGTCTCTGCGTTTAAGGCACATCTCTCCTGTTAGCGAGCAACTCTCCATAGGCTATCCCAAGATTTGGCAGGGATGGTGCATGATAAGTGGTATGGGTAATGGTGCAATTTTTTTGATCTGGCTCAATATTTTGTAGTGGCTATTGATTTTGTGCTGTTTTGGGTTTTGTGGCTTCTGTTTTTGAGTAGTGCTCGGCTTTTGAGACTCCTTGTCCGGTGAGTCGGGGGGCGATTTCTGTGATTAAGACTTTTGATTAGAATTCACCTGGTGGTTCGGTGAGTGATGGGAGTGGTTGAGTTGTGTCTGGATGCTCTTGAAATAAGAAATTGGATTTCTGAGAAGCTTATGCTTATTTGTTCGGATATCAGTAAAGAGGCTTTTTCCGATATTTCACATTATATGACGCATGGCGAGTATGAGATGGCCTTTGATTATTTGTTGTTGGAGATCATGGATTCGAAGTTGTATGAGAAATTTATTGGTGGTGAGGTCATGGAGGTAGCGGTTTGTTTGGGGTTGGATCGCGACTACCACTATGATGAAAATTTCTGGCAGCGGCTGAACTCAATTTAGAGGCGGACTCTGTATAAGGTTGCAGGGTCCTGATGAAGTGTTCTGATGTTGTCGGCTTTTATGAAGTAAAGCGCCCGATATCGTGAGGTGTGAAATTTAAAAGATTATAGAGATTCGGATTGTTATGGAAGTGCGTCAATTTGTGGGGGTTAGATTTTTTAGTTTGGTATGTGTTGGGGCTGTGACAAATATGGGAAGTAATGTGATCTGTGATTTATATCTTAAGCAGCCTGTGCATTCCGAATACCTTGGGTTTTTGAGTGTGTTCGATAAAGGTTTTTCCAGTGAGGCCAGGATTTATGGCTCTGGCTATCTGGGTGTGAATGTGGAACGCATCAGGCTGGTTACCTTTGTGGTCGAGTTGAGGCGTAACGGGTTTGAGGCTATGAACGTCCCTGTCGCTTATAGAGATAATCCGAATATCAGCAGGGAAGAGGCCTTCTGTTTAGCCAAGGATTACGCCGCTCTAATGGGGCGGAGTGTGGCGTTTGAAGGGGGGCGAGTTGTCGATGATTCGCCGTTGTTCTGGGCCTTCTCAATGGTGGGAGGTTCAGAGGAAAGGGCGGGGGGAGTTGTTTATATAGATAAGTTGGATGGTCATGTCTGGGGTGTCACTGAGTGTGATGAATATATGCATGACTATTGCGGCTTGCTTGTCTGAGTTCTGATTGGGGCTGGCGCTCATCGGGTTTTTATTATGTTGTCGGTGGTTCTGGGTAGGAGTTGATCCATCTTGGCTGAAATGGGAAGAGTGATGGCGGCCTGATTGGGGGTCGATGATTCAGCTATATCGGCCCTCATGATCGATTGGTAATTTGTTGGAGATTTAAAGGTTCGAGGTTGGGTATTTTGCTTGGCTTTTTAAATATGGGTTGCTGTTAGATTCGGGGGGCGCCTATGGTGCTGTCGAGAGTCTTTGCTGGAGGTTTTAAAGCGTGGAAATTGTTTTGGATGAAGACTTTGGTGAGCTGAGGTTTGATGGGGTCTGGACGGGTTCATGTGAGGTGGTGATCTTCCAAGAGCGCTCCGAGGTGGAGTTGGTTGTTCAGACGTTTGATGATAATCCGATTTCCGAGACTCAGCGGCTTTCGTACAGGGAGTTTCTTCTTGATTCGGCCTTCATCTGCTCCTCTGTTGAAGAGGCCGTTTTCAATTACTACAACGACAGGTTGAGCGAGTTCAGGGAGTGCCTTGATGCGTGTGAGGTAAATGAGAAAGCACCTCAAGTGAGTTCGGTTGGGGATATGGGGAAGCTGGTTACCCTGATAGGCATCAAGGTCATGTATCCCTTTGATCCCGGCGTGCGTCAGATCGGCTTCATATTTGATGCAGTTTTTGACTCTCAACTGGGCGTAGGGGTATTGGTGACCAACGGCTCTGTAGAGGCCGTAGAAGTGCAAGATTTTTTGTTGAGTTAATGGCGGCTGTGAGCGGGATACCTCCGGGTGTGTCGGGTCCCGGAAGTCCCGGTCGGCCAACCTGCGTACAGCCGTCACCTATGTCTCTTGTTTGGCCGCTAAGGCATTCCTGATGAAGTTTTCTTGTGTTGTTGAGTACGTTTGAAAGATATTTTTCAGGTGAGTTTTTTGTTCTTCGGAGTGCTTTGGAATGAAATTAAATATTAGTTTTCCCGAAAATATGTATACTGAACAGTTGCTCAAGCAGGAGCGAATTCCTTGTTTGTGCAAAATATCTAAAGAGTTTGAGGTTTTTATCTCGGATGCTGTTCTTGAGGTGTCAGGGTTTGTGTCGGAATGGGACCGTGATGAGCTGGAGTTAAGAGCAGTGGCGGGAGGGGGGAGGTATACTCATTATGCGAATAGCCTGATTACCTTAAAGAGGATTGAGGCTAATGTTTACAAGGTGGTTGGGCTTGAGATGTTTTATGCAAATTTTGGATGGTGTGTTGTCTTGAAAGATGGTGAATATGCACCGCCAATGAGCTTTTGGGATGAAGAGTGATTGATTTTTATGGGGTTGGCTGGTGGGCTGGTTTAAAAGTAACCAGAATTTTCGGGGTTAGATCCAAGAAATTGTATTTGTGTTCAAGAAGCAATAAGGCATGGGAGAAAATTAATGGAGGTGGGCCGCATTTATTGATCTAGGTTCTGTACGAAAAGTACTGCCGCAGGCATCGCAGCGTGCAAGCCAGCGTGACCATTGCGGCAAAACTCCTGGCGAGCTTGTCGTAACGGGTGCCAATTCTCCGGTTCTCTTTTAGCCAGCCAAACATCTGCTCGATGATGTTCCGCTGCCGGTATTTCGGACGATCAAACAGTCGGGGTAGTCCTGGCTTGGGTTTGCGCTTCATGGTGCGCTGCGGAATCACCGGCTTCATGTGGTAGCGGTCGCAGTGCTGGCGCAGATGTTCGACATCGTAACCTTTGTCTGCCAGTAACCAACGGTAGCGCTTACGAGGCCGCCACTTTCCGGGGATACGAACCTGATCCAGAAGTGGTTGTGCATGGGTAAAGTCGCTGGCTTGCCCCGGTGAAAGCAGGAAGCGAAGAGTTATCCCGTTGGCATCACAGACCAGATGAATTTTGGTGGTCAGGCCACCTCGACTGCTCCCCAGTGCATGGTCAATCGGTTCTTCTGTCCCCCCTTTTTTCCGGCGCCAGAAGAGGCTCGGGTTGCGCGCACCGCGGTGGAGTTGATCATCCACGTATCCAGGTCGATCAGGCCTTCCTGATTCAACCGGACGTGCAATCGCTCAAGTACTCGGTTAAACGTGCCGTCGTCTCGCCAGTCACGGAACCGTTGATAAACCGTCGACCACGGGCCGAAACTTTCCGGCAGATCACGCCGGGCGGCTCCGGAGCAGAGGATCCAAAAGATGCCGTTGAGCACCAGCCGATCATCACTTCGAGGTCGGCCCATCTTGTGTTCCGGGGCAACCAGATCCTTGATCAACTCCCAGCCCGCATCTGGGAGTTCGTAGCGCCTTGCCATGTGGACCTCCAGCCAATCATGGTGGCGATTCTACCTGTACCGACTTTTCGTACAGAACCTAGGACGCTGCCTGAATTTCAGCGCGATAAGATTATTATTATGAGGTGAGTTATGGGGGCTACGGTTTTTATAGGCTATTCAAAAGATAAAAGTTTACATGTTACCTTGAATCGAAAAGCTTCGGATGCAGTGGAAATGCTTTTTGATGATGTGTTGCGGGAGAAAAAAACCAAAATTCATGAAGAGGTAATGGAAATGCTTGTGCTTGATCAGATTAGCTTTGTTGATCTGAGTAAGGATGATTTTAATATGGTTATAGAGGCTGTTCGCTGCTATTTTTTCAGGCTCGATAGTTTGACGGAGTGGCAGTCGTTTCAAAAATATATATGGGAAGAAATCTTGGCTCCATTGTTTGAGCAGGATGAGCGTTACCAGTTAACCTGAAAGATGTGGTTTGGGGTAATCCTATAGGTCAGAAATATATTTCTTGTCTTGTTTATGTCGAGTAGAAGCGAGGAACTGCTTGATTGGTGCGTATAAAGAATAGAGGGGCCAAGAATGGCTATCTGGCATTTCAGAATCTATCTGGTGCCCACATCCGGGTTTCTGGAAGTACACGGATGTATCCCTTTGTATCTCGATGAGTACAAGCTTCACTCTGTCGACTCTGAGTTCGACGAAAATGTTCTCCGAGCAGGAGATGAAATGGGTTGATGAGGGCAGAGTTTGGCTTACGCTTCAAGCTTTTCTGCAAAAGCATGAAGGGCATGCTTTGATATTTGATAGTGATGTTCAGTTTCCAGACATGCAGTTCTATGAGCGGCAAATTTTTGATGAGCTTTGAGGCTGGGTTGTAACAGCCCCTGGGGGCGGCACCCCTTTCCCGAGGGCGGGCAGGCGACTGCCGCCGTTAGCGGTACTCACATGTAAAACTGCCCTTGCGAGCTTTCCTGCTGCCTCCTATAGTCCGCCCGCTGCGGTCAATCCCGTAGTCGACCTTGGCCGGTCGAAAACTCTAGGCGTACCGGCGCCTACCATTCGAGTGCAGGCGCTTTTTTCTCACGCTAGGAGCATCGCGTTATGACTCGCGCCCCTCTCGATACCCTTGTCTTCTCTTCATTCGCGTCCAACCACCTTTGCAGCCGCGGAGGTCTTCGCCATGACTGACCTGCGCCCGCTCTCCGCCAACCCCTCCGGTTCTTCCGTTCTCTTGCTCGATGGCAGCCGGTCCTATCTGGATCTCCAGGAAACAGCCGAGTACCGCCTCATGGCCGCGCGCGATTTGCTGGCCAGCTTCGCGTACATGGAGGGTTCCTGTGCTGATGGGCGTTACCTGGCCAACGTAGCCGAGGCGGCCAACCTATTGCTGTCGGATGCCTATGACCTGCTCCGCGCGGCTCGTGAGGCAGTGAAGCGTGACCGCCTGAGCACCGTCGACTGAACCCTTCACGTCTCCCCGAAGAGGCCCGGCACCAGCCGGGCCTTTTCATTTCCGCAGGGCCGTTTCAGTGCTCTGTCCGCTCCCGCATCTGCCAGGCGAAGGCGATCCCCACCGCCCCGTAATACCCGTTCCAGACGCTCTCCGCCCTCGCAAGTCCCGTCCTTCCGACGCCGTTCATGAAGATTCGATGACAAAAGTTCGGTGCCTTCGCCGGGCGCCGGTCAAGGGGATGTGGAACGACGACGGCAAGGACAACGCCGCGCCACATCGGCCGCTACGGAAGGCGGCCACTTCGGCCCGCGGGTTTGCGGGCCCCGGCCAGGCAGTGGAGCAACGGCGATGGGGAAGATGGACGGATTCGCGAAGGTGGGGATGCAGGAGCTGGACCAGCGCCTGTCGAAGATCGTCGAGGCGGCGCGCAAGAAGCCCGTCTCGGTCTACCGCTACGGCGCGCCCTGGGTGTGGATCGTGTCCCAGGAGGACTGGCAGAGCGCGCTCAAGGAGGTGTCCAGCTACATCCCCCCGGGTCACTCGCTGGTGGTGCTCAAGCCGCAACTGGACGCGCTGCTGGAGCCGGCCCTGGAGGCGTTGCAGGGCTGGGCCCGTACACGCCAGCTGCAGGTGCCGTTGCGGGCGCTGCTGCAGGCGCTGGTGCTGCAGGTGCTGTATTCGCTGCCCAGCGAGAAGCAGCTCTACGAGCAGCTCAACTACAACCTGCTGTTCCGCTGGTTCGTCGGTCTGCAACTGAACCAGCGGGTCTGGGGCTTCAGCGCCTTCGTCCGTGACCTCGGCGAGGTGCTGGACAACGCCCAGGCCGTCCGCCTGCTGGAACGGGCCATCAGCGAGGTGTTCGCGCCGTCGCTGATGAGCACACCGGAATTCACCCCGAACTTTGCCCAGCTGCACACCTGGATCGCCCGTCACGCGGCGCAGGCTCGCGCTCGCTAGGCCCGATACACCAACGACAACCATGGGTGGCCCGGCCCCAGGCACGGCCCGCCCACAGGACGGCGCACGCCAGCGTGGCGCCATTTCACGAGGGGGCTGTGTGGTTCTTCAGTCATTCAACCGGCACCTGCGCCTCGGCCGCGTGCCGTTCGCACCTTCACTCCTGGCCCTGGCGCTGCTGGCCGGTACGGCCCGGGGCGCGGAGGAGGGCGAGGGTGAGGCGCGCCGGGTAGACGTCAACGAATACGTGGTGCGTGGCAACAGCGTGCTGCAGGCGCGGGACATCGAAGCGGCGGTCTACCCGTTCCTCGGCCCGCAACGCACCCTGGCCGACATCGAGGGCGCCCGCGACGCGCTGCAGCAGCGCTATCAGGCCCTGGGCTACCAGTCGGTCTTCGTCGAGCTGCCGGAGCAGCAGGTGGAGGGCGGCGTGGTCTACCTGCAGGTGAGCGAGACCCGCGTCGGCCGGGTGCGGGTGATGGGCGCCCAGCACTACTCGCCGCTGGCGGTGCTCGACGAGGTGCCGGCCCTGCAGGAAGGCCAGGTGCCGGACTTCGGCCGGGTCCAGGCCGAGCTGGCCGCTGCCAACCGCAACCCCGGGCGCCAGGTGGTGCCGGTGGTGCGCGAGGGGCGTCGGCCGGGGACCATGGACGTGGACCTGCAGGTGGAGGACAAGAACCCCTGGCAGGCCAGCATCGGCCTGAACAACGACTACAGCGCCGACACCGAGAAGCTGCGCTCGGTGGTCAGCCTCGGCTACACCAACCTCTGGCAGCTGGGCCACGCGGCCTCGCTGACCTACTTCACCGCGCCGGAGGACCGCGACAACGCCGAGGTCTGGTCCGGCAGCTACAGCGCGCCGCTGGATACCCGCTGGACGCTGCAGCTCTCCGGCTACCAGTCCGACAGCAACGTGGCCACCCTGGGCGGCAGCAACGTGCTGGGCAAGGGCCATGCCTACGGGGTGTCCCTGGTCTACGCAGTGCCGCCGGCCGGGCCCTGGGCGCACTCGCTGTCGGCGGGGGTGGAGTTCAAGGACTTCGAGGAGTCCCTGCAGTTCGGCGGCAGCCAGGACCAGGTGCCGATCCGCTACGCGCCGATCACCCTCGGCTACACCGGCTACCGCTACACCGAGCGCTCGCAGTTCAGCCTCGGCCTGTCCCTGGTGGCCGGCACCCACAGCCTGCTGGGCTACGGCAGCGACGACGAGGCGTTCGACTACAAGCGCTACCGGGCCAAGCCGGGCTTTGCCCTGTTCAAGGGCGATGCCACCTACACCCTGACCTTCGGCGACGACTGGCAGAGCCACAGCCGCCTGGGGTTCCAGCTGGCCTCCGGGCCGCTGGTATCCAACGAGCAGTTCTCTGCCGGCGGTGCCAGCAGCGTGCGCGGCTACCTGGCCGCCGAGCGCACCGGCGACGACGGCTGGTTGCTTGGCCAGGAGTTGCGCACGCCGTCCCTGGCGCCGCTGCTGGGCAAGGGCGTGGCCCGCCACCTGGACGAGTGGCGCTTCTACCTGTTCGCCGAAGGCGCGCAGCTGTCCCTGCAGGACGCGCTGCCGGAGCAGGACGACAGCTACAGCCTGGCCAGCGTCGGCCTCGGCACCCGCGCCACGCTGCCCCACGGGCTGTCCGGCAGCCTCGACTGGGCCTACCCGCTGAAGGACGGCCCGAACACCCGCAAACGAGACCCCCGCGTGCACTTCAGCGTGCAGGCGAGCTTCTGACCCCTTGGAGTTGACCCCATGCGCCGCTTGATACTCACCACGCTCGTCAGCCTCGGGCTCCTGGCCCCGGCGATCGCCCATGCCTGGTGGCAGGACGATTGGCTCTACCGCAAGCAGATCACCGTCGACACCACGCCCCAGGGCGCGGCCATCGACCAGCCCGCCGGGCGCACGCCACTGCTGGTGCGCCTGCACACCGGCAACTTCACCTTCGACGGGGTCAACGAGAACGGTTCGGACATCCGCTTCGTCGCCGCCGACGACAAGACCGTGCTCAATCACCAGGTGGAAAGCTTCGACCCGCTGATGGGCATGGCACTGATCTGGGTGGACGTGCCCCAGGTGGAAGGCGGCCAGCGCCAGGACATCTGGATGTACTACGGCAACCCGAAGGCCCCGGCCACCGGCAACGGCCAACTGACCTTCGACCCGGACTACAGCCTGGTCTACCACTTCGACGGCGCCGTCGGTGCGCCGCCCCGCGACACCACCGCCTATGGCAACCACGCCCAGACCGCACCCGCCAGCAGCATCGACGGGGTGATCGGCCGCGCCGCCCAGCTCAACGGCCAGCCGCTGCTGCTGCCGGCCAGCCCGTCCCTGGCCCTGCCGGCCGGGGGCGCCTTCACCTTCAGCGCCTGGGTGCGCGCCGACCAGGCCGCCGGCGAGCAACTGCTGCTGGCACGCCGCGACGGCGGCAACGCACTGCTGCTGGGCCTGGCCCAGGGGGTGCCCTTCGTCGAGGTCAACGGCCAGCGCGCCCAGGCCGGCCAGGCCCTGGCCAGCGGTCAGTGGCAGCACCTGGCGCTGAGCGCCGACGGCAGCATCCTGCGGCTGTACGTGAACGGCCGTGAATCCGGCAGCCTGGCGCTGTCGCTGCCGGCCTTCGCCTCGGTGATCGCCATCGGCGCGGACCTGCCGGGCAGCCAGGCCGCCGCTCCCGAGGGCGCCCCGGCCGAGGCACCGGCTCCGACCACCTTCGGGGCCTTCGCCGGCGCCGTCGACGAGCTGCGCCTGTCCAAGGTGGCGCGCCCGGCGGCGCTGATCCTCGCCGATGCCACCGCCCAGGGCGCCGAGTCGCGCCTGGTGGTCTACGGCGTGGACGAGGAACAGTCCGGCTTCGGCTTCGGTAGCCTCGGCTTCCTGCTCAAGGCGGTACCGCTGGACGCCTGGGTGATCATCGCCGTGCTGGTGCTGATGATGATCCAGTCGTGGGTGATCATGATCCGCAAGAGCCGCACCCTGGGCCGCGTACTGCGCGCCAACGCGGCGTTCCGCGAGCAGTTCGTCCGGGTTGGCACGCGCCTGGAGCTGCTGGCCGACGACCGCCAGCTGCACGAGCGCCTGGGGGATTCGCCGCTCTGGCACCTGTACCAGGTGGCGGTGCGCGAGATCCGCACCCGGCGTGACCAGGGCGCCGACACCGGCTCCATTTCCGCCGCCACCATCGAGGCCATCCGCGCCTCCATGGACGGGGTGCGCACCCGCGAGGGGCAGGCGCTGGTCTCGCGCCTGTCGACCCTGTCCAACGCCATCGCCGGCGGCCCCTACATCGGCCTGCTGGGCACGGTACTGGGGATCATGGTGGTGTTCCTCGGCACCGCCATGGCCGGTGACGTGAACATCAACGCAATCGCCCCCGGTATGGCCGCCGCGCTGCTGGCCACCGCCATGGGCCTGTTCGTCGCCATCCCCGCGTTGTTCGGCTACAACCGCCTGACCACGCGCAACCGCGAGGTCAATGCGGACATGCGGGTATTCGTCGACGAGTTCGTCACCCGCCTGGCGGAGGTGCACGGCGAGAGCACCTTCAGCGAGGCGGCCCACCGCCGTGGCCACACCGTCGGCGCTGCGCCCCTGAGCGCCTGAGGAGAGCAGCATGGCCAACCTCAGCAGCGCCCATGACGACGATGAAGACGGCGCCGTCGACAGCATCAACATCACGCCCCTGGTGGACGTGCTCATGGTGGTGCTGGTGATGTTCATCCTCACCGCCACCGCCCAGGTCTCCGGCATCCAGATCAACCTGCCGAAGGCCAGCGCGTCCATCTCCCTGTCGCAGCCCAAGACCAAGGCCATCTCGGTGAACGACGGCGGCCAGGTGTTCCTCGATGCCTACCCGGTGACCCTGCCGGAGCTGGAGGACCGGCTGCGCACGGAGAAGGCGATGAACCCCGACTTTCCGGTGATCGTCCGTGGCGATGCCACGGTGCAGTACCAGAAGGTCATCGAAGTGCTGGACCTGCTGCGCCGCCTGGAGCTGTCCCAGGTGGGCCTGGTCACCGGCAAGCCGCAGGGTTGAGCCATGACCACCTTTCCCAGCAAGGGCCCGGAGAGCGGGCTCGCCGAAGTCCGCAGCAGCGCGCCGGGATGGCGCCGGCCGCTGGTCTGGAGTGTGGGGGCGCTGGTCGCTGCCGGCCTCGCCTGGCTGCTCTGGCTGTGGGCCAACGACATGAGCGGGGTACGCCGGGAGGCGCCGAAGATCCCCGCCATCATCCCGCTGCCGCCACCCCCACCACCGCCGCCGGTGCCGGAGAAACCCCCGGAGCCGGAAACCCCGGTGGAGGAGAAGCTGCCCGAGCCCGAACCGACCCCGGAGCCGGAGGAGGTCAAGCCCCAGGAGGAGGCGCCGACCCCCGCCGATGACCTGGCCAACCCGATGCAGATGGACGGCGACGCCCAGGCCGGCTCCGACGCCTTCAACATCGGCGCCGGCAAGGGCGGCGGCATGGCCGGCAGCGGCGGCGGGCGCCTGGGCAACGGCACCTACAGCCAGTTCCTCGCGTACGCCTTCCAGAAGCTGCTGCGCGAAGACCCGGACCTGCGCACCCAGGCCTACCGGTTGCAGGCCGAGGTGTGGATCGACACCAGCGGGCGCATCACCCGCGCCGAACTGACCCGCTCCAGCGGCGACCCCGCGCTCGACCAGCAGGTGCTGGCGGTGCTGCGTGGCGCGCCACCCCTGGAGCGCCCGCCGGCCTCGCTGACGCTGCCGGTACGCATCGCATTGCAAGGACGCCGGCCCGGCTGATCGGGCCCGCGAGACGAATACGCCATCAGGAGTAGAACCATGATCCGCAGAATGAGCCGACTGGCCCTGGGCATCGGCGCCGTGATCGCCAGCCTGGCCGCCGCCACCTCGGCGCAGGCCACGCCCTCGGAGAACGCCACCGTCAACCTGATCCGCCTGCTGGTGCAGCAGGGCGTGCTCAAGCAGGACCAGGCCGACGCGCTGATCCGCCAGGCTGAAGCCGAGGCCGTGCAGGCCCGCCAGGCCGCTGCCCAGGCCGCACCGCCCGCGCCCGGCGCCCCGGGGGAGGTGCGCGTGCAGTACGTGCCGGCCATCGTCCGTGACCAGATCCGCGACGAGGTGAAGGCCGAGGTGATGGCCCAGGCGAAGAAGGAGAACTGGGCCGCGCCCAACACCTTCCCCGACTGGGCCTCGCGCATCAGCCTGGAGGGCGACATGCGCCTGCGCAGCGAGTCGCGCTATTTCTCCAGCAACAACAGCGACCGCCTGATCGACTACGCGCGCCTCAACGAGAAGGGCCCCTACGACGTCAACCCGCGCAGCAACACCCAGCTGCCGCCGCTGCTCAACAGCCGCGAGGACCGCGAGAACCTGCTGCGCCTGCGCGCCCGGCTGGGGCTGCGGGCCACGCTGTCGCCGTCCTGGAGCGCCGCCTTGCGCATCGCCACCGGCTCCGACAGCGGGCCGGTGTCCACCACCCAGACCTTGGGTGGCGGCTTCGCCAAGAAGGACGTGTGGCTGGACCAGGGCTACCTCACCTACAAGCCCGACGAGCGCCTGACCCTCACCGGCGGGCGCATGCCCAACCCCTTCATGACCACCGACCTGCTGTACTCCGGCGACCTCAACCTCGACGGCCTGGCGGCGAACTTCCAGCAGCCCCTGGACAGCGAAATGGGGCTGTTTGGCACCGTTGGCGCCTTCCCGGTGGAGTACACCTCCGACACCGCCACGACCAGCAGCGGCTTCGACAAGGTGGAGAGCGACACCAACTGGCTCTACGGCGCGCAGATCGGCGCCCGCTGGCAGCCCGACGCGGACAACAGCCTGAAGGCGGCGCTGGCCTACTACCGCTTCGACGACATCGAGGGCAAGCGTTCCAGCCCCTGCACCCCGTGGAACGGCGCCCCGGCCTGCGACACCGACGAGTCGCGCCCGGCCTTCATGCAGAAGGGCAACACCCTGATGCTGCTGCGCAACATCACCCCCGACCCCACCCGGCCCACCACCACGCCCGAGCCGCAGTTCGTCGGCCTGGCCTCCGAGTTCAACCTGGTAGACCTGAACCTGGTCTGGGACACCGCGCTGTTCGACGGCTTCAAGCTGCGCAGCCAGGCCCACTACGTGCGCAACCTGGCCTACGACGAAGGCGAGATGAACAAGCGCTCGGCGGGCAGGCTGGCCAACAACGTCGACGAGAACGGCAACATCCAGAGCGGCGACACCGCGTGGATGCTGCAGTTCGTGCTGGGCAACGCGCTGGACCTGAAGAAGCACGGCGACTGGAACCTCTACGCCGGCTACAAGCGCATCGAGCCGGACGCGCTGCCCGACGGCTTCAACGACTCGTCCTTCCACCTGGGCGGCACCAACGCCAAGGGCTGGTTCGTCGGCGCCAACTACGGTTTCGCCGAGAACGTCCACGGCAGCGCCCGCTGGCTGAGCGCGGAAGAGGTCTACGGCGCGCCCTTCGAGATCGACGTCCTGCAATTCGAGGTCAACACGCGCTTCTAGTGCGCGTCGGAAAGGAGAGCGCCATGAACACCCGATCCCGATCCCGATCCGCCCTGGCCCTAGGCCTGGCCCTGCTGGCCAGCAGCGGGGCCCACGCCGAAGGCATGGAAGAGCGCCTGCGCACCCAGCTGCGCAGCACCACCCAGCAACTGCAGGCGCTGCAGAGCGAGCAGGCCCAGGCGGCTGCCGCCCGCAGCGCGGCGGAAAGCCAGCTGAGCACCGCCCAGGCGCAGATCAAGCGCCTGGAGGCGGAGCTGGCCAAGGCCCGCCAGCAGAACGAGCAACTGGCCGGGCAGCAGGCGGCCCTGCACGAGGCGGCCCAGGCCCAGGTGGCCGCCAGCAATGAGCAGGTGGGCAAGTTCAAGCAGGCCTACGAGGAACTGCTGACGCGGGCCCGTGGCGTGGAGGCCGCCCGCGTGCAGCTGACCGGCGATCTGGCCGCCCGCGACGAACAGCTGCAGCAGTGCACCACCCGCAACCACGAGATGTACCAGGTGGCCCGCGAGGTCCTCGACGCCTACGAGCGCATCGACGTGGCCGACGTGGTGAAGCTGCGCCAGCCCTTCGCCAGCCGCGCGCGGGTGAAGTTCGAGGAGCTGGCGCAGTCCTACGGCGACCGCCTCTACGACACCCAGTTCGACGCCGCCCTGGCCCCCAAACCCTGAACCCCAAAGCGTCGGCACGGGCCGGCGCCCCCGTACACAGGAGTCACAGCATGAACACCCAGGACCTGATCCAGAGCATCACCCCCGACCAGCTCGGCGACTGCCTGCGCGAAGCCGGCTACCGCGTCAACCGCACCGAACAGGGCGGCATCGTGCAACTGCTCAGCGCCACCCAGGGCATCGGCTTCGCCGTGCGCTTCGGCAACCGGGCGCGGGAGGAGGGTGCCTACCTGGACTACTGCTTCAGCTGCGCGCTGCGCATCCAGGGCGAACTGCCCGCCGGCCTCGCCGAGGTGTGGAACGCCACCCGGCGCTTCGCCCGCCTGTCGCGCCAGGGTGACTTCCTTGTGCTGGAGATGGACGCCCTGGTGGCCGCCGGCATCAGCCCCCAGCACCTGCGTGGCCAGCTGGAGCTGTGGGACCACCTGCTGCAGGAGTTCATCGTCTACCTGCGTGACTTCAGCCGCGACAGCGCCACGCGCCATCCCGAACCGGCCGCCGAGGCCGAGCCCGCTGCCGAAGCGGTCGAGGCCTGACCCATGGCCTGGCGTGGAGCCCTGTGGGGCCTGGGCGGCGTGGCCCTGACCGCGAGCGTGGCCGGGGTGGTGCTGGGGCTGCGCCCCGGTTCACCGCCGGAAGCCGCTGTGCAGCCGGCGGTGCAGGTGGCACCGGCGCCCGTGGCACCGCCCACGGCCGTCGCGCGCCTCGGCGCGCTGGCGCTGGAGGCGGATGAACTGGAGGCACTGCTGGCGACCCTGCCGGCGGACAGCCGCGAGCAACTTCGAGAGGACCGCCCCGCGCTGGAGGCCTGGATACGCGGTCGCCTGGCCGAGAAGGCGCTGCTGCAGCAGGCCGAGGCCCAGGGTTGGGAAGACCGCCCGGAAATACGCCGCATGACCCGCGCCGCCACCGAGCAGGTGCTGCTGCGCACTTACCTGGAGGCGGTCAGCCAGGTGCCGGAGGGCTACCCCAGCGACGCCGAGCTGCAGGCCGCCTATGACGCCGGCAAGGCCAACTGGACCACTCCGCCGATGCTGCGGGTGGCGCAGATCTTCCTGGCGGTGGGGCCGGAGCGCAGCGAGGAGCAGGTGCGCAAGCAGGCCCAGGACCTGGCCCGCCGTGCGCGGGCCGAGGGTGCCGACTTTGCCGCCCTGGCGCGGCAGTACTCCGAGGACCGGGGTTCGGCGGAGCAGGGCGGCGACAGCGGCCTCCAGCCGCTGCAGCAGTACCTGCCGGCCATGCGCCAGGTGCTGCTGGGGCTGAAACCGGGGGCCGTGTCCGACCCGGTGCGCAGCCAGGACGGCTACCACGTGCTGCGGGTGCTGGAGACCCAGCCGTCACGCACGGCCACCCTCGACGAGGTGCGTGGGCGCCTGCGCGATGCGCTGCGTGCGCAACGCCAGCAGCAGGTGGCCCGGGCCTACCTGGATGGGTTGGTCAACGCCGGCACCCTGAGCATCGACGGGGCACAGATCAGCCAGGCGCTGGAGACTGCGCACTGAGCGGGACGGGTCGGACAGGGAGGTACCGGCCACGACCGGCGCGCGAGCCATCGGCTCAGCGCGCCGAGGATTCCTTAGGGAGGAGGTGCCATGACATTGCAGGAAGGTGCCGGGCCGGTACACGCTCCCGGCCTGGACGAAACACCGTTGGACCCGGCGCTGCTGGGGCTCGACTACGAGGCGGCGCGCTGCTTTCTCGCCGCCGCCCGCTGCGGGTGCTTCATGCAGGCGGCCCGCAGCCTGAGCATCAAGCCCACGCTGCTGCGCAAGAAGCTGGCGCAACTGGCCGCCTGGAGCGGCCAGCCGCTGTTCGTGCACCAGGGCAACACCGTGGTGCTCAGCCCGGAGGGGCGGCGCCTGCGCCAGCTGTTCAGCGCACGCCTGGGGCTGCTCGACCTGCCCCGCGCGCAGCACGAGGAGCAGCCCCGGGTGCGCATCGCCGTGGCCGAGACCCTGCTGCACGACATCCTCGGGCGCGACCTGCTGGCCTACCTGCGCCAGCACGCGCGGGTGCGCCTGGACCTGCTGCGCCTGGACAGCACCAGCGCCCCAGCGGCCGAGGTGGACGTGCAGGTCTGGCTGGCCCCCGAAGGGCCTCCCCCCGATCCCGGGTTCCCCTGTGACACGCTCGCCTGCCTGGCCCCGCTGGACTACCTGCCCCACGTGGCCAAGCGCTACTCGCGGGAAAGCAGCCGGCCGCGCAGCCTGCTGGAGCTGGAGGACTACATGCTGGTGGACCTCAATGGCCAGTCGGGCCTGGAAGCCCTGGCGCCGTGGAACCGCGCCATCGCCGCGCGCCGCTCGGGGGTGACGCGGGTGAACGCCTACGAGGTGCAGCGGCAGATGATCCAGTGGAGCGCCTGCATCGGGCTGCTGCCGCACTACGTCCCGCTGATCGACAAGAACCTGCTGGCGCTGCCGGCGCTGTTCCCCCAGCCCATGACCCTCAACGCCTGGCTCGCCGTGCGCAGCGAGGCCAGCGAGCGCGACGAGGTGCAGCGCATCGTCACCCTGGTGCGTGCCGCCTTCGAAGAGCGACGGGACTGGTTCTGACGCGCTGGTTCAACATCGTCCCGGCCGGAACGAACAAGGCCCCCATGCGGGGGCCCTGGATGGAGCGGTGGAGGGTCAGCCGGCGGTGCGCAGGCTGCCCTGGCGGGTGGCTTCGTACTGGTGCTTGTCCATCGGCTGGGCGTCGGGCTTGCCGAGGTCGTCCATGGCCAGGCGGTGGGTTTCCGGCGCCAGGTAGGCGGCCAGGGCGCAGACGCAGGTGATGAGGAAGGCGAGGCTGCCGATCACCACCGGGATGTTGTCCGAGCCGGGCGGGGCGACGGCGGCGAACAGGGCCGGCAGCATGGCGGTGAGCATGGTGCCGATGTTCTGTGCGATGGCCATGGCGGAGACGCGGTAGCGGGTCTGGAACAGCTCCGGGTAGAAGCTCGGGAACACCGCGTTGTAGCCCTGGTAGACCATGCCCCACATGAGGATCGACAGGGCGAAGGCGAGCGGCACGTTCTGGATGCTGATGGCGTAGAGGTAGCCGAAGGCGAGCAGGCCGGAGCCCAGGCAGCCGGTGATCATGGTCGGGCGACGGCCGATCTTGTCGGAGAGGTTGCCGACGAAGGGGATGACCAGCACGGCGACGATGTTGCCCACCACCGGGATCCACAGGTAGACGCTCTTGTCGAAGCCGATGCCATAGGCCGGCTGCACGGCATAGGCGGCGCCGAAGATGGTGGCGACCACCGGGATCACGTTCATCAGGGCCATGAACATCACCAGCACCATGTGTTTCCAGCTGTGGCGGAAGGCTTCGGAGACCGGCGACTTGGCGACTTTCTGCTGGTTCTCTTCCTGGACGAAGGCCGGGGTCTCGTGGACTTCGCGGCGGATGATGAAGCCGGCCACCAGCACGAACGCACTCATCAGGAAGGGAATGCGCCAGCCCCATTCGTTGAAGGCATCACTGGGCATGAAGTAGGCCAGCGGCAGGAACACGGCGGCGGCCATCACCTGGCCGGCCTGCACGCCCTGCAGGGTGAAGCTGGCGTAGTAGCCGCGCCGGCCGAAGGGGGCGTGCTCCATGATCATCGAGCTGGCGCCGGAGATCTCGCCGGCCACTGCGAAGCCCTGCACCAGGCGCAGGATCACCAGGGCGATGGGCGCGAGGATGCCGATGTCGTGGTAGGTCGGCAGCAGGCCCACCGCCATGGTGGAGATGCCCATCAGGAACATGCACAGCAGCAGGACGTTCTTGCGGCCCCGGGTGTCGCCCCAGTGGCCCAGCACGAAGGCACCGATGGGGCGGGCCAGGTAGCCGACGCCGTAGGTGGCCAGGGAGGCGATGATCGCCATCTTGGGATCGCTGTTGGGGAAGAAGATCTGCGGGAAGATCAGGGCCGCAGCCTGGGCGTAGATGAAGAAGTCGTAGTACTCCAGGGCGGAGCCGATCCAGCCGCTGGCCGTCGCTTTCTTGGCCTGGTTCGAGGAGGAAGTCGCCATCGTTGTCTCCGTTTTTATTGTGCTGTCGCCCCTGCGCTTCGCCCTTGGACAGGTCCGGGGCGGCACGCGCGCAGTGGGGCGGAGTCGGGTCGTGGCCGGCGCGTCGGGTGACGTCCGGTCGGGGCCATTCTCGGTGTCGGGGATGCGGGGTCAGACGGGCTCGGCAGGTCGCGCTGGGCGGGGCAGGGCCGGGGTGCAAGGGATGCGGATGGGGTGCAGGGCGGAGGTGAGCATGAGCAGGTACCCGTTCTTGAAATTGTTATGTCGTAACGCGTGTATGCCATCGCAGGGCCAGCCGGGCGGCGGGTTCGGCAGAGGCGCCGACCGGCGGGGAGACCTGCAACATGGGAGGCATGTTGAGCAGTGATCGAAAAAGCGTCAATTCGATTACCGGCCTTCTGTTCGATGATCGAACACAAAACTAACCAGTTCGTACATTTTGATTGAGGCGCTGACTTTACGCGCGAATAATCCATCCGGCCACAAGAACGAAAGGGTTTTGCGTGTGCTCACGCAGCGACCCGGGTCCGCCGCTGGCCACTGTGCCGGCCCTCTACCAGGAGCTGAACATGCAGCGTTCCATTGCCACCGTCTCCCTGAGCGGTACCCTGCCGGAAAAACTCGAAGCCATCGCCGCCGCCGGTTTCGATGGCGTCGAGATCTTCGAGAACGACCTGCTGTACTACGCCGGCAGCCCCCGGGAAATCCGCCAGATGTGCGCGGACCTGGGGCTGGCCATCACCCTGTTCCAGCCGTTCCGTGACTTCGAGGGCTGCCGCCGCGAGCGCCTGCAGAGGAACCTCGACCGCGCCGAGCGCAAGTTCGACCTGATGCAGGAGCTGGGCACCGACCTGGTGCTGGTGTGCAGCAACGTCCAGGCCGATGCCCTGGCGGACGAACGCATCCTGGTGGACGACCTGCGCCTGCTGGCCGAGCGGGCCGGCGCGCGAGACCTGCGCATCGGCTACGAGGCCCTGGCCTGGGGCCGCCACGTGAACAGCTGGCAGCAGGTGTGGGACATCGTCCGCCAGGCCGATCACCCGGCTCTCGGGGTGTTGCTGGACAGCTTCCACACCCTGTCGATCAAGGGGGACCCGAGCGGCATCGCCAACATTCCGGGGGACAAGATCTTCTTCGTGCAGATGGCCGATGCGCCGCTGCTGAACATGGACGTGCTGGAGTGGAGCCGGCACTTCCGCTGCTTCCCGGGGCAGGGCGAATTCGACCTGCCGGGCTTCCTGGCGTCGATCCTGCGCAGCGGCTACACCGGCCCGCTGTCCCTGGAGATCTTCAACGATGGTTTCCGCGCTGCGCCGCCCCGTGCCAATGCGGCGGACGGCCTGCGCTCGCTGCTCTACCTGGAGGAGAAGACCCGCGCGCTGCTGCAGAAGGACCCGGTGCCGCCGGCCAACCTCGACATCCTCTTCGCACCGCCGCCGGCCAGCCATTATGCCGGGGTGGAGTTCCTCGAATTCGCCGTGGACGAGGCCCAAGGCGCGAAGCTGGCCGGCTGGCTGGAACGCCTGGGCTTCGCCCGCGCCGGGCGGCATCGCTCCAAGGACGTGAGCCTGCTGCGCCAGGGAGACATCAACATCGTGCTCAATGCCGAGCCCTATTCCTTCGCCCATGGCTACTTCGAGGCCCACGGCCCTTCGCTGTGTGCCACCGCGCTGCGGGTGGACGACAGCAGCCACGCCCTGGAGCGTGCCCGGGAGTACCGGGGCCAGCCGTTCCGTGGGCTGGTGGGGCCCAACGAGCGGGAAATCCCCGCCGTACGCGCCCCCGACGGCAGCCTGCTGTACCTGGTGGAGCAGGCCCCGGCCGGGCAGACCATCTACGACAGCGACTTCGTGCTTGATGCCCAGGCCACCCAGAGCGGCGCCTTGCAGCGCATCGACCACATGGCCCTGGCGCTGCCGGCGGACGGCCTGGACAGCTGGGTGCTGTTCTACAAGAGCGTGCTGGACTTCGAGGCCGACGACGAGGTGGTGCTGCCGGACCCGTACGGCCTGGTGAAGAGCCGGGCGCTGCGCAGCCGCTGCAGCAGCATCCGCCTGCCGCTGAACATCTCGGAGAACCGCAACACCGCCATCTCCCACGCGCTTTCCAGCTACCGGGGCTCGGGCGCCCACCACATCGCCTTCGCCTGCGAGGACATCTTCGCCGAGGTGAGCCGGGCCAAGGAGGCGGGGGTGCCGCTGCTGGACATTCCGCTGAACTACTACGACGACCTGGCCGCGCGCTTCGATTTCGATGACGAATTCCTCAGCGAACTGGCCTATTACAACGTGCTCTACGACCGCGACGCCCAGGGCGGCGAGCTGTTTCACGTGTACACCGAGCCGTTCGAGGGGCGCTTCTTCTTCGAGGTCCTGCAGCGCCGCAACGGCTACGCCGGCTACGGGGCGGCCAACGTGGCGGTGCGCCTGGCGGCCATGGCCAAGGCCCGCAGCGGGGCACCGGCTAAGGCCAGGCTCTGACCCGGGCAGCCTGGCGCCGCGTGCGCCAGGCTTCCCCCTCCGGGTTGAGCCGCCCATAATCGGCCGGTTTCCGCAGGCCGTGAGCCCACCATGACAATAACGACAGAACTGCCAGACACCCCCGCCGACGCCCCCCGCAAAGGACGCAAGAACAACCCCGAGAAGACCCGCGAGGACATCCTCAAGGCGGCCATCGTCGAGTTCGTCCAGCAAGGGCTTTCGGGTGCCCGGGTCGATGCCATCGCCGAACGCATGCAGACCTCCAAGCGGATGATCTACTACTACTTCGGCAGCAAGGAGCAGCTCTACCTGGAGGTGCTGGAGAAGCTCTACGGCGATATCCGTGGCACCGAGGCGCAGCTGCACCTGGCCGAACTGCCGCCCCGCGAGGCGATCCAGCGACTGGTGGAGTTCACCTTCGACCACCACGACCGCAACGTGGATTTCGTGCGCATCGTCTGCATCGAGAACATTCACTACGGGGAGTACGTGAGGCAGTCCAGGACCATCCGCACCATGAGCAGCACCATCCTCGAGGCCATGGGCGAGATCATCCAGCGCGGCCAGGCCGAGGGGGCGTTCCGGCCGGGCATCCAGGCGCTGGACCTGCACCTGCTGATCAGTTCGTTCTGCTTCTACCGGGTGTCCAACCGCAACACCTTCGGGCAGATCTTCGAGATCGACCTCACCGACGAGCAGGTGAAGGCGCGGCACAAGGCGATGATCTGCGAGTCGGTGCTGCGCTTCCTCGCCCAGCCCTGATGCATCCCACCGACATGAACGGGGCGGCATTGGCCGCCCCGTTTCGTTTCAGCCGTTCAGGCTGGCGAAGTGCGCCATCATGCGGTCGGCGTCGGCCGTGCGGCCGCTGAACAGCTCGAAGGCCTTCACCGCCTGGAACACCGCCATGGTGCTGCCATCCAGCGTCTGGCAGCCGATGGCGCGGGCGTCGCGCAGCAGCTCGGTCTCCAGCGGGAAATAGACGATCTCCGCCACCCACAGGGCGGCGCGCAGCAGTTCGGCCGGCACCGGTGTACCCGGCAGCTTGGCCATGCCGATGGGAGTGGTGTTGACCAGGCCGTCGGCCTCCGCCATGGCGCTGGGCAGATGGCCGCCCAGGGCGGCGCGGCCGGGGCCGAAATGCTGGTTGAGGCTGTCCACCAGGGCCTGGCCACGGGCAGCGTCTACCTCGAACAGGGTCAGGCGCTCGACGCCTTCGGCCAGCAGGGCGTGGGCCACGGCAGAGCCGGCACCGCCTGCGCCCATCTGCACCACCTGGCGGCGCTGCACGCCGGGCAAACCACGGCGGAAGCCTTCGGCAAAGCCGAGGCAGTCGGTGTTGTGGCCGACGCGCTTGCCGTCCTTCAGCACCACGGTGTTCACCGCGCCGATGCCGGCGGCTTCGGGGGACAGCTCATCCAGCAGCGGGAGGATGGCCTGCTTGCAGGGGAAGGTGATGTTCAGCCCGGTGAAGCCCATCTGCTCGGCGCTGCGCAGCAGGTCGGGGAGGGCGCCGCTGTCCAGCCTGAGGGCATCGAGGTCGATCAGTCGGTAGAGGTAGCGCAGACCTTGGGCGTCGCCCTCGTGCTCGTGCAGGGCAGGGGTGCGGGAAGCCTGGATGCCGGCGCCGATCAGGCCGGCGAGTACGGAGTTGGACAGGTTGGACATGGCATTCACTTGTTGTTGAGCAGTTGGCCGAAATGCTGGAGTGCCAGGCTGTAGCCCTGGCTGCCGAGGCCGCAGATGACGCCCACGGCAATGGCGGAAACGAAGGAGTGGTGACGAAAGGCTTCGCGCTTGTGCACGTTAGACAGGTGCACCTCGATGACCGGCAGCTCGACCGCCGCCAGGGCATCGCGGATGGCCACCGAGGTGTGGGTCCAGGCTGCCGGGTTGATCAGGATGCCGGCGCAGCGGCCACGGGCTTCGTGGATCCACTCGATCAACTGGCCTTCGTGGTTGGTCTGCCGGAAGTCCACCGTCAGGCCCAGCCCGGCAGCGGTGCGGGTGCACTGGTCGGCGATGTCGGCCAGGGTCTCGTGGCCGTAGGTGGCGGGCTCTCGGGTTCCCAGCAGGTTGAGGTTGGGGCCGTTGAGCACCAGGACGATCGGGGGCATCTCATTCTCCAGGTCATTCACGGCGGGGTGGTCTCCACCGTGTGCGAGGAAAATGTACTAACCGGTTAATTCGGTCAATCTGCACCGCACCGGTGCAGGGATGCACCGGGATTTAGTGTTCGATTATCGGCTGTCAGCAGCCCAGCAACTGACGCTGCCGCAGGGCAGGGGCGCTGGTGGGGAAGACGGGGCGGGTCGGTACGAAGCGCGCCAGGGCGTTGGCGGCTGCCACGCGCTGGCGCTGGTAGCCACTCTGCAGCACGGCCAGGCAGCGTGCTTCGCTGAGAGGTTCGCCCAGCAGGTAGGCCGTGCCGTTGGCGAAGCGTGGGCGGTTGGCCTGCCACCAGGCCTCGACGCGCGCGGGGTCGGGCCAGGGGAGGTCAGTGTCCGGGTCCATGTCCACGTTCGGGTCTTCAGGATCATCGGTGGGGCCGGCGTCATAGTCGGGGACCTGGCGCCGCTCCAGGTCCAGGTCGGCGAGGTCCGCCCCGGTGATCAGGGTAAAGGCTTCGCCGGCCGCCCGGGCAAGGGGCAGTTCGTGCATGCGCTGAATCAGCCAGGGCACCGCCACCGGGTCACCGAAGGGCCCGGTGGCCTGGATCACCAGGCGGTGGTGTCGGGGGTCGCCCATCAATGCGCGCAACCACTGGATGCTGGCCTCCCGGGGCTGCCAGCACAGCAGCACGCCCAACGCCCGCAGGCGGAACGGGCCGGGGTGCTCGGCCAGCAGGCGCAGCGGGCCGAGGGCTTCCTCGTCGCCCATCTGCACCGTGGCCCAATTCGCCCAGAAACGCACCGCCATGTCGTCGTGCAGGCGGTGGGCACGGATGGCGGGCATCAGGTCCCGCCGCCGCAGTTCACCGGCCGTACGCGCCGCGCGCGCCAGCACGCCCGGGTCGCTGTGGGCGAGGCCGGCCAGCAAGGCCGGGCCGGGATCGCGCCGGTGCATGCCGCAGGCTGCCAGGCCCATGCGCCGGAACAGCGGCTCGGGCGAGGCCAGGAGGCGCTCGATCCAGGGTTCGACGGTCGCCCACTCCAGCCAGCCCAGCGCGGAGGTGAAGCCACGCTCGCCGTCCGGCGCCTTGCGCAGGTGCTCGGCGAGGGTGGACAGCGCCGGACCATTGCCGGCCATGAAGGCCAGTGCCGTTGCGGCGAATACCTCGCCGGTGGCCAGCGGATGGAGCTCCTTGAGCAACAGGTCCAGGCCCTTGAGCCCGGCGATCAGCAACCCGTCCAGGTGCGCTTCGATACGGCTGTCGAGAGTGCGCAGGTGCTTGAGGTCGTAGTGCGGTGCGCGCACGGCGTAGTCGCGCAGGCCAGCGAGGAAGCCGGCTTCTTCGGCGTGTTGGTCGAGGACGATGGGCAGGGTGTTCATCGTCCTTCGATCCTTTTGCCTTGGGCATAAGCCATAGCGCTATCAGCCAACTTGCAGGATCCGCTTCCAGGTGGAGCCGTTGAATTCCATGACGTCTTTCGGGCCGATGGACCACATGATTCCGTCCGCTGCGCTCAGGTGGTAGCAGCTGCTCGGAACGTCATCGCCGAAATCGACAGCCTTCAGCTTGCCGTCCACCAGGCGGTAGACGAAGTGGGTGGACGACACGTAGACCTCGCCGTTGAAGACTTCCATGCCCCAGAGGTCTTCGGTGGTGCTGTCGTGCTCGATCACTTCCCACTGGTCGCCTCGGCCGCGCAGTAGGGTGCCGAGCTGGCCGCAGGCGTAGACGAAGCCGTCCGGCGCGCAGCGCACCTTGTACAGCGCCAGGTTGGTGGGGCTGGTCAGCTGGGTGAAGGTGGCGCCGTCGTATGTCCAGATCTCGCCTTCCCAGCCGACGGTATAGATTTCCTGTTCGTCGAAGCCGTCGATGGATTCGAAACTGGTGTCGGTGATGTCCACGTCGCCGCCCTGGGCGGACTGGTCGATGCACTTCCACTGGCTTTCATCGGTGCGGACATAGGCCTGTCGGCAGGTACCGACCGCGTAGGCGCGGCCTTTAGCGAAGGCGCGGATCTCCCGCAGTGGGCCGCGCTTCTTCGGGTCTACGCCGCAACTGGCGATGGGCGACTCTTCCTTTACCGAACCGCCTCCGCTGGCACGGACCGAACCATCTGTACCCAGAACCAGGTAACGCTCGGCGGGGGTGTGGCAGACCGTTCCGGAGCAGGCCAGCCAGTCGACGGCACCTGCGCCCCAGGTTCCACGGTCCAGGGTGAACAGCAGGGAGCCGGTATGCCCTTCGCTGATGGCCTCGTCATTGGTGGTGACTAGATAGCTGAGGTCTGAATAGCGGACGGTTCCGGTGCCGATGCTGTAACCGCTGAATCGTGGATCTCGGGTTTCCATGGTGTTCTCCTGGGGACTTTGAATTAACGGGCGGATTCGCTCCCGAACATTTCCGCCGTCGCCTTGTTTCGTTCTGCCGGGTCGCTGGTCATGGTTGCATTGGCCTTGATCGGCTTTTCCGGACCATCGTCCTTGGCCTTGTCGTGGTACTTGTTCAACTGGGCTTCCAGGCATTCCTGTGAGCAGTTGGAGTCGGGGAATGTCTTTTTGGCAGCCTTGGCACCGGTCTCGGTGGCTTTCGACCTGGGCCACTCGCCATTGGCATCCGCCTCGTGCAATGCCACCACACCTCGGCGGGTGTGCATCTGGCCGTGGGTGGCAGTGGTCTGGTTCGGGCCCTCGGCGCACATGACCGGTGCCTTGTCGGTGTTGTACTTGCTCCAGCCGCCGATCTTGGCGCCATCCCGAGGGCCGAACGAGGCGGCGTCCACCAGGTGGTCGCCGGTCTGGCCTGGACAGCAACGGTTGGGCTTGTAAGGCGCCAGGAAGCAACGCATGGCCTTCTGGCAGGGGTCGTCGTTCATGGTCTTGGCCAGCGCCCCGTAGTGGCCCTGCACCTCGGCATGCTTTTTCAGGTATTCGGGGTCAGCCTGGAAGTTGTCGCCGGCCTTGTCCTTGGCCTGCTTGCGCGCCTTGGAGGCAGCCTGCAGCGCGGAAATGTCCGGGCAGATCATCTTCTTGCTGGTGTCGCCGCAGGCTTTTTCGGCCCGGTCCTTCTCACCCGAGCATTGGCTGATGCCATCGGCGAAGGCCATGCGGTCCGCGTAGGTCCAGGGCATGGTGTTACCTGGCGGTGAAGCGTGGTTGTGGGTGGTCAGATCGAGGTGTCTGACCACGTTTTCCGCTTCGAATTTCACGTTCATCGACCAGGACGTGAAATACACCTTGCCCTTGATCTTGCTGGTGACAATACCCTTCTTGGGCGCGCAGCCGGCTTCGTCGCCATAGCTGGTCTTGAAGTAGCTCTTGTCCTTGAGCATGGCCTCCTTGCCGGTGATCTTGATCGTCCGGGTCCCGTTGGTGGTGTCACTGGCCATGCCGGTGTTGGGGTAGGGGATGGGGACGCCCGTTGGGGTGGGAGGCGCCTGGGGAGGCGTGAAGCACACATCCGGGAAGCAGGCGATGGATTTACCGTTCGCCGCCTTGCAGGAGACTTCCATGTTGTTGGCATAGACCTGGTTGCTCATCAGGTGGCCCTCACGTGCTGATAGGTGAGCAGTGCTACGGCGCGTTGACCGGCATCGTTGCCCAATTGGCAGCAGATGTTCGGGCCTTCGCCGTAGCCTTTGCGGCTGGCTGCAAGGGCTACGGCCAGCATGGCCGGCCCGATCGCTGCACCGCATTCACCGATGCAATCGGCAGGGTGCCAGAGGTGGAAGAACTCCTTGCGCACGCGCAGGGTCCGGCTCAATGCCAGCGAGGCTTCCTTGAAGTAGTACTGCTCGCCGGAGAGGTCGGTAAGGCGGTAGTCCATGCTCTCCAGGCCACATCCGGCCTCTGCCAGCGCAGTCTTGAGTGCCTGTGTCAGCCCATCCGCCCGCAGCTTCTTCCCCTCCGTCTCCACGGTCACTGGCTCGACGCCGAAGCCCAGGGCGATGCAGGCCAGGTGGGGCTCTTCGCTCTGCACGGGGGCGCTCAGGGTGACTGCCGCGGCGCCTTCGCCGGGGATGAAACCGTTGGAGTTCTGGCTGGTGAGCAGGCGATCACGCTTCTCGAATGCGCTCAGGGTGGCGCCATTGAGGAAGGAGTCGACCCCCGCGACCAGCACGTGGCGATGGCCCTGCTCATGAACCAGCTTGCGTGCGTTGAGCAAGGCTACGGCGCCGCTGACACGGCCACGGGGGATGAGGCTGGAGGCTTCATGAAAGTGCAGGCCCAGTTCCTGCTCGATCTCACGCAGCAGGCTGCGGTCGAGGTTGGGCAGGCGGCCTGGGCGCTCCTCCTCGGCGACGCAGAGCAGCAGCGGGGTTTTCTGAGGATCGACGCCCGGTGTGCTGGCCAGGGCCTCGGCGATGGCTCGTGCGGCCATCTTCACCAGCTTGATGCGACCTCGCCAGGGTTGCTCGAAGGGCACGCTGGCGCCCAGCAGCCATTCGCCGGCCTGATCGACGAAGCGGGTTTCCTGGAAGTTGTCGATGGCGCAGCGGATGGCTGCGCAAGTGGAGGGGGCGTCCAGGCCTACGGCGCTGACCATACCGGTGCCGACGATGCACAGTGCACTCATCGAAGGGCATCCTCACGGGCACGCTTGGCGCGGCTCAAGGCCTCCAGCGAGGTGTAGTAGTCCTTGCCCAGTTCCCTGGCCCGCCACCAGGCGCGTGGCATTTCGCCAACCAGGATCTGCAGAATCTCGAACATGTCCTTCTTGAGGATGCGGCTGGTACGCCAGGTGATTTCCACCTGCCTGGCATCGGTGTCGATGACCAGGGTGTCGATCACCGCGTGAACCCGCTCATGACGGTTCTTCTTCAGGAAGAACGTCACCGGCACCTGCATCCTCGGCACCTTGAAGCCGGCCCTTTCCTGTTGGGTGAGGTTGAGCAGCAGCACGTCCTCGCCGCCCTGCAGGTACTCGGTCTGCTGGTCCGGCGGGGCGGCCTGGTAGTAGCGGGTGTCGAAGTCCGGCGGCAGGAAGGGGAAGTGGTCCGCCAGCCAGGCGTCGTCATAGGTGCCGGCGTGGCCGATGCGCGGCGGCCAGTGGCGGCCGATGGGGCCGAGGGCCATGGGGGTGAAGTCGCCGTGGGGGCTGTCGATGGGTTGGCCGAGGGCTTCGGTGTTGGGCATGGGCATGCCGACGATGTCGGCGGTGCTGGCGCTCCTCGGGTACCAGCCGCGGCCGGCCGGGTTGGCCAGGTAGCTGTCGGCGAAGTCGGGGCGGTCGGCCATGGCGTGGCTGCCGCCGAACGCGTGGGCGTAGCCGATGTCCTGCTCGATGAAGGGCTGCGGGGCACCCGGGGCCGCACCGAGGGCGCCGGGCACCCACTGGCGGGGGCCGAGCACGCTGAAGGCCTTGCTGACCCGGCCGACGCGGATGCCGGCGGTGATCTGCGTGGCGGGGCGCCCGTTGGGTGCATGGGCCTTGCCCATCACCAGCACGTCGCAGAAGGGTTTGACCGGGGCGAAGTCCATTTCCTGGCGGGGTGCCGAGAGGCCGGGTTCGCCGACGTATTCGTCGGCCATCAGCAGCGGGCGCTGGACCTCCGCCAGGCTCGCCTCGCGGCCGTCCAGGGGCAGGTCGAAGGTGCCCTTGGCGACCACCACCAGGGATTCCCGGCCATCCGGGGCCAGGCCCTGGGTATAGGCAGCCATCAGGCGTGTGGCGTTGAGCAATTCCATGGGCGCGGCTCTGTCAGTTGATCTGCACCGAACCGCCCTTGATGCGGTTGACGCCCGAGGAGCGGCTGGAGAGGTAGGCGCCCTTGATCAGCACCTTGCCTTCACGAGTCAGGGTGATGCTGGCCTTGCCGCAGCGCAGGACGATCTCGCGCTCGGCGGAGAACTCCAGGCGTTCGCCGTCGATGTGGGCCACCGCCGGCGCCTGGCGGGCTTCCGGCAGGCGCTGGATGCGGCCGATGACCAGCGGGCGGGACGGGTCGCCGCCGACGAACATCAGCGCCACCTGGGTGCCGATGTCTTCGCGGGCGAGCACGGTGGTGGTGGTCGCGGCGATGCCGGTTTCCGATGGGCAGCCGGGGAAGGCCACCACGGGGCTGGACGCTTCGGGGACATCGAGGAGGACGCCGATCACCACGCCGTCGAGGCGGGTGGCGGCCGGGGTGTGGGTGTGGACTGTCATGTGCTACTCCCTGGCCGCAGGGCCTAGTTCTGCAGGATCTTCTGGCCTTTCACCACGACGTTCTTGCTGGCCTTGACGTTGATCGCACCGGAGCCGTCGATGGTGATGTTCTTGCCGCTGATGACGATGGTGCCGTCCTTCTTCATGGTGATGCTGGCGGAGCCGGTGACCAGGGTGATGGAGTCGCCGGCGTTCAGCGAGAAGTGCTTGCCCACGTCCAGGCTGTCGCTCTGGCCCACGCTGGTGCTGCGGTTCTGGCCGACGCTGCGGGACTCGTTCTTGCCGATGCTGGTGGTCTGGTTGGCACCGATGTCCACGCTCTCGTTGCTGCCCACGCTTTCGGTGCGGTTGCTGCCGATGGTGATGTTCTCGTTGCTGCCGACCTGCTCGGTGCGGTTGGCACCGATGGTGATGCGCTCGTCGGCGCCGACGCTCTCGGTGCGGTTGCTGCCGATGGTGATGTTCTCGTTGCTGCCGACCTGCTCGGTGCGGTTGGCGCCGATGGTGATGCTCTCGTTGCTGCCGACCTTCTCGGTGCGGTTGACGCCGATGGTGATGGTCTCGTTGTTGCCGACCTGCTCGGTGCGGTCGACACCGATGGTGATGGTTTCGTTGTTGTCCACTGTCTCGGTGCGGTCGTGCTTCACGTGCACCGTTTCGTCGTGGTCGATGGTCTTGGTGCGGTCGTGGCCGACCCAGTGGGTCTCGTCGTTCTCAACCTCGATGTCCTGGTTCTTCTCCGCGTGGATGAAGAGCTGCTCTTCGCCCTTCTTGTCCTCCATGCGGATCTCGTTGAAATTCGCCGGCGTGCCGCCCTTGCTGGAGCGGCTCTTGACCCCGCTCTGGGTGGCGTTGGCGGGCAGGTCGTAGGGCACGGTCTGCTCGGCGTTGTACACGCGGCCGGTGATGATCGGGCGGTCCGGGTCGCCTTCGAGGAAGCTGACGATCACCTCCTGGCCGATGCGCGGAATCTGGATGTGGCCCCAGTTCTTGCCGGCCCAGGCCTGGGATACGCGGATCCAGCAGGAGCTGTTCTCGTTGGACTGGTCGTGCCGGTCCCAATAGAAATGCACCTTCACCCGGCCGTACTGGTCGGTCCAGATTTCCTCGCCCTTGGGCCCCACCACCATGGCCGTCTGCGGACCCTGGACGATGGGCTTGATGGTGGTCGGCATCGGCCGGAAGGCCTGCCCGGCGTCGATGCATTCCAGGTCGCTTTCATACTGCAGGCCGCCACCGGAGCCGGTCTCGTAGGCCTCCTGGCTGACCGCGTAGCGGGCACCAATGATCAGGTACTCGCGGTTCTGGTCGTCCCGGGGGTAGCCGGTCATCTTGAACAGGTGGCCGGCTCCAAGACCACGCGCGTTGGTGCGCAGCTGCACGCGCTCGTACTGGGTCTGGATGGCCTCGATGCGGTTGCGTGCGTACTGCTCGCCATCGCTGGTCTGCACGTATTCGCCGGGGTAGTCGTAGAGCGGATGGTCGGCGTTGCTGTGGCTGCGGCTGACGCTGGAGCGCACCTCCAGGCGTGCGCTGGGACGCTTGAAGTCGTAGTCGTTGAGGGCCAGGGAGCCGGGCTGCACTTCCTGCGCCAGGTGCCAGTCGTAGACGTGGTCACGCTCGCGCATCTGGTCTTCGAGGGGGTAGAAGGGCACCGATGCGTAGCCGGGGGCCGGGCTGTGGGCCCCATAGGCATCGGAGAGCACCAGCACATGGCGCGATTGCTCGTGGCGGAAGTAGTAGTAGATCCCCTCCTGCTCCATGAGCCGGCTGACGAACTCGAAGCTGGTCTCGCGGTACTGAACGCAGTATTCCCACTCGTGGTAGCTGCGGGTGAGGGCGTCTTCGAAGTCGGAGAAGCCGAGGTCGCGGAACACCTGTTTGATGATGTCCGGCACCGTCTTGTTCTGGAAGATGCGGCAGTCGGAGGTGCGCGACAGCAGCCACAGCCAGGGCCGCAGGGTGACGCGGTAGCCCGCGAACTGGCCGGTGCCGGAGGACTGGCTGCAGCGTGCGGCGATGCCGTGGAAGTAGCGCTTGCTACCGTCGGGCAGCTCCACCGAGAGCCCCATGGGCTTGCCCAGCAACGCGTCGAGCTTGATGGCAGGGTTTTCTGAAACCAGACTCAGTTCGTAGTCGAACAGGCGACCCAGCTGTTCGTGGCCGTCCAGCCGTTCCAGCACCAGGACGTTGGCGCCCAGGGGGCTGCTGACTTTCGCCATGCGGGTCGATTGAGTGATTTGCATCGCCTTCCTTGCCTCGTATGCCACCGCCGGGGCGTGGTTCCGCGTCAGCGGCCCGTCGCCAGGAAATCGACTTGCCCGGCGAGCCGGGAGGGCGGGAAAACCCTGGGTCGAAGTTGTAGCAGACGAGGCCGTTGCCGAGCGCTTTTTCCGATATCCGCGAATCCTTGCGTAACCCCGACCGCACGGCGGCGGGCAGGGCCGGCGAACTTTTTAGAACAGTCGCCGGAGGCTGTCCATCGGTTGCCGTCAAGGCTGCGTGGCGTGTCTCAGTTCCGGCACGGCAGGTTTCAGGCTGCTAACCTCCGCGCCCTTCACAGAGGAGCCCAAGGAATGAATACCCCACTGGAAACCGCCATTGCCCTGGCTTGCCGTGTCCATGCCGGTCAACGGGACAAGGCCGGTCGGGCCTATGTGCTGCACCCCCTGCGGTTGATGCTGCGCTTCGAGGATCCCGAGGCGCAGATGGCGGCCGTGCTGCACGACGTGGTCGAGGACGGCGACGTCAAGCTCGAGGACCTGCGCATCCTCGGCATCCCCGAGTCCGTGGTGCAGGCCGTCGACTGCCTCAGTCGACGTGAAGGCGAGACCTACGAAGCCTTCATCGAGCGCATCCGGCCCAACGTCCTGGCCCGGCGGGTCAAGCGCGAGGACATCCGCGACAACCTCGATGTCACCCGCCTGCCCGAACTGGGCGAGGCCGACCTGGCCCGCGTTGCCCGCTACCACCGCGCCCTGGTCGCCCTGGAGCGCCCCGAGTGAGTTGGCGTGACGTGGTGTTCAGCCCCCGGCACCGGTTCGCCCTGGGGGTCGAAGAAGGTGGCGACCGTTACTACCTGTCCATCCCGGTGAGCAATGGCCTGGTCGATTACGAAGAGCGCTACGCCATCACCCGTGAATCCTTCGAGCGCTACCGCCGCGACCTGGAAAGCGCGCTGCCCATGGTCCGCGCCTGCCGCGCCCGTACCCTGGACCACCTGTTGCTGGAGCCTGTCGGAACGCAGCGGGGCGAGCCGACGTGAGCCTGGCAGAGTGCTGAACCAGGTGCTGGCCCGCGACGCCCTGGGTGCCTTCCTGCTTGGCGAGCCGCCGTATTTCCACGAGGCTCGCGCCGAGCATGAGGAACCACAGAACTTCGGTGCCGCGTTCGAGACGCTGCTGCTGCCGTACTGGCGCGAGACCGCTGACCCGGAACTGGGGGAGCGCCTGACGCGTGCCTGCCTGGCGCTGCTCGCTGGGCATCCCGATCACAACCGCGCGATCTATTGCGTCCACGCCTGGATCTGGGAGTACCGCTATGCCCAGGTGGGGAAGGGCCTCCCGGTGTTCGACTGGAGGCTGGAGCCCGTCGCCGTGATGCTCAAGGCGTGCATCGAGCGGGCACGCACGGCTCTGTTGGCCGATACCCGCTGGGCCGGCGCCTCCTGGAACGGCGCCGACGGGATCTGGGGAGCACTGCTGCGTGCCTCGCTGCACCTGCGTGACCGGCTGAGCGGGCCGGACCTGGTGCCCAGCGAATCGGAATGAGCGCGGCGCGGCCAATCAGGCTTTGATCGCCACTGCCTTCCAGCTGGCCGTGCGCTTCTTGCCGGCCCAGTCCGCCAGCTTCTCTGGCGTAGGCCGCCCGGTGCGGGGATAGCTCATGGGCACCAGCAGCAACAGCGTTACCTCGCCTTCGGTCGCGCCCTCGGTGGCGGGCGGAAAGCGGTAGTCCACCGCCACCATGGCATCGACACCCTCCGGCCAGGACAGGTCGTGGAAGCGTTCATCTCCGCGTTCGGCCAGCCAACCCTCTTGGATCGCCTCGCCTTCGAGGCGTACCTGCGCTGCACGCCAGAGCAGCTGGGCGGGGAATGCGCAAGGCAGGTCGGAGGTGATGGCTGCCTGGTTCAACGGCCAGTCGTAGGGCAGTGCGACCATCAGCTCGATGCGCGGCTGGGAGAGGTGTACCCCCAGAGTGAACAGCAGTTTGTGGGCCCGGCCGTTGCCGACCAGTGCCGTCCGCAGGTCGATGTCCTGCCCGCACAGCCTCTGGCTGGGGCAGGGCGTGAGGATGAAACCGACCCGCTCGAAGATGTGCTCGAAGATCCCGCTGCCACGTACTCGGGTGTAGTCCATCTGTTCTTGTGCGCAGTGCCCGCCCTGTTCAGCCAGCCACTCCGCCAGTGCCGCATGACCCCAGACCAGCGCCGTATCGCGAGCGGTCTGGTTGAAGCGCAGGTGCAGGCGGTCGAGGTCGGCACCGTGCTGCACCAGCAGCTCAGCCACCTCACTGTGGCCGCCCATGGCCGCGGCGATGAGCGGCGTGAGGATGCCCCTGCAATCGCCATCCACCGCCGCGCCGTTGTCCAGCAACCAGCGCACCGTCGCGAGGTGACCCGCGCCCGCTGCGTCGACCAGCGGCGTGCCGTAGCTGCCATCGAGAAGCCCTGTGTCGAGCCCCTTCTTCACCAGGTAATCGACGATCTCCAGGCAGCCATGGCGAGCCGCCAGGTGCAGCAGCGTCCCCTGGCTGGCCAGGCCGAAGAGGGGCACGGCCAGCCACTGTGGGTGAGCCTCCAGGGCGGCGCGCACGGCCTTCAGGTCGGCCTCTTCGACGTGCGTGTAGAGCGCGGCGAGGGCGGGTGCGTTGTCGTCGTAGAGGGTGTTTGGCGCGGTCGTCATGGGGTGTTTGTCCGAAAGCGGGTGGGGCGTTCTGCGGCAAAGGTAGAGCTGCACGCCGTGAGGTGTCCTTGAAGGTGATCCCGTTTCCACCGCTCCAGGCCAAGAAGCGAGACCAAGCGCAAGCCCTGAGCATCGCGCGGGGGGTTGTCCTTGATTGTTGGGCCCGGTTGCCGGAAGATTTTCGCCCGCCGGGCGTAGGATGATGTGCCGTGGTCAATAAGGCAGTTCCTACGCAGAGCCCATCACCTAGGGAAGGCCTTCAGTACAGTGACTCTCTACCGACTCAACGAGGCGGACCTGGACGTCCCCGATGCCTGGCAGGACCAGAGCATCAACATCTTCAAGCTGCCCGCCACCGGCAGCGCCAAGGAAGCCAGCTTCGTCATCAGCCGCGACCCCAGCCAGGGCGACATGCCCTTCGCCGACTACATCGCCCAGCAGCTCGCCAATGCGCGCCAGCAGTTGCCCGGGTTCACCCTGGTCAAGCAGTGGGACATCAACCTGAACGGTGCCCCTGCGGTGCTGCTGGACTACACCTGGCAGCGCGATGGCCGGGTGCTGATGCTTCGCCAGGTGTTCATCGAGCGCAAGCCGGCGGTGCTGATCACCACGCTGACCACCACGCCCCAGGACCTGCCGTTCCACGAGCCCGCCTGGAAGCAGGCGATGCAGACCCTCAAGCCGCTGCCTCCGGCAGTCTGACCGGGGCCGCCGACGGCCCGAGCAAGGAAGTGAAGTACCTCGATGGATGCGCAGGCAGCAGCACGGCTAGGGGATGAGATCGCCCACGGTTTCGGCCTGGCGGCCATGGTCGCCGGGGCGGTGGCGGGGGCGCTGATCGGTGCGGCGGTGATCGCCGCCACGGCCGCCACGGGTGGTGTCGCATTGGCGGTGATGGCCGGCTCCATCGCTGCCGGCGGCCTGTCCATGTTCCAGGTGGTCAAGGGACTCAGCACCATCTTCAACCTGCCGGAGCCGACAACCGGGGCGCTCATACGTGGCAGCCCCAACGTCTTCGTCAACGCCCGCAACGCGATGCGCGCGGGTGAGGACGCCGCGTCCTCCTGCAGCGGGCTGCCCTGCAACCACCCCTACTGGCCGTTCGAAGTGGTCATCGCCGAAGGCAGCGCCACGGTCTACATCAACGGCAAGCCGGCGGCCCGGCTGACCAGCAAGATGAGCTGCGGTGCGCACATCAAGACCGGCAGCGAGAACACCTTCATCGGCGGCCCGACGGAGCGCGTGGCCTTCGTGCTGGACATCGAGGGCTGGGTGCACAGCGGCCTGGAGATCCTCGGCCTGGCAGCACTGGGCGTCGGCCTGGTGATGGCGGCCATGGCAGGGCTCGCGGTGTTGGCAGCGACCGTTGTCGTGGGCGGCGCCATCTACGGCGGCATGGAGCTGCTCGGCCAACTGGGTGATCGCCTGGGGCCTGGCTACCGCGACCTCCTTCAAGGCGTCGCCGGCCTGGCGCTGCTCGGTATGGGGCCGAAGCTGGCCGGACGCAAGCCGACCGCTGCCGTGACCTCGGAGGCGGCGCAACGACGCGCGTACCTGAACAAGAAGTTCGGGCGCAGTGGTGATCTCGACCACGACATCAACTATCGCGGTAACCGCGAGGTGGCGAGCAACTTCTTCAAGTCCAAGGGGTACTCGAAGAGCGATGCCGAGTCGTACATGAACGGCCTGGATTTCAACCATCCCGTGCGCGTCGAGACCCTGGCCCCGAACAAGGCCCTCTGGCAGTACCAGTCCCCCGGGGCGCCCCAGGGCAACTGGTATACAATCAGCCCCAAAGTCCAGCCGACCGAACTGGGTATCAACCCCATGGGCACCAACCGGGCGGCGAACACCATCGAGCCGAAGGTCCTCAACTCCTACAAGACCACGCAGAAGGTGGAGGTGCTGCGTAGTACTGCAGCGCCCACCACGGACTTCTGGTCGGTCAAGGGCCAGAACTACGATGCCAAGGGTGGAGCGACGCAGTTGTTCTCCAACCAGAAGGACGCATTTGGAATTATCTCCCCAGGTGGACCATGACTCCCGTTGAATACATAGATCGCGCGCTGGCGCTGGTGATCCAGCGTGCCGCCGCGCTTCCCGGGCAAGAAGTGCTGGTGTCCGCAGAACGGCAACTGAGGTACGTCAGGGCTGTGCTGCTGGACAAGGGCCTGGATCGCTCGATGCTCCACCAGATCACCCTTGGCAGCATTGCCGTGAAGGAGTTCGACGAAACCGACCCTGATCTTGCCAGGGCCCTTAAGGACGCCCACTACGTGGCGGTGCAGACCGGGCGTGGCCTCAAGGTCGACCTGCCCTGAATACCGATTGACCGCGCCATGACCGGAGCCGCCTTGCGCGGCGCCGGTTTCCAAGTGGCCCACTACCCGAGAGAAAAAAGGGCCGTCCCTGGCCCATTAACCGGTTAGCGCAGCCTAGGCCGCACGTTTGTCGAGCGCCTGGGCGATGTATTCCGCCTGGCGGATCGCCAGGCTGACGATGGTCAGCGTGGGGTTCTCCGCCGCGCTGGTGGTGAACAGGCTGCCATCGGAGATGAACAGGTTGGGCACCTCGTGGCTTTGGCCGTAGCCGTTGCAGACGCCGTCGGCCGCCTTCTCGCTCATGCGGCAGGTGCCCAGGTTGTGGGTAGAGGGGTAGGGCGGGACGCGGTGGGTCTTCAGCGCGCCGACTGCCTCGTAGAGGGCCTGGCCCTGGCGGTAGCCGTGCTCGCGCATGGCGATGTCGTTGGGGTGGTCGTCGTAATGCACGTTCGCCACGGGGATGCCGAAGCGGTCCTTCACCGTATCGCTGAGGGTCACGCGGTTGCTCTCCCGAGGCATGTCCTCGCCCACCAGCCACATCCCCGCCAGGTGGGTGTAGCGGTCCATCACACGGGTGAAGTCCCGTCCCCAGGCACCCGGGTCGAAGAAGGCCGCCATGAAGGAGGGGCCGAGGGAGATCGTCTCCATCTCGTAGCCGCCGACGAAGCCCCGGTCCGGGTCGAAGCGTGATTCGTCACTGACGATGCCCGCCATGATGGTGCCGCGGTAGAAGTGCACCGGATCGGCGAATTCGGCGAAGACCGAGCCCGTGGTGTGGCGCATGTAGTGCTTGCCCACCATGCCGGAGCCATTGCCCAGCCCATGGGGAAACAGCGTGCTGCTGGAGTGCAGCAGCAGGCGTGGGGTCTCGATGGCGTTGCCGGCCACGGCGACCGCCCGCGCACGCTGCCGGTGGAGCTGCCCCTTGGCGTCGGCATAGACCACGGCGCTGGCGCGGCCACGGGCGTCATGCTCGATCAGCACCGCCTGGGATTGCGGGCGCAGGTCCAGCCGCCCGGTCGCCTCGGCCTGGGGAATCTCGGTGTACAGCGTCGACCACTTCGCGCCCATCTTGCAGCCCTGGAAGCAGAAGCCCAGCTGCATGCATTGCGCCCGGCCGTCCCGTGCCCGGCTGTTGATCGCCATGTGGCCGGTGGAGCACTGGGTGTAGCCCAGCTTGCGGGCGCCGTTGTACATCACCTGGAAGTTGTTGTTGCCCGGCAGGCCGGGCAGCCCGTGGGTGCGGGTCACCCCCATGCGCGCTTCCGCCTTCGCGTAATAGGGTTCAAGCGTTTCCAGGCTCAGCGGCCAGTCCAGCAGGTTGGCGCCGGGCAGGTTGCCGTAGGTCTGCCGGGCGCGGAACTCATGGGCCTGGAACCGCAGGCTGGCGCCGGCCCAGTGGGTGGTGGTGCCGCCGACGGTCTTGCAGATCCACGCGGGCAGGTCGGGGAAGTCCCGTGCCACCTGCCAACTGCCGGAGGTGGTGCGCGGGTCGCTCCAGGCGAGTTGTTCGAAGGAGGGCCATTCATCGTTGATGAAGGTCGCCGGGGATTCGCGCTTGCCCGCCTCCAGCAGCACCACGGGAAGCCCCCGCCGGCACAGCTCGTTGGCCAGCGTGCCGCCGCCGGCACCGGAACCGATGATCACGATGACCGAGTCATCATTCAGGCTGAACGTCGTCATGGGAGTACCTCGTCAGGTGGCGGAGGGGCTGGCATCGGCGGGTGCAGCGGGCAGCCAGCGCAGGTCGTTGAAGCCCCGCATCAGGTAGCCGCCCTTGCCGAAGGAGGCGCCCTCGTAGCCGAAGTGGCGGTAGGCCAGCTCGTTGCTGTACAGCGCCCGTGACGCCTGGGCGCGTACTTGTCTGAAGAACGCCGTGTGCTGGATGGCGCGCAGGAGCGCCTCCTGTTCGGCCTCGCTGCGCGAGGACCAGTCTCCCCCCGCATCCCGGTCGAGGGCGTCGAGTCCGTCCCGCAGCAGGCCGCCCAGGGCGGGGTCCTGCCCGGCCTGCCTGTCCAGCGCCTGCACGGCGAAGGCGTAGACCGCGTCCTCCATGCCGTCGTGGGGGTAGAGGCGCTTCACCACGGCCATCAGCCTGAGCGCCAGGGCACTGTCGAGGTGGTGCAGGTCCAGGGCCCAGGTGAGTGACGGGGCGACCAGGGCGATGGGGCCGGAGGTGAACAGCAGGGTGCCGAGGAGGGCACCGCTGCTGCCCTTGAGGAAGTGGCGTCGATTGAGGGGCGCGTCGAACATGCGGATCTCCTTGTTGTTGTCGTCGGATCAGCAGGGGGACGGAGCGGGAGCGGCTGGCTACTGGTAATGGCCCCCGCGCTGCAGGACTTCGATCTTGTAGCCGTCCGGGTCCTGCACGAAGAAGAAGCGGGCCAGCAGCTCGCCGTCGCGCTCGAAGGCCTTGATGGGGGCCGGCGCGTAGCCGATACCCCGCAGCCGCTCGAAGTGGGCCTCCAGGTCGTCCACCACGAAGGCCACATGGCCGTAGCCGCTGCCGTGGGTGTACTGCGCCTGGCCCTTGTTCCAGGTCAGCTCGATCTCGGCGCCGCTGTTGGCGTCGCGCAGGTAGACGAGGGTGAAATCCTCGAACTCCAGGCGGTGGCTTTCGGCCAGGTCGAAACCCTGCTGGTAGAACGCCAGGGAGGCGGCGAGATCACCGACCCGGATCATGGTGTGGATGAGCTTGGGCATTGCGTGCTCCGTGTTGGGAAGGGAGCGCGCAGCTTGGCCGCGAAGCGGCAGGCGGGGGTAATAGGGGACTACTACAGGCCCTTCGCACGGGTGGCTGTAGGCCGGCGCCGGAAGGCCGAAGGCGAGGCCGGGTGCGGGTTTGACGAGCAGGAAGGGCAAAGGCCGGCGTGGGCGCCTTCGCGCTTGCCTACGGCTGCATGGGGCTTTGCTTCGGGCCGGCGCGGCGTGTCGAGCCCGGAAAGACCGGGGCTGCCTTGCGCAGCCCCGGCGGATTTCAGCTCTTGGGTGGCGGCGGGAAGAGGGCGTTGACCTTGCCGTCGATGGCGCCCTTGTCGCCTTCGCCATTGGTGGGCACGGCGCTGGCCACGCCGGAGTTCAGGTCCAGCCGGCCGCCGGTGTCGATGGCGGTGTTGCCGGCGGTGAACAGGTTGAAGGCGGTGCCGGAGATGTTGATCACGCCGTCGGCGTTGAATTCCACCACGCTCTGCCCGCACACCAGGCGGATCTGCGCACCGGCCTCGATCAGGTAGCGGGTGCTCACGCTGTCGCTCTTCGCGCCGCCCACCACCAGGGTGTCGTGGCGCTTGGCGGCGCGCAGGCGGTCCTGGCCGATGCGGGCGGTCTCGTCGTTGCCGATGCTCTTGGTGCGGTTGTGGCCCACGGAGTGGGTCTCGTCGTTCTCCACGACGATGTCCTGGTTGCGCTCGGCATGGATGTAGAGCTGCTCGGCGCCCTTCTTGTCCTCCATGCGGATCTCGTTGAAGTTCGCCGGCGTGCCGCCCTTGCTGGAGCGGCTCTTGACCCCGCTCTGGGTGGCGTTGGCGGGCAGGTCGTAGGGCACGGTCTGCTCGGCGTTGTACACGCGGCCGGTGATGATCGGGCGGTCCGGGTCACCTTCGAGGAAGCTGACGATCACCTCCTGGCCGATGCGCGGGATCTGGATGTGGCCCCAGTTCTTGCCGGCCCAGGCCTGGGACACGCGGATCCAGCAGGAGCTGTTCTCGTTGGACTGGTCATGCCGGTCCCAATAGAAGTGCACCTTCACCCGTCCGTACTGGTCGGTCCAGATCTCCTCACCCTTGGGCCCCACTACCATGGCGGTCTGCGGGCCCTGGACGATGGGCTTGATGGTGGTCGGCATGGGACGGAACGGCTGGCGTGCCTCGATGCACTCCAGGCTGCTGTCGAACTGCAGCGTGCCGCCGGCCGAGCCGCTTTCGTAGGCTTCCTGGCTGACCGCATAGCGGGCACCGATGATCAGGTACTCGCGGTTCTGGTCGGCGCGGGGGTAGCCGGTCATCTTGAACAGGTGCCCCGAGGCCAGGCCACGGGCGTTGGTGCGCAGCTGCACGCGCTCGTACTGGGTCTGGATGGCCTCGATGCGGTTGCGCGCGTACTGCTCGCCGTCGCCGGTCTGCACGTATTCGCCGGGGTAGTCGTAGAGCGGGTGCTCGGCGTTGCTGTGGCCCCGGCTGATGGTGGAGCGCACCTCCAGGCGCGCGCTGGGGCGCTGGAAATCGTAATCGTTGAGCGCCAGGGAGCCCGGTTGCACCTCGCGGGCCATGTGCCAGTCGTAGACGTGGTCACGTTCGCGCATCTGGTCTTCGAGGGGGTAGTAGGGCACCGAACCATAGCCGGGGGCGGTGGTGTGGGCGCCGTAGGCATCGGAGAGCACCAGCACGTGGCGTGACTGCTCGTGGCGGAAGTAGTAGTAGATGCCCTCCTGCTCCATGAGCCGGCTGACGAATTCGAAGCTGGTCTCGCGGTACTGCACGCAGTACTCCCACTCGCGGTAGCTGCGGGTGAGGGCGTCTTCGAAGTCGGAGAAGCCGAGGTCGCGGAACACCTGCTTGACGATGTCCGGCACCGTCTTGTTCTGGAAGATGCGGCAGTCGGAGGTGCGCGACAGCAGCCACAGCCAGGGCCGCAGGGTGACGTGGTAGCCGGCGAACTGGCCCGTGCCGGAGGACTGGCTGCAGCGTGCGGCGATGCCGTGGAAGTGGCGCTGGCTGCCGTCCGACAGCTCCACCGAGACGCCCATGGGCTTGCCCAGCAGGGCGTCGAGTTGCAGGTTGTGGTCTTCGGAGACCAGTTCCAGTTCGTAGTCGAACAGCCGGCCCAGCTCGTCGTGGCCGTCCAGTCGGTCGAGCAGCAGCACATCGCCGCCCAGCGGGCTGCTGACCTTGGCCATGCGTGCCCGTTGCGAAATCGCCATCCCACACTTCCTTAGCGCTGTACGCGTCACTGCCGGGTTCCGACGCGCCGGAACCTTTCACATTCAGGCGGCGCACCCCGTGGCGGGGCGCGCCGCATCGCTTCACTCGAAGCGGTAGGTGAACTCGCCGTTCTCGGCGCTCACCTGCACCTTCTCCACCTTGCGGCCTTCCAGCATGCGGTTGAGGAACTCGCGGCTGAGGTCCGGCAGCATGCTGTTGGTGAGGATGGCGTCGATCTGGCGACCCCCGCTCTCGGTCTCGGTGCAACGGGAGACCACCAGGTCCACCACCTTGTCGTCGAACTCGAACGGCACCTTGTGGCCCGACTCGACGCGCTTCTTGACCCGACCCAGTTGCAGGCGGGTGATGCTCTTGAGCATCTCGTCGCTCAGCGGGTAGTAGGGGATGGTCACCAGACGGCCCAGCAGCGCCGGCGGGAAGATCTTCAGCAGCGGCTCGCGCAGCGCCTTGGCGATGCCCTCGGGTTCGGGCATCAGCTCGGGGTCGTTGCACAGGCTGGCGATCAGGTCGGTGCCGGCGTTGGTGGTGAGCAGGATCAGGGTGTTCTTGAAGTCGATCACCCGGCCTTCGCCGTCTTCCATCACGCCCTTGTCGAACACCTGGAAGAAGATCTCGTGCACGTCCGGGTGGGCTTTCTCCACCTCGTCCAGCAGCACCACGCTGTAGGGCTTGCGACGCACCGCCTCGGTGAGCACGCCGCCTTCGCCGTAGCCGATGTAGCCGGGCGGGGCACCCTTGAGGGTGGAGACGGTGTGGGCTTCCTGGAACTCGCTCATGTTGATGGTGATGACGTTCTGCTCACCGCCGTACATGGCTTCGGCCAGGGCCAGCGCGGTCTCGGTCTTGCCCACGCCGGAGGTGCCCGCGAGCATGAACACGCCGATCGGCTTGCTGGGGTTGTCGAGCCCCGCGCGGGAGGTCTGGATGCGCTTGGCGATCATCTCCAGGGCATGGTCCTGGCCGATGATGCGCTTCTTCAGGTGCTCGCCCAGGTTGAGCACGGTCTCGATCTCGTTGCGCGCCATGCGCCCGACCGGGATGCCGGTCCAGTCGGCCACCACCGAGGCCACGGCCTGGTAGTCCACGGTCGGCAGGATCAGCGGGTCCTCGCCCTGCAGCGTGCTCAGGCGCGCCTGCAGGTCGGTGAGCTGGGCACGCAGCGCGTCCAGTTCCTCGGGGGCCAGCGGCGGGGTGTCGGCGCCGCCTTCGCGGCTGGTGCCGTCCACCGGCTCGGCGGCGGCACGCAGGCGGGCGCGGGTGGCCAGCAGCTCGTCCACCAGGGCCTTCTCTTCGGCCCAGCGGGCCTCCAGTTCGCCCAGGCGGGCGCGCTCGGCCTCCAGGGCGGCCTGGGTGTCCACCTGGCGGCTGCCGATGGCCACGCCGATGGCGTGTTCGCGGCCGATGATGGCCAGCTCGGTCTCCAGCGCCTCGATGCGACGGCGGCTGTCGTCCACTTCCGCCGGCACGGCGTGCAGGCTGATGGCCACGCGGGCGCAGGCGGTGTCCAGCAGGCTCACGGACTTGTCCGGCAGCTGGCGCGCGGGGATGTAGCGGTGGGACAGCTTGACCGCCGCCTCCAGTGCCTCGTCGAGGATCTGCACCTGGTGGTGCTGCTCCATGGTCGAGGCCACGCCGCGCATCATCAGGATGGCGCGGTGCTCGGAGGGCTCGTCCACCTGCACCACCTGGAAGCGGCGGGTGAGGGCGGGGTCCTTCTCGATGTGCTTCTTGTACTCGGCCCAGGTGGTGGCCGCCACGGTGCGCAGGGTGCCGCGCGCCAGGGCCGGCTTGAGCAGGTTGGCCGCGTCACCGGTGCCGGCGGCGCCACCGGCACCGACCAGGGTGTGGGCTTCGTCGATGAACAGGATGACCGGCTTCTCGGAGCTCTGGACGTCCTCGATCACCTGGCGCAGGCGCTGTTCGAACTCGCCTTTCATGCTGGCACCGGCCTGCAGCAGGCCGACGTCCAGGGCGCGCAGCTCCACGTCCTTCAGCGAGGGCGGCACGTCGCCGGCGACGATGCGATGGGCGAAGCCCTCGACCACCGCCGTCTTGCCCACGCCGGCCTCGCCGGTGAGGATCGGGTTGTTCTGCCGGCGGCGCATGAGGATGTCCACCAGCTGGCGGATCTCGTCGTCACGGCCGACGATCGGGTCCAGCTTGCCGCTGCGGGCCTGCTCGGTGAGGTCCACGGTGAAGCGCTTCAGGGCTTCCTGCTTGCCCATGGCCGCCGGGGCCATGGCGCCGCTGGCTTCGCCCGGGGCGCCGGCGTTGAAGCCGTCGGTGGCGGTCAGGGCGTTCTCGGGGGAGGCACCGACCACTTCGTCGAAGCGCTCGGTGAGGGTGTCCACCTTCAGCTTCTCGAACTCGCGGGAGATGGACAGCAGCGCATTGCGCAGGCTCGGGGTCTTGAGGATGCCCACCACCAGGTAGCCGGTGCGCACCTGGCTCTCGCCGAACATCAGGCTGCCGTACACCCAGCCGCGCTCCACCGCTTCCTCGACGTGGGAGGACAGGTCGGTGATGGAGGTGGAGCCGCGCGGCAGGCGGTCCAAGGCCTCGGTGATGTCCTTGGCCAGGCGTGCCGGCTCGATGCTGAACTGGCGGATGATCTGGTGCAGGTCCGAGTCCTGCAGCTGCAGGATCTGGTGGAACCAGTGCACCAGCTCCACATAGGGGTTGCCCCGCAGCTTGCAGAACACCGTGGCGGCTTCGATGGCCTTGTAGGCCAGGCTGTTCAGCTTGCCGAACAGCGCGGCGCGACTGATTTCTCCCATTTTCACTCTCCTCGATCCGGGTATTGGCGCGGCGTGGCGTCGGCGTAGTGGCGTGCCAGCAGCAGGTCCTTTGCGTCCTGGTCGGGGGTGCCGAGCCAGGTGTTGAAGCCGAGTCGGTCCCCGCCGGACAGCGTCAGCGGCGGAACGTCCTCACGTTTGAGGACCAGGTTGGCGTCCCAGTCCAGTTCTTCTCCCAGGTATTCGGCCACCCAGGCGGCCAGTTCGTGGAACAGTTCGCCGCCCGGCAGGAAGCGCTGGTACTGCGACAGGTCCAGCGGGCCGATGCAGATGCGGAACTTGTGCTGGCGGTCCCACACGTGGGTGCCCAGGCACAGGTCCATCCCCAGGGTGCTGGCAGCGGCGCCCAGGCGGCTGCGCTCGGGCAGCTCCAGCCACTGGCCGACGTATTCCTCGATGGCCACCGGCACACCGAAGAACTCCGCGAGGATGGTGCGCAGGCCGTCCGGGTAGCGCGTCTGCGCCGCCAGGTGGCCGGTGTAGTAGTAGCGCGCGGCGTCGTCGATGGGCCCCTGGCCGAGCAGGCTTTCCATGCCCCGGCCGGAGAGCGCGCCCAGGCGCGGCGACCAGTAGTCCTGGTCGGGGCGGTCCATGCTCACCGTCGGCCGGGCTTCGGCCCAGGAGCGGTAGAACAGCGTCAGCAGGCGGTGCGTGAAAACGTCGAGGAAGCGCTTGAAGGTGGCGTCGGCGCTGTTGCGCTGGCGCTCCCGGGCGTACTCGGTCAAGTGCAGCGGCAACGGCCCGTTGGGCCCGGTGAGGCCGAAGAAGTACTGCTCGATGCGCGGTGTGCCGTCGGGGTTGTGCTCGACGCTGGCCAGGGTCGCGGGGGCGAAGCCGCAATCGGGCTTCTGGCCCAGGCGCAACGGGTCGTCGGCCAGGCGCAGGGAATGGCCCAGGCGCGGCCGGTCGGGGTATTCGCACTCGATGCGGCGCAGCGCCTGGAAGAAGTCGTAGTTCCAGGGCGCGGCTTCCATTTCCGCGAGGGTGTCTACAGATTCGGACGACGTCCGGGCTTCGCCCGCCATCGCATCACCTCGCCCCGTTCAGTGGTCCGCAACACCGTTTCGGTGAAGCTGTTGATCGACACGTAGCGTGTCAGGAAACGTTCCAGCACCGAGGCCAGCACGAACACGCCGGTGCCGCGGAAGGCGTTCTCGTCGAACTCCAGGTCGATCTCCAGGCCGCGCCCGAAGACGATGGGCCCCGGCATCGGCAGACGCCGGGTGCAGGGTTTGCTGGCGACCTTGCGCAGCCCTTCGATCTGCATCTGCAGGGCCTGGTCGTTGGACTCGCCGTACAGCCGCAGCATCTCGCGCAGGGCGGCAGCGCCCTGGCCGTCCTGGCTCAGCGACAGGTAGTTGAGCGACAGCTGGCTGATCAGCCGCCAGGCGCTGGCGTCATGGGCGCGGCTGGCCTTGGGCCGGCTCGGGCCCGCCAGGCAGCGCACGGCCTGCACCGGGGCGCTGTCTTCCAGGGTGAAGTCGCTGCGCCCGGTGCCCACCGGCATGAACAGCGGCAGGTCACGGTTGGTGCACAGCGCGCCGATGCCCAGCTGGCGCAGGTCGTGGCGGTGGGGCGCCTGCTTGGCGTCCACCAGGGAAATGAAGGTCTCGCTGCCGATGTAGGTGGAGCGCGGCCCCTTGCGGCGCTGGTTGCTGGAGAGCACGCGGGGTTCGCGGCGCACCGTGTACCAGGCCTGTTCACGGCCGTAGCGCGAGGGGTCGCGCACGGCATAGAAGGGCTGGAAGGGCTGCTCCGGGCCGGCGCCGTGGCCGGTCACCTCGGTGAGGCTGTGCACTTCGAAGTCCAGCGGGCGGGTGCGGTCGACGATCACGTGGTGCTCGTTGACCCGCTCGTTCACGTGGATGCGGTCCGCCCGGCGCGGGAACAGGTTCACCGCCGGGGTGCAGAACAGGCGGAACAGGTCGGCGCCGATGCTGCCTTCCAGGGTGCTGTCCAGGCGGTTGAACAGCACGATGATCTCCAGCTCCTGGCCGGCGCAGCGCTTCACGGGACGGCGCAGGTTGGCCAGGTCGACGAACAGGAAGCGGTTGGGCAGGGCGAAGTATTCCTGCAGCAGGCGGTAGCCCTGGAAGGCGCGGGGCACCACCGGCAGCACCGCGTCCTCGTCGTCGAAGCCGCGCGAGCGCAGGCTGTCCGGCGGCAGGCGCTCCACCCACTCGCCGCCGGGGGCCTGGGCGAACACCGCGCAGGCGTTGGCCATCAGCTGCTCGTAGAGGCGGAAGGGCTGCTCGTCGGCGCCGTGGAGGAAGAAGGTCAGGTCTTCCAGCGACAGGCTGTTGAACGGCAGGCCCGCCCCGGTACGCAGGCGCAGGCGCAGCCCGGCCTTGGCGGTGGGCTCGCTGGCGGCCAGGCGGCCGAGGGCGGCGGCGGGGTTACCGAAGTATTCGGCCTTGGTCACTTCCAGCGGCCACAGGCTGACCGGCTGGGCGGTGCGGTATTCGCAGGCGGTCTGCGCGTCGGCGCCCAGGCTGGCCCGCAGCGAGGCGTTGCGCGGCACCACGAAGCCGCTGGCCAGCGACCCTTCGTTGGGATCGGCCTGCAGCTGCACCACGGTCATCGACGGGGTCGGCGCCAGGTAGTGCGGGTAGGCGATCTCCAGCAGGTTGTGGGTGAAGGTCGGGTACTCGGCGTCGAGCTTGAGCTGCACGCGGGCGGTGAGGTAGGCGAAGCCTTCCAGCAGGCGCTCGACGTAGGGGTCGGCGCAGTCGATGCCGGAGAGCGTCAGGCGCCCGGCGATCTTCGGGTACTCGCTGGCGAACTCGGCGGCACTCTCGCGGATGTGCTGCAGCTCTTGGTTGTAGTACTCCAGCAGGCGCGGGTTCATTTGCGCCTCCTGACCTGTTCGGCGGGCACCACGCGGACGTGGCCGGTCTCCAGGTCGAGGTCGGTGGTGAGCAGCATGCGCAAGGGCACGGGCTCGGCCCACAGGTCGCCCTCGATCTCGAAGGACAAAGCGTTGTGGTTCATCTGGTCGGCTGCCAGCTGGGCGCGTACGCGCAGGGTGGAGCGGATGATGCGCGGCTCGTAGCCGGCGATGGTCTCGGTGAGCAGGGCCTCGATGGCCTGCACGTCGACGCTGGAGGCGGTGTGCCCGGCCAGCGGCGGCAACCCGTAGTTGACCACCGAGCTGCCGGCCTGGATCTCGCCGGAGGTGTCGCTGTCGAGCGGCGCAATGGTGTTGAACAGCCAGGCCAGGTCACGCAGGACCGAGGCCTTGAGCTGGGTGAGGGAGAGCACGCGCTTGTCGGCGCTCTCCTTCGGGTTGCCCGGATCGTCGTCGGTGAGGCGATCGAGCAGGGACGGTTGCAGGCGTTCCTGCAGCGTCAGGTCGGCCATGTTCAGGCGCTCGGCTGCTCGAAGGCGAGGGTGCGCACCTCGAACAGGGCGACGTCGCCTTCATCGGTGACGAACAGGCGCTGGCCCAGGGGCAGGCCGCTGTCCAGCCAGTCGGTCTTGCGCGCCAGGCGGATGGCGCCGTCGGCGTCGTCCTGGCTGCCCGGGTAGCGGCTGGGGATCAGGCCCACGGTGGTGCCGCCGTTGACCAGGGTGATCTCCACCGGCAGCCACACCAGGTCGCGCAGGTCGGTGGGGGCTTCGATGGCCAGGTGCTGGATGTTGTGCATCGGCAGCCACACGTAGCGGCCGTTGACGATCAGCTCCAGCACCGGGCCCAGGCGCGGGTCGGCGTCGGCCAGCCACTGGAAGGGCTGCTCGTTGACTTGCCCGGCCACCGCCGGTGCGGCGTCGAAGGCAGCATCACGCAGGGCCTGGGCGGCTTCGGGCTGGCCGTCGGCGTCGTGCTTGAGGGCCTGGATCAGCGGGGCCACCCAGTCAGCGGGCTCGCCCAGTACCACCGGGGTGAGGCGGCCGGCGAACACTTCGGCACGCAGGGCCTCGCATTCCAGGGCGGTGCGGTAGGTCTGCACCATGGCCAGGGCGCCGGCATCCAGCTCGCCGGCCACCTTCAGCTGGTTGTTGGCGCGGCTCCACTGGCCGAGCACGGCCAGCAGCTGGAACAGGAAGACGCGCAGCTCGGCATTGGCCGGCTGGGTGCGGACCTGGTCCTGGAGGGCCTTGAGGGCGTCGTCGACGCGGCCGGCGCGCAAGAGTTCTTCAGCGTTCATGGTCGTCCTGTCTGCAGCGTGGCTGCATTGAATGGGGCTCTTGGGGAATCCGGGTCACCAGTCGAAAGGTCCGGTGAACAGTTTCTGGTCCCATGGCCCGCGCGGGCAGCTGGCGTTGGTCATGGGGGCCGAGGCCTGCAGCGTGCCCTGGCGCAGGCGCACGGCCTGCAGGCGGGTCACGCAGCCCTGGCCGGGGGGCGCCTCCGGCTGGCTGTGCTGCACCAGCAGGATGGGCACCGCGCCCTGGTGTTCGATGCGCGGCGCGCCCTCGGCGTTGCGGTGGAACTCGCAGGGCGAGGGCATGGCCAGTTCAAGGCGGCCGGCGGGGTGCACCAGGGTGCAGCGGCCGGCCTGGTCTTCGAGGTGCAGGGCCTGGTCGCCCAGCATGGCCTGCTCGGGCGCGGCCGGTCCGGGCGGGGTGGCGGCGCAGGCGTTCAGGCAGGGGAGCAGGGCACAGGCGAGGAGCAGGGTGGGGCGGGTCATGCCAGCTCCCAGAACCAGACCTGGGCGGCGCGATTGGCCGGGTCGTCGTAGGTCTTGGTCAGGCCACGGTTCCACAGGTCGATGTGGTCGCCGGTGGCGCGGGTCTCGCCGCTGCGGGTGAAGCAGTCCTTGAAGAAGATGATGCCGGTGCGCTCGTTGAGCGTGCGCTTGGCGGCGGCACCGTCAGTGAAGATCTGCGGACGTCCCAGGTGGTTTCGCCACAGCCAGTTGGCCAGCGACTCGGCTCCACGGGCGTGGCCGTGTGCGCACTTGGGTTCCGGGTAGGTGTTGCGGTCGATGGTGATGGACCGTTCGGCGTTGAGCGTGAGGCTCATGCGGATCGCGCACTGGTTGTCCCAGCCGCCGTCGCACGGGTGCTGCTCGGTGGGGTAGTTGTTCCAGAGGTTGATGAACGCAGGCTTTGCCATGGGGGTTCGCCTCGCCGGGAGGAGGGTGGAGCAACAACGGTCCCGGCAGGGCCGGGACCGTTGGCGAAGACATCAGATCTTCACGTTCTCGCGGATGTTCCAGCCGTACTTGACCGGGCCGCCGTCCTTCGCGCCATCCGCTTTCTGCGGCTGGTAGTCCACCTGGACCTGGGCGAAGTTGAGGCTGATGTTCTCGGTCAGACGGTCTTCACCGCCGCTGCCACCGGTGCTCACGGAGGAAATCAGGACTTCCTTCATGGTGATGATCACGTACTCCACCGGGTTCTCGCCGCCGGCCTTGCGGATGGTCAGCTTGGCTTCCGGGAAGTGCTTGCCGTTGGAGCAGGCCATCATCAGGTTGGGGCTGGACTTGTCGATGTACTTGGTCAGGGACAGGTCCTGGACGCTCACCTTGCCGGCGCCTCCACCACCACCCTGGTGCATGTTGCCGGACTGGGACATGCCCCAGCTCCAGGCCAGTACGTCGATTTCCTTGGCGTGCACCTTATCGGCGGACTCACCCTCGATGTCCCCGATCTTGATGAACATATCAACAGCCATCTATTCCTCCTTCGTGGCTTTCGCCACCTTGTCAGACGCGCCCGCCACCTGGCAGGCGCTTAAAGTGACGCGCCTCAGGCCCCCTTGGCCGAAGGCAGCTTGGATACCAGGCGCAGCGACACGGTCAGCCCTTCGAGCTGGTAGTGCGGACGCAGGTAGAACTTGGAGCTGTAGTAGCCCGGGTTGCCTTCCACTTCCTCGACCACCACCTCGGCGGCGGCCAGCGGGTGCTGGGCCTTGGTGGTTTCGGTGGAGTGCGCCGGGTCACCGTCGACGTAGTTGAGGATCCAGTCCTGCAGCCAGCGCTGCATGTCGTCCTTCTCCTTGAACGAGCCGATCTTGTCGCGAACGATGCACTTCAGGTAATGCGCGAAGCGGCAGGTGGCGAACAGGTACGGCAGGCGCGCGGCCAGGTTGGCGTTGGCGGTGGCGTCCGGGTCGTCGTACTCGGCCGGCTTCTGCAGCGACTGGGCGCCGATGAAGGCCGCCAGGTCGGTGTTCTTCTTGTGCAGCAGGGGCATGAAGCCGTTCTTCGCCAGCTCGGCCTCGCGGCGGTCGGAGATGGCGATCTCGGTCGGGCACTTCATGTCCACGCCACCGTCGTCGGTGGGGAAGGTGTGCGCCGGCAGGTTCGGCACTTCGCCACCGGACTCCACGCCACGGATGCGCGAGCACCAGCCGTAGAGCTTGAACGAGCGGTTGATGTTCACCGCCATGGCGTAGGCCGAGTTGGCCCAGGTGTACTTGCTGCTGTCGGCGCCGGCGGTGTCTTCCTCGAAGGCGAACGCCTCCACCGGGTCGGTCTTGGCACCGTAGGGCAGGCGGGCCAGGAAGCGCGGCATGGTCAGGCCGATGTAGCGCGCATCCTCGGACTCGCGCAGCGAGCGCCAGCCGGCGTATTCCGGGGTGGTGAAGATCTTGGTCAGGTCACGCGGGTTGGACAGCTCCTGCCAGGAACCCATGCCCATCACGGTGGGGGAGGCGGCGGAGATGAACGGCGCGTGCATGGCGGCGGAGACCTTGGCGATCTCGCCCAGCAGCTCCACGTCCGGCGGGGACTGGTCGAAGTAGTAGTCGCCCACCAGGCAGCCGTAGGGCTCGCCGCCGAACTGGCCGTATTCCTCTTCGTAGAGCTTCTTGAAGATCGGGCTCTGGTCCCAGGCGGTGCCCTTGAACTTCTTCAGGGTCTTGTGCAGCTCGCCCTTGGAGATGTTCAGCACGCGGATCTTCAGCTGCTCGTCGGTCTCGGTGTTGTTCACCAGGTAGTGCAGGCCGCGCCAGGCGCTTTCCAGCTGCTGGAAATCGGCGTGGTGCATGATCAGGTTGACCTGATCGGTGAGCTTGGCGTCGATCGCGGCAATGATCGATTCGATCGACTTGATCGCGTCATTGGAAATCAGGTTGGTCTGCTGCAGCGCATGCTCGGCCAGGGTGCGCACGGCGGTTTCCACCGCCTCGCGGGCCCGGTCGGTCTTGGGCTTGAATTCCTGCAGCAGCAGCGAGGCGAACTCGCTGGTCTGCTCGGTGGTCTGGCCGGCCTGGGGCGCGGCGTCGGTCATCAACTCGGCCATCTGGTTGTCCTCTTAGGCTTGCGGCTCGTTGTCCTGCGGCTTCGGCGCGCTGGCCAGGGCCTGCAGCAGGGCCGGATCCTTGATCGCTTTCATGATCAGTTCTTCAGCGCCGGTCTTGCCGTCCATGTAGGTCAGCAGGTTGGCGAGCTGGGTGCGGGCTTCGAGCAGCTGGTTCAGGGAGTCGACCTTGCGCGCCACGGCGGCCGGGCTGAAGTCGTCCATGTTCTCGAAGGTGATGTCCACGGAGAGGTTGCCTTCGCCGGTCAGGGCGTTGGGCACGTTGAACGCGACGCGCGGCTTCATGGCCTTGAGGCGCGAGTCGAAGTTGTCGACGTCGATCTCCAGGAACTTGCGGTCGGCGACGGCGGCCTGGGGCTCGGCCGGCTTGCCGGCGAGGTCGGCCATGACGCCCATGACGAAGGGCAACTGCACCTTCTTCTCGGCGCCGTAGAGCTCCACGTCGTACTCGATCTGGACGCGGGGTGCGCGGTTGCGCGCGATGAATTTCTGACTGCTGGTGCTACCCATGGTTGCTCCTCCTTCGCTGCCTTTACGGCTGTTGGGGCGTCATCGGCCGCTAGCCGGTAACGGATGCACGGTCTGCCGGATCGGGGTTACTCGGACTCGGGGCCGCGCAAATTCTCGAATTGCGACATCCCATCGGGGATGAGGTTGCGCACGATCTCGGCGAAATCCGCCGTGACCAGCTTCCGGGCACGCTTGAGCAGCATCGGAACCGGGCTGGAGGGCTCCTGGCGCTCGTAGTAGGCGAGGATGCGGTCCAGCGTGCGCAACACGTCGTCGCGGTTGTTGATCTCGTGGGGGGCGGCGCGCGGCGCGCTGGCCACGGCGACCGGGCTCTCGCCGGCACTGCCGTCGCCGCCGTCCGTCGCGGCGTCCTCTGCCGGCGCGCTGTCGTCCAGGGGCGCGTGCTCCTTGACGATCTGCAGGGCCTGGCGGATCAGCTGCTTGAGCGGGGCGAGGTCGGCGCTCTGGGCCGAGCCGACCTGGTCGGACAGCGTCGACTCGATGGCCGCCAGTGCGGACTGGGCATCGGTGAGGGCCTGGCGGGTGCTTTCCAGCAGCGCCGGGTCGGTGTCGCGGAAGGCGCCCTGGAGCTGCTCGGCGGTCAGCGTCTCGCTGGGGAACCGCTGCAGGTCGAGGGCGTTCAGGGCAGCACGCAAAGTGACCGCTCCGAAGGCACGGGAGCTGGTCAGGTTCGCCTCGCGCACCAGGCGGATCACCGGCTCGGAGGCGAGGCCGGTGAGGGCATTGATGCGGAAGGTCGGGTCGTTGTCATCGTCGGCGTCGAGCTGCGGGTACACGCCGTCCCAGAACTGGGTCAGCAGCTCACGCACCAGTGTCAGGCTCTGGGCCAGGCCGGCGAGGCCTTCCAGGGCGATGGCGCTCTGCAGGAAGTAGTTGGCGATGCGCAGGTCCTTGCTGCGGCCCAGCAACTGGCTGGACAGCTCGCGCACGTCGCGCCACGCGGGCGGTTCGGCAGGCAGCACGGAGTCGCCCATCTGACGTTCGGGCTGGCCTTGGGCGATTCGTTCGAGTTCGAGATACGAGGCGTCGTATTCGAGATCATCACCGCACGGGGACTCGGCGGAAACGGGGGAAAGCAGGTGCGACACGTCCACCACGGTGGGTGTTCTCCTTGTCAGGGCTGGGGCGAGCATGGTTCTGGAGCAGACGTACGACTTGATCACAGTCCCTTGGATCAACGTCTTGGTGACGCCATTTTTCTGGCCTCAACCGCTGCAACTCCTATCCATTTTTCGGGTCGTATTTTGCCCTTGTCAAGACAAACGCGAACCACAACCGACAGATGTGCGCTAGTCGACGCTAGCCTCTTCGGATTGTAAAAGTTTACTTTTTTCGTTCTAAGATAAGTCGGCTAAAGCCATCAGATTTTTCTTCGCTGAGAGTGTTCGCGCGGCTTGGCGAAACAGGGGCACGTGCAGGGTCCGGACCGGCGCGCTGTTGCACGGCATCGAAGGGTTCGGTGTTCGCGCCCCTCTCCAGTGAGATGTGCAAGGAGTCGCAATGCCACTGCGTTTGACCATCACCAGTTATCACAAGCTCACCCCCGGGCAACGTCCCGACGCCGAGCTGGACCGTGGTGAACTGAGGATAGGTCGTGGTACGGAAAACGACTGGGTGCTCCCTGATCCCGAGCGCCTGGTGTCCAGCCAGCACTGCACCATTCAGAGCCGTGACGGCGTCTACTACCTCACCGACACCAGCACCAACGGCGTGATGCTCGCGCAGTCGGGCATACGCCTGCGCCGGGGCAACAGCGAGCGCCTCAATGATGGCGAAGTGCTCAAGCTCGGCGAGTACGAGATCCTCGTGCAGATCACCGCGCCGGCCACCTCGCAGCCGTTCTCCAGCGGCCCGGCCGCTGCCCCGTCGGTGGGCGGTGCGGACCCGTTCAGCAATTTCGATGCGCTGATGAGCCGACAGGTCGCCTCCAGCGCCATCCCCGAACCCTACGCCGCGCCCTCGGCCACCCAGATGCCCATGGGCGGCTCGCCGCTGGACACCAAGCCGGACCTGTTCGACTTCCTCAACCCGGCGCCACCGCCGGCGGCCGCGATTCCCGACCACGTGCCCGCCGAGCGCCATGATTTCCGCCCGCCGACACCGGTGGCTCCGCCCGCGCCGCCGCCGCTGCCCAGCGTGACGCCGCCCCCGGCCGCCGCTGCCGAGGCCCATGCGATACCGGCCGACTGGGACCCCTTTGCCGACCTCGGCCTCTCCACCCCGTCGGCGGCTCCGTCGATCCCGGTGCCGATGCCCACGGCTGCCACGCCCCAGGTCCCCGAGCCGGCGCCGATGCACGTGCCCGAGGATTTCTTCGCCGGGATCGGCACGCCTGTCAGCGATGCCCAGGCCACGTCCGTGCCGCCGCCCCAGGCCGCCGCCCAGCCGGACCCGATGGCCGTGCTGTTCGGCAGCACCCCGTTCGAGCCGAGTCCCCAGGCCGAGGCGCCGGTGGCCGTGCCCGTGCAAGCGCCTGTGGACGTGCCCGTCGCCCCGGCGCTGACGCCCACCGCCCAGGCCACCCACGCCGCCATCGCCACGCCGCCGCTCGAACCCCTGGCCGCGGCCATGCCGGTGCCGACGCCGCCTGCCGCCACGCCGCCCCAGGCGGTTCCCCCGGTTTCCGCGCCGCCCCAGGGGGCTGCCCAGGCACCCCAGGGCGAGTTGCTGGAAGCCTTCCTGCGCGGTGCCGGGTTGTCCCAGCTGCGCATCGACCGCGCCGAGGCGGCCGCGCAGATGGAGGCCATCGGGCGCAGCTACCGGCTGATGGTGGAAGGGCTGGTGGACGTGCTGCGCGCGCGCTCCAGCCTCAAGGGCGAGTTCCGCATGTCGCAGACCATGATCCGCCCGGTGGAGAACAACCCGCTCAAGTTCGCCCCCAATGTCGACGAGGCGCTGCTGCTCCTGCTGCGCCACGGCAACGCTGCCTTCATGCCGCCGGACCAGGCGGTGAAGGAGAGCTTCGATGACGTCAAGGCGCACCAGCTGGCCGTCATGGCCGGTGTGCAGGCCGCCATCAAGCACCTGCTCAAGCGCTTCGAGCCCGCCACCCTCGAAGCCCGCCTGAGCAAGCCATCGGGCCTGTCGGCCCTGCTGCCGGGTTCCCGGCAGTCGCAGTACTGGGAGCTGTTCACCGACCTCTACGCGAGCATCTCGCGGGAGGCCGAGGACGACTTCCAGGACCTGTTCGGACGCGAGTTCAGTCGCGCCTACGAGGAGCACAGCGCCAGGTTGCGCGGTGGCTAGCGCCGCCCGCCTGCCGGGGCGTGGCCAGGCCCGTCCCGCCGTCGCTTCCGTGGATCAACAGCAGTCAACGAGGACGTACCGAATGCCAAGGATTCTTCTGCTCGCCATGGCCGCGCTGCTCAGCGCCTGTGCCTCCGAGCCGGAAAAGGAAGCCCCGCCGCCGCCCACCGTGGTGCAGCTGCAGATCGAAGCCAGTGCCGACCTCAACGCGCTGCCCGGCGGTGCCGGCACGCCGGTGCGGGTGCGCCTGTACGAGCTGCGCAACGCCACCACCTTCAGCCGTGCCGATTACTTCTCCCTGGTGGACAAGGCCCAGGCGACCCTCGCCGCCGACCTGGTCGCCCAGGACGAACTGCTGGTCAAGCCGTCCGATCGCCAGATGCAGGAGCGCACCCTCGACGAGGGCACCCGGCAGTTCGGTATCGTGGTCGGCTACCGCGAACTGGATGCCGCCGTCTGGCGTGACGTCATCACCGTTCCGCTGAACCAGACCAGCGCCTACAGCCTCAAGTTCGGCGCACGCGGCGTGACCGTCGCGCCGGCGCCCATCACCGAACACTGAAAAGCGGAGACAGCACATGTCATGGAACAACCGTGTGGTCTGGTCGGAAGGGATGTTCCTGCGTCCGCAGCACTTCCAGCAGCATGACCGTTACCTCGAAGCCCTGGTGGAAGGGCGCTGCCGTTCGCTGCGCCCCGGCAGCTGGGGGTTCTCCGAGCTGAAGATCGACGAGTCGCTGCTCACCCAGGGCAAGCTGGCGATCCTCTCCGCCCGTGGCCTGCTGCCCGACGGCACCCCGTTCGACATCCCCGGCGACGACGTGGCGCCGGAGCCGTTCGACGTGGAAGAGAGCCTGCGCGACGGCATCATCTACCTGGCGCTGCCGCTCAAGCGGGCCGGTGCCCGCGACACGGTGGAGGAGGGCGAGGAGCTGGGCGGTGCCCGCTACCGCAGCCAGGTGCGCGAAGTGCGCGACGACAACGCCGCCTTCGAAAGCCGTGCCCCTGTGTCCATCGGCGGTCGTGCCCTGCGCCTGGTCACCGAGCGCGATGGCTTGGGCGAATACGCCGCCGTGGGCGTGGTGCGGGTGCTGGAGAAGCGCGCCGACCGCGCCGTGGTGCTGGACGAGTCCTACATCCCGCCGCTGCTGGACGTGGCCGTGTCCAAGCCGCTGGCGGCCTTCCGCAGCGAGCTGCTGGGCCTGCTGCACCAGCGTGGCGAGGCCCTGGCCGGCCGTGTGGTCGCCTCCGGCGCGGGCGGCGCCTCGGAAATCGCCGACTTCCTGCTGCTGCAACTGGTCAACCGTGCCGAGCCCCTGGTGGCGCACCTGGCGCGCATTGCACCGCTGCACCCCGAGGACTTCTACCGCGAGGCCGTGGCCCTGGCCGGCGAGTTCTCCACCTTCACCGCCAGTGGCCGGCGCCCGGCCGAATACCCGGCCTACGAGCACGACGACCTGGCCAACAGCTTCGCCCCGGTGATGCTGGCCCTGCGCCAGGCCCTGTCGATGGTCATCGACAGCCGCGCGGTGCCGATCCCCATCGTCGAGAAGGCCTACGGCGTGCACGTGGCGATGCTGGCCGACCGCACCCTGCTGGAGAACTCCGCGTTCATCCTCGTGGTGCGCGCCGACGTGCCCGGCGAATCCATCCGTGGCCACTTCCCGCAGCAGGCCAAGGTGGGTTCGGTGGAGCACATCCGCGACCTGGTCAACCTGCAGCTGCCGGGCATCGGCCTGCTGCCGTTGCCGGTGGCGCCGCGCCAGTTGCCGTACCACGCCGGCAGCACCTATTTCGAACTGGACCGTGGCAGCGACCACTGGAAGCAGCTGGTGCATTCCGGCGGCTTCGCCTTCCACATCGCCGGCAAGTTCCCCGGCCTCAACCTGGCCTTCTGGGCCATCCGGAGTTAACTCGCGATGCACCCGATCGACGATCCCTTCGGCGGCCCGCCCATCGGTGGCGGCAGTGGCGGCAACAACAACGACCGCACCATGATCATGCCGCGCCCGGGCGGGCGTGGCCCCGAGCCGACGGCGCCGCGCCATGACGCACCGCCGCCCGGCCCGGCCCCGGCCAGCGGGCCGATGCTCACCGCGCGCGGCCTGGGCCTGAACCCCCTGGAGAACGCCGCCGGCCCGATGCTGGCGTTGCTCACCCGGCTGCGCAACACCATCGCCCACCCGATGCCCGCCAGCCTGCGCGCGCAGCTGCTGGGCTACCTGCGCCAGTTCGAAGAGAAGGCCCGCGCCGCCGGCGTCCCCCAGGACGAGGTGATGCTCAGCCGCTACGTGCTCTGCACTGCCCTCGACGAGGCGGTCATGAGCACCCCCTGGGGCAGTGCCAGCGAGTGGGGCAAGCAGAGCCTGCTGATCACCCTGCACAACGAGGCCTGGGGTGGCGAGAAGGTGTTCCAGTTGCTCGACCACTGCCTGCAGAACCCGCGCCAGCGCCTGCACATCCTCGAACTGCTGTACCTCTGCATCAGCCTCGGCTTCGAAGGCCGCTACCGGGTCATGAACGACGGGCGCAGCCAGCTCGACGCGCTGCGCGAGCGGGTGGCCGCCACCATCCGCGCCACCCATGGCGAGATCGAGCGCGAGCTGTCGCCGCACTGGCGCGGCCTGGTGGTCGCCCGTGATCGCCTGCGCCAGTTCCTGCCGCCCTGGGTGGTGATCGCCATCGGCGCGGCGCTGCTGCTGGCCCTGCTGTTCGGCATGCGGCTGAAGCTGGCCGCCGAGGCCGAGCCGGTGTTCAAGAACCTGCATGCCCTGGGCGACATCCCGGTGCAGACCATCGACCGTCCGCCGCAGAAGCCGAAGATCGTCGAGCGCCCGCGCCTGGCCGGCTTCCTCGCCGACGAGATCCGCGCCCAGAAGGTGGCCGTGGAAGACGCCGTGGACCGCTCCGTGGTGACCATCCGTGGCGACCAGCTGTTCGCCTCCGGCAGCGCCAGCATCGACGACGACTTCCAGCCGCTGCTGCTGCGCATCGCCGAGGCGATCCGCAAGGTCAAGGGCCAGGTGCTGGTCACCGGCCACAGCGACAACCGGCCCATCGCCACGCTGCGCTACCCGTCCAACTGGAAGCTGTCCCAGGACCGCGCCCAGCAGGTCATGGACGTGCTCGCCGCCAAGACCGGCCAGCCCGAGCGCTTCCGCGCCGAAGGCCGCAGCGACACCGAGCCGGTCGCATCCAACGACACCGCCGACGGCCGTTCGCGCAACCGCCGGGTGGAGATCACTGTTTTCGCGGAGGGCGTCGAGTGAAGGCGTTTTTCAGTTTCCTGGCCCGCTGGGTCATCCCGGTGCTGGGCCTGATCGCCCTCAGCCTGGTGATCTGGTTCGTCGGTCCGCTCATCGCCATCGGCGGCTTCGAGCCCCTGGCTTCGGCCACCGTGCGCTGGGTGATCATCATCCTGCTGTTCGCCGTATGGATCGGCTGGCGCGTGCTGCGCCTGATCCAGGCCCGGCGCAACGCGGCCAAGGTCATGCAGGGCCTGGTGGCCGTCGCCCCCGACGCCGCCACCGTGGCCACCAGCGAAGAGCTGGCCACCCTCAAGCAGCGCATGGACGAGGCCCTGGCCCTGCTCAAGCGCGCCAAGCTCGGCGGCCATGAGCGGCGCAACCTCTATGAGCTGCCCTGGTACGTGATCATCGGCCCGCCGGGTTCGGGCAAGACCACCGCGCTGGTCAACTCCGGCCTCAACTTCCCCCTCGCCGAGCACATGGGCTCGGGCGCCATCCGCGGCGTCGGCGGTACCCGCAACTGCGACTGGTGGTTCACCGACGAGGCCGTGCTGCTGGACACCGCCGGCCGCTACACCACCCAGGACAGCCACGCCGAAGTGGACAAGGCCGCCTGGCTGGGCTTCCTCGACCTGCTCAAGACCCAGCGCAAGCGCCGCCCCATCGACGGTGCCTTCGTTGCCATCAGCCTGTCCGACCTGCTGCTGGGCAGCGAGACCGAGCGTGCCGCCCACGCCCGCGCCATCCGCGCCCGGGTGCAGGAGCTGTACACCCAGCTCGGCGTGCGTTTCCCAATCTACGTGATGCTCACCAAGCTCGACCTGGTGCCGGGCTTCATGGAGTTCTTCGACGCGCTGAGCAAGGAAGAGCGCGCCCAGGTCTGGGGCATGACCTTCGCCCTGGACGACGGCAAGAGCGCCGAGGGCCCACTGTCGGTGTTCGGCAGCGAGTTCGCCCTGCTCGAACAGCGCCTCAACGAGCGCCTGGTGGAGCGCCTGCAACAGGAGCGCGACCCTGCACGTCGCGACCTGATCTACGGCTTCCCGCAGCAGTTCGCGGCCCTGCGCGATGCGCTGTCGGGCTTCCTCGACGGCGTGTTCAAGCCCAACCCCTATGAAGAGCGCCCGCTGCTGCGCGGCGTGTACTTCACCAGCGGCACCCAGGAAGGCAGCCCCATCGACCGCCTGATCGGTGCCATGGCCCAGAGCATGAACCTGGACCGCCAGCACCTGGCGCGCCAGACCGGCACCGGGCGCAGCTACTTCATCGAGCGGCTGTTCCGCGAGGTGGCCTTCGGCGAACGCGGCCTGGTGGGCGCCAACCCGAAGGTGGAGCGCCAGCGCACCTGGATCGCCCGGGGCGTGCTCGCCGCCACCGTGGTGCTGGTGCTGGCCGTGCTGGGCGTGTGGATCGCCAGCTTCCGCGCCAACCAGGCCTACATCGCCGAAGTGGATGCGCGGGTGAAGCCGCTGCACGGCCAGTTGCAGGCCCTCAGCCCGGCCCAGCGCGAGGTGCTGGCGGTGCTGCCGCTGCTCAACGCCATCCGCAATGCGCCGGGTGACGCGCCGTCCTGGGCCGAGGGCTTCGGCCTCTACCAGGGCGACATGCTCGGTGCCGAGGGCGCCAGCGTGTACCGCAAGCTGCTGATCGCGGTCATGGCCCCCCGGGTCATGGCGCGCCTGGAAGAGCAGCTGCGCGGGGGCGGCAGTTCCGACTTCCTCTACGAGGGCCTCAAGGCCTACCTGATGCTGGCCGACCCGGAGCACTACGACGGCGACTTCATCAAGGCCTGGATCGCCCTGGACTGGGACCGCAGCCTGCCCCGCGACCTGGCGCCGGAACAGCGCCAGGCCCTCAACGACCACCTGGCCGCGCTGTACGACCGCGCGCCGCCGGCCGTGCGCCTGGACGACGACCTGGTGCAGGACACCCGTCGCCAGCTGCAGCAGCTGTCCGTCGCCCAGCGCGTGTACGACCGCGTCAAGCGCCAGAAGCTGCCGCAGAACGTGCCGGACTTCCGCATCAGCGAAGCCGCCGGCCGCGACGCCGCGCTGGTCTTCGCACGCAAGAGCGGCAAGCCGCTGAACGACCCGCTGCCCGGCTTCTTCACCCAGCGTGGCTACCGCGAGGTGTTCATGGTCTCCAGCCTGAGCCAGGCCGGAACCCTGGCCGAGGAGCAGTGGGTGCTCGGCCGCACCGTGGAGGACGCCCAGGACGCCGCCAGCCTGGCCCTGGAAGTGCGCCAGCTGTACTTCCAGGACTACCTGCGGCAGTGGGATGCGCTGCTGGCCGACATCGACTTCGTGCCCATCACCAGCACCGGCCAGGCGGCCGATGTGCTGCGGGTGCTGTCCGGCCCGCAATCGCCGCTGAAGAAGCTGCTGGAAGCCGTGGCCAAGGAGACCGACCTGCAGAAGGAAGAGCGCCTGGCCGCCGCCAAGCTGGCGAAGGAAGGCAACGGCGCCGTCGACAAGCTCAAGGCCCTGGTGGGGCAGGGCGGGGACGACACCCAGCAGCCGGCCCAGCCGGGTGCGGACGACCCCATCAGCCGCCACTTCGCCGAGCTGAACAGCCTGGTGGACAAGGGCGAGGGTGACACCGCCGCGCCCATCGAGGCCCTGCTGGCCGACCTCAACGCCCTCTACGTGCAGCTCAGCGCCATGAGCGGCGCCAGCGGCGACCAGCTGCTGGGCGAGGCGAAGAACCAGGCCCAGGCCGCCGCCCAGCGCGTCAGCCTCGGCGCCGAGCGCCAGCCGCCGCTGGTGCAGGGGCTGGTCAAATCGGTGGTCAGCGCCTCCACCAACACCATGATGGGCGGCATCCGCAACCAGCTGAACGCCGCCTGGACGGCCGAGGTGGTCAACGTCTACCGGCAGTCCCTGGCCGGTCGCTACCCGCTGGACCGCAACAGCACCCGCGACGCCACCCTGGACGACTTCGGCGCCTTCTTCGGCGTCGGCGGGGTGATGGACAGCTACTTCCGCAAGTACCTGCAGCCCTACGTCGACACCTCTGCCACCACCTGGCGCTGGCAGCCGGGCGCAGCGGAGAAGCTGGGCATCAGTGCCGGCGTGCTGGGTACCTTCCAGCGTGCGGCGCAGATCCGCGATGCCTTCTTCCGCTCCGGCAACACCACGCCGATGGTGCGCTTCGAGCTGAAGGCGGTGGCCATGGACGCCGCCATCGACCAGTTCCAGCTGGACCTGGACGGCCAGCAGTTCAGCTATGACCACGGCCCGAGCCGCCCGGTGGCCATGCAGTGGCCGAGCCCCAACAGCCTGGGGGTGGTGCGCCTGAGCGTGACCCCGCCCACCAGCGCCGGCCGTTCCGGCCTGACCCTGGAAGGGCCGTGGGCCTGGTTCCGCCTGCTGGACCAGTCCGACCTGACCCAGGGCAACGCGCCGGACCGCTTCACCCTGCGCATGCGCGTGGACAACCTGAGCATCTCCAGCGAGCTGCGTGCCAGCAGCGCCTTCAACCCGTTCCGCAGCCGCGTGGTGAGCGGTTTCGGCCTGCCGGAGCGGCTATGAGCGCAGCGGGTTTCTACGGCAAGCTCGCCGGCCGCGGCGACTTCATCCATCGCGGCCTGACCCCGGCTTTCATCGAGGCCTGGGACCGCTGGCTGGCCGCCGGCATGGCGGAAAGCCAGGCCGAGCTGGGCGGCGCCTGGCTCGACGCCTACCTGATCAGCCCGCTGTGGCGCTTCAGCATCGCCCCGGGCCTGCTGGTGCCCGAGGCGGTGGCCGGCGTGATGATGCCCAGCATCGACCGCGTGGGCCGCTATTTCCCCCTCACCATCGCCGTGGCGCTGGAGCCGTCGTGCAACAGCGGCGCGCTGGTGGGGGGCGCCGACGCCTGGTTCGAACAGGCCGAGGCCTTGCTGCTGTCGACCCTGGAGCCGGAGGCGGACGTCGATACCTTCGAGCGCGGGGTCCAGGCCCTGGGCGTGCCGGAGGCAAGCCCACGGGTGACGCCCCGGGTCAGCGACCTGGGCGCACTGGCCTACCCGGTGGAGGGCGAGGCGGCGCGCCGCGCGGTGCTCGGCCAACTGGCGGGCGAGGGCTGCAGCTTCTTCTGGGGGCGGGGATCACAACGGGTGGAGGCGCAACTGGTGAGGTTCCAGGGGCTGCCGCCGACCCGCTACTTCAGTCGCTTCCTGGTAGGCGAGGGCGCCGTCGGCCAGCTCCCGGCCATCGGGCAGATCGATTTCGGGAGCCTGTGATGCCGCTGCCTCCTGTCACGCAGTACCAGTCGGCCAGCCACAGCCATGTGGGGATGGTCCGCCAGGTCAACGAAGACGCCTGCCTGGACGCCTGCGAACGCGGGCTCTGGGTGGTGGCCGATGGCATGGGCGGACACGCCGCCGGTGACTACGTCAGCAACCTGATCGTCGATACGCTCCGTGGCGTGCCTTGCACCGATGCGCTGGACCTCTACGTGGAGGCCCTGCGCGCGGCGCTGGTGCACGTCAACACCCTGGTGCGGGCCGAGGCGGCCCAGCGCGGGGTGAACATGATGGGCAGCACCGTGGTGGTGCTGGCCGCGCGCGGGGGCGAAGGCACCTGCCTGTGGGCCGGCGACAGCCGCCTGTACCGGTTGCGGGAAGGGCGCCTGGAAGGCATCAGCCGCGACCACAGCTACGTCCAGGACCTGGTGGACAGCCACCTGCTCAACGAAACGGAGGCCAGGGCGCACCCCATGGCCAATATCGTGACCCGGGCCATCGGCGTGCAGGATGACCTGGAGCTGGAGGAATCGCGGTTCGTCGTGCTGCCGGGAGACAGTTTCCTGCTCTGCAGCGACGGTCTGAACAAGACCGCCGACGACCACGAACTGTGCGAAGTGCTGGGCCACGCGGACCCCTACCAGGTGGTCCGCAGCCTAGTGCATCTGGGCTTGACCCGGGGCGCGCCGGACAACATCACGGCGGTAGTCGTCAAAGCATCCTGAGAAAGAAAAAAAGACCAGCATGGACATTCAGATTCCGGGGTACGAGATCGAGCGCGAACTGGGCGATGGCGCGATGGCCGTCGTCTACCTGGCGACCCAGCGCTCGCTGGAACGCAAGGTGGCGCTGAAGGTGATGGCCGCTGCGCTGGCCAACGACGCCAGCTTCTGCGAGCGCTTCCTGCGCGAGGGCAAGACCCTGGCGCGGCTGTCGCACCCGCACACCGTGACCATCTACGACATCGGCAACGTCGGCAGCCTGTACTACATGGCCATGGAGTACCTGCCCAACGGCACCCTGAAGGAGCGTATCGCCGCCGGCCTGAGCCCCGAGCAGGGCCTGGTGTGGCTGCGCCAGATCGCCTCGGCGCTGGGCTACGCCCATGCCCAGGGCCTGGTGCACCGCGACGTCAAGCCGGCCAACATCCTGTTCCGCGCCGACGGCGGCGCGGTGCTCTCCGACTTCGGCATCGCCAAGGCGCTGGACGACCGTACCCAGTTCACCCAGGCCGGCTTCGCCGTCGGCACCCCCAGCTACATGAGCCCCGAGCAGGCCCGTGGCCAGGAGATCGACGGCCGCGCCGACCTCTACGCCCTGGGCGTGGTGCTCTACGAGATCCTCACCGGGCAGCTGCCCTACGTGGGCACCGATTCGCTGTCCACCGCCCTGGCGCACATCACCCAGCCGCTGCCGGAGCTGCCCATCACCCAGGGCCGCTACCAGGAGATCCTCACCCGGCTGCTGGCCAAGGACCCGAACGACCGCTACCCCGACGCCGCCGCGCTGATCGCCGCCCTCGACCGCCTGCCGGCCGCGCCCGTGGCGCCGGTGGCCGACGACAACGAAGCGACCCAGTTCCGCCCGCTGGACCTGCCCGGCACCTCCGCCAGTGCGGTGAACCCGCCGGCCGCCAGCGGCATGACCGGGCTGACCCCGGTCACCGTCTCCATTCCCGACGCCGCCACCCAGGTGCCGCCCGCACCGCCGGTGGCGGACAGCGGCGCCGGCCGCAAGCGCGAATCGGTGCTGGACACCGAGATGGTCGCCACGCAGAAGCCCGAAGGGCAGAGCCGCGCGCCGCTGATCGTCGCCGCCGGCCTGGCCGCCCTCGGTGTTGCCGCCCTGGGAGGCGGTGGCTACTGGTGGCTCAACCGCGGTGGCGAGAGCACGCCGCCGGTGGTGCAGGTGCGGGATGACAGCAACACGGCGCCGACCACCGGCACCCCGTCCACGCCCGATACCACCACGGCCACGGTAGCGACCCAGGCCACCCCGGCCTCCGACGTGCAGGGCGGCGACCGCCCGCTGCTGATGGCCGGCAAGAAGACCCTCTTCGAACGCGTGCTGAGCAAGCCCGGCGCACGCTTCGCCAGCCAGGCCGGTGGCCAGGGCGACGGCGAGGCGGTGCCGGCCTTCTCGGTGTTCTACGTGTATGCCCGCCAGGTGGTGAACGGCACTCCCTGGGTGGAAGTGGGCGCCTCCAGCGATGGCCACCGCGACGGCTGGCTGCCCCTGGACAAGGTCAGCGACTGGAAGCAGAGCCTGGTGCTGAAGTTCACCGAGCGCTCGGGCCGTTCGCCGGTGATGTTCCTGCGTGATGCCAATCAGGTGGAGCAGTTCCTCATGGACTCGGCCAAGGCCCGCAACGCGGTGCACCAGGCCCAGTTCGGCGACGCCACCGACCCCGAGCTGGTGGCCATCGAGCCGCCGGCCAGCGCCGTGCCCCAGGACCAGTTCTACCTGCTGCCGATCTTCGACGCGCGGGAGAGCTTCGACAGCAACGGCCAGCCGGTGCAGGTGCTCAACGTCGCCTCCATCGACCCGGGCGACACCCCGCGCAAGCAGGGGGACGGCAAGCCCGCCGCAGCGGCCTCGTCGGACGCCTTCCGCACCGGCATCGTGCTGGTGGTGGACACTTCCGTTTCCATGCAGCCCTACATCGACCGCGTGCGTGATGTGGTCCACCAGCTCCACGGCGAGATCGCCGCGCGGGGCGAGCTGGACAGCGTCAGCTTCGGCATGGTCGGGTTCCGCAACAACACCGACAAGACGCCGGGCCTGCAGTACACCGCCAAGACCCTGGTCAGCCTGGAGGAGGGCCGCGACCCGGCGCGCTTCCTGGAGCTGGCCCAGCAGGTCAAGGCCACCAACGTCTCCAGCCATGACTTCAACGAAGACGCCTTCGCCGGCGTGATGCAGGCCGTCGACGGCATGGACTGGAGCGGCTACGGCGGCCGCCTGATCCTGCTGGTCAGCGATGCCGGCGCGCTGCGCAAGAGCGACCCGCTGGGCCAGACCCACATGAACGAGGCCGAGGTGCGCGAAGCGGCGCTGCGCAAGCAGATCAAGATCTACGCCCTGCACCTGAAGACCGACGCCGGCAAGAAGAACCACAGCTTCGCCGAGCAGCAGTACCGCGTGCTCACCGCCGACGCCAACCCGCAGATCGGCGACCTGTACATCCCCGTGGGCGGCGGCGACGTGAAGAAGTTCGGCGAGAGCGTCAACGAGATCGCCAGCACCTTCGCCGACCTGGTGCACAAGGTGCGCAGCAACGCCGAGCTGGAGGCCCCCACCGGCGGCGCCAGCATCGCCGCCAAGACCGAGGCGGTGGGCTACGCCATGCACATGGACTTCCTCGGCCACCGCAACCAGGCCCGTGCCCCGCAGCTGGTCACCGCCTGGACCTCCGACCGCGACCTGACCAACCCGCAGCTGCCGGCCTTCCAGGTCTGTGCGCTGCTCACCAAGCTGCAGCTCAACGACCTGCAGCAGGCGCTCAAGGTGATCGTCGATGCCGCGCGCCGCACCCAGAGCTCGCCCAAGGACTTCTTCCAGGAAATCGCCAGCGCCAGCGCCTACATGAGCCGCGACCCGGCCAAGCTGACCCAGGGCGGCAACCTGGCCGAGAGCGGCCTGCTGGGCGAGTACCTGGACGGCCTGCCGTACCGCAGCAAGGCGCTGAACATGAGCCAGGACCTGTGGCTGTCGCTGTCGGTGGCCGAGCAGGAAGACTTCATCGACGAGCTGGAATCGAAGATCCGCCTCTACGAGACCTTCCACAACGACACCGCCAACTGGGTGCGCTTCGGCGACGCCGCCCCCGGTGACGCCCTCTACCGCGTGCCGCTGTCGACGCTGCCCTGATGCTGCGCATCCGCGACCTGCGCAAGACGCGCGGGCAGGGCAGCCAGCGCTACAGCCTGGAGATCCCCCGGCTGGATCTGCGCGGCGGCCAGCGCCTGGCCCTGGTCGGCCCCAGCGGCAGCGGCAAGAGCACTGTGCTCGACCTGCTGGCCCTGGTGCTGTCGCCGGACCCGGGCGCGCTGATGGAGTTCGACGACGCCGGCAGCCAGCACGACCTCGCCGCGCTCTGGCGTGACAGCCGGCAGGACGCCCTGGCGGCCCTGCGCGGTCGCGCCATCGGCTACGTGCTGCAGACCGGTGGGCTGCTCGGCTACCTCGACGTGGCCGGCAACATCGGCTTGCCCCGGCGTCTGCTGGGCCTGCCGGAGAACGGCAGCGTCGAGCGCCTGGCCAAGCAGCTGGAGATCGCCGACCAGCTGCACAAGCGCCCGGCGGCACTCTCCGTCGGCCAGCGCCAGCGGGTCGGCATCGCCCGTGCCCTGGCGCACCAGCCGCGCCTGCTGCTGGCCGACGAGCCCACCGCCTCGCTGGACCCGCTCAATGCCGAGCGGGTCATGCACCTGTTGGTGGAGCAGGCCGAGTACCGCGAGCTGTGCCTGGTGGTGGCCACCCACGACCACGCCCTGGCCGAACGCGCGGGGCTGGTGCCGCTGCCCATCGGCCTGCAGCGCGGCGCCGATGGCGGCGTCACCGCGACCCTGGCGGAGGCCCGCTGATGCGCGGCGCGCTGCTGGCCGGTCTGGCCTGGGACGACTACCGCGACGAGGCACGCCTGTCGCTGTGCGCGGTGCTGGCGCTGGTGGCTGTGGTGGCGCCCTTGCTGGTGCTGTTCGGCCTCAAGCACGGCCTGGTCAGCACCCTCACCGAGCGCCTGGAGCGTGACCCGGCCGTGCGCGAGGTGATCCCCCTTGGCGGTGCGCGGTTCAGCCTGGCGGGCATCGCCGAGCTGGCGGCCCGGCCCGACGTGGCCTTCGTGGTGCCCCGCACCCGGCAGATCGCCGCCACTGCCGACCTGTACGCCGACGACAGCGCACAGCCGCTCACCGTGGAGATGGTCCCCAGCGCCGAGGGCGACCCGCTGGTGAATGCCGCGCAATTGCCCGGCGCCGACGAGGTGGTGCTCAGCCAGCGCGCCGCCGAGCGCCTCGGGGTGCAGGCCGGTGCGCTGCTCACCGCCGCCTTCGGCCGCGCCAGCAACGGCCAGCCGGAATTCCAGCGCACGCGCCTGCGGGTCAAGGCGGTGCTGCCCCTGGAGGCCTACCCACGCCCGGCACTGTTCGCCCGGCTCGACCTGCTGGAAGCGGTGGAGGACTACCGCGACGGCCTGGCCGTGCCGCGCTTCGGCTGGCCGGGCGTCGAGGCCGGCGCCACGCGGGCGCGGGTCTACCCCGGCTTCCGCCTCTACGCCCGCGACCTGGATGCGGTGGAGCCGCTGCGGCTGTACTTCGCCGAGCGCGGCCTGGAGGTTTCCACCCAGGCCCAGGCCATCGCCCAGGTGCGCGCCCTGAGCCGCAACCTGACCCTGGTGTTCTGGGTCATCGCCGCGCTCGCCCTGGCCGGCGCCTTCGCCGCCATGGCGGCGAGTACCCTGGCGGCGGTGGAACGCAAGCGCCGCGACCTCTCGGTGCTGCGCCTGCTGGGCTTCCCGACCTTCGGCCTGGTGCTGTTCGTGGTGCTCCAGGCGCTCTATACGGGGCTGATCGCCCTGGTGCTCGCCGGCCTGCTGTACCTGGCGGCCGAGAGTGGCTTGAATCAGCTGTTCCAGTCGGCCGAGGGCGAACAGGCCTGCCGGCTGGAACTCTCCCATTACCTGCTGGCGCTGCTGGCGACCCTCGGCTGCAGCGCCCTGGCCGCTGCCACCGGTGGGTGGCGCGCGGCCCGCATCGAAGCCTCGGAAGGACTACGTGATGTCTAAGCTGCTGACAGTCGCATTTTCACTGTCCCTGGTCGCCGCCGTGGCCCAGGCCGACCCGGACCCGCTCTACAACCCCAAGCCGATGGACGACGACGTGCTGCTGCCGTTGCCCTGCGAGGGGCAGATGGCCTTCCGCTACGTCTACGTGCTGGCCAAGGGGGCGCTGGACGACCGCGAGGTGAGCCTCGGCTACCCCTTCAGCGAAGGCGAGACGGGCTACCAGCAGTCGTTCATCTCCGGCTACCGGCGCGACTACATCAACGGCCAGTTCACCCTCAACGACCTGCCCAAGCCCTGGCAGGCGAAGGTCGGCCCCGGCCTGCCCAAGCCGGAGAAGGGCACGCTGCTCAAGCCCATGCTGTATTTCGTCGGCAAGTACGAGGTGACCCAGCGCCAGTACGACCTGGTGATGGCCCAGGCGCCGTCCCTGGCCGGCCAGGGCGAGCCGCCGGCGTGCGAGCCGGCCCAGCCGGGCATGGCGGCGCGGCTGCCGAAGGTCAACCTGTCGCACTTCGACGCCGAGCGCTTCGCCGCCGTCTACAGCGCCTGGCTGCTGAAGAACCACCGCGACCTGCTGCCGGTCAGCGGCCGGGGCACCAAAGCGGAAGAGGGCGGCGTCGCCTTCGTGCGCCTGCCCACCGAAGTGGAATGGGAATATGCCGCCCGTGGCGCCCATGCCGTCAGCCGCCAGGAACTGGAAGCCCGGCTGTTCCCGCGCAAGCAGGAAGGTGCCGAGGGGGACGGCCCGCTGGCCGACTGGGCGGTGTTCAACCAGGTGGCCGGCGGTACCGGCCAGGCGGCGCGGCTGCTGCCGGTGGGCCTGAAGAAGCCCAACCCGATCGGCCTGTTCGATGTGATCGGCAACGCCGCGGAGATGGTCCAGGAGTCCTTCCAGCTGGTGCATGCGGGACGTCGCCAGGGAACCTACGGCGGCTTCGTGGTCAAAGGCGGCAACTACCTGGAAGGTGAAATGACGCTGTTCACCGGCATGCGCCGCGAGTACCCCCTGTTCGCCGCCGACGGCACCGAGCAGCGCAACGAGACCACGGGCTTTCGCGTGGCCATCGGCGCACTCTCGGCCCCGCGTTCGCGCTACAAGGAGCTGTTCGAGCAATGGAAGGCCGAAGGCCGCTCCTCGTCCCTCACCGACGAGATCAGCGAAGACCAGGACCCCACCCGACTGCTCGACAGCGTGATCGCCAGCAGCACCGACCCGGAGCTGCAGGGGCGCCTGGCGCTGGTCAACGAGGAGCTCAAGCGCAACATCTCGCTGATCGCGAAACAGCGCGAGGAGGCCGCGGGCAACCTGATACAGTCCGCCGCCCTGGTGGCCGAGACCATCAACAACTACAACATCCGCCTGACCAACCTGAAGAAGAGCCGCGACCAGGCCCAGGCGGCCAAGGACGAGAACGCCGCCAAGCTCTACGAGAGCGCGATGACCAACGGACGTACGGCGCTCGACGGCGCCCTGGCGATCTATATTGACAACCTGGCCACCGGCACCCGCTATACCGACGCGGTGATCCAGGCGCAGTTCCAGCGAACCAAGGAGGAACTCAACCGAAACCCGGTATTGGGCAAGAGCCTCGTGAACCGGGCCACGCTTTTCGTCAAGCATGTCGGCCAATATCGGCAACAGCGCAAGGCGGACAAGGACGTGATTCTGAAGGAACTGCTCGGACCCTGAGCGTCGGTCGGCAACGATCCGGTACCCAGGCAGGGCACAGGGATGAAGATCAGGCGGACGACCGTGCGTCCGCATGAACCAGGACAACTCATAGAACGAGAGCAATGACCATGGCTATGGCTACTCCACGCAACATTCCGGCTTTCTCTTCGGTGCGCACTGCGCTGATCACCGCCGTCACCTGCACCAGCGTCCTGCTCACCGGCTGTGCCGGCATGGGCTCGCCCAGCTCCAAGGTCGCCGCCACCACCAAGGCGGAGTACTACCCGCAGTGCTACCAGCCGGTGAGCCAGCTGCGCGCCTCCGACCAGGCTGTGACCCAGTCCGTGGCCACCGGTGCCATCGCCGGCGGCGTGCTTGGTGCCCTGGCCGGCGGCCTGTCCAGCGACGAGCACGCCGGTCGCAATGCCCTGATCGGTGCCGCCGGTGGCGCACTGGTGGGCGGTGCAGCCGGTTACTACACCGCGCGCCAGCAGCAGATCGCCGACGACAATGCGCGCATCGCCTCCTACGCCGCCGACATCGACAGCAGCAGCGGCGAACTGGACCGCAGCATCCGCTACGCCAGCGCGGCCCAGAGCTGCTACCAGCGCGAATTCAACAACCTGATGAGCGCCCGCAAGTCGAAGAGCATCAGCGACAGCGAAGGTCGCCTGCGCATGGCCGAGATCGTGGCCGGCCTGCAGGAAACCAACGCCCTGATGGCTGCCGTGGACGGCCGTGCCGGCGAGAACATCAACACCTACACCCAGGCCTACGAGCGTGACCTGCAGACCGTGGGCGTCGAGCGTCAGACCGTGACCCAGGTGGTCGCCGCCGAGAACCCGGTGAGCGTCGCCAGCCAGGGCGGCAAGGCCACCGGCACCAAGGCGTCCGGCAGCAAAACTTCCACCAGCAAGGCGTCCACCACCAAGACCGGCACCAAGGCGACCACCGCCGCTGCGAAGAAGGTGCCGAAGGAAGCCGTGGCCACCGAGCGCACCCTGCAGAAGGCCGAGGCCAAGCGTGCCGAAAGCCAGAAGGTCGCCAGCCAGGGCGCGACCATGGTCAGCGACGTGTGCAACAGCCCCGACATGGGTGACTGGGCGCCGGCCAGCTGCTCCAAGGCCTGAGTGTGAGTGGCGGGCCTTGGGTGGCCCGCCCTTTGGCCGCTGCCTGCGTGCAGGAGGTTTGCATGCAGGCAGCGGGATAGGCGGGTTGGGGTGAGTGTCAGGGTGTTTGTTGCGAGTGCTGCTTGAGAATCTCGTACAGCTCTTCTTTCAGTTTGAGTTTCTGTTTTTTCAGGTCTCTTACTTCGTTGCTGTAATCACTGGCATTGTGTTTTTCCAGTTTCGTTATCTCCTCATCCAACGCATTGTGCTGGTCGAACTTCTTCTGGAAGTGAGCATCGGTGTGTTTGAGTTTCGTGATCAGCGTTCTGTATTCGGGAAACATGGACGGCGAATCTCCTGGGTTCGTTTGAGGGCAGCTGTTACCACGCTATGCCTTCGCCACCGAGGATTTGCTGACCCTTGTCAACGTGCCCATTTCCAATGAGGCTGTATTCGTCACTCTTAGTGGGTTCTGCTCGGGTTGGTGCGGCTGTGCCGGTCCTGTAGGGTTGCGCACGGAGAATGGCTCCTCCTGAGTCCATCGCCTGATTTCTTTTGGTAAAGCCATGGCATTGCTCGACTTCCTCTTCAACCGCAAGCCCTCGCCGGATGCCTTCGCCGCGCTGTTCGAGTCCGCGGCCCGCAAGGCCGGCTTCAAGGGCGAGATGCACTACAGCCCCCGCGACTTCCGCCTCAACTACGGCGAGAGCGCCTTCTTCAACCTGCACAACGCCTACCGCGAGTACTGCAACGCTCGGGGGCCGGGCCGGCGCAATGCGCTGCAGGGCTACATCGCCGCCTTGTGCGACAACCAGCGTTCCCTGGTCATGCCGCTGGACGAGGCACGCCCGCTGCTGCTGCCGGTGGTGCGCAGCCTCGGCACCCTGGAAGAGGTGCGCCTGCACCACGTGCGCACCGACGGCCACGACAATGACTTCCACCCGGCCTACCTGCCCCTGGGCATGGACGCTGCCGTGCTGCTGGCCATCGACCACCCCGAGTCCACCGCCACCCTGGTGAAAGGGCCGGACCGCAGCTGGGACATCCGCCTGGAGGAGGGCATCGCCATCGCCCTCACCAACCTGCGCGACACCACCGCAGACAGCTTCATCCAGCCGGCACCGGGGGTCTTCCAGGGCGCCTGGGGCGACGGCTACGACACCAGCCGCATCCTCCTGCCCGACGTGCTCGAGCGGCTGCCGCTCAAGGGCCGCCCGGTGTTCATGATCCCCACCCGCGACGTGCTGCTGGTCACCGGCGACCGCGACGGGCATGGTCTGGCCAGCCTGGTGACGCTCAGCCTGGAGGCGATGGAGAAGGGCCGGATCCTCTCGGCGGGCCTGTACTGCTACGAAAACGCCAAGGTAGTGCCCCACAGCGTGCACAACCCATTGCTCCAGGCCAGCCTGGAGCGGCTGCGCAAGCTCTACACCAAGAGCGAGTACGACGCCCAGAAGCAGTCACTGGACCTGATCAACGAAGACAACGCCGTGGACATCTTCGTCGCCAGCTACCTGCTGTTCGCCAGCCAGCAGGACCCGGAGCAGTTGTTCTCCCTCAGCACCTGGACCCGTGGCGTCGACACGCTGCTCCCGGTCACCGAGCGCCTCATGCTGGTCCGCCCGGAAGGCGACACCGGCAACGCCCAGACCCGCATGGTCGCCTGGGACCAGGCCCTGGAACTCCTGGGCGAGTACCTGGAGCCCGTGCCCGGCTACTACCCACCGCGTTACCGCACCCTGGGCTTCCCCGAACCGAGCCGCGCCGAGCTGCTGGATGAGCTGAGCTGACCTACCATGCCAGCCAGGTTCCACCCGTCGCAGCCCAGGCAGCGACGGGGTCCCCAAACTAAAGATTGGCTTTACCTGAGAGGGATTTTTGCTCTTACTGAGCGCTGCGCCGGGCACTGCCTGGGCCGGCGCGGATGCCGGTTTTAGAGCGGTTTCGCCCACGTCCTGCGGGCGCGGCGCACAGTACGGAACGGCGGAAACATGGACATGTTGCACAACAATAACGAGCGGCTCATCCGCCTGCGGGACATCGACAAGCGTTACCACCACGCCGGCCAGGAGCTGAGCATCCTGCGCGGTGTCTCCCTTGAGGTGGCGCGTGGCGAGAGCTGCGCCATCCTCGGCAGCTCCGGGTCGGGCAAGAGCACCCTGCTCAACGTCCTCGGCCTGCTCGACCGGCCCAGCGCCGGCGACTACCACCTGGCCGGGCAGGACGTGCTGCGGGCCACGCCGGATCAGCTGGCGGCCCTGCGCAATCGCCTGATCGGCTTCGTCTTCCAGAGTTTCAACCTGCTGCCGCGCCTGAGCGCGCTGGACAACGTGGCGCTGCCCCTGGGCTACCGCGGCGTGCCCCTGGGCGAGTCCCGCGAGCGGGCGCGGGCGGTGCTGGAGCAGGTCGGCCTGGCCCAGCGCTCGGCCCATCGTCCGGCCGACCTGTCCGGCGGCCAGCGGCAGCGGGTGGCCATCGCCCGGGCGCTGGTGGGCGAGCCCTCGCTGATCCTGGCCGACGAGCCCACCGGCAACCTGGATACGGCCACCGCCGAGGACATCATGGCCCTGCTGCTCGCGCTCAACCGCGACCAGGGCGTGACCCTGGTGATCGTCACCCACGACCCCGGTATCGCCGAGCGCCTGGACCGCCAGGTGCGCGTGGTGCTGGGCCGCGTCAGCGAGGCGTTGCCGGCATGAGCGCCCACACCGGGTTTGCCTCGCCCTCCCTGGGCCAGTTGCTGCACGAGGCCATCGGCAGCCTGCGCAACCTGGGGCGGCGTTCGCTGCTGGCGCTGCTGGGCATCGTCATGGGCAGCTGCTCGGTGATCGCGCTGCTCAACATCGGCAGCAACGCGGCCGACCAGGCCATGAGCGTATTCAAGGAGATGGGCACCGAGACTGTGGTGGTGCAACTGCCCTCCGGTGCGCGGGGGCAGGACGGGCTGCCGCTGCGCCTCGACGTGGACGCCTTGCGCCAGGCGGTGCCCGAGGTCGCCACCGCCAGCCCGGTGGTGCTCTACAGCGCGCCGGTGGTGTTCCACGGGCGCAGCGCCAACCTCGCGCTGGTGGGGGCCGGCGATGCGCTGGCGGATACTGCCGGGCTGCGCCTGGCGGAAGGGCGCACCCTGTCCGCCTTCGACCGGCGCGAGGCCTTCGTGGTGGTCGGCAGCCGCGCCGCCCAGGTACTGGGGGAGCCGGATGACCCGCTGCGGGTCGGCGACTGGCTGCGCATCGGCCACTACCAGTTCCAGGTGATCGGCCGGCTGCGGGCCCAGGGGGAGGGCGGGATCATCCCCTTCACCAGCAACGATTCGCTGTTCCTCACCGAAAGCGGGATGGCCCGGGTGAATGCCGACCCGCGCCTCGGTGCACTGCTGGCCCGGGTGGCGCCCGGCCAGGCGGTGGCACCAGTGGGCGAGCGGGTAGCGGCCTGGGTCAACGACCGTATCGCCGGGGAGGAGAAAGGCGCCCTGCAGGTGGCTGAGCAGATGATCGAGGCCATGCAGCAGCAGACCCGCACCTTCACCTACCTGCTGGGCGGGCTGGGGGCGATCTCCCTGGCCGGCGGCGGGGTAGGGGTGATGAACGTGATGCTGATGAACGTCAGCGAGCGCCGCCGGGAGATCGGCGTACGCATGGCCCTGGGCGCGCGGCAGCGGGACATCCGCAACCTGTTCCTGCTGGAAGCGGTGACGCTGACCGCTGCCGGTGCACTCTCCGGTGCGCTGCTGGGCATCGCCGCCGCCTGGGGTTACGCCTGGCTATCCGGCTGGGCTTTCAGCTTGGCGGCCTCGGCGCTGCCGCTGGGGATGGGCAGCACGCTGCTGGTGGGGCTGTTCTTCGGCCTCTATCCGGCGGTGTCCGCTTCGCGCTTGCAGCCGGTCGAGGCCCTGCGCGATGCGTAAGGTCCTGCTGGCGTCGCTCCTGGCCATGGCGTTGCCTGCCTTGGGAGCGCCGTGGAGCGAGCGGCTCTCGCCCTCCGCACCGAGCATGGCGGGGGAGAGCCGCGGCGTACTGCTGAGCGAGCAGGAGGCCGACCTCAGCCTGCTGGATGCCGTGGCCCTGGGCCTGCGCAACAACCGCAGCATCCAGAGCAGCTACCTGCGGCGTATCGCGCAGAAGTTCGATTTGCGGGTAGCGGAGGATGCCTTCTCGCCCAAGCTCTACATCAGTGGCACCTACCGGGCCAACCGCAACCACCAGGACCGCTACCGCGACGGGCGCATCGGGCCCACCGCCGTGGTGCTCGGCGAGTACGGTACCCAGGTCGCCCTGAGCTGGAGCCATGGCTACAACGAGGCCGACGTGGCCGGGCGGCGGCGTAACGATGGCGTCGACCTGACGCTCATCCAGCCGCTGCTGCGCAACGCCGGGCGCGAGGTGAACCGGGCGCCGGTGCGCATCGCCCAGCTCGCCGAGCAGGCCAATCGACTGGCGCTGAAGTCCAGCGTCTCGCAGACCATCACCGCCATCATCAGCGCCTACCGCAACCTGCTGCGGGCCCAGGAGCAGCTACGCATCGCCCGTGCCGCGCTGGAGCGCACCCGCGAGCTGGTCAAGGTCAACCGCTCGATGATCGAGGCCGGGCGCATGGCCGAATTCGAGATCGTGCAGACCGAAGCCGACCTGGCGACCCAGGAGCTGGGTGTGGAGGAGGCCGCCAACCAGGTGGACACCTCGCGCCTGGAGCTGTTGCGCCTGCTGGCCCTGGACCTGTCCTCGCGCGTCCGCGCCAGCGACGAGCTGGGGGCCGAGCCCATGGAGGTGAACCGCGAACAGGCCCTGCGCCTGGCCGAGCAGCAGCAGCCGGATTACCTGCGCCAGCTGATCGCTCGCGAGCAGGCCGACCTCAACCTGGTGATCGCCGAGAACCAACGCTTGTGGGACGTGTCACTGGAAGTGGGGGGCAGTCAGCGCCAGGATCGCTACAGCTACCCCACCGCCAGCGGCTCCGACCGCTCCTGGGACAGCTACGCCGGCATCCGTGTGGACATCCCCATCGGCGACCTGTCGCGGCGCCAGGCGGAGGTGCAGGCGCGGGTCAACGTCGAGGACCAGGCCCTGCAGGTGGCCGATGCGCGGCAACTGCTGGAGCGCAACGTCACCGATGTGGTGCGCGACGTGGGCACCCGCTGGCGCCAGCTGGAGATCGCCAACCGCGCCCTGGCCCTGTCCCAGCGCAAGCTGGAGATCGAGCGGGAGAAGCTGGCGGCCGGGCGGTCCAGCAACTTCCAGGTGCTCAGTTTCGAGAACGACCTGCGCAATGCGGAAAATGCCCGCCTCAGCGCGATGCTGGCCTACCTGGAGGCGCAGACGCGCCTGGACCTGACCCTGGGCCTCACACTCGACCGATGGGACATTTCGCTCAATGACTACTGACCGTCGCGCCCTCATCCGCCGTGGGCTGTTCCTGATCCTGCCGCTGCTGCTGGTGGCCGGCCTGGCCTGGGGCCTGCGTGACGCCCCGGCGCGGGAGCCGGCAGGGCGCCAATGGGTAACGGTGCAGCCCGAGCCGCTGGAGCAGAGCGTGGGCCTGGTGGGGCGCATCGAGGCTGAGCGTACCCGGGTGCTGACTGCGCCCTTCGCCGGGCGGGTGTCCGAGCTGCCCGTGGCGCTCGGACAGCGGGTGAAGAGCGGCCAGTTGCTGCTGCGCATGGACACCGGCGAGACCGAGGTGCAGCAGCGCGAGGCCCTGGCCAGCCTGCTGCGTGCCCGGCGCACCCTGCAGGAGCTGGAGGACTGGGACAGCGGCGAGGAGATGACCCGCGCCCGGCGCACCCTGCGCAGTGCCGAACTGGCCCTGGCCAGCAGCGAGAAGAAGCTGGCCCAGACCCGCGCCCTCTATGAGCGCGGCATCATCCCGCGCAACGAGCTGGAAGACCTGGAGCAGCAGGCCCGCCTCCAGCGGCTCGACCGTGAGGCCGCCGAGCGCGACCTGGCCCGCTCGCGCAACCGGGGCAGCGGTGAGTACCTGCAGATCGCCCGGATGGAGCTGACCAACGCTGAAGCGCGCTACGGGGCCTTGCAGGCCTTGCTGGAAGCCCGGGAAGTACGCGCACCCTTCGCCGGCATCCTGGTCGCGCCGCCGGGCAGCGGCACGCCCGAGGATGCCACCCGAGGTCCGGTCCAGGCCGGTGCCACGGTGACCCAGGGGGCGCCGCTGTTCGGCGTGGCCGGCATCGAGCGGCTGCGCATCGTCGCGCGGGTCTCGGAGCTGGACGTGAACCAGCTGCGGGAAGGCCTGCCGGTGCGGGTGGAGGGCGACGGCTTCGAGGGCGAGGCGCTGCAGGGCACGGTCAGCGTGGTCGGTGGGCAGGCCCTGGCGGGAAACGGGCAGGGCGGGGCCCAGTTCGAGGTGGTGGTGGCCGTCGCCGATCTCGACGAGGACCAACTGGCACGCGTGCGCCTGGGCATGAGTGCGCGCTTGTCGATCCAGGTCTACAGCAACCCGTCGGCCCTGGTGCTGCCGCCCCGTGCCCTGCGCAACGAGGACGGGCGCTGGTGGGTGGACTACCGTGCCACCCCCGAGGCTGCCGTACAGCGCCTGCAGGTGCGCCCTGGGCGGGCCACCCGCGGCGGCATCGAAGTCTTCGACCTGCAACCCGGCCAGGTGGCGCTGGACGGCTGAGCCACAGCTGTCCGTAGCTGCCCCGTAGCCCGGGCTTCAGCTCGGGACATCGCGCCGCCCCTCCAACGTTCGGCTCAAACCGCGGCCTGTATCGCACCCCCTGCAGCTCAGCAGACGAGAAAGATCGCCCAATAAAGGCGGCATAAGCCCACTTTTACCTTCCTGTTCCCGCCCGTCTCGCTGCCAATCCCCTCTCGACGCATTGCCAATCCGCCGTCAGGGCCCATCTTCCAACCGCCCGGTCGTGCGCCATTCTGGTGCGGTGTCCCCAATGGAAACACGCCCCCAGCCCAGACCTGACGGGGCGGTCAGCGCGTGCTCGGGAGAAAGTGTGTAGGAAGTTCCCGTTAGCACCGCTTCGCTGGGGCGCTCTAGGTCGAGGGGGACCCATCTTTTGCTAGGTATGAATCGCAGTTCACCAACCTAATCTCAGTTCCGGCGCAACGACCTGGCAATGCCCCACACGAGTTGGGGTGTAACGCCTACGGAAAGACGCCAACAGCAACGAACCCTGGCGAATCGGTAACCACGATCGCTACGCATTGGAACGCAGCAGGGAGGTGGCAACGGATGCTCCACGTCTTCGCCCACTTGGGCCACGCACCTATCACCCGCCGGGAATCTGCCGCCCGGCTCTTTCGCGATGAAGTCTGGGCAACTGCCGGCGTCGTCGTGCTCGCACCGCCTGCGAGGCGGTATCGGCAGCACCCTGTCCAGGGCCTCGGGGCCCGGATCAATCGACAGCAGTGAACGATGGGCCGCTCGATTTCGGGCGGCACGGTCAGCGCCTCGCCGGGGCGTGTGAAGGACGACAAGCGCAGCCAGGGATCGCTGCATTCTCGAGAGCCGACCTTCGCATTCACCGACGGGCCTGTGGAGCCTGGAGCGGGCAGTGTGCCGCCGTGATGGACCCGAATACCCAGCCAGCCGCTGCGGGTCGATCACGGAAGGGTTCGCACCAGGTTTGAAAAGCGGTCATGGGATCAACAGGAAGGTCTGAGTGGTTCATTCCCAGGTGACCAAAACAACCATGCTTTGCTTATCAACCAAGGAACGAAAAACAATGAAAATGTCCAAAATCTCCGTTGCTACCGCTGCCCTGGCCCTCTGCATGGGCGCTTCCTCCGCCATGGCGGTGACCATCACCCCGACCAACACTGCCTTCTCTGCCAAGGGTGTTTCGGTGGTGAAACCGGGCTTCTTCAGCCCGGTCACCTGCAACGTGGAATTCATCGGTACGACCAACAACAACAACACCGCCACCATCAACAGCGTGAACATCACCGGCGGTGGTTTCTGCGGCGCTGCTAGTGCGTCGGGCCTGCCCTGGACCCTGACTGCCACCAGCACCACCACTGGCACCGTCAGCGGCGTCAAGTTCACCGTGGCTGGGATCAACTGCAGCTCCTCGCCGGTGACCGTGAGCGGGGCCTGGAGCAACGCAGCCAACACCCTGACCCTGACCCCGAACCAGCCGGTCGGCACCTGCACCATCCAGAGCCTGTCGGTGAGCCCGAATCCGGCCTTCACCGTGCTGCCCTGATGGCGCCGGCCCTTCCCCTGGCGGGAAGGGCCGTTTCCAGCGATCCAACCCCATAACAATTGCGCGTACCCCGTACGCCCCGAGGCGAGTGCCCCGAACGAACGCCGGCCGATGAGCGGTTGTACGTCGAATGACTCGGAAGTCCGCCATCGGATGCACCAGCGCACAACAATAAGAACCCAGGAGTTGTCATGAAGCCGTTTGTCCCGTCATCCCAGCGTAACCCCCCCGTCCTGCGCCGCTCGCTGCTCAGCCTCGCCGTGGTCGGTGCCCTGCTCGGCGTCCAGCAGGCCGAGGCCGGTGCCTTCGCCGTGCCCACCTACGGCACTCCCGGTTGGGGCCGTGCCTTCGCCGGTGGCTCCCTGTGGCACAACGATCCTGCCGCTGCCTACAACAACCCGGCGGCCATGGCCTTTATTGATCGTCCAGTTGGGCAAGTGTCGGCGATCTACGCCGACATTGACCTGAAGTACAAAGGGCAAGCCTATGACAACCAGAATCAGCCTCGTGTCGATATTACTGACCCCGTGGCAGGTACCACCCAAGAACTGGGTGATGGCGGCAATGGAGGCTTCAGCAAATGGCTACCCACTCAGTTCCTGGTGATTCCTCTGGGTGACCGCTTTGCCTTCGGCCTGAGCCAAGTGGCCCCTATGGGTATGCGCAGCACCTGGGACAAGAATTTCAAGGGCAAGGACTTTGCCATGGATACCAAGATCGAGACTGCCGCCTTGGCGGGCTCGCTCTCTTTCAAGATTGATGATCAGTGGGCCATCGGCGGTGGGGTGGTGGTCCAGCGGACCCAAGGCTTCGTCAGCCAAAACATCGACCTATACGCTGCTGCGGGTAGTCAAGCCGGGCTGACCAAGGCGCAGATGCGTGTCAAGGTCGATAACGTCTCGCCTGGCTGGTTCGCCAGTGTTGCCTGGAAACCAACAGTTCATGACACCCTTGGTCTTGCGTACCACGCCCGAATCAAGAATGAGTTAGACGGTAAATACAACTGGCACTTCAACGATGCTCCAGGCTTGGGAGGGTTCGATTCTCCTTCATTGATCGACAGTGGCGTCATCAGTTTTATCTACCCCGGACTGGACCTGAAAAGCGCCGGCGACCACGCCGAGTCCCGCATGGACATCCCGGCCATGGCGGTCCTCGACTGGGTCCATGACTTCAATGACAGCTTCAGCCTGGGCGCCAGCGTCACCTGGACCCAGTGGTCGTCGTTCGAGTCCCTCAAGCTCAAGTCCCACGGCAACCTGATCGTCGACATTCCCTACAACTACAAGGACACCTGGATGTACTCGCTGGGCGGTGACTACCGCTTCAACGACCAGTTGACCCTGCGGGCGGGCGTGGCGCTGGACCAGACGCCGACCCGCAACTCCACCCGCGATGCGCGCATCCCGGATGGCGACCGGACCTTCGTGTCCCTCGGCGGCAGCTACCGCTTCGGCTTCGACCCGAACCTCAGCGTGGACATGGCGTACTCCCGCCAGTTCGTCGACGAGGGCCGGCTGCGCACCGTCAACCAGCCGCGCCTCGGTGGCGGCCGCATGGACGGCAAGGTCGACGCCAAGGGCCAGGTCTTCAGCGTTTCGGCCACCTACCTGTTCTAAGTCGCGGTCCCCCCGCGTCATACCCCTCACGGCCCGGTTCCCGGGGCATCGGGCCGATCCGGAACAGTAAGTGGACGTTTGGGCAGGCCGATCACCCGTGTCCTCACCACGGGTGGGCCTGCCTTTTTTACGTTCCGGGCTTCCCACGCTGCAGCCGAAACCCGGCGGGGACGGACCCTCGCCCTCAGGGGCGCTGCGGATGCACCGACTGGCCAAACTGATTGCCCATGCGCACCGACGTCGCCGCTGGCGTGGCCAGGCCCATCTGGCCGGGCGCGCTGCGCTCCAGGGGTGAGCGCTGCATCGCGGCATTGCGCCGGGCGGCTTCTTCGCCCTCAGGGTTGGCCAACCTTTCGGTCAGGCATTCGTAGGACAGCGCCTTGTAGCCGTTGACTTCCACGTCCACGCAGCCGCCGTTGCGCGGGGCGTCGTCAGCCAGGGCCGGGCCGGCGACCAGCAGGGCCAGGGTGCAGAACAGGGTACGCATGTGAACCTCCGGGAAAGGGGCATGGCAGCGACTCTACGCAAATCCCCGGGCCGCGCCAGCGATGGTTTTCTTGCAGGCTCCATCACACAAATGACATGAACGGCCGTCAGCATGACCCGCTAATCGGGACGACAGTGCCCGGCTGTTCAGCGTGGGTCGTTCACCCTATGTCTAACCGGGTCATGGCCGGGTTTTGCCTGCTGGCGGCGTGCTGGATGCTGGTGGCCAGCACCCTGTGCCGGGCCGAGGCGCCGGAGCGCCAGGTGGACTTCGACATTCCGGCCCAGCCGTTGGCGGCGGCGCTGGATCGCTACGGCACCGCCACCGGCCTGGCCGTGCTGGTGGACCGGGAGCTGACACGGGGGCGTCGTTCGGCGCCGCTGAGGGGGCGCTATGGCCTTCGCCAGGGATTGGAGCGGCTGCTGGCCGGCACCGGGCTGATGGCACTGCACGCTGGGAACGAAGGGTTCACCCTGGCACCGGCCCGCCTGGCGTCGACGGCTGCGTCACGCACGGCCCAGCCCCCGCGCGGCGTGGGCAGCTTCGCCCGGGTGCTGCAGACGGCCCTGGGCCGGGCGCTGTGCACCGAGCCGCTGACCCGGCCCGGCCACTACCGCGCTGCGCTGCAGCTGTGGATCGGACGGGGCGGGCGGGTCGAGCACAGCCGCCTGCTGGCCAGCACCGGTGACCTGATGCGTGATGCGGCGCTGGTGGAGCGCCTGAGGGACATGAGGACAGACAGGGCGCCGCCCTCGTCGCTGCCGCAGCCGATCACGGTGCTGGTGGTGCCGGAGTCGGCCGCCGGCATGGAGTGCGAAACGTGGATGAACGCGGCGGGAACATGAACGACAAGGCCCCCGGCCGGCTGCTGCGGGTCTTCCTGGCCTCGTACGAGCAGTTCCGGGTGCGCCTGCGTCGCCGCCTGGGGTCCGACGACCTGGCTGGCGACGTGCTCCACGAGACCTACCTGCGGGTCGGGCGCATGGACGAGCCCGAGGACCTGCAGCGCCCCGACGCCTACCTCTACCGCATGGCGCTCAACGTGGCGGCCGACCGCCGCGCCCAGGACGCGCGGCTGCTGACCGGTGCCGAGGTGCAGGTGCTGCTGGAAAGCGTCGAAGAGCCCCGCGACCCGGCAGCGATCGTCGGCGGCCAGGTGGAAATCCTCGCCCTGGTCGAGGCGCTGGCCGAACTCAGCCCGCGCCGCCGGCAGATCCTGGTGGCTTCGCGCATGGAGGAGGTCCCGCACCAGGAACTGGCCCGGCGCTTCAACATCTCCACCCGCACGGTGGAGAAGGAACTGAAGGCCGCCCTGGCGCATTGCGCTGGTCGGCTGGAAAGAAAAGTGGTGCAGCGGTTCGGTCCCGGCGCCGGAAAACAGTCCTAGGAACAGGCACGCGCCGAATCGATTACCCAACCCGAGTCCCCGCGCTTGAACGACGACCTCCAGCCCCTGACCGACCCCGACGGCCGCCACCCCCTGCGGGACGAGGCCCATGCCTGGTTGCTGCGCCTCACCTCGGGCGAAGCCACCGGGCGGGATGCCGAGGCCTTTCGCCAGTGGTGCGCGCGTAGCACCGCTCATGCAGCTGCGTTCCGCCAGGTCCATGGCCTGTGGCAGGCCCTGGGGCCGGCGGTCGAACGCCTGGCCTTGCCAGCCGCGCCGGTGATTCCGCTGCCATCCCGTCGCATTGGTCGACGCGCCTTCCTCGGAGGCGCCATCGCGGCCTCGGTGGCGCTGGTCATGCTGCGGCCTGCCTTGCACGACCGGGGTGACTACAGCACCGCCGTGGGTGAGCAGCGCCGCATCGAAGCGGGCGAGGGGCTGGTGCTGGAACTGAACACCGACACCCGCATCAAGCGGCAGGCGACGGGGGCCGGCCGGGTGAACCTGGAAGTGCTCGAAGGCGAAGTGGACGTACTGGCCCGCGTGCCGGTGCGGATCCTCGCTGCCGGCGGCACGGTGGACGCCCAGGGCGCGCGCTTCAACCTGCGTGCGCGGGAAGGGCAGGTGTGCGTCACCTGCCTGGCAGGCAACCTCTCACTGGTGCTGCAGGGCCATGCCCTGGTGCTCCCGGCGGGGCGCCAGCTGCGTTATGACCCGCAGCAGCGGGGCGAGCCGCAGCCCTTCGACGCGGAGCAGGTCACCGCCTGGCGACGGCAGATGCTGGTGTTCGACGACACCCCGCTGGCGGAGGTGATCGACGAGATCAACCGCTACCGGCCCGGGATGATCCTGCTGCTCAATGCCCAGCTCGGCCAGCGCCGGGTGCAGGCCCGCTTCCGCCTCGATCAGTTGGCCCAGGTGGCGGGGTTGATCCGCGATGCCTACGGCGCCCGGGTGGCCGAGCTGCCGGGTGGTGTGTTGCTGGTCGGCTAGCGCTTCAGCGTGGCGTGAGCAGTGCCTTGATGTGCCCGTCCAGTTGCTTCTGCTGGCTGATCCGCTGGTCGGCCTCACGAAGGATGGCGACGGCAGCGGCTGTGGCCTCCGGATGGTGGCGCAGCGACAGGCAGGTCACGTCCATCCAGATGCAGTCGCCATTGGCCTTGCGCACCTGGACGTAGCCGACTTTTTTCGCGCGAGGTCTCCCAGCAGGCACGCACTGCCGGCCATCTCCTCGGGTGAGGCCAGCAGCAGGCTGCAGTGGCGACCGAGCACCTCGTCCGGCCCATAGCCCAGCAACTCCAGCAGGGGTGGGTTGGCAGAAGCGATCAGACCGTTGGCCTGGGTGTAGAGCAACGGCAGTTGCAGGCGCAGGGCGTCTGCCAACTGGGTGTCCGGTGGGGTGGCTGGTTTGTTCGGGTCGTCCACGTCGTTCTCCCCTCGGGTGTGCTTGCAGGGCGCCTGGCCCGGTTCAACGGGCCTGCAGGGTGCTGGTGAAGCGCTGGATGGTGTCGACCACCCGCTGGGCGCCGTCCTGGATGCTCTGGATGGCTCGGCCTGCTTCGTGGGCCAGCTGCACGCCCTGGTCCACCTTGTCGCAGCTCTCGCGCATGCTGCTGACGGCTTCCTGGGCCAGCTCATGGTTGCGCTTGACCACTTCGACGATCTCCTCGGTGGCCCGTGCGGTGCGGGCTGCGAGGTTGCGCACCTCGTCGGCCACCACCGCAAAGCCCCGGCCCTGTTCGCCGGCGCGCGCTGCTTCGATGGCGGCATTGAGGGCCAGCAGGTTGGTCTGGTCGGCGATGCCACGGATGGACTGCACGATGCTGTTGATCACGTCGGACTGCTGGCTCACCGCGCCGATGCGTTCGGCGGCATGGTTCAGTTCGCCGGCGATGCCCTGGACCAGCGCCACGGTGCGGTTCACCACCTCCGCGCCGCCCTGGGCCTCGGCATCGGTCTGTCGCGCGGTGTCGTACGCCACATGGGCAGCTTCTGATTCGGCTTGCTGCTCCAGCACCTCGGCGGTGATGTCGGAGGCGAACTTGACGATCTTGTACAGCTTGCCCCGGGTGTCGAAGACCGGGTTGTAGCTGGCTTCCAGCCAGATCACGCCGCCGTGACGATTGCGCCGCTCGAAGCGACCGCTGACGTACTCCCCCCGGTTCAACCGCTGCCAGAACTGCTGGTAGGCCGGACTGCCGGACTCTTCATGGGAGCAGAAGATCCGATGGTGCTGGCCGACCACCTCCTGTTTGCGGTAGCCGGTAACGGCGAGGAAGTTTTCGTTGGCGGCGACCACCTCGCCAGCCGGGTTGAACTCGATGACCGCCATGGAACGGTTGATGGCGTTGATGATCGCGTCCTCCTCGTGCTCATGCAGGAGGTTGGCGCTGATGTCGGTGGCCAGCTTGATCACCTTGGTGACCCGCCCTGTGGCGTCGCGTACCGGGTTGTAGGTGGCCTCCAGCCACACGTCGCGCCCTTGCTTGTCCAGCCGCAGGAAGCGTTCGCGGATGAACTCGCCCTGGGCCAGCCGCTCCCAGAAGCGCCGGTATTCGACGCTGGCAGCCAGTTCCGGCTCGCAGAACATGCGGTGGTGCCGGCCGACGATCTCGTCCAGGCGGTAGCCCATGGTGCGCAGGAAGTTGTCGTTGGCCTTGACGATGGTGCCGTCGGGCAGGAACTCGATGATGGCCTGCGATCGCTCCAGTGCTTCGCGAAGGGCCTGGGCTTCTGCCAGCTCCTCCTGGCATCGAACCAGTTCTTGCTTGATGGCTGCACTGAACAGAATCATCTTGTTTGCTCCAGACGGGACGCCGGGTATGCGGGGGCACACCGATCGATTCAAAAGGGCCCACCGGCACCGGCGACGGAGTGGGGAAGTCGCCGACGACGTGTCGATGGGCCGCGAACTCAGGGGCGGTCGCCCCTCAGGATGTAGGCCGGGATCTGCTCCAGGGGGATTTCCCTGTGCACCGCGTCCAGCTTGCGGGCTTCCTTGGGCATGCCGTAGACCACGCAGGTGGCTTCGTCCTGCCCGAGGGTGTAGGCCCCGGCCTCGTACATTTCCCGCAGCCCGCGGGCACCGTCGTCGCCCATGCCGGTCATGATGATGCCGGTGGCGTTGGCCCCCGCCGCGCGGGCGGCAGAGCGGAACAGCACGTCCACCGAAGGCTTGTGCCGGGACACCGGCGGGCCGTCGACGATGTCCACCACGTATTGCGCACCGTTGCGCTTGAGCAGCATGTGGCGGCCACCGGGAGCGATCAGCGCACGGCCGGGAATCACCCGGTCGCCATGGCGCGCCTCACGCACCTCGATCTGGCACAGGGCATCCAGTCTCGCGGCGAAGGCCGCGGTGAACTTCTCCGGCATGTGCTGGACGATGACGATACCCGGGCAGACCCGGGGCAGGGCGGTGAGCACCTGCTCCAGGGCCTGGGTGCCGCCGGTGGAGGTGCCCAGGGCGACGATGCGTTCGGTGGTGCGGGTCATGGCGGCTGGCCCGCCAGCCGGCAGGATGGCGTCGGCGGTGAGCTTGGGCGCCAGGGCGGGTGCAGGGGCCGATGCGCTGCCGGGCATGCGCTTGAGGCGGGCCTGCGATGCAGCCTTGATGGCGCTCACCAGCTCTTCGGTGGCCTCGACGAGGAACTGGCGCAGGTTGCCCTGGGGCTTGGTGACGATGGCCACGGCACCGGCGGCCAGGGCCTCCATGGTGGTGGCCGCGCCTTTCTCGGTCAGGGTCGAGCAGATCACCACCGGTGTGGGGTGCTCGGCCATCAGCTTTTTCAGGAAGGAGATGCCGTCCATGCGCGGCATCTCCACGTCCAGCACGATCACGTCCGGCCAGTTGCGGTTCATCCGCTCCAGGGCGAAGAGCGGGTCGGCGGCTGCGCCGATCACCTCGATGCCACTGTGGCCGGACAGGCTGCCGGTCAGTACCTGTCTCACGACTGCGGAGTCGTCGACGATCATCACCTTGATCTTGTTCATGGCGAGCAGGCCTCGTAGCGCCGACTGGCAAGTTGTTGCGGATTGGGGTGGCGGAGCGCGATGTTGCCGCTCCACACGTCGAAGATCAGGTTGCGGTAGCCCTCGCCGCCCACATGGCGGGCGTGGCAGGTGAGGCCATGGGCGGCCAGCAGGGCCAGGCCGGCCTCGATGTTCTGCTGGCCGATGTGCCGGCGCTCGCGGGCGCCGAGCATGTTGCCGCCGCCGAACAGGCTGATGCGGTAGTCCGTGGCGCGGGTGCCGCTGTTGCGGATCTCCTGCAGCAGCTGGTGCAGGGCGGCATCGGCGTAGCGCCCGTCCGGTTCCACCCCGGGGTGGCGGCAGGCCGGCAGCATGTAGTGGCACATGCCCCCCAGGAGCGCCTCGCGGTGCCAGAGCACGATGGAGACGCAGGAGCCCAGCAGCGTGCGCAGGCGGGTGTAGCGGTCGCCGAAGTACAACTCGCCCGGCTGCAGGAACACCTCGATGACGCCCTTGGGCTTACGCATGGGGCCTCCGGTAGATCGAAGGGCGTACGGATTGCAGCTCTTCGCTGATGCCGTTGAGGCTTTCCGAATGGCTGACCAGGAAGTAGCCCCCCGGGCGCAGGCGTGCGCACAGCCGTTGCACCACCTGGCGCTTGGTGTCGGCGTCGAAGTAGATCATCACGTTGCGCAGGAAAATCACATCGAACACGCCCACGTCCGGCAGCGTGTTGTTGAGGTTGATCTGGCGGAACTGCACACGGCGCTTGAGGGCCGGGTCCAGGGTGAACAGCCCCTCGTTGCTGCCGGTGCCCCGCAGGCAGAAGCGCTGGCGCAGGTTGCCGGGGATGCCTTCGGCGTCCTCCAGCGGGTAGAGCCCGGCCCGGGCCTTGTCGAGGATGCGCGTGCTGATGTCCGAGGCGAGGATCTCCCAGGGGCGGCTTGCAACGGCATCGGCCAGCAGCAGGGCCAGGGTGTAGGGCTCCTCGCCGCTGGAGCAGGCAGCGCTCCAGATGCGCAGCGGGCCGCTGCCGCTGCGCAGCTCGGTGCCCAGCTTCTCGCGCAGGAACTCGAAGTGCTTGGGCTCGCGGAAGAAGTAGGTCTCGTTGGTGGTGAGGAGGTCGACGGCGATCTGCAGCTCCTCCTTGTCCTTCATCAGCAACTGGTAGTAGTCGCCGTAGCTGCCCAGGCCGAAATGGCGCAGGCGCTTGTTCAGGCGGCCGGCGATGAGCTGGCGCTTGGCCTCCGACATGGCGATGCCGGCGATCTCGTGGATCATTCCGCGGAACTGCTGGAACTCGCGGTTGGAGAGGCTGAGATCGGTCATGGCGGGCTCCTGTTCAGGCCGACTGTTGCAGGTCGCCGGCGTTGCCGACGTCGGCCAGGCGTTGCAGATCATCCAGGGACAGCGCCTGGCCGATGTTCAACAGCACCACCAGGTGGCCGTCGAGCTTGGCCATGCCGTGGATGAAATCGGTGCGGATGCGGGCACCGAAGCGGGGGGCCGGCTCAATGTCCTGGGCGGCGATCTCGATCACGGCGTTAACCGCTTCGACGACGATGCCCATCACCTGGCGCAGCTCATCACGCTCCACTTCCAGGATGACGATGCAGCTGCGGCGGCCGATGACGGTCTGACCGGCGCCGAAGCGCTGGCGCAGGTCCATGATCGGGACGACCCCACCGCGCAGGTTGATCACCCCCAGCACGCAGGACGGCATCATCGGCACCGGGGTCAGGTGGCCGTATTCGATGATCTCGCGGACGCTGCGGGTGCCGACGGCGAACACTTCGTCGGCCAGGGTGAAGGTCAGGTACTGCTGGGGCGCATCCGGCTGGGTAGCGTCGCCGGGGCGGCTGAAGAAGCTGGACATGCTTCGCTCCTGGGGGCACCGGTGGGTGCCCCGGTCACGGTATCGAGAGGTCGGTTCAGTGCTGGAAGCGGACGAAGCCAGCCGGTACCGCGTCGTCGAAGTCACTGTCGCTTTCGTCAACGACCGGGCGGGAGACCTTGCGCGCCTCACTCGCCTTGCCCTTGGCGCCGACGCTACGGCCGCCCTTGCCACCGTTGTTGACCTTGAAGAAGTCCATCAGCTGTTGCAGCTGCTCGGCCTGGCCGCTCATTTCCTCGGCGGTGGCGGCCAGCTCCTCGGCGGAGGAGGCGGACTGCTGGGTGATCTCGCTGAGCTGGCTCATCGCCGTGTTGATCTGGCTGACGCCGGTGGTCTGCTCTTCCGAGGCGGCGGCGATCTCCTGCACCAGGTCGGAGGTCTTGGCGATGGAGGGCACCATCTGGTCCAGCAGGGTGCCGGCGCGTTCGGCCAGGGAGACGCTACTCTTGGCCACTTCGCTGATCTCCTGGGCGGCCACCTGGCTGCGCTCGGCCAGCTTGCGCACCTCGGCGGCCACTACCGCGAAGCCCTTGCCGTGTTCACCGGCCCGTGCGGCCTCGATGGCGGCGTTGAGAGCCAGCAGGTTGGTCTGGTAGGCGATGTCGTCGACGATGCTGATCTTCTCGGCGATGGTCTTCATGGCCGACACGGTGTCGCGCACGGCCTGGCCACCTTCGTTGGCCTCGCGGGCGGCCTTGCCGGCCATGCCGTCGGTGACCTTGGCGTTCTCGGTGTTCTGGGCGATGGAGGCGGACATCTGCTCCATCGAGGCACTGGTTTCTTCCACCGAAGCCGCTTGTTCCGAGGCGCCCTGGCTCATGCTCTGGGCGGTGGCGGAGATTTCCTCCGAGGCGCTGCTCAGGGAGTCGGCGTTGCTGCGTACTTCACCGATGATCTGGCCGAGCTTCTCCACCATGGTCTTGATGGCGGCGAGCATGCTGCTGGTATCGCCAGGCTTGGTGTCCACGGTGGTGGTCAGGTCGCCGGCGGCGATGCGGCTGACCACATCGGCGGCGTAGGCCGGTTCGCCACCCAGTTGGCGCAGCAGGTTGCGGGTGATCAGGCCGCCAATCAGTGCGATCACGATCAGGGTGATGACGGACACGGTGATGGAGATCAGTGTGGCCTGCTGGCGAGTGGCCTCGGCGCTGAGACCCGCGTCATTGGCCATCTTCACGTTGTAGTCACGGTGCTTGTTCAGTGTGTCGCGCAGCGGATTGATGACGTTCAGGGTGAGGTGGATCATCCCGTCACGGGCTTGCTCGTTCTGGTTGGTACGCGACAGCACCAGGACCGCCTCGGCGCCTTGCAGGAACTCGCTGATGCCCTTGCGATCAGCGTCCAGCAGTTGCCGGTCCTCATCATCGGCGAGCAACTTGGCGTAGTCGTCGATGGCGACCTGGATGTCATCGCGGTTGGTTTTGATGGTGGCGTCGATCTCCCCCATGGTCTTGTCGTCGGTGGTGAGGATGTGGGTGTAGACCAGTTGGACCTGGGTGTTGACCGCATTACGCAGCTTGTTCAAGGCCACGATGCTCGGGACCGAGTTGACGTTGGCGAAGTTGGCTGCGGTGTAGACCTGGTTCATCTGCTGGTAGGCGATCCCGGAGAGCAGGATGATGCCGAGCAGGGCGGACATCACCAGGAGGATCATTTTTTTGCTGATGGTCATTTTCAGGACTCCTGTGCGCGTCTGCGCAATCAGACGAGGGACAGTCGGGGGGTGTTGCGCTGGCCGGCCAGGGCGGCGATCTGGTCGACGTTCAGCACCTGCTCCATGCGCAGCAGGGTGAGAAAGCGTTCGTCCACACGGGCGAGGTCTTCGATGTATTCCGGGGGTACGCGGCTGCCGAAGGCCGGGGCCTGGCGCAGGGCGGGCGGCTCGATCTCGGCGACGGCGGTGACGGCATCCACCAGGGCGCCCATCAACTGGGCCTCCTCGCCGTCCTGCAGCTCGATGATGACGATGCAGGTGCGCGGGCCCAGCTCGGTGCTGCCGAGGCCGAAGCGCTCGGCGAGGTCGATGATCGGCACCACGGCGCCGCGCAGGTTGATCACCCCGCGCACCAGCGGCGGCATCATCGGCACCTGGGTGATGGCGTGGAATTCGAGGATCTCCCGCACGTAGCGGGTGGCGACGCCGAACAGGTCACGGCCGACCCGGAAGGTCAGGTACTGGCGCTGTTCGTCGTCGACGAATTCCGGCAGGGGCAGGCTGGCGGTACTCATTGCAGGCTACTCCGTTGGCTGAGGGCGGCGCCGCTAGCGCCAGGGCGGCCAGGCTGCGCGAACTGGGCGAGCAGGCCGGGGATGTCGAGGATCAGCGCCACCGCGCCGCTGCCGAGGATGGTGAAGCCGGAGAGCGACGGGACCTGGCCGAAGACCTTGCCGAGGGGCTTGATGACGGTCTGGAACTCACCGTGGAGCTGGTCCACCACCAGGCCGGCGCGGACCCCGGCGTAGCTGACCACCACCACGTTCTCCCGGCGGGGCCGCAGGCTGGCTTCCTCGAACAGGTTGCGCAGGCGGATGAAGGGCAGCACGTCGCCGCGCAGGTCCAGCTGGTCGAGGTCGTCCAGCTCGCTGCTGGGCAGCTCGATGCATTCCTCCACCATGTCCAGGGGCACCACGTAGCTGGAGCTGCCGACGCCGATCAGGAAGCCGTCGATGATGGCCAGGGTCAGCGGCAGGCGGATGCGTACGCAGGTTCCGGCGCCCAGTTGGCTGTCCAGCTCCACCGTGCCGCGCAGGGCGGTGATGTTGCGCTTGACCACGTCCATGCCGACGCCGCGGCCGGAGAGGTTGCTGATCTGGTCGGCGGTGGAGAAGCCCGGCTCGAAGATCAGGTTGAAGGTGTCCTTGTCCGAGAGCTGCTGGCCTTCGGTGATCAGGCCGCGCTGCACGGCCTTGGCGATGATCTTCTGCGGGTTGAGGCCGCCGCCGTCGTCGCTTACTTCGATGACGATGCCGCCGGCTTCGTGGTAGGCGTTCAGGCGCACCACGCCCTGCAGGGGCTTGCCGCTGGCGCGACGCTGCTCGGCCGGCTCGATGCCGTGGTCCATGGCGTTGCGCACCAGGTGGGTGAGGGGATCGCCGATCTTCTCCACCACCGTCTTGTCCAGCTCGGTGTCACCGCCGCTGATGTGCAGGACGATGTCCTTGCCCAGCTCCTTGGAGACGTCGCGCACCACCCGCTGGAAGCGGTTGAAGGTGGCGCCGATCTGCACCATGCGCAGGGTCAGGGCGGAGTCGCGGACTTCCTCCACCAGGCGCGAGAGGGTCTCGGCGGATTCGCTCATGTTCACCAGGCCGCAGCCCTGGGCGAGCATGCGGGTGTTGGCGCCGGCGATGATCAGCTCGCCCACCAGGTTGATCAGCTGGTCCAGCTTGCCGGCGTCGACGCGGATCAGGTTGGCGTCGCCGCTGGCGCGGGCGGTTTCCTTGAGGGCCTTGCCGACGGCGGCGGTCTCGCCCGGTTCGGCGGCGGCCGCCGGTGCCTCGGGGCTGGAAACGGCCTGGGCTTCGTTGGCTTGCGGGGCATCGAGGCTGGCCAGTTCGGCTTCGCTCAGGGTGCCGCAACGCAGCAGACGCTGGCGTTGGGCCTCGCCTTCATCGGTCTGCTCGGCCAGCAGCTCGGCGTAGCGGGCAAGGGGCGCGCCGGGCGGCAGGATGCGGATGCGGCCCTCTGCGCGGACGAAGTCGAAGGCGCCTTCGATCACCGCCTGGTCAGCCTCGGTGGTGAAGGCCACTTCCAGGCCCAGGTAGCAGGCTTCGGGATCGAGGGCCTCGAAGCTGGGCAGGTGGTCGAGCACCGGTTCGATGTGCAGCAGGTCGCCGAAGGTGACGAGGTAGCGCAGGAAGGACACCGGGTCCATGCCGTCGCGCAGGCTGTCGGCACCGAAGCGCAGGGACAGGTGCCAGTGCTGGCTGGCGACGCCATCGTGGGGGGCGGCTGCGCATTCGGAAGGCGTTTCGGCGGTGGCGGCCAGGGTGTTGTTCAGGTACTGGCTGAGGCGTTGCACCAGTTCGGCTTCGTGGATGCCCATCACCTCCGGCAGCTCGGCCAGGTCGCGGCCCTCGGCGAGGTGGTTGACCAGGCCGGCCAGGTGGTCGCCCACCAGCAGCATCAGGGCGCTGAGGTCGGCGCTGAACGGCAGTTCGCCGGCGCGGACGCGGTCCAGCACGCTCTCGGCCACGTGGGTGAAGGCGACGATGGAGTCGAAGCCGAACAGCCCGGATGAGCCCTTGATGGTGTGGGCGGCGCGGAAGATGGCGTTGATCAGTTCGGGGTCTTCCGGGGATTGCTCGATCTGCAGCAGGGCGTCTTCCATCTGCTGCAGCAGTTCCCGGCTTTCGGCGATGAAGGTGCCGATCACGCTGTCGAGGTTCATCAGTGCAGCCCTCCGATGGGGAGCAGGTCGCGCAGGCCGCTCAGTTGCAGGATCTCGGTCATGGCCGGGCTGGCCCCTTCGAGGCTGAGGTTGACGTGTTGGCGCCGAGCCTCCTGGCAGGCCGCCAGCAGCAGCTGCAGGCCGGCGCAATCCACTTCCTCGATGGCGCTGAGGTCCAGGTGCAGGGCCACGGCGCCTTGCAGGGCGTTGGCCAGCAGCAGCTTGGTGTCGGCGGCGGTGTAGATGGTCAGCGCGCTGTCCAGGGCCAGGCGGCGGCTGCCATCGGGGGATTCCAGGGTGCTCATGGCAGTCTCCCGATCACGGCAGGATCAGCTTGGAAACGGCCGTCAGCATCTGGGCCGGCTGGAAGGGCTTGACCACCCAGGCCTTGGCCCCGGCGGCCTGGCCTTCGGACTTCATGGCGTCGCCGGCCTCGGTGGTGAGCATGATCACGGGGGTGAACTTGTAGGCCGCCAGTTGCTTGACGTTCCTCAGGAAGGTGAGGCCGTCCATGTTCGGCATGTTCACGTCGCTGATGATCAGGTGGACCTTGCGGCCGTCCAGCTTGGTCAGCGCGTCCTTGCCGTCGACGCCTTCGAGCACGTCGTAGCCGGCGTTTTTCAAGGTCATGCCCACCACCTGGCGGATGGAGGCGGAGTCGTCGACGATGAGAATGGTCTTGGCCATGATCGGTCCTCAGAAGAAGGTGATGTCGGAAGCGGAGTCGCTGGCGCCACTGGTGGTGCTCTGGCTGCTCTTGCGGCCTTGGTGGATGGCGTGCTGTTCGGGGGTGGTGTAGGTGCGGGAGAGCTCGTCGAGCCAGGAGCGGGCATCCACGTGGCGGGCGTCGTCCTCCTCCAGGTGCTGGGCCAGGCGGCTGATGTCGTCGCGCATGTGGCCGAGCATCTGGCTGACCCGGTCCTGGAACTGCAGGGCCACCAGCACCTCGGAGATTTCCTCGCCGACCACGGCGTTGTCGTTGCGCAGGGCGTTGCCCTGTTCCACCAGGCGGGTGGCGCCGGAGCGGAACTGGGCGATCACCTGGCGGATCACCTGGCTGGCGTTCTCCAGGGTTCCGGCGTCGCGGGTGGCGTGTTCGTTGGAGACCTGCAGGGTGCGCTCGATGGCGCCACTGACGGTCTCGATGGTGTCGCCGATGCGCTTGCCGGTTTCCTCGGAGAGGGTGGAGAGCTTGCGCACCTCGTCGGCGACCACGGCGAAGCCGCGTCCGGCTTCACCGGCGCGGGCGGCTTCGATGGCGGCGTTGAGGGCCAGCAGGTTGGTCTGCTTGGCCACGTCGCCCACTTCCTTGGCCATGGTGCGCAGCTGGGCGGTGTAGCTGTTCAGCCGCTCCACCTCCTGCAGCAGGCTCTCCTTGCTGGAGAGCGCCAGGCGCAGCTGGCTGACGATGTCTTCCAGCTCCACTTCGCTCTGGGCCAGCAGGGTGACCAGGGCATCGCTGTCGGCCTGCATGCCGCTGGAGACGGCGTCGCTGATGCGGCCGGCTAGGCGGGCAAAGCGCTCGGCGAGGGCTTCGATGGCGGTCTGGGTCTGGTGGCGGGCGGATTCGATCTGGGCCGACCAGATGGGGGCGATGCGGGTGCACAGCTCCGGCAGCCCCTGTACATGGTGCTCGGCCTCCTGGCGGGCACCTTCGGCCAGGGCCTCGTCATGGGTGCGGTGCAGGGCCTGCTGGTGGGCGCCGTCACGCTGGGCGATGACGACCCACAGCAGCAGCGTGGGCGCCACGGCCGCCAGGGCCCAGGCCGGGGAGGGGAACTGGCTGGCCGTCCAGAACAGCACCGCGCAACCGGCACCGCAGAGTGCGATGGGCAGCCAGGGGACGCTGGAAGTAGGGTTCGGGCTCGTCACGGTCGCGCTCCTTGAGGACACGGGGCCCGCAGCGGCAACGCGTTGCGGGGTTGTGTCCAGCATGGGCGCGGGGCGTGATCGGCCCTATCGTCCTATCCCGGTGATGGCCTCGGGACATCCTGCTTTTTTGTAGGGATTTCCCGAGGGGCCGCGTGATGGCGGGCCGTCGGATGTGGCGGGGCAGACGGCCCGGTCAGGCCGTCAGGCCGTGGGTCATGGCGTACTTGATGATGTCGGCGTTGCAGGTGAAGCCCATTTTCTCCATCAGCCGGGTCTTGTGGGTGCTGACGGTCTTGTTGCTGATCACCAGCTGGTCGGCGATCTGGTTGACGCTGAGGCCCTGGGCCAGCAGGCGGAGGATCTGGAACTCGCGGTCGGAGAGCTGGGCGGTCGCGTCGTCCGTGGGGCTGCTGCTGGCGAAGGCGAGCTGCTCGGCGATGCGCGGGTCGAGGTAGCGGCCGCCGCTGGCCACCCGATGGATGGCAGCCAGCAGGGTTTCCGGGTTGTGGTCCTTGGTCAGGTAGCCGCTGGCCCCGGCACGCAGGGCGCGTTGGGCGATCTGCGCCTCGTTGTGCATGCTCAGCACCAGGATCGGCAGGCGCGGGTAGCGGCCGTGCACGCGGCTGATCAGGTCCTCGCCGCTGAGCCCGGGCATGCTCATGTCCAGCAGCAGCAGGTCGAATTCGCCCGCCCGCAGCTGCTCCAGCACCTGGGCACCGTTCTCCGCTTCGGCCGCCACCTGCAGGCGGGCGTCGAACTCGATCAACTGCTTGAGGCCGCCGCGCATGATGGCGTGGTCGTCGGCAATGAGGATGCGGGTCATGGGGACTCCGAAGGCTCGTTGACGGGGAAGGTGGCCTGCACCGTGGTGCCCTGGCCCGGGTGGCTGAAGATCACCACCTCGCCGCCCAGGCTGGTGCCGCGCTCGCGCATGCCGGCCAGGCCCAGGGAGCGCTTGCCGACCTTGGTCGGGTCGAAGCCGTGGCCGTTGTCGGTGATGTCCAGCACGTAGCGGTCGTCGAGCCGCTCCAGGCTGATCACCGCGCGGCTGGCGCCGGAATGGCGGGCGATGTTGGTCAGCGCCTCCTGGACGATGCGGAAGGCGGTGGTGGCCTGGCTGTCGTCCAGCGCCGGCGCGCCGCTGTGGGCCACCAGCTCGCAGGCGATCTGCGTGTGGTGGCTGCGGAACTCGTCGATCAGCCATTCCAGTGCGGGGTACAGACCCATGTTGAGGGCGGCGGGACGCAGGCTGGTGGCGATGGAGCGGACCACGCCGATGGTGCGGTCGCACAGGGCCATGAGCCGCTCCACGCCCTCGCCGAGCCCCGGTGCCTGCTCGCCGTGCCGTAGACGCAGCAGGGAGATGCCCATGCGCAGAGCGGTGAGGTGCTGGCCGAGCTCGTCATGGATTTCCCGGGCGATCAGCTTGCGCTCCTCCTCGCGGGCGCTTTCCCGGCGGCTGGACAGTTCGCGCAGCTGGCGGTTGCTGGCCGCCAGGCGCCGTTCGGCCTTGCGGATGCCGCTGATGTCGCGGGCCACGGAGATGACGCTGGTCACTTCGCCCTCGGCATTGCGCTCCGGCACCAGTTGCATGAGGTAGTGGATCTGCTGGTCGCTCGGGCCCTCGATACCGTGGATCAGCTCCTCCTCCATGGACTCGCCGGTGGCGGCCACCTCGCGCACCAGGTCGGCCATGATGTCGACCTGCGAGTTGTCGCCGAAGGCTTCCCGTGCCGGGCGGCCGCGGGCCTCCACCAGGGGCAGGCGGCACAGCGCCTCCAGGGCCGGGTTGGCGTAGATGAGGCGGAAGTCGGGGGTCAGCCGGCCGATGGCGTCGGGGGTGTTCTCGATCAGCGCGCGGAACTGCCGCTCGTTGCGCAGCAGGGCGTCGGCGATGCGCCGCTGCTCGGTGAAGTCGTGGATCAGCGCCAGGCTGTAGGGGCGCTGGTTGTAGTGGAAGTGGCTGAACTGGAGGGTGACGTAGCGCGGCGAGTCCTCGCCGGGCACCTGCAGTTCGCAGCTGAGGATGCGCTGGCTCTCCACTGCCTCCTGCAGGCTCTCGTCGTCGGCCAGCAGGTCCGCCAGCTTGCCGGCCAGCGGCGCGAGGACCTGGGACAGGGACTGGCCCAGCAAGCGGTGGCGTGGCTGCCCGGTGAGGCGGCAGGCCGCCTCGTTGAGGTAGCGGATGTGCCGTTCGCCATCCAGCAGCAGCACCCCGTCGGCGGTGTAGTCCAGGGCGTAGCTCAGCAGGTACATCTGTTCGGCACGCTGGCGATGCCCCAGGGGCAGTTGCAGGCGCACCAGGTAATGGGTGGGCTGGCCATGGTCGTCCTCGACCATGCGCAGGCCCAGGTGCAGCCATTGGGGTGTGGCTGCCGAGGTGGCCAAGCGCACCTCGCCGCACTCCAGGTCCTCATGCTGGCGCTGCGCCCGGTCGAAAGCACGGAGGACCGCATGGCGGTCGCGCGGGTGCAGCAGGGCGTCCAGTGAGGTGCCGAGCAGGTCGGCTGCGGGTTGCCCGAGCATCTCCACCAGAGTCCGGTTGATGTGCTGGATGCGGCCATCTAGCCCCAGCAGGGCCAAGCCTACCGAGGACGACTCGAATGCACGGCGATAGATGCTTTCGTCTGCATGGTTGCCCATGAATCCCCCGATCACGTGCGATGCGACCGAAGGAGTATGGATCAGTGGCGAAGTACTGGCAGGTTTTTGCTCAGGCCAGCCATTCCCGCAGCAACGACAGCGTCTGCTCCGGCGCCTCCAGGGGCGGCAGATGGCCGCACTCGGGGATGACTGCGAGGCGCGAGCCGGGAATGGCGGCGTGCATCAGGCGCGCTTCGGCGGGCGGGGTGATCAGGTCGTCGGCGCCCACCAGGATCAGCGTGGGGAGCGTCAGCTGTGGCAGCAGGTCGAGGGCGTCCTGGCGGTGGATGATCGCCTGTTGCTGGCGGATGAAGCCTTCCCGCCCTACATCGCGGGCCATGGCGCGCACGGTGTCGGCCACTGGGGTGCCCAGGTGGCGGGGGTGGATCAGCCGGCGCAGCAACTGCGGGCTGACGCCGACGAAGCGGCCGTGGCGCGCCAGCTCCAGCAGGCCCTTGCGGTTGGCCGCACGCTCGGGGCTGTCCGGGCTGGCCATGGTGTCCACCAAGGCCAGGCGGGTGACCCGCTCCGGCGCCTGGCGGAGGATCTCGAAGGCCACGTAGCCGCCCATGGAGAGGGCGCCCAGGGCGAAGCGCGGCGGGGCCTCGGCCAGTACCCGGCGGGCCATGGCGGGAATACTGTCGTCACGGGTCAGGTCGGCGACGTGCACCGGCCGCTCCGCGCGCAGGGCGTCGGCTTGGTGGGCCCACAGGCGCGAGTCATTGAGCAGGCCCGGCAGCAGGAGCAGGGCATCGGGTGAAGGGGTCATGAGGTACTCGATACGGCGGCCCGGCGGGGCCGGGCATCGATGGGTTCAGGGGGTGGGCGGTTCGACGCCTTGTTCGCGGTAGATGGACACCACGTCGCCGTTGCGGCGCATGGCGTCCAGCTCGCGGCCGAGGCGATCGTAGAGCGCTGCGCGGCCGCTGTCATAAAGCTTCTGCGAGGCGGCGAAGCGGTTTTCGATGCGGATCGGCTCGCGCAACCCGGCGTAGGCGTAGTCGCGGAAGCGGATGTTATCGAAGGCAGTGTCGATGGCGGCCTTGTCCAACACGGCGATGGCGTCGATACGGCCGGCGCGGAACATCCGCACCAGGATGTCGTCGTCCACCGCCGGCTGCTTGTTCAGGGCGGTGTCGGCGTCGAAGCGCGGGAAGTACAGGCTGCTGCGCTTTATACCGATGCGCAGGGGCGCCAGGTCTTCGTAGCGTTCCACCTGCCGGGTGGGGCGGATGGCGAAGAGGATGTCCTTGTCCTGGGTGCCGATGCTCGGCAGGTAGTGCAGGTAGCGGTCGCGCTCGGGATCGGGCAGCACCCGGGGCACCAGGTCGATGCGGCCTTCGCGCAGGTCCGCCAGGCTGCGGGCGAAGGGCGCGTAGCGCCATTCCAGGTGCAGGCCTGCGCGCTCGGCGGCCACTTCCAGCACCTTGACCAGGGGGCCGGTGGGGCGCCCGTCGATGCTCCACATCTCGGGCGGGCGGTCGCGCAGGTCCACGCGCAGGGTATCGGCCCCGGCCAGCGCAAACGCCGGGAACAGCAGGATCAGAAAGGCAGAAAGGAATCGCATGGGAGGTTCTTCTGTTATGGCCCGCGTCCGTCGAGGGGCGTGGATGCCGGAACTGTGGAGCCGAAAGCGCAGGGGTGCAACCCGACTCCCGTAGGGGGGAGACCGCCCTCGGCGGCCCAGGGTCACACCGGGGTGCTGCTGGCCAGTTGCTCGCGCATCAGCGCCAGGTAGCGTCGGGCGCCGAGGCCGGTCGGGTTCGCCTTCAGCCAGACGATGTCGACGCCGATGCGCAGGTGGCTGCTCATGTTGTCGAAGCGCACCGTTTCCAGCGATCCACCGGCCACCAGCGGCGCCACCAGGGGTTCGGGCAGGTAGGCCCAGCCGACGCCGGCCTGCACCAGCTCCAGCGCCGCCAGGTGGCTGTCGCAGAGCCAGACGCGGTGGGCCAGGACGATCTGCGGGTCCGAGGCCGTGGGCGCGCCGCTGGCGACGATGATCTGCCGCCGCGTGGCCATCTCCCGCTCGTCCAGGGGGCCGGGGGCGAAGTCCGGGGCCGCCACGGCCACCAGCACCTGGCTGCCGGCTTCCTGGAAGGCCTCGCGCTCGTCGATGCCCGGCCGTTCGAACACCAGCGCCAGTTGCACTTCGCCGGCATGCAGCAGGCGGATGGCTTCGGCCTGGGGCGCCGAGCGGACTTCCACCTCCAGGGCCGGGAACTCCCGCGCGAGGCTGGCCAGCGGGCGGCTCCAGGGGCCGCTCTGCAGCTCCGGCGCCATGGCCAGGCTGAGCCGTCGCTCCAGCCCCTGGTGCAGTTGCAGGGCATGGGCGTCCAGCAGGTTGAGCTGGCTGGCGGCCTGGCGGGCCTGGGGTTCCAGGGCCAGTGCCGCCGGGGTGGGCAGGGCCTTGCGGGTGGAGCGGTCGAACAGCACCAGGTCCAGCTCCGCCTCCAGCTGCGAGACGGCCATGCTCACCGCCGAGGGCACACGCCCGAGCTGGCGCGCGGCGGCGGAGAAGGAGCCGTGGTCGAGCACGGCGAGGAAGGTGCGCAGGGTGTCGCGGCTGAAGGCCATGGTTGTCAGTTCGGCTGATGACGGTCGTCTTTTTCTATCAGCGAAAGGGGCCTAATTTCCAGCGCCATCACAACCAGCAGGAGCATGACCATGACAACCACAGGGTGGCAGGGGCAGGTGGCGCTGATCAGCGGCGCCGGAAGCGAGGCGGGCATCGGCATGGCCATCGCCCGACGGCTGGGCCAGGCGGGCGCACGCCTGGTGATCACCGCCAGCAGCGAGCGCATCGCCCAGCGGGTGGCCGAGCTGCGCGCCGAGGGGTTCGAGGCGGAAGGCCGCCCGGCGGACCTCACCGACGAGGCCCAGGTGGCGGAGCTGGCGAGCTGGGCCGAAGCCCGCTGGGGCCGCATCGACGTCCTCGTCAACAACGCCGGCATGGCCATGCAGGGCAGCCCGGAGCCCTTCGCCGAGGTCGCGGAGATGGACCTGGCGACCTGGAACCTGTCCCTGGCGCGCAATCTCACCACCGCCTTCCTGCTCACCCGTGCCGTGCTGCCGGGCATGAAGGCACGGGGCTACGGGCGCATCGTGCAGATCAGCTCCACCACCGGCACCCGTGGCAGCAATCCCGGCGAGGCGGCCTACAGCGCGGCCAAGGCCGCCATGGTGGGAATGAACATGGGGCTGGCGCTGGAAGTGGCGCGCCACGGCATCACCGTCAACAGCGTGGCCCCGGGCTGGATCGCCACTGCCTCCAGCACCGACGAGGAGCGCCATGCCGCCGGCTACGTGCCGGTGGGGCGCGCCGGCCGGCCGGAGGAGGTGGCGGCGGCGGTGGCCTTCCTGGCCTCACCCGAAGCCAGCTACATCACCGGCGAACTGCTGGTGGTGGATGGCGGCAACTGCCTGATCGAAAACAAGGCCCCCTGAGGAGCACCGCATGAACAGCATCATCATCACCGGCGCCGCCGGAGGCCTGGGGCGAAGCCTGGTGAAGCGCTTCCACCAGGCGGGCTGGAGCGTACTGGCCACCGACGTGGACGCCGCCGGCCTGGAGCAGGTGCGCGAGGCGTTCCCCGGGTGCGCCATCGCCGCCGCTGACATCCGTCGCCCGGACAACTGCGAGGCGGTGGTCGCGGCCGCGGTCAGCGCCTTTGGCCGGCTGGACGCGCTGGTCAATGCCGCCGGCATCTGGCGCGAAGGCCCGGTGGAGCACTTCAGTGAGGAGGACTTCGACCTGGTGCTGGGGGTGAACCTCAAGGCCGTGTTCTTCATGTGCAAGGCGGCCATCCCGCACCTGCGCGCCACCCAGGGCAGCATCGTCAACATCTCCAGCGATGCGGGGCGCCAGGGCAACCGCAACGCCGCCGCCTACTGCGCCAGCAAGGGTGGGGTGGCACTGCTGACCAAGACCCTGGCCCTGGACCTGGCGCCGGACGGCGTGCGCTGCAACGCGGTGTCCCCGGGGGACATCGTCACCCCGATGCTGACCTTCCAGGCCGAGCGCTACGGCAACGGCGACCCCGACGGCTACTACCGCGAGCTGCTGGCCAAGTACCCCCAGGGCGAACGGGCGCGCTTCATCCAGCCGGAGGAAGTGGCCGAGCTGTGCCACTTCCTCTGCCAGCCCCTGGCGCGCTCCATCACCGGGGCGGACCTGGCCATCGACTGCGGGCTGTCGGCCGGTAACTGACCCGGGCACCGCCAAGCCGCCCGGGTCGTCCTGCTAGAGGTCCAGCACCAGGCAGGTACTGCGGGCCCGCGAACAGCAGGGGGTGAACTGGTCGTTGCGGGCCCGCTCCGCGTCGGTGAGGAAGCTGTCGCGGTGCTCGGGTTCGCCGTCCAGCACCCGGGTCAGGCAGGTGCCGCAGATGCCCTGTTCGCAGGCCAGCGGGATGCACACCCCGGCGTCGTCCAGCACCTGGGCGACGCTGCGCTCGGCCGGCACCTGCAGGGTCAGGCCGCTGCGTGCCAGGCGCACCTCGAAGGCGCGCGCCGCGCCGGTGGGTTGCACGGGGGCGGCGAAGTACTCGCGGTGCAGGCGCGTTTCGTCCCAGCCGGCTGCGCGTGCACAGCCCAGCACGTGCTCCATGAAGCCGCCCGGCCCGCACACGTAGAGGTGGGCGTCGCCGGCGTCCCGCAGCAGCGCGGGGGCGTCGAAGGGCGTGGGGCCGTCGTCGGCGTGCAGGTGAACGTGCGCGGCGAAGGGGCTGGCCTCCAGCCAGTCGATGAAGGCCGCGAGCTTGCGCGAGCGCACGCAGTAATGCAGCTCGAATGCCTCGCCCCGGGCCGCCAGCGCCTGGGCCATGGCGAGGATCGGGGTGATGCCGATGCCGCCGGCGAACAGCAGGCTGCGGCTGCTTTCGACCACAAGGGGGAAGAGGTTGCGCGGTGCGCTGGTGGTCAGCCGCTGGCCGACCCGCAGCTGTTCGTGCACGACGCGGGAGCCGCCCCGGGATGCCGGGTCCAGCAGCACGGCGAGGCAGTAGCGGTGCGTCTCGCCGGGGGCGTTGCACAGGCTGTAGGGGCGCACCAGGCCGTCGGGCAGGTGCAGGTCCAGGTGCGCGCCGGCCTCGAAGGCGGGCAGGGGCGCGCCGTCGGCAGCCACCAGTTCCAGGCCGAGAATGCCCGGCGCCTCCAGGCGCAGGCCACGGATCATCAGGTCGAGCATCAGGCTTGCCTCCCGATGAGCTGGGCCTCGGCGGCGCGTTCGGCGTTGACCAGGCGCTCGATGATGCGCCGGGACTGCACGCCGCCGGCGTCGATGTTGAGCTTGAGCAGGGGCCGCTCGGGCCAGGCCAGCAGGTTGCGCTGCTGCTGTTCGAGCATCTCCAGGTCCTCGGCGAAGATCGCGCCCTGGCCCTCGCGGATGCGCGCGGTCAGTTCGGCGTCCTCGGGGCGGAAGCTGCGCGCCATGCCCCAGAAGTACCAGATGGAGGTGTCCGTCTCGGGGGTGATGAAGTCCACCACGATGCTGCTCGCCTTGCAGTCGGCGGGGGCGTCGTAGCCCCCTCGGCCGGCGTGGGCCACGCCGACTTCGATGAGCACATGGCTGGGCGGGGTGAAGCGGCAGATCTGCCAGCGGTCTACCGGCACGTCGTCGGCCAGGCCATTCCCGCGCAGGGCGGCGCGCCAGAAGGGCGGGGCCAGGATGCCTTCCATGAAGCGACTGGTGATGACGCTGTCGCCTTCCACGCGGGTGGACACGGGCGCCTCGTCGATTTCCTTCTGGCCGATGCTGGAGGCGTGGACGTAGGTCTCGTGGGTCAGGTCCATGAGGTTGTCGATCATCAGCCGGTAGTCGCAGGCGATGTGGTAGAGCCCGCCACCGTAGGCCCAGGCCGGGTTTTCGGCCCACTCCAGGTGGGGGATCAGGGCCGGGTCGGCGAGGGCGGCGTCGCCGGGCCAGACCCAGATGAAGCCGTGGCGCTCCTGGGCCGGGAACGCGCGGATGCAGGGAAACGCCTGCACCCGCTGGGCTGGCATGGAGGCGGTACGGCCGTCGCAGTCCATCACCAGGCCGTGGTAGCCGCACACCAGCTTGCCGTCCTGAATGGATCCAAGGGACAGCGGCGCGCCGCGGTGGGGGCAGAAGTCCTCCAGGGCCGCGACACGTTGGCCGGCCCCCCGGTAGATCACCATCCGTTCGTTGCAGATCATGCGGCCCAAGGGCTTGCCATCGATTTCATCCGGGGTGCAGGCGACGTACCAGGCATTCTTCGGGAACATGGGGTGGTCCTCGTTGTTGTTGTATTGGATCCAATGCTGGCGCTTCGGGCGGGTAGAATCCATGGTGTACGGCTGATTGGATCCAATAACCGTGCGATCAGCGAACGCTGAGACAAGGAAGGCCTGCGTCGGGCCCCTGGCAGGGGGTTGGGCGGCTGGCTAGAGTACGGGCCTTCGTGAAGTTGGATCCCAAGGGGCGCGCATGAGTGGAGCAGGGCAACGGGTGCTGAACCGCCTGCGGCAGATGATCGTGGATGGCGAGATCCCCGCCGGTGAGCGCATCGCCGAGATTCCCACGGCCGAACGCCTGGGGGTGTCGCGCATGCCGGTGCGCATGGCCTTCCGCGCCCTGGAGCAGGAGGGGCTGCTGATTCGCCAGGGCGCACGCGGCTTCGCCGTGCGCCAGGTGACCTTCGACGACCTGGTCGGTGCCGTGGAAGTGCGCGGTGTGCTGGAAGGGCTGGCGGCGCGCCAGGCGGCCGAACGGGGTGTGTCGGAGGCGGCACGGGCCGTGCTGCTGGCATGCCTTGCCGACGGCGACCGGCTGTTCGAGAAGGGCCATGTCAGCGAAGACGACCTGGCCGAATACCACGACATCAACAAGCGCTTCCACCAGGTGATCATCGAGGCCAGCGGCAACCCGGCCATCGCCGATGCCCTGGCGCGCAACGAGCACCTGCCGTTCGCCTCGGTCAGCTCCCTGGCGGTGGATCGCAACGACCTCGCCCGTGAGTTCCGCCGCTTCAACTTCGCTCACCTGCAGCACCACACGGTGGTGGACGCGCTGCTGGCCGGGCAGGGCGCCCGGGCCGAGGCGATCATGCGTGAGCACGCCAACGCGACGCTGCGCTATGCACGCCTGTTCGGTGGCCAGGACGGCCCGGTGGAGGGGCTGAAGATCCTTTCCTGAGGTGACTCAGTCGCGCGGCGGCAGGGCGCGCATGCCGTCGAAGATCAACTGGGTGGTGCGGCGGACCTGCTCGCGGTGGGCGGCCAGGTCCGGCTCGTCGGTGCTGGTCAGGCGCAGCAACTGCAGGTGGGAATAGTCGTTGAGCAGGAAGGCGGCCAGCTCCACGTCCAGGTCGGCGCGCAGCCTGCCGCGTTGCTGCAGGGCGCGCAGCACCCCGGCGATTTCCCGTTGCAGGTTGCTGTTCAACTGGCGGTAGGCCTCCGGCAGGCCGTCGCTGCCGCCGATGAGCACCAGCGGCAGCAGCTCGCGCCACAGCGCCGCCGGCAGCATGGTCAGGGCATAGCCGACGATGCGCTGCTCCAGCTGGCAGAGCACGTCCACCGGCTCGCCGTCCAGCGGCAGTTCGTGGCTGTCGAGGATGGCGCGGCGGTCGGCCTCCTTGAGCATCTCCAGGATGATTTCCTGCTTGCTGCCGAAGTACTTGAACACCGTGGGCACCGAGACGCCGGCCTGGCGCGCGATCTGCTCGACGGTGGTGTTGCCGTACCCCTGGCTCTTGAACAGGGCGACGGCGCTCTCGGCGATGGCCTGGCGGCGCAGTTCCTTCTGACGTTCTCGTAGTCCGCTCACTGAATTCCTCGGCTCGGGTGCATGTGGCGGCGATGATAGACGGAGTGCGTTGATCGGTACAAAAACTTTATTGACTTAAATAAATAATCGGATTAATCATTTCTGGGCATCTGCTCCACACGCAGAGTCACCTGTCCAGGAATGCCGAGATGAGTCACCCCAACGCCCACCCCCTTGTCCCGCTGTATGAGCACGCCCGTCGCCTTGTCCAGGCCGGAGAGCCCGAAACGCCGCTGATGCAGGGCTTCCCCGCCGCACCCGAACAGCGGGTGACCTGGGGCAACTGGATGAGCCCGCCCTACAACCGCTGGGGCTTCCGCTCCCTGGCGCGGCTGCGCCCGAGCATCGATGTGGAGGCGGGCCCCGGCCCGGCCAGCGTGTTCCCGGCGGCCACGCGCAGCCTGGAAGGCCTGCATTTCGAAAGCGTCAGCGGCGCGTCGGTATCGGTGCAGGAGCACCTGCTGGCCAGCCACACCGACGCCTTCCTGGTGCTCAAGGCCGGTGAGGTGGTCTGCGAGCGCTATTTCGGCGGCCAGCGTCCGCAGGACCGCCACATCATGTTCTCGGTCACCAAGTCGCTGATCGGCACGCTCGGCGAGCAACTGGTCAGCGATGGCGTGCTGGATCCGGCCTTGCCGGCCGCCCACTACGTGCCGGAACTCGCCGGCAGTGCCTTCGGCGATGCCAGCGTGCGCCAGCTGTTCGACATGGCCGTGGGCATCGACTACAGCGAGGTCTACGACGACCCCGACTCGGAAAGCTCCCAGTACGGCTACGCCTGCGGCTTCCAGCCGGCGCCCGTGGCCTACGCGCGCTACGCTTCGCTCTACGAGTACCTGCCGTCGCTGCAGAAGAAGGGCGAGCACGGCGGCTTCTTCCACTACGTCACCGCCACCACCGAGGCCCTCGCCTGGGTGATGGAGCGCGCCAGCGGCGAGAGTTGCCCGGCGATGCTGCAACGGGTCTGGCAGGAGCTGGGCTGCGAGCGTGACGGCTACTTCATGGCCGACCCCTGGGGGCGGGGCGTGGCTGGTGCCGGCTTCAGCGCCACCCTGCGTGACATGGGGCGCTTCGGCCTGCTGCTGGCCAATGGTGGACGTCACCAGGGCCGCCAGCTGCTGGGCGCGGACACCATCGAGCGCATCGCCGCCGGCGCCGATCCGGCGATCTACGCGGCCAACGCCGACTTCTCCGAGTGGACCCCCGGCGCCTCGTACCGCAGCCAGTGGTACGTGTTCAACGACCACAGCCTGGCGCTCATGGCCGGCGGCATCCATGGCCAGTACCTGTTCATCGACTGGCCGTCGCGGGTGGTGATCGTCAAGCAGTCCTCGTTGCCCGAGGCCGTTACCGACCTCGACGCCGACAGCGTCCGCATGCTGAGGGCCATCGCCGCACACCTGAAGGCCTGACCTGATTCCAACACGGAACACCGATTCCGGATTCGCCCGCCCCGGCGGGCGTTCGGCGGCCCAGCTGCCCACTTCCACTGCCCTGTAACACAAGAACAAATGCACAGGAGCTCACCATGTACCGCACCCTGCGTTTCCAGCGGGCGCTGACCGCGCTCGCCCTCCCGCTGGCCAGTCAGGCCGCACTGGCCGGCTACACCTTCGAAGAGGGCGACCTCTCCGGCGAGGCGACCCTCACGGCAGGCGCCTCCACCGTCATGACCCGCAACGTCAACTTCGGCGCCGGCCGCGTCGACCAGCGCAACGGCCGCAACGGCGGCACCCGCGTCGACTGGCAGGAGATGTACCTGAAGCCGGGCGTGACCCTGAAGTACGGGGTCACACCGGACTTCGACCTGATCGCCGGTGGCTCGGTGGTCGCCTCCAAGACCCTGGGCGACGGCGATGCCGGCGGCTTCACCCGCAGCTCCGATGGCCAGGTCTCCACCGAGGAACTGTACGCAGGGTTCCGAGCCGGCGAGTGGACCTTCACCGCCGGCCGGCAGAACTACAAGGTGGGCACCGGCTTCATCGTCATGGACGGCAACCTCGACGCCCTGGATGACGGCGCCTACTGGCTCGGCCCGCGCACCGCCTTCCGTGACTCCGGGCTCCTCGCCTGGGACCACGGCGCCCTGAAGGTCCAGGCCTTCAGCCTGCGCACCGACACCCAACTGGGCGACTACCGCCTCAACGGCGCCAACCTCGACTACGACCTCGACGGCCAGGTCACCCTGGGCGCCATGGCGATGAGCGTGGATTCGCTGACCCGCCACTACAGCACGCCGATCCGCCGCGACGGCATGCACGTCTACAACCTGCGTGCACTGAACGGCAAGCTGCCAGGCCTGGATGCGCTGACCCTGAACGGTGAATATGCGGTGCAGCGCGGCAGCGGCGACGGTGTCGACTACGACGCCAAGGCCTGGTACGCCCAGGCCGACTACGCCTTCGAGACGCTGCCGCTGACCCCGGTGCTGGGCTATCGCTACGCGGTGTTCTCCGGCGACGACGACGTCACCGACACCACCCAGAAATCCTGGGACCCGCTGGCCAAGGGCTTCGTCGACTGGAGCACCTGGCTGGTGGGCGACGTGATGGGCAACTACGTGCTCTTCAACAGCAACGAGCAGGTGCAGCAGTTCTCGGTGAAGACCCGGCTGAGCCAGACCCTGGCCCTGGGGGCCATCCACTACCAGTTCTGGCTGGACGAGAAGAACTACCAGGGCGTGGCCGTCGATGACCGCCGCTTTGCCGACGAGAGCGTGGTGTACCTCGACTGGACGCCCACCGAGCGGCTGTACACCTCGCTGTCGTACAACTGGGTGGACCCGAAGGCGGCCGCCAAGCAGGTGTTCGGCAACGACGACCGCTTCAGCGCCCTCGAGCTCTATTTCACCTACCGTTACTGATCGCGCCAGGAGACCTCGCCATGAAACCCTTCCGCATCGCGGCCGCCCTGACCCTGGCGCTTGCCACCCTGGCCGGCGCCCACGCCGACGAGCGCACCGTGCGCATCTACAACTGGATCGAGTACCTGCCGCCCGACGTGCTCAAGGACTTCCAGAAGGAGACCGGCATCCGCCCGGTGTACGACGTGTTCGACAGCGTCGAGACCCTGGAGTCCAAGCTGCTCACCGGCAACTCCGGCTATGACGTGGTGTTCCCCAGCAGCGCCAACATCGGCAAGCTCATCACTGCCGGCGCCTTCGAACCGCTGGACCGCGCCAAGCTGCCCAACTGGCAGCACCTGGACCCCACCTTCATGACCAGCCTCGAAGCGGTGGGCGATGCCGGCAACCGCTTCACCGTGCCCTACCTCTGGGGCACCACCCTGATCGGCTACAACGTCGACAAGGTGCAGGCGGCCCTGGGGCCTAACGTGGCGATGAACACCTGGGACATCATCTTCAAGCCCGAGAACCTCTCGAAGCTCGCCAGCTGCGGGGTCGGGTTCCTCGATGCCGGCAACGAAATCCTGCCCATCGCCTTGCACTACCAAGGGCTGCCGCCCAACAGCGAGGATCGCGGCGACTACAAGAAGGCCGCCGAGGCGCTGCAGGCGATCCGCCCCTACGTCACCTACTTCAACTCCTCGCGCTACGGCATGGACCTGGCCAACGACGAGATCTGCGTCGCCGTCGGCTGGTCCGGCGGGGTGGCACTGGCGCGCAAGCTGGCCAACGCCGCCGGCAAGGGCGTGAAGGTGACCATGGCGATGCCGAAGGAGGGCGCGCCGATGTGGTCCGACGTGATGGCCGTGGCGGCCAAGGCCCCGCATCCTGACGAGGCCCACGCCTTCATCAATTACATCCTGCGGCCCGAGGTGATCGCCCGCATCAGCGATGCCATCGGCTATCCCAACCCCAACAAGGACGCCACCGCCCTGGTGTCGCCGGAGATCCGCAACGACCCGAACATGTACGTCTCCGACGAGGTGCGCCGGACGCTGTTCCCGCTGGAACCGGTGTCTTCCGCCACCGAGCGGGTGCGTACCCGCACCTGGACGACCGTGAAGACCTCCCACTGACCCCGCCGGCCCGGGGCGACCCGGGCCCCTTGCGAGGAGCGACCCATGCAAGACGACATGAGCGTGCCGGCACCGGCGCTGGAGTGGGTGATGACCCTGGACGTGGCCATCGGCGAACCCCAGACCCTGGGGGAGGCCATCGACGGGCGTCGTGCCAACTACCCGATCCTCGGTGGACATTTCGTCGGCCCGGACCTGCAAGGCGACGTGCTGCCCGGTGGCGCCGACTTCTACTGCCTGCGTCCGGATGGGGTCGGCGACCTGGACGCCACCTACAGCCTGCGTACCGACCGGGGCGAGCTGATCAACGTGCACAACCGGGGCTTCCTGGTGCTCAGCGAGGAGGGCCGCCGCCGTGAAGACGAGGGCACTTGGCCGTTGCCGGAACACCTCTATCGCTGCACCTGCAGCCCGCGCTTCCAGGTGGCACGGGGCGCGCTCGGCTGGCTCACCGAGGCCGCCTTCATCGGGCGGGTGACCTACCCCGGCGAGGACCGGGTCGTCATCCGCATCTACCGGCTGGACTGACCCGCCCGGGCCTCGCGCCCGCCTTTCAGGATTCGACACCATGATCACGCATCACTCGCGAGCCGCCCGCGCGGCCTGCATCTTCGTGGCCGCCATCGCCATCCTGGTGGTGGGCATCCAGCCGGTCTTCATCGGCCTGATGGCCGAACGCCTCGGCCTCTCGCTGCCCCAGCAGGGCACCCTGATCGCCGTGGAAATGTGTGGCTCGGTAATCGGCACGCTGCTGGTTCCGCTGTTTGCCGCGCGCCTGGGCAATCGCCTGGCTTGCCAGTCCATGGCGGCTGCCCTGGTGCTGTTCAACGCCGCTGCCTGCCTGGCCAACGCCCTGGGGCCGCTGCTGGCGCTGCGGTTGCTGGCCGGAATGGCTTCCGGTGCGCTCTATGCACAGGCGGTGTTCGCCCTGGGGCAGATGCCGGGGCCGGACCGCTCCTTCGGCCTGCTGCTGTTGACGCAGACCCTGGTCTTCGCGCTGATGGCGGCCGTCGTTCCGCAGCTGGCCGAGCACCTCGGAGGCGGGGTTGCCCTGGGGGTGATCACCGGCTGGTTCGCGCTGGCGTGGTGGGCGTGTGGCGTGCTGCCGCGCCAGCTGGAGGTTGGCGAGGCGGTGCTGAGCGGCCCTGCTGCCTGCGGCTCGGCAGGTGTCGGCATCGCCGCGCTGCTGGGCATGCTCTGCCTGCAGTTTTCCATCTACGCGGTGTGGGGCTTCGTCGACGGGCTGGCCGGTGAACAAGGGCTGGATGCCGCCCAGGTGGGCTGGGCCGTCAGCCTCGGGCTGCTGGGCGGGCTGCCCGGTGCCGGCCTGCCGAGCCTACTCGGCCGGCGGGTCGGGCGCTTGCCGATGATCCTCGTCGGCAGCCTATGCGTCGCGCTGTCCGTGGTGCTGCTGGCCCGTGGCGTCGAACACGCCGCCGGGCTGGCGGGCGTGGTGTTCCTGATGAACTTCGGCTGGGTCCTGGCGCTGACCTACTACATGGCCGCCGTGGTCACCCATGACCCGGACGGGCGCCTGGCGCGCCTGATCAGCGTGGTGCAGGTGAGTTCGGCTGCCAGCGCACCCACCTTGCTGAGCCTGGCGATGGGCAGCGACGGCCAGGGGCTGATCTTCACCTTCTCCCTGGTGGCGGTGCTGTTCGGCGGTGTGCTGCAACTGCTCGCACGCATGGCCCAGCGCCGACCCGTCGGGCGCTTTCTTGCGGATTGATCGGCATGCCGTGCGCCTTGCTTCCAATGCAGCCCCTGGTCGACAGAGGTGCGGCCGCGCCAAGGGCGGGGCAGGGCGCAGGACCGTCGCGAACCGTTGCCGCGACGGTCGGTTGCCGGCGGCTACCAGATCGGCAGGGTGTAGGTCACCAGGAAGCGGGTCTGGTTCTCGTCGCGGAAGGCGGCACCGGTGGGGAAGTCGTTGCGGTAGAAGGACTGCCGCACGCGGAAGCCGACGTTGCGCAGCGGCCCTTCCTGGATCACGTAGCCGGCCTCCCACTGCAGCTCGCGCTCCTTGCGGTCATCGGCGCGCAGGGCCGCCAGCTCGATGTGGTCCCCGCGCACGTAGCGCAACCGTGCGGTCAGGCCCGGCACGCCGGACGCCGCGAAGTCGTAGTCCCAGATCGCCTGCCACATGCGCTCCCGGGCGTTGAGGTAGTCCGAGCTCATGGTCATCTCGCTGATGCCCATCAGCTCGGTGCCGGAGAGGTAGGGCGTGGCGGTGTCGCCGGACTGGTGCGCATAGCCCAGGGTCCAGCGGTGCCCGCCCAGGCCGTAGGCGAACTGCAGGGAGAGGTGGCGGTTGTCCACCTTGCCGGCTTCGGCGCGGCCGTTGTCGTCGCTGAAGAAGGCGCGCACGTCGGTACTCAGGTTGCCGGGGCCCACGGGCAGCTTGTGCAGCAGGCCGAGGTAGGCCTGGTCGTAGAGGTCAGGGGCTTCCAGGTAATGAGCCTTGAGCGTGAGCGCCGGGCTGACGGCGTAGTCGGCCCCCAGCAGGTCCACGTGGGACGTGGTGGCGCGCCCGTTGAAGCGCCCGTTGGGCGAGGCGATGGACATGGCCTCGTAGTCGGTGGAGTTGCGCTTGGCGATGCGGTCCAGGTAGCCGGCATGCAGGGTCAGGCCCTCCACCTGGCCGGAGGTCAGGTACGCCCCGCGAAAGGTCTGCGGCAGCAGGCGCGAGGGGCTGGAGAGCGCCGAGGGCAGGGCCAGGTTGAGGTCACCGGCCTGCAGCAGGCTCTTGTCGACCTTCACCTTGCCGGTCAGCCCCAGGCGTGCGTACTCGTCGGCGGCGCGGCCGCTGCTGGGGGACACCGGCAGCAGCTCGGTGCCGCTGCGCGAGGGCGAGGAGTCGAGCTTGACCCCCAGCAGCCCGGTGGCATCCAGGCCGAAGCCCACCGGGCCGGGGGTGAAGCCGGACTGGAACTTGAGGATGAAGCCCTGGGCCCACTCGCGGGCTTCGGACTTGGCGCCATCGTCCTGGTAGTCACGGTCCAGGTAGTAGTTGCGCAGGGTCAGGCTGGCGTGGCTGTCGTCGACGAAGCCGTCCGCCAGGGCGGTTCCGGTGGCCAGGCTGAGCAGCAGCGGCGAAAGGTGGCAAAGCGGGTGCGGGCGCTGGGCGCGACCAGGGCGTGCAGGCATGTGCGGAGTCCTTTTGTTGTTCTTGTGGGCATGCGACGGCGCAGGGCCGATCGCGACCGCAGGATGGAAGTGCCGATCCGGCTTATCAATTGGGAGTGGCCGTTAATCGAACATTAAAAACATTAACTTGTTTGCCTGATTCGTGGTGGCAGGACGCCAAGTCCTTGTCACAGAAGGAAGATCCGTTGCCAGTGGCAGGCGGAGGCTGGGGGCTGTTTTTTTAGTTTTGTTTGTTAATCTTCTGAAGCCGGACGACGGCCTGTCGTCCCTTCACAAGAACAATAAAAGCGAGGCCTTCCATGCACGCCACTACCGGCCGCTCGCGGCTGACCATCCTGCTGTGCTTCATCGTCGCCCTGATCGAGGGGCTTGACCTGCAATCCGCCGGCATCGCCGCTGCCGGCATCCGCGCCGCCTTCAACCTGGACCCGAAGATGATGGGCTGGATGTTCAGCGCCAGCATCATCGGCCTGCTGCCCGGGGCCTTCCTCGGCGGCTGCATCGCCGACCGCATCGGCCGCAAGAAGGTGCTGGTGGCGGCGGTGGTGCTGTTCGGCATCTTCTCCCTGTGGACCGCCTACGCCGGCAGCCTGGCCGGGCTCCTGGCGGCGCGCTTCCTGACCGGGCTGGGCCTGGGCGCGGCGCTGCCGAACCTGATCGCGCTGTGCGCCGAAGCCGTGGAGGAGCGCCAGCGCAGCACCGCCATCAGCATCATGTACTGCGGCGTACCCCTGGGCGGGGCGGTTGCGGCCCTGGTGGGCATGCTGGCCGGCGAAGCCTGGCAGTGGGTGTTCATCGTCGGGGGCGTCGCGCCCCTGGTCATCGCCCCGCTGATGCTGCTGATGCTGCCCGAGTCCGCGGCCTTCCATCACCAGCGCGACCAGGGCGGCGCGGTGCGGCCGTCCACCGTCGAAGCGCTCTGCGGCGACGGTCGCACGCGCATCACCCTGTCCCTCTGGGTCAGCTACTTCTTCACCCTCACGGTGATGTACATGCTGCTCAACTGGCTGCCTTCGCTGCTGCTGGAGCTTGGCTTCAGCAAGCCCCAGGCGGGCATGGTGCAGATGGTCTTCAACGTCGGCGGGGCCCTGGGCTCGCTGATGGGCGGCGTGCTGCTGGACCGCTTCCGCCGCACGCCGGTGGTGCTGTCCATCTACACCGGCCTGTTGCTGGCCCTGGCCGGCATCGGCTTCTCCGGCAGCGTCGCGAGCATGGCGGCGGCAGGCTTCGCCGCAGGTGTCTTCGTGATGGCTGCGCAGCTGGTGCTCTACGCCCTGGCGCCGGCCTACTACCCGACCCGGGTCCGGGCCACTGGGGTCGGGGCTGCAGTGGCCGTCGGCCGGCTGGGCTCGGTCAGCGGGCCCCTGGCCGCCGGGCAGATCCTCGCCGCCGGCGCCGGCACGGCCGGCGTACTGATGGCCGCAGCGCCCGGCCTGCTGGTGGCGGCGCTGGTGGTGGTGGCCCTTGGCAGCCGTGCCGGAAGGCCGCTGGCTTCGGCCTGAAGTCGTGTGCTCAGGGCTGGTTTGGTTACGCAGGCTAATCAGTGGCCGGGTGCCGACCCGCTCTGGTTCGCTGATCGCACAGCGCGAATTAATTGTTAATTGACATAACTAAATGGCCGACATACCTTGAGGCCATTCCAAAACAAGAGCAGGTACGCGACATGAGCAACTACGAGAACCGCTGGCAGACCGTGAAAGTCGACGTGGAGGAGGGCATCGGCTGGGTGACCCTCAACCGCCCCGAGAAGCGCAACGCGATGAGCCCGACGCTGAACCGCGAGATGGTCGATGTGCTCGAAACCCTGGAGCAGGACCCGGACGTGGGCGTGCTGGTGCTGACCGGCGCGGGCGAGTCCTGGACGGCCGGCATGGACCTGAAGGAATACTTCCGCGAAGTGGACGCCGGCCCCGAGATCCTCCAGGAGAAGATCCGCCGCGAAGCCTCGCAATGGCAGTGGAAGCTGCTGCGCATGTACGCCAAGCCCACCATCGCCATGGTCAACGGCTGGTGCTTCGGTGGTGGCTTCAGCCCACTGGTGGCCTGCGATCTGGCCATCTGCGCCGACGAGGCGACCTTCGGTCTGTCGGAGATCAACTGGGGCATCCCCCCGGGCAACCTGGTGAGCAAGGCCATGGCCGATACCGTGGGCCACCGCCAGTCGCTGTACTACATCATGACCGGCAAGACCTTCGATGGCCGCAAGGCCGCCGAGATGGGCCTGGTGAACGAGAGCGTGCCGCTGGCCCAGCTGCGCGAGACCACCATCGAGCTGGCGCGCAACCTGCTGGACAAGAACCCGGTGGTGATGCGTGCCGCGAAGAATGGCTTCAAGCGTTGCCGCGAGCTGACCTGGGAGCAGAACGAGGACTACCTCTACGCCAAGCTCGACCAGTCCCGCCTGCTGGACAAGGAAGGCGGCCGCGAGCAGGGCATGAAGCAGTTCCTCGACGACAAGAGCATCAAGCCCGGCCTGCAAGCCTACAAGCGCTGACAGCGCGCGCTCCGGGGGCGCTCGCCTGGTTCGCCAGGCACCGTCCCCGCAGAACAATCACAACAGGAGCAGATCATGTTCGACGTGCCTTTGCTGATCGCCGGCCGTACCCGTCCTGCCGCCACCGGCGCGGTGTTCGAGCGCCACAGCCCCTTCACCGGTGAAGTCGTCAGCCGCGTGGCCGCCGCCACCCTGGAAGACGCCGATGCCGCCGTGGCCGCCGCCCAGGCCGCCTTCCCGGCCTGGGCCGCCCTCGGTCCCGCCGAGCGCCGGGCGCGCCTGCTGGAGGCGGCCCGCCTGCTGGAGGCCAGCCGCGAGCGCTTCATGGCGATGGCCGTGGAAACCGGCGCCACCGCCGACTGGTACGGCTTCAACGTGAAGCTGGCCGCCAACATGCTGCGCGATGCCGCCGGTATGACCACCCAGATCAAGGGCGAAGTGATCCCCTCCGACGTACCGGGCAGCTTCGCCATGGCCCTGCGCCAACCCTGCGGCGTGGTGCTGGGTATCGCGCCCTGGAATGCGCCGATCATCCTCGCCACCCGTGCCCTGGCCATGCCCCTGGCCTGTGGCAACACCGTGGTGCTCAAGGCCTCGGAGAACAGCCCGGCGGTGCACGCGCTGATCGGCGAGGTGCTGCAGCAGGCAGGCCTGGGCGATGGCGTGGTCAACGTCATCAGCAATGCCCCGGCGGACGCTGCCGCCATCGTCGAGCGGCTGGTGGCCAACCCGGCGGTGCGCCGCGTCAACTTCACCGGCTCCACCCATGTCGGCCGCATCATCGGCCAGCTCGCCGCGCGCCACCTCAAGCCGGCGGTGCTGGAGCTGGGCGGCAAGGCACCGCTGCTGGTGCTGGACGACGCGGACCTGGACCAGGCCGTGGCCGCCTCGGCCTTCGGCGCCTACTTCAACCAGGGGCAGATCTGCATGTCCACCGAGCGGCTGTTGGTGGACGCGCGCATTGCCGACGACTTCGCCGCGCGCCTGGCGAGCAAGGTCGGCACCCTCAAGGCCGGCTTGCCCGGCGAGGCGGTGCTCGGCTCGCTGATCGACGCTCAGGCGGGCGCACGCATCATGGCCCTGGTGCAGGACGCCCTCGACAAGGGTGCGGTCCTGCTGGCCGGTGGCGAATGCAGCGGCAGCGTGATGCAGCCGGTGCTGCTGGACCGGGTCACCCCGGCCATGCGCCTGTACCGCGAGGAATCCTTCGGCCCGGTGGCGGTGATCCTGCGCGGGCAGGGTGACGAGGAGCTGCTGCGCCTGGCCAATGACTCGGAGTTCGGCCTGTCGGCGGCGATCTTCAGCCGCGATGTGTCCCGTGCCCTGGCGCTGGCCCAGCGCGTGGAGTCGGGCATCTGCCACATCAACGGCCCGACCGTGCATGACGAGGCGCCCATGCCCTTCGGCGGGGTGAAGTCCAGCGGCTACGGCAGCTTCGGTTCCAGCGCGAGCATCGAGCAGTTCACCCAGTTGCGCTGGGTGACGGTGCAGAACGGCCCGCGTCACTACCCCATCTGAGCGGCACGAACTGAATACGCCGGGCCCTGCCCGGTATCGCACCGCGCCCGCCGTCCGGGCGCGGTCGGAGGTGATAACAGTGAACAATGAATCCTCCGTCCAGCCCGCCGCCCGCTACCGGCCGGTGTCCCTGGGCATGCCCGACGTGCGCATCGAGGCGCGCGCCGGCAACCTCTACCTCAACCCCCGCGAAGTGCTGCAGCCGCTTCCCGGGCGCCTGCTGGACCGCCTGCTGCACTGGGCCGAAGTGCGCGGCGAGCAGACCTTCGTGGCCCGCCGCGACGCCCAGGGCGCCTGGCAGGCCATCAGCTACCGCGACATGCTCGGGCGCATCCGCCGCATCGCCGCCCACCTGCTGGACTACGGGCTGAGCCCGGCGCGGCCGCTGGTGATCCTCTCCGGCAACGACCTGGAGCACCTGCAGCTGGCCCTGGCGGCCTACTACATCGGCGTGCCGTACTGCCCGGTGTCGCCGGCCTATTCGCTGGTGGCCCGTGATTTCGCCAAGCTGCAGCACATTGTCGACCTGCTGCAGCCCGGCCTGGTGATGGCGGCGGATGGCGACGCCTTCGCCCGCGCCATCGAGGCGGTGATACCGGCCGAGGTGCCCCTGCTGCTGGTGCAGGGCGACGTGGCGGGGCGCCCGCAGCAGCGCTTCGATGCGTTGCTGGCCCCCCGCGACCCGACGGCTGCCGATGCCGCCTTCGCCCGCACCGGGCCCGACACCATCGCCAAGTTCCTCTTCACCAGCGGCTCCACCAAGCTGCCCAAGGCCGTGGTCACCACCCAGCGCATGCTCTGCGCCAACCAGCAGATGCTGCTGCAGACCTTCCCGGTGTTCGGCGAGGCACCGCCGGTGCTGGTGGACTGGCTGCCGTGGAACCACACCTTCGGCGGCAGCCACAACGTCGGCATCGTCCTCTACAACGGCGGCAGCCTGTACCTGGACGACGGCCGCCCGACGCCCCAGCTGTTCGGCGAGACCCTGCGCAACCTGCGGGAAATCTCCCCCACCGCCTACCTCACCGTGCCCAAGGGCTGGGAAGAGCTGGTGGAGGCCCTGGAGCGGGACGCCGAGCTGCGCGAGCGCTTCTTCGCCCGCATCACGCTGTTCTTCTTCGCTGGTGCCGGCCTCAGCCAGCCGGTGTGGAACCGCCTGGACCGCATTGCCGAGCAGCACTGCGGCGAGCGCATCCGCATGATGGCCGGCCTGGGCATGACCGAGACCGCGCCGTCCTGCACCTTCACTACCGGGCCGCTGTCCCTGGCCGGCTACGTCGGCCTGCCGGCGCCGGGCTGTGAAGTGAAGCTGGCGCCGGTGGACGGCAAGCTGGAGGCGCGCTTCCGTGGCCCCCACGTGATGCCCGGCTACTGGCGCCAGGACGAGCTGAACCAAGAGGCCTTCGACGAGGAGGGCTTCTACCGCTCCGGCGATGCCCTGCGCTTCGCCGACGCCGAGCGACCGGAGTGGGGGCTGATGTTCGATGGCCGCATCGCCGAGGACTTCAAGCTCAGCACCGGCGTCTTCGTCAGCGTCGGGCCGCTGCGCACCCGCGTCATCCTCCAGGGCTCGCCGTACGTGCAGGACGTGGTGGTCACCGGGCCGGACCGCCAGCGCATCGGCCTGCTGGTGTTCCCCAACCTGCCGGCCTGCCGCGAACTGGCCGGGCTCGGGCCCGAGGCCGGCGTCGAGGCGGTGCTGGCCGCGCCCGCGCTGAAAGCCTGGCTGGCCGGCTTGCTGGCCGCCCTCAACCGCGAGGCCACCGGCCTGGCGTCGCACATCGCCTGGGCCTGCCCGATGGTGGAGCCGCCGAGCCTGGATGCCGGGGAGATCACCGACAAGGGCTCGCTCAACCAGCGGGCCGTGCTCGGCCGCCGCGCCGAGCTGATCGACCGGCTCTACGACGATCCGGCGCGCCACTGCGTGCTGGCGGAGGCGGGCGCATGAAAGGCCAGTTCGAGCTGTTCCGCGAAGTGGCGCTGCTGGCCGGCGCCCGCACGCCCTGGGTCGACTACTGCGGGCCGCTGGCCCAGGTTTCGCCCATCGACCTCGGCATCCACGTCGCCCGTGCCGTATTGGCGCGGGCCGGCGTGGCGGGCGGGCAGGTGGACAGCGTGCTGGCCGGCAGCATGGCCCAGGCCAGCTTCGACGCCTACATGCTGCCCCGGCACATCGGGCTTTATGCCGGCGTGCCGTTGGAGGTGCCGGCCCTGGCGGTGCAGCGGATCTGCGGGACCGGCCTGGAGCTGCTGCGCCAGGCCGGCAACCAGCTGGAGCGCGACAGCGCACGCCTGGCGCTGTGCGTGGCCACCGAGTCCATGTCGCGCAACCCCATTGCCAGCTACGAGCACCGGGGCGGCTTCCGCCTCGGCGCACCGGTGGGCTTCAGGGATTTCCTCTGGGAAGCGCTGCTGGACCCGGCCATCGGCCAGACCATGATCGACACCGCGCAGAACCTCGCCCAGCGCTACGGCCTGCGCCGCGAAGAGGTGGACGCCTTCGCCCTCGGCAGCTTCCGCAAGGCCCTGGCGGCCCAGGCAAGCGGCTGGTTCGACGCCGAGATCGCCCCCGTCGAGCGTGCCCGATTCGAGCTGCCGGGCTATCAATCCCGCGCCCTGGACCTGCCGCGCAAGGTCACCCGGCTCAGTCATGACAGCCACCCCCGCGAGACCAGCCTGGACGCCCTTGCAGCCCTCTCTCCGGTCAGCCCCGGATCGGTACAGACCGCCGGCAACAGCTGTGCCCTGGTGGACGGTGCCGCCGCCATGCTGGTGGGTGACGCCCGGGGTGCCAAGGCGCCATTGGCATTGCTGCGGGCCAGCGCCGTGATCGGGGTGCCGCCGGAGATCATGGGCATCGGCCCCGCGCCGGCCATCCGCCTGCTGCTGGAGGGGGCCGGCCTGACGCTGGACGCCATCGACAGCCTGGAGATCAACGAAGCCCAGGGCGCCCAGGTGCTGGCCGTGCAGCGCGAGCTGGAGCTGGACCCGGAGCGCCTCAACCGCCACGGCGGCGCCATCGCCCTGGGGCACCCCCTGGCCGCCACCGGCCTGCGCCTGGCCCACAGCGTCGCCCGCCAACTGGCCGTGCGCGGCACCCGCTACGGCATTGCCGCCGCCTGCATCGGCGGCGGACAGGGTATGGCCCTGCTGCTGGAAAACCCCGCCCCTCGCTGAAGGATTCGCCCATGACGCACTACCGTGCCCCGCTGGATGACATGCAGTTCGTCATCGAACATTGGCTGGACGCCGAACAGGACTGGGCACGGCTGCCGGCCTTCGCCGAGCTGGACCATGCCCTGGCCGCCCAGGTGCTGGAGCAGGCCGCGCGCTTCGCCGAGGACCGCCTGGCACCGCTGAACACCCCCGGGGATCGTCAGGGATGCCGGCTGGAGAACGGCCGGGTGCTCACCCCGGACGGCTTCGCCGACGCCTACCGCGCCTTCGTCGAGGGCGGCTGGCCATCGCTCGCCTGCGACCCGGAATGGGGCGGGCAGGGCCTGCCGCAGCTGCTCAACGTCGGTCTGCTGGAGATGCTCTACGCCACCAACCATGCCTGGGCCATGTACCCGGGCATCGCCCACGGCGCCTACGAAGTGCTGCGGCGCTTCGCCAGCGCGGAACTCCAGGCTGCCTGGCTGCCGACCCTGGTGAGCGGCCGTTGCGTGCCCACCATGTGCCTCACCGAGCCCCAGGCCGGCAGCGACGTGGGGCTGCTGCGGTGCCGTGCCGAACCGGCGGAGGCGGGCAGCTACCGCCTGCATGGCAGCAAGCTGTTCATTTCCGGGGGCGATCACGACCTGGGCGACGCCATCCTCCACCTGGTGCTGGCGCGCCTGCCCGATGCGCCCGTCGGCACCCGCGGCATCTCGCTGTTCCTGGTGCCCCGGGAGCTGGACGGGCAGGCCAATGGCGTGTGCTGCGATGGCCTCGAACACAAGCTCGGCATCCGTGGCAGTGCCACCTGCAGCCTGCGTTTCGACGGTGCCCGGGGGTGGTTGCTGGGCGAGCCGAACCAGGGGCTGGCGGCGATGTTCGTGATGATGAATGGCGCGCGGTTGCACGTGGGGTTGCAGGGGCTCGGGCATGCCGAGTTCGCCCGCCAGCAGGCCGGCGCCTATGCCGCCGAGCGCCGGCAGATGCGCGCGGTGCCGCGCCCGCCCGGAGCCAGCGGCGAGGCCGATCCGATTGCCGCACACCCGGCCATGCAGCGCATCCTCCGGACCCTGGAAGCGCACAGCCAGGGCATGCGCATGCTGGGCTACTGGGCCGCGCACCTGCTGGACATCGCCGAGCAGGCGCCGGAGGCCTCCCGCCGGGCGGAGGCCCACGCCCTGGCATCCCTGCTGACGCCGGTGGTCAAGGCCTGGTTCACCGAGCAGGGCTTCCAGCTCGCCAGCCAGGCGCTGCAAGTGTTCGGCGGCTACGGCTACTGCACCGAATACCCCATCGAGCAGACCCTACGGGACAGTCGCATCGCGCTGATCTACGAGGGCACCAACGAGATCCAGGCCAACGACCTGCTGCTGCGCAAGCTGCTGCCGGACGATGCGCCAGGCCTGGCTGTGCTGGTGGCCTGCATCCGCGCAGAGTGCCAGCGGGCCGAAGGCACCGCCCTGCACGATGAAGGGATGGCGGTGGCGCAACTGATGGCCGATTGGCAGGCCGCGCTGGCCACGTTGCGCGAGGCCCAGGCGAGTGAGCCGCAACGCCCCTACGAGGCCGCCACCGACCTGCTGCAGGTGACCGCCTTGCTGCTGCTGGGCCATGCCTGGCTGCGTGCCGCACGGGTCAGCCGCGAGCGCAGCCTCGGGACGGCGCGGGAAGCCACCGCGCGCTTCTTCTTCCGTCGCCTGTTCCCCGAGGCGCAGTACCGGTTGCGCCTGGCCCTCGCTTGATCGCGCGCCCTGGCCTTCGGGCTGGGGCTTCGCTTCAGGTGACGATCAGCGGCAACGTGTGCATGCCCCGGCGAGCAATGGCTCGCCTGCTGTGCGTTGAGAAAGTTCCTACCGTTCATCTCCTATTTACTACCGATTGTCTTGGCTTTCGCCATCAAGGTGCTACCAGTTGGCAGAGGGCTTCCTACACTTTTTTCAATCAGAACGCGGACTTGGCACCTGCTTTCCGATGTCTTGGAAAAGCGTCAAACAACCGTATGACGAGGGCCAGGAGGGATTGCTCGATTCTTGAAGTGAACTAAAACTCCAAAATGACAATTCGTACAGTTCGGCGCGTAAATCGACGTCGGACATTAACCAGTTGGCTGGGAGAAGAATCGTGGCGATCGACAAGCAAGACGAGGAGCAGGAGGAGGGGGGAGTTTCCAGGCGGCTGTTCCTGGGCATGGCGGGGGTGACCCTGGCAGCCTCGGTGCTGCCCAACGCGGCACAGGCCGCCAGCACCCCAGCGCCTGGCGCGAAGGCGGCAGCGGTGGGCAAGCGTGCCGGTAGCCCGAACGTGCTGTTCATCTTCACCGACCAGGAGCGCTTCTCCCGCACGCTGCATGAAGACCTGGCCCTCAGCGGCCATCAGCGTCTGATGGGCAGCGGCACCACCTTCCACAACCACTACAGCTCGGCGGTGATGTGCACCAGCTCGCGCGCGGTGCTGATGACCGGCCTGCAGACCGCCGACAACGGCATGTTCGAGAACGTCGACATGCCCTACGTGAAGTCGCTCTCCACCGACATCCCGACCATCGGCCACATGCTGCGCAAGCACGGCTACTACACGGCCTACAAAGGCAAGTGGCACCTCAATTCCGCCTTCGACCCGGAGACCCCGGAGCGCCTGTTCACCCCCGAGATGGATGCCTACGGCTTCTCCGACTACGCCTGGCCCGGCGACGTGCTGACCCACACCCTGGGCGGCTACCAGAACGACCACATGATCGCCGGCAGCGCCATCTCCTGGTTGCGTGGCACCGGCAAGGCGCTGGCCGACGAGGGCAAGCCCTGGTCGCTGTTCGTCAGCCTGGTCAACCCCCACGACATCATGTACTTCAACACCGACCACGGCGCCGAGCAGGTGCAGGACAACGGCAAGCTGTTGATGCCGGCGGCCCGCGCCCCGAAGCACCCGGCATACGAGAAGCGCTGGTCCCTGCCGCTGGCCGCTACCCGCTACCAGAGCCTGACCGAGGCCGGCCGGCCCAAGGCCCATGGCGAGTTCGACCGCGCCTGGGGCTACACCCTGGGCCACATCCCCAACGAGGACGCCCGCTGGCGGCGCTTCAACGACTTCTACTACAACTCCCTGGTGTCGGTGGACAGTCAGCTCAACCGGCTGCTCGACGAGCTGGACCAGTTGGGCCTGGACCAGAACACCCTCGTCATCTTCACCTCCGACCACGGCGAAATGGGCGGCGCCCACGGCCTGCGTGGCAAGGGCCCGTTCGCCTACGAGGAGTCCGTCCACGTCCCGATGATCGTCCGCCACCCGGATGTGCGGGGCGGGCAGCGCTGCCTGTCGCTGACCAGCCACCTCGACCTGGTGCCTTCAGTGCTCTCACTGTGTGGGGTCGAGGCGGGCAAGGTGGCCGACGTCGCCGGTCGCGACCTGCCGGGGCGCGACATTTCCCGCGCGCTGAACAACGTCCAGGCGAGCGGGCTGCACACCGTGCGTGAACAAATCCTCTTCACCTACAGCGGCATCGCCACCAACGACAGCGAGCTGATCCGCATCGTCTCCGAGGGCCGTACACGGGGCGTGCCGCCCAACGTGGCGATGCAGGAGGCCGGCTACCGCCCCGACATGAAGAAGCGCGGCAGCCTGCGCACGGTGTTCGACGGGCGCCACAAGTTCACCCGCTACTTCGCGCCGGTGGAGCGCAACACGCCCACCACCCTGGAGGCCCTGCGGCGGTGGAACGAGCTGGAGCTGTTCGACCTCGCAGCCGACCCGCTGGAGAAGACCAACCTCGCCGCCTCGGCGGACAGCGCACTGCTGATGTCGCTCAACGCCAAGCTCAACACCGTGATGGCGGCCGAATTCGGCGCCGACGACGGCCGCGAGATGCCCGACTTCAAGGGCATCGACTGGGCCATCTCCAGCATCGACCTCTGACCGCCAGGAGCCTGCAGATGGACGCACGCCATGTTTTCGCCCTCGCCACCCTGCTGCTGGGTGGCGCGATCACCAGCGTTCCCACCCAGGCGGCCGACCGCGCCGATCCCGATGCCTGGGCGGTGAAGATCAACCCCTATCTCTGGGCCACCCGCATGCACGGCAGCACCCGGATCCGCGACCTGCCCGAGGCCCAGGTGGACATGAGCTTCTCCGACATTCTCAACACCCTGGATGCCGGCTTCATGGGGGCCATGGAGTTCCAGAAGGGGCGCTGGGGCATCCTCGTCGACAGCCTGTACATGAAGACCTCCGACTCGGTGGGCGTCGCCTCACCCGGCGGGCGCGCCAGGGTGGATGCCGACATGACCACCAGCCAGCTGATGCTCTCTAGTGCGCTGGCCTACAGATGGCTAGACTCGCCAGTCGTTTCGGACGGCTTCGTCGGCATTCGCTACAACCGCATCAAGGCGTCCCTCGACCTGGATGCCTCGGTCTTCGGTGCCACGGCCGAGCTGGACCACACCCAGAGCGTCGACTGGGTCGAGCCCTTCATCGGTCTGCGCGGGCGCGTTCCGCTCACCCGCGAGGTGGCGGTGGTGGCCAGTGGCGATGTCGGCGGGTTCGGGCTCGGGGCGGACCTCACCACCCAGGCATCGCTGGGGCTGTCCTGGATGCTGAGCGACCAGTTCGAGGCGGAAATGGGGTTCCGCTACATGAAGGTCGACTACGACAAGGGCGATTTCGTCTACGACATGGAGAACGAGGGCCCCTACCTCGGGATGTCCTATCACTTCTAGGAGGCTTTGATGCATCAGGTGGCACGTGCCTGATCACCGCACCAAGGTGGGCGCCGAGCGCCGCCAGCGTACCCGTCGCAAGTTGGTCATCACGGCGTTCCGCCTGCTGGCGGAGCGGGGCATCGACGAGCCGATCATCGACCTGGTGATCCGCCAGGCGGAGCTGTCGAGAGGCACTTTCTACAACCACTTCCGCTCGGAGCGGGAGCTGTTCCTGGCGGTGGCGGCAGAGGTGAGCGTGGAGATCATCGGCTCGGTCGACCCGATCGTGCTCCGCCACGACAACCCGGCTGTGCGCGTGGCCTGTGGCGTGACCTTGTGCGTGAAGCTGGCGCGGCGCTACCCGGTCATTGCCGCGTTCCTCGCCAAGGGTGGTGCCCAGGCGGTGTTCGCCGGTGGCAGTGCCATGGCGGTGATCGGGCGCGAAGTGCTCAGCGGTCGCGAGCAGGGGTTGTTCACGGTGCAGGAGACGTCGCTGGCGATCGACCTGGTGCTCGGTCCGGTGCTCTGCACCTTTGGCACGTTGCTGCAGCGGGAGATCGACGAGGCCTACATCCGGGCGCTGGCCAGAAGCATTCTCCTGGCGCTGGGGCTGGAGCCGCAGCTGGCCGAACAGGCCAGTGGGATCGACTTCGGTGAGCCCGAGCCCGCAGCGGATTCGATTTTCCGGGAGCTGTAGCCGGTTCCCGGCTGTTCTTGACGCAGGTTTCAACGATTTGGGGCCCGGCCATGGCAAGGGTGCCGGCATCCGTACGCCCCGAGAACGATGATTTCACCCCTGGAGGAACACCCGCATGAACCCGATCCGCACGCTGCTCCCCGTTGTCCTCGCCGTGGGTGTCGCCCTCGGTGGCTGCACCAGCAAGACCGTGAGCCAGGACCAGTATTCCGGCTTCCTCTCCAGCTACGAAGGCCTTGAGCCGACCCGCTCCGCCTCCGGTGTGCCGGTGATGCGCTGGGTGGACCCCGGCTTCGACCTGTCCCGCTACGACAGCCTGGTGCTGCAACCGCTGGGCTTCTACCCGCAACCCAAGCCCGATGCCCGCATCGACCAGGCCACCCTGGATGCCGTGCTGGCCCGTGCCAACCAGCAGATGGCCGCCGTCCTGGGGCAGCGCCTGCGCCTGGTCCGCCCCGAGCAGGCCGGCCCGCGCACCCTGGTGTTCCGTGGCGCCATCACCGGCGTCGCCGCCGCGAACCAGGGCCTGCGCCCCTACGAGGTGCTGCCGATCGCCCTGGTGCTGGGCGGCGCCATGGCCGCCACCGGCGAGCGCGACCAGAACACCGAGCTGTACCTGGAAGGCGAGCTGGTGGAGAACACCACCGGCAAGTCAGTGCTGCGGGTGGTGCGCAAGGGCTTCGGCAAGACCCTGAGCAACGACCGGCAGAAGGTCACCGCCGCCGACCTGGCCCCGGTGATCGACCAGCTCACCCGCGACGCCCTGCAGTTCCAGACGGCCAAGACCGCGCCGTAAGCCGCCTGCCTGCCGGTTTCCCAGCGGGGCCGGCAGGCTGCTCGATACCTCAATCCGCGACGCCGGCCGCTGCCTCCAGGCGGGCCAGCAGCCAGTCGCAGAAGCTGCGGGTGAGGGCATCGCCCTCGCTGTCGCGGTGCACCAGCCAGCTCCAGTTCGGGCCGCGGACCTCACGCGCCGACAGCGCCACCAGCAGGCCCTGTTCGCGCACCCGGGCCGACAGCAGCCGGCTCACCAGGGCAATGCCCAGGCCCTGGCTGGCCGCGTCCAGCAGCAGGCCGGGGTCGGAGAAGTTCAGGCCCTGGCTCTGTTGCCCCACGTCCTCACCGCCTTGTACCTGCCAGTGACTCCAATCCATTTCCCGTTCGCCGTGCAGGGTGGTGCGTGCGGCTGCGGGCGTGGCCAGCAGTTCGGGGTGGCAGGCCGGCTGCAAGCGGTCTTCCAGCAGTACGCGGAAGCTGCATTCAGCCTGGGCGCTGAGGTCGTCGCGCACGGCGATGTCGATGGTCTGGGTGGCCATGTCCGGGGTTTCGTCGGTGGTCAGCAGCCAGAGGTCCACCTCGGGGTGGTGCCGGTGGAAGTCCGCCAGGTTCGGTACCAGCCAATGGCGGGCGAAGGCCGGCGTGGTGTTCACCACCAGCTGGTTGGGCTTGCGGTACTGGTCCAGTCGGCGGATGCCCACGGCCAGTTGCTGAAGCATCGACTGGGTGGTGCTGAGCAGGTCCAGGCCGGCGTCGGTGAGGGCCACGCTGCGCCCGTTGCGGAAGAACAGCGGCTGCTCCAGGTAGCTTTCCAGGCTGCGGATCTGCTGGCTGATGGCCGACTGGGTCAGGTGCAACTCATCCGCCGCCTTGTGGAAGCTGCCCAGCCGTGCGGCGGCTTCGAAACCCCGCAGGGCGTTCAGGGGAGGCCAGTGCTTGAGCATGATTGATAAGCCTGTCTAATCAGAAATACGGAAAAAGCATCGTTTGTTGGCCCGAATCATCGGGCCTAGCATGCAGCCCATCACCGCGGCCACGGTTTTCAGTGATAACAAATCTTTAACTGAAGGCACTTTGTATGCAAATCGACGATGCACGCGACGGCTGGTTCATGCCGGCGGAATGGGCGCCCCACGCCGCCACCTGGATGGCGTTTCCCCACAACCAGGCGCTCTGGGAGCACGGCTGGGGCGTGACCCTGGCGGACGTCCAGGGCGACTTCGCCCGGGTGGCCAACGCCATTGCCCGCTTCGAACCGGTGAAGCTGGTGGTGGACCCGTCCGTCGTGGAGCGGGCGCGGGCCTTGTGCGGGCCGAATGTGGAGCTGGTGGTGATGGCTATCGACGACAGCTGGTGCCGCGATTCCGGCCCGAGCTTCGTGCTGCACCCGCGCCTGGGCGCCGCCGGCGTCAGCTGGCGCTTCAATGCCTGGGGCGGCAAGTCGGCCCATGGCCTGGACGCCACCCTGGGGGCGCGCATCCTGGCGGACCTGGGCCTGGACTGCCTCCATGCGCCGCTGGTGAACGAGGGCGGCGCGATCCATGTGGACGGGCAGGGCACGCTGATCACCACCGAGTCGGTGCTGCTCAACGCCAACCGCAACCCCGGCGTGAGCAAGGCCGAGATGGAGGCGCTGTTCGCCCGCCTGCTGGGGGTGCGCAAGACCATCTGGCTGCCGGGCGACCCGGACCACGTCACCGGCGACATGACCGACGGCCACGTGGACGGCGTCTGCGCCTTCGCCCGGCCCGGCGCGCTGCTGGTGGACGCCACCCGCGACAGCGGCTCGGTGTACGCCGACGTGGTGCGGGAGAACCGCCGTGCGCTGGAGCTGGCCACCGATGCCCGGGGCCGTCGTTTCGAGATGCTGGAGCTTTTCGAGGCCACCGACGCGGTGGACACCGAGGCCGAGGTGTTCTGCGCCTCCTACACCAACTTCTACATCGCCAACGGCGCCATCATCATGCCGGCCTACGGCATTGCTGCGGACGACGAAGCGGCTGCCACGCTGCGCCTGGCGTTCCCCGGCCGCGAAGTGGTGCCGGTGCGCATCAACCACCTGGCCCATGGCGGCGGCGGGGTGCACTGCATCACCCAGCAGCAGCCGGCCTGGCCGCTGGAGGGTTGAGCCGATGAGCCTTCTCACCGTCGCCACCACCCAGTTCGCCTGCAGCTGGGACCTGGCGCGCAACCTGGACCGGGCCGAAGCGCTGGTGCGCGAAGCGGCCGCCCAGGGCGCCCGGCTGATCCTGCTGCAGGAGCTGTTCGCCACCCCGTACTTCTGCATCGAGCAGGACCACCGCCACCTGGCCCTGGCCCAGGAATACGGACGCAGCCCGATCCTCGCGCGCTTCGCCGACCTTGCCCGGGAGCTGGGCGTGGTGCTGCCGCTGAGCTGGTTCGAGCGGGCCGGCAACGCCTACTTCAACACCCTCAGCGTGGCCGATGCCGACGGCCGCCTGCTGGGCGTCTACCGCAAGACCCATATCCCCAACGCCATCGGCTACCAGGAGAAGGAGTACTTCAGCCCCGGCGACACCGGCTTCCGCGTCTGGGATACCGCCCATGGGCGCATCGGCACCGGCATCTGCTGGGACCAGTGGTTCCCCGAGACCGCGCGCTGCCTGGCGCTGATGGGCGCCGAGGTGCTGCTGTTCCCCACGGCCATCGGCTCCGAGCCGGGGGCGGCCGGGCTGGACTCCCGCGACCACTGGCAACTGACCCAGCGTGGCCACGCGGCCGCCAACATCCTCCCGGTGATCGCCGCCAACCGCGTCGGCGAGGAAGTGGCCGGCAGCGACGCCGACCTGCGCATGCGGTTCTACGGCTCGTCCTTCATCACCGACCACAAGGGCCGCCTGCTGGCCGAGGCGGACCGTGAATCCGAAGGCGTGTGGGTGCAGGCGCTGGACCTCCCGGCCATGGCCGAGGAGCGCCTCACCTGGGGCGTCTACCGCGACCGCCGGCCGGAGATGTACCGCCCGCTGCTGGGCCTGGACGGGCGTCACAGCCACTGCCACTGGCACCCCACGGAGGCCGGCCGATGAACATGGGCAGATCCCTGCTGGTCCTGGCCCTCGGGCTCGGCCTGGGCAGCGCGCACGCCGAGGAGAAGCTGCTGCGCCTCTACAACTGGGCGGACTACTTCGCCCCCGACACCCTGGAGGCCTTCACCCGCGAGACCGGCATCCGCGTCATCTACGACGTGATGGACAGCAGCGAGACGCTGGAAGCCAAGATGATGTCCGGCCACAGCGGCTACGACCTGATCTTCCCCGGCGACACCGTGGCCGAGCGGCTGATGCGTGCCGGTGCGCTGCAGCCGCTGGACCCGGCCAGGCTGGAGCACCTGGACGAGATCGAGCCCGGCCTGAAGACATTGCAGACCCGCTACCCGTACTCGCGCCACGCCACCGTGCCCTACACCTGGGGCACCATCGGCCTCACCTACAACCAGGCGCAGATCGATGCGCGCCTGCCCGGTGCGCCGGTCAACAGCCTGGACATGCTGTTCAAGCCCGAGCTGGCCGCGCGCTTCGCCGATTGCGGCATCTCCCTCATCGACTCCCCCGACGAGGTGCTGGCGGTGGTGCTCAACTACCTGGGGCATGACCCGCGCAGCGCCCGGCCGGAGGACCTGGCCGAGGCCGTGACGCTGCTCAAGAGCATCAAGCCCTACATCCGCAAGTTCCAGTCGCAGCCGGTCACCCAGCTGGTCAACGGCGACATCTGCCTGTCCCTCGGCTACAGCGGCGACATGACCCAGGCCCAGCGCAGCGCCGACGAAGCCGGCAAGGCCGTGCGCTTCCAGTACCGGGTGCCCCGCGAAGGCACCACGGTGTGGATGGACACCATGGCCATTCCCGCCGACGCCGTGCACCCGGAGTACGCCTACGCGCTGATCAACTTCCTCATGCGCCCCGAGCGCATGGCAGCCATCAGCAACGCCACCGGCTACCCGACCTCCAGCGCGGCGGCGCGGCCCCTGGTGGCCGAGGACATGCGCAACAACCCGGACATCTACGTCGACGCGGCCACCTACCAGCGGCTGATTCCCGGCAAGGACATCCCCCAGCGGGACATGCGCGCGCGGATGCGTGCCTGGACCACCTTCAAGACCGCCCGGTCCCAGTGACCGCCCGTTGAACGGAGCACGTGCAATGACGACACGACGCGATTTCATGAAACACATGATGGTGGTCAGCGGGCTCGGCGCCACGGCCACCCTGGGCCTGGGGTTCGGCGCGGCGCGGGTGCCGGCGGCGCTGGCCGCCAGCTGGTACATGCCCGGCGAGCACCACCGCCAGGAGCGGGTGATCATCGCCTACGCCGCATCCTCCGCCATCTGGGAGGACTGGGCCGGCGCGGTGAACGCCACCCTGGGCAAGCTGGCCCGCACCATTGCCAAGTACCAGCCGGTCACCGTGCTGCACCGCCCCGGCCAACTGGCCCAGGCGCGCAGTGCCTGCGGCACGGTCAACGTCGAGTACCTGCCGGTGGCGCTGGATGACGTGTGGGTGCGCGACTACGGCGGCTGCTTCGTGACGGACGGCGCTGGCGGCCTGGGACTGGTGGACTTCAACTTCAACGGCTGGGGGCGCAAGCAGGCAGCCGGCAACGACACCCGCGTCGCCGACCTTCTCAGCGAGGAGATGGAAGCCAACTACCTGCGCAGCGCGCTGGTGGGCGAGGGCGGCGGTATCGAAGTGGACGGCGCCGGCACGGCGATCCTCACCGAGAGCTGCTGGATCAACGGCAACCGCAACCCGGGGCTGGGCAAGGCACAGATCGAAGCGGAGCTGAAGGCCAACCTCGGGCTGCGCAAGATCATCTGGCTGCCCGGCATCAAGGACAAGGACATCACCGACGCCCACGTGGACTTCTACGCGCGCTTCGTGGAGCCGGGCGTGGTCATCGCCAACCTGGACAACGACCCGAAGTCCTACGACTACGCGGTGACCCGCCGCCACCTGGAGATCCTCAAGGCGGCCACCGACGCCGATGGCCGTCGCCTGGTGGTGCACACGCTGCCGCCGCCGCTGAAGGTGCGCAGCAATGTGTACACCCAGGGCAACCCGGACTTCGCCCCCGGCTACATCAACTTCCTGCTGCTCAACGGCGCGGTGATCGCCCCGCAGTTCGGCGATGCGGCGGCGGACGCCTACTGCAAGTCGCTGCTGACCCGGCTCTACCCGGGGCGGGTGGTGGAGCAGCTGAACATCGACCCGATCGCCGCCGGGGGCGGCGGCATCCACTGCGTGACCAAGCACCTGCCGCAGGTCTGAGGGCAGGTGCAACCCGGCGTGATGGCCGGGTGCTACCCACAGAAACGGTGGATGACTCTGTGGATAAGCGGTTGACCGACGACCTCGGCGCCCGGCAGGCGGGGCCTGTGCCGGGCTGGTGGTTTTCTGAACGGTGGGTGTGCACAAGGTTGCGGGGCGGGGAGCCCGTGCGCGCCGGGTTGCACCGGCGCGCACGGTGTTTCAGCGCCTGCGCCGCCGTGGGCGCAGGCGGCGCCAGCCGATCACCACGCCGCTGAGGCAGATCGCCAGGCCACCGAGGCTGAAGCCGATGACCAGCGCCTCGCGCAGCAGGGGTCGCTCCAGCAGCGGGGGCCAATCCCAGCTGTGCAGCAGGTTGAACAGCCAGCGGCCGGCCCGGCGATTGCCGTCCAGCACGTCCAGCACCGCGCCGGTGTGCGGGTCCAGGTGGACCCAGCTGTGGCCGTCGTCCTCGAACCGGAGCCGCAGCATCGGCAGGCGGCGGGGCTGGCCGCCGTACATGCTGGCGTCACCCCGGGCGTAGTAGTACGCGTCGTAGTGCTGCAGCCATTCGGCGTGGGCCACCGGGATCGGCGCAGCCGCTTCCAGGGTCGCCTGGGGCAGCTGTTCCAGCGCCGGGCCGGTGCCGTCCAGTGGCAGCACGCGGCTGTTGCCCTGGGCATCCAGCGCGCTGAGGTAGGCATGCCCGCCGAGCATCCGCCATTCCAGCTCCACCGGTGCGAGGCCCGATTGCTCCAGGCGCTGCAGGGCGCTCGTCAGGTCGCCTTGCAGTGTCGCCGCGCTGAGTGGGGCGCCCTGGAAGGCTGCCAGCGTCAAGGTCGAGCGGCCTTCGGTGAGGTGCCAGGGGCGCATGGACATCAGCCCGCTGAAGATCCACAGCACCAGCAGGGTGCCGAACAGCAGCCCGCTGATGTGGTGCCAGCGGCCGAACCCGGAGGGGTAGGGCGAGCGCGAGCCGCTGCGGTAGGGCTTGGAGAAGCGCCAGCGCAGCAACCCGACCACCATGCCCAGCAGGGCCATCAGCGTGGCGGCGAGGGCGAGGTAGATGACGATGTTCGACCAGGCGCCATCCAGCCATCCACCGCGCAGCGGATACAGCCAGTGCAGCCAGGCCCCGAGCAGGTTCCAGGCGCGCTCGTGGGCGCTGGCGTCGCGCACCACTTCACCGGTGCGCGAGGACAGGTAGAGCTGGGTGCCGGCGGCATCGCGCAGTTGCACGCGGTGCAGGGGCCGGTCCGCGTCGAGGGCGCGGCTGTGGCTCCAGAGGTCTTCCTCGACCAGGCCGAGGTGGTCCGCCTCGGCGCCGCCGAAGTGCCGGGCGATGCCCAGCGCTTCGGCGGAACCGACCCCGTCCAGCACCTGGCCGCTGCGGGCGTCCACCGCGCGGTTGCCGCTGGCGTAGCCGAGCAGGTAGCGCGGCTGGCCCGCCACCTGGGCCAGGCGCAGGCTGCGCGGCGGCTCGCCGCCGGCCGCCTGCAGGGCCTGGGCCGGCGACACGCAGCCGGTACAGGCCAGCGGCGCCTGGTGCTGCAGGCGCTCGGCCTGGGTCAGCTTGGGGTAGCCGACGTAGAGCATGACGATGCCGGAGACGAACCACAGCGCCATGAACAGGCACAGCGCGATGCCCAGCCAGCGGTGCCAGAGGTAGAGGTGGCGTTTCATCACGGCCGCCTCAGAAACGCAGGTCCAGCGCTACTTCGAGGCTGCGCGGCTCACCCAGGTAGTACTGCGCGTTGCTCTGGTGGATGAAGCGCGCGTAGACCTCGTCGGTCAGGTTGCGCAGCCGCGCGCTGACCTTGGTGTTGGCGTCCAGTTGGTGCTCCACGAAGGCGCCGTAGAGGGTGTAGGAGGGCACCCACTGGGTGTTGGCGTTGTTGGCGTACACCGCCGACACGTAGCGCGCGTCCACGCCGGTGCGCCAGCCTTGCACCGGCTCCCAGGTGAGCCAGAGGTTGGCCAGTCGGTCGGGGATGTTCACCGGGGTCTTGCCCTTGCGCGAGACGTTGACGCCGCCGACGGTCTCGTTGAAGTCGTCGAAACGGGCGTCCACCCAGGAGAAGTTACCTTCCAGGGTCCACTGCGGGGTGAAGCGGTAGGAGGCCGCCAGCTCCACGCCGTCGGAGGTCTGCTGGCCGGCCTGGACGGTGCCGTTGGGGTTGTTGACGTCGCTGATGGGGAAGTCCTTGCGAACGATCCGGTAGGCGGCGACGGTGGCGCTGCCACGGCCTTCGTCGAAGTCCAGCTTGCTGCCCACTTCCAACTGCTTGCCGGTGCTCAGGTCGTAGTCGCGCACCTGGGTGAAGGAGGCGCCGGTGAGGGTGCCGCCCGGCGGCTCGGCCGAGGTGCTGTATTGCACATAGAGGTTGGCGTCGGAGGTGAACTGCCAGACCAGCCCGGCACGCCCGGTGATGGCGTCCCAGCGGCGCTCGAAGGAGGATGGCGCGTTGGCGCTGACGGCGCCGTGGTTGGTGGCGTCCAGCTCGATGTGGTCGTAGCGCAGGGCGGTGATCAGCGAGAGGCTGTCGGTCAGCTGCTGGCGGTTTTCGGCGAAGCCGGAAGTGGTGCGCACCTCGTTGCTGCGGGCCTTGACCAGCCCGCTGGCCATGCCGGGGATGTCGTCGAAGCTGCCGGGGTCGGGGTTGCCCGGGGTGACGATGTCGACGGTGCCGCTGCTGGAGCGCGGGTAGACGCTCTGCTGGTTGACGCTGTAGTCGAGGCCGAAGGCCCAGTCGCTGACGCGGCCGAACAGCTCGCCCTTGTGCAGCAGCTCCAGGCGGTTGCCGTTGAGCTCCTGGTCGTGGCGCTGCAGGTAGGCGCTGCTGCGGACGATGTTGCCGGCGGCGTTGTACTTGTAGACCTCGAGGTTGCGGTAATCGCGCTGGCCTTCGTAGTGGTAGAAGGTGTTGCGCAGGCTGGTGGCGTCATCCACCTGGTAGTCGGTGATGGAGCGCAGCCAGCGGGTGCGTTGCTCGTAGCGGCCGTCGTCGACGTTGTAGTTGCTGAAGCGGTCGTGGCGGTCGATCTTCAGCTCGCCGGTGCGGTTGGCGTTGAGCGTCGGTGCGCCCCAGTAGGGGCTGTCTTCCTTCTCTTCCAGGTACTCCACCGCCAGGGTGTGGGAGAGGCGGTCGGTGAGGTCGCTGAGCAGGGAGAAGGCGACGTTGCTGGCGCCGCGCTCCTGGCGGTCGATGTAGCCGTTGCTGTCGTTGCGGCTGAAGTCCAGGCGCGCGTAATGACGCGGGCCGGGGCCGTCGTTGAGGGCGCGGTTGATGCCGATGGAGGTTTCCCGGTCATCGAAGCGGGCGTAGCGGATGCGCGCTTCGCCGCTGTCCTCGCGGCTGGCCAGGCGGGTGATGTAGTTGAGGCTGCCGCCCACCGAGCCGCTGCCGTGGAGGAAGGAGGAGGGGCCGCCGACCAGCTCGACGCGGTCGTAGATCCAGGCGTCCACCGGGCGGTTGGCGGCGCTGTACTGCAGGCTGATGCCGTTGAACAGCTGGTTGACCTGGGCACCGTTGAAGCCGCGGTAGGCGACGTAGCCGCCCCAGCCGGGCGGGGCGGAGGCGTTGACGCCGGGCAGGGCGTTGGCCACGTCGAGGAAGTTGCGCGCGCCGATGCGGTCGATCTTCTCGCGGTCGGCCACGGCCACCGAGGCGGGGTTCTCCCGCAGGCTCAGGCCCAGGCGCGAGGTGCCGGGGGACTGGCTGTCCAGGTCCAGGCCGGGTTGCTTCTCACGGTCGGCGTTGACGGTGCTGGTGGGCAGTTCGAGGGCGTCGTGCTTGTTTTCAGTGGCGTAGGCGAGGTTGCAGGCGCAGATCGCCAGCGCCAGGCAGGTGTACTTCGGAGTCATGGAGGCTCTTTCCTTGCAAGCGTGCAGCAGCGAGCCGGCGCGTCAGGCGCCGGGGCGGTTCAGGCGGGCAGGAAAAGAGCGGGGGAGGCGCGGGGGTTGAGCGAGGGCCAGCGTTCGCGGGGCGGCGGCTGGGGGTGCTGGTTGGCGTCGAGGGACACCACGCGCGGGGCGATGCCCAGGTCGAGCTGCCAGGCGTCGCTGTTCAGCGCAACGGCGGCAGCGTAGGAGGAGCACAGCGGGCAGGTGAACTGCATCTGCGCGTGGTCGCTGCCGTTGTCGCCGAGGCTGTCGGACGCATCGTGGCCGAGGCTGCAGTAGCCGCCATCAAGACCGCTGAGCTCCAGGCCGGTCATCTGGCCGTGGTGCAACCCGCAGGCGAACAGGCTGAACAGGACGCTCGCGTAGAGCAGCCAGGCGGTCAGTGTCCGGGTCGAGGGGGCGGGTTTCATGGGCGGCGACTTTATCAGTCGGCGGTACTGGCGCGATACGGACGTGTCCGAAATTTCCTTGCCAAATGAAGGAGTTGGGCCTCTGGCGCGGCCTTGGAAGCGGGGCTGCGACCATTGGGCGCAGCCCCGTGGCACGCGCGGCTACTGCCCGCCGCCGCTGCCGCCACTGGCGCCCCCGGTGGCACCGCCACTCGCGCCCCCTGTGGAGGAGCCGCCCGTGGAGCCCCCGGAGCCGGTGCCCGTCCCTGAACCTGTGCCCGAGCCGCCGTTACCCATGCCGTCGCTGCCCATGCCGCCGGACCCGTTGCCGCCCGGGGTGGTGGGGCTGCCCGAGGTGCCGGTCCCGTTACCGGTGCCGTTCGACGAGCCATTGCTGCCAGGGCCGGTGTTGTTGCCTGGCAACGCGCCCGGCGAACTGGGCGAGGCGGGGGAACCGGGGCTGGTGGCGCCGGGCTGGGTGGGGCCGGTGCTGCCGTCGTTGGCAGCGAGCGCCGGCAAGGCGCTGGCACCGAGCACGGCGCCGAGCAGCAGGGTGTAGAGGGGGCGTTTCATGTCCATGGTCGTCTCCTGGGTTGCATTGACTGACACAGGGTTCGGCCTGTGCCGGTCCCAGGAGGTTCGGGTCAGGTGGACCAGCGGTCGCCCAGCGCGGCGCAGGCGAAACGCAGCCTTGAACGAGGCCCCGCATGGCGCATAAGGTGTCCGCCTCGATGGAACCGGCTCCCGACGGAGCCCCGCACAGGGAAAGCCCATGAGCACTGCACCGGACCGCGTCCTGGACACCGAACGCTCCCAGGCAGTCGTCCGCCTGGTGATGGCGGTGGCCGCCAGCCTCTACATCAGCTTCATGTTGTTCACCGGCCTGGCGACGCCGGCGCAGACGGTGCCCATCCTCATCTACTTCGGCTGCTTCTTCTTCGCCAGCCTGGTGCTGCTGGCCTGCATCGTGCGCTGGCCCGGGCATTACCCGGCGCGGCGGCTGTTCAGCATGCTGCATGACTATTCGGCGCTGACCTTCGGCCTGGTGGTGGGCGGTCCGCCCCTGCTGCCGGTGTATGGCGTGCTGCTGTGGGTCACGGTGGGCAACGGCCTGCGCTATGGCTCGCGCTACCTGACCATCGCCACCGGCCTGGCGCTGTGCTGCCTGGCCACCGTCACCCTGACGTCATCGTACTGGCGGGAGCAGCCCTACCTGGTGCTCACCCTGGTGGTCACCACTCTGATCGTGCCGGCCTACGTCAACGTGCTGCTGGCCCAGGCCAAGCGCGCCAGCGAGGCGGAACGTGCCGCCAACCTGGCCAAGTCGCGCTTCCTCGCCCAGGCCAGCCATGACCTGCGCCAGCCGATCCACTCCATCAGCCTGTTCACCGCCTGCCTGCGCGATGCCGAGCTGGGCCAGGACGAGCGCCGCCTGGTGGACAGCATCGACAAGTCGCTGCACAGCGTGGCCCAGCTGTTCCGTTCGATCCTCGACATGTACAGCCTGGACGGCGGCAAGGTGGCGCCGCGCCTGCAGCCGGTGTCGGTGTCCGAGCTGCTGGGCGAGCTGGTGGAGCAGAACGCCCAGGCGGCGCGCTGGGCCGGGGTGGACATCCGCCTGCGGGTGCCGGGTGACGTGCATGTCTCCTGCGACCCGAACCTGCTGGCGACCATGGTGCAGAACCTCATCTCCAACGCCCTCAAGTACGCGCCGGGCAAGCCCATGCTGGTGGCCTGCCGGCGGCGCAACGGCGGCTGGTCCGTCGAGGTGCACGACCGGGGCAAGGGCATCGCCCCGCAGCACCTGGAGAACGTCTTCGACGAGTTCTACCGGGTGCGCCAGGCCCGTGACCACGACATCGAGGGGGTCGGCCTGGGGCTCGCCATCGTGCGTCGGCTCAGTGGCCTGATGGGGCTGGAGATCCGCATCGCCTCACGGCTCGGGCGCGGCACCAGCGTGGCCATCGAGGGCCTGCAGGCGGTCCAGGCGCCGCAGCGCCAGCCGGCGACCGCGAGCAGCCTGCCGCTGCGCCTGCTGGACGGGCTGCGGGTGCTGCTGCTGGAGGACGACCGCAACGTGCTGCATGCCACCGCCAGCCTGCTGGAGCGCTGGGGCTGCCGGGTGGAGGCCAGCGCGGCCCTGCCGAAGGCACCGGAGGCGTGCGACCTGGTGATCACCGATTTCGACCTGGGCACCGAGGCCTCCGGTGCGGACTGCATCGCCCGCCTGCGGGACCAGGCCGGCTGGCCGGTGCCGGCGGTGGTGATCACCGGGCACGACGTGCGCCGCGTGCAGGATGCGCTGGGCGACCCCGACGTGCCGGTGCTGTCCAAGCCGGTGCACCCGGCGGAGCTGCGTTCGGTGCTGATGGCACTGAAGGTGGGGCTGGCGCGGGAACACGCCGAGGCCTGAGCGGCCTCAGAGCCCCGTCTTGGCGGCCCAGGCCGCAGCAGCGGCGCGGCTGCTGACCCCCAGCACGCGCAACAGCGAGGAGACGTGGATGCGCACGGTGAAGGGCGAGATGTCCAGCTCCCGGGCGATCTCCTTGTTGGACAGGCCGTTGGCGATCAGCCGCAACACGTCCTGCTGGCGCGGGGTGAGCTGGGTGTAGAGCGGGTCGACGTCGAGCCCGCCGTCGAGGCCGGCCTGGCTGTGGTCGTAGCGCACCACGAACTCACCGGCGAGGATCGCCGCCAGGGCCGCGCCCATCTCGTCCGGCGCCACGGCCTTGCCGATGAAGCCATCGGCCCCGGCGGCCATGACCTCGTCGACGGTCTTCTGGTTGTCCACCATCGACACCACCGCCAGGGAACTGCGCTTGAAGGCCTGGCGCAGCTCGCCGATGGCCGCCATGGACTGGCCGGGGAACAGCAGGTCGAGGATGAACAGGGCAGGGGGCGGACCTTCGTGTGCCAGGGCCAGCACCTCGTCCATGGTGCCGGCTTCTTCGATCACGGCGTGGGGCAGGACGCGCTGCACGATGCGGCGCAGGCCTTCGCGGAATACGGGGTGGTCATCGGCGACGATGACCCGTTGCTGGGGTGTTTCTGCGGGCATCCGTACGTTCTTGTTCTGGCGGAATGAGGCGTCCAGATGTCGTGGGACAGGGCTCCGGGCGCGGCTCAGGGTAGAGCCAAACGTACCTTGGCGCCAACCGCCTGACGCGCAGACCTGATCATCGGCGATGCTGGCGTCTGGCCCCCATGGGAGGGTCCATCGCCCAGGTGGCGGGGCCTGCGGAGGTTTTGTGCGGGGCGTCATCGCCGTGTGATCACGCGGCCGTTATGCTGCGCGACCGATCACCGCAGGACGCCCCGGATGAGCGAGCCGACCCTCACCCCCTATCGCATCAGCGAGCAGGACTACCTGCGCAGCAGCCGCCTCGGCGGACGCCTGCGCACCCGCCACCGCAACCTGCTGCTGGCGGGGCTGTTCGTGCTGGTCGCCATGGCCTTGTACTCGCTGAAGATCGGGGACAAGGCTATGGGTAGCACCCTGATTGCCTGCGTGTTCGGTGGGCTGCTCGCCGCCCTGGTGATACGTCTGGTGGTGCGGCCGGTCCTGGTTCGCCGGCAGTACCGCCGCTATGCGCTGATGCAGCAGGAGCAGAAGGTCGGCTTCGCGCCCGAGGGCCTGCACTTCCAGTCGGCCGTCGGCCAGGCGGTCGTCAATTGGAGCAACTTCCATGGCTGGCGGGAGAACGACGAGTTCCTGGTGCTGTTCATCGCGCCCCGGGTCTTCTACGTGCTGCCCAAGCGGATCGCCGAGGCCGGCTTTCCCCTGGAGTCGCTGCGCACCACCCTGGCGCGGGAAGTCGGCCCGTCCTACTGAGGGGTGTTCGGAATGGGGCCTGTGCACAGCCTCGTCCTGCCACTTCCAGTAGAGTGGCGGCCCCTCGATGCCACCACGGAAGGTCCATGAGCACGCCACGCATTCGCCTCTTCGCGAGCAACGTCCATTTCGTCGACACCGACTTCGAACGCCTGCAACCCCTGGCCCCCGTCAACAGCACGCTGGGCAAGCTCATCCTCGCCGTGATCCTGGGCATGCTCGGCCTGTTCGTGCTGGGTTTCTGGAGCGATCAGGAGTGGCTGGTGGCCCTGGGGCTGCTGGGTGCCGTTGTGGTGCCGCTCGTCATGCTGGGAGTGAGCAGCTGGCTGCACCCGCCGGCGCGCGAGGAGGCCTATTTCGACGCCGAGGGCCTGTTGCTGAAGCTGGTGCCGGCACGCGAGTCGGAGCCGGGGCGGGAGGTGCGCATCCCCTTCGCGGCCCTGCAGGACCTGGTGATGGAGTCCAAGGTCAACCGCGAGGGCAGCCGCATCCACCAGTGGCGGCAGTACCGCATCCGCACCCATCAGGAGGGGGAGCGCCCCCACGTGTTGATCAACACCTTCCGCCCGCTGCACCTGGTGCTCCAGGACCTGGAGCGGATCAGCCAATTGCCCGGTGCGGCCGAGTTGCCGATACGCCTCGAACTGCCCCGGGAGCAGCACGATGCGCTGATGCAGGCGGAGCGCTGAGGATCAGCCGGCGGCGTCGGCCTGCCGCTCGGCGCGTTCGCTGACGAAGGCCTGGAACGCCTGCAGCGGCAGCGGGCGGCTGAACAGGTAGCCCTGGTATTGCAGGCAACCGCTGTCGGCGAGGAAGCGTTGCTGCGCCTGGGTCTCCACGCCCTCGGCGATCACGCTCATGCCCATGCTCTGGCCCAGGGCGATGACGGTGCGCACGATGGTTTCGCTGCTGCTGTCGGTGAGCACGTCGCAGACGAAGGAGCGGTCGATCTTCAGCTTGTCCAGGGGCAGGCGCTTGAGGTGGCTGAGGGACGAGAAGCCGGTGCCGAAGTCGTCGAGGGAGAAGCGCACGCCATGTTCCACCAGGGCGGTCATCTTCCGCGACAGGTCCTCCATGTCCTGCACGATCAGGGTCTCGGTCAGTTCCAGTTCCAGGTTGCGCGCCTCGATGCCCGACTGCTGGATCAGCCCCAGCACGTCGTTGACGAAGGTGGGCTGGCGGAACTGGTTCTGGCTGATGTTCACCGCCAGACGCAGCTCGCGGAACAGCGGGATGGCCTTCCACGCGGCCAACTGGGCGCAGGTCTCGTGCAGCACCCACTGGCCGATGGGGATGATCAGCCCGGTCTTCTCGGCGTGGTCGATGAATTCGGCAGGTGCCAGCAGGCCGCGCTGCGGGTGCTGCCAGCGGATCAGCACTTCGGCGCCGAGCACGCGCCCCTGGATGTCCAGCTGCGGCTGGTAGTGCAGCACGAACTGCTGCTCCCGCAGGGCCGTGCGCAGGTCGCGGTCCAGCTCGGAGCGCTCGGCGGCATCGGTCTGCAGGATGTGCAGCAGCAGGAACAGCATCACCGCCGCGGCGATGCTCTGCACCCAGGAGCCGATCACCCGCAGCTCGTCCGGCAGGCCGTAGCCCAGGCCAGGGCTCCAGGAGGTGGAGGCCATGGCGGTGAACAGCGCCAGGCAGAACAGCGAGACGCCGTAGCGCAGCCACATCGGCTCGTCGCGGAAGGCCATCAGCGCGGCCACCGACACCGGTAGCAAATAGAGGTGGGATGCCCGAGGTGCTGCCGGGCTGGGCTCGTCCAGCAACAGGGTGGAGATGCTGATGACCACCACCAGCACGGCGAACAGCAGGAGGTTGGCGCTGCGCGCGCGGTTGCGCAGGGTCAGGGCCAGCACGCCGAGCCCGCAGAGCACCAGCAGCAGGTCCATCGCCACGATCAGCCAGGCGCCGCGTACCGCGAACACGGCGCCCCAGAGCACCCCGATCACCAGCATCACCAGGCTGGCCAGCATCCGCATGCGCCGCTCGCGGCGCTGGCCGATCAAGGCCAGGTCGTGGGCGAGCCACAGCTGCTTCAGGCGTTTGAAAAAGGGCTGGGACGCGGGCATCGGGGGGCTGAATACCTGGAGGGTCGGTATTCATTCTTGAGGAGGTTTGGCGGTTTGCAACCCGGCGGCAAGCGAAACGGCAGCCGGTGTCGTGGATGGACAAGGGAAACAGGAGGTTCCGGCATGCCGGTGCCAGGTGGCGGGCACGAAAGAAGGGCCCGCCAAGGCGGGCCCGAGGTCCAGCGAGGACGGGGCGTCAGAGCAGTGAGAGCGGGTAGCTCACGATCAGGCGATTCTCGTCGAAGCTGTTGGTGTTGCCCCAGTCGCGGCGCTGGCTGGAGTTGCGCCATTTGACCGAGAGGCTCTTGAAGGTGCCGGACTGGATGACGTACGCCAGCTCGCTCTCGCGGCCCCATTCCTTGCCATCGGTCACGCCGCCGACATGGGCGTCGCTGCCGTGGATGTAGCGGTTCATCAGGGTCAGGCCGGGCGCGCCGAGGGCGGCGAAGTTGAAGTCGTGGCGCAGCTGCCAGGAGCGCTCCTTGGCGTTGTCGTAGCTGGAGTTGTAGCTGTCGTTGGCCAGGGTGCCGCCGCTGGTGCCGTTGACGCGCATCCAGGCGTCGTCGCCGCTGACCTTCTGCAGGCCCAGGTAGAAGGTGCTGCTGCCGTACTTGGCGGAGAGCAGGGCGGACCAGGTGCGGTTGTCGAGGTCGCCGGCCCGGGCGGAGCCGTCTTCCCGGCCGGTGAAGTAGCCGAGGTTGGCGCCCAGGGTCCAGTCGCCCAGGGGCTGGCTGTGCACCACCTGCAGGTAGTTCTGGCGGTAGATGTCCTGCAGCTCGGCGTACCAGAGCCCGACCAGGGTGCGGTTCTCGTTGAAGCTGTATTCGCCACCGGCGAAGTTGAAGCGGTCGGAGGTGAAGGCCGCCTTACCCATCAGGGACAGGTCTTCCATGCTGGCGTCGTTGCGCGGGCTGTTGCCGCGGAACTGGCCGCCGTAGAGGGTCAGGCCGGCGATCTCCCTGGAGGTCACCTGGGCGCCCCGGAAGGTCTGCGGCAGCGAGCGGCCATCGTCGGAACGCAGGATCGGCAGCACCGGCATCCACTCGCCCACCTTCAGTTCGGTGTTGGAGACCTTCATCTTGCCGGCCACCGCCAGACGGCCGAAGTCGTCGGCCGGGCGGCCGTCGTCGTGCACCGGCAGCAGCTGGGTGCCGCGGGTGCCCTTGCCGCCGTCGAGCTTGAGGGCGTAGAGCCCGAGCACGTCGACCCCGAAGCCGACGGTGCCCTGGGTGAAGCCGGACTTGGCGTCGAGGATGAAGCTCTGGGTCCACTCCTCGGCCTGGTCCTGGGTGCTGGTGCCGACGAAGTTGCGGTTCATGTAGAAGTTGCGCAGGTTCAGCGTGGCGCTGCTGCCGTCGATGAATCCGGGGCTTTCGGCAGCCTGGGCGGCCTGGCTGGCGAGGGCGATGGCGCTGGCCAGGAGGGTGGTGTGCAGGGCGTGGCGATGAGTGAGGGGCATGGTGGCCTCTGTCTTGTTGTTGTCGGGGCGCAGGAGGCCCTTCGCGGCGTTGGCGAATGGGCGATGGGCGTGTAGCGGGTGATCAGGCCGGGCGCGGGCTGTGCAGTGCCGGGCAGGCGGCAGCGGGCTGGCGATCAGGGGCGCGAAGGCGTGGGAGGAAGCAGGTGGGGTGCATCGGGATGACCTTTCTTGTCGTTATTGGGGTCGCCGGCGTCAGGGCGCCGGGCCTGGGCCGATAGTGGTTGCAGGCTGGGCGCCGTTCAATTCTTCGAAAGCGCTTGTGTTCGATCAGCGAACGAAAACTAACTGGTTCGTACATTTTTGCGCGAAACAACGGATGCGTTCCAGGTTTCGGCCTGGGGGCTGTGTCTTCTAGAATCGCCGCACCCTCATCCAGGACCCACGCCATGGCCGGTAGCCAGATCGAACGCGCCTTCAGCCTCCTCGAACGCCTGACCTCCGACCCCCAGGGGTTAGCGCTGCAGGCCCTCTCCGATGAGCTGCAGATCCCCAAGAGCGCCACCCATCGCATGCTGGCCGAGCTGATCCGCCTCGGCTACGTGCGGCAGAACCCCGACAACAGCCGTTACCAGCTGTCCACGCGGCTGGTGGCCATGGCCTTCCGCCACCTGGCCAGCAGCGGTGCGGACATCGTCCAGCCGATCCTCGACCGCCTGGCCCAGGAGAGCGCCGAACTGGTGCGCCTGGGCGTGACCGAGGGGGGCCGGCTGACCTGGATCGCCAAGTCCCAGGGGGCTCGCTCCGGCCTGCGCTACGACCCGGACATGGGCCGGGACGCGCCGTTGTTCTACACCGCCTCGGGGCACGCCTGGCTGGCGGCCCTGAGCGACGCCGAGGCGCTGGCCCTGGTGGAGCGCCAGGGCATCGCCGACCCGGCCGGCTTCGGCCCCAACGCGCCGCGCTCGAACATCGAGCTGCTGGAGCGCCTGCGCCGCGCCCGCGAGCGCGGCTACGCCTGGGTGGTGGAAAGCTCCGCCGTGGGTATGTCGGCAATGGCCGCCGTGGTGCGCCACCCGGCCACTGGCCAGGTCATCGGTGTGCTCAGCGTGGCCGGCCCCAGCGCCCGCCTGCCGGAGGCGCGCATGCACGAACTGGCCCCGTGCCTGCTGGCTGCGGCCACTGAACTGGGCGACGCGAGCCAGGCGTCCGAACTCTTCCCGTGATCCGCTGGGCTCGCCACGGGCCGTGAAGATCGCCTATTGCGTAAAAATGGAACTCTGTTCTAAATAACGCGAAGCCGATTTCAGAACCCCCTTGCTGTGAGGTCCCCGTGTCCGTCCCGTCCTTTGCCAACCGGCTGCCTGGCCGGTTTTTTCATGCCTTCCCGATGATGCCGACCTGGCAGGAGGCGCGCCGTGGCTGACCATGCGCTGTCGCTCGCCGCCTTGACGGTGCTGGAGCTGGCACCCCCGGACATGGTCGAGGTGGCCGCTCGCACCGGCTACAGCCATGTGGGCCTGCGGCTGATCCCGGCGACGCCGGAGGAGCACCACTTCCCCGTGGTGGCCGATGCCGATCTGCGTCGGCGCACCCGCCAGCGCCTGGGCGATACCGGGGTGCAGGTGCTGGACATCGAGATCCTGCGGCTGAAGCCGGAGACCTGCGTGGCGGACTTCGCCGCCGTGCTGGAAGCCGGGGCCGAGTTCGGCGCCAGCGAGGTGCTGGTGGCCGGCAACGACCCGGATGAAGCCCGATTGACCGACCGCTTCGCCGAGCTGTGCGAGCGCGCGGCGCCCCTGGGGCTGCACGTCAGCCTGGAGTTCATGCCCTGGACCGACGCCCGCGACCTCGGCCAGGCGGCCCGGGTCGTCGAGCGGGCGGGCCAGCCCAACGGCGCGGTGCTGGTGGATGCCTTCCACTTCGACCGCTCGGCCTCGCGCCTGGCGGACCTGCGGGCCCTGCCGCCGCAGCGCCTGCGCTACGCCCAGTTGTGCGACGTGGCCGGACCGCGCCCGGACGACATGCAGGAAATCCTCCGCCAGGCGCGCAACGAGCGGCGTTTTCCGGGGGAGGGGGACTGCGACCTGGCGGGGTTGCTGCGGGCGTTGCCGGCAGGCATCCCCCTGAGCCTGGAGATCCCCACCCGGCAGTTGCTGGAGCAGGGTGTGAGCGCCGAGGCGCGGGCGCGCCTGGCGCGCGAGCGAACCCTGGCGCTGTTGGCCGGTCTCTGATCCATCGGCCTTTGCGCCGGTTCTCGAGGTGTCATGAGCGATCCGATCTCAACCGCTGTCAGCCAGCCCTTGCGCGGTGTGGCGCTGGTCCTGCTGGCGACCTTCCTGTTCGCCGGGCACGACGCACTGTCCAAGCACCTGGGGGGCCTGTACCCGGTGGTGATGGTGGTGTGGGCGCGCTACCTGGTGCACAGCCTGCTGATGGCCGGGCTGTTCCTGCCCCGCGCCGGCCTGCGCGGGCTGCGCACCCAACGACCGGTGCTGCAGGTGCTGCGGGCGCTGAGCCTACTGAGCACCAGCCTGCTGTTCACCACCGGCCTGCAGTTCGTGCCGCTGGCCGAGGCCACGGCGGTGAACTTCCTGGCGCCGATTCTGGTGACGGCGCTCTCGGCACCGCTGCTGAAGGAGCGGGTCAGTGCCGGCCAGTGGCTGGCGGTGGCGATGGGCTTCGTCGGCGTGGTGGTGATCGTGCACCCGGGCGGGGCGCTGTTCACCCCGGCGATCCTCTTCCCGCTGGGCTCGGCCCTGGGTTTCTGCGCCTATCAGCTGCTGACGCGCATCCTCTCGGCCCACGACAGCCCCACCACCAGCAACTTCCTCGCGGGGGTGTGCAACACCCTGGTGATGAGCCTGCTGGTGCCGTTCTTCTGGCAGTTGCCGAGCCTGTTCGACGGCTTGCTGCTGGTGGCCCTGGGCACGCTGGGCATGGCGGCGCACCTGTTCCTGACCCAGGCCTTCCGCCATGCGCCGGCAGCCTTGCTGGCGCCCTTCGGCTACTGCCAGATCGTGTTCGCCGGGCTGCTGGGCTACCTGCTGTACGCCCACGCGCCGGACCTGACCACCCTGGTGGGTATCGGCATCGTCTGCCTCAGTGGGCTGGGGGCGGCCTGGCTGCAACGCAGCCGTGGCTGAAGGTGGGGAGTGGAGCGTGCACAGCCGCGGGAAGGCCTGTGCGTGAAGGGGAAGCGGGGGCCGAAGCCCCCGCCGGTCAGTGTCCCGGGTCCTCCTCGTCCCGTTGCCCGCGCGGGCCGCGCAGGTGGTCGAAATAGAAGAGTACGAGGCCGAAGGCGACGATGATCGCCGAGACGGCCAGTCCGAGTTGAGCGTTCTGCATCATGGATTCCGTTTCCAATGGGTGCGGTGGGCTCAGGGCTGGTGGCGAGGGTGCGCCATTCGCCTGAGAAAGGCCAGCATGAGGCCGCTCAGGAGCAGCATCCCGAGCAGCAGGAGGGGGTAGGCGACCCACCAGGGCGCACCGGCGGTCATCATGCTGAACTCCGACATGCCGCCGATGCTGGCCACCAGGTTGAGCGGCAGGAACACCACGTTGATCAGTGTCAGCTTGCGCAGCATGTCGTTGATGCCGTGGTTGGCCAGGCTGCCCCGCGCGTCCATCAGCGCGGCGAACACCGTGGAGTAGATCCGCGCCTGCTTGTAGCACTGCTCGTTCTCGATGATCAGGTCGTCCAGGGTCGCCAGGGCGGCCGCATCCAGCTGGTACTCGGCGGCGTGGTTGCGCAGGCGCACCAGCACGGTGGCGTTGCTCTGGATGGCGTTGAGGTAGTGGATGAGGCTTTCGCTGAGGTTGACCATCTGCATCAGGTGGCTGTTGTCCAGCGAGCGGTTGAAGCGGGCCTGCAGCTCGCGGGCCACCAGCTTGATGACCCGCAGGTGGCCGAGGTAGTGGTGGACGCTGCTGAACAGCATGTCCAGCAGCACGTCGCGTGGGGTGGCGAGGGCGCCGCGCTGGCCGACCCCCTGCAGCAGCGAATCGCCGGCGGCGATCACCAGCAGCCGCGTCGGCTCCAGCAGCATGCCGAAGGCGCTCACCTCGAAGACCATGCCGTCCTGCCCGGTGCAGCGCTCCGGGCGCTTCCAGATCAGGAACAGCCGCTCGCCGTGGAATTCGATGCGTGACACCTCGTCGGGGTCCAGGGCCGAGTCCAGCGCGTGCTGGTCCAGCTGCCAGGTGCGGCACAGGTGCTCGCGTTCGCCGGCATCGGGGTCGACGCACAGCAGCACGCTGGCGTCCGCTTCGGAGGTGCGCTGCAGGCGGCCGTCGCCCAGGCGGTAGGCGTCGAGCATGGGCTCACCAGGCCTGGCCGCGACGGCGGAGATCGAGGCGGCGGATGAACTCCTCCAGCACCAGGGCGTAGAGGTCGTCCTGCAGGTAGGCGTCCTCGATGCCGGCGTCCAGGTTGGGGTTGTCGTTCACCTCGATCACCACCACGCGGTCGCCGGCCTGCTTCAGGTCCACCCCGTAGAGGCCATCGCCGATCAGCCCGGCGGCCTGCAGGGCCAGGTCCACCACGGCGCGTGGCGCCTCGTGCACCGGCAGGGTGCGGCACTCGCCGTTGATGTCGGCGCCCTTGGCCTTGTGGTTGTAGATCTGCCAGTGGCCCTTGGACATGAAGTACTGGCAGGCATACAACGGCTTGCGGTTGAGGACGCCGATGCGCCAGTCGTACTCGGTGTAGCAGTACTCCTGGGCGAGCAGCAGCACCGAGTGCTCGAACAGCTCCCCGGCCGCGCGGCGCAGCTCGGCGGCGGAGGTCACCTTGATCACCCCGCGTGAGAAGCAGCCGTCGGGGATCTTCAGCACCAGGGGGAAGCCCAGGCGCTCGCCGACCTGCTCGATCTCGCCGAGCCGCTCGCGGTAGAGGATCTCGGTGGCGGGCATGCCCAGCCCGTGGCTGGCCAGCAGGTCGGCCAGGTAGACCTTGTTGGTGCAGCGCAGGATGGAGCTGGGGTCGTCCATCACCACCAGTCCTTCGCTCTCGGCCTTGCGGGCGAAGCGGTAGGTGTGGCTGTCGACGCTGGTGGTCTCGCGGATCAGCAGGGCGTCGTACTCGGCGAGCCGTGCATAGTCCTTGCGGCCGATCAGGTCCACGGCGATGCCCAGGCGCTCGCCCACCTCGACGAAACGCTGCAGGGCCCGTGGGTTGGACGGCGGCAGCGCTTCGCCCGGGTCATGCAGGATGGCCAGGTCGTAGCGGGCCTGGCGCGGTGCGCGGGGCTGGCGCCAGACCTTGCGGCTGAAGCGGTCCAGGGCGTCGGCGAAGAGGTCCTGCTGGTCGTCCCGCAGGCGGTGCAGGGCACCCGGTCGCACACCGGTCACCTGCCAGCGTTCGCCCTTGCGGAAGTCCACCAGCAGGATCGGGCAGGGGAAGGCTTCGAACAGCTGGCGGGCAATGTCCTGGAGACTTTCAAGTTCGGTATGGCCGAAATAAAGACTCAAGGTGAACCCTTCGGTATTGCCGCAGGGTTGTTGTTCGAGTGCATCGTCCAGTGAAGTTTCAAGTTCATCCAGCGCCAGCCCATAGATGGACTTGCGGGTCAGTTCATTGATGGTCTTCACCGACGGGATGACTTTATGCCCGCGTGCCTCGGCCAACAGCGAACAGTAATAACCGTGGCCCAGGTACTTGTAGTTGCGACACAGGTTGATGACCTGCGCGCGTGGCCTGGAAGGCCCGCCGGGCGACTGTTCCAGGTAGTCGCGAGCGCTGATCAGGTAATCCGTGGGGAAGTAGGCCGACCAGTCTTCGGTCCGCTCGACAATGATCAGGGGGTGGTTGGAAAGTTCTTCCGTTTGAATCGGCGTCAATTTGAAAGTTGCTGCCGTTCGTGTTCTGTCCAATACTTCCTGCCACCGGTTCTGCACCGCATTCATGGGATTTATCGATCCGTTCGGGAACACAGGCTTTCTATTAAGCACGCGCTTTTGGAAATGTCCCGGACCGTTACGCACTCTTTACGGAGTTCCCATGAAACTTGATTTTCGCGTTGCTCGGGCGGCCGACCTGCCCGAACTGGTGGCACTGGAAAACCGCACCTTCAGTCACGACCGGCTCAGCCCCCGCAGCCTGGCCTGGATGGTCAACCGCGCCCATGCCGCCTTCACCGTGGCGGAGCATGAGGGGGCGGTGGTGGGCTATGCCCTGGTGCTGTTCCACCGGGGCACCTCCCTGGCCCGGCTGTATTCCCTGGCCATTGCCGGGCACCTGCAGGGCCGGGGCATCGGCCGGCAGTTGCTGGAGCAGGCGGAGCGCTGCGCCCACGCGCACGACTGCGCCTACCTGCGGCTGGAGGTGCGCGTCGACAACCCGGCGGCCATCGCCCTCTACGAGCGCGCCGGTTACCGGCGCTTCGCGGTGATCGACGACTACTACGAGGACCACGCCGGCGCGCTGCGCTACGAGAAGCGCATCCGCCAGCCGCGCCAGGCCGGCACCCGCCGTGTGCCCTATTACCCGCAGAGCACCGACTTCACCTGCGGCCCGGCCTGCCTGCTGATGGCCATGGCGGCGCTGTACCCGCAGCGGGCCATGGAGCGCCGCGAGGAAGTGCAGCTGTGGCGCGAGGCGACCACGGTGTTCATGACCGCCGGCCACGGTGGCTGCAGCCCCCAGGGCCTGGCCCTGGCGGCCTGGCGACGGGGCTTCCGGGTGCGCCTGCAAGTGAGCCGACGCGGGCCGCTGTTCCTCGAAGGCGTGCGCAGCGAGGACAAGCGCGCGGTGATGCGCCTGGTGCACGAGGTGTTTCTCGATGCGCTGGCCGGCACCGACGTGGAGCAGGTGGAGGCGCCCTGGGCGGAACTGGACGGCGGCCTGCGGGCCGGCGGTGTGTTGCTGGTGTTGATCAGCAGCTACCGGCTGACCCGTTCCAAGTCACCGCACTGGGTCGTGGTCACCGGGTGCGACGAGGATTTCGTCTACCTCCACGACCCCGATGTCGACCACAGCCGGCAGCCCCTGGACTGCCAGCACCTGCCGGTGAGCCGGGAAGCGTTCGCCCGCATGAGCGCCTTCGGCCGCCACAAGCTGCGGGCTTCGGTGACGCTGTTCCGCCGCGAGGGCTCAGTCGCCGCAGAAGCGCAGCCGGGTGACGCGGTAGTCGATCATGCTGCTGTGGGCCTGCATGGTCTGCAGCCACTGCTCGGCCACGTCGCGACGGGTGAAGGCGCCCATGGAGGCGACCCGCTTCCAGGTGCGCTCCTCCCGCAGGCGTGACTCCAGGACGAAGACCGCCTCCAGGCCGTGGTCCTGGTACCAGGGCAGCGTCGCTTCGCGGTCGTCGGGCCGCTGCTGCAGCTGCCGGACCTGGGCTTCGAGGGCTTCCAGCCTGTGTTGCGCCTCCACCAGGGCGGCCTGGGCCTGGTTGCGCTCCTGGCGGAGGAACTCGGTGAGGCAGCTGTTGGCGTGGTCGTCCCGCGCCTGGCGCTCGCGCTGTTCAGCCTGGCGCTGGCGCCAGGCACGCTGGCGTTCGGCGTTGCTCTGGGCCTGGCCGTTGCAGGGGCGCCCGCGCTTGCGCGGCGGAGGGGCGGTTGGGCTCATGGCGATGTCCGGGTGGCCTTGAAGGCTGATTCAGGAGGCTGATTATCGTTACGTAACAGAAACCTGCAAGCCCTTGAGATCAAGGCCGATAGCAGCATTTGCGTTATTTGTCGTTACGTAACGAAATAAAAGTGCCACCCGCCCGGGCGGGTGGCGGAGCGGGCTCACTGCCAGCCGTAGCGGCGGGCGAACCATCCCTTCATGGCCTGTACCACGGCGGCATAACCCAGCAGCAGCGCCAGCAGGAAGGGGAAGTACGACAGCGGCAGGGGCTGCAGCTTGAAGTGCGCCGCCAGGGGCGAGAACGGCAGCAGCAAGCCGATGCTGGCGATCACCAGGGTCATCAGCAGCAGCGGCCAGCCGGCACGGCTCTGCAGGAAGGGCAGGCGACGTGTGCGGATCAGGTGCACCACCAGGGTCTGCGACAGCAGCCCTTCGACGAACCAGCCGGTCTGGAACAGGGTCTGGTGCGCCGGTGTGCTGGCGGCGAAGACGAACCACATCAGGGCGTAGGTGAGGATGTCGAAGATCGAGCTGAGCGGCCCGAAGAACACCATGAAGCGACCGATCTCGTCGGCCCGCCACTGCTGCGGCCTGGCCAGTTGCTCGTCGTCGACGTTGTCGAAGGGAATGGCGGTCTGCGACAGGTCGTAGAGCAGGTTCTGCACCAGCAGGTGCAGGGGCAGCATCGGCAGGAAGGGCAGGAAGGCGCTGGCCACCAGCACGCTGAACACGTTCCCGAAGTTCGAGCTGGCGGTCATCTTGATGTACTTGAGCATGTTGGAGAAGGTGCGCCGGCCTTCGCGAACCCCGGCTTCCAGCACCATCAGGCTCTTCTCCAGGAGGATGATGTCGGCCGCCTCCTTGGCGATGTCCACGGCGGTGTCCACCGAGATGCCGATGTCCGCCGCGCGCAGGGCCGGCGCGTCGTTGATGCCGTCGCCGAGGAAGCCCACCACGTGCCCGCGCTCGCGCAGCAGGCGCACCACCCGGGCCTTCTGCGCGGGCGTCAGGCGGGCGAACAGCGAGCAGGCGGCGGCCCGTTCGCCCAGCTCGCGGTCGTCCAGGGCGTCCACCTCGCTGCCCAGCAGCAGGCCCTCCACCGGCAGCCCCACTTCACGCAGCACGCGCTGGCTCACGCGCTCGTTGTCGCCGGTCAGCACCTTCACCGACACGCCATGCTCGCGCAGCGCCTGCAGGGCTTCGCGGCTGGTCTCCTTGGGGGGATCGAGGAAGGCGATGTAGCCGGTGAGCAGCAGCTCCTGCTCGTCCTCCACGCGGTAGTCGCGGCGGTCCCCGGGGAACTGCCGCACCGCCACCGCCACCACCCGCAGCCCCTCGTCGTTGAGGCGGGCGGCGTGCTCGCGGATGTCGGCACGCAGGGCGTCGTGCAGGGGGAATTCCTCACCGTCCAGGCGCACCCGGTCGCACACCGCCAGCACCTCGTCCAGCGCGCCCTTGCACACCAGCCGGTGGCCGTCGCCGTGTTCCGCTACCACCACCGACATGCGCCGCCGCTCGAAATCGAAGGGCAGTTCGTCGACCTTGCTGAACGCCTCGGCCAGCTGCGCCCGGCGCAGGGCATCGCCGTGCTCCAGCACCGCCACGTCCAGCAGGTTGCGCAGGCCGGTCTGGTGGTAGCTGTTCAGCCAGGCGTCGTCCAGCACCGCGTCGCAGGGGCGGCCCCGCACATCGGTGTGGCGTTCGAGCACGATGCGGTCCTGGGTGAGGGTGCCGGTCTTGTCGGTGCACAGCACGTCCATGGCGCCGAAGTTCTGGATGGCGTCGAGGCGCTTGACGATCACCTTCTTGCGCGAGAGCGCCAGGGCGCCCTTGGCCAGGGTCGAGGTGACGATCATCGGCAGCATTTCTGGCGTCAGGCCCACGGCGATGGAGAGGGCGAACAGCGAGGCCTGCAGCCAGTCGCCCTTGGTGAAGCCGTTGACCAGCAGCACCACCGGGGCCATCACCAGCATGAAGCGGATCAGCAGCCAGCTGACCTTGTTGACCCCCTGCTGGAAGGCGCTGGGCTCGCGGTCGGGCTCCAGCACATGGGCGGCGAGGTTGCCGAAGTAGGTGTTCGGCCCGGTGCCCAGCACCAGCGCGCGGGCGCTGCCGCTGACCACGTTGGTGCCCATGAAGCACAGGGTGTCGCGCTCCAGGGGCGTGCCCGGCGTCGGGCCCTGGGGTGTGGCGAACTTCTCCACCGGCAGCGCTTCGCCGGTGATGGCGGACTGGTTGAGGAAGAGGTTGCGTGCCTCCAGCACCCGCAGGTCCGCCGGGATCATGTCGCCGGCCGCCAGCAGCACCACGTCGCCCGGCACCAGGTCGCGGAACGGCACTTCCACCGCGCCGCGCCGGTCGGGTGACGGCGCACCGGGGCGCAGCACGCTGGCGGTGTTGTCCACCAGCGCCCGCAGGCTTTCTGCGGCGCGGTTGGAGCGGGTCTCCTGGACGAAGCGGAGCAGCGTCGAGACCAGCACCATGCAGCCGATCACCAGCGCCGCCTGGAGGTCTTCGGTGACCCAGGAGAGCACCGCCAGGGCGGTCAGCAGCAGGTTGAACGGGTTGCAGTAGCAGAGCCAGAGGTGGTGCAGGGGCGACAGCGGCTTCTCCTGTTCCACCAGGTTGGTGCCGACCCGTTCGCGCACCCGCTGCGCCTGGGCCGGGTCGAGGCCGCCGGGCTGGCTGTCCAGTTGCCGGAACAGCTGTTCGGGCGGGCAACTGGCGAACGCCTCCAGTTGCTGGACGAATGCCGGCGGCAGGGGGGAGGCGGTGCGCCGGCCGCGCAACGCGTCGAGCAGGGCGCGGCGGCGGAAATGGCGGCCTAGGCCGTGGTCGAACAGAGCCAGCAGGCGCCGGCCCAGGGCGGACATCAACATGGTGGTTTCCTCGTCACTCGTGGAGCGATGGCTGTTCGAGGGGCCGGGCGAGGAGCCCGGTGCCGATGGGTTATGCGTCCGCCGCCAGGTCGTGAAGCCGCCAGCGCACCGAGCTGACGCCTTTCTCCAGGCTCACCCGGCTGACCAGGCGCTCCAGCTGGGTGGTGGTGCCGGGTTTGCCGAGCAGTTCGGCGCGCACCTCCAGGCGCCCGGGCGTGGCCTGGTCCTGGCTGTGCAGCGATTGCAGGCGCAGGCTGCCGCCCTCCAGGTCATGCAGCATCAGGCTGCGCACCTGGATCTCGTCCTCGGCGCGGCAGACGATGTCGACGCTGTAGCGTTGCTCGACCTCGCTGCCGGGCAGGCTGTCCAGGTGGTTCAGGCGCTGGGCGATGTCACGCAGCAGGATGTTGGCGCAGAGCACCGCCAGGGTGCCGAGGGCGGCTTCCAGCAGCAGGCCCATGCTGCACAGCACGCCGATGGCGGCGGTGCACCAGAGTGTTGCGGCCGTGTTCAGGCCGCGCACGTTGAGGCCGTCGCGCATGATCACGCCGCCCCCCAGGAAGCCGATGCCGGAGACCACGTAGGCGGCGATACGCGAGGCATCGCCCGCCATGCCCGGTACGCCCTGGCTCATCAGCACGAACAGGCAGGCGCCGGTGCTCACCAGGGCATTGGTGCGCAGGCCGGTGAGGCGCTGGCGCAGTTGACGCTCGGCGCCGATCAGGGCGCCGAGTACGAGTGCTGCGGCGACCCGCAGCAGGAAGACTTTCCAATCCATGTTCCACCTCGTGTCCGGCCAGGGGGCCGGGGTGTGTGCCGGGTGACCGGCGCTGAAGGGGCGTGGATTGCACAGGCAGGCGTCGCCGTCGCGCAGGCAGCGCGTCGGTGAACGTCAAGGAAGGGGCGTCGGGCCACCGTCCGCTGAAGGCAGCGAGACGACGGCGGAGGGAACCGCTGGACGTGCTCGCTGCTCAGCCCTGTCGCAATCGACCGGGGCAACTGTCCAAGGGGTTCTCCTGTTTCAGGTGGGAAGGCGGGCGGAATCTACGCCCGGCCCACAAGGGGGTCAATCGCCTCCTGCGTTTCATTCAGTCAGCGTTCAGGCGTCGGCCCTGTAGGCCTCTGCGAAACGTTGTCGCAGGACATCCCAAAGAACTACAGACGTGTAGGAATGGCCATCTATAGTCTGGGGAAAATAATCAGGGTGCCCTTTGGAGGCCGTCATGGGTGTCTTCAGTCGCTTCACTGCCAACGGCTCGTCCCGCGCGGCTGCGCGCCACCTGAGCTGTTCGTCTGCCGAATTGTCCCGGGAGCTGGCCGCGCTGTCGCTGCGGCCCACTTTCATCACCGGGTATGTATCCCCGCACCTGGACATCGACCGGGTGGCCCGCCAGGTCAGCGAGCGCTTCCCCGGCGTGGCGCTGAGCCTGAGCAGCAGCGCCGGCGAGTTGTGCGAAGGCGGCGGGCGGCTCTATTGCGATGCTTCCGGGCAGTGGGACCGGGTGGTGCTGGCTTTGTTCGATGGCTCGGTGATCGCCTCGGCCGAGGTGGTCAGCGTGCCGCTGGAAAGCCAGGACATCCGCCAGGGCGGTGCCCGCATGGCGCTGCGCGAGCGCATCGCGCGGCTCACCCAGTCGCTGAAGAACCTGCGGGTGACCACGCCCATCGAGGCCCACGACACCCTGGCCTACGTGCTGTTCGATGGCCTGTCGGCCTCGGAATCCTTCTTCATGGAGGCGCTCTACGAATGCGGGCGCTTCCCCTGCCTGTTCGTGGGTGGCTCGGCCGGGGGCAAGGGGGATTTCCGCCAGACCTTCCTCCATGACGGTCGCCAGCGCTACGAGAACCACGCCCTGGTGGTGTTCCTCAAGAGCGCGCCGGGCATCCGCTTCGGGGTGTTCAAGAGCCAGAACTTCGAGCCCACCAGCGTCAGCTTCAGCGTGCTGACCGCGTCCCTGGAGGAGCGCAGCATCCGCCAGGTGGTGGACGCCAAGGGGCGCATCGTCAGCATGGTCACGGCACTGTGCGAGGCACTGGGCTGCCGCCCGGATGAACTGGAGCGGCGCCTGGCGGAATACTCCTTCGCCATTCGCGTCGGCGAGCAGCTGTTCGTGCGCTCCATCGCCCAGATCGACCTGCAGCGCGAGGTGGTGCACCTGTTCTGCGACGTGGCGCCGGGAGAAGAGCTGGTGATGGTCAAGCGCACCTCGCTGGTGGAGGCGACCCGCCGCGACTTCGCCCAGTTCCTCCGTGGCAAGGGCGGCACGCCGCTGCTCGGGCTGCTCAACGACTGCATCCTCCGGCGCCTGAACAACGGTGACGAACTGAGCCGCATGAGCGGGGTGTTCGGCGAGGTGCCGGTGGTGGGGTTCTCCACCTTCGGCGAGATCCTCGGGCTCAACCTCAACCAGACCCTGACGGCGGTGTTCTTCTTCCAGGTGGCGCCCGGCGAGGCCTTCACCGACGAGTACATGGACCGCTTCCCCATTCACTACGGCGAGTTCAAGGCCTTCTTCCTGCGCCGCCAGGTGAAGAAGCTGGCCGGGCTCAGCCAGGTGGTGGTCAGCCAGATCGAGGCGTTCAAGCGCCACGACTACAGCAGCAGCGTCGACAGCGAGGGCCTGGACGAGCACATCCGTCCGGTGTTCCAGGGCCTGGCCGACCTGGGCCGCGTGCTGCAGGCCGCGGAGAGCAGCCAGCGGGAGATCGGCGAACAGCTGCGCCTGCATGCCGACGACCTGCACCAGAGCATGGACGTGCTGACCGAGAACATCGCCCGCCAGGGCGAAGTCACCGGCCAGGCCGAGCAGACCGTGCGCAGCCTCACCGAGCAGGGCTCCACGGTGGTGCGCAGCGCCGACGAACTGGCGCGCTCCAGCCTGCGCATCCAGTCCATCGTCCAGGTCATCCAGCAGATCGCCGGGCAGACCAACCTGCTGGCGCTCAACGCCGCCATCGAAGCGGCGCGGGCCGGGGAAATGGGACGCGGGTTCGCGGTGGTGGCGGACGAGGTGCGCAACCTGGCGCAGATCACCCACAAGAACGCCGCCGAGATCGGCACCGACGTCGACCAGCTGTCCCAGGCCATCACCGTGGTGGCCGGGCACATCCAGCAGCAGGCGGACGAAGTGGCGTCACTGGGCGGGATGATCGGCACGCTGCGCGAGTCGGCGCTGCTGACCGAGGAAACCTCCAGCCGCACGCGGGAGCTGGCGGACACCCTGAGCGGGTTGACGGGGCGGGTGAACGGCTAGGGAAGCGGCGCCCGGGACAGGCGCCGCGAAGGGCATTACCGGGTTACTTGCTCATCCACTCGATCACGGCCTTGTAGTCCTCGGCCGAGCAGTCCATGCACAGGCCGCGCGGCGGCATGGCGTTGAAGCCTTCGGTGACGTGCTTGACCAGGGTGTCGTTGCCCTGGGCCAGGCGCGGGGCCCAGGCGGCGTGGTCGCCTTTCTTCGGCGCCTGGGGCAGCTGGCCGTTGTGGCACATGCCGCAGGCGCGGTTGAACACGGCTTCCGGGTCCTGGGCGGCTTGGGCGGTCTGGATGGCGCCGAGGGACAGCAGGCCGAAAGCGAGCAGGATGGCTTTCATCGGGGATTCCTCATCGTGGGTGTTGTTATCGGATCACGGTGGCGTCTGCCGGGCGCTATCTTGCCGGGCCCGACAGCCTGAAAAAAAGACCCTCCCGTGCGGGAGGGTCGTCATCGACGGTGTCGATTCGAGGGGAGCCCCGAACCCAACCGTGGAAGCCCTGCCAAGGACAACTCCAGGTTCGGGGCCCCGCCATCCTAGTGGGGGCGTGAAAACCCCCTCAACTGCGACGGCCTGCCGCAGCCGGGTACCCGGCAGGCGCCGCTCCACGCGCGGCAGGTGCCTGCGGCAGGCTGTCGCAGGTTCAATCGTGGATCCTCAGCCAGCGGCGGAAGCTGCCGATGCCGCCGCGCCCCAGGGGCGACCAGGCGAAGTCGAAGCGTGCCGGCGGCAGCACCTGGATATCGGCGTCGCTGCCGACGGCGTTGCCTTCCTTCCATTCCACGGTGGTCATGGGGAAGGCGCTGCACGCCAGGAGGATGCCCTGGGCCTCGCTGGGGTCGCTGTTGATCCAGCGTGCCGCTGCTGCGGAGAGCAGGCTCTCCACATGGGCGGCCTTCACTTGGGGGGCGTACCCGGATTGCAGCATCCAGCGGCAGAAGCTGATGTGGAAGGTCCAGTCCTGCGCCGGCTGGTGGCGGTAGGCCCAGACCATGAAGGCGCGGAACAGCCCCACGCCCTCCGGCGGATCGAGCTTGAGCAGCACCGGGCAGAGGTCGAACAGCATGTGCCAGTACGGCAGCAGCCGCGTGTCCAGCGCAATGAACGACCGCGCATTGCTGGGGTAGTCGGGAAAGGGTTGCTCGCCACCCGCGCGGCGGGTGGAGAGGGTGGACCTGAGTTTGGGTGAACGCATCGCTCACGCTCCTTGTCATCGCGGGCCTCTTGGCCCGTCTAACCCTGGGTTCGGCCGGTGTTGCAGGCCGGCCGGTGACGGACGATCAGGCGATGGCCGGCGGCGCCCGGGAGCGGGAGGAGGGGAAGTGCAGGGCGGCAAGCGCCGCCAGGGGCTGGCCCGAGCACACCGGTGTACCGGGGTGGGCGCAGGGCAGCGGCTGCCAGAGCGGGCCGGTGGCCGCCGGGGAGTTGAGCAGCAGCGAGCAGTAGCCGCAGGCGTCCAGCACCGTCAGCGCGGGGGCTTCGGGCGCCTTGGGTTGCAACGGAAGGGGCGCCGGCCCCGGGCTGGCCTGGACGCCGCCGGCGTGGCAGGCCAGCGCCTGCAGCCAGCTCCAGTCCTGCACGGGGGCCTGCAGGCGGGCCACCAGCGGCCCCAGCACGATGAGCGCCAGGGCCAGCAGCCCGAGGTGCGCGCCCAGCCGGCGCAGGCGCGCGTTCATCGACGCTCACCTGGGCAGGACGAAGGGACCGGGCGCATGGGCATCCGCCTCAGAAGTCCAGGGTCAGGCCGGCATAGAGCGCGCGGCCGTCGCCGGGGGCGTGCAGGTCCTGCTGCACACCGGCGGTGGAGTCGTACCAGACGTACTCGTAGTAGCGGTTGGCGACGTTCTTCAGCTGCATGTCCACGCTCACGGACTCCGTCAGGCGGTAGGTGGCGCCCAGGTTGAGCAGCACGAAGCCGCCGTACTCACCGGTGCTGTTGGTGCGCTCCAGGTAGTAGTCGCTCTGGCCGTTGAGCCAGGCGCTCAGCTGCAGGCGCTCGGTTGCCTGGTACTCGGCGCCCAGGGCGTAGAGGTGATGGGGTACGTGGTCCATTTCCCGGCCCTTGCTGGCGGGAAGGTTCGGGTTGGGTTCGAGGATCTCGGAGAACTGCCGCGAGTAGGACAGCCACACGCGGGTGCGCTCGTCCGGGGTCAGGTTCAGCTGCAGGTCATAGCCCCGGCGCAGGGTCTCGCCGACGTTCTCCGAATCGCCGACGGCGTCGTTGAGCTTGCGCTGCACCTCGTCGGTGGCGTGCTGCTCCCAGTAGGCGATGCGGCCGTCGAGCCACTGCACCGGGCTGAACTTCAGGCCCGTCTCCCAGCCTTCGTTGATGGACGGCTTGAGGTCGTCGCTCTGGCTGGCCAGGCGGTAGGCACCGGAGCCGACGCCGACCTGGAAGGTGCGGCCCCAGTTGGCGTACAGGCTGGCCTCGCGCCAGGGGCTGTAGACGATGCTGAACTTGGGCTGGCGGATGCTGCCGTAGTCGTTCACCTCGGCACGCTCGCCGGTCAGGCCGTTCTTGTAGTCGCCGTAGAGGCGGTCGACGCGGTAGGCCGGGACCAGACGCAAGGACTCCACCGGCTCGATCACCGTCTGCACGTAGGCACCATAGATGTTCAGGTCGAAGCGCTGGTCGCGGGTCTGGGCCAGGCGGGTGCGCTGGCTGGTGCGGTAGCGCAGGCTCTCGTTCTCCTGCCGCTGCACCTCGGCGCCGCCCTCCAGGGCGAAGTCGTGCAGGCCGCTGACCACGGGGCGCCAGGTGAGGCTGCTGAGGGCGCCGTACTGGGTTTCGTCGGCCACCCGTTCCTGCTGGCTCACGGTGCGCCAGTAGCGGGTCCAGCGCTGGTCCTTGAAGGTGTTGACGTAGCTCTTGGCGGACCAGGCCAGGTCATCGGCCAGGTCGGCGTCCAGGTGCAGGCTGAGCTGGTTCATCTCGCGGTTGCCCTGGTCCGTGGCATTGCTGACGTAGGACTGGCGCGGGTCGTCGTGGGCATCGGCGTGGCTCAGGTAGCCCGCTTCCAGGGCGTCGGCGCTGTAGTGGCGAGCGATCAGGCCGGCGCGCCAGCCGGCGTCGGCGGTGTAGAACCACTTGCCGGCGAAGCTCTGGCGCTCGGTGTCGGCATGGTCGCGGTAGCCGCCGCTCTTCTGGTAGGCGACGAAGTAGTTCTGCGACCAGTTGCCCGACTCGATGCCCTTGACCGCCTGCAGCTCCTGGGTGTCGAAGCTGCCGGTGCGCAGGCGCAGGTGGCCGTCGTTGCCGCCGATGCGGGTGTGGATGCCGGCGTTGCCGGCGATGTTGTGCAGGCCGTAGCGCGGGTCGTTGGTGCCCCGCACCACCTCGATGTCCTCGATGTCGAGGGGGTAGACCATGTCGATGAACGGCATGTTGCCGTCGTTGGTGTTGCTGGGGATGCCGTCGATCAGCAGCTTCACGGCGTTGACTTCGCCTTCGCCGTTGAAGCCCCGGAACGACAGCTTGCCGGAGGTGGTGCCCTGGTTGAACTGGGTGAGCATCACCCCCGGGGCGCGGTTGAACAGCTCCCAGCTGTACTGCACGGGTTGCTGCTGCAGCACATCACTGCCGATCACATCCACCGAACTGAGGATGTCGCGGCTGGACAGCGGGCCGCTCTCCTGGCCGGACACCTCCACGGTGCCGAGGGTCAGGGTGCTGTCGGCGTGGGCCGACAGGCAGAGCGCGGCCAGGGACAGGCCGGAACAGGAAACGAAACCCCGAAGGGTGCATGGGCGGAACGTCGACGACATGGGTTCGATCAGCCTTGCGAAGGGCGCACAGGGCGCCGGTCTTCAATGCCGGAGCGCGGGCATCCCAGCCCTGGGCCGCCTCATCGGGCGGGCGGCAGGGCTCCGGTTGGAATTGGGATGGTTCAGCCGGCAGCAGCGTCGGCACGGTCCAGGGGACGCAGCAGGCGGACCACCCGGTCCAGCAGCCACACGACCACCAGCGAGGCCCCCACCAGCGGGAAAGCCACGCCCAGCACCAGCATCACGCCGATGGCCGTCTTCCAGCGCGGCAGGTCATGGCGCAGCGGCGGCACACCGAGGCGGCCGGCCGGGCGACGCTTCCACCAGAGCACCAGGCCGCTGACCGAGCTGAACAGGATAAGCAGGCACACGGCCGCCATCAGCAGCTGGTTGGGCAGGCCGAACAGCTTGCCTTCGTGGAGCATCACCCCGGTCTCGACGGTGCGCGCCACCGGGCCGTAGTCGGCCCAGCGCACGTCCGCCAGCACCTTGCCGCTGTACTGGTCCAGGTGCAGGGTGGCGTCGTTGCGCGGGTCGTCGGCGAACACCGAGACGCTGAACACGCCCTCGGCGCCCTTGGGGAAGCTGATGCTGTAGCCCGGTGTCACCTGGCGTTCGCGGGCGGTGTCCACCACCTGCTGCAGGGGAATGCGCGACGCACTGGCCGGCGCCTGCTCGCCGCCATGGGCGTGGTGCGCGGCATGCGGGTCGGAGGCGGGCAGGGGCGTGGTCTCCACCGCCCAGGGCACGGTCTGGCGATGGGCCTCGTTGAGGCTGGCCGCCGCCTGGCCGGACTTCGGCACGTCGTCCCACATGGCCGCCGGGAAGTGGTTCCAGGCGCCGGCGAACTGGGCGCCCCAGAAGCCGGTCCAGGTCATCCCGGTCATCAGCATGAACAGCAGCAACAGCGAGCCCCAGAACCCGGTCACGCCGTGCAGGTCCCGCCACAGCAGGCGCCCGCGTGCCGACAGGCGCGGCCACAGCACGCCGGCACCGCCGCTGCCCCGTGGCCACCAGAGGTAGAGCCCGGAGACCACCAGCACGATGCCCCAGCCAGCGGCCAGCTCGATCAGGCGATCACCCAGCGGGCCGATCAGCAGGTCGCCGTGCAGCTTGCGCGCGGCGGCCTGGAGGTTCCACAGCGCATCCTGGGTGCCCAGCACCCGGCCGCTGTACGGGTCGATGAAAAGGTTCAGCTCGCGGCCCTGCTCGGTGATCACGAACTGCCCGCTCCAGCCTTCCGCCACCGGCGGCAGGTACTTGCTGACCACCGCTTCTGGATGGGCGGCCTGCGCCCGCAGTAGCAGGGTATCGGCGCTCAGCGGCTGGCCGGCTGCTGGTACGCGCAGCAGGTCGGCGTACATCGCCTGGTCCAGTTGCGGCTTGAACAGATAGATCAGCCCGGTGACGGACAGCAGGATCATGAACGGGATGACGAACAGGCCGGCATAGAAATGCCAGCGCCAGGCCAGGGTGTAGAACGCCGGGCGGGCAGCGGTCGCCGACTGGGCCGGCGCAGGGGTACGGGTGGTCATCTTCGGGCCTCCAGGCCACGACTTGCCGGACAGGCCGGCACAAACGGTTCGCAGGGTCAGGCAACGGCCAGTGAGGCCGATGGGTCAGGCGAACAGCGGGGAGGCGCGGGGGTTGGCGAGCACCCAGGCTCGCCGAGGAGGATGGCGGTGGACCGGCTCGGGCACCGGCCAGTGGCGGCTGGGCGCCAGCAGGGCGAGCAGGCCGAAGAACGCCGCGAGGAGGAGGGCACCGAAGCTGGAGCTCAGTGCACAACCCGAACCGGAGGCCAGGTTGCCGCCGACCACGCCCATGTCGCCGAGGCTCTTGCTGCTGCCGCTGGCATCGTCCAGGGAGCAGAACTGACCGTCGAGGCCGCTCAGGGCGAGGCCGGCCATCTGCCCGTGACCCACCGCGCAGGCGAGCGCGCCGAACAGGATGCTGAAATACAGCATCCAGGCGATCAGCGAGCGGTGTCGGCGGGCCATGTTCATCAGCGGGCTTCGGGCTGGTTGGGTCGGGCTGGGGGGCAATGCTAGCAGAGTGTCGCCGTTGTGAAACAGCGAGCCCTGCATGAAACCGTGTCGGTCAAAAAGCCCCGTACACAGGCCGCCAAGCCGTGCACGGGGAAGCTTCCACACTAGTTGGCCGGGCGAATGACCACGCCCGAGCCCAGGTCCGCGCCGGTGATGGAGTCACGGCTCGGGTCCGAGGCGGTGCGCTCGCGCATCTGCTCCAGCGTGGCCCGCTGGCTGTCGGGCAGGTTCACGCTCGGCAGGCCGGTGCCGCCGTCCACGGCCGGCTCCGGCGCCTCGACGAAGGTCCATTCGTCTCCGCGGTTCCACGGCCCCCGGCAGTCGCCTTCGCCCTGGGACAGGTTGAAGTACACGCTGGTGAAGGCTGGCATGCCCGGCAGCTTGCCCTGGGGGAAGTTCGGCTGGATCGAATGCAGCGCCTTCTCGAAGGACTTCTGGTGGGCCAGCTCGCGGGTCATGAGAAAGCCAAGGGCTTCCTTGATGCCGGGATCGTCGGTGACGTTGATCAGCCGCTCGTAGATGATCTTGGCCCGCGCCTCGGCCGCGATGTTGGAGCGGAAGTCGGCCGTCGGCTCGCCGATGGAGTCGATGTAGGCCGCCGACCAGGGCACACCGGCCGAGTTGGTCAGCGCCGGCCCGCCGCCATACAGCAGGCTGGTGACGTGGGAGTCGTTGCCGGCGCCGGTCAGGGAGCGGTACAGGTCGGCTTCTGCCTCGATGCCTTCGGCCAGGTCGCCCTTGGCGCCCTTGTTGAGCATCCCGACGATGGAACCGATCACCTCCAGGTGGCTCAGCTCCTCGGTGGCGATGTCCAGCAGCAGGTCCTTGCGGCCGGCGTCGTCCTCGTTCAGGGCCTGGGTGAAGTAGCGCATGGCCGCGGCGAGTTCGCCCTGGGGACCGCCGAACTGTTCCAGCAGCAGATTCGCCAGTCCGGGATTGGGGGCCGAAACCCGAACGGTGTATTGCAACCGCTTGTTGTGAACGAACATGAAAGTTCTCCTCGAGTTGATCGTGACGTGATAGCGCGACGGGCCGTGGGCCACTCACTAGGGAAGAACCGGATGTTGCCGGGGATGTTCAACGAAAGTTTCGAACGGTCGACTTGGAAAGTTGCATTCGCGGACGGAACGCCGCCCTCTTTTTTCAAGGGCGGCGACGCCGACACGTTGCATCAGGCACGGTTCAGGTGGAACGACTGCGGGCGCATGGGAAGCAGGGGTTTCTTCTGCGGCGCGATATTCAGCACGGTGATGCCGACCTCCTCCAGCCAGGCCGCCATGGCCGCGCTGGACCTTGAAGGACGGGGCGTTCCAGGGAATTCGAGATCCTGGATGGCAAATGCCAGCGCCTTCAGGGTGGGCGTGGAGCGGGACTTCATCAGCAGCGTACGGCGCTCGCCGTGCATCAGGTAGGTGACCAGCCAGTTCATGGCAACTCCTTCTGTCAATGATCCGGAGCGGAACTTAGCAAGACGCAGCGGTATTTCAATACTGGCCAGCTGATGCGTAGGAAAGTTGCGCGAAACAGCAAATTCGAAGACTGGGCAAGTTGCCTGTTGAAAGTCTGGTTAGTTGGGCTTGGTTGTCGTCGTCTGGCTTCGTTTTTGTTGTACGGAAGTTCTAGTTTCATTGGCTGTGTATAACGCGTTGCACCATTCGGCCTTTCACCTGAACTTGTTCTGCCGTGTTCACACGAAACCAGAACAGATCCCGGAGAACAGGCCATGCACAACCCAACGGAAACCCCCAGCAACGACACCCCCCGGCCGGAGGACGAGACCGCCACCTGGCCCATCCAGCAGGACCCGGAACCCGAGGCCCTGCCGGATGACCCCGACATCCAGGGCGACGACGCCTCCACCACCCCGCAATGAGCCGATGCCCCGCTGCGGTGGGGCACTGCACAGGAGCACCGAGATGACCGAGCGCCACACGCTAACGCCCCACACCGTCCCCGGCCACGTCATGGCACCCGGCCTGGAGGCCAAGCGATGAAGCGCGGACTGCCGGGCTGCTGCGGCCATTCCAGCGGGGCGGAGCAGCCCCTGGTGAAGACCCTCAGCTTCGCCGTGCTGCACTTCAGCATCGCCTTCTGCGTGGCCTACGCCTTGACCGGGAGCGCGCTGCAGGGCGGGCTGATCGCCCTGATCGAGCCCGCCTGCAACACCGTGGCGTTCTACTTCCACGAGCGCTTCTGGCGCTGGCGGGGCGCCCGCTCCGACCGGGAACAGGGCTACGGCCACGGCAACCTGGCCGGCGTCATCAAGTCACCCCAGGCCATGGAGCGCCGCGAGCCTTGAGCCGAGGGGCTCAGCCCTCGGGGCGTTCGCCAGGCCCTGCCAGGCTGGCCCAGGCCTTCCTGCTGTGCAGACCCGTGATCACGCACAGTTCGGGCAGCAGCAGGTAGGCATAGGCCAGGGGTGGGCAGTCCAGCGCCAGGCCCGCCAGCAGCACCGGCAGGCCGACCAGCCAGAGGGCAGCGGCCTCCAGCCGGCCGACCTCGGCGAAACGCCCGGCCGCCTGGTACTGGGCGCGCAGAAGGTTGCCCAGCACCCTCAGCGGCAGGGACAGCGCGAGCAGCAGCATGCCGGCCGTCCACCAGGGGCCCGATTGCCCGTAGAGCTGGCCGAGGGCCTGAGTTGCCAGCAGCAGGCCCACCGATGCCACGGCAGCGACGGGCAGCGCCCGGCGCCGCACTTCATCGCGGATCGCCACCGGGTCACCCGCAGCCAGGCGCAGGGCGAGAAAGCGCAGCAGGGCGTTGAGCGGCGACAGCACCAGCATCCCCAGGGTGAGCACGGCGGAGAACCCATCCAGGCGCCCGGCGGACTCCGGCCAGGGATGGTCCATGGCCACCAGCGTCACCGCCGCCAGGCCGAAGGCCTGGATCGCCAGCACCCGCTGGCTCTCCCAGCCGCTGTGCAGCAGCGCCTGCCGGCACCAGGCCCACCGAGGGCGCCAGGGTTGGCCCGGGGAGGCGCGGGCCAGGTGGCGCAACAGCCAGGCGCAGGTGCCGAGGTTCAGCACCAGGCCGGCGATGAAGCAGCCCGAGAGGCCCGCACCGAACCCCAGGACCAGCGCCAGGTCCAGCACCAGCCGTGCCAGCAGCTCGACGCCCTTGATGCGCAGCGCCTGGCGGCCCTCGCCACGGGCGTGGAGCAACAGGCCGGCGCAGCCGTTGAGCAGGCGCAGGGGCGTGGCGAGGAAGAACCAGGGCAGCGCCGCCATCACCTCGGGCAACTGCGCTGCCTCGCTGTGCAGCAGCATCGGCAGCAACCCCAGGCCGGCCAGGGCGCCGAGCAGGCCCAGGGGTACCCCCAGCGCCCCTGCCAGCACCAGGGCCGGCCGCAGTCCTTCCCCGTGCCGGCCCGCGCGCTGGGCCTGGCTGGCCATCACCGACAGCGCGGTGCCCAGGGCCATGGTGACCACCAGTTCCAGCAGTGCCAGGCGGGTGAGCAGTGCATACAGGCCGGCCTGGCCGTCGCCGGCTCGGGCCAGCACCGCCAGGTCGATCTGCGGCCCCAGCTGGCCGGCGGCAAAGGCCAGCAGCAGGGCCAGGTAGCCGTGCCAGAACCGGGTGATCAACGGGGCAGGTCGGTCCATCCGGGGAACCCGTCGGAGAGGTCGCCGGTGGCGCTGGTGAAGTAGCCGAAGGCGGCAGCGGGGGCGGGCAGGGGTTCCTCCAGCTCGAAGCGCTCGACCTGGCGGCCGGCCTCCAGGCTGCTGGCCTTCCAGCCGCATACCAGGTCGGGCAGGGCAGCGCTGCCGAGCACGATGCCGCGCTGGCGGGAGCGGTCGCCGGTGGCCCAGCGGGCGGCGGAGGCCGCCATCAGGCTGTAGCGCAACTCATCGTCCACGGCATCGCGGAACGCCGACTGCTGCAGCCACACGTCCACCCACAGGTACCAGGCCCAGTTGAACGAGCAGCCCTGTTCCACCGCCCAGGCCATGAACGGGCGGAAGATCGCCAGGCCATCGGGGCCGGAGAGCGACAGCAGGCCGGGGCAGATGTCGAACAGGCTGTGCCAGTAGACCCGCAGGCTGGTGTCGATGCGCACGAAGGCGCGGGAGTCGCGGGGGTAGTCGCCCTGGCGGGCCGGTTGGTAGAGGGCCGCCAGCAACTGGCTGTCGGTGCGCGGCTGGTCAGCCATGGCGGCGCACCTCCGGTTGGGCGAACAGTGTGCGCAGGGTGGCCAGGTCGCTGTCGATCTCGCGCTGCACGAAGGCGTCGTCACGCTCGTAGGTGAGGGTGGCGCCGGGGCTGTCGAAGCGCTCGCGCCAGGTTTCGATGAAGGCCAGGGTCTCGTCCGACAGCGGGCGGTCGTGGGTGTCCAGCACCAGGTGCGGCTGGAGGATCGACAGGTTGTAGCCGGCGACGTGGAAGTGCCGGGAGGCGTCGATCACCGGCAGCCAGGCCTCCAGGGGCACGCCGCAGTTGAGGTGGGCGCACACCGCGTTGGAGATGTCGAACAGCACCCCCGCACCGGTCTCCCGGCACAGCCGCTCGAAGAAGGCCGGCGCGTCGTGGCCGCCTTCGAGGATGGACGGGTAGTTCTCCAGCAGCAGCTGGCAGCCCAGGCGCTGCTGCCAGGCGTCCACGGCGTCGCGCACGCGGGCGTAGTCGGCCTGGTAGTCGATCTCGGCCAGGTGGTAGAGCTGGCGCCCCTCGTGGCTGAAGCGGGCGACATGATCGGAGACGTACAGCGGCTTGACCCGGTCGATCAGCGTGCGCAGGCGCTGGGCCATGTCGTCCAGGCTGGCGGCGTCGGCCTCGATGAACCGCGAGAACATGATGTGGAACCCCATCGGCGCGTCGAAGGCCCCGGCCAGGGTGTCCGCGTCGAGGGTGAGGAAGTTGTCGATCAGCAGTTCCACATAGTCGATCCGCCCTTCGGCCAGCAGGCGACGGACCAGGGGCGTGGTTTCCCCGAGGGTGAAGTTGAATCCCAGGCGCATGGTTCCTCCTTGTCGGGAACCCACGCCGACGCCAGGCGCCGGCGTGGGTGGGGCTCAGTTCACCCCGAGCGGGGCGCAGCAGGCACCACAGCAGGCACCGGCACGACCGGCGACGGTGAGGGTTTTCTTGCTGGCGATCTTGATGTTCATGGGGTTTCTCCTTGTGGATCAGCAATGAAAGGAACGTCGTTCGACGGCAACGCCGTCAGGGTTGTGAGGTGGAACGGTGGGCGGTTTCTCGGTGCGCAGCCTCCTGGGTGTGGGTGGGTTGGAACCGGTAGCCCGCCGGCCAGGGGTCGGCGTAGCGGGGGTCATGGGGCAGGCTCAGGTCGGTGAGGCTGCCGAGGAAGGCTTCGAGGTCGTCCAGCTCGGCCTCGCTGAGGTCGATGCGGGCGATCAGCCCGCTCTTGTGCGGGTTGCGTCGGCCATCGCCTTTCAGCGCGCCTTCGGGGATGTCGCGGCCGCCGGCCGAATAGATGCGTAGCACCTCGCGCAGGGTGGCGGCGCTGCCGTCGTGGAAGTAGGGCGCGGTCAGTGCCACGTTGCGCAGGCTGGGGGCGCGGAAGGCGCCCATGTCCTGGGCCTGGGCGGTCAGCTCGAACACGCCCCGGTTGGGGAAGGGGTAGGTGCCCTGGTCGTCCAGGTTGTAGAGCCCGGTGTTGTGGAAGGGCGTTTCCACCTCGCGGGTGCGGGCATGCACCACCTGGTCGTTGAAGTTGAAGCTGCCGTGGCAGTGGTGGCATTCGGCGCGTTCGCCGAAGAACAGCTCCATGCCGCGCTTTTCCGCGGCCGTCAGTTGCAGGCGGCCTTGCAGGTAGCGGTCGTAGCGGCTGTCCACCGCCAGCAGGGTGCGCTCGAAGGCGGCGATGGCGCGGATCACCGAGGCCATGGTGATGGGCTCGGGGCTTTCGGGGAACGCCTGGGCGAACAGCGGCGGGTACAGCGGCTCGTCCCGCAGGCGCTGGAGGATGGTGGCGCGGTTGCCGTCGTTCACCCCCATCTCCACCGGGTCGTCGCCGAACAGCGGGCCTTCCATCTGCCGCTCCAGGGACACCACGGCCGGGTTGGCCCAGTTGTAGGTGGCGTTCCAGGCCACGTTGGCCAGGCCCGGTGCGTTGCGGTGGGTGAGGGCGCCGGCGCTGCCGGTGGAGCGCGGCGTGCGGTCGCTGAAGGCCTTGGCCTGCAGGTGGCAGCCAGCGCAGGCGAGGGTGCCGTTGCCGGACAGGCGCGGGTCGTAGAACAGCCGGCGGCCCAGCTCCACCTTGGCGGCGCTCATGGGGTTGTCTGCCGGTACGCGGGGCGCGGGCACGTGGCTGGGCAGTGGCCAGGCCCAGTCCTGCGCCAGGGCGCTGCCGACCAGCCCGAGGCCGGCCAGCAGTGCGGCGAGTCGGCCGATGCGCCGCGTCATGGCCGGGGTACGACGCGGAAGGCCGGAACCTGGCCATCCGGCAGCGGCTGGCCGCTGGCCAGGTCCAGGCCGAGGCGGGCGAACACCGCCGGGCATTCGGGGTCGTCCGGGCCGCTCATGCAGCCCACCGCGCCGCCCTGGTCACGGCCGAGCTGGCTGCCGGCCAGCAGGCTGGACAGGTCCAGCGCCACGGCATCGCGCCGGGGGTCGAAACCGCGCAGGGTCACGGGCACCCGGTTGGCCCGCAGGCAGGCCACCGTTTCGCCGGTGAGCGGGTTGCCGCTGCAGCCGGTGGAGCCCAGGTGCAGGTACCAGCTGGGCGCGCGGGCGCCATCGGCCTTGGCCACGCCGCCTTCGGGGTTGACCTCGACCTTGGCGAACTTGCGCCCGGCCTGCCAGCTCCAGCCCATGGCGGCGATGTCCAGGGGCGGGCCCTGGAGTTCGGTGCTGGTGTGGTTGAGGGCCTCGGGCACGCCGAGGCTGAAGCGCAGGCCGACGTAGTCACCGGCCGGCGCCTGGCCGCGCACCTGGGTGCGGGTGGCCGGGGTGCCGCCCTGGCAGGTGCCGGTGGCGTCCTCGAAGTCCAGCAGGGCGACCTGGCCGTCCTGCCAGTCGTCGTGGTCGAGCACCAGGGGCACGGCCTGGCCGTCGGCGCGGACCAGCGCCACGTCCTGCACGTAGAGCCGTGCATCGCGCAGGGTCGAGGGGCGGGCATCGGCGCCCAGCGGGCCCAGGGGCGCACCGCAGCGGGCGGGGTGTCCGTTGGCCAGCAGGGCGAAGTCGATCACCACCGGTTGCGGGCCGCTGGGGGCCTGGGCGGCGCATGCCGAGAGCAGGGCCGTGCCGAGCAGAAGGGGAAAGCGATAGGCGTGCATGGGCGGCCTCTCAGAAGCGCGAGCTGAGGGTGAGGTTGACGCTGCGGCCTTCCTCGTAGCTGAAGGTGTTGGCCTGGGTCTGCTGGTAGGTGGCGTAGGCCTGGTCGAACAGGTTGGTCACCCCCAGGTCGACGCGGTACGGGTCGCGCTCCCAGGTCAGGCCGATGTCGTGCAGGGCGTAACCGTCGCGGCGGCGCAGCAGGGTGTCGTCGTAGTCCTGGGCCTTGACGAACTGCCCGCGGTAGTTGACCGACCACTGCTCGTCGAGGCGGTAGCCCAGGGTCAGGGCCAGCTTGTCCGGCGGGGCGTAGAGGTCGGCGCCGGTCTGGGCGTTGCGCGAGCGCAGCTGGGAGTACCCCAGGCCGACGCTCAGGCGGTCCAGCTCGTAGGCCGCCTCGATCTCGCCACCCCGGCGCTCGGCCCGGGCCACGTTGCGCCGCTGGAACACCTGGCCGACGCCGGCGAAGGGCGCCTGGCGCACATAGGTGCCGACCACCTGGGAGTCGATCAGGTCGTAGACATCCTCGTCGAAGCCGGTGGCCTTGAGGCGGAACTGGTCGCCGCTGGCCAGCAGGTCGCTGAAGTCCAGGGTGAAGCCGGCTTCCCAGGTCTTGCTGGTCTCCGGTTCCAGGCCCGGGTTGGGGCGGAAGTTGAACAGCGCCCGGCGGGTGTCCAGGTTGCCGTACATCTCGGTCATGGTCGGCGCGCGGAAGGCTTCGCCGTAGCTGACGAACAGCCCCAGGGGGTCGATGGGCTGGTACTTCAGGGCGATCTTCGGCGAGAGGCGGCTGTGGCGGGCGTCGCCCTGGCCGGGGGAGGACAGCTTGTAGTCGTCGTGGCGCAACGCGGCGATCAGGGTCCAGCGGTCGAAGGTCTGTTCGCTCTGGATGAAGCCGCCAAGGGCGCGCAGCTCGCCGTCGGGCAGCACCGAATTGCCCTGGCCGTTGGAGGTGTTCTCGGCGGTGTCCTTGTAGTAGTCCACGCCGTAGGTGAGGCGCTGCCGGTAGTGCTCGCCCACCTCGAAGTTGCTGGTGTTCTGCAGGCTGCCGCCGTCGGTGCGGGTCATGGCCGAAGTGTCGGCCTGGGGCGGTGTCGAGCGGCTGTGGCCGGCGAGGCTGAAGCGGGTGCGGTAGAGGCTCAGCTTGCCGTCCAGCCAGCTGCGGTCGGTGTCGTGGAACGACCAGTTGCCGGTGTACTGCTCCTGCCGGCGGCGGGTGTCCTGGTCGAAGGGGAACACCAGGTTGCCGCCGGGGTTGGTGGGGCCGGTGAAGTCGTCGTCGAAGGTCTGGCGGCTCAGCTCTACCCGGTTCAGTTCGCCCAGGTTGAGGCCGGCCTTGAGCAGGCTGGCGCCCAGGTCGCCGTCGTTGGGGTACTCCGAATCAGCGCCGCCCTTGCCGGTGTGAATGGCGCCGTAGTTGCGGTAGGTGGCACTGGCCAGCACGTCGGCCTGGTCGTTCATCGCTGCGGCGGTGAGGTGGGTGGAGAAGGCCTCGTTGCCGCTGCGGTAACCCACCTTGGCCTGGCCGCCGTAGCCGCGCTCGGGGTCGACGTAGTCCTCCGCTGCCAGGGTCTCGAAGGCCATCACGCCGCCCAGGCCGCCACTGCCATAGGCCGCCGACATGGGGCCGCGCACCACGTCCACCTGGCGGATGAAGTCGGGGTCCAGCAGCAGCGGGCTGTTCACGCCGCCCTCGTTGTTACGCCGCGCACCGTCCACCGTGAGGATGATGCGTGGCCCCTGCAGGCCACGGATGGCGGGAAGCTGTGCCGCAGGGCGGGGGCCGCCGCCGAAGTTCACGTTGGGCAGGCTGCGCAGCACGCTGGACAGGCTGTCGGCCTGGGCATCGTCGAGGGCCTTGCGGTCCACCGTGGACACAGAGGCTGGGAGGTCAAAGCTGCTGTTGGCGCTGCGGGTGGCGGTGACGGTGGTGCTGTCCAGCACCAGGGTCTTGCCGTCTTCCTGGGCCTGGGCGGCGGCGCAAAGCAGGAGCAGCAGCGGCCAGGCCGTGGCGGGCGAGGGGAGGAAGGCGGAGCGCCAGAACGAAGGGGATGGCATCACGGCCATGGGTGTCGGTCCCTGTTGTTGTCGAGTGGTTCCGGGAACGACCTGAGCCGCATGGTGCCGAGCTGTCCGATCCCTGGATGACTACCGGGCGCCTCATGGCGCCCGCATGCACTTGGCAGGCCTCTGGGGCGCTGCGGGACGGATGCTAGCAAGGGCCCCCGATGCGGCCCGACTGCGACGAGCTGCCACACCCCGGGCACCCGGAGGCCTGCGGGTGGCGCCTGGCTGGCAGGGGAAAGTCGACTGTGGCGGACTGTCGCAGGCAGGGAGGCGCACGGGGCGCTCGCGGGGGCGCAAAAATTTGCCTTTGCCGCCCGCAGGCCCGCCAGTAAGATGGCCGCCGATGGTTTCCGGGCAACCGCCCGGAGCAACAGGGAACATGGTGCGGCGCAACGCCCAGGCCATGGCTGCCCCCGCAACTGTAAGCAGCGAGCGAAACCCGAAGCACCACTGGCCCCGGCCGGGAAGGTGGGTGAAGCATTGACCTGCGAGCCAGGAGACCTGCCATCCGTAACGGGCACGAGGCCCGACCCCTAGAACTGGTCACCGCGCGGTGGGCGCGGCAAGGAACCGCACATGCATATCGAACCCGGCGTCGTCGAAGGCGCCAAGCTCCTGCTCAGCTATGGCACCGCCGTCACCGCCTTCGGCCTGACCGCCAAGATGGCCTACGACAGCATCCGCACCAACGGCGGCATCAGCGCCCTGGCCCTGCGCAGCCTGATCGCCACCGCCCTGGTGTTCTGCTTCTTCGAGGTGTTCCCGCATCACGCGGTGGGGGTCTCCGAGGTCCACCTGATCCTCGGCTCGACCCTGCTGCTGATGTTCGGCGCCGGCGCGGCCGCCATCGGCCTGGCCGCCGGGCTGCTGGTCCAGGGCCTGTTCTTCGCCCCCTTCGACCTGCCGCAGTACGGGATGAACGTCACCACCCTGCTGGTGCCGCTGTGGGGCATCAGCCTGCTGGCCAACCGCATCATCCCGGCCCGCACCGCCTACGTGGAAACCCGCTACAGCCAGGCCCTGGCGCTGTCCACCGCCTACCAGGGCGGCATCGTCGCCTGGGTGGCCTTCTGGGCCTTCTACGGTCACGGTTTCACCGCCGAGACCCTGGCTTCGGTGAGCACCTTCGGGCTGGCCTACATGAGCGTGATCCTGGTGGAACCGCTGATCGACCTGGGCGTACTGGCCCTGGCCAAGACCCTGTCGCGCTACAGCCAGGGCCCGCTGTTCAACGTCCGCCTGCACCACGCCGCGGCCTGATCCGACACACCTGCCGCCCGGCTGCAATGGCCGGGCGGCCTCGTCATTACCCTTCGAATCCGTCCTGTTTCCGTCGCTCAAGTTTCACATGGCTGTGAAAGTGACGACTTTCCGACGCCTCGCAACATCCAAGTTCGCCAGTAAACGGCGGCACATGACAACTTCCCGGATTAATCCCGTCGCTCACAACTTGGCCAACTTCCAAGTTTCGTCCGGCTCAATACGAAATTTTCCCTCGAACTGCTGAAAGCCCCGCCGCGCTTGGGCTTGGCGCACTCCTTGACAAAAGTCCGGCGCCATTGAATCGACCTCGTGAAGCACGGCAGTTAGCGCGCTACTTGCCGGCTAAGTTCATTCGAAAAATGGAGACTGGCAGTCCGGAAATGTAGGTTCTCTGCAAAAAATACGGCTGTTAGCATGAAAACTGCACGACGCGGATAAGTCTCGACGAGTTTCGAAGTTGGTGAAGATGCTGGATGACTTGGCTTTATTCGTGCAGATCGTACGGGCAGGGAGCTTCGCAAAAGCAAGCAGGGTACTAGGGATACCTGCCAATACCCTCAGCCGCCGCCTGATGAGCCTGGAACGCAGTCTCGGCACGGCCCTTTTTCTCCGCTCCACCCGGTTGCTGCGCTGCACGGCCGATGGGGAGCGGCTCTACCAGAAATGCAAGACGAGCATCGACCACCTGGGCAACGCCCTGGCCACCCTGCGTGACGACGCCCAGGGCATCGTCGGCCAGGTGCGCATCCAGGTGCCCACGGGTTTTTTCGAATGCCAGGAGAACGGCTTCTTCAGCCAGCTCCTGCGCCAGCACCCGGGGCTGGAACTGGACGTGGTGGTGGCGGACCACGAGCCGGACCTGGTGCTGGACGGGCTGGACCTACTGTTCTTCCTCGGTGAGCTGAAGAACGACGCCTACGTGGTACGCAAGCTGTTCGACCTGGAGCTGGGTCTCTACGCCAGCCCCGGCTATCTGGCCATGCACGGCGTGCCGGAGCGGGTGGAGGACCTGGCCGAACATGCCTGCCTGCACCTGAAGAACGTCCAAAGCTGCGAGTTGCATTCGAGCTGCGGCCGCCGGACCTATCGCCTGCGCCCTAACGGGCGGCTGGCGACCACGTCCAGCTCGGCCCTGCTCAACGCTGCGATCAACGATTCGGGCATCGCCCTGCTGTCCACCCTGGCCGCGGAATGGCGCAAGGAGCAGCTGGTGCGCATCCTGCCCGACTACGCCGTACGCGGGCGGGCGCTGCATGCCGCCTATTCCAGCCACCGCACGCTCTCGGCCTGCGGGCGTGCGGTGCTCGACTTCGCCGTGGCGACGGCCCAGCAGGCCTGCGACCTGGTGCAGACCGGGCATGCCTGACGGGGACCGGCGCCGCCGGGGGGAGAGTAGGGAATGCGCGATCCGGACAACGAGCAGCTGTACCAGGCACACCAGGGCCGGACCTTCATGCGTCCGCGCTTTCCTCCCCGCCTGGAGCAGCAGTACCGCGAATCGCTGACGCGGGATTTCCTGCCGTTCCAGAAGGCCTCGGCCGTGGTGGTGCTGCTGGTGTGGGCGCTGTTCATGGGGCTGGACCTGCTGCACTTCGACCTGCAGGCCGGCCTCGATGGCTGGCTGGTACTGCTGGCGGGGGTGCGGGTCGGCATCCTGCTGCTGCTCACCGGCCTGGTGCTGCAGATGCTGCTGCGCGGCATCGAGGCCTACTCGGTGCGCTTCGCCTCGTGGGTGCTGCTATTGGTGCTGGCCGGTGGCATGGCCTCGATCTTCATCTACCGCATCAAGGGCCTGTACTTCTCCGACGGCATCTTCGCCTTGCTCGGCGTGGCGGCCTTCTTCCCCCTGGGCATCAGCTTCCGCCGCAGCCTGCTGGTGGCCCTGGCGCTGTTCGCTCTCTGGCTGCTGGCGGGCTACCCGGTGTACGCCGCAGACTCACCCGAGCAGTACGGTTCGGTATCGCTGGTGTTCCTGCTGTCGATCCTTGCTTGTGCCATGGGCGGGTACATCCGTGATCAGGTCAAGCGCGAGCAGTTCCTTCTGCGCGAGCTGCTCAAGTGGCAGTCCAGCCATGACCCGCTGACCGGCCTGCACAACCGCCGCGCCTTCGACCAGCACGTGCAGACCGCGCTGGGCCTGGCCGCGCGGGAGGGCGCGAGCCTGGCCCAGCTGATCATCGATCTCGACTACTTCAAGCAGTACAACGACTACTACGGCCACCAGGCCGGAGACGCCGCCCTGTGCGCGGTGGCCGGGGTGCTGGAGGCCTTCGCCCGCCGCCCGCTGGACATCGCCGCGCGGCTGGGTGGCGAGGAGTTCACCTTGGTGCTCTACGACGTGGAAGAGGCCCATCTGGAAACGGTGGCGCTGCGGATCGTCCAGCAGGTGCGGGCCCTGGAAGTCCCCCATGCGCGATCGGCAGCCGCCCCGGTGCTGACCGTGAGCGTCGGTGCCTGCCTGTTCCACCTGCCGGTCAGCGAGGCGCTGATGTACCGCCGCTCCGACGAGCTGCTCTACGAGGCCAAGCGCCTGGGCCGCAACCGCAGCTGCGTGGCCGTGGAGGGTTCGCCGGTGGCGCTTCAGGAGGAGGCCAGCAGCGCCCTCAGGTAGCCGGCGAAGCCCTCCGGCGCGCGCCCCAGCAGCCGGGCACTGGTGTATACCCGGGGCCGTGCGCTCCAGGCGATGCGCGCGCCGATCCGGGCGAAGGCCTGCACCAGGTGCACGTCCTCATGGGCCGGCAGGGGCGCAAAGCCCCCGGCGCGCAGGTAGGCGCGGGCGCAGAAGCCGAGGTTGGCGCCGTGCACGTGGCGGTGGTCGTCCGCGTCGCAGTAGTGCTGCTCATAGCGGTCCCGGACGTGCTCCGGCAGGTCGTCCCAGTCGGTGACCTGCACGGTGCCGCAGACCAGTTCCGCTCCCATTTCGAGCTGGTCCACCAGCCAGTTGGCATCCACCACGCTGTCGGCGTCGGTGCAGGCGATCCAGCGGGCGCCGGCTTCCAGCAGCGTCCTCGCCCCTTCGCCTCGCGCACGGCCCACGTTGCGCGCCTGCAGCGCCCGCGTCTCCACCCCGTAGGCATGAGCGATGGCGGCGCTGCCGTCGCTGCAGCTGTCCAGCACCACCAGCACGCGCACCGGCTCGCCGCCCAGCCCTGGATGCGTGGCTGCGCGGAGTACGGAGTCGAGGCAGGCACCCAGGTGGGTTTCTTCGTCATGCACGGGGATCACCACGCCGATCATGCCGGCCCCTCGCGCAGGCCTTCGCGCTGGGCCACTGTGGTGGCGTCGCGGCTCCACACCTCCAGCAGCAGGTCGGGCTCCTCGTGATAGAGCAGCCGGGGCATGTCCAGCGCGCCTCGCAGGTAGCCGTGGACGTCGTCGCCGGTCAGCGGGCAGCCCTCGATGGCGGGGCGCCAGTGGCAGGCCAGCAGCGTGCCCTGCTCGGTCAGCGACGCGCGCGCCTGCTTCACCAGCCGCTGCAGGTCCGTGGGGTCCAGGTAGTAGCCCAGCTCGCTGAACAGGATCAGGTCGAAGCGCCCCCGTGGCCATTGCTGGGGCAGGCGCGCCTGCACGAAGCGCACGTTGGGCTTGCGCGCCACCCGCCGCCGGGCCAGCTCCACGGCCCGTTCCGAGGTGTCGCAGGCCAGCAGCTCGTGGCAGCGGTCGGCCAGGCGCAGGCTCAGCTCGCCGTTGCCGCAGCCGGGCTCGAAGACCCGCTCGTAAAAGCCGCGCGGCAGCGCCGCCAGCACCAGGTTGCGCTTGCGTCGCTCGTACCAGCGGCGGCGGAAGGCCCAGGGGTCGGCGCTGCGCCGGTACAGCGCCTCGAAATAGGCATCACCCACGCTCATATGAACACCAGTTCGAAGGGTTGCAGCAGGCGCGCCAGGGCCGCGTCGTCGAGGATCGGTCCGTGGCCGTCCGGCGAGGCGTCCAGCTGGCTGGCGAAGGCCGCCACCGCCCGCTGCTTGCGCGCCCGTTGAGAGGGATCGAGGGGCAGCCGACGGGCCCGCTCCCAGGGCAGGCGCGGGTCGTCCGGCGTGGCCCAGTGCCAGGCCCACACCGGGTACTCGCAGACGTGGCAGCCCACCGCCTGGGCAGCGGCCAGGGTGGCCCGGCCACAGGCCTCGTGGTCCGGATGGCCGTCCCCGCGCCAGGTGGTGAACACCACGTCGTCTGCCCGCAGGCGCTGGCCGAGCCAGTCGGCCAGCGCCTGCTCACCGGCAGCGATCCCGCCGTCCGGCAGGCCGGCCCGCCAGCAGGGAATGGCCCGGTCCGGCACCAGGCGCTGCAGTGCCTCGCGGCTTTCCTCCGGGCGTATCCGGGCCAGGTGGTTGGGCGGCCAGGCACGGGAGCCGGGGTGACTGGCCTCGCCATCGGTCACGGCGATCACCTGGCACGCGCGCCCCAGCTGCGCCAGCTGCTGAATCAGCCCGCCGCAGCCGAGCACCTCGTCATCCGGATGGGGCGCGACGATCACCGCGCGCTGCCCGGGGCGCACCATTTCCGCTGCGTCGAGGGTGGGCACCTGCGCCAGGTGCGACGAGGCCTGCCAGGCCGCCAGCGGCGTGCCGAAGCCCCAGGCGGGGTCGGCCCTCATGGCAGCCAGCCTGCGGCCGGCGCCTGGGCGGCCAGTTGGCCCAATGCCGCCAGGTCCCGTTCGGCGTGGCTCTGGCGCAGGTATACCGGCAGGTCGGCGAGCAGCCTCGACAGGAGCGGGTCCAGGCAATATGGCGCTGCGCCCAGGGCGTGGCCGACATGCAGCAGGGTGGCTTCGGCGGCTGCCTCGACCACCGCACGCAGGCGCCGGGCGATGTGCTCGGCGTCCTCCAGGGGGTGGGCGTCGATCCATTCCGCCGCATCGGCCAGGGCGCAGCCGGCGGCATACAGCTGCGCGTCCACCGCACCCAGGTGGGCGAGGGCATGGGGTTCGCCCTGCTCGGCGCAGCGTCGGCGCAGGGCTTCGGCCAGCGCCTGGGTGGCGCCGAACCAGCAGGCGGCGATGCCGGCGCCGCCGTGCCAGAAGCCCGGCCGGTGCAGGTAGCCGTCCGCCGGGCCGACGCAGTGCCCCCGGGCCTGGTCGAACAGCACGCTGTGGCTGCCGGTGGTACCCATGCCGCAGGCGTGCCAGACCCCATCCTCGAAGGCCACGCCCGGCTGGTCCAGGGCCACGGCCACCAGTTGCTGGCTGCCGTCCTCGGCCCAGGCGGTGAGCAGCGCATGGCTGAGCACCCGCGCGCCGGAACACCAGGCCTTGCGGCCATCCAGGCGCACGTCCTGGGACGTGGTGCGGCCGTTGAGGTGGACCCGGGCGTCCGGCGGTTCGGCGGCCCAGGTGCCCCAGGTGCTGTCCGGCGGCGGTGCGTCCGCCCCCAGTTCGTGGAGGATGGCCAGGGCATCGGTGTGCCCCTCGTAGAGCTTGCACAGCCCCAGGTCCCGCGCGGCGACGCGGGCCAGGGCGCGCCAGCGGTCCAGGGTGGCGCCGTCACCGGGTTGCGGCAGGCAGTCCAGCCCGGCGGCCACCAGCTCCCGCAGCGCCTGCCCGAGGGCGGCGGTGTCGTCCACCGGCAGGGGTTCCAGTGCAAGGCGCAGGCGGTCAAGGAAGAAGCCGCCCGCCATCAGTCGGCCTCCTTGCGCAGCTCGAACAGCACCAGGGCGCGGCCGGTCACCACGAATTCCTCGCCGAACTCGTGCCGGGCCAGGCCCCGCTCATCCGGGCGGGCGGTGTCCGCCAGGCACACCCAGGCCACGCCCTGGGCCACTTCCGGAAGCTGGAAGGCCACGCCCTCGTGGTGCGCGTTGAGCAGGATCAGCAGCGTGGCGTCTGCACCGCTGCGGCGGATGCCGGTGGGCTGCGCGCGGCCGTCCAGCAGCACGCCCAGGCTGCGGGTATGGCCGTCGTCCCATTGCTCGGGGGTCATCTCCTCGCCGTCGGGGGCGAGCCAGGTGACGTCGCGCACCCCCAGCTCCTCGTTGTAGTCGCCCACCAGGAAGCGCCCCCGGCGGAGGATCGGGTAGGCGCGGCGCAGGCTGATCAGGCGCCGGGTGAAATCCAGCAGGCCCCGGCCTTCGTCGTCCATCTCCCAGTCCACCCAGCCGATCTCGTTGTCCTGGCAGTAGGCGTTGTTGTTGCCGTGCTGGGTGCGGCCGAACTCGTCGCCGGCCACCAGCATCGGCGTGCCCTGGGAGAACAGCAGCGTGGCCATCAGGTTGCGCATCTGGCGCAGGCGCAGCTCGCGGATCTCCGGGTCGTCCGTGGGGCCTTCGGTACCGTGGTTCCAGGACAGGTTGTTGTCGCTGCCGTCGCGGTTGTCCTCGTCGTTGGCCTCGTTGTGCTTGTGGTCGTAGCTGACCACGTCGCGCAGGGTGAAACCGTCGTGGGCGGTGATGAAGTTGACCGAGGCGAAGGGCCGCCGGCCGCGCTGGTTGAACAGGTCGCCGGAGGCGGTGAGCCGCCGGGCCAGGTGCGCCACCTGGCCGGGGTCGCCACGCCAGAAGGCGCGCACGGTGTCGCGGAAGCGGTCGTTCCATTCCACCCAGCCCGGCGGGAAGCCGCCCACCTGGTAGCCGCCGGGGCCGCAGTCCCAGGGTTCGGCGATGAGCTTGACCTTGCTCAGCACCGGGTCCTGGCGGCAGGCGACGAGGAAGCCGTGGCGCTCGTCGAAGCCGTGGGGGTGGCGGCCGAGGATGGTGGCGAGGTCGAAGCGGAAGCCGTCCACGCGCATCTCCGTGGCCCAGTAGCGCAGGGAGTCGGTGACCATCTGCAGCACGCAGGGGTGGCTCAGGTCGAGGGTGTTGCCGGTGCCGGAATCGTTGATGTAGTAGCGCCGCTCATCGGGCATGAGGCGGTAGTAGGTGGCGTTGTCGATGCCGCGCATGGACAGGGTCGGGCCCAGCTCGTTGCCCTCGGCGGTGTGGTTGTAGACCACGTCGAGGATCAGCTCCAGCCCGGCGTCGTGCAGGTGCGCCACCAGCTCCTTGAATTCGTTGACGTGGCCGCTGGCGAGGTACGCCGGGTGCGGCGCGAAGAAGGCCAGTGTGTTGTAGCCCCAGTAGTTGTTCATGCCCTTTTCCAGCAGGTGCTGGTCGTTGACGAAGGCATGGATGGGCAGCAGCTCGATGCTGCTCACGCCCAGGGAGCGCACGTGCTGCAGCAGGTCGGCGTTCATCAGCCCGGCGAAGGTGCCGCGCAGGTGCTCCGGCACCGAGGGGTGGCGCATGCTGATGCCGCGCAGGTGGGTCTCGTAGATCACCGTGGAGTCCCAGGGCACCCGCACCGGCTTCTGCTCGGGCCAGGTGAAGGCCGGGTCCAGCACCTTGGACTTGGGCACGAAGGGCGCGCTGTCGCGCTCGTCGAAGGAGAGGTCGGCGTCCGGGTGGCCAATGGTGTAGCCGAACAGCGACTCCGACCAGCGCAGCCGCCCCACCAGCTGACGGGCGTAAGGGTCCACCAGCAGCTTGTTGGGGTTGAAGCGGTGGCCGGCGTCGGGTTCGTAGGGGCCGTGCACGCGGTAGCCATAGATCAGCCCCGGGTGGGCGTCGGGCAGGTAGCCGTGCCAGATCTCGTCGGTGTACTCGGGCAGTTCGATGCGCTCCAGTTCCCGCTCACCCTTGCTGTCGAAGAGGCACAGCTCGACCTTGGTGGCGTGGGCGGAGAACAGCGCGAAATTCACGCCCAGGCCGTCCCAGGTGGCGCCGAGTGGAAAGGGGTGGCCTTCTGTGATCCGTGAGCGTTGCCTGCTCATGTGGTGGCTCCTGTACGGCCTGGGGTCAGGCTTTGGGTGTCTTGGGGGGGCGTGGGGCGCGGGGTTTCTTCAGCAGGGCGGGCTTTTCCTCGGCCTCGCTGGCGGCGGGCTTGGCCGCCCGAGGGCGGCGCGTGGGGGTGACCGGGCCGGAGGAGGTGTCCACCGCCCGGGGCTTGCTGGCCGGCCGCGAGGTGGGTTCCGGCGGGGTGTCGCGGGGCTTCTCGCGCTGGGCCAGCTTGCGTGCCATCTCCCAGTGGCGAGCGTCCTGGCCGTGGGGACGGCCCTCGGATTCCCAGATCTGGTAGGCGAGTTCGCGGACGCGCTGATCGTCGGTGTTCATGGCATGGCTCCTGTGGCATGGGGGCGGAAACACAGCAGGTTGACGGGGAAGTCGGCGAGCGCCCGGGACAGGGCCAGGCCTTCGGGGCCCACCTGGGGCGGCTCGCGGCTGAACACACCGGCGAGGGCGCCGGTTGCCGGGTCGAAGGGCAGTTCCACGCGGGTATCGCCCCAGCGCAGGGGCGGCACCTGGGGCACCTTGGTGCCTTCCAGCAAGGCATCCACCAGGCGCGGGGCGATCACCACCAGGTATTCGCCGTCGCGCTGGCGGGCGAAGGCGATCACCCGCTCGGCGTGTTCGCCGTGCACCGGGAGGGGCTGGTAGTCGCCTCGGGCGAACAGCCCGGCGCGGGCGTAGCGCACCGACAGCACGCTGCCGACCAGCCACTGCTTGATGCGCCCGTCGCGCCAGCCCAGCAGCAGGTCGGCCTGGTCGCGCAGGGTGCCCAGGGCGTCGATGCGCGCGGCGTAGTCCACCGGCCGGCGGTTGTCCGGGTCCACCAGGCTGAAGTCCCAGAATTCGGTGCCCTGGTAGAGGTCCGGCACCCCTGGCGTGGTCATGCGCAGCAGGCATTGCACCAGCCCGTTGAGGGCGCCGCCGGGGGCGATGGCCATGGCCGCGTCGGCAATGCCGCGACGCAGCTGGGCGGCGGCATCGCTGCCCAGCAGGCTGTCGAGGAAGGCGCGGCAGGCGCCCTCGTAGTCGCCGTTGGGGGCGCTCCAGCTGGTCTGCAGCTTGGCTTCGCGCAGGGCCTTTTCCTGCCAGCGCAGCAGGCGCTCGCGGTAGGCGGCGAGGCCGGCGTGGTCGTCGGCTGCCAGGTCCAGCGGCCAACTGCCCAGCAGGCACTGGTAGAGCACCAGCTCGTCGCCGGGGCTGATGGCCAGCGGGCCGGTGGCTTCGCGCAGGGGCGCGGCCAGGCGCCGCCACTGTTCGCAGCACTCGGCGAACCAGGCAGCGCGCTCGCTGAGCACCGCCAGGCGCGCGCGGCTGTCATCGCCGCGCTTGTGGTCATGGGTGGCGGTGGTCAGCAGGTTGTCCGGGAAGCTCTGCGCGCGGGCCTGGCAGGCCGCGTGGAAGGCCTCCAGCGGGGCGCTGAAGCGTTGCGGGTCGAAGCCCACGTCGTTGCGCGAGAGCAGCACCGCCGAGCGGTAGCAGGCGGTGTCCTCCACGGCCTTGGCCGCCGCCGGAGCGGTGAGCTGCTGGAAGCGCGCCACCACCTGCCGGCGCAGCCGGCGCTGGGTCAGGGGCACGGCCCGCAGCGGTTCGCCGCCGAGCCAGCGCTCCAGGTGGTCGAGCAGCGGGCGGTCGGCGTCGCCCAGTTCGGCGCAGGCCGCGTCGAAGGCCTGGCGGAACAGTCGCTGGTCCTGGGTGGAGCGGCCGCAGGCGTTGACGTAGGTGCGGTAGACGCTGAACTGGCCGATCAGCGCGTGCAGCGCCCGGCGGATGCCGCCGAGGGTCAGGTCGCGGGTCGCCAGGTCGCTGCGCGCCACCTGCAGCAGGGCCTGGGCGAGGTTCTCCAGGTCGCCGGCGAGGTTGCTGCCGAGGATCAGTTCGCGGGCCTCGCGGACCTCGTCGAGGAAGCGCGGTGAACGCCCGCTGGTCTCGCTCCACAGGCCGCACAGCTGCAATTCGCCGAGGGGCGAGTGCTGCAGCAGCGACACCTGGTTCATGAATTCGTAGCCGGTGGTGCCGTCCACATGCCAGTCGCCGGGCAGCACCTCGTCGGGGCCGAGGATCTTCTCCACGTAAATGGGGAAGGGCTGCTCCGCCAGACCTGCCGGGCGTTGTGCCGCCAGCCGCTGCACCCGGCGGCGCAGGCGTCGGCAGTAGCCGCGCGGGTCGGCCAGGCCGTCGACGTGGTCCAGGCGCAGCCCGTCCACCAGGCCGCGCTGGATCAGTTCGAAGACCTTGGCATGCACCGCTTCGAACACCTCCGGGCGTTCCACCCGCAGGCCGCCCAGCTCGTTGATGTCGAAGAAGCGCCGCCAGTTGATGTCGTCGGCGGCGGTGCGCCAGCTGGCCAGGCGGTAGTGCTGGCGCTCCAGCAGGGCGTGCAGGCGTTCGAAGCCCACCGGGTCGTCGCCCCGGAACGCCGCCAGGGCGTTCGCCAGTGCCTCGCCGGTCGGCGCAGCGCGGCCCAGGGCCTGGCGCAGCTCACGGGCGCGCTGCCAGGCGTCGGCAGAGCCTTCGAGGGTGTCGAAGCTGGCGGCCAGGGCCTGCAATGCCGGGTCGTCGGCGCGCCGCAGCACCTCGCCGTAGGTGGCCGGCCAGAGCGGGAAGCGGTGGTCGAAATGCTGGGCGTAGAGCGCGCCGCTGCTGCCGTCGTAATGCAGGCGCACCTCGCCGGCGGCGAGGACCTCCGCGTAGTCGCTGCGCAGGAAGGGGATCAGCAGCTGCCCGCGCAGCAGCGGGTCGTGGGATTGCCACTGGATGTCGAAGAACTGCGCGTAGGGGCTGGCGCGGCCCCATTCGAGCACGTCCAGCCACCAGGGGTTGTCGCCGCCGCCCACGGCCATGTGGTTGGGCACCAGGTCGAGGATGAGCCCCATGTGGTGCTCGCGCAGGGCGGCCACCAGGCGCTCCAGGGCCGGATCGCCGCCCAGCTCGGGGTTGACCCGGGTGGGGTCGACCACGTCGTAGCCGTGGGTGGAACCGGCCCGGGCCTGGAGCACGGGCGACAGGTACAGGTGGCTCACGCCGAGGCGGGCGAAGTAGGGCACCTGGGCGCGGGCGTCGTCGAGGGTGAAGCCGGCGTGCAGTTGCAGGCGCAGCGTGGCACGCAGTTCAGTCATGGGGGTGTTCCTGTTGCCGGCGGGTGTGGTCGAGGCGCTGCAGGCGGGCGCTCACCTCGGGGCGTTCGAGCAGGCTGGCGGCGGCTTCCGGCCAGCGCCGGCGCCAGTTGGGGTGCAGGTCGCCGGGGCCGGGGAGGTTGGGTTGCTCCTCGCTGCCGACGGCGTCCTCCAGGGGCAGCAGCACCAGGGGCGCGGGGGTCCTGCCGATGAAGGCGATGGCTGCATCGAGGTCGTCTTCGGGGGCCTGGCCGTGGCGCTGGCCGCTGGCGTGCAGGGCGCTTTCCAGGGCCTGGCGTTCCCGCTGGCGGTGCTCACGGTCGGCCTCGGCCTGCTCGGGCCGAGTCTGGCCGGCGGCCTCGCGCCAGTGGATGTCGCGCCCGGCGAGCCAGCCGCGCAGGGTCGGCAGATCGTGGGTCGTGGTGGTGGCCAGGGCATCCGCCGGCCAGGCGTCGGGCGGCGTGAAGCGGCCGTCGGCCTGTTCGAACAGCAGCACGCGCATGCCGAGGATCAGCCGCCGGCCGAGGGCTTCGCGCAGCCCCTCGGGCACGGTGCCGAGGTCTTCACCGACGATCAGCGCGCGGTGGCGGGTGGCTTCCAGGCAGAGCAGGCGCAGCAGGTCTTCGCGGGGGTAGTTGAGGTAGGCGCCATGCCGGGGATCGGCGCCTTCCGGTAGGACCCAGAGGCGCTGCAGGCCCATCACGTGGTCGATGCGCAGGCCGCCGGCGTGGGCGAGGTTGGCCCGCAGCATCTCGATGAAGGCGCGGAAGCCCTGTTGGCGCAGGCCGTCGGGGGAGAAGGCGGAGATGCCCCAGGCCTGGCCGCTGCGGTTGAGGATGTCCGGCGGGGCGCCCACCGTCAGCGACGGCAGCAGTTCGGCCTGGCGCGCCCAGGCCTGGCTGCCGGCACCGTCGGCGCCCACGGCCAGGTCGGCGATCAGCCCGACGGCCATGCCGGCACCGCGCGCGGCACTCTGGGCGCGGTCCAGCCCGCGCGCCACCAGCCACTGGGCGAAGGCGTGGAAGCGCACCTCGTCGGCATGCTCTTCGGCGAAGCGCAGCACCGCCGGGCTGGCGGGGTCGCGGTAGGGCTCCGGCCAGGTGCGCCAGTCGGTGGGCAGGCCGCTGCGGCTCATGAAGCCGTGCAGGGCTTCGAAGCGGCAGTGCTGCAACAAGGCGTCGCCGGCGTGCTGGCAGAAGCTGTCGAAGTCGACGCTGTGCAGGTTCTCCCCGGCGGCGAAACCCTGGTAGAGCTGGCGCAGCAGCTGCAGGCGGGCGGCGGAGGCGGCCGGCCAGTCCACCAGCGGGAGGGACTCCAGGCGCTGCAGCTCGGGGCCGAGGCCGGTGGCGAGGACCGCCTCGCGCCAGGCGCGGTCGCCGAGGATGCTGGCCGGCGCGGCGTGCAGCACGTTGAACAGCAGGCGGCTGGAGGGCGAATAGGGGCTGTAGCGCTGCAGGTCGGCGCTGAACATGGCGTGCACCGGGCTCAGGGCGATGGCGTCGGCGCCCTGGGCGGCGGCGCTGCGCACCAGCTCTTCCAGCGCCTGGGTGTCGCCCAGGCCGCCGTCGCCGGGGCGGCGCAGGCCGTACAGCTGGGCCGCCAGGCCCCAGATGTGGCGGCGGCGGTGGTCGCTGAGCTGGGCGACGCTGGGGCAGGCCGGCGGGGCGACGGCGAGGGTCACCGCCTGGTCGCCCAGGTGCAGCTGGTGGTAGCCCCAGGCGGTGAGGGCGGGCAGGCGCGCCTGGTCGTCCAGGTGGCCATCCACCACGCCGCCGTCTTCCAGCTGGACGCGGAAGGCGGCGCCGGGCCGGGCATGGGCGTCGAGCGCCAGGGGCTGGCCCTGGTCCAGGGTCAGCAGCCGGGGCAGGGTGGCGGCCTCATGCCGGGCCTGCAGGTGGGCCAGGCTGCCGGCGATCTGCTGCTCGCTCTGGGCCGGGTAGCCGAGGGCCTCCAGCAGCGCGCGCAGGCTGTCGGGAGCGACCTGTTGCGGACGCCCGTCGGCGTCGGTCCAGTGGACGCTGAACCCCGCCGCCGTGGCCAGGGCTTCCAGCTGGGCGTCGCTCATCGCGGGTCCTCCAGGGTGACCACCACGCTGTGGGGCGGCAGCACGCCCTGGCGGTAGTCGGCGTCGTCGATGCCGTCGGCGTGCAGGGTGCGAGCCTCGGGGTGGGGCAGCGGGGTGCGCACGGTGACCGCCGAGAGGTTCAGGTCGATGCGCAGGTGGCTGCCGTCGCCCAGCCGCCAGCCGGCGGAGACGGCCTTGTCCTCCAGCACCCGCGCGCCGATGGCCTGGCTGCCTGGCAGGCGCGGCACCAGGTGGGCATGGCGCACCTGCAGCAGGCGCTGGTAGAGCCGGCGCCAGGCCTCGGCATCGGTTTCGGTGGCGGCGGCGCTGTCGGGCATGGAGCGGCTGAAGGTGGAGAAATCGTTGGGGTCGGGGATGGCGTCGCGCTGCTCGGGCCGGGTGAACGCGCTGAAGGCGGCGAACTCGGCGCGGCGGCCTTCGCGCACGGCCTGGCCGAGGGCTTCGTTGTGGGAGGTGAAGTACAGGAAGGGCTGCTCGGAGCCCCATTCCTCGCCCATGAACAGCAGCGGCACCATGGGGCTGAGCAGCAGCAGGGCGACGCTGGCCCGCAGCGCGGCGGGTTCCGCCAGGCTGGCCAGGCGCTCGCCCAGGGCGCGGTTGCCCACCTGGTCGTGGTTCTGCAGGAACAGCACGAAGGCGGTGGGCGGCAGGTGCGCGCTGGGTTCGCCGCGCTGGGCGCCGCGCGGGCTGGTCTCGCCCTGGTAGACGAAGCCCTCGCCCAGGCAGCGGGCCAGGTGGCTGGTGGGTTCGCGGGCGAAGTCGGCGTAGTAGCCCTCGTCCTCGCCGGTGAGCAGTACGTGCAGCACGTTGTGGCCGTCGTCGTTCCACTGGGCGTCGAAGCCCTGTTCCAGCAGGCTGGCGGCGTTGTCTTCGTTCTCCAGCACCAGGTGCACGTGGCGCCCGGCGGTGGCGCGGCGCACGCGGTCGGCCAGCTCGACGAGGAAGTCGCGGTCGGGGATGGCGTGCACCGCATCCAGGCGCAGGCCGTCCATGCGGTAGTCCAGCAGCCACATCAGCGCGTTCTCGCAGAAGAAGTCGCGCACCTGCACGCGGCGGAAGTCGATGGCCGGCCCCCAGGGGGTGTGGCGGTCGTCGCGGAAGAAGGCGCCGGCGTAGCGGCCGAGGTAGTTGCCGTCCGGGCCGAAGTGGTTGTAGACCACGTCCACCAGCACCATCAGGCCCAGCTCGTGGGCGCGGTCCACCAGGGCGCGCAGCTCGTCGGGCGTGCCGTAGGAGGATTCCGGGGCGAACGGCAGCACGCCGTCGTAGCCCCAGTTGCGCGCGCCGGGGAATTCGGCCAGGGGCATCAGCTCGATGGCGGTCACCCCCAGTTCGGCGAGGCCGGGCAGCAGGGCGGTGACCTGGCTGAAGCCGCCGAGCAGGCCGACGTGCAGTTCGTAGATCACCGCTTCGTGCCAGGGGCGCCCGTTCCACTCGGTGCAGCGCCAGGCATAGCGGGACGGGTCCTGCACTTCGCTGTCGCCATGCACGTCGTCCAGCTGGCGGCGCGAGGCCGGGTCGGGCACCTCCAGTTCGCCGTCGATGCGGAAGCGGTAGGCGGTGCCGGCCCCCACCGGCAGCTGCACGCTGTACCAGCCGTCGGCGTGGGGTGCCATGGGGTGGGTCTCGCCCGAGGCGAGGCGCAGCTCCACCTGGCGGGCGTCCGGTGCCCAGAGGGCGAAGCGGGTGCTGCCGTCGTCCTGGAGCCAGGCGCCGTGGCTGCGGGTGACCGGGTACATCAGCGCGCCCCTCCGCTGGCGAGGGTGACGCGCTGGCCGATCAGCCGCTGGTACAGCTGGTCGTAGGGCAGCACCGACTCGCGCCAGAACAGCGGCGCGGCCATGGCCTGGCAGCGCATGGCGTCCAGCAGTTCGGGGTGGCGGTAGACGTTCAGCGCGCGCTGCACGGCGTCCCAGTAGCTGGCGGCATCGGGCTCGCGGAACAGGAAGCCGGTGACGCCGTCCTCGATGGTGTCCGCCAGGCCGCCGGTGCAGCGGGCGATGGGCAGGGAGCCGAAGCGCTGGGCGTACATCTGGCTCAGGCCGCAGGGTTCGAAGCGCGACGGCATGAGCAGGAAATCGCTGGCGGCGAACAGGCGGCGGGCGTCGGTCTCGTTGAAGCCGACACGCACGCCGATGCGCCCGGCATGGCGCTGCGCCAGGGCCTCCATGGCCAGCTCCAGTTCGGGCTCGCCACGGCCGATCACCGCCAGGCGGCCGCCCTGGGCGACGATGCGGTCGGCGATCTCCAGGGTCAGGTCGATGCCTTTCTGCTGCACCAGGCGCGAGACCACGGCGAACAGCGGGGCGGGTTCGCTGTCCAGGCCGTAGAGCTGCTCCACGTAGCGGCGGTTGGCCTGCTTGCCCTGCCAGGCGCGGGGGGCGAAGCCTTCCACCAGGTGGGTGTCGCTGCGCGGGTCCCAGCTTTCGTCGATGCCGTTGGTGATGCCGCTCAGGCGGCCTTCGGCGACGCGCTGGCGTAGCATGCCTTCCAGGCCGCAGCCGAAGGCCTCGGTGGTGATCTCGCGGGCGTAGTTGTCGCTCACCGTGGTGGTGTGCCGGGCGTGGGCGATGCCGGCCTTGAGGAACGACAGCTTGCCGTAGAACTCCATGCTCTCGGGGCGGAAGGCCTGCTCCGGCAGGCCCAGCTCGGGGGCGCTGTGGGGGTCGCAGAGACCCTGGTAGGCCAGGTTGTGGATGGTGAACACGCTGGGGGTGGCCTGGCCGCGCCAGGCCAGGTAGGCCGGCGCCAGGCCGCTGGGCCAGTCGTTGGCGTGCACCAGCTCGGGCACCCAGCTGAGGCCGGCCTGGCCGCCGGCGAGGTCGGCGGCGGCCAGGCCCAGGCGGGCGAAGCGGATGTGGTTGTCGGCCCAGTCGCGGCCATGGGCGTCGCCATAGGGGGTGCCTTCGCGCTCGTACAGCTCGGGGCAGATCAGCACGTAGACGATCAGCCCGTCCGGCAGGTCCATGCGCCCGACGCGGCAGGGCGGCAGGGCGGCGTGCCCCGGCAGGCGGCCGATCACCCGGATCGGGTGGCCGCTGTGCAGCACCGAGCGGTAGCCGGGGATCAGCACGCGGATGTCGTGGCGGGAGGCGAGGGCTCGGGGCAGGGCAGCGGAAACGTCCCCCAGGCCACCGACCTTGACCAGGTCGGCGAACTCCGAGGTGACGAAGAGGATTCGTTTTTTCTGGCTATTGGTTCCAAGGCTTTCCACGTGCAACTGGGGCCGACTGGCGAGGGTGGACCCCAGGCCTTCGAGTTGAAGGCTCACTACCGCATTTCCCATACCATCCTCCGCTTTCGAATATCCCTGAACGGGGCGGCGGAGCACCGGGGCGCAAGCCATCTATCACTGCTGGCGGTCCGGGCCGCCGGCCGCTTGGAAGATGAGTTGAAGGTCCCGACGCAGACGTCCGCTCCCCACATGAATCGAGACCGGAGGCCCGGCGGGATAGTTTCGACTTTATTTCCCGGCGGCCTCCGCCGGACGGTGGCGCTGCGGGGGGAACTCGGCCCCGGGGCCGGCCTTCATAGCTAGCAACAGCGAACGGAGGAAAGGGCCATGCAGCATGTCGAGCAGGTGGTGAGCTTCCTGGAGCGGTACCAGTTGACCCTGGTGACCGCGGAGTCCTGCACGGCGGGGCTGATGACGTCGATCCTCGCGGACGTGCCCGGGTGCGGGCAGGTGCTGGACGCGGGCTACGTGGTGTACTCCCCCGAGGCCAAGCAGCGCTGCCTGGGGGTGTCACCGGACACCATGGAGCGCTTCGGCCTGACCAGCGAGGAAGTCGCCCGGGAAATGGCCCTGGGGGCGCTGGAGGCCGCCGACCGTGCCGGTGTGGCCCTGGCCAACACCGGGCTGGCCGAAGGGGCCGGCGAGGCGGATGGGGTGGTGTGCTTCGCCTGTGCCATGTACCTGGACGGCGAGCCCTGGGTGGTGAGCGAGCAGCGCCATTTCGACGGGGAGCGCAACACGGTGCGCGAGCAGGCGGCCCGCCATGGCCTGCTGCAGCTGCCCTATTACTACGAGCGCCTGCACCAGGCCTGGGCGGTGCGCCAGCCGGTGGATCAGACCGGCGGCTGACGCTCGGGCCCGGCGATGGGGCCGTCGCCAACTGCCGGGGCCTGGGGCGGCTGCAGCGAGCGCAGTTCGGCCCGCATGCGCGGCAGGCTGTCGGGGTAGTTGCGGTTGACGAAGCTGATGAGGTTCTCCCGCAGGTAGCAGCGCAGGTCCCAGTTGCGCGAGGAGTCGGCGGAGCTGACCAGCACCCGCAGCTGCATGGCGCGGTCGGTGGCGTCCACCACCTGCAGCACGCTGACGCGGCCGTCCCAGAGCTTGGGCTGCTCGCCGCAGAGGCGGTCCAGCTCGCGCCGCAGGGGTTCCAGGGGCAGGGCGTAGTCGACCCAGATGATCACCGCGCCGGTGATCGACGCGCCGACCCGGGTCCAGTTCTGGAAGGGGTTCTCGATGAACCACTGCAGCGGCACCACCAGGCGGCGGTCGTCCCAGATGCGCACCACGACATAGGTGCCGGTGATCTCCTCGATGCGCCCCCATTCGCCCTGGACGATCACCACGTCGTCCAGGCGGATCGGCTGGGTCAGGGCGATCTGCAGGCCGGCGATGAGGTTGCCCAGCACCGGCTTGGCGGCGAAACCCACCGCCAGCCCGGCCACCCCGGCCGAGGCCAGCAGGCTGGTGCCCAGCTGCCGGGCGGTGGGGAAGGTCATCAGCATGCAGGCCACGCCGAACAGCACCACGAAGAAGCTCAGGGTGCGCACCAGCACGCGGGTCTGGGTCTGGATGCGGCGGGCTTGCAGGTTGTCGGCGATGTCCACCGGGTTGCGCAGCAGGATCACCTGCTGCACCGCATCCACCGCGCGCAGGCCGAGCCAGGTGAAGGTGCCGATCAGCACCAGGGAGGTGAGGCGGCGCAGCGGCTCGATGAACAGCAGGTCGTCCGGCGCGGAGCTGAGCACCGTCTGCACCCCCAGCAGCGGCAGCAGCAGGTACAGCGGGCGGCGCACCCGCTGCAGCAGCTCGCGCAGGAACAGCACGGGGCGGGTCAGGCGCTCGAACACCCGCAGGACGGCGCGGGACACCAGCGACAGGACGAGGAAGACCGCGAGGACAGTGAGCAGCAGGCGCAACTCGGGCCAGGGCAGGTGGGATAGCCAGGCTTCGGGCATGAGGCACTCCTGGAACGGCGGGTTTTCGATGGCCGGGGCGCTCGGCGAGGCAGCGACGCGTCGGCCAACGCTTGGGGATTCCCTGTTAGTGACCCGGTGAGGGGGAGGGGGTTCGGGTGAATCGCCCTGGCCGTTCGTCGTCCTTACACAACCTTTACCCGGGCGCTGCGATCCGTTTTGTGCCGTTGCGGTCTGAACAGGCATCCCGGCACCTGTCCCGCCGGGCAGGAGGAAAACCATGTTTCGTCGTTTGCCCCAGGTGGCCCTGTTGGTGGGAGCCGCCGCACTGGCCGGCCAGGCGTCCGCCCATGGGCATGATGCCGGCCCGGCGATCGTCGGAGCCGTCGTGGGGGCCGTGGTCGGCGGAGCCATCGTCGCGTCCCGTCCGGCGCCGGTCTATGTGGAACAACCCGCTCCGGTGTATGTGCAGCCGGCCCCCGTCTACGTGGCGCCGCCGCCACCGCCGCCGGTCTACGTCTACCCGGCACAACCGGTGTATTACCAGAGCGTGCCGGTGTACGCCCCGCCGCCGCGCTACTACGGCCCCCGCTACTACGGCCCGCCCCATCGCTGGGGAGGCCCGCACTGGTAACCCTTGCCAACGAGCCCCACTCCGGTGGGGCTCGCTGCGTCTGGCGACCGTTCGGCGGCTGGTGCGAACGCACAGCGCCACGGGGCTTCCAAGCTCCATCGCCACCCGAGGGAACACCCATGGAACGCCCGATCGCCGCAGCGGATGCCTACCGGTTCGGAACCACCTGTGAACGCGCCGTACGCCCCGGCACCCGCCCGGAAGGCTCGGGCAGCCTGGCCCGTCGCGACGAACCCGCACCGGGCAGCCTGCTCATGGAGCGCAACGCCGTCACCGTCGAACGACGGGGCGAACCGGGTGGTTCACGGGGCTGAGATCTGTCTTTCGCCGCTAGGCCAGATATGCATTCATTTTCTGGTGTGCCTTTGAAAAGCCATACAAGCGCTTGCCTGCATGAAAGGAACAGGAGGGGTTCTTGCGTACATTGGACTTGTGCCTGGCGAAGGAAAGTGATGCGGGGAAGCTGCCCCTTCAGGAGGCCGAACGGAATCGTCGTGTAAGGGGTTGAGCGACATGGATGTCGCGAGAGCGCTGTCGGGCCAGGGATGGCCCGTCAGCGCGGGCCCCTGGAGCGACGATGGAGGGAGGGAACCCGGCGCAGCCGGGCCGGATGCAGGGGCGAGCCTTTTTGGTTTCTTTTTTGGCGACTGAAAAAAGAAACTCGCCAGGCAAGGCGAAACAGGCGACATAAGCAGGGCTCGGTAATCAGCCTGACCCCGCAGGACGGTGCTGGGACATGGTCAATCGGTTAGCATCGCGGCCTTTGCCCGGCCACGTGAGCCGGGCCCCGACAGGCTGCAGGCACATGAACAGAGACGACATCCCTTCCTTCGGCATCGGCACCCAGCTGTCCATGCTCGGGCGCGACCCTTCCGAGCAGTACGGCTTCGTCAACGGCCCGCTGTACCGGGGCTCCACGGTCATCTACAAGACCCTCGACGACATCGAGCAGCGCCGCGCGCGCTTCTCCTACGGCACCGCCGGCACGCCCACCATCGCCAACCTGGAAGATGCCTGGACCCAACTGGCCGGCGCCGCCGGCACGGTGCTCTCGCCCTCGGGCCTGGGCGCGGTGTCCCTGGCGCTGTTCAGCACCACCCGCGCGGGTGACCACATCCTGGTGCCGGACAGCGTCTACCGGCCGACCCGGCATTTCTGCAACCACATGCTGGCCCGCTACGGCGTCACCACCACCTACTACGACCCGATGATCGGCGCCGGCATCGAGGCGCTGATGCGCCCCGAGACCACCACGCTGTTCCTCGAAGCGCCGGGCTCGCAGACCTTCGAAGTGCCGGACCTGCCGGCCCTGGTGGAGGTGGCGCGGCGGCGCGGGGTGCGCACCCTCCTCGACAACACCTGGGCGACACCGCTGTTCCTGCGGGCCCATGACCTGGGCATCGACCTGACGGTGGAGGCGGGCACCAAGTACCTGGGCGGGCATTCGGACCTGCTGCTGGGCCTGGTGACGGCCAACGCCGAATGCTGGCCGGCCCTGCGTGCCACCTACGACAGCCTGTCCATGCTGCCGGGGGCCGAGGATTGCGTGCTGGCGCTGCGCGGCCTGCGCACGCTGAAGCTGCGGCTGGAAGAGGCCCAGCGCCGGGGCCTGGAAATGGCCCACTGGCTCAAGGCCCGGCCGGAGGTGAAGCGCGTGCTGCACCCGGCCTTCGAGGACTGCCCCGGGCATGCGCACTGGAAGCGTGACTTCACGGGGGCTTCGGGGCTGTTCTCCATCGTCCTGGAGGACCGCTACAGCCGCGAGGGCCTGGCGGCCATGCTGGACCACCTGAGGGTGTTCAGCATGGGCTTCTCCTGGGGCGGCTACGAGAGCCTGGTGATCCCCTTCGACTGCCGCAGCTACCGCACCGCCACGGCCTGGACGGAGCCGGGCTTCTGCCTGCGCCTGCAGATCGGCCTGGAGGACATGGACGACCTCAAGGCCGACCTGGCCGAGGGCTTCGCCCGGCTGGCGGCCTGCTGAGGCGGTTCAGTCCAGCACGTCGTGCAGGACGTCCTGGATGAGCCCGGTGGCCACGGCCACCAGCAGCAGGTCGGTCCCGGCCTGCACCCAGTCGTAGCCGGGGTAGGACGGCAGCCGCTGCAGCAGGCGGCCGTCCAGCTTGCGGGCGATGCCGGGCGGTAGCGGCTTGCCCCGCGCGAGGTTCTTGCGGATGCCCGGGGGCAGCGAGGCGCCGGGGCTCCAGTAGTCACGGTTGTCCTGCAGGACGATGCGGATGCCGCCGAGGTCGATGCTCGGCCCCGCCGACTGGGTCGCCGCATTGCCGTGGCCGCCGTGCCCATTGCCGTTGCCATGACCGTTGTTGCCCTTGCCGTTGCCATTGCCATTGCCGGGCGACGCCAGGGCGGAGGCGCTCGCGCCTGCCAGCAACAGGGCGCAGGCGAGCAGCAGCGGGCGGTGGTTCGGGGTGTGCATGATCAGGACTCCGTGGAGTGGGGACGGGCGGAAGGCCGCGGGACCGGCCCCAGCAGGCAGGGCCCACGGGCCACCATGGCGGTGGCCTGGGCGGTGGACACCGGCGGGCTGAAGTAATACCCCTGGCCTTGCCGGCAGCCGACGCTCTGCAGCCATTCCAGCTGCCGCTGCGTCTCGATGCCTTCGGCAACGGTGGGAATGCCGAGTTCCTGGCTGAGGCCGAGCATGGCCCGCAGGATGCTTTCGTCCTTGCTGCCGTTGTCCAGTGCGGCGACGAACTGGCGGTCGATCTTGAGCTTGTCGAAGTTGTAGCGGCTGATGTGGGCGAGGGACGAGTAGCCGGTGCCGAAGTCGTCCAGCGACACGCGGATGCCCATGGCCTGCAGCGCCTGGATGTTGGCGTTGGCCCGCTCGACGTGGTCGATCACGGCGGTCTCGGTCACCTCCAGCTCCAGCCGCCTGGGCGGGAAACCTACCTTGTTGAGGATGCGCGAGACGTGGAACGGCAGGCTTTCGTCGGCCAGGTCGATGGCGCTGAGGTTGAACGAGAGGAACACGCCGGTGGGCCACTGGCGGGCTTCCTCGCAGGCGCGCTGGAGCAGTTCGCGGGTGATGCGGGTGATGTAGCCGAGGCGCTCGGCTGCGGGGATGAACTGCGCCGGCCCCAGGCTGCCGGCCTCGGGGTGGTCGAGCCGGGCGAGGGCCTCGAAGCCGAGGATCTCGCCGCTTTCCAGGGCGACGATGGGTTGGTAGTCCACCCGCAGGTAGCCGGCCTTCATGCCTTCGTCGAGCAGCTTCACCAGGCGCGTCTGCTGCTCCAGCTCGGTGTCGTTGCCGGGCTCGTAGAACACCACCATGTTGCGCCCCTCGCGCTTGCCTGACTGCACGCAGAAGGCGGCGCGGGCCATGAGGTCGTCCAGTCGCCGACCATCGTCCGGGTAACGGGCGACGCCGAGGGTGGCGCTGACTTCGATACGTGCGTCCTCATGCTGTACCGGCTGGCGGATCAGCTCCAGCAGGGCCTCCAGCAGGGCGCTGGCGGCGGTGTGGCTCTTCTGGGAATGCAGCACCAGGGTGAATTCGTCGGCACCGCTGCGGCCGATCAGGTCGCCCTCGGGCAGCGCCGTGGCCAGCCGGCGGGCCAGCACCTGCAACAGGTGGTCGCCGGCCTCGTGGCTGTGCAGGTCGTTGACCAGGCGGAAGCCGTCCAGGTCCACCAGCACGAAGTAGAACGGCGAGTCAGAAACCCCCAGGCAGGGTTCCAGGTGGCTGCGCAGCCCCCGGCGGTTGGGCAGGCCGGTGAGCATGTCGTGTTCGGCCAGGCGGGTGACCTTGAGTTCCGCGCTGCGCCGGGCCTGGGCCTCCCAGCGCATTTCCATCAGCCGGCGCACGCCGAAGATGAAGCCGCACCACCCCACCAGGCTGAGCATCAGCAGGATCTCGTCCAGTTCCCAGTGCTCGTGACGCACGGCCGCCCGTTGCAGGAGGTCGCCCACATCGAAGTGGACCAGCAGGGCGAGGCTGACCAGGGCGAACAGCAGGATCAGGACGATGTCACGCTTCATCCGGCCGGTGCGTGGGCGGGCAGGGCGGTCGTGGGTATCGGGCATGCGGGATCGGCACTCCGGAGCCCCGGCGCAGGGCTGTCGCCGGGGATACGGAAAATATAGACGCGCCTGGTGAGGGTGGGGGCCGCCGAATCTGCCGGGGCCGGGCGCATGGCCGGGTGATGGCGCCAGCACCATCACCCGGCTGCGTTCGCTCAGCCCAGCTCGCGCACCGCGCGCCAGGCTTCGTCAATGGCGGCGTGGGCGTAGGCGCTCCAGGCTGCGTCGGAGTTGGCGATGGTGACGTTGCCCAGCTTGCGGCGGGCGAGGTTCATCAGCTTCTCGCTCTCGTCTTCGTCGTCGAACAGGCTGTTGGAGAAGTAGGCGTAGCCGTGGGACCAGCGGTTGACGGTGATGGCGAGGATGTCCTTCTCGTGGTCGAAACCGGCCGGGCCGAGCATGGCCTGGAGCTGCTCGCGGATCATCGCTTCCATCTGCTCGAAGCTCATGGCGTAGAGCTTGCCGCGGCCGACGCGGGCCTGGGTGCGGGCGTCCATGCCCATGCCGGGGCTGGTGGGCACGTAGACCATGTGCAGGCCGATGGGCTGGGCCGGGTCGCGGGGGTGGCGGTAGCCGCCGATGTCCACCGGATAGTCGAGCTTGACGCGGCTGTAGGGCTGGCTGGGGGCGTAGATCTCGTGGACGCCGAGCTTGGCGAAGCTGTGCCAGTTGCGGATCACCACCTTGGTGTACACCAGCGGGAACTTGACGTTCTGCGCCAAGGCGTGGGCCTGCGGGGCGGGCAGGTCGCGGAGCAGGTAGGGAATCATCATGTTGTAGCAGGCCAGCACGCAGTGCCGGGCGCGCACGCGGTGCAGCTGGCCGCCCCGGCTGTAGCCCACGTCCACGGCGCCGGCGCGGTTGCGCACGCTGACGGCGGTGCTGTTCAGGCGCAGGCGCACGGCGTTGGAGGGCAGGTCGAGGCGGGCGTAGTCGAAGTCGGCGAGGACGATGTCGTCCATGCCCTTGCCGGCGGCCACGCCCGGGATCAGGCTGCGCACCAGCAGGCGCGCCACCGAGGCGTTGCCGTCGGGGAAGTGGTAGATGTACGGCTCTTCCATCTCGGCCTTGGCTTCCTCGCTGATGGGCGAGAGGTCCATCGCGGCGAAGCCGGGGAAGCCCACGGCGTAGGCATCCGCTGCGGCGACGGCGTCGATGCTGAGGGCGGAGAAGTCGTTGGTGCGGCTGAGGAAGTAGCGGGTGGCGGCTTCGCTCAGGCCGACGTCCTTGCGCAGGAAGTCCTGGTAGCTGGTCTTGGCCAGGTGGGCTTCCTTCTCCTCGCGGCTCTTGCCGGCCAGGTAGTCACGGGGCGCTTCGTGCAGGGCGATGAGGGCCTCGCGGTCGGCCTCGGGCAGCGGGAAGTCGTTGATGAAGGCGCGCCAGCTGCGGGCGTTGAGTTTTTCCGGGGCGATGTCGTCGGCCACCATCGGCGTCGGGTCGCCGGTCACCAGCTTGTCTTCACCGAAGCCGGCCTTGTCGAAGAACACCCCGCGGGACAGCCCGAGGCCGGGGTAGAAGTCGCGGTCGAAGGCGGTCTCGAAACGGTCGATGTCCACCCCCAGCTGCTTGAGCAGGCCGTTCACCTGGCTGCTGTAGAGGTGCTTGGGCGACTGGAAGGCTTCGCTGCCGCCGTAGCCGAGGATCATCCGGCCGCCGGCCTGGAATTCGTTGCGCTTGGCGTGGCCGCCGAAGTCGTCGTGGTTCTCGACGATGAGGATGCGTGCGTCGGGGTTCTGCTGCCGGTAGAACCAGGCCGCCGAGAGGCCGCTGATGCCGCCGCCGACCACCACCAGGTCGTACTGCTCTTCGATGGGCAGGCCGTCGGTGTCGAACACCTTCTTCTCCCAGCCCATCTGGTGCGCCACGTCGAAGGAGCCGGGGTGGCTGCCGCGCAGGCCGGTGAGGGCAGGGGGGTAGTAGCGCCCGGAGGGGGCTGCGCGCAGCAGCTGCAGCGGGGTGAGGCCGAGGCCGACGGTCAGGGCGGCGCCGTTGAGGAAGTCGCGGCGGGTGATGCTCATGGTGTACCTGCAAGGCGTTTGTTGTGGGTGCGGGTGCCCGGATCGTTGCCGGGCCCCCGTGGGCTTACCAGCCCAATTGCTTATTGAAGCCGAGGGCGTCGTAGTAGTCGCCCTGGTAGACGATCTTGCCGTCCTTGATACGGACGAAGCTGACCCCTTCGAACTTCAGGGGTTTGCCGGTGGCCGGGGTCTCGGCGCTCCAGGCGCCGCTGTTGGTGCCGGCGAATTCCCACTGGAAGGCGATGCCGTCGGGCCCGACGATGGGCGCGCTGGTCATCTTCCAGGTCAGGTCCGGCACGGCGCCGATGAACACCTTGATGACGTTGTCGCGGGCCGCTGCCTTGCCGTTCTGCGGCGTGCCGACGGTGGCGTCGAAGTACACCGCGTCATCGGCGAGGAAGGTGGCGGCCTTGTCGGCGTCGTGAGCGTTCCAGGCGGCCATGTAGCCCTCGACGACGGACTTGGCGTCGCTGGCGGCCTGGGCGAGACCGGCGGCTGTGCAGAGCAGGATGAAGCTGAAACTACGCAGGGTGGTTCGCATTTCGGGTTCTCCTGGGGGTGGGGTGCAGCAGTGGTGAAGCAAAGCCAGTGGAGAGGAGCCCGTAGCCCGGGCTTCAGCCCGGGAGCAGGTCCCACAAGAACGGGCGAATGAATTCGCCCCTACAGGGGGTGCATGAAGGGCTGAGCGTCGAGCGCGCAGGCCGGGCTAGGCGAGAAGCGCGGAGAAAGCGGAATGTACTGCAGTACATGAGCATTTCGACGTGCTTCTCAACAACGCCCGGGCCAGCGAGCGGCGCTCAGGGTCAGTGTTTGAACATGACGTGGCGGATGGCGGTGTAGTCTTCTAGTCCGTACATCGACATGTCCTTCCCGTAGCCCGACAGCTTCACGCCGCCGTGGGGCATTTCGCTGACCAGCATGAAGTGGGTGTTGACCCAGGTGCAGCCGTACTGCAGGCGGGCGGCAAGGCGGTGGGCGCGGCCGACGTCGGCGGTCCACACGGAGGAGGCCAGGCCGTAGTCGGAGTCGTTGGCCCACGCCAGCGCCTGGGCTTCGTCGTCGAAGGCGGTGACGGAAACCACCGGGCCGAAGATCTCGCGGCGCACCACTTCGTCGTCCTGGCGGGCATCGGCCAGCACGGTGGGCTCGAAGAAGAAGCCGGGACGGTCGGCACGCTTGCCGCCGGTGACCACGCGAATGTGGCTCTGCTGGCGGGCGCGTTCGACGAAGCCTTCGACGCGGGCCAGATGCTGTTCGGTGATCAGCGGGCCGAGTTCGGTCTGCGGGTCGTCCTGCTCGCCGTAGCGGATGCTGGCGACGGCGGCGCCGAGCTTCTCGACGAACTTCTCGTAGATGCCTTTCTGGGCGTAGATGCGGCAGGCGGCGGTGCAGTCCTGGCCGGCGTTGTAGAAGCCGAAGGTGCGGATGCCTTCCACGGCGGCGTCGATGTCGGCGTCGTCGAAGATGATCACCGGGGCCTTGCCGCCCAGTTCCATGTGCATGCGCTTAACGGTGTCGGCGGTGCCGGCGATGATGCGGCTGCCGGTGGCGACCGAGCCGGTGAGGGAGACCATGCGCACCTTGGGGTGGGTGGTCAGCGGCTCGCCGACGCTGGGGCCACGGCCCACCACCAGGTTGACCACGCCGGCTGGGAAGATCGAGGCGATCAGCTCGCCCAGGCGCAGGGCGGTCAGCGGGGTCTGCTCGGAGGGCTTGAGGACCACGGTGTTGCCGGCGGCCAGGGCCGGGCCGAGTTTCCAGGCGGCCATCATCAGCGGGTAGTTCCAGGGGGCGATGGAGGCGACCACGCCCACCGGGTCGCGGCGGATCATCGAGGTGTGGCCCGGCAGGTACTCACCGGCGGCGGAGCCCTGCAGGCAGCGGCTGGCACCGGCGAAGAAGCGGAACACGTCGGCCACGGCCGGCAGTTCGTCGTTCAGTGCGGCGCTGAAGGGCTTGCCGCAGTTCTGCGATTCCAGGCGCGCCAGCTCTTCGGCATGGGCGTCGATGGCATCGGCGAGCTTGAGCAGCAGCAGGGAACGGTCCTTCGGTGCGGTCTGCGACCAGCCGTCGAAGGCGGCATCGGCGGCGCGTACGGCGGCGTCGACCTGGGCCGGGGTGGCTTCGGCGATTTCCACCAGGGTGCTGCCCAGGGAGGGGTTCAGGACGGCGAGCTTCTCGCCTTCGCCAGCGACCAGTTGGCCATTGATCAGGAGCTTGGTTTGCATCGTTGAAGTCCTCTTGTTCTTGAACGGGGAACGTCGTCGTTCGGCTGGGGTTCGGGCTGGGGGCGAGCGGCTATTTGCCGCTGCCGGCCACGCCTTCGCCCCCTTTGGTCAGGTAGTAGGCGCCGAGGATCGGCAGCATGGTCACCAGCATCACCAGCATGGCCACCACGTTGGTGACGGGGACGTCACGCGGGCGGCTGAGCTGGTTGAGCAGCCAGATCGGCAGGGTGCGCTCGTGGCCGGCGGTGAAGGTGGTGACGATGATCTCGTCGAAGGACAGGGCGAAGGCGAGCATGCCGCCGGCCAGCAGGGCCGAGCCGAGGTTCGGCAGGATCACGTAGCGGAAGGTCTGCCAGCCGTCGGCGCCCAGGTCCATGGAGGCCTCGATGAGGCTGTTGGAGGTGCGGCGGAAGCGGGCGATGACGTTGTTGTAGACGATCACCACGCAGAAGGTGGCGTGGCCGATGACGATGGTCATCAGGCCGGGCTCGATGCCCAGGGCCTTGAACGCCGCCAGCAGCGCGATGCCGGTGATGATGCCGGGCAGGGCGATGGGCAGGATCAGCATCAGCGAGATGCCTTCCTTGCCGAAGAACTCCCGGCGGTACAGCGCGGCCGCGGCCAGGGTGCCGAGCACCATGGCGATGAGCGTGGCGATGCTGGCGACCTTGAGCGACAGGACGATGGATTCGATCACGTCCTGGCGCTCGAAGGCGACGCTGAACCAGTGCAGGGTGAAGCCCTGGGGCGGGAAGCTGAACGCGGCGTCTTCGGTGTTGAAGGCGTACAGGAAGATGATGAGGATCGGGAAGTGCAGGAACACCAGCCCGCCCCAGGCGGCAGCCTTGAGGCTCCAGGAAGCGTTGTCAGAGTGCATCGAAGGCCCCCAGGCGTTTGACGATGGACAGGTACACGGCGATCAGCACGATGGGCACCAGGGTGAACGCGGCGGCCATGGGCATGTTGCCGATGGCGCCCTGCTGGGCGTAGACCATGCTGCCGATGAAGTAGCCGGGCGGGCCCACCAGCTGCGGCACGATGAAGTCGCCCAGGGTGAGGCTGAAGGTGAAGATCGAGCCGGCGGCGATGCCGGGCACCGACAGCGGCAGGATCACCTGCATGAAGGTCTGCCGCGGGTGCGCGCCGAGGTCGGCCGAGGCTTGCAGCAGCGATGGCGGCAGGCGCTCCAGGGAGGCCTGGATCGGCAGGATCATGAACGGCAGCCAGATGTAGACGAACACCAGGAAGCGCCCGAAGTTGGAGGTGGACAGGGTGTTGCCGCCCACGCCGGGGGTCGCCAGCAGCAGGTTCAGCAACGGCTCCAGGCCCAGGTGCTGGACGAACCACATGGCGACGCCGCCCTTGGCCAGCAGCAGGGTCCAGGCGTAGGCCTTGACGATGTAGCTGGCCCACATCGGCATCATCACGGCGATGTAGAAGAACGCCTTGGTCTTGCCGGTGGTGTAGCGCGCCATGTAGTAGGCGATGGGGAAGGCCAGGGCGGCACTGGCCACCGAGACCGCCACGGCCATCACCAGGGTGCGCTGGATGATGTCGAAGTTGGCGGCCTGGAACAGGGCCTGGAAGTTCGCCAGGGTCAGGTCGGTGGAGACCGCCATGGTGAAGTCATCGAAGGTGTAGAAGCCCTGCCACAGCAGCGTCAGCAGCGAGCCGAGGTAGACCGCGCCGAACCACAGCAGCGGCGGCACCAGCAGCAGCGAGAGGTACAGCGTCGGCTTGCGGTAGAGCAGGTTGGACAGGCGCCGCATCGGCCCCTTGGGGGCCTGCGCGCGGGCGGCGTTGAGTGTCAGTTCCATCTCAGGCGCCCTCGTTCAGCAGAACCATCGCCTCGCGGGCCCAGCGCAGGGTGACGCGCTGGCCGCTCTGGTGGGCGAGGTCGATGGCTTGCCATTGGTCGTTGGCCTGGCTGACGCAGAGGTTCTGGCCGTTGTCCAGGCGGATCTCGTAGCGGGTGGCGGCGCCCTGGTACTGGATGTCGTGCAGCAGGCCGCTCAGCTCCACCTCGCCGCTGGCGCAGGCGCCCTGGGCGAAGCGGATGTGCTCGGGGCGGATGGAGAAGGGCTGCGGGTTGCCGGTGAGCTGGCGGGCCAGGTCGTCGCGCAGGACGTTGGAGGTGCCGACGAACTCGGCGACGAAGGGGGTGGCCGGCCTCATGTAGAGGTTGCGCGGGGTGTCCACCTGCTCGATGCGGCCCTTGTTGAACACGGCCACGCGGTCGGACATGGACAGCGCTTCGCTCTGGTCGTGGGTGACGAAGATGAAGGTGATGCCCAGCTGGCGCTGGAGCTTCTTCAGCTCGCTCTGCATCTGCTCGCGCAGCTTGAGGTCGAGGGCGCCGAGGGGTTCGTCCAGCAGCAGCACGCGGGGGCGGTTGACCAGGGCACGGGCCAGGGCCACGCGCTGGCGCTGGCCGCCGGACAGTTGCACCGGCTTGCGGCCGCCGTAGCCGCCCAGGGCCACCATGCCCAGTGCCTCTTCGGCACGGGCCAGGCGCTCGGACTTGGCCACGCCCTTGACCTTGAGGCCGTAGGCGACGTTCTCCAGCACGCTCATGTGCGGGAACAGGGCGTAGTCCTGGAAGACGGTGTTGACGTCCCGCAGGTAGGGCGGCAGGCCGGCGGCCTCCTCACCGTGGATGCGGATGGAACCCGCGCTGGGCTGCTCGAAACCGGCGATCAGGCGCAGGCAGGTGGTCTTGCCCGAGCCGGATGGGCCGAGCATGGAAAAGAACTCCCCGTCCTGGATATCGATGGAAACCCGGTCGACAGCCTTGACCTCGCCAAACTGGCGGGAGACCTGGGTGAATTGAACGGCGGGAGTGGTCATGGTGCGTGCTCCGGTAAAGCGAAAAGGGTGCAGGTGTGGCGTAAGAGCCCCTCGCCAGCGGCGAGGGGAGGGTGCGGGACACCGGGCTGGGCCGAGCGAGCGGCCCGAGGGCTAGGCGCCCCGCAGCGAGACGCGAGACATACCGTGTGGTAGGCGAGCGTCGAGCGAGGACGCAACGACGCCCTCGGGTCGCGCAGCCGGGTCAGCGGCCGCCCATGATCGCGATGTAGTCCTGGGTCCAGCGACTATAGGGGACGAACTTGCCGCCCTCAGCCTGCGGGGTCTTCCAGAAGGCGATCTTGTCGAACTGGTCGTAGCCGTTGGTGCTGCAGCCTTCGGCACCCAGCAGGGCGCTGGCCTTGCAGCCTTCCGGCGCGGCGGGCACGGAGCCGAACCAGGCGGCGACGTCGCCCTGGACCTTGGGCTCCAGGGACCAGTTCATCCACTTGTAGGCGCAGTTCGGGTGCTGGGCCTCGGCGTGCAGCATGGTGGTGTCGGCCCAGCCGGTGACGCCTTCCTTGGGGAACACGGTGGCGATGGGCTGGCCTTCGGTCTTCAGGGCGTTGGCCTGGTACGGCCAGGCGCTGGAGGCGACCACGCCTTCGTTCTTGAAGTCGCTCATCTGCACGGTGGTGTCGTGCCAGTAGCGGTGGATCAGGTCGTGCTGCTTGCGCAGCAGGTCGAGCACGGCGGCGTACTGCTTCTCGTCGAGCTGATAGGGGTCGGTGATGCCCAGGGCGGGCTGGGTGGCCTTGAGGTAGAGGGCGGCGTCGGCGATGTAGATCGGGCCGTCATAGGCCTGTACGCGGCCCTTGTTGGGCTTGCCGTCGGGCAGGTTCTGCGCTTCGAACACCACGGACCAGCTGTCCGGGGCCTTGGTGAAGGCCTGGGCGTTGTACATCAGCAGGTTCGGGCCCCACTGGTAGGGGGTGCCGTAGGTCTTGCCGGCGACGGTGTACCAGGGCGCGTCCTTCAGGCGCGGGTCGATGTTCTTCCAGTTGGGGATCAGGTTGGGGTCGATGGGCTGCACGCGCTTGCCGTAGATCAGGCGCAGCGAGGCGTCGCCGGAGGCGGTGACCAGGTCGTAGCCGCCCTTGGCCATGAGGCTGACCATCTCGTCGGAGGTGGCGGCGGTCTTCACGTTGACCTGGCAGCCGGTGTCCTTCTCGAACTGGCTGACCCAGTCGTAGTTCTTGTCGGACTGGCCGCGTTCGATGTAGCCGGGCCAGGCGACGATGTCGAGGCGGCCTTCGCCGGCTCCCACGGCGGTGATGGCGTCGGCGGCCTGGAGGCTGGCACTGGCGAGCAGGCCGGTGGTGATGGCGCTGAGCAGGGTGATCTGGCGCATTGGTGTCTCCCTCGTTGTTGTCTCTTTTGGTAGGGCAGCTTCAATGGGGTGCAGCGTCCCGCGTGCGGCCGGGATGAGCGGTCCGCCGGGGTGTCTTGTTGTGCGCCGGCAGCGTGCCGCCGGCGTTCGTTCAGTCCTGTAGCTGGCCGTGGCAGGCCATGATGTGGCGCACCACGCTGTAGTCCTGCAGCGAGTCGCTGGACAGGTCCTTGCCGTAGCCGGAGCGCTTCAGCCCGCCGTGGGGCATCTCGCTGGCCAGCATGAAATGGGTGTTGATCCAGGTGCAGCCGTACTGCAGCCGGTTGGCGATCTGGAAGGCGCGGTCGAGGTTCTGCGTCCACACCGAGGAGGCCAGGCCGTATTCGGAGTCGTTGGCCCAGTCCACGGCCTGTTCCAGGTGCTCGAAACGGGTGACGGTGACCACCGGGCCGAAGACTTCGCGCTGGACGATCTCGTCCTGCTGCTTGCAGCCGGCCAGCAGGGTGGGCTGGTAGTAGAAGCCGGGGCCGGAGTGCACGGCGGCGCCGGTGACGCGTTCGATGTGGGGCTGGCCGAGGGCGCGTTCGACGAAGCTGGCGACGCGGTCGCGCTGGCGGGCGCTGATCAGCGGGCTGATCTCGTTGTCGGCGTCGCGCTTGCGGGCGAAGCGGATGCTCGCTACGGCGTCGCCCAGTTCGGCCACCAGGCGGTCGTGGATGCCGGCCTGGGCGTAGATGCGGCAGGCGGCGGTGCAGTCCTGCCCGGCGTTGTAGTAGCCGTGGGTGCGTACGCCCTGGACCACGGCGGCCAGGTCGGCGTCGTTGCAGACGATGACCGGGGCCTTGCCGCCCAGCTCCAGGTGGGTGCGCTTGAGGGTGCGGGAGGCGGCCTGGAGGATCTTCTGCCCGGTGACGATGTCGCCGGTGAGGGAAACCATGCGCACCTTGGGGTGGCTGACCAGGTGGCTGCCGACGCTCTCGCCGCCGCCGCAGACGATGTTGAGCACGCCGGCCGGCAGCAGGTCCACCAGCAGCGGGGCCAGGGCCAGCACGCTCAGCGGGGTGTGCTCGGAGGGCTTGAACACCAGGGTGTTGCCGGCGGCCAGGGCGGGGGCGATCTTCCACGCGGCCATCATCAGCGGGTAGTTCCAGGGCGCGATGGAGGCGACCACGCCCACCGGGTCGCGGCGCACCATGCTGGTGTGCCCGGCGACGTATTCGCCGGTGAGCTGGCCCTGCTGGCAGCGCACGGCGCCGGCGAAGAAGCGGAACACGTCGGCGGTGGCCGGCAGGTCGTCCTGGCGGGCCAGGTGCAGGGGCTTGCCGCAGTTCAGCGATTCCAGCTGGGCCAGTTGCTCGGCCTTGTGTTCGATGGCATCGGCGATGGCCAGGAGGGCACGGGCGCGGTGGGCGGGGGTGGTGCGGGACCAGGCGGGGAAGGCGCGGTGGGCGGCGGCGATGGCCTGTTCGACCTGGTCCTGGGAGGCATCGGCGATGCTCACCAGGGTTTCGCCGGTGGCGGGGTTGATGATGGCTTCGGCCATGCCTTCGCCGGTGACCAGCTGGCCATCGATCAGAAGCGCGGTGTGCAAGGTCGGGCCGGTCATCTTCGTGGTTCTTCTTTTATCGGTCTTGTTATCGGGCATGCGGGGCTCCGTGGACGGGCCGGGCGCTGACCTTCTGGTATAGCGACAGAGACTAGAGCCCGGGCTTGGGGTCGACAAATTCTAAATAACGAAAGGCGCGTTCGATTAAATCGAAGGCCGCTTGGTGTTCGGATGCTCCCGGGCGACGGTGAGGAAGGGGTCCACCATCGGCGGTCGGGTGGTGCCCCGGCGCCAGGCCAGGCCCACGTCCAGGGGCTCGCTGAGGTCCACCAGGGGGCGGGCTTCGATGATGTCGCCCTCCAGTGACCAGGGGCGGTAGGTCATGTCCGGCTGGATCGACAGGCCGAGCCCGGCGGCCACCAGGCTGCGCACGGCCTCCACCGAGGCGGTGCGCAGGGTTACCTGGGGCGTGAGCCCGGCGCGGGACCAGATGCGCTGGGTGTGCAGGCCCATTTCGTCAGCGTTGAGCTGGATCAGCGGCTGCCCGGCGACATCCGCCAGGCTGATGCTGTCGCGCTCCAGCAGCGGGTGCTGGGCCGGCAGCCAGAGGCGGTGCGGGGAATGGGTCAGCACCTCGGTCTGCAGGGCGTGGCGGTCCTCCAGGTTGGAGAGGATGAGCACGCCGACGTCGATCTCGCCGCTCACCAGCAGGTGTTCGATGTAGGGGCGTTCATCCTCCACCACGCGGGTCTGCACGTTGGGGTAGGCCCGCTGGAAGCGGTTGATCAGGTCCGCCAGGTAGTAGCCGGCCACCAGGCTGGTGACGCCGATGGTGAGGCGCCCGGACACCTGGTCGGTGCTCTGCTGCAGGCTGCGCTTGGCGTTCTCCACCGTCGCCAGGATCAGGTGCGCCTGGCGCAGGAACTGGTGGCCCTGGTGGGTGAGGGTCATGCCTTTGGCATGGCGGTCGAACAGCCGCACGCCGATCTCGTCCTCCAGCTGCTGGATGGCCAGGGTCAGGGTGGACTGGGAAATGAACACCGCCTGGGCTGCAGCGGAAATCGAGCCGCTTTCGGCCACGGCAATGAAATGACGGATCTGGCGGAGGGTCATCATGGGAGAAGGTCGGTCATGGAATGGGGTGTTTTAGGAAAAGGAAGCGGGGTTTTTAAGAAAATGCATGGTTGCATTCTTTTTTATAGAACAAAACCCATCGTGCCCAGGCGTTCGCTCGGATCGGCGGGCCTCAACCGGGGTGCGACATTCGCGCACGTGCCGTGGGCACCCATGGGAGCGTCCCCGTCCGGGTGGGCATGCCGCCGAACCTCAACGAATGAATGCGCCTGAATTTTAGGGTTGATCGATCCGCTTTTTTTGCATTACTTTTTAAAAAGTTATCGCGAGACGATAATTTATTAATCCGAAATGCAATTGAACCCAGGACGGTTTCCCTATGCAACACCTTCCCTTGCTGTCTTCCTTCAAGCGCCTCAAGTGGGCCGGGCTGGCCACCGCCGGCCTGGCCTGTGTCATGGCCCTGAGCGACATCATCATCAACACCGCCATGTGGCACAGCGGCCTGATCAGTACCGGCTACCTGGAATTCTGGGGCGAGAGCATCCCGCTGCTGCTGGCGGAGGACTACCAGCTCCCTACGCTGAACCTGGTGCTGCTGGTGGCGCTGGACTATGTGCCGGTGCTGATCTCCAGCCTGGGCCTGCTGCTGACCGGGCTGTTCTTCCTGCGGCTGTCGCGCCGCGAGCTGTGGTCCACCCGTAATGCGCGGCTGCTGATGACCATCGGCGGGCTGTCGATCCTCGGTCTTGTGCTGCAACCAGTTCTCTACACCCTGACCGGTCTAGTACTATCGCTCGGCCTTCCCCCGGGGGAGGGTCTCCTGGCGGTTTCCGTCGGTTTCAATACCGAATCCATGTCCGAACTCCTCAAGGCGGTCTTCGTCTGCTCGTTCGGTTTCATGATGAATGAAGCCCGCTCGCTCAACGAGGAAGTCAAGGCGTTCGTATAACGGCACCATGAGCATCATCATCAGGCTGGACGTGGTCCTGGCGCAGAACAAGGTTCGCTCCAAGGAACTCGCTGAAATCATCGGCATCACCGAGCAGAACCTTTCCCTTCTGAAGAACGGCAAGGTGAAGGGCATTCGCCTGGAAACCCTCGATCGCATCTGCCGGACCCTCAACTGCCAGCCTGGCGACATCCTCGAGTACCAGCCGGACGACTGATCCGGCCCCACCCCAACCCCGGTGAATCCCCTTGAAACGACTCCTGTCCCTGGCAGGCGCGGCGGCTGCGCTCGTCCTGCTTTCGGCCTGCGGCCCCTCCGGCCGCTACCAATACGACCTCCCCAAGGATGGCTACGCCCAGGCCTGCGTCGCCCAGTGCCGCATGCAGAAGCAGCAATGCGGCTACCTGGACGACAGCAAGCGGCGCCTGCAGGAAGCCCGCATGGACGCCTACCACTACTGCGTGGCGGGCAAGGACAAGCGCCAGGCCCGCAAGGACTGCGCTTACCCCGGCACCTACGGTGGCTATGGCAGCTACGGCGGCGGCTACAGCGCCTTCAGCTCCTGCGCCGACGACTACGACCAGTGCTTCACCAGCTGCGGCGGCACCATCCGCTGGATACCGGCGCCGACGCAGTAGGCCGCGCCCTCAAGGGCCGGTGCGTTGCCAGGCGCAGATGTCCAGGGTGGCGCCGCGCTTGAGCAACGGGCCGGCCTCGCGGGTTTCCACCAGGCGCGACTGCCCGCGCCAGCACAACAGCGTGCGCCGCCCGCCGTAGGCCAGGTCCGCGAGGATCTGCCCCCAGTGGCGGTACTGCACGTCGTGACCCTCGCCGGGGTACAGGCGGGTGGCCACGACGTTGGCGTAGTGGCTGCGCCAGAACGCGGCGTGTGCCGGCACCACCGTGGTGTCGGCCTCGCCGTGGTAGATGAACACCGGCGCGGCCACCGCCGAGACGTCCGCCACCGGCTGGCTGCAGTAGAGCTTCAGCTCGTGCACCAGGGGTTGCAGGTCGAAACCGGTCGAGCCCTTGCCATAGAAGAAGCGCGCGCCTTCGTCGGCGGCCTCGTCGAGGAAGCCCGGCACCCGGTTCACTGCGGTGTTCGGCCCCAGGTCCCACCACACCGAGGGCACGTCGTAACGGGCGGCCAGGTAGTTGTCGATGATCTGCTGGTCACTGAGCGCACAGGACGGGGAGGGTGCCGCCACCCCCGCGTTCTGCGAGATGGCCGCCGCCAGGTGCACCGAGCGCAGGCGTGTCGGCAGGCGCGAGGCGATGGCCGCGCTGTAGGGCCCACCGCCGGAAATCGCCACCAGGGAGAAACGCTGCACGCCCAGATGGCCCAGCAGCGCCTCCACCTCGGCGGCGTAGCTGGCGTAGTCGCCGCTGGGGTCGAAGGCGGTTTCGCCGAAGCCGTTGCGCTCCAGGGCGATGAAGCGCAGCCCCAGGGATTGCCGCAGGCTGCGCAGGAAGTCGGTCAGCGCCAGGGCCCGACCACTGGTGCCGTGCCCGCTGACCAGTACCACCGGGATACCGTTGCGCGGGCCTTCGTCCAGGTAATGCAGGGTCTTGCCGTTGCCATCCACCCAGCGCTGCATCGCCGGGCCCATGTAGTCGAAGTCGTTCTGCACCTTCACATCCGCCAGCGCCGTGCCCAGGCTCAGGGCAAGGGCCAGCAGCCATCCGAAGCAACCCTTCATGGGTGTTCTCCTGTTCGTCGTGGTTTCGTCCGATCCACCGCATCCCGACTGCCAGGCCGCGTGGGAAACGGAGCGGCACCAGTGTAGGAAGACCCCGGGCATCCGTTTTGACGTGAAGCGACGCTTTCTCGGACGGTGACGACTCCACACGGCGTGCCTGTGCCGGCATTCGGCCTGCAAACACCCGACCAGCGTCTACGCTGTCGAAAAGCAGCCGCCGGGGCGTCAAGACGTCTTGCCCCGGCTGTTCGGGACAGACGCCGGGAACGAAGGATGATCAGAAGGCAGGCCGTGATCGTGGTGGCATGGATGCTGGTGGTGCTGGGTGCCGGGCTGCTCGCCAGCCTGCTGGTCAGCCAGCACCAGGCCAATCGCAACCAGAGCTTCATCCACCAGATACTGCTCAACGACGGCAAGCTGATCGAGCACGAGCTGATCGGCCGGTTGGACATCTACACCTACCGCCTGCGCAGCATCCGTGGCGCGATCTACATGCTGCAGTTGCCCAACGTCACCCGTGATCTGCTGGCGCGCTTCGGCCGTGTCCGCGACATCGAGAAGGAGTTTCCCGGAGCCCGGGGCTTCGGCTTCATACGCCGCGTCGCGCCCGAGGATGAAGCTGCGTTTCTCCGTCGGACCCGGGCGGACGGCATGCCGGACTTCAGCATTCGCCAATTCGCCACCCACGCCGGCGAGCGCTACGTGATCGAGTTCGTAGACCCTGCCCAGCGCAACCAGGCCGCTTTCGGCCTCGACATCGCCTCCGAGACCCGCCGTCGCCTTGCCGCCGTCACGGCGATGAACACCGGCCAGCCGACCCTTACCGCGCCCATCACCCTGGTGCAGGAGTCGGTCGAGCCCTCGCGCGCCTTTCTCCTGCTGCTGCCGGTCTACGCCACGCCGGATACGCCGCCCACCGTCGAAGAGCGCCAGCGCAACACCCTGGGCTGGGCCTATGCGCCCCTGTCCATGCAGGAAGTGATGCGCTCGATGACCTACCCGGCCAGCGACCTGCACCTGGCCCTCTACGACGTGGTGGACAGCAACACCAACCACCTCATCTACGACTCCTCGCCCGACCATGTGGACGACGGGGTTGCCAGCGCCAGCTTCCAGCGCGAGGTCTACGGGCGCACCTGGCGCTTCGAGATCACCCCCCACGCCAACTACATCCAGCGCCTGGAGTTGCCCAGCCCGGAGCGCGTGTTCGGCATCGGCACCCTGGCCAGCCTGTTGCTCACCGGCATGACCGGTGCCCTGCTGGTGTCGCGGCAGCGGCAGAGGACCATCTCCGCGCAACAGGCGCGCCTGGCCACCATCATCGAGAACTCCCGGGATGCCATCATCGGCGAGGCCCTGGATGGCACCATCGTCACCTGGAACCCTGCCGCCGAGCAGATGTTCGGCTACCGCGCCGATGAGGTCATCGGCCGCCCCCTGGCGCCACTGCTGGTGCCCCCCGAACGCTTCTGGGAGGACGAAGAGCTGCTCGAACGGGTCTCGCGGGGCGAGCTGGGTTCGACCCTGGAGACCCAGCGTCGGCACAAGCAGGGCCACCTGATCGACGTGGCCATCACCTGCAGCCTGATCCGCGAGCCGGACGGCAAGATCCTCGCCGCCGCCAAGCTGATGCACGACATCAGCGACCGCCTGCGCGCCGAGAACTACCTGCGCGAATTCAACGCCAAGCTCGAACTGGAGGTGAGCCAGCGCACCGCCGAGCTGTCACGGCTTGCCGGCCTGCTGCAGGGCGTGCTCAACGCCTCCTCGGAGGTGTCCATCATCGCCACCGACACCCACGGCCAGGTGGCGATCTTCAACCGGGGCGCCGAGCGCCTGCTGGGCTACCGGGCCGACGACGCGGTGGGCCTGCTGTCGATCCTCTCGCTCCACGAGCAGGGCGAGATCAACCGGCGCGGCGAAGAACTCAGCGCCGAAGCCGGGCGCAGGGTTCAGGGGCTGGAGGTGCTGTGCCTGAAAGCCGACAGCCAGGGCGCGGAAACCCGTGAGTGGACCTACATCCGCCAGGATGGCAGCGCGGTGCCGGTGTCCATGGTTATGACCGCCATCCGCACCACCGGCGGCGAAGCCATCGGCTACCTGAGCATCGCCCAGGACATCACCGAGCGGCGGCGCTCCAGCGAGGAGCTGCGTGCCGCCACGGTGGCAGCCGAACGCGCCAACGCGGCCAAGAGCCTGTTCCTGGCCAACATGAGCCACGAGATCCGCACCCCGATGAACGCCGTGATCGGCGTCGCCCACCTGCTGCAGAACACCCCGCTCAACGAGGAGCAGCGCAACCTGCTGGGCAAGCTGGAGATCGCCGGGCGTTCGCTGCTGGGGATCATCAACGACATCCTCGACATCGCCAAGATCGAGGCCGGCGAGATGCGCCTGGAAAGCCGCCCCTTCAGCCTCCGCCAGGTGCTGCAGGAGCTGGGCGAGCTGTTCTCGCCCCAGGCCGAGGCCAAGGGCCTGGGCTTCACCCTGGAGGGCCTCGACGAACTGCCGGCGCAGGTGCTGGGGGACTCCCTGCGGATCAACCAGATCCTCATGAACCTGGTGGGCAACGCGCTGAAGTTCACCGCTACCGGGCAGATCACCGTTCGTGTCGCCTGCCGGGAGGTCGATGCCGAACAGGTCCGGGTGACCCTCACGGTCGTCGACACCGGCTGCGGCATCGCCGCCGACGTGGTGGACCAACTGTTCTCGCCCTTCACCCAGGCCGATGCCTCCACCACCCGTCGCTTCGGCGGCACCGGGCTGGGGTTGTCGGTGGTGCGTGGCCTGGCCGAGCAGATGGGCGGCAGCGCCGGGGTGCGCAGCATACTGGGGCAGGGCAGCGAGTTCTGGGTGGAGATTCCACTGGAAATCGCCCAGACCGATCTGGACTCCACCGCCACCGCACGCAGCCTGGAAGTGGTGGTGGTGGACGACAGCGCAGCCGACCGTCAGCAACTGGCGCGCCATTGCCGTGGGCTCGGCTGGCGGGTGCGCATGCTGGACAGCGGCGAAGCCCTGCTGGACCTGCTGCGCGAGCGGGTGCAGCACGGCTTCCAGCTGCCCGACGTGCTGCTGGTGGACTGGCAGATGCCAGGGCTCGACGGCGTGGCCGTGCTGGAAGAGAGCGCACGTATTCTCGCCCCGACCCGCCTGCCCAGCAGCCTGCTGGTCTCGGCCCACGAGCTCGACGGCTATGTGCGGGCGAGTGGCGGACTGGTGGACCAGGCCCTGCGCAAGCCGGTGGACAGTTCCAGCCTGTTCAATGCCGTCAACTCGGCAGTGGTCCGCCACGTGGGCAACACCGAGAAGGTGATGCTCGGCACCGACCTGGATACCCGTTCCACCCGCTGGCTGGAGGGCACCCGCCTGCTGCTGGTGGACGACAGCGAGATCAACCTCGAAGTGGCCAGCCTGTTGCTCGGCCAGCAGGGCGCCGAGGTGGACACCGCCATGAACGGGCGCGAGGCGGTGCAACGCCTCGAACAGGCGCCGGATCACTACGACGCGGTGCTGATGGACGTGCAGATGCCGGAAATGGATGGCTATGAAGCCACCCGCACCCTGCGCGGGAAGCTCGGCCTGACCCGCCTGCCGGTGATCGCCCTGACCGCCGGTGCCCTGGCCGAGGAGCGCCGCCAGGCCGAGGCGGCCGGCATGAACGAGTTCCTTTCCAAGCCCCTGGAGCCGGCCTCGCTGATCCGCACCCTGCGTCGGCTGATCGAGCAGTTCCGCCTGGAACCGCTGCCCGTGCGCAACCTCTCCGCACGCCTGGAGCAGAAAGACGAGCAGGCCTGGCCGGTGATCCCCGGCATCGACGCCCGGGAGGCGGCGAACCGGCTGGGAAACGACATCGACCTCTTCCTCGGGTCGCTGAACAAGCTGTTCAACGAATTTGCCGACCTCGAGGACACCCAACTCGCCCAGCAACTGCTCAGCCGTGATGCGGCGGCCCTGGCCGGCAAACTGCACAAGCTGCGCGGCTCCGCCGGCCTGCTGGGGGCCATGGCGCTGCACCGGGCCTGCGGCGATGGCGAGTCGAGCATCCGCAGGCCGGCCGGCAGCGCCGAGCAACGCCTGGCCCTGCAGCAGGTGTCCGAAGCCCTGGTGGCCCTGCGCGCGGCCGCCGCACCTTATCTGGAGACACAGCTGGGTACCCCGGTCTCCGGACCGCAGGACGCCGGCGAGGCCGAGCAGGCCTTGCAGCGGCTGGTCAGCCAGCTGCAGGGCCGTGACATGGCGGCCATCGACACCTTTCCCGACGCCGTGGCGGCCCTGCTGGCAAAAGGCGGCCAGGCATTGGCGGACGCGGCCTGGAAGGCGGTGGACGACCTGCAATTCGACCAGGCACTGGACGTCCTGGCGGTCCATGGACTGATTGACGACGAGGGAAGCGAGAATGCATGACGCCATCATCCTGCTGGTGGATGACGACACCCTGGCCATCCGCGCCCTGAGCAAGGCCCTGAACGGCCTGGGCCAGATCCGCTTCGCCACCTCCGGGGAGGAGGGGCTGCGCATTGCCCGGGAGAGCTTCCCGGACCTGGTCATCCTCGACTCGGAGATGCCCGGCATGAGCGGCTTCCAGGTCTGCGAGGCGCTGAAGAAGGACCCGGTGCTGGAGGCCATCCCGGTGATCTTCATCACCAGCCACACTGAAGGCGACATGGAGGAGGCCGGCCTGGCCCTGGGCGCGGTGGACTTCATCGCCAAGCCCATCCGCCCGGCCATCGTCGCCGCCCGGGTGCGCACCCACCTCCGGCTCAAGCAGGCCCTCGACCGCCTCAACGTGCTGGCCCAGACCGACGGCCTCACCGGGCTGTCCAACCGCCGCACCCTCGATGCCGCCCTGGAGCGCGAGTGCGTCCGCGCCAGCCGCAGCGGCAGCGCGGTGTCCCTGGTGTTGCTCGATATCGACTTCTTCAAGCGCTACAACGACACCTACGGCCACATCCAGGGCGACCAGTGCCTGGTGTTGGTGTCGGCGGCCCTGCGTCGCTGTGCCAAGCGCGCAATCGATGTGGTGGCTCGCTACGGCGGCGAGGAGTTCGCCCTGCTGTTGCCGGACACCGGGCCGGATGGGGCCTGGGAAGTTGCCGAGCACATCCACCATGAGGTGGCTCGGCTGGGCATTCCCCATGCCGAAAGCGACAAGGGCCAGGTTTCTGTCTCCATCGGCGTCGCCAGTTTCGTGCCAGCAGAACCGACGTCGCACCCGCACCTGTCTCCGGCCGACCTGCTCAAGGCGGCGGATGCGGCCCTCTACGAGGCCAAGACGGCTGGGCGCTCCTGCAGCCGCCAGCGTGACGTGCCCGGCGAGCCCGCAACCGGATAATGCCGTTCATTCCGCTCGTGCCGCGCTTCGCCGGGTCGCCCTCGACAGGGCGCCTGGCCCTGGTCCAGGCTGCTTCCCCCAGTTCCTACAGGGTTCCTTCATGCGCTCGATCCTGCTTGCCGCTGTCCTGCTGTTGCCCGTCGCCACGTTCGCGGCGGAGCCGGCGCTCTACCTCACCGACTTCGTCGCGCAAGACCCAGGCGATGCCCAGCAGCGCGAGCGCGCAGCCCAGTTGGGCGCCGCGTTGCAGCAGGCCCTTGGCGCACGGCAGGTGCAGGTGTCGCGTCTGGATGAGCGCCAGCCCCTGCCGCAGAGTGGCTGGCTGATCCAGGGCCAGGTCGCCAGCCAGGGCGGCCGGCGCCTGGTGCGCACGGCGGTGGGGTTCGGCGCGGGTGCCAGCAGCGTCGAGGCCCAGGTGTGGATCAGCGACCTGGCTGCCGGCGAACTGCGCCAGCTGGCCGCCCAGGACCGTTCCGGGCGCCTGCCGGGTGCACTGGTGTCACGCAATCCCCAGGTGGCAGCAGCCAAGTTCCTGCTGGAGCGCCGGGCACTGGACCGCAACCTGGACGAGGTCGCCGCCGAACTGGCCGACGAGATCGTCCGGGACCTGGCCACGGCGCGCTGATCAGCCCAGTCCGGTCAGGGGAATGCGGCGGATGCGGCCGTCCAGCGGGGCGGTGCCCGCCCCCGGCGTCGGCAACGGTCGACCGCTGAGCCCCATGCCTTCGCTGACCAGCACCGCATCGGGCAGCAGGCAGAGGTTGGACGGCGTATCCAGCCCTTCGGCCAGCACCGCGACCGTGCCACGGCCCAGGTCGCAGTGCAGCAGGCGCCCGCTGAAGCGCTCGAACCCGCCGTGCCAGGCGGCGCCGGCCCAATCCGGGGTCAGCGGTTGCAGCAGGCGCTGGCACAGCTCCAGGACCAGCAGGTTGCCGTCCTTCGTCAGTGCCAGGCCGGTAGGCAGCTGCAAGCCGAACACCACCGTCTCGATGCGGCCGTCTTCGGGCCAGACGCGGATCACCTGCCCGGCGTGGTCGGCGAACTCCACGCCGCGCAGCGCCGGGTCTCGGCGCAACTCACCGGAGAACAGCGTCACCAGTAGCGCACCGGTGGCCGGCTCGTGCACCAGGGTCACCGGCACCGCTTCCTGGCCTTGTGAAAGGTCCGGCAACTGGACCAGCACCCGCTCGTCATAGCCCTCGACGAACTCCACCACCTGATTGGTATCCGGTTTGACCGACAGCCAGCTGCGGCGCCCCGGGTGGTAGCACAGGGCGTTGAGGTTGCCCCGGCTGCGGAACAGCGTGGCCGGGGGCGATTGGCCGAGGTCGAGGATGCGCGAGCCGTCCACGTAGTCGGTGAGGCTGGCCAGGTAGCGCCCACCGGCGCAGCACACGTCGGACAGCCCCATGATTTCGTCCCGCAGCATGCGCACCTGCATGTTCATGGAGCGGAAGCCTTCGGCGATCACCTCCGGCGCCTGGTAGTGGCCGGAGAGGCCCGGCGCCGGGCGCAAGCGGCTGATGCGCCCGCTTAGGGGCTGGTCGGCGTGCCCGGAGCCGGCCTCCACCAGCAGCAGGCTGCCGTCGGGCTCCAGGCACAGGCCCCGGGGGTTGAGCAGGCCTTCCGCGATCACCGTGCCGCTGCGCACGGCGTCGCGGGGGTTGAAGGGGATATGGATGGTCATGGCTGCTGCTCCTCAGGCTGCCGGGGGTTGCCAGGGGCTGCTGGTGAGGTAGGCCTTGAGCAGCGCCCGCTGGCACGGCGACATGGAACGCACCACCGGCATGTACAGCGTGGTGCCTTTGTAGGCGTCGTCGGTGCGCGCGAGGATCGCCTGGCGCGCATTCCAGATCGCGTCCTGCTGGTTCAGCGGGATGAAGCGGGACATGGCCGGGAAGGCCAGGTAGTGGAAGCGCAGCACTGCGGGGTAGACCTGGTCCCAGGTGACGGTGCTGCCGGCGGGAATGCCGAAGGTGCTTTGGGAATAGAAGCGGAAGTTGGTGAATCCGCTTGAGGTGCCGAGGCTGTAGGTCAGAGAGGTGTAGCCGGCGTTCCCCGAGGTGTCTTTCTTGCGTGAGAGGGCCACCACCACCTCGGTCTGCCCGGGCTCGATCTTCACCGGCGTTTCGGGGTACTGCAACAGGTCCCAGTTCGAGGGATCGCCGAGGATGCCAGCCGGCCCTGCGCTCAAGCTGATCGAATTGGCCAGCGGCAGCGGCCCGCCGAGGTAGCGCACCTGCAGGGTGAGATTCAGGCCGCCGGGGTAGTCGTCCATGTACAGGTTGCGCTGGTCGCTGTAGATGCGTAGCGGGGTTTCGGTGACGGTCAACTGGGTGCCCGCGACCATGTTCGGCGCGTGCATGCCCAGGGCGGTGACGCGGGCCAGCTCGCAGGCAGGCTGGGTGAGGGGGATGTCCACCAGGCCGCCGTAGACGTAGTACTGCTGCAGCAGCGCGGAGTCGGCGGGGAGGGTGGCCAGTGGCTGCCCCCCGGCGGTGATGGTGACCGGACCATAGTCGATGTTGGGCCCGATGGGGCTGGTGATGTCGGTGCGGTCTGCGCGGAAGGTCGCCTTGGGAATCAGGTTGACCATGTCAAGGCTCAGCCAGCCGCAATGGCCTGGCGCGCTGGCGGGCACCACCTGGGCATAGCCCGCCGCGCCGGTGTCGGCGTTGAACAGCGAGCGGCCGGCCGGGCAGATCTGCGGTTCACCGGCGAACGCCGGGGCCAGCGTGCCGATGACCCGGCCGATGCTCGGGTTCGGCGTGTAGCGGCCGGCGGCATAGTCCGCGTCCAGTTGGGTGCTGGTCATGCCCGGGCACATTTCGAACATCACGAAGCGCAGCACCAGGCCGGTAGCGCCGGGGGCTTCGATCAGGCTCTTGAGGGCCGCGCTGTTCTGGTTCCAGCTGACGATGGCGCTCAGCGGGAAGGTGACCTGGAAGGTGCCGCTGATGACGCAGGAGCCCGGCGCATCCTCGATACGTTTCAGAATCCGCTTGGCCAGGTCGAAGCTGCTGGCCACCACATTGGCATGGATCACCAGTTGCGGGTCGGTGGTACCGCCGATCTGCAGGCCGCCGATGTAGATCTGGGTGGAGATCGAGCCGGTTGGATCCAGGTCCACCATCATCGGGCCGGATACCGGAGCCTGGCCGGTCACCGGGTCCACCGAGCCGAGCAGGTACACCGGCTGGCCCACCAGGTCACCGGTGGTGCTGATGGCGCCGGGGGTGCCCTGGGAGCTGATCAGCACGTTCTGCATGTCCACCACATGCTGGCCGTAATGGTTCCAGCCCCCGGCGGTGTAGTAGTTCCCGCTGGGAGCATTCATCAGGTTGTTCAGTTCGTCGTCGCTGTAGCCCTGGGCCTGGGTGGCCACCTGGGAGTTGGGGATGTCGAACAGGTCGAGGGTCTGCGAGTCGTCGGTGCCCATGGGAATGGTCGGCGAGTTGTTGGGCAGGCTCACGTCGGTGCGGATGCCGCCCCAGAAGTTCAGTCGGGGTCCGTTCAGGATGCTCATGGGGTCATTCCTCGTCCTTGTTGAGAGCGGCCGAGGCGGGCGCCTTGGCGAATTTGAACAGGTAGGAGTAGTCGGACTTGTAGGGGCTGTTCTTCGCCGTGGCCATGGAGTGGCAGTTCATGCAGCTGCTGTTGGGCTGGATGTAGCTCTCCATGGTGACGTTGGCGGACAGCGCCGGGGTCGGCTGGCCCAGCGGGTTGCCCGGGTTGTCCGGCATCAGCGGGCGCTGGGTGGTGACCAGCTGGTAGTAGCGCAGCACGCTCTGCTGCACGTTTTGCTGGTACTGGGCGTTGACCTCCGCCGTGTCGCTGGCGATGGGAGTGACGCGGGTCAGCGGGTCGGGGGTCTGGAAGGTGGTGCCGGGCTTGGGAACGCAGATCAGGTCGCTGCCCTGCTGCTGCCAGGTGCAGGGCGACTGGTTGACGCTGCTCGCCGGGGCGCTGGCGTCGTAGTAGCTGTAGGGACTGGCGCTGCCGCTGCCACCGGGCACGTTGTCCACCTGCTCGAAGGTGGACCAGACCCACTGCGGGTAGCCCGGTGCCTTGACGATGATGTGCAGCCCCACCAGGCCCAGGGTGGCTTCCACCGTGGTGCCGGTGGCGACGCCCTGGCTGTTGAACTGCGCCACCTGGGCGCGGGTGGTGAAGTAGCGCGCGGCATTGTCCTGGGGCGTCAGCACCCGCCAGGCGGCCTTGATCTCGGTGGCCTGGGCGGGGAAGGCGATGTTGCGCGCCTGGCTCACCACGCTCAGGTCATAGAAATGGTTCTGCACGATGTAGTCGTACGAGACCTCGTTGGCGGCGATGTCGTAGTAGGTGGGGTTGCCACGCTGGTCGATCAGCCAGCCGCCCACGGCCTGGTCCACCGCCTGCACCACGGAGGTGTTCTTCAGCGCGGCGATGTTGATGAGGCCCAGGCTGCGGGCGCTCATCGGGGTGTTCCAGGGCCCGGGGTTCTGCCCGTTGGGCAGGAAGATCTCGTTCACGTCCTTGTAGCTCTGCCAGACGGTGGGCCCGGGTGAGCCAAGGGGCTGGCTGCAGTCCGGCTGGCCGCGCTGGCCGGCCTGCACCGGCCAGTTGAGGGCGATGAAGAGCTGCCAGCTGTAGCGGTCGAAATCAGCCTGGGCGGCAGTGGGGGCCGGCGCGCTGGTGGGCGGCTGGCAGGCCGGGGTGGTGCCGGTGACGGCGGCCTGGGGCTGCTCGCGTGCCTGGCAGGCGAGGGCACTGGCCAGCAGCAGGGCGGAGCCGGCGTAGCGGAAGGTCGGGTTCATGAGGGCGCTCCTTGCCGATCAGGGCTGCATGGATTTCAGCTGGTTCCACTGCGCCTTGGCCCCGTTGGCCTGGGGCGCCGGCGGGTTGAACAGCTGGCAGGGCTCGGGGTTGACCGGGCACTTCTTGGCCACCTGGTCCCAGGTCTTGGCCGGGTCGGGCTTCTCGATGCGGAAGTTCACGTAGTTCTGGCTGACGATGGGTGCGTTGGCGACGCTGGCGTCCCCTGAGAAGTAGAACGATTGCGGGTGGCGGAACAGCGGCTGGCCCGGTGCTGCGCGGGTGGCGTCCTTGTAGAAGGCGTAGCCGAACAGGATCGGCCCCTGGGGCGACTGCACGTCCAGCGCATAGGCCTGCACGCTGCCGCCCAGGTTCTGGCTGCGGGTCGGGCTGTAGGGCAGGTGCTGGACGAAGTCCTGCCGCGCCGGGTGGTTCATCGGCGAGAAGGAGCAGCACTCGGGCATGGTCTTGGGCCGGTCCTCGTAGGTGAGGAAGTAGGCCTTGTTGCCCAGGGAAACGAAGGAGCAGGTGTAGTTGTTGTCCTTGATCGGGAAGATCGGCAGGCAGTACTTCTCGTAGTGCTCCATCATCGCGCCGTAGCCGTCACCATCGGCGGGGATGTAGGTGGTGTCGTAGTAGCTGGTGCCCTTGGAGACGGTGTAGTCGGCCGGTTTCAGGGTGCTGGGCGGGTTGCTGTAGGGCGGCGGGTTCTTCTCGTAGTTCTGGGTGACGCGGAACATGGTCCAGTCACTGACCCAGGTGGCAGGGAAGAACGGGTCGCTGGGCTCGCCGGGCTTGCGCTCGGCGATGCAGTTGCCGTTGCTGGCGTCGCAGCCGAGGGTGTTGTGCACGCCGTTGGTGAAGAACACGTCGCCTTCGTCATCGGCGGCGAGGGCGGGTTGGCCGAGCAGTGCGAGGGGCAGCAGCCAGGCGAGCAGTCGGGTTTTCTTCATGGGGACTCTCCTTCGTAACGGCAGGGCGGGCGAGCGGTGCCGGCCCGCCTGCGGGTTCCAGGTCAACGACGGTTCAGGTCAGGGGCCGGGGCGGGTAGTTGAGCTTCACCAGCTCGTTGGCCCAGCGTTCCAGCACCGCACGCCGGCTCTGCGGCAGGTCGCGGGTGATGGGCATGGCAAGGGTGCTTTCCTCCTGGTAGGGCTTGCTGACCAGGCGGATCAACTGGTCGATGGCGCCCTCGATGCGCTGCAGGGAATTCAGCGGCATGTACTTGTCCATGATCGGGTAGAGGTAATAGAACGGCTCGAAGATGCGCGGGTAGATGAAGCCCTCCCAGATCAGCACCCGTGCGTCCGTCTGCTTGCACACCTGGTTCCAGGCCGTGACGAACTCGTCCATCAGCCCGGGCTCGTCCGGCAGCACCCGCAAGGGCGCGAGGAAGTCGGTGTAAGCCTCCATGTAATCGAAGCTGAAGGGCACCGCAGGCGCCGCACCGGGGCCGTCCTGGACGAAGAAGCGCAGGGTCGGGAAGCCGGCGGCGATGGCCTTGACCGTCACCTGGGCGATGCCGTTCGCGTCGGTGGTGATCTGGGTGAGGCTGTAGTCCACCCTGGCGCCGTTATCCAGCACGCCGGAACGCGGGATGGACGGGATGAACTGCAGGCAGGGTGCCAGGCTGAGACCGGCCGGGGTTTTCAGGTAGGTCTGGTAGCGGATGGGTACGAAATCATCCTCCGGGGCATCGTCAGTGGCACGCAGGCTGCGCCCACTGCCCTCGTTGATCACGGCCCCCGGTGCCTGGGTACCGAGAAACTGCGGCATACCCGGTTTGTTGTCCTTGCGGTGGGTGGGGTGGTCCTTGATCAGGGTGAAGTCGATGTCGTTGCTGAACGCCAGGTAGTAGTTGCTGGTGGTCAGCATGAAGGGGTTGTTGTACTCCGCCACCCACAGGGTGGTTCCGGCTGGGGCGGGCAGGCCGTCGTACTGCACCATGATCTGCAGGGTGCGGGTGTCCCCGACGTCGATGAAGGTGCCGCTCTCGATCACCTCGGCGGTCCACATCTGCTGCTGGGCGGCGAGCATCGGGCTGCTGCCCTGGGTCTGCAGGGCCAGGGTGCCGACCTCGGTCTTGGACACGGCATCCGTCACCGGCAGGTCCACCAGGCCTGCACGCTTGTCGAAGGCGGCCTGGGCGTACTGGGCGAAAGTCAGGTCGGCCAGGGGCTGGAACTCGCCGTTCTGCTGGATGCCGACCTGGAAATCACCCAGTTGCAGCTTCTCGCACTCCGGTACCGTGTTTTGGCTGTTCGGCAGGGGGGCGAAGGGGAAACCGGTGCCCAGGTCCAGTGACAGCAGGTCGCCCTGGGCCTGGGCGGAGATCACCCCCAGCGCGATCGTCGGAGGGGCACCGGGATTGCCTGGGATGGGCTCCAAGATGGGGACCTTGGTGGCCGGCCCCAGCCGGCGACCGGCCGGGGCGGTGGGGTACTCATCGGCGAACCACAGGCCCAGCACGCCCGCCGTGCGGCTGTAGGCGGGGTTGAGGACAATGTCGGCCACGTTGTCGAGGCCGGCCTGGTAGATGCCGTGAAGCGCCTCAAGGGCTTTAAGGCTGTTACTGCGCGTGTTGACTGGCGGGTAGTCGTTGAAGATGCCGTTACGGTCGTAGTAGGTCAGGTAGGTGGTGAAGCGGAACATCAGCCCCTGGGCGTTCTGCGCCTCCATCTGTTGCTGCAGGGCCTTGAGCAGGGCCGAGTCGCCCAGTTGCCACTGCAGGTTCTCGCGGGGGAAGCAGGTCTGCCAGGCGGTGGTGACGGTGTTCAGGCCCTGCACGGCCCCCCAGTTGAAGTTGAGGAAACGGTCGAGCATGCGGTAGGCGCGGGTGGCCGTCAGCCCGCAGGTGGCGTCGCCCAGCACCAGGCGGTCGAAGTACAGCGCGGTGAAGGTGTTCTGCCAGGGGCTGATGTCGACGAAGCGCGCCGGGGTGGGCTTGTCGCTGCCGAAAGGGTTGCCCAGCAACTGGTAGCCCGTGCCCACGATGGGGTCCTGCTCGATGTAGCTGTTGGCCTGCAGCTCGCCGCCGATGATCAGCGAGCGGATGTCGTTGTAGTCCACGGTACCGCAGGCGTTGTCGCCGAACAGGTCCCATTCAGCCGGCATCATCGGGTAGCCGTTGGGGCTCCCGTTGCCCGGCACCTGCAGCACGTAGTCCGGGACCTGGTCATAGGGCAGCGCACTGATGATCCAGGGCAGGAGTTTCGTGCGGGCGTTCTCGGGATGGATCCCGTAGTGCGACAGGAACGGCCAGTTCAGGTCCATCTTCACGGCGTCGTAGAGCGGGAGGACGTCGTTGTTGTTGGCCGTGGGCGGGTTCCAGAAGAAATGCCCGTTCATGTAGAGCCGTGGGAAGTTCAAGACGCTCATGGTTCGTCCTCCTTAACGTTTCCACTGGGCGCGCTTGAGCGACCAGACGTAGTCCAGCTGGTTGTAGCCGGCGAAGGCGCTCTCCGGCAGCGGCTCCACGGGGTAGGCGATGCCGTCCTGGGACGGCAGGGCGAAGTTGAAGTAGCCCTTCTTCGCCGAATAGGCCGCCGTGCCATGGCAGGCCAGGCATGAGGACTGGCTCTGGAAGGCCGATTCCAGCTGCGAGTTGGCCAGCAGCTTGGGCTCGCCGCCGGCGATGTACTGCACGCCGATCAGCTCGTACTGGCCCAGCGCGGCGTACTGCGGCTGGAACTGGGCGTTGGCGGCCTGGGCCGCCGGGGTCGGGCCGGTGCTGTTGGTCATCGGCTTGGGCGGGATGTCGTTGGTGACGGTGTACTTGCTGTTGTTGCGGTTCTCGAAGGTGGTCCAGACCCAGTCGGGGGTGAGCTTGTTGATCACGTGCATGCCGCTGAGGGCGGCGTAGCCCACCTCGTACTGGCTGCCGTTCTTCAGGTAGTAGGCCTGGGCGATGTAGTAGCCGTCGTTCTCCAGGGTCTTGCGGAAGGTGGCGTCGGTGCCGATCCAGATCCACGCCGTCTTCACCTCCCAGGCGTTGGCGGGGAAGGCCAGGTTGGCGGTCAGCGCGGCCTGGCCGTCGACGTTGTAGACCTGCTTGTCGACGATGTAGTCGAAGGTGCCCTGGCCCATCAGCAGCTGGAAGCGCACCGGCTTGCCTTTCTGCGCCGCCGGTACCTGGCCGCCCATTTCCAGCACCAGGCCGTCCACCTGCTGGATGCTGTCGAGGTTGTGGAAGGTGGCCTTGGTGTCCAGGCCCAGTTGCTCGGCCTGTTTCAGCACCGTGGTGGGGGTGGGTTCGCGCTCGTTGTAGGGCAGCGGCTTGCCGCCGTTGGGCAGGAACACCTGGTCGGTGGGCTTGAGGCCCTCCCAGACACGGCTGGTGCTGCCCTTGACTTCGGGCTGGTTGAGGCAGACGAACCAGTTCCAGGCGGTGACTTCCGGTGCGCCGGTGAACTGCGTTCGCAGGGCATCGGCATGGCCGCCGTAGTCGAAGAAACCGGTGCAGTCGAAGGAGGGTTGGCTCTGGGCCTGGGCCGAACCGGCCAGGATGCTCAGGACTGCAAGGGAGAGGGCTCGTTGCATGGGGTCTCCTTGGCCGAAGCCTTGTCGAGAGAGCGATGCCCCAGGAAGTACTGCAGGAGCAGGTGTTTTACCGAGGTGACCGGCAGGCGGTCCGGTAAGGGGAGGTCGCAATCGGTGATCAGCAGCGGCCCATCCTGGTCGCTGGCGGGAAGACGGCCGTGGCTCCCGCGCACCAGGCGGGTGTCCAGGGGGATCAGGTCCATGTAGTAGCGGAAGCCGAGCAGCTTCTGCGCCAGGCGCCGCGCCACCCGCAGGCGCGGGAAGGCGATGGCGGGGTCGACGAACAGTTCCAGCGGGTCGTAGCCGGGCTTGCGGTGGATGTCCACGGTGCGGGCGAAGTCCGGCGCGAGGCGGTCGTCGAACCAGTAGTAGTAATCGAACCAGTAGCCGGGCGCGGCCATGGCCACCAGGTCGCCGGCGCGGGGGTGGTCCAGCTGCCAGGCGCGCTGCTCGTCACGGTCCAGCACCCGCTCGATGCCCGGCTGGCGCGCCAGCAGCGCCTTGACCCGGCGCAGCTCGCGGGGCTCGCGCACGTAGACGTGGGCCACCTGGTGGTCGGCCACGGCGAAGGCCGCGCTGGCGCCGGGGTCGAGCAGCTCCCAGCTCAGCGAGCGGCGCACCTGCAGCCAGCCTTCGGCCCGCAGCAGGCGGTTGATGGAGATGGACTGCTGCACCGGCTCGATGCCGTACTCGGACACCAGCATCACCGCGGCGTCCTGGGTGCGGGCGAAGTCCAGCAGGCGGCCCACCTCGGCGTCGATGGCGCGCACCTGGGCACCGATCTCCGGGTGGCGTGGGCCGAGGCGCTGCAGGTCGTAGTCCAGATGGGGCAGGTAGACCAGTTGCAGGTGCGGCCGGTTGAGGTCGAACTCGGCCATGGCGCAGTCGACGATCCAGCGGCTGGAGCCGATGCCGGCCATCGGGCCCCAGAAGCTGTGGAAGGGGAAGGTGCCGATGCGCTGCTCGATCTCCGCGTGCAGCGAGGCGGGGGACGAGTAGAGGCCGAACACCTTGCGCCCGTCGGCGGGGTAATGGGGGCGTGGGGTGATGGAGGCGCTGACGTCGGCGTACATGTTGTACCACCAGAACAGCTGGCTGCAGCGGAACTCCGGCCACTGGCGGGCGATGGCCTGCCAGACCTTCTCGCCCTGGACCAGGGCGTTGGGCTGCAGCCAGAAGCGCACCTCGGCCTGGTCGCGGAAGTACCAGCCATTGCCGACGATGCCGTGCCCCGACGGCGGCAGGCCGGTGAGCATGGAGGCCTGCACGCTGGTGGTGACGGCCGGGAACACCGGTTGCAGGCCGGCCATGCGCCCGCGCTTGAGCAGGGCGTTGATGTGCGGGGTGTTATCGCCGAGCAGGGACGGGGTCAGCCCGACCACGTCCACCAGCAGCAGGGGCCTGGGATCAGCCATGGCGCACCGCCCGCCGGCGCAGGGCCGGGCCGAAGCGCGAGACCAGCTGGTCATCGACCCAGGCCAGTTCCGCGGCGATGCCCTGGGCCAGGGCGGTTTCGCTGGCCGGGCGCAGGGCCTCGGGCAGCACGTTCCAGCTGTAGGTTTCCACCTCCAGCACCGGGTGCAGCCCGGGGTGCGCGGCCAGGGTGTCGAAGACGGCATGCAGGGCCGCCTGGGTGCCGTGCAGCTCCGGCCACTGGAAGCGCTCGGTGAACAGCGGCACGTGGAAGTGCACGCGCAGCTCCACGCAGGCGTGCAGCGCCGGGTCGGCCAGGGCCTGGGGCAGGTCGGCCCAGCTGCTCAGCCCGCCGTCGTGGCGGCGGCCCTTCACCTGGTGCAGGTAGACGCCTTCGGCGAAGCCGGCCAGCCGCTCCAGGGCCAGGGCACGGGCGCGTGCCTGGATCGGCAGCTGGCAGGCGAGGGCGTTGGAGAGCTGGATCTTGCCCACCGGGATACCGGCCTGGTGCAGCTGCACCAGGGATTCGCCCACCTCCTCGAACAGCACCGCCTGGTGGCACACGTCGACGCACAGCGCCAGGTAGCGCCAGTTCGGGTCCGTGTCGCGCCAGCGGGTGAAGAACGCCAGGGCCTCCTCGGTGCGCTCCAGCACGCAGTCCGGCTCCATCTCCAGGCACACGCGGATGTGCTTGCCGGTGCGCTGGCGCAGCTCGGCCAGGCCTCGGGTGAGCTGGCGCAGGCGGTTCTCCGCGTGCTGCTGGCGGGCCGGCGTCCAATGCGCGCGGTAGCCCAGGGGCACGCTGGAGATGACGCCCTGGCTGCAGTCCTCCGGCAGGGCCTCGGCCAGCAGCTCCGCCAGTTGCAGGCTGTAGGCCAGGCGCCGGGGATCGGCCCAGTCGGGCTGGTACACCTCGGCCTTGACCGCCGCACCGTGGAAGCGCCCGAAGGGGAAGCCGTTCAGCGAGGTCAGGCGCAGCCCGCAACGCCGCAGCAGGGCGAGGAAGGCGCGGCGGCGGGCCGGCACCTGCAGTTCGCTGGCAGCGTGGGCGCTGATCCACAGGCCGCTGTCCTGTTCGGCCAGGCCGCGCTGCCGGCGCACCGCCTGGAACGGCCCGGAGATGGAGGCACAGAGTGCCTCCAGGTCATGGGCCGGGTGGACGTTGCCGCAGTAACCCAGTTGCGCTGGGGTCCATCCCATCGCGCCGTTCATTTCACCACCGGTTCCTGGCCGCGCAGGGCCGAGTTTTCCTGCCAGAGACGGCGTTGATCGATGGGCAGCAGGCTGCCGACTTCGGCCTTGTCCAGCTGGCCGCTCTGGGCGAAGAAGTCCACCGGGTTGTCGAACAGCACCTGCTCCACCTGGGCCTCGCTGAAGCCGGCCTGGCGCATGGCTTCGCCGGTCTTGGGCACCTTCAGCGGGTCGCTGACGCCCCAGTCGGCGGCGCTGTTGACCACCATCTTCTCGGTGCCGTACTGCTGCAGCAGCGCCACCATGCGCTGCTCGGACATCTTGGTGTTGGGGTAGATGGAGTGCCCGCGCCAGCAGTCGCTCTCCATTACCAGGGGCAGGGTCAGCTCGTTGAGGTGGTCGATCAGCACCAGGTGTTCGGGGACGCCTACCTCGCGGATCACCGAGAGGGTGCGGCGGGTGCCGCCGATCTTGTCGCGGTGCGGGGTGTGCACCAGCACCGGCAGGTTGAAGCGCTTGGCCAGGTCCAGCTGGCGGGCGAAGAAGTGCTCCTCCTCGGGGGTGATGTCGTCGTAGCCGATCTCGCCGACGCCCACCACGCCTTCCTTGACCAGGTAGCGCGGGAGGATGTCCAGCACCTCGTTGGCCAGGGCCATGTTGTTGGCCTCCTTGGGGTTGAGGCCGATGGTGCAGAAGTGGTGGATGCCGAACATGCTGGCGCGGAAGCGCTCCCAGCCCACCAGGGTGTCGAAGTAGTCGATGAAGCTGCCCAGGCTGGTACGGGCCTGGCCCTGCCAGAAGGCCGGCTCGATGACGCCGGTGATGCCGGCATCGGCCATGTTCTGGTAGTCGTCGGTGGTGCGGCTGACCATGTGGATGTGCGGGTCGAAGTACCTGGGCATGGGGGCGTCCTTTCTCGGTGTGCGGGAATCAGGTGCGGGGGAAGTCGGCGGGCAGCCAGCCGGGCGGCAGCCGGCCGGCGCGGGCGTGGGCCTGCAGGTTGGCGATCTGCGCCGGGCTCAGCAGGGGCCAGGCCAGCAGCTGGGCAAGGCCGGGCAGGGCGCTGCGGCCGGCGGCCAGGCGCTCGTTCAACTGGTCCAGCACCAGTTGGTTGAGCGCCCCGTTGCGCCGCGCCTCCAGGCCCTGCACGCGGCGCATGTCCAGCTCCATGGCGACGCCCTTGAGCATCAGCTGGTGGAAGGCGCGCTCGGGGAAGAAGCGGGCGGCGTAGGGGTTGTCCAGGGCCAGGGCGGCGAACACGTCGCTGCTGTTGGTGCGGGTGGCCTGCTGGGCGAGGTCCAGGCAGATGCCGTCGCCGTCGAGCCAGTCCAGGGCCTTGAGCAGGGCGGCCTTCTCCAGGTCGTCGCCCCAGGCGAAGTAGCGCTTCAGCAGCGCTTCGCGGGCGCCTTCGGGCTGGGCTTCCAGTGCCTGGGCCAGCAGCAACGCGCGGCCAAGCTCACCGCGCCGCCAATGCAGGCCCGGCACGTACTGCTCGCCGAGCTGGCGGCGCAGGCGGCCGCTGAGCAGGGCCAGGGTGTCGCCATCGGGGTGTTCGGCCAGGCGCTGGCAGGTCAGCTCCCAGGCCGCTCGCGCGTCATCGTCCAGGGCGGCGACCAGGGCCTGGTGCAGGTCGGCGATCCGTGCGGTGTCGAGGCGCAGGTCGGGCAGGAGGCAGGCCATGTGATTCATGTCGGTTTCACCCAGCGTTGCAGGCGCGGCAGGAGCAGGAACACGCCGATGCAGAGGAGGCTGCCCAGGGGCACGTTGGCCAGCGCCAGGACCATGCCGTCGTACAGCGGCAGCGCACTCAGCCCGGCGCCGATGAAGGCCCGCACGTTGCGCTGGTCGGGGCGTGCCAGGTGCTGGCGGTAGCTCTTGCCCAACCAGCCGAGCCAGAGCAGCAGCATCAGCCAGAACATCAGGCCTTCTCCGCGGAAGGCCAGCAGCAGCGGGCTGAGCATCAGCAGCAGCGGAACCAGGCTGGTGAGCCGGTTGAGGTGCTCCTGCCGGGCCACGTAGGTGAGGCCGCTGATGTAGGTGCCCAGCAGCAGCGCACAGAGCCACAGAGACGCCGACGGGGCGCCGAGGCTGGCGGCGGCCGTAAGGTACAGCGCGACACGGCAGCCGCCCATCAGCCACACGCTGTGCAGGTAGTGCTTGTGCAGCAGGTTGTAGGCCAGGATCAGCCCGGCCAGGGCGGCGGCGCTGGCCAGCAGCCAGAGGGGCTGCATGGCGAGGCGGCTGAGCAGGAGCACGGCCAGGGCCGCCACGCCCAGCAGCCCGGCGCTGGCCAGCAGCACCTGCTGCCGGCTGGCCTGGCCCAGGGCGATGGGGCGCGGGTTCTGGTGCTGGCTGTCCCAGTCGGCGTCGAACAGGTCGTTGAGCAGCATGCCTGCCAGGTACAGCGCGGACCCTGCCGCCAGCAGCAGGAGCCAGCCCAGGGAGGAGGGCGGCGCATAGGGCCCGGACGCGCTGGCGATCAGCGCGGCGGCCAGGACGTTGGTCCAGACCGTGGGCAGGTTGGAGACCCGCCCCAGGGTCAGCCAGGTGTGCAGCGAGCCCTGGGCCATCATGACGGGGCGCCCTCTGCGGGGGCGAAGGCCTGGTGGCCGAACCCGGCGAGGCGTTCGATGGCCTGCTCCATGCGCAGGTCGTCGATCTGGTGCAGGTCCACGGCGTGGCCGATGCGGTCGAGCATGGGGATCGACAGGGCGCCGCCCAGGTGCTGGCGGAAGTCCTCCAGCCCTTGCAGCACCCGCAGCTGGCCCTGTTCATCGCGCAGGGTCAGCTCCGCCGGGGATAGGTCGAAGCCCAGGCTCAGCAGCAGGTGCAGCAGGCGCTCCAGCTCGGAGGTGGGCAGCAGCCCGCTGGCCTGGGCGTAGAGCGCATCCAGGGCCATGCCGACGGCCACCGCTTCGCCGTGGCGGAGCCGGTGGCGGCTGAGTTTCTCCAGCTTGTGGGCGGCCCAGTGGCCGTAGTCCAGCGGCCGGCCGTTGCCGCGCTCGAAGGGGTCGCCGGCGCGGGTGATGTGCTGCAGGTGCAGCTCGGCGCAGCGGTGGATGGCGTGGCGGCTGGGGGCGTGCTCGAAACGGGCGAGGGCGTCGGCGTGCTGCTCCATCCAGGCGAAGAAGGCGGCGTCCTTGATGGCGGCGACCTTCACCGCCTCGGCCAGCCCGGCCAACTGGTCGCGGCGCGGCAGGCTGAGCAGCAGCTGGAAGTCGTTGAGCACCGCATCGGCGGGCTGGAAGGCGCCCAGCAGGTTCTTCTGCTCGAAGGCGTTGATGCCGTTCTTGACGCCGATGCCGGCGTCGTTCTGGGCCAGCACGGTGGTGGGGATGCGCACCAGGCGCACGCCCCGATGGAAGGTGGCGCAGGCGTAGCCGACGCTGTCCAGCAGCGCACCGCCGCCCAGGGCGAGCACGTAGCAATGACGGTCCAGGCCGTGTTCGAGCATCTGCGCGTAGAGCCGCTGCAGCACCTCGGCGGTTTTCGCTGCTTCGCCGGCCGGCACCGGGATGGGCGCGGCCAGCAGGCGCAGGTTCTCGTGGGCCTGCACGTAGCGGGTGATGCGTTCGCCGAGGCCGGGCGCGGCATCGAGCAGGCCCTGGTCGGCGAAGGCCAGCAGCGAGACGGGGCCGCTGCCGCGCTGGGTCAGTTGCTCATGCAGGCAGGGGTTGGCGGGGTCGAACAGGTGGTCGGTGAAGCGCACCGGGTAGTGGTAGGCCACGGTGAAGCGGCCATCCAGGGTTTCGCCGGCCTCGGCGGCACGGGGCTGGCGACGGGCCAGGGCGCCCTTGCCGAGCAGGAACAGTCCGGGCAGGACCATGCTGGCCATCACCGCCCAGAGCAGCACCTGCTCCTCGGCGACGACGCTGCCCAGAGCGCTGTACACCAGCGCCAGGCCGGCGTTGGCCAGGGTGGTGATGACCAGGAAGCGGCGCAACGGGTAGCGCTGCATGCCGGCGGCGAGCACGGAGGTTTCCGCCAGCACCGGCACGCCGCGCAGGCAGATCAGCGACAGGGTGTTGATGCGGTTGGCCAGGCGGCTGGCCTTGTCCCAGTCGGCGAGGTTGAGCCAGCCCGAGAGCAGGCGGATGTAGCCGGCGCCCAGCCAATACCCCAGCAGCGAGCCCAGGCACAGCCCGGTGAAGATCGCCAGGTAGCCGCCGACGGCGCCCAGGGCCGCCACGGCGAGCAGCGAAACCATGCTGGAGGGCACCGGCAGCACCACGTCCAGGGCCAGCAGGGCCACCAGCAGGGCGGCCAGGCCCAGGCTGCGCAGCGGGTCGGTCGCGGTCGGGCCGAGGCCGTCCAGCCATTGCTGCAAGGGGGCTTCGAGCAGCAGGAAGCTGACGATCACCAGGCCCACGAAGAGGGCGAGCGATAGGCAAAGGAATTCCGTACGGCCTCTGCGGGAGAGGACGTGAGTCATCAGGCCACGTTTCATGCGAAGTCCTTGTTCTTATGGCGGATTTCCGTATCCCGTCTGTCTCAAGGCGCGCTGCCGGGCAGCGGATTCAGCGGGGCCGACACACTTCCGGATGGGTCGGTTGGGAGAAGGCTTACCTGTGCTGTGGTTTTGCTATCAACGTAGTCAGCGAAGGGGTATTTGCAAGGCGCGCCCCCAGCCCCGTCCAAGACCGGGAAGGCCCGCACCAGGGCGGTGCGTTGTACGTGTGGGAGGGGCTGAAAGCCACGCCGGGCGAGGGCTTTGCCGCATCTGCGGGCAGGGGCTGCGGCCGTGCATCCAAAGCCTTTGGTTATGGATGCACGGTCTTGTGATGAAGAAAGGCTCTAGCCGGCGGTGCCCGGCGATGCAGGGTTGACGACGGACGAGCCGGTCAAGGCAGCCACTGGGGCCGATACCCTGCTGGCTGTTTTTGGTAGACGGGGCGGTGGGCGCCGCCCCGCCCTCGTCATCAGGCGCCGGGTCGGCTGGCCGCATCGAGCCGGGCCAGGCCCTCGGCGTCCAGGGTGAGCCGGCTTGCCCGCACCAGGCTGGCCAGCTGGGCTTCGCTGGTGGCGCTGGCGATGGGCGCGGTGACCCCCGGCTGGTGGCGCAACCAGGCCAGGGCCACTTCGCCGGGCGCGGCGTCGAGGCGTTCGGCCTCGGCGTCGAGGGCAGCGAGGATGCGCATGCCCCGGTCGTCGAAGTACTTCTCCAGGTCTTCGCGCCGGGCGCTGTCGCCCAGGTCGGCCAGGCGGCGGTATTTCCCGGTGAGGAAGCCGGAGGCGAGGCTGAAGTAGGTGGTCACCACGCAGCCCTGCTCGGCGGCCAGGGGCAGGTCGTCGGCCTCGCAGCGGGCACGGTCGAAGAGGTTGTATTCCACCTGCAGCGCCGAGTAGGCCGGCAACCCGGCGTGGTCGGCGCTGGCCCGCGCCGCGCGCAGTTGCTCCGGGCTGAAATTGGAGGCGCCGATGGCCCGTACCTTGCCGGCGCGGATCAGTTCCTCGTAGGCCCGCAGGGTTTCTTCGTGGGGCGTTTCCGGGTCGGGGTAGTGAGAGAAGTAGAGGTCGATGTAGTCGGTGCGCAGGCGCCGCAGGGAGTCTTCCACGGCCTGGCTGATCCAGTGCCGCGAGAGCCCCCTGCGGGTCGGCGAAAGCTCGGCACCGACCTTGGTGAACAGGGTGATTCGGTCGCGCTCGCCAGGCCGGCTGGCCAGCCAGTTGCCGATGATGCACTCGGACTCGCCGCCGCTGTTGCCGCTGGCCCAGGCGGAGTAGAGGTCGGCGGTGTCGATGCTGGTGAGGCCGGCATCGAGGCTGGCGTCCAGCAGGCGCCGGGAGTGCGCTTCGTCGAGGGTCCAGCCGAACACGTTGCCGCCGAGCACGATCGGGGAGATGGCCAGCGCGCGGGCATGGGTGGGGTGCAGGGACATGGTCGCTTCCTTCAGCAGACGGCGATGTGGGAGTCGGCGCGGGGCTCGGTGCCGCCGCAGAGCACGCCGGTCTGCGGGTCGCGGACGATGATCTGGCCACGACCGAAGTCCGTCAGGTCGCAGGCCACCTGCACCTCGTGGCCCCGGCGGGCCAGGGCGAAGGCCAGGTCGCGGGAGGCGGCCTGCTCGATGCCCACCTTCAGCCCGCCCAGCCATTGCCAGCGCGGGGCGTCCAGCGCGGCCTGGGGGTTGAGGCCGAAATCCACCAGGTTCATCACCATCTGCACGTGGCCCTGGGGCTGCATGTAGCCGCCCATGACGCCGAACGGCCCGACGGCGACGCCGTCCTTGCTGAGGAAGCCGGGGATGATGGTGTGGAAGGTCTGCTTGCCCGGGGCCAGTGCGTTGACGTGGGTGGGGTCGAGGCTGAATTCCGAGCCGCGGTTCTGCAGGGCGATGCCGCTGTCCGGCAGGACCACGCCGGAGCCGAAGCCGTGGTAGGCGCTCTGGATGAAGGACACCATGTTGCCTTCGCCGTCGGCGGTGGCGATGTACACGGTGCCGCTGGCGTCGGGGTTGCCGTGCCGGGGCGGGGCGGCCTGCTCGCCGATTTCGCCACGGCGGCGAGCGGCGTAGTCGTCGGCCAGCAGCGCGGCGGTGCTGACACGCATGTGCTCGGCGTCGGTGATGAAGTGCAGGCCGTCGGCGTAGGCGAGCTTCATCGCCTCCAGCTGGCGGTGCCAGGTGAGCTGGCTGTCGCGGTGGTCGAAGTCGAAGCCCTGGAGGATGTTGAGGGTCATCAGGGCGATCAGGCCCTGGCCGCTGGGGGGAATCTCCCAGACGTCATAACCCCGGTAGTTGACCTTGATCGGCTCGACCCAGCGCGGCCGGTAGCCGGCCAGGTCGGCGCTGCCGAGGTGGCCGCCGCTGGCGGCGGCGTGGGTGGCCAGGCGCTCGGCGAGGGCGCCCCGGTAGAAACTCTCGCAGCGGGTCTCGGCCAGCTCGGCGAGGGTGCGTGCCTGGGCCGGGTTGCGGAACAGCTGGCCGGCACGTGGCGCCTGGCCGTCCACCAGGTAGGTGTCGAACCAGGTTTCCAGCGCCGGGTGCTCGGCGCGGCTTTCCTGGTATTCGCGGCGTGCCACTTCCCACTGGTGGGCCACCACCGGGGAGACCGGAAAGCCGTCGCGGGCGAGGGTGATGGCCGGTTGCAGCAGCTCGGCGAAGGGCAGCCGGCCGAAGCGCGCGGACAGCTCGGCCCAGGCCGAGGGGCAGCCCGGTACGGTGACCGGCAACCAGCCGTGCACCGGCATCTGGGTGTGCCCGGCGGCCTTCACCGCGTCGATGCTAAGCGAGGCCGGTGCGCGGCCGCTGGCGTCGAGGCCATGGAGTTGGTCCTTGACCCAGACCAGGGCGAAGGCATCGCCGCCGATGGCGCAGCCGGTGGGCTCGACCACGGTGAGCGCCGCCGCCGTGGCGATGGCGGCGTCGATGGCGTTGCCGCCGGCGCGCAGCAGGCTGATGCCGGCTTCGGCGGCCAGGGGCTGCGAGGTGGCGACCATGCCATTGCGGGCGAACACGCTCTGGCGCTGGGAGGCATAGGGGTATTCGTGGGCAGAGAAGCTCAGCATGGAAAACTCTCTTCGGTTCAGCGGTCGGTCTTGATGCGGGTCCACTCGCGGGTGATCACGCGCTGGATCTTCGGTGGCAGGTCGGCGGAGACGTAGAGCTTTTCGATCACCGCGTCGCTGGGGTAGATGCCGGGGTTGTCACGCACCTTGGGGTCGAGCAGTTTCGTGGCGTCCGGGTTGGGGTTGGCGTAGCCGACGTAGTCGCTCACCGGGGCGATCACCTCGGGGCGCAGCAGGTAGTTCACCAGGGCGTGGGCGCCCTTGGGGTTCTTCGCGTCACGGGGGATGGCGAGCATGTCGAACCAGAGGTTGGCGCCTTCCCTGGGGATCACGTAGCGCACGTCGATCTGCTTGCCGGCCTCCTGGGCGCGGGTGCGGGCCTGCATCACGTCGCCGGAGTAGCCCACGGCCACGCAGATGTCGCCATTGGCGAGGTCGGTGGTGTACTTCGAGGAGCTGAAGTAGGTGATCGACGGGCGCAGTTTCTGCAGCAGCGCGGAGGCCTTGGTGTAGTCGTCTGGATTAGTGCTGTTGGGGTCCAGGCCGAGGTAGTGCAGGGCCTGGGGGATGATCTTCACCGGCGCATCGAGGAAGGCCACGCCGCAGCCGTGCAGCCTGGCCAGGTTCTCGGGCTTGAACACCAGGTCCCAGGAATCCAGCGGGGCGCTGTCGCCCAGGGCGGCCTTGACCTTGTCGAGGTTGTAGCCGATGCCCACGGTGCCCCACATGTAGGGCACGGCGTAGCGGTTGCCGGGGTCGGCGGCTTCCAGGCGCTGCATCAGGCGGGGGTCGAGGTGCGTCCAGTTGGGCAGCTGGGCGCGGTCCAGGGGCTGGTAGACGCCGGCCTTGATCTGCTTGGTGAGGAACTGGCTGGAGGGCACCACCAGGTCGTAGCCGGAGTGACCGGACAGCAGCTTGGCCTCGAGCATTTCGTTGGTGTCGAAGACGTCGTAGCGGACCGGGGTGCCGGTCTCCTTCTCGAAGTTCTTCAGGGTGTCCGGGGCGATGTAGTCGGACCAGTTGTAGAAGCGCACGGGCACTTCTTCGGCCTGGGCGGCGAGGGCGCAGGCGATCAGGGACGTGCTGGCCAGCAGGGGGAGGGCGCGCATGGGGTGTCCTTGGGTCAGAGAACGCGGCTGAGGAATTCCCGCGTACGCGGGTGGTGGGGGTTGCCGAAGACCTGGGCCGGCGGGCCTTCTTCGATGAGCTCGCCCTGGTGCAGCACCACCACGCGGTCGGCCACTTCGCGGGCGAAGCCCATTTCGTGGGTGACCACGACCATGGTCATGCCGTCCTCGGCGAGTTCCTTCATCACCTGCAGCACCTCGCCGACGGTTTCCGGGTCGAGGGCGCTGGTGGGTTCGTCGAAGAGCATCGCCTGGGGCTTCATCGCCAGGGCGCGGGCGATGGCCACCCGTTGCTGCTGCCCGCCGGACAGCTGGCTGGGGTAGTGCCCGGCCTTGTCCGCCAGGCGCACCCGGGCGAGCAGGCGCTGGGCCTGTTCGATGGCCTCGGCGCGGGGCACGCCGAGGACCTGGGTGGGGGCCTCGATGATGTTCTGCAGCACGGTCATGTGGGGGAACAGGTTGAAGCGCTGGAAGACCATGCCGATGTCGCGGCGGCGCCGTGCGATGTTGCGTTCGGAGTCGCGCACCAGGCGGCCGTCGGGGCGTTCCCGGTAGCCCATCAGCTCGCCGTTGACGCGGATGCTGCCACCCTGGATGTCCTCCAGCAGGTTGATGCAGCGGATGAAGGTGGTCTTGCCCGAGCCGGAGGCGCCGATCAGCACCACCACTTCGCCCTTGCGCACCTCCAGCGAGACGCCCTTGAGGATCGTCAGGTCGCCGAAGGCCTTGTGCACGTCGCGGGCCTGGATCACCACGTCGTTCGTGGTCGGGATCATGTCAACGCCCCCTCAGCAGTTTCAGGGCCTGCTGGCCGAACAGGCGCCCCGAGGCGGCCGGCGCCGGGGACTCGGACCGCCCGAAGCGCACCTCCAGCCAGCGCTGGAAGACACCCCAGAGGGTGGTCAACAGCAGGAAGTACAGGGCTACCACCAGGTACAGCTCGAACACCCGGAAGGTGGCGGAGGTGACCATCTGGGTGCTGAGCAGCAGCTCCTGCACGCCGATCACGCTCACCAGGGTGGTGTTCTTCAGCATCACGTTGAACTCGTTGCCCAGTGGCGGGACGATCACGCGCAGCGCCTGGGGCAGCACGATGCGCCGCATCAGCCGTGGGAAGGTCATGCCCAGGGACCGCCCGGCTTCGTACTGGCCCTTGTCCACCGCGCCGATTCCGGCGCGGATGATCTCGGCCATGTAGGCGCCTTCGTTGAGGCCCAGGGCGATGATCGCCGCCTGGATGTTGCCGGGCAGGATGAACAGCCCGAGGTCCAGGTCCTCGAAGCGGAACACCCCGCCAGCGGCCAGTGCCGTGTAGAGGAAGACGATCTGCACCAGCAGCGGTGTGCCACGCATCAGCCACACGTAGAAGCGCACCGGGTATTGCAGCACGGGGTTGGTGGACAGCCGCATCAGCGCTGCCAGCAAGCCCAGCGCGCAGCCCAGGAGCATGGCGCTGACCGCGATCACGCAGGTCAGCCAGAGCCCGTACAGGTAGATGTCGCTGGGCCTGAGCAGGTACTGCCAGAACACATCCCAACTGAAGTTCATGGGGTCACCTCGGCTCAGTCGAGCTTGTCGCCTTCGATGTGCCATTTGGCGAGAAGGGCCTGGTAGCTGCCGTCGGCCTGCATGTCGCGGATGATCTGCTGCACGGCGGCGCTCAGCTGCGGATCGTCCTTGCGGATGCCGACCCCGGTGAGGATGCGGGCGAAGGCCGGGACGCCGATCTCGAACAGGTCGGGGGCCATGCCCTGGTAGTAGCCGGCGGTTTCCAGGGTGGTGCCGTAGGCGTCGGCCTGGCCGACCCGCAGGGCCTGGAAGGCGTCGGTGTCGGTGTTGTAGACGACGATCTTCATCGGCGCCTTGCCGGCCTGGGCGAGCACCTGGTTGTGGGCGTCGAGCAGGGTGCGGATGGTGGAGCCGTTGAGCACCGCGACCTTGCGCCCGGACAGGTCGTCGAGGCTGCGAATGCCGCGAGGGTTGCCCTTGCCGACCACCACGGCCTGGCTGGAGTACATGTAGTTGACCATGTCGATCACTTCACGCCGCTCGGGCTTGTCGAACAACTGGTCGACGAGCATGTCGCACTGCCCGGCGAGCAGGGCGGGAATCAGCCCGGAGAAGGGCGTGACGCGCCATTCGATGGCCTTGTTGCCCAGGCGCTGGGCGAAAGCCTGGCCCAGCTCGACGGTGAACCCGGTGGGTTTCTGCGCGCTGTCGTAGAAGCCCATGGGCGGCGAGTCCATGCCGCCGCAGAACACCAGTTTGTCGGTGTTCTTCAGGCGGTCGGGAATCTTCACCGTGTCGGCCTGGGCCAGTGGAGCGGCCAGGCAAAGGGCAAGAAGGCACTGCGGGATCCTGCGTACGAACATGATCAGCTCCTGTGGGCGGGGTTGCCGAGGCAGTTCAGGGGAGGAATGAAGGCCGGGTCTCAGGCGCCCGTTGCTTCAAGGAATTCCAGCAGCGAGGGCACGGTGCCCTCGATGTGTTCGCAGATCACCCGCTCGGCTTCGCGGGCATCGCCGGTGCGCAGGGCGTCGAGGATCACCGAGTGTTCCTCGCGGGCGCTCATGGGCTTGTCGACGTGCTGCAGCCAGAGGCGCATGTGTGGCTCGATCACCGAGTAGAGGGCGTTGATCTGGCGCATCAGCCGTGGCCGCTCGGCCAGGCTGCAGAGGTATTCGTGGAAGGCGCGGTGGCGGCTGACCCACTCGGCGCTGTCGTCGCGGTAGTCGTCCATTTCGTCCAGCTGGCGTTCCAGGCGGGCCAGGTGGCGCTCGGTGAGCTTGGGCACGGCCAGGCGGATGGCCAGGCCTTCGAGGGCGCTGCGCATTTCGAAGACTTCGCGCATCTCCTCGATGTTGAGGCCGCTGACGATGGCGCCGCGGTTGGGGCGCAGGGTCACCAGGCCTTCGGCCGCCAGGCGGCGGAAGGCTTCGCGCACGGGCATGCGGCTCATGCCGATGTCGGTGGCGATGTCCTCGGCGATCAGCCGGTCACCGGTGCGGTACTGGCCTTTGCAGATGGCGTCCAGCAGGTAGCTGTAGGCCTCTTCTTCGGCGGTGGCGGGGGCTCGCTCGTAGTTGGGGACCAGGCGCATCGGGGTGGCTCCGTTTGTATTTTTGGATCCAATTATCCATACATGCACCAATGCACGCGCTGTGCCAAGGTGCGGTGGCAACGGACAAGTGATTGATGTGACGGGAATTATCCGGTCGAGAACCGGCTGTGCAGGGGAGGAGGGTGGGGCCGGGCGTAACACCGGAAGGGCGCAGGATGCTTCCTCCTGGTGCGGGCTGTAACCGCTGCGCCCACTCGGTGAGCAGGCGCAGGTGGGGAAGAGGGGAGCGAGGCGGGACCTCGCTCCGGGGCGTCACAGCGCCATGCGGTATTCGATCACGCCGGGTTTCTCGGCGATCCAGTCATACAGGCGCTGGGCGGTGTGGTTGGTCTCCTGGGTGTGCCAGTAGAGCCGGTCGCAGTGGCGGGCACGGGCCTGGCGCTGGACGTGTTCGATGAGCTGCTTGCCGATCATCCGCCCACGGGCTTCGGGGGAGACGAAGAGGTCCTCCAGGTAGCAGAAGTCGTTCTGCCCCCAGGTGGAGCGGTGGAACACGTAGTGGACGAAGCCGAGCACCCGCTCGCCCTCGACGGCCACGGCGCACTCCACCGGCTCGGCCGCGTCGAAGAAACGGGCCCAGGTGCGCCGGGTGATCTCCGGCCCAAGCTCCACTTTGTAGAACACCTGGTACTGGCCCCAGTACGCCTGCCATTGCTCGAAGTCCGCTTCCGTCACGGGGCGAACGGCTACCACCTGCTGCATCGCTGTCATGGGTATGAATCCTTGCTGGTCTTGAAGGCCTGGGTCGGCAACTGCCAGGACCCAGGCCGGGATTTATACCGAGCGAGTGGAGGGCGAAGTCGGACCAATCCGAGGCAGGTGGGCAGACCACTTGGGTGGCGGTACGGTCCGTGAAGGCGAGGAGGGCGCTGAGGGATCGGATCAGAGGCTTGCGGCCTTTCGGGCCCCGGCTTCGGCGTCGTCTTCGGCTTCCGCGACGTCGATGCCCCAGTCGCCGTGGCGGTACCAGTCATCGCCCAGCATCTCGACCGGGTGCATGGTGCGGTCGGCGCCGTTGCCGCAGGCCAGGGAATCCGCCGGGCAGTAACGGTCGCAGCCCCAGCAGATGCGTTCCGGGTGGCGGGGATGCAGGGGGAATTTCTTGGCCATGGCAGCGCTTCCGATTGTCTGGACGAGATCCAGGCTAGGCCCACGGGGCGCTGCAACCTTGACGCGGATCAAGGCTGCGCAGGGTGGCGCTACGCGCCCGGCCAGGCTGCCTTGACCGTGGTCAAGGCAGCCGCAAATGCGCTGCCTAGACTGGCGCATCGCCGTTCGAGCAGGAGTCGTTTCATGCATCTGGTCTGTCCGGCGGGCAGTCTGCCCGCCCTCAAGGCTGCTCTCCAGCAAGGCGCGGATGCCATCTACGTGGGCTTTCGCGATGACACCAACGCACGCCACTTCGCCGGGCTCAACCTGGACGAGCGTCAGCTGGAGACCGGCCTGCAGCTGATCCGCCAGCGCGGCCGACAGCTTTACGTGGCGGTGAACACCTACGCCCAGCCCCAGGGCTGGACGCGCTGGCAGCGTGCGGTGGACCAGGCGGCAGCGCTGGGCGTGGATGCGTTGATCGCGGCCGATCCCGGTGTGCTGGCCTACGCCAGCCGGCGCCACCCCGATCTCAACCTGCACCTGTCCGTGCAGGGCTCAGCCACCAACCCGGCCGCGCTGGCGTTCTACCAGCAGCGCTACAACATCCGCCGCGCGGTGCTGCCCCGGGTGCTGTCGTTGGCCCAGGTGCGCCAGGTGGCGGAAAAGAGCAGCGTGCCGCTGGAGGTGTTCGCCTTCGGCAGCCTGTGCATCATGGCTGAGGGCCGTTGCCACCTGTCGTCCTACGTGACGGGGGAGTCGCCCAACCTCTGTGGCGTGTGCTCGCCCGCCAAGGCGGTGCGCTGGCAGGAGGACGCCGAGGGCCTGAGTTCGCGCCTCAGCGAGGTGCTGATCGACCGCTATGCGCCGGGAGAGCCGGCGGGCTACCCGACCTTGTGCAAGGGCCGTTTCCTGGTGGAAGGCCAGCGCTTCCACGCGCTGGAGGAGCCCACCAGCCTGAACACCCTCGACCTGATCCCGCAGCTGGCGGAAATGGGCATCGCGGCGGTGAAGATCGAGGGCCGCCAGCGCAGCCCGGCCTATGTCGAGCAGGTCACGCGCGTCTGGCGCGAGGCGCTGGACGCCCACGCCAGCGGCCGCTTTGCCGTGCAGGAGCAGTGGCGCAAGGCACTGGACGGGCTGTCGGAAGGCAGCCAGACGACCCTCGGCGCTTACCACCGATCCTGGCAGTGAGGACCCCCATGAAACTGAGCCTCGGACCCGTGCTGTTCTACTGGAGCCGCAGCAAGCTGCTGGACTTCTATGCCGAGATGGCCAGCCAGCCGCTCGACATCATCTACCTGGGCGAGACGGTGTGCTCGAAGCGCCGCGCCCTGTCGCTGGACGACTGGCTGGGCCTGGCCCGCGAGCTGCGCGAGAGCACCCGGGCCGAGCTCGTGCTGTCGGGCCTGGCGCTGGTGGAAGCGTCCTCGGAACTCTCCAGCCTTCGCCGCCTGTGCGACAACGGCGAACTGCTGGTGGAAGCCAACGACATGGGCGCGGTGCAGTTGCTGGCGGAGCAGGGCAGGCCCTTCGTCGCCGGCCCGGCGCTCAACCTGTACAACGCCCATGCGCTGATGGAGCTGCAAGCCTGCGGCCTGCAGCGCTGGGTGCCGCCGGTGGAATGCTCCGGGCGCCTGCTGGAGGACTGCCTGCAGCAACTCGACGCCTTGCAGGCACCGCGCCCGGAGGTTGAGCTGTTCGCCTACGGCCATCTGCCGCTGGCGTATTCGGCCCGCTGCTTCACGGCGCGGGCCGAGAACCGGCCCAAGGACGATTGCCAGTTCTGCTGCCAGAACTACCCCGAAGGCATCCCGCTGCTGAGCCAGGAAGGCCAGGCGCTGTTCACCCTGAACGGCATCCAGACGATGTCCGCCGAGGTGGGCAACCTGCTGGCCGATTACCCCGGCATCGCAGGCCGTGGCGTCGATGTGCTGCGCCTCAGCCCGCGCGCCGAAGGGATGGACAGGGTCATTGGCGAATTCGCCGCCGTGCGTGACGGCGCCTTGCCGCCACTGGCGGTCAATGGTTGCAACGGCTACTGGCACGGCAAGCCGGGGATGCTGGCCGTGGAGGAGGGTGGGCTATGAGCGTCGCCAGATGGGCGTTGAAACTGGGCCAGCCGCTGCTGCCCTACAGCCGCCACGTGCCGTTCGCCATCCAGCGCCGGGTGATCGAGCTGGCTGCCGCGCGGTTGTTCGCCACGCCGCTGTCCGAGGGGGCGTTCCATCTGCTGGAAAATCGCTGGCTGCGTCTGGAAGTCAGCGACCTGGGCCTGGCCTGGTGCGTGAGTTGCAGCGGCAACCGGCTGCGGGTGGCTCAGCGCCGTTCGGTGGACGTGTGCATCCGCGGCACCTGGCGCGACTTCCTGCTGCTGGCCAGCCGCCAGGAGGACCCGGACACGCTGTTCTTCCGTCGGCGCATGGTCATCGAAGGCGATACCGACCTGGGCCTCGGCATGAAGAACCTGCTCGACGGCCTCGATCCGGACCAGCTGCCGCCGAGGCTGTGGCAGTTCATGCAGGAGATGGGGGCGCAGGTGCGGTGAGTGCGTTCCAGCCGTGCCTACAGGTCGAGCCTGCATCGGCTGATCAAGGAAAAGCGCTCAGGTCGTTCGTGATTCCTGCGTAATGCCTTAAAGTGGCCGGTCGCAGAAAGAACCGTTATGGCCGTAGCCATGAAGGGCTTTCATTCTTTACGGATACGTGTGTGGTGAAGATGAACAAGCCTTTCATTTCGCTGTGCCCTGAAATCACTCGGGCACACGCGCTGACGTTGATGGACTGGTTGGAGGATGAGCGCGTCACCTGCTACCTGAGCGATTCACGTGATGTGTCGCGGTCCATCGAGCAAGCCATGGATCGGACGCAAGCGCCGATCCTGACCCATCTGTTCAACCGGGACGGCCGATTCTTCCTGGCTTTCGACCGGCACGACGCCCCGGTGGGCTTTGTCCGCCTCATCAAGACCGGCTCGGAGTGCGAGATCGTCCTGGCCATCGGAAACAGCGGCGAATGGGGCCGCAACCTTGGCGCCCGCACGATCCGCGAAGGCATGAAGCTGGCCTTCCTCGACATGCGGGCCAAGAAGCTGATCGCCAAGATCCACCCGGACAACCTGCGTTCGCTGAAGGCCTTCCAGCGCAGCGGTTTCCTGCTCGAGAGCGAAACGCCGGCATTGAAGTCGTTTTCCATGACGGCAGGGCGCTACCTGCAGTTGTTGCGCGAAGGTGCCCTTGGCGATTCCACCGGGATCTACATCACCGAGTTCGACAAGGCCAGGCTCGAGAGCCTGATCGTCCTCGAGGAAGGCCCGGCCGTTGTGGAGCTTGAACATGAGATCGAGCGAGCGACCGTGGTCACGCCGGAACAGGTGGCGCGCGATGTCGTCACGATGAACTCCCGGGCCTTGCTGCAGGTGGACGACGAAGAGATCGAAGTGGTCCTGGTCTATCCCGAGGATGCCGACAGCCGCGCCGGGAAACATTCCGTGTGCTCCGACATCGGCGCCGCCATCCTGGGCTACCAGGAGGGTGACGCCATCGACTGGCGAATCTCAGACCGAACCCGCCGGATCGAAATCAGGAAGGTGCTTTACCAGCCGGAAGCAGCGGGCGATTTCCACCTGTAGTTGAGTGAGCAGGCGCCAGCCAAACGAAACAGCCTCGACCAGCGCCTAGTGGCGAAGGTCGAGGCGATATCCAAGCAAGCAAAGCGGGGCGAGTGAGCCGGCAGAGTCATCAGTGACGGCCAACCCATAATATGCGATTTAACATAATCTACATTATGGGTTAATTGCGTGTTTCCTGGCTGAGTGATTCCCCAGTGCTTTCCACGCTGCGGATACGCTGGAAATCGTCCTTGGCTCGCTCTTCGATTTTCTACGCCGTTACCACGCGGCGATCACCGCCCGGCGCGTTCCTTCATCTGCGCCAGCATGGCCACCAACAAGTCCTGATGTTCGTCTGCATCGGATGGCAACCCATCGGCGGCGTACCAGGAACTGTCCGCTTCGTAATGCGGGCCGATGATGCCGACCGTGCCTTTGCCGTAGGACGAGATCCGCGCGGCGATGCGTCGGGATTTCGTGTAGTACGCCGTCGCCTCGGCGCCAGCCGGGAGCCGGCTGCCGAAATGCGGGCCGGCCTGGTAGTAGACGTCACGCTGCTGGTGGCCTGCGGGCAGCTGGATGGAGATGAACTGCGCCGTGTTGTCCTTCGGGATTTCCTGGTCGACCTCGGCCAGCTCGATCAGACCAAAGGCCGGGACGCCTTCCTTCTCGTCGGCATAGCGCCCAGCCAGGTAACCGCCGGCACAGATGCCCAGGTACTGGCCTCCCTGGGCGACGAAGTCGCGGATGGCCTGTACCTGGCCGGCGGACAGCTCCGACAAGGTGTCCATGATGTCGTCCGAGCCACCCGGCTGTACGTAGAGATCGGCGTCCTCGAGCACCTCGGCGCCGAGTTGGTCTTCATCCACCAGGCGGACGTCGTAGCGTTCTTTCTGCAACAGTTCAGCGACGGTCTTCGCGCAGCCGTCGCAGGTGCCGGCACCGTCGAAGATCACCGCCAGTTCGGCCTTGGCCAGCAGCGGAAACACCAGGGCCACGGCGGCCAGTACAGTCTTGTTCATCAGCACAGTTCCTTTGTGTTGGAGTGGCACGGGCACTACATGTAACAAACCCGTATGGCGGTTAATCGGTTATGACAGCGTCAATTTACGCAAGCCTTGAGCGTCGACGAGAAGGGGCGCTCCCCTCCTCCCCCTGCCCCTCAAAGGTGCGCGTCGACCTCACTGGCAATGCGCCCCAATGCCAGCCACACCGTGTACTCCCGCTGGAACGGCAGCGCGGGCTCGACGGTGATGTCCAGGGGCGTCAGCCCGGTGAGGATGTCCTTTCGTTCATCGCGGGGCAGGATGGCCACGTGCCGGAATGGCTGCCGCAGGCCCTTCGAGAGCACCAGTGTCGGGGCATCGCCAGTGATTCGAATGGGCAGGGATTCAGCTGAGGTGATGGGTTGCGCCAGGACCGAGAAGACCGGGTCGATGCTCTTCTCCAGCTCGACGAAGCCCACCAGGACCAGCAGCACCTGGCGTTGGCTGGGCAATGCCAGCGAGAAGACCGAGCCCACAGGCGCCGTGGTACGGGCCTTCCTGGGCTTGGGTGGCGACACCTTCACAGGCTTTTCCGCCGGCTGAGGGGTAGCCAGCCTGGCTTCGAGCGCTTTGAGGGTCTTGCGACGGGCCGGCACATCCCTGGGCGCATCGCGCTCCCACACGAACAGGTCCCCGCCCGCGCGCAGCAGCGACAGCGCCTTGTCCTTGAGCGTCTCGTCCAGCCGGCCGTACTTCCAGGCCGTGTCGGCCAGGGCGACGTACACCAGGCAGGCCACCTCAGGCTCGCCCAGCCGTGCGACATGGCGGCCCAGGACCTTCTGGCAGGCCTCGCCGTGGGAAAGCCCGTGCTTCAGGAGCTGGACGTAGTCATCCCGTACATCACAGGTCGTGTCATCGGAATACAACCCCGCACCCCAGGCGCCCATGTTCGGTCACGCCTGCTCGATGGGGAACGCAAGGCGCAGCGCGAGGGATGCAGGGCTCGACGTGCTGCCGCCCCTCTCTGTCCGGACATCGGTGGTCGGGGATTGGAAAGGGTTGTCCATGTGCTGCCGCTCCGTGATGAAAGCGGGAAATCTACCGCTCTTCGGCCGCGATCACCACGTCGGAGCGGAACGCCCGGATTGCAGTCCGGGGATTCCGACAGCCTGGCCGCGCTACGCGAAATGCCGGTTGGCGACGCGCTGCAGGCCGAGGTTCTCGCGCAGGGTGCGGCCTTCGTATTCGCGGCGGAACAGGCCCAGGCGCTGCAACTCCGGGATCACCAGGTCGACGAAGTCCTCCAGCCCGCCCGGCAGGTGGGTGAACAGCAGGTTGAAGCCATCCGCCGCGCGCTCTTCGTACCAGCAGGCCATCTCCTCGACTATCTGGCTCGGCGTGCCCACCAGCAGGCGATGGCCGCCGGCGCCGAGCGTGCGCAACAGCTGCGCGGCGGTGGGCTTCTCGCGGCGGATCAGGTCGATCACCAGTTGCTGGCGGCTCTTGTGGCGCTCGGTGACCGGCAGCGGGTCGGGCAGTACGACCGGCGCATCCGGCGGCAGGCGTTCCAGGTCGATGCCGATGTCCAGCAGGAAGGACAGCGCCTTGAGCGCCGCCTCCGGGTCCACCAGCGCCTGCAATTCCTCGTGCTTCTCCTGCGCCTCGCTGGCGGTGCGCCCCACCACCGGAGCCAGGCCGGGGAACACCTTGAGTTCACCCTCCTCGCGCCCGGCCAACGCCAGGCGCTGGTGGATATCGGCATGGAAGGCCTTGCCCTCCTCCAGGGTCTGCTGGGCGGTGAACACCAGCTCGGCGGTGCGCGCCGCCAGGGCGCGCCCGGCTTCGGAGGAACCGGCCTGGGCGATCACCGGCCAGCCTTGCAGCGGACGGGGTGCATTCAACGGGCCGCGCACGCGGAAGTGCTCGCCTTCGTGGTCCAGCACGCGCATGCGCGCCGGCTCCAGCCAGGTGCCGGTGGCCTTGTCCAGGGGGAAGGCGTCGTCGGCCCAGCTGTCCCAGAGCCCGGTGACCACCTCGAAGAACTCCCCGGCGCGCGCGTAGCGGTCGGCATGCTGCAGGTGCTCGGCGCGGTTGAAGTTCTCCCCGCCGATCAGCGCCGTCACCAGGTTCCAGCCGGCGCGGCCGCCGGACAGGTGATCCAGCGAGGCGAACTTGCGGGCGATGGTGTAGGGCTCGTTGTAGCTGGTGTTGGCGGTGGCGATCAGGCCGATGTGCCGGGTCGTCACCGCCAGCGCCGGCAGCAGGGTCAAGGGGTCCCAGCGCAGGCTGTAGGCGCTGCTGCGCAGCACACGCGGGTCCAGCTCGCCCACCGCCACGTTGTCGTTGAGGAACAGCGCATCGAAGCGCCCACGTTCCAGGGTCTGGGCGTAGTGCCGGTAGCGCTCGAAGTTGATCGAGGCGTCGGCGTCCGCCCGGGGGTGGCGCCAGCTGCCGGCATGGGCGCCGGAGCCGGAGAGGAAGGCACCCAGGCGCAGGCGACCGTCACGCCTTGCCATGGCTGGGCTCCTGCTCGGCAGCCGCATCGGCGGGCGCGACCACCCGGGCCCGCAGCAGCAAGGCGACGCTGGCCCAGACCAACAGCACGCTGGCGGCGAGGAACAGCATCACCGCCTGGTAGCCCTGGAGGAAGGCGCCGTGCACCCAGCCCTGCAGCACCTCCGGGGCCTGTGCGAGGTGCGCGCCCAGCAGTGCCACGCCCTGCTCCGGCGCGGCCGCCGCACGGGCCAGCCAGTCGGTATCGGCCGCCACGCCCGTGGAGCCGGCCAGCGCGTGGGCGGCGAATGCGCGGTAGAGGCCCACGCCGACCGCCAGGCCGAGGCCGCCGCCGACGTTGTGCAGGGTCATCAGCGAGCCCATGGCCACCGAGCCCACCTGCTGCGGCACCGAGGAGATGCCCAGCACCGTGGACGGCCCGAGGATGCAGGCCCAGCCCAGCCCCATCACCGCGAAGGCGCCCAGCAGGTACGGCAGCGAGGTGCCCTCGGCGAAGCCGGCCTGCAGCAAGGCCGACAGGGTGAAGAACAGCAGCCCGGCCTGGATCAGCAGCGCCGGGCCCTTGCGGTCCACCAGCCGCCCCACCACCGGCGACAGCAGCGCCACGCCCAGGGTGGTGGGCAGCAGCAGCAGGCCGCTGGCCTGCACGCTCTCGCCACGGATCAGCGACAGGTACAGCGGCATCACGAAGAAGGCCACGCAGTAGAACAGCGCCAGGCCGAAGCTGGCGGTCACCGCGGCGACGAAGCGGCGGTTGGCGAACAGGCGCAGGTCGACGATGGGCGCACGCACCCGCAGCTCCACCGCGACGAAGGCGATGAAGGCCAGCGCGGCCAGGCCGATCAGGCCCAGGGTGGTGGCCGAGGCCCAGCCCCAGGCGCCGCCCTGGACGATCACCAGCACCAGGCTCGGCAGGCCCACCAGCAGCAATACGGCGCCGGCCCAGTCGAGTCGCGCGCCGTCCTGCTCGGCACGGGATTCGTCCGCCGCCAGTGCGATGATCGCCAGGCTGAGCAGCACGAAGGGCACGTTGACCAGGAAGATCCACTGCCAGCCGAAAGCGCTGGTGATCACCCCGCCCAGCACCGGTCCCACGGCGAGGCCGACGCCGTTGACGCCGAACAGCACGCCGAAGGCCTTACCCTGCTCCTCGCTGGCGAAGGTGGCCGAGACGATGGCACCGGAGGCCGTGTACAGCACCGCACAGGCCAGCCCCTGGGCCACCCGCGCGGCCACCAGGGCGTCGATGCTGGTGGCCAGCCCGGCACCGAGGGAGGCCAGGCCGAATACGGCGAGGCCGATGTTCAGCACCCGCCGGCGGCCATGCAGGTCGGCCAGCCGGCCCACCAGCACCATGGCGCTGGAGAGCGCGAGGATGAAGCCGTTGATCACCCATTGCAGGCTTTCCACCGAAGCACCGAGGTCGGCCTGCAGGGCCGGCAGCGCGGTGTTGACGATGGTGAAATCCACGCAGCCGAGAAAACTGGCGATGCTCACACCGAGCAAGGCCCACCATTTGCGTTGCTGTTGCGCAAAAACGCTCATGGGAACTCCTTCCGTCATGACAGGGGGTGGAGGCCGTCGTCCGTGTGGCGTGGGGCCGTTTTTGGTGCTGGAAATTTGTAGGGGCGAATTCATTCGCCCAGGCAGCCCGCAGGGCTGCGCCCTTTTCGCGGATGAATCCGCTCCCACGGGTGGTTCATCAACCCTCCGGCTGTGTGCCGGGTCGGTTGGCGATGCGGCGCATCGCTGGGCGAATGAATTCGCCCCTACAGGGAACGATCGTGCCCTGTGGGAGCGAATTCATTCGCGATGGCGGCGCAAGCCGCCCTTCATGGAACAGTCAGATCGCAATCGCACTCCCCGCCCAGGCCGGGTGCACGGCGCCCGGGAGGGTGAAGGGGATCGGGATGCCACGCTTCTTGAACTTGAGCGGCAGCCAGTGCACCCGATCCGGCGCGTGGGGCTCGATCAGCAGGCGCCGGGCGGTGGCCATGGCGTTGGTCATCTGCTGCGGGTAGATCACGTAGTCGTAGCCCTCCTCCGCCCACAGCGGGAGGATGATCGGCACCTCTTCCAGGATGTACTCGCGGCATTGCGCAGCCGCGCGCTCGACGTCGGCGTCCGGGTCGCGCAATCGCAGGCGCTCGATGAACACGCCGATGGTGGCCTCGATGGCGCCGCGCAGGTCCTCGCTCTCGCGGTAGAGCTGGTCCACCTGCTGGCGCAGCTCGGCGTAGCGGTCGGAGGCCAGCTCCTGGTTCCAGCGGCTGACCGTTACCGGTGCTTCCAGCCCCGACAGGTAGCGGCGGTTGCGCGCCAGCCAGGCGTCGCCGTCGCGGATCGAGGCGGACAGCGCCTCCCCCGGCGACTTGCCGTGCTTGTTGTGGCGCTGCAGGGTGTCGGCCACCACCACCTTCACCCGGCTGAAGCCGGACTTGTTGATCAGGTGCACGGTGGAGCTGAGCTTCTGCCCCTCGTGGTACTCCTGCCCCACGCTCACCGCCAGTACACAGCGCTTGCCGGTGAAGTCCAGCTCCTCGCCGCCCTTGTTGAAATAGGCTTTCAGGTTGATCGCTTCCACGTCACTCATGCTGCTTAGCTCCAATAGGCCAGGGGCTGGTCGTCGCCGAAATAACCGATGAATACGCCGAGGGTGATCCGCGTGGCGGTGGCCGAGGGGCGCACCGCATGGATCAGCCGCGGGTTGAGCAGGATCAGGTCGCCCGGCTCGGGCTTGACCACCACCTCCGGCGGCGGCAGCAGGTGCCGTTCGATGCCGTAGGCACGCGAGCCGCGCAGCCGCTCGTATTCCGCCTCGTCGGGCTGCTGGCCCCAGAACTCCAGTTCGCCGCCGTCCTCCGGGATGGCCAGGTAGACGTTGGCGGACAGCTGCGTCAGCAGCTTGGGCTCGTGGTCCTGGGGCGCGTTGCGCTCGAGGTTGTCGGTATGGGGGGTGAGGTCGGTGCCATTGCCGAGGAAGCGGGTGATGCCGACGAAGCACTTCTGCCCGTTCACATCCAGCAGGCGCGCGCCCTTGGGCCAGACCTCATCGAGCAGCAGGCGCAGCTCGTCGATGGGCGACGCCAGGGGCCGGAACACGTCGCGCACGCGGCGGATGGTGGGCACGGCCTGGGCGTGGTACTCGGCGCGGCTGGCCTCGTCGCCGATCTCGATATAGGCCTTGCCCAGGCGCACGAACTCGTTCTGCTCGCTGAAGGCGCTGCGCAGTTCGTGGCGGCTGAGCCGCTCACGGGCCAGTTCGACGGTGTCGGCCGGGGCAAAGCCCTTGATGAGGATGCCGTAGTGCCGGGCCTGGATCAGGCCGGCCAGGTGGTCGGCGGTCAGTTCATCGACCGTGGTGGTGATCAGCATGGTGTTGCCTCGCATGTATCCCTGAAATGGAACGTCCGTTGTGGGTTCGGGGAAGGGTCGGCCTGGGAGGAGCGTGGGCTTCGGGACGGGTCATGGATGCGCCTCCCCGTGGCTGTTGAAGCGCCGGTCCACCTGCTCGGCTGCCACGAAGCCGGGGCCGATCACACCCTCGTCCCGGTACAGCCGGGCGGTGTCGGCGAGGTCCTGCACCAGGGCCTCGTCCACGTCCACCCGCCGGGGCTGCGAGTAGCGGTTGGAGCGCAAATGCACCTCCAGTGGCAGGCCGCTCTGGCGCGCCTGGATCGCCGAGAAGGCCTCGACATGGGCGTTGGCCCAGTCCCAGGCGCGGCCGACGCGCTGGAGGAAGTCCCGCAGCTGCTCCGGCTTGTCGCGGATCGCCGCCGGGTTGGCCACCAGCAGCATGTTGCCGGCGAACAGCCCTTCCCCGCTGACCAGCACCCGCGTGCCGCCTTCCAGCTGCACCATGCTGGTGTACGGGTCCCAGGTGGCCCAGGCATCCGCCCCGCCGTTGGCCAGCAGGCTGCGGGACTCCCCCGGCTGCAGGAACACGAACGTCGCATCGCGCCCGCTGCGGCCCACCGAGCGCAACGCCGCCAGCGCCAGGTAATGGCCGATGGAGCCGCGCGTGGTGGTGATGCGCGTGCCCACCAGGGACGCGGCATCGGTGAGCGGCGAGCCCTCGGGCACGACGATGGCCACCGCCGTGGGCGTGACCTTCAGGCGCACCACGCCCACCGTCTTCAACCCGGCACCGGCCGAGGCGGCGAAGACGAAGGGCGCGACGCCCAGGGTGCCGACGTCCACCGCGCCGGCGCTCAGGGCCTCGGCCGTGGGCGCCGCCGCGCCGAAGGCGGCGAACTCGATGGGGTACGGCACCGACTCCAGCTCGCCGGCGGCCTGCAGCAGCACCTGCAGCGAGTTCTTCTGGCTCGACACGCGCAGCGCCTCGGCGCCCAGCGCGGGGGCAGCCCCCAGCGCCAGGCACAGGAGACCCGCCAGCAAACGTCCCGTGCCCATCATCAGAACGCCAGGCTCACGCGGCCGTAGTAGTAGCCGCCACCCAGGCCGTACGGGGAGAACATCCCGTACTCGTAGGTGCCGGCCCAGGGCACGATGCCGATCTTGTCCGGGTAGACGTCGAACAGGTTGTTCGCCCCCAGGGCCACGGTGAGGTTCTGGGTGACGTCGTAGGCGACGTCGATGTCGGTGATCCACTTGGCGCTGTAGGTGCGGTCGTTGGCCGGGATGTTCGAGCCCTCGGTGTATTCGCCGTAGCGGGTCAGCGTCAGGTTGAGGGTCCAGTCGTCCACCTTGTAGTTGGTGTTGAGGATCCACTTGTCCTTGGGCGTGGCCTTGGTCAGGTCGGTCTGCTGCTGGCGGTCGAACAGCACGTAGCCGGACCCCAGACTGGACAGCTCGGGCGGCGTGTCGGCGAGGTCGCGGATGGTGGTCTTGTTGTGGTTGTAGGCCAGGCTCCAGCGCACGGTGCCGTACTCGTCCAGCGGCTGGCGGTACTCGGCCACCAGGTCGACGCCCTTGGTGCGGGTGTCGGCGGCGTTGGCGAAATACTGGCCGGAAAGGTTCGGCGACAGGCCGTTGGCCACCAGGATCGCCGACACCGCCGGGCCGGTGAGTACGCCGGTCTGCAGGATGCGGTCGTCGATGTCGATCAGGTAGAAGTCGGCGGTCAGGCGCAGGCGGTCGGTGGGTTCGGCGGTGAAGCCCAGGCTGTAGTTGCGCGAGGTCTCCGGCTCCAGGGCCTTGGCACCGAGGGCGATGGCTTCCCGCGAGCCGGGGCGCATCTGCTTGGTGCGCGCGGTGGTGGTGGAGCCGCCGGCACCAAAGATGGTCACCGAGCTGGTGGAGGAGAACACGTTCTGCGCCAGGGATGGCGCGCGGAAGCCGTTGCTCACCGCCGCCCGCACCGCGTAGCCCGGGGCGAACTCGTAGCGGGTGGTGAACTTGCCGCTGAGGGTCTCGCCGATGTCCTGGTTGTAGCGCTCGTAGCGCAGGGCGAAGGCGTTGTACCACTGCGGGGTGACGTTGAGGCCGAAGTCCACATAGGCGGCGCCGCTGTGGCGGATCATGTCGCCAGCGTCCTCGGGGGTGGTGCCGTTGACCGAGAACAGGCCCGGGTCGGGTCGGCGCCCGCCCAGGCTGCCGCTGGGAATCACGTAGTTGCCGTAGTTGTAGGAGTTGGGCTCGCCCTCGGTGAGTTCGTACTTCTCCCAGCGGTATTCGATGCCGGCGGAAGTTTCCAGGGGGCTGTCCAGGCCGATGTCCAGCGCACGGGTCAGGTCCAGGTTGGTGGTCCACTGGTCGAAGATCTCGTCGGTCAGGTGGAAACGTCGCTGACTGAAATCCGGCCCGTTGGAGAGGTTGAGGTTGTTGTCGGTGTAGAGCTTGGCCTTGTCGCGGCCGTAGCTGGTGGAGAGGTCCCAGTCCCAGTCGGCGGCCAGGCCCTTGAGCCCGGCGAGGAACTGGTAGTCCGTCTCGTTCACCTCGCGGGTGGCCTGGCCGCCCTTGGGGTACGGCTGGTTGGCCAGCCAGTTGGTGGCGGTGATGTCGGTGGGCGCGCGGTGGCCGAGCACCTTCTTGCCGTCGCGGTAGCTGAGGGTGGAGAAGGAGTAGAGCTTGAGGTCCTCGCCCAGCGGCAGCTCCAGGTTGTAGGCGCTGCTGTAGGTGCGGTCGCGGCCCAGGCCGTACTCCTCGCCCCAGCCGTGGCGCTGGGTGATGCGCGGGTCCGGCTGGCCGTTCTCCAGGGTGCCGAAGTTGCCGCGCACGGCGCCGGCGCGGTCGTAGGGCTCCTGCACCTTGGCGTCGAAGGAGAGGTTGAAGAAGCCGCCCTCCCCCAGGCCGAAGCCGAAGTTGGCGGCCTCGTGGCCGGTGGTGCCGTCGCCGCTGTAGTACTGGCCGAGGGAGCTGTCCGAGGTGATCCCCTCGGCGTCCTTCTTGAGGATGATGTTGATCACCCCGGCGATGGCGTCGGAGCCGTACTGGGCGGCGGCGCCGTCGCGCAGCACCTCGATGCGCTCGATGGCGGCGGTGGGGATCAGGTCCAGGTCCACCGGCACGGCGGCGGTGCCGACCCGGGCGTTGTTGTTGATCATCGCGGTGTTGTGGCGGCGCTTGCCGTTCACCAGGATCAGCACCTGGTCACCGCCCAGGCCGCGCATGCTGATGCCACGCACCAGGAAGGCGGTGCCGCCGCCGTTGATGGTGGGTGCGTTGAAGGACGGCAGCAGGCGCGTGAGCATGTCCTTGAGGCCGTTCTGGCCGCTGGTCTTCAACTGCTCGCCGGAGATCACGTCCACCGGCGCGGGGCTGTCGGTCACGGTGCGCTGCTGGCTGCCGCGCACGCCGGTAACCACCACCGTGGACAGGGTCGGGTCGCTGGCGGCCACGGCCTCGCCGCCCAGGGCGAGGAGCAGCGCGGCGCTGAGGGGGGAAAGCGAGAAGGTCTTGCTGAAGGCGTTACGCATCACGGGACTTCCTGTAGGCGACCGCAACCCGGCCGCATCTGGCTCGATCTGTGGGGGATTGGGTCAGCGGGCCTTGGCGGCCACCGCCTCGACTTCGATCAGCGCGCCGGGCAGCACCAGCCCGGCCACCTGCACCGTGGTGCGGGTCGGCTTCAGCGGCTGCTTCTCGCTGCCGAAGAACTGCCGGAAGCCGCGCTGCAGGCCTTCGAAGTCCATGCGCCCGTCCAGCTTCGGGTCACCCACCAGGTACACCCGCAGTTGCACCACATCGCCCAGGCCGAGGCCGCGCGGGGCCAGGGCGGCCTCCACCTTGCGCAGTACGGCGACGGTCTGCGCCTCGGTGTCGCCGGCAGCGCGCAGGTCGTCCTTGGCGGCCTTGGGGTCGGCCGGGTCCGGCAGGATGCCGGAGACGAAGGTCAGCGCCGTGCCCGGCGGCAGGGTCGCCGACTGCAGGATCGGCGAGTTGGGATAGGTCGAGGGCACCCGCTCGATCTCCGCGGCCTGGCCGACGGTGGCGAAAAGGACCCCCAACCCCAGAAGGGCATGTTTGAAAGGCATCGCGAAAGCTCCAAGGTCTGTGTTGGCGCCAGCCTCGGAGGTCCGCTACCTGGCAGGTGGATCTGGTTATGGATGTGGCGCGGCGTGGTTCAGGCCGTTTGCCGGTGTTGCGACGTGCCTTGCGCACGCTCGAAGATGTTCCGCACCACGCGCCGGGCAGCGCCGGCGGCGGCTTCCTGCCAGATGCCCACGCCGCTGTGGGCGAGGCCGTCGCTGGTCAGGTGCACGCGGCCCTGGGCCTGGTTGAGCAGGCCGTAGTCCGGCTCCGCCACCTCGTGGCTGATCCAGGGGCCGAGGCTGTGGGGAATGCGGTTCCAGGCGATGGCCAGCGGCTTGCGCAGGTCCTGCCCGTGGCCGGGGTGCAGCAGCTCCACGGCCTGGCGCGAGAGGGCGATCTGCTCATCGATGGTCTTGTCGCCGAATTTGCGCGCCACCTCGCCGTTGTTGTACGCGGCGATGAGGATGCCCTCGGCCTGGTTGAAGCCGCCGCTGGGGTACCAGAGCCCCGAGGCCTCCTGGTTGATGAAGGAAAGCCCGCCGTAGATCTGGTAGTCGGTCTCCCAGAAGCGCCGCGATTGCCAGGCCACCTTGTTGGCGTAGCCGAACTGCACCGCCGAGATCGCCTGGCGCACCGGCGCGGTGAAGTTGCTGTCGATCCTGGCCAGCAGCGGCAATGGCAGCGCGATCACTGCGTAGTCGCTGGTCACCTGCTGCTCGCGGCCGCTGCGGCGGTCGCGGTAGCCGATCTCCACGCGGTCCTCGTGGTTGCGGATGGAGCGCACCTCCGCCCCCAGGCGCAGGGACGGCTGCAGGTGGCGCTGGAAGGCCACCGGGATGCGGTCCATGCCGCCCACCGGCTGGAACATGGTGGGCGAGAACTCCGGGTATTCGTCGATCATCAGCGCGGTGCCCAGGGCCGGGTTGAGCAGCGTGCGCAGCGGCAGCGGCTCGTTCTTCTGCGCCAGCTGGTCGCCGGCACCGGGCCACACCTTGTAGCCGGAGCGCGCCGAGCCGAGGTAGTCGAGCTTGTCCGACAGGTCGCCCCAGGTCTTGAGGAAACCCAGCAGGTTCTGCCGGTCGGCTGCGTTCAGCTCCTGGTCCAGGGCCTGGCGGTTGACCGCCTTGGCCAGCAGCTCGGCGATGTGGCCACGGCTGTCGTTCACCGCCTGGCGGATCTGCATCGGCGGCGCGGACAGGTCCGGGCGCACCAGGGCGTTGCGGCTGGTGTTGACCAGCACCTCCAGCTCCACGCCCAGCTCGCGGCAGTAGCCGAGCATCAGCTGGTGGTGGCTGGGCAGGCGCGCGGGGCCGGCGTTGAAGTAGAAGCCTTCGTCGAAGTCGGCGACCTGGGTGGTGCCGTCGGTGTACTCGACGCGATCGCCACGGCGCAGCGTCCAGTTGCGCCCGCCGACCCGCTCGCGGGCCTCCAGCAGGGTCACGGCGAAACCGGCCTTGCGCAGCTCGTAGGCCGCCACCAGCCCGCCGATGCCGGCGCCGACCACGGTGACGCTGGCGCCCTGCCCCAGCCCGCTGGCCGGTTGCAGCGCCGCGTAGTTCTCCTGGCTGGCAGCCGTGGCCGGGCTCATCACCCCGAGCACACCCATGGCCGCCATGGCGGCGCGGTAGCCCCCAACGGCACCGATACGGGCGATGAGCTGTCGTCTGGTCAAAGGCATTGCAGGCACTCTCCTTGATTCCCTTCCACCAGGCACGGCTCGCCCGATGGCGCCCTTCCCTGGCTGCACCCGGATATCGCATCCGGTTATAGATTCACATCCAAGAGCTTCGAAATCGCTCTATGTGGAGCCATCCTATGGGGCGTAATTTGATAAGAGAAATACATTTTGAGCATATGCAAATATTAAAATGTTTCATTTTTATCAATCTGCATATTGCGCAAAACGCATAATCATCTTGAAACATCATGCCCATGTAGCCCAAGGCACCGGCGGCGCGGTGTTGGCGGGAGAGCGGAGCTGACGAGACGGGATGGCAACCGTAGGAGGCGAAGGGCGCCGGTTCAGTCCGGGGGTAGCGGAAACCCCGTTCCCGGGCTGAAGCCCGGGCTACGGTTTGCCTGGACCTGCGTTTACCGCATGGGATGGCGCTGAGCGATTTCGTGTGGAGATCGGCGCCAGGGGGCATCTGGGTAGCCCGGACTTCAGTCCGGGGATGCCACAGGCTTCGCTCCCGGGCTGAAGCCCGGGCTACTTCGAGGCGGCGTTTGCTTCCGCTGCCGCCAGCACCCGCAGCAGGTTGCCGCCCCAGATCGCGACGAGGTCCTGCTCGCTGTAGCCGGCGGCGAGCAGGCGTTCGCTGATGCGTGGCAGGTCGCTGACGTCGCGCAGGCCTTCCACGCCGCCGCCACCGTCCCAGTCGGCGCCGATGCCGACGTGTTGCGGGCCGACCACGTCGAGGATGTGCAGCAGGTGCGCCATGAAGTCGTCCAGGCGCGTGGGTGGCAGCGGGTAGCGGGCATCGGCCTCGCGGATGCGCCGGGCGAGGTCGGCCACCTGTTCCGGGGAGAGGCTGGCGGCCAGGCGGAACTCGCGGTACAGCGGCGCCAGGACCTTGTCCCGCTCGGGGTTTGGCGGCCGGGGGACCAGGTCGCTGGGGAAGCTGTTGACCTGTATCACGCCGCCCTTTTCCGCGAGCCTGCGCAGCCGCGCGTCGTCGAGGTTGCGCGGGTGCGGGCCGATGGCGCGGGCGCCGGAGTGCGAGGCGATCACCGGGGCGCGGGACAGCGCCAGCACCTGGTCGAACACCGCGTCGGAGGCGTGGGACACATCGATGAGAATCCCCAGCCGGTTGGCCTCCCCCACCAGTTCGCGCCCGGCCGGGCTTAGGCCGTGCCATTCCGGCAGCGCGGTGGCCGAGTCGGCGAATGAATTGTTCTGCGCGTGCACCAGGCCGAGCATGCGCAGCCCCAGGCGCTGGTAGGTGGCCAGGCGGCCCGGGTCGGCGGCCAGGGGCTCGGCGTTCTCCATGCTGATCAGCACCACGCGGCGCCCCGAGGCGACGATGCCCGGCACCTCCTGCGCGCGGGTGGCCAGGGCGAATTCATCGGGCCGTGCGGCGACCATGTCGCGGATGCGGGTGATCACCGCCAGGCCGTGCTCGCTGGCCAGGGTGCGCCCCTCTGCCGTGCGTGGCCCCTGGGGCGTGAACACGGCAAAGAAGCCGCCATCCAGCCCGCCCTCGCGCATGCGCGGCAGGTCGACCTGGGACAGGTCGTCGGCGTAGCGGTGGCGCTGGCTGATGTCCCAGCCGGGCCGCGCCAGTTGCATGGGGGTGTCGAGGTGGCTGTCGAGCACCAGCAGCCGCTCGTGGAGGGCGCGGATAGCGGGCGGGACGTCGGCAGCCTGAGCGCTGCCGGTGAGCAGTGCCAGGGCGATCAGGGTTGGCTTGAGGTGCATGGAACCGATCCTTGGATGCCTGGGATACGTGACGGGCTCAGCCCCAGCGGAAGCTCCAATCCCACAGCGGCGCCACGTCCAGCCGCTGCGGCAGCACACCGGCCTCGAAGAAGGTGTCGGCCACGGCCTGCTGGGAGCGCACGGCTGCGTCGTCCACCGCCTGCAGCACGCGCGGCCCGCTCTGGGCCTTGTACTGGGCGAGGAACACCTCGCGGGGGATGCCGAGGATCTTCTCGCTCTTGGCCGCCCAGGCCTCCGGGTTGTGCTGCACCCATTGCCAGCTGCGGTACTCGCGCTGGACGTAGTCCTCGATGGCGGCGCGCTTGCCCGGGTCGTCGATGGCGCGCTGGTTGGCGGCGATCACGTAGTTGCCGGAGAGATACCCCTGCCCCGTGCGCAGCACCCGTGCGCCGCTGCGCAGCTCGGCGAGCTGGATGAAGTAGCCGAAGGTCACCCAGACATCCAGGTTGCCGTTCTGGAAGGCAGCGAAACCGTCCTGGGGCGTCAGGGCGAAGGGCTGGATGTCGGCCAGGGTCAGGCCCTGCTCCTTCAATGCGCGCAGCAGCATGTAGTGCGAGGAGGTGGAGCGGATGTAGCCCACGCGCTTGCCCGGCAGCTCCGCCAGGGACTGCATGGCCGAGCCCTTGGGCACCACGAAGGCCTGGTTGTTGACGTCGCCGGTGAGCACGGCGATGAGCTTCACCGGCGCCTGGTTCCTGATGCCGAAGATCGGCGGGATCTCGCTCATGGGCGCGAGGTCCAGGGTGCCGCTGATCAGCGCTTCGAAGCCGAGGTTGCCGCCGTTGAACTCGGCGTATTTCACCGCGTAGGGCGGGCGCTCGATGCCCGCCTCGTCGAAGAAGGTGGGCGCCGCGCCCTTGTAGGTGGCCACGTTCAGGCCGATGCCGTTCCAGTCCCGGGCGAAGGCCGTGGGCAACGCGCAGGCGAGCCCGGCCAGGGCGGAGTACTGGAGGAAGTGACGGCGGTTCATGGGGGCTCCTTGCAATCAGTCGAGGAAGTCGGGCTCGTCGCGCAACAGGCGGTCCCAGTAGGGCTGGAAGCTGAACCAGCCGCCGAATTCGGTGCCCACCTGGCGCGCGGTGTGTTCGGCCACGGCCGGGGGAATGGGCCGGGGCGTGCCGGCGGCCTCGGCCAGCAGCTGGGCGTGGGCGGCGTTGTCCAGGGCGATGAAGCGCCAGACGGCGGCCTCCACGGTGCGGCCGACGGTGAGCAGGCCGTGGTTCTGCAGGATCAGCGCGACATTGCTCGGCCCCAGGGTGGCGGCGATGCGCGCGCCCTCGCTGGCTTCCAGCACCACGCCGGTGAAGTTGTCGAACAGCGCGTGTTTGCCGTGGAAGGCGCAGGCGTCCTGGGTCAGCGGGTCGAGCAGGCGCCCGAGGCTGGACCAGGCCTTGCCATAAAGCGAATGGGCGTGGGCGGCGGCGACCACGTCCGGCCGGGCCTCGTGCAGCGCGGCGTGGATGGCGAAGGCGGCGAGGTTGAGTGCGCCCTGCCCTTCGACGATCTCGCCGTGGGGATTGACCAGCAGCAGGTCGGAGACGCGGATATGGCCGAAGTACACGCCCACCGGGTTGACCCAGAAGTGGTCGGGAAACTCCGGGTCGCGCACGGTGATGTGCCCGGCGCCGCCCATGTCGAAGCCGTGGCGGGCGAACAGGCGGAAGGAGCCGGCCAGGCGCTTCTTGCGCAGCAGGCGCTCGGCCTCGACCGTGGGCTGCTGCGGCGGCTCCTGCCAGCGGAATACGGTGTGGCCATCGCGGGGCAGCGAGTAGGCCGTGGGTTGCGGGGTGCCGGTGAGTCCGGTCAGCCTGGCGGTCATGCGGTTTCTCCTTGAAGGGCCGGCGGGCTCAGTAGCCGCGCCCGGCCTGCACCAGGTTTTCCAGCGGTTGTCCGCTGTGGAAACGTTCGAGGTTGCGCGCCAGCAGCGCGGCGAGGTTGCGGTACACCTGCGGCGTGTTGGCCGAGGTGTGGGGGCTCAGCCGTACACGGGGATGGCTGTAGAACGGGTGCCCGGCCGGCAGCGGCTCGGGGTCGGTGACATCGAGGCTGGCGAGGGCCAGGCGCCCGTCGTCCAGGGCCTGGAGCAACGCGGCCTGGTCCACCAGGGCGCCGCGCGCGACGTTGATCAGGTGCAGGCCGGGGCGCGCCGAGGCCAGGGTCTGGCGGTTGACCACGTGGTGCGTCTCGGCGGTGGCGGGCGCGGCCAGTACCAGGTGGTCGGCGCGAGCGAAGAGTTCATGGATGTCGCCGGCACGCTGTACGCCGTCCAGGCCGAAGGGCTGGGGTGAACGGCGCAGGGCGAGCACCTGCATGTCCAGCGCCAGGGCCTTGCGCGCCAGGTCCCGGGCGATGCTGCCGAAGCCGTAGAGGCCGAGGGTGCTACCGGCCAAGGAGGCCAGCGGGCGTTGCTGCCAGGCGTCGGCGCTGTCGATCCACAGCTCGGGCAGCTGCTTGGCGGCGGCGAAGATGGCCGCCAGGGCGAACTCGGCGATGCTGCTGGCGGTGGCACCCCGGGCGCTGGCCACCGGCGGGCCGTCGAACAGCCAGGGCGGGAAGAAATCCAGCCCCGAGCTCACCAGTTGCACGAAGCCCAGGCCGAAGGGCCAGCCGGGCGGCGGCTCGGCGGCGTTGCGCCAATCGGCGTGGGGCGCGGCGAGCAGCACCTGTACGTCCGCCGGCAGCGTGCTGGGCAGGCCACGAGGCAGGTCCAGCACCTCCACGCCTGGCAGACGCGCGCGCAGCAGGTCGTTGAAGGTGCCGTCCAGCTGGCTGGCGATGCGTGCCCGGCTCATACCTGCCCGCCCCGGCTGGGCAACGCGAATGCGGCGCGGCCGGCGGCGCCGAGCACGGCGTCGTTCTGCGGGGTGTGGATGCGGCTGCAGAGCACATCGCGGTAGTGCCGCTCCAGCGGGTTGCCGCGGGCCAGGGCCGGGTTGCCGATGGCTTCCACGCCCAGCTCCACGGCGGCGATGGCCTGGGTGGTGACCAGGTACTTGACCTGGGTCGCCTCGCTGGCGGGGATGCGGCCTTCGGCGGCGGCGTCGAGCAGCACGCGGTTGGACAGCAGCAACGCGTCGATGCGCCCCACCAGCTCCTGGAAGCGCGGCAGGCTGGAGAGCGGCGCGCCGAGGTTGGCCGGCGTGCGCTCGGCCAGCCAGCCCACCAGCCAGTCACGGGCGGCGCGGGCGACGCCGTCGTAGATGCTGGAGAGCAGCACGGCGAGCCAGAGCACGCCGCTGGAGTCCAGCTCCGAGGGGCGCGGCTGGCTGGCAGGGAGGATGTCCACGGCGTATTCGTCGGGCACCAGGACGTCGTCGAAGACCACGTCGTGGCTGCAGGTGGCGCGCATGCCCAGGTGGTCCCAGGTTTCCTCGATGCGGATGCCCGGCGTGTCGCGGTGCACCAGCCAGGTGCCGACGCGGGGCTCGGCTTCGTCGCTGCGCGCCCACACAGAAAGCCAGGTGAGCCCGGGAATGCCGGTGGAGTAGATCTTGCGCCCGCTGATGCGCCAGCCCTCGGGCACGCGCCGGGCGATGGTGCCCGGCAGGCCGCCACGGGCGGGGGTGCCCAGGTCCGGCTCCACGCGCAGGGCGTTGATCAGCGCGCCCTCTTCCACCGCCTCGCGGGCCAGGCGCAGGCGCAGGTGCTCGGGCCAGGCCTGGTTGGCCTGCAGGCGCGCGTGCTGCAGGTACTGCATCACCAGCACCAGGGCGGTGGATGGCTCGCCCCGCGCCACGGCGGCGATCACCCGGCGCGCCTGGGCCAGGCTGGCCTCGCTGCCGCCGAGGCGACGCGGCACGGTGAGGGCGATGAGGCCGTGCTCGTGCAGGCGGCGCAGGTTGGCGTGGGGGAATTCGCCGTGGCGGTCGTAATGGGCGGCGCTGGCGGCGAACTCGTCGCTGAGCTGGGCCAGCAGGTCGGCGAAGGCCGGGGAATCGAGGTCGGGCACGCGGGCCGTCTCCTTGGCGGTTTTCAAGTCGAGGCTCATCGTTGGGCGGTCCGTGCGAGGGTGTGGACGAAGGGGCTGGCCGGCGCTTCGACGCCGAGCAAGGTGAGCAGGTGCTGGCGCAGCTCCTGGAAGCCGCGGCTGGCCACCTCCCGTGGACGCGGCAGGCGCACGGGGATCTGTTCGGCGATGCGTCCGGCCTCCAGCACGACGACGCGATCGGCCAGCAGCACCGCCTCGTCGACGTCGTGGGTGACCAGCAGCACCGAGGGCTGGTGGGTGCGCCACAGCTCGATGATCAGCTGGTGCATGCGGATGCGGGTCAGGGCATCCAGCGCGGCGAAGGGCTCGTCCAGCAGCAGCAACTCCGGCTCGCGCACCAGGGCGCGGGCCAGGGCCACGCGCTGCGCCTCGCCGCCGGACAGGGTGCCGGGCCAGGCGTCGAGGCGATGGCCCAGCCCCACTTCCTGCAAGGCGGCCAGGGCGCGGGTCTGCGGGTTGGCGCCGCGCAGGCCGAGGGCGACGTTGCGCCAGGCGCGCTTCCAGGGCATCAGCCGGGGTTCCTGGAACACCGCCGCGTGGGCTTCGGGCACCTCCAGCGTGCCGCCGTCCACCGCGTCCAGCCCGGCCAGGGCGCGCAGCAGGGTGGTCTTGCCCGAGCCGCTGCGCCCCAGCAGGGCGACGAATTCGCCGGCACCCAGCTCCAGGTCGAGGCCGTCGAGCACGGCCTGGCCGGCGAAGCGACGGGTCAGCCCGCGCACGCGCACCGGTGGGCGCAGGCGTTGCAGCGCAACATCCATGGTCAGTTCCTTATGAAGGTGGGGCGCCAGGCCAGGGCCAGGCGTTCGAGCAAGCGCACCAGGGCGTCGATGGACAGGCCCAGCACGCTGTAGACGATGAGGCAGATGACGATCACGTCGGTGCGCATGAAGTCGCGGGCGTCGTTGACCAGGTAGCCGAGGCCGGCGCTGGCGTTGATCTGCTCCACCACCACCAGGCCGAGCCAGCTGATGCCGAAGGCGTAGCGCAGGCCGACGAAGAAGGACGGCAAGGCGCCGGGCAGGATGACGTGGACCACCAGCTCCAGGCGGCTGAGACCGAACAGGCGCCCGGCCTCCACCAGCTTGGGGTCGACACCGCGGATGCCGGAGAACAGCGTGAGGTAGACCGGGAAGGTGGTGCCGAGGGCGATCAGGGCGATCTTCGGTGTCTCACCCACGCCGAACCAGAGGATGAACAGCGGCACGATGGCCAGGAACGGCAGCGTGCGCAGCATCTGCACGGGGGAGTCGATGATCAGCTCGCCCCGGCGCGACAGGCCGCCCAGCAGGGCCAGCACGGTGCCGAGGGACACGCCTATGGCCAGCCCGCTGAGGGCGCGCTTGAGGGACACCCAGAGGTGCCCGGCCAGCTCGCCGCTGGCGATCATCTGCCAGAGGGTGTCGCCGATGGCACTGGGCGCGGCGATGATGCGCGCCGGCAGCAGGCCCGTGCGGGAGGCCAGCTCCCAGAGCAGGAGCAGCACCAGCGGGCTGACCAGGCGCAGGCCGAGGTTGCGCCAGCCCTTCCAGCGCAGGGGCGCCAGCAGGGCCGTCAGTGTGGTGCCCGGGGGCACCAGGGCGTTGCTTCGCCGGGACATTCCTTCTCCTCGCTCGGGGCCTTTCCAATGGTCGGGGGCCGCAGGCGGGAGGTTGGATCGAGCCCGCTGCAGCCTGGCTTGACCCACATGCTATCCATCTAAAAAACCGCAGTGAAATTCGATCTGGTTCTAATCTAATATACAAATCGCGCATCTAACCGATGCGGTTACATGCAAGATGCTTTGGTTATGAGCCTGCCGCGGCCCCCTCCTCCGCCTGATGCGCCACGCGCTGGGCCACGGTCTCGCCGAACAGCGCCACCGGCGCCTGCAGGTTGCCGAGGAAGCGCGGGTGGATCAGCCACAGGTCGATCACCGGCTTGAAGTCGCTCACCGGCACCACCTCCAGCCGCTCGCGGTGGCGGCTGTTCTCCAGCAGCGGGCGCGGCACCAGGCCGAAGCCCAGGCCATTGGCGATCAGCCCCAGTTGCAGTTCGGTGCCGAAGGTCTCCAGGTTGATGCGCAGCGACAGCCCCTCGTCGCTCAGGGCGCGTTGCAGGCCGGCGCGGAAGCCGCAGCCATCGGGGTTCAGCACCCAGCCGCGCTGGTAGCAGTCGGCGAGCTTGCAGGAGCGCTTGCGCACCTCGCCCTTGGCCGCGACCACCACCAGGTCCATGCGCGCCAGGGAGCGCCCGACGATGCCTTCGGGGAACACCTTGCCCGCCGGGAACAACGCCGCCACGGCGTCCAGCTCGCCGTTCTCCATCTTGCCCAGCAGGTGGCTGCCCCAGCCGGTGGAGACCTGGGTCTGCAGGTCCGGGTAGAGGGTCTTGAGCTGGCTGAGGGCGTCCAGCAGCACCACGTCGCCCACCGTCTGCGGCACGCCCAGGCGCAGCACGCCGCTGGGGGAGGAATCGCTCAGCACCAGTTCGCGCAGGGCGTCCATCTCGCGCAGCACCGAGCGGCATTGCTCGTACACGCGCATGCCCATGGGCGTGGGCTTCAGCGGCTTGGTGTTGCGGTCCAGCAGGCTGACGCCGAGGGCCTCCTCGAAGTTCTGCACGCGCCGGGTGATGGCCGGCTGGGTGAGCTGCAGGGACTCCGCCGCCTGGCTGATCGACTGGCTGCGGATGACGGCCACGAATGCATCGATATCATCTATCTTCATTCTTTATTCGCATAATAAATAGCTGGAAGAATACGCAGGAAGAATAATATCTTTTGCCCCGGCACGGTAGCGGTTACCGCTGCGCACTCACGGACATCGAGGGAACCATGTCTCAAACGCCCAACCTCGGACGGCTACGCGGCTTCATCGTCGACCTCGCCGACCTCCTCGCCCAGGCACCGGACGAGCCACGGATACTCGACCAGGGCGCCGCGCTGCTGCGCGACCTGGTGAGCACTGACGACTGGCTGCCGGACGCCTACGCCCAGCCCAGCCCGGAGCGCTATCAGCAGTACCTGCTGCACGCGGACTCGCGCCAGGCCTTCTCCATCGTCAGCTTCGTCTGGGGCCCCGGCCAGTCCACCCCGGTGCACGACCACCGCACCTGGGGACTGATCGGCATGCTGCGCGGCGCCGAACTCAGCCAAGGCTTCGCCCGCAACGCCGACGGCAGCCTGCGGCCCCAGGGCGCGGCCGAATCTATGCAGCCGGGCGATGTGGTCGCCGTGTCGCCCCGGGTGGGCGACATCCACCAGGTGCGCAACGCCTTCGAGAACCGCACCTCCATCAGCATCCACGTGTACGGCGCCAACATCGGTGCGGTGCGTCGCGCCGTCTATGCCGAGGGCGGCGTCGAGAAGCCCTTCATCTCCGGTTATTCCAACCTCCACCTGCCCAATATCTGGGACCTGTCGAAAGAGAGCCTGGCGCCATGAGCCGCATCCCCCTTCGCCGTTTTGCCGACATCCGCTCCGCCCTCCTCGCCCAAGAGGAAGTCGCCCTCATCGACCTGCGCGAGGAGGCCCCCTTCGCCGAGGCGCACCCGCTGTTCGCCGCCAACATCCCGCTCTCCAAGCTGGAACTGGAAGTGCTCGACCGCGTGCCCCGCCGCGACACCGCCGTGACCCTCTACGACGACGGCGAAGGCCTGGCCGAGCGCGCCGCCGAGCGCCTGCTGCAACTCGGTTACAGCGACGTGGCGTTGCTGGAAGGCGGCCTCGCCGGCTGGCGCGAGGCCGGTGGCGAGCTGTTCCGCGACGTCAACGTACCCAGCAAGGCCTTCGGCGAACTGGTGGAAAGCCAGCGCCACACCCCCTCCCTCGCCGCTGAAGAGGTGAAGGCGCTGCTGGACGCCAAGGCCGACGTGGTGGTGCTCGACGCCCGCCGCTTCGACGAGTACCAGACCATGAACATCCCCGGCTCCATCAGCGTGCCCGGCGCCGAACTGGTGCTGCGCGTGCGTGAACTGGCGCCGGACCCGGCCACCCGCGTGATCGTCAACTGCGCCGGGCGCACCCGCAGCATCATCGGCACCCAATCCCTGGTGAACGCCGGCATCCCCAACCCGGTGGCCGCCCTGCGCAACGGCACCATCGGCTGGACCCTGGCCGGGCAGACGCTGGAGCACGGCCAGCAACGGCGCTTCGCCGAGGTCGGCCAGCAGACCCGCGAGCAGGCCGCGCAGGACGCCCGCGCCGTGGCCGACAAGGCCGGCGTACACCGCGCCAGCCTCGCGCAGCTGAGCGACTGGCGCACCGAGGCCGGCCGCACCACCTACCTGTTCGACGTGCGCACCGAAGAGGAATACCGCGCCGGCCACCTGCCCGGCGCGCGCTGGGTCGCCGGCGGCCAGCTGGTGCAGGAGACCGACCACTACGCCAGCGTGCGCGGCGCCCGCATCGTCCTTGCCGACGACGACGGCACCCGCGCCAACATGACCGGCTCCTGGCTGGCGCAACTGGGTTGGGAGGTGCATGTGCTCGATGGACTCACGGCAGCGGACTTCAGCGAGAGCGGCGCCTGGCGCCCCGCCCTGCCCACCCTACCCCAGGTCGAAGCCATCGCCCCGCAGACCCTGGCCACCTGGCTGGAGCATGGCGACACGGCGGTGCTCGACTTCACCGCCAGCGCCAACCACGTCAAACGCCACATCCCCGGCGCCCGCTGGGTGCTGCGCGCCCAACTGCGCGAAGCCCTCGCCAGGGTTCCGAAGGCCGAGCGCTACGTACTCACCTGCGGCAGCGGCCTGCTGGCCCGCTTCGCCGTGGACGAAGTGGCGGCCATCACCGGCAAACCCGCCTTCCTGCTCGACGGCGGCAACACCGCCTGGGCCGACGCCGGCCTGCCGGTGGAAGCCGGCGAAAGCGGCCTGCTGTCACCGCGCATCGACCGCTACCGCCGCCCCTACGAAGGCACCGACAACCCGCGCGAGGCCATGCAGGCGTATCTGGATTGGGAGTTTGGGTTGGTGGAGCAGTTGGGGCGGGATGGGACGCATGGGTTCTTTGTGGTTTGAGGGGAATCGCTGAGTGCCTGACCTCTGCCAGGGGCAGGCACTCACGTCGGTTGATGGAATGGACACCACCTGCCTATGGCAGTCCATCAACTCTCTCTGGCCTTCCCAAGCAGGCTTATCGCTCTGACGCTTCGTATGTGTAGTTCTCGGCGATGATTCGGGTTGCAAAACCTACAAGACCCGCAGCACTGAACATCAGGACGAAAATCCAGGGCCATAGGAATCTGTACCAGTTGTCATGCTTCAGATTCAGCAGAGCCATGACCAGCGCGATCAGGGCAATAAGCCCGTACCCATTGATTGAAATGAAGAAAATGATAATGAAAAGAAAAGATGACTTGTGCCACGGGGTCTCCAGCACAGGATTCTTTGGTTCTTCTTTCATGAGGGCACTTGTATGTGGCGGAATTTGTTCCGCTCTCCTGTTGATTGAGTTCTAGTTTTTGTACAGACCTGTTGCCGATCATCTAGTCATTGCGGCGCATAACCTCCTCAGCCCCAATCTTCAGCGCCGTAATCCCCTCCCGAGGCGGCAAGTTGCTCGGCACATTCACATCCCAGGCAAGACCAAGACGCTGGAGCAGTTGGATGAAGTGCCAGCCCAGGTCGATCTGCCCGGGATACAGCCCATGGCGCGCTGAAGCCGGGAATGCGTGGTGGTTGTTGTGCCAGCTCTCGCCAAAGGTGGGGATGGCGGCGATGGGCACGTCATGGGCCTGCACCCCGGCGCCATCTACCTCCCAGGTCTGGGGACCGCGGGTGTGGGCGAAGTAGGAAATGAACCAGTGCATGGTGGTACAGGCCGCCACCCGGACCGACACGCCCCACACCAGCCACGGCATGCCGCCAATGAGGTAAAGGGCGATACCGATGGGGAGCTGCTGGAGCATCCAGGTCTTTTCAAGGAATTGGTAGAAGCGGTCGTTGGCGATCTCCGGGCCCGGGTTGAAGCCCGGCGGATGATCGAGCACGAACTTGCAGTGCAGGTTGTACCAGGCGTCCTTGAGCAGGCCCTGGCGGTGGGCAAGGTAGTCGTGGCAGGCCGGCTGCCGCTGGGACCAATCGCGGGTGTCATGGGTGCGGATGGTCCAGAACGGGCCACCGATACCGACGATGGTGCCCATCCACACGAGGAAGCGTTCCGTGGATTTCGAGCACTTGAAGCTGCGGTGAATCAACCGCCGATGAAACCCCACCGAATGCCCCGCACATAGGGTCGCTGCGCTGAGCGTGAGGAAGACCAGCAAAGCACCCCAGCTGAAATAGAGCGGCGCCAGCACTAGGGCGCTGGTGAAGATGAAGCTGTTCCAGAGCGACCGCCATGTGTCCCAGACGATGGTGCCCGTCAGCGGGCTGGCGCCGTTGTCCAGCACCAGGGAGTTGACCTTGAACGCGCCGGAGGCAGCACCTGCGTGAGTGGACATCAGAAAATCTCCGCGAGGACAAAGGCGATGGCCAATAGCGGCAGCGCAATCACGCTTGCCGAGCAGGCAACCAGGGCCAGGTATTCGAGGTAATGCCGGGGCGTCGCGGCTACGGGAGCGGACGGCAGTATCTCGGCGCGAACGTCCGCCACACTCCTCTCCAGCAGCTCCGGATAGGCGTAACCCTGGTACAGCGTGCGGCTGTGCTTGCCGCGCACGAAGGCCGAGAAGCTGCGCCTGGGTACGACACAGGCCCCCATGCTCACCAACGGCAGGCAGAACAGTGTGCTGAGTGGATTCGGGTAACGGCCTGCAGCGAATTCCCAGGCGGCCATCTCGAACTCGCCGGTTGGCCGGAATGGGTAGCCGGTGAGGACGTGGTGAATGTCATGGAGCGGCAGCGCCCGGCGGCGCCACTCGAAATTCGGCAGATAAACCTTGAGGTCGCGGCAGCCCACGGGTGACCAGCGCTTGGCACTGACACCACCGTCGACTGGGAAGCCATGGCGGGTATAGAACTGGGCGACGGCTTCTTTCAGCGAAGCATTCGGATCGACTTCCATATCACCTGACTCCTTTCAGGTTCGCCGTGTCTTGCGGGCTCCGTGGACACGAAGCTTGTGCCGCCGGCTGCGCCATTCTTTACGTGACGGGCGTATGGATCAACTGGGTGACCAAAGAAATTTCTGCGTCGATTTGAGGGGAAGCTGAAGCAAGCACCTGCTTGGTGCCTGCTTCATGGGCCGACTCGATCAATGAGCGCTCCGCGAACTGCGCCCTTGCCGTATCGCCAAGAGCCTCAAGCCTCTTTCCCATAAGGGCTGGGGAGATCGTTGCGTTCGATCAGGTGCTCCATCGAGCTGTTGATCGCCCACACCATCAACGCATCCAGCGTCATGTCGAGGGGCTGGCCGCTCAACAGCGGTTCGAGCCGCTGCAGGGTGCCCGGGTAGTCTTCGGTGTGGAAGCGGAATCGCCCGTAATTGCCGTGCCGGTCCACCAAGAGATAGGTGCAGTAGTGGTCATCGTCCGACCAGCGACCGAAGCAGAAGTAGTTGGCGCTCAGGTGCGCGATCTGTTCTTCCGTCAACTCCTCCCTGGCGAAGTACTCGCCGAAGTTCCAGGCAATCGCCGGGCAGAACGCGTGCAGGCACGGGTAGGAAGTTGAGGTCGAACGCCCGTAGATCTCGAGGATGCGACGGTCGCCCCAGCGGCCGCGATCCGCAATGACGTCGTAGATGGCGAAGCGCTTCCTGAACAGCGCCTTCAGCTCCTCCGGCATCGCGAACGCATGCTGCGTCTCGGCGCTCAGCAGATCCTCGTCGGATACAGCACCCGACCACTCGAACAGCGTGCCGTCCTGGAAATACTCGTCGAAGTACAACTCATAGGTTTCCCCCTCCTCGTCGTAGAACGCATGCAGGCTCAGGCAGAACGACTCGAAACGGTTCAGGGCCTCGGGCCAGGTCTCGTCCGCGCCACCACGGAGATGGACGACGTAGCTGTTTTCACCAGCGGGTTTGGGCTGGATGCCGAGGATGCCTTTGATTTTGTTGAACACGATGGGGCCTGATGAGGGTCTGGAGGATGCGAGGACATTAGATGAAAAGGACTCTACGCACCTTGGCGTAGTTATCGAATCGAGTACAGGCTAGCAGGATGGCCCACTCCCTCCCCCAATACGCTCTCGTCTGCTTGCCAAACGTAGACACACAGCCGACAGCTTCTTAATCTCCAAAAACATTTCCGCCGCCTTGGATGGCTCGGACTGTTAACGCTCCAAGCAACCGACTCAAAAGACAAGGAAGGTCATGCACCAAGGATTGATCCGCTTTACAACGCTCGCTCTCGACCGCGACTCAGGTCATACAACCGGAATTCTAGTGGCAGCGCATGACCTTAGAGACACCGGAGATCTCACCGTCAGCGAACGCTCGGAGCTGCGGAGTGCACTGGTCTGGTTCAACGAGAATCTGACCGTCCCGGGTGTGCTCAAGTCCATGGAGCATCGCCGCGCCATCTCCTGGTTCAAGCCGGCGGCTACCGAGGCCATCCAACGCATGTGGCACCTGAAGACCCTCTTGGAATTTCATGGCTTCCACATTGACGTGCTTCGAACCTCCGAACCCGGCTCCGTTGTCTACGAAGATGAGTGGCAGGTTATTGCCAAGCCTGCCAAGGGAGAGCGTTACTAGGTTCTGTACGAAAAGTCGGTACAGATAGAATCGCCACCATGATTGGCTGGAGGCCCACATGGCAAGGCGCTACGAACTCCCAGATGCGGGCTGGGAGTTGATCAAGGATCTGGTTGCCCCGGAACAGAAGATGGGCCGACCTCGTAAGCGCTGCCGTTGGTTACTGGCAGACAAAGGTTACGATGCCGAGCATCTGCGCCAGTACTGCGACCGCTACCGCATGCAGCCGTTGATTCCGCAGCGCGCCATGAAGCGCAAACCCAAGCCAGGACTACCCCGACTGTTTGATCGTCCGAAATACCGGCAGCGGAATATCATTGAGCGGATGTTTGGCTGGCTAAAAGAGAACCGGAGAATTGGCACCCGTTACGACAAGCTCGCCAGAAGTTTTGCCGCAATGGTCACGCTGGCTTGCACGCTGCGATGCCTGCGGCAGTACTTTTCGTACAGAACCTAGGACGTATTCATTCGGAAAGAGATGCCGCGCTCTGCCTTAGCCGTGTATTTACTGCGTCATTTCAGGCCTGCCCGCAGTTTTCACCTGAGGCATGTCTGGAAGCAGGCAGGTCGCTGTATACCCGGCTGGTTGCGGAGAGGCTTATTTTCTGATGTCGATTTGTCAGCTACAACGGACAGCCCACCAAGCCGTCTTGCTGCCAATGCAGGCGTCCTGCTCTAAACGATAACTGTCACTCTCATCTATGCGACATGCGCTTGGAACAGAACCGAGGCGCGCAGTTTGCAGCACCTTGAAGAATCAAGGTTGTGCGCCTGGCCAGGTGATGCTTTCAAATTTACGGGCCCCAATCCAGCTCACGCTTAGCCAGAAATTTTCTGGCGGCTCAGGCAGTTCAGTTAATTTCGGTGAAGCTTGGCAGAGCTCATCTTCGTCATAGGCCATATGCTCAAAGCCGAAATCATTACTCTTGCCAATCACATAAATGGGGTGTGATGCGTTGAGATTATAATGAATTGAATAGACATCGAACCGCATGCCTGGCTTTCCACTCTTGTCATGCTCCTGCCAAAACTCAGGGAGCAGGCGACGTGAGAACTCCTCGGCAAAGCGAACTGCATACTCAATGTCATCCCACACCGCCTTTATGGTCTCTTGCGCTTGTTTAACGTATGGCATGTATGAGTCGTCTTTCGGATGCTGGACATAAATGAGTCGCTGACCGAACTGGTACTCACATTGCGAGACAGCAGAGGAGACATCCCAGTGACCCAGAATTGATTTGGAAACCAGATCAATAGCCAAAGGCGACTCACTGCTTAATGTGGTGCGCATAAAAATTCAATCCCAGTACATGACTATGTTTTCTTTTTCTCGAAATTCATCCAGCACTTCATGGAAATTCTTTCGATCAAAAATCACGCCAGGTATTGCTCCATACCACTCTACGGAGGGGCTATCAATTTCAATGGCATCTATCAACAGGCCAAATCGGCACCATTGGATTTGGCGTTCATTTGAAAATTGCTCCACCACAATAACAGTGCATGTCAAATCCATATCATCAGGGCATACGAGCAATGGAACTAAAGTTCGCCACCCTGGGGCGGTTGAATAGATTCGATCCCACACCAGCTGGGTCTCTTTTTCGTCATAAAGCTCAGGGAGCGAAACTATAAGGTTATGCTCCGATTGTGGGTCATGCTTTGGTAGCCAGACTTCCAGCGGCTCACCATCAATCGCAAAAGTCAGATAGTAGTCGGCGCTATATTTTGACTTGTGCTTGACCAAGGACAGATGATTCACAAATCATTCCTTGCAGTGATTAATATTAATTTAATTAATAGGAATTCGCTCGATTTCCTCTTCGCTCATTGGGCGCCAGTCATCATGCAAGATTCCGAACTCAATTTCAGCATATTCCATAGCTTCTTCCAGGCTTCCCATCAGGTGGTCGCCTTCGATGTCGAGTGCTTCATAGTCAATAAAACGAATTTCTAGATACATCGGATTTTCGCCTTGGACTTCTGCACCAAAGAGAACAATAGCGGTTACTTCAGGATGAAACTCACTAGCTCTTCTAACTTCTGCAAATAGATATTGAACATCCTGATTCATGAAAAATTCTCATGTAACAGTGGTATGTAAATTCGGCGTTTGATTCTGATTGATCTCCAATGCCCATTTCCAGCCAGAAGACGATTACCTCACCACATTTGCGAGCGTGCTCGCAGGCCCATACCACCGCACCTCCTTGCCCTGACGTCCTGCCCTTCCTATCCTCCCCCGGCCACGGTCAATCCCGTGGCCGGGTTTGACAGCCCGTTTACGTTGGCGAGTTTGCCCCCTGAGCCGTGCAAAGCGATGAACCGCTTGTGCACACATGGGGCAAGTAAATGGACCTTAATTGGAACTTCGCCATGCATGACGCATCCACCCCCATCACCTTTCAACGCCATTGCCATCAACTGCGCGCCGTGATGATCGACAACCGCCCCTGGTTCGTCGCCATCGATTTCGCCCTGATGATCGCCGCCGCCCGCCCCTATCGGCTGACGAAGCGCCTGTATCCCCACCAGCACCGTTTCGCCATGCTGCGCTTTGCCACTGGCCGTTGCGAGGAGCTGGAGTTGATCAGCGAGGCCGGGCTTTATCGGGCGCTGTATCGCTTCGGCCACCCGGAGCATTGCGCGTTGAGCCAGTGGATCAGCGATGAGGTGATCCCCGCGCTGTACGACTACCACCGCGAGGTCGATGCCAGCCCGCGACGCATCCTGATGACCTGGGCGAACCAGCGTGTCGGCGCCCTGCGTTGGCAGGGGGAGCTGTGGATCGCGCGGCGGGACCTGCCGCGCTTCATGGCGGCGCACGATGACCCGGCGCTGAGCGACGGGCCGAGCTGGAAGCGGTTTTTCTAGGGGCAGGACGGGAGCGCCGCATGGAGGTGCGGCGTTTTCGGCTCCGGCAGCACCCGCTGGCCGGCCAACTACCATTCAGCATGCCTATCCCCACCAATCCGGCCGTGAATGACGGTTCGGTGCGGTTTGACCTTGAACCGAGCTTGAACCTTAGGGTTCGGCCATGCGCTCCATGCCCTTCGCTTCCGGGCGAGCTACGGAGCTGCTGCCGCGCTACGAGCACGACAATCTTTTCGATTCGTAGAAGTTCAAGCAGCGCTTTCCTGCCTTCGAAGTGACTACCTATCGCCAGGGGCTCGAGCAGGTGCTCGCCGGCTTGGTTCGTCAGGCCTGAGCTCGCTGCATGATTCGTGTCGCATTCCAGTAATGCGTCGTATCCTGCCGACCGAGCTGGGGTGACTTCTCCATAAGGAAGAGAGATGGCTACAAGCGCCGTAACGTTTGAGGGCAGGCATGCATTTATCAATGATGCGAGCCTCTACGAGCTCATCAAGGCGATTGCCTTCAACTTAAAATCCAGAGTTGATGAAGGCTCTGAGCACAATTGGTTGATTCTGGCGTGCTGTTCCTGGATGGATGAGTACGAAACCATGCCTCCCGGCTTAAGAGATATTGATCTTGATAGATGGCTGATCACGCCTGAAAGAAAAGAGATGTTCAGAGCGTATTTGCAGTGGCTTAAGTCCGTGCCTATCGACAGGAAGCCCTACGACTCTGACGTGTTGATAAAGGTTATCGATAGGCTAGAGCTGGAGCTCTTTGATGCTGCCGGTAGCGCGTAGGACCTCTTGGGGCTCGTCGTGACGGTATAGAGACCTACCGGCAGTTCCTCGCGACGATGTGTACGGCACACCTTAAAGCATGGGTCATCCTGACGTCGCTCCCACTGGAGTTCGAATGAAAAGCGCCGCATGGGAATGCGGCGCTTTTCTGTGTTGCGCTCGCTGGGCAAGTTGGTGGGCTGAAGCGGAACGCCGCCCGGCCCACCTTGCTGACTCAGGCCGCTCTGCCCTGCCCCGTGCGGAGGCGTGACGAGAGCGGCAGCAGGTGGCGCAGTTCCTCTTCGACGATGCGGTTGTCGAGGCGCATGTCGAGCATGGGGCAGCTCAGCTCCAGGCAGTCGCCGTGCTGCAGGTGGGTGGCGACGATTTCGCTGTCGAGGCGGCTGAAGAGGTAATGCACCATGCCCGGCTGGAGGAATTGCGGGTGCTGCTCCAGCAGGGCTTCGCCGGCTTCCCGCGAGGCGCGCCAGGCCTGTGGGTCGAGGCGCAGGTGGGTTTCGCTGAAGCAGGTGCCGTTGCGTTCGATGCGTTGGCGCAAGTGCAGCGGTTCGTCCAGCTCGCCCAGCAGCAGTTCCGAGGCCACCGCGCATTCGAGCAGGTGGGCGCGGGCGGATTGGCCCTGCAGCGGGTCGTGCAGGTCGTGGCCGAGGGTGACGCCGACGTGGAGCAACTGGCCCCGCGAGCCCACCAGGTAGATGGAGACCAGGCAGGCGTCCGCCGCGATGGCCTGGACGTGGTACGGCACTTCGAGGTCGTCGCGGTCGATGCGCAGGACGCGGCCGTTGCCCTTGTAGAACCAGGCGGCGTCGTCCCGCGCGCCCAGCGGCAGGCCGCTGACGTGGGTGAGCAGCGGGTTGTCGGGCATGGCGGGCGGGCGCAGGCGGGTTTCCTGGCGCAGGGCGGGCAGCGTGTGCGTCGGGCCCGGCAGGTGGCGCAGGTGCGCCAGGTGGTCCTGATGGCGGCGGGCGCAGTCCTGCAGGGTCTGGTAGAGGCCGCTGCTTTCGCCGTGCACCCGCACCGTGTGCGCGGGGTCGTCGCCCAGCAGGCCGATACGCGGCCCGCCGCTGTGTTCGATGTCGAGGACTTTCAGGTAGTCGCCCATTTATTTCAATTACTCCCTAATAAGCAGTGCGGCGTTGGCCGGCGGTGTGGCTTCGCGGGGTGCCTGCGCGCGGCCTTCCTTGAGCCCGAGCGCCAGGCACAGGCCGGCGAGGCTGCCGGCCAGGGCCAGGTAGAGGATCGATGGCAACCCGTGGTGGGTGGCGAGGTAGCCGGCGAGGATCGGCGCCAGGCCGCCACCGAGGATTTCACCGAAGCCGATGACGATGCCGGTGGCGGCCGTGAGCAGGTGCGGCGCCACCGATTCGCCCGTGAGCGGGCCGACGGTGAGGCAGATGAGGCTGAAGTTGAAGAAGGTGATGAAGAACAGCACCCCGAACAGCAGCCAGGGCTCGGCGGGGGTGACGATCAGCGTGGCGACCAGTGCGGCGCTGGCACAGAACGAGAGCAGCACCACCGGCTTGCGCCCGAAGCGGTCGGACAGGCCGGGGATGATTAGCTGGCCGACGAAGCCGCCGAAGCCGATCGCCGAGATCACCAGCGCCATCGCCTCCAGCGACAGCCCGAGGTGGTCGGTGAGGTAGCTGGGTAGCAGCGCGCAGAGCACGAACTGGCAGGTGAGGATGCAGAACATGATGCCGATATTGCGCCGCACGTTGCCGCTGCCGAGGGCCGCGAGCCACAGGCGCCAGGGCCGCTCCTGCCCGGCCTGGAAGGGTGCGGGGACGGGGCGGTAGGTGCGCTGCAGCCACCAGGCGAGGATGAACCCGGGGATGGACACGCTGATGAACACCCAGCGCCAGGAGCCGAGCCAGGCCAGCAGGCCGGCGGCGATCAGCGGCCCGAGGCCGAGCCCGAGGATGGGGAACACGGCCTGCTGCACGCCGATGTTGAAGCCGGTGCGCCGGGGGTGCGAGACCTGGGTGGTGACGCTGATGCTGGTGGGGGTGAAGGCGCCTTCCGAGAAGCCCATGAGGCCGCGCAGGAGGATGAGCCCGAGCACCCCGCCGGCCAGGGCGGAGAGCCCCGAGAGCAGCGAGAAGGCGAGCACGGAGACGACCAGCACGCGCTTGGCGCCGAGCCGTTCCACCAGGCAGCCCATGCCCAGGGCGGAGACGCCCCAGGTGAGGGCCAGGGCCGCGGAGATGTTGCCGAGGTCCTGATAGTCCAGCTGCAGGTCGCGCATGATCAGCGGGAACAGCGGCAGGATGATGAAGCGATCCAGCCCCACCAGGCCGAAGCTCAGCGACAGCAGGATCACCATGCGTGTTTCGTAGCCGGCATCCCAGCCCGTGTCGCTTGCCTGCTCGCGCATGGCCAGCCCTCCTCTTCTAAGGAGCCGAAAAAGGTGACGCGGGTTACCCCGCGCCACCGTGCCCGAGGGTGCTCAGGCTGCCCATTCACCGAGTGCCATTTCGGCGGTGAAGCCCGGCCCGAACGCGGCGAGCAGGCCTTTGCTGCCGGGTTTGGGGGAGCTGTCGAACTGCCGGCGCAGGACGTCGAAGACCACCACGCTGGCGATGTTGCCGGCCTCGGAGAGGCTGGTACGCGAGAGCGAGACGCGCTCGGACGGCAAGTCCAGGTGGCGGACCAGCTCGTCGAGGATCTTGCGGCCGCCGGTGTGGAAGATGAAGAAGTCGTTCTGCGCGCAGTTCTGCTGGTAGCCGGCCTGGTTGAGGCGCTCGATGACCGGGGCGACGTCCTTGATGGAGTTCATCACGGCCTTGTCGAGGGTGAAGTGGAAGCCGGTGTCCTTTACGTCGTACTTGATGAAGTGTTCGCTCTTGGGCAGGAAGAACGAGTCGGTGGCCTTGATGCGGAAGCCCTTGGCCTCGTCGTCCGCACGCAGCACGCAGGCGGAGACGGCATCACCGAACAGCGCCGCCGAGATGAAGGAGTGCAGCTTGGTGTCGTCCGGCTGGTAGCACAGCGAGGAGAACTCCAGGGAGACGATCAGCACGTGGTTGTCGGCCTTCAGGGTGGCGAAGTCGTGGGCGCGGTTGATGGCGGCGGCGCCGGCCACGCAGCCGAGCTGGGCGATGGGCAGCTGGATGGTGGAGTTCGGCAGGCCGAGGTCGTTGATCAGGTGGGCGGTGAGCGACGGCATCATGAAGCCGGTGCAGGAGGTGACGATGACCATGCGCACGTCCTCGGGTTTGAGGCCGGCGTTGTCCAGCGCCTGGCGGGCGGCGGCGGAGGACATCTCGCGGGCGGCACGCTCGTAGACGATGCTGCGGTGGGTGAAGCCGGTGTGGATGGCCAGCTCGTCGATGGGCAGCACGAGGTGGCGCTCGTTGACCTCGGTGTTGAGGATCATGCGCTTGGCCAGGGCCATGCGCGGGTGGTCGCTGTGCAGGCTTTCCAGGTGCTCGATCATCTGCTGCTGGGTGATCTTGTGTTGCGGGAACAGTACGTGGGGTTGGCAAAGAGTCGACATGTTGAATCCTCGTTGATCGTTCAAAATTTGTTCATTCAGTGGGTAAGAACCCGTTCTTCAGGCACAGCCAAGCCCGTCAGCGCTGGCATGGGCCAGCACTTCCCGGGGGGGCAGCGGCAGGAGAAAAGGGCGTAAACCGCACGCCGGAAAATGACGTTCTTGTTTTAGCTGCCACGGAGCCCTTCCGGGCCCCGCGGCAAGAGCCTCAGTGGTCGAGTACGAACTTGTAGGCGTACTGCCAGGCCAGGTTGCTTTCACGCACCTGCTTGCGCACCACCATCTTCACGCGCGCGCCGACCTTGAGCTGGGCCGGGTCGACGACGTCGACGATCTCGGAGGCGATCACCAGGCCGTCGTCCAGCCGCACCATGGCGATGTGCCGGGGCACCACTTCGCCGTAGCCCATGGCCGCGAGGATCGGGTTCTCGGCGTTGGCCATGACTTCGATATGGCCGGTGCGCTCGCAACGGTAGGCGCTGACCTTCAGCGAGTTGCAGGCGCCGCAGACGGTGCGCCGGGGGAAGAAGATCTCGTGGCATTCGTCGCAGCGGCTGCCTTCGAGCCGGTACTTGCCGCCGTGCTCGCGCCATTCGCGAAGCATGCTGGCGGTGGTCATCCGGTGGATCTGTTCGGGGTAGAGAGACATGGTCGACACTCCTCAGTCGTTGGCCAGGACGATCACCGAGTTGTGGGCGGCGTAACCCCCCAGGTTCTGCGAGACGGCGATACGGGCGCCGGGAACCTGGTTGGTGGACTCGCCGCGCAACTGGCGGAACAGTTCGGTGATGTGCAGGATGCCGTCGGCGCCGGAGGCGTGGCCGCGTCCGATGTTGCCGCCGTCGGTGTTCAACGGCAGTTGGCCGTCCAGGGCGATGCCGCCCTCGCGGACGAAGTCGCCGGCCTGGCCGGGTTTGCACACGCCCATGGATTCCATCTGGATGAGCCCGGCGCCGAGCAGGTCGTAGACCTGGGCGACGTCGATGTCCTTGGCGGTGATGCCGGCCTTCTTGTAGGCGATCTCGGCGCAGGCGATGGAGTTGGCCGAGACGGCCATGCCGACGTCCTGGGGCAGGCCCGGGTACTTCAGCGTCGGGTTGTGGTAGCGGGTGCCGTAGTAGTGCGACACGCCGGTGTAGGCGCAGCCCCGCACGAACACCGGTTTGTCGGTGTACTTGTGGGCCAGGTGCTCGGCCACGAGGATGGCGCAGCCGCTGGCCTCGCCCCAGGCGAGCATGGAGCCGCAGGCTTCGGTGCGCTTGAGCTCTTCGAGGCTGGGGATGGGGTGGCCGTAGCGGGTGGAGCCGGGGGTGTTGTGGGCGTAGATGCGCATCTGCCGGCCGAAGCTGGCGAGCACGTCGGCCTCGCGACCGGCGTAGCCGTACTTGTGGAAGTACTCGGCGGTGGCCAGGGCGAAGGCGTCGGTGTGGGAGATGCCGAGGAAGTAGTCGTACTCGCACTCGGTGCTGGAGCCGATGTACTCGGCGTAGTTGAAGTGGTCGGTCATCTTCTCGAAGCCGCCGCACAGGACGATGTCGTATTCACCGGAGGCCACCATCTGGTGGGCCATCTGGAACGACACCGAGCTGCTGGTGCAGTTGGCGGTGCTCATGAAGGTGGGCGCGGGGCTGATGCCGAGGGCGTCGGACAGGGTCGGGCCGAGGCCGCCGTATTCGGAAATGCCCTCGCCGTGGTAGCCGTAGGCGACACCCTGGATCTCACGCGGGTGCATCTTGGCGGCGTGGATGGCCTCGTAGGCGGACTCGACGATCATTTCCTTGAAGGTCTGCCGGACGCGGGAGTTGCCGGGTTTCGGCGTATGGGCGGCCGACACGATTGCAACGCGACGTGCAGTCATGGTTGTGCTCCTTGCAGTACGGGCGGTCAGAGGTAGGCGGTCAGGGCGTAGTCGGCGCGCAAATACTTGAATTCGTATTTGATCGACGTGCCGTAATCCACGTACACCTTGTTCTCCAGCACCTTGCGCAGCGGCTTGGCGCGCTGCTGGTAGGCGAGGATGGCGTCGGTGACCGTCAGCGCGATGGCATCGCTGCCGGCGCCGAACCCGTATGACGAGAGGAGGATCTTCTGCCCCGGCCGTGCCTGGTCGAGCACGTTGATCAGCCCCAGCAGCGGGCTGGCCGAACCGGTGTCGCCGACGCTGCCGGCGTAGATGCCGGGCTCGATCTGGCGCGGCTCGAAGCCCAGGTGGCGGCCCAGCGAGCGGGGGGTGGAGACGAGGTTCTGCTGGAACACCGCGTAGTCGTAGTCATGGCTGGAGGTGCCGAGCTTCTTGAACAGGCCGTGTACGGCGCGGGCGGTCTGCTCTTCCAGGCCGATGCTGTTCTTGTCAGAGCCCAGGCCCATGCCGGAGCGGATGTAGCGCTCGCCTTGCGGGCGGATGTTGTCGGCGACGTCGGCGGCGCAGGAGAAGCTGCCGTCGAACTCGGCGATCAGGTTGTCGCGGCCCAGCAGCAGCGCGGCGGCACCGGCGCCGGCGTAGGCTTCGGTGAGGTCGCCCGGGGCGGTGTTGCGGTTGATGGTGTCGGCACCGATGGCCAGGGCGTTGCGGGCCATGCCGGAGGCGACCAGGGCGTGGCCGATCTGCAGGGCCGAGGTGCCGGACTTGCCGGCGAACTGCACGTCGGCGCAGAAGGCGTCGTAGCCGCTGCCGAGCATCTCCAGGATCACCGCCGCCGAGGCGCGGGATTCATAGGGGTTGGTGCAGGTTCCCAGGTAAAGGGCTTCGAGTTCGGCGATGCCGCCCTGCTCCACCGCCTGCTGGGCCGCGAGGGCACCCAGGGTGATCACATCTTCGTCCGGCTGGAGCACGGCACGTTCGGTTATCCCTAACTGATCCCTGACCAGTCTCAGGTCGGCGTTACGCCAGACGCTGAGCACCTCTTCGACTTTCAGGCGGCACACGGGCAGCCCGTAGCCGTAACTGACAATTCCTGTCTTATGCACGGTCGTATTCCTCTTGAGCATTTTCATTGAGACAAGCCATCCCTTGCCGTCCGGAATGGGCAGCACGCAAATCACATCGAAAAAGGCACTCCTGCTTTCTAGTTCCGGGCGGGAACGCACGAGTCGTCCGCTCGCCACAGGGTGTCCGCGACGTCCGCAGGTTGTTTCACGGGCACCGATAGCTCTCTCACGCATGGGGCGTGCTTGCGTTGCCAGCGCCAACGGCGCTGTGCAGGGCATTGCGCAAACATCACCTTCCCGTCATCGACCTCCTTTTAGAATACGAAACGTACCGTATCTATTTTATGAAACACTTCAACTTCGTTTACCCAAGAGAGAGAGGTATCGGTAGCCGTGGTTACTTCTGCCGTGATATGTGACCGCCGACCTGATCCCCCCATCTCAAGAGGAAGTTTTGTTACAAATTCACTGCACGAAACGGTCCGTATCGTTTCGTAAAATCAGCCTATACCTTAGAATTCGTTTGTCAACACATTTTCTATGGGGACTTTTGCCTTGACTCGAACACGCTCACGAAGCTCCATCGGTTCGCTGCGTAGCCCGCATGCGCACAAAGCCATCCTCAAGTCGACGACCGAGATCCTGATGGAAAGCGGTTATGCCGGGTTGAGCATCGAGTCCGTCGCAAGACGGGCAAGCGCCAGCAAACCGACGATCTACCGCTGGTGGCGGAACAAGGCAGCGCTGATTGCCGAGGTGTACGAGAAGGAAAGCGAGCAGATCCGCATCTTCCCGGAACTTGGCTCGTTCCGCGAAGATCTCTCATTTCTTCTGCACAATCTCTGGAAGATCTGGCGGGAGACCATTTGCGGCCTGGCCTTTCGGAGCGTCATCGCCGAGGCCCAGTTGGACCCGGAAACGCTGGAGGAACTCAAGGATCAGTTCATGGAGCGGCGCCGGGAAGTGCCCAAGCGCCTGGTGGAAAATGCCGTGAATCGCGGTGAATTGCCGAAGGACATCAACCAGGACCTGCTGCTCGACATGATCTTCGGGTTCTGCTGGTACCGCCTGCTCACCGACCAGTTGCGGGCCGAAGAGGACATCGATGACTTCATCAACATGCTGACCAGCGGTGTCTGCGCCTCCCCCACCGCCTGACCAGCAAGACAAAGACCCGCAGGGAGCGCGGGTCGTCCAGGATCAGGCCGGTTGGCCTGAAAACTCGCGGTAGAGTTCCGGCAGGAAACTCGCCAGGTGATTGAACTCGCACAGGTCGTGCACCGCGAACTCGAATGCCAGCTCCTCCAGCCCGGCAGCATTCAGCCCCAGCCCCGCCAACAAGCCCTCCGCCCGTTCAGCACCGGGGAACCGCGCCATCGACGGGTGCGCACCGACCCAGTAACGGCTGGTCAGCCACATCCCCCCCTCCGTTTCCTTGAACAGGTGGACCATCAGCGACACCGGCACGTCCGGCTCCTGAGCCAGGCTCATCAGTGCACTCACGCTGCCATCGATCTTCGCCTCGCGGTACAGCGCCGGGTCCAGGCCCAGTTCCGACGGTTCGCGGAAGTCAATCTTCAGGTCCATCAGGCGCGAGCCGACGTACTCCGTGGCGCAGAAGCTGTTGCCGTAGAGCCGCTCGGTGAAGCAGCAGCCGTCGTCGCAGAGCTTGTGGGCGTTCAGGCAGGGATTCTTCACGTGCGCATAGGGAAACCAGAGCATGTAGCGCTCGGCTTCCAGCGGGTGCCAGAGGAACCACCACTCGAACATGCGTGCGCTACAGCCCGGAAAGAACTTCCGGCTCTGGACATAGGCCATCGGCCCGCTCAACAGTGCGTACCCGGCTTCCGCACTGCGGTAGTCGGGATCGAGCAGGCGATTGATGTCGTCCACCGACGGCGTCAGGGTCTGCTCAAGGGGCAACGGTCCGCGCTGCAACAGCTGCACGGCAGACAACGGGACCTGCATGTCGCCGCTGAAGAAGCGCGCGTAAGGCTTGCCGCGAATCGCTTCGCGGTTGCGCAGGAACTGCTTCTGCATCGGCAGGGAAAAATAACTGAATGGCACCATCACGCGTGTTTGCATTGAAGTAACCTGCATCGTTGGTTGCGATGGGGATCAGGCGCGGACGGATCACATATCTCACCTCCCTGCGGGAAGGTGTCGGCCCCTGAGACGCTAGGACAGGTCAAAAACAAAGTCAAATTTGAATTTAAACTAAGCCACTCAGAGTCGGTTCCATGACAGCTACAGAGCAGCAGCCCGCCGGTCGCGCCTCTCGCCAGGACGGCCAGGCTACACGCCAGCAGATACTCGAGATCGCCGGGCAGGTTTTCGCTGAACGCGGCTTCGCCAATACCACCAGCAAGGAGATCTGCGCCCGCTCCCAGGCCAACGCGGCTGCGGTGAACTACCACTTCGAGGGCAAGGACGGCCTCTACACCGCCGTGCTGCTGGAAGCCCACCAGCGGATCATGAGCCTGGAGACGCTGGAGGCGCTGTCCACCAGCGAGCTGTCAGGCCAAGACAAGTTGCGCCGGCTCATCGCCGAATTGCTGGGCAGCCTCGGCAGCCCCCGCCTGGCGTGGCCCGCCAAGGTGCTGGCGCGGGAGCTGCTCTCCCCTTCCCCGCTGCTGCCGGCCGTGCTGAAGATGGAGTCCTTCCCCAAGGCCCGCGCCGCACGCCGCATCATCGGCGAACTGTTGGGCCTGCCGGAGGACGACCCGGCGGTGCTGCGCAGTGCGCTGAACATCTTCTCGCCCTGCCTGTTCCTGCTGATCGCCCACGACACCCTCAGCACCACCGTCCTGCCCGGCCTCGACACCCAGCCGCAACCCCTGCTTGAGCACATGCTCACCTTCGCCCTGGGTGGCCTCGCGGCCATTGGCGAGCCGCACCGCGCCGGTTGAGATCCACCGGGCGGCTGCCCTGCCCTAGCGCTCTGCAGACGGGCGCTCGTGAACCGCCCGGAGAAACTCGGCCGCCAGGTGATGCGCCCATGAGCGCGCGGTGAACCCGGCGAGGTAGGCGCAGTGGCTGCCCCGCCGAGTGACCGCCAGCACGGTCCTGGGCATGCGTGCCATGGCGTGCTGGTGGTCGCGCACGTTGCCCACCACGCACACCGGATCATCCTCGGCGTTGAGCACCAGCAGCGGGATGCTCACCGCCTCCATCACGGTGATCGGGTTGCAGCTCTCCAGGTAGGCCTGCTGGCTGGGGTAGCCCGCGCACTCGTACAGGTGCCGGTGGAATTCATCCAGGCTCTGCGCGCCTTCCAGGACGGCCAGGCTGGGCAGGTGCGCCAGCGCGTCGCGGTTGGGGGTGACGAACTGGCGAACCAGCTTGCGCGCCATCAGGCGGGTGTAGGGCGCGCGCGAACGGGCGAAGGCCACGCGGATGTCGTAGCCCGGGCAGTAGGCGAAGGCGCCGCGCAACGGCGTCGCCTCGCCCTCCTCGCCCAGGTAGCGGATCAGCAGCCCTGTACCGGCGGAAATGCCGGCGGCGTAGAGCGGCGAGCGGGGGTAGCGCTCGCCGATCAGGCGCAGCTGCTCGCGCAGGTCCGCCGTGTCGCCCATGGTGTTGAAGCGCGGGCTGGTCAGCGGCAGCCGGCCGTGGCCACGGCGCTCGCAGAACACCACGCGCCAGCCGGTGAGCCGCTGCAGGTCCCGCACGAAGCCGCGCATGCTGTGGGGCGAGCCGGTGATGGTGTGCAGCACCACCAGGGTCGGCACGTCCGCCGGCACCTCGGCGCCGAGCCAGTGCAGCGCCGTGGTGCCGCCATCGGCCATGCGCAGGGTGTCGACCCGGTCGTAGGCCAGGCGCGGGGCGAAGGCCTTCTTCAGGCCCAGGCCGAGCAGTTGCAGGTGGCCGTTGAACAGCCAGGGCGTCGCCCAGAAGCGCCGGGTGAGGCGCGGCACCTGGGCGATCAGCGCCTGGTTCTCCGGGTTGGCCTGGTAGACCAGCTCCGGCTTGCGCGCCGCCGTGCGCAGGTAGTGGGCGCCGAGCCCGACCGCCAGCACGGGCAAGGCGGTGATCCAGATCGACATCGGAACTCCTCAATCAGACAGAAACCTGCCCCGGCAGGGGCCCACGCCCGCTCAGGTGCGCAGCTGGGCCCGGAGTATCTTGCCGATGGGCTGCTTGAGGCAATTGCATGTGGAAGTCGGTGCCCGCTTTGTCGACGGCCCCCTCAAGGGCCTGCGGTCAACGGTTACAGCTCTAGAGAACGCAAACGCACCAGACGGCTAGCACGCGCGCGTCCTGCCGGGGCTTTGAAAGGCAGGCCCTGATTGCCCTACCCTTGCCGCCCTGTCGAGGACGTACAGCGAGAAGGAGTCTTGATGCAGCGCGTGATGATCATCGGCCAACCCGGGTCCGGCAAAAGCACCCTGGCCCGCAGGCTGGGCGAACTGACCGGCTTGCCGGTCGCCCACATCGACACCATCCACTGGCAGCCGGGCTGGGTGGAACGCACCCGGGACGAGAAGAGCCGCCTGTGCCACGAAGTCGAGGCCCGTGAGCGCTGGATCTTCGAAGGCGGCCACTCCGAAACCTGGGACAACCGGCTCGCCCGGGCCGACCTGCTGGTCTGGATCGACCGCTCGGCGCCGCTCCGTTTCTGGCGCGTACTGCTGCGTACCCTGTCCCTGCGGGGCCGCACCCGCCCCGACCTGCCGGAGAACTGCCCGGAGCAACTGGGCAACCTCCCCGAGTTCTTCGGCTTCATGTGGCGCACCCGGCAATCGGCCCGGGCCAAGCTGGAACAGCTCGCCGCCACCGCGCCCTCCACCTGCCGCGTCGTGCGCCTGCGTTCCAACCGGGATACCGAGCGTTTCCTGGCGGACATCCAGGCATCCCGGGTCGTCTCAGGCCTACGCACCGGCGCGCCGCTGAACAACTGAACCCCCTCCCCCAGGCGCCAGTGCGACCATGCGTATCCACCTGCTGTCAGACCTGCACAACGAATTCAGCCTCTTCCAGCCCCAGGTGCTGGACGCGGACGTGGTGATCCTCGCCGGTGACATCGACCTCAAGGGCCGTGGCGTGCATTGGGCACGGGAGGTGTTTCCAGGCCAGGTGCTCTACGTACCGGGCAACCACGAGTACTACGGTGGCCACCTGAAGCGGACCCTGGAAAAGATGAAGGCCGCGCAGGACGCGCGCATTCGCGTTCTGGATAGGGACGAGGTGGTGATCGGTGGCACCCGGTTTCTCGGCGCCACCCTCTGGACCGACTACTGCGCATCCGGCAACCCGGCGATAGCCGCCTTCACCGCGCAGAACGGCATGAACGACTTCAAGAAGATTCGCACCGGCGAGTTCCGGCGGATCCGGCCCGCCGACCTCAAGGATGAATCGGTGCTGGCGCGCAACTGGCTGCGGGAGAAACTCTCCACGCCACATGACGGCCCGACGGTGGTGATCACCCACCACGCCCCGTCCCTGCGCTCACTGGTAGACAACCCCTACGCGGGCGGCCACATGGACGCCGCCTACGCCAACCGGTACGACGACCTGCTGGAGATGGGCGCGGACCTCTGGGTTCACGGCCACTCCCACACCGCGTGCGACTACAGGACGGGCACCACCCGCGTGGTGTGCAACCCGCGCGGGTATCCCGGCGAACTCACCGACTGGTCGCCTGAGCTGGTGCTGGAGCTTTAGGGCACTGCCAGCAGCCCGACCCGGCCCGCCCACGCGGGCCGGGTCACGCCTCAGAAGGTCAAGGTACCCAGCCCCATCCCCGGATCACTGAAGCTCGGGCGGCCGTCTTCCAGGTGGCCGCTGAAGCGCCGCAGGAAGCCGTCAACGCCCTGTGCGCTGACGCTGAAGTCGTACCAGTTGCCGCTGCTGCGCAGCGAGTAGCGCACCTCGCGGCGCTGGCCCGGGGCGACGGTCAGGGTCTGGCTTTCGCCGCGGTAGTACACGTTGTCCTTCACGGTCATGCGCAGGGGCTTGAGGCCTCGGTTGACCAGTTGCACCACCAGCCTGCCGAACAGCGGGTCGTGGTCGATGCGCACTTCGGGCTGAGGCGCCCTGCGGTCGGCAGCCGCCACGCGCAGGTTGCCACGGAACACCCGCAGGAAGCCGTTGGGGCCGTGTACTTCCAGGTGGTAGTCGCCGCTGGCGTCCCCCGTGAAGCGGTCATGCAGGCGCCGGTGGGCACCGACCGTGTAGCGTTTCGGCGCGCGGACGCTGTCCAGCAGGTCATAGACCTGGAACACCGCGCCGGCCTTGCCGGTGTTGGCGAAGGTCAGGCTCAGGGCTTCCTCGCGGACGCGGTAGCGCGCGTGTACGGCCAGATCGTAAGGCAAGGGGCGCGCACGGCGCAGGCCCATCTCCTGCTTGGGCATGGCGGCCACCGCTGGCGGCTTCGGCTTGGGCAGCTTCACCTGGCTGGCGACGATGGCGTCGGCCTGGCTGGTGTCCGGCAACCCCGGGAGTGCCCCGTTGTCGGGGTGGCTGAAGTCGAAGGCCGAGGTCAGGTCGCCACACACCGCACGGCGCCAGGGACTGATGTTGGGCTCCATCACGCCGAAGCGCTGTTCGAGGAAGCGGATCACCGAGGTGTGGTCGAACACCTGGGAGTTGACCCAGCCGCCCTTGCTCCAGGGCGAGATCACGTACATGGGCACGCGCGGGCCGAGGCCGTAGGGCTGGCTGCGGTAGCGGGTGTCGCCCAGGGTGTGCCATTCGAGGGTGGCGTCGGCGGTGGTCTTGCCGTGCAGCGTGCCGTCGGCGTTCAGGCCCGGCGCGGCAGGGGGCGCCATGTGGTCAAAGAAGCCATCGTTCTCGTCGAACATCACCAGCAGCGCGGTCTTGCTCCACACCTCGGGGTTGGCGGTCAGCGCGTCCAGCACCCAGGCAGTGTATTCGGCGCCCCAGATCGGGCTCGACGGGCCGGGGTGCTCGGAATACTTGGCCGGCGCCACGATCCAGGACACCTGCGGCAGCGTATTGGCCAGCACGTCGCGCTTCAGCGCATCCAGCTTCCAGGTGCTCAGGCCGTTGACGATCAGCGGCGAGTCCGGCCCGGCCGCGCGGTACTGGCGGAAGCCGATCAGCGGGTTGTCGGAGAAGTTGTCCGCCATGTCCTGGTACACGCGCCAACTGACGCCGGCGGCCTGCAGCCGTTCCGGGTAGGTGGTCCAGGTGTAGCCCTCTTCCACCGGGCCTTCGCTGTCGTGGTCGTTGGTGGTCACCGGGCCGCCGTGCTGGCCGAGCGGGTCGTTGGTGCCGGTCCAGAGGAACAGGCGGTTGGGGTTGGTGCCGCCCTGGAACGAGCAGTGGTACGCGTCGCAGACCGTGAAGGCGTTGGCCAGGGCGAACTGGAAGGCGATGTCCTGCTCCTTGTAGTAGCCCAGGGAGCGCTCGGTCTTGGCCGGCAGCCACTTGTCCATGCGCCCCTCGTTCCACGCCTGCTGGGCGTCGGGCCAGGTGTGCGGGGTGCCGTCAACGCGCTGGGCGCTGGTGGTGCGGGTGTCGAAGTGGTACGGCAGGACCTCGCCCTTACTGCCCTTCTGGTGCCACACGCGCTGGCCGTCGGGCAGCGGGATCGGCACGCGGTCGCCGAAGCCGCGCACACCCTTGAGGGTGCCGAAGTAATGGTCGAACGAGCGGTTCTCCTGCATCAGGATCACCACATGCTCGACGTCCTTGAGGTTGCCGTGGCGGCGGTGCGCGGGGATCGCCAGCGCCGCCTGGATGCTGGACGGCAGCAGGCTGCTGGCGACGGTGGCACCGACCGTGCCGGCCGCCAGCTGGATGAAGCTTCTTCTGCTTTTAGAAATCATCGGGGGAACTCACCAGGTCGTATGAGTGGCAAAAGGCTGCTGAGCGCTTCCATGACGCTGGCAGCGAGATGTTCGAACTCAGGCGACGCTAGTAACGGAAAAAGACGCTTTGGTTTCAGCGCGTCTTGCAATACCCATTCATGCAAACCCCGTCACGTTTCAACGCCATGTTTTTGGTCTAGGCCAGCTTTTGCTTGACAGGCTCTACCGACTGAACAGGACCAAGATAGAGCGATGGCTGAGATCGACTTGCCAGTACGCACCCTGCAGTTCGGGTGGTACAGACCAACGCCTTCAAAGGTGTCTGTCCTCTCCGGGTGTCGCAGCACATACAGGGTGAATAACGCTCTTTTCATCCACCCGGCGCAGCGGCTGGCAAGCACGCAAGGTGGACCGATGAAGCGCGGCTCACCCTAAGCCCTGCATCCGGTTGGGCGCTCAAAATTGACGCGTTGGATCATCCGATTGGCGTGGTCGGTCATGTCGCCTCCCCTGTCCTTGGGCACACTCGGGGTCATGGATCTTCACCTAGGCTGAACCACTCGACCGCAGGAGAGCACGATGTCCAGAGGCGCCCCCATTCCCCGCAACCCCGAGAACGACTACACCCGCGAGCAGGCCAGCCTGCGCCGTGACTTCATCAAGGAGCAGACCGGTGCCGCGCTGGACACGGTCGGCCAGTACGCCATCGACCCGGCTGTCACCCGCGGCAATATCGAGAACTTCATCGGCGTGGTGCAGATGCCCCTGGGGCTGGCCGGCCCGCTGCGCATCGAGGGCGAGCACGCGCGCGGCGATTTCTACATCCCCATGGCCACCACCGAAGGCACGCTGCTGGCCAGCTACAGCCGGGGCATGCGCGCCATCAGTGCCTCCGGCGGGGTGAAGACCACGGTGGTCAAGCACTCCATGCAGCGGGCACCGGTGTTCTTCTTCGAGGACGCGCTGCAGGCCCGCGAGTTCGGCGCCTGGCTGGTGCGCGAGTTCGAGGCGATCAAGGCGGCCAGCGAAACCACCACCCGCAGCGGCAAGCTGTTCGAGATCGAGCAGTACCCGGTGGCCAACATGCTCTACACCCGTTTCTGCTACACCACCGGCGATGCCGCCGGGCAGAACATGACCAGCAAGGCCACCTACGCGGCCTGCGAATGGATCAAGGCCAACCACCCGTTGCAGCCGCGCTACATCCTTTCCGGCGCCATCGACACCGACAAGAAGCACTCGGCCATGAACATGATCCAGACCCGGGGCAAGCGGGTGATCGCCGAGTTCACCCTCAAGCGCGAGGTGGCCCACGAGCTGCTGCGCGTCGACCCCGCCAACCTCTACCGCTACCGGCAGATCGCCGCCGTGGGCGCCTTCCAGGCCGGCTCCGCGTACAGCGGCGCGCACTCGGCCAACGGGCTGGCGGCGATGTACATCGCCACCGGGCAGGACGCGGCCAACGTGGCCGAATCCCACGGCGGCATCACCTACGGGCAACTGCTGGAGAACGGCGACTACTACTGGTCGGTGACCTTGCCCGCGGTGATCTGCGCCACCCATGGCGGCGGCACCAACCTGCCGACCCAGCGGGAATGCCTGGAGCTGCTGGGCTGCCACGGGGCCGGCAAGGCGGACAAGCTGGCGGAGATCATCGCAGCCGTGGTGCTGGCCGGCGATGTGTCCCTGACCTCCGCGATCCTGGCCGGCGACTGGGTCAGCAGCCACGAGGCGCTGGGGCGCAACCGCTGATGGCATAGGCCGCAGTGGGCCAGGTCATCGCGATTGCCATCACACCCTGAGCTGTCGGCCGGGCGCCCCCACTGGGAACAGCGGCGCTTTATGTGACCCCGTGACATATTGGTCACTCGTTGTTCCCGGTCCTTTCGCTCTGTAGGCTATGCGCCCATGAATACGACACCCCCCTCCCGAACGGCCCGCGGGCCGGTGGACCATGAGGTCCGTGACCAGATCGTGGCTGCCGCCACCGAACACTTCAGCCTCTACGGCTTCGAGAAGACCACGGTCTCGGACCTGGCCAAGGCCATCGGCTTCTCCAAGGCCTACATCTACAAGTTCTTCGAGTCCAAGCAGGCCATCGGCGAGATGATCTGCTCGAACTGCCTGCGCCAGATCGAGACGGAGGTCCGTGCCGCCGTCGCCGAGGCCGAGCACCCGCCGGAGAAGCTGCGGCGGATGTTCAAGGCCATCGTCGAGTCCGGTCTGCGCCTGTTCTTCCAGGACCGCAAGCTCTACGAGATCGCCGCCTCCGCCGCCACGGAACGCTGGCCGGCCGCCCGCGCCTACGAAGGGCGCATCCTCGAGCTGCTCCGGGACATCCTGCAGCAGGGCCGGGAGAGCGGCGACTTCGAACGCAAGACGCCGCTGGACGAGACCGTGAAGGCGATCCACATGGTCCTGCGGCCGTACCTCAACCCGCTGCTGCTCCAGCATGGGCTGGACTACACCGACGAAGCCCCCCTCCTGCTCTCCAGCCTGGTGTTGCGCAGCCTGTCACCCTGAATAGTGACCATTGACTAATTTGGTCACAAGAATCAAAGTGAGGCTCCCTATGACTTCGCAATGGGTGCCTCATGCTTCGGCACAGCTTTTCTTCCCTCCTCCTGGTCGGTGTCGTGCCAATGGCGCTGGTCGCCTGCGGCGAGCCGCCGGCACACGATCCGCGTACTGAAGCGCCGCTGGTCCGCACCACCTTCCCCCAGTCGGCGGACGCGGCGACACGCGCCTTCACCGGTATCGTCGCCGCCCGGGTACAGAGCGACCTGGGCTTCCGCGTCTCCGGCAAGGTACTGGAGCGCCTGGTCGACACCGGCCAGGCCGTGAAACGCGGCCAGGTGCTGCTGCGCCTCGACCCGGCAGACCTGAAGCTGGCGGCCAACGCCCAGCGTGAAGCCGTTACCGCTGCCCAGGCGCGGGCCAGGCAGGCGCGCGAGGATGAGGCCCGCTACCGCAAGCTGCGAGGAACCGGTGCCGTCTCGGCATCGGCCTACGACCAGTACAAGGCCGCCGCGGACACCGCCCTGGCGCAGCTCAGTGCAGCGCAGGCGCAGGCCGAGGTGGCACGCAACGCCACCCGCTACGCCGAACTGACCGCAGACGCCGATGGCATCGTCATGGAGACGGTCGCCGAGCCCGGCCAGGTGGTGAATGCCGGCCAGGTGGTGGTCCGTGTCGCCCATGCCGGCCCCCGGGAGGCGGTGGTGCAGCTACCGGAAACCTTGCGCCCGGCGGTGGGTTCCACTGCCCAGGCATCGCTGTTCGGGAAAAGCGATCTCCGCGTCGCGACCCGCCTGCGCCAGCTCTCCGACGTGGCGGATCGTCTGACGCGCACCTTCGAAGCGCGCTACGTGCTGGAGGGCGAACTGGCCAATGCCCCGCTGGGGACCACCATCACCGTGCAGGTGGCGGATGGGCAGCCCGGCGCGGCCGGCGAACAGCAGATTCCTGTCGGCGCCCTGTACGACGCCGGCAACGGCCCTGGCGTGTGGGTCATCCAGGGTGAGCCGGCGCGTGTGGCCTGGCGCCCGGTCGCAGTCCACCACCTGGGCGCCGAGCAGGTGCGCATCGCTGGGAGCCTGCAACCGGGCGAGCCGATCGTTGCCCTGGGCGCCCACCTGCTGCACGAGGGGCAGCCGGTCCGCACGGCAGACGCCCATGCCGTCGCCGCCGTCGAGGAAGTGCGTCCATGAGCGAGGGCCGCTTCAACCTTTCCGCGCTGGCCGTGCGCGAGCGCGCCGTCACGCTGTTCATGGTCTGCCTGATCTCCCTGGCCGGGATCGTGGCCTTCTTCAAGCTTGGGCGGGCGGAAGACCCGGCTTTCACCGTCAAGGTCATGACCATCGTCACCGCCTGGCCCGGCGCCACCGCCCAGGAAATGCAGGACCAGGTCGCCGAGAAGCTGGAAAAACGCCTCCAGGAACTGCGCTGGTACGACCGTAGCGAGACCTACACCCGCCCCGGTCTGGCGTTCACCACGCTTACGCTGCTGGACACGACGCCGCCATCGGAGGTGCCGGAGGCGTTCTACCAGGCCCGCAAGAAGATCAGCGACGAAGCCAAGCTGCTGCCGGCGGGGGTGATCGGTCCGCTGGTCAACGACGAGTACTCCGACGTGACCTTCGCCCTCTATGCCCTCAAGGCCAGGGGCGAACCGCAGCGCCTGCTGGTGCGTGACGCCGAGACCCTGCGTCAGCGGTTGCTGCACGTGCCCGGGGTGAAGAAGGTCAACATCATCGGCGAGCAGGCCGAGCGCATCTACGTCGAGTTTTCACATGAACGCCTGGCCACCCTTGGCATCGGCCCGCAGGAGGTGTTCGCTGCGCTGAACGGCCAGAACGCGCTGACCCCGGCAGGCTCCGTGGAGACCCGTGGGCCGGAAGTGTTCCTGCGCCTCGACGGCGCCTTCAATGAGCTGCAGAAAATCCGCGACACTCCGGTGATCGCCCAGGGGCGCACCCTCAAGCTGTCCGACGTGGCCACGGTCCGGCGCGGCTATGAAGACCCGGCCACCTTCCTCATCCGCAACGGTGGCGAACCGGCCCTGCTGCTGGGCATCGTCATGCGCGAAGGCTGGAACGGCCTCGACCTGGGCAAGGCACTGAACGACGAAGTGGGCGCCATCAACGCCCAGCTGCCCCTGGGCATGAGCCTGAGCAAGGTCACCGACCAGGCCGTCAACATCAGCGCCTCGGTCGACGAGTTCATGATCAAGTTCTTCGTCGCCCTGCTGGTGGTGATGCTGGTGAGCTTCCTCAGCATGGGCTGGCGCGTGGGCGTGGTGGTGGCGGTCGCCGTACCGCTGACGCTGGCCCTGGTGTTCGTGGTGATGGCCGCCACCGGCAAGAACTTCGACCGCATCACCCTGGGCTCGCTGATCCTCGCCCTGGGCCTGCTGGTGGACGACGCCATCATCGCCATCGAGATGATGGTGGTGAAGATGGAGGAAGGCTACAGCCGCATCCAGGCCTCGGCCTATGCCTGGAGCCACACCGCCGCGCCGATGCTTTCCGGCACCCTGGTCACCGCCGTCGGCTTCATGCCCAACGGTTTTGCCCGCTCCACCGCCGGCGAGTACACCAGCAACATGTTCTGGATCGTGGGGATCGCACTGGTCGCCTCCTGGCTGGTGGCCGTGGTCTTCACGCCCTACTTCGGCGTCAAGCTCCTGCCGGACTTCAAGAAGGTCGAAGGCGGCCACGAAGCCCTCTATGACACCCCTCGCTACAACCGTTTCCGCACGCTGCTCGGCCGCGTCATCGCCGGCAAGTGGCTGGTTGCCGGCTCGGTGGTGGGGCTGTTCGTGATCGCGATCCTCGGCATGGCGCTGGTGAAGAAGCAGTTCTTCCCCATCTCCGACCGCCCGGAAGTGCTGGTGGAGGTGCAGATGCCCTACGGCACCGCCATCGCCCAGACCAGCGCCGCCACGGAGAAGGTCGAGGCCTGGCTGGCCCAGCAGAAGGAGGCGCGCATCGTCACCGCCTATGTCGGCCAGGGCGCCCCGCGCTTCTTCATGGCCATGGGCCCGGAGCTGCCTGACCCGTCCTTCGCCAAGATCGTGATCCGTACCGACAACCAGGACGAACGCGAGGCGCTCAAGCACCGGCTGCGCCAAGCGATAGCCGAGGGTCTGGCCAGCGAGGCACGGGTCCGCGTCACCCAACTGGTGTTCGGCCCCTACTCCCCCTTCCCGGTGGCCTACCGGGTCAGCGGCCCGGAGCCGGACACCCTGCGGCGGATCGCCGGCGAGGTGCAGGCAGTGATGGACGCCAGCCCGCTGATGCGCACCGTCAACAGCGACTGGGGAACCCGGGTGCCGACCCTGCATTTCACCCTGCAACAGGACCGCCTGCAGGCCGTAGGGCTCACCTCCAGCGCGGTCGCCCAGCAACTGCAGTTCCTGCTCAGCGGTGTGCCCGTGACCGCCGTGCGCGAGGACATCCGCACCGTGCAGGTCATGGCCCGCGCCGCCGGGGACATCCGCCTCGACCCGGCCCGGATGCTGGACTTCACCCTGGCCGGGGCCAACGGGCAGCGCATCCCGCTGTCGCAGGTGGGCGAGGTGCAGGTGCGCATGGAGGAGCCGATCATGCGCTGGCGCGACCGCGTGCCCACCCTCACCGTGCGCGGCGACATCGCCGAAGGGCTGCAGCCACCGGATGTCTCGACCGCCATCAGCAAGCAGTTGCAGCCCATCATTGACAGGCTGCCCAGCGGCTACCGCATCGAACAGGCGGGCTCCATCGAGGAGTCGGGCAAGGCCAGCAAGGCCATGCTGCCGCTGTTCCCGATCATGCTGGCGGCCACCCTGGTCATCATCATCCTGCAGGTGCGCTCGATCTCGGCGATGGTGATGGTGTTCCTCACCAGCCCCCTGGGCCTGATCGGCGTGGTGCCCACGTTGCTGCTGTTCCACCAGCCGTTCGGCATCAATGCGCTGGTGGGGTTGATCGCCCTGTCGGGCATCCTCATGCGCAACACGCTCATCCTCATTGGGCAGATCCGCCATAACCAGGACGCGGGCCTGGAGCCCTTCCAGGCCGTGGTGGAGGCCACCGTGCAACGGGCCCGCCCGGTGATCCTCACCGCGCTGGCGGCGATCCTCGCGTTCATCCCCCTGACCCATTCGGTGTTCTGGGGAACCCTCGCCTACACCCTCATCGGCGGCACCCTCGCCGGTACCGTGCTGACCCTGGTGTTCCTGCCGGCCATGTACGCCATCTGGTTTGGCATCCGCCCCATTCCCAACCAGGCAACCGCGGAGGTGCAGCCAGCATGAACCCTGCCCCCGCTGCCTTCAAGCCACCAAGAGGAACCAAGAGGAACCACCATGTCGAACCCTGTTGTCGTTCTTGTCACCGGCGTGTCGTCGGGTATCGGGCGCACCACGGCCGAACGGCTGGCGCAACGCGGGTGCCGCGTGTTCGGCAGCGTGCGCCGCATCGCCAGCGCCCAGCCGATAGCCGGCGTGGAGCTGGTGGAACTGGATGTCCGCGACGAGGCCTCGGTCAACCTCGGGGTCCAGCAGGTCATCGCCCAGGCCGGGCGCATCGATGTGCTGATCAACAACGCCGGCGTGACCCTGCTCGGCGCCACCGAGGAAACGTCGATTGCCGAGGCCCAGGCCCTGCTGGATACCAATGTCCTCGGCATCCTGCGGACCACCCGCGCCGTCCTGCCCCACATGCGTGAACAGGGCGGCGGCCGCATCGTCAATGTCAGCTCGGTGCTGGGCTTCCTGCCGGCGCCCTACATGGCGCTCTACTCGGCCTCCAAGCATGCCGTGGAGGGCCCGTCCGAGACGCTGGACCACGAGGTGCGCCAGTTCGGCATTCGTGTCGCCCTGGTCGAGCCCTCGTTCACCCGCACCCAGCTGGACCTCAATGCACCCCGGGCCGCCCTCGCCCTGCCTGCCTACGAACGCGAGCGTGGCCTCGTGTCCCGCAGCATCGAAACGAGCGTACGCAAGGCACCGCTGCCCGACAGCGTCGCCGCCACCCTGGTCGAGGCCGCACTGGGGCCCTGGAAGATGCGCCACACCCCTCGGGGCGAGGCCTCGTTGCTGCGCACGCTTCGCCGCTTCATGCCCGCCGGGGCGGTGGAGAAAGGCCTGAGGAAGACTTTCGGGCTCGCCTAGGCCGAGCCTGTTCCACACTGAACCCACCCTTGAAACCACCCAACGCACGCCGCCCGGTCCCCGGCGGCAACGGAGGCCACATGGATACACACCCCACGACAGTCAACTGGGCCAGCCAGCAGGCAGAGGCGCTGCAGCGGATGCGCGAAGGCGGCGGCCAGCCGGGCCTTGCCCGACCTGAGCAGCTCGCGGGCAAGAGCGGTCGGCAGATCCTGGAAGGGATGATGTCCGGCGAACTGCCCTACCCGCCGATGAACGACACCATGAACATGACGCTGCTGGAGGTGGGCGACGGGCGTGCGGTGTTCCAGGGCACTCCCCTGGCTGGGCACTACAACCCCCTCGGCACGGTCCACGGCGGCTGGTTCGCCACCCTGCTGGACTCCGCCCTCGGGTGCGCCGTGCAGACCTCGCTTCCAGCCGGGCGCTCCTACACCACCGCCGAGCTGAGCCTCAACATCGTGCGCTCGGCCTCCCACCGGACCGGCCCTTTAAGGGCTGTCGGCACGCTGATACACGGTGGGCGCCAGGTCGCTACGGCCGAAGCCCGCATCGAGGACGAATCCGGCAAGCTCTACGCCCACGCCACGACCACCTGTTTCGTGTTCGACCTGCCTCCCCAGTGATGGCAGAACGACCGGCCCGATGCCCGCGTGCCGGTCATGGCAACCCTGAACGAGCCTGCTGCTCAGGTCGGTTCGTCTTCAGGTTCCGGCGGCACCGGCTCGATGCGCCACGGGGCCTGAGCATCGTCCCGTGTCGCCTGCCAGCCGGGTTCGAGCCCGGCGAGTTCGGCCATGGAGGGATCCAGGTCGAGCACATGGCCAAGGCCGACGATGCACAGGTCTTCCAGGGCCTCGCTCTCGTTGTCGAGGAACTGCCAGCCGTGGTCGTCCTCGTCATGGACGACGTGAAGGATGGGCTTGCGTTTGTCGATCACGCTTTTCGAAACGATGGTCGCGCAGTTCGGCGGTTGGTCGAAGGGCCACATGGGGAGCCTGCCAGCAGAGTGGGAGCGCTGCAGTATGCCTGCCCCGCCACGGCCGCACGAGGCGCGCCATCACGAATCCCCGACGTTCTTCCAGGCAAGAAAAAGCCCGCCGAAGCGGGCTTTTCCCTTTTCGCCATCAGCGTCCGCCGCCGTGGCTGTTCTGGCCACCCTTGCGGCCGGCCTCGGAGGCCTTCTCACGGTCATTGGCGAAGTTGCCACCGCTGTTATGGCCGCCCTTGCGGCCGGCTTCGGAAGCTTTCTCGCGGTCGTTGGCGAAGTTGCCGGGGTTCTTGTTGGTGGTCATGTCTTCATCCTCTCTTGGCAGGCCGACGTTGGCCTCACAGAAGGTACGAACAGCCCCCTTGCGGATCGTTCTGAACGAATCGCGCTTCGCCGCGCTTGCTGCCCGACGAGCGGTCCCCGCTGATGGAGCGCTGATATCAACCACCCCGCATCACCGGCCCCGTGGTCAGGAACCTTGAACCCGTCCCGGCACCTCCGCTCCATACCTTCGTCATCCCGACATCAAGACGGAGACCACCCCGATGGAAAAGACCCGATCCCACCTGCTGGACTGGCTGCGTGATGCGCACGCCATGGAGCAACAGGCCGAGCAGATGCTCAAGGCGCAGTCCTCGCGGCTGGAGCACTACCCCGACCTCAAGGCCCGCATCGACCAGCACCTGGAGGAGACCCTGGGCCAGCAGAAGCTCCTGGAAGAAGCCCTGGCGCGCCTGGACAGCAGCCCGTCCACCCTCAAGGACATCGGCGGCAAGCTCATGGCCTTCGGCCAGGCCGTGGGCGGCATGACCGCCACCGACGAGGTGATCAAGGGCGCGATGGCCGGCTACGTGTTCGAGAACATGGAGATCGCCTCCTACACCGTGCTCATCGCCGCCGCCCAGGCCGCCGGTGACGTCGAGACCCAGCGTGCCTGCGAACGCATCCTGCCCCAGGAGGTGGCCATGGCCGACTGGCTGAGGGAGCACCTGCCGAGCCTCACCGAGGCCTTCCTGGCCCGCTCCGAAGCCCCCGAAACCCCGGCCAAGCGCTGAGCCCGGCTCGCCAACGGCCCACGACACGAGGAGACACGACATGAACCACGAGTACCAGAACGTTCACGGCATCGAACGCGCCCTGTCCCTGGGCACCGGGCTGGTGGCCCTGTGCACCGGCATCCACCGTGGCGGCACCGCCGGCACCCTCAAGGCCCTCACCGGCGCGCTGCTGCTGTGGCGCGGCACCACCGGCCACTGCGCCATGAAGGGCATGGTCACCGACCTGGAAGGCGAGCTGGAGTACCTGCGCCAGCGCATCGCCCGCCTGCGCGAGGCCCTGCCCAAGGTGGACAACGCCCAGGGCAAGGCACGCACGCCGACCGAGGCCAAGGTCGACAACGCCATCGAGGAAACCTTCCCCGCCAGCGACCCGATCTCGCCCTGACCTGCGAGGGCGCCCCACCCGGGGCGCCCCTTCGCCTAGGGGCGGAGGATCACCTTGCGACAGCCCTCCTCCTTCTTCTCGAACAGCCGATAGCCCTCCGCCGCCTCTGCCAGCGCCATGCGGTGGCTGATGATCACCTCCGGTTTCAGCGCGCCGGTCTGGATGTACTCCAGCAACGTGGGCAGCGTCGGGTGCACGTGGGTCTGGCCCATGCGGAAGGTCAGCCCCTTGTCGAAAGCGTCGCCGAACAGGAAGCCGTGCATGAAGCCGGCATACACCCCGGGCACGCTCACCACCCCGCCCCGGCGCACCGCCGCGATGCACTGGCGCAGCGCGTAGCCGCTGCTGATCTCCAGCTTCAGCGTGGTCAGAATCGTTTCCGTGGTGCTGCCCTTGGCCTCGAAGCCCACGGCATCGATCACCGCATCCACCCCCCTGAACCCGGGCGTGTTCTCGATGATGGCCGCCGCCGGGTCGTCGATCCGGTCGAAATCGATGGGGATCACGCCGTAGGTCTGGCGCGCGTACTCCAGGCGGTACGGGTGGTGATCGACCATGAAGATCAGCTCCGCCCCCAGCATCCGCGCGCAGGCCGCGCTCATCAGCCCCACCGGCCCGGCGCCGAAGATCGCCAGGCTGCTGCCGGGGCCGATGCCGGCGTTGACCACCGCCTGGTAGCCGGTGGGCAGGATGTCGCTGAGGAACAGCACCTGCTCGTCGTCCAGTTCGTCCGGCACCTTGAAGGGCCCCACGTTGGCGTGGGGCACCCGTACCAGCTCGGCCTGGCCACCCGGCACACCCCCGTAGAGGTGGCTGTAGCCGAACAGCGCCGCGCCCGGCGGGATCTGTTTCTTGTTGAGGATGGCGCCGCGCCCGGTGTTGGTGGTCTCACAGGCCGCGTGCAGGTTCAGCTGGCAGAAGAAGCAGCCACCGCAGGCGATCACGAAGGGCACCACCACCCGGTCGCCCGTGCGCACGGCCGTTACCGCGGGGCCCGTCTCCTCGACGATGCCCATGAACTCGTGGCCGAAGATGTCGCCGTGCTTCACCTGGGGGATCTTGCCCCGGTAGAGGTGCAGGTCCGAACCGCAGATGGCGGTGGCGGTGACCCGCAGGATGATGTCGTCGGGCTGCTCGATCACGGGATCGGGCACCCGCTCGACGCGAACGTCGTGGCTGCCGTGGTAGGTCAAGGCCTGCATGGGATTCTCCTGGTTGGGGGCTACCCCTGTCGGAAAACCTGCCCGGGCGACTGTTCAGGGAATCGGGATGAACGGTCGGAAGGGCCCGGAGAGAGGCCGCCCGGGTCGCCTGCGTCCCGCATGGGGCGCGGCTTTCCGACCAATGGTGTTTCGATACAGGAGTTGTACGGAGAAGGGCCATTGACAGCTAAATGCAACCCTTGGCGTCGGCAAATCTCTACAGCGCTTCGCCTGTGCCTTGCTGCGAGCCTTTCCCACCGATGACAAGGCCCTGAGCCATCATTTACAGCGCGTGTTCAGCCCCTAGTCTAGGAAGTCCGCACAGTGACTTTTTTGCTCGGAGGCTTCCCTTCCGTTGTTCTTCCGTCGCTGCACATTCGCCACCACCCTGAACCAGGGGGTCCCATGTTCCTTAGCGAAATCAGTCGACTCTTCGAACTCAACATGCCCGGCTACAGCTGCAAGGCGATCCGCCAGGAGGATGGCTCGCTGTCCTGTCAGTTCACCGACCGCAACAGCCAGGCCACCATTACCATCACGGGGTTGACCACCGCCGAGGTGTGCACGCCTGAGGCCGTGGCCGACGTGAGCAAGAGCTTGCTGGAAGAAATTGCCTGCGCCACCGGTGACGTCCATTCCCTGCTCCCCCCGCTGGCCTTGCCCCAGCGCTGGTAGCTTCCGTCCCGAGGCATGCGGGAGCCCGCCGGGCGGCGGGCTCCCAGGGAGGGTTACTCCCGGTCCTTGCCGCCGTGGCTGTTCTGGCCGCCCTTGCGGCCCGCCTCGGAGGCTTTCTCGCGGTCATTGGCGAAGTTGCCACCGCTGTTCTGGCCACCCTTGCGCCCCGCTTCCGCAGCGCGTTCCGGGTCATTGGCGAAGTTGCCGCCGCTGTTCTGGCCGCCCTTGCGCCCGGCTTCGGCAGCACGCTCGGGATCGTTGGCGAAGTTGCCACCACTCACCTGGCCACCCTTGCGTCCGGCTTCGGCAGCGCGTTCCGGATCATTGGCGAAATTGCCGCCGCTGTTGTGACCACCCTTGCGTCCCGCTTCGGAGGCTTTTTCACGGTCGTTGGCAAAGTTGCCCGGGTTATCGTTCGACATGATGAATCTCCTGTGACAGGCAGGCCGGAATTGGCCTTGCAGAGGTTCTGAAACGGGCCGAAAGGAAGTGTTCGATCTTTTTAGGCTTCGCTAAGTCATTGAATGACAAGCGGTTATCGATGATTTCCGGGTGATATCAAGGCTCGCTACGACACCTGTACAACCCCGCTGCCGGCAGCAGCGGGGTTGTACAGGCAGGCCTCAGCGGGACTCCATGGTGGCGGCCTGGTTGCCACCCTCCTCGGCGATCTTGCTGAGCTTCTCGTCGGTGCTCTTCTCCTCCGCCAGGGTGTCCTTCAGCGGCCCGATGGCCTCCTTCAGCCCCAGGTGCTTGGCCATGGCGATCAGCGTGCCGTAGCTGGCGATCTCGTAGTGCTCCACCTTCTGCGCGGCACCGATCAGGCCGGCATCCAGCACCGGGCCCTTGTCGATCTCGTCGATGAGCTCCTTGCCCTCTTCCACCAGGCCTTCCATCGCGATGCACTTCACGCGCTTGAGCTTCAGCCCCAAGGCGTCCACCACCTGGTCGATACGCTCGATCTGGCCCTGGGTTTCCTCCAGGTGCGCCTGGAAGGCCTCGACGAGGATCGGGTTGCTGGCCGCACGGGCCATCTTCGGCAGGGCGCGGGTCAGTTGCTTCTCCGCGCTGTAGACGTCGGACAGTTCGTGGATGAACAGGTCTTGAACGGTTTTACGGGCCATGGGTTGCCTCCAGATGGTTTCGAGTCATGGGTCCGGGCCTCTCCAGAGGCCTCGGGAAAGTCGACTCGGGGGGGTGGCAACCCGTTCCAGTTTTATCCCCGTGCGGTCACTGCGCGGGAATGATGGAGATCTTCCCGTTGCGCTCGACGATGGCGTAGCGGATCTGTTCCAGCCGCTCCAGGCCGTGCTTCTCGCGGGCGGCTTCGAGGATGTCCGCCTCGCGCAGGCGCGCCGCGTCCAACCGGCTCTTCAGGACCGCGCCGTGCTCCACCACGATCACCGGCGAGCCTTCCAACCAGAGGTCGAGGCGCGGCCAGCGCCACTGCAGGCGGGTGAGCACCACGTCGATGCTGATCAGCGTGACGATCACCAGCACCGCATTGGTGACCGAGAAATCGTCCCCCAGCAGCGCCTGCTGGGTGGCCTCGCCGATGATCAGCAGCAGCACGAAGTCGAAGATCGTGATCTCCGACAGGGAACGGCGGCCGGAGAACTTGAAGATCACCAGCAGGGCGAAGTAGATGGCGGCAGCGCGGAATACGGCATCCATGGCGGGCTCCTCAGGGGTAGATGAACTGGGTGACCGGCACCTGCCGGTCACCCACGCGGACCTGGCTGCGGAACAGCCCCACGCCGTCGGCGCGCAGGGACAGGAACAGCCGCACCCGCCCCTGCTCGTCCGCCGTCACGTCCAGGGCCAGGCCGTTGCCCCCGGCGGTGCGGCTTGCCGCCGGCTGCGGCTGCAGGCTTTCCAGGGTGGAGCCCTCCAGCAGCTCGCCGAGCAGTTCCACCCGGGCCTTGGGGCCCGCGCCATGCACGTCCACCACCAGGGTGGAGGTGGCCCCGTTGCGCAGGAAGCGTTGCCAGGTCACCTGCAGGCGCCCGTCCTCGGAGGCCGCCTCGGCATGGCTCAGCGGGCCCTTGGCGAACAGCCCGGCCACCGTGAGCGCCACCAGCGCCCCCAGTATCCAGATGCCCACCCGCTCCAGCGCCCACTGGCGCCGCTGCACGTGGAGGTTCTCCTGCACCGGGTAGTGGCGCTCCTGTTCATCGGACGGATCGAGGCGGGGCAGCATGACGGCGCTCCTGGGTGATGGGCCTTGCTTCACAGACCCCGTGCCGTGCCGCCCGGTTCGAGTGATCGACGGCACCGCCCGGTCAGGAAACCGGAACCTCCGCCGCCGGCCCCTGCCAACCGCAGACACCCAGGCAACCGGAGACCACCATGCACATCCATCACCTCGACTGCGGCTGCATGTGCCCCCTGGGCGGGGCCCTCTACGACGGGTTCAGCACCGGCCTGCGTGCGCACCTGGTGTGCCACTGCCTGCTGCTGGAGACCGCCCACGACGGCCTGGTACTGGTGGACACCGGCTTCGGCCTGCGCGACATGCGCCAGCGCGGCGCCCGGCTCAGTGCCTTCTTCCGCCGGCTCAACAACATCCGCTACGACACCAGCCTTACCGCCGTGGCCCAGGTCCGACGGCTCGGCTACCAGCCCGACGACGTGCGCCACATCGTCCTCACCCACCTGGACTTCGACCACGCCGGCGGCCTGGAGGACTTCCCCCGGGCCACCGTGCACCTGATGGAGCGCGAGCTGAAGAGCGCCGAGGCCAGCACCGGTTTCTTCGGCCGCCGGCGCTTCGTGCCCGAACAGTGGAAGCGCGTGAAGCGCTGGCAGATCTACCGCGAGCAGGGCGAGCAGTGGAACGGCTTCAATGCCGTGCGGACCCTGCGCGGGCTGGAAAGCGAGCCCCTGTGCCTGCTGCCGCTGGCCGGGCACACCCTGGGCCATGCCGGGGTTGCGGTGCAAGGGCCCAACGGCTGGCTGCTGCACGCCGGCGACGCCTACTTCCACCGCGCTGAGGTGCGCCACGCCCAGCGGCATTGCCCGCCAGGCCTGCGCTTCTACCAGTGGATGATGGACACCGACGGCAGCGCCCGGCGGCGCAACCAGCAGCGCCTGCGCCACCTCTCCCTCAGCCGCCCGGACATCGAGCTGTTCTGCAGCCACGACGCCCTGGAGCTGAAGCGCCTGAAGCAACCGGCCTGACCCTCGGGCCAGGCCGGCACGGCACTACTTGCTGTGTTCCGGGGACGACGGGCCGCGGCCCAGGCCCCGGGGCCCGGCGATGCCCCAGTAGACCAGCCCGAGCACCGGGAACAACGAGATGCCCAGCGCCCACAGCGCCTTGGTTTCAACCGACTTGCTGCTGCGGAAGACGCTGATGATCGCCCACAGGTCGAGCAGGACCAGGATGCCGGCGACGGCGATCCAGAAGTACGTGACGGGATCGGACATGGGATGACCCTCCTCTGCTGAGTCCTGGTGTTTCGGGTCGCACGGGGCGGTCCGGGTTCAGACTTTCCGCCCCGGCGGCCTAGCCGTTGACCACCGTCCCGCCGTTCACGTGCAGCACCTGGCCGCTGACGTAGGAGGCATCCTCGCTGGCCAGGTACACGTAGGCCGGCGCCACCTCGGCCGGCTGCCCGGGGCGTCCCATGGGGGTGTCGGCGCCGAAGCGCGCCACCTGCTCGGCGGTGAAGGTGGAGGGGATCAGCGGCGTCCAGATCGGCCCCGGCGCCACCCCGTTCACGCGGATGCCCCGGCTCGCCAGGTTCAGCGCCAGGGAGCGGGTGAAGGCGGTGATCGCCCCCTTGGTGGAGGAGTAGTCCAGCAGCGACGGGTTGCCCTTGTAGGCCGTGATGGAGGTGGTGTTGATGATGCTCGCCCCCTGCCCCATGTGCGGCAGTGCCGCCTTGGTGAGCTGGAACATGCCGAGGATGTTGGTGCGGAAGGTGCGCTCCCAGGTGGCTTCCTCCAGGGCCTCCAGGCCCTCGCAGGGATGCTGCTCGCCGGCGTTGTTCACCAGCACGTCGAGGCGCCCCCAGGTGTCCAGCACGTCCGCCACCACCTGCCGGCAGAACTCGCCATCGGCCACGTCGCCGGCCCGGGTGATGACCTGGCCGCCCTGGCGCGCCACCGCCTCGGCGGTCTCGCGGGCGTCGTCCTCCTCGTCGAGGTAGACCAGCGCCACCTGGGCGCCCTCGGCAGCGAAATGCACCGCCACGGCGCGGCCGATGCCGCTGTCGCCACCGGTGATCAGTGCCACCTTGCCGGCCAGCTTGCCGGCGGCCTTGTAGCGTTCGGAGAAGTACTCCGGCAGCGGGTGCATGGCGTCCTCGCGGCCGGGCTGTTTGTCCTGGTGCTGGGGGGGAAGGGTCTGCTCGCTCATGGGGTTCTCCCTGTGGCCTGTGCTTGCCCCGGCGGTCGCCGGGCGTTCACAGGGTGGGAAACCCCTCACCGGCTTAGGTTCGACCTGTCTGGACGAACCGCCCGGGACATTCCCTTGAACTTGTCCGCGCCTGCCCGCTTCTACCGACCGTCATCACCCACCACGGAGACACCGCCATGACCCATCCCCTGAGACACCTGATGTTCGCCCTGCTCGCTGCTTTCGTCGCCTTCGGCGGCACCGCCCGCGCCGCCAACACCGTCGACCCGCAGGACTTCGTCGACCGCGCCTCCGAGTCCGGCATCGCCGAGGTGGAGGCCGGCAAGCTCGCCGAGAAGAAGGCCAAGCACCCGCAGGTCAAGGCCTTCGCCGAGATGATGGTCAAGGACCACACCGCCGCGAATGCCGAACTCAAGCAACTGGCCGCCACGCTGAAACTGAAGACCGCCGATGACGCCAGCCTGATGGAACAGGCCAAGGCCAAGCTGCTGGAGATGCGTGACGACTCCTTCGACAAGGCCTACGCCGAGAACCAGGTCAAGGCCCACCAGGAAGCCGTCGAGCTGTACCGCAAGGCCGCCCAGTCCGACCAGGCCCAGCTGCGCGACTTCGCCCAGAAGCTGCTGCCCAAGCTACAGGCTCACCTGGAGCAGGCCGAGCGCCTGGTCAAGGAACTGCAGACCGACCAGTAACCGTCCGGCCGCTGGCTCGCCCAGCGGCCCTTTACCCCTGAACGGAGCCAGACCATGACTGAACTCAACCGCTTCCAGACCTGCATCTCCGCCTGCAACGCCTGCGCCGTCGCCTGTGAAACCTGCGCCACGGCCTGCCTCAGTGAGCAACACGCCCAGCAGATGACCCGCTGCATCCAGCTCTGCCGGGACTGCGCCGACCTCTGCCACCTGTGCGCCACGCTGATGATCCGCGGCAGCGAGTTCGCTCCGGGCCTGTGCCAGGTGTGCCGCGCCGCCTGCACGGCCTGCGCCGAGGCGTGCCAGCAGCACAACAGCCAGCACTGCCAGGAATGCGCCCAGGCCTGCCAGCGCTGCGCCGACGAATGCGAACGCATGGCCGCCTGAAGCCCGCCTGCAAGGAGTTCCCCCATGAGTGCCCAGCAACCGCATGCCCCGAGCACCGAAGAACCGATCCTCGACGACCCCGGCAACGAAGACCCGGGCTCCCAGCTCGACCGTGGCGACCCGCCGGTGGAACCGACGCCCCGTCAGGCCCCGCCCGAGGACGCGCCGCGTTGAGCCACGCCCTCAGGCCTTGCGCCGGCGCGGCCGGCTGGCGTCGTCCTTCGCCGCCTTGGCCGGGGCACGCTTGCGCGGTGCCTTGGCCGGCGCGGCCTTCTCGCTCTTTTCCGGCTTCGCCCCCTTGCCGCCCAGGCTGCGCCGCAGCAGCTCGGTGAGGTCGATGATGTCCGCGCCCTGGGGCGCCTCCTCGTCCGGCCGCTCAACCCGTTCCACATGGCCCTCCTGGGCCTTCTGTTCCACCAGCTCCATCACCTTCTCGGTGAAGGTGTCGCGGTAGTCGTCCGGCTGCCAGTCCTGGGTCATGTCCTCGATCAGCCGCTTGGCCATCGCCAGCTCGGTCACCTCGCTGCCCAGGTCGAGGATGCCCAGGCCCTTCACATCCGCCGGCCAGCGCAGCGTCACCAATACCAGCGCCGACTCTTGGGGCATCACCGCCGCCAGGTACTGGCGGGTGCGCAACACCACCTCCGCCAGGGCCACCTTGCCGCTGGCCACCAGGGACTCGCGCAGCAGCGCATAGACCTTGCCACTGCGCCGGTCGGGGCTCAGGTAATAGGGCGTGTCGATGTTCTGCAGCGGGATCTGCCCGGCATCCACGAAGGCGAAGATGTTGATGGTCCGCGTCGCACGCGGGTGCGCCTGCTGGATCTCCTCCTCGCTCAGCACCACGTACTCGCCGGGGGCGTGCTCCACCCCCTTGACGATGTGCTCGCGGGGCACCTCCTTGCCGGTGACCTTGTTCACCCGGCGGTAGCCCACCGGCTCCATGGAACGGTCGTCCAGCCAGTCGAAATCCACCCCGCCGGAGCTGCTGGCGGACACCAGGTCCACCGGGATGTGCACCAGCCCGAAGCTGATCGCCCCTTTCCAGATCGCGCGTGCCATGGGCTTCTCCTTCGTCATGCCGTCTTTCGATGACCGGCCCGCACGGCAGAAAGTTTCCCCTGGCGCAGGCGCCCGTGCCGCCCATCAAACACCCTGAACTCCCGGCGCGTACCGCTGCTCACAACCCAGGTACGGACGCCAAGGAGACACCGCCATGCGCCGCCTTCCCCTGCTCCTGCTGCTCGGCTGCCTGCCCGCCGGGCTCGCCCTCGCCGAGGGCTGCCACGTCAACAGCCGCACCTCCAGCGCTGCGGTCACCGGCATCGAGACCGAGAGCTGCTACGAATTCGTCGGCATGCCGGCAGAGGCGCTGGACTGGTCCTGCAGCAACGAGAGCAAGGACATGACCAGCACCCGCAAGCAGCGGGTCGCCCAGTGCCCCGGCGGCGAGCAGGCCCGCTGCGACGCCCCGCTGGACCAGGAGAGCCTGGCCAGCCCACGCGCCAGTGCCCGCGGGCCGGACACGGCACGCCCGGCGGTGCCGAACGATGCCCGCGTGCTCACCCGCTACTACCAGATGACCGACCTCGGCCAGGTGCGCACCGATTGCGAGAAGAGCGGCGGCCGCTGGCAGGAGCAATGACATGGCCTGCCCTGCCGACGTGCGCCTGCTGCGCAGTGGTACCCCCCTGGCCGAGCACGAAGCCTGCGTGCACCGTCTGCTCGGCGGACGCCTGGCGCGCCTGCTGGGCTGCCCCTTCGACCCCGCGCCCATCACCCAGGTCGAGGAGCCCGGGCGGCACTACCTGCTGCCCGACGACACCCTGGTGGGCCCGACCCAGCGTCACGGCCTGAGCCACATCGGGCAGCTCTTCGGCGGCTGGGTCGCCGAGCCCTTCATGGCCACCAAGGCCATCGGCCATCCCCTCGCGGGTCCTGGCGCCCAGGCGCCACGGGGCTGGTCCGACGCCTTCGCCGAACAGGCCGGGGATGCCGTGCTGGAGGGCTTCAGCGTGTTCAGCCCGGAGGACGCCCGGCGCGCCGGGCAGCGCCTGCTGGAACGCGGCCCGCTGCGGGCCAAACCGGTGCGCGCCAAGGCCGGTCGCGGCCAGCAGGTGATCCGCCAGCTGGCGGAACTGGACGCCCTGGTGGCGCAGCTGCCGACCGATGAACTGGCCACCTGGGGCCTGGTGCTGGAAGAGCAACTGGAGGACGTGGCGACCTACAGCGTCGGCCAGGTGGAGGTGAACGGCCTGTTGGCCAGCTACCACGGCGTGCAGCACCTGACCCGCGACGGCGCCGGCGAGCCGGTCTACGGCGGCTCGGACCTGTACCTGGTGCGCGGCGGCTACGACGCGCTGCTGGCCGAGCCGCTGCCGGCCTCGATACGCCTGGCGGTGCAACAGGCCCGGCGCTACGAAGAGGCCGCCCTGCACAGCTACCCCGACCTGCTCGCCTCGCGCCGCAACTACGACGTGGCGCGCGGGCGCAATGCCGAAGGCCAGTGGCGCTCCGGGGTGCTGGAGCAATCCTGGCGGGTGGGCGGAGCCAGTGCGGCGGAGGTCTTCGCCCTGGAACTGTTCGACGCGGAGCCGGCGTGTCGGCGGGTCCACGCCCGCACCCGGGAAACCTATGGCGAGCCCCGGGTGCCGGCCGACGCCTGGGTGCTCTTCGACGGCGAGGTGCCCGGGCTGGGGCGCCTGTGCAAATACGTGGAGGTAATCGCTGATGACCGCCCATAGCCAGGCCCTGGAAATCATCGTCGAGGGCCAGCCCCTGTGCGGCACCCTGCTCTCCCCCGAGGCCCGCGTGCCGGGCATCCTCTTCGTCCACGGCTGGGGCGGCAGCCAGCAACGCGACCTGGCGCGGGCCAAGGGCATCGCCGGGCTCGGCTGCGTGTGCCTGACCTTCGACCTGCGCGGCCACGAGCGCACCGCCGAGGCCAAGGCCAGCGTCACCCGCGAGCAGAACCTGGCCGACATCCTCGCGGCCTACGACCGGCTGGCGGCACACCCGGCGGTCAACCCCGAGGCCATCGCGGTGATCGGCAGCAGCTACGGCGGCTACCTGGCCACCTTCCTCACCACCCGACGCCCGGTGAAGTGGCTGGCCCTGCGGGTGCCGGCCCTGTACTGGGACGAGGAATGGGACCGCCCCAAGCAGTCCCTCGACGTGGCCCGCCTGGCGCGCTACCGGCGCCTGCCCTGGAACCCCGACGAAAACCTCGCGCTGAAGGCCTGCGCCGCCTTCACCGGCGACGTGCTGCTGGTGGAGTCGGAGCACGACAGCTACGTCCCGCACATGACGCTGATGAGCTACCGCGCTGCCTTCGAGCAGGCCCACTCCCTCACCCATCGCATCCTCGATGGCGCCGACCACGCCCTCAGCGAGGACCATCACCAGCAGGCCTACACGCGCATCCTCACCAACTGGATCAGCGAGATGGTCATCGGCGCACGGGTCGGCGCCTACCCGCACCACTCCTCCCGCTATTCCTGAGCCACGCCGGGACGAATGAACCTGAACGCGTGCCCCACACACCAGTCGACTGATCTGCGGCCCGGCATCCCGCCGGGCCTCTCCCACACAGGAGAACCACCATGAAGATCAGCGAAATCATGACCCGCAACGTCCAGACCCTGACCCCCGACAGCAGCCTGCGCGAGGCCGCCTCGCTCATGGGGCGCATCGACAGTGGCGCCCTGCTGGTGAACGACGGCGACCGCCTGGTGGGCATGGTCACCGACCGCGACATCACCGTACGCGGCGTGGCCGCCGGCCTGGATGCCGAGGCACCGGTGCGCGAGGTGATGAGCAGCGAAATCCGCTACTGCTTCGAAGACGAGGACGTGCAGCACGTGGCCGAGAACATGGCGCAGATCCAGCTGCGCCGCCTGCCGGTGCTCAACCGTGAGAAGCGCCTGGTGGGCGTTGTGTCCCTGGGCAACATTGCCGCCTGCCGCAGCGAGCGTGCCAGCGCCACCGTGCTGCAGGGCGTGGCCCGCGCCCACTGAGCCCGTGCGGAGCCCGGCCTGTGAGCTTCTCGCAATGGCTGCTGGTCCTGGGCGGCCTGCTGCTGATCCTCGGGCTGGCCTCTGCCTACGTGCGCCTGCTGCCGATCACCACCTCGGCCCTGTACCTGGGCTTCGGGCTGCTGATCGGCCCCCTGGGGCTGGGCCTCTGGCAGCAGGACCTGCCCCAGGTTCGCACCTGGCTCGGGCACCTGGTGGAGGTGGCCGTGCTTGTGTCGCTGTTCCTCGCCGGGCTGCGCCTGCGCCTGCCGTTGAATGCCCGCCAGTGGCGCCCGGCCTGGCTGCTGGCCGGGCCGGTGCTGGTGGCCACCGTCCTGGTGTTCGCGCTCCTGCTGCAGGCGCTGCTGGGCCTGGACTTCGGCTTCTGCCTGCTGCTGGCGGCGATCCTCTCGCCCACTGACCCGGTGCTGGCCAACCTGATCCAGGTGAACCACGCCAGCGACACCGACCCGATGCGCTTCGCCCTCACCGGCGAGGCCGGGCTGAACGACGGCATCGCCTTCCCCTTCGTGATGCTCGGCCTGCTGTTCCTCCAGGGCCCCGGCCTGCCCGGGCAGGCCACCTGGCTGCACTGGCTGGCCAACGACGTGCTCTGGGCGGTGCCGGTGGGGCTGCTGGTGGGGTTCGGCTTCGGCCGCGCGGTGGGGCGCGGGGTGATCCGCCTGCGCGCCCGCCACACCGAGACCGCCGTGTCGCCGAACGATTTCATCGCCCTGGCGGTGATCGCCCTGTCCTACGTGCTGGCCGAGGCGTTGGGCGGCTGGGGCTTTCTCAGCACCTTCGCCGCCGGGCTCGGCATGCGCCACGCCGAGGCCCGCGCCAGCGGCCCGGTACCGGCCGAGGAGTCGGCGCGCCAGGGCGAGCTGCGCGAGGACAGCCACACCCAGGCGCTGATCGAGTTCGGCGAGGACCCGGCGCGCCACCCGCAGATCGCCGCCAGCGCGTTGATGGTGGACATCCAGGCCTTCGGCAACCTGCTCGAACGCATCCTCGAAGTGCTGCTGGTGACGGTGCTCGGTGCCCTGCTCGCCCAGCACTGGCGCTGGGAAGCGGTGCCGGTGGCGTTGCTGCTGTTCGTCGGCGTGCGCCCGCTGATGGTGGCGCTGCTGCTGGGTCGCCACGGCATTCCCCGGTCCCAGCGGTACCTGGTGGGCTGGTTCGGCATACGCGGCATCGGCAGCCTGTACTACCTGTGCTTCGCCCTGGCCCATGCGCCCCAGGCGCTGGACCAGGACCGCCTCGGCGACCTGGTGCTGAGCGTGGTGGCGCTGAGCATCCTGCTCCATGGGCTGTCGATCCAGCCGCTGCTCAAGCGCTTCCACCCCGATCCCTGACCGCTCGCGAAGCGACCTGAACCTTCCGCCCCGCCGGCCACTCCCCTGCACAGGAGGACCTGCCATGAGCGACGCCCTGAACGACTACGCCCGCAAGCGCGATTTCGACGCCACCCCCGAGCCCGGCACCTCCGCGCGCCGGCGCGGCAAGAAGGCGGCCGGGCACGCGCTGCGCTACTGCATCCAGAAGCACGATGCGACGCGCCTGCACTACGACTTCCGCCTGGAGCTGGAGGGCACCCTGAAGAGCTGGGCGGTGCCCAAGGGCCCGAGCCTGGACCCGGCCGCCCGGCGCCTGGCCATCCACGTGGAGGATCACCCGCTGGACTACGCCGACTTCGAAGGCCACATCCCTGAGGGTCACTACGGCGCGGGCGATGTGATCGTCTGGGACCGGGGCGTATGGATTCCCCAGGGCGACCCGGTGGCCGGCTACCGTGCCGGGCGCCTGCGCTTCGAACTGCAGGGCGAGAAGCTCGCCGGCCAGTGGAACCTGGTGCGCACCCAGCTGCCGGGCAAGCAGGAACAATGGTTCCTGATCAAGCACCGGGACGCGGCGGCCCACCCCGAGAGCGAGCTGAGCATCACCGAATCACGCCCGGACAGCGTGCTCAGCGAGCGCCGCCTGGTGCCCCGCGAGGCCAGGACCCAGGCCCTGCGCACCCGGCGCAAGGCGGCCAAGCCCAAGGCCGCCGCCCTGCCCGCGCAGCTCAAGCCGCAGCTGGCCACCTTGGTGGACCGTCCACCGGCCGGGGACTGGCACTACGAGGTGAAGTTCGACGGCTACCGCCTGCTGGCCCGCCTCGATCACGGCCAGGTGCAGCTGTTCACCCGCAACGGCCATGACTGGACCGCCCGCCTGCCGGCCCAGGCCCGGGCCCTGTCACGCCTCCCGGTGGACGAGGCCTGGCTGGACGGCGAAGTGGTGGTGATGGACGAGGACGGCCAGCCCGACTTCCAGGCCCTGCAGAACGCCTTCGAGGTGGGCCGCAGCGAGGCGACGCTGTACTACCTCTTCGACCTGCTGCACCTCAACGGCAGCGACCTGCGCGAGACGCCGCTGGAGCAGCGCCGGGAAGCCCTGGCGCAGCTGCTGGAGCCGCTCGACGAGGACGGTCTGCTGCGCTATTCCCAGTCCTTCACGGAACCCGCCGAGGCGGTGCTCGACAGCGCCTGCCGGCTGGGCCTGGAGGGCCTGATCGGCAAGCGCGCCGGCAGCCTCTACGCGGGCCGGCGCAGCAGCGACTGGATCAAGCTCAAGTGCAAGCGCCGGCAGGAATTCGTCATCGTCGGCTACACCGAGCCCAAGGGCAGCCGCTCGCATTTCGGTGCCCTGCTGCTGGCGCTGCACGATGCCCACGGCGAACTGCGCTACGCCGGCAAGGTGGGCACCGGCTTCGACCAGGCCGTGCTCGCCCGCGTGCATGCCCGGCTCAAGACCCTGAAGACGCGCCAGCCGGCCTGCACCCAGCCGCCGCGCGGGGCCGAGGCGCGAGGCGTGCACTGGCTGCGCCCGGAGGCGCTGGCGGAAGTGGCCTTCGCCGAGATGACCCGTGAAGGCATCGTGCGCCAGGCGGTGTTCAAGGGCCTGCGGGAGGACAAGCCGGCCCGCGCCATCACCCGCGACGAGCCCGTCGCGACCCAGCGCCTGCAGGGCGAGGAGACGGCCAGTTCGGCGGCCGTGCGCATCACCCACCCGCAGCGGGTGATCGACCCGGCCAGCGGCCTGACCAAGGGCGATGTGGCCCGGTACTACGAAACCATCGCCCCCTGGCTGCTGCCGCACCTGGCCCAGCGCCCGGTGGCGCTGCTGCGGGTGCCGGAAGGCATCGAGGGCGAGCAGTTCTTCCAGAAGAACCCGGGCAGCCTGGGCACCCAGGCCATCGGCGTGCTGGACAAGGCCCGCGCCGGCCAACCGGGCCTGCTGCTGGACAGCCCCGAGGCGCTGCTCGGTGCCGTGCAGATGGGCACCCTGGAGCTGCACACCTGGAATGCCACCACCGCCGACCTGGCGCACCCCGACCGCTTCGTGCTGGACCTCGACCCGGACCCAGCCTTGCCCTGGAAGACCATGCTGGAGGCCACCGAGCTGACCCTGGCGGTGCTCGACGAACTGGGCCTGCGGGCCTTCCTCAAGACCAGCGGCGGCAAGGGCGTGCACCTGATCGTGCCCCTGGCTCCGAAGCACGACTGGGACACGGTGAAAGCCTTCAGCCAGGGCATCACCCAGCACATGGCGCGCAACCTGCACCAGCGCTTCGCGGCCAAGTCCGGCCCGCGCAACCGGGTCGGGCGCATCTTCATCGACTACCTGCGCAATGGCGCCGGCGCCACCACCGTCTGCGCCTACTCCCTGCGGGCGCGGGAGGGGCTGCCGGTATCGGTGCCGGTGAGCTTCGAGGAGCTGGCGACCCTCAGGAATGCCCAGGCCTGGTCCCTGCGCACCCTGCACAAGCGCCTGGACGACCTGGGCGAAGACCCCTGGCGGGACCTGCCCGGTACCCGCCAGCGCCTGACCGTGGCGATGCGCCGCAAGCTGGGCCTGGCGTAGCCGGGCTCAGCTGTGCACGCACCAGTTGACCGCCTCGGTGGGCATGCCGAGGCAGTCCACCTCGTGGATCAGCCCGGCGGCCAGGGCCTCGTCGACGTTGAAGATCTTCGGCGCGGCGGTCAGGCAGGCCAGCACGTCGATGGGCACCCGGGCGCCGTCGGTACGTGCCTGGACGATGGCGTCGTACAGGTGCAGGTCGTAGTCCAGGCTCATGGCGTACTCGGACATGCGCGCATGGTCCACCGCGCCGTTGAGGGTCCAGTGGAAGGGATGGAACAGGAACTTGCTGTACGGGCAGGCCGTGCGCCGCTCGCCGGCCAGGAAGATGATGTTGCCCATGGACTCCACCGTGCCCAGGTTGTGGGTCTTCACCGGCACCGGCAGCGAGACGAGGAAGTTGTACAGAGAGAACCCGTAGCTGCATTCCCCGCCCATGGTGGCGATCTTGATGATCAGTTCGTCCGCCCCCTGCTGGATCGCCTGGGAGCATTTGTCGATCAGCTGGCCGCACGTGTGCGAGTTGATCGGCGCCGTGAAGTGCACCACATGGCTTCTCATCCCGTCCTCCTCCGCAGTCGCCCCGCATCCACGCGGGTTCGCTGCCGTCCCGGCCCGGACCGCGCGTCCGGGCCCCTTCTGGATGGAGTGACGCGGGTCGCCCAGGGTTCCCCCCCAATTGGCCGCCGGGCCGGGGCAACGTGCGCAGGTGGCTGGCGGAAGCGGCGCGATGCACGCAAAATGCATAGCGCTATTAACTAATTCTGCCGAGTGAGACCCCATGGCCCGACGTGCCGCCACCCCCGCCGACACTGCAATCGAAACCGCAGAGCCCGCCGTGCTCGACACTTCCCTGGATGAACTGATTGGCTACGCCATGCGCCGCGCCCAGCTGAAGGTCTTCCAGCACCTGGTGAACAAGCTGGCGGTGCATGACCTGCGCCCGGCGCAATTCTCGGCGATGGCGATCATCGACCAGAACCCGGGGCTGATGCAGGCGGACCTGGCCCGTGCCCTGGCCATCGAGCCGCCGCAACTGGTGCCCTTGCTGAACAAGCTGGAGGCCCGTGCGCTGGCGGTGCGGGTGCGCTGCAAGCCGGACAAGCGCTCCTACGGGATCTTCCTCAGCAAGACCGGCGAGCAGCTGCTGAAGGACCTCAAGCAGGTCGCGGCGGAAAGCGACATCGAGTCCACCAGCGCCCTGAACGACGCCGAGCGGGACACCCTCCTGCAGCTGCTGCGCAAGGTCTATCGCGGCAGCTGATGCAGCGCCTGCCTCAGGCGCTGAGGCGCTCCCGCAGCCGGCCGAGCATGCCCAGCAGGCTCCCCACACGCTCCTTCTCCCGCGCCTCGCGCGGCAGTTCGGCCTGCCGCGCCGGCACCTGGGCTGGCTGCTCGCGCCAGTTGCGCGCCTGCTCGGCAGCCGCCTTCAGGCCCTTCTCGAACAGCCCCCGGCGGATCGGCTTGGGCAGGTAGCGGAAGATCTGCGCCTCGTTCACCAGTTGCAGCAGCGCCTGGGTGTCGCGGAACGGCGTCACCACCAGGCTGAGCAGGCGCGGGTGGGCCTGGGCCAGTGACTTGAGCAGCGGCGCGGTGTCTTCGCCGCCGCAGCGCAGGTCGCTTACCAGCAGGTCGGCGCCCTCCTCGTTCAGCAGGCCGATGGCCTCGGTGAGGCTGCGGGCCCGCAGCAGGCGGTGGCCGCCGGCCATGCAGAAGTCGGCCACGCTGGCCAGGGTCTCCGGGTCTTCGTCCAGCAGCAGCACGCTCAGGCCACGGGGTTCGGCGCTGGGTGCGCTGGCCGAGGCGGCCTGCGGGTGGGCGGCGATCTCCGCCGCTTGGCGCAGGGTGAAGGCCATTTCCTGCGGGTCCCAGGGTTTGGTCAGGTAGCGGAAGATGCCGCCGCTGTTCAGCGCCTCCACCGCCGCATCCAGGTCGGAGTAGCCGGTGAGCAGGATGCGCAGGCAGTCCGGGGCGATCTCGCGGGCCTGGGTCAGCAGCTCGGCGCCGTTCATCTGCGGCATGCGCTGGTCGCTGACCACGATGTGGAAGGTCTCCCGCGCCAGGCGCTCCAGGGCGCGCAGCGGGTCGCTCTCGGTGACCACCTGGTAGTCCCGGCGGAACTGCATGGCCAGGCTGCGCAGGATGCGCTCCTCGTCGTCGACGAACAGGATGCGGATGGCGGATGTCATGGCTCAGGCACTCCGTTTCAGGGCGCGGGCCTGCGCAGTCGGCAGGCGGATGAGGAAGCGCGTGCCGCGCCCCAGTTCAGAGGCCACGCGGATGCTGCCGCCGTGGTCCTGGATGATCTTGTAGCTGATGGACAGGCCCAGGCCGGTGCCCTCGCCCACCGGCTTGGTGGTGAAGAACGGGTCGAAGATGCGCCGGGCCACCTCGGGTGCCATGCCGCAGCCGCTGTCCTGCACCGAGACGCACACCCAGTCGCCTTCGGCCCAGCTGCGGATCTGGATGCGGCCGTGGCCGACCATGGCCTGGGCGGCGTTGGTCAGCAGGTTGAGCAGCACCTGGTTGATCTGCGAGGGCGCGGCGCTGACGGCGGGCAGTTCGCCCAGGCCCAGCACCACCTCGGCCTTGTCCTTGATGTGGTTGCGGGCGATCAGCAAGGCGCTGCGCACGCAGTCGTTGAGGTCCACGGCCTCGTCCATGGCGCGGTCGAGCCGGGCGAAGTCCTTCAGCCCCACCACCAGCTCGCCGATCTGGCCGAGGCCGTAGAGGGTGTCGTCGAGCAGTTGCCGCAGGTCGTCCGCCAGTTGCTCGGGAGCGGCCTGCTCGCGCATGGCGGCGGCAGCCTCGAAGGCCTGGGCCAGGCGCGCTTCGTCGCAGGCCGGGTCGGCCAGGCAATCGGCCAGCGCGGCCTGGCTGCGGGCCAGCTCCACCAGCGGGGCGCTGAGCTGGTCGAGCAGCTGCACGTTGTTGCGCACGTAGCCCAGCGGGGTGTTCAGCTCATGGGCGACGCCGGCGACCATCTGCCCGAGGGAGGCCATCTTCTCCGACTGCACCAGCTGCGCCTGGGACTCCTTGAGGTCCACCAGGGCCTGGCGCAGCACCCGGTTGCGCTGGGCGATGCGCAGTTCCATGGCCTTGAGCAGGTCGAGCACGGTGCCGAGGCCGTGGTACAGGCCGTCGCCGTCCACCAGGATGAAGTCCTCGGTGATGGGGTACTGCAGGCCGGCGGTGACCTGCTTGGCGGCCTGCTCCAGGTTGCTGTCCAGGCTCAGCACCAGGGGCTCGGCGTTCATCACGTCGGCCACCGGGCGGCGGCCCCAGAGGTCGCGGCCGAAGCGCTGCATGAAGATGTCCTGCAGGGTGTAGCGGCTCACCAGGCCGATGGGCCGGCCGCCTTCCACCACCGGGAGGGACAGGAAGCGGCGATGCTCGGGAGCCAGCAGCTGGTCCGCCACGTCGCTGATGCTCAGGCTCGGCGGCAGCGCCGCCACCGGTCTGAGCAGGCGTTCCAGCGCGTTTTCGGCTGCCATTGGCGACTCCCCCGAGCCCGTTGATTGGCGGCCATTGAAGCAATATCAGGTTGCCATCCTGTGACAGCTGTCTCATTCGCGTTACAGGCCGCTGCGCGGCACGCGCCGACAGGCTGGCCAGTCGACAGGCATTGACCTGCGCGACCAGGCAGTCAGAATGGCGCCCCTTTATTTTCCGAGGACTGCCCCGTGCGTACCCTGACCACCCTCGGCCTTGCCCTGCTGCTGGCCCAACCCGCCATGGCCGCCCAGGCCGTCCTGCCGCAACTGCAGCCCTACACCGCCCCGGCCGCCTGGCTGACCCCGGTGGCACCGCTGCGCATCGCCGATAACACCTGGCATATCGGCACCGCCAGCATCACCGCGCTGCTGGTGAAGACGCCGGAAGGCGCCGTGCTGCTGGACGGCGGCATGCCCCAGGTGGCCGACCACCTGCTGGCCAACATGCGCGAGCTGGGTGTGGCACCGGGCGACCTCAAGCTGATCCTGCACAGCCACGCCCACATCGATCACGTGGGCCCGCTGGCCGCCATCAAGAAGGCCACCGGCGCGCAACTGGTGAGCAACGCCGAATCGGCCGTGCTGCTGCAACGCGGCGACAGCCAGGACATCCACTTCGGCGACGACATGGTCTTCGCCCCGGTGCAGGTGGACCGCCTGGTGCAGGACGGCGAAACGGTGGAACTGGGCGGCATGACCTTCACCGCCCACTTCACTCCCGGGCACACCCCCGGCAGCCTGAGCTGGACCTGGACCGACCGCCGCGACGGCAAGCCCCTGCGCATCGCCTACAGCGACAGCCTGAGCGCCCCCGGCTACAGCCTGTGGATGAACCCGCGCTTCCCGAAGATCGCCGAGGCCTTCCGCAGCGGCTTCGCCGCCGTCCGCGCCCTGCCCTGCGACCTGCTGATCACCCCCCACGCCGAGGCCAGCGGCTGGGACTACACCAACGCCGAACACCCCAACCCGTCACCCATGAGCTGCAAGGCCTACGCCGACAAGGCCGAGGCCGCCTTCGACGCGCAACTGAAGAAGCAGCGCGGCGGCTGAGGTCTCTGATGACGCAGGTGGTTTTCTAGAAGCGCCCTTCAGGCCCGTACCCAGCGCTGGCGCATGCGGTCACTGAGGGCGTCCACCAGCAGCACCAGGGCCAGCATGGCGAGGATCACGGTGCTGGCCTGGCGCTCCTGGAACAGGCTGAGGGTGGTGTAGAGCATCTGCCCCAGCCCGCCGGCGCCGACGAAGCCGAGCACGCTGGCCATGCGGATGTTGTTCTCCCAGCGGTACAGCATGTAGGCCAGCAACTGCGGCCAGAGGTTGGGCAGCGTGCCGTAGCAGAAGGCCGCCAGGTGGCTGCCGCCCTCCAGGCGGATCGCGTCGGCAGGCTCCGGCGGGGCGTTCTCCAGGGCCTCGGCGAACAGCCGGCCGAGCACCCCGGCGGTATGCGCCGCCAGGGCCAGGGCTCCGGCATTGGGGCCGAGGCCGGCCGCCAGCACCATCAGCGCCGCCCACACCAGCTCCGGAATGGCCCGCAGGGCATTGAGCAGCAGCCGCGCCAGGGCCTTGCCCGGCCAGCCGAAGCGCCCGGCGGCGGGCAGTGCCAGGAGCAGGCCGAGCAGCGCGGCCAGGAGCGTGCCCAGGCCGGACATGGCCAGGGTTTCCAGCGCCCCCCGGCCCACCGCCTGGAGGTGCTCCAGGCCCAGGTCCGGCCGCAGGAAGCGCAGGGCGTAGTCGGCCATCTGCCCGCCCACGCCCTCCCCCAGCAAGGCCTGGAGGTCGAGCCCGAGGTAGCGGAACGACCCCACCACGGCCGCCAGCAGGGCGAGGACGATGGCCAGGTCGATCACCCGCTTCATGCCAGCCTCCCGCGCAGCAGGCGGCTCAACTGGTCCGCCAGCCACACCAGCAGCAGGAAGGTCAGCAGCATGCTGGCCACCTCGGCACCGGCGAACATGCGCATCGACAGGTCGATCTGCTGGCCGAGCCCGCCGGCACCGACGAAGCCCATCACCACCGAGGCGCGCACGGCGCACTCCCAGCGGTACACGGTGTAGGACACCAGCTCGCCAGCGGCGCTGGGCAGGATGCCGTAGAAGAACGCCGACAGGCGCCCGGCACCGGCCTGCATCAGCGCATGGGCAGGCCGCTGGCCGACCGATTCGAAGATTTCCGCGTAGACCTTGCCGAGCATGCCGCTGTAGGTGATGGCGATGGCCAGCACCCCGGCGGTCGGCCCCAGGCCCACGGCGCGGACGAACAGCAGCGCCCAGACGATCTCCGGCACGCTGCGCAGGAACACCAGCAAGGCCCGCACCGGCCAGCGCAGCACCAGCCCGAGGGTGCTGGGTCGACCGCCGCGGGAGGCGGCCGACAGCGACAGCGCGCGGCTGGCCAGCAGGCTCATGGGCACCGCCAGCAGCAGCGCCAGGGCCATGCCGGCGGTGGCCACGGCGAGGGTCTGCAGGGTGGCGTCCAGCAGCAGCTCAAGGAACTCGGCGCCGTGGGCCGGCGGCCAGAACCCGGCCAGGAAGCCACCCATGGCCTGGCGGCTGTCGGCCTGGAACAGCACGCGCGGGTCCAGTTCGGCCAGGCGGACGCCCGGCCACAGCACCAGTACCGCCAGCAACCCCAGCAGCAGGCGCGGCAGGAAGGCCGGATCGCGGGTGTCGCGGCTCAGCATCGGGGGATCTGCACCGGGGCGGGGGCCGCGTCGGCGGCCTGTGGCGAGGCGATACCGGCGTTGGCGTAGAGCGCGTCCAGGCGTTCAGGGGTGACCTGGGCGGCCGGCAGGTCGAAGGCCAGGCGGCCGTCGCGCACGCCGATCACCCGGGGGAAGTGCGCCAGGGCCAGCTCCACGGCGTGCAGGCTGGCCACCAGGGTGACGCCACGCTCGCCGGCATGGCGGCAGAGGGTCTCCAGGGTGTGGTCGGCCAGCACCGGGTCCATGGCCGAGACCGGCTCGTCCGCCAGCAGCAGTTCGGGTTGCTGGTACAGCACACGGGCAATGCCGACGCGCTGCAACTGGCCGCCGGACAGCTGGCCGCACTGGGCGAAGAGCTTGTCCGCCAGGCCGAGGGTGGCCAGGGCCGCACGGGCACCGGGCACATCCCGTGGGTGCAGCAGGCTGGCCAGCCCGCGCAGGGTGCCCCAGCGCCCCAGGCGCCCAGCGAGCACGGCGGTGACCACCCGCTGGCGCGACGGCAGCGGCGGCGCCTGGTGGATCAGCCCGATGCGCGTGCGCAGGCGCTGGCGGGCGCGGCCCGAGAGGCGCCAGGGCGCCTCGCCGAGCAGCTCCACCGTGCCGCTGTCGGGTTGCAGGGCGGTGGCCAGGAGGTTGAGCAGGCTGGACTTGCCGGCCCCGGAGGGACCGATGACCGCCACCCGCTCGCCGGCCTCGATGTGCAGGTCGATGCCGTCCAGGGCGCGGACCTGGCCGAGGCGCAGGCCCACGCCGGTGAGGCGGACGGTCATTTCAGCAGTTCGGCGGCCCGGGCGGCCTCCTCGATGCCCTTGTAGTTCTCGGGCTGGGTCTCGATGAAGCGGCTGGCGGCCTGCAGGTCGAGGATCGCCTTGTGCTCCGGGTTGGCAGGGTCGAGGGCGAGGAAGGCGGCCTTGATCTTCTCGGCCAGGGCCGGGTCGAGGGTGCCGCGCACGGTCCAGTTGTAGTCGTAGTAGGTCGGCGTGGTGGAGAGCACGCGCACCTTGGCGGTGTCCACCTTGCCGGCGGCCACCAGCTTCTCCCAGACGCTGGCGTTGAGCACGCCGCCGTCCACCTTGCCGGCCTGGACCCAGGCCACGGTGGCGTCATGGGCACCGGAATAGGCCACGCGGCTGAAGTAGGTCTCGGGCTTGATGCCGTCCTTGAGCATGAAGAAGCGCGGCATCAGGCTGCCGGAGGTGGAGGACACCGAACCGAAGGCGAAGCTCTTGCCCTTGAGGTCGGCCAGGCTCTTCACCTCCGGGTTGGCGGTGATGAACTTGCTGGTGAACTGGGCGTCCTGCTCGCGCTGGACCAGGGGGATGGCATTGCCGGTCTTCAGGCGCACCTGGACGAAGGTGAAGCCGCCGAGCCAGGCCAGGTCCAGGCGGTCGGTGGCCAGCGCCTCGACCACCGCCGGGTAGTCGGCCACCGGCACGAACTGCACCTTCATGCCCAGTTGCTGCTCCAGGTAGGCGCCGAGCGGCTTGAACTTGCGCAGCAGCTCGGTGGGCGCTTCATCGGGGATGGCACTGACCCGCAGGGTTTCGGCGGCCTGCACGGCCAGGGCGGAACAGGACAGGGCAAGGCCGGCAACGAGGGCCAGGGTGCGCTTGAGCATGCTGATTCTCCGGTTCAATAGCGGAAGGATCGGGGGGAGATGGGCGGCCACTGCGGGCGCCGCGGCGGAATTATAGGAATCGCGGGCGCAAAGGCCAGCATTGCTGGGGCTTTCTATCTCGACTTTCAAAGCCCTTGGAGCCCCTTCCCGCCTCTCTTTCCGAAAGGAAGAAGACACGGGCGTACGCTGGACTTCTGCTTGGAGAGGAAGGTGAGGCAGGGAAAATGCCCCTTCAGGAGGCCGAGCGCAGTCGTTGCGCAGGGGGACGAGCGGCATGGATGCCGCGAGAGGCGCGCCAGGCCATGGATGGCCCATCGCGCCGGCCCCCGGACGCTGCTTGCAGCGAACGCACTTCAGTGCGGCCCGAAGGGCGAGCGAAGCGAGTAGCAACGATGGAGCGAGGGAAGTCCCGCGAAGCGGGACCCGGATGCAGGGGCGAGCCCTTTTGGTTACTTTTCTGGGCGATTGAGAAAAGTGACTCGCCTGGGAAGGCGAAACAGGTGACATCAACAGAACTGGTTAAGCAGCATGAGCACACGGCTCGTTACAGGGACCTAACCCAATGGACATCCAGAGGATGTCTATTGCCTCAGCGGCGGCCCGGTGAGTTTCCCAGCGGCCTGATAGAATCCGCCGCCACGATTTCAGTGAGGTGCGACATGAGCGAACCCATCCGCCTGACCCAGTACAGCCACGGCGCCGGCTGCGGCTGCAAGATTTCCCCCAAGGTGCTGGAAGTGATCCTCGCCGGCAGCGGCGCGCAGAACCTGGACCCGCGCCTGTGGGTGGGCAACGCCTCCCGCGACGACGCGGCGGTCTACGCCCTGGACGAGGAGCGCGGGGTGGTCTCCACCACCGACTTCTTCATGCCCATCGTCGACGACCCCTTCGACTTCGGCCGCATCGCCGCGACCAACGCCATCAGCGACATCTACGCCATGGGCGGCGACCCGCTGATGGCCATCGCCATCCTCGGCTGGCCGGTCAACGTGCTGCCGCCGGAAGTCGCCCGCGAGGTCATCCGTGGCGGCCGCGCAGTGTGCGACGAGGCCGGCATCCCCCTGGCCGGTGGCCATTCCATCGACGCCCCCGAGCCGATCTTCGGCCTGGCCGTCACCGGCGTGGTGGACAAGCGCCACATGAAGCGCAACGACACCGCCACCGCCGGCTGCCGCCTGTACCTGACCAAGCCACTGGGCATCGGCATCCTCACCACGGCGGAGAAGAAGTCCAAGCTGCGCGAGCAGGACCGCCACCTGGCCCGCGACTGGATGTGCACCCTGAACCGCCCGGGCAGCCGCTTCGGCAAGCTGGCCGGCGTCCACGCCATGACCGACGTCACCGGCTTCGGCCTGCTCGGCCACCTGGTGGAAATGGCCGACGGCAGCGGCTTGACCGCGCGCATCCGCTACGACGCGGTGCCGCGCCTGCCCGGCGTGGAGCATTACCTGGCCGAGGGCTGCATCCCCGGCGGTACCCTGCGCAACTTCGACAGCTACGGCGAGCGCATCGCCCCGCTGGACGAGGCCCGTCGCCACCTGCTCTGCGACCCGCAGACCAGCGGCGGCCTGCTGGTGGCAGTGGCGCCGGAGGGCGAGGCGGAGTTCCTCACCGTGGCCCGCGAACTGGGCCTGGACCTGGCGCCCATCGGCGAACTGGCCGAGCGACAGAGCCACGCGGTAGAGGTGGAGTGATGCGCGAAAACACCACCGACTACCGCCGCCTGTTCCTCAAGGGCGTGCCGATGATGGACGCCCGTGCACCGGTGGAATTCGCCAAGGGCGCGTTCCCCGGTGTGGTCAACCTGCCGCTGATGACCGACATCGAGCGGCAGAAGGTCGGCACCTGCTACAAGCAGCAGGGCCAGCAAGCCGCCATCGCCCTCGGCCATCAACTGGTCAGCGGCGCCACCAAGGCAGCCCGTATCGAAGCCTGGGCCGCCTTCGCCCAGGCCCACCCCGATGGCTACCTCTATTGCTTCCGTGGCGGGCTGCGCTCGCAGATCGTCCAGCAGTGGCTGAAGGACGAGGCCGGCATCCAGTACCCGCGCGTCACCGGCGGCTACAAGGCGATGCGGACCTTCCTCATCGAGACCCTCCAGGCCGCCGTGCACGAGTGCGACTTCGTGCTGGTGGGCGGCCTCACCGGCACCGGCAAGACCGACGTCATCCAGGCCCTCGGCAACGCCCTGGACCTGGAAGGCCACGCCAACCACCGGGGCTCCAGCTTCGGCCGCCGCGCCACCGCCCAGCCGGCGCAGATCGACTTCGAGAACGGCCTGGCCATCGACCTGCTGCGCAAGCGCGACAGCGGCATCGGTCAGTTCGTGCTGGAGGACGAGGGCCGCGTGGTGGGCAGCTGCAACCTGCCCCTGGAGCTGTACCAGGGCATGCAGCAGTACCCGCTGGTGTGGCTGGATGACAGTTTCGAGAACCGCGTGGAGCGCATCCTGCGGGACTACGTGATCGGCCTGTGCGCCGAGTTCGTCGCCCTGCACGGCGAGGAAGCCGGTTTCGAGCAGTTCGCCGCGCGCCTGCGCCAGGGCATGGCCAACATCCTCAAGCGCCTGGGTGGCGAGCGCCACAAGCGCATGATGGCGATCCTCGACGAGGCGCTGCAACGCCAGCAGGCCAGCGGCGAGGTGGACCTGCACCGGGGCTGGATCGAAGGCCTGCTGCGGGAATACTACGACCCGATGTACGCCTTCCAGCGCGAAGGCAAGGCCACGCGCATCGAGTTCGCCGGCGACCAGGCCGCCGTGCTCGACTACCTCCGCCAGCGCCCGTCCCGGCGCTGACCCCCTACCCCGCGCCCGGCAACTTCGGGCGCGAGGCTCACTTCAGGCGAACGCGGTAGACGCAGCGATTGGCATCGCTCAGCAGGTGCTGCTCGCGCTCCACCTCGGCGTCGGCGCCGATCACCTCGCGGAACAGCTGCAGCTCCGAGCGGCAGAACCCCTGGCAGACGGTGGCCGCTGCGCAGATCGGGCAGTGGTCCTCGATCAGCAGCCAGTCCGCGCCATCGGCCTCCACCCGCGCCATGTAGCCCTCGCGGGTACGCACCTCGGCGAGCTGCTGCAGGCGCCCGACCACGCTGTCGGCCTGGCAGGCCTGGCGGTAGAGCGCACGGGTCTCGCACTCGCGCTGGCCGATCAGGCGGTCCATGCCCTCCTCCCCGAACAGCTGCCGCACCGAGGCGATCAACTGGACGGTGAGCTGCGCGTGGGCATCGGGGAAGCGCCGGTGGCCGGCCTCGGTGAGCGCCCAGCGCTGGCGCGGACGCCCGGCCCCGCTGATGGGCGCCTGCTGGCCCTCCAGCAAGCCGCCCTGGGCCAGCTTCTGCACCTGCTGGCGGGCGGCCTCGGGGGTCAGCTCCAGTTCCTCGGCCAGTTCGGCAGTAGCCAGCGGGCCCCGGGTCTTCACCAGCATCAGGATGCGGTCGGCCGTGGAGGTGGCGGAGTCGTCGGTCATCGGCAGGGCTTTAGGCAAGAAGGGGCTTGCATATTAGAAGGGCATTCCGGCCAGTGTCGAGCGCATTCCCCGTGTCGGCGAACGGCCTTCCCGCAGATTTCCTGACCGTTCGTCCAGCTTCACGCCCACGGGCGCTTTTGGGCCCTTTCAACGAATCCGCTCTGGAACGCAGGTTTCACGCGCTCCTACGCCAAAGCGCCGACTGGCCGGTCGCAAATCGCACACAGGGTGATGAATTTTATGTATACAACCATCTGGAAACATTGAGACAAAAAGCACTACAGTGCGCGCACAACGACAAGAAGTGAGTGCACCTCCATGAAAAACACCGCTACGACCGCGCCCGCAGCACAACGGCCGGAAGATGAAAAACTCAGCGTCGGCGCCAACCTTGCGTACGGCATGCAGCACGTCCTGACCATGTACGGCGGCATCGTTGCCGTACCGCTGATCCTCGGTCAGGCCGCCGGCCTCTCCCCCGCCGAGATCGGCCTGCTGATCGCCGCCTCGCTCTTCGCCGGTGGCCTCGCCACCCTCCTCCAGACCCTTGGTGTTCCCTTCTTCGGCAGCCAGATGCCCCTGGTCCAGGGCGTGTCCTTTGCCGGCGTGGCGACCATGATCGCCATCCTCCAGAGCGGCGAAGGCGGCGGCATCCAGTCGGTGCTCGGCGCGGTGATGGCGGCCTCGCTCATCGGCCTGCTGATCACCCCGGTGTTTTCCCGCATCACCAAGTTCTTCCCGCCGCTGGTCACCGGCGTGGTCATCACCACCATCGGCCTGACGCTGATGCCGGTGGCCGCGCGCTGGGCCATGGGTGGCAACAGCCAGTCGCCGGAGTTCGGCAGCATGGCCAACATCGGCCTCGCCGGGCTCACCCTCGCGGTGGTCCTGCTATTGAGCAAGGTGGGCAGCGCCACCATCTCGCGCCTGTCGATCCTGCTGGCCATGGTGATCGGCACCCTGGTGGCCATGTCCCTGGGCATGGCGGACTTCTCCAAGGTGTCCGAAGGCCCGCTGGTAGCCTTCCCCTCGATCTTCCACTTCGGCATGCCGACCTTCCATGTGGCCGCCATCATCTCCATGTGCATCGTCATCATGGTGACCCTGGTGGAAACCTCCGCCGACATCCTCGCCGTGGGCGAGATCATCGGCACCAAGGTGGACTCCCGCCGCCTGGGTGACGGCCTGCGTGCCGACATGCTGTCCAGCATCCTGGCGCCGGTGTTCGGCTCCTTCACCCAGAGCGCCTTCGCCCAGAACGTCGGCCTGGTGGCCGTCACCGGGGTGAAGAGCCGCTACGTGGTGGCCACCGGCGGCCTGATCCTGGTGACCCTCGGCCTGCTGCCGGTGATGGGTCGCATCATCGCGGCGGTGCCCACCTCCGTGCTGGGCGGCGCCGGCATCGTGCTGTTCGGCACCGTGGCCGCCAGCGGCATCCGCACCCTGGCCAAGGTGGAATACCGCAACAACATGAACCTGATCATCGTCGCCACCTCCATCGGCTTCGGCATGATCCCCATCGCCGCGCCGACCTTCTACCACCAGTTCCCCGGCTGGTTCGAAACCATCTTCCACTCCGGCATCAGCTCCGCCGCGATCATGGCCATCGTGCTCAACCTGGTGTTCAACCACTTCACCGCCGGCACGCCCGACCAGCCTTCGGTGATCGCCGCCGGCCGCGAGCGCCAGCTGCGCTACACCGACATCGCCTGCCTGAACGAGGGTGACTACTTCCAGAACGGCAAGCTGTACGACGCCGCCGGCAATGAAGTGCCCCTGTGCGAGGACGACGACCACCACCCCGCACCACGCAGTGCCGGGCGCAGCAGCAAGGCGGCGGAACCCAGTAGTGCGTGACGGCTTGCTGCTCTGAAGAACCCCGTCCTTTGACGGGGTTTTTCATTGGGCGGCAGGGCCCAGCGGGTTACCGGGCCTGCTGGAAACGCCTGTTCATTTCCGTTCGCTGACCGCCCACTGCCCACCTCGCCTGATTGGTCCGCCCCCGGGCGCCTCCATAGAATATGGAACCTCGTTCCATAATCAGGAATACCCCATGCCCATACCCGCTTCTCCTCCCCTCGAATGCGACCTGCTGGTCATCGGTTCCGGTGCTGCCGGGCTGGCGGCGGCGGTTACGGCGGCTCACCACGGCAAGCGGGTGGTGCTGGTGGAGAAGGACCCGGTGCTGGGCGGGGCGACAGCTTGGTCCGGGGGGTGGATGTGGGTGCCGCGCAACCCGTTGGCGCGCCGGGCCGGGATCGACGAGGCGCCTGGGCAGGCCCGCACCTACCTGCGTCACGTGCTGGGTGAGCACTACCGCGCCGAGCTGGTGGATGCCTTCCTCGACCACGGCCCCGAGATGGTGGCCTTCTTCGAGCAGCACACCGCCCTGCAGTTCGCCGATGGCAACGGCATTCCCGACATGCATGGCGACGCCCCCGGCGCGGCCACCGGCGGACACCAGCTGATCGCCGCGCCCTACGACGGCCACGCGGTGCTGGACCTGCTGCCCCGCCTGCGCACGACGATGCGGGAAACCTCGTTCCTCGGCATGCCGATCATGGCCGGCACCGACCTCGCCGCCTTCCTCAACCTTACCCGCTCGCCCCGTGCCTTCCTCCACGTGGCGCGGCGTGTGAGCCGCCACCTGTGGCACCTGGCCCGTCATGGTCGCGCCCTGCAGCTGGTCAACGGTGTGGCGCTGGTGGCGCGCCTGGCCCGTTCCGCCGAAGACCTGGGGGTCACCCTGCTGACCCAGGCCCCGGCCCGGCGCCTGCTGCTGCAGGCAGGCCGCGTCAGCGGCGCGGTGATCGAGCAGGACGGCGTCGAACACAGCATCCGCGCCCGTGCCGTACTGCTGGCCACCGGCGGCTTCGCCCATGACGCCGAGCGACGGCGCGAGCTGGTGCCGCACGAGCGCAACGGCCAGGCCACCCTGGCCCTGCCGCCGCCCGGTTGCAGCGGCGACGGTCTGCGCCTGGGCGAGTCCGCCGGGGGCGTGGTGGCCCGCGACCTGCGTGCACCGCTGGCTTGGGCGCCGGTGTCCGAGGTGCCGCACGGGGACGGCAGCACCGGGCACTTCCCGCACATCATCGAGCGCGGCAAGCCCGGGGTGATCGCCGTGCTGCCCAGCGGCCAGCGCTTCGTCAACGAAGCCCACGGCTACTACGACTACGTCGACGCCCTGCTGCGCGCCACGCCGGAAGGCGAACCGGTGGTGTCCTGGCTGGTGTGCGACCACCGTTTCCTCCGCCGCTACGGCCTGGGCCACGTGCGCCCGGCACCGCTGCCGATCGGCGCGCACCTGCGCAGCGGCTACCTGAAGCGCGGGGCCACGCCCGAGGCGCTGGCCGCCGCCTGCGGCATCGACCCCGCCGGCCTGGCCGCCACCCTCACCGCCTACAACCGCCACGCACGCGACGGCCAGGACCCGGCCTTCGGACGCGGCAGCACCGCCTTCAACCGCCGCAGCGGCGACGCCAACCATCCCGGCCCCAACCCCTGCGTGGCACCCATCGAGCACGGTCCGCTCTATGCGGTGAAGGTGCTGCCCGGCTGCTTCGGCAGCTTCGCCGGGCTGCGCACCGACGGCCATGCACGGGTGCTGGATGCCCAGGGCCAGCCCATCGCCGGGCTCTACGCCGCCGGCACCGACATGGCCAGCGTGATGGGCGGGCACTACCCCTCCGGCGGCATCAACCTCGGCCCGGCCATGACTTTCGGCTACATCGCCGGGCGCCACGCCGCCGGGCTCGATGCCCCGGCCCGCAGCCCGCGCGCAGTCACTGAACCAGCTGGTTGATCTCGATGATGGGCAGCAGCACGGCCATCACGATGGTCAGCACCACGCCGCCCATCACCACGATCATCAGCGGCTCCAGCAGCGCCGTCATGCCCAGGGCGCGCCGCTCGATGTCCCGCGACAGCGTCTGGGCCGCGCGTTCCAGCATCGGCGGCAGCGCGCCGGTCTTCTCCCCGCTGGCGATCAGGTGGATGAGGATCGGCGGGAACACCCGCCCCGCCTTCAGCGCCACCGCCAGCCCCACGCCCTCGCGCACCGCCAGGGAAGCCTGGGCCACGCAGGCCGCCAGGCGCGCGTTGGAGAGCGTCTCCCGCGCTGCATCCAGCGCCCGCAGCAACGGCACCCCAGCACCACCGAGGATGGCCAGGGTCGAGGCGAAGCGGGCCGTGTCCACCCCCAGCACGAAGCGCCCCACCAGCGGCAGGCGCAGCACCCGCGTGTGCCAGGCCAGGCGTGCCGCCGGGTTCTGCAGGTAGCGCCGCCAGCCCCAGCCGGCGGCCACCAGGGCCGCCGCGCAGGCCAGCCCCCAGGCACGCACGAAGTCGCTGGCCTGGAGCATGGCGCGGGTCAGGCCCGGCAGGTCCTGGCGCGCCTGGGAGAAGGCGCTGACCACCTGGGGCACCACGAAGCCGAGCAGGAAGACCACGATGCCGATGGACACCACTCCCACCGCCGCCGGGTAGATGAACGCCGTCAGCACCTTGCCGCGCAGGGCGTTGCGCTCCTCCACGTAGTCCGCCAAGCGCTCCATCACCTGGGCCAGGTCGCCGGACTCCTCACCCGCCGCCACCAGCGCGCGGTAGATGGCGGGAAAGTCTCGTGGCCGCGCGCCCAGGGCATCGGCCAGGCGTACGCCGCTGCGCACGTCCGCCCGCACCGCCTCCAGGGCTTCCGCCACGTGGCGCCGCTCGGCCTGTTCCAGCGCCGCGCTGAGCACCGCCTCCAAGGGCATGCCGGCGCCCAGCAGGCTGGCTAGCTGGCGGGTGGTGCCGGCCAGTTCGGTTTCCGACAGGCGCGGCGCCAGCCAGCCCGCCGAAGCGGCCGGCGCCGCCGGGGCCACCTCCAGCGGCACCAGGCCGCGCCCGCGCAGGGCCGCCAGGGCCCCGCGCTCGCTGTCGGCCTCCAGCACGCCGGTCTCGATGCGCCCGCCGGCGTCGGCGGCCTCGTAGCGGAAGCGCTGCACGTCCATGTTCAGGTGTCCCGGGTCACGCGCAGGATCTCCTCCCGCGTGGTGGTGCCGTCGAGCACCCAGCGCTCGCCGTCGTCGCGCATGCTGGCCATCCCCGCCTCCCGCGCGGCCTGGCGCAACACCTGCTCGGCGGCGCCTTCATGGACCAGCGCTCGTGCGCCGTCGTCCATCACGAACAGCTCGTGGATGCCGGTGCGCCCGCTGTAGCCGGTGTGGTTGCAGGCCGTGCAGCCCACCGCGCGCCAGCCGCCGGGCTGCAGCGGGTCGGGCGCCTTGCACTGTGGGCAGAGCCGCCGCACCAGGCGCTGGGCCAGCACCCCCAGCAGGCTGGAAGCCAGCAGGAAGGGTTCCACGCCCATGTCCACCAGGCGGGTCACGGCGGAAACCGCGTCGTTGGTGTGCAGCGTGGCCAGCACCAGGTGCCCGGTGAGGGACGCCTGCACGGCGATCTGCGCCGTCTCCAGGTCGCGGATCTCGCCGATCATGATGATGTCCGGGTCCTGCCGCAGCAGCGCCCGCAGGGCCAGGGCGAAGGTCATGTCGATGCGCGCGTTGACCTGGACCTGGCCGATCCCCGGCAGGTCGTACTCCACCGGGTCCTCCACGGTGAGGATGTTGTGCACGCTGGCATCCAGCCGGGCCAGGGCGGCGTACAGCGTGGTGGTCTTGCCCGAGCCGGTGGGCCCGGTGACCAGCACGATGCCGTGGGGCTGGCGGATCAGCCCGTCCAGCCGCGCCAGCAGCCCCGGCGCCATGCCCAGGCGCTCCAGGCTGAGGCGCCCGGCCTGCTTGTCCAGCAGGCGCATCACCACCCGCTCGCCGTGGCCGGTGGGCACCGTGGAGACGCGCACGTCGATGGGCCGGCCAGCCACCCGCAGGGCGATGCGGCCGTCCTGGGGCAGGCGTTTCTCGGCGATGTCCAGCTGCGCCATGATCTTGATCCGCGACACCAGCGCCGGGTGCAGCGCCTTGCGCGGCGCCACCACGTCGCGCAGGGTGCCGTCCACCCGGTAGCGCACCACGGCGTGGCTCTCGAAGGGCTCGATGTGGATGTCGCTGGCGCCGTCCCGCGCGGCCTGGGTCAGCAGCGCGTTGATCATGCGGATCACCGGCGCACCGTCTTCCGCCTCCAGCAGGTCGGTCACCTCGGGGATGTCCTGCAGCAGGCGGTCCAGGTCCACCTCGCTCTCCACCGCGCCCACCACCGCCGCCGCACTGCCGGTGTCGGCGTAGGCCCGTGCCAGGGCCTGTTCCAGCTCGGCATCGCTGACCGGCTGCAGCCGCGCCCCGGCGAACCGCCGCAGCGCCTCGCCGATGGCCCAGCCGGGGGTGGCCTCGCTGATCAGCAGCACCGGCTCGTCCGTGCCGCCCTCCAGCAGCACCCGCTGGGCCCGCGCCCAGGCATAGGGCAGGCCGCTCACGGCTGCTCCCCCGGTGCCAGCGGCACGGCACGCATCGGCCTGGGCTGTGCCGGTGGCATAGCCTGGGCGGCCGGTGGCAGCTGCGGCGCCTGCATGTCGTCGAGGGACCAGCGCCGCACCGGTTGCAGCGCGCCCTGGGCGCGGCGGATGTAGTCGTAGCGGTTGAGGGTGATGCCCTGGCCGGTGGAGGCATCGCGGACGATGTAGGGCCGCAGGAACACCATCAGGTTGGTCTTGCTGCGGGTGCGCCGGTCACTGCGGAACAGCGCCCCCACGCCCGGCAGTGCCGAGAGCCCGGGGATGGCGTTGCTGGTCTCGGTGTAGCCGTCCTGCAGCAGGCCGCCGAGCACCATGATCTGGCCGTCGTCGAGGAGGATGCTGGTGTCGATGGCGCGCTTCTGGGTCACCGTGCCGGCGTCGCTGGTGGCGCGCTCGTCCACGCTGCTGACCTCCTGGTAGATGTCCAGCTTCACCGTGCCGCCCTCGGATATCTGCGGGCGCACGTTCAGCCGCAGCCCCACCTCCTCGCGCTCGATGGTCTGGAACGGGTTGTTGCTGTTGCCACCGCCGTTGGTGACGTAGTTGCCGGTGACGAAGGGGATGGTCTGGCCGACGAAGATGCTCGCCACCTCGTTGTCCAGGGTCAGCAGGTTCGGCGTCGACAGCACGTTGGTGCCGCCCTTGGCCTTCAGCGCCCGGGCCAGCACCTTCAGGTCCAGCACCCGGCCGACACCGGGGATGTCCACCCCGCCGGAGGCCTTGCCGATGTTCAGCCCGCCGGGCAGCACGTCCAGGCTGTTGCGCGCGGTTGTGGTGAGGCCGGAGCCGCCCAGCCTGGCGCCGCCGAACCAGCCGTTGGCGAGGTCGCCGGCCTGCCACTGGATGCCGAACTCGCTGGCGTCGTCCTCGCTGACCTCGACGATCAGGCTCTCGATCACCACCTGGGCACGGCGCTGGTCCAGCAGGTCGATCACCTCCCGCAGGCTGCGGTACAGCGGCTCGGGCGCGGAGATCAGCAGGGTGTTGGTGGTGGTGTCGGCCTGCACCGTGGCGCCCCCGGCGGAAAACGCCACCGGCGCTTCCATGCCGTGGGCCTGGCCGCTGGCGGTCGGGGTGGTGGCGGTTGCCGCCTGGCTGCCGCTGCGGGACGGGGTGCCCGTGCCGGCGGTCTGCCGGGTGCTGCCGGCCTGGCCCTGGCCACCCAGTTCGCCGCCGTTGAGCCGCTCGCGGGTGCCGTCGCCCTGCCCGCCGCCGGCCTCCGCCTCGCCGGTGAGCAGCCCGCGCAGGGCCTGGGCCAGCTTGTTGGCCTGGGCGTTGCGCAGGTACACCACGTGGAGGTTGCTGGGGTTGCCCTGGGCGCTGTCCAGGCGGTCGATCAGTTGCCGCGCCAGGGCCGTGCGCTCCGGGCTGCCGGTGCGCAGGATGACGCTGTTGGAGCGCGGGTCGCCCACCGCCCAGACCTTCTGCCCGGCATCGCCGCCGGGGGTGTCCATCAGTTCGCCGAGCATCGCGGCGATGTCGGTGGCGATGCCGTTGCGCACCGGCACCACGTCGGTGTCCACCGAGCCCGGCACGTCGATGTTGGCGATGATCGCCGCCACCCGGTCGAGGTTCTCCGCGTAGTCGGTGACCACCACGGTGTTGTTGCCGGGGTAGGCGTTGATCGGGTTGTTCGGCGAGACGATGGGCCGCAGCACCGGGATCAGGTTCACCGCGTTCTCGTACTGCAGGCGGTAGGTGCGGGTGATCATGCCGTTGCCCGCCGCGCGGTCGCCGTCGCCCACCGGCCCGCCCAGCAGCTTGGCGTCCGCCTCGGGCACCACCTGGCTGACCTCGCCCGCCTCCACCACCGAGTAGCCCTGCATGCGCAGCGCCGCCAGCAGCATCCCGTAGGCGGTCCGCGCCGGCACCGGCCCTTCCGAGACCAGGGTCAGCTGGCCCTTGACCCGGGGATCGGCGAGGAACTGCCGGCCGGTGGCGCGGGACAGCGCCCGCAACACCGCCGGGATGTCCGCCTCGACGAAGTTCAGCTGCACCGGCTGCTCCCCCAGGCCGGACGCCCCGCTGCCCGCTGCCGGGCGCGGCGCCGACGGCCCTGGTGCGTGGGCCTGGCGCGCCCGTGCCTCGCGTTGCTGCTGTTCCAGCTGGGCCTGGCGCCGCTGGCGCTCGGCCAGGGTGTCCATCGCCGGCCCCGGCGCCACCAGCGGGCGCCCCAGTTCGCTGGGGGCCGGCAGCACCGGCGGCACCTGTGCGCCGCCCTGGCTGCAGGCGGCCAGGGCCGCCACCAGGCCGAGCAGCGCCGGGCCTTGCCAGCTTCGCCCATTACGTTTTGTCATGATTCTTCCCCTGTGCCTGGCGCCCTGTCCAATTCGATGACACCCGTGAGCCGGCCTTCCGCCGCCTCTCCATCGCGTTCGCCATCCCGCCGCAGGCGGACTTCGCGCACCCGCACCGGCAAGCCGGGCAAGCCGCCCAGCAGCCACTCCATCAGGGCCGGCGCCGGGGCGCCGTCCAGTTGCACCTGCCAACGCCCCGGCTCGCCGCCGAGGCGCACGTGTTCCGTCAGCCCGGCCCGCTCCAGGGTCTCGCGCAGGCGGGCGTCGGCCTCGCCGGGGGGCAGCGCCTGGCCCACGCCCGCCTCCGCCAGCACGGTTTCCAGGGTCTGCGCCTGGGCCCGCAGGCGCGGCAGCTCCGCCTGCCAGTGGTCGATGCGCTGCAACGCCGGGTCCACCAGGGCGAACCACAGCAACAACGGCGGCAGCACCAGGGCCGCCAGGCGCAGCACACGGCGCTCGCGGGGCGCCAGCCGCTGCCAGGCCTGGCGCGCCTCGTCGTAGCGCTGCTGCAGGGCTTCACGGTTCATCGCGGCGAGCCTCCGGGGCCGGTGCACGGCGCAGGGTCCAGCCATCGGCCACGGCCTCGCCCTCCAGGCCGGCGGGGGCCAGGGTCGCCTGCCAGTCGGCCGGCAAGGGGCTGGCGCTGCGCGCCGGGCGGATCAGGTGCAGGGCGCCGTCGGCGTAGTCCAGCCCCTCCAGGCTGCCGGCCGGCAGCGCCAGGGCCAGGCCGGCCTGGCGCAGCAGGCTGTCGAAGTCGTCCGCCCCCGGCGCCTGCCCGGCCAGGCGGGCGTCGCGCTGCTGGCGGGCCTGCTGCAGCGGGTTGAGCACCACTGGCAGCTGCGGGAAGGCCTGGCGCACGCGCTCGTTCATCTGCCGGCGCAGGGTCTGGCCCTGCTCGGCGAGCTGCGCCGCGTAGAGGTTCAGGCCCAGGGTCCAGACCAGCGCCGCCAGGGCGCAGCAACCCAGGGCCCGCCCCCAGCGCGCCGTGCCGGCGTGGCGCGGGGCGGCACCGGCTGCCAGGTCGAGGGTGCCGGCCGGCCCTTGCCAGGCGGCTTCGACGGGCAGCGCGGCGACACCCTCGGGGCCGCCTGGCCCCAGCCAGTGCCAGCGGGCCGGGTCGGGTTGCTCGGTCAGGGCCAGCGCTGGCAGCGGGTGCACCCAACCGTGGTCCGGCCCACTGCGTACCACCAGGTGGCCGTCCAGGCACTGGGCGCTGACCTGGCCGGGCGGCGGCAGCGGCAGGAAGAACGGTGCCGGCACCAGGCGGAAGCGGACCCCCGCCAGCAGGCGTTGCAGCCGTGCCAGGGCCGGGCGTGCCAGCCAGGCCAGTTGCACCTGCCCGTCTGCCTCACGCGGGCCATGGGCCAGGTGCAGGGCATCGCGCCCTTCCAGGGCCAGGCCGTCCAGGGCACAGGCAGCCGCGGCGGCCAGGCGCGGGGCCGGCAAGGGCGGCAGCGCCACCTGCGCCAGCAGGCTGTCCTCGGGGTGCAGGCGCAGTTCCAGGGGCGCGCCGCGCAACGTGGCGGCCAGCGCCGGGAGCGCCACCGAGCAGGGCAAGGCCTGCCCGCGTGCCTCCAGCCAGAGGCCCTCCAGCACGCTGCCGGGCTCCAGCAGGCGCAGGGGCGGCAGGGCCAGGCGCAGGCGGCGCTTCATGCGCCCACCCGCGACCAGACCACCCGCGCCGCGCCGTCCTCGGGGCGGAACAGCAAGGCCTCCAGCGGCCACTGGCGGCTGCCGACGCGAACCTGGCCCTGCAGGCGGAACCATTCGCTGGTGATGCCCAGGCGCACCTGCTCGGTGTCCAGTTGTGGCAGGCGCAGGCGATTGAGCAGGTCACCGCTGTTGATGAAGCCCTGGCCCCGGTCGCGCTCGGCCACCAGGGCGCGGGCCCGCTCCAGGCCGAGGCCGGGCACCCGCGCGGCGATCACTTCTGCCGGCGCGGTGTTGCCGTTCACCCAGCCGGGCAGCGGCAGCACGGTGACGAAGGGCGCCAGCCGCGCCAGGGCACGGGGCTCCACCCCCGGCGCGCCGGCCAGGTCCTCCAGGCTGCGCGGGCGCGGCAGGCGGGCCTCGCCGTAGGCGGCCAGCAGGCGCTGTTCCAGGGCGGCGAGGGTCGCCGGGGCGACGCCAACGCTGGCCCCCAGGCGCTGGAAGGCGGCCTGTTCCAGCGGGTCGAGCTGGCCCTCATGCACCAGGCCGGCGAGGTTGAACAGGCCTTGCTCGTCCAGCAGGCGCCCGTCGAAGGCGGCGCTGTCGGTCACCGGCAGCTGCCAGCCACGGGCCCAGCCCTGGTCCAGGCGCGTGGCCGGGTCCTGCTGCCAGGCCTGGCGCAGGCGCTGCAGGCCGAAGGCCGTGGCGCTGCGGGCCACCCACTGGGCCGCCTGGCGCTCGCCCTCACCTTCTGCCAGGCGCACCAGCCGCGCCTGGCGGGCCAGCAGGCCGGCGGCGATCACCGCCACCAGCGCCGCCACCAGCAACGCGCTGATCACCGCCATGCCCCGTTGCCGGTCCACGTTCAGAGCTGCCAGGAGCCGATGTCGGCATTCACACCCTCGCCTTCGGGCTGGCCGTCGGCGCCCAGGGAGAACACGTCCACTTCGCCGTTGGCGCCCGGGTTGAGGTACTGGTAGGGCCGGCCCCAGGGGTCATTGGGCAGGCGTTCGAGGTAGGCGCGCCAATTGCTGGTGGCGGCGTCGGCAGGCTTTTCCACCAGCACCTTGAGGCCCTGGGCTTGGCTGGGGTAGCGGCCCTGGTCGAGGCGGTAGAGCTTGAGGGCCTGCATCAGCCCGGCGATGTCCTGGCGGGCGGCGGTGGCGCGGGCCTGGTCCGGCCGGTCGAGCACCTTGGGCACCACCATCGCGGCAAGGATCCCGAGGATCACCACCACCACCATGATCTCGATGAGGGTGAAGCCTCGCTGGGAGGCCAGGCGCACGCCATCCATATCCGTTACTCCTCGCTGCAGTCCTTGCCGGTCGGCGGGCTCTTGCCCGATCAGATGCAGCGGATTGTTCCAAGCGGATATGTCAGACCGATTGAAAATCCTCGGGAGCTTGGCGGCCCCGGCGGCCCTGGGATGCGGCTCCCGGGGCTGCGCCTGGCGCCCGGGGGCTGCCTCCTCCTGAGCATTGGTCGCCGTTTCGTCAGCTGCCCCGGCTAGGGTCGCGGGCACAGCCTGGAGAACGCGCGATGACCCGATTCCCCCGCCGCCATGCGGCCGGCTTCACCCTGGTGGAAGTGCTGGTGGCCCTGGCCATCGTCGCCGTGGCCATGTCGGCGGCGGTGCGCGCCGCCGGGGTGGCGACCCAGGGCAGCGGCCTGTTGCGGGACCGTTCGCTGGCGCTGCTGGCGGCGCGCAGTGAACTGGCCGAGGCGCAGTTGCAGGGCCGCCTGCGCGGCGGCCGCGAGGTGCGCGATTGCGACCAGGGCCGGCTGCGCCTGGCCTGCGTGCGCGAGGTGACGCGGGACGGCGAGCTGTTCAGCCTGCGCCTGGAGGTCCAACCCCGGGACGCCGACGGGCCGCCATTGGCCCGCCTGAACGCCCGCCTGCCGGCGCAGGACGCCGGGGCGGTGCGCCCATGAGGCGCTCAGCGCAGGTCCGGCAGCTCCGGCCCCTGGGCCAGGCGCGAAATGGCCAGGCGCTCGCGGCGCTCGCCCCGGCGGATGACCACGGCATCGGGCTCGATGGCCTCCAGCCACACGCCCTCGGCCAGCGGCTCGCCGACCAGGAACGGCTGCGGGCTGCTGCCGTCCACGGCGAGGATCGCCACCCGCCCGCGCGGGCCGGCGAACAGCCCGGTCACCTGCAGGGTGACGCTGTCGCTGCGCCGGGCGAACCAGCGGGCCGGCTGTTCCGGCACCGCCACCTGCATGGCCGTGGCGCTGCTGGCGCGGGCCTCCAGGGGCGGCGGGTCGCTCAGCAGCAGGTACCAGGTGGCCAGCCCTGCGAGGGTGGCGAGGATGGCGGCGCCCTGCACCAGGGCGGCGGGGTCGGGTCGGCGGGTCCAGTGCATGGGGCGGTCCTCCCTGAGGTCAGGCAGCCGACCCTAGCAGGCGATCTTCACGGTTTTGTGTCACGGGCTCGGGGTTTCACCCTGGTGGAGCTGATGGTGGTGCTGGTGGTGATCGGCATTGCCAGCGCCGCCGTGGGGTTGAGCATCCGCCCCGACCCGGCGCGCCTGCTGCGGGACGAGGCGCGGCGCCTGGTGCTGTTGCTGCAGGTGGCCCAGGACGAGGCCCGCAGCAGCGGCGAGGTGATCGCCTGGGAGGCGGACGAGCGCGGCTACCGCTTCCGCCGCCTGGGCGCGTCGGCCGGCAGTGCCCTGGACGGCGATGCCACGCTGCGCCCGCGCCCCTGGCAACTGGCCGGCGCGCGGGTGCGGGCGACCCCGCCACGGCTGCTGCTGGACGCCGAATGGCTGGGCAGCCCGGCACGGGTGGAACTCTCCGACGGGGTGAACCGGGTCGCCCTGGTGCGCGGCGCCGACGGCCGCCTGGAGCTGGAATGATGGCGCGCCAGCGGGGTTTCACCCTGATCGAGGTGATGGTGGCGATCCTGCTGATGGCGGTGGTGGCGCTGATCGCCTGGCGCGGCCTGGACAGCGTCAGCCGCGCCGACGAGCACCTGCGCCTGGCCACCGAGCGGGACGACGCCCTGCTGCGGGCACTGAACCAGCTGCAGCGGGACCTGGACCAGCGCGCCGGGGTGGAGCTGGAACCCCCGCGCCGGGCCGACGACCCGCCGCCCCCCGCCGAGCGCCTGGCGGCGGTGCAGGTGCGCGGCGGCGGCCGGCTGCCCACCCGCCTGGAGCTGGTACGCCGCGCCCCCGGCCAGCCCGGCGCCTTGCAACGGGTGCGCTGGTGGGTGGAAGGCGGCGTGCTGCGGCGCGCCACCTCCGCCCCGGCGCAGCGCTACCCGCTGCCGCCCCTGGGGCGCGCGGTGACGGTGCTGGAAGGCATCGGCGACTTCCAGCTGCGCACCTGGGCCGAGGGCAGCGGCTGGCACGCCCTGGCCGGTACGCCGGTGCGCAATCCCCGGGGCCTGGAGCTGCGCTTCAGCCGCGAAACGCCCCAGGGGCGCGAGCGCTACCGCCAGGTGTTCGGCCCCCTGGACTGAGCCGCCCGCCCGGGCAGAAAACCTGAACCCCACCGCCCTGCCCCAGTCGGACTCATCAGGTGGCCGGGCACGACCCCGGCCGGTCCCGGAGCCAGACAGGAGCAGCCAGCATGAAGGCCGTGGTTTTCCATGACGTGGGCGACATCCGCCTGGAGGATGTGCCCGAACCCACCTTGCAGGCCCCGACGGACGCCATCATCCGCCTCACGGCCTCGGCCATCTGCGGCACCGACCTGCACTTCGTGCGCGGCAGCGTCAGCGGCATGGTCAAGGGCACCATCCTCGGCCACGAGGGCGTCGGCATCGTCGAGGCCCTGGGGGACGACGTGCGCAACCTGCAGGTGGGCGACCGGGTGGTGGTGCCCTCCACCATCGCCTGCGGCAACTGCAGCTACTGCCGGGCCGGCTACTACGCCCAGTGCGACGTCGCCAACCCCAACGGCAAGGAGACCGGCACCGCCTTCTACGGCGGCCCCGCCGCCACCGGCCCGTTCCACGGGCTGCAGGCGGAGAAGGCGCGCATCCCCCACGCCAACATCGGCCTGGTGCGCCTGCCCAGCGAGATCAGCGACGACCAGGCCATCCTGCTGTCCGACATCTTCCCCACCGGCTACTTCGGCGCCGAGATGGCCGAGATCACCCCCGGCGACACCGTGGCGGTGTTCGGCTGCGGGCCGGTGGGCCAGTTCGCCATCGCCAGCGCGTTCCTCTTCGGCGCGGCGCGGGTGTTCGCCGTGGACCACCGGCCCGACCGCCTGCGCATGGCCCGCCAGCAAGGCGCCGAGGTGATCGACTTCGACCGGGAAGACCCGGTGCAGGTGCTGCGCCGGCTCACCGACGGCATCGGCGTGGACCGCGCCATCGACGCCGTGGGCGTGGACGCCGAGCACGGATGCGCCAGCGGCAGAGCGCAGCGCCAGGAAATGGCCGAGCTGACCCCGCGCACCCACCCGGACGGCGCCAACTGGCACCCCGGCGACGCCCCCAGCCAGGCCCTGCAGTGGGCCGTGGAGGGCCTGGCCAAGGCCGGCACGCTGTCCATCATCGGCGTCTACCCGCCCCAGGCGCGGCACTTCCCCATCGGCCTGGCGATGAACAAGAACCTCACCCTGAACATGGGCAACTGCCACCACCGCAAGTACATCCCCCGGCTGATCGAACTGGTGCTGGCCAAGCGCATCGACCCGGCGCGCATCCTCACCCAGGTCAAGCCCATGGGCGATGCCATCGAGGCGTTCAAGGCCTTCGACCGGCGCGAGGCCGGCTGGATCAAGGTGGAGCTGCATCCCCAGCGCCACGGCTCGGCCGGCACTGCCGGCGAGGAGCAGGTGAAGGACGCCGAACAGGTGGCCGGCGCCCTGCAGCGGGCCGCCGACGACCGCCAGCGCTGACGGGGGACGCCCATGGCTTGCGTACGCATCGGCATATCCGGCTGGCGCTATGCCCCCTGGCGGGGCGACTTCTACCTCGAGGGGCTGGCGCAGAAGCGCGAGCTGGCCTTCGCCGCCCGCGCCGTCGGCAGCATCGAGATCAACGGCAGCTTCTACGCCCTGCAGACCCCGGAGCGCTATGCGGACTGGGCGGCCCAGACGCCGGAGGGCTTCGTCTTCAGCGTCAAGGCGCCGCGCTTCATCACCCATGTGCGGCGGTTGCGCGACATCGAGGCACCGCTGGCCAACTTCATGGCCTCGGGCCTGTTGCGCCTGGGGCCCCGGCTGGGCGCCCTGCTCTGGCAGTTCCCGCCCAGTTTCCGCTTCGATGCCGAGCGCTTCGAGGCCTTCCTGGCGCAGTTGCCCCACGACGGCGAGCAGGCCCTGGCGCTGGCCCACCAGTGCGAGCCGCGCATGCACCGCGAGGGCTACCTGGACCTGGCGCCGGGCACCCGCCTGCGCCATGCGGTGGAGATCCGCCACGAGAGCTTCCGCAGCCCGGCCTTCATCGAGTTGCTGCGCCGCCACGGGGTGGCACTGGTGGTGGCGGACACCGCCGGCAAGTGGCCGCTGCTGGAGGACCTGACCGCCGACTTCGTCTACCTGCGCCTGCACGGTGACAAGGCGCTCTACGCCAGCGGCTACAGCGAGGAGGCCCTGGAGGCCTGGCAGCGGCGCATCGAGGCCTGGCAGCGGGGCCGGCAGGTGCCCGATGCGCGCCTGGCCGAGCCCGACCAGCTCGCCGAGGGCGGCTCCCGGGACGTCTATTGCTACTTCGACAACGACCTGAAGGTGCGCGCGCCCTACGACGCCCGCCGCCTGCTGGAACGCCTGGGGCTGGACCGGGATCTGGCGGTGCGCCCGGGCCAGCCGCCGGCCGAGGGGGTGCTGCCATGAGCCTGGCCCCCGGTCGCCCGTTGCCCGGGCTCGACGGCGCCGAGGCGGTGCGGCGCCTGCGGATCATCACGGTGAACACCCACAAGGGCTTCACCGCGCTGAACCGGCGCTTCATCCTCCCGGAGCTGCGCGATGCGGTGCGCACCCTGGGGGCGGACCTGGTGTTCCTGCAGGAAGTGCTCGGCACCCACCGTCGCCACTCCCGGCGCTACCAGGACTGGCCGCCCACGCCGCAATACGAGTTCCTCGCCGACAGCATGTGGGGCGCCTACGCCTATGGCCGCAACGCGGTCTACCCGGACGGCGACCACGGCAACGCGCTGCTCTCCAAGTTCCCGATCCTGCGCCACGAGAACCTCGACGTGTCCATCGCCGGCAACGAGGAGCGCGGCCTGTTGCATTCGGTGCTGCAGGTGCCCGGGCACGACGAGGTGCACGCCATCTGCGTGCACCTCGGGCTGCGCGAGGCCCATCGCCAGCAGCAGCTGGCCCTGCTCCGCGATCGGGTGGCGGGCCTGCCTTCGGAGGCGCCGGTGATCGTGGCCGGTGACTTCAACGACTGGCGCCAGCGCGCCGACCCGGTGCTGGCCGCCTGCGGCCTGCGCGAGGCCTTCGTCGAGGCCCATGGCGCGCCGGCGCGCAGCTTTCCCGCGCGCTGGCCGCTGTTGCCGCTGGACCGCGTGTACCTGCGCAACGCCAGCGCCCATTCCCCCCAAGTCTTGCGGCAGCGCCCGTGGTCGCACCTGTCCGATCACGCTCCGCTGCTGGTGGAGGTGCACCTGTGAGTTACCCATGGCGAGACGGCAACCAGGTGGAGTTGCTGATCAATGGCGAGGCCTTCTTCCCCCGCGTGTTCGAGGCCATCGAACAGGCCCGCCACGAGGTCCTGCTGGAGACCTTCATCATCTTCGAGGACAAGGTCGGCCAGCGCCTCAAGGAGGCCCTGCTGGCCGCCGCGGCCCGGGGCGTGCGGGTGGAGGCCACGGTGGACGGCTACGGCACCGCCGACCTCGGCGAGCACTACGTGGCGGAGCTGGCGGCCGCCGGGGTGAACCTGCGCATGTTCGACCCGCAGCCCCGGCGCTTGGGCCTGCGCACCAACCTGTTCCGCCGGCTGCACCGCAAGCTGGTGGTGGTGGACGGCGAGCTGGGCTTCATCGGCGGCATCAATTTCGGCGCCGACCACCTGGCCGACTACGGCGAGATGGCCAAGCAGGACTACGCGGTGGCCCTGCGCGGCCCCATCGTCGCCGACCTGCACCGGGCCTGCCGCGACCTGCTGGCCCATGCGCCGGAGCCGCCCAGCCCCGTGCCGCCGCCGACGCCGCGCCAGGTGGGGAGCTCGCGCCTGCGCCTGGTGCTGCGGGACAACGCGGCCCACCGCAACGACATCGAGGAGCAGTACCTGGAGGCGCTGCGCAGCGCCCGCCAGCGCCTGGTGGTGGCCAATGCCTATTTCTTCCCCGGCTATCGCCTGCTGCGCGAGCTGCGCAACGCTGCGCGCCGAGGGGTGAAGGTGACGCTGATCATGCAGGGCATGCCGGACATGCCCATCGTCCGCCTGTGCTCGCGGCTGCTCTACAACTACCTGCTGCGCGACGGCGTGGTGATCCACGAATACTGCCGCCGCCCGCTGCACGGCAAGGTGGCGCTGGTGGACAGCGAGTGGGCAACGGTGGGCTCCAGCAACCTCGACCCGCTGAGCCTGTCGCTGAACCTGGAGGCGAACGTGGTGATCCGCGATGCGGCGTTCAACCGCCAGTTGCACGACCACCTCACCCAGCTGGCCCAGCAGCACTGCAAGGCGGTGACCCTGCAGCGCATCACCCGGGGCCACTGGTGGCGCGCGCCGCTGATCTTCCTGTGCTTCCACTTCCTGCGGCACTTCCCCGCCCTCGCCGGGCTGCTGCCGGCGCATTCGCCGCGGGTCGAGCCGGTGACACCGGTGGAGCCCAAGGACGCGGTGCTGGAACAGGAGCAGGCCCGATGAATCGCCAACGCTGGTTCACCTGGGGCAAGCGGGCGCTGACGGTGTTCTTCTTCTGCCTGGTGCCCGTGCTGCTGTTCCTGCTGGTGAAGAACATGGACTGGGACGAGGTCGTCCGCGCCCTCTCCGCCTACAGCGCCGGGACCCTGGCCCTGGGCCTGGCCGCGTGCGTGGCGAGCTACGCCACCTATTGCTGCTTCGACCTGGTGGGCCGCCACTACACGGACCACAAGCTGCCGGCGTGGCAGACCTTCCCGGTGACCTTCGTCTGCTACGCCTTCAACCTCAACCTGAGTTCGTGGGTGGGCGGCATCGCCATGCGCTACCGGCTCTACTCGCGCCTGGGGCTCGACGTGCCGACCATCACCCAGGTGCTGAGCCTGAGCCTGATGACCAACTGGCTCGGCTACATGTTGCTGGCCGGCTGCGTGTTCGCCCTGCGCCTGGTGGAACTGCCGGAGAACTGGAAGATCGGCGAGACCGGCCTGCAGGTGATCGGCGTCGTGCTGGTGGCGCTGTCCCTCGGCTACCTGGCCGCCTGCCGCTTCGCCAGGCGCCGCACCTGGCGCATCCGCCAGCAGGAGCTGACGTTGCCGAGCCTGCGTATGGCTTTGGTGCAGGTCGGCCTGGGGATGCTGAACTGGGCGCTGATGGCGCTGCTGATCTACGTGCTGCTGCCGCCCCAGGCGTTCTACCCGACGGTGCTCGGCATCCTGCTGATCAGCAGCATCGCTGGCGTGGTCACCCATATCCCCGCCGGACTGGGGGTGCTGGAGGCGGTGTTCATCGCGCTGATGCAGCACCAGTTCGCCAAGGGCACCCTGCTGGCAGCGCTGATCGGCTACCGGGCCATTTACTTCCTGCTGCCGCTGGCGGTGGCCTGCGTGGTCTACCTGGTGCTGGAGCGCCGGGCACGCCGGCTGCGCCGCGTGGACTGGCGCGAGGAGAAGGGCGAGCCGGCCCAGGCGAAAGGCTGAGCGGCGGGCCGTAGCCCGCCGCCCGGCCCCTTCAGCGCGCCTCGCCGTCCCAGGGCTTGCCGTCCAGGGGGTAGGCGCGGCCCTCTTCGGCTTCGTCCAGACCGTCTCCGGCACCGATCTCGTCAGCGCCCACCACGCTCAGTTCCTTGTCTGCCGGCAGGCTGCCGGTGGTGCCCCGGCCCAGGCGTTCGCCGTTCTCGTCGATCAGCGTCTCGGGGCTCAGGTCGTCATCGGAGACGCCGTCCTCATGCAGGCTCTGCCCCAGGGTCTCGCCGCCGGTCATGCCGGCCTCGCGCACGCGTTCGTCCGGGAACTCCCGCTCCAGCTCCTCTTCGGATCGCAGGTCGCCGACGCGGCCCTGGCGTTCATCCTTGCGCTCGCTGAAGTCCAGCTGCTCCATCGTTCCCATGCGGTCCTCGATGTCGTCGATCTCGTGGATGCGGGCGCTCGGCTTGTTCGATTTCATGGTGATTTCCTCCAGTTGTCCTCTAGGTGGACCGGGGCCCGGCGGCAAGATTCAGGTTGAGCGAGGAACGGCCAGCGGGAACGTCGGTGGTGGGGCAGACACTGGCATCACTCATTCCTCAATCAAGATAAATAGTGTTATTTATCAGCTAATTACCATTCTTTAGTAATGTAAAACATCACATGGAATCACCATAACCCAGCGAAATACTTGGAATAGGGAGAACTGATCGAGGCATGCCGGCTGATCCGCCGCATTTACTGACCCTCAAATCGTTATTTATCAGTGCCTTATAATTCATTAATAACCTGATTTATCAGAAAGCCAGCCAGCCGCTGGCGCATCGAGCCCGAACTTCCTCCGCAGCACCGGACTCACACCCCTTACGGCCCCGCCGCGCATCCAACAGTCCTGCCCACAGCACTGAGAGAACCGCGATGAACAGCACCCCGTACCTCAAGCGCTACCGGCACGTCCGCCGCCAGAGCGAAAACCTGGTGGCCCCCCTTGGCGAAGAGGACATGGTGGTGCAGTCCATGCCGGACGCCAGTCCGAGCAAGTGGCACCTGGGCCATACCAGCTGGTTCTTCGAAACCTTTCTGCTGCCGCGCCTGGCGGGTTACCGGGTGTTCGACCCGGCCTTCGCCTACCTCTTCAACTCCTACTACGAGGCGGTCGGCCCCCGGCAGCCACGCCCCGAGCGCGGCCTGCTGACCCGGCCGCCCCTGCACGAGGTGCTGGCCTACCGGGCCCACGTGGATGCGCACATGGAGCGGCTCATCCCGGACCTGGCCGAGCCCGACCTGGCCCTGCTGGAGCTGGGTCTGGCCCACGAGGAGCAGCACCAGGAACTGCTGCTGATGGACGTGCTGCACCTGTTCAGCCGCTCGCCGCTGTCGCCGGCCTACGATCCGCGCTGGCAGGAGCCGGAGGGCGACCGGCCCGGGCGCTTCGTCTCGCTGCCGGGCGGGCTGGTGGAGCTGGGGCACGATGGCGACGGCTTCGCGTTCGACAACGAGGGCCCACGGCACACCACCTACCTGCAACCCTTCCAGATCTGCGATCGCCTGGTGACCAACGGCGATTGGCAGGCCTTCATCGACGACGGCGGCTACCAGCGCCCCGACCTCTGGCTGGCCGATGGCTGGGCGCGGGTCCAGGCCGAGGGCTGGCGGGCGCCGCTGTACTGGCAGCGCCAGGGGGATGGCTGGCAGGAGCTGGGCCTGGGTGGCCTGCGCCCGCTGGTGCCCGATGCGCCGGTGCGCCACATCTGCTACTACGAGGCCTGCGCCTATGCGCTGTGGGCCGAGGCGCGGCTGCCCAGCGAAGCGGAATGGGAAGTGGCCGCCCGCAGCGGCGTGCTGGGCCAGGTGGAAGACAGCGCCTGGCAATGGACGGCGAGCGCCTACGCGCCCTACCCCGGCTTCCGCCCCTCCGCAGGCGCGGTGGGCGAATACAACGGCAAGTTCATGGTCAGCCAGATGGTGCTGCGCGGCGGCGCCAGCATCACCCCGGCCGGTCACGCCCGGGTGAGCTACCGCAACTTCTTCTACCCGCACCAGCGCTGGATGTTCGCCGGCCTGCGCCTGGCCCGCGATCCGGCCGGCGCACAGCGGGAAGCCGGGCCGGACACCTCCTTCGCCGAAGACGTACGCGCCGGGCTGGGCGCCCCGGACAAGAGCCTGCCGCCCAAGTACTTCTACGACGCCACCGGCTCGGAGCTGTTCGAAGCCATCTGCCGCACCCGCGAGTACTACCCGACGCGCATGGAAACGGCGCTGCTGGAGGCGATCGCCGGGGAGCTGTCGAGCGTCATCCCACGGGGGGCCGCCCTGGTGGAGTTCGGCAGCGGTGCCAGCCTGAAGACCCGCCTGCTGCTGGACGCCGCCCCGCAGGTGGGCGTCTACCTGCCCATCGACATCTCGGAATCGGCCCTGCGCAAGGCCACCGCCATGCTGGAGGCGGCCTACCCGAGGCTGCGGGTCCTGCCCCAGGTCGGCGACTTCAGCCACCTGCCCCACCTGCCCGCCGCCGTGGCCTCGCGCCCTCGCGTGGCGTTCTTCCCCGGCTCAACCCTGGGCAACTTCAGCCCGCCGGAGGCCCTGCGCTTCCTGCGCTCGGTGCGCCGCTACCTGGGCCGCGACTCACGGCTGATCCTCGGGCTGGACATGCAGAAGGACGTGGCCACCCTGGAGGCGGCCTACGACGACGGGGACGGCATCACCGCCCAGTTCAACAAGAACCTGCTGACCCGCATCAACCGCGAACTGGGCGGCACCTTCGACCTCGACGCCTTCCAGCACCTGGCCCGCTGGAATCCGCAGGCGCAGTGCATGGAGATGTTCCTGGTCAGCCAGCGGGACCAGGTGGTGAACGCCGCCGGCCAGCGCTTCCACTTCGCCGCCGGCGAGCGACTGCACACCGAGTGCTCGCACAAGTACAGCCTGGAAGGCATCGCCGACATGGCCGCCCAATCCGGTTGGCGCCTCGCCCGCCACTGGCTGAGCCCGGCGCCGCAGGTGGGGATGTTTGTGTTGGAGAGCGGGTGAGCGGAATGGCCAGGCCCTGAGCCTGAAGCAAGCCACCGAGGCACGAACGGCCCCGGCGGGTGTGCAGCGACAGTCAGACCGCCTGGCGGATCTCGGCCTGTTGTGCGTTGGCGAGCCGGGTGAGACGGCGGCCGCCGCAGCCGGCCTGCAGCAGCACCATGTCCTCGAACACCTGCTTGCCCAGGCGACGCAGCGCGCGGGAGTCGGGGTAGTCCTGCGGTTTCAGGGCGCTGACCTTGAAGGATTCCTGGGTGGCCGAGTTGTACATGAACAGGCTGAAGGTGCCATCGCCGTCGGCACGGCTTTCAACCCGGCACCCCGGAATGGACTGGGCCAGCCAGTGGTCGATCTGCTTGTGGGACAGGGTCTGGGTCATCGGGCATCTCCTTGTGCTCGGCCTGCCTGGGAGCAGGCATGGGGGAATCATTCACGGCATGCGTAGGGCCGGCCTTGGCCACCGGCCTTTAATGTCCGTAATCGGGCGCGCGCGCCGTGCGTGGAGCAGGCCATAGCCAGTTCCATGCCAGTCCAGCTTTCCATGGCGTTAATCGATGCGAGCCCGATGCGAGTAGAAGGCCTGTCCACCTAATCAGTGGCACCTTGATGCCAAATCGATCTTCCGGGCCCGCCGAGCACCCTCGCGAACCCTGCGAATTGCACGGGCAATGTGCACGATCCGGGCATTCTGCATGGCCGCCGGGCACCGCCTCGCTTCGCCAATCCACTTGACGTCCCGACGGCATCCTTCTGATGCCAAAGGATTTTGCCGGCAAAAAAAGCTGAACTCCCGTGCCCCGTCCCGGCTCTCAAGCCATGACTCACACGACTCCCTTCGAGCCCGGTCGCTGGCGGCATGCGCCGGGCTTCTTTCTGGAACAGGCGCCGATGAGCTACCAACCCACGGAAGAAGAACTCCAGCGACGCCTGGATGAACACCTGGACCACCACCTGTGCGTGGTCCGCATCCGCGACGACGACGTGGTGGTCTCGGCCCGGGACCTGCGCACCGGCCAGGTGTCCATCGTCGCCGGGCTGATTCCCCGGCGCTGGGCCGACCGAGCGCAGTTCGAAACCCTGGGCGCGCAGCTCATCGGCGAACTGGAGCGGATGCTGGAAGCCCCGCCGGACGATGGCAGCGGCGGGCCCGAAGAGTTCTGAACACCGGTGGATGCCGCGCCCACCCGCAGCGTGCGCGGCCACGACGAGCAGGAGCACACCCGATGGCGCTCAACCGGACCAACGAGCGGCTGCGCTGCGTCCTGAAGGACGCCTCGCTGAACAACCGCATGGCCTGCATCACCCTGGAAAGCGCCGCCCGGCAGCTGGAGGACCCGCAATTGGCCGAAGTGCTGGTGAAGACCGCCCGCACGCTATCGGCGGATGCACACCACCTGCACCGCCACGCCCGCGAAGTGGAACGCGGACGCATTCGCCGCAAGCGCTGAGTCGCATTGCGCATGGAACCCGGGAACTTCCGGCGACTCTTATGAGCGCCGGTAGTCAATGCCCAAGGAGGGGCGCGTAGTCCGGAAACACCAATACGAGCACCAGGAGAGTTGCATGGGCTGCTACCACATCACCCCAACGGACAAGGGCTGGGAGCTGCGCAAGGAAGGCGCGACCCGCCCGTCGAAGACCGCTGCCGAACGGGAGCGGCTGCTGGAGGCCATCGAGGCCTTCATGGAAAAGCGCGCCGGCACGGTGCTGATCCACAGCGAGGACGGCACCGTCGAGCAGGAGCTGAGCTACCCCCCGCCCCGTCGTCCGTCCCGCGCCTGAACCCGCCCCTTGCCCCGGCATGCCGGGGCAAGGGGCGTCCGTGCGGCCCGCCACCACCTGCTAGCGAGCCGCGATCCCCGTAATGGTCACGCCATAGCGCTTGAGCAAGCGCATCGCCGGCTCCCGGCTCGGCGCCTCGCTGCCGGCGTATTCCCCTGCCGGCAGATGATCCTCCGCCCAATCCAGCACCGCCGCGCACGCCTGCTCCGGCGTCGGCCGCTCGGGCGCCTCCAGCTCAAGCGTCGAGGTGTTGTTGTCCTTGTGGTAGCTGATGATCCAGAGCGTCATGGTCGGTTCTCCCCTCTCGATGGGTCTCCCCAGAGCTGACTGACCCAGCCCGTCCCGAGTTCCCCCTCGAATACGCGCATCAACCGGCTTGCGAATTATTTAAATCAGGATTTAATTAAGCCCATTCGCCCCCCGGAGCCTGCCCCATGACCCGCAGCCGTACCCCCGGACGCCCCAGCGGAGACGCCCCCGACCTGCGCGAGCGCCTGCTCGACAGCGCCATCCAGTGCTTCGCCCAAGTGGGCGTGCAGGCCACCCGCCTGCGGGACATCGCCGAGCACGCGGGCGTGACCCCGGCGCTGCTCAACTACCACTTCGGCAACCGCGAGCGCCTGCTGGACGCGGTGGTGGAAGAGCGCCTGCAGCCCCTGCTGATGGGCATGGTGCAACGCCTGGCGACGCCTGGTAACGAGCCCCGCGAACTGGTCCGGGCCTTCGTTCGCGGGCTCAGCGCGACCCTCTCGCAGCATCCCTGGCTGCCGCCGTTGTGGGTGCGCGAGGTGCTCTGCGAAGGCGGTGCCCTGCGCGGGGTGGTGCTGACCCGCTTCGCCCCGCTGCTGCCGGTGCAACTGGCCCGGCGCTTCGCCGAAGCCCGCAGCGAAGGCCACCTCAACCCGGACCTGGACCCGCGCCTGCTGGTGGTCTCGCTGCTCGGCCTGGTGATGCTGCCCTACGCCGCCGGCTCGCTCTGGCGCGGCATCTTCGCCAGTGACGACCTCGACGACGAGGCCCTGGTCAACCACGTACTGGCCCTGCTGGAACGGGGCCTGGAGATGCGCCCATGAACACCCGCCCGCTCCTCCTGCTCGGCCTGGCCCTGCTGGCCGCCTGCAAGCCCGCACCGCCGCAGCTGCTCGGCACCCTGGAATGGGACCGCATCGCCGTACCTGCCGAGGCCTCCGAGCCGATCCTCGACTGGCACGTGGCCGAAGGCGAACAGGTCAGCGCCGGCCAGGTGCTGCTGGAACTCGACCCGCGCCGCACCGATGCCCGCCTGGCCGAAGCGGAAGGCGACCTGGCCGCCGCCCGCGCCCGCCTCGACGAACTGCGCAACGGCTCCCGGGACGAAACCATCGACGCGGCCCGCGCCAGCCTGGCCCGCTACCAGGCCGAGCTGACCGACGCCGAGCGCAGCTTCACCCGCATCGCCGCCCTCTACGAGCGCCGCCAGGTGGCCATCGCCGACCTCGACCGCGCCCGCGCCGCCCGCGACCAGGCCCGCGCCAGCGTGAACAGCGCCAACGCCCAGTTGCGCGAGCTGCTCAACGGCACCCGCCCGGAACAGCTGCACCAGGCCGAAGCCCAGGTGCAGGCGGCGGAGGGCCGCGTCGCCCAGCTGCGCATCACCCGCGAGCGCCTGACCCTGCGCGCCCCGCGCGATGCCCGTGTGGACGCCCTGCCCTACAAGCCCGGCGACCAGCCCCCGGCCGGTGCCGAACTGGCCAGCCTGCTGGTGGGCGAGGCGCCCTACGCGCGGGTCTACGTGCCCGCCTCCCAACGCCCGCGCCTGGCCATCGGCGACCACCTGCAGGTGCAGGTGGAGGGCATCGCCACCCCCTTCGACGCCCAGGTCCGCCGCATCGCCAGCGAAGCCGCCTTCACGCCCTACTACGCCCTCACCGGCGACGACGCCAGCCGCCTCGCCTACCGTGCCGAGCTGCTGCTGCAGGGCGATGACGCCCGCCGCCTGCCGGCCGGCCTGCCCCTGCAGGCCCACTGGAGCGCGCCATGAACGGCAGCGAAGCGGTCATCCACGCCCAGGGCCTGACCAAGCGCTTCGGCGAGCTGGCCGCCGTGGACAACCTCGACCTGCAGGTGAACCGCGCCGAAGTGTTCGGCTTCCTCGGCCCCAACGGCTGCGGCAAGTCCACCACCATCCGCATGCTCTGCGGGCTGCTGCTGCCCAGCGCCGGGGAGATCGAGGTGCTCGGCTGCCGCATCCCCGAGGACGCCGAGGCCCTCAAGCGGCGCATCGGCTACATGACGCAGAAGTTCTCCCTCTACGAAGACCTGACCGTCGCCGAGAACCTGGACTTCCTCGCCGCCGTCCAAGGGCTGGACCGCGCCCACGCACGCCGGCGCATCGACGAACTGCTGGAGCGCTACTGGCTCGGCGACCGCCGCCGGCAGCTGGCCGGCACCCTCAGCGGCGGGCAGAAGCAGCGCCTGGCCCTGGCCGGGGCGGTGCTGCACAAGCCCGACCTGCTGTTGCTGGACGAGCCCACCAGCGCCGTCGACCCGCAATCGCGGCGGGAATTCTGGGATTCGCTGTTCGAACTGGCCGAGGCCGGCACCACCCTGCTGGTGTCCACCCACTACATGGACGAAGCCGAGCGCTGCACCCGCCTGGGCATCCTCGACGCCGGCCGCCTGGTGGCCGACGGCAGCCCCGCCGAGCTGATGGACGCCCTGCCCGGCCGGCCGCTGCTGGTGGAGTGCGCCCAGCCCCGCCAGGCCCAGCGCGCGCTGCAAGGGCAGCCGGAAGTGCTGGCCCTGGCGCAGATCGGCGCCAGCCTGCGGGTGCTCAGCGCCGCAGCCGATGCCCGTGACTGCGTCGTCCGGCTGCTGGAGAAGGCCGGCATAGAGGCCGACGTGCGCGACACCGACGCCAACCTGGAGGACGTGTTCGTCACCGTCACCCAGCGTCCCACCACCCACGCCGAGGCCCGCCCATGAACCTGCGCCGGCTCGGGGCCATCGTGCTCAAGGAGCTGCGCCAACTGCGCCGCGACCGGCTGACCTTCGCCATGATCGTCGGCATCCCCATCCTGCAGCTGGTGCTGTTCGGCTATGCCATCAACATGGACGTGCGCAACCTCCAAGCCGCCGTGCTGGACCAGGCCGACAGCGCCCGCTCACGGGAAGTGATCGCCGAGCTGGGCGCCAGCCAGGTGCTGGACTTCCGCTACCACCTGGCCACGACGCAGCAGCTCGACCAGCTGTTCGCCGAAGGCGTGATCAGCGCGGCCCTGGTGATCCCCCGGGACTTCGAGGCACGCCTGCAACGGCGCGACCGCCCGCCCCTGCAACTGGTGGTGGACGGTTCTGACCAGGTGGTACAGGCCTCCGCCCGCCAACTGGCCGCCTACCCGCTGCCCGGCTGGCCCCGCGCCACCGGTGTGGAGGTGGTGAACCTCTACAACCCGGAGCGCCTGGCGCCGCTGAACACGGTGCCGGGGCTGATCGGGGTGATCCTCACCATGACCATGGTGCTGTTCACCGCCATCGCCCTGGTCCGCGAGCGGGAACGGGGCAACATGGAACTGCTGATCACCACCCCGGTGTCGCCCTGGGAGCTGACCCTGGGCAAGGTGCTGCCCTTCGTCGGCATCGGCCTGCTGCAGGTGACGGTGATCCTGCTGGTGGGGCGCTGGCTGTTCGAGGTGCCGGTACGCGGCTCGCTGCTGGCGCTCTACGGCGCCTCGCTGGTGTTCGTGTTCGCCAGCCTGAGCCTCGGGGTGTTCATCTCCACCCTGGCACGCAGCCAGTTCCAGGCCATGCAGATGGCCTTCTTCATCTTCCTGCCGCAGATCCTGCTCTCCGGCTTCATGTTCCCCTTCGCCGGCATGCCGCGCCTCGCCCAGTGGATCGCCGAGCTGATGCCCCTCACCCACTTCCTGCGCCTGGCGCGCGGCATCATGCTGCGCAGCGCCAGCCTGATGGACCTGTGGCCGGAGATCGTCGCACTGCTGGTGTTCAACCTGGTGGTGCTGGGGGTGGCGGTGAAGCGGGTGAGCAAGCGCCTGGACTAGGGCAGTCGGCGTGGCCCCGTAAATAAGCATCACCCCGCAGGGTGGGCTTCAACCCACCGGCACCGCTCCGATGCAGACGTAGCCCGGGCTTCAGCCCGGGAATGAGGTGGGGACCGCTCCCGGGCTGAAGCCCGGGCTACGGGGTTGCCGTAGGGTGGGCTTCAGCCCACCAGCGCAAACGCTTCGCGAGCACAGCTCGCTCCTACAGGACTCACCCCAACAACGACGCCACGGTGCGCTCACCCAGCGCCGGGCCGATGCTCATGCCCAGGCCGGTGTGCATCAGCACGGCGGTGACGCCCGGCTCGGGCTGGATGACGCTGAACGGCGCCGGGCCACGGGCGCCGTACACGCCCTGCCAACGCTCCACCACCTGCAAACGCTCGCCGAGGGTGTGCTCGGCCAGGCCCAGCATGAGGCTGTCCACCGCTTCGGCGTTGAATGGCGAGGCATCGCGGCCGTAGTCGTGGGAGTCGCCGACGATCAGGTCGCCGTGGGGCGTGGGGCTGACCAGCAGGTGGATGCCGTGCTCGATCAGTTCAGGCCGGCGGGCCTGGACCTGTTCGCGCAGGGCGATGGCCTCGGGCAGGTCGGCGAAGGCGCCGTAGTGGGTGCAGCTCAGGCCGGTCAGCACGGCATGGTCGAGGCCGATGGCGCGGGCCGGGCGCACCCGCAGCATCTGCAGGCGACACACCTGGGGCTGCAGGGCGGCCATGGGCTCAGCCAGCAGGGTCAGGTAGTCATGGCCGGAGCAGACGATGATCTGCTCGGCGCGGCAGCTGCCGGCGCTGGTGTGCACGCGCTGGGGTTCGACGTCGCGCACCAGGGTGGAGAAATGGAAGGTCACGCCCATCTGCTCACGCAGGTAGGCCACCAGGGCCGGCAGCGCCTCGCGGGAGTACAGCTGCTGGTCATCGGCACCGTGCAACGCAGCGCGGTGGTGGGCGAAGCGGCCGTCGTACAGCGCTGCCAGGCGTTCGCCGCGCAGCAGCTCGACGGTGTAGCCGTGCTCCCGCGCGCGGCCGGCACAGAAGGCGTCGAGCACCTGTTCTTCGGCTTCGTCGCGGGCGAACAGCAGCGAGCCCTGACGGCGGATGTGGAAGCCGGCCGACTCGGCCAGGTGCGCCCAGATCGGGCGGGCCTCGCGGGCCAGGTCCAACATCGGGCCTGGCGCCTGGCCGGTGATCAGCGCCTGGCCGAAGTTGCGCACCGAGGCGCCCAGGGGCTGCTCGCTGCGTTCGAAAACCGTCACCCGCAGGCCGCGCCGGGCAGCGGCATAGGCGTGGGACAGGCCGAGGATGCCGGCGCCGACGATGGCGATATCGGTGTCGTGGATGGGCATTGCGGGAATCCTATGGGTCAGGTGTGACCGTCATGTGCCGGCCCCATGAGTGGGACAGGCACATGACGACACGGGATCATCGGGTCCGTTCGGGCATAACCCCGTCAGGAAGACGGCCTCGCCCGCAGCTCCAGGGCCAGCGCTTCCAGTTGCTGCGCGCGCTGGTAGTTCAGTTCGGCGATACAGGCCAGGCGTCGGGTCTCCAGCGCATGGCCGATGGCACCGCCGCCGACCGACGTGGCCAGGGCACATTGCCGCTCCCGGTACTCGATGAATGATTGGCGGGCGGCACGTGCGCGGCCTTGACCGGTGCGGACCTGTTCAGCGGATTCGTCCCACTGCTCGAACGCCGCGAACAGGGCCGACTCGGCTCGTTCGACGGCATGCTGGCTGTGGCCCAGCTTCTCGCGCAGGCAGGCGTTCAGGTCCGCTTGCGAACCGCTCATGCTGCAGGCTTCGCGCAACTGGCGCTGGCTGGGCACGGCGCCCTCCTCAGCCGCCCCGCAGGGCAGCGCAAGGACCAGCAGTGAGGTGAAGCCGAACAGCATGACCGGGCGCATCACATGAACCTCCCTGGAGTGGACGGGCGCTTATTGCGGCAGCTTCTCCGACTTGCCGTCGTACCGCTTGCGCCATTCGGCGAGGATGCTATCGCGGTTCTTCGAGGCCCACGCGAAGTCGTTCTTGATCAGGCGCTGCTCGTAGTCGGCGGGCAGTTCGGTCTGCGGCTTGGCGATGCCGGGCTGGGCGAGGACGGCGAAGTTCTCCTTGTACAGCTCCATGGCGGCGGGGCTGGCGGAGAAGTCGGCGAGCTTCCTGGCGGCGTCGGCGTGCTGGGTGCCCTTGATCACGCCGGTGGCTTCGATTTCCCAGCCCAGGCCTTCCTTCGGCAGGACGATGTCCAGCGGCGCGCCCTGGCGCTTCAGCTGCACCGCCGGGTATTCGAAGGAGATGCCGATGGGGAACTCGCCGGCGGCGGCCAGCTTGCACGGCTTGGAGCCGGAGTGGACGTACTGGCCGATGTTCTGGTGCAGCGCATCCATGTAGGCCCAGCCTTGTTTCTCGCCGAAGGTCTGCAGCCAGGCGCTGACGTCGAGGAAGCCGGTGCCGGAAGACGCCGGGTTGGGCATGACGATCTTGCCCTTGTACTCGGGCTTGGTCAGGTCTTCCCAGCTGCCGGGCTTGGTCAGGCCCTGCTTCTCGGCTTCGACGGTGTTGAAGCAGATGGTGGCGGCCCACACGTCCATGCCCACCCAGGCCGGCGGGTTGGCGGCGTCGCGGTAGTTGGCGCCGATGGCGTCCAGGTGCTTGGGCGCGTAGTGCTCGAGCATGCCCTGCTGGTCGAGGATGGCCAGGCTGGAGGCCGCCAGGCCCCACACGGCGTCAGCCTGGGGGCGTTCCTTCTCGGCCAGCAGCTTGGCGGTGATGATGCCGGTGGAGTCGCGCACCCACTTGATCTCGATGTCCGGGTTTTCCTTCTCGAAGGCCTTCTTGTAGGCCGCCAGCTGCTCGGCCTCCAGGGCGGTGTAGACGGTCAGCTCGGTAGCGGCCTGGGCCTGCAGGGCGAAGCCTGCGACAACGGCGGCAGCGAAGGCGAGACGCTTGAACATGTGAAGCTCCTTGGTTGGTGTGCTGGGGTCAGGTTTGGCGTGTTGTGGTCAGGCGTTGGCAGGGGTTTCGCCGCGCGCCAGGCGGACGTTGATCGCGTCGACCACCCCCGGCAGGTCGGCGATGGTGTCGATCAGGTAATGCGGGCGGCTCGGCGCGAACAGCGCATCGATACGGGTGCGCTCCTCGGCCAGGCGCGCGGCCGGCAGGGCCTGGTAGGCGGCGAAGTCGAGGCCGAGGAAGTTGCCGGAGAAGCGCAGCGCCACAGTCCACATGCCGGCGCTGCGGCCTTCGAGGATGCCGGGCTCGGTGTCGTCCACCTTCACGCAGGCGGCCACATCGTCGAGGCCGAGGGCGATGACGTTGGCCAGCGCCTGGGCCGGGCTCGGGCGGCCCCTGGGCACCTCGTCGGTGGCGACCACGTGGTCCGGGCGGTAGCCGGCCTCGGCGGCCAGTTCCACCACCTTGTCCATCACCACCCTGGGGTAGCCGGAGCAGGTGCCGATCTTCATCCCCCTGGCGCGCAGGGCGGCGATGGCCTCCAGGGCGCCGGGGATCAGCGCCGAGTGTTCGCCGACCTTGGCGATCTGCAGCGGCATGAAGCGCTCGTAGATCGCGGTGACGTCCGCGTCCGTGGGCAGCCGGCCGAAGCGGCGCTCGAAGCGCGCGGCGATGGCCGGCACGTCGCACAGGGTGCGGATGTGGTCCCACTTGCCCATGCCCATGGGGCCGCGCGCTTCCTCGAGGCTGAGCTCGACGTCGAAGCTGGCGAAGGCCTCGACGAAGATCCGCGTGGGGGCGAAGGAGCCGAAGTCGACCACGGTGCCGGCCCAGTCGAGGATGGCGGCCTGCAGGTGCGTGGGGGTCTGGTAATGCATGGGGATCTCCGTGGATCAGTGGCCGGGCGCGGTCTGGCGCCAGGCCTGGGAGCGGCGCAGCAGGCCGCGCGAGGCCCCGGCCAGCAGCAGCGAGACGGCGGCCGAGGTGAGCAGGATGAGGGTGGACATGGCGGCCGCGCCGCCGACGTTGCCGGCGTCGTCCATGTTCAGCACGGCGACGGCGGCGAGCACGCTGTCCGGGCTGTAGAGGAAGATCGCGGCGGACACGGTGGTCATGGCCGAAACGAACAGGTAGCGGACGATGTCCAGCAGCGCCGGCAGGCAGATGGGCACCGTCACCTTCAGGTAGTGGCGGTACAGCGGCATCTTCAGCGACAGCGCGGCGGCCTCGAACTCGCCGTCGAGCTGGCGCAGCGCGGTGCTGGCGGTCATCTGCGCGGTGGTGAGGAAGTGCGCGATGGAGCACACCACCAGCAGCGTCATGCTGCCGTAGAGGCCGTGCAGCGGGTTGGCCGGCAGGTTGAAGAAGAAGACGTAGCCCAGGCCCAGCACCAGGCCGGGTACCGCCATGGGCACGAAGCTGAGCAAGCGCAGCACCTGGTTCAGGGCGCGCTGGCCGTGGGTCTTCTCCATCAGCCAGGCACCGGTGAAGATCAGCGCGCCGCCGAACAGCGCGGTGCAGCTCGCCAGGGTCAGGCTGTTGCGGTACGCCAGCCAGCCGCCGCCGGCGGTTTCCTCGAAGGCGTAGTGACGCAGGGACAGTGACAGGTTGTAGGGCCAGAACTTCACCAGCGAGGAGTACACCGCCATGCCCAGCACCCCCAGCAGCACGGCGCAGACCAGCAGCACCAGGGCGAGGAAGCCGGCATCCCGCAGGCGCGAGGGCTTGGGCTGGTGGACCTGGGCGCGACCGCTCATGGCATCGCCCTGGCGCCGGCGCAGCCAGGCATCGACGCCGAAGCTGAGCAGCGCCGGCAGCAGCAGCACCATGCCGATCAGCGCACCGCGACCGAACTGCTGCTGCCCCACCACCGCCTTGTAGGCCTCCAGGGCCAGTACCTGGTAGTCGCCGCCCACCACCACCGGCACGCCGAAGTCGGTGATGGTCAGGGTGAACACCAGGCAGAAGGCGGCGAACACGGCCTGGCGCGTGGCCGGCCAGGTGATGCTGCGGAAGGCCTTCCAGGGCCCGGCGCCCATGCTGGAGGCGGCGTCGAACAGGCGGCCGTCGGCCAGGGACAGCGCCGAGATGAGGATCATCAGCGCATGGGGGAAGGTGTAGATGGCCTCGCCCAGGACGATGCCCCAGAAGCCGTAGATGTTGTCCGGCAGCCAGCCACGCAACAGCCCCTGGTTGCCGAACAGGTAGATCAGCGCGATGCCCGGCAGCATCGAGGGCGCCAGCAGCGGCAACAGGGAGATGCCGCGCCACAGCCCCTTGGCCGGGATCAGCGTGCGGGTCAGGGCGTAGGCGAACAGGTAGGCCACCGGCACCACCAGGGCGGCGACGCTGAGGGAAACCTTGAGGCTGTTGCCCAGCAGCCAGTGGAAGTTGGCGCTGGCCAGCAGCTCGCGGGCGGCCACCAGGCCACCGCCCTGCCCGGCTTCGCCGCTGAAGCCGCGCCAGAAGATGGCCGCCAGGGGCAGCACCACGGCGACGGCGAGGAAGGCCAGGAACAGGCACTTGCCGCCCTGGATGAACAGGCGGTCCCCCAGGTCGCCCGGGCGACGGCGGGCACTCTGCGGGAGGGCCAGGGTGCGCTCCATCAGGCGAACACCTGCAGGCTGCGGGACGGCAGCGCCACCCAGATGTCCGGCCCGCCGAGGCGCGGCATCTGCGCCGGGTCCAGCTCGGCCAGCAGCGGGTGGCCGGGCAAGGCGTCCAGCTCGAAACTCACCCGGCAGCGGTTGCCGAGGAAGGTGATCTCGCGCACCTGGGCGCGGAAGCGGTTGTCGTCGTCCTGGCCGGGCTCCACGGCGATGGCCTCGGGGCGGCAGAACAGCTGGCCACTGGCGCCCTCGCCCGCCTGCTCGGGCAGGCACAGGCGCAGGTCGCCGACCCGAGCATGGCGCCCGTCGCGGCCCTCGAACGGCAGCCAGTTGCCCTGGCCGACGAAGCTGGCGACGAAAGGCGTGGCCGGACGCCGGTAGATGGCTTCGGGTGTGTCGTACTGCTCGACCCGGCCGTGGTTCATCACCGCGATGCGGTCGGCCATGAGCATGGCCTCGTCCTGGTTGTGGGTGACCATCAGGGTGGTGATGCCCAGGCGCTTCTGCAGCTGGCGCAGCTCGGTGCACAGGTGCTCGCGGACGCGGGCGTCCAGCGCCGACATGGGCTCGTCCAGCAACAGCAGCGACGGCGACGGCGCCAGGGCACGGGCCAGGGCCACGCGCTGCTGCTGGCCGCCGGACAGCTGGCCGGGGTACTTCTTCTCGCTGCCGGTCAGGCCCACCAGTTCGAGCATCTGCGCCACGCGCTGGCGGGCTTCTTCACGGCTGGCGCCGGTGAGGCCGTAGGCGATGTTCTGCTCGACGCTGAGGTTGGGGAACAGCGCATAGGACTGGAACAGGATGCCGTAGTCACGGGCCTGGGGCGGCAGGTGGGAGATGTCCCGCCCGCCCATGCGCAGCACGCCGGCGTCCTGCCGCTCCAGCCCGGCGATGCAGCGCAGCAGCGTGGTCTTGCCACAGCCGGAGGGGCCCAGCAGGCACACCAGCTCGCCTTCGGCGATGTCCAGGGACACCCCGTCCAGGGCGGTGAAGCTGCCGAAGCGCTTGCGCACTTCGCAAGCCTGCAGATAGGGGGTGGCGGACATGACAGGACCTCGCAGAACACTGGCGCACCGTAGGAAGCGCGGTACGGCTCGACGAGGCTGATGCTAGGGAGCAAATGCGAAATCCATGTGGCGATAACCCCAAGCCCACCGATAGTGGCATTGGCGGATTTGGTATAGGCCAGCGCTCTGGTAGTGTGCGCAGCGGCCGGCGCAGCCGCGCCGGGACAGGCTTCAGGGCCTATCGATCCATGGAGAAGGAGACTCAGCATGCCGAACGAACACCGCCCCCGCCCCCAGCGCGCCGTTGTCCTGGCGCTGGCCGTCATGGCCCTCGGACTGGGTGGCTGCAGCACCCACCCGCCGGAGAAGAAGCAGGGCCAGATCCTGGCCGAGGCCCTGGCGAAAACACCGAACCCCACGCAGGCACGCGAGCTGGTCACCGTCTCCATCCCCAGCCACGGGGCCCTGGCAGACCAGTTGGCGATCGCCTCCGGCGGCGGTGCCAACGCCACTCAGTTGGCGGCGCTGCTGAGCCAGGTGGCGCGCTCGTCCACCCCGCGCGTTCTGGTCATCGGGGGTGCGCCGGCACTGGACGCCGCGGTCATGCAGGGGGCGCTGAAGGGCCAGCGACTCGAAGGCCTGCAGGTGATCTTCGCGGGGCTGCCGGAACAGGAGGCGGACATCGCCACGCTCGTCCGCGCTGCCGGCGCGCGTTTTGATTTCGTTTCGAGGCAGTAAGAGGCAAGACGGGGCTGGCATGCGACTGCCAGCCCCTGGTTGGAAAGCCCGGCCCCTGCAACAGGGACCGGGCGTGCGGGCTTAGAGCCGGTTGAGGCTGACGTTGTCCAGGTACAGCGACTGGTCGGCACGGGTGCTGAGCACCATCAGCTCCATGCGCCGGTAGGTTCCGGCCGGCACCTGGAAGCTCTGCTGCAGCTTGCCCCAGGCGCCGCCCTGGGTGTTCACCACGCCCAGGGACAGCAGCCGGCCGTTGCCGGCGGTGTCTTCCAGGTAGAGGTAGGCATAGGCCAGCGCGGCGATGCTGGTGGTGCGGCTCACCATCACGTCGGCGGCGAAGCGGTAGGACAGCCCCGGCTGCACCTTGCCGGCCAGGAGCAGGCTGGCGCCGGTGCCGTCGGCTTTGCGGGCGTACACCTCCAGAGACTTGCCGGTGGTTGCCAGGGCGGTCAGCCGGGTGCTGCCGTAGAAGCCCGCCCAGTCGCCGATGGCGCTGTCGAAGTTCCAGCTGAAGGCGGCCGGGGTCACCGGGGTGACGGGGTTGGTGGGGGTCACTTCGCTGAGCTCTACCTCATCCAGCAGCACGGCCAGGCGGTTGACGCTGACCAGGCCCAGGTAGGTGTTGCGGATGACGCTGGCCGGCGGCTGGTAGACGAAGGTGACGTCGATGGGAGTGAACTCGGTGCTGGTCACCGACTTGATCACGCCGTTGGCCGTGCTGTAGCTGATGCCGGCGTTCTCCTCGTGAACCATGCCCAAGTAGACGTTGCCGCGCACGTTGGTGCCCTTGAGCATCACCTTGGCCTTGAGCCGGTAGGTGGCGCCGACCTTCAGTGCGCCCACCGAGGTGGCCAACACATCGTCGCGGCCGGCCGGCAGCTCGAACTGCAGGGCGTCGTCACGGCAGGTCTTGCCGACGTTGAGGGTGCTGAGCTTGGCCAGGTTGAGCAGTGCCTTCCAGCCATCCAGGGTGCGGAATTCGCCGTTGGCCACCAGGCCCTTGAGCGCCGGTTTGTCGCACCAGGCCGTGGTGACCGGCGGGGTGGGCGTCGTCGGGGTGGTGGGTGTGGTCGGCGAGGTGGGGGTCGTGGGCGTAGTAGGCGTCGAGGTCGGGTTGACCGTCTCGGGCACCTTGGTCGGGCGCAGGGCGGCGATCTGCGCGGCCATGTCGTTCAGCGCCCGGGCGGCGTCGGCGAAGCTGGCACGGCCGCAGGCCTGGTTGGCGCAGGTGGTATCGACCACGTTAGGCGTGGAGAACAGCGGTGCCTGCACGGACGCGTTGAACACCTGGGGGTAGGCCATGATGGTGGAGAAGCGCCCCTGCACACCGTAGCCCCGGCCCCATTCGTAGGTGCCCTGGTGAATGCCACGGGCCAGGTAGGTGTAGTAGCCCTCGGTCTGGTCCTGCTCGTAGGAATGGCGCAGGCCCATGTTGTGGCCGATCTCGTGGGCCATGGTGCTCAGGCTGCAGTCCACCCCGGTGATGCCGTAGGCACTGGCCCAGGCACCGTTCTGGAAGGTGCCGCTGTTCTTCGGCCCGGAGAGCACGTAGCCAATGCCGCACACGCCATAGCCCTGCCCTACCTGGGTGCGGCTGATCAGCTGCACCACGTCGGCGCCGTAGGTCTCGCGCAGTTGCTGCACGCGCGGGTCGGCGGCGAAGGCGGAAAGGTCCTTGTCGGAGATGGTCGGGTAGCTGGCCCAGGTGAGCGGCTGGGCGTTGACCAGGCGCAGGCGCAGGTTGACGTTGCTTTTCTTGTAGGCGTTGTTGGCGAACTCGATGTAGCTGGCGATGCGGGCGTTCATGTCCCGCCCGTTGGGCAGGGCCTGGGCGTCCTTGGTGTAGAGCACCAGCAGGTCGACGGTGCGCGGTTCGGTGGTGGCGGCGTGGGTGAAGGGGGCCAGCAGGAGCAGGGCCAGGCAGGCGAGCAGTTTCTTCATGGTCATCGTTCCTGTAGCGCTCAGCCGCGGGTCGGCGGCGGGAGGGGCTGCAACGGCGTGGAATCGGGGGTCACGAGGGCGTCCGGGGTGGCACGCATCAGCAACTGGTTCTGGTCGGTCACCAGGGTGCTGCCGGTGGCGTTGTCCACCACCATGGACAGGGTCTGCTCACGGGTGGCGAGGGTGATGTGGGTCTCCAGCTGACCCTTCACCACGGTGAGGGTGTCTTCCGGCTGGCCGCCCTCCACCGGACCGCTCCAGACGGCAGCGCCGCCGGTGTTGTGGGTCTCGTCCAGCGTGGCGCGCAGCGGTGCCTGGCGGCCGGGCACGCCCAGTTGCAGGGTCTTGCCGACGGACAGCTCGCCCAGGGAGGTGGTTGCCACCTGGGTGCGGTAAAGGGTCATTTCCTGCTGTTGCTCGGGCACCAGGGAGTGGCTGTCCCAGAGTTCGACCAGGGTGTCGGCGGCGGCGTCCGCCACGAGCACCGTGGCGACGTGGGGTGCCGGCACCACGTTCACCGCAGCCGGCATCGGGCTGGCCGCCACGGGGGCGCCCGCCATGACCGGGGCGACGGGCAACGGAGCCGCCGGGGCTGCTGGCAATGGGGTGTGCTGGGTAACGGCCGGAGCCGATGGGGCATCGCGCAGGAGGACGGCGAAGGTGACACCTGATGTGACCAGGGCAACCGCCAGGTAGAGGAGCGTACGGGGCATGACCACCTTCCCATGTTTCACCCGGCACAGCCGGGTGGCAGCGAAACCACGGAAGAGCATCCCTGACGAACCGTGGAACAGGTTCGACCGTTGCGAGGGGTAACGGCCAGTTGTTCGATTTATTGACGCCGGAAAATTGATATCACAGTGCCTGCATCCGACATAAATACGCTTTCGCTATTAGCAAAGCGCTGGATCACACCATTGCGCTGCTGCCCCGTCTGCTGCCGATTTCTCGCCTCCTGAAGGACGTTGTACGGCGCGAAGAAAGTTGAACGCGTTCAACTTCCGCAAGTGAACCAACCACCACCTTAAACAGTTCCTCGATGGTCATCGGGATAATTGGGATTTCTCGCACATTGCTGGTTTGACAGCCTCGCCGCCAATCGTGGGTAATTGCGAAATCCGGCGGCATCCAACAGCAAACAGCTGATAACACGTCGCCATCATCGACGGAATTGTCAGACAAAACCCTTTGATTACAACAGGTTGTGAAGCATCCCAGTGCGTACCGCTTAACTTCCGCGCTATTCCCTTAGTTGGCTTCATGCAACTTAAGACGCTGGCAATCTGATAGTAAAAACGAACTTTTCAATTCAAACCGACACCGCACGTTTGAATAAGTAGCACCCACTTCATTTTTGAATTACTTCACCGGCTCAACCGAACAGCCCCTTGCGTCGTCATTGAATTCAATGGCCGGCCTTTGCCTGCCCGTTGACTGACCCCGCCTGCGCATCACGGACGTGCAGCGGCGGATCACGAAATACCCGGCCCGGACCGGGTGAAGAAGAAGGAGAACCCCCCATGCGGAAAACCTGGCTCTACTCGGCCGTCGCCCTGGTGACGGCCGGCACGACCCTCGCCGTCCTGCTCAAGGACGCGCCAGCACAAGGCGATCAGGCCCCGGTGACCTCGGCACCGTCCGACACCCGCCCGACCCCGTCGCCGTCCCTGGCAGACGCCGGCAACCTGCCGCAGGCCGCTGCCCCGGTCGCCGCCAAGGCCTCACCAGCCGCTCCGCAGAATGTACCCCCGGCCACCACCCTGGCCCTGTGGGCGCCTGACACCCTGCGGGCCGAAGAGCAGGACGGCATGACCGTCTACCACACCCGTACCTCCCCCGACCTGCTGGGCGCACTCGCCGTGGGCCGCACCCTGCAGCTGGGCGTACCGGGCCGCCAGGAGCCCCTGCGAGCCAAGCTGGACGAGACCCACAACACCGGCAGCACCGCCGTGTGGAGTGGCCCGGTGGAGGGCGGCAGCGACGCCGACACCCTGACCGTGGTGAAGGGCCAGCTGGAAACCCACATCACCCTCGCCACCCCCGAGCAGACCCTGTCCTTCGTGGTGGACAACGCCACCGGCGCCACCCAGGTGACCGACCAGAACGCGCTGCTGATGCGCGCCACGCCGGACCCGATCATCACCCCCGACGCCAAACAACTGCCTCCCCTGCCGCCGCCCGCCCAGGGCTGATCCTACAAGGAACGTCCCCCATGAAAAGACTCTTCATCGGTGCCCTGCTGGCCGTCGCCGTCCAGGCCGCCCATGCGGCCGAGCCGCGCACCGTCGACATCCTGGTGCTCTACACCAAGGACGCCCAGGCGCTGCCCAACGGCCGCGACATGGACGCACGCATCGCCAGCTACATCGAGTACGCCAACAACGCCTACAAGAAAAGCAACGTCGACCTGCGCCTGCGCCTGGTGCATCGCCAGCTGCTGGACTGGGCCAGCTACCCCACCGTCTCCAGCCGTGACCTGGCTGCCTTCGCCGCCGACAGCCGCGTGCAGCAGCTGCGCGAGACCTACGGTGCCGACGTGGTCCACCTGATCGGCCGCACCCAGGAAGGCCAGGGCTACGGCGTGTGCGGCATCGGCTATGTGCTCTCCGGGCCGAAGAACAGCGGCACCTTCAACTCCGGTTCCGCCAACAGCGCCTACGCCATCACCGGCGTCGACTGCAGCCTGAGCACCATGGCCCACGAGATCGGCCACAACATGGGCCTGCGCCACTCCTACGAGCAGGACCAGACCGAGGGCTACTACCAGTCCGACTGGCACCAGGGCACCTTCGAATGGAGCCGTGGCTACGGCGTGCAGGGTCAGTTCTCCACCATCATGGGCTACCCCCACGTGTTCAACGCCCGCGTCCAGGCCCCGCTGTTCTCCTCGCCGCGCGTGGTGGACAGCACCTGCGCCAACCAGGCCTGCGGCCAGGAGAACCACGCCGACGCAGCCCGTGCACTGAACGCCATGGCGGCACAGATCGCCGCCCTGCGCGCCACCAAGGTGCCGGAGACGCAGAACCCCACCAACCCGGGCACCCCCACCACCCCGCCGACCACGCCCCCGACCACACCGCCCACCACGCCGACCCCGGCCTGGTGCAACAAGCCGGCGCTCAAGGGCCTGGTGGCCAATGGTGAGTTCCGCACCGAGGAGGGCTGGCAGGCCCTGCTGGGCTATGCCACCACGAGCCTGGTGAACGTCGGCAAGACCTGCCGCGACAACGCCCTGCTGCTGGAACTGCCCAACGGCGGCAGCGACATCCTCGCCACCCCGGTCACCGCCCTGCGCGAAGGCGCCCGCTACCGCCTGCGTGCCAAGGTCATGCTCAAGGGCGCCAATGCACGCGGCAACCTCTACCTGGGCATCCTCCACGAGGCCAACGACCGCATCAGCTACAGCAGCGCCTCGGGCGTGACCCAGTCGGTGACCAGCAGCGAGTTCACCACCCTGGAACGCACCTTCACCTACACCCGCGCCCAGACCCCGCCGCGCACCACCTACGTCGGCCTGATCAGCCGCGACGGCCTGAGCGTGCTGGTGGATGAGGTGGAGCTGACCGAGGTGACCGAGCCGAAACCCACCACCCCGACCACCCCCACCGTCCCCTCGGCGCTGGCGTGGAACTTCGAGAACGGCGCGGCCGGCTGGGCCGGCTTCCACGGCACCACCCGCCTGGTGACCCTGGGTGGCAACACCGGCACCTCGCTGGAGAGCTACGCCCGCCTGTACGAAGGCAGCGGTGCCAGCATCCCGCTGCAGGGCAAGGTGCAGGGAGGCTTCGGCTACCGCCTGGCCGCCGACGTGATGATCGGCCGCAACGCCGCCATCAAGGGCCTCACCTACGGCTACCTGTACCTGGAAGACACTAGCGGCCAGGGTCGCTACCTGCCCCTGGGCATGAGCGGCACCGTGGGCGGCGCCTGGAGCCGCCTGCAGCAGGACGTGCAGATCCCCGCCGGCACCTACCGCCGCGTGGAGCTGCTGGTACTGGGCACCCGCAAGGACCAGTCCCTGTACCTGGACAACGTCAGCTTCAACCGGCTCTGAGCCACAGCCCCCGGCACTGCCGGGGGCTTTCCCTTCTGCGGGCCCGTCAGCGGCCCTCTTCGCAAGCCTCGCGCGCCAGGGCCATGAACGCGGCCGGCAGACGCGCCTGGCGGCGGTCCTTCAGGCAGTACAGGTACTCGTCGATCACCGGCGCGCCTTCCAGCTCCACCACCCGCAGTTCCGGGTTATCCGGTACTTCATGCCGCGCGATGATGCTGATGCCGATGTTGCGGATCACCGCCTCGCGGATGGATTCGCGGCTGCCGATCTCCAGCAACGGCCCCACGTCGATGCCCGCCTCCGCCAATAAGCGCTCGGTGATCTGCCGGGTGATCGAACCGCGCTCACGCATCAGCAGGTCATGGCCCCGCAGCGCCGCCACCTGCACCTGCCCAGCAGCGGCCAGGGGATGGCTGCGGTGCACCGCCAACACCAGCGGATCACGGCCGAGCAGCAGGCGCGTGAGGCGCGCATCCTCCACTGGCTGCGACGAGGCCGCCAGGTCCACCCGGTACTCGTCCAGCGCCTCCAGCACCTGCTGGGAGTTGCCGATCTCCACCGACACCTCGATCTGCGGGAAGCGCTCGCGGAAGCGCCGCACCAACCCCAGCACGTAGTACGGCGAGGTGGCGCCGATGCGCAGGGTGCCCTGCATCTGCCCGCTGTTGCGCAGGAAGAATTCGATGTCCGCCTCCTGTTGCAGCAGCTCGCGCACCATCGGCAACAGCCGCACGCCCTCCTCGCTCAGGGTCAGCCGCCGTCCGCCGCGGTGGAACAGCTCCACGGCGTAGCGGCTCTCCAGGTTGCGGATCTGGGTGGTGACGGTGGGCTGGCTCAGCCCCAGCTTCTTGGCGGCCTGGGTAATGCTGCCCAGGCGGGCGACCATGTGGAAGGCCTTGAGCTCGGCACAGAGCATGGGGAAAGGTTCCGGACTGCGGGAAGGCGCCGATTATAGGCACGAAGAGGGCGGGTTTCACCGCCGTTCAGGCCCAGCAGCCGCCCCCTGCCCCCGAGGCGGAGAGGTATGGATGGGCCGGGAATGCCAGCCCGGTCACACCGGCTAGCACACCCGTACTATTCAAGGCCGCCAAGTGCCTCCCTAGACTTCCGTCCACGGCGTCCAGGCCTGCCCTCGGCACCTTTGAAAACGCAGCCCGTTTTCAAAGGTGCCTCTGTGGGTCGCTCGCCCACGACCCGGCCCTGCTCCCCTACAGGGCCACTCCGCCCGCCCAACAAAGGAATGCCCGATGAACCTCCAAGGAATCGCCGCCGGCTTCGCGCTCGTTTCGGTCATTTTCACCACGTCCGGCTGCCTGCCGCAGAACACCCAGTCCCAGGGCCTGATGAACCAGGGCAGGCAGCCCACCCAGGTCGCCTCGGCGAACTCGCCCTGCACCCCCAACGCCGCAGCCGATCTGGTCTCCACCGGGCGCAGCCTGCTGGAACTGGGGACCACCCTGATGCAGACCAAGGCGAACATGGACAGCTCGCGCACCGGCTACTCGAACTACACCATGCAGGACGTGGAGAACGCCCAGAAGATCAAGCAAGGCCAGGACGTGCTGAACAACGTCGAAGCCATCACCGGCGGCCCGCAGGCGCCCTGCAGCTAAACGGCCTGCCAACCGCTTTCCCGTGGTTCGCGTACAGGGACGTACGTGACGCGGGGCTTTCCCCCTCCCCGAGCCGGGAGCCGGTGCGCACAGGCACCGGCCCTTCCCGCCCTTCGTCAGTGACGCTTGCCCAGCCCGGCCCGCGAGGCCAGCAGCCCAGGGCGATGCCCCGGCATCGGGCCGTCGCCGGACACGCCATTCACGCCCCCAGCCACCGGCCGGCGAGCCGACGGGCTGGAATGGAAGAGGTTGGATTCCGGCAGTTCGGGCCCGTCGCAGCCCAGCAGGAAGAGGTCCAGCAGGGCCAGTGCGGAAGAGCAGTCACGAGGCGTAGCCATGGTCGTTCTCCATGAGTCATTCAATCCGATGGAGCCATGCTGAACCTCCCATCGGCCCTTCCCTTGATCTGGATCATTTCCGCCGTTGCCACACCTGCGACAACCCGGCGCAGCCCGCTTCCCGCCAGGATTGATCCCGATCAATCGCGCACGCGACCAGGGGCGTAAACAGGAGCCATACGCCGCGCTCAACGCGCGCACCGGTTTCGAACCTGTATGGAGACATGCCCATGTCCGCGCTCAACACCGCGATTGCCCAGCCCGCCCAACCCCTGCCGCTGCACGTCGCGCCCCGTGGCGAGTACTGGATCGAGCCCCTGGAGGACGGCACCCACGTCCTGATCCGCCCGCTGCGCGAGGATGACCGCGAGCGCGAGCGCGCCTTCATCAACCGCCTGTCGCCCGAGGCACGCCACAACCGCTTCCTCGGCGAATTCCGCGAAGTGGCGCCTTCGCTGCTGCAGCAATTGATGGACGTGGACGACCACGACCGCGTGGCCCTGGTCGCCCTGGCTCACGTGGACGGTGAACTGCTGGAAGTCGGCATCAGCCGGTATGCACGGGTCAGCGATGAGAAAGGCGAGTTCGCCGTCACCGTGGCGGATGAGTGGCTGCGCCGTGGCCTGGGCAGCGTCCTGCTGCGCCACCTGATCGAAGCCGCCAAGCGCAATGGCATTCGCGGCCTCTACTCCATCGACTCGGCCAGCAACGCCGGCATGCGCGGGCTGGCCCGCCGCTTCGGCATGCAGCGCCGCCGTGACGAGGACGACCCCACCCAGGTGGTGCACAAACTCGCCCTCTGACACCCCCGCCTACCTGCAAGCCCCGGCCCCGTGCCGGGGCTTTGCTTTTCCGGGCGACGCACTCGGCGCCCTGGCGATCAGATAAATCTGAAAACGCCGCATCTTCCTTGAGTGCGCCTACGGGCCCTCGCTAGAGTCGCCCGCCACGACGGTCAACCTGTGAACGGGTTCACACATGAACGTGCAGCGCCCCCGTTCCGGCTGACCTCCCGGACCATTCCGACCAGCCAGAGGCCTGACAAAAGGCCCAGACAGGACACCCGCCATGCGTACCCAATGGACCTCCCCGGCTGCCGCAGCCGACCGCTACCCGGAGCCCGCCGATGCCTGACGCCACCTTGCTTCCCCGGCCCCACCAGGACCTGCTGCTGCGGGATATACGCGCGCCTGAGCAGACCCTGTTCGACGCCGCGCCCCTGAACGACCCGCTGCGTTTCCCCACCCTGGAGGACTTCTCCGACGAGGTGCTGGACGTGCGCCGGGATTCCCCGCCGGAAGCCTGCCGTGACCTCGGCAACTACCGCCTGGTGCAGGCCACCCATCTGGTGCAGCGCATCCGCGACGAGCTGGAGGCCTACGGCAACCCCCATGCGGCTCACCAGCGTGAACGCCTGCTGTCGGGGCTGGAGGCCCTGCTGATGGACGCCTACCTGATGTTCGCCCGCAGCCAGCCCGGCATCGCCCCGCCACCGCGCAAGCCGGTGGCCTGAGGTACAACGCGGAGCCGCGAGGCTCCGCGCTCACGAACGCAGCATCACCGAGCGCAGGCACTTTCGTAGAGGGCCTAGAGGCTCCGCGCAATCACCATCCGCTGCACATCCGACGTCCCCTCGTAGATCTGGCACACCCGCACGTCGCGGTAGATGCGTTCCACCGGGAAGTCCTTCAGGTAGCCGTAGCCCCCCAGGGTCTGGATGGCCGCCGAGCACACCTCTTCCGCCATTTCCGAAGCGAACAGCTTGGCCATGGAAGCTTCCGTCAGGCAGGGCATGCCCGCTTCGCGCAGGCTGGCGGCGTGGTGGACCATCTGCCGCGCCACGGCGATGCGGGTGGCCATGTCCGCCAGGCGGAAGGCCACCGCCTGGTGCTCGATGATCGGCTTGCCGAAGGTCTTGCGCTCGTGGGCGTAGTCCCGCGCCGCCTCGAACGCGGCCCTAGCCATGCCCACCGACTGCGCAGCGATGCCGATGCGCCCGCCCTCCAGGTTCGACAGCGCGATGCGGTAGCCCTCGCCCTCCTCGCCCAGGCGCAGGGCGGCGGGGATGCGCACGTCATCCAACTGGATCTGGCAGGTGTCCGAGGCGTGCTGGCCGAGCTTCTCCTCCACCCGCACCACCTGATAGCCAGGGGTGTCGGTGGGGACGATGAAGGCACTGATGCCCTTCTTGCCGGCCTGGGGGTCGGTCACGGCAAAGACGATCACCACCCCCGCATGGCTGCCGGAGGTGATGAACTGCTTGGCGCCGTTCAGCACGTAGTGATCGCCGTCGCGCCGGGCACGGGTGCGCAGGTCGCTGGCATCGGAGCCGGCCTGGGGCTCGGTGAGGGCGAAGGCGCCGATCATCCGTCCTTCCGCCAGTGGCCGCAGGAAGCGGGCCTTCTGCTCCTCGCTGCCGAACTTGAGGATGGGCATGCAGCCCACCGAGTTGTGCACGCTCATGATGGTGGAGCAGGCGCCATCACCGGCGGCGATCTCCTCCAGGGCCATGGCGTAGGCCAGGTGGCCGGTAGCCGCCCCGCCCCATTCTTCCGGCACCAGCATGCCGAGGAAGCCCAGCTCGGCCATCTCGCGGATGGCCTCGACGGGGAAGCGGTGCTCGCGGTCCCAGTCGGCCGCGAAGGGCTTCAGCCGCTCCTGGGCGAACTGGCGGGCCACGTCGCGGATCTGGATGTCGTCTTCGGAGGGAATCATGACGGGCTCCTTCAGCCGATGAGTTCGAGGGCCACGGCGGTGGCTTCACCGCCACCGATGCACACCGAGGCCACGCCGCGCTTCAGGCCGTACTGGCCCAGCGCATTGAGCAGGGTCACCAGCACCCGCGCGCCGGACGCCCCGATGGGGTGCCCCAGGGCGCAGGCGCCGCCGTGGACGTTGATGCGGTCGTGGGCGATGTCCAGGTCACGCATGGCCACCATGGGCACCACGGCGAAGGCCTCGTTGACCTCGAACAGGTCCACCTCCGACAGGCTCCAGCCGGTGCGCACCAGCAAGCGCTGGATGGCGCCCACCGGCGCGGTGGTGAACAGGTTGGGCGCGTGGGCGAAGGACGCATGGCCGGCAATCCGGGCCAGGGGCGTGAGGCCGCGCTTCTCCGCTTCGGACTGGCGCATCAGCAGCAGCGCGGCGGCACCGTCGGAGATGGAGCTGGCATTGGCCGCCGTCACCGTGCCGCCGTCGCGGAAGGCCGGCTTCAGGGTCGGGATCTTCTCCAGGCGCGCCTTGGGCGGCTGCTCGTCCTGATCGACGGTGCGGGTCTCGCGGCCGGTCCTGGCCTCCACGGCGACGATCTCGGCGGCGAAGCGCCCCTCGCTCATGGCCTTCTGCGCACGGGTCAGGGAGACGATGGCGAAGGCGTCCTGCTGCTCGCGGGTGAAACCGTAGGCCTGGGCGCAATCCTCGGCGAAGGTGCCCATCAGGCGGCCCTTGTCGTAGGCGTCCTCCAGGCCGTCGAGGAACATGTGGTCGAGCACCTTGCCGTGGCCCATGCGGTAGCCGGAGCGGGCGCGCTCCAGCAGGTACGGCGCGTTGGACATGCTCTCCATACCGCCAGCCAGCACCACGTCGGCGCTGCCGGCGGCCAGCAGGTCGTGGCCCAGCATCACCGCCTTCATGCCCGAGCCGCACATCTTGTTGACCGTGGAGCAGACCACGCCGGCCGGCAGCCCGGCACCGAGCGCGGCCTGGCGTGCCGGCGCCTGGCCCTGGCCGGCCTGCAGCACGCAACCGGTAATGACTTCGTCCACGGCGTCGGCGGCCAGTCCGGCGCGCGCCAGGGCCGCGCGGTTGGCGGCGGCGCCGAGCTGGGCGGCGGTCATGTCCTTGAAGTCGCCGAGGAAGCCGCCCATGGGGGTGCGGGCGGCGCTGACGATCACGATGGGGTCACGGTTCATGGGGTTCTCCTTACTTGGCTGCCATGCGGATGGCGCCGTCGAGGCGGATCACCTCGCCGTTGAGCATCACGTTCTCGATAATGTGGCGCACCAGCGCCGCGTATTCCGCCGGGCGCCCCAGGCGCGGCGGGAACGGCACCGAAGCGCCCAGGGAATCGCGCACCTCCTGGGGCATGGCGGCCATCATCGGCGTCTCGAAGATGCCGGGGGCGATGCACATCACGCGGATGCCCGAGCGCGCCAGGTCACGGGCGATGGGCAGGGTCATGGCGGCCACACCGCCCTTGGAGGCGGAATAGGCCGCCTGCCCCATCTGCCCGTCGAAGGCCGCCACCGAGGCGGTGTTGATGATCACCCCGCGCTCGCCCTCGGCATTGGGTTCGGCGGCGGCCATGGCCTCGGCGGCCAGGCGCAGCATGTTGAAGCTGCCGATCAGGTTCACCTCGATCACCCGGCGGAAGCTCTCCAGGCCGTGGGCGCCGTTGCGGCCCACCACCTTCTCCGCCGGGGCGATGCCGGCGCAGTTGACCAGCCCGTGCAGGCCGCCGAAGGCCTCCTTGGCGGTGGCAACGGCCTGGCGGGCGTCGTCCTCGCGGGTGATATCGGCACGGACGAAGCGCGCGCTCGCGCCCAGCTCCTCGGCGGCGGCGACCCCGGCATCGGCATTGATGTCCACCAGCACCACGCGGCCGCCCTGCCCCACCAGCTCGCGGGCGGTGGCCAGGCCGAGGCCGGAACTGCCGCCGGTCACCAGGAATACGGATTGTTCGATACGCACGTTGTGTTCTCCTCGAATCAGTGGGCAGCGGCCTGGGCCTTGGCGATCTCCTGGTTGCGCAGGAGGAAGCGCTGGATCTTGCCGCTGGGGGTCTTGGGCAGTTCCGCGACGAATTCGATCTCGCGGGGGTAGGCATGGGCCGAGAGGCGCTTGCGCACGTACTGCTGCAGCGCTTCGGCCAGGGGTTCATCCGGCACGTGGCCGGCGTGCAGCACCACGAAGGCCTTCACCACCTCGGTGCGCTCCGGGTCGGGCTTGCCGATCACTGCCGCTTCGATCACCGCCGGGTGCTCGATCAGCGCGCTCTCCACATCGAACGGGCCGACCCGGTAGCCGGAGGTGGTGATCACGTCGTCGGCACGTCCGACGAAACTGATGCTGCCGTCCTCGTTCAGCTCCACGGTGTCGCCGCTCAGGTAGTAGTCGCCGACGAAGGCGCGGGTCTGCATGGCGCGGTAGCCGGGGAACCAGAACAGCGGCGAGCGCACCCGGTCCAGCGCGAGGATGCCCGGTTGGCCGGCCGGCAGCTCGCGGTGCTGCTCGTCCAGCACCACCACACGGTGGCCGGGCATGGCGAAGCCGGCAGCGCCCAGGCGCACCGGGTGCTCCAGGGCGTGGTGGTTGCACAGCACCATGCCCAGCTCGGTCTGCCCGTAGTGGTCATGGATGGTGCAGCCCAGGCCCTCGGCGAACCAGCGGATCACCTCCGGCGTCAGCGGCTCGCCGGCGCTGCTCACCGCCCGCAGCCGGCCCTTCAGGGCGGCTTCCACCTCGTCGCGGGCGGCCAGCAACAGGCGGAAGGCCGTGGGCGATCCCGCCAGGTTGGTGATGCCGTACTCGCGGATCACCCGGCAGGTGCTCTCAACCGTGAAGCCGCCCTCGAAGAAAGTGGTGGCGTGCCCCATGGCCAGCGGACCGGTCACGGCGTAATAAAGGCCGTAGGCCCAGCCGGGATCGGCAAGGTTCCAGAAGCGGTCCTCGGGGCGCAGGTCCACCGCGTCGCGCATGTAGCTGACGAACGCGGGAATCGCCTTCAGCGGCACCTCCAGCGGCTTGGCCAGGCCGGTGGTGCCGGAAGTGAACATCAGCAGGAAGGGGTCCTCGGCCCGGCGCAGCACCGGCTCGAAGGCAGTCGCCTGGCGCTCCAGCTCCGGCCAGAAGTCATCGCCCACCGTCAGCACCGGCGGCGCGTTCTCCACCTCATCCAGCTTGCTGCGGTTGCCCAGGTCGGTGACCACCAGCTTCGACCCGGCGCTGTGTACCCGGTGCTCGATGGCCTTGGGCCCGAAGGCAGTGAACAGCGGCTGGTAGACGGCCCCCGCGCGCCAGGTGCCGAGGATGGTGATGAGCAGCTCCGGCGTGCGCGGCAGCATGCCCGACACGCAGTCACCCGCGCCGATGCCCCGGCTGGCCAGCAGGTTGGCGAAGCGGGCGGAGGCCGCGCGCAGCTCACCGAAGGTCCAGCGCGCCCGCTGGCCATCACGGCCCTCCCACACCAGCGCCAGGGCCTCCGGCGGGTGGCGGTCGCAGCATTCGATGCAGGCGTTGAGCGCCGCCGGATCACCGGCCAGCCCGGCCCAGGCGGCGTCGAGGTCGAAGGAATGGGCAGCCGAGAAGTAGTCGCGCATGGGTAACTCCGTCTTGTTCTTGTGGGGGAGCGTGGGCGGATGATCCGGCGCACCTGCAGCACGGGCAATGTCGAAAGCCACCGATCAGGGCGAGCGTTTTTGACAACCCGCACTTGCAAGAATCCCTACAGCGGTACCAGACGCGCCTGATGGAACCGTCTTAATACAAGCTGTCAGGCTCCGTCCTCCCAGTTCCAATGGACGGAGCCCCGCATGTTCAACCCCGCCAACCAGGCGCACTTCAGCCTCGATATCGAAGGCGCCACCCCTGACTTCAAGGTCCTCGCCTTCACCGGCCACGAAGCCCTCAACCAGCCCTTCCGTTTCGACATCGAACTGGTCAGCGAGCGCAGCCGCCTCGACCTCGAAAGCCTCCTGCACAAACCCGCCTTCCTCGCCTTCACCCCCGACGGGCGCGGCGTCCACGGGCAGGTCTTCGGCATCGCCGTCGGCGAGATCGGCAACCGCCTCACCCACTACCACCTGACCCTCGTCCCCCGGCTCGCCTACCTCGCCCTGCGCCACAACCAGCGCATCTTCCAGCACCTCAGCGTCCCGCAGATCATCGGCCAGGTCCTCGAAGACCACGGCATCCTCGCCGACGCCTACAGCTTCCGCCTCGGCCCCAAGGCCCCGCCGCCTCGGGACTACTGCACCCAGTACGACGAAAGCGACCTGCACTTCATCAGCCGCCTCTGCGAAGAAGAGGGCCTGCACTTCCACTTCGAACACCAGAGCGACAACCACCTGCTGGTCTTCGGCGAAGACGCCAGCGCCTTCCCCAAGCTCGGCCGCCCCGTCGCCTATCTCGCCAACACCGGCCAGGTCGCCGACGAACCCGTCATCAAACGCTTCGGCCTGCGGATGGAAGCCCGCACCCTGCGCGTCACCCGCCGCGACTACTTCTTCGAGAAGCCCAGGCTGCTGATGGAAGCCGCCCACACACCCCAGGACGACCTCCCTCAACCCGACCTCGAAGACTACGACTACCCCGGCCGCTTCACCGACCGCGACCGAGGCCGCCGCCTCGTCCGCCAGGCCCAGGAACGCCACCGCCGCGACTACCGCCTCGCCGACGGCGACAGCGACGAACCACGCCTGGTCAGCGGCCACCTGCTCAACCTCACCGACCACCCCAAGCACGAGTGGAACGACCTCTGGCTGATCACCGCCCTCCACCACGAAGGCAGGCAGCCCCAAGTGCTGGAAGAATTCGCCTCCATCGACGGCGTTGTGAAAAGCGCCAAAGGCGCCCTGCTCGGCGCCGCACAAAAAGCCCTCGGCGTCCCACTGCCCAGCGCCAGCGAACCCGCAACCCCCGACGGCGACTTCAAACAGGGCTACCGCAACCGCTTCCAGGCCATCCCCTGGGACGTCCCCGCCCGGCCCGACCTCAAGCACCCCAAGCCCCGAGTCCTCGGCAGCCAGACCGCCGTCGTCACCGGCCCCAAGGGCGAAGAAATCCACTGCGACCGCCACGGCCGCATCAAGGTCCAGTTCCACTGGGACCGCGAAGGCCAGGCCGACGAACACACCAGTTGCTGGCTCCGCGTCGCCAGCAGCTGGGCTGGTAACGCCTACGGCGCCATCGCCATCCCCCGCATCGGCATGGAAGTGCTGGTCACCTTCCTCGAAGGCGACCCCGACCAACCCCTCGTCACCGGCTGCCTCTACCACGGCGTCCACCAGCCGCCCTACGAACTGCCCGCCCACAAGACCCGCACCCTGCTCAAGACCGACAGCAGCCCCGGCGGCGGGGGCTACAACGAACTGCGCATCGAAGACCGCAAGGGCCAGGAACAGATCTACATCCACGCCCAGCGCGACTGGGACGAAAACATCGAACACGACCAGAAGATCCGCGTCGGGAACCAGCGCCACGACCGGGTGGAAGGCAGCGTCTACAGCGAATTCCTCGGCGAGCAGCACCACACCCTGCACAAGGACCGCAAGACGGAACTGAAGCTGGATGACCACCTCACCGTGGGCAACGAGCAGCACATCCGCATCGGCAGCAACCGGCTCGTGGAAGCCGGGCAGGAAATCCACCTCAAGGCCGGGCAGAAGCTGGTGATCGAAGCCGGCATGGAACTGACCCTCCAGGCCGGCGGCAGCTTCATCAAGCTCGACCCCGGCGGCATCACAGTCAGCGGCCCGCTGGCCAAGCTCAACGCCGGCGGGGCGCCGGGCAAGGGCAGCGGCCTGAAAGCCCTCGGCCCCTGGCTGCCGGCCTCCGCCGCCCTGGCCATGGCCGGCAACCGCCTCAACACGGCGCAACCTTCGGCGCTGGCCAAGCGCCTGCAGGAGGCCGCCGAGCTGGAAGAGGAGGAGGAAGAAGAGGAACTGGAAGCCACGGAAACCGGCATCACCCTGCGCATCGCCCTGTTCTTCGACGGCACCGGCAACAACCTCGGCAACTCCGCCCTCACCGCCCAGTGCCAGCGCGACGACCGCGAGCTGTACGACGCACAGAGCCTCGGCAGCCTGGTCGAGCACTGCAAACGCTACGGCTTCAAGGACATGAGCCCGGAGGGGCTGTTCGAAACGGCGCCGGACAACAGCTACGGCAATGCGGCGAGTAATGTGGCGTTGCTGTATCGGCTGTACCGGGACAACACCACCATTCCTGTGGAACCAGATGCACGCCTGGGTTACGTGCCGGTCTACCTCGAAGGCATCGGCACAGAGAGTGGCAGCCGGGACAATCTCTACAGCCAGGCGACTGGTCAGGGTTCATCAGGCGTAACCGCCCGAGTCCAGCAGAGCCCCAGCCTGATCGAAGAACAGATCAAGCGCTTCAACGGAACCAATCCTGACACCAAGATCCGCACCCTGGAATTCGACATCTTCGGCTTCAGCCGGGGCGCCGCCTCCGCGCGGCACTTCGCCAACGAAGTACTCAAGCCCGAGGGCGGCGTGCTGGCCCAGGTGCTGGGGCTCGCCCGTCTCGGCCTGCCGCAGGACTTCGACTGGGCCCGGGATGTGCTGATCAACTTCATCGGGCTGTTCGACACCGTGGCTGCCATCAACGCCCCGCTCGAGGGCGACTTTTCGGTCAACGACTACAACCCCGGCGTCAACCTCTACCTGCCGGCCGGTTGCGCCCGCAAGGTGCTGCACATCACCGCGCGGGATGAAAAGCGCTGGCAGTTCGCCCTCAATCGGGTGTTCCCGGGGCATGAGGAGCTGGCGCTGCCGGGCGTCCACTCCAATATCGGCGGCGGCTACCGCCCGCAGCAGACCGAGCGCCTGCTGCTCACAAAGCCGGAAGTCACGGTGGTCACGCCCCGTCGCCCCCTGGAGCACAGCCCGGCCTGGCAACGGGCCTTGAAGGAAGCCGACCGCCTCATGGACCGTGGCCTGCCAGGCAGCGGCGAGCTGAGCCCCATCGCCTGGCGCGCGGCCCAGCCCAAGTATGAACGGAGCATGGTGCCCAGCGAGCGCTGGATGGTCGCCGTGGCCATGGACCGCACGGTCTACGGCGACCTGTCGAAGGTTGCGCTGCGGGCCATGCATGAAGCGGCACTGAAACACGAGGTGCCTTTAGAACCGATTGATGACAGCGACTCGCGTTTTACTCTGCCGGAGGACCTTGCCCCCATTGCTGACAAGCTACTCGCCTACGCCCGTGGTGCCAGCAGTCGCCTGACCTTGGAAGAAGAACGCCACCTGCTGGGCCGCTACATCCACACCTCCGCCCACTGGGTGCCAACTGCCGGCCTGCTGCTCAACAAACCGGCCAATCGACGGCTGGCCTACAACCAACGACCTCAAGAGGGTTATCCGGAATGATCTTGCGACTGATCGTTGTCCTTCTGCTGCCCCTACCCCTGAGCGGCTGCGCGAGTGGCGGCCCTAAGCTCCCCTATCCCACTTGGTACATCGGGCTCGGCGCACCTCGCTATATGGAAGCCCGGGTTGAAAGCGTGGACGTGGTCGACCGCCGTAACCTGGCATTTGAGGGCGTTCATGGTGGCGTGGTGGCCTACAACAACCGGACAGAGGGTTGGTGGGAAGGGGGCGGCAAGATGATGCCCATCAACAACGTCGACCTGCCCAATATCATCTTCGTGCGCTGGCAATCCCTGGTGGAGCCTCAGGTCTACAAGTTGCGCATTGATATCCCGGAGTGGGTGCGGGAGGAGATGGTCAAGCCACAGCGCACGGTCTGCGTCCATTCCACCGTAGAAGAAACCCAATACCGCAAAGATATTTCCCTCGGTCTCGCACCTGGCGGCATCGTCAAGGTCTGGGTGGGAGGGCCCTGCCTCAAAGCCAAAGAGGTTGGCCGTTTCGTTGGTGTAGTCGAACCCAGGGGCACGCACAAAGGGTACAGAGGAGGACACTTCACCCTGAAGCCAAGCGAAGCTGCACGCGCCTATATCGAGCAGCACGGGATTCCGTATGACTCCTGGTAAGACATTTCCCCTCGGCCGCAGCCAGCCCGCCAAGCCTGAAGGGTCGCCGTGGCCATGCATGAGGCAGCAGTGAAGTTCGAAGTACCGCTGAGAGCGGTACCTGCGGAAGCAGCGTTCCTACTGCCCGATGACCTCGTATTGATTGCCGAGAAGTTCCTCGCCTACGCCAGGGGCGCCAGGGGCGCCAGCAACCGCCTGACCCACGAGGAGGAGCGTTACCTCTTGGGGCGCTATATCCACACCTCCGCCCACTGGGTGCCAACCGCCGGTCTGCTGCTCAACAAGCCGACCAATCAACGGCTGGCCTACAACCAACGACCTCAAGAGGGTTACCCGGAATGACATGGCGTCTATTGATCGCCCTCCTGCTGCTCCTGCCGCTGAACGGCTGTGCCAGCAGCGTTTCTCGCCTGCCCTATCCCACCTGGTACATCGGCGCTGGCGCGCCACGGCATATGGAAGTCTGGGTAGAAAGCATTGATGTCGTCGATCGCCGCAACCTAGCCTTTGAGCGCGTGTATGGCGGGGTGGTGGGTTACTCGGCCCAAACAGAAGGCTGGTGGCAAGGCGGTAATGGCACCAAACCCGTCAACAACGTCGACCTGCCCAATATCATCTTCGTGCGCTGGCAATCCCTGGTGGAGCCCCAGGTCTACAAGTTGCGCATTGATATCCCAGAGTGGGTGCGGGAGGAGATGGTCAAGCCACAGCGCACGGTCTGCGTCCATTCCACCCAGGAAGTGACCCGCTTCCGCCATGACATCTCCCTCGGTCTCGCACCTGGCGGCATCGTCAAGGTCTGGGTGGGAGGGCCCTGCCTCAAAGGTAAGGAAATCGGCCGTTTCGTTGGGGTAGTCGAACGCAAGGGACCTAGTCAGGGGCAGACGGGCGGGAAATACGCCTGGCCTGAACTGGAGCCTGCGAGCAAGGCCTATATCGAACAGCACGGCATTCCCTATGACTCCTGGTAAGCCGCTCCGCCGCTAACGTCCAACGCGCCTGGCCAGACTTCAACCGAGTCCGGGTAGGCCTTCCCACTGCGATGATGCAGGTGCCGCAAGCCCTCTACGACGCATGGAACGGTGACAGCCCCCTTGCCCAGCCCCTATCCTTGCCCTCCACCCGCCTGTAGGCACCGTTCCCGCTTTACCAAGGATTCCGCCATGCCCCATGAAGGCAGCTCGTTGCAGGTCGCCGTCGTCTTCCTGCTCGCCGCCGTCCTCGCCGTTCCGCTCGCCCGTCGCCTGCACCTGGGCGCGGTGCTCGGTTATCTGTTTGCCGGTCTGTTCATCGGCCCGTCCGTGCTCGGGCTGGTGAATGACCCGCAGAGCGTCGCCACGCTGTCCGAGCTGGGGGTGGTGCTGTTGCTGTTCATCATCGGCCTGGAGCTTTCGCCCAAGCGCCTGTGGGTGATGCGCCGCTCGGTGTTCGGCGTTGGCCTGGCCCAGGTGCTGTTTACCGGGGCCTTGATCGGCAGCGTGGCCGGGTTCGGCTTCGCCCAGAGCTGGCAGGCCTCGGTGGTGCTGGGCCTGGGCCTGGCGCTGTCGTCCACGGCGTTCGGCCTGCAGATCCTCGCCGAGCGCAAGGAGCTGACCAGCCCCCACGGGCGCCTGGCCTTCGCCATCCTGCTGTTCCAGGACATCGCGGCGATCCCGCTGATCGCCCTGGTGCCACTGCTCAGCGGCTCGGCCACGCCGGAGCAAGACGGCGGCGGCCTGCGCCACCTCGCCGAGGTGGTGGGCAGCATCGGCCTGGTGATCATCGGTGGCCGCTACCTGCTGCGCCCGGTGTTCCGCGTGGTGGCCCGCACCGGCCTGCAGGAGGTGTCCACCGCCACCGCGCTGCTGGTGGTGATCGGCACCGCCTGGTTGATGGAGGAAGCCGGCGTGTCCATGGCCCTGGGCGCCTTCCTCGCCGGCTTGCTGCTGGCCGACTCGGAATACCGTCACGAACTGGAAGCGCAGATCGAGCCCTTCAAGGGCCTGCTGCTCGGCCTGTTCTTCATCAGCGTGGGCATGAGCACCGACCTCGGCCTGCTGCTGCGCCAGCCGCTGCTGGTGCTGTGCCTCACCCTGCTGCTGGTGGCCTGCAAGTTCCCGGTGCTGTACCTGGTGGCGCGCGTGGCGGGCCGCCTGGTGCGTCAGAGTGCGCTGCGCCTGGCGGTGGTGCTGGCCGCCGGCGGCGAGTTCGCCTTCGTGGTGTTCAAGATGGCCCGCGAACACCGCCTGGTGGATGCCGACCTGCACGGCTACCTGGTGCTGGCCATCACCCTGTCCATGGCCATGACGCCCCTGCTGATCCTGCTGGTGAGCCGCTTCGCCAAGACAGCGCCGGCCCCCGTGGAGGTGCCTGAGGAGTACCAGCGCATCGAAGGCGACACCCCGCGCGTGGTGATCGCCGGCACCGGGCGCATGGGCCAGATCATCGCCCGTGTGCTGCACGCCCAGCGCGTGCCCTTCCTGGCGCTGGACACCTCGGTGGAGACCATCGAGCTGTCCCGGAGCCTGGGCCGCATTCCGATCTTCTACGGCGACCCGCTGCGCCCGGAGATCCTCCGCGCCGCCAAGGTGGACAAGGCCGAGTTCTTCGTCATCGCCACCGACGACCCGGTCACCAACCTGCGCACCACCGAACTGGTGCACCGGCTCTACCCGCACCTGAAGATCATCTCCCGCGCCCGGGACCGCCAGCACGTGCATCAGTTGCTCGACCTGGGCGCCATGCCGGTGCGCGAGACCTTCTATTCCAGCCTGGAGATGGCCCGGCAGATCCTCCTCGCCATGGGCCTGCCGCCCGAGCAGGCGGAGGCGCGCATCCGCCGCTTCCAGCGCCACGACGAGGAAGTCCTGGCAGCCCAGTACAAGGTCCACGGCGATACGGCTGCCATGCTGCAGACCGCCCGCGAGGCCCGTGCCGAGCTGGAAACCCTGTTCGACGCCGACCGCATCGAGGACCAGGCGGTCAAGTAGCCGCCCCGCGTCCCGCCCTCCCCGCGCCGCCCGGTCCACCCGGCGGCGCTGCCTTCCTTCACCCCCATCCCCCGCAGTCCAGAGCGGCCGAACGGCTTTCGGACTCGTCCCATGTGAGCGGTCCGACCCCGGCGGCATTCTGGCCCCAGTCCCGAGATGCAGGGACTGGAGAAGACCCCATCGACCCCACGCCTGCATCGAGGGCTCCTTTAAGACCTATCCACAAGGACCTTCAACGCATGCGCAAGCAGAGCCTTCGCAAACTCCCCCTGGCCCTGGCCGTCGGCCTCGCCACCCTGGCTTCCCAGCAGGCCATCGCCCACGGCTACATCGAAATCCCGAAATCCCGCTCCTTCATGTGCGCCTCCACCGGCGGCAACCTGAACGCCAGCTGCGGCGACGTCCAGTACGAACCCCAGAGCGTTGAATACGCTCCTGCGGTCGACCATCACCTGAGCGGCAAGTGGTGCGGCGGTACCTTCCGGGAATGTGGACCGGCAGAAGGCACCATTGCCGCAGGTGGCATCAAGCGCTTCAGCGAGCTGAACGAGCAGACCGCCACCCGCTGGAGCAAGACCACCATCAAGCCCGGCCTGCAGGACTTCACCTGGTTCTACACCCAGGGTCACGCCACGGCCTACTGGCAGTTCTACATCACCAAGAAGGACTGGAACCCCAACCAGCCGCTGACCCGCGACGCCTTCGAAGCCACGCCGATCGCCCACGAGCAGTTCGTCCCGGGTGTACATGAGCGTCCCCAGGCCAACGGCAGATCCGTTCACAAGGTGAATGTGCCGGCTGACCGTAGCGGCTACCACGTGATTCTCGCCACCTGGCGCGTAGGCGACACCGACGCCACCTTCTACCAGGCCATCGACGTGAACATCGACAACGATCAGGCCGGTGGTGGCGAAACCCCGCCGCCCGCTCCGGAGTGGAACCTGATCGGTGCCGTGCAGCCGGAGCCGCTGAGCGTCGGCGATACCGTGATCCTGCGCGCATTCGACAAGAGCACCCAGCTGAACACCGTCGAGCTGAAGATCACCACCGCTGAACAGGCCCAGGCCAACACCTGGCCCTTCCTGCTGGCCCAGAAGGTCAACGCCGGCGACTACGGCTACAAGCTCGGTGAACTGAACACCGCTGGTGAGATCGTCCCGAACTACGGCCGCAACGGCATCCACGTGAAGGCCGACAGCAAGGTCACCAACGTCGAAGTCCAGAAGGACAAGCCCTCCGTTCCGGGCTCCCTGAACCTGACCGGCCTGGCCTCCAGCTACCAGATCAAGGACGGCAAGGCTGACCTGCACTTCAACGCCATCGCACAGGGCGGCGAGTACCAGATCAAGGCCACCGTGCTGAACACCAAGGGCGAGACCATCGCTCACAAGGAAGCCGCGCCGGGCAACACCCCGCACATCCACATGGCTCTGAACAACGTGGAAGCCGGCGAACATGACCTGGTGGTCGTGGCCACTCCGAAGAAAGGCGAGCTGCTGCAGCAGACTCACCGCTTCACCCTGATTGCCGAGCCGGGTAACGGCGGCGGCGAGAACCCGGGCGAAGGCGGTGGCGAGAACCCCGGCAACGGTGACTACGACTTCGTCTTCCCGGATGGCCTGCAGAGCTACAAGGCCGGCACCACCGTACTGGCGAAGGATGGCAACACCTACGAGTGCCTGCCGTTCCCGGCCAGCGGCTACTGCAAGCAGTGGACCAGCGGTTCCACCCAGTTCGAGCCCGGCAAGGGCACCCACTGGAACATGGCCTGGAAACGCAAGTAACCCGAGCCTGCAACAAAAGGAGCGTGGCGCCTGGCGCCACGCTCCTCTTCGTTTCAATGGGAACAGCGCCCCTGTCCACGACGCCTGGCTCGTGTGCTGCACCCACGTCCCGCCCACAGCGCTGCTGACTCCGTTCTTCGTGCTGCGCATCGGCCATGCCCAGGCCGCATCCCGATCTTCTGAGGGCCTGCTGCGCCCGGAACCCTTCTTGGCGACGCGGCCAGCTTGCTGCAGCCCCGCACTCGTCACACTGTCCGGCCCTCCCGGCGGTACAGCCTCCTTCCCCATACCTGCCGTCCTGAGCGGCCGAACGGCTTTCGGACTCGTCCAATGTGAGCGGTCCAGGCCCGACGGCATTCTGACCCCAGTCCCGAGATGCGGGGGCTGGAGAAGACATGATCGACCCCACGCCTGCATCGAGGGCTCCTTTGAAACCTACCCACAAGGACCTTCAACACATGCGCAAGCAGAGCCTTCGCAAACTCCCCCTGGCCCTGGCCCTGGCCATCGGCTTCGCCACCCTGGCGTCCCAGCAGGCCCTCGCCCACGGCTACATCGAAAGCCCGAAAGCCCGCTCCTACATGTGCGCCTCCACCGGCGGTGCCCTGAACGCAGGCTGCGGTCAGATCCAATGGGAACCCCAGAGTGTCGAATACCGTCCGGGCTCCGACTTCCACCACGGTGGCAAGTGGTGCGGCGGTTCCTTCATGGAGTGCGGCCCGGCTGACGGCACCATCGCCGCTGGCGGCCACGACAGCTACGCCGAGCTGAACGAGCAGACCGCCACCCGCTGGGCCAAGACCACCATCAAGCCCGGCCTGCAGGACATCACCTGGTTCTACACCGCTGGCCACGCCACCGCCTACTGGCAGTTCTACATCACCAAGAAGGACTGGAACCCCAACCAGCCGCTGACCCGCGACAGCTTCGAAGCCACCCCGCTGCTGCACGAGCCCTACGTCGAAGGTGTGAGCGTGCGCCCCCAGGGCCAGGGCAGAACCACCCACCGCGTGAACGTCCCGGCTGACCGCAGCGGCTACCACGTGATTCTCGCCACCTGGCGCGTAGGCGACACCGACGCCACCTTCTACTCCGTCGTCGACGTGAACATCGACGGCGACCAGACCGGTGGTGGCGAAACCCCGCCGCCCGCTCCGGAGTGGAACCTGATCGGTGCCGTTCAGCCGGAAGCCCTGAGCGTCGGCGACACCGTGACCCTGCGCGCCTTCAGCAAGACCGGCCCGCTGAACACCGTCGAGATGAAGATCGCCACCGCCGAACAGGCCCAGGCCAACACCTGGCCCTTCCTGCTGGCCCAGAAGGTCAACGCCGGTGACTACGGCTACAAGCTCGGTGAACTGAACGCCGCTGGCGAGATCGTCCCGAACCACGGCCGCAATGGCATCCACGTGAAGGCCGACAGCCAGGTCACCAACGTCGAAGTCCAGAAGGACAAGCCCTCCGTTCCGGGTTCCCTGAACCTGACCGGTCTGTCCTCCAGCTACCAGATCAAGGACGGCAAGGCTGACCTGCACTTCAACGCCATCGCACAAGGCGGCGAGTTCCAGATCAAGGCCACCGTGCTGAACGCCAAGGGCGAGACCATCGCTCACAAGGAAGCCGCGCCGGGCAACACCCCGCACTTCCACATGACCCTGGACAAGGCTGAAGCCGGTGCACACGACCTGGTCGTGGTCGCCACGCCGAAGAAAGGCTCCCTGCTGCAGCAGACCCACAGCTTCACCCTGATTGCCGAGCCGGGTAACGGCGGCGGCGAGAACCCGGGCGAAGGCGGTGGCGAGAACCCCGGCAGCGGTGACTACGACTTCGTCTTCCCGGATGGCCTGCAGAGCTACAAGGCCGGCACCACCGTACTGGCGAAGGATGGCAACACCTACGAGTGCCTGCCCTTCCCGGCCAGCGGCTACTGCAAGCAGTGGAACAGTGGTTCCACCCAGTTCGAACCCGGCAAGGGCTCCCACTGGAACATGGCCTGGAAACGCAAGTAACCCGAGCCTGCAACAAACGGAGCGTGGCGCCTGGCGCCACGCTCCTCTTCATTTCCCTGGGAACACCGTTCATGTCCACTGCTCGTTACTCGCGTCCCCGCGCCCTGCTGCACTGGGGTTCGGCGCTGGTCATCCTCTGGGCCACCGTCACCGGCTTCGCCAATGCTCTGCTGGATGTCCCGGCGGCCCTGTCCGAGGCCATCGGTTTCATCAACGTCTCGCTCACTGCGCTGCTGATCCCGTTCTTCGTGCTGCGCATCGGCTACGCCCTGGCCCAGCCCGGCCCTGACGACATCGCCCACGGCAACGGCCTCGGCCAGTTCCTCGCCAAGGCGGGCCACCTGGCGCTGTACATCGCCACCGCCCTGGTGCTCGCCACCGGCGTGCTGATGATGGACCGCCCCATCGACCTGTTCGGCCTGGCCACCCTGCCGCAGCCGTTCGCCGAGCCGGTACTCATCGAATTCTTCAACAGCAGCCATCGCCTGTTCTGCGTGGTGCTGGCCCTGCTGGTGGCCGGCCATATCGGCGCCGTGGTGTTCCATCAACTGCGCGGCCACGCCGTGCTCGACCGGATGAAGCCCTGAGCCATGCTGCCGTCGCTGCGTCCCGACCTCCGCCTGCCGCTGCGCCGGGCCCTGCTGGCCCTGGCCGTGCTCGCCCTCGCTGGCTGGCTGGCCTGGCTCGCCCGGGATGCCTGGCATGCCCGCCAGGCCCTGGCCGCCGAGCTGGCCCAGCCGGCCCCCAGCGCCGCCGCCCCGGTGGCTGCCGAGGCCGCGCCGCTGGACAGCACCCTGGTGGCCCTGCTGTTCGGCGTGCTGCCCGCCAGCGGTAGCCCCGAAGAGGCCGCCGAAGACGCCAGCACCAGCCTCTCGCTGGTGCTGATGGCGAGCCTGGCCGAACGCGGCGAGGCCGACTCCCGCGCGCTGATCGCCGGCCCGTCGGGCAGCGCCTTCTACCGCATCGGCGACCGTTTGCCCGGCGGCGCCGTACTGCGTGCCGTCGCCCCCGACCACGTGCTGCTGCAGCACGGCGGGCGCGACTACCGCCTGGGTTTCCCGCGCCCTGAAACCCGCCTTTTCGTACCCCGTCCGCCTGCGGCCGAAACCGCACACGGGGCCCCCACCCACACGCCGGAGACCCGACCATGAAACTGCCCCGCGTGACCGGCGCGCTGCTGGTGCTTGGCACCCTGCTCGCCCCCCTTCCCGCGTTCGCCGAACGCAACGAATCCCGCCAATGGACGCTGAACATGAAGGACGCCGAACTGCGCGACCTGGTCAGCGAAGTCGGCGAAATCACCGGCAAGACCATGGTCCTCGACCCGCGCATGAGCGGTAAGGTCACCGTGCAGTCCAGCAGCGCGCTGGACCAGGCCGGCATCTACTCGCTGTTCCTCACCGTACTGCGCAGCCAGGGCTACGCCGCCCTCGACCAGGGCGACCGCGTGCTGATCGTCCCGGTGGCCGACGCCAAGACCAAGGCCAGCGGCAGCGAGCAGGCGGCCGACGACGAGTTCGTCACCGAGGTCATCCCGCTGCGCAACGCCACCTCCGCCGAAGTGGCCGCCGTACTGCGCCCGCTGGTGGCGGTGGACGCCTACGTCGCCCCCTCCAGCAGCTCCAATGCCCTGGTAGTGACCGACAGCGCCAGCAACGTCGGCCGCATCCGCTCCCTGGTGCGCGAGCTGGACAGCGCTGGCGAGCGCGCCTTCTCCACCCTCGGCCTCAAGCACGCCTGGGCCACCGACCTGGCCGCCACCCTCACCGAGAGCGTCAACCAGGGCAGTGGCGCCCCGGCAGGCGCCCGCGCCATTGCCGATGCCCGCAGCAACCGGCTGATCCTGGTCGGCCCGAGCCAGGCCCGCGAGCAGATGGCCACCCTCGCCCGCCAGCTGGACGTGCCCGGCAACGCCAACGACGGCACCCGCGTGGTGCGCCTGCACCACACCGACGCCAAGCAACTGGCCGACCTGCTCTCCGGCATCGGCAAGCGCATGGAAGTGGGCAACGGCGGCAAGGAAGGCCGCGCCGGCTCCATCCTCATCAGCGCCGACGAAAGCCAGAACGCCCTGGTGCTGATGGCCGAACCGGCCCAGCTGGCGACCCTCGACGCGGTGATCGCCCAGCTCGACCGCCCCCGTGCCCAGGTGCTGGTGGAAGCGGCCATCGTCGAAGTCAGCGGCGACATCAACGACGCCCTCGGCGTGCAGTGGGCCGGCCGTGGCAGCGACGCCGGCGGTTCCATCCAGTTCGGCGGCAGCGGCCTGACCATCGGCTCCCTGCTGGGCACCCTGCAGGACGGCAAGCGCCCCACCCTGCCCGACGGCGGTGTGATCGGCGTCGGCAGCGGCCACTTCGCCGCCCTGGTCACCGCCCTGTCCAGCGACTCCAACAACAACCTGCTCTCCACCCCCAGCCTGCTGACCCTGGACAACGAACCGGCGGAGATCCTCGTCGGCCAGAACGTGCCCTTCCAGACCGGCTCCTACACCACCGACGCGGCCGGGGCCAACAACCCCTTCACCACCGTCGAGCGCCGCGACATCGGCGTGACCCTCAAGGTCACCCCGCACATCAACGAGGGCAACAGCCTGCGCCTCAAGGTCGAGCAGGAGAGCTCCGAGCTGGCCGCCGCCCCGCCGGGCATCACCACCAGCGACGCCATCACCAACAAGCGCGCGATCAAGAGCACCATCCTCGCCGACGACGGGCAGATCATCGTCATCGGCGGCCTGATCAAGGACAACGTCAAGACCCAGGTCAGCAAGGTGCCGCTACTGGGCGACATCCCCCTGATCGGCGGGCTGTTCCGCTCCACCAAGGAGGTCACTGAGAAGACCAACCTAATGGTCTTCCTGCGCCCCACCCTGCTGCGCACCAGCGAGGAGAGCGGCGAACTCGGCCAGCGCAAGTACAACGACCTGCGCAACCTGCGCAGCAACGACCGCGGCCCCAGCGGGCTGCTGCTGCCCAGCGACCCGCGCCAGCTGTTCGACAACGACGGTGGCCAGGTGCTGGACATGCGCGGAGCCAAGGGGCGATGAGCAGCGCGCGCCTGCCCTTCAGCTACGCCCGGCGCCACGGCGTGCTGCTGCACGGCGGCGAGCTGCTGTGCCGGGCCGGCGCCGAGCTGGCGATCCTCGCCGAGGTACGCCGCCAGCACGGCAGCGCCCTGCGCCCCCGGGTGCTGGACGCCGAAGCCTTCGCCCAGGCCCTGGCCAGCCACTACCAGGACGGCCAGAACGACGCCCGCGAAGTGGCCGACGGCCTGGGCGATGCCATGGCCGGCCAGGACGACCTGGCCAGCCTCGCCGAGCAATTGCCGCAGACCACCGACCTGATGGAGCAGGAGGACGACGCCCCGATCATCCGCCTGATCAACGCCATCCTCGCCGAGGCGGTGAAGGCCAAGGCCTCCGACATCCACCTGGAGACCTTCGAGCGCCACCTCTCCGTGCGCCTGCGGGTGGACGGCCTGCTGCGCGAGATCCTCCAGCCCCGCCGCGAACTGGCCGGGCTGCTGGTGTCGCGGATCAAGGTCATGGCGCGGCTGGACATCGCCGAAAAGCGCATCCCCCAGGACGGCCGCATCGCCCTGCGTATCGCTGGCCACGAAGTGGACGTGCGCGTCTCCACCCTGCCCTCCACCCACGGCGAACGGGTGGTGATGCGCCTGCTGGACAAGCAGGCCGGCCGCCTCGACCTCAGCCGCCTGGGCATGGACCCCGGCACCCGCAGCCGCCTGGAAGGCGCCCTGGCGCGTCCCCACGGCATCCTGCTGGTCACCGGCCCCACCGGCTCGGGCAAGACCACCACCCTCTACGCCGGCCTGGCCAGCCTCAACAGCCAGACCCGCAACATCCTCACCATCGAGGACCCGGTGGAGTACCACCTGCCCGGCATCGGCCAGACCCAGGTCAACACCAAGGTGGACATGACCTTCGCCCGGGGCCTGCGGGCCATCCTCCGCCAGGACCCGGACGTGGTCATGGTGGGTGAGATCCGCGACCACGAAACCGCCGAGATCGCCGTGCAGGCCTCCCTCACCGGCCACCTGGTGCTCTCCACCCTGCACACCAACAGCGCCGTGGGCGCCGTCACCCGCCTGGTGGACATGGGCGTCGAGCCCTTTCTGCTGTGCAGCTCCCTGGTGGGCGTGCTGGCCCAGCGCCTGGTGCGAGTGCTCTGCCCCCACTGCAAGCAGCCCGGCCCCGCCGACGACGCTGCCTGCGAGCACCTCGGCCTCGACCCGCAGGCGCGCCCCACGCTCTGGCACCCGGTGGGCTGCGATGCCTGCCAGCACAGCGGCTATCGCGGCCGCCAGGGCCTCTACGAACTGGTGCTGCTGGACGAGGCCCTGCGCCAGCTGATCCACCAGGGCGCCGGCGAGGCCGAACTGACCCGCCACGCCCGTCGCCACGGCCCCAGCCTGTTCATGGACGGCCGCGACAAGGTGCTGGCCGGCGTGACCAGCCTCGAAGAACTGCTGCGCGTCACCCGGGAGGACTGAGATGGCCGCCTACGAATACCTCGCCATGGACCCGGGCGGCCGCAAGCTGCGCGGCGTGCAGGAAGCCGACAGCGAGCGCCAGGCGCGCCAGTTGCTGCGCGAGCGCAACCTGGTGCCGCTCAAGCTCAGGAACCACCGGGGCAGCACCCCGCGCGAGGGCGCCCCGGGGCGCAACCGCCAGGGGCTGTCCACCGCCGACCTGGCCCTGCTGACCCGCCAGCTGGCCACCCTGGTGCAGGCCGCCCTGCCCCTGGAAGAGGTGCTCGCGGCGGTCGCCGCCCAGTGCGAGAAGCGCGCCCACCAGGCCATGGTCCTGGCCATCCGCGCGCGGGTGCTGGAAGGCCACGGCCTGGCCCGCGCCATGGCCGAGTTCCCCCGCGCCTTCCCGGCGCTGTACCGCGCCACCGTGGCCGCCGGGGAGCGCGCCGGCCACCTGGCCCAGGTGCTGATGCAACTGGCCGACTACACCGAGGCCCGCCAGGCGGCGCGACAGCAACTGCAGCTGGCCATGCTCTACCCCAGCATCCTGCTGGTGGCGGCCTTCGGCATCGTCGGCTTCCTGCTCGGCTTCGTGGTGCCGGACGTGGTCAAGGTGTTCATCGACAGCGGCCAGGAGCTGCCCGCCCTGACCCGCGGCCTGATCGCCGCCAGCGCCGGCCTGCAGGCCCACGGCCTGCTGATGTTGCTGCTCGTCGCCGGCGCAGCGGTGGGCGTGCACCTGGCCCTGCGCCGCCCCGCCACGCGCCTGGCCTGGCACGGCCTGCAGCTGCGCCTGCCGGTGGTGGGCAAGGTGCTGCGGGCGAGCAACTGCACCCGTTTCACCAGCACCCTGGCCATCCTCGGGCGCAGCGGCGTACCGCTGGTGGACGCCCTGGAAATCGCCGCCGAAGTGGTGGCCAACCAACGGATTCGGACGAGTCTCAAAGACGTGGCGCGCTCGGTGCGAGAAGGTGGCGGCCTGACCCGGGCACTGGAACGCAGCGGCCACTTCCCGCCGATGATGCTCTACCTGATCGCCAGCGGTGAGCGCTCCGGCGAGCTGGACGCCATGCTCGACCGCGCCGCCACCCAGCAGGAAACCCAGCTGGCCAACCGCATCGCCATGCTCGTCGGACTGTTCGAGCCGGCGATGCTGGTGTTCATGGGCGCCAGTGTGCTGCTCATCGTCCTGGCGATCCTGATGCCCATCCTCAGCCTCAACCAACTCATCACCTGAAGGCAGGCACACCCATGCACACCCGCAACCGGCAACGGGGTTTCACCCTGATCGAAATCATGGTCGTCGTGGTCATCCTCGGCGTCCTCGCCGCACTCGTGGTCCCGCAGATCATGAACCGCCCGGACCAGGCCAAGGTCACCGCCGCCCGCAGCGACATCAAGGCCATTGCCATGGCGCTGGACATCTACAAGCTCGACAACCACGGCTACCCCAGCACCCAGCAGGGCCTCGAAGCGCTGGTCAGCAAGCCCAGCGGCACCCCGGCCGCGCGCAACTGGAACCCCGACGGCTACCTCAAGCGCCTGCCCGTCGACCCCTGGGGCAACCCCTACCAGTACGTGGTGCCCGGCAGCCGTGGCACCGCCTACGACCTGTTCTCCTTCGGTGCCGACGGCCGTGCCGGTGGCGAAGGCCTGAATGCCGAGATCGGCAACTGGGACCTCTGATGCAGCGCTGGCACCACCGCACCCCGCCGGCTCGCCAGGGCCGAGGCTTCACCCTGCTGGAAGTGCTGGTGGTGATCCTCATGGTCGGCCTGCTGGCCAGCACCCTGACCCTCGCCCAGAGCGACCACGGCCCGCAGCACGCCAAGCGCGAAGCCGAGCGCCTGCGCAGCCTGCTCGGCCTGCTGCGCGAGGACGCCATGCTGGAGCGCCAGGAACTGGGCGTGCGCATCGAACCCGACGGCTACTCCGTGCACCGCCTGGACGCCGACGGCCGCTGGATTCCGGCCAGCGACTACCGCCCGCAGCAGTTGCCCGACAGCCTGCGCCTGCACCTGGAACTGGGCGAGCAGGCCCCCGGCCTGGGCGCCCCCGTGCCCGGCCCCGGCCCGCAGCTGCTGGTGCTCTCCAGCGACGAGCTGACGCCCTTCAGCCTGCAGATCGAACTGCGCGGCCGGCCGGTGCTGGAGCTGTCCAGCGGCGGCCTGGAGGAGGTGCGCGTTGAAACGCTCTGACGGCTTCACCCTGCTGGAAGTGATGGTCGCCCTGGCGATCTTCGCCACCCTCTCCGTCGCGCTCTACAGCGCCGCCACCCACGTCGCCCGCAACAGCGCCGGGCTGGTGGAGCGCAGCCTCGCCAGCTGGCTGGCGGACAACCGCCTCAACGAACTGCGCGTCGGCCTGCTGGCGCCGCAGATGGGCCACCGGGAAGAGCGCATCGCCTTCGCCGGCCGCGAATGGCTGCTGGCCGTGGAAGTGGGCAACGCCCCCGACCCGCGCCTGCTGGAAGTGGACGTGGCCGTCGCCGTGCCCGGCCGGCCGCCGGTGACCCGCGCGCGCCTGAACGGCTTCATCGAGGCCCGCCCATGACCCAGCGCGGCTTCACCCTGCTGGAAGTGCTGATCGCCATCGCCCTGTTCAGCCTGCTCGGCCTGGCCAGCTACCAGCTGCTGCAGCGGGTGCTGCACAGCGAACAGCGCATCGAATTGCACGAACAGCAACTGCGCAGCCTGCAGCGGGCCCTGGACATCCTCCAGCGCGACCTCTGGCAGGCCGTGCCCCGCCCCCTGCCCGACGACCCCAGCCGGCGCCAGGCGCTGATCGGCCGAGACGACCGCCTGCGCCTGCTGCGCGGTGGCGCGGCCAACCCCCTCGGCCAGCCCCGCAGCGACCTGCTGCTGGTGAGCCACCAGTGGGAAGACGGCGAATGGTGGCGCGAATTCCGCAACCCCGACGACGGCGCCACCCGCCGCCAGCGCCTGCTGCAGGGCGTCACCCTGCTGCGCCTGGGCTACATCGACGCCCAGGGCGCGCGCCACGACAGCTGGCCCGCCACAGGCGGCGCCCTGGCCTTGCCGGCCGCCGTGGACCTGGTGCTTGACGCACCGGGCTACCCGGAGCTGCGCCGGGTGATCCTCCTGCCCGGTAGCGAGGGCCAGCGTGATGACTGAACACCGCCAGCGCGGCGTCGCCCTGCTCAGCGTGCTGCTGGTCACCGCCCTGGTGACCCTGGTGGTGGCCGACATGCTCGCCCGCCAGCGCCTTAGCCTGGCCGCCACCGCCCGCCAGCTGGATCAGCAGCACCTCTGGCAGATGGCCCTGAGCGGCGAGACCTGGGCCCGCCAGCAACTGCGGGACGACCTGGCCAACCGCGAAGACCCGCCCCAGGTCCACCTGGGCCAGGGCTGGGCACGCACGCCACAGCGCTGGGACCTGGGCAGCGGCCAGGTGCAGGTACGCATCGAAGACCTGGCCGGCCGCTTCGACCTCGACCACCTGCGGGTCGGCCGCAGCGACCTGCAGCGCGCCCGCTACCAGCGCCTGCTGGCCCAGCTCGACGTGCCCGCCCACGACCCCGCGCGCCTGCCCACCCGGCCCGGCCCCGGCGGCAAGGCCCAGGGCCTGCTGGATGCCAGCGAGCTGCTGCGCCTGGGCGACCTCGCCCCCCAGGACTTCGCCCGCCTGGCGCCCCACGTGGCCACCCTCGGCGGCGCGTCCCTCAACCTCAACACCGCTTCGGCGGTGCAGCTGGCGAGCCTGGAAGGCCTCGACCCGTCCCTCGCCCGCACCCTGGTACAGGCACGCCCCGCCGACGGCTGGGCCACGGTGCAGGACTTCCTCGAACTGCCCCTGCTGCAGGGCCGCGAAGTGCGCGCCCCCGGTCTTGCCGTGGACAGCCGCTTCTTCCGCATCCATCTGCTGGCCGAGCTGGGCGACCGCCGCCTGCACCTGGCCAGCGACCTGCGCCTGGAACAGGACGGGCACCTGCGGGTGCTGCGTCGCCAGGTGCTCCCATCCCCTTCAACGACGGAGTGACCCCCGTGCACGCCTGGCTCCACCTGTCCACCCCCGCCGCCGACAGCCCCGCCACCTGGTGGACGGCCACCGGCGCCCCCGCCCAGGGCAACCTGGAGCAGGCCGCCGAGGCACTGGCCGGCCACGCCCTGACCCTGCTGCTGCCCGCCGAGGCTGCCAGCCTGCACAGCGTCGAGGTCCCGGCGCGCAGCGGCCGCTGGCTGCGCCAGGCGGTGCGCTCCGCCCTGGAAGAACGCCTGCTGGACGACCTGGACCGCCTGCACCTGGCCCAGGGGCCGCTGCAACAGGGTCGCCAGTGCCGGGTGATCGCCCTCGACCGCGCCTGGCTCAGTGCCTGCCTGGAGCGCCTGTCCGCCGTGGGGCTGACGCCCCGGCGCATCCACCTCGACGCCGACTGCCTGCCCCCAGGCCAACCCCTGGCCCTGCGCTGTGCCGGTCGCTGGCTGGTGGGCGGCGCACCCGGCCTCTGCGGTGCCCTGGACGACGAAACCCTGGCCGCCAGCGCCGCGCTGCTGCCCAGCGACCTGCAACAGCGGGACGACGAACCCTGGGCGCTGCTGGCCGAAGGCAGCCGCCAGGCCATCGACCTGCGCCAGGGCGAGTTCGCCGGTGGCGACCGCCGCGCCATGCCCTGGGGCACCCTGGCCCTGCTGCTGGTGCTCGCCGGCAGCGGCCAATGGCTACACGACCGCATGCAGCGCCAGGCCCTGGAGCAGGCCACCGCCACCCTGGAGGCCGAGAACCTCGCCCAGTGGCAGGCCCGCGTGCCCGACGAGCCCCGCGTGGTGGACCTGGAGCGCCAGGTGCGCGCCCGCCTGGCCAAGGCCGATCAGCCCGACGCCGACCTGGCCCGCAACCTGGAGCACCTGGCGCGCACCTGGAGTGCCGGCGGCGGCGCCCTGGCCAAGGTCCAGCGGCTCGACTACCAGGCCGGCGAAGGCTGGACCCTGCGGGTCGGCAGCGCCTCATTCGCCGACCTCGAACGCCTGCGCGAAGGGCTCACCGGCCAGGGCCTGGCGGTGCAGTCCGACGCCGGCGCCCGTGACGCCCAGGGCGTCAGCGCGCGCCTGCAGATCGCCACCCCCTGACCCGAGGAGCCCCCATGTCGCCCGCCACCCTCACCGCCCCCTTGCGCCAGCGCTGGGACCAGTTGCCACCCCGTGAGCGCCGCGCCCTGCTGCTGCTCGTGCTGTTCCTCACCCCGGTGCTGGCCTGGACCCTGCTCCTGCAACCGGAGCGCGCCGCCCTGCAGCACGCCCAGCAGCAGTACCAGCAGGCGCAGATGCTGCGCTTCGACCTCACCCGCCTGCCCGCCAGCGCCCCCCGCGCCAGCCTGGACGCCAAGGCCCTGCCCGGCCTGCTGGCCCGCTCCGGCGCCGAGGCGCAACTGAACATCGAGCGCATGGACAACGAAGCCGGCGGCGCCATCCACCTCACCCTGGAAGGCAGCCTCGACGCCCTGCTGGGCTGGCTGCAGAGCGTGGAACGGGCCGGCGCCCGGGTCACCCGCCTGGGCCTTGAGGTGAACCCCGACGCCCTCGCCCGCGCCCGCCTGCTGGTGGAACCGGGGCACTGACTCCGGGCGGGCATATTCAGACCTTCTTCCTGTCTTCTTTCCCTGAGTAGCGAGCGCACTGTAAGCGCGCGCCGATTTTGGCACGACGTAGCGTTAGGTTTGACACACGCAAACCCGCCGGGATGGGTCATCTATCGCGCAACAGTTGGCACTGCGGCTAAAGTCGCTCAGCTGGCCGAAATGAAGGCTAGGGCCATAAGGAGAGCACAATGAAATTCAACTTGGACGTAGAGCAGTCGCAGAGAGAAGCCAATCAGTTCTACCGAGACTGGCGAAAGCTGCTGGAGCAGTTGGGATACCTGGCTACTGACTGGGATAGCTGCACGAAAACTATCCACTCAAAAGGAGAGGCCGTGCAGCTGGTCAGGCATGATGGCGAGCAATGGATAGTTGATGGTTCAGTTTGCAGTAAGAGGTTCAGAGTCTCCGCAAGCCCGTTGGCCGTCAAAATTGATGGTAAGCAGACCCTATGGGCTGAACTCATCGTGTCCCTGGCAAAACCGTCAGGTGACGAATACGTCGAGATTGAGCGCTTCCTGTATGACAAGGAAGGCTCAGCCTACTCCTCCAGCAGCCATGACTTGACGCTGTCGGGGGATATGCCAGGCAGCTCTTGGATCATCTTGCTGGGAATCCTCAAAGAAGTGCTTGAACACAAGGCGTGAGCTGTATTGAGGGCCACCCATTAGGGAGGCCCTCTGCGAGGCCCCTCTGGCGGTCGCTCCTTGACGAGTGCTGTATATTTAAACAGTATTCGATAACCCCCCACCCTGGAGCCATCCGATGAGCACATACGCCCATATTTCGCTTTTCACCATGAGCCCCGAGCAGTGCGCCGAGGCGCGGCAGTTGCTCGGGTGGAGCGTCGACAAGTTGGCCAATACTTGTGGGGTAAGCTCGCTCGCCATCGAGCAGTATGAAAGCGGCTTTCGCAAGCTGCGGCAGATCAGCTTGCAGGCGATTGCCTATGCCTTTGAGTCTCAGGAACTGGTTTTCTTCCCAGGCGTTCCGCCCATGCGTGGGGAGAACATGAGGGGCGCCTGCCCCGATCCACGCCGATCTGCCGAAATCGGAATGCTCGACTGAAGCCCGCACATGCGGGCTTCTTTCTTTATGGGCCGTACCTCCAGTGACCCCCGATACGCACGCCGGCCCACATGAGCCAGGCGCGCCAGCGGGCGACGCCGCTAGAGCGTAGGGCGTTGTAGAACACCTCGTCGGACTGCCGCCGGGACAGGTTGGCGGTGCTGTAGAGGTAGTCATGGATCACCGCCGGGCCGTTGCCGTAGCCGACCACGGCGGCATACAGCAGCAGCGCTCCGAACCCGAAGGCCCCTAGCGCTGCACCCGACATCGCCAGGAACGGGCAGTCCAGGAGCAGCCCTAGGCCGCCGACTGCCAGGCTGACGCCCAGCAGGATGACGGCCAGGTTGCGCAGTGGTCGGACGCTGGCGAAGTCGGTGTCGAAGCGGCCGGGGACCTGGATCAGTCCCTGGCCGGGGTCCTGGTAGAAGAATGGCGCCATCAGGCGCCAGGTGCCGTCGTTCAGTTGCTCGACCTGCAAGGGCATCGGGAAGCGCTTCATCACGGCCACCATTTGTCGTCGGCGTAGTCACCGGGGATGACAGCCTTGTCCTTCAGCGCGCGCGCAGCGTAGATGAGCGCCTGTTTACGGCCTGCAGCCACCTTGCCGAACTCCACGACCGTGGGCGCGTCCATGGGGACCAGGCTGTTATCGGCAGCAATCCAGATAAAGTCCTGGTCGGAGTCAGACCAGCGCAAATCGCCCGGTTTGGCACCGCCAACGATGGCAATAAAGGCGAGTTGGGCGGCACCACTGATGTTCTCGCGATCAGCGGCTCGGCTCTGGAACAACCTGCCTCCGAACTCGATGCCAGCATCGAGGCGCCGCTCCCTTTCTTCGTCCACCATGGCCGCGCTCGGCACCATTTCTATCTGAATCAGGGTCTCACTGAAGTACTCATCGGGGCCGACATCATCTGGGCTGTTTACCGCGCGCTGCCCCTGTTTGTCGTTGCGAATAGCAAAACTCATATGCTGTCCTCCCAGCCCACGCACAGCAGCGCAACGGTGGATATGCTGCTAGCCCAATAGATGTTTCCAGACTCCAGCACGATGTCTGCTGAAGGAGCCATTCCAAACGCTGTCGTGCCGGAAATGGCTATCGGAGCGGTTGCCCTGGTATCGGTAACTGGCGGTCCGTAGAGGGCGCTAGGCGCAACAACAACGCGCCCTCCCGAAACAATCCGCGTCGTTCTGACCGAGACCGCCGTAGCCGTGGGGGGTACAAATGCCTGCACCGCCACGCTGACAAAAGTTGGCGTTTCAGGGGAACCGGCCAGGCCTGAAGCCATGACAGGGAGTTCTGTCACGTTGCCTACAGCTTCAATCTTGTATCGCACGCTGCGCCCTGCCTGAATGAACGACAGCGGCAATCTGGCGGAACCTGCTCCCGTGCGGTACGCACCCACCCGAACAAAATGGGTGTATCCGGCGGGAAGCGACGGCGCTGTCGGGCTGAGAGAGGCCACAGCCGCAACGCTCGATGTCGCTGGGTTGAAAATCACAAACGCGTAGTACCAGGTATTCGCTGCAGAGGTGCTGGTATCAAGGCCATTCAAGCCAGAAGCTGCGGTGTTTATTGACACTCCAACGCTTCGCAGGATTCGGGCATTACCGATGCCGTCACCAACCACTAGCTGATCAGCGGATATGAGTATCGTTGGGTCCGCTCCTGTGCAGCTCACCTTCAGGTTTACGAAATGACCCGCCGTGGCGATTCGGTTCCTCAGTGTGGCTGCCAGTACCAGGGGGGTTATCCCCGTCGCGTTATCAACTCCCGCGTCAGTTATCGCCTGTGTTGCCAGCTTCAGGATGCCTTTTATCGTCGGGCTCGCGTCAGCTGGGCTAGCTGGAATTGCGGCCGTGATCTTTGCGTTGATGGCCTGTAACAGTTGGTTGGTTACGGCTTCGTTTGGCACCAAGCCAGCGGAGGTAACGACGGCGAGAATCTCGTCAGTTACGGCATTTGCCCAACTGGCAGGGTCGCGGGAGGCGGGTATGCCCAGCAGTGGGTTGCCGTCGGTGAACTTGCCATTGAGCAAGCCGACGGATGCGTCTTTCGGGTAGTCCATCAGGTGTCTCCATAGGTAAAGGTGAGGATCGATCCAGCCGGCTTGCGCTTGTGCATGACGCATTCGAACTGGCTATCGCCCCATACGCGGTAGGGTTCGCCCATGGCGCTGCGGCCGTGGCGGCGCTCGATGACCAGGCTCGTGGGCAGGTTGAGTTGCCAGGCGTTTTCCCAGTCTTCGCCGCCGTAGGGCTCGCCCAAGCGGGCGCGGCCGTAACGCCTGGCGCCAAATTCGGTGATGGAGGCGTTGGGGTAGCCCATGACCTCGGCCAGGGCGAGGAAGTCGGCGCGGGCCATGCCGCCGGCATCGAGCAGCCTGGCCAGGACGGCCTGGACGCGCTCCTGGACGGTTTGCGAGCCCTGGATGCTGCACCCATCCGGCAGGCCCAGCTGGGTTTCCCAGCGCTCCAGGGTCTCGAAGGCCTCGCCCGCGTCGGTCTCGTTGAACAGGTCGAGCCCCCGCCGATGGGCGCGGGCCAGGGCGGCGCCCAGGGCAGCGAGCAGCCGAGCCAGGTTGCTTTCGGGGTCGCGGGTCCAGGCACTGCCAGGGGGCAGCAGTTGGGCAGTCTGGCGCCCGTAGCTTTCGGGCGTCACACCGTCCATTGGATGCCTCCGAAGGTGGCCAGCTTGCCCGTGGTGGCGGTGACGTCCGCCGTGGGGGCCAGCACGCTGTTGTCGCTCTCGCCGGCCGCGATGCTCACCGCTTCGCGGATGCGGCTGATGAGCAGCGGCCCACCCGGCACGGCGTCACGGCGGTGCAGGTCGCGCAGCTCAGCCTCCACGGCGGCCTGGACCTGCGGGGTATTTGGCACCAGGCGTATCCGGTACTGCACGGGCTGGGCCACGGGCGGCACCACATAGACGGAGCGGCGGCCCGCCGGGCGGCGCTGGTCGATGTAGGCGGTACAGGCCTCGATCACGGCCGGCCCTGGAATCGGGTCGGCGTTGTTGTCGCAGGCCATGCGCACGGTCACGCTGCCGGCCCCCTGCTCGTGCTCGGTCGCCCAGGCGCGGGTCACGGAGGGGTGGGCCTCAAGGGCCCAGGTCTCGTAGTCCGCCAGGCTGCCGCCCTGGGGTGGCTGTGACATCCGCCGGCCGACCCGCTGGCGCAGGCCGTCGAGGGTCTCCTCGTCTTCGCCGCCGGTGATGCCGCCCGCCGCGACGATGGCCACGGAGCTGATGCCCGCCACGGGGCTGACCAGGTTGAGTCGCATGCCTGCCGCCAGGTTGCCGGCCTGGCCGGTGTTCTGTGCCTGGACCCAGACCTCGCCCGTGGTGCTGCTCAGCACCAGGTCGGCGGTGGTGAGGTAGACCTGGTCCTGGGTGTACTGGACGGCCGTGCCGGCGGGCAGGCGGGCCCCGGCGCTGCCGGTCACGGTCAGCGACCCGGCAGCCGGGGTGGGCTGGCGATACCAGAGGCCATAACGGCGGGCCCAGCGCTCGACGCCCAGGGCGTCGGCCTGTTCGTCCGGGAGGAAGTTTCTGTAGAGGTGATCCAGGTGCGCGTGGAGCCCGTTGACGGCCCCGGCCTGGGCGAAGGCCAGCACGCCCAGGACGGTGCGGCGGGTGCGGGCCTGGGTGCCGGGGAGCCAGGTCTCCATGTCGGAGCTGATGTCTTCGCGGGTTTCCAGAAGCGTAGGGATGGTGAACGCCATTCAGAGGTTCTCCCATAGCGTGTCGAATTGATGGTTGAGGGTGGAGCCGTCGCGGCGATTCACCGTCAGCTCCAGGCGCAGCACGCCACGCATTGGCACTGAGGCCTGGACGTCGAGCGAGGCGCCGATGCCGTCCTCGATCAGCCAGGCCAGGGACTCGCGGGCGTATTCGCGGGCCCGGCGCAGGGTCTCGGGGATGTCCTTCTCGCGGTTGAGCAGCCAGAGGCGCGAGCCGATCTGGTCGCCCTCCACACGGGGCCAGGCGTCACCGACCCAGCCGCGCCGGTCGCCGTCGTCGGCCGGCAGGACGTCGTCCAGCCGGGCGCGGCGGTCTGAAAACAGGCTGATGACGGCCGCCGTCTGGAGCCCTTCCTCCAGGACCAGGTCGCCGCCCTCGATGGCGAGGTCGGCCTCGGTGCCGTTCCATACCAGGGCGATATCACTCATACCGGCGTCCCCGTCATGCCAGGGCCAGGCATCACAGCGCCGTGGACGTGGCTCACCTGGCTGATTCCCTGGGCGATCTGGTCACCCTGGGAAACGATCTGGCCCGTGGCGGTGAGGGTCGGCGTGTCGATGTTCACGCCCTGGGCGGCCTTGATGTTGAGGGTATGGGTCTCGATCTCGATCACTCGGCCGCGCTTGAGGTGGACCTTGTCCTGCTCGTCGGTGTAGATGGCCACCTCGCCGCCGGCCATGCCGGTCAGGCGGTAGCGCCGGTCTCCGCAGCTCACCACCACGCTGTGGGCGCGGTGGCCACCGACCGACAACACCAGGGCTTCGGCGCCGCCCAGGGGGTTGGCGGTGAAGCCGTAGGGCTGCCAGTGCTCCACGTCGTCCAGGGTCTCGCCATCCATGATGGTGATCTGCAACGCCTGCATCTTCGCGGCGTCGTTCACCAGGGCGACCACCCCGCGCGTCACCATCAGCGCCAGGCGGCGGCGCAGGGCTACCAGTGTGCGGTTAGAAAAACTCATCCACGGCCTCCGGTTCGGGTTGTGGGATGACGTCCAGGGCCTCGCGTGGCTGAACCGTCAGCTCGGTGCGCTCGCCCCGGTCGTCGAGGATGTAGGTCACTTCGGTGATGAGGCGCTCGGCCCCGTTGAGGTACTGATAGGGATCGTCCACTCGCACCATCAGCCCATGGCGCCACAGCGCGCCGTTGCTCTGCCGGTGCCCGTCCAGGGTGTAGGTGATGGACTGCGAGCGCCCCCAGCGGGAATTGCGTTCCCACTCGATGCGGGCACGGGCCCCGGCGCCGTCCAGGGGGTGGTCGGCGATCACCGTCAGGGGCCGGTGGCGCTTCATGCGGTTGTCCGTGGCGGTGGCCTTCACCGCTGCCGCGCTCTCGCCGAAGAAGTCGTCGTTGCCCTTCTGCTGGCCCTTGAGGGTGTAGGTGCTGAACACGTCGCTAAAGTCGCGGCTACCGCTGGCCTGGAGGATGTTCTGCCCCAGGGCCAGCTTGTCGTGGGCCCGCTCGCGGCCGGCGCGGGTGATCAGCAGGCGGCCCCGGCCATCGGTGACCAGGAGCACGCCACGGATAGCGGCGGCCTGGCTGAGCATCTCAAACACCGTTTCGCCGTCGTTGGGCTTGAGGGACTGGAACGGCGCATTCGCCCCCGCCTGGTCCACCACCGTGATGCCGAACGGCGCGGCCAGTTCGCGGGCCACGTCGGCCAGCCCTCGGCCGATCCATTGCGTGGTGGGTGCGGAGCAGTCCACCAGGTCGGCGGTCTTGTCCCGGCCGGTCACCTGGAGGCGGTGCTCCTGGGCGCTGTAGGTCGGCATGACGCGATCGACGTAGCCGGTGATGAGCAGCTCGCCGTTGTAGAGCAGCTCGCACGGCTCGCCCTCGGCCACCTGGCGCCGCGAGGCCTGCCCGGCCCAGCGCTCGGTCAGTGCCAGTTCGAACTGGCCGGCGAGCTGCTGCATGCCCAGCTGGACGCGGTAGCTCTGCCAGCCGCCCCACTCACGGCCGCCAATGCGCAGGGTGATCTCAGGCATTCTTCAGCACCTCCAGCACGCTGCCACCCGGCACGAAACCGGGGTGGGCGATGCCATTGCGCGCCACGATCTCGTCGGCGCGCCGGGCGTCGCCGTAGAGCCGATGGGCGATCAGCAGGGCCGGCTGGGTCGTGAGGGGGCGGTACGACGACAGCGGCGCCAGGCTGGCGGCGCGCTGGTTCATCTCCAGGGCCACCTGGGTGGCCAGGTTCGCCAATGGCCGGTAACGGCCCTGGGCGGTCTCCAGTTGCTGGCGGTCCAGCTCCACCAGGACCTGGTCGCGCACCCCGGCGGCCTGGTCCCGGCTGGTGTAGGTCAGGCCGTCGAACGGGCGCCCGGTCTCGTCCAGGGGGCGGCCGGTTGCCAGGCGCGCCGCTTCGGTCACGGCCGCGCGCTCCACCAGGGTATAAACCGCCTCCTGGTTGATGGCCTGCTGGGCGCGGCTGGGGGTCACGTAGCCGCTGGGGCGCACGGCCTTGGCTTTCCTGCCGAGGTTGAACAGCGCCGCTTGCGCGCGGAATGCGGCCCACGGGTCGGTGGTGCTGCTGAGCCCCCGGACCATCCCGAGGATGCTGTAGGCCAGGTTGCCCGGTGCCGCGATCAGCCCTTGCAGGTTGCCGGTGAGGCGCCCGGCCAGGGTGGAGAACCGCCCGGCCCCAGCCAGCAGGCCGCCCGCTTCGGTGATGTAGGTGGTGGCGTTGCCCAGGGCATCGATGGCGCCCTCGGCCACGAAGCCGGCGTAGTCGGCCACGTTGAAAGCCTCTTCGAACTCCACCAGCGCGTCGGCCTGGGCGACATCCGCCGCCTCGTTCACCAGGGCGCCGGGCACCTGGCTGTCGTCCGGGTTGGGCTTCTCGCTGGTCTCCACGAAGGTGGCCGTAATGCCAGCCCTTCCGCCCTGCTCGGTGGACTCTTCGCAGGTGTAGCCGTCCAGGACGGAGACAGACAGCTCGCCGTAGTACGGGTGAACCAGCGTGCCGGGGCCGGCGGCCTCCAGGGCGGTGATGAGCTGGTCGCGCCGGCCCATGTAGTCGGCCCCGAGCAGCACCATCTCCAGGGTGAAGCGGCGGGCGCTGCGGCCCAGGTCCTGGGTGCCGGCCTCGTCGCGCAGCGGGTACTCATTGAGCACCGTGCGCCGGCCGCCACTGCGGCTGGAGCGCTTCAGGTTGAAGGGCACGCCACGGAATGAGCCGGGCCGGTAGTCATCGCGCCAGGCCATGCTCAGAAGCCCTGCCCGCCGGTATAGGGGGAGGTGCTCAGGTCGACGCCTGCGCTTTGCAGCTCGGTGACCCGTGGGCGCCCGTCGCTCTCGATGCGCACGGTGATCTTGCCGTTAACCTCGGACTGGCGGGCGTTCTGGAGGGTCTCGTACAGGCGATTGAACAGCCCGGCCATAGGGTTGGCTTCGCTGATGGCCTTGCGCACCAGGATGCCGGTGGACTCGCTGTCACCGTGGAGGGCGTCATAGGCCATGCTGCCCAGGGTGGTCTGGCGCCGGGCCGCCTGGCTGAGCTGGTCGTCGATGCGGCTGCTCAGCAGCGTTCCGGCCCCGTAGCCCGCCGCGCCGGCACCGGCCAGGGCCAGCCCTTGCAGGCCCAGGCGCCCGGCGGCGCCCAGGCCACCCGCGCGGCCGGCCACCTTGTCCAGCGGGCCGGCGCCGCCCAGGCCATCGCCGGGCATGTTGACGACGTAGACCGGGGTCACGCCGGCCATTTCCTCCAGGGCCTTGCCCGTGGCGACGCCGGCCGCCGTGCCGCCCAGCTTGCCGGCCAGGCCCTTGAGCGCCTTGCCGCCATAGCGTGCGGTGCCAAATATGCCGGCAGCGCCTACCGCGCCGCCCAGCAGGATGTCGTTGCCGCTCAGGCCCAGGCCGCCGTTGTCCTTGCTGTCGAGGCCCCACTTGATCAGGCCGCTCAGGGTGTCATTGACCGGCCGGGCGAAGTCATCGGCGGCCTTGCGCAGTTCGCCACGCAGCCGGCCGACCTGGTCCACGGAGTTGCTGATGGCTTCCGGCAGGTCGCGGGCGATGGTGCCGCCTGCGCCTTTGATGTCGCGGAGAATCTCGTCCAGTCGGGAGAGGGACTGGCCATCCAGCAGCGTCTTGAGGCCGCGCTGGGTGTCCAGGTCCGCCGCGCCGAATGCCTTGGAGATGAAGCGAAAGCGGTCCTTGTCGTTGTTGAGCTTGTCGTACTGCTTCTTGATGTCCTCGATCACGTCCAGGGGGTCGCGGCGGGACTTGTCGGCATTGAAGAACTTGACCCGCGTTGCCTTGGCCGCGTCTTCCATGTACTTGCGGTTGGTGAAGACGCGGAGGGTGCTGTCGGTCAGGGTGGCCAGGCGCTCGGCATTGGGCTCGACAAGGCTCAGGGTTTCCACCAGGGCCAGGGTTTGGTCTAGGCCAAGGTTGGCTGACTTCGCGTTGCCGCCGATACGGGCGAACACGTCGGGCAGGTTCTCCAGCTCGGCGTTGCCGGCCCGGCCCGCGACCACCATGCGGTCCAGCAGCAGGCGCGCCTGGTCGGCCTGGCTGAGGTCGATGTCGAACATCTTGCCCGCCACGCCCATGGCCTTGGCCAGGGCGTCGGCGTTGGTCTTGGCCACCGCCAGGGTCTCGGCCATGGGGCGGACGGTGGCGGTCGCCTCGGCCATGCTCTGGCCGCCTGCGATCAGGGCATCGACGCCGCCTTTCAGCTCGTCCACGGTCTGGCCGGTGGCGGACTGGGCGCTGAACAGGGTGTCGCGCATCCTGTTCATTTCCTCGACGGTGGCCCCGGCCGTCAGCTTGAGCTGCACCAGGTCCTTGTCCAGGTTGGCCGACTGCGCGCCCACCGCCAGGGCTGACACGCCGATCCCCAGCTGGGCCAGGCGCCCCTCGACGGAGCGGAACGCATTGCCCACCGCATCCAGCTCGCGCTTGGCCGCGCTGCCCAGCTTGCGCAGGCCGCCTTCGCCCTTGGCCATCCCGGCCATGAAGCGGGTGGCGTCGGCGGTCAGGCGCAGGGCCAGTTCAAGGTTTCTGCTCATAGGGTTTCGTCAGGTTGCCCAGGTAGTGGTTGAACTCGTCGAGGGGGAGCGCCAGGATTTCCGCCCGGCTCCAGTGGTGCTTGAGCGCGATCAGCTGGACGGCGTCCCAGTGGTGCTTGAGGCGCCCGGCTCGTCGTTTCCCAGCTCGTCCAGGCGAATCTGGGCTTCGCGGATGGCGGCGAAGTCGGCGCGCAGGCGGATCATCGAGGGCACGAACGGCCCCTTGAAGGTGGCGCCCTCGGCGTTGCTGACGCTCACCAGCTGGAGCACGGCGAGCTGGAGGTGGTAGGCCAGGGTGGCAACCGTGCCGGTCTCGGCTTCGGCCTGGATCATGTCGGCCACCTCGGCCTCGCGCAGTTCAAAGGTGGTGTAGCGGGTACCTTCGATCATCAGGCCGCGAGGCAGCGTGCCGGTGGTGGTGAGTGCTTTCATGGGGGCTCCTTACAGGGCGACGGCCGGCTGGCCGCTGATCTTCAGGGCGACGTCCGCGCCCACGGTCATGGCGTCCACGGTGAACGCATCGCGGATGACCCAGCCTTTGCCGGTATCCGACTCGAACACCACGGTGGCGCCGGTCATGTTGCGCAGCCCTTCCACGTCCAGGGCGCCCGTGAGGGGGACGGTGCAGTTCAGCTCCGGGGCGGCGGTGGTTTCGGCAAAGCCCACGCTGCCGTCGTCCAGGGGCTCGGCGGTGCGGCTGACGCCGCCCAGGTTGAGTGTGGCGCCGGGCTTGGGGGCCAGGCGTTTGCCGTCATAGCTGATGGTGGCGCGGCCGTGATGGCGCATAGGGCCTCCTTACAGGCGGTACTGAACAGAGCCGGCGAAGATGTCGAACTGGTTGACCAGGTTCGGCGTGAGCACGGCGTTGAGTCGGTTGGGGTTCTGGTTGGAGCGCTTGACGATGAGGTCGCGCTTGAAGCCCTCGATGTCCTCGATGAGGCCGTCCTCGGTCGCCAGTGCCAAAGCCTCTGCGATCAGGGTGGCGCGCACCGTGGTCGGGGTGGCGTAGGCCTGGCCGGGGATGGCGACGTCGCCCAGCTTGTGGCGCGGGTAGTCGCGGGCTATCGCGGCGTTGAAACGGAACCGCACGAAGTCGACGGTCCACTTGGTTTCCAGGCGCAGCAGGCTGATATCCGGCAGCCCGAACGAGTTGGTCTGGTAGTTGGTGATGATGGTCTCGATCAGCACCTGGCCGCCCTGGTCGACGGTAAAGGTGCTGATACCGTCGAACAGCAGCAGGTTGCGCTCGGCGCGGGTGAACCGGCTCTTCTCCGGCGGCGGCAGGACTCCCGTCAGCACCAGGCTGCGGAATGGCCGCGCCGGGTCCTTGGAGCCGGACGACTCGGCCACGGTGGCCCACACCGCTGCGGCGACCCAGGGCGGGGTCGGGACGTCGTACAGGCCCAGGGTGCTGACGTGGGGGGAGTTGCGGCTGTTGCCCCAGGTGCTCAGCTGCGCGTGGTTGCCCCGGCGGGCATTGAACACATGGCCGGTCAGCCGCTCCATCGGCCCGAAGCGGTCGGCCATCTCGGCCTCCAGCGCGGTCAGGTTGGCGCCGTCGGTGTAGGGGCAGACGATGCTGTAGTACTGCTGGCCGGCGATGGCATCGAGCACCAGGTTGACCGACGGGTTGGCGCTTCCGCCGGCCATGGCGGTGATGGCGGCCTGGAGGCCCGCCGGCACCGACTCGCCGTCGTAGTAGTTCAGGCGCAGGTCCAGGTCATTGCCGGTCTCGCCCTTCCAGCGGCAGGTCAGGGTCACCACGCCGGCAGCGGCCGTGGCCGTGACGGGCAGCCCGCTGGTGGCGTTCACCGTATCGGCCAGGCGGGTGGCCAGGGTGGCCACCGTCTCGGAGGCTGCGACGCCAATGCGCACCCGGCTGCCGCCGACGTACAGGCACAGGGTGCCAGCGGCGGTCGGGCTGCCGCTGAGGGTCACCTTGCCGAGGGCGGCCTGGCCGGCCGGGTCGTCGTCCAGGCCCATGGCCCAGATGTCCACATAGGCGTCGGCCGCGCGGGCGGCGGCGGCCATCTGGTGCAGCATGGAGCCGGCGCCGAATGCGGCGGATGCCTGGTCACCGGCCTGGCTGCCCAGGCGGACCGGGGTCAGCGCCGCGACGCTGCCGGCGCTCATGCGCTGGCCTACCAGCAGCAGGCGCCGCTCCATCACGGCGCCGCCGCCAGCAGCCTTGCTCGGGTCGATCTCCAGGTAAATGCCTGGTACGCGGATGTTGTCCGGGATCTCGTTGAAACTGACGTTCTCAGCCATGGCGGCTTACTCCTTCGGGGTGTCGGGCTTGCTGCCCTTCTTCTTGCCCTCGGTCACGGAGCCGTCGGCGATGCGGCGGCGCCAGTAGCTGTCGAGCACCACGGTGTCGCCCTCGGCCTTGAGGTGGCCGCCCTGCGGGTGGCGCACCAGGAGGCCCTCGGCGGGCACCAGGAAAGCGGATTGGGTCATGGCCCCTCCTGCGGGTTGATGTGGGATTGCACGTCGGGCGCCGGGGCGTTGTGGTCCTCGTCGGCCCAGCGCCCATGGGCTTCGGGTGTCACCGGGTCCAGGTCGTAGTCGGCGTGGAACTCCAGGAACTCGCCCAGGTTGAGCCCCTCGGGGTCGAGGGACGGGGTGTCCACCGTCGCCATGACGGAGACCATTCCGGCCTCCATGCCGGCATCGCGGACGGCGGGGTCCTGGAGCAACTGGTAGCCGGTGGGCTGCCAACTGGCGCCCTCGGTGGTGGAGCGCACCAGGGCAATGCCGGCATCGAGCATGTCGTACAGCCCGACCTCGCGTTTCCCGCCCTGGCGCGATGCCACGGCGCCACGGGCGTTCCGTGCCACGAACACCAGCACGAACCGGGGCGTCGAGGTGTCGCCGTCGATGGTGCCCTCCATGGCCACCACGTAGGCCGCCGGGGCTTCCGCCCCCCAGCGCTTGATCACGTCCTTGTCCGGCACGTCCGGCAGGGGCGCCACGGTACGCAGGCGCTTGCCCAGGGCGCTGGCCTTGATCAGCTCGACCAGCTCGTTCTCCAGGTTGCCCAACATCAGGCACCTCCCGGCGCGTTGCGCTGGATGAGGCCGGTGATGTAGCGCCCGGCCAGGTCGAGGATGTCGCGCTCATCGTCACGGGACAGGCCCAGGTACGGCCGCGCCGGCACCGTCACCTGGCGCACGGCAGCCCAGCCCCCACCGGGGAGCGGGAAGCGCAGGAAGCCGCCGTTCTTGGCCCGGATGGTGGCGCCGAACTGGTGGACCGCCCCGTAGATGCGGTTGGTGCCCCACTCGGCGGCCTTGTCGTCGGCCCGGCTGGTGATGGAGTCCCCGAGGTGGCCGTCCTGGGTCAGTGTCCGCCCGCCGCGCAGTTGGGCCCGCAGGCTGGGCCGCCAGCGCCGGCCGTCCGGGCCGGTCTCGCTGTCGAAACGCTCGCGGGTGCTGTTCTCGCCCAGGAAGGCGATTTGCGACAGCAGCGGGCCGGGGCTCTGGCCCATCTGGGCCAAGGCCTTCAGCAGTCGCCGCACCTGCGGCAGGTTGCTGTCTACCCGAATCGAGACGGCCATCAGATGAACCCTCGGCTGCTGTCGCGGCCGAACACCAGGCCGCCGCTGACCATCTCGGCACCGGCCGACGCGGCGACCGGTGCGGTGCTGCCATCCGCCGCCGTGCCCAGCTGGACACGGCCCGCGGAGACGTCACGCAGGAACGACAGCGAATCGGCGTGGCGCTTCTCCACATGCTCCGGGGCGCCGTCGTCGTACAGGTAGTACCGGGCCAACTGCCCGGCGATGCGCTCCAGGACCTCTTCGGCCTGGACCACGGGCACCTGGTAGCGGCCGGCGAGGTAGCCGTTGATGGTGTTGTCGGCGTCCTGCAGGACCTGGTTGACCCGTGCCAGCGCCGCCGCCGCTGCTGCCCGTTCCTCGGGTGAGTAGGCGGTCAGGTCGGCGCCCTCGGCGGCCAGGCGCAGCAGCTCGCCGTCCACCAGGGGCGGCACGCTGGTATCGGCCCGTTGGGCGATCTCGTCCAGGCTGTAGCGGGCCAGGAAGGCGACGGCGCTGGCGTACATCAGGCGTTACCTCCCTGCGGCGGTTCGGTGCCAGTGGGCGCGGTGTCGCTCGCGCTGTCTTTGGCACGGTCGGCCAGCTCGACCAGCGCCTTGTCGGCTTCCTCGGTGGCCGGGAAGTCGCAGTACTGGACGTTGAGCATGGGCTCGTTCACCAGTGCCTTGAGCTGCTCCTCGGTCAGGTCATCGACCAGCAGCCCGTGGCCCTCGCGGGTGAAGACGAAGCCCGCCCGGCGGAAGCTCTCGCCGAAGCTGCGCACGAAGATGCCGGGCACGGTGTCGACCACCAGGACGTCCTGGCCTTGCTCGGCGTTCTGCACGGTGGTTTCAGCCGGTGCCGGTTTGGTGGCGGTGTTGGCCGCCCTGTTGCTTTTGCCAGCCATGTGACCCCCTTATGCGCCCGTACCGGTGGAGCCGAAGCTCAGTTGCCAGAAGCCGTAGCCAGCGGCCGCACGGGCCTCGGCGCCGAACTTGTACTTCTTGAGGTTGAACACGTCGGGGGCGTCCAGGCTGATCTGCTGGACGAACTCCGGCTTCTTGCGCGGCTGGTAGATGAAGGGCTTGACCGGCTTGCTGGTGTCCAGCAGGAACCAGGCGGTATCGGACTTGATGCGGGCGTCCATCACGACTTCCGCCGTGCCCTTGTAGGGGTTGGGCGTGCCGTCGGCGAGCTTGTCGTTGTTCATCAGCGCCTTGGCGGTGATCTCCAGGGCGGGGCCGACCAGGAGCACGTTGGGCATCACGTTCAACGAGCGCCCTTCGTCGTCCTCGTACTTGAGCATCGCAGTGCGGCCGTTGCCGTAGCCGGCGGTGGCGGCGGCCAGGTTCGCGTTGGAGAGCGGTGCCGTGCTGCGGTTGCTGGCGATGCCGTTGCCCACCGGGTGGTCGGTGTCGAAGTGGTACTGGCCGTCATAGGTCAGCCGGCTGAAGCCGCCATTGATCACCTCGTAAACCAGCTCGTCCGGCAACTGGGCGGACGACCAACCGGCCATTTGCGCCTGCGGTTTGTAGATGCCGAGCTGGTCGTCCTCGATGTGGTTGCGGTCGACCTCGACGGTGGCCTCGAAGTCCTCGTTCACCAGCGTGTATTTGTAGGCTTCCAGGGCCTTGGCCACCTTGGCCCCGACCCAGCGGCGCATCCGGGGGAAGTTGCTCAGCCAGCTGTAGTCGTTCTGCCCGGAGTTGCTCGGCACCTCCATGGCGATCTTCTGCCAGGTGCTGGGGGCTGCCGCGAAGGCGTTGTTGAAAATGGTCTTCAGGCTGGTGAAGACCGCCGTGAGGCTGTTCTTGTTGATCAGCATGTGGGGGTTCTCCTTTGGGTTCTGGTCATTCCACCCACACGCCGTCGGCCTCGATGCCGAGGATTCGGCCAGCCGGGGAGCGGGTGCCGCTGCCATCGGTGGCGGCCACGGTCTGGTCGTCGACGATGTAGGCGGTTTTCATGAGGTGGGCCTGGGTGATGCTGCCGTCGTTGGCCCACTTGAAGGCCAGGCGGCGGCGTACCGGGACGGCCTTGGCGCCATTGGCGCCCCCGGTGTTGTCGACGGCCTCTTCGGCCCGGCCGACGTAGGTCAGCCCCGTGGCGGCGGAGCCGGGAGCCCCCCAGCCGGTGGCGCCCACCACCACCAGGGCGCCCGCGAAGACGCGGGCATTGGCGGCCAGCGGGATGGCGACGATGCCGGCGTCCTGCTGGTGGGTGTTGCGGTCACGTACGAGCGCGGTCATGGGGGCTCCTTCAGGCCTTCAGCTCGGCCAGGTAGTCCTTCGGGTCGACGTCCAGGGAGCGGCAGACGGCGAGCGCCTCCGCGTCCAGTTCCTCGACCTTCTCGGGGGTGGGGGGCACGCCGTTGGTCTGTTGCGACTTCAGCGCGGCGATGGCGGGCGTGGTCTTCAGGTAGGTGCGCAGCGCGGCCAGGTTGGACGTGCCCAGTTCACGGGCCCAGGATTCCTGGGCGGGCAGCAGGCGGCCATCCTCCAGGCCGGCCTTGACCAGCGCTTCGACTTCGCCGCCGATCTGGCTGGCCTTGAGCGCGGCGATGTCCTGTTTCAGGCCCTCGACGACGGACAGCGGCACGTACTTGGCCGGGTCCGGCGCGTTGGCCTTGGTGGCCGCCAGGGCTTGCTCCAGTTGGGGGACCTGGTCGGCGTTGGCTTGCAGCTGTGCCAGCGCGGCCTGGATGTCCTCGTCGCTGGCATCGGAGGCCAGCTTGAGCAGGGTGATGAGTTGTTCGCGGTTCACACCGTGTTTCTCCTCTGCGGGTGGGGTGGCCGGGTTGGCCAGTTGAAAGCGGGCAGCCGCCAGCGCCAGCGAGTCCATGCCGTCGATGGCGGGGTTGTTGGTGATGGCGACGTGCAGCAGCTCCAGGACGGCGCCGGTTGCGGGGTCGTAGGCGAACACCGGGGACAGGTAGCGGTACTCGCGGCGGCTGATGTAGTCGGCGGCCGTGGTGGTCCAGCCCGGTTGGGTGGCGTACAGGCCCTGGCCCTCGCGCCATTCCAGGTCGGTGCCCTTCAGCCAGCCGGCGGCCGGCGCGGGCTGGCCGTTGCGCTCGGTGTTGAGGGTCTGGTGTTCGTAGTCGATGACCAGGTCCGTGGCGCGCGCAGCGGCGCGGTCCATCACCTGGGCGGCGATGGCCGCGTCGATGATCCAGTGGCCACTGGGGACGTCATGGGGGCGCCCGTCACGGGCCTGGAACGGGCCAGCCGGGAAGAGCTGGATGGGCCCGCCCGCCGCCGGCAGTTCGAAGGTGCAGGCGGCGACGGCGGCGGGTTTGGCGTGGGGGGCTTGTGTGTTCATGCCGCCAGTGTCGGCGGCATGGGAGGGGTGTTTGTAGAATGAAGGGGTTCAGTAGAGTCTTACTTAATCAAGGAATCGCGACTCTGCTCCAGGAGCGGGAATATATTCGTCCTCAATAAGGTTATCTTCCACTGAGATAAGTAATGCGCCTCGCTTAACGAGCGCCTGTAAAACCGAATCCAGGTCTTTATATTCGAGGTTTAGGCGCTTGTTGAGCTGACTTGCACTGATCGTTTTTCCTAAATCGTGAAAGCGTATGGCCTCCTTGAGAACCATCCGCTCTTTACCTGTGAGTTCAGGGGCTAAGACTTCGGAAAGATCGTGCAGCGAAGCGTTCTTTACGCTCGCGAGCAGTGGTCTTTTTTTCAGCAGCCGCTTCTCGAAATCCTCAATCAGCCGAGCGCGCCCATTTGCTCTTGCGCTAAGCGCTGTGTCGAAGAAATCCTTCATGCTCTCGGCGTTTTTGATTCGCTCCAGGTCGTCAAGCAATACTGAGGTCTGTGACTGGAGAGTGTTTGCAGCTTGTTCAGCTTTTTCCTTGTCCGCCAATAGTTTTTTGTTGAGTGACTCTGACTTCTTGAGGGCATCAGTGGCAGCCTGCAGTTCAGCCTCCACTGACTGGATAAGGTCGAATTGAGCCTGATTCTTTTCCTTCAGTCTCTTTACCTCCAGCGTCAGCTCTTCTTTTGCAGAGGCGGCTGACATGCTGGCGTGGCTTAAGAGCAGCTCGCTGTCGGCGAGGCGTTCTTCAAGTTCTTGTATGGCGGCTGCCGCTCGTTTGTTGGCGGCCTCAACCTCGGCTGCGCTCTTGGTCGCTGGCCTGTTTATCTCCCGCCACCAGAAGAATGCACCGGCAGCCAAGCCCGCTATTACGAACAGGATGGCTATCCAGTTGGGGACGGAACTGGACCCAAGAAAACTGGAGACAGTAGACCCGAGGCCATCAGTGACTTCCTTGGTCAGGTAGTTGCTGACCAGAGCATCGCCTCCCTTATCCAGGAGGAAAAAAATGAACGCGGCAGCGCCTCCCCCGATTGTCCAATTTCTAATGTCATTGCCGGTCTTTGACATACACAGTGCTCCTTCCTGGTCGCACCATGATATTTCGAACCGGCTAGAAAGCGTTAGATGGCCGTTAGATTCAACGAACGCCCATCGCCGCACCCGTCGCCAAGGCCCTGGCCTGCTAGGCCCCTTGCAGCGCGTTTCTGATGGCCTTGTTTTTCATTGCCTGGGCGCGGGTCATTCGGCGCAGGCGGGTGAGCTGCACGGCCGCTCCGTTGCGCTCTACCTCGGCCGCCAGCACGCTGCCGTCCGCCTGCTCCAGGACGTAGAGCAGCACGCCCCCGCGCTGCTCGATGAGGGCGCCTGCGTCGAGCAGGTTCTGGAGCTGCTGGTAATCCTCCATCACGATGCGCGGCTGGCCCTTGAGTTGGGCAGCCAGGGTCTCTTCGCTCAGGCTCAGCACCTGGCTGGGGGCGCCCAGGCGCTCGGCCGCGCCCTTGGGCAGCAGGGCCACGGGGAAGCGCCCGGCCGGCTGGGTGTACCAGGTGGCGAACGCGGGCCCGTTGACCAGGTCGGCGACGCTGGCACGGGCAAGCGGCGGCGGTGCGCCCTCCAGCTTCTCCACCAGGTGGCGGGCCAGGCTGCCGCGCCGCCCGCCCGGTGGGTAGTGGAATGACGGGTCGACGCCGGCCGGAATCTGCTGCACCTCGCCCGTGCGTTTGTTGACGTAGGGCACCAGGGGCACGACGGGGGCCGGCCCTACGGGGCGGCCGGAGCGTTCCACCTGGCTGGCCGTACGGGGCCGGGCTCGGCACTTGCAGCCGTAGGCCTTGACCGGGAAGTGCGCCTGCCAGAACGGGTGATCCACCGGCAGCGTCAGGCCGTCCCAGGCGGAGTGATCCAAGCGCGGGTGCTCGGAGTTGTTGCCGTCGTATTCCAGGTACGGGAACGCTTCCTTGTTGTCCTGGATGCGTGCCCACTGCCCTTCGGAATGGGCGGTGCGCAGGTTGGTGTCATAGATCACCTTGAGCCGGCGCGGGCTGCCCAGCTGGACCTCGCCCTCTGCGCCGGTCAGCGGGTCCCGCTGCACCTGCCGCCCCCACCAGCCTTTCTCCTGGAGGGTGGGCGTCAGGCGCTTGCGGAAGTCCTGGAGCGTGGTGCCCTCCACCAGGGCGCGGTCGATCTCGGCGCGGATGTCCTGGAGGATGTCCAGTTGCATGACCTTGGCCACGGTGAAGGCGGCCTGGTGCTCGGCCTGCCAGACGTCGCGGTAGTCAAAGCCGATGGCGAAGCCCTTCTGGCGGAAGTACTCGATGGCCTCGGCCGGTGGCAGGGGGCGCAGCTCGACCATTACAAGGCCCCGCTACGGCCGGCCACGTGGCCGGCGAACAGGCCGCGTGCGATCAGGTCGGCCAGGTCGGTGGCGTCCAGCTGGCCCACCACTTCGGGCAGGCGGTCGCGGAACTCGGTGAGGCTGGTGCAACTGGCCAGCAGCGCTTGCACGGGCTCCACCAGGGTGGCGACCGGCTCCCACTCGCTGGCCAGCACGTCGGCCAGGTCGGCCAGTGGGTCGGCGGGTGCTTCGGCCTTCAGCGCCGCGACGCGGGCCGCTGCCTGGGCGGTGGCCTCGGGCTGGGGGGCGGTCAGGACGCGGTCGTCCTTGCCCGGCAGGGGGATGCGCAGCTTGTCGTGGGCCCAGGTCTCGGGGATGCGCATGCCGGACGACACCAGCTTGGGCAGCGCCTCGGCATAGGTGCCCAGGTCTTCGGCTTCCATCACATCGAACACGAAGCGCGGCAGCCGCCTTGGGTCCCGGTTGCCGGCGCGGTTGAGCACCAGGAGCGGGTACAGCAGGTATTGGCGTATGGACGTGGCGACCTGTTTGGCATCGCTGCGCAGCAGGTCGTGCCGTACCTCGTTATGCACGTTGCCGAGGGCGTTGGTGCTGGCCTGGCCGTCGGCCTGGGTGGTGAGGGTGCCGCCCAGGATGGCCTTGGACATCGATTTTTCCGCCCAGGTAACCATCCAGTCGAAGGGCTGGTGGCTGCCGGCGGCGGCATCCTTGAATTCGATGGCCATGCCCTTGGGGATGATGCCGGCGGCGTGGTGGCCGATGTTCACCACGGCGCGCATCAGGGTCGCCTTTTCCTCGGCGCTGGCGCCTTCGGGGTAGGTGCCCAGGCGCACGGGCAGCCCGTAGACCTCCAGGAACTCGGCCAGGTCGCGGACGCTGAAGTTCTTGAACAGGTACGGCCAGGCCAGCACGCGGTACAGCCCGCCTCGGGCGACATAGCCGCTTTTCGCCTTGTGGGTGTGGACGATCCAGCCAAAGGGGTTCAGGGGCTCGCCCTCGGGTGTGCCGTCCCGCAGGCGCAGCTCGGTGCGGGTTTGCGGGTCGAACTGGAACCAGGACGACTCGCGGTAGTTGAAGGCCGCCGGCATCCACTCGCGGCCGACGCGCTGCCAGTCCAGCTCGATACCGGAAAAGCCCTTGCCGATGGCGTCGAGCATGTCGAACAGCAGGTCCTCGAAGTCGGGCAGGTCCTGGAGCAGTTCATTGAGCCATTCGACTTCGGCCTTCTCGGCGGCGCTGGGGTTGCGCGGCGGCTGGACCTGCCAGTCCACCGTGGTCAGCGCGCGGCGGCGCTTGCCCATCTCGGCCAGGAGGTGGGCGTCTTTTTCCTCCATGTCCTGGAACAGTTCGCACTGCGCGCGGATGTTGCCCTGTTCGGCCTCCCGCAGGATCGACGCCAGCCGTGGCGGGGTCAGCCCGCTGGATGGGTGGTCGGCGTATTCGCTGTGCAGCTGGGAGAGGCGTGCCGTCTGCTGTTCGGCGAGGGTCTGCCGCTCAAGGGGGCGGCCGTGGATGTCAACGATGTTGACCATGGTGTCTCCTACCAGGCGCCTGTCCAGCCGCCCGAATCGTCGTCGTTGCCCTCCCACCGGCTCAGGGAGCTGGGGGCCGGGGTGTAGTCGATGGCGGCGCCTTCCATCCAGGAGGCGCGTATGGCCATGGCCAGGGCCACCGCGATGTCGCCGTGGCGCTTGCCTTTGCCGGTCTGGCTGTCCTGGTCTTTCTGGCGGCCCTTGTCGATGGAGGGGATGCCGGCCACGACCTTGACCGCTAGCAGGTCGTCCAGGGTGTTCTGGTGCCGGGGCAGCTCCAGGTTGGCGGCTTCGAACTCGCCTTTGAGCTTGGGCATCCATTCCTGATACCAGGACGCGGACAGGTGGACCTGGTCCACCACGTCGGTGCCGTACTTGAGGGCCGCCTGTTCGGCCAGGTAGCCGCCGTTGCCGGTGGCGTCGAAGGCCATGCCACCGCGCCGGGGCAGCCGGTCGCAGATGTAGAACAGGACCTGGCGCTGCTGCTCGTAGGTGAGGTTGCGCAGCTCCACCAGGAACGGCACGCGCTTGCGCAGGTTCGGCTTGACGGCCAGGGGGCAGAACACGGTCAGGTCGCCACGCCGGGCGAAGTCTTCGCCGAAGTTGTGGCGGTCGCGCGGGTCCAGGCGGGCCAGCTCGGGGGCCAGGTTCTCCAGGCACCAGGCGTCGACGGCGGCCTGGCGCTGGCCGGGTGACCAGCTTTCGAAGCCTTCCGGGGCCTCGTAGCGGTAGATGCGGATGGAGCGGTCGGCCACCATGGCCTGCTCGATGAGTACGCGGGACAGGTAGGCGCCGCCGCTCTTCTTGGGGATGCAGCCATATTCCTCGTCGGCCGACTCGGTGTTGGGGGCGTTGCGGTACAGGCCATCCCGCCAGGCCTTTTCCGCCTCAGGCGACCAGGCCTGGCCGGTGACGTAGCAGATGCGCCGATACAGGCCCTCGGCGATGGCGGTGTCGAGGGTGATGCGGTGGACGCTGTAGTCCTTGCGGCCTTCGCGGGCGTCCTGGATGAACTGGTTGAAGGGGTTGTCGACGCCGTTGTGGGTGCTGATGAGGCGCACCTTGTTGCCCCACATGGTCAGGGCCAAGGCGGCCTTGAGCAGCTCGGCCAGGGACTCGTGGAAGGCCGCTTCATCGATCACCACGTCACCCTGGAGGCCACGCAGGTTGCTGGGGCGACTGCTCAGCGCCTGGATTTTCCGGCCGGTGCGGGGGAAGCGGATCATGTAGGTGAGGATTTCCTCCTTCCTGCCCTCGTCCCAAAAGGTCTGCTCGTAGACGTCGGCCTCGGCCAGCTCGTTAAACGCACGCGCGAACAGCGCACAGGCGGCGATGTACTCCAGCGCCATCTCCTGCCGGCTGCCCACGTAGAAGGTATTGCAGCCACCCCGGCGGCGGGGCTTGGCGGCGTTCATCACGTTGCGCCCGGCCTCGGCCCAGGTCAGGCCGGTGCGGCGGGACTTCTCCGCAATCATGATGGGGCTCTGGTCTTCGAACCAGCGTTGCTGGTACGGCAGAAAGACCGGCTCGTTCGCCGGTTGCGCCTCGCCGATCTCCTGGGGCACGTCGACGCCGTGCAGCGCCATTTCCTCGGCCAGGTTGATCAGGCGGGGGGCGCCCAGGGCCTGGAGCCCGTCGGCGGCCTTGTCGGTGGTCGCGCGCATGGCCATCAGGCTTTCCCCAGGAGAATGCCGCGAATGCGTTCTTCCAGCTGCTCGCTCATGCCGTCCTGCCCGCGCAGCTCTTCGCTGACGGCTTCGGCCGCTTCGGCGGCGAATTCCGCGCGGATGGCCCGGCGGTGCTCGGCGCTCCACTTCTTCTGCACCACGGAGGCCTTGACCAGCTCTGCCACGGCTTTGCCGACCTTGCCGATATCCAGCTTGCCGTCGGCGGCCAGCAGCACCTGGAGCAGCTTCTCCTGGACCAGGCGCACCAGGGCTTCGTTGACGGCGCCTTCATCGTCGGGGGCGGCCTGGACCACGGCGCGAGCTTGCTCGCTGGCCATGCGCAGGCTGGCCAGGCGCTCTTCGAAGCTCTGGCCGTAGCTGTGCAAGGCGGACTTGCCGATGCTGTAGCCGCGCTCGGCCAGCTCGGCCGACAGGGCTTCGTAGCCGCTGAAGTTGGCTTCCACCAGCGACTGGTCCAGCCAGGCCTTAACCTCGGCGGGCAGTTGGGCGACCTTGCTGCGGGGCGGCATGTCAGCTCCCCGCCCAGTACTTCTCGGGGCGTGCGATGCCGGGGTGGCACGCGACGGTGTACTCGACCACGTCCACGCCCAGGGAGGTGAGGCCGCAAATCCAGGGGCCGCTGGGCTGTTTGACCAGGGTTACCAGCGAGCGGTCTGCCAGGTAGTCCAGTTCCTTGCGCAGCTCCATGGGCGTTGCGTCGGTGTAGATGCACTGCACCATGCTCAGGACCACTTCCTCATGGGGGTCGATGGGGCGCGAGGTGTTGAGGGTCAGCAGGATGTACCAGCGCAAGCTCTCGCGGCGTGCCTTGGCGGGGTCAATCATTGCGGGCTCCTTTCAGCAGGACGTTCTCAAACTTCAGGGCCAAGCCATCGAGCTTGGCCTCGATTACGGATTGCCCGCGCACCCAGTCTTCGCGGCGGACGTAGTTGACGGGCAGCTCGGCCTGGAACTTCAGGAAGGCGCGCTCCAACTGTGCGAGGGCCTGGGCGTCCTTTTCCTGTCGCTCCAGGACCTGGGTGAAGTTCTGATCCCAATGGGCAGCGGCGGCGGTGCGTGCGGCGTCCTGGGCGGCGAAGCGTTCGGCCAGACGCTTCTCGAACTGGGCCAGCAGCAGCTTGACCAGCGCCACCACTACGGTGGCGAACACGGACAACATGCCGCCGCCCCAGCCGATCAGCTCGCTCAGTTCAAAGGCCATCAGCGGTCCTCCTGGACGATGTCGATAAGGGCGTTGAGCTGGTCGGCAATGCCTTTGCACTGCTCGGCGTAGCGGACGTGGTGGCGCAGCAGGTCGGCGCGGTCGATGCCGGCGTCGAGGCGGTCAGCGGCTCGGGCATCGGGGGGCGTCGCAGCAGTTCCGCCGGGATGTTCGGCGGCGGGCACTGCGGCGCCGGTGGCCTCGTTCCACACGCGGACAAAGCCGCGAGTGAACACACAAGCAGGAAGGGGTTCAGGCGGCGCATCGAGCGCGGCCTGGTAGAGGTCGTTAACACGGGCAATCTCTCCGGTTAGGCGGTCGGTGGTTTGGCGGTGCTGGCGCTGCTGGGCGGCCAGTTGGGCGGCGGCCTGGTCGGCCCGTTGGGTCTGTTCACGCAGGGCATTGGCGGCGGCTTTGGCATCGGCAGCGGCCTGTAGGGCGCGCCTGGTATCGGCCTGGGCGTGCTCGGTGCGCAGCTTTTCCAGTGCTGCCTCGCCCTCGGCCGTGGCCGTGGTGTAGCCGGCGCGATAGGCCGCACTGAGTACGGCCAGCAGGCCCACCACGATCAGAACCATGGCGCCGACGACCAGGGCGTGTCGGAGCGCGGGCGGCATCACGCGCCCTCCAGGCACTGGCGCATCTCGGCCAGGCGGCGGCGGTGCAGGCCGCGCACGAATACGCGGCGGCCCTTGGCGTCGGTGACGTAGGCCCACACGGGGCGGCCGTCGGCGCCCCAGGCGAGGGCACGGCAGCCATCGGCCACCCGGCCTGCATTGATCAGGCCCACGGCACGGCTGGCGCAGGTGGCGGGGGTGCCGACGTTGTGCCCATGGCTGGACAGGGCGTCGAACACCTTTTGGCTGATCTGGTCGTTGGTGATGCAGTCGGCCAGCGCCAACTGCCCTCGGGCTATGACCAGCGCCTCGACCTCGGCACAGCGTGCGTCGGACCAGTAGTCGCCGATCACGACGGGGTACGGGCTGGTATGGGCAGTGATGCCTTTGCAGACGGTGGGCAGGTCCTGGGCCAGTGCGTCGGGATAGACGGTGTTCTGCCCGGTGCCTTCCCAGGTGCCGAGGAAGGCCACCAGGCCGGCGCTGGCCAGCACCAGGCTGCCCTGGGCGATTCGGGTTCTCAGGCTCATTCGGGGCCTCGCGTGCACAGCGCCCGGAGCGCGGCCAGGTGAGCGTTGCCCACCTCCGGCGCCGAGCGAGTGGGGTGGATAACGCTGTTGAGTACGTTCTGGCGGGGTGCTGCCGGGGGCTTTTGGTGGGCAGCGGCTCGGCCTTCGCGGCGGTGCCGGAGGTAGGCCTGGCGCTTCTCCCAGGCGTCGCGGACGTGGGTTTCAACCTGGTCCCGCCATTCAGGCGGGCAGCGCGCCAGGATGGCCTCCCGCGCGGAGCGATCCACCTCCGCCAGGATGGCGGCGGCGTAGTCGCGCGGGGTGCGTAGGGGGTGGTGGGGTTGAGTGTTCATGCCGCCATGTTCGGCGGCATGAGGGGGGCGACTGTAGAGTGACGGGGTTCAGTAGAAACGAAAGGCCCCGCGTTTGCGGGGCCTCGTTTAGCGCTGCTCGATGCCGATGTCCTGGGCGTATCGGTATGCCTTGTATCCGATGCCGTTGTGATAGTCGCTCATCTTGGAGGTGAAGCCTGGGGCGGTTGGGTTCAGGCTGAGCACCTGCTGGGCGGCTTGCGCATTATCGCGCATGACAACGGCCAGCTTTTGACGCTTCTCGGGGCCCTTGCCGAGGGCGGCGTTAGCCGCAGCCAACTGACGCGCAATCATGCCCTTGAGTGCTGCTTTGTCGGACTCCTGCAAGGCACCGTCACGGTAGAGGGACAGCCCGTTCTTAACCTGCATCATGAGCTTGGCCTGTTGCTCCAGGTCCGTGGACGTGTGGGTGGCAGCTGCCTCGCGGAACGACTCAAGCGTCATTTCGGTGAGTGGGTCCTGGTCAGCTTGGACGCAGGTCGCCACCATGAGCAAGGCGGCAAGAAACAGGCGGTACATTTTCCTTTTCCTACTCAATGTCTTTGAGGGTGAGGTCAGGGTTCTTGATGGCAGCGGCACAAGCTGCCGTGTCTTCCTTCCAGCGGCGCTGATCATAACTGGGCGCTTCTCCTCGATACTTCCCGAGCGCGCATATGGCCGCGTAGGCCTGCAGGTCCATCATCACCTGCTTGCAGTCGCTGTAGGGAAACAACGCTCTGTACTTCAGGTGGTCGTCTGGCCATTCCTTCAGTCGATCAATCAGCTTGTTTGAGATTGCATTGAGCTTCGTCTCGTCCTTCGCTGCGCACAGCTTCCCTACGGGCGCGCGCATCTCTAGTGCATCCCTCAGAAAGGCCTTCGCCTTCTCGGCTGCCTCTGCATCAGTAAAAGCGCTCTCCACCTCTGCAAATGACAGAGCAGGCAAGCAAGCCAAGACGGCAACCTTCAACACCTTGTTCATGCGAGTCTCCAAACTCCCTGGTCAAGCAAGGCCCGGATGATGCCGCCCTGCCGGCTTCAGTGGAACAGGTCGCCCGTCATGTCCGGGGACGGTGCCTGCTTGAGAATCTTCCATATACGGCGGTCGCTCAGCCCGTAGGTGCGAGCCAGTTCGTTGACCACGGTGGTGCTGGAAACCCCTTCACGGACAGCCTGTTCGAACTGGCGGTGGATCTCCAGGTCACGCAGGCGGCGCAGGGGCTCCGCGCAGCGCGCAATGTACAACGGAACGTTGCCCCAGCGCTTGGCCATGATATCCGCTGCCTCGGGGCCCACGATCTCCGTCAGCGCTTCGTGGCGCATGATCCCCAGGCGGTTGACGCCTCGGGCCACCGGCCAGGTGGTGCCGCCCAGTTCTTCGACCAGGCGTTGGGTGGCGGGCAGGCCAATGGCCTCGGCGATCTCGCGAATCTGCGCGGGCAGGCACGCCCGCACTTGCTCCAGGTTCACTGCCGCCTCCCGTGGCGCTTTGCGTCATAGGCCAGGGCGGCAACCAGGCGGCGCAGTTGGTCGGGGTCGCACCACTCCACGCGCTCGACCTGGAACATGCGCCGCGCCATGCCGTCGGCGTAGGCGATGGTGCGCTCGGCCTCGGCAAGCTGCGCGTTGATCTTGCCGATCAGGGCGGCACGCTCGGGGGCGGGCTCGGCAGTCTGGCGGCCTGCGGGCGACTTCCTGGGGCTGGTGGGCTGGAACCCGAGGCGCTCCAGCTCGGCCAGCACGCGGCCGATCTGCCGTGGCGTCAGGCCCTTGGATGTCGTTGCGCCTACGGTGCGCATCAGCATGGCGCGGTAGGTGTCGTCATCCATGCCCAGTTGGCGCCGGGCGATCTGAATCTTTCGGGCTGCGGCGCTCATACCGGATTCCTCGGGTCCATGGCGGCCAGGAAGGCCTCCGGGTCGCGGCGGGCCAGGCCCGCCATGTAGCGAATGGCCAGGGTGATGGCCTCGTCGCGTTCTTCGATTTCCGCCACCTGTTGCATCTGCTCCAGGTCGGCACGGGTGCTGCGGTAGGTGATGAACGATGTCCGCTCGGCGCCTACGGCAGCGCGATGGGCAGCCTCGCGGTTGCGCTTCGCCTGTTGGCGAAGGGCGTCCTGCCGCCGGATTTTGTCGTTTCGTGTGCTCATGCTGGCTGCTCTTCAGTACCGGGCCACCACGCCCGGCAGACCATCCCCGGCTTGGCCGGGGCGGTTTCGCTCAGTGAATGCGCTCGATGCTCGTGTTGTTGGCCAGCAGGTGCTTTTTCAGGCTGTTGAAGCTGGTCCAATCAGCGCGGAAGTAGACGAAGCGCTTGGCGGCCATTTTGTCGGCTTCCCGCTTCCCGAAGACCTTGCGGTATCTCTCGATCTCCTTCGCGCTAAACATGGCGCTACTGGTCCTGCGCATGAAGCGCCGCGCTTCATCGTGCTGCGCCTCGCCGCTGCGGCTGGCGATGCACCAGGCTCCGTTGAGAACGCCGTCCACATAGACCGTCGTCGCCCATTTGCGGCTCTTCGTATCGGCCTCCTGGGCGAGCGAAACTTCGTACTGATCGCACCTCAGTTTCATGTGCCCCCAAGGGCTCGCCATCTGCGCCTCAAGGTCGTCCCAATCTTTCTGTTCCATTTCGTGCCTCGGCCTACCTGGTCAATGGAGGGTGTGGGCGGCCGGCATCAGGGCGCAGACCGGGACACGGGAGATGACGGATTCCACCTCTGCCAGCTGTTGCAGCTGCACTGCCAGGGCGCCGGCCTTGGTTGCCCGTCCGAGAATGGAAATGGGGGCTTCGCTCTTGTCGACGGTGACTGATACCTGCCCCGCCTTGGTGTCCTCGATGATCAATACGAACTTGGCCATTTGCGGCTCCTTCTTATCGTTGGCTCTTGAACTGGATGTGGTACTGGCGGGCCAGTTGACGGACGCGCTTTTCGGTCAGGCCCAGGCGGAAGGCGATGCGCTTGGGGGCATGCCCCAGGGCAGCCTCGGCCATCACCCTTGATGCGAGTAGGTCGTCACCTGAGAGGCTGCGCTCGGGCTGGGCCGAACGGATCACTTCGGCCACCGGGGGCGGCGGCTCTTCGCGCTCTTCCACCGTCTGCGGCAGGTGGGGGCTGATGACGAACGTCTGCGGCTTGTCGCTCATCTGGAAGCCGACCCGCTCGATTGCGCCGCCACGGGCCAGGAACTCGGCCGTCAGGGCGGCCAGCCGGTCGGACTCGCGGCGGTGTACGTCGGTCCTGTGGGCGATGGGTTCGTCGCGGGTGGTGTCGTGGAAGTTACGGATGTGGGTTCGCATCACTCCACCTCGACTCGGCATTGCCACAGCTCGACGCCCTGGTCGTCACGGGCCTCAAGGGTTGCGGTGATGGACTCGGCCCCCTGGAACTGCTTACGCGCGACGGCCTGGGCGGCAAAGCGGGCATCCTGGGTGCTGGTGGCGCGCAGCTTGGTGCCGGGGATTGTGGCGATGTACGCGCCCCCCGCTGCGGCGCGTACGCGGGCAATGAGCATGCGCATCAGTGCACCTCCGGATTGATCTTGGCGATGTCCAGGCTGATGGGGACGTACTGGTCGGTATCGCCTACGCGCTCGTAGAGGCGCAGATAGGACGTGGTGCTGGCCACTTGGCAGGCTTCGCCAATCGCGGTCATGGCGCGTTTCCAGCGCTCGTCCTCAATGGCCAAGCGGCGCAGGGCCAGGACGCTGGCGGTGCGAATCTCGCCCTTGGTGTCGGTGCGGAATGCGTCGTTGATCAGCAGCTTGACCTCGGAGCGGGCGCCCACGGTCCAGTCGGCCAGGCATTCATCGATCAGGGCGCGGGCGGCTTGCAGGCGTTCGTCAAAGACGATGCTGTCGGCCTTGGCCCGGATGACCTTGTAACGGCCGTCAAACGTCACCAACGTGACGTTGCCCTTCTTGCCGCCCAGGTGAACGTCGTACTGCTCCGCGCTCAGGTCGACGAATGCGTCGACATCGCCGAACGCGGCGGCCTTGAACTGGGCCAGCTCCTGGTTGAGTTCGTAGGCGCGGCCCACCAGTTGGCGCACTAGCCGGTCGCGTTCCAGGTCGATGGGTTTGATCATCTCGATGGGGACCAGGCGGCCCTGGGCGTCGCGCCACAGGCCAGGTTGAATTTCGGGGGATTGCATCGTGTGTCTCTCCTGCTCAATGCATGGTGTCGCGGTAGCTAATGGGCTCGCGCCATTCCAGGGTTACGCCCCGGAACAGCACGCTGTATCGGGTACTGCCGGCGCTGGGGTGCCGATGAAAGCCGCCGACGATCAGCCCTTGTTCCAGAAGCCAGCGGCCATCGGCCGGGCCCACCTCCAGGCGGTTCTCGACGGGGTGGAACGCGGCGATGCGCACCCCCAGCCGCTGCAACTCGCGGGCGGCGCCGTTGAATTGGGCGAGGTTGGCCCGCAGGGCGCTGGTCAGCACGACAAGGGGACGCGGCTCAGTGGCGGCCATGGCTCTTCTCCGTACAGTTGGGGTTGTGTGGGCAGTGCTGGCAGGCCCGCCAGTGCTGCATGGCGGGCGGGTTGTGGGTTGGTGCTGGGCGCTCGCGGTAGCTTTGGCACTGCGTGCTGTCGATGACCTCGCCCAGGGCGACGCACTCGATACGGCCGAGGGCTTCCAGGACGCGGCGCTCGATGCGCGCCGTGCTGGGGGACGGGTAGCGGTTCTGCAGGGCCAGGGTCACCGCCGTGCGGCTGATGCCGACACGCTCGGCCACGCGGCTGCGGGTGCTGCGCTCCACCTCGCGGGCGAGCAGCGCGATCCACTGCGGGGGCACCTCGCCCCATGCGGACAGGTCGACGCGGGCGGCGCTGCTCATGGGCGGTCCCCCTGCGCAAGGGCGGCCTCGATGTCGGCCAGCTCGCCCTCCGTCAGCGTGAGGGACAGCCCACGACCCGCGACCATCGCCAGCAGCTCGCGCATGCGCCGGTTCTCGGCGCGCAAAGCCGCCAGGCTGTCCTGCCCCTTGGCCCACACCACCTGGTCCAGGTTCGGGTCGTAGACCTGTTCATAGGTGCTGCGCTGGTAGATGGGGTGCAGCGGGCCGGTGTTACGGCCAGGCATCAGCCGATAGCGCGCGGGGTTGCCTGGGGTGCCGCCCTCGCGGGTGACGTAGCCGGCCAGGGCCAGGCCCTGGAGGTACACGCGGGCCGCGCCGTCGCTGATCGAGGCGCCGCCCACCTGGGCCTGTGCTGCTGCCTCGGCCGCGCTCAGCTCGCCCAGGATGCGCAGCGCACGCCAGATGCATTCGACGGCCTCGGGAGGCTGGCGCTCGCCCTTGCGATTGACGCGTGGCGCTTCGGCGCCTTCATCCTGGAGCAGCTCCCACAGGGCATCGCGGCCCATGGCGCGCACCTGGCCGACGATGCCGGCTTTGCAAAGCGCCCGCAGGTAGTCGCGCACCGCCTCATCATCCTGGCCGCTGCGGCGGGATACGTTGTAGGTGGTGAGTGCTACGTCGCTGCGGGCCAGGGTACGGATGGCCTGCCACATGTGCTGCCGGGGCAGCAGGCCGCCGGCCATGGACAGGTGGACGGGACGCTTGCCGGTACGCATCAGGCGATCCTCCGGGCCGGGGCCTCGCCAGTGAACCAGCCGCGCTTGCCCCAGGCCGCCAGGTCCATGGTGGTGACGCCTGCTGCCTGCGCCTGGGTGTGGACCTGGTACAGGTTGACGACGGCCCGGCGCAGGCACCCGCGCACTTGGCGGTTGAGGTCGTCCAGCAGGTCGTCGGCCAGGGTGAGGTTGGGATAGGTGGTTTCGGCCAGCTCGCGCAGGTCCTCCAGTGCGGCGGGCTGGGCCGGCACCCATTCCAGGACCCGGTTGTGCAGGCGCTCCAGGCGGGCCAGGCTGGCGGGGACACGTTCCTCGCCGATCAGGACGATGGTGCCCTGGCTGGCGTTGTAGAGGTCGGTGAGGATGTTCGCGGCGGCCTTGTCCACCAGGTACTGGACGTCATCCACGATCAGCGGGCGGCCGCTGCGGCTGAGCTGCTCGGCGATCTGGTCGACCATCTCCGACAGGGTGCGGGCCGGGGTGATGGCCATCTCGCGCAGGACGCCCAGCAGGAAGGCCTTTCGGGTCCAGGCCTCGCGGCATTCGACGTAGTAGGCGCGGTGGCGGTTGGCGGCGAAGCTGGCAGCAATGGACTTGCCGTAGCCGGTGGGGCCGTACATGACGACCAGGCCAGGCAGGCCAGCGGGGCGCAGCATGGCGCGGTTGATGGCGCTGGTGAGCAGGCCGACGTTGGTAAGGGGGGCGATTTTGGTAGTCATCGTGCGTTACTCCTGGTCAAGCGTTGGCCGTTGAGGCGGCCGTGAATTCGTACATGTCGAGGATGTCGAGGTATTCGGGGGTGTCGGGGTAGCTGCGGTGCCAGCGGCTGGCCTCTTCGTCCAGCAGCTCGCCGGACGCGATGCGGGCGTCGAGCCGCGTCCACAGGCGGTAACGGGACATTGAGTCGCCGGGCACCTGGAAGGCGTCGGCCGGGGCAGCGGCGAGCCGGCGGGCCTCGGCCAACTGCTCGGCGGGAATCGCGGCAACTGGCGCGGCCTTTGGCACGACGTGCAGCTCGACGTCCTGGCCGGTCACGACCTTGGCTTTCTTGACCAGTCGTGCCAGTTGGCCCTGCTCGCGCTTCGCGGTAGCGCGGTCTATGAGGCTCTGCGGCATTGCGGGGCTGGCGTTGCCATCGCGCTGCGCCTCGCCGATCAGTTCGCCGTCCAGGGTGTGGACCCATACGCGGCTGGCGTCGCGGAAGTCATAGGCAACGCGGACTTCCTGGCCGTGCAGGGGCTCCAGCTCGCGCAGGAAATACACGCTGCTGAAGAGGCGCACCTCTGCGCGGTTAGTGGTGCGCACCACCTGCGGCCGCACCAGGCTTTCAACCACGGCGGCGTCGGCCTTCAGCGCCTCCCAGCCGTCGGCCTGCGCCGACTTCCAGGACTCCATCGGGCTTTGATGGCGCATCTTCCCGCTTTCGAGGTCGCGCACCTTGGGGAGCCCCCGATGCGGGGCGTGGTTGTAGGTGTCCAGCGCCTGCTGCAAGGCGGCAAAGAAGTCCGCAAAGGTGGGGATGTGCTTCGGCTGCAATCCTTGGGCGATCTGCCGGCGGGACTGGCGGTGGACGCGGGTCGCCGCTTCCTTGTCCATGTCGGCGCCGATGTAGCTGTCGAAGGCCTTGGCCAGGCGGACCAGGATGGTCTTGTGGGGGCGTTCAATCACGCCACGGGCCTGGGAGTTGTACGGCAGCGAGTGGGTGATGGTGCCGCCCAGTCGGTCGTTGACCTCATAGACGACGGCGTTGTCGAAGCCGCTGCCGTTGTCCACGTACAGCACTTTGTACATGCCGACCCGGCTCACGCCGTCGCGCAGGGTGTCGAGCGTCGCGAGGGTCGACTCGGCCAGGTTGACGGAGAAGCCGACGATGCGCCGGGTGCCCCAGTCGATAACCATGGTGATTTCGGGCCGGAAGACCTGGCCGGTAAGCGGGTTGAGTACCTCGGCGTCGAATGTGTGGCCGTCCGCGATCCAGACGTCATTGGGCCAGAGCATGTCGGCCGTGCGCCGATTGAACGCCTTCAGCGACTTGATTTCCCGTGCGCCGATCCGGCCTTGCTCGCGCACCTGCGGCGGCATCTTGGCCAGCATCCGCCGCACGGCGTGAATGCTGGGGCAGCCCGGATAGTCGACCTTGAAGGCGGCATAGGCCGCCTCGACGCTGGGCTTCTGCGGGCGCTGGTAGTGCTTGAGGAAGGTCGGGGCCCACACCGGCAGCGTCATGTCGGGCTTGCGGCGGGCGGGCGCCAGGGCAATTTCGCCATCCTTGCGGAAGTCTGCCAGCCAGCGCTTGAGTGTGCGCTCGCTGAGGGTCCGATCAGCGTTCTTGCGGTCGTTGGCTCGCTCGACCTGTTTGGCCAGGTAGTGGTTGAGCTTGCCATCGCGCGCCAGCTCCACCAGCGTCAGGATGGCCCGCTGCTGGCTGACCATCTGGCTCATGCGCTCAATCTCGCGAATGATCGACACCCGCGCGGCCATCACCTCGCGTTGATCGTCGGTCAGCCGTGACACGGAAACACCGTCACGCTGAGGCGCAATCAGGGTGTGCGGGGCGCTCGGGGCAGGCGACTGAGCCGGCTGCTCCTGCTGGACCAGGCGCGCCACCAGGGCGGCCTGGGTCTCGGCGGGGAGAACTGCAAACGAGTACTCGATTGCCTTGGAGCCAAGGCGGCGCTGGCCTTCCCAGCCCGAGCGATCAGCCAGCTTGCGTACGCCACGCTCGGTGCCCGGCATTCCTGCCATCCCCGCAAGCTCCTGGGGCGTGAACCACTGACTCATGGTCACTCTCCCATCCGGCGCTTGAGTTCGCGGGACTGCCGGGCCGCTTCCTCGCGGATGCGCTCCAGACGCCCCAACTCTGCGAGCAGCGCGTCACGTCCATAAGCGACACGTCCACCGCGCAGGCTGACTAGCCAGTTGGTCAGGACGTGGCTGGCGCAGACTTCCTCCAGCAGCGCTGCACGATAGAGAGGCAAGTTGTGATCGACCCGAGCCGGGGAAGACCAAGCGTCGAGCATGGCCTTGCTGACGTCATCGCCCGAAAGACGCGACATGCGTGCGGCAATTTCGTAGCGGTCCAGATCACTGGCTTTGAGCATTTCGCCCACCAGTTCACTGACCTGCATGGAGTAGTTGCCTTGACCCGGTACGGCCAGAACCGGCTGCGGTATCTCGAACAGGTCGAGGGTGCGGGTGTCTTTACCGTGACGCATGTTTAGTTATCCGTCCCTGTTTTACGGTGCCCAAGGTCATAAGCTGGGTTATGCTTTCGAGCTTGCGATCCCATAACTTCTGCTCGCTTCGGCCTTTGCCGATGCGGCACGCCGTCGGCATTCCAGCGTTCGGGCCAGAGTTCGAAGGTCTCCAGGCTCAGCGCGCTGGCGATTGCTCGCTCGACACGGGGATAGGGTTGGCGCTTGGCGTTCTTCACGGCTTGGGGAGTGACGGCCAAGTCTTCGGCGAGTTTGGCCAGGGATGACCCCCTGGCCCTCAGCTGAAACTTGATCCACTCCCAGCGGAGGGTGGGTTCGCTTGGAATTTCGGAAATGTTCATGCCCTTGTCCTGTTATTGCGGCCACCGAAAGGTGGCTTTTTCGGGACGTCTAACCTGTCCTTGGGCATAAACATAACCCGAATACGGGAATAGTCAACCCGTATTCGGATAGTTCCGATTCCTCAATACGAGACTTTGCATCCCAAAAATGGGCTAAGGCATTAAATATCAATGACTTACGAAGATTCGGAACAAAAGGAACAAGGCGCAAATTCGGTTCCGTTCCCGAATACGGGAATCGGAACCCGCATCGAGGCGGTGGCAGACCTGTATCCATCCAGGAAGCAGGCAGCCCAGACCGCTGGCGTTGCGCTTTCCACGCTCCAGCGCTGGCTCGCTGAGGAAGGGATGCCCGCTTTCGACTCTCTGGCCCGCTTGGCTGCGGCAAAAGGTGTGTCCCTGGACTGGGTCGCAACTGGGAGCGGGAGCATGTATTGCGGCTCGCCGGCCGCTACTGCGCCGGCTGAGCTGGACGAAGCCTATGCACACATTCCGCTTTACGACGCGCGTTGCAGTGCCGGTAGCGGCGCCTGGAATGAGCGCGCACAGGTGCTGGTGCAACTGGCGTTCACTCGCTACAGCCTGAGGAAGAAGGGGCTGAACCAAGCCGACCTGGCGTGCTTGCGCGTGGATGGCGACTCGATGACAGGCCTACTGGAAGACGGCGATACCGTCATGATCGACCAGGGCCGCAACACCCTAGAGGGTGAGGGTGTCTATGTGGTGCTGCTCGATGAGCACCTCTACGCCAAGCGACTGCAACGCCAGTTCGATGGCTCAGTGCTGATCATCAGTCATAACCGTGAGTATCAGCCGATGACTGTTCCCAAGGATCGACTGTCAGAGCTGCGCATTATCGGTCGCGTGGTTTGGGCAGGCGGCTGGATGGTGTAGGAGCCATCTCGTACACTGACCTCGCCTGAGTAGACACGCCTACCAGGCACCCGGTGCCAAATCCTTATGCGAAATTTGCCATCCTCGGCGTTTCGGATATTTGGCACCGCTTCCCCTCCAAGCACTCCATATCCCGCGCCGTCCGGCCTCTTCCGGTTTCACCCGGTCTCTTCCGGCTCCCTTGCCCCTGTGCCAATACTCTCACTAGCTCACACGCACTCGGTGCTGATGCCAGGCTTGGAATGGTGGGGCGGGGATAACCGCCCCTTCAGGAGGCCGAGCGCAGTCGTCGTGGAGGGGGTTGAGCGACATGGATGTCGCGAGAGCGCTGCTGGGCCAGGGATGGCCCGTCAGCGCGTGCCCCTGAAACGACGATGGAGTGAGGGAAGTCCCGCGCAGCGGGACCCGTATGCAGGGGCAAGCCCTTTTGGCTCCTTTTGGGGCGACTGCCAAAAGGGGCTCGCCCGGGAGGGCGAAACATGTGCCATCAGCAGAACTCCGATAACCAACCGGGCCTGAATAAACACTTCCCGCACCCTCCCAGCCCCATTCATCACCCACAGTGATAGTCACCTTCGCAGCGTTCGATTCGTTCCGCTCAGCCCCGCGACGCAGACTCCGCCCACTCACAAGTCCAACTGGCGGAGCTACACATGGAACAGACCCCCCACAAACCCTGGCGCACCGGCCTTACCCTCGCCGCAATGCTGGTGCTCGCGGCCTGCGGCAAGACGCCCGAGGCCCCGATGAACCAGGCCGCCGCCAAGGTCAGCGTTGCCGAAGTGCTGCAGCAGCCGATCAACGAATGGGATGAATTCACCGGGCGCCTGGAAGCCCCCGAATCCGTCGAGATCCGTCCCCGCGTCTCCGGCTACATCGACAAGGTGGCCTTCCACGAAGGCGGCCTGGTGAAGAAGGGCGACCTGCTCTTCCAGATCGACCCGCGCCCCTTCCAGGCCGAAGTGAAACGCCTGGAAGCCCAGCTGCAGCAGGCCCGCGCCGGCCTCAACCGTGCCCAGAACGAAGCCCGCCGGGGTGACCGCCTGCGCCAGAGCAACGCCATCTCCGCCGAGCTGGCCGACGCCCGCACCAGCGCCGCCGCCGAGGCCCAGGCCAATGTCGCGGCGATCCAGGCGCAACTGGACAACGCCCGCCTCAACCTCGGCTTCACCCGCGTCACCGCGCCCATCGACGGTCGCGTCAGCCGTGCCGAGATCACCGAAGGCAACCTGGTCAACGCCGGCGAATCGCTGCTGACCTCGGTGGTCTCCACCGACAAGGTCTACGCCTACTTCGACGCCGACGAGCGCGTGTTCCTCAAGTACGTGGAGCTGGCCCGCAAGGCCGGCGCCGACGCCCGTGGCGCCAGCCCGGTGTACCTGGGCCTGTCCAGCGAGGCCGGCAACCCGCACCAGGGCCAGCTGGACTTCCTCGACAACCAGGTCAACCCGCGCACCGGCACCATCCGTGGCCGCGCCGTGTTCGACAACGCCGACGGCCAGTTCACCCCCGGCCTCTACGCCCGGGTCAAGCTGGTGGGCAGCGACACCTACCCCGCCGCCCTGGTGAAAGACGAAGCCATCGGCACCGACCTCGGCAAGAAGTACGTGCTGGTGCTGGGCGACAACAACACCGTGAGCTACCGCCCGGTGGAGCTGGGCCCGAAGGTGGAAGGCCTGCGCATCATCCGCACTGGCCTGGCCAAGGGCGAGAAGATCGTCGTCAACGGCCTGCAGCGCGCCATGCCCGGCGCCACCGTGGACCCGCAGGCGGTGCCCATGGCCGATGACAAGACCCTCGCCCGCCTGGACGACCTGCGCCGCTCGGTGGAAGGCCGCGATGCCCCACGCGTGGCCGAACAGAACGCAAAACCCTCCGTCAGCCCGCGCGGCTGAGGTAGTACGCCATGAATTTTTCCCAGTTCTTCATCAAGCGGCCGATCTTCGCCGCCGTGCTGTCGCTGCTGATCCTGATCGGCGGCGCCATCTCGCTGTTCCAGCTGCCCATCAGCGAATACCCGGAAGTGGTGCCGCCCACGGTGGTGGTGCGCGCCAACTTCCCCGGCGCCAACCCCAAGGTGATCGGTGAAACCGTGGCCTCGCCGCTGGAGCAGGCCATCGTCGGCGTGGAAGGCATGCTCTACATGTCCTCCCAGTCCACCAACGACGGCAAGCTCACCCTCACCGTGACCTTCGCCCTCGGCACCGACCTGGACAACGCCCAGGTGCAGGTGCAGAACCGCGTCACCCGCACCATGCCCACCCTGCCCACCGAAGTGCAGCGGCTCGGCGTGACCGTGGACAAGGCCTCCCCGGACCTGACCATGGTGGTGCACCTGACCTCGCCGGATCAGCGCTACGACATGCTCTACCTGTCCAACTACGCCGCGCTCAACGTCAAGGACGAGCTGGCGCGCCTGGACGGCGTGGGCGACGTGCAGCTGTTCGGCATGGGCAACTACTCCCTGCGCGTGTGGCTGGACCCGAACAAGGTGGCTTCGCGCAACCTGACCGCCACCGACGTGGTCAACGCCATCCGCGAACAGAACCGCCAGGTCGCCGCGGGTGCCCTCGGCGCGCCGCCGTCGGATGCCGGCAACAGCTTCCAGCTCTCCATCAACACCCAGGGCCGCCTGGTCACCGAGGAAGAGTTCGAGAACATCATCATCCGCGCCGGCGACGACGGCGAAATCACCCGCCTGCGGGATATCGCCCGGGTCGAGCTGGGCTCCAACCAGTACGCCCTGCGCTCCCTGCTGAACAACCAGCCGGCGGTGGCCATTCCGGTGTTCCAGCGCCCCGGCTCCAACGCCATCGCCATCTCCGATGCGGTGCGCCAGCGCATGGCCGAGCTGAAACAGGGCTTCCCCCAGGGCATGGACTACGAAATCGTCTATGACCCGACCATCTTCGTGCGCGGCTCCATCGAGGCGGTGGTGCACACCCTGCTCGAAGCCATCGTGCTGGTGGTGCTGGTGGTGATCCTGTTCCTGCAGACCTGGCGAGCCTCGATCATCCCGCTGGCCGCCGTGCCGGTGTCGCTGATCGGCACCTTCGCGGTGATGCACCTGTTCGGCTTCTCCCTCAACGCCCTGTCGCTGTTCGGCCTGGTGCTGGCCATCGGCATCGTGGTGGACGACGCCATCGTCGTGGTGGAGAACGTCGAGCGGAACATCGGCCTCGGCAAGTCGCCGGTGGAGGCCACCCGCCAGGCCATGAAGGAAGTGACCGGTCCCATCGTCGCCACCGCCCTGGTGCTGTGCGCCGTGTTCGTGCCCACCGCCTTCATCTCCGGCCTCACCGGGCAGTTCTACCAGCAGTTCGCGCTGACCATTGCCATCTCCACGGTGATCTCGGCGTTCAACTCCCTGACCCTGTCGCCGGCCCTGGCCGCCGTGCTGCTGAAGGACCATCACGCACCCAAGGACCGTTTCTCGCGCCTGCTGGACCGGCTCTTCGGAGGCTGGCTGTTCGGCCCGTTCAACCGCTTCTTCGACCGCGCCGGCAAGGGCTACGTCGGCACCGTGCGCCGTGTGCTGCGCGGCAGCAGCATCGCCATGCTGGTCTACGGCGGCCTGCTGCTGGGCGGCTACCTGGGCTTCTCCAGCACCCCCACCGGTTTCGTGCCGCAGCAGGACAAGCAGTACCTGGTGGCCTTCGCCCAACTGCCGGACGCCGCCACCCTCGACCGTACCGAAGCGGTGATCAAGCGCATGTCCGAGATCGCCGCCAAGCACCCGGGCGTGGAGAACACCGTGGCCTTCCCCGGCCTGTCCATCAACGGCTTCACCAACAGCCCCAACAGCGGCATCGTGTTCACACCGCTCAAGCCCTTCGATGAGCGCAAGGACCCGTCCATGTCCGCCGGGGCCATCGCCGCTGCCTTGAACCAGGAGTTCGCCGGGATCCAGGACGCCTACATCGCCATCTTCCCGCCGCCGCCCGTGCAGGGCCTCGGCACCATCGGCGGCTTCCGCCTGCAGGTGGAGGACCGTGGCGGGCTGGGCTACGAGGAGCTGTACAAGCAGACCCAGAACATCATCGCCAAGGCGCGCCAGCTGCCGGAGCTGAACCCCATGTCGGTGTTCACCAGCTACCAGGTCAACGTGCCCCAGGTGGATGCCGCCATCGACCGCGAGAAGGCCAAGACCCACGGCGTAGCCATCAGCGACATCTTCGACACCATGCAGGTGTACCTGGGGTCGCTGTACGCCAACGACTTCAACCGCTTCGGCCGCACCTACCAGGTCAACGTCCAGGCTGACCAACCGTTCCGCCTGGAGCCCGAGCAGATCGGCCAGCTGAAGGTGCGCAACAACCGGGGCGAGATGATCCCGCTGTCCACCTTCGTCAAGGTCGACAACAGCTCGGGCCCTGACCGCGTCATGCACTACAACGGCTTCATCACCGCCGAGATCAACGGCGCCGCCGCCCCCGGCTACAGCTCCGGCCAGGCCGAGGACGCCATCGCCAAGCTGCTCAAGGAAGAGCTGCCCAACGGCATGACCTACGAGTGGACGGACCTGACCTACCAGCAGATCCTCGCCGGCAACACCGCGATCTTCATCTTCCCGCTCTGCGTGCTGCTGGCCTTCCTGGTGCTGGCTGCCCAGTACGAAAGCTGGAGCCTGCCGCTGGCGGTGATCCTGATCGTGCCAACCGTGCTGTTCTCCGCCATCGTCGGGGTGATCCTCGCCGGCAGCGACAACAACATCTTCACCCAGATCGGCCTGATCGTACTGGTGGGCCTGGCGTGCAAGAACGCCATCCTCATCGTCGAGTTCGCCAAGGAGAAACAGGAAGAAGGCCTCGACCGCCTGGCTGCGGTACTGGAAGCCTGCCGCCTGCGTCTGCGCCCGATCCTGATGACCTCCATCGCCTTCATCATGGGCGTGGTGCCCCTGGTGCTGTCCTCCGGTGCCGGCGCGGAAATGCGCCATGCCATGGGTGTTGCGGTGTTCAGCGGGATGATCGGCGTGACCTTCTTCGGCCTGCTGCTGACCCCGGTGTTCTATGTGCTGATCCGCGGCTTCGTCGAGAAAGGCGAAGCGCGCAAGGCGGCCAAGGCCCAGAAACTCAAGGAACTGCACGCATGATCAACAAGGCATTCGCCCCTGCCCTGCTGGCCCTCGCCTTGAGCGCCTGCGCCGTGGGCCCGGACTACAAGGCCCCCGAGAGCGAGCCCGCGCGGCTCGCCTCGGCCGAGGCCACCCCGGTCGACCGTTCGCACTTCGAGAGCCTCTGGTGGCAGCAGTTCGACGATCCGACCCTGAACCAGCTGGTGCAGCAGTCCCTCGAACAGAACCGCGAGCTGCGCGTGGCATTCGCCCGCCTGCGCGCCGCCCGTGCCATCCGTGACGACGTCGGCAACGACCAGTTGCCGGTGATCACCAGCCGCGCCGCCGCCCAGGGCGGCAAGGCCCAGCAGCCCGGCCAGACCGAGGACCGGGTGACCACCGAGCGCTACGACCTGGGCCTGGACATGGCCTGGGAACTGGACCTGTTCGGCCGCATCCAGCGCCAGATCGAAGCCAGCGACGCCGAGGCCGGCGCCGCCCAGGCCGACCTGCAGCAGTTGCAGGTCAGCCTCATCGCCGAACTGGTGGACGCCTACGGCACCCTGCGCGGCGCCCAGCTGCGCGAGGGCATCGCCCGCGAGAACCTGAAGAACCAGCAGGAATCCCGTGGCCTCACCGAGCAACTGCGCGACGCCGGCGTCGGCAGCGAGCTGGACGTGCTGCGCGCCGACGGCCGCCTGGCCGCCACCGAAGCCACCCTGCCGCAACTGCAGGCCATCGCCAGCCGCGCGCGCAACCGCATCGCCACCCTCCTCGGCCAGCGCCCGGACCAGCTCAGCGTGGACCTGTCGCCCAAGCCGCTGCCGGTGATCGCCAAGCAACTGCCCATCGGCGACCCCGCCGAGCTGCTGCGCCGCCGCCCGGATGTCGCCGCCGCCGAACGGCGCCTGGCCGCTGCCACCGCCAACGTCGGCGTGGCCACGGCGGACCTGTTCCCCCAGGTCAGCCTCTCCGGCTTCCTTGGCTTCACCGCCGGGCGCGGCTCGCAGATCGGCTCCTCCGCTGCCCGCGCCTGGGGCGTGGCGCCCACCATCAGTTGGGCCGCCTTCGACCTCGGCAGCGTGCGGGCCCGCCTGCGCGGCGCCGAAGCCGAGGCCGACGGCGCCCTGGCCAGCTACGAGCAGCAGGTGCTGCTGGCCCTGGAAGAGTCCGAGAACGCCTTCAGCGACTACGGCAAGCGCCAGCAACGCCTGGTCGCCCTGGTGCGCCAGTCGGAAGCCACCCGCGCCGCCGCCGAACAGGCCGCCGTGCGCTACCGCGAAGGCACCGTGGACTTCCTCGTGCTGCTGGACGCCGAACGCGAACGCCTGGCCGCCGAAGACGCCCAGGCCCAGGCCGAAGTGGAGCTCTACAGCGGCATCGTCGCCATCTACAAGGCCCTCGGCGGCGGCTGGCAGCCCCAGGCCTGAGTGTTGCCCTTGCCCGACCGCCCCCCGGTCGGCATTTCATCCCGCCCCGAGCCCCTCGGGTGCGGGATTTTTTTACTGAATCGACAACCCGGTCAGGGCACCGCCTGCGCCGGCAACCGCTCGACAAGGTCCTGCCCATGGCGGACGAAGCGCCGGCTCCAGGCCCAGACCCCGGCCATGCAGAGGATCAACCCCGCCAGCATGCCCAGGTAGCCCAAGCGGTCGAGCAGGATACCGGCGAGCATCGGCACCAGGGTGCGGGTCAGTACGAACAGGCTCGACTGCAGGCCGTAGTCGACGGCGGTCAGGCCGGCGCGGGTGTGGTTCATCATCATCCCGAACAGCAGGCCGGCCGAGGCGCCCATCACCAGTGCCAGCAGCAGGGTGCAGGCTACCAGCCAGGGCACGCCGGCACCGCTGACCACCGTGCCGGCCAGGGCGCCAAGAGCTGCCACGCCTGCCAGGGCGCAGGCCGGCAGGGCCCGCTGCAATCCGCTGCGCCGGGCCAGGTGGCCGGCGAGCGCACTGCCCACGGCCCCCACCACACCGCCAAGCACGCCGGCGACCAGCGCCACCTGCTCGGGCGGCAGGCCATGGTCCAGCAGCAAGGGCTTGAGGTAGACCCAGGCGGCGCCGATGAAGGGGAAATAGAGCATCAGCATCACCACCCAGCGACGCCGCTCGACGTTGCTGAAATAGGCCAGCCATTGGCCGACGCCCACCTGCCGGGCCTGCACGTCATCCGCCTGCGCCAGGGTGGCCCGCGGGATCAGCCACAGGCCCAGGGCGGCCAGCAGCAGCCCGCCGCTCAGCGCCCAGAACGGCCAGGCCCAGCCAGCGCGCGCCTGCAGCATCAGCATCACCCCGCCGCCCACCACCGCCCCCAGGGAGCTGGCGGCGGAGCGGATGATGCCGGCGCGCTGGCGCTCCTCCGCCGGCAAACAGCGGATCGCCAGGGCGTTGACCGGCGCATCGGCCCAGGTGCCGAGCAGGCTGGCCAGCATGGCCAGGGCGAACAGCGGCACGAAGCCGGCCTGCTCGATGCCCAGGCAGGCCAGGCCGACGAGGCTGGCGGCATAGCCGGCCATCAGCACCAGGCTCCAGCGGCGGTAGCCGGGCGCGCCCCGGGCCCAGCGGTCCACCGGGGCGCCAAGCACGAACTTGAGCACCGCCGGCAGCCCGGCCAGCTGGAACAGGCCGATCTCGGTGCCGCTCCAGCCGTGTTGGCGCATCACCAGCGGCAAGCCGAGGTAGAGGTAGATCAACGGCGCGGTCATGGCGAAGTTGACCCAGCCCAGCAGCAGTTGCAGGGGCCAGTGGGAAGGGTTCGGGCGGTCCATGTCAGAGCTTCCAGGTCACGCGCACGCCGAGTTCGCGGGGCGGGCTGTAGACGGTGATGAAACCGTTCTGGTAACCCACCGCGTCGTACTCGCGGTCAGCCAGGTTGTTCACGTAGCCGCTCAACTCCCACTGCTCGTAGCGCACGCCAGCGCTGAGGTTGACCAGTGCGTAGCCGTTGCGGGTGTACTGGTTGGCGGCGTCCAGGTAGACCTTGTCGCTGCCCACCAGGTTGCCCTGCACGTACCAGCCTTCCGGGTCGTCGTAGCGCAGGCCCAGGTAGCCGGTGAGGTCGGGAGCGAAGGGGTTGTGGTGCCCGTCGTAGCGGGCGCGACCGTCCTGGAAGCTGTCGAAGCGCGTGCGGTTCCAGGCCAGCCCGGTCTGCACGCTCCAGCGGGCGCTGAGCAGGTACTCGGCATCCAGGTCCAGCCCCTTGGACGTGGCGCTGGCGGCGCTGGTGATGTACTGCACGCCCGGGCTGGGCATCTGCATCACCTGCATGTCGGTGACGTCCATGTAGTACGCCGCCAGCGAGTAGCGCAGGCGCTCCTCCAGGGTCCGGCCCTTGATGCCGAGTTCGTAGGACCAGACCTTCTCCGGCTCGAACGCGGCGTAGTGGGTGGCGGCCGAGAGCACGTTGAAACCGCCGTTGCGTATGCCCTTGCTGGCGCTGAGGTAGACCTGGTTCTGCTCGGCGAAGGCGTACTGCAGTGCCACCTTCGGCGAGAACGACGACCAGCTCCGGGACTGGTTGGCATCGCCACGGGGGTCGATGCCCACCCGGTAGCGCTCCACCCGCCCGCCCAGGGAAAGGGTCCAGTCCGGCGTCAGGTGCAGGTTCCAATGGCTGAAGGCGGCCAGCGTGCGGCTGCTCTGGTCCAGGCGCAGCTCCTGGACGAAGGGGCCGCGCTGGCTGACGTTGCGCAGGTCGTTTTCGGAGCTGTCGGCGTAGACCCCGGCCAACCAGTCGGCAAGGCCCCACTGCCCTTCCAGGCGCAGCTCCTGGGACAGGGTGCGCAGGCGCAGGTCGCGGGCAATCATCGACAGGTTGACCGGCAGGAAGTCGGTGTCCTGCTGGATGCGGTCGTGGAAGTCGTTGTAGGCGGTGATCGAGCGCAGGTTCAGGTCATCCCCCAGGCTGTGGCCGATGTTCAGCGACAGGGTCTGGCCCCAGGAGCGGTTCCAGCTGTCGGTGCCCGAGGCCACGTGGTTGCGCCGCGCCGTGGGCGCGCCCCACAGCGAGGCGTCGTCGTCATAGGCCTGGCGCGCATAGCGCAGCACCATGTCGGTGCCCTCCTGGGGCACCAGGCGCAGGCCGGCGTTGAGGTTGTAACGTTCGCGGTCATCGGCCTGCTTGCCGAGGGTGTCGTTGCGGATGAAACCGTCCTGGCGCTGCCACTCGCCCGAGACGCTGCCGAACAGCCGCTCGTCCACCAGCGGGCTGCTCAGGGCGAAGCGCGTGGCGCGCTTGTCGCGGCTGCCCGCTTCGGCGGACACGCTGGCCCGCGCCAGCTCGTCCATCGGCCTGCTGTACACCGCGATCACCCCGGCCTCGGCATTGCGCCCGTAGAGGGTCGACTGCGGCCCGCGCAGCACCTCGATGCGGTCGATGTCGATGAAGCGGTTCTCGAAGCCCTGGGCGGTGAGGGTCGGCACGTCGTCCACCAGCATCAGCGTCGAGGTGGACAGCGCATTGAAGTTGGCAGTGAGGCCCCGCATCACCGGGGAGTTGATGCCCGACTGGCCGAAGGGCTGGAACGACAGCCCCGGCACTCGCCCTTCCAGCTGTTCGAAGCCGGTGATGTGCTCGTCTTCCAGGGTCTGTCCATCGATCACCTTGACGCTGGCCGGCACCGCGTCGAGGCTGCGCGGGACCTTTTCGGCGTTGACGCTGACCTCGGGCAGGCTCAATGCCTCTGCGGCCTGGAGGGCCGGGCAGGACAACGCCAGCGCGGTGCTGACCCAGACGTGGGTGGGGGTACGACGACTTCTGACCATCGCGAATCTTCCTTGTTGGCGCCTGGCGCCGTTACTGAGTGGGTTGGGCCAGCAGCCGCGCGTAGGCATCGCAGCGGGCCAGCAGGGTCGAATGGGTGCCCTGGTCGCGCACCTGCCCGTCTTCGAGCAGCACCACCCGGTCGGCCTGGGCGATGGTGCTGGGTCGGTGGGCGATGAGCAGCAGCGTGCGCTGCCCGCGCAGGCCCAGCAGGGCCTGCTGCAGGGCGTGCTCGCTGTGGGCGTCGAGGCTGGAGGAGGCTTCGTCCATCACCAGCACCGGCGCCTGCGACAGCAGCGCACGGGCGATGGCGATGCGCTGGCGCTGGCCGCCGGACAGGCGCGCTCCGCCCTCGCCGCAGCGGGTCTGGTAGCCCTCCGGCAAGGCCTGGATGAAGTCGTGCGCCTGGGCCTGGCGGGCGGCGGCCTCGATCTCCTCGGCGGTGGCATCGGGACGGCCCAGGCGCAGGTTGCCCTCGATGCTGTCGTCGAACAGGTAGGCGTCCTGGCCGACCCAGGCGATGCCCTGGCGCAACCCGGCCAGGGGGATGTCACGCACGTCCACGCCGCCGACGCGGATGGCCCCGCCTTCGACGTCGTAGAAACGCATCAGCAGGTTGGCGCAGGTGGTCTTGCCGGCTCCCGAAGCCCCCACCAGCGCCACCATTTCGCCAGGGCGGACCTGGAAGTCGACGCCCTGCAGGACCGGGCGTCCGCCATGGCTGAAGCGCACCTGATCGAACTCCAGGCGCGCGCCCTGGGGATGCTGGCGGCCTTGGTCACGCACCCGTGGCGGCTGGCGCAACAGCCCCAGGACCCGCCCGGCGCTGGCGCGCACGGCGCCGAGCTGGCCGGCCTCGCGGGCCACGTCGGCCATGGGCAGCAGGGCCGCGCCGACCAGCATCACCGCCAGGGGCAGTTGTGCCAGGTCCAGCAGGCCGATCTGCAGCAGCCAGGCGCCACAGGCCAGCGCACTCACCAGGGCCAGTGCCTGGATCAGCTCGATCACCCCCTGCTCGGCGCCGCTGCGCAGGGCATAGCGGCGCTGCTCCAGCCGCAGCCGGGCCAGCAGGCGACCCAGGCGCGCGTGCCAGGCCGCCTCCTGGTTGAACAGGAGGATCTCCCGGCGCGCCTCGATGCCTTCCAGCACTTCGGCGTTGAGCCCGGCCAGCGCCTCGTTCATCGCCCGGCCCTGGCGCAGGGCACGCCCGCCGAGCCAGAACGGCACGCTGGCCAGGGCCGCCAGGAACGGCAGCAGCGCCAGGGTCAGCCAGGGCTGGATGGCGGCCAGGGCCAGCAGCGCCACCAGCGGCACCAACACGGCGCCGATGGCATCGGTGAGGGTGTGGGCGAAGAAGTGCTCCAGGGCCTGGGCGTCGTTGAGCGCCACGTTGGCCTGCTCCCCTCGCCGCACCCCGGCCTGCACGTCCGGGGCGGCCCGCTCCAACCCCTCGTAGCTGCCGACCTGCAGGGTCTCTATCAGGTGGAAGGCGAACACATGGGAGACATGGGCCTGCCACCAGCGCCCACCGGCACCGGCCAGGGCACAGGCGAGCATCGCCGCCGCCACCTGCTGCCACAGGCTGGCCGGGGCATCGGTCAGCACCAGGCCGATCAACCAGCCGCCGAGGGCCAGGCTGCCCACCATGCCGGCCTGGGCCACCAGGGTGGCGACCAGGGTTTGCGCCAACAGCGCCGGCTGCCCGGCCGACAGCCGCAGCAGGTCGCTCCAGCGGCTGCCTTCGCCGGCGCGGATCGCGTGGGGATTGCCTTTCATGCCAGGGCTCCTTCGCTCAGGGGTTGGGTTTCGTGGGCGTGCTGCAGGGCCCAGAGACGCGCATACAGGCCCTGGCGGGCCAGCAGGCTGCGGTGGTCGCCGCTTTCCACCAGGCGCCCCTGGTCCAGCACCAGGATGCGGTCGGCATGGCGCACGGTGGCCAGGCGGTGGGCGATCACCAGCATCGAGCGCTGCCCGCGCAGGCGCTCGATGGCCGCGCCGATATGCGCCTCGCTGGCCACGTCGACGTTGGCGGTGGCCTCGTCGAGCAGCAGGATCGGCGCGCCCTTGAGCCAGGCACGGGCAATGGCCACGCGCTGGCGCTGGCCGCCGGAGAGCCGGTTGCCGCCCTCGCCCACCGGGGTCGCCAGGCCGTGCGGGAGGCTGGCGACCCAGGGTTCCAGCGAGGCCAGCCGACAGGCTTCGGCCAGGGCTTCGGGGCTGGCGTCCGCCGCACCCATGCGCAGGTTGTCCTCCAGGCTGCCGTGCAGCAGCACGCTCTGCTGGAACACCCCGCTGACGCGCTGGTAGAGGTCGGCGGAGCGCAGGTGACGGATGTCCACGCCGCCGAGGGTGACGCGCCCTTCCTGAGGGGCGATGAAGCGCATCAGCAGCGCCGCCAGGGTGGACTTGCCCGCCCCGGAGGGGCCCACCACGGCCACGCACTGGCCGGGTTCCAGGGTGAAGCTGAGGTTCTGCAAGGCCGGGGCCTGGCTGCCGGGCCAGCGGAAGGTGACGCCCTCGAAGGCCACCTCGTGGCCGGCCGGCAACAGCTCGGGCCGGGCCGGCTCGGGCACCGGCGGCTGCGCCGCCAGCAGCTCGGCCACCGGGGCGGCGGCGCCGTTGCCCGACCAGGCGACGTGGAAGGTCTTGTCCAGTTTCTCCAGGGTGCGGAACGCTTCGCGGGCCAGCAGCACGGCAGCGAACAGGGCGAAGGCCGACAGCTCGCCGGCACCGGCGCGCTGGACGCTGAGCAGCGTGACCAGCGCCAGCCCGCCGAGGCTGAGCAACCCGGTGACGCCATTGCGCATCAGGATGCCGTGCAGCACCTCCATCGCCTGCCGGCGCAGGTCGCGGGCCTGATCGCGCAGGGCATCGCGGCGCCGGTCCTGGGCGTTGAAGGCCTTGAGCGTGGTGACCCCACGCAGGCTGTCCAGCAGGTGCGACGAGAAGCGCCCGATGCTGGCGAACAGCCCACCGGCCGAGGGGCGTCGCCAGCGCAGCCAGAGGCGATCGACGAAGGGCAGCGACAAGGCGCCCACAGCGGCCACCAGGGCCGAGCGCGGGTCGAACAGCGCCATCAGCGCAAGCAGCCCGCTGCCCCCCAGGGCCGCGCCGATCACCGCCGGGATGTAGCGGCTGTAGTAGGCCTGCAGGGCCTCGACGTTGTGGATCAGGGTGGTGCTCAGCCCGGCGCTGTCATGCTCGCCGGGCGCCTGCCCGGCCACCCGCAGCACCTGGGGCAACAGGCGCTGGCGCAGGTGCTGCCGGGTCAGCCCGGCGACCCGCATGGCCAGCACCTCGGCCCCGCCATTGAGTGCGATGCGCAGCAGCGTCAGGCCGAGGAAGGCGCCCAGGGGCGTCCACAGCGCCGCCAACGGCTGGCCCTCGAACAGGCCGGCCAGGGCCCAGGCCAGGCAAAGGGCCAGGCCGGCGTTGCAGGCGCTGACCGCGAGCTGGCCGCAAGCGGCCAGGGCGATGGCCGGGCGCAACGGCCGCGAGAGGTTCCACAGCACACGGCTCATGCGACCTCCCCGGCATCGCCGCGCACCGCCCAGATGCGCTGGATGGGCAGGCCGCGCAGCGGCGCGGACTCGATCTGCTGCCAGCCCTGCTCCTCCAGCAGGCGCTGCACCGCGCCCAGGGCATGGCAGTCGCCGGCCTCGGTCAGGCTGAGCATCTGCGCGGCAAACAGGCGCGGAATGGGCTCCTGCTCCGCCGGCGCGTCCGAGCGCATGAAACCGGCGATGAGCAGCCGCCCGCCCGGTTTCAGCCAGGCCTGCAGGCGGCCCAGCAGGCGCCGGCATTCGGCCTCGTCGAAATGGTGCAGGACCTGGCTGAGGATGATCAGGTCCACCGGTTCACCCGGCTCCACGGTGAAGATGTCGGCACCGATGAAGCGTGTGCGTTCGCGCACCCCGAAGGTCTCTGCGGTGCTCCAGAACAGCTCGGCACTGGCCGGCCAGTCCACCCCGCAGAGGCTCACCGCCGGACACTCGGCCGCCAGGGTGAAGCCGTAGGTGCCGTTGCCGCAGGCCAGGTCCAGCACGCTCGGCTGCTGCCGCTGGGCCAGCCACGGCAGCACCTGCTGCGCCAGGCGCTGGGCGGTCACCCGCGCGGTGTTGGCGATGCCCTGGGAGAATTCGCCCCAGTACGGATGGTTGGCGGCCTCCAGGCCCTGGGGCAGGACGCTGCCACCGGCCACCACGGCGTCCTTGAAGTGACGGAAGGCATCCCACATCAGGTCGGCGGTGTAGACCTGCGCCAGCCCACCCACGTAGTGCGGCGAGCTGCGCCGCAGAAAGCGTTCGGCCAGCTCGCCCAGACGGTAGTAGGCCTGCCCCGGCTCCTGGCGGAGCAGGCCCAGGCCGGCCAGGGCGTCCAGCAGGATGCGGGTGCCGCGCTCGCTGGCCCCGGTGCGCTCGGCCACGGTGCGGGCGCTGGCGCCCTCGCCCAGGTGGTCAAACACCTGCAGTTCGATGGCGGCCCGCAGCACGCCGGCCCGTTCGACGCCCATCAGCAGGTCGATCACCGGTTGCGCGGAGACGGCCGGGCGTGGCGCCTGCAGGCTCTGCAGCAGGGCCGCCTGGTCGACCTTGCCGGACGGCGCCAGGGGCAGCTCCGGCACGCAGGCCAGGGCATCGGGCAACTGGCTGGGCTGGGCGCCCACTTCGTCATTGAGGAAGCCGCGCACCTGGGCGAGGGTCAGCGGCGGCTGCCCCGCCTTCATCACCACGAAAGCGTGCATGCGCGTGGCGCCGTCCTCCAGCGGGGCATTGAGGACTACGCACTGGGCGATGGCCGGGTGCTCGCGCAGCAGGTGCGCCACCTCCACCAGGTTCACCTTGTGCCCGCCGCGCATCACGGTGTCGGCGCGGCGCCCGACGATGCGCAGCCGGCCATCGGCGTCCAGCTGGCCACGGTCGCCCAGGCGCACCCAGCCGTCCGGGTGGCGGTACTGGCGGTCGAGTTCAGGGGCGCGGTAGTAGCACAGCGGCGTCATCGGCCCCCGTGCCCAGATCTCCCCCACCTCGCCTGGCGCGCATTCGTGCCCCTGCTCGTCGCGGATGCTCAGGCTGACCACCGCCGGGTCAGGTCGCCCGACCGTCTGCACGGTCACCTCGGGGGCGTCGTCCAGGGCGGTGTGGCAGGCCACGCCGTCCGCCGAGCCGTAGGACTGCACCAGGGCACAGCCGAAGTGCCGGCGCACGCCGGCCAGGGTCTGGGCGCTGAGGGCCGAGCCGCCGCTGACGATGGCCTCCAGTGCGCTGAAATCCAGCGCCTGCCCTTCCGCCGATTGCAGCAGGGGGCTGGCCAGCAGCATGTCCACCATGTTGGGCCCGGCGAACAGGTGGGTAACGCGCTGCTGGGCGACCAGCCGCAGCACCGCGTCGGCCTCGAAGCGGTCCAGGCAGATCAGCGCCCCCCCCAGGGAGGCCAGGGTGCAAGGCGTGCCCAGGGAGCCGAAGGGCGACGCCAGGGGCACGGCGAACAGCGCCCGCATGGCCTCGGGCTGGCGCGCCAGGCCGTTGAGGTAGGCACTCTGCCCGCCCACCAGGGCGTTGTGGGAATACAGCACCAGCTTGGGCTCTGACTCGGAGCCCGAGGAGGCGATCAGCCGGGCGCCGGCATCCGGGTCCACCCGCTGACCTTCGGTGTTCCAGGCCGGCCCCTCCCAGCACTGGTCCAGATCCGGCCAGTCCTGGTAGCGCTCGCCGTGTACCAGCACATGGGCCAGCGCCGGCAACGCGGGGCGCAGGCCGTCCACCAGCGCGGCGTAGTCGGCTTCGCCCACCTGGCGCTTGCAGATCAGCACCCGTGCGGCGGACTTGCCGAGCATGGCGAGGGTGTCGCGCTTGCGCCGCCCCAGGGGGTACGGCAGCACGATGCCGCCCAGGGCCGCCACGGCCAGGTCCACGGCGCAGGCGCGCCAGCCATTGGGCAGGTTCACCGCCACCACCACGCCAGGCCCGACGCCGAGCTGGTGCAGCACCTGCGCCAGGCTGAGGCTGCGCGCCCGCAGCTGGGCGAAGCTCAGGCTCGCCGCCCCTTCGGTGACAGCGACCGCCAGGGGCCGTGAGCGGGCAATGTCGAGGAAGGACTCGAACAGGCTCTTGTGGGGATAGATGCCCTCGGCCCGCCAGTGCGCGCGAAGGTGCGCGGGGACGCAGTCCGGCGCCGTGTAGCGGTCACCGGAGACAGGGGGCTGCACGGCGGACAGGTGTTCATTTGCCATGGGGTATCGACCTCAAGCGTTGATGATCCAGGGGCTGGCGGTACGCAGGCCGTATTCGTCACGGCCCAGGGCACAGCCCAACCAGGGGTGGGCGCCGACATCGGCGGCGCAGCGGGAGATGCGGCTGGCGGGAATGCCCCGCGCCGCCAGGTGGGCCAGGGCTTCGCCACCGGCCAGGTGCCCAAGGCTCGCCACCTCGGAGGGGTCGGCACCGTCGAGCATCAGGTGGCCGTCGGTGCAGGCCAGTACCTGCCCCGCGTCGGCAATGGCGGCCTCCAGCAGCAGGCCGGCGGCGCCGCTCATGCTGGAATCGAGGGCACCGGCCAGGCCGTGGACGTGGCGCTGGTAGAGCGCGGCAACCAGGCCCTCGGCCAGGGCAGCGCCGCCCAGCACGTCCACCAGGGTGAGCAGCGCGCCGGCCGGCCGGTCGTGCTGCTGGATGCGGGCGGCCAGGCCGCTGTGGGCCTGGATCATGAAATCGGTGCCCAGGGGGTCGTCCGCTCCAGGGTGGCGCCCGCAGCCGGAGGCCGAGCCGTACACCAGGCCCGGGGCATGGCGACGCAGCGCCTCGGCGGTCAACCCCAGGCGCTCGGCGCGTCCGGGCGCCCAGTTGTGCAGGAAGGCATCGCAGCCCTCCAGCAACTGCCCCAGCCGGGCCTGCCCGGCTTCGCTGCGCACGTCCAGTTCGACCCAGGGCTTGCCCCGGTTGATCGCCTGGAAGTGCACGGACAGGCCGCCCACCAAAGGCGCCATGCCGCGCATCGGATCACCGCCCGGCGGCTCGATGCGCGTGACCTGCATGCCCAGTTCCCGCAGCAGGTGCCCCGCCAACGGCCCCTGGATCAGCCGGCAGGCCTCCAGCCCCGCCAGGCCAGCCAGGGGCTGGGCCGCGCTGGAGGGCGCGCGCGCCAGGGCAGCGGCCGATACGGGCGGGTCAAAGGCCCAGGGGCCTTGGGCGCAGTCTTCCCGGGGCGCCAGACGCAGGGTGCAGAGGTTGACCCCGGCATCCCGGGCCAGGCAGTTCAGGTCGGCCAGGCGATAGCGCGCACAGGCGCGGAACAGCGAGGGCGGCAACCACGCCGTGGCGGTGGTGTAGCGCTGCATGAACGGCGGCCAGCCGGCGGCGATGTCCGCCAGGGACACCCCCAGGCCTTCCCAGAAGCGGCGCCAGGCCTCCGGGTCGAGGGCTTCCAGCTCGAAGCGCAGGCCCTCGCCACTGGTGAAGGGCGGGTGCTGCCAATCGGCGCCACCCGGCACCGGCAGCACCTGCCCGGCATCGTCCATCGCCAGGTACTGGGCCATCGCCAGCAGGCCGGCGCCGCCCAGGCTGATGTGCACCTCATGGCTGCTGCTGCCCCGACGCTGCCCGAGCAGGGCGGCCACGGCAGCGGTGGACGCCAGGGAGGCCGTCAGCACCCCGAGGTAGCCCACCCCCAGGGTGAACAGCCCACCGGCGCTGCGCCCATGCCAGCCCACCAGCCCGCAGGCCGCCTGGGCCAGCGCCTCGCTCACCGGCTGTACCCCGCAGGGCCAGCCACGCACATATAAGGTGACCCGCGCGCCGGCGGCATCCTCCAACCAGGCCGTCAGTTGGCCATCCAGGCCTTGCACACCCGCTGCCGCGCATACCCGCGCGCCCAGCAAGCCCATGCGCAGGGCCAGCGCATCGCGGGTGGCCTGCAGCCCGGTCGGGGCTTCGGCCATCCGCAGGGTCACGCCTTCCAGGGGCCGTATCGACATGAACAACTCCTTCGTTCCTGTTCGAGCTTCCTGCACCCGGAGCGCCGACCCCCTCTATCTCCAGGGCCTGCGGCAATCCGTTGCAGGTCGATGGGAGGATCATACTTCCTTGATTAATGCTAATCATTCGCATTACATATGCACTCCGGCGATTTTCATATGCAGTTCCGGCGAGGCGGTTTTTTACCCACTTCGCCTGTGCTCTGATGCGTCGGCGAACCCAGTCAAGGACGGTGATCACTGCGCCCGGATGGAGCCCCGCACAGGCACACCGGGCGAGTGATGAGGAGTGATTTGCTATGAACGGTTTGGCACAACCCAAGCTGGCCAGCGCCCAGCAACTCAAGGAATGGACGCGCCACCAGACAGCATCGGCCCAGGGCCAGGCGCTGATCGAGCGGCTGGACTGCGAGGCCGGGTTCTCCCTGGTGCGCTCGCGGGTCTCCTCGGGCCGCATCCTGCGGGAGGTCTGCGAGCACGATGGCAACGACCGCACCCTGGTCATCACCTTCGGACTGTCCGGCCAGTCCGAGTTTCTCGACCGGGTCGGCAATGCCCTGCCCTTCGCGGCGAACCACACCACGGTCTCGGTGTTCCAGGCCGGCACCGGCGAGCGTCGCTACGCCGCCAACGAGCCCATCCAGCAACTGCGCCTGGTGGTGTCGGAGTCGACCCTGACCCGCTACATCGGGCCCGAGCGCTGCGGCCGCCTGCTGGGCAAGGCCCTGCGCCACAACGAGAGCTTCCGGCAGATCGCCTACAACGGCAGCTGCAGCAGCGAACACCTGCGCTTCTTCAAGAACCCCCGGGTCGGCGAGCACGACGGCCTGCGCCAGCGCATCCATGCCCTGAGCCTGCTGGCCGAGCAGCTCAACCTGCTGGCCCCCGCCACGCCCCAGGCCGAGCGCATCAGCGGCCGTGACCTGGACGTGATGGAGCGGATCGAGGCCTACATGCGCGCCAACCTCGGCCAGCCGCTGAACAACGCCTGCCTCTGCGCCGCGCTGGGCATCAGCGAATACAAGCTCAAGGAATGCTTCCGCCACGCCTACGGCACCAGCCCCGCCCACCACCTGCTGGAGATGCGCATGCAACGCGCGCAGGAGCTGCTCGCCGCCGGCTACCGGGTCTCGGAGACGGCCTACCAGGTGGGCTACCAGCACCCGAACAACTTCAGCGCCGCCTTCCTCAAGTTCTTCGGCTACACCCCGAAGTCGGTACGCAGCGGCCGCTAGCCATCCACGAACGCCCAACCCGGGAACCTGACATGAACCACCTATCCAGCGCCCGCCACGCGGCGGGCGAAGGGGACGCCTGCGCCTTGCAAACGCCCCTCTGCCTCAACCTCAACGAATCCCCCTACGGCGTACCGCCGGCTGCGCGGCAGGCGGCCAGCGAAGCCATCGGCCTGTCCTCGCGCTACCAGTTCGAGCGGGTGGAGGCGCTGCGCCAGGCCCTTGCCCAGCGCCATGGCGTGCCGCTGGAATGGGTCTCGCTGTACCCCGGCTCCAACCGCGCCCTGCACTACGCCACCCTGGCCTTCACCCGGGCCGATGCGCCGCTGGTGGTGGCTGCGCCGGGCTACCCGGTGCCCGAGCAGGCCGCACGCCTGCATGGCCGGGCGGTGTGCCGGGTGCCCCTGCTGGCGGACGGCGGGCACGACGTGCAGGCCATGCTCGCCGCCAGCGAGGGTGGGCTGATCTACATCGCCAACCCCAACAACCCCACCGGCACCGTCACCCCCCACGCAGCGCTGCTGGCTCTGGTGGAACAGGCCGGCGCCCTGCCCCACCCGCCGGTGGCGCTGATCGACGAGGCCTACCTGGAGTTCAGCGACGAGCCTTCGATGATCCCGGCAGTCAGCGCCCGCCCCGGCCTGGTGGTCACCCGCACCTTCTCCAAGATCCACGGCCTCGCCGGGCTGCGCCTGGGCTATGCCATCGCCCAGCCCGCCGTGCTGGACCGCATGCACACCCAGCCGGCCCACGACGTGCCGGTGCCGGCCGTTGCCGCCGCGCTGGCCTGCCTGCACGACGAGGCCGAATGCGCCCGGCGCAAGGCCGCCAACACGGCCCAGCGCGAGGCCTTCTGCGCCTGGCTGGACCGCCAGGGCCTGCGCTACAGCCCGTCCCGGAGCAACTGCGTGCTGATCGACTGCCAGCGCCCGGCCGCAGAGGTGATCGCCACCCTGGCCGCCGGCGGCATCCGCGTCGGCCGCCCCTGGCCCGGCCTGGAACAGCGACTGCGCGTGACCCTCGGCACCCCCGATGAAATGACCCGGCTCCGGCACGCCCTGAGCCAGGCCCTCGACCTGCCCCGGAGCTGAACATGACTGCCTTTACCCCGACTCCCCTGCCCCGCACCCTCGGCCCCCTGGTCAGCGACCAGGCCACCCTCAGCGCCGAGGAGCGCGCCCGCTACAGCCGCCATATCCTGCTGCCGGAGTTCGGCCTGGCCGGCCAGCAGCGCCTGAAGAACGCCCGCGTGCTGGTGATCGGTGCCGGCGGCCTGGGCTCACCGACCCTGCTGTACCTGGCAGCGGCCGGTGTCGGCACCCTGGGCATCGTCGACTTCGACCGGGTGGACGCCTCCAACCTGCAGCGCCAGGTGATCCACCGCATGGACACCCTCGGCGAGCTGAAGACCGAGAGCGCCAAGCGCACCATCGCCGCGCTCAACCCGCACGTGCAGGTGAACCTGCACGACCTGCGCCTGCACAACGACAACGCCGTGGCGCTGTTCCAGAGCTACGACCTAATCATCGACGGCGCCGACAACTTCGCCACCCGCTACCTGGTCAACGACGCCTGCGTCCTGGCCGGCAAGCCCTACGTCTGGGGCTCCATCTACCGCTTCGAAGGCCAGGCCAGCGTGTTCTGGGAAAACGCCCCCGGCGGCGGCCTGAACTACCGCGACCTCTACCCCGAGCCGCCCCCGCCGGAGCTGGCGCCGTCCTGCTCGGAGGGCGGCGTGCTTGGCGTGCTCTGCGCCGCCGTGGCCTCGGTGATGGGCACCGAGGCGATCAAGCTGCTGACCGGGATCGGCGAATCCCTGCTGGGCACGCTGATGGTCTACGACGCCCTGCGCATGCGTTACCGCTACCTGCCCCTGCAGCGCGATCCGCAGCGCCAGCCCATCACCGCGTTGCAGGACTACCCGCAGCTGTGCGGCCTGGGCCAGCCCTCGGCGCCGGCCACCCCCGTGCCGGTGATCAGCCCGCAGGAGCTGCAGGCCCTGCTCGGCAGCGGGCAGCCGCCCCGGCTGATCGACGTGCGCGAGCCCAACGAGTGGGACATCGTCCGTATCGAAGGCGCCGACCTGCTGCCCAAGGCCCGCGCCCTGGCCAGCCTCGGCCAGGGGCCGCTGGCCGACCGCGAGCAGCCCTACGTGATCTGCTGCAAGGGCGGCAGCCGCTCCCGCGAGGTGGTCGAGGCCATGCTCACCGCCGGCTACCACAACGTGCGCAACCTGCAGGGCGGCGTGCTCGCCTGGGTGCGCGACGTGGCTCCCGACCAGCCCCGCTACTGAGGACGGCCCGATGCTCACCCTGCCCGCCGCCCTGCGCGATGCCATCGCCCACCAGGCCCGCACCGAGCACCCGCTGGAATGCTGCGGGCTGATCGCCGCCGTGCCCAGCGAGCCCGGCAGCCTGCGCCTGGTGCCGATGCACAACGCTGCCCAGGCCGAGGACTTCTTCAGCTTCGAGCCCCTGCAGCAACTGCGCGTGTGGCGCGAGATGAACGGCCGGGGCGAAGTGCCCCTGGTGCTCTACCACTCCCACACCGCATCCCGGCCCTACCCCAGCGACACCGACGTGGAGTACGCCGCCGCCTTTCCCGAGGTGTTCCACCTCATCGTCAGCACCGATCCCCGCTTCGACCTGTCGATGCGCTGCTTCCGCATCGAGGACGGCCGAATCCTGGAGCAGCCGCTGGCCTTCGACTGAACCCCATGCCCCCGACCACGAGGAACCGCCATGTCCATCACCATCCACATCCCCACCACCTTGCGCGACCTGACGGCCGGCGCAGCCCAGGTCCGCGCCCAGGGCGACAGCCTGGGTGAAGTCATCGACGACCTGGAGCGCCGCTGGCCGGGCCTGGAGCAGCGCCTGCTGAAGGGCCGCACCCTGGTGCGTTTCATGAACCTGTACGTCAACGACCAGGACGTGCGCTTCCACGGCGGCCTGGAGGCCCGTGTCGCCCCCGGCGACGAGATCACCATCCTGCCCGCCGTCGCCGGTGGCCAGGACTGCCGGAACCCGGCATAGGAGCGGCGACCATGGGATGCCCCTTTTCCGGCGCCAGGAACGCCCTGGCGACCCGTACCGGCGACGGCCGCTACGGCGACTACCTGAGCCTGCAGCACATCCTGCACAGCCAGGTGCCACGCTCGGAGGTGCCGGACGAACTGCTGTTCATCATCCAGCACCAGACCGCCGAACTGTGGATGAAGCTGATGCTCCACGAGCTGACCCTCGCCACCCACCACGTCGGCTGCCAGGACCTGCCCCGCACCTTCAAGGCGCTGACCCGCGTGCAGCGGATCATGGAGCACCTGATCCACGCCTGGAGCGTGCTCGCCACCCTCACCCCCAATGACTTCCTGGCCATGCGCCCGGCCCTGGGCAGCGCCTCCGGCCACCAGTCGGTGCAGTTCCGCGAGATCGAATTCCTCCTCGGCAACAAGTGCGCCCGCCACCTGGAAGACCACGCCGAAGACCCGGCAGCGCTGCGCGCCCTGCAGGCCCGGCTGCTGGCGCCCTCGCTCTACGACGAGGTGGTGCGCCTGCTGGCCGCGCGCGGCCTGGCCATCGACCCCGCGCGCCTGCAGGCCGCCGTCGACGAGCCCACCGGCTACGACGCCTCGGTGGAGGCCGCCTGGCTCACCGTCTACCGCGCTCCCGAAGCCCACCGCGACCTCTACGAGCTGGCCGAGCAACTGGTGGCGCTGGAGGACAACGTCAGGCACTGGCGCTTCCGCCACATCGGCATGGTCGAGCGGGTCATCGGCCGTCGCCAGGGCACCGGCGGCAGCAGCGGCGCCGACTACCTGCGCAAGACCCTCGACACGCTGCTGTTCCCCGAACTGTGGAACCTGCGCACCGTCCTCTGAACCCAGGAGATTTCCCGATGGCAGAACATCGCACCGCCCTGATCGTCGGCGGTGGGCTCACCGGCCCGCTGCTGGCGTGCCTGCTGCAGCGCCAGGGCTGGCAGGTCACCGTGCTCGAACAACGCCCCGATCCGCGCCTGCACACCGCCCAGGCCGGCAAGTCGATCAACCTCGCCCTGGCCGAGCGCGGCCTGCAGGCCCTGCGCCAGGCCGGCCTGGACGCTGCCGTGCTGGCCGGCGCCGTGGCCATGCACGGCCGACGGGTCCATGTGCCGGGCGTGCCGGAGCAATTCCACGCCTACAGCAGCCGAGCCGGGGATGCCATCTGGTCGATCCAGCGCGGCCGCTTCAACCGGCTGCTGCTGGACGCGGCACAGGCAGCCGGCGCCCAGCTGCACTTCGACACCCCGCTGGCGGGTATCGACTGGGCGCGCCGCGAGGTCATCGCCGGTGGCCAGCGCTGGCCCTTCGACCTGCTGGTGGGCGCCGACGGTGCCGACTCCGGCGTACGCCGGGCCATGGCCGAAGGCGGCCCCCTGGGCGAACGCCGCGAGCGCCAGCCCCACGGCTACAAGGAGCTGAACATCCCCGCCTCCGGGCGCCTGCTGGCCGATGCCCTGCATATCTGGCCCCGAGGCGGGCACATGAGCATCGCCCTGCCGAACATCGACGGCAGCTTCACCACCACGCTGTTCCTGCCCCACGACGACGGCAGCGCCGACTGCTTCGCCCAACTGCCGGACGGCCCCACCGCGCGACGCTGGTTCGACACCCACTACAGCGACCTCTCCGCCGAACTGCCGGACCTGGAGGCGGACTTCGAGCACAACCCCATCGGCCAGCTCGGCACCCTCTGGCTGGAGCGCTGGCACGCCCAGGGCTGCGCCGTGCTGGTGGGCGATGCGGCTCACCCGATGGTGCCGTTCCACGGCCAGGGCATGAACTGCGGGCTGGAGGACGTGCTGGCCCTGGCCCGCCACCTGGCCCGGCCGCACCCCCTGGAGGCGGCCCTGCAGGCCTACGCCGAGGAGCGCCGGCCCAATGCCGGCGCAATCCAGGCCATGGCCCTGGAGAACTACGTGGAAATGCGCGAACGGGTGCGTGCAGCGGACTACCAGCTGGAGCGCCAACTGGCCGCGTGGCTGGAGGCCCGCCACCCGGGGCGCTTCGTGCCGCGCTACAGCATGGTCACGTTCAGCTGCCTGCCCTACGCCACGGCCTTTGCCCGGGGCGAGGTGCAGGCCCGCCTGCTGCGGGAGGCCGTGCAGGGTTGCGAGCGCTTCGAGCAGATCGACCTGGCCAAGGCCGAGCGCCAGTTGCTCGACCGCCTCGACCCGCTGCACCCCCTGGAGGGCGCGGCATGACGGCCCTGCACGACGACCCCTTCGGCCTGCACCTGCCCCTTGAGCAGCGCGAGCGGGCCTACTCGCCGAGCAGCCTGGCGCCCGGCTTCGCCGAGACGCTGCAGCGCTACCACCGTGACAGCCGCGCCGCCGAGGCCCTCTGCGGCCCGGCCGAGGTGCTGCCCTACGGCCCCTCGCCCCGGGAGAAGGTCCTGCTGCTGCCCGCGCCCCAACCGTCCAGGGCCACCCTGGTGTACGTGCATGGCGGCTACTGGCAGGAGCTGAGCGCCGAGGACTCGCTGTTCCCCGCACCCGGGCTGCACGCCCAGGGCTACGACCTGGCGGCGGTCGGCTATCGCCTGGCCCCCGAGGCGCGCCTGGAACAGATCGTCGAGCAGGTCGCCAGCGCCCTGCTCCAACTGCGGACGGCCCTGCTGGCAAGGGGGCGCGTACCGCATCTGGTCCTTGCCGGCAGTTCCGCCGGGGCGCACCTGGTGGCGATGATGCTCAGCCACCCCTGGGAGGGGCCGCCGCCGTTCCAGGCGGCCCTGCTGGTCAGCGGCATCTATGAACTGGCGCCGCTGATCGGCACCTACATCGACCAGCCGCTGCAGCTCACAGTGGCGCGTGCCGCCGCCCTCAGCCCCCTGCGCCGGGTGCCCAGCTGCGAAGTCCCAGTGGCCCTGGCCTGGGGCGAGCGGGAAACCGACGCCTTCCAGCAGCAGAGCCACGCCATGGCCCGCCACCTGGCCCGCTACCTGCCGGTCACCGCAGTGCAGCCCTGCGCGGGGCGCGACCACTTCGACATCCTCTTCGACCTCACCGAGCCGGCCAGCCCCCTCGGCCGCTGCCTCGCCAGCCTCACTCCGGAGCCCATGCGATGAACCAGCGCCCCTGCCTCAGCGACCCGGACGTCCAGGCCATGGCCCAGGCCACCCGCGCCTTCGCCCGCCAGCAACAATGGGCGGTGACCGTGGCCATCGTCGACGACGGCGGCCATCTACTGCACCTGCAACGCCTGGAGGACGCCAGCCCCATGAGCGTGGAGATGGCCACCGCCAAGGCCCGCACCGCCGCGCTGACACGGCGGCCGACGCAGTTCTACGAGGAACTGATCCTCGGCCAGGGCCGGCTGTCCTTCCTCGCCACCCCGATGACCGGCCTGCTGGAAGGCGGCCTGCCGATCCGCATCGGCGACACCGTGGTCGGCGCCATCGCCGTCTCGGGCGTCACCTCCGCCCAGGACACCCAGGTGGCCCAGGCCGGAATCGACGCCCTGAACAGGGACTGAGCCCCGGCAGCCGCGCCCTCGTCCCTGGCGGTTCTGCTGCTTGCGGCGAACGCCCGGGGCGGCTTCACTGGCGCGGTCCGCCCTGCTGCCGAGGTTTCCATGTCCGTCGTCGAACTGCTCCAGCAACGCACCTCCATTCGCGCCTTCACTGACCAGCCGGTGGACGCCGCCACCGTCCACGCCCTGCTCGATGCCGCGCGCTGGTCGCCCTCCGGCGGCAACCTCCAGCCCTGGCAGGTGATCGCCGTGGCCGGGGCCGAGAAGGCCGCCGTCGAGCGCCTGGCCACCGAGACCCTGCTGCGCAACCCGGCCGGCGAAGCCGACGAATTCCCCATCTACCCGGCCGCCCTCAGCGAGCCCTACCGCACCCGTCGCTACCAGGTGGGCGAAGCGCTCTACGCCCTGCTGGGCGTCCCCCGCGAGGACAAGGCCGGCCGGTTGCGGGCCCTGGCGCGCAACTTCCAGTTCTTCGGCGCGCCGGTGGGGCTGTTCTTCGTCATCGACCGCAGCATGGGCCACGGCCAGTGGGCGCACCTGGGCATGTTCATGCAGTCCCTCGCCCTGGTGGCCCAGGAGCGCGGCCTCTCCACCTGCATGCAGGAGGCCTGGGGCATGGTGCGCCAGAGCCTGCACCGGCACTTCGCCCTGGCCGAAGACCAGGTGCTCTACTGCGGCTTGGCCCTGGGCCACGCCGACCCGCAGGCGCCGGTCAACCAGCTGCGCTCCGAGCGCGTCCCGGTGGAGGCCTTCGCCCGCTTCCAGGGCTTCTGAGGCGGGCAGCGGCAGGCGCGCTCGTCGGGACGGGTGCCGGCGCCACGGGCTGCCGCTACAATGCGCGCCTTGCCCGTGTCGCCTGATAAAGAAAAAACACCATGTCCTTGCCCAAGCACCACCTCGAACTGCTCAGCCCCGCCCGTGACGTGCACATCGCCCGCGAGGCCATCCTGCATGGCGCCGACGCCGTCTACATCGGCGGGCCGAGCTTCGGCGCGCGGCACAACGCCTGCAACGAGGTGGCCGATATCGCTCAGCTGGTGGAGTTCGCCCACCGCTTCCACGCCCGCGTGTTCGTCACCATCAACACCATCCTCCACGACGACGAACTGGAGCCGGCGCGCGCGCTGATCCACCAGCTGTACGACGCCGGCGTCGACGCGCTGATCGTCCAGGACATGGGCGTGATGGACCTGGACATCCCGCCGATCGAGCTGCACGCCAGCACCCAGACCGACATCCGCACCCTGGAGCGGGCCAAGTTCCTCGACCAGGCCGGCTTCTCGCAGCTGGTGCTGGCCCGTGAGCTGAACCTGCAGCAGATCCGCGCCATCGCCGACGAGACCGACGCCGCCATCGAGTTCTTCATCCATGGCGCGCTGTGTGTGGCCTTCTCCGGCCAGTGCAACATCTCCCACGCCCAGACCGGCCGCAGCGCCAACCGGGGCGACTGCTCCCAGGCCTGCCGCCTGCCCTACACCCTGAAGGATGACCAGGGCCGCGTCGTCGCCTTCGAGAAGCACCTGCTGTCCATGAAGGACAACAACCAGAGCGCCAACCTCAGCGCCCTGGTGGATGCCGGCGTGCGCTCCTTCAAGATCGAAGGGCGCTACAAGGACATGGGCTACGTGAAGAACATCACCGCCTACTACCGCCAGCGCCTGGACGGCATCCTGGAAAACCGCCCGGACCTGGCCCGCGCCTCCAGCGGCCGCACCGATCACTTCTTCGTGCCCGACCCGGACAAGACCTTCCACCGTGGCAGCACCGACTACTTCGTCACCGACCGCAAGATCGACATCGGCGCCTTCGACTCCCCCACCTTCACCGGCCTGCTGGTGGGCCATGTGGAGAAGGTCAACAAGCGCGACCTGCTGGTGGTGACACAGGAGCCGCTGTCCAACGGCGACGGCCTCAACGTGCTGGTCAAGCGCGAGGTGGTGGGCTTCCGCGCCAACATCGCCGAGCCCAAGGGCGAGTTCGAGGAGGACGGCGAGAAGCGCTACCGCTACCGCGTCGAGCCCAACGAGATGCCCGAGGGCCTGTTCCGCCTGCGCCCCAACCACCCGCTCTCGCGCAACCTCGACCACAACTGGCAACAGGCCCTGCAGAAGACCTCCTCCGAGCGCCGCGTCGGCCTCTCCTGGGTCGCCAAGCTGCGTGAAGAACGCCTGGAACTGACCGCCACCAGCGAGGAAGGCGTCAGCGCCAGCGTCGCCCTCGACGGCCCCTTCGGCGCCGCCAACAAGCCCGAGCAGGCCCTGGAGCAACTGCACGACCTGCTCGGCCAGCTGGGCACCACGATGTACCACGCCGACGCCGTGGAGCTGGACGCGCCCCAGGCCTTCTTCATCCCCAACTCCCAGCTCAAGGCCCTGCGCCGCGAAGCCATCGAGAAGCTCACCGAAGCCCGCGTCGCCGCCCATCCCCGTGGCGGCCGCAAGGCCGAAACCAACCCGCCGCCGGTGTACCCCGAGGCGCACCTGTCGTTCCTCTACAACGTCTACAACCAGAAGGCGCGGGACTTCTACCACCGCCACGGCGTGCAGCTGATCGACGCCGCCTACGAGGCCCACGAGGAAGCGGGCGAAGTACCGGTGATGATCACCAAGCACTGCCTGCGCTTCTCCTTCAACCTCTGCCCCAAGCAGGCCAAGGGCGTCACCGGCGTGCGCACCAAGGTCGCCCCGATGCAGCTGGTACACGGCGATGAAGTGCTGACCCTGAAGTTCGACTGCAAGCCCTGCGAAATGCACGTCATCGGCAAGATGAAGGGCCACATCCTCGACCTGCCCCAACCCGGCAGCGCCGCGTCCCAGGTGGTCGGCCAGATCAGCCCCGATGACCTGCTCAAGACCATCCGCCGCGCCCCGCACTGACCGCCCCTCCAAACGCCCAGGCCCCCGTAGCCTGGGCTTCAGCCCAGGACAACCCGCTCCCGGACTGAAGCCCGGGCTACACCACCACCACCCCGCCCCCACAACACCCAAGCCCCCGGACCCCGTAGCCTGTGCTTCAGCCCAGGAATACCCATTCCCAGACTGAAGTCCGGGCCACACCACCACCACCCCGCCCCACAGCACCCAAGCCCCCCGGCCCCGTAGCCTGGGCTTCAGCCCAGGAAAACCCGCTCCCGGACTGAAGTCCGGGCTACGCCGCGAACGCCATCGCCCGAACCTCTTGCCCTCGCACCTGCCCCTCCCTATCCTGCGCCGGTCACGGTCAATCCCGTGGCCGGGGTTGACAGCCCGAATTAGTAGGCGAGTTGCCTTCAGCCAAACCCGCAAAGCCGTAAACGGCTCGGCTGGCCTAACTGACGGTAAGCAAATGGACCTTAATTGGAACTTCGCCATGCATGACGCATATACCCCCATCACCTTCCAACGCCACTGCCACCAACTGCGCGCCGTCATGATCGACAACCGCCCCTGGTTCGTCGCCCTCGACTTCGCCCTGATGATCGCCGCCACCCGGCCCTACCGCCTGACCAAACGCCTCTATCCCCACCAATTCCGCTTCGCCTTTCTCCGCTACAGCACAGGGCGCTGCGAAGAGGTGGAACTGGTCAGCGAAGCCGGCCTCTACCGCGCCCTCTACCGCTTCGGCCACCCCGAGCACTGCGCCCTCAGCCAGTGGCTCAGCGACGAAGTGATCCCCACCCTCCACGACTACCACCGCGACCCGCAGGCCAGCCCGAGGCGCATCCTCATGACCTGGGCCAACCAGCGCATCGCCGCCCTGCATTGGCAAAGCGAAACCTGGATCGCCCGGCAGGACCTGCCGCGTTTCATGGCGGTGCATGACGACCCGCGGCTGGGGGATGGGCCGAGTTGGAAGCGGTTTTTCTAAAGTGCAGAAATGAAAAAACGCCGCATGGGAGTGCGGCGTTTTCTTTGTGCAATAGTGCTAGCGCGTTGCGCGCCATATTCAAAAATTCACCAAAATCCCTGCCACCCGATCAGAAGCCTAAAGCCATATAAAAAATAAAACGCAGCAAGAATGCATTAAAAACCAATTAACAAATCAATCTAAAAACACCATCAAAAATACACTTCACACAACTTCTTATAATCCAAGAAAATACATAAAAAGCTTAAAAATACAGATAATAACAACCCCCCACACAGGAACCCAAGACAATTTTACCAACAGAGAAAAAGTTCTCTCAAGTTTATTGACTTGCCTATTAAGCTGTTCAACAGTCTGTGCCAATAGCGACTGTATTTTCTTAGGATATGTATCTTTACGGCTTTCAAACCCTTCAAAAACCATATCAAAACTATGCTTCAACCGTTCAACTTGAATCTCCTGATTTTTAATTATCGACAACAAAACACAGGAAGCGACAAGGAGCCCAAGCGAGACAACCCAAACCTCAAGCAGATTACTACTATTATTCAAAATGACTAAGCCAGCGAACGAAACCGGAAGAGCAAGAAGCTTACCAGCAATATCGCCCAGTATAGAACTTAGGCTTTTCGCATACTCCAACTCTGCGCGCGCAACCTCTTGCCTGACCTTCTCAAAAGAAAAACCATAAACATATGACTGAAGATTAATCCGATACTGCGAAAGGATCGCATCCCACTCCCTTACAATAACCAATAGCGAATCCGCACCCCCTTCATGTGAATCCAGAACATCAGCCACTGACAAACTAAACATCATTAACCGCTCAGCCTGATTTGGCTTACCTGCATTCTTTGGATCAAGTATCTGCGCCAGTAACTCTAAATGCCGGAGTTTATACTCAAGCATCTCAGCACTTACTTTAGTTGCAACCAAGAACGACCGAGGGGGTTTAATACCATCCTGAGGCAACGCAAAAAACAAATTAAAAAAACTGCGATTTGTCTCTCGATCTACTCCAACAGCCAGAAATGTGAGCAAATGCACAAGCCTGCACACACTCCGAAGATTGGTTATAACTACGGGCTCCTCATTATCTGAATCAACCCAATCAATATCCACTATATAAAAATTCGAAGGGAATTCACCCTTATTAACTGAGGAACCAGCATTTAGAAAGGATGATATATTTTCATAGAACTTGCCATGCTCATTGGATGGAAGCTTGAATGTAAATGAGCAGTGATCTCCTTCTAAATAATCCTCTATAAGCCCACCGTAAAAGTGAGCCAGAGCGCGGCATTCAACGATGGAATCTGCCAACTCAGGACTGCATAGGCCTTCATAAGAAAAAGTGCCGTCAGATATCTTTGGCCGACCTGCCAATCTAAATAAATTAACCACTCTTGAAAACATTTATATCTCCCTACTTTCCAACTCCTCCTCAATAACATCAATCAATCCATCAGGCAAATTGGTCAACACCAATTTCTTAGCATCCTTATCATAATAAACATCAGCAACTTCCCTCACACCCAACGCGCTGCGATCAAACTGGATCGACCAACTAGAAGAGTCAGATCTAATTCGAGTTTTCTCTTTCAACCCCTTGGCATGCACAGAAAACTCATCAGGAACCCGATTATTCTCATCATTGAGAAACTCTTTAAGATCTACCAAATACTCGGCAAGTACCGCCGGCACATTCTGCTTGGCGGCATGACATATCGAATCAAGATTTGCTGGCTTTTTATTAGCCAACTGCTGCTCAAGATATTTTATTACCGATTCCTTGGCTTTATACCCATATCCTTTAAGCTCAGGCTTAGTTTGGAAAAATTTTACAATCGAATCTATAGCATTCTTCGTAGCACGACCTGACGCAACGCCCTTAGCGCAACCCAGAGCAAAGATAAAATAGTCGGAGGCTTTACTATCACGCCCCCGACTAATGAAACATAGATAGGTTGTATCTCGCTTCTCCTCAAGCGCCTCTCTCTTTTGATCTTCGTCTTCTAGCTCGGCAATCTCTCTAGGCAGTTGCTGCGTCACATACAAATAGTGATTAACATTTACACGAGCCGCCTGTTGAACCTTACTCAAATCAATCTCTTGAACAGGCGTTGGGACATAATCATGGTCTAACTGAATTCCACCCCGCTCCTTCATGCTGGCCACTAAGAAAAATCGTCCTCCCTGTGTTTCATAAAGGGCACAAATAATTTTTCCACCTGTAGACAAGGTCTGCCTTGCAGCCTGTTCTACCAACTGATCCATAACCAAATGAGTTAGAGCCAAGAAGCTCTCTTCATTTCCCAGTTCTTCGGTATAAGCGCTGAAGCGTTCAGGAAATGGGCCTTGACGGCCATCATTAGAAAACTGGCCATAAACCACACTATTACCTGTTTTGCCAATTAGGCCGTTGATGCCTTCAGCCAAATCAATGAGTGCTGGGTTGTCGTTTTTTAAAACAACATTCTTCTTGACTACTTCAGTAACCACATCGGTATGCGCAGCTTTCTTGAAGCTATGGATTACAGCTCTCTTCAACTCAAACATCTAGAGTTCCCTCTCTGGCTAATGTCGAAATAATGGCACAGCGATGTTCGGTGTTGAACTGAGCATTCATCCAGCTAGACCTTGATCCCAAGATTGCTCTACCTCTCGACACCTACCTATGCCTTGAAGATCGTGGCGGGTCGCCACTGACTTCCACCTTGGGTTTCTTCACTGCTCAACACTCATACGTACGACAAAGAGATGCCTCTATGCGCACAGCACCAAATGGAGTGTTAGCGCGAAAGCCGCAACCTGGACCGGGCTAAATACTTAGAGCGCGCTCCGTAGGGGCGACTTTAGTCACCAAGCAGGCTGCAGGCCTGCTATTCGGCGCCACCGGGGGATGCTGCGCATCCCTTGGCGACTGAAGTCGCCCCTACGCCCCGTACGCCCCTCCAGCGTTCGGGCTATGGAGTCGTTCCGATTCGATCGTGGTGCTTTCGCAAGGTGCGAGCGGCCAATCAGAGCGCGCGGGCAGAACGTCACACGGCTCCTGCCCCCGCTGAATCGGTGCACTCACCTCGCCCCACTACTCCCTGACGTAAACCCCATCAAAACTCACATTCATGCCGCCGCAATTGTTGTTGTCATCCACGATCAGGAAGCGGCCGACCCGGCTGAACTCCACAGCGCAGTCGTACTTGCCGTCGCCTTCCTTGGTCATCGCGTAGCGGCCTTCTGGCTTGAGGGTGCCGTCGATCTGTCCGATGTGGGTGCTGGCGCCGGTGCCCCAGGTGGCATCGCCGGTCACGTGCAGGCCATTGCCCTGCTCTTGCTGCTCGATGGTGATGGAGCTTGCCGGGGTCTTCCAGGTGCCCAGCCAGTCGGTGGGCTGGGGCACGGGGTCGGCTGCCGGTGCGAGGTTCTCCAGCACGATCCAGCCCACGGTTTCGCGCTTCTTGCCCTGGTACCAAGCACAGGCCCAGTCGCCTTCGATCTTGTTGACCAGCACCTCATCGCCCTCGATGACGTAGGCCTTCTGCATGCACCCCTCCGATTCGGGGCAGCCCTCGGTGTCCTTGAAGAAGTGCGTCTGGTGCTTGCCCACGACGGTGTAGAGCTTGGTGAACTTGCCCTCGGAGGGGAAGTAGCCGTTCCTGCAGCTGAAGGGCTCGATGTACTCGGCGTGGCTGGGCAGGCAGATGAATGCCAGGGCGCTGGTGAGCAGTAAGGGTGTGATCTTGTGCATGACGGGCCGTTCCTTGCCACGGTGAGGGCTGCGGGGCGAGGGGCCCTGCGGCGAAGAAGGGCCGGAATCTAGCGACGGGTGCGAGTGAGCGTCAACTAGCACAGCGGCACTAGGGCGAGCCGAGGGACAACGGGCGCTCCGTGGCGTCGGGATCGGGCGCTGTTCGGCTTCAACCCCCAACGCCCCTGGCACACCCCTTGCTATCCCCCCTCCAGGCCCCACCGTCGGGGCCCGACGGCAACGGCGCCGCCAACGGCCATCGCACTGTGCGAAGGGTCGGGGCGGCGCCTTTTCATTTCGAGGACAGGGACACCATGGATCACGCCCGCCCGACCACCCGCCGCGATGCCCTGGCCTGGATCGCCGGCAGTGACGCGCCCGAGAAGAGCGCGCTCGACATCGGCTTCATGCCGCTCACCGATTCGGCCTCGCTGATCGTCGCGGCCACCCAGGGCTTCGCCCAGCCCTACGGCCTCACCCTCAACCTGCATCGGCAGGCATCCTGGGCGGGGCTGCGCGATGGGCTCACCAGCGGCCGGCTGGATGCCGCCCAGGCGCTCTACGGGCAGGTCTACGGCAGCCACCTGGGCATCGGCAGCCCGGCCACGCCCATGGCGGTGCTCATGGCCCTGAGCCAGAACGGCCAGGGCATCAACCTGTCCGAGCCGTTGCGCCAGGCGGGCGTGACCCACGCCGAGGCACTGGTGCGCCATGTGCACCAGCACGGCGCACGGCTCACCTTCGCCCACACCTTCCCCACCGGCACCCACGCCATGTGGCTGGCCTACTGGCTCGCGGCTCATGGCATCCACCCGCTGCGCGATGTCGACACCCAGGTGGTGCCGCCGTCGCAGATGGTTGCGCACTTGCAGGCCGGGCGCATCGACGGCTTCTGCGCCGGCGGGCCCTGGGGCGCGCTGGCGGTGGAGCGTGGCCAGGGCTTCACCCTGGCCACCAGCCAGTCCATCTGGCCGGACCACCCCGAGAAGGTGCTGGGCGCCACCCGGGCCTTCGTCGAGCAGTACCCCAACTGCGCCCGCGCCCTGGTGATGGCGGTGCTGGACGCCAGCCGCTTCATCGAGCAGAACCCCGAGAACCGCCGCAGCACCGCCCAGTTGATCAGCGCCGAGGCTTACGTCGGCGCGCCGCTGGAGGTGATCGAGCCGCGCTTTCTCGGCCACTACCACGACGGCCTCGGCCACCACTGGGAAGACGCCCATCCCCTGCGTTTCTTCGACGAGGGCCGCGCCACCTGCCCCTACCTCTCCGACGGCCTGTGGTTCCTCACCCAGTTCCGCCGCTGGGGGCTGCTGCGGGACGACCCGGACTACCTGGCCATTGCCCGCCAGGTGCAATGCCTGGCGCTGTACCGCGACGCCGCCGAGGCCCTCGGCATCGCCGTGCCGGCGCCGATGCGCAGTGCGCTGCTGATGGATGGCGTCGCCTGGACCGGCGACGACCCGGCCGGCTACGCCCGCCGTTTCCCCGTGCACGCGCTCGCCGATGCGACCGCCCCGCTGCTCTGACCCAGGGACGACCGCCATGCTGCGCATCCTGCTGATCAACGACACCCCGAAGAAGATGGGCCGCCTCAAGGCCGCCCTGAGCGAGGCCGGTTTCGAGGTGGTGGACGAGTCCGGGCTGGACATCGACCTGCCGCGCCGGGTCGAGGCGGTGCGCCCCGACGTGGTGCTGATCGACACCGAATCCCCCGGCCGCGACGTGATGGAGCAGGTGGTGCTGGTCAGCCGCGACCGCCCGCGCCCCATCGTCATGTTCACCGACGAACACGACCCGGCGATCATGCGCCAGGCCATCCAGGCCGGCGTCAGCGCCTACGTGGTGGAGGGCATCCAGGCCCAGCGCCTGGCGCCGATCCTCGACGTCGCCATCGCCCGCTTCGAGAGCGACCAGGCCCTGCGCGCCCAGCTCAACGCCCGTGAGCAGCAACTGGCCGAGCGCAAGCGGGTGGAGCTGGCCAAGGGCCTGCTGATGAAGATGAAGCAATGCGGCGAAGAGGAGGCCTACACCCTCATGCGCCGCCAGGCCATGAGCCGGCAGCAGAAGCTCATCCAGGTGGCCGAGCAGATCATCGCCATGCACGAGATGCTCGGGCACTGAAGCCGGGCAGGCCGGGGCCGCGTGCCCCTGCTCGGGGCATCGTCCCAGCGGCATGAATCCCCCCGGCAGCCTGCCAACCGTCGTATCGCCTGCCCTGCCAGCCCTTCCCCGCACTTGGCCCGGCTCTTGCTGAGCCTCCCCCAGGTAGCCAACGGCGGTTGCCCACCGAACGACAAAGGCGTCGCGTTTCCCCAGCCCACCGGTTGCGGGATCGCGGCGCCTTTTGCGTTCCAGCCCCGGCGCAGGGGCAGCGCGGCGCAGTCCGCCCGCGCGTGTGACATCACCCGATCCAGCCCCGGCCATGACCGGCCGGGCGCGCCCGACCCGGTCCGGCGCGCATGTGCCGGAGGGACGCAACCGCCGTGCACTGCCGGGGGTGGTCCGTCCGGTTCCCCACTGATGCAGATGAGGAGTTCGTTCGATGACGAGTTTCTGGAAAGCGGGCCACACCCCGACCCTGTTCGCCGCCTTTCTCTATTTCGACCTGAGTTTCATGGTCTGGTACGTGCTCGGCCCCCTGGGGGTGCAGATCGCCACCGACCTGGGGCTGACCACCCAGCAGCGCGCCCTGATGGTCGCCACACCGATCCTGGCCGGCGCCGTGCTGCGCTTCCTGATGGGCCTGCTGGCCGACCGCACCTCGCCGCGCAGTGCCGGCCTGCTGGGCCAGGTCATCGTCATCGGCGCGCTGTTCGGTGCCTGGCAGCTGGGCATCCACAGCTACGAGCAGGCGCTGCTGCTGGGGGTGTTCCTCGGCTTCGCCGGAGCCTCGTTCGCCGTTGCCTTGCCGCTGGCCTCCCAGTGGTACCCGCCACAGCACCAGGGCAAGGCCCTTGGCATCGCCGGGGCCGGCAACTCCGGCACCGTGCTGGCGGCGCTGTTCGCCCCGGGGCTGGCCGCCCTGTACGGCTGGAACAACGTGTTCGGCCTGGCGCTGGTGCCGCTGGTGCTGACCCTGGCGATCTTCGCCATCGCCGCGCGCAACGCTCCCAACCGCCCGGCACCCAAGGCGCTCGGCGACTACCTCAAGGCCCTGGGTGACCGTGACAGCTGGTGGTTCATGTTCTTCTACAGCGTCACCTTCGGCGGCTTCCTCGGCCTGGCCAGCACCCTGCCCGGCTACTTTCACGACCAGTACGGCCTGGAGCCGGTCACTGCCGGTTACTACACCGCCGCCTGCGTGTTCGCCGGCAGCCTGATGCGCCCCATCGGCGGCGCCTTCGCCGACCGCATCGGCGGCATCCGCACCCTGCTGGTGGTCTACACCCTCGCCTCGCTGTGCATCGCCGCCGTGGGCTTCCACCTCGGCAGCGTCTTCGCCGCCCTGGCGCTGTTCGTCATCGCCATGCTCAGCCTCGGTGCCGGCAACGGCGCGGTGTTCCAGTTGGTGCCGCAACGCTTCCACAAGGAGATCGGCGTCATGACCGGGCTGATCGGCATGGCCGGCGGCATCGGCGGCTTCTGCCTCACCGCCGGGCTCGGCGCCATCAAGCAGCACACCGGTGACTACCAGCTGGGCCTGTGGCTGTTCGCCAGCCTCGGCCTGCTGGCCTGGGTCGGGCTGTACGGCGTCAAGCTGCGCTGGCGCACCACCTGGGGCAGCGCCGCCCTCACCGCAGCGCGGGTATGAGCCTGCGCCTGCGGGTCGGCCAGGCCAGCGCCACCGGCCCCCGGCGGGACAACCAGGACGCGCTGCGGGTGGTCACCCCCGCCGCGCCCCTGGCGGCCAGCAAGGGCAGCCTGTTCGCCCTCGCCGACGGCGTCAGCCAGTGCGCCGACGGTGGCCTGGCGGCCCGCGCCACCCTGCAGGCGCTGGCCCTGGACTACTACGCCACGCCGGAAACCTGGGCCGTGGCCCAGGCCCTGGACCGCCTGCTGCTGGCCCACAACCGCTGGCTGCGCGCCAACGGCGGCGGCCAGCCGCTGCTCACCACCCTCACCGCCCTGGTGCTGCGCGGGCGCCGCTTCACCCTCGCCCACGTCGGCGACTGCCGCGCCTACCGCTGGCACGAAGGCCGCCTGCAGCGCCTCACCGAGGACCACGTATGGGACCAGCCCGGCATGCAGCATGTGCTCAAGCGCGCCCTTGGCCTGGATCAGCACCTGGTGGTGGACTACCGCGACGGCCACCTGCACGAGGGCGACGCCTTCCTGCTGGTCAGCGACGGCGTCTGGGCCAGCCTCGGCGACGACGGCATCCGCCACCTGCTGCAGGACGAAGCCGACCCCGAAGCCGCCGCCCGCGCGCTGGTCAGCGCCGCCCACCTGGCCGGCAGCCAGGACAACGCCAGCGCCCTGCTGGTACAGGTCCAGCAACTGCCGGAACGGGCCCTGGCCGACGCCATGGCCGAGGTGGACGACCGCCCCCTGCCCCCCGAGCTGCGCCCCGGCCAACGGTTCGAAGGCTGGTGGGTGCAGGGCCAGGTGGCCGCCTCGCGCCAGTCGTTGCTGTACCGCGTGCGCGATGCCGCTGGCCAGGACTGGCTGCTGAAGACCCTGCCCCACGAGCGCCACGACGAACCGGAGGCGGCCATCGCCCTGCTGCAGGAGGAATGGTTCCTGCGCCGGGTGGCCGGCCGCCATTTCGCCGAGGTGCACCCCCTGCCCCAGCGCCAGCATCTCTATTACGTGCAGCGCGAATACCCCGGGCGCGACCTCGGCCGGCGCCTGGCCGAGGACGGCCCGCTGCCCCTGGACGCCTGGCTGCAGGTGGCCAGCCAGCTGCTGCAGGCCCTGGGCACCCTGCACCGGCGCAACGTGCTGCACCGCGACGTGAAGCCGGAGAACCTGCTGCAAGGCGAGGACGGCCAGCTGCGCCTGCTGGACTTCGGCCTCGCCTACTGCCCGGGGCTGTCCGCCGAGCCGGACGCGGGCCTGCCCGGCACCCCCGGCTACCTGCCGCCGGAAGCCTACGCCGGTGCAGCGCCGGCACCGGGGCTGGACCTCTACGCCGCCGCCGTCACCCTGTACCGGCTGCTCACCCAGCACTTCCCCCAGGGCGAGGTGGAGGCCTTCCAGCGTCCGCGCCTGGGGCCGCCGACGCCGGCCAGCCGCTACCGGCCGGACGTCCCGCCGTGGATCGATGCCCTGCTGGACAAGGCCCTGGCCCTGGACCCGACCCAGCGCCACGAAACCGCCGAGCACTGGTTGCTGGAACTGGAGCGCGGCGAGCGCCGCGACGACAGCCGCCCGCGCCCCCTGCTGCAACGGGCGCCGGCCGCCACCTGGCGCGCCATCGCCCTGCTGGCCCTGGCCGGCAACCTGCTGCTGGGGCTGGCCCTGCTGGCGCACCACGGCGGCGCATGACGCCCCCGGACGGCGCACGCGCCACCCCGCTTTTACCGTGCCGGGTGCCGCAACGCCGCGCCGGGCGGGCTCCGACGGGTTGGCACGCTGCCTGCTAGAGAGGTTTCGACACATTCACAGGCCCCTGCTCAACGGCGAGCGGGTGCCCTTCCCGATCGAACGGGACCTGGACAAAGGCGTCCTGCTGGCAACAGCGGGACGCCTTTTTTGTTTGCCCGGATTTTTATGCAGGAGCCTTCCGCATGAAGAAACTCAAGCTGGTGATGATCGGCAACGGCATGGCCGGAGTACGCACCCTCGAAGAGCTGCTCAAGCTCGCCCCCGACCTCTACGACATCACCCTGTTCGGCGCCGAACCGCACCCCAACTACAACCGCATCCTGCTGTCGCCGGTGCTGGCGGGCGAACAGGCCTTCGAGGACATCGTCCTCAACGACCTCAACTGGTACGCCGAGCAGCGCATCCAGCTGCTGCTCAACCGCAAGGTGGTGGCCATCGACCGGCGCCGCCGGGTGGTCACCGCCGACGACGGCACCCAGGCCGAATACGACCGCCTGGTGATCGCCACCGGCTCCAACCCCTTCATCCTGCCGGTGCCGGGCAACCGTCTGGCGGGTGTGATCGGCTACCGCGACATCGCCGACACCCAGGCCATGATCGACGCCGCCCAGCGTCACAGCCACGCCGTGGTGATCGGCGGCGGCCTGCTCGGCCTGGAGGCGGCCAACGGCCTCAAGCAGCGCGGCATGGACGTCACCGTGGTGCACCTGGCCGATTGGCTGCTGGAGCGCCAGCTCGACCGCACCGCCGGCAAGCTGCTGCAGAGCGCGCTGGAGGCGCGAGGCATCCACTTCCGCCTCAACACCGTCACCGACGAGCTGATGGACAACGGCGAGGGCCGCGTCTGCGCCGTGCAGTTCAAGGGTGGCGAGGTGGTCCCGGCCGACCTGGTGGTGATGGCCGCCGGCATCCGCCCCAACACCGAACTGGCCGAGCGCGCGGGCCTGCCGTGCAACCGCGGCATCCTGGTCAACGACACCCTGCAGACCTACGACCCGCGCGTGTACGCCGTCGGCGAATGCGCCAACCACCGGGGCATCGCCTACGGCCTGGTGGCGCCGCTGTTCGAACAGGCGCGGGTCTGCGCCAACCACCTGGCCATGCTCGGCTTCGCCCGCTACCAGGGCTCGGTCACCTCCACCAAGCTCAAGGTCACCGGCATCGACCTGTTCTCCGCCGGGGACTTCATGGGTGGCGACGGCACCGAGACCATCACCCTCTCCGACCCCATCGGCGGGGTCTACAAGAAGCTCGTCATCAAGGACGACGTGCTGGTGGGCGCCTGCCTCTATGGCGACACCGCCGACGGCGGCTGGTACTTCCGCCAGGTGCGCGAGGGCGCCGACATCAGCGGTATCCGCGACCACCTGATGTTCGGCGAGAGCGCCCTGGGCGACGTCGGCCACCAGGGCCAGAGCAGCGCTGCGAGCATGCCCGACAGCGCCGAGGTGTGCGGCTGCAACGGCGTGTGCAAGGGCACCATCGTCAAAGCCATCCAGGCCAACGGCCTGTTCAGCGTCGACGAGGTGAAGAAGCACACCAAGGCCGCCAGCTCCTGCGGCTCCTGCGCACCGCTGGTGGAGCAGATCCTCATCAGCACCGTCGGCGGCGCAGCGGATGTGAAGCCCAAGAGCGAAAAGGCCGTGTGCGGCTGCACCGAGCTGAACCATGGGCAGGTGCGCGCGGCCATCCGCGAGCAGCACCTGACCCACCTCGGGCAGACCATGGCCGCGCTGGGCTGGACTACCCCGGACGGCTGCGCCACCTGCCGCCCGGCGCTGAACTACTACCTGATCTCCACCTGGCCGGGCGAGGCCCACGACGACCCGCAGTCGCGCCTGATCAACGAGCGCGCCCACGCCAACATCCAGAAGGACGGCACCTACTCGGTGGTACCGCGCATGTGGGGCGGCGTCACCAGCGCCGCCGAGCTGCGCCGCATCGCCGACGTGGCGGACAAGTACCACGTGCCCATGGTCAAGGTCACCGGCGGCCAGCGCATCGACCTGCTGGGCATCCGCAAGGAGGACCTGCCCGGAGTCTGGAAGGACCTGGACATGCCCTCCGGCCACGCCTACGGCAAGTCCATCCGCACGGTGAAGACCTGCGTCGGCAGCGAGTTCTGCCGCTTCGGCACGCAGAATTCCACCCAGTTGGGCATCGACCTGGAGCACGACCTGTTCAACATGTGGTCGCCGCACAAGGTCAAGCTGGCCGTCTCCGGCTGCCCGCGCAATTGCGCCGAGGCCGGCATCAAGGACATCGGCATTATCGGCGTGGACTCCGGCTGGGAGCTGTACATCGGCGGCAACGGTGGAATCCGCACCGAAGTGGCGGAGTTCTTCGTCAAGCTCAAGACCGCCGACGAGGTGCGCGAATACAGCGGTGCCTTCCTCCAGCTCTACCGCGAGGAAGCCTTCTACCTCGAACGCACCGTGCACTACCTGCAACGGGTGGGCATGGCGCACATCCGCCAGGCGGTGCTGGAGAACGCCGACAACCGCCGTGCGCTCAGCCAGCGCCTGCAATACGCCCTGTCCTTCGAACAGGACCCGTGGCAGGCGCGCATCGCCGAACCGGCCCTGAAGAAGGAATTCCAACGCATCCCCGTGAAGGCACTGGCCGACGCCTGAGGCGTCGTGCCGCCCACCCGACCCGACCTGGAGAACGCCCCATGAACTGGCTCGACATCTGTGCCCTGGACGAGATCAACCCGCTGGGCTCGCGCATCGTCGCCGGCCCCGACGGCGACATCGCCGTGTTCCGCACCGCCGAAGACGAAGTCTTCGCCCTCGACGACCGCTGCCCGCACAAGGGCGGCCCGCTGTCCCAGGGGCTGGTCTACGGCAAGCGCGTGGCCTGCCCGCTGCACGCCTGGCACATCGAACTCGCCTCCGGCGAGGCGGTGGCACCGGACCAGGGCTGCGCCCACCGGCACCCGGTGCGGGTGGAAGGCGGCCGCGTGCTGCTGGCCCTGCGCAGCACGGCCTGCGCCTGACCCGACGAGGACCGCCCATGACCCGGACCACCGCCACCACCTGCTGTTACTGCGGCGTCGGCTGCGGGGTGCTGATCGAACACGACGGCGCGCGCATCCTCGGGGTCGCCGGCGACCCGGCCCACCCGGCCAATTTCGGTCGCCTGTGCAGCAAAGGCTCCAGCCTGCACCTCAGCGGCGACCCGGCGGCCCGCGCCCTGCAGCCGGAGCTGCGCCTGGCCAAGGGCCTGGCACGCAGCGCCACCGACTGGGACACCGCCCTGGAGCACGCCGCCGAGCGCTTCGCCACCACCCTCGCCGAGCACGGGCCGGACAGCGTGGCGTTCTACGTCTCCGGCCAGTTGCTGACCGAGGACTACTACGCCTTCAACAAGCTGGCCCGGGCCCTGGTGGGCACCCACAACATCGACAGCAACTCGCGGCTGTGCATGTCCTCGGCGGTGGTCGGCTACAAGCGCAGCCTGGGCGCCGACGCCCCGCCCTGTTCCTACGAGGACATCGAACAGGCCGACTGCGTGCTGATCGTCGGCAGCAACATGGCCTTCGCCCACCCGGTGCTGTTCCGGCGCCTGGAGGCAGCCAAGGCGCAGCGCCCCGAGATGAAGGTGATCGTCATCGACCCTCGGCGCACCGATACCTGCGAGCTGGCCGACCTGCACCTGGCGATCCTCCCCGGCACCGACGTGGCGCTGTTCCACGGGCTGCTGCACCTCCTGCTGTGGGAAGGCTGGGTGGACCACGGCTTCATCGCCGCGCACACCGAGGGCTTCGACGCCCTCAAGGCGCTGGTGCGCGACTACGGGCCGGCGCAGGTGGCGCAGACCTGCGGCATCGACGCGGCCGACCTGCAGCGCTGCGCCGAATGGATCGGACGCACGCCGCGCCTGCTCTCGCTGTGGTGCATGGGGCTCAACCAGTCCAGCGCCGGCAGCGCCAAGAACAGCGCGCTGATCAACCTGCACCTGGCCACCGGGCAGATCGGCCGGCCGGGCACCGGGCCCTTCTCCCTCACCGGCCAGCCCAACGCCATGGGCGGCCGCGAAACCGGCAGCCTGAGCAACCTGCTGCCCGGCCACCGGGAAGCGGGCGATGCCGGGCACCGGCAGGAGGTGGCCGCCTACTGGGGCGTGCCGGCCCTGCCGGGGGCGCCGGGGCTGGCCGCCCTGGAGCTGTTCGAAGCCGTGCGCGAGGGGAGCATCCGCGCGCTGTGGATCGTCTGCACCAACCCGGCCCAGTCCCTGCCGGACCAGGCACAGGTGCACGAGGCCCTGGCCGCCTGCCCCTTCGTGGTGGTGCAGGAGGCCTTCGCCACCACCGAGACCTGCCGCCACGCAGACCTGCTGCTGCCCGCCGCCAGCTGGGGCGAGAAGGACGGCACCGTGACCAACTCCGAGCGGCGCATCAGCCGCGTGCACCAGGCCGTCCCGGCGCCCGGCGAGGCGCGCCCCGACTGGGCCATCGCCTGCGATTTCGCCCGCCGCCTGGAACGCCGCTTGCGCCCTGGCCAGCCGAGCCTGTTCGACTTCGACGGCCCGGCAGCGCTGTTCGACGAGTACAAGGGGCTGACCGCCGGCCGCGACCTGGACCTCAGCGGCCTCTCCCACGCCCTGCTGGAGCGCCTCGGCCCCCAGCAATGGCCCTTTCCCGCCGGAGCCCAGGCCGGCACGCCACGCCTGTACGGCGACCGGCGCTTCGCCACCGCCGACGGCCGCGCCCGCTTCATCGCCGAGGCCTACCGGCCGCCGGTGGAGCGCCGCGATGCGCGCTACCCACTGGTGCTCAACACCGGGCGCCTGCGCGACCAGTGGCACGGCATGAGCCGCACCGGCACCCTGCCCCGGCTGTTCGGCCATGTGGACGGGCCGCAACTCGGCCTGCACCCGGAGGACATGCGTCGGCGCCGGCTCGTCGACGGCCAATTGGTGCGGGTGCGCAGCCGCCGCGGCGAACTGCTGCTGCCCGCCGTCACCGATGACGCGCTGCGCCCCGGCCAGGCCTTCCTGCCGATGCACTGGGGCGACCGCTTCCTCACCGGGCTGGGCAGCAACCGCCTGACCAGCCCGGCGCGGGATCCGCTGTCGCGCCAACCGGAGCTCAAGCACGCCTGTGTGGAGGTGGAGCCGGTGGCGCTGCCCTGGCAGCTGTTCGCCCTGGTGGAGGGCGACCTGCAGGCCGCCTTCACCACCCTGCGCCCGCTCTGCGACGCCTTTGCCTACGCCAGCCTGGTGCCCAGCGGCCACGAGCGCGGCGCCCTGGTGATCCGCGCTGCCCACGGCGAGGCCCCCGATCCGGCGTTGCTGCAGCGCATCGACCAGGCCCTGGGGCTGCTGGACGGCCCGGTGCTGGCCTACGACGACCCGCGCCGCGCAGTGGGCAAGCGGGTGCGCATCGAGGGCGGCCGCATCACCGCCCTGCGCCTCGCAGGCGAAACGGCCGCGCGGGACTGGCTCAAGGGCCTCTGGCAGGAAGGCCGCGCCGACGAAAGCCTGCGCCGCTGGTTGCTGGCGCCCCTGAGCACACCGCCCAGCGGCACCCCCGCCGCCGCGCGCACCCTGTGCACCTGCATGAACATCAGCCAGCCGGCGGTGCTGGCCGGCATCGCCCGGGGGCTGGACCTGGCGGGCCTGAAGGAGGAGCTCGGTTGCGGCACCCGCTGCGGCTCCTGCATACCGGAAATCCGCCGCCTGCTGGCGGCGCCACAACGGGCAAGCGCCTGAGGAGGTTGCACATGAACGGCAAGGTCTGGCTGGTGGGCGCGGGCCCCGGTGATCCCGAACTGCTGACCCTGAAGGCCGCCCGCGTACTGGGCGCGGCTGACGTGGTGATGATCGACGATCTGGTGAACCCGGCCCTGCTCGTGCACTGCCCCGGCGCACGGGTGGTGCGGGTGGGCAAGCGTGGCGGCTGCCGCTCCACGCCCCAGGCCTTCATCCACCGCCTGATGCTGCGCTACGCCCGCCAGGGGCGCTGTGTGGTGCGGCTCAAGGGCGGCGACCCGTGCATCTTCGGGCGTGGCGGCGAGGAAGCCGCCTGGCTGGCGGAGCGCGGCGTGGACTGCGAACTGGTCAACGGCATCACCGCCGGGCTGGCCGGCGCCACCGCCTGCGGCATCCCGCTCACGCTGCGGGGCGTCAGCCGTGGCGTGACCCTGGTCACCGCCCACACCCAGGACGACAGCGAGCCGGAGTGGGACGCTCTGGCCGCCAGCGGCACCACCCTGGTGGTGTACATGGGCGTCGCCCGGCTGGCCGCCTTGCAGGCCGGGCTGCTCGCCGGCGGAATGGCGCCGGGCATGCCGCTGGCGATGATCGAGAACGCCTCGCTCCCCGAACAGCGCGAGCGCCGCAGCACCCTGGCCACCCTGTTGCAGGACGCCAGCGCCTTCCGCCTGAGCAGCCCGGCGATCCTGGTGATCGGCGAGGTGGCGGCCGAGGCGGCGGTCAGCGCCCTGCCCCTGAGTGCCTGACGGGGACGGTTGCGGAAGCGCCCAGCACATCACGGTACGCGGCCATGGGCGCGCTAGAATGCCCGCCCGCTGACCATCAAGGAGACCGTCCCGTGAAGCCCAGGAATCCCATTGCCCTCCTCGCCCTGCTCTGGGCCAGCTCACCCGCCTTCGCGCTGGACGCCCAGGTGGTCGGTGCGCTGGAGAAGGCGCTGACCTGCCGGCAGGCCCCGCTGGATGCCCGCGACGACGCAGTGAAGGCGCTGTTCAAGGCCAACGGCATCGTCGCCGTGGACCACGACGAAGACGGCCTGATCGACCTGGAGTACCACCTGCCGCAACCGGTCGAGGTGCTGGGCGTGCCGATCTCCACCCTCTGGTACCGGGGCGACAGCGGCGCGGTGTTCTACGCGCAAGCCACCGGCGACCTGGCGGCCTTCGTCGGCAGGACCGGCGTGCAGCCCGTGCCCAAGGATGAACTGGCCACCAGCGGCTGGGGGCGTGGGCAGTACCGCAAGGAGGTCGGCCAGGCCTCCGACGACACCCCCTTCCCGGATGCCTTCTTCGTCGGCACCGACAGCGCCTCGCCGCCCGGGACGTTCTACTTCGGCTGCCAGGTGTTCGACGGCTGACCGGCGTACGCCGCCAAGCCCCGCCGGGCGCTAGAATGCCCCACCCTTCTCTCCACTCAGGACACCCGCACATGGACCGTCGCCTCCATCGCCCCCTGCTCCGCGCCCTGCCCTGGCTGCTGGCGGCCGCCGCCAGCTTGGCCAACCCCGCCTGGGCCCGCGATGCACAGCCCTGTGAGCCCGCGTTGCTGAACGGCATCGCCCAGCAACTGGGCCAGAAAGGCTGGCAACAGCCGAGCTACGACAGCGAAGGCCCGCTGGTGGCCGCCGCCTGCAAGCGCTGGCCGGACGACGCCCGGCAGAGCGTGGTGGCCCTGGCCTACGACAGCGACGCCAGCGCTGGCACGCCCGGTGAACGCCTGCTGCACCTGCTGGTGGCACGGGTGGACAGCGCCAGCGGGCGCATCCTGGAGCGCCACGAAGGCAACCTGGAAGAAGACGCCCTGCTGGAGATCAGCGCCGACAGCCTCTGGCTGGACACCGCGCGCTACCGCCTGGCCAAGGACGTGCGTGCCTTCGGCGTGGTGATCAGCAGCCAGGCCCGTGGGCCCAGTTGCCCGGACGCGGGTCAGTTCGACGAGCTGACGCTGTTCGTCCCCGGCGAGGCCGCCACCCTACGCCCGGTATTCACCGGCTACCTGCGGGAGTGGATCACCGTGCAGGGCACCAGTTGCGTGAACAACGACCGCTTCCGCTCCGAGCACGCGCGGATGACCCTGGCCATCGGCCCGAAGAGCAGCCACGGGTTCGCCGACCTGATCCTCTCCGCCCAGGTGAGCGACGACGACGACAAGCCGCTGCGCACGGTGAAGAAGACCCTGCAATACGACGGCAAGACCTACCCCTACTCATCCACCGACACCTTCTGGGGCACCCTGAGCGTCGACTGAACCTCAGCGACGCCCGGCCAGGCCCTCCAGCGGGGCCCCTGGTCGCGCGCCGCCCAACAGCGGGAACAGCAACTCCACGCAGAAGCCGCCTTCGGCGCGGTTGCTCAAGCGCAACGAAGCGCCGAGGCGGCGGCTGATCATCTCCACGATGGCCAGCCCCAGGCCCGCACCCTGGGGGTTGCCGGCGCTGTAGAAACGGTCGCAGAGGCGCGCCAGTTCGGCTTCGCTGGCCCCCGGCCCCTGGTCCAGGACCCGCAGGCGCACGCCCTGGCCGAGGGCGTCCACCTGCACCCGCACCTCGCTGCCGGGCGGGGTGAAGGTCAGGGCATTGCTGATGAGGTTCTGCAACAGGATCGACAGCGAGGCTTCCTCGCCCTGCACCGGGCACGCGGGCTCCCCTTCCAGCACCAGTTCCACGTCCTGGCGCAGGGCCAGCGGCGTCAGCTCCGCCAACTCCTCGCGCACCAGGGCCGGCAGGTCCACGGGCTGCCGGGTGTCGATCTCCGGCTCCAGGCGGGCCATGGTGAGCAGCTGGCTGGCGATGCGGGTGGCGCGGCCCACGCCCTGCTGGAGGAAGGCCAGGGCCTCGTCACGCTCCTGGTCGTTGTCGGCCTGACGGGCGTTGCGGGCGTGGATGTCGAGAATGGCCAGGGGCGTGCGCAGCTCGTGGGCGGCATCGGCGATGAAGCGCCGCTCGCGCTCCAGCAGGTTGCGCAGTTGCTGCAGCAGGCGGTCCAGGGCGCTGCGCACCGGCTCCAGCTCGGGCGGCAGCGGGCCGCGTGCCAGGGGTTCCAGGCTGTCCACCGGGCGGGCGCGCAGTTGCCGCGCCAGGCGCTGCAGCGGGCGCAGGCCCCAGCCCAGCAGTTGCCATATCACCAGGGCCAGCAGCGGCAGCCCCACCAGGCTGGGCAGCAAGGCATGCTGGACGATGCGCTGGATCAGGTCCTGGCGCAGGTCGTCTCGCTCGCCGACCCAGATCAGCAGGCCCTGCTCGGCGTCGTCCAGCAGCACGCCGCACCATTCGTGGCCGTCGACGATGAAGTCCTGCACGCCCACCGCCGGGGGTTTCTCCAGCGCCGGGGCGTCGTCGGAACGCAGCAGCAGGCGGCCATCGCGGGACCAGATCTGGAAGGCCACGTCGATCTCGTAGGGGTGGGTCAGCACGCCTTCTGCGGAGCGCTCCATGGCCTGGTCCAGCGCCTGGCGCAGGCTCGCCCAGTCGGCGCGCTCCAGGCCCGGCTGTCGCAGCACGCCCTGCAGCAGGCGGGCGGTCTGCAGCAGCTGGGCGTCGTAGATGCCTTCGATTTCCCGGTGGCTGTCACGCACCGCCAACAGGCCCAGCACCAGGCTACCGATCAGGAACAGCGCCAGGGTCGGCGCGAGGATGCGGGTGCGAATGGCGATCATGGCGCGCGCTCCACCAGGTAACCGACCCCGCGCACAGTGCGGATCAGGCCGCTGTCGAGCTTCTTGCGCAGGTTGTGGATCAGTACTTCGAGGGTGTTGCCGGGGCCGCTCTCGTTCCAGCCGTAGAGGGTGTGGCTGAGGCGCTCACGGGTGACCACCGCCCCAGGGCGCACCAGCAACTGGTGCAGCAGCTGGTACTCCATGGGCGTCATCGCCACCGTCTGCCCGTGGTAGCGCACCTCCTGGGTCGCCGGATCGAGGCTGACGCCGGCATGCTCCAGCAGCGGCTGCGCTCGCCCCTGGCAACGGCGCAGCAGGGCGCGGATGCGAGCCTTGAGTTCGTCCAGGTCCACCGGCTTGACCAGATAGTCGTCGGCGCCGGCATCCAGCCCCTGGATGCGGTCGGCCTTGCCGTCGCGGGCGGTGAGCACCAGCACCGGCACCTGGGTCTCCGGCCGGCTGCGCAGCTGGCGCAGCAGGGTGAGGCCGTCCTGGCGCGGCAGGCCCAGGTCCAGCAGCACCAGGTCGAAGGCCTCGCTGCGCAAGGCATGGCCGGCCTCCACGCCGTCGGCCACCCAGTCGAGGGTGTAACCCTCCTTGCGCAGGGCCACGCGAATGCCCTGGGCCAGGGCGGCATCATCTTCGACCAGCAGCACACGCATGGGGCGCTCTCCATCGTTCGGTGGCGGTCATGATGGGAATTCGCTGCGGCTTGGAAAGCCGGCAAATGTAACGCGCCATTACCCCCTAAGCCTTCGTTAAGCTTCGCGCCACAAGGTGGGCCCCTCACTGAAAAGGAGCCCCACCCATGCGATACCTGCTGCTTCCCACCCTGTTGCTGGCCAGCGCCAGTGCCGTTGCCGGCCCCACCTGCACCGAAGCCGAGCGCAGCACCTGGCAGGACCCGGAGCGCTTCCAGGCCAGCCTGCGCGAGCAGGGCTACGAGATCCGCAAGTTCAAGGTCACCGACGGCAACTGCTACGAGATCTACGGCTACGACAAGGACCGCCGCAAGGTGGAGATCTACCACGACCCGGTGAGCGGCAAGGCCGTGAAGACCGAGGTCGAAGACTGATGCTCAGCCCGACGACGCGCCGCTGGCTGGCCCTGCCGGCGCTCGCCACCCTGAGCTGCAGCCTGCTGCTGGCGGATGACTTCCTCCAGCAGCAGTTCACCCCCAGCAACCGGGCCGAGCTGGAGCTGGGCTACGTGGCGGTGCTCTGGCTGTTCAGCGCCGCCCTCTGGCTCTGCGGCCAACGGCTGCTGGTGGCGGGCATCCTGCTGCTGTTCGCGCTGATGCAGGTGATGCAGCTGGCCAACATCAGCTTCTTCGGCGAACCGCTGAGCGCCATCGACATCCAGGCCCTGCTCAACGACTCGGCCGAGGTGCGCGACACCGCGCTGTACAGCTTCACCCAGCACTGGACGGTGCTGTTGTGCGTCGGCCTGCCCTACACGGCGCTGCTGCTCCTGCACCTGAAGGTGCGCCCGGCCCTGGGCCTGCCTTCGAGCCGCTGGGCGCTGCTGCTCATCGCCGTGGTGCTGCTGTCCAAGCCCTACCGCGCCACCTACCGCAACCTCGACGCCTTCGTCCCCAGCCCGGCCCGCAGCGGCCTGCACAACAGCCTGAACGCCTTCTCCGCCTGGGCGGTGCGCCTGGCCCTGCGCGAGGACGCGCAACTGCCCCCGGCCCCCTTCCAGCCCTACGGCCTGAGCGCCGTGCCCAGCGGCGCCAGGCATGTGTGGCTGGTGGTGGCGGACTCCCTGCGCAGCGACCGGCTCGGCGTGTTCGGCTACGACCGCGACACCACCCCGCGCCTGCAGGCCTACCTGCGCGACCACCCCGACGCCTTGCTGCGCCCTGGCGTGGCGGCCGGCGTGGCCACCGACGTGAGCCTGCCGTACCTGCTCAACCCCATCCGCGAACCCGGCCAGGACCCGCTGCTGCGCACCGGCCAGGTCAACCTGTTCCGCTTCGCCCGGGAAGCTGGCTTCCGCACCCACTGGATCTCGTCCCAGGAGTCCAAGCTGCTGGCGCACCTGGGCAGCCGCTACCTGGACGTGTCGATCACCCGCGAGGACCACCCGCTGCGCTTCCTCCAGCGCCAGGACCGCACCCTGCTCGAGCTGCTGGCTCAGCAGCACTGGGGGCCGCGCAACTTCGTGGTGCTCAACCTGCGCACCGCGCACCTGCCCTACGCAAACAACTACCGCCACGAGGCCCGCGTCGCGCCCTGGCCGGACAAGGGCGCCGCCGACCAGGCCAACGCCTACGACAACGCCATCCACTACCTGGACGAGTTATTGGGCGAGGTGCTGGAGGCGTTCGACCGGCTCGAAGGCGAGCGCTACCTGGTGATCACCGGTGACCACGGCCAGCGCCTGGGCGAGGACGGCCACTGGGGCCACAACGACCTGGTGCCGGAGGTCAGCGACGTGCCGATGATCGTCATCGCTCGCGAGGCGCCGGAGGCACCGCTGCAGCAGCTGGCCAGCGAACGCTGGATCAGCCACTACGAGGCCGGCGCCTGGCTGGCGGCGCGCCTCGGCACCCGGATCGACAACCCCAACCTGCGGCCTGGCGAGCACTTCGTGCACGGCAAGCTGCTGTTCACCGACAACTTCATCCAGCGCGTCTGCGAGTCGGACGACGGCCTGGTGCACCAGCCGCCGAAGCAGCTCAGCCTGCTGCTGAAACGCCCCGACGAAGGCGCCTGCTCGCCCGGCTAGAAGTACTTCAGCCAGGCAAGGTCGCGCCGCCGCGCCTTCAACCGGGCGAAGGCGCGCACCGGCGGGAACAGCGCCACCGCCAGCACCGCGCTGGCCAGCCACAGCGCCCAGACGCCGTCGAAGCCGAACAGCGAGCCCTGGTTGGCGCCGAAGATGGCCAGGCACGCCAGGTAGAGCAGCTTCAGCACGTAGAGGTGCAGCAGGTAGAAGAACATCGGCGCGGCGCCGAAGGTGGCCAGCAGTGGCACCAGGCGCGCCTGGCCGATGCGCTCGAAGGCCCGCAGCAGCCACAGGCCGAGCCCCAGGGTGAGGGCCAGGAACAGCAGCGACGGCGGGTACTTGGTGATGTTGAAGAAGGCCATCAGTGTGTGGGTCAGGTCGGCGCCTGGCGCCCAGGGCCGTTCGCCGTAGCCGTTCACCAGGCGCAGCAGCACGAAGAGCAGCAGGCATGCCGCGCCGGTCACCCACAGCCGGTGCTGGCGCGTCTCCGCCTGGCTGCCCCGGCCGAACCAGGGCCCCAGGGCATAGCCCAGGGCGATCACGCCGATCCACGGCAGCACCGGGTAGGAGGTGCGCAGGCGCAGGCTCTCGCCCAGCTCGATCCAGCCCCGGTCATGCAGCACCGCCCAGGGGATGTGCGCCCAGGTGCCAGGCTCGGCATGCACGCCATCCAGCAGGTTGTGCCCGGCCACCAGCAGCAGACCGAGGGCCACCAGCGCCGGGCGCGGCAGCCAGACCAGCGCGGAGAGCGCCAGCATGCTCAGGCCGATGGCCCAGATCACCTGCAGGTACATCACGCTGGGCGGCCACTGGAAGGTCCAGGCGAAGTTGACCAGGGTGAGCTCCAGCACCACCAGGAACAGCCCGCGCTTGAACAGGAAGGCCGACACCGCTGCGCGCCCGTCGTGCTTCTCGCCGTACAGGTAGGCGGACAACCCGGTCAGCAGGATGAACACCGGGGCGCAGAGGTGCGCCAGGGTGCGGCAGAGGAACAGCGCCGGATCGGTGCTGGCCACGTCCATCGGGTCCCCCACCTGGTGGTGCAGGTAGAAGGTCTCGCGGACGTGGTCCAGCAGCATGAAGAGGATGACGAGGCCCCGCAGGGCGTCGATGGATTGCAGGCGGGTCTGGGGCGTGAGGGGCATGGGCGGGCTCTGTTTTGAAACGTAATAAGATTACGTTTCGGCGCAATCCATGCCAAGCGAGAACTCATCCCATCCACATCTGCCCGGCCTTCAGCCTCCCGGCCGCTCGACGAAATAGCGCGCCGGTGTCTGCCCGAAGGCCTTACGGAACATGGCGATGAAGTTGCTCGGCGAGGCGTAGCCCAGGGCATCGGCCACCACCGCCACCGGATCGCCCTGAGCCAGGCGCTCCAAGGCGTGCACCAGCCGCGCCTGCTGCCGCCACTCGGCGAAGGCCATGCCGGTCTCGGCGATGAACAGGCGCCGGGCGGTGCGTGGCGACAGCCCGGCGGTTTCGGCCCAGGCCTCCAGGCTGCGGGTGTCCGCCAGGTTGGCCAGCAGCCCACGGGCGATGGGCAGCACCCGGCGGTCGGTGGGCATCGGCAGGTGGAGCGGCTCGGTGGGCGCGGCGACGATCTCGTCCAGCAGCACCTGCACCAGCCGCTCGCGCTCGGGGGTCAGCGCCTCGCGGGGGTTCCAGCTGGCCGCGCGGCTGACCAGCGCGCGCATCACCTCGCCCACGCCCATCACCTGGGGATGGGCCGGCAACCGGGCGCAGGCCGAGGGTTCGATCAGCACGCTCCACCCGGACAGCACGCCGCTCAGGCTCGCCCAATGGGGCACCCCCGGTGGCATCCAGGCGGCGCGGTACGGCGGCAGCACCCAGGAGCCCTGGGCGGTCCGCACGTGCACCAGGCCCGTCTCGACGCAGGTGAGCTGCCCGCGCCGGTGGCGGTGCCAGTCGGTTTCCTGGCTGCCCAGGCGGAAGACGTGGTCGGGCTCGTGGCCGCCGCGCAGGGCGATGAGCAGCGGACCGCCGAGCAGGTCCGTCAGGTCGGCTTCAGTGATGGTGGCGATCTCCGGCGTGGCAGGTTTGCAACATAGCTTGTCCGGATGCGGTTATCGGAACAAGTGCCCTCGCCCCGATCCTGATGGCGAACGCCGGATTACCGGCCCAACAGGAGACACCGATGAACACCCTCGCCACCGGCCAGCGGGCGCCCGCGCCCACGGCCCTGCTGAACACCGGCGCGCCCCTCTGGCTCGCCACCCTGATCGCCTGCCTGGCCTCCTTCATGGTGGTGATGGACGGCGCCATCGTGAACGTCGCGCTCCCTTCCATGGCCCGGGACCTGGGGCTGGACGCGGGCAGTCGCCAGTGGGTGGTGGACGCCTACCTGGTGGCCCTGGGCGGGCTGATGCTGCTGGCCGCACGGCTGGCCGACCGCCTCGGCCGGCGCCGGGTGCTGCGCGCCGGCCTGGCGCTGTTCAGCCTGGCCAGCCTGGTCGGTGGCCTGGCCCAGGGCCCGGCGGTGCTGGTGGCAGCGCGGGCCTTCCAGGGTGCGGGAGCGGCGGTGCTGGCCACCTCGACCCTGGCGGTGATCGTCGGCGCCCACGGGCCGGGCGCCGGGCGGGACCGCGCCATCGCCCTGTGGACCGCCTCCGGTTCGCTGGCGGCGGCCTTCGGCGTGCTGCTGGGCGGCCTGCTCACGGCCTACGCCAGCTGGCGCTGGGTGATGTTCGTCAACGTGCCCCTGGGCCTCGGCCTGTTCGTGCTCGCCTCAGCCACCCTGGCGCCCGGCGTGCCGACGAATCCCAAGCCGCTGGACGTGGGCGGCGCGCTGACCGTCACCGGTGCCGCCAGCGCCCTGGTCTACGCCCTGGTGAGCAGCGTCGGCCTGGGCTGGAGCGCGCCAAGGGTGCTGATGGCGCTGGGCCTGGCGGCGCTGCTGGGCGTGGCCTTCCTGATCATCGAGGCGCGGGTGCGCGAGCCGCTGGTGCGCCTGGGCCTGTTTCGCCAGCGCAACGTGGCGCTGGGCAACCTGTTGCTGCTGAGCCTGGGCGCGACCCTCACCGCATCGCTGTATTTCCTGGCCCTGGCGCTGCACGAGGTGGCCGGCCTGGGCGCCCGCGACACCGGCCTTGCCATGCTGCCGACCTGCCTGGCTATCGCCAGCGCAGCCCTGGGTGCCCGCTGGCTCGCCGCACGGGGGATACGCCACTTGCCCGGCCTCGGAGGGGTGCTGGCGGCGCTGGGCTTTCTCGGGCTGGCCTGGCTGCCGAAGGAAGTGGACCTGCTGCGCCATGTGGCGGGCCCGACCCTGCTGCTGGGCGCCGGGGTCGGACTGATGCTGGCCACGGCGGTGCACGCAGCCATCGCCGGGATCGCCCCGGCGGACACGGCGCTGGCCTCCGGCCTGCTCAACACCTCGCGGCAGTTGGGCGGCGCACTGGGGATCGCGGTATTCGTCAGCCTGGCCCATCACACCAGCGCCCAGGCACTGGCCACCGGGCTGGATGCCGGGACGGCGACCCTGGCGGGCTACCACGCGGCCTTCGTCGCCATCGCCGGGGTCAGCCTGCTGACCGCCCTCCTCGCCCTGGGCCTGCGCCGCGCAGGCTGAGCCGGCTCAGAGTTCGCGGGACATGAACTGGTGGATGCGCTCGCGCAGCCAGCGCTCGGCGGGGTCGTTGTCGTGGGCGCCGCTCCAGACCATGGACAGTTCGGCCTTGTCCACCTCGAAGGGGGCGTCGTCGGCGCGCAGGCTGCCGTCGTCCACCAGGGTGCAGGCGGCGTAGTCGGGCACCGTGGCGATCATCTCGGTGCCCCGCAGCAGCGCCCGCAGGCTGCCGAACTGGGGCACCGCGAGCACCACCTGGCGGCTGCGGCCGATGCGCGCCAGGTCCTGGTCGATGTTGCCGGAGAGGTCGCCGGAGAACGACACCATCACGTGGCGGCGGGCGCAGTAGTCGTCCAGGGTCAGCGGGCCGGGACGGTCGTCGCCGCGCAGCACCTTGACGCCGATGTCGCGCAGCTTGCGGCGCTTGGCGTTGGCCGGCAGGTCGGTGGTGTAGCTGACGCCGACGGTGATCTCCCCCGAGGCGAGCAGCGCCGGCATCAGCAGGAAGTTGGCCCGGCGCACCACCACCACGATGTTCGGCGCCTCTTCCTGGAGGGCGTTGAGCAGCGCGGGGAACAGGCCGAACTCGGCGTCGTCGGAAAGCCCGAGGCGGAACACGTTGGTGCTGGTGGCGGGGTCGAAGCTCTTGGCCCGGCTGACGGCGGCGGAGATCACGTCCATGGCCGGGCGCAGCTCGGCGAAGATCTCCTGGGCCCGGCTGGTGGGCACCATGCCCCGGCCGCTGCGGATCAGCAGCGGGTCGTCGAACAGATCGCGCAGGCGTGCCAGGGCGGCGCTGACGGTGGACTGGGAAAGGAACAGCTTCTCGCCGACCCGGGTGAGGTTGGGTTCGAGCATCAGGGCTTCGAAGATCACCAGCAGGTTCATGTCGACGCGGCGGAGGTCGTTGCGGTTCATGGGCGCATCCGGGCAGTGGCTGAGCGGGCTATTCAAGCATGGGCCCGCCCGCCTGGCTTGCACGGATGTGCCTTGACGGCACGCCCCGGTCACCGCGACCGGGGCGTGCCCGTGGGCTCAGGCGCCCGGCACCTGCAGGGCGCGGGGACGCTGGCTGCGCTGCTCGTCCTGGTTGTGGCTGGCCGGCTGCAGCACGAAGTCGAACTGCAACTCGGCGCAGGGGCCTTCCACGCCATGGGCGCTGCCGCTGGGCAGGTGGGTCACCTCGCCCACCAGCCCTTCGCGGGTGGCGTAGGCGAAGTCGTCCCACAGGTAGCGGTCCCCGGCGAGGTTGATCTGGGTGGTCAGGTGGCAGTGGCCGCCGGCCGAGATGAAGAAGTGGATGTGCGCGGGGCGCTGGCCGTGCCGGCCGAGGCCGTCGAGGCATTCCTGGGTCGGGCCCTGGGGGTCGCAACCGTAGCCGGAGGGGATGATGCTGCGGGCGCGGTAGCGACCCTCGGCGTCGGTGACGATGCGGCGGCGCAGGTTGTACTCGGACTGGCTGGAGTCGAAGTAGGAATACAGGCCCTTGGTGTTGGCGTGCCACAGGTCCACCACCGCGCCGGCCAGCGGGCGGCCGTCGGTGTCGCGCACCGTGCCTTCGAGGAACAGCGGGATGCCCACGCCGTCTTCGCTGCCGTCATCCAGCCGCGCGAAGCCTTCGCTCAGCGGCGCCCCGGCCACGTAGAGCGGGCCTTCGATGGTGCGCGGGGTACCGCCGGTACGCCCGGCCTCGGCGTCGCGGGCATCCTGCAGCATGTCGAGGAAGCGCTCCAGGCCCAGCCCTGCCACCAGCAGGCCGGCCTCGCCACGGGCACCCAGGCGGTTGAGGTAGTCGACGGCCTTCCAGAACTCGTCATCGGTGATGGCCAGCTCTTCGATCAGCCGGGCGCCATCCTGCAGCACCCGCTGGACGATGCGCTTGAGGCGCGGGTTGCCGGCGTCGTTGCCGAAACCGGCCGCCTGCTCGAAGAAACGCTGGAGTTCGGCAGTCTGGGAAATCTTCACGGTCATGGGGGTCACCTCATTGTTCTTGTTCAGGGCGTTCGGGGCTCAGCGGTCGTCATCATGGATCGACGAGGGGTGGCGGCAGAGTCCGTCGATCTCGATGTCCATGTAGGGAAACAGCGGCAGTTGCATCAGGGTGTCGTGCAGCGCTTCGACGCTGGGCACGTCGAACACGCTGTAATTGGCGTAGTGCCCGGCGATGCGCCAGAGGTGGCGCCAGGTGCCCTCGCGCTGCAGGCGCTGGGCCAGGGCCTTCTCGTCGGCCTTGAGCCGGGCGGTCCGTTCCGGGTCCATGTCGGCGGGCAGGCGGACGGTCATCTTCACGTGGAACAGCATGGTCGGGGTCCTCCGGGGTCAGGAACGGCGGAAGCGCGCCAGGCGCTCCTCGTCCAGGGTCAGGCCGATGCCGGGGGTACGCGGCACCTGCAGCTGGAAGTCACGGTAGACGGGGGGCTCGGTGACGATCTCCTCGGTCAGCAGCAGCGGCCCGAACAGCTCGGTGCCCCAGGTCAGCTGGCGCAGGGTGAGGAAGGCCTGGGCGGACGCCAGGGTGCCGATGGCGCCTTCAAGCATGGTGCCGCCGTAGAGCGCCACGCCCGCCGCCTCGGCGATCTGGGCAGTGCGCAGCACGGCACGGGGGCCGCCGTTCTTGGCGATCTTCAGGGCGAACACGCTGGCAGCGCCCTCGGCGGCGAGACTGAAGGCATCCTCGACGCTCTCGATGGATTCGTCGGCCATGATCGGCGCCGGGCTGGAGCGGTTCAGGCGCACCTGGCCGCTGCGGTTGTAACGCGGGATCGGCTGCTCGATGAGGTCGATGCCGTGCTCGCCGAGCACCCGGCAACCGCGGATCGCCTGGGACTCGTCCCAGTGCTGGTTGACGTCCACGCGCACGCTGGCGCGGTCGCCCAGGGCGCGCTTGATGGCCACCGCGTGGGCCAGGTCCTGCTCCAGGGGGTTGGCGCCGATCTTCAGCTTGAACAGGCGGTGGCGGCGCAGGTCGAGCATGCGCTCGGCCTCCTCGATGTCGCGGCCGGTGTCGCCGCTGGCCAGCGTCCAGGCCACTTCCAGGCCCTCGCGCACGCGGCCGCCGAGCAGTTCGCTGACCGGCAGCCCGAGGCGCTTGCCCTGGGCGTCCAGCAGGGCCGTCTCGATGCCGGACTTGGCGAAGGTATTGCCCTTGGCCACCCGGTCCAGGCGCTGCATGGCGGCGTTGATGTTGTCCGCCGGCTGGCCGATCAGCGCCGGGGCCAGGTGCGCGTCGATGTTGGCCTTCATCCCTTCCGGGCTCTCGTAGCCGTAGGACAGCCCGCCGATGGTGGTGGACTCGCCGATGCCCTCCACGCCGTCGCTGCAGCGCAGGCGCAGGATCACCAGGGTCTGCCGCTGCAGGGTGTGCATGGCCAGCTTGTGCGGGCGGATGGTCGGCAGGTCGACGATGCAGGTGTCCAGCCGTTCGATCAGGGGGGTGCTCATGGGTGTGCTTCCGTGGCGCAGGGTTCGGCTCGCTCGATACCCTGCAAGTCTGGGTTTGGGTGGACGAACATTGCGCCAGCGGGAACGACAGGTCCAATATCATCTCCCTCTTCTTTCATACCCGGGAGGTATCGTGGAACTCAGGCACCTGCGCTATTTCCAGGCCGTGGCGGACACCCTCAACTTCACCCGCGCGGCGGAGCGCCTGCACATCGCCCAGCCCCCGCTGAGCCGGCAGATCCAGCAACTGGAGGAGGAGCTGGGCACGCCGCTGCTGGAGCGCGGCCGACCGCTGCGGCTGACCGAGGCCGGTCGCTACTTCCATGAACAGAGCGCAGCCCTGCTGCAGCAGGTGCAGGCCCTCTGCGACACCACCCGGCGCATCGGCCAGGGGCAACGCCAGTGGCTGGGCATCGGCTTCGCCCCTTCCACGCTCTATGCGGTGCTGCCGGAGCTGATCCGCGAGCTGCGCCAGGACCCGGACCTGGAGCTGGGCCTGCAGGAAATGACCACCCTGCAGCAGGTGGAGGCGCTGAAGAGCGGGCGCATCGACATCGGCTTCGGACGCATCCGCTTCGACGACCCGGCCATCCACCAGCAGGTGCTGCGGGAAGACCCGCTGGTGGCGGTGCTGCCCGCCGGCCATCGGCTGCTCGGGCGCCCGGTGTCGCTGCAGCAGCTCGCCGACGAACCCTTCGTGCTCTACCCCGCCAACCCGCGCCCGAGCTACGCCGACCACGTGCTGGCGCTGTTCGCCAACCGTGGCCTGGCGGTGCGCGTCGGGCAGTGGGCCAACGAGCTGCAGACCGCCATCGGCCTGGTTGCGGCCGGCCTGGGCGTCGCCCTGGTGCCGGCCTCGGTACGCCAGCAGCACCGGGCCGACATCGACTACGCCGAGGTGCTGGAGCCGGAGGCGGTCTCGCCCATCATCCTCAGCCGCCGCGCCCAGGACGGCAGCGCCCATGTCCAGCGCTGCCTGGAGCTGATCCAGCGGGTCAACCGCTGAGGCGGACCGTGCTGGTGGGGCCGGGCGCATTTCCGTACCATGCGCGCCCCTCCCCCATCCCCGACAGGGCCGGCAGCGCGCCGACCCGGTAAGCCCATGAAGAAACCCCGCCTGCGTCATGAAGTCCTGGCCGGTCTCACCACCGCCTTCGCCCTGGTGCCCGAGTGCATCGCCTTCGCCCTGGTCGCCCACCTCAACCCGCTCATGGGGCTGTACGGCGCCTTCATCATCTGCACCCTCACCGCCCTGTTCGGCGGCCGGCCGGGGATGATATCCGGCGCTGCCGGTTCCATGGCGGTGGTCATCGTCGCCCTGGTGGTGGAGCACGGCGTGCAGTACCTGCTGGCCACCACGGTGCTGGCCGGGGCGGTGATGCTGCTGTTCGGGGCGTTGCGCCTGGGCAAGCTGGTGCGCATGGTGCCGCACCCGGTGATGCTGGGCTTCGTCAACGGCCTGGCGATCGTCATCGCCCTGGCCCAGCTGGAGCACTTCAAGCAGGGCGACGCCTGGCTGAGCGGCATGCCGCTGTACACCATGCTCGGCCTGGTGGTGCTGACCATGGCGGTGGTCTGGCTGCTGCCGCGACTGACCCGCGCCGTGCCACCGGCGCTGGTGGCGATCCTCGGTGTCGGGCTGCTGGTGCACCTGCTGGGCCTGCCCACCCGCACCCTGGCGGACATGGCGCAGATCGCCGGCGGCCTGCCCAGCTTCGCCCTGCCGTCGGTGCCCTGGAACCTGGAGACGCTGCAGATCATCGCGCCCTATGCGCTGCTGATGGCCATGGTCGGGCTGCTGGAGACCCTGCTCACCCTCAACCTCACCGACGAGATCACCGAGAGCCGGGGCTTCCCCGACCGCGAGTGCGTGGCCCTGGGCGCGGCCAACATCGTCTCCGGCGCGTTCGGCGGGATGGGCGGCTGCGCGATGATCGGCCAGACCGCCATCAACCTCAGCTCCGGCGGCCGGGGCCGGCTGTCCGGCGTCGTGGCCGGGGTGATGATCCTGCTGTTCGTGCTGTTCCTGTCCCCGCTGATCGAGCGCATCCCGCTGGCGGCGCTGGCCGGGGTGATGTTCGTGGTGGCCCAGCAGACCTTCGCCTGGGGCTCCCTGCGGGTGGCCGGCAAGGTGCCGCTGAACGACGTGCTGGTGATCGTCGCCGTCACCGTGATCACCGTCTTCACCGACCTGGCCGCCGCCGTGCTCTGCGGCATCGTCATCGCCGCCCTGAACTTCGCCTGGCACCACGCCCGCGAGCTGTACGCCGACAGCCACATCGAGGCCGACGGCAGCAAGCTCTACCGGCTGCACGGTACGCTGTTCTTCGCCTCCGCCACGCCCTTCCTCAACCAGTTCGACCCGGCCGGCGACCCGGAGCGAGTCACCCTCGACTGCCGGCACCTCAGCTTCGTCGACTACTCCGCCATCGCCGCCCTCAAGACCCTGCGCGAGCGCTACACCAAGGCCGGCAAGCACCTGCGCGTGGAGCACCTCTCCGAGCGCTGCCGCACCCTGCTCCGGCGCGCAGGGGAACAGCCGGCCTGAGGGCGCCGTCGGGGCGGGGATCCGGATCGATAGCCACCCCGGCCGCCAGGCAACGCCCGGGCCAGGGTGGGGAAGCCCTTAGACGAATGCCTGGGCGCGGCGGCGGGAGCGCGGCAGGCGCTGCTTGCCGGGGGTCTGGCTCAGGCGGGCCTGCCAGCTCTGCCAGGCGCTGCCCTGGGTGGCGGCCTGCTGGGGGCTCTTGCGGGCAACAGGCTCGCTGCGCGGCGGCGTGACACGCGCCTGGGCGGCTGTGGCCTGGGGCGCGGCGCCCTGTTCAGCCTGGGTGAAGGCGTTGGTCCGGCGACAGGTCTTGCAGGTGACCTCGGCCGGCTGGTTGGAGGCGTTCAGGTTGGCATCGCTGCGGCCGCAGGCACCCTGACCCTCTCCGCTCAGGAAATGGATAACCATTTGATTCTCCTAATAAAAAGGGGGCGGCATTATTCCCGCATCGCAGGGCCATTTCCAGCCGGATGGACCAGCGGCAGGCATCAGGCCGCTCCGTCGGCCGCCTGCGCCTGCAGCCAGGTGACGAAGGCCTGCGCCAGCGCCGACAAGGGGCGTTGCCGGGGCCACACCAGCCAGTAGGGGAATGGATAAGGCGCCGTTACGTTGCCGAGCTGGACCAGTTCGCCCCGGACGATGGCGTCCTGCACCAGGCTGCGTCGTTCGAGCGCAACGCCCTGCCCCAGCCGCGCCGCCTCCAGCACCAGGTTGGAGTCATTGCACTCCAGGCCACTGCGTGCGGGCGGTGCCACCCCGGTCTGCTGGCACCAGGCCTGCCAGGATTCGCTGCAGAACAGCGAGGCGCCCGCGACGATCGCCTCGGGCTCCTGGGGCAATTGCCCGCCGTTGAAGAAGGGCGCGGCCACCGGCACCCACTCGTCGTGCAGCAGCAGACGCGCCTCCACGCCGTCCCACTGGCCATCGCCCATGCGGATGCCCAGATCCGCCGCGCTGTCGCCGAGGTGGACCACCTCCAGGGATGCCAGCAAGCGCAGGTGGATGCCGGGGTGACGCCGCTGGAAGTCCGGCAGGCGCGGCACCAGCCAGGCCCGTCCGAACGACGGGAGCACGGCGACCGTGACGGTCCCGGCCTGGGGCGGCGCCTTCACGCGGCGGGTCGCCTCGGCCATCTCCACCAGGGTGCGGCGGATCTGCAAGGCATACAGGCGCCCGGCCTCGCTGACCCGGAGGCCCCGCCCTTCACGCACCAGCAGTGCGACGCCGAGGGCGTCCTCCAATTGGCGCAGTTGCTGGCTGACGGCCGAGTGGGTGACGTGCAGTTCGCGGGCTGCGCGGGTCACGCTGCCGAGCCGGGCCACGGCTTCGAAGCTGCGCAGCGCCGGCAGGGGTGGAAGGTCGGACATGTAAGTGCACCTAACGGAAAAGCCGAGAAAATAGCGATTTTATTCGCACCTTTCACGCTTTAGCGTAAGCAGCACTACGCAACAGGAGATCCCCCATGAAGCTCTACGGCATGCTCGACTCGCCCTATGTACGCCGCGTCGCCATCAGCCTCGATTGCTACGGCGTCCCCTTCGAGCACCATCCGCTGTCGGTATTCAGCGACTTCGAGGCCTTCGCCCGGATCAATCCGGTGGTGAAGGCACCGACCCTGGTGCTGGACGACGGCACGGTGCTGATGGACTCGAACCTGATCCTCGACCACTTCGAGGCACAGGCTTCGCGCCCGCTGCTTCCGCCCACGGATCGGCACCGTGTCCTGGCCCGGACAGGGCTGGCGCTGGTGGCCTGCGAAAAGGCCGTGCAGGTGGTGTATGAACGCCGCTTGCGGCCGGAAGCCAAGCAGCATGGCCCCTGGCTGGAGCGCGTGAGCCTGCAGCTGCGTGCTGCCTGTGCCGGGCTGGAGGCCAGCGCCCGCGCCGAGGCGGACACCCTCGACCAGGCGGCGATCAGCAGCGCCGTCGCCTGGGCCTTCATCCAGCATGTGGCAGCGGACCTGATCGACCCGGCGGACTACCCAGGCTGGAGCCGCGAGGCGCGCGCGCTCAACGACAGCGCGCTGTTCCGGCGCTATCCGCTCGAACCAGCAGCGCCCACTCAAATTCCAATTCGCACTCAATCAGAGCCGGATTATTCCATTTAGCTATTAAATAGACCGATTCATTCTTTTTCAGCCCCTGCCCGCCCCTGACACACTCCGGGTCGCCTGGAGCCACCCTCCGGCAGCGGCGGGCGCCCTCACCCAGGGCGCCCGCCATCCCCGCATACGGTGCCCTGCGAATCGACAGGGCCCATCCAGGAGCTGTCATTTCATGAAGAAACTCACTGCCGTCACCGCCCTCGCCCTGGCCGTACTGTCCGGCCTGGCCCATGCCGATCGCCTCGAAGACATCCGCAAGGCCGGCGTCCTCCGGGTCGCCGCCTTCGACAGCAACCCGCCCTTTGGCTTCGTCGACCCGCAGACCAAACAACTGGCCGGCCTCGACGTCGACTACGCCAAGGCCCTGGCCGGCAAGCTGGGCGTGAAGCTGGAGCTGCTGCCCACTAACCCGGCCAACCGCATTCCGCTGCTGACCGCCAACAAGGTGGACCTGGTGCTGGCCAACTTCACCATCACCCCCGAGCGGGCCCAGCAGGTGAACTTCAGCATTCCGTACTTCGCCTCCGGCCAGCAGTTCATCGTGCGCAAGGGCACCCTGACCGAGCCGGAGCAACTGAACAAATGGCGCGTAGGCGTGGATAAGGGCACGGTCAACGAAGGCGTCCTGCGGGAGAAATTCCCCGGCGCCAAGGTCATCGCCTACGACGACACCCCCTTCGCCTTCACCGCCCTGCGCAACGGCCAGGTGCAGGCCATCACCCAGGACGGGCCCAAGCTGATCGGCCTGCTGGCCAACGTGCCGGACAAGGACAAGTACGAGGTGCCGCCCTTCACCATCTCCAACGACCTTATCGGCGTCGGCATTCCCAAGGGCGAGGCCGCCCTGACCGAGTTCGTCGACCAGTCGCTGCGCGAGCTGGAAAACAGCGGCGACGCCCAGAAGATCTACGACGCCTGGTTCGGCCCGAGCACGCCGACGCCCCTGGCTCGCCTGTACCGGATCGGCGACAAGAGCTGATCGCCCTCTCTCCCTGCGCCCCGCTTCGGTGGGGCGCAGTCGTTGATGCCCCTGCTCCGGAAATCCAACCATGTTCGGCGACCTCCTCGCCCCGCTTTACCTGCAGTGGCTGCTGGACGGCTTCCTGCTGACCCTCGGCCTTTCCGCCCTGTGCTGCCTGCTGGCCACCCTGCTCGGCGCGCCCCTGGCCATCGCCCGCCTGGCGACCTCGCGCCTGTTGTCCTGGCCGGCACAGGCCTTCCTGACCACCTTTCGCAACACGCCCCTGCTGGTGCAGCTGTTCTTCTGGTACTTCGGCGTGCCGGCGCTGTTGCCGGAAGCGCTGGTGTTCTGGCTCAACAGCCCGCACGAACTGGCTATCGGGCCGCTGGTGCTGGCCTGGCCGTCGTTCGAGTTCCTCGCCGGCGCCTGGGGCCTGACGCTGTACACCACGGCGTTCGTCGCCGAGGAATTCCGCGCCGGCATCGCCTCGGTACGCCCGCAGCAGCGCGAGGCCGGCCTGGCGCTGGGCATGACGCCTGGCCAGGTATGGCGCGTGGTGCTGCTGCCCCAGGCGCTGCGCACGGCCTTCGCCCCGCTGCTGGGGCAGTACATGAACGCGCTGAAGAACTCCTCGCTGACCATGGCCATCGGCCTGGCCGAGCTGTCCTACGCCTCGCGCCAGGTCGAGACGGAAACCTTCAAGACCTTCCAGGCCTTCGGCCTCGCCACCCTGCTGTACATCGGCACCATCGCGCTGATGGAAGCCCTCGGCCAGGTGGTGCAACACAGCCGGCGCTACCGCCAGGGAGCCGCCTGATGGACATTTCGGTCATCCTCGACAACCTCGACTACCTGCTGCTGGGCCCCTGGCCCGAGGGCCCGCTGGGCGGCGCCGCGCTGACGCTGGTGCTGGCCCTGTGCTCGGCCCTGGCGTCGGCGCTGATCGGCCTGGTGCTGGGCATCGCACTGGCCCTGTCGAAGGGCCGCTGGCGCCTGCTGCTGGTGGGCGTGCTGAGCTTCTTCCGGGCGATCCCGGTGCTGATGCTGGTGTTCTGGACCTACTTCTTGCTGCCCATCGTCTTCCATGTAGACGTGCCCGCTCTGGCCACGGTGGTCTGCGCCCTCTCGCTGATCGGCGGGGCCTACCTGGCCCACTCGGTCAGCGCCGGCATCCTCAGCCTGCCGGAGGGCCAATGGCACGCGGCGCGCGCCCTCGGCATGCGCCCCTGGCAGGTGCTGTGTTGGGTGATCCTGCCCCAGGCCCTGCCGATCATGCTGCCGTCGTTCCTCAACCAGTGGGTCTCGCTGATCAAGGACACCTCCCTGGCCTATGTCATCGGCGTCGGCGAGCTGTCGTTCGTGGCCACCCAGGTGAGCAACCGGGTGATGGTGCACCCCACGGAGATCTTCCTCTTCGTCGCCCTGCTCTACTTCGTCCTGTGCACCAGCCTGGACCTGGCGGCCGGGGCGCTGGCGCGCTACGGCGGCGGCCCCCGGCAGGCGCGTTGACGCGGATCATGGCGCTGCCCTGGCGAGCCGTCATGATCCGCCCACCCTGCCGCCCGAGGCCCCGCCATGACCTACCTGCTGCTCAAGTTCGTGCACATCACCGCTGCGGCGTTCTTCATCGGCGGGGTGTTCTTCGAGGTGATGATCCTCAGCCGCGCCACGCCGGTGCTGGACGAAGACGCCCGCAGCCGCCTGTCCCAGGCCCTCGGCAAGCGCGCCCGGCAGGTGATGCACTGGGTGGTGCTGGCGCTCTACGGCGCCGGGCTGGGCCTCGCCTGGCACTACCGCGCGGTGCTCGCGGCGCCCTTCGCCAGCCACTTCGGCACCCTGCTGGTGCTGAAGATCAGCCTGGCGCTGAGCATCCTCGGGCACTTCCTGCTGGTGGTCCTGCTGATGCGCAGCGGCCGCATGACGCCCGCCCGCTCCCGCCTGATCCACCGCAGCGTGCTGCTGCAGATGCTCGCCATCCTGTTCCTCGCCAAGGGCATGTTCCTGCTCTGACAGCCGGCGCCCCCTACTCGAACCACACTGAGCGGGCCCCGTAGCGCCAGATGGCCTCGCCCAGCAGCTGCGCACCGCAGGAGCCGTCCCCCAGGGCCTGGTGAGCGGCCTGCGGCGAGCGCCAGCGGCTGCGCTGGACCAGCCAGTCGCCGTCGGCGCCGACCTCCAGGGAGCTTTCCAGCAACCCCTGGTGCGACGCCAGGCAGGCGGCCAGGCGCGGTGCCAGCCCTTCCAGCAGCGCCTGGCGGCGCTCGGGATCGAAGGCGAACCGGATGGCGGTGTGGATTTCCTCTGCGTACTGCATGTCCCGACTCCTCTGCGGACCGATCTTGTGCATGAACGGCGCCGAGGGTAAAACCTCAACTTAACTTGAGGTCAAGAGCCCAGCACGATGCCCGCCGTCACACCCGCCAACATCCACAAGCCCCTCACCGTCGGCCAAGTCGCCGAACGCAGCGGCGTACCGGTTTCCACCCTGCATTTCTACGAAGCCAAGGGGCTGATCCGCAGCACCCGCAACGCCGGCAACCAGCGCCGCTATGCCCGCGACGTGCTGCGCCGGGTGGCGATCATCAAGGTGGCGCAACGCCTGGGCGTGCCCCTGGCGGAAGTGGCCGAAGCACTGGCCGCCCTGCCCGAGGGCCGCACCCCCACCGCCGCCGACTGGCATGCCCTCTCCGAACGCTGGCGCCACGAGCTGGACCAGCGCATCCAGCGCCTCACCGCCCTGCGCGACCAGCTCAGCGGCTGCATCGGCTGTGGCTGCCTGAGCATGGAGACCTGCCCCCTGCGCAACCCCGGCGACGCCCTGGCCGAGTTCGGTAGCGGGCCGGTGCTGCTGGAGGACGGTTCGAAGCCAGACGCTTAAGCTGGATTCACAAGCCCCCAGGGAACGCGCGAACCATCATGAAAAACGTTCAGGAGCGGCACTTCGCCAGCATCCATTTCCATGTCTAGAATCCGGGGGCGGTAATTTCCACGCTACGGATACTGACAGGAGTCTTTCCCATGCCGGCACAACAACTGTTCAAAACGATCCGCGACGAATTGCAAAACGGCGCCATCATTATTGACGGCGATAACTACCAGGCCGATATCGGGATACTTCAACCTTTGGTCGATGGCTTCCCACTGGTTCCACCTGTTCGCCTGGTGTCTTACCAGAATCACAATGGTGCACATGACATCTCCGATGCAGTCGAAGCGGAGGTGCCCTACATCCTTGGGGTTCGCATCCGCTCCACTGATCAACAAGGGAGGCTGCAGGTCAATGCACACCCTCATGTGCAAGCCAATTACCTCACTCTGTTAGCCGACACGGTCGATACAGGTGTCCCAGCCCCCTTGGAAGGCAACTTCAGAGCGGACGTCGTGCTTTACAAGCGCTATCCGTAACCCCACGACCTCCCGAGCCCGCCGCTGACTCCCCGTCGGCGGCGTGCGGCAAGTGCCGTCGCCACTCCAGTTCCACCCCTGAGACAAACACCCGGTACAACAACGCCGATTGCATTACATTGCCGACCTTTCCATCGGCAAGGGACTGCAACGTTGAACCTATTCTCTGGCGCCACTGCCCGGCGCATCGGCATTCGTGGGCTTGGCCTTGCGCTGGCCCTGCTGGCAGGCGCTCCCGTGGCCCTGGCCTTCGACATCGACATGGACGGGATCAAATGGTCGGGCATGGCCCGCAAGTTCGTGCTCGACCGCCCGGAGACGGCCACCCTGGAGATCAAGCCATTCCGCCTGCCGGGCCTGGCGCAGGTGCCGGCGCGTATCGTCCTGAGCCAGCACCGCGGGTTGTTCTACCTCAATGCCTACCAGGACCTGATGTACCAGCAGCGGGTCTACAAGTCGCCGCCCATTGCCCTGTTCAGCCCCGAGGAACTGCGTGCCTGCGAGCCCTCGGATTTTCCCATCCGGGTCAGCGAGCGCTGGCCAGCGAGCAACACCCTGGACACCGGCCTCAGCCTCACGTCGCTGAGCTTCGACTGTTCGGCCCCCTCGGACTGGCAGCTCAGCCAGCGCTACCTGCTGGTCGACCAGCGCGATCCGCAGAACCCGCTGCTGGCCATCAGTCACCGCCGCGACATGGACCGGATGGACTTCACCCCGCTGCAGCCCATCAGCGAGGCAATCGCGCAGCAGTGGTTGCAGGCCCTGCAGAAGTTTCCGCCCTGGTTCCGCCCCTTCACCAGCGCCAAAGGAACGATCACCCTCAACGCCTTTGTGCCGGCCCAGTCCCCGGATGAAACCTGGAAGCAGTTCCGTGCTCTGCACCAGCAACTGCTGAAGACCAAGGACAAGCGGCCGGGCATCCGCGAGGTGGAGGACTTCTTCGCCCTTCACGACTTTCGCAGCATCGCCACCGAGCGCCGCGAATACCCTGGCCTGCTCAATGACATCGCCTTCTGGGCCAGTGAGGCCGGCCAGTTGCAAACCGCCCGCCCATGGCTCGAAGAAGTGCTGCGCCGCGACCCGGGGCGCATGCCCGCCTACCTCAACCTGGCGGACCTGGATTGGGCGATCTACGAGCAGCGCCCTGAGTACACCATCCACCAGGGCCGAGCCGTCGAGGCCTACCGGGTGTACTGCGGCCTGCGCCTGAAACGCCAGATGAGCATTCCGCCCCGGGTGCTCGAACGCCTGGGCATCACCACCGCCAACCCGCAGGCCTGCCAGGGTTTCTGGCCGCTGGTGGCCGCTGTGGACGCCGGCGACCTGGCCGAGGTGCAGCGTCTGCTGGCCAGCGGCATCAGCGGCGAGGTCATGGCCGACGATGGCCGCAGCGCCCTGCTGCACGCCCTGGACGTGCCGCATCTGGACATCGCCCGGCTGCTGCTGGAGCACGGCGCGAGCACCAGCGGTCTCTACAACGGCAGCACCTTGGCGATCCTGACCATGCAACGCGACCTGAGAGACAACCTCGACCTGAGCCAGGGCGGACGCTTGAAGTTCCTCATCGAGGCCGGTGTCCGCATCGACGAGCCGGACAGCCGAGGCGAGACGCCCCTGATGCAGATGGCCGGAAACACGCGTGGCCTGCAGGCCTTCGGTTGGCTGCTGCGTTACCCGCAAGATCTCGATGTGCGCAGCAAGGACGACGGCGAAACCGCTCTGTACCGAGCCTTTTCCGCCCACAATTTCGGGGCCGTGAGGCAACTGATAGCCGCCGGTGCCAACCTCGACCTGAGCTACGGCCGTGGCACCTGCCATGGCCAGCCCACCGGCAAGAGCCTGCTGACCCTGGTGGCCGAGCAGACCGCTGCCGATGCCCAGTCCCCTACCGTCAGCCAGCGGGACACCCTGGCGTTGTTCACCCTGCTGCTGGAAAAAGGTGCCGATCCCTCTGTCGGCCAGCAGTGCGAGAAGAAGGGCTACGCCCTGTTGCTGGAAGCCATCTCCCGGAACAAACGCGAGGACCTGCTCGACGTGCTGCAGCGCTTCGCCGCCGCCCCGCCTGTTCTGCAGCAACCTGCTAGAGACTGACCCCGTCGCGGTAGATCACCCGCCCCTCCGGGGTGATCTCGCCGATGGCGCGGAGCATGTGGTCGGCCGCGGCTTCGGCCTCCCGGGCGCAGGTGCAGCCGGGGGCGTACACCCAGAGCACCTGCACCTGCGCATCCTCGCGGCTCGGCTGGTACTCGATCAGGCCGACATAGCCGCTGCCGCTGGGCATGGCGTCAGTCCAGGCGATGGCGTAGGGAAAGTCACGGAACATGGGGTATCCAGGTGGTCAGCGCTGGGGCCGGTCGAAGCTGCCCAGCACGTGCGGCAGCAGGTTGAGGATGGCCACTATCACCAAGGCGGCGAGCAGCGCCGTGGCTTCGAAACCTAGGCCCACGGTGACGCCGATGGCGGTGGTGGACCAGAGGCCGGCGGCGGTGGTCAGCCCCTTCACTTCGTCCATGCGGTCGCGCTTGAGAATGGTGCCGGTGCAGAGAAAGCCGATGCCCGCTGTCAGCCCTTGGATCACCCGGCTCATGGCGTCGTGCTCGGCCCCCGCCATCTGCGGCACCAGGACGAACAACGCCGCCCCCAGCGCCACCAGCATGTGGGTCCGCACCCCGGCAGCCTTGCCGTGCTGCTCCCGCTCGAAGCCCAGCAGGCCGCCCAGCAGCGCAGCCAGAAACAGCCGCAGCACCACGCGGGTGGCCCGGGCCGGGTCCTCCAGGTCGGCGAACTCCTCGGCCAGGGTCTCCAGCACACGCTCCCAGGCGCTCACCCGCTATCGCCTCAGGGCGCCAGGGGCAAGTAGCGGCAGGCACCGCAGCGGCTGCACACCTGGCACAGCATCGCCTCGCGGCCCATGGTCACTTCGGTTCCGGTGGCCCAGCTGCAGCCACCCAACAGACACAACAGGGTCATTGCGTCCTCCTTCGGCCAACGGGCCGGACGGGTCCTGTCAGGAACTTTGATGCGGTGGCAGCGAGTTGGTTTGAGGTTTTTCAGTGCCGCGCCGCCCAGCCGGAAAGCTGAACTCGCTCCAAGGGTCGGGTGGTCTAGAGGGTGAACCACCCCGAGGAGACGACCATGAGCCGACACCGCTTCCTGGTGAGCTACATCCACGACAACCAGCCCGGGTCCGTGGAGGTGGAGTCCACCCACGCCCACCTCACGCCGGAGCAGGCCCGCCTGGAGGTGCAGACCCTGCGTGGCATCGAGGCCCCGTCGCGCCTCAGCGACATCCAGGTCACCCCCATCCTCCATGCCAAGGAGCCCGGCACCACGCCCGGCCATTACCAGCAACCCTGACGCAGCCGCCCGAGGCCCCCATGCACAACCTGGAAACCCCGACCTACAAGCTGGCGCTGTTCGGCGCCCGCAGCAGTCTTGGCAGCGCCCTGTTGGTGGAGGCCCTGTCCCGCCAATGGGAAGTGACGGCCCTGGTGGACGATCTCAACGCACTGGACAGCCGCCCCGGTCTGCGCACCAAGGTGGGTGCGCTGGACGACGCCCTGGCAGCGAGCCAGGCCGTGGCGGGCATGGATGCGGTGCTCTGCTACCTGCCGGGCGTGCCCCTGGCACCGGAGCGGGCCATGCGCAGCGACGGCGCCTTCGACCAGGCCTTCATCGCCATCGGCGCACTGCTCGACGGCCTGGCGGTGGCGCGGGTCAAGCGCCTGATGGTGATCGCCGACTTCGACTGGATGGACACCGACAGCGGCCACCCGGCCCAGCCCGGCCAACAGCTCCAGCAGCGCCTGGTGGACAGCCCGCTGGCCTGGACCCTGGCCGATGCGCCCGCCGGAGCGGAAACGCCCGGCCGGTACCTGACCCTGGCGGACTTCCGCGAAGGCCACGAGGAACCCCGGGTAGCGGCCCTGCTCGCCCAGGCCCGGGCGCTGCTGGACGAGTGCCGCCTCGCCGCCCACGTGCGCCAGCGGGTGAAGGTGGACGCCAGCGACTGAGCCGCTGGCGCCCGCCGGTTCAGGCCGGGACGATGGCGGCCTTGGGCTCGCGGGCCCAGACCCGGTGCCGGGCTATGGCCTCGAAGAAGGCCTGGCGCACCGCGTTGGCATCGGGCCCGCTCAGCAAGCCGTCGTCCTCTTCCAGATAGAGCTGGCTGGCCAGGTCCCCCGCCTCTGCGCAGAGGGCAATGGCCTTGAGGTGCTTGTAGGCCTCCAGCAGGTAGTGCAGCGCCTCGCCGTTGCGGCTCAGGGCCTTGGCCGCTGCCACCCCGCCGGGGACGAACACCGCGTCGAAGGCGATGGAGGGCAAGCCGGCGAAGGTCGCGTCCGGCTGCAGCTTCTGGCCCTCGGCGGACACCACCGGGGCCGAGCTGGGGGCCAGCAGCTTGGCGCTCGCCCCGGCCTGCTCCAGTGCGTCCCTCAGCGTTTCCACGTCACGCCCACAGGCGCCGTCGGCCAGCAGGATGGCCACCTTGCAGGAGCGGATGTTGCCCGGCAGCAGGTTCATCTGGCTGAGGGCCGGCGACTGCTGCAGGCTGCCGTCCGTCACCGCCACGGTGGGCCCGCCGGGTGGCGTGATGCCGAGGTTCTCGGCCACCTGACGCGCCAGGTCGAGGTCGATGTTGGCGAGGATCTCGTTCACCTGCCGCTCGCGGATGGCCACGCGCTCCACCTTGCCCAGCTCGAAGCTGTAGGCAGCGACGATGTGCCCGCGCTCCACCTCGCTCATGCTGCGGTAGAACAGCCGGGCCTGGGAGAAGTGATCGCCGAAGGAGTCCGCGCGCTTGCGCAGCTTGGTGCCGGAAACCGGCTCGTGATAGCTGCTGAAACCACCGTTGCGCGCGGCCGGCGGTGTCTCCTTCGGCCAGCCACCGTCGATGGAGTTGGGCTCGTAGGCGGCACGCCCCTTGTTGATGGTCTGCCGGTGCATGCCGTCGCGCTGGTTGTTGTGGAACGGGCACAACGGCCGGTTGATCGGCAGCTCGTTGAAATTCGGCCCGCCCAGGCGCGACAGCTGGGTGTCGGTGTAGGAGAACAGCCGGCCCTGCAACAGCGGGTCGTTGCTTAAGTCGATGCCGGGCACCAGGTGGCCAGGGTGGAAGGCGGCCTGCTCGGTCTCGGCGAAGAAGTTGTCCGGGTTGCGGTCCAGCACCAGGCGCCCCACCACCTTCACCGGGACGATTTCCTCGGGCACTAGCTTGGTGGGGTCGAGCAGGTCGAAGTCGAAGGCGTGCTCGTCATCCTCCGGGATCAGCTGCAGGCCCAGTTCCCACTCCGGGTAGTCGCCGCGCTCGATGTCCTCCCAGAGCATGCGCCGGTGGAAGTCCGGGTCCTTGCCGGCCAGCTTCTGCGCCTCGTCCCAGACCAGGGAGCGCACTCCGGACACCGGCCGCCAGTGGAACTTCACCAGGGTCGAACGCCCATCGGCATTGACCAGGCGGAAGGTGTGCACGCCGAAGCCCTGCATGGCCCGGTAGCCCACCGGGATGGCGCGGTCGGACATGGTCCAGAGCACCATGTGCGCCGACTCCGGCACCAGCGAGACGAAGTCCCAGAAGGTGTCGTGGGCGGAGGCGCCGGTGGGGATCTCGTTGTGCGGCTCGGGCTTCACGGCGTGGACGAAGTCGGGGAACTTGATCGCGTCCTGGATGAAGAACACCGGCATGTTGTTGCCCACCAGGTCGAAGTTGCCCTCGTCGGTGTAGAACTTCACCGCGAAGCCGCGCACGTCACGCACGGTATCGGCGGAGCCGCGCGGCCCCTGCACGGTGGAGAAGCGCACGAACACCGGGGTGCGCTTGGACGGGTCGTTGAGGAAGTCCGCCTTGGTGTGCTCGGCCAGCGATTCGTAGACCTGGAAGTAGCCGTGGGCGGCTGCGCCCCGGGCATGGACGATGCGCTCGGGAATGCGCTCATGGTCGAAGTGGGTGATCTTCTCCCGCAGGATGAAGTCCTCCAGCAGCGACGGGCCACGCTCGCCGGCGCGCAGGCTGTTCTGGTTGTCGGCGATGCGGGTGCTGGTGTTGGTGGTCAGGGCCTCGCCGGTGGCGTCCTCGCGGTAGGCCTCTAGCTGCTTGATCTTGCGGCTGGTGTTGCGGCGGTCTGCGGTGTCGGTACCGGCGAGATCGCTGCCGGAGCCTTTCTTGTCGGTCATCGGGGTGTCCTCGGCTGGGCAATGGGGCCGCTGGGCGGCGGGTGGATGACCGGGCCGGCGGCAACTGCCGCCGGCCCGGTGGCGCTCAGTCCTCGCTGGTGCGCCGGGCGTGGCTGCGTTGCCCGCCCTTGCGGCCGGCGGCCGATGCCCGTTCCGGGTCGTTGCGGAAGTTGCCCCCGCTCACCTGCCCGCCTTTCTTGCCGGCCTCGGATGCACGCTGGGGGTCTTCCGCGAAGTTGCCTTTGCCACCTCGATGTTGAGCCATTGCACGGTCCTCTCTTGTCTGTGGGTCCATTCGGGTCCGGCGTCGATGACGCCTAGAACGTCTGAGGACCGGGACGGCGAGAGGTTCTAACTTTTTGCCAGGCGGAGCGGGCTCAGGGCGCGGGCAGCACCTGCAACCCTTTCAGGTCGCAGCCCTGGTCGCAGCGCAGGACGGTGAGGGTCTGGCTCCCGTCGAGCACTCTCGCCTCCTCCACCACCGGCGGCGCCTGCGTGTCCGAGGCGGCCTTCCAGCCCAGGCGCTCGGTGTGGATGACGATGCGTGACGGGTGGGCCAGGTAGAGGTATTCGCGGCCATCGAAGGTCGGCCCGCTGCCCTTGATCACGTCCAGCTGCACGTCGTCGTAGACCAGCGAGGCAACCGTATAACCGCCGCCTTCGGGGACGGCGTGCCCGACCAGGTTGGCCGCGCGTTGCGCGCTGGGGTCTGCACGCCAGGCCTGGTAGCGGGCGTACAGCGGCCCCGCGTTGCAGTAGAGCCGGTCGTTGTAGCGGGTCGAGCCGGCCTTCTCACAGGCCAGGGCCTGGTTGTGCCAGGCATTGGCCACCAGGCGGGCATCGTGGCTGCCGTCGATCAGGGCCTGCCCGGCCTGCAGGGAAAGGCCGTAATCCCCGTCCCGCAGCGCCACCAGGGACAGATCGGCCAGCGCCCGCTCATGACCGGGCTGCAGGTTGATCGCCAGGTCGAGCGCTCGCAGCGCGCGCTTCAGGTCGCCGGCCTGGTAGGCCTTCTCGCCCTCCAGCACCAGCCGCTGGGCGCGGGCCTGCAACACCGGGGCCGACGCCGGTTGCAGCAGCGCCGCCACCCCGGCCACCTGCCCGTCGGCGATGTTAGGGTTGCGCTCGGCGGCACCTGGCGCGGTGTACTGCCGCAGCCAATCCAGGGGCGTGCGCCCCGGCTCGCCGTCCCAGCGGGCCTTGATGCCGGGCTCGGCGCCTCTGTCCAGCAGCAGCTTCACCAGCTCCGGGCCGGCATAGCGCGCGGCGTAGTGCAGCGCCGTCATGTTGGTGGTCCGCAGGCTGTAGCTGCAGCCATCCACGGGAATCAGGGTGGTTGCGTTGGGGTAGGCCCCCTTGTCCAGCAGGGTGCGAGCGCTCTGCACCTGGTTGTACTGGGCGGCGTACATCAGCGGCGTCTTGCCGAAGGCGTTCGCCTGGTTGACGTCAGCGCCCTGCTCGATCAGGTAGGCCAGGGCCTCGGGGTAGTCGATGGCCACCGCCAGGTCGTCCACCTTGCCCGGCAACGCACGGATCTCGGCCATCGGCCGGTGGGCGAGGATGGCGTCACGCAGGGCGGCCTCGTCCTTCGGGTAGGGCGCGTACTGGTAGAAGCGGATGCCCTCGCTGACAGCGTTCTGCAGCGCCTGCCGGGACAGGGCAGCCGCCTGCGCCTTGGCCAGGCCGTAACGCTGGGAGAAGAAGGCGGTGACAGTCGCCTGGCTGCGCTCCATCTGCTGGACGAACGCCTCGTAGGCCTGGCGCTCGAACACACCCTTGTAGGCCCAGCGCTGCAGGCCCTGCAGGTCCTGCTCGTAGGTGCCGGTGGGGTCGTCGACGCGCTCGAACACCGCCCACGGACGGTAATGGACCGCCTGCAACGCGTCATGCATGGCCGTTTCCCAACGGGCGTGGGTGCGCGCGCTGCCGCACATCCAGCCGGCGTCCTGCCGGACCCGCGCCGCAGCCCGCTCCATCGCCTCCACTGCCGAGCGCACCGCTGCGGGGATGCTCTGGGCGATCTGCGCTTCATTCGGCCCGGTGCTGATCCGGCAGGTGGTCCAGGTCAGGTCGTCGTTGAGGCGGCTGACCTCCAGCCGGTCCGGCTGGCCGTCGATGCCGCTGCCGATGCTGACGTAGCGGTCGTCCCGGTCCTTGAACAGCTCCACGTCGACCGCCGGGCCGGGCAGCCCTTTTGCCAGCTGCTCCAGCGTCTCGCGGTCCTGCCCCGGGGTGCGGCTGGCGATCACCTGGTAACGCTCGCAGGCACCGCCACAGCCCGGGTGGGTCAGCAAATCGAAGTAGACCGGCCCCTGGCCGGCCTCGGCGCCACGCAGTTCGACACGCTGCATACCCGGCAGCACGAACGCCGCCCAGCGCTTGCGGGTGAGGAAGTGTGCCCTGGCCGCCTTCAGCGCCTCGTCGCAGAAGGCGCCGTCCCCGGCCACCCGTTGCGGAGTGAACCAGGCCTTCGCCGAGGCGTTGGTCCCCGCCTGCCCGGCTGTAGTGGCCCAGGTGGCGGGCGTCACGCTCAGCAGCAACAGCGTCGACAGGCAGCGGGCAGTACGGGAAGCGGTCAGGGGCATGGTCTTCATCCTTGAGGGAGGGCGCAGGGCCTTCCCGGTGGCGTCCGGAAAATCGGCGTAGCAGACGCCTTTGGCTCTTTGCCGTCAATCACGACCCGTTGGTTTCCGTGACGCGGTTCAGCCCTTCCTCGGCTCGCCGAAGCGCCCCAGCCGGTACGCCTCCAGCCCCGCCAAGGCCTGCCCCTGGGCCAGTTGGCCGATGTACTCGGCGGTGACGGCGGCCTGGGTCAGCCCGAGGTGCTGGTGGCCGAAGGCGAGCAGGACGCGGCCCTCGCCCACCCGGTCGATGATCGGCAGCGAGTCCGGCAGCGAGGGGCGGAAGCCCATCCAGGGGCTGGCGCCCTCGGCGTCCAGCTCGTCACGGAACAGCCCCTGGCTGAGGCGGTGCAGCTGCCAGGCGCGGGGCATGTTCGCCGGCTTCTCCAGCCCGGCGAACTCCACGGTGCCGGCCAGGCGCAGGCCGCCGGCCATGGGCGTCATGATGAAGCGCCGCTCGAGGCTGGTGACGGCGAACGGCAGCCGCCCGTGCTCCCGGGGCAGCATCAGGTGGTAGCCGCGCTCGGTGTCCAGCGGCACCCGCGTGCCGGTGAGGCGTTCGGTGAGCGGCGCGGAGTGGGCGCCGCAGGCCAGCAGCACCTGGCGGGCGCGCAGGCTGCCGCCGTCCAGCCTCAGGACGACGCCCTCCGCCAGCCGGTGGCCATCGAGCACGCGCTGGCGATGGAAGGTGACGCCCAGCACCTCGGCCGCCCGCGCCAGTTCAACAACCACGCGGTGCGGGTCGATGAAGTGCCCGGTGGCCGGGAAGAACAGCCCACCGCGAATCCCCTCGCTGAGCTGGGGCGCCGCCGCGTGAACGGCCTCCGCCCCCCAGGACTCCACCGGCACGCCGTGCCCGGCCATGCGTGCCTGGAGGGCCTGCAGCGCCGCGCGGGAGGCGTCCTGCTCGTACACCAGCAGCGAACCGTCCTCGCGCAGCAGGTCGGGCCGCTCGATGGCCTGCAGCAGGCGGCGCCAGGCGCCCAGGCTGGCCTCGTTGAGGGCCCGCAGGCCGGCCACGGTGCGGGCGAAGGGCGTTGCCCGCAGGTTGAGCAACAGGCGCAGGAACCAGGGGGTGACGCGCGGCAGGTAGGTCCAGTCCAGGCGTAGCGGGCCCATGGGGTCGAGGAGCATGCCCGGCAGGCGCTTGAGGATCGACAGGTCGGCGATCGGGAACACCTGCTCGGTGGCCAGGTGCCCGGCGTTGCCGAAGGAGGCGCCCTGCCCCACGCCGTCCGGGTCGAACACCTGCACGCGCAGCCCCTGGCGCGCGAGCTGCAGGGCGCAGGCGACACCGATGACGCCGGCGCCGACCACCGCGACATCCACATTCGCTGGCTGGAGGTCGCCCATGTTCAGGCCTCCCGCTCGCCGTCGAGCAGCCGCCGCAACCCCAGGGGATTGGCCTCGCGCAGCGCCGCCGGCAGCAAGGCATCGGGGAAGCCCTGGTAGCACACCGGGCGCAGGAAGCGCTGGATGGCGGCGGTGCCCACCGAGGTGGAACGGGCATCCGAGGTGGCCGGGAACGGTCCGCCGTGGACCATGGCATCGCACACCTCCACCCCGGTCGGCCAGCCGTTGACCAGCACGCGGCCGGCCTTGCGCTCCAGGGTCGGCAGCAGCACGTGGGCGGCGTCCAGGTCGGCGTCGTCCAGGTGCAGGGTGGCGGTGAGCTGGCCCTCCAGGGCATCGAGGATGCGGGACACCTGCTCTGCGCCTTCGCATTGCACCACCAGCGCCGCCGCGCCGAAGACCTCGCCGTGCAACTGCGGGTCGGCGAGGAAGGCCTCGGCATCGGTGACGAACAGCTGCGCCTGGCAGCGGTTCGGCCCCTCCCCGGGTTCACCGCTGGCGACCCGGCGCACCTGCGGGTGGCGGGCCAGGGCCGCGACCCCGGCCGCGTAGGCCTGGTGGATGCCGGGGGTGAGCATCACCTGGGCCTTGCACGGGCGCAGCTGCTCGGCGGCGTGGGCGAGGAAGGCATCCAGCGCCGCACCGCGAGGCGCGATGAGCAGGCCCGGGTTGGTGCAGAACTGCCCGGCGCCCAGGGTCAGCGAGGCGATGAAACCCTGCGCCAGGGCCGCGCCACGGGCCTGCAAAGCGGCGGGAAACAGCAGCACCGGGTTGATCGAACTCATCTCGGCATAGACCGGGATCGGCTCCGGCCGCGCCTGGGCTGCCTGGCACAGGGCGAGGCCACCGCTGCGCGAGCCGGTGAAACCGACCGCCTTGATGCGCGGGTCCGTCACCAGGCCAAGGCCCACTTCCCGGCCGGCGCCGAACAGCAGCGAGAACACGCCTTCGGGCATGCCGCAGCGCTCGACCGCGCGGGCCACCGCCTGCCCCACCAGCTCGCTGGTACCGGGGTGGGCGCCATGGGCCTTGACCACCACCGGGCAGCCGGCAGCCAGGGCCGAGGCGGTGTCGCCGCCGGCCACGGAGAAGGCCAGGGGGAAGTTGCTGGCACCGAACACCGCCACCGGCCCCAGGGGCACCTGGCGCTGGCGCAGGTCGGGCCTGGGCAGGGGTTGGCGCTGGGGTTGCGCGCGGTCGATGCGCACGTCCAGCCACTCACCCGCGCGCAGGGTGCGGGCGAAGGTGCGCAGTTGCTGGCAGGTGCGGCCGCGCTCGCCCTGCAGGCGCGCCTGGGGCAGTCCCGTCTCGGCCATGGCGCGCTCGATCAGCGCGTCGCCCAGCGCTTCGATGGCATCGGCGATGGCGTCGAGGAAGGCCGCACGGGCGGCCGGCGTGGTGTCCCGGTACGGGTCGAAGGCGGCCCAGGCCAGGGCGCAGGTCTGTTCCACCTGCTGGCGGCTGGCGCCCGGGTAGGCGGGTTGCAGGTGTTGGCCGGTGGCCGGGTCAATGGCGTGGAGGGCGTCGCGGGCGCCGGGCACCGCTGCGCCGCCGATCAGCATCTTGCCTGTGAGGGTCATGGGGCATCCTGGATGGCGGGTGGGCCCCACCGCCCAAGGGCGGCGGGGCGGGCGGGTTCAGGCGAGGTTCTGCTCGGCGGTCCAGTTGGCGTACCACTGGCGGAACAGGCTGTACTGCTGCTCGGCGTAGCGGCGCTGGGAGTCGCTGAGGGCGTCGCTCTCGTTGAAGTGCAGGCGGTACTCGCGGTCGCCGTTGAGCACCATCAGGTACTTGTAGAACAGCACCAGGTCGCAGCCCTCGTCGAAGGACGAGAGCACGTCCAGGGCGGCGCTCAGCTCCAGGGCCTGGCGGCGTGCGCGGGCATCGCCCTGGGCGGCCTGGCGGCTCAGCGAGACCAGCAGCAGCACCTCGCGGGGCAGCACGTTGCCGATGCCGGTGATGGTGCCGGTGGCGTTGCAGTTGACGTAGCCGTGGAACACCTGGGTGTCGACGCCGGCCATGAGGATCACCTCGTCATCCCGCGAGGTGATGTGCTCGACGGCGTAGCGCATGGCGTCGGCGCCGCCGAATTCCTTGAAGCCGATCAGGTTGCGGTGCTGCCCGCGCAGTTCGAAGAACAGGTCGGCGCGGGTGGAGAAGCTGTAGTACGGGCTGTTGTAGATCACCGACGGCAGCTCCGGCGCGGCCTGCAGCACGGCAGTGAAATGCGCCTTCTGCGCCGCCGGCGAGGCCGCACGGGACAGCAGCCGCGGGATCACCATCAGCCCCTGGGCGCCGACCTTGGCGGCATGGGCGGCATGGGCCACCGCCTCGCGGGTGCTCACCGCGCCGGTGCCGACGATGGTGGGCACACCGGCCTTCACCAGGCGCGCCACGCCCTCCTGGCGCTGGGCCTCGCTGAGCAGGGGCCAGTCGCCCATTGAGCCGCAGTAGACTACGCCGCTCATGCCGGCCTGGACCAGTTCGCGGCCCTTGGCCACCAGGGCGTCGTAGTCCGGCTGGCGCGCGTCGGTGCAGGGGGTCATGAGGGCGGGGATGCAGCCACGGAAGATGTCGATATTCATGTTGTCGCTCCTTGAGCAGGGATTCAGGGTTCGGGAAAACGGGGCTCAGATGCCCCAGGCAAAGGGGTCCTGCTCGTCGATGAGCAGGGTGCTGTCGGCGGTGAGGTGGGCACGCCCGGTGATGAAGGGACGGATGCGCTCGCCCTCCCACTGGTAGTGCCCCTCGAAGCGGCTGCCGGTGATGCTGGCCTGCACCCAGCGCTGGCCGGGGGCGAGCTTGCCGTCCGCCGCCAGGCAGGCCAGCTTGGCGCTGGTGCCGGTGCCGCAGGGGGAACGGTCGTAGGCCTTGCCGGGGCACATGACGAAGTTGCGGCTGTCGGCCTCGGCGTCGGCGGCGAACAGCTCGACGTGGTCGATCAGCGCCCCGCCCTCGCCGTGGATGCCCTGGGCCTCCAGGGCCCGCAGCATCGCCCAGGTGTAGGCGGTCAGGGCCTCGACGTTGTCCAGCTCCAGGCGCTGGCCGTGGTCGCTGACCAGGAAGAACCAGTTGCCGCCCCAGGCGATGTCGCCATGGACCACGCCATGGCCGGGCACCTCCACCGGCACCTGCCGGCGGTGGCGGTAGGCCGGCACGTTGCCGAGGGTGACGCGGCCGTCCTCGTGGAGGGTGGCGCTGACGGTGCCCACCGGGGTGTCGATGCGGTGCTCGCCGGGGGCCATCAGCCCCAGGTGCCGGAGGGACGCCACCAGGCCGAGGGTGCCGTGGCCGCACATGCCGAGGTAGCCAGCGTTGTTGAAGAAGATCACCCCGCAGGTGGCGCCCGGCGTCACCGGCGGGCGGTACAGCGCGCCCACCAGCACGTCGTTGCCGCGGGGCTCCAGCAGGCAGGCGCGGCGCCAATGGTCGTGGTGCTCGCGCAGGCTGTCGCGCTGCTCGGCCAGGGTGCGGCCGGCGGGTTCGGGAAATCCGTCCATCACCAGGCGCGTGGGTTCGCCGCCCGTGTGGGAATCGATGACATGGATGCGCTTCATGGGGCGGCTCCGTCAGGTCGGGGAATGGGGGTGGTCGATCAGGCGCTGGATGTCGTCCAGCAGCGCCCGGCCGACCCAGACGCCTTCGCGTTCGCTGCGCTGGCGGGCGGCGAAACGCCGTTGCGACGGCAGCCGCGCGCCCTGGTCGATGATGGCGGCGAACAGCGCCTCGGCCCGCTGCCGGCCGGCCTCCAGCTCGCCGCCGAGAAAGCGCGCGGGGTCGAAGGCCAGCAGCAGCTCGCCATGGAGCGGCGTGGCACCGGCACCGCCGTCGAAAGCCAGGGACTCGGCGCTGGTGAGGTCGCCGATCAGCGCGCCGGCCATCAGCTCGATCATCGCCGCCAGGGCCGAGCCCTTGTGGCCGCCGAAGGTCTGCATGGCGCCTTCCAGCACGGCCCGCGCATCGGTGCTGGGCCGCCCTTCGGCATCCAGCCCCCAGCCCAGGGGAATCGGCTTGCCCTGGCGGGCGTGCAGCTCGATGTCGCCCCGGGCGATGGCGCTGGTGGCGAAGTCGAAGACGAAGGGCTCGCGCCCCTCGCGGGGCCAGGCGAAGGCCAGCGGGTTGGTGCCGAACACCCCCTGGCGGCCGCCCTCCGGCGCCACCCAGGCGTGGCTGGGGGTCATGGCCAGCCCAACCAGCCCTTCGGCGGCGATGGCCTCCACCTCCGGCCACAGCGCGGAAAAGTGGAAGCAGTTGCGGATCACCAGGGCGGCGACGCCCAGCTCGCGGGCCTGCTCCACCAGCAGTGGCAGGCCGGTCTGCAGGGCCAGCAGCGAGTAGCCCCGCTGCGCATCGACGCGGACGATGGCCGGCGCCGGGCGGCTCACAAGGGGCCGAGCGTGCGGGTCCACCTTGCCGCTGCGCAGCGAATGCACGCACACCAGCACCCGGTACAGGCCGTGGGAGTGGCATTCGTCACGCTGGCCCCGGGTGATGGTGTCGGCGATGGCGCGGGCATGGTCCTCGCCCATGCCGTTGACGGTCAGCGCACGCAGTGCCAGGGCGTGCACCTGGTCGAGGCTGAGGTTGATGAGGTCGTTCATGGCCAGACTCCTTCCGGTCATCGGGTTGCAGACAGTGGGCTAGGCGCGGCTGGGGAAGGCCGTGGCGGAAGGCGCGACGTCCGCATCGGTGCCCTCCTCGCTTTCGTCCTCGCCGCTGAGGCGGATCAGCTCGGCCGGCACGCCGGTGGTGGCGCCCCAGTGGTAGATGCCCAGGGCACAGGCGGCCACGGCGAGGGTGTCGTAGGGGTGGCCGAGCACGCCCAGGCCGCCGAAGCTGCCCAGCCAGGAGAGCAGCAGGGTCACGGCGTAGAAGCCGATCAGCCAGGCGGACGAACGCACCTGCTGGGCGATGCCCAGGTGCTCGGTGGGCACGAAGCGGCGGCACAGCAGGTAGATCACGAACATCAGGATCTGCAGGCTCAGCAGCCAGGACACGGTGCCCCAGCCGGACCAGTAGACGATCAGCGCGGCGATCACGAAGGACAGCGGCCCCATCACCGCCAGGCCCCGCACGCGGAACGGGCGCGGCATGTCCGGCGCGTTGCGGCGCAGGGCCGCCACCGTCACCGGCGCCACCGCGTAGCTCAGCACCAGGGCGGCGGATACCACATTGATCAGCGCCTCCCAGGAGGGGAACGGCAGGGTCCAGAACACCGACAGACCGAAGGTCAGCCACAGCGCCGGGCGCGGGATGCCGGAGTCTTCGTCGATGCGGGTGAATAGGCGGAAAAAGGTGCCGGTCTGCGCCCAGCCGTAGATCACCCGCGGGGTGGCGTTCATGTAGATGTTGCCGCAGCCGCTGGGCGAGACCACTGCGTCGGCCACCACCAGGTAGGCCAGCCAGCCCACCCCGAGCACCAGGGCGATGTCGCGGTACGGCAGGGCGAACTCCTTGGACATCCCGGCCCAGCCGTTGGCCAGCAGCTCGGTCGGCACCGCGCCGAGGAAGGCCACCTGCAGCAGCACGTAGATGGCGGTGGAGAGCAGCACTGAGAGGATCAGCGCGATGGGGATGGTGCGCTGCGGGTTCTTCACCTCGCTGGCCACCGAGATGATCGGCGTCAGCCCCAGGTACGCGAAGATGATGCCGCCCGCCGACACCGCCATCTCGATGCCCGACAGGCCGAACGGCGCGAAGCCCTGCACCTGGAAGTTATCGGGCTTGAAGAAAGTGAAGAGCACGCCGATGACCAGCAGCGGCACGATGAACTTGAACACGCTGACCAGGTTGTTGGCGCGGGCGAAGGTCTTCACGCTGCGGTAGTTGAGCCAGAAGAACAGGCACAGCAGGCCGAACTGCACCAGCCAGCCGATCAGCGTCGGGTCGCTGGAGCCCGCCTCGGTGAGGCCCGGGAACCAGGCCGCCGCGTACTGGCGGGAGGCGACCACCTCGATGGCCACCAGGCTGGAGAAGGCGATCAGCGTGATGAAGCCCATCAGGTAGCCCAGCAGCGGGCCGTGGGAGAACACCGGGTAGCGCACCACCCCGCCGGCACGCGGCAGCGCCGCCCCCAGCTCGCAGTAGATGATGCCCAGCAACAGCACCGCGAAGCCGCCGAGGAGCCAGGAGAAGATGCCCGCCGGGCCTGCGATGGCGGAGACGTGGCTGGCCGCGAACAGCCAGCCGGAGCCGAAGATGGCCCCCAGGCCGATGAAGGTGAGGTCCGTCAGGGACAGCTGTTTCTTGAACTTTCCAGACATGGCGTAGCCTTCTTGTGCGTTATTGGATGGGCTGGAGAGATCCCTGTGCAGCACCGGGGCCTGGCGACGAATCAGGCACGGAGACGAACCGGTGCGACGGCGCCCCGAGGTCTGCAACGGCCATAGGTTGGCCCGCCCGGGCGCCTGCGGGCTTGATGCATTTCCTCGGTTCCCATGACGAAATCGGCACAGTTGGCGGAATGGCCGGGCAAGGCTCGACAGGCTTCCTCCACCTGCGGCAACCTGCCGGCTCGCCGCGCACTGGGAGGCAGGACGATGCCGCAGAACCCGCTGGAAGGACTGTTCGCCGACGAGGGGCTGGAACGCCCCGAGAGCATGGACGCGCTGCTGGCCAGCGCACGGCTGCTGTTGCCGATGCTGGATGCGATCCCCAATGCGGCGATCTTCATCAAGGACACCCAGGCGCGTTACCTGCTGGCCAACCGCACCCTGGTCCAGCGCTGCGGCCTGAAGGCCTTGCAACCGCTGCTGGGCAAGACCAGCGCCGAGGTCTTCCCCGCCCAGCTCGGCCCCGGCTACACCGAGCAGGACCGCCGTGTGCTGGAGCAGGGCCAGGTGCTGGAGGACCAGCTGGAGCTGCACCTCTACGGCAGCCGCGAACCCGGCTGGTGCCTGACCCACAAACGCCCCCTGCACGACCGCGCCGGGCAGGTGATTGGCCTGGTGGGCATCTCGGTGGACCTGCAATCGGCCAGCGCCAGCCACCCCGCCTACGAACGCCTGGCCGCCGTGGACGAGCACATCCGCACGCACTTCCACGAGCCCATCACCCTGGAGACCCTCACCCGCATCGCCCGCCTCTCCGTCGCCCAGCTGGAGCGCCACTGCAAGCGGGTGTTCCACCTCACGCCCCGGCAGATGATCAGCAAGGCGCGCCTGGAACACGCCCACCGCCTGCTGCAGACCGACCTGCCCATCACCGACGTCGCCCTGCAATGCGGCTACACCGACCACAGCGCCTTCAGCCGCCAGTTCAAGCAGCTCACCGGCTTTACGCCACGGCAGTACCGGCAGGCGATGGGCGGAAGCTCATGAGCGCGCGGCCACCGCCTCCCCCTGCGTGGCTCTTGGTATTCGGCGTCACCACCGTGCGTATGGAACGCAAGAGCAACCTGCCGACCCTGGTCCACGAGCCGAGCGTCTTCCGCGACAAGCACTGGGAGGGGAAGCAGGTGATCAAGCGCTACGAGCGATCGACCTGGGCCCCGTGGTGCTCTACCGCGTCAAATGACGCCGCTCCCGCTACGCTGAACCGCAAAGCCCTAGAGACTGTTTCATGAAAGGGCCCCTTACCCGGCTGCTGCTGTATGCCGCGCTCGCCGCCCAGACCGTGGGGGCCGCCGAACTGCGCCTGCTCACCGACGACCACCCGCCCCTGCATTTCGAGCGCGATGGCGAGCTGGTGGGCTTCGCCGTCGACCTGCTGCACGAGATCGCCCAGGAGACCGGCGACAAGCTCCAGCTGGAGCGAGTACCGCTGCTGCGGGCCCTGCTGATCACCCGCGAAAACCCGGACGTGGCCGTCTTCACCATCCTGCGCCCCCCGGAGCGCGAGGCCGACTACCAACTGGTCGGCCCGCTGCTGGAGGTCGAGACCGCACTCTACGCCCGCGCCGACCACACCCCCGCCATCACCGGCCTGGACGAGGCGCGCCAGGTGCAGCGCATCGCCGCCCCGCGCAAATGGCTGGTCTATCGCCGCCTGCAGGAGATGGGCTTCGCCAACCTCTACGGCGTCGACACCCCCGAACAGATGATGCGCCTGCTGCGCCTGGGCCGAACCGACCTGGTGGCCGCCGATACCCTCAGCGTCGAAACCATGGCCCGCGAGGAAGGCCTCGCCCCCGAGCAACTGCGCTACGCCGCGCCGGTGATGCACCAGGGCAACTACATCGCCTTCTCCCGGCAGACCGACGCAAGCATCGTCGCCCGCTGGCAGCAGGCGCTGGAGAAGATGCGCGCGGATGGACGGCTGGTGGCGCTGGAGCGGAAGTGGCTGGGTGATGCCAGGTAGCTTTCGGCACTGGGGAAACGCCATCCAGCCTCTCGAAACCAGGCATAGGAAAATCGGACCCCGGCGCGCGCGAGCAGAGGAGCCGTTGCCTTCTTCAGTACCTGGTCGCAGAAGGCCACGCCCTCGACCCACGTCGGGGGGGGAACCAGGTTCTATGCGGCGCCGGAGGAAAACATTCCTCAGTTGCCGGAACAACGTGTCCCCATCTGCTCAGCACTCACCCAGCACAAGGTAAAGGTCGCTCTCCGACCGATAACAGCTGAAAAGATATTCAGGGCCGTCGCGCCAGAACATGAACAACAGCGCATCACTCACGGCAAGGGCGAATGGCCTTCCACGAAAACTGTCCAGAGTTTCCCGCCAGTGCCACGCAACTTCCTCGCCGCTTGGAAATCTGAAAGTGATCGACTCATCCAGCAAGCAAGGCTCAAGGTCAACGGGCCTTGACTCCAACACCTGCCACACGACCTTTCCCGCGTGACAATGAACATGCAGGAAACGTCCGCCATCCGTTTCGACCAGCAGTTCTCGCCCGTTGTAGTGATGCGCTTTCCAGAGGCTTCGATTGATGCAGCGATCGAGCACGTCCTGCCCCTGCCTGCCGGCAGTGGCGATGCTTTGTTCGATACTGTCGTAAGCCTTTAGCAGCTCGGCGTCACTCTCAACGTCTACACGCATACCACTCCTCATACTGCGACCGACTACGGCGCACCTTCACCTGAGCGCTGTCCGCTCATCTTGCACACCCTCGGCTGCAGCCTCTTGCAACAGTCGTATGGCCTCTTTCCGGTCTGCCCTGATGCCATTCGACCCGTAGAACAGATTCAACCCGTGATAGAGCTTCGCCTGCGGGTGGCCACAGGCAGCAGCCTGCTCGAATAGGATGGCTGCCCGCTGGCAATCCTGCTCAACCCGATCCCCTGTATCGAAGCACTTCGCCAAGGCAGTGATTGCGGGGACATGGCCCAGCTCAGCCGCCTCACTGAGCATCTCGAAGCTTCTGCGTTCGAACGCCTCGATACCCTCCCCGGGAGCGCTGACCGACGAATAGAGAAACAGCGCCGCGGGTACTCGCTGCGCGACGTAGGGAGCGAGGATCGAGCGTGCCACCTGCGGGTCCCCCTCCTCCAGCAATCGTTCTGCTTCTTGCATTACGGATTCGGTATCGGTGATGTCATGCATGGACTCAGTTCCTTGATGTCAGGCGAGCAATTTTCACGCTAAAAAACAGCCCGCCATCAGGCGGGCTGTTTCATTCGCTACAGCCTTACAGCTACTGCCAGTTCACCGCGATGATCTGGTTCAGCTGATCCCGCTGAGCCTGGGTCAGATTCATCTCCCCGCCCTGCGGTGCACCGAAGGTGGCCATGGCGTTGACCAGGTTTTCAAGCTGATTGGCGTAGAGCGTGGAGCTGCCGGCTTGCACCGCGTCCAGTTTCTGCGCCGCGCCTGCGTACCAGTCCTGCACGGTGATGGCGTCGGCCGAACCCAGCACGTCGATCACCAGGTTGTTGCCCTGGCGGGACAGCCAGAGGTTCTCGCGGGTGATGCCTTCGATGCTCAGCACATCGTTGTCGGCAGGCTTGTTCGACAGGTTGTTGATGACGTCCTGGCCGTCGCCGGCGGCGAAGCGGTAGGTGTCGTTGCCGTCCCCGCCGATCAGGTAGTCATTGCCCTTGCCGCCGCGCAGCGTGTCGTTGCCTGCACCACCGTCGATCAGGTCCGCGTCCGAGGAACCGAGGATGTTCTGATCGCCTGCCTGGCCCGCCAGGACGGTGCCGAAGGAGCGGTCGTCCGGGACGTTCAGGTAGTTCGGCGAACCGACGGTATCGGGGTTGGTGAGGCCGAATGCGCTGAACACCTGGGCAGCCGTCATCTGCCCGCCACCGGAGAAGGTGATCACGTCGACCACGGCATCGCCGCCCAGGAACCAGTTCTTCAGGGTGACCTTGTCGGTACCGCCGCTGACGTTGAGCACCAGGTCGTTGCCGCTCTTGGTCAGGCCGCTGCCCACCTGGTTGAAGGTGATGCCTTCGAAGCGCAGTGTGTCGTAGCCGCCCCCGGTGTTGTCGATGACGTCCTGGCCGCTGCCGGCGCTGAAGACGTAGGTGTCGTCGCCGCGACCACCAAGCAGGGTGTCGTTGCCCTGGCCACCGACGAGGGTGTCGTTGCCATTGCCCCCTTCCAGGCGGTCGTTGCCGGCACCGCCGGACAGCGAGTCGTTGCCGTTGTAGCCGAGCAGCAGGTCGCGCTGGGCGGTGCCGTTGAGGGCACCGTCGTTGCCCGCCGTGCCCTGCACGGTGTTGTCGAAGGCTGCCACCGGCGTTGGCACGGCGATACCGAACGCGCCGAAGATCTGCGCGGCGGTGAGCTGGCCACCGGTCTCGAAGGTGAAGGTTTCCACCAGGTTGTCGCCACCCAGGAAGAAGTCCTTCAGCGTCACCTGGTTGGTGGTGCTGCCGTTGACCTTGAGGATCAGGTCGTTGCCCGACTTGGACAGGCCCGAGCCCACCTGGTTGTAGGTGATTCCACCGGCGAAGCGCAGGGTATCTGCTGCGCCGCCCGCCTCCTCGATGACGTCCAGGCCGGCGGTGTAGACGTAGGTGTCGTCACCCACGCCGCCCAGCAAGCGGTCGTTGCCCGCGCCACCGGCCAGGGTATCGTTGCCGGCCCCACCGATCAGCACGTCGTTGCCGGCCGTGCCAGTCAGCGAGTCGGCACCGCCGAGGCCCGGCACCGGCGGTTGCCCGGTGCCCGGATCGGTCGGCGTACCGGGGTCGGTGGGGTTCGGGTCCACCGGGCCGGGGGTGCCGCTGCCATCCGGGAAGGCGGTGATCAGGCTGGCGATCTGCGCGGTGGTGAGGTAGCTGCCGCCGTCGTCCGGCTGGACGTAGTCGATGGCCGAGTCACCACCCAGGAAGTGGTTGGTGATGCGCAGCTGGTTCTTCATGTCCTTGTCAACGAGGATGACCAGGTCATTGCCGTCGCGGTGGAAGCTCAGGCGCGCACGGGCCACGCCATTGAGCACAAAGACGCCGTCGAAGCCGCCACCGGTGTTGTCGATGACGTCCATGCCACCACCGGCGCGGTAGTAGTACTTGTCGTCGCCGGCACCGCCCACCAGACGGTCGTTGCCGTCCTCGCCGTCGAGCACATCGTTGCCTGCACCACCGATCAGGGTGTCGTCACCCGAGCCCGCATTACCTCCGTTGCCGCCGGAGAGGTAGTCGTTGCCGTCACCGCCCTCCAGCTGGTCATTGCCGCCCATGCCGAACAGGGTGTCGTTGCCGGCCAGGCCGCGCAGCAGGTCGCGACCGTCGTAGCCGGAGAGGCGATCCGCCCCAGTACCGCCGTCGATCACTGCTTGGTAGCCGCCCGCCACGCCATTCGCCGCGACCATATGGCCGATGCGCGTGGCAGTGAGCATGAAGCCGCCATCCGGCTGGACGTAGCTGATAGCCTTGTCGCCGCCGAGGAAGTGGCCGAGCACACGCACCGACTGCTGTGCATCACCGTCCACCAGGATCAGCAGGTCGTCGCCGTCACGGCGGAAGCCGAGCCGGTCCTGGGTGATGCCGCCGGTGAAGAACACCCCGTCGTTGCCGCCACCGGTGTTGTCGATGACGTCCGCACCGTCGCCCAGGCTGTAGACGTACTTGTCGTCCCCGGTGCCGCCGATGAGGCGGTCAGCGCCCGCACCGCCATCGAGTTGGTCGTTGCCGGCGCCGCCCAGGATCAGGTCGTCGCCGTCTTCGCCTTCGAGGTAGTCGTTGCCGCCCTCGCCGAGGATGGTGTCGTTGCCGGCACGGCCCCAGGCCTTGTCGTCGCCGGCCCCCAGGTGGATGGTCTCGGACAGATTGCGGTAACCGAGGATGCTGTCGGCGTTGTCGGTGCCGTGGTGGATCACGCGGTTTTCCACATCCGCCTGGCTCAGCGAGCTGCCGTCGGCGAAGGTCAGGCTGTCCAGCTTGAAGTGGTCGGTCGGCTCCTTGAACCAGTTCTGCACGGTGATGCGGTCAGTACCGTTGGCGTGCTCGATGATCAGGTCCAGGCCACGGCGGTGGAAGCCCAGGTCCGCCGCAGCGATGCCCTCGCCGAAGCTCAGGGTGTCGAAGCTCGGCTCGATGTTGCTGAAGGCTTCGTTGGCGCGGCGCTCGATCAGCAGGTCCTGGCCGTCACCGAGGTTGAAGCGGTAGGTGTCGTCGCCGAAGGAGCCGTAGATCGTGTCGCTGCCGGTGCCGCCTTCGATCACGCTGGCGTTGCCGCTCCAGGCGTCGTTGCGCGCGACGATCAGGTCGTTGCCAGCCCCACCGATGAGGGTGTCGGAGCCCTGGCCATGTAGCGTGTCGTTGCCATCGCCGCCCAGCAGTTCGCCGTAGCCTTCCAGCAGGTCGTCGCCGCTGCCGCCATCGAGCAGGCCGTTGCCCTGCAGGGTGTCGTTGCCGGCGTCACCGAACAGCTGGTCGTTGCCGCCCCCGCCGATCAGCGAGTCATGGCCCTCGCCACCGCGCAGGGTGTCGTTGCCATCGCCGCCGTCGAGCAGGTCATCGCCGGCATCGCCGCTCAGCAGGTCGGCCTGGTAGCCGCCGAACAGGGAGTCATTACCGTCGCCGCCGGAGAGCTGGTTCTCACCCTCTTCGCCGTACAGCTGGTCGTCACCCGCACCGCCGAAGAGCGTGTCGTTGCCCGCTTCGCCATGCAGGGTGTCGTTGCCTTCACCACCCAGCACCTGGTCGTTGCCGAAGCCCGCCTGAACGAGGTCGTTGCCCAGGCCCGCGTCGATCACATCGTCGTCGGCATGGCCGTAGATGGCGTCGTCCTGAGCGGTGCCCTCCAGTGCCTTGAGCTTGAGGGTGTCGAAGTCCCAGACCAGGCCGCCGTCGAAGACGAATTGCTCGATGGCGTACACACCAGGCTGCCCAGCCTGGTACGAGAACTGCCCCTGGATCCGTACGCTGTCGCCCGTGGTCTTATGGGTCACCACCAGGTCTTCGCCGTCACGGCGCAGCAGCAGGTCCTCCGGTGCCACACCGTCGAAGCGAACGCTGTCGGTACCACTCCGGTCGATGATGAGGTCATGACCCCATTGCGCCGTGAGTCGGTACTGGTCGTTGCCGGCGGCGCCCTCCAGTTGGTCGTCGCCCGCCCCACCGTCCAGCAGGTCATCGCCCTCCCCGGCCAGCAAGGTGTCGTTGCCGAGACCACCCTCGACGACGTCGTTGCCGATCCCGGCGTCCAGGAGGTCGTCCCCTTCGCCGCCTCGCACGGTGTCGTTACCTGCGCCCGCGTAGACCGTGTCGTTACCGCCCAGCGCGTCGATCAGGTCGTCGGTGGAATAGGCGTTGATCAGGTCGCCCGCAGCCGTGCCGTCCAGGGTGAGCTGGCGCAGTTGCGTAGCGGCGATGAGGGTTTCCAACCCATCGCCGTAGCGCAGGCGAATACCACTCAGTGGCACCTCGTCGCGGAAGAACGCGGAAAGCGAGATCAGGTCGGCCGGGCTGTCCGGGAACGAAACCTCGAGGCTGGTGCCATTGCGGCGGAAGACCAGGGTTTCCAGCGGCAGGTCCGCGAGGTAGATCGTCACGATCCCTTCGTAGGCATCCACGATCACATCCTGTCCGTCACCACGGGCGAACAGGTAGTTGTTGGTGCCATTACCACCGTCTAGGCGGTCGTTACCCTTGCCACCGGCCAGGAAGTCATCACCCGCGCCACCCACCAGGGTGTCATCGCCATCGCCACCTTGCAGGGTGTCGCGGCCGGCGCTGCCATTGAGGTAGTCATTGCCAGCACCGCCCACCAGCGTATCGTCACCGACACCCCCGTCGATGCGATCGTTGCCTTCGCCCCCATCCAGGTAGTCGTTGCCCTCGCCACCTTCCAGCATGTCGTCGCCGGCTTCGCCGAACAGCCGGTCATCGCCGATGCCGCCATCGAGAGTGTCGCGCCCCTCGCCACCCAGCAGGGTGTCGTTGCCGCCATAACCGAACAGACGATCGTCCCCCTCCAGACCGCAAAGCTGATCGTTGGTCACGTAGCCTTCGATGCGGTCGTTTCCGGACGTGGCCTGCAGCACCAGGTTCTTGACGTCGGCGATGGTCCACACCGTGCCGTTGTGGAACTCGATGCGGTCGACGGCGACACCGTTGGTGCCTTCGGCGCTGAAGTAGTTGGTGAGCCGCACACTGTCGCTGGCCGAGGTCTGCAGCAGGAGGTCATTGCCATTGCGCTTCACGCCGACGCTGGCGGGATCGATACCTGCACCGAATACCACGCGGTCGATCTTGCCGCCGGCTGCATCGGCGGCGTTATCGATCACATCATTGCCGTGACCAATATCGAACAGGTAGCTGTCGTTGCCACGACCGCCAATCAGCGAATCGTTGCCGGCCCCACCGATCAGGGAATCGTTACCGTCATCCCCCATCAGCACATCGTCGCCAGCGCCGCCGGAGAGCTGGTCGTTACCACCCAGGCCATGAATGCTGTCGTTGCCTGCCAGGGCATCGATGCTGTCACCAGCGGCGCTGCCGAACACCAGATCATTGCCAGCGGTCAGCGACGAGGCGGTCAGCAGATCGAGCATCTGCTGCTGGCTCAGGCCACCGCCATCGACGAAACGGATCGCCTCGATGGCGCCATAGGCCAGCGAACCATCGAAGTCGAAGAAGTTGTCGATACGCACCGAGCCGGCATCGCTGCCGTCGACGTTTTTGACGTTGATCCAGACGGTGGTGGTGTTCCGAGAAAACACCAGGTCGCTCTGGCTGATGCCGGCGCCAAAGACGATCTGGTCGAGGCCGCCCCGGTCAAGGATTGCGTCGTTACCCTGGCCGCGCGCGAAGTGATAGCTGTCGACACCGGAGTAGCCATACAGACGGTCATCGCCACCCGCACCATAATATATCGTTCCGGAGTCGATGCCATAAAGCGTGTCATTACCCGAGGTGCCGATACGCGTAGAGAAATCGAAGAAAGGCGCCAGTTCGATGCTGGAGGCCGTAATGGCCTGGAATGCAGCATCACGCTTGGCTCGATACGTGGGCGAGTAGGTACCCAGGTCGGTGAGGATACCGATGACCTCACGCACGCGCTCGGGCTTGCCCTCGGCGAGCAAACCACTCAGCGTGCCCTGCAAGGCGTTCCAATCCACCACGATGCTACGAGCATCAGAGCCGAACGCCGACTTGATGATGCTCAGCTCCTTGGCGTACTCGGTCTGCGCCAGAATCTGCGCGGCGGTAAAGCGTTTGAACTCCAGGTACTCGGCCACCAGGATCGGTGCCGCCTGCCCATGGGGGTTCGGGTCCCGCTCGCCCCAGCACCAGGTACCCAGGTAGGGGCGCCCCACCAGGTTCTCCAGGGTGACGAGCTGGCGCGCGTCCATCACATGGCCGTAGACCTTCTTGGGGTCACGGCTGTAGGGGTCGACACCCTCGGCACCAGCCCAGCGGTAGATCAGAGTGTCGAGTAGCGCGTCGCGGCTTGCCGGGTCAGTTGCAGCCACGTATTGAGCCAACAGACTCTTGAGACCTGAGTCCAATGCCATGGCCTGATGCAGGTCCTGGACCTTGCCGAAGCCCCTGGCGTTGGCCTGGCTCAGTACATCATCGGGTAGCTCGATGTTGCCGCTGTTGACGCGACGGGTACTGTCGACCTTGAACCAGACGTCGGCCGCCGTGGAGGCAATGCCGCTGGCCAGCATCACGGTGCCGATCTGACGGTGCTCGTGGCCGTTGGCATCGGTATGGTTGGAGGTGCTGTAGCCGGTGCCGATGGAAACGACGCCCGCAGCGGCCAGCCCTTGCAGTTCGCCGTCATCGCTGACGCCATTGCCGTTGAGGTCGCGCCAGACCTGCAGCGTCGAGTACGCAGCGTCCTGGGCGTTGATCACGCCGTCGCCGTTGCTGTCGTACTCGGCCAGGGCCTGGAAGCCATTCTCGGCCCTGTTGCCATTGTTCAACAGGCTGTGGTTGCCGAACAGTTCAGTGCCGTTGCTGATGCGTCCGTCACCGTTGCGGTCGTGCACCAGCAGGCCATCATCGGGGCTGACCCAACCGGCTTTCTCGCTGAGACCGTCGCCGTCAAGGTCGAAGTAACTCGCCCCCACCTTCAACGTCTCGATGCCATCGCCGTCCAGGTCAATGACGATCGGCGAGGTGCGGCTCTCGGCATCATCCGTTTCCGGCGTTTCTTCCTCGTCCTCTTCCTCGGTGAGCACGATCTGCAGATCGCTTTTTTGCTTGTCGTAATTCTGGATCGTCAACCCACCGTTGATGGTCAATGTCGTGCCGTTCAGCACATAGGTATTTCCACCGCCGTAATAGGTGTTCTCGGGATCGCTTTCCTTGCGGCTACCCCCGGTAAGCTGGCGATTACCCAGATAGACCTTGCCCGAGCCGTCGGTATCGGAAATGAGGTCCTCCTTGTCGGCCTTGTAGATGTCGAAACCGTCGCCGCCATAGAGCGAGTCCCGACCCTCGCCACCTTCGAGGTGGTCTTTGCCAACGCCACCATCCAGGCTGTCATTACCCTTACCGCCGAAGAGGCTGTCATTGCCATCCCCACCGACAAGCGTGTCATTGTGCAGCCCGCCATAGAGGGTATCGGCCCCGATACCACCATCGAGGTTATCGGCTCCATCGCCACCCTCTATGTGGTCATCTCCTTCGCCACCACTGATGACGTCAGCACCCTTCATGCCGAACAGGAAATCATCTCCATCACCGCCCTGGAAACTCTCACCGCCGTCTCCGCCGAAGATGATGTAGCGCTTGTCGATGATCCCCCCGTCGACACCGTCGACGATGAGTTTGTATGACGAGCCGTCGCTGTATGTGCGGAATTCGATATCTCCCGGGATCGGCACCGGCAACCCGAATGGCATTTCGAAGGTGCCGTCGGTGTCGCCGGAAGCCCGATAGAGTCTCTCGAAAGTAAGAAAAGCGGCTCGTTTATCAAGCCACTGCTCAGAGAGTGCGCCCTCTCCCGTCTTCAAGTCCGCAAGGCTCAAGTCGTGTGAGTAGCTGGGAAGCTCGATAGCGATAGGCGACAGCGCATAGAGCGCGTTACGTGCTGCAAGACTGCCCTTCGCCAACGCCAGGATTGCGTCCTTGGTATCCGGCAGAAGAATGGTGTTGGCGCCTACGGCAACCGCTTTATCAATCTTGGAAAATACGGCCTTGGCCGAATCGATGAAGTTATCTGGGGTCGTCGGGGTCGTAACCGGCCTGCCACTATAGGTTGCCTGTACCCAGTCAAGAACGGTGTGTGTGCCGGCCTTGTTGATCAACTCACCCAGTTTCTTGGCTTCACCTGATAGCAGCGAGGTGATGTTGTTGAATGCCAGAGCTTTGAGGTCATCGCCACTGGCCCCGAGAAAGGTATCCACGCTCACGCCAAGATCGTCGAGTAACGTTATGTCCAGTTGTGTAAGCGCGACTATGTCTGATCCAATCGCCCAGATCGCTTGCTTGAATGCATGCGCATAAGATTCGTAGGCAAACAGAACGTTCTTGATGTCATCAATACGATTGAGACCTGGACCGCCTTCCATGGTTAGCCTGTAGGTCTCATTTTGACCAAAGGCTGAAAAAAGGATTGTACCGGACCAACCGGCATTATTGACTCCGCCTGCTGAGTCGCGCCCCAATGTTCCGAATAGAACCTCACCTACGCCAGTGGCATCCTTTTCCGCGATACTTTTCAAATCGGGAAATTTCCAGCGGCCATCACTGCCTCGGCGCTCAGGATTCAAAATATCGTTTAACGCCTTGATTGCCACACGATTGGATGCGTCTTGCATAAGCTTGTCGGTGTATTCAATACCGCGAAGCTCCATCTGCCGCCGACTGTATTCTCGGATTAACTCTGCAAAAACACCCCGCCCGGCATTCGCGAGCGAAGCACCATCCAGCCAAAGTTTAACCTTGCTATCCGGCAACATATCCGATATCGCCTGATAAACATCGGAATAATTCTTTCTCTCGTTATTCCCTGTAGCTATCAACGCCCTAATCCGGGAAATCTGATCATCCGTAAGATATATTTCAGTCACAAAGCACCTCCTTGCGCGTTCGCCTTAATTTCAATACGTCCCAACTCCTGAACGACTGCCCTCATGATCGATTTCCAATTCACAAGAGCCCTATACGGAAAGAGGACCTGCACCAGCAAACCGGAGTCCAGGTAGTAAGATGCCCTGCAGTCCCCGTTTACCTTGTCGGGATCCTTTGGCCATGCCACGGTGCAATATAATTCCCTGACACTCCCTTTAGCCTCACCATATGGAATGTAGATATAGGAGCCGGAGTATTCAGCCTGAGAAACAGGCTCTTGCAGTGGGTATTCGATTAAACCAAGAGAGGGGCGCACAGTTGGCAACCCAAGTCTTTCTTGCTCTACCTGAAAATGTGTTTTCCCGTTCGGGTCACCCATTCTTGAAATATCGATCCATGTCAGACCTTCAGTAGAAATTTTTTTTCTATCGTGTAGGCCACGGTGATCCATATATAGCCGAATGGTTAGTCTGTCTGCCCGCCCCGGCTGAATAACTCCAGAGGAGTAAACATCAAAATCTGTGTCTTTTGGCAAACGGAATAGCACCCCGCTTACCTCAATAACATTCACATCCCCCTCAACAACCCCATGAGCAGCACGGTATTTCGGCGTATTGACCGAAGGCTCTTTCTCCCCACAAGCCACGACCAACAAACACATAGCAACGACAGTGAAACGACCTAACAAAAGTCCGGAACTCTTCCTGTTCATCATAAAAATCAACGCGCCACTCCTAATCGATACGCTCTACAGATATCCCTGCGTAAACAAGGCAGCAGGCACAAAGGACAACCACTGCAGACGTCATTGCAGAGGGGGGAAGCCAGAGAAATTTCGATTAAGGCGGGCATGTTCATCCTTGAGGTGGAGTACCTGCCGACTATCCTGTCGGCCTCCTGAGAAGAAGTGCTAGAAAACGCCTTTGGTTGATTGACGTCAATCAGGTCAATCAGGAATCTGTGAAGCAGTTCCGAGCCGGCAGACATGCTTTGTGCGGCCATTGCAGCACCTACCGATATGGCCGGTTTTCCCTGAGTTGAGGGAGCTAGCCACCTCCCACCGAGAGTAAGACCGCCAGGATGCATGCAGAAACACGCTCCAGGCGTGGTTCCATGCATCGCACCCCGGCGGTACCACCCCATCAAATCCTGAACGTATCCACCAGCTGCTTCAGCCGGCTGACCTGCTGATCCAGCTCGGTACAGGCCTTCAGGCTCGCCTGCAGGTTGTGCACGCCGTCCTGGTTGAGGACGTTGATTTCGGTGATGTCCATGTTCAGGCTTTCGATCACCGAGGTCTGTTCCTCGGTGGCGGTAGCCACGGACTGGTTCATGCCGTCGATCTCGCCGATGCGGCGGGTGACGCCGCGCAGGTTCTCGCCGGCCTGGCCGCCGATGCGCACGCTGTCGTCGCTGAAGTGGCGGCTTTCGCCCATGGTCGCCACGGCCTCGCGGGCGCCGGTCTGCAGCTGCTCGATCATCTGCTGGATCTCCAGCGCCGAGCTCTGGGTGCGCTGGGCCAGGTTGCGCACTTCGTCGGCCACCACGGCGAAGCCGCGTCCCGCCTCGCCGGCGCGGGCGGCTTCGATGGCGGCGTTGAGTGCCAGCAGGTTGGTCTGCTCGGAGATGCCCTTGATCACGTCGAGGATCTGGCCGATGTCGTTGCTCTTCTGGCTGAGCACTTCGATGTGGTTGCTGGACGCCTGGATCTTCTCCGACAGCTCGCCCATCGCCACCAGGGTGCGCTCGACCATGCCCTGCCCTTCCTCGGCATCGCGGCGGGCGTCACTGGCCTGCTCCGAGGCGTCGGCGGCGTTGCGGGCGATCTCCTGGGCAGCGGCGCCCAGTTCGTTGATGGCGGCGGCCACGCTGTCGGTGCGGGCGGCCTGCTCGCTGGAGTTGGTCATGGAGGCGTTCGACGCCTGCACCACGGTGCTCACCCGCTCGTGCACCTCGCGCGTGGCGGAGGCCACTTCGCGGATGGATTTGTGGATGCGCTCGACGAAGCGGTTGAAGGCATCGGCCAGCTCGCCGAACTCGTCACGGGAGTCGATCGACAGGCGCTGGGTCAGGTCGCCCTCACCCTCGGCGATGCCGCTCATGGCGTGGCTCATCACGTGCAGCGGGCGCAGCAGGATGCGGATCAGCCCGCCCAGCAGCAGGAGGATGGCGACCACGCCGATGATGGTGGACATCAGCGCGGAAACGCGGAACTCCTGCAGGGCGGCGAAGGCCTTGGACTCGTCGACGGACAGGCCCACGTACCAGCGCACCCCGGTCAGCCCTTCCACCGGCAGGAAGGTCACGATCCGCGCCTCGCCGTTGCGGTCGCTCACGCTCTGCAGGGCGGACTCCAGGCGCGGCGCGGTGCCGGCGAACAGGTCCGGCAGCTTCTTCAGGACCAGCTGCTGGTCGGGGTGGACCAGCACCGTGCCCTTGTCGTCCACCAGGAAGGCGTAGCCCATGCCGCCGAGGTCGAAGGAGTTGAGGATCTCGTCGACCGTCTTCAGCTTGAGGTCACCGCCGACGACGCCCTGCAGGGTGCCCGAGGCGTTCACCGGGCGGGTGATGGTGATCAGCAGGCCGTCGCGCGGGTCGGCGGCCAGGTAGGGCTCGGTCAGGCCGGGGCCGCTGGTCTGCGCCGCCTTCTTGTACCAGGGCCGCTGGCGCGGGTCGTAGCCGGCGGGCAGTTCGCTGGGCGGGAACTGGGTGTAGGTGCCGCTCGCCTGGCCGTAGTACGCATAGAGGAAGGCGGAGGCGATGCTGCGGTGCTGCAGGCTCTTGGCCAACGCCGCCTCGCTGCTGTCGTCCTCGATGGACTCGGCCAGGTTCTCCAGCAATTGCATGCGGCCCACCAGCCAGTGCTGGATGTTGCCCGTGGAGACCTGGCCCACATCGTTGAGGTAGTTGGCAAGGTTCTGGCGGATGGCGTTCCGCTGCAGGTAGTCGTTGTACAGCGCGAAGGACGCGAAGGCAGCGATCACCACCAGGGAGGCTGCCACCATGATCTTGTGGCTGAATTTCAGGGTTCGCATGGAGGAACTCGCTCAAAAAGGTGCAAAGGCATGAGGTGGCCACAGGCGTTGTCGGCGTCCGGTCGCCAATCGACCGGACACAGACGCAGGGCCGTCCCTTGCTATCGGCGCTAGCACGTTCTTCTTAAGCGGTTTATCAGCCGTTTATGTGCAGGGGTTCAGGTATTTTCTGAAAATACCGTACACCCGCCCATCCAGCCGACGCACGCGGAGCCCTCCCCGCTCCGCGTGCCCTGCTGCCGTTACAGCATCTCCAGCCTGGCCATCAGGTCCTCCAGCCGTGCGGCCTTCTCCTCGGTGACGACGCTGCCTTTCAGCGATTCGATGTAGCTCGCCAGCTCCTCCACCGTGCTGCACTCGAACATGGCCCGCAGGGGCACGTTGCGTTGCAGAGTCTTCTGCACGCGGGAGGCGATCTGGGTGGCGAGCAGGGAGTGGCCGCCGAGTTCGAAGAAGTTGTCGCGCACACCCACCCGCTCGACCTTGAGCACCTCGGCCCAGATGCCGGCCAGGGTGGTTTCCAGTTCGCTGCGCGGGGCCAGGTAGTCCTGGGCCTGCAGCAGGCCGAATTCCAGGGGCGGCAGGGCCTTGCGGTCGAGCTTGCCGTTGGCGTTCAGCGGCAGGCGCTCGAGCACGAGCCAGTGCAGCGGCACCATGTAGTCCGGCAGGTCGCCACGCAGCTGCTGCTTGATGGCTTCGAACCAGGCGCCCTGTTCCGCCAGGCGGCTGGCCGGCGAAGCGGCGCGGGCGAAGCGCTCGGCCTCGCGCGGCACCAGGTAGCCCACCAGGTATTTGCCGGTGGGGCCTTCCTGCACGCTGACGGCAGCGTCGCGCACGTCCTGGCGCTCGAACAGGCGGGCTTCGATCTCGCCCAGCTCGATGCGGTAGCCACGGATCTTCACCTGGTGGTCGACACGGCCGACGTACTCCAGCACGCCGTCGGCGCGGCGGCGGGCCAGGTCGCCGGTGCGGTACAGGCGTTCGCCCGGTGCGCCGAAGGGGTTGGGCACGAAGGCCTGGGCGGTGCGCAGCGGGTCGCCGACGTAGCCACGGCCGACGCCGGTGCCGGCGACGCAGAGTTCGCCCACGGCGCCCAGGGGCGCCAGCTCGAAGGCGTCGTCCAGCAAGTACAGACGGTTGTTGTCGGTGGGGCTGCCGATGGGCAGGTAGGTGCCCTCGGTGGAGGCGGCGTCGACGCGGAAGAAGGCCACATCGTCCGAGCACTCCGCCGGGCCGTAGGCGTTGACCAGCCCCACAGCCGGGTAGCGTTGCAGCCATTGGCGCGCCAGCTCCGGCGGCATGGCCTCCCCGGTGGGCAGCATCCAGCGCAGGGCACCGAGTGCGGCGTGCTCCTCGGCGAGCATGCCCTGGATCAGCGAGGGCACGCTCTCCAGCACGGTGATGCCGCGCTCGCGCACATGGGCCAGCAGCGCCTGCGGGTCGTGGGCGATGGCGTTGGGGACGATCTCGGTGCAGGCGCCGAACAGCGGCGCGGCGAGGAACTGCCAGACCGAGATATCGAAGCTCTGCGACGCCGTCTGGGCAATCACGTCCGCCTCGGTGAGATCCAGGTACGGCACCTTGCTCAGCTGGTTGTTGAGCATGCCGGCCTGCTCGACCATCACGCCCTTGGGCAGGCCGGTGGAGCCGGAGGTGTAGATGACGTAAGCGAGGTTCTCCGGGCCACTGTGGATGCCGAGGTCCTGCTCCGGCCAGGCGCCTTGCAGCACGTCCTCCCACACCAGCAGGCGCGGACGCTGGCCGCAGCCGAGCTCCTCCAGCAGCAGCATGGCCTGGTCGCGGCAGGCACGGGTGGCCACCAGCGCCGGGGCACGGCTGAGTTCGAGGATGCGCGTCAGGCGCGGGGTGGGCAGCGCCGGGTCCAGCGGCAGGTAGCCGGCGCCAGCCTTGAAGGTGCCGACCATCATGCCCAGCAGGTCGAGCCCGCGCTCGCCCAGCAACGCCACCGGCTGGTCGAGGCCGACGCCGGCGGTGCCCAGGGCGTGGCCCAGGCGGTTGGCGTGGCGGTTCAGCTCGGCGTAGCTCCACTGGCGGTCGAGGCAGCGGGCGGCAATGCGCTGCGGGTGCGCGGCGACGCGGGCCTCGAACAGGCGCACGTAGCCCTGCTCCAGCGGGTAGTCGCGGGCACTGTCGTTGACGCCGTTGAGCAGCAGCTCGCGCTCGGCATCCCCCAGCAGCGGCAGCGCGCCCATGTCGGCCTCGATGTGCTCGCCCAGGGCCAGCAGCAGGCGCTTGAACTCGCCCAGCAGGCGGTCGATGGTCGCTTCCTCGAAGTAGCGCCGGTCGTAGGACAGGTGCAGGCCCAGGTCGTCCCCCGGGTAGCAGACCACGGTGAGCGGGAAGTTGGTGTGGGTGCGGCCGGAGTCCGAGCTGGCGGAGAGGCTCTGCGCCCGGTCCAGCACCGCGACTTCCACCGGCGCGTTCTCGAACACGAAGAGGCTGTCGAACAGCGGCTGGCCCTTGGGTAGTTCGCTGCACTCCTGGATGGCCACCAGCGGCAGGTACTCGTGCTCGCGCAGTTCCAGGTTGCTGGCCAGCAGCCCCTGCAGCCAGTCACGCACGCCCAGGCGCTGGCCCGGCGCGGGCAGCTTCACCCGCAGGGCGATGCTGTTGATGAACAGGCCGACGGTGCGCTGCATCTCCGGCAGGCCCACCGGGCGCCCGGCCACGGTGACGCCGAAGACCAGGTCGCGCTCGCCGCTGTAGCGCGCCAGCACCAGGGCCCAGGCCGCCTGGGCCAGGGTGTTGACGGTGAGCTGGTGACGCTGCGCCAGTTCCCGCAGGCGGGCGCCATCGGCGGCGTCCAGGCGGGTGATGCGGTCGCCCACCTGCATGCCGCCGCTGTCGTTGGCGTGCTCGCGGAGGATCGGCCGGTCGCTCGGCAGGTGGGTGGTGCGCTCGAAGCCGGCCAGGTTGCCCTGCCACCAGGCACGGGCCTGGCCCAGGTCCTGGCGTTGCAGCCAGCCGATGTAGTCGCGGTAGCGCGGCGCCAGGGGCAGCTGCGGCTCACGGCCCTCGCCCAGGGCGGCGTAGACCTCGAAGAAGTCGCTCATCAGCAGGCCACGGCACCAGGCGTCGATGAGGATGTGGTGGTTGCTCATCATGAACCAGTAGCGCGCCTCGCCCAGGCGGATCAGGCGCAGGTGGAAGGGCGGCTGGTGCAGCAGGTCGAAGCCGGCCTCGCGCTCGGTGCGGTGCAGCGCCTGCAGGCGCTCCTCGTGGCCCTCCTCGGGCAGGTCGCGCCAGTCCAGCAGGTCCACCTCGGTGGCGCCGGGCTTGTGGATCACCTGCAGCATGGTTTCGCCGGCGTTCCACACGAAGGAGGCGCGCAGCGCCTCGTGCCGCGCCACCACCGCGTGCCAGGCGCGGGTGAAGCGCTCCACGTCCAGCGCGCTGTTGATGCGGTAGCGGTCCTGCATGTAGTAGATGCCGGTGCCCGGCTCCAGCAGGGTGTGCAGCAGGAGGCCTTCCTGCATGGGCGTGAGCGGGTAGATGTCGTCGATGGCGGCGGCCGGCACCGGCAGCTGGTCGATCTGCTCCTGGCTCAGGTGCGCCAGGGGGAAGTCCGACGGCGTCGGGCCACCGGCGCCCTCCTCCAGGCAATGGGCGATGAGCGCCTGCAGCTCGGCGATGAAGGCCTCGCCGAGGCCCTGCACCGTGGCGCGGTCATAGCGCGCCTGGCTGTAGGTCCAGTTGAGCAGCAGCTCGCCGCCGAACACCTGACCGTCCACGCTCAGCCAGTTGGGCAGCGTGGCGTCGGCGTCGTGGGCCGGGCCGGCACTCTCCTCCAGCGGGCGCAGCAGCGCGCCCTCGGCGAAGCTGCCGTCGAACTGGCCCAGGTAGTTGAAGGTGATGCGCGCCGGCGGCAGCGCGGCCATGGCGGCACGGGTGACCGGGTCGGCCAGGTAGCGCAGCACGCCGAAGCCGAGGCCCTTGTGGGGCACCTGGCGCAGCTGCTCCTTGATCGACTTGATGGCAGCGCCGAGCCCGTCGGCGGGCGCCAGGCGCAGCGCGTAGGCGCTGGTAAACCAGCCGACGGTGCGGCTGAGGTCGATGTCGTCGAACAGCGGCTCGCGGCCGTGGCCTTCCAGTTGCACGAGTACCGAATCACGCGCGGCCCAGCGGCACAGCACGCGGGCCAGGGCGGTGAGCAGCAGGTCGTCGACGCGGGTGCGGTAGGCGGCCGGCGCCTGCTGCAACAGCTGGCGGGTGCGCTCGGCGTCCAGGCGCAGGGTGATGCGCTGGGCGTCGCGCTCCAAGTCCTGCTCGGCATCGCGGTCGCAGGGCAGCGGCGCGTCGTCGCCGCCGAGCTGCGCCTGCCACCAGCCCAGCTCTTCGCGCAGCGGCTCGCTGCCGGCGTAGGCCGCCAGGCGTTCGCCCCAGGCCTTGAAGGCACTGGTGCGCGCCGGCAGCGCCAGGGGTTGCCCGGCCTGCAACTGGCGATAGGCGGTTTGCAGGTCTTCCAGCAGCACGCGCCAGGAGACGCCGTCCACCACCAGGTGGTGGATGGCCAGCAGCAGTTTCTGGCGGCCATCCGGGCCTTCCAGCAGCAAGGCGCGCAGCAGCGGGCCGTTGGCCAGGTCGAGGCTGCGCTGGGCGTCGGCCAGCAGGGTTGCGGTCTCGGTGGAATCAGCGACCTGCGCCTGCCACAGCAGGCCGTCGGCCTCGCTGGTGGGGGCGCGGTGTTCGGCGTGCCAGGTGTCGCCGACACGGGTGAAGGACAGGCGCAGGGCGTCGTGGTGCTGCACCAGGCTCTGCAGGGCCTGCTCCAGGTGGGCGGCGTCCAGGCGTTCGCCGGCTTCCAGCAGCAGCGACTGGTTCCAGTGGCCGACGTTTTCCGGCGCCTGCTGGAAGAACCAGTGCTGGATGGGCGTCAGCGGCATGCTGCCGGTCACCGGGCCCTGGTCCACCTGGGTCAGCGCCTCGCGGCGGGCGACGGCGGCCAGGGTTTGCACCGTCTGGTGCTGGAACAGGTCGCGCGGGCTGAAGTGGATGCCCTGCTGGCGCGCACGGCTGACCACCTGGATCGACAGGATGGAATCGCCACCCAGCTCGAAGAAGTTGTCGGCGAGCCCGACCTGCTCGACGTTGAGCACCTCGCGCCAGATGGCCGCCAGGCTCTGCTCCAGCTCGCTGGTCGGTGCCAGGTACTGCTGGCGGTTGTGTTCCGGGTCCGGCGCGGGCAGCGCGCGGCGGTCGAGCTTGCCGTTGGGGGTCAGCGGCAGGCTGGCAAGCAGCACCAGGTGCGCGGGCACCATGTGTTCCGGCAGCTGGGCACGCAGGTGCGCCTTGAGGGTTTCGCGCAGCACCTGTTGCACATCGGCGCCCTCTTCTGCCGCCGCGCAGGCGACATAGCCGGCCAGCTGCTTGCCGCTGGGGCTGTCCAGGGCCAGCACCACGGTTTCGCGCACCGCCGGGTGTTCCAGCAGGCGCGCTTCGATCTCGCCCAGCTCGATGCGGAAGCCGCGCACCTTCACCTGCTGGTCGATGCGGCCGAGGTACTCCAGCTGGCCGTCGTCACGCTGGCGCACCAGGTCGCCCGTGCGGTACAGGCGCCCGCCATCGGTGGCGAAGGGGTTGGGCACGAAGCGTTCGGCGGTGAGGCCCGGGCGCTGGTGGTAGCCACGGGCAAGGCCGGCGCCGCCGACATAGAGCTCGCCGATGGCACCCGGGGGCACCAGGGCGAGATCAGCGTCGAGGATGCAGGCCACCCGCGCGCCGACCATGCGGCCGATGGGCACGCTGGCGGCGCCCTCCTCCAGCTGCGCCGGGGCCAGGGCGGCCAGGGGCATCACCACCGTCTCGGTGGGGCCGTAGGCGTTGAAGAAGGCCTGGGGCGCGAAGCCCGCGCGGATGCGTTGCAGGTGCTCGGCGGTCAGCGCTTCGCCCCCGGTGATGACCAGGCGCACCGGCAGGGTTTCACCCCGCGCGCCGAGCCACTGGGCCAGTTGGCTGCCATAGCCGGGGGTGAAGCCGAGGATGGTGACGCCCTGCTCGCGGATGAGCTGGCAGATGTCTTCGGCGCCCCATTGGCCCTGGGCGCGCAGCACCAGGCGCGCGCCGCACAGCAGCGGCGTCAGCAGGCGCTCGCTGGCGGCGTCGAAGTTGATGGAATAGAAGTGCAGCTCACAGTCGTCGGCGCGCATGCCGAAGCGGCGGATCACCGCCTGGCAGTGCATGGCGATCTCGCCGTGGCTGACCGCCACGCCCTTGGGCTTGCCGGTGGAGCCGGAGGTGTAGATGAGGTACGCCTGGTGCTGCGGCCGTGCGAGGTCCACCGGCGCGCTGGCGGGGTAAGCGGCCAGCGCGGCCTCGTCCTCGTCCAGGCACCAGCGGCCGACGTCGGCCGGCAGCTCGCCGAGGGTGTCGAACAGCGCGGCCTGGCCCAGCAGCAGGACGATGCCGCTGTCCTCGATCATGTAGTGCAGGCGTTCGGTGGGGTATTCCGGGTCCAGCGGCACATAGGCGCCGCCGGCCTTGAGGATGGCCAGCAGGCCGACCACCATGGCCGCCGAACGCTCCAGGGCCAGGCCGACGCGCACCTCGGGGCCGACGCCACGCTCGCGCAGCAGGTGGGCCAGGCGGTTGGCGCGGGCATCCAGGGTGGCGTAGTCGAGGGTCTCGCCGGCGAAGGTCAGGGCCGGTGCCGTGGGCGTGCGCGCGGCCTGCTCGGCGAACAGCCGATGGATGCAGCCGTCGAGGCGGTGCTCGCCGGGCTCCTCGCCCAGGCTTTCGAGCTGCGCCAGGTGCTCGCTTTCGCTCTGCAGCGGCAGCTCGGCGAGGCGTTGTGCGGGGTCGCCCAGCAAGGCCTCCAGCAAGGTGCACAGGTGCGCGGCCATGCGCGCGATGCGCGGCTCGTCGAACAGGTCGGAGCTGTAGGTGAAGCAGCAGCCGAGGCGATGGTCGAGGTCGGTGACCTCCAGGTTGAGGTCGAACTTGGTGGCGCGGGCGTCGTTGGCGATGTACTCGACCTTCATCCCCGCCAGCTCGCGGGTCTGCTGGAACTCCCAGCGCTGCACGTTGCACATCACCTGGAACAGCGGGTTGTAGGCGCTGCTGCGCGGCGGCTGCAGGGCCTCGACGAGCTGGTCGAAGGGCAGGTCCTGGTGCGACTGGCCCTCGATCACGGTGTGGCGCACCTGCTCCAGCAGCGCGGCGACGCTCATCTGCCCGTCGAGCTGGCAACGCAGCACCTGGGTGTTGAGGAAGGCGCCGATCAGCCCCTCGCTTTCCGGGCGGATGCGGTTGGCCACCGGCGCGCCGATGCGCAGGTCCTGCTGGCCGCTGTAGCGGTGCAGCAGCACGGCCAGGGTGGCGGTCATGGTCATGAACAGGGTCAGGCCGTTGGCCGCGTTGAAGGCGCGCACGCGCTCGGCCAGCGCGGCCGGCAGGTCGAAGCGGTACAGCTCGCCCCGGTGGCTCTGGGCCGGCGGGCGTGGGCGGTCCGTCGGCAGCTCCAGCAGCGGGTGCTCGTGGCCCAGCTGGGCCGTCCAGTAGTCCAGCTGGCGCTGGCGCTCGCCGCCTTCCAGCCACTGGCGCTGCCAGGCACTGTAGTCGAGGTACTGCACCGGCAAGGGCGCCAGGGGCGATTCGCGGTCGTCAAGGAAGGCCTCGTAGAGCGCGCCCAGCTCGCGGGCGAAGATGTCCATCGCCCAGCCTTCGGTGACGATGTGGTGCAGGGTCACCACGAGGAAGTGCTCGCGCTCGCCGCCCTTGACCATCACCACCCGCAGCAGCGGGCCGGTCTCCAGGTCGAAGGGCCGGTGGGCCTCGTCATCGGCCAGCGCCTGCAGGCGGGCCTGGCGGGTGTCGGCATCCAGAGCGGAAAAATCCTCCCAGCCCATGACCAGGTTCGATTGCTCGGCCACCTGCTGGCGCGGCACGCCGTTCTCGCTGGGGAAGGTGGTGCGCAGGGTTTCGTGGCGCTGCACCAGGGCCTGCAAGGCCGCCTCGAAGCGGGCCACATCCAGCGGGCCGCTGAGGCGTGCCAGGCCGCCGACGTTGTAGGCGGGGCTGTCCGGCTCCAACTGCCAGAGGAACCACATGCGCTGCTGGGAATAGGACAGCGGCACCGGGCGGCTGCGGTCGACGCGGGCGATCACGCCCTGGCTGTCCACCTGGCCGCTGGCCTGGATGCGCGCGACTTCGGCGCAGAAGCCTTCCAGGGTGCTGGCCTCGAACAGCGCGCGCAGCGGCAGCTCGACGTCGCAGGCCTGGCGGGTGCGGGAGACGATCTGGGTGGCCAGCAGCGAGTGGCCGCCGAGGGCGAAGAAATCGTCGTCCAGGCCGATGCGCTGGATGCCCAGCACCTCGCGCCAGATGGCGGCGACCCGTTGCTCCAGCTCAGTGGCGGGCTCGCGGTGCTCGGCTTGCTGCCAGGCCGGTTCGGGCAGTGCGCGGCGGTCCAGCTTGCCGCTGGGGCCGACCGGCAGCGCCTCCAGGCGCATCAGCTGCGCCGGCACCATGTACTCCGGCAGCTCGTCACGCAGGCCCTGCAGCAGGCGCTCGGTCTGCCGGGCTTCCTCTTCGGCAGCGCCGTTGGCGCAGTAGTAGCCCACCAGGCGCGGGCCGCCGGGGCCATCGCGCAGCACGACGACGGCCTGACCGACGCCGGGCTGGGCCAGCAGGCGGGCGCGGATTTCTTCCGGCTCGACGCGGAAGCCACGCAGCTTGACCTGGCTGTCGAGGCGGCCGAGGTAGTCCAGCGCGCCGTCGGTGCCCCAGCGGGCGCGGTCACCGGTGCGGTACAGGCGCGCGCCCGGCTCGCCGAAGGGGTCGGGCACGAAGCGTTCGGCGGTGAGCGCCGCACGGCCCAGGTAGCCACGGGCGAGACCCGCACCACCGATGCACAGCTCACCCGCCACGCCGACCGGCAGCGCCGAGAGTTCGGCATCCAGCACATGGCAGAGCACGTTACCCAGGGGCTGGCCGATGGGCGAGCGCTCGCCGTCCTCACGGCGGCATTGCCAGTGGGTGACGTTGATGGCGGTTTCGGTGGGGCCGTAGCGGTTGTCCAGGCGCACCGCCGGCAGGCGCTCCAGCACCCGGTCGCGCAGGGCGGCGGGCAGCGCCTCGCCACCGGAGAACAGGCGGCGCAGGGAGGTGCATTCGCTGACGCCCGCCTCCTCGATGAACAGCTGCAGCAGCGGCGGCACGAAGTGCAGCGTGGTCACGCCGTGTTCGCGCACCAGCTGCACCAGGCGGCGCGGGTCGCGGTGCTCGCCGGGCGCGGCCAAGACCAGGCGCGCCTTGGTGATCAGCGGCCAGAAGCATTCCCAGACGGAGACGTCGAAGCTCACCGGCGCCTTTTGCAGCAGCACGTCGCTGGCGTCCAGGCGGTACTGCGCCTGCATCCAGGCCAGGCGTTCGGCCAGGGCGGCGTGGGTGTTGCCGACGCCCTTGGGCTGGCCGGTGGAGCCGGAGGTGTAGATGACGTAGGCGAGGTTGTCGCCGTGCACGGCGGCGGTCGGCGGGCTGTCGGGCCAGTCGCCCTCCTCCCGGTCCAGCTCAATGACGCGCACGCCCTCATGAATCGGCAGGCGCTCCACCTGGTGCGACTGGGTCAGCAGCAGGCGCGCGCCGCAGTCCTGCAGCATGTAGGCGAGGCGTTCGCGGGGGTAGTCCACGTCCAGCGGTACATAGGCACCGCCGGCCTTGATGATGGCCAGCAGGCCCACCAGCAGTTCCGGCGAGCGCTCGGCGGCGATGGCCACAGGCACGTCCGGGCCGACGCCCAGGGCTTGCAGGCGATGGGCCAGGCGGTTGGCGCGGCGATGCAGCGTGGCGCTGTCCAGCTGCCCCTCGGCCCACCTGAGGACGATGCGCTGCGGGTCGGCGGCAGCCTGCCGTTCCAGCAGCTCGGGCAGCCAGCGGCTGGCGGCGGGCTGTGGCGCGCGGGCCCAGCCGGCCAGTTGGCTGCGCTCGGCCTCGTCCAGCAATTGGATATCGCCCAGGGCCCGCTCAGGCTGCTCGGCTACCTGGCGCAGCAGGCTGACGAAGCGCTCGGCCAGGCGGCGCACGCTGCCGGCGTCGAACAGTTCGGTGGCGTAGTCGAAGGCCAGGGTCAGGCGGCCACGGGCGTCTTCCTCGCTGTGCAGTTGCAGGTCGAACTTGGCCTCGCGGCTGTGCCAGGGCAGCTCGTCGGCGAGCAGGCCCGGCAGGCGGCGCAGCGCGGAGAGGTCGCGCTGCTGGTGGTTGAACATGACCTGGAACGGCTCGCCGCCGAGGGCGTCCACCAGGCGGTCGAAGGGCAGGTCCTGGTGCGCCTGGGCACCAAGGGTGGTCTCGCGGGCCTGGGCCAGCAGTGCGCTGAAGGTGCGGCGGCCGTCGAGTTGGCCACGCAGCACCAGGGTGTTGATGAAGAAGCCGACCAGGCCCTGGGTTTCCAGGCGCTGGCGGTTGGCGCCGGGCACGCCGACGCGGATGTCCGCCTGCCCGCTGAGGCGGAACAGCAGGCCCTGGAAGGCCGCCAGCAACACCATGAACAGGGTCGAATGCTCGGCCTGGGCCAGCGCGCGCAGGGCCTTGGCCAGCTCGTCATCCAGGCGCAGGCTGTGGCGCGCGGCGGCGTGGCTGCGCTGGGCGGTGCGCGGGCGGTCGGTGGGCAGTTGCAGGGCCGGGGCCTCGTCGCCCAGTTGCTCGCGCCACCAGGCCAGCTGGCGCTCGGCCTCGCCGTCGGCCAGCCACTGGCGCTGCCAGGCGGCGAAGTCGGCGTAGCCCAGGGGCAAGGGCGCCAGGTCCGCCGCCGGGCCACCGCAGGCGGCGCCGTAGAGGCGGGAGAATTCGTCCAGCAGCAGGTTCAGCGACCAGCCATCGGCGACGATGTGGTGCAGGGTCAGCCACAGCTGGTGTTGCTCGTCGTCCAGGCGCACCAGGGTCAGGCGCAGCAGCGGGCCCTGCTCCAGGTCGAAGGGCACCTGGGCCTCCTCCTCGCGCAGCTGGGCGACACGGGCGTCGCGCTCGGCACCGTCGAGGTGGCTGAGGTCGAGGCGCGACAGGCCCAGTTCCTGGGACGGCAGGATGCGTTGCAGGGCGACGCCATCGCGTTCGAGGAAGCGCGTACGCAGCGCTTCGTGGCGCTGCACCAGCTGCTGGAAGCTGCGCAGCACGGCGCCTTCGTCCAGCTCGCCGCGCAGGCGCAGGCCGCCGGGGATGTTGTAGGCGGCGCTTTGCGGGTCCAGCTGCCAGAGGAACCAGAGGCGGTTCTGCGCCGGGGATTGCGGCAGGTCCTGGTTGCGCGGCAGGCGCGGGATGGCGCCCTGGCGCGGCGCACCGCTGGCCTGCTGGGCCTGCACGGCGGCGGTGAATTCGGCCAGGGAGCGGGCCTCGAAGAGTTGGCGCAACTCCAGCTCCAGGCCCAGCTCGTCGCGCAGGCGCGCCATCACCTGGGCGGCGCCGATGGAGTTGCCACCAAGCAGGAAGAAGCTGTCGTCGGCGTTCACCACCGGCACCTGCAACTGCTCGGCCCAGAGGGCGGCGATGCGCTGTTGCAGGTCACCGGCCGCCTCGCTGCTGGCAACCGGCTCGGCACCGGCGGCGGCATCGGGGAAGCAGGCGTAGGCGTCGAGGCTGCCGTCTTCCAGGCCGCTGCGGCAGGCGGAGCGTTGCAGCTTGCCGCTGGAGGTCTTGGGCAAGGCGCCGGGGTTGAGCAGCAGCACCACGCGCGGCGCCTCCTGGCAGGCGTCGGCCACGGCCTGGCGGATCATGCGGATCAGGGTTTCCGGCGCATGGGCCTTCTGCACGCTGCGGCCGATCTCCACGGCGATGCCGATGCCCTCCTCGCCATCCTGTTCGACGGCGAAGGCGGCGACGCGGCCCTTGCGCACCAGTGCCACCTCGGTCTCGACGGTGCGCTCGATGTCCTGCGGGTAGAGGTTGTGGCCACGGACGATGAGCATGTCCTTGAGGCGGCCGCTGACGAACAGTTCGCCGTCGCGCAAAAAGCCCAGGTCGCCGGTGCGCAGCCAGCTGACGCCATCGCGCTCGACGAAGGCCTTGGCGGTGGCTTCCGGGTTGCGCCAGTAGCCGTGGGCGATGCTCGGGCCGCTGGCCCAGATCTCGCCCACCTGGTTCTCGCCAAGTACGGCGCCGGTGGCCGGTTCGACGATCATCACCGCGTGCCCGGGCTGGCCGATACCGCAGCTCATCAGCAGGCTGTCGGCGCCCGGCTCGATGCGGTTCCGAGCCAGTGCGGCGCCGTCCACGCCGAGGGCGGGAATGCCCTGGCCGCGCACGCCGCCGGTGACGAACAGGGTCGCCTCGGCCAGGCCGTAGCAGGCGAGGAAGCTGGCGGCGTCGAAGCCGCAGGCGGCGAACTGGCCGGCGAAGCGTTCGAGGCTGTCCTGGCGGATCGGCTCGGAGCCGGAGAAGGCCACGCGCCAGCCGCTGAGGTCCAGCCGCGCCAGGGCCGCGGCGCTGACCCGCTCGCAACACAGGCGGTAGGCGAAGTCGGGGCCGCCGCTGACGGTGCCGCCGTACTGGGCGATGGCCTCCAGCCAGCGCACCGGGCGTTCGAGGAAGTAGCGCGGCGACATGAGCACGCAGGGCACGCCGCTGAAGATGGGTTGCAGCAGGCCGCCGATCAGGCCCATGTCGTGGTAGAGCGGCAGCCAGCTGACGATCACGTCGTTTGCGCCGATGCCGAAGCCACGGCGGATCAGCAGCTCGTTGGCCACCAGGTTGCCGTGGCTCACCTGCACGCCCTTGGGCAGCGAGGTGGAGCCGGAGGTGTATTGCAGGAAGGCGATGTCGTCGGCGGCCAGCACCGGCTCGCACCAGGCGTCGGCCAGTTCGTCCTGCAGGTCCTCGACGCAGAGCAGCGCCGGGCCGGCAGCGCCCAGGTCGGTGCTCAGCTGCTGCAGGGGTTCGCGCAGGGCGGCGCTGGTCAGCACCAGGGCCGGCTCGGCGTCATCGATGATCGACAGCAGGCGCAGCTGGTGATGGCGGCGTGCGGACTCCGGCGGGTAGGCCGGCACGGCGATGACGCCGGCGTAGAGGCAGCCGAAGAACGCCGCGACGTAATCGGGGCCGCTGTCGAACAGCAGCACCGCGCGGTCGCCGAACTCCGCTTCCGCCTGCAGGGCAGCGGCGATCACCCGGGCGCGCCGGTCCAGCTCCCGGTAGCTGATGACCACGCCGTCGCCCTCGCCTTCGAGAAAGCGCAGGGCGAGGCGCTCCGGCTGTTCGGCAGCGCGGCGCTGCAGGGCCTGGACCAGGGTGCTGGGGAGTTCGAAGGCGTCCATCATGTTGTCGTCCTGCCTGATGCGGCTTGAATTCGGGGTTCGTTGAAACGAAGGGGCGCGCCCGGCACGACGGCCGCGCCGGGCGGCTCAGCCGGCCGCTAGCGGAACCTGGCGCGACGTGCGGGCGCGCAGGCGCAGCAGGTGCTGCTCGGCGTAGCGCTTGAGGGTGCGCAGCACGGCGGCCTCCTGTTGCTGGAGGAAGAAGTGGTGCCCCTCGAACAGGTCGAGGGAGAAGCCGGTGGCGGTCTCGTCCTGCCAGTCCAGCAGCTCATCCACACGCAACTCGTCGGCCTTGCCGCCGAGCACGTGGATGGGCGCCTGCAACGGCTCGCGCCGGCGGTAGGCGTAGCTGCCGGCAACGAGGAAGTCGGCGCGCAGGATGGGCAGCGTCAGGCGCAGCAGCTCCTCGTTGGCCAGGGCCTCCTCGGGGGTGCCCTGGAGGCTGCGCAGCCTGGCGATCAGCTCGGCGTCGCTCTTGGCGTCGCGGTAGTCATCGACATTGCGCCGGGCCGGGCCGGCGGTGGCCGAGGGGAACAGCGCCAGGGGCTCGGGCAGCCCCTTCTCGCGCAGGGCGTGGGCCAGCTCGAAGGCGAGCAGCCCGCCCAGGCTGTGGCCGAACAGCGCGTAGGGCTGCTGCACCTGGGGCGCGACCTCGCGGGCGAGCTGCGCCACCAGCGTGTCGAGGCGGGTGTGCAGCGGCTCGTCCATGCGCATGCCGCGCCCCGGCAGTTCCAGCGGCTGCACCACCAGCCAGGCGGGCAGGATGCGCCGCCAGCGGTTGTAGGCCATGGCGCTGGCGCCGGAATACGGCAGGCAGAACAGGCGCAGGCTGATCGGCGCGCTCACCTCAGGCCACCCCTTCGGCCTGTTCCATCTGCTTGCGCAGGCTCAGGGGGCGCATGTCGGTCCAGTGCTCCTCGATGTACGCCAGGCACTCCTGCTTCAGCCCGCTCTTGCCGGCGGCGCGCCAGCCGTCGGGGATGGCCTTGTAGTCCGGCCAGATCGAGTACTGCTCCTCGTGGTTGATGACCACCTGGAACACCACGTCATCACGATCGAACACCATGTCTGTCTCCTCATGCGGGTTGGGCCGGGCGACCTGCCCGTGCTTGCACTGAGGAGTACGGATGGCGAACGGGAATAATTAGCGGTCCGGAGTGGGCTCTCAGGCTCCGGTCGAGGCGTCGCCTGTCGTCACGGCGAGGGGCCGGCTCCTGTAGGCCAGTCCTACAGCCCTTCCTACTCCTCAAGCCCCCGCGCACATTCTTTTTTCACAACCGCCGTCCCGGTTCCGTCATGGCCCCGCAACACGCTGGAAACCTCGGTGTGATCTGCTTCGTCTCGATATGAATTGCTTATCTATCGCATTTGACAATGATTATCATTGGTCATAATTTGTTACCCCGCTGAACGGGAGCCCACAGGTAACCGGGCCCTATGCCTACCCATGTGCAAGGTGATTTCCATGACGGATCAACTCTCAACAAGCCGGCTTGATTCCCCACTTCTGCAGGTCTTCATCGACAATCGCTCCATCCTGGTGAAGATCGCGATGCGGGTGACCGGCTGCCGGACCCGGGCCGAAGACGTGGTGCAGGACGCCTTCTTCCGCCTCCAGTCGGCGCCGAGGATCACCAGTTCGATCAAGGCCCAGCTCAGCTACCTGTTCCAGATCGTGCGCAACCTGGCCATTGACCACTACCGCAAGCAGGCCCTGGAGCAGCGCTATGCCGGCACCGAGGAGGAAGGCCTCAATGTGGTGGTGATGCAAGGCGCCTCGCCCGAGACCTCGCACATCAACTACGCCACCCTGGAACACATCGCTGACGCCCTCGGCGAGCTGCCGGCCCGCACCCGCTATGCCTTCGAGATGTACCGCCTGCACGGCGTGCCGCAGAAGGACATCGCCAAGGAGCTGGGCGTCTCGCCGACCCTGGTCAACTTCATGATCCGCGACGCCCTGGTGCACTGCCGCAAGGTGACCCGCGCACAGAACGACGCCGAACAACCCGAACGCATCGCCTGACCCTCCCGCCTGATGCGGGGCTTCCCTGTCCCGCTCCTTTCCACCAACCCGCGCCCGTCGCCTGGGCTTATGCCTGGGATCTGAATTGGGAGAATTCCCGGACTGAAGTCCGGGCTACGGGTAGCGCCACCTGTAGCCCGGGTGCGACTCAGGCCAGCGTGCAGCGGTCGAAGAAGCGCTCGCGGCTGATGGCCATTAGGGCGGCGCGCTTGTGGGGGAAGTCGAACTCCTTCTCGCGGTAGAACCCCAGGCCCTGCATGTGGGCGATCATCCGCGCGTTGTCGGCGCGGGGCTCGGCCACCACGCGGCGGGTGCGCGGGTCGTCGAGGAACAGGTAGTGGGTCAGCCCCGCCAGCCAGGCGGCCACCTTGTGCGGCCCGCGATGGTGCTCCTCCCCCACCAGCATGTGGATACCCCGGTCGTAGTCGTCCACTGCATAGAACGGCGCGATGCGGTCCTCCTTGGCCCAGTAGGCCTCGAAGTAGGCGAACGGCTCGTCGTCGAAGCAGCCCACCAGGGTCAGGGTGTGCGGGTCGTCGGCCAGGCGCTGCAGGTAGGCGCGGTGATGGTCGAGGCTGCCGCCCTCCTGCCAGAACGCCAGCACGCGGGGTGAGTTCTGCCAGCGATTGAAGCGCTCCAAGTCAGCCTCGATGTCCAGCGTGCGCAGGGAGAACCAGGCCCCCAGCCGCGCGTCGAAACGCCGGTACACCTCGCCACTCGGTTTGGGCGGCCGCCGTGGGTGGCGCCGCCCTTCGCTCATCACCAACCGCTCCGGGTATGCCGGCTGCGCCTGCACCCAGGGCGCCGGCCGCTGCCAGAACACCCCACGCTCGCACACGAACACGCCAGGCTCCTGCGCCGGCACCAGCCAGCCTTCCGCCAGCGCCTCTGCCGGAGCGACGCTCAACTGCCAGCGCAACGCCTGGCACCCAGGCTCACGGGCAAGCCACAGGTAGCTCGCCAACCCCAGCGCATCAGCATCGGGCAGCGCAGGCTGCAGGGGTTTGAGCAGCGGCTGCTCGCCGGGCTGGGCGGCCAGTTCCAGGAGCGGCTGGCCATCCAGAAGCAGGTGCAGGCGGTCTTGGGATTCGTCGACGTCGAGGCGCCGCCCCCCAGGCAGGGGCAGGCTCGACAGGGGATGCTGTCGGGACATGGTGAGGCTCGCGAGTGATTGACTGTCCCTGATGAAACGCTTCGAACGACATGGAAATTAGGCAGGGCCACTGAGTCGGACCACTCGGGACACCCCCTGTCGAACATGCAGCCGGCAATCATCAAGTGTCATTTGCGCCCACTCGACAACAACTTCGACCGTAATAAACAACGCCACCCGAACAACACGCTCATCAATTAGCAACAGTGTAAAAACATCCACAGCTAATTATTGAAAACAACCAATCCAGCACTCTCGAAAACACCCCGAGCATGCGTGGTTTTACCACCCTGAAACCCGATCTTTTATAGCGATGCGCTCTATTAAATCGATATTTTATTGACGCCAAAAATTAGTCGAGCTGACGTAGAATTTTTGACGCCATGTAAAACACGTTTTTTAAGTTATTGATTTTAAAGGCAAATAAAAATTTTTTAGACAAAAGTTGAATATCGCAATTAGTTCCTTTTAGTCTGGAAGAAGGTGCTTAAGTTAGCCCGCCTAGCGTCCTCCAGACGTGTCAGACAAAAACCACAAATGACAGCAGTCCTCCATGGAGGGGCGGCGTTCTTATTGTATAGAGGGATATATGCATATCAGCATTTTTGGTCTCGGTTATGTAGGCGCAGTCTGTGCAGCCTGTTTATCTTCCCGGGGACATGAAGTTGTAGGAGTTGATGTTTCCCGACAAAAGATCGATCTGATCAACACAGGAAAGTCACCCATCGTCGAACCGGGTCTCGAAGAACTGTTGCGCAAGGGGGTCGATGCGGGCTTGCTGCGCGGGACCACCGATGTGCGGGAAGCCATCATGGCCACCGACATGTCATTCATCTGCGTGGGAACCCCGAGCAAGCGCAACGGCGACCTCGACCTGGTCTACCTGGAAGCCGTGTGCCGGCAGATCGGCGAGGCGCTGCGCGGCAAGTCCACGCGTCACACCGTGGTCGTGCGCAGCACCGTGCTGCCGGGCACCGTGAAGAACGTGGTGATCCCCCTCATCGAGGACTGCTCCGGCAAACGCGCCGGTGTCGACTTCGGCGTTGCCACCAACCCGGAGTTCCTCCGCGAGAGCACGGCGATCCAGGACTACGACTACCCCGCCATGACCGTCATCGGCGAACTGGACCGCGAGTCCGGCGACCTCCTCGAGGAGCTCTACCGCGAGCTGGACGCGCCCATCATCCGCAAGCCCGTGGAGGTGGCGGAGATGATCAAGTACACGTGCAACGTGTGGCACGCGGTCAAGGTGAGTTTCGCCAACGAGATCGGCAACATCGCCAAGGCCTGTGGCGTCGATGGGCGCGAGGTGATGGACGTGGTCTGCCAGGACCACAAGCTCAACCTGTCCCGTTACTACCTGCGCCCGGGCTTCGCCTTCGGCGGCTCCTGCCTGCCCAAGGACGTGCGCGCCCTGACCTACCGCGCCGGCACCCTGGACGTCGAGCACCCGATGCTCGCCTCGGTCATGCGCAGCAACAAGGTCCAGGTGGAGCGCGCCTTCGACCTCGTCACCGCCTACGAGAAGCGCAAGATCGGCCTGCTCGGCCTGTCGTTCAAGGCCGGCAGCGACGACCTGCGGGAGAGCCCGCTGGTGGAGCTCGCCGAGATGCTCATCGGCAAGGGCTACGAGCTGAAGATCTTCGACCGCAACGTCGAGTACGCCCGCGTGTTCGGCGCCAACAAGGACTACATCGAGTCGAAGATCCCCCACGTGTCGGCCCTGCTGCGCAAGGACCTGAACGAAGTGCTGGACGACTCCGACGTCATCATCCTCGGCAACAACGACCGCCAGTTCGGTGAAGTTCTGGCATCCGTTGCACCCGACAAGCAGGTCCTGGACCTGGTGGGTTTCATGCAGACCCCCAGCGGCCAGGGCAAGGAAGGCATCTGCTGGTGACCCCTGCCGCAGCGGTGCGTATCACCGCTGCGGCGTGACGCGACAGGCTGCCACGGAGCCACCACCGGCCCCACCGAGAAGCACGCCGTCGCCAGGCAACACGACGTTGAACGCCCTTGTGAACTGACTCTTGAACGCCCGGGAGAGACGGCATGATTCCGCTCATCTTGTCCGGCGGCAGTGGCTCGCGCCTCTGGCCGCTATCGCGCAAGCAGTATCCGAAACAGTTTCTTGCCTTGGTCGGCGAGAACACCCTGTTCCAGCAGACCGTGGAGCGCCTGGCCCTCGAAGGGCTCGAGCCGCCGATGGTGGTCTGCAACGAAGCCCACCGCTTCATCGTCACCGACCAGTTGGCCGGCATTCGCAGGAAGGCCCAGTCCATCGTGCTGGAGCCCTTCGGCCGCAACACCGCGCCGGCCGTGGCCATCGCCGCCCTGACGCTGCTCGAAGCCGGGCGTGACGAACTGCTGCTGGTGCTGCCGGCCGACCACGTCATCGACGACGTCCAGACCTTCCACAGTGCCCTGGCACGCGCCCGACTGGCGGCCGAGCAAGGCGCCCTGGTGCTCTTCGGCGTGCCGGCCACCAGCCCGGAGACGGGGTACGGCTACATCCGCACCGCCTCCCACGGCAATGGCTTGCCCGAGGGCGTGCTGCCGGTGGAGCGCTTCGTCGAGAAGCCCGACCTGGCCACGGCCCGGCGCTTCGTCGAGGCGGGCAATCACTTCTGGAACAGCGGCATGTTCCTGTTCCGCGCCAGCCGCTACCTGGAGGAGCTCAAGCAGCACGAGCCCGGCATCTACGAGACCTGCCAGGCAGCCCTGGCCCGCAGCGAGCAGGACCTCGGCTTCCTCCGCATCGACCCGGCGAGCTTCGAGCACTGCCCCGACGACTCCATCGACTACGCCGTGATGGAGCACACCCGGCACGCCTGCGTGGTGCCCCTGGACGCCGGCTGGAGCGACGTCGGCTCCTGGTCCTCGCTCTGGGAGATCCAGCGCAAGGACGCCGCCGGCAACGTCACGCGCGGCAACGTCGTGCTGCAGAACAGCCGCAACAGCCTGGTCCACAGCGAACACAAGCTGGTCACCCTGGTCGGCCTGGACGACGTGGTGGTGGTGGAGACCAAGGACGCCGTGATGGTCGCCCACAAGGACCGCGTGCAGGAGATCAAGCAACTGGTCGGGCACCTGGCGGAGGAGTCCCGCCCCGAAGCCGAGAGCCACAGCCGGGTGCACCGCCCCTGGGGCGCCTACGACAGCATCGACGAGGGCACGCGCTTCCAGGTCAAGCGCATCACCGTGAAACCGGGCGCCAGCCTCTCGCTGCAGATGCACCACCACCGCGCGGAGCACTGGATCGTGGTGTCCGGCACGGCCTTCGTCACCTGTGACGACAGGCAGTTCGTGCTCAGCGAGAACCAGTCGACCTACATCCCGGTGGCCTCGGTCCACCGCCTGACCAACCCCGGGAAGATCCCCCTGGAGCTGATCGAGGTGCAGTCCGGCAGCTACCTGGGCGAGGACGACATCAAGCGCCTGGACGACGTCTACGGGCGTACACCGGAACTGATGGACTGAGCGCAGCGGGGCCGTCGCGGCCCCGTTGCGGGGAGGCACGGATGCCAAGCGGCGCGCGTGCCAATGGAAGTCGTATCGAACGAATGGAGTAGTACTGGATGCACGCTTCAGACGCCGCGTCCTGCGGACGCCTGCGCAAGCTGATGGGTTGGACGTGCCTGTTCGCGCTGGTCGCCCTGGCCTCGGAGATGGTGGCCCCGGAGTACCTGGACCCGGCCCACCACAAGTTCATCTTCATCATCGGGGCCATCGGCATCTGGCGTTACACCAACGCGGCCATCCACTTCCTGAGGGGGATGTACTTCCTGCACTGGAAGTTCCCGCGCATGCGCAAGCAGGTCGAGGCGATGGGTGACGAGGCGCTGCCGGACCACCTGTTCATGGTGGTGACCAGCTTCCGCATTCCCACCACCACCACCTTCAAGGTCTACCGCTCGGTGTTCCAGGAGGTGCAGCGCCTGGGCGTGCCCTGCACGGTGATCGCCTCCATCGTCGAGAAGGGTGACGAGAACTTCATCAAGGCGATCATGCGGGACGAGGTGCGCGAGCGCAGCGACATCAGGTTGATCATCGTGCGTGCCCGCGGCACCGGTAAGCGCGATGGCCTGGCCCATGCCTTCCGCGCGCTGTCGCGGCAGATGCCGCTGCAGAACTCGGTGGTGGGCGTGGTGGACGGCGACACCATCATGCTGCCCGGCTGCGTCGAGCGGGCGGTGAAGATGTTCGCCCTGCTGCCCAGCGTCGGCGGCCTGACCACCAACGAATACTGCGAGGTGGAGGGCGGCAAGCTGGTCAAGGAGTGGCACACCATGCGCTTCGTCCAGCGGCACATCAACATGTGCTCCATGGCCCTCTCCCGCCGCGTGCTGACCCTCACCGGCCGGCTGTCGTTCTTCCGCGCCAGCGTGATGACCGACCCGGAGTTCATCCGCGACGTCGAGGCGGACTTCCTCGAACACTGGCGCCTGGGGCGCTTCCAGTTCCTCACCGGCGACGACAAGTCCTCCTGGTTCAGCCTGATGCGCGCCGGCTGGGACACCTTCTACGTCCCCGACAGCCACACCCTGACCGTGGAGCATCCGCCGGACAGCAACTTCTTCCGCGCGACCCGCCAGCTGATGTTCCGCTGGTACGGCAACTCGCTGCGGCAGAACTTCCGCGCCACCAGCCTGCTGGGCTGGGAGCGCCTGGGAGCCTTCACCCTGTACGTGCTCTACGACCAGCGCCTGTCCATGTGGACCTGCCTGATGGGCCTCACCGCCTCGGTCGCCGCCGCCCTGCTGTTCGGCGTGCAGTACCTGCTGGTGTACCTGTTCTGGGTGCTGCTGTCGCGGACGCTGGTGACGCTGCTGTTCCACTTCAGCGGCCACCCGGTGGATGCCCTGTATCCGTTCGTTCTCTATTACAACCAGATCGTGGGTTCGATCATGAAGGTGTACGCCCTCTTCCACATGGACCAGCAGAGCTGGACCCGCCAGAAGACCACCCTGAGCAACCGCGGCGTCAGCTTCGACGTCCGGCTCAACCGCTGGTCCTCCAAGGCCATGATGTTTTCCTCCATCGCGATCTTCCTGGGCGTCGTTTCGGTGCTCCTCGAACTCACTCAAATCTAAGCAGGCGCGACAGCCATGAGCAGCACGACCCTCATACCCGACAACGTCATCCATGAAGCCATCGACGAGCGCCAGCACGTGCGCACCCGCATTCCCGCCAAGGTCATCCTCAGCGGCGGCGGCCTCACCGGCCTGGAATGCGACATCCAGGACATCTCCCTCGGCGGCATCGGCCTCATCCATGCCCAGCCGCTCAAGCTCGGCACCCTGATGAACGCCTCCATCAAGCTGCGCCTGGCCAAGCTGGACCTGAACATCGACGCCAAGCTGAAGATCGTCTCCCAGCGCGGCAACGAGGTCGGCGCGCAGTTCGTCGAGCTGGACGCGCAGAAGCGCGACATCCTGCGCTACATCATCTCGTCCTACATGTCCGGCGAGATCGCCGACATCAACGGGCTGTTCAACGTCATGCAGCGCGAGAACTACATCAAGGAGCGCAAGCAGAAACACGCCCTCGCCCGCACCCCGCTGGACCGCCTCAAGGCCGCCGCCGGCACCCTCGCCTTCAGCCTCATCGGCCTCGCCGCCCTGGGCATCGTCAGCTACAAGGCCTACCTGCTGTTCTTCCGCATCCCCGCCGCGCAGGCCACCGTGAGCGCCGACGCCTACGTGCTCACCATGCCGGAGAACGGCTACGTCAAGTACCTGCTCAAGCCCGGCCAGCGTTCGGTCACCACCGGCGAGCCGCTGGCCAGCATCTCCACCCAGCTGGCCACCAGCTTCACCAGCCCGGCGGACATGGCCGCCCTCTCCAACCTCGCTCCCGGTGATGTCCAGGCCCTGCTCAACCGCGCCACCGTGGAGACCCTGATCAACAGCCCCTGCGACTGCGACCTGTACTTCCCCAGCCGCCGCCTGGACGGCTTCAACTACAAGCAGGCCCCCCTGGTGCACCTGCTGCCGAAGGACGAAGACCTCGTGGTGCGCGCCAGCGTGCCCTTCGCCAAGCTGCCCGACATGAACCGGGTGCGCGCAGTGGACATGAGCGTGTACGGCAGCGACCAGGTGATCGCCGGGGAGATCGTCGCCTCCAGCGTCGATGCCCAGACCCAGAGCGTGGTGCTGACCCTCAAGCCCGAGCAGCCCCTGCCCCGCGAGGCCTACCAGCAGCCGGTGGCGGTGGACTTCTACCTCGGCCTGCCGTTGCTCGGCGCCACCCGCTGAGGCCAGACGATGAAGGGGAAATCCACAGTCCTTGTCGCAGCGATGCTGCTGGGCTGCGCCGGTCCGGCCGGCGCCGTCCAGAGCCTCGAGCAGATCCGCTACGCCCTCTACAAGGATCCGAATGCCGACGTCATCGCCGACCTGCGCAGCCTCGCCGAGCGCGGCGACCTGGCGTCCAAGCTGCTGCTGGGGGACCGCCTCGCCGCCGGTGATGCCGCCAACGGCGAAGAAGCCCTCGCGCTGTACAAGGAGGCCTTCGCCGAGGGCCGTGGCGAGGTGCTCGCGCTGTCTTCGCTGAGCCGCCTGCTGGAGCGCAACCCGCGCATGCGCAAGGCCAATGCCGGCTACGTGCGCGAGGCGCTGGGCCGGTTCCCCCATGCCCGCGACCCGCGCACCCTGGATGCCGCCCTGGAGGTCTTCCTGGTCTTCCCCGAGTACTTCCAGGCGCCCCGCGTGGCCGAACTGATCGGCCTCTACGAGTCGTCCTGCCTGGAGTTCTGCCGGCCCCAGCTGTACAAGGCCGTGCTCGCCGAACGCCAGGGCCGCCGCGACGACGCCGAGCGCGGGTACCGCGCTGCGGTGTTCGTCGACACCCGCGCCGTGCTGCGCTACTACGACTTCCTCGGCGACGCGCAGGACACCGCCTTCCCCGCCTTCGCCAAGACGCTGTTCGAGCACAAGGACCGCCTGCCCGTGGAAGCGGTGCACCGCATCGGCACCCTGCTGGACAGCATCTACTCCACCCAGAGCGGCCTCATCGCCATCGAGAACCGTGCCCTGCGGGAAGCCGACGCAGGCCTGGAAGGCGATGCCAAGACCGAGGCCAGCGCCGCCGACAAGGCCCGCGCGGAAGCCCAGGCCAAGCTGCTGGCGCAGACCAATGCCGAAGTCCGCGCCTGGCTGGACAACGCCATCGAGCGCAACTGGGTGCCGGCCATGGTGAGCAAGGTCAACAACATGACCTCCTCCCCCCAGGACTTCACCGCCGACGAAGCCTTCGCCCTGATCGAGCGCATTGCCCGCACCGACCCGCTACGGGCCAAGGCCCTCAAGGCCTCGGTGCTGATGGTCACCAACTGGCTGACCCTCGACCCGGAGAAGGCCCATGGGCTGATCCAGGAACTGCTCGACGCCAACTACCCCGAAGCCCAGCTGCTGCTGGGGGACCTCTACAGCCGAGGCGGCCTCGACGAGCCGGACCTGGACAAGGCCCTGGCGATCTTCCACCAGCAGGCGCTCAACGGCTCGCCCTCGGCCTACTACCGCATCGCCAGCCTCTACAACTTCGGCCGCGCCATCTGCCACGACAAGGTCAAGGCCCACGCCTACGCCGAGGCTGCCAAGGGCCTGGGCGAGTTCCGCGCCAACGGCCTGCTGAAGCGCCTGGAAAAGGAAATGAGCAGCGACGAGCTGCAGCGGGCCACCCTCGCCCGTGACGCGATCTACAAGGAGTACCGCCTGTGAACGAGTGGAAGGCACTGCTGTGCATCGGTGCCGTGACGGTCAGCGGCGCGGTCGCGGCCGCCGAAGAGGACGCCTTCGGCCCGGCCGCGACGCCCGCCGAGCCGGCTGCGCTGTCACTGGACACCCTGCCCCCGGTGACCTCGGAGTTCTTCAACAAGCTCACCCTGCAGGGCGGCTACGGCCCCGAGGACTCGGTGCTGGGCGCCGACCGCAAGGGCTTCTACAGCCTGCGCTACGAGCCGAGCTACCACTGGTACTCCCCGGAGAAACGCTGGGCCAGGTGGGAGGTCTTCGGCCGCGCCTGGATCAACTACGACTCCAGCCAGTCCGCCACGCCGCTGCAGGACGACAACTTACAGCAGGGCACCCGCAACGAACGCCCGGAGCACTTCTACAGCGAACTGCGCGAACTCTATGTGCGCCGCAATCTGCTGGGGGACGACCCGCGCTTCTCCTTCTCCGCCGGGCGGCAGCGCTTCTACGACACCTACGGCATCTGGTGGGACGACAGCATCGAATCGCTGCGCTTCGATTACCGCGATGCCTTCACCCATGGCTTCGTCGCCGTGGCGCAGAAGTTCTGGAACTACAACACCGACGTCAACAGCCTCGACCCCACCGAGGAGAATACGCGCTACGCCATGGGCGAGTACGCCTGGCGCTGGAGCGAGCGCAACTGGGTCGGCGCACGCGTGCTCCACGAGGACGACCGGAGCAACGCCGACCCCGACGACGCCCAGGACTTCACCGGCACCCGCGCCGGGCTGTTCTTCAGCGGCGACGACCTGCGCGTCAGCCCGCTGTTCAGCGACTACCACCTGGAAGCGGTGCACCTCCGGGGGCGCACCCGCACCACCGATGCCGACGGCGTCAGCGAGCGGGGTGACAGCCGCGGCTGGCTGATGCTGGGCGAGGTCGGCAAGCGCTTCCACGACGCGCCCTGGGAACCCCGGATCGCCCTGCGCGCGGGCCTGACCGACGCCCCGGACAACGAGGCCGACGGCTTCCGCCTTAACCGCATCCAGTCCGACCGCATCGTCAACCCGTCCAGCTACAGCACCCGCCTGGTCAGCTCCTTCGTGGCCCTGAACATGCGCAACCTGAAGTACTACGGCGTGGCCCTGGAAACCCGGCCCACGGCCCGCAGCTCGCTGGACATCCGCCTGAGCGACCTCTACCTGCGCGATGCCGACGGCGACCTGCCGGTGCGCGTCGACCAGCAGCAGGCCCGCGACCGCCGCCAGGCGATCCGCGCCGGGCGCGGCAACGGCCAGCGCGACGTCGGCCAGGTGCTGGACCTGAACTACTACTGGAAGATGTTCCCGCTCGCCTACGAGGGCAAGCACCTCGACCTGAACGCGCTGGTCAGCGCCAGCTACCTCCGGGCCGGCGACGCCCTGGAGAGCGGCGACGACTTCCAGATCTCCTTCGGCCTCGTCATGCGCTACTGAGGGAGCATCCGATGATCTTCGCCTCCAACGTCTTCCTGTTCCTCTACCTGCCGGTCTTCCTGCTGGTGTACTTCCTCGCCCGGCCGGCGTGGCGCTCCAGCGTCATCGTCGCCGCCAGCTACCTGTTCTATGCCTGGTGGCGGCCGGACTTCCTGCTGCTGTTCGTCGGCATCACCTACTGGAACTTCTGGTTCGGCCTGCGCATCAGGCAACAGCAGGAGGCCGGCAACCGCCAGGCTGCCAGCCGCCTGCTGTGGCTGGGGGTGATCGGCAACCTCGCCACCCTCGGCTACTTCAAGTACGCCAACTTCGGTGCCGAGGTGCTGGCGGCGCTGCTGGCCCCGCTGGGCATCAACACCTTCACCCTGGAGCACATCCTGCTGCCGCTGGGCATCTCCTTCTATGTGTTCCATGCCCTGAGCTACATCATCGACATCTACCGCAAGGACGCCGAGCCGACGCGCAACTTCATCGACTTCGCCGCCTTCGTCGCCCTTTTCCCGCACCTGGTGGCCGGGCCCATCCTGCGCTACAGCCAGCTGGCACCGCAGCTGCGCCAGCGCACCCACTCCCTGGAGCTGTTCTCCATCGGCGTGGGGCGCTTCATGGTCGGCTTCATCATGAAGGTGCTGATCGCCGACAACCTGGCGCCGGTCAGCGGCCTGTTCATCGCCCAGGGCGAGCTGCAACTGGTGGAGAGCTGGTTCGGCCTGCTGGCGGCCTGCTTCCAGCTCTACTTCGACTTCGCTGGCTACAGCAACATGGCCATCGGCCTGGCGCTGATGATGGGCTTCCGCTTCCCGGAGAACTTCAACCAGCCCTTCGTGGCCCAGAGCGTCACCGAGTTCTGGCAGCGCTGGCACATGACGCTGGCCCACTACCTGCGGGACTACGTGTTCATGCCGCTGGTGCGCAAGCGCGTGGCCGGGCCGATGCCGGCGCTGGTCCTCACCATGCTGCTGTCGGGCCTGTGGCATGGCGCCAGCTTCGCCTTCATCTTCTGGGGGCTGTTCTTCGGCGTGGCCATGGTGATCGAGCGCCAGTTGGGCATCGCCACCAAGATCACTACGCCTTACCGCTTCTGGCGCAACATGCGCACGGCCGTGCTCATCCTCCTCAGCATGCCGCTGTTCTTCACCAACGACCTGCGCCACAGCCTGGACATCTACGCCGGCCTGCTGGGCCTGAACGGCCTCGGCAGCCTCGACCTGTACATCCTCGGCACCTCGCGCATGGCCATGGCCTTCAACCTGGTGGCGCTGGCCTGGCTGGTGCTGGCCGGCCGCAACAACGTTCGCTACTACGCCGGACTGAAGGACGGCTACGTCATGCAGCACTTCGGCGGCGTCCAGGCCCTGATGCTCTGGAGCGGCTTCTTCGTCGCCCTCAGCAGCCTGGCGGCGAACTCCTTCTCGCCCTTCCTGTATTTCCAGTTCTAGGAGCGGACCCGATGAAATTCCCCGTGATCACGTCGGCCAGCCTGTGGAATGGACTGCTGTTCATCGCCCTGCTGGGCGGCATGTTCCTCTACTCCCTGCCGGCCGTGTTCGGCTTCGGCAAGACCCAGACCGACACCTGGTCGCTGTTCGTGGACGGCAAGCTGCTGCGCAAGTTCGAGCAGTTCTACGACAAGCGTTTCTTCCTCCGCGAGCCGTCCGTGCAGGCCTGGGCGGACATCCGCTTCATGCTCTTCGGCGAAGCCACCAGCGGCGTGGTACTCGGCCGCGACGGCTGGCTCTTCACCAACCAGGAATACCTGGTGACCCGCGACCTGCCCGCCAACCTGCAGCAGCAGGTGCAGGCCATCGTCCAGGTACGCGACCGCCTGGCGGCGCACGGCAAGAAGCTGGTGCTGCTGCCCGTGCCGATGAAGCTGGACATCTACGCCGCCCGCGCCAGCGTGCAACCCGACCTGCGCGCGGTGGCGCTGTACGACCGCTTCGTCGAACAGCTGAGAGCCGAAGGCGTCGACGTCACCCCGGTGCGCCACGCCTTTCTCGCCGCGCGGGACGGCCAGGCCCTGTTCCTGCCCAACGACACCCACTGGAGCCCCGAAGGCGCACGCCTCGCAGCGGCCACCTTCGCCCGGGGCAACCCCGCCCTGGTCGGCACCACGGCCTACCGCTCGCAGCAGGTGGGCAGCAAGCCGCACAAGGGTGACCTGATGAACTACGTGCAGTTCGACACCGGCCTGGCCGCCACGGATTTCGCCCCGGTCGACCTGCCCCTGTTCGAGACCCTCAAGGCCGAGCAGACGGTCAGCGATGCGGCGCTGTTCGACGACGAAGGCAGCCCGCTGCTGCTGGTGGGCACCAGCTACAGCAAGATCGACGACTGGAACTTCGTCGGTTTCATGAAGGAGTACCTGCACAGCGACCTGGTGACCCTGGCCCAGGAAGCCCGTGGTCCCTTCCAGGCCATGGAGCTGCTGCTGCAAGGGCCGCAACTGGCCGACCCCGGCCTCGACACGGTGATCTGGGAATTCCCGGTGCGCACCGTGCTCGCCCAGAACATGGTTGCCGCGCGCACCCGCGCCGAGCAGCCCAGCCACTTCTGATTCGACGACCAAGGAGACCCTCATGCGAATCACACCCCGTCTGCTGAGCGCACTGGCGCTGCTGCTGGCCATCCACCTGCCGGCCCAGGCCGCCAAGGATGCCAATGCCGACCTTTACGACGCCGTCGCCCCGGCCGACTCCGCCTTCGTGCGGGTGCTCAATCTCTCCGACAAGGGCATCGACGTGACCCTGAGCGGCAAGGTCAACCCGCAGAAGGTGCCGGCCGGGCAGATCGGCGGCTACCGCTTCGTGCCCCAGGGCAAGCACCGCATCGCCACCGGCACCCTGGCCGTCGAGCCCGAGCTGAAGGCCAACACCGCCACCACCCTGCTCTACACCGGCAGCGAGCTGATCGTCATCGCCGACGCCTTCGTCAACGAGCCGAAGAAAGCCCAAGTGGCCTTCTACAACCTCACCGGCCAGCACGTGGCGCTGAAAACCCGCGACGGCAAGCACGACATCGTCCAGGCACTGGGCAAGAACCAGACCGGCAGCCGCATGGTGAACGAGATCAAGATCGGCTTCGCCGCTTACGCCGGCGAACAGAGCCTGGCGCAGTTCGACGAACTCTTCCTGAAGAAGGGCCGCTCCTACAGCTACGTGCTGCTGCCCCAGGCCGGCGGCTACCGCACCCTCAGCCTGGCCAACAGCGTCGACCCCACCGAGTGATGCGACGACAGGGATCGGCGCCCGTTCCCACGGGCGCCCACCTCAACAACGGATGAACCCGCCTCGACCATGAAGAAGACCTTGCAGCACGGATTGGCCCTGTTCCTGGCCCTCGCCAGCCTCCCGGCGCTCGCTGCCGAGGCGCCCACCTGCGGCGACCTGGAATGCCTGCTCTGCCCCGGCCTGACCGATCCCCAGCAGTACGCCGAAGGCAACATGAAGCTCATGCGCGAGATCGCGCCGGGCAAGGACCGCTGGCTGTTCCGCTCCGTGGTCGACCTGACCAACGACTTCGGCATCCCCACCGCCATGGAGCCCGAGTTCGCCCGACTGATGCGCACCTTCAAGGCCCAGGGCACCGACGTGGTCATCGCCATCCAGCCCACCCGCGGGCTGATGCACCGGGACAAGATCCGCCCCGACCGCGCCTACGGCTTCGACTACGCCAAGGCCAGCGCCAGCCTGCGCCACTTCGCGGGGCAGCTGCGGGCCGGCGGCGCCATCGTGCCGGACGTCATGCAACTGGTGGAGCACCCGCCGCAGAAGGAATACTTCTTCCGCCGTGACCACCACTGGACCCCGGCCGGGGCCGAGGCCACTGCCCGCCTGGTGGCCGACGAAATCCGCCGGCACCCGCTGTACGCCGGCCTGGCGAAGAAGCACTACCAGACCGAGCCCGGCGTGATGGTGCCCAAGGACGGCACCATGAACCTGGCGCTCTCGCGCATCTGCGGCAACAACTACGGCTTCCAGTACGTGCGCGGCTTCCAGACCATCCCGGTCAGCGACGATGCCGATGCCCTGTTCGACGACGCCCCGGACCCGGAAGTGGTGCTGGTCGGTACCTCCAACTCGGCCGCACGGGAGGACGAAAGCAAGCAGTTCAACTTCGACGGTTTCCTCAAGCAGTACCTCGACGTGGACATCCTCAACTACGCCCTCCCCGGCGCCGGCCAGGACGGCGCGCTGCTGGAATACCTGCAATCGGACAGCTACTCGGCGGACAAGCCGCCCAGGCTCATCGTCTGGGAGCTGCCGGCCAACTACCGCCTGCAAGACCCGCTCAGCTACCGCCAGCTGATTCCCGCCATCAAGGGTGGCTGCCGCGCCGAGCCCCTGGCCCGCAACACGCTGAAAACCGGCGTATTGAAGGTCAACCAGCGCATCGAACTGCTCAGCAATGCCGGCGACCAGCGCCGCGACCTGAGCGATCTGGATGGCTTCCTCGACATCCGCATCAGCGACCGCAACCTCAAGGACTTCTACGTGATCGTCTATTACGACAATGGCGCCCGGGACAAGGTGTGGTTCCGCCGCGAGGCCGTGGTCACCGGTGGCCACTACTACCTGGAACTCAGCCGGGCCGAAGCGTTCAAGGGCGCGAACCTGCTTTCGGTGTTCATGGAGCCCACCGTGGACATCGCCCAGTCGACCCAGGTGGATATACAGCTATGTCGATGAGCCGCCACTTGCTCTGCGCCCTCGCCCTGCTGCTGGTGCTGCCCATGAGCCCGGCGCAGGCGGTCAACTCACTCTGGGCCAACCAGGCAACGCCCCAGGCCGCCATGGTGGGTGACTATCGCAACCTGGGCTGCCCCTACCCCGCGCCCGAACCCTATACGGGCGCCTTGCAGTTCGAGAGCAAGTACGACCAGAGCGACGTCACCAAATCGCGCCTGAGCGCCACGCCCGACGTGCAGGCCAAGAAGGTCCAGGCCCAGGTGAAGGGCTACATCGGCGGGCTGATCCGCGCTTCCAAGGAGTTCCAGCGGGCGAAGCGCCCCGAGCGGGCCAACCAGGCCCTCGCCTGCCTCGACACCTGGCTCGGCCGCTGGGCCCACGCCCGCGCGCTGGAAAACCCCGACGCCAGCAAGACCGGCATCGCCGCACGCAAGTGGGCGCTGGCTGCCATCGGCTCCACCCTGCTCAAGGTGCGTGCCCTCAGTGACGGCCGCTATGAGCTGGACAGCGAGCAGAAGGCCTGGCTGGAGCGCCTGGCGGAACGGGTGATCGCCGAGTACCAGCCTCGTCACGTTCCGGACTTCCCCTACTTCAACAACCATGACTACTGGGCCGGCTGGGCCGTGGCCTCGGTGGGGATGCTGGTGGAGCGCGAAGACTTCATCGCCTGGGCCGACTACAGCCTGCGGCGGGGCCTCGCCCAGGCCCAGCGGAGCACGAGCGGCGACTACGCCTACCTGCCCCTGGAAGTGGCCCGCGGCAAGCTCGCCAGCACCTACACCCAGTACGCCCTGGTCCCGCTGGTGCTGCTGGTGGAGAGCGCCGAAGCCAACGGCCGGCCCCTCAGCGGCGACGAGCGCCAGACGCTGTGGCTGCTGGTCAGCTTCGCCGCCCGCAGCCAGCTCGAACCCGAGAAGCTGCCGGAGCTGCAGGCACACGACCAGGACGAGGTCGCGCCCTACAAGCTCGCCTGGCTGATCCCCTACCTGCACCGCTACCCCGGCCACCCCTGGGCCCGGCGGCTCTACGACGAGATGGGCGGCGACGTGGACAACTACAGCCAGATCGGCGGCCCCATCAAGCCGATGTACCCGACCCAGGATTGAAAGAAGGACCGCACATGCGCCAGGTCATATTCCGCTCCGGCTGCCGCCTGCTCGCAGGCCTGTTGCCCCTGCTGCTGGGCCTTGATGCCCAGGCGGCCAGCTACCAGCCGCCCCATCCGGCCCTCAGCCTGCTGACGTGGGATGGCCAGCAGGCCGAGCTCCAGCACGCCCGTGACGCCATCGCCCAGGCGACCCTCCCGCCCCTGGAAACGGCCGTGCCCGCAGGCCGCGCGCACGCCAGCCTGGAGACGATGTTCTCCTCCCAGCAGGGCAGCTGGTACTTCGAGCCCTTCGCCAGGAACGGCCTGTTCCGCGCCATCGCCGGCTACCAGGCCCACCACCCGCAAGCGGTGGTGATCAGCGGCGGCAGCCTGACCCTGGAACAGCTCTCCAGCGCACTCAACGACCCCCGCGTGCTGAAGCGGCACAAGGACGGCTACCTGCTCAGCTACCCGCTGGTGATCGCCCCCGGCGCAGCCCTGCGGGTCGAAGGCAGCACGCTGTACCTGTACACCCCCTCCGGCACCGCGCTGATCAACCGAGGGCTGCTGCAGCTCAAGGGCGCCACCCTCTCCAGCTGGAAAGGCGAATCGACAGGCGACACCCAGGACCCGTATCGCCCCTTCGTGATGGCCTGGGCCGGCAGCACCCTGCACATCGAGGACTCACACCTGGAGCGGCTCGGCTACAACGCCAACTTCACCCGGGGCATCACCACGGCCCTGAGCCCCCAGCAGCCCGCCTCCACAGCACCGGCACGGGTGCTGGTGCGCAACAGCACCTTCAACGACCTGTCCACCGCCCTGGAGCTGCAGCACGCCCGCGCGCGGGTACAGGGGTCGCGCTTCAGCGACCAGCAGCAGTACGCGGTGGACCTGAAAGACAGCCAGGTCGAAGTCCTGGGCAACCGCATCGACGGCGTGCAGAACAACAGCGGCCTGCGCGCACGCGGCCAGGTCAGCGGCCTGATCGCCGACAACAGCGTGCTGAACACCGCCAAGGCCGGCATCGAAGTGGTGGAGCAGCAAGGTGCCCTGGGCATCCGCCGCAACCTGCTGGGCGCCTCCCGCGGCACCGGCATCCTGCTGAACCAGCTGGCACCCAGCGAACCCCGGCCGCTGCTGCTGGAGGGCAACCTGATCGGCAACACCCAAGGCAGCGGCATCGACGCCAATAATGTCGGCGGCGCGCTGTTCCTGGTGGGCAACCAGATCGGCAACAGCCCCGAATACGCCATCAGCCTGCGCAACCCCCAACGCCTGCCCGGCCGCCTGGTACTCACCGGCAACACCCTGGGGGGCATCGGCAAGGCCATGGTGCGGGTAGAAGGGCTGGAGCAGATCGTGCTCGGCGGCAACCGTTTCCAGGGCAACCCGGTGTTGCAGAGCGCCTTCATCGGCGACCTGCTGCCGGTGCAGAGCCAGGTACTGGAAAGCACCGTGCGCCACCCCTGCCTGCTGCGCGTGGACACCGGAGCCAGCGCTCCGGCTGCCGGACGGGTGGTGGATGAGGGATGCGGAGGCTGAGCGGCGCACCGAGTAGCCGGGCGGGGATGTGAAGACAAGATCGTTCAAACCCCGCTGTACCTTGGCATTGGGACATGCAGCACTCGCCACTCGCCGCAGTGCCGACTGATTGAACGGCTGTCGGTTAGCAAGAAAGGCAGCCTGAATCGCCCGAGATCTCGTATTGATCGTCGATGTCTGGCTCATCTGCATGGGTCAAATCGTCAAGATCTTTGGCGTGACAGGCGTTTCTGCCAAAAAACAACAAACTCAACAGCTCCCGCTACTACTTGCGTCCGAGTTTCAAGTTAGTCGACTCCTGCCTTCCTCAAGACATCCACACCCTGACCTACCGAGCAGACTTCTCGGATATCGAGTACCAGTTGCCAGGATCAGTTATGCGCAGGAGCTAGGCCCAGTTCGAGCGTGCGTTTATCCGTGGTTACGAGGAGTACAGTAGGCATGCTCGGCTAAGTGCTGACCTCCCCCAGCAGAGCAAGAAATGCATCTGCTGCTAGTAAAACCCGCTACAGCGATGTATATCGCCGTTGCTGTAAAGTTGCGACTGACAGCCGCAAGGTAGTTACGAAACCTGCCGTCGCCATGAATACGAAGTTCGATCGCCCTTAGAAATACCCCTTGATCGTCCAGGAGGGACGGCATGATTCCGCTCATCTTGTCCGGTGGCAGTGGCTCACGCCTCTGGCCGCTTTCGCGCAAGCAGTACCCGAAACAATTCCTCGCCTTGGCTGGCGAGAACACACTGTTTCAGCAGACCGTCGAACGTCTTGCACTCGAAGGGCTAGAACTGCCGATGGTGGTCTGCAACGAGGCCCATCGCTTTATCGTGACCGACCAGTTGGCACGCATTTGCAAAAAGGCCCAGTCCATACTGCTGGAGCCATTTGGCCGCAACACCGCGCCTGCTGTGGCAATCGCCGCCCTCAAACTGCTCGAAGCAGGGCGCGACGAATTGCTCCTGGTGCTGCCTGCTGACCATGTCATAGACGATGTCCAGACCTTCCACGAGTCTCTGGGGCGCGCCCACGCTGCTGCCGATCTTGGCGCCCTGGTGCTCTTCGGGGTGCCGGCGACACGACCGGAGACAGGCTACGGCTACATCCACACCAGCGACCACGACGCCTCCCTCCCAGACGGCGTGCTTCCCGTGGACGACTTCATCGAGAAGCCCGACCTGGCCACTGCCCGTCACTTCATGGAACAGGGCAGCTACTACTGGAACAGCGGAATTTTCCTGTTCCGGGCCAGTCGCTACTTGGAGGAACTCCAGCGTCACGAGCCAAGCATCTATAAAACCTGCCAGGTCGCCCTAGCACGCAGCGAGCAGGACCTTGAGTTCATCCGCATAGACCCACTCAGCTTCGAACAGTGCCCGGACACCTCCATCGACTACGCCGTAATGGAACGAACCGACTCCGCCTGCGTTGTGCCCCTGGATACCGGCTGGAACGACGTCGGCTCCTGGTCGTCCCTGTGGGACGTCCAGCCCAAAGACGCCACCGGTAACGTGGCGCGTGGCAATGTGGTCCTGCAAAACACCCGCAACAGCCTGGTTCACAGCGAAAACAAACTGGTCGCCCTGGTAGGGCTGGAAGACGTGGTGGTGGTGGAAACCAAGGACGCCGTTATGGTCGCCCACAAGGACCATGTACAGGAGATCAGGCAATTGGTCGGACGCCTGGTAGATGAGTCCCGCCCTGAGGCAGATAACCACAGCCGAGTACACAGGCCCTGGGGTTCCTATGACCGCATCGACGAGGGAGCCGGCTTTCAGGTCAAACACATCACCGTAAAGCCGGGGGCAAGCCTGTCGCTGCAGAGGCACCGCCACCGAGCAGAGCACTGGATCGTGGTGTCCGGCATTGCGCTCGTCACTTGTGATGACAAGCAGCTCTTGCTCAGCGAAAACCAGTCCACCTACATTCCAGTGGCCTCCGTCCATCGCCTGACCAACCCCGGAGAGCTCCCCCTCGAATTGATCGAGGTGCAATCCGGCAGCTACCTGGGCGAAGACGACATCGAGCGCCTGGATGATGTGTATGGACGGATACCTTCACTGATGGACTGAGTACAGATAAGCCATGCCCGCTCCCCAGAAAGCTTGAATACGGCACCAGCGGGCGCGCGTGCGAATGGACGCAGCGCTGAAAAAATGGGTCTTGCAAGATAGGCGTTTCAGACACTGATCCTGCGGATTAGCTGCTCAAACTGTCGGTTCGCGCTGGTAGCCCTGGCCATCGGAGATGGGGGCCCGGAATACTTGGGCCCAGCTCACCAAAACCTCATATTCGTCATCGGAGCCAACACCCCGGCTGCCGGACGGGTAATAGATGAGGACTGCATGGGCTGAGCGACGCAGTCGACCTATGAGACAGCCAGCTCACTCCACCTTGCGCAAGGTATACACCCGCCACATCGCCCAGCCCGGCAGGACGTCCTGGTGGCCGATGATCTCGAAGCCGGCCTGGCGGAACTCGGCCTCGACCTCGTTGCGGCGTGCGACGTGTCGGTCGCGGTCGCCACGGCCCAGCCGGCGGCGGCGCCAGGCGCGGTAGTTGCCGTCCACCCAGAGCGAGAGGATCAGCGTGTCACGGGTGACCCGGTGGAATTCCCGCAGCATGGCCAGGCGCTGGCCGGGCTCGCCGAGCCGGTTCATCAGGCGCATGCAGAAGATGCAGTCGACGGCGTTCTCGCCCAGGTCGATGTTGAAGGCGGAGGTCTGCAGCAGGCGGATGCGCTGCAGCACGTTCGCCGGCTGTTCGTGAAGGGCCACGTCCAGGCGGCGCGCGGATTCGTCGGCGCCGATGACGATGCGGTTGGCCCAGCCCACCAGTACCGGCCAGAAGCGGCCGCTGCCACAGGGCAGGTCGAGCACCAGGCAGGGTTCCCCGGCCAGGCGCAGCGCGCGGCGCGCCACCTGGTCCTCGCGCCAGTTGGCCAGCCGCCGCCAGAGGCTCGGCCGGGGCGCAGCCGCGTCCAGCGACGCGGGCACGAAAGCCGGCTCCAGGGTGCTGCCCGATTGGGCCCGACGGGGGTCAGTCATGCCATCCACTCCCAGTGAAAGGGAGGCCCAGACTAGGGGCGCATCAATCAACCGGGTGTCAAAACCGCGTGAAAAAAACATCAATCGCCGTGCGGTTTTTCACAGCGGCATCGACGCTGTGTTTTTCACGCAAAAATGACACGCCCACACTTAAGGTCGGCGCCCATGCCCACCTGCACGTCCGGCAGGGAGGGCCTGACCGTATAAGGACCGACCATGAACCACACCCCCGACGCCACCTTCCCTACCGAACTGGAGGCCGATACCCCGCCCCGCGCGACGGTCGTCTCGCGGCCGTTCAACTTCCGCCTGTGGGCGGTGCTGCCCCTGGTCTGCATGGCCGTCTTGCTGGTGTTCGACCCGACGCGCCTGGACTTCGCCATCGCCAACGCCTTCTACGACCCGGCCACCGGCTTCGTCGGCGGGCACAGCTACTTCCTCGAAACCATCCTGCATGACCGGGTCAAGCAGGCCGTGATCGTGATGGCGGTGTTCGCCCTGGTGGGCTTCGTCGCCAGCCTGGTGTTCAAGCGCATGGCCGGCTGGCGCCGCTCGCTGGGCTACCTGGTGCTGGCGCTGGGACTGTCCACCGCCATCGTCACGCCGCTCAAGGCGCTGACCGAGGTGCATTGCCCGTGGGATCTCACGGCCTTCGGTGGCGAGGAGGTCTACACCCCGCTGCTGTCCCAGCGTGCGCCCACCGACCACCCCGGGCGTTGCTGGCCGGGCGGACACGCCTCCAGCGGCTTTGCCTTGCTGGCGCTGTTCTTCTTCCTGCGGGACCGCCGCCCACGGCTGGCCCGTGCGGCCCTGATGGGCGCGCTGGTGCTGGGGTCGGTGCTGTCCCTGGGACGCATGATGCAGGGCGCGCACTTTCTCTCGCACAACGTCTGGACGCTGCTGTTCGACTGGATGATCTGCCTGGTCACCTACCGCCTGGTGCTCTACCGCCCGGCAGCATCTGAGCCACCCTCGCTGGTGTGAACAGACGGCTGCGAGGATGATGGGCGCTTCCCGTCGGAGGAGCCCGCCATGACCTGGTCCGCCCAGCAGTACCGCAAGTTCGAAGACGAACGCACCCGCCCGGCCATCGAGCTGCTGGCGCGGGTGCCGCTGAACGACGTACGCACCGCCATCGACCTCGGCTGCGGCCCCGGCAACTCCACTCAGCTGCTGGTGGAGCGTTACCCGCACGCAGCCATCAGCGGGCTGGACAGCTCACCCGACATGCTCGCCGCCGCTCGCCAGCGCCTGCCGGGTGTGACCTTCCTCGAAGGCGATATCGCCCAGTGGACCGCCCAGGTGGCACCGGATCTGATTTTCGCCAACGCCTCCCTGCAATGGCTGCCGGACCATGGCACCCAGCTGCCGCGTCTGCTGGCGCAACTGGCACCCGGCGGCTGCCTGGCGGTGCAGATGCCCGACAACCTCGACGAGGACTCCCACCGCCTGATGCGCGAAGTGGCTGCCAGCGGCCCCTGGGCGGACGCCCTGCGCGAGGCGGCCGGCGCCCGGGAGGCGCGCCATGCGCCGAAGTGGTACTACCGCCTGCTGACCCAGGCCGGCGCCCGCGTCGACCTGTGGCGCACCACCTACTACCACCCGCTGGCGGGCGGCCCGGGGGCCATCATCGAGTGGCTCCGCGCCACCGGGCTGCGCCCCTTCCTGGCACCGCTGGACGATGCCGACCAGCAGGCCTTCCTGGCGGCCTACCAGGCCGAACTGGCTGAGGCCTACCCGACCTTGGACGACGGCAGCGTGCTGCTGCCGTTCCCGCGCCTGTTCCTGGTGGCCCAGCGCTGATCAACGCACCGCGTCGGCCAGGGCCTGGCCCGGGCGGCGCACGGCGCGGCGGGCGAACAGGGTCTTGGCGGCGGTGAAGTGGATGGGGTCACCGGTGAAGGTGGGCAGCTCGGCACGCACCCACTGGTTGCCCTCGCCCTTCCAGCTCACCTCCCCGGCGGCCAGCTTCAGGTCGCGAGTCAGTTCACGGATGACACGGCGCACGCGCTGCTCACAGAACACCACGTCTCCGTCGATGGCCTTGCGCAGGGGCTCTGCGTCACCGTGCTTGAGGCACAGCAGCAACATGCCGTCGGGCCGGGGGGTGATGGCGATCTCGTAGCCGGGGAATGCCTGGAAGAGTTCCTGGATGGCGATGCTCATGGGGAGGCTCCTTGGGTTCGGTGTCCTCCCTTGGGTGCAGACCTCATGCCACACCGCCCCCGTGGCGGGTCCCCAGGCAAATCAGCCACTTGCGTGCGCTCGACATCACCCTGCCATTTGCAGGATGCAAGGGTGGCCCCTCCGGCGCAGGGTGTTCTGCAATGCCGAAAGCCGTCAGCCGTCGACCACCACCTGGTTGCGACCGCCTCGCTTCGCCTCGTAGAGCGCGGCGTCGGCACGCTGCAACAACACCTCGGGGAGCTGGCCGGGCTGCGGCACCATCGCGGCCACACCGATGCTCAGGGTGACGCGGCCCAGGGGAGAGCGCTCATGGGGCAGGTGCAGCGCCTCCATCGCCTCGGCCACGCGGCGTGCCAGGCCCAGCGCCCCTTCGACGCCGCTGTTCTGGGCGAGGAAGACGAACTCCTCGCCGCCGTAGCGCGCCATCAGGTCGCTGGAACGGCACAGCGTGGCGCTCAGGGCCTGGGCCACCTGGCGCAGGCAGGCGTCGCCGGCCGGGTGGCCGTAGTGGTCGTTGTAGGGCTTGAACCAGTCCACATCCATCACTGCCAGGGCCAGCGGCTCCCCGTTGCGCTGCGCATGGCTCCAGGCCTGGCTCAGCATCACGTCGAAGTGCCGCCGGTTGGCGATGCCGGTCAGGCCATCGGTGAGGCTGAGGGTCTTCAGTCGACGATTGAGCACCTGCAGCTCGTCGGTACGTTCGGCCACCCGTTGCTCCAGCAACCGTTCCGACTGCTGCAGGTTCTCCACCAATTGCTGCTGGGCGCGCAGCAGCTCGTCCTTCACCCGGGCCTTTTCGCGGCGCATGACGTTGTAGCGATCGGCCAGGGCGAAGGCCAGCAGCATCATCTCCATCGCCGAGCCGAGCTGGATGCCGTCCACGGTGAAGACGTTGGTGGGCAGCAGGCCGATGGCCCGCAGGATGGTGGTGGTACCCCCGGCGATGAGCAGGGCGAAGGCACCGATGAAGAAGTACGCGGTGCGCTGGCGCCTGAAGGCACAGGCCACGGCCACACCGACGATCAGCAAGGCCGTGGCCAGGTTCAGCAGCACCGCCGCGCGGGCGAACACCGGCAGCGCCATCCAGTACAGCGCCGGGGTCAGCAGGTACAGCCCCACCAGCGCCAGCATCAGCCGGTCGGTACGCGGCAGGCTTTCACGGGTCTGCAGCATGCGCCGGGTGAACAGCAGCATGCCCACCAGGGCGAGGGACACGCCGGAGTAATAGGCCTCGTTGGAATTCAGCAGCAAGGCGTCCCAGGGCGATTCCGGTGCCAGGCCGTTCTTGCTGGCCAAGCCCAGCATCATCAGGCCGACGTAGATGACGTAGAACAGGTAGGTACGGTCGCGCAGCACGGCGAACAGCAGCAGGTTGAAAAGGATCATCGCGGTGGCGATGCCGAAGTACCACGCCTGGATCGCGTAGTCCTCGCGCTCGGCAACATGGAAGGCCGCCTCGTCCCAGAGCTTGAGCGGCACCAGCAGGCCGATCTTGGACGCCACCCGCAGGTACACCACCTGGGTCTCGCCAGGTGCCAGCAGCAGCGGGAAGACGAAGTTGCGATTGGGGTAGAGGCGGGTGTCGAACGGTCGGTCGCTGCCGGTGAGCACCGCGCGATAGCCCCCCTGGCCGTCCGGCAGGAAGGCGTCGACCTGGGACACGCGCGGGTTGTCCACCACCAGCATCCGGCGCAGCGGCACGTCGCCCGGATTGTGCAGCGCCACCCGCAGCCAGAACGCCGAACGGGTGAAGCCCAGCGCCAGGGCGTTGGCCGGCGCTCTCCCACCCTCGAAACGCTCGGCCAGCGGCGGACTGCGCACATCGTCCAGGCCGTAGCGGGCCTGCGGGTCCTCCAGCAGGCCCAGGGCGTCGGTCAGCGACAGCGGTTGCTCGCTCATCGCCGCGGCATCCACCACCTCCTCCGCCCGAGCCGGCGCGGTTGCCAGCACCAGGGCCATGAGCAGGCACACCCAGAGACCGAAGATGCTGGGCAGGGAAAGCGTGTTCAGGAAGGCAGGTGCAGGATACGGCCGATTCATGCGGCGTTCTTTTCTGACAAGGCGGGGGAAGTCTACAAGAGGAAAAACCGCCTCGCCAAAACTCGCTGGCGGACGCGAACAGGCCACCCACATGCGAAAACGCGACCAGGAGATTCCGCCCGACGCCGCCAGATGCTAAATAGGTCGCCTCGACTCGCCCGGCCAACGGCCCGGGAGGCATCGAGCCCCGGGCCCTGCCCGCCGAATTCCGAACCACGCGTGCCACGCGGCACCTGCCAGCGGTGACCCCATGATCGAAGTAACCGAAGTTTCCATTGCCGACCTGTGCGCTGCGCTGGAGTCGGGCCGGACCACCGCCGTCGAGCTGGTGAAGGCCTACCTCGCCCGCATCGACGCCTACGACGGCCCGAACACCGCCACCGCCCTCAATGCCGTGGTGGTGCGCAACCCCGAGGCCCTCGCCGAAGCCGAGGCCTCCGACGCCCGCCGCGCCCGAGGCGAAACCCTCGGCCCGCTGGATGGCATCCCCTACACCGCCAAGGACAGCTACCTGGTCAAGGGCCTCACCGCCGCCTCCGGCAGCCCCGCCTTCAAGGACCTGGTGGCCTACCGGGACGCCTTCACCATCGAACGCCTGCGCGCCGCCGGCGCCATCTGCCTGGGCAAGACCAACATGCCGCCCATGGCCAACGGCGGCATGCAGCGCGGCGTATACGGCCGTGCCGAAAGCCCCTACAACGCCGGCTACCTCACCGCGCCCTTCGCCTCCGGCTCCTCCAACGGTGCCGGCACCGCCACGGCTGCCAGCTTCGCCGCCTTCGGCCTGGCCGAGGAGACCTGGTCCAGCGGCCGGGGCCCCGCCTCCAACAACGGCCTGTGCGCCTACACCCCGTCCCGCGGGGTGATCTCCATCCGTGGCAACTGGCCGCTGACCCCGACCATGGACGTGGTGGTGCCCTACGCCCGCACCATGGCCGATCTGCTGGACGTGTTAGACGTGATCGTCGCCGAGGACGCCGAGAAGCGCGGCGACCTCTGGCGCCTGCAGCCCTGGGTACCGATCCCCTCGGTGAGCGAAGTCCGCCCCGCCCGCTACCAGGACCTGGCCGTCGGCACCGAAGCCCTGGCCGGCAAGCGTTTCGGCGTGCCGCGCATGTTCATCAACCAGGACCCGGACGCCGGTACCAGCGAGAACCCCGGCATCGGCGGCCCCACCGGCCAGCGCATCCACACCCGTCCCAGCGTCATCGCCCTGTGGGAGCAGGCGCGCCAGGCCCTGGAAGCGGCCGGCGCCGAAGTGGTGGAAGTGGACTTCCCGCTGGTTTCCAACTGCGAGGGCGACCGCCCCGGCGCGCCCACGGTGTTCAACCGCGGCATCGTCTCCAAGGAGTTCCTCCACCACGAGCTGTGGGACCTGACCGCCTGGGCCTTCGACGACTTCCTCCAGGCCAACGGCGATCCGAAGCTCAACCGCCTGAAGGACGTGGATGGCCCGCAGATCTTCCCCCACGAACCCGGCACCCTGCCCAACCGCGAGGGCGACCTGGCGGCGAGCATGGCCGAGTACGTGACCATGGCCGAGCGCGGCATCACCCCCTGGGACCGCATCGAGACCCTGCCCGACGGCCTGCGCGCCCTGGAGTACACCCGCAAGATCGACCTGGAGGACTGGATGCAGGCCCAGGGCCTGGACGCCGTGCTGTTCCCCACCGTGGCCGACGTGGCCCCGGCGGATGCCGACGTCAACCCGGCATCCGCCGACATCGCCTGGAGCAATGGCGTCTGGGTCGCCAACGGCAACCTCGCCATCCGCCACCTGGGCGTACCCACCGTCACCGTGCCCATGGGCGTGATGGCCGACATCGGCATGCCGGTGGGCCTGACCTTCGCCGGCCGCGCCTATGACGACAACGCCCTGCTGCGCTACGCCGCCGCGTTCGAGTCCACCGGCTCGCGCCGGATCGTCCCGCCGCGCACGCCCCCGCTGAAAGGCTGACCCCCCTGCCCCCCGCCACCCGGCGGGGGGCTTGCATTCAGGCTGCGAAAGGCTTCTAACGCCGCAGGGCAGCGTCCTGGGCGAACGCCTCCGGCAGGCACTCCGGCACCACCCGCCCCCGTGGCGCCATCAACGCGATGCGGGCACTGGATGACCATTGCGCAGTTCCCTGGGTCACGGAATGCCTGCAACACCCCCTTCAACCACCCCACCTGCGGGTGCGGCGGCTGGCGGGCGCCATGGCCCAGCCCGACGATGTAGCGCCCGAACTGTCGCCCAACTGCAGTGACCTGGACACCGCCCGCCCCTCGGCGAACGGGTTGCGCGGCTGACCGGGCGATTCAGGGGCAACGCCTGAAACGTGCGGAATTCCCCGAGAACCATGAGCTCGACCGAGGCGCCACGGTTGCGAGGCGCTCCACTGTGACGCACCGGATTATGCAATCTGGTGCATCGCCGCCTGCGCTAAAGCCCCCTTATTGGCCCGGCGCAGGCGCCCTAGAGTCCTGCTCTCCACGGCACCTGCTCGGAGCAGACCATGAAGACCTTCCTCCTGGCCCTCGGCCTCCTGTTCAACTCACTCGTGGCAACGGCAGCAGACATGTCCCATCAGGCAGACAACTTCTACACCAGCGACAAGGTCACCCAGCAACGGGTGACCTTCCTCGACCAGTACCGCATGCGCGTGGTCGGCAACCTGTTCATCCCCCGCGACATCGCGCCCGGCAGCCGCAACGCGGCGTTGATCGTCGGCCACCCCATGGGCGCGGTGAAGGAGCAGAGCGCCAACCTGTACGCCACCAAACTGGCCGAGCAGGGCTTCATCACCCTGGCCATCGACCTGCCTTTCTGGGGCGAGAGCGAAGGCCAGCCGCGCAACGCCGTCTCCCCGGACCTCTACGCCGAAGCCTTCAGTGCCGCCGTGGACTACCTCGGCACCCATGACCGGGTCGACCGCGAGCGCATCGGCGTGCTCGGCATCTGCGGCAGCGGCAGCTTCGCCATCGCCGCCGCCAAGATCGACCCGCGCATGAAGGCCATCGCCACCGTCAGTATGTACGACATGGGTGCGGCGAATCGCCAGGCACTGCACCACTCCCTGACGCTGGAACAGCGCAAGCGCATCCTCGAAGAGGCCGCCCAGCAGCGCTACGTGGAGTACACCGGCGGTGCCACACGCTACACCGGCGGCACGGTCACCCGTCTTGAGCCTGACACCGACCCGATCCAGCGGGAGTTCTTCGACTTCTACCGCACGCCCCGTGGCGCCTTCACGCCTGCCGGGCAGAGCGCGGACCTGACCACTCGCCCCACCCTGACCAGCAACGTGAAGTTCATGAACTTCTATCCGTTCGAAGACATCGAAACCATCTCGCCGCGCGCCCTGCTGTTCATCACCGGCGCGGACGCCCACTCCCGCGAGTTCAGCGAAGACGCCTACCGCCGTGCGGCCGAGCCCAAGGAGCTGGTGGTGATCCCCGGCGCCGGGCATGTGGACCTGTACGACCGTGTGGGGCTGATCCCCTTCGATCGCCTGACCGCGTTCTTCCGCGCCCACCTCAAGTAAGCCCACCTGCTGAAGGAGCCCACCATGACCGTTCACGCCTATGGCGCCCATGCCGGCGACAAGCCGCTCGAACCCATGACCATCCAGCGCCGCGCGCCCGGCGCCCATGACGTGCAGATCGACATCGCCTTCTGTGGCGTCTGCCACTCCGACCTGCACCAGGTCCGCGCCGAGTGGGCCGGCACCCGGTTCCCCTGCGTGCCGGGCCACGAAATCGTCGGCCGCGTCAGCGCCGTAGGCGCCCATGTCACGACACTCGAACCGGGCGACCTGGTGGGTGTGGGCTGCATCGTCGACAGCTGCCAGCACTGCGCCGACTGCGACGCCGGCCTGGAGAACTACTGCGACGGCATGGTCGGCACCTACAACTTCCTCACCCCGGACGCGCCAGGCTGGACCCTGGGTGGCTACTCCGAGCGCATCGTCGTGCACGAACGCTATGTGCTGCGCATCCGCCACCCCGAGGAGCAACTGGCCGCCGTAGCACCGCTGCTGTGCGCCGGCATCACCACCTGGTCGCCGCTGCGCCATTGGCAGGCGGGTCCGGGCAAGAAGGTGGGCATCGTCGGCATCGGCGGCCTGGGCCACATGGGCATCAAGCTGGCCCATGCCCTGGGCGCGCAGGTGGTGGCCTTCACCACCTCCGAGGGCAAGCGCGAAGCCGCCCTCGCCCTGGGCGCCCACGAGGTGGTGGTGTCGCGCAATACCGAGGAGATGGCCGGCCACGCCGGCAGCTTCGACCTGATCGTCAACACCGTGGCGGCGCCCCACGACCTCAACCCCTTCCTGGCCCTGCTCAAGCGCGATGGAACCCTCACCCTGGTGGGCGCACCGGCCAGTCCGCATATCCCGCCGGAGGTGTTCAAGCTCATCTTCAAGCGCCGCAGCATCGCCGGCTCGATGATCGGTGGCATTCCCGAAACCCAGGAGGTGCTCGATTTCTGCGCCGAGCACGGCATCGTCGCTGACATCGAACTGATCCGCGCCGAGCAGATCAACGACGCCTTCGAGCGCATGCTCAAGGGCGAGGTGAAGTACCGCTTCGTCATCGACTCGGCCACCCTTTCCGCCTGACCGCCGACGGGCGCCCACCCCGGGCGCCCCTTGCGCCGGGGCCCAGGCCCCGCAAGAATTCCCGCACACCCTCCCCCGCCCGGACCGCCATGCCCCGCGAACCCTACAGCGACCTGCTCGCCCTGCTGGCCGTGGCCGAGGAGCGCAGCTTCACCCGTGCCGCCGCGCGCCTGGGCATGTCGCAATCCATGCTCAGCCACACCATCCGCAGCCTGGAGGCGCGGGTCGGCGTTCGCCTGCTGACCCGCACCACCCGCAGCGTCTCGGTGACCGAGGCCGGCGAGCAGTTGATCGCCGTGGTCGCGCCGCGCCTGCAGGCCATCGAAGCCGAACTGAGGCGGGTCACCGACCTCAGTGAGCTGCCGACCGGCACCCTGCGCATCACCGCCACCGAGCACGCCATCGAGACGCTGCTCTGGCCACGGCTGGAGCCCCTGCTGCCACGCTATCCGCAACTGAACCTGGAGCTGCACGCCGACAACACCCTGGTGGACATCGTCCAGGAGCGCTTCGACTTCGGCGTGCGCCTGGGAGACAGCCTGGCCCGGGACATCACCGCCGTGCGCATCGGCCCGGACCTGACCTTCGCCCTGGTGGCCGCGCCCGCCTACCTCGCACGGCACCCGGCGCCCGCCACGCCCCAGGCACTGGCCGAGCACCGCTGCATCAACCTGCGCCTGCCCACCCGCGGCAACCTCTGGGCCTGGGAGCTGTGCCACGACGGCCAGGCCCTGAATGTCCGGGTCGACGGGCAACTGGTGTTCAACGAAGTGCGTGCCATCGTCAGCGCCGCCGTCGCCGGCTTCGGCCTGGCCTACGTGCCGCTGGACCGGGTGCAGGCGCACCTGGATGCCGGGCACCTGGTGCCGGTGCTGCAGGACTGGTGGAGCACCTTCCCCGGCTACCACCTGTACTACTCGAACCAGCGCGAGCTGTCCCGGGCCATGCAGGTGGTGATCGAGGCCCTGCGCCACCCGGACTGACGCGATTGTCCAATCCGGCTCATGGCCGCGTGCAACCCCTGCGGTTCTTCGCCGGTGCCCGGCTGCCTATGATGGCCCCCACCTGAACGAACGCCACTCCGGCCTTTCCCTACCTACCGCTCGCGGTGCTGCCCAGGCAGCGCCAGGGCCCATCCTTTCCGCGAGAATCCCATGCGCCCCATCCCGTCCGCCCCCGGCAACACCGCCCTCGGCAGTGCCGTCGGCTCCCTGGCCCTCTGCGTTGCCCTGCTGATCGCCTCGGAGTTCATGCCGGTGAGCCTGCTCACCCCCATCGCCCAGGACCTGCACGCCACCCAGGGCCAGGCCGGCCAGGCCATTTCCATCTCCGGCCTGTTCGCCGTGCTGGCCAGCCTGCTGATCGCCCCCCTTGCCGGGCGCTACGACCGCCGCCGGGTGCTGATGGCCATGACCGTGCTGATGCTGCTGTCGCTGGTGCTGATCGCCCTGGCCCCCAGCTTCACCCTGCTGATGACCGCCCGCGCCCTGCTTGGCCTGGCCATCGGTGGTTTCTGGTCGCTCTCCACGGCAACCGTGATCCGCCTGGTGCCGGCAAGCGAGGTGCCCCGCGCACTGGGCTGGATCTTCATGGGCAATGCCGTGGCCACGGCCTTCGCCGCCCCCATCGGGGCCTACCTGGGCGGCCTGTTCGGCTGGCGCGTGGTGTTCGGCGGCCTGGTGCCCCTGGTGCTGGCCACCCTCCTCTGGCAGTTGCACAGCCTGCCGTCGATGCCGCCCCGGGCGAGCATCCCGGTGGGTCGTCTGTTCAGCCTGCTGCGCCGACGCCATGTGCGACTGGGCATGCTCGCAACCATGCTCACCTTCGCCGGCGCATTCGGGGCCTTCACCTACTTCCGCCCGTTCCTGGAACACGCCACCGGCGTCGATGCCCGGCAGCTCTCGGGGCTTCTGCTGGGCCTGGGCCTGGCCGGGTTCGCCGGTACCCACTTCGCCAGCCACATGCTTCAGCGCGAGCGCCTCTACCCGCTGCTACGCTACCTGCCCCTGGCCCTGGCCGTCGTCACCCTGGGCCTGGTCGAGCTGGGCCACTCGCTGGGGGCCGTGGCTGCGCTCATGGTCGGCTGGGGCGCGATCAATGCCGCCATCCCGGTGTGCTGGTCCACCTGGCTGGCCCGCGAGATCGACGACGAACCGGAGAGCGGCGGCGGCCTGATGGTGGCCGCCATCCAGCTGGCCATCATGCTCGGCGGCGCCCTCGGCGGGCAGTTGCTCGACCGCTTCGGCAGCAGCGCGCCCCTGCTGGGAGGCGCCGTGATGCTGCTACTCTCCGGCGTGCTGATCGGCTCCGGCTGGCGCATCCGCAAACCGGGTCGCCAGCAGGCCGGGCACGGCCCTGCCATCGGTGATGCACGTTGATCCCCACCTGCCCAGGAGCCTCCGCATGAGCGACGACCTTCTCCGCGATGCCTTCAGCGGCCTGGTGGCCCTCGTGGCCGTAGCCCGCGAGGGCAGCTTTACCCGTGCCGCCGCCCACCTCGGGCTCTCCCAATCGGCCGTCAGCCACGCAGTGAAGGGCCTGGAGCAGCGCCTCGGCACCCGCCTGCTGGCGCGCAACTCGCGCACCGTCGCGCCCACCGAGGCAGGCGAGCGCCTGCTGCGCACCGTGGCCCCAAGCCTGGCCGAGATCGACGCCGGCATGGCCGACCTGGCGGACCTGCGTGACAGCCCCACCGGCAGCATCCGCATCACCGCCTCCGACCATGCCCTGCGGACCGTGCTGTTTCCCCGGCTGAAGCGCTTCCTGCCGCAACACCCGGGCATCCATGTCGAGCTGCACTCCAACAACCAGCTGGTCGACCTGGCCGCCGAGCAGTTCGACGCCGGCGTACGCCTGGGGGACAGCCTGGCCCAGGACATGATCGCCGTGCGCATCGGCCCCGACCTGCGCTTTGCCGTGGTGGCCACCCAGCGCTACCTCGAAGGGCGCGCCCTGCCGCACCACCCGGACGACCTGCAGGCGCACAGCTGCATCAACCTGCGGCTGCCCACCTATGGCGGGCTGTGGGCCTGGGAGTTCGGCCAGGGCGACCAGGCCTGCAACGTACGGGTGCCCGGCCAGCTGATCTTCAACAGCATCTACGACTGCCTCGACGCGGCCATCGCCGGCCTCGGCATCGCCTATGTGCCGGAAGACATCGCCCTGCCCTACATCCGCAGCGGCCACCTGCACTCGGTGATGCAGGACTGGTGCCCCTACTGGGCCGGCTACCACCTCTACTACCCCAGCCGCCGCCAGCCCTCCGGCGCCATGTCGGCGCTGATCGCCGCACTGAAGGTGGACGCCCGCTGAGGGCGCGTCAAAGCGCGTCCCGCGGCCGCCCCCGGTACACCCGCAGCACATCCGCCATCACCGCCAGGGCGATCTCGGCGGGCGTGCGGCTGCCCAGCGCCAGGCCGATGGGCATGTGCAACCGGGCGACCTGGGCCTCGTCCAGGCCGCCGGAGCGGCGCAGGCGCTCGGCCCGTGCACGGGAGGTGCGCTGGGAGCCCATCACCCCGATGTAGAAGGCCGGCGTGCGCACTGCCTCGATCATCGCCAGGTCGTCGATGCGCGGGTCGTGGGTCAGGGCCACCACGGCGGTCGCGCGATGGCAGCCATCAGCGGCGATGAACAGCGAAGGCAGCACCGGCCTTACCTCCACGCCGGGCATAGCGAAGCCCGCCAGCGCCTCCTCGCGTGGATCGCAGACGATCACCTCGAAGCCCATGGCCTGGGCGAACTGGGCGCAGAACACCGAGACCGGGGAAATCCCGGCAATCACCAGGCGCGCCACCGGACCGACGCGAATGGCGACACTGCGCTCGTCGGCAGCGGTCTCCACCCGGGGACCCAGGCCATCGTCCGGCTCCAGGCGCAGACCGCCGTGCTCCAGGTCCACGTGGCGACGGCAGGCACGCTGCCCGGCCAGCGCCACCTGCAGCGCCTCCAGGTGCGCCCAGGTGTCCGGCACCGGCAGCAGGCGCTCCACCAACACCGCGAGAATGCCGCCACAAGGCAGGCGGATGCGCGCGCCCTGCGGTCCATCGGGGTCACCGTAGCGAATGCGCGTCACCGCCTGGTTGAAGTCACCGGCCACCAGCCGTTCGAGGAAATCCTCCTCCACGCAGCCGCCGGAGAGCGAGCCGACATGCTGGCCATCCTCACGCGCCACCAGCATCGAGCCAGGCTCGCGAGGGGCGGAACCGAAGGTGGCCAGCACCGTGTTGAGCCAGATGACCCGGCCCTCGCGGGACCAGGCCAGGGCGCGTTCGATGACCAGCATGTCCAGCTGTTGCATGGCGGTGTCCTGAAACGACGGGAAAGTTCGCGACCCTAGCAGCGACGGGCCATGCGGCCCATATCGCCGCCTCGAATGTGGCCATGAACGGCATCGATGAATGGATTGTTCGATGCCGTGCATAGGGGCATTCGGCGGTGCGGCGTTTCCCCGGCGCAACGTCTCTGGGCTAATACCTGGCCCCACTCCTGCGTGCAGAACGCCCCACCGAGGACACGACGATGGAACTGATGATCAACGGGACCCGCCGCCAGGTGGACGCCAGCCCCGATACCCCGCTGCTGTGGGTGATCCGTGAGGAACTCGGCCTGACCGGCACCAAGTACGGCTGCGGCGCGGCCCAGTGTGGCGCCTGTACCGTGCTCGCCGACGGCCAGCCGCTGCGCGCCTGCGTGATGCCGGTGAGCGCCGTGGCCAACATGGCCATCACCACCATCGAAGCCATCGAGCAGGACCCGGTGGGCCAGCGCGTTGTGGAGGCCTGGGTCGAGCACCAGGTGCCCCAGTGCGGCTATTGCCAATCCGGCCAGGTGCTCACCGCCACCGCCCTGCTCAAGCGCAACGCCAGGCCCAGCCAGCAGGAGATCACCAACGCCATGGTCAACCTGTGCCGCTGCGGCACCTACAACGCCATCGCCGATGCGGTGCAGCAACTGGCCAAGGCCTGAGGAATACCGCCATGAACCTGTCGCAGTTCCTCGGCACGCTGCCCGTCGATGGCACGCCGCTCAACCTCTCACGCCGCCGGTTCGTCGGCGCCAGCCTCGGTGCCCTGGTGCTCGGCGCGCTGCTGCCGGCCCCGGTGCTGCGCGCGGCCGAAGCCGCCACGGTGAAACCCGGCACGCGCCTGCCGGCCTTCCTGGAGATCCGTGCCGACGGCAGTGCACTGCTGCGCAGCCCCTTCGTCGAGGGCGGCCAGGGCATCTACACCGCTTTGGCACAGATCGTCGGCGAGGAGCTGGACATCGCTCCGGAACGCTTCAGCGTCGAGTGCGCGCCACCCGGGCCGGACTACCTGCTGGTCAACGGTGCCCGCTTCACCGGCGGCAGCTTCTCGGTGCGCTCCAGCATCGAGGTGATGCGCCGCCTGGGCGCCAGTGCGCGGCAGATGCTGCTGCAGGTGGCGGCCGCCAAGCTAGACGTACCGCTGGCCAGCCTCGACACGCGCCCTGGCGAGGTCGTCCACCCCGCCTCCGGCCGCACCCTGGGCTATGGCGAACTGGCCACCCTGGCCGCCGCCCTGCCGCCTCCCGCCGAGGTGAAGCTGCGCGACAGGAAGGACTTCCGCTGGATCGGCCAGCCAGTCAAGCGCCTCGACGCACGCGACAAGGCCACCGGCAAGGTGGCCTACACCATCGACCTCACGCTCGACGGCATGCTGCTGGCCGCCGTTCAGCACGCCCCGCGCATGGGCATGGAGCCGGAAGCCCTGGCCAACGAGGCCGAGGTCAAGGCCATGCCCGGCGTGCACTCCGTCCACCGCCTGCCTGGCGCCGTGGCCGTGGTGGCCCAGCGCTGGTGGCAGGCCCGCCGTGCGGTAGAAAGCCTCAGGGTGAGTTGGCGCGAGGCACCGGCAGGCACCGCCCACGCCATGCCGGCGGACTTCTCCTCGGCGGCCTTTCGCGAGCGCCTGGCAGCCACGCCGGGGCCGGGTGTGGTGGCCGAGCAGAGCGGCCAGCCCGACGCCCAGTTCGGGCCGCAGGCCACGGTCATCGAAGCCACCTACGACGCGCCCTACCTCGCCCATGGCCAGCTGGAACCGCCGTCCACCCTCGCCCGCTACAACGCCGACGGCACCCTGGAGCTGTGGCTGCCCAACCAGGCCCCGGAGATGTTCCAGCAGGCTGCCGCCAAGGTGGCCGGCCTGCCGCCGGAGAAGGTCATCCTGCACTCCCCGCCCCTGGGCGGCTTCTTCGGCCGGCACTTCCTCTACGGCACCGCCAACCCGTTCACCCAGGCCATCCTGCTGGCCAAGGCGGTGAAGGCGCCGATCAAGCTGATCTGGACCCGCGAGGAGGAATTCCTCCGCGACGCCTTCCGCCCCATGGGCGTGACACGCCTGCGGGCCACCCTCGATGCCCAGGGGCTGCCCCACGCGCTGGTGGCCGAGACCATGGGTGAAAGCGCCACGGAACGCTGGTTCGGCCGGGTCCAGGGCAAGGCCAACGACAACGCCGTGGAAGGCCTGGCCGGCAAGGTCTACGCCATCCCCCACCGGCGCGTGTCGCAGGTGTACGTGGAGCACCCGCCCACCCTCGGTTTCTGGCGCTCGGTGGGCCACTCGATGAACGACTTCTTCTACGAGTCCTTCCTCGATGAACTGGCCGATGCCGGCCAACAGGACCCCTATGCGCTGCGCCTGCACCTGCTGGCCGAGCAACCCCGGCACAAGACCCTGCTGGAAGCGGTGGCGGCGCTGTCCGGTGGCTGGAAGCGCGGCCCCTTCACCGCTGCCGACGGCAGCCGGCGGGCCCGGGGCGTGGCCATGGCCTCCCCCTTCGGCAGCGAAGTGGCGACCATCGCCGAGGTGTCCATCGAGCAGGGGCAGATCGTGGTCCACGACGTCTGGGTGGCCTTCGACCCCGGCTCCATCGTCAACCCAGCCATCGTCGAAGCGCAGGTGAAGTCGGCCGTGGCCCTGGGCCTGTCCTCCGCCCTGCTGGAAGAGGTGGTGTACGAGAACGGCCAGCCACGTGCCCGCAACTTCGGCGCCTATGCCGTGCTGCCCCAGGCGCGCATGCCCCGGGTACACGTGCGCATCGTCGAGAGCGGTGCGCCCATGGGCGGCGTCGGCGAGCCGGGCCTGCCCGGCGTGCCACCGGCCGTGGCCAATGCCGTGGCCGCCCTCACCGGCCAGCGGCTACGCAGCCTGCCTCTGTCCCGGGCGCGCTTTGCCGACGCGTAGGTGTCGGCCCCAACCACACCGGAGAATCGCCATGAAGCACCCGTTCCGCACCACCCTGCTGCTCGCCCAGCTCTGCACCGGCACGGCCCTTGCCGGCGAGGCCGAAGGCATCCAGGTGCAAGCCAATGGCGCCCAGGCCAGCCAGAGTGGTCCGGCCGACTACTTCACCGGCCAGGCGGTGGTGGACATGCTCTTCACCGCCACCGACTACAGCCCGGCCAGCGGCGCCCACGTCACCTTCGCCCCTGGCGCCCGTACGGTGTGGCACAGCCACCCGCGCGGGCAGACCCTGGTGGTCACCTCAGGCCAGGGCTGGGTGCAGGAATGGGGCAAGCCGCGCCGGGTCATCAACCCGGGTGACGTGGTGCGCATCGCACCGGGCGTCAAGCACTGGCACGGCGCAACGGCCACCCAGGCCATGCGCCACATCGCCCTGCAGGACGCCCAGGACGGCAAGGCGGTGGACTGGCTGGAACCGGTCAGTACCGAGCAGTACACCCCCTGAAACACCGCGGCGGCCCTTGGGCCGCCGCTTCGCTTTTACCGTCCTCAGGGTTCGAGCCGGCGGATCACCACCCTCAGCGGCCCGGCCTGGCGCAAGGCCTCCACCCCACCATCCAGCCGGCCCAGCCGCACCAGCCCGCGGGAAAAGCGGAAATCCCTGTGGAAGATCGCCAGGTTGCCCCAGGGCGCGTAGTAGGCCAGGTCACCGGCCCTGGGCGTGTATCCGTCGGGCGCGCCTTCGGTGGTCAGCCGCCTGGGCAGGTCGCTGATCTTCTCGGTCTCGGCGTAGTCCTGGAGGACCCGTTCCATCGGCAGCTGGGCGAGGAATTCGCGGGTGCTGGGCGTGTCGTCGAGGGTGGCGGTGAGGGTCGTATCGTCGAGCTCGAGGCGGATCTGCATGGAGGGCTCCTGGGCGTGAGTGGGGGCGGCAAGGGCCAGCAGGCTGGCCAGGGTCGAGGCCGACACAAGGGGCCGCCAGCGACGGCGCAGGTTGAACATTCGGGCTACCTCGTGGACAAGGGCGGTCGATCCGGAGGGTGCCGTCCGCCGTCCCGCCCTGCATCCTTCGCTGCCGAATGCCGCCATGAACCGGATCGCACAATGCCCAGCACCTCAGCCCTCGGGGTCGGCCTGCCCACCCTCAGCCGGGACGGTCGGTTGCCGGCAGCCCACCAGCAGCCCGCAGGCGATGACCAGCGCGGCAGCGGAGGCGGATGCCAGCGGCCGGACCCAGGCGGCCTCGGGCAACCAGCCGGCCAGGGCCACATCCGTCACCAGCATGCCGCCGGCAATCCAGCCCAGCAGGCCGCCGCCCAGCAGCACCACCTGGGGGTAGCGATCCAGCAGGCGCAGGACGAGCTGGCTGCCCCAGACGATGATGGGGATGCTGATCAGCACGCCCAGGCTCACCAGCAGCAGGTTGCCACCGGCCGCACCGGCCACGGCCAGCACGTTGTCCAGGCTCATCACCGCGTCGGCGACGATGACGGTCCTGATGGCACTGAACAAACCGGTGCCGGCCGCCACCTCGTGGGCGGCCTCCGGCTCGGGCTGCAGCAGCTTGATGCCGATCCACAGCAGCATCAGCGCCCCGACCAGCTTGAGGAAGGGCAAGGCGAGCAGTTGCAGGGCGAAGAACAGCAGCAGGATGCGTAATGCGATGGCACCCGCCACGCCGCCGAGGATCGCCCGGCGACGCTGTGCCTCGGGCAGGTGGCGGCAGGCCAGGGCGATGACCACGGCGTTGTCGCCGCCCAGCAGGATGTCGATGGCGACGATCTGCGCCAGGGCCATCCAGAACTCAGGCTGTGTCAGCCAGTCCATCAGGGGTATCTCCTTGGGTTGCAGGGCGCCCGTCCGAGCGCCCGGGTGGTCCGCTGGGCACGCAGCATCCGGCCCTACCAGAGGGCGATGTCGTAGGTCAGGTAGAGCCGGTTGTTGTCGCGGTCGCGGCTGTAGCTGGAGCGGTAGGCGATGTGTCGCCACTTGAGGCCCAGCCCCTTGAGGGCGCCCGTCTGCACCACATAGGCCAGGTCGAGGTCACGCTCCCTCTCATTGGCCGCCACCTCGGCCCCCCGCAGCACGGTGGTTCCATCCCGTCCCTTGAAGTAGCGCAGGCCGGCACTCAGCCCCGGCGCGCCAAGGGCGGCGAAGTCGTAGGCGTAGCCGAGCATCCAGGTGCGTTCGTCCTCCTCGACGAACTTGCCCACCCCGGCATTGCTGAAGCTGTAGACGGTGGCGCCTTCGACGAAGGGCAAGCCCCCTTCCCCATTCAGGCGCTGGTAGCCGGCGCTCAGGGCATGGCCATCGACGCTGTAGGTCAGCAGGGCGCTGAGCATGTGGTTGTCCAGCTCGCCGTTGCGGGCCTGCCCGACATCGCGGCTGCGGAAGTAGCGCAGGTCGCTGGTCAGGCTGCCGGGCCCCAGGGACAGGGTGTGCACCAGCCCCAGGTAGTGCTGGCGATAGAAGGCCTCCAGCTCGCCCAGGTAGTAGCTGAGCACCAGCGGCTTGCCGACCTTGTAGTCGGCGCCGGCAAACCAGAAGCCCTCGCCCCGGTCGCCGCCGTAGCCATCGGCCGTGAGGGGGCGGTCGTCGCTGGAATCGCGCTGGCGGCCCTCCCTCAGGTAGCCGGCGGTGAGGCTGAGGCCGGGGATGTCGACGCTGGACACCTGGGTGCCCTCGAAGGTCTGCGGCAGCAGGCGGGCATCGTTGCGCACCAGTACCGGCAGCCTGGGTTGCAGGGTGCCGTGCCGGAGGGTGGTTCCGCCCAGGCGCGCCTTGGCGGTGAGGCCCAGACTGGAGAACTCGTCCGCCGCCCGGCCATCGTCATGGCGCGGCAGCAGCCCGGTACCGGCCCGTCCGCGTCCGGAGTCCAGCCTGACGCCCAGCAGGCCGAGGGCGTCGAAGCCGAACCCCAGCGGGCCTGGCGTATAGCCGGACTGGGCGTCCAGCAGGAATCCCTGGGCCCACTCCTCGCGGCGGGACTGGGCGCTGGCAGCGGCCCGGGGCGACATCCCGGACTCGTCCTTGAAGTCGTCGTTGAAGTAGAGGTTGCGCAGTTGCAGGGTGGCCTTGCTGTCGGCGAAGAAGCCCTCGGCAACGGCCTCGGGTGCAAGCGCGGCGGCCACGCAGGCGAGTACCGCGCCGCTGCGGCGCAGGGCGTGATGGGGGGACATGGTGCACCTCGCAGGTGGGAAATCGCCCGCTCCCGGAAGGGGGGGCGGGACGCTGACGGACGGGAAGGCTCAGGCGACCAGGCTGATGGCGCCGCTGAGCAGGGCCAGTGCGGTGATGACCAGCGAGGTCAGCACCGCCCACTTCAGGGTGAAGCGCTGGAAGTCGCCGATGTCCCGGTCGACCATGCCGATCAGCAGCAGGGTGGAGGCGACCAGGGGGCTCATCAGGTGCACCGGCTGGCCCAGCACCGAGGCGCGGGCGATCTCCACCGGATCGATGCCGTAGGCCGAGGCCGCCTGAGCCAGGATGGGCACCATGCCGAAGTAGTAGGCGTCGTTGGAGAGGACGAAGGTCAGCGGCATGCTGGTGATGGCGACCACCAGCGGGAAGATCCGGCCCCAGCTGGCGGGGATCATCTGCACCAGGGAGTTGGCCAGGGCATCGACCATCTGGGTGCCGGAGAAGATCCCGGCGAACACACCGGCGGCGAACACCAGCAGCACCACGGTCATCGCATTGCCCGAGTGGGCGAGGATGCGCTCCTTCTGCTCTTCGAGGCGCGGGTAGTTGACCATCAGCGCCACCACGAAGCCGAGCATGAACAGCACCGCCGCGTTCATCAGCCCCATGACCAGGGCGGTCATCACCCCGATCACCAGCAGCAGGTTCAGCAGGATGCGGCGCGGCCGCTTGTGCGGGCTGTCCGCCAGGATGGCCTTGATGTAGCAATCGTCGCCGCCGGTCTTCAGGTGCACGCTGCCGATGCGCTTCAGCTCGCGGCGCCCCAGTATCCAGGCGGTGAACACCACCCACAGCGCCCCGCCGACCATGGTCGGTAGCATGGGGATGAAGTACGCGCTGGCATCCAGCCCGAGCACCGCGATGGCACGGGTGGCGGGACCGCCCCAGGGGCTCATGCCGCTCATGATGCTGAGGGAGAGCATGGCGATGCAGGCCAGGACCAGCGGGTTCATGCCGATGCGCCGGTACAGCGGCAGCATGGCGGCGACGGTGATCATGTAGGTGGTGGTGCCGTCGCCGTCCAGGGCGACCATGAGCGACAGCAATGCGGTGCCGATGGCGATCTTCACCGGGTTGCCGTTGACCGTCTGGAGGATGCGGCGGATCAGCGGGTCGAACAGCCCGGCGTCGATCATGATGCCGAAGAACAGGATGGCGAAGAGCAGCAGCGCGGCCGAAGGGGCGACTGTCTTCAGACCGTCGAGCATCATCTTGCCGAGTTCGGGGGCGAAGCCGCCGGCGAGCGCGAAGGCAATGGGGACCAGGGTCAGGGCCACGACCGGGGAAAGGCGTTTGGTCATGATCAGGTAGGTGAACACGACCACCATGGACAAACCGAGCAGAGAAAGCATGGCGTTGGACTCTTGTAGTTATTAGGTTCCTGCCTCGGGCGGGCGGCGCGAACCGCCCGCCATGAAGCCGCTGATCGAGGGAGCGGGCAAGGGCCCGTCAGGCTGTCGCGTCGGGATACGGCCGCAGTGGCCGGCTGGATCGGAAGGGGTGTGCGAAGGCTGTGGCATGCATGTCGGCTACCCGTCTTGTGTTTGTTATGTCGGGGGTGGGAGGTGAGGCCCGGCGGTCAGTGCAGGGCCTCTGGAAGGCGGTAGAACAGGCGCCCGTCCATGATCTTGCGGGCCGTCCGGATCAGTGAGACGCGGGCGATATCCAGGGGATTGCCGCCGCGCAGCTCGACCTGCAGGTCGAGGTGGCCGGCGGGGTGCTCGATGCGCACCGCCTCCAGCGTCCTCCCCGCTTCGGTACGGCCGCTGTCCAGGGCCAGGCGCTGGGCGAGGCTGCCCGGTACGTTGACCGCCGCGCCCAGGGCGATGGCCCCCGTCACCGCCAGCGCCTTGTGGCAGCGCTGGGGCACGAAGTAGCGGGCGCAGAGGGTGGCGTCGCCGTGGCGGGCGGGGCTCAGGAGGATGGGCTTGGGCAGGACCGAGCCGCTCACGTCGCCCATGCCCATGCGCCGGCCGGCTTCCAGGCGGATGCGTTCCAGCCGCGCGAGCAGCGCCCCGTCGGCATCCAGCACGGCGGGGTCGGCATGGCCGTCCACCCCCAGGTCAGCGGCGCGGATCAGCACCGTTGCCGTGGCGGCGTCGATGCAGCTGACCTCCACCCCGTCGATCCACTCCAGGGCCTGGCCGGTGGGCAGCAGCGCACCGGTCTTGGCACCGGCCACGTCGAGGAAGCTCAGGCGGATCCCCGCCGCGCGGCCCGGCACGCCGCTGATGCAGGTTTCGCCCTCGTACTCCACCCGGCCACGGGGCGTCGGCACGACGCACTCGATGATGCGCTGGGTGTTGAGGTTGAACACCCGCACCCGCGTCTCGCCGTAGGTCGGCGCCACCAGGCCGGTCTCGATAGCGAAGGGGCCGACGGCAGAAAGCATGTTGCCGCAGTTGGGGGTGTAGTCGACCCGGCGCTCGATGACGTCCACCTGGGCGAACAGGTAGTCCACGTCAGCGTCCTGCCGGGAGGAGCGGCCGACGATGGCCACCTTGCTGGTGAGCGAGTTGCCGCCGCCGATACCGTCCACCTGGAGCGGGTGGCCGGAGCCCATCAGGTCGAGCAGGACCTCGGTCCGCGCCTCGACGGATTCGGGCAGGTCGTTCATGTGGATGAAGGGGCCGCGGGAGGTGCCGCCGCGCATGATCATGCAGGGGATGCTGTTCATCATCTTGGTCTAACCCATGACCGTTTCAACGATGGACAGAGCTTGTCAGCGCCGTTTTAATGCTTCAAATGCAAATATCGACCCCGATAAATAACCAAATCGGATTAATGCACAAACCAGCAAACGGGCTGATTTTTCATGCATCGAATAGAGTTCCTTGACCTCGCCGCCTTCGTCCGGGTGGCCGAATCACAGTCCTTCCAGGAAGCCGCCCAGGCCCTGCACCTGTCCCAGCCCGCCCTCTCCCGCCGTTTGCAGAAGCTGGAGGAAACCCTCGGCGCCAAGCTGCTGGAGCGCACCACACGGCGCACCTGGCTGACCGAAGTGGGCAAGGACTACCTGCCCCGTGCACGGCGCATGCTGGAGGACTACGAGTCGTCGCTGCAGGGCATCCGCGAGCTGAAGACCCACCAGAAGGGCACCGTCACCATCGCCTGCATTCCCACCGCAGCGTTCTACTTCCTGCCCAGTGTCATCCGCGTGTTCAACGAGGCCTATCCGGGCATCCGCATCCGCATCCTCGACGTCAGTGCCAACGAAGGGCTGGAACGGGTGGTGAGCGGCGACGCCGATTTCGGCATCAACATGATCAGCGCCCAGCACCCGGACGTGAGCTTCACCCCGCTGCTGCGGGACCCCTTCGTCCTCGCCATGCGCAGCGACCACCCGCTGGCCGCGCTACCGGAAGTGGGCTGGCCGGACCTGCAGAACGTCCGGCTGATCACCGTCAGCCGCGACAGCGGCAACCGCATGCTGCTGGACAGCGCCCTCTCCGGCCACGGCATCCGCCTCAACGGCTTCTACGAGGTGCAGCACCTGTCCACCTCCCTGGGCCTGGTGGAGAGCGGCCTCGGCGTGGCCATCCTGCCGCGCATGGCGATGCCCGACGCCGAGCACGAGAACCTCTGCTCACGGGACCTGCCACCCCCGCATATCGAACGCACCATCGGCCTGGTCCGCCGCGACGGCGAGCCGCTTTCCAGCACCGCCGAGCTGTTCATCGAAATGCTGCTCAGGCGCTGGCGCGAGACCGGGGAGCCACCGCAACCCGAACCCCGCAAGGGCCGGCGGCAACGGACGTGAACCGCCACCCTATCCCCAGGGCCATATCCCTGAAGGCAGTCAGGCGCGGGCCTGCTCGCGATTGAGCTGGCGCCAGTGCTTGGGCGTCATGCCCACCAGGCGGCTGAAGGTGCGGCTGAAATGGGCCTGGTCGGCGAAGCCGCATTCCAGGCTGACCTGGGCGATGGACAGGCGGTCCTCGGCCAGCAGCTGCTTCGCGGTGCGCACGCGCAGGTCCAGGGTCCACTCCTGGGGCGAGAGGCCGGTGGTCTTCTTGAACGCGCGGGAGAAGTGGCTGCGGGACATGGCGCACTGCTGTGCCACGTCGGCGATCAGCAGGCGGCTGTGCAGGCTGCGGGCGAGGATCTCCTTGGCCCGCTTCTCCTGCCAGGGCGACAGCGCGGCCCGTTCACCAGAGGTGCGCTCGGCGCCCCGGTAGCGCGCCAGCAGGTGGTCGCAGAGCTGCCGGCTGAGGGACGAAAGCACCGAGCCATCGCCTTGGGGCGTGCCCTCCAGGGCGGACTGCAGGCGTTGGGTCAGGCGGTAGGTTTCGGCATCCAGGGCGGTGTCGGCGACGAGCGTCAGTGCGGTCATGGCGGCTCTCCTTGGGGATGGGCAGAGCCTCGCCCGGCAGCAGCCGGGGCGTCCTTTGGCGAACCTGAAAAACCCTTAAACCGCCCTCACCCGGCCGCCAGCGGCAGGGTGAAGAAGAACAGGCTCTCGCCGCGCCGGCCACGGGTCGCGCCGAGCCGACCACCATGGGCGCAGAGGATCGACTCGCAGATGGCCAGCCCCATGCCCATGCCGCTGGCCTTGGTGCTGAAGAAGGCCTGGAAGATGCGCCCCTGGGCTTCCTCGGCCACGCCCGGACCGCTGTCTTCCACCAGCACCAGCACCTCGCTGCCGAGGACCTGGCTCTCCAGCACCAGCCGACGGGTGCTGGGTGGCTGGCACTGCATGGCCTCCACGGCGTTCTGGATCAGGTTGCGCATCACCTGCTGCAGCTGGATGGCGTCGCCCTCGACGGTGACGCCGCTGGCCAGGCGCAGGCTGACGTCCACGTGCTTGTCGTCCAGCTCGGCGCGGGTGATCGCCAGCACCTGGCGGATGACCTTGGCCAACGCCAGGGGGCGCCGCTGGCTCGGTGCCTGGCGGGCCAGGGCGCGGGTGGCACGGACGATGTCGGCAGCGCGACGGCATTCGGCGAGGATGTCGCGCAGGCCCTCCAGGGCCTCCTCCACCGAGGGCGAGTCGCGCTCCAGCCAGCGGATGCTGGCGCCGGCATTGGAAAGAATGGCGGCCAGGGGCTGGTTGATCTCGTGGGAGATGGAGGCTGCCAGCTCGCCGAGGATGGTGGCCTGGGAGGTGCGGTCCAGCTCGCTGCGCGCCGCACGCAGCTCGGCTTCGGTGCGACGCCGCTCGGTCACGTCGGAGACCACGCCGATGAAGGTCTCGTGCTCGGCGGGCTCCAGCACCAGCTCCAGATAGCGCGGCGAACCGTCCATGGAGACGCTGCGGAACTCCAGGCGCGCGCCCTGCCGCTCGGCCAGGGCGGTTTCCAGGGCCTGGCCGAAGCGCGCACGGTCGTCGGCATGCACCAGGGCGCCGGGCTGGCTGAGGTAGGCGCCGTCGGCCGGGGCTTCCAGGCGCAGTTCGGCCACCAGCGCGGCGGACCAGAACGACGGCTCCCGCCCCACCCGCCAGACGAAGGTGCCGTAGCGGCTCACCTCCTGCCCCAGGGCCAGCAGCGCCTGGGTACGCCGCAGGGTGCTCTCGCTGTCGCGGCGCCGGCGGTTCTCCGCCAGCAGGTCGCCATAGAGCCGGGCATGGCTGAGGGAAATCGCCGCCTGGGCCGCCAGCAACGCCAGCAGGTCGATGCGAGCCGGGTCGATGGCGCCGGTGGTGAGGCGGTTCTCCAGGTACAGCGCGCCCACCACCTCGCGCTGCTTGAGCAGCGGCAGGCACAGCACGGTGCCGTTCTCCAACTGCCCCAGGTAGGGGTCACCGGTGTAGCAGCGCAGGGCGTAGGGGCCTTCCACCAGCACCGGTTCGCGCCGTTCCAGGGCCTCGCGCACCAGGCCCAGGGGCGCCAGCCGGGCGGCCTCCGCCTCGGGCTGCAGGCGCACCGTCACCCCGTCGTGGTCGGCCTGGCCGCAGGCTTCCACGTGCAAGTTCCCCCCCTCGTGGAGCAGCAGCGCGACGTAGCCGGCACCGGCGTGCATCGCGGCGTTGGCCAGCAGCGTCTCGATCAGCGCGGCGGGCTCGATCTCGCGGGACAGCGCCTGGCAGGCGCGGGTGATGGACAGTCGGTCCAGCTGCTCGGCAACCGGTCGGGGCCCATCCCCCACGCTGCTGCCTTCGCAGAGGAAGGGGTGGGCCTGCTCCAGTTGCACCGCCAGGGTGTGGGCGCCCCAGCGCCGCCAGGCGGCATGGGCCTGGCGCAGGTGCTCACGGGCGGTGCCGGGCAACTCCAGCGCTTCGTGGCAACGGGCCGCCAGCTCGTGGCTCAGGCCCTTGAGGTGGATGGCGCCGCAGGCTTCGGCACAGGCGATGGCGCGCTCGTAGAGGCGCAGCGCCCGCACCGGGTCGCCTTCGGCGCGGGCCACCTCGGCCTCGGCCAGGGCCAGGCGGTCGGCGAAATAGCGCGGGTTCAGCCCCGCCCACAGGCGCAGGCGGCGCAGCGGCTCGGCATAGTCCTGCGGCCGGCCGGTGGCGGTCTGCAGGGCGGCGCGGTTGAGCACGCTGAACATCGCCAGGTCGATCTGGTGGATGTGCACCGGCGCGGACCAGGTCAGCGCCCAGGCGGCGTCCAGGTGCACGGCCGCCTCTTCCAGCTGCCCTTCGAGGAAGGCCAGCAGGCCTTCGAACAGGCTCCACCAGAAGCGCAGCGGGCCCATGTGGCTCCACGCCACCCGCTGGCGCAGGATCTCCACGTCCGGGATCGGCAGGTGGCCGCCGCCCTCCCCGGCCAGCCGGCGGATGTAGCGGGCCTGGGCGTGGAGGATGGTCTGCGCGTCGAGGAACTCCAGGTTGCGCGCCAGCTCCAGGCCGCTGTCGATCTGCCCCAGCATGCGTTCGATGGGGGCGCCCAGCACCAGCAGGTCCGAGACGATGTGGTTGTTGGCGTAGCAGGCGAAGCTGGGCGAGCCCTGGGCCAGGCTGGCGCGGTAGGCCTGCTCGGCGCATTCCAGGGCGAAGGGCAGCGACTGGGTCCAGACGCTCACCTGGTCCAGCGCCACCAGGGCCGAGACACGGCTGGCGGCGTAGGCCGGCTGCTCCGCCAGTCGCCGCGCCACGGCACTGAAGGCAAAGCCTTCGGCATGGCATTCGAAGCGCTCGGCCGCTGCCACGCCGAGCCACGCCAGGGCCTGCACGGCCGCTGTGCTGAGCCCGTGCTGCAGGGCCATGCGGGCGATACACGCGGTGGCCAGCAGCATCAGGTTCGGCTGGATGAACGACCCGGGCACCACCAGCGCGGCCAACAGCTCCATCACCGCCAGTGCCTCGGCATCCTGCGCCTCGGGCAGCTCGGCGAAGCACGCCGGCGGACGGCCGTCCAGTTCGGCCAGCAGGGCCTGCCAGGCTTCGGCGGCCTGCTCCGGCGTGGGCGCACAGGGGAACACCACGTCACGCTCGTCCAGGGCGGCGGCGACACACGCAAGGGCACCGGGGTAGTCACCCCGCAGGCAGTGGATCTCCACCCGCAGGCGCTGCAGGGCGATGCGCTCCAGGGCATCCGCCGTGTCGGCCAGCCGCGCTTGCAGGCGGGTATCGGCCGCCAGGTAGTCGGCGCCGAGAATGAGCCCGTGGACGTGCAACAGCTCCACCTCGCGGGCACGGGCCGGGTCGTCCAGCCCCTGCAGCAGGGCCCCGGCCTGGTGCAGGTAGTCCAGCAGCGGGCCGGGGGCGACGGCGTCGGCGGCCAGGCAGGCGGCACGCAGCAGCAGGTCGACGAAGCGGCGCCGGTCCTCGGCATCCAGCGTGGCCGGGGTCACCCGCAGCACCTGGGCGGCCACCCGGAACACCGCCGCAGCGGGGGCCTGCGTGGCCAGCCCGGCCAGCAACTGGCGGGCGAAGCCGGCGTGCATGCCGGCCTGGTGCTGCGCCGGCAGTTGCCCGCGCACCGACTCCAGCAAGGCGTCGTGGGCGAAGGCCAGACCTTCTGCCTGTTCCTCCAGCAGGCCGGCCTCCCGCGCGGGGTGCAGGTGATGGGCCACGGTATCGGCGGGCAGGCCGCTGGCCTGGGCCAGTTCGTCCAGCGGCGTGCGGTTGCCCAGCAGGGCCAGCGCACCCAGCAATTCCCGGGTGCTCTCCGGCAGGCGCCGCAGGCGCACCTCCAGCAGGCTGGCCACGTCCACCACCGGGCCGTCGGCCATCAGTGGCGTATCGCCGGCCTCGCGCAACAGGGCGGCGAACTGGGTGAGGTACAGCGGGTTGCCGTGCCCCTGTTGCTCCAGGTGCCCGGCCAGGCGGGCATGGACCTCGGGCTGCAGGCTCAGACCGGCGCCCAGCAGGTCACCGATGCCCCGTGCGCCCAGGGGCGCCAGGTCGATACGCACACAGCGCTCGCCAAGCCCCTCGCATGCGGCCAGCAACGGCGCGGCAAGGCTGCCCGCCCGGCATTCGGCAGGCCGGTAGGCGAGCACCAGCAGGCAGTGGTCGAAGGCCGACGGGGCCAGCTCGCAGAGGAAGTCGCGGCTCTCCTCGTCGATCCACTGCAGGTCGTCGACGAACAGCAGCAACGGATGCTCCCGCCGGGCCAGGGCGCCCAGCAGCCGTTGCAGCACGCCGTGCAGGTAGCGTCGCGCTTCGCTGGGCGGCAATGCCTCGGCCGGCAACCGGCCATCCCCCAGCAAGGGCGCCAGCGGCGGAATGAGGCGCACCACCCGCTGGGCATGGGTGCCCACCACGCCTTGCAGGTGTTCGCGCCAGCGCTGGGCCTGGGTCGGTGTTTCGGCCAGCAGGCGCTCGCACAGGCCGCCGAACAGCCCGGCCAGGGCCTCGTAGGGCGCGCGGCGGCGGGACAGTTCGCATTTGGTGCTGGCGAACAGCACGCTGGCGTCATCCTCCTCGCGGCGGAAGCGGCGCATCAGCGAGGTCTTGCCGATGCCGGCCTCGCCCGCCACCAGCACGGCCCCGCCCTGCCCTTTGCGCAGGCGTTCGCGGGCGGCGGCCAGGGTCGCCAGTTCGGCCTCACGGGCCACCAGCAACGCGGCACCGCCTGCCGTCCGGTGCAACGCGGCGCCTTCGCGCCAGGCCTCCAGGCAACGGCGCAGTTCGCTCTCCACCTGGGCCGCCTGGCGCGGCCGGGCGTCGGCCTGCTTGGCCAGCATGGCGGCCAGCAGCGCATCCACTGCGGCGGGCACGCCGGGCCGCAACTGCGAGGGTGCGGGCGCGGCGACGGCCGCATGGCGGTGCTGCCACTCCAGCGGGTCGCCCGCGACGAAGGGGTAGCGCCCGGTGAGCCACTGGAAGAAGCACACCCCCAGGGCATAGAGGTCGGCCTCGGGCGTGCCGTCGCGCTCCGGCGGCAGGTAGGCCAGTTGCCGATCGTTGAGGGCCGGGCTCCCGGAAACGGCGTTTTCCAGGGCGCCGGCCTGGCCGAAGCCGGTGAGGCGGATGCGCCCGTCGGGCATCAGGAACAGGTTGTCCGGGCACAGGTTGCGGTGCGCCAGGCCGCTGCGATGGACCTTGCCCAGCGCCTGGGCGGCGGCCAGGGCGAGGCGCAGGAAGGGCTCCACCGCCAGGGGCTCGCGGCAGGTGAGGGAGAGCGGCATGCCAGCGTCGTCGTCCAGCACCAGCAGGGTGCCGTCGGCGCCACCCAGGCGTGCCACCGGCAGCAACGCCCAGGCCGGGTCCAGGCGCGAACCGAGTGCGTATTCGTGATCCAGCCCGGCCAGCTCCCAATGGGCGGCCTGGGGGCCTGCACGCACCACCAGCCACTGGCGGCCGGTACGGCTGTCGCGCACCCGCCAGCGGCTCAGCTCGCCGTTGCGGTCCAGGGGCTGCCAATCGACACGGGCCAGCCAATGCTCGTCGAAGCAGGCGGCCAGGGCGTCGGGCAGGTCATGCAGCAGCGGCGGCGGGCTCACGCAGCCCACCCGGGCAGGCCGGCCAGCGCGGCCAGCAACGCCTCGGCACTGAAGGGCTTGGCGAGAAAGGCATGGGCGCCGCGGGCCAGGGCCGACTCGGCGCCCTGCGCGCCCGCCTCGGCGGACATGCAGATGACCGGCAGCGGGCAGCCGCGCTCGACCAGCAGCGCCTGCACCTCAGCGCCCTTCAGGCCGGGCATGCGCACATCGAGCAGCAGCGCATCGGCCTGCTGCGGCCAGCGTGAGGCGAGGAAGGCCTCGCCGGACTCGAAGCACACGGCGCGCAGACCGACCGAGCGCAACAGGTTGTCGAGGCTCTTGCGGACCTTGGGTTCGTCGTCGACGACGCACACGACCTTCATGGCTAGCCCTGGGCAGAGGACAGGGGATGGCGGCGTGCATGCCGGGTCAGGCCGGTTCGGCGACCGGGTCGAACTGGGGCAGCATCCCCAGCGTGCGGCCCGCCACGAGCAGGTGTATCAGGTTGCTCGCGCCGAGTTTTGTCATGACGTGCTTTTTATGCATCTTCACCGTCACGTCCTGCAGGCCGAGCTGCTGGGCGATGTCGCGGTTCTGGCGGCCCTCCAGCAGCAACCGGAACACGTCGCGCTCCCGTGGGGTGAGGCTGGCATAGCGCGCCTGCACCGCCTGCCGGGCATGGCGCTGCTGGTGGAGGATGCAAGCCCGGCCCATGGCCTCGCCCACCGCCGCCAGCAACTGGGCCTCGTCCACCGGTTTGGTGAGGAAGCCCTCGGCGCCGGCCTTCATGGCCTTGACCGACATGTCGATGGTGCCGAAGCCGCTCATGAACACCACCGACAACGGCACGCCGCGCCGGGCCAGCTCGCCCTGCAGGTCGAAGCCGCTGCCCTCGCGCAGGCGCACGTCCAGCAGCAGGCAGCCGGGGCGATCACAGGGGCAGCGGGCGAGGAACTCGGGCGCCGAGGCATAGGCCGTGGCTTCGATACCCGCCGAGCGCAGCTGGCGGACCAGCGCCGTGCGCACGGCCGGCTCGTCGTCGATGACATGCACGTCGGCGCGCCCGACCGGCGCAGCGGGCGCCGGTCGGACAGGCGGCTCGGCGACCGCCACCACGGCTGCCTGCAGGTTGAGGCGATAGCCCCGGCGCGGCACCGTTTCCAGCAGGCGCGCATCCAGGCCCAGGTGCTTGCGCAGGGCCGAGACCTGCACCTGCAGGTTGTTCTCCTCCACCACCAGGTCGGGCCACGCCGCCTGCAGCAACTCGGCCTTGGTCACCAGGCGGTTGGGGGCGGCGAGCAGGGCTTCCAGCACATCGAAGGCGCGGCTGCCCAGGCGCACCGGAGCACCGTTCAGGAAGGCTTCTCTTCGCTCCAGCGAAATCCAGGCGTCACCCAGGCGGATCATGGTGGCAACTCGTCGTCGAACAGGCGGAAACAGGGCCGCTTTTCAGCGGAACTTTTTCAACCTAGATGAAAGAAATTCCCATCTCAAGCGTTAACCACGCGATACGGAAATAAGAACAAATGTACAAGCCAGGGTGTCGCGCACCTGCTTCAATGACGTGCCACCCGAACCATCCAACCCCTCTGGAACGGGCCTTTCAGCCCACCCCGCACGCTTCCGGAAAACGCCGGAACCGCCTCAGGGCACACCCGCCCTCCCCGCGTCCGCCGCCGTCGATCCCCCGCCTTCCCAATCGAGCACATCGATGCAAGCCGACGCCCTGTGCGCTCACCGATAGTGGCGGCAGCGCCCGTACCCACCCGCCGACGACCCGGGGGTGATACGGCGCCCCAATCGCCCCGCTGCGGGCCACCGCCACAAGGAGAAACACCATGTCCAAGCCCTACAACCGCCTGAACAAGGACGATGCGGTCGTCCTGCTGATCGACCACCAGTCCGGCCTGATCTCGCTGGTGCAGGACTTCACCCCCAGCGACTTCAAGAACAACGTCCTGGCCCTGGGCGACGTCGCCAAGTTCTTCGGCCTGCCGACCATCCTCACCACCAGCTTCGAGCAGGGTCCCAACGGCCCGCTGGTGCCCGAGCTTAAGGCCCAGTTCCCCGATGCGCCCTACATTGCCCGCCCCGGCCAGATCAACGCCTGGGACAACGAGGACTTCGTCGCCGCCGTGAAGAAGACCGGGCGCAAGCAACTGATCATCGCCGGCGTGGTGACCGACGTGTGCGTGACCTTCCCGGCGCTGTCGGCCATTGCCGAAGGCTTCGAGGTGTTCGTGGTGACCGATGCCTCGGGCACCTTCGACAAGACCGTGCAGCAGGCCGCCTGGGCGCGCATGAACGCCGCCGGCGTGCAGCTGATGAACTGGTTCAGCGTCGCCTGCGAACTGCACCGTGACTGGCGCAACGACATCGAAGGGCTGGGCAACCTGCTCTCCGAGCACATCCCCAACTACCGCAACCTGATGACCAGCTACTTCACTCTGATCGGCAAGTAAGCCGCGACGGGCGCGGGGCCGGGTGCTCGATGCCCCGGCTCATGCGCGCCCCGCTCTGCTCCCGCAGGCGCGCCAGCCGCCATTGGCTGGGCGGCGTGCCCACATGACGGACGAACACCCGGGCGAAGTGCGCCTGGTCGGTGAAACCGCAGGCCTGGGCCACCTCGGCAACGGTGCGCTCGCCCAGCAGCAACTGCCGGGCACGGTCCAGCCGCGCGCGGGTCAGCCACTGGTGGGGCGACAGCCCCGTGCTGCCCTGGAAGGCGCGGGAGAAATGACAACGCGACAGGCCGCACTCACGGGCCAGCCAGGCCACCGTCAGCGAACGGTCGAGGTGGGCCGCGATCAACTCCCTGGCCCGTTGCAGCTGCCAGGGCGCCAGGTGGATCGCCGTGCGGGCGCGGTCCTGCTCCTGTGTCTCCATGGCCCCTCCTCCCTTTTTCTGCCGACGCCGAAGCCCCATCCGGAAGGGATGGAGGGCGGCGCGCAATCGTGGAAGCCATGATGCCGCCCGGCCCTGCGGGCGAAAACGAAACCATGGGGAGCCAGGCGGACAACGAGGGGCGTAATTCGGACATGCCCCGGGTGAGGCCACTAGCCGAACTGGTGGCGGTACTGCGCGGGGGTGAGCCCGAGGCGTTCGGTGAACAGCTCGCGCATGCAGCGCACGCTGCCGAAGCCGCTGCGGAAGGCGATGGTCTTGAGCGGCAGGTCGGTGCTTTCCAGCAGGCGCCGGGCGTGGTCGATGCGCGCGTCGTGGATGAACGCGGTGGGGGTCATGCCCACCTCGCGGGTGAACAACCGGGCGAAGTGGCGGCTGCTGAGCCCGGCGACCCCGGCCAGCGTCTCGACGTTGAGGTCTTCCGCCAGGTGTTCCAGCACATGGCGCTGGGCACGGGCGATGGGGGTGTCCTCCCGCGCCACCTCTGCCAGCAGCGGGCTGAACTGGGCCTGGCCGCCCTGGCGCTTCATGGCCACCAGCAGCACCTTGGCCACGTCCACGGCGATCTTGCGGCCGTGGTCGTCGGCGAGGATCGCCAGGGCCATGTCGATGCCGGCGGTGATGCCGCCGGAGGTCACCAGCTCCCCGTCCTGCAGGTAGATCCGGTCCACCTCGACCTGGGCCCGGGGGAAGCGCCGCGCCAGGCGTTCGGTGTAGTTCCAGTGGGTGGTGACGCGACGCTCGTCCAGCAGCCCGGCCTCACCGAGGATGAACGCACCGGTGCAGATGGAGCCGTGCCGGGGCGTGCGCGCCACGGTTTCGCGCAGCCAGGGCAGCATCTCCGGCTGGTCGAAGTTGTAAGCGCCGGGACCACCGGGAACCAGCAGCAGGTGCAGGTCGCGGGGCGCATCGTCCAGCAGGTGGTCCGCCACCAGGCGCATGCCGTTGGAGGCCCGCACGATGGCCTCGCGGGTGCTGACGGTGAACACCCGGTACTGCTGCTCGGGCGGCAGGTAGCGATTGGCGATGGAGAACACCTCGACCGGGCCGGAGACATCCAGCATCAGCACGTCGGGGTACACGAGGACGGCGACATTCTTCATGTTCTTTTCGGGGGAGCGTGTGCAACACAAGGAGCGAAAGCATACCTGCCCCTTGTGTTGCCGGCCTCCCCCGGTGTGACCGCGCCGTGCCCTGCGTCACGGCACGCCTCCCGCTAGGCGCCGGGCGACTGTCGATAGGCCAGCACCTGGACCTCCACCGCGTAGCCGCCCAGGGCACTGCCCACACAGGCACGGACCGGCTTCGGACCTGCCGCCAGCCAGGCGTCATAGACCTCGTTGAAGGCGTCGAAGTCGCGGTAGTCGGCCAGCCAGGCCTGCACCCGCACCAGGTCCCGGCGACCGAGGCCGGCCTCCGCCAGCAAGGCGTCGATGTGCGCCAGGGCCTGGCGCGCCTGGGCGCGGATGTCCAGCGTCGGGTCGTCGGCACAGATGCCCGCCGTCTCGAAGAACGGCCCGTAGGCAACGGCCTGGGCCATGCGCGGGCCCTCGTGGAATCGCGTGATCATGCAAGGCTCCCTGAAAAAAACGCACCGGGCGGCGCGGCGAGCGGCGTCGTCCGGTGCAAAGGACGACCGCAAAGGGTCGTCACCTGACGGTTCAGTTGAGGTCGTTGATGCAGACCACCTTGGGCTGCGTCATGTCCTCGTAGGCGAAGCGCACGCCCTCGCGGCCCAGGCTGCCGTACTTGAAGCCGCCGAAGGGCATGGCGTCGAAGCGGTAGTCGGAGGAGTCGTTGATCATCACGCCGCCGGCCTCGATGCGCCGGGCCGCCCAGAGGGCGCGACGCAGGTCGCGGGTGAAGATGCCGGCGTGCAGGCTGTACTCCGGTTCGTTGGCCAGTGCCACGGCCTCCTCCAGGGTTTCGAAAGGCTCCAGCACCACCACGGGTGCGAACACTTCCTGGCGCCACAGGCGGCTGCGATGGTCCACCCCTTCCAGCACCGTGGGGTGATACAGCGCTCCCTCGCAGCGTTGGCCGCACAGCAGGGTCGCTCCCTCGGCGAGGGCTTCGGCCACCACCTGTTCGGTGGTGCGGGCGGCCTGCTCGGTGATCATCGGGCCCATGTCGCTCTCGGCACGGGCCGGGTCCCCCACCACCAGCGCGCGGGTACGGGCGACGAAGCGCTCACGGAATTCGGCGTAGATCGAGGCCTGCACCAGCAGGCGCTGGGTGCCGATGCAGTTCTGCCCGGCGGCCCAGAACGCACCGGAGACACAGGATTCGACGGTGGCTTCCAGCTCGCAATCGTCCAGCACCAGGACCGGTGCGTTGCCGCCCAGGTCCATCGCCAGCTTCTTGAGGCCGGCATTGCGGGCGATGTGCTCGCCGGTGACGAAACCACCGGTGAAGGAAATCATCCGCACCTCCCGGGCCGAGGTCAGCGCCTTGCCCAGTTCCGCGCCGCCGGTGGCGATGGTCACCACGGCCTCCGGCAGGCCCGCTTGGCGCAGGCAATCCACCAGCTTGCAGGCCGACAGCGGAGCCAGCTCGGACGGCTTGAGCAGCACGCCATTGCCCCCGGCGATGGCCGGCCCGAGCTTGTGCGCCACCAGGTTGAGCGGGTCGTTGTAGGGGGTGATGGCGACGATCAGCCCCAGGGGTTCACGGGTGAACCAGCCCTGGCGGGACTCGGAGCCCTCGTAGGATTCGAAGGGCACCACCTCGCCGGCATTGCGCCGTGCCTCCTCGGCGGAAAGCTTGAGGGTGTTGATGCAGCGCTTCACCTCCTTCTGAGCCTGGCGCAGGGTCTTGCCAGCCTCGGCGACGATCAGCGCGGCGAAGGCGGCGGCCTCCTGCTCCACCCGGCGGGCGGCCTCCTCCAGGATGGCGGCGCGACGGTGCCGGGGCAGCGCCGCGCACTGGCGCACACCCTCGCGGGCACTGGCCAGCAGGGCCGGCACATCGGCGGCGCCCAGGCAGGGCACACTGCCGACGAGGCTGCCGTCGAAGGGGTTGTGGACGTCGATGCCGGAGGGCTCGACAGCGGTGGCCAAGGCCAGGGACGAAACGGTCATGGGCAGGCTCCTGGGCTTACGGGCGGCCGTGGGTGGCATGGAGGGCGACGATGTCGGAGAGCAGCGCGAAGGCGGTCTCGATACGGCCGGCACCCGGTCCGGACACGGTGACCGCGCCCAGCAGTTCGGTGTTGAAGGCCACCGCGTTGGTGGCGCCGCTGATCCCGGCCAGCGGGTGGCCGAGGTCCAGCTTGCGGGCCTCCACCCGCGCAGCCACCGAGCCATCGGCCTGGCGCTGGGCAGAGCCGATGAGCTTCCAGCGAGCCCCCTCCTCCCGGGCCTGGGCCAGGTCCGCCGGGGTCAGGGCGCTGATGCCGCTGCAGGCGACGTCGCTCACCGAGAGGTGGGCATCCAGCAGCTCGTTGGCGAGGATCACCACCTTCAGGCGCACGTCGTGGCCTTCCACGTCCGCCGTCGGGTCGGCTTCGGCGTAACCCAGTGCCTGGGCCTTGGCCACCGCCTCGTCGAAGCCGAGGCCTTCCTCCATGCGGGTCAGCACGTAGTTGGAGGTGCCGTTGAGGATGCCCTCGAAGCCGACCATGCCGGCTCCCGCCAGGGTCTGTCGTGCCATGCGGATCACCGGGGTGCCGCTCATCACCGCGCCCTCGTACTCGAAGGCCACGCCGTTGCGCTTGGCCAGGGCCTTGAGCTCGGCGCCATGCAGGGCAATCGGCCCCTTGTTGGTGGTGACCACGTGCTTGCCGCTCTCCAGGGCCCAGCGGCAGAAGGTGGTGGCGGGTTCGCCGTCCACCGGGTTGGTGAAGGTGGCCTCGGCGATCAGGTCCGCGCCGGACTGCTTGATCACGGCCTCGTTGAAGGCCTCGGCGGTGCCGCCCGGCAGGCTGGCCAGCGCCCCCTGGGTGGCGGGCAGGTTGGCCAGCTGGGCGGCGTCGAGGCCGTTGCGGTCGATGAGAGAGCCGAGGAACAGGTCGGTGACCCCGACGATCTTCAGGCTGAAGCCCAGCTCGCGCTGCCAGGCCCCGTTGCGCTCGGCCACCAGGCGGGCCAGGCCACGGTTCACTCCACCAAAGCCCACGAGGGCGATCTTGTATTCGGTCATCAGGTGCCTCCAATCCGGCGTTTGCTCGATGGGGTCAGCCTAAGAGCCGGCCTGTGGCAGTTGAATAGGCCAATCTGCTGTATTCATTGGGCGTTCTGCCCAGTGCCGGAGCGGCCCCACGGCCCGCCCCCTGGGGCCGCGGCGGCGTGCACCGGGCGCAGACGAAAAGGCCCCGGCACGTGTGGCGTGCCGGGGCCCGGGTCGTGGAGCGAGGGGGGTCAGATGACGGCGGAAAGCACGAACGAGGTGACGGTATTGGCCACGCCGGGGATCCCGGCGATCTGCCGCCAGACGCCATGGACGCGATCCGGCGTAGCGGCCTCGACCCGCAGCATCAGGTCGAACTCGCCACTCATCACGTCGCACTGGGTCACCTCGGGAATGGCCCGCAGGTCCCGCAGCACCTCTTCACCGCGCATGCGGTCATGGCGGTAGACGAAGATCACTGCGCTGATCAGTGCCGCTGCACGCCGCCCCTCACCCACCTTGAGGGTGTAGCCCTGGATGACCCCGTCGCGCTCCAGGCGCTCGATGCGCTGGCGCACCGCGTTGCGCGACAGGTTCACCTTGGTGCCCAGCTCGGCGTGGGCGATCCGCGCATTGGCGGTCAGCTCGGCCAGTATCCGCTCGTCCAGCGGGTCGAGGATGCGTTTCATCGCGGTCGCGTCCTCAGGCCCTGGCCAGGGCCTGGCGCAGGCCCTCCAGGTCCGTGCGGGCATGGCAGCGGGCGTGGGCGCGCGGCGCCGCCCGGGCCGGCAGCGGTGCCGGCCAGGCGCCCAGGCGGGCCAGCAGCGCGGCGGACTTCTCCGGCGCGATCTGGCCGAGGGTGACCATCGGCGTCACCACGCTGCGCCGGTAAAGCCGCGCGGCCAGGACGCCGGTGGCGGTGTGCGGGTCAATGGACAGGCCGGTGTCGCGGAACAGCGCGACGATCTCCGCCTCGGTCTGGGCGTCGTCCACGGCGTAGGAGTCGATCAGCATCCGCGCCTGCAGCCAGGGCGCGTTGGCGATGCTCAGTTCGCCGCTCGCCTCCAGGTGCTCCATCAACCGGCGCACGGCCTGGTCGTCATGGTCATAGAGCTCCCAGACCAGCCGTTCGACGTTGGAGAACACCGAGAAATCCATGGCCGGCGACAGCGTCGAGCGGGCCTCGCAGGTGCCATAGCGGTTGCGGTGGATGAACTGGTGCAAGGCGTCGTTGCGGTTGGTGGAGACGATGATCTGGTTCACCGGCAGCCCCATCTTCTGCGCCACGTAACCGGCATAGACCTCGGCGAAGCTGGCGGCGGGAATGCTGAAGCCGATGGGACGCTGGCCGCCGCCCAACTGCAGCGCAGCGTGGAAGTAGAAGACGATCTGCGCCAGCACGCCGACCCAGTTGGAGGAGTTGAAGCCGATGGCCAGGTGCTCGCTGGGCCATTGGCTGAAGAGCCGCGACACCAGGCGCTGGCAGTCGTCGAAACTGCCCGCCACGGCGATGCCCTGAACCCGTGCGGACTCGGCCGCCTGCAACGCCACCAGGCGATCGCCTGGCACGCCCTGCTCGGGATAGAGCATCACCACCCGGCTGCGCGGGCACTCGCCGAAGGCGGCAACCGCCGCCAGGCCGGTGTCGCCGTTGGTGGCGCCGAGCACCAGGGCTTCACGCCCTTCCCGTTCGAGGAAGTGGCGGGCCAGGCGCGCGTGCAACTGGGCGGCGAAATCCTTCGAAGAGCGGGTGGGCCCATGGAACAGCTCGAGCACCCATTCGTTGCGGTCCACCTGGCGCAAGGGGGCGATGGCGCGGTGGCCGAAACCCTGGTAGCAGGCCTTGAGCAGCCCGCGCAGGTCGTCCTCGGCGATGGCCTGGCCGACGAAGGGGGCGATCACCCGCCAGGCCAGCTCCTCGAAGGGCAGCCAGGACCAGGTGGCGATCTCCTGCACGCTGAACACCGGCAGGCTGGCCGGCACGAACAGGCCGCCGTCGGGGGCCAGCCCCGACAGCACGACGCTGCGGAAATCCGCGCGCACCGAAGCGCTGCGGGTACTCACGTAATGCATGTTCACTCCAAGCTCAGGTGGAACGGTGGGCCTGGGCCACCAGCCAGGTGGCGAAGGCCTGGGCGTCCGGATGCAGGTCGGTGCCGGAGCCGCTGACCAGGTAGAAGGATTCGCTGGCCTCGATGCGGCAGTCGAACAGCTCCACCAGGCGTCCTTCGCGCAGCAGGTCCTCGACCATGGAGGAGCGCGCCAGGGCGATGCCCTGCCCCAGCTCGGCCAGGCGCAGGGTCGACACCAGGGTGTCGAACTGCGGGCCGGTGGCGTAGTCGACGTCATCGGCGCCGGCGCGCTGCAACCAGTAGCCCCAGCCCTCCTCGTAGCCCAGCACGTGCAGCAGCGGGTGGCGGGCCACGTCGCGCGGCTCGCGCAGGGGGCCCTGGGCCAGCAGCTCCGGCGCGCACACCGGGAACAGCGTGTCCCAGGTCAGCCGCTGGGAGACCAGCCCCGGCCATTGGCCGTGGCCCCAGCGGATCTCCACGTCGTCCTCGCCGTCCAGCTCCTTCACCCAGAGGTTGCTGATGTAGCGGATGTCCAGTTGCGGGTGGGCGCGGCGGAAGTCCGCCAGCCGGGGCGCCAGCCAGAAGTGCAGGAACGACAGGCTGCCTCGGACCTTGATCGGCCGGCGCTTGTGCTGGCCGAAGATCTCGTTGGTGCCCACCGCCAGCCGGGTGATGGCGTCCTGCACCACCGGCAGGTAGGACTGGCCTTCCTCGGTCAGCCCGAGGCCTCGGGGCAGGCGCTTGAACAGCGCCACCCCGAGGTGGCTTTCCAGCTGCCGGATCTGCTGGCTGACCGCCCCCTGGGTGAGGTGCAGCTCCTCCGCCGCGTGGGTGAAGTTGAGGTACCGCGCCGAGACTTCGAAGGCGCGCAGCCAGTTCAGGGGAGGCAGGGCTTTCGGGTGCATGGTCGGGACCTCGGGACGGCGCAATGGGAAGGCGTGGTTCAGGCCGCCCCCGGTACCCTTGCCGGGGCCACGGGTGAAGCCTGGCGCCGTTCGCGCAGCTTGCAGGTCACCCAGTAGACGAAGTAGCACCAGGCAATGAACGGCACGCCGAAGTAGAGCGCAACTCGCTGGGCCGGATCAAAGGCAATCCCGATGCACGCCAGGGCACAGCACAACAACGCGCCCAGCGGCACCCAGGGGTAGCCACGTACGCGGAAGCCCAGGTCCTCCAGCCGGCCGCCGTTGGCCAGGTAGTGGCGCCGGAAGGCCATCTGGCTGGCGGCGATGCTCATCCACACCACCACCACGGCCAGGCCGGAGATGGACACCAGGGCGAGGTAGACCGTGTCCGGCGCGAACACACTGCTGAGCAACGAGGCGATGCTGCCGGCCATGCTCACGACGATGGCGTTGAACGGCGTGCCCATGCGGCTGAGGGTGGCGAAGCGCTTGGGCATGTGGCCCTGGTCGCTGAGGGTCCAGAGCATCCGCGAGGCGGCGTAGAGCCCGGAGTTGGCGGCCGAGAGCAGCGCGCTGATGATCACGAAGTTCATGATGTCCGCCGAGTAGGGAATACCGATGGACTCGAACACCGTGACGAAGGGGCTCTCCACCAGGCCGGCCTGCTCCCGGGGCAGCAACGTCGCCAGGACGAAGATGGTGCCGACGAAGAACAGCGCCAGGCGAACCACGGTGGTGCGGATCGCCTTCGGTACGTTGCGCTTGGGGTCGCGGGTCTCGCCCGCGGCGATGCCGATCAGCTCGGTACCGGAGAAGGCGAACGCGACCGCCAGCAGGGTCATGGCGATGGACCAGAAACCGGTGGGGAACAGCCCTTCGCGGGTGAAGTTGGCCAGGCCCGCGCTCTGCACGTGGCGGGTCTCGAAGACACCGAAGATGGCGCCGGCACCGACCACCAGGAAGGCCAGCACGGCCAGCACCTTGACCAGCGACAGCCAGAACTCGGTCTCGGCGAACAGCCGCACCGACACCACGTTGCTGATGAAGACGGTCAGGGCGAACAGCGCGCTCCAGATCCACACCGGGGTGTCCGGGAACCAGCGCACCATGAGGATGCCGGCGGCGGTGAACTCCGAGCCGATGGCCACCGCCCAGGTCAGCCAGTAGAGCCAGGCCACGGTGTAGCCGGTGCCCGCCCCGAGGTAGCGGGAGGCGTAGCTGCTGAACGAGCCGGTCTCGGGCATGTGCACGGCCAGCTCGCCCAGGCACATCATCACCATGTACACCATCACCGCGCCGATGACGTAGGCGATGACCGCGCCCAGCGGCCCCGCCTGGTTGACCGTGTAGCCGGAGGTGAGGAACAGGCCGGTGCCGATCACCCCGCCCAGCGCCAGCATGACGATGTGGCGGGTCTGCATGTCCTGTTTGAAATCAGGCCCCGATGTCGCTTTGTCGTTTGTTGTATGTAGGGACATAAGTTGAATCTCATGAAAGTGTGCGGACAAGGACGTTTCTGCGAACAACTTCAAGGCAGAACCAAACTGTTTGCCGTCAGGTTTTTCTTGTTATTCCTTTTCATGAAGGACTCGCTGACTCTCCGGCCAGGAGTGGGGCGAATGTCAGAGTTCCACCTCGGTGCGACATCCGGTCAGTGAAGGTTCGCCCTGGCGAGGTGCCACGGCGGCGAGTTCGGCGCGAACGCCGGCGAATGCGTGCTGCAGGTCGGCCAGCAGGTCCTCGGTCTCCTCGATGCCGACGGAGACCCGTACCAGCCCTTCGGAGATGCCCAGGGCCAGGCGCTCCTCCAGGGTGTTCTCCACGTGGCTGGTGGTGCGCGCGGGGCCGTAGATGGTCTCCACCGCGCCGAGGTTGCCGGCCCGGTGGGCGTAGCGCAGGCGTGGCAGCAGGCGGGTCACGGTCTCCATGCCGCCCCGCAGGACGAAGCTGACGATGGCGCCGAAGCCGCGCATCTGCCCACGGGCGATGGCGTGCCCGGGGTGGCTGGGCAGGCCCGGGTAGTTCACCGCTTCCACCAGGGGCTCGGTGAGCAGGTACTCGGCCAGGGCCTGGGCACTGCGCTGCTGCTGGCGCAGGCGCAGGGCCAGGGTCTTGATGCCGCGGATGATCAGGAAGGCGGAGAAGGCATCCAGCGCGGCACCGTTGATCTCGCGGTAGTGCCGGACGCTGGCCATCAGGTGCTCGGCGCCGCAGGCGATGCCACCCAGGGCGTCACCGTGGCCGGAGAGGAACTTGGTGGCGCTGTGCACCACCACGTCCACCCCCAGGGCCAGCGGGTTCTGGTTGAGCGGCGTGGCGAAGGTGTTGTCGGCCACCACCAGGGCGCCGACGCGCTTGGCCGCTGCCACCAGGCGGCGGATGTCCAGCACCTTCAGGGTCGGATTGGTGGGCGTCTCCAGGTACAGCAGGTCGCAGCCACGGGCGATCTCCGCCTCGATGGCCTGGGTGTCGAGGGTGTCGCAGAGCACCACGTCCACGCCCATGCGCGGGAGGAACTCTTCGAAGATCTTGTTGGTGCCGCCGTAGCTGTCGCGGGTCGAGACCACGCGCTTGCCCTGGCAGAGGAAGGTGTGCAGCACCGCGCTGATGGCGGCCATGCCGCTGCTGAAGGCGACCGCCGATTCCGCCTGCTCCAGTTCGCAGAGCTTGGCCTCCAGGGTGGTCACCGTCGGGTTGCCCATGCGGCTGTAGATGTAGCCTTCGCGCTTGCCCAGGGCGACGTCGTACCAGTGGTCGACGTCCTGGTAGCCATAGGCGGCGCTGAAGACGATGGGCGTCTGGGTGGCGTTGTAGGGGTGGCCATCCTGCTCGCCCGCCCAGACCACCTGGGTTCCGATACCCGCGATGGCGTCGCGGGGGCTTTCTAGGTTCTTGCTCATTTCCATTCCCGATCCGGCTAGACAAGGTCAGCAGCAGTGCTGTGTGCCGGCGAATATAGGGAATGGGCCACCCCCTGAAAAACGATGTTATCCGGGCCTGAGACCCGCTTTTTTTAATGGCTCCACGCCCCGCCCCCGGAATGGAAAAGCCCCGCACGAGGGCGGGGCCTGGAGGCGCGTCCTGGCCTCAGAAGGCGAAGCAGGAGCAGCCGAAGGCACCCCAGAAGGCGGTGAAGTCGCTCACCGGCACCTTCGACTGGCGGGCCCGCTCGTGGCTGTGGGCGTGGACGCTGCAGGCGCCGGCGCACTGGTGCACGGCGGCGAGCGTCGGCGCGCCCGGCCGCCAGTGGCCCGGAACACGGGCCACCGGAGACCAGTCCGGCAGCACCGGCAGTTGCGGCGGGCCGAGGCGGTCGAACTCGGCGGCGGCGTGCACGACCTTGCCGTCGACGACGGTGAGGACCGACTCCAGCCACTTGATCTGCTCGTCCTCGATGCTGAAGAAGTCCGCCGAGAGGGCCACCAGGTCCGCCAGCTGGCCCACCTTGATCTGCCCCTTCTTGCCCTGCTCGCTGGAGAACCAGGCACTGCCCTGGGTGAACAGCTGCAGCGCGGTTTCCCGGGGCAGGCCCTGGGGCTGGAGGGCCAGGCCGCCGACGGTCTTGCCGCTGACCAGCCAGTACAGCGAGGTCCAGGGGTTGTAGCTGGAGACGCGGGTGGCGTCGGTGCCGGCACCCACCGGGATGCCCTCGGCGAGCATGCGCTGGATCGGCGGGGTCTTCTCGGCGGCCTGGGCGCCGTAGCGCTCGACGAAGTACTCGCCCTGGAAGGCCATGCGGTCCTGGATGGCGATGCCGCCGCCCAGCGCCCGAACCCGTTCGATGTTGCGCGGGCTGATGGTTTCGGCGTGGTCAAAGAACCACGGCAGGCCATTGAAGGGGATGTCGCGGTCGACCTTCTCGAACACGTCGAGCATGCGCGAGATGGACTCGTCGTAGGTGGCGTGCAGGCGGAACGGCCAGCGCTGTTCCACCAGGTGGCGCACCACCGGCTCCAGCTCGGCCTCCATGCTGGCGGCGAGGTCCGGGCGCGGTTCGAGGAAGTCCTCGAAGTCGGCGGCGGAGAACACCAGCATTTCCCCGGCGCCGTTGTGGCGGAAGAAGTCGCTGCCCTGGCCGTACTTCACCGAGCCGGTCCAGCGCTTGAAGTCGTCCAGTTCTTCCTTCGGTTTCTGGGTGAACAGGTTGTAGGCGATGCGCACGGTGAGCTGGCCGTCGCGGGCCAGTTGCTCGATCACCTGGTAGTCGTCCGGGTAGTTCTGGAAGCCGCCGCCGGCGTCGATGGCGCTGGTGACGCCAAGGCGGTTCAGCTCGCGCATGAACTGGCGGGTGGAGTTGACCTGGTACTCCAGCGGCAGCTTGGGTCCCTTGGCCAGGGTAGCGTAGAGGATCATCGCGTTGGGCCGGGCGATGAGCATGCCGGTGGGTTCGCCGTTGCCGTCGCGGACGATCTCGCCGCCGGGCGGGTTGGGCGTGTTGCGGTCGTAGCCGACCACCCGCAGCGCCGCGCGGTTGAGCAGCGCGCGGTCGTAGAGGTGGAGGATGAACACCGGCGTGTCGGGCGCCGCGCGGTTGATCTCCTCCAGGGTCGGCATGCGCCGCTCGGAGAACTGGAATTCGTTCCAGCCGCCCACCACCCGCACCCACTGCGGCGAGGGCGTGCGGTCGGCCTGGTCCTTGAGCATGCGCAGGGCATCGGCCAGCGAGGGCACGCCCTCCCAGCGCAGCTCCAGGTTGTAGTTGAGGCCGCCCCGGATCAGGTGCAGGTGGGAGTCGTTGAGCCCGGGGATGACGGTGCGGCGGTTGAGGTCGACCACCTGGGTGGCGGGCCCGCGCAGGGGCATCACCTCGGCTTCGCTGCCGACCGCGACGAAGCGCCCGTCGCGGATGGCCACGGCGCTGGCGGTGGGTTTCTCGCGGTCCACGGTGTGGAACCGGCCGTTGTGGAGGATCAGATCGGGATGCATGGGGGAAGCTCCTTTGCCTTCGCCCGCGAACACCGGGAGCGCGGGCCACAGCGCGCCAGCGGCGCCGAGGATGGACGAGGCGGCAAGAAACCGCCGCCGGCCATTGGGGGTGGATTCATCGGTCATGGGGACCTCCGGGGCCGGGGCCTTCCAGCCAGGGCGCGAGCCAGCGGGTCACGCGCGGCATGAACAGGTAGACCACCAGCAGGACGATGCTGAGGGTGATCACCACGTTGCTCGGCAGGTAGCCACCCAGCCAGGGCCAGGCGGCGAATGCCGGCTGCCAGGCCCAGGGCACCAGCAGGCTGAGCGGCAGGATCACCAGGAAGCTGACGCAGGCCTGCTTCCAGCGTGGTGGCGGTGGCTGTTCGGCGCTGGCCGGGGCGAACCAGAACTCCCGCGCCGGGTTCAGCTCCAGGGCCTCGTCCTCCAGCAGCAGCGGCGAGATTTCCGCCACCAGCTGGCGTCGGGTCTCGGAACCGAGCCAGTCCTGCAGGCACTCCGGCCCGGTGAAACGCAGCACGCTGGTGAACAGCGGCACGCCCTGCTCATGGCTGCGGATCACGTCCACCCCGAGGTGCCCGGGGTAGCCCTGGGCGACACCGACGATGCGCCGCAGCCAGGCTTCGTACTGCGTGGCATGGGCGGCATGGACGCGATGGCGGATAAGCAGGGTGACCGGGTCATCGGCCCCCTGCCCTTCACCGGGCCGGAGGGCGCTCATTGCAGGTGCCGCCGCAGCTCGACCCCGGCCTGGCGCAGCGCGGTGTGCACCGTCGGCACGTGGGCCAGGGGGTTGAGCAGGCCGTAGTCGTGGATCATGCCGTTGTAGCGCACGGCGGTGACCTCGACGCCCGCCGCGTCCAGGTGGCGGGCATAGGCCTCACCCTCGTCGCGCAGCACATCGAACTCGGCGGTCTGCACCAGTGCCGGCGGCAGGCCCTTGAGCTGTTCGGCGCTGGCGCGCAGCGGCGAGGCATGGATGTCGGCACGCTGCTGGGCGTCGGTGGTGTAGTTGTCCCAGAACCATTTCATCATCGGCTGGGTGAGGAAGTAGCCCTGGGCGAACTGGGTGTAGGACGCGTTATCGAAGCGAGCATCGGTCACCGGCCACAGCAGCAGCTGGAAGCGCAGCTCAGGCGCCCCCTGCTCCTTGGCCTTGAGCGCCACCACGGCGGCCATGTTGCCGCCGACGCTGTTGCCGGCCACCGCCAGGCGACTGCCGTCCACGCCCAGTTCCTTGCCGTGCTCGGCCACCCAGCGGGTGGCGGCATAGGCCTGGTCGATGGCGGTGGGGAAGCGGGCCTCGGGCGATGGGGTGTAGCCGACGTAGACGGCCACGGCACCGGAGTTCACCACCAGGTCGCGGATCAGCCGTGCGTGGGTCGGGTAGTCGCCCAGCACCCAGCCGCCACCGTGGAAGTACATGAATACCGGGGGTGTGCCCTTGGCGTCGGCGGGCCTTACCACGGTCAGCTTCAGGGGCTGGCCGTTGGCCTGGATGGTCTTCTCCTCCACCTTGATGCCGGAGAGGTCGACCTTCACCGAGTTCTGCGCGCCCACCAGCACGGCGCGGGCGTCCTGCGGGCTGAGGGTTTCCAGCGGTTTGCCGCCGCCCTTCTCCAGGGCTTCGAGAAAGGTCCGGGTGTTGTGTTCCACGCCGCTGTAGTCAGCGGCCTGGGCCTGGCCGACGGCCAGGGCGATCAATGCGCTCAGCAAGGCTATGCGGGGCATGTTGTCTGCTCCTTCAGTCGATCAGGGTGAGGGTCACGTCGATGTTGTTGCGCGTGGCGTTGGAGTACGGGCAGACGATGTGCGCCCGCTCCACCAGGGTGCGCGCGGCCTCGGCATCGAGCCCCGGCAGGCTGATGCGCAGCTCGGCCTCGATGCCGAAGCCGTTGGGAATGGCACCGATGCCGACCACGCCCTCGATGGACACGTCGGCGGGGATGGCCAGCTTGTCGCGGGCGGCGACGAACTTCATCGCCCCCAGGAAGCACGCCGAGTAGCCGGCGGCGAACAGCTGCTCGGGGTTGGTCCCGACGCCGCCGGCGCCGCCCAGCTCGCGGGGCGTGGTGAGGGCGACGTCGAGCACGCCATCGGAGGAGATGGCGCGACCATCACGGCCACCGGTGGCCTCGGCGGAGGCGCGGTAGAGAACCTGTTCGATGCGCATCTCAGTGACCTTCCGAGGCATTGAACATGGTCTTGGCGTAGATCAGGCCGAGGCCGTAGGCGCCGCCGTTGGCGATGGCAGTCTTCACGGTCTGGTCGTAGGTCTCGCCACGGGCCCAGTCACGCTGCAGTTCCAGCAGGTATTGCAGGGCGGTCATCGGGCGGGCGCCCAGCTGCACCATGCGCTGGATGGCCATCTCGTGGGCTTCGCTGGAGACGTCGCCGCAGGCGTCGGTGATGACGTACACCTCGAAGCCCTGGTCCAGCGCGGACAGGGCCGGGCCGACGATGCACACCGAGGTCCACAGGCCGGCGAGGACGATCCTCGGCTTGCCGATGCGGTTCACTTCCACGGCGATGCGCGGGTCTTCCCAGGTGTTCATGGTGGTGCGGTCGATCACCTGATGATCCGGGAACACCGACTTGATCTCGTCGAAGATCGGGCCGGAGAAGCTCTTCTCCGCGACGGTGGTGAGAAGGGTGTCCACCCCGAACTCACGGGCGGCCTTGGACACCAGCGCGGCGTTGTTGCGCAGGGTCACCGCGTCGATGGACTTGGTGGCGAAGGCCATCTGCGACTGGTGGTCGATGAGGATCAGCGTGTGGTTCTTCGGGTCCAGCAGGGTCTTGCCGGGGGCGGCGATGGCGACGGCCATGGGGGTTCTCCAGGGAGGGATGAATGGAGACTCAAGCTTCCCCCAGGCCGTTTCCCGGGAATTGAAGGCGCGTGCTCGCATTGCAACGGTGTGCGGTTTTGTTTGAAAGGGCCGGGCCAGAGCGGCTGGGTGTATCCACCTCGACACGGGCCCTTGAGGCTCTATAGAGTCGGCGCGCGACTCCTCCCTACTCACTCAAGGAACGAACATGATCCGCCCACTTCTTGCACTGTCAGTGGCCCTTTTCGCGGGGTTTGCCCTGGCTGATACGGAACTCGGCCTGGCGGCCAAGGCAGGCGACCTGGCCAAGGTGCGCCAACTCACCGAAGCCGGCGCTGACGTGAACGCAACGAACGACGACGATCTCTGGGAACGAACCCCGCTGATGCAGGCTGCCCGCCTGGGGCGCACCGAGGTGGTCACCTTCCTGCTGGCCAAGGGGGCTGACGTCACCAAGCCCGGTGACGCCACGGGCGCATCGCCGCTGAAGGAGGCGGCCTACAAGGGGCATATCGAGATCGTCAGGGCCTTGCTGGCGGCAGGCGCGAAGCCGGACTTCAACGCCGATGACCAAGGCCGTACACCGTTGCTTTGGGCGCTCATCGGCAAGGAAACGAACACCCCTGCCGTGGTGGAGGCGCTGCTCAAGGCAGGCGCCAACAGCCAGGCCGTGTTCGAGTCGCTCGACGGCGCCAAGGTGACCGCAGCGGAATTCGCCCACAGGGCCGGCCCGGAGGTTGAAGCGGCGTTCACGCGCAACGCGCCGCACTGATGAACGCCCGTCTCCTGGTCATCGCCGTGACGCCATGCGGGTGTGACGCCGAGGGCGAACTGCTGGCTCAGCACGATGACGGCACACCGCTGCGTGCCTACTACCAGGGCAGCGCCCGGCAGGCGCTTGCGCGCTTTGTGCCGGGTCGCTGGATGGAGATAGAACTGACCGGCCGCCTGTGCCAGGCGCGAGCCACGGAGACCGGCGAGCCCCGCCTGGTCTGCATCGGCAACTCATTCCGCTTTCATGCATACGGCCCTGTCAGCGGATGGACACGGCGTGGCGATGACACACACCCCGTTCTCCAGGCCGGCTTTCCCCTCGCCCTGGACATCGAATCCCCCCCGCCCCGCGTCGAACTCGGGCAGTGGCTGGAGGTGACCGGCGAGCTGTGGGTGGAGGAATAGGCGCGAGGGCCTCAGGGCCTGCCCCCCACCGAGAAGCGTCCACCCGAATAGGTGCCCTGGTAGAGCCCCGTCTGCTGCCCGGTCAGGTTGGTCACCTCGGGCGGCAGTGTCCGGTAGCCGGACGCCTGGTAGTCGTAGCCGACCTTGACGACGATGACCCGTGCGTCCCCGGCGCCCTCCACCGTGGAGGGGTGGTAGCTGGAGAGCAGCACCTGGTGGATGCGGCTTCCCGGTTGGCGGTCCAGCTTCCAGGTAATGGGCTCGTAGGAGGACAGCACCAGCGTCAACGGCTTCTGGCTCTTGCGGACCTCCACGTCGATGACACCGGGATGGTGCTCGCCTCCGCCGTGCTGACCCCGTGCGGATTCGTACACGCCGATCACTTCGACCTGGGTATCGACCACCGGAACCTGAACCGGTGTCGTCCTGGACGGGGACGAGGCATCGCTTGGGGTCGGCAGTTGGGGACGCGGCGGCATCTGCCCAGTCAGCGCGAGCACATCAGGCATGGACGGCGGCACGGGCTGGCGGATGGGTGCAGGCCCCTGGGCTGCGATCTGCTCGATCCTGCGCTGCAACGCTGCCTGGGCCAGGCCATCACGCCAGGTGACGAGGTCGACCTCTTCCCCCACCGGCAACGTCTTGATCAGGCGGTAGCGGCTTGCATCGATGACCCCGAACACGCCCAGGGGCCGCACATAGGACAGCCCGGCAAGGTTCAGCTCCTCGGTCACCGGGGCCAAGCGTTGGAGGGCGGTATCGAGCACGAACGCCCGGACCGTGGCCTGGGAGAACGGCAAGGGGCTCCCACCGAACAGAAACTTGTCCGGGTCTGCGGTCGGTATCACCTTCAGCGCCTTGAAGGGACCGGTCTCGATGACCTCGTTCTTCAGCTCGCCAATGGAGAAGACAGCCAGGTTGTTAGACCTGAGCGGGCTCAGGTACTGCGTGCCATCGAGGCTGAAGGCCCCACCACCAGGCTCGCTGTCCAGGGCTGCGGCCGCCGTGTTGCGTGAGTCCTGGAGGCGTACCACGCGGACCTTCGGAGCGCTGGTGCGCTGCTCCAGGGCCAATTCGACGGCGCCACCCCGTCCGAACGCCACGTAGTGGTCCGGCTTGCCGGGAACGGGCGCCGCACGCTCCGGCTGGCGATAGAGCTCGGTATCGATGATCCGCCCTTGGCTGAAGTCGATGAACTGGGTGTGGGAACGCCCCTGGAACAGGGCGGTCTGCCCGTCCAGCCAGATGAACGAGTTCGGGTACGCACCATGGATCTGCGCGACGGTCCGCCCGGTTTCCGCCTCACGGATACGCAGCGATTTGGAACCATAGGAGACGAACAGGCGGCCATTCTCCGACAGCGAACCCACCCTCAACTGGCCATCGGAGGGCTCCCGGTAAAGCGCCTGGTCCCGTCCGACGTCGATCACCTGCAGGCTTCTGCGGGTCTGCAGCAGCGCAATGCCGGCCCGCTCGGCAAAGACGGCATCGACCAGGGGCGCGTCCCCCTGCAAGGCCTCGGGAAACTGGGCGGGGATTGCTCGCAAGGGCTCCAGACGCAACATCGCGCCGACCTCCAGCAGGGCGAGCCAGCGCTCGATCTTGCGGTCCTGCGCGGCAAAGCACGTGGGGTTTGCCACCCGCTGCCTGACGGTCTCGATGCGCTCGTACCAGGCTGGCAGGTAGCCCGGGGAGCAGGCCAGGGAGCGCTGGCGCATGCGTATCTCCATCTGCGCCGCCAGCCCGGCATTGCCAGCATCGCGCGCCAACGCGTCCACCCGCTGCCAGCGGGCCTGCATCTCGGGCGGCGGGGGAAACGCACGGGTCAGCTTGGCCTCGGGGGCCAAGGGCAGGTAGTGGGCGGAAAGCCAGGAGAAACCCGAGTAGCCCAGCACGGTGAGTACCATGCCGGCCACAAGGGCCAGAATCATTCGCTGCATGAGGTCGGGTCCTTCCGATTCGAGGGCGTGCACACGCTAGCAGAAAGCGCGGTGGCAAAGCAGCGATGCCACCGCAGTTTCAACACCCTCGGGGGATTACATCGCCAGGTGATACACCCGCAGGCGGTGGCCGTCCGGGTCGAGGCCGGTGAAGGTGTAGCCGAAGTCCATGGCCAGCGGTGCCTGGACGATCTCCACGCCCTGCTCGCGCCAGCGCTGGTGCAGGCAGTCCACCTCTTCGTCGCTGTCGACATGGACGCACAGCTCGCTGCCGCCGCCACGCACGGTGGTGACCGGCTCGACGCCGGTACGGCCCCAGAGGCCGAGCTTGAAGCCATTGGGGAAGACGAACAGGGCGAAGGTCGGGGATTGCTCGACGATGTCCCCCGTCAGCAGGCGCCGGTAGAAATCGGCGCTGCGGGCCGGGTCGTCGACGTACAGGTTGAGCAGGCTGGGGGCGATCATGGGTGGGACTCCTTGTGTGGAGCGACGGGCGTCGTCACTCGATGCGCACAGGCTAGGCCCCTCCCCTGTCAGTTTCTGGCAGCAGCCTCACTGCTCGGCGATGCCCTCCTGCGCGCGCCACTCACGCAGCAGCACCTGGCGCCGGCGCGGGTAGCGCTGGCCGAGGTCCTGCAGGGCCCCCACCCGGTCGAGGCGGAAGTGCCGCGTGGCCTGGCGCAGCTCGCACCAGGCCACCAGCACGCGGGCCTGCTCGAAGTAGCCCAGGGCGAACGGCCAGACCACCCGCTGCGACGCCTGCCCGTCGGCATCGCGATAGCCGAGCTGCACCCGGTGCTCCCGGCGGATGGCATCGCGGACCTGCTCCAGCAGCGCGTCGGGCACGTCGCTGGTCGGCGCCGGGCCGATCAGCAGGGTGCTGGTTTCCAGCTCCTCGCGCAGGGCCGGTGGCAGCACGGCACCGACCTTGGCCAGCACGTCCCGCGCCGCCCCCATCAAACGGCGGTCGCCACGGCGACCGACCCAGCGCATGCCCAGCACCAGGGCTTCGATCTCCTCCAGGGAAAACATCAGTGGCGGCAGCTCGAAACCGGGGCGCAGCACGTAGCCCAGCCCCGCGCCACCTTCGATGTGCGCGCCCTGTTGCTGGAGGGTGGCGATGTCGCGGTAGAGGGTGCGCAGGCTGATGCCCAGCTCGCCGGCCAGCACGTGACCGGCCACCGGGTAGCGGTGACGCCGCAGGATCTGCAACAGGTCGAGCAGGCGCTGGCTACGGGACATGCAGCGCTCCTTCGGCGGTCCGACCCTTGAACAACGCGCGGACATGCCCGGCGAGTGCGAGCTGCAGGGGATGGGACGAGCGAACCCTGGCGTTGGCCCCCAGTGCCACCGCCGCTTCCAGCTCGCGCTCGGCCCCGGCCTCGTCACCGCTGAACAGCGCCTGCAAGGCTCGGCAGCGGGCCGCCAGGGTCGGTGAGTACCAGGCCACCTCGCGGTTGTTCAGCACGGCGTCGAGGCCGTCGGCACGGCCACTGGCCATGGCCTGGCTGAAGGCCAGCTCGCCCCGCAGCAAGGCCACCACCGCCGCGCACTCGGTACGCGCCTGGGGGTGCGCGGTGAGCAATGCCTCCAGCTGGGCCTGCATGGCTGTCGCCGCCGCCCAATCACCGGCCGCCTGCGCGCGATCCAGGCGGTAGGACAGCGCCACCAGTGGCATGGGCATCGGCTGCTGCTCCAGGCTCGCCAGGTCCGCCTCGGGCAGGGCCTCGGCAGGCACGCCGGCCACGCTGAGGGCCAGCAGGCGGGCGTAGGCAAACGCCGGGCCGGACTCGTCGGCACCCCGCCAGGCCATGAACAGGCGAGCGCCATCGCTGGGCATGGGGCGCAGGGTGGGCACCAGGTTGGCCAGGCCCATGCTCAGGTTGCTGCTGGCCATGCCGAGGGCGATGCCAAAGGCCGGCGGCGAGTCGATGCAGAGCAGCGCGACCAGGGCCGCGAGCGCCGCCAGCAGCAGGTTGGCGCCGGGCCCGAGGGCGATCATGCGCAGGCGCGCACGGGGACCGCGCGGTGGAACGGCGTCGGCACAGAACACGTAGCCCCCCAGCCCGCGCAGGCGCTTCTGACGGGACCAGCGCACCCGCAGGCCACGGCGCATCGGCTGGATTTCCACCGCCAGCACCCGCACCAGCAACACCGTCAAGCCATCCCAGCGGGCGCCCAGCCAGTGGCCGCCCTCATGCACGCACAGCGCCAGGGCGAGGTGCGCGAGGGTGAGCGCCACGGCGGCAATGGGCCCGCCGTCCAGGGCGATGCCGGAGACGATCCCGGTCACCGTGGCGCCGCCCAGGGTCAAGGCAGCCTGCAGCAGCTTCATCAGCCATTCGAACACCTGGGCCAATCGCGCCGGCATCGTCACGGGGAAGCCTCAGCGCACCGGCGCATCAAAGGGTTGTCGACGCTCCGGCTGCACCGCGTGCAGGTACACGGTGTAGGTGTCGGCGGGATGGGGCACGCCGGCCAGGTCCAGGGCATGGGCGATGTTGCCCCGGTGGTAGGTGCCGTGGTTGAGCACGTGGAAGAGCATTTCCTGGCGGCTCATGCGCCCGGCCTGGCCGTCGGTGAAGCGGAAGGTGATCTCGCCATCGGCCGGGTCCTCGGCCTGGGCGGCGTACCACTGGCTGGACGCCAGCAGCCGCTCGCGCAGCACCGCGTAGGGCGGCACGGCCTGGCTGTTGGTGGCCGGGTGCGGCTCGGCCACGCCGCTCAGGCGGGCGCGGAACAGGTCTTCGACGATGACCATGTGGCTGAGCTGCTGCAGGGTGAAGGCCAGCGAATCGGCAAAGCGGCTGGCATCGATCAGGGCGATGGCGTCCAGGGTGCGCCGGTCCGCCCAGCATTTGTAGTGAAAGGCCTGAGCCAACATCCGTGTACCTCGCAGTCGCAGGGGAACGCGGAGGCCGCTCGCCCCCGCCAAGGTGCGGCAGTAGAGCGGAAATCCGCGCCCTCTGCCACCACCCCGTTCACGCCTGCGAGGTCCTGTGCGCCCTACCCGCCTGCCATCGAGCGGCGCACCTGGCCACGGGGCTCGCTGAGCAGGCCCTTGACCACCGCGACACACCCCACCAGCAGGACGAAGGTGAACGGCAGGCCGGTGGACACCGCCATCGCCTGCAATGCCGCCAGGCCGCCGCCGACCAGCAGGACGATGGCCAGCACGCCCTGCAGTACGACCCAGAACACCCGCTGCACCACCGGTGCATTGAGCTTGCCGCCGGCGGTGATGGTGTCGATCACCAGGGAGCCGGAATCGGACGAGGTGATGAAGAACAGCAGCGCCAGGACGATGCCGACGAAGGAGGTGATTGCACTCCAGGGCAGGTGCGCGAGCATCACGAACAGCTTCAGTTCCAGGGCGGCCTCCTGCACCCCGGCGAGGCCGCTGAACACCTGGTGCAGCGCGGCGCCGCCGAAGGAGCTCATCCAGAACACCGACACCAGCGAAGGCACCAGCAGCACCGCGATGAGGAATTCACGCACGGTGCGCCCCCGGCTGATGCGGGCGATGAACATGCCGACGAAGGGCGACCAGCTCACCCACCAGGCCCAGTAGAAGGCCGTCCAGCCCTGGCTGAAGGCGGCATCGCTGCGTTCCAGCGGGTTGGACAGCGCCGGCAGGTACTGCAGGTAGGCGCCGAGGTTGTCCAGGGTGCCGGCCAGCAGCACGCGGGTGGGCCCGGCGAGGACCACGAAGAACAGCAGCGCCACGGCCAGGACCATGGTCAGCTCGGACATGCGCTTGATGCCCTTGTTCACCCCGGCGGCCACCGAGGACAGCGTCACCAGGGTGATGGCCACGATCAGCACCACCTTGGCGGTGAGCGAGGCGCCGGTGCCGAAGAGGAAGTCGATGCCCGCCGCCGCCTGTTCCGCGCCCAGGCCCAGGGAAGTGACCAGGCCGAACAGCGTGGCGAACACCGCGAGGATGTCGATCACATGCCCCGGCCAGCCCCACACCCGCTCACCGAGCAGGGGGTGGAAGATCGAGCGGATCGACAGCGGCAGCCCCTTGTTGAAGGAGAACAGCGCCAGGGCCAGCGCCACGATGGCGTAGATCGCCCAGGGGTGCAGACCCCAGTGGAAGATGCTCGCCGCCATGCTCAGGCGCGCGGCCTCGGCGGGGTTGCCCGGCGCACCGGCCAGCGGTGCCCAGTCGATGCGCGCCCCGCCCTCGCCCAGCTGCGGGCCGGCCAGGGCGGTCTGGTAGTGGGAGATGGGTTCGGCGACGCCGTAGAACATCAGCCCGATGCCCATGCCGGCAGCGAACAGCATGGAAAACCAGCTGCCGTAGGAGTAGTCCGGCCGGGCCTGGGTGCCACCGAGGCGCACCCGCCCCAGGGGCGAGACCACCAGGGCCAGGCACAGCACCACGAACACGTTCGCCGCACCGAGGAAGAAGCCGTTGAGGCGACCGGTGAGCAGGTCGCGCAGGCCGGTGAACAGCGGTTCCACCGCCTCGCGGAATACCAGCGTCAGCACCACGAAGAGCAGCACGGTGAGCGCCGAGGTGAGGAACACTGCGCCGTGGATGTCGAAAGGCACCAGCCAGTGCCCACGGAGATTGTCCTGGCCGACGCGGTAGCCGGTGAGGATCGGGTTGGCGTCACCCGAAGGTGGCGGGATGTCGCTCGACGCGGTATCGGTTCGGTGGGACGCGGTGGCGTGGCTCAAGGGGCTGCTCCGTGGTCGTCGGCCGTGGGCTCGGTCAAGGCCGTCCAACCTAGCAAAGCGCGTTGCCGGGCCAGGGCCGACAAGCGGCATGCAACCAACCAGAAGCGACACCCTGGCAGGAAGCCGGGCGATCAACAGCCATGTTCGCCCGGCCGGAAACGCCACCGCCGGCAGGGTGCCGGCGGTGGAAGGTACGAACTGAAGGGCTCAGGCCTTGAAGCGCCCCACCAGCCCATGCAGCTGCTCGGAGAGCTGGGCCAGCTCGTGGGAGTCGCGCCGCGCCGATTGCGCGAGGTTCTCCACCAGCAGCGCATCGTCCTGGATCTGCGCGATGTGGCGGTTGATGTCCTCGGCCACGTGGTGCTGCTCTTCGGCCGCCGTGGCGATCTGGGTGTTCTGGTCGCGGATGTGGTCCACCGCGCCACGGATCTGCTCGAAGCTCTTGCTGGCGAGGTCGATGCGCTCGACGCTGGCGCGGGACATTTCCAGGCTGTTCTGCATCTGCCGGGTCACGTCCTGGGTGCGCCGGGCGAGGCCACCGAGCAGGCTGTCGATCTCGCCGGTGGACACGGCGGTGCGCTGCGCCAGGGCCCGCACCTCATCCGCCACCACGGCGAAGCCGCGCCCCTGCTCGCCGGCCCGCGCGGCCTCGATGGCGGCGTTGAGCGCCAGCAGGTTGGTCTGCTCGGCGATGGAGCGGATGGTGTCGAGGATGGCGTTGATGTTCTGGCTGTCCTTCTCCAGCTCCTGGAGGGATTCGGCGGACTGCTTCAGGTTCTCGCTCAGGCGCAGCACGCTTTCGGTGGCGCCTTCGATCTGGGTCTGCCCGGTGTGCACCTGGCGCTGGCCGTCGTCGGCGGAGGTGGCCGCCGCGCTGCAGGAGCGGGCCACTTCGTTGGCGGTGGCCACCATCTCGTTGAAGGCGGTGGAGACCATCTCCACGGCTCCACGCTGGCGCTCGGCGACATCGTTCATCTCGCGGGCCACGCGGGTGCTGCCCTCGGAGGTGTGCCGCAGGGCCGCCGAGGCCTCGACGATGCGCTGCACCAGCTGGCGGATGGCGCCGAGGAACTGGTTGAACCAGCCCGCCAGCACGGCGGTTTCATCCTTGCCGGTGACCGAGAGGCTGCGGGTCAGGTCGCCCTCGCCCTGGGCGATGCCTTCCAGGCCATCGGCCACGCTGCGGATCGGGTTGACGATGAGGTTGGCGAACACCGCGCCGACCACCGCGAACAGCACGGCGAGCACCGCCACGATGATGCCGATCTGCCAGGCCAGGGCGTTGGCCTTGGCCATCACCTCGCCGTGTTCGATCAGGCCGATGAAGTGCCAGCCGAGCCCCTGGGAGGCCCAGACGTTGGCCATGTAGCGCTTGCCGTTGAGCTCCACCTGAGCGGAGCCCTGGGTGACCGCCAGTTTGGCGTAGCCATCGCCGAGGTCCTTGAGGGGCTTGAAGTTATGAGCGGAATCGCTCGGGTCGACCAAGACGTTGCCGTTGTCTTCCACCAGCATCAGGTAGCCGGTTTCGCCGATGTGGATCTGCTTGACCAGGTCGGTGAGCTGCTTGAGTGACACGTCCAGCCCCACCACGCCCGAAAGCTTGCCCTGGGCGTCGTTCACGGTATGCACAGTACCGATCAGCACGGCGTCGTCGGGCGCCCAGTAATAGGCGGCGGTGCGCACGGTGGTGCCCGGCTTCGCCACGGCGGCCTGGTACCAGGGGCGCACGCGCGGGTCGTAGTTCTTCAGGGTCGGGTCGGCGGGCCAGGTGGCATAGCCCCCGTCGATGCGACCGTAGGATAGGTAGGCGGTGGTCGGGTGGGATTTGGCGAAGTTGCCGAAGAGCGTTTCCAATGCCTTGCTGGTGTCGGTCAGCGGGCGGCTGGCGGCGTCATCGCCGGTATAGATCTTCAGGTCCGTGGCGGCTGCCACTTCCGGCAACGAGGCGATGTACTCGACGTTCTCGCTGATGCCTCGAAAGAACATGGTCATGGCGTTGTCGATCTGGCGGATCTCGCGGTTGCTGCCATCGAGGAAGTCCGCCTCGGCCTGGGACCGCAGGTTGTAGATCACCACCACGGCGACCAGCAGGATGGGCACGCACGCGATGGCCGCGAAGGCCCAGGTCAGCTTCTGCTTGATGTTCATTCCAAGTGCTCTCGAGAGTGGGTGTTCGCCACGTGCGGTACGGCGCGTCGCGGAGGGGAACGACCCGGCTATCGGCGATGCCCTCGCCTCCTTGAGGTCGCATGTCGTCCGTGACAAAACGATGTCGTTTACCGACGACTACCGCTGGAGCATAGGAGGAAATGGCGGGGTTTCCACGGTGGTGCTCAGGACGCTTCCTCACGACGAAGACGCTGCAGAAACGTCTCGGCATCTGCAGCCCAATCACTCTGGGAATGCTGCTCTGGGTACAGATAAACGCCGTAGAGCGCACTTGCACGACAGGGAAGCCGCGAGTAGTCCCAGGCCTTGTCGTCGGAAAAAACAAAACCCTCGGTCAGCTCTGCCAACGCGCCGGCGTACAGACCATGAGCCAGCTGGATCAGCGCAGACGCCCCAAAATACCGGCTGAGGCACCAGTAGTAACCGAGGGACAGGCTGTCCTCAATGCACGAAGTCAATGCCATGGCAGGCGGGTGCTCGGCACACAGCCCACGCCAATACTCACGCTCAACATCGTCGACACGTTCCATCGACAGAGAAAACGCACTTCCATCTCGCTCATCGCAAACCAGCAACTGCTGCCCCACGTTCATGACGGACGCATGAGTAGGCGCGACCTGTGCAAGCAAGGGCTCTCCACCCTCCCAGACAGTAGCGGTCAACGTCCGTATGGCGGGAAGCCCCAGGAGCGCGAGCCGCTCGCGGACACGTCGAGCACCCAACTCCAATAACTCCTCCAGGCAGGGCCGGTAGGGCGAGCCCGGATAAACCTCGAACGAGACAGCCATGAATGCTCCCAGGAACACGAACGCAGACGAAACCGTTACCCCTGCGGCACGGTCCCCGGCCGCAGGTAGGCGAACATGTGCGCGACGTAGTCGGCCTTGCCCAGCGCCACGCCGTGGTGGCGAAGGATGGCGTAGCCGGTGATGGCGTGGAAGTAGAACTGCGGCAGGGCCCAGTCCCGGGCGTACTGCTCGGCGCTCATGTCGAAGACCATGCCATTGGGCAGCTCCAGGGCGATGGGCGCGTCCATCCGGCCATCCAGCGCGGCCGGTTCCAGTGCAGCCAGTTCGGCCAGGGCATCGCGCAGGCACGCCTGGGCCTGCTCCAGCGAGCCGGGGTGGTCATGGGCGACCCAGGCCTGGCGACGGCGTTCCAGCCAGCCTTCCGGGATCGACTGGCCGCGCAGCCGGTAGCAGGGTTCCAGCGCCTGGAAGGCAGCGAAGCGCACCTGGGCAGCCAGCGGGTACATGTCGGGGGCCAGCTTCAGCGCCAGCCAGGCGTCGGCGTCCTCGCCGTGCTCACGGACATGAAGGGAGGCTTTCTCCAGCCATTGGGCCAGGCTGTTCAGCTGGTTCGAGAAGGTCGGGACGAGCAGGTGCGTCAGTGACATGGCGAACTCCTGGTGCAGGGGTTCGCCACTCTACGCCGCCCGCGTTGCCCCTGCCCATCAGGCGGGGGCAACGGCTCAGAAGGCGCGCACCACCTGGGCCCAGACCCGCGGCGTGCGTTCCACGTCGCTCTCGGCTTCGGCGTTGCCCAGCTTCCAGGCCGCCACGGCGTTGACCTGCCAGCCATGGGCCGCCCACAGGGCGCCGAAGCCGGCGCCGGAGAGGCTGCGGTGGTTGTCGCCCGAGGTCCAGGTGTCCTTGTTCAGGCGCACTTCGCCGTGGTCGACGAAGGTGGACAGCTGCCAGGCCTCCGTGAGGGCGTAGCGCAGCTCGACGTTGGCCAGCCAGCCCCGGTCGCCGGAGGCCTCGCCCTGGGGGTAGGCGCGAACGCCGTAGGCGCCGCCCAGGTAGAGCTTCTCGGAGCTGTCCAGGTTGCCGTCGGCCCACTGGCCCTGGAGCTGGGTGTAGAGGCTGAAGCGGTCGCTGAGGCGCTGCAGGCGCACCAGGCTGGGGTTGAGCTTGTGGAAGCGTCCACGGGTGCCGGCGGTGGCGTCGTCGGTGCGCTGGGCCTGGGCGCCGTCGAGGGTCAGGCTGCCCTGGCTCCAGCCGAGCGCGAAGCTGTTGACCCCGCCGCCGAGCAGGGCGTCACGGCTGTTGCCGTTGAGGGTCAGGGTGACGACGCGGGCGTGCTTGTCGCTCTTCTCGTCGAACAGGTCGATGTCGTCCTTCAGGCGCTTGTCGTCGAACTGCAGCTGGGTGAACAGGCTGAAGTCCCGCGAGCGCACCAGCGGCTGGATGGCGTAGACGCTGGCGATGCGCGCGTTGCCGTGGGCGCGCAGGTCCTCGAAGTCCTTGCCCAGCTCGTAGTCCATGTCCGAGTAGGCGACACCGAACTGGGTGGCCCAGGGGCCGAGCGGCAACTGGTAGGCCACGCGGCCGTAGTGCTGGTCCTGGTCGCTGCCCATGGCCCGCAGGCTGAGACGGTCGCCGAGGTTGAGCGGGTTGTTCAGGTTCAGGGTGCCGCCCAGGCGGTACTGGCCGACGAAGCGGTTGCCGTAGTTGTCCATGTCCACCGAGCCGGTGACCAGGGGCGCCTGCTGCAGGCCCACCAGCAGGTCGGTGGTGCCGGTGCTGGCACCGGGGCGCAGGGTGGACTTCACCTCCACGCCGGGGGTGTCCTGCAGCAACAACAGGCTGCGTTCCAGCGGCTGGCCCTGTACGGCATCGCCGGCCTTCAGCGCGGACAGCGGCGCCAGGGCGCTGCCGCCCAGGCCCACCGGGTTGTCCACCTTGATCTCGCCGTAGCGCCCTTCCAGCACGGCGATCTTCACCACGCCGCCCTCGATCTCCTGGGCCGGCAGGTAGGCGCGCGCCAGGGGGTAGCCCTGCTCGCGGTAACGCCGGGTGATGCGGTTGGCGGCGGCCTGCAGCTGGCCGACGCTGAGCTCCTTGCCGGGCAGGTCCGCCAGCAGGCCCAGCAGCTCCTCGCTGCCCAGCGCGCTGTTGCCTTCCAGGGTGAAGCCGTTGACCTGCAGGCGCGGGCCGGCGTCCGCCGCCGGGTCGGCGGGTGCGTCCGGCAGGTTGAGCGGCAGGGACTGCCGGGGGCTGAGCTGCAGGGGTTGCTGGTCGAGGCCCTGCTGCACCTGGCCGGCATCCGGCGCGGTGGCGGCGGAGACGGACAGGCTGATCAGTGAGGCGGCAAGGCCGGCCAGCACGGGTGTCGAACGCATCTTCAGATTCCTTCGGGAAGACGAATGCCGTTGTTGACGAGGTTGAGCTGCGCGCCGAACTCGGCCGGTGCGAAGAGTGCCGGGGTGACCACCACCAGCGGCCGCTCGGTTTCGCTGCCAGGCTGTTTGCCGGTCATCTGCGCCACCTGCACGCGCGGATCGCTGACGGTGCTGGAAGGCAGGGTCCCGGTGACGGTGAGCAGGCCGTCGACATAGCTGATGTCGTAGTTGGCCAGGCCACTGCCCAGGGCGTTGCTGGCGACGATGGCGTAGTTGCCGGCCGCAGCCCCTGCCCCGGCACCGCTGCTGGCCAGGCTGACACCGCTGACCTGGTCCCCCGCCACCAGCCCGGCGGTGGTGAAGCCGCTGAGGTTCGCCACCTGGCCGGCGGTCTTGCTGGCGTCGCTGGCGGTGATGGTCAGCGCGGCCTTGTCGATGGCCAGGGTGCCGTTGCCGTAGGTGATGTCGTAGTTGCTCAGTCCGGTGCCCTGGGCGTTGCTGGCAACGATGGCGTAGTTGCCGACGCCAGCATTGAAGACAGAGCCCAGGCTGGCTAGATCCACGCCACTGACCTGGTCGCCCGCTACCAGGCCCGAGGTGGTGAAGCCGCTCAGCGAAGCAGTTTGGCCGTAGGTCTTGCTGGCGTTGCTGGCGGTGATGGTCAGCGCCGCCTTGTCGATGGTCAGGGTGCCGGCGAGCATCTCGATGTCGTAGCCGAACTGGCTGGAATAGAGCCCGCTCGCGCGCAGGTTGGCGCCGCTGTAGGTGCCGGCGTTGGCGCTGTTGGCCGTGTAGAGGGCGCTGCCGGAAACCAGGGCCGGGTCGTAGCCGATGGGGTACACCAGGGCGCCGGTGCTGCTGGTGGCGCTGCCGTCGTAGGTCTTGCTGGCGTTGCCGACGTTGACGCTGAGGGCAGTCATGAAGCTGCGCAGCAGCGGCGCGCTGTGGCCTTCGTACATGCGCCAGGTGGCGCCCGTGCCACCGGCATCATCGATGCTCCAGCCGGCCGCCACGAAGGGCGCCAGGCTGGTGAGCTGGGCGCTGGTCAACCCGGAGATGCCGCTGGCATTGCCGGCCCCGGCGCCCTGGGCCAGGCCGCTGGTGGTGGTGTTCCAGAAGCTGCCGGTGGCGGTGCCGACATTGCTGCCCACCAGGCCGCCGACCGCGCCGACGCTGGAGCTGGGCGTGCCTGTGGAATAGACACGCAGCAGGCTGCCGTCGTTGAACCCGACCAGGCCGCCTGCCGTGGCGCTGCCCTGGGCGCTGCCGGTGGCGTAGCTGTCGCGGATGGTGCCGGTGCTGGCGTTGCTGCCGGCCAGGCCGCCGCCATTCAGGCCGCCGCTGGCGCTGCCCGTGGCCAGGGACTCGCTGAGGGTCCCGGCGTTGGTGCCGACCAGGGTGCCGACGTTGCCCGTGCCGGTGACGGCGGTGTCGCTGCTGACCCGCTCGACCACCCCGGCGGCGGCGTTGTAGCCCACCAGGGCACCGGTGTAGCTGCCACCGGCCACGCTGCCACCCACCAGGTTGAGGTTGCCGACGTAGCCGGCGTTGTAGCCGAACAGGCCGCTGTAGGTGCTGCCGGGACGGTTGATGGCCAGGCCGCTGATGCGATGCCCCTGCCCGTCGAACCGGCCGGTGAAGGGGTTGGCCAGGCTGCCGATGGAGAGGAAGCCGGCGCCGCTGTTCCACAGCGCGCTGCTGGAGGCATTGATGTCGTTCGCCAGGACGAAGCGGCTGCCCGCCAGGCTGGTGGAGGCCAGGCCCTGCAGGCCATAGACATCGGTGATGCGGTACGGCGTGGCGAGGCTGCCGTCACCGCCCAGGGCGCGCACGAAGGTGGCACCGGGGCTGAGGCGGAAGTCGGTGACGCTGAAGCTGGGCAGGCTGGCGGCCACCTGGCTCCAGGTGCCGCCGGTGAGATTCAGCACGCCGAGGTTGACGCCCCCGTTGCTGGTCGCGGTGCCGGCAGCAGAGAGGGTCAGGCTGCCGCTGGCGGCGTCGATGCCATCCCCCAGCAGGACGTTGCCGCCATTGCTGGTGCTGAGGGTCAGCCCGGCGTTGTCGCCCCAGGTCAGGCGGTCGGCCACGTTGAGGTTGCCGCCTGCCGACAGCTGGCGGGTGCCGCTGATGCCGAAGGCACCGCCGCTGTCGAGGCTGAGCAGGCCGCCGGAGCCGAGGTTGGTGTCCAGGCTGTAGTTGGCGGCGCTGGCAGCCAGGTAGAGGCCGTAGCCGCTGCTGGTGAGGGCTGAGAAGTCGCTGGACGAGAGGAACGCCAGGTCGGCATCGGCATAACTGCCGCGCGCGGCCAGGTAGCGGCTGCGGGTCGCCGAGAGGCTGCCCTGCCCCGTGGCCAGGCGCGCGGCGGAGCTGTAGACGTCCAGCCCCTGGATGCCGTTGGTGCCGATCACGTCGCCGAAGCCGGCGCCGGTGTCGACGTTGCCATCCAGGTAGGCGATGGCGCCGTTGGCATCCAGACCGCTGGCATCGCTGAGGATGTAGTAGTAGCCGTCCGCCCCGCTGCTGCCGCTGCCGATGGCAACGCCGCCGGATACGGCGGTCAGCGTCACGCCCGCCAGGGCCGTGCTGCCGCCATTGCTGAAAGCCTTGCCGCTGATGGCGATGGGCGTGGTGCTGTAGCGCCATGTGAAGTACGGGTAGAGGTTAGCGCCGGTGCCCCATATGGACGAGGAGAAGCCGGACGGCAGCCCACCTTGGAGCTGCGCGGTGGTACGCCCGGTGATGCCGGTCATCAGGCCGCCGAACGCGGCCTGCGACTGGCCACTGGTCTGGGTGCTCCAGTAGGCGTTGCTGATGGCGCCGTTGGTACCGTTGTTGTAGCCGACGAAGCCACCCAGCTGGGTGCCGCCGGCGACGTAGCCGGTGGAGTAGCTGTTGCTGATGGTGCCGTTGATGAAATTGACCCCGGCGAAGCCGCCGATGTTGCTCGCAGAGCCCTGGCCGATCACCGCGCCGGTGGCGTAGGAGTCGGTGATGCTGCCTTCGTTGTGGCCGACGAAACCGCCGACCGGCCCCGACGACGCCCTCACCGTGCCGGTGGCGTAGGACTGGCTGATGGAGCCACCGTCGCCGCTGTAGCCGTTGGCGCCCACCAGACCACCGACATAGCCGAGGTTTGCGGTCGTGTTGGTGCCGGTGACGTTACCGGTGGCATAGGAGCGGGTGATGCTGCCGCCGTTGACGTTGAAGCCGACCAGGCCACCGACCTGGTAGCCGGCCCCGGTGACATTGCCGGTGGCGGAGGCATCGGCGATGGCGCCGCTGTCGTTGGTGCCTATCAGCCCGCCGGTATTGGCTTCGCTGGTGCTGGTGCCGTTGACCGTGGTGCTGGCCGATGCGTTGCCGAGGGTGCCGCCCTGCATGTAACCGACCAGGGCACCGACGTTGTCTCTGCCGGTGACGTTGCCGCCCACCAGCTTGACGTTGGCCAGGGTCGCGCCGGAGGTGTAGCCGAACAGGCCGACATAGTCGGTGGCCGCGCGGTTGATGGCCAGGCCGCTGATGCTGTGGCCCTGCCCGTCGAAGCTGCCGGTGAATTGCTGTGCGTTGCTGCCGACCGGGCGGAAACCCGACGCGCCCCATACCTCGCCGTAGTAGCCGCCGCTGGCGGCCATGGCGCTGGCCAGGCTCAGGTCGGTGCCCAGGCGGTAATTGGCTGTCAGGTCCAGCCCCATCAGTTGCAGGGCGTGGGGGGTGAAGAGGGTCGTGGAGTATTCGTTGCGCAGCATCGGCCGGGTATCGCCTTCGAACATCACCCACATGTTGGTGAAGTCGAAGCCGGTGTAGGCCGACTGGTTGCGCACGGCGCTGGTCAGGCCGGTACCGCCGCCCAGGGAGCTGGACTGGCCGGTGCTGTTGATGTCCCAGTAGCTGGTGTTGACGGTGATGGTGGGCAGGTAGCCGCCACCGATCAGGCCGCCCGTGGTGGTGTAGCCGGTGACCTTGCCGCTGGCGTAGGTGTTGGTCAGCGTCGCGCTGGAGATCACCTCGCCCAGCAGCCCACCCGCAAACGCACTGGTGTTGCTGACCGTGGCGGTGACCGAGCCGGTGGCATAGGAGTCGGCCATGGCAATGCTCTGGACGCTGCCCGCCAGCCCGCCCACCACGGTCAGGCCGGTCACGTCGGCGGCCGAGGACGAGTAGCGGATGATGCCGTTGTTGACCGTGCCGGCCAGGCCGCCGACGAAGGCCCCGGAGCCGGACACGCTGCCGGTCATGTGGACGTTGCTGAGGGTGCCGCCAAGGGTGGCGGCGATACCGCCGACGTTCATCTGGCCGGTGATGCGGGCATTCGACAGGGTCAGGTCACGGACGTTGCCGCTCACGGTGCGGAACAGCCCGACGTCGCTCTCCGACCCGCGGTTGATGGTCAGCTTGTCGATGCTGTGGCCAAGGCCGGCGAAGTTGGTGCTAACCCCGTCCAGCGGGTTGAAGCCGGCGCCACCGTTCCAGCCCGCGGTGGCGCTGGCGTCGATGTCGTTGCCCAGGGCGTAGAAGCCCGTGCTGGTGATGTTCTGCAACGCGCCGATGTCATGGATCAGGACGTAGCCGGTGCCCGCCAGGCTGAGGCTGGCATTGCTGCCGGACAGGGTCACGCGGGCGCCCTTGTTCAGGCTGTAGCTGCCGCTGTAGGACATGGACAGCCCGGCGTTGTTGCCAGTGGCGGTGATGTCCTTGTTGATGATGATGCTGCCGGCGGCGTTGAGCGCCAGTACGGTGTTGGCGTTCCAGCTGATGGGCGCGTCCACGGTGATGTTGCCGGCCTGGCTGCCGCCGACGCCGGTGGTCACCGTCACTCCGGTGCTGGCCAGGGCGTTGGTGAGTGTGGTGACGTTGAGCACGCTGTCGTTGGCGTTGCCGTTGAAGCCGCCCATTCCGGAGCTGGTGGCGTTGGAAATGGTCACGTTGTAGGGGTCGATCAGCCACTCGCCGGTCTTGCCCTTGGGCGCCAGGGTGGTGACCTTCACGTCGTCGGCGATCTGCACGTGGGCACCACTGGTCTCGATGAAACCGCCATTGCCGCCGTTGGGCGCGCTGGCATCGAGGGTGCCGGCCACCTTGACCACGCCGCCGTCGAAGTCGCCCATGAGCATGATCTTGCCGTCCTTCTGGCCCAGGGTGCGGGCCTCGATGACGCCGGTGTTGTTGACCACGGTCTTGAGCAGCGCATCGCCCGCGTCGGCGGTGAGCAGCACCTTGCCGCCGTCGGCGCGGATCAGCTTGTGGTTCTCCACCAGCGCATCCGCTGCGGCCTCGTCCACCTGGACCTTGAGCAGGCCGTCACCGGCGAAATCCAGGGTCATGGCATTGCCGGCCGCCAGGGCCACGCTGCCCTGCTGGGCGACGATCACCCCCTGGTTGCTGACGGTGCCCCCCAGCAGCGCCACGGCGCCGCCGTCGGCTGCGCTGAGGGTGCCCTGGTTGACCACGGCCGCCGGCGTGCCGTCGCCCTTGAAGCGGTAGTGGCCGCGTTCGAAATCCTGCGGGTCGATGTCCAGGGTCGAGGCCACCAGGCCGCCGACCTGGACCTGGGCACCGCTGCCGAACAGCACGCCGTTGGGGTTGACCAGGAACACCCGGCCGTTGGCATCCAGCTGGCCCATGATCTTCGAACCGTCGCTGCCAACCACGCGGTTGAGGGCGATGGCGTCACTGCCGGGCTGGTTGAAGGTCACGCGCTTGCCGGCACCGATGTCGAAGCTCTGCCAGTTGATCGCCAGCTTGTTGCTGGACTGGTCGATGACCATCTGCTGGGCGTTGGGCTGGCTGATGGCACCGCTGCCGGAAACCACCTGGCCACCGGTGGGCAGGTCGGCCGCCAGCGCCGCCACCGGAGCCAGCAGCGCGCACGCCAGGACCGCGCCGGACCCCGCCTTGCGCCGCCGGGCATGCTCATCGGCGACACACCAGGCACGCAGACGGGGATTCCAGACCAGCGAGAAGGCTCGATTCATGGCAGCAGTCCTTTGACGGCAAGAAAGGGCTCGGGAAAACCGCCGCTGTATACCACGCCGACTTTTTTGTAGGAATTGGCTGTCAGAAATTTTTTACAGTTAATATTTTTGACGTCAACTGATTGACTCGAACACCCGCGCTTCGTCCGCCATCACCCGGTTACGCCCGGCCTGCTTGGCCTGGTAGAGCAAGGCGTCCGCGCGCTTGAGCACGTCCTGCACGCTGCGCCCACCTCGAGGTGACCAGTGCACCACACCGAGAGACACAGTGATCTGGCCGACAGGCGCGATCGGCGTGGCCTCCTGCCGGGCGCGGAAGCGCTCGGCCACCTCCGCCGCCGTGCGCAGGGGCGCCTCGGGCAGCAGCAGGATGAACTCCTCGCCGCCGACACGACACGGCAGGTCCCGCTCCCGGCAACCCTGGCGCAACAGGTCGGCGAACTGGCGCAGCACATCGTCACCCGTGTCGTGGCCGAAGGTGTCGTTGACCCGCTTGAAGTGGTCGATGTCCAGGCTGATGACGGAGAACGGCGTGCCCAGCCGCTGCCAGGCCTGCAAACGCTCTTCCATGGCGCGCCGGTTGGCCAGCCCGGTGAGGGGGTCGCTCTTGGCCTGCAGGTCCAGTTGGCCGAGCTTGGCCCGGGTCACCTCCAGGCCCGCCAGCAGGGCCTGTTTGATCATCCACGCTTCGGCATACCAGGCCTTCACCCGCAGGGCCTTCTCCGCCCGCTCCGGCTGCGCGGCACTCTCGGCCAGTTGCCGCAGCGGGTGGCTGATGCGCGCGGAGATCCAGAGAATCAGTCCCACACCCAGCAGGCTCATGGGCAGCAGCCCGGCCAGCAGGCGCTTCATCAGCTCTTCCACGGCCGCCTGAGTCTCGGCCAGGGGCTGCTGCGCCACCACGCCCCAGCCACTCAACGGCACGCTGGCGTAGCCGGCGAGCATTTCCACGCCCCGCGTGTTGACCGCCTGCATGGCGCCGCTCTCGCCCTTGAGCACCGCGTCGACGATGGGGTTGGCGCCCAGGCGCTCGCCAACGCGGCTGGCGTCGGGGTGGAACAGCACCTTGCGGTCCGGGTCCACTAGGTAGACGTTGGACGCGTCGTGGTGGAAGTGCTGGCTGACGAGTGAATCCAGGGCATTGGGCTTGCCCAGGTAGATGGTGCCGCCGATCAGCCCCAGGTACTGGCCGTCGCGCCCCCAGATGGGGTGGGAGACGAAGACGATGAGGTTGCCCGCCAGGGAGCGGAATGCCGGGCTGACCATCGCCCGGCGCTGCTGCAGGGCCTCCCGCGAGCGCAGGGCCTGGCCGTTGATGCCCAGGCTGTCTGGCTTGGAGGCCACCACGGTGCCCTCGGCGTTGGCCACCAGCACGGTGTTGAAGCCGTGGTCCTGCATCAGCAGGCGCTCGGCCTCCAGAGCCATCTGCTTCGTGTCGCCCGGCACGTTGCCCAGCAGTGTGGCGCTGAAGCGCAGGCGTTCCAGGTCTCCGGACAGGCTTTCATTGATGCTGGCGGCGAGCTTGGCCGCGTAGGCACGGTTGGCTTCCAGGGCGTTCTGCACCAAAGCCTGGCGCTGGATGCCGTAGGTCACCAGCAGGTTATTGGCGAGCGTCGCCAGGGTCGCGGCAAGGGCGAACAGGAGAATGAGGCTGCGCAGATTGAGCTTGGGGGGCGGCCCGAACGGCATGGGTCATGTCCCGATGGGCGATCACTCGAAGGGGACTGCGATCCGTGCAGCAGGTCCTTGGGGCAATCGCATCGTAAAGGTGGGCAAGCGGGCTTTGGACGAGGCCATCACAGGCCCGGTAAAAGCCCGGAAAACGTGTGGATTTTACGCTTCGGCCAAGGCGAAACCAAGGCCGAAACAGCGCAGTGCCATCACCCACGCGCCACAGAAGTCGGCGCTGCCGCTACGCTCGGCGCAGGGCTGGCAGGCCGGAGACGGGATACGCCGAACAGCACCAGGGCCAACCCCGCCACCTGGTAGAGCGAGACCGCCTCGCCCAGCACCGCCCAGGACGCGAGGATGGTCAGCACCGGCCCCAGGTTGCCCACCGCCGCCGTCTGGGTCGCGCCCATGCGCTGGATCGCCAGGGCCATCCAGTAGATCGGCAGCACCGTCGAGAGCAGCGCCATGAACGCGGCATAGAGCCACACCTGCGCCGGCAGGTGCGTCAACTGGGTGATATCGGCCGTGATTGCGTAGTGCACCAGCACCATCAACGCCGAGGCGCTCCCGGCCAGGCCGGCCAGGCGCATCGAGCCCAGGCGCCGCAGCATCATCCCCGCCCCCAGGTAATAGAGGGCGTAGGTCACCGCGCTGGCGAACACCCAGGCCGAGCCCACCAGCACCTGGCTGCCCAGAGTCGAGGTGCTCACGTCGTGGAAAAGCGCCACCCCCAGCCCGGCATAGCAGATGCCCATGGCCAGCAAGGTGCGGCTGCCGGGGCGCTCGCGCAGGGCAACCATCTGGAACAGCATCACCAGGGTCGGGTAGGTGAACAGGATGAGCCGCTCCAGGCCGGCACTGATGGACTCCAGCCCATAGAAATCGAACAGGCTGGAGAGGTAGTAGCCCACCAGCCCCAGCAGCAGGATGCGCCCTCCATCGGCGGGCGACAGGCGCGCCTCGCCCGTCCCACGGCTCAGCCACAGCAGCCAGGCGAACAGCGGCAGTGCCAGCCCCATGCGCAGCGCCAGCACGGTGAGCGCATCCACCGGGGCGGCGGCGTAGGACAGCTTGACGAAGATCGCCTTGAGGCTGAAGCCCGCCGCCGAGAGCACGGCGAACAGGCTGCCGTTGCGCAGGCCGCGCTGGTACAGGGAAAACAGAGCGTTCATGAGGCAGGCCATCAGCAGGTAGAGCCTTATTCTGGACAGAACGCGAGAGGGCTAGAATCGGTTTTTCCAGAACCACCCTTTATGGAAATCAGAACGCCATGCACTTCGACCTGTCCGACCTGCGCCTGCTGAGCGCCATCGCCGCCACCGGCAGCCTGAGCAAGGCGGCGGCCACCTTTCCCGTGGCGGTCTCTGCGGCCAGCACTCGGCTGCGCCAGTTCGAATCCCGCTGCGGCATCACCCTCTTCACCCGCCGCGCCGACGGCATGACGCCCACCCCGTCCGGCCGCCTGGTGCTGGAGCGCTGCCACGCGCTGCTCAACGAAGCCCAGGGGCTCAAGGTGCTGCTGGAGGAGCTGGCCGGCCAGCAGCGCGTCGTCGTCCATCTGGCCGCCACCACCGTGGCCAACAGCTCCTTCCTGCCGGGCGCCCTCGGCCCCTTCCTGGCGGACTACCCCGAGGTGGACCTGCAGCTCACCGAGCAGACCAGCCGCGACGTGCTGCGGGGCGTGCAGGCCGGCGACATCGACATCGGCGTGTACGACGGCAACCTGCCCACCGGCGGGCTGATCTCCCTGCCCTTCCGCGACGACCGCCTGGTGATGCTGGTGCCTGCCGGCCACGCCCTCGCGCCGCTGCGCAGCGTCCACCTGCGCGACACTCTGGGCTACCCCTTCGTGTGCCTGCCGGCGGAGCGCTCCATGCAGCGCTTCGTCGAGGAAATGGCCCGGCAGAACGGCCTGCCGCTGATGGTGCGGGTCCGCGCACCGAGCTTCGACGCCATCGCCCAGCTGGTGGCCCAGGGCGCCGGCATCGCCATGCTTCCGGAGGCCGCCGCCCACCGCCTGACCCAGGAGCTGCCGGTGGCCATCGTCACCCTGGAGGACACCTGGGCCACCCGCGAGCTGCGCCTGTGCATCCGCGGCACCGATGGCCTCGGCTCCCACGCCCGGCAATTGCTCGGCTACCTGTCGCCGGGGTGAGGCGCAGTTGCCCCGGGTGGGCTTTTCTGCTGGGATGCCGCCTCACTTTCAACGGAGCATCCCCATGGCGACCTATCGCGAGCTGTTCGACATCGGCCAGTCCTACACCGAGTTCGTCGGCAGCGGCCTGCCGGCCGAGACGGCCGCAGCCGCCGCCATCGCCCAGCGCCTGGAAGACCAAGGGCCGGCCGCCCCGCTGCTGCAGCGCATTGAGCAGATCGAACGCCGCTACCACCTGCTGGTGGTGGGCGAGATGTGGTGCCCGGACTGCCAGATCAACGTCACCGTGCTGGACGACCTGTGCCGCCGCCAGCCGCGCATCGACCTCGCGGTGATCACCAAGGGCCGCGCCGAAGACGACCTCAAGACCCGCCTGGGCCTGGAGCGCATCGCCATTCCCCTGGTGGTGGTACTGGACGAGGCCTTCGAACCCGCCGGGCTGTTCATCGAGCGGCCACGCCTCGTCCGCGAGGGTGACGAGGCCGTGCTGCGCGCCTACAAGGCCGGCGAGCACCTCGACGCCACCCTGGCCGACGTGCTCGAACTCATCGAACAGGCCGAGCAGCGCTAGGCTCTCGCGCCTGCTCGCCGTCACCGCCACGGCGAACAGGCATCGCGGAATCGAATTGTCCGGCCGCTTCGTGGTCAACTCCTCTGACCCGGCCATCCTCGCTGCTGCCCCTCGGAATCCTGACATGGACGCTACCCCCTTCCCCGCCGCCCCCGGGCCGATGAGCCAGCAAGTGCGCCAGCACGACTGGGCCCGCACCCCGCTCGGCCCGATCGAGCACTGGCCCGAGGCGCTGCGCATCAGCGTCGACACCATCCTGTCCTCGCACTTCCCCTGCTGCCTGGTATGGGGGCCGCAGCGCATCTCCATCTACAACGACGGTTTCGTGCCCATCCTCGGCAACAAGCCCGCCCCGCTCGGCCGGCCCTTCGACGACATCTGGCGCGAAGCCTGGGACAGCATCGGCCCCATCGCCGAGCGGGCCTACCAGGGCCAGGCCACCTTCATCGAGGATTTCCCCGTGGAGCTGGATCGCCACGGGCGACCGGAGATGAGCTATTTCACCTTCTGCTACAGCCCGCTGCGGGACGCCGACGGCCGGGTGCTGGGCATGCTCGACACGGTGATCGAGACCACCTCCCGGGTCACCGCCGAGCGCCAGTTGCGCCAGCTCACCCACAACCTGGAACGCCAGGTGGCCGAGCGCACCCGCGACCGCAACCGCCTGTGGAACCTCTCGCCGGACATCATGCTGGTGTCGCGCCTGGACCTGGTGATCACCGCCGCCAACCCCGCCACGCAGAACATCCTCGGCTGGAGCGAAGCCGAGCTGGTGGGCAGCAACTGTCTGGACCTGGTACACCCCGACGACCTCGCCGACGCCTGGTCCGCCATCCACAGCCTGGTCCAGGGCGAGCCCCTGCGGGACTACGCCAGCCGCATGCGCCATCGCGATGGCAGCTACCGCTGGATCAACTGGTCCTCCTCCTCCGGCGACGGCTTCATCAGCGCCATCGGCCGCGACACCACCGAGGAGCGCGCCCGCGCCGACGCCCTGCGCCAGGCCGAGGAGCAACTGCGCCAGAGCCAGAAGATGGAGGCCGTGGGCCAGCTCACCGGCGGCCTCGCCCATGACTTCAACAACCTCCTCGCCGGCATCAGCGGCAGCCTGGAGCTGCTGCGCCTGCGCATCGCCCAGGGGCGCACCGAGGACCTGAACCGCTACATCGACATCGCCCGCAGCGCCGCCGAACGCGCCGCCACCCTCACCCACCGCCTGCTCGCCTTCTCCCGCCGCCAGGCCCTCGACCCGCGCCCCACCGACGTCAACCAGCTGGTCGCGACCCTGCACGAACTGATCAGCCGGACCATGGGCCCGAACATCGAGGTGGAGTGCGTCGACGGCCCCGACCTGTGGACGGTGCTGGTGGACCCGAACCAGCTGGAAAGCGCCCTGCTCAACATCTGCATCAACGCCCGCGACGCCATGCCCAACGGCGGCCGCCTGTGCATCGGCAGCAACAATGTCGTGCTCGGCGCCCAGGCTGCCGGTGAGCGCGGGCTGGAACCGGGGGACTACCTGGTGCTGATGGTCAGCGACACCGGTAGCGGCATGAGCGAGGACGTCATCAGCCGAGCCTTCGAACCCTTCTTCACCACCAAGCCGGTGGGCCAGGGCACCGGCCTCGGGCTCTCGATGGTGTACGGCTTCGCCCGGCAATCCGGCGGGCAGGTGCGCATCGCCTCCACCCTCGGCCAGGGCACCAGCCTCAGCCTCTACCTGCCCCGCCACCACGGCGAGGCAGAGCCCGCGCCAACACCCCGCCCGGTTGAAATCCCCCGCGCCGAGCAGCGCACCACCGTACTGGTGGTGGACGACGAAGCGCCCCTGCGCCAGCTGATGCGCGAAGTGCTGGAAGACCTCGGCTACCAGATGCTCGAAGCCGCGGACGGCCCCGAGGCCCTCGCCCTGCTGGCCAGCGAGCGAGGGGTCGACCTGCTGCTGGCCGACGTCGGCCTGCCGGGGGGCCTGAACGGCCTGGAACTGGCCCGCCGCGCCCGCCTGCAACGCCCGGACCTGAAGGTGCTGTTCATCACCGGCTACGCCCAGAACGCCCCATTCGGCAACGAACCCCTGCCCCCGGGGATGGAGGTCATGGCCAAGCCCTACGCCATCGACGCCCTGGCCAACCGCATCCGCCTGCTGCTCAAGGCCCCGCCGTCCGACCAGGCCATCGCCGAAGCCGGCCTGCGGGCGGTCTAGGGCCCGGCTATCCGGCGTCCTCCCCGGCCAGGCACGCTGCAAACAGGCGCTGCAGCGGCTGGCGGCGCTGGGCGTGGCGCGTGAGCAGGATGATCTGCCGGTGGAAGGTCATCGGGCCGAGGCGGATCACGCGGATGGCGGCGTCGCGCTCCAGCCACAGGCCCGCTTCGGGGATCAGCGCGATGCCGAGGCCGGCCTCGACCATGCGCACGATTGCGTCGAGTTCGTCCAGTTCCAGCGCCACCTTAACGTCCAGGCGCTGCTGGCGCAGGAAGCGGGTGACCAGGCGCCCGCCGAAGGAGGTGCGGTCATAGCGCACCAGCGGCTGTTCGGCCAGCAGGCGCAGCGGGTCGTCGCCCTCCAGGCCGCGCGGCACCACCAGCACGAAGGCTTCCTCCCGTAGCACCTCGGCATGCAGTTCCTTGGGCAGTTCGAATGGCGGGCGGATGAGGATGGCCAGGTCCAGGTCGCCGGCATCCACCTGGCTCAGCAGGTTCAGCGAAACGCCGGGCACCAGCTTCGGCTCCACCGCCGGGGCGCGCTCCCGCAGGCGCAGCAGCGCGTCCGCCAGCAGCCCGGTCTGGGCGGTGGCGATGGCACCGATGCGCAGTTCCCCGGCATGGGCACCCGCCTCGTCCGTGGCCGCCATGCGGGCGAACAGGTCGAGCATCTCCCGCGCCAGGGGCAGCGCCCGCTCACCGGCCGCGTTGAGCAGCGCCTGGCGGCCGGTGCGGTCGAACAGGCGCACGCCCAGCGCTTCTTCCAGGTTGCGGATCTGCGCACTGACGGCGGACTGGGTAAGGCCGATGTGCATGCCGGCAGCGGCGAAGGTGCCATGGCGGGCCACGGCGACGAAGGTGCGGATCTCTCGCAGCATGGAGTGCCTCATTGATCGAAAACGTTCGTGCTCGGCACAAATAATCCTGGCTTTGCATCGAAATCTCCATCTCTAGAATGAAGACACGATCAAAGGAGCACAGCATGCAACTCGCCCCCTTCCACCTCGCAATCCCCGTTCACGACCTGCCCGCCGCGCGGCGTTTCTATGGCGAGGTGTTCGGCCTCGCCGAAGGCCGCTCCAGCGCGCAGTGGGTGGACTTCGACTTCTTCGGTCACCAGCTGGTGATCCACGAACACCCGCCGACCGCCAGCCAGCTCGCCGCACACACCAACCCGGTGGACGGCCACGACGTGCCGGTGCCGCACTTCGGCGTGGTGCTCGCCTGGGAGGACTGGGAGGCCCTGGCCGAGCGGCTGCAACGCCTCGGCACGCGCTTCGTGATCGAGCCCTACGTGCGCTTCAAGGGCCAGGTGGGCGAGCAGGCGACGCTGTTCCTGCTCGACCCGTGCGGCAACGCGCTGGAGTTCAAGGCGTTCCGGGACATCGGCCAGCTGTTCGCCAAGTGAAGGGGCTCAGCCCGCCTCGGGGTGCACCAGCGCCCGGTACTGCCCGGGGGTGGAGCCGGTCCACTTACGGAACGCCTTGTAGAAGGCGCTGGCGTCGGCGAAGCCGAGTTCGAAGGCCAGCTCGGTGAAGTTGACCTCGCCCGCGTCCAGCCGGGCGACCGCCAGGTCGCGGCGCACCTGGTCCTTCAGCGCCTGGTAGGACTGCCCTTCCTGGGTGAGCTTGCGCCGCAGGGTGGAGGGCGCCATGTAGAAGTGCCCGGAGAGCGCCTCCAGGTCCGGCCAGCGCTCGGGGCGGAGGCTGCGCAGGTAGGCCTTGATGCGGGCGGCCAGGCTCTGGGGGTCGCGGTAGCGCACCAGGATGTTGGCCGGCGCACCGGCGAGGAAGCGCCGCAGGTCCGCCTCGTTGCGGCGCACCGGCTGGGCCAGGCAGTCGGCGTTGAACACCAGGCGCGTGGTGTCGCGGCCGAAGCGCAGGTGCGGGGTGAACATCACCCGGTAGTCCTCGATGTAGGCCGGCTGCGGCCCCCGCAGCTCGATGCCGAGGATCGGCAGACGCCGCCCGGCCAGCCAGCAGAGCAGGCCGTGGACCATGAGGAACAGGGTGAAGCAGGCGAAGGCCCGAGGCGGCGCGCCGCTGTCGTCGAGGACGATCTCGGCCAGGCTGCCACGCCGCGCCAGGCGGGGCTGCAGGTCGTCCAGCATCAGGGCGAGGAAGATCAGGCTGGTCTGCAGCGCGTCCCCCAGGGTGGCGGCCTGCAGGGCGGTCCGGCTCATGTGGGCGAAGCTGCCGGACTTGAGCCGGCGGCTGTCCATGCCGAAGAACTCGTCATCCATCACCCGGGCGATCAGCAGCCACAGCTGGGCGTACTGCCTGGAGGCGACCCGGCCGTAGGGCCGAGCCATCTGTTCGGCGGGAATGCCAGCCTGCTCCAGCAGTGCGGCAACGTCGCCCCCCTGCTGGCGAAGCACCTGCAGTGCTTCGTCGACGAGGCGGACGGAGATGGTGCCTTTCTCGGCTGACGTTCCTGTCATGGCGTTCCGGGGGTCATGGCGATTACGGGCGCCCAGTGTAGGAGATGGAAGGCGGATAAGGAGCCGCGCAAGACGCGGCTCCCTGCGGTGCTAGCGGATCGCCGTCACCTTGCCGTCCCGGGGCGGCGTCAGCTCCTCGATGCTGATCTCGCGCATGCGGAACTTCTGGATCTTGCCGGTCACCGTCATGGGGAACTCGTCCACGAAACGGAAGTGCCGGGGCACCTTGAAGTGCGCGATGCGGGTCTTGGCCCAGGCCTTCAGCTCCTCCTCGCCGGCGCTGTGGCCGGGGTGGAACTTGATCCAGGCGACGATCTCCTCGCCGTACTTGCTGCAGGGAATGCCGATCACCTGCACGTCGGCCACGGCCGGGTGGGTGAAGAAGAACTCCTCCAGCTCGCGGGGGTAAATGTTCTCGCCGCCGCGGATGATCATGTCCTTGCTGCGCCCGACGATGCGCACGTAGCCGTCGTCGTCCATGGCCGCCAGGTCGCCGGTGTGCATCCAGCGGCCCGGGTCGATGGCGTCGGCAGTGGCCTGGGGGTTGTTCCAGTAGCCGAGCATCACGCTGTAGCCCCGGGTGCACAGCTCGCCGATGGTGCCGCGCGGCACGATGCGGCCATCGGCGTCGACGATCTTGCTCTCCAGCTGCGGCTGGGTGCGGCCGACGGTGGTGACGCGCAGTTCCAGCCCGTCATCCGGGCCGGTCTGCAGGGACACCGGGCTGGTCTCGGTCATGCCGTAGGCGATCTGCACCTCGCTCATGTGCATTTCGCCGATGACCCGGCGCATCACCTCGATGGGGCAGGTGGCGCCGGCCATGATGCCGGTGCGCAGGCTGGAGAGGTCGAATTCATGCCGCTGCGGGTGGTCCAGCTCGGCGATGAACATGGTCGGCACGCCGTACAGTGCGGTGGCCTTCTCCTCCGCCACGGCGCGCAGGGCAGTGAGCGGGTCGAAGGCGTCGCCGGGGTAGATCATGGTGGCGCCGTGGGTCACGCAGCCCAGGTTGCCCATGACCATGCCGAAGCAGTGGTACAGCGGCACCGGGATCACCAGGCGGTCGTGCTCGGTGAGCCCCAGGCTCTCGCCGACCATGTAGCCGTTGTTGAGGATGTTGTAGTGGCTGAGGGTGGCGCCCTTGGGGAAGCCGGTGGTGCCGGAGGTGTACTGGATGTTGATGGGGTCGTCGAACTGCAGGCTGGCCTGGCGCTCGGCCAGCTCGGCCGGGGTGGTCTCCCCTGCCCGCTGCTGCAGGTCGGCCCAGGCGAGGAAGCCGGCCGGCGGTTCGGCGGCGAGGCTGATCACCCCGCGCAGTTCGGGCAGCACCTCGCTGGCGAGCTGGCCGATGGCTGCGCTGGCCAGCTCCGGCACCAGGCCCTGGAGCATGGCGTGGTAGTCGGAGGTCTTGAAGGCGTCGGCGCAGATCACCCAACGGCAGCCGGACTGGCGCAGGGCGTACTCCAGCTCGCTGCTGCGATAGGCCGGGTTGATGTTGACGAGGATGGCGCCGACCTTGGCGCTGGCGAACTGGGTGATGCACCACTCGGCGCAATTGGGCGCCCAGATGCCGAGCCGGTCGCCGCTCTGGATACCCAGGGCCATCAGCGCGCGGGCATGGACCTCCACCGCCTCGGCCAGGCTGCGCCAGCTGTAGCGCAGCCCCTGGTGGCGCACCACCAGGGCTTCGCGTTCGGGGAATCGGGCGACCGTGGCGTCGAATGCCGCGCCGATGGTCATGGCGAGCAGGGGCTTGTCCTGGCGCCCCCGGGTATAGCTCGGTTGATGCATGGCTGTCCCTTCTTGTCGTTGTGGTGGGATCGGGTCGTTCCGGGTGGCCTCCGATTCGGGCAGGGAGGCCGATTACCTTTACGTAAACGTCAATCTGGGTAAAGGGTTTTGTTCTGTCCAGTGACCCATTGGTCGTAGATGGCGCGGAATGAGGCGTGCGAACGCCTACGGCAGACCCGCCCCGCTCCCGGGCGCAAGCCCGGGCCACGGGGGAGTCACCGGCCTAGCGCACGAATACCTGGGTGGTGGTGATGGCCATGTCGCCACCCGGCAGCTTGATGTTCTTCACCTTCTCCAGGCTGTCCGGATCGAAGACGGCGATGTCGTTGAAGGTGCCGGCCAGGTAGAGCTTGCTGCCCTGGGTGTTGAAGGCGATGCAGTAGTAGGAGTGATCCAGGTTGGCGGCCTTGATCAGCTTCTGCTGCTTGATGTCGTACTTGGCCAGGCGGTTGAGCACGCCGAACATCTGGTTCGGGTCCTTCGGCGAACGCAGGCCGGTGAAGTACAGCTCGGTCAGCGGCGCGAAGTCCTCCACGGTGGGCTTGCCGGTCTTCAGGTCGATGCTCACGTAGCCGTAGACGAAGTCGGCGGTGGCCGGGTCCTGCTTCTCGTCCTTGAACCTGGTGGTGGTGTAGAGCATCGAGAACTCGTGCAGCGGGGTCTGGTGCGGCCAGAAGTACAGCACGTCGGGCGGGCCGTAGTTGGGGCGTTTCCAGTTGCGCCCGGGCACGGCGACTTCGTAGTGGCCGGTCTTCACGTCCATCTTGTAGATGTCGGGCCCGGCGATATACAGGGTGCCGTCGTCAGCGGCGCGCATGATGTACAGCTGGCGCGGCACCGGGAAGCTGCGCACGGGCTGGGCGTCCAGGCCGGCGGCGGTGTCGAACACCTCCAGGCGCGGCTGCTGGACTTCGTAGTGGTCGCTGGCCATGCGGGTCGGGTTGACCACGCTGTACAGCTCCTTGCCGTCCGGGCTGAGGGCGAAGGCGAACATGGAGCGGGCCTTCTCGTCCGGTTTGCGCGAGAGCTTGGCGTGGAACACCGCGCGGCAGCTGTCTAGGTCGATGCCGTAGAGGTCGCCGAAGTGGTTGTTGAGCAGGTAGGCGGTCTTGCGGTCCGGCGACACCATGGCGGTGCCCGGTCCGAAGGCATCGGGCAGGCGGCAGGTCTTGTAGAGGCTGTCGCTGGCCAGGTCGAGCACGTGCAGGTTGTTCGGGTAGTTGGTGGCGATCATGTATTCCTGGCCGGCCTTGAGTGCCAGGCCGGCGTTGTCGGCGGCCAGGGCCTGGCCACCCAGGGCGAGCCCGGCGGCAACGGCCAGGCTGGCGAACGCATTGAGCTTCATCGGGTTTTCCCTCGTGTTCGAGTGGCCGGTCATTTGTCTTTGGGGAAGACGGTGCCGAGGTTGCGCCAGTCCTGCGAGGAGTCCTGCGCGCTGGCGTTCCAGTCCTGGTAGGTGGTCATCATGTCCGGCACCTGGGCCGGCCACCAGCAGGGGTCGGAGCAGCCGTAGAGGTCGGCCTCCATGGGCTGGCACAGGGAGCTGACGCCCCCGAAGGCATCCACTTCCCAGCCCGGGTCGGTGGTCGCCGTGCAGCCGGCGACGGCACTCATGGCGACGACTTCTTCCAGGCAGTCTTCGGCTGCGGCCTGTTCGAGCAGGTGCGCTTTCTGGTTCAGCGGCTTGAGGTGTTTCATGTCAGTGCGCCTTCCGCGGAGTGATGGTGCGGCTGATGAAGGCCGGGTTGCCGGCCAGGATGCGGCTGTAGACCTCGATGCCGAAGTCCACCCAGTCGCGCATCAGTTCGCAGTAGTGATAGGTCGGGTGCGTGGGATCGCCGTAGCGGGCGTAGCTCTCGTGGTAGCAGCCGCCGGAACAGAGGTTGCGGATGCGGCAGCTGTCGCAACCGGTGCCGGTGCGGTCCAGGCGCTGGGAGAGGAAGTCGTTGAGCTCGGCCTGCTTCACCGCGCCGTGCACGTTGCCGAAGGTCGGCAGGCTGGAGCCGGTGAAGCGGTGGCAGAGGTTCAGCTCGCCCTTGTGGTCCACCGCCAGCATCTTCAGCCCGGCCCCGCAGGGCAGCGCCTTCTTCTGGCCCTCGTGGATGTCGGTGATCAGCTGGTGCAGGTTGGAGAAGCCGATGTTGCGGTTCTCCAACGCCGCCTCCAGGTAGCGCCGGCCCAGGGCCTTCATGTTGGCGAACACCTGCACCAGCTCGTCCGCCGTGAGGTTGAAGCTGCTGATGTCGCCGGAGGTGACCGGGGCGAAGCCCACCTCGGCGAAGCCCAGTTCGTTGAACAGGTGGTCCCAGATGGTTTCCACGTCGGTGACGCCGGTGGTCAGCGTCACCCGCGCGCCCACCGGGCGGCTGGTGTAGCGCGACAGCAGCATCTCCACCTTGCGCCGGACCACGTCGTAGGTGCCCTGCCCGCCCACGGTGATGCGGTTGCGGTCGTGCACCGTCTTCGGCCCGTCGATGCTGATGGACAGCCCGAAGCGGTGGGCATTCAGCCAGTCGACGATCTCCTCGGTGAGCAGCGTGGCGTTGGTGGTCATGACGAACTCCACCTGCTTGCCCGCAGCGGCGAAGCGACGCTCGCAGTAGCCCACCATGTGCTCGATCAGCGGGCGGTTGGAGAGCGGCTCGCCGCCGAAGAACACCACGCTGTAGCGGGCCTCGTCGGGGGACTCGCGCAGCAGCATCTCCACCGAGGCCTCGGCCGTTTCCACGGCCATCTTCTTGCCGGCCGAGGGCTTGTCGAGGTCTTCCTTGTAGCAGTAGGTGCAGCTCAGGTTGCAGCCGGTGTTGACGTTCAGCACCACGGTGTTGAGGGCGGTACGGTCGACCTTCTTCAGGCCGATCTCCGGCGTCAGCGGCGAGCCGTCGCTCACCACCTCCAGCGCGATCAGCTCGCGTAGGGTCTCGTCGATCTCGGCCCCCGCGAAGCGCCCGCCCAGGCGTTGCACCAGCTCCTCGGGCGAGCAGCCCTGCTGGCGCAGGGCGTCGATGATGCCCCCGGTCAGCGCGTCGGTGGCGAACAGCGAGCTGCTGGGTATGTGGAACAGCATGCGGTCGGTGTTGACCTGCACCTCGTGCAGGTTGCGTTCGACCAGATTCAAGATTGCGCCCATGGCGACCTCCTGGAATTCGTCCCGATTCGTTTCGAATCCGGGCAGGGCAACCGCCCTGCCCAGTCCTTCCCACTCAGGGCAATGGCGGGTTGTTCCAGCGCTGGACAGTGACGATCAGGTGGCCTTCGCCTTTCTGCCCGCCCTCCTCCAGCTCGGCGATCACCTTCAGGTTGCCGGCGTTGTTGGTCATCATCTTGCGTTCCGGGTTGGGGCCGGCACCGCCGGGCACGAAGACGCCATCCTTCTGCATCACCCCGGCGAACTTCACGTCCTCGTCTTCCTTGGCACGCTCATCGAACGGTTCCACCGACCATTTCGCCGGCAAGTAGCCGATGCGGTAGGCCTTGCCGGCGGCGTCGGTGCCCCAGGCCTCGGCCTCGAAGCGGCCCTGGACCTTGGGCGTGGAGCCGCCGTTCTCGCCGATGCGGGCGATGGAGAACGCGGGCACCACCTTGACCTCGGCAATGTCCTTGTAGACCGCCAGGGTCACGCCCTTCAGCGCGCCGACGGACACCTCACGCAGGCCGGGGGCTGCGTCGGCGGCCGCCTTCACCTTCACCCGCACCTGGTCCGGGGTGCTGTCCAGCACCTTCACCACCTCCAGCCCGGCCCCCAGTTGCGGCGCGCCCGAGAGGCCGCTGCCTACCAGGGTCAGCTCGGTTTCGCTGCCGGCTTTGACCTGCGCCGGCTGCACCGCCAGGAGCCTGGCCTGGCCCTGCTTCGCGGCGCTGAAGTCGAGGCCACGCTCGTCGTGCTCGCTCTCGAACATGCGGCCGGTCATCTGCCCGTCGAGGGCGGCGAATACCTGGCGCAGGGTGGTGTCGCCCACCTTCACGTTGCCGCGCCATTCGTAGCCGTTGTAGAGGATCGCCGAGCCGCTGCCGGTGAACGGCGAACCGTCGGCGTACTGGCCCTTCACGTCCACCTTGAAGGTGTCGGCACCATCGGCGGTCACGGTCATCACGCCGCGCACATCACCCTTGGCGAGCATGTGGCCGCTGAAGCTCCACTGGCCCGGCAGCACGTCGGCCTTGGGCCGGGCCTTCTGCCAGTCGGTCCAGGCCTGGCTGTCCAGCGGGAAGCGCTTGGCCAGGTCGGGCACGGTCTGCTTGAGGGCGATGTCCAGCCAGTCGCGGTCACGGGACTGGGCCTGGTATTCGAGAGACGGCCACTGGCCGAGGTGGAAGTTGACCAGGTGCTCCCACTCCTTCGCCGGGCGCCGCTGCAGGGCGACACGGGCACCGGAGTGGCAGCGACCGCACATCTGGCTGAGGTGATCGTCGAACTGCTCGACGGTGTTCAGCCGACGCTCCATGGCGTAGCGCACGCCGTCGGTCTCGCTGGGCGCCAGGCCCTGCTTGTCGGCCAGGTACTTGACCAGGGTGCGACGGTCCTCGTCGCTGATCTTCAGGCCGTGCATCACCTGCATGCGGGCGATGCTCATCAGCCAGCCTTCGGGCGTCTTGCGCTGGTGGCTGATGCGGCTGTAGGTGTCGTTGCCCTCGGGGATGTGGCACCCCATGCACTTGGACTGGAGGAGCGCCGGCCCCTCTTCCGCCCCATGGGCCTGGGCACACAGCAAGGCTGCCAGGGTCAGCACCAGGCTGCCCGCTTGCCGCCGGAGTCGAGTCGTCTTCAAGGTCAGACCTCCACGGTTTTGTTCTTATGGGTCGCGCCGAACCGGGCGGCACAACTGTCGCAGCCGATACAGGATGTGTGCCACTTCCGATAAATCTTTCTAAATCAATGCCTTGAGCACGCAACGCGGTTTCATCGGGACTGTGGCGAAACACCGCACGCGTCTAATTTCGAGACAGGCTGTTCCAGCCTGAGACGCCGCCACGGTGACACCCGAGCGCAGCGGGCGCGGCTGTTGCACGGGTTGTCTCACGCCGTCTCAAAGTGCAACAGCCCCAATGCGCCGGCGCCTACCTCATCGCCGCCACAGGTCACGGCAGACGGCGCCTGGCGCCCTCGCGCGCAGCTTGGCATGGCGGTTGCCCCATGGCGGTTCACCTCCTTCCCTGACAACAAGAGAGCGAACCCATGTCCGACCAGCTGCCCCTCCTGCCGGCCACCCGCGCCTTCCTCGACCGCCCGCTGAAGATGCTCATCGGCGACCAGTGGCAGGACGCCACCAGCGGCGCCACCCTGGACTTCCGCAACCCGGCCACGGGTGACGTCATCGGCCGCGTGCCCTCGGCCGACGCGGACGACGTGGACCGCGCCGTGCGCGCCGCCCGCCAGGCTTTCGATGACTCCGCCTGGAGCCGCATGCGCCCCCGCGAGCGGCAGAACCTGCTGTGGCGCCTGGCCGACCTGATGCAGCGCGATGCCCAGCAACTGGCGGAGCTGGAATGCCTGAACAACGGCAAGAGCGCGGCGGTGGCGCAGGTGATGGACGTGCAACTGGCCATCGACTTCCTCCGCTACATGGCCGGCTGGGCCACCAAGATCGAAGGCAGCAGCGTCGACGTCTCCCTGCCGCTGATGCCGGACGACCAGTTCCACGGTTTCATCCGCCGCGAAGCCGTCGGCGTGGTGGGCGCCATCGTCGCCTGGAACTTCCCCCTGCTGCTGGCCTGCTGGAAGCTCGGCCCGGCCCTGGCCACTGGCTGCACGGTGGTGCTCAAGCCAGCGGACGAAACGCCGGTCACCGCCCTCAAGCTGGCCGAACTGGTGTTGGAGGCGGGCTACCCCGCCGGGGTGTTCAACGTGGTGACCGGCACCGGCCTGAACGCCGGCGCCGCCCTCACCCGCCACCCGGGCGTGGACAAGCTGACCTTCACCGGCTCCACCGAGGTCGGCAAGCAGATCGGCAAAGCCGCCATGGACAACATGACCCGCGTCACCCTGGAGCTGGGTGGCAAGTCGCCGACCCTGGTACTGGCCGACGCCAACCTGCAGGACGCCGCCGCCGGCGCCGCCACGGCGATCTTCTTCAACCAGGGCCAGGTGTGCTGCGCCGGCTCGCGCCTGTACGTGCAGCGCAAGCACTTCGACAACGTGGTGGCCGACATCGCCGGCATCGCCAACGGCATGAAACTGGGCAACGGGCTGGACCCGAGCGTGCAGATGGGCCCACTGATCTCCGCCCGCCAGCAGGACCGCGTGACCGGCTACATCAACCTCGGCCGCGAGCTGGGGGCCTCGGTGGTCTGCGGCGGCGAAGGCTTCGGGCCGGGGTATTTCGTCAAGCCGACGGTGATCGCCGACGTCGACCAGAAGCACCGCCTGGTGCAGGAAGAGATCTTCGGCCCGGTGCTGGTGGCCATGCCCTTCGACGACCTCGACGAAGCCGTGCGCCTGGCCAACGACAACCCCTACGGCCTCGGTGCCAGCATCTGGTCCAACGACCTGGGCGCCGTGCATAGGATGATCCCGCGCATCAAGTCCGGCTCCGTGTGGGTCAACTGCCACAGCGCACTGGACCCGGCCCTGCCCTTCGGCGGCTACAAGATGTCGGGGCTCGGCCGCGAGATGGGCGCGGCCGCCATCGAGCACTACACCGAACTCAAGTCGGTGCTGATGCGGTTGTAAATGGAGCGCCGGCCCCAAGGCAGGGGCCAGCACAAGACCAAGCAGGCGGCCCCTGCCCACCTCGTTCAGCGTGCTAGCGCAGACCGCCAAAGCGCCGGTAGAAGCCCTCGCTGGCGTCGGGCAGCGGGCCGTCGGCGGTTTCCAGGTTGGCGTTCAGCCATTCCTCGGCCTTGCCGTAGATCAGGCGGTAGATGTTGCGGCACAGCTGGCGGGCCGAGCGGCCTTCCCAGTCGCTGGGCAGCAGCTCGTCCGGCAGTTGCGGGTCGCGCAGCAGCAGGCGGCGGTATTCGTGGATCAGCAGCGTGCGGGCCAGCAGGCAGTCCTCCGGATCCAGGCTTTCCTGCTCGCGCAGGGCCTGCCAGAGCGGGCGGAACAGCTGGATGAACTCGCGGTAGTGCTCGCCCAACTCGTCCAGCCGCCAGCTCTCGCGCACTTGCATGCGCAGGGCCTTGGAGGCCAGCACATCCTGGGCGCTGGTCTCGAAGACGATGCTGTCCTCCAGGGCGTCCAGCTCCTGCAGGGTGGTGGTGAGGTCCACGCGGTCGCAGCGGGGGTTGGCCAGCACGGTCGGCGCGATGGCGCCGAAGCCCTGCCACTCCAGCTCCTCGCGCACCTGCTTGCGCTTCTCCTGGGGCAGCTGCGACAGCACCACCAGGTGCCAGGAGCCATCCCAGGCCGGGATGCCGGAGCTGTAGACACGCTTGAAGGCCTTCTCGAAACGCCGACGGCCAGTGCCGGTGAGGCTGTAGTAGCTGCGCCGCCCGACCTTCTCGGCACTCAGCCAGCCGTCCTTGGTGAGGCGGAAGATCGAGGTGCGGATCAGCCGCTCGTTGATGCCGATGGGCTCCAGCATCTGGATCAGGCTGCCCAGCCAGACGGTGCCGCCGTGGGGTTCGATGGCATCCCCGTAGAGGGTCATGATCAGCGAGCTGGCGCGAATGGGAGTCTGCTGCTGGAAGCGGGTGATGAGCTGGTCCAGGGGCGCGAGGGAGGTCATGGGCATACGGGGTCGTGAAGGGATGCCGACTATACCCGCACGCTTCACGATGGGGCCACAGGCGTTAGGGGGCCACAGACCGAACCCATCAGCGTGCCTCGCCCTTGGGTCGCAGGCCCGGGTCGCTCATGCGCGGCCGGCCGGGCTCCACCTCGGCAAGCGGCTCGCAGGGCTCAAGCGCCGCCAGGCAGCGCTGGGCCAGGCGCTGGTACTCGCGGGTGCCGGCCTGCTTCCAGGCCACCTCGTCATCGCTCAGCACACGGCGCACCTGCGCCGGAGAGCCCATCACCAGGGACTGCGCATCGCAGGTGAAGCCCGCCTTGACGAAGGCCGTGGCGGAAACGAAGGAACGCGCGCCGATGTGCGCGCCATCCATCACCACCGCATTCATGCCCACCAGGGCGTCTTCGCCGATCTGGCAGCCGTGCAACACCGCGCCGTGGCCGATGTGGCCGTTGCGCGCTACCACCGTGTCGCTGCCGGGGAAGCCATGCATCACGCAGGTGTCCTGGATGTTGGCGCCCTCCTCCAGAACGATGCGCCCGAAATCGCCGCGCAGGCTGGCCAGCGGGCCGACGTAGCAGTGCGGGCCGATGATCACGTCACCGATCAGCACCGCGCTCGGGTGCACATAGGCAGTGGGGTGCACCACCGGAACCAGTCCATCCAGGCTGTAGCAGGCCATGGGCGTTTCTCCTTCTCAGGCTCAAGCCTTATTCGATTCAAAAATACGCAGCTCTTGTATCACATGGAAACACCTTCAAAAAAGCACCGGAATCACGACCAATCAGTCACTCAACGCTAAATAAAGGCCGATAAGCCCTGTAGCAGGCCCTTCACAACAACCAAGCCGCGATCTTTTAAGACACATTTTCTATTTTTTGATTTGTTGTTTTGTATCGCTTTATGCCTATACTGCCGCCACAACGGATGGCGACCCGTCGCGAACGCCCGGGTCACACGCCATCTCACCAACAAGAGCGGCATGCCTGAGCCGCGCGTGCACCAGAGGACGTTCGTCATGCCTCGTACCCTTGCTGTCCTGCCGCCCGAACTGGGTGTCCGCCTGATCACCCTGCAGCGCCCCGAGGCTCTGAATGCGCTGAACACCGAGCTGCTCGGCGAACTGGCTGCCGAGCTGGACCTGGCCGAGCAGGACGCCGACACCCGCGCGGTGGTGATCACTGGCAGCCGCAGAGCCTTCGCCGCCGGTGCCGACATCCAGGAGATGGCCGAGCGCGACCTGGTGGGCATCCTCAACGACCCGCGCCAGGCCCACTGGCAGCGCATAGCCCGCTTCGGCAAACCGCTGGTGGCAGCCGTCAACGGCTTCTGCCTCGGTGGCGGCTGCGAGCTGGCCATGCACGCCGACATCCTCATCGCCGGTGAAGACGCCCGCTTCGGCCAGCCGGAAATCAACCTCGGGATCATGCCCGGCGCCGGCGGCACCCAGCGCCTGCTGCGCGCCGTGGGCAAGTCCCTGGCCATGCAGATGGTGCTTACCGGCGAAGCCATCGACGCCCGCCACGCCCTGCGCGCCGGGCTGGTCAGCGAGGTGACCCAACCCGAGTTCACCGTCGAGCACGCCCTCGCCATCGCCCGGCTGATCGCCCAGAAGGCGCCACTGGCCGTGCGCCTGGCCAAGGAGGCCGTGCTCAAGGCCGAGGACACCGACCTCGCCAGCGGCCTGCGCTTCGAGCGCCATGCCTTCACCCTGCTGGCCGGCACCCGCGACCGCGACGAAGGCATCCGTGCCTTCCAGGAAAAGCGCCGCCCCGACTTCACCGGCCAGTGACCGCTGGCCGCCCTCTCCCGCCGCCCTGGAGCGCCCGAGACATGACCTTCGAACACATCCTCTTTTCCATCGAGGCGGGTGTCGCCACCCTCAGCCTCAACCGACCCGAGCAACTCAACAGCTTCAACGCCCAGATGCATGGCGAGGTCCGCGAGGCCCTCAAGCAGGTGCGCCAGGACCCGGCGGTGCGCGTGCTGCTGCTGACCGGCGAAGGCCGTGGCTTCTGCGCCGGCCAGGACCTGGCCGACCGCAACGTCGCCCCCGGCAGCGAGGCGCCGGACCTGGGTGCCTCCATCGAGCAGTTCTACAACCCGCTGATCCGCACCCTGCGCGACCTGCCCATGCCGGTGGTCTGCGCCGTCAACGGCGTCGCCGCCGGGGCCGGGGCCAACATCCCCCTGGCGTGCGACCTGGTCCTGGCCGCCCGCTCCGCCAGCTTCATCCAGGCCTTCTGCAAGATCGGCCTGATCCCCGACTCCGGCGGCACCTGGACCCTGCCGCGCCTGGTGGGCATGGCCCGCGCCAAGGCCCTGGCCCTGCTGGGCGAGCGCCTGAGCGCCGAGCAGGCCGAGCAGTGGGGGCTGATCCACCGCGTGGTGGACGATGCCGCCCTGCGTGACGAGGCCCTCAAGCTCGCCCGCCACCTGGCCACCCAGCCGACCTACGGCCTGGCGCTGATCAAGCGCAGCCTCAATGCCAGCCTGGACAACAGCTTCGACCAGCAGCTGGAACTGGAGCGCGACCTGCAGCGCCTGGCCGGCCGCAGCGAGGACTACCGCGAAGGCGTCAGCGCCTTCATGGCCAAACGCACCCCGGTCTTCAAAGGACGCTGAGCCCATGCCCGCCCTGCCCCAAACGTCCCTCGTCGCCGTGATCGGCGCCGGTGCCATGGGCGCCGGCATCGCCCAGGTGGCGGCCCAGGCCGGCCACCCGGTCCGGCTCTACGACAACCGCCCCGGCGCCGCCGCCCAGGCCGTGGACGGCATCGACCGCCAGCTCGGCCACCTGGTGGAGAAAGGCAAGCTGGATGCCGCCGAGCACCAGGCCATCGTCGCCCGCCTGCAACCGGCGGAGACGCTGGAAGCCCTGGCCGACGCACGCCTGGTGATCGAAGCCATCGTCGAGAACCTGGAGATCAAGCGCGCCCTGCTGCAGCAGCTGGAGGCGCTGTGCAGCCCCACCTGCATCCTCGCCAGCAACACCTCCTCGCTGTCCATCACCGCCCTGGCCGCCGGGCTCGCCCACCCGGGGCGGGTGATCGGCCTGCACTTCTTCAACCCGGCACCGCTGATGGCCCTGGTGGAAGTCGTCTCGGGCCTGGCCAGCGACCCGGCCCTGGCCGACGCCCTGTACGCCACCGCGCACGCCTGGGGCAAGCAGCCGGTGCACACCCGCTCCACCCCCGGCTTCATCGTCAACCGCGTGGCCCGGCCCTTCTATGCGGAAAGCCTGCGCCTGCTGCAGGAAGGCGCCGCCGACTGCGCCACCCTCGACGCCCTGATGCGCGAGGCCGGTGGCTTCCGCATGGGCGCCTTCGAACTCACCGACCTGATCGGCCACGACGTCAACTACGCCGTCACCTGCTCAGTGTTCGAGGCCTACTACGGCGACTTCCGCTTCCAGCCCTCGCTGATCCAGAAGGAGCTGGTGGACGCCGGCCGCCTCGGGCGCAAGAGCGGCCGTGGTTTCTACGACTACACCGAAGGCGCCCAGCGCCCGACGCCTGCCGCGCTCTCCAGCGAGCGGACCGTGGACGGCTGCGTGGTGGAAGGCCACCTGGGCGTGGCCGAGCCGCTGGTGGCGCGCCTGCAGGCCGCCGGCCTGGCGGTGACCCGCCGCGACGGCGCCGGCCTGCTGCGGGTCGGCGATGCCGTGCTGGCCCTCTCCGACGGCCGCCTGGCCAGCCAGCGCGCCCGCGAGGACGGCCTGGCCAACCTGGTGCTGCTGGACCTGGCGCTGGACTACGCCGAGGCCAGCCGCCTGGGCATCACCTGGGCCGCCGGCACCTCCGCCCTCGCCCGCGACCAGGCCGTGGCGCTGCTGCAACGCGCCGGCATCACCGCCACGCCGTTGGCCGACATCCCCGGCCTGGCCGTGCTGCGCACCGTCGCCATGCTGGCCAATGAAGGCGCCGATGCGGTGCTGCAGGGCGTCGGCTCGGCGGCGGACATCGACCTGGCCATGCGCGCCGGCGTCAACTACCCCAAGGGCCCGCTGGCCTGGGCGGACGCCCTCGGCCTGGCGGCGCTGCTGCGCACCCTGGACAACCTGCAGGCGGCCTACGGCGAGGCGCGCTATCGCCCGTCGCTGCTGCTGCGCCGCCACGTCGCCGAAGGGAGGACCTTCCATGACCAACCATGAAGCCCTGTCCCTGGCCGAGGCCTGCGGCAGCGCCCTGTTCGAGCGCGACACCGCCAGCCAGGCCATGGGCATGCGCCTGCTCTCCGTCGCACCCGGCCGGGCGCAGATGGGCATGACCGTCCGCGCCGACATGGTCCAGGGCCACGGCACCTGCCACGGCGGCTACCTCTTCGCCCTGGCCGACTCGGCCTTCGCCTTCGCCTGCAATAGCTACAACGAAGCCACCGTGGCCATCGGCTGCAGCATCGACTACGTGGCCCCGGCGCGCCTGGGCGACACCCTCACCGCCCAGGCCAGCGAGCAGAGCCGCAGCGGGCGCACCGGCAACTACGACGTGCGCATCGAGAACCAGAACGGGCAGCTGATCGCCCTGTTCCACGGCAAATCCTACAAAGTGCGCGGCACGGTGCTCGCGCAGGAGACCCCTGATGAGTGATGTCCAGATGAACGACGCCCTGATCATCGACGCCGTGCGCACCCCCATCGGCCGCTACGCCGGGGCGCTGTCCGGCGTGCGTGCCGACGACCTCGGCGCGGTGCCGATCCGCGCCCTGATGGCACGCCACCCGGAACTGGACTGGAGCGCCATCGACGACGTGATCTACGGCTGCGCCAACCAGGCCGGCGAGGACAACCGCAACGTCGCGCGCATGGCCGCCCTGCTCGCCGGCCTGCCGCAGAGCGTGCCCGGCACCACCCTCAACCGCCTGTGCGGCTCCGGCCTCGACGCCGTGGGCAGCGCCGCCCGCGCCCTGCGCTGCGGCGAAGCCGGGCTGATGATCGCCGGCGGGGTGGAGTCCATGTCCCGCGCGCCCTTCGTCATGGGCAAGGCCGACACCGCCTTCTCCCGCCAGGCGGAGATCTTCGACACCACCATCGGCTGGCGCTTCGTCAACCCGCTGATGCAGGCCGGATTCGGCATCGACTCCATGCCGGAGACCGCCGAGAACGTCGCCGAGCAGTTCGGCATCTCCCGCGCCGACCAGGACGCCTTCGCCCTGCGCAGCCAGCAGCGCGCCGCCGCGGCCCAGGCCAGCGGGCGCCTGGGCAAAGAGATCGTCCCCGTGGAAATCCCCCAGCGCAAAGGCCCGCCCAAGGTGGTGAGCCAAGACGAGCACCCGCGCGGCGATACCACCCTGGAGCAACTGGCCAAACTGGGCACGCCCTTCCGCGCGGGCGGTTCGGTCACCGCCGGCAACGCCTCGGGCGTCAACGACGGCGCCTGTGCCCTGCTGCTGGCCAGCCCCGCCGCCGCCCGGCGCCACGGCCTCAAGGCCCGCGCCCGGGTGGTCGGCATGGCCACTGCCGGGGTGGAGCCGCGCATCATGGGCATCGGCCCGGTCCCGGCGACCCGCAAGGTGCTGGAGCTGACCGGGCTGTCCCTGGCCGACATGGACGTGATCGAACTCAACGAGGCCTTCGCCGCCCAGGGCCTGGCCGTGCTGCGGGAGCTGGGCGTGGCCGACGACGACCCTCGGGTCAACCCCAACGGCGGTGCCATCGCCCTCGGCCACCCGCTGGGCATGAGCGGCGCGCGCCTGGTGACCACCGCCCTCCACGAACTGGAAGAACGCCAGGGCCGCTATGCCCTCTGCACCATGTGCATCGGCGTCGGCCAGGGCATCGCCCTGGTCATTGAAAGGCGCTGAAACGCTACGCCCGAGCCCGGGCGAACAGCGCGGAGTATGCTGCTCGCCTGCACTCGCAGCCCCTCACCGGCTGTCGACTACAACAACAATTCGAGTGACCCATGATGAACACGATCGCCTCCACCGCCTTGCTCGATCCCATGGAAACCGCCAGCGTCGACGAACTGCGCCAGCACCAGCTGGATCGCCTGCGCTGGAGCCTGAAGCACGCCTACGACAACGTCCCGCTGTACCGCCGCCGCTTCGACGAGGCGGGCGTGCACCCGGACGACCTGCAGTCCCTGGAGGACCTGGCGCGCTTCCCCTTCACCGGCAAGAACGACCTGCGCGACAACTACCCCTACGGCATGTTCGCCGTGCCCCAGAGCGAGGTGGTGCGCCTGCACGCCTCCAGCGGCACCACCGGCAAGCCGACGGTGGTGGGCTACACCCGCAACGACATCGACACCTGGGCCGGCGTGGTGGCGCGTTCCATCCGCGCCGCCGGGGGGCGCAAGGGCGACAAGGTGCACGTGTCCTACGGCTACGGCCTGTTCACCGGGGGCCTGGGCGCCCACTACGGCGCCGAGCGCCTGGGCTGCACGGTGATCCCCATGTCCGGCGGCCAGACCGAGAAGCAGGTGCAACTGATCCGCGACTTCCAGCCCGACATCATCATGGTCACCCCGTCCTACATGCTGAACCTGGCGGACGAGATCGAACGCCAGGGCATCGATCCCCACGACCTGCCCCTGCGCCTGGGCATCTTCGGTGCCGAACCCTGGACAGCCGAGCTGCGCCGCGCCATCGAGGAGCGCATGGGCATCACCGCGCTGGACATCTACGGCCTCTCGGAAATCATGGGCCCGGGCGTGGCCATGGAATGCGCCGAGACCAAGGACGGCCCGACCATCTGGGAGGACCACTTCTACCCCGAGATCATCGACCCGGTGACCGGCCAGGTGCTGCCGGACGGCGAGTATGGCGAGCTGGTGTTCACCTCCCTGTCCAAGGAGGCGCTGCCGATGATCCGCTACCGCACCCGCGACCTCACCCGCCTGCTGCCCGGCACCGCGCGGCCGATGCGGCGCATGGACAAGATCACCGGGCGCAGCGACGATATGCTGATCATCCGCGGCGTGAACGTGTTCCCCACCCAGGTGGAAGAGCTGGTGCTGAAGGTGCGCGCCCTGTCGGAGAACTACGAGATCCACCTCTACCGCGACGGCAACCTCGACGGCATCGAGATCCACGTCGAGCCGCGCCCGGGCCAGGAGCCGGCCAACACGGCCCAGGAGCTGGCCCTGTGCAGCGAGCTGGGCAAGCTGATCAAGACCTACATCGGCATCAGCGCACGGGTGGTGCTGCGCCCGCCCTTCTCGCTGAAGCGCTCCGAAGGCAAGGCCTGCCACGTCTACGACCGGCGCAAGGCCGGCTGAGCCACCCCGCCGCCGGGAACGGGCCTGCGCCCGTTCTCAGCGGGGCGCGGGCTCGATCACGAAGCGATAGGGGTTGTCCGGCTCACTGAAGCGCAGGCGATAGGTCTCGGCCGAGGCAGCCCCGTCGCTGCGCCGGTAATCCATCTGCACACCCGGCGGCAGGTCGCCCGGGCCTTCCAGGTAGCGGGTGTCGGGATAGAAGAAGACGCCATTGCCCCCCTCGCGCACCGCCCCGCAGGCGGCGAACAGCGGCGGCAGCACATGCAGGTTCCCGCCCCTCACCACCAGCACGCCGCTGTAGCGAGTCATGCGCCCGCTGCCGTTGTAGTGCAGCTCCAGGCACAGGTCCGTGCCCTGTTGCCAGGCGGTGACCGAGGCCAGTGATTCCGGGTCCTGGGGCGAGGTGCCGCCCCAGTCCGCCGGGGCGAGGTTCACCGCGTCCGCCAGCGACAAGGTGCGCCCGGCCACCGCCAGGGTGCTGCCATCGAACACCAGCGCCGGCCAGCCGGCCGGTGCCTCGCTGCCCAGCTCCCCGGGCGCGCTCCACAGCGCATCCGGGTAGCGCTCGGCCGCCATGCCGAGGGCGTTGGTCCACAGGCAATGACGGGGCTCATCGGTGCAGGCCTGCTGCAACTCGAGCCCCTCACCCGGGAACAGGTTCCTGCCGAGCCCGGCATAGAACTCGTCATAGCCCTCGTAGGGCGCTGCCATCAGCGGGCCGGCGGCCAGCCCCAGCAGCGCCCCCAGTGCCAGGTGCCGTGAGCGCACGTCAGCCCCCCACCGGGGTGCACAGTTCCACCAGCAGGCCGTCCGGGCAGCGCAGGTAGGACACCACCTGCCCCCAGGGCCGCGCCACCGGCGGCGCCAGCTCGCGGGCACCGGCCGACAGCGCGCGCTGGTGCGCGGCGGCCACATCGTCGGTGACCAGGCCGATCTCCATGCCCAGCGGCTGGGCGGAAGCATCGGCACGCACATGGCCGCCGGGGAAGTTGAAGTCGCCCAGGGCATGGTTGGCGAAGGCCAGGGTGGTGGCGCCGGTCTCCACCTCGCCGTAGTCGCCGGACTCGTGGAGGAAGCGCGTCGGCAGCCCGAAGGCCGCTTCGAAGAAGGCCAGGGAGGCGGGTACGTCGCTGACGTAGAGGATGGTGTAGCCGAGTTTCATGGTCGTACGTCCGTGTTGGCTGGGAGGTCCGGCATCTTCCTCGCTCACCGCCGCGCCCACAAGCGGCCCATTGGTCGGCACGCTTCCGCAGGGTGACGAAACCCGTGTCGAATGAATCCAGGCACGCCGTACCGCCTGTCCATGAGTCCACCCAGGAGATCGACCATGACCCTCTACGTCGACGGCTATGTACTGGCCGTGCCAACCGCCTCCCGCGAGGCCTACCGCGAACTGGCCGAGCAGGCCGCCACTGTGTTCAAGGACTGCGGCGCCCTCAGCGTCTGCGAATGCTGGGGCGATGACGTCCCGGAAGGGACTCTGACGTCCTTCCCCATGGCCGTGCAGTGCAAACCGGAGGAAACCGTGGTGTTCTCCTGGATCACCTGGCCCTCGAAGGCCGTGCGCGACAGTGGCATGCAACGGGCCATGGAAGACCCGCGCCTGAAGACCGACCCCGCCGGAATGCCCTTCGACGGCAAGCGGATGATCTTCGGCGGGTTCGAGGTGCTGGTGAGCGCCTGACCGCTTCGCTACCTCAGCACCCCCAGCAACTGCCACAAGCGCCGCGACTCGGCGTCGGCGTTGAGCAGCTCGTCCAGCAGGCTGCTCAGCGGCTGGTGGCCCCACTCCACCGCGCGGCGGATCACATAGGGCACGGGGCTGTGGGGCTCGGTACGGGCCAGGAAGTCGGCAATCTGCGCCAGTTGCCGGTAGGCCTCCTCGCGGCTGCTGGGCGCACCGGCGGGCAAGGCGGCGACGGCGGCAGTGGCCGGAGCGGCCTCGTGCTCAGGGGTGGAAACGGGCTCCGGCATGGGCGGCACCTCGGGGACGTAGGGAAGACGTTCGTGGACGAAGGCATGCAGGGCGTCCAGGACGCCACGCAGCGGGCCGAAACCCGGCGCCAGCTCGCCCAGCCACTCGTCACAGCCGCGCTCGAGGCGTGCCAGCTCGGCCAGCGCCTGGCTCAGCTCGGCGTCCAGGGTGACGAACTGCTCGGCGGGCAGGCGCCGCAGCGCCTCATCCAGCTTGCTCTGCTCCAGCCTTGCAGCCTCGGCAGCAGCCTTGGCCGCCTTGCTGTCGCCGACCTGAACCTGGCGCTGCTTGAGGCCCTGCCAGTGAGCCAGGGTGACCTCGGACAGGTCGCCCTCCACCACGCCCAGCATCGGGCAGCGGGTCAGCAGCAGTTCGTTGTAGCGCCGCGCCACCCACTCCAGGGGCGCCACTCGCCAGGAGCGGTCGTCATCCTCAGCGCGCGGGTGCAGGTCGTCCGGGTAGCGCGCCCAGAGCCCGGCCAGCAGGCCCAGGGCCGGCGCCGCACCATGCAGGCCATGGCGCATCAGCCAGGCCTCGCCGAGCCAGGCGGCGAGCATCAGGTCCTTGCTGCGGCGACACAGCAGGTCGCTGGCCAGGGCCTCCACGCCGCTCCAGTCACCGCGCTTGAGTTCCGCCTGCCAGACGCCCTCGGGCAGCGACGGGTCGTCCTCGCGGCGCATCTGCCGCAGGCGGTCCATCTCGGGGGCGTGGCGCAGGTTCTCGCCGCAAGGATCGCCTTCGGAAATCGGTGCCAGCAGGTCGTCGAGGCTGGGGCCGGTGGGTTGCCAACTCATGGGGTTACCTGGGAACTGACGAAGGAATCGGGCCGCCAGCCGTCGAACGGCGAGCGCGGCGCGCGCACCGGCAAGGGCTGCAGCGACAGGGGCTGCTTGCCGCCCTGGGCCATCAGCGACAGGCGCAGGAACATCAGCGCCTGCGGCTCGCCCTGGGTCACGCCGCGCACGGGCACGTTCAGGGTCAGCGGGAAGTCGGTGTAGTCCGGGCTGGGCTGGCGCTGCGCGACCACATGGGTGCGCAGCAGCCGCATCAGCGCCCAGGGCCCGCGGTACTCCCAGCCGACCTCCAGGTCGTTGACCGCCATGCTCGGCTGCAGCGGGTCGATGCCCGGCCGCTGGCCGCTGTCCTTGGCCCAGCGCAGCAGCAGGTGCAGCGGCTCGCCGGCATTCCACAGCAGGCGCCCGGGTTCGCCCGGGTAGTCCAGCTGGCGATCGGCGGCGTGCAAGGACCAGGCGATCACCTGGTCGGCCCCGCGCTCGGACTCGCGGTCGGTGCGCCAGCGCACTTCCATGTCCAGCCCCAGGGCGCCGGACTTGTCGCGCTGCAGCAGCGGCCCGAGCCAGGCCCGCGCCTGCTCCAGGCGGGTGAGGAAGTCCTCGGCAGCGGGCCGGTCGGCGGCCTGCCCCCACTTGAGCCCCTCGCGGGCGGCGGCCAGGTGGGTGTCGATCAGCTCCACCAGATGCTGCACCCGGGCCGGGTCGGCGTCTTCGGTCCGCAGGCTGTAGGCGAAGGGGAAGCGCCCCGCCAGGTACTGGTTGAAGTAGACCGCCAGCGCGTCCCAGGCCTGGGCAGCCTGCTGCCGCTGCAGGTCGCTGCAGCGCTGGGCGGCCTGGTCACGCAGCACCTGGGAGCGGCGCGCCAGGTCACCGGCGCCGGTGGACAGGGTGGCGGTGGTGAGCACCTGCTGGCAGGAGCCACGGTCCATCTCGACGAAGTCGCGGGCCACCAGTTGCTCGAACAGGGCCGGCGAGCTGGTGGGGTTCTGTGCCTTGTACTTGACCATCTCCTCGCTGAGGGCGGCGAGGCGGTGCACCCGGTCCTGCTCGGCGACGCTGAGTTCGGGCTGCTCCTGCAACCAGGCCAGGGCCGGGGCGGCGCCTTCGCAGCTACCCTGGATGGCGCCGAACTGCTGGGCAAGGCTGGTCTTCAGGTCCTGCACGTCGCTGGCGCGGAACAGGCGCAGGCCCAGCTCGCGGGAGCCGTCCCACTGGGCGATGTCGTAGCGCTGGGTGAACAGCGGCATGCCGTCGATGCTGGCCAGCGCGCCGTTGACGTCGGCCATGGCCATCCGCGTGAGCTGGCCACGCAGACTGCCGGCGAGGTCGTGGCGGCCCACTTCCAGCAGCGCCTGGAGCACCTGCATGGCCTGGTCCACCGGTACGTCGAAGACCCGCCCGGTGGCACCGGGCGCACGCTCCGGCGAGGCCACCAGGCTGGCCCACACGGCGCGGGCCACCGCTTCGCCAGCGGCGTTGCGCATGCCTTCGCGGTAGTCCGAGGGGATCGGCGCCATGGCGCTGGCGACGAAGGCGCGGTAGCTCTCCACGTAGCTGAAGGCCTGGGTCAGGGCGCGGGCGTCGACGTTGCGCAGGCTGCGCGGGTTGGCATCGCCCGAGTCCTTGCGCAGGGCTGCCACCGTGAAATCCCGCCGCAGCAGGTCGTCGATGGCGAGGTCCAGGGCCACCACGTGATCCTGCAGGGCCAGGGTATTGCCGGCCTGGCGTTGCAGCAGGCTCGGGTCGTTTCCCTTACCGGCGATCCATTGGCCATGGAAGCTGCGGCGCAGCTTGTTGGCTTCCTCGTTGAGCTCCTGCTCGACGGTGCTCCCCAGCAGGCTGCTCTGGCGCACGGTCTGCATCAGGTTGCCGTAGCCGGGCACCAGCTCTTCACCATTGGTATGGCTCCAGGCGGAGTTGGTCAGCGCGAGGATGTCCTGCAGGCGCGCGATGCGGGCACGGATGGTTTCCAGATCAGCCAGCGAACTGCCCTGCCCCCGGCGCAGGCTCTCCAGGTGGATGTGCAGGTAGGCCGCCGGTTCGACGAAGTTCTCCGCCAGGAAGTACTGGGTCAGCCAGAGCTTCATCAGGGACTGGAAGTTTTCCGTGATCGGCTCGCGCGCATTGCGCAGGTCCAGCGGTGCCAGCCCGGCGCCGCCCAGGTTGCGCAGCACCTGGTCGTAGTAGGCGCGGCGATGCAGGCTGGCGCTGTTCAGCTCCATGCCCAGGGTGGTGTTGGCCAGTTGCGCCAGGGGTTCCAGCACGCCCTTGTCACCGGACAGCGCATCGCCCAGCCAGCGGTTCTGCTGCTCCAGGGCGGCGGCGCCGTAGGCCAGGCTCCTTGCCTTGATGTAGTTGGGCCAGTCTTCCGGCACCTCGCCCTCGACATTGGTGCGGCGCTCCGTCGGGCGGATCGCCAGCAGGCGCTCCAGCTCCATCTGCTCCAGTTGCAGCACGGGCGACAGGGCCTCGCTGCGGGCCAGGGTGCGCAGAACCTCGTCCATGCGCGCGTTCTGGCTGGAGAACCAGGAGGTGGGGTAGACCAGCGCGGCGAAATGCCAGCGCGGCGCATCGCGCAGCAGGTTCCAGAAACCCTGGATATTGCGACGGGCCTGCTCCTGGCTGCGAGCCGGGTCCTTGAGCTGCACATGGGCGTTCTGCGTGACCTGCACCAGGCGGGTCAGCTCGCGGGCATCCTGCCGCGCGTCGTGCCAGACCCAGACCATGCCCAGCAGCCAGCACACACCGACCACCCCGGCGACCACCGCCGTCACCCGCTGCCAGCGCTGGCGCAGGTAGAGGATGCGCGGAACGGCCTGGGCCAGCCCCTGCTCGGCGAGGAAGCGCTGGCGCCAGAGGCCGGCGGCGAAGGCCGGCTGCTGCGGCTGGCCCTCGCCCGTGCCGACTGCCCAGGGGTCGGCCGGACCGCCGAGCGCACGCGCGCCGCTGAAGTAGATGCCCCGCAAACGCGGCGCCTCGCCCTGGGTGTTGCCCTGGAACACCGGCTCCAGCAGCGCCCGCAGGTGGGTGCGCAGGCTGTCCAGCTGGCCCGGCAGGCGATAGAGGTCCTCCCCCAGTTCGCCACGCAGGGCGCCCACTTCCATCACCGTGGCCTGCAGGGCCTGCATCACCTGGTCGAGGCCGTCGTCCAGCCAGTAGCCCTGCCAGCCGGCGTCCAGGCTGTAGGGCGAGGACCAGCCCAGCAGGCGCTCACGGGCCTCGTCGGGCAGGGCGTCGAGCAGTTCGAGGAAGCCGGGCATGTCCTCCATGCAGGTGACCATCACCTGCACCGGCAGGCTCAGGCCCAGGCGCTGCATCAGTTCGCTGAAGCGGCGGCGTGCGGTGATGGCATCCGACGCCAGTTGCGCCTCGTTCATCAGGCGCGACAGCGGCACCACCCAGATCACCCCGTCCAGCGGGCGCTGGCCACGCAGGCGCAGCAGCATGCCCAGCAGGCGGCGCCAGACGAAGGCCGGCGCGGTGCCGCCCTCCTCCGGCAGGAACAGGCTCTGCGGCACCACCAAAAGGCTGCCGTCCGGGTCGGCCCACCAGCGGCCGAACCAGGCCGGGCGGCCCACCGGGGCCAGTTGCCAGTCCGGGGCCAGCAGCGCGCCCTCGCGGGGGTCGCCCACCAGCATCAGCCAGGGCGTCTGGTAGCGGTCCTGGGTGCCCTGGTCGTGCTCCATCTTACGCACGGCGTTGTAGAAGGTGCGGATCGCCGCGCCGGACTGGGTGCGCAGCCACCAGTAGAGGGCGCCGAGGGCTACCAGCGCGAGGATCACCAGGAAGACGGTCAGGGCGATGGCGAAGCCGCTCATTCGGCGCCTTCCTCTTCATCGACCAGTTGGCCCAGGTGCATCACCGGCTCCAGCTCGGACTGGATGTCGCGCCAAAACCCGTGGCCCACGGCGGTCAGCAGCAGGACGCCGGCGACCACCGCCAGGGTCAGGCGGAAACCGTCAGGCAGGGTGCGCCGCAGCGGCAGGCGCAGCGGCGCCGCCTGGGTCGGCCGCGCCAGGCTCTGCAGGGCCCCCTGGGGATCGGGCTCGCGGTGCCAGGCGAAGGTGAACAGCGCCCGCCGCCAGCGTTCGTGGAGCACCCGGCCGCGCTCCCCGCGCAGTTGCCCCTGGAAGCCCAACACCAGGCATTGCAGGTAGACATTGGCCAGGTCGCGGGTGGACGGCGAGCGGGTCTGCAACAGGGTGCGGATGGCCGCCGGCAGGCGCTCGCCGGCATTGCGCGAGCCGTAGAGGCGCATCTCCAGCGGGCGCTCCTGCCAGGTGGACTGGCCACGCCAGGGGGTGAACAGGAGGCTTTCATCCAGCAGCGCGACGAAGGCATAGACCGAGGCCTTGACCTGGTCCGCGGCGGAATCCCCGACCCGGGCAAAGCCGCTGCGCCACAGCCGGCGGACGATGCGCGTGGCGGCTTCGGCCACCTTCTCCACCAGTTGCGGCTCGGGGTCGTCGAGGTCTTCCAGCAGGTCCCAGGCCCCTCGCCATTCCAGCCAGGCTTCGCGGAAGGCGAGGCTCAGGGGGGCCTCGCCGAACTCGGGCGGGTAAAGGGCCAGACTCCTTTCGGGCATGTGCGCGTCCTTGGCTGATCAGGCGGTCTCGGTGTCCTGGTTGACGAACAGCACCACCTGCCAGGGACCGACCTGGGCCGCCTGGCCGGGGACGATCAGGCAGAAGCGCTGCTCCGGGTCGAACCACTCCCCGGCGGCCTGGACCACGAACAGCCGGGTGTCCTCGCCCACGCCGTAGGCCAGTTGCTCGGCGCGGCTCATGCTCTGGTGGGGCAAGCCGCTCATGCGCTGGCGAGCCAGGGTGGCGACCTTCGATTGCGAGGCGATGATGGCCTGGCCGAGCCAGTCCAGCGCACCCTGTTCGCCGGCACCGGCGGGCATGCGCAGGCCGATCACCAGGCGCTGGCGGGGGGAACGGGCGTCGGGCAGCTGGATGGCGAAGCCCTGCTCCAGGCCCTGGAACAGCAGGCAGCGGTAGCCGACGCGAATGCGCGCCAGGACCGCATCCAGCCAGTCGAGCACCTCGTCGTAGCCACGCTTGAGGTCCAGGTAGTCCAGGGGGGCGAATGCGGGTACGCCGGCCACCGGGTCCAGCGCGCACCAGGCGCCGGCCATGCCCACCAGCAAGCCGTGGAGGCGATCCGGGGTGGCGACGCGGCTGTTCAGCGCGGCTTCCACTTCCGGCAGACGTGCCCACAACGCGGTGAGCTGGCGGCCGATCTCGGCACGGTCGTCGTCCTGCCCGGCCTGCTCGGCCTGGCGCAGGCGCCCGCCGAGGAACAGGCACTTCTCCCGCGCCCGGGCGCAGAGTTCGGCCACCGCGCGGCCGAGGTCGGATTCAGGGAGGATGCGCGGCGTCGGCGCGGCATAGGGCTGGCGCACGAAGCCGCCGCCCTCCTTGGTGATGCGCAACAGCGGCAGGCACACCGAGTCGGCCCGGCCGCTGTCGGTGGCCAGGCGCGCGGCGGGCCGCCAGACCAGTATCGGCTCCGGGTGCTCGCCACTGGCCAGGTCCGGCACCGCCTCACCGACCAGGGACTGCAGGCGACCGCGCAGCGGCAGCACCTGGCCGCTGCGGCCGAGGGGGTTGATGGCGAGGTAGACGGTGGTGCTGGCGGTGGGCGATTCGGCGATGGCGGGGCCGACGTCCAGCTCCAGGGTGGCGCCGTCGCCGGGCTGCAGGCTCACCGGCAGGCCGTCGGGGAGGATGGCCTCCAGGGCCAGCACGCGGATGAGGCCGGCACTGAGCGCGGCGGGGTCGAGTTCGAGTTGGCTGAGCCCCCAGAACCAGGGGTTGGCGGCGTGACCGAAACGGGCGGCGAGGACTTCGGCGCGCAATCCCTGCAGCTGGAAATGCTGGGGCAGCAACTGCATGCCCTCGTGCCAGCAGACTGCGTCAGGCAACACGTTCATACCACTCCCCTTCGACATCCTTGACCATCCCGCAGTGCGGTTTCCCGCTGTTTCAGGGGCTCGGGTTCACCGCCCGTCGTCACCCATCAGGCGCATCTCTCGGCTGTCGAACCTGAGCCACACACGGCTCTGCTCATCCAGCCGCAGGCGGTGAGCACCGGGAGTGTTATAGCCGGCGAAGACCAAAAGTCCAGCCGAGCGGCGGCCGGAAAACGGAAAGTCCTGGACCTGCATCAACTGCCCCGGAACCAGCTCCAGGCTCCACACGGAAAACTGGGTGCGGTAGTCGCGGCGGTACTGCTCGCGCTCGCTGAACCACTGCCGCGCGTTGACGCTGGAGAGCAGCTTGAACAGGTCCGGGTCGTCCACCGCCACGAAGTCCACCGCCAGGGGGGTGTCGTCGTTGGCGCGGGGAGCGACATCCAGGGTGATTTCGTCGAGCTGGACGCGCGGCGCGAACAGCCAGGCGCAGCCAGCCAGGGGCAGTACGGCAAGGGCGAGCAGGAGGATTCGGAGGCGGAATTTGAAACGTCCGTGCTTCATGGAGGTCCGTTCTTGGTTTGCGTTTGCAAATTTATAAACCTGTTCTAGCGTGTCTGGATAGTTCGTCTGACAGACGAATCTGTAGGACCGCCAAGGACAGGCACCGGCTCCAGGCCGCGTCGTTCCGGCGGCCTCGCAAGGGAGTGCAATGGCAGGCGTCGCCGAGGCATTGCGCTCGAAGCATTGCATCGGAGCCCCCTCACCATGGCAGAAAGCACGCAGCACAAGCTGGACCGGATCCGCCCGCCCCGCGTCCAGATCACCTACGACGTCGAGATCGGCAACGCCATCGAGAAGAAGGAGCTGCCCCTCGTGGTCGGCATCCTCGCCGACCTCTCCGGCAAGCCCGACAAACCCCTGCCCAAGCTGATCGAACGTCGCTTCACCGAACTCGACCGCGACAACTTCAACGAGGTGCTCGCCTCCATCGAACCGCGCAGCACCCTGCAGGTGGAGAACACCATCAGCGGCGACGGCAGCAAGCTCAACGTCGAGCTGCGCTTCCGTCACTTCGACGACTTCGACCCGGTCAACATCGTCAAGCAGATCACCCCGCTGCGCCGTCTCTACGAGGCCCGCCAGCGCCTGCGCGACCTGCTCACCAAGCTCGACGGCAACGACGACCTCGACAAGCTGCTGCAGGAGGTGGTGAGCAACACCGAAGGCCTGCAGGAGATCAAGTCCGCACGCCCCGAAGGCGAAGCGCCGGCCGCTGAAGGCGCCGCCGCAGCCGATGGCGAAGCACCGGCCGAACCGGCCTGACCGACCCCCGAATTCCCGGAGACAACGCAATGGCAACCGAAGCCGGTGCATCCAGCGAGAGCACGACCCAGACCCTGACCCTGCTCGACCGCATCATCGCCGAGGGCCGCATGGCCCACGACGAGAGCCAGCAGGGCTACGCCCGCGACCTGCTCGCGGAGTTCGCCACCCAGGTCCTCGACGAAGGCATGGCCATCGACAAGGACACCGTGGCCATGATCAACGACCGCATCAGCCAGATCGACAAGCTGATCAGCGACCAGCTCAACGAAGTCCTGCACCACCCCGAGCTGCAGAAGCTGGAAGCCTCCTGGCGCGGCCTGCACATGCTGGTGGACCAGACCGAGACCAGCAGCCGCCTGAAGCTGCGCCTGCTCAACGTCACCCAGAAGGAGCTGCAGAACGACCTGGAGAAGGCCGTCGAGTTCGACCAGAGCGCGCTGTTCAAGAAGATCTACGAAGAGGAATACGGCACCTTCGGCGGGCACCCGTTCAGCCTGCTGGTGGGCGACTACGCCTTCGGCCGCCACCCCCAGGACGTGGCCCTGCTGGAGAAGCTCTCCAACGTCGCCGCCGCCGCCCACGCGCCCTTCATCGCCGCTGCCAACCCCAAGCTGTTCGACATGAACAGCTTCACCGAGCTGGCCGTGCCCCGTGAGCTCGGCAAGATCTTCGAGAGCCTGGAGCTGATCAAGTGGCGCAGCTTCCGCGAGAGCGAGGATTCGCGCTACGTCTCCCTGGTGCTGCCGAACTTCCTCCTGCGCCTGCCCTACGGCCCGGACACCAAGCCGGTGGAAGGCATGGACTACGTCGAGGACGTCAACGGCACCGACCACTCCAAGTACCTCTGGGGCAACGCCGCCTGGCTGCTGGCCGCCCGCATCACCAGCGCCTTCGCCAAGTACGGCTGGTGCGCAGCGATCCGCGGGGCCGAGGGCGGTGGCGCGGTGGAAGGCCTGCCGGCCCACACCTTCCGCACCCTGTCCGGCGACCTGACGCTGAAGTGCCCGACCGAAGTGGCGATCACCGACCGCCGCGAGAAGGAGCTGAACGACCTCGGCTTCATCTCCCTCTGCCACAAGAAGAACACCGACATGGCGGTGTTCTTCGGCGGCCAGACCACCAACAAGGCCAAGGTCTACAACACCAACGAGGCCAACGCCAACGCACGCATCTCGGCCATGTTGCCGTACGTGCTGGCCGCCTCGCGCTTCGCCCACTACCTGAAGGTGATCATGCGCGACAAGGTGGGCAGCTTCATGACCCGCGACAACGTGCAGACCTACCTCAACAACTGGATCGCGGACTACGTGCTGATCAACGACAACGCACCCCAGGAGATCAAGGCCCAGTACCCGCTGCGCGAAGCCCGCGTGGACGTCTCGGAAGTCGCCGGCAAGCCGGGCGTCTACCGCGCCACCGTGTTCCTGCGCCCGCACTTCCAACTGGAGGAGCTGACCGCCTCGATCCGCCTGGTGGCCAGCCTGCCACCGCCGGTAGCGGCCTGACCCGACGCCCCCGCCGGCCGCTCCGGCGGGGGCTCGCCTCTCTCACGATCCACCCCGTTTCCAGACCCAGGAGTTATCCGCGATGGATGCCATCATTCTCGACCTCGGCGACGACATCAAAGGCGACAGCCTGCTCGAGGGCTACACCGACAAGATCGAGTTGATGTCCTACAGCCACAACGTGGCGATGCAGGTCACCAACGACGTCAGCAACTCGGAGCGCACCTCCGGCAAGCCGCACATCGGCGAGTTCACCGTCACCAAGTTCGTCGACACCGCCACCCCCTCGCTCAACGAATACTGCTGCGCCGGCAAGCCCATCGCCACGGCCAAGATCACCATCGGCCGCAACGCCGCCGAAGGCGACGGCAAGCTGTTGCCGTTCATCATCTACACCCTCGACAACGTGGTGCTCTCCAACGTCAGCGTCAGCGGCGGTGCCGGCGGCAAGCCGGTGGAAACCCTCTCGCTGAACTTCACCAAGATCAAATGGGAGCTCACCGCGCAGAAGGACGACGGCACCAAGGAAGGCACCGCCGCCTCCACCTGGGACCTGGCCGCCAACAAGCTCGTCAAGTAAGGACGCCGCCGCTCCATGCCGTACAGCGGACTGCTGCCCCCCCTGTTCGAGCGCCTCTCCGCCCAGGCGGACGAGGCGCCGGACTTCGACCGCGACGCCCTGGCCGAGTCTGTCCGTCTGGAGCTGGCGCGCCTGCTCAACACCCGTCGCCCACCCCGCGCGCCCGGCCGGCCACTGACCGTGCTGGACTACGGCATCGCCGACTGGAGCGCCCTGCAAGCCCTGCGGGTGGATGACCGGCGCCTGCTGCTGCGGGATCTGCGCGCCGCCGTGCAGCACTTCGAACCCCGCCTGCAGCTGAGCGAGATCGACGTCGAAGCCCTGCCCGACCAGCCCCAGCGCCTCGGCATCCGCCTGGCCGGGCACCTGCGCAGCGGTCGCCGCAGCTGGCCGGCGCTGTTCCTCCTCGCCCCCGGCGACGACGGCCTGGAGGTGCGCCATGAGCGACTCGATTGATGCCGACCTGCTGGACTACTACCAGCGCGAACTCACCTGGCTGCGCCACGCCGGCAACAGCTTCGCCCAGCGCTACCCGAAGGTGGCGCGGCGCCTGGAACTGGCCCCCGGCGAATGCCCGGACCCCCACGTCGAACGGCTGCTGGAAGGCTTCGCCCTGCTCAGCGCGCGGCTGCACCGGCGCCTCGACGACGACTACGCCGAATTCAGCGACGCCCTGCTGGAGCAGCTCTACCCCCTGGTGCTGAGGCCCCTGCCCTCCTGCGCCATCGTGCAGTTCGAGCCCGACCCGACCCAGGGCAGCCTCGCCGAAGGCTACCGCCTGCCCCGCGACACGCCGCTGTTCGTCACCACCCGCGACGGTGCCAGCGTGCACCTGCGCACCAGCGCCGAGGCCGTGCTCTGGCCGCTGCGCATCCGCGAGGCGATCCTGCTGGACGGCGATGCCGCCGTGGCCTTCTCCGGCCACCCGCGCGCACGCTCGGCCCTGCGCCTGACCCTGGAATGCCTGGGCGAATTCGACTGGTCGCAACTGCCGGTGCGCCACCTGCGGGTGCACCTGGCCGCCTCGCCGATGACCAACGCCACCCTCTACGACCTGCTCGGCGCCCACAGCCTCGGGGTGTGGAGCGGCGCCCCGGACAGCCCGCTGCAGCCGGTGCCCGGCGAGATCGCCCCGGTGGGCTTCGCCGACGACCAGGCGCTGCTGCCCGACGAAGACGGCCAGCACCCCGGCCTGCGCCTGCTGGCGGAGTACTTCGCCTTCCCCGACAAGTTCGCCTTCTTCGACCTGCCACTGCTGCCACCAGCCGGCGGCGGGCGCGACTGCCAGGTGCTGATCGCCTTCGACCGCGCCCCGACGGGCCGGCCGCACCTGCAGGCCAGTGAACTGCGCCTGGGCTGCGCCCCGGCCATCAACCTGTTCCCGCGCACCTCCGAGCCCCTGCGCCCGGACGGTACCCGCAGCGAATACCGCCTGGTGGCCGACGCCCACCGAGAGAGCAGCGTGGAGATCCACAGCGTCCGCAGCGTCCGCGCCGCCACGCCCCAGGGCGTGCGCCGCGTGCCGGCCTACTACGGCCACAGCCATGCCGGCGCCGGCCTCTACTGGCATGCCCGGCGCGTCCAGGGCCTGAACCCGGCACGCCCCGGCAGCGACCTGCTGCTGAGCCTGGTGGACACCGCCTTCGACCCGCTGCACGACGCCCCCGAATACAGCCTCACCGCCGAGCTGCTGTGCACCAACCGGCACCTGGCCGAGAACCTGCCCGCCGGCACCCGGCTGGGCTTCGAGCGACCCGGCCCGGTGGCCCTGGCCAGCCTGCTGGCACCGCCCACGCCGCAGAGCCTGCCGCGCCTCGCCGGCCCCTCGCGCTGGCGCCTGGTGTCCCAGCTCAGCCTCAACCACCTGTCCCTGGTGGAAGGCCCCGAGGCCCTGGACGCCCTGCGCGAACTGCTGCACCTGCACAACCTGCGGGACGAAGCCGGGCCCCGGCGCCAGGTGGACGGTCTGGTTGAGTTGATCTCTGAGCGGGTGGTAGCGCGAGTCGGCGACGACGCCTGGCGCGGCTGGCGCAACGGCCTGGAGGTGCGCATCCGCCTCGACCCGCAGCACTTCGCCGGCAGCAGCGCCGTGCTGTTTTCCGCCGTGCTGGCGCAGTTCTTCTCCCTCTACGCCACGCCCAACCGCTTCGTGCGCACGGTGCTGGTGGAACACGACAAGGAGGTGCGGACATGGCAGCCCCAGGCCGGCAAGCCCCTCAGCCTCTGAGCCAGCGCCTGCGCGACAGGCCCCAGGCCTTCGAATTCCTCCAGGCCCTGTTGCTGCTGGAGCGCGAGCGCCCCGATGCCACGCCACTGGGCCAGGGCAGCAGCCCGGATGACGAGGCCCTGCGCCTGCGCGGGCCGCTCACGCCGACCTTCGCCGCCAGCCAGGTGGAACGCCTGGAGGAAAAGCCGGGGCAGCCCCCTGTGCTGAGCACCGCCGTATTCGGCCTCGGCGGCCCCGACGGCCCGCTGCCCTACGCCTACCAGGAATGGCTGCAACAGCGTGCCCGCCACAAGGACCACGCCCCGGCCGAATTCCTCGACCTGTTCCAGAACCGCCTGCTCGCCCAGCTCTACCGTGTGCTGGGTCGGCATCGCCTGGCCCTCGGCTTCCAGCCGCCCGAGCAAGCCCCCGTGCATCCGCCGCTGCTGGCACTGGCCGGCCTGCTGCCGCGCAGCCTGCAGCAGCGCATGGACCTGCCGGACGCCACCATCACCGCCCGCGCCGCGCTGTTCAACGGCCCGCGCCGCTCCCTGGCCGGCTTCGCCGTGCTGGTGCGCCACCAGTTCGGCGTGGCGGTGGACTACGAGGCCTACCAGGGCGCCTGGCGGGAGATCCCCCCGGCCAGCCGCAGCCGCCTGCAACGCGGCGGTCGCAACCTCGGCCTGGGCCGCGACGCCATCGCCGGCACCCGGGTGTGGGACGAGCACGCCGGCATCCGCCTCACCCTCGGCCCGCTGGGCACCGAGCAGGCCAATGCCTACCTGCCCGGCGGCGAGCAGCACCGGCGTCTTGCCGACCTCGCCGGGCTCTACCTCGGCCCCGACCTGGACTGTCACCTGCGCCTGCTGGTGCGCCCCGGCGCGCCGTTGCGCCTGGACCGCCAGCAACCGCCACGCCTGCGCTGGAGCGGCGGGCTGCACCTGGCCGCCGCCAGCACCTTGCAACGCATCGACACCCACCTGCGGCACAGCGATGCCGGCCTGCCGTCCAAGGAGACGCCCTGATGGAACTCGCCGCGCTCATCGGCCGCCTCAACGCCGACAGCCGCCGCGCCCTGGAGCGGGCTGCCCAGCGTTGCCTGCAGCGCACCCACCACTACGTGGAGATCGAGCACCTGCTGCTGGAGCTGCTGGATATAGAAGGCGGCGACCTCGCCTGGCTGCTGCCGCGCTTCGGCCTGGAGCGCGACGCCGTCGCCACCGAGATCAACCGCGCCCTGGAGCTGTTCAAGGCCGGCAGCACCCGCACCCCCGCCCTCTCCGCCCAGACCATCGGCCTGCTGGAGGATGCCGTGGTGCAGGCCAGCGTGCAGGGCCAGGCGAGCATCCGCTCCGGCCTGCTGCTCGTGGCCCTGCTGGACCGTGACGAACGCCGCAGCCTGCTGCTCAACAGCGCCTCCTCGCTGCTGCGCATCCCCCGCGAAGCCCTCCGCGCCAACCTGCTGGAATGGACCCAGACCTCCCGCGAGCACACCGGCAGCCCCGGCCCGGCCGGCAAGGCCCGCCCCGCCCAGGAAGCGCCCCAGGACAGCGTGCTCGACCAGTACACCCAGGACCTCACCGCCGACGCCCGCGCCGGGCGCATCGACCCCATCGTCGGGCGCGACGGGGAGATCCGCCAGAGCATCGACATCCTCCTGCGCCGGCGGCAGAACAACCCGATCCTGGTGGGCGCCCCCGGCGTCGGCAAAACCGCCGTGGTCGAGGGCCTGGCCCTGCGCATCGCCGCCGGTGACGTGCCGCCGCCCCTGCAGAACGTCATCCTGCGGGTGCTCGACCTCGGCCTGCTGCAGGCCGGCGCCGGGGTCAAGGGCGAGTTCGAGCAGCGCCTCAAGGGCGTGATCGACGCCGTGCGCAACAGCGAGCAGCCGATCATCCTGTTCATCGACGAGGCCCACACCCTCATCGGCGCCGGCGGCAGCGAGGGTGGCAGCGACGCCGCCAACCTGCTCAAGCCGGCCCTGGCCCGGGGCGAGCTGCGCACCCTGGCCGCCACCACCTGGCTGGAATACAAGAAGTACTTCGAGAAGGACCCGGCCCTGGCCCGCCGCTTCCAGCTGGTGCAGGTGGAAGAGCCCGACGAGGCCACCGCCGTGGAGATGCTGCGCGGCGTCGCCGCCAAGCTGGAGCAACACCACGGCGTGCAGGTGCTCGATAGCGCCATCCACGACGCGGTCAAGCTCTCCCACCGCTACATCTCCGGCCGCCAGTTGCCGGACAAGGCCATCAGCGTGCTCGACACCGCCTGCGCCCGGGTCTCCCTCGGCCAGCACGACGTGCCGCCACCGCTGGAAAGCCTGCGCCACCGCCAGCAGGCCCTGGGCGAGGAACTGCAGCGCCTACGCCGGGAACAGGCCACCGGCCTCGACCACCGCGAACGCATCACCGCCCTGGAGCAGGAATCCACCGGCAACCAGGCCGCCATCCGCGAACTGGAAACCCGCTGGGGCGAAGAGCGCGAAGCGGTGCGCGAACTGCTGGAGGCCCGCCGCGAACTGCTGGCCCTGAGCGAGAGCGCCGACGCCAGCCACCCCGACGAAGCCCTCGACGAGCGCATCGACCACCTCGCTGCCGAACTCACCCGGCTGGAGGCCGGCCTCGACGCCATCCGCCAGGACGACCCCCTGGTGCCCGAGCAGGTGGACTCGCGCACCGTGGCCGCCGTGATCGCCGGCTGGACCGGCATCCCCATCGGCAAGATGCTCGCCGACGAAGCCTACGCCGTGCGCACCCTCGGCCAGCGCCTGGGCCAGCGGGTCATGGGCCAGGACAGCGCCCTGGGCACCATTGCCCAGCGCATCCAGGCCTACCGCGCCGGCCTCACCGACCCGGCCAAGCCGGTGGGCGTGTTCCTGCTGGTGGGCCCCACCGGCGTCGGCAAGACCGAAACCGCCTACGCCCTGGCCGATGCCCTCTACGGTGGCGAGCGCAACCTCATCAGCATCAACCTCTCCGAGTACCAGGAGGCCCACACCGTCAGCCAGCTCAAGGGCGCCCCGCCCGGCTACGTCGGCTACGGCACCGGCGGCGTGCTCACCGAAGCGGTGCGCCGCCGGCCCTACTCCGTGGTGCTGCTGGACGAAATCGAAAAGGCCCACCCCGACGTGCTGGAAGCCTTCTACAACGTCTTCGACAAAGGCGTGATGGAAGACGGCACCGGCCTGGTGGTGGACTTCAAGAACACCGTGATGCTCGCCACCAGCAACGTCGGCGCCGAACTGGTGCTGGACACCCCCACCGACCAGCTCGGCAGCGACGCCTTCAACGAACGCCTGCGCAAGGTGCTGCTCCAGGCCTTCCGCCCCGCCTTCCTGGCCCGCATGACCGTGGTGCCCTACCGCCCGCTGGACGAAACCACGCTGGAAGGCATCGTCCTGGCCAAGCTGGAAAAACTGCGGGAACGCTACAAGGCCGCCACCGGCAAACAGTTCGACTTCGACCCAGCCATCGTGAAAGCGGTGCTCGCCAAATGCAGCGCAGCGGGTGCGCGGGATATCGAGAACGTGCTGATGGCGCAGGTGACGGGGAAGTTGGCGGAGTGGGTGTTGGAATGAAGAACTGATCGACTCCAACTTCATAGGAAAAACTATGCACCCGGACTATGAAAACTTCTACTCAATAGCAGGTAGCCTCAGAGGCTTCAGGGCGGATCAAGCGCAATTCGGCTCATTTCCATTGCCTACTGAAAATACCGTTTTAGCCGCAGAACTTTTGAGCCGGATATTTTCCGAATTGGGAACGCCTAAGAATCTAGGCGCGATATGCATCGTGGAACTGCGTTCGGACTATGGCATTACCTTCGTAATCAATGCTTCGGGAGGGGGCGACCTACCTGATGCGGCAATGGAGCGCCTAAACACGGAATTGCAAGAGGCGATAGGTAGCAGCTACTGCCGTATTTCCTGCGTGACTCTCGACACTGCGGCGATTTTCTATTCACCCGCCCATGCTGATACGAAGACCTATATCAGGGAGTCATTTCTTCCCTCCAAAGATACCCCCGACCTGAACGACGTTGACGCGGCCATTCGTGACATCAGGGAACTCCCGGAAGCTTTTTTCGGAATAAATCCCGGTGGCGCTGTCATTGGAGGGAATTTCAACACAGCCGCTGTACCCATTCGCCGAATACTGGCATGCGCCGTAGCACTACGGTGTGACCTGTTCAGTCCAGCCCAAAGGTCAATCGCCAAGCAAAGGATCCAGACCTTCCGGTCTTTAGCTGATAGACACCCCTATCCGGATCGTGGCCATCTTGCGACAAACCTTGAGGCCCTTTGCATTCCGGGCGGTAACCCAAACCAATACTTGTACCGGGATGATCCGAATATCCCAATTTCCTCGCAGAATGCCATCCAGAAACATGTGGCTGCGGCATGGCGATGTGCTGACTCCAGCCGTTATTGCGCAGAACCAAAATCTTTCAACCTAATCAAGACACGAAAGATTACCGGCAGTCTGGCAGGTCAATTAGCAATGTGGTGGGACAACAGAGTCAATCGATACAGCACTGCCAATCTCAACGTCGGAGTTTACGCAGATTTCATGCTGCCTTGTTCATCCTGCTGCGCTCGCTCGGCACAAATAATTGGCGGTATCACTGCATGGGCAAGACCCACAACTAGCCAAGACGAGCCGCTGATTACCATACCTAAAACGGCAACCCGATTGCGCAGAGGCTCATTTTGACTAGGACTTCAGAATGACGTTTACCATTTTGACCTGGAGCGCAAAACATATGGACAATCAATTCACACCCACCCACTCAGCAGCACTTCGGAAAACGCAGAAACTTCCCGAAAAACACTTGGTAAATCTAGGCAGCATGAATGCGATGGTATTTCTGAAAAACGGCAAAATCAGCAATCTCGGAGCAATTAAAGCAAGCAATTGATATATCTAATTTGCTTTAAGCAAAGATTCACGACGAGCTACTGGAGACCTTATGCCGCTCAAAATAATGACGTGGAACGCTCAGCACTTCGACCATCAGGAACGCGCCTACTCACAAGCCTATCAAGACAAACTCGAATTTCTTCGACATTACTTAGCAGAGGACGACATCGACATAATTGCATTAATGGAAACAGGTAAAACCGGCAACATCAATCAGTCGCTGGTACGTGACCTCGCAGGCGAATACAGCCTGATAGCCGCCGCTTCGCAAGAGGATGGGGTAAAAAAGGACACGACCTTAGGGACGATGGTCTTCATCAAGGACAGCCTGGCCGATGAGTTCTCATGTATTGACAACTACATTCTATCCTCCACCGAACAGCGGGGAGCCGTCATCATAAAACACGATGCATCCAAGTCCGGCTTCGCCTTCTACCATGCCAACTCGTCTTATCGAGCGATGACCAACATCATCGACACTGTTCAACATATTCAGCTGAATCTCACCTCCCTCGGACTGAAGAAGCTTTGTTATTTTGGGGGCGACCTGAATACCGATGGAAGATATGAAAGCAAAGAAATTAGAACGAATATTTCCTACCGCGAACCAAACAACCCATATGCTAGGATTTTTCAGAGCCCAGGCCCATCCCTGAGGAAATTGACACCTACAGGAAGTGGCTATACCCATGCAAGCTTCAAGGAAATCTTCGTCCCAGATAAAAAAAGCAAGAACCTGATCAGGCGCGAAGAACAGCGAATCAATGCACAAAAGAAATTAGGCGTAAAAAAGCCAACACCTAAAGTATTAACATTGACAGGCACGGTGACTGGCTACACCAAGACATTTCGCCTACTGGACTTTGCATACGTGGACAACCTGGATTACTGGTCCGCAACTTGCGATGCCTCCTTTCATGATCCAGGGGGATCGAAAAAACCTACGCGAGTAAGCAAAGGCATGACCATGCGCAGCGATCACTATCCTGTTTTATACACCTACACGAAAGCGCTTTGATGTTGCGATTGGCCTGCTCCAAACATTGACGACCGGAACCTGACAAGATCCGCTGAAAGAGGAGCCTGCCCAATGATCCCGATGATCGTCTTTGTCGGCCCCAACGGGGGGCTGAGCTGGGACAACACCCAGACGATGATGCGCAATAACTGGTCGGCCATCTGCAACCTGATGGGCACCCACGGTGTCGCTATCTCGACCTTCGCCGGCCAGCGAACGTTCGAGTCGAACTTCAACTTCGACGCCTTCAAGTGCGAGGGCCAATGCGGTGGTCGGGTGCTGCCTCTGGACTGCGCCCAGATGGATCACCGCATCCCCCAGGCAACCCTGCTGTCCAACTTCGCCCATCGCCTTGGCTCCTTTACTCAGACGCTCGTCGGCAACCAGTACCAGGGCGCCTTCGTGCCCACCACAGGTGCATTGGGAAGGGATTCGATGACCTCGATCTGGAAGGTCTGTGACCAAGGGACGATCCAGATCATTCCCCACCAGGGACCCAGCGTCATCACGGCGAACTATGTCTACACGCCGCTGAACCGGACTGTACTCGTGACCTTTCCCCAGGCTACGGGCCTGAATGCCCAGACCGTCGCCTACGACTTGATCGAACTCATGCGCAACGACATCACCAACGTCCGGCCGCTCTGCCCACCCTGCAATGGCGCGAGAAACGGCAACCCTCATCTCTACTGACCGCAAGGACGACAGGACACGCGATGACCCGAGCCACGGACTCCAACACCAGCCTCTCGCTCACCGCTGGCAGCCTTACCGATCTCTACCCCGAAACGGCCTCCGGACGTGAAGCCTTGGGGCAGCTCGACGAACTCGTCCTGCTCGGCAACAGCGCCACTGCCCTCACCCTCCCCGATGCCATCGCCACCCACGTAACCCTCACCCTGCACAACGACGCCAACCAGCGCTCCCTCGATGCCCTGGTCGCGGAGATCCGCCAGCTACCCGCCGATGCCACCGCCGACCGCTACCAGGTGGTGCTGCGCCCCTGGCTCTGGTGGCTGACCCTGGCCAGCAACAACCGGGTGTTCCAGAACCTCTCCACCAGCGACATCGTCACCACCATCTTCAAGGCCCATGGCTTCACCGATTTCAAGCTGTCGCTCTCCGGCAGCTACGAGCCGCGCGAGTATTGCGTGCAGTACGGGGAGACGGATTTCGCCTTCGTTTCGCGGCTGCTGGAGGAGGAAGGCATCTTCTGGTTCTTCACTCACGAGGATGGCAAGCACACGCTGGTGCTGGGCGACAGCAGCGATGCCTTCGTGCCGATCCCCAACGGGCCGAAGGTGCCCTACCTGGGCCAGGGCATCGGCGTGCGCGAGCTGCATGGCATCCGTTCGGCGCAGTACAGCGTGCAGGCGGTGAGCGGGGTGTACAGCGCCACGGACTATGCCTTCACCACCCCCACCACCTCGCTCTACAGCAAGGCCGAGGCGGTGGCCGGGCCGCTGTCGATGTACGAGCACCCGGGCGGCTACATCGCCAAGGCGCGGGGCGATGCCTTGACCAAGCAGCGCGTGGACGGGCTGCGCAGCCAGGAGAAGCGCCTGATCGGCGAAAGCGACTGCCGCTGGCTGGTGCCCGGCCACTGGTTCACCCTCACCGGGCATGACGACGCCAGCCTCAATATCGACTGGGTGGTGACCGCCGTCACCCACGACGCCAGCCACGAGCACTACCGCAACCGTTTCGAGGCCATCCCCAAGGCCACCACCTACCGCCCGCCCCGGCTCACGCTCAAGCCACGCATGCACACCCAGACCGCGCAGGTGGTGGGCAAGGCCGGCGAGGAAATCTGGACCGACCAGTACGGCCGCATCAAGATCCAGTTCCCCTGGGATCGCGACGGCAAGAACGACGAAACCTCGTCTTGCTGGGTGCGCGTGGTGCTGCCCTGGAGCGGCAAGGGCTTCGGCATGCAGTTCATCCCGCGCATCGGCCAGGAAGTGATCGTCACCTTCATCGACGGCGACCCGGACCGCCCGCTGGTCACCGGCTGCGTCTACAACGGCGACAACACCCTGCCCTACGCCCTGCCGGACAACCAGACCCAGTCCGGCATCAAGACCAACTCCTCCAAGGGCGGCGGCGGTTTCAACGAGCTGCGCTTCGAAGACAAGAAGGACGCCGAGGAGGTCTTCCTCCAGGCGCAGAAGGACATGAAGGTCAACGTGCTCAATGACAGCACCGCCATCATTGGCCACGACGAGACCCTCACGGTGCAGAACGCCCGCACCCGCACGGTGAAGGAAGGCGACGAGACAATCACCCTGGAGAAGGGCAAGCGCACGGTGACCATCCAGACCGGCAGCGACACCCTCGACGTGAAGGACAGCCGCACCGTCAGCGTCGGCGCCGACCAGACCCACAGCACCGGCGGTAACTACAGCCACAAGGTGAGCGGCAACTACGAACTGACCGTGGACGGCAACCTCACCATCAAGGTGACCGGCACCCTCACCCTGCAGAGCAGCGGCGACTTCACCGCCAAGAGCGACAAGAACCTCACCACCCAGGCCGGCATGGCGCTCACCGACAAGGCCGGCACCTCGCTCACCAACCAGGCCGGCACCTCCCTGGACAACAAGGCCGGTACCACCCTGACCAACGACGCCGGCGTCAGCCTCACCAACAAGGCCGCCGCCGAACAGACCGTGGACGGCGGCGGCATGCTGACCATCAAGGGCGGACTGGTAAAGGTCAACTGAGAGGGTGTCTACAAAATGGCTGCACTTAGCAATACTGCGTTAAAAACGATCTCGAAATGCTCATTTACAGCACGTAAACTCCGCTTTCTCGATCATTTTCGCCTTGTCTTGCCTTCGTTCGCCTATCTTGTAAACACCCTCTGAGGCGTCCATGGCCAACGGAACCCTCGACCTCACCCGTGGCGACAGCCGCCTGCAGGGGCGCCTGGAAGATGGCGCCCTCGACGGCCCGGTGCGCATCCAGGAAGCCAGCCGCCCCCAGGCCCAGCTCCTCTATGCCAACGGCGTACTGCACGGCACCAGCACCCTCTACCACCCCAACGGCCAGGTGTCGGCGCTGCTGCCCTACGTGGACGGCCGCCTGCAGGGCGTGGCCCAGTACTTCGCCGCCGAAGGCGGGCTGCAACGCAAGGTCGGCTACCGCCAGGGGCTGATGCACGGCGAAGCCAGCAGCTACTACCCGGACGGCAGCCTGGCCGAACTGGAGCAGTACCGCGACGGCGTGCGCGACGGCCTCTACCAGCGCTTCCACGGCAACGGCCAACTGGCCCAGCGCAGCCGCTACCTCAACGGCAAGCCGCTGGACGAAGGCCAGGGCTTCGCCGAGGACGGCCGGCCGCTGGACGCCGAGGGCAAGCCGATCTCGCGGCTGCGCTGGTGGTGGAGGCGCTGGAGCGAATCGAGCGAGGTCTGATCCGACCCTGAGCGATACCTAGGGGATCAGCATCTGCATCTGGCCCGGCATGGCGACCTTGATCACCCCCGCCCAGTTGCACATCAGCACGCAGTTGGCATCCAGCGAAGGCATGTTGCCCAGCAGCATCGTCGGCGCCCCCGGTATCCAGGGTGAAGCCGTGGCGGGGATGCACGGCATCGGCGTCAGCGCGCCCAGTGCGGCAGCGGTGGCGGCGGCCACCATGGGGTTGGCCAGACTCTGGCACATGCCGAAGGGCATGATGTTCACCAGCGGAATGTGATCCATGATGTTCGCCGCCGGCATGTTGTTGGTGAGCGTCCGGTTGACCGGCAGCACGTTCAGCACCGACGGCGCCACCCCGAAACTGCATTGCAGCGTCGCCCCGCTGCACACCTGCGGACATCCCATCGCACCCCCTCCTTTTGCTGGTCGGCAGTGACTCTAGACCAGCCCTCCGCCCTCCACCAGCGTCCCCATGCCGCTTTTTCGCCGACAAACCGGCGCAGCATTCCGTATCGCAAAATACGATACAGAATCTGGATCAAGACACCTCCTCCGCCCCAACCCAACGACCAGAACCCTCGCTCCAGAGCGTCACGCCACGCTCAAGGCCCAGGAAATACGAAGCATGCAAGGTTCAGGCATTGGAGCCAGCCATCTGCAAAGCGATACACGACCAATACGCGATACATATTTTTATGTTTGATATTTGATTTCGTATCATTTAAAAAGAGCGCCATGGCCCTCCCACGAACCCTGCATGGCTGGAGAACGGCATGTACGCACAATTGGTAGAAACCGGCGCCAAGCGCGTGAAGGCGCTGGACGAGATGTCGCCCGAGGAACGCGCCTTCCAGGAGCGGATCGACGCCGAGATCAAGATCGAACCGAAGAACTGGATGCCCGACGGCTACCGCCAGACGCTGATCCGGCAGATTTCCCAGCACGCCCACTCCGAGATCGTCGGCATGCTGCCGGAAGGCAACTGGGTCACCCGCGCGCCGACCCTCAAGCGCAAGCTGCAGCTGATGGCGAAGATCCAGGACGAGGCCGGCCACGGCCTGTACCTCTACAGCGCCATGGAGACCCTCGGCGCCTGCCGCGACGAGGAAGTCGCCAAGCTGCACGCCGGCAAGGTGAAGTACTCCAGCATCTTCAACTACCCCACGCTGAACTGGGCCGACATGGGCGCCATCGGCTGGCTGGTGGACGGCGCCGCGATCGTCAACCAGGTGGTGCTGCAGCGCACCTCCTACGGCCCTTACTCCCGCGCCATGGTGCGCATCTGCAAGGAAGAGTCCTTCCACCAGCGCCAGGGCTACGAAATCCTCCTGCACATGATGCGCCACGGTAACCAGGCCCAGCGGGACATGGTCCAGGACGCCATCAACCGCCTCTGGTGGCCGGCACTGATGATGTTCGGCCCGAGCGATGCCGACTCCCCCAACAGCGCCCAGTCCATGGCCTGGAAGATCAAGCGCCAGAGCAACGACGAGCTGCGCCAGCGCTTCATCGACCAGACCGTGCCGCAGCTGGAGTTCCTCGGCTGCACCGCCCCCGACCCGGACCTGAAGTGGAACGAAGCACGCGGCCACTACGACTTCGGCGAAATCGACTGGAGCGAGTTCTACGAAGTGCTCAAGGGCAACGGCCCCTGCAACCACGAACGCCTCGCCACCCGCCGCAAGGCCATCGAGGACGGTGCCTGGGTGCGCGAAGCCGCCGTGGCCCATGCCCGCAAGCAGCGTGAACGCAGCGCCGCCTGACCTGACAACAAGAAGGGCGCCGGCACGACCCGGCCCCATGAGGAGATAGCCCCATGACTGAGTGGACCCTTTTCGAAGTTTTCGTGCGCAGCAAGCACGGCCTCAACCACAAGCATGTCGGTAGCGTGCACGCCGCCGACGCCCGCATGGCCATCGACAACGCCCGCGAGCTGTACACCCGCCGCAACGAGGGCGTGAGCCTGTGGGTGGTGCCCTCCGCGCTGATCACCGCCTCCGCCCCGGACGAGAAGGAGCCGCTGTTCGACCCGTCCCAGGACAAGGTCTACCGCCACGCCAGCTTCTACGAGCTGCCGGCCGAAGTCGGCCACATGTGAGGCGCCTGCCATGACTGCCAAGCACGATCTCATCGACCTCCTGCTGCGCCTCGGCGACAGCGCCCTGATCCAGGGCCAGCGCCTGTGCGAATGGTGCGGCCGCGCCCCGGCCCTGGAAGAAGAACTGGCGCTGATGAACGTCGGCCTCGACCTGGTGGGCCAGGCCCGCAACTGGCTGGACTACGCCGCCGAGCTGCTGGGAGACGGCCGCGACGCCGACCACCTGGCCTACCGCCGGGACGAACGCACCTACCGCAATCTGCTGCTGGTGGAACAGCCCAACGGCGACTTCGCCGTCACCATGACCAAGCAGTTCCTTTTTGATGCCTGGCACTTCCAGGTGCTGCACGGCCTCTCCGCCTCCGCTGACGAACGGGTCGCCGGCATCGCCGCCAAGGCGCTGAAGGAAGTCACCTACCACCTGCGCCGCTCCAGCGAATGGGTGCAGCGCCTGGGCGATGGCACCGAGGAAAGCCACCGGCGCATGCTCGCTGCCGTAAGCACGCTGTGGCGCTTCAGCGTCGAGCTGGTGAATGCCGACGAGGTGGAGCAGCGCCTGTTCGAGGCCGGCCTCGCCCCCGACCCGCAGCAGGTCGCAGCCGGCTGGCAGGCCAAGGTCGCCGACGTGTTCGCCCGCGCCACCCTGCCGCTGCCGGCACCGGCCAGCCCCTTCTACCTCTCCGGTCGCAAGGGCCTGCACACCGAGCACCTGGGCCTGCTGCTGGCCGAGATGCAGTTCCTCCAGCGGGCCTACCCCGATGCGAGCTGGTGAGCTGATCGCCAGCGACCGCGCGCCCCTCGGCGCCGGCGACATCACCCGTGCCTGGCAGGTGCTGGATGCGGTGATGGACCCGGAAGTCCCAGTGGTCAGCGTGGTCGACCTCGGCATCGTGCGGGCGCTGGAGCGCGACGGCGGCCGGCTGCACGTGGTGGTCACGCCCACCTACTCCGGCTGCCCGGCCACCGAGGTCATCGAGCGGGACATCGAGCAGGCGCTGCTGCAGGCGGGCTTCGTCCCGCGCCTGGAGCGCCGCCTGACACCCGCCTGGACCACCGACTGGATCAGCGCCGAAGGCCGCGAACGGCTGCGCGCCTACGGCATTGCCCCACCCCAGGGCAGCGCCAGCAAACGCAGCCTGCTCGGGGAGGCGCCGGAGATCCGCTGCCCGCAATGCGGCAGCGCCCACACCGAACAGCTCAGCGAATTCGGCTCCACCGCCTGCAAGGCCCTGCACCGCTGCAGGGACTGCCTGGAGCCGTTCGATTACTTCAAGTGCATCTAGGCGGGCGAGCACGAACGGCGGCGCTCGCCTTCGTCCCCCGCGCGGCCAAGCCGCAGGAGAGAACATGAGCCAATTCCATAGCCTGACCATCAAGGACGTGCGCCCGGAAACCCGCGACGCCGTGTCCATCGCCTTCGACATCCCCGAGAGCCTGGCCGAGGCCTTCCACTTCACCCAGGGCCAGTACCTGGTGCTGCGCACCGAGCTGGATGGCGAGGAGGTACGCCGCTCCTACTCCATCTGCACCGGCACCGGCGACGGCGAACTGCGCGTGGCCATCAAGCGCGTGGCCGGCGGGCGCTTCTCCACCTTCGCCAACGAGCGCCTGCAACCCGGCCAGCGCCTGGACGTGATGCCGCCGGACGGGCGCTTCTTCGTGCCCCTCGACCCGGCCCGCCACGGCCAGTACCTCGCCGTGGCAGCCGGCAGCGGCATCACACCGATCCTGTCGATCATCAAGACCACCCTCGAGCGCGAGCCCCACAGCCGCTTCACCCTGCTCTACGGCAACCGCTCCAGCGCCTCCGCGCTGTTCCGCGAACAGCTGGAGGACCTGAAGAACCGCTTCCTCCAGCGCCTCAACCTGATCTTCGTGTTCAGCCGCGAGCAGCAGGACGTGGACCTCTACAACGGCCGCATCGACGCCGACAAATGCGGCCAGCTGTTCGCCCGCTGGATCGACGTGAAGGCCCTGGATGCCGCCTTCATCTGCGGCCCGCAGGCCATGACCGAGACCGTCCGCGACCAGTTGCAGGGCCACGGCCTGGCCGCCGAACGCATCCATTTCGAACTCTTCGCCAGCGAGGGCGCCGCCGCCCGCCGCGAGGCCCGCGAAGCCGCCCGCGCCGCCGACAGCGCCAGCAGCCAGGTCACCGTCATCAGCGACGGCCGCGCCTTGAGCTTCGACCTGCCGCGCAACACCCGCAGCGTGCTCGACGCCGGCAACGCCCAGGGCCTGGAGCTGCCCTACTCCTGCAAGGCCGGGGTGTGCTCCACCTGCAAGTGCAAGGTCATCGAAGGCGAGGTGGAGATGGACAGCAACTTCGCCCTGGAGGACTACGAAGTGGCCGCCGGCTACGTGCTCTCGTGCCAGTCCTACCCGGTCAGCGACAGGGTCGTCCTCGACTTCGACCAGCCCTGAACCGACTCGCTCCGTAGGGTGGGCTTCAGCCCACCACGTCACGTGCATCCATCGGTGGGCTGAAGCCCACCCTACGAGGAAACAGCTCCACCTGCGTCGCACGGTTTCAACAACAAGAGAGCCGCCCATGAGCCCACACGACCTCGAACACACCCGCCAGCGCCAACGGGTGGCCTTCGTCCCCGGCGCCCTCGGGCAGCTCCGTAGGGTGGGCTTCAGCCCACCACGTCCCGTGCAGCCATCGGTGGGCTGAAGCCCACCCTACGAGGAGACAGCTCCACCCGCTTCACCTGCGTTGCACCGCCTCTACAACCACAACAAGAGAGAGCACCCATGACCCCGCACGACCTCGAACGCATCCGGCAGCACCCGGATTTCATCCAGCTGGTCCGGCGCAAGCAGCGCCTGACCTGGTCCCTCACCGGCGCCATGCTGGTCATCTACTACGGCTTCGTGCTGCTGGTGGCCTTCGCCCCCGGCGTGCTCGGCCGGTCCCTCAGCGGCGGCGTCACCAGCGTCGGCATGCTGGTGGGCGTCGGCGTGATCCTGCTGTCGTTCGCCCTCACCGGCATCTACGTCTCGAAGACCAACAGCGTCATCGATCCGCTCAACGACAAGGTCAAAGAGGTGCTCGCCCCATGAAAGCGCTCGCCTCCCTGCTGCTCGGCGCCGGCCTGCTGGCCTCGCCGCTGGCCTTCGCCGCCGATGCCGGCCGCCCGCTGAACTGGACGGCCATCTACATGTTCCTGGCCTTCGTCGTGTTCACCCTCGGCATCACCCGCTGGGCCGCTCTGCGCACCCGCTCCACCGCCGATTTCTACACCGCCGGCGGTGGCCTCACCGGCTTCCAGAACGGGCTGGCGATCGCCGGCGACATGATCAGCGCGGCGTCCTTCCTCGGCATCTCCGCGATGATGTTCATGAACGGCTACGACGGCCTGCTCTACGCCCTGGGCGTGCTCGCCGGCTGGCCGATCATCCTCTTCCTGATCGCCGAACGCCTGCGCAACCTGGGCAAGTTCACCTTCGCCGACGTGGTCTCCTACCGTCTGGAACAGAGCCCGATCCGCATCACCGCCGCCTTCGGCACCCTCACCGTGGCGCTGATGTACCTGGTGGCGCAGATGGTCGGCGCCGGCAAGCTGATCGAACTGCTGTTCGGCCTCAGCTACCTGCAGGCGGTGCTGCTGGTAGGCGTGCTGATGGTCTGCTACGTCACCTTCGGCGGCATGCTGGCCACCACCTGGGTGCAGATCATCAAGGCCGTGCTGCTGCTCTCCGGCACCAGCTTCATGGCCTTCATGGTGCTCCGGCACTTCGGCTTCAGCACCGAGGCGATGTTCGCCGCCGCCACCGAGGTGCACGCCAAGGGCACCGCGATCATGGCGCCGGGCGGGCTGCTGTCGAACCCCGTCGACGCCATCTCCCTGGGGCTCGGCATGATGTTCGGCACCGCCGGCCTGCCGCACATCCTCATGCGCTTCTTCACCGTCAGCGACGCCCGTGAAGCGCGCAAGAGCGTGTTCTACGCCACCGGCTTCATCGGCTACTTCTACCTGCTGCTGATCGTGGTCGGCTTCGGCTCCATCGTCATGGTCGGCACCAACCCCGAGTTCCGCGACGCGGCCGGCGCCATCATCGGCGGCGGCAACATGGTGGCGGTGCACCTGTCCCACGCGGTGGGCGGCAGCCTGTTCCTCGGCTTCATCTCCGCCGTGGCCTTCGCCACCATCCTCGCGGTGGTGGCCGGGCTGGCGCTCTCCGGTGCCTCCGCCGTGTCCCACGACCTGTATGCCTGCGTGGTGCGCAAGGGCAAGGCCAGCGAGCGCGAGGAAATGCGCGTCTCGCGCATCGCCACCCTCGGCATCGGCGTGCTGGCGGTGATCCTCGGGCTGCTCTTCGAGTCGCAGAACATCGCCTTCCTCTCCGGCCTGGTGCTGGCCATCGCCGCCTCGGTCAACTTCCCGGTGCTGTTCCTCTCCATGTTCTGGAAGGGCCTGACCACCCGTGGCGCGGTCGCCGGCAGTGTCGCCGGGCTGCTCTCGGCCATCGTCCTGCTGGTGCTCAGCCCGGCGGTGTGGGTCAACGTGCTGCACCACGAATCGCCGCTGTTCCCCTACTCCAACCCGGCGCTGTTCTCCATGGGCCTGGCCTTCTTCAGTGCCTGGGCGTTCTCGGTGACGGATGCCTCCGAGCGCGCCCGGCAGGAACGCGGCCGCTACCTGGCGCAGTTCATCCGCTCCATGACCGGCATCGGCGCCGCCGCTGCCAGCCGCCACTGAACCCACGGATTGACGGACACAACAACAATGAAACGCCTCAACCGGACCACACCGCTGCTCGCCACCCTGGCCCTGCCCCTGGCCACCCCGGCCCTGGCCGGCTTCGTCGACGACAGCAAGGCCAGCCTGGAGCTGCGCAACCACTACATCAACCGCGACTTCCGCCAGCACGGTGCGGCCCAGTCCAAGGCCGAGGAATGGGCCCAGGGCTTCACCGCACGCATCGAATCCGGCTTCACCGAAGGCACCGTCGGCGTCGGCCTCGACGCCATCGGCCAACTGGGCGTCAAGCTGGATTCCAGCCGCGATCGGCGCGGCACCGGCCTGCTGCCCTTCGGCCCCACGAGCAAGGAGCCGGTGGACGACTACAGCGAACTGGGGTTGACCGCCAAGCTGCGCGTCTCCAGGAGCGTGCTGCGCCTGGGCACCCTGCAACCGCTGCTGCCGGTGGCCACCTACAACGACACCCGCCTGCTTTCCTCCACCTTCCAGGGCGGGATGCTGACCAGCCAGGAGCTGGACGGCCTGACCTTCAACGGCGGCCGCCTGACCCGCGCCAACCTGCGCGACTCCTCCGGTCGCGACGACATCGGCTACGGCGCCGCCACCAGCGATGCCTTCGACTTCGCCGGCGGCACCTACGCCATCAACCCGCAGTTGGCGGCCAGCTACTACTACGGCAAGCTCGACGGCATCTACCGCCAGCAGTTCGCCGGCCTGGTGCACACCCTGCCGCTGCCGGGCGGCTTCAGCCTGAAGAGCGACCTGCGCTACTTCGACAGCCGGGGCGATGGCGCCGAACGCGCCGGGCGCATCGACAACCGCAACCTCAACGGCCTGTTCAGCCTCAGCCAGGGCGGCCACCGCCTCAGCGCGGCGTTCCAGCGCATGTCCGGCAGCAGCGCCTTCCCCTTCCTCAACGGCGGCGACCCCTACGTGGTGAACCTGGTGACCTACAACACCTTCACCCGCGCCGAGGAAGACGCCTGGCAGCTGCGCTACGACTACGACTTCGCCGCCCTCGGCGTCCCCGGCCTGACCTTCATGACCCGCTACGTCGACGGCCGCAACGCCAAGACCACCGGCGGTGATCGCGGCGAGGAGTGGGAACGCGACACCGACATCGCCTACGTCATCCAGAGCGGCGCCCTCAAGGGCGTCAGCCTGCGCTGGCGCAACGTCACCTTCCGCTCCGGCAACGGCCTGACCACCGACCTGGACGAGAACCGCCTGATCCTCGGCTACACCCTGGCCCTCTGGTAGCGCCACCCACGAGCCCCAGCCGGCACCCGGGGTGCCGGCCTTTTTCACGGAGAATCCCCATGAGCAACGCCCCCACCCTGCAGAGCTTCATCGGCGGCCGCTGGATCGGCCAGCACGGTGCCCAGGTGCTGCGCAGCGCCCTCAACGGGCAACCGCTGTTCCGCACCCATGAAGAAACGCCGGACTTCGCCGAAGCCGTGGACTTCGGCCGCACCCGCGGCGTCCCGGCGCTCATGGCCCTGGACTTCCAGCAGCGCGCCGCGCGCCTCAAGGCCCTGGCGCTGTACCTCAACGAGCGCAAGGAGCAGCTCTACGCCCTCTCCCACCACAGCGGTGCCACCCGCGCCGACAGCTGGATCGACATCGAGGGCGGCACCGGCACCCTGTTCGCCTATGCCGGCGTCGGCGCCCGCGAACTGCCCTCCGGCAACCTCGTCCACGAAGGCCCGGCCCTGCCCCTGGGCAAGCAGAACCAGTTCGCCGGCACCCACATCCTGGTGCCGCGCGGCGGCGTGGCGGTGCACATCAACGCCTTCAACTTCCCCATCTGGGGGATGCTGGAAAAGTTCGCCCCCACCTTCCTCGCCGGCATGCCCTGCATCGTCAAGCCGGCCAGCGCCACCAGCTACCTGACCGAAGCCACCGTGCGCCTGATGCACGAGTCCGGCCTGCTGCCCGAAGGCTGCCTGCAACTGGTGATCGGCAGCACCGGTGACCTGCTGGACCGCCTCCAGGGCCAGGACGTGGTGACCTTCACCGGCTCCGCCGACACCGCCGCCAAGCTACGGGTCAACGCCAACCTGGTGCGCCACTCCATCCCCTTCAATGCCGAGGCGGACTCGCTGAACTGCGCCATCCTCGCCCCGGAGATCACCCCGGACGACCCGGAGTTCGACCTCTTCGTCAAGGAAGTGGCCCGCGAGATGACGGTCAAGGCCGGGCAGAAGTGCACCGCCATCCGCCGCGCCATCGTCCCGGCGAAGCACATCGACGCCGTGGCCGAGCGCCTGCGCGAGCGCCTGGCCAAGGTGGTGGTGGGCGACCCGTCGGTGGAGGGCGTGAAGATGGGCGCCCTGGCCTCCCATGCCCAGCAGGCGGACGTCGCCGAGCGGGTCAATGCCCTGCTGGCCGGCAGCGAGCTGCTGTTCGGCGCCCGGGACGGCTTCGCCCCCCGTGGCGAGGGCGTGGCCGAAGGCGCCTTCTTCGCCCCCACCCTGCTGCGCGCCCGCGACCCGCATGCCGAGGGCGGCGCCCACGACATCGAGGCCTTCGGCCCGGTGAGCACGCTGATGGCCTACGAGGACCTGGACGAAGCCGTCGCCCTCGCCGCCCGTGGCAAGGGCAGCCTGGTGGCCAGCCTGGTCACCAAGGACCCGGCCGTCGCCGCCCGCGTGGTGCCGGTGATGGGCGCCCTGCACGGCCGCGTGCACATCCTCGACCGCGAGGCCGCCGCCGAATCCACCGGCCACGGCTCGCCGCTGCCGATGCTCAAGCACGGCGGCCCCGGCCGCGCCGGCGGTGGTGAGGAACTGGGCGGCCTGCGTGCCGTGAAGCACTACCTGCAGCGCACCGCCGTGCAGGGCTCGCCGAGCATGCTGGCCGCCGTCACCCGCGAGCACGTACGCGGCGCCCGGGTGATCGAGACCGAGGTGCACCCGTTCCGCCGCTGGTTCGACGAACTGCAGATCGGCGAGTCGCTGCTGACCCACCGCCGCACCGTGACCGAGGCGGACATCGTCAACTTCGGCTGCCTCTCGGGCGACCACTTCTACATGCACTTCGACGAGCTGGCGGCCAGGGACTCCCAGTTCGGCAAGCGCATCGCCCATGGCTACTTCGTGCTCTCCGCCGCCGCCGGCCTGTTCGTCTCCCCTGCCCCGGGCCCGGTGCTGGCCAACTACGGCCTGGACACCCTGCGCTTCATCAACCCCGTGGGCATCGGCGACACCCTCCAGGCGCGCCTGACCTGCAAGCGCAAGATCGACCAGGGCAAGAAGAGCCCAAAAGGCGAACCCCAGGGTGTGGTCGCCTGGGACGTGGAAGTCACCAACCAGCACGGCGAGCTGGTGGCCAGCTACGACATCCTCACCCTGGTGCTCAAGCGCCCGGCCTGATCAGCCTCGATGCTCCGTGAGCGATTCGACCGGCCTTGTGGCCGGTCTTTTTTTGGCTGGGCGTCAGCGCCGTTGTTACGGGGTCAAGTCGATTACCGACTCCGTCTCGCCTTCCCGGGCCAGTCCCATTTGACGAAGACAAGCCCTGGGATCACGGAGCAAGGATCGGGACCGGAACGATGCGGTTCGCGAGCTCACCACATCCTCGGGGGCTCATGCGAATCGCGTCATCTGCATCTCCCGCAGACGGCTGAGGGTACGGCGGAAGGGGAAGGCCAACCCGCCCTCGGTGTAGAGCGCCTCCAACGGCACGGCGGCCTCCAAGTAGAGCGGCACCCGGCGGTCGTAGCACTCGTCCACCAGGGCGATGAAGCGGCGCACACCGTCGTCCTTCGGCGACAGGCGCGGCAGCTGGCGGTCGCCGGCGGCGACCTTCTCGGCAGCGTCCTCGGTGCCTCGGGCGATGCGCCCTTCCCGTTCGGCCGCACCCAGCACCGGCACCGCACCGAGGAGGATGGCCGGAAAGCGGTCGCACAGTTCGATGAAGTCCAGCGCCGCCAGGGGCGCTTCGCACAGGTGGGCGTAGTCGCACCAGAGCACGCCCTCGCCACGCAGGCGCACCGTCACCTCGCGGTGGGCCAGCTGCAGCGGCGCATCGGTGGCCGGCGCATTGCCGTTCAAGGTGCGGAACACCCCGGCCAGGGCGTCCGGATCAGCCACCCAGTAGCGCTGGGTCACGGCGCCCGGGTGCAGGCGGTGGTCCTGGCCGCCGTCCACCTCCACCACGTCGGTGTGCCGCTCCAGGGCCCTGATGGCGGGCAGGAAGCGGTCACGGTTGAAGCCGTCGGCATACAGCTGCGAAGGCGGCTGGTTGGAGGTGGCCACCAGGGTCACGCCCTCGTCGAACATCGCCTGCAGCAGCCGCCCGAGGATCAGCGCATCGCCGATGTCGCTGACGAACAGCTCGTCGAAACACAGCACCCGCACCTCGGTGGCCAGCTCACGGGCCAGGGCGAGCAGTGGGTCCGGCGTGCCGGTCAGGGCGAACAGCCGCTGGTGCACCCAGCGCATGAAGTGGTGGAAGTGCTGGCGCCGGGCGGGCACCGACAGGCTGGCGTGGAAGCGGTCCATCAGCCAGGTCTTGCCGCGCCCCACCGGCCCCCACAGGTACACGCCCCGCACCCTCGGCTCGCCGGCCTGCAGGGCCTGCTGGCAAACCTCCAGCAGCGTGGCGGCGCGGCGTTGCGCCGGGTCCTCGGCAAAGCCCTGGCGGGCCAGTGCGTCTTCGTAGGCCGCCAGCGGCGACAGCGCGTCCATGTAGAGCTCCCTCTGTGGAATCGCGGCGCAGTCTACCCGAGCGGCAAGGCCACGGTCGCCTGCGGCAGGCCCTTGCCGCCCGTTGCCCTGGTGAAAACCGCCGAAGGCTCTGGCACGGGCGTTTCAGAAGCTGGCACAGCCCTTGCTCCCGGGGTGGCACAAGGAATTTTCCGAGAGGGAACTCACCATGAGCCTGTTCTCCGTCGACCCCACCCGCTCACGGGACGTCACCGCCGGCGCCCGGCTCACCAGCCGGGGCAATGCCGCCGCACCCACCGCGAGCGAAGCGCCCTCCAGGCAGGCGGCCAGTGCCCTGCGCCAGAACAGCCCCGCCCCCGACACCGGCGCCGCCCGGCGCGACGCGGCCTACGACGAAGCCTTCGCCCGTCTCAAGGTGGACCTGCAGAACAACGGCGAGCGCGTCCGCGACGACGTCTACCCCGACGCCGAGAGCGCTGCGGCCAGCGTCGAGAAGCCCGTCGCCAGCAAGGCCTCCCAGGAGTTCCATGCCTACATGGAGAAGACCGACTCGGAGAAGATCCGCGACAAGATCCTCAAGCAGATGGGGCTGACCGAGGAGGATCTGGAGAAAATGCCGCCGGAGAAGCGCGAGCAGGTGGAGAAGATGATCGCCCAGCGCATGACCGAGCTGAACGCCCTGCAGCAGCAACAGCAGAAGGAAGAGAAGGAGCCGGAGTCGATCCCCCTCAGCTTCCAGGACATCCGCCTGCGCAACCTGATCAACGGCTGACGCCCCCGGCCACCGGGGGATGACGACGGCTCCCCCGCGCACGGAATGCGAACAGGCGGCACAGACGCCTTGGAAGGCGCGCCACAGTCTGGAATGCTATGCGCCTTTCGAGCCGTATCCCCTTCTGTCACGTCATGAATCCGCGCCTTTCCCTGCTGTTCGCCGCCCTGCTCATCGCCGGCTGCAGCTCCGGTTTCCAACCCCTGCACTCCAAACCCGCCGTGCTCAGCGGCAATCGCCCCCTGCCACCGGAAAACCCGGTCTACGGCGTGCCCAGCTATGAGGCACCGCTGGTGTGGGTGGTGGAGGCCCCCGCCACCGAGATCAAGGGCCGTACCCGCCTGGTCAAGCCCCGTGTCGAGCCGGCCGCCGAGACCCTGGCCCAGGCCGTGCTCGCCGACCAGCAGGGCGACAAGGAAACCGCCCTGCAACTGCTGCAGCAAGCCGCCGACGCCGGCAACGGCCGTGCCCATTACGAGCTGGCCCATCACTACCTGATAGGTGATGGCGTACCCGCCGACCCGGCCCAGGCCCTCAACCACCTGAGCCAGGCCGATGCCCTGGGCAACGCCGAAGCCAGCCGCGTGCTGGCCTGGAACTACCTGCGCGGCACCGGCGTGCCGCAGGACCTGGACTACGGCAAGCGCCTGCTGGAGAAATCCGCGCGCACCAACGACCGCGCCCTGCGCGAGCTGAGCCTGCTCTACCTCGGCACCTGCCAGCCCGACCTGGCCGACCGCGAGCGCGGATTGGCCCAGTTGAAGGTGGCCAGCGCCGCGGGCGACCGCATCGCCGCCTCGCTGTACCAGATGGCCCAGCAGCAGGACGCCGGCCAGCCGCTGCCGGCCAGCGCCGAGCAACCGGGGCTGCCCTGCCTGGCCAGCGACCCCATGGCCCCTGCCGAACGCGACGCCACCGCCGTCGCCCTCGACGCGGAACCGGTCACCAACGAAGCCGAGGCGGAAGCCACCAAGCGCCAGGCCCTCGCCGGTGACCCGCAGGCGATGTACGACTACGGCCAGCGCCTGCTCGACGGCACCTACCCGTCCCTGCAACCCGAGCTGGAGGCCTACGCCTGGTTCGCCGTGGCCGCCGACCACGGCCACCCCGAAGCACCGGCCCGGGTGGCCAGCCTGGCTCCGGTACGCAATGCCAGCGAACAGCAGCAGCCGGGCCTGGTGGAATCGATGATCGCCGCGCTGGACAGCGCCATCGTGGCCAACCCGGGTGGCCAGCCGGAGTGACGGGCGGGGTGGAATGCCCGCCCGGCAGCCACCCCGAACGCAACGAGATTTTTCCGATTAAGCCTGCAAATGTAGGGTTTTTCCTACGACATAGAAGGGCATTACTTAATCCAGCCCAATGACGGGCTCCGCCCCTTTTCTGAACGCCACGAGTCACTAACATGCGCCCCGCCCCCATCCGAGCCGAGGCCATGCATGACTCTGAGAACCGTCATAGTCGATGACCACCCGATCACCCTGATCGGCCTGCGCGCCCTTCTGGCCGACGAACCCGACCTCGCCATCGTTGGCGAGGCCCATGACGTCGACGGCCTCTACCAACTCCTGGACCGGCAGGCCTGCGACCTGCTGATCACCGACCTGATGATGCCGGACAGCCGCCAGGCCGACGGCCTGCGCCTGGTGCAACACCTGCGCAACCGCTATCCGCAGATGGCCATCATCGTCGTCACCATGCTCGGCAACGCGGCCCTGGCCAGTTCCCTGCTGCGCCTGGGCATCCAGGGCCTGGTGAGCAAGCGCGGCCTGCTGGCCGACCTGCCCCGCGCGCTGCGCGCCAGCCTGCGCCGCCCGTTCCTTTCCGAGTCCATCCGCCGCCAGTTGGGCGAAAGCGAAGCCGAGCACGGCAAGCCCCTGGCCAGCGCCGAAGAGCTTTCCCCGCGTGAGGCGGAAGTGCTGCGCCTGTACGGCAGCGGCATGGCCATCGGCGAGATCGCCCTGCACCTGAACCGCAGCAAGCAGACCATCAGCGCGCAGAAGAGCAGCGCCATGCGCAAGCTGGGCATCGACACCAACGCCGGGCTGTTCCACTACATCCAGGAAGCCGGGCTGTGCTGAAGCGGCGCGCGCTGGCGCTGCTCGCCCTGCTGGCGTTGCTGGCAGGCCCGGGTTGGCACGCCCCCGCCGGCGCCACGCCACCGCTGGACCTGGCCCAGCTCGCCGAACTGGGCGCCGGCCTGCCCGAGCACCCGGTGCGCGTGGCAGTGGTGCGGCCCATCAGCCAGTGGCCGCAATACCCCGGCAGCGCCATGCTGCGCGGCATCACCCACGACTACCTGGCGCGGGTCGGCGCCTTCGTCGGGCGCAGCATCGAGGAAGTCCCCTTTCCCAGCGTCGAGGCGGCCATCCAGGGCCTCAAGGCCGGCGAAGTCGACCTGCTGACCCGGGTCACCGGCTACGAACGGCGCGAACCCGGGCTGGCCTACAGCAGCCCCTACCTGGACGACACCCCGATCATCGTCGGCCGCCGCGATGACCCCTGCCTGCCGCCGGACCTGGCCGACAAGCGCGTGCTGGTGCTGGCCCAGTACCTGGACCCCGAGCAGGTGCGCAACGCCTACCCCGCCGCCCACCTGGAGATGGTGCGCAGCACCGCCGAGGGCTTCGACCGGGTGCTCAGCGGCGAAGCCGATGCCTTCATCGGCGACAAGCTGCGGGTGGACCACCACATGCGCGCCCGGCCTGGTGCAGCCCTGCAGAACAAGTTCGCTGCCAACCTCTCCAGCGGCGGCTTCAGCTTCGCCAGCCGTGCCGACGACACCCGCCTGCTGACCCTGGTGGACTACGTGCTCGGCACCCTCGACGAACACCAGCGCGAAATCATCCTCGCCCACTGGACCGCAGCGCCGCGCCTGTTCTCGCCCACCGGCGCCTTCGCCCTCGACAGCGCCCAGGAACGCTGGCTGGACCAGCAGCCCCGCCTGCGCCTGATCCTCGCCGAGGCGCCGCCCTACTTCTTCCGCGACGCCCGGGGCAAATGGTCGGGCCTGGGGCTGGAGCTGCTGAAGCAGCTCGGCGACACCTACCAGCTCAAGCTGGAACTGCTCGACAGCGAAGGCGCAGCCCGCGACCGCCAGCGCCTGGCGCGGGGCGAGGCCGACCTGGCCAGCACCCTCGACGGCAGCGCCAGCCCCGGCGTGTTCTACACCGAGCCCTTCGGCGCCCGCGGCTGGGCCTTCGTGGTCCGCCAGGACGCCAGCTCCCCCAGCTCCCTGGAGGCCATGACCGGCCGCCGCCTGGCCCTGCCCCGGCACCACCCGCTGATCGACTACCTGGAGAAGCGCTACCCCGCCATCACCCTGGTGCGCACCGAGAACGCGCCCCAGGCTATGGAGCGGGTGCGCCTGGGCGAGGTGGACGCCAGCCTGGACAACCTCGGCGGCAGCCCCAGCCACCTGCAGTGGCTGGAACGCCAGGGCCTACGCCTGGGCCAGCGCGTCGAGGCCGCATCGCCGGCGCAGATGCTGGCGGTCAGCGGCCAGGTGCCGGAGCTGCGCGGCATCCTCGACAAGCTGCTCGGCTCACTGGCCCAGAGCGGCGAATTCGGTGATGGCATCAAGTTGCTCGCTGCCCCCGCCAACGGCTGGCTGGAACGCCTGCCGGAAGACTTCTGGCACCTGTCGATCCTGGCCCTGGTGGTGGTGGCCCTGTCACTGCTGTGGAACTGGCGCCTACGCCGGGAGATCCGCCAGCGCCGCGAGGCACAGGAGCAGCTCAGCGACCAGCTGGCCTTCCAGTTCTCCCTGCTCAACGGCCTGCCGACACCGCTCTACGTGCGGGACCTGCAGGGCCGGCTGAGCACCTGCAACCGCGCCTACGAGCAGTTCTTCGGCTGCGACCTGGAGCAGCTGCGCGGCACCACCGTGCGCCAGCAGGGCATCGCCCCGGCGAGCCTGGCCCAGGCCATGGAGGCCGAATACCAGTTGCTGCAACAGAACCGCCAGCCGCGCTTCTTCGACGGTCGCATCGAGATCGACGGCCGCGAGCACGACCTCTACCAGTGGGTGGTGCCCTTCTACAGCGCCGGCGGCCAGTTGCAGGGCCTGCTCGGCGGCTGGATCGACATCAGCGACCGCAAGGCCCTGGAGACCGAGCTGCGCGAGGCCCGCCGCGACGCGCTGCAGGCCAGCGCCGCCAAGGGGCGCTTCCTCGCCACCATGAGCCACGAACTGCGCACCCCGCTCAACGCCCTGGTGGGCCTGCTGGAGCTGGAGGCCCGCGCCCAGGCCGCCCCCTCCGAGAACCTGCGCATCGCCCAGCAATCGGCTACCTCGATGATCGCCCTGATCGGCAACATCCTCGACCTGGACCGCATCGAGAACGGCCGCATGCAGCTGGCCCTCGAACCCGTGGCGCCGCTGCCGCTGCTGCGTGGCGCGCTCGACCTGTTCGGCGCCCAGGCGCGCAGCAAGGGCCTGGAGCTGGAGCTGGACTGCAAGCTGCCGGCCGACCGCCGTTACCGGCTCGACCCGCTGCGCCTGCGCCAGGTGCTGTTCAACCTGCTGGGCAATGCGGTGAAGTTCACCGCCCATGGCCGGGTGCGCCTGGTGGCCCGGGTCGAGGACACCGCGCCGGGCCAGTCGCGCCTGGTGCTGATGGTCAGCGACACCGGCATCGGCATTCCCCGCCACATGCAGGACCGCATCCTTGAGCCCTACCAGCAGGGCGGCGCACAGACCGCCCGCCACTACGGCGGCTCCGGGCTGGGGCTGAGCATCTGCCACCACCTGGTGGGCCTGATGGGCGGCCGCCTGTGGCTGGAAAGCGAACCCGGCCAGGGCTGCGAAGTGGGCGTGGAGCTGCCCGCCGCCTGGGAAGCCGCTGCCGAGCCGCTGGAGGCCCCTGTGGTGGAGGCCACCGGCGCCACCCGCGTGCTGCGCGCCCTGGTGGTGGACGACCTGTCGATCAACGGGCTGGTGCTGGTGCAACAGCTGGAAGCCCTGGGCCACCAGGCGCGCTTCGTCGGCGACGGCGACAGCGCCCTGGCAGCCCTGGAGGAAGAAGCCTTCGACCTGCTGATCACCGACTGCAACATGCCCGACATGGACGGCTACGCCCTGACCGGCGCGGTGCGCGACCGCGAAGCCGAGGGCCAGCGCCCCCGGCTGCGCATCGTCGGCTACACCGCCAGCGCCCTGGCCGACGAGGCCCAGCGCTGCCACGAGGCCGGCATGGACGACCTGATGGTCAAGCCGGTGACCCTCGGCCGCCTGGCCGAAGCCCTGGCCTGCCAGGCCCAGGCCGAACCCGACGGCGAGGCCCCGGCAGAACAGCCGGGCGCGCTGTTCGACCTCGGTCATCTGGAAGGCATCCGCGGTGCCGACCCGACCCTGCTGGCGACCCTGATGGAGGAACTGCAACGCAACCTGGGGGACGAACTGGAACGCCTGGGCCAGGTCCCCGACGGCACCAGCACCGAGCGCTACGTGGCGCAGACCGCCCACCGCCTCGGCGGGCTGGCCTGCACCATCGATTCGCCGGCCCTGATGAAGGCCTGCGAGGGCCTGCGCCGTGCCGAGGACGAGCACCGGCCAGCGGCCCTGGACGCCCTGCGCGGGGTGCTGCAGGCCTTGCTGGAGCAGGTTCGCCAGCGCACCGCCTGACGCTCGTCGGCCGGGTTGCGGACTGCGTCGGGCTCCCGGCACGTGGCGATTGCCCGCGCCGGGGGCTTCAGGTAAGAGGAGTGGTTTGCCGCCACGCCCCTTCCCGATGAAAAACTGGATCGCCTCCTTCTTCCGCATCGTCCGCGACGACAAGGGCCAGACCCAGGGCTACCCCATCCCCTGGGACCCGGCCCGGCCCAGCCTGTACAGCGTCCTCCAGCCCTATGCCGAGGCCGCCGAAGGCCTGCCCGCCGGCGGCCTCGAACTGCCCGACGAAGACGCCGGGGACGGCGATGGGCTGAGCTGGGCACCCGGCGCGCTGGACGGCGTGCTCGGCCACCACGCCGCCGGCGATGACCTGCAGGCCGCCCAGGCCATCCATGACCTGCTACTGGCCACCCTCGACGACCCGACCCCGAACCTGCCCCGGCTCTACCAGCAGGTGGCCGATGGCAGCGTGCTGGCCTTCATCGACCCGCTCATCGAACGCCTGCTGGCCCGCCCCGGCCTGCCCCGCGCACGGCTGCACGCGCTGGCCCTGTGGCTGGCACGCAGCAGCCCGGATCGCGGCGCCGTGAAGTTCGCGCTGGCCCTGCTCGGCGCACTGGACAGCGGCAGCCAGCGGGCGCTGTTCCTCACCTTCGGCCTGCACGAGGAGTTCACCCTGTACGCCGCCGTGGCCCTGGGCTGCAGCCTGGCGCCACCGGAACGCGAACGTGCCTGGTGGAGCCTGGCGCGCAAGGTCCATGGCTGGGGGCGCATCCACCTGGTGGAACGCCTGGCCGTGGCCCCCTCGCCCGAGGTGCAGGACTGGCTGCTGCGCGAGGGCTACCGCAACGCGGTGATGGTGGAATACCTCGCCTACCCCTGTGCGGTGGGTGGCAACCTGCTGGCGGCGCTCAGCGGCCAGGACGTCGACGACGGCCTGCTGGATGCCGCCAACGAACTGGTGGGTGCCCTGCTGGCAGGCGGCCCGGCGCGGGACATTCATGACTACGCCGACGGCGCCGAAGTGGTCCTGCTGCTGCTCGACCACCTGGCCCGCCGCCCGCCACGGGCCCTGGCCCACCTGATCGTTGCCGCCCAGGTCGCCGACTTCATCGAGAGCCCCCATACCGACTGGAACGCGCTGCATGAGCACGGCTGGAGCGAGGCGCTGCGCGACGAGATCCTCCGGCGGGCACGGGAGCTGTGCCAGCCGGAACGCTGGGAGGCCCTGGTGAACCGAGGCCTGGACGCAGCCGATGACATGCGCTTCCACGAGGCGGCCCAGGCCGCCGGCCTCCTTGGCATCGACTGCTGGGAACGCTGGCTGACCCGCCAGCGCGAAGGCCGCTCCAGCGCCTGGTACCACCTGATGCAGAGCGACGACCCGGCCCGCATCGCCCAGGTGCTGGACCTGGCCCGCGAACGCCTGGACCTGGCGGCCATCGCCAGCGGGCCGGGCACGGCCCTGGGGCTGGGCCTGGCGTACCAGGCCCACGGCGACCTGGACTTCATCATCCAGCGCCTGGGCGCCTTTCCCGGCCAGGGCTGGGACCTGCTGGACACGGCCCTGGCCAGCCCCGTGGTGCGCAACCGCAACATGGCGCTCAATGCACTGGAAGCCTGGAACCGTGAAGACTGGCCGGCGGAGGCGGTGCAACGCCTGCGCCGCGCCCACGACCTGGAACCGGTGGAGGACCTGAAGCGGCGCCTGGGCGAGCTGTTGCAACCCCAGCTGGTGGAGCGCCCCGCGCCCTGACGGCGCCCTGTCATCAGGGCGCCAGCATTGCGCGACCACGGCGTTCTGATACGGTTCCCGCCTTTGGTCAGGGCGCGGCCCGTTGTATGGAACTGCGAACGGATGGAATGGCTGGTGACCTACCGCTACCGGGATGAAACCCGGTACATGCGCATGAACACGCGAGGCCTGCCGAACATCAAGGCCATCGCCTTCTCGATACTTTCCCTGGAACAACCCGGCCTACCCGCACCTTCCCGCCCGATCGACCGCATCGAAGGGTGGCTGGAGGAACTGGGCTACGTCATCACCGACATCCGCCTGCTGCGGCAGCGCCCGGGGCAGGCGCCGGTCGGGCCCTACAGCGAACTGCTCAGCCTCCGGCGCAACGAGGAGTGAGGCTCAACCCAGCTGGGAGGGGTCGATCATGTCGCATTCGAAGGTGAGCCAGCCGCCTTCGGCGTTGGCTTCACCGCCGGCGATGGGGCCGTAGTAGGTCAGCCCGTTGCCCAGGGTGATGCAGACGTGGGTGGGCTCGTCGGGGGCGTCCAGCTGGCCGTTGAAGTGAACGCGCATCAGCCCGGGGGAAATGGACTCCAGGCCGATGTCGACGCCGGTGTTGTCCACCGCCTCGGTTTCGCGGCCCCGGTGTTCCGCGCTGACGGTCAGGGTGACGGTTTCCTGGTACATGCTCTGGCTCCTTGAGTGCAAATGCCCGCCAGAGTACGCGAGGCCCGTAAGCGCCGCCATAGGCGGCTTGCACGGGTCGCGAGGTGCGTCCCGTTTGCCCTCAGAACAGCTCCAGCTGGCCGTCCAGCAGCTTGTCGAAGTCCCCGCCGACGAAGGGCAGGATGGCGTCCGCCACCGGCTTGAGCTGGCGGCTGACGTAGTGCTCGTAGTCGATGGGCGTGCGCCGGGCCTCCAGCGGCTCGGGTCCGGCGAGGGCGATCACGTAGCTGATCCAGCCGCCGCTCTGGTACTGCCGGGGACGCCCCAGGGCCTGGTTGTGCTCGTCCGCCAGGCGCGCGGCGCGCACATGGGGTGGGACGTTGCGCTGGTAGTCGGAGAGCCGGCGGCGCAGTCGCTTGCGGTACACCAGCAGGTCGTCCAGTTCGCCGGCGAGGGTGCGCTGCACGTAGTCGCGCACCCAGGCCTGCCAGGGCTCGCCACGGAACACCCGCAGGTACAGCTCCTGCTGGAAGCGCTGGGCCAGGGGGGACCAGTCGGTACGCACCGTCTCCAGGCCCTTGAACACCATGTCCTCGCGGCCATCACGGCGCACAAGGCCGGCGTAGCGCTTCTTGCTGCCCTCCTCCGCGCCCCGGATGCGCGGCATGAGGAAGCGCTGGTAGTGGGTTTCGAACTGCAGCTCCAGGGCGCTGGTGAGCCCGAACTCGCGGGCCAGGTGCTCGCGCCACCACTGGTTCACCCCGGCCACCAGGGCCCTGCCGATGGCCACCGCCTCGGCCTCCTCATGGGCACGGCCGAGCCAGACGAAGGTGGAGTCGGTGTCGCCGTAGATCACCTGGTGCCCCTGGGCTTCGATCAGCTCGCGGGTGCGGCGCATGATCGCGTGGCCACGCAGGGTGATGGACGAGGCCAGGCGGGTGTCGAAGAAGCGGCAGCCGCTGGAGCCAAGCACGCCGTAGAAAGCGTTCATGATGATCTTCAGCGCCTGGGACAGCGGCGCGTTGCCCTCGCGCTTGGCCGCCTCGCGCCCCTGCCAGACGCGCTCGACGATGGCCGGCAGGCAATGCTGGGTGCGGGAGAAGCGGGCGCCGCGAAAGCCCTCCACGGAGGCTTCGTCACGGGGGTCGTGCAGCCCTTCCACCAGACCGATCGGATCGATCAGGAAGGTGCGGATGATCGAGGGATAGAGGCTCTTGTAGTCCAGCACCAGCACCGAGTCGTAGAGGCCCGGGCGGGAGTCCATGACGAAGCCGCCGGGGCTGGCCTCGGGCTGCTTCTCCCCCAGGTTCGGCGCGACGAAGCCCTGACGGTGCATGGGCGGCAGGTACAGGTGGGTGAAGGCCGCCACCGAGCCGCCGCTGCGGTCGGCCGGCAGGCCGGTGACGCTGGCCCGCTCCAGCAGGAAGTCCAGCAGCCGGGTGTGCTCGAAGATGCGTGTGACCAGCTCGCAGTCCTTGAGGTTGTAGCGGGCCAGGGCCGGCTTGTCCTCGGCGAACATGCGGTTGATCTCGGCCATGCGGTGGTAGGGGTCGTCGATGGCCTTGCCCTCCCCCAGCAGCTCCTGGGCGACGTTCTCCAGGCTGAAGGAGGCGAAGTTCCAGGTGGCCGAGCGCAGGGCCTCGATGCCGTCGATGATCAACCGCCCGGCGGCGTCGGCGAAGTAGTGGTTGCTGCGGGTGCCGTGCTCGCGCCAGCCCATGACGTCGCCGCCGCGCCCAAGGCGCAGCGGCACCTTGAGCCGGCGCGCGTGGTCGTTGAGCACGCGCAGGTCGAACTGCACCAGGTTCCAGCCGATGATGGCGTCCGGGTCGTGCTCGGCCAGCCAGCGGTTGAGGCACTCCAGCAGCTCGGCGCGGCTGTCGCACCAGGCGAGGTCGAAGTCCACACCACTGGCGTCGCCGTTGGGCGGGCCGAGCATGTACACCTGGCGCTGCCCGCAGCCTTCGAGGGCGATGGAGTACAGCTCGCCGTACTCGGTGGTCTCGATGTCCAGGGACACCAGGCGCAGGCGCGGGCGGTAGTCGGGGGCAGGCTTGAGCTGGGCGTCCAGCAGCAGGCCCTGGCCGTCGTCGCGGCCGCCGAACAGCACCGGGGCGGTGATGAAGCGCTCCATCAGGTAGCGCTCCGGCGGACGGATGTCGGCTTCGTAGACGTCGACGCCGGCGTGGCGCAGGGCCTTGTCCAGGGCGATCAGCTGGCGGTGCTGGGTGCAGTAGAGGCCCAGTACCGGGCGCCGATGGAAGTCACGCAGGGCCAGGGGGCGCAGCTCGACGCCCCGCTCCTCGCGCAGCAGGGCTTCGGCGGCGGGGCGCTGCTCGGCGGGGATGAAGGCCACCGACACCTGGGGCGCCACGCGCACGCGGCGCGGGCCGGCGTCGGTGGCCAGCCAGAACTCCACTTCGGTGCCGGACGGCGTGTCGCGCCAGTGTCGGGTCAGCACGAACCCCTGTTGCAGCTCCACCATCCACCCTCGTTGCGATCAGGGCGGTGATTCTACAGGGCCGGGACCGGCTTGCCTTCAGGCGAGGCGAAAGGCCAGGTGGCTGCGGGCGGCAGCGGCGAATTCCTCGGCCAGGCCGAGGCTGAGGCGCTTGATGAGCCCGGCCGAGGCCAGCTGGCTGGCCGCCAGGCCGGGGACGGTTAGCACGTCGTGGCGGCTGCGGTGGGTGAACTGCAGGGTGAAGGCGCCGTCCTCCTGGCGGGTCACGTCGCAGGCGTGGTCGGGCAGGTAGAGCTCGAACAGCCGCGCGATGTCGTCGGGCGTGAGGGTCATGGGGAAGCGTCCGCAAGGGTCGGAGGAATGACGCCAGAATAATCGCAGCGCAGCGGCTGTCCACTGTCGCGCAGGCAGCACGGACGGGCGGTGCGACCGTGCATCGGCCTTCATCGCCCTGCAACCAAAGCCTGTCCAGGCTTGTCACAGGGGATGCCCGTTGCGCGGGCACCGCACAGGATGCGTAGAATCCCCTCCCGGCCCGTCCTCGCCCGGCAGCGAGCAGCGGCCGACTGCGCCAGCGCAGGAAAGCGCCCGGCGACTTTCACCCCCGGATGCCCTCGCATCCCAGCCATGGAATCTGAAATGCCGCAAAGACACGTGATCAATGCCTCGGTGAGCCCCAAGGGCAGCCTCGAGACCCTCTCCCAACGTGAAGTGCAACAGCTGAGCCAGGCCGGCTCCGGCAGCGTCTACACCCTCTTCCGCCAGTGCGCCCTGGCCATCCTCAATACCGGCGCCCACATCGACAACGCCAAGACCATCCTCGATGCCTACAAGGACTTCGAGGTGCGCATCCACCAGCAGGACCGGGGCGTGCGCCTGGAACTGCTGAACGCCCCGGCCGACGCCTTCGTCGACGGCGAGATGATCGCCAGCACCCGCGAGATGCTGTTCAGCGCCCTGCGCGACATCGTCTATGCCGCCAGCGAGCTGGACAGCCTGCGCATCGATGTGGAGAGCTCCCAGGGCATCACCGACTACGTCTTCCACCTGCTGCGCAACGCCCGCACCCTGCGCCCGGGCGTGGAGCCGCGCATCGTCGTGTGCTGGGGCGGCCACTCCATCAGCACCGAGGAATACAAGTACACCAAGCGCGTCGGCCACGAGCTGGGCCTGCGCAACCTGGACATCTGCACCGGCTGCGGCCCCGGCGTGATGAAGGGCCCGATGAAGGGCGCCACCATCGGCCACGCCAAGCAGCGGGTGGTCGGCGGTCGCTACCTGGGCCTGACCGAGCCGGGCATCATCGCCGCCGAGGCGCCGAACCCCATCGTCAACGAGCTGGTGATCCTGCCGGACATCGAGAAGCGCCTGGAGGCCTTCGTCCGTGTCGGCCACGGCATCATCATCTTCCCCGGTGGCGTGGGCACGGCGGAGGAGTTCCTCTACCTGCTGGGCATCCTCATGCACCCGGACAACCGCGAGCTGCCCTTCCCGGTGGTGCTCACCGGGCCGAAGAGCGCCGCCGCCTACCTGGAGCAGCTGCACGCCTTCGTCGGCGCCACCCTCGGGGCCGAGGCCCAGGCGCGCTACCGCATCATCATCAACGACCCTGCCGAGGTGGCCCGCACCCTCTCGGCCGGGCTGAAGGAGGTGAAGCAGTTCCGCCGCGAGCGCAACGATGCCTTCCACTTCAACTGGCTGCTGAAGATCGACGAGCGCTACCAGCACCCGTTCGACCCCACCCACGCCAACATGGCAGCGCTGGACCTGAGCCGCGACCTGCCGCCCCACGAGCTGGCCGCCAACCTGCGGCGCGCGTTTTCCGGCATCGTCGCCGGCAACGTCAAGGCCACCGGCATCCGCCTGATCGAGGAGCACGGCCCGTACGAGATCCACGGCGACCCCGCGATCATGGACCCGCTGGACCGGCTGCTGCAGGCCTTCGTCGAGCAGCACCGCATGAAGCTGCCCGGCGGTGCCGCCTACGAGCCGTGCTACCGCGTGGTGCCGCGCCACGCCTGACCGACGACGCCCGCCCGGAGTGCAGTGCCCGGGCGGGCGGCGTAGAATCCGCCACGCGTCGTATCCCCCTCCATACCTACAACAAGCCCGCCGCTCCCCTCCCTGGCCATCCGCACCGGGTGGCGAAGCCGTCGCCGGGTCCTGCCGCCGGGGTGCGTGAACCCACCTGAACGAGACGACCCCACCGATGGACACCCCTTCCGAGGACGCCCGCCAGGGCAGCTGGCTGGCCGTGATGGCCCTGGCGCTGGCCGCCTTCATCTTCAACACCACCGAGTTCGTGCCCGTGGGGCTGCTCAGCGACATCGGCCACAGCTTCGACATGAGCCCCGACCAGGTGGGCCTGATGCTCACCGTCTACGCCTGGGTGGTGTCCCTGGCCTCGCTGCCGATGATGCTGGTGACCCGCAACATCGAGCGGCGCCGCCTGCTGGTGGGGGTGTTCCTGCTGTTCGCCGCCAGCCACGTGGCCTCGGGCCTGGCCACCAGCTTCGCCACGCTGATGGCCAGCCGCATCGGCATCGCCCTGGCCCATGCGGTGTTCTGGTCCATCACGGCGTCTTTGGCGGTGCGCGTGGCCCCGCCGGGGCGACAGGCCAAGGCGCTGGGGCTGCTGGCCACCGGCACCATCCTGGCGATGGTGCTGGGCATCCCCCTGGGGCGGGTGCTGGGCGAGGCCATGGGCTGGCGCACCACCTTCCTCGCCATCGCCGGGCTGTCGCTGCTGACCCTGGCCTTCCTGGCACGCACGCTGCCGCGCCTGCCGAGCCAGAACTCCGGTTCCCTGCGCAGCCTGCCGGTGCTGCTCAAGCGCCCGGCGCTGCTGGCGCTCTATGCGCTGACGGTGATCGTGATCACCGCGCAGTTCACCGCCTACACCTACATCGAGCCCTTCAGCCGCCAGGTGGCCGGGCTGGAGGGGCGCATGACCACCCTGCTCCTGCTGCTGTTCGGCGGCGCGGGGCTGTTCGGTTCGGTGCTGTTCAGCCGCTACAGCGAGGGCCGCCCACGGGCCTTCCTGCTGGCCTCCACCCTGCTGCTGGCGGTGTGCCTGTTCCTGCTGCTGCCGCTGGCTTCGAGCGGGCTCGCCCTGGCCGGCCTGAGCCTGTTCTGGGGGATGGCGATCCTGGCCTTCAGCCTGTCCCAGCAGTCGGCGGTGCTGCGCCAGGCCCACGACGCCACGGACGTGGCCATGGCGCTGTTCTCCGGCCTCTACAACGTCGGCATCGGCGGCGGTGCGCTGCTGGGCAGCCTGGTCAGCCGCCATGTCGGGCTGGCCCAGGTGGGGGTGGTGGGCGGCAGCCTGGCGCTTGCCGGCCTGGCCCTGGCGGCGTTCGCCTGCTGGCGCTACGCCGCGCAACTGGGGCCGCGGGCGGGCGTCTAGAAGAGTTCGTCGAGCTGCTGGAAGTAACGCCGCCGCTCCGGCTGGTCCGGGTAGGGCAGCTCCGCCAGCAGGCGGTCGGCGAAGGCCGGGGAGATTTCCTCGCTCAGGTTGCGGTGGGCGAAGGCGATGTCCATCCAGGGGTCGGCCACGCCGCCGCGCCCCAGGTCGATGAAGTACAGGCGGTCGCGCTTGTCGATGAACAGGTTGCTGTCCCCCAGGTCGCCATGGGCGAATACCCGGCCCTCGTCGGGCAGGCCCTTGTGCAGCAGCGCCAGCAGGTCACCGGTGGTTTCCAGGCCGGGCCACTGGGTGAGGTCGACGTCGTCGGCCAGCAGCCGGTTGGCCAACAGGTGGTCCAGCTCCCGCAGGCGCTCAGCGATGCCGGCGCGCAGCGGGCAGCCGTCCACGGGTACGCCCTGCAGTTGCCGCAGCGCTTCCTGGAAGGCCGCCAGCACGCGCTCGTGCTGGCCGTCATCCACCAGGTCGTACAGGGGCACGCCGGGCACGGCGCGGGTGATCATGCAGGCGTGCTCCTCGCCCTCCTCCACCAGCACCAGTTCCGGCACCGGCAGGCGCCCGGTCAGCCAGTCGAGCACGGCGGCCTCGCGCACCACGCTGTAGGTGGTGGGGGCGTAGATGGCCGGTGACAGCTTGAGGAAGAAGCGCTCGCCGCGCTGCTCGAAGGCGTAGACGGGACAGGGCGATTCCCCCACTTCGTCACGTTCGAGGGGGGCGTCGCCAATGAAGCGGAGGGCCTGGGGCGGGAGGGGCAGGTTCATGTCGGAGTCCTTTGCCGAGCCAATGGGAGCAAGCCGGGCTTGCGAAACGGCAGCGAGCCTACTGCCGGGCTCGCTGTCGGAAAAGCTACAGATGGCCGCAGCCTGGGCGGATCAGATCCCCGCCCACTGCAGCAACAGCCCGAGCCCGCCGGCGCAGGCGAGCACTTCGATCACCCCGCGCCGCCAGCGCAGCAGCGCCAGGGCGGCGAGCCCGGCCAGCACGGCCGAGGCCCAGTCGAAGTGCCCGTCGAAGCCCGAGGGCCAGAACACGTGATAGCCGAAGAACAGCGCGAGGTCGAGGATCACCCCCACCAGGGCCGCGCTGATGGCCGTCAGCGGCGCGGTGAAGCGCAGCTCGCCATGGGTGGACTCCACCAGCGGTCCGCCGGCGAGGATGAACAGGAACGACGGCAGGAAGGTGAACCAGGTGACCAGCACGGCGGCGCCGGCGCCGGCGAGGAAGGCCTGCTCGGGGCCGAACACCTGCTGCGCATAGCCGCCGATGAAGGCGACGAAGGCCACCACCATGATCAGCGGGCCCGGCGTGCTCTCGCCGAGGGCCAGGCCGTCGATCATCTGGGTGGCGCTGACCCAGCCGTAGTGTTCGACCGCGCCCTGGAACACATAGGGCAGCACCGCGTAGGCGCCGCCGAACGTCAGCAGCGCAGCCTTGGTGAAGAACCAGCCCATCTGGGTGAAGGTGCCTTCGGGACCGAAGGCCGCCAGCAGCAGCCCCATGGGCAGCGCCCACAACACCCCGCCCACCAGCAGCAGGACCGCCAGCCGACGCGGGTTGAAACGCGCGTGGGGCGGTGGAGGCGTGTCGTCGTCGATCAGGGCCGGCCCATGGTGGGCCACGCTGCCGGCGTGACCGCCCGGCTGGAAGCGTGAGGGCGCCAGGCGCCCGCCGATCCAGCCGACCAGGCCGGCGCCCAGCACCACCAGGGGGAACGGCGCATCCAGGGCGAACACGGCGAGGAAGGCGACCACGGCCAGCAGCTTGAGGCCCGGGTCATGCAGGGTGCGCGAGCCGATGCGCCAGGCAGCGTGCAGCACCAGCGCGGTGACGGCCGGTTTGATGCCCCGGAACACCCCGGCCACCAGGGGCTGCTCGCCATACACCAGGTAGGCCCAGGCCAGGCCGATCAGCAGCACCAGGGAAGGCAGCACGAACAGCACGCCTGCCAGCACGCCGCCCAGGGTACGGTGCATCAGCCAGCCCAGGTAGGTGGCCAGCTGCTGGGCCTCCGGCCCGGGCAGGACCATGCAGTAGTTGAGGGCATGCAGGAAGCGCCGCTCGGAGAGCCAGCGCCGCCGCTCCACCAGCTCCTGGTGCATGATCGCGATCTGCCCGGCCGGCCCGCCGAAGCTGATGAAGCCGAGCCGCAGCCAGAACGGCAACGCCTCGCGCAGGCTGACGGCGGCGGGTGCGACGGGGGTCAGGGGCTCGGCAGAGGTGTCGGGCATGGTGCGGCTCGGCGGGTCTATGGGGGCAGTCTGCACGTCGGACATGACGCTCAGGCGTCACGCAGCAGGTCGTGGGCGTCCAACAGGCGCCAGGCGATCTCGGGGCGCTGCTCCAGGGCCCGGCGAATGGCCGCCGGCACGGACTGGCGCACCTTGCGGCACAGGCCCGGCATGGGCTCCAGGCGGATGTCGAGGCCACGCATGCTGCGCACCTCGTTGTGGCCCGGGCCCAGGTGCAGGCGTACGCCCAGCAGGTCGAACAGGCGCTGCTGCATGTGGTGGAGGTCGTCCAGGTCCCGCAGCTGCTCCAGGCGCTCCAGCAGGCGCTTCTCTTCCATGCGGGTGAGGCGCAGGGCACGCAGGTCGGCGCCCGGCGTTTCCAGCAGGCGGTCACGGTCGCAGTCACAGGTGCCCGGTGGGCAGGGGGCGCGCAGGGGGAAGGCGTCGTTCATGGGGCAGCAGCATAGCCAGCAGCCGGGCTTCCGCGCCACGCCGTCATGCAGGTTGCCCGGCCTTCGCAGGCGGCATCGTGCAGGCTGCACGAAACCTGGTGCTGCGTGCCTGCGGCAAGGCCGACCGCACGGGCGTTGCCGCCCGTCGGGACGCTGGCACGGGCCCTGCATTGGCGGTCAGGTCCAAACACACCACGAGGAAGGACCATGTTCACCGCCATCAAGGACATCTACGACGCCTTTCCCGACCACAGCGTGGCCGTCACTCCGCGCCCCGACGGCAAGTGGCTGCTGTCGATGTGCCGCAACGACCGGCTGGAGCTGACCCGCGCCTTCGACGGCGAGGCGGTGTTCTGCAAGCGCCGCATGCACGCGCTGATCCGCGACGTGGCGCTGGAGATGGCCAGCCTCGCCCGCCGCTCCGCCTGACACAGCGGGCCCGCTGGGGCCCGCCGGATCGGCTCAGGCATGCCCCTTGATGATGGCATCGGCGATGTTGGCCGGCGCCTCGGCATAGCGGGAGAACTCCATGGAGTAGCTGGCCCGCCCCTGGGACATGGAACGCACCACGGTGGCGTAGCCGAACATCTCGCCCAGCGGCACCTCGGCGCGGATCACCCGTCCCGCCGGCACTTCGTCCATGCCCTGGATGAGGCCGCGCCGGCGGTTGAGGTCGCCCATGATGTCGCCCATGTAATCCTCGGGGGTGACCACCTCGACCTTCATGATCGGCTCCAGCAGCACCGCGCCGCCGTGCTGCGCCAGCTGCTTGGTGGCCATGGAGGCGGCGATCTTGAACGCCATCTCGTTGGAGTCGACGTCGTGGTAGGAGCCGTCGAACACGGTGGCCTTGAGGCCGAGCAGCGGGTAGCCGGCCAGCACGCCGTTCTTCATCTGCTCCTCGATGCCCTTCTGGATGGCGGGGATGTATTCGCGGGGGATCACGCCGCCCACCACTTCGTTGTGGAATTCGAGGGTGTCCTTGCCCTCCTCGCCCGGCTCGAAGCGCACCCAGCAATGGCCGAACTGGCCGCGCCCGCCGGACTGGCGGACGAACTTGCCTTCGATCTCGCAGCGGTTGCGGATCTTCTCGCGGTAGGCGACCTGGGGCTTGCCGATGTTGGCCTCGACGTTGAACTCGCGCTTCATGCGGTCGATGAGGATGTCCAGGTGCAGCTCGCCCATGCCGGAGATGATGGTCTGCCCCGACTCCTCGTCCGAGCGCACGCGGAAGGACGGGTCCTCCTGGGCCAGCTTGCCGAGGGCGATGCCCATCTTCTCCTGGTCGGCCTTGGTCTTGGGCTCGACTGCCACCGAGATCACCGGCTCGGGGAAGTCCATGCGTTCGAGGATGATCGGCTTGTCGATGTCGCACAGGGTGTCGCCGGTGGTGACGTCCTTCATGCCGATCAGCGCGGCGATGTCACCGGCCCGGCACTCCTTGATCTCTTCGCGGGTGTTGGCGTGCATCTGCACCATGCGGCCGACCCGCTCCTTCTTGCCCTTGACCGAGTTGAGCACCGAGTCGCCGGAGCTGAGCACGCCGGAGTAGACGCGGGTGAAGGTCAGGGTGCCGACGAAGGGGTCGGTGGCGATCTTGAAAGCCAGGGCGGAGAACGGTTCGTCGTCGGTGGCGTGGCGCTCGTCGTGGCGGTTCTCGTCGTCCGGGTGGGTGCCCTTGATGGCCGGGATCTCGGTGGGCGCCGGCAGGTAGTCGATGACCGCATCGAGCACCAGCGGCACGCCCTTGTTCTTGAAGGAGGAGCCCAGCACGGCGGGGACGATCTCGCAGGCGATGGTGCGCTGGCGCAGGCCGGCCTTGATCTCCTCCAGGCTCAGGGCTTCGCCTTCGAGGTACTTGTTCATCAACGTCTCGTTGGCTTCGGCGGCGGCTTCCACCAGCTTCTCCCGCCAGGACTCGGCCTCGGCGAGCAGGGCCTCGGGGATCGCCTCCTCGCGGAAGCTGGTGCCCTGGTCGGCGTCGTTCCAGTAGATGGCCTTCATCTTCAGCAGGTCGATCTGGCCCTCGAAGTTCTCCTCGGCGCCGATGGGCAGCTGGATGGGCACCGGGGTGTGGCCGAGGCGCTGGCGGATCTGCCCGACCACCCAGAGGAAGTTGGCGCCGGCGCGGTCCATCTTGTTGACGTAGGCGATGCGCGGCACGCCGTACTTGTTGGCCTGGCGCCACACCGTCTCGGACTGCGGCTCGACGCCGTCGGCGCCGCTGAACACCACCACGGCGCCGTCCAGCACCCGCAGGGAGCGCTCCACTTCGATGGTGAAGTCGACGTGGCCGGGGGTGTCGATGATGTTGAAGCGGTGCTTGTCGTACTGCTTGGCCGAACCGGACCAGAAGGCGGTGGTGGCGGCCGAGGTGATGGTGATGCCGCGCTCCTGCTCCTGCACCATCCAGTCCATGGTGGCGGCGCCGTCGTGCACCTCGCCCATCTTGTGGTTGACCCCGGTGTAGAACAGGATCCGCTCGGTGGTGGTGGTCTTGCCGGCATCCACATGGGCCACGATGCCGATGTTGCGGTAACGGTCGATGGATGTGGCGCGGGCCATGGCTCACCTCGTGATGGTCGGGATGGGTTCGGGACGGGAACGGCACGGCCGCTCGGGGACGCGAGCGGCGAAGCAGCCGGGATGGATTAGCAAGCATGGTTGAAGATGCCGCCGACGCAAGCCGCCAAGCGGCACCCGCCCGCTGTTTTTTTACTGCCTGCCGATGACAGCCGTGCGATACGTCGCGGTACGGGCTTTCGAGGCATAGACTGGGCGCCTTTCATCCTTCACGGAGCATGCCCATGAGCAAGGCCATCCACATCGACTTCGTATCCGACGTGGTCTGCCCCTGGTGCGCGGTGGGGCTGGGCGCGCTGCAGCAGGCCATCGCCAACCTCGGCGACGAGGTGGCGGTCACGCTCGCCTTCAAGCCCTTCGAGCTGAACCCCGACATGCCGCCGGAAGGCCAGGACATCGTCGAGCACATCCAGCAGAAGTACGGCAGCACGCCGGAGCAGGTGGCGGCCAACCGCGAGCACATCCGCCAGCGCGGCGCCGAGGTGGGCTTCCGCTTCGACATGCAGGCGCGCGGGCGCATCTACAACACCTTCGACGCCCACCGCCTGCTGCACTGGGCCGGGCTGGAAGGCCGCCAGCTGGCGCTCAAGCAGGGCCTGCTGGCCGCCTACTTCAGCGAGGGGCGCAACCCCAGCGACCGCGCGGTGCTGGTGGACGTGGCCGCAGCCGCCGGGCTGGACGCCGAGGCGGCGCGCGAGGTGCTGGAGTCCGGCCGCTTCGCCGAGGAGGTGCGCGAGGAGGAACACTTCTACACGAGCCATGGCATCCGCTCGGTGCCGTCGGTGATCCTCAACGGCCGCCACCTGATCAGCGGTGGCCAGCCGGCGGCGTATTTCGAGCAGGCGATCCGCCAGCTCGTCGCTGCCGGATAAGGGGCGCGGCGCGAGGCGGGTACGAGCGATGCGACGCACCCGCCATTGATTTTCTAGACAGTCGGTCTAATATCCCCCGCCATGACCGATTCCACACCCACGCCCCGTCGCGGCCGACCACCCAAGGTCAATCGCGACAACCCCGACACCCGCGACGCCCTGGTGCGTTGCGGCACCGAAATCCTCACCGAGCAGGGCTTCCTCAGCACCGGCATCGATGCGGTGCTGAGCCGCGTCGGCGTGCCCAAGGGCTCGTTCTACCACTACTTCCAGAGCAAGGAAGACTTCGGCCACGCGGTGCTAGCGAACTATGCCGACTACTTCGCGCGCAAGCTGGACCGCTGCCTGCTGGACGCGTCGCGCCCGCCGCTGGCGCGCATCGCCGCCTTCGTCGAGGACGCCAAGGCCGGCATGCAACGCTTCGATTACCGCCGGGGCTGCCTGGTGGGCAACCTGGGCCAGGAGGTGACCCAGCTGCCGGAGGCCTTCCGCGAATCCCTGGAGGCCATCCTGCTCAGCTGGCAGCAGCGCCTGGCGCTGTGCCTGGAGGCCGCCAAGGCCGAAGGCGAGCTGGCTCCGGAGGCGGATTGCGCGCACTGGGCCGCGTTCTTCTGGATCGGCTGGGAAGGCGCCGTGCTGCGCGCCCGGCTGGTGCGCGGCAATGCGCCGCTGGACTGCTTCATCCAAGGATTTCTCGCCGGGCTGCCGCGCTAGCCCGTCCCTTTCCCTAGGTTCCGCACGAGGAGACACCCGATGTTCAAAGGCATCCTGATCGACAAGGACGATACCGGCTACCGCGCCACGCTGGCGGAGCTGGACGAGGCGCAACTGCCTGCGGGCGAGGTCACCGTGAAGGTCGACTACAGCACCCTGAACTACAAGGACGGCCTGGCCATCACCGGCAAAAGCCCGGTGGTGCGCAGCTTCCCCATGGTCGCCGGCATCGACCTGGCCGGCACCGTGGAGGCCAGCGACAGCCCCGCCTTCAAGGCCGGCGACAAGGTGCTGCTCAACGGCTGGGGCGTGGGCGAGACCCACTGGGGCGGCCTGGCTCAGAAGGCGCGCCTCAAGGCCGACTGGCTGATCCCGCTGCCGACCGGCTTCACCCCGCGCCAGGCGATGGCCATCGGCACCGCCGGCTACACCGCGATGCTCTCGGTGCTGGCCCTGGAGCGCAACGGCGTGACCCCTGACAAGGGCCAGGTGCTGGTGACCGGCGCCAACGGCGGCGTCGGCAGCTTCGCCATCGCCCTGCTCGCCCGCCTCGGCTACCAGGTGGCGGCCTCCACCGGCCGACCGCAAGAAGCGGACTACCTCAAGCGCCTGGGCGCCAGCGAGATCATCGATCGCGCCAGCCTCGCCGAACCTGGCCGCCCGCTGGGCAAGGAGCGCTGGGCGGGCGCCATCGACTCGGTCGGCAGCCACACCCTGGCCAACGCCTGCGCCGGCATCCGCTACGGCGGTGCGGTCGCGGCCTGCGGCCTGGCCCAGGGCATGGACTTTCCCGCCAGCGTCGCGCCCTTCATCCTGCGTGGCGTGACCCTGGCCGGCATCGACAGCGTGATGCGCCCGAAGGCCGACCGCATCGAGGCCTGGGAGCGCCTGGCCCGTGACCTGGACCTGGCGCTGCTGGACGCGATCACCCGCGAGATCAGCCTGGAGGAAGCCCTGCCGGTCGCCCGCGAGCTGCTGAACGGCCAAGTACGCGGGCGCGTGGTGGTGGACGTCAACCGCTGAGGGGACGGCGATAAGCGCAGCCGATAGTCACTATTACCTAAGGTGATTTCCCGCCACGGGAGCCGGTGACTATCCTGCCACCCATCGACTCGCCGGCAGCCCTGCTGCCACCCGCCTCTGCTGGTGGCGGTCGCGAACCGATCGTGTATTGCTCCTAGCTCCTCCCATGGCCATCCCCCTTGGCCATCCATGCAGCCCGCCCCCCCGGGCTGCTTTTTTTCGTCTGGCGAAAAGCCCGCCCTGCTTCGTCTCCACGTTTCAACGGCCATGAAAAAGCCCCGCTTGTGCGGGGCTTTGGGTAACGCCGACTCGCCTCAGGCGGTCAGCGCACGCTGGGCGCGGTCGATCACCTGCTGCAGCTGGCTGGAGTCACGGTAGTGCTCCGGGTAGAGGCGCTGGCTGTGGCAGGCAACACCGTACTCGCTGACGATGGTGAAGCTGAAGCCGCCCTTGCGGGACGGGGCGGTGATCTGGCACTGCAGCGGAGCGAATGCGCGGGTCAGGGTGGTGATGGCGTCTTTGGCCTGATGATGAATGGTCATGTTGTTATGTCCTGCATACAAGCGGCATGGCCGCGTAATAAAACTCCGAATCCGCCGCCCAAATGGGCGCAACGGATGATCCTTATCGGAGTGAATGAGTCGGCATTTGGTTCCACCCACGATAGGTGGGCCGACGAAGTACTTCGGGTGCCAGGTTGTAGCCGCGGCAAGGTTCTGGGCCGGCGGCTGTCCTGATCAGACTTCTGGATGGCTGGCCAGGAACGCGGGAACGCCATTGGGCGGGAAGTTGCGTTCAGGTGACCATCGAGGAGACCGGTGCCGTGGTGCGCGGGGACGTCGCGGAGTACAGCTGACCGGACTGACTTACAGCTAGGTACTAGGCGGCGGATCATACGGCATGCTCCGAAGCTTGGCTAGGCCCGGGGGCCCGAGTTTGTTTCCTGATCTTTCCTTTCAACGTTGACGAGGGCCCAAGGATCAAGCCTTTCGCCGTCTGTCGCCATGGGACAGGTCCTAATGGTGGCAGCGTCCTGGCCATGGTCGTCCGCCGCCCGTGACAGATTGATGACGACCGAGTGACGACTCGAATTAAGCGGACGGACGGCCGCCCCGCTCAGCAGGAGGCGTCCCGCTGCGCCGCCAGACGCTGGAGGGTGGCGCTGGGCGGCTCGCCGAAGAGCTTGCGGTACTCGCAGGAGAAACGCCCCAGGTGGGTGAAGCCCCAGGCCATGGCGATGGCCGAGACGTTGCGCGGGCGGTGGTCGTCCAGCAGTGCCTGGCGCACCGCCAGCAGCCGATGGCGCTTGAGAAAGGCCATGGGCGACACCCCGAAGTGCCGGCGGAACCCCTCGAACAGCTTGAAGCGCGATACGCCGGCAGCGCGCTCGATGTCTTCCAGGCAGAGGTTCTCCTGGGCGTGGGTGCGCATGAAGTCCCGCGCCCGGACCAGGTAATGCGGCAGCTGCGGGGCCTGGCGCGCCTGCAGCTCGTCGCTGTAGCTGTTCGGCTGGGCCAGCAGCAGGCCCTTGATGAAGGCGCTCTCCAGGTCCCGGGAGAACAGCCCCTGGCCGTAGAGGGCCGCGCCCCGTGCCAGTTCATCGGTGAGATGGCGGGCCATGCGCCACCAGGCGCCCGTCGCCCCGTCGACTGCGTCCATCTGCGGTTCGAAGTGCAGGGGCTGGACGATGCTGCGCTCCAGCAACGCCTCCAGCACCTCCACCAGCGCCCGTCGCGGGATGGCCACCTGCAGCTTGCGGCAGTTGCCGGCGATGGTCAGCCGCTGGCTCTGGTCGGGCGACAGCACCAGGCCCAGCCCGGGGTCGGAGCGCAGGCGGCGGCCGGCGAGGTCCAGCTCCTGCTCGCCGCCCAGGGGCAGGCTGAGGCTGTAGCAGTCGAGGGTGGCCTCCTCGCCGACACCGATGGTGACGTCGGTGCCGTACTCCACATGACCCAGGGTGATGGCGCTGGTAGGCAGCACGTTGCCACTGTGGTGGAAGCGGATGCGCTCCGGGCGCGCGGCGTCCAGTTGGTGCGGCCCGCAGATGGCCGCCATCCAGGCACGGGCGCCCGCCAGGTCGAAACGATCGGCGAGCAGGCCCCGGCAACGAGGGGATTCGTTCAGGTTCATCACGCGGCACCCATGAGGGTTTATGGAAGCGCGCTCTGGCGGCGCATTGCCAGGATCAAGGCAAGTACCATGCCACGGCCGTCCCACAGGCCGGAATCGAATCTTGGGGACAGGCTTCTTCAACTTTCCGGATAGACAAAACGGACGGGCACCCTGCCCCACCGCTCGAAGCGTTACCCCGAGGCTCGCGAGCGTTACCCCACGCCCCGCCGGGGTGCGGATTTTCCGGCGAGTGTTCGCCCACTAAGCGGATAGACCCCCGCCCCACCCGCGCCCCCTAATGCGCTCCACCGAATCACCGCCTGGAGCCCCCCATGCCCACCACGACAAGAAGCCTCGACGACTGGAAGGCCTACATCACCGGCTGCCTGGACTTCCGCCCGCACGACGGCGTGTTCCGCATCGCCCGGGACATGTTCACCGAGCCGGCGCTGTTCGACCTGGAAATGGAGCTGATCTTCGAGCGCAACTGGATCTACGCCTGCCACGAGAGCGAGATCGCCAACGCCAACGACTTCATCACCCTGCAGGCCGGCCGCCAGCCACTGATCGTCACCCGCGACGCCAGCGGGCAGCTGCACGCCCTGGTCAACGCCTGCCAGCACCGCGGCGCCACCCTCACCCGTGTCGGCAAGGGCAACCAGTCCACCTTCACCTGCCCCTTCCACGCCTGGTGCTACAAGAACGACGGCCGGCTGCTGAAGGTGAAGGCCCCCGGCGAATATTCCGAATGCTTCGACAAGGCCGCCCGCGGCCTGCACAAGGCCCGCATCGAGAGCTACAAGGGCTTCGTCTTCGTCAGCCTCGACATTCACGGCAGCGACCGCCTGGAGGACTTCCTCGGCGACGCGCGGGTGTTCTTCGACATGATGGTGGCCCAGTCCCCCACCGGTGAGCTGGAAGTGCTGCCCGGCCGTTCCAGCTACACCTTCGACGGCAACTGGAAGCTGCAGAACGAGAACGGCCTCGACGGCTACCACGTGAGCACCGTGCACTACAACTACGTGGCCACCGTGCAGCACCGCCAGCAGGTGGACGCCGCACAAGGGACCGCCAGCGCCACCCTCGACTACAGCAAGCTCGGCGCTGGCGATGCCGAGACCGACGACGGCTGGTTCTCCTTCCACAACGGCCACAGCGTGCTGTTCAGCGACATGCCCAACCCCAGCGTGCGCCCCGGCTACGCCAGCGTGATGCCACGCCTGGTGGAGGCCTACGGCCAGGCCAAGGCCGAGTGGATGATGCACCGCCTGCGCAACCTGAACATCTACCCCAGCCTGTTCTTCATGGACCAGATCAGCTCCCAGTTGCGCATCGTGCGGCCGCTGGCCTGGAACAAGACCGAGATCATCAGCCAGTGCATCGGCGTCAAGGGCGAGTCGGACGCCGACCGCGAGAGCCGCATCCGCCAGTTCGAGGACTTCTTCAACGTCTCCGGCATGGGTACCCCCGACGACCTGGTGGAATTCCGCGAACAGCAGCGCGGTTTCCAGGGGCGCCTGGAGCGCTGGAGCGACATCTCCCGCGGGCACCCGCGCTGGGCCACAGGGGCCACCCGCAACAGCGAGATCCTCGGCATCGCCCCGCTGATGACCGGTGTGGAATGCACCCACGAAGGCCTCTACGTCAACCAGCACCGCCACTGGCAGCGCTTCCTCCTCGATGGGCTGGAACGCAAGGCCCTGCAACCCAAGGAGGTGACCGAATGAACGCACCGCTGCAGCACCGGATCGAGCAATTCCTCTACCGCGCCTGCGAGTTGTGCGACGCCCAGGACTGGGACGCCTACCTCGCGCTGTTCGACGAGCAGTGCGAGTTCCACCTGCCGCAGTGGGACTCGGAGCACGTCTACACCCGCGACCCCAAGCGCGAGATGTCGCTGATCTACTACGCCAGCCGCGCCGGCCTGGAAGACCGGGTGTTCCGCATCCGCACCGGCAAGGCCGCATCCACCGTGCCCATGCCCCGCACCCTGCACAGCATCAGCAACGTGCGCATTGCCGAGCAGGCCGATGGCCAACTGGAGGTGCGCGCCAACTGGCACACCCTGTTCCATCGCCTGGGCGAGAGCGGGCAGTTCTTCGGCCACGTCACCTACCGGCTCAAGCCCCATGGCGACAGCTGGCTGATCACCCGCAAGCACATCCTGTTGCTGAACGACCGGATCAATGCCGTGCTCGACTTCTATCACCTCTGAACCGGACCCACGCCCATGGATCACAAGGTCGCCCTCAGCTTCGCCGACGGCACAACCCAGTTCCTCACCGTGCAGGGCAACGAGCGCCTGCTGGACGCCGCCCTGCGCCACGGCCTCAACATCCCCCTCGACTGCCGCGAAGGCGTCTGCGGCACCTGCAGGGGCCAATGCGAATCCGGCCAGTACAGCCTCGACTACGCCGATGAGGAAGCGCTGTCGGCGGACGAAGTGGCCCGCCGCTACATCCTGGCCTGCCAGACGCGGGTGCAGTCCGACGCCACCTTCCGCTTCGATTTCGACTCCAGCCTGTGCAACGCCGCACCGCTGGTGCGCCGCAACGCCCGGGTCACCGCCCTGCAGCAGGTCTCGTCCGCAGCGGCGATCCTGGAAGTCGAGGCGGACGGTGCACCGCTGGACTACCTCCCCGGGCAGTACGCCCGGCTCCAGGTGCCCGGCACCGAGGCTCACCGGGCCTACTCCTTCGCCAACCGCCCCAATCCGGGCAATCGCCTGCAGTTCCTCATCCGCCTGCTGCCCCAGGGGGTGATGAGCGACTACCTGCGCGAACGCTGCCAGGTGGGCGACACCCTGCAACTGGAAGCGCCGCTGGGGGCCTTCTACCTGCGCCAGGTGGAGCGCCCGGTGGTCATGGCCGCTGGAGGGACGGGCCTCTCGGCCTTCCTCGGCATGCTCGACACCCTGGTCGAACAGGGCTGCCAGCAGCCCATCCACCTGCTGCACGGTGTCCGACAGGCGGCGGACCTCTGCGAACAGGTGCGGATCGAAGGGTATGCCGAGCGGCTGCCGGGCTTTCGCTTCACCCCGGTGGTCAGCGAACCCGGCGAAGCCGACTGGAGCGGTGCGCGGGGCTACGTGCCCGAACACCTGGACGCCGATGCGCTGCGGGAACAGGCCTGCGACCTCTATGTGTGCGGGCCACCGCCCATGGTCGACGCGGTCAAGGCTTGGCTGGAGTCCAACGCACTGGGCCAGACCCGGCTGTACCTGGAGAAATTCCTCGACAGCGGCACCTGAGCCGCTAGAGGTAGACCCCGAGGTTCACCATCATCGCCGAGTTGCCCAGCAGCACCAGCTCCCCACCCACCGGGCCCAGGCGGGCCCCGAGGGACGGGATCAGCACCGGCGCCACGCCGAAGCGGTTGAGCGGGATCTTGTCGCGGTACTCGCCGCGGTAACCCTGCAGCAGCCCGCCGGTCACCTTCAGGTAGACCGGCGCCACGTCACTGTCGAAACGCTTGCCCACATAGGCGTACTGGCTGCGCTGGCGAAACGAGTTACGGAAGGTCGCCCCACCCGCCACCACACCGTCATCGGCCTGGTACTCCAGGCCGATGAGGTTCTGGTGATTGTTGTGCTCGGGGTCCGGATGGAAGTGGCGGGTGTAGACACTGGTCTGCAGGTACCAGGCCTCCTCGGCCGCCACCGGCAGGGCCAGCAGCAGCGACAGGCAGAGCGAAGACAGGAGTCCGCGACGGATCATGACGTTCAGGACCTCGGGTCAGGTGAAAGGCCCGACAGCCTGCCTGAACGAAGCTGAACGAGCCCTGTCCAGCGGCGTCTTCCTGCGGCGGGCTTGCTCAGGGATGTCCGATCCTGCCGCCCGGGTGAAGGTGCCGGTTCCGCACAAGTACCCAGTCGATATCCGCTGCAGAGCGCACGGCGTGGAGTCAGGTTGAAAGCAACGACCTCGGCACCCAGCGGGCCGGGGCCAAGCGCTTTTGCGACCCTACTCACGAAATGCCATCACTGTGCCTGTACGGTTCTTGACCCTCTCGACAGGTCACCTTAGGCTCGCCGCCCTTTCGCATACCCACCCACTCAGACAAGGATGCCTGACACGATGCACCCGCTCGCCCGTCGCCATCACCTCGCTCTCGCCATCACCCTTGCCACCCTGTCTCAGGTGGCAAAGGCCGATACCTTCGATATCACCAATGCGGCACCGGCGACTCTTTCCGGGACGTACAACGGACTGACCCTGACCGGCAGTGTGAACGCCAGCCAGGAGGCCGTAACCGACGTTACCGGCCAGATCAACGGTGACCTGGTCAACAATGCGGACATGACCATCAATGGGCTGGGTGTATCCGGCATCAACGGCACGCTTTACCTGGAAAATGGACGCGTAACAGGCAACATGATCAACAACGGCCAGTTGATCAGCCACGACATTTCCGACGTCAACGTTTACCTGGCGGGTCCCATTGGCGGCAGCTTCATCAATAACGGCCTGATCGAAAAAACCGGTGACCGCGCTCCGGGTAACCCCAACCTAGCCGTCGACAATGCTGTGATCACCGGCAACCTGATCAACACAGGCACCCTGCGTGCCACCGGCAACCGCGCGATTGCCCTCGAAATGGAAGGCAGCACCATAAGCCTGGTGGATAATCAGGGCACGATCTTCGCCGAGGGCACCAACGTAACCGCGTTGTCGCTCGGCACTGGCATGACCCTTGGCCAAAACAATCTGCTCAATCACGGCACCCTCGAGGCACGGGGCAGCGGCGCCACCGCCGCACGCATCGTCGACGACCACATGCTGACCAACTACGGCACCGTGCTCTCGGATGACGTAGCCGTGGACATCAGCACCGTCCGCGAGAGCACCTACCTCCAGGTGAGTGGACTCACAAGCGGTGTGGTGGCGGTCAAGGGCCAGGGTGACAGCAACCTGTGGCTGGAAGGCGGAGAGATCCGCGGCAACATCACCGGCATCGGCGTCATCGAGATGCTCAGTGGTGACGTCACCTTGGATAGTGCGCTGATCAACGCACGCTATCTGGAAATGAGCGATGGCCGCCTGACCTTGACGCGTGCCGGTTCTACCCTGACCGGCGATCTCGAGTTGCTGGGTGCAGACCTCAACCTGATGCTGAGCAACGCCACCGACCCCAACACCCCGTTTCTCAACGTCCAAGGCCTTGTCGAGGTCGACCGTACGCATGGCAAAGAGAGCCGCATCCTCCTCACCCCCAAACCCAACGACTTCAGCCTGAGCGGCCCGCGCACCTACCAGTTGATCAGCGCCAACACCTGGACCGACACCCCCAACGCCCCAGAAAGCACCTCCGGCCTGCTGCGCGTCCTCAGCCACAGCTTCGATGGCCAGGTGCTCAGTGCCGAAGTGGAAACCCTCAGCGGCAGCGCCGCCGCCAGCCTGGTGGCCAACCAGGGCGCCTCGCGCCGCGCCCAGCGCGCCCTGGCGAACTTCTCCGCGCAGATGCCAGCCCTGGCCGCCGATGACCCGGTGTTCCTCAGCCTGGCCGCTGCCGATGCAGCCCGCACCGCCGAGATCGCCGAGCAACTGGCACCCGAATCCAACGGTGCCAATGCCCTCGCCCCCATCGCCGGCCTGCGCCTGCTGGAGAGCGCCACTCAGCAGCGCCACGACCCGGCACGCGGCCCCCGCGCCTGGGTCAGCCTGCTGGACAACCGTGGGCACACCGGCGAGCGCGACGGTGCCCGTGGCTTCGACCAGGACACCCAGGGCATCGCCCTCGGCCTGGAACAGGCCTTCGGTGACCAAGGCCTGGCAGGCATCGCCTACAGCCACTACCAGGGCAACAGCGACAGCCACACCGGTAACAAGCTGGACACCAAGGGCCACCTGGTCAGCCTCTACGCCCACCAGGGCTGGGGCCCCTACTTCGTGGATGGCAGCCTGTCCATGGGCTGGTTCGAGCACGACAGCCGTCGCTACATCACCGGCACCCGCGCCTCTGGCGACCAGGACGGCCAGCAGTACGGCGCCAGCCTGATCGGCGGCTACCGCCTGGAGCTGGACAGCCTGCTGGTGGAGCCCCGCCTCGGCATGCGCTACACCCGCGTGGAGCTGGACGGCTACCGCGAGCACGGCTCCTCCGCCGCGCTGAAAGTGGAAAGCTCGCGCTATGAAAGCGGCGAAGTCGGCGCCGGCCTGCGGGTGGCCGGCCTGTTCCCCCTGGCCAGCGGCCGCCTCACCCCGGAGGCCTCGCTGATGGCCTGGCACGACGGCATCGGTGACCGCAGCGATACCCAGGCACGCTTCCTGGTGGGTGGCGAAACCTTCACCACCCCGGGCGTCCGCCAGGGCCGCGACACCCTCGAAGCCCGCCTCGGCGTGCGCTACGACCTGGGCGACCTGACCCTCGGTGCCGGCTTCAGCCGCACCCAGCGCAGCGACGCGCAGTGGAACAGCGCCGGCCTCACCGCCGCCCTCGCCTTCTGAGCCAACGGCCCGCGCTCAAGCGCGGGCCACCGCTTCCGCCTGGCGGATCTGCTCCGGCGTGGGCCGCACGCCGGTGTAGAGCACGAACTGCTCCACCGCCTGCAGCACGATGACCTCGCCCCCGGTGATCACCCGCTTGCCCAGGGAACGGGCCAGGCGGATCAGCGGCGTCTCCACCGGGATCGCCACCACATCGAAGACCACCTCGGCCGCCGCCACCTGCTCGGCGCTGAACGCCAGCTGGCCGGCCTCCGGGCCGCCGTTCATGCCCAGCGGCGTGACGTTTACCAATACCTGCGCCACATGGCCCTCCGCCGAGGGCACCCAGTCGTAGCCACAGGCCTGTGCCAGTCCCTGCCCGGCCAACGCGTTGCGAGCCGCCAGGGTGCCCCGGGCAAAGCCGCTGTCGCGCAGGGCGACGGCCACGGCCTTGCCCATCCCACCACTGCCCCGCAGCAGCAGCGTCGAGGTCGGGTCCACGGCATGGCTGCGCACCAGGCTGGCCACGGCCAGGTAATCGGTGTTGTAGCCCGTCAGGTGGCCCTCGTCGTTGACGATGGTATTCACCGAGCCGATGACCGCCGCCGATGGGTCCAGGGCATCCAGATAGGGGATGCAGGCCTCCTTGAAGGGCATCGACACCGCACAGCCCCGGATGCCCAGTGCCCGCACGCCGCCGATGGCCGCCGGCAGGTCATTGGTGGTGAAGGCCTTGTAGACGTAGTCCAGCTCCAGCAGGTCGTAGAGCGCGTTGTGGAAGCGCGTGCCGAAGTTGCCAGGGCGGCCGGACAACGACATGCACAGCCGGGTGTCCTTGCTGAGGATTCGGGCCATGAAGCCTCCTGTTTCGAGTGAAGCCTGGGCTCCGCGCCCTGAAGCACCGCCCCTGAGGGGCCGGGGCGACGCCCAAATGAAAAGGCCGGAAGCCCCGCGGATCGCTCCGGGAAACCTCCGGCCTCGTTGCGACGACCGTCAGTGGTCGTGCTTGCTGCCGCCACGGCAGGTCGGCGAATCCGGGGCCGCGCCCTGCTGCGCCCACTCCTCGGGGGTGTAGGTGTGCAGGGCCAGGGCGTGGAACTGCCCCATCAGCTCGCCCAGGGCCGCGTAGGCCTTCTGGTGGCGGCGCACCGCATTCAATCCGGCGAACACCGGGCTGACGATCACCGCCTTGTAGTGGGTTTCCTGGCCACGGCTGTGCATGTGGCTCTCGTCCAGCACGTCGAGGTGCTGGGGCTCGAGGGCCGCGAAGGCGGCCAGGATACGGTCACGCATGCTCATGGCGGGCTCCGATCACTTCTTCTTCTGATCCTTGGGTGCCAGCTCGTCGTTCATGTCCGACAGCAGCTTGTTCACTTCCGGCACGGCGGATTCCAGGCGGGACTGGGTCAGCTCGGCGGATTGCGCGGTCAGGGACGGCATCTTCTCCAGCACCTTCTTGCCCAGGGGCGATTCGTAGAAGGCGATCAGGTCCTTCAGCTCGGATTCGCTGAAGTTGGTGGTGTAGATCTTCACCAGCTCCGGCTTCAGCTTGTCCCAGCCCACGGCCTTGTCCAGGGCGGCGTTGGCCTTGGCCTGGTAGCGCTCCAGGGTGGCCTTCTTGTCGGCCGGCGCGTTGGCCTTCTGGAAGTTCTGGGCAAACATCTGCTGCACTTGGGCGTACACCGGCACGGTCAGCTTGTCGGCATGGGCGAGCTTGAGGAAGCGCTCGGCATTGGCGGCATGGCTGGCGGCATCGGCGAACACCTGGCCACTGGCACAGGCCAGCACGATGGCGGAGCAAACGAGACGGAGCTTGGTCATTGGGGTTCCTTGGTATGAGCGGTACGGGCCGTGCCCGTGGGCGGGCCATTCTGCGCTCAAGCCCGGTGGGGGCTCAAGCCATGGATGCGGCCGTGCATCACGGCCAAACGCGGGTTGGGGGTGCCGTCCGTCCAGGGTCCGGCGCGGGCACTTGCCGGCTGCCAGTGCGCTGGGCATCCTTGCGCCCCACCGATGACAACACCGTGAACGGCACCCCAGCTTGGGCCGCCGTGTGCGCGTAATGTTCCCCGCCCCACGGAAGACAGCTGCCCACAGGGACCCTGAATGACCCGCCCCATCCCGGCCCCCGCCGAACGACAGCCCCTGTGCGACGCCCGTGGCCGCCTGGAGCCATCGGCCATCGGCTGGTCCGAGCGACCGCAGCTGGATTGCGCCATCCCCGGGCACTTCGGCCGGCGCAAGCGCTGGAACCACTGGTGCATCACCACCCCCGGCTGGATGCTCTCCGTCACCCTCGCCGACCTCGACTACATCGGCTACTGCGCCGCCTACTTCCTCGACCTGGAAACCGGCCGCGCCGTGACCCACTCCCAGCTGCGCGCCCTCGCCCACGGCTGCCACCTGCCCGATGTGCCGGTGGCCAGCCACGGCTTCGAGCACCCGCGCCTGCACCTGCAGGTGGATGAACTCCCCGGCCGCGCCCGCATCAGCGTCGCCGTGCCGGACATCGGCGGCCAGCCACTGCAGGCGACCCTCGACGTGCAGCGCCCGGCGCACCTGGACTCGGTCAACCTGGTCGCCCCTTTCGCCAACGGCGGCTTCCACGCCAGCACCCGCCAACTCGGCCTGCCGGTCACCGGCAGCCTGCGCCTGGGGCGCCGGCAGTACCCGTGCATGCCGGGGCACAGCTTCGCCGCCCTCGACTTCGGCCGCGGCGTCTGGCCGCTGAACAGCCACTGGACCCGCGCCGCCTTCGCCACCGTCGGCGGTATCGCCGGCAACTTCGGTGCGGGCTGGACGGACGCCAGCGGCGAGACGGAGAACGCCCTGTGGTTCGGTGGCGAACTGTCGCGCCTCAACGGCCCGGTGCACCTCAGGCAAGGCCCGGAAAACGGCCTGTCCCCCTGGCAGTTGAGCAGCGACTGCGAGCGTGTGCGCCTCACCTTCACCCCGCGCCAGCTGCACCAGGCCAATCCGCGCCTGGGCCCGCTCTACGCCGACACACGCCAGTGGTTCGGGCGCTTCGACGGGGTGCTGCTCAGCCCCACGGGCGAGCGCGTGCCCGTGGACAACGCCCTGGGCTGGGTAGGCCATACCCGCGCGCGCTGGTAATCCATCCCCCAGGCGTTGAACCCAAGGGCTCCGGCGCGGCCTAAACTGCGGAAAAACCGAACCTGGAGCCACGCAATGAGCCGAACCGAAACCGACAGCCTGGGCCCCGTCAGCGTCGCCGAAGACGCCTACTGGGGCGCCCAGACCCAGCGCTCGCTGGAAAACTTCGCCATCGGCGAGGAACGCATGCCCCTCCCCGTGGTGCATGCCCTGGCCCTGGTGAAGAAGGCCGCCGCCCGGGTCAACGGCCGCAATGGCGGCATCAGCCCGGACATCGCCCGCCTGATCGAACAGGCCGCCGACGAAGTCCTCGCCCACCAGCACGACGACCAGTTCCCCCTGGTGGTCTGGCAGACCGGCAGCGGCACCCAGAGCAACATGAACGTCAACGAAGTGATCGCCGGCCGCGCCAACGAACTGGCCGGCGGCCCACGGGGCGGCAAGAGCCCGGTGCACCCCAACGACCACGTCAACCACGCCCAGAGCTCCAACGACAGCTTCCCCACCGCCATGCACATCGCCGTGGCCCAGGCCATCCACCGCGACCTGCTGCCGGCGCTGGCCGAGCTGACCGGTGGCCTGGCCGAGCAGGCCGCGCGCCATGCCCGCCTGGTGAAGACCGGGCGCACCCACCTGATGGACGCCACGCCCATCACCTTCGGCCAGGAGCTCTCCGCCTTCGTCGCCCAGCTGGACTACGCCGAGCGCGCCATCCGCAATGCCCTGCCGGCGGTCTACCAACTGGCCCAGGGCGGTACCGCCGTCGGCACCGGGCTCAATGCCCCCCACGGCTTCGCCGAAGCCATGGCGGCGGAACTGGCGGCGCTGGCCGGGCTGCCCTTCGTCTCCGCGTCCAACAAATTCGCCGCCCTCGCCGGGCATGAGCCGCTGGTGACCCTCTCCGGCGCGCTCAAGACCCTCGCCGTGGCCCTGATGAAGATCGCCAACGACCTGCGCCTGCTGGGCTCCGGCCCCCGGGGCGGCCTGGCGGAAGTCAGGCTGCCGGCCAACGAGCCGGGCAGCTCGATCATGCCCGGCAAGGTCAACCCGACCCAGTGCGAAGCGCTCTCCATGCTCGCCTGCCAGGTGATCGGCAACGACACCACCATCAGCCTCGCCGCCAGCCACGGGCACCTGCAACTCAACGTGTTCAAGCCGGTGATCGCCCACAACATCCTGCAGTCCATCCGTCTGCTGGCCGATGGCTCACGCAACTTCCAGCGCCACTGCGTGGCCGGCATGGAGCCCGACGCCGCGCGCATGGCCGAGCACCTGGAGCGCGGCCTGATGCTGGTGACCGCCCTCAACCCGCACATCGGCTACGACAAGGCCGCGCAGATCGCCAAGAAGGCCTACGCCGAAGGCACCACCCTGCGTGAAGCGGCGCTGGCCCTCGGACTGGTGAGCGAAGCCGACTTCGACGCCTGGGTACGCCCGGAAACCATGCTGGAGGCCGGCCAGCATGGTTGACTCCGCCAAGCACGGTGCCACCCCGCTGGAAGGTGACGGCAAGCGCATCCTGATGATCCTCGGCTCGCCCAAGGACAACAGCCTGTGCGGCGCCCTGGGCGACGCCTATGCCCAGGGTGCCCGTGGCGAAGGCCATGTGGTGCGGGTGCTGAAGCTCAGCGAGATGGCCTTCGACCCGGTGCTGCGCCAGGGCTACGACCAGAACCAGCCCCTGGAGCCGGACCTGCTCGAAGCCCAGCGGCAGATCCACTGGGCCCAGCACCTGGTGTTCGTCTACCCGGTCTGGTGGGGCGGCGTGCCGGCCCTGCTCAAGGGCTTCCTCGACCGCGTGCTGCTGCCCGGCTTCGCCTTCCGCTACCGGGGCCCGCGCAGCTGGGACAAGCTGCTGCAGGGCCGCACCGCCGACCTGCTGGTGACCCTCGACACGCCGCCCTGGTACTTCCGCTGGGTCTACGGCGCCCCCGGGCACCGGCAGATGAAGCGCACCATCCTCGGCTTCTGCGGCATCCGCACCCGCCACCTGGCGGAGTTCGCCCCGGTGCGCACCTCCACCGAGGAGCAGCGCCAGGCCTGGCTGCGCCGCGCCGAAACCCTGGGCGCCCGCCCCTAGCCGGGCTCCAGCAGTGCCTCGTTCACCGCGTACTTCACCCGTACGCGGTTGCGATAGAGGCACTCGCTGGCCACCAGCCGTCCCTCCTGGCCCTTCTCGCGCACGTCCCGCCAGATCTCGTTGAGGCGCAGCACCTCGCCCCCTTCGCGGATGAAGCGGTGCCCGCGCTGGTAGACGTGGTAGCGGAACGGCCGGGGCGCCGAGCACAGCAGCAGCCCCTCCAACTGGTGCTCGGCCACCTTCAGCGACAGCTGGAAGGCCTGGTCGGTGGGGTTGTGCAGCACCAGGTCGATGTAGTTGTAGAAGATCGCCGCCCCGGAGCCGAACGGCAGCACCCGCCCCTCGTCCGGGAAGGGGTCGAAACTGTGGTTGGCCCGCTCCACCACCCGCAGCGGCGAGTGCAGCGCCATCCAGTGGATCAGGTTGCTCAACTGGCACACCCCGCCGCCAATGCCGGAACGCGCCTCGCCGAACGACAGCTCCATGCCCTCGACGAACCCGCGCCGCGCCGTGGGCCGGCCGAGCAACTGGCAGAAGGAGAAATACTCCCCCGGGCCGATCACCACCCCGTCCATGCAGGCCACCGCCAGGCGCAGGTTGATCACCTTGTTGTGCTGCAGCGCCAGGTCGCTGTCGCCCAGCCGGCGGATCAGCTTGGAGGTGTGGCGGATGTAGCGGTACGGCAGGCGCGCATCCGCCACCCGCCCCAAGCGCCGGGACGACAGGCGCCAGTAGAGCGCACGCGCCAGGCGCCGCTGCCAGACGCGCAACGCGTAGAGCCAGGGGTGATAGAGGGAAAGCGGTTTGCGCATGGGAAGGGTCCGGGGCCGGGGCGCGCATTATGCCGCGCCGCCTGCCCGGTTTCAGGCACCGGGCCACACCCAGGGTCCGTCACCCCAGGTGCAGCGCCCGGTAATGGCTGGGCGCCATGCCCACCACCTTGCGGAACAGGCGGGAAAAGTAATAGGCGTCCTCGTAGCCCAGCTGCTCGGCGATCTGCCGCACCCCCAGGGTGCCCTCGTCCAGCAGGCGGCAGGCGTGGGCCATCTTCAGCTGGATGAAATCCTGGATCGGCGCGTGGCCGGTCAGGGCACGGTAGGTCTTGGCGAAGTGGAAGCGCGAAAGCTTGAACTGCGCCGCCAACTGGTCGAGGTTCAGCTGCTCGTGCAGGTGCGCACGCATCACCGCCTGCACCGCGTCCACGTCCAGCACCCGCCCGGACTTGAGAAAACCCCGCGCCGGCAGCACCGCCAGCGATGTCAGCAGCGCCTGCAACTGGTGGGCCGCATGCACATGGTACCTGGGGTTCAGGCCGTGCTTGCGCAGCCCCAGCAGCCCGTCGAAGTCCGCCAGCAGGCGCGGCTGGGCACCGATGCGACGCAGGCCCGGTTCGCCGAGAAAGCGCAGGAAATCCGCCGCCAGCTCCCCCTCGAAGTGCACCCAGTAGATGCTCCACGGACGCTGCAGGTCGGCGCCATAGGCGTGCATGCGGCCCTTGGGCAGCACCAGCAGGTCCCCGCCTGCCACGTCGAATCGTCCATCCCCGGTCTCCAGCCAGCCTTGCCCGGCACGGCAGTAGATCAGCAGGTGGTCGTCCGGGGCCAGGCGCAACATACGGTGCCCCGCGGCGTCCGGGTAATAGCCCAGTGCCAGCGGGTAGCAGCCGGCTGCCAAGGGGTGGCGGGCCAGCAGGCGACGCAGGCGGGGCGGTGTGATCAGGCGGATGCCGTCGGCCGGCAGCGGCCAGTTGGAGGTTTCCACGGAGCGGCTCATGGTTGTTCTTGTGGTGGCCAGCAATGCCAAGATCGTCCATCCCGGCGCCAAGATCGTCAATCCACAAGCGCCCGGCGCCCCGCTATAAACGGCACACAGAACAACAAAGGGCCCGAGGACGGGCGGAGGCAAGCATGAGCAGGACGATTCCCCAGCTGATCGATGGCCAATGGCGCGAAAGCCGCGCCCGCGAGCTGATCGAAGTCACCGATCCCGCCACCCAGGCCGTGCTGGCCCTGGCGCCCCGCGCCACCGCCGAGGAGATCGAAGCCGCCGTGGCCAGCGCCCGCGACGCCTTCCTCACCTGGCGCGAAGTCCCCGTCCCGGAACGTGCCCGCCTGATGCTGCGCTATCAGCACCTGCTCAAGGAGCACCACGACGAACTGGCCGAGCTGCTGGCCAGCGAAACCGGCAAGACCTTCGCCGACGCCAAGGGCGACGTCTGGCGCGGCATCGAGGTGGCCGAGCACGCCGCCAACGTGGCCAGCCTGATGATGGGCGAGACGGTGGAGAACGTGGCCCGCGAGATCGACACCGCCAGCTGGATCCAGCCCCTGGGCGTGTGCGTCGGCATCACCCCCTTCAACTTCCCGGCGATGATACCGCTGTGGATGTTTCCCCTGGCCATCGCCTGCGGCAACACCTTCATCCTCAAGCCCTCCGAGCAGGACCCGCTGACCCCCAACCGCCTCGCCGAACTGTTCCTCGAAGCCGGCGCGCCCAAGGGCGTGCTGCAGGTGCTGCACGGCGGCCGCGAACAGGTGGATGCCCTGCTCACCCACCCCGAGGTGCGCGCCATCTCCTTCGTCGGCTCGGTGCCGGTCGGCCAGCACGTGTACCGCACCGGCACCGCGCACATGAAGCGCGTGCAGGCCTTTGCCGGGGCCAAGAACCACATGGTGATCCTCCCCGACGCCAACAAGGAACAGACCCTGAGCAACCTCATCGGCGCCAGCTGCGGCGCCGCCGGCCAGCGCTGCATGGCCATCAGCGTCGCCGTCTTCGTCGGCCAGGCGCGGGAGTGGATCGGCGAACTGGCCGAGCAGATGGCCCAGCTGCGACCCGGCCACTGGAGCGACCCCCAGGCCGCCTACGGCCCGCTGATCAGCCAGCAGGCCCGTCAGCGTGTGCTGCGGCTGATCGCCGAGGGCAAGGCCGAAGGCGCCGAATGCCTGCTCGACGGCTCCCACTGCGAAGTGCCCGGCTACCCCGATGGCAACTGGCTCGGCCCCACCCTGTTCCGCAGCGTCACCCCGCGCATGGGCCTGTACCGCGAGGAAATCTTCGGCCCGGTGCTGGCCTGCGTGGAGGTGGACACCCTCGACGAGGCCATCGCTCTGGTCAACGCCAGCCCCTACGGCAACGGCACCAGCCTGTTCACCCGCTCCGGCGGCGCCGCGCGGCACTTCCAGCACGCCGTGGAAGTGGGCCAGGTGGGCATCAACGTCCCCATCCCGGTGCCGCTGCCGTTCTTCTCCTTCACCGGCTGGAAGGGCTCCTTCTATGGAGACCTGCACGCCTACGGCAAGCAGGCGGTGCGCTTCTACACCGAGACCAAGACCGTCACCACCCGCTGGTTCGACGACAGCCCGGTGAGCGGCCCGAACATGACCATCCAGCTCAAATAGCAAGCGGGTATCCGACAGCCTGTTAGACGAAAAGAGAATCTCAACCCACCCGGGACCGGCGTAAAAGGTTCCTCCACAACAACAAGGAGGAACCCCCATGCGCCGTTTGACTGCCACCCTGGCCCTCTGGGCCGGGATCACCGCCTGTGCGCAGGCTGCCGAGCCCATCACCCTCGGCCTCAACTACCCGCGCACCGGCTCGTACAAGGAAGAGGGACTGGCCCAGATGCGAGGCGCGTTGCTGGCCATCGACGAGATCAACGCAGCGGGCGGCGTGCTCGGCCGCACCCTGCGGCTGTCCGCCAAGGACACCGCCTCACGCCCGGAAAAGGCCGTGAAGAACGTCGACAAGCTCGCCGACGAAGGCGCCGTCATGCTCTTCGGCGGCGCCTCCAGCGCGGTGGCCATCGCCTCCGGCGAACGGGCCCGCGAGCGCGGCCTGCTGTACTTCGGCACCCTCACCTACTCCAACGACACCACCGGCAAGAACGGCCACCGCTACCTGTTCCGCGAGTGCAACAACGCCTGGATGAGCGCCGGCGTGCTGGGCCAGTACCTGAGCAAGACCCTGCCCGGCAAACGCTACTTCTACGTCACCGCCGACTACACCTGGGGGCAGACCACCGAAGCCTCGCTGCGCAAGGCCACCGGCAGCCAGGACAGCGCCGGCCACCCCGGCGTGCGCGTGCCCTTCCCCGGCGCCCGCCTCAGTGACTACCGCGACGCCCTCGCCCAGGCCGCCGCCAGCGACGCCCAGGTGCTGGCCCTGGTGCTGTTCGGCGAAGACCTGGTGCGCGCCATGCGCATCGCCCGCGACCTGGGCCTGACCGAGCGCATGCAGATCGTCGCGCCCAACCTCACCCAGAGCATCGTCGAGCAGGCCGGCCCCGACCTCATGCAGGGCGTGATCGGCACCGAACCCTGGACCTGGCGCGTCCCCGCCCTGGAGAAGTCCGAACGCGGCCAGGCCTTCGTCGAAGCGTTCAAGACCCGCTACGGCATGTACCCCTCCAGCTCCGCCGCCTCGGCCTACAGCATCGTCCAGCAATGGGCCGATGCCGCGCGCCGCAGCAACAGCCTCGACAGCGAAGCCCTGATCAAGGCCCTCGAAGGCCACCGCTACAGCCTGCTCAAGGGCGAGCAGCAGTGGCGCGCCTTCGACCACCAGAACCTGCAGACGGTGTACGCCGTCCGGGTCAAGCACCGCGACGAGGTGTTCAAGGACCCGCTCAAGCAGGACTACTTCGAGATCGTCGACCGCCTCGACGCCAGCACCGCGCTTCCCAGCGAAGCCGACTGGCAGGCCGAACGGCGAGCCGCCGGCAAACCCCTGACCCTGCAGTGAGACGCCATGGATTTCGACCTCAGCGATGAACAACGCCTGCTGACCGACAGCGCCCGCGCCTTCGCCGCGCGGGAGCTGGCCCCCCACGCCGCCGACTGGGACCGCGAGCACCACTTCCCGGTGGAGGTCATCCGCCGGGCCGCCGAACAGGGCTACCTGGGGCTGTACATCGCCGAGGACGACGGCGGCCTCGGGCTCTCGCGGCTCTCCGCCGCGCTGATCTTCGAGCAGCTGGCCGCCGGCTGCGTGGCCACCACCGCCTACCTCACCATCCACAACATGGCCACCTGGATGCTCGCCTCCTTCGGCGACGCCGCGCTCAAGGCGCAGTGGCTGCCGGGCCTGCTGGACGGCCGGCTGCTGGCCTCCTACTGCCTCACCGAGCCCGACGCCGGCTCCGACGCCGCCCACCTGCGCACCCGCGCCCGACGCGACGGCGAGCACTACGTGCTGGACGGCAGCAAGTGCTTCATCTCCGGCGCCGGCAGCACCCAGGTGCTGATCGTCATGGCGCGCACCGGCGAAGACGGCGCCAAGGGCATCTCCTGCTTCCTGGTGCCGGCCGACGCCGAAGGCATCCGCTACGGCCGCAACGAAGACAAGATGGGCTGGCGCGCCCAGCCCACCCGCACCATCGCCTTCGACGGCGTGCGCATCCCCGCCAGCCACCGCATCGGCCCCGAGGGCGAAGGGTTCGTCTACGCCATGAAGGGCCTCGACGGCGGGCGCCTGAACATCGCCAGCTGCTCCCTCGGCGCCGCCCAGGCCGCGCTGGAGCAGAGCCTGCGCTACGTCGAGGAGCGCCGGCAGTTCGGCAAGCCCCTGGCCAGCTTCCAGGCCCTGCAGTTCAAGCTCGCCGACATGCTCACCGACCTCACCGCCAGCCGGCAGATGGTGCGCCTGGCCGCCCACCGCCTGGACCAGCGCCACCCCGAGGCCAGCCTCTACTGCGCCATGGCCAAGCGCTTCGCCACCGACCAGTGCTTCGAAGTGTGCAACCAGGCCCTGCAACTTCATGGCGGCTACGGCTATCTGAACGACTACCCTCTGGAGCGCTGGGTGCGCGACACCCGCGTGCACCAGATCCTCGAAGGCACCAACGAGATCATGCGCGTCATCACGGCGCGCCGTTTACTGGAACAGGGCGGCACACTCGACCGCCTGCTATGACGAATGCGTTAAGGAGATGCACATGAGCACCGCAGTCGAACCCTACAAGACCGGCGTCTTCGACCTCACCCACAAGCTCACCGTGGAGAAGCACGGCCACACCGCCCTGCTCACCATCAACAACCCGCCGGCCAACACCTGGGACCGCGAATCCCTCATCGGCCTCAAGCAACTGGTGGAGCACCTCAACCGCGACGACGCCATCTACGCCCTGGTGGTGACCGGCCAGGGGCCCAAGTTCTTCAGCGCCGGCGCCGACCTCAACATGTTCGCCGACGGCGACAAGGCCCGCGCCCGGGAAATGGCCCGGCGCTTCGGCGAAGCCTTCGAAGCCCTGCGCGACTTCCGTGGCGTGTCCATCGCCGCCATCAACGGCTACGCCATGGGCGGCGGCCTGGAGTGCGCCCTGGCCTGCGACATCCGCATCGCCGAGCGCCATGCGCAGATGGCCCTGCCCGAGGCCACCGTCGGCCTGCTGCCCTGCGCCGGCGGCACCCAGGCACTGTCCTGGCTGGTGGGCGAAGGCTGGGCCAAGCGCATGATCCTCTGCGGCGAGCGCATCGACGCCGACACCGCCCAGCGCATCGGCCTGGTGGAGCAGGTGGTGGACAGCGGCGAAGCCCGTGGCACCGCCCTGCTGCTGGCGGCCAAGGTCGCCCGCCAGAGCCCGGTGGCGGTGCGCACCATCAAGCCGCTGATCCAGGGCGCCCGCGAACGCGCCCCGAACACCTGGCTGCCCGAGGAGCGCGAGCGCTTCGTCGACCTGTTCGACGCCGAGGACACCCGCGAAGGCGTCAACGCCTTCCTCGAAAAGCGCGAACCCAAGTGGCGCAACCAGTGAGAGCGATGCCATGAACGTGAAATTCGAAGAGCGCCACGGCCGCGACGGCGCGCGCATCGGAATCGCCACCCTGGACGCCGAGGCCAGCCTCAACGCCCTCAGCCTGCCGATGATCGAAGCGCTGGAGGCCCGCCTCGACGCCTGGGCCAACGACCCGGACCTGGTCTGCGTGCTGCTGCGCGGCAGCGGGCCCAAGGCCTTCTGCGCCGGCGGCGACGTGCGCCGGCTGGCGGAAGCCTGCCGCGAGCACCCTGGCGAAGTGCCGCCGCTGGCGGCGCGTTTCTTCGCCGACGAGTACCGCCTCGACCACCGCCTGCACACCTACCCCAAGCCGCTGATCTGCTGGGCCCACGGCCACGTGCTGGGCGGCGGCATGGGCCTGATGCAGGGCGCGGCGATCCGCATCGTCACCCCCTCCAGCCGGCTGGGCATGCCGGAGGTCAACATCGGCCTCTACCCCGACGTCGGCGGCAGCTGGTTCCTCGCTCGCCTGCCCGGGCGCCTGGGCCTGTTCCTCGGCCTCACCGCCAGCGGCATCAACGCCCGTGACGCGCTGGACCTGGGCCTGGCCGACCGCTTCCTGCTGGACGAGCAGCAGGAGGCCCTGCTGGACGGCCTCGCCCAGCTCAACTGGCGCGAGCACAGCGGCGCCCAGCTCACCAGCCTGCTGCGGGCCCTGGAAGCCAGCGCCCGCCCGCAGCTGCCCGAGGCCCAGTGGCTGCCGCGCCGGGCCCGCCTCGATGACCTGCTGGACGTGGCCGAACTGCCCGCCGCCTGGCACGCCATCGCTGCCCTGCAGCACGACGAAGACGCCCTGCTGGCCCGCGCCGCCCGCACCCTGGTCGCCGGCTGCCCGCTCACCGGGCACCTGGTCTGGGAGCAGATCCGCCGCGCCCGCCACCGCTCCCTGGCCGAGGTGTTCCGCATGGAATACGCCATGAGCCTGAACTGCTGCCGCCACCCGGAATTCCCCGAAGGCGTGCGCGCCCGCCTGATCGACAAGGACAACGCCCCGCGCTGGCACTGGCCGAGCGTGGACAGCGTGCCGCGCAACGTGATCGAAGCCCACTTCGAGCCCACCTGGGAGGGCGATCACCCCCTGGCGGACCTCTAACCCCCTCCCACGCGACCCAAGGAGCACGACAATGACAACAATCGCCTTCATCGGTCTCGGCAACATGGGCCTGCCCATGGCCCGCAACCTCATCAAGGGCGGCCATGCGCTGCAGGTCTTCGACCTGGTCCGCGCCGCCATGGATCAACTGGTGGCCGAAGGGGCCAAGGCCGCCGTCGATGCCCGGGACGCCGTCCAGGGCGCCGAGGTGGTGGTCAGCATGCTGCCCGCCAGCCACCACGTCGAAGGCCTCTACCTGGGCGACGACGGCCTGCTGGCCGGGCTGCCCGCCGGCACCCTGGTGCTGGAGTGCTCCACCATCGCCCCCGAGGCCGCCCGGCGCGTGCATGCCGCCGCCCATGAACGCGGCATCGCCCTGCTCGATGCGCCGGTCTCCGGTGGCACCGCCGGCGCCGCCGCCGGCACCCTCACCTTCATGATCGGCGGCGAGGCCGAGGCCCTGGAGCGGGCCCGTCCGCTGTTGGCGCTGATGGGGCGCAACCTGTTCCACGCCGGCCCGGCCGGCGCCGGCCAGGTGGCCAAGGTGTGCAACAACCAAGTGCTCGCCGTGCAGATGATCGCCACCGCCGAAGCCATGGCCCTCGGCGTCGCCAACCAGCTCGACCCCGCCGTGCTGGCCGAGATCATGCGACAGAGCTCCGGCGGCAACTGGGTGCTGGAACGCTACAACCCCTGGCCGGGGGTGATGCCCAACGCCCCCGCCAGCAACGGCTACCAGGGCGGCTTCATGGCCGAACTGATGGCCAAGGACCTCGGCCTGGCCCAGGACGCCGCCGGCCGCAGCGCCAGCAGCACCCCCATGGGCGCCCTGGCGCTGCAGCTCTACCGCCTGCTGCTCAAGCAGGGCAAGGGCCGCCAGGACTTCTCCGTGGTGCAGCAGCTGTTCGCCCCGGAGTGATGCCGGGGCAGGCGTCGACCTGCCGCAGCGCACCGCGCCGATGCGATCGGCTACCATGCGCGCTTCGTTACAACCGGGGCGCCCCATGTCCGACTTCCATCACGCCCTGCTCGACTGGGACGAGCAGGGTCAGCCACTGTCCCGCGAGTTCGGCGACGTCTACTTCTCCCCCGAATCCGGCATGGCCGAGACCCGCCATGTCTTCCTCGACGGCAACCAGTTGCCGGAGCGCTTCGCCGCGCTGCCCGAAGGCGGTCGCCTGGTCATCGGCGAGACCGGCTTCGGCACCGGCCTGAACTTCCTCTGCGCCTGGCAGTTGTTCCGCGAGCAGGCCCCGGCCAGCGCCCGCCTGCACTTCGTCAGCGTGGAGAAATTCCCCCTCGCCCATGCCGACCTGGCACGCGCCCTGGCGCTGTGGCCGTCCCTTGCCCCCCTCGGCGATGAACTGCTGCAGCAGTACCGCGCTATCAACCCCGGCTTTCAGCGCCTGCTGCTGGACGGCGGCCGCGTGGTGCTGACCCTGCTGGTGGGCGACGCCCTGGAATGCCTGCCACAGCTGGACGCGCGCATCGACGCCTGGTTCCTCGACGGCTTCGCACCGGCCAAGAACCCGCAGATGTGGTCGCCCGAGCTGTTCACCCAACTCGCCCGCCTCAGCGCACCCGGCGCCACCCTGGCCACCTTCACCAGCGCCGGTTTCGTCCGTCGCGGCCTCCAGGCGGTGGGTTTCGACATCAAGCGCACCCCCGGCTTCGGCAAGAAGTGGCACATGACCCGGGGCCGCTACAACGCCGCACCGGTCGCCGCCGAACGCCCCTGGTACGCCCGCCCGCCGGCCCACCAGGGGCCGCGCCGCGCGCTGGTGATCGGCGGCGGGCTGGCCGGCTGCGCCAGTGCGGCCAGCCTGGCTGCGCGCGGCTGGCAGGTCACCCTGCTGGAGCGCCACGCCGGCCTGGCCGAAGAAGCCTCCGGCAACCCGCAAGGCGTGCTCTACCTCAAGCTGTCGGCTCACGGCACCGCCCTTTCGCGGCTCATCGTCAGCGGTTTCGGCCATACCCGGCGCCTGCTGGAACACCTGCAGGCCAATGAGGACTGGCAAGCCTGCGGCGTGCTGCAGCTGGCCTTCGAAGACAAGGAGCGCGAACGCCAGGCTGCCCTCGCCCGGGCCTTCCCCAGCGGCCTGCTGCGCGCCCTGGACCAGGCCGAGGCACAAGCCCTGGCCGGCATCGCCCTCCCCGCTGGCGGCCTGTTCTACCCCGAGGCCGGCTGGGTCCACCCGCCAGCGCTGTGCCGCTGGCTCGCCGCCCAGCCAGGCATCGAACACGCCCTGCACCGGGAAGCCCTGGAGCTGGTGCGCCAGGACGGCACCTGGCAGGCCCGCGCCGGCGACGCCGTGCTGGCCGAGGCGCCCGTGGTGGTGCTGGCCGGCGCTGCCGAGGTGCTGCGCTTCCCGCAGACCACCGGCATGCCGCTCAAGCGCATCCGCGGGCAGATCACCCGCCTGCCCGCCACCCCCGCCAGCGCCGCGCTGGCCACGGTGGTCTGTGCCGAGGGCTATGTCGCCCCGGTGCGCCACGGCGAGCACACCCTCGGCGCCAGCTTCGACTTCCACAGCCAGGACCTAGCCCCCACCGCCGCCGAACACGCCGGCAACCTCGACCTGCTGCGGGAAATCTCCACCGACCTCGGCACCCGCCTGCACGTCGACCAACTGGACCCGGAGCAGCTCCAGGGCCGCGCCGCCTTCCGCTGCACCACGCCGGACTACCTGCCCCTGGTGGGCCCGCTGTGCGACGCCGACGCCTTCGCCGAGGCCTACGCCGTCCTCGCCCGCGACGCCCGGCAGGTGCCGGACACCCCCGCCCCCTGGCTCGACGGGCTCTACCTCAACAGCGGCCACGGCTCCCGCGGCCTGATCACCGCCCCCCTGGCCGGCGAACTGCTCGCCGCCTGGCTCGACGACGAACCCCTGCCCCTCCCCCGCGACGTCGCCGAAGCCTGCCACCCCAACCGCTTCCTGCTGCGCCGGTTGATCAGGGGGCAGTGACTCCGGGAAAGCCCATTGCGGTTCCTGCCGGGGCTCATCTCAACCCGCTGGGGTCGAACAACTTTGCGCGGGTGAGGTTGGAGAGGGACTGAGCGGCGTAGAAGCGGGGTAGCGGCTGGAGCCAAGGGCATACGAACCCGTCATCACCTGTGGAATGGGGCGACCACGCGAAGGTGAACGTACAAGGTGGGGTCAGTGGCGTCCTACGCCTTGGTTTTCGGAGCCGATCAGAAAACGCTGAAGGCTCCTTCGGTGCTTGCCAAAGCAGTGGGAGCCGATCACGAAATCGGAAAATGGGCTGGCAACACGGCCGGGATATTGGTTGACTGCCGCATCGCAGGGCGGGATGCCCTGTCCTTCTGAGACAAGGAAGTCCTGATGCCATTTACCAAAAACCTAATTATCGAAGTCTCTGACGAATGCGGTATGTGCCGCACCGGTCATGCCGTTTCCAGTGAACATATTGCCATGTGCGGAGAGGGTCTCTTTGGCCTACAACGCCGATGGTTCCTCCATTGTCACCAAAGCTCTCGGCACGAGCACCGTCTCCAGTTTCCAGCCCCTCTAGGGGGGCGTGCGTCACCGCTGTCGAGGGCAAGACCTCGGCCAGTCTCCACAACAGCAGTTTTCCTTCACCTATGACTACCGTGACCTAGTGAAGAGCCGGATCTACAACAAGGGAAACTTCACAAACTCCAATTACAACAAGCAGGGCATCAAGACATTCCGTACCAAAGCCTTTGGCACGCTCCGACTACGTACCATCACTAAGAAGCGGCACTTGACTCTGCTTCTACCAATGACAATCACTAAACCCGGCCGAATGACAAGCCTCAACTGTTACAAGAAAGTAATTTTTAAAAATAGCAACCACAAACCAAACAGTGACCACCATATTAGATGGATAGAAATAAATGAAAGCAAATCTCCAAACCCTAGTAACGATTTTATTTCTCACCCATCCATTCCAGATACTCAAGGCAGAGGATTTCGCTTGGTCGCTATATCAGAGAAACGCTGTATTCCCAAGCTTAACTGGTGCCAGCTCACCAAACAGCGCCTGCAGCCAATACATAAGAAAGTCTGAAAGCAATATATATAAACTCTCATTTTACAACTTAAAAGTATGGACTCGCATTGATGCTGGGAATGGTCCAGAGAACGGCCCGGTTGTCGCATACCTGTGTGAAATGAAGGAGAGAATGACTTGGAACGGTAGGGATTGGAGTGACGGCTGGAGCTACGCTTGGATATATCGCACCGGAAATGGATGCAGCAATAATTATAGCTATGACGAGCTTCGCGGAAAATGCAGACCAGCAGATGATGAATCAGGCCCTTCCTCAACAGAAGACTCTAATTCACCAAAAAGCTGCAAAGGAAACCCAATAAACATAGCCAATGGCAACAAATACCAGAAAGAAACCGACATAAAAACAACCTCTGGACCAGAACTTTCAAGACACTACAACAGCCACGAAAAAGTATGGCAGCACAATTATTCAGCAAGACTTACTCTTGGAGCCGGGCTTGCAATGGTTAAACTAGAAACCGGGAGAGAGTCTGTATTCAATATTAAAACCCCCTCCACAACCAGCAAAAAAACAGGACAAGGCCAACTAACAAAACTAGATAACCAATGGCTATATTCAAATCAAGCATCTGGACTTTATTACTTCAGTAACAGCGGCCAACTAATCCGCAGAGTCTATATGTCGGGCGACAGCCACACCCTTTCTTACTCTGAGTACGAAACACGAGTGACTGATGACCAAGGAAATCAGATCAGCTATACAGAGGATGCGCAGGGACAAATCTTATCCGCGAGCAAAAATGGCAACACAATAAAATACATTTATGATGGATCTCGCCTTACTGAAGTTCTTTATGAGCGCGGGGGGGTTACACAACGCCGTCAATATCACTACGAAGCTCCTCAAGACCCTGGTTTATTGACAGGCATCACCGACGAACGCGGCATCCGCTACGCCACCTGGACCTACGACGACCAGGGCCGGGCCATCTCCAGCGAGCACGCCGGCGGTGCGGAAAAGATCACCGTGGCCTACAACGCCGACGGCTCCTCCACCGTCACCAACGCCCTCGGCAAGCGCACCACCTACCGCTTTCAGACCATCCAGGGCATCCGCCGCATCACCGCCATCGAAGGCGAACCCTCGGCCAACTGCCCCAACAGCAACGCCACCTTCACCTACGACGACCGTGGCCTGGTGAAGACCCGCACCGACAACAAGGGCCACGTCACCACCTTCGACTACAACGAGCGTGGCCTCGAGGTGTCCCGTACCGAAGCCTACGGCACGCCCCAGGCCCGCACCGTTATTAGGGAGTGGCACCCGACTCTATTTCTGCCGGTGACCATCACAGAACCTGACCGAACCACCCGTTACAGTTATGACGTACAGGGAAGACTGACTGGGCAAGCCACTACCCAGCGCTGAGTGCTGCCATAGTCAACCCAAGAACCATGCAGACAAGGATGATCTAAAGTGCAGACCCGCTTTCCATTTAAAGCCGGCGCCATGCTTGCTTTACTTCTTTTATGCTCTAACGCCAAAGCAGAGTACTTCTATTGGTGGGCACCCATCTACGGATTCGACAAATTCCCCTCACGCGATGCGGCAGCCCAAGCGGTACTTTCTGTTTATACAGAAAATGACAGAGACTATTACAGCAATTACTCCATAACAAGCATCGATTATGTACGAGAAGGAACTTACATAGTAGAGATGCTTGGCTACTTCGTCGGGACAACACCATCCCGCGCCAACAACCTTGTTTATCTTGGTGGCGATAGCTGCCCACCTGGTGCGTCCTATGACACTATTTCGTATAAATGCAGCAGCCCACTACTGGATGCCAATAAAGGCCTACCACCTGTTGACTTGGCCTGTGCAATCCCGAGTGACCGCAAGGGAAACCCAATAAATATATCTATTGGAAACAAGGTCCAGTCTATCGTAGACGCCCCAACTGCAAGCAACTCACTCATCAGCCTTATAAGAATTTACAATAGCGCTGATGGTGTATGGCGACACAGCTACTCGACCCATCTAGAGAAATATGGAAGCTCTTTGATTCTTGTCCGCGCGGACGGCCGCGAAACCAAATTCCAGCTACAGGATGGCGTGAATAGCTATGGCATAGCTGCTAGCGGCATACTCACCCGCCAAGGGGAGGAATGGACCTTCGAAGAGCCCAGCGGCACCAAATATGCTTTCAACTCGGCACTTCGGCTTTCAAGAATCACCGAAAAAAATGGCCAATGGCGAGCTCTGACATACTTCGACGCTCTCATAACCATTACCGATTCTTTCAGCAATACGGCCACTCTTCGACAAGATGCTGAGTATCAGCCCAAGCAATTTTCAATGGGCGGAACTTCAGTCAGCTACACATACAACTCCATAAGAAGGCTGACCGCTGTAACAACTACCCGAGACTCCGTTGTTTCCAGTCAGACTTATCATTACGAAGACAGCCGCAACCCCAATCTCCTCACCGGCATCACCGACGAACGCGGCATCCGCTACGCCACCTGGACCTATGACGACCAGGGCCGGGCCATCTCCAGCGAGCACGCCGGCGGTGCGGAAAAGGTCACCGTGGCCTACAACGCCGACGGCTCCTCCACCGTCACCAACGCCCTCGGCAAGCGCACCACCTACCGCTTCCAGACCATCCAGGGCATCCGGCGCATCACCGCCATCGAAGGCGAACCCTCGGCCAACTGCCCCAACAGCAACGCCACCTTCACCTACGACGACCGCGGCCTGGTGAAGACCCGCACCGACAACAAGGGCCACGTCACCACCTTCGACTACAACGAGCGTGGCCTCGAAGTCTCCCGCACCGAAGCCTACGGCACGCCCCAGGCCCGTACCGTCATTACGGAGTGGCACCCGACCCTGTTCCTGCCGCTCACCGTCACCGAACCGGACCGTGTGACCACCTACCGCTACGACGACCAAGGACGCCAACTCAGCCAGAGCGTCAGCCAGCGCTGATCCGCACAAGGACTTGCCCATGAACCCCCTGCACCGCCTGAGCGTCCTCGCGCTCGCCCTGGTCAGCACCCTCGCCGCCACCGGCCTCCAGGCCGCCTCGCGCAGCTGGAGCTACACCTACACCGCCGCCGGCCAGATCGAAACCGCCGACGGCCCGCGCACCGATGTCCAGGACATCATCCGCTACGCCTACGACGCCCAGGGACACCTCACCAGCGTCACCAACGCCCTCGGCCACGTCACCCAGCTCTCCGGCTTCGACAGCTACGGCAACCCGCAGACCGTCATCGACCCCAACGGCGTCACCACCACCCTCGGCTACACGCCCCAAGGCTGGCTGGCCTCGGTCAGCGTCGGTGGCAGCACCACCACCTTCGAACACGACGCCATCGGCCAGATCACCCGGGTCACCCGCGCGGACGGCAGCTGGCTGGCCTACACCTGGGACGATGCCCGGCGCCTGACCAAAATCACCAACAACCTCGACGAGCAGGTGGAGTTCGACCTCGACGCCATGGGCAATCGCACCGCCCAGCGCATCAAGGACGCCACCAACAACCTCACCCAACAGCAACAGTGGGTGTACGACGAGCTCGGCCGCCTGCTGCGCTCGGTCGGTGCCAATGGCCAAACCCACAGCCAGCAGTACGACCTCAACGACAACCCCACTACCGACACCAACCCGCGTCAGTTCAGCCGCACCCGCGCCTACGACGCCCTCGACCGCCTGGTCTCCAGCACCGACGCCCTCAACGGCGTCACCACCCAGACCTACGACGCCCAGGACAACCTCACCCAGGTGGTCGACCCGCGCGGCGTCACCACCCGCTACGAGTACGACGGCCTCGGCAACCTCACCAAACTCATCAGCCCCGACACCGGCACCACCACCTTCCAGCACGATGCCGCCGGCAACGTCATCCAGAAGACCGATGCCCGGGGCGTCGTCACCACCTACCGCTACGACGCCCTCAACCGCCTCATCGCCCGCCAGTACCCCGCCACCCCCGCGCTCAACGTCCAGTACCACTACGACATGACCGCCAACGGCAACAAAGGCGTCGGCCGCCTCACCGCCGTGCAGGACGCCAGCGGCGTGCTCGGCTACCAGTACGACGAGCGCGGCAACCTCATCCAGCAACTGCGCTCCGTGTCCGTGTTGGGGAGTGATCAGTACGATACCCTCGGCTACGCCTACGACGCCGCCAACAACCTCGTGCGCATCGACTACCCCGCCGGCTTCAGCATCCACTACAGCCGCAACGCCGCCGGCCAGGTCAGCCAGGTGGGGTTTGCAGTGGGCAGCGCCACACCCACGCCCCTGGCCAGCCAGATCGCCTATGCCCCCTTCGGACCGCTGAAGAGCCTCACCTGGAACAACGGCATCGTCCTCAACCGCACCTACGACCAGGACTACCAGCTCACCGCCCAGCAGGTCGGCACCTGGCAGAGCCAGTACAGCCACGACGCCAACGGCAACATCACCGCCCACGCCCACAGCCTGTTCGGCAGCCTCGACTACCAGTACGACGCCCTCGATCGCCTGACCGAGGAAAAGGCCGCCGACAGCCGCAAGGCCTACGCCTACGACGCCACCGGCAACCGCACCAGCCGCACCACCTACGCCACCACGAATGGCACCGAAGCGCAGACCGCCAAGCAGAGCCTGCGCTACGCCCCCGATAGCAACCGCCTCGCCCAGCGCAGCTCCAGCTACGCCGTCGAAGCCGATGCTGCCGGCCACTACACCCGCTACAGCCAGAGCCGCCGCTACACCTACGATGACCAGGGCCGCCTCAACGCCGTCACCGACGACGCTGGCACGCCCATCGCCAGTTACGCCTACAACGCTCTCGGCCAGCGGGTGCTCAAGGAGGTCCAGCAGGGCACCGCCCGCACCCCCTACACCTACCTCTACGGCCCCGACGGCCAGGTCATGGGCCAGGTGCGCTACACCACCGCCGGCAGGAAGAGCCAGGCCAGCTACTACGTGTGGCTCGACAGCCTGCCCATCGCCCAGATCGACCTGACCTACAGCGCCGGCACCACCATCGCCAGCACCACCCTCACCTACCTGCACAGCGACCACCTCAACACCCCGCGCCTGGCCACCAACCAGGGCGGCAATCTGGTGTGGAGCTGGCCGAGCGATGCCTTCGGGGTGGGGCAGCCGAATAACCACGGCAGCACCATCGACGTGATCCTGCGCTTTCCCGGGCAGGTCGCCGATGCGCACAGTGGGCTGTATTACAACTACTTCAGGGATTACGACCCGGAGACGGGTAGGTATGTGGAGAGTGATCCGATTGGGCTGGATGGGGGGCTGAACACCTACGGGTATGTTCTAGGTAATCCGCTTGGCTATAGTGATTCGTTAGGGCTAGCAACTACAGTTATTTATACTTCAGATGGTATTGACCATACTGCAGTACACATTACAAACCCTCGCGGCAAGGAAATGCTATATGACCCCAACGGAGGTTATAGGTACTATGAGTGTGACCCGTGCAGTCAGGGTCAGAGGTACCTAACCAATCCAGGCCCTGTATTTGAAGGTGATGAAGCAGATCTGAATAAATACCTTAACCACCTAGGAGAATACGGGCCCAATACGAAAACGTATACATTCAACACAACACCAGAAGAGGAAGAAGAAATAGCCAGAAGAATACTGGGAATGCCAACTCCGGGAGCCCTTAGTTGTGCACAGCACACATCCTTAGTCATACACGGAATTGGCCCTTTCAATAGAATTGTACCTACGCAATTACCCTGGGGACTGGCCGATCAGCTTGAAAGCTTGAAAGGGAAATAACTTGAAACAGAGCACATACCGATACTTGACGCTTGGTTGCTTGTTGCTCGTGATTTCATTATTTATATGGATCTTCATACCCTCTCGAATTGAGAGATATCCATACAATGATGGTTATCGACTCGCATTCTTGATCACGCTCACCTTGCTGACGCTATGGTCATCTTTAGAGCCTCAAAAAAAACGACGACACTCCATACTTTTCAGTATTCTCATCGGATATACCTCATCGCTATCAGGCTATATTTTTGCATATTCTTTACTGTATAGTGGATTCTTTTCAGCCGAGGGCGCAAGCCTCGTACTGGAAAGGCTATCGGGTAGCCCCCCCAAGTACATTTACGAAACCATGGTCTATGTCTTAATCATTGGCGACTGGATTTACGGAGCTATTTTTTGGGGCGCCACATATCTTTTAAGCTCCATAATCGAGAAACAATCCGCCAAATAATTTTTATTCACGAATATACGCACTAGACCTCTATCATGACTCAATAGCTATCGGAGCAATATCAAAATTAATGGAGGCTAGACATTTAAGCGCAAACGCTTTAACTGGCGGTCATATGAATTTTCAAGCTGCCAGCTACAGCTTACCTTTTAGTGCCTTGGGGCTCCGACGGCCAAGTGCGCTACACCAGCAACGGCAAGAAGAGCAAAGCCAGCTACTACGTCTGGCTCGACAGCCTGCCCATCGCCCAGATCGACCTGACCTACGACGCTGCCGGCACAACCGTCACCAGCACCACCCTCACCTACCTGCACAGCGACCACCTCAACACCCCGCGCCTGGCCACCAACTAGGGCGGCAACCTGGTGTGGAGCTGGCCGAGCGATGCCTTTGGCGTGGGGCAGCCGAACAACCACGGCAGCACCATCGACGTGATCCTGCGCTTCCCCGGGCAGGTCGCCGATGCGCACAGTGGGCTGTATTACAACTACTTCAGGGATTACGACCCGGAGACCGGGAGGTATGTGGAGAGTGATCCGATTGGGTTGGATGGGGGGCTGAATATCTATGGGTATGTGGAGGGCAACCCACTGAGCTTCGTTGACCCGCTCGGGCTTAAGAAGGTAATTCTCTTCAATCCTAAGAGCGATCCGAAGCAACATCAGGGAGCTCTGGGAGATCCTGAAATTCCCAATGCCTGCGTAATATACGCCCATGGATCGCCCACATCGGTTCTAGATGGAAGGGGCGCGCAGCCAAAATTGTACTTGAACACGCCCGAGGATCTTGCACGACTCAAAGCACTTCTTGAATCCCTCGGATGCACCAGTGATATGCCAGTAATATTTAAATCCTGCGAGACAGGTCACGGGGACAACCCTATTGCCCAATCGTTTCTAGGACTTGGAGCGGAAGATCCAAGGCCCCCACGGAAAAATTATGGACAGAATATAACGATACGAATCGCTGGATTCATGAAACACCTTATCCCGAAGGAGCCCCTGACCGCCCCGACCTCACAAGGCCCGGGTATTGGAGAGATTTCTATAATGGAGCCCCACAATGAGAGCCTTCCTCTCTTGCATCTTTACCATCTTCATCATGGGTTGCACCAGTAACGACCCTAGCGACAACATGACACCTATGTCTCCAAAGTGCCCGAGCGCCGCAACAGAGTCTATTTCTAGTGCACTTGAACTCTGGAGCTGTGGAGAAGGCGACAAGGCATTCTCCATAGCTAAGGATGGGGCATTGAGAGAGGACCCTGATCTAACATGGTTATATCTGCAGATGCTATCAGCAAAAGATGAGCAGTATGCGGGGCTCGCATTCGCCATCAAAGAAGCAGAGAAAGGAAACATTAACATTGCCGGATGGACGGCGAAGACGGCCGTAAAATACAAAATATCCACCCTTAATGGCGCAATTAACAAATGGTATTTTGATTTCTTTAAAAATTCACACGGAGAGATATACCCAAGGCTAGCGGACTTCTTGGATTACTCCATAAGCTGGGCAGGCACAGAAAACTCCAGCATTCCGTTTGGGCTTGCGTTTGCCGAAAAAAATATAAATAAGCTAACAGGCCGCGAACTAGAACATATTAGAAAGCTAGTGTCCGAGATCAAGGCCACTCTCTCAGACGAAAAGCTCGCCCAAGCTGAAAGTCATGCAAAAGACATCTTGGCCTTACTTCAGAACAGCGGAAAAGATCTGAAAAACTAGAGTAGCTCCTGCCTCCCCAAAAAACGCTACGATTTACGCTTAAATCGTAGCGTCATCCTCCATAACCACGAAACACATATATACGAACTGCATCAAATCCCCTAGCAACCCGCCCGGATTTTTTCGGTTCAAGTGAGACCGGCACGGTGTTAAGGTTGGCGCAGCGCCTACATGAAAGAGTACAGATCGCGACTTTACTCCGGATGAGCGGGATAGAATTAATGAAATAGGCGCAGATTGTAGTGATCTACTGATCCCGGACACTCATTTAGGGCGAGAATGTTCGTCATAGAGAGGTGTCTGATGACCAAACAACATCGTTCCTTTACGCCCGAATTCAAACGAGAGGCCGCTGGTCTGGTGCTCGATCAGCGCTACAGCCATATCGAAGCCTGAGTTTTTAGCCGCCGTGAGCACCTCGCAACAGCGATTTCCCGTATTACAGGCGTACCTCTCCTGCTGTAGTCAGCAAATTCCGGCGCGCCATCCATAGGTTCGACAGGACGATGGTCGTCTCGTACAGCGCTTTTTCCATCGCCGGGTCGCTGTAGCCGAACCAATTCCGCATCAGATGAAGCCGCAGCATCGTCATCGACGGGTAGGCCGGGCGGCCGCCTTCACCCTTTGGGTAGTGCGGCTCGATCAAGGCAATCAATCCCTTCCACGGCACCACCTGATCTACTCGATCAGGAACAGCTCCTTACGGGTCTGTTTGCGCTTGCCGACGTACTCGGAATCGGAAAAGCTCATCTGGGTCATGCGGCAAAGCTCAGATTCTGCGGGGACGTCATTTCAGCAAGCCGGTCGGGCCTTTTACGGAGTTTCCCTAAGCTCAGCAACGCCCACAGAAGCGCCACCACCTCCGCCAACCATATAACCAATCGATCTGAACCGATCGCACATACCCCTGTCGGACCTCTATGCACCCTCGCGGTGCACCCTCCCCAACGGACACACCGGTAAGGAACTATGTGCGGCATTTCTGGAGAACTACGTTTCGATAACCGACCCGCCGACCTGGCTGCGGTCGAACGCATCACCCACCACATGGCCCCGCGCGGGCCGGATGCCTGGGGCTTCCACAGCCAGGGACCGGTCGCCCTCGGCCACCGTCGGCTGAAGATCATGGACCTGTCCGATGGCTCCGCCCAACCCATGGTCGAGCCCGACCTGGGGCTGGCCATCAGCTTCAACGGCGCGATCTACAACTTCCCCGAGCTGCGCGAAGAACTGCAGGCGCTGGGCTACCACTTCCGCTCCAGCGGCGACACCGAGGTGCTGGCCAAGGCCTGGCATGCCTGGGGCAAGGACATGCTGCCGCGCCTCAACGGCATGTTCGCCCTGGCGATCTGGGAGCCCGGCAGCCAGCGTCTGTTCCTCGCCCGCGACCGCCTCGGCATCAAGCCGCTGTACCTGTCCTGCACCGGCGAGCGCCTGCGCTTCGCCTCCAGCCTCCCGGCCCTGCTCAAGGGCGGCGACATCGACGGCAGCCTCGACCCCGAGGCGCTGAACCACTACCTCAGCTTCCACGCCGTGGTGCCGGCGCCGCGTACCCTGGTCAAGGGCATCGAGAAGCTTCCGCCCGCCACCTGGCTGATGGTCGACGCCCAGGGCAACCGCGACCAGGCCACCTGGTGGAGCCTCGCCTACGGCCACGATGCCGACGAAGCCGGGCTGGAACTGGCGGACTGGCGCGACCGCCTGCTGGCGAGCCTGCGCGAGGCCGTTTCCATCCGCCAGCGCGCCGCCCGCGACGTCGGCGTGCTGCTCTCCGGCGGGGTGGATTCCAGCCTGCTGGTGGGTCTGCTGGCCGAAGCCGGCGTGAAGGACCTGCTGACCTTCTCCATCGGCTTCCAGGACGCCGGGGGCGAGCGTGGTGACGAGTTCGAATACTCCGACCTCATCGCCCGCCACTACGGCACCCGCCACCACCAGTTGCGCATCGGCGAGCACGAGATCATCGAGCAGTTGCCGGCGGCCTTCCGCGCCATGAGCGAGCCGATGGTCAGCCACGACTGCATCGCCTTCTACCTGCTTTCCCGCGAGGTGTCCCGGCACTGCAAGGTGGTGCAGAGCGGCCAGGGCGCGGATGAACTGTTCGGCGGCTACCACTGGTACCCACCGCTGGTGGACAGCCGCGACCCGTTCGCCACCTACCGCAACGCCTTCTTCGACCGCAGCCACGCCGAGTACCGCGACACGGTGATGCCCGCCTGGCAGACCGGCGACCTGGCCGGCGAGTTCGTCCGCGAACACTTCGCCCGCTCCGGCGCCGACGACCCAGTGGACAAGGCCCTGCGCCTGGACAGCACCGTGATGCTGGTGGACGACCCGGTGAAGCGGGTCGACAACATGACCATGGCCTGGGGCCTGGAAGCCCGCGTGCCGTTCCTCGACTACCGCGTGGCCGAGCTGTCGGCGCGCATCCCGTCGCGCTTCAAGCTGGGCGACGGCGGCAAGCAGGTGCTCAAGGAGGTGGCCCGCCAGGTCATCCCCCACGCCGTGATCGACCGGCCCAAGGGCTACTTCCCGGTGCCCGGCCTCAAGCACCTGCAGGGCCGCACCCGCGACTGGGTGCGCGAGCTGCTGCTGGAAGGCGGCAACGACCGCGGGCTGTTCAACCGCGCCAGCCTGGAACGGCTGCTGGCCCACCCCGAGGAGGACCTCACCCCGCTGCGCGGCTCGCGCCTGTGGCAACTGGCGGCCCTCAACCTCTGGCTCAACGAACAGGGAATCTGAACGACATGAAAGCCCACACCGGCCAGCCCTACCTGCACAGCCAGCGCCTGATGCGCGGCCAGGCTCCCTCCTACGAGCGCCTGCAGGCACGCCTGGCGGAAGAACACCAGACGCCCCCGGACGACCCGGTGCAGATGCTGCACTGCGGCTGGGGCCGCCTGCTGCTCGGCCACACCTATGCCGACCCGGCCAGCCTGGCCCGCGAGCTGCTGGCCGAAAGCCCCGGCGAGCGCGACATCGCCCTCTACGTCGCCGCGCCCCAGCAGGTGCTGGCCCAGGCGCCGCAGCAGCTGTTCCTCGACCCCTCCGACACCCTGCGCCTGTGGTTCACCGACTACCGCCCGGCACGCCGCGCCTTCCGTGGCTTCCGCATCCGCCGGGCCCACAGCGACGAGGACTGGCAGGCTATCAACCAGCTCTACCGCAGCCGCGGCATGCTGCCCGTGGACCCGACCGCCATCACCCCACGCCACCTGGGCGGTCCGGTCTACTGGCTGGCGGAGGACTCCGCCAGCGGCCAGGTGGTGGGCAGCGTGATGGGGCTCAACCACCGCAAGGCCTTCCACGACCCGGAAGGCGGCTCCAGCCTCTGGTGCCTGGCCGTGGACCCGCAATGCGCCCGCCCCGGCGTGGGCGAAGCGCTGGTGCGCCACCTGGTGGAGCACTTCATGAGCCGGGGCCTCGCCTACCTGGATCTCTCGGTGCTGCACGACAACCGCCAGGCCAAGGCGCTCTACGCCAAGCTCGGCTTCCGTGACCTGCCCACCTTCGCCATCAAGCGCAAGAACGGCATCAACCAGCCGCTGTTCCTCGGCCCCGGCCCGGAGCAGACCCTCAACCCCTACGCCCGCATCATCGTCGACGAGGCCCACCGGCGCGGCATCGAAGTGCGCGTGGACGATGCCGCCGCCGGCCTCTTCACCCTCAGCCAGGGTGGCCGCAGCGTGCGATGCCGCGAGTCGCTGTCGGACCTGACCAGCGCCGTGAGCATGACCCTCTGCCAGGACAAGACCCTCACCCACCGCGCCCTCGCCCGCGCCGGCCTCAACCTCCCCGCCCAGCGCCTGGCCGGCAGCCGCGAGGAGAACGCCGCGTTCCTCGCCGAGCACGGCACCCTGGTGGTCAAGCCGGTGGATGGCGAACAGGGCCAGGGCGTCGCCGTCGGCCTGCGCCGCATCGAGGACGTCGAAGCCGCCGTCGCCGAGGCCCGTCGCTACGACAGCCGCGTGCTGCTGGAAAGCTGCCACGCGGGGATGGACCTGCGCATCGTGGTGATCGGCTTCGAGGTGGTGGCCGCCGCCCTGCGCCGCCCGGCCGAAGTGGTCGGCGACGGCCAGCGCAGCATCCGCGCCCTGATCCAGGCACAGAGCCGCCGACGCCAGGCCGCCACCGGCGGCGAGAGCCGCATCCCGCTGGACGCGGAGACCGAGCGCACCCTGCGCGACGCCGGGCACGGCTACGACGACGTACTGCCCGCCGGCCAGCGCCTGGCCGTGCGCCGCACCGCCAACCTGCACACCGGCGGCACCCTCGAGGACGTCACCGGCGTGCTCCACCCGACCCTGGCCGATGCCGCCCTGCGCGCTGCCCGCGCGCTGGACATCCCCGTGGTAGGGCTGGACCTGCTGGTGCCCGCCGCCGACCAGCCCGACTACGTCTTCATCGAAGCCAACGAACGGGTCGGCCTGGCCAACCACCAGCCGCAACCCACTGCCGAACGCTTCGTCGACCTGCTGTTCCCGCTCAGCCGCCAACCGGGCACCCCCTGATCGTGCCGGGCGCCGGCCCCCACCGGCGCCCCGGCCCGCATGCCCCACAGAGGAGCCACCATGAGCCAGACCCTTCCCGATCCCGACCTCGCCTACCTGCAGAAGGTGCTGCTGGAGATGCTCGCCATCCCCAGCCCCACCGGCTTCACCGACACCATCGTGCGCTACGTCGCCGAACGCCTGGATGAGCTGGGCATCCCCTTCGAACTGACCCGCCGGGGCACCATCCGCGCCACCCTCGCCGGCCGCCAGAACAGCCCCGACCGCGCCGTGGCCGCGCACCTGGACACCATCGGCGCCATCGTCCGCCAGGTGAAGGACAACGGCCGCCTGGCCCTCGCCCCGGTGGGCTGCTGGTCCAGCCGCTTCGCCGAGGGCAGCCGGGTCAGCGTATTCACTGAAACCGGGGTGATCCGCGGCAGCGTGCTGCCGCTGCTGGCCTCCGGCCACGCCTTCAACACCGAAGTGGACAGCATGCCCATCAGCTGGGACCACGTGGAACTGCGCCTGGACGCCTACAGCTCGACCCGCGCCGACTGCGAGTCCCTGGGCGTGTCCATCGGCGATTTCGTCGCCTTCGACCCGCTGCCGGAGTTCACCGAGAGCGGCCACATCAGCGCCCGCCACCTGGACGACAAGGCCGGCGTCGCCGCCCTGCTCACCGCCCTCAAGGGGATCCGCGAGGCGCGGCTGGTGCCGCCCATCGACTGCCACCCGCTGTTCACCATCACCGAGGAGATCGGCTCCGGGTCCGCCGGTGCCCTGCCCTGGGACGTCAGCGAATTCGTCGGCATCGACATCGCCCCCGTCGCGCCCGGCCAGCACTCCAGCGAACACGCCGTCAGCGTCGCCATGCAGGACTCCTCCGGCCCCTACGACTACCACCTCTCCCGGCACCTGCTGAAGCTGGCCGAGCAGAACGCCGTGGCAGTTCGTCGCGACCTGTTCCGCTACTACCACAGCGACGCCCAGTCGGCGATCGCCGCCGGCCACGACACCCGCGCCGCTCTCCTGGCCTTCGGCTGCGACGCCACCCACGGCTACGAGCGCACCCACATCGACAGCCTGGAGGCCATGGCCCGCCTGCTCGGCGCCTACCTCATAAGCCCGCCGGTGTTCGCCAGCGACGCCAACACCGCGCAGCACTCCCTGGAGCCGTTCAGCCACCAGCTGGAGCACAGTGCGCAGATGGAGAACGACACCCGCGTACCGACGGTCGGCAGCCTCCTCGGCAAGGGCGAAAACGACGCTTGAAGGCCATCGCGCATACGGGCAAAGTGCCAGGCCACGGGCGATAACAACTACGAGGTCAACGGATGCCTCGCCTCTGTCTGGCGCTTCTGCTCCTGTGCGTCATCGGACCGGTCTGGGCGCTGCAGGGCGCCCCCCTCGACCGTGATGAACTACGCCTGTCCCTGAGCCCCTTCGCCGCCTATGTCGAGGACCCCGACGGCAGCCTCGGCGCCGAGCGGGTGCGCCAGCTGCCCGACGAGGCCTTCACCCCCGTCCACGGCGAGCACGCCAACCTGGGCAAGAACGCCTCGGTGTGGTGGTTCAAGGTCCGCCTGGTCAACAGCCGCCCCCACCCGGTGGCCGGCTACCTGGAAGTCAACTACCCGCTGCTGGACCACATCCGCCTCTACGCCTACGGCCCCGACGGCCGCGTCAGCGAGCAGGAAACCGGCGACAGCTTCGCCTTCGCCCAGCGCCCGGTGCAGGTGCGCAACTTCTGGTTCCCCCTGGAGGTGCAGCCGGGGGTCAGTACCGTGCTGCTGCGGGTGGAGAGCACCAGCACGCTATTCCTGCCGCTGTTCTTCAGCACCTACGGCGCCAGCGCCGCCGCCCAGGAGAACTTCATGGGGTTCAACGGCGCCTTCTACGGCGTGCTGTTCGCCATGTTCTTCTACAACCTGTTCCTCTACCTCTCGCTGCGCGAGTCCGCCTACCTCTGGTACCTGGCCTACAACCTCAACGTCGGCCTGCTCGCCGCCTGCTTCGACGGCATGCTGTTCAAGCTGCTGCCCGAACACGTCGCGCTGCAGTCGGTGAGCATCTACATCCTCATGTACCTGCACTGCCTCACGGCCGTGCAGTTCAGCCGCCACTTCCTCCACGCACGCGCCTACTTCCCGCGCCTGGACAACTGCCTGCGCGGCGCCATGCTGCTCACCCTGCTGGCCTTCGCCTCCGCCCCGCTGGTGGGCCTGCCGACCTGGAACATCCTCGCCAGCCTCACCGTCTCGGCGGTGTCCCTGCTGCTGCTGGCCACCGGCGTCTACGTCTGGCGGCGCGGCGTGCGCTACGGCTCCTACTACACCCTGGCCTGGGGGATCATGCTGTTCGCCTTCATCCAGGCCACCACCGGTTCCCTGGGCGTGGAGGTGCTGGGCATCTTCGGCGCCACCGCGGTGAAGATCGGCGTCACCATCGAGCTGATCACCCTCTCCATCGGCCTCGCCGACCGCATCAACACCCTCAAGGAAGAAGGCTACCGCTCGCGCCAGGCCGCCGAGCAGGCCCACGTCGAGAGCCGCGCCAAGAGCCGCTTCCTGGCCAAGATGAGCCACGAGATCCGCACCCCGCTCAACGGCGTGCTGGGCATGTTGCACCTGCTGAAGGAAACCTCGCTGGACCGCACCCAGCGCTTCTACGTCGACACCATCTCCAGCTCGGGGACCGCGCTCATGGCCGTGATCAACGACATCCTCGACTACGCCCGCATCGAGTCCGGCAAGCTGACCCTGGAGCACATCGAGTTCGACCTGGAGCAACTGGTCTCCGACGCCCTCAGCCTGTTCACCGCCCAGGCCCTGGACAAGCGCCTGCGCCTCTACGTCAGCCTGGAGAACGGCGTGCCCCGGCGGGTCCAGGGCGACCCCACGCGGCTCAAGCAGATCCTCATGAACCTGCTGAGCAACGCCCTCAAGTTCACCGCCGAAGGCCACGTCGCCCTCAACGTCAGCCGCCGCAACAACAGCCTGGGCGAACCGCGCCTGGTGTTCGCCATCAGCGACAGCGGCATCGGCATCCGCACCGAATCCCTCTCCCACCTGTTCGACTCCTTCGCCCAGGGTGACTCCAGCACCACCCGCCGCTACGGCGGCAGCGGCCTGGGCCTGGCCATCAGCAAGGAACTGGTGGAGATGATGGGCGGCCGCATCGAAGTGCAGAGCACCCCCGGCCAGGGCACCCGGTTCTCCTTCGACCTGCCCCTGCAGGCCGTGGAGGAAACCGACGAGCTGCCGGCCCTGCTGAACGGCCGCACCGCCCTGCTCACCTCCCTCGACGGCCTCGGCCTGGACACCCTCGGCCGCCTGCTGGGCCGCTGGGGCATGCGCACCGAGCGCTGCCAGGACCCGGAGCGCCTGCGGGACTACCTGGAAGACTTCGCCGTGCCGCCGCTGCTGGTGCTCATGGCCCCCTGGCCAGGCAGCGTCACCCATTGGCTCGACAGCCTGCGACCCAGCCTCGCCAAGGGCCAGCGCGTGCTGCTGCTGTGCCCGCCCGAACAGTGCCAGAACCTGCCCCCCAGCGAGGGCCTGCACCTGCTGGCCATGGCCCAGCCGCTGGCGGTGCTGCCGCTGCGCCAGGCCCTGCTCGACCTGTACCGCGAACAACCGGCCATGCCTGCGCCCGCACCGGCACCTCAGCACCCCGAGGCGGACCGCGCGCCCTGCGTGATGGTGGCCGAGGACAACCCGGTGAACCAGCTGGTGGTCCAGGGCTTCCTCAAGCGCCAGGGCTACCGGGTGCGCACCGTGGCCAACGGCGTGGCCGCCGTGGCCGAGTACGAGCGCGACCCGCAGGGCATCTCGCTGATCCTGATGGACTGCGAAATGCCGGAGATGGACGGCTTCGAGGCCACCCGCCGCATCCGCGTGCTGGAGCGCAACCGCCACCTGGCCCCGGTGCCCATCGTCGCCCTCACCGCGCACATCTTCGACGAACACCGCGAAGCCGGTGCCGCCGCCGGCATGGACGACTTCCTCGGCAAGCCCCTCGATGCCCACCAGCTCTACACCACCCTGGACCGCCACCTGGCGCGCCAGCGCGTGGAAGACGAGAGCTGAACGGCCACAGGTGCTACGATCGCGCCCCCGCTCCACGAGACCCGCCCATGCTCATCCCCCACCACCTGCTGGAACCCGAGACCCTGACCCGGCTGATCGAGGACTTCGTCACCCGCGACGGCACCGACAACGGCGACGAGACCCCGCTCGACACCCGCGTCGCCCGCGTGCGCAAGGCCCTGGAGAAGAAGCAGGCGGTCATCCTCTTCGACCCCGACAGCCAGCAATGCCAGCTGATGCTGCGCAGCGAAGTGCCCAGGGAACTGCTGGTGGAAGACGAGGACGAGTGATGCGCCGGCTCAACCACCTCTCCCCGGGCTGAAGCCGATCACGGGCGTGCGGCCAGGAGCCCCCGTAGCCTGGGCTTCAGCCCAGGGCCGCACCGATGCCCCCGGCGAAGTGCCAAGCCAGTTATCGAGTTTTGCGGGTGTTTTCTGTTTCGCCTTCCCAGGCGAGTCCCTTTTCCAATCGCTGGATCGCCAGCCCGGTGAAAAGGAACCAAAAAACTTGCCCCTGCATCCGAACTAGGCGTCCCCGCCCGACTACGTCGGGTCCCCTCGCTACATCGCCGTTCCAGGGGCCCGCGCTGACGGGCCATCCATGGCCCGGCAGCGCTCTCGCGACATCCATGTCGCTCAACCCCTTCCACGACGATTCCACTCGGCCTCCTGAAGGGGCACTGGCCCCGCCCCGCCATTCGGAGTCAGGCAACAGTGCAGCGTGCGCTCACAAATTGCTTACCTTTCCGTCTCGGTCGCAGCCCTCGTAGCCTGGGCTTCAAGCCCAGGGCCACGCCGGCATTCCCGGTGAAATGTCCAAGTGATGCTCCGGTTCCCGCCCTCCCCGGGCTGAAGCCCGGGCTACGGCCGACCACGCCCGCGTCACTGGGCGAATGAATTCGCCCCTACGGGTTTGCGCCATTGGCCGGGTGCACGATCACCGTGGCGGTGATGCCGGCGGCGAGGAGCACGCCCTCGGGCACCTTGTCGATGTGGATGCGCACCGGCACCCGCTGGGCCAGGCGCACCCAGTTGAAGGTAGGGTTCACGTCGGCCACCAGCTCGCGGCTCTGGGGGTTGTCGCGGTCGTAGATGGCGCGGGCGATGCTCTGCACGTGGCCTTCCAGGCGCTCGCCGCTCATCAGCTGCAGCTCCGCCGGGTCGCCCACGGCGATGTGCGGCAGCTTGGTTTCCTCGAAGTAGCCGTAGACCCAGTAGGACGTCTCGTCCACCACCGCCAGCTTGGCCTCGCCGATGCGCGCGTAGTCGCCGGCGTGCACGGTCAGGTTGGTCACGTAGCCGTCCACCGGCGCGCGCACGTCGGTACGGGCCAGGTTCAGCCGGGCCGCCTCCAGGTTGGCCTGGGCCTGCTGGTAGTCCGCCTCGGCGGCCAGCGCGGTGTTGCTGGCGTCGTCCAGGCTCTCGCGGGAGACCACCTGCTCGTCCATCGCCGCGCGGCGGTGGGCGCTGAGCCGGCGCATGTCCAGCACCGCCTTGCGGGCGTTCACCTGGGCTTCGGCCTGCTTCACTGCCAGGCGGTAGTGCTCGGGGTCGATGCGCATCAGCAGGTCGCCCTTCTTCACCCGCTGGTTGTCGGCCACCGGCACCTCCACCACCACGCCGGACACATCCGCCGCGACGTTGATGATGTCGGCGCGCACGCGGCCGTCGCGGGTCCAGGGGCTGTCCATGTAGTTCACCCAGAGGGTGCGGCCGATGAACACGGCCAGGAGCAGGACGAGAAGGGTCGCCAGCAGGCTGAAGACGGATTTGAGGGTCATGGTGGGCTCGATCAACGGTAGACGAACAACGAAAGCCCGCCGAACAGGCAGGCGAACAGGCTCACCCGGAACAGCACCGGGTGCCAGGCAAAGCGGTACAGGCCGGCGGCGGCCAGCACCCGGTCCAGGGCCCAGCAGGCCAGCGCGGTGGCGATGAACAGCAAGGTCAGGGTCGGCATGTAGACGCCGTGGAAGGCGATCTCGCGGGGCAGGCTGTCAGGCAGCATGGGCAGGCGCTCCGGCAGGGGCGGACCCGCGCAGGGGCGACTGCGGGTCCAGCAGGGAGGTACGGATGAAGTGCAGGTAGCTGAGCACGCGGCGCAGGCGGGACTGCTCGAAGTCGGCGCCGCCGGGCTCCTCGGTGGCGCGCACGGCGTCGATGGCCTGTTCCACCGCCAGCCGGGCCCGCTCCAGGTTGCCCGCCCCCGGTTTCATGAACAGCCGCGCCAGGGCCCGGCCCATGGCCCGCACGGCCTGGCGCCAGGGCTGGTCCTCGGCGTAGCACGGCGCTGCCGGCAGCAACGCCTGCTCGCGGCGCAGCTCCAGCACCGCGTGGCCCACCTCCAGCACCTGGAAGGTCCAGCGCAGCAGGCCGCGCTGCACCTCGGGCCGCCCGCTGGCGACGCCGTAGGCCTGGTTGAGCAGGTCCCGCGTGCCGCTGTCGAACGCCGCCGGCAGCAGCTCGCCGCGCTCGCTGGTGGCCAGCACCACGCGCTGGCGCAGGTCGCGCTCCAGGCGCCGCCAGAGCCAGGCACTGGTGGGCGGCAGGATCACTGCCGTGACCACCGCCGCCAGGGCCTGGGCGAGGATCAGCGCCAGGTACTCGTTGAGCATGCGCCCCGGGTCGTAGACCGTGAGGTTGGCCGGGATCGCGCCGAAGCTGAAGAACACCAGCAGCCCCAGGCCGTAGCCCGCCCACTGTGGGCGCACCGAAAGGAAGGCGCCGAAGGCGAACACCGGCGCCACCGCCAGGGCCAGCAGCGGGAAGCCGTCCAGGTGCGGCAGCACGAAGAAGGTCACGGTGAAGCCGAGGATGGCCGCCAGCACCGTGCCCATGGCCATCTGCATCGCCATCCGCGCCGGGTTGGGCGCCGCCGAGACCAGTGCCGCCACGGCAGCGGCGTTGAGCACGAAGCTGCTGCCGCTGGGCCAGGCGGTCTCGATCCAGAACAGGCCGAACACCAGCACCATCAGCGCGGTGCGCGCCCCGGCCACCAGCGCCGCCAGGGAGCTGGCCTTGGCGGCGAAGGACGGCTTCCAGTTCTCCCGCTCGTGGCGGTGGGACGCCAGGGACGCATGGGTGCGGGTGTAGCCCTGCAGCTCATCGGCGAAGCGGTAGAGCAGTTCGGCGGCGGTGTCGAAGTCCAGCCGCTGGGCCTCGTCGGCACCGGCGGCGAGCAGCCGGGCGCGGGCATCGCGGATGCGCTGCTTGAGCTGCTGGCGGCGGTCTTCCAGGCGCTCGGCCAGGGCCAGGGCGTCCTGGTCGGTGAGCGGGCGCTCGCGCCAGGGCCCGAGCACCTCGCGCACGCCGGCCAGGCAGGGCTCCAGGGCCTGCAGCACCGTGCCGTCGCCCTGGGCCCGCAGCCGTGCGAGCAGCTGGTGCAGGGCGTGGTAGCGGGTGGTCAGGGCCATGAACTCGCTGTTCAGGCGTGACAGTCGGCCGCTGCGCAGGCGCATGTGCGGGTCCTCGAAGCCGGTGGCGCTGCGCAGCGCCTCCAGCCCCACCGCCTGGCTGGCGAAGGCCACGTTGGACGCCTCGAAGCGCTGGCGGTCGCCGCCGTCCAGGTGCTCCAGGACGAATGCGGCGAAGGCGCCGAAGCGCTGGTAGAGGGCGTTGCGCATGGCCGCGCTGGAGGTCTGCGGGAGGATCAGCGCGCTCACCAGGCTGGCGCAGCCGATGCCCAGGGCGATCTCCAGGATGCGCCACAGCGCCTGCATGAATGCCGCCTCAGGGTGGGTGGTGGCGGGCAGGCCGATGAGGGTGGCGGTGTAGCCGGCCAGCACGCAGGCGTAGGAGCGGAAGTCGCGGTAGCGGGTGGCGCCCACGGTGCACAGGCCGATCCACAGCGAGGACACCAGCAGGAACAGCACCCGCTCCTGGGCGAACAGCGCGATCAACGCCACCATCACCGTCAGCCCCACCAGGCTGCCGAGGATGCGGTAGAAGCCCTTCGCCAACACCTGGCCGCTCTGCGGCTGCATGACGATGAATACCGTGATGGTCGCCGTGCTCGGCTGCGGCAGCTCCAGGCGCATGGCCAGCCACAGGGTGACCAGCGCCGCCAGCAGCACCTTGCCGATGTAGACCCAGGTGACGCCGTCGCTGCGCGCCCACTCGAAGAAGGCCCGGCGCCAGGCCTCGGCATCCGGCAGGCGCAGGCCGCCGTGGGAGGCGGCCATCAGCGTGCCTCCGGGATGCGCAGCGGCACCCGCTCGGGCAGCAGGTGGGCGTCGTCCGGCGCCTGGTCCGGCTCGCCCAGGCCGCCGCCGAGGGCGATCACCAGGCCGGCGTGGGCTGCCAGGCGACCGGCGTGGACCTGCTGCGCCACCTCCTGCTGCTGGAACAGGCGGGTCTGGGCGTTGAGCACGTTGAGGTAGTCGGTCAGCCCACCCTGGTAGGCCTGGGTGGCCAGTTCGTAGGTGTGCTGCGCGGCGGCCACCGAGTCATCGGCCAGCTGCTGCTGGCGGGCCAGGCTGCGCACGCGGATCAGTTGGTCGGACACGTCCCGCAGGGCCTGCACCAGGGTGCCGTTGTAGCGCGCCACGGCCGCGTCGTAGGACGCCGAGGCTTCGCCCAGCAGGGCCCGGCGCCGGCCACCGTCGAAGATCGGCAAGGACAGCGCCGGGCCGATACCGTAGTTGAATTTCTGCCCCCGGAGGAACTCCAGCATGCCGCCGCCCACGGCGTTGTAGCCGACGCTCGCCACCAGGTCGACGTTGGGGTAGAAGTCGGCCTCCGCCGCGTCCACCCCGCGGGCTTCGGCAGCCACCTGCCAGCGGCTGGCCACCAGGTCCGGGCGGTGCCCCAGCAGCTCCACCGGCAGGCGCGCCGGCAGGCCCGGCTGGGCCGCCAGGGACAGGCTCGGGCGGCGCAGCTCGGCCGCCGCACCCGGGCCCTTGCCGGCCAGGGCGGCCAGCTGGTTGCGGCTGAGGGCGATGGCCTCCTCCACCGCTTCCAGGCGGCGGCGGGTCTCCGGCAGCGGCACCTCGGCCTGGCTCACCTCGAACTGGGTGCCGAGGCCCCCTCTCAGTCGCCGCCGGGCCAGGTCGAGAATGGCCTGCTGCTGGTCCAGCAGCGCCTGGGCGATGTCCCGCTCGGCGTACTGCAGGGACAGCTGCACGTAGGCGCGCACCACGTTGCCCTCCAGCTCCAGCTGAGCCATGCGCGCCTGGGCGGCGCTCATGCGGGCGAGGTCCTGGTAGTGCTCGGCGATGCTGGACTCGCGCCCCCAGAAGTCGAAGGCGTAGCTCAGCCCCAGAGCGGCATCGTTGTTCCAGGTGGTGGTGCGGGCCAGCTCGCCGGGGCCGTAGAAATAGTCCGTGGGCCAGCGGTGGCGGCTGAGGGACGCCTTGGCGTCGACCTGGGGCGACTCCACCGCCTCGGCGGCGCCGGCCAGGGAGGCGGCCATGCGCACCCGCGCGCGGGCCTCGGCCAGGCTCGGGCTGCCGGCCAGGGCCTGGTCGATCCAGGCGTCCAGCTGCGGGTCGCCGAAGGCCTGCCACCAGCGCTGCCGGGGCCAGCCGGCATCCTGCCCGGCCTGGGCGATGGCGGCATCCAGCTGCAGGTGGTCGGGGGCCAGGCGTTGTTCGGAGGGGGCGATGCCCTGGGTGGAAAGGCAACCGGCCATTGTTGAAAAAATGACAACGGCGCTGGCGGACCTCAGTCCTCTGGCGAGACGACGCGGCACGGTGGGGTGTCCTGGGATGGTGTGGCTGGATTGGAGCGGAGAGCAGGCACCGACGGGTGCCCGGTGGAGCAGATTCTAGGGATCGGCCCGCACCGGCATAAGCGGGGCATTCGGTGAATGACTATTACCGGATCAGTAACAATCCGCCGGCCCGGCCGCGTGATAATGGCGCCCCCAGCCCTCACCCCGAGCCGCCCCATGGACACCCTGCAGACCATGCGCGCCTTCAGCTGCGTCGCCGACACCGGCAGCTTCACCGCCGCCGCCCAGCAGCTGGGCACCACCACCGCCAACATTTCCCGCGCCGTGGCCCACCTGGAAGGCCACCTGAAGGCGCGCCTGCTCAACCGCACCACCCGGCGCATCGCCCTGACCGAAGCCGGCCAGCGCTACCTGCTGCGCTGCCAGCAGATCCTCGCCTACGTGGAAGAAGCCGAAGCGGAGGCCGGCGACGCCCATGCGCGCCCGGCCGGGCGGCTGCGGGTGCATTCCATGACCGGCATCGGCCAGCACTACGTGATCCGCGCCATGGCCGGCTACCGCCAGCAGTACCCCGACGTGAGCTTCGACCTGACCCTGGCCAACCGGGTGCCGGACCTGCTGGACGAAGGGCTGGACGTGGCCATCGTGGTCGCCACCGAGCTGCCCGACTCGGGGCTGGTGTCCCAGCGCATCGGCGCCACCTACAGCATCCTCTGCGCCTCCCCCGGCTACATCGCCGAGCGTGGCGCCCCACGCACCCCGGCGGACCTGTCCCAGCACGAGTGCCTGCTGCTGATCAGCCCGGTGATGCCCTTCGACCGCTGGCACTTCGTCGGCCCCGACGGCGAACAGATGATCACCCTCGGCAACCCCAGCTTCCAGGTGAACGTGGGCGATGCCATGACCGAGGCCATCCGCTCCGGCATGGGCATCGGCGTCCTGCCGCTGTACTCGGCCATGGACGGGCTGCGCGACGGCTCCCTGGTGCCGGTGCTGCCCCACTACCGCCTGCAGTGCCTGAACATCTACGCGCTCTACCCCTCGCGCCAGTACCTGGACGCGAAGATCAAGACCTGGGTGACCTACCTGCGCGAGACCCTGCCCGACGCGCTGCAGGCCGACGAGGTGGAACTGGCCGGGATTCGCGCCCGCGCCGGTTGAGCGGCGCGGGCGACGGCTCAGGCGCCCGCCTTCTCCAGCACCAGGTCCGGCGCGGCGGCGGGCTTGAGCAGGGCGTAGAGCACGGCGGTCAGCAGGCTGCCGGCGACGATGGCCAGCAGGTACGGCAGCACGTGGTTGATGGCGTTGGGGATGAGCAGCACGAACAGCCCGCCGTGGGGTGCCATCAGCTTGCAGCCGAAGTACATGGACAGCGCCCCGGTGAGCGCACCGCCGGCGATGCTGGCCGGGATGACCCGCAGCGGGTCCTTGGCCGCGAAGGGAATCGCCCCCTCGGAGATGAAGCACAGCCCCAGCACCAGCGCCGCCTTGCCCGCCTCCCGCTCGCTCTGGGCGAACTTGCGCCGCGCCAGCAGGCAGGCCAGGCCCAGGCCGATGGGCGGCACCATGCCGGCAGCCATGGTGGCGGCCATCGGTGCGTAGCTCTGGGAGGCCAGCAGGCCCACCGAGAAGGCGTAGGCCGCCTTGTTGATCGGCCCGCCCAGGTCCACGCACATCATCCCGCCCAGCAGCACGCCGAGGAGGATGGCGTTGGTGGCGCCCATGCCGTCGAGGAAGCGGGTCAGCGCGGCGAGCATGCCGGCCACCGGCGTGCCCACCACGTAGATCATCACCAGCCCGGTCACCAGGCTCGCCAGCAGCGGGATGATCAGGATCGGCTTCAGCGCCTCCAGGCTCTGCGGCAGGTGCAGCCAGCGGTTGATGGCGCGGGCGCAATAGCCGGCGATGAAGCCGGCGACGATGCCGCCGATGAAGCCCGCCCCCAGGGTGCCGGCCAGCAGCCCGCCGATCATCCCCGGTGCCAGGCCCGGCCGGTCGGCGATGGAATAGGCGATGTAGCCGGCCAGCAGCGGCACCATCAGCTTGAAAGCGGTGTCGCCGCCGATCTGCATCAGCGCGGCGGCCAGGGTGCCCTGCTCCTTGAAGGCTTCGATGCCGAAGACGAAGGACAGGGCGATCAGCAGGCCCCCCGCCACCACCATCGGCAGCATGAAGGACACGCCGGTGAGCAGGTGTTTGTACAGGCCCTTGGCCTCGCCGCCCTTCTCCGCCGCACGCGGTGCGGGGCCGGAGGAGGCCTCCGCCTGCAGCTCGCGGGCCTCGGCCAGGGCGCGCTCCAGGGTCGCCTCGGCCTGCTTGAGGGCCACGCCGGTGCCGCAGCGGTAGACCCGCTTGCCGGCGAAGCGCGCCAGGTCCACCTCGATGTCGGTGGCCAGCAGCACCACGTCGGCACGGGCGATGGCGTCCGCCGGCAGCGGATCACGGGCGCCCACCGACCCCTGGGTTTCCACCAGCAGGTCGTAGCCCAGGCGCTGGGCGGCCTGCTTGAGGGCCTCGGCAGCCATGAAGGTGTGCGCCACCCCGGTCGGGCAGGCGGTCACCGCCACCAGGCGCGGGCGCTGGACGCGGGCACCGACCTCGGAGGGCTCGCGCAGGGCCGCGCGGGCCTCGGCGCGGCGCAGGAAATGCTCGGGCGCCTGCAGCGCCTCCACCGGGCTGGAGAGGAACACCCGCTTGCCGCTGAAGCGCGACAGGTCCACCTCGCCGGTGGCCACCACCAGCACCCAGTCGGCCGCGGCCAGGTCGGTGGCGGACAGCGGCGCCCCGCCGGGCATCTCCACGCAGGTGCTCCAGCCCAGGCGGCGGGCGGCGGCGTCCAGCAGGCGGGCGCTGATCAGGCTGGTGACGGCCCCGTTGGGGCACGCCGTGACTAGGGCGAGTTTCATCGGGAGACCTCGTGCTGTGCGGGGGCATCGACCAGGGTGACGGCGCCTTCCAGCGCGGCCAGCTGGGCCCGGTCGTGAATGCCGAAACCGATCTGGGTGACGGCCTGGGCGGCAATGGCGGTGGCGTGGCGCAGGGTCTGCAGCGGCGACCAGCCGCTGAGCAGGCCGTGCAGCATGCCGGCCAGCAGCGAATCCCCGGCGCCGACGGTGCTCGCCACCTGCACCCTGGGCGGGCGGGCCGCCAGCACCCCGCCCGGGTTGAACCAGCGCACCCCGTCGGCGCCCAGGGACAGCACCAGGTGCTCGATGCCCATCGCGTGCAGGCGCTGGGCCTCCAGGGCCTGGGCGGCGGCGTCATCCAGGGGGTGGCCGCAGGCGTCCGCCAGCTCCTCCTGGTTGGGTTTCACCAGCCAGGGCGCGGAGTCGAGCCCGGCACGCAGTGCCGCGCCGCTGGTGTCCAGCGCCACCCGGGCACCGAGCCCGCGCAGGCGCTGCAGCAACGTCCGCAGCCAGTCCGGGTCCACGCCCCGGGGCAGGCTGCCGGCCACCACCACCAGGTCGTGGCCCGGCACCAGGCTATCCAGCCGCTCCAGCAGCGCAGCCCTGGCGGCCGCGTCGACCTCGGGGCCGGGGCCGTTGATGTCGGTGATGCGGCCGTCGTCCTCGGCCAGCTTCAGGTTGCTGCGGGTCTCCCCGTCGACACGGACGAAGGCATCGTGGAAGCCGCGCCGGGCGAACAGCGCCTCGAACGGCTGGGCATTGTCGGCACCGAGGAAGCCGGCCACCGACAGGCTGTGGCCGAGGTCGGCCAGCACCTGGGCCACGTTGAGGCCCTTGCCGGCGGCATGGGCCACCAGGGCATCGCCCCGGTTCACTGCGCCCGGCACCAGCTGGCGCAGGCGCAGGGTGAGGTCCAGCGCGGGGTTGAGGGTCAGGGTGAGGATGCGTGCCATCAGAATCGCTCCGCCAGTTCGCGCACGGCTTCGGCGCTTTCGGCCTGCAGGGCCACGGCGGCCAGCTCCTGGGCGGCCGCCTGGCTCATGGCGCGGATGCGCGCCTTGATTTCCGCAATGCTGCGCGCGGACACGCTCAGCTCGTCCACCCCCAGCCCCACCAGCAGCGGCACCGCCAGCGGATCGGAGGCCAGTTCGCCACACACGCCGACCCACTTGCCGTGGGCATGGGCGGCGCGCACGGTCATGTCGATCAGCTGCAGCACCGCCGGGTGCAGGCCGTCGGCCTGGGCGGACAGGGTCGGGTGGCCACGGTCGATGGCCAGGGCGTACTGGGTCAGGTCGTTGGTGCCGATGCTGAAGAAGTCCACCTCGCGGGCCAGTACCGGCGCCAGCAGGGCGGCGGACGGCACTTCCACCATGATCCCCAGCTGCACGTCGGCATGGGGCAGCTCGCCCAGCAGCTCACGGGCCATGTCCCGCGCCTGGCGCCACTCGCCGACGCTGCCGACCATGGGGAACATGATGCGCAGCGGTCGGCCCTCGGCGGCCTGCAGCAGCGCGCGCAGCTGGGTGCGCATCACCTGCGGGCGCTGCAGGGTCAGGCGCACGCCGCGCAGACCGAGGAAGGGGTTCTCCTCGGTGGGGATGGGCCAATAGGGCAACGGCTTGTCGCCGCCCACGTCGAGGGTCCGCGCCACCAGCGGGCGCCCGTCCAGAGCGTCGAACACGCGGCGGTAGTCGGCCTCCTGGGTGGCCAGGTCGGGGGCCTGGGCGTGGGCCATGAAGATGAACTCGGTGCGTAGCAGGCCGATGCCCTCGGCCCCCTGGGCCACGGCCGCCGCGGCGCCCTGGGCGTCACCCAGGTTGGCGCAGACCTCCACTGCATGGCCGTCGCGGGTCACCGCCGGCTCCAGCTTGTGGGCCTCGGCCTCGCGCAGCAGGCGCTCGCGTTCGCTGCGCTCCTGGCGGGCACGCTCCAGCAGCGCTGCCTCGGGTTCCACCACCAGGCGCCCTCGCCCGCCGTCCAGCAGCAGCATGGCGCCCGGCGCCAGGGCCAGGACCCGCGCGCCCGCGCCCACCAGCGCCGGGATGCCCAGCGCCCGCGCGACGATGGCGCTGTGGGAGGTGGCGCCACCCCGGGCGGTGAGGATGCCGGCGACCCGCTCGCGGTCCAGGCGGGCCACGTCCGAGGGGGCCATTTCGTCCAGCACCAGCACGTAGGGCTCGCGGGGCTCGGGCACCTCCTCCACGCCGCACAACTGGGCCAGCACGCGCCGGCCGACGTCGCGCAGGTCGGCGGCACGCTCGGCCAGCAAGGCATCCTGCAGGGCTTCCTGCTGCCGGGCCGCCTCGCCGATGACCGCATTCCAGGCGGCAGCGGCACTCTCGCCACGGGCCAGGCGCGCGTCCACGTCCTCCACCAGGGAGGGGTCGGCGAGCATTTCCAGATGGGTGACGAAAATCTCGCGGATGGCCTTGACCTCGCTGCGCGTCACCAGCGCCTCGATCTCGCCCCGTACATGGGCCAGGACCTGCTCCAGGCGCTGGCGCTCCTGCGCCGGGGACTCGCCCCGGGCCGGGTAGTCGAAGGCCCGCGCCACGCGGACATGGGCCGGGCCGATGGCGATGCCGGGGGACGCCGACACGGCCGCCAGCACCTCGCCGGGCTGCGGTGCGGTGGGCTCGGCAACGGGCGCCTCAGGCGCTTCCGAGGGTGCCTCGGGTCGCGCTGCGTCCAGCGGCTCCACGGTTTCGCCGAGGCCGGCCAGGATGGCGTCGCGCAGGGCCGGCAGGGCCTCGTCGGCGATCGCCGGTTCGGCCAACAGCTCCAGCACCTGCCCACGGCGCACGCCCAGCGCCAGCAGTTTGCTCAGGCTGCGGGCGCTGACGGCAGGCTGGCCGCTGTCGGCGACACGGATGCGGATCTCCCCGGCAAAGACCTTGGCCGCCTGGGCCAGCTCCTTGGCGGGGCGGGCATGCAGGCCGTGGGCGTTGGCCAGGGGCACGCGCAGGCTCGGCCAGTCGGCGATGGAGTCACCGCCGAGGGTTTCCAGCAGCGCACGGCTGGAGACGGCGTGCACGATCTCGCCGCCGCGCCCTTCCACCAGCAGGCTGCACAGGCGCTCCAACAGCGCCTGGTGGGCATCCCCCAGGCTCGCCAGGCAGAACAGGCCGGCCAGGGGCTGGCCCTGGTACTGCAAGGCCGCCGCCGGGGCGACGAAGGCCAGGCCAGGCCGCTCCACGGCCTGGTCGGTGTCCAGCCACCAGAGGCCGTCGCCCAGGGGCAGCGGCTCGCGCTGCAGCAGGGCCGCCGCAAAGCCCTTGTCGACGCACCCGGCGCGGCGCAGCAGGCGGGCGCCTTGCAGGGCCAGCTCGTCGAGGTCTTCGGCCTCGCTGCCGAGGGCGATCAACTGGTCGTCCAGCGCTAGGTCACGGGGGGCGCCCTGGAGCAGTTGGAGGATCGCCTCGGGGCTCTCGGCCGCGCGCAGGGCCTCGCCCAGCTCGCCTTCGCCGAGGGCACGGGTCAGCAGTTGCAGCAGGCGCAGGTGCTCGTCGGACTTGGCGGCGATGCCGATGGCCAGGTACACGCGCTGGCCATCGGCCCACTCCACGCCGCCGGGGAAATGCAGCAGGCGCACGCCGGTGGCGTGCACCAGGTGGCGGGTCTCGGGGGTGCCGTGGGGAATCGCGATGCCCTGGCCGAGGCAGGTGGAGCCCTGCGCTTCGCGGGCCTCCAGCGCGGCCAGGTAGCCGTCGGCGGCCAGGCCGTCCGCCACCAGCCGCTGCGCCACCTGGCGCAGGGCGTCGGCCTTGTCCGTCGCGGCCAGGCCCATGGACACCTGTCCGGGGGTCAGTTCGAGCATGCGTGCCTCCAAACGGGCCTCGGGGCCCTCTTGTCGTTGTGCCATCTGCATCAGCTTAGGTGCTGCCTTCCGTCACGCCGGGCAGGTGCGTGCGGTCCGTGACCACGCCAGGCAGGACGTGGAAACATCTGGACAAGGGCCTTGCTGAATCGTTTCACTAAGCGTGGGCGGCACGGTAACCGATATCCTTCGCCGCTTGAAGTGCCCGGCGGACGAAATGTGCATCCGCCCGCCGCGCCCCAGTGAGGACCCCGAACGTGAAACTCAGCGACATCGCCCGCCTGGCCGGCGTCTCCCTCACCACCGCCAGCTACGTGGTCAACGGCAAGGCCGAGCAGAAGCGCATCTCCCCCGCCACGGTGGCGCGGGTGCAGGCGGTGGTGGAGGCCCACGGCTTCCGCCCCGACCCCCAGGCCGCCGGCTTGCGCCGGGGGCAGACGCGCACCCTGGGGTTCATCCTTCCGGACCTGGAGAACCCCAGCTATGCGCGCCTGGCCAAGCTGCTGGAGCAGCGGGCGCGTGCCCAGGGCTACCAGGTGCTGATCGCCAGCTCGGACGACGACCCGGCCAGCGAGCGCCAGTTGCTGGAGCTGTTCGCCGCCCGTCGCTGCGACGCGCTGGTGGTCGCCAGTTGCCTGCCGCCCGAGGACCCGACCCTGGCCGACCTGCTGGCCGAAGGGCTGCCGGTGATCGGCGTCGACCGGGTGCTGGACCCGACGCGCTTCGGCTCGGTGGTCAGCGACGACCGCCCGGCCAGCCAGCAGCTCACCCACAGCCTGCTGGCGCCCGGCCTGCGCCAGGTGGCGCTGCTGGGCGCGCGCCCGGAGCTGAACATCAGCCGCGAACGGGAGGCGGGCTTCCGCCTGGCGCTGGAGGGGTTCGCGGGTGAGGTGCGGGTGATGCAGGGCGCGCAGTTCAGCCGCGAATGCGGGCGCCAGATGATGGAGTCCCTGCTGGACGAACAGGCCCACCTGCCGGACGCCCTGGTGACCACCGCCTATGTCCTGCTGGCCGGGGTGCTGGACGTGCTGCGCGAACGCGGCGCCTGGCCCCGGGCGTTGCGTGTCGGCACCTTCGGCGACACCCAGTTGCTGGACTTCCTCCCCCTGCCGGTGAATGCCATGCGCCAGCAGCACGAACTGATCGCCGATGCCGTCCTGGCCCAGGCCCTGCAAGCCATCGCCGGGGACTATCAGCCCGGCGTCACAGCCGTCCCACGGCAACTGCACGTGCGGCGTAACGGCTGACAGGTCGCCCGGACTTCAGTCCGGGGAATGCCGCAACCTCTGCTCCCTGGGCTGAAGCCCAGGCTACGGGTGCCGGCTAGCGGCTGCAGGTTTACAAACGCTGGGTAGCCCGGACTTCAGTCCGGGGCATGCCCCAAACTCCGCTCCCTGGGCTGAAGCCCAGGCTACGGGTGCCGGTAAACGACTGCGGGTTCGAGCACCGGGTAGACCGGACTTCAGTCCGGGGAATGCCCGACCTCCGTGCCCTGGGCTGAAGCCAGGCTACGGACGGTCAGGGTTCTTCGAGGAAGAGGGTGACGCGGACGTGGAAGCGGTCGATGCGGGTCCAGTCCTTTTCCAGGGTTTCGCCGGAGCCCATGCCGATCTCGTAGCCGTAGGGCCGGCCGGCGGGATGGGGGGCGTAGACGGACGGGGCCTCCCAGCCGCAGCAGACGAAGCGCAGCGGCTGCATGCCGAAGCGCTGTTCCAGCCGGGCTTCGAGCGCTCGGGCGTCGCGCCCGGGGATGCTGTACTCGGCCACCCGCTGGCGCAGCTGGCCGCCCTCCTCCAGGCGGCAGCCGTCGAACTGCAACCCGGGCGTGCTGACGCCGAGTGCCGCCAGGTAGTCGCCGCACCCCGGCTCCTCGCCCCAGGCCAGCAGTGGCAGCAGCGCCACTGCCAGCAGCACGACGCGACGCATCAGAAGATGTAGTCCGTGCTGATGAAGCTGGATTCGCGGTTGCCGAGGATGCGGCTGACCAGCGCCTTGTTGTCCGCGTTGAAGCGGGTCGCCACCAGGGTGCGGATAGAGAAGGTGCGCAGGGCGTCATGCACCGACAGGGTGCCTTCGGCGGAGTTCTTGCGGCCGTTGAAGGGGAAGCTGTCCGGGCCGCGCTGGCACTGGGCGTTGATGTTGATGCGCCCCACCTGGTTGGCGAAGGTGTCCACCAGCCGCCCCACTTCGGCGGGGTCATTGCCGAAGATCGACAGCTGCTGGCCGTAGTCGGAATCCAGCACGTAGTCGATCACCGTCTGCAGGTCGCGGTAGGGCACCACCGGCACCAGCGGGCCGAACTGCTCCTCGTGGTAGACCCGCATGGCCGGGGTCACCGGGCACAGCAGCGCGGGGTAGAAGAAGCTCTGGTGACGCCGGCCGCCGCCCTCGTTGACCACCTGCGCGCCCTGCTCCAGGGCATCGCGCAGCAGGCCGTCGAGGTAGTCCACCTTGCCCGGTTCCGGCAGCGGGGTCAGGGCCACGCCGTCGTCCCAGGGCATGCCGGGGCGCAGGCGTGCCAGGCGCGCGCTGAACCGGGTGAGGAAAGGTTCCAGCACGTCCTCGTGGACGAAGAGGATCTTCAGTGCGGTGCAGCGCTGGCCATTGAACGAGAGCGCGCCGGTGACGGCCTCTTCCACGGCGTTGTCCAGGTCCACCTGGGGCAGCACGATGCCGGGGTTCTTCGCGTCCAGCCCGAGGGCGGCGCGCAGGCGGTGCGGGCGCGGGTGCAGCTTCTTCAGGTCGGCGGCGCCGGAGTGGGTGCCGATGAAGGCGAACACGTCCACCTTGCCGCTGGCCATGATGGCGCTGACGGTCTCGCGGCCCTTGCCGTAGATGATGTTGATGACGCCAGGCGGGAAGCTGTCGCGGAACGCCTCCAGCAGCGGGCGCATCAGCAGCACGCCGAACTTGGCCGGCTTGAAGACCACGGTGTTGCCCATGATCAGCGCCGGGATCAGCGTGGTGAAGGTTTCGTTCAGCGGGTAGTTGTACGGCCCCATGCACAGCGCCACGCCCAGGGGAACGCGGCGGATCTGCCCGAGGGTGCCCTGCACCAGCTCGAAGCGGCTGGAGCGGCGGTCCAGCTCCTTGAGCGCCTCGATGGTGTCGACGATGTAGTCGCAGGTGCGGTCGAACTCCTTCTCGGAGTCCTTGAGGTTCTTGCCGATCTCCCACATCAGCAGTTTCACCACCGCCTGGCGCTGCTCGCGCATGCGCGCCAGGAAGCACTCCACGTGGGCGATGCGCTCGGCCACCCGCAGGGTCGGCCAGGCGCCCTGCCCCTTGTCGTAGGCACGCACGGCGGCGTCCAGCGCCTGCAGGGCGGCCTCGGCATCCAGCAGCGGGGTACTGCCGAGCACCACCTGCTCCTCGCCCTGCGGGCCCTTGAGGTAGACCGGGCTGCGCACCGGGGCCAGGGGGCCGGCCCAGTGGCGCAGTTCGCCATCCACCAGGTAGTCGCGTTGCTCGACGGGCTCGCCCAGGCGCCAGGCCTCGGGAATCTGGTCGGCGTGGGGGAACAGGGTCTCGGCGGTGAACAGGGACATGGCGCGCTCCGGGTAGGGGTTCAGGCCAGCAGGGCCAGGGCTTCGGCGGTGGTGCGGGTGATGCGGTCCCAGTCGCCGGCACGCTGCCAGGCGCTGTCCAGCATCCAGCTGCCGCCCACGCACATGACGTTGGGTTGGGCCATGTACTGGACCAGGTTGTCCGGCCGCACGCCGCCGGTGGGGCAGAAACGCACCGCCGGGAACGGGCCGCCGAAGGCCTTGAGCGCGGCGACGCCGCCACAGATCTCCGCCGGGAACAGCTTGAAGCGCCGGTAGCCACGGGCGTGGCCGAGCATGATCTCGGAGGCGCTGCCCACGCCCGGCAACAGCGGCAGCGGGCTGTGCAACGCGGCATCGAGCAGTTCGGCGGTGCAGCCGGGGCTGACGATGAACTGGGCACCAGCGGCCTCGGCCTCGGCCAGCATCGCTTCGTCCAGCACGGTGCCGGCGCCCACCAGCAGGTCCGGGCGCTGCGCCCGCAGCAGGCGGATGGCGCCCAGGCCATGGGCCGAGCGCAGGGTCACTTCCAGCACCTTGAGGCCACCGGCGGCCAGGGCGTCGGCCAGCGGCAAGATGTGGGCTTCGTCTTCGATGGTGATGACCGGCAGGATGCGCGCCTCGGCGCAGAGCCGGTCGATCATCTCCACCTTCTCGGCCATGCTCGGCACGCGGCGAACGGCGGTTCGCGGCTTGTGGATGGTGGTCATGGCATTACTCCCGTTGCGTGAGCCCTTGAGACGGATGGAGCCTCAGGGGCACCAGTAGATCGACAGCGGCCGGCGCAGGAAGGCGCGGATCGGCATGGCCTCCACGTCCTCGCCCTGCAGCGCGGCGGCCAGGGTGTCCAGCTTGCCGCGCCCTTGCAGGGCCAGCAGGGTCAGGCGGCTGCCTTGCAGCAGGGCCAGGGGCAGCGTCAGGCGCTGGTGGGGCACGCTGGGTGCGCGGGTCGCCAGGCACCGGGCGCGGCAGGCCGGGTCCAGGGCCTCGGTCAGGTTCGGGCTGCCGGGGAACAGCGAGGCGGTGTGGCCGTCTTCGCCCATGCCCAGCACCAGCACGTCGATGGGCTGCGGCAGCGCTTCCAGGGCCTGGTCGGCCAGGCGCGCGGCCTCCTCCTGGGTGGCGGCGGCCTGGTAGAGGCCGACGAAGCGGGCCTTGGCGGCTTCGCCCTGGAGCAGGTGGCGCTGCACCAGCCCTTCGTTGCTGTCCGGGTGGCTCACCGGCACCCAGCGCTCGTCGGCCAGGCCGACGGTCACGGCGGACCAGTCCAGCCGCGCTTGCGCCAGGCGTTCGAAGAAGGCCACCGGGCTGCGCCCGCCGGACACCACCAGGGTGGCGCTGCCGCGTGCGGCCAGGGCCTCGCGCAGGGCCTCGGCCACGCGCTGGGCCAGGTGCCCGGCCAGCTCGGCGGCATCCGCCAGGGCTATCGGCTCCACGGCCGGGGGGAATCGGAGGTCAGAGATCGCCATACCAGCTCCTTCCGTCTCGGGTGATCAGTGCGATGGAGGCCACCGGGCCCCAGGTGCCGGCGGCATAGGGTTTGGGGGCATCGCCCAGCTGCTTCCAGCCTTCGATGAGCTGGTCGCACCACTGCCAGGCGTATTCGATTTCGTCCTTGCGCACGAAGAGGTTCTGGTTGCCCTGCATCACCTCCAGCAACAGGCGCTCGTAGGCATCGGGGATGCGCGCGCTGCGGTAGGTGTCGGAGAAATTCAGTTGCAGCGGGCCTCTGCGCAGTTGCATGCCCTTGTCCAGGCCCTGCTCCTTGGTCATCACCTGCAGGGAGATGCCTTCGTCCGGTTGCAGGCGGATGATCAGCCGGTTGCTGATCAGCGGCCGCTGCTCTGGAGCGAAGATGTAGTGCGGCGGTTCCTTGAAGTGGATGACGATCTGCGACAGCTTCTGCGGCATGCGCTTGCCGGTGCGCAGGTAGAAGGGCACGCCGCTCCAGCGCCAGTTGCGGATGTCGGCCCGCAGGGCGACGAAGGTCTCGGTGTCGCTGTGGGTGTTGGCGTTCTCTTCCTCCAGGTAGCCCGGCACCGACCGGCCCTGGCTGCTGCCGGCGATGTACTGGCCGCGCACCACCTGCTGCGCCACCTGGGCGGCGGTGATGGGCGCCAGGGCCTTGAGCACCTTGACCTTCTCGTCGCGGATGCTGTCGGCGGAGAGGTTGCTGGGCGGGTCCATGGCGATCAGGCAGAGCAGCTGCAGCAGGTGGTTCTGCACCATGTCGCGCAGCTGGCCGGCCTCGTCGAAATAGCCCCAGCGCCCTTCGATGCCCACCTGCTCGGCCACGGTGATCTCCACGTGGGAGATGTGGTGCTGGTTCCACTGGGTCTCGAACAGGCTGTTGGCGAAGCGCAGGGCGATCAGGTTCTGCACCGTCTCCTTGCCCAGGTAGTGGTCGATCCGGTAGATGCGGCTCTCCGGGAAGTGCACCGCCACGGCGTCGTTGATCCGCCGGGAGGACTCCAGGTCATGGCCGATGGGTTTCTCCAGCACCACCCGGGTGTTCTGCACCAGGCCCACCTGGGCCAGGCCTTCGCAGATGGCGCCGTACACCGAGGCCGGGGTGGCGAAGTAGGCGATCAGCGGCTCGTCCGCCCCCACCCGCTCGGCCAGCTCGCGGTAGCCCTCGGCGTGGAGGAAGAAGTCCATCGACAGGTATTCCAGCCGCGCCATGAAGCGCGCCACCTGGTCGGGGTCGATCTCGCGCTCGGGCACGTGGCGCTCCAGGTGCTCGGCGATGGCGGCCTGGCGGGCGCCGTTCTCGTCGCTTTCACGGGCCAGGGCGAGGATGCGGGTGCGCGGGTGCAACAGCCCCGCGCGGTCCAGCTGGTAGAGCGCCGGGAACAGCTTGCGCAGGGCCAGATCGCCAAGGGCGCCGAACAGGGCAAAGGTGCAGGGTTCTACAGTGATGGCAGCCATGATGTTTTGTTCTTCTACAAGGTTGAGAGAGATTTACACCGCCAGAATTCGCAACACAAGAAAAAATGTAGTAATAAACACAACATTTAGTCACACCCCTGTTACCTCTGGCTGGCGACTGTGGCCCTCAGTACGATAGGCCACCGTTTCCGCAGGCCCTGCTAAGGAACCCCATGGACCGCATGCGCAATCTCCTGGAGCAGATCCAGGGCCGTCTCGACGAACTCAACAAGGCCGAACGCAAGGTCGCCGAGGTGATCCTGCAGGACCCGCAGCAGGCCACCCGCTTCAGCATCGCCGCCCTCGCCCAGGCCGCCCAGGTCAGCGAGCCCACGGTGAACCGCTTCTGCCGCTCCTTCGGCGTCAACGGCTACCCGGAGCTGAAGATGCAGCTGGCCCAGAGCCTGGCCAGCGGTGCGGCCTACGTCAGCCAGTCGGTTTCGGCCGACGACGGCCCCGAGGCCTACACGCGGAAGATCTTCGGCAGCGCCATCGCCTCCCTGGACAGCGCCTGCCAGAGCCTCGACCCGCAGCTGATCAGCCGCGCGGTGGACCTGATGATCCAGGCCCGGCAGATCCACTTCTTCGGCCTCGGCGCCTCGGCCTCGGTGGCGCTGGATGCCCAGCACAAGTTCTTCCGCTTCAACCTGGCCGTCTCGGCCCACTCCGACGTGCTGATGCAGCGCATGCTCGCCTCGGTGGCACACACCGGGGACCTGTTCGTGATCATTTCCTACACCGGGCGCACCCGCGAGCTGGTGGAGGTGGCGCGCCTGGCCCGGCAGAACGGCGCCTCGGTGCTCGGCCTCACCGCCGCCGGCTCGCCGCTGGCCAAGGCCAGCACCATCAGCCTCAACATCCCGTTGCCGGAGGACACCGACATCTACATGCCGATGACCTCGCGGATCATCCAGCTCACCGTGCTCGACGTGCTCGCCACCGGCGTGACCCTGCGCCGGGGCATCGACTTCCAGCCGCACCTGCGCAAGATCAAGGAAAGCCTCAACGCCAGCCGCTACCCGGCGGACGAAGAGCCGGCCTGAGCCCCGCCCCAGAGGGCAAGGCGGACATTCCGCACCTGGTCCCGGGCTGAAGCCCGGGCTACGTCGTGTGCCACCCTCTTCTTGGGCAGACCCGCCTGGGCGTGATTGATTCGAGTCCGATGGTCAGGCGGTAGCACCACGGGCGTGACCCGGTGGCCTGGGTTACACCCCGTGCCTCGGGCGACGCCCGTGATCAGGAACGTAGCCCGGACTTCAGTCCGGGGAACCCGCGCCAACCGTTCCCGGGCTGAAGCCCGGGCTACCCCGTGTACCGCCCTCGTAGGATGGGCTGAGCTACGCGAAGCCCATCACGGGCGTGGCACGGTGGCCTGGGCTGTAACCCCGTGCCTCGGGATGCTGATGGGGTTCGCACCGCTCACCCGCATCCTACGGCGTGCCTTCCATTACCTCATGCAATGCCCGGGCTACCCCGCAATCCAGGCCTTCAGCGCCAACCTGGCCTTGTCCCCCGGTGCCAGGACCCGCCCCGGTTCGCCGCAGGCGGCGGCCTGCACCGACAGGAACCCCAGGCTCTCCGACCAGCTCACCTCGGGCAGCGGCCGGCTGCCGGGGTGCCAGACCACGGTGTGGGGGTTGTCGCCACCGTCGATGCACAGCCGCCGTTGCCAGCCCGGGTCCTGCAGGGTCAGCGTCCCGCCCCGCTGGAAGCGCCTGTGCACGCCCTCGGTGACCCGCAGCTCGCCGGCTTGCCGACAGGGCTCTCGGGCCAGCAGGTCGTGCCCGTCGGCGCCATCCAGGCCGAGCAGTGCCACCCGCGCCACATCCGACACCCGCCAATAGGCGTGCAGGGCCTGGCTGAGGACGCACGGCTCGCTGTCACGGTGGGTCGTCACCAGCTCCAGGCTCAGGGCATCCCCCAGGCAGGCCCGCAGCTCCACCTGCCAGTCGTGCAACTGCAGGCGCCACTCCAGGCGCACACCCTGGGCGTCGGCGTCCTTGCCGACCAGCCGCCAGTCGGAGAGCCGCGCCCAGCCATGGTGGGGCCAGCCGCTTTCCACCGGATGGCGCCCGAACCAGGGCCAGCACACCGGTACGCCACCGCGAATGGCGCCCACGCGCGGCCAGTGATGGGCGCACCAGAGCACCGGACGCTCGCCGCGCGGCTGGTAATGCAGCAACTGCCCACCCTGGCGGCTGAACACCGCCGAGCAGCGGGAATGCTCCACCAGCAGCAGCTCGCGCCCCTGGTGTTCACACCAGCGGAACAGCTGCCCGCTGGCCGGCCGCAGCAGGGCGTCGAGGGGATGCGCGCCGCCCTCCCCCGCCTGCCCTGCACGGCGCGCCCCGTCGCGCTCAGCAGCCGCCACGGGCCGCTCCCGTCACTTCCACCAGTACTCCACCTGCACGCCGAAGTTGGAGCCGTGCAGCGCATCGCCGAAGGCCCCGGTGTCGGACAGCGCCGAACCGGCGGCCAGTTCGCTGGCAGCGCGCTGGGCGGCCTCGTTCCAGCTGGCGTAGGTGTAGTAGAGGCGGAACTCCGGACGCTGGGAGAACCCCGGCCCGGACGGCGACCAGGTGGGTGCCACGGTGAACTTGGTGAGCTTGCGGGTGCCGCCGGGGGCCTCCACCTGGTCGCGGCCCAGCTCGGTCACCAGCTTGAACTGGTCGGTGAAGGCGTAGACCGGGCGCACGCCGATGGACAGCCAGTTCTGGTCGTCGCCATCCGGGCGGGTGTCCTTCTGGTAGACCACCTCGAACTGCCCGCCGAAATGCGGCGTCACCTGCCAGTCGAAGAACTCCACCAGGCGCCAGCTCTTGTTGGCGTTATCCAGGGTCGGGTCGCCGGTGTAGCCCAGCGCCGTGCCGGGCCCGCGCCCGTATTGCAGGGCCACGGTGTTGACCCCGCCGAGGAAGGCCTGCTGCTTGTGCTGCGCCGAGACCGACCAGCCGCTGTGGGCGCCGGTGCTGTCGGGCTTGGAGAGGTAGCTGACGCCCAGCTCCACTTCGCCACCGGGGTTGGTCTGGAAGCCGCCGACGTTGAAGTCGTGGCGGTTGATGTAGGGCTTCTGCTCGTAGTTGTCCTTGCGCGAGAACACGTAGCTGTACTTCAGGTCGCCGATGGCCACTTCGTCGAAACCGAAGCCCGTGGCGCTCTGGTTCCAGTAGTAGAAGTCGGAGATGTGGATGTCGTTGCGCTTGTAGAAACGGCGCCCCGCCCAGAACGAACCGCCGTTGAGCGCCGGCATATTGCTCCACTCGGCGTACATCTGGTTCATCCGCGCGAAGCCGTAGTCACCGGTGAACTTCGGCGTGTGCCCGTACTGGTTGTACAGCTGCGCCATGCCCTCGATGCTGACCACCGAGCCGTCGTCCAGCTTGAGCAGGTCCTGGCGCAGGTCCAGCTCCATGTACTGCTCGCACTCGTTGCCCAGGCGGTACTTCGACTGCGCCCCCGGCAACTGGAAGCAGGACTGCGTGCCCCCTTCGCTGGAACCGCCGGCGCCGCTGCGCACGTACCCGCTGAACTCGACCGCCTGGGCCAGCCCGGAGGCGGCGAACAGCGTGCAGGGCAGTACCCACAAACCTCGGATCTTCGTGTTCATGTCCACTCCATTCTTATTGTTGTGTTGCGATGGAACGTTCCCTTGGCGCCCTCGCAGGGTGGGCTTCAACCCACCACGGGGCGATCGGCAGGGCTGAGACGAAGCCCCCTGCCTGCCATGGCCCGGCGTTGCCGGGCCATGGTTCAACGCCCCTTCAGCTGCGCCACGTTGGCGGGCAGCCCGGGGCTGCTGGAAGGGCCTGCCGGGCGCAGCCGCTCGCCGCTGTTGGCGTCGAACAGCAGCACCTTGCTCGGATCGATATGCAGCGTGAGGGTTTCACCTGGCCGAGGAACGGTATCCGGGCCGAGGCGGCAGCAGACCTTGGTGCGGTTGAGGCTGGTGAACACCAGCGTGTCCGGGCCGGTGGGCTCGACCACCTCCACCTCCACCCGCACGCCCGGGGCGCCACGGCTGTCCGGCGCGGCGCCGAGGATCTGCTCCGGGCGTATCCCGAGGATCACATCGCGCTCCTCGAACCCCGCCCCGCGCTCGCCCAGGGGCAGCTCGCAGCGGTCCTGGCCGCTGTCCAGCAGCGCCCACAGCTGGCCGTCGCGGCGCTGCAGGCGCAGGGGGATGAAGTTCATCGGCGGCGAGCCCATGAAGCCGGCGACGAAGAGGTTGGCCGGGTCGTTGTAGATCTGCTGCGGGGTGCCGAACTGCTGGATGACGCCATCCTTCATCACCGCCACCTTGTCGCCCAGGGTCATGGCCTCGATCTGGTCGTGGGTGACGTAGACGGTGGTGGTCTTCAGCCGCTGGTGCATCAGCTTGATCTCGGTGCGCATCTCCACCCGCAGCTTGGCGTCGAGGTTGGAGAGCGGCTCGTCGAACAGGTAGATCTTCGGCCGCCGCGCCAGGGCCCGGCCCATGGCCACCCGCTGCTGCTGGCCGCCGGAGAGCTGGCCGGGCTTGCGCTCCAGCAGGTGCTCGATCTGCAGCAGCTTGGCCACGCGGCTCACCTCCGCCTCGATCTCGGCGGGCGGCAGCTTGCGGATCTTCAGGCCGAAGGCGATGTTCTCGCGCACGCTCATGGTCGGGTACAGGGCGTAGGACTGGAACACCATGGCGATGTCCCGGTCCTTGGGGCTCATGCCGCTGATGTCCTGGCCGTCCACGAGGATGGCGCCGCCGCTGATGGCTTCAAGCCCGGCGATGCAGTTCATCAGGGTGGATTTGCCGCAGCCCGAAGGCCCGACGAGGATCAGGAACTCCCCCGAGTCGATGGACAGTTCGATGTCCCGGAGGGTGTCCGCCAGGCCGCTGCCGTAGCGTTTGTTCACGTTGCGCAGTTCGAGGGTTGCCATGTCGATCTCCACTAATCAGAAGCGCCGCGAACGGGCGCAGCCGCTTTTCAGCCCTTCACCGCACCGGCCGTGAGGCCGCGCAGGAAGTACTTGCCGGCGAATACGTAGACGAGCAGGGTCGGCAGGCCGGCGATCATCGCGGCGGCCATGTCGACGTTGTATTCCTTGGCCCCGGTGCTGGTGTTCACCAGGTTGTTGAGGGCCACGGTGATGGGCTGGCTGTCGCCGCTGGCGAACACCACGCCGAAGAGGAAGTCGTTCCAGATCTGGGTGAACTGCCAGATCAGGCAGACCATGATGGTCGGCACCGACATGGGCAGCAGGATGCGCCCGAAGATGGTGAAGAACCCCGCGCCGTCGAGCCGTGCCGCCCGCACCAGGGCATCGGGGATGCTCACGTAGAAGTTGCGGAAGAACAGCGTGGTGAAGGCCAGGCCGTACACCACGTGCACCAGCACCAGGCCGCCGGTGGTGTTGGCCAGCCCCAGCTTGCCGAGAGTGAAGGAGGCCGGCAGCAGCACCACCTGGAACGGCAAAAAGCAGCCGAACAGCAGCGCCCCGAAGAACAGCTGCGAACCGCGGAAGCGCCACATGGACAACACGTAACCGTTGAGCGCGCCGAGCAGCGTGGAGATCAGCACCGCCGGCACGGTGATCATCACCGAGTTCCAGAAGTAGCCGCCGACGCTGGCCCAGGCCTTGGCCCAGCCGACCAGGGTGAAGGCATCCGGCAGGGACAGCAGGTTGCCGGCGCGGATGTCGTCGGGGGTCTTGAAGCTGGTCAGCAGCATCACCACCAGCGGCACCAGGTAGAGCGCGCAGGCGACGATCAGGGTGGCATGGATGGCCAGGCGGCTGACGCTGAGCGGGGACTTTCCGGCCAGGCTAGTCATGGCGCTTGTTCCTCAGTTCGGAATACAGGTAGGGCACGATGATCGCCAGCACGGCGCCGAGCATGAGCATGGCGCTGGCGGCACCCAGGCCCATCTGCCCACGGGTGAAGGTGTGGGCGTACATGAACATCGCCGGCAGGTCGGAGGCGTAGCCGGGGCCGCCGGCGGTCATCGCCGCCACCAGGTCGAAGCTCTTGATGGCGATGTGGGCGAGGATCATCAGCGCGCTGAAGAACACCGGGCGCAGGCTCGGCAGGACGATGCGCAGGTAGATGGTCGGCAGGCTGGCGCCGTCCACCTGGGCGGCGCGGATGATCGACTGGTCGACCCCGCGCAGGCCGGCGAGGAACAGCGCCATGACGAAGCCGGAGGATTGCCACACGGCGGCGATCACCAGGCAGTAGACGACCCGGTCCGGGTCCACCAGCCAGTCGAGGCGGAAGCCTTCCCAGCCCCAGTCGCGCAGCAGCTTGTCCAGGCCCAGGCCGGGGTTGAGCAGCCATTTCCAGGCGGTGCCGGTGACGATCATCGACAGCGCCATGGGGTACAGGTAGACGGTACGGATGAAGCCTTCGCGGCGGATGCGCTGGTCCAGCAGCACGGCGAGGAACACGCCGATCACCAGGCTGATGGCGATGAACAACCCGCCGTACACCAGCAGGTTGTGGCTCGCCACCCACCAGCGGTCGTTGTCCCACAGGCGCTGGTACTGCTGCAGGCCCACCCAGCTGTAGCTGGGCATGAAGCGCGAGTTGGTGAAGGACAGGACGAAGGTCCAGAGGATGTAGCCGTAGAAGCCCACCAGCACGATGAGCATGCTCGGTGCCAGCACCAGCTTGGGCAGCCAGCGCTGCAGCGCATCCAGCGGTGAGGCCTTGGCGAAGACGGCGGTCGAACTCATGGGTCGCTCCGGGTTGGCAGGTGGCGCGCGCTGAGGCGCGGGAAATTCGGCACGGCCGGGCCCGCAGCGCAGGCAGCGTGGCCTGCGCCGTGGGCGGGTCAGTCGGCGGTTACTGGACGGCCTGGATCGCGGCAGCCAGTTGCTGGGCGGCCTTCTTTGGGTCGGCGGCGGGGTCGTTGAAGAAGTTGGTCACCACATCGAACACCGCGCCCTGCACGTAGCTGGAGGCGGCCATGCCGTGGGCCAGGCTGGGCTGCAGGCCGTTGCCGGCAGCGGCGGCCTTGAAGTCCTTCATGGACTGCTGGGCGCAGGCGTCGAAGCTGGACATGTCCTGGTCCAGGCGCACCGGGATCGAGCCCTTCTCCTGGTTGAAGAACTGCTGGAACTGCGGCTCCATCACCGTCCGCGCCAGGTCGTTCTGGGCCTTGCGGTTCTCCGCATTGCTCAGCTTGAACATGGCCAGGGAGTCGATGTTGTAGGCGAAGCTGCCCTGGGTGCCGGGGAACGGCAGGCACTGGTAGTCCTTGCCCGCCACCTTGCCGGCGGCGGTCCACTCGCTCTTGGCCCAGTCGCCCATGATCTGCATGCCGGCCTTGCCGTTGATCACCAGGCCGGTGGCGCTGTTCCAGTCACGGCCGGCGGCATCGGCATCGATGTAGCCGCGCAGCTTCTTCAGCGCGGCGAAGACCTGGACCATGGGCTCGCCGGTGAGGGTCGCCTTGTCCTGCTCGACGAAGGCCTTGTGGTAGCCCTCGGGGCCGAGGATGGCGAACACCAGGTCCTCGAACACGGTGCCGTCCTGCCAGGGCTGGCCGCCGTGGGCGACGGGGATGAAGCCGGCGGCCTTGAGCTTGTCTGCGGCGGCGAAGAACTCGTCGAGGGTGGTGGGCGGCGTGGCGCCGGCCTTCTTGAACACCTCGGGGTTGATCCACAGCCAGTTGACCCGGTGCACGTTCACCGGCACCGCCACGTAGTGGCCGTCGTACTTCATGATGCTGGCCACCTGCTTGGGCAGCAGCGTGTCCCACTTGCCCTCCTCGGCCACCTCGTCCATCTCGGTGAGCAGGCCCAGTTCGCCCCACTCCTGGATGTCGGGGCCCTTGATCTGCGCCGCCGAGGGCGGGTTGCCGGACACGGCGCGGGTCTTCAGCACGGTCATGGCCGCCTCGCCACCGCCACCGGCGACGGCGAAGTCCTTCCAGGTGTGGCCTTTCTCTTCGACGAGCTTCTTCAGGGTGTCGGCCGCGCGCTTTTCGCCGCCGGAGGTCCACCAGTGCAGGACTTCCACTTCGCCGGCGAGGGCGGACAGGGGGAACAACGAAGCGAGGGAGATGACAGCAGTCAGGCGAGACAGAGCATTCATGGGCAATACCTTGTTGTTCTTATTGGTCATGCAAGTCGGTGCTTGCGCTGACCAGCAGTCTAAACACGCCCCGAAAGGCCCTGGGTAACAAAGGGATTGTCGATGGTCACGGGGCCGTTACAAAGCGCCGTGTGAACGCAAACGCCTGACCTGCTTGGCAAAATCCGCAACCCACCATGGAGCCGTGGTGCCTCAACGGCCCCTCCCCTGGCGCCCGTCGGCACGCGACGGGTGCCCCGCCCCCTGCCAGCGCCCCTAGGGGCCCTAGGGGGAATCCCTATATCGAGACCCTCTGGCGCGACCTATCTTTGCGCACATTCCGCATTTCACAGGACGTGTCCCGTGCTGGCCTATTCCCTCCTCTGCCTCGCCCTCCTCCTCGGCTTCGCCGGCCTCGGACTCGGCCAGCCCTGGGTCACCGGAGCCGGCCTGGCCCTGGCGGCGGGTGCCGCCGTTGCGCTGCGTCCTCGCAGCGCCCAGCCGACTCGCGAACCCCAGGTGGATGACCTGCCGAGCGCGCCGGTGCAGGCCGATTGCGTGCCGCTGCTGACCAGCGTGCTGCCCGCCTGGGGGCAGAACCTCGGCCAGGTGCGCGAACTGGTGTCCAGCAACATCGGCCAGCTGTTCCAGCACTTCTCCAGCCTCGCCCAGCGCCTGGACCAGACCCTGCAGCGCTCGGAGAACGTGGTAGGCGGCTCCGGCGTCGCCGACAACCTGCGCAGTGCCCAGCAGCGCCTGGACGAAGTCACCACCGCCTTCCACAAATCCGCCGATCGCAAGACCGAACTGCTCAACACCATCGGCCACCTGGACAGCTACGCCACCGAGCTGCAGAGCATGTCCAAGCACGTCCAGGACATCGCCAGCCAGACCAACCTGCTGGCCCTCAACGCCGCCATCGAGGCCGCTCGCGCCGGTGACTACGGGCGTGGCTTCTCGGTGGTGGCCGACGAGGTGCGCAAGCTCTCCAGCCTCTCCGCCGAGACCGGCCAGCGCATGGTGGAGAAGGTCGGCGAGATCAACCAGGCCATACGCGGCACGGTCAACGCCGCTGCCGAGCTGTCCAGCAGCGAGGAAAACAACCTGCGCTACCTGGACCAGGTGGCCGGGGAAATCATGAAGGACCTGGGCGCCAACCTCGACGAGCTGGCCGAGAGCGCCATCGCCCTGCAGCAGGACGCCCGCACCACCCAGGGCGACATCCAGCAGATCATCGTCGGCATGCAGTTCCAGGACCGCACCGACCAGATGCTCGACCACCTGCAGCACGACATCGAGCGCCTGCGCCAGGCCGTGCAGAGCCAGGACCCGATCCTCGGCGAGCCCCATCGCTGGCTGGCCGAGCTGCGCCGGCAGTTCACCACCGACGAAGAACGCACCGGCCGGCGCGCCAAGCCGGCCGACAACGAAGTCACCTTTTTCTGATCCGGGAGCCACACATGAGCAAGACCATCCTCATCGTCGACGACTCATCCTCGATGCGACAGCTGGTGAAGATGACCCTGGGCGGCGCCGGCCACCAGGTCATCGAAGCCGTCGACGGCCGCGACGCCCTGACCAAGCTCAACGGGCAGAAGATCAACCTCATCATCAGCGACGTGAACATGCCCAACCTGGACGGCATCAGCCTGGTGAAGGAGATCAAGAACAGCAAGGACTACCGCTTCACCCCCATCGTCATGCTCACCACCGAGAGCGAGCAGGCGAAGAAGGCCGAAGGCCAGGCCGCCGGCGCCCGCGCCTGGATCGTCAAGCCATTCCAGCCGCAACAGCTGCTGGCCGCCGTCGAGAAGCTGGTGGGTTGAGATGCTCACGGTCCATGTGAAAGCCCCGGGGCACCTCGAGCTGGAGGGCAGCCTGACCATCTACGAGGTGGCCGACGCCCACGCCGAGCTGACCGCGCGGCTGGCCGAGCAGGCGGCCGACCAGCCCTGGCGGCTGGACCTGCATGCCCTGGAAGACCTCGACAGCGCCGGCCTGCAACTGCTCCTGGCGCTGCGCCGGCAGGTGCTCGGCAATGGCGCCATGCTGGTCATGGAAGGCATCCAGGGCGGCCCCCTGGAACTCATCACCCTGCTGCGCCTGGAGCACCTGCTCCCGGCCGCCGCCGCACCCACGGCCTGAGCGGAGACCGCCATGCTCAACGGAGACCAGTGGAGCCAGCTGCTGCAGGGGTTCATCGAGGAAGCCCGCGACCTCAGCCAGCAGGCCGAGGAATACCTGCTGCAGCTGGACCAGCAGCCCGACGACGCCGAAGCCATCAACGGCCTGTTCCGCGCCATGCACACCCTCAAGGGCTCGGCCGGACTGTTCTCCCTGACCCCGCTGGCCAGCTTCACCCACCACCTGGAAAACCTGCTGATGGCGGTGCGCGACGGCCAGCGCCGCCTGGAGCCGTCGCTGGTCTCGCTGATGCTGCGCTGCCTCGACGAGATCGTCTCGATGATCGCCCTGATCGACGCGGAGACCGGCGAGTTGCCGGTGGACGAAGCGCACCAGGCCGAGCTGCTGGCCGCCCTGGCGGCGCACCTGGGCGAGCCCCTGGCCGCCGCACCCGAGACGCACGAAGCGCCGGCAGCCGCCCAGGAAGAGCGCGGCAGCGGCGCCTGGCACCTGTCGCTGCGCTTCGACGGCGACCTGCTGCGCAACGGTTTCGACCCCATGTCGTTCATCCAGTACCTGGGGCGCCTGGGCACGGTCACCAGCCTGCAGGTGCTCGACGACAACCTGCCGCCCTTCGCCGAGATGGACCCGGAAACCTGCTACCTGGGCCTGGAGATCGACCTGGACACCCCGGCGAGCAAGGCCGAGATCGAGGACGTCTTCGAGTTCATCCGCGACTTCTGCACCCTGCGCATGCTGCCGCCGGCCAGCACCCTGGACGATTGCCTGCGGCTGATCCAGGCCCTGCCGGAAGCCGACGAGCGCATCGGCGGCATCCTCGTCGCCGCCGGCCTGCTCACCGAACACGAACTGCAGCAGGGCCTCGCCGTCCAGGCCAGCGCCCCGGTGGAGAAACCGCCCCTGGGCGCGGTGCTGGTGGAACAGGGCCTGGTGGCGCCCCAGGCGGTGGACGCCGCCCTCGCCCGCCAGCAGAAGACCCGCCGCGACGGCGAGCGCCGCGCGCCGAATACCGAAAGCACCCTGGTGAAGGTGGCGGCCCACAAGCTCGACGAACTGATCAACCTGGTGGGCGAGCTGGTGATCAGCGCCGCCGCCGCCCGCATGCAGGCCCAGGAGCATGGCAACCCGCTGTGCCAGGAGAGCGCCCAGACGGTGAACCAGCGCGTGGAGCAGATCCGCGAGGCGGCGCTGAAGCTGCGCATGATCGAGATCGGCGACACCTTCAACCGTTTCCACCGGGTGGTGCGCGACGTCAGCCAGCAACTGGGCAAGGACATCCGCCTGGAGATCCGCGGCGCCGACACCGAGCTGGACAAGACGGTGATCGACAAGCTCGCCGACCCCCTCACCCACCTGGTGCGCAACGCCATCGACCACGGCATCGAACCGGCCGAACAGCGCCTGGCCGCCGGCAAGAGCGCCGAGGGTCACCTGGGCCTGAACGCCTTCCACGAGTCCGGGATGATCGTCATCGAGGTCAGCGACGACGGGCGCGGGCTGAACACCGCGCGCATCCGCGAAAAGGCCATCGAGCGCGGCCTGCTGGACCCGCAGGCCAACCCGCCGGAACACGAGGTGCAGCGGCTGATCTTCGCCGCCGGCTTCTCCACCGCCGACAACGTCTCCGACCTCTCCGGCCGGGGGGTCGGCATGGACGTGGTGCGCAGCGCCATCGAGGCCCTGCGCGGCAGCATCGAGATCGACTCGCGGCCCGGCCAGGGCTGCGTCTTCCGCATCCGCCTGCCGCTGACCCTGGCCATCATCGACGGCTTCCTGGTGAGCCTGGGCGGCGAGCATTTCGTGGTGCCGCTGAACCTGGTCACCGAATGCCTGGAGCTGGACGAGGCGCGCCTCGGCCGCCGTGCCTATGGCCACATCGAGCTGCGCGGCCGCCCGCTGCCCTGCATCGACCTGGCCGCCCACTTCGACCTGCCCAGCAGCGCCCAGGGCCGCCGCAACATCGTGGTGGTCAGCCTCGGGCGGCGCCAGGCCGGGCTGATCGTCGACGAGCTGCACGGCGAGCTGCAGACGGTGATCAAGCCCCTCGGCCTGCTCTTCGAACACCTGCGGGGCATCAGCGGCTCCACCATCCTCGGCTCCGGCCAGGTGGCGCTGATCCTCGACATCGCCAGCCTGCTCCAGCACCTGCAACAGAACGCGGACGCAGAGCCGCGCACCCTCGCCAATCCCGTACCAGCACGGCCCGATCTCGCGGGCCAGTAGGAGAGCCTCACCATGCAATTCGTCCGCAACATGAAAATCGGGGTCCGGCTGATCGCCGGCTTCTCCCTGGTGGTGCTGCTCACCGCCGCGGTGGGTGGGCTGGGCATCGTCAACCTGCACAAGGTCAACGACCTCACTGACAAGATGTACCTCGGCGAGGTCGGCGCGCTGAAGACCATGATGAAAGCCAACATGGACCTCATCTACACAGGCCGTCACTTGCGCAGCAACCTGCTGGCCACCACCCAGGACGACCGCCAGCGCACCGCTGACCAGGTGGAAAGCTCGCTGAAAAGCCTGCACCAGAACCTCGACAAGGCCCGCGACAGCTTCAAGAGCGAGCAGTCCATCGCCAAGCTGGCGCAGATGGAGGCGAGCCTCAGCGAGTACGAGGATGTGGTGCGGCGCATGCTGGCCCTGAACCGCAATGCGCCGTTGGCGGAGGCCACCGAGCTGACCGCGCTGATGCCCGAGCTGCGCCAGCACGGCAATACGGCGGACAAGCTGCTCACTGACTTGGTCGACCAAAAGGACGCCCGCGCCAAGGAAGCCAACGACACCATCACCGAGATCTACCTCGGTTCGCGCACCCAGCTGATCGTCCTGATGGTCATCGCCGCCGTGATCGGCTTCGCCATCGGCATCTTCGTCACCCGCTCCATCACCCGCCCGCTGAACCGCGCGGTGGCGGTGGCCGACAACCTGGCCGAGGGTGACCTGTCCACCGAGATCGAGGTGGACAGCCGCGACGAGACCGGCCGCCTGCTGGCCTCCATGCAGCACATGACCGAGCGCCTGCGCACCGTCATCAGCGACGTGCGCAGCGCCGCCGACTCGCTGTCCTCGGCCTCCGAGGAAGTCAGTGCCACCTCCCAGTCCCTCAGCCAGGCCGCCACCGAACAGGCCGCCAGCGTCGAGGAAACCACGGCCTCGGTGGAGCAGATGTCCGCCTCCATCGCGCAGAACACCGAGAGCGCGCAGATCACCGACGGCATCGCCGGCAAGGCCGCCAACGACGCCGTGCAGGGTGGCCAGGCGGTGGGCGAGATGGTTCAGGCGATGAAACAGATCGCCAACAAGATCGGCATCATCGACGACATCGCCTACCAGACCAACCTGCTGGCCCTCAACGCCGCCATCGAAGCCGCCCGCGCCGGCGACCACGGCAAGGGCTTCGCGGTGGTCGCCGCCGAGGTGCGCAAGCTCGCCGAACGCAGCCAGGTGGCCGCCCAGGAGATCGGCGGCGTGGCCAGCAACAGCGTGCAACTGGCCGAGCAGGCCGGGCACCTGCTGGACGAGATCGTGCCGAACATCCAGAAGACCTCCGACCTGGTGCAGGAGATCACCGCCGCCTCCCGCGAGCAGAGCACCGGCGCGTCGCAGATCAACATCGCCATGGGCCAGATGAACCAGATCACCCAGCAGAACGCCTCCGCCTCCGAGGAGCTGGCCGCCACCGCCGAAGAGATGAACGCCCAGGCCGGGCAGTTGCTGGAGCTGATCAACTACTTCCGCCTCGAAGCCAACGCTGCGCGGTCGGCGGCGCCGACACGGGCCGAGCGCCCTGCCGCCGCCGTGCGCGAATTGCGCCGGCCGACCACTGCCGTGGCCCGCAAGCCCCAGCCGGTGGCCGACGAAGGCCACTTCGTGAACTTCAACTGAGGGGGACGGCATGAGCGAACTCCAGGCAGTCCTGGCCAGCGAGGCGGAGGAAAGCGTGCAGCACCTGTCGTTCCGGGTGCGTGACGCGCGCTACGCGCTGCCCATCGACCTGGTGCGGGAGATCATCGAATACGGCCAGGTCACCACCGTACCGATGATGCCGGTCTTCATCCACGGGGTGATCAACCTGCGCGGCAACGTGGTGCCGGTGATGGACCTGGCAGCGCGCTTCGGCCAGGACCTGAGCGTGCCGAACAAACGCACCTGCATCGTCATCATCGAGCTGGACCTGGACGAACAGCACCAGCGCATCGGCCTGGTGGTGGATGCGGTGGACGCGGTGCTGGACATCGAGCCCGACCAGGTGGAGCAGGCGCCCCCCTTCGGCGCCGGCATCCGCACCGACTTCATCGCCGGGATGGCGCGGGACGAGCGCGGCTTCACCATCATTCTCGACGTGCGGCGCGTGCTGTCGCTGGAGGATATCCGCCAGTTGAGCCTCGCCCAGCAGGCCGGCTGATGCCCCACCAGCACCTGCCCAAGCTCAGCGACGCCGACTTCCGGCAGTTGCAACAGCTGATGCTGGAGGCTTCGGGCATCCACATGACCGACCAGAAGCGCATCCTCATGGCCGGCCGCCTGATGGGCCGGCTGCGGGCGGTGGGCGCGGGCACCTTCACCGATTACCTGCGCCTGCTCGGCGATCCGGCCAACCAGGACGAGCGGCGCCTGGTGGTGGACCTGCTGACCACCAACGAGACCTATTTCTTCCGCGAGCCGCAGCACTTCAAGATGCTCGGCGAATGGGCCGCCCACCAGCGCAAGCCGCTGCACCTGTGGAGCGCGGCCAGCTCATCCGGCCAGGAGGCCTTCAGCATGGCGATGACCCTCGCCGAACATGCCCGGACCAAGGACTGGTCCATCTTCGCCAGCGACCTCAGCCTGCGCATGCTGGAAAAGGCCCGCAGCGCCACCTACCCCATGGAGCAGGCCGAGCACTTCCCCCCCGGCTGGCTGCAGCGCCACTGCCTGCGCGGCGTGGAGGAAAGCGCCGGGCTGTTCCGCATCAGCCAGGCGCTGCGCCACCGGGTAATGTTCGCCGAGCTCAACCTGACCCGGCCGATCCCCCGGGAGATCGGCCCCTTCGACGTGATCTTCCTGCGCAACGTGCTGATCTACTTCGGCCAGGACGAGAAGCGCGGCATCGTCGAGCGGCTGGTGGAGCGCTTGCGCCCGGAGGGCCTGTTCTTCATCGGCCACGCCGAAAGCCTGCACGGCTTCAAGCTGCCGCTGCGGGCGATCCGCCCCTCGGTCTACCAACGCACATGAATCCGGCCAGGGGGAACGCCGCCATGATCAAGGTTTTCATCGTCGATGACTCGGCCCTGGTGCGCCAGGTGCTCACCGCCTGCCTCGACAACCACCCCGGCATCCAGGTGATCGGCCAGGCCGCCGACCCGTTGTTCGCCCTGGACAAGATGCGCAAGCAATGGCCCGACGTGCTGGTGCTGGACGTGGAGATGCCGCGCATGGACGGCATCACCTTCCTGCGCAAGATCATGGCCGAGCGCCCGACCCCGGCGATCATCTGCTCGACCCTGACCGAGAAAGGCGCGGCGGTGACCCTGGACGCCCTCGCCGCCGGTGCCGTGGGGGTGTTCACCAAGGCCCGGCAGGGGTTGAAGGACAGCCTGCAGCAGATGTCCGGCGAGTTGATCCGGCAGATCGAGGCCGCCGCCCGCAGCCGCCCGCATGCCATGCCCAGCACCGCCGTGCCGGCCGCCGCCCCTCCCAGGGAGGCGCCCGCTCCCCGTCCCACTGCCCTGTCCACCACCGACCGGGTGGTGGCGCTGGGCACCTCCACCGGTGGCACCCAGGCCCTGGAAGTGGTGCTGCGCCAGTTGCCGGTGGACTGCCCGGGGATCGTCATCGTCCAGCACATGCCGGAGAAGTTCACCGCCGCCTTCGCCCAGCGCCTGGACAGCATCTGCGCCATCGACGTGCGGGAGGCAAAACACATGGATCGGGTGCGCCCGGGGCTGGCGCTGGTGGCACCCGGGGGCAAGCACATGCAGCTCAAGCGCAGCGGTGCCCAGTACCTGGTGGAGGTGCTCGACGGCCCGCCGGTGAACCGCCACCGACCCTCGGTGGACGTGCTGTTCCGCTCGGTGGCGCGCCACGCCGGGCACAACGCCATGGGCGTGATCATGACCGGCATGGGCGACGACGGCGCCCGTGGCCTGCTGGCCATGCGCGAAGCCGGTGCCCGCACCGTGGCCCAGGACGAGGCCAGCTGCGTGGTGTTCGGCATGCCCAAGGAGGCGTTGCGCATGGGCGCGGCCCAGGTGACGGAACCGCTCGGCCGTCTGTCGGAAGTGATCGTGCAGTACGCCCGCGGTCAGCCCAGCGCCCGCGCTCACGAAAGCGCACGCTAGGGCCTTCCGCTCCCCGGCCATCGATGATGGCCGGTTGCTACCGTTCGTCCGGACCAAAGAGGCGAACTTTTGCGATCGGTGCTACTCCGTAGCTGTACGGCCTGCCCTTTTTCAGGGCACGCCGCACGTCAGGAGTACCCGAGTCTCGCAATGAGCAAGGAGCGCCCATGACCTGTCGACTGCTATTGGCCGACGACCACGCCCTGATCCGCGTGGGTGTCCGCGCCATGGTCAACGAACTGGAAGGCTATGAAGTCGTCGGCGAAGCGGAGGATGGCGAACAGGCCGTCGCCATGGCCGAGCGGCTGCGACCCGACATCATCCTCCTGGACATCTCCATGCACGGCCTCGACGGGCTAGAAGCCCTGCAGCGCCTGGGCCACCAGGTGCCGGAATCCCGCGTATTGATGCTCTCGATGCACGCCGAGGCGGAGCTGGTGCTGTCCGCCCTGAAGAAAGGTGCCTGTGGTTACCTGCTCAAGGATGCGGCCATGTCCGAACTGCACATGGCCCTGAAGGCCGTGGACCGGGGCCAGTGCTACCTGAGTTCCGCCGTGGCGCAACCGGTGATCGAGCAGGCCCTGGCGACCCACGACGAGGTGGACGCCGAACTGACCCAGCGCCAGGTGGAGATCCTCCGGCTGATCTGCCGGGGCGCCTCGACCCGGGCCATCGCCGACGGGCTGGGTCTGAGCGTGAAGACGGTGGAAGCGCACCGGGCGCAGATCATGAAGCGCCTGGACATCCACGACGTGCCCGGGCTGGTCCTCTACGCGGTGCGCAAGGGCATCATCCGGGCGGACGACTGACCCTCACTGCACCTGGGTGTCGCCCTGCTGGGCGAGCCCAAAGGCCTGCCGCCACCACTGCCCCACCTGACAGGTGGCCAGGGCACGGGTGCTGCAGGCACCGCTGGAGAGCGCCTGGCGCAAGCCGTCGATGTCGGCGCGGTTCACGTAGGCAATCGCATCCTCCATGTCCATCGGGTCGCCGAAGCCGCCGGCGCGCATCTCTTCCAGCGCCTGGTTGCGGCTCCAGCCCTGCAGCAGGATGCGGTACATGGCCGCCATCAGCCCGGTGCGGTCGCGGCCGTGCTTGCAGTGCATCAGCACCGGGCCACGGCCTTCGGCCTGCTGCACCACGCGCATCACCTGCAGCACGTCGTCATCGCTGACCCGGTCGGCGTGCAGCGGGATGCTCACCCGCTCCACCGGGCTGTCGCCCAGCCATTCGCGGTCGTCGTCCTTGATGAAGCTGATCACCGTACGCACCCCCAGGCCGTTGAGCTGGGCCAGGTCGCCACGGCTCGGCAAGGCGCTGCGGTAGAGGGTCGGGGTCATGCGGTAGAGGTTGATCGCCGGGTTCACCGGGGTGGCCCAGGTGGGGCCGGGGATCGGGCTGCCGGGGGTGTCCAGGGATAGCGTACGGGCCTGGGCGGCGGTGACGCAGAGCAGCAGGAGCGCTGCCACGGCGGCGAAGGTGAGGGAGAAGTGGGGGCCTCGGGACATGGGCGCTTCCTCGTTCAGGTCGCCCACAGACTGGCCAATGGGCCGTAAAGCGCCCATCAAAAGATCGTGAAAAAAACGTTGACCCACCTGCGGACACATGGGTGCCACGCAGGGGGGTGGCTGGTCTAGAATCCCTCCACATAAGTCCGACTGCGCCCTTTCAGTCCATGGATATACAAAGCCGTACCCAGCTCCTGCGTGCCCTGATCGACCAACTAAGCGAGGAACACCCTCGCGATGCCCGCCACCTCGACGGCGACCCCCAGCGGGTGCTGATCGGCCTGCGCGACCTCGATGAACTCGGCCTCATCCACGCCCAACTCGACTGGTCCGACACCTGTGACGCCCAGGGTCGCCTGCTTGTCGATGCACGGGCCATCACCCTCACCCGCCGAGGCATCGCCTTCCGCCAGGGTTGAGCCCTACTCCACCGCTGACAGTTCGGTGTTGAGCGACATCGAGGTGTAGGGGCGGTCGTCGAAACGCCGGTACTTCTCCAGCCACGCCGCATAGGCCTCGCCGTCCCCTGCGTAGCGACCGCTGCTGCGGTAGCGCAGGCCGTCCACCAGGCGCCGCTCGATCACCGCCGGGTGTGCCGGGTGGCGCTGGGTGGTGAACAGGTACACGGTGCCGTCGCGCTCGTTCTTGATGATGGTCACCTGGTTCGACGAGGAATAACGGATCGCCGGCAGGGTCAGCGCGCGGTTGTAGTCGGCCCGCCATTGCTGCTCGCTGATGGGCGCCGGCAGGCTCGGGGTTGCCTGGGCCTCGGCGGCGTTGTCGCCGGCACCGAACAGCCCGAGCAGGAATGCGAAGATCGTGTCCATGATGTGCCCCTCGTGAGGTCCCTACCTGGGTGAGAGGCGCAGCGCCCTCCCCGGTTCAGTAAATATATGTGCCGCCCGCTTGCGGGCCCCTTCTGCTCAACCGGCCTGAACCAATCCCGCCTCCGGGGTTCGATCTTTCATCACCGCCCGGTAGCCAGGCCGGGTCCCGTCGATGAACCGGAGGCCCCATGCACACCCCCCACGCTCGCAATGCCCTGCTCCCTCGTATTCTGGGCGTCGCCCTGCTGGCCATGGCCATTGCGCTGGTGGTGGGTGGCGGCCAGCTCATCGGACTCGGCGGCTCCTGGTACTACCTGCTGGCCGGGCTCGGCGTGGGCGCCAGCGCCCTGCTGCTGCTCACCCATCGTGGCCAGGCGCTGCTGGTATTCGCCGCTGTGCTGGCGGGCTCCACTGTATGGGCCTGGTGGGAAGTGCGCCTTGACTGGTGGCAACTGGTGCCGCGCCTGGCGCTGTGGTTCGTCGTCGGCCTGGTGCTCTGGCTGCCCTGGGTGCGCAACAGCCTGTCGGATGCCGGGCGCCTGCCGGCCAACGCCCTGCTGGTGGCCCTGGTGCTGGCCGGGGGCACGGCGCTGGCCGCGCAATTCACCGAGCCGCATCGCTTCCCCGGCATGATCGACCGCGCGGCGCCGGCCAGCGCCCCGACGACGCCACCTGCCCAGCCCGCCGGAGACTGGCAGGCCTACGGGCGCAGCAACGCCGGCGACCGATATTCGCCCCTGGACCAGATCACCCCGGAGAACGTCGACCAGCTGGAGCTGGCCTGGAGCTACCGCACCGGCGACCTGCCCGGCCCCGACGACCCGCAGGAGACCACCGCCGAGAACACCCCGCTGAAGGCCAACGGCCTGCTCTACGTGTGTACGCCCCACAGCCAGGTGATCGCCCTCGACCCGGACAGCGGCCGGGAGATCTGGCGCTTCGATCCGAAGATCAGCACCCAGGACGCCGACAGCTTCAAGGGCTGGGCCCACATGACCTGTCGCGGCGTCGCCTACCACCAGCAGGACACGCCCAGCAGCGGCCAGCGCTGCGAACGCCGGCTGTTCCTGCCCACCGCCGACACCCGCCTGATGGCCCTGGACGCCGACGACGGCAAGCCCTGCGAGGCGTTCGGCGACAAGGGCTCCATCGACCTCACCCAAGGCATCGGCAGCTTCACCCCCGGCGGCTACTACTCCACCTCGCCGCCCGGCGTCAGCCGCGACCTGGTGATCATCGGCGGGCACGTGACCGACAACGTCTCCGAGGACGAACCCTCCGGCGTGATCCGCGCCTACGACGTGCGCGACGGCCACCTGGTGTGGAACTGGGACCCGGGCCGCCCCGACGACACCGCGCCGCTGGCCGAGGGCCGCACCTACACCCGCAACTCGCCGAACATGTGGTCGGTCATGAGCCTGGACGAGGAACTGGGCCTGCTCTACCTGCCCATGGGCAACCAGACGCCGGACCAGTGGGGCGGCCGCCGCACCCCGGCCTCCGAGACCTACAGCGCCGGCGTCACCGCCCTGGAGATCGCCACCGGCAAGGTGCGCTGGACCTTCCAGATGACCCACCACGACCTCTGGGACATGGACGTCGGCGGCCAACCGACCCTGGTGGACCTGCCGGGGCAGAAGCCCGGTGACGCCCCGCGCCCGGCGCTGATCGCCTCCACCAAGCAGGGCAGCCTCTACGTGCTCGACCGGCGCACCGGCCAGCCCATCGTCCCGGTGAAGGAAACCCCGGTGCCCCAGGGCGCCGCCAAGGACGACTTCACTGCCCCCACCCAGCCCATGTCGGCCCTCAACCTGATGCCGCCGCCCCTGCGCGAGCGGGACATGTGGGGCGGCACCCCGTTCGACCAGATGCTCTGCCGCATCCAGTTCCGCTCCCTGCGCTACGAGGGCATCTACACCCCGCCCTCCGAGCAGGGCAGCCTGGTCTATCCGGGCAATTTCGGCGTGTTCGACTGGGGTGGAATCGCCGTCGACCCGGTGCGCCAGGTTGCCTTCCTCAACCCCAACTACATGGCCTTCACCTCCCGGCTGATCCCCGCCGAGCACGCCCGGGACGAGCCGGCGCGCAAGAGCGAGATCGAAGGCGTGCAACCCAACACCGGCGCGCCCTTCGGCGCCGTGCTGGCGCCCCTGCTCTCGCCCCTCGGCCTGCCCTGCCAGAGCCCGCCCTGGGGCTACGTGGCCGGGCTGGACCTGACCACCCTGGAGATCGCCTGGAAGCACAAGAACGGCACCGTGCGCGACAGCTCCCCGCTGCCGTTGCCCTTGCCCATGGGCGTGCCCAGCCTGGGCGGGCCCATCGTCACCGCCGGGGGTGTCGCCTTCCTTGCCGGCACCCTCGACCAGTACCTGCGGGCCTACGACCTGCGTACCGGGGAGCAGCTGTGGCAAGGCCGCCTGCCCGCCGGCGGCCAGGCCACCCCCATGACCTACACCGGCAAGGACGGACGCCAGTACGTGCTGGTGGTGGCCGGCGGCCACGGCTCGCTGCACACCCGCCAGGGCGACTACGTGCTGGCCTTCGCCCTGCCCCGGCGTTGACCATGGGGCGCCTGCTCGGCCTCGCGGCCCTGGCCTTGCTCACGGGCTGCACGCTACGGCCGCCCGCCCCGCTGCAACTCGTGGTGGGCTGCAGCGGCCCCACCTGCCCGGGCCTGCTGCGCTATGCCTTCGATCCCCAGTCGGGCCGTCTGGAGGCGAGCCCGGCGCAGCGCCTGCCCCTGGCCAATGCCACCTGGCTGGTGGTCGACCCTGGCCGGCCCCTGCTGTTCGCCGTCGACGAGCAAACCCAGGGGCGCGTGAGCAGCCTGGGCATCGGCGCCCGGAGCGAGCTGACGGTGCTCGACAGCGTCGACAGTGGCGGCGCCGAGCCCACCTACGCCAGCCTCAGCGAGGATGGCCGTGCCCTGTTCGTCGCCCACTACGCCACCGAACCCCGGCCCGGCGGCAGCCTGTCGTTGCTGCCGGTTTCAGACGAGGGTCGCCTGGGCCCGGTGCGACAGCGCTGGCGCCAGCCCTTCGAGCAACCGGGTTCGCTGCGCCAGGGTTCCTCGCACCTGCACGCCGCCGTGGCCATCGACCGGCAGCTGCTGGTCACCGACCTGGGGGCGGACCGGGTGTATGCCTTCGACTACCGCAGCACCGCGAAGGGCCCGACGCTGACGCCTGCCAGTCCCCCCTACCTGGCCGTACCGACGGGCAGCGGCCCACGCCATCTGGTGTTCGACGCCCGTGGCCGGCACGGCTACCTCAGCCTGGAACTCTGCAACCAGGTCGCCCTGCTGGAGCGCCAGGGCACACGGCTCACCTACCGCGGACAGGTGGACCTCGACCCCGCCCCGGCTGCCGGCGACAACCGCCTGGGGGCCCTGCACCTGTCGCAGGATGGGCGCTTCCTCTACGTGGCCCGGCGCGGGGTGCACAACCAGATCGTGGCCTACCGGGTGCGCGAGGATAGCGGCCTGGACGAACTCCAGCGCCACGACAGCGGCGGCGAAGAGCCGAGGGAGTTCACCCTCTCCCCCGACGGACGCTTCCTGCTGGTGGCCAACCAGCGCAGCGACCGCATCACCGTCCTGCGCCGCGACCCGGCCAGCGGCCGCCTGCAGGATGTGGTGCAGGAACTGCAGACACCGGCGCCGGCCACCTTGCGCTTCCTGCCCTGATCAGGCAGCGCGGGCCACGCTGCCGCACAGCCGGGCACAGGCCTCGCAGGCATCGGCACAGGCCAGGCACCAATCCGGGTCATGCCGCTGGCACTCCTGGGCGCAGAGCCGGCACAGCGTCGCGCAGAAGTGGCCGAACGGCGCCGCCTGGGGGCTCTCCGCCGCCACCAGCTCGGTCATCACCAGGCAGGTGTCCGCGCATTCGCGGCCCAGTTCGACGCAGCGTTCGAGGTCCTCGCCGCTTTCGTCCAGGCGGCTTTCGCTGACCAGCCGGGAACAGGCCTCGATGCAGGCCCGGCAGGCTTCAAGACAGGCTTCGCGTGGTGTTTCCATGGGCATTCTCCTGGGTTCGATACAGGTTCGGTGCCTGCAACACTCCCGGGTTCCCGTCGGCCGACCGGCTGTCACGCCACGCAGGGCCAGGGACGTCTAGCATTCAGGCGTGATGGGATTCACACTTCGCTTCCCTTCTGGAGAGCCTGCATGGACACCCCGACCGACCGCCCAAGCCCCTGCGCCCACTGCCGTGACGGCAACGCACTCGACTTCGACTTCAGCATGGCGTTCCAGCCCATCGTGGACCTGCGCGACGGCAGCCTGTTCGCCTACGAAGCCCTGGTGCGCGGGCTCGACGGCCAGGGCGCGGGCAGCGTGCTGGAGCGGGTCACCGACGCCAATCGCTACGCCTTCGACCAGGCCTGCCGGGTGAAGGCGGTGGAGCTGGCCGCGCGCCTGGACGTGCCCTGCTTCGTCAGCATCAACTTCCTGCCCAATGCCGTTTACCAGGCTGCCACCTGCATCCGCGCCACCCTTGAGGCCGCACGCCGCTTCGGCTTCCCCACCAGCCGGCTGATCTTCGAGATCACCGAGGGCGAGGAGCTGGTGGACAAGGCCCACCTGAAAAGCATCATCGCCGAGTACCGCAAGCAGGGCTTCAAGACCGCCATCGACGACTTCGGCGCCGGCTATTCCGGCCTCAACCTGCTGGCCGAGTTCCAGCCGGACATCATCAAGCTGGACATGGCGCTGATCCGCAACATCGACCAGGACCCGGTACGCGAGGCCATCGTCCGGGGCATTCTCGGCGTCTGCCAGGCACTGTCCATCGAGGTCATCGCCGAGGGGGTGGAGACGGACGAGGAGCTGGCCAAGCTCCGGGCGTTGGGCGTTCACCTCTACCAGGGCTTCCTGTTCGCCCGACCGGCGTTCGAGCAGTTGCCGGAGGTGAGGTGGCCGGCGGCCTGACCCCCTGCGCAAAAAAAAGCGCCCCGTAGGGCGCTGGAAGGCCACACGGCGAAAGGAGCCTCGCCGGTGGGGTCGTCGAACCCACCCCGGGAGGGCGTGGGCAGGTTCGGCAAGGGTTCATCGCACCACCGGCGTTTCCTCCGACCAGCTGCCCCCCAGGGCGCGGAACAGGTCCACCAGGGCCAGTTGCCGCTGGGTGCGGGTTTCGATCAGGGCCAGTTCGTTGCCGAAGCTGGTGCGCTCGGCGTCCAGGTAGCGCAGGTGGCTGTCCACCCCGCCCTCGTAGCGCGCACGGGCCAGCTTGAGGGTTTCCCGGCTGGTGTCGGCCAGGGCGCTGCGGGCGGCCTCTTCGCGGCGCAGGGTGTCGTTGGCGGCCAGGGCGTCGGCCACTTCGCGGAATGCCACCTGCACGCTGGCCTCGTAGGCAGCCACGGCTGACTCCTTGCGCACCTCGGCCAGGTCGAGGTTGGCGCGGTTGCGGCCGGCGTCGAACAGCGGCAGCGTCAGGGTCGGCACGAAGCTCCAGCTGCGCGAGCCGCCGTCGAACAGGCCGGACAGCTCGGCGCTGGAGGTGCCGAGGCTGCCGGTGAGGCTGATGCGCGGGAAGAACGCCGCCCGCGCGGCACCGATGTCGGCATTGCGCGCCTTGAGGCGGTGCTCGGCAGCGAGGATGTCGGGGCGGCGCTCGATCAGCGCCGACGGCGTGCCGGGGGCGATGTCCTGCAGCACCCGGGCGGCCTCCGGCAGCGGCTCGGGGACGTCCCGGACAGCGTCGGCGGTGCCCAGCAGCAGCACCAGGGCATTGAAGGCCTGGCGCCGTTCGCGCTCGATGCGCTCCAGCTCGGCATTGGACTGCTCCACCAGGCCCCGGGCCTCCTGATAGTCCAGGGCGGTGGCGGTGCCGGCCTGGCGCCGCCGCTCGGTCAGGGCGAAGGAGGCCTCGCGGCTGGCCAGGGTCCGCCGGGTCAGCTCCAGCCGGCGCATCGCGCCGTCATAGGTGAGGTAGGCCTGGGACACCTCGGCCACCAGTGCCACCCGGGCGGCCCGGCCGGCGGCTTCGGTGGCGAGGTACTGCTCCAGCGCCGATTCGCTGAGGCTGGCGACCCGGCCGAACAGGTCCAGCTCGTACTCCGGCACCGCCAGGCCCACCTGGTAGCTGTGGCTGACCGATGAGGTGCCACTGCTGGAAAGATCCCCCGGCACCCGCTGGCGATTGCCTGAGGCCGTGGCGCCCAGGCCGGGCACCCGGTCGGCGCGCTGGATGCGGTACTGGGCGCGGGCCTGCTCGATGTCCAGCAGGGTCTGGCGCAGCGAGCGGTTGTTGTGCAGGGCGATGCCCACCAGGCGACGCAGTTCGGGGTCGGTGATGAAGCCCTGGCCGTCCACCCGCTCCACGGTGGACGGGGACGCCGTGGCACCGCTCCAGGCGCCCGCCACCGGCGCCTCGGGGCGCTGGTAGCTGGGTGCGAGGGAGCAGCCGCCCAGGGCGAGGGCCAGCAGGGTCGATGCGATGAAAACAGGGGTACGCACGGCAATCACTCCTGGGCCGGGACGGGTTGGGCAACGGGGGCCGGCCGGCTGCGCAGCAGCGACAGCACCCAGACGAAGCAGACGGGCACGAACACCACCCCCAGCAGCGTGGCGCCGAGCATGCCGCCGATCACGCCGGTGCCGATGGCGCGCTGGCTCGCGGCCCCGGCGCCGGTGGCCAGGGTCAGCGGCACCACGCCGAGGATGAACGCCAGGGAGGTCATGACGATGGGCCGGAAGCGCAGGCGCGCGGCTTCGATGGCCGCCTCGCCCAGGCTGCGGCCCTGCTCCCACAGTTCCTTGGCGAACTCGACGATGAGGATCGCGTTCTTCGCCGCGAGGCCGATGATGGTGATCAGCCCCACCTTGAAATACACGTCGTTGGCCAGGCCGGCGACGATCACCGCCAGCACCGCGCCCAGGGCGCCGATGGGCACGATGAGCATCACCGTGAAGGGGATCGACCAGCTCTCGTACAGCGCCACCAGCAGCAGGAACACCACCAGGATGGCGAGGGCGAACAGCTGGGTCGCCTGGCCGCTGGCGACCTGCTCCTGGTAGGAGAGCCCGGTCCACTGGTAGCCGATGCCCTCGGGCAAGCGCGAAGCCAGGCGCTCCATCTCGGCCATGGCCTCGCCGGAGCTGACGCCGTACATGGCGTCGCCGGCGATGCGGATGCTGGGGTAGCCGTTGTAGCGCACGATCTGCACCGGCCCCTCTTCCCAGCGCGGGGTGACGAAGGTGGCCAGCGGCACCTGCTCGCCCCGGTCGTTGGGGACGAACAGGCGCAGCACGCTTTCCGGGGTCATCCGCGCGCCCTGCTCCGCCTGCACCACCACGCGTTGCTGGCGACCGCTGTTGGAGAAGTCGTTGATCACCGCCGAACCGAAGGCGGTGGACAGGGTGCTGTTGATCGCCTCGAAGCTGACCCCGTGGGCGCGGGCCTTCTCGCGGTCGATGTCCAGGCGCAGCTGGGGCGCCTCGGCCAGGCCTTCCATCATCGCGTAGAGGATCTTGGGATTGCCGTTGGCTTCGCCGAGCAACTGGTCACGGGCGGCCAGCAGGGCCTCGCGGCCGAGGCCGGCGCGGTCCTGCAGGCGCAGGGCGAAACCGCCGGAGTTGCCCAGGCCGTCGATGGGCGGCGGCATCACCGCCATCACGCTGCCGTCCTCGGGGGCGGCGAAACGGGCGTTGACGGCGGCGGTCTCCGCCTCGGCGGACTGCTCGGGCCCGCGCTGGGACCAGTCCTTGAAGGTGGGGAATGCCAGCGCAGCGTTCTCCCCCTGGCCGGAGAAGCTGAAGCCCATCACCAGGAAGTTGTTGGCAATCGCCTCGCGTGACTGCAGGAAGGCCTCCAGCTGCTGGGCGGTGGCGTCGGTACGGACGCGGGTCGCCCCCGGGGGCAGCTGCACGTCGACGATGTTGTAGCCCAGGTCCTCCGCCGGCACGAAGGCCTCCGGCAGGCGCGCATAGCTGTAGCCGAGCACGGCGACGAGGCCGAGGTAGACCAGCATGAAGCGGCCCGCACGGCGCACCAGCCGGTGGTTGAGCAGCGTGTAGCGCTCGGTGAGCGCGGTGAAGAAGCGGTTGAAGGCGCCGAAGAAACCGCGCTTCTGGTGGTGGCCACCTTCGATGGGCTTGAGCAGCGTGGCGCACAACGCCGGGGTGAAGGTCAGCGCCAGGAAGCCGGAGAAGAGGATCGACACCGCCAGCGAGAGGGAGAACTGCTGGTAGATCACCCCCACCGAGCCCCCCATGAAGGCCAGGGGCAGGAACACCGCCGCCAGCACCAGGGTGATGCCGACGATGGCGCCGGACACCTGCTGCATCGCCTTCACCGTGGCCGCCACCGGGGGCAGGCCTTCCTCGGCCATGATCCGCTCGACGTTCTCCACCACCACGATGGCGTCGTCCACCAGGATGCCGATGGCCAGCACCATGCCGAACATGGTCATCATGTTCACCGAGAACCCCAGCCCGTACATGATCGCCAGGGTGCCCAGCAGGCACACCGGCACCACGATGGACGGGATCAGCGTGTAGCGCACGTTCTGCAGGAACAGGAACATCACCAGGAACACCAGCACCATGGCTTCCAGCAGGGTGTGGATCACCTTCTCGATGGCCACGCCGACGAAGCGCGAGGTGTCGTAGGGCACCGCGTATTCGACGTCATCGGGGAAGTTCGCCGAGAGCTCGGCCAGGCGCTGCTTGACCGCTCCGGCGGTCTGGATGGCGTTGGCACCGGGGGCCAGCTGGATGGCGCCGGCCACCGCCGGCTTGCCGTTCAGGCGCGCGGCGAAGTTGTAGTTCTCGCTGCCCACCTCGATCCGCGCGACGTCCGCCAGGGTGACGCGGGAGCCGTCGGCATTGGCCCGCAGCACGATACGCCCGAAGGCCTGGGGATCGTCCAGGGTGCCCTTCACCGCCAGGGTGGCGGTCAGTTCCTGCTCGCTGCTGCCCGGGGAGCTGCCGAAGGCGCCTGCCGGCACCTGCACGTTCTGCCCACGGATGGCGCTGCCGACGTCGTCGATGGAGAGCCCGTAGCCCACCAGCTTCTGCGGGTCGACCCAGACCCGCATGGCGGCCTCGGAGGAGAAGAACTGCAGCTTGCCCACCCCGGGCACCCGGCGCAGTTCGGTGTTGATGTGGCGCGCGGCATAGTCGCCCAGCGCCGTGGTGTCGGCATGCTCGGCACCGGGCTTGTAGTTCAGCGCGTAGATCAGCAGGAAGCCGGCACTGGCCTGCTCCACCTGCACGCCCTGGGTGAGCACCGCCTGGGGCAGGCGCGCCTCGGCCTTCTTCAGGCGGTTCTGCACGTCCACCTGGGCCAGCTGGGGGTCGGTGCCCGGCTGGAAGGTCACCGTCACCTCGGCGCTGCCGTTGGAGTTGCTGGTGGACTCGAAGTACAGCAGGCCCCTGGCACCGTTGAGCTCCTCTTCGATCACGCTGGTGACCGAGTCCACCAGCACCTGGGCGGAAGCCCCCGGGTAGGTGGCGCCGATGGAGATCTGCGGCGGCGCGACGCTGGGGTACTGCGCCACCGGCAGCGCCGGGATGGCCAGCAGGCCTGCCAGGGAGATGAACAGCGCCACCACCCAGGCGAACTTGGGCCGATTGATGAAGAATTGCGACATTCAATGATCCTCGCGACGGCCGGCGCTCACTGGCGCGCCGCCTGTTGGTCCGCGGCCGGGCGCACCACCACGCCGGCCCCCGGTTGCAGGCCGGCCAGCCCGCTGACGATGACCTGGTCCCCCGGCTGCAGGCCATGCAGCACCTGCCAGCGGGCGCCCTGCATCACGCCGGTTTCCACCGCGCGGGCTTCGGCACGGCCGTCGCTGCCGACGACCAGCACCTGGGCGACGCCGTCCGCGCCACGCTGCACCGCACGCTGCGGCACCAGCAGCGCCTTGCGGTCGATGCCCTGGGGGGCCAGCACGCGCACGTACATGCCCGGCAGCAGCAGCTTGCCGGGGTTGGCGAAGCGCCCGCGCAGGGCCACCTGGCCGGTGCCGGGGTCCACCGACACATCGGTGAACAGCCACTCGCCGGTGGCCTCGTGGTCGGTGCCCTCCACCCGCAGGCTCAGGGGCAGGTCGCCGCTGCCGTCGAGGCCGCCGGCCTTGAGCGACTCGCGCAGGCGCAGCACCTCGGCGGCGGGCTGGTTGAAGTCGACGTAGACCGGGTCCAGTTGCTGGATGCGCGCCATCAGGGTGGCGTCGCCCTGCCCCACCAGCGCGCCTTCGGTGACCAGCGCACGGCCGATACGCCCGGAGATGGGCGCCGTCACCGAGGCGTAGCCCAGGTTCAGCCGCGCGGTCTCGACGTCGGCGCGGGCCGAGCGGGTCGCCGCCTCGGCACTGCGCAGGTCGGCGGTAGCGCTGTCGTAGTCCTGGCGGCTGACCGCCTCGATCCTCACCAGCGGCTCGTAGCGGCGAACCCGCGCACGGGCTTCGTACAGCGTCGCCTCGGCCCGGGCCAGCTCGCCTTCGGCACGCGCCAGGGCAGCCTTCAGCGGGGCCGGGTCGATCTGGAACAGCAGGTCGCCGGCCTTGACGTCGGCGCCTTCCTCGAAGCGCTTCTGCACCACGATGCCGGCCACCCGCGCCCGCACCTCGGCCACCCGCACCGGTTCGACGCGCCCGGGCAGCTCGGCGACCCGGGCCAGGGGCTCGGCCCGTACCACCACGGTCTGCACCTCGCGCGGCGGCATCTCGCCCGCCGCGGCCTCGCCCGCCTGTTCACACCCGGCGAGCATCACGCCCGCCACCACCAGGGAAAGGATTCCCGTACTGCGCCACCTGCCCATGCTTCACCTGCACCTTGGCCTTGAACCTTGAAGGGCGCGAATAATCCTACGAAAAACCAAATGAGTCAATTTTGTCTCACAAGAGACTTTGTTAAACAAAATTGCACAGTGCCATTGAGGATTGGGACTTTTCCTGCACAATGGCGCCCTCCCTGTCCGTTGAATCGAGCCCGAGGACGCGCCATGCCGCAGCCCCACCAAGACGAACGCCTGCTCAAGGCCCTCGCCGTGGCCTTCGTGGACCGACCACGCGCCACCCTCAAGGACCTGGCCGAGGCCGCCGGGGTCAGCAAGGCCACCCTGCACCGCTTCTGCGGCACCCGGGACAACCTGGAAGAGATGCTGATGAGCTACGGCGCCGAGGTGCTGCACCAGATCATTTCCGAGCCGGCCCTGCAGCAGGGCGACCCGCTGACGGGCCTGCGCACGCTGATCCGCGAGCACCTGGCGAACCGCGAGATGCTGGTGTTCCTGATGTTCCAGTACCGCCCCGAGACCCTGCATTCGGAGCTCGAGGCGAGCCGCTGGCAGCCCTATGTGGATGCGCTGGATGCCTTCTTCCTGCGCGGTCAGCAGGACGGCCTGCTGCGCATCGACACCCCTGCACCGGTGATGACGGAACTGTTCATCTCGCTGATCTACGGTATCGCCGACGCCGAGCGCCGGGGGCGCGCCGCGCCGGCCCAGTCGGCACTGGCCGTCGAGCAGTTCTTCCTCCAGGGCGCGGCCCGGGCTTCATGAACAGGTGCCGGGTGACGCTCTACTAGGCTGTAGCAAGGCCAAGCGACCCCGGATCCCCATGAGCAACGTTCAACACGAAGCCGAACGCCTCCAGCTGCTGCGCAGCCTGGAAATCCTCGACACACCGCCTGAGCAGGTGTTCGACCGCATCACCCGCGTGCTGGCCAGCACCCTGGGGGTGCCCATCGCCCTGGTGTCGCTGGTGGATGAACACCGCCAGTGGTTCAAGTCCCGGGTGGGGCTGGACGTGCAGGAGACGCCGCGCGACGCCGCCTTCTGCGTCCATGCCATCGGCGGCAGCGGCACCCTGGTGGTGGAGGATGCCCGCATCGACGCCCGCTTCCGCGACAACCCCCTGGTTGTCGGCGCCCCTCACATCCGCTTCTACGCCGGCACGCCGATCCGCACCCGCGACGGCTTCGCCCTGGGCACCCTGTGTGCCATCGACGACCGCCCCCGGCAGCTCACCGACGAACAGCGCCGGGTGCTGGAAGACCTGGGGGCCCTGGTCGCCCGCGAATTCCACCTGCGCGAGGCGGCCCTCGACTCGCGGCGCCTGGCCCGGGAGGCCGAAGGCCGCTTCGAGATGCTCTTCGAGCGCGTCGGCTCCGGCCTCGCCGTGGTCAGCCCCGAAGGCCGCTGGCTGCGGGTCAACCAGGCGCTGGTCGACGTGCTCGGCTACAGCCGCGAGGAGCTGGCCGGCATGAGCTTCGCCGACGTCACCGTGCCCGAGGACCTGGATGCCGACCTGGCCCAGGTGGAGCGGCTGATCCGTGGCGAGATCGACCGCTACGAGCTGGAGAAGCGCTACGTGCGCAAGGATGGCCGGCACATCTGGGTGAGCATCACCGTGACCAAGCAGCTCGACCGCCGTGGCGCCCTGGAGCACTTCCTCGCGGTGATCAACGACATCGATGCACGCAAGCACACCGAAGCCCACCTGGCGGAGCTGCAACGCACCCTGGAACAGCGCGTCCACGAACGCACCCAGGCCCTGGCGGAGCGCGAGATGGAGCTGCGCGCGGTGCTGGAGCACACCCAGGACGCCTACGTGGCGATGGACAGCGAGGGCTGCATCAGCGCCTGGAACCGTGCCGCCGAGGCGCTGTTCGGCTGGACCCGGGACGAAGCCATCGGCCAGGCCTTGCACGACCTGCTCATTCCCGAGCCCATGCGCCAGGCGCACCTCGACGGCCTGCGCCATTACCTGCGCACCGGCGAGCACCAGGTGCTGGGCCGACGCATCGAACTGGACGCCCTGCACAAGGACGGCCGCCTGATGCCCCTGGAGGTGCATATCGACGCCCTGCGGGCCGGCGGCAAGGTGCTGTTCAACGCCTTCCTCCACGAGATCAGCCAGCGCAAGCAGCGCGAAGCCCGCCTGCGCCGCGAGGCCCTGCAGGACCCGCTCACCGGCCTGCCCAACCGCCGCGCGCTGTACGACCACCTGCCGACGCTGATGGCGCGTGCCGATCGCCATGGCGAGGCCTTCGCCCTGATGTTCCTCGACCTGGACGGCTTCAAGCAGGTCAACGATGCCCTCGGCCACGACGCCGGCGATGCGCTGCTGCGCGAAGTGGCCCGCCGCCTGCGCGCCAGCCTGCGCAGCGCCGACCAGGTCTACCGCCTGGCCGGCGACGAGTTCACCCTGCTGGTCCACCCCCTGGGCGACCGCCCGGCGGTGCATGCCGTGGCGGAGAAGGTGCTGGCCGCCATCCGTACGCCCTACCAGCTGGAGGGCCGGAGCGCCGAGGTGCAGGTAAGCATCGGCGTGGCGCTGTTCCGCCCCGGCGACGGGCGCAGCCACGCCCAGCTGATCAAGGACGCCGACGCGGCGATGTACCAGGCCAAGCAAGAGGGGCGCGACCGCTACCGCATCGCCAAGGCCGACCTGGCCTGGGCCAGCAGCACCTAGCCGCGCGAAACCAGGCGACAGCACCACGCGGATCGTTCAGCATGCGGGCTCCCTCCACGGCACCGACACAGGAGACTCGCCGATGGACCCGACCCGCATCGCCGGCTTCCTGCTGGACCTCGACGGCACCCTGGTGGACACCGAGACCCTCAACCTCGCCTGCTCCCTGCATGCCCTCGAATCCCTGGGCCTGCCGGACGCCGCACAGCTGTGCGAAGGCCTGGTGGGCATCGACTGGCCGGCCTACCGCCAGCGCCTGTTCGACCACTACGGCGAAGACTTCCCGCTGAACGATTTCGGCGCCGCCTACCTGCGCCACAAGACCCTCATGCTGCAGGACGGCCTGCCGCTCAAGCCCGGCGTCGTCCCCCTGCTCAGCGCCATGCGCGAAAGCGGCCGGCCGATGGCCATCGCCACCTCCTCCCACCGCCGCTCGGCCCACGAGCACCTGGCCCTGGGCGGCATCGACGGCTTCTTCGACGTGGTGGTGACCCGCGACGACGTCGACCTGGGCAAGCCCGACCCGGCGCTGTACCTGCTGGCGGCCCAGCGCGTGGGCCTGGCCCCGGCGGACTGCCTGGCGGTGGAGGACTCCATCCCCGGCGTGGCCGCCGCCCATGCTGCCGGCGTACCGACGCTGATGGTGCCGGACATGACCCAGCCCCCCGAAGACACCCGGCGCCGTTGCCTGGCCGTGCTGCCCGACCTGCACGCGGTGCTCGACCTGCTGCGCCGCGAAGGCGTGCTGGGCGGAGCCGGCTGACGCGTCGCAAGGTGAACGAAGCTCCACTCCCTGCGCTCTGAACTGGAGGACGCCGCGATCGGCGCGGCGCACCGGTCCGGAGGAGCGCCATGCACGACCCCGAGTACCTCGACTGGCTGAGCCAGCGCTCGATGCTGGAAAGCGCGCGCCAGCGAGCCCGTCTCTACGCCGGCCAACCACGCCTGTGGCAGCAGCCCTACGCCCTCACCCGCCCCCGCAGCGTCACCGCCGTGGCTTCGGTGTGGTTCACCGCCTACCCCGCCTCGATCATCGCCCCCGATGGCATGAGCGTGCTCCAGGCCCTGGCGGACGAACGCCTGTGGAGCGCCCTCTCGGAACTGGGGGTACAGGGCATCCACACCGGCCCGTTGAAGCGTGCCGGCGGCCTCTCGGGCCGCGACTACACCCCGACGGTGGACGGCAACTTCGACCGCATCGGCCTGGACATCGACCCGCGCTACGGCAACGACGAGCAGCAGGTGCACCTCAGCCGGGTGGCCGCCGCGCACAACGCCGTGACCATCGACGACTGCATCCCCGCCCACACCGGCAAGGGCGCCGACTTCCGCCTGGCAGAGCGCGCCGTGGGCGACTACCCCGGCCTCTACCACATGGTGGAGATCCCCGAGCAGGACTGGGCCCTGCTGCCGGACGTGCCGGAAGGCCGTGACGCGGTGAACCTCCCGCCGGACGCGGTGGACGCCCTGCGCGAGCGCAACTACATCGTCGGCCAGCTGCAGCGGGTGATCTTCTTCGAGCCCGGGGTCAAGGAAACCGACTGGAGCGCCACGCCACCGGTGGAGGGCGCGGACGGCAAGCGTCGGCGCTGGGTCTACCTGCACTACTTCAAGGCCGGCCAGCCCTCGCTGAACTGGCTGGACCCGAGCTTCGCGGCCCAGCAGCTGATCATCGGCGACGCCCTGCACTCCATCGACGTGCTCGGCGCGCGGGTGCTGCGGCTCGACGCCAACGGCTTCCTCGGCGTGGAGCGCCGCGCCCAGGGCACCGCCTGGTCGGAGAGCCACCCGCTGTCGATCACCGCCAACCAGCTGCTCGGCGGGATGATCCGCAAGGCCGGGGCCTTCAGCTTCCAGGAGCTGAACCTGACCCTGGACGACATCGCCGCCATGTCACGGGGCGGCGCCGACCTCTCCTACGACTTCATCACCCGCCCGGCGGCCCAGCACGCGCTGCTGACCGGCGACACCGAGTTCCTGCGGCTGATGCTGCAGCAGATGCATGCCTACCAGATCGACCCGGCCTCGCTGATCCACGCCCTGCAGAACCACGACGAGCTGACCCTGGAGTTGGTGCACTTCTGGACCCTGCACGCCACCGACACCTACCAGTACAAGGGCCAGAGCCTTTCCGGGGCGCTGCTGCGCGAGCAGGTACGCGGCGAGATGTACGAGCGCCTGGCGGGGCCGGAGGCCCCCTACAACCTCAAGTTCGTCACCAACGGCGTGGCCTGCACCACCGTCAGCCTGATCACCGCCGCCCTGGGCCTGCGTGACCTGGAGGCGCTGACGGCGGAGGACATCGCCCGCATCCGCCGGCTGCACCTGCTGCTGTTGATGTTCAACGCGCTGCAGCCGGGGATCGTCGCGCTGTCCGGCTGGGACCTGGTGGGCGCCCTGCCCCTGGCCGCCGAGCAGGTCGCGCCGCTGATGGCCGATGGCGACACCCGCTGGATCCATCGCGGTGCCTACGACCTGGCCGACCTGGCGCCGGACGTGGACCGCTCGACCGAAGGCCTGCCCCGGGCGCGCAGCCTCTACGGCAGCCTGGTGACGCAGCTGCGCGACCCGGACTCCTTCGCCGCCCAGGCCCGCCGGCTGCTGGCCGTGCGCCGCGCCTACGGCATCGCCTCCAGCCACCAGCGCCCGCTGCCGGAAACCCGCCATCCGGGGCTGCTGGTGATGGTCCATGACCTGCCTGCCGGGCGTGGCACCCAGATCACCGCACTGAACTTCAGCGGCGAACCGCTCAGCGAAGTGCTGACCCTGGCGGACGTGCCGCCGGGGCCGGTGGTGAACATCCTGGATGAGCGCCTGGAGGGCGACCTGTCGGAACGGGGGGAGTTGCTGATCGAGCTGGAAGCCTACGAGGGGCGCGCCCTGCGCATCGCCACCAACGCGCCGATGCTCTAGCTCAGGCGCGCTGGTCGATGCGCTCGCGCAGGGTGCGCAGGTCGGCGGCGTCCTGGTGCATGCGCTGGATGATCTCCAGCAGTTGCTGTTTGAGGTGGGCATCACCGATGCGTTCGGCGGCCTTCATCACGGCGATGGCGGCGTCTTCGTTGTTCATGGCGATGGTGTCCAGGAGCTTGCGGCAATCACGTACGGCACGGGTCACGGCGGGGGTCCGAGGGGAAAACTGCGCGCATCCTGCCGGAGGGATGTTGCGATCTGATGTCAGGAGCGGCCTGTCGGAATTTCACAATGCGCTTTCAGGTCGGGAAACCTCAGCAGGGCGCGCAGGCGAAAAAAAACCGACCTTTGAAGGTCGGTTCCTGCCCAGCAAGGGCACGATCGATGTGGAAACCACGATATGCACGCACCCACTGCCCGTTGGGTGCAGGGGCATGATCGCGCTCCGCGATGACGGGCCGATGACAGCGGCGTTTCAGTCCGGCGAACGCGAGCGGATCGGCAGCGCCTGGAGCTGCTCCAGCATCCACGCATGGGCGTCGCGGCCGGCGTAGCGGGCGTGGCTGTAGAGACGCAAGGTGTAGCGCGGGATGGCGAAGGGCGCCGGGTAGAGGGTGATGCCGGCCACGTCCCGCAGGGTCTCGGCGGCGTGGCCGGGGGCGGTCATCAGCAGGTCGCTGGCACCGATGATGAAAGGCGCGGCGAGTACCGACGGCAGCCATAGCGCCACATCGCGGCGCAGCCCCATGCGGGCCAGCACCTGGTCGATCACCCCGCTCGGTTCGTTCCACGGCGTCACCACCGCGTGGCGTTCGGCCAGGTAGGCGTCCAGGTCGGGCGCGCCCTGCACACGGGGGTGGTCGCGCCGGGCGATGACCTGGTAGGCGTCGCTGAACCAGTCCAGCGCCTGGATGCCGGCCGGCAACTGGTCCTGCTCTTCGCCATAGCCCAGGGCGAAGTCGATGCGACCGCTGGCCAGGTCGTCGATGGAGACCTTGCGCTCGGCGTGCACCAGGCGCAGCTGGATGCCCGGGGCGAGGCGCTGCAGGCGCTCCACCAGGGCCGGCATGAGGGCGAAGGCGGTGTAGTCGGTGACGGCGAAGACGAAGGTGCGCTGGCTGCGCGCAGGGTCGAACGGGTCCCACTGTTCCAGCCCCTCGCCGAGGGTGCGCAACGCGGCCGCCACCGGGCCGGCGAGTTGCTCGGCCCGCTGGGTCGGCTGCATGCGGTTGCCCTGGCGCAGGAAGAGTTCGTCGTCCAGGGCCTGGCGCAAGCGGGCCAGGGCATGGCTGAAGGCCGAGGCGCTGATGGCCAGTTCGCTGGCGGCGGTGCTGACATTGCGGTGGCGATGCAGGGCGTCGAAGGCCAGCAGCAGGTTGAGGTCGAGACGGCGCAGCAAGTGATGCACAGCATTCAGCTCCTGATGACATAAATGCACTTCATGCAGCTTACCAGCGCCGTTAGCATGGGCGCCCCTTTACTGGAGAGCCCCATGAACATAGAGATTCGCCCCGCCCAGCCCGGTGACGCCCAGCAGATCCTGGATTTCATCATCGAACTGGCCGACTACGAGCGCGCCCGCCACGAGGTGATCGCCAGCGTCGAGGACATCCAGCGCACGCTGTTCAGCGAGGGCGCGCCGGCCAAGGCGCTGATGTGCCTGTGCGACGGCCAGCCCATCGGCTACGCGGTGTACTTCTACAGCTACTCCACCTGGCTGGGGCGCAACGGCATCTACCTGGAAGACCTCTACATCACCCCGGCCAAGCGCGGCGTGGGCGCCGGCCGCGACCTGCTGCGCGCCCTGGCCCGCGAGGCGGTGGCCAATGGCTGCGGTCGCCTGGAGTGGAGCGTGCTGGACTGGAACCAGCCGGCCATCGACTTCTACCAGGCCATCGGCGCCAAGCCCCAGGACGAGTGGGTGCGCTACCGCCTGGATGGCGAGGCGCTCAGCGGCTTCGCCGCCGGCGTCTAGGGCGCGTCAGCGCCTGTGCGCGGCAGGCGCAGGGTGACCCGCAGGCCGCCCTCGCGCAGGTTGCGCAGGCTCAGCTCGCCGCCGTGGCTATGGGCCAGGCTGCGGGCGATGCCGAGGCCCAGGCCGTAGCCCTGCTGCTGGCCGGCCAGGCGGAAATGCGGTTCGAACACCTGCTCCAGCTTCTGCTCCGGCACCCCCGGCCCTTCGTCGTCCACGTGCAGGACGAAGGCTTCGGGGCGGTCCTCCACCCGCAGGTGGGCGCGCTCGCCGTACTTCAGGGCGTTGTCCAGCAGGTTGCCGATGCAGCGCCGCAGCGCCAGCGGCTTGCCGGGGTAGCGCTCGAGGGCGGCGCCGTCGAGGGTGACCCGGCCGTTGGCCAGGTAGGGCTCCACCAGGCCGTGGAGCAGGTGGTTGAGGTCCACCTGTTCGATGTTCTCGTGGATGTCGGTGTCCTTCACGCACTGCAGTGCGCCCTTCACCAGCAGCTCCAGCTCGTCCAGGTCGCGGTTGAACTTGGCCTGCTGGGCCTCGTCCTCCAGCAGCTCGACCCGCAGGCGCAGGCGGGTGATGGGAGTGCGCAGGTCGTGGGAGATGGCGCTGAACAGCTGGCTGCGCTCGCTCAGGTAACGGCTGATGCGCTCGCGCATGGCGTTGAAGGCGCGGCTCACCTCCACCACTTCGCTGCCACCGGCCTCGGGCAGCGGGCGCACCTCGGCGCCCAGGTTCATTTCCCGCGCGGCGGCGGCCAGGCGCTTGAGGGGGCGACTCTGCCAGCGCACCAGCAGGCCGATGAACAACAGCAGGAAGGCACTGGTGATGAGGATGAAACCCCATTGCTGGGCCGGCAGCCCCTGGTCTTCCAGCCCGGCGTAGGGCTCGGGCAGCAGCGAGGCGAGGTACAGCCACTCGTTGGGGCTGATGCGGATCTGCGTCACCAGCACCGGCGGGTCGAGGGGCTCCAGGGTCAGGGCGTAGTGGGCCCAGGAGCGCGGCAACTCGTCCAGCTTGAGGCCGCTGTTGAAGAGCCGCAGGTCCTCTGGGTCGACGAAGTGCAGCGACATCTCCACCGGCTTGCCCAGGCGCTCGCGCAGCACCGCCTCCACCTCGGCGAGCACCGCCTGCTTGCGCGGGGTTTCCGGCAGCACACGCATGGCCAGCGGCTTGTCGTTGAGGGAGACGAAGAAGCGCGTGCCGCCCATGCTGCGCAGCTGGTCCAGCACCATGGGCCGGTAGCCCAGGGGCAGCGAGCGGATGTAGCTGACGCTGGCGGCCATGGACTGGCCGAGGCTGCGGGCACTGATCAGCAGGCCCTCCAGCTGGCTAGCGCGCAGTTGAGAGACCCAGATCAGGCTCGACAGGGCCTGGGCCAGCACCACCACCAGCAGGGTGAGCAGCAGCATGCGGGCCAGCAGCGAGCGCGGCACGGCCCTAAGCACGGCGGGAGGAAACCTGGGCGGCGAGCAGGTAGCCGGCACCCCGCACGGTGCGGATCAGCCGGGGTGCCTTGCCGGTGTCGCGCAGGCGCTGGCGCAACCGGCTCACGGCCATGTCGACGATGCGCTCCAGGGGCATCACCTCGCGGCCACGGGTGGCGTTGGCGATGGTGTCGCGGTCGAGGATCTGCTGCGGGTGGTCGAGGAACAGCTTGAGCAGGGCGAAGTCGGCGCCGGAGAGGATCACCTCCTCGCCGTCGCGGTGGAACAGGCGGTGGCTGACCATGTCCAGGCGCCAGGCGTCGAAGCTGACCACCTGGGCCTCGCGCTCCCGGCCGAAGCCGACCCGGCGCAGCAGGGCCTTGACCCGGGCCTGCAGCTCGCGGGGGCTGAAGGGCTTGCCGATGTAGTCGTCGGCGCCCAGCTCCAGGCCGATGACCCGGTCGGCCTCGTCGGAGCTGGCGGTGAGCATGATGATCGGCACCTGGGCCAGGCGCGGGTGTTCGCGCACCCAGCGGCAGAGGCTGAAGCCGTCCTCGTCGGGCAGCATCACGTCGAGGATCGCCAGGTCGGCGCCGGCCTCGTCCATGGCGGCACGAAAGCCCGCGCCATCGGCCACGGTGCGCACCTGGAAGCCGGCGCGGCTGAGGAAGGCCTGCAGCAGTTCGCGAATTTCCTGGTCGTCATCCACCAGGAGGATGTGCTTTCCGGAAGGGCTCATGTCGGCCGTCCTTTGTTGTTATCGGTCATGTCCGTTTGGATGCGAGGCGTTGAGGCCGCGATCGTTCATCCCGCTGTCGGCGGTGCTGCATCGCCATCGGTGGACCGATGAAGCCCGGTCCACCCTACAACAGGTCGCCTGCCGGGAACGTGCCTCGCGTCCGCTTCCCGTGACTGCGCCTCACGCCCGCATCGCCTGCTGCAGCGCCACGCCGGCACCTTCCAGGCCCGGGTACTCGGCCGTCACCAGCCACACGGGGATGCCCTCCAGGTAACCGCTCATGCAGCCCTTGCTGGCGAAGGCGCGGGCGAAGCCGCTGGCCTTGAAGAACTCGGCGAAGCGCGGCACCACGCCGCCCACCACATAGACCCCGCCCCGGGCGCCGAGGGTAAGGACGTTGTTGCCCGCGACGCGGCCGAGCCAGGTGCAGAACTGCTCCAGCACCGCCCTCGCCTCGGGGTCGCCGGCCAGGGCCGCCGAGGTGATGGCCGCCGGGCTGTCCAGGTGCGGCGCGCTGCCATCCAGGGCGCAGCTGGCGCGGTAGAGCTGCAGCAGGCCGTTGCCGCTGAGGACGTTCTCGGCGCTGACATGGCCGAGGCGCTGGTGCAGGTGCTGCCACAGGGCGGCCTCGCGGAGGCTGCCCACCGGCAGGTCGACGTGCCCACCCTCCCCCGGCAAGGCCGTCCAGCGGCCCTCGCCCAGGGGCAGCAGGGTGCCGACGCCAAGCCCGGTACCGGGCCCGATCACCACGGCGGGGCGATCCGCTTCGGGGGTGCCGGGGCACACCTCCTGGCGCTCCTCGGGGCGCAGGCGGGTCATGCCCAGGGCCATGGCGGTGAAGTCGTTGACCAGCAGCAGGCGCTGGATGCCCAGGCGCTGGCAGAAGGCGGTCCGGTTGAGCCGCCAGTGGTTGTTGGTGAAGCGGAAGTCTTCCCCGCCCACGGGGCCGGCACAGGCCAGGCAGACGGCCTCCAGCTCGGCGAGGGGCAGGTCGAGCCCGGCCAGGTAGTGCTGGATGGCCGACTCGGGGTCCGGGAAATCAGCGGTGGCCAGCACCTTCACGGCGTCGAGGCGCTGTTCCCGCCACAGGGCGAAGCGGGCGTTGGTCCCGCCGATGTCACCGACCAGCGCCAGGCTCACTTGAGGCTCTCCAGGCTGCGGGTGAAGGCACTGGCGCCCTCTTCGGCGGAGCTGAAGGCGGCCCGCATGAAGGCGAACAGCTCACGGCCACAGCCGACTTCGGCCTGGTGCATGGGCGGCGCGGGCTCACGGGCGGCGAACTCGGCGGCGTCCACCTTCAGTTCCAGGGTGCCGGCCACGCCATCGACGCGAACGATGTCGCCGTCGCGCACACGGGCCAGGGGGCCGCCGTCATAGGCTTCGGGGGTGACGTGGATGGCGGCGGGGATCTTGCCGGAGGCACCGGACATGCGCCCGTCGGTGACCAGTGCGACCTTGAAGCCACGGTCCTGCAGGACGCCGAGGAAGGGGGTCATCTTGTGCAGCTCGGGCATGCCGTTGCAGCGCGGCCCCTGGAAGCGCATGACCGCCACCAGGTCGCGGTCCAGCTCGCCGGCCTTGAAGGCATCGGCCAGGGCCTGCTGGTCGTGGAAGACCCGCGCCGGGGCCTCCACCACACGGTGTTCGGGGGCGACGGCAGAGACCTTCATCACCCCGCGGCCGAGGTTGCCCGTCATCACCCGCAGGCCGCCCTCCGGGGAGAACGGCCGCGCGGCGGGCCGCAGGATGTTCTCGTCCAGGCTCGCGGCGGCGCCTTCGCGCCAGACCAGGCGGCCGTCCTCCAGGAAGGGCTCCTGGGTGTAGCGCCGCAGGCCACGGCCGGCGACGGTCTCGACATCTTCATGGAGCAGGCCGGCATCCAGCAGTTCGCGCACCAGGAAGGCGACGCCGCCGGCGGCCTGGAAGTGATTGATGTCGGCCTTGCCGTTCGGATAGACGTGGGCCAGGGTCGGCACCACCTCGGACAGTTCGGCCATGTCCTGCCAGTCGAGCTGGACACCGGCAGCGCGGGCGATGGCCGGCAGGTGCAGGGTGTGGTTGGTGGAGCCGCCGGTGGCGTGCAGGGCGACCACGGCGTTGATCAGCACGCGCTCGTCGACGATGTGCCCCAGCGGCACGAACTGGCCGGCCTGGCGGGTCAGGCGGGTCACCTGGCGCGCGGCTTCGGCGGTCAGGGCCTCGCGCAGGGGCGTGCCGGGGTTGACGAAGGAGGCGCCCGGCAGGTGCAGGCCCATGATCTCCACGAGCATCTGGTTGGTGTTGGCGGTGCCGTAGAAGGTGCAGGTGCCGGGGCTGTGGTAGGCCTGCATCTCCGCCTCCAGCAGCTCGTCGCGGGTGGCCTTGCCTTCGGCGTAGCGCTGGCGGACCTCGGCCTTCTCCTTGTTGGAGAGGCCCGAGGGCATGGGGCCGGCGGGTACGAACAACGACGGCAGGTGACCGAAGCGCAGGGCGCCCATCATCAGCCCGGGGACGATCTTGTCGCACACGCCGAGGAACAGCGCGGCGTCGAACATGTTGTGGGACAGGGCGATGGCGGTGGACATCGCGATCACTTCGCGGCTGGCGATGCCCAGCTCCATGCCCGGCTCGCCCTGGGTGACACCGTCGCACATGGCCGGTACGCCGCCGGCCACCTGGCCGACGGAGCCGATCTCGCGCAGGGCCTGGCGCAGCACCTCGGGGTAGGTCTCGTAGGGCTGGTGGGCGGAGAGCATGTCGTTGTAGGCGGTGACGATGGCGACGTTGGCCGAGTCCATCAGCCGCAGGCGCTGCTTGTCGATGCCGCCGCAACCCGCCACGCCGTGGGCGAAGTTGGCGCACTGCAGGCTGCCCCGCTGCGGGCCCTTGCTGGCCGCTTCCTGGATCATCGCCAGGTAGCGTTCGCGGGTCGGTCGGCTGCGGGCGATGACCCGCTCGGTGACTTCCAGGATGCGAGGATGCATGTCAGGGGCTCCAGGGGGATATCTTGTTTTAATTGCATCAAGATAACGCAGGAAAACAAAATATCACCACATGCGCATGGATATTTTGTTATTCGAACAACATTTTTCAGCTTCAGCCTGTCGTTCTGGTCTGACCGCACACCCCGGCCGAGGTGCCGGTCTGGCGACGGACGCGCGATCCGGGCCGCGCGCCCCTGCAGAGCGGATGGAGCGGCGCCAGGGACGAGCCCTGGCGCGGCGTTTCAGCGGGGGAAGATTTCCTTGAAGAAGCCCTGCATGTCGGCCCAGGAGTTCTCGTCGGCCACCTTGCTGTAGGCCAGGTCCGGGCCTTTCTCGCTGCCGTGGCCGGCGTGGCTGAGGCGGTCGGCATCGGGGTTGGTGAAGCCGTGCTTGGCCTTGGGCTGGAGGACGAAGCGGTAGTTGGCCTCGGCGGCGTCCATCTCGTCCTTGAAGGCGGCGACGTCGGCCTTGGTGACCATGCTGTCCTGCCCGCCGTGCTCCACCAGGATGCGCGCCTTGACGCTGCCCTTGGTGGCGGGGGTGGCGGTGGCGAGGGCGCCGTGGAAGCTCACCACGCCGGCCAGCGGGACGCCCTGGCGGGCCATGTCCAGCACCACCTTGCCGCCGAAGCAGTAGCCGATGGCGGCCAGGCGGCTGCTGTCGGTCAGGGGCTGCTGCTTGAGCAGGTCGAGGCCGGCGAGGAAACGCGCCTTGGCGGCGGGGGCGTCCTTGAGGGCGGCCTGCATGAAGGCGGCGGCGTCGGCCGGGTGCTCGGTGTTCTTGCCTTCGCCGTACATGTCGATGGCCAGGGCGCTGTAGCCCAGCTCGGCGAGGTCGCGGGCGCGGCGCTTGGCGTAGTCGTTCAGGCCCCACCACTCATGCACCACCACCACGCCGGGGCGCTTGCCCTCGATGGCGTCGTCGTAGGCGTAGTAGCCCACCAGGGCGGTCCCGTCGGCGGTCTTGTAGTGGAGCTCCTTGGTCTTGACCTCGGCCTGGGCGATGCCCGCGAAGGCCAACAGAGCGAACAACAACGACAATCTGGGCATTTCGATTCCTCTCCGGGTTCAGCGAAGCTGGGCAGCGTGCAAGTGTCGCGGTTTTTCCGGGCTTTCGCCAACCGCCGTTGCCAGGTGAAATAGCGCTCCCCCATGCCTTGCCGAGGTTGCCATGCGTCGTTCGTCGATCCTCCTGCTGTTCGCCCTCGCCTGCCCCTGGGCCCTGGCCGATGGGCCACGGGCGGGGAACCTGGAACTGGGGCCAGCCTGGAGCCGGGCCTCGACCTGGGACGCCACGGCGCGGGAGGTCTACCTGGACATCCACGACCGGGGCGGCGATGGCGACCGGCTGAGCGGCGCCAGCTCGCCCCTGGCCTGGCGGGTGGACCTGCAGACCACGGTGCGCATCGGCGAGGCCCGCCGGGTGATGACCCTGGTGTCGTTCGGCATACCCGCCGGGGGCACGCTGGCGCTCAAGCCGGACGGCAGCCACCTGACACTGGTGGGACTGCGCCAGCCGGTGACGCCCGGCCAGCGCATCCCGTTCGTCCTGCGCTTCGAGAAGGCCGGCGAGGTGCGCGTGGAGGCGACGGCGCAGTGACGGTTCAGGCGAGGTAGCGGCCGATCTCGATCAGGTTGTCGTCCGGGTCGCGAACGTACACCGACTCGATGGGCCCGAGGGCGCCGGTGCGGCGCACCGGCCCCTCCTCCACCGCCACGCCTTCGGCGGCCAGGTGGGCCAGCAGGCGCTCCAGGGGCAAGGTGGTGACCAGGCACAGGTCGATGGCCCCCGGCAGCGGGTGCGCGGCCTTGGGCTCGAACTCCCGTCCGGCCTGGTGCAGGTTGAGCTTCTGCTGGCCGAAGGCCAGGGCACTGCGGCCCTCGCCGAACACCTCGTGACGCATGCCCAGCACGCGCTGGTAGAAATCCACGGTGCGGGGGATGTCGGCGACGGTGAGGACCAGGTGATCGATGCGTTCCAGCATGGGTCAGTGCCTGTCGAGGAGGTGGAAACGGGGCAGCGAGAGCCCCCAGCGGATGGCGGCCAGGCGGGTGCCGAGCACCACGGCCATGGCGATGCCGGTGTCGAGCCAGCGCGGCAGCCCGACGGCCAGCAGCCCGATGAACACCAGGGAGCCGGCGATGCAGGCGATGGCGTAGATCTCCTTCTGGAAGATCAGCGGGATCTCGTTGCAGATCACATCGCGCATCACGCCGCCGGCGACGCCGGTGATGACGCCCATGATCACCGCCGTGCTCAGGGGCACCTGGTGCTGCAGGGCGACCTCGGTGCCGTAGACGGTGAACACGGCCAGGCCGAAGGCATCGGCCACCAGCAGCCCGGTCTCGTGGATGGGCCGGGTCAGGCGGACCCAGAGCACGGTACCCACGGCGGCCAGGGAGGCGACGAGGATGTAGGTGTCGTCACGGATCCAGCTGACCGGGTGGTTGCCGAGAATGACGTCGCGCAGGGTGCCGCCGCCCAGGGCGGTGATGATGGCGATCACCAGCACGCCGAACAGGTCCATGGACTTGCGCCCGGCCATGAGTGCGCCAGTGATGGCGAAGACGGCGACGCCGAAGAGGTCGGACAGGTAGAAGAGCTGCTCCATGGACCGATCAGTTCCCCACCGGGGTGCGCATGGTGACGAACTCCTCGGCGGCGGTCGGGTGCACGCCGATGGTCTCGTCGAAGATGCGCTTGGTGGCACCGGCCTTGAGCGCCACGGCCAGGCCCTGGATGATCTCGCCCGCCTCGGGGCCGACCATGTGGCAACCGAGCACGCGGTCGCTCTCGGCGTCCACCACCAGCTTCATCAGGGTGCGCTCCTGGTTGTCGGTAAGGGTCAGCTTCATGGCGCGGAAGCGGCTCTCGAACACCTTGACCTTGTGCCCGCGCCCCCGTGCCTGCTCTTCGGTCAGGCCGACGGTGCCGATGTTGGGCAGGCTGAAGACGGCGGTGGGGATGTTGTCGTAGTCCACCGGCTGGTACTCGGCCGGGCGGAACAGGCGGCGGGCAACGGCCATGCCCTCGGCCAGGGCCACCGGGGTGAGCTGCACGCGACCGATGACATCGCCCAGGGCGAGGATCGAGGGTTCGGTGGTGCGGTACTCGTCGTCCACCTTGATGAAGCCGCGCTCGTCCAGCTCGACGCCGGTGTTCTCCAGGCCGAGGTTGTCCAGCATCGGTCGGCGACCGGTGGCGTAGAACACGCAGTCGGTCTCCAGGCTGCGGCCGTCCTTGAGGGTGGCGAGCAGGCTGCCATCGGCCTGCTTCTCGATGCGGGTGATGTCGGCGTTGAACTGCAGGTCGAGGCCCTTGCGGGTCAGCTCGTCACGCAGGTGGGTGCGCACGGCGCCGTCGAAGCCGCGCAGGAACAGGTCCTGGCGATAGAGCAGCGAGGCCTTGGCGCCCAGGCCGTGGAAGATCGAGGCGAATTCGACGGCGATGTAGCCGCCGCCCACCACCAGCACGCGCTTGGGCAGTTCGCGCAGGTGGAAGGCCTCGTTGGAGGTGACGGCAAGCTCGCGGCCGGGAATGTCCGGCACCTGGGGCCAGCCACCGGTGGCGATGAGCAGGTGCTGGGCCGTGAAGCGCTGCTCGCCGACCGCCACGGTGTGGGCGTCGAGGATGCGCGCATGGCCTTCCAGCAGGGTGACGCCGGCGTTGACCAGGAGGTTGCGGTAGATGCCGTTGAGGCGGTGGATTTCCTTGTCCTTGTTGGCGATCAGGGTCGCCCAGTCGAACCCGGGCTCGCCGACGGACCAGCCGTAGCCGCGCGCCTGCTCGAAGTCTTCGGCGTAGTGGGCGCCGTACACCAGCATCTTCTTCGGCACGCAGCCGACGTTGACGCAGGTGCCGCCCAGGTAGCGGCTTTCCGCTACCGCGACGCGGGCACCGAAACCGGCGGCGAAGCGAGAGGCACGTACGCCGGCGGAACCGGCGCCTATGACGAAGAGGTCGAAATCGTAGGCCATGGCAGGGGGTCTCCAGAAACAGGCGGCCAGCATACCTGAACCCGTGCCCCTGACCAGTTGCCGCGCCTATCCTTGAGCCTGGTACGCCGAAGGAGGAGCACCATGCGCCCTACCCTCACCCACCTCGCCCTGCACGTGCCCGAGCTGGAGCCGTGCATCGCCTTCTACGAACGCTATTGCGGCATGCGGGTGATCCACTCGCGCGCCGGCAAGGGCTCGCGCATCGTCTGGATGGCGGAGCCGGGCCAGGAGCACCGTTTCATCTTCGTGATCATGCCCGGCGGGCGCCCGCGTGACCTGGCCGCCGACGACTACAGCCACTTCGGCTTCGCCCTGGAAAGCCGCGAGGCGGTGGATGCCCTGGCCGCCCGCGCGGCGGCCGAAGGCTGCCTGGTGTGGGCACCCCGGGACGAGCCCTTTCCGGTGGGCTACTACTGCGGCCTGCGGGACCCGGCGGGCAACTATGTGGAGTTCAGCTACGGGCAGCCGCTGGGGCCGGGCTCGGAGGGGATGGTGACTCCCTGAGACAGGCTTCCCGGGCTGAAGCCCGGTCTACGTGGAGTGCGGATACGACAAGGCCGCCCGGAGGCGGCCTTGGGTGACGCGGTGGAGCCTATCAGTAGGCCTTGCCGGTCTTGTAGAGGTTCTCGAAGCAGTAGTTGGTCGCGTCGATGTAGCCTTCGGCACCGCCGCAGTCGAAACGCTTGCCCTTGAACTTGTACGCCAGCACGCAACCGTCCTGGGCCTGCTTCATCAGGGCGTCGGTGATCTGGATTTCGCCACCTTTGCCCGGTTCGGTCTCTTCGATCAGCTTGAAGATGTCCGGAGTCAGGATGTAGCGGCCGATGATCGCCAGGTTGGACGGGGCGTCTTCCGGCTTGGGCTTCTCGACCATGCTGTTCACGCGGTAGATGTCGTCACGGATCATCTCGCCGGCGATCACGCCGTACTTGGAGGTTTCCTCCGGCGGCACTTCCTGGATAGCGACGATGGAGCAGCGGAACTGGTTGTACAGCTTGACCATCTGGGTCAGCACGCCGTCGCCGTCGAGGTTCAGGCAGAGGTCGTCCGCCAGCACTACGGCGAAAGGCTCGTCACCGATCAGCGGACGGCCGCTGAGGATGGCGTGGCCCAGGCCCTTCATTTCCACCTGGCGGGTGTAGGAGAAGCTGCACTGGTCGATCAGGCGGCGGATGCCGACCAGGTACTTCTCCTTGTCGGTGCCCTTGATCTGGTGTTCCAGCTCGTAGCTGATGTCGAAGTGGTCTTCCAGGGCGCGCTTGCCACGGCCGGTGACGATGGAGATCTCGCTGAGACCGGCGTCCAGCGCCTCTTCAACCCCGTACTGGATCAGCGGCTTGTTCACCACCGGCAGCATTTCCTTGGGCATGGCCTTGGTGGCGGGCAGAAAACGGGTACCGTAACCAGCGGCCGGGAACAGGCATTTCTTGATCATGTTGAACCTTGAATAAGGTGGGTGTGGGCTGAATGCGGCGAAGTCTAATCACGCCGCTGTCGCCTTACAATGCCCCGCAGGTGGGCGTCCGACGCCGCGATAGAGGAATCCCAGGTCGGCCAGTTGCAACGGGTCGTAGAGATTCCTGCCATCGAAGATGACCGGCACCTTCATCAGACCGCGAATCCGCTCGAAGTTCGGTTGGCGGAACTGCTTCCATTCGGTCACCAGCACCAGGGCTTCGGCCTGTTCCACCGCCTGGTAGGGGGACTCGCCCAGCCACAGTCGGCCGCTGGCGAGGGCGTCCGGGTAGCGGGCTGCGACGGCCTCCCGCGACGCTGGGTCGCAGCCGCGCACGAGGGCGCCGGCGGCCAGCAGGGCGTCGATCAGCACCAGGCTGGGCGCTTCGCGGATGTCATCGGTGCCCGGCTTGAAGGACAGCCCCCACACCGCCACCACCCGCCCGTGCAGACGCCCTTCGAAATGCGCCACCAGCGCCTGGAACAGCAGGGCCTTCTGCTCGGCATTGCGCGCCTCCACGGCCCGCAGGATGCCGGGGTCGACCCCCTCCTGTTCGGCGCAACGGATCAGCGCCCGCACGTCCTTGGGGAAGCACGAGCCGCCGTAGCCGCAGCCGGCATAGAGGAAATGGGTGCCGATGCGCCGGTCACTGCCCACGCCGCGCCGCACCTCCTCGATGTCGACGCCCAGGCGGGCGCAGAGCCCGGCCATCTCGTTCATGAAGGAGATGCGCGTGGCGAGGAAGGCGTTGGCAGCGTACTTGGTGAACTCCGCGGCGCGGGTGCCCATGCAGAGGATGCGGTCGTGGTTGCGCGAGAACGGCGCGTAGAGGCGCCGCAGCAGCTCGCGGGCCGCCGGGTCGTCGGTGCCGATGACGATGCGATCGGGGCGCATGAAGTCATCGAGGGCAGCCCCCTCCTTGAGGAACTCGGGGTTGCTCGCCACCTGGATGCGAAAGCCTTTGCCCCGGGCGGCGAGTCGCCCGTTGATGCACGCGGCGACCCGCTCGGCGGTGCCGACGGGCACGGTGGACTTGTCCACCACCAGGCACGGGCGCTGCAGCACCCGCCCCAGTTCGTCCGCCACCGCGAGCACATGGCTCAGGTCGGCGGAGCCATCCTCGCCGCTGGGGGTGCCCACGGCGATGAAAGCGACGTCTGCCTGCTCCAGGCCCTCGGCCAGGCGCGCGGTGAAGTCCAGCTGCCCGCTCTCCAGGTGCTGCGCCAGCAGGGGCGCCAGGCCCGGTTCATGGATCGGTGACTCGCCCCGACGCAATTGCGCCAGGCGCGACGGGTCGCGCTCGACACAGCGCACCCGGTTGCCCATTTCAGCAAAGCACGCCGCCGTCACCAGCCCCACATAGCCCGCCCCGATCACGCATATCCGCATGGCTGCACCTCCGCTGTCGTTGCAGGGATTGCAACGGACTCCGGTGGCAGGGGCGTGACAGCGAGGTGACGGCGAGGTTATCCGGAGCCGCCCTCGTCGACGGGCTGCAGCTCGACTTCGACCAGGCCTTCCACCGGCTCTTCCGGCGGGCCGCCGCCGAAGTCGCCCAGGGCCTGCCAGTGCTCGTCGAGGCCGGCGCTGATGGCGGCGAGGTGGTCGATCATGCGGCGTCCGGCCTGGCGCGCTGCGTCATCCTCGCTGCGCATCAGCTCGAAGGACATTTCGGTCATGGCGGCCGACAGGTGGGTGAGGCTGCGGGTGGTGAGGCCGAGCAGGCGGATCAGATGCTGTTCACGGGTGTCCATTCCACGTCTCCTGGTTCCTTCAGGCAGTCTCAGGCTAGACCATCCGCTGCCGCGAACCGTTCGACCGTGCGTCGCCTGGCGGGGTTCACCGGGTGGAACTTGATCGGGCCAGCGAAGGTCAGGTGTTCAAGCCCGCTGTCGCCGCGAACTGCCGCAGCGACCCTCGCAACCGATTCCCGTCAGGAGAGCCTGATATGCAGCTCCTCATCCGTTCCGTCGGCGAACGTTTCGTCATCGAAGGCGGCATCACCCTGGAGGTGATCAGCATCCACGGCCACCAGGTGAAGTTCGGCATCGTCGCGCCCAAGAATGTCGCCGTGCACCGCAAGGAGGTGTATGAGCGCATCCAGGCCGGGGTGCCCCATCCGCGCAAGATGACGGCCTGAGCGCCGTTCAGCGGGGCATGTAGCCCCGCTGCCAGGGACGCGGCACCCACAACGAGGCAATGGCCAGCAGTGCCGCGAGCCCGGCGCTGAAGGTGAGCGCCAACAGGCCCATGCGGAACTCCAGGAATGCGCCCAGCACAGCGCCCGCCAGCATCCCGGCCCAGGGCACCAGTTGGACCCGCCACCCTTCCCGCCGCTCGCCCAGCAGCCAGCGGCCGAGCCCCCGACCGAAACGCGACAAGGCGCCCGTGACGTAGGTGAGCCCGATAGGCAGGCCGTTCACCTGCTCGACCACGGCGTTGAGCATGCCCATGGCCAGGATCGACAGCACCACCGCCGGCACTCGCCAGGCAAAGGGCCAGAGGGCGGCAATGGCCAGGAGCGTGGCGATCACCGCCAGCAGCGGCGCGGCGCGGCGACCGGAAAAACGCGCGACCACGACCCCGAACGCGTTGCCCAGCACGAAGCAGAGCACCGCCAGGGCCAGGCGCCCGAAGGCGGCGAGGTGCCCCTCGCTCAGGGACACGGCCATCCGCGTGGTGTTGCCGCTCATGAAGGAGACGAAGTCGCCGGTGGCGAGAAAGCCGATGGCGTCCGTCATCCCTGCCAGTACGGAAAGCCCGGCCACCAGACCCAGCCCGACACGTCCACGCACCTTGCGCAAGTGAAAGCGTCGCGCGCTGCCACGGGGGATCGGGGATGGAAGCATGGGGGCACCTCACTGCTCAGTGCGACGGCCGGGACTGCCTGGCCGCGAAACGGGAGGTCGAATTGTCCGCTGCCCGCCGTGGCCGTCAAGTCCGGGGGGCCGGGTGCCCTCCGGCGGCAGCGCGGCGGGCACGCCGCATCGCACGCCGCGCCTGGGGGAAATAGCCCCACTCCCGGGGCAACACGCGCCAGGCCAGCCGCAGGAAGCCGGCAAGCAACCGCAACCGGCGTTGGTCCCATTCCGTCCACCGAAGCCCCAGGCGCTCCCGCAGCACAGGCGGCAAGGTGCCCCGCGCCACCCAGCGCACGCCGCCCACCAGCAGAGGCTGCAGGCACCACCACAGCGGGCCGCGCATCCAGGGATAGGGCGCGGGCAGGCGCCCGGTCGAGCCGAAGTACCAGGTGGTGATCTCCGTCGCCTGCAGGCGCTGCTCCAGCATCTGCTGCCAGTACACCCGGAATGCCGCGTAGTTCGCCGGCACCCCCACCATCGGCAGGCCGTAGAGGGCGTACCAGTGGACGGACTCCTGGTAGAGGCGCTCGCATTGCTGTTCGTCCAGGGGCGTGCCGAGCCATTCCTGCAGGGCGATCTGCGCTTCGAAGAAGGTGGCGTGGGCCCAGTAGAACAGCTCGGGGTTGAGGGCGTGATAGGGGCGTCCCTGCCCGTCCCGGCCCTTGATATCGCGATGGAAGGCGCGCACCTGGCGAGCGGTACCGGCAGCCAGCTCACCGTCGTAGACCACGCCGAGGATGGGCGGGATGGAGCGCAGCAAGCGGTTCCAGGGGTTGGCGAACAGGTCGGAATGCTGGAGCACGCCGGCAGCCAACCCCGGATGCATGTTCTGCAGGATGCCGGTGCGACCGATCAGCAGCAGGCCACGCAGGTCACCGAAGTAGCGCCAGGTCAGGGAATCCGGCCCCAAGGGGCTCGGCTGGACGGGTTGAGCGGAGTCAGGTGCGTGCATGAAGGCGGCTCCGGCAGGTGCTTGGAAACGCCTTCACGCTAATGCGACTATCCGCTCGCATTCAATTCGTGTCCGGAGCCCGCCATGCGCAAGCAGCCCCGTCAGCAACGCTCGCAACAGATGGTCGCCGACCTGGTGGAGGCTTGCGCCCGGGTCATCGCCCGCGAAGGCCTGCCACGCCTGAGCACCAACCTCATCGCCGCCGAGGCCGGGGTCAGTGTCGGTTCGCTCTATCAGTACTTCGACTGCAAGGAGGCGCTGGTCGAAGCGCTGCTCGACCGGATGAGCCAGGACCTGGTGGGCGTCATCCGCGACAACGCCTCGGCCCTGCTGGCGGACGACGTTCACGCTGCGGTGGAGCGGCTGCTGCAGGCGGTATTCGCATTCCTCGACCGCAACGCCAGCTTGCACCTGGAACTCGCACGGCACTGGCAGGACCTGCGCACGCTGAAGGTGGTCGACGAGATGGAACAGCACCTGTTCGATTTCTGCCGCCTCTACCTATTGCGCCACCTGCGGGAAATCCCCATCGAAAACCCGCTGCCCACCTTGTACGTGGTCATCAACAGCGCACTGATGACCATCATCCGCTTCATGAGCCACCCTCACCCACCGCTCACCCGCGCTGAACTGATCGAGGCGTTGAGCGACATGTTCGCGGCTTATGTGAAGAGCCTGGGTGAAGCGGAGTGAACGCGCGTCAATTCAGCAGCACGTCGCAGGACAGAGCTGTGCTGCATATGTAGACCTGGCCAACAGCAAAACCCAGCAAGAACCCCAGCAACCCACCGCAAAACAACCAGGACTCCGGGCGCCACGCGCACAGCCGGCTCACGATTCCGAGCACCAGAACCCCGACAGCAGCACCGGGCAACGAGAACAGGTGACCGAGCGCCAACAGATCGCTCGTATGAACGGGGTGCCAGTTGGCCCGGACATAGAACAAGAGGCTAAGCCCCGCAGCCAGGACGGCACCTCCAGCGAACCGTGGTCTGGGATTGACCAGCAACGCGGCGAAAAACGTGCCACCGATGACCGCCAGGTAATACCAGAGGCCGACGAACAGCACGTCACCCCTGAAACCGATCAGCGCTACAAATACGGCCACAAAGATCACGCCGATGGCGATATCCAGACTTCGTGCCTTGATGAAATCCCGCATGACTCACATCCCTGTCGCGTATCGGAAGGCCGGGAGTATAAGCACAGGGCCTTTTCACATCAGAGGGGCACCAAGAAGTGCGGACCGCTCCGCAAATTGCGGAGCCAGAAACAACAAGGGCCTGCCCGAAAGAATCGTGCAAGCCCTTGATTTACATGGTGCCCGAAGCCGGGGTCGAACCGGCACGCTGTTGCCAGCGAGGGATTTTAAGTCCCTTGCGTCTACCGATTTCGCCATTCGGGCGGTAGCGCTCAATGCAATACGGAGCCAAGCCCCGTTTTTTGCGAGGGCAGGAATATATACACCCCCTCCCCTGCACGCAAGCATTCGCAAGTCCATGACCGGACAGCAAAAAAGCCCAGCCACAATGAGGACGCCAACACGCTGCGGAAATGAAAAAGCCCCGTAGACGTGAATCTACGGGGCTTCTCATATGGAGGCCGAAGTCGGAATCGAACCGGCGTACACGGATTTGCAATCCCCCGTAATTTTCATTTATTTCAATGACTTAGGAATTTTTCGTTTCCGCAAGTGATGCGGCTTTCATGGCTTACAGGCCATAGGCAGCGCGGGGCATTCCAGGCGATGCGGAAACGATTCTCCCCTCCTCCGCCCGTTCTGGGCACCCTCTCCCATTCCTTTTTTCTACCCTCTAACAGCCCAAACCCCACAGGTACCGACCATGTGCGGCCGAGTCGTCCAGGCAATGTCTTGGAGCGAGATCCACCACCTGCTGAACATCCACAGCGAGCCGCCGGCCCAGGCGGAGCCTCGCTACAACGTCGCGCCCACCACCCAGGTGCAGATGGTGCTGCCCCTCGAGGCGAGTGGGCGGCTGGCGCCGGTGCGCTGAGGGTGGCGGCCACACTGGGCGTGAGCATTACTCCAAATTTACTTCAGCCACTTCATCTGGATTCAAGGCCCCAAGAACTAGGCCAACTAAAAATAAGTAAAATAACCAAAATCCAAATCAGCTTATGTGTCATGCTGACTTTCTACAGAAGGAGAGAAAGCATGAAAAACTCAAGAATAAGTGTTGGTCAAATTTGGGGCGACGACATCCCTAATCGCATTCGCGCGAATGGTTACGACTCATTATTTTGCGTTTATGTAGGACTAAAGCTCGAAGCGGTATTCGTGAGCCTGGAGGAACTCAACAAATTTCTCCCATATATCGAAAATGAAATACTTGGCAGCTTCAATGGAATAACTGGCCACCAGCCAGTAGCCACCCCCTTGATATCATAAGCCAAAATAAAATTACCGACTGTCCGCTTTGCCTATTTATCTCCGCCAGCGAGGAATACTCTAAGTACTCACAAACGGAGAAGCAAAATGAAAAGTCAAACGCAAGATCAAGGCAATGGGAAAGTGAATCAGGACAAAGCGGATGCCAAGGAGAAAGCTGGCCAGCATGAGAAAGGGCAAGATGTCGAAAAGGCCAAGCCCGCCCCTCAGGAACAGCAATACAAGGCAGCCCAACCCAAAGGAACAACCCGTTGATTAAATAGCGGGGTTAAAGTCTCGAGACCCAGCCTAGGCTGGGTTTTCATTTATCTGCTGCGCCCCAAGGCAACGGTTGCAGCATAAGATACTCGGCGCCTGGCGGCTCGCAGGGCGCGGCACCTAAAAGTGCTGCAAGCCTTGCAGAATCTGGCGGGAAAAACATATGACTACCCCCAGAGACTCGATGAATCCCAATACGAAAAGGCTCTTTCGATTCAGGCATCAGTGCTCGCTGTCTCATACGTAGGCCTTTTATCTCTCTGTATATGGCGTTTCCGACCCCCAAATTTATCTGGTACCAACTCACAGTATCCACAATCACCCCCAACACTTATTTATTGGCAAGGGCACATATCTGACCAAAGCCTTAACAACTGCGCACGGCCTCCCTTCCAGCCTACATACCGCAGTTGACTCCAAGGATATTGGCATACGGAACAGCTTCAAAAATCCAATGGCGCTCCGCTCTCACGAATCATTACTCGATAGTTAGAACATCTTCCGCATGAATCCCTCTCGCTCCATTACCGATCAAAAAAGATACGCGCTGACCTTCTGTCAACGTCTTATACCCCTCCCCTTTGATCTGCTTGTAATGAACAAAGATATCCGGCCCCTCTTGGCGAGATATAAAACCGAAACCCTTATCAGCACTAAACCAAAGAACCACTCCAACTTGACGTAAAAACATATACCCTCCGCAACTATAAACAGACACAAAGACATAGAGCAGACTGATTGCGAAGGATAGGGGACCGAGAAGATAGCTAATAACGCGCAAGCACCTGAGCGGTGCCGCTAAACTGAGCAGGCAGCTAAACCAGCATACAGGGTCAGCCGCCCAAAAACACAAATTTAAAAAATATATTTTCGAAAAAGAAAATAACTAGATCCCCCAAATAGAGAAGACTTATATCAAAACACCATTTCCATATTCGTCTTGAAATATGAGACCGGCCTGCTCAAGATAGCTTTCAACACAAGCCAATGATCGTTGAGACGGAGGTTTATCGTGGGCATGCCTCGCTTCAACTGCCCGCGACTTAGCGACACGCATTAGAGGCCGCCACCAGCTCCCTCTCGTAGCCGATCCGCCAGCCCCTCTCTAGCCCCTCCTACTGCCAAGCCCGAAGTGATAGCCTCCGCCCCGTGTAGGATGGAGTCTCACAATGAAACCTCGCCGCCTGGCCCCCCTCTTCGCTGCCCTGGCCTTCACATCGGGCGCCGCCCTTGCTGACGTCACCAAGGTTGCTGACTGCTCGACGCCTGCAGGGTGCTTCCTGATATCCGGCGAAATCACCGATGCCGATGCCACCGCCCTCGCGCAGATTTCCCGTTTCCTGGACGGACGCAAACTCAGCCGGCCGACCATCACGCTCAACTCTCCTGGTGGTGTCGTCGACGCTGCGATCGCTGCCGGCCGAACGATTCGCCAGATGAGGGCAAAGGTTGAAGTTGACTCCGGAAGTCATTGCCTCAGCGCATGCGTCTTTCTGCTGGCTGGTGGGGTACGCCGTTCGGTCTACGGCACTGTAGGGATTCACCGTCCCTATACACCTCAGATTGGGGAGCTCGACATTCAGCAAGCACAACAGGACTATCGCGCCACGCAAGACAAAGCGAAAGCGTTCCTGCGCGACATGAACCTGTCCGACAGGCTCTACGATGCCATGGTGCAAGTCCCTTCTGAGGACATGCGAAATCTCGACTTCACTGAACTGGAGTACTTCGGCCTAAACCTCACTGATCCTGTCGAGGGCGAGTACATGGATTCTGCCGGCGCTGCGAAGTACGGCATCAACAAGGCCGAATACCTGAAGCGAAAGGCTGTCGCCGACAAGTGCCCCAATGTCGTCGAGACCTTCGATGCTTGCGTGGAGCACGTCTTCAGTACCGGGTACCTCCCCTCCCAGAAGCCACAGCAGGACAGCACCATGGAAGCCGTGCTCGCCCAGGCTTATCGGGATTTTCCCTTCCTCGACCACACCAGGCCGTACGCCTACCGCCCGGCTATCGACGAGGTGGTCAAGGTGCGCGACGCGCTCATGGCCAAGGGTTACAGCGGCGCCGATGCGATACGTGAGGCGGTCCGGCAGGTTGGGCCCAAGTACGCAGGCAAGGCCGCGACAGCGAATGGAGATGGCGCTGCGCTGGCGACTGTGCTGCAGGAGGCTTACGCCCGTTACCCCTTCCTTGATTACGAGCGGCCCGACGCGAACCAGGCCGCAATCGCTGAAGTGGTTGAGGTACGCAACGCGCTGATGGCGCAAGGTTACGGCGCAGCGGAGGCGATACGGGCCGCCGTCAACCAGGTAGCTCCGAAGTACGCGAAGTAGGTTCGTCCAGGCCGAGCACGAGCTGCATCTGCTCCCGCCAGTACTCCACTTCCCGTTTCAGTGGGGACTTCTCGACCCGCCAGGCCGCCAGCCCCTTGCCATGGAGGCTCGCCAAGGCTTCGCGCTCTGCAAAGACAGCGCTGGCTCGCTCGAACTCCTGCAGCGGCTCGGCCTCACCACGCAGCAGTGCATCAATGTGGAGGTCGCACCAGACCGCGAAGTCCACATTCAGCCAGCGAGCGAACGCAACGGCCAGTTTCGGGTGAAGCCAGGTACCGCCGCCATTGGCTGCTGCGCCCCTGCGAGTCACGACCAAACCCGCGCAGTTGCTCAATTCGGGGCGGAAACCGGATTTGCCACCCTGGACTTTCTTGCTCTGCTTACGCTCGACCATCTTGGGCTCAAACGGGATGCCAAGGTGCTTGGCAAGGGCGCGCATGTAGCATTCAGTTTCATGAAGCCGCAGCCAATCTCGCGGTTCCTGGCCAAATACGGCCGCCGCCGCTGTGGCATTGATCCATCCATCGCGGTTGAAACGGATAGCCTGCCCTTGGTAATGAAACGGAATGACGTTGTTCATCGGTTTCTCCCTCCGCCTAGAAGAAGGGTCAGCAGGCAGGGGCGTAGGCGGGAGTAGACCATCCCTTTTCGGTAGCGAACCTAGCCTGCTGCGGCCTGCAGAGAGGCCGACCTGGTTGCCCAAGCCCGCTCGACGCTATGTCACTGGCGTGCCTGGGCAACCCCCTTTTTCAGCCCGCTGCCCGCCCCCGCTCGTCCGCCAGTTGCGCAGCTCGGTTCCGGGTCGCGTTCAGCTGCTTCAGCAGTTCCGCCTTCTCCGCCGCGCCCAGCGACCGATCATTCGTCACGGCCTTGATGCGCTGGTTGATGACGGTGATCTGCCGGTTGGCGGCCTGGTAGACCGGCCGCAGCTTCAGCATCTCATTACCAGCCAGCTGCTGCAGACGCTCCAGACCCCCCACCTTCCGTGCCTCGCTGGCCGAGGCGTAGAGCTGGTCGATCTGGTGCTGCATCTCGTAGAAGCGGGTCAGGTACTTGCTGCCACTGCCCGGGTCGGCTGCCTTCACGAAGTCCCCGAACAGCGTCCAGTTGTCCGGGTTGGTCAGGTCGCTCTTCGGATTCGACGGGAGGTCAGTGATGCCGCGAGTCAGGTAGTCGGCGGTGTTCAGCGCCTGGGTGCCGAGCCAGCCGAAGTAGCCGCGCACCAGGTGCTCGATCCGCTGCGGCGAGATCCCGGTCAACTGCCCGGCGGCCACGGCCGACGCGCTGGTCCTGGCGGTGTAGCGCTCCTCCGCCGGCAGCCGCTCCTGACCCATGCTGTCGATCGGGCGGTCGCGGAAGCTGTCGTAGTTGAAAGCGGCTTCCATCAGAGGCTTGAAGGCCTGCGGTACCGGGCTCATGGAAAGCTGGTTCCACAACAGCGAGCCAGCCGTGCTGGCGAAGTCGCCGGCCTGGTAGTCGTCACCGGAGAGCGCCAGCTCCGTCAACCGCTCGGCTACGCTGCCGAGCACGCCGACCTCGAAGGGCTTGGGCAGGTACAGCGCCTTCTCGGTACCCGGGATGCGCACCCACCAGTAGGTGTCACGGACCCAGTCCGGCAGCTGCTTGAACTCCTCGTCGTCCTTGTTGAGCAGGAACAGCAGGGTCGAGGCCATGGCCACCGCGCCGGCGACTGCCAGGAAGCGGCGCGGATCTGCCGAAGCACCGCGCCCCAGCTTGTACATCCCCTGCAGGCGGGCGTTCATGAAAGGCACGATCTGCGTCAAGAAGCGCACGCTGGCCCACTTGCCGGCCGAGGTGAAGTCCATCATGTCACGAGCAGCGTAGCTGGCCTCCAGGTGGCTTTTGCCCTCGGCGCGCAGCTTCTCGTAGAGGGCGGCACGGTTGACCGTCTCCAGTCGGTCGCCGATCTCCTGGTACTTGTCCCAGGCACTGCGCAGCGCCTTGGCAGCCTTGGCGGGGGTGTTGAGGATCTGACTGGAGTCGACACCCCGGCTGATCAGGCGCTTCGCGTAGGTGGCCTGGTCGCCATCGTTCAGCGAGCCGAACCGCACAGCGCCGCCGCCGGCCAGCAGCCGGTGCAGCGTGGGGCTGTCCTTGCCGGTTCCCTTCCAGCCCGCGGCCATGTTCTTCAGCGGGTTGTAGCCCAGGTCGTTGGCGGCGATCGAGGAGATGCTGTCACGTAGCAGGTTGCGGGCGCGGAACGCGGGGCTGCTGGTGACCCCTACGGTCAGCGCGTGCTTGAAGGAACGCATGGCCTTCATGGCCGGGTTGTTCCAGTCCTGGTGATTCAGCATCGTCAGCGCGTCCAGCACCAGGGGATCGTCCACCAGGTAGTGCCGCTCCTTGCCGTTGACCATTACCCGAAGGCTACCCTTCTCCGCCTCGCGCACGCGGGTGGCGATGTTCATCTGCTCGGCAGCCTGCAGGGCCTTGTTCGCCGCCATGTTCTTCATGGACGCAGAGAGCAGGTGCGACCAGTTGGCCAGGGTGTTGGCCATCAGATCGCCCAACGGCTCCTTGCCGCCCTTGAGCTTCTTGAAGGCCTTCTGCCCGGTCAGCCCGCCGATCTGGCCCGGGCCGGCGGTACCGTCGCCCTCCTCCATCACTCGATAGAACGGGACGTAGAACTCGCTTTCCCAGAGCTTACGGCTGCTGCCGTCGATCAGGCCGGCCTGCTCGGCCACGTCCATCACCGCCTTCTGATAGGCGTTGAACTGCTTCAGCACATCGCGGTAGACCACCGCACGGCTGCGGCCATCGTCCATGGTGCCCTGGTTGAGCGAGCGCAGTGCTGCGATGTCATCCGGGGTGAAAAGGTTCTCGCGCCCCTCCTGGGCCAGTTTCTCGGCGCGGTTGCCAGCGATCCAGGCGAAGAAGAGATCGTGCTCCCCCTTCAGCTCCGCCAACACCCCACGCAAACCCTGGCCGTCCGCCTCGACGTCCAGCGCCCCGTCGGTGATCGTCGGCCGGCCATGGAAGAAGGTGGCCTCCAGCGCTCCGTCCGTGCCTTTGGACAGGCGAGCCTGCATGTAGGCGGCCTGGTCCAGCTTGGCGATCGGTGCGAACTGGTCGAACACGCCCTGGATGACTTTCTCCTTCCAGCGCTCGGACAGCGCTCGCGCGGTCTTGGCCAGCGGTTCCTGTCGGATGAAGGCGCCTATCTTGCCGAGCGCATCCCGCTGGGCCGAGGTGGCGTGCTCCGGGAAACGCACCTCGCCACGGTTGGTCACCTGGTCGAAGAAGTCGGCCGCCCGTTGGCTTGCGCGGCTATACCGCGCGTCACCCGCGTCACCCGCCTCCTTGCCAATGTCCTCCGGACGCAGTACCTTTTTGCCGAGCCGATGTTTTGGTGCCGCTTTGGGCAATTGGAGCCCTCTAGCGCTGGACCAAGCATCGGCTTTTTTATTGTCCACGTATCGCAGCAAGCCGCTCTCCATCCACTGCCTGATGAAGGCAGTGCTGTCCTTGGCGTGGATGCTGGCGATCCGGTTGACGGTAATGTTCTCCTTGCGGTTCATGTGCACCGCCACCACCACCGAGCGCCCACGGCTCGCCGTCTCCACCAGCGCCACCAGGCCGTCCGGCGCAGTGGCGGAATCGAATACCATCACCGGCTCGCCGAGTGCAGCCAGGGCAGCCTTCACATCCCTGGGCGTCAGGCTGTGCTTGTCCACGGCCTTCCACAGCGTGTCTTCGGTGATGTTGATCGGTGCATCAGCAGCCCCCCCCAGCGCCTTCAGCACGTCAGGCGTTCCGCCGAGAGACAGGGGCTTGGTGAGTGTCTTGCCCCTGAAGACTTCGTCGATTTCCTTCTCCAGCGCAGCGGGCAGTCCCGTTCCGGGCTCCCGGGAGTAGGTCTGTACCAACCCGCCGGTGCCCTTGTCCCCACCCTTCTCGATGAAGCGCCGCGCAGTGCCCAGCAGGGCCGCGATGTCCTGGTCGGTCCAACGCACCTTGAACCCGATGTCGCGCAGCGCATTGCGGAGAGCAGCAACCAGCCTCGGCCAGAAGCGCTGCTCAGTCAGGCGGCCAGCAGCGGCGAGGTCGGCCAGGACCTCCTCCATAGCCAATGCCTTGTCGTAGCCGAACCGATCGCGCAGGCGATCAGCCGACGAACGCAGAGCTGGATGCTCCTTGTAGATGCTGAGCAACAGCGGACTCAGCCGCTTGCCGAAGGCTCCCTGCAGGCCGGCATGGCCGATTACCTCGTGCTGGAGAACAAATGCAGCGTGCTGCAGGCTGGTGAGGTTGTCGGCGATGAGGTAGACGCCCTTTGGATCGTAGAGTCCTTCGGCATCAAGAGCACCATCGCGCTTCACCTGCTGGCGGAGCCGCGGCGGAAGGTCATCAATTGACTGGACGACATTGACCTGAGGAGCATTTTTCCAGCCGGCAACCATCCCACCAATCGACCTGGCCAGTGTTTCGGCACGAACCTTTCTGGCCCTCGGAGCCGCCATGCGATAGGCGCCACGGGAATAATTGGTGTTGGCCCCCTGCTGTTCTACGCGATTGAAACCTTCGCGCTCCAGCGCTGCCCTGACCTTTTCGCCTGCCGCCTTGCCCTTGAACTGCTGCACATCGTCAGGGCCCCATTCGACCTGGAAACCCTTGGCAGTAGGCGTAACGGTGGCGCGGACGGCCCCGTGCCGGCCATGCTGATATTCACCCGCTACGCTGGCGTCGCCTTGCTGCGCCGAGGCTGAAGCCTCCGGCACTTCATTCAGTGCACGCTGTCCGTCGGCCCCCGCAGCTGCAGGAGGAACACCAGTTCCGCTTTCCACTGGCTGGACTGCGGCAGCTTGCGGCGTTGCTTCAGCATCCGGTACTCCTGCCTGGTCAGTCGGCTGGAGCGGCGCAGCACCCTGATCGCCTGCTGCTCGCTCATCAACAGGCCCTGTCCCACTATCAACATATGCACGCTCCTGTACGGGGCGCCGCTGCACCGCCCACTGTCGACTACCGGTTTTCACCACCTCGAACTCGTCGGGCAGCGGCAGACTCCGCAGCGCTTTGTTCGCGCCTGGCACGCTCCTGTAAGCGGTTGCGGTGACCTGTTGCTCTACCTTTGCGCCAGCGAGCGCCCGGGTCGCCATCGCTCGGCTTGCGCCCGTCCGCTCTGCGAGGGCCTTGGCGTCCAGCGCACCCTGTGCCTGGCGCGCCTGCTGCAGAACTTCGCTGAACACCGGCCGCTGTGCCGTCTGCGCCTGCCTGTCCATGCCCGCGCCAAAGCTCGGACCCTGGTCCTCCACTGGCCTTGGGGTGGGCACCCGGGCGAACGACGCCTGACCACTGGGGTCCACCACAACTGCCTCCGGGCGCAGATCCGGCAGGCCGGGGTAGATTGGGCTGGCGTCGAAAGTCCGTACGGCCATGGGCGGGGTTTCGCGGACGGCCGGCGGCGTCGCCTGGATCAGCTCACCGGACAAAGGAACCACACCGCGCGGCACGGGCTGATCGATCCCGCCACCGCCGAAGGGCGAGCGGGGCTGGGCCTGCTCACGACCCGGCACCGGGCGCTGCTCCCTGTCCACGTCACGTACCGGTCCAGTGTCGCGAATGGTGCCGCTGGAATCTCCGTAGAGCACCGACTCAGGCGCGGGCAATGCCGCCAGCGGCGCGGGCCCTGGGAGGAGTCCAGCGGAGCGGCTGATCGGGCCCGCAGGTTCCGGAGTGGCCGGCTGGGCTGCCGGCGAGACAGGTGCCTGCTGGGCACGCTGGGCAATGCGCCCTGCAGCATCGACGCCACCGCCGAGAATGCCGCCGCCGATGCCGCCCAGAATGGCCGCGTTCAGCAGCTCGCTCCGGCCTTCCGCGTTGAACGCCTTCTGGCTGGGGTCGACGCTCTGCACTGCCAGGCGCTCGACAGCCGTCTGCCCTGCCTCCGTTGCGGCCTCGGTTGCGGCCTGCTGCCCTGCGGCACGCAGTAGCCCTTTGCTGGGCCGCATCGCCTTGGAGAGCAGGCCCAGTTCCGGGACGACATCCAGCGCGCCCGCGGCGGCTCCATAGGCGAGTGCGGTACCCGGAGCGTATTGCCCGGTCTTCTCGTAGATGTCGCCGTAGATGCTGCCCTGCTCCGTCCCAATGGACGTGCCAGCCAGCCCGGCCTGGATGCCTCGCTCGGTCAACTCGCGCGCGGCAGCCTGGCCCGCGCGCTCTGCTGCCGCACGCTCCAGCCCCTGGGCGATCCCCCCTTTGACGATCCCCTCGGCAGCCGATCGGCCTGCAACCCGTGCCGCCGCCCCGCCGATGCCGCCACCCGCGATCGAGCTGGCGGCGAACGGCACCAGTTGGCCCAGCCCCTGTGCCGCGTAGAGTCCGGCATCCTTCAGGCTGCCCACATCCTCGACTCGCTGGACAAGGGCGGGGTTCTGCTGCGCTTCATCCTGGTTGCGCAGGTAGCCGGCGATCCCCCAGTCACGCAGCCCGGGCTCGGCCACCACATCGCCGACCACGCCCGCCAGCCCGTATAGCGAGCCCTGAAGTGCATCGACACCGGAGGCGATCCCCTTGCCGAACTCGCCGCTGGCGGTTGCCTGCTTGCGCGCCAGCCGGGTATCCAGATCTGCCAGAATGTCGTAGTTGTCGGCCATGTCATGCCCCTCCGACTGGAAGGGGCTTGAGGTTCGCAGCCTGCCGCCGCTCGTTCAGCCGCTTGATGTCTTGCGAGTTGATGCCAGGTTTCTTCGCCAGGTCCTGGGTAACCTCGTCCAGATCCGCAAGCTGCTGGGGCGTGATGGTCGGGGACTGCTGGCCACCATCGATACGGGTACTGGTGCCTTTGACCAGGTCCACCAACAGCGGACTCTTGAATTTCTGGCCGGTGGCCGGATCGACGACCTCGCCGAGACTCACCGTGCGCTGATCCTTGAGCGGAGTGGTCATCTGCAGATAGGCCTCCCGGAGCTGAGCCCGCTCTTCCGGCGACCTGCTCTGATCGTCCAGCCCTGCAAGAAGCCCGTTGAGCCGCTCCTGCTTCTGCAGCTCCAGCCCGCGCGCCGCAATCTGCTGCTCGGTGGCTTGCCGCTGCAGCTGGTTGTTGAAGAACTGGTCCAGCCCCCCAGCGATACCGCCTGCCTGCCGGGCCTCCAGCTTCGCCTGCTGCTGGCGATCCCAGTTGGCACTGGCAACGCGCTCGGCCTGCTGCTGGTCAAGGCCACGGCCACGGGTGGAGTCACCGACGATGGAGAGGCCACCGCCGGCGTTGTCACGACGGGTCTGCCGAATGATCTCCGCCGCGGCCAGATTGCGCTGCATGCCCTCGGCCCCACCGCTCATGATGCTGAGCGTGCCGATGCCATCGCCGATGCCGCCACCGGCCTTGCCCTTGGCACCCGCCACGTCGTTGGGGTCGTTGGAGAACTCCATGACACCGTTGGCGCCGCGCCGGCCGACGACGCCAGCAATGCCGGTTTCGCCGAAGCCACCGATCCCGTTGGATTCAACCTTCACGGGTTCTGCTGCGGGCAGAACAATCCCCCCATCCGAAGGAGACTGCTTCTGCGCTACCGAGGGCGCCCCGCCAATACCCGCCGGGTGTGGCACGGAAGGGTCGGAGCCGTCACGACGGTTGGCGCCGAGGGTGGCCAGCGCGGTATCGCCAACAGCCGAGGCGGTGCCTCCCAGTTGCCCTAGGCCTGTGCTGAGCCTACGGTTGGCGGTGTCGCGGAAGGCCGTAGGGCCGCCGGGCAGAGACTGCGGATCGCCACCGGAAAGCGAGGTGATGCCGTTGCGCCCCCAGTCCAGCGGGCCAGCGAGCAGCGCTTCAGCACCACCCACCGTGGTGTTGACGATGCCGTTGCCGAACTCGGCCAGGCCACGAAGGAATCCATTGCCGTGGGGCTGCTCGGCAGCCGGCTGCGACGGCGCTCCGCCCCCGATCCCGCCCTGGGGAATCCCCTTCATGACGGGCTGATCGTACTGGGCCTGCATGGCCTTGGCTCGCGCGGGGTTGCCAGGCACCGGACTGTCGCCGATACCGTATCGTTGTTCCGGGGCCGGCGGCTGGTAGCCTTGGATGCCACCATCAAGGCGCAACGGCGAAGGCTTGGTCTGTGCCTGAGAGTCACGCGAGAGCAAGCCCCCGTCCATACGCATCGGGGCCGGGAGCTTGATAGGAGCGGACGGCGCCCCGATGGGCATGACTCCGGGCAAAGGCGAAATGCCCTTGGCCTTCTGGGTAGCGAGCGGCGTATCGCCAGCGATCGAGCCGGGTTTGTATGGATTCTGAATAGCCATGTGGGGTGCTCCCTGGGGTGGATGCACCCGACGCTATGTCACCGGACGGAATGAGCAAGCCCTACACGACTTCGACGGCGCGCCTCATGTTCGTCCAGAAAACCGGTACCGGCGGGGTCTCGAAGGAAAGCAGCAGCGTGCTCATCGTCGAGTCGAAGAAGTAGTCATCCGGATTCGCGGCCACCCCCGACGCATTGATCATGTCCGTGGTGGTGCACACGGGGGCCGAGGTGTAGGTCTGGCTGGTGAGCGTGGTACCGGTCAGGGTACCGCCCGAAGTGAAGGTGTCGAAGCTCGCCTCGCCGATCTGCCCCTTGGTGACCTGGTAGCCGGACATCATCATCTGGCCGCCGTCGGCGAATGGCGCGCCGATGGCAACGCCCACGAACAGGTTGGCGGTGCCGTCGTTGCTGCGGTCGGCATTGCGGAAGACGCAGTAGTCGAATGCGCCCATCACATGCGGGATCAGCCCGGTGTACCAGTTGTAGTGATCCTGCTCGACATAGGGCCAGGTGACGCTGCCGGCGTACTGCGGCCCCTGCTGCAGGTCGATCACGGTGCCGAACGGCGGAGCCGCCAGGTCGAAGCTCAGCACGTAGGCGTGCTGGTTGGTGTTGCCGCGCGTCACGTAGAGGATGCGGATGGTGGTGCCGGCCCTGGAGATCGCGACGGGGTAGTGGTTGCCGTTCACCGCCAGCCCTGCGAGCTGGATGCGCGGGCCGCCCTCCTCGGCTTCCGGCTCGGAAACATACACGAAGATGCCAGAGGCGATGACGAAGCGGCCATCCTCAAGGGGCATCACCAGGCATGGGCCGTTGGTCCAGGTGACACCGAACTGCAGGATGTCGCCCTGGTCAGGCGGGTTGGTATCGACTTCCGCCAGGTAGGTCCCGGTCGGGTCAGCAGTCTGCGGGTCCCCGGTCACAAAAAGATCCTGCCGCCCGATCATGCTGAGCAGCCTGGGCGCGAGCACCGCCGGATAGCGCCGCTGCACGTCCGGCGAGCCGGGCGAGCGGATCAGCACGAGGTGGCCTGGGGCATCCACCCCGATGCCGTACATCGCGAACATGGGATAGATCATGGCTTACCCCGTGGTGATTTCGGCGACCAGAGCCGAACCCGCGTTGGATGCGGAGCTGGCCACATCGGTGAATCCGCGCACAGCCTGTGCCAGGGCCTCGGCCGGACGGTTGCTGGAGAAGGCGGCGATCTTGTTGCGATCGATACCCATGGCCGCGTCGATGCCGGTCTCGGCCGCGCGCAGGCGCAGCTGCTCGAAACCCAACTCGACGTTGTAATAGCTGCTCAGGGCCTGGTAGAGGGCAGCCTGCGCCTGGGCGCGGATGCGGGCGCGTTCGATGTCCTTGTCAGGAATCGACAGCCAGGACACATAGAAAGCGCGGAGCGTGTCCATGACGCCCAACTTGAGCTTGATGGCCTGCTCCTCGGCGAACTTCAGCAGGTCCAGCTTCAGCTCGGCCATTCGTGCCGTCTCGGTACGGTTGACGTCAGCGATCGCCTGGCCGGCGCGCTGCTCCGCTTCGCTCACCAGACGAACGGCAACCCCCGGCGGCAGCGTGAAGCCGCGCTCGGAGAACGCCGCCAGGACCCCTTGCGTCTCGGTGCTGGCCGCACGGTAGGCGCGATCACGGGCCTCATGCCACAGGGCGTTGACCACGGCAGTGCTGTCGCCGAACGGGTCGCTGCCGCTGATGATCTTGCACAGCCACTGCTCAGGCTTGTCGCGCAGGCAGGCGGTCAGCTCCGGGAAGTACTTGCCCAGCCACTTCTCGGTTTCGGCATCGAGCCGGATCAGCTCGGAGTTCGTCTGGTCAACGCCCGGGAACAGGTCACTCATGGTCGGCGGCGGCGCCAGGTTCGGCTTGTCGACCTGGAAGTCGAAGGCATGAGCCAGCAGGTCAGGTACCACGGAGCCGGTGATGCGGGACGCGGTTTCCCGCGCCGACCGCAAGGTGCTCTCGACGGTACCCTGCAGGCGGGTGACGGCATCTTCTACGGAAGCCATGGGGTCAGTCCTCCAGAATGGCGGCGCCACCCCTGGTCGAGGCCAGCAGGGGGCTACCGAGGTAGTAGGCTCCGGCGCGCGGCCGGGGGAAGGTGAGGTAGTCGCTCCAGGTCCTGCCGCTGTCCCTGCTGATGCGCACAGCGTTTTCCGTCTCGACGGTGGCGAAGAGCACGGCCTCGAGGACGGTGTTGCCGGCGGCATCGAACACGGTCCGCTGCATGCAGCTGATGTGCACCGGGAACTGGTGTTGCACTGTTGGCTGATGGCTGAACCCGATTGCCGAGCGCAGGCCGGCGCGCCCGGTGCGCAGATCGAACACTGCCAGATGCACAGGGCTGGCTACGCCGGTACCGAAGTCCTGCCAGGCCTCGTAGCAGACGAAGGCAACCTCGTACTTGCTGATCGGCACGAACATCGGAGCCAACGGCCACAGCTTGTAGCTGCCCGTCGGCGGCATCAGCACGGGGCTGGTACCGGAGGAAAAGACCGGGATCGTCGGCCCTTGAATGCCAGCGCCCACCTCCTCGAAACGGACCTGGTACACCACCGCAGGGAGTTCCTGGCCAGCGGCGTCCAGCAGGGTGACCGAGAACTCCAGTCGGCCGGACGCCAGGTCGGCGGGCATGAAGGGGCCCTCACCCAGGCTGAAGATGCCGGCACGGTTGCCCTCCATCCGCCAGGTCACCTCGACCAGCGCCCCCGGGAGGGGAATGGTGGCCACCGGGTTGACTGCATGGACCCGGGCTTCATCCAGATGCCCAGCCACCCAGACGTCGTAGGGCCTGCGCCTGCCCGGGCTGGTTGGATCGGCGCTGTCCCACACTTCGTGCGTCAGCTCGGCCACCTGGAAGTCACCGTCGAGGCCAACCTCGAAACGCACGGTGGCAGCGCCCCCGGCGTCGACGTACTCGAAATCCCAGCCTGCGCCTGGGTCGGAGAGGGTCGCGTTGAGCGCGCAGAGCCTGGCGTTCACCACGAAGCGCCCATTGAACCAGGCAACGCCGAGGGCATCGGTCCAATTGGGTCGGCTGCCGCCGGCCGGCACAACGCGCCCGCCCGCCTCCCAGGCATCCCAGAATGCAGACCAGGCATTCTGCGGCGCCTCGAAGGGGGAGCTGATGGAGCGCCGGGGCCTGGCCAGCCAGGGGCCATTGTGGAAGAAGTCGACGCTGTGCTGGTCCGGCGACCAGAGCCTGCTCCAGGCGACGGTAGCCGGCTGCTGCCCGGCCTGGGCCGCCTGGTAGTTGAGCAGCAGGAACAGCAGCGCACTGTTCCCCCAGCTGTGAGCTGCGTCCGGGTCAACGTTCGTCACCACGGGCAGGACCAGCAGGGTCCACGGCCCGGTGGATGCCGATGCACCCTGCATCCCCTGGTACTCGAAGGACATGTAGCCCAGGTTGGTCCTGGCGAGCAGTTGATAGCCGGGGGCGTGCTGCTCGATGAACGACTCTGCCAGCCAGTAGCCGGGAAGTGCCTCGGATCTGGGGTAGGCCTGTACACCGCTGTACACCAGAGACCCAGCAGGCACCTGGTCGGCGGAGTCGTAGGGATAGCTGCTGCCCGGCGCCGGATAGACCCGCAGGGCGTGCGCCCGGATGACGTCACGGTGCACGGTGCTGTAGGACCTCCACAGGAAGGCCTGCTGCCAGGGCGCGAGCGGCCCCTGCTGTGTTGGGTCGAAACCCAGCGCGACGAACTTGGGGGCCACAGTCTTCGGCTCCACGTCCTCGTAGCCCAGCGGGGCGGATGCCAAGCCGATGCGGCTGTCGAACTGGTCGCGGGGGCCGGTCGGGTAGGCATTCCCTCGGTCGTCCAGCCGCGCATCGAAGACCAACAGCTGCCCCGGCGGGTCAATGATCACTGCAGTGGCGGAGGCCCCATTGCGCGTGGCGCGGATCAGGTAGCCGTCGATGATCTCGGAGTTCGACTGCCGGTTGAACCGGACCAGGCGCAAGGCCAGGCGCTTCGCGCGGTCCAGAAGGTAGGTCCCCGACACGCACAACGACTTGGCGTTGACGATGGCCATCAGGAGAGTCTCCGGCTGGACGCTGCGACCGATGTTTCGACGGTGGCCAGCTCCGCCTGGCTGGCCGCGTAGATCTTCAGCTTCAGGCGCCAGGATCGCCCGGTGACCCCCTTGGCCGTGGTGGCGCGCAGGGTAGGCTCGCGGGAGACGACCTTGTAGGTATGCTCGGCGCCGTCGTCAGCGCGCAGCACGGCCAGCACCTGGCCGTCCGTGCAAAGCCCGAAGTACACGGCATCCACTCGCTTGAGCTGGTTGGTCCCGTAGTCGGTGGCACCGAAGTCCACCTGCATGTCGACGGTATCGCCGTCGTCATCGCCCGGCGCGATCCGGTAGATCCCGTCCTCCCGGACACCGAATGAGCCGTAGGGCGTGCGCCCGATCGCCAGGAAGTCGAAGTTGCTGTAGCGCGTGATGGCGCCGGTGAGGATGTTGGAGGCGTACTGGATGCCCTCCAACTGCGGGATGTTGGACTGGGTACTCACCAGCACCTGGTCAGCGAAGGCCAGGTCGACATCGCCCTGCTCTGCCATCAGGCTGCCGGCGAAGATGGTCTCGAACCACTCCAGGCCCTCGGTGATTTCCACCTCCAGCAGCACGTCGTCGCCAACGGTCACGGTCGAGATGAAGCTGGCCTGCAGGTCGGCGCCGAGCGAGAACGTGTCCCGCACCAGGACCGGCTCACTGAACTGTGCCGAGCTGCTGTCCAGCCAAGGCGCGTAGCCGATGCCGATGTAGCCGCCCCGGTAGACGCCAACGCCCTGGGCGTATCCATGCTCCCCGCCTACGCCTTGGGCAGCGGCTGCCACACCGGATCCGCGACCGACGCCACCGCTGATGACTCGCCCGGTACCGAGCGGCTTCGGTCCGTACCCCACGCCGTAGGAGAAGGAGATCTCCGGGAAACCGGCGCGCCCTTCGCCCTGGTAGCCGCCTCGGTAGACGCCGACGCCCTGCGCGTAGGCGCGGTCGCCGCCGATGCCGAGGTAGCCGCCACGGAATGTCCCGACACCGCCATTGGCCGCGGGCGTCGCCTGGCCCTCGATGCCGATGTCGACGGCGGCGCTGGAGTGGTTCAGCGTGTGGCCGACCGCGCTGCCCTGGATACCGACACGACCGGACGCCGAGCTGTACCGCCGATCGCCAACGCGGCCGAGGGCGTAGCCGCTGACGCCTACGCGCCCTTCCGCCCGGGGGCGCCGGTCGAAGCTGGCCGTGATGCCAACCCGCCCGGATGCCGTGCCGAAGTTGTAGTTGGCCAGCAACGGGTCTTCAACGAAGTCGCCGGCCGCGTAGAGGGAGACGTCGAGCCGCGCGAAACCGGTGCTCCGGGTTGGACTGGTACGGACCACCACCCCATCCACCAGGTACTGCACGATCCCCTTGGACCTGGCCACGCGCAAGACCGGACGGGCCGACAGTGGCGTGGCCACCGACTGCACCACCACACCGCCTTCGTAGATGTCCAGGGCGCCCTGGTGGCCGTAGAACGCATGGCTGCAATCGGCCGGGCTCACGGTATCGGAACGGCTGTTCAGCCCCACCACCGCGCCAATGGAGCTGGGACCGATGATGAACTGGGCGTAGCCGTCGCCAAGCAGGCCGCCGATGGACTGGCCACCACTGTTCCAGCCGGGCAGCGCGTCGTACACCACCTTGGGCGGCACCGCAGGAACAGCAGGCGTGGCCGGGTAGCAGCGCTTCTCGTAGTACCACACCAGCGGCCCACCCGCGCCGCCGGCCCCGACGAACATGTCGCGGATCTCCGGCGGCACGCCGACCACCTTCGGGCCGTAGAGCGGGCGGCCTGACGCATCAATGCCAACCTCACCGTAGTAGGTGTTCCCCAGCTTCTGCTGGGTGAGCATCTGGGTCAGGCTGGCCATCAGCTGCAGGTTGTTCGCATAGGCGCCGAAGTCCGAGAACACCGGGACGTCCACGCAATACGCAGGGATCGCCGGCACCCCCGGCGTCCCGGGGATGTTCCGCACCGCCGGGACCTTACTCAGCCGGTTGGCCATGGCCGCTCCTTAGAACTCGGGAAGCGCGATCGCGTAGGCCTCAAGGCGCTGCACGGCGCCAACCACCAAGGCCGTGCTGCTGAAGTTCAGATCCGCGCCGGCAATGGCGACGCTGCCCTGGATGCGTACAGCGGAGGTAGAGGCGGCATCGGTATCCGCCGGCAGCACCAAGCGGAAGAAGGTCGCGGCGCCGGCCGCAACGACGGTGCCCCGCCAGTCTTCGGCCAGGTTCTTGGTGATGACGCCACCCGGCGCATCCGCCTCCCAGGTCAGGCCTGCGCCGGCGTCGGTCTTGATCGTCAACAGCAACTGGTTGGACGCGGCGATGGCAGCGTCGACGCTGGCAGGCTCGGGCCCGGAATAGATCCGCAGCTCACAGCCGTTGAGCGCGGTGCGCAGCGGCGCTACGGCAAGCAATGCCCGGCGCAGGCCGGTGCTGAATTTCAGGCTCATGTCAGTCTCCGCGGATGACGATATCGTTGAGGGCGAAGGCGTTGATGGCGCCGGCCACCACCGGCAGTGCCGCCGGCAGCGGCAAGGCCGCCAGGAAGTTGCCTCCAGACGCGGCATCCCAGATGCCGAGGTGCGTCACCGAATAGCTCGCGCCGGCCGCCGCCGCGTTGAACACCACGTCGGCGCTGTTGCGGGCGCGGTAGATGGTTCCGGACAGGCTCTTGACCAGGGAGGTCGCCTTGCGCGCGTAGTTCGCATCGACGCCTGCCGCCACCTCGTTGGCGCCGGTCGCACCGGGGTCGCCGGTGTGCGCCGACACGTACTTGGTGGAGTTGGTGAACAGCAGGTCGATGATCTGCTCGCTGGTATAGGTCGGGGTCGACATGAGGGCCTCACACCACGTTCGTGGGAATCAGGGACAGTTCCGCGCGGACGCGCAGCACCTGGCCGGCCTCCACGTCCTTGGGGGAGTTGAATCGCGCCACCGACAGCAGCATCCCGGTGTTGCCGCCCTTCTCCGAGCTGGACACCAGGAAGCCGCCGTACAGGCGCTTGTTCTGGTTGGAGGTGAACACCGCACGGCTGGCTGCGTTGGTGATCAGGCCGTTGGTGTTGACCCGGTTCCACAGTGGGCGGACGGCCTCGCTGTACCCCACGAACTCGCCGATGACGCCAGGCAGGTCCGAAGCCAGCGCGCCGGAGGCCGGGAGGTAGTTGTTCTCGAAGAGGCCGACGTAGAAGGTGCCGATCGGCGAGGTATCGCCGAACATGGCCTGGGCCATGTAGTTCAGGCCAGCGAGCGGCACCAGGTTGTGCTCATACCACTCGCTTACCAGGCGGCCCTCCTCCATCAGCTCGAAGTGGTAGACAAAGCCGAATGTCACGGCGTCTTCGTTTCGAACGTGCATCATTCAATCTCCATGTCGAAGGAGTCCTCGACGCCGAGGGTGTTGGGGGCCACGGGCCCCTTCATGGTGGTGACCAGCATCTGCAGGCCGTTGTTGTCCACGACGCCGGACGTGGCATAGGCCGCCAGGCTGGGCGCGTAGCGTTGTTGTTGGGGCAGGCTGACGGTGCCGTCGACCTGGGCGATGGCCATGCCGTACTGCGTCATCCAGGCGGCCTGGCCGCCCGGCAGCGTGACCCCGCTCCCGCGCACGGCACCGAAGCCGAAGATGTCGCGCTGCGAGGCGTCTTCGGTACCGGGCGCCATGAGCAGGTAGGTACGCTGTCCGGCAGCGATGAAGATGCCGGCGTCGTTGGCGGCCACCATGTCGATGGCCGCGCCGTACTGGACGAAGCCGAAGGCGGGATTCACCAGGTGCGGCGCGAACGGCTCGGTGATCCAGAGGGCAGACCCCACCACCAGCACCAGGCGCCCCTTGTAGGCGGTGACGTGCGTGGCCACCGGCGGCTGCACGAGGTTGGTGGTGGTCAGCCTGGCGCTTGAGTCGGTGACGCTGGTCAGGCTGAAGCCATCAATGTGGCTGCTCGACTGCAGGTAGAGCGTCTCGCCATTGGCGACGCTGGCGTAGATGCGGCAACTGGTGGCCCCCGCCGGTGCGGTCCACAGCAGGTCGATGGAGCCAGGCGCCTCCAGCGTGACCAATAGGGGCGCCGCCCCGGATTCAGCGCCGAAGCGATCGAGGGCCGTGACCGCCACCCGGTAGATGCCGGCCGGCAGGTTGCCACTGCTCAACACCACGCGCGGCATGATCTCGGGCAGCCCCCAAGGGCCAACCTGGTCCCCGCGCACGCGAAGCATGTCGATGGCGGAGCACAGGAAAGCGTCACCGTTCAGCTCGGCGCCGCAGAGACCACCGGTGGCAGGAGCGGCACCGATGGTCCGAAGTTCGTTGGTGGTGGCGGAGTACTGCAGCAGGTTGCCGCCGGCAGCCACCAGCAGCCCGTCCCGGTAAGGAACCGCGCCATGGGCGCCTGCGAGGTCGGCCACCTTCCGCTGGCCGGCCCGCTGCTGCAGGCCGCCGCCGCCCACCGGGTCGAGGTTGAGCAGGTCGCGCACCTGCTTCGGCGGGATGCGGTCCACCTGGGCCAGGTTGTTCATGCCCTCGGACCAGTCGTCGACGCGAACCAGCTCAGGCATGGCTACCACCTGAACCGAATGGGCCCAGATGCCGCCGAACGACGCCGCAGGCCGGCCTCGTAGACGCTCTGGCACTCGTTGTCGAAGAGGGCGCGAGATGCCATCGCCTTGTCCGGGTCGTAGAGCTCCCCGTCCTTGTCCATGTAGGCGATGAAGCGCATGTAATGCAGCAGGTGCGGGCGGTAGTCGCTCGGCACGTCGGGGATGTTGGAGCCCTTGTTCACCTCGCGCAGTGGCTTGCGCACGACGGACAGCACCAGGCTGCCGGCCTCGGCCGGCGTCGGCACGATGCGCATCTGCCCCTTCACCACGTCCGCGATCAGGTACCGGGGATACCCGGCGCGTGGCAGGCTGGAGCGCGGGATCACCCCGGGCGCCACGACCTGCAGGTCGCGCTCACGCGGGGCGATGATGGAGGCCTCGACGATGTCGAGGATCGACTCGGAAAGCGGCAGGTCACGCTCGCCCGCGGCGAAGTCGGCCTCGATCTCGTCGTAGACGATCCTGGTCTGCTCGCAGAACGCCGCCAGCGCCCCGTTCACGGCCCGCACGAGCTTGTCGTCACTCCACAGGAACGGAGCAACGGCGTCCTTCTCGTCTTCCCGGAAGGCCTTGATCAGGTCGCTGACGGTGTTCATGGCCACGATCAGGCGTCCGCGTCGTCGTCGAGGCTTGCCTCGAAGACCGCCCAGGCGGCGTCGAACTCGTCGCGGGTCACGCCGAAGCCGGCCTCTTTCTTCAGCGCGTTCAGGCTCGGTCGGCCATCGCCGTTCAGCTCCGAGTCGTCCTTGCGCTCGAGGATGGCCTGGATGGCCTTGACCACGATCTCGGTCTTCTGCCCCTCGGGCGGACCTTCTTCCTCGCCGAGGTCCAGGCCGACGACATTGCAGCCGGCGGCCAGTGCGTCCTTGCGAAAGCGCAGAGGGACGAGGGTGCCATTCTTGCCATCGCTCGGGTCCACGGCGTGGATCACGATGGAGTGGCCATCGGTACGGCTGATCTGCAACAGGTCCTGGCCACGAGGCGGCAGGAAACGGACGTTGTCTTGACTCATGGTGATGCCCCTGTATTGGGTGAAGGAAACAGGGGCCGGCTGCCCGGCCCCCTGCCAGGTCAGCCCTGGGTCCACTCGGCCTTGCCGGTGTCGATGTACTCGACGAACAGGCGGGCCTTGCCGGTGGTTGCCGCAGCGCCGGTACTGGCGTAGGTCACGGTCAGGTAGCCCTGGGCGGCCAGCTCGAAGCCGGTGACGTCCAAGTCCTTCTTGCCCGTGGTCTTCAGGTCCACCGGAGTGGCGCTGTAGCGGTCGTCATCCGCCGCGTCGCCCACCTTCAAGGTCGCAGTGGTCGCAGCGTTGAACACTTCGTCCACCACGATGAAGGCGCGAGTCACGATGGCTCCGGCCGGCAGCTGAACCGCTTGCTGCACAGCGCCGTCGGCGAAGCTGGCGAGGGCGATCGACTGGAGGGCGAAGGCCACGCACTGACGGTTGTAGTTGCGGGAAATGCTCATGGTCTCTGCCCTCAGCCCAGGTAGTGGTCGATGGCGAGCACGCCGAAGTCCTCGACCGACTTGTCGTAGATCGAGTAGAACTTCGGCTTCAGCAGCCCGAACATCTTGTCCACGGAGATGCCGACCTTGGAGTCGTAGTCGAACTTCTTCTCGACCCACTCCGGCACGCTCAGGTCAGCCATGCCCAGCGCCTGCGCGCCGCACAGCAGGGTGCGGGTGCCATTGACGTTGCCGTCGGCGCCCCACTTGCTGCCGGCTGCGGCGCCGGTGGTGCTGTACACCATGCGGTGCTCGTGAAGGATCGCGCCGTCCACGGTCACGGTGCCGCCGGTGAAGAAGGGGCTATTGGCACCTTCCTTGGTGGCGATCGCCACGACTGCGCGCAGGTAGTCCGCGTCCTTCTTCAGCTGCGCCAGGGTGCCGGGCTTCACCAGGAGCACGTAGTACTCCTTGCCGCCAGCCATCAGCGGCTTGATGTAGTGGTCCTTCGCGTAGGCGACGGCGTCCACGATCATCTTGTAGCTGGCGGTGAAGGCGCTGGTGATGGCTGCCGTGCTGCTGGGCACGAGATTGGAGCCGTTCCACATCAGGTGGCGCTTGGACGAGGGGGCAGTCACGTCGGCAGCGAAGCTCAACTGAGGGAACGGCGATTTTTGCCGCGGGCTGCCGTCGGTGTTGACTGCATACGAGATGCCCGACAGGGTCAGGAAAGCCAGCTGGTCGATACGGTTCGAGAGCCAGTAGGCCAGGCGGCTCTTGGCCTGCTCGCGGAAGTTGATGACCGTCTTCTGGTCGGCGAGCTTGCCCTTGTTGCGCACCTGGTGGGAGATGAGGTCGATGCTCAGCTCGACTTCGAAGTTCTGGATCTCTTCTTCGTTGCCTTCACGCTGGTCGTCGCCGATCACACCATCGTCGACCAGGTCGGCCACGAGCTGCATGATCACCCGCTCACCCTTCTCGGTCTGGGTCAGCTCGGTGATGCGCTGGATCATGGCGCCATCGCCAGTACCCAGGAATTTCTTGATGAACATCTGGTCGCGGGCGGCTTCCCACACATCGCGCGACCAGACGATCTTCTGCTTGGCGTTCAGCCGAGCAAAGTTGGTTACGGACATGGCCGTCTCCTATCGTCGAATTGCTGTCGTCGGGTCTGGGTTGTGTCGCCACCCTGGCGAAGACGGGCTGTTGGGGAGTGCCCGGGAACTCGGATGCAGGTAACGCTCTGCGGGCGAGAACGCCGTGTCTCGGCGAGCGAGCAGCAGGAGGGGGCTGCGTTGCTGAGAATCGCCCCGGCTCTGCCAGCCCGGGGCGCCCCTCACCTCCACGGGGCCGTCCGATGGCCCTCGATGCACTGGTTATGTAACTGGCGAGCCGTCGTCAACGGCTGATGTAGTCCCCGCGTGCACGTTTTTTGTCCTCGGGGGAGAGCTTGGCGAAGTCCTCTTCCGACATGTTGGCCACATCCACAGACGCACCGCGCTCGCCCACTCCAGGGGTCAGCGGCGGAGTTGCGCGCTCACGCTTGAGGTTGCGATCAATCTGCTCGGTCGTCAGCGTCACCCCTTTCTTCGGCACCTTGTCGACGCTCACAGGCTCTGCGTAGCGCGGCCCGACCTTGGCCACGGCCCGGGCCAGCGCGGTGGCCATGGGCTCGCCCTTGGCGATGTAGTGGTCCCGCAGTGCAACGACTTCCTCGATCGCGTCCATGTTGGGCTCGCTCCCCTGGTAGTCGAGGAATGGGAATTTCTCGTAGGACTCCTTCAGCACCGCAGGCAACGCGGCCTGCTGCTGTCGTTGCGCGGCCTCCTGGGCACGCTGCTGGTAAAGGGCCTCGGCGCGCTGCTGCGCGGCTTCCTCGATCTCCTTGCGCTCGGCTGCACGGATCTCGCGACGGATCGCCTTGGCCGCATCGGCGTCGCCCTCAAGGATCGCCTGGTTGTAGCGGTCCTCCGCCTCGTCGTAGTCGAAGGCCTTGGGCTTCGGGTCCTCCTCCTTCTTGGCCGGTACGGCCCCCCTGGCACGGGCCAGCTCCTCTTCCAGCTCCAGACGACGCTTGCGCTCCTCCTTGAGGCTCTCGTTCACCTCGTTGAAGCGGGCATGGGGCACGGTGGCGGACCTGCCGGTGCCGGCGATCTTGGCCAGCGCGTCCTCGTCGAGCTCGTCGTCCTGGCCGCCATCGTCCGGGTCTGCGTCCTGTTCGTTGTCACCCTGGTCGTCGTCCTGGTCGTCCTCTTCCAGCTCCAGGCCTTCGTCCTCTTCGGGGGGCAGGTCAGGGTCTACCTCGTCGCCGCGGTCCTCGGTGCCCTCTTCTTCCTCTTCCTCCTCTTCCTCAACGCCGGAGCCCAGCAGCTCGGGGTCCGGCTCGTCGTACTCGGAGACGACACGGCCCGCGAGGATGGCCAGGGCCAGGTCGTCGCTGGCGTGCTTGATGCTGATAGGTTTCATGGGTGCCCCCTTGGGTGGTTAACGCGTGCTGAGCTGCTTCAGCTCGGTGAGTTTTTCGCCGGCCATGCGCCGCACGGCCGCCATACGCTTGCTGTCCTTCTTGATTTCCTCGGCCCTGAGCAGGGTTCGGAGGTCGTCCTCGATGCGCCACTTGTCGCTCTCGGCGACCTGCGGTGCGCTGCCTTTACTCATGCTGCGGCTCCTTCAATGCGCGGGGTTTCGATACCGGCCTTCAGCCCTACGCCAGGGTTGGCCGGAGTCAGCGGGTTGGTGTTGGTGGGCAGCCCCCCGGCGATGCCGGGGCCGTTGTAGCTGGGGACGATCGGCGCCATGTCCTGGTCGACGTAGCCGGCCGAGCGCAGCAGCGCATCGGCCAGGGCGGAGGTAGCCGGGTTGATGGAGATGGTCCCGGCTGTCTGGATCGCGCTGAACTGCGACTCGACCGACGTGTTGACGGCCTCGTTGACCGTCTTCTGGGTCTGGGCTTCGGTGAGCTTGACCTTGGCCTCGGTGAGCGGGTCGACCGGAGGCTGGCCCTGCTGCTCCATCGCTTCGAGGATCTCCGTCTTGTCGGCCAGATTGCTGTGGCGAACCACAAACTGCGGCGGGATGCGGATGCCCTTGTCGAGCATCTCGATCAGCTGCAGGAACTGGCTGTTCTCGAAGGTGACCTGCAGCGGGACCTCGGTGATGACCACGTCGTACTCGCCCAGGGTCAGGTCGTTGAGCACGGTACCGTCGTTGGCCGGATAGTTGAGGTACAGGGGCTGGGTCTGCTCCTTGCCGTTGGAATCGGTCTCGGTGATACGGACGATGCGCGGCTCGTCGTAGAAGCCCTGGATCAGCTCCAGCGCCCGGCTGGCCAGCAGCGCGCGGGTGCGGCCGAGGTTGTCCAGCGGCACGGCCAGGCCCTGCTGGGCAGCGAACTGCTTGGTCTGGATGGCAATGCCGCTGACCTCGCGCCCCTGCCCGCCTGCCATGGCGTCGTTGATGCCGGTGGTCTCGTCCACCAGGCCAGAGGCCCGGTCGATCATTCGGTCCACGCCAGTTGGCACCTGGTTGGGCTGGATCTTGCGGGGGATCTTGTCGGTCGGCGTTCCATTCTTGAGGACCAAGTGGAGGCCGGTTTCCGCGCCCCTTTCCTCGATTTCCTCCTCGCGCATGTTGGCGATGGTGTCCGCCCAGCTGATCCAGCCGCTGTTCGCCGTGGTGTTGATGATGTGCAGGAACTGGCTCAGCGACTTGTTGAGCATCTGCTGCGGGCCGATCGCGTTGTCGACCAGGCCGCGTGTCTTGCCACGGCGGAAGAAGGGGAAGTACGGCACCACGGTGAAGTGGTTGTAGGGCGACCAGTCGTCATGGAGCGTGGTGCACTGGGTGCTGACCACCCAGCGGACGCGACGCATCCGGCGATCAGCGATCGAGACGCCCTTCAGGGCTGCAGTCTGCTCCTCGCTCAGATCGTCTATCGGGCGGATGTCGCCGGTGAGCGTGATGGCCACCTTGCGCTTGACCATCCTCCAGAACTGGCGCTCGATGACGCGCACCCGCCGGCTGCCATCGGAAAGCTGGGTGGTCCCCATGCGATCAGCGAAGCCGGTGTCGTCGTTGCCGAACTTGTTGCGCTGTTCGTCATCGGCATCCTCGCCATAGTCGCTGTCGTCGGGCTTCTCCAGTTCGACCTCGCTGCGCGCCTCGGTCCCGTAGTTCTCCTCGATCTCGTCGTAGGTCAGCCATTTGGCGATGGTCACGTCGGACCAGCCATCGGGGTCATAGGATTTCGCGTCAGGATCCGGCACCACGTCCAGGGGGTCGAGGTCGGTGATCTGGATCTCGCCCAGCAGGCTGTCCTTGTAGGTGACGCGGATGTCGTAGTAGCCGCGCTGTTGGATCAGCCCGTCGGCGAACACCTGGGTCTCGGTCCAGTGCAGCTTGTTGTTGTCGGCCACCTGCATGATCAGCTTCGACAGGGTGGTGGCGCGGGCCTGGTCGGCATCACCACCGCGCGGGCGGAACGCAATGTCCATGCGGTTGTGGATCTGGTAGCCGATCGCAGTGTTGATCTTGCCGAGGATCTGGTTGAACTCGAACGCCGGTCGCCCGCTCTCGCGCAGCTTCTCCACGTCGGCCTGGTCCCACTGCAGGCCGCCCCCCAGGTACATGCCCTCGTTGATCTTCGCCTGCCGGCAGTAGTCGCGGTGGCCACGGTTGCGGCCGTACTCGTAACGCTGCCAGTTCTGGCGCGCCGCCTGGTTGCGGTCGGTCGATTGGGGCTCGGTAGCGGTCGTCATCTCATCCACTCATGGCAGTTTTGCGGCCTCGGGAAGCCAGGTACTTCCGCTTCCACGCGGGTACCTCTATGTCACTGGCAGCGATTGGCAAGGCGAAAGTGAGAGCGAGCGCATCGCCCGCATCGGGCGACTTCCCGGTGTCCTCCTTGATCTTTTCCTTCGGGTCCAGCTTGATCTGGCCGTTGGAGCTGTAGCGGTAGCTGGGCGCTGTCAGGTCGCTGTGCAGGCTGTCGTCGTCCGGGATCGACGGGGTAATGAGGTCGTGCAGCCACTCGGCCAGCAGCCCCCACATTTCGGAGCGCTTGTTGAAGTACTTGCGCTCGTCGATGGCCTTGTCACCGAAGTTCACGGCCGTGACGCGGTCGCTGTAGCCCAGCTCCACCAGGCGGTCGTAGATGCCGGCGCCGAGCCCGCCGATGTCGATGAACACCATGCGGATGGTGCGATCGTCCTCGAGGAGGCGGACGATCTTGCCGACCACGGCCATGGTATCGAGGCCGTTGACCTTCTCCAGGCCCCAAGCCTTGCGCCCCTGCCGGTGGATGATGGCCGTGTCGTCGTCGCCGAAGCGCGCGGGGTCGACGCCGACGACGTGGGCGCCTATCGCCTGCAGGTGCTTCGGGTTGACCTTGCGCGCCTTCTGCACGCGCAGCGTCTGGATCAGTGCCTTGTGGCCGACCTTGGTGAATGCCAGGTCTGGGGTGGCGGGATACTCCTGATTGAAGCGGTCGAGGTCGCCGGCGAACTCCGAATCGATCTTCGCCCGGCGCCAGGCCATCTGCTCCAGGTCGAGGCCGAAGGTCTCCATGTACTCTTCGTCATCGGCATCCATCTCGAAGTCGGCCGGCACCTCCCGGCGGTACTCCTCCTGCACGAACCACGGGATGAATATGGCGATGAAGTCGCCCTTCCCCGCCGTGGCCTGCACCCACATCTTGTGGAACAGGTTGCCCAGGCCGTCGGCTGTCGACTCCAGGATCATCTCGCTGCCGGGCAGCAGCGGCACGGTCTGGCCCAGCCCGGACATGATGTCCTGCGCGTTGGGCCAGAACGCCACCTCGGAGCCGTGCAGGTACTGGACCGTGTCCGAACGACCCGCGTTGCGCGAGCCGGCGGTGGCCACGGCATAACCACTGCGCAGCTTGGCGAAGTTGAGCTCGGTACCCGAGTTGTTCTTCGTCTTTGGGCGCAACGTGGCGTCGCTCAGCTCGAAGAAGGTCTTCACCATGCGGAAAAGGTTCTTCGTCGCCGAGTCGAGGTGCGTCAGGATCATGGTGCGCTTGCCGAAGCGCATGCTGGTCCGCTTGTAGAAGCGGGCGCCGGTGTAGGTGCTGACGCCCTGCTGCCGCCCCTTCAGCACCAGGGCGCGCACCCAGCCGGAGTGCTGCAGCTGCTCTTCGACTCGGCTGTGCAGCATCCGCTGGGCAGCGTTCCACACGAACGGGACGATGGTCCCGGCCTTCGTGCGGATCTTCAGGTTCTTGGCGCAGTAGAGCTCGTCATCCTCTAGCAGGCGCGCCAGCATGTTGTCGGCTGTTGTCATCCGGTACCCCAGGTGCGATGGGGTTACCGGATGTCACTGGAGAGCGCCTGTCTATAGGGATCAGCTGCCGGCGTAGATGATGAAGTTGACGGCGAAGAAGGCGGGGCGGATGTCCACCGCATCGCCCGTACCGGCGCTGGTGGTGTTGCCGCTCAGCCCGACCTGCAGCGCGGAGGTGCCGAGGTCGGCGGCGGCATGCCAGATGCCGGCAGCGGCTGGCGATCCATTGGCCGCCGCGCCGATACAGCCGCCATCAATAGGCGCAGCGGCGCCAGGCGTCAGCGTGGAAACCCGCAGACCGGCCCCTTCGCCTGCCAGCCCATGGGTATGCGCGGGCAACTGGCTGGCGGACAGCGTGACGCTGTCTGCACCACCCGTGCTGCCGAGGGCATTGCCAGGCCCGGCGCCCCGCATCACGCGGCCGGAGCTGTTCGGCAGGGCGAACGTGGTGATGCCGTCGCCCCCGTAGGCGTTGCCGATCACCGCGAACAGCTCCGGGTGCTCGGCGGTGCTCAGCACCTGGCCCTGACACAGCAGCCAGCCGGCCGGCGCGGTGGCACCGGCGAAGCCTCTGATCTCGCCCACGTTCGGCAGCGCCGTCAGCAGCAGCTTGATATCGGCGCCGATGGCTACAGCCAGTTGGAGGATTCCGCTGGACATCGTCATGGTCAGGCCTTCGCGGTGTTGTAGGCGGCAACGAAATCGGCCTCGGGGTCACCGATGCCGATGTTCTGGCAAGCCTGCAGGCGCTGGGCCGTGGTCAGCGTCTGCGCGGCGTCGTAGCGGACTCGGTTGGAGATCTGCGTGGCGATGGTGGCCGCGAAGTTCGGGTCGTTGTTCAAGGCGTCTGCCAGCTCCTTCAGCGTATCGAGCGCCGCGCCGGCACCACCCAAGATGCTGTCCTTCACGGCCTGCTTGGCCAGCTCGATGCTGTCGAAGATCTTGTCGGCCGACCAGGTGACGCCGGTATCGCCATTGCCGGCGCCGTCGTCGATCTGCACGCCACCGGCACCGACCAGGGCGAAAACTTCGTTGATAGCCGCCACCAGGTTGCCCTTGGCGGTGGTGGACAAGCTGGTCAGGTCGCCCTGCGCGGCGCGCAGGCTCTTGACGTCGGCGCCAATGGCCTGAGCCAGGGCGATGAGGCGGGTTTCCATGGTCATTTTCTAGCCCTTTGCGAGGATGTAATAGGCGAGCGGGTCAGGAACGAAGCCATCGGCGACGTAGAGCCCGTCGGGTTTCAATTCGAGGCGGTTGTCAGGCTCTTGGCTGACCTGGACACCGTCGAGGCCGTCGCTGCCCTTTGGCCCCTGCAGGCCGGCCAGCACCAGGAAGCGACGCCCAGCGTCCAAGGCCAGGACCTGCGGAGCTGCGCGCGCAGCCGTGACGACAAGGGAACTGCCCCGGGCGACGAGCACGCCGCCAGGTCGACTGCGCACCACTAGGTGGGCCGTCATACGGTCACCTCGCCCTCTACGGTGATCGGGCTGATGGCGGTCACGGCGTAGACGCTGCCGTCCGGGGCGATCGCTTCCAGGTCGTAGACGGCGCTCGACCAGGTGAGCGCGGCAGCTGCAGCAGCTTCGACGCGCAGCACGAAGCACGCGCGGGCCACGTCCACCACTGCCACACCATCGGGGTTCTGGCTCGGGTCGCTGTCCCAGCTGAAGAGCGGCGTACCGGTGGCGCCGGCCTTGGTGCGCACCTGCGCCCGGCACCGCCAGCCCGTCAGGTTCACCGGGCGGTTGAACACCACCAGCCCGCCGCCGGCGTATTCCTTCCAGCAGTGGGCGTTCACCCGGTTGAACTCGATGGTGTTGGCGTCCACCACCTTGGTCTTGTAGTAGGGCTCGTCGCCGTTGGGGTCGTTGTTCAGCTCGGCCGGCGCCTTGACGCACTGGACCTGCACTGGCCAGCCGTCCGGGATCTGGTGCCCGGTGATGGTCAGCCGCGCGGGCGCCTTCACCGGCATGGCCTCGATCGGCAGGAAGACCTGCTCCTCGTCGGCGTAGAGGAAGGCGAACTCGGCGGTCTTGCCGCGGGTGATCTTCAGCGGGATCTCGGGGGCATCAGGCGCCATCTCGGGCCTCCTGGCGCTTGGCCCGGACCTCGGCGTCGATCTCGCGCACTTCGGCTTCACTCAGGCCCTTGCCTGGATGCAGCACCTCGGAAAGCCAGGAAAGCAGGCGGTAGCCGTTGTACGTCTTGCCGTCAGCGTTGAGAGCCGCCTGGCCCATGCTTCGGGCTCGGCGGGGGTCGGAAGGGTTGGGCATGGGAGCGGCCCCTGTCGTAGGTGGGTGACAGGGTCGACGCTATGTCACTGGCGCAACGTGGCAAGGGGAACGGAAAACGCCGTTGCGCTATGCTGGCGACATGCCAGACAACTGAGGTCTATATGGAAGTACACCAAGTTATTTCGCTGTTCCAATCTATCGACTTCGCGCCACTTAAAGACATATTCGACCTCAACGACCTGCGAAACATACTAGCGATATTAGGCGCAATATTTGCCATATCTTCAGCACTGAAAAAATGGGGCCAAAAAGCGACCGCGTCATACTCTATCGAATTTTCAACAATGCACCCGACTTACCCCAGAGACATCACAATTATTAACGAAAAGGACAAGCCCCTTGTCATCCATAGAGTCATCGCAATTTTTGATAACAACCAATACGTAACACTGAGCAGACTAAGCCCTCCCATGGTGATAAAGGGTCTTGAATCGGAAGTTATCGAGCCCGAGCGCATAACCACCTTGAACACCGACACCAACCCCTTTGAAGCCAAAAAGTCAAAATTTGATTTGGCCTTGGTCACCGACACCAAGCTGCTGAAATGCAAAATCAAGCCATCCCCTGACATCAGAACCTTGAAGTACATGGCCAACAAGAAGGAAATCACCAGAACGACATTGTTATTTGACGGCAAGGTTATTCCTAGCAATGCGATATGCGCCCTGACTTACACGCACGAGAACAAGCGGCATGTGAGCTTCGTTCTAGATTACGGACTGATTGTCGACGGCTGGCCCTTCCCGCTTAACTGCCTTGAGCAAGACCAGCTCACTGATCTGAATATGTTCCACTTGGCTATCAAGGTATTAAGGGATAACTGCGCAAGCGATCTTGATTACACACCCCTCAATGACGCGAAACTTTTCTACTCCAGCGAGAAGTCGTAGTCATCCATCAGCGAGCAAACGCTTCAGCCTCTCCTCATACGGCTCCTCGTGCTCCTGCTCATCGAGGTTGTAGGCCTGGCGCTCCAGCGGGATCAGGTTCTTCAGCGCAGTGGACAGGTCCCGCAGTACGCCGGCATGGGTCGGCAGGCTCAGCGCCTTGAGCATCCGGTTGCGTCGTTGGTAGTTCGTATCGCCGGCCGTCTCTTCGATGACCTCGTCTTCCAGCTCCTCCCGTGCGCTCGCTGCCTGCTCCAGCTGGCGGAACAGCAGGTTGACCAGGCCATGACCCTTGGCGATGTCGCGGCGGTGGCGGTTGATCACCTGCAGGTTGGTCTGCACTGCCACTTCGATGTCGCCCTGCGTGGGGGCGTTTCCTGAGCTGGAAACGGTGTTTCCATCCGCTGTTTCCTGGCGCTCCCTCTCCTTGCGCGGCTCGGTCAGCAAGGCGGCACGGGTTCTCTCTCGCACCTCCTCGCTCGCATCCTTCACCCAGTTGCCGGCACTGGCCTTCTTGGAGATGGCACCCGCCGTGGTGCCATGCTTGGTGGCCAGGGCACGCAGCGACAGCTGTCCCACACGAAAGTCGCGCTCGATCGCTTCCCAGTCGATGGTCTTCTTGCTGCTCACTACCACGCTCTCCTCAGTCAAACCAGCCGGTGGCTTCCTGCCCACAGCCTCTGCAACGTACCGCTGCCACCGCATCAGCCTTGGCCCGGACGATGTAGAACAACGACGAGCCGCAATCGCAGGTGAACATGGCGTCGCCTACGCTCGGGCCGAATGGATACTTGAACAGCCCACAGTGGGTGCCGCACCCCGGGCACTCCAGTTGCGTCTGCCCCACAGGCGCTACCGCAACCCACTCATGCCGGCAGCGGGTACAGATGGCATCGCCGGTCGCGTGCGGGGCACACCTGGGCGGAAACTCCACGACCTTGCTCATGGGCGCGCCTCATGCACCACCAGCGCCTCGGGCTGGGTGGCCACGGCCTTGATGGTCTGGCGGCGCGCTTCCTTCAGCAGGCGGTTGTTCGCGGCGATGTGGTCAGCCAGGCGGCCGGCGGCCTCGATGATCAGGTCACCCAGCTGCTCCAGCGGCGCCTGCACGCGGCCGTCGTTCACGGTGACCAGGTCCTGCCTGCCCTCGAACTGGACGTTGAGCTGGACCCTCCACTTCATGCCCCCCGGACGCACCACGCCGAACGGACGGGCGATGTACAGGCGGTAGGTGCCGATCTTCGGCTCTACGTGCTCCAGGAAGAGCCGGCGCGCGCCATCGGGGAATACCTGGCCCACCGGCAGCCCCTGGATCTCGGCAGCCACCTTCTCGGCGGCCTGCAGCAGTTCGGTGCGGTCCATCAGGCCTTCCTCTTGGCAGCGAAGTGAGCGTCTTCCAGGGCCTGGCGGCGGTGTGCTTCTCGCTGGGCATCGCGGCGGGTGCGCCAAAGGTCGGTCTTGCTGGCTGCCCAGCGGGCCATGTCCGGGTGCATCCGGAACGGAAGCTGGCCAGGCTCGGGCTGCGGCTCGCCCTTGCTGGCTACCAGGTGCTCGGCCACCTCGTAGCGGCCCTCCCCCGTGGCGTGGTCGACGAATGCCCGGGTGACGATGAAGACGGTGTGCCCGGCGCGCAGCTCGTGCGCCAGGTAGGTGCGGCGGTTCGACATATCAGCTCTCCAGCGAGGGGGTGCCGTTCAATGGCGTGGTGTCAGCCTGGGCTTGGCGGTTGAGCATGTTCATCGCTTTCTCACTTTCATCAGCCCTGACCGACTGGACGAGCGCCGCCAGTTGGTCCTCGGTGAACATGTAGATGGTGGCGTCGAACCTGATTCCCTGGGACGGCGCGCCGCACTCCTCGGCCTTGATTGCGCTGAGGAGCACCTGTTCAGTCATCTGGGCAAGCTGTCGCGAGATCGCACGGAGGGCGCGTTGCCGAATTGCCTCTGCGTCAATGCCGGATAACTCTCCACTGTGAAAGAAAGCCCCGCCATGCCAGCGGGCTCTGGACAACAGCACCCAGGGCTTCTGGTCGAATGGATTGATGTTCATGGTCTGCCCCCTTGAACGGTTACTGGTTGTAGGTGGCCTTCACGGCCTCGACGAGACCCTGGTGGCGCCTCTGGCACTCCAGGTACTGGCCCGACATCTCAACGTCGGCCAGGGTGAGTTCTGCGGGGTCGCCCGTTCCGTCCTCAGCGATCGGCACCGGCCGGAGATCCGGGCACGGCTGCAGCAGGGACTGTTCCACCAGCACGGGCGGCGTTGATGTTGCGCATCCAGCCAGCAGGCAGGCGGCAAGCAGGGTCCATCGGCTCACGGATGACCTCCTGGCGGGTTCTCTGGTAGATCGTGGTGTTGGTGACGCGGATCTGGGCGATGGCCTGATTCGTGGACGCGGCCACCTGGTCGACGACGCTGCGCGCCAGTGCCTGCTGGTCCAGCTGCGCCTGCAGGCGGATCGCGTCGTCGCTCCCCTCTTTCCAGCCGCGAACACTCCAGCCGATGGCCAGGCCGAGAACGGTCAGGACGGCGTAGGCCGCCAGGCGCAGGGTGTCGATGTTCATAGGCCGCAGAGCTCCGCTTCGCCCTGCCGGCGCTCCCAGACGCCGCTGCAGTACGGTTGGTCGGTCGAGCAGTCGATCTTCACCCCTTCCCGGGTGATGAACCGCCACTGCAGCAGCGCGCGGCAGCCGGCGGCCTGGTTGCCCTGGTTGAGCAGGCGCACCGCGGTGGACTTGCCGCAGGCAGCGTTGCCCACGTTGAAGCACCAACTGCCCACGCCGGCCCAGGCGGGCTCGCTCATGGGCACCCGGATGATGCTGTGCACGTAGGCCAGGCGCTGGCCGATCTCGGTCTTGCGCCAGGTGTCGCACTGGGCCTTGGTCATGACGGTGTCGCGGGTGACGCCGGCCGTCTTGCCATCGCACACGGTCCAGACCTTGGCGCCGTCCTGGTAGGCCTTCAGCTCGTAGCGGTCGCCGCTCTCCTTCTCCCGGATGAACTGGTCCATGATCTGCGGCGCCGAGGCACCAGCGGCCACCAGGGCCAGCACGGCAGCACTCAGCGCCGTGCGCTTCCTACTGGTCGTCATCGTTGCGCACCTTCGGCTGGGCCACGAGGCGGAGGAGCACCCCGGCCAGCATGGCCAGGGCCGTGAGGAGGATGCTGGGCAGCAGGCCCAGGTTGAGGACGGCGCGGATCTCGTCGATGAAGGGGCTGGTGGCGGCCAGCAGCGTCAGGGCGACGATCCACCACACGCTGTACATGCGCCAGAAGCGGCGCCATTGCGGGATCAGCTTCATTTGCACTTCCCCGTGACGGTGCACTCCAGCCGCTGTACCTGGCGCTCCAGCTCGCTGGCACGGCCGGCGGCGGCCTTGTAGTCGGTGATCTCGCGCAGCACGAACCACTGCAGCGCGCCGAACAGCACGGCGCCGACGGCGAAGCCGCCTACACAGCGGTTGAGCCAGCGCGTGGCCAGGTCGCGGGCGCCGTGGGCCACCTGGAATGCCGAGTCGAGGTCGGCGCGGATGCTGGCGATCGCCCGTTCGTTGCTCTCCTGGGAACGGCGCACCTCGGTGTCCAGCCGGTCGCTGCGGTCCTGCAGACGCTGCATCTGCAGCTGCATCTGGATGACCACGTCCATTTTCCCGCCGATCTCGGAGACCACGCGGTGGAGGCCGGCGACCTCCTGGTTGAGCAGTGCGAGCTCTGTTTGCATGTTCGGGTCGTCCACGTGGGGCGTCCTTGCGATGTTCGGATGGCTCGACGCTATGTCACTGGCCGACACCCGCAACCCTTGCAAAGCACTTTCCAGTTACAGAGCGTCGCCTTTTCACATCCCGGGCAACGGCCCAACAGAACGAGGAAACGACGATGGGGCAGAACATCGACCAGGTGGACGACAACGAGTACATGGCAGTGACCGAGGCCATGGCGGTATTCGGCGAAGAGATCGAGCAGCGCGGCAGCCGCACCTGGCTGGGCATCTCCCTGGCCGAGGACGGCTGCGAGATCGCAGCACTGGGCGGCAGGGTCAGCGCTGAGGCACTGGATCGCCTCGAAACCCTGCTCACCCAGCTCCGTGTGAGCGCCCAGGACGTGCCGGACGGCGAGCCGGTTGTGCTGCACCTCTCGCCGGAGGCCTAACGCGGGCCAGCCAGGGCTCCGTCGTTGAACCGCGACCGCCTGAGCCCTGGCGTCAATGCCTCCTGCCAGTTGCTGCCCCGGTACCGGCGCTGCCGGACGGTGCCCCACTTCAGCCCCCGCGCCGCCGCCCAGGCCAACGCGGTCATCTCCTGATCGCCCAGCCGCACCTTCATGTCCGCGGCGCACGTCATCTCCTCATGACGCATACCCACCTCCTCACCCGCTGGTCGCTTCCTTTTCCAACTGCAGCGCCAAGGCCTGATACCGGGCCTTGATCGCCTTCAGGTCTTCGATCGAATAGCGGCAGGCCTCATGAGGCCCTTCCAGGGCCTCGACGCGCTCCAGGCCGATCTTCTCGATCAGGCGTGCGCGGTAGCCTTCCGCAACGGTGCGGCCCTTGCGGGCGTACTTGCTGGACCCGCCGTTGCAGCTCTTCAGCTGCTTGTGGCAGTTGTCCTCGTTGAACCGCAGCTCCGGGTGAGAGCCGCGCGACAGGTAGTGGCCGGCATCCCATTTGCCGCCGGTGAGCCAGTCCTCGTCCGGGCCGTAGCTGCCACAGCAGATGCACGGCTGATCGCGATCGCGCAGGCGGATGAACTTGTTGAAGGCAGCCTGGGCTTCACTCAGGTGCTTGTGGTGAGGCTTGAGCCGCTGCCGAGCCGCGCGCAGGTCGCGGCGCTCCAGCTTCTCCAGGGAAACTCGCTCGCGTGCCTGCTTGGCCTTCGCAAGGCTCAAGGCGCAGGCGATGCTGCAGGCCACCTGCAGCGACTTCACGGGGATGAACAGCTCAGAGCAGGCCCGGCACTTCTTCGGCCGGGGGGCTTTTGAGGCCCTCATCAGGCCACCTCCGAGGGCATCATCTGCACCATGTCGTTGATCTGGTCTTCGTCCAGGTGCTGCCAGTAGGTGTCGATCAGGTAGCGGCTGATGCCGCGCCAGAACTCGCCGAAGTGTTCCTCAGGCATCTGGTCGAATGCCAGGGACTCCGGCACGCTGCGCGTCACCCGGCCCAGCGAGCCGAGGTCGAACACCTCGTCGGTGCAGCAGACGCCGGCATCGCCCTGGAGCTTCTTGATCACCGAGTGCGCGTCCATGCCGGCGAACTTGTCGATGCTCTGCGCCACCAACTGGCCCAGGCGGTGCACCCGCCGGTGGCGGCGCTCGTCGCGGGGCTGCTTCAGCTCGGCGCGCACACGGTCGCCGGCCCGGTAGCTGCGCTCCTTCAGCAGGAACCGGTCGACGTCGCTGCCCGCGACCAGGGCCAGGCGCACCTCGCCGGTGTCCGGGTCCACCATGCGCTTGAATTCGAGGTAAACGGGGCGGTTGGTGCGTTTCTTCGGCGCCGCCTTCTTCGGGGCGGCAGAGGTCGCTGCGGCTTCATTGCGCATGACGCTGCTCCTGTAGTTCCTGGATGGTCTGGAGGGCGGCCCGGCGCTTCTTGGCCAACTCGCGGCGCTCCTTCAGCTTCGCGACCCGGCGCTCCTCGTCCTTCTGCCCACGGCTGGCGGCCATGCTCTGGCGGATCCGCTGCAGCTGCTCGCGCACGTCCAGGGAGCACTTGCCCTCCCCGGCCTCGGCCTTCAGCGCCTCACGGGTCTTTTCATCGGCGGTCAGCGCCAGCAGGCCGTCAGCAGAGGGGCCCGCCAGCAGCCCGACGATGGCGCGGCCCTCGGCGGTGATCTGGCCGACCGCGTGGTGGGCGAGCAGCGCCTGCGCCTGGGGCGCAGGCAGCCGGCCGAGACGCTCGGCGCTCTCGATCGCACTGGCGCGCCGCTCGGCGTCGTGGCCCAGCGACAGCGACCACGCCAACGGCGTGCCCACCTGGCGCGCGGTGGTGACCAGCCGCTCGTAGGTGGCGATGAACGCCATGCGGGCACCGATCTTGTCCCCAGCGCGGAAAACGCTCTCAGCCGAGGCTGCCGCCTGCTGGATCTCCGGCGTCATCAGCACCGTCTCCGCCTCGTCGTAGCTGGTCATGGCGATCGCCCAGGCCTCGTTCGCCTCGGGCCGCCCGTCCTGCGTCACCAGGTGGCGGATCACGTTCTCCGGGGTGAGCTTCTGACCGGCACGTCGCAAGGCAGACAGCGCTTCTACCAACGGCTTCTCGTCGTAGATCTTCAGGTCAGCGACCATCAGTGCCGCAGCGCGTGGCTGCAGCTGCTGGTCCAGAATCTCGGCAGTGGCGTACAGGGACGCCAGCAGGTGCTCCTGCTGAAGCTCGCTAAGCATGGCCAGCCCTCGATGCACGTAGGATTTCCAGGGCCTGCTCAGCGGCGGACAGGTTCGAGTCGCTGCGCTCAGCCTGGCGAGCCTGGGTGTGGGTGATGGGGTTCTCGGTCTTCCACTGGGTGTGGTAGCCCTCGGCGTTGGCCAGGAGGGCCTTCAGCGAGTGGCACCCACGGAGGACACTGGCGTCGTTCACCCGCAGGACGAAGAACGCGGCGACCTTGGGTGCGTCCGCCTGGCCGAGGCGATCCACCAGCTTCCCGAGCATTCCGCCGACAGTGGCGTTCCACACCGGCCAGGTCTTGTGGCGGTTGCGGTAGGCGATGGCGTAGTTGGCCCAGGTCCTGAACGTCTTGCAGGTGGTGTCCTTCGGCCCGGGCATGTCAGCGGGGATCTCGCAGCGCGGCGCCGGCTGCTCCCCAGCGGGAATGAATTCCTGCGCCGGGGCCTGAATAGGCCCTCCGGCAAAACCCTGATTGGTACCCTGATCCTTGGTACCCTGATTACTGGTTACCTGATTTGTCGGAGATTTTTCCGACCCTCTGCGGATTTTTTTCCGACCTTCCCCGGATTTTTTTCCGACCTCGCTCGGATTTTTTTCCGACCCTGCCACCTCCTTCTGCTCGGATTTTTTTCCGAGGTCGGAAGATTTTCCGGGCTCGGAAGATTTTCCGAGGTCGGATTTTTTTCCGGGGGGTGTGTACTTCTCCGAGCCATCTAGCTTGCGGTTCCACTCCTGGCCCTTCGGGGTCAGGCGGAACAGCGTGATGCTCGACGTACTGGACAGCACGATGACGCCGGCCGCCTGCAACTGCTTCAGCAGCCGGTAGGCGGTGTCCGGTTTATCGGTGAGCAGCGGCAACTCCTCGAGGACCTTCGCCTTGCTCAGCGAGTAGAAGGTCTCGCCGCCCTGCTCTACCGGTGTCGCCCAGCTCGGGCACTCGTAGACGAAGGCGAACATCAAGGCCTGCTGGGCGTTGAGTCCCCACTCCAGCGCCTTGACCTGGTTGATCGTGATTGTGAATTGCATGTCAGCGAGCCCCCACAGCTCGATATCGAGGACGTGCAAAGAACTGCCCGGCCCCGATGGGCCAGCATGTGTCTGCATGTCGGTTTGCTCCCTGGATTGGGTGGCCACGGCTGCGGCTCCCGGACTAGTCCTGGCTCTTGCGGCGGTAGAAGGGGGTCGCCCCGACACCGCCCGCACGGGGCCGCGATCGCGTGGCAACTTCGGCGTCCAGAAGCTGGCCGGCCAGCGCCTCGGCAGTCATGCCCCGGCGCAGCGCCTCGCGCTCCAGGCGAGCGAGCGTCATCTGGTCCAGCAGCAGATCGAGATCAGGCACAGGGCCTCCTTCGGGCCTTCAGCCCCGCTTCTGCTCGTCGGTAAGCTCGCCTTCGAGCTGCTCCAAGAGATCCAACTGGGTCTTGAGCAACTCGCGGCAGAACGCGGCACGCTGGGCCTTACGGAACCGGGCCCAGCCTTCGATTCGCTCAGCGGTCTCTTCGTCGACGCGGATCTTGATCTCCACGTCGTTGAGGTGTTTCCGGTTTGGATACATGGTCTGGCTCCTACGCAGCTTCGTCTTGCTGCCCGGGCTTCGCCTGTTCAACGAATCGCTCGGGGTAAAGGACATGGATTTCGGTCAGCACACCGTCGAAGACACGGACCAGCTTTTCGGCCATGGAAGGCGAAGCGCGTTGTTCACAGCGCTCAATCCGCGAGAGGTTTCCGGTGTCGATGTGCTCACCCAGGTCCCGCAGGCGCTGAGCAACGTCAGCGAGTCGCCACTGGCGAGCAAGGCGGGCCTTTTTGAGAGGGGTCATGGTCGGTTGCATGGCAATACCCTGTGTGTGTGCCAAGCAATTCTGCGCATAGCGCAGATTTATTTGCAAGAGAATCTGCGCCTGGCGCTTTGCGCGCCACGCAGACGTCGGTGGAAAATCGGGCCATGGACATTGGAAAAATCATTCGAACTGCGCGGAAAGCCAAACGCTGGACGCTCGAAGAACTGGCCTCTCGCGTAGGCTCCGACACCGGCAACCTCTCGCGCTTCGAGAGAGGACAGCAAGGCGCCAGCCAAGAGCTGCTCCAGAAGCTTCTGGCAGAACTCGGCATTACCCTGGCTGATGCTGCGTCGGCCGAACCCTCCGCGAACATTCAACCCACGCTGCAGCCTTCGCGCGCCCCGAAGGAGTACCCTGTTATCAGTTGGGTAGTCGCTGGAGAACGTGCATTGTCTCTCGATGCTTACTCGCCTGGCGTGGCGGAAGAATGGCTCGCCTCCACGGAAAGCGCGGGCCCGCACGGGTACTGGCTGATTGTGAGAGGACCCTCCATGACCAGCCCCTCTCCCCCGTCGTTCCCCGAGGGAACCCCCATCCTGGTGCAGCCAGAAGGCTTTGACCTGGTCAGCGGGAAGTTCTACATCGCGAAGCACCGCGACGGGGAAACCACCTTCAAGCAGTACATATATGACAGCGGCCGCGAGTATCTGGTCCCACTCAACAAAGAGTTCAAACAGGTTGAGATGGATGATCAGTGGGACATCATCGGTCGGGTCATCGACATGAAAGCGCCAAAGGGAGTCCTTTAGGGCGCACCCCTGCCAATATCCAAGAAGCCCAGCCTAGAGCTGGGCTTTTTTTTGCCCTCTTGATCGATAAAGGCCTACCGATATACTGTATATCCATACAGCAAAGGAGAGCCGTTATGGCACGCAAAGCAAGCAATAGTCGCACGCCTACCCCCTATGAAATCCTCGCAAAGCGAGTTCAGCAGCAGATCCTAAGTCCGCTGTCACAGGCCGAGCGACGAGCTTTGATCCAGCGTAATCCCGAAGACGATCAATCTGCCTGGGAACAGCTCCTCGATGAGTTGAGCCAGGAGGAAAGCGTAAAGATGACGCGCCGTGACGATGGAGCTGTACACCTCACCTGGGCAGCACCCACACCTTACTGACCCCCCCTCTCAGACGAGCCCGCCAATCGGCGGGTTTTTTATTGCCTCAAATTCTGCGCTTGACGCAGATTACATTCTGCGCATAATGCAAACCACATTCTGCGCTATGCGCAGATTCGGTGAGAACCGAACGCTCTTTAACAACCTGAACCCCCATGCCGGCTCTGGATACCGGCCTGCTCGAAGCTGCGACGCCCTTCTGGAGGCGACGCGCCGAGGGTTGCTTCGCTAACGCTCCCGGCCTGGACCCGTTGAAAGGGAAGAGTCTCCAGGCATAGCGGACAGGCGCGAAAGCGCTTGCGTTGATGGTTCGTGCCCAGCTGGTGGTGGCCTCGTAACCCCAGCCGCAACACGACTGCAGCGCTCGGCATGCCGGCGCCACGGTTCCCCTGACAGCCAGAAGCAAGACCGCGGGTTGTAGAAGCCCAGTAGGCGAACGCGGAGAGACGAACAACGCAAACCCGGGGTTTCGGCCCCGGGCTGCATTGGTGGGTGATCTGAATGCGCAGGCTGATGCGTCAGCGCGGAGGGAGATGTAGGGGCGGAACTCCCCTGCTAAGTCTGGCCAGCGGATTGACTGAGGTGCCTCCCGTGAAACTGGTATGCCGGAGTTACAGCACCGGCCAGATCACCCAACCCATGCAGCCACACCACGGCACCGAGTAACCCGCAGCCCTGCCGGTAGCAGGGCACCTCCCACCACAACGAAAGGAAATCGACATGCTGCTTCTCACCCGTCGCGTAGGCGAAACCATCGAAATCGGTAACGACATCAAGATCACCGTGACCGGCATCAAGGGCAACCAGGTGCGCATTGGCATCACCGCACCGCCCAGCGTGGCCGTCCACCGCAAGGAGATCGCGGACCGCATCCGCGACGAGGTGAAGCTGGCCAGCTGATCGGCCGGCGCCCGCCAACCAGAGCCCCGCACCAGCGGGGCTTTTCACATCCGCCCCCAGTCGAGAGCACTCGCCCCCGCGCCCAACGGCAGACAGCGGGTCGGTCGAGTGCTGCCCACTGCAGGCGAGCACAGGAGAGCGACATGCGAATCAGCACCGCACAGGCAGCAGCCGAACAGCACGTTTTCGACCAACTGGAGCACCGCGAGCCCGACGCGGTGGACGCCTTCGCGGCCCACTGCGACGACTCGCTGCCGAGCGAACAGACCCTGTCGCTGCTGCGCGCCGTGATCGAGACCGGCGACGCCGCCTGGATCCGCCTGATGGCCCGCATCAAGCCCGAAGCACCGGCCCTGCACTCGGCCCTGGCCGGGATCGTGGACCACATCGAAAAGCACCGTGCCCGGTTCATCGCCGAACAGGCCCAGCAACTGACCCATGGAGAAGCGGCATGAAATACCAAGTCGACCTGATCTACTCGAAGGCCTCTCGCCAGCCCGTCTACAGCGCCACCCTGGAGGCGCCCAGCCAGAGCGTCGCGGTGGCAGAGGTCACGACCTGGGCCCGCCAGGAGGGCTGGAAGGGCGAGCCGATCCGCAACAAGGTCCGCCCGGTCAACGACGTGGAGGACGCGGCATGAAAAACATCCGCTTCCTCTCCCTGCGCGCCGCCATCGAAGCCCTGGCCATGATGGGCATCCGCACGCAAGCCGACTTAGCAGCAATCGGGCTGCAGCTGAAGGAGGTGGGCAATGGCAAATGACCCGAGGGCTCGAACCCGAGGAAAGCTGGTCCCCAAGCCTCCCCTCCCCTACATCAGCCGCCGAGCATTGCGCCGGGTTCGCAACCCGCTGCCAGCCCCGACGCAGTGCCCGTACTGCGACGGCCCCGTCGAGCTGGTTGCCAACGAAGCAATCTACGGCCGCCCGTTTGGCGACTGGCCTTACGCCTACCACTGCGCTCCCTGCGGCGCGATGGTGGGCCTGCACCCAGAAACCGATATCCCCCTTGGCACGCTGGCCAACCGCGACCTGCGCGAGGCAAGGGTCACCAACAAGCAACTCTTCCACCGGATCAAGGAGCAGATGGGGTTCACGCGGTCCAGGGCCTACCTCTGGCTTGCCCGGAAGATGGGGATCGACCCCAACGAGTGCCACTTCGGCTGGTTTGACATCGAGACCTGCAAGAAGGCCGGCGACATCTGCAGAAGGAACCTCAAATGAACAGCCCTCAACGCGAGCGGCGCTTCGCCATCTGGCGTGGCGCCTTCGTCGCCATCCTCGCAATCGTCGGCTGGCTGTTCCTCAACGGCCTGGCAGACCGCATCGCCCCCACCAGTGCGCCGGCGGCGCAATCGAGCCGATAGGAGCATCCCATGGCACAGAGCAAGCAGAACCCCAACATGGCGCTCTGGGAGTCGGTCCAGACGACCGACACAAAGTACACCAAGACCGCGAATCTGGACGGTCGCACGGTCACCAGCATTAACGGCACCTACATCGCAATGCGCGCTACAGAGGTATTCGGGCCGGTCGGTAAGGGCTGGGGCTTCGACATCCTGGTTGACCGCATGGACCAGGGTGCGCCGATCCTCAACAAGGAAGGAGCTGTTATCGGCCACGAACTGATGCACACGATCCTGCTGAAGTTCTGGTACCTCCGGGGCGGCAAGAAGAACTACATCACCCAGTACGGGCACACACCTTTCGTGCGCAAAAGCCAGTACGGCCCCTACACCGACTTCGACGCGCCCAAAAAGAGCGTCACCGACGCCATGAAGAAGTGCCTGTCTCTCGCCGGATTCAGCGCAGACGTGCATCTGGGCATGTTCGACGACCAGACCTACCTGGAAGGTCTGGAACTGAAGAAGCGCCTGGAAGACGCAGGCGATCCCGAGTCGGCAATGGACGAGGTCAAGGAGGAGTTCAAAACCTGGCTCCGCTCCCAGCTCGAAGCGCTGAAGAGAGCCCCGAATCCCAGGGCCCTTGACCTCATGCGCAAGCAGATTGCCGAAAAGGCACGCGCCAAGGCATTGGTCGTCAAGTTCGACCCCGCTGACATCGAAGCACGCATCAACGAGGTTGCCGAAGAGCACCGGCTCAACCTCGCCCCCACTACTCCGGCCTGATTGGGAGAACCGTCATGACCATCCTCAACAACGTTGACCTGGCGACAGGCACTGTCGAAGTCGCTGAATACAGCACCACTGCCGCCGCTTTGGCGGCCCTGCGTGAAAAGTACTTCGTCCTTCCCGATGCCAACACCACCGAGGGCTACGAATTCATTCGCACCGGCATCAAGGAGCTGACGGGCTTGCGCACCAAGCTGGAGGAGGCTCGTAAGCGCGAGAAGGCGCCCTACCTCCAGGCCGGCCAGATCATCGACGCCGAGGCGAAGCGCATCACTGCCGAGCTTGTGCAGCTGGAAGACCCGATGAAGGCAGCCAAGAAGGCAGTAGACGATCGCGTAGAGCGCGAGCGCCAGGAACGTGTCGCCCGCCTGCAGGTGAAAGTGGACGCCATCAAGTCAATGCCTGGCCTGGTCCGTGGCAAGTCCAGCGCCGAGATCAGCGACATGATCGACCGCTGCGGAGAGATCGACACTTCGCACGACTTCTTTGACCTGACCAAGGAGGCAACCGCTGCGCAGCAGGCTGCCCTGGATGAACTGACCCAAATGCTGACCGACCGCCTCGCTTTCGAGGCCTCGGAAAAGCAGCGTGAGGAGCTGGAGGCACAACAAGCAGAGCTCCAGCGCAAGATGGACGAGCAACGCGCCGAGCTTGAGCGCCAGCGCCAGGAACTGGAGCAGCAACGTCGAGAGCTGGCGGCCGCACGCGAGGCCACGGCGCCGGCCGAGGACGTCGAGAAGATCGAGCTGCTGCAGGAGTCCCCTCCCTGCAAGGGCTTCACCACCGCATCCAGCTGGCGCGCCCGCGTCACCGATAAGTCCGCGCTGATCGCCGCGATCGCTGCCGGCTACGGCACCGAAGATCTGCTGATCATCGACCAGGCCGCACTCGATAGCCTGGCCAACGACAAAGGCCCCAGCCTCCAACTGGCCGGCGTCACCGTCGAGAAGATCCCGGCGAAAGCCGCCTGACCCACCCTCCTCCCTCCAAACCATGGCCCTAAGCGGCGCCACACGGTGCCGCTGACGGCCTCCCCATGCCGAGAGAAACCATGACCGCACTTCAGCTGCTCTACACCTTCGACACCGAAACCACCGGCTTCCCCGACTGGAAATCGCCCAGCGAGGCGCCGCACCAGCCGCACCTGGTGGACATCGCTGCACGCCTCTACACCCCGGAGGGCGGCCTGGTCGACTCCTTTGAGGCCCTCATCAGACCCGATGGCTGGGTGATCCCCGATGCAGCAGCGAACGTGCACGGCATCACCACCGAACGCGCCATGGATGAAGGCATTCCCGAAGCGGATGCCCTCGAACAGTTCCTGACCTTCCATCTCCGCGCGCAGATGCGGGTCGCGCACAACCTCAGCTTCGACGACCGCATCCTCCGGATCGCGCTGAAGCGCTACCAGGGTGACGAAGCGGCCGACTCGTTCGCCAATGGCCCCAGCTACTGCACCATGCGCAACAGCACCGACATCGTGCGCATCCCGCCCACCCCGGCCATGCGCGCCGCCAAGCGCTTCCACTTCAAGAGCCCGAGCCTGGGTGAGGCCTACACGCATTTCTTCCAGGAGGAGATGACCGGCGCCCACCGCGCCATGGCGGATGCCGCCGCTTGCGCCCGCGTCTACTTCGCCCTGCAGGGCGTGACGCTGGATGCCCCGCAGGCAGAGGCTCCAGCCCAACCGGTGGAGGCGTAGGCCATGGCACGCGGTGTCAACAAGGTGATCCTCGTCGGCAACGTCGGCGGCGACCCGGAAGTTCGCTACATGCCGAACGGCAACGCTGTCACCACCCTCAACCTCGCCACCGGCGACGTGTGGAAGGACAAGCAGACCGGCCAGCAGAAGGAGCGCACCGAGTGGCACCGCGTGGTGTTCTTCGGCCGCCTCGCCGAGATCGCTGGCGAATACCTGCGCAAGGGCTCCCAGGTCTACGTCGAAGGCAGCCTGCGCACCCGCAAATGGCAGGGTCAGGACGGCCAGGACCGCTACACCACCGAAGTCGTCGTGGACATCACCGGCCAGATGCAGCTGCTCGGCAGCCGGCCGGAGGGCAGCGAGACGCGGCGCCCGCCGCGTGAACAGACCCGGCCAACGACCCACCACCCGCAGCAACCGGCGCCGGACTACGACAGCTTCGACGACGACATCCCCTTCTGACGACCCCGGGAGACCCATCCAATGTGGTTTCGCAACCTGCTGATCTACCGCCTCACCCAAGACGTCCCCTTCGACCCCCAGGCTCTGGAGGCAGCCCTTGCCAGCAAGCCGGCGCGCGCCTGTGAAAGCCAGGAGTGGACGACCTTCGGCTTCGCGCCGCCCCTGGGAAAGGGCACCGACGCCCTGGTCCAAGCCAGTGCCGGCTTCCTGCTGATCTGCGTCCGGCGAGAAGAGCGCATCCTGCCCACCTCCGTAATCAACGAGGAGCTGCGCAAGAAGGTCGACGCGATCGAGGAAAGCCAGCAGCGCAAGGTCTACAAAAAGGAACGCGACCTGCTGAAGGACGAGATCGTCCAGACCCTGCTGCCCCGTGCCTTCACGCGCAAGTCGGCCACCTACGCGGCGATCGCGCCGGCCGAGGGCCTGGTCCTGGTGGACCACACCAGCCCGAAGCGGGCCGAGGACCTGCTCTCGACGCTGCGCGAGGCACTCGGCTCCCTTCCCGTCCGCCCGGTGTCCGTGAAGGTGGCGGCCACCGCCACCCTCACCGACTGGGTGCGCAACCAGAAGGCCGGGACCGACTTCTGGCTCAGCGACGATGCGCTGCTGCGCGACACCGACGAGGTCGGCAGCATCAACGTCAAGCACCAGGACCTGACCAGCGACGAGATCCAGCTGCACATCTCCTCCGGCAAGGCCGTCACCCGCCTGTCCCTCGCCTGGAAGGACAAGCTCTCCTTCGTCCTCGATGAGGGCCTGGTCATTCGCAAGCTCCGCTTCGACGACCTCCTGCAGGAGAAGGCACTCGACGACGCGGGCAAGGACGCCGACGCCCTGTCCCAGCAGATAGCCAGCTTCACGCTGATGATGCTGACCCTCCGCGAATTCATCCCCGCCCTCCTCGACGCCCTGGGCGGTGAGGAAGTGCCCACCGGCATCTGAGCCAGGAGCAGACCATGCCCATCATCAACGGCATCATCCACCACATCGACAAGAAGCCCGACGGTAGCCCCTCCGTGCTGCATCTGGCCGAAACCCCGCTGGGCCCGACTGAAGCCGCCAGCAACCTGCTCACCGACCTGAACGAGGCCTACAACGCCAAGCCCGGCAAGGCCTGGGGTCTGTTCCACGAGGAGTCCGGCGCCTACCCGCTGAGCAGATGGCTGAAGGAGTACCTGGTCGGTGGCCGTGACTTCACCGAATTCAGCCGCGACGCGGCCGAGCACCTCCAGCGCCTGCTGGAAGAGGCGAACCTGGCCACCGGCGGCCACCTCTTCATCGCCCACTACCAGCAGGGCATGACCGACTACCTGCAGGTGGCGGTGCTCCGCTACACCGAGGCCGTGGCCATCGACGCATCGCTGCAGGCGGTACCCGTGCGCTACCTGGACCTGAGCCAGCTCCACATGGCAGCGCGGATCAACCTGTCGGAGTGGCGCAACAACCCGAAGTCCCGCCAGTACATCTCCTTCATCAAGGCGAAGACCGGACGCAAGGCCACCGACTACTTCCGCGACTTCATCGGCTGCCAGGAAGGCGTCGACGCCCCGGGCGAGACCCGCACCCTGCTCAAGGCCTTCAGCGACTTCGTCGAGCAGGGAGACCTGGCCGAAGAACAGGCCCGCGAGAAGACCAAGACCCTGGTGGACTACGCCACCACCCAGGCCAAGCTGGGGAGCGCGATCACCTTGGAGGAGCTGTCTGGCCTGATCGACGAGGACCAGCCCCGGGCCTTCTTCGAGTTCATCCGTAACCGGGACTACGGCCTGTCGCCCGAGATCCCGCCGGACAAGCGCACCCTGAACCAGTTCAAGCGCTTCACCGGCCGCGCCGAAGGGCTCTCGATCAGCTTCGAGGCGCGCTTGCTGGGCTCGTCGGTGGAGTTCGACCAGGGCCGCGACGTGCTGGTGATCCGCAACCTGCCGACCCAGTTGAAAACTCAGCTGCGCAAGGCGGCACCTGACGCACAGTCAGAGCAGCACAGCGCCGAATTGGACTCCTACGCAGGCGTAGGTGACGACCCGCTGCTGAATGAGGCGATCGACTTCGTCCGCGAGACCCGTCGCGCCTCGATCTCGGCCGTGCAACGCAAGCTCGCCATCGGCTACAACCGAGCGGCACGCCTCATCGAGGACATGGAACGCCTGAAGGTGATCAGCCCCATAAGAACCGACGGCTTCCGTGAGGTGCTGGCCCATGCATAGCCGCCATTGCCAACCTGCCCCGCTGAGCGTGGACCCGATCAAGCACCCTCGGCGTGCCGCCGAACAGCACGAGCGCCAGCAGGCCGAGCGCGCACAGGCCCTGTTCAACGCTCGCCTCGCACCTGAGCAGATCCGCCGGCGCCTGCGCATGGGGCCGGTGACCTTCGAGCAGTTCGTGGCCCGCAACGGGCTCCGCGCCAAGGCGTGAACGCTCCCGCATGACCCTGGCCGCCCATGCGGCGGCCTCCTCCCTTCCTTTATCGCGCCGCGTCGGCGGCTCTGGCGTGCGTGCACGCCCATGAGACTGGGGACCCCCATGAACTACAACGACTTCCTGAAGCGCAAGGTATGCGTAGCCCCTTCGCTTGGCTTCGAGGTCGACCAGGCCCTGGTCAACCCTCGCATGAAGCCGCACTGCCAGGCGATCGTGCCCTGGCTCCTGGCTGGCGGGCGGCGCGCGCTGTTCGCGTCCTTCGGCCTGCACAAGACGGTGATCCAGCTCGAAGCGGTTCGCCTGGCGGCCGAGCACGCTGGAGGCCGCGGCCTGATCACCATCCCTCTCGGCGTGCGCCAGGAATTCCGCCGCGACGCTGTCGAGCGCCTGGGATGGGCAGAGCCGCCGCGCTTTATCCGCAGCATCGAGGAAGCCGACGCCACCGGCGTCTACCTGACCAACTACGAGACCGTGCGCGACGGCAAGCTGGACCCCCGCCACTTCGTGGCCACCAGCCTTGACGAAGCGGATTGCCTGCGCGGCTTCGGCGGCAGCAAGACGTTCCGCGAGTTCATGCGCCTGTTCGCTGGCGACGATCGCCAGGCAGGCGTTCGCACCGAGGGCGTCCGGTACCGGTTCGTGGCCACCGCCACGCCGTCACCCAACGACTACATCGAGCTACTTGCCTATGCCGCCTACCTGGGCGTGATGGACGTCGGCGCCGCCAAGACTCGCTTCTTCAAGCGCAACAGCGAGAAGGCCGACCAGCTCACCATCCACCCGCACAAGGAGGAGGAGTTCTGGCTGTGGGTCGCCAGCTGGGCGCTGTTCATCCAGAAGCCCAGCGATCTCGGTTTCAGCGATGACGGGTACCAGTTGCCGGAGCTGGACCTGCACTGGCACGAGCTGCCCAGTGATCACAGCCAGGCCGGTACCGAGAAGGATGGCCAGGGGCGCCTGTTCCGCAACGCGGCGATCGGCGTACAGGACGCATCCAAGGTGAAGCGCGACAGCCTGCCGGATCGAATCGAGCGCCTGCAGCAGATCCGCGCCGAGGCGCCGGCCGCCCACCGGATCATCTGGCACGACCTTGAAGCAGAGCGCCACGCCATCGAGGCCGCGATCCCGGGCGTCGTCAGCGTCTACGGCTCCCAGGTCCTGGACGAGCGCGAGCAGCTGATCGTCGACTTCAGCGACGGAAAATTCCCCGAGCTGGCCGCCAAGCCCGTCATCGCCGGCGCCGGCTGCAACTTCCAGCGGCACTGCCACCAGGCCGTCTTCCTCGGCATCGGCTTCAAGTTCCGCGACTTCATCCAGGCCGTGCACCGTATCCAGCGGTTCGGCCAGCAGCACCGCGTGCGCATCGACCTCATCTACACCGAGGCCGAGCGCGACATCCGCCGCCAGCTCGAACGCAAGTGGCAGCAGCACAACCTGCAGGCAGAACGTATGACCAAGATCATCCGCGACTTCGGCCTGGCGCATGCCGCCATGGCCCAGCAGTTGGCCCGCTCTCTCGGCGTCGAGCGCGTCGAGGCGAAGGGCGAGCACTACACCGTGGTGAACAACGACTGTGTGCTGGAGACCCAGCGCATGCAGAGCGACAGCGTGCACCTGGTCCTGACCAGCATCCCCTTCGGCAACCAGTACGAGTACTCGCCCAGCTACAACGACTTCGGCCACACCGACGACAGCGAGCACTTCTGGTCCCAGATGGACTACCTGATCCCCGAGCTGTACCGAGTACTTCAACCCGGGCGCGTCGCCGCGATCCACGTGAAGGACAGGATCACCCCCAGCGGGATCTCGGGCATGGGCTTCCAGGTGGTGCAGCCCTTCAGCGATGAGTGCGTGGCCGCCTTCCGCAAGCACGGCTTCGGCTTCCTGGCACGCAAGACCATCGTCACCGACGTGGTGCGCGAGAACGCGCAGACCTATCGCCTGGGCTGGACCGAGCAGTGCAAGGACGGCAGCCGCCAGGGCGCGGGCATGCCGGAGTACCTGCTGATCTTCCGCAAGCCCCCGACCGACCGCAGCAACGGCTACGCCGACGTGCCCGTGGTGAAGAGCAAGGAGGCGTATACGCGCCCGCGCTGGCAGTTCGACGCCCACGGGTTCACCCGCTCCAGCGGCAACCGCCCGCTGATGCCGCAGGATCTCGACGGCCTGGACCAGGCCGCGATCTTCCAGCGCTTCAAGGCCCACAGCCTGCAGGAGGTCTACGACTTCCGCCACGACGTGACCATCGCCGAGCACGTGGCCGACTCCGGCTGGCTGCCCAGCAGCTTCATGCTCCTGCAACCGCAGAGCTGGCATCCCGATGTCTGGACCGACATCACTCGAATGCTGACGCTGAACAGCACTCAGGCCGCCAAGGGCCGCGAGCAGCACATCTGCCCGCTCCAGTTCGACATCGTCGACCGCGCGATCGAGCAGTACACGATGCGCGGCGAAGTGGTCTACGACCCCTTCGGCGGCATCGGCACCACCCCCTACCGCGCCGTAAAGCTCGGCCGCTATGGCCGCGCCTGCGAGCTGTCCCCGGCCTACTTCCTGGACATGGCGGCCTACTGCGCCGCGATCTCTCGGGAAATGGCCATGCCTGACCTCTTCTCTTTCCTCGACGCTGAGCAGAAGGAATCCGCTGCATGATCAAGCGCACCCTCTACCACTTCCACTTCTGCTGCGGCCTGGGCGGCGGCGCCAAAGGGTTCAACCGCGCCAAGCCTGTCGTGGGCAACCTGCAGGCGAACTGGGAATGCCTGGGCGGAATCGACGTCGACCTCGCTGGACTGCGCGACTTCGAGCGGCTGGCCGGCGTGCCCGGGACGCTGATGGACCTCTTCACCCGCGACCAGTATGTGCGGTTCCACGGGAATGAGCCGCCGCCCGGCTGGCGCGAAGCGACGCCTGACGACATCCGCCGGGCCGCGCGTGGCCGCCGCCCTGACGCGGTCTTCATCTCCAGCCCCTGCAAGGGCGCCAGCGGGCTGCTGTCGGAGAAGATGAGCCTGACACCTCGCTACCAGGCGTTGAACGAGCTGACGCTGCGATGCGTCTGGCTGATGGGCGAGGCCTGGGCGGATGATCCGGTGCCGCTGATCGTGTTCGAGAACGTCCCGCGCCTGGCCACCCGTGGCCGACACCTGCTGGACCAGATCAACAGCCTGCTGGGCGGGTTCGGCTACGCCGTGGCCGAGACCACCCACGACTGCGGCGAGTTGGGCGGCCTGGCACAGTCCCGGAAAAGGTTCCTGCTGGTGGCACGCCACGTCGAGAAGGTCCCGCCCTTCCTCTACGAGCCGCAGAAGAAGAGCCTGCGCGCCGTGGGCGACATCCTCGGCCGCATGCCTCTGGCGGGTGACATCGCCGCGGCCGGGCCGATGCATCGCGTTCCGTCGCTCCAGTGGAAGACCTGGGTGCGCCTTGCTCTGGTGCGCGCCGGCAGCGACTGGCGCAGCCTCAACGAGCTGGCGATCGAGGATGGCTACCTGCGCGACCTGGTGATTGTGCCGGAGTACCGCAGCGGCTACATGGGCGTGCATGGCTGGGATGACAGCATGGGCACCATTGCCGGCCGCAGCAGCCCTACCAATGGGGCGTTTTCCGTTGCAGATCCGCGCTACGAGGCGTCGGCCCGCTGGAACTACGGCCAGCAGTACGGCGTTCTGAACTGGCGCGAGACCTCCGGCACCATCACCGGGCAGAAGTCGCCTGGGCAAGGGAAGTTCGCGGTGGCCGACCCGCGCGGCCAGAGCTTCGGGAAGTACCCGGTCACCGAGTGGAACGACCACGCCGGCACCGTCATCGCTGCCAGCACCACTGGGCAAGGCGCCTTTGCTGTCGCAGATCCGCGCCCTACCGGGGTGCGCCACAACAACGTGTTCCGCGTCGTCAGCATGGACCAGCACGCGGGCACGGTCACCAGCGGACACGGCCCCAGCTCGGGCGGCCAGGCGGTGGCCGATCCCCGGTACCACAACTGGCACCCCGGCGCGTCGAGCCGGAAGCTGAACGTGGTGCCGTGGACTGGCACCGCCGGTACCGTCACCGGCTCCCAGCAGGTGGCCAGCGGTGCGCTGTCGATCGCTGACCCGCGTGCACTGCATCGCAAGGAGGGCGACGCCTGGGTCGGGGGAGGCCATTACGGCGTGGTGGGCTTCGACCAGTCGGCCGGCGCCGTCTCCGCCAGCGCGCGCTACGACAATGGCCGCTGGAGCGTTGCTGATCCGCGCATGCCGGCGGCGGACGAGCGCCTGACCTGCATCATCCAGTCGCTCGACGGCACCTGGCACCGCCCCTTCACCACCCTGGAGCTGGCCGCCCTGCAGAGCCTGGTGGACCCCGAGGAGCAACTGGTCCTGGACGGGCTCAGCGACAGCGACTGGCGCGAGCGCATCGGCAACGCCGTTCCGCCGGCGGCGGCCGAGGCGATCGCCCACGTCATGGGGACCACCCTGCTGCTGGCCGAGCTGGGCGAGACGTTCATGCTCAGCAGCATGCCGATCTGGGTGCGGCCGGTGGCCGTCGGTCTGAGCGTCGCCTCGCAGGACTCGACGCTGTGAGCTGGTACGAGAGAGCCTGGCAGCACATGCACCAGGTGCACCAGCAGGCCCTGGCCGAAGGCTTGGATGCCATCGCCAGGGCCAGGGCCATCGACGACAGCTACCCGTGGCAGAAGCGCTCAGGCTGGCCCTACAAGGCCTGGCTGAGGGCTCGCCGCGATTTCTTCCCCCGCCACCAACTGCCGACGCCCCGGGCAACGCGCCCAGGGCCTGACCTCTTTTCGGAGTGAGAAATGAGCCGCACGCCTGACATTCTCGAAATTGCCGGGGTTCAGGCCTCGGCCTGCCCCACCCCCGAATTCCGCTTCTTCATCTACGACCCCTCGGGCTACGACTTCATCTACTTCCGGAGCCCCGAGGACCGAGCCACCGCAATCCGTACCATCATCGGCAGCTACAGCGCCGATGATGGCTGGGACGATGAGGTGGAGAACGTCTTTGCCGGAGAGATAACGCATACCTGCGAGAAGACTGCCCTTCAGTTGCGCCCCGACCAGGTAGATGAGGACGGCCTCGACGAAGAGGGCAACTACTGGGCCGAGAGCTGGGCCTATCGATGCGACTATGACTTGTTCGACCTGCTGCCGCAGCAGGCGAAGGATGGTAGCGAGGTGCAGCCATGAAAATGGCCAAGGCAAGCGAGAGCGACATTGAAGCCGCAGGCGAACTGCTGCAGCTGCTCGACGTAATTGACCGGCGCTGGGGTGGCCCCTGCCCCATTGACGCTCCTGACAACCTCTTCGAGTTCCTGGGATACAGCGACTTCGACGCTGATGATCCTGAGCACCTGCAGGTGCTCTACAACCACTTAGCCCGGCTGCTTTGCCGGGCTCCGAATTTTCACGGACGAATCATCGGCGGCATGTGCTACGTCATCCACAACCCGTGCAACGAGATCATCGATCCGGATCTCGACTACCTGGAGCTGCACCCAGTGCTCCGGGGGCTACTGAACAACCTTGCCCCAACGCCCTGAAAGCTCCCGCCTCCTGCAGCAATGTCGGCCACGGCGGGCCGCCCGCTCCGCGACAACTTCCATCCCATGCCAATCCGCCACACCGGGCAGAACGTCCGGGGCGGACCTATTCCGGAGAACGATGAATGAAAACCGCAACCCTGGACGAGTACCGCGACCTGATGAAGGCGCAGGGTGTTCCGCGCGAACACACGGCATTCCGCTGCCCGATGTGCAGCACGGTCCAGTCCGCTGCCGATCTGCTTGCAGCCGGTGCGGGCGACAATCTCGCAGCTGTCGAGCCCTACCTGGCCTTCTCCTGCGTAGGCCGCTTCACCGGCGCCGGCAGCCCCTCGGCGATGAAGGGCCTGGGCAAGGGCTGCAACTGGACTCTCGGGGGTCTCTTCCAGACGCACCAGTTTGAGGTCGTGACGGACGACGGCCGGCACCACCCCATGTTCGAGCCGGTCACCGCTGCAGAAGCGCAGGCCCACATGGAAGCGAAGGGGCTGACCGAGGGCGTCGACAGCGAGGGCGGCAGCTGTGACTAAGTCCGGAATCACATACTACCCCCGCCGGGCGCGCTGCCAGAACTGCACGGAATGCCACAACGACTGCAGCGCGCTGCCCTTCAGCACCATGCCGGTCTACCGGCAGGATGGAACCGATACCATCGTGACCTGCACCGAGTTCCGCCAGGCCAACTACTGCGGATCTCTCCGCAGCGACGTACGGCGAGGCGGCCAGCACCAATGAACGCCCCGATCTACTGCCGCTCCACCGGCCTGCGGGTTGGCACCTGCACCTGCCTCCGCTGTCGCCCGCCGGCTCCTGCGCCGGCCCAGTAACACCGATCCCCTACCCCCATCACCTGACTCTGCGCACTGCGCCGGAGGGAACAACCGTGTCCACGCATAACCACCCCGAAGATCAGGACGCCATCGAGAAGCTGCACTCCTCCTACATGGACGCCCTCTTCGACGCTGCCAACGATCGCCTTATCGAGTTCCAGGACAAGGCCTACCAGATGGGCCGCGCCCGTGGCCGCCTGGATACCTTCGACTTCGCCGCCCACCTGCAGCGCCAGCGCGAATTCAGCGAGCGCACTTTCGGCCCCGGCAGCCGCGCCAAAGGCGTGGTCGACCACATCCGCAAGGAACTCAAGGAGATCGAGGCCAGCCCGGGCGACCTGTCCGAATGGATCGATGTCGTCATCCTGGCCCTGGACGGCGCCTGGCGCTCCGGTGCCACGCCCGCGCAGATCATCGACGCCTTGGTCGCCAAGCAGACGAGGAACGAGGCTCGCACCTGGCCGGACTGGCGCTCTGTACCCCTCGACAAAGCGATCGAGCATGACCGAGCCGAGGATCCCATCGACGACGAGACGTACTTCGTTCACCGCAATGCCGGTAGGAAAGTGTTTGCGAAGCACGGCGAAGTCTTCGTCGATCAGGGAGGGCTGACCAGGGGCTGGGGGAATGGTTGGACCCGCATCAAGGCGACCTCTATCGAACATGCCCTGCAGATCGCTGAGGAGGTGTTGCCGTAATGAAGCGCATCTACCTCTCAGGCCCGATGTCCGGCCTGCCCGACGAGAACCGTCCGGCCTTCAACGCCGAGGCCACTCGCCTGCGCGCCCTGGGCTACCAGGTCGAGAACCCCGCCGAGCTGAACCCGCCCGGCACGCCCCGCCACATCTGCATGAAGGTGGACATCCAGGCGCTGCTGGGCTGCGACACCATCGCCCTGCTCCCTGGTTGGATCGACTCCGCCGGCGCAACTCTGGAGCGTGCCTGCGCCGTCCAGTGCGGCATCCGGACAATCGCCGCCAAGACCATCGCCGAGCCCTGCCAAGCGCCGGCCGAAGCCGCCCTGGAGCAATGACCGTGAACAAGGACCAACACCCAAACGCCGACGATGCATTCGAACCCGAGTTCATGACCTGGTGGGAAAAACACGGCCAGTACTGCCGCTCTGGCGGTGGAGATTACGAGCGGTCGTTTGCGTTCGAGGCCTGGCGCCACCTCTATCCGAAGCTGATGCAGGCCCGCGCCGCGCGCTCCGCCCCGCATGCTGACGGTATGGCCGATGCTTACGTCGGCGCGCGTGAGGACCTGGCTATCTGGAAGCACCGCGCATTGGAGGCCGAACAGAAGGTGCGCGTGCTGGATCAACGTATCGATCAGCTCGTGCTGGAAGCCCAGGGCGAAACCCGCATGGGCGAGCCGCACATAGCCCCGCCTGCTGCTGTGCCGGCCGAGTTGACCAACGTCCGTTGCATGTGCGGCGACGAGTACCCGCACGACAGCTACGGCGCTGGGTTCATTGCGGGCTCTGGCATGTGCGAGAACTGCGATGCAGCTATCCCGGCAAAAGAGCCGCCTGCTGCTGGGGTGCCGGAGGGGTGGCAGCCGATGGAGACCGCACCCAAGGACGGAACGCTGCTGCGCCTGCTGGTCGAGTTCGAAGATCACCCCATCGACGATGGAGCTGGGCCGTTCGCCACTGTCGGCACCAACTACCGGGACAACACGGGCGAAGACGCCTGGCAGATCGTGGGATGGTGCTGGGAACAGGATCGATTCATCGACGGCGTTGGCACGCCTATCGGGTGGCTTCCGATGCTCGCCGCCACCCCCACCCCGCCTGCATCCGAACAGCAGAGGGCTGTCTTCGCCATCCCAGACATGGATGAGCACCTGCTCCAGATACTGGGCCGTCCCAATTTCCGGTGCGCCCATATCGCGCAGGTTCTGCGGCTCGACGGTGCGGAGATCAGGAGGAAGGCCGAGGACGAGCAGGCAGTCGTTATTCACTGGATGCTGACCCTATACCTGGCCCATGGAGCCAAATGGTGGGAAGTCGCGACCGAGGAGGTCAAACGCATCCAGTCCGAGCATATGGCCAAGGGCGAGGGGGTGTGAGATGGCCGGACCACCGATTGAACCCCAGGAATACCTCTACGGCCCGACGGTCGTGCAGATCGAGGATCTTCGCGTCGCCCGAGGTCTGACCAGGCGCCCGCTGTCGTCATGCCGGCATCGCCAGCTGGTCTACGACGACAAAGAGCGCCGCGTCTGGTGCCAGGACTGCGAGCAGGAAGTGGAAAGCTTCGACGCGTTCCTGTCCGTGGTTGGCGTATTCCAGCGGGCGAAAGCCGAGATTGATCGCCGCCGACGGGAGCTGGAAGAGGTCGAGAAGTTCAGGATCGTCAGCCGGGCCGCGAAGGCCATGGATGCAGCATGGCGCAAGCGTGACACAGCGCCGCTCTGCCCTCACTGCATGACGGCAATCCTCCCCGAAGACGTGGCAAAGGGTGTTGCCGAGTGCTCCCGGAGCCTCGCACAGGCGCGCCGCAAGAAGCCCACCAAGTAACCCCCATCCCATAGCAACCCGCCGGCCATGCCGGCGGGATGGAGGCATTCATGTCCGAGGTATCCGAGTTCCTCACGGAGGACGAAATGCGCGCCATGATCGGCGCAACCTGGCCCAGCCGGCAGATCCAGTGGCTGGAGCGCCACCAGTGGAGGTTCGAAGTGAACGCCGCTGGCCGCCCCATTGTGGGGCGCGTCTACGCGCGCCTGCGCCTGGCCGGCGTGAAGCCGGACCAGAAGAACATCACGGCAGATCCGTGGGTGCTTGACATGTCAAACGTGAATTGAAATGCGACCGAAAGATCCGACGAACCGAGACCTGCCACCACGGATGGTGCGCAGGGTCCGAAAGCTGAAAAGCGGGAAAGTGTGGGTTGGCTACTACTACAACGGGAGGGACGAGAACGGCAGGCGGAAAGAGATCCCGCTGGGGAGTGATCTGGACGAGGCAAGGGTCGAATGGGCGCGGCTGTCGCGCCAGGCAGCGCCTAAGCCGAAGCACCTCATGGGGGCCATGTTCGACCGGTACGAGCGGGAAATCATCCCTACCAAGGCGCCCAGGACCCAGAGCGACAACCTGAAAGAGCTGGTGCGCCTACGCGCCGCTTTCGAGAATGCGCCGATCGACGCGATTACGCCGGCGATTGTCGCCCAGTACCGAGACGGCAGGACGGCCAAAACACGGGCCAACCGCGAGATCGCCCTGCTCTCCCATGTGTTCACGATTGCCCGGGAATGGGGGCTCACGGATCGTGAAAACCCCTGCTCCAGGGTGCGACGGAACAAGGAAAAGGTCCGCGACTACTATGCCACCGACCAGGTGTGGGACGCCGTCTACGCCCTCGCGGTGCAGGAGCTGCGCGACGCCATGGACCTCGCCTACTTGACCGGCCAGCGCCCGGCCGACTCCATCAAGCCAACGAAATTCGACATCACCGACGACTACATGCTGGTGGCCCAGGGGAAAACCGGGAAAAAACTGCGTATCAAGCTGCGGGACGGCGAGGAGTTGACGGGGCTGGGGCGCTTCTTGGAGGGGCTGATGGCCAGGCGCGAGCAGGCCGGCATCCGTAACAGCACGCTGATCACCAACCCTGCAGGTCTGCGCTTGAGCTACGCGATGTTGCGGAATCGCTGGGACGAGGCGCGGGCGAAGGCTGCCAAGGCCGCCGAGGAAAAGGGAGACCGGGCGCTTGCAGCTCGGATCCGGGAATTCCAGTTCCGAGACATCCGGCCGAAGGCGGCAACGGAAATTGAGGACATCGGCGAGGCCAGCAAGCTGCTGGGCCACTCGAAAGAGGAGACGACAAAGCGCGTATATCGCCGCGTTGGTGAGGTGGTGAAGCCCACCAAGTGACGCTTGGTTGCGGAAATGATCCGTTGTAGTTGCGGAAACTATTACGCGCGCCCGGAAATGAAAAAGCCCCGTAGACGTGAATCTACGGGGCTTCTCATATGGAGGCCGAAGTCGGAATCGAACCGGCGTACACGGATTTGCAATCCGCTGCATGACCACTCTGCCATCCGGCCTTAAATGAAGACGCCGCTTTGAGGCGGCGTCTTCATGACAATCTGGAGCGGGAAACGAGACTCGAACTCGCGACCCCGACCTTGGCAAGGTCGTGCTCTACCAACTGAGCTATTCCCGCTTTGTCTTGGTGACGGGCGCCATTCTATAGGATCATTAGCAGCCGTCAACCCCTTGATTCAAAAAAGTTTATTTATCTTTCGGCTCGGTGCTCAGGTGCGGCCAGGCGGCCAACAGGTAATGCAGCATCGACCACAGCGTCAGCGCGGCGGCGATGATCAACAGCAGGAAGCCGAGCACCACCCAGAAGCTCACCACCGGCGGATTGGCCAGCAGGATGACCAGCGCCAGCATCTGCGCCGCCGTCTTCCACTTGCCGAGATTGGAGACTGCGACCTGGGCACGCGCGCCCAGCTCCGCCATCCATTCCCGCAGTGCCGAGACCACGATCTCGCGACCGATAATGATGGCCGCCGGCAAGGTCAGCCACAGCGTATGGTGCTCCTCGACCAGCAGCACCAGCGCCACCGCCACCATCAGCTTGTCCGCCACCGGGTCGAGGAAGGCCCCGAACGGGGTGCTCTGCTCCCAGCGACGCGCCAGGTAGCCATCGAACCAGTCGGTGACCGCCGCGATGGCGAACACCGCGCTTGCGGCCATGTGGCTCCCCGAAAACGGAAGATAGAACAGCAGGATGAAGACGGGGATCAGCAGAACACGCAGAACGGTGAGCAGGTTTGGAATATTCATCGTCACAGCAAGACCGAAAAAGAGGGGGCATTCTACTCGCTGTGCAGGGCCGCATAAATCGACTCGGCGAGCTTTTTGCTGATGCCAGGTGCCTTGGCGATCTCCTCGATACTGGCGCGACTCAATTCCTGCAACCCACCGAAATGCTTGAGCAGCTCGCGCCGACGCTTCGGCCCTACTCCCGCCACCTCTTCCAGGCTGGAGGTCCGACGGGCCTTGCCGCGTCGTGCACGGTGGCCGGTGATGGCAAAGCGGTGTGCCTCGTCGCGAATCTGCTGGATCAGGTGCAGCGCAGGCGCGTCGGCCGGCAGGGTGAACTCGTTCTCCGGGCCATTGAGGTAAAGCGTCTCGAAGCCCGGCTTGCGGGTCACGCCCTTGGCCACGCCGAGCAGGATGAGTTCCGGCACTGCCAGCTCCTGCAGCACCTCCCGCGCCATGGCCAGCTGGCCTTTACCGCCGTCCACCAGCAGCACGTCCGGCAGCTTGCCCTCTCCATCCTTCAACTTGCTGAAGCGTCGGGTCAGCGCCTGGTGCATCGCCGCATAGTCGTCGCCGGCGGTCACGCCCTCGATGTTGTAGCGGCGGTAGTCGGACTTGAGCGCCCCTTCCGGGCCAAACACCACGCAGGACGCCACGGTCGCCTCACCGCTGGAATGGCTGATGTCGTAGCACTCCAGCCGCTGCGGCGGCTCGGCCAGGCCGAGCACCTCGCCGAGCGCTTCGAACTTGTCCGCCATGTGCTGGCGGTTGGCCAAGCGCGCAGCAAGGGCCTGCTCGGCGTTGGTGACCGCCAGTTGCTGCCAGCGAGCGCGGTTGGTCCGCACCCGGTGGCTGATGCTGAGTTCACGCCCACGCGACTCGGCGATGGCTTCGATCAGCGTCGGGAAATCCTCGTGGACGGTATTGACGATCAGCTCCTGCGGCAGATCGCGCTCATGGCTGCCCAGGTAGTACTGCGCAATGAAGGCCACCAGCACGTCGCCCACCTCTTCCTCGATCGCCACCTGGGGGAAGAAGTTCTTGCTGCCCAGCACGCGCCCACCCCGGACGCTGATGAGGTGCACACAGGCGCCGCCCGGGTTGACGATGGCGGCAACCACATCGACGTCGCCAGTGCCCCCCTCGATGCTCTGCTGGTCCTGCACGCGCCGCAGCATCGACACCTGGTCGCGCAACTCGGCAGCCCGCTCGAACTCCAGGTTCATCGCCGCCTGCTCCATGCTGTTGGTCAGCTCGGCTGCCAGGGCATTGCTCCGCCCTTCCAGGAACATCACGGAGTGGCGCACGTCCTCGGCGTACTCGTTCGCCTCCACCAGGCCGACACACGGTCCTTTGCAGCGCTTGATCTGGTATTGCAGGCATGGCCGGGTGCGGTTGCGGAAGTAGCTGTCCTCGCACTGGCGCACGAGAAACGCCTTCTGCAGCAGGTTCAGGCTTTCACGGATGGCCCCCGCACTGGGGTAAGGCCCGAAGTAGCGCCCCTTCTGCTTCTTCGCCCCGCGATGGATGCTCAGCCGCGGGAACTCGCCATCGGAGAGGTGCACATAGGGATAGGACTTATCGTCCCGCAGCAGGATGTTGTAAGGCGGCCGCCATTCCTTGATGAGCGTCTGCTCAAGCAGCAGCGCTTCCGTCTCGTTGGCGGTGATGGTGGTCTCGACCTGCGCGATGCGGGCCACCAGGGCAGCCGTCTTGGGCGCCAGACCGGTCTTGCGGAAGTAGCTGGCGAGGCGCTTCTTGAGGTTCTTGGCCTTGCCGACATAAAGCAGCTTGCCGCCCTCGTCGAACATCCGGTAAACGCCCGGACGCCCACTGCAGGCGGCAAGAAAATCACTTGCATCGAATGTGGGTTGCATCAGCTGACGGCGTCCACCATGCCGTGGCGAACCGCCAGCAGAGCCAGCTCGACATCGCTGGAGATGGAGAGCTTGTCGAAGATCCGGTAGCGGTAGGTGTTCACCGTCTTCGGCGACAGGCACAGCTTGTCGGAAATGGTCTGGACCTTCTGGCAGTTGGCGATCATCAACGCGATCTGGATTTCCCGCTCCGACAACAGGTCGAACGGCGAACCACTCGTCTGCGGCTGGAAGGACTTCAGCGCCAACTGCTGGGCAATCTGCGGGCAGATGTAGCGCTGCCCGGCGAAGACCTGGCGAATCGCCTGGACCATCTCTTCAAGCGCAGCGCCCTTGGTGAGGTAGCCCGCCGCACCGGCCTGCAGCAGCCGGGTCGGAAACGGATCCTCTTCGCACACCGTCACCGCCACCACCTTCAGATCGGGGTAGCTGCGCAGCAGCTTGCGGGTCGCTTCGAGACCGCCGATGCCGGGCATCTTCACATCCATCAGCACCACGTCGGGCTTGAGCTCGCGCGCCTTCTTCAGCGCTTCCTCGCCGCTCTCGGCCTGCCCCACCACCTGCAGCCCATCGATGTCCGAGAGCATGCGGCTGATGCCTGTTCTAACCAGATCGTGGTCATCGACCACCAGTACCCTAATCAAGCGACACCTCGCAGTGCACCGCCCGCCAAACTGGGGAGCGTCACATGGAAAGGCCGATACATTAGCAAGTCGGAGCGCTCAGACCTAGCGCGACCGCCACCGTCAAATCACAAGCGCCAGGAAAACATAAGCAGCAAGGACTGACAATCGAGTCCGCCTATCACCACCGGAGGAGTCCGCCGCAGCGGGCGCCCTCACCAAAGGGAAAATCGCCTCCGGAACTTCAGCGTAGGACGCCCTGACAGGGCGAGTCAGGCGCCTTGACGACCGGCTACGGGCAGACCGGAAACTGCCGAAGCGCCAGGTACAGAAATCGCCTATCGCGATGCCATCGCGCTTTAGGAAATAAAGAGACCGACGCACCCCCCCAAAAATCACGGCCGTCAAAAAGCAGTGCAAATCCATTGGAAGCGCAGCCACAAAAGAGCCAGCGGTGCCCAGCCGGCAAGCGTCAGCGCCGCACGGTACTGGTGGAGCCGCAGCCTGGAGAACGCCACCGAAAAGCCAGGACGCAGTAACTGAAAGGGCTGGAAGCACATCGAGAGCTACGTCATCGACGCCTGAAAAGAAAACCCGCAATGCCCCGATGGGCCCGAGCACTGTCGATTGACACCCTCTTCCCCACGCCCTAACGTTGCCGCGCTGCCCAACCTGGGCAGTCGGGATTGGCGTCCCGAACGAGGACAGGTGCATGAACGTTGTTCAGGCACCTTGCATGGTTGCACCCGCGTTATGGGGCGTGCCGTGCAGGGCATCTTCGGATGCACCGTTCGTTCTCGACGGTTACGCCAACCTGCATGGCCCGCTCCACCCTGATTGGCGTCAGGAGGCGGTCAGTCGACCCATCGAGAACAACCATGACCTCTGCAAACCTCAGTTCGCTCTACAAAAACGATCTCCATCACCTGACCCTCTACGAAGCGGCCTACGTGCGCCAACGCGCGTTGCTCGGCATGCTCGGCTTCCTGTCCAACATTCCCGACCACGGCACGCCATCCCCCGAACTGCTGGGCGGCGCATTCGCCTGCCTGGAGTACCTCGCCGAAGATGCCGCCCGGCTCTACGAGGCCGCTCAGGACGAAGCGAAAAATCACCCGACAGGCTGACCAAGTCAGCCTCATCTGGCACCCGCGCCGACGGCGACCAGCACCGCGACCTGGTGGCCGACGGCGGCGACAACCTCAAAGACCGAAGCACTGCGCCGCCCGCAACGAGTGGAACCGCCTGCATCGCGGCAGCGCCAGCCTCAGCTACAGACTGGCCAAGGACTGGCCAGACCCATCCCAGAACTCACCTACACCCTGCAGGACGTGAAAGACGCGATCGACACCATCGCCTGGCACGGCGGCAACATGCAGCACAGCCTCACCGCCAGTGGCGGCTACATCACTAGCCTGGAGCCGGAGAGCAAACTGCCCCGAAGACCTGGGGGACGCGCTGTACGAGGAAATGCCCGGCGACTACACCGGCGTGATCGCCTACTGCCAGGGCAAGAGACGGGGAAGGAGGAAAGCCTTTCCGCTGACGACCCGAGCAAGCCCAAACGCCTGCGGCATCTATATGCGAGCCAGGCGAATACGGAGCGGGCGATGGATAGAGAATATAGACATATTCACATCAAGAAAGGATGATTAGTCAGTCCATTAAGTGAATAGGACTCAAAATGAATTTAGACAAAGAAATCAATTCCCCCGGACTCTTTTGGACCCCTGGAAACGAAGACGCAAAAATCCCTGGAATACTAAAAATATCGGACGGCGGCGAAATAACAGTAGAAACAACCTCTGACAAGGATATTTCCTCAAGCGACTTGCATGTCGATAGAATCCTTGGCCACATTGAGACACTTGGATACGTAACACTTGACGACTGTTTTTACTGGGTAAAAAACTCAATCTTTGGCCTTAACCAACTATCTACCTCAAAAATAAAAGCAAGCCGCGCGTACATAGGCGCAATCTCGGATGACGACAGCCCTTTACTTTTCACAAAATTCATATTTGACATTGAGCTACTTAATGACTGGCTGAGATTAACAGGCATAAAAGTAGACATAGACTATGCAAGAGGCACCGGCACAGTAACCTACGAACCACAACCCCCTATACATATAGAGCTTGATGAAATAAAAATTTCAATCAAATTCCGCCACAGCATTCCGAGCCCCAATCAGCTAACTGAAGCCAAGATAACTCACAGCGCATATTTTGAAATCTCAACAGCCCACCCAAAAAATATTGACTTCTTCGTATCTCAAGCAAGAAAGACAGCTTCATTTTTCTGCATTGCCACAGACCAAGTTGTGGGAATAAAGAATGTAGAAGCAATTATTCCAGCAACCGAAACAACAAATGGGCGAGACATAAAAGTAGGCGTGTTCTACCGAAGCCTTCCATTCTCAACAACTCGCCCAACCCTGAGATCAAGACATGACTTCCCATTTACCTTTCCACAAATCTCAAGCCATTTTCAAGAAATAATAAAGTGCTGGATGAATAACTTTGACTCACTATACCCTTCCATCAATACATACATATCTACAAAAGATGGCACACACAAATATCTCGAAAACAAATTCCTATCACTAGCGCAAGCTCTAGAGACTTTTAGCAGAAGCACAAATACGGAAACCCAGTTTGAGGAAGAAGAATTTTCCAAATTATGTGAAACCCTTATCAGGGCCTGCCCTGAAGGGCATAAAGAATGGCTAGCAAGGCGCTTAACCCACGCAAATGAACCAAACCTAAGCAAGAGACTAAAAACTCTCTTTCAGCCATTTAATGAACAGATATCCATTGAAACAAGAAAAGTAAAATCCACCATAAGAAAAATCGTTGACTCAAGAAACTATCTGACCCACCTAGACAATGCCTCTAAAGACAAATGCGCCTCCCCTAAAGAAATGGTCGAACTGACCCATATAATGGACGCAGTATTCATCCTGACATTATTAAGACATACAGGAATACACGAGGAAGTAATTGAATACATAATACAGAGCCCAAATATCAAGCGCAGATTCACTCCATTTTATTAGCCATGATCAGTCCTAGTGGATTAACTGCACGGCAATTTGAACCCAGCCTGTCTAATACAGCATCGCTGCCAGCCATCCATTGCCACACTCCGTGCACTTAGCAAGTGCTCAATGCAGGTAGCGTTGCACGAAGCGGCCTCTATAATCGGGCGCCCCTGCGTTCTGGCATCAAGGATGATCGATGGTTGCTTTCTACTGGCTGACTCTGGGCTACGTCGTTGCGCCTGTTTTGCTCGGCCTGCTGTGCCGCTCCCTGGTCAAACACCAACTCGTGCCGGACTTTTTCAACCGTGCCCCTGCTCGCTTCAGGGCGCTGGATCAGAAGGTGCTGCTCGCCGGGGGTATCGTCGTCTTCCTGGGGCTGACAGGCATCGTGGCCGGACACAAGGCACTGGGAGGGGATGCGCCGTTCTGGGTGATGACAATAGCCCCCTTGGCCATGTACATCTGCACGGCCCGCCTGTTCTACCTCCGCTTCAAGCCGCAGATTCTCAAGTTCTCGGCTACACGGTTGGCCAAGTGGCTTTTTGCCCTGCTGGTGTTCATTGCAGTGTGGGTCTCCAACGTCTACACCGACAGCATCTTCCTTCACTACACGCGCATCGCCCCGTCCGATCTGCCTGCAGCGAAGACGGGTGTACTGGCCATCGTGACGGTGTTTGTCTGGGTCACCCTGATCAGCCTTCTGACATTGGTTCCTTACCTTCTGATTGCACTCGCTCTGGGCGCAATGACGCCCAAGAAAGCGGCGGCGGAAGCGGTCATGTGCCTAAGCCCCGCCAGCCGACAGAGTCCGCCCTCTCCGCCGTTTGCCGTCACGCTCATCCTATTCGGCGGCCTGGCCTTCAGCAGCATCACCCCGCTCAACCTGTTGGACTACACAAGCAGAAACCCGGAGCTTGAGCCGTTCGTGCGCAAGCTCATCGTGTTCGCCTCGTTCCACCTGAAAGACAGCCAGTGCACCAACAATCAGCCCGAGGGCAGCCGTTTTGCGCCCCTCGGCTACGAGCGCCTGGCCGTCGCCATTCCGGATGAGGAGAAGGGCTACCTGTTCAAGACCCTCAAGTGCCCGAACGGCGACGCGGCCAAGGCGCCAGAGAAGAAGCCGCAGGTCTCGGTACCCTTGGAGTTCGATCAGCAGGCGCTGTAGGTTCGCTTTTTACACCCGAGGGGACGAAGGAACGCCATGATCCCAACCCATAGCAAGGAGCGGCTGCCGCAGGGGTTTACCTATCCCCTGGGGGCCCAGGTGATAAACGAACTGATCGGCGACGTGCCCCAGTTCGGCAAGATCGAGCTGTGCTTCAACTGGAAGGACGACTTCCGCGCTTCACGCTGGCGCAAGCGCATCCAGGAGCGCGGGTTAGTTCGGCTCGCCGCGATCAACTACCTGTCCATCTGGGACGAATGGCGAATCTACTTCTATTCCGTACCCTCCGACTGCAGCGTGGCGGCCAGAGACTTTCTGCTTGCCGGAGCCCTAGCGCAGGTGGGAGACACCCTGCGTGGCCTGGTCAACTCGCCCCGACACTTTCACCATGATGTAACGTGGCAACTACCCCCTGTCGCCAACAAACAGAGCACCTCATAGCCCTGTCGATCAGTCTCACCCTCGAGTACCACGCGCGTACTCGCAGCAAAGCGGCGACTGTAGCTAAGCCTGAACCCACCCTGGCCGCATGAAGTCCGCCAGCGAAAGCGACGATCCTGGGCGCGCGTCGAAGCTGTTGGGCACACCGACAGCGCATCACGGAGACCGTATATCGCCGCGTCGGCGGGGTCGTCGCCCCTACCCACTGACCTGAAGTTGCGGAAACGGCCTATCAAGCTGCGGAAACGATCGCTGACGACATCCGCTGGAATTGCGACCTGCAAAAACGCCAAAGCCCCGAATATCGGGGCTTTGGCGTCTATGTATATGGCGGAAGCGGTGAGATTCGAACTCATACGCGCGGCGTTAGCATGGCTGTAACCCACATGAATCGGGGCCTCTGGCGCAGAGAGTGCCATCTTTTTGTTCCCAGACTGTTCCCAAGCGCCATCCATGCATCGGGACCGTGAACCGCGTTCCCCATGGATTCGGCTCATTTCGGTTGACCCAACCGAATCGGGTAATAAAGGTTAGCGACACCCCTGAACAATGCTTAAACCCCTCTGGAGCGGGGCTTTCAAGAGTTTGAAGAAAGGTAATTTCTTGGTAATCAATTGGTTAGCTGATTACCCGTACTGGCAGTCAGCTGAAACTTCTTACAAATCCTTTAAAATCAATAGATTAGAGAAAAACAACCTTTCTACTTACTTGTCATTACCCGCTGAGGTTATGCCCGAAACCCAGCAGCCACACCTCTTCCGGGCATGCCAGACGTAGCACCTAACCGAAATTACCCAGTTTTGGCGGCGCCCCTGAAAAAGGTCGCTTGAGAACTAACCCATTAAGTCCGTGGAGCGCAGGGAAATGAAGGGTGATTCTGGCGCTACGACAGGCAAGAAGCGCAGTTACTGGACTGCCTGGCGCCGTATGCAGGGCTGCAGAAAAAGCGACCTATTTAGACCGCAGGCGTGGCGGGGGGACGACTGCGCGCGCCAACTACGCCGCAAGGACTCAGGCGCCTAAATTTTGACGAATTTATGTGAATTCCAGGCGAAAGACGGAAAGCCGTCATCCCGACGAACGGCAATGTCAGCGAAACCACTGAATCTGTAAGGGTTTTCTGCGACAACCGAATGGTTATCCACAGATTGTTCAGTTCTTCTCGCCTTGCAAAGGCAAATCGGAACTATAAGATGGGGTTCGTAGGCCGAAACCACCACTACATGTTGTGTTTTCTAACTACGACTGCGTAGCGGGAAGACTACGAACGGGAGCGCTTCCGTCGACCAAAACCTGGCGACCCCGTCCGTACCACCTGACCCCATACGACAGAAACGACGCTGGCTCAGATAGGGGTGTCAATTAAGCGTGTAGGTGGCGACTCCGTCAATCCACCACTGCCGAACGGCATCTCCTCCGGGCCAGCACCTTCCTCTGCCCACCCGGAGAAATCCAATGGCAAATCGCAAACAAACTTCCGGCGACGTTTCCAAGCTCGCCTCTGAAACTCTCCGCAATCCCAACGCCTCCGCCACTGCTAAGAGCCTGGCGGCTTCTGCCTTGGCGCAAACCTCCACAACCAAGGAGACCGGCAAGGATATGGAAGCCAAAGCCTCCAAGGTTCTGCAATCCGAGAAGTACAGCGATGAGACCAAAACCCTTGCGGCTTCGGTGCTCTCGCAATCGGATAAGAAGCGATGAGTGGTGAAGAAAATGGCTATCTTCTTCATTGAGTACGATCTGCGCAGGAAGCGGGACTACAAAGCCCTTACTGAAGAACTGGCACGATTCGGTGCCATCCGCGTCCTCGAGTCCCTCTGGTGCTTTCAGCGTGTAAACGCGAGTGCTACGGGACTGCGAGACCACTTCAGGAACTTCATGGATGCGGACGACGGCATAATCGTCTCCGAAGTTGGCGAATGGGCAAGCTACAACACCAATGGCAACCCGAACCAACTCAGGTAGCCACTAAGGGCCCCATCGGGGCCCTTAGTCCGTCAAGTCAGCCCGTGACCAGCCTATTGAGAGGCAGCGGCCTCTGCCCTAAACCCTAGTTCCCACTCAAACCTCACCACCTCCTCCCCCGCCCACTCATTAACCTCCTGGAGCCGCGCCTGTAGCGGCTCCAGTTCGTTCTGCACCCATACCTCCGTCGCGTCCTTGATCGAGCCGAAGCCGCCGGCGTTCTGCGGGACGATACCCATCAGCTGTGGAGGGATCCGCAGGCCGGCCAGCATGTCGTCGCGGGTGATGTTCTTTATCGAACCGAACTCATCCTTGGCCGCCACTTCGCTGACGGGGATCAGCTGCAGCCCCTCCTTCTTGCCGTTCGGGGCATAGACGAACAGGTTGCGGAAGTTGCCTGGGCCCTTGGCGTTCTTCAGCGCGTTGCGCAGGGCATCGATGTCCTCCTCCTTCTGCGCCGCATCGGTCATGTAGAGGATGAAGCCCGCGTGCGACCCGTTGTTGTAGTACTTGCGGCGGAACAGCGTGGCCGACTCATTGAGCAGGCCGGACTGGAGGGCCGCCAGCCACTCGGGCATGCCGTACACCTCCTGGTGGATGTCCGCCTCGCGCAGGTGGCAGATGGTCCCCTTCTCGAACTCGTGCTCATCCTTCCAGCCGCGCACCAGGTAGTAGCGGTCGAGATCCTCGCCCCGCCGCATGTACTTAGCCAGGCAGGGCTGCAGGGCCACGGACGTGCCGAGCATGGACCGGCGGCGCTCCAGGTAGGCATTGCCGGACCAGAGCCAGTCCAGGGCGAACTGCTCGAAGGCCGTCCGGGACAGCAGCCGGTGGGGGACGAACGCCCGGGCCAGCATGTTGCGCTTGAAGGTCAGCCCCGACTGCAGGTACACGCTCGCCGAGATCGACCGGGACAGACCGTCCAGCGACAACGGCGGCTCGTACCAGCGCCCGTTGAAGGCGCATTCCAGGTAGTCGAAGATCTCGCGCCCGCTGAGGACCGGCGTCGGGTCGCCAAAGGTGAAGGCCTCGACGCCTGCAGGCGCGGCGGCTGGGGTTTGGGTGGTCATCATTGCAGCTCCATAAAGCCGGTGTTGGATGTCGTCTGCCCTTCGAGTGGCTCGTTCTGCAGGGCATGGAACAGGGCCCAGGCCAGATCGGCATGGCCCGTGGTTTCGGTGCGGCCGGCGGTGTAGGTCATGTGGCGACCGCTGGCGGTCATGGTCTTGCGGATGGCCATCAGCGCCTGGGCGAAGTCGGTCCAGCCGGCGTCGAACTCCAGCCGCCCCTTGTGGATCACGTCGTAGGCCTTCAGCACCAGGCGCGTCTTCACCTCGGGCGAGTAGCTGAAGGTCACCAGGTTGGGGAAGAACTGCTTAACCAGCTGCGCCACGCCCGAGCCCATGCCCGTGGTATCGATGCCGATGTAGGTGACCCAGAAGCGCTCGGTGATTTCCTTGATCACCTTGGCCTGGGCCGCGAAATCCATGCCCCTGAACTGGTGCTTCTCCAGCACCCGGAAGGCCCCGCCCGGCACCTGCGGCGGCGCCACCACCACCAGGCCGGCGGTATCCCCGGTCTCGGCCGGGTCGTAGCCCACCCACACCGGCCAGCTGGCGTAGGGGCGCTTGGCGAAGGGCTTGTACTCCCCTTCCCACTTCACCCAGCTGTCCACCATGCAAGGCTGCAGCATGGCCAGGGGGAAGACCGACGCCCCGTCGTCCACGAACTCGCACATCAGCAGGTTGGCGAAGGCCTCGGGCGAGTACTCGAAGCGCAGCTCATCGATATCGAACAGGTCGCAGCCCCGGTCCGCCGCGTCCAGGATGGTGACGATCTGCCGCCAGATCTTGTCCTCGCACAGGCGTCCCTGCTGCAGCGCGCCGTGGCTCACGTCCACCTTCAGGTGCTGCGCCGCCGGCTTGCCCCGGTTGAACACCTCCCCGGTCCAGAACGTGTACGCCTCGTGGGCCATGCTCGACGGCGTCGAGAAGTACGTCTTGCGCCACCTCTTGTGCATCGCCATGCCGCTGGCGACCTTGTTCAGCTCCTGGAACTTGAAGGTCCAGAAGAACTCGTCGAAATAGAAATTCCCGTGATAGCCCTGGGCCGTGCGCGCGTTGGTACCGAGGAAGTGCAGCTCGGCGCCATTGGGCAGGATGATCGGGTCGCCGGTGAGATCGACGCCCGTCACCTCGCGGGCAAAGGCCTGGATATAGGCCTTGAAGATGTGCGCCTGATTCTTCGAGGCGGACAGGAAGATCTGGTTTCGGCCCGTGCTAAGCGCATCGATCAGCGCCTCCCGGGCGAAGTAGTAGGTCGCGCCGATCTGGCGTGACTTCAGGATCACCCGGGTGCGCTGGTTGCCGGCCCGGTACCAATCCTTCTGGTAGTCGAAGCAGCCATCGAGGAAGGCCTCGACCAGCCGCTCCACCTGGTCCTCGCTGAACTCGTTGCGCCGAGGCTTCGCCTTCGGCCCCGCATTGCGCTTGGCCAGCTCCGGGTTGAGGTCCGTTTCGGTACCGCCGCCCTGGTAACGCTGAATCCTCGCCTGCCGCTCCAGCTGCCGGTGCAGCAGATCGATCTCCTTGAAATCGCCGCCGGTCTTGCCGTCCTTGAGGATCAGCTGCACGAGCCGCGCCTCCAGCGCACCCCCGATGCGCTCGACGTTGCCCGCCCGGTCCCACTCATCCCGGGCCTTCCAGCTGTGCAGGGTCTTTTCCTTCTCGCCCAAGAGATCGGCGATATCGGTGACGCGCCACCCCATCCAGTACAGGTGCTTGGCGTGGCGTCGAGGGTCGGTCGGGAGGCTGGCGATAGCGTTCATGGCGCCGATGCTGCCGCCCGCGCGCGAAGCACACCCGCACCGCCCCTTGTATCCCCTGCCCCTACAAAGCCCGCGCGTTGCCCGCCCAGGGCCGTCTGCCGACCATGCCCCTCAACGCCGACTGCGGCAAAGCAGCTGAAACCGAGGACACCCCATGAAGAAATTCCGCTCGAAGTGGCTCCGCGTTGCCGTGGAAGGCGCCACTACCGACAAGCGCGTGATCAAGCGCAGCTGGCTGGAGCAGGCCGCCAAGAACTTCAGCCAGAACACCTACGGCGCCCGCATCTGGCTGGAGCACTTCCGCAGCCTGCTGCCCGACGGCCCCTTCAAGGCCTACGGCGACGTCGTCGCCCTCAAGACCGAAGAGGTGGAGATCTCCGGCCAGAAGAAGCTCGCCCTCTACGCCCAACTGGAGCCCACCAGCGAACTGCTCGCCCTCAACAAGGCCAAGCAGAAGATCTACACCTCCATCGAGCTCGACGAGAACTTCGCCGACAGCGGCGAGGCCTACATGGTCGGCCTCGCCGTCACCGACTCCCCGGCCAGCCTGGGGACCGACGTCCTCGCCTTCTCCGCGCAGAAGCCCGAAGCAAGCCCCTTCCGCGGCCGCCACTACTCCGAGACCTCCATGTTCTCCGAGGCCATCGAAGCCGATCTCGAATTCGAAGAAGTCACCGACCAGGTGGGGCTGTTCGGCAGCCTCAAGACCGCCATCAGCGACCTCATCAGCAAGGGCAAGGACAGGGAAGGCCGGGACGCCGCCACCTTCAACGAGCTGGGCGAAACCCTCGAAGGCCTCGTCACCTTCGCCACCCAGCAGCAGGCGCACGCAGCCAGGGCCGACACCGCCATCGCCAACCTCACGAAGGCGGTAGAGACCATCACCACCGACTTCGCCGCCCTGAAGGAGCAGCTCGGCAAGACCCAGGACCTCAGCCAGAAGCAACGCCCGCCGGTCACCGGTGACAAGCAGCGCGTCGTAACCGACTGCTGATCCCCACGGACAGCCAGCAGCCAAGGAACAACCGGAGAGCCCCATGCGCAACGAAACCCGCAAAGCCTTCAACGCCTACCTGGACCAGGTGGCCAAACTCAACGGCGTCGACAGCGCCACCACCAAGTTCGCCATCGAGCCCAGCGTCCAGCAGAAGCTGGAGCAGCGCATGCAGGAATCCAGCGAGTTCCTCGGCCAGATCGGCATGATCGGCGTCGACGAACTGATCGGCGAAAAAGTCGGCATCGGCGTCAGCGGCACCATCGCCAGCCGTACCGACACCACCGGCGACGGCGTGCGTACCCCGCGCGAAGTGCAGGCCCTGGACAACCAGAAGTACGAGGCCAAGCAGACGGATTTCGACACCGCCATCCGCTACTCCCTGCTCGACGCCTGGGCCAAATTCCCGGAGTTCCAGGCCCTGCTGCGCGACGCCATCATCAAGCGCCAGGCCCTGGACCGCATCATGATCGGCTTCAACGGAACCAGCGCCGCCGCCACCACCAACCGCAGCACCAACCCCCTCCTGCAGGACGTCAACATCGGCTGGCTGCAGCAGTACCGCAACAACGCCCCGCAGCGCGTCCTCAAGGATGGCAAGGCCGACGGCAAGATCGTCATCGGCAACGGCGCCGCCGCCGACTACAACAACCTCGACGCCCTGGTGTTCGACGCCGTGGCCAACCTGCTGGACCCCTGGCACCGCAAGGACCCCGGCCTGGTGGTGATCCTCGGCAGCAACCTGGTTCACGACAAGTACTTCCCGCTGGTGAACAAGGAGCAGCCCGCGTCCGAGAAGCTCGCCACCGACATGATCCTCTCGCAGAAGCGCATGGGCGGTAAGCAGCCGATCGAGGTCCCCTACGTGCCCGACGGCGCCATGCTCATCACCACCCTGCCCAACCTGGCCATCTACTGGCAGCTCGGCGGCCGGCGCCGCTACATCCAGGAGAACCCGGCCAAGAACCGCATCGACAACTTCGAATCGAGCAACGACGCCTACGTCGTCGAGGACTACGGCCTCGGCTGCCTGGTCGAGAACATCGAGCTGCTGGAGGCCTGACCGCCATGGCCCTGAGCCCCGCCAAACGCCACTTCATCAAGACCTCAGCCGCCATGGCGGCCGAGGCCACCCCCCACGGCGCCACCGTCGAAGGCCTGCAGGCCTACGAACAGCAGCTCGCCCAGCTGCACCAGGACCGCCTGCGCCTCAGCCAGGTCCAGGGCAACGAGCGCAAGGCCGAACTCAAGCGCCAACTGGTCCCCGCCTACGCCCCGTACATCGAAGGCGTGCTGGAGGCAGGGCAAGGCGCCCAGGACGACGTGCTCGGCTACCTCATGGTCTGGCGCATCGACATCGGCGACTACCAGGGCGCCCTCGACATCGCCGAGTACGTCCTGCAGCACGGGCTCGCCCTGCCGGATCGCTTCGAACGCTCCAGCGGCTGCCTGGTCGCCGAAGAGATTGCCGAAGCCGCCCTCAAGGCGCAGAAGACCAAGGACAGCTTCGACCTCGACGTGCTGCACCGCACCCTCGCCCTCACCGACGACCAGGACATGCCCGACGAGGCCCGCGCCAAGCTCTACCTCGCCGCCGGCCGCGCCACCCTCGAAGGGCTCACCCAGGACAACCCAGGCCCGCCCGGCAAGCTCCAGGCCGGCGCCGACCTGCTCAAGCGCGCCATCGAGCTGCACAGCATGTGCGGCGGCAAGCAAGCCTTCGACGCAGCCACCAAGCTGCTCAACAAACTCGCCGCCAAACCAGGCGGCTAACCGAGCGGTCCCCCGCAACCCGGGCGGCTCGGGGCCGATCAGCAGGACCTCCTCCCTTGCTGTGACGCCCCGACCACCGCCCTCCACGCGAGAGCAGCACATGAGCGGTTTCGTCGGCGGCGACACCACCCCCGCGAGCTTCACCCTGGCCAATGACGGCTTCTGGCCGGACATCGACGCCGACCACCTGCGCGAAGCCCAGCGCATCGCCGGCACCATCACCAACGCCCGCCTGGAGCTGGCCACCGTCAACGCCATGCTCAGCGTCAACAGCGACCTGGTCACCCGCCGGGCCGAATGGACTGCCAAGGGCCACGCCACCCTCGCCGACGTCCCCAGCCCGAGGATCAACGGCGTCAGCGCCCTGGTCCACGCCTACCAGCGCGCCGTGTACTGCGCCACCAGCGCCGAGATCGCCGAGCGGTACCGCAGCTACGACGCCACCAACAGCGGCGAACAGAAGGCCGCCGACGAGGTGGACAGCATCGCCGAGTACCGCCGCGACCAGCGCTGGGCCATCCGCGACCTGCTGGGCATCGGCCGCACCACCGTGGAGCTGATCTGATGAACAGCGTCCGCGCGCTCCAGGGCGACACCGTCGACGCCATCTGCTGGCGGGTCTACGGGCGCACCGCCGGCCTCACCGAAGCGGTGCTGGAGGCCAACCCCGGCCTGGCCGACCTCGGCCCGGTCATCCCCCAGGGCCACCGGGTCACCCTCCCCGCCCAGGCACCCCAACCCCAACGGCCAACGGTGAACCTATGGGACTGAAACCCACCCCCACCCCACCCACAGGAACGACGCGCATGCCTGACCGTCCCGAAACCTGGGCCTGGCTCGCCGCCTGGCTGGAACACAACTGGCCCGGCGTCTACGCCGGCCTGCTCGCCGCCCTCATCGCCGGCCTGCGCGTCATCTACGGCGGCGGCACCCTGCGCCGGGTGCTGCTGGAATCCCCGCTGTGCGGCCTGCTGGCCCTGTCCGTGAGCCACGGCCTGGGCCTGGTGGGCATCCCGCCCGGATCCGCGCCCTTCTTCGGCGGCGCCATCGGCCTGCTGGGGGTCGAAGGCGTCCGCGCCCTCGCCCGCCGCTTCTTCAACCGCAAGGTGGACTCCCTATGACCCCGCTCAAACACGGCGACCGCTCCCAGGCCGTCGCCCAGCTGCAGAAAGCCCTCGTCGCCCAAGGCGCCACCCTCGCCGTGGATGGCGACTACGGCGACGCCACCGAGCAGGCCGTGCGCACCTACCAGGCCCGCATCGGCCTGGTAGCCGATGGCATCGCCGGCGACAAGACCCTCGCCGCCCTCGCCGGGCAGGACACCGGCCGCCTGCTCAGGCACGCCGACCTGGTGGCCGCCGCCAAACGCCTCGGCATCGAGCTGGCCGCGCTCTACGCCGTCAACGAGGTGGAGAGCCGAGGCCAGGGCTTCCTCGCCAACGGCCGCCCGGTGATCCTCTTCGAGCGCCACGTCATGCTCGCCCGCCTCAAGCTGACCCGCGCCCCGGACGACGACGTACAGCAGCGGGAGCAGCGCGCCCTGGAGCTGGCCGCCAAGTTCCCCAACCTGGTCAACGCCGCACCCGGTGGCTACGCCGGCGGCACCGCCGAACACCAGCGCCTGGCCAGCGCCCGCCAGCTCGACGACACCTGCGCCCTGGAGTCCGCCAGCTGGGGCCTGTTCCAGATCATGGGCTACCACGCCACCGCCCTCGACTACCCCAGCGTCCAGGCCTTCGCCGATGCCATGCAGCGCAGCGAAGCCGAGCAGCTCGACGCCTTCGTCCGCTTCATCGAAGCCGACCCGGCCCTGCACAAGGCCCTCAAGGGGAAGAAGTGGGCCGAGTTCGCCCGCCGCTACAACGGCCCCGCCTACGCCCGCAACCTCTACGACGTGAAGCTGGAGCGCGCCTACGCCCGGCACACCGAGGCCGCCGCGTGAGCCCCCTGCGCCAGGCCCTCTACGGCCTCGCCCTGCTGGCCACCCTGGCCCTGCTGCTGTGGACCCAGCAGCTGCGCAGCCAGGCCGAAAGCGCCCGCGCCGAGCGCGACGACCAGGCCCTGCAGCAGGCCCGCGAGCGCATCGAGCGCCAGGCGCAGGCCATCACCCAGCTGGACCAGGCCCTGCAGGCCGAACGCACCGCCCAGGCACAGCTGCGCACCCTCCAGGCCCAACTGCGCCAGGGCCTGGCCCAGCGCGAGCGCACCCTCAAGGAGCTGACCCATGCCGACCCCGACCTGCGGACCTGGTCCGCTCTGCCTCTGCCTGCTGCTGCTCGCCGGCTGCGCGAGCGCCCCGCCCTCAGCGGAGCGGACGCTTACCGTGACTGGCTGTCCCGCAGTGGTGCCGTGCCAGCTGCCGGCGACGGCGCCGAGCGCTAACGGCGACCTGCTCAGCGACAGCGAGCGCCTCGAAGCCGCCTGGGCCGACTGCGCCGCCCAGGTCGATATGGTCTACCGCCACCAACAGGGCCAGCCATGAACAAACCCACCAGCCTGCGCCGGCACCTGCTGGCCAGCGTCCCCGACCTGCAACGCAACCCCGACCGCCTGCTGGTGTTCATCGATAACGGCACCCTGCGCTGCACCGCAGCCAGGTCCCTATCCTGGGAGTACAACTACGACCTGCAGGTGATCCTCACCGACTACGCCGGCGACCCGGACCTGATCATGCTGCCGCTGCTCGGCTGGCTGCGGGTCAACCAGCCCGAGCTGCTCGCCAACCTCGACCGTGCCCGCGAGGCCGTCCGCTTCGAGGTGGACATCCTCGACAACGACAAGGCCGACGTCGCCTGCACCCTGCGCCTCACCGAGCGCGTGGTGGTGAGCCACGACGCCAACGGCCAGGTGCAGCTCAGCCACCCCGGCGAACCCCAGCCCAGCGAGGCCCTGCTGGATCCCGACTGGCCCGCCCCGGGCCAAGGCAACCAGGACCTGTGGTACGTGCCCCATGGCTGACCAACTCGACGACCTGAGCGACTGGCTCACCCCGCTCATCACCCGCCTGCAACCCACCGAGCGCACCCGCCTCGCCCGCCAGGTCGCCCAGGCCCTGCGCCGCAGCCAGCAGCAACGCATCGCAGCCCAGCGCAACCCGGACGGCAGCGCCTACGCCCCGCGCAAGCCCCGCGAGCTGCGCGCCAAGGCCGGGCGCATCAAGCGCAAGGCCAGGATGTTCACCAAGCTGCGCACCGCCCGCTACCTCAAGGCCCAGGGCCGCGCCGACGGCGCCGTGGTCGGCTTCACCGGCCGCATCGCCCGCATCGCCCGCGTGCACCAGTACGGCCTGCGCGACCGCCCCGCCCCCGGCGCCCGCGACGTGCAGTACGCCAAGCGCGAGCTGCTCGGCCTCACCGATGCCGAGCGGGACCTGGTGCGTGACCAGGTGCTGGCCCACCTCACCGGCACAGTCCCTTGACGGTCCACAACCCCGGCGCTATCGTCGGCCCGTCGTTGTAAATCCAGCGACACGAGCTTGGCCGCTCGTTCTTAGTACAGGCGCACGGCGCCGTAACGGCGTTTTTTTGTGCCCGCGTTATGGCGGGCCGTGCGTGGGACACCTTCGGGTGTGCCGGGACCCTGTACCCCGGTCGGCCAACCCGCGTACGGTTCGTCACCCTCCCCTGCTTGGCCGCAGGCGGTGGCGAACTCCAACCAGTACAGGAGTTCCACCATGTCCGAGAAGCGCCCCTACGGCCTCACCGAAGACGATCAGTTCAAGCTCCACCGCGCCCGCAACGTTCTGCGCCTCCTCCAGTACCTCTCCGAAGCCGACAAGCAAGGCCCCCTTGAGCCCGAACTGCTGGGCAGCGCCTATGGCCTGCTGGCCGAACAGCTCGATGCGGTGATCGCCAGCAGCGAGCACCGGACCGGGAGGGCACGCGCATGAGCCGCCTCCGCCACCTGCTCGCCCTCTGCCTGCTGCCCCGAGACGAGCGCGCCCTGTTGCAGCACCTGCGCCATCTGGCCGAAGCTGACCGCCGCTTCATCCTGCGTGCCGTGGCAGCCCTGGCCCAGCACCCCGCCGCCTGACAAGGAGACCGTCATGAGCACCGCGCAGCAACTGATCCCGGTTCCGTTCTATGAAGACACCGTCGTGCTGATCGGGCAGGACAACGAGCCCTATGTGGCGATGCGGGCCATCGTCGAAAACATGGGCCTCAACTGGGCCAGCCAGTACACCAAGCTGAAGTCCAATCCAGAGCGCTGGGGTGTTGTGATCATCGCAACACCTTCACTGGGCGGGATGCAGGAGGCTGTGTGCCTTCCGTTGCGCAAACTGGCAGCTTGGCTCATGGGGATCGCTCCCAGCAGGGTAAGCCCCGAGCTACGCGACAAGATCGTCCGCTACCAGAACGAATGCGACGACGCCCTGTGGGACTACTGGACCAAGGGCAGCGCCACCCGCCCAGGGACACAGCCGGCCACCCAGCGCATCGCCCTCTCCCGCCACCGCCTCGCCCTGGGCAAGGAACTGCTGCGCACCCGCGATGCCGGCATGCGGCAGATGATCCACCAGCAGCTCGACGAAGTGTCCCGCGCCATGGGGCTGCCCACCCCGCCCATCGACAGCATCGGCCAGGCCACCCCGGCCGTGCCCGACCTGCTCGCCCCCTTCTGGGCTGCCCTCGCGGCCCTGGACGCCAAAGGCGTGGCCTACAACCACGCCCGCACGCCCGACCTGCTGGCCGTCAACCTCCCCGAGCTGGCCCGCCTGTTCCTCGAGCACGGCCAACCCCTGCGCCTGGACAACGCCCTGCGCACCGCGCTCTGGCACAGCCCGACGCCCCGCTGCCTGCACAAGAACCACCCCCTGGCCAGCCGGCTCACGGGCAAGACACTGCGGTGCTGGGTGTTTGAGAGTCCGAATTGAAGTAGAGGCGCCATTTGGGCAAACAAAAAGTGCTGCGCTACACGCTAACAGCCTGCTCTTAAAGCGAGCATGATAAAAAGCATACCTATTTAAATTGCCTCACCTTACAACTGCCCACCATTGAAAAACCCAAGCACAACAAGGAGAGAGTTATGCAATACAAGCCTTACAGTGACTTTGAGAATCTAGTGGGGCGAATGCTACATAAACTAGGATTTACGGTCACTCCAGTTAGCAACTCAGGAACTCCAGACACCGGACTGGATATGATTGCCGCTCAGGGGCAAGAAAAGATTGGAATTCAAATTAGGTTTTATCGTGCCCCCAGAGTCTCCGAAAGCATCTTAAAGAATGCCATACGCACCCTGAGAAACGGCATGGCCCATGCGGGATTGGAAAGGGGCGTACTTGTAACCACGAGCCATATTGGAAACTCAACTCCGTCCCACCCACCGTTCCTTATCACTGTTTGGGACAGGACAAAGCTTCTTAAAGTCGCAACTGAACACCCTGAATTTTATGATGAATTAATATCGCTACTTGAGATCGGAGCCAGCGAACTACCCGAAACTCTCGCATCCTCTGGAGTTGCTTCAGGGCCTATCTCGCTAGAGCCATTTTTCGAGCCTGACCCTGAGCCCACCTCGAGAGCCAAAGAGCTTTCGGAAGACTTAAGAAAACTCCCTTTTGGCAGAGAGTCCGCCCAAGCCTTTGAGGATCTGGGAACAGAAATATTCAAATATCTATTTGAAAATGACTTAGCCGGCTGGCTGACTCAAGCAACTACTTCTGACGACCTGAATAGATATGACTGCGTCTGCCGAATAAAGGGCGTCTCGCTATTTTGGGAATTCATTCTTCACAACATCAACAGCCGCTATCTTGTTTTAGAATTCAAAAACTATTCGAGCGAAATTGATCAAGGACAAGTCTTAACGACCGAAAAATATCTTTATCGAAACGGACTACGAACTTTTGCAATAATCTGCGCGCGAAAAGGGGCTTCCAGCAGCGCAATAAAAATGGCACAGGGCGCGATGAGAGAGAATGGAAAACTGATTTTGATTTTGAGTGACGAAAACCTCCAAGAGATGCTCAAATTAAAGGAGACTGGGCGCGAGCCTTCGGACTATCTATTTGACCTGGTAGATGAATTCCTAATGAAGCTCCCTCGCTGACACTACTAGCCTCATCTATTAACTCTGTATGTAAAGCGAGTCGCTACAATTTGGCTTAGCTGTTCAAAGCTGACGATGCCGCCATCCTAGGCGGCATGAACAACTTCGCCACCCTCGCCCGCCTGCTGGAAAACCTCATCCGCCTCGGCACCGTCGCCGAGGTGGACCATGCCGCTGCGCGGGTGCGGGTGCAGAGCGGGCAACTGCTCACCGGCTGGCTGCCCTGGCTGGCCCCTCGCGCCGGGGCCGACCGGGAGTGGAACCCGCCCACCCCGGGCGAGCAGGTCCTGGTGCTCAGCCCCTCGGGGCAGACGGCCCAGGGCGTGGTGCTCTGCGGCCTGTTCAGTACGGCCATGCCCGCCAATGGCGACCGCCCCGCCCTGCAGCGCATCACCTACCGCGACGGCGCGGTGATCGAGTACGACAGCGCCGCCCACCACCTGCGCGCCATCCTGCCGGCTGGCGGCAGCACCGAGCTGGTGAGCACCGGCGGCATCAGCATCACCGGCGACATCACCCACCAGGGCAACTACACCCAGACCGGGGACTACACCCAGGCCGGCAGCCAGAACGTTGCCGGCACCGTCACCGTGAGCGCCGACGTGGTCGCCGCCGGCGTGAGCCTGGTCAACCACGTGCACCTGGGCAACCTGGGCGCCCCCACGAGCCCGCCGCTATGAACCGCCACACCGGGGCCGCCATCAGCCGGCGCGAGCACATCCGCCAGAGCATCGGCGACATCGTCACCACCCGCATCGGCAGCCGCGTGCAGCGCCGGGAGTACGGCTGCCTGCTGGTGGACCTGATCGACCAGCCCGGCAACGCCGCCACCCTGCTGCGCTGCTACGCCGCCATCGCCATGGCCCTCATGCGCTGGGAGCCGCGCGTGCGCGTGGACCGCGTGCAGCTCACCCAGCTCAGCCAGGCCGGGCAGTACGTGCTGGAACTGGAGATCACCGACCGGGAAAGCCTGGACGCCGGCAGCCTGAGCGTGCCGCTCAACCTGGGGGCCGTGGCATGAAGACCTTTACCCCCATCGACCTGGCCCAACTGCCCGACCCCAAGGTGGTGGAGCAGCTGGACTACGAGCAGATCCTGGAGCAGCGCAAGGCCGCGCTGCTGGCCCTGTGGCCCGAGGCCGAGCGCGCGGAGATCGCCGCGCGCATGGCGCTGGAGTCCGACCCGCTCAACAAGCTGCTGCAGGAGAACGCCTACCGCGAACTGGTCTGGCGGCAGCGGGTCAACGAGGCCGCCCTGGCCACCCTGCTGGCCAAGGCCCGGGGCGCCGACCTGGACCAGGTGGCCGCCAACTACAACGTGCGCCGCCTGGTGGTGACGCCCGCCACCGACCAGGCCCCGGCGGTGATGGAGGGTGACGACGCCCTGCGCGAGCGCGCGCAGATGGCCTTCGAGGGCCTGAGCACCGCCGGCCCGCGCAACGCCTACGTCTACCACGCCCGCAGCGCCGACGGCCGGGTGGCCGATGCCACCGCCGTGAGCCCGGCCCCGGCCGAGGTGGTGGTCACCGTGCAGGCCCTGGCCGGCGACGGCAGCGCCCCGGCGGACCTGCTGGCGGGGGTGCTCGCCGCCCTCTCCGACGAGGACGTGCGCCCGGTGGCCGACCGCGTCACCGTGCAAGGCGCGCAGATCCTCCCCTACAGCGTCACCGCCACCCTCTACCTGGCCAGCACCGGCCCCGAGGCCGAGCCCATCCTGGCGGCGGCCGAGGCCCGTTGCCGGGCCCTGGTCAACGCCCGCCGGCGCCTGGGGGTGGAGGTTTCCGCCTCGGCCGTGCATGCCGCGTTGCACGTGGAGGGGGTGCGCAAGGTGCAGCTCAACGGCTGGGCCGACATCGTGCCCATGGCCTACCAGGCCGGGTACTGCACCGGCATCCACCTCAGCCTGGCGTCACTGTGATGGCCCGCCCGCTGCTGCCCGGCAACGCCACCGCCCTGGAGCGCCTCGCCACCCAGGCCCTGGCCGAGATCGAGCGGGTCCCGGTGCCCATCCGCGACCTGGTGAGCCCCGAGCGCTGCCCGGTGGCCTTGCTGCCCTACCTGGCCTGGGCGTTCTCCGTGGACCGCTGGGAAGCCGGCTGGAGCGAGGCCACCAAGCGCCAGGTGATCCGCTCCGCGTGGTTCGTGCACGCCCACAAGGGCACCATCGGTGCCCTGCGCCGGGTGGTGGAGCCGCTGGGCTACCTGATCCGCGTCACCGAGTGGTGGCAGACCACGCCAGCAGGCCCGCGCGGCACCTTCGCGCTGGACATCGGCGTGCTGGACTCCGGCATCACCGAGGCCATGTACGAATCCCTCACGCTGCTGATCGACGACGCCAAGCCCCTGAGCCGGCACCTCACCGGCCTGGCCATCAGCCTGGAAGCACGCGGCGCCGTTGCCCTTGGCGCGGCGGTGCTGGATGGCGAAACCCTCACCGTCTACCCCTACGCCCCCGGCCCCATCGAGGTCAGCAGCCCCACGCTGGTGGCCGGCGGGACCTCCCACCTCATCGACACCCTGAGCGTATACCCATGAGCCAGACCTACTACGCCATCCTCACCGCCCTCGGCGAGGCCAAGCTGGCCAACGCCGCCGCCCTCAACCAGCCCCTGCAGATCAGCGACATGGCCGTCGGCGACGGCAACGGCAGCCTGCCTAACCCGGACCGCACCCAGACGGCCCTGGCGCGCGAGACCTACCGGGCCAACCTCAACACCCTGCAGGTGGACCCGGCCAACGCCAGCCAGGTCATCGCCGAGCTGGTCATCCCCGAGACGGTCGGCGGCTGGTGGATCCGCGAGCTGGGCCTGTACGACGCCGCCGGCGCCCTGGTGGCCGTGGCCAACTGCCCGCCCAGCTACAAGCCGCAGCTGGCCGAGGGCAGCGGTCGCACCCAGGTGCTGCGCATGGTGCTGGTGGTGAGCAGTACCAGCGCCGTGGAGCTGAAGATCGACCCCAGCGTGGTGCTGGCGACACGGGCCTACGTGGATACCGCCGTCACCAGCCACCAGGGTGCCGCCGACCCGCACCCGCAGTACACCACCGAGTCAGAGGTCGCGGCGATGATCGCCGCCGAAATGAACAGCCGCGACAGCAAGCAGAGCGCGCTGTACACCACCACCGCCGCCATCAACCTCAACGGGCTCGCGACCCAGGCCGGTGGCGACTGGGCCACCGCGCTGATCGCGGGGGATCGGATACTGGTGAAGGACCAGGCAGCCGGCGCCAGCAACGGCCTGTATGTGGCAGCCGCCGGCGCCTGGGCCCGGGCGACCGATGCCGACGCCTCCAGCATGGTGACGCCTGGGATGCTGGTCACCATCGAGGCCGGAACCGTGCTGGCGGACACCGTGTGGGAACTCACCACCAACGGCCCCATCGTGCTCGGCTCCACCGCGCTCACCTTCGAGCTGACGGCCGCCCTGAACGCCACTCAGGCCGACGCCGAGACCGGCACCAACAACGTCCGCCGCATGACGGCCCTGCGTGTGTTCCAGGCCATGCGCTCTGCTGCAGCTTCGGCCACCGAGCTGCTGCGCGGCGTGCTGCGGGTCGGCACTCAGGCCGAAGTGAACGCCGGCGCCCTGGACGACGTGGCCGTCACCCCGAAGAAACTGCGCTGGGGATTCGCCATCAGCCTCGCAGCCAATGGCTACGTCATGTTCCCTTCGTGGCTGGGCGGCCTCGTCCTGCAGTGGGGGCTCTCTTCGGTGATTACCTATGACAGCCGCGTCACTGTCAGCTATCCGATTGAGTTCCCGACGGCTTGCCTGGTCGCACTCGCAAACTACAAGAGCAACGACACAACACTCGACCACTGCCAATCATATGGAGTGGCAAAGCTCACGAAGTCGAATTTCATGATCGAAAACCAGTGGGTCTACAACGGCGGCGCCGCAAATTTCCCTGCCACCTGGATCGCCATCGGCTATTAACGGAGAGCACCATGCAACGCTTCTACAGCCAGGAAACCGGAAACACCTACCTGCAGGGAGTTCACCAAATCCCCGCCGGGGCCGTCCCGATCCCCGAAGACCGTTACCTCGCCGTCATCGCCAACCCGCAGCCCGGCATGGTGAGGTCACATGACGCCGAAGGACTCCCTATCCTGGTCGTTCCGCCTGCCCTTCAGCCCAGTGCCGGCGCTTTGTGCGCCCGCATCGACACCGCCGCCGACGCGGCCCGCCGCACCGTGGCCGGCGACCCCCTGCGCGCCGTGGAGTACGAGCGCGCCGCCGCCGAGGCCGAGGCCTTCGCCGCCGCCGACTACCAGGGCGAGGTACCGCGCAGCGTTGCCGCCTGGGCCATCAACGGGCGCACCCCGCGCCAGGCTGCCGACAGCATCCTGGCCGAGGCCGCCGCCTACACCGAAGCGCTGTACCAGATCCGCGAGACACGCCTGCAGGCCAAGGAGCTGATCCGCCAGGCCATGGCGGAAGGCGACAGCGCCCAGGCCGAGGAGATTGCTGCCGAGACCGTTGCCGCCATCGAAGCCGCCGTACAGGGGAGAGGCAAAGGTACCGAGGCAACGTGATAGCCATTTGCAGTCAATCAGTTACGGCTATTAGCATCGGCGCCGCCTCTCAACAACAAGGAGCCGTTATGAGTTCACGCAAGCCCAAGAGCCGCACCAGGCTGCCCAGCAAGCAGAAGCAACCTACCCGCATGCAGGTGTTCTGCAAGAAGTACGAAGACTTTGTGCTGCTGCCCTACTTCGTGTGGTTCTTGAATGCCTTCGGCATGGGCGGGGTGGATCGCCTGATCTCCAAGCACGCCAACGACTACGCCCTTGAGCGCCTGGAACGGCTGATCGAAGAGCTGCAGCGAAAAATCGACAGCAACCTGCTCCAACCAGGCTCAGAAGAATTCGTCGCCGCGCTGCACCAGAGCATCAACGCGCTGATGGAAACCACCAGCACCGAGAAAGCCAAACTCTTTGCCGTGGTGCTGGCTGATACCTGGAACAGCGCCAACGCCAGCTGGACCGAGGTATCCCAGACGCTGAAACTGATTCGTGAGCTGGAAGACGTCCACATCATGCTGCTCAGAGAGGCGCTGAAGGTTCACAACACCCTCGGCCCGCAGGCGACATTCACCGTCAGCAAGCGCTACCCGCGCAGCACCCCGATTGATCTCCGGCTGCCCAACGTGAGCACTGAGCTGCTGGAACTCTGCGTATCCGACCTGATCGCCAAGGGGCTGATCAACGACTCATTCGTCGATAACGAGGCAATGAGTACCGCCGAGCGCTTCGCCTCAATGAGGCCGGGCCGGCTGGTCTATTGCATTTCGGAGCTGGGCATCTGGTTCCTCCAGCGCCTGCACGAAACCACCTCCGAGCCGACGACAGCGCTGGCGACCCACTGACCGATACGCCCCGGCCCGCCGGGGCGTTCCCACTCTGTAACCCCCTCCCCTACAACCCCCGCCGCTCGCCGCGCCGTCGCGCGCGCGGCAGCCTGTGCCCTGTCATTCCACAACGCAGGCACCGACCATGGCCGACTACCTCCACGGTGTGCGCGTCCTCGAAATCAACGAGGGCACGCGCCCGATCCGCACCATCCCCACCGCCGTCATCGGCCTGGTCTGCACCGGCGCGGACGCCGACAACGCGACCTTCCCCCTCGACACCCCGGTGCTCATCACCAACGTGCAGACCGCTGTCGGCAAGGCCGGCACCCAGGGCACCCTGGCCGCCAGCCTGCAGGCCATCGCCGACCAGACCAAGCCGCTGACCATCGTGGTGCGCGTGGCGGACGGCACCGGCGAGACCGAGGCGCAGAAGGCCGCCTCGCTCAAGTCCCACCTCATCGGCACCACCACCGCCGACGGCAAGTACACCGGCATGAAGGCATTGATGGCCGCCAAGGGAAGATTGGGCGTGGTGCCGCGCATCCTCGGGGTGCCGGGGCTGGACAGCCAGGAGGTGGCCGCCGCCCTGGTGAGCATCGCCCAGTCCCTGCGCGCCTTCGCCTACCTCAGCGCCCACGGCTGCAAGACCAAGGAAGAGGCTGTCGCCTACCGCAACAACTTCGGCGCCCGCGAGTGCATGGTGATCTGGCCCGACTTCCAGCGCTGGAGCACCACCGAGAGCGCCACCGTCACCGCCCCGGCGGTGGCCATCGCCCTGGGCCTGCGGGCCAAGATCGACCAGGAGATCGGCTGGCACAAGACGCTCTCCAACGTTGCCGTGGACGGCGTCACCGGCATCAGCGCCGACGTCTGGTGGGACCTGCAGAACCCCGCCACCGACGCCAACTACCTCAACAGCAACGAGGTCACCACCCTCATCCAGGAGGCCGGCTTCCGCTTCTGGGGCTCGCGCACCTGCTCCGCAGACCCGCTCTTCGCCTTCGAGAACTACACCCGCACCGCCCAGGTGCTGGCCGACACCATGGCCGAGGCGCACTTCTGGGCCGTGGACAAGCCCATGACCCCGGGCCTGATCAAGGACATCATCGCCGGCATCAACGCCAAGCTCCGCGAGCTGAAGGCCGCCGGCTACATCATTGACGGCCAGGCCTGGTACGACCCCGAGGCCAACGACAAGGACACCCTCAAGGCCGGCAAGCTGTTCATCGACTACGACTACACCCCCGTGCCGCCGCTGGAGGACCTCACCTTCAAGCAGCGCATCACCGACCGCTACCTGGTCGACTACGCCGCCCAGATCAACGCCTGACCCACGTCCGGCGCGGATCTGGCCGCGCCGTAGGAGAGCGCCCCCATGGCCCTGCCCAGCAAACTCAAGAACATGATGCTGTACGTCGACGGCAACTCGTACGGCGGCGTCTGCAAATCCGTCACCGTGCCGGTGCTCGCCCGCAAGATGGAGGCCTTCCGGGGCGGCGGCATGAACGGCCCGGTCAAGGTGGACCTCGGCTTCAGCGACGACGGCCTGCAGATCGAATGGACCCTCGGCGGCCTCGACGTAGCGGTGCTGAAGCAATACGGCGCCGTGGGCGCCGCCGCGATCCCCCTGCGCTGGGCCGGCGCCTACCAGCGCGACGACACCGGCCAGGTCATGGCGGTGGAGATCCAGGTGCGCGGCCGGCACGAGACCATCGACAGCGGCGAGGCCACCCCGGGCGAAGACACCGAGGTGAAGATCACCAGCGCCCTCAGCTACTACAAGCTCACCATCGACAACGCCGAAGTGGTCGAGATCGACCTGCTCAATTTCATCGAGAAGGTGGACGGCAAGGACCTGCTCGAAGCCCAGCGCCAGGCCCTGGGCCTGTAACCCCCGCGCCCCGCGCGGGGCGCCCCGACCCCGAGGAATCCCCCATGAGCACGAACCCCAACAGCGTCGAGCTGGAAACCCCCATCAAGCGTGGCGAGCACACCTTCGCCAGGATCGAGCTGCGCAAACCCACCGCCGGCGAGCTGCGCGGCGTGCACCTGGCCGAGCTGGTCCAGCTCGACGTGGACAGCCTGATCAAGGTCATCCCGCGCGTCAGCGTACCCACCCTTACCGACCACGAGGTGCGCGGCCTGGACCCGGCCGACCTGCTCGCCCTGGGCGCCAAGGTGGTGGCTTTTTTGCTGCCGAAGGCGGCGATGGACAGCTCCCCCGCCGCGTAGAGGACGCCATGGCGGACATCGCCGTGGTGTTCCACTGGGCCCCGGCCGACATGGACGGGCTCACCCTCACCGAACTGACCGAATGGCGCGAGCGCGCCCGGCTACGGAGCCAGCCAGATGGCCGCTGACCAGTTGCAACTCCAGGTCATTCTCTCCGCGCTGGACCGCGTCACCGCACCGCTCAAGCGCATCCAGGGCGGCTCCGTCGGCGTCGCCCGCGAGCTGAAGGCCGCCCGCGACCGCCTCAAGGAACTCAACGCCCAGCAGCGCGACGTCTCCGCCTGGCGCGCCCAGTTCAGCGCCGCCCAGGACACCGAGCACGCCCTGGGCGCCGCCCGCGCCCGCGTGCAGGCCCTGAGCCGGGAGATGGCCAACACCACCGTGCCCACCCGGCAGATGACCCGCGACCTGCGCAGCGCCATCCGCGAGGCCACCGCCCTCAAACGCCAGCACGGCGAGAACCAGGTGCAGCTCCAGGGCCTGCGCAGCAAACTGGCCGCCGCCGGCATCGACACCCGCAAGCTGGGCAGCGCCGAGCGCGACCTGCGCGGGCAGATCAGCGCCACCACCCGCGCCATCGGCCAGCAGGAGGAGCGGCTCAAGCGCATCACCACCCAGCAGAAGCGCCTGGCCGCCGCACGTGGCCAGTACGACGCCTCCCAGGCCCTGGCCGGCAGCATGGCCGGCGTGGGTGCCGGCTCCGCCGCTGCAGGTGCCGCCCTGGGCGCCCCGGTGCTGGGGGTGGCCAAGACGTACATCGCCTTCGAGGACGCCATGCTCGGCGTCGCCAAGCAGGTGGACGGCGCGCGAGACGACTCCGGCCAGCTCACCAGGACCTACTACGAAATGGGCGATGCGCTGAAGGCGATGTCCGAGCGCATCCCCATGGCATCGACGGAGCTGGCCGCCCTGGTGGAAGGCGGGGCGCGCATGGGCATCCAGGGCAAGGATGAGCTGCTGAAGTTCGCAGGTGTGGCCGCCAACGCCGCCACCGCTTTCGAGCTGCCGGCGGACCAGATCGGCGAGGACCTGGCGCGCATCGCCAACCTCTACAAGCTGCCCATCAAGAACATCGACCAGCTGGGCGACGCCATCAACTACCTGGACGACAACGCCCAGTCGAAGGGCGGCGACATCATCGACGTGCTGCAGCGCGCCGCCGGCGCCACCGCCACGGCGGGCATGAGCTTCAAGGACGCGGCAGCCCTGGGCAGCACCTTCCTCAGCCTGGGCGCCACGGCTGAAACGGCCGGTACCGCCACCAACGCCATGATCCGCGAGCTTTCCAACGCCAGCATCCAGCCCAAGCGCTTCAAGGACGGCCTCAAGGCCCTGGGCCTGGAGGCCAAGAAGGTGCAGGCGGACATGTCCCGCGATGCCACCGGCACCATCCTCAAGGTGCTCGATGCCCTCAACAAACTGCCCAAGGAGCAGCAGAGCACCGTCACCACCCAGCTCTTCCTCAAGGAGCACGGCAAGGACGCCGCCAAGCTCGCCGCCAACGTCGGCGAGTACCGCCGCCAGCTCGCCCTGGCCAACTCGGAGAAGGCCAAGGGCTCCATGCAGCGCGAGGCGGACATCCGCGCCGAATCTCTCTCGGCCCGCCTGCAGATGGCGCAGAACCGCGCCTTCAACCTCTCCGCCACCCTGGGCGAAACGCTGCGGCCTTCGATCATCCGCCTGATCGAAGGCTTCAACCGCATCCTCGAGCGCGTCACCACCTGGGTGAAGGCCAACCCCGAGCTGGCCTTCACCATCCTCAAGGTGGTGGCGGGCCTGGCGGGCCTGGCCACGGTGTTCGGCACCCTCACCCTGGGCATCGCCTCCCTGCTGGGGCCGTTCGCCATGTTCCGCTACGCCATGATGCTGGTGGGCATCAAGGGCGGCGGCCTGGCCAGCGTGCTGTTCAACCTCGGCCGCACCGTACTGCCCATCGTCGGCCAGGCCATCCTGTGGATCGGCCGCGCGCTGATGATGAACCCCATCGGCCTGGCCATCACCGCCATCGCCGTGGCGGCACTGCTGATCTACAAGTACTGGGACCCGATCAAGGCCTACGTGATGAGCCTGTGGGCCGAGATCAAGGCCGGCTTCGACGGCGGCATCGGCGGCATCACCCAGCTCATCATCAACTTCAGCCCCCTGGGCCTGTTCTACCGGGCCTTCGCCGCCGTGATGAACTACTTCGGCGTGGAGATGCCGGGCAAATTCACCGAGTTCGGCAGCATGCTCATGCAGGGCATGGTCAACGGCATCACCAGCGGCCTGGCCGCCGTGAAGGACAGCATCACCGGCGCCGCCGACAGCACCATCACCTGGTTCAAGGAGAAGCTCGGCATTCACAGCCCCTCGCGGGTGTTCGCCAGCCTGGGCGGCTTCACCATGGCCGGCCTGGTGCAGGGCCTGGCCGGTGGCGAGGGCGACGTGCTGGGGCAGATCAGCAGCACCGCCCGGCGCCTCACCGACGCCGGTGCCGGCATGCTGGGCATGGGCAGCGGCATCCGCCTGGACACCCGTGCCCCGGTCCAGGCTGCCGGGGGCGGCGGCACCGTCGTCCAGGGCGACACCATCCACATCACCATCCACGCTGCCCCCGGAACCGATGTGGCCGGCCTGCGGCAGCAGATCAACCAACTGCTCGACGAGCGCGAGCGCAGCAAGGCCGCCCGGGTGCGCTCCCGCCTGAGCGACCGGGAGTAAACGCACCATGATGATGGCCCTCGGCATGTTCGTGTTCGGCCTGCCCACCCTCGCCTACCAGGAGCTGCAGCGGCAGACCGAATGGCGCCACCCCAGCAGCAGCCGGGTGGGCACAAACCCGGCCCGGCAGTTCGCCGGCCGGGGCGACGACACCCTCACCCTGCCCGGCATCCTGCTGCCCGAGCTGGCCGGCAGCCTGCTCAGCCTCGACGCCCTGCGGGAGATGGCCAACACCGGCAAGGCCTACCCCATGGTGGAGGGCAGCGGGCGGATCCTTGGGCTGTGGGTGATCGAGCGGGTGAGCGAAACGCGCAGCCTCTTTTTCCCCGACGGCACCCCGCGCCGCATCGAGTTCAGCCTGGGCCTGACGCGGGTGGACGACGGCCGCACCGACCTGCTCGGCGCCGCCAGCGCCACGGGCGTGAACATCCTGCGGAGGATCCTGCTGTGATCGAGGGCCTGGTGGATGCCGCCCTGGGCATCCTGCGGGACGCCGCCCGCAGCGCCCTGGGCGACAACGACTACCCCGCGCCCATCTTCCGCCTGAGCGTGGACGGCCTCGACATCGCCCAGCAGGTGAGCCCGCGCCTGATCAGCCTCAGCCTCACCGACAATCGGGGCCTGGAGGCGGACCAGCTGGACATCAGCCTCAGCGACCACGACGGCCTGCTGGCCATCCCGCCCAAGGGCGCCGTGCTGCGCCTGTGGCTGGGCTGGACCGATACCGGCCTGGTGGACAAGGGCACCTTCACCGTGGACGAGACCGAGCACAGCGGCATGCCCGACGTGCTCAACATCCGCGGCCGCAGCGCGGATCTGCGCAAGCAGCTCAAGGTCAAGCGCGAGCTGAGCTACAGCGGCACCACCCTGGGCGAGGTGATCCGCCAGATCGCCCAGCGCCAGGGCCTGGTGCCCGTGGTGGCCGAGGCCCTGGACGCCCAGCCGGTGCTGCAGCTGGACCAGGCCAACGAGTCCGACGCCAACCTCCTCACCCGCCTGGGCGAGGACTATGACGCCGTGGCCACGGTGAAGGCGGGCAGGCTGCTGTTCCTCGGCGGCAACGGTGGCAAGACCGCCAGCGGCGCCGAGCTGCCCCACATCACCCTCACCCGCGCCGACGGCGACCAGCACCGCTACCTGGTGGCCGACCGCGAGGCCTACGACGGCGTGCGCGCCTACTACTACAACGTCAACAGCGCCAGGAAGGAGGAGGCCATCGCCGGCGGCGGCGACAACCTCAAGGACCTGCGCCACACCTACAGCGACCAGGCCAGCGCCCTGCGCGCCGCCCGCAGCGAGTGGAACCGCCTGCAACGCGGCAGCGCCACCCTCAGCTACAGCCTGGCCAAGGGCCGCCCGGACCTCATCCCCGAACTCACCTACACCCTGCAGGGCGTGAAGGACGAGATCGACGCCATCGTCTGGCACGGCGGCAACGTGCAGCACAGCCTCACCGCCGACGGCGGCTACACCACCAGCCTGGAGCTGGAGAGCAAACTGCCCGAAGACCTGGTGGACGCGCTGTACGAGGAAGTGCCCGGCGACTACAGCGGCGTGATCGCCTACTACCGGGACAAGAAGACGGGGAAGGAGGCCAGCGTCACCGCTGGCGACCAGAGCAAGCCCAAACGCCTGCGGCACCTGTATGCGAGCAAGGCGAATGCGAAGCGGGCGGTGGAGAGGGAGTGGAACAAGTTGCAGCAGAGTTATTGATCTCTATCGTGAACTCACCGAGTTGGCTGACAAGGTCTTTGTCGTTATTCACTTTCCAAAGAATGCCTTAGCTGTCGCATGAATTCATGTACGTGAGCTTCAACCTCTTCCCTGAATGTATCCGAATAGGTGATCCGCACATTGCCCTCATGCACACTGGCACAGAAGGCTTTGCACAAAAAACCTATATGCTTGTCGTACTTCCTAATGAATGGAGTCGTAAAGACTCCGGACGGCGTATTAACCCTGATCAGATAACAGAGAAACTCCCCCAAAAAATTGATGTCATCACAACATTCTTCTACATAGGTATCACGATAGCGAGTGACCGGAGCAATGGTGAATGTCCGATCATTTCGAGCCACATAATCCTCTTCATCCTCGTCGCAGTGGATTTCCAAACTTCGGATTTTTAGGTCATCGCCCTCATAGGTGGACTTGAGCAGGAACTGAGGGAAGTCGATTTGAAGTATGCCTTTGGAGTCGAGCTTTGCCTCCGCAAAGGCGTAAACCACATCTGAAATCTTGTGAAACTGGCCTCCGTGATATGCTACTACCTCGAACCCGCCTCCAAACAGATTTGCAATAGTCTCGGACTCGAACTTGTTTTCAAATTCGTCAACTAGGTGATTTGCGAACTGATGAAGGGCCATACAGGTGCCATGCACCACGATGTCCTCCTCAGGGACATCAAATGCAGCCAGAAGGTAACTTTCATGGTGCTCAATGGCATGAGCTGCTCCCGATCCACCGACGTACAGCTCGAAATGCTCGTTGGAACATCCAAAATCCGCACAGTAACTTGTGATCTGGATTTCATCGTCCTCAACACTCAGTGCGATAGCTTTAAGATTTGCTTTTTTGAGCCGCTCGTCAGCAACGAGGGCGTTCAGAAAACGCTTACCTGTCAGCTCAGAGTCTTCCGCTAAGAGCTTATCAAGCTGTCGTATCGCGTCCTGAATATCAGGAACGTCGCCGGCAAAAGCGACAGCGAAGTGATCGTTCACCACCAAAATTTTTTGGCAAAGCCCGACTACGGTGTGAGCTGCTAGGGTAGAGCCTTCAGTGTCGGACTGAAACGACGGGATCTGAGAGGGGCTCATCCAAGTATTGGGGCTGGTGAGCAGAATGTCAGCTTGAAGGAAGCCACCTCTCTTCAAGTGATAGCCTGTAATCATGGTCATGTGCAATTCCTTTGGCGTTAGAGCTACAGCGAGGTACATGGCTGCGCGCCTGAACTGTAACTCACTCCTGACGCTGAGTGTTCCGTCCTCGACAAATACCTAGGTACTCAACGTCGGCGGAAGATCATCTGCTTTATCGAAAAATCTCGTGGGTAGTGTCCAAGCTTTGCACATCGTGTTCGCCTCACTCCACCTGAAAGACAGCCAGTGCACCAAAAACCAGCCCGAGGGCAGCCGGTTTGCCCCCCTCGGCTACGAGCGCCTGGCCATCGCCATTCCGGATGCGGATAAGGGCTACCTGTTCAAGACCCTCAAGTGCCCGAACGGCGACGCGGACAAGGCGCCGGAGACGAAGCTGCAGGTCTCCGTGCCTTTGGAGTTCGATCAGCAAGAGATCTAGGGCTGACTACATTCGCCCTGGACCAAAGCGGCGTGATCGCCTGCTACCGGGACAAGAAGACGGGGAAGGAGGCCAGCGTCACCGCTGGCGACCAGAGCAAGCCGAAGCGCCTGCGGCACCTGTATGCGAGCAAGGCGAATGCGAAGCGGGCGGTGGAGAGGGAGTGGGGAAAACTGAAGCAAGCGTTATCAACTTCAGCCTAAGCACTTGTAAGATGATGCGAATATCACCCAAGGAGCGGCGTCATGAGCGAAGTAGCAGCACAGCTAACAAGTGGAGACACAAATCAAATAATCACCATCGCAATTACGGCAGCAATTGCAATAGTTTCACAATACATCATTACCAAGACAACAAAAAAAGCAGAATACGAATCCATCAAAGAAAACTTCAAGCACACACTAGAACAACACGAACAGCTTACAGAAAAGAGCGGAAAGATAAACCATCATTTCAACCGCGAAGCTCTTGCCTACCAAATTAAGCTGAGCCACTATGAGTCAAAATCAACCGAAGCCATTGTTGCCTGCTACGAAAAATTAGTATCTCTTCAACAAGTAATGATGGACTTTCTTGCGTCCGACAATAGAGAGAGTGAAATCGAGGGCGTAATTGACAGCCTAACGGAATATAGAAATTTAGTAATAGCCAAGAAAATATGGATTCCACCACAAACACTGGATCTTTTTGTTGGGATACAGAAAGAGCTTCAATATGAAGTAACTCGCTACATTAAGGCACTTAGAAGCCTGCAAAAAACCGCTCAGAAAGATGACAAAGAGCTGGATATAATTTACCAAGCTCAAGGAAATTTTTATGATTACATTGTTCAGTTATCTAATCGTCTTTCTGATTTTGGCGATCACCTTGCGGAAGTTATCCGAAAAACAGTCCACTCACACTCTAGTTCACCTCTCTAATCTCCCCCCACCGACTCACATACCCCGGCGATTTGAGCGCCTGTTTCATCGCCCACCCCGCCTCGTAGGGCACCGCTGCTAGCCGCACGGTGCCGCGCCCCATGCGCTGGTTGATCCGGTCCAGCGTTGCCATCAGCTCCGCGCTGCGCGGCCGGGGGCTGGGGGCGAACAGGTCGGCCTGGATCTGCCCGGGCCGCACGAAGTCCATCAGCAGCACCCCCGCCTTCTGGTACCGGTAGCCGGGCTGGTAGATCGCCTCCAGCCCGGCCAGGGCGGCGCGCACCAAGTCGCGGGTGTCGTGGGTGGGGTACGGCAGCGGCACGCTGGCGGTGCGTGCGTACTGGCGTTCGGTGGGGTTGAACACGCCGGTGCGGATGTACACCTGCAGGCGCTGGCAGTAGTCGCCCTGGCTGCGCAGCTTCTCGCCGGCGCGGCTGGCGTAGGTGGCCACCGCCTCGCGCAGCGGCACCAGGGCGGTGAGGCGTTCGGAGAACGAACGGCTGCAAGCGATCATCTGTTTCGGCTCGGGGCCGTCGTCCAGGGCGTAGCAGGCCTCCCCGCGCAGCTCGCGGATGGTTTTCTCCACCACCGCGCTGAACAGCTTGCGCATCGTCGTGGCGTCCTGCTGGGCCAGGTCCCAGGCGGTGCGGATGCCCATGGCCTCGAAGTGCCCGAGCAACTTGCGCCCCACCCCCCACACCTCGCTCACCGGCGCATCGCGCAGCAGGGCCTCGCGCTGTTCCGGCCGGGTGGCCACCACCACGCCGCTGCGCGACCGCCTCTTCGCGGCCCAGTTGGCCAACTTGGCGAGAGTCTTGGTGGTGGAGATGCCGATGCCCACAGGCATGCCCACCAGGCGCGCCATCTCGGCCTTGATGTGGCGGCCGTAGGCGGCCAGGGGCTGGTTGAGGCCGGTGAGGTCCAGGAAGGCCTCATCGATGCTGTACACCTCCACGCGCGGCGCCAGGCCGCGCAGCACGTGCACCACCCGCGCGGAGATGTTGCCGTACAGGGCGTAGTTGGAGCTGAACACCTCAATGCCGTGCAGGGCGATGCGCTCGCGCAGCTTGAAGTAAGGCTCGCCCATGGCGATGCCCAGCGCCTTGGCCTCGTTGCTGCGGCTGATCACGCAGCCGTCGTTGTTGGACAGCACCACCACCGGCAGGCCGCGCAGATCGGGGCGGAACAGCCGCTCGCAACTGACGTAGAAGTTGTTGCAGTCCACCAGGGCGAAGACGCGGGGCATGTCAGGCGCTGGCGAGGGCGTGGATGTTGTGGGTGACCACGCCGAACACCTCCAGCTCGTCCTCGGCGGCGAGGCGGATGTCCGGGTAGGCGGGGTTGGCCGAGCGCAGCACGGGCAGGCCGTTCTCCAGCTCCAGGCGCTTGCAGGTGAAGTCGCCGCGCACGATGGCCACCACCACCTGGCCCGGGCGCGGGGTGAGGGAGCGGTCCACCACCAGGGTATCGCCCCGGTAGATGCCGGCGCCGGTCATGCTGTCGCCGCCTACGCGCAGGTAGAACGTCGCCGCGGGGTGACGCACGAACAGATCGAGCACGTCCAGCTCGGCCTCGATGTGGTCATCCGCCGGCGAGGGGAAGCCGGCTGACACCAGGCAGGAGAACAGGGGCAAGCGCACGTGGCCGCTTTTGTAGCGGCCAAGCAAGGTCAGGGGCATGGGGGCATTCCGATAATACTGGATAGATATACAGATAGCAGGCTGTAGGAAAGCTCGCAACTTGACCAGACAAACGCCACCTTCGCCGACCACGGCGTTGCCTGGCACCCTCCTCCGCACTAGCCTCCCAGCCCTCTACCCCGCACAGGAAAGGACTCCATGCACGCCCTGCGTACCGCCTGCCTCGCCCTTGCCGCCGCCCTGGCGGCTACCTACGCCACCCTCGCCCTCACCGAGCGCCCCGCTCGCACGCAGCCGATCACCCGGCCGCCGCTGCAGTTCCAGGAGCAGGACGGCGAGCTGAGGGTGTGGGGCGCCTGGGAGCTGGTGAAGGGCGACAGCCCCTACGACGTGCGCGCGGTGGAGATCCGCTGCTACAAGGCCCAGGGCCAGTGCATCAGCGCCACCGCCCTGGTGCTGAACCACAACGAAGGCCAGGACGTGGAAGCCCAGGCCCACCTGTTCACCATCAGCAAATGGACGGCCCAGCGCCTGGAGGCCAAGGCCGGGCCCGGGAAGGAGGACTGCAGCGAATGGACCCTCGCCCTGTACCCGGCCGACCGCAGCGGGAAGCTGAACTGGAAGGGGTCGGCCGGGTGCGAGGTGGATGCCGGGGAGGCGGTGTTGGTGGGGGATGACTAGCCCGGACCGCCGGCCTTCCCAGCCCGGCCCGCGAAGATTTTCTGGATAGGCTCAAGTCCATCGAACGTCGAAGGCAGTTTGTCGTCTTGCATCACCAAACCACTGAAAATCAGTGTTTCGAATTTTTCGAGAGCGTTGGGATTACCGTCCTTCATGTCTTTGGAACACTTCGAATACTTCTGGATGAACCGGCATAGCGTGCGTCTAAGGTCAATCTGTAACAGCTGGGCCTTAGTGGAGTTAACGCTATGCAACATGATCCGGAAGAAGTAAATCAGGACCAACTCAAGGGCGCCCAAGGTAACCAGAAGCGTAATATTCTGCTCACTGAGCATGTCAATTGCCCCGTTGGTTTTTTCACCGCCGAGTACGACAAGCGTGTAGATCAGTTTGATGACGAGTGGCGCGACAACGCAACAGCCAAGGGTAATAAGCCAAGCCTTCTGCCAGCAGAGCTCTCTTCTTTTTTGGACCCAAAGACTGTGAAAGCCTTTATAAAGCCCGACAAAATTAAAAGCGATCTCTTGTTTATCCAACTGCTTACTCAGCTCCAAAGTGCGCGCTTCTGCACCCTCGATCTCCTTGAGTCGCGCATCAACCTTATCAATTCCTGCAATATACCGACTTAGACAGTCAAAATCACTCGAAGCTTTTATACCATTAAGAACATTGGATACGAGCACCATCTCCGCTTGCAGCAAAATCTTTACGTAACCTGCAGGCAAACTTTCTCTCATCTCAACAAAACGACTATCAAATAAGCCTGTTTCTTCATTTTCAAATTCAAAGCTAGAAACCAAAAGATACACACAACAGTAAAGCTGTGCTGCATCTTCATCTTTGACACTCTCGCCATTATTCAAAATACTCAAAATCCTTCTCAACTCATACAACCAGTGATTAGAAAAGGACTTTGGAAAACTGGATGAAGGAAAACGAGAAACCAGCCTTTTAAGTAAAATTAATGCTCCACCCAAAAGTCCATCACTAGGTATTGTTTTGGCAGCCCAATCTCCAGACAGATCGAATAAATTTTCATCTGAGCTCATTCTCATCCCTTCTCAGTTGCAGTGAAGTAAAAATCCCTTGCGAGAAGACTGCGCCTCGCAGAACTGGACCCGCGCGTAAAGGCAAAGAAGGAATGCGGTCCACCATCCTTGGCCAATACCCACCGGCAAGATATTGCCATCAATTCGCCATCCTCTCCAAGGACACAAACGCCGACTTGTAGCCGGCGTCTGTAGAGGGTTTCAGGCGGCTCAGCGGCGGGGATCATCCCTGCACAGCCACTCCTCCCGGATGATGCTGACATCAGCAGGTGCGCGGATGCCGAGGCGGGTGGTGCGGGAGGTGGTGCTGTGCACCTCGATCACGATGCCTTCGCTCTGCAGCTGCGCCACGATGGTGGCCGGGTCGGCGTCGGGGTGAACGTGGAGGTAGAGGCGCTGGCCTTCGCCGCGCGTGACGATCAGGTGGGGCATGGGGTGTCTCCTTCCTTGGCGGCCTCGATCTAAGGCCCACGGCCCATCCTAACTGCCTTGTCGCGTCCTACAGGGCGGCTCGGCTTGCGCCGGAAAAGGCCCTTGCCAAACAAGTGCCATGACGGAGGATGAAGCTCATCGCCATGGCACAGCGCCGACTATTCATGCAGCTTATAGCCTAGGTAATAAAGTCCCCAAAAAGTCGCCAGTATCATTTGGTGTAACAACAGGAAGTAAACGAAGACGGAGAGCCACCCCACATAAAAGCCCACTTCGATCGTACCAATGCTCAGCGAAACGATGCTTGTGCCATATCCAACTGAAAATATTGAAATCATGATGAGCACGATGCTCTCAGCCGTAAGGAACGAAAAAAGCATCGCAAGAAATCGGCGGCGCGTTAGCGATATGAGATTCTCTGTATCTCTAAATCTAACTTTTATCCTTGGAGTAGGCTCAGGTAAGACACTGTCAATATCAGACTTCCCGAAAGTAGCGATAGCGGCCAAAGCCGCAATATAAAAACCGGGAAGCGACTGAACAAAACCCAACACAAGAGAAATAACACCACCACCCTTTACAACATCATTCAAATTTCCCAAGCACGCCAGCAAGGCAACTGTTAAGAGCGCTAATACAACAGGGTAGAGCCAATCAATTCGCCATTTATATGGGTGCCTGATAGCAAGATACCCAAAGGGGCGCAATAACTGCTCTAGTAGCATGTTCTACTCCATAAGCTCTAGCATTTCCTTGATAATACCATTGTTAATTTGATTAAGACTCGCAACATTGACCAATGGCGCCTGAATTATGTGACGCTTGATGTATTTATTTATATCCACAAGATTACCAGTATCGGTATCAATAGTAGCGTCTCGTGGTTCACCTTTTTCATTTTTGAAGCGAATACGCATCTGAGCATACTCACGTTGCTCCGCAGCTTTATTCCGGACCTGACGAACCATAGCGGCAAGGCTTCCTGCAAGAGAGCGCTGAGGCCTCAATTTTACGAATTTAGCATCCTCAAATACGGCCCCCCTGTCATCCCAGACAGCTCCGCGCTCGGTGAAGTCTAGTAGTTCAATACCTGTCAGCACGCCTGTCTCAAGCTCTTCTTGAAACTCCGACGAGGGATGACCAAGCAACTCTACAGTGTGGATATGCCGCACCATCAAGGGGTTCCCATCGGCATCGCGGGCACCATTAATGTTGGGAATTAAAAACCGCTCTGGGAAATGTTTTCGGCAATATGCAAAAATAAATCTCATGTAGTCTTTTATGCTGCTCGCATGGAGACCAGAGCCAAACACCGTTTCAACCACGCACAGATAATAGTTATCCCCTCTGGTCGGTTGAAGCGGGATAATCACGTGCGCTGAGTAGTCACCGCCATGTCCCGGCGGCTTGGTGTGGACAACTCGGCTTTTATTCTCCGGATCGGAGGAAACAGCGTCAGGTGCGTTCGGATCACATCGATTGATAAGAAAGATCAGGCGATCATTTCTTAATTCAAGATCAGAAATGTAATACCTTGCCGATTTCTCGCTTCGCCCCTTCTTAAGAATCGGATCACCGCCCTTAAATAGTTGATCAATGAGCGCATACATCTCCCTCAATGATAGCGGATCAGTCTCGAAATTTGCTTCATTCTCACTGGCTTGGGAAACGCCCCTAGCGGTGATCTTCAAATCATAGAAAGTTGCAGTACGATGCACTTATCACCTCAACTATCAACTACTGTGAAAACATGTTGCTTCATATAGTTCAACGCCTTCGCTTGCCTAATAGTGGGCGTCAACAGGTTGGTAACCGCTGTCACAACTCGAAACCCATACCCCATAGCCATAACCGCCAGATACGCACAATCCGCCGCTTTGAAGCCGGGAAAGAATCGGAGGCCGGGTGTCGAGTTGCGCTTTGAGGGCCGGCCCGGGGCCGGTGGGGCTTGGTCCAAAAGCAGGTGATCGTAGCCTTCGAGATAGGCCTGGATTCGATCCTTGCGGAAGGTACGGGGCGGGCTGTCGGTTACCGTTCGCCCCTGGATATAGCGAGTGTTCTCAAACCGGCGAATCAACATCCAATCGCGTGATTCACCTTTGGCGTCTTGGTAGACGAAACGCAGGGGAAGCATGAAAACCGTCCTTGGTTGCTGTTCCTAGTAGGAACAGACTATGCCAGCCTTTTGCCAGCTACGACAACGGCCTCAAGCTCCGCAACGCGTTGTTCGAGCGTGTTCAGGCGCTTCTTCTCTTCGGCATGACGCTGAATGTCTCGCTGGGCTTCTTCGTCCAGTTCACGCCACAAAGCCAACATTGCTCGCTCTCTTGGGCTATCAGCAGGTTCAGCGGGGGTATTACCGCCGTTCTCACGGTACATGCTCCCCTCCCCCGTCAGCAGCCAATCAAGGCTGACGCCTCGCTCCAGCGCCACATCTACACAAATTGTGTAAGGCACCGAGTCTCGGCTACGCCAGTTCCCCAGGGTTGATCGGTTGACCTGGAGGGCATCGCCCAGCTGATTGTCGTTTTTAACGCCAAAGACCTCATGCAGACGGTCCATGACGCTCGCCGCGCTTGTATTTCCCAAAATTGGAAACTCTCCGTTGACATGCCCCAATTTGGGACATAGGCTTACACGTATTGAGAACATCTTATCCAAGCGAGTGCTGTCAGACCATGAACAAACGACAGATTCACGCCCGGCTCATCGAGCAGGGCCTCAGCTTCCGCCAGTTCGCGCTCAGCAAGGGCTATGAGCCGCGCACGGTGACGCAGACCGTTGAGCGCTGGGCAGAGTCGGCAGACCTGCCGAACGGGCGCATTGCCTTCTCCATCATGCGGGACCTCTCCCAGCTACTTGGGACGGAGCTGATTCCGGGCTTGCTGGCGCATCCCTTTGCGAAGGTGAGCTGACCGTAGCGGTCGGCCTGGCTGGGGGAAACGAGAACATGAAGCACGCGATTCTTGATAGCCGCCGCAAGGCGGTGATGAGTGCGGTGGCGGCCTTCCCGGGGGGCCGCGAGTGCGCGGCGGCGCACCTGGGGCTGGAGCTGAAGCGGCTGGACAACCAGGTGTACGAGAACCCGGGGCACCGGCCGCTCTCGGACGAGCAGGTGCGGCAGATCGAGCTGATTGCCGGGACGCGCTTTCTGCCGGACTACCTCTGCCGGCTGTACGGCGGTGTGTTCGTGTCGATGCCGGAGGCGGAGGAGCTGGACAACATCGACCTCTACGCCCGTGCCCTGGCCACGGATGTGGCGGAGGGCAAGGTAGACCAGATCATCGCCAAGGCCCTGGACGACGGGCGCATTACCGAGTCGGAGCTTGCGCAGATCATCGCGGCGCACCGTGCGCACATTGCGGCGCGGCATGCGGAGGTAGGGGCGGTGATCACGCTGCACCTGCAGGCGGGTGAGCCATGAGCGGGCCCTGCGCACGTTGCCGGCCACGCCTGGTGGCGGCCGATCCAGCCTTCACATCCATTTGCGGGAGAACACCCATGGCACACCTCAGTGATGACGTCAGAGCACAGTTGATCCGCCTGCTGGACCGCGCGCAGGAGCGTCTGGACACCTTGAGGGAGGTGGTGGCGGAGGTCGATGGGGGCGATGCCGGCAGCGAGATCCGCCTTGCGCTGGGTGATGCGCTGGTGCCGCTGAACATTGCGCTGGAAGTGGCGGAGCCCCTGTAACGATGAGCACCTACAAGCTGGTTTGCCCGCACTGCAAGGGCCGCATGCGCATCCGCACCAGTGAGGGGACCCATGTGTTTCTGCGGGTGGCCTACCTGCAATGCACCAACGAGGCCTGCGGCTGGTCGGCCCGGGCCGAATTCGAGATGACCCACGAGATGAGCCCCTCGGGCATGCCCAACCCGTCCGTGCGGTTGCCGGTGGCTCCGGTGGCGCTGCGGCGGGAGGCGATGCGCCAGGCGGGCGACAAGCAACTGGACCTGCTGGAGGTACCCCGATGAGCGCCCTGCCCCACGATGTGGACACTCAGGACTACCAGGAGCAGATGCTGCGTGCGGCGCTGGCCTATCTGCGGCGCCATGCCGATGAGCACCTGGGCGACGAGCAGCTGCTGCAGCGGGCGACGCTGCACCTGACCCTGGCGCTGGAGGTGCCGCTGTTTCTGGCCCAGCGCCTGGTGGAGCGGGCCTTTGCCCGGCTGCGGGAGGCGAACCGGGTGGAGGTGGACCTGTCGGCGGCGCCGGACCGGGATGCGATCTGCCTGATCGATTGCCGCAACGGCCAGAAGATCTTCGTGCAGCGGCGCATTCTGCCCTCTGCCTTTCTCGCGCGCTTCACCACTCCCTGATCACTGACACGCCCAGCCCGCGCTGCGGGTTTGGGGTTGTTGCATCCGCAATTCGAGGGTCATGCCATGTACAAGCCGGTTGCGATCCACCTGGACCTGCCCCGGACCTGGGCCGAGGCGCTGCTGAAGAGCCTGCGGGCGGAGTTGAACCGGGCCATCAACGAGCACTGGTACGACGACCGCTACCGCTCGGTGCCGGCGGCGCTGCGGGCGCGCCGCATCCTCGATGATTACCCGGCGCTGGCCGGCAACAAGCGCACCATCGGTGCGCTGATTGCTGCGCTGCGCGCCTCTGCCAAGGCCACACGATGAAGTCGATGCCGAGAGAGATCCGCCTGGAGGTGCTGCGCCGCCTGGAGCACACCTACGGGCTGGTTCGCGCGAGCAATACGCAGTACCTGCGCAAGGGCACCTGCCCGGCCTGCGGGAGAAAGGAGCTGTACAGCCGCCATGACGAGCCGTGGTTCATCAAGTGCGGCCGGGAGAGCAAGTGCGGTGAGCAGTGGCATGTGAAGGAGCTGTTCGAGGACTTGTTCGATGACTACAGCAAGCAGCACCCGGCGACGGAGCTGGCGCCGCACGCTTCGGCCGATGCCTATCTGCAGTTCGCCCGTGGCTTTGACCTGGGGCTGATCAAGGGCTGGTACACCCAGGAGAACTACTACAACCGGGACCTGGGCATCGGCAGTGCGACGGTGCGCTTCGCGCTCGAGCACGGCGGCTACTGGGAGCGGCTGATCGACCGGCCGCACCGCTTCGGCAAGATGAAGGCGCGCTTTGCGCCAGGGCAGTCGCCCCGGGGCCATTGGTGGGTGCCGCCGTGTGTGGACCTGCTGGAGGCGGGCGAGCTGTGGGTGGTGGAGGGCATCTTCGATTGCATCGCTCTGCTCCACCACGGGATTGCGGCGGTGTCGGCGATGAGCAGCGCGCACTTCCCCTTCGAGTCGCTCAAGGCGCTGGCCAAGGCCCGTGCGGAGGCCGGCAAGCGGCTGCCGAGGCTGGTGTGGGCGCTGGACAACGAGCCCGGTGCGCACCGCTATACGCGCAAGCACGCGGCGATGGCCCGGGAGCTGGGCTTCCCTTGTGAGGCGGCGCAGATCCCGCAGCGCGAGCGCAAGGCGGACTGGAACGATCTGCACCAGCGCTGGCAGTTCATCGATGACCCGGCCCGACGTGCGGAGGCCATGGACCGGGACCTGAAGGCGGCCCGCTACCACGGGGCGCTGCTGCTGGCGGAGAACGCCAGCGAGAAGGCGCTGCTGATGTACAACTGGCGCGAGCAGGGGGAGTTCCACTTCGGCCATGAGAACCGCCTGTACTGGTTCAAGCTGGACATCGAGAAGTTCAACAGTGCGATGCGCGGGCTGGAGGATACGGAGGACCAGGACGAGCAGGTGCTGAACCACAAGCAGAAGCGCGAGAAGGCGCTGCGCCAGGCGGGCTGTGTGGTGGAGATCGCCAACTGCTACCCGCAGGCTTTGTACTTCCAGCGCAACGAGATCACGGACGAGAGCTGGTACTACTTCCGGGTGGACTTCCCGCACGACGAGCCGTCGGTGCGCAACACCTTCACGGGGGGCCAGGTGGCGGCGGCCAGTGAGTTCAAGAAGCGCTTGCTGGGCATGGCGGCGGGGGCGGTGTTCACGGGGACCGGGGCGCACCTGGACAAGATCATGAAGGAGCAGCTGTACGGGCTGAAGACGGTGCGCACCATCGATTTCATCGGCTATGCGAAGGACCACGGCTGCTATGTGTTCGGGGACCTGGCGGTGCGCGGTGGGGTGGTGGAGCAGGCGAACGCGGAGGACTACTTCGAGTTCAAGGGGCTGCGCCTGAAGTCGCTGCAGAAGTCCATCAAGCTGGAGATCGCGCGCACCGATGAGGGCTACCGCCGGGAGTGGCTGGACTGGCTGTGGCTGTGCTTCAACACCCAGGGGCTGATCGCGCTGGCGTTCTGGTTCGGTTCGCTGTTTGCGGAGCAGATCCGCGCGGAGTTCCAGTCCTTCCCGTTCCTGGAGGTGACGGGCGAGGCCGGGGCGGGCAAGTCGACGTTGCTGATGTTCCTCTGGAAGCTGCTGGGCCGGCCGGATGAGGAAGGCAAGGATCCGTCGAAGATGTCCAAGGCGGGCTTGCGCCGCTGGCTCAGCCAGGTGTCGGGGATGCCACTGGTGATGCTGGAGGCCGACCGCAGCGACAGTGCGGGCAATGCGGCCAAGGCTTTCGACTGGGACGAGTTCAAGCCGATGTTCAACGGCGGCAGCCTGGGGGTGACGGGGGTGAAGACCGCCGGCAACGAGACCCATGAGCCGCCCTTCCGTGGGGCGCTGGTGATCAGCCAGAACGCGACGGTGCAGGCCTCTGAGGCGATTCTGACGCGGATCGTGCGCTTGCACTTCGTGCGGCCGGAGGTGACCAGCGCGAGCCGGGCGGCGGCGGACAACCTCAACCACCTGCAGGCGATGGAGGTGAGCCACTTTCTGCTGATGGCGGTGCGGGCGGAGCAGAAGGTGCTGCAGGTGTTCCGCGAGCGGGTGAAGGCGCACGAGCAGGCGCTGCGGGGCCTGAAGGAGATCCGCATCGAGCGGATCATCAAGAACCACGCGCAACTGATGGCGCTGACCGATGCGATGCGGGAGGTGGTGCCGCTGAGTGACCGCCAGCACGAGGCGGTGCTGCGCGAGCTGACGGCGATGGCGGTGGGCCGCCAGTACGCGGTGAACGCGGACCCGCAGGAGGTGGCGGAGTTCTGGGAGGTGTACGAGTACCTGGAGTCGCTCTACGACGAGCCGCTGGTGAACCACAGCAAGAAGCCCGGGGTGATCGCCATCAACCTCAACGAGTTCTGCGAGCGGGCCGCGGAGCACAAGCAGAAGCTGGCCGATGCGGCGACGCTGCGCGCGCTGCTGGTCAACAGCCGGTCCCGCCCGCTGATCGACAAGAACAAGGCCGTGGACAGTGCGGTGCGCGCGGCCTTCAACAGCCGCAACAACGCCTGCAACCAGCGCTGCACGACGGTGAAGTGCTGGACGTTCAAGGACCAGGCCTGATCCCCCGCCAGGGCGCGGCAACGCTCTGGCATCAACCCCAAGGAGAAGCACCATGCAAACCCACGATAACCAACAGGAACGCCAGCACAGCCGTGCGGAGTGGATCTACACCCTGGGCAGCAGCGCGGTTGCGCTGTTCGCCATGGGTTTCATCGCCTACCAGGCGCCGGGCGTGCTGCTGGCGCTGATGCCCTGACCGGACCGCCCGGGCGCGGCAACGCCTGGGCGCGCTTGAGGAGACCCGCGATGCAGCAGCTCTATGCAGAGATCAAACCCACCAGCAAGTACGCCTACCAGGCCGAGTGGTGCCGCAGCCAGGGCTACGGCTATCCGTTCAAGGTGCGGATCGCTCCGGACAAGGACGGCTACACGGTGAAGGGCGGCTACGGCGGCCGGTACCGGATGGAGGATGTCGATCTGTTCGTGTTCGACGGGGAGACGAAAGTCCGCCTCGGCTGACCGCCAGAAACAAGAAGGCCCCGGCGAGCGGCAACTCACCAGGGCCTGACCAACCCCAAGGAGAAGCACCATGCAAGCACAAGCCCCCGAAGTCAGTGGCGCACAGGCTACCACTGCTGACGACCGCCAGACCATGGCCACTGCGGTGTGTACCGAGCCCATCACCATCAACGTGCGCCAGAGCACCGGGACCTACATCGCCAGGGCGCGCGGCTACAAGCCCACCGCGAGCTGCACCTCCGGCGCGGCCCAGGCGGCCGAGGCGCTGGCCAGGAAGCTGGGCCTGGCTCCCGATCTGCTCCAGGAGCAGCCACGCGAGGGCCTCGACTACGGTTGCTCGCGCTTCACCCACTGCGGCTGCAAGGCTTAATGCCCCCAGGCCCGGCGCCCTTCGGCGCTGGGCCATCCAACAAGAATCGACGATGCGCAATTCTCGGCCCCTCGCGGGGCCGAGCCTTCACGGTGCCCCTAGACTGGCGCCGTTTTCTTATGTGTGGGGACACAGATGGCTGATGGTGTCGAGGTGCGCGGCAGGACCGTGCGCGTGTATTTCCGCTATGACGGCGAGCTGTGCCGGGAGCCCTTTCCCGGGGAGGCCACTCCGGAGAACATCGCCCAGGCCGAGCGCCTGGTGGGGATGATCAATTACGAAATCAAGGCGGGCACCTTCAGCTATGCCCGGCACTTCCCGGACTCCCCGAAGGTCAAGACCAACACCCTCGGCCACTACATCGATCTGTGGCTGGACATCAAGCGCAACAAGATGGCCCCCAGCGGCTTTCGCGGCTATTGCAGCCGGGTGGAGACCCACATCCGCCCGCGCTGGGGCGAATGCCAGGCGGACACCATCGACCACCTGGACGTGCAGGACTGGGTGCAGAACACGCTGATGCCCAAGCTGCACAACAAGACGGTGCGCGAGGTGGTGAGCAACCTGCGGCAGATCTTCCGCCTGTACCGCACGCGCAACCGATCTGCGCATGATCCAACCGATGGCATCGAGATCACCCTGCCGGACGCCGAGGACCCGGATCCGTTCACCCGGGAGGAGATCGAGAGCATCCTCGGCACGCCTACCCATCGCCAGGCGGAGCTGAATCTCATCGAGTTCATGCTGTGGAGCGGCCCACGTGTGAGCGAGGCGCTTGCGCTGGCCTGGGAGGACGTCGACCTCGAGGCCGGTACGGTGACCTTCCGCCGCGCCAGGGTGCGCAGCCAGCACAAGGTGACCAAGACGCGCCGCTCAACCCGGAAGGTGCAGCTGCTCGCCCCTGCCCTGCGCGCGCTGCAGCGCCAGGCGCCGCTGACCCGGAACCTGAAGCCGGTGCCGATCGAGGTGATCGACCGCGACAACCGCACCAGGAAGGCGCAGAAGGTGCGCTTCGTCTTCCACAACACAGCCAGCGGCGAAGCCTTCTCGACCTCAGACACGCTGCGCAACGGATGGTGGAATGGGCACCTGAAGAAGGCCGGCGTCCGCCAACGCGGCCCGAACCAGTGCCGCCACACCTTCGCCAGCCAGATGCTGTCCAGCGGAATAGCCACACCGGAGTGGATCGCCGACCAGATGGGCCACACGTCCACGGCGATGATCTTCAAGCACTACGCCAAGTGGATCAGCACGGACGGGCCAGACGTCGTCGGCCTGCTGAACCAGGCGCTCAAACTGATCTGAAAGCAACAAAAAAGGGGGCCTCGAAAGGCCCCCTTTTTCATGCGCTGTTCCCAAAATGTTCCCAAATCGTTCCCTTTTGCGGGTTTCGATTTAAAAACCTCAATGAAAACAACTACTTAGATGGCGGAAGCGGTGAGATTCGAACTCACGGACAGTTTCCCGTCGGCGGTTTTCAAGACCGCTGCCTTCAACCACTCGGCCACACTTCCGCATTTGCGGGCGGCAATAGTACCCGAACGCAACACGCTGTCAAACTCTGTCACGTGGGACGTTCGTGCGCTCTGTTATCATTTCGCCCGACTGCGGTCACGGACCTTACAAACTTGCAGGAGTCATGCAAATGAGCGATCACGATTACGCAATCAGCCAGGCGCAGGCCGGCGACCTCGAAGTCAGCCGGGTGCTGCGCAACACCTATGGCCTTCTGGCGCTGACCCTGGCCTTCAGCGGCCTGGTCGCCTACGTCGCGCAGCAGATGCGCGTCGGCTACCCGAGCATCTTCGTGGTGCTGCTGGGCTTCTACGGTCTGTTCTTCCTGACCGTGAAACTGCGCAATTCCGCCTGGGGCCTGCTGTCCACCTTCGCCCTGACCGGCTTCATGGGCTACACCCTCGGCCCCATCCTCAACCGCTACCTGGGCATGCCCAACGGCGGTGAAGTAGTAGCCTCGGCGTTCGCCATGACGGCGCTGGTGTTCTTCGGCCTGTCGGCCTATGTGCTGACCACCCGCAAGGACATGAGCTTCCTGGGCGGTTTCATCACCGCTGGGTTCTTCGTCCTGATCGGCGCCATGCTGGCCAGCTTCTTCTTCGACATCAGCGGCCTGCAACTGGCGATCAGCGCTGGCTTCGTGGTGTTCTCCTCGGTCTGCATCCTGTTCCAGACCAGTGCGATCATCCACGGCGGCGAGCGCAACTACATCATGGCGACCATCAGCCTGTACGTGTCGATCTACAACCTGTTCGTCAGCCTGCTGCAGATCTTCGGTGTGATGAGCGGCGACGACTGATCCCGCAGCCTCAAGGAAAGCCCGCTTCGGCGGGCTTTTTCTTGCCTGCAAAACGACGTCCCAAGCCTTATCATGGCGCCCTGCATTCAAGACGATCTGCTCCATGAAATTCGCCATCGCCCTCTTCTCCCCGCCCCACTCGCCAGCCTCTCGCCGGGCGCTGCGCTTCACCGAAGCCGTGCTCGCGGCCAGCCATGAAGTGGTGCGGCTGTTCTTCTACCAGGACGGCGTGCACAGCGCCTCGGCCAACGTCGTCGCACCGCAGGATGAAACCGATACGGCGCGGGAATGGCAGGCACTGGTCGCGGCTCATCAACTGGACGGCGTGGTGTGCATCGCCGCTGCGTTGCGCCGGGGCGTGCTGAATGCCGAGGAGGCGGCGCGGTACGGCCGAGAGGCGGCCAACCTGGCGGGTGGATGGACACTTTCCGGCCTCGGGCAGTTGCACGAAGCCGCTCAACTGGCAGACCGGCTGGTCTGCTTCGGGGGGGACTGATGGCCAAGTCCATGCTCATCATCAGCCGTCGCGCGCCAGGCTCTGGCCCCAGCGCCCGCGAGGCGCTGGACATCGCGCTGGCCGGTGGTGCCTTCGATCTGCCGCTGGCCATGCTGTTCATGGATGACGGCGTCTTCCAGCTGACGCCTGACCAAGCTCCCCACCATATTCAGCAGAAAGACCTCAGTGCCAATCTGCAGGCCTTGCCACTGTTCGGGATCGAGGATCTGTTCGCCTGCGCCTACAGCCTGCAGGAACGCGGGCTGGATGCCTCGCACCTGGCCCTGCCTGCCCAGCCACTGGATGACGAGGCGCTGCGCGCCCTCATCGCGCGCCATGACCTGGTGGTGACCCTCTGATGAGTACGCTGCATATCCTTTCCCACTCACCGTTCGGCGACAGCCGCTTTGCCAGTTGCCTGCGCGTGCTCGACCAAGGCGATGCCCTGCTGCTGACGGGTGAGGCAGTCCAGGCCCTGCGCCAGGGCTCCGCTCCCAGGCTGAAGCTGGACCAGCTCCCTGCCCAGGTGGCGCTGTTCGCCCTGGAGGAAGACATCCTGGCCCGCGCCCTGACCGACCTCCCCTGCCATTGCACCGCCTTGGACTACCCGCGCTTCGTGGCGCTGTGCCTGGACTACGACAAGGTGAACAGCTGGCTATGAACACCCTGGAGCATGACGGCCGCAACCTTGCACTGGACAAGGACGGCTACCTGGAAAACCTCTCCGACTGGAGCCCTGCCGTCGCCGAAGCGCTGGCCCGCAGGGAGGAGCTGGTGCTGACGCCAGCCCATTGGGAAATCCTCGAACTGTTGCGCGCCTTCTACGACGAGTTCCAGCTGTCACCGGCCAATCGCCCGCTGATCAAGTACGTCGCTCAGAAGCTGGGCCCGGAAAAGGGCAACAGCCTGCACCTCAATCACCTCTTCAAGGGCGCTCCTGCCAAGCTTGCCGCCAAGCTCGCCGGCCTGCCCCGACCGACGAATTGCCTATGACGCCCGCAGCCCCGACTGAACACCCGTTCGCCCAGTTCGTCCGCATCCTCGGCAAAGGCAAACGCGGCGCCCGTGGCCTGACCCGGGAAGAAGCTCGCGATGCCATGGGCATGCTGCTGGACGGCGAAGTGGAAGAGGCCCAGCTCGGTGCCTTCCTGATGCTGCTGCGGCACAAGGAGGAAAGCGCCGAAGAGCTGGCGGGCTTCACCGAAGCCTTCCGTGCACGCAATGACGCTCCTCGCCTGCCAATCGACCTGGATTGGCCGAGCTATGCGGGCAAGAAGCGCCATCACCCCTGGTTCCTGCTGGCGGCCAAGGCCCTGGCCCAGGGTGGGTACCGCATCCTGCTGCACGGTGGCGGCCTGCATACGGCGGGACGGGTCTATACGGAACAGTATCTGGAGTGCCTGGGCATTCCCGACTGCGCAGACTGGTCGGCTGTCGAAGCCGCACTGGTCCGTCACAACATCGCCTTCATTTCCCTGGGGGCCTGGGCGCCGCGCCTGCAACGGATGATCGACCTTCGCAACGTGCTCGGGCTGCGCTCGCCCATCCACTCACTCGCACGCGTGCTGAACCCGCTCCAGGCCCGCTGCGGCCTGCAGAGCATCTTCCACCCGGGCTACCAGGCCGTGCATCGCGAGGCGAGCCGCCTGCTGGGCGACACCTCGGTGGTGATCAAGGGCGAAGGCGGCGAGATCGAGGTCAACCCTGACAGCGCCTGCACCCTGTTCGGTACCCGCGATGGCGAGGTATGGGACGAGGACTGGCCGGCACTTTCCGCACTGCGCCATGTGAAGCCTGAGCGCCTGGCCGTCGACCAACTGCTGGGCCTATGGCACGGAAGCCGGGACGACAGCTACGGCCAGTTAGCTGTCACGGCCACTATGGCGCTCGCCCTGCGCGGCCTGGGCCACGACCGGGACGCGGCATTTGCCGAGGCCGAGCGGCTGTGGGCACAGCGCAATCCATCGATACCGTCGATAACCTGAACCCGGATTCTTCATCCCTCTGCCCGCCTCATCGCCTCTAGACTGGCGCCTCGCATTTCAACGAGGTCAGGACAATGGGATTGCTGGTCGACGGCACATGGCACGACACCTGGTACGACACGTCCGGGGATGGGCGTTTCAAGCGCGAGGACGCCCGGCGCCGCAACTGGATCACCCGTGACGGCGAGCCAGGTCCGAGTGGTGTCGGCGGCTTCAAGGCAGAGGCCGGGCGCTATCACCTCTACGTATCCCTGGCGTGCCCCTGGGCTCACCGCACCCTGATCGTGCGTCGCCTGAAAGGGCTGGAATCGCTGATCGGTGTTTCAGTGGTGAGCTGGCTGATGCGGGAAAACGGCTGGACCTTCGACCGGGCACAGGGCTCAACCGGCGACGCGCTCCATGGCCTGGATTTCCTGCACCAGCTCTATACCCGGGAAGACCCGACCTACAGCGGCCGGGTGACCGTGCCGGTACTCTGGGACACGCAGCAGCAGCGGATCGTCAGCAACGAGTCATCCGAGATCATCCGGATGTTCAACAGCGCCTTCGATGAACTGACCGGCAACACACTCGATCTCTACCCTGCCCCGCTGCGGACCGATATCGACGCCTGGAACGAACGCATCTACCCGGCGGTGAACAACGGTGTCTACCGGGCCGGCTTCGCCACCACCCAGGCGGCCTATGAAGAGGCGGTGACCACGCTGTTCGGGGAGCTGGATGCCCTGGAGGCGCGACTGGCTGAGTCCCGCTACCTGGCGGGCCAGCACGTCACCGAGGCCGATTGGCGGCTGTTCACCACCCTGATCCGCTTCGACGCGATCTACCACGGGCACTTCAAGTGCAACCTCAAGCGCCTGGCGGACTATCCCAATCTTTCAGGCTGGTTGAGGGAGCTGTACCAATGGCCCGGGATTGTGGAGACAGTGGACTTCACCCATATCAAGGGCCACTACTACGCCAGCCACCGGACCATCAACCCGACCGGGATCATCCCCCTCGGCCCCGAACTCGACCTGCTGAGCGCCCACGCTCGCGATCACCTGCCGGGGCGCGGCATTGCTCAGTCCGCCTGAGCGCCTTCGAACCAGGCGAGCTGGTCACGCAGTTTGACCACCTCGCCGACGATCACCAGCGTCGGCGCGTGGACTTCGTGCTCGGCCACCAATTGCGGCAGGTTGCCCAGGGTGCCGGTGAACACCCGCTGATTGCGGGTGGTGCCCTGCTGCACAAGCGCCGCCGGCGTATCCGCTGAGCGGCCATGGCGCACCAACTGCTCGCAGATGATCGGCAGGCCCACCAAGCCCATGTAGAACACCAGCGTCTGGCCGGGCGAAGTCAGGTCAGCCCAGGGCAGGTCGCTGCTGCCATCCTTCAGGTGCCCGGTGACGAAGCGCACCGACTGCGCATGGTCGCGGTGGGTCAGCGGGATGCCGGCATAAGCGGCGCAACCGGAGGCAGCGGTGATGCCCGGCACCACCTGGAAGGGGATGCCATGGGCGGCCAGTTCGCCGATCTCCTCGCCACCCCGGCCGAAGATGAACGGGTCACCACCTTTCAGCCGCAGCACCCGCTTGCCCTGCTTGGCCAGGTCGATGAGCAGGCGATTGATCTGCTCCTGGGGGACGGCATGGTCCGCGCGGCGCTTGCCCACGTAGATCCGCTCGGCGTCACGCCGGCACATCTCGATGATGGGCTCGGCCACCAGGCGGTCGTAGAGCACCACATCCGCCTGCTGCATCAGCCGCAGGGCGCGGAAGGTGAGCAGGTCCGGATCGCCCGGGCCAGCCCCCACCAGGTACACCTCGCCCAGAGGCTTGGGCGCACCGCCCGCGACCCGCTCGGCGAGCATTCGCTCGGCTTCGGCGGGTTGCCCAGACAGCACGCGTTCGGCGATCGGCCCCTGGAAGACGTCCTCCCAGAACACCCGGCGCTGCTGCACGTCGGGGAACAGTTGCTTGACCTGCTGGCGGAAGCGCTTGGCCAGGCCGGCCAACTGGCCATAGGCGGATGGGATCCAGGTCTCGATCTTGGCGCGGATCAGCCGGGCCAGGACAGGCGCATCCCCCGCACTGGACACCGCGACGATCAACGGCGAGCGGTCGACGATGGCAGGGAAGATGACGCTGCACAGGGCCGGCGCATCCACCACGTTGACCGGCACGCCACGCGCCTGGGCATCGCGGGAAATCTGCGCGTTGAGCGGCTCGTCATCGGTGGCGGCAATGACCAGCACCGCGCCCTCCAGGTCACCCGAGGCATACCCACGGCGATGCACCAACCCCTGGGACTGCTCGACCAATGCCACCAGCTGACTGTCGATCTCCGGCGCCACAACCCGCAGGCAGGCGCCGGCGTCCGCCAGCAGGCGCGCCTTGCGCAGGGCGATCTCTCCACCCCCGACGACAAGCACATGACGACCCTGGAGGTTGTGGAACAGCGGTAGGAAATCCATGGAAAAGCCCTGGGTGAATCGGGAAGAAACAGCCCGCGTCGGCAGAGGCCGAGACGCGGGCTGGACAGGCTGGCAGACGCCGGTGCGGGCGCAGGCAATCAGCCGATGATGTCGATGCCGCCCATGTAGGGTTTGAGCACCTCGGGCACACGAATGCTACCGTCCGCCTGCTGGTAGTTCTCCAGCACGGCCACCAGGGTCCGGCCTACGGCCAGGCCGGAGCCGTTGAGGGTGTGGACCAACTCCGGCTTGCCGGTTTCCGGGTTGCGGTAGCGCGCCTGCATGCGGCGGGCCTGGAAGTCACCGCAGTTGGAGCAGGAGGAAATCTCGCGGTACTTGTCCTGGCTCGGCACCCAGACTTCGAGGTCGTAGGTCTTGGTGGCGGAAAAGCCCATGTCACCGGTGCACAGGGCGAGCACGCGGTACGGCAGCTCCAGCAGTTGCAACACGCGCTCGGCATTGCCAGTCATGGATTCCAGGGCTTCGAAGGACCTGGACGGCTCGACGATCTGCACCATCTCGACCTTGTCGAACTGGTGCTGGCGGATCATGCCGCGGGTGTCACGGCCGGATGCACCCGCCTCGCTGCGGAAGCACGGGGTGTGGGCGACGAACTTCAGCGGCAATTGCTTGGCGTCGAGAATCTCGCCCGCCACGATGTTGGTCAGGGACACTTCGGCGGTGGGGATGAGGTAGAAGTCGGCCTCGTTCTCACGGCTGATCTTGAACAGGTCTTCCTCGAACTTCGGCAGCTGGCCGGTACCCTGCAGCGCGGGCGCCTGGACCAGATAGGGGGTGTAGGCCTCTTCGTAGCCATGATCACCGGTGTGCAGGTTGATCATGAACTGAGCCAGGGCACGGTGCAGACGGGCGATAGGGCCGCGCAACAGGGCGAAGCGGGCACCGGAGAGCTTGGCGGCGGTTTCGAAGTCCAGCCAGCCATGCTGCTCGCCCAGGGCGACGTGGTCCTTGATCTCGAAATCGAAGCTGCGCGGGGTGCCCCAGCGACGAACCTCGACGTTGCCCTCTTCATCCGCGCCCACCGGAACGGACTCGTGGGGGATGTTGGGGATGGTCAGCAGCAGGCCATCCAGCTCGGCCTGGATGCGGTCGAGTTCACGCTTACCCTCTTCCAGCTCGCCGCCCATGCGGTCCACATCGGCCAGCAGCGGTGCAATGTCCTCACCGCGCTGCTTGGCCTGGCCGATGGACTTGGAGCGGGCATTGCGCTCGGCCTGCAACTGCTCGGTGCGGGTCTGCACGGCCTTGCGCTGGTTTTCCAGGGATTCGAGGCGCGCCACGTCCAGTTGGAAGCCACGGGCGGCGAGGCGCTGGGCCACGTCCTGGGTCTGGGTGCGTACCAGTTTGGAGTCGAGCATGTGAGGTTCCCGTCTATCAGAATTTGGTCAAAGTCAGGCCTGCCCAGGTCGCAAGCAGACCACCCAGCACGCTGATTGCCGCATAGCCGAGGGCCAGGGGAACCTGGCCGCTCTCCAGCAGGCGCAACGTGTCGAGGGAAAACGAAGAAAACGTCGTCAGGCCGCCGAGAAATCCGACGATCAAGCCTGCACGAAGCTCGATCGGCACCTCCGGCCGCTGCAGAAACAGGCCATAAAGGAAGCCGATGAGCAGGCAGCCGACGATATTGACGGCAAGAGTACCGAGGTAGAAGTGCCGAGGCCAGTGCGCCGAGACCCAGTTGGCCGTGGCGAAGCGCAGCAGGGTGCCGGCAACGCCGCCCAGGGAGACGGAGAGCAGCAAGGGCAGCGGCGTCATGGGCGTCTCTTCCTCGGGCTACGGGCATCGAGCGTGGCGAGGTGCTCGAGCTTGTCGCGGATCTTGAGTTCCAGGCCTCGGGGCACCGGCTCGTAGTAACGACGCGGCTCGAGGTCTTCGGGGAAATAGTCCTCCCCAGCGGCATAGGCATCGGGCTCGTCGTGGGCGTAGCGGTATTCGTCCCCATAGCCGAGCTGCTTCATCAGCTTGGTCGGCGCGTTGCGCAGGTGCAGCGGCACCTCGCGGGAGCCGTTCTCGGCCACGTCGCGCATGGCGGCCTTGAAAGCCGTGTAGACCGCGTTGCTCTTGGGCGCGCAGGCCAGGTAGACGATGGCCTGGGCCACGGCCAGCTCGCCCTCGGGGCTGCCGAGGCGCTCCTGCACATCCCAGGCGGCGAGGCACAGGCTGAGCGCCCGTGGGTCGGCGTTACCAATGTCTTCGCTGGCCATGCGTACCACGCGACGGGCGATGTAGAGCGGATCGCAACCGCCATCGATCATCCGCGCGTACCAATAGAGCGCGCCGTCGGGACTGGAGCCGCGCACGGATTTGTGCAAGGCGGAAATCTGGTCGTAGAAGGCCTCGCCACCCTTGTCGAACCGCCGGCGGCTGTCGCCCAGCAGGTTCTGCAGCAATTCGGGGGCGATCTCGCTGCCATCTTCGGCGAGGTCAGCAGCGTTCTCCAGCAGGTTGAGCAACCGGCGACCGTCGCCATCCGCCGCTGCGACGAGAATGGAGAAGGCTTCATCCGAGAGGCTCAGCTTGCGCTTGCCCAACCCCTTCTCCTCATTGAGCGCTCGCCCGACGAGGCGACGCATCGCCGGCTCGTCGAGGCTCTTGAGCACGTAGACCCGAGCACGGGACAGCAGCGCGTTGTTCAGCTCGAAGGAGGGATTCTCGGTGGTGGCGCCGATGAAGATCAGCGTGCCGTCTTCCACGTAGGGGAGGAAGGCATCCTGCTGGGATTTGTTGAAGCGGTGCACTTCATCGACGAAAAGGATGGTGCGCCGACCGTATTGAGCAGCCTGCTGACGGGCCATCTCGACGGACTGACGAATCTCCTTCACGCCCGAGAGCACGGCGGAGATGGTCTCGAAATGCGCGTCGCTGACCTGGGCCAGGAGCTTGGCCAGGGTGGTCTTGCCCACCCCGGGGGGCCCCCAGAAGATCATCGAGTGAAGCGCGCCCTGCTCAAGGGCCTCCCGCAGGGGCTTGCCCGGCGCCAGGAGGTGCTCCTGCCCGACGTACTCGTCCAGCGTGGTGGCGCGCAGACGCGCGGCCAGTGGCTGGGCGAGGGGTTCGCTGCGGAACAGGTCCATGGGACGCGGTGGGCTCCGTTATTCCTGGATGACGTCGGCGCCTTCGGGGATCTTGAAGTCGAACTGCGCGGCATCGAGTTTCTGGTTCATCTTCACCCCGAGGAACAGGATGTTGGTGCGCTGGCCGACGCTGTCGATCAGTTGCATGTCGTTGATCACGCCGTTGCGGAAGGACAGGCGCAGGGTGTCGAACAGGGTGTCCTTGGCCTTGGGCTTGAGGATGAAGTCGACCACGTCACCGCCTTCCTTGTGGGTGATCTCGAAGTTCTCGCTGATCTTCGAAACGTCACCGGACAGCAGCAGGGCCGGGGTGTGGGTCAGGCGCTGGTCCAGGGTCTGGATGGTGACCTGCTGCAGGTCCGGGTCATACAGCCAGACCTTCTCGCCATTGGAGACGAGCAGCTGCTCCATGGGCTCGTCGGTGTGCCAGCGGAACAGACCGGGACGCTTGAGCGCCAGCTCGCCGGAGGTTTCCTGCAGTTGGGTGCCGGAGCCGTCCAGGGTCAGCTGGGAAAAGCGGCCGGTGATGGTCTGGGCCTTGTTGAGCATTTCGGTCAGGCGGGAAATGGCCACCTGGTCGTCTGCCTGCACCTGGGAGGCGACAAAGCCGAGGGCAGCGACGAGCAGCATGCGGATCAGGCGCATGGGAATCCTCTTGAGTGAACCGTTCAGGGTTAATCGCGGATCGGCGCGGGAGCGACCACGTCGCGCGAGCCGTTGGAGTTCATCGGAGTGACCACACCGGCCATCTCCATGGCTTCGATCATCCGGGCAGCGCGGTTGTAGCCGATCTTCAGCTTGCGCTGGACTGCCGAGATGGAGGCACGACGGCTTTCGGTGACGAAACGTACGGCCTCGTCATACAGCGGGTCATCTTCGCTGCCCTCGCTACCACCCTCACCACCTTCGAAGCTCCCGGAGGCACCACCGCCCTCCTCCACGCCGGCGAGGATGTCTTCGATGTAGTCGGGTGCGCCACGCAACTTCCAGGCTTCCACCACACGGTGCACTTCGTCGTCGGAGACGAAGGCGCCATGGACACGGATCGGCAGGCCGGTGCCCGGCGGCAGGTAGAGCATGTCGCCGTGACCCAGCAGCTGCTCGGCGCCGCCCTGGTCGAGGATGGTGCGGGAGTCGATCTTGCTGGAGACCTGGAACGCCATGCGGGTGGGGATGTTCGCCTTGATCAGGCCGGTGATCACATCCACCGACGGACGCTGGGTGGCGAGGATCAGGTGGATGCCCGCTGCCCGCGCCTTCTGGGCGATACGGGCGATGAGTTCTTCGACCTTCTTGCCGACGATCATCATCATGTCGGCGAATTCGTCGACGACCACGACGATGGTGGGCAACTGTTTCAGCAGGGGTGCTTCATCTTCCATGCTCTCGCGACGATAAAGCGGGTCGGGCAGCGGCGTGCCGGCCTCTTCGGCGTCCTTCACCTTGCGGTTGAAGCCCGCCAGGTTACGCACCCCCATCGCCGCCATCAGCTTGTAGCGGCGCTCCATCTCGGCAACGCTCCAGCGCAGGGCGTTGGCCGCTTCCTTCATGTCCGTCACCACAGGACAAAGCAGATGCGGGATGCCTTCATAGATGGAGAGTTCGAGCATCTTGGGGTCGATCATGATCATCCGCGCCTGTTCCGGCGTGGACTTGAAGAGGATCGACAGGATCATGGCGTTCACGCCCACCGACTTACCGGAGCCGGTGGTACCGGCCACCAGAAGGTGAGGCATCTTGGCGAGGTCGGCGATGACCGGCCGACCGCCGATGTCGTGCCCCAGGGCCAGCGTGACCGGCGATTTGGCGTCGTCGTACTCGGTGGAGGACAGCACTTCGGAGAAGCGCACGATCTGCCGGTCTTCGTTGGGGATCTCGATACCAACGGTGGTCTTGCCGGGAATGACCTCGACCACGCGCACGCTGATCACCGCCAGGGAACGGGCCAGGTCCTTCGCTAGGTTGGAGATGCGGCTGACCTTGACGCCAGCCGCCGGCTGGATTTCGAAGCGGGTGATCACCGGGCCCGGGTGGACGGACTCCACCATGACCTCGACGCCGAACTCCTTCAGCTTGATCTCCAGCAGGCGCGACATGGCCTCGAGCGACTCCGGCGAGAAGCTCTTCTGCTTCTTCTCGGCAGCATCCAACAGGGAGATGGGCGGCAAGGTTCCTTCCACTGCGCTGTCGATGAAGAGCGGGACCTGCTTCTCCTTCTGAACGCGTTTGCTGGGCTCGGCAGGCTTGGGTGGCGGCGGCGGCGCAATGGTGGGCGCCGGACGGCTTTCCCGCTCGGTCATGTGCTTGGCAAGAGATTCCTCGCGCTCGATCAGGCGTTCCTTGACCTTGGCCTGCTCGCGGGTGTCCTTGACAACCGGGGCTGCCACCTCGGTGACGCGGTCATCGACCTCGCGGAGCTTGGCAACCAGCTGCTTGCGCTCCATGCGGGCGTTCCACCAACGGGTGATCAGGCTCTGGATCAGCTCCACCAGATCGAGGGTGATCTTGCCGGTCAGGTCCATCACCTTGAACCAGGACAGGTCAGTGAACACGGTGAGGCCAAACAGAAACAGGGCAAAGAACAACAGCGTACTGCCCTGCACGTTCAACGCATTGACCGAGAGATGGGCGAGGCTCTCGCCCAACGCGCCACCGGCAGAAGCCGGCATGCCGACGCTGTCCTGGAAGTGGATATCGGCCAGCGCAGCACCGGCCAGTACCAGAAAGACCAGGCCAATCAATCGCCAGGAGAACAACCAGCCGCTCCAGTCGATGGGCTGGTGACGGTGGCGGAAGACCTGCAGCGTCTTGATTCCCAGCAGCAACGGGAAGACATAGGCGAAATAGCCCAGCGCCATGAACAGGATGTCGGCGGACCAGGCGCCCAGGCGGCCAGCGGCATTCTGGACCTGCTCGACGTTACTGGTGTGGGTCCAGCCCGGGTCGGTGGAGTCGTAGGTAAGCAGCGCCATCCAGAGATAGAGGCACAAGGCGCCCAGCGCAATCAGCGCTCCCTCTTTCAAGCGGGAGTGCAATTGCTGTCGCCAGACTGGAATCTGGGCAGAGGGGGTGGAATTCTTCAAACGCCTGGTTTCCTGCGCCATTGGCGCGTCCAAGATTCGATCAGGGGCGAAAAAGACGCCCATTGTACGGGTTTAACGCTCGGACGCCACAGCGCACACGGCGCGGCGGGTGCGTTTTGCTGACGCTTCCTGCTTCGGTGTAGCATAGCCCGCAGCGTCTTGCGCAGTGCTCAATTGGAGCACGCATTCTCTTTTGTGACAAAGACTTATGAGGCCTTTTTATGAGCGACGTCAAGCATTCACGCCTGATTATCCTGGGCTCCGGCCCAGCCGGTTATACCGCTGCCGTGTATGCTGCACGCGCCAACCTCAAGCCCACCGTCATCACCGGCATCCAGCCTGGCGGGCAACTGACCACCACCACTGAGGTGGACAACTGGCCCGGCGATGTCGAGGGGCTGACCGGCCCGGCGCTGATGGAGCGCATGCAGAAGCATGCCGAGCGCTTCGACACCGAGATCCTCTACGACCACATCCACACCGCCGAGTTGCAGCAACGCCCCTTCATCCTCAAGGGCGACAGCGGCACCTACAGCTGTGACGCGCTGATCATCGCCACGGGCGCCTCCGCCCAGTACCTTGGCCTTCCGTCCGAGGAGGCATTCGCCGGCAAGGGCGTTTCGGCCTGCGCCACCTGCGACGGCTTCTTCTATCGCAACCAGGTTGTCTGCGTGGTGGGCGGCGGCAACACCGCCGTCGAAGAGGCGCTCTATCTGTCCAACATCGCCAAGGAAGTGCACCTGATCCACCGCCGCGACAAGCTGCGCTCGGAGAAGATCCTGCAGGACAAGCTCTTCGAGAAGGCAGCCAATGGCAACGTCCGCCTGCACTGGAACCAGACCATGGACGAAGTGCTGGGCGACAAAACCGGCGTCACCGGCGTACGCCTGAAGAGCACCGAGGACGGTTCCACCCAGGAGCTGCAGCTGGCAGGCGTGTTCATCGCCATCGGCCACAAACCGAATACCGACCTTTTCCAGGGCCAACTGGAAATGCGCGACGGCTACCTGGTGATCCGTGGTGGCTCAGAGGGCAATGCCACGGCGACCAGCATCGAGGGCGTCTTTGCCGCCGGCGACGTAGCTGACCACGTCTATCGCCAGGCAATCACCTCGGCAGGCGCAGGCTGCATGGCGGCCCTGGACGCCGAAAAATTCCTCGACGACAGCCACTGACGATGAGGTCGGGCGGCCATGCCGCCCTCCCCTTCCATGCTGACCTGGCTGAATCGCGAAACCTACGACTTCCCTCCCCTGGAGCGCGCACTGCGTGAGCCCAACGGCTTGCTCGCCGCAGGCGGCGACCTGAGCGCGGAGCGCCTCCTCGCCGCCTATCGCCACGGTTGCTTCCCCTGGTTCCAGGAGGGGCAGCCGCCACTCTGGTGGTCACCCGACCCACGCACCGTCCTATCCCCCCACGAAGTCCACGTATCACGCAGCCTGGCGAAAATCCTTCGCCAGGGCAGGTTCGAGGTGAGCTTCGACACGGACTTCGCAGCCGTGATCCAGGGTTGCGCAGGCCCTCGCAGCTATGCAGACGGAACCTGGATCACCGACGCCATGCAACAGGCCTATATCGAGCTGCACCAGAGGGGCTTCGCCCACTCGGTGGAAGTCAGGCTGAACGGCGAACTGGTGGGCGGCCTCTATGGCCTGGCTATCGGCAAGCTGTTCTTTGGCGAATCCATGTTCAGCCGGGCAGACAACGCTTCGAAGGTCGGCTTCGCCACGCTGGCCACCCACCTCGTCAAGTGGGGATTCGTATTGATCGACTGCCAGATGCCCACCTCGCACCTCCAGAGCCTGGGCGCCTACGCCATCCCCCGCAGCGAGTACGCCCGCTACCTCCAGCTGTATCTGGACCAGCCGAACACCGCCGACTGGACCGTCGCCTAGGCGAGTCGCCAACCCTGACATACACTTGCGGAAGGCTTTTCCGAGGTTCCGCCATGACCGAGCTGGCCCGCTTGAAGTTCTATGCCACTCAGCCACACCCATGCAGCTATCTGCCCGGGGAACAGGCCACTACGCTGTTCCTCGACCCCAGCCAGCCCATGGACGTGGACGTCTATGCCGAGCTCTCGGAAATGGGTTTCCGCCGCAGCGGAGACCACCTGTACCGCCCCCACTGCCAACGCTGCACCGCCTGCGTTCCTGCCCGAATCCCCGCCGCACCGTTCAGCCCCGACCGCCAGCAGCGCCGCATCCTCAAGCGGAACGCGGACATCGAAGTACGCGGAGTGAAACCCTCCTTCACCGAGGAGTACTACGCGCTCTACGTGCGCTACATCGAGGAACGCCATGCCGACGGCGACATGTACCCTCCGAGCCGCGACCAGTTCTCGACCTTCCTGGTCCGCGATCTTTCGTTCTGCCGCTTCTTCGAGTTCCGCCTGCAAGGACGCCTGGTCGCAGTAGCCGTTACCGACGTCCTGCCGAACGGTCTTTCCGCCGTCTACACCTTCTACGACCCTTCGGAAGAACGGCGCAGCCTGGGCCGCTTCGCGATTCTCTGGCAGATCGGCGAAACCCTGCGCCTGGGCCTTGAAGCCGTCTACCTCGGGTACTGGATCAAGAACTGCCGCAAGATGAATTACAAGACCCAGTACCGTCCAATCGAGCTCTTCGTGAACCAGCGCTGGGTCACTCTGACCTGAAGCCCTTGGCGAGCGGTGGCATTTTCGGGCACAATGCACGCCGTTTTTGCCAGGCGCCGATTGCACCCGGCCATTCTTTGATACCGAGGGCTCTACTGCATGTCGAAAGAAGACAGCTTCGAAATGGAAGGCACTGTCGTCGACACCCTACCCAACACCATGTTCCGCGTGGAGTTGGAAAACGGGCACGTCGTCACCGCGCACATTTCCGGCAAGATGCGCAAGAACTACATCCGCATCCTGACCGGTGACAAAGTTCGCGTCGAGCTGACTCCCTATGATCTGAGCAAAGGCCGCATCACCTACCGCGCCCGCTGATCGGATCCAGAAAAAAGCCCGGCAATCGCCGGGCTTTTTCGTTTGCCTGACTATCAGGCCATCTCGGCCGTCGTCTCGAACTCGAAAGCCAGCTCACCCCCCTTCACATCGACGTGCACCACGCCGCCGTGATCGGCCAGCTCACCGAACAGGATCTCCTCCGCCAACGGGCGCTTGATCTTATCCTGGATCAGGCGAGCCATGGGGCGAGCCCCCATCTGTACGTCGTATCCGCGCTCACCGAGCCATTCCCGCGCCTCGTCACTGACAACCAGCTGGACACGCTTGTCCTCCAACTGGGCCTGCAATTCGGTGAGGAACTTGTCGACCACGTTCTTGATGGTCTCCATCGACAGACGACCAAACTGGATGATGGTGTCCAGGCGATTGCGGAACTCGGGCGTGAAGCTCTTCTTGATCACTTCCATCGCATCGGACGAGTGGTCCTGCTGGGTGAAGCCAATGGACGCTCGCGCAGCAGTCTCGGCGCCGGCGTTCGTGGTCATGATCACGATCACGTTGCGGAAGTCAGCCTTGCGCCCGTTGTTGTCGGTGAGGGTGCCGTGGTCCATGACCTGCAGCAGCAGGTTGAAGACCTCGGGATGCGCCTTCTCGATCTCATCCAGCAAGAGCACGCAATGCGGCATCTTGGTGATGGCCTCGGTCAGCAATCCACCCTGGTCGAACCCGACGTAGCCGGGAGGCGCACCAATGAGACGCGAGACGGTGTGCCGCTCCATGTACTCGGACATGTCGAAGCGCACGAGCTCGATCCCCAGCGCTTTCGCCAGCTGGCGTGCAACCTCGGTCTTGCCCACGCCGGTAGGGCCGGCGAACAGGAAGGAACCGACCGGCTTGTCCGGGGACTTCAGACCGGCACGGGAGAGCTTGATGGCCGTCGACAGCGAATCGATGGCAGCATCCTGACCGAAGACGGTGAGCTTGAGGTCACGTTCGAGATTGCGCAGCAGCTCCTTGTCGGAACTGGTGACGTGCTTGGGCGGAATGCGCGCGATCTTTGCGACGATATCTTCCACCTGAGCCACCTCGATCCGAGCCACGCGCTTCTCTTCCGGCTGCAGGCGCTGATAGGCGCCGGCCTCATCGATCACATCGATGGCCTTGTCAGGCATGTGGCGATCGTTGATGTAGCGAGCCGCCAGCTCCGCCGCAGCACGCAGCGCTTCATCGCTGTACTCGATGTGGTGGTGCTGCTCGAAGCGCGGCTTGAGCCCTTTCAGGATGCCGATGGTGTCCTCGACGGAAGGCTCGACCACATCCACTTTCTGGAAGCGCCGCGCCAATGCCCGATCCTTCTCGAAAATGCCGCGGAACTCCTGGAAGGTCGTCGAGCCGATGCAACGGATTTCACCCGAGGACAGGAGCGGCTTGAGAAGGTTGGAGGCATCCATCACCCCTCCGGATGCCGCACCCGCACCGATGATGGTGTGAATCTCATCGATGAACAGGATCGCATGGGGGCGCTTGCGCAACTCGTTCAGCAGAGCCTTGAAACGCTTCTCGAAGTCGCCACGGTATTTCGTCCCGGCCAACAACGCACCGAGATCCAGGGAGTAGACGACACTGTCGGCCAGCAACTCCGGCACCTGGTTGTCCACGATGCGCTTGGCCAGCCCCTCGGCGATGGCAGTCTTGCCGACACCAGCCTCACCGACCAGCAACGGATTATTCTTGCGACGACGCGCCAGGATCTGCGCTACGCGCTCAACCTCATTCTCGCGTCCCACAAGCGGATCGATGCGCCCTTGTCGGGCAAGCTCGTTCAGGTTGCTGGCATAGGCATCGAGCGGATGGCCTGCCGAAGAAGACTCGCCGCCCTCCTCATCCTGCATTTCCTGCTCGCTCTCGTGCTGCTCGCCATGCCCCGGAACCTTGGAGATTCCATGAGCGATGTAGTTGACCACATCGATACGGGCGACACTCTGCTGCTTGAGCAGGAAGACGGCCTGGCTCTCCTGCTCGCTGAAGATGGCCACCAAAACGTTGGCCCCGGTGACTTCACGCTTGCCGGAGCTCTGAACGTGGAAGACTGCACGCTGCAGGACGCGCTGGAAGCCTAGCGTCGGCTGGGTTTCACGATCCTCGTCGTGCTGAGGGATCAGCGGCGTGGTGGAGTCGATGAACTCCTGAAGATCACGCCGGAGCTTATCCAGGTTGGCGCCACAGGCGCGGAGGACGGCGGAAGCAGCATCATTGTCCAACAGGGCCAGCAGCAAGTGCTCGACCGTCATGAACTCATGACGTTTTGCGCGTGCTTCCTTGAAGGCAAGATTGAGGGTGACTTCGAGCTCGCGGTTCAACATAGCTTCACCTCATACCCAAGTGGCCGGATTAACCGTCCTTCTCGATCTCACAGAGCAGCGGATGCTGGCTCTCTCTCGCGTATTGATTCACCTGCATAGCCTTGGTTTCAGCAATATCGCGCGTATACACACCACATACGGCCCGCCCTTCGGTATGGACGGTCAGCATGACCCGCGTCGCCACTTCGCGATCCAGGTTGAAGATGGTTTCCAGCACCTCGACCACGAAATCCATCGGCGTGTAGTCATCATTGAACATCACCACCTTGTACATGGATGGTGCCTTCAGGGCCGGCTTGGCTTCCTGAAGCACCAGGCCGGCATCATCACCGCCGATGTGCTCGGGGTGATCCTGATTGAATGTTAGTCGAATCTGGCTGCTTGCATGCATGCTGGAAAAAGCTTCTTGGCCGATGGAAAGGAACGCCCCATGGAGTTTGACCCGCTTCTCAGCCGGTCGCCGCATCGCCTTGACTAAAGGCAAAAGGGTGTTACAAACAAGGGATACCCACCTACGGGTATCAAGGGTTCCGCACCTTCGTCCGCCCGGTCGGGCCTGGCGCGGGGTCGTAGTGGATGATACTCCAGTGATGGAGTCCTTTGCAGAGGGATATCAGCATGGTTAGCGGTAAGGTCAAGTGGTTCAACAACGCCAAGGGGTATGGATTTATCCTCGCTGAAGGCCGAGATGAGGACCTGTTCGCCCATTACTCGGCGATCCAGATGGAGGGCTACAAGACCCTCAAGGCTGGCCAGCCGGTAAGCTTCGACATTATCCAGGGCCCCAAGGGCCTGCATGCCGTGAACATCAGCCCTGTCACGGCGGCCAGCGATACCCATGGCACCACTGCAGTTGCCTCTGCCAAAGGTAGCGCCGTCGAAGCCTGACCCTGAAAGCTGGGGAAACGAAAAGGCCGGTCAAGTTGACCGGCCTTTTTTTGTTGCACGTCTATCGATCACATGTGCGTGATGATGGCGTCGCCGAACTCGGAGCAGGACTGCAGCTTGGCACCGTCCATCAGACGCTCGAAATCGTAGGTGACGGTCTTCGCCGCAATGGCACCGTTCACGCCCTTGATGATCAGGTCCGCAGCCTCGCCCCAACCCATGTGGCGGAGCATCATTTCGGCGGAAAGAATCACCGACCCCGGGTTCACCTTGTCCAGGCCTGCGTATTTAGGCGCAGTGCCGTGGGTCGCCTCGAACATCGCCACCGAGTCGGACAGGTTGGCGCCCGGAGCGATACCGATACCCCCTACCTCAGCCGCCAGGGCATCGGACAGGTAGTCGCCGTTGAGGTTGAGGGTCGCGATCACGTCGTACTCGGCCGGGCGCAGCAGGATCTGCTGCAGCATGGCGTCGGCGATGACGTCCTTCACCACGATGTTCTTGCCAGTGCGCGGATTCTTGAACTGCATCCACGGCCCGCCATCCAGCAGTTCGGCACCGAACTCCTGGCGTGCAATCTCGTAGCCCCACTCTTTGAAGGCACCTTCGGTGAACTTCATGATGTTGCCCTTGTGCACGAGGGTCACGGAGCTGCGATCATTGTCCACCGCGTACTGCAGGGCCTTGCGAACCAGGCGCTTGGTACCTTCCTCGGAAACGGGCTTGATACCGATACCGCAGTTCTCGGTGAAGCGGATCTTCTTAACACCCATTTCCTCGGTGAGGAACTTGATGACCTTCTCGGCCTCGGGGCTACCCGCCTTCCACTCGACACCCGCATAGATGTCCTCGGAGTTCTCGCGGAAGATCACCATGTCCACGTCGCCGGGCTTCTTGACCGGGCTCGGCACGCCTTCGAACCAGCGCACGGGGCGCAGGCAAACGTAAAGATCCAGCTCCTGACGCAGGGCCACGTTGAGGGAGCGGATGCCACCACCCACCGGCGTGGTCAGCGGGCCCTTGATGGATACGACGTAGTCGCGCACAGCCTCCAGGGTTTCCTTGGGCAGCCAGGTGTCCTGATCGTAGACCTGGGTGGCCTTCTCGCCGGCATAGACCTCCATCCAGGCGATCTTGCGCTCACCGCCATAAGCCTTGGACACGGCAGCGTCCACGACCTTGATCATTACAGGGCTGATGTCGACACCAATACCATCGCCCTCGATGAAGGGAATGATGGGGGTATTCGGTACGTTCAGGGACATATCCGCGTTAACGGTGATTTTGTCACCGACTGCCGGAACCTGGATCTTTTGGTATCCCATGCTGAGCTCCATATTGTGGTTTGAGAATGCTCTTGCGGCCCGTGAGCCTACTCCAAACGGGCGGTCATCGACCATATCTTCCTTAGTCGAAACATCGTGCCAGAGCCAGCCAACCGAAAGGAATGGTACACTGCGCGTCGTGACCTCATGGTCACCTGGGTCGAGCAGTCTGGGACCAGGCTCAACTGACCCTGAAGCGGCCAGACCACCATCATGATCGGGCCGAGCAACGCTCTACTGGCGCTCCATTACCCCTCCGCGGCAATTCTCGGCACTGCTCAACATCGGATCCGTTTGAGCGACTGCATCTACCGGTGCGCTACGAGAGTCTGTGCGCGTCCAGCATAGAAGAGAGTCAAACGTTAATGCCCAACCGTCCGAAGATTACCTACACCTTCACCGACGAAGCCCCAGCGCTCGCCACCTACTCCCTCCTCCCCATCGTCAAGGGATTCGCCGCCTCCGCCGGCATCGACGTGGAGACCCGCGACATCTCCCTCGCCGGACGCATCCTCGCCACCTTCGCCGACACCCTCCCTGCCGACAAGCGCATCGAGGATGACCTGGCCTACCTGGCGACCCTTGCGACCGCTGCCGACGCCAACATCATCAAGCTGCCGAACATCTCCGCATCGGTACCGCAGCTGAAGGGCGCCATCGCAGAACTCCAGGCACTGGGCTACAACGTCCCCAACTTCCCTGAAGATCCGCAGAGCGAAGAAGAGAAGGAAATCCGCGCGCGCTACACCAAGGTGCTGGGCAGCGCCGTGAACCCGGTCCTGCGCGAAGGCAACTCCGACCGCCGCGCCCCGGCAGCCGTCAAGGCCTACGCCCGCAAGCACCCGCACTCCATGGGCAAGTGGAGCATGGCCTCCCGCTCCCACGCCGACTACATGCGTGGCGGCGACTTCTTCTCCAGCGAGCAGTCCATCACCATGGCCAAGGCCGGTGACGTTCGCATCGAATTCGTCGGCAAGGACGGCCAGGTCGAGCTGAAGAAAAAGCTGGCCCTTCAGGACGGCGAAGTGCTCGACAGCATGTTCATGAGCTGCAAGAAGCTGCGCGCCTTCTTCGAACAGACCCTGCAGGACTGCAAGGAAACCGGCGTCATGTGGTCCCTGCACGTCAAGGCCACCATGATGAAGGTCTCCCACCCCATCGTGTTCGGCCACGCCGTCAGCGTTTACTACAAGGACGTCTTCGACAAGTACGGCGACCTGTTCAAGGAACTGGGTGTCAACCCGAACAACGGCATCAGCAGCGTCTACGACAAGATCAAGGCCCTGCCCGCCTCCCAGCAGGAAGAGATCCTGCACGACATCCACGAGGTCTACAGCCACCGCCCCGAAATGGCGATGGTCGACTCCGTCAAGGGCATCACCAACTTGCACATCCCCAGTGACGTGATCGTCGACGCCTCCATGCCGGCCATGATCCGCAACTCCGGCCAGATGTGGGGCAAGGACGGCAAGCAGAAAGACACCAAGGCCGTGATGCCGGAAAGCACCTACGCCCGCATCTACCAGGAAATGATCAACTTCTGCAAAACCAACGGCGCGTTCGACCCCACCACCATGGGCAGCGTACCGAACGTCGGCCTGATGGCGCAGAAGGCCGAGGAATACGGCTCCCACGACAAGACCTTCGAGATGACCGCCGACGGCACCATGCGCGTCGTCGCTGCCGACGGCACCGTCCTGATGCAGCACGAAGTGGAAGCCGGCGACATCTGGCGCGCCTGCCAGACCAAGGACGCCCCGATCCGCGACTGGGTCAAGCTGGCCGTCACCCGTGCCCGCCAGTCCAACACCCCGGCCATCTTCTGGCTGGACCCGGAACGCGCCCACGACCGCGAACTGCAGAAGAAGGTCGAGCTGTACCTCAAGGACCACGACCTGACCGGCCTGGACATCCGCATGATGGGCTACAACGAAGCCATCCGCGTCTCCATGGAACGCATGATCCGCGGCCTGGACACCATCTCGGTGACCGGCAACGTCCTGCGTGACTACCTGACCGACCTGTTCCCCATCATGGAACTGGGCACCTCGGCCAAGATGCTCTCCATCGTCCCGCTGATGGCGGGCGGCGGCATGTACGAAACCGGCGCCGGCGGTTCCGCGCCCAAGCACGTGCAGCAACTGGTGGAAGAGAACTACCTGCGCTGGGATTCCCTCGGCGAGTTCCTGGCCCTGGCCGTCTCCCTCGAAGAGACCGGCATCAAGACCGGCAACGCCAAGGCCAAGCTGCTGGGCAAGACCCTCGACGAAGCCACCGGCAAACTGCTGGACAACAACAAATCCCCGTCCCGCAAGGTCGGCGAGATCGACAACCGCGGCAGCCACTTCTACCTGGCGCTCTACTGGGCCCAGGCCCTGGCCGCCCAGGACGAAGACGCCGAACTCAAGGCCCACTTCGCCCCAGTCGCCAAGGCCCTGACCGAGCAGGAAGCCGCCATCGTCGCCGAACTCAACGGCGTACAGGGCAAGCCTGCCGAAATCGGCGGCTACTACCGCTCCAACCCCGAGCTGACCAGCCAGGTGATGCGCCCCAGCGCCACCTTCAACGCGGTCATCGACGGACTGGTCGCCTAAACGACCTGCAGTACCAGAAACCCCGGGCATGTCCCGGGGTTTCTTTTTCCGGCGCAGCCCTGCGAACATGTCGCCCCCTCAGAAGGAGCCACACCATGACCTGGCAACCCCACATCACCGTCGCCACCGTGGTCGAAGACCAGGGCCGCTTCCTCCTGGTCGAGGAGGAAGCCGACGGCCGGGCCGTCCTGAACCAGCCCGCCGGCCACCTCGAAGCCGACGAGACGCTGCCCCAGGCCGCCCTGCGGGAAACCCTCGAAGAGACCGGCTGGGAGGTTGAACTCACCGCCGTCACCGGCATCTACCTGTACACCGCCCCCAGCAATGGCGTGACCTACCAGCGCGTCTGCTTCGCCGCCCGCCCCCTGCGCCATCGCCCCGACCTGGCACTGGACGACGGCATCATCGGCCCGCGCTGGCTCACCCGTGACGAGCTGGCAGCCCAGCAGGACCGCTGGCGTAGCCGCCTCGTCCTGCGCTGCGTCGACGACTACCTGGCGGGTGAGCGCTTTCCCCTGGCCCTGATCCGCGACCCGGCCTGATCGCCCCCATTCGCCGCAACTGGTAGAATCCCGTTCTTTTTTGCAGCAGCAACAGATTCCTATGTCCGATAAAGCCAACACCCGCGTCATCGTCGGCATGTCCGGCGGCGTAGACTCCTCGGTTTCCGCTCTCCTGCTGATGGAACAGGGCTACCAGGTGGAAGGCCTGTTCATGAAGAACTGGGACGAGGACGACGGCACCGAGTACTGCACCGCCAAGGAAGACCTGGCCGACGCCCAGGCCGTGTGCGACCGCATCGGCATCAAGCTGCACACCGCCAACTTCGCCGCCGAGTACTGGGACAACGTGTTCGAGCACTTCCTCGCCGAATACAAGGCCGGCCGCACGCCGAACCCGGACATCCTCTGCAACCGCGAGATCAAGTTCAAAGCCTTCCTCGACTACGCCCTGATGCTCGGCGCTGACCTCATCGCCACCGGCCACTACGTGCGCCGCCGCGATATCAACGGCCGCACCGAACTGCTCAAGGGCCTGGACCCGAACAAGGACCAGAGCTACTTCCTTCACGCCGTCGGCGGCAAGGAAATCGCCCGCACCCTGTTCCCCGTCGGCGAACTGGAAAAGCCGGAAGTCCGCGCCATCGCCGAGAAACACGGCCTGGCCACCGCCAAGAAGAAGGACTCCACCGGCATCTGCTTCATCGGTGAACGCCGCTTCAGCGACTTCCTCAAGCAGTACCTCCCCGCCCAGCCAGGTGACATCGAGACCACCGACGGCGACGTCATCGGCCGCCACCACGGCCTCATGTACCACACCATCGGCCAGCGCCAGGGCCTGGGCATCGGCGGCATGAAGGACGCCAGCGACGAGCCCTGGTACGTCCTCGCCAAGGACGTCGCCCGCAACGTCCTCGTGGTTGGTCAGGGCAACGAACACCCGTGGCTGTTCTCCCGCGCCCTGCTCGCCTCCGAGATCTTCTGGGTGAACCCCATCGAACTGGACGCCCCGCGCCAACTCACCGCCAAGGTGCGCTACCGCCAGGCCGACCAGGCCTGCACCCTGGAGAAGACCGCCGACGGCTACCGCGCCGTCTTCGCCGAGCCCCAGCGCGCCGTCACTCCCGGCCAGTCCGTGGTCTTCTACGACGGCGAGGTGTGCCTCGGCGGCGGTGTGATCGAGAGCGCCGAGCCCTGGTACAGCGAGGAACGCACCTGATGGCCCCGCTGAACGAACAGCTCATCGCCCTCGGCGGCGTCTTCGAAGCCGCCGCCCTGGTCGACCGCATCGCCAAGACCGGGCAGATCAGCGAAGCCCCCCTCGCCTGCATGATCGGCAGCCTGCTGGTGCGCGACCCGAAGAGCACCCTGGACGTGTACGGCGGCGACGACATCAACCTGCGCGACGGCTACAAGGCCCTGGTCAGTGCACTCGAACGCGAGCCCGCCAGCCTCCAGCGCGAGCCCCTGCGCTACGCCCTGTCGCTGCTCACCCTCGAACGCCAGCTGGCCAAACGCGACGACATGCTCGACCAGATCGGCAGCCGCCTTGACCAGATTCAACAGCAGGTCCAGCACTTCGGCCCGGCCCACGACAACGTCGTCGCCTCCTGCGCCTCGCTCTACCAGGACACCCTCAGCACCTTCCGCCAGCGCATCCAGGTGCATGGCGACATGCGCTACCTGCAGCAATCCACCAACGCCGCCAGGATCCGCGCCCTGCTGCTCGCCGGCATCCGCTCAGCCCGCCTCTGGCGCCAGCTTGGCGGCCACCGCTGGCAGCTGCTGTTCAGCCGTCGCAAGCTGCTCGCCGAGCTCTATCCCCTGCTGCGAGGGTGAGCCCAGCGACCGGTCGCCGGAAGGTGACCGGTCGGGCACGGCGACCGGGTCGGTTTTCATGTATGATGTGCGCCCTTTTCGTTGACCGACCTGCCCGAGACCCCCTCCATGCAGCTCTCTTCGCTCACTGCGGTTTCCCCCGTCGATGGCCGCTACGCCGGCAAAACCAGCGCCCTGCGTCCGATCTTCAGTGAATACGGCCTGATCCGTTTCCGCGTCCAGGTCGAAGTGCGCTGGCTGCAGCGCCTCGCCGCCCACGCCGGCGTTCCGGAAGTGGCGCCCTTCTCCGCCGAAGCCAACGCCCTGCTGGACAAGCTCGCCGAAGACTTCCAGCTCGAGCATGCCGAGCGCATCAAGGAAATCGAACGCACCACCAACCACGACGTGAAGGCCGTGGAGTACCTGCTCAAGGAGCAGGCCGCCACGCTGCCGGAACTGGCCAAGGTCAGCGAATTCATCCACTTCGCCTGCACCAGCGAGGACATCAACAACCTGTCCCACGCCCTGATGCTGCGCGAAGGCCGCGACCAGGTAATCCTGCCGCTCATGCGCCAGCTGGCCGACGCCATCCGCGATCTCGCCGTGCGCTTCGCCGACGTCCCCATGCTGTCCCGTACCCACGGCCAGCCCGCCTCGCCCACCACCCTCGGCAAGGAAATGGCCAACGTCGTCTACCGCCTGGAGCGCCAGATCGCCCAGGTGGCCGCCGTCCCGCTGCTCGGCAAGATCAACGGCGCCGTCGGCAACTACAACGCCCACCTGTCCGCCTACCCGGACATCGACTGGGAAGCCAACGCCCGCGAATTCATCGAAGGCGACCTGGGCCTGACCTGGAACCCCTACACCACCCAGATCGAGCCCCACGACTACATCGCCGAACTGTTCGATGCCGTTGCCCGCTTCAACACCATCCTCATCGACTTCGACCGCGACGTCTGGGGCTACATCTCCCTCGGCTACTTCAAGCAGAAGACCGTTGCCGGCGAGATCGGCTCCTCCACCATGCCGCACAAGGTCAACCCGATCGACTTCGAGAACTCCGAAGGCAACCTCGGCATCGCCAACGCCCTGTTCCAGCACCTGGCCAGCAAGCTGCCGATCTCCCGCTGGCAGCGCGACCTGACCGACTCCACCGTGCTGCGCAACCTCGGCGTCGGCTTCGCCCACAGCGTCATCGCCTATGAAGCCAGCCTCAAGGGCATCGGCAAGCTGGAGCTGAACGCCCAGCGCATCGCCGAAGACCTGGACGCCTGCTGGGAAGTCCTCGCCGAGCCGGTGCAGACCGTCATGCGTCGTTACGGCGTCGAGAACCCCTACGAGAAACTGAAGGAACTGACCCGCGGCAAGGGCATCAGCCCCGAAGCCCTGCAGACTTTCATCGACGGCCTGGCCATCCCTGCCGAAGCCAAGGCCGAACTGCGCAAACTGACCCCGGCTGCCTACATCGGCAACGCCGTGGCCCAGGCCAAGCGCATCTGACGGGCAACCGCCTCCATACGCCCGGCCGTGCCGGGCGTTTTTATTTCACAGGTTCACTGCCATGACTTCCGATCTTCCCCTGCAAATCCTCGGCGGCATCTCTGCCCGCGAATTCCTCCGTGACTACTGGCAGAAGAAGCCGCTGCTGATCCGCCAGGCCATCCCAGGCTTCGAAAGTCCCATCTCCCCCGATGAGCTGGCCGGCCTGTCCCTGGAAGAGGAAGTCGAGTCGCGCATCATCCTCGAACATGGCGAGCGCCCCTGGGAGCTGCGCCGCGGTCCCTTCGCCGAGGACACCTACCAGAACCTGCCCGAGCGCGACTGGACCCTGCTGGTGCAGTCCGTCGACCAGTTCGTCCCGGAAGTCGGCGAACTGCTGGAGCACTTCCGCTTCCTGCCCAACTGGCGCATCGACGACGTCATGATCAGCTACGCCGCCCCGGGCGGCGGTGTCGGCCCGCACTACGACAACTACGACGTCTTCCTGCTCCAGGGCCACGGCCACCGCCGCTGGCGCATCGGCCAGATGTGCGACGCCGACAGCGCGCTGCTGCCCCACGGCGACCTGCGCATCCTCGCCGAATTCATGGGCACCGATGAGTGGGTCCTGGAACCCGGCGACATGCTCTACCTGCCGCCGCGCCTCGCCCACTTCGGCACCGCCGAAGACGACTGCATGACCTACTCCGTCGGCTTCCGCGCCCCCAGCGCCGCCGAAGTGCTCACCCACTTCACCGACTTCCTCGCCCAGTTCATCCCGGACGAGGAGCGCTACAGCGACGCCGACATCCAGCCGGTCGAAGACCCGCACCAGATCCAGCAGGACGCCCTCGACCGCCTCAAGGCCCTGATCGCCGAGCACATGAGCGACGAGCGCCTGCTGCTGACCTGGTTCGGCCAGTTCATGACCGAGCCGCGCTACCCCGAACTGGTCACCGGCATCGAAGTCGATGAAGAAGCCTTCGTCGGCGCCATCGAAGACGGCGCCGTGATCATCCGCAACCCCAGCGCGCGCATGGCCTGGTCGGAAGTGGACATCGGCCTCGTGCTGTTCGCCAGCGGCCAGAGCCGCCTGCTGCCCTCCTCCCTGCGCGAACTGCTGCGCCTGGTGTGCTCCAGCGATGCACTGCACATCGAGAACCTCGGCCGATGGCTGGCCGACGAAGACGGGCGTAAGCTTCTGTGGGAACTGATCAAGCAAGGAAGTCTGGAGTTTGCCGATGAGTGAGATTCACGTCCGAATCGCCGACTGGCAGAAGGACAACGCTGACTTGCGACGCATCCGCGAGGCGGTCTTCATCGCCGAGCAATCCGTGTCGCCTGAACAGGAGTGGGATGCCGAGGACGCCGACGCCGTGCACTTCCTCGCCCTCGAGCACGAGTACGCCATCGGCACCGCTCGCCTGTTGCCCGACGGCCACATCGGTCGCGTTTCGGTCCTCAAGGATTGGCGCGGCCTGCATGTCGGTGATCGCCTGCTCGAAGCGGTGATCGCCGAAGCGGAGCGCCGCGGCCTCAAGCAGCAGATGCTCTCGGCCCAGGTCCACGCCACGCCGTTCTACGAGCGCCATGGCTTCCGTGTGGTCAGCGAAGAGTTCATCGAAGCCGGCATCCCCCACGTGGATATGGTGCGCGACAGCCAATAGAGGTCCCCATGGAATCGAACGTCCCGGAAAACGAAGAGATAGAGGCCGAGCTGCCTGCCATCGAATTCCATTCACCGGGACGTTTCGATGTCCATAACCCGGTTCCGGACCTGCGCGAACCCGCCCCCTGGGAACCCGCTCCCTTCGTGCTCGGCCAGCACGACGCCCTGCAGCGCTTCGCCAAACCCGAGGAAGCCCGCCCCCACGCCCTGGCGCTCCTGCAACAGGCCCAGCGCAGCCTCAACCTCTACACGCCCGACCTGGAAGCTTGGCTCTATCACCACAGCAGCATCCAGACAGCCTGCACCCGCTTCCTCCTGGCCAACCCGCGCAACCGCCTGCGCATCCTGATCCGCGACGTGATCCGCCCGGTGAAGGAAGGCCACCGCCTGCTCAACCTCGTGCGCCGCCTGTCCAGCAACAGCCAGATCCGCCGACTCAACCCGGACCACGCCAGCGAAGAGTGCGCCTACCTGCTGGTGGACGACCGTGGCCTGCTGATGCGCCCTGAGCTGGACAGCTTCGCCGGCTACGCCCTGTACAACGACCCCGGCCGCTGCCGCCTGCGCCAGGTCCAGTTCGACCAGGCCTGGGACCAGAGCGTCAGCGACCCCGACCTGCGGAGTTTCCTGCTATGACGCCACGCGCCCTGCTCGCCGCCCTCTGCCTGGCCCTGAGCCTGCCCCTGCAGGCCGCCACCGAAGTCATCCCGCTCAACTACCGCACCGCCGAGGACGTGATGCCGGTGGTGCAGTCGGTGATCGGCAACGAAGGCCGGGTCAGCGCCTACGGCAACCAGCTGATCGTCAATGCCTCCCCGCAGAAGATCCAGGAACTGCGCGGCGTGCTCGACAAGCTCGATACCGCCCCGCGCCGCCTGCTGATCTCGGTGGACACCAGCGACAGCAACTACCAGGACGACCAGGGCTACAGCGTCAACGGCTCGGCCAGCGTCGGCGGCGTTGACGTCCAGGCCGGCCGTGGCGAAGTCAACGGCCGCGACCAGGTGCGCATCATCCGCCGCAGCACCGACAGCCGGGGCGGCGGCGTCCAGCAGGTCCAGGCCACCGAGGGCTACCCCGCCCTCATCCAGGTCGGCCAGAGCGTGCCCATCACCAGCGCCAGCACCGGGCCCTATGGGCAGGTCTACACCAACACCGAATACCGCAACGTCACCCGCGGCTTCTACGTCACCGCCAGCGTCACCGGGCAGACCGTGCACGTCAGCCTCAGCAGCAACCGCGACCGCCTCAGCCAGTCCCAGCCGGGCGCCATCGACATCCAGAGCACCGACACCCGCGTCAGCGGTCGGCTCGGCGAATGGATCACCGTCGGCGGCGTCAACGAATCCAGCCAGAGCGACAGCAGTGGTTTCCTGCACCGCCAGACCACCCAGGGCAGCGAAAACATGACCCTGCGCCTGAAGGTCGACAGCCTCGACTGAGCCCCCTCCAACTGACCATCCAGTCGCACACACGACTTTTGTAGTAGTCACAAAAAAACACTACAAAAACGTTTGACGAACACTTGTTTGAGGCGCATGATGGCCCCGCTCCCGCTAACCAGGGGCCCTGAAACGGGTCTCCGGGCCGTGCTCCAGACCAACGAGCCGACCCGTGTTGTGTAGCCCAAAAGGCAGTGCGACGAGGTTGCGACTGGAACGAGGTTGTCCTGAGGGACGGGGAAGCACCGCGAAACTGGCAGACGAAACTTCACCCCTATTCGTGCGTCAAGGCATCCACGAGCCGAAAGCGCCACGGGTAGCGATCACCGAAGCCGCCTGCACCGTTCGTCTCAACCCCTCCCTCCGAGTTCACACTCGCTCTGGTCACATTCTCAGCGTACTGCGGTGAGCAACCCGCCATGGCCTTCCAGGTCCTTGCACGGGGAAGTTGGTGCTCAACCATACACATTTGAAGGATTGACCATGTCCGCATATCAGAACGAGATCAAAGCCGTTGCCGCGCTGAAAGAGAAGTACGGCAGCAGCTGGAGCGCGATCAACCCCGAGTACGCAGCTCGCATGCGTGTGCAGAACCGCTTCAAGACCGGTCTGGACATCGCCAAGTACACCGCGGCCATCATGCGCAAGGACATGGCCGAGTACGATGCCGACTCCTCCGTCTACACCCAGTCCCTGGGCTGCTGGCACGGCTTCATCGGTCAGCAGAAGCTGATCTCCATCAAGAAGCACCTGAAGACCACCAACAAGCGCTACCTCTACCTGTCCGGCTGGATGGTCGCTGCCCTGCGTTCCGACTTCGGTCCGCTGCCCGACCAGTCCATGCACGAGAAGACCGCTGTCGCCGGCCTGATCGAAGAGCTGTACACCTTCCTGCGCCAGGCTGACGCCCGCGAACTGGACCTGCTGTTCACCGCTCTGGACGCTGCCCGCGCCGCCGGTGACAAGGCCAAGGAAGCCGAAGTACAGGCCCAGATCGACGGCTACGAAACCCACGTCGTCCCGATCATCGCCGACATCGACGCTGGCTTCGGTAACCCGGAAGCCACCTACCTGCTGGCCAAGAAGATGATCGAAGCCGGTGCCTGCTGCATCCAGATCGAGAACCAGGTTTCCGACGAGAAGCAGTGCGGCCACCAGGACGGCAAAGTGACCGTTCCCCACGAAGACTTCCTCGCCAAGATCAACGCCGTTCGCTACGCGTTCCTCGAGCTGGGTGTGGACGACGGCGTGATCGTTGCCCGTACCGACTCCCTGGGTGCCGGCCTGACCAAGCAGATCGCCGTGACCAAGCAGCCGGGCGACCTGGGCGACCAGTACAACTCCTTCCTGGACTGCGAAGAGATCTCCGCTGCCGAACTGAAGAACGGCGACGTCGTGATCAACCGCGAAGGCAAGCTGCTGCGTCCCAAGCGCCTGCCGTCCAACCTGTTCCAGTTCCGTCAGGGCACCGGCGAAGACCGCTGCGTACTGGACTGCATCACCAGCCTGCAGAACGGCGCCGACCTGCTGTGGATCGAAACCGAGAAGCCGCACGTTGGCCAGATCAAAGGCATGGTTGACCGCATCCGTCAGGTCATCCCGAACGCCAAGCTGGTCTACAACAACAGCCCGTCCTTCAACTGGACCCTGAACTTCCGCCAGCAGGTGTTCGACGCGTTCGTCGCCGAAGGCAAGGACGTTTCCGCCTACGACCGCGCCAAGCTGATGAGCGTCGAGTACGACGAGACCGAACTGGCCCAGGTTGCAGACGAGAAGATCCGTACCTTCCAGCGTGACGGTTCCGCCCACGCCGGCATCTTCCACCACCTGATCACCCTGCCGACCTACCACACTGCGGCCCTGTCCACCGACAACCTGGCCAAAGGCTACTTCGCCGACGAGGGCATGCTGGCCTACGTGAAGGGTGTTCAGCGTCAGGAGCTGCGCCAAGGCATCGCCTGCGTCAAGCACCAGAACATGGCTGGCTCCGACATCGGCGACAACCACAAGGAGTACTTCGCTGGCGAAGCGGCTCTGAAGGCAAGCGGTAAAGACAACACCATGAACCAGTTCCACTAATAGGAGCTGTTCACCGGCGGGCCCTCGGGCCCAGCCGGATGCCTCAAGGCCCCGGTAGCGATACCGGGGCCTTTTTTATTTTCGCCTGCTGACCAGTCCCGCCTCGCCCGCTCCCGCCTTACTGGCCGTTGACCAGCCGCAGGCGCTTCTCGGTGAACACGCAGATCACCCCCGCGTTGTTGTGCATCACCGGATGGTTGAAGTCGCAATAGGCCGCCGCCACGCTCAACGGCAACTGCTCGTTGCCCCAGCGGGCCGGCTTGAACCAGGCCAGCTCGCCCTCCTTGCACAGCCGTGCATCGGCGTCGGAGGTGAAGGTGCACAACGCCGTCTGGTCCACCTGCTTGTCCAGGCAGGCGGTCAACGGCAGAACCATCAGAAGGGCCAGGAAGGGCTTGAAGGGAAGACGCATGCTGCTCACACCTCGGCAGTGGTTGAAGTGCCGATTTGAGCGAGCCGGCGCCCGCCAGTTCCGCAGCGCCGGGAAGAATTCGGTATCAGGCCCGATACCCTTCAGTCCGGCGAAGACGCCGCATCACTGGGCAGCAGGTCACGGGCCAAGGCCTGGGCGCCCTGGAAGTCCAGACGCTCCACCCGCGCGGCAAAGGCAGCTGCCGCCTCCCGCAGGCTGTCCGGAGCACGCCCTTTAAGCTCCCGCGCGCGGTCCAGCGCCTGGATCGAGCCGCTGGCCAGCAGCTCCAGCGTCTGCTGCAGCGCCTCACGCCAGGCGTCCTCATCCAGCGCCGGCAAGGGCTCCTGCCCCTGGCCAGTCGACGCATCCACCTGGAACTGCTCCAGCAGTTGCTGGTTGCTCTCCACCAGCAGCGCACGCATCTGCAGCAGCCAGCTCGGGTCTTCGAGGAAGGGAGCAGCCGTATCCGGGGTCAATCCACGGCCCCGGTTCTCCAGCTCCATGGCCAGGTGTGAAAGCGCCCTGGCCCCCATCGTCCCGGTACTGCCCTTGATGCCATGCAAAGCCGCCAGCACACCGCGCAGGTCGCCATCGTCACGGGCCTGCTGCAGTTGCTCCAGCTGACGCTCGGTCTCCTCGCGGAAGCTGACCAGCACCGTCTGCAGCAATGGCAGGTTGTCGGCAAAACGCGACAGGATCGACGCCGGCGGCTCCAGCAACACCTGCGCACCCGATTCGGCACGGGGGGGCGGAGGCTCCGGCAGCGCCGGGGTAGCCCCACCGGTCCAGAACAGCAGCACCCGGGTCAGTTGCTGGATGTCCACCGGCTTGCCGACGTGGTCGTTCATCCCCGCCTCCAGACAGGTGCGACGGTCCTGCTCCGAGGCATTGGCGGTCATGGCGATGATCGGCAGGGTGCGGCACCGTTCATCCAGGCGGATGCGCCGGGACGCCTCCAGGCCATCGATGTCCGGCATCTGGATGTCCATCAGCACCGCATCGAAACGCTCCGGCTCCGCCAGCACCGTCTGCACCCCCTCCAGGCCGCCCTCGGCCAGGATCACTTCCGCGCCCTCGCCCATCAGCAGCTCCGAAGCCACCTGGCGGTTCAGCGCGTTGTCCTCCACCACCAGCAGGCACAACCCGGCGAGGTGCCGAACCCGCGCCACACCGGCGGCAGGCTGGCCCACCGCCCCCTCCTCGCCCCAGATCGCCCGCTGCACGGCAGTGGCCAGCTGCTGGGGCGTCACCGGCTTGGTGAGGAACGCCGCAAACGGTGCCCGTCCCTTCTGCTGCTGGTCCGCCAGCACCTCGCTGCCGTGGGCGGTGATCATCACCACCCGGGGTGCTGCAGCCCCCAGTGCCGCCAGGGCACGGCTGCTGGCCAGCCCGTCCAGCCCCGGCATGCGCCAGTCCATCAGCACCAGGTCGAACGGATCGCCCCGCCGCGCCGCCTGCTGCACCGCCGAGACAGCCGCCTCGCCCGACATCACGTATTCACTGCGCCACCCCAGGGACAGCAGCGTGCGCAGCAGCACCTCCCCCGCCACCGGGTTGTCGTCCACCACCAGCAGGTGCAGCGGCGCATCCACGCACGGGCACTCGCTGCGCAGGGCGGCGACCGGCTCGCTGATGCCCAGCCGCACATCGAACCAGAAACGGCTGCCTTCTCCCGGCCGGCTTTCCACCTTCAGCTCGGCCCCCATCAGCTCCACCAGGCGCTTGCAGATCACCAGGCCCAACCCGGTGCCGCCGAAGCGCCGCGAGGTGGAGGCCTCGGCCTGGGTGAAGCCGTCGAAGATACGTTCCAGTTGCTCCGGGCTGATACCGATACCGGTGTCGCTGATCGATACCTGCAGCAGCGCCGAAGTGTCATCACAGGCCAACTGCCGGAAGGCCACCACCACCTGGCCACGGCTGGTGAATTTCAGGGCATTGCCACCCAGGTTGATCAGCACCTGCTGCAGGCGGAAGCTGTCCCCCACCAGGTGCAACGGCAGGTTGGCGTCGAGGTCGAACATCACCTCTACATCCTTGTCGCCCTGGTTGCCCGCCAGCACCACTGCCAGGTCGCGCATCAGTGACTCCAGCTCGAATGGGTGCGGATCGAGCTGCAGCTTGCCGGCTTCGATCTTCGAGTAATCGAGAATGTCGTTGAGCAGCCCCAGCAACGAGCGCGCCGCTGTCTGCGCCTTGAGCACGTAGTCCAGCTGGCGGTTGTCCAGCCCGGTGCCTTGCACCAGGTGCAGCATGCCCAGCACCGCATTCATCGGCGTGCGGATCTCATGGCTCATGTTGGCGAGGAAGAAGCTCTTCGCCGCGCTGGCCGCATCCGCCTTGTCGCGGGCATCCCGCAGGCGCGACTCCAGTTCCCGCTGGGCGGTGATGTCGAGGTTGATCCCGGTCACCCGGGTGGGCCGGCCCAGGGAGTCCCGTTCGATCTGAGCCGCCGCCTGGATGTAACGTACCTGCCCGTCCGGCCGCACGATGCGGAAGATCGGGTCATAGACGGCGGTCCCGGCGATGGCCCCTTGCAACTGCGCCACCACCCGGTCCATGTCGTCCGGGTGCACACGCTGGCGCCAATGGTCGAACGTGAGGCCTTGTTCCCGCAGGCTGCGCGGCTGTCCATACAGCTCGAACATGCGGTCGTTCCAGTGCAGCCGGTTGTCTTCCAGGAACCACGACCAGATGCCCAGGCCCGCCACCTCCGAGGCCAGCAGCAGCTGGTCGCGGGTGGCCACCAGCTCCTTGCGCTGGCGATGCTGCTCGCTGAGGTCGGTCACCACGCAGACCATGCGCTGCTCGCCACCCACCAGCATCGGTGCCAGGGTGACCTGCATGGGAAAGGCGCTGTCGTCACTGCGCCGCCCCCACAGCTCCATCCCGCTGGGCCCCAGACCCTCCACCGGCTGCTCGTAGCCCGTGAGCAGTTCGTGGAAGCGCTCCAGGGACACGGGCTCGATCAGGTCCTCGATGGAGCGCCCGACCATATGCTCGGGCGATACCCCGAACACCACGCCACCCGCCGGGTTGAAGGTCTGGATGCGCCCCTCGCCATCGAAGGTGATCACCGGGTTCACCGCCGTATCCAGCACAGCACGGGTGGTCGCCAGGCTCTCCGCCAGGCGCCGCTCGGTGGCCTTGCGCTCGGTGATGTCGAGGGAAATGCCCAGGTAGCCGGTGATGCGCCCCTGCTCATCGCGCATCGCGGTCACCACCAGGGTCACCGGGAAGCGGCTGCCATCCTTGCGCACATAGGTCCACTCACGTGCCTCGGAACCTTCCAGCTCAGGCACCTGGACGAACACCCGGAACCCCTGCACCGGCTTGTCGTAATAGGCGGAAAGCTCCCGGCCACGGGCCACCACCTCTTCGGTCACATGCAGCAGCGCCGGCGTCTGGCGCCCCACCAGTTCCTCGGCCGAGTACCCCAGCAAGCGCTCGGCACCGCGGTTGAACACCCGGATCAGCCCGTCCGGGTCGGTGGCGATGATCGACACCTCGGTGGCCGCGGTCAGCACGCCGTCCAGCAGCACATTGGTGCGCAACAGCTGGGCTGTACGCTCGGCCACCTGGGTCTCCAGGCTGGCATTGAGCTCGAGGATGCGCGCCTCTGCCTGCTTCTGCGCCGTGATGTCACGCACCGTGCGCGAAATGCCCACCACCCGGCCCAGGCCATCCAGGATCGGCGCGATCGACAGGGCCACATGCACCAGGCTGCCGTCCTGGCGCCGGTAACGGGTTTCGTAGAGGCTGATGCGCTCCCCGGCCAGCGCCTGGCGCAGCAATGTTTCTTCCTGCTCGTGGCCGCGCTCCGGCACCACCAATGCGGCCAGGTCCTGGCCGATGGCCTGCTCCGCGCTGTAGCCGAGGATCGCCTCGGCCCCCTGGTTCCAACTGGTGATCACGCCACCCAGGGTCTGGCCGACGATGCCATCGGCCGAGTTCTCGACGATGGCCGCCAGCCGCGCCTGCTCCGCCAGCACCTGGTGCTTGCGTCGGCGGCTCATCAGGCTCGCCCCCAGCAACGCCGCCAGCAGCAGGCTCAGCCCTGTCCCCGCCACCCACACCATCGCCGGAGGCGGCAGCGCCAGACGCTCGACAAACGACGGCAGCGCAGCCAGCTCGATCTCCCAGCGACGGCCGTAGAGATCCCGCAGGACCTTCTCCTGGTGGACTTCAGGCGCCTCGGACGAATCCGGCGCGCTCTCGTAGAACAGCGGCTCGTCCGAATCCTCGGTGATGTCCCGCAGGCGCAGGCGCATCGTCTCGTCCACCACCTCCAGCCCCTGCAGCACCTGCTCGGTGATCAGCGGCGAATAGCTCCAGCCCATGGCCTGACGCTCCCGCTCAGCCTCGGTCGCCGGCACCACCCCGCTGCGGTAGATCGGCATCAGGATCAGGAACGACTGGCGCGGCTTGCCCAGGGACTGCACCAGGGTGATCGGTGCCGTCAGCCGCACCTCACCACTGCGCATCGCCGACAGGGCCGCTTCACGGCGGTTGCGCTCGGAGGCGATGTCCAAGCCAATGGCGGGCTCGTTGCCTGCCAGGGGCTCGATGTACTGGATGATGAAGTGCTCGCCCGGGTGGTCCGTCAGTTCATGGATGTCGAAATCCGCCGGCCCGTCGGCCCGCGCCTTGACCAGGAAACCGGCCAGCTCGGCCTGTGGCACACGGCGGATCAACCCGAAGCCCCGCGCACCCGGAAACTCTTTGGTGATATCGCGGGAGCGGGCATAGCGCTGGAAGATCTCCCGCGTCATGCCCCACTCCCCAGCGGTCAGCAGGCTGCCCCGAGCCCCACGCAAACCGTACTGGTAAAGCTCCAGGCGCTTCACAACGCCATCTGCGGCACGCTCGGTGACGTCATGCAGGGCCTCGTGCAGACGATCCTGGTTGGCGCGCTCCAGCAACCCCGCCAGCAGGCCAGTCACCAGCAAGCCGGCCAGAGCCGTGAGGAGCATGGCAACCAGTGGAACGGACACCTGCCCGCGGTTTCTCACTCGGCCTCCCCCTCGCCATCCAGAGTGGTCCAGCAGCGCGGGTGCTCACAGTGCTCGGCGAGGAAGCCACAGGCGTCCTCGTAGGGCAGCGGCCGGCAGAACAGGTAGCCCTGCATCAGCCGGCACCCCAGCTCCTGAAGACGCCGGGCCTGGCGCGGACACTCCACGCCCTCGGCCACCAGTTCCAGGTCCAGCGCCTGGGCCAGGCGGATGACCGCCTCGATGATGGCCGCATCGCTGCGGTCGGTGAGCATCTCGCGGACGAAGCTCTGGTCGATCTTCAGCACATCGATGGGCAGGCGCTTGAGGTAGGCCAGGCTGGAGTAACCCGTGCCGAAGTCATCAATGGCGATGCGCACGCCGATCTCCTTCAGCGCCAGCAGGGTGGCACGGGTACGGTCGATGTCGTGGGCCAGCACCCCTTCGGTGATTTCCAGTTCCAGGTGGTTCGGCGGCAGGCCCGACTCCTCCAGGATGGCCGTGACCATGCCGAGGAAGCTCTCCTCGCGGAACTGCACCGCCGAGATGTTCACGCTCATGCACACCGGCCAGCCCATGGCGATCATCCGCTGGGCATCGTTGCAGGCCTGCAGCATCACGAACTTGCCGATGGGGATGATCAGCCCCGTCTCCTCCGCCAGGGGGATGAAGTCCGCCGGCGACACCAGTTGCCCGTCGGACGTGCGCCAGCGAACCAATGCCTCCACGCCGCTGGGGCGGCCGTCGGTGACGTCCACCTTGGCCTGGTAGAACACCTCGAACACCCGCTGCTCCAGCGCCCGGCGCATATGCCGTTCGAGCATGTGGCGGGCCCGGGTGCTGTTCTCGATCTGCTCGGAGAAGAAGCGGAAGCGATTGCGGCCCTCCTGCTTGGCCTGATACATCGCCGCGTCCGCATAGCGGTAAAGCGACTCGAAATTGTCGCAATCATCGGGGAAAAAGCTGATGCCGATGCTCCCCGACAAGTCATAGCGGTTGCCGTTGATCAGCAGCGGCTGGGCGATGATCCCCAGCAGCCGGTCGGCAAAATCTCCCACCGCATCGAAGCCCTGCACGTCCGGCAGCAGCACCACGAACTCGTCACCGCCCTGGCGGCTCACCGTGTCCACCGAACGCACCGCTGCAGACAGCCGCTGGGCCACCTCGCGCAGCACCTGGTCCCCGATGGAATGGCCGATGGTGTCGTTGAGGAACTTGAAGTTGTCCAGGTCCAGCATGAGCATCGCCACCCGCCCCTCGCTGCGCCGGGCCTTCTGGATGGCCTGGGCCGCACGGTCCTGCAGCAGGGCGCGGTTGGGCAGACCGGTCAGGGCATCGAAGCAGACCACCCGCTTGGCCTGCTCGCGCAGGTCCAGGTGGGCACGCACATGGGCGCGCACCAGCGGCAGGTTGAGTGGCTTGCGGATGAAGCCCAGGGCACCGCTCTCCAGCGCCTTCAACTCGTTCTCCGGCCCGCTGTGGGCGGTGACGAACAGCACCGAGGCCCCGCGCAACTTCGGGTCCGACTTGATCGCCCGGCAGATCTCGAAGCCGTCCATCAGCGGCATCTGGATGTCCAGCAGCACCACGTCCGGGCGGCAGGCCCGCGCCACATCCAGCGTTCCCGTTCCCCCGTTGGCGACATGAATGGACGCCAGGTCGCGGATCGCCTCGCTGAGGATGAGGACGTCGCTGGCCTGGTCATCGACGATCAGGATCACCGGCTCGGAGCTGAAAGAATCCTGCATTCCCTGCTACTCGCTTTCCCTGATTGACAGAGAGACTAGACGAATATGGCACGGTGCCATTGGGCCGCCGGACGGTCGTCGGGCGAAGACGGAACGCCGCATGCCGCGCGGCGGCCTTCACTCAAGATAGAACAGCCGTGCAAGCTTGCAGGCGGCGTTTCAAAGCCGGCCATCGCCCGCCTATAGTGAGTGTCAGCCGGCCCTGCCGAGCGCCTTTCCCCCGTCAGAGTAGTGCCATGACACTCAAACGCATCGCCACCACCGACCTGCAATTGGGCATGTACGTTCAGGAGTTCTGCGGTTCATGGATGGACCACCCGTTCTTCCGCGCCAAGTTCGTGGTCAAGACCGACAAGGACCTGCAGCGCATCCGCAACAGCGATGTTCATGAAGTCTGGATCGACACTGACAAGGGCCTGGATATCCACCAGGACCAGCCCAGCGTCAGCGTCGAGGAGGCCGAAGCCGAGATCGACGCCCGCCTGGCCGCCGCCGAGCAGGCGCCGCCCATCGAGCGTGCCGACCTGGAAAGCGAAGTCAGCCGTGCCGCCATGCTCTGTGCCAAGGCCAAGGACGCCGTGGTGAGCATGTTCAGCGACGCCCGCATGGGCAAGGCCATCAGCGTCGACGACGCCCAGGGCCTGGTGCAGGAAATCTCCGACTCGGTGCTGCGCCACCCCAATGCGCTGATCAGCCTGGCGCGGCTGAAGACCGCCGACGAATACACCTACATGCACTCCGTCGCCGTGTGCGCCCTGATGATCGCCCTCGCCCGCCAGCTCGGCCTGGGCGAGGCCCAGGTGCGCGAGGCCGGGCTGGCCGGCCTGCTGCACGACATCGGCAAGATGGCCATCCCCATGGACGTGCTGAACAAGCCCGGCAAGCTCACCGACGACGAGTTCCAGTGCGTGCGCAAGCACCCCGAGGAAGGCGCGCGCATCCTGCTGGAGAGCCACCAGGTCAGCGCCCTGGTGCTGGACGTCTGCCTGCACCACCACGAGAAGGTCGACGGCACCGGCTACCCGCACCGCCTGGCCGGCGACCAGATCAGCCTGCTGGCCAAGATGGGCGCGGTCTGCGACGTCTACGACGCCATCACCTCCGACCGCCCCTACAAGCGTGGCTGGGACCCGGCCGAATCCATCCGCCGCATGGCCGAATGGAGCAAGGACCACTTCGACGAGCTGGTTTTCCAGGCCTTCGTCAAATCCATCGGCATCTACCCCACCGGGTCCCTGGTGCGCCTGGAGAGCGGGCGCCTGGGGGTGGTGATGGAGCAGCACGAGAAGTCCCTCACCACGCCCAAGGTCAAGGTGTTCTATTCCGCCCGACTGAAGACCGCGATCCCCCAGGAAGTGGTGGACCTGGCCAAGCTCGCCGGCCGCGACCGCATCGTCGGCCGAGAATCCCCGGCGGACTGGAACTTCCGCAACCTCGACGAGCTCTGGTCCGGCATCCCCGATCCCCGGCGCAAGACCACCGGCTGAGGGTCACTAGAAGGCGTGGCCCCGGTGCAACGCCGTCAGCGCCTCGGCACGCAACTGCGCCAGCAGCGGGTCGCGTCGGTCGCGGGGGCGTGCCAGCGGCACCTCCAGCGTCTCCAGCACCCGCCCCGGGCGACTGCCCATCACCAGCACGCGGTCGCCCAGGTAGAGGGCCTCGTCCACATCGTGGGTGACCAGCAGCAACGCAATGCCGTGGTGCGCAGCCAGGGCCAGCAGCAAATCCTGCAGCCTCATCCGGGTGAAGGCATCCACCGCGCTGAAGGGCTCGTCCAGCAGCAACACCCGGGGCCGCGAATACAGCCCCCGGGCAATGGCCACGCGCTGGGCCATCCCGCCCGACAGTTGCTTGGGCAGGGCCTGCTCGAATCCCTCCAGCCCCACCTCGCGGATCAGTTGCGCCACCCGGGGCCGGTCGTAGGCCCGGTCATCGGCGAAGCCGATGTTCTCCGCCACCGTCAGCCAGGGCATCAGGCGCGGCTCCTGGAACACGAAGGCCACCTCGCCCTCACCACGCAGCGCCTGGCCGCTGTAGTCACGCTCCAGGCCTGCAACGATGCGCAGCAGGGTGCTCTTGCCGCAGCCACTGGGGCCCAGCAGGCTCACCACCTCGCCCTCGGCCAGTTGCAGGTGCACGTCCTGCAACACCGTGTGCCCGGCGAACGCCTTGCGCTGCACGCGGAAATCCAGCAGGGGCAGGCTCATGGTTGCGCCTCCCCGCCTTCGCCAGCGAACGCATCGCGCCAGGCCAGCAGGCGCCGCTCCAGCGTCGCCAGCAGCCCATCGCTGAGCTTGCCCAGCAGCGCCAGGACGATGATCGCCGCCAGCACCAGGTCCGGCCGCGAGGTTTCCCGGCCATCGGTCAGCAGGTAGCCCAGGCCCCGGGTGGACGCGATCAGCTCGGCCGCCACAAGGAACATCCAGGCCAGGCTGAGCCCACCCCGCAACCCCGTGAACAGTCCCGGCAGGGCCGCCGGCAACAGGATGCGGCGGGCCAGCCGAAGCCGCCCGAAGCCGTACATGCGCCCCACCTCCACCAGCTTGCGGTCGATGTTGCGGATCGCCGCCACCCCATTCAGGTAAACCGGGAAGAACGCACCGATGGCGATCAGCACCACCTTCGAACGCTCGTCGATGCCAAGCCACAGCAGCAGGAGCGGCACCCAGGCCAGGCTGGGGATCGCCCGCAACGCGGCCAGGGTCGGCTCCAGGTAGGCCTCCGCCTCGCGACTCAGGCCCACCCAGGCAGCAGCGACCAGCGCCAGGGACGCACCCACGGCGAACCCGGCGGCCACGCGCCCCAGGCTGACCCCGATATGCCCCCACAGCGGCCCGGCCGCCAGCTCCTGCAGGGTCAGCAGGATGTCGCTGGGGGCCGGCATCTGGTACGCCGGCACCCAGCCCGCACGCACGGCCACCTCCAGCAGCAGGATCGCCGCCAGGGGAATCGCCAGCCCCTTGGCCCGCACCACCAGCGCGGTCAGTGGCACGGCGGGTCGCCAGGGGCGCGGCGGCACCGCCAGGGTCTTGCTCTTGCTGCTCATCGGGCTCTCCTGGGGTATTGCATCACTGGCGGGCGATGGCCTGGGTGCCAAAGCTCGGGTCGATCAACTGGTCCACCACCTGGGCCACGTCCACGCCACGGCGTACCAGGCCCTCGCTGGCGAGGATCGGCGCCGCCGCCTTCAGCGCAGCGATGTGCTCCGCGCCCGGCTGGGCGTTGGAGAAGTCGGTGCGCGACAGTTGCAGCCGCGCCACCTCCAGCGGCAGGCCGGACTCCTTGGCCAGCAGCTCCGCCAGCGGCTCGGGGTTCTCCCGCGCCCACTGCCGGGCCTTTTCATAGGCCTGCAGCACCTGCTTGATGGTCTGCGGGTGCTCGGCGGCGAAGCCCTCGGTCACGCTCACCACCCCGTAGCTGTTGAAATCCAGGTTGCGGTAGAGGATGCGCGCCCCCGACTGCAGCTGGCTGGCCGCCAGGTGCGGGTCGAGCCCGGCCCAGGCGTCCACGTCACCGCGCTCCAGGGCCACTCGGCCATCCGGATGCTGCAGGTGCACCAGCTCCACGTCGTCCTTGCCCAGGCCGGCCTGTTCCAGGCTGCGCAGGGTGAACAGGTACGGATCGGTGCCCTTGGTCGCGGCGATCTTGCGGCCCTTGAGGTCGGCCAGGGTCTTGATCGGCGAGTCCTTGCGTACCGCCAGGGCCGTCCACTCGGGGCGGCTGGCGATGTACACGGTCTTGATCGGGCTGCCGTTGGCCCGGCTCAGGACGGCCGCCAACCCGGCGGTGGAGGCGAAGTCGATGCTGCCGCCGTTGAGGTACTCCAGCGAACGGTTGCTGCCCTGGCTCAGCACCCAGCTCACCCGCGTATCCGGGCCCAGGGCCTGCTCCAGCCAGCCGAAATGGCGCAGCACCAGGCTGGTGGGCGAGTAGTAGGCGTAGTCGAGGCGGACCTGCTCAGGCGGCGTCTCGGCCTGGGCGGCCAACGGCGAGGCGAGTGCCGCGCAGGCGGCCAGCAACCCGACGACGCGACCGATAAAACCGGGCCGGCGGGCCCGCAGGGGGAAATGGCTCATGGAAGGCTCCTGACAGAAGACGCGCGACGCTCCTTATTCGATCCAGCTATCCATAGCCGTCATCACGCTTTGATCAGGGAATATGCAGCCACCATGCCAACCCTCAGCGCCCCGGCCGGCGCGGCCTGGCGCCCTGCCCTGCCTCGCCCTGCTGTACACCCGGCAACAGCCTGTTGCCGGACTGTTGCTCCAGCAACAGCCCTCAGGCCCGCTTGTTCAGCAACCGCGCCAGGCGGTCGCCGCCGAACTGGATGAGGGTCACCAGCAGCACCAGCACGATGATCACCGTGAGCATGATCTGCGTGTCAAAGCGCTGGTAGCCGTAGCGGTACGCCAGGTCGCCCAGGCCGCCCGCGCCGATGGCGCCGGCCATGGCGGAGGAGTTGATCATGGTCACCAGGGTGATGGTGAAGCCACCGACGATGCCCGGCCGCGCCTCCGGCAGCAGCACATTCCAGATGATGTGACGACGCTGGCAACCCATGGCCTGGGCCGCCTCCACCAGACCGAAATCCACCTCCCGCAGGCTCACCTCGGCGATGCGCGCGAAGAACGGCGTGGCGGCGATGGTCAGCGGCACCACCGCGGCCCAGACGCCGTAGCTGGTGCCGACGATCAGCCGGGTGAAGGGAATCAGCGCCACCATCAGGATCAGGAAGGGCACCGAACGCAGCACGTTCACCACGCTGCCCAGGGTGCGGTTCAGCACACGCGCCTCGAAGATCCCGCCCGGCCCGGTGGTCACCAGCACCAACGCCAGCGGAATGCCCACCAGCAGCACGATCAGCGACGAGGCGCCGATCATCAGCAGGGTGTCCAGCAGCCCGGTCCAGAGCCGATCAAGCATGGGCGACATAGCCGCGCACCTCCGCCTTGTCCGCCAGTTGGTGGGCACGCTCCAGCACCTGCGTACTGCCCAGCCCGGCCAGGCCGACCCGCACCAGCAGGTGCCCCTGCGGGCGTCCTTGGATGCGGTCGATGCCGCCGTGCAACAGGCTCACCCGCGCGCCCAGGCCCTGGGCAATGGCCAGCAGGTCCGGCTCGCGGCCACTGGCCCCCGTGAAGTGCAGGTCCAGCAGCAGGTCACCGCCGGGCACCGGTTCGTTGGCCAGGCGGCCTTGCAGGTCGTCCGGCAGCTCGTGGCGCAGGGTGCCCAGCAGGGTGCGGGTGACCGCGTGCTGTGGGTCGCCGAACACCTGCCAGACCTCGCCCTGCTCCACCACCCGCCCCCGCTCCAGCACCACCACGCGGTCGCAGATCTCGCGGATCACGCCCATCTCGTGGGTGATCAGCACGATGGTCAGGCCCAGGCGCCGATTGATGTCGCGCAGCAGCGCCAGGATCGACTGGGTGCTTTCCGGGTCCAGCGCCGAGGTGGCCTCGTCGCAGAGCAGGATCTCCGGCTGGTGCACCAGCGCACGGGCGATGCCGACCCGCTGCTTCTGCCCACCGGAGAGCTGCGCCGGGTAGGCGTCGCGCTTCTCCGCCAGGCCCACCAGGGCCAGCAGCTCGGCGACCTTGCGCTCGATATCGGCCTTGGCCACGCCCGCCACCTTCAGCGGCAAGGCGACGTTCTGCCAGACGGTCTTGGCCGACATCAGGTTGAAGTGCTGGAAGATCATGCCGACGCGGCGACGCAGCAGCACCAGTTGCTTCTCGTCGAAGGTGCCGATGTCTTCCTCGTCTATCACCACCTGGCCCACCGAGGGCTTCTCCAGGCGGTTGAGGGTGCGGATCAGCGACGACTTGCCGGCGCCGCTGCGACCGATGATGCCGAACACCTCGCCCCGGCGGATTTCCAGGTCGATGCCCTGCAGCGCCTGCACCGGCCCCTGGCTGCCCGGGTAGGCCTTGCCCAGCCCCTGCAGCCGGATGTGCGGCAGGTCCAGGCGGATGTTGCGATTGAAACTGACCATGTGGGCCTCTCGAAAATCTGTTTAAAGCCCGAAAAGCGGAACCGCGGGAGGCAGTAGCCCGGGCTTCAGCCCGGGCTACGCACGTCCACCAGAACCCACCCCTCGACCAAACCGCACGGCGAACCTCCGTAGGGGCGAATTCATTCGCCAGGCAGCCCGCAGGGCTGCTCCTCGACGCCATTGGGGCAGCGCTGCTGCCCCTGGGCGACTGAAGTCGCCCCTACAGTGGGAGCGGATTCATCCGCGATGCAGGCCGAAGGGCTACCCTGCCGGGGTCACCCTGGGAGCGCTGCGCGCTCCTTTCGCGAATGAATTCGCTCCCACCAGAACCCGCCCCTCGACCAAACCGCACGGCGAACCTCCGTAGGGGCGACTTCATTCGCCAGGCAGCCCGCAGGGCGGCTCCTCAAATCCATTGGGGCAGCGCTGCTGCCCCTGGGCGACCTAGGTCGCCCCTGCAGTGGGAGCGGATTCATCCGCGACGCAGGCCGAAGGACTGCCCTGCCGGGGCCGCCCGGGAGCGCTGCGCGCTCCTTTCGCGAATGAATTCGCTCCCACGCCTATCCCAGGGGCGTCACTGCCAGCCGGGCTGGTAGAGCGAGCCATGAGCCTTGTCGAGTGCGGCGCGCACCTGCGGCGAGTGCTGGTACACCTCGACGAACTTCGCCAGGCGCCCGTCGTCCTGGTAATCGCCACGGGTGACGAACTGGATGACGTACTCCTTGTTCTCGATGCCGTCGAAGAGCAGCGCGCTGTTGGGGTCGATCGTGCCGGCCAGGCGGATGTAGTGCGGGTAGCCCTGGGCCAGGTCGACGTCGTCCAGGGCGCGCACCAGCTGCACGGCCTCCAGTTCGATGATGTCGATGTGCCTGGGGTTCTCGACGATGTCGTCCAGGGTCGCCTTGTAGCCCACGCCTTCCTTTAGCTTCAGCAGGCCGGCCTTCTGCAGCAGCTGCAGGCCACGACCGCCGTTGATGGGGTCGTTGGCGATGGCCACCTTGGCGCCCTCAGGCAGATCGGCGATGGCCTTGTACTTCTTCGAGTAGAGGCCGACGTTGTTGATGATCCCGGGGGCAAAGGCCTTCAGGGTAAACCCGCCCTCCTTGTTGGCGTTCTCCAGGAAGGGCGTGTGCTGGAAGTAGTTGGCGTCGATGTCACCGTTGGCCAGGGTGATGTTCGGCGTGTTCCAGTCGGTGAACTCCACCAGCTCGACCTTGAGGCCCTGCTTGGCGGCCTCCTCCACCGCCACCTCCAGGGGCGGGGCGAAAGCGGCAGTGGTGCCGAGCTTGAGGGGCTTGTCGGCGGCCTGGGCGATGCCGCTGGCCAGGAGCAGGCCAAGGGCCAGGGTCTTGAGGGTGTGCTTGGGCATGGTTTCTATCCGTGGGTAATGGGGGGTCACTGTGTAGGGGCGACTTCAGTCGCCAAGGAGCGCGCAGCGCTCCCGGAGGTACCTGGGGGCAGGCCGGCAGCCTGCTGGGCGAATGAATTCGCCCCTACAGAAAAGGCAGCCCCCTTGTGGCTCGCCGGCAACTGATCCCCCGCGCCAAAAACCTTGTGGCGCAAGGTGCCGTCGGCATAGGCGGTCTTGTAGGCACCTCGGGCCTGCAGCTCCGGCACCACCAGGTCGATGAAGTCGGCGTAGCTCTCCGGGGTGACGATGCGGGTCAGGTTGAAGCCGTCCAGCCCGGTCTCGTCGATCCACGCCAGCAGCTCGTCGGCCACCTGGGTCGGCGAACCCACCAGCAGGACGTAGCGGCCACCCAGGGCGTGCTGCTCCAGCAGGTCGCGGCGGGTCAGGCTGTTGTCACGCAGCTTGCTGGCAGCGGACTCGATGGCGTTGGTCTTCATGTAGGGAATCGGCTCGTCCAGCGCGAAGCGGGCGAAGTCGATGCCGGTGGAGCTGGCGAAGTGGGCGACGCCCGCCTCGGCACTGGCATGGGCCAGGTACTCGGCGTGCTTGGCACGGGCCTCGGCCTCGGTGGGCGCGACGATCACGCTGATGCCCATGAACACCTTCACCGCCTGCGGATCACGGCCGGCGGCCACGGCGGCGGCGCGCACCTTGTCCACCTGGGCGCGGGTCGCGGCCTTGTTGCTGCCGCTGATGAACACGCACTCGGCATGCTCGCCGGCAAAGCGCAGGCCGCGCGCCGAGGAGCCGGCCTGGAACAGCAGCGGCGTGCGTTGCGGCGAGGGTTCGCAGAGGTGGTAGCCCTCCACGTCGAAGAAATCGCCGTGGTGCACCACCTTGTGCACCTTGTCCGGCTGGGCGTAGACCCGGCGCTGGCGGTCGTTGACCACTGCCCCGGCTTCCCAGCTGCCTTGCCACAGCTTGTAGAGCACCTCCAGATACTCGTCGGCCTGGTCGTAGCGGCGGTCGTGCTCCACCTGCTGGCTGCGGCCCATGGCACGGGCCCCGCTCTCCAGGTAGCCGGTGACGATGTTCCAGCCCACGCGCCCCTCGCTCAGGTGGTCCAGGGTACTCATGCGCCGGGCGAACAGGTACGGCGGCTCGTAGCTGAGGTTGGCGGTAACGCCGAAGCCCAGGTGGCGGGTCACCCCGGCCATGGCGGAGACCAGCAGCAGCGGGTCGTTGACCGGCAGCTGGATGCTCTCCTTCAAGGTCAGGTCGACGTTGCCCTGGTAGACGTCGTAGACGCCGACGATGTCCGCCAGGAACAGCCCGTCGAACAGCCCGCGCTCCAGCAGCTGCGCCAGCTCCGTCCAGTAGGAGAGCCTGCGGTAGTCCGTGGAGCGGTCGCGCGGGTGGGTCCACAGGCCGTGGTTGATGTGCCCCACGCAGTTCATGTTGAAGGCGTTGAGGAGGATCTGCTTGCGCGCCATCAGATCGTCCCCCGGCGCGGCGGCAGCACGCCATTGAGGTAGTAGTTGCCCACCGCGTGGTACTTCCAGCGCACCGGGTCGTGCAGGGTGTGCACCCGGGCGTTGCGCCAGTGGCGGTCGAGGTTGTGCTCGGCGAGGCTGGCGCGGGTGCCGGCCAGTTCGAACAGCTTGCTGCCGGCACTGAGCGAGACCTCGGTGGTCAGCGCACGGGCCTCGGCCACCCCGAGGGACGCAGCGGCCACGCTGTCGGCGGTGGGCTCGGCGCTGGCGGCATCCAGCAGCCGGCCGGCGCGGTCGAGGATGGCCTCGGCGGCGTGCAGGCGGATGGCCAGGTGGCCGAAGGCGTGGATCAGCAACGGGTCGTCGCTGGCCTTGTCGACCCCGGCGTCGATCCACGGCCGCGAACGGGTGCGGACGAAGGCCAGCGCATCCTCGTAGGCGGCGCGGGCGATGCCGACGTCGATGGCGGCATGGAGGATCTGGGCGAAAGGCCCGACCGTGGTCGGGCGCTCGAAGGCGGCCTGGAAGGACACCAGGTCCTCGGCCGCCACCGGCACGTCGTCGAACACCACCGAGCCGCTGCCGGTGGTGCGCTGGCCAAAGCCCGACCAGTCGTCGATCACCGTCAGCCCCGGCGCGTTGCGCTCGGCAAAGGCCAGGTACTGGTGGCCATCCTCGGCCACCACCAAGGTCGGCACGCGGTGAGCGTAGAGGGCACCGGTGCAGTAGAACTTGCGGCCACGGATGCGGTAGCCCTCGCCGTCCCGCACCAGCTGGGTGGTGCGGTCGTTGGCGGTGCGGGTGCCGATCTCTGCCAGGGCGTTGCCGAAACGCTCACCGGCCAAAGCGGCAGCGAACAGGCGGCGCTGCTGTTCGGGACTGCCGTTCACCCGCAGCACTTCCAGGGCATAGAAGTGGTTCTGCGGGATCTGCCCGAGGGAACTGTCGGCTGCGCTGATCAGCGCGATGACCCGCGCCAGGGTGACACGGGACACGCCGGCCCCGCCGAACTCGCGGGGCACGCTGATGCCCCAGAGGCCGGTGCGACTGAACAGCTCCAGTTCGTCCAGGGGCAGGCGGCGCTCGCGGTCGCGCTCGGCAGCGCCGGGCCGGAACAGGTCGGCCACCTGGCGCGCCACCTCCAGGGCTTCGTCGTCGTCACGGATGATTGCCACGGGGGCGTGTGGGTGGGGATGGGCAATGGTCATGGCGCCTCCTCAGATCCAGGAATGGCGGGCCGGGAAGGCGCCGTTCAGGTGGTAGTTGCCGACGGCGTGGACCTTCCAGCGCACCGGGTCGTGGAGGGTGTGCACCCGGGCATTGCGCCAGTGCCGGTCTAGGCCGAACTCGGCGAGGGTGGCGCGGCTGCCGGCCAGCTCGAACAGCTTCTCGCTGGCCAGCAGGCTGATCTCGGTGGTGAGCACCTTGGCCTCGGCCACGGCGATGGAAGCGCGGGCGGCCGCTGCGGCGTCGATGGGCGCGGCGGCCACTTCGTCGAGCACCTGGCCGGCGCGCTCCAGCAGCGCGTTGGCGGCGTTCAGCTCGGTCTTCAGGCGGCCGATCTCGGCAATGGTGTACAGCTCCTCGCTGGCTCGCTCGACGCCGGCGTCCACCCAGGGCCGCGAGCGCTCGCGGATGAAGGCGACGGCGTCGTCGATGGCGGCCTCGGCGATACCGGCGTCGATGGCCGCCTGGATCAGCTGCGACAGCGCGCCCTGGATGCTCGGCACCTCGACCAGACGACTGTTGTGGAACACCAGGTCGTCCGCCACCGGTACGCGGTCCAGCAGCACGGTGCCGCTGGCGGTGGTGCGCTGGCCGAAGCCGGACCAGTCGTCGACGATGGCCAGCCCCGGCACGCCCCGCTCCACCAGGGCCAGCACGCCGGTGCCGCTGTCATCCAGGGCCTTGACCGCCACCCAATGGGCGAACAGGGCGCCGGTGGAATAGAACTTCTCGCCGCTCACCTCCAGCCCAGCGTCACCCCGGGTGATGCGCGCCTTGATCTCCAGGGTGTGCTTGGTATTGCGCTCGGGGCCGGCATTGGCCAGGCGACGCCCTGCGAGGATGCCGGCGAACACCTGGCGCTTCTGCGCTTCACTGCCGACGTTTTCGATCACGCTGAGCAGGCCGAACTGGTTCTGCGGGATCTGCCCCAGTGCCGGGTCGGCGGCACAGAGGATGCGGAACACCTCGGCGAGGGTCACATGGGAAACCTCGGCACCTCCATAGACGCGGGGGATGCGAATGCCCCCCAGGCCCAGGCGGGTGAAGAGTTCCACTTCGGGCCAGGGCAACTGGCGGTCGCGGTCACGCTGGGCGGCGCCAGCCCGGGCCTGCCTGGCCACTTCGTGGGCGGCGTGCAGGGCCTGGGCGTCGTTCTCGATCAGCGCCGCCGGGAGTAGCGGGGGCGCCTGGTCACGCGGGTCCTTGGGTTCGGAAGGGTGGGTCATGGGTCCGTTCTCGATCATTCCTGTTGCGTCGCGAGCAGCCGCGTACGCTTGCGAAGAGATCGGTTGCACAACCCGTGCCTGAAAAATATTCCTTATTAATCAGCTATTTATATAAAACGAACAACTGTTGGAATCTGCACAGCAGGGCAAATTGCTGAACATCTGTTGCCCCAGCAACAGTTCAGCCCTGCAAGCGCCGGGCAGCCTCCTGGATCTGCTGGCGGACCCAACGCCGCAACGGGTCGCTGGCCGTGCGCTGGTGCCAGATCTGCATCACCTCCACCTTCGGCAGGGCCAGCGCCTCCGGCAGCGCATGCAGGCACAGCGACGGGTCGCGGGCCACCGCGTCCTCGGCCACCGAGCGCAGGCAGGTCAGCAGCAGGTCGGTGCCGGGCAACAGCCGGGGCGGCGCCAGGAAGCTGGAGAGCCCCGCCGCCACCCGCCGCTGGCGACCGAGCGCAGCCAGGGCCTGGTCGACCCGCCCGGCCAGGTCGCCGGTGAGGGTGGTGAGCAGGTGCTCGCAGGCGACGAAGGCGTCGAGGTCCAGCCCCCTGACCAGGTGCGGGTTGTCGCGCCAGGCCAGCACCACAAAGTCCTCGCTGAGCAGGCGCTGCTGGTGGAAGGTGTCCGGCAGGTCGGCGTAGAACCCGGCGATGGCCAGGTCGCAGGTGCCCTTCTCCAGTTCCTCACGGGGGAGCAGGCCACGGGTGTTGTGGGTCACCAGCACCAGGTTGGGTGCCTCGCGGCGCAGCACCGGTAGCAGCTCGGGCAGCAGCGTCTGCTCCATGTAGTCGGTGCTGTAGAGGTGGATGCGCTCGGCGCGCTGGAGGAAGTCCTGGCCGTCGCTGTGTTCATAGAAGGCCTCCAGTTCCGCCACCAGGCACTGGATGCGCGGTGCCAGCTCGTGGGCCCGGGGCGTCGGCGTCAGCCCGCGCGGCGCGCGCACGAACAGCGGGTCGCCCAACTGGTGGCGCAGCTTGTTCAGCTTGTGGCTCAGGGCCGGCTGGCTCAGGGCCATGCGCTCGGCCGCCACCGAGGCGTTGCGCTCCTGGTAGAGCACATGGAAGACCAGCAGCAGGTTCAGGTCCTTGTTGGCGATATTCACTTTTTGGATACCAGGAATAAGAGCTTTCGAATTATCGAATCCTACGCCCTCTCCTAGGATGGTCGCCAACCTGAAACGACGCCCCCACGGGCGGGAGACTGCACATGAAAAAGATCCTGATGGTCCTCACCTCCCACGACCGCCTCGGCGACACCGGCCTGGCCACCGGCTTCTGGCTGGAAGAGTTCGCCGCGCCCTACTACCACTTCCTTGATGCCGGCATGGCCCTGACCCTGGCCTCGCCCAAGGGCGGCCAGCCGCCACTGGACCCGAAGAGCCACGACGAGAGCGCCCAGACCGACGCCACCCGCCGCTTCGACGCCGATCCGGCCGCGCGCCAGGCTCTGGCCAGTACCCTGCCCCTGGAAGCCGTGCGCGCCGACGACTACGACGCGCTGTTCTACCCCGGCGGCCACGGCCCGCTCTGGGACCTGGCCGAGGACGCCCGCTCCATCGCCCTGATCGAAGCCTTCCTGGCCCAGGGCAAGCCGGTGGCTGCGGTATGCCACGCTCCCGGCGTGCTGCGCCATGTGAAAGCGCCCGACGGCCAGCCGCTGGTGCGTGACAAGCAGGTGACCGGCTTCAGCAACAGCGAAGAAGCCGCCGTGCAACTCACCGAGGTGGTGCCCTTCCTGGTCGAGGACATGCTGCGCGGCCATGGCGGCCTCTACAGCCGTGCCGATGACTGGCACAGCCATGTGGTGGTGGACGGCCTGCTGGTGACCGGGCAGAACCCGGCCTCGTCCGATGCAACGGCAGACGCCCTGCTGAAACTGCTGTGAACCCATCGGGGAGGCGCCGCGCCTCCCCCTTTCGAGGAGACGCCATGAGCATCGCCCTGTTCGCCACCCTGAGCCCCCTGCCGGAGCACCGCGAGGTCGTTCTGCAGGCCCTGGAAGCCCTGGTCCAAGGCACCCGCAACGAGCCCGGCAACCTGCGCTACGACCTCTACGCCGGGGATGACGGCAGCCTGCAACTCCACGAGCTGTACCGCGACCAGGCCGCCATCGACGCCCACCGCGCCAGCCCGCACTACCAGGCCTTCCGCGAAGCCGCCGTGGCCGGTGGCTGGATGGCCGCCCCCACCCAGGTGGTGCAGGCCGTACCGGTGAACGTCGCCCAGGGTTGATCGGGCAACCGGCGCGCCTACTTGCCGCTGATCAGCCGGTAGCGCGCCAGGTCCTTCGGGTCGAGGACCCGCATCTGGCGCGGGTCGATGCGCTGCATGTCGTCCAGCAGGCTGTCGGGAATGCCCATCTCGCGGAAGTAGGCCGAGGCGTTGTAGCGCACGCCCTGGTACAGCGCCGCATCCCGCGAGGCGTCACCGTGGGCGTAATACGGCCGGTGCAGCCCCACCGAACCGCGCACCGCCTTGTTGCGGCCGGCCGCCAGCAGGTAGACGCAAGTGCCCTGGCACAGGCCGGTGGACGGCACCAGGGTGTCGAAGCCGGTCTCGCGCACCAGCCGCCCCATGCGAATCGCCTCGGGCACGCTGCCGCCGATGCTGTCCAGCATCAGCACCTTGCGCGCGAAGTTGCCGGGGTTGCCCAGCACCCCCTTCATCAGCGCGTCGTAGTCACCCGGCGCAATCTCCTCCGACACCTTGGCCACCAGCATGCGACCGATGGTCGGGTGCTGCACCGCCTCCACCTCCACCCGCGCCTCGGCCTGCAGCACGAACAGGCCGAAACACAGGGCAGCAAGGCGGGACAATGGGCGGGTCATGGGCAAAGGTCCTGGAAAAATCAGAAGGTGCGGAAGATACCTGCCGCCAAGGCCGGGCGGAAGCGTCCTGCCGCTGCACTGTGCGCCAGTGGGAAGGCGCCGCAGTGTTTCCAGGCGAACCGTTGCGCCGGATCGCAAGTCCAACCCCGCAGACCCAACAGGAGACCACCATGGACACCACGCCCCATACCCTCGCCACCCTGTTCGAACAGCTCGGGCTGGACGCCAGTCGGCCGGCCATCGAGGCCTTCATCGCGGGCCATCGCCTGGAGGAGGGTCGGAAGATCCATGAAGCGCCGTTCTGGAACGAGGCCCAGCGGGATTTCCTGCGCAGCGCCCTCGGCCAGGATGCGGACTGGGCGGTGAAGGTGGACGAGCTGGCCGTGTGCCTGAGCGCCTAGCGCCGAGTCCATCGATGGGGCTGATGGCGACCATCAGCCCCTTTCAGTTCTGCGCCCGGGAGCGCAGCGGCATCATGCCTCGGGTCGGGCACCTGCCCCGCTGAAACGAGGATCGAGCCATGTCCTTCCCCCACGCCTGCAACGACAACAGCTACCTGGTCACCCATGTGACCCAGGATGAGTTCCGCCTGCACTTCGAGACCGAGGTGGCGCTGTGCCGTGAGGACGGCACCTTCGAGATGCTCCAGGTGAGCACGCCCATCGCCGAGCGTCGCGCATTGCGCCAGCTGATTCGCGGCGAGGCGGCCTGATAGGGCCACCTCGCCGGCCGGTCAGGCCTTGACCTGGCTGGGGAACGGCAGCTTGCGCAGGCGCACGCCGGTGGCGGCGTAGAGCGCATTGGCCACTGCCGGTGCCAGGGGCGGCACGCCCGGTTCGCCGACGCCGGTGGGCTTCTCGGCGGAGGGCAGGATGTGCACCTCCACCACCGGCATCTCGTTCATCCGCAGCACCTGGTAGTCGTGGAAGTTGGATTGCTCCACGCGCCCTTCCCGCAGGGTGATGGCGCCGTGCAGGGCGGCCGCCAGGCCGAAGCCGATACCGCCCTCCATCTGCGCCTTGATCACGTCCGGGTTGATGGCCAGGCCGCAATCCACCGCGCAGACCACCCGATCCACCCGGAAGCTGCCATCGGCCTTGACCGTCACCTCCGCCACCTGGGCCACGTAGCTGCCAAAGGATTCATGCACGGCAATGCCACGGCCACGCTTCTCCCCCTCGGCCCCTGGCTTGAGCGGCTGGGACCAGCCCGCCTTGTCAGCGACCAGTTCCAGCACGCCTCGGTGACGCGGGTGCTTCTCCAGCAGCCCGTGGCGGAAGGCGTACGGGTCCTTGCCGGCGGTGGTGGCGGCTTCGTCCACCAGCACTTCGGCAGCGAAGCCGGTGTGGGTGTGGCCCACCGAGCGCCACCACTGCACGGGGACGCCGATGTCGCTGGGGGTGCTCAGCTCCACCTGCAGGTTGGGGACGGCGTAGGACAGGTTGGCGAGCCCCTCTACTGAAGTCTGGTCGACGCCGTCCTTGATCATCACGGCCTCGAAGCCGGTGCCCTTGATGATGGATTGCCCGACGATGCGGTGATGCCAGGCGGTCAGCCGGCCTTCGGCATCCAGCGCAAGGCGCGCGCGGTGCAGATAGGCCGGGCGGTAGTAGCCGCCACGGGTGTCGTCCTCACGGGTCCAGACCAGCTTCACCGGTGCCTTCACGCCCTTGTCCCAGGCGGCCTTGGCGATGGCCACGGCTTCCAGCGGGTAGTCCGACACCGGGTTGGCACGGCGGCCGAAGCTGCCACCGGCATAGAGCTGGGTGATGGTGACCTTCTCCGGGACGATGCCGAGCAAGCGTGCCACCGAGGCCTGGTCACCGGTCTGCCACTGCTCGCCGTTCCACAGTTCGCAGGCGCCTTCGGAGAGGCGCACCAGGCAGTTCATCGGCTCCATGGCCGAGTGGGCCAGGTAGGGGAACTCGAACTCCGCCTCGATGCGCTGGTGGGCCTTGGCGAGGACCGGCTCCACGTCGCCTTGGCGGGTGGCGACGGTGCCCGGCTGGGCGGCGGCGTCACGGTAGCGGGCGAAGATTTCTTCGCTGCCAAGGGTGAAGGCACGCTGCTCGTCCCACTCCACCGTCAGGGCATCCCGGCCGCTGCGGGCAGCCCAGGTGTTGTGCGCCAGCACGGCGACGCCGGCACGGCCGTGGGGCAGGTCGCGGAACTCCACCACCTCCACCACGCCCGGCACGGCCTTGGCGCGGGTGGCGTCGACCTTGGCCGGCACGGCACCGAAGCGCGGCGGGTAGGCCACCACGGCCACCAGCATGCCGGGCAGCTTGAAGTCCTGGGTGAACACGGCGCGGCCGTCGGTCTTGTCGGGGCTGTCCTTGCGCGGTACGGCCTGGCCGATGAGGCGGAAGTCCTTCGGCTCCTTGAGGGGGACGCTGGCCGGTACGCTTTCACGGGCGGCGGCCTCGGCCAGTTCGCCGAAGCCGGCCTTGCGACCGCTGGCGGCATGGCTGATGACGCCCTGCTCGACGCGCAGGGAATCAGCCGGTACCTGCCATTGCCGCGCGGCGGCGGCCACCAGCATGGCGCGGGCGGTGGCACCGGCCTTGCGCATCTGCTCGTAGGCATTGGCGATGGAGCTGCTGCCGCCGGTGCCCTGGAACGGCCCGAACGCCAGGTTGTTGTAGCGCTTGGCGTCGGCAGGCGCGCCCTCCACCACGACCCGGCTCCAGTCCGCGCCCAGCTCTTCGGCCACCAGGGTGGAGAGGCCGGTGTAGGCGCCCTGCCCCATCTCCACGTGCTTGGCGATCACCGTCACCTGGCCGCTGCGGTCGATGCGCACGAAGGCATTGGGTTCGAAGCTGCCGTTGCCGGCCAGCAGTTCGGCGGCGTCCAGCAGGGGCGAGAACAGCACCCCCAGGGCCAGTCCGCCACTGCCGCGCAGGAAGGTGCGGCGGCTGACGTTGAAGATGCCGGTCTCCGGCGCTGCGTCCTGCTTGAAGGTGCTCATGGCGTCGCTCCTCATGCCAGCTGCCCGGCGGCTTCGTGGATGGCCGCGCGGATGCGCACGTAGGTGGCGCAGCGGCAGATGTTGCCGCTCATGGCGGCGTCGATGTCGGCATCGGTGGGCGTGCGGTTGCCACTGAGCAGAGCGGTGGCCGCCATGATCTGCCCGGACTGGCAGTAGCCGCACTGCACCACGTCGAGCTTGCGCCAGGCGGCCTGGACGGCGCGGCCGACGTCGTTCTCGGCCACCGCTTCGATGGTGGTGACCTTGCGCCCCACCACGCTGGAAACGGGGGTGACGCAGGCGCGCGTGGGCTGGCCGTCGACGTGCACGGTGCAGGCGCCGCACAGCGACATGCCGCAGCCGTACTTGGTGCCGGTCATGCCGGCCACGTCTCGCAGGGCCCACAGCAGGGGCATGTCGGGCGCCACGTCGAGCGCGGTGTCCTGGCCATTCAGGTTGAGGGTAATCATCGGTTGGCCCACCTCTTCGGGATCGGGTTGGTCGTCATCGGCCGCACGCGGCCTGGCTGGTTTTCTTCAGACTAGAAGGCCGCCGCCGACCCCGGTGCCGGGGCGACGAAGCGGCGGCCGGTTCAGGCACTCTGCCGCAGGCGGGCGATGTCGCGCTGGGGCGGCGCGCCGAACAGCCGGCTGTATTCGCGGCTGAACTGCGAGGGGCTCTCGTAGCCGACGCGGCCGCCGGCGGTGGCGGCGTCCAGGGCTTCGCTGAGCATCAGCCGCCGCGCCTCCTGCAGGCGCAGCTGCTTCTGGAACTGCAGCGGGCTGAGGGCGGTGACCGCCTTGAAATGGTGGTGCAGCGCCGAGCTGCTCATGTTCACTTCGCTGGCCAGGGCTTCGATGGACAGCGGCCGGTGGTAGTGGGTCTTCAACCACGCCACCGCGCGGGCGATGCGCTGGGCCTGGCTGCCGGCGCAGGCGATCTGCCGCAACTGCGCGCTGCGCTCGCCCATCAGCAGGCGGTAGAGGATCTCGCGCTTGATCAGCGGCGCCAGCACGGGGATGTCGGCCGGGGTATCCAGCAGACCCACCAGGCGGATCAGCGCGTCCTGCAGGCCGCCGTCCAGGCTGCACACCGAGATGCCCCGGGCGGACGCCGACAGCGGCGGCGGCTCGGCGATCTGCAGCAGCATCTCGCTGATGGCGGCGGGCTCCAGGTCCAGGCGCATGCTGAGGTAGGGCACCTCGGGCGTGGCTTCGAGCACCTGGCCGATCACCGGCAGGTCGAGGGAGACGATCAGGTACTGGGACGGGCCGTAGCGGTAGCACTCGCCGTTGAGCTGGGCTTGCTTGCTGCCCTGGAGCACCACGCCCAGGGCGGGCTCATAGAGGCAATGCAGCGGTTCGCTGGGCGTGCTGGCGCGGAACAGCCAGAGGCCGGGGATGGCGGTGGCGCTGCCGCCCTCCTCCCTGGCGAATCGTTCAATCAGCCGGGCGAACCGGTCCTGGGCTCCAAGGGGGGCGGTGAAAACAGGGTCGGCGTTGGAGACGGATGAGTTCATGGTTAGGGCTTCTCCCGGCAAGGCTTCCGACTCTAACCGCGGGGAAAACCGGCGTCTCGCACGCGAGTAGAAACAGGCAGGATCGTGCAAGAATCCGGCAGGAATCGACTACCCGGGCAAGGAGGTGGGACGGCAGACTGCAGTCCTGGCTGAAACCACCACCATCCACAACGCAATCCGGCGCACAGGGCGCCGGATCGAAAGGGTCGCAGGGAACAGGTCAGTCGGCGACGCGCATCGCCACCCGTCCGCCGGGCGGGCAGGTTTCCATGTAGCGGCTGGCCTCGATGAAGTCCTCGAATTCGAAGACCCGGTCGATGCTCGGCTTGAGCAGGTGGTCGCGGGTGAGCTGGTTGATGTGCTCCAGAGCGCGGCGAACGGCCGCCTCATCACGCTCCAGGCCCGACTCCGGATCGCCACCGGTGAAATCCATGACGCAATGACGGAAGAACTGCAGGTGCTTCTTGAACGCCGCGCAGGCCGGGAAGGCCGCATCGTTGCCACCGTTCAGGCCGTAGAGGATCAGCTTGCCGCGCTGGGCGGCGACATCCCCCAGCAGCTTCATCTGCGGGCCGGCGCACTGGTCGAGGATGACCTCGACGCCCTGGCCGTCGGTGAAGCGCTCGACCTCCAGCACCAGGTCCTGCTCTTCGGTGACGATGATCTTGTCGGCCCCCAGTTCCTTGAGGAACGGGCGGCTCTCGGGGTAGCTGGTGGAGGCGATGACCACCGCGCCCAGCGCCTTGGCCAACTGCACGGTCTGCGGCGCCAGGCAATGGCCGGCCTCGGTGACCAGCACACGCTGGCCGGGTTTGAGCCGAGCCAGGTCCATCAGGGCGAAGTAGCCCATCAGCAAGGGGGTGTAGTGCACCGCTGCCTCGACCGGAGTGAGCACCTCGTCCGGGTAGCGCGTCAGGGCGCTGCGCGGCAGCAGCACCTGGTCGCCCCAGGTGGGGTAGCGGTTGGGGGTGCTGGCGGGAAAGCTGGCCACGGCCACGCCGGGTTCGAGGTCATCGACCCCTTCGCCCACGGCCTCGACCACGCCGGCCATCTCGAACCCGACACCCGACGGCAGGCGTGCCGACTCGGAGGCCAGGTTCTGACGCCAGAGCACGTCTTTCCAGCTGACGCCGATGGCACGGGTGCGCACCAGAACCTCGCCGTGCCCGGGCACCGGGGTGGGGAGCTCTTCCAGCTTGAGCACGTCGGCCTCGCCGAACTGATGGAAACGGATCATGCGGGACATCACGCACCTCGCCTGTGACTCTTTACATGGCCACGGACTCTATCCGGGCTTTGTCCACAAAACCACCCGTAGCGATCAATAGTCGTCATAAACGGTGATGATGCGGGCGCTTGACGGCGCCTGCGCGGAGCCTCATTTTTCACCCACTTTTTCCGGAAGCCCATGCATGAACAGGAACGACCTGCGCAAAGTCGACCTCAACCTGCTGATCGTCTTCGAGACGCTCATGCACGAGCGCAGCGTGACCCGCGCGGCGGAAAAGCTGTTCCTCGGCCAGCCCGCCATCAGCGCGGCCCTGGCCCGCCTGCGGTCACTGTTCGACGACCCGCTGTTCGTGCGCACCGGGCGCAGCATGGAGCCCTCGGCGCGGGCGGTGGAGATCTTCTCCCTGCTGACCCCGGCGCTGGACTCCATCTCCACCGCCATCAGCCGCGCCGCCGACTTCGACCCGGCCACTAGCAACGCGGTGTTCCGCATCGGCCTGTCGGACGACGTGGAGTTCGGCCTGCTCCCCGCCCTGCTCCGCCGCCTGCGTGCCGAGGCCCCGGGCGTGGTGCTGGTGGTGCGCCGCACCAACTACCTGCTGATGCCCAACCTGCTGGCCTCGGGGGAAATCTCCGTGGGCGTCAGCTACACCGACGAGCTGCCGGCCAACGCCAAGCGCAAGACCATCCGCCGCGCCCGCTCCAAGCTGCTGCGGGCCGACTCGGTCCCTGGCCCCTTGAGCCTGGAGGATTACTGCTCGCGCCCCCACGCCCTGGTGTCCTACGCCGGCGACCTCAGCGGCTTCGTCGACGAGGAGCTGGCCAAGCTCGGCCGCAGCCGCCGGGTGGTGCTGGCGGTGCCGCAGTTCAACGGCCTGGGCGCCCTGCTGGCCGGCACCGACATGGTCGCCGTGGTGCCGGACTACACCGCAGCCGTGCTCACAGCCGCCGGTGGCCTGCGGGTGGAGGACCCGCCCTACGGCAACCGCACCTTCGAGCTGTCCATGGCCTGGCGCGGCGCCCAGGACAACGACCCGGCGGAACGCTGGCTGCGCTCGCGCATCCAGATGTACTGCGGCGACCCCGACAGCCTGACCTGAACCGCGCGTACCGCAAGGAGACCGCCATGCAGGACACCCAGACCCTCGCCCTCCACACCCACCGACGCTTTGCGCAATCGGCCGACGCGGTCTACAGCGCCTGGCTCAACCCGGCGCTGGCCTGCCGCTTCCTGTTCGCCACGCCCGGTGGCGAGATGCGCGTCGTCGACCTCGATCCCCGCCCCGGTGGCCACCTGCTGATGGTGGAACTGCGTAACGGCGAGAAGGTCGAGCACGTCGGCGAATACCTCGAACTGGTCCGCCCCCGGCGGCTGTCCTTCACCTTCGGCATCGGCCGGGACAGTGCCGAGCGCGACCGCGTCGACGTGGACATCAGCGCCCTGGACGAAGGCTGCGAGCTGCAGTTGACCCATCACCTGGACGCCCGCTGGAGCGAACAGGCCGACAACGCCCGCGCCGGCTGGGAGGCCATGCTGGCGCACCTGGCGGCGGCACTGGAATCGGTGAAGCCTCACACCACCTGATAGACCACCCGGTTCGCCTCGCTGGGCACCGGCACCTCCCACTTGAACAGCATCCGCGCGATGTCCTGGTTGCGCAGGCTGCTGTCGCGCTGGCGATTGCGCCGGAGGATCTCCGCCTCCGGCTGCTCCAGGTAGACCAGCTCCACCCGCGCGTCATAGGCGTAGAGCAGGTCCAGGGTCTTCTTGCGCATCTGTGCCGACAGGTGCGTGGCATTCCACACGAAGGGCTGCCGCGCCCGCAGCAGCGCCCGGGCCTGGTCGATGGCGTAGTGCGCAGCGGCCCCTTCGTTCTGGCCGTGGCGCAGGCCCAGTGCCTCGCGGGCGTCGTCGAAGGACACCACCGGCAGGTCAGGCCGGTGGCGCGCCTGCCAGGTGTTCTTGCCGCTGGCCGGCAGGCCGGCCAGCACCACCACCTCGGAGCCCTCCACGGCCCGGTGCAGCGGGTAGTCCGGCAGCACCCGCGCGCCGCGGAAGTACTGCACCCGGGTGTGTTCGTCGACGAAGGCCTTGGGCGCGTGCAGGCAGCCCTCCTCCTCCGCCAGTTGCTCGAACAGGTCGATCTCGTCCAGCACCGCCTGCTTGCCGTCGAACCCACGCCCCAGCATGTCCGCCCGCGCCACCGCGCAGAGCATCCACAGCGGCAGCTCCCAGGACAGCCGGTGCAAGGTGAATTCCACCGGGCGCCCGCTGCGGTCGTTGCTGAGGGCGAAGAACGGCAGCTGGTGCACGGCGATGATCCGGCAGATGCGCTCGCGCAGCTCGAACGGCACGCCGGCGCGCCACAGCAGGATGCGCGCATCGATGGCGCCGCGCCGCGAATGGCCCGGCTGGCCGATACGGCCGGTGCTTTCGTCGATCACCGTGGTATCGGGCTTGGCGATGTCGTGCAGCAGCGCGGCGAAGAACAGCACGAAGCGCGCGTCCGCATCGGCAGCGGCATAGGCCGGCTGGGCCAGCAGCGCGTCCACCACCATCCGGGTGTGGATCCAGACGTCGCCCTCGGCATGGTAGAGCGGGTCCTGCGGGGTATCGGCCAGCCGCCCGAGGGACGGGATGGCCGCCAGGCAGGCGGCGAAGTCCGCTGCCTGGCCGGGGTTGGGCACCAGGGCCCTGAGGGTTGCCATGTCCATGGTCTTCAGTCTCCTTGGGCAGCCAGGCTGGCCCAGGTCACCACCGGCTGCGGGGCGTAGAGGTCAACGCCCGGTGCCAGCAGGTTGGGAATGTACGGCTGCCGTGAATGGTGCAGGCCGCTGTCGAGGATCGCCTGGACGAAATCCGGGCGGACCCACTTGGCGCGGCCCAGGGTGTGCCGGGCGTCCTCGATCTTCAGGTACAGCCCCTCCATGTGCTCGGAGTGGTCGCCGTTGGCCAGCGCCCGGGCCAGGTCCAGCCCTTCGCGCCGTACGGTGCGCTCGAAGCTGGCGCGCCAGTCGGGCGAACGCGCCAGGGAGGGACCGACCAGCCGCAGCAGGTCGGCCAGCCGGGGCGGCGGCGGGCCCTCGTGGAGCACCGGCACCGACAGCACCGGGCCACCGGCCAGCAACGCATGCCGCGCACGGGTGGACAGGAAGGCCTGCTCGGTGCGGTCCCAGATGTCGAACTCGAGGAACAGGTGCGGCAGCCGGTCGTAGAACACCGAATGCAGCTTGCTGCACACCTCGCCGAACATCACGTAGCGGTCTTCCAGGCGTTCCAGCAGCCAGGCTTCGTGGGCACAGGCCCATTGCTTGAACTGGCCGAACTGGCGCTCGCGGCTGCCGCCGATCAGGTAATGCCCACGGGATTGCAGCAACAGCTCGCCGCCGGGCGAGAAGCTGATGGCGGCGTTGGCGCCGTCGAGTTTTTCTTCCACCACCAGGTGGCAGCCGGCCAGGTCACGGTAGGCGAGCTGGTCGGCATCGCTGTCGCCGAGCTGCAGCCGCGACGACTCCAGGTGAGGCGTGCGCGGGTACTTGAACAATTCGAGGTTGAGCGTCGAAACGCGGACGTGGTCCGTCATGGTCTTCTCCTTCTTGAAACAGGGAAAACCGACGACGTGATGCAGCGGGATCAGTGAGCGTGCGAATGCACGGCCAGCAACAAGGCTTGTCGAACCGTCGTCGGTGTCAGGCGAGTTGGCTGGCGCGAGGCATTGGCTTCACCACTTGAGGAAAGGGGGTGGATCGGAAAGGCGCGCATTGGACCGCCACGCCACCCGGCCTGTCAAGGCCGTGAGCGTGATGCACCGCACACCGGGTTGCCCGGAGCCTGGCGCAATGGCACTCGGCGGCCTGGAAGTGGTCAGCGCGCGGGCCCTGTACGTGTACTGCCAGCAGCAGGAACAGGAGTGGCGCGAGAGGAACCGCGTCCGCGGCATGGAAGAGCGCGGGCTCGGCTTCACCCGCTTCGACACCCTCTTCGACCCGTCCATCCCGGGCGCCAGCAAGCGCACCACGCAGTCGAGCTCCAGCGTGTCCTACAGCGGCGACAGCGACAGCACCACGACCCCGATCTTCAACGCCGAAGTGACGGGCGACATCGGCGCCCTCCAGGGGCTGTCCAAGCTGGTCAACCCGCAAACCGCCTTCGCCAGCGCCGACAAGCTGGCCAAGGCCATGGCCGATGCCAAGCAGCAGTTCGAGTCGGGCAAGCTCTCGAAGGCGGAGTACCAGAGCCTGAAGATGAAGATCCTCAGCGACCTCTGAACCACCACCCGCCAGCCCCGTTTGCCGGTCGGCCCCGTGCCGGCCGGCAGACAACCTGAACTCCCCTCACCCTCGCGCGCTCTCCAGATCATGGCCAGCCCCGGCGCCGGCCCCCATGGATCAAGGAGCCCGTGATGAACAGCCCCTCGCTGACCGCACACGCCCGTCCAGGCCAGGACGCCACCGGCGACGTAACCCGCCACTACGACACCGACCTGCCGGCACGGCTCGACCGCCTGCCCTGGGGGCGCTTCCATACCCTGCTGGTGATGGCGCTGGGCATCACCTGGCTGCTGGACGGCCTGGAGGTCACCCTCGCCGGCTCGGTGGCCGCCGCCCTCAAGTACAGCCCGGCCCTGCACATGAGCAACACCGACGTGGGCCTGGCCGGCGGCATGTACATCGCCGGGGCGGTGCTGGGGGCACTATTCTTCGGCTGGCTGACCGACCGCATCGGTCGCCGACGGATGTTCTTCATCACCCTCGCGGTGTACATCGCTGCCACGGCCGCCACCGCCTTCGCCTGGAACCTCTGGAGCTTCCTGCTGTTCCGCTTCCTCACCGGAGCCGGCATCGGCGGCGAGTACTCGGCGATCAACTCCACCATCCAGGAGTTCACCCCGGCCCGCTTCCGTGGCTGGGTGGACCTGGGCATCAACGGCACCTTCTGGATCGGCGCCGCCCTCGGCGCGGTGGGTTCGGTGGTGCTGCTGGACCCGGACGTGGTGGGTGGCGACATGGGCTGGCGCCTGTGCTTCGGCATCGGCGCGGCGCTGGGGCTGGTGATCCTGCTGATGCGCCTGTGGCTGCCGGAAAGCCCGCGCTGGCTGATGATCCACAACCGCCCGGACGAAGCAAAGGCCATCATCGACGCCATCGAGGCGCGCTTCCGCCGCGAGGGGCACACACTCGCCTCCGTCGACCACCTGCCGCGCATGCGCCTGCGCGGGCGTGACCACACGCCCCTGCCGGAGGTGCTGCACACCCTGTTCGTGCGCCACCGCCGCCGCGCCCTGGTGGGCCTCAGCCTGCTCACCAGCCAGGCGTTCTTCTACAACGCCATCTTCTTCACCTACGCCCTGGTGCTGACGGACTTCTACGACGTCCCGGGGGACCAGGTGGGCTGGTACATCCTGCCCTTCGCCCTCGGCAACTTCTGCGGCCCGCTGCTGCTGGGCCGGCTGTTCGACCACGTGGGGCGACGGGTGATGATCAGCAGCACCTACATCCTCTCCGGCGTACTGCTGACCCTGAGCGGCTACCTGTTCCAGCAGCAGATGCTCGACGCCACCCAGCAGACCATTGCCTGGATGGTGATCTTCTTCTTCGCCTCGGCGGCCGCCAGCTCGGCCTACCTGACGGTGGCCGAGACCTTCCCGCTGGAGGTTCGCGCCCTGGCCATCGCCGTGTTCTACGCCTTCGGCACCGGCCTGGGCGGCATCGTCGGGCCGCTGCTGTTCGGTCAGTTGATCGAGAGCGCCGAGCGCAGCCAGGTGTTCATCGGCTACCTGATCGGCGCCGGGCTGATGGTGGCGGCCGGGGTGATCCAGGCGTTGTGGGGCGTGGCGGCCGAGCGGCAGCCGCTGGAGAGCGTGGCGAAGCCGCTGTCGCAGGTGGAGCCGGAAGCGGTCACTGCATGAGCGTGCCGAGGGTCACCACGGTGCCCAGCAGCACGAACAGCCCCACCGTGCAGGTGATGGCGCTCTCCCAGCCATCGTCCAGCCAGTGGCCCCTGGGGTAGCGCCCCAGGGTGCCCAGGCGCAGGACGACGCGGCCGACGCTGAACAGCACCCAGCGCAGCAGCACCTCCACCAGCAGTTCGCCCAGTAGGCGGCCGACCGCGCCCAGGAGGCTGTCCATGGCTAGTAGAGAGGCCGGCTGCCGAGGGTGAAGTCCACGGCCAGTTCACGGTCGTAGTGGGTGGCCCGCGCGTTCAGGTGCTCCCAGCTCAGCGCGCCGAAGCGCAGGTAGAGCCGCCCGCCTCGGCTGTCCGCCGAGAGCAGCGCCACCTGGCCGGCCTCGCGGCTGCCGTCGGTGGCATTCAGGTCAAGCCGGTACTGGCCCAGCAGTTGGCCGTAACGGTCGACGTGATCGAGGGAGATACCGCCCAGGTGCCAGTCGCTGAGCAGCAGGTAACTGTCACCGAGGCAGGCCACCTGGCGTATGGCGGCGTCGGGCTGGTACCACCAGCCCTGGCCCGCCAGCTCGTTGTTGTAGCCGGCCGGGCTGGGGCGCACGCTGACCGCACCACAGCCGGCCGGGCGCCCGGCGAACAGGGCCGGGTCCACCAGGGTGGCGGGCTGCAGTTCATGCAGGTTCAGCGGCGTCTCCGGGTAGCCCCAGGGGAGATTGATGCGCGGCGGCGGGACCAGCACCTTCTGCAGGAAGCTGGCGGCAGGCGCATCCCGCAACTCGGGGTACCCGTCGGGCGCCTGGCCGATCACCGGCCGGCCGTCGCCCACCCAGGCCTGGCGATTGCCCAGGCGCAGGTCCTCGGCCTGATCGAGCACCTCCACATCGCTGCGCCAGGCGGCAGGCTCGGAATCCGGAATGGGGCTGATGCGTTCGATGACCACATAGCGCGAGGGCTCGCCGGCCCAGGGCACGGAACGCCGTGCACCCCGTGGCAGGGCCTGGTAGGTGCGGCCGTCCGCGTGCACGCTGCGATACCCGGCGGCCAGCAACGGGGCAACCGTGACCTCGGCGAAGCGAGCCGGGCCCTCCCGCAGCACGGTGATCTCCGCCGCCGGGCGGGTAGCGGAAATGACCTGGGCAGCCGGCTGGTCGCGGGTCACCCAGTACAACGGCCCACCGACGGCGATGACCACACCCAGGCCCGCCAGCAGGCGCAGGGCGAACACGTCGCCGCTCTCGCGCATGGCCAGCAGGATGCGCACCATGTAGTGCAGCCCCACCAGGGGCGGCCATACGAGCAAGGCCGACAGCCCGGCCGGCATGGCACCGAGAAGGAGGCCCATGGAGAGCGGCAGGAAGGCCAGCTCACCGGCCAGCAGCAAGCAGAAGGCGAAGAGGTTGGCCAGCCCGCCCGCCTCCTCAGGCTCGATGAACAGCGTCCACACCAGGCCGGCCATGCCCAGCCAGGCGCCGGTGGTCAGCAGCAGCCCGAAGCCCGACCCGCCCGGTATCAGCAGGCACAGCAGGGCGAACGGCAGGGCCGCCAGCACCCCGAAGACATAGCAGGCACGGCGCAACGCCGGCCAGTTGCGGCGCAGGAAGGGCTCAGGGGCAGCCGCCCCGAAGGCGGGTGGTGGGTTGTGCATGGTGTCGTCCGTGAACGCGCGTGCAGGCGATCCGCTCGCCTATTCGCCGATGTCCTCGTTCCAGAGTTCGGGGCGGGCGGCGATGAAGTCTTCCATCAACCGGATGCAGGTGGCGTCCTGCAGCACCTCGACCTCGACCCCGCGCGAGCGCAGCAGCGCCTCTTCGCCGAGGAAGGTGTGGTTTTCGCCGATGATCACCTTGGGAATGCCGTAGAGCAGGATGGCGCCGCTGCACATGGAACAGGGTGACAGCGTGGTGTACAGCACGCACTCGCGGTAGACGCTGGCGCTCTGCCGGCCGGCGTTCTCGAAGGCGTCCATCTCGCCGTGGCGGATGGCGCTGCCCTCTTGCACGCGACGGTTGTGGCCACGGCCGATGATGCGGCCCCGGTGCACGATCACCGAACCGATCGGGATGCCCCCTTCGGCGAGCCCCTGGCGGGCTTCGTCGATGGCGGCCTGCATGAATTCGTCCATGGGCGCTCCTGCGTACGCGGTGGAACCTGGGTTTCTCGGCCTGCGCAGCCGCAAGCCGCGCAGACCCTAGGTGACGAACGGCAGGCTGTCCACCCTCGCCTGCCCGAGCTGTGAATCAGCGCTCGCGCAAGGCCTCGGCGCGGGCACGGATGATCGGCTTGAGCAGGTAGCTGAGGATGCTCTTCTTGCCGGTCATGATGTCCACCGAGGCCACCATGCCGGGGATGATCAGCAACGGCTTCTCGTCGCTGCCCAGGTGGCTCTTACGGGTGCGCAGCTTGATCAGGTAGAAGCTGTTGCCGTCCTCGTCGGTGATGGTGTCCGCGCCGATCTGCTCCAGGTCGGCCTGCAGCCCGCCGTAGATGGTGTAGTCGTAGGCGGTGAACTTCACCATGGCCTTCTGTCCGGGGTGGAGGAAGGCGATGTCCTGGGGTCGGATGCGCGCCTCCACCAGCAGGGTGTCGTCCAGCGGGACGATCTCCACCAGGTCGCTGCCCGGCTGGATCACCCCGCCGATGGTGTTCACCAGCAGCTGCTTGACGATGCCGCGTACCGGCGAGGTGACCAGGGTGCGGTTGACCCGGTCCTCCAGAGCCTTGCCGGTGGCCTCGGCCTTGTTCAGGTCGGTGCGCGCCTCGTTGAGCTGGGTGAGCGCCTCGCTGCGGAAGCGCGAGCGGGTCTCGGCGACCTTCTGCTCCACCTCCTTGATGGCCGACTCGGCCCGGGGAATGGCCAGGTTAGTGGCCTCCAGCTGGCCGCGCACCTCCACTTCGGAACGCTTCAGGCGCAGCACCTCCACCTTGGAGATCGCCCCTTCCGCCACCAGCGGCTCGGAGATGGCGATCTCCTGGCGCAGCAGCTCCAGGCTGTTGCGGTACTGGCCCTGCTTGGAGACGAATTCGCGCTGCTCCTGCTGCTTCTGCACCAGTTGCTGCTCCAGCCCGGCCACTTCGTCCCTGAGCTGCTGCTGGCGGCTGCGGAACAGCGCCTCCTCGCTCTCGGCCTGGCCGGGGGCCTTCTGCCGCAGCGCATCGGGAATGGCCAGCTCGCGGCCGTCCACCTCGGCGCTCAGGCGCTCGACGCGCAGGGCCATGGCCACGCGGTCGGCCTCGGTCTCACCGACGTTGGACTGGAAGCGCGTGGGGTCCAGGCGCAGCAGCGGGTCGCCCGGCTCCACCACCTGGCCTTCGTGGACGAACAGCTCGGAGATGATGCCGCCCTCGAGGTTGGAGATCTTCTGCAGCTTGGACGACGGAATCGCCTTGCCCTCGCCCCGGGTCACCTCGTCGATCTCGGCGAAATGCGCCCACAGGCCAAGGAACAGGGTGAAGCCGATCAGCGTCCAGATGGTCAGGCGCACCACACGGGGCGCGTCCTCCACCAGGGCCTTGCTGACTTCCGGCAGGGGTTGGTCGGCCAGGCTTTCCTGGCCCTTGAAGTAGCTCATCAGGCCTTCGCCCATCGACTTACGCGACACTGATCTGCCCCTTCTTCAGCGCTTCCATCACGGCTTCCTTCGGACCGTCGGCGATGATCTGCCCCTTGTCCACGATCACCAGGCGGTCCACCAGGGACAGCATGGAGGCGCGGTGGGTGACCAGCAGCACGGTCTTGTTGGCGACCACGGCCGCCAGGCGCTGTTTCAGGCGTTCTTCGCCGGTGTTGTCCATGGAACTGGTGGGCTCGTCGAGCAGCAGGATCGGTGGGTCCAGCAGCAGTGCGCGGGCCAGGGCGACGTTCTGCCGCTGGCCGCCGGAGAGGTTCTGGCCACGCTCGCCCACCTGCAGCTCGTAGCCCTGGGGGTGCAGCCGGGCGAATTCGTGCACGCCGGACAGCTCGGCGGCCTGCAGCACCAGCTCGTCCTCGACGTAGCGGGCGCCGGACACCAGGTTGTCACGCAGGGTGCCGGCCAGCAGCTGGATGTCCTGGGGCACGTAGCCGATGTTGTGGCGCAGGTCGCTGACGTCCAGCTGGCGCACGTCCACGCCGTCCACCAGCAGGCTGCCGGAATCGGCCTGGTAGAGCCCGACGATCAGCTTGGCCAGGGAGCTCTTGCCTGAGCCGCTGCGGCCGACGATGCCGACCTTCTCGCCGGGGCGGATGATCAGGTTGATGGTGTTCAGCGCCGGGTTCTGCTGGTTCGGGTAGGTGAAGGACACCTGGCGGAACTCGATGGCGCCCTGCAGGCCCTGGCGGGTCAGCGGCCGCTCGTCTTCGTGGCGTTCCTGGGGCAGCGCCATCATCTGGTTGACCGAGAACATGGTCAGGCGCGCCTGCTGATAGCGGGTGATCAGGCCGGAGAGCTGGGTCATCGGGCCCAGGGCGCGGCCGTTGAGCATGTAGCAGGCGATCAGGCCGCCCATGCTGAGGTCGCCGGCGATGATCATGTAGACCCCGGCGACGATCATCACCACACCGGCCAGCTGCTGGATCAGCAGGGTCAGGTTGAGCGAGAGGCTGGAGAGCATCTTCACCCGCAGTTCGAGGCGGCCCAGGGTGCCGATGGTCTGCTCCCAGAGGTACTGGCGCTCGCTCTCGGCGTTGTTGACCTTCACCGCGTCGAGGCCGGCCAGGGTCTCGATCAGGCTGGACTGACGCTCGGCGGACAGCGCCATGGTGCGGTCCATGGTCTCCACCAGGGGTTTCTGCAGCAGCCAGCCGAGGGTGCCGGCGAGCACGAAGGCCACCAGCGGCACCCACACCAGGTGCCCGCCGAGGATGCCGATCACCAGCAGGATCAGCAGCGTGAACGGCAGGTCGATGACGCTGGTCATGGTCAGCGAGGCGAGGAAGTCCCGCAGCGTCTGGAACTCATGGATGTTCTGGGCAAAGCTGCCGACCCGCGCGGGCCGGTGCTTCATGGCCATGCCGACGATGCGCTCGAACAGCGTGGCGGAAATGATCATGTCGGTCTTCTTGCCCGCCAGGTCCAGGCACAGGCCGCGCATGGTCTTGAGCAGCAGGTCGAAGACGTAGGCGCCGGAAATGCCCACGGCCAGCACCCACAGGGTGGCGGCGGCCTGGTTGGGCACCACGCGGTCGTACACGTTCATGACGAACAACGGCGCGCCGAGGCCGATCAGGTTGATCAGCAGGCTGGCCGCCACCGCGTCGACGTAGAGCCAGCGGGAACGCTTGAGGGTGTCGCGGAACCAGTGCTTGACCCGGGGAATCAGCGTGCCGTGGTTGAGGTCGAACTTGTGCCGCGGCTGGGCGAAGAAGGCCTGGCCGGCGTAGTCCTCGGCCAGGGTCTCGCGGGGGGCGCGCACCTCGCCGCCGTCGCTCTCGCTCAGCAGCAGGCGTGCATCGCCGTTGGCTTCCCAGCCCAGCAGCACGGCGCAGCGACCCTCCTTGAGGATCAGCATGGCCGGCAGTGCGATGGCCGGAATCTGCTCCAGCTTGCGCTGCAGCAGGCGCCCCTGCAGGCCGGCCCGGGCGGCCGCACGGGGCAGCAGCTCGGGGGTCAGGCGCTGGCCGGGCAGCGGCAGCCCCGCCGTGAGCATGGCCCGGCTGGCCGGGCGCTGGTGCTGCAGGCAGAGGCTGAGGAGGCTGTCGAGCAGGGGGTCATCGAGCTGTCCGCGTGGATCGTTGGTGAAGGGCAATCGACTGGCTTCTTGATCCACGCTGGAACACTCTTTTCAACGGTACGGGGGTTGGGCGCTGCTCAGTTGAGGCCCGGCAGGTTCACTTCGGGCTTCAGCTCACTCTGAACGACGCTCGCCATGGGCGCGACGACACCCTGGCTCTTGAGCAGCTCGCCCATGGTGGCTTTGATCCGGTACTGAGTAAACAGCTCCAGGTAGCGAATTTCAGCCAGGCGACGGGACGCGGTGAACAGCTCGTTCTCGCTGTCCAGCAGGTCCAGCAGGGTGCGTTCGCCGATGCTGAACTGCTTCTGGTAGGACTCGCGCACGCGGCTGCTGTAGTCCACGTACTGCTGGGCGATGGGCATCTGCTCGCGGGCGTTGGCCAGGGCGTTCCAGGACAGACCCAGGTCTTCGTTGAGCACGCGCAGGGCGTTGTTGCGGATGTCCAGGGCCTGGTTCACCTGGTAGGACTTGGACTCCAGGTCGGCCTTGTTGCTGCCGCCGGCGAACAGGTTGTAGCGCATGCGCAGCATGGCCTGCCATTCGTTGACGTGGCCGTTCTGGCCGTCCAGGTCGTTGTCGGCGCCACGGCGCAGCTCGGCATCGAAGCGCGGGTAGAAGGTGGACTTGGCGGCGTCGTACTGCTTCTCCGCAGCGGCCACGTCGGACTCGGCCGAACGCAGGATCGGGCTGTTTTCCAGCAGGGCGCGACGGGCCTCGGCCAGGTCGGCGGGCAGCTGGCCCGGCAGGCCGGACGGCTCGGTCAGTTCGAGCGGGTCGGTGCCCACCACGCTGAAGTAGTTGGTGCGGGCATCGGCCAGGTTGGTCTGCTCGGTGATCAGGTTGTTGCGGGCCTGGGCCAGGCGCGCCTCGGCCTGGTCCTGGTCGGCCAGGCGCCCTACCCCACGGGTGCTGCGCAGGGTGATCTGGTCATAGATGCGCTGGTGGCTCTTCAGGTTCTCCTCGGCCAGGCGGACCATCTCCTGGCGCTTGATCACCTCGATGTACACCTGCGCCACGTCCAGCGCGGTGCGCTCGGAGGTGCCCAGCAGCGAGTAGGCACGGGAATTCACGGTGGCCTGCTGGCGCGCCACTTCGCTGGAGGTGGCGAAGCCGTCGAACACCATCTGCTGCAGGGTCAGGGCCGACTCGCCACGGGTCATGGTCCGCCAGTGGTCACCCTGGCCACGGGTGGTGGTGTTGTCGCTGCCTTCGCGGCCATAGCCGGCCACCACGTCCACACGCGGCAGGTAGCCGCCCTTCGCAGCCTTCAACTGATAGTCAGCCGACAGGCGGGCATTCACCCCGGCCTGGACCTCCGGGTGGTACTCGATCGCACGCTGCATGGCCTCCTGCAGGGTCTGCGCGTGCAGGGGAAAGCTGGCGACAAGGGCAAAGGGCAAGGCGGTAACAAAGCGCAGACGCATGGAAAGGCATCCTTTCATGGAAATTCGGTGGGTTTCTGTCCGGGCAAGATTCCGTCAGGGAATTGGCGTCAACCTTGCTCAAACAGCGAGCAGAAATCCGTGACCCAAGTCAGTCCTGATCCTTCTGTCAGAACTATCTTAAATAGCTGCGAATATCAAAGTGACATTACGTAGGCAATTGTTTAGGATGGCAGACAATTGGTCAATACTTTGGCATATACCCAATAGCGAATCTGAATAAGCCAAATTACTGACGCCAGCTTTTCAACACCACCGAATCAATGAAGGAATGCAGCGCCGATCCACCTCTGGAACGACTCGGCGCCGCAAGCTGAAGCCAAACCAGGAGATTCACCCCCATGAGCACTGTCGTAGCCGTAGTGAAAAGCGTCATCGGCCAGGTCGTTGCACTCTCCGCCGAGGGTGTGCAGCGTCAGCTCTTCGAGGGGGATCGGATCTTCCAGGGTGACGAGATCGTCACTGGCGCGGCCAGCATGGTCACCATCGAGCTGCCCGATGGCCGCCTGATCGACCTGGGCCGCGACACCCGCTGGGCAAGCAACGAATTCGCCCCCCAGGCCGCCGATGACGGCGCCGCCCAGACCGCGCCCAGCGCCGAAGAGCTGCAACAGGCCATCGCCGCCGGTGTCGACCCGACCCAGGCCTTCGAAGCCACCGCTGCCGGTGCCACCAGCGCCGGCGGCTCCACCAGCGGCGGTGAAGCCGGCGGTGGCCGCAGTTTCGTCCTGCTGGACCCTACCGGCGGCGTCGTTGAAGCGCAGATCGGTTTCGCCACCCAGGGCCTGGCCAACGGCGCCTCCGGCACCACCGAGACCCAGGGCGCCCTGCCCAACATCGCCCCGCAGTTCACCGGCGCCGATGGCGGCCCCATCACCACCTTCAGCCTGAGCACGCCGGAAGACACCCCGATCAGCGGCACCTTCACCGCCCGCGATGCCAACGGCGACCTGATCACCTTCAGCGTCACCCAGGGCCCGGCCAACGGCACCCTGGTGTTCAACCCCAACGGCACCTGGACCTACACCCCGGCCCAGGACTACAACGGCGCCGACAGCTTCGTCGTGACCGCCACCGACGGCCGCGGCGCCTCCACCCCGCTGACCGTCAACCTGGGCATCACCCCGGTCAACGACGCACCGGTGGCCAGCGGCACCTACACCGCCGACGTCAACGACACCGCCGGCCTCGACACCTTCGCCGACATCAAGGGCCAGCTGACCGCCACCGACGTGGACGACACCCAACTGACCTGGAGCGGCAGCGGCAAGGGCGCCTACGGCGAACTGACCGTCAATGCCGACGGCACCTACACCTACGTCGTGGACGCCAAGGCCGTGAACGGCCTGCAGGACGGCGAGAAGGCCAGCGACAGCTTTGTTGTCACCGTGCGCGACCCGTCCGGCGCCAGCGACACCCGCGTCATCACCATCAATTTCAACGGCGCCAACGACGCGCCGATCGCCACCGCCAGCAGCGCCGACGTCACCGAAGACCAGACCGTGAGCGGCACCCTGCAGGCCAGCGACGCCGACAAGGGCGCGGTGCTCAGCTACAGCCTCACCGACAAGGCCCCCGCCGGCTTCAGCCTCAACCCGCAGACCGGTGCCTGGACCCTGGACGCCGGCAACGCCGCCTACCAGTCCCTCGCCGAAGGCCAGAAGCTGACCCTCACCGTGCCCTATGAAGTGACCGACCAGTTCGGCGCCAAGAGCACCAGCACCCTGACCATCACCGTCACCGGCGTGAACGACGCCGCCGTGCTCGGCAGCGCCGACGTGCAGCTGGACGAGACCGACAGCGCCCTCACCACAGGCGGCACCCTCAGCATCACCGACATCGACAGCCCGGCCACCTTCGTCGCCCAGACCGGCACCGCCGGCAACTACGGCACCTTCAGCATCGATGCCGCCGGCAACTGGACCTACGTCGCCAATGCCGCCTACAACGAGCTGAACGTCGGCCAGAAGCTGGTGGACACCTTCCAGGTCACCAGCGCCGACGGCACCAAGACCAGCGTCACCGTCACCATCAACGGCACCAACGACGCCGCCGTGCTGAGCAGCGCCGACGTGCAGCTGGACGAAACCGACAGCGCCCTCACCGCCGGCGGTGCCCTGACCATCACCGATGTCGACAGCCCGGCCACCTTCGTTGCCCAGACCGGCACCGCCGGTACCTACGGCACCTTCAGCATCGACGCCGCCGGCAACTGGAGCTACGTCGCCAACTCCGCCTACAACGAGCTGAACGTCGGCCAGAAACTGGTGGACACCTTCGAAGTCACCAGCGCCGACGGCACCAAGACCAGCGTCACCGTCACCATCAACGGCACCAACGATGCCCCGGTGGCCGTGAACGACACCGTCACCCTGGACGAGGACAGCGTCGCCACCGGCAACGTGCTGACCAACGACAGCGACGTCGACAGCACCAGCCTGAGCGTCACCGGCTTCAGCATCGCCGGGCAGAACTACCAGGCCGGCGACACCGCCTACCTGTCGGTGGGCAAACTGACCCTGCTGGCCAACGGCGAGTTCTCCTTCACCCCCAACGCCGACTACAGCGGCGTGGTACCGGCCGTCACCTACACCCTCAGCGACGGCTCCCTGAGCACCACCGGCACGCTGCACCTGGTGATCAACCCGATCAACGACGCCCCGGTCAACAGCGTCCCCGGCGCCCAGACCCTCGACGAAGACGGCAGCCAGACCTTCAGCACCGCCAACGGCAACGCCATCAGCGTCACCGACGTGGACGGCGACACCCTCACCACCACCCTCAGCGTCGGCCACGGCACCCTGACCCTGGGCAACCTCGGCAACGGCGTGACCTTCAGCGGCAACGGCACCGGCACCCTGGTGCTCTCCGGCAGCGCCCAGGCCATCAACGCCGCCCTGCAAGGTCTGAAGTACGTTCCGTCCGCCGACTACAACGGCCAGGACACCCTCAACGTCCGCACCAGCGATGGCCAGCTCACCGACAACGACAGCATCGGCCTGACCATCAACCCGGTGAACGATGCCCCCGTGGCCGGCGCCACCGACGCCGCCACCGAAGAAGACGCCGCCCCCATCAGCGGCCAGCTGGATGGCAGCGACGTCGACGGCGACACACTGACCTACACCCTCAGTGGCCCCGCCCCGGACGGCTTCCAGCTCAACCCCAACGGCACCTGGACCCTCGACCCCAGCGCCGCCGGCTACCAGAGCCTGGCCAAGGGCCAGGTCCTGACCCTGACCATTCCCTACAGCGTCAGCGACGGCAGCCTGAGTGCGAAGAGCACCCTGACCATCACCGTCACCGGCACCAACGATGCGCCGAAGATCGATGCCGCCACCGCCGCAGCCAATGAAGGTGATGGCGTCATCACCGGCCAGATGGTCGCCACCGACGTCGACACCGGCGCCCAGCTGACCTTCACCACCCCCGCCACCGTCGACGGCCTGACCCTCAACAGCAACGGCAGCTGGAGCTTCGACAGCAGCCACAGCGCCTACGACAGCCTCAAGGCCGGCGAGCAGCTGGTGATCAAGGTGCCGGTCACCGTCACCGACGAATTCGGTGCCAGCAACACCGCCAACCTGGAAATCACCGTCACCGGTACCAACGACGCCCCGGTGGCCAGCGCCGTGTCCGCCAGCGGCAGCGAAGACCAGTCCGCACGCATTCAGGTCGACCTGGCCGGCAGCGACGTCGATGGCACCGTCACCGGCTTCGTCATCACCGGCCTGCCCCAGCACGGCCAGCTCTACGCCTCGGCCAACGGCGGCACCCCGCTGAAAGCCGGCGACAGCGTCACCGGCCCGGTCTATTTCGTCCCGGACAGCGACTGGAACGGCACCACCACCTTCCAGTACCAGGCCGTGGACAACAACGGCGCCACCTCCACCAACGCCACCGCCACCGTCAACGTCTCCCCGGTGAACGATGCGCCCGTGGCCAGCCCCACCAGCGCCAGCGCCACCGAAGACGGCCCCACCGTGGGCGGCCAGCTCGCCGCCACCGATGTCGACGGCGACAAACTGACCTTCAGCCTCAAGGGCAACGCCCCGGCCGGCTTCAGCCTCAACCCCGACGGCACCTGGACCCTGGACCCGAGCAACGCGGCCTACCAGTCCCTGGCCGCTGGCGAGAAGCTGGTCATCCAGGTTCCGTTCACCGCCACCGACGGCCAGCTCAGCAGCGACAGCGTGCTGACCCTGACCATCACCGGCGTCAACGACGTCCCGGTGGTCACCGGTGCCATCAGCGTCGGCACCGACGAAGACGCCGCCGGCCAGGTCATCAACCTGCTGGCCAAGGCCAGCGACACCGATGCCAACGACGTGCTCAACGTCGTCAACCTGCGCGAAACCAGCGGCAACGATGCCTCCGGCGTCACCGTCAGCGGCAACACCCTGGTGCTCGACCCCAGCGCCTACAACTACCTGGCCAAGGGCGAGAAGGTCACCCTCACCTACGAATACGAGGTCAGCGACGGCCATGGCGGCCTGGTCACCACCCAGGCCACCGTGGTGATCGACGGCGTCAACGATGCCCCCGTGGTCAGCGCAGCCATTGCCACCACCACGAACGAAGACGCCGGCGCCCAGCAGGTCGACCTACTGCAGAACGCCAGCGACGTGGACCGCAGCGACGTGCTCTCGGTGGCCAACGTCAAGCTGGTCGGCAGCGGCGACACTGCCGGCGTGACCGTCTCGGGCAACACCCTGCAGGTCAACCCCAACGCCTACAACTACCTGGCCGCCGGCGAGAAGCTGGTGCTCACCTACAGCTACGACGTGGTCGACGGCAACGGCGGCGTCACCCCCACCACCGCCACCCTGACCATCGAAGGCCGCAACGACGCCCCGGTGCTGGAAACCACCGTGCAGACCGGCAGCGTCACCGAACGCGCCGACGGCGTGCCCGGCGAGAATGCCGGCAACCTCAGCGCCACCGGCGACATCGGCTTCGAAGACGCCGACCTCAACGACAGCCACAGCGTCAGCACCCAGCTGGTCAGCGCCACCGACAGCAATGGCCAGGCCGTGGCCGCCCTGGGCAACCTCGCCGCCACCCTCAGCGATTCCGCCACCGGCGACGGCCAGGGCTCCGTGCACTGGACCTACAGCGTGCCGGCCGGCTCCCTGGACTACCTGGCTGCCGGCGAGACCCTGACCCTGGTCTACCGCGTGACCGTCACCGACGGCAGCAACGCCAGCGCCAGCCGCGACGTCACCATCACCGTCACCGGCAGCAACGACGCCCCGGTGGTCAGCGGCGCCATCACCTCGGTGACCAACGAAGACGCCCCGCCCTACAGCATCAACCTGCTGCAGAACGCCAGCGACGTCGACGCCAAGGACGTGCTCAGCGTCATCAACCTGAAGCAGGTCGGCACCGGCAACGCCGCCGGCGTGACCTTCGACGCCGCCAGCAACAGCCTCAAGGTGGACCCGTCCGCCTACAACTACCTGGCCAAGGGCCAGAACCTGGTCCTGAACTACGAGTACGAGGTCAGCGACGGCCACGGCGGCCTGGTCAAGACCAGCGCCAGCGTCACCATCGAAGGCCGCAACGACGCCCCGGTGGTGGACAGCAACGCCATCACCGTGGCCGAGGAAAGCGTCGGCACCCCGCTGGGCCTCAAGGCGCCCACCGATGTGGACGGCGATGCGCTCACCATCACCGTCACCGGCCTGCCCGTGGTCGGCCGCGTGACCCTGGCCGACGGCACCACCGTCAGCAATGGCCAGACCCTCACCAGCGCCCAGCTGCAGGGCCTGAAGTACAACGCTCCCGCCGACTACAAGGCCGGCGACCCGGTGGGCAACTTCACCTACAGCGTCAACGACGGCACCACCACCGTGGTCGGCAGCGTGGCGGTCAGCGTCACCCCGGTGAACGACCTGCCGGTGGTGGACAGCAAGACCCTCACCGTGGCCGAGGAAAGCGTCGGCACCCCGCTGGGCCTCAAGGCACCCACCGATGCCGACGGCGACGTGCTCACCATCAAGGTCACCGGCCTGCCGGTGGTCGGCCAGGTCACCCTCGCCGACGGCTCCCTGGTCAGCAACGGCCAGACCCTCACCAGCGCCCAGCTGCAGGGCCTGAAGTACAACGCCCCCGCCGACTACAAGGCTGGCGACCCGGTGGGCAGCTTCACCTACAGCGTCAATGACGGCACCGCTACCGTGAATGGCAGCGTCACCCTGGGCGTCACCCCGGTGAACGACCTGCCGGTGGTGGACAGTAAGAACCTCACCGTGGCCGAGGAAAGCGTCGGCACCCCGCTGGGCCTCAAGGCCCCCACCGATGCCGACGGCGACGTGCTCACCATCAAGGTCACCGGCCTGCCAGTGGTCGGCCAGATCACCCTGGCTGACGGCAGCCTGGTCAGCAACGGCCAGACCCTCACCAGCGCCCAGCTGCAGGGCCTGAAGTACAACGCCCCCGCCGACTACAAGGCCGGCGACCCGGTGGGCAGCTTCACCTACAGCGTCAATGACGGCACCGCCACCGTGAACGGCAGCGTCACCCTGGGCGTCACCCCGGTGAACGATGCGCCCGACGCCCGTGACGACGCCCCGACCCTCAGCGGCCTGAAGGGCAGCTACTACGCCTACCGCGAAGGCGCCGACGGCCCGAACCTGAGCAACCTGGCGATGGTCAAGGACTTCATCGCCAAGCACGCCGCCGACGCCACCTTCACTGCCACCTCGCTGAACTACGGCAACGGCGTGAGCAGCGACCTGGGCGGCAACGGCAACCTGCAGAAGTTCCTCGGCAGCGACGCCGCGACCCTGAACAACGACCCGGCCAACACCTCCGACGCCATCGTCGAGCTGAGCGGCTCGGTCAACCTGGCCGCTGGCAACTACCAGCTGCGCGTCACCGCCGACGACGGCTTCAGCATCGTCATCGACGGCAAGGTGGTGGCCGAGTACAACGCCAACCAGGGCCCGACCGCCCGTGAGTTCGCCACCTTCAACGTGCCCACCAGTGGCGCCCACCAGATCCAGATCATCTATTGGGACCAGGGCGGCCAGGCCCAGCTCAAGGTGGAGATGCGCCCCGAAGGCGGCAGCTACACCGTGCTCGGCGGCAACAGCCTGAGCCACGGCCTCGACGGCCTGGTGACCGCTGAAGACACCCCGCTGACCATCGAGCCCGCCACCCTGCTGGGCAACGACACCGACGTGGACGGCGACAGCCTGACCATCATCAGCGTGCAGAACGCGGTCAACGGCACCGTGGCCCTGGTCAACGGCAAGGTGGTGTTCACCCCGGCGGCCAACTTCAACGGCACCGGCTCCTTCACCTACACCATCAGCGACGGCAAGGGCGGCACCGACACCGCCACCGTCAAGGTGGGCGTCACCGCAGTCAACGACCTGCCGGTGGTGGACAGCCACGGCCTCACCGTCAACGAGGAAAGCGTCGGCACCCCGCTGGGCATCAAGGCGCCCACCGACGTGGACGGCGACGTGCTCACCATCAAGGTCACCGGCCTGCCGGTGGTCGGCCAGGTCACCCTCGCCGACGGCACCCTGGTCAGCAATGGCCAGACCCTCACCAGCGCCCAGCTCCAGGGCCTGAAGTACAACGCCCCCGCCGACTACAAGGCCGGCGATGCCGTGGGCAGCTTCACCTACAGCGTCAACGACGGCACCGCCACCGTGAACGGCGCCATCAACCTGGCGGTCAACCCGATCAACGACCTGCCGGTGGTCAACAACGCCAACGTCAGCGTGGACGAGGACAGCACCCTCACCAGCCAGCTGAACGCCACCGATGCCGATGGCGACAGCCTGACCTACACCCTGAAGACCGGGACCAACAACGGCACCCTGGTGTTCGACACCGCCACCGGCCAGTACACCTACAAGCCCAACGCCAACTACAACGGCCCGGACTCCTTCACCGTCACCGTCAACGACGGCAAGGGCGGCGTGGTCGACGCCGTGGTGCGGATCACCGTCAACCCGGTGAACGACATCCCGACTTCCAAGCCGCTGGACCTGACCACCGTCGAAGACAATGCCGCCACCGGCAAGATCGATGCCCGCGACGTGGACGGTGACACCCTCACCTACAGCATTGCCAACGGCAACGGCCCGCAGCACGGCACCGTCACGCTCAACCCTGACGGCACCTTCTCCTACATGCCGGCCAAGGACTACAACGGCACCGACGCCTTCACCGTCACCATCAGCGACGGCCACGGCGGTGTGACCACCAGCCTGGTCAGCATTAATGTCCTGCCGTTCAACGACGCCCCGGAAACCACCGACCAGACCAAGGAAACCGACGAAGACAAGAGCGTCAGCGGCCAGATCGTCGCCACCGACGTGGACGGCGACAAGCTCAGCTACGTGATCCAGTCCGGCGTGGCTCACGGCTCGATCCTGCTCAACACCGTGACCGGTGAGTACACCTACACCCCGAACAAGGACTTCAACGGCACCGACACCTTCACCATCCGGGTCTACGATCCGAAGGGCGGCTATGCCGACTCCGTGGTGACGGTCAAGGTCAACCCGATCAACGACGCACCGACCTCCGGCCCGCTGTTCCTGACCACCGTCGAGGACAACGCCGCCAACGGCACGATCAATGCCCGCGACGTGGACGGTGACACCCTCACCTACAGCATCGCCAACGGCAACGGCCCGCAGCACGGCACCGTCACGCTCAACCCCGACGGCACCTTCTCCTACATGCCGGCCAAGGACTACAACGGCACCGACGCCTTCACCGTCACCATCAGCGATGGCAAGGGCGGCGTAACCACCAGCCTGGTCAGCATCAATGTCCTGCCGTTCAACGACGCGCCGGAAACCACCGACCAGACCAAAGAAACTGACGAGGACAAGAGCGTCAGCGGCCAGATCGTCGCCACCGACGTGGACGGCGACAAGCTGAGCTACGTGATCCAGTCCGGCGTGGCCCACGGCTCGATCCTGCTCAACACCGCCACCGGCGAGTACACCTACACCCCGAACAAGGACTACAACGGCACCGATTCCTTCACCATCCGGGTCTACGATCCGAAGGGCGGCTATGCCGACTCCGTGGTGACGGTCAAGGTCAACCCGGTCAACGACGCACCGACCTCCGGCCCGCAGTTCCTGACCACCGATGAAGACACCCCGATCGACGGCCGCGTGACCGGCCGCGACGTGGACGGCGACACCCTCACCTACAGCATCGCCAACGGCAACGGCCCGCAGCACGGCACCGTGGTGATGAACGCCGACGGCACCTACACCTACCAGCCGGCCAAGGACTTCAACGGTACCGACACGTTCACCGTCACCATAAGCGACGGCCACGGCGGCACCACCACCAGCCTGGTCAGCGTCATCGTCAACCCGGTCAACGATGCCCCGAACGCCCCGAACAGCACCGCCAGCGTGGACGAGGACGGCACCCTGACCAGCCGCATCCCCGCCACCGACGCGGAGGGCGACACCCTCACCTACACGCTGAAGACCGGCACCACCAACGGCACCCTGGTGCTCAATCCCAACACCGGCGAGTACACCTACAAGCCCAACGGCGACTACAACGGGCCGGACAGCTTCGTGGTCACCGTCAGCGACGGCAAGGGCGGTGTCACCGACACCGTGGTCAACATCACCGTCAAGCCGACCAACGATGCCCCGACCGCCTCCCCGTCCAGCATCAGCACCGACGAGGACACCCCGGTGGACGGCCGCGTGACCGGCCGCGACATCGACGGCGACACCCTCACCTACAGCATCGCCAACGGCAACGGCCCGCAGCATGGCACCGTGGTGATGAACGCCGACGGCACCTACACCTACCAGCCGGCCAAGGACTTCAACGGCAGCGACGCCTTCACCGTCACCATCAGCGACGGCAACGGCGGCACCACCACCAGCGTGGTCAGCGTCACCGTCAAGCCGGTCAACGATGCCCCGGTGGCGCCCAACAGCACCGCCAGCGTGGATGAAGACGGCACCCTGACCAGCCGCATCCCCGCCACCGACGTGGACGGCGACCGCCTCACCTACACCGTGAAGACCGGCACCGCCAACGGCACCCTGACCCTCGACCCGAACACCGGCGAGTACACCTACAAGCCCAACGGCGACTACAACGGCCCGGATCGCTTCGTGGTCACCGTCAGCGACGGCAAGGGCGGCGTGGTCGACACCGTGGTCGACATCACCGTCAAGCCGGTGAACGATGCGCCCACCGCCGTCAACGACACCGCCACCACCCAGGAAGACACCCCCGTCACCATCGACGTGCTGGCAAACGACCGCGACGTGGACGGCGACAGCCTGACCCTGACCGGCGCCAGCGCGCAGCACGGCAGCGTCAGCATCGTCGACGGCAAGCTGGTCTACACCCCCACCGGTAACTACAGCGGTGCGGACACCATCACCTACACCGTTACCGACGGTAAGGGCGGCAACAGCACCGCCACCGTCCAGGTGGGCATCCAGCCGGTGGCCGACGCCCCGAACCTGGGCGCCCAGGCGCCGAGCGGCACCCCCGCCGCCACCGGCCTGCTGCAACAGAGCTGGAATAACCTGGCCCTGGGCAGCGGTGGCAACGGCGCCAACCCGGCCACCCTGAAGAGCACCATCGACGCCGCCGGCCCCCCCACCAGCAGCGGCAACCTGGCCGACGCCCACATCGACAGCGTCAACGCCGGCGTGGCCAACAAGCTCTCCGGCCTGATCTACCTGGAAGCAGGCCAGACCTACACCTTCAGCGGCACCGGCGACGACAGCGTGATGGTCGTGGTCGGCGGCACCACCGTGGGCAGCGCCACCTGGGGCGGCTCCACCGGCCAGTTCAGCGGCAGCTACACCGCCCAGCAGAGCGGCTACTACACCCTGGACATCTACCAGCACAACCAGAGCGGCCCGGGCACCCTGGACGTCAACGTCAAGGTCGGCAACGGCCCAGTGCAGGACCTGTCCAGCGCCAACGTGCAGCTCTACACCAAGGCCAGCGACCTGGCCGGCAACGGCCTGCACCTGTCCGACCTGCATGGCAGCGACGGCAAGGGCTACTACCAGCTCTACAACGTCAACGAGGGTGACGAGGACAGCAGCATCCCGCTGTCGCGCCTGACCGCCTCGCTGAACGACACCGACGGTTCGGAAAGCCTCTCCGTGGGCATCTCGCAGATCCCCGCAGGCGCCACCCTGACCGACGGCGTGCACAGCTTCACCGCCACCAGCGGCAGCACCACCGCCGACATCAGCGGCTGGAACCTGGGCAACCTGAGCATCACCCCGCCGGCCAACTACAACGGCACCTTCGACCTGAAGGTCACCGCCACCGCCACCGAAGGCGCCAACGGCGACAAGGCCTCCACCTCGCTGACCCTGCCGGTCACCGTGCACCCGGTGAACGACGCCCCCACCGGCGCCGACAACACCGTGCAGACCGACGAAGGCACCCCGCGCAGCTTCAGCGCTGCCGAGTTCGGCTTCAGCGACGTGGACGCCGGCGACAGCCTCAAGGCCATCCGCATCAACAGCCTGCCGGGCAACGGCAGCCTGAGCCTGAACGGCACCGCCGTCACCGTGGGCATGCTGGTCACCGCGGCGCAGATCGCCTCGCTGGTCTACACCCCCACCGCCAGCGGCAGCAGCAGTGGCTCCTTCAGCTTCTCCGTGCAGGACCAGAGCGGCCTGTTCTCCAGCCAGCCCAACACCATGACCATCCAGGTGGCCAACCTGGATGACGCACCCGGCCTGGTCGATAGCAGCGTCACCTTCGCCGAGAACACCGCCGCCGGCACCACCATCGCCGACCTGAGCGACCGCTTCACCGGCACCGATCAGGACCGCGACGGCGAGCCGCTGTTCTACAGCATCACCGGCGGCAACGACGCCGGCCTGTTCAGCATCAACGCCAGCACCGGGGTCATCACCCTGGCCAACGGCAAGACGCTGGACTACGAGACCGCCACCCAGCACCAACTGCAGGTCAGCGCCACCGACGGCAAGACCGCTGCCACCGCTACCGTCACCGTGAACGTCACCAACGTGAACGACAACGGCGTGGTCATCAGCGACAGCGACACCGCCGCCAACCAGGTCAACGAAAACGCCGCCAACGGCACCGTGGTCGGCGTGACCGCCAAGGGCGTGGACGGCGACGTCGGCGCCACCATCACCAAATACGAGCTGGTGGACAACGCCGGGGGCCGCTTCGCCATCAACGCCACCACCGGCGTGGTCACCGTCGCCGACGGCACCAAGCTGGACTACGAGAGCGCCACCAGCCACACCATCGTGGTCAAGGCCACCAGCTCCGACGGCAGCACCAACACCCAGTCGTTCACCATCCAGGTGGGCAACGTCAACGACAACGGTGTGGTCATCACTGACAGCGACACCGCCAGCAACTTCGTCAACGAGAATGCGGCCACGGGCACCGTCGTCGGCGTCACTGCCAAAGGCGTGGACGGCGATGCCGGCACCACCATCACCCAGTACGAACTGGTGGACAACGCTGGCGGCCGCTTCGCCATCAACGCCACCACCGGCGTCGTGACCGTGGCCGACGGCACCAAGCTGGACTTCGAGAGCGCCACCAGCCACACCATCGTGGTCAAAGCCACCAGCTCCGACGGCAGCACCAACACCCAGTCGTTCACCATCCAGGTGGGCAACGTCAACGACAACGGCGTGGTGATCACCGACAGCAACACCGCCACCAACCAGGTCAACGAGAACGCCGCCAACGGCACCGTGGTGGGCATCACGGCCAAGGGCGTGGACGGCGACGTCGGCGCCACCATCACCAAATACGAGCTGGTGGACAACGCCGGTGGCCGCTTCGCCATCGACGCCACCACCGGCGTGGTCACCGTGGCAGACGGCACCAAGCTGGACTTCGAGAGCGCCACCAGCCACACCATCGTGGTCAAGGCCACCAGCTCTGACGGCAGCACCAACACCCAGTCGTTCACCATCCAGGTGGGCAACGTCAACGACAACGGCGTGGTCATCACCGACAGCGACGCCGCCACCAACCTGGTCAACGAGAACGCCGCCAACGGCACCGTGGTCGGCGTGACCGCCAAGGGCGTGGACGGCGACGTCGGCGCCACCATCACCCAGTACGAACTGGTGGACAACGCGGGTGGCCGCTTCGCCATCAACGCCACCACCGGCGTGGTCACCGTCGCCGACGGCACCAAGCTGGACTACGAGAGCGCCACCAGCCACACCATCGTGGTCAAGGCCACCAGCTCTGACGGCAGCACCAACACCCAGTCGTTCACCATCCAGGTGGGCAACGCCAACGACAACGGCGTGGTCATCAGCGACAGCGACACCGCTGCCAACCAGGTCAACGAGAACGCCGCCAACGGCACCGCCGTCGGCGTCACTGCCAAAGGCGTGGACGGCGATGCCGGCACCACCATCACCCAGTACGAACTGGTGGACAACGCGGGTGGCCGCTTTGCCATCAACGCCACCACCGGCGTTGTAACCGTGGCCGACGGCACCAAGCTGGACTTCGAGAGCGCCACCAGCCACACCATCGTGGTCAAGGCCACCAGCTCTGACGGCAGCACCAACACCCAGTCGTTCACCATCCAGGTGGGCAACGTCAACGACAACGGCGTTGTGATCACCGACAGCAACACCGCCACCAACCAGGTCAACGAGAACGCCGCCAACGGCACCGTGGTGGGCATCACGGCCAAGGGCGTGGACGGCGACGTCGGCGCCACCATCACCAAATACGAGCTGGTGGACAACGCCGGCGGCCGCTTCGCCATCAACGCCACCACCGGCGTGGTCACCGTCGCCGACGGCACCAAGCTGGACTACGAGAGCGCCACCAGCCACACCATCGTGGTCAAGGCCACCAGCTCCGACGGCAGCACTGCCAACCAGTCGTTCACCATCCAGGTGAACAACGTCAACGAGGCCCCGGTGGTGGTCGCGGGCGCCAACGTCACCGGCGTCGAAGACACCAACTACACCTTCGCCTGGAGCGACTTCAAGGTCAGCGACGTCGACGCCAACAGCACCCTGTCGATCAAGATCGAGAGCCTGCCGATCGAAGGCAAACTGCAGATGCAGGTGAACGGCACTTGGACCGACGTCACCGCCAACAGCACCATCACCAAGTCGGCGATCGATGCCGGCGGCCTGCGCTTCGTGCCGGACAGCAACGAGTCCGGCCACGACAGCTTCGGCGGCAGCGGCGTCGGGCTGAACCAGGCCACCTACGCCACCTTCAAGTACAGCGGCAGCGACGGAGCCCTGAGCACCGCCAGCAGCACCATGAGCATCGACATCACCCCGGTGGCCGACGTGCCGACCCTGACCGTGAAGTCCGCCGCGGCCAGCACGCTGTTCACCACCACCTGGGAATCGGCGCCCAACAGCGACAACACCTCCCAGGACGTGGCCGGGCCGACCTTCGAGAACTGGTCCCTGGTCACCACCGGTGACGTGCGCAACGGCGGCAACAACGTCTTCGAAATCTGGGCCAACGGCGACAGCATGCAGAACCAGGCCGGCGGCTACGTCACCGTCAGGCTGCCGGGCACCAACAACGGAGACGCGCTGGAGCTCAACGACGCGGGCGGCAGCATGTCCCAGACCCTGGGCGTCACCCGAAACGTCGCCACCGAGGTCGGCAAGGTCTACGAGCTGAACCTGGACTACGCCGGTCGCTCGGGCTTCGACGCCAGCTTCACCAAGATCGCGGTCTACCTCGGCACCACCCTGGTGGGCGAGTACAGCTCCACCAGCAGCCAGTCCAGCCTGAACTGGGAGAACATCCACTTCAGCTTCACCGGCACCGGCAAGACCGAGGCGCTGACCATCAAGCTGGCCGGCACCTCCACCGACTCCAGCGGCCGTGGTGCACTGATCGACAACATCACCCTCACCTCGTCCCAGGGCGTGGTGGCCGGTGACGGCGGCGTCAGCGGCAAGACCAGCATCGCCCTGGCCAACTACATCAGCGGCGCGCTGACCGACACCGACGGCTCCGAGAGCCTGCGCTACGACCTCTCCAACCTGCCCAGCGGGGCCAGCGTGGTGGTCGGCAACACCACCCTCACCGCGAACGCCGGCGTGGTATCGCTGACCGCAGCCCAACTGGCCACCGCCAAGCTGCTGGTCAGCGGCTCGGTACGCGGCGAGATCGGCCTGGACATCAAGGCCGTGTCGGTAGAGCCCAACGGCACCACCGCCAGCTCCGCCAGCCAGCACCTGACGCTGAAGATCGTCGACGGTGGCGTCGGCCATGAAAGCCTCACCACCAACACCATCAACGTCGCGGACACCAGCACCTCGCTGTCCAGCGGCCTGACCGGTGAATACTGGGGCTATGCCGAAAGCGGCACCGCGCGGCCGAACCTCACCAGCCTCAAACTGGTGGAGGACTACGTCGAGTCCCGCACGGGCAACAGCACCAGCCTGATCGGCTCCAATGACAACGCGGCCGCCGCCTCGGTCAACGCCACCTTCGTCGCCAACGTCATCGACTACGGCCTGAAGAACGGCACCCCGGTGTTCAGCGACGACCTGGGCGACAACCGCACGGTGTCCAACGGCGCCACCATCGGCAACGTCAGCAACAACAGCCAGAACAACCTGTACGACTTCCTCACGGCAGCCAGTACCGGCAACGTCTCCAACCTCAAGGCCGGCGGCGCAGGCCTGGGCGATACCTCGGACGCGATCATCCGTGCCCACGGTTTCCTCGACCTGGCCCAGGGCGGCACCTACGACATCCGCGTCACCGCGGACGACGGTTACCGCCTGCTGATCGGTGGCCAGGTGGTAGCCGAAGCCGACTACATCCAGAGCACCACCACCAAGGTGTTCAGCGGTGTCGGCCTCAGCGGCGACCTGCAGGCCCTGGAGCTCCTGTACTGGGATCAAGGCGGCGCAGCGAGCCTGAAAGTTGAGTTCAAGCTCAGCGGCAGTGCCGACTCCGCCTACAAGGTGCTGGGTGCCAGCGGCAGCGGGCTGGAGATCTTCCAAGCCCCGGGCGCCGGGCAGGAACTGGTGCAGACCGACACCGGCTGGGCGCTGCACACCATCGGCACCACCAACGGCACCGAGGCCAGCGACCTGATCAACGGCAGCAAGTACTCCGACATCCTCAACGGCGGCAACGGCCACGACGTGCTCTACGGCAACGCTGGCAACGACCTGCTCAATGGCGGTGACGGCAACGACCTGCTGATCGGCGGCGTGGGCAACGACACCCTCACCGGCGGTGCCGGCGCCGACATCTTCGTCTGGAAGGCCGGCGACCTCGGCAATGACGTGATCAAGGACTTCAACGCCGGCGAAGGCGACCGCATCGACCTCAGCGACCTGCTGCCCGATGCCGCCAACGCCAACAACATCCTTGACTACCTCAAGGTCGACACCGCCACCAGCACCCTGCAGGTGAGCACCAGCGGCAACGTCGCCAACGGCGCCGATGTGACCATCAAGCTCGAAGGCGTGGACCTGACCCAGTACGGGTCGACCTCCTCGCAGATCGTCAGCTCGCTGGTGGCCGGCTCCGACCCGCTGGTGAAGACCGAGCACAGCTGATGAAGCCCCTTCCCACCGCGCCAGGGCGCGGTGGGAAGGCTGCCCTGCCCGGCCATTCTTGCCTGCTTGCCAGGCCACGCGTATAGATGTGCGTCCGGCGAATCATGTCCAACCAGGGGGTACCCATGCTTTACGTGCAGCGCGACGACCAGGGCAAACTGGTGCGGGTCGAAGCGGCCGAGTTCGCCGGCCACACCGGCCAGCTCCCCGCCGACGACCAGGACGTGCTCGCCTGGTACTCCAACCAGGCCATCGAGGCCAGCCTGCTGCAACTCAAGCAGAGCGACAGCGAGATGATCCGGGTGCTGGAAGACCTGATCAGCGTGCTCATGACCAAGGGCGTCCTGCGCATCACCGACCTGCCGCCGGCCGCCCAGTCCAAGCTGCTCAGCCGGACCCAGGCGCGGGAAGCCCTGGGCGGGCTCAACCGGCTGATCAACGACGACGACGCGGGCGTGATCTGAGCGCAGTCCCGCGCACGTCCGCGTCCCTCCGGGCTAGCGCCCTGCTTCAGACTCCAGGCCGGCCTGCCCGGCCCCTTCCCACTCGAACACCAGGGCCTTGAGCCCGCCTTCCGGGTCCTCGTCGGCGAATTCCGGCGGGTTGGCCAGGCGTTCGCGGAACACCAGGCCAGGCGCTTCCTCCCCCATCGTGCGAATGATGAAGTCGGCCCCGGTGGCCGGGTCGTTGACGCAGGCCAGCACCCGGGCGCCGGGGGCCAGCAGTTCCGGCACGCGGCGGAGGATCTTGCGGTAGTCCCGGTCCAGCTCGAAGCTGCCGCGCTGGAACGACGGCGGATCGATGATCACCAGCCCGTAAGGCCCTTCCCGCTTCAGCCGCCCCCAGGACTTGAACAGCTCATGCCCCAGAAAGCTCACCCGCCCCAGGTCATGGCCATTCAGACGGTGGTTGTCGCGCCCACGGGCCAGCGCCGCGCGAGCCATGTCCAGGTTCACCACCGCCTCGGCGCCCCCGGCGATGGCCGCTACGGAGAAGCCGCAGGTGTAGGCGAACAGGTTCAGCACCCGGCGCCCCGCCGCCACCTCGCGCACCCAGCGGCGGCCATGGCGCATGTCGAGGAACAGGCCGATGTTCTGGTTGCGCATCAGGTCCAGCCGGTAGGCCAGGCCGTCCTCGTGCATGGTCCAGGCATCCACCGCCTCGCCCCACAGGCACTCGGTCTCGCTGCCGGGTCGGTAGCGGTGCTGCAGCAGTACACTGCGAACGCTTCCAGCAGGCCAGGCAGGCGCCTCGGCCAGCGCCAGCAGCAGCGCACGCAAGCCTTCCAGCGCCTCGGCCGGCGGCTCACGGAACAGCGCCACCAGCACCACGCCCTCCAGCCAGTCCACCGTGACGTGCTCCAGCCCCGGCCAGAGCCGGCCACGGCCATGGAACAGGCGCCGGGTCTCGGCCGGCGGCTCGGCCAGGGCCGTGACGAGTCGGTGCCGGAGGATGTCGAAGGAATCGGGAGTCATGGCGATACGCGTCGGGAAAAGGGGCGGCATTCTAAACCAAGGGCCGCCTCGCTGGAGTCATCGGCGCCTTCCGCTACGCTCACAACCAAGGTTCCCCGCAGGAACCGATAAGGCCGCCCGGACCCGCAGTACCCAGGATCACGACCCGACAGCATGAATGCACCCGCCCCCTCCAAGCCCCCTCCCCACCAGCGCACCCAGCAGCTGGCGCGGCTGTTCACCACCCTGACCATCCTGGCGATCCTGGCCATGGAGGCCTGGCAGGTCTGGCTCGACTACCGGCAGGAGTTCCACCGCGCCGAAGTCAGCGCCACCAACGTCACCGGCGCCGCCGCCGAACACGCACGCGACGCCATCCGCCAGGCCGATGCCCTGCTCTACGACCTGATCGAACAGGTCGAGCATGACGGCCTGGAGCGGCTGGATACGGCCCGCATGCACCGGCTGATGAAGCGCCAGCAGCAGTTCCTGCCCCAGCTCCACGAGCTGTTCATCTACGACAAGGACGGCAACTGCGTGGTGACTGACCGCGAGGTGGGCGGCCAGCCGATGAACAACGCCGACCGCGAGTACTTCCGCTACCACCGGGACGACCACGACCACCGCGTGCACATCAGCCAGGTGATCCGCAGCCGCTTCACCGGTGACCTGGTCATCCCCATCTCGCGGCGCATCGAGGACCGCAACGGCCAGTTCGCCGGGGTCGCGGTCGCCACCCTGGACGTGGCCTACTTCAACCGCTTCTACGAGACCTTCGACCTGGGGGACCGCGGCATCATCGTGCTGGCCGAACAGAACGGCACCATCCTCGTCCGCCACCCCTTCGACCCCTACGCCACCGGCCGCAGCCTGGCCAAGACCCACATCGTCAAAGACCTGCTGCCGGAGGCGCCAGCCGGGGTCACGGTGGCCCGTTCCTCACTGGACGACGTCGAGCGCCTGTTCAGCTACCGCCAGTTGCAGGACTACCCCCTGCTGGTGGAGACCGGCATCGCCACCCAGTCCATCGCCGCCCCCTGGCTCAACCAGGTGGCCCGCTCGTGCCTGGTGGTGGTGGTGGTGATCGCCGGCCTGGTGTTCTTCGCCGCCACCCTGGTGCGGCAGATGGAACAGGGGGCGCTGGCCGAGGAAGAGCTGCGCCTGGCCCACGAAACCCTGGAGCAACTGGCCCTGGAGGACGCCCTCACCGGCCTGGCCAACCGCCGCCGACTGGACGCCGTGCTGCCCATCGAGGCCAGCCGGGCCCGACGCCTGGGCACGCCGCTGGGCATCGTCATGCTCGATATCGATTACTTCAAGCGCTACAACGACCACTACGGCCACCTCGCCGGCGACCAGTGCATCCGCGCCGTCGCCCAGGTGCTGGCCGGCTTCGCCCGCCGCCCCGGCGACCTGGCCGCGCGCTACGGCGGCGAGGAAATGACCCTGCTGCTGCCCAACGCCGACCCCGAGGACACCCACCGCATCGCCGAACAGATCCGCCAGGCCGTGCGCGCGCTGGAGATCCCTCACAGCAGCAGCGACCACGGCGTGGTCACCGTCAGCCTCGGCTACCACGTGTACATGCCGCTGCCCCTGGACAACACCCACGAAGCGCAGCTGCTGCGGGCCGCCGACGAAGCCCTGTATCACGCCAAGGACGCCGGCCGTGACCGGGTTCACCCGCCGGCATCCTGAGCCCGGCAGGCCGTCGAAAAGCGCTGCACTCCGCCCCACACCCTGCGCTACCATGGCGCGCCGCCCGGCAGTGGATGCCGGGCGCCTCTCCTCCCCTGTTCTTCCAAGGAACGACAACGACAATGCTGTACGTCGTCATGCTCGGTGGCCGGCACCCCCGGGCCAAGATCGAAGTCCACGACGTGGTGTTCGCCTTCGCCGACACCATCGAAGACACCTACCCCCGTCTGCGTGAAGAGTGGTTCGGCAGCCGCGAAGGCCTGCACATCGACTCCTGGATGGCCATCGAAGGCGTCGACGGCTACCGCATCAGCCTCAGCAGCCTGGCACCGGCACCCGGCTCGCCCCGGCTCTACTTCATCAACCTCGGCGGCTACGAACCCGGCTCCTTCGGCGAAGCCCACCGTTACCTGCTGGTGGTCGCCCGCGACCGCGCCGAAGCCAAGGAGCGCGGCAAGCGCCGCATGCACGCAGGCTGGGACAAACCCCACACCGACGCCCTGCTGGACGTGGACGACTGCATCCCCATCGACCTGCTCGACGGCCGCTACGTCCACCTCACCGAAGGCGAGCACCGGGGCATCACCCAGCGCAGCGACTACATCGTCCTGTCCTGATCCCCGCCGGCCACGCACCGGGCCGCCCGCAGCCGTGCGGCGGTCACCTGTCGCACCTGGGCGCGGCTCTGGGCGATGTGGGCGGTCATGCGTGCGCAGGCGTCGTCCACATCCCGCCGCAGGATCGCCGCAAGCACGGCGGCGTGCTCCTCGTAGGTAGCGGCGATCCGCCCTTGCACCCCGAAATCCAGGCGCCGCACCACGCGGATACGCTCGCTCACCTCGCGGTGCACCCGCGCCAGTTCCGGGTTGCCGGCGGCCGCCACCAGTTCGCAGTGGAAGGCCTCGTCCCAGGCCGCCACCTCGGCATCCACCTCGCTGCGCCGGGACGGTGGCACCTGCCAGCGCGCGCAAAGCGGTGCCAGGCTGGCGGCTGCATCGGCGGCCTCGCACAGTCGCTCGATGGCCGCCCGCTCCAGCACGATGCGCAGGTCGTACAACGCCTCGAAGCGCTCGAACTCGAACGGCAGCACCTCCCAGCCGCTGCGGAAGTGCACCTGCAGGTAGCCCTCCTGCTGCAGGCGGTCCAGCGCCTGGCGCACCGGCGTGCGGCTCACCGCCAGGCGCGCGGCCACCTCGCCCTCGCTGAAGCGGTCGCCGGGCAGCAGGCGGAAATCGGCAATGTCGTCCTTGAGCTGGCGGTAGACGGTCTCCGCCAGGCGTGGCGGCCGGCTCACCATCGGCTCAGCGCCCGCCCAGCGTCGCCACGTAGGCGCGCCAGCCCCCGAAGGCCGTGATGTCGCGGGCGCCTTCCAGGCCGCAGGGCTCGCAGATGAACCCCTTCACCCAGCGGCCATCCTCCAGTTGCAGGCTGCCGATCCCCAGGGGCGGCGACACCTCGGCGACGAACTCACCGAAACGCGCCAGGGGCACGTCCCACAGCTCGACGATGATCGCGGCCCCCTCCGGGCCGCGCACCAGGCCGGGCTTGGGCGGCACCGAGCCGGCCAGCGCGTGCAGGCGGTAGCACGGGGCGGTGCGGGTCTCCTCCACCCGTACCGCGCCACGGGTGGTCAGCTGGTGGTTGAGCGGCATCCCGGTCAGGTGCGCCCCCACCACCGCCACCCGCACGCACTCAGGCGCCGGGACGGGCGGCGCCGCTGGCGGCAGCGAGCGCCCGGTGGCCCCCAGCGGCAGACCCAGCGCGGCCTGCCAGCGTCGCCCCAGGCTGGCCAGGGCCTGGTCGTGCCAGGCCGGGGCGATCAGGGTGATGCCGGCCGGCAGGCCGTCCTCGCGGAACCCCGCCGGCAGGGCCAGGGCACTCAGGTCAGCGAGGTTGGTGAAGTTGGTGTAGGTGCCGAACTGGCTGTTGTAGAGCAGCGGCTCGCGGGCCATTTCCGCCTGGGTGCGCAGGGTCGGCGAGGTGGGCACCAACAGCGCGTCGAACCCTGCCAGCACCTGCTGGATGCGTCGGGCCAGCGCCGCCCGGCGGTACTCGGCACGGTAGGCGTCGCAGGCGCTGAAGTCGCGGCCGCTCTCGACGATACCCCGCACCACCGGGTCCATCGCCTGGGGCCGGGTCTGCAGCAGGCTCCCCACGGCCACGGTGCGCTCGGCCACCCAGGACCCCTGGTACAGCTCGCGGGCCAGCTCGGTAAACGGGCCGAAGTCGATGGGCACCACCTCGGCGCCCAGGGCCTCGAAACGCTGTACGGCCTGCTCGAACACCGCCTGGTTGCGCCGGTCGCCGAAGAACTCGGGCGCCTCGGGCACCGCCAGTCGCGGCCGCGCCCCGATGGCCACCGGCGCGGTGGCCGGGTTGCGCCGTGCATAGGCGTCCGCTTCATTGAAACCGCCAGCCAGCCGCGCCACCTGCTCGGCGTCGTCCACGGTCAGGGCGAACACCGAGATGCAGTCCAGGCTGCGGCAGGCCGGGACCAGCCCCTGGGTCGACAACCAGCCCCGGGTGGGCTTGAGGCCGACGATGTTGTTGAAGCCCGCCGGCACTCGCCCCGAGCCGGCGGTGTCGGTCCCCAGGGCGAAAGGCACCAGGCCACGCGCCACCACCGAGGCCGAGCCGGAGCTGGAGCCCCCGCTGACATAGGCCGGATCGAAGGCATTGGGCACCGCGCCGAAGGGCGAACGCACCCCCACCAGGCCGGTGGCGAACTGGTCCAGGTTGGTCTTGCCCAGCAACACGGCACCGGCCGCCTGCAGCCGCGCCACCACCGTGGCATCGACCTCGGCGAGGTAGGCGAACGCCGGGCATGCGGCGCTGGTGCGCCAGCCGGCGGCGTCGATGTTGTCCTTGATGGCGAACGGCACGCCATAGAGAGGCAGGGCCGCCAGGTCGCCACCCGCGGCCTCCAGCTGGCGGGCCAGGGCGGCGAGACGCTCGGTCAGCTGGGCGGGTTCGGCCAGCACGATCCAGGCCGGGTCTTCCCCGCGCAGGGTCTCCAGCAGCTCATGCAGGCAGTCGGGCTGCAGGCGGCCGTCGCGGTAGGCCTGCTGCCAGTCGTGCAGGGTCCAGCCGGTGGTGGGCAACAGCGGGGTCTTCATCGGGGCGCTCCATCTTGTATCCAAGTTGGCAACGCCCGCTGCAAGCGCCGGACCAGAAGCCGGGAACCCAGTCACCACGCGGCCTGTCGCATCTGCAAAGGCCCCGCGCATCCGGCTGGACGCCCGCCGACGGTGCGTGCGCGCCTCATTGCAGGGCCTCCGTCGAGCGGCACGGCCCATCGCTTGGACGGGCTGCTCTCGGCCCCCCGAAAACGCTAGACTTGCCAGCATTTCGCCATCCCGGTCCCCGGCATGCCCACAAGCCCTGTCTACATCACCCCCGACCAACTGTGCGTCGGCCTCTACATCCAGCTCGAACTGGGCTGGTGGGAACACGACTTCACCTTCAGCAACTTCAAGATCCGCGACGACAACCAGGTCACCGCCCTGCGCAAGCTCGGCCTCAAGCGCCTGCGCTACGACCCGTCGCGCAGCGACTGCGAGCCCCTGCCACTGCAACCGGTCACCGCGCCGACCGAGCCGCTGGAGGACACCCCGCCCCCGCCAGCCCCGGAAGAAGCCGCGCGCCAGGCGCGGGTGGTCCAGCTGAGCAAGTTGCGCACGCGCCTGGCCGAGGTGGACCGCCGCTTCGTCCAGGCGAGCCAGCGGGTCAAGGCGATGAACCAGGCCCTGCGCAACCAGCCAGAAGATGCCCTGCGCCAGGCCGGGGAAGTGGTCGGCGAATTGGTGGAAGCCATCCAGGGCGAAGACGGCGCCGCGCTGCACAGCATCAACGGCAAGGCCCACGACGATGCCTACGTGCACCCGCTCAACGTCACCGTGCTGTCGCTGATGCTCGGCCGCCAGCTCGGCTACGACAGCGAGGCCTGCCACAGCCTCGGGCTCGGCGCCCTGCTCCACGACATCGGCAAGATGGACATCCCCAGCCAGGTGCTGCTCAAGCCTGAGCCGCTGAACCGCCCGGAACAGCTGCTGCGCCAGCTGCACACCGAGTACGGTCTGCGCCGGGGCCAGCAGCTGATGCTCGACGACGAGGTGCTGCGGGTCATCCACGAGCACCACGAGCACTGCGACGGCACCGGCTACCCGCGTCAGCTGTCCGAGGCCGCCATCGGCCGGCTGAGCCGGGTGGTATGCATCACCAACCACTTCGACGGCCTGTGCAACCCGCGCGACCCGCGCGCCGGCCTCAGCCCCCACGAAGCGCTGAAGCAGATGTTCGCCCTGCACCGCTCGCGGTTCGACGACGTGATGCTCAAGGCCTTCATCCGCTGCATGGGCGTCTACCCGCCGGGCAGCCTGGTGCAGCTGGAGGACGATCGCTACGGCCTGGTGCTCGGCATGCACCCGAGCCAGCCGCTCAAGCCGACGCTGATCCTCTACGACAGCCAGGTGCCCAAGGAGGAAGCCCTGATCGTCGACCTGGAGCGTGAACCGCGCCTGGCCATCGCCTCCGCCCTGCGGCCGGCCCAGGTGCCGCCCGAAGCACTGGACTACCTCAACCCCCGCCAGCGCATCACCTACTACATCGACCCGCGCACCCGCGGCTGAGCCGCGTGGGCGGATTTCCGCCACCCACCGCCTCCCAGGCCCCGCCATGGTGGCGGGTACCCGCCAGCCCGCGGCCGGCATGCCTCCCGGCAAGCCCCATGCCACCTGGCCTGCGACCATCTGGCACAGCCCTTGCTTTTTTGGCCGCCCACGGTGGTCCCAGGACCACCGTTCGCAGCCGCCGCCACATGCGACGGCCAGAAGAACGCAGCGCCACCGCCCGGTCGCGCCCTCACAAAGGGCCCGGCCACACCGCGTGCACAGGGTGGCAGGCGCAGCCCGGAAGACTGGAAGGTTCATCGATGAAGAAACTGCTGCTGGCACTGACGTGCCTGAGCGTGGTCGGCTGCTCCCAGCCCGACGCCCCCGAACAACCCCTCGACGTGCTGCTGATCGGCGGCGGCATCATGAGTGCCAGCCTCGGCACCTACCTCCACGAGCTGGAGCCCGAGTGGACGATCGAGACCTTCGAACGCCTCGACCAGGTCGCCGAGGAAAGCTCCAACGCCCTGAACAACGCCGGCACCGGCCACTCGGCCTTCTGCGAGCTGAACTACACCCCCGAGACCGCCGACGGCGGCATCGACATCAGCAAGGCCGTGGCGATCAACGAATCCTTCGAGATCTCCAAGCAGTTCTGGGCCTACCAGATCGATCGTGGCGTGCTGAAGAACCCCCGCTCGTTCATCAACAACGTCCCGCACATGAGCTTCGTCTGGGGTGACGACAACGTCGCCTACCTGAAGAAGCGCCACGCCGCCCTGCAGCACAGCAACCTGTTCCGCGGCATGGAATACAGCGAAGACCACGCGCAGATCGCCCAGTGGGTACCGCTGGTGATGCAGGACCGCGACCCGGCCCAGAAGATCGCCGCCACCCGCATGCCGATTGGCACCGACGTGAACTTCGGCGAGATCACCCGCCAGCTGTTCGCCTCCCTGTCCGAGTCGCCCAAGTTCAAGCTGAACCTGAGCCATGAAGTGCGCGACATCGTGCGCAACGAAGACGGCACCTGGAAAGTGGTGGTGGCCGACCTGGCCCACGACGGCGCCGAGCGCGCAGTCAACGCCCGCTTCGTGTTCATCGGTGCCGGCGGCGGCGCCCTGAAGCTGCTGCAGAAATCCGGCATTGCGGAAGCCGAAGGCTACGCCGGCTTCCCGGTGGGCGGCTCCTTCCTGATGACCCGCAACCAGGACGTGGTCGCCCGTCACCACGCCAAGCTCTACGGCAAGGCCTCGGTCGGCTCGCCGCCCATGTCCGTCCCGCACCTGGACACCCGCGTGGTGGACGGCCAGGAAGTGCTGCTGTTCGGCCCCTTCGCGACCTTCTCCACCAAGTTCCTGAAGAACGGCTCGCACATGGACATGTTCAGCGCCATCACCACCGACAACATCGGCCCGATGACCACCGCCGGCATGGACAACCTGGACCTCAGCCAGTACCTGGTCGGCCAGCTGATGCTCGACCAGGACGACCGCATGGCCGCCCTGCGCGAGTACTTCCCCGATGCGCAGGACGCCGACTGGGAACTGATCCAGGCCGGCCAGCGCGTGCAGGTGATCAAGAAGGACCCGGTGAAAGGTGGCGTGCTGCAGTTCGGCACCGAAGTGGTCAGCGCCGCTGACGGCTCCATCGCCGCCCTGCTGGGCGCCTCCCCCGGTGCCTCCACCGCCGCGCCGATCATGCTCAGCGTGCTGGAGAAGACCTTCCCCGAGAAGCTCAAGAGCGACGCCTGGCAGGCCCGCCTGAAGGCCATCATCCCGTCCTACGGCCGCAAGCTGAACGACGACCTGGAGCTGACCAACAGCACCCGCGCCTGGAGCCACGAGCGCCTGCAGCTGGAGTTCATCCCCGTCCAGCCCGAGAGCGCCCCGGCCCCGGCCGCCGCCCTCTGATCCCCCCGCCCCGCCCGTCCTGGGCGGGGCATCGCGGCTGAAGCCGCTTCCGCAGACATTCAGCCGTACTTGCACAAAAGAGCGTTCGCGAGCAGAGCTCGCTCCTACGGGTGCTGAATGCGCACTCGGCGCGCTCCCGGACTGAAGTCCGGGCTACGCAGCCTGAGCGCCCTCACGCCTTGGCCGGCAATGCCTGGCCATCAACCCCCTCGCCGATCACCAGGTAATGCCCACCGGCGACGTGGTGGAGGGTGCGCAGGTCGTCCTGGCCGTCGAAATGCCAGCGGCCTTCGCTGAATACCCGGCTGTCGGCCTGGGCAGCGATGACTTCGCCGAGGAACAGGTCGTAGCCCTGCTGAATGTGCTCCTCGGGCAGCAGGCGGCATTCCAGCCAGGCGACACAGCCTTCGATCAGCGGCGCGGCGACCTGCTCGCCCGGGAAGTGCCCGACCTGCCAGGTGGCGAACTTGTCGTGCCCGGCGGCGTCCAGTTCATGGCCCGAGCTGGAGCCGAGGGTCTGTACCAAGTCCACCTGGTGGCGGGCCGGCACACTGAGCACGAAATGGCCGTCGGCCTCCAGCAGGCGCCGGGTCCAGGTGGACTTGTCCAGCACCACGGCCACCTTCGGCGGGTCGAAATCCAGGGGCATCGCCCAGGCAGCGGCCATGACGTTGCGCTTGCCGCCATGGGCGGCGCTGACCAGCACGGTGGGGCCGTGGTTGAGCAGGCGATAGGCCTTGGCGAGGGGGACGGGACGGCGGAATTCAGCGGACATGACACGCTCCAGCAGGGACACGGGCCCGGCAGCCTGCCTCAGCGTGGGCAGCGCCGTCCAGTGGCTACAGCCCGCGCAGGGCGAGCGCTGCCAGGCCCAGCAGGAGCACGCCGCACAGGCCGTGGCTGGCCCGCTGCCAGAAGGCCGAGGCGTTGCGCCGCAGCCAGGCCACCAGGCCGGCGCAGAGGAAGCAGCAGGCCACCGAGGCGGTCATGAAGCCGGCAAAGAAGGTGGCGGTCTGGGCCAGGCTCGGGGCCTCGCCGACGATGCCGGCCAGGGCACTGCCCAGGGCGCCCCAGTAGACGATGTTCTTCGGGTTGGTCAGGGAGATCGCTGCGCCGGTCAGCAAGGCACCCCGGTCCGCCGCAGGCGCGGCTGCGTCGTCGGCCTCCGGCAGCCGCCAGGCATCCCCCAGGCTGCGCCAGCCGAGCCAGGCGAGGTAGGCGGCACAAGCCAGGGTCAGCGGCACGCGCACCGCGTCCTGGGCCAGCAGCAGGGTCAGCCCGGCCAGCCCCAGCAGCGCCCACAGGGCATCGCCGGCCAGGGAGCCCACCTGCACCATCAGCGCCGGGCGAAAGCCATGCAGCAGGCCTCGGCGCAGGGTCTCGGCCAGTACGGCACCGGGCGACAGGCAGAACGCCACGCCGAACAGAAAGGCGGAAATGAACACCATCGACATCGAATACTCCCAGGGCACGGCCAGAAAGGCGCGAGTATGCCGGCTCGCCCTAGGGCGGACTTGGATCAGATTGCAGCCTGGCCGCGCAGGCGCCGTCCCAGTTCACCGGGGGTGATGCCGTAGGCGGCGCGAAAGTGCCGGTTGAGGTGGCTCTGGTCGGCGAAGCCCAGGGCGTGGGCCACGTCGGTGGCCGGCACGCCCGCCCGCAGCAGCCCACGGGCGCGGCAGGTGCGCAGTTGCATGGCCCACTGGCGCGGGCTCAGGCCGGTTTCCTTCTGGAAGGCGCGCAGCAGGTGGAAACGCGAGACGCCCACCAGCGCAGCCATTTCCTCCAGGTCGGGCGTGTCCTGCAGGCGGTCGGCCAGCAGGGCCTGGACCCGGGCCACCGGGCCGCGCCCGAGGGAGGTGGTGCGCGGCAGGCGTGCGGCGCAGGCATCCACCAGGTGCGCCAGCGCCTCCAGCAGGCGCTCCTCGGCACGCTCGCGGGCGTGGGGGTCGGCCTGCAGGCCCAGCACGACCGCTTCGCTCAGGCACTGGCCCAAACGCGGCTGGCGCCAGCAGGCACGCTCGAATTCCAGGTGGGCCAGGCCGAAGTCGGCAGCCAGTCGGTCTGCGCAGAGGTAGAGGCCGGCGAAGCGCCAGGGCTCGCCCTCCTTCACACCGCCGCCCTGGATCTGGCCGGGGTTGTAGAGGGTGATGTCGCCCGGTTGTGCGCTGAAGGTGCGCCGATCCAGCCACACCTCTTCCACGCCGACGAGGTTGACCCCGATGACGCATTCGTCGTGGCTGTGCTTGGCGAAGCGATGGCCGGTGCCGCTGCAATGGGCGACTTCCATCCGGCCCAGCATGGCCTGTCGGGAAGAGAACATCGCATCCGGCCCAGGTGGGAAAGGCGCCGAGCATACGGCGCCCGCCACCGGGCCGGCAATGTGCAGGCGGTCAGGCCACCTGGGCCGGGGACGGCTCGGCGACGCTGCGGCCCAGTGGCAGGTGGGCCACGGGCAGGCTGTGCAACGCGGTATCGGCTTCCAGGCGCAAGGCATCGGCCTCGTCGAGCAGTTGGCGCCACTGCTGGGCGTCGATCACGGCGAAATCGTGCAGCGCATCGATGTAGCCGCGCGCCACCGCGAAGCGGTAGGCGAGCGCCCGGCGGTCCGGCGCGCTGCGCATCAGGGCCAGTTGCGTGCGCGCATTGTTCAACGCCAGTTCGGCGGAAATCTTCATGGTGTGGACTCCTTGCATGCGTCCTCGCAAGTCGGCGCCCCCTGGCGCATCGACAGGGTTTTGAACACGCCACCCCGCTCCAGGTTCAGCCAATCGTTCAACGGACGGGACCCCGCCAGGTGCGACGGGGTCCGACATCTCCTACGCAGTTGCCATTACAGGGCCATGACAGGCGGGATGGCCCCCGGCCTCAACGCAGGCCGCGCAGGTGCAGGAAGCCGAACAGCAGGACCTGGATACGCTCCAGCCAGGGCGAGGGCCGGGCCCGCAGCTTGCGGTTGAACAACGCGGCCTCGCCGACATGGGCCAGCAGGACCAGGGCGGATACCAGCAGCAGCGGCCGGTGCAGGGTCTCGCCGAAGGGGTAGATGACATTGAGCAGCGCCACCAGCCAGAACATGGCCAGCGCGCCCTTGAGGAAGGAAGGCAGGTGCATGGTGTCTCCATCGTGAGGGGCGGGAGACAGAGTGTGCCGCCTGGCGGCGGCACGGCTCTCCGCACTTTTGGTTGGCAGGCGCCCTGCCCGGCTCAACGCACGGTGAGGGCGATGGGGGCGTCCTCGAAGTCGAAGCAGCCGAGGAAGGTCTTGATGTCCAGCAGGTTGCCGTCGACCTTCACGTCCCCCAGCAGCGCGCCCTTGAGCAGGCTGTTCTCGCCGCTGATGACGGTGTCCAGGTAGCGCTTGTCGAGGGTCAGGCGCAGGGGCACGGCGGGGTCGATGCCGGACTTGAGCTGGGCCACGCCGCGGCGCACCTCCAGGGTCCAGGCTTCGTCGATGTCGGGGAAGGCGAAGCCCAGGGCCAGTTCGACGTCGCCGCTCTTCTCCGGGTCGATGCGCGTCACCCAGTTCTGCAGGAAGATGCGCGCCGGCAGGTTCTTCAGCATGTCCGGGGAGAGGAAGGCCGCGCGCACCCGGCGGGACATTTCCAGCGCCACGTCGCCCTCCAGCTTGCCTTCCAGCTCCATGGCACTCATCAGGTACCAGTTGCGCCAGTTGATGTTCATGCTGGCGTAGCCCAGGCGGCGGAAGCTGCGGGCCTTGATGTCGCGGGCGAGTTTGTCGTCGTGGTCGACGCGGATGGCGTAGCCGGACAGTTCGGCCGCCCATTGCCAGTCGCCCTTCAGGTAGGCGTCGCCGGCCGCCATCAGCACCTTGTCGCGACCGCCCATGAGGGCGATCAGGCGCTTGGCCTTCTCCGCCGGCGGGATGGGGTCGAGGTCCACCGGGTCGCCCTGGAACCAGCCCAGGTAGCCCTGGTAGATCTGCCGCACGCTGTGCTTCACGGTGCCGTAGTACTCGCGCAGGTAGGGCGTGTAGCCAGCCAGGTGCGGCGGCAGCTTGACCTTCTCCACCAGCTCGTCGGGGGTCAGGCCCTTGTTCATCCAGCGCACGGTCTGGTCGTGAATGTAGGCGATGGCGTCGCGGGTCATGCGCAGCACCTCCTCCACCTTCTCCCGCCCGCTCACCGGCTGGCCGTGCAGCGGCACCATCACGTCGGCCTGGAAGGCCCGCAGCTTGTCCAGGCTCGCCACCCACACCACCGGGTCGCGGAACTTGGTGCCGCGCAGGGTGTGGACGTTGGGCAGGGTCGGGCCCTGGGTCACCTCGGCGCTGATGAGCACGCGGTTGTCCGGCAGGTAGAGGACGATTTCGTCCGGCGCCTCGCTGGGCACGTGAAGGAACTGCACCTTCAACCCGGCGATGGTGGTGTCGAGGCTGTCGCGGAAGGTGTCGGTGGGGGCGATGAAGGTGGAGGCACCCTCGTGGGCCAGCGGGCCGAGGCCGGCGTTCATGTCGCGCTTGTCCTCGTCGGAGAGCGCAACGCCGAAGCTGTAGCCCGAGCGCATGGCGAGGATCGGCCCCACCAGCGAGCCCTGGGTGACGACGTTGTCCAGCAGGGTTTCCTGGGCGTAGATGCGCACCTCGCCGCTCTTCACCTGCTCTTCGCTGACGAAGGCCTTCACACCGTTGATGTGGTCCGGGTGGAAGTGGGTGTAGACGATGGCCTTGATGGGCTTGTCGCTGATCTTGCGGAACTCGGCGAGGACCTTGCGCGACTGGTCCACCGACTCGCCGGTGTCGACGATGATCAGCCCCTCGGGCGCCTCGATCATCACGCTGTTGGCGAGGTTCCAGCCCACCGCCGACCAGACGTTGTCGGCCACCTGGTAGACCTTCTGGTTGAAGTGCCGGGTGTGTTCGGCCAGTTCGGGGTTGATGCTGGCTTTCAGGGTTTCGTCGGGCAGGGCGGCGTCGGCCCCCAGGGGCAGGGTCGCGGCCAGCAGCAGGCCGCTGAAGCGGGTAGTCAGTCGCATGGTCGGCTCGTTGTTGTTGTGGATGAGCGCAGACAGGCTGGCAGCGGCCGAATGATAATGCCAATGCATTCTTATCCAGCTTTCAATGCAGGTAACGCATGAGCGACCTTCGCCAGCTCCGTCACTTCGTCGCCCTGGCCGAACACGGCCACTTCGCCCGTGCCGCCGAGGCGGTGAACCTCAGCCAGCCGGCCCTGAGCCGCAGCATCCAGGCCCTGGAGAACGGCCTGGGCTGCCGCCTGCTGGACCGGGGGCCGCGCCAGGTGAGCCTGACCGCCCACGGCCGGCTGGTGCTGGAGCACGCCCGGCGCCTGCTGGACGGCGACCGCGCGCTGCGCAGTGCGGTCTCCCAGCTGGACAACCTGGGCAGCGGCGAACTGCGCCTGGGTGCCGGCCCCTACCCCGCCGCCCGCCTGGTACCCCGGGCGCTGGGGCGCTTCGCCGGGGCGCACCCCGGGGTGCGGGTGCAACTGGCCATCGATACCTGGTACAGCCTGCACCAGCGCCTGCTGGACGATGCCCTGGAGCTGTTCGTGGCCGATGTACGGGAACTGCGCGACGACCCGCAGCTGGAGGTCACGCCGCTGCGCAGCTGGCCCGGGGTGATCTTCTGCCGGCCGGGGCACCCGCTGCTGGGCCGGCGCCGGCACCGGCTGACGGCGGCCGACCTGGCAGCCTACCCGCTGGCCGGCACCCAGGTGCCCGCCGAGGTGGCGCAGGCCCTGGGGCAGTTGGCGGAAAGCGGCCAGCCGCTGGGCATCGAGTGCGACAACTTCATGGTGCTGAAGGCGCTGGTGGCGGAAAGCGACGTGCTGAGCATGGCGCCACTGGACGTGGTGGCCGAAGAGATCGAGGCCGGACGCCTGGCCCTGCTGGAGCTGGCGCCCGGCCTGCTGTCGCAACGCTCGGCCTACGGCCTGGTCAGCCGCGCCGGGCGCACCCTGTCACCGGCGGCCGAAGCGATGCGCGCGCTGATCCTCGACGAGGACGCCCGCACCCCACCGGCCCTGCCCGGCTGAGCTAGCGCCCCCAGCCGCCGCGACCATCGTGGTCGTGACGGTCGTGGCGGTCACGGCCCTGCCAGTAGCGGGGTCCGCCGTCCGGCTGCCCGCCCCAGTTCTGCAGGCGCGGGGTGTAGTCGTGGCGGCGTTCGTCCCAGTCGTTCCGAGGTTGCTGGCGCCAGTCCTGGCGCTGGTACTCATGCCGCTCGTAGCGCGGCGGGTCGCGCCGTTCCGGCCAGCCGCGCACCACAGGTGGCGGAGGCGGCGGTGCATAGCGGCGCTCGCGGATGATGTAGGTGGGGTACGTGGGGTAGCCGGGATAGGACTCGATGCGGTAGTAGCCGCCGGACTGGCGCGGGTACTCGCGGTAGTCGTCGTAGTCATAGGCGGCGCAGCCCGTCAGGGGCAGGCCCAGTAAAGCCATCAGCAACAGGGTTCGATTGGACATGGCGGCCTCCTTCGACCGCTGGGACGGTGCCCACGAATGTCGGCACCCGGGATTGCTCCCACCGGATTCGACAGCGGGCCGGTGCAGCGGTGTGCAACCTGCCGTCGGCAAAATCCTTTACGGCGTATTTCCACGCACCACGGCGAGGCAGCGCGCCCCATCCCTGGGCGCCGGAGGGCGGCCGACGAACCACGGGGCGGCGCCTGGCCCTTCTGCTGCGGGCCTTTGCCCGTGTTGGCACGTCCTTCGCTTTGTGGCTGGCGTGCAGGAGCTACCCGGCCCACCGGGATCGCGGCACCACAATTTGCAATGGCTGGCTAGGGTTCCGGTCCGCGCAGGCGGATGACTGGTCCGAGAGCTGGCGACCTCCAGCGAGGTTACACGGCGGGACAAAAGCCCGGGAGAACGCGCCCCTTGATCGGGATGTGCCGCGCCGCTCCGCCCGCCCTCAACCGAACTGGAGGTACCCCATGCGCAAACCCCGTCTGTTCGCCCTCGCTGCCGCCGCCCTCGCTGCGGCCTTCAGCCTCAACGCCTCCGCCGCCCAGAAGAGCAACTTCGACGTCTGCTGGACGATCTACGCCGGCTGGATGCCGTGGGAGTACGGTGCCACCCAGGGCATCGTCGACAAGTGGGCGAAGAAGTACGGCATCGAGATCAAGGTCACCCAGCTCAACGACTACGTCGAATCCATCAACCAGTACACGGCGGGCCAGTTCGACGGTTGCACCATGACCAACATGGACGCCCTGACCATCCCCGCCGCTGGCGGCGTGGACAGCACCGCGCTGATCGTCAGCGACTTCTCCAACGGCAACGACGGCATCGTGCTCAAGGGTGAAGGCAAGACCCTCGGCGACCTCAAGGGCCTGCCGGTGAACCTGGTGGAGCTGTCCGTCTCCCACTACCTGCTGGCCCGTGCCCTGGAGCGTGCCCACCTGGCCGAGAAGGACGTGCAGGTGGTGAACACCTCCGATGCCGACATCGCCGCCGCCTTCGACACCGACGAGGTGCAGGCGGTGACCACCTGGAACCCGATGCTCGCCGAGATCAAGGCCAAGCCCGGCACCAGCCTGGTGTTCGACTCCAGCAAGGTGCCCGGCGAGATCATGGACATGATGGTGGTGAACACCGAGACCCTGAAGGACAACCCGGCCCTGGGCAAGGCGCTGACCGGCGCCTGGTTCGAGATCGTCGCGCTGATGAAGGCCGGCACTGCCGAGAGCACCGCCGCCCTGACACACATGGCCAAGGCCTCGGGCACTGACCTGGCGGGTTACCAGGCCCAACTGGACGCCACCCGCCTGTTCGGCACGCCGGCCGAGGCCCTGGAGTTCGTCACCAGCCCGAAACTGCCGGCGACCATGGACAAGGTGGCCACCTTCTCCTTCGCCCACGGCCTGCTGGGTGAAGGCGCCAAGGACGCCCACGCGGTGGGCATGAGCTTCGCCAAGGGGCTGGTCACCGGCGACAAGGCCAACGTGAAGCTGCGCTTCGACCCGACCTACGTGCAGATGGCCGCCGACGGCACGCTCTGAGCCGCCCCCAACCGCTGGCGGGCGCCACCCCGGCCCCGCCTGCGCCGCCCCACGCCACCGAGTGCTCGCCATGCGCCTGATCAACCGCCACCCGGACCGTGCAGGAAGGCTGCTGCTGATCCTGCTGCCCTTCGCCCTGCTGCTGTTCGCCTACTTCACCGGGTCGGCGGCGCGGCTCACGGAAAACCCCAACGACAAGCTGCTGCCCAGCGCCACGCAGATGGTCGACGCGGTGCAGCGCCTGGCCTTCACCGAAGACAAGCGCTCCGGTCAGTACCTGTTCTGGCAGGACAGCGCCTCCAGCCTCAAGCGCCTGGCCATCGGCCTCGGCATCGCTGCCCTGCTGGGCCTGTGCCTGGGCATCGCCGCCGGCACCCTGCCGCTGTTCAGCGCGCCGCTGTCGCCGCTGCTCACGGTGCTGTCGATGGTGCCGCCGCTGGCGATCCTGCCGATCCTGTTCATCGTCTTCGGCCTCGGCGAGCTGTCCAAGGTGATGCTGATCGTCATCGGCATCGCCCCCTGCATCGCCCGCGACCTGGAGCAGCGCGCCCGGGAAATCCCCCGCGAACTGCTGATCAAGGCGCAAACCCTGGGCGCCAACACCTGGACCCTGATCCTGCGCGTGGTGCTGCCGCAGTTGCTGCCGCGCCTGCTCATCTCCCTGCGCCTGGTGCTGGGCTCGGCCTGGCTGTTCCTCATCGCCGCCGAGGCCATCGCCTCCACCGACGGCCTCGGCTACCGCATCTTCCTGGTCCGCCGCTACCTGGCCATGGACGTGATCCTGCCGTACGTGGTGTGGATCACCCTGCTCGCCTGGCTGATGGACCTGGGCCTGCGCCAGCTCACCCGCCTGGCCTTCCCCTGGTACGAAGGAGCCAAGGCATGAGCGCCTTCATCGAAGTGAAGAACCTGTGGCAGGCCTACGGCGACCAGGTGGTGCTGGAGAACCTCAACCTCAAGGTGAACGAAGGCGAGTTCTGCACCCTGGTCGGCGCCTCCGGCTGCGGCAAGTCCACCTTCCTGCGCATGCTGCTGGGCCAGGAGACACCCAGCCGGGGCCAACTGCTGCTGGACGGCCAGCCCCTGGTGGCCGAGCCCGACGCCAGCCGCGGCGTGGTGTTCCAGCGCTACTCGGTGTTCCCCCACCTGACGGTGCTGGACAACGTCGCCCTCGGCCTGGAGCTGCCCCGCTCGCCGCTGCTCGGCCGCCTCTTCGGCAGCGCCCGGCGCGAGGCCCGCGAGCAGGCCGCCGCCATGCTGGCCAAGGTCGGCCTCGGCCACGCGCTCGGCAAGTACCCCGCGCAGCTCTCCGGCGGCATGCAGCAGCGCCTGGCCATCGCCCAGGCCCTGGTGATGAAGCCCCGCGTGCTGCTGCTCGACGAGCCCTTCGGCGCCCTCGACCCGGGCATCCGCAAGGACATGCACGACCTGCTGCTGGGCCTGTGGCAGGAAACCCGGCTGACCGTGTTCATGGTCACCCACGACCTCTCCGAAGGCTTCAGCCTCGGCACCCGGCTGATGGTCTTCGACAAGGTCCGCCACGACCCGCACGCGCCCAACGCCTACGGCGCACGCATCACCTACGACATCCCCCTGAACAGCGACCGCCGCGCCGCGCGCGCCGCCGTCGAAGCCCTGCCGGAGCGGGTCACCCGCGCCCTGCAGACCGCCCCGGCCCATTGAAAGGAGCCTGCCCATGACCGCATCCCTGGCCCTGCGCCCCACCCTCTATGAAGAAACCGTCCCCGGCGGCGGCCACACCTCCTTCGTCCTCAAGCGCGGCCAGTTGCTGCGCATCAGCGACATCGAGGGCGGCGCCAACGTCAGCCTGCTGCTGTTCAACGCCAACGAGAAGAGCGAGCGCCTGAACCTGCCGGACAGCCTCAAGTGCCAGCACACCGCCAAGCTCACCGCCGGCCACTGCCTGTACTCGGACATGGGCCGCGTGCTCGCCGCCATCACCGCCGACAGCTGCGGCTGGCACGACAGCTTCGGCGGCGTGCTCAACGCCGAGGAAGTGCGCGAGAAGTACGGCCAGGGCCGCTACCAGGAACTGCGCAACGGCTTCTTCCGCAACGGCGTCGACAACCTGCTGGTGGAAATGGGCAAGTGGGACCTGAACCTGCAGGACCTGCTCATGTGCCTGAACCTGTTCAGCAAGGTCACCGTGGACGCCGACGGCTGCTTCCACTTCGCGCCCGGCAACAGCCAGGCCGGCGACTGCATCGAGCTGTACGCGCCGATGGACACCCTGGTGGTGCTCACCGCCCTGCAGCACCCCATGGACCCCGACCCCGTCTACGCGCCCAAGCCCGTGCAGCTGGCCTGGCACAAGGTCGAGAGCGACGGCATCACCCTGCTCTGCCGCACCTCGCGCCCGGAAAACGGCCGTGGTTTCCACAACACCGAACGCCTGTACATCTGAGGGCCGCCCGATGAACCCGACTCCCAGCGACAAACACCACGAAGCCGCCGTCTACACCGCCGTGATCGCCGCCGGCGAACCCTTCATGACCGAAGTGAAGGCCGGCCAGACCCTGCGCCTGCTCGACCTCGAAGGCAACCAGGCGGTGGACACCCTCTTCTACAGCGCGCGCAACCCGCGCGAGCGCTATGACGTGCAGCGCACCCTGCGCAAGCAGAACCGCGTCTACCTCGGCCCCGGCAGCGTGCTCTGGTCCAACCTCGGCAACCCGATGCTGAGCATCGTCGCCGACACCTGCGGCCGCCACGACACCCTCGGCGGCGCCTGCGCCCAGGAAAGCAACACCGTGCGCTACGCCCTCGGCACCCGCTACATGCACAGCTGCCGCGACAACTTCCTGCGCGCCAGCCTGCACGACGGCCGCCTGGCCAAGCGCGACATCAGCGCCAACATCAACTTCTTCATGAACGTGCCGGTCACCCCCGAAGGCGGCCTCACCTTCGAGGACGGCATCTCCGCCCCCGGCAAGTACGTCGAGCTGCTGGCCCACATGGACGTCATCGTCCTCATCTCCAACTGCCCGCAGCTGAACAACCCCTGCAACGGCTGGAACCCGACTCCGGCGCAGGTGTTGGTATGGGAGTGAAGAAGCAGCGGCAAGGGGTGAGCGGCAAGCTGCAAGGGGTGCGGCGTTGGCTGTTCCTCCTGTGCCAGAGCCGTTCAGGGCAATGCCTCGGCAAGAACCCCGGACCACGACCGTAGGAGCGAGCTCTGCTCGCGAAGCCTCGCCAGCCACGGACGACCGTGGTGCAGACGAACAAGGCGGGACGGCCCGTCATCCCTTTCGAGGGCTCCGCAATGTTTGAAAAACTCCTGATCGCCAACCGCGGCGCCATCGCCTGCCGCATCCTCCGCACCCTGCGCCAGCTCGACGTGCGCGGCGTCGCCGTGTACGCCGAGGCGGACATCGCCAGCCTGCACATCCAGCAGGCCGACGAGGCCCACAGCCTGGGTGACGGGCCGGCCGCCAGCACCTACCTGGTGGTGGACAAGATCCTCGCCGTGGCCCGTGAGAGCGGCGCCCAGGCGATCCACCCCGGCTACGGCTTCCTCTCCGAGAACGCCGCCTTCGCCGAAGCCTGCGAGGCGGCCGGCATCGCCTTCGTCGGGCCGACGCCCGCGCAGTTGCGCGTCTTCGGCCTCAAGCACACCGCCCGTGCCCTGGCCAAGGCCGAGGGGGTGCCGATGCTCGAAGGCACTGAACTGCTGGAAAGCCTCGACGCGGCGCTGGTGGCCGGCGAGCAGGTGGGCTACCCGGTGATGCTGAAAAGCACCGCCGGCGGTGGCGGCATCGGCATGCGCGTATGCCGTTCGGCCAGCGAGTTGAGCGAAGCCTTCGAGGCGGTGAAGCGCCTGGGGCAGAACAACTTCAGCGACGCCGGGGTATTCATCGAGAAGTACATCCAGCGGGCCCGCCACCTGGAGGTGCAGGTGTTCGGCGATGGCCAGGGCGAGGTGATCGCCCTCGGCGTGCGCGACTGCTCGGTGCAGCGGCGCAACCAGAAGGTGCTGGAGGAAACCCCCGCGCCCAACCTCCCCGCCGGCATGGCCGAGGCGCTCTGCGCTGCCGCCATCCAGCTGGCCAGGGCGGTCAACTACCGCAGCGCCGGCACCGTGGAGTTCGTCTACGACAGCGAGGCCGAGCGCTTCTACTTCCTCGAAGTGAACACCCGTCTGCAGGTGGAGCACGGCGTCACCGAACAGGTCTGGGGCGTCGACCTGGTGCGCTGGATGGTCGAACTGGCCGCCGGCACCCTGCCCCCGCTCGCCGAACTGGCGAAGGGCCTGCGCCCCAGCGGCCACGCCATCCAGGCGCGGCTCTACGCCGAGGACCCGGGCCGCGATTTCCAGCCCAGCCCCGGGCTGCTCACCGCCGTGCGCTTCCCCGAGGCGGACAGCCGCGCCCTGCGCATCGACACCTGGGTGGAAGCGGGCTGCGAGATCCCGCCCTACTTCGACCCGATGATCGCCAAGCTGATCACCTGGGCACCGACCCGCGATGAGGCCAGCGTCGCCCTCGGCCGCGCCCTGGCCGACACGCAGCTCTACGGCGTGGAAAGCAACCGCGACTACCTGCGGCAGATCCTGGTCGACGCGCCTTTCGCCAGCGGCCAGCCCTGGACCCGCTGCCTGGAACACCTCGCCTACCGCGCCCACACCGTCGAGGTGCTCGGCGCCGGCACCCAGACCACGGTGCAGGACTACCCCGGCCGCCTCGGCTACTGGGCCGTGGGCGTGCCGCCATCCGGCCCCATGGACAGCCGCGCCCTGCGCCTGGGCAACCGCCTGCTGGGCAATGAAGCAGGCGCCGCCGCGCTGGAAATCACCATGAGCGGCCCCACCCTGCGCTTCAACACCGACGCGGTGGTGGCCGTCACCGGCGCACCCATCCCGCTCAGCCTCGACGGCCAGCCGCAGCCACTGGACACCGCCCTGCTGGTGCCCGCCGGCGCCACCCTCGCCCTCGGCACCCTTGCCGGGGCCGGCGCGCGCAGCTACCTGTGCCTGCGCGGCGGCCTGCAGGTGCCGGACTACCTGGGCAGCAAGAGCACCTTCACCCTCGGCCAGTTCGGTGGCCACGGCGGCCGCGCACTGCGGGCCGGCGACGTGCTGCACCTGGCGCCCCTGGCCGACCGCGCAGCCGGCGCCCGCCTGCCCGAGGCCCTGTACCCACCGCTGCCCGAGGTGCGCCGCCTCCGCGTGATCTACGGCCCCCACGGCGCACCGGAGTATTTCACCCCGGCCTCCATCGAGACCTTCTTCGCCACCGCCTGGGAAGTGCATTTCAACTCCAGCCGCACCGGCGTGCGCCTGATCGGCCCGAAGCCGGAATGGGTGCGCGAGAGCGGCGGCGAGGCCGGCCTGCACCCCTCCAACATCCACGACAACCCCTACGCCATAGGCGCCGTTGACTTCACCGGCGACATGCCGGTGATCCTCGGCCCGGACGGCCCCAGCCTGGGCGGCTTCGTCTGCCCGGTGACGGTGATCGAGGCCGACCTCTGGCAGCTCGGCCAGCTCAAGGCCGGCGACAAGGTGCGCTTCGAGCCGGTGGATATCGCCACGGCGCGGGCCTTGGCCAAGGCAGGTGACCGCGAATGCACCACCCTCCGTGGGAGCGAGTTCATTCGCGATGCGGGTAGCAGCCAAATCGCGGATGAATCCGCGCCTACAAGTACGGCCGAGCTTTCGAGCCCCATCGTCCTCGACCTCGGCCAGGACGCCACACGCCTGGTGGCGCGCCTCTCCGGCGACACCCACCTGCTGCTGGAGATCGGCGCGGCGGAGCTGGACCTGGTGCTGCGCTTCCGGGGTCACGCGCTGATGCAGGCGCTGGAGGCCGAGGCGCTGCAAGGCGTCATCGACCTGACCCCCGGCATCCGCTCGCTGCAGGTGCACTACCAGCCGGAGACCCTGCCCCTGGAACGCCTGCTGCAAGTGGTCGCGGGGCTCTGGGACGGCGTCTGCGCCGCCGGCGACCTCGCCGTGCCGTCACGCATCGTCCACCTGCCGCTGTCCTGGGACGACCCGGCCTGCCAGCTGGCCATCGAGAAGTACATGACCACGGTGCGCAAGGACGCGCCCTGGTGCCCGAGCAACCTGGAGTTCATCCGCCGCATCAACGACCTGCCCAACCTCGACGAGGTGCAGCGCACCGTGTTCGACGCCCGCTACCTGGTGATGGGCCTGGGCGACGTCTACCTCGGCGCGCCGGTGGCCACGCCGCTGGACCCGCGCCACCGCCTGGTGACCACCAAGTACAACCCGGCACGCACCTGGACGGCGGAGAACTCCGTGGGCATCGGCGGCGCCTACATGTGCGTCTACGGCATGGAAGGCCCCGGCGGCTACCAGTTCGTCGGCCGCACCCTGCAGATGTGGAACCGCTACCGCGAGGTGGCCGCCTTCGACGGCAAGCCCTGGCTGCTGCGCTTCTTCGACCAGATCCGCTTCTACCCGGTGAGTGCCGAGGAGCTGCTGCGCATCCGCCGCGACTTCCCCCTGGGCCGCTTCCCGCTGCGCATCGAGCACAGCGAGCTGCGACTGGCGGACTACCAGGCCTTCCTCGCCGCCGAGGCCGAGGGCATCGCTGCCTTCCGTGCTCAGCAGCAGGCGGCGTTCAACGCCGAGCGGGAACGCTGGCTCGCCTCCGGCCAGGCCCATTTCGACAGCGAGGACCCGGCGCCGGAGCTGGGCGAGGACGCCCCGCTGGACGCCGGCCAGCACGCCATCGAAAGCCATATCGCCGGCAACCTCTGGCAGGTGCAGGTGGAGGCCGGCGCCAGCGTGAAGGCCGGCGACGTGCTGGTGATCCTGGAGTCAATGAAGATGGAGATCCCCCTCACCGCCCCGCGCGATGGCGTGGTCCGCGAAGTCCGCGTGCAACCCGGCTCCCCGGTGCGCGCCGGGCAGCGGGTGGTGGTGCTGGAGGAGGCCTGAGCCACGCGGCGGTGACGGGGACGCCCCCGTCACCGCGCCAGGCCCGCATCAGGCCATCTGCGTGATGGTGGCGCGGAAGCGCCGCAGGGCGGCGAGGAAGAAGGCGCTGCCGATGGCGAGGATGGCGAGGAACTGCGGCCAGACGATGTCGAGGCCGGCACCGCGGTAGAGGATGCCCTGGGCCAGGGCGACGAAGTGGGTGGTGGGGGCGATCAGCATCACGTGCTGCACCAGCTCCGGCATGCTCTCGCGCGGGGTGGTGGCACCGGAGAGGATCTGCAGCGGCATCAGCACCAGGATGGTGAGCAACCCGAGCTGCGGCATGGAGCGGGCAACGGTGCCGAGGAAGATCCCCATGGAAGTAGTGGCGAACAGGTGCAGCGCGGCCCCTACCAGGAACAGCGACAGCGAGCCGCTGATGGGCACGGCCAGCCAGCCGCGTACCACGAACACCAGGCTCAGGGCGGTGGCTACCAGCACCACCAGCCCCATGGACCAGACCTTGGCCAGCATGATCTCGAAGGCGGTGAGCGGCATCACCAGCAGGTGCTCGACGGTGCCGTGTTCGCGCTCGCGGATCAGTGCGGCGCCGGTGAGGATGATGGAGAGCATGGTGATCTGGTTGATCACCTCCATCACCCCGCCGAACCAGGCCTGGGTGAGGTTGGGGTTGAACAGGGTGCGCATCTCCAGTTCCACCGGCATGGCCTGCTGGCCCCGGTGCCGGGCGACGAATTCGTTGACCTCGGTGGAGATGATGTTCTGCACATAGCCGGCGCCGCTGAAGGCCTGGCCGATCTGCGTGGCGTCGACGTTGAGCTGCACCACCGGGTTGCGCCCGGCGAGCACGTCGCGCTGGAAGTCCGGCGGGATGTCGAGGGTGAAGGTGTAGCGGCCGGTGTCCATGCCGCGGTCCATGCCGGCCTGGTCGATCAGCTCGGGCGTGCGGAAGTACGGCGGCTGGAAGGCATTGACCAGGCGGTTGGAGAGCTGCGAGCGGTCCTCGTCGACCACGGCGATGGGCGCGTGGTGGAGGGTTTCCGGCAGGCCGGTGGCGGAGCTGTAGACGCCCATGCTGAAGGCCCAGAGGATCAGCGCCAGCATGGCGTAGTCACGCTGCAGACTGCGGAACTCCTTGAGCCCCAGTTGAAGGATGTTGCTCAGGCTGCCCATGTCAGACCTCCTGCTTCTTCAGCGACAGGACGCTGAGGCCGAGCAGCACGGGGATGGTGATCAGCAGGGGCACGAAGTAGCCGGCCAGGTCGCTGAACCCCAGGGCCTTGGAAAACACCCCGCGACTGATGATGAGGAAGTGGGTGGCCGGGTAGGCCTGCCCGACCAGGGCGGCCGCCCCCTCCAGGGACGACACCGGGTGGATCAGCCCGGAGAACTGGATCGCCGGGACCATGGTGGCGATGGCCACGCCGAACACGGCGGCGATCTGGCTGCGCATGAAGGTGGACAGCAGCAGGCCGAGCCCGGTGGCGGTGATGACGTAGCACAGCGCGGCCAGCACCAGGGTGACGAAGCTGCCCTTGAGGGAAACCCCGAACACCACCACGGCCAGGGCCACCATGAGCAGGAAGTTGATCATGCCCATGGCGACGTAGGGCAGTTGCTTGCCAAGGAGGAACTCCAGGCGGGTGACCGGCGTGACGTAGAGGTTGGTGATGGAACCCAGCTCCTTCTCGCGCACCACGCCGAGGGCGGTGAGCATGGCCGGGATCATGATCAGCAGCAGCGGGATCACCGCCGGCACCATGGCTTCCAGGCTCTCCACGTCGGGGTTGTAGCGGTAGCGCACTTCGGTGGTGACTGCCGTGGTGTAGCCGCCGGAGGGCGAGCGCCGCGCCAGTTCGGCGAGGTACTCCAGGTGCAGGCCCTGGACGTAGCCCTTGACAGTGTTGGCGCGGGTGGGCATGGCACCGTCGATCCACACGCCGACGGTGGGCCGTGCGCCGCGCTTGAGGTCGCGGCCGAAGCCCGGCGGGATCTCCACCGCCAGGCTCAGCTCGCCGCTGCGCATGCGCCGGTCCAGTTCGGCGTAGTCGTGGATCGGTGCGCGCTCGATGAAGTAGCGCGAGCCGGCCAGGTTGAGGGCATAGGCCTCGCTGGTGGTGGTCTGGTCGCGGTCGAGCACGGCATAGGAGAGGTCTTCGACATCCATGCTGATGCCGTAGCCGATGATGAACATCAGCAGTACGGTGCCCAGCAGCGCGAGGGTCAGGCGGATCGGGTCACGGCGCAGCTCCATGCTTTCGCGCCGGGCGTAGCTGAACAGGCGGGCGAAGCTGAAGCCGCGGTCCTTGCTCGCGCCCTCCCCGCCCTTTGCCAGCACCGGCGCGGCCTGGGGCGGCTGGCCGCTGATGCCGGCGGCCTCTTCGAGGTAGGCGATGAAAGTGGCTTCGAGGGTGGGCAGGTTGCGCTTGGCCATGAGGCCGGCGGGGGTGTCGCTGTCCAGCACGCGCCCGGCGTGCATGAGGGAGATGCGATCGCAGCGCTCGGCTTCGTTCATGAAGTGGGTGGAGATGAAGATGGTGACGCCGTCGTTGCGCGAGAGGTCGATCATCAGCTCCCAGAAGCCGTCGCGGGCCACCGGGTCCACGCCGGAGGTGGGTTCGTCGAGGATCAGCAGCTCGGGACCGTGGATCACCGCCACGGCCAGCGACAGGCGCTGGCGGATGCCCAGTGGCAGGCCTTCGGGCAGTTCGTCCTGCACGCCGTCGAGGTCGAAGCGCTGGAGCATTTCGTCCACCCGCGGGCCGATGCGCTCGGGCGGGAGGTGGAACAGCCGGGCGTGCAGTTCGAGGTTCTGCCGCACCGTCAGTTCGCCGTAGAGGGAGAAGGCCTGGGACATGTAGCCGACCCGCCGGCGGGTGGCCTGGTCGCTGGCGTCGACGTCCTGCCCGAACAGAGCGCAGCGCCCTTCGCTGGCCGGCAGCAGGCCGGTGAGCATCTTCATGGTGGTGGACTTGCCGCAGCCGTTGGAGCCGAGGAAGCCGAAGATCTCGCCGCGCTCGATGCGGAAGCTCACGCGGTCCACGGCGACGAAATCACCGAAGCGGCAGGTGAGCCCTTCGGCTTCGATGGCGATCTCGCCGTTGCCGCGCTCGCGGGGCGGGATGCTCAGGCGGTGGTGGCCGCTGCGCTTCTCTTCGGGCAGCAGGGCGATGAAGGCTTCTTCGAGGGTGTCGCAGCCGGTGCGCTGGCGGATCTCGGCCGGGGTGCCGGTGGCGAGTACCCGGCCGGCGTCCATGGCCACCAGGCTGTCGAAGCGGTCTGCCTCTTCCATGTAGGCGGTGGCCACCAGCACGCTCATGCCTTCGCGGCCCTGGCGGATGCGCCCGATCAGTTCCCAGAACTGGTTGCGCGACAGCGGGTCGACCCCGGTGGTGGGCTCGTCGAGGATCAGCAGGTCGGGGTCGTGGATCAGCGCGCAGCACAGGCCGAGCTTCTGCTTCATGCCGCCGGAGAGCTTGCCGGCAGGCCGTTCGCGGAAGGGGTCGAGGCCGGTGCTGCGCAGCAGGTCGTCGATGCGCCGTTCGCGTTCGGCGCGGTCATGGCCGAACAGGCGTCCGAAGAAGTCGACGTTCTCGAACACGGTGAGCGTCGGGTAGAGGTTCTTGCCCAGCCCCTGGGGCATGTAGGCGACCCGCTGGCAGATGGCACGGCGGTGACGGGCCGAGCGCATGTCGCCGTCGAGCACGCGGATGCTGCCGTCCTGCATGCGCCGGGCGCCGGAGAGCAGCGCCAGGAGGCTGGACTTGCCGACGCCGTCGGGGCCGATGAGCCCGATCATGCAGTTGGCGGGGATGGCCAGGTCGACATCGTGCAGAGCGAAGGTGTCGCCGTAGCGCAGCGAGACCCCGCTCAGCTGCGCTACGTGGCTGACGGCCTCCATCAGGGCACCTTGATTTCGAGGTGCTCGGGCCAGGTGGCCGCTTCATCCAGCTTGAGGTAGGCCATGCCGGGTACGCCGGTCTTCACGGCAGTGATGTGCTGCTTGAGCAGCGCCGGGTCGATGCGGGCCTTGACGCGGAACACCAGTTTTTCGCGCTCGCTGGCGGTTTCCACGGTCTTGGGGGTGAACTGGGCGACGCTGGCGACATAGGAGACCTTGGCGGGGATGACGTACTGCGGCACGGCGTCGATCACCAGTCGCGCTTCGGAGCCGAGGGTGACGCGGCCGGCCTGGGGCGCTGGGAGGAAGAAGGTCATGTAGACGTCGCCCAGGTCCACCAGGTTGAGCAGCTTGCCACCGGCCCCTAGCACTTCGCCGGGCTGGGCGACGCGGTACTGCACGCGGCCGTCGCGCGGGGCCTTGAGCAGGCTGTCCTCGATGTCGGCCGCCAGGCGGGTGACGGAGGCGCGTGCGGCTTCGATGGCGGATTCGGCCTCGATCACCTGGGAACGGGCGGCTTCGATGCCGGCGTTGGCCGAGACCACCTGGGAGCGCGAGGCGGCCAGGGCAGCCTGGGCGCTCTGCATCACGGCTCGGTCATCGTCCAGTTGCTGTTGGGGCAAGGCATTGCGCTTGACCAGGGCCTCGGTGCGGGTGAAGCGCTTGCTGGCGGCTGTCAGCTCGGCCTCGCGCTGGCCGACCACGGCTTCGGCGGTGGCCTGCTCGCTCTGCCGCTGGGCCACCAGGGCCTGGGCGGTGAGGCGGGCGTTCTCGGTCTGGCGCACCTGGGCTTCGGCCTGGGCGAGCTGGGCCTGGAGCACCTGGGTGTCCATGCGCGCGACCACCTGGCCGGTCTTCACGAAGTCGCCCTCGTCCACGAGGATTTCGGCCACGCGGCCGGCCAGCTTGGTGGCCACGTCCACTTCGGTGGCCTCGATGCGGCCATTGCCGCTGGCGAAGCCCTCTCCCAGGCCGACCGGGCGCAGCACCCACCAGGCGCCGGCGCCGAGCGCGGCGACCACGAGCGCGGTGACGATCCAGCCTCGAACCTGTTTGCTTGGCTGCTTCATTTTTCAGTCCATTTCCTTGTGATGGTGGGGATCATCCGATAACTCCACGGAAATCACCTTGATACAGGTCAGGGTGCCTCCGTCGAGGATGAGGGCGCTTCCAGCGACTTGCGATATGATGGCGCCCGGCCTGATCGGCCAGACTTTCCAGTGACCGGCGCCAAGGCGCCATGGACCTTGTATGAACGACACCCTTCAAGACACCGACGCCCCGGCCGCCCCCGAGACCAGCACCGAGGCGACGGAGAAAAAGCCGAAGCAGAACCTGCCCTGGTACCAGACCCTGAAAGGCCACGACCGTGGCCAGCGCCCCGGCATGCCGCCGCGCGGCTCGCGCCGCTCCATGGGCAAGCGCTGACGCTCCGTGCCCCACCGGCGACCCCTTGCGGGTCGCCTGGATGCGGCCTTCGATCCCTGGCTGGCCGCGTCGATACCTGTCCCTCATCTTGCGTCCTCCGTGACTCCGGGGTTTAGTGGCGGCTGCTCCAACGAGACCGCCCCATGCGCCGATCCCTCGCCCTCTTACTGCTGTTGCTCTCGCCTGTTGCCACCCTGGCCGACGACTTGCGCCAGTGGGTGCCGGCGCGCGAACTGCCTGGAATCCTAGAGCGGCTTCGCCGCGATCACCACCCGCATTTCGCCGTCGTGGATTACGGCCAGCGCTCCAGCGAGCCACGCTTCCTGCTGTTCGAGCGGCGCAGCCACGCGCTGCTGGGGCGGTTTCGCGTGGCCCACGGGCGCGGCTCGGACGCGGACCACGATGGCTACGCGGAGCGTTTTTCCGATCGGCCGGGCAGCCTGGCGTCTTCACTCGGGGTGTTCCGCACGGCCGAGGTGTTCCAGAGCGAGGCCCCGGGCCACGGCCTCTCCATGCGCCTGGAGGGGCTGAGCCGCAGCAACCGCAATGCGATGGTGCGGGCCATCGTGGTGCATGCGCGGGACTACATGGAGCGCGATTTCATCGAGGCCCACGGTGTGGCGGGCCGCAGCAATGGCTGCCTGGTGCTGGCCAGCGCCGACCGTGACCGGGTGATCCGCCAGTTGCAGGGCGGTGCGCTGATCTTCGCCATCGGTCCGCGCTGACGATTCTGCGTACCGGCTCACGCTGCTGGATGGCGCTGTCATTTTCCGGTCGCTTTTGGGCTTTAGCGTCAGGTCTCCGTCGATTCGCCCGTATGGAGACATGCCTTGAACCACGAAAACAACGACACCGCCGTGCTGTTCGGCAACGGCGACGAGCTGCCCAGCAACAGCTCGGACAACCTGCACATCAATGACCTGATCGCCGGCCTTAAGCGCCGTGAGGTGCTGGCCGGTGGCGCCACCCTGGGCGCCCTCGCCTTCCTTGGCGTGAGCCTGCCCGGCCAGGCCCGGGCCACCGAGATCGAGGCCGAGGCACGCGGCCTGGGCTTCCCCTTCCGCCCGCGCAAGCGCCTGGGCTTCGAGGGCATTCCCACCGGCCGCGCCGACACCGTGACGGTGCCGCCGGGCTACAAGGCCACTGCGTTCATTCCGTGGGGTACGCCCATCACCGGCCGCTACCCGGCCTTCGCCGATGACGCCAGCAACAGCGCCCAGGACCAGGCCGAGCAGACCGGCATGCACCACGACGGCATGCACTTCTTCCCCATCGATGCCCGCCACGGCATCGGCGCGCGCTCGGACCACGGCCTGCTGGTGCTGAACCACGAGTACATCGACGCGCCGCTGCTGCACCCGAACGGCCCGACCGTGGTGAACGGCAAGCGCACCAGCGCCGAGGAAGTCCGCAAGGAGATCAACGCCCATGGCGTGTCGGTGGTGGAGATCCGCCGTGACGTGCGCGGCGAGTGGAATGTAGTACCCAGCCCGCGCAACCGCCGCATCACCGCGGCGACGCCGATGCGCATCAGCGGCCCGGCACGCGGCCACGCGCTGATGCAGACCCGCTACAGCCCGGACGGCACCCAGTCGCGCGGTACCCAGAACAACTGCTCCAACGGTTTCACCCCCTGGGGTACCTACCTGACCTGCGAGGAGAACTGGGCCGGCTACTTCGCCACCCGCGACGCCGACCTGCCCCGCGAACTGAAGCGCTATGGCCTGCGCAATACCAGCCGCTTCGGCTGGGAAACGCTGGCGGGCGATGAGTTCGAGCGCTTCGACGCGACCCGTAAGGCCGCCGATGCCAAGGGCGACTACCGCAACGAGCCGAACCAGTTCGGTTGGATCGTGGAGATCGACCCGTTCGACCCCACTTCCACGCCGGTCAAGCGCACGGCCTTGGGCCGTTTTGCCCACGAGGGCCTGATCTTCGCGCCGGTGAAGCCAGGGCGCCGGGTGGTCTGCTACTCCGGCGACGATTCGCAGAACGAGTACATCTACAAGTACGTCAGCCGCGACACCTTCCGCCCGGGCAAGCGCAACCATCGCCTGCTGGACGACGGCACGCTCTACGTGGCGCGCTTCAACGCCGATGGCAGCGGCCAGTGGCTGGCCCTGGACATCAACGACCCGGCCTTCCAGCAGGCCTGCCAGAAGGCCGGCGTGACCTTCGCCGACCAGGGCGATGTGCTGGTGAACACCCGCCTGGCTGCCGACACCGTGGGTGCGACCAAGATGGACCGTCCGGAATGGGGCGCGGTGAACCCGGACAACGGCGAGGTGTACTTCACCCTAACCAACAACACCGCGCGCACCACGCCGGACGCACCCAACCCGCGCCCGAACAATGCCTACGGCCACATCATCCGCTGGCGCGAGCAGAGCCGTGACTACGCGGGCGCACGTTTCAACTGGAACCTGTTCCTGCTGGCCGGCCCGCAGAGCGACAGCCGTGGCCCGAACGGCCAGCCGCTGGACGCCGGCACCATCCTCGCCAGCCCGGACGGGTTGTGGTTCGACGAGGACGGCCGCCTGTGGATCCAGACCGACATGAGCGGCAGCCAGCTGGCATCCGGCCCGTTCGGCAACAACCAGATGCTGGTGGCGGACCCGCGCACCGGGGAGATGAAGCGCTTCCTGGTGGGACCGCTGGGCGCGGAGATCACCGGGATCACGGCGACGCCGGACTTCCGCACGCTGTTCGTCAACATCCAGCACCCGGGCGAGGGCTCGACCCCGACCAACCTGACCAGCACCTGGCCGGACGGCCCGGGCCGCCGGCCGCGCTCGGCGACGGTGGTGATCACCCGGGAAGACCGTCGGCGCATCCTCTGACCCCTCCGCCACTGGCCGAACTGCCAGGGCACTCCGACCGGCCAGCAATGGCCGGTCCCTTTTGACACTGGGAGACTGGCGGCTCACTCACCACGAGCCTCGCCATGCCGACCAACCGCCTCGCCAAAGCCACCTGGCTGATCACCCGCCTCCCTGCTGCACTGCACACACCCTTGCTGAGCCTGCTGATCGGCAGCCAGGTGAAGTTCGCCGGCACCGGGCGCATCCGCGTCCACCACCTGGGCCGTGATCGGGCGGTGATGAGCCTGGCCAACCGCAAGCGTGTGCAGAACCACATCGGCGGGGTGCACGCCGCTGCCATGGCGCTGCTGGCGGAGTCGGCGACGGGCATCCTGGTGGGCATGAGCGTGCCGGACACCCGCATTCCGCTGATCCGCACCCTGCACGTGGACTACCTGCGGCGGGCGAGTGGCGGCCTCAGGGCCGAGGCGCGGCTTTCACCCGAGCAATTGCGCCAGATCGAAGACGAGGAAAAGGGCGAGGTGACCGTGGAGGTGCGCGTGACCGACGAGAGCGGTGCCGAGCCGATCCGCTGCCAGATGGTCTGGGCCTGGGTGCCGCGTAGGAAGGATCGCGTCGACTAAGCTTCCCGGCATTTCACACCATGCAGGAGGCACGATGCCCAACAAGACACTGCTGCTGAGCGCCATCGCGCTCGCGATTACGACGGCCAGCGCCACCCTCTATTGGCGCCTGCAAGCGGATACCGAAGCAGTTGCTCCCGTTGCAGCGGCACCAGCCGCCAGTGCCCCCGCGTCCGCCCGCTCCGAACAGTCTGGCGAGCAACCACCGAAAGCAGAGACAGAGACCAAGCCAGCCGTGGATCCGACCCTGGTGGATGCCTACTCCAAACGCTTGGCGTTCGACAGCGAGTACCGGGGCTTCTTCGACAAGGCCTCCCAGTTGCCGGAGGCGGAACGGGAAGCGGAAGCCGAGCGGTTGCGCAAGGGGCTGGAGGAGCGCGAGGCGCGAGGCGAGCTGGCGGCGAGCGAATCGCTGATGCTGCAGATTGCGCTGATCCAGGCGACCGAGAGCGATCCGGAGGAGCAGAAGAGCCGTGCAAACGCCCTGCTCCGCCGCTACCAGGAGGCCAGCGAGGCCCGCGAGAAAGCACTGGCGCAGCAGCCTTCACCGCAGTTCCAGCGCTACAAGCAGGATGAGAAACGCATCGTCGAGGAAGTGATGGCGTTGGAGGCGATACCGGATGGCCTGTCTCGCAACGAGTACCTGCGCCAGCGGCTGCAGGAGGCCCGGGAGCAGGCCTATCGGTGAGGTGACCGGGGCGCGCAAGGCGCCCCGGCGGGTTCAGAGCAGTTTGTTGATGGCGTCGTAGATCAGGTTGTTGGGCTTGGCTCGGTCCGCCGAATCGCTGAGCTCGGAGGCGTCCAGCACCGGACCTTGGCCATTGAGCACGTTGTCGATGAAGTGGCTGAGTTCCAGACCCTGCTCCTGGATATCGCCGTTGGCGAAGTCGACGATGGTGGTGCAGTGGCTCTCGTTAAGGGCCCGGTACTGCGGGAAATAGCCCCCGAAGTTCGGCAGGTTGGCCAGGGTGTCGCGCAGGCGCGCGGTGTCCACCTGCCACTTGGCCTTGATCAGCGCCTCCTTGGTGGCCTTGTCCGGAGCATTGGCGATTTCCGGGTAGAACCGCTCATAGGAATAGGACGAGTAGTTCAGGTCCTGCCAGAAGTGCGTATGACCCAGGCGGTCCCCTGGGAAGTTGGCTGCCAGGGCCGGGTAGAGGCTGCCCAGGTTGGAGAGACTCACGCCCGGCAGGCGCGACTGCAGGAACTGCAGCGGCCCCTGGTCAAGCCCCCAGGCGCTGCGGATGAGGTTCTGCAGTGGCAGCGAGGGGTAGGTCTGGCTGTCGCCGCCCACGGCAGCGCTGAAAACCGGCCCGGAGTCGTCGATCAGGAAGCCGCGATCAGGCGCGAGGTCCTGGCGAAGCACCGAGTGACTGATCAGGCTGCCCGCACCGCCGGCACTGCAGCCGGTGGAAAGCATCTGGCCGGGGCGCTCCAGGTTGTCCTTCAGCCAGCCGAGTACTGCCCGACCGTTGCGCAAGCCGTTGTGGTGCCAGACCAGGGGAGGCTTCTTCCCGCTCGGATCGTCATAGACCGCCACCTTGTCGCCGGCATACAGGTCACCGGTGCAATAGGGGATGTAGACGATGTTCCAGCCCTGGGTCTTAACCCGGGAGTAAGGATGGAGGCGCACGACGAAGGGGCTGACCAGACTGGCTTGGGGGTTCGCCAGCTTCATGTAGTCATCCGGAATGCCATTGGGGTTGCGCGCGCCGCGGATGCCGGCCTGGCCGGAACAGCTGGCGTAGTCCCAGCAGGCGCCGCCGCCTTCCATGTAGATCAGGGTGTTGCTGGTGTTTGGCATCCGGTTGACGAAGAACTTGTAGGGCGAGCCGTCACCGCATACCGCTCCGGTCTCCGGTGCGAGCTGGACGGTCTGCCAGGCGAAGTAGGCCGTCGGCGTGAAGCCGGACCTGAAACCGGCCGGGTTGGCCAGCATCGGGTAGGGGCCAACGCGCTGCTCGGCCCGCACGGGGTTATCAGCCTTGGGCGGAGAGGTCAGGTTGAGAAGTGTCTTCCAGGCACCGTAGTCACCGAGTTCGGCGTGGGCTTGGAAGGTTGGCAACAGGCAGGACAACAAGATGATGCTGCAGCGCAGGCGCGTAGCGAGCCTCATGGGCAGTTCCCTCTTTTCTTGATGTTTTGATGAGACCACCAAGCCCGGAAAGGCCGAGGACATGGGGGTCCGATTGACCCCCTGAGTACCGCCGGGAAACAGGGGAAACGCTCTGAAAAAGCGCAGCTGGTACGCTAGTACAGCATCCGGAGTGCCTCAATAAGCCGCTGCCAGAATTATTCGGGATAGAAACCGCTACCTTTGTAGTAGTTGGCGCTAATGCACCGGTAACTTTTAGTCGCCTCTGTAGGATTAATTAGGTAGTGATTAAATATTCTCCAGTCAAACGAGAATGAATATCAACTACGGACCATCTAACTTGCCGCTGCGGCATAGCGACGCAATCCGACCAAGGCCTAACAAAAAACTGAAACCCGCGACCCACCTGGCTTTCATAGCAGTACAAGGTCCTTTTACTGCCCTCGGAGTTAATTTTTCGACCTGAAAAATTTACTTGTTCCCCCTTACGGGCATAAAATTGTTCGAATAGATTGCCGGGTGCTTCTGCTCCGGCATAACCCTAATAACACGAGTGAACGCCGTTCCTTGTAGAAGGAGTTCGGGCATGTCGGAAGCCACTGCCATCCTGTCCCATAACTGGGGTTTCGCTGTTTTCCTGCTGGGCGTCTTCGGCCTGATCGCATTCATGCTCGGCGTCTCAGCCCTCCTCGGTAGCCGCGCCTTCGGCCGCGCCAAGAACGACCCATTCGAATCCGGGATGCTCCCCACCGGCAGCGCCCGCCTCCGCCTCTCCGCCAAGTTCTATCTGGTCGCGATGCTCTTCGTGATCTTCGACGTCGAAGCCCTCTTTCTCTTCGCATGGGCCGTATCTGTTCGCGAAAGCGGATGGGCCGGGCTCATCGAAGCCACCATTTTCATAGCAATTCTGTTGGCAGGTCTTGCCTATCTCTGGCGCATCGGAGCCCTCGACTGGGCCCCCGAAGGTCGTCGTAATCGGCAGGCGAAGCTAAAACAATGAGGCTTTGGCAATGCAATACAAACTTACTCGGATCGATCCGACTGCTCCCAACGAGCAGTACCCGATCGGCGAGCGGGAGGTCGTCACTGACCCTCTGCTAGAAGATCAGGTCCACAAGAACATCTTCATGGGCAAGCTCGAGGATGTTCTGAGCAACGCGGTCAACTGGGGTCGCAAGAACTCCCTGTGGCCGTACAACTTCGGTCTGTCGTGCTGCTACGTGGAGATGACCACCGCCTTCACCGCGCCCCACGACATCGCCCGCTTCGGTGCCGAAGTCATTCGTGCATCACCCCGCCAGGCTGACTTCATGGTCATCGCCGGCACCTGCTTCATTAAGATGGCGCCGATCATCCAGCGCCTCTACGAGCAGATGCTGGAGCCCAAGTGGGTGATCTCGATGGGCTCGTGCGCCAATTCCGGTGGCATGTACGACATCTACTCGGTGGTCCAGGGCGTGGACAAATTCCTCCCCGTGGACGTGTACATCCCTGGCTGCCCTCCCCGCCCGGAGGCATTCCTGCAAGGCCTCATGCTGCTGCAGGAATCCATCGGCCAGGAGCGCCGCCCGCTTTCCTGGGTCGTCGGCGACCAAGGCATCTACCGTGCCGAAATGCCGTCGCAGAAGGAACAGCGCCGCGAACAGCGTATTCAGGTCACCAACCTGCGCAGCCCCGACGAAGTCTGATACGGGTCTTTCCACGAGAAGGCCCGTTTCACTCTGTACGTTGACCGAAAGCGACCGAGACCATGACTGCAGACACCGTTCTGTCTATTCCGCCTTACAAGGCTGACGACCAAGATGTCGTCGTTGAGCTGAACTCCCGCTTCGGCGCCGAGAGCTTCACCATCCAGGCAACCCGCACCGGCATGCCGGTGATCTGGGTCCCCCGCGAAAAACTCGTCGAAGTACTGACCTTCCTGCGCAACGCCCCCCGCCCCTTCGTCATGCTGTACGACCTGCATGGCGTCGACGAGCGTCTGCGCACCCAGCGCCGCGGCCTGCCGGGCGCCGACTTCACGGTGTTCTACCACCTGATCTCGCTGGAACGTAATAGTGACGTGATGATCAAGGTCGCCTTGTCCGAGGGCGACCTCAACCTGCCCAGCGTCACCAGGATCTGGCCCAACGCCAACTGGTACGAACGCGAGGTCTGGGACCTCTACGGCATCACCTTCACCGGGCACCCGCACCTGACCCGCATCATGATGCCGCCGACCTGGCAGGGTCACCCGCTGCGCAAGGACTACCCGGCGCGCGCCACCGAATTCGACCCCTTCAGCCTCACGCTGGCCAAGCAGCAGCTCGAGGAAGAAGCCGCCCGCTTCAACCCCGAGGACTGGGGCATGAAGCGCCAGGGCGAGAACGAGGACTACATGTTCCTCAATCTCGGCCCCAACCACCCCTCCGCCCACGGTGCCTTCCGCATCGTGCTGCAGCTGGACGGTGAAGAGATCGTCGACTGCGTCCCGGACATCGGCTACCACCACCGTGGCGCCGAGAAGATGGCCGAGCGCCAGTCCTGGCACAGCTTCATCCCCTACACCGACCGCATTGACTACCTCGGCGGGGTGATGAACAACCTGCCGTACGTACTGGCCGTCGAGAAGCTCGCCGGCATTCAGGTACCGCAGAAAGTCGACACCATCCGCATCATGCTGGCGGAGTTCTTCCGCATCACCAGCCACCTGCTGTTCCTGGGCACCTACATCCAGGACGTGGGAGCCATGACCCCGGTGTTCTTCACCTTCACCGACCGTCAACGCGCCTACAAGGTCATCGAAGCCATCACCGGCTTCCGCCTGCACCCGGCCTGGTACCGCATCGGCGGTGTCGCCCATGACCTGCCGCGCGGCTGGGACAAGCTGGTCAAGGAATTCGTCGACTGGCTGCCCAAGCGCCTGGACGAGTACACCAAGGCCGCGCTGCAGAACAGCATCCTCAAAGGCCGCACCATCGGTGTTGCGCAGTACAACACTAAGGAAGCCCTGGAATGGGGCACCACCGGTGCCGGCCTGCGTGCCACCGGCTGTGACTTCGACCTGCGCAAGGCCCGCCCCTATTCCGGCTACGAGAACTTCGAGTTCGAAGTCCCGCTGGCCCACAACGGCGACGCCTACGACCGCTGCATGGTCCGCGTGGAAGAGATGCGCCAGAGCATCCGCATCATCGACCAGTGCCTGAAGAACATGCCGGAAGGCCCGTACAAGGCCGACCACCCGCTGACCACGCCGCCGCCGAAAGAGCGCACGCTGCAGCACATCGAAACCCTGATCACCCACTTCCTGCAGGTTTCCTGGGGTCCGGTCATGCCGGCCAACGAAGCCTTCCAGATGATCGAGGCGACCAAGGGCATCAACAGCTACTACCTGACGAGCGATGGCAGCACCATGAGCTACCGCACCCGGATCCGGACGCCCAGCTTCGCCCACCTGCAGCAGATCCCCTCGGTGATCCGCGGCAGCATGGTGGCCGACCTGATCGCCTACCTGGGCAGTATCGACTTCGTTATGGCTGACGTGGACCGCTGACATGAGCATTATCCAGACCGACCGTTTCGTCCTCAGCGAAACCGAACGCTCGGCCATCGAGCACGAGATGCACCACTACGAGGACCCGCGCGCGGCGTCCATCGAAGCCCTCAAGATCGTCCAGAAGGAGCGCGGCTGGGTGCCGGACGGCGCTGCCGACGCCATCGGCGAGATCCTCGGCATCCCTGCCAGCGACGTCGAAGGCGTTGCCACCTTCTACAGCCAGATCTTCCGCCAGCCGGTCGGCCGCCACGTGATCCGTGTGTGCGACAGCATGACCTGCTTCATCGGTGGCCATGAATCCGTGCTGGGCCGTATCCAGGAACAGCTCGGCATCGGCCTTGGCCAGACCACCGCCGACAACCGCTTCACCCTGCTGCCGGTGTGCTGCCTCGGCAACTGCGACAAGGCACCGGCCCTGATGATCGATGACGACACCTACGGCAACGTCAGCGCCGACGGCGTCTCGCAACTGCTGGAGGCCTATCAATGAAGACCCTCACCTCCATCGGTCCGTCGAACCGCATCCAGCGCAGCGCGGAAACCCACCCGCTGACCTGGCGCCTGCGTGACGACGCCCAGCCCGTCTGGCTGGAGGAATACCAGCAGAAGAACGGCTATGCCGCCGCGCGCAAGGCACTGGGCGAGATGGCCCAGGCCGACATCGTCCAGCAGGTCAAGGACTCCGGTCTCAAGGGCCGTGGCGGCGCAGGCTTCCCCACCGGCGTGAAGTGGGGCCTGATGCCCGCCGATGAATCCATGAACATCCGCTACCTGCTGTGCAACGCGGATGAAATGGAGCCCAACACCTGGAAGGACCGCCTGCTGATGGAGCAACTGCCCCACCTGCTGGTGGAAGGCATGCTGATCAGCGCCCGCGCGCTCAAGGCCTACCGTGGCTACATCTTCCTGCGTGGCGAATACGTCGACGCGGCGCGCAACCTCAACCGCGCCATCGACGAAGCCAAGGCCGCCGGCCTGCTGGGTAAGAACATCCTCGGGTCGGGCTTCGACTTCGAGCTGTTCGTCCACACGGGTGCCGGCCGCTACATCTGCGGTGAAGAAACCGCGCTGATCAACTCCCTCGAAGGGCGCCGCGCCAACCCGCGTGCCAAGCCGCCCTTCCCCGCCGCCGTCGGCGTCTGGGGCAAGCCCACCTGCGTCAACAACGTCGAGACCCTGTGCAACGTCCCGGCGATCGTTGCCAACGGCGTGGACTGGTACAAATCCCTCGCCCGTCCGGGCAGCGAAGACATGGGCACCAAGCTCATGGGCTTCTCCGGCAAGGTGAAGAACCCCGGCCTCTGGGAGCTGCCCTTCGGCGTCAGCGCCCGCGAGCTGTTCGAGGACTACGCTGGCGGCATGCGCGACGGCTTCAAGCTGAAAGCCTGGCAGCCCGGCGGTGCCGGCACCGGTTTCCTGCTGCCCGAGCACCTGGATGCCTCCATGTACGCCGCCGGCATCGCCAAGGTCGGCACCCGCATGGGCACCGGCCTGGCACTCGCCGTGGACGACAGCATCAACATGGTCTCGCTGCTGCGCAACATGGAAGAGTTCTTCGCCCGCGAGTCCTGCGGCTGGTGCACCCCTTGCCGGGATGGCCTGCCCTGGAGCGTCAAGGTCCTGCGCGCCCTCGAGCGTGGCGAAGGACAGGCCGGCGACCTCGAGACCCTCGAGGGCCTGGTGAACTTCCTCGGCCCAGGCAAGACCTTCTGCGCCCACGCACCGGGTGCCGTCGAGCCACTGGGTAGCGCACTGAAGTATTTCCGTCCGGAGTTCGAGGCAGGTATTGCCCGCAACGCACCGGCGAACCGACCCGAAGTGGTCGGCGCATAAGAGCCAGTTCCGACGGTTGGCGGCCGCCACAAGCGGCCCCGATCGCAACCAGATTCCATTAGCCAAGCCCGGTAACGGGCAGATGAAGACTGAACCATGGCCACTATCCACGTAGACGGCAAGACGCTCGAAGTCGATGGTGCAGACAACCTCCTGCAGGCCTGTCTGTCACTCGGACTCGACATCCCCTACTTCTGCTGGCACCCGGCGCTCGGTAGCGTCGGCGCCTGCCGCCAGTGCGCGGTCAAGCAGTACACCGACGAGAACGACAAACGCGGTCGCCTCGTCATGTCCTGCATGACCCCTGCCACTGACAACACCTGGATCTCCATCGAAGACGAAGAGGCGAAGCAGTTCCGCGCCAGCGTCGTCGAATGGCTGATGACCAACCACCCGCACGACTGCCCCGTGTGCGAGGAAGGCGGTCACTGCCACCTGCAGGACATGACGGTGATGACCGGCCACAACGCCCGTCGCTACCGCTTCACCAAGCGCACCCACCAGAACCAGGAACTCGGCCCGTTCATCGCCCATGAGATGAACCGCTGCATCGCCTGCTACCGCTGCGTGCGCTACTACAAGGACTACGCCGGCGGCACCGACCTGGGCGTCTACGGCGCCCACGACAACGTCTACTTCGGCCGCGTCGAGAACGGCACGCTGGAGAGCGAATTCTCCGGCAACCTCGTCGAGGTCTGCCCCACGGGCGTGTTCACCGACAAGACCCACTCCGAGCGCTACAACCGCAAGTGGGACATGCAGTTCGCCCCGAGCATCTGCCACGGCTGCTCCAGCGGCTGCAACATCAGCCCCGGTGAGCGCTACGGCGAGATCCGCCGCATCGAGAACCGCTTCAACGGCTCGGTGAACCACTACTTCCTCTGCGACCGCGGCCGCTTCGGCTACGGCTACGTCAACCGCGAAGACCGTCCTCGCCAGCCGCTGCTGGCAGGTGCTCCGCTGAGCATCGACGCAGCGCTGGACAAGGCTGCCGAACTGCTCAAGGGCAAGCGCGTCATCGGCATCGGTTCGCCCCGTGCCAGCCTGGAAAGCAACTTCGCCCTGCGTGAGCTGGTGGGCGAGGCCAACTACTACTCCGGCATCGCCGCCGGTGAGCTGGCCAACATCCGCCTGATCCGCGACGTGCTGCAGAACGGCCCGCTGCCGGTGCCGACCCTGCGCGAGATCGAAGACCACGACGCCGTCTTCGTCCTCGGTGAAGACCTCACCCAGACCGCTGCACGCGTGGCACTGGCCCTGCGCCAGGCAGTGAAGGGCAAGGCCACCGAAATCGCCGCCTCGATGAAGATTCAGGACTGGCACATGGCGGCCGTGCAAAACGTCGCCCAGCACGCCCTCAACCCGCTGTTCATCGCCAGCGTCACCGAGACCCGCCTCGACGACGTCGCCACCGAAAGCGTGCATGCTGCCCCGGCTGACCTGGCCCGTATCGGCTTCGCCGTGGCCCACGCCATCGACCCGAGCGCACCCGCCGTGGACGGGCTGGAGGCCGAGGCCCGCGAGCTGGTCCAGCGCATTGCCGATGCCCTGCTGGCCGCCAAGCGCCCGCTGATCGTCTCCGGTGCTTCCCTGGGCGAAAAAGCCCTCATCGAAGCCGCCGCGAACATCGCCAGCGCCCTTAAGAACCGCGAGAAGAATGGCTCCATCAGCCTGGTGGTACCGGAAGCCAACAGCATGGGCCTGGCCCTGCTCCTGGGTGAAGAGCTCGGTGGGAAATCCGTGGACGCCGCCCTGGAAGCCCTCACCTCCGGCCAGGCCGACGCGGTCGTCATCCTCGAGAACGACCTCTACCGCCGTGCCGACACCGCCAAGGTGAATGCTGCCCTGGCCGCGGCCAAGGCCGTGATCGTCGCCGATCACCAGCAGACCGCCACCACCGAGCGCGCCCACCTCGTGCTGCCGGCCGCCTCCTTTGCCGAAGGCGACGGCACGCTGGTCAGCCAGGAAGGTCGTGCCCAGCGCTTCTTCCAGGTGTTCGAGCCGAGCTACTACGACGCCAACATCCTCGTTCGCGAGGGCTGGCGCTGGCTGCACGCCCTGCACAGCACCCTGCAAGGCAAGCCGGTCGACTGGACCCAGCTGGACCAGGTCACCAGCGCCTGCGCCGAGACCTCCCCGCTGCTCGCCGGCATCCGCGATGCCGCCCCGAGCGCCTCGTTCCGCATCAAGGGCCTCAAGCTCGCACGTGAACCGCACCGTTACAGCGGTCGTACCGCCATGCGCGCCAACATCAGCGTGCACGAGCCCCGCCAACCCCAGGACCAGGACTCCCCGTTCGCCTTCTCCATGGAAGGCTACGCCGGCAGCGCCGAGCCCCGTCAGCAGATCCCGTTCGCCTGGTCCCCGGGCTGGAACTCGCCCCAGGCCTGGAACAAGTTCCAGGACGAAGTGGGCGGCCACCTGCGTGCCGGCGATCCGGGCGTACGCCTGATCGAAGCCAAGGGCAATGCCCTGCCCTGGTTCGCCGTCACCGCGCCGTTCAACCCGGCGCAGGGCACCTGGCAGGTCGTCCCGCTGCACCACCTGTTCGGCAGCGAGGAGAACTCCTCCCGCGCCGCGCCGATCCAGGCACGCATTCCCGAGGCCTACGTGGCCCTGGCCAAGGATGAGGCGGACCGCCTCGGCGTGAACGATGGTGCGCAACTGACCGTACGGGTCAACGGCCAGGCCCTGCGCCTGCCGCTGCAAGTACGCGAAGAGCTGGCCGTCGGTCTGGTGGGCCTGCCCGCCGGCCTGCCGGGCATGCCGGCCGCGCTGGCTGGTGCCACCGTCACCCTGCTGCAGGAGGCCGCGCAATGAGCTGGCTCACTCCCGAGCTGATCGACATCGTCATCGCGGTGGTCAAGGCCGTGGTGATCCTGCTTGCCGTGGTCATCTGCGGCGCCCTGCTCAGCTTCATCGAGCGGCGCCTGCTGGGCTGGTGGCAGGACCGCTACGGTCCCAACCGCGTCGGCCCGTTCGGCATGTTCCAGATCGCCGCCGACATGCTGAAGATGTTCTTCAAGGAAGACTGGACCCCGCCGTTCGCCGACAAGATGATCTTCACCCTCGCTCCGGTGATCGCTATGAGCGCCCTGCTCATCGCCTTCGCCGTGGTGCCGATCACTCCCACCTGGGGCGTCGCCGACCTGAACATCGGCATCCTGTTCTTCTTCGCCATGGCTGGGATCACCGTCTACGCGGTGCTCTTCGCCGGCTGGTCGAGCAACAACAAGTTCGCCCTGCTCGGCAGCCTGCGCGCCTCGGCCCAGACCGTCTCCTACGAGGTGTTCCTGGCGCTGTCGCTGATGGGCATCGTCGCCCAGGTCGGCTCGTTCAACCTGCGCGACATCGTCGAATACCAGGCCCAGCACCTGTGGTTCATCATTCCGCAGTTCTTCGGCTTCTGTACCTTCTTCATCGCCGGCGTCGCCGTGACCCACCGTCACCCCTTCGACCAGCCGGAAGCGGAGCAGGAACTGGCCGACGGCTACCACATTGAGTATGCCGGCATGAAATGGGGCATGTTCTTCGTCGGCGAGTACATCGGCATCGTGCTGGTGTCCGCGCTGCTGGTGACCCTGTTCTTCGGCGGCTGGCACGGTCCGTTCGGCATCCTGCCGCAGATCCCGTTCATCTGGTTCGCCCTGAAGACCGCCTTCTTCATCATGCTGTTCATCCTGCTCCGCGCGTCGATCCCGCGTCCGCGCTATGACCAGGTGATGGCCTTCAGCTGGAAGTTCTGCCTCCCGCTGACCCTGATCAACCTGCTGGTGACCGGCGCCGTCGTGCTCGCGGCCCAGTAAGGAGAAGCCCATGATCAAGTACATCTATGACGTGGTAGCCGGCACCTTCACCCAGCTTCGCAGCCTGGTGATGGTGTTCTCCCACGGCTTCCGCAAGCGTGACACCCTGCAATACCCCGAAGAGCCCGTGTACCTGCCGCCGCGCTACCGTGGCCGCATCGTGCTGACCCGCGACCCCGACGGCGAAGAGCGCTGCGTGGCCTGCAACCTGTGCGCCGTGGCCTGCCCGGTCGGCTGCATCTCGCTGCAGAAGGCCGAGACCGAAGACGGCCGCTGGTACCCCGAGTTCTTCCGCATCAACTTCTCCCGCTGCATCTTCTGCGGCCTGTGCGAAGAAGCCTGCCCCACCACCGCGATCCAGCTGACGCCGGATTTCGAAATGGGCGAGTACAAGCGCCAGGACCTGGTCTACGAGAAGGAAGACCTGCTGATCTCCGGCCCCGGCAAGAATCCGGACTACAACTTCTATCGCGTGGCAGGCATGGCCATTGCCGGCAAACCGAAAGGTGCCGCGCAGAACGAGGCCGAACCGATCAACGTGAAGAGCCTGCTGCCCTAAGGAGACGTTGCGTGGAATTCGCTTTCTATTTCGCTGCCGGCGTCGCCGTGGTGTCTACCCTGCGGGTGATCACCAACACCAATCCGGTGCATGCCCTGCTCTACCTCATCGTCTCGCTGCTGTCGGTGTCGATGTGCTTCTTCGCCCTGGGTGCGCCCTTCGCCGGCGCCCTGGAGATCATCGTCTACGCGGGCGCCATCATGGTGCTGTTCGTCTTCGTGGTGATGATGCTCAACCTCGGCCCGGCCGTGGTGGAGCAGGAGCGCAAGTGGCTCACGCCCGGGATCTGGGTCAGCCCTGCCGCCCTCTCCTTCGCCCTGCTGGCCGAGCTGCTGTACGTGCTGTTCAGCCAGCAGAGCGGCGCAGCCATCGGCCACACCACCGTGGACGCGAAGGCCGTCGGCATCAGCCTGTTCGGCCCCTACCTGCTGGCCGTGGAGCTCGCCTCCATGCTGCTGCTGGCGGCACTGGTCGCGGCCTACCACCTCGGCCGCCACGAAGCGAAGGAGTAATGCCATGAGTGCAATCCCACTGGAACACGGGCTCGCCGTCGCCGGCATCCTCTTCGCCCTCGGGCTCGCCGGCCTGATGGTGCGCCGTAACATCCTCTTCGTCCTGATGAGCCTGGAAGTCATGATGAACTCGGCCGCCCTGGCCTTCGTGGTCGCCGGTGCCCGCTGGGCCCAGGCCGACGGCCAGATCATGTTCATTCTGGTGATCACCCTCGCAGCCGCCGAGGCCAGCATCGGCCTGGCGATTCTGCTGCAGCTGTATCGCCGCTTCCACACCCTCGATATCGACGCTGCCAGCGAGATGCGCGGATGAACCTTCTATTCCTGACCTTCCTGTTCCCGCTGCTCGGCTGGTTCGTCCTGTCGTTCTCCCGCGGGCGTCTCTCCGAAAACGCCTCCGCCGTGATCGGCGTCGGCTCCGTCGGCCTCTCTGCCCTCACGGCGGCCTGGGTCATCTGGCAGTTCCACGTGTCGCCGCCGGCAGGCGGTGTCTACACCCAGGTGCTCTGGCAGTGGATGAGCGTGAACGGCTTCGCGCCCAGCTTCACGCTCTACCTGGACGGCCTCTCGGTCACCATGCTCGGCGTGGTCACCGGCGTCGGCTTCCTGATCCACCTGTTCGCCTCCTGGTACATGCGCGGTGAAGAGGGCTACTCGCGCTTCTTCTCGTACACCAACCTGTTCATCACCAGCATGCTGTTCCTGGTGCTGGGCGATAACCTGCTGTTCCTGTACTTCGGCTGGGAAGGCGTGGGCCTCTGCTCCTACCTGCTGATCGGCTTCTACTACAGCAACCCGAACAACGGTAACGCCGCGCTCAAGGCCTTCATCGTCACCCGCATCGGCGACGTGTTCATGGCCATCGGCCTGTTCATCCTGTTCATGCACCTCGGCACCCTGAACATCCAGGAGCTGATGAAGCTGGCACCCGAGAAGTACGTGGCCGGTGACAGCTGGCTTTGGTTCGCCACCCTGATGCTGCTGGGCGGCGCCGTGGGCAAATCCGCCCAGCTGCCGCTGCAGACCTGGCTGGCCGACGCCATGGCCGGCCCGACCCCGGTTTCCGCACTGATCCACGCGGCCACCATGGTCACCGCGGGCGTCTACCTGATCGCCCGGACCCACGGCCTGTTCCTGCTCACCCCCGAGATCCTCGAGCTGGTGGGCATCGTCGGTGGCGTCACCCTGGTGCTGGCCGGCTTCGCCGCGCTGGTGCAGACCGACATCAAGCGCATCCTCGCCTACTCCACCATGAGCCAGATCGGCTACATGTTCCTCGCCCTGGGCGTGGGGGCATGGGACGCGGCGATCTTCCACCTGATGACCCACGCCTTCTTCAAGGCCCTGCTGTTCCTCGCCTCCGGTGCGGTGATCAACGCCTGCCACCACGAGCAGAACATCTTCAAGATGGGCGGCCTGTGGAAGAAGCTCCCCCTCGCCTACGCCAGCTTCATCGTCGGCGGCGCGGCCCTGGCGGCACTGCCCCTGGTCACCGCGGGCTTCTACTCCAAGGACGAGATCCTCTGGGAAGCCTTCGCCAGCGGTCACCAGTGGCTGCTCTACGCAGGCCTGGCCGGTGCCTTCCTGACCTCGATCTACACCTTCCGCCTGATCTTCATCGCCTTCCACGGCGAAGCGAAGACCGAGGCCCATGCCGGCCACGGTGTGGCCCATTGGCTGCCGCTGTCGGTGCTGATCGTGCTGTCCACCTTCATCGGTGCGCTGATCACCCCGCCGCTGGCCGGCGTGCTGCCTCAGAGCGTCGGCCATGCCGGTGGCGAAGCCAAGCACAGCCTGGAAATCGCCTCGGGCGCCATCGCCCTGGCGGGCATCCTGCTGGCCGCCCTGCTCTTCCTCGGCAAGCGTCGCTTCGTCAGCGCCGTCGCCCAGAGCGCACCGGGCCGCTTCCTCGGGGCCTGGTGGTACGCCGCCTGGGGCTTCGACTGGCTCTACGACAAGCTGTTCGTCAAGCCCTACCTGCTGGCCACCCGCCTGCTGGGCAACGACCCGATCGACTCCGGCATCGGCCTGATCCCGCGCCTCGTTCGTGGCGGCAACGGCATGCTGAGCAGCAGCCAGACCGGCCAGCTGCGCTGGTACGCGGTCTCCCTGGTGGGTGGTGCCGTGCTGGTGCTCGGCGCCGTGCTGCTGACCTGAATCTTCTTAAGGAATTGAGCCCGTCATGATTCTGCCCTGGCTAATCCTGATTCCCTTCATCGGCGGCCTGCTGTGCTGGCAAGGTGAGCGCTTCGGCACCACCCTGCCTCGCTGGATTGCGCTGCTGACCATGTCGCTGCTGTTCGGCCTCGGCCTCTGGCTGTGGGCCACCGGCGACTTCACCCTGGCCCCTGCCCCGGGTGCCGATCCGGTCTGGGCGCACGAATTCAAGGTCAACTGGATCGAGCGCTTCGGCATCACCATCCACCTCGCGATGGATGGCCTGTCGGTGCTGATGGTGACCCTCACCGGCCTGCTCGGCGTGTTGTCCGTGCTGTGCTCCTGGAACGAGATCCAGAACCGCGTCGGCTTCTTCCACCTCAACCTGATGTGGATCCTCGGCGGCGTGGTCGGCGTGTTCCTGGCCGTCGACCTGTTCCTGTTCTTCTTCTTCTGGGAAATGATGCTGGTGCCGATGTACTTCCTCATCGCGCTCTGGGGTCACAGCGGCAGCAAGGGCAAGACCCGCATCTACGCCGCCACCAAGTTCTTCATCTTCACCCAGGCCAGCGGCCTGGTGATGCTGGTGGCGATCCTCGGCCTGGTGCTGGTGCACTACAACGCCACTGGCGTGCTGACCTTCAACTACGCCGACCTGCTGAAGACGCCGCTCACGCCCACTGCCGAGTACCTGCTGATGCTGGGCTTCTTCATCGCCTTCGCGGTGAAGTTCCCGGTGGTGCCGTTCCACTCCTGGCTGCCGGACGCCCACGCCCAGGCGCCCACCGCAGGCTCCGTGGACCTGGCCGGCATCCTGCTGAAGACCGCTGCCTACGGCCTGATGCGCTTCGCCCTGCCGCTGTTCCCCAACGCCTCGGCCGAGTTCGCGCCCATCGCCCACTGGCTTGGCGTGTTCGCCATCGTCTACGGTGCCCTGCTCTCCTTCGCGCAGACCGACATCAAGCGCCTGGTGGCCTTCTCCAGCGTCTCGCACATGGGCTTCGTGCTGATCGCCATCTACTCCGGCAGCCAGATCGCGCTGCAGGGTGCAGTGGTGCAGATGATGGCCCACGGCCTGTCCGCCGCCGCGCTGTTCATCCTCTGTGGCCAGCTGTACGAGCGCCTGCACACCCGCGACATGCGCCAGATGGGTGGCATCTGGAGCCGCATGCCCTACCTGCCAGCCATCAGCCTGTTCTTCGCTGCCGCAGCCCTCGGCCTGCCCGGCACCGGCAACTTCGTGGGTGAGTTCCTGATCCTCCTGGGCTCCTTCGAGAAGGCCATGTGGGTGACCATCATCGCCGCCACCGGCCTGGTGTTCGGCTCGGTCTATTCGCTGATCATGATCCACCGCGCCCACTTCGGTGCCGCCAAGTCCGACGCGCCACTGCAGGGCCTCAAGCCCCGCGAACTGATCATGGTGCTCGGCCTCGCCGTGCTGCTGATCCTCCTGGGCGTCTACCCGCAACCGGTGCTGGACACCTCCGCTGCCAGCATGCACGGCGTGCATCAGTGGCTGGATGCAGCCTTCACCCAACTCGCCTCGGCCCGGTAGCTGTCATGGAACATCACGCTGTGGAATTCACGACTCAACACCTGATCGCCCTGCTGCCGCTGCTGGTTGCCTGCGCCACTGTCGTCGCAGTGATGCTGGCCGTGGCCTGGAAGCGTAACCACACCCTCACCTTCGGCCTGTCGGTGGTCGGCCTCAACGCCGCCCTGCTGGCCATCATCCCGGCGCTGGGCGTCACCCCCATCGAGGTGACCCCGCTGCTGAAGGTCGACACCTTCGGCTGCTACTACATGGCGCTGGTACTGGCCTCCACCCTGGCGTGCGTCACCCTGATCCACGCCTACCTGGGCGGCAACACTGGCCAGGGCTACCCGGGCAACCGCGAGGAGATGTACCTGCTGATCCTCCTGTCCGCCTGCGGTGGCCTGGTGCTGGTCACCGCGCAGCACATGGCCGGCCTGTTCATCGGGCTGGAACTGCTGTCGGTGCCGGTCTACGGCATGGTGGCGTACGCCTTCTTCAACAAGCGTTCGCTGGAAGCCGGCATCAAGTACATGGTGCTTTCGGCCGCCGGTTCCGCCTTCCTGCTGTTCGGCATGGCCCTGCTCTACGCCGACGCCGGCACCCTGAGCTTCGCCGGCATCGGCGCCAAGTTCTCCGGCCAGGGCGTGCCCGGTGGCCTGGTGCAACTGGGCATCGGCATGATGCTGGTCGGCCTGGCGTTCAAGCTGTCCCTGGTGCCCTTCCACCTCTGGACGCCGGACGTCTACGAAGGCTCCCCGGCCCCGGTGTCGGCCTTCCTGGCCACCGCCAGCAAGGTCGCCGTGTTCGCCGTGCTGGTTCGCCTGTACCAGATCTCCCCGGCCACTGCCGGTGGCTGGCTGAACGACCTGCTGGCCGCCATCGCCGTCGCCTCGATCCTGTTCGGCAACCTGCTGGCCCTGCTGCAAAGCAACATCAAGCGCCTGCTGGGCTACTCCTCCATCGCCCACTTCGGCTACCTGCTGATCGCCCTGATCGCCACCAAGGGCATGGCCGTGGAGGCCATCGGCGTCTACCTGGCCACCTACGTGCTGACCAGCCTGGGTGCGTTCGGTGTGGTGACCCTGATGTCCACGCCCTACAACGGCCGTGACTGCGACGCCCTGTACGAATACCGCGGCCTGTTCTGGCGCCGTCCGTACCTGACCGCCGTACTCACCGTGATGATGCTGTCACTCGCCGGCATTCCGCTCACCGCGGGCTTCATCGGCAAGTTCTTCGTCATCGCCGCCGGTGTCGAATCCCACCTCTGGCTGCTGCTGGGCGTGATGATCCTGGGCAGCGCCATCGGCGTGTTCTATTACCTGCGGGTCATGGTCACGCTGTTCCTGGTGGAGCCGAACCTGCGTCGTCACGACGCCGACCTGCACTGGGCCCAGCGCGCCGGCGGCATCATGCTGCTGATCGTCGCCCTGCTCACCTTCGTGCTCGGCGTCTACCCGCAGCCGCTGCTGGACCTGGTCCAGCACTCCAGCCTGGTCGCACTCGGCCACTGAGCGCCCCACGGCAGCAACGAAAAAGCCCGGCGAATGCCGGGCTTTTTCATGGCCGTTCACTTCGGGGCCCCCTCCCCTTCCGCGTCCAGGCAGGTGAAACCAGCAAGACCATGGCGCCAGCCGGCAAGTCCCGGCATCATCGGCAGCCTGCTCCAGCGGGCGCCCCGCCGCCGCACCCCATCAAGGACGAAGCCGTGCACCCAAGACCCGACCTGCTGTTCATCCCCGATTTCCTCGACGAGCCGGACAGCCACTTGCGCCAACTGCTCGAAACGGTCACCTGGGACACCCGCATGCGCGCGCGGCGCACTGCCAGCTACGGGGTCGCCTACAACTACTCGCAGATCCACTACCCCGCCACGCCACTGCCCGCCTGGGCCCAATGGCTTGGCGAGCGCCTGCAACCGGTCATTGGCTTCTCTGCCAACAACTGCCTGCTCAACCTCTACGAAGACGGCCAGTCATCCATGGGCTTTCATTCCGATGAGTGCGAGGTGCTGGAAGCCGGCACCGGGGTGGCCATCCTCTCCCTCGGGGACTCCCGCGAGATCCGCTTCCGCAGCAAGGCCGACCGCGAGCACGAAGTGGCCTGGACGCTACCGTCCGGCTCGCTGCTCTACATGGACCAGGCCGTCCAGGCCCACTGGCTGCACGCCATTCCCCGGACCGAAGCCGCCGGCCCGCGCATCAGCCTCACCTTCCGCCGCCTGCGGGCAGCGCCTTAAGGCAGGCGGACCCGCCGACGGGTGCTGACGAACAACCCCCAGCTGGCCATGAACAGCGCCGCCACCAGCGGGCCGATGACGAAGCCATTGAGGCCGAACAGCGAAATCCCGCCCAGGGTGGAGAGCAACACCAGGTAGTCCGGCATGCGCGTGTCCTTGCCCACCAGGATCGGCCGCAGCAGGTTGTCCACCATGCCGATCACCAGCACGCCCACCAGCACCAGCACCACGCCCTGCCAGAGGTCACCGCTGAGCATCAGCCAGGCCGCCACCGGCGCCCAGATCAGCCCCGAGCCCACTGCCGGCAGCAGGGACAGGAAGGCCATCAGCACGCCCCAGAGCAATGCACTGGGGATGTCCAGCAGCCAGAACACCACGCCACCCAACCCGCCCTGGATCACCGCCACCACCACGTTGCCCTTGACCGTCGCCCGCACCACACGGGTGAACTTCAGCTGCAGGCGACGCTTGTGGTGATCCGCCAGGGGCACCGCCGTGCGGATGTGCCGCACGATTTCCGGGCCGTCGCGGAGGAAGAAGAACAGCAGGTAGAGCATCAGGAAGAAGCCGATCACCACCTGGAAGGTGTCCTGCCCGATGGAGAACGCCTGGGTCGCAAGGAACTGGCTGCCCTGGGTGGCGGCGCCCACCAGGCGGTCACGCAGGCCGTTCAGGTTGTCCAGGCCGAAGCGCCCCAGCTGATGCTGTAGCGCCTGCGGGAGCAGGTCGATGAAGCGTTCCAGGTACATGCCCAGGTCCAGCTCGCCGGACTCCAGCCGGCTGTACAGATCGGCCCCCTGCTGCACCAGCAGCAGGCCGATCAGGCACACCGGGATGATCGCCACCAGCAGGCATACCCCCAGGGTCAGCAGCGCCGACAGGTTGCCGCGCCCACCCAGGCGCAGGGCCAGGCGGCGTTGCAGTGGTGCGAACACCACCGCCAGCACCACCGCCCAGAAGGCGGCGCCATAGAACGGCAGCAGGATCCAGATGAAGGCCAGGGAAACCAGTACCAGCAGCAGGATCAGCGAGCGAAGTTCGAGGGGATAGCGGGAGGCGGACATGGGCGGGCGGTATCCAGTGGGGTTACCGGTTTAGTCCGCCAGTGCCCGCACAAAGTGCGAAGACTTTGCAGGTGCGGCGCCCGGAAGCGCCAGGGGTGGAGTCGCCTTGGCCTGGGCTTCAGCCCGGAACGCGAATGGCCTCGCGCCCCGAGCCGAACAAGCCGGCGATCAGATGCGGAACTGACGCACCAGCGCACCCAGGCGTTCGCCCAGGGCGGCCAGGGAGCGGGCGGTCTCGGCACCCTGGCGGGTGTCGTCGGCGACGCTGTCCACGGCCACGGCGATCTGGTGCACGCTGCGGTTGATCTCCTCGGCCACCGCCGTCTGCTCCTCGGCAGCGCTGGCGATCTGCGCGTTCATGGCGTTGATGGTACCGATCAGCCCGGCGATGGCGTCCAGCGAGGCGCCGGCCTGGTTGGCCTGCTCGCTGGTGACCTCGCCGGCATCGCTGGAGCGGCGCATGGCGGTCACCGCTTCCTGGGTGCCCTGTTGCAGGCGGTCGATCATGCCCTGGATTTCCTGGGTGCTCTGCTGGGTGCGGCTGGCCAGGGCACGCACCTCGTCGGCCACCACGGCGAAGCCGCGACCGGCCTCACCCGCGCGGGCCGCCTCGATGGCGGCGTTGAGGGCCAGCAGGTTGGTCTGCTCGGCAATGGAGCGGATCACCCCCAGCACACTGACGATGGACTGCACGTCCTGCTGCAGGCTGTCCAGGGACACGCCGCTCTCGCGGATGTCGCCCACCAGCGAGTGGATACGGGTGATGCTGCCGTCCACCACGCGCTTGGCGGCCTGGCCTTCCTGGTCGGTCTTCTGTGCGGCCTCGGCAGCCCCCTGGGCGCTCTGGGCCACCTCATGGGCGGCGGCGCTCATCTCGTTGATGGCCGTAGCCACCTGGTCGGTCTCGTGGCGCTGGCGCTCCATGGCCTGCTCGGAGCGGTGGGCCTGGGCGGACACCTGGTCCACCAGGCCGGTGAGCTGCACGGTCATCTCGACGATCTGGCGCACCAGGCCGTGGATCTTCTCGACGAAGCGGTTGAAGGAGCCAGCCAGTTCGCCCAGCTCGTCCTGGCTGTTGATCGGCAGGCGGTGGGTCAGGTCACCGTCACCGGCGGCGATGTCGTCAAGGTTGGCCTTGATCTGCTGCAACGGACGCAGGAAGGCGTTGGCCAGGGTCGTGCCGACGATGCCGAACACCACCAGCAAAATCGCCGCAATCACCACGATGCTGGTGAGGATGGTGCTGATGCGCGCGTCGATCGCCTCCTGCACCTCGGCCACCTGGGCCTCGACGCCGTCCAGGTTCACCGCCGTGCCCAGGGCCATGTCCCACTTGGGCAGGTAATAGCTGTAGGCGAGCTTGGGCACCTGCACGCTCTCGTTGCCCGGCAAGGGCGAGCTGTAGAAGACGTAGCGGCTGTCATCCTTGGCGACCCGGACCAGTTCGTCGTTCACGGCCACACCGTTGACGTCCTTGCGGCCGGAGAAGCTCTTGCCCACGTCCACTGGGCTGTCGCCACGGAACAGGCGGATCACCTGGGAGTCGTAGGCGAAGAAGTAGCTGTCCTTGCCGTACTTGATCTTCTTCAGGATCTCGATGGCTTTTTCGCGGCTCGCCATGTCATTGGCGGCCGACGCGTCATACAGCATCTGCACGGAGCCCAGGGCGATCTGCATGTAATGCTGCAGTTCACGGCGGTTCTCATCGATCAGACGCTCGCGGGTTTCCTTCACCTCACCCTCGGCGAGGCTCAGCAGGACCTTGGCTGCTGCGCCGCTGAGCACGACGGCGAACAGTATCACCGGCGCGAGCGCCAGCAGCAGGACCTTGGTTTTGAGTGTCAGGCGCATGTATCCATTCCTCAGGGCGGCAGACCGGGAAAACGAAAGGGGGACAGCCGAGGTATCGGCTGTCCCTTCATTAGCTATAGCGAATCGTGGGGAAAACGCGGCGGAACGAGCGCTCCGTCACAACACCATGGCCGCCAGCCAGCCGAAGGCCAGCAGGGGCAGGTTGTAATGCAGAAAGGTGGGCACCACGGTGTCCCAGATGTGGTTGTGCTGGCCGTCCACGTTCAGGCCGGAGGTAGGGCCCAGCGTCGAGTCGGAGGCCGGCGAACCGGCGTCTCCCAGTGCGCCGGCGGTGCCGACGATGGAGACGATGGCCAGCGGGCTGAAGCCCAGCTGCAGACACAGCGGCACGAAGATCGCCGCGATGATCGGCACCGTCGAGAACGACGAGCCGATGCCCATGGTCACCAGCAGCCCCACCAGCAGCATCAGCAGCGCGCCAAGCGCCTTGCTGTTGCCGATCAGCCCGGCGGAGGCCTCCACCAGGGTGGCCACCTGGCCAGTGGCGCGCATCACCTCGGCGAAGCCGGCGGCGGCGATCATGATGAAGCCGATCATCGCCATCATCTTCATGCCCTCGGTGAACAGGTCGTCCACCTGGCGCCAGCGCACCACGCCGCTGGCGGAGAACAGCAGGAAGCCCACCAGTGCGCCGACGATCATCGAGTCCAGCCACAGCTGCACCACGAAGGCGGCGACAATGGCCGCCCCGGCCGCCAGCAGGCTGCGGTGGTCGTAGGCCACCTCCACCTGCTCGGCAGCGGCGATGCGTTCCAGGTCGTAGACGCGCTTGCGCCGGTAGCTGAACAGCACCGCGATCAGCAGGCCCGCAACCATGCCCAGCGCCGGGATGGCCATCGCCTGGGTGACGCTGACGCCACTGATGTCCGCCCCGCTGCGGGCCACGTTGGCCAGCAGGATCTCGTTGAGGAAGATGTTGCCGAAGCCCACCGGCAGGAACATGTACGGCGTGATCAGGCCGAAGGTGATCACGCAGGCCACCAGCCGGCGGTCGATCTGCAGGCGGGTCAGCACGTACAGCAGCGGCGGCACCAGCAGCGGGATGAAGGCGATGTGGATCGGCAGGATGTTCTGCGAAGCGATCGCAACGCCCAGCAACAGCGCCACTAGTCCCCATTTCAGGGCACCGCCGCCGTTGCCATCCTGGCGCCCCACCAGCGCCAGCACCCGGTCGGCCAGCGCATGGGCTAGCCCGGAGCGGGAAATTGCCACGGCAAAGGCCCCCAGCATCGCGTAGGACAGCGCAACAGTCGCACCACCGCCCAGCCCCTTGTTGAAGGCCTCCAGCGTGCCATCCACGCCAAGCCCACCCAGCAGGCCGCCCACCAGCGCACCCAGGATCAGCGCCAGCACCACGTGCACGCGCAGCAGGCTCAGCACCAGCATCACGCCGACTGCCACGATCACCGCATTCATTCCACTCTCCCGAAGGCCGCCCTGTTCAAGGAGAGCGGCAAAAAAAGCGGCGTACTCTGCCGAAAGCGAACGATACTGTCAAAACGGATACATGTTCAGAATGCTGAACGATGCGTGCATAATCCTTGCATGCTGCGCCCGCAGCAGTCGTTTCGAGTTGGAAGCCCCATCGCCAGGACCGGCCTGATCAAGTAAGTGGCCAACTGGCCGATAGCCGCCTTGTAGTCTGACGAGAAGAAGGAAAAGACCATGCCGTTCAGTCGCCTTTCCATCCAGTGGAAGATCACCCTGCTCGCCGGCCTCTGCCTGCTGGCCATCGTGACCCTCCTGGTAGGCGCCTCCCTCTACCAGTCCAAACGCAGCGCCGAACTGGTGAAGGCCTCCAGCTCCCAGATGCTCGACCAGAGCGCCCGACAACGGATGCAGGCCCGTGGCGAACTGCAGGCCATCCGCATCCAGCGCTACTTCATGGACGCCTACCAGTACGGCAAGGGTTTTTCCCGCCAGATACTGTTCCTCAAGGAACAGGCCGAGAAGCGCTTCCTCGACGCCTTCGACCTGCGCGAGGACCTGACCCGCCAGGTGCGTACCAGCCTGGAGGCCAACCCCAGCCTGCTGGGCCTCTACGTGGTGTTCGAGCCCAACGCCCTGGACGGCAAGGACGAACTGTTCACCGAACAGGGCGAGCTGGGCAGCAACGAAAAGGGCCGCTTCGCCCTCTACTGGTCCCAGGCCACGCCCGGCAAGCTGCTGTCGGAAACCATGGACGAGAAGATGCTCGCGGACAGCAGCACCGGCCCCAGCGGCTCGCCCTACAACGCCTGGTACACCTGCCCCATGCAGACCCGCGATTCCTGCGTGCTGGAGCCCTACTTCGACGATGTCGGCGACCGCAAGATCCTCATGACCAGCATCGCCTTCCCGCTGATCCAGAACGACAAAGTCATCGGCGTCATGGGCCTGGACATCAGCCTCGACAGCCTCCAGCAGCTCAGCCAGCAAGGCAGCCAGGAGCTGTACGACGGCAAGGCCCACATCAGCATCATCAGCCCCGCCGGCCTGCTCGCCGGCCACAGCCAGGACATCGGCAAGCTCAGCCAAAAGCTCGATGCCGTCTTCGGTGCCGACGCCGCCGCCCTCACCTCTGCCCTCCAGAGCGGCAAGCCCAGCAACGTCGACAAGGACGGCATGCTGCGGGTGATGGAGCCCTTCAAGCCGATCCCCACCGCCTCGCCCTGGAGCGTGATGCTGGAAGTGCCGGACAAGGTGCTGCTCGCCCCCGCCATCAAGCTGCAGAAGGAGCTGGACGCCCAGCGCGACGCCAGCAGCCTGGTTTCGGCCCTCATCGGCCTCGCCGCCGCCGTACTCGGCCTCGGCCTGATGTGGCTCACCGCCCTCGGCGTCACCCGGCCGATCCTCGGCGTGGCCGCCATGCTGAAGAACATCGCCAGCGGCGAAGGCGACCTCACCCGCCGCCTGGAGTACGCCCGCCAGGATGAACTGGGCGAGCTGGCCGGCTGGTTCAACCGCTTCCTCGACAAGCTGCAGCCGATCATCGCCGACGTGAAGCGCTCGGTTCAGGATGCCCGGGGCACTGCCGACCAGGCCTCCTCCATCGCCGAGCAGACCAGCGCCGGCATGCAGCAGCAGTACAAGGAAGTCGACCAGGTGGCCACCGCCTCCAACGAGATGAGCGCCACTGCCCACGACGTGGCCCACAGTGCCGCCCAGGCCGCCGAAGCCGCACGAGGCGCCGACCTGGCCACCCAGGAAGGCCTGGCGATGATCGACCGCACCACCAGCGCCATCGAGCAGTTGGCCAGCGAGATGAGCGCCGCCATGGAAGAGGTGCAAGGCCTCTCCAGCAGCAGCGAGCAGATCGGCTCGGTGCTGGAAGTGATCCGCGCCATCGCAGAGCAGACCAACCTGCTAGCCCTCAACGCCGCCATCGAAGCCGCCCGCGCAGGGGAAGCCGGCCGCGGCTTCGCCGTGGTCGCCGACGAGGTACGCAGCCTGGCCAAGCGCACCCAGGACTCGGTGGAAGAGATCCGCCAGGTCATCGAAGGCCTGCAACACGGCACCCGCGAAGTGGTCGGCTCCATGCACAGCAGCCACCGCCAGGCCCAGAACAGCGTCGAGCAGGTCGGCCAGACGGTGACCTCGCTGCGCAAGATCGGCGATGCCGTCACCGTGATCACCGACATGAACCTGCAGATCGCCAGCGCCGCCGAGGAGCAGAGCGCCGTGGCCGAGGAGATCAACCGCAACGTCGCCGCCATCCGCGATGTCACCGAATCCCTCTCGGTGCGGGCGCGGGAGTCGGCCGAGGTCAGCCAGAACCTCAACCGCCTGGCCAACCACCAGCAGGGCCTGATGGACCAGTTCAAGGTCTGACGCCATCGGCTCCATGCCCTGGCACGCCGGCGCTTGTTCGCCGGCGTGCCGCTCGCTAGCCTGCCCCTCCCCCTTCCTCCTTCCTGCAAGGACAACACAATGCTCAACTACGCCATCGTGGCCGGCTCCAGCCGCGCCAACAGCCAGTCCGGCAAGGTCGCCCGCTTCATCCGCCAACGCCTGGTCGACCTGAAGCTGGCCGATGAGGCCGGCACCTCGGTCATCGACCTCGGCCAGCAGCCGCTGCCACTGTGGCCCGCCGAAGACACCGGCCCCTGGGCCGGTTTCCAGCAACAGCTTAAGGCCGCCGACGCGGTGGTGATCATCGCCCCCGAGTGGAACGGCATGGCCTGCCCGGCCATCAAGAACTTCTTCATCTATGCCAGCAAGGCCGAACTGGCCCACAAGCCGGGGCTACTGGTGGGCGTCTCCTCCGGCATCGGCGGCGGCTACCCGATCAGCGAGCTGCGCGCCTCCAGCTACAAGAACTGCCGCCTCTGCTACCTGCCCGAACACCTGATCGTCCGCGGCGTGGAGAAGGTGCTCAACGGCGCCGAGGTGGCCAGCGAAGACGACCAGCGCATCCGCGACCGCCTGGACTACGACCTGGACATCCTCGCCAAGTACGCCACCGCCCTGCAGCCGGTGCGTGCCAGCATCGACTTCAGCAACCCCACCTTCACCAACGGCATGTAAGCACGCCGGCCCCGCCACACTGCGCGGGGCTGTCCCTCACAGCGCCCGCCCCTTACAGCGAAAGCGCCCGCTGCACCACCGCACCACGCGGATCACCGCTGGGGCCCACCAGCGCGTAGTTGTAGCCATTGCGCGACCAGTAGCGCGCCTCCAGGTCACCGTCCTGGCGGCTGCCGCTGGGCATCTCGGCATAGAGCGCGCCAGGCGAGCGCAGGTACAGGCTGACCCGCTGGCCGTTGGCATCCTCGAACAGCAGGATCGCCGCCGCCCCCTGCTCATTGGTCAGCAGCCGCCCACCCACCGGGCGCAAGCCGTAGGGCGACAGGTCGGGAATGCGCGACGCGTGGGTGAAACGCCGGTCCAGCCAGGCCTGGAGGTTGCCGGCATCGCCCTGCACATCCACCGCGACGCTGCCCAGGGCGAACAGGCGGTGTGCCTCCAGGGCGTCCTGCATGGGCGGAATGTCCGCCAGCAGGGTCTGCTCACGGGCCTGCCAGCCACCCACGCCTCCCAGCCCCAGGGCCAGCAGCAAGGCGGCCGCCGTCGCCCATTGGCGCCGTTGGCGGGCCAGCCGTGCGCGGCGGATGGCACGCGGGTCCAGCGCCGGGTTGGGCGGCAGCCCCTGCAGGTCGGCGAGGCCGGCACGCAGGTGCTGCATATCCTGGCGCCAGCCCTCCACCTGGGCGGCAGCCTCGGGGTGGCGGGCCAGCCAGGCCTCCACCAGGCGGGCCTGTGCGGGGTCGAGCTGGCCGTCCAGGTAGGCGTGGAGATCGTGTTCGCTGGGTTCGAAGGAAGTCATTTGAGTATCCGCAACGAAGGGGATGCGATTTCGCCCTCGGCCAGCGCGCGCAGGGCCTTGCGCGCGCGGGAGAGGCGGGACATGACGGTGCCGATGGGCAGGTCCAGGGCCTCGGCGGCCTCCTTGTAGCTGAGCCCCTCCACCCCCACCAGCACCAGCAGCGCGCGCTGCTCGGCCGGCAGGCGGACGAAGGCATCGAGGGTCGAGCGTGCCTCCACCTGCGCCTCCAGCGACGGGGTCTCGTCGGCACCGGCCAGGCCGAAGAAGCCCAGCACCTTGGCGTAGCGCCGAGCGCGCCGCTGCCCGTCGAGGAACTTGCGGTAGAGGATGGCGAACAGCCAGGCCCGCAGGCTCTCGGCCTGGCGCGGCCCCTGGCGATCGCCCAGGGCGCGCTCCACCGTGGCCTGCACCAGGTCATCGGCACTGGCGGGCTCGCGGGTCAGCCAGAGGGCGAAACGGCGCAGGCGCTGCAGCAGTTCGCGAAGTTCGTCGTCATCGATGTCATGCATGGGGAACGGGGCTCGGGGCAAGGATGCTGTGGAGGAAGACGCCCCAGCCGCAACTTTATTCCAGCCGGCGGGAATAAATCCTCCGCTCGTACGTCCCACCGGCTCAATGACCTGGCCAGAGGAGCCATCCATGACCCCTTCCCCCCTCAGCCGCGCCCAGCTCGCCGGCCGGCTCTCGCTGATCGGCCTGGCGGTCGCCGGGCTGGCCGGCGCCTTCGCCTGGACCGCCGGCTGGATCGGCCCGCAGCGCCTCACGCCGCAACGCATCATCGACACCTTCGAAGCCAACGCCGGCCACTACCCCGGCTACCGCAAGAACCACGCGAAGGGTCTGTGCATCAGCGGCCAGTTCCAGTCCAGCGGCGCCGCTGTCGCCTATTCCCGCGCCCAGGTCTTCGCCCCGGGCGACATCCCGGTGAGCGGGCGCCTGGCCATCGGCGGCAGCAACCCCTTCGCCGCCGATGCCAGCGTGCCGGTGCGCAGCCTGGCCTTGCGCCTGCGCAGCGCCGACGGCCAGGAGTGGCGCACCGGCATGAACACCCCGGCGGTGCTGGCGGTGGGCACGGTGGAGGCCTTCTTCGAGCAGGTGCTCGCCTCGGCCCCCGATCCGGCCACCGGCAAGCCCAACCCGGCGAAGGTGCAGGCCTTCTTCGACGCCCACCCGGAGAGTGCGGCCTTCCGCCAGTGGGCCCAGGCCAACAAGCCGTCCAACAGCTTCGCCAACGCCCGCTACCACGGCCTCAATGCCTTCCGCCTGGTGAACGCCGACGGCCAGGCCCGCTACGTGCGCTGGGCGATGGTGCCGGAAGCGCCCTACGAACCCCTGGACGCCCAGGTGGACGACCCGGACTTCCTCGCCCACGACCTCCACCGCCGCCTGGCCCAGGGCCCGCTGCGCTGGCACCTGGTGCTGACCCTGGCCGAGGACGGCGACCCGGTGGACGACCCGTCCCGCGCCTGGCCCGCCGAGCGCCAGCAGGTGGAGGCCGGCACCCTGGTGATCGACCGCGCCCAGCCCGAGGACCAAGGAGACTGCCGCGACATCAACTTCGACCCGCTGGTGCTGCCCGACGGCATCGAGCCCTCGGCCGACCCGATCCTCGCCGCCCGCTCGGCCGCCTACGCCGTGTCCTTCAACCGCCGCACCCACGAAGGCGCCCCCGCACCTCGCCCCGGAGCCCAGCCATGAATTCCACCCGCCCCGTCTTCACCCCGCTCGCCCGCCTGCTGCACTGGCTGATGGCGATCCTGATCCTGGCCATGCTGTTCATCGGTGCCGGCATGGTGGTGGAGATCAGCCCCTGGCACACCACCCTGGTGGCCGTGCACAAACCGCTGGGTGTCGCCCTGCTGGTGCTCGCCGTGCTGAGGCTGGGCGTACGCCTGCGCCGGCCGGCACCGCCACTGCCGACCGACATGCCGGCCTGGCAGCAACGCCTGGCCCACGCCTCCCATGTGCTGCTCTACGGCCTGATGCTGGCCATGCCCCTGGTGGGCTGGGGCATGCTCTCCGCCGGCGGTTACCCGGTGCAGCTGGGCAGCGCCCTGCAGTTGCCGGCCATCGCCCCGCACGACGTCCAGCTCTACGCAGTACTGCGCAGCGCCCACCGCTGGCTCGCCTACCTGTTGCTGGCCTGCGTCCTGGCGCACCTGGGCGCCGCGCTGTTCCACGGCCTGGTCCGTCGCGACGGCGTGCTCGGCAGCATGCTCGGGGGCCGCTGAACGGCGTGATCCGGCCCAAACCAATCCAGACGGCCGTGGTCTAGGAGCTGTACGCACCCTCCATTCCCGACGCGGCAGGCCGACAAGCGGCCTGTCGCGAAATGGGCGGTGCCTGGCCTTCACCCTGGAGAACTTCCGTGAGCCGCATCCCCTGCCTTCTGATCACCCTGCTGTGCTGCGCCGGCAATGCCCTGGCGTCCAGCGACGATGCCTGGAAACAGCACGACCGCCGCGTCCTGGCGGCCTGCACCGCCGTCAGCAGCCTCAAGGATGCAAAGCCCGCCGGCCAGCCCGTGGTGTTCGACGACCGCCTCGGCCTCACCGCGCTGATGATCACCGGCCGCTACCCCCAGCCGCACATGAAAGGGCGCAGCGGCAACGAGCTGTGCCTGTACGCCCGCAAGACCGGCAACGCCTACATCAGCGAAGCCGATCGCCTGGTGGGCAGCGGCACGCCCTGAGCCCAGGGTCGCCCTGGCGACGGGCGTGCTCTATCATCGCGGCCTTTTCACAGCACCCGAGCCGCACCATGAGCGAACCGACCACCCTCCTCGACACCCTCGGCAACAGCGACATGCTGGAGATCGACGGCCTGCATGCCTGGCAATTCGACCTGGTCGACGGGGCACTGCGCATCGAATGCATCGACGGCCGCGACCGTCGCGTCTGGCAATTCAGTGCCGAGCAGGTGCAGCAGGCCCGCGCCGAAGCCGATGGCAGCTGGCGGATCGACAGCGACCAGGGCGAGCACCACCTGGTGTGCATGGAGGCCTTCAGCGGCAGCAATGACGACGATGAAGAAGACGAGGACGAAGCGCCCGAGCAGGCCTGAACAGGCTCAGCTCACCACGTTGCGCAGGTAGCGCAGGGGCACCGTGCCCAGGTTCGAGTAGGCATAGGGCTGGCTGCTGGCGAACACATGGAAGTCCCCGGCGCGGACCGTCACCGGCCCCTCCGGCAGTTCCAGCGTCAGCTCCCCCTCGATGACGTAGACCATCTCCCTCCAGCCCTCGGCATCCGCCTCCGAGGCGTAGCGCTCGCCCGGCTCCAGGGCCCAGGACCACAGCTCCACCTCGCGCCGCGCCGGGGCGCTGGCCAGCAGTACGGCGCGGCTGCGCGGGTCCTGGCCGACCCAGGCCACCGCTTCGATGCGCGAGCGATCCGGGCGGCTCGGCGCCTGCACCAGGTCGGGGAACAGCACCCCCAGGGCCTCGGCAATGCGGTCCAGGGTCGCCAGGCTGACGTTCACATCCCCGGCCTCGATGCCGACGATCATCCGCCGGCTCACCCCGGACTCCGAAGCGAGCGCATCCTGGCTCATGCCCAGCGCCTTGCGCAGACGGCGAACGTTCTCGGAGACGTGTTCCAGTACGTTGGGTCGGTCCATGTGCTTGGGCAATATATTGCTCATTGAGATGAATTTGCGCATTATGTTGCACATCCCGGCGCACCACAAGCACGCGCCCTTCCCTGCCTGATCCGGAAAACCATGACCCAGTCCCGCAACCTGGCCGCGACGCTCCTGCCCGTCGGCGTGCTGATCATCGCCATGACCTCCGTGCAGAGCGGCGCGTCCCTGGCCAAGAGCCTGTTCCCCCTCATCGGCGCCGAAGGCACCACCACCCTGCGCCTGGTGTTCGCCGCGATCTTCCTGATCCTGGTGCTGCGCCCGTGGCGCGCCCGCATCAACACCGGTGCCCTGGGCAGCGTGGTGGCCTATGGCGTGGCCCTGGGCTTCATGAACCTGCTGTTCTACATGTCCCTGCGCACGGTGCCCCTGGGCGTGGCGGTGGCACTGGAGTTCACCGGGCCGCTGGCGGTGGCAATCTTCTCCTCGCGGCGCCTGCTGGACTTCGTCTGGATCGCCCTGGCGGTGGCCGGCCTGTTGCTGCTCCTGCCGGTGGGCGCCAACGCCAGCGGCATCGACCCGCTGGGCGCTGCCTACGCGCTCGGCGCCGGCGTGTGCTGGGGGCTGTACATCATCTTCGGCCAGCGCGCCGGGGCCGACCACGGCATGCAGAGCGCCTGCCTGGGGGTGATCGTCGCCGCCTTCGCCGCTGCGCCCTTCGGCGTGGTCCATGCCGGCACCGATCTGCTCAACCTGGCCCTGATCCCCACCGCGCTGGGGGTGGCGCTGCTCTCCACGGCCATCCCCTACACCCTGGAGATGTACGCCCTGCAACGCATGCCGGCGCGGACCTTCGGCACCCTGATGAGCATCGAGCCGGCCCTGGGGGCGCTCTCCGGGCTGCTGTTCCTCGGTGAAAAGCTGACGCTGCTGCAATGGGCCGCCATCGGCGCCATCATCCTCGCCTCGGTGGGCACCACCGCGAGCATGAAGCGCAAGGAAGAGGTGCAGGGGCTGATTCCCGCCGACTGAGCGCAAACCCCTTGCCGAGCGAAGCCCTCCTGCGCAAGGCTATCGCCCTGCCTTGCGCCCTCACAGGATCGTCCATGAACAAGTTCCCCTACGTTTCCACCGGCTGCCGCCCGGTCAACTGGCAGCTGGACCAGATCGTCAGCGAGTTGCGCAGCGCCCGCGAAGAGTGGCGCAGCCGCAACGGTCGCGGCCAGGATCGCGGCGGACGCGAGCTGCCCTCGCGCACCACCATCGGCCAGATCATCGAAGCCATCAGCGGCGCGCTCTTCCCCATGCGCCTCGGCCCGGCGGACCTGCGCGAGGAAAGCGAAGACTTCTACGTCGGCCACACCCTGGACGTGGCGCTCAACGCCCTGGCCGGCGAGGTACGCCGCGAGCTGGGCTACACCGCCCGGCAGAACAGCACCAGCGCCGCCGACATCGAGTGCGAGGCCATCACCATCGTCCAGGGTTTCGCCGCCGCCCTGCCGCAACTGCGCCGCCTGCTGGACAGCGACGTGCTGGCCGCCTTCCAGGGCGACCCGGCCGCCCGCAGCGTCGACGAAGTGCTGCTGTGCTACCCCGGCATCCACGCGGTCATCCACCACCGCCTGGCGCACTACTTCTACAAGAACGGCCTGCCGCTGGTGGCGCGCATCATCGCCGAGATCGCCCACTCGGCCACCGGCATCGACATCCACCCCGGCGCCACCATCGGCAAGAGCTTCTTCATCGACCACGGCACCGGCGTGGTGATCGGCGAAACGGCGATCATCGGCGAGCGCGTGCGCATCTACCAGGCGGTGACCCTGGGCGCCAAGCGCTTCCCCGCGGACGAGTCGGGCAACCTGCAGAAGGGCCAGCCCCGCCACCCCATCGTCGAGGACGACGTGGTGATCTACGCCGGCGCCACCATCCTCGGGCGCATCACCATCGGCAAAGGTTCGGTCATCGGCGGCAACGTCTGGCTGACCCGCAGCGTGCCGGCCGACAGCAACATCACCCAGGCCAGCCTGCAGAGCGACTGCGGCGCCTGACCGGTACGCGCCGTGGCCCCTCGCCACGGCGCGCGCCCGGACGGACGGCACGCGGGCAGCCGATGAATGACCGGTCCTGGCCACTGGCCAGTGGCCTGCATTGATCTAGCATCCAAGGGACGACAGCAGTCACGTCGCTCCCGGTTGCACGACCCGGCCCGGCTCGCCGGGCACGCCATGGACAGGCGCCCTGAAACCATGGCACCCACCGATACAGCTCCAGAGGTCCTACGTGACACCCCCGGCGACGAGCTTCACCCCCCTGCTGCACCTGGTGCGGCGGTTTTTTCGTGTGCGTGCGGCAGCCCTGCTGGGCGCCGAGGGCCTGCTCGCCTGTGACGGATCACCTGCGGAACAGGTCGTGGCCGCCTGCCACGGACAATCGCCCGAGCTGCGCGCCCTTCATCACCAGCCCCTGCCCGGCACCGACGCCCGCCTCATCCTGCTCGATACCGCCCCCCTGGCAGACGACCTCGACACCACGGCCCTGGCCGACTTCGCCTGCCTGGCGGCAGAGCTGCTGGAGCAGCAGCAACGCCTGCAACGCATGCAGGACGAGACCACCGCCCTAAAGGAAAACGAACAGCGCCTGGCCTTGGCCGTGGCCGGCAGCGGCACCGGCATCTGGGACCGGGACGTGGTCAACGGGCGCATCCACTACTCGCCGGGTTGGAAGTCCATGCTCGGCTACGCCGTCGGGGAAATCAGCGACCGCATCGAGGACAGCTACGGCCGCATCCACCCCGATGACCTGGACTATGTGCGCCGCACCATGCTCGACCACTTCGAGCAGCGCACCCCCGACTACCAGGTGGAACACCGCCTGCAACGCAAGGACGGCAGCTACATCTGGGTCAGCAGCCGCGGCAAGGTGGTCGAGCGCGACGAACAGGGCCGTGCCCTGCGGATGATCGGCACCACCACCGACATCACCGAGATGAAGCGCATGGCCCGCCGGCTGGAACAGAACATCGAACTGCTGACGGACCTCACCAACGAGATCCCCGGCATGGTCTTCCAGTACCTGCGCCACCCCGACGGCAGCGGCGAATACCGCTACGTCAGCGCCGGCAGCCTGGACATCTACGGCCTCTCCCCCGAGCAGGTAAAGGTCGGGCGTGAACGCATCCTCGCGCTGATCCACCCCGACGACCTGCCGGGCTACCTCAACGCCCTGGAAACCTCCGCCATGGCCCTCACCCCCTGGCACCGGGAATACCGCGTGTGCCTGGCCAGCGGCGAAGTGGGCTGGCGCCTGGGCAATGCACACCCCAAGCGCCTGGGCGATGGCAGCGTGCTCTGGCACGGCTTCATCACCGACATCAGCGAGCAGAAGCGCATCGAGGCCGAGCTGCAGGCCCTGGCCATCACCGACTTCCTCACCCAACTGCCCAACCGCCGGAACTTCATGACCCGTCTGGAAGAGCAGCTGGCCCGCCTGCAACGGCCCGGCAACAGCGGCGCAGCACTGCTGATGTTCGACCTGGACCACTTCAAGGGCATCAACGACCGCTGGGGGCACAGCGCCGGCGACGAGGCCCTGCGCCACTTCGCCGCCCTGCTCAGCGAGCAGATGCGCCGGGTCGACTTCGCCGGGCGCATGGGCGGCGAAGAGTTCGCCGTGGTGCTCAACGACGCCGACCACCGCAGCGCCATGGTCTTCGCCCAACGCCTGCAGCAGCGCCTGGAAGACGTGCCGCTGCTGTACCAGGGCGAACGCATCCCCCTGACGGTGAGCATCGGCATCACCACCCTGGGCACCGACGACATCACCGCCGCCGGCGCCCTGTCCCGCAGCGACATGGCCCTGTACCGGGCCAAGGCGGAAGGCCGCAACCGCATCGAGGTGCACTGACGCACCATCCGTCCGGACGCCGCACGGCAGCTTGACCGCCTTCGGGGAGTGAAATTACTGTATTTATATACAGTAATTTCCGACACACCCTCCCATGTCCACCGTCGTCGCCCTCGACCGCCTGTTCAACGAGCGCCGCCTCTGGCGCGGCCAGGCCACGCCCGCTGCACCTGCCAGCCGCTACCCCAGCGGGCACGCCGCGCTGGACGCCGTACTGCCTGGCGGCGGCTGGCCGGAAGCGGCCCTGAGCGAGTTGCTGGTGAGCCTGCCCGGTGTCGGCGAACTGAGCCTGCTGCTGCCCACCCTTGCCCGCCTCAGCCAGGCCGGTGAGCGCATCGTCCTGGTGGGGCCGCCCCACCTGCCCTACCCGCCCGCCTGGCAGGCCGCCGGAGTGGACCTGGGTCAGCTCATCCTGGTCCAGGCCCAGGGCCGGGATGCCCTGTGGGCCGCCGAGCAGTGCCTGCGCTCCGGCAGCTGCGGCGCCGTGCTGACCTGGCCGGACCGGGCCGACGACCGCGCCCTGCGTCGCCTGCAGGTGGCCGCCGAAAGCGGCCAGACCCTGGCCTTCGCCTACCGCTCCCTGGGGGAAGCCCAGAACCCCTCGCCCGCCGCCCTGCGCCTGGCCATCGAAGCCAACCCGGCGCGCCTGCGGGTGATCAAGTGCCGGGGCGGCCAGCCCAGTGCCCGACCGATCCCGCTGGATGCGCGGGTGGGACCCTGACCGTGCGCTGGGCCTGCATCCTCTTGCCCCAGTTGGCGCTGGACGGCGTGCTGCGCGGCCGGGATGACCGCCAGACGCCGCTGGCGCTGCTCACCGGTCCCGCCCAGCGGCGCATCTTGCAGGCGGTCAACGAGCCGGCGCGGGCCCTGGGGCTGCGCCCAGGGATGGCCCTGAGCGCCGCCCAGGCCCTGGCCTCCGGCTTCGAGCAGGCCGAGTACGACACCGAGTCCATCGAGCGCTGGCGCCTGTTCCTCGCCGCCTGGGCCTACGGCTTCAGCTCCCAGGTCAGCCTGCACTACCCACGCTGCCTGCTGCTGGAGGTGCACAGCAGCCTGGGCCTGTTCGGCCCCTGGCCACGCTTCGAGGCCCGCTTGCGGGCCGAGCTGCAAGCCCTGGGCTTTCGCCACCGCATCACCCTGGCGCCCAACCCGGCGGCTGCACGCGCCCTGGCCAACGTGCACGACGGCCTGGCCGTGGACGACCCGGCCCTGCCCTCGGCCATCGGCGCGCTGCCGCTCGCCCGCATCGGCCTGGAGCCGTCGCAGGCCACCGCCCTGGCCCGCATGGGCCTGCGCCAGGTGGCGCAGGTGCTGGCCCTGCCGCGCAACGAACTGGCACGGCGCTTCCCGGACGGGGTGCTGCAGCACCTCGACACCCTGCTCGGCCGACAGCCCCAGGCGCTGGCCTTCTACCGCCCGGCGGACCGCTTCAGCACCCGCATCGAGCTGAACTTCGAGGTGGAGTCCGCCCAGGCTCTGCTCTTCCCCCTGCGCCGCATGACCGCCGACCTGGCTGCCTACCTGGCCAGCCGCGACCAGGGGGTGCAGCGCTTCAGCCTGTACCTGGAACACCGCACGGGCGCGCCGACCCTCGTCGAGGTGGGCCTGCTGAATGCCGAACGCGAGGCGGCCCTGCTGCTGGAATTCGCCCGCGGCCGCCTGGAGGCCCTGCAACTGCCCGGCCCGGTCATCGCCCTGCGCCTGGACGCGGAAGACCTGCCGGCCTTCGTGCCGGACCGTTACAGCCTGTTCGATGACCGCCCCCAGCAGAGCCTCGGCTGGGAGCAACTGCGCGAACGCCTGCGCGCGCGCCTGGGCGACGACGCCGTGCAGGGCCTGATGACCCAGGCCGACCACCGCCCCGAACGGGCCTGGCGCCCGTGCTTCGTGCCCCTGGCGACCCCGCTGCCGGCCACGGGGCCACGCCCGGCCTGGCTGCTGGCCGCGCCCCAGCCCCTGCCGGAGGGCTCGGTGCGCCTGCTGGGCGGGCCCGAGCGCATCGAGTCCGGCTGGTGGGACGGTGACGACATCCGCCGCGACTACTACCGCGTGCTGACCCACCGGGGCCAGCAGGGCTGGGCCTTTCGTCCGCTGGGTGAAACAGGCCCGCTGCAGTTGCAGGGCTGGTTCGCATGAGCGCGCCGGACTACGCCGAGCTGCACTGCCTGTCCAACTTCAGCTTCCAGCGCGGTGCCTCCAGCGCAGCGGAACTCTTCGAGCGCGCCCGGCAACTGGGCTACCGCGCCCTGGCGATCACCGACGAATGCACCCTGGCCGGTGCCGTGCGGGCCTGGCAGGCCGCCAAGGCCACGGACGTGGCGCTGATCCTCGGCAGCGAGCTGCAAGGGCCCGACGGCGAGCGCCTGGTGCTGCTGGTGGAGGACATCGCCGGCTACCAGGCGCTGTGCCAGTTGATCACCCGCGCCCGCCGACGCGCGCAGAAAGGCGACTACCGCCTGCTGGACGCGGACTTCGAAGTGCCCCTGGAGGGGTTGCTGGCGATCTGGCTGCCCAAGCCGACCAGTTGCCCCGAGGCCGGCCAGCGCTGGCTGGCGCGCTTCCCCGGCCGGCTGTGGCTGGGCGTCGAGCTGCACCGGGGGGCGGACGACGACGTCCGGCTGCAACGTCACCTTCACCTGGCCCGCCAGCTGGCGATACCGGCGGTAGCCTGTGGCGACGTGCACATGCATGCCCGGGGCCGGCGCGCCCTGCAGGACTGCATGACCGCCATCCGCCATCACCTGCCTGTCGCCGAGGCCGGGGCACGGCTGTTCCCCAACGGGGAGCGGCACCTGCGCCGCCGCGAGGAGCTGGCCGCGCTCTACCCGCCCGAGCTGATGGCCGAGACCCTGCGCATCGCCGAACGCTGCCGCTTCGACCTGGGCCAATTGAAGTACCACTACCCCCGCGAGCTGGTGCCGGAGGGCCATACACCCGCCACCTGGCTGCGCCAGCTGGTGGAAGACGGCGCGCGCTGGCGCTGGCCAGACGGTGCCAGCGAGAAGGTCCGTACCCAGGTCGAGCATGAGCTGGCCCTGATCACCGAGCTGGGCTACGAAAGCTACTTCCTCACCGTCCACGACATCGTCCGCTTCGCCCGGGAGCAGGCCATCCTCTGCCAGGGCCGAGGCTCGGCGGCCAACTCGGTGGTGTGCTTCGTGCTCGGCATCACCGAGCTGGACCCGGCCCACAGTCGGCTGCTGTTCGAGCGCTTTCTCTCCCGCGAGCGCAAGGAGCCGCCGGACATCGATGTCGACTTCGAGCACGAGCGCCGGGAAGAGGTCATCCAGTACGTGTTCCGCCGCTACGGCCGTGATCGGGCCGCGCTGACCGCCGTGGTCAACACCTACCACGCCGCCGGTGCGGTGCGTGACGTGGCCAAGGCCCTCGGGCTGCCGGCCGATGCCATCAACGCCCTGGCCACCTGCTGCGGCCGCTGGAGCGACCACCTGCCCACCGAGGCGCGCCTGCGCGAGGCGGGCTTCGACCCGGGCAGCCCGCTGCTGCACCGCACCCTGGTGCTGTGCGGCGAGCTGATCGGCTTCCCCCGTCACCTGTCCCAGCACCCGGGAGGCTTCGTCATCTCCGAGCACCCGCTGCCGACGCTGGTGCCGGTGGAGAACGCCAGCATGGCCGAGCGCACGGTGATCCAGTGGGACAAGGACGACCTCGATGCCGTCGGCCTGCTCAAGGTGGACGTACTGGCCCTGGGCATGCTCAGCGCCCTGCGCCGCTGCTTCGACCTGCTGGCCGCCTACCGGGGCCAGCGCTGGACCCTGGCCAGCCTGCCCCGGGAAGACGCGGCCACCTACGCGATGATCAGCAAGGCCGACACCGTCGGGGTCTTCCAGATCGAGTCGCGTGCGCAGATGGCCATGTTGCCGCGCCTGCGGCCGCAGACCTTCTACGACCTGGTGATCCAGGTGGCCATCGTCCGCCCCGGCCCGATCCAGGGCGACATGGTCCACCCTTACCTGCGGCGGCGTAACGGCGAGGAAAAGGTGGAGTACCCCTCCAAGGAGCTGATCCCGGTCTTCGAGCGAACCCTGGGGGTGCCGCTGTTCCAGGAGCAGGTCATGGAGCTGGCGGTGGTGGCGGCGGAATACACCCCCGGGGAAGCGGACCAGTTGCGCCGGGCCATGGCTGCCTGGAAACGTCATGGCGGGCTGGAGCCGCACCGCATCCGGCTGACCGAGCGGATGCTGAAGAAGGGCTACACCCCCGAGTTCACCGCGCGCATCTTCGAGCAGATCAAGGGCTTCGGCAGCTATGGCTTTCCCGAGTCCCACGCGGCCAGCTTCGCCCTGCTCACCTACGCCAGTTGCTGGCTCAAGTGCCACGAGCCGGCGGTCTACGCCTGCGCCCTGGTGAACAGCTGGCCGATGGGCTTCTACAGCCCCGACCAGGTGCTGCAGGACGCGCGCCGCCACGGCATCCGCGTGCGCCCGGTGGACGTGCGCTACAGCGACTGGGACTGCAGCCTGGAGGACGAAGGCGAGCCGCAGCCGGCCATCCGTCTCGGCCTGCGCCTGGTGAAAGGCTTCCGTCAGGACGACGCCGAGGCCATCGGACAGGCACGCCGGCAAGCCCCCTTCCAGGACGTGACCGACCTCTGCCTGCGCGCCCGCCTGGATGGCCGCGCCCGTGAGCGGCTGGCCGATGCCGGCGCCCTGCGGGCCCTCGCCGGGCACCGTCACCGCGCGCGCTGGGCCATCGCCGCCGTGGAGCCGCAGCTGCCGCTGTTCGCCGCCCTGCCCGCTCCGATCGAAGCGCCGGTGGCCCTGCCGCTGCCCAGCGTCGGCGAGAACCTGATGGCCGACTACGCCACCCTCGGCACCACCCTGGGCCCCCACCCGCTGACGCTGCTGCGCGGCGCCCTGCGTGCCCAGCGCTGCCGCAGTTCGCGGGAGCTGGCCGAGGTGGAATCGGGGCGCCCCATCAGCGTCGCGGGCCTGGTGGTCGGTCGGCAGCGCCCGCAAACCGCCAGCGGAGTGACCTTCGTCACCCTGGAGGACGAGTTCGGCATGATCAACGTGGTGGTCTGGCGCGACCTGGCCGAACGCCAGCGCCAGGCCTTGCTGGGCTCGCAGCTGATGCGGGTGGACGGTCGCTTCGAGTGTGCGGACGGGGTGCGCCACGTGATCGCCGGACGCCTGCGGGACCTGTCCGAGCTGTTGACCGGGCTGGATGTGCGCAGCCGGGACTTCCACTGAGCAGAAGCCCGGCTGGAGCGATGGCGCCCCGTGAAGGGGCGCCGAACGGATCAGTCGGTGCCGTACTTCGGCGAACGCGGACCGTAGAGCAGGCCACCGTTGTAACCGGTGGAAAGCAGCCGGGCACTGGTGATGCCGGCGATGGGATAGGCGGCATCCTCGACGGAGCTGTTGATGATCTGCTTGACGGCTGCGGTGACCAGCATGCCGACCAGGCCGCCCCCGTTGTTGTTGTTGCCCTCCTCGCTGGAGGCACTGGCCGAGCCGGTCCACAGGGTGGTGCCGGTCTTCAGGTCCACCAGACGGGCGCTGGCGGTGACGATGGCGGCACTGCTGAACACCATGTACTGGGTGCCGTACTGGGTGACGGTGATGTACAGCGCCGCATCGGCCCCGTAGACCTCATGCAGCTTGGCCGGCGGCAGCTGGTGGATGTCGCCCGGGGAAGTCAGGCCGTTCTGGCGGAAGGTCTCGTCCACCAGGGCCACCGGCAGCACGTAGTAACCGGCCTCGGCCAGCGGGTAGGTGACCTGGGACATCATGCCGTAGGTGGCCTTGACGTCCGGCGACTCGTTCAGCGGCGGCAGCACCAGGATCGAGCGCGGACGGGCTTCCTTGTAGGCGGAGTAATCAACGCTCTTCTGGGTCGATGCGCAGCCGGTGACCAAGGCGCCGAGGACGCAGCAGACCAGCAGTCGGGACAGGTGGCGAAGGCTCATTGCGCACCTCCCTTGGCGTTCTTCAGCAGCATGTCCATGTAGGTGGCGGACTCGGGGAACAGCGCCTTCTCGGTCTCGAACTCACGCACCATCTGGTCATCCTTGCCGATGCTGGAATACAGCAGGCCGAGCTGGGCGTGGTAGCCCGGCGGCACGGCGCCGTTCTTGGCCTTGATCTTCTGCAGGTCGGCTTCCAGCGCCTCCACCTGGGCTTCCTTGGACTCGCCCTTGAAGTACTGGTTGACCTGGGTCTGGTAACCCTCCCACTGGTAGAGGGTCTTGGGCCCGCTGCAGCCGGCCAACATGGCGCTCGCCAGCAGCAGTGCGGCAAGCGAGGTGTTCATCGGTTTCATTGCATGACGTCCTTGTTTCAGTTCTGCGGTTTCCAGGCGCCGCTGTCGACGGCCGCGACCAGCTTGTTGACGGCTTCGCGCATGGCCAGGTCGAGCACCTTGCCGTTGAGGGTGGAGTCGTAGCTGGCAGTGCCGCCGAAGCCGATCACTTCACGGTTGGACAGGGCGTATTCGCCCGCACCCTGGGTGGAATAGACGACTTCGGAGGTGGAGATGTTGACGATGTTCAGCGCCACCTTGGCGTAGGCGATCTGGGTCTTGCCACGGCCAAGGATGCCGAACAGCTGGTGATCGCCCACTTCCTTGCGGCCGAACTCGGTGACATCACCGGTCACCACGTAGTCGGCCCCCTTCAGGCGCTGGGCCTGGCCCTTGATGGCGGCTTCCTGCTGGATCTCGCTCATGTTGTCGCGGTCCAGCACGTTGAAGCGGTTGGTCTGCTGCAGGTGGGTGATGAGGATGGTCTTGGCCTGGCCGCCGAGGCGGTCGACGCCGTCGGAGAAGATGCCGCGCATGTAGCTGGAGCGGTTGTCGAACTTGCCGACGGCGATGGGTGCGCGCGGGCCGCTGTAGGGACGGTTGACGCTTTCGACCTGCTGCACCGCGACGGCGGTGGAGGTTTCGGTGGCGCAGCCGGACAGGCCGGCCAGGGCCATGGCTGCCAGGACCGGCAGCAGGGCACGCTTCGAGACGATGCTCATGGAGACTCTCCTTGTTTTAAAAGCCAAGGCCTTCGCCACCGGCAGACCGGGCGAAGGCCGAAATAATGAGGGGGAGCGGCCGCAACCGGCTCATCGGGCAGGACGCGCCAACGAGGGTGCGATCAATAACGGAGAAAGGCGTGAAAAACGACGACATCCGATGTCCTGCGACTGCGACAACTCCTGGATTCACCCCGCCGCCAGTGGGTTGCAGGGCAAGGCCTGGGCCGGGCGCGCGGAGATTAATGGCATTTGGCCTTTACGCGCAGCACCCGCCGACGGACGGCTTGATAGCACGGTTTGCGGGGTGTTGTCGCGGGTGACGCGGCAGTACTGTGACGGACTTGCCGGCGCGGCATCGCGTGGTCGGAAATCTCCGTGCTAGGATCGCGCGCCGCGCGCAATGCCTGTTGCGTTATCCGGAAAGATTCAGGGACGAATGCATGAAAATCGGAACGTTTATCAAAGTCGGTGCCTGGACAGCAGCCCTGTTCTTCGGCGTGAAGGAAATCCTGACCTTGCAAAGCTGGACCGAAACCAGTGCGACGGTCACGACCATTTCCTACTCGCGCCACTCCGACTCGAAGCGCCTGGGCGGCGGCTACTACACCGTCTTTATCGATGTGGCCTATGAAGTAAATGGCACCCGCTACACCGACCGCAGCAGCACCGACATCAGCCTTGCCAGCCTGCAGACCTATCTAAAACTGTACAAACCTGGGACCCGGATGAAACTCAAGTACGACCCCAAGGAGCCTTGGGAGTCGGAAGTCATCACGCCAGGCTGGCGGGGCTGAGCACCTCCTCCAGAGGCTTGGCGAAGCGGCTCGCTCCTTCCGACTCACCACCATCCCCACCCTTCACAGATCGATTGCCCAGTCTGCGACTATGCTTGCCGACGAGGTAATCCGCTGGACAACAAGGAGATGGAACGATGAGAAAGACAATGCATGTGCTGGCCGGAACCGCACTGATCCTGATGAGCGCCGGCGCATCGGCCAGTGATGTCGGCTTCGGGATCGGCATCAGCTACGTGTTTGGCGAAGGCCCTGCCCTGGGGATCAAGGCCTTCTCGAACGACGAGGACAACGAAGCCGTTGTCTCGGTAGGCCTCGATTACGTGTTCTCCAGTCAGTCGATCCGTCCGAACATCGGCGTCGGCTACCAGGGCGAAGGCTATTACGGCGATGCCAACGTGGGTTACTCGCTGGAGAAACAGACCGTGGACTTCGGACTGGGCGGCGGCTGGTCCAATTCCGACGACCACAAGAAACACCGATCCGAGCCGGCGCCCCCGCCCGTGCTTATCTGACCAGCGCCCCGCACGTAAACTCTCCCTGGGCCCGGCGTCGAGCCCAGGACACACCGAAAAGCCCGCCATTGAGCGGGCTTTGCATCAGCGCCAACTGCCAGACTGCTGGACCAACGGCGAAGTGTTGGACGCATCCTTGCAGGCGCGATAAGCGATGGCCTGGGATTTTTCGTCAGGCTTGACCGGAAACCCGGCCTCCTCTCCGTTGTATCCCCACTCGCCCAACGCGCAATCGACCCACAAAACCTCCGTGCCGCCGCTTCCATTGTCGAGTTCTATCACCGCCTGGGACTCCGCCAGCAGCTCGACCGAGACCACCTTCAGCCCGCCGCCGAGCAGTTCCTCTGCAGACGCAGCGACAGGAATCAGAGCCGCCGCAACAGCCACCAAGAGCACAATACGCATCGATCACCCCTCCATGGTCTGGAGCGATGACTGTAGTAGAGCGCCGCCCATGCAGATGCTGCCTAACGAGATAAAGCGCGAATCGCGCTCTCACGACGAGAGGCTTGCTCCAAGAAGCTGCTTTCAATCGATGACTCAGGATTCTTGATAAACTGCGCACCCTTCGCGCCAGACACGGATCTGAGCGGTGCAACCCACACTGCCGTCTTTCCGTTTCCGTGAGTGATCGTGCCCATTTCCCTATTTGCTACACGGCGAATTTGACTTGCTACCTGTAGCGAGCGCGGCCCGACAACCATCGGAAACGGGGTAAAACGGGCAGAAATCAGACGTCCCCAAATGCCTCTAGAATCAAGCTCTACGCCAGTAACCACGCGCCCTGCGCTGTCCCGCCGCTTCTCCGTGGCGCCGATGATGGATCGGAATGTTTTTTCTATTTTTATCTTTAAAATCAAATAGTTAAAAACATAAAAAGCTTTCATGTAGCAAATTTGTAGCAGACAAACTCAAAACACTTCGAACAGAGTCCCTGGCGCGTTTGGTGTTTGCCAGCGCCTGTAGCGTCATTACAAGGAGGTTTCATGCGTCACGTCATATATCTAGCAGCCTTGACCCTGACCTTGAGCGGCTGCTTGCATCCCCAGAAAAGACCCCCCTCCTCTAGCCACCGATGCACCGGCTGCATGTTTCTCCAAGCCGCAATGTGACGTGATGTGGAGCGAAGCGGCGGTGCAACTTCAAAGCCTGACAAGGAAGAAGCTCGAAATTCATAACGACACGTTCATGGCGACTTTTGAGAAGGGCGGCTCAGGCGTGATGAGTGGAATGGCTCGCAAGGTGCCCATGCCTGATGGCAGTACCGCCTTCTTCGCAAAATTCACATGCTACTCCTGCCAGGAGCTCGACCTGCTTGCGCTCAATTTGTTCATTCGTGACCTCAAGACCGCAGGAGAGAGATTCGGCCCGACGACGCTTGACGGGCGCTTCATTAATGATCAGTCGATGGAAGACAACCACCTGTCGCCTGATGGTCAATCGATCCCCATGAGCCGATAGGCACGGTCCATATGCGCACAGCACTTCTAGTTGTAGGTATCGCTCTCTTCTCCGGCTGCTCATCATCGCCGCCCAAGCCGTATGTGATACCTCCGATGACTCCAGAGCAGAAAGCGGCTAAAGCAGCGGCCTTGGCCGAACTGCTATACAAACCACCGGCTCACTATTCACTCATCCCGCCCGCCTGCCTTGGTTGCAACCTCGGGGAACTGGCAGCGCACAACGAGAAGATAAAGTACCAAGCCGAAGCTGCAGTTATGCCCGCGCAGTTGCGCAGCCAAGGCTGGACGGTTATTGACTGTGACGTGGAGCCGGAGGTTTGCAGGACGGCAGGCCATGCCCCCAGCAAGTGCGATGAGTTTCCGCAACTGTGCAAGCGCGAAGAGGGGCGGTAATACGGATAGATAGCAGGCAACTGTTAGTCGCTCTTCGACCCCTTGTAGAAGTGGGACCACGCCAAGCCACTGAACCCCAAAATACCTGCTACCAAACTACCGTTTTCCTTCATGGCTACGTACAAGCCCAATAGTCCAAACGGTTGAAGTTCCGGCTTTCCTTCCACCAACACAATGTGCGCTCCTGCTTGCCACAAGACGTACAAGGCAAAAGCGGCAAACCCAACAGTAATGCCGCCCCAAACAAACATTCCAATGTCCCTCAGCGCCATGCCAAGCCCTCCCAGATAATGGTTTGACCGGTATAGCTCAAGGCCAGCATCCATGCACCGTCACGCCACTGATCTACCCTTCCAATAGTTGCTTGAAGGAGGATGCAATGTGCGGTCGCGTTGTTCAGGCAATGACTTGGGCGGAGATTCATCACCTGCTGAAAATCCACAGCGAGCCGCCGGCCCAGGCAGAGCCACGCTACAACGTCGCGCCCACCACCCAGGTGCAGATGGTGCTGCTACTCGTGGCAAGCGCCAGGCTAGCGCCGGTGCGCTGGAGGTGGCTGCCACACTGGGCGTGAGCATTCCCCCCCAAATATTTACTTCAGCCACTTTGTCTGGATTCAAGCCCCCAAGAACTAGGCCGGCTAAAAATAAGCAAAATATCCAAAATCCAAATCAGCTTATGTGTCATGCTGACTTTCTACAGAAGGAGAGAAAGCATGAAAGACTCAAGAATAAGTGTTGGTCAAATTTGGGGTGACGACATACCTAATCGCATCCGCGCAAATGGTTACGACTCATTATTTTGCGTTTATGTAGGACTAAAGCTCGAAGCAGTATTTGTGAGCCTAGAAGAACTGAACAAATTTCTGCCCTACATAGAGAACGAAATAGTCGGCAGCTTCAATGGAACAACAGGCCACCCGCCAATAGCCACCCCCTTGATATCATAAATTAAAATAATCAACCACCCGTCAGCTTTAGCTACTTATATCAATCAAGAGGGGATAGTCTGAAATCTCACAAACGGAGAAACAAAATGAAAAGCCAAATGCAAGATCAAGGCAATGGGAAAGTGAATCAGGACAAAGCGGATGCCAAGGAGAAAGCTGGCCAGCATGAGAAAGGGCAAGATGCCGAAAAGGCCAAGCCCGCCCCTCAGGAACAGCAATACAAGGCAGCCCAACCCAAAGGAACAACCCGTTGATTAAATAGCGGGGTTAAAGTCTCGAGACCCAGCCTAGGCTGGGTTTTCATTTATCGGCTGCGCCCCAAGGCAACGGTGGCAGCATAAGATACTCGGCGCCTGGCGGCTCGCAGGGTGCGGCACCTAAAAGTGCTGCAAGCCTTGCAGAATCTGGCGGGAAAAACATATGACTCCCCCCAGAGACTCGATGAATCCCAATAAGAAAAGGCTCTTTCGACTCAGGCATCAGTGCTCGCTGCCTCATACGTAGGCCTTTTATCTCTCTGTATATGGCGTTTCCGAACCCCAAATTTATCTGGCACCAACTCACAGTATCCACAATCACCCCCAACACTTATTTATTGGCAAGGGCAAATATCTGACCAAAGCCTTAACAACTGCGCACGGCCTCCCTTCCAGCCTACATACCGCAGTTGACTCCAAGGATATTGGCATACGGAACAGCTTCAAAAATCCAATGGCGCTCCGCTCTCACGGCTCATTACTCGATAGTTAGAACATCTTCCGCATGAATCCCTCTCGCTCCATTACCGATCAAAAAAGATACGCGCTGACCTTCTATCAACGTCTTATACCCCTCCCCTTTGATCTGCTTGTAATGAACAAAGATATCCGGCCCCTCTTGGCAAGATATAAAACCGAAACCCTTATCAGCACTAAACCAAAGAACCACTCCAACTTGACGTAAAAACATACACCCTCCGCGACTATAAGTAGACACAAAGACATAGAGCAGACTGATTGCGAAGAATAGGGGACCGAGAAGATAGCTAATAACGCGCAAGCACCTGGGCGGTGCCGCTAAACTGAGCAGGCAGCTACACCAGCATACAGGGTCAGCCGCCCAAAGCCACAAATTTAAAAAATATATTTTCGAAAAAGAAAATAACTAGATCTCTCCAAATAGAGAAGGCTTATATCAAAACACCATTTCCATATTCGTCTTGAAATAAGAGACAGGCCTGCTCAAGATAGCTTTCAACACAAGCCAATGATCGTTCAGACGGAGGTTTATCGTGGGCATGCCTCGCTTCAACTGCCTGTAACTTAGCGACACGCACACACGCCGCCGCCAGCTCCCTCTCAAGCAGGAAGCAGCAGGCATTTTGCGTGGTCCTACAGCTTATCGAGATTGGCGCGCATGAAGTTCTGCAGTTGGCGGTGCTGCTTCATGAAGGAGGTGCCATCCTTGATAATCGACAAGGTCTTGTGATGGGAGCCCTCAAGGCTGATCAACGGGATACAGGTAACGTCCAGCCAGATCAGACTCGAATCGCCCCGCACTGCTTGAACATACCCCTGCCTTTTCTCGGTGATGGGGAAATTACCCAGCAAATTTCTGAAGGTTGCTTTCTCTTCACCCCGCACGAGTAACTGGCTGCAGTGGTAACCGCAGAGCTGCCGGGCGTTGTAGGCAAGCATCAAGCAAAGCGTCGAACTGACCTCCGTTATCACCCCAGTACTGTCTGTATAGAGAATCGCCAACGTCTGCTTAATCGCATCCATAACGTCCGAATCATTCACTGCGTCGGCATATGAAATTGGCTCGTAGCCCATGATCGCCCCAGTTGCCTCCCCCACGGCTGATGGTCTTTTCAGTATGGATCCGCTTCGCTTCCACTGCCTGTGACCTAGCGACACGCATTCGACGCCGCCACCAGTTCCCGCTCATATCCGATACGCTGCCGTCTTTCGGCCAGTAGTGCCCTGACTTTCACCTCCAGTGAGTCACCCACCCCCAGCGTCGATGCTGCCCAGGGCGGCACGGCCACCTCCTCAACCCGGCACGGCACCGCCACCGGGACCTCTACGCGCACAATGCGCGGCTCGGCTTCCTGCCGGCCGGCGCACCCCGCCAGCGCGCAACCAATTCCCACCACCACGATTCCCAGCCTCATAGACTCAGCTCCCGGTTGATCACTGCCTCGGCCGCGGCGCACTGGTCCCCGCCGATCCGCTCCTGCTGCAGCCGCTGGGCGGCGGCGTAGTCGCCGGCAGCGGCCTGGCGCGCCTCCTGCTGGGCCTGGACGGCGGCCTGCAGCCGCTGCTCAGCCTCGGCGCGTAACTGGGCCACCCGGTCGTTCTGCTCGCCCACGGCGCTCTCCAGATCCTGGCGCGCCTGCTGGCACCGCACAGCCCTGGCCTGTGCTTCGTCCAGCAGCGGGCGATAGTGCTGGGCTGCCAGCCAGGCTCCACCAGCAGCGGCGAGCAGCAGCGCCACGCCGGATAGCACCAGGCGCAGCGGTACCGAGGCGATCACGACAACACCGCCCGGGCGCGATCCCACAGCAGGCGCCGCTCGGCGCGTCCGTTCTGGCCGCCGTTGATGCGCTGGGTGATGTCGTCGAACCGGCTGGCGTCGGCCAGGAGATTCAGCCCGGCATCCGCCCAGAACCACACCGCCGACAGCGCCGCATGCTCTGGCCGTTCGAGCAGCTCGGGCTGCTCTACCAGAGGCAGGTCCAGTGCACGACCGCACCGCTGGTACTGTGTTCGCCCGGTGATTTGGAACAGCCCCCGGCCACGGTACCGCCAGCCGTCACCGGAGGCGGCCGGGCCGTTGCCCATTCGATTGCCGTAGACCGCATTGGCGATGGCCTCGGGCTGGCGTTCCAGGCGCAGGGCCAGCCCGTTAGGCACGCGCTGGCGAGCGGTCGGGTCCACGGCGAAGCGGCCGGGCCAGGTATTGGCGAGGCCTGCGGCGCCGTAGTTGAGGTTCTCCACCAGCCGGGTCAGCTCGGCGCTCTCGTGCCCGGCCTGGGCCAGGAACGCGGCCAGACGCACGCGGCTGATGATGTCGTACCGGGCCGCCGCTCGGTTGATGGCGGAAACGAAAACGCCCGCGTTTCGGCGGGCGTTCGGGAGGATCTGCAGCAGCTGCTGCTCGGTGATGATGGGCATGCGCCCTCCTTTCAGCTTCGCCGGACCCGCAGGCCCGAACGCAGGATTGTCATCTGAGACGGCGCCCCTCCGCTGGATTTGAACAGGCGGATGGCGTTGCCGACGGTGATGGATGAGGCACGAACCTCGCTGTAGTGGAGGTCGGTCGTGTCGATGAGCAGGACCCCGTTCAACGTGACCTGCAGGCGGTACACGCCCGGCCCCTCGGGCAGGCAACGTGCCTGCAGGGTGGCGGCCTCCCCGGCCACGGGCGGGATGGCGGTGTCGACGAAGACGCTGTTCCGGCCGGCATCCCGGTAGGAGAGCAACCAGCGGCCGCCGTTGACGTTGTCCGTGTAGCTGCAATACAGCCCGCCTGCGGACTGCGTGAACAGGGTCATGAGGGCGGTGTACCGGTTGTAGGCATTGGAGAGCGTCGGCAGGACGCAGGCGGTAAATGCCGCCCACCCATCCGTCGCGCCTGGGCGCCAGACCTGGTTGCGCTCCAGGGAGTGCAGGGTCAGCGCGGCTTGGCCGGCCGCAGTGGAGCCGGTGGTCAGCCGCATGAAGATCGGCGTCCCCAGGAACTCCAGCCCGGCGCCGGTGCCGGACTGGGTCAGGCTGGCCTGGGGATGGTAGAGGCTGCTCTGCACGCCCATGGCCGCCGGGGTCAGGTGCGGCAGCGACAGCACCTCGCCCAGCTGCAGGTCGTTGAAGTACACCCCGTTGCCCTCGCCGAAGGGGTACGTGAGGAAGGTGTCAAGGGTGAGCGCGGCAGGCCCTGCAGGGCCAACCGGCCCGGGGATGCCCGGCGGGCCCTGGCCACCGGCAGCGATGGCCACCCCGGCGACGCGGGTCGGCTCCACCACCACAGCCACGGGCTGGGCCAGGGCGACGACGGCCGGGGTATCAGCAGCCATGGGCGCACCCTCCTCCGCTGTTCACCAGCACCTGGCCGGCCACCCAGCGGTTCACGGTGCCGTCGGGGTGGGTGATGGTCAGGTCCCATTCACCGCGCGCCCAGGTGATGGCGGCGGTCTGCTCGGCGGTGAGGATCAGCAGCACCCGGCCGAGGCCCTGGAGCTGTACGCCGCCGTTGCCCTGGGTCAGCAGGATGGGGGCGGCGCCCTCGCCCCGGATCTCGGCGCGGATCTCGCAGCCGGTCAGGTCCACCGGGAGGCGGTAGACCAGCAGGCCACCGGCGGCGGTGCGCCCCTGGCCGGCCAGGTCGTTGAACTCCAGGGTGTCGGGGTCCACCACGTGGGCCAGGCGCCCGGGGCTTCGGGCCTTGTCCTGGTTGAGGTCGGGCCAGTTGGGCACGCCCTCGCACCACACCAGCCAGTCCCCGGGCAGGCCGTGGGCGGGCACCTGCAGGCGCACCGGGGCGGTGCCGGCCAGGCCGGTGATTGGGCGGTACTGGTAAACGGGCTGCATCAGCAGCAGTGGCTGCTGCAGCGTGGCGCCCGGGATGACGGGCAGGTCTAGGCGGGCCGGCGTCATGCTGGCTACTCCTCGAATGCAGGTGGTGAAGCGGGGCGATCAGCCCCAGTGGCCGCTCGCGTACCAGACGCCGGTGCGGGGGTCGCAGCGGAAGCGGGCGTGATGGCCGGGGGCGCTCAGTTCGATGGGGCCGGTGGGGTACAGCGAGGCGCCGGCAGCGGGCTCGAAACGCCAGGTCCTGGCATTGCCGGCCGTGACGGTCACCTCGACGAACAGGTCGGGGTCGCCGCCCAGCTGGTCGATGCCGTTGTCGCTGTAGGCCGTGCGGACGGTGTCGTTGAAGCCGGCCGGCAGCTGGACGACCAGGGTGTCCGCCGTGGTGTCGTTCAGGTAGTGGTGCTGCTGAATCACCCGCTCGCTGATGGCAAAGCCGCCGTTCGCGTAGCCGCACTCCATCTCATGCCAGGCCGCTCCCCAGGTGCCCCATACGTTCGGCACCACGGTTCGGCTGGGGTTTTTCATGGCGTCCACCCAGGCCGTATCCAGCGGGTCGACTGCTAGCTGCCAGGCGTAGCCGGTGGCGGTTCGCTCCAGCACGTAGCGGCCACGGCCGGATGGCGGGGCCGGCGAGGCGGTGAACGCACGCAGGGCAAAGGGGGCGGCGAGGCCGCCCATCAGTTGCAGCTCCACGCCACCCGGTCGCAGCAAGTCGGCGGCGCTGATGGTGCTACCGCTGCCACTCTCCCCACCGCCGGCCAGGTCGATCAGGATCGGCTGCGGGTGGAGGGTGACGGTCCCCTGCCCTTGCCCCGATGTCAGGTAGCCCACTACCAGGATGGTGGCGACCTGCAGGTCCTCGGCGGTGGCGGGGACCTCCCCGGCCGGGCCGCGCCCGTTGAGGTACGCGCCGCCCACGGTGACGCCGAACGAGGGCCCGGGCCCACCGCCCAGCAGGCAGACCGGGGCGCCAACCCAGTCATCCAGCGTCCCGGCCGGTAGCGCGCCGGTGTCGGCCTTGAGGTCCACCAGGCTGCAGGTGCCGCCCACCAGCACCTGCACCGGGGCGCCTTCCGCCGCGCCGGTCGTGAGCACGCGCCCGACCAGGTAGCCGGGCAACAGGCCGAGGCCGCTGCCGATGTCTTCCTCCAGCAGGTAGGCATAGCGGTCGGTATGGCCGGGGGTATTGGTGTCGCCGCCGACCGGGTACAGCCCCACCAGTTCGCCACCTTCGGTGGTGGCGGGGCTGCCCCACAGGGCGGTGACGGTGTAGGCGCTGGACGCCCCGGCCCCGGCCCCGGCGCTGGCCGCCAGGGCGTTGGCGACGCCGGCGGTCCAGCGGGCGGAGATACGGGTGCCGGCGGGCCAGGCCTGGGCGGCGGTGCCTTCCTGGGCGCGCTGCACGGTGAGCACGCCCCCGGCGATGGCGTCGACCCGGACGATCTCGCCGCTGTCGTCGTCGCCGGCATCGTCGGCGGTCAGGGTAAGGACGTAGTAATCGCCGCCCGTCAGGTTGCCCAGGGCGGCGGCCTTGTCGGCTTCGACAGTCAGGGTCAGGCCGGCCGGGCCGAGGGGCGCCTGCAGGCGGGCCGCCCAGTTGTTGATGAGCAGGGGTCGTGCCACGGGATGAACTCCTAGATGTAGACGACGGGCGATTCCTCGCCCAGGACGTAGTGCCCGGTGAAGGGGTCGTGTGCGCCGTACAGGGGCCGGGGGCGGCCCTCTGCGGGATACGGTCGGTCCCGCCGCACCGGGTCGACGCCGCCGGGGTAGGCGGTGAAGCCGTAGCGGTCGCGCTGCCGCTGGTCGCTGATGAACCGGAAGGCTTCCAGCAGGCACACCAGGTGGTTGCTCCACCAGTGCGCCCAGCACTGCCAGCTGTAGGTTCTGGAGGGCGCGCGCATGGGCAGGGTGAACACCCGGCGGGCGGCACTCACCAGCCACGCCTCGGGCTCGCCGAAGCGGCCCTGTTCGTCGATGGCCAGGGTGTCCCGGCTCGGCCCTGCGCTGCCGGGCATGAACTGAGAGCCGGCGCCGCTTTCCTCGGCCTGGTCGATGGCCTCGCCGTCGATGCTCAATGCCCAGCCCAGCCGCCAGGTCACCGAGCCCTCCGGGCCCATGCCGTACTGCGGGATGCCCTCCCGGGTGGCGTCCATGCGCTTCTCGAACTCGAACACATGGCGCAGGGTGCGCCGGTCACGCTCGACTCCGCCGACCCGCAGGACGTAGGCCAGGGTCTCGGTCACGCTCCAGGCTTCCCGGCCCTGGATACGGAAAGTGCCCTGCTGAATGGTGCCCTGCCCCGTGAACCCGCAGCTGCCCGTTTCCTGGGACAGGGCCTGTTCGCGCAGCTCCACATAGGGCGTCAGTGCCGTGGCGGTACCGCTCATGTCGTGGTCGCACACCAGGCTGTATTCCAGATCGAGGGTCACCGGCTGCAGGGCGCCGTTCTCGTACCAGTAGCCCAGGACGAAGCCGCCTACCTTGGCGCTGCGGCTGCCGGTGACGAGGGTGATGGCCGGGGTGTTCTCCGAGGGGATGCCGTTGGCGTCGGTGAACAGCTCGCCGCCCTCGCAGCGCACTTCCCATGAGTCGCACGGCCCGCCGGACGGCACCCAGCGCGTGGTCATGGGGAACCGCCAGCCGCACACGCCGCTGAACACCGTCATGTTGTCGACGGTTTCAGTCTGCGCCGCCTGCTCGTACCCACTGAGCCGGCGCAGGCTGGCGCGGAAGGGCTGGGCCTGGCCATCGCCCTTGATGAGCAGTTCGGCAAACGGGCCCCAGGGCTGCATGAGGCGAAATCGCTCGGAGCCCTGCGACCAGCCCAGCACGGCGCGCGAGCCGTCTTCGCTGATGTCCCACACCGTCATGCCGCTAAAGGGCTTGTCGGCGGTGTAGCCCTCCAGGGTCACCGGGACGTCGTGGGCGGGCTCGTCGTCCTCGCCGAAGCGGCCGAACGGGGCCAGGTTGAGGGGCGTGTTCAGGGTCTGCCCGTCATCACTGCCGGTATCCCCCAGGGTGGCCAGCCAGGTGCGCCCGACGCCCTGGGTATACAGCAGCCGCCCACGGGCCGGCAGCCAACCCCAGACCCTCAGCAAACTGCCGCCCCCGGCACCCAGGACCAGCGCCGCTGCGTTGCGCCACTGGTAGCCCAGGGCCGTATCCGAGGCGACCTCTTCAGGGGTGCGGACCACTTCAGGCACGCCGGGCACTCGGACCAGTACGCTGCCAATGGCGTCATCGGCGAAAAACCGGTTCGTGATGGTCCGGCCGTTCGGCAAGGTCAGTTGCCAACCCCTTACCAAGCCGTGGTAAGGGCAGCCCCAGACGGGCGCGGTCATGGGACCACCGCCGACACGTCCGCCAGTTGGACCTCGACCGGCTCGCCGTTGGCATCCTGCAGCTTGAGGGTCTTGATGGCGGGCAGGACGAGCAGGCCATCGGTGCTGGCGTACCCGTTGGGCCACCAGGCCCGCTGCTGGGCGTCTGGCTCCACCAGCGGGCCGGCGATGCCGCCGCCGGTACCGGCCTTGGCCGGCTCCTTCCACACGCCCCGGCCCCGGGTGGCCACTCGCTGGCCCTTGCGCTCCAGGGTGTTGAGCACCTGGGTCTGCCGGCGGGCGGTCTCCAGGCTGTTGAGGTCGCGCTTGAACGTGGAGGCGCGCGAGGCCGCCACGCCGCTGCGGGTAGCGGCGCGTTCGTCTGCGAGGGACATGTCATAGCTCCAGCAGGTCAGTGGGTACCGCCACCCGGTACGTCTGCGCCCGGGGCGCGAGGTATTCGTCGCGGTGGTCGGCGGGGATCTCCGGCGCCTCGATGTCGAAGCGACGCTCGAACCGTTCCTGGGTCGAGTTGTAGTTGGTGTAGTTGCCGGCGAAGCCGAGCTTGGCCTCGTCGTAAGGCGGGCTGTCCACGTGCCCGGAGAACTGGCTGGGCAGGCGGATCAGCGTGGGCATCGCGCCGGCCGGCGTGCTGGGTGGAGGCGGCGGCAGCGTCAGCGGGTCGCTGACCTGGCCACCGCCTTGGCTGACGGCCAGCTCAACGGTGGTGAGGGCCGAACCGCTGTCCAGGTCCCATTCGTGGGCGATGCTGAACACCTTGGCCTGGCAGACGATGGCGCGGCCCAGCACCTCGTCCTCGACCCGCAGCGTGTGCTCCAGGCGGAAGCCGATGGCGTCGGCCGCCGGCAACTGGAACACGAAGCGGTTGCCCCGGTGCGTGCCCAGGATGCGGGTGCTGCCGACGTGCAGCAGGCAGACCACGCCCTCGGCCAGGCGGCCGTTCTCGCGCAGGTCCACCACCCAGTCGCCGAGGGCGTCCTGCACGGCGTCTGCCTCGGGGCCGGTGAACTCGGCATCCTCGAACGCCGAGGCGCGGTCGTTCTCGGTCTCGAAGGCCAGGCGCTCGCGCTCCACCACCTCGCCGGCCTGGGCGATGCTGGCCGGCGCCTCCACCCGCAGCGTGTACTGCTCGGTCACCGGCTGCACCCAGCGCATGGCGCTGGTCCAGGTGGCGCGCACCAGCAGGTCCGGGTAGGGGTTGAGCCAGCTTGAGGGAGGCGTACAAAGCGCGCCGGAACCCGACGGAGGCAGGCGATCCCAACCGGCGTTGATCACCGCCTGATAGCCCGCGCTCTGGCTGGCCTCGGTGATCATGGCGATGTCCGGCATCTCGGTGCCGTCGCGGCGCCATTCCAGGCAGAAGCCGTCGATGATGCTGAGCCCGGCCCAGTCCGGGTGCTCCCAGAAGAACGGCTGGTGACGCTCGCGCAGGCGGCTGAACCGGTAGTCGGCCTCGATCTCCACCACGTTGATGCGGTCGCTCAGCTCCACCGGCGCCCATTCCAGGGACTCGAACAGCACCGCCCCCGGCGGCACCCGCCAGGCCGGCGCGCTGGTCGCCCAGGGCGTCACCTGCAGGGCGCCCTCCAGGCTGAGCTGCAGGCTGGCCGGGCGGGTGCTCATGCGCTCGCTGGCGTAGTCCCAGCGCGAGCGCCCTTCCACCGCCTCGAACACGTCCGCCGACCACAGCCCGCCGGTGATGGCGTCGATGGTGGCGAGGTCCAGCAGCTCCACCTGCTCGTTCAGCTGGTCCGCGCACTCGCAGGACAGCACCCGCGTCTGCAGGCTGAACTGCGGGCCGGTGATCTTGCCCCGGAACACCAGGTGATCGACCCAGGCCCCGCCCACCCAGTGGCGAAACCACAGCTCGGCGGCCTGACCCTGGTAGGTGGCCGGGTTGACCGCTTCGCCGAGAAACTGCAGGTCAAAGTCAGCGATGGCCCGGGCGCCCTCCTCCCGCCGGGTGGTGATGCGCCCGGCCAGCAGGTGGCTGGCGTCCACGCCGTTGAGCAGCAGCCGAGCCGACCAGACCATGCTCACCACCGGGACGATGGTCTGCGGCTCCGCCACCGCGCCACGGGCCGGGGCGCCGTTGAGCGTGCGGCTGTTCATCGGCGATCCGTTCAGCTGCATGTCAGACCTCCTCGGCGGTGATGGACCAGTCGTGGCTCGCGGCCGATGGGTCCAGGGACTCCCCCGGCACGTCGCAGAACACGGTAAACACCGGCATCCAGCAGATCTGGTAAAGCGTGGCGCCCGGTACCTGGGTGATGGTGTAAGCAAGGCTGGCCATGGCCACCGGGTGCCGCTCCCATTCGCGGCCCACCAGCGCCATCACCCAGGGGGCGTAATCCGGGCGCGGGGCGCTGGGCAGGGTTCCGGTCAAGGCCGTGGTGGTGAGGCTCAAGTGCTTGGTGCAGCGCAGCTCCAGGGGCTGGCTGAAGTCCAGGCCCGCCAAGCCGGGCCCCATCCAGCCGCTGCCCCGGAGGGTGACGGCGGTCTTGCGCCAGTGCTGCATCTTCACCGCGGCGCCGCCGGAGCGCCGGGCGAGCGTGGTACCGCCGATGGGCGAGTACTCCTGCACGACCAGGCCACTCCACGGGCGCAGCTCGACGCCGCCGAGCATGACGGGCGGGATCGGGTTCATGGTGACTCCTTAGGTTATCGGGGGCGCGGGGCGCCCTTTCCGCGCATGCGTGCCTCGCGGCGCAGCAGCTGGTGGGTGCTGTCTTGCACCAGGGTGGGGACCTGGGTGCCGCCGGGCAGGACCATGGTCAGGCTGCCGTAGTCGGCCAATTCAGATCGCCCGCCACCGGCCAGAGCCGGGTGCGATGCCGAGGGCGTTGGCCTATCGGCAAGGCCGACGAGGCCGCCAACGGAGTAGCCTCGCCAACGGTTTCTGATCTGGTCCAGCACAGCAGCAACGCCACGGGAACGCATTGCGGACAGCACATTGATAGCGCCGGGCTCGTTCACCACCGTCTGTGGCATGACGTACTCACCCCGGTGGACGATGCCTGCAGGCTCCAGGCGGCCGCCGAAGCCGGTGAAACCGCCGGCTGAAAACCCCTGGTTCGGGAACTGGGTGAAGCTGCCCCCGTCCTGGAAGTAAGCGGCGCCCGACTTGGTCTCCTTGGAGCCCACGCTACCGGGCAGGGTCATCACGGGCGTGATGGTAATCACCAGGCTGCTCTTCAACTGCTCGGCGAGCGCCGCTACCGCTGCCTTTGCCTGCTCCACAGCAGCGACATCCATCACGGGCTGAACTGGCACCTTGGCGGCCTTCTCGGTCGCTGCCTTGCCAGCGTCGTCGATGGCTGCATACGCGGCCTCCGCGATCTTCTGCGCTGCCTTCGCCTGGCCGGCCAGCGCCAAGGTGTTCTTGTCGCCGCTCTTCTGCAGCTCTTCCAGCACCTCGGTGGCCTGATCGGCGTATTTCAGCGCCTGCAGGTAGTCCTTGTTCTGCAGGGAGCTGCGGGCCTTAGCGGTGAGCCCGCTCGCCTGGGTAAACGTCGGCTCCTGCTGAGTGTTCTTCTCGCCAGCAATGGCCTTGGTGCGGTCGTTGATGTCCTTCATCAGGGCATCCCGCTCTTGCACAGCCTTCTTCAGCGCAGCCTTTTCCTTGTCGGTCAGGCTAATCCTTTGCCTGGTGCCAGCCTCGGCGTCCTCCGTCATCTTCTCCTGCGCCGCCGCAGCTGCATCTGCAAGCTCGCTCTGGGCCTTGGCAGCAGCGTCGTTGGCATCCTTGGTCTTTTCAGCGTTCTCCCCGGCGATCTGGAACAGGTCGAAGTAACCATCACGGATGGTCTTGATCTCCGCCTCAACCTTCTGGCGGATCTCCTCCTTGCGCTTGGTGTACTCGTCGATGGCGCTGGGCTTCTCGGCTAGCTTGCTTGCCCCCTTCTCGCGATTCCCGCCCTTGTTGTCCCGCTTGGCAGGTTTTCCGGTGACGCTATCCGCTGCGGCCCGCATTGCCTTGGCCGCAGACTCGCCAAAGGAAGGGATCTTCTCGACCAGCTTGGAAAGGTCGCGCACGAAGTCGGCAAACTTCAGGCGCATGTAGTCCAGCGGATTGGAGAGCGCGAACTTCAGCCCCTCGAAAGCCTCTTCGGCGAACCCCCGGATCGACACAAAGCCAGCGTGCAACTGGGAGACGAGCGCAATGCCTAGGCGCTCGATCCACAGCACCTCCTTGCGCAGATAGGTCCCGATCTGCCACCCCGCAAACGCGGCGCCGACCAAGCCCAGCGCCCAGGTAAGCCCGCGCGCCGCCGTCTCGATGGTCGCCATCGCACGGGTTGCAACGGTGGCACTGCCCTGGGCCTCCGTTCCGATGCGGCGGAAACGCTTGGTGGCGGTCGCGACAAGCCCCTCTCCCATCACCTTGGTGGCGATCTTGTCGACCGCCGTGAACGCGCCGCCAATCTCCGTAAAGATCAGGCGCCCAAGAAAGCGCACCCCTTTCAGCAGCAAGCCGCCACCCAGCAGGTAGGCCAACCCCATCAGGACCGACTGCCCGGTTTCACCGGTGCCCTTCAGCCACTGGGCAAGCCCAGCCACCTGCTTGGAGATCTTGGTGATGACCGGCAGCGCTACCTCGCCAAGCTGGGCGAACGCGTTGTTCAGCGCTGTAGTTGCCTTCCTCGCCTCTACCGCAGCACCCGAGTTGAACCGCTCGAACTCGCGCTGCACGCTGCCGGCATACTTGGTCTCGTCCGCAACCTCGCGTAACTGCTTGCGGTACTCGGCCAGTGAGCCAGAGAGCAGGCTGATGTCGTCGGCGTACTCCTGCCCGAAGAGGACGGTGATGGCCTCGGCCTGGCCCCGGGTATCCAGCTTGCCCAGCTGCGCCAGGAAATTATCCAGTGCGGCCTGGGCGTCCACGTCCATGCTGCGGGTGAAGGCATCCACGTCACCTACCAGGTTCTGCAGTTCGGCCTTGAAGTCATCGGATTGAATGCCAGCGGTCTGCAGCTTGTTGAGCAGCGCGTTGATGCCGGTAGCGGCGACCTCGGGGGACTTGCCCAGCGAGATGAAGGTCGACGCCAGCGCGGCGATCTGCGTGTTGGCCAGCCCGAACTGCTTGCCGATACCACCAACGCGGCCCAGCACGTCCAGGATCTGCGCTTCGCTCGCGCGGCTGTTGTTGGCCAGTTGGTTGACCGCATCGAGCAGCGTGCCGGTCTTCTCAATCGGAATGCCGAGCACCGTGGACAGCGTCGAGATGGACTCCGTCGCCTGGGCGCTGCTCATGTCAAACGCTACGCCAACCTGTGTGGCCTGTTTCACGAAGGCCGCCACCTGATCGCCAGCAATACCGAACTGTCCCGCCAGAGCAGCCGCCTCGGCAAGCTCCGGCACCATGATGCCGGTTTCCTCCGAAAGCGCCTCCAACTGCGTATGCAGGTTGACGATGCCCTGCGGAGAGGAGAAGTCGACTCGGGCCTCCACCTTCTTCAGCGCCGTCTCCAGCCGCACAGCCGGATCAACAGCGGCCTTGATGGCGTAGCCGACCGTCGCAGCCTCCGCCGCCAGACCAAGGCCCTCCCCGCGCACAGCCGAGCGCCGCGATGCAAAGTCTTCCGCGCGATTCTGCGCCTTCTGGATACGCTGCAGCCGGGCCGATTGCCCAGCCAGGCGTTCCTGCTCCTTGGCCAGGTTGCGAACATCGATCCCGGCGGCCTGCAACTCCGTACGGTAGGTGTTGACCTGATTAGTCTGCGCAGCCATGTGGCGCTTGCTTCGCTCCAGCGCGCGCTGCGCCTGGGCCAACGCCAGATCGAGCTCCTTGATGGGCTGGCCAGCCCTTGCAACGGCACGGGCCAGGTCCTCGACGCGCTTCTTGTTGGCGAAGAACTCGGCGCTGGCTGCCTTGGCGGACTCCTTGGCCCGGTTGAAGCTGTCGATCAACTGGCTTTTCTTCGATGTCGCCTCGATCTCCTGCGCCAGTTGCCCCAGGCTCTTGGTCGCATCCTTGATGCTGTTGCGCAGCGCGGCAGACACGGCTCCGCCGATGACGATGCCAATCGACATGTCACTGCTCATTGGAAACCCCCTATAGCGATTTCATGAATGCCCGGAAATCCTCGTCCACAGCTCCGGCGGCGCGGGCTATGCAGAGCTTCAGGCGGTCATCCGATCTGCGGATGGCATTGAGGGCGCGGAGAAAGCCACGCAACTGGGGCAGCGTCATCTCGAGAATCGAGGCTCTGCTATGGCCACTTTCGATCAACAGTTGCGCTGTCTCGAAGAAATCGCCGCGACCAGCTCCACCAGGCTCGCCCGCAGTTGCGGCTGCAGGCGCAGGAAGAAAAAATCCAGATTCAACTCCACAGCAGCGGCCAACAGCCCCAGCAGGTCGTCGAGCGCCAGGCAGTCGATCTCCTCCGGGGTGCGCCGGGTTATCTCGGCCAGAATCTCCAGCAACGCCGGCCGGTGGTCCTCAAGGAGCCGCATGACATCGATACCGGCCAACGCCTGATCGAAGAGCCCCCCAAGGTCGGCGCCGCTCCGGCGAGCAGACTCCAAACCCTGGGCCAAGCCCTCGAACTCTGCGCGCAGAGGCACCAGGTGCCGATTGATTACGGGTACCTGGCGAAGCTGGATCAGGTGAACCTTGTACCCTGGCGCGCGCAGCGGGATGGGCACAGCCTCACCAATGAACTGCGACAGGCTCTGGTCAACGTCTGGTTCCACGTTCTGCTCTCCATAAAAAAACCCGCCGAAGCGGGTTAGGTTGAAGGTGATCAAAAATCAGCACGGCGCGGTTTACCCCGTGCCCGGTGGTGCGCGCTCTAGAGAGGCACCAGATCCACATCCAGCACACTCCAGCCGTAGAGGCTGTTGGGGTCCTGGGTGGGCGTTACGTTGCAATACACCATGTGCGGCAGCATGACGCCGTAGGCGTTGGGCGCGTCGACACGGCCGCGTACTGCGTACACGCCGCCCTGTCGCTCGATGAATCGTGTGGGGTAGGTCTCTGCCTTTACCCCGGTGGGTGACTGGAAGCGATTCTTTGCAATGTCCATACAGGCTTGCCAGGCGTGCCTTGAGGATTGCTCTGCCTCCCTGGGGCTCCGGGTACCGACCAGCTCCGATTGTGCGGGGGTGGTTACAAACACGTAGGCCCAGTTGGCCATGACAGCAACGAGCACCAACCCGGCTAACGAGAAACCGACCGGCCACAGCGCCTTCGGGTAGCGGTGTATGAAATAGCGCCAAAGCAGGAACGTGGGCACCGAGCAGACCATCGCGATCAGCGTCCAGAGCCCCGGGCTGCTGGCAGTGGTACGAATGCCCACCACCGAGATGCCGGTCACCAGCGTCATCACCACCAGCAGCAGCGCCACCCACAACGGCACCCGCTCGCGCGGAGGCGCCGGGGATGCGGCAACCGGCTTGGGCTGCTTCAGCCGCCCCACGATGGCCTGGCGCTGCTCTTCGAAATGCTCAGGGCAAAGGCCCGAGTCGGCATCCGTTGCGGGGGCTCCGCATTGCCTGCACGTCATCACACCACTCCCTGGTCCAAAAGGCTCTGAATGTATCAGAGCCTGTATTCATCCCCACGTCCGTGGGGAACAAGGGTAGACCAAGCGACCGGCTTTCTCGCCGCCCGGCTCATCCCCACTCCCGTGGGGAACACAGCCCTCGCAGCTCGCTCTTGGCCTGGGCGATCGGTTCATCCCCACACCCGTGGGGAACACACCTTGTGGGCGCCGGAGTGGATCAGGGTGACCGGTTCATCCCCACACCCGTGGGGAACACAAGCTCAACGCCGGCGCCACCGGCACCCCGGACGGTTCATCCCCACACCCGTGGGGAACACGCGATGTGGATCATCCGCTCGGCCTCTACGCGCGGTTCATCCCCACACCCGTGGGGAACACGCTACGTTCACGGTGTATTTGACGGTGCCGACCGGTTCATCCCCACACCCGTGGGGAACACCGAACCGTCAAAGAGATCACCCTGGCCAGTGGCGGTTCATCCCCACACCCGTGGGGAACACATCCACTGGCTCACTTCCCCACCTCCTTCAGCCGGTTCATCCCCACACCCGTGGGGAACACCCGGACAGGTGGGTATTACATGCGGAGCACTGCGGTTCATCCCCACACCCGTGGGGAACACCTGTCTGGTTCGACTACATCGAAGCCCAGGCCCGGTTCATCCCCACACCCGTGGGGAACACGTGCGTATACGCCAAGCCGAAGCCGACCGAGACGGTTCATCCCCACACCCGTGGGGAACACACCAAATCTAAACCACTGGCGTAAAAAGGAAAATTCCCTGCCGAATTCACTACCGATTTCTCAGCCTATCCCTCGGCATCACAACGCCGGCACCACCGTCAGCTTGTACGCATAGGGTCGGCCAGCCGAGCCCATGCGCACGCGCCTGTAGCCCAGCAGTTGCAGGGCGCTGCCGACGGCCATCTGTGTGCCGCGGTCGTTGATCAGTGCCAGGGCCTCGATGAGTTGCTGGCCGCTGAACCCCTCGGGCCAGTTGTTGGCCACCAAGTGGGCGCGGATGCGTTGTTGCAACTCGTACTGCCGGCGCTGAGGTTCGGGCAGGTCGGGCCCGTCGAGCCACTGGGTGGCGCCCAGTTCGGCGGCCAGGTCCACACCCGTGGCGCGCTCCGCTGCCTGGTTGGCGCGGGTGGCGGCCAGCCGCCGGGCCATGCCCATGGCCCGGCCGGTGGTGTAGAGGGCACGGAACACCCGGCCGGCGCTGACGATCTCGTCGGCGGCCACATGGGGGGCCATGGGTGCGGGGGCATGGTCCGGCTCGGTGGGAGCCGGCGGCATGATGTAGGCGCCGTGCCGGCGGATGCTCGGCAGCACTTCGGCGGTCACCCAGCGTTTGAAATGCTTGGCCGAGGCCTTGCGGCTGCGCAGGATCGCCGAGTACAGGCCGGACTCGTTGATAACCAGCATTTCCTGAGCGCCGCCAGGGGTGTGCACAATCTGCATACCCTTTTCATCTTCATCGAGATTACGGGTCATCTGCGGAGCAGCTGGGTATCCAAGCGAAGCAGCAATGTCAGCAGCAACCCACCACGGCTCACCCTCTACCAGCACAACCCGTACGACCGCGCCAGAGAATGAGAACTCCATTGGCATGCCCATGCTCATTCCTCCCCACGCAGGCCGCTGATGGACGAGCCCAGCAGGGCCTGTACCGTTTCCAGCAGGTACACGGTGGCCCAGGCCTTGTTCTCCTCGTCCCGCCCATCCGCGACCTCCTGGGCCACGACGTGGGCCTGGGTCAGGCAGGTATCGAGCAATGCAGAGGCATATTCCAGAGCGTGAACAACGGGGATGCCTGACTGCACGGCCAGGGCGTTGAGCCTGGGTGAGATGGCCGCGAATGAGCGGGTGACAGTGCAAGCGGAAACGGATGCGATGGTTTGCATGGCAGTTCTCCAAGACTTCAGCTTTCCCTGCGCCCCAGGCCAATGGGGTGAGCAGAGCCGTGCGGGTTGGCCTACCGGGTCTTGGAACCGGCCACTCTTGCGAGTGCCCACACGACTCCGCCCATAACGGAGCCATGCAGTGGACACAAAAAAACCGCTTTGAGGCGGTCATGTATCCGCCAAGACTTCCGGGAGGCCAATCCCAGGCCGCAGGATTGACTGCGACGGCACCACATTAGGCAGCGCCATGGAGCGTGTCAATACCGGGGCTCGCCCCTCGCCGCCCTGGCTACTGGCGTTGTCGGCTTCGAAATGGCCAGGGTAAGGCTCTGGGCTAATCTGGCTTCATTTTCTGTACGCCATGAAAAACCCGCCGAAGCGGGTTTTGATTAGTCGAGGTACTAATATTCCTCTTTACTTCCATCAGAATAAAGGACCTTGCCGAGCTTGAAATTCAGACGAACGTTTTCCTGCGTTTCATTTCGAAGATTTCGATTGCTTGCAATGAATTCGTTGTAATCAATTGACCCATCCCAAGACAGGCTTTGCCCTGCAGACAACGCTTCATTAACTCTTACGTTAGACCTCAGAATCACGTTCCCAAGCAGGTCGGTGAACTCAAAAACCCCATCAAACGCACGTATATCTTTAGAGCCGTCATTCTTGAAAAGAATGCTGATTGTTATCTTGTCATTACCAAACTCACCCTCGTCAAAGCCCTTACCAATAAGGGCAGCACTCACCACCTGTGCCGGAACAGAGGGCTTTGGAGGATCAACAGTATAGCCGCCAGAACTGGTAGTAGGCTGAGTGGAACCTGTTTGATAGTGAGATGTATCAAGTGCATTGCCCACGAGCCCAAATATCGAGATGCCTCCGTAGACGATGACCACTATTATAATTGCAGCCGGAATTGTTGCGAAAACCCACTTAACCATAAACATGACCATAGACCAAAAGCTCATGTTTATATCTACAACAACGACAGGCTGAGCCCCAGGGTACTTTGTAATTGCATTTCTCATTGCCGGTGGCGCCTTGGCTATTGAAGCACTCAGTTGTGCTTCCGCCTTTTTCTTCTCGGCCAGCTCGGCCATATGCCGTGCGTGACCCTCGTAATTTATTCCACAACTAACACAATCGTTAGGACTTCTTTGAACTTCCGAAAGTGTCGGCTCGTAGTTGCATTTGGGGCACTGCATGTCCATCCCTCCTTGGCTTCAAAGGGCCGAATGTAGCAGAGCACCAACGTCAGACCCAGCGCTTGACTGGATGGATTTCCAGCTACGAGGCCGCTGTGCAGCGTAGTAGCGTTCTGAATCCACACACCAAGACCATGGAGGTCACGATGAGTAACTCGCTCACCCCCAAAAGCCCCGCACACGCTGCCGCTCTGGATGTAGTCCTTGCTGCAATTGCGAGCATTGAGCAGCTCACGCATTCGACACCCTACGAAGAAAGCGGGCGGCAAGTTGCGGCCTTCGTAAACACCTTGTTCAACGAAACTCTCAAGAACTTTCAGAAAAGCTGACAGGAACGGCATCCAGATCAGATAACTGGGTGCCTTGGGTGCATTCGAACCAGAACGCTCATTTCTTAGGGACAAAACATGAAGACTCGCGAACACTACGAGGCGACCTATCGCCTGCGCCATGCAGAGGGGCAGCTCGCCTACACACTTACTGTTTTTGGCGACGAACTTGCGAAACGCCAACAGTACAAAAGCGATCTTGATGGGCTAGAAGCTGTCTATTACTACCTCATCCAGAAGCATCACTGGACCCCCGCCGTAGTCAAGGGGATGAGCTATGAAGACCTCCGCTTTGCGCTTTCGGAAGAGATGAACGGGTTTGTCTTGCCGAAAGAGGCGATTTTCCGGGACTGAAACGTGCTTGTTGCTCCAGGAGGATTGCCGTCCGAGCTTCAAGGAGTGCAATTGCGGCTTTCGAATTTTTCATAATCACCTCAACTCTCACAGGCCCTGATGTCAGGGCCTGTGTTATCCGATCCAAGGCAGCCGGTCAGGCTGCCAGCTCCTTCTTGATTCGGAAATACTTCGAGACACCCGCACCGACCTTGGTGTCGTCGCGCAGTACCTTGGCCGTTGCCTCGAAGCCGCCGAAATCGTCGGTGTTGATCCAGTCCATGGTGGTGGCCAGGTTGAGGCGGCACAGGAAGAACCTGGCCTCGACGCGCTTCTGGGTGCCGGCGGCGTTCTCGCCCTCGAAGAGGAATTCGAACGTCTTGCCGGAGTTGGTCAGGGCCTCGATCACGTCTACGGCCGCGGCGCTGTAGTCGACGCTGACCTTGTACGGGTTGCCACTGGGCGCGGCCTTGATGGCGGCCTCCAGGGCGCCACCGGGCACCACTTCGATGCCGGAGCCGGTCATGTTCCAGTCGTCGAACTCGTCGAAGGTGGCGGTGCCGGCTTCGTTGCTCACGCTGGAGATGGCCAGGGGCATCCGCTCCAGGGCGATGGTGCCGCCGACTGCAGCGGTGTGCTTCTCACCGGTGACGGTGGAGGCGGCCACGCTGGTGGCGCTACCCCATACCAGGGCAGCCAGCACCCAGGTGTAGATCTCGCGGAAATTGATGCTGAGCCCTACGGAGGTGACGCGGTCCAGGCTGTCGTACTCGCCACCCTGGGGGGTGGTGGTGTCGGTCAGGGACAGGCTGTTGGTCTCGGTGGTGTGCTGGATGGTGCTGACCAGGCCGACCTTCTGGAAGGGCAAGCCGCTGCCCGCTTCGCGGGCCTTCAGGTGGCCGCCGATGACGACGGTCTCTTTTCTGGTTGCCATGCTCGGTCACTCCTTGGTGGCTGCGGTTGCTGGGCCCCTGAGCTTCTGGACGCTCTGGAGGAACGCCTGCTGCTTGGGGGTGACGCGGATCGTGTCGCCGGCCTGATAGTCGACGCCGTTGTGGCGGTGCTCGCTGGCGAGTTCTACCTCGACCAGTTGCGGGGGTTTCGCGGTGCTCATCGACGGATCTGCTCCTGGATGATGGTGGTGATGTGGACGGGGACGAGTACCCCGGCATGGCGCTGGCCCTCCCCTGGCGGGAAGGATTCGGTGGCGCCGAGCGATAGAGCGGTGACCCCTTTCGGGAAGCCCTCCGGGGCGCCGGCCATGCGCGGCATGAGGGCCTGACAGATGTCCAGCTCCATGGCCTCGAGCGCGTCCTCGTAGTTGAGGAGGCAGGCCTTGACCAGGCCGATGACGAAGAAGCCGCTGTGCATCCTGATTGCCCCCGGGCCTGGCTCTGGCGGCCTGTTCTTCGCCCGTTGGATCAGGGCGAACTGGTCGGGCAGGTCCTTTTCGTTCAGCACTTCGTTCAGCCACCCGGTCAGGACCTGGTAGCCGATGTCGGTTCTGAAGCCTTCGGCCGTTGTGATGCCCTGGACGCGGGCCACGAGCGCCCGCCGCACTTCGGTCAGTACGTTGCTCATTCGACCTCCGTGCAGACTGCGGTGGCGATGTGGCCGTCGTCGTCCAGCAGGTCATCGACCTGGAACATTGCGCCATCCAGGCAGAACAGGCCGCCCCGCTTGACGCGGGGCAGGCAGCGCTTCTGCCAGGTGACGCCGACCGCGCCGGTGACGATGATGCCCTCGGGCCCCTGGTGGGACAGGTTGCGATCCACGATCAGTCGCAACCCGCCTACGCGCAGGCCGTAGCGGGTGTCCTGGTACTCTCCGATGCCATCGCAGAGGGAGCCCATGATCATGTCGTCCGCGCGGCCCATGGCGGCCGCGAACTTCATGGCTTGCGGGTCAGCTTGATGTTGGCGCGGGGCCGGGTGCAGATGTGCAGCGGGTTGGACTGCGCTTCGCCCTTCACGCCCTTGCCGAAGGCCATCGGTTCCAGCTTGGCGTAGTACGGCAGGCCGGGTGTGTTGACCGTCTCCATGTAGTTGGCCGGCGCGAAGATGGTCTTGAACAGGTCCGGGGCGTTGTCAGGCACCACGTAGGCATCGTCATCCCCCACGAACGGGGCGCCTGGCAGCTTGCCGCGATAGCGAATCCACAGCACGCCGCCGAACTCGAACGCCTCGCGGCGATCCCCGCGCAGCTGGGCTGCTGCCTCGCTGGCGAGGTAGGTCTCGCGCACGGAGTCGGCGCCAATGAGGGCCTTCCAGAAGTTGCGCCCTGCCCAGCCGATCTGCCCGCTGTAGGGCGTGGTGCCCATGGCGTCTTCCTGCAGGTCGAGCACGTCGACCAACTGGGCGCTGACGTCGTCTGCGAAGTCGATTTCGATGCTGTGCTGCTCGATGCCGAAGCGCTGGTAGAGGTCCAGCAGCGTCGAGCCGTCCTTGTTGAGGATGAGGCCCTTGATGGCTCCGACCCGCTGGAATTCGTGGGTCAGGTCCAGCTGCAGGCGGGTCTTCTCCAGGCGCTGGTTGACGACGTCCTGGGCCACTTCCAGCTCGGTGCGCGAGCCGAAGGCGCGAATGCCCTGGATCTCATCCGCGTAGATGGTGAATTCCTGCGGGAGGTGCACGCAGTTGAAGGGGATGAGTTCGCGACCGGCCTTGAGCACCGGCTGGCCCGGGGCGCCGCGCGGCACCGCATCGACCAGCTCCAGGGTGTCGCCGTCCTTCTCGATCTGCTGGGTGACGGTGGCGCTGGGGGTTTCGCTGAACAGGCCAGCGGCGGCGATCTGCCCCGGGACGATGTGGTCGGCGTTGATGGCCACGGCCAGGTTGGGGACCGAAAACGCCTCGTCTTCGAAAATGGAAATCTCAGCCATCATGGGCTCCTTGAAATGACGAGCCCCGCATCAGCGGGGCTCAGGGTGTCAGGTTGGGGTGAGGGGTCAGGGTCGGATGACGATGCCCAGGCCGGCGAAGTCGGTGCGGGCGGGGGCGTCCAGGCCGATCAGGGCCCGCTCGACCACCTCGGCGTCACGGACGATGGCCACGGCCTTTACGTCGGTGTCGGTGGCATCCACCGGGGCGAACAGGATGCCGCCTGCGGTGCGCCGGCCGTCGTCGGTGCCGGTGTCGCTGTAGGGGCCCCACTCGCCCTGCCCGGCCTTCACGGTGAAGGTGAAGCCGTCACCCTTGGCGAAGTCGGTGGCACCGTCGCCCAGGGTAAAGCTGAGCCCGCCGACGCTGAAGGCGGTGCCCACCTTGCCCTTGCCCAGCACCTCGCCACCCGGGGTGCGCACTTCGAACTCGCCGCCGTTGGCGACTGCCTTGGTGATGCTGAGGGTGTAGACCCCGGTCAGGGCCTCGCTGGTGACGGCGGCACCGGAGACGACGCCGTTGCCGGTGTTGCCGGCATTGGCGGCGCTGCTGATGGTGTTGCCGCTGGTGATGCGGCCGATCACGGTGCCGGCATCAAGGATGCCGGAGCCGGCGGTGATGATGATCATCTCGCGGCTGCGGGTTCCGTTGGCCTCCGAGAGGAGGAATGCGCCCGCGTGGGGGCGCTCTTTGCGGATGTTCATTTACGGGCTCCTTTGGCCGGCTGGCGGCGGCTCTGGTAGATGGCAATCGGGTCGAGCGCCGGGCGCTCGGGTTTGTCCTGCAGGGTCTCCAGCGGCGGCTGATTGCTCAGCTCGACCGTGCCGCTTCGGGCGGCGACCTTGTCGTAGAGCAGCGCCTTGGCGGCTGTCTCGTCGGCGCCGCTGGCCAGCAGGCCACCCAGCTCGCCGGGCAGCTTGGCCATGTCACAGAGGGCCTTGAGGGCCTTGCCTCGGTCGATCACTGCGCGGATCTCCGCTTCGCCCTTCAGGCCCCAGGCCTTGAGCAGCTGCGCGGAATGGTCCTGCAGGCCGGCCTCCTTGCAGGCGGCCAGCAGTTGGCTGGTGAGTGCCACCACCTGCTCGGCGCTGGGTGCCGGTTCGTTCTCCGGCGCCGGGTCTGCTGGCGGGTCGGCCGGGGGGTCGGCGGGCGGGTCCGAGGCCAGCAGGGCGCGGGCCGATTCGGGCAGGTTGCGGAACCGGTTGAGGATCTTGCCGCGTTCGCTGTTGCTCACCAGCGGCTGGGAGTCCTGCAGCACTTCGTCCACGAAGCCGGCGGCCTTGGCCTCCTCGGCAGTCATGTAGGTTTCTTCGGTGATGAGGCGGCGCAGCTCGGCCTCGTCGAGGGTGAGCGGGCGGTGCTGGTAGCTGGCGACGATGGCGTCGGTGGCTTTGTCCATCATGTCGGCCATTCGCCGCAGGTCGTCGCTGTCGCCGGCCATCCAGGTCCAGGGGTTGTGGATCATCCACAGGGCGTTGTCGGCCATCTCGACGCGGTGGGCGCCACTGGCGGCCACGCTGCCGGCGCTGAAGCAGGCCCCGACCACGCGCGCGGTGCAGCGCTCGCCCAGGCTGGCCAGCAGGTTGTGCATGGCGATGCCGTCGAAGCAGTCGCCGCCGATGGTGTCGAAATACACCACCACCGGCGACACGCCATCGTCGGCGGCCTTGAGCGAGGCGACGAAGTCACCGGAGCTGAGGCCCCAGGTGCCGATCTCGCCGAAGACATAGGCCTCGATGACGCGCTGGGTGCCCTCGCCCTGGGCTTTGATGCTGTACCAGTGCTGGTCCTGCACCTGGGCCTGGCCGGCTCGGTTCAGTACCCGGGGCCGGGCAAGGGTGCCCATCCCCAGGCTGACCAGCAGCATGGCCACGGCCAGCCGGTAGCTCAGTTTGGTGTTCATGTCGTTACCTCTTTGCGGTTCGCCGCCGGGGCGACGGGGTCGGATGTGTATTGCAGGCCGAGCCGGGCGGCGCGCTGCTGGTCCTGGGCGTTCTCGTCGTCCACCTGCTCGGCGTCCATGCCGGTGCGCAGCACGTGCTCGGTGCGGCTGGCGAGGCCGCCCTTGATCTCCAGGATCTTGCCCTGGGGGTCCTGGACGGGGTGGATGTAGGCCCAGCCCTGGGGTACCCAGCGGGTGCGTTGGTATTCGCGGCGGCGCCGGGTGTAGTCCGGCAGATCGATGGCGCCACTCAGTACGGCGGTGTCGAGCCAGGCCTGGCGCACCGGGCGGCAGAGCTGGAAGACGTAGACCGCGTGCTGCAGCTGCTCGATGCGGCGGCGGAACTCGTTGATCAGCACCCGCAGGACGCGGTCGCTGATGTCGCCCATGTCGCCGGTCAGCAGTTCGTAGGGCAGGTCGACGCCGACAGCGGCGGCCTGCAGCTGCTGCCGCATGAACTCGACATAGGAATTGCCGGCGTCCGGGGGGTCGGAAAAGATGACTTCCTCCCCCTCCTCCAGCTCCTGCATGGTTCCGGGCTCCAGGGCCACCATGGAGGCGCCGTCACGGTCCGCCACGGGGGGCAGCCCTGAGACCGGATCGAGGTTGAGCCGGGTCTCGTTGACCGGCCGCTTGATGAAGCCGGCGAACAGGTTGGCCACCTCCTGCCGGAACAGCACGGCGTCGTCGTAGTTGTCCAGGGACTTGAGCCGCAGCAGCACCGGTGCGAGCCGGGGGATGCCACGCAGTTGGCCGGACTCCAGCGGCTCGAAGATGTGCAGCACTTCGCTGGCCGGCACCCGGTAGAGTTCGTTGTATCCCTGGCTGGCGGCAGTGTCGCCGGGGTGGTAGCGGTACATGAGGTACGCCACCCGCTGCCCTCGGCGGTCGAACTCGATGCCCGCGCGCACCAGGTTCCCGCTTTTGGTGCGGAAGTTCTTGTTCGCGGGGACGAACTCGGAGGGCAGCAGTTGCAGCTGCAGCGGTACCGCGTAGCCGTCGTCCGCGCGGCGGTTGCGCAGCCGCACGAAGCACTCGCCGCTCTCCTCGACCATCCGCGCGACGAGCGCCTGCTGGCCGTAGAAGTCGGTGAGGTTGTCGGCGTCGGACTCGTCGGTCCAGTCGTCCCACAGTTCCTGCAGCGCGGCGCGGATGGCCGGGTCCTGGATCTTGGCGCGCGGCACGATGCCGGTGCCGATCAGGCTGCTGACCCGCTTGGAGATGGCGCTGAAGGCGTAGGGGTCGTTCTTGACCGCCGCGCGGCTGCGCTTGCGCAGGGTCGGCAAGGCGGCGGTGGCGAGGGCGTTGAGCGAGGCGTCCGGCGCGTCCCAGCTGGCTGCGCGCCGACCGGTGCCGGCTGACTCGTAGCTGGCCCGCACGCGCTTGGCGGCCTGGCGCGGGCGACTCATAGGACCCCCTTGCCGCCGTGGCTCAGGCGGATCTGTTTCGGGCTGCGCCGGGCGGCGTTCCTCTCCAGGCCGACCTGTTCGACGCATTGCAATTCCAGTTGCCTCAGTGCGCCCAGGTCGGCCCTTTCCAGGGTCCGGTCCCCTTTGCGAACGCTCTGCCCGTATTTGAGGATGTCGGAGATCGACTCCCGCACTTCTGCAAGCCGTTGTTCGGCTGGAGACATGGTCACCTCCGTTTCAGGTAGCTGCTCCGGGTGAAGCGGCGCCCCAGTGGGTTGGGTTGTTTCGGTGCAGCCGCTGCGGGCGCGGCGCTTTCGCGCTGCGGCTCCGGGGCGGCCGGGTTGCTGAGCTGTGGCACCGGGTCTGCGAACAGGCTGGCCTGGGACACCGCCTGGCGGAGCCGGGCCCAGTCGTTGACGCTGTAGCGGTTCATGCCCAGGTAATGGGCCATGGCCAGGTTGTAGGTGAGCAGGTCGAGCCCTTCGTTGCGGGCCGACTTGGGCTTCACATACTCAGTGCGCTTGTGGCCCTTCACGTAGCGGGTGATCTTCCGTTCGGCCACGATCTGGTCGTAAAAGTCGTCCGCCAGGTCCTTGGAGAAGTGCAGCGCGCCGGGCCCTTCGGCCAGTGGATAGCGGTTGTAGATCCAGTCCTTGGCGGTGTCGGTGCCGATCATCCACAGCTCGACGCCACCCTTTTCCGTTTTGCCCTGCCAGGTGTAGTCCACCTTCGAAGGCCGCTGCGCGATCACGGGCCGGCCGGGCTTGCTGTGGCCACGGATGGCCAGGACGTTGCGCCAGCGCCGCAGGCGGGCGAACTGGTAGACCTCGTCCGTGTGGTGGCCGCCGGAGTCGATGGCGGTGGCGACGATGGCCAGCTCGACGCCCGAGGCGTGCCGATAGCGGCGCTTGAGCTGCTCGTCGAGCAGGTCCCAGGTGCGCAGGTCGGAGGGGTTGCCCATCAGCACCTGGTGATCCACCACCCAGCGCTCCATACCTTCGCCCCAGCCGATCACCAGCAGCTCCAGGCGGTCGCCCTGGGTGTCCACGGCGGCGGTCAGGATGACGGCACCATTGGGCACCTGGCCCAGGGGGTAGTCTTCGGCCCGCGCCTTCAGTTCGCTGGCGTTGGTCATTTCCTGGGAGGCATCCCAGACCCGTGCCAGGCGGGTGTTGTAGAACACCTGCATGGGCTCCAGGTCGCCACGCTCCTCGGCGCGCTTGGCCTTGACGTACTGCTTGGCCAGGCCGGCCCAGCTGACCCAGCCAAGGGGCGCATACAGGGCGTTGAGGTAGAAGCCGACCGTCTCGCCATCCCCCGTGCCGTGGGCGCGCCATTCGCCGTTGGCGAGCATCCAGGCCTTGCTCGACTCTTCGATCTGCGCGTGGCATTCCTCGTTGGCGCAGAGGTAGTCGACGCGGGCGAAGTCGTCGCTGTACTTCAGGTTCTCCCACTCCAGCACCTGCATGTGCCGGCAGTGCGGACAGGGCACGTAGTAGTGGCGCTGGTCGCTCTGCTCGAACAGGTCGGCAATCTTCGACACGCCCTTGATGGTGGGCGAGCTGGAGTAATAGAACTTGGCGCGGCGGCCGAAGGTGGAGCCGCGCGCCTCGGCCAGTTCGACTGGGTCACCCTCGCCGTTGATGTCGATCTCCCAGCGGTCGATCTCGTCGCCGTAGATGTAGCGCGCCGCCAGTTCCGCGAGGTTGGAGGCGGAGCCGGCCGTGGTGCAGTACAGCGTCCCGCCCTCGAATTCCTTGGTGTCGATGGTGTTGCGGGCGTCCCGGGAGCGAGCCTTGGCGACCCGTGCCCGCAGCTGGGGAACGGCGTCGATGTTCTTGCCGATCCGCGAGGAGACCCGCTTGGCCAGGCCGAGGCTGGGCAACAGCGCGAGGATGTTGGCCGGCGCCCGGTGGATGCAGGCGCCGATCCAGTTCAGGCCGATCTGGGTCTTCATCAGCTGCGAGGCCACCATGGTGACGACGCGCTTGGCGGGGTGCGCCGGGGACAGGCACTGCATCGGCTCCCGGGCGTAGGGCGTGCGCTCGGTGTGGTACTTGCCGGGCTCTGCCGCGCCGGCCTCGCGGGGGATGCGCTGGAACTCGTCGGCCCACTGATCGACCCACAGCTCGGGGTCGGGAGTCAGGCCCCTGACGTATGCCGCCCGGTACGCGGCGGCACCGTCGGCATAGTGGTGGTGCATGGCTATGCGGCCTCCTCGGCCTCACTGTCGTCAGGTGGTTGGATCTGGCTGGCGGCGTCGACCAGGGCGGCACGGATCAGCGCCGTCAGCCGCTGCTCCATCTCCCAGGGATCGGTGATCGCCACCAGCTCCCCGGCGACCTTGGTGGGCAGGCCCATCAGCAGGTCGCGCAGGGTGCGGGCTACGTCGAACGCGGTGCGGTCGACCACCTCGCGCTCCACCAGCTCGCCGCGACCCTTGCGGAACTCGTCTTCGGCCAGCAGCGCCAGGTAGTGCTCGCGGTGTGCGCGAGCCTTCTGGAAGTTCGCGCTGCCGCCGCCAGGCTGTGGTGGTAGGGAAGCCGGGGCGGCGGGGGTGACGTGGGCGTGCACGTCCTTGTCGGCACGGTCGCGCTGGTGACGCTCGGCCACCGCGGCCTTGCTCGGGTCGCTGGACTCGGCCAGCAGCTGCTCGGTGGCGGCGACATCGATCTTTCCGCCCTCGTCCAGGACCAGGCGGCCCTGGGCCTTCAGCTTGGAGACGTAGGCGCGGGACCAGCCACGACGCGCCGCGAACTCCGATTGGGTCATCAACTCCATGACATGGCCCCTGTTAACCGGGCAGGCCGAGGCGAGTTAACCGGTTAACCCCTGTTAACTAACCTCCAGACCCTGCCACTAATTCAGAAACGGGGCTCGAATTACCCCTGTTGGGTGCCCCCTGTCAGGGGCCCCGGGTCAGCGCTTTCGCCGGGTGCGGAGCGCTTCGGCCATCGCGCGGCGGAACTGCTCGGGCAGCTCGGTCCGGGCGACCTGCTCGGCGATCTCGAAGAAGTTGAGCGCCGAGCGGTAGGTCGGCGTCTTGTTCACGAACGCCAGCACGATGCGAAGCCCTCTACGTGCGTCACTCGTCCGCTCTGCAACCGCGAAGGGACCGCGCCTCTTGTCGTGCATGACGAAGTAACGATTGTTCCTCTTCGCCTTGCTCTGCTTGCTGTCCGTTGCGTTCGCCTTGTAGCCCTCCTCCGTGTAGAGGCCGGCACCACTGAGGATCTTGCCGATCAAGCCGCTCGACATGTTCCCGAACTGGTCCAGCTCAGCGCGACGCCCCGGGAGAACGTACTGCCCATGCTTCAGAACCCCTCGGCGTCGCAGCATCGAGTCGATGGCCTTGTGGCTTCTCGGCCCGCCGAAGATCTCGGGCGTCAACCATTTGGAGGCCGCCCTACCCTTGCCCCATACACCCTCGCGCCCGATCAGGTTGCCCTTTCCGTTGCGAGTCCTGCCGTCCTTGATCCATACCCGCGCTTCCAGCCTCTGCTTGGTTGCGGGTTCAAGGAACAGGCTGTTCAGGGTGGCGGGCGTGGGCCGGTCGAACACGACCGACATCTCGGCCCGGATGTCCTGAGCCACCACCTGCGCGGTTCGGGTAAGGGCCAGCGCCATAGCGAACGGCAACTGTGTGCGCTCGATGTCGCTCAGACCGGCGAGGGCTTCCTCCAGGCCCGAGGCTGTTACAGAGAACACCTCTACCCCTCGCCCTTCACGGCGCCGCGCAATTCGCGGATCAGCTCCAGCAGCGTGCGGCCCTTGCTCGCCTCGGTGTAGGCGAACCAGCCTCGCACCGAGACCCAGGCGGGCAGGCCGCACACGAATACCACCGCACCCAGGCCGAGCAGCCCTATGTCGTCGTTGATCCAGTGGCCGATATCCAGCCAGCGGATCACGAACGCGCCGCCCAGCAGGCTGGCCACCACGGTGCTGATCAGCGCCACGGTGAACTCGCGGGCGGTGCGCGGCAGGGTCATGGCCATCACCACTACGGCGACGGCCACGGTAGCGAACGCCCCGAGGGCGCCCAACTTGTACAGGGCCAGGCCGCCAACAGCTGTGGTAGCTGGCTCCGTCATGATTGCTTTCCTCATTGCTCTGCCCTCGTCGGGCCAAAAGAAAACCCCGCCGAGGCGGGGTGCGGGTGGCCCATCTCAGGGGCCGGCACCGCCTGGCGGTGCGAGAAATAAAAAACCCGGCACATCGGCCGGGTTTGGTGTGTTGGTGCTGGGTGCACCTCTTCGAAGATGCGTGATTTATACCCCTCCAATCCGGTGGCAGCAACGCAAAAGCGCTGCCACCACACCATCAACGGAAACGCACCGGCAATCAGCGGCGATATAACACCACTGGCTACAGCGCCGCAGGCCCGCCGACCTTGCGCCCCACACCGAAAGCAGCAGGCAAGACGCACAAACACCAGCAGCATCAATGCCCTTCCCTACCGTCCTACCTTGATATTCCTTTCTCACGTAAAGGAAGGGATATAAATACGCTGCGCGTGACGCGCGCGCGTACCCCTGCCTGCGCACCTCACGTGCGGGCGTCATGAAAAGGTGGGCTAGTAGGACGACGCCAGATATGGCGCCGCTTTCAGGCGTCCCCCCAGCAAAAAAGCAGGGAAGACCATGCGAGGCGAAGCGCGAAATCACGCTACGCGCTCCAGCAGCATACCGGCAATTTCCAGGTGGGCGGAATGCAGGCGCTCATAGAACTGCGTTCGGCCACAGCCACACGCCTCCCACTTCAGGTACTCCGGCTTGTTCCGATACACGTAGTGCTCACGCACCACCCGTGCGAGAACCGGCGCGAGGTGCTTATTCACGATCAGCTCGATGTCCGCACTCCAGGACAGCAGCATCCGCGACTGCCTGGCCGAGCCGCGAATCACCTCCCCTCGGCAGTCCATCAACCGGCCCAGCACGCTGCCGGTGCCCACCTCGGCCCCTTCCGGGCTGTGCATGTCCCTCGCCCAGAGCTGCAGCATCTCATCCATTTCCGGGATCAAAACGCGCTCTCCTTCTTCAGCGGCATGGGCTGCTGCCCGCGCTTCCAGTCGTTGGGCTTCTGGTACTCATAACCACGCACACCGCCCGGCCCCGAGCCCTTGCGGCGCCGCGGCCACTTCAGCCGATGCATGATCTTCCCGACCCGCATCTGCTCCGGCTTGCCCCAGTGACTGGGATCGATGTTCAAGGCCTTCTCCAGGATGTGCGCACCCGTCACCGCGTCACCGATGTGCTGGTGCATCAGGTAATGGATGATCGGCTCCTCCCACATGTCGGCCTGGTAGCGCTTGTCCTGCTCGGCTGCAAACAGCTCCGCCTCATCACGCTCCACCCACCACACATCGCCCGCGCGATAGGCTGCCACGGCCTCGGCCCATAGCTGCTCGCGGCTGGCCCGTAGCCCCTCGATGTCCACGCGGGTGCAGGTCACCGGCCAATAGCGGCGGTTGCCCGTGTCGTCCTTCAGGTACTCGTCCTGGTTGGTGGTGCCCACGAACACGCACTGCCGGGGCACATCCAGCACACGGCGGCCGTAGCTCTCGCGGTAGGTGTCCACCGAGGCGCTGAAGAACTGTTTCGCCCGAGTGCTCTCCGCCTTGTTGAAGGCATCCAGCTCGCCCAGCTCGACGATCCACTTACCCCGGATCGCCTGATAGCCGTCCTTGTCGCCCAGGTTGAACGGCGTATCCATGAACCACTCGCCGCCCAGCACCGCCATCGAGGTCGACTTGCCCGCGCCCTGCAGGCCCTCAAGGATCAACACCGAGTCCGCCTTGCAGCCGGGCGAGAACACCCGCGCAACGGCCGACACCATCCAGCGCTTCCCTACCCGCCGCACGTACTCGCTGTCCGGCACCCCCAGGTGGTTCTGCAGCCACTGCTCCAGGCGCGGGGTCCCGTCCCAGGCCAGCCCGTCGAGGTACTGCCGCACCGGGTGGAAGGCATTGTCATGGGCCACCGCGTTGACTGCCTCCAGCACCGTCGCGGACTTCACGCACAGCCCGTACACATCCGCCAGCCAGAGCGTCACGCGCACGTCGTCCAGGTCGGACCAGTCCCCCGGCGCGCCACCATAGGGCGGCGTCTTCAGCTTGCGGATCTTCGAGCTGAAGGAGTCATAGGCGATCACCCCCTTCCAGCGCCGGTCATTCCCCAGGATCAGCGCCACGTTGAACGCATGGGCCACCATCCCGCCCTTCGCCGTGAACAGCAGCTGCTCCCGCCACGGCTCGTCCGCGGCCGGCTTCACCGCCGCCATCACCTGGCGGCGCACCGTCTCCAGCCCCTCCGCACAGTGCAGGTCGTTGAAGTCCGTCCAACGTTCCTCGCGGTCGTTGTCGAACACCGGCAGCACCACCTGCCCACCGGTCACCGTCGCCGCGTTCTCCGCGCGGATACGCCCCGTGTTGTGGGGCTTGCCGTTAATCACCGTCTTCCAGTCATCGTCCGCGCAGAACAGCAACTGCCGGCCCGGATAGCGCTCGCGCAGTGCCTTGCCCACCGGCAGCAGGTTGCCCGCATCGAAGCACACCACCGTCGGCAAATTGGTCGCCATGTGCAGGCTCGCGCCGGTCGCGTAGCCCTCGCACACCAGCACCACATCACCCGGCTCCGGGTCGGGGCCGATGATGTGGGCCGCGCCTTCCTTCTCCAGCCCGTAAGGCCAGTAGGACTTGTCCCGGCCGGTATCCGCCTGCACCTGCGGATACAGCACCTGCAGGCCGCTCAACTGACCGTCCTTAACCCGCCGCATCGGCACCAGGGCGGCGCCCGACTTCTTCGAGTAGCGCAGCCCGAAGGCCACCACCCGCTTGCGCTCCACGTACAGCGAAGTCCCCTTCTCCGGCAGCTTCTTCCACATCGCCGCCGCGCGCCGGGCGGCCGTACGGTGCTTGCGCACCTCGGCCTCGGCGGCCTTGCGCTGGCCCTCCTCCGCCCGCTTCTTCATCACCTCCCGGTCCTCCGCCGAGAGTCGGCCACCCTTGGGCTTGATGCGCTGCCAGCTGCCCTTCTCGCCCTGGCGCCAATCACCGTAAGCGCCGCAGTAGATCGTCCGGTGGTCGCTGGTCAGGTGCTCGTAGATCACGTACCAGCCCGTCTTCTCCGGCGCCTTGTCGTTCTCCGCCTCGCAGCGCACCCGCTTGCCCACCACCAGCGGCGTAGCGGGCCGCAGCCCGTAGTCCTGCAGTTGCTTGAGCACGTCATCCAGCAGATCGAAGTCAGCCATAGAGCACCGCCCTCCGGTGGTCGTTGATTTCCTGGCAGCCAATGCACAGCGTGCACCCCTGCCCCTTCAGCGCCTCACGCCGGGCCTGCGGAATCTCCTCCCCGCAGTCCTCGCACGTCTCCAGGCACTCGGCCTCGGCACGGCTCAACAGGCTTCGCTGGAAAGCCTCCATGGACAGCTCGTGTTGCTCATCAGCGCGATCGGCAAGGTCAGCCATGGTCGACGCCCTCCCGATGCTTCTTGCGCACCGCCGCCCCCAGGCGGAACACCGCCTGTACCAGTCGCTCGGCCAGCAGCTCGAACTCGGCCAGCTCATAGGCGTCGAGCCTGTCGTCATCCAGGCTCTTGCTCAGGTGCTGGGTCAGCTCGCCTTCCTGGGTCAGCATCTCGCTGATCCCCTGCAGCAGCGCGCGGGGCGAATCGGTCTCGCGGAGGTCGGACACATCGATGCCCACATAGCCGATGGGGTGCAGGATGGCGTCCACGATGCGCCGGTCCCGCGTCAGGTCCAGGATCATCTCCAGGTCACGGATGCTCGGCGTATGGGTGGTGTTGGTGAGGGACAGCTTGTGGTTCAGCGTCGTCGGGTTAGCACCGTCGACAGCCGCAATGGCGGTCGCACCGCCGGGGTAATCATGGGCGGCACGGTTGAGTGCCTGGGGCAGCGTCAATAACGTGCGGCGAGCACGCTCCATGCTGCCAAACCGGTTTCGGGTCATGGCAATTCGCTCGAAAGACTGCCAGTGACCGACGTGCCCCCGCTTGCTACAGTTGCGCCGTGGTCACTTGCAAGGTGGTCCACAGGCAGACGGCGACTCTGTGGTAGGACTAGCCGTCTGCCCCCAAGGGCGAGGCCCGCGCTCCGCGCAGACCCCGCCCAACAGCCCGCCACCGTTGGCGCGGTGGCGGGCAACACCAGGCATCCGTGCCTGGGCTTGGTCCACGTCTTGGCGGACGTGAACCGGGGGAATCGAGGCGCCTCAGGGCGCCTTTTTTCTAGGCTGCTTCAGAAAGCCTGTCCGGGATCGGAAAGACATCCGGCAGGTCGGGGCGAAGCTCATGCGGAAGGACTCGATTTCCAACCGCCTTGCAAACTGCAGGCACTCGCTCCGCCGGGACCTTGCCAGCGCGAATCCACTTCCAGACGTAAGACTGCTTGATGGTTCCACCCAGACGGCGGGCAAGCTCGGACTGGTTGTTGTCACAGAGCTGAAGAACCCGAGTCAGGGCTTCAGCTGAAGGGCGGGAGGGGTCCATGTGTGTTCCTCGGTGTTCTTGAAATTCGGCGCCACACTACAACCAAAGCTATATGAACGTCAACGCTTTGGCTTTTTGCTCACCTACAACCAAAGTTATAGCCTTGCAGCATGACCAAAGCCCCCGACACCACCACCCTCCAGGACCGCCTCAAGCACGCCATGAACGATGCCCGCATGACGCAGGAATCGCTCGCGGAAGCTGCAGGCGTGTCGCAGAACACCATTCACAAGCTCGTCACGGGCAAGTCGAGCAGCAGCCGGAAGCTCGTCGAGATCGCCCGCGCACTGCGTGTCAGCCCAACCTGGCTGGCTACGGGAGAGCAGGATGGGGAGCCTGTCCCTCGTGATGGCGCCCCCCTGATCCTTGAGCCGCTGCTGCCCTGGGACGACTCAACCCCAGTCGACGAAGACGAGGTGGAATTGCCGCTCTACAAGGAAGTCGAGATATCAGCCGGGAACGGCCGCACCGCCGTTCGCCACGTCGCGGGCCGCAAGCTCCGCTTCTCCTATGCGACGCTGCGCGCATCGGGCGTAGACCCCTCCTCCGCGATCTGCGCGCCGGTCAAGGGAAACAGCATGGAGCCGCTGATCATGGATGGCTCCACCATTGGCGTGGACCGCGCCACCACGAACGTCGTCGACGGCGAGATCTATGCCCTTGAGCACGACGGAATGCTGCGAGTGAAATTCCTCTATCGCCTACCCGGCGGCGGGCTTCGCCTTCGCAGCTTCAACCGCGAGGAGTACCCGGACGAGGAATATTCCGTCGAGGAAATGCAGGCACGGAACATTCAGATCATCGGCTGGGTGTTCTGGTGGTCGACAGTCAGACACCGCAAAGCCCCTCGGCTGGTCCGCTGAAAACGAGCCCCGCAGAGCGGGGCTTTTTATTGCCTTCGCGATTTCACACAGACCAATTACAACCCTAGCTATTGAATCAACTTAACAACCAAAGCTATATTGCCAGCGTCTTCCTACCACAGAGACGAGGCAAACCATGCAACACGCAACCACCTTGCACGCCCACCCGGCCTGCGACGAGTTCCGCGTCTATGAGCTTCGCCGCGCCGCTCGCATCGCTGGCATCCGCTACATCCCTGCCAAGCCGCGCCTGATCAAGCCGGCCCCCTCCCGCCCATTCGGAGGGGACGCCGCATGAATCGCCTGACCCTCAGCACCTCGGCCGTTCTGCTGCTGCGCCAACAGCTGCGACTGTCCGGCGTGTTCAACCACAGCCTCCAGGCGCCCAACCGCGCCACCGTCCACGCCCAGGTCCGCATCGAGCAGGCCGGCGAACAGGTGCAGGTCACCGCCCGCGTGACCGGCACCTGCAGCACCCTCACGCTGGACCGGCAGCACGCCCGCAACGCCCACACCCTCGCCCGCCTGCTGGAGAACGCCGCCAACGGCTGCCCACTGGCCGGCCAGCCCGACGCGACCGAGGCCGACCTGTGCAGCCGCGTCGAGCACACCCTGCGCCAGGCCGTTCGGCGTCGTGTGGGCGTGTACGTGCTGGACCTGGACGGCGCCGAGGTCAGCCTGACCTTGAGCCCCACCCACGCCGGCACCCGCGCCGCCCTGCACCTGGCCGGTACCGTGGCGCACCTGCCGGTGCCCGAAGACGCCGGCAGCGCCTATGCCCTGCTCCGCCAGCGCGTGCAGCAGCTCGCCCACGACTACCACACCGCCCAGGCGGCCTAGGGGGGCAGCCATGGCACGCAGCTACGACCTGAAGGAAGCGGCCGAGCACCTGGGACTGACCCGCCCCAAGCTCCTCGCCGCCCTGCGCGAGCGCGACCTGCTGGGGGCGGATCGCCTGCCCCGGCACCCGGCCCGGGACGCGCTTTACCTCATCACCCGCGAGGGCAGTTGGTACCACCCGCGCTTCGGCCAGCAGTACAGCCGCTCCACCCGCGTCACCGAGGCGGGCCTGCGCTGGCTGGAACAGAAGCTGGAGATCCAGCGCCCACTCCCCGAACCCAAGGCAGACCCGCGCGATGTCGCATAGCCACCCGCCGCGCCCCCGCCAGCTCGCCCAGCAGATCGCCAACCTCCCCACCAAGGAGGAGCGCCGCCGGGCACTGGAGGAGGTGCCGGAGCATCTGCGCGACATGGTGCGCACCCACGTCGAACTCACCTGGGAACGAAAACATGGACCACAAACTGATTAAGGCCCTGCTCACCGAGCTGCTGCAGCTCCCCGAGCCGCGTTGCACGCCGGAGAAGCTGCTCTCCAACCTGACCCTGGCCGCCACTGCAGCCGGCGTCACCCTCACCAGCGCCGCCGCACCCCTGCAGGTCGAGCACCTGCAGCTCGCCGCCGCCCTGGAGCGCCTGGCCACCGAGCTGGGCGCCCCGTACCGGGGCCGCGCCATGCTGCGCCTGGGGGCCGGATTGGAAGGGGTCGAGCTGGGCGCCGTCATCGAGCCGAACGAAAGCAGCTCCACCCTGCCCCGCTTCGTGGCCTTCGGCTCCACCGCGCGGGAGGCCCTGGGCGGTATCCAGCGGGAGATCCGCGCCACCACCCCCACGCGCAAGCCAGCCACGGGCAAGCGCAAGGCTGGTGTGCTCAGCCTCAAGCGCCTCGCTGAGCAGACCGCAGGGCACGCCGCATGAGCCAGCCAGCCCAACGCGAGCTGCGCCTGCCGCCCGCGCCTCGCCAGCAAACCGTCGAGCTGCTGTATCGCACCCTCGGCGACGTGCTGGTCCCGGTCGAGCAGGTCCGCGCCCGCTACTTCCGCAACCTCAACGACGACAACTTCACCCGCGCCCTCAACGCCGGCCGGGTGCCGCTCCCGGTCACGGTGCTGGACACCAGCGCCAAAGCCCCGAAGTTCGTGGACATCCGGCACCTGGCCATCTTCATCGACGCCCGCAGCGAGGCCGCCGACGCCACCCTGAGCGACACCGTAGCCAACCAGCCGTAACCGCAGCCGCTGCGCCAACAGCGGCACCGACTATCACGGGAGACCACCCATGACGACCACCTTGCAGATCCTCGCCGGCATCGCCCTCACCCTCGGGCTGTTGTTCACCTTCTACGCCGGCTACCGCGCCGGCATGACCGATGGCGAGCAGTCCGCACGGGCCGAGGCAGAGGAACAGGCCCAAGCCTCCCAGACGCTCGCACCGCTCGCCGCCGAAGACGCGCAGGCGCTCACCGAACGGGCCGAGCATTACCTGCGTCTGGTCAACGAGACCGACCGCGACACCCTCAACCGGGCCGCCTCGGCGCTGCACCTCGCAGCCCGCACCTTCAACGGACTGGGCGCAGACGACAAAGCCAGCGACGCCCACCGGCTCGCCCGCCAACTGGAGCAGATCACCACCCGCCCCGTCGGCCAGCACCCCGACGCAGCGCGCATCAACTTCCTGGAGACGGCACACACCGGCCGCGACTTCGACGACGTCGTCCTCTACCTCCCGGTCGGCCCGGACTACAACGGCGCCGGCACTCTGCGCGCAGTCATCGACCACGCCATGGGCCTACAGGCCAAGGAGGTGCGTGATGCGGCATAACTTCCCCCTGCTGCGCCTGGACCCGGTCGCCGCTGGCCGCCTCCAGCGCGACCACGACCGCGCCGTCAGAAAGCTGGCCGCGGCCGAACGCCTCAACGCCGCCCTGCAGGCACGCCTGCGCGCCGACCTGGGCACCGAAGCGCTCTGGCAGATCCAGCGGGAGATTCGCGAGCAGTTGCTGCTCGAAGACTTGTTGAAGGAGCGCGCCGCATGAGCCACCTCGACCGGCTTGCCCGCAGGGCGCTCTGCCTTCACTCAGAAGGCGCAGCCGCACCCCTCGCCACCCACCGCCCCCAAGCCCCGGCCGCGCGAAAGCGCGGCGGCGGCCCCGCTCATAGCTGCCCGGTGAACGCCATGCCCCACGGCCGTCAACCGCTGCCCGAGGGTGGCGAGATAGACAGCCTCTGCCGCGCAGCGGCAGGCATCATTCCGCTCATAACACCGCTCATATCCGCACATAACGAAGCCCACGCATACCCCACGGAAGGCGTGCGCAGGGCGCAGAAAATGGAACTCCGCTCCGCTAACCACCCTTCCCCCGCCGCGCAGCTTGTTAAGGGGTATACGCACCACTCGGCAGCTCACTGCCGCCGACCGCCCCCAGAGCGGGACCTACAGGTGTTCCACATGCAAGCGAACGAGCCGCGCCATCGAGCAGAGAGGGCGACAGGAGGATGAATACAGTATTTCTGTTGATGGCCCAGTACGGCGCCCTGGCGATCATCCCCCTGGAGCGGGTCTGCGCCGACTACTTCAGCCACCTCACGCCGGACAAGTTCAAGCGGAAGGTCGCGGACGGCAGCATTGATCTCCCGCTGATCCGCATCGAGGGCAGCCAGAAAGCCGCCTGCGGCGTTGCATTGACCGACCTGGCGAAGTACCTAGACGAACAGCACCGCCGTGCCACGGTGGAGAACGACAAGCTGCACGGTCGCCGAACCCGAGTCGCTTAACGAATAAGCCGAGAAAGCGCGACCGAGAATCGCTGGGGCTGGACTCTTTCGACAAAGATCACGATTGTAGCCATACACGACGCTCAAATCAGGCTACGTAATAGTCGTTCACCTCATCCACCATGGAAAGGTCAGCTATGCGATACAAAACCAAGACACCTCCTCGACCGCTCGGGGACACTTTGACTGCACTGCAGAATCATCATTAACATCGGTGCAGGACTGGAGTAATTGGGAATGAGCACACAGACAAGCATCGAATGGACAGAAATGACCTGGAACCCCGTAGTAGGATGTACCAAGGTCTCTCCTGGCTGTAAAAACTGCTATGCCGAAAACATGGCACATCGCTTACAGGCGATGGGAACACCGGGCTATGAGAACGGCTTTCGACTTAGTTTACGCCCCGAAAAACTAAAAGAGCCGCTACAGCGTAAAAAGCCCACTATATATTTTGTAAACTCAATGTCCGACCTTTTTCACGAAAGCGTACCGGACGAATACATTGACCAAGTTTTCAAAGTAATAAAGGAAGCATCTCAGCACACCTTCCAGATATTAACCAAACGAGCAGAGCGGCTAGCCGACTACTTCCGCGAGCGGACGCCACCAACTAACGCCTGGCTGGGAGTATCCGTAGAGGACCGAGAGTACGGCGTCCCCAGAATCGATTGCCTCCGCCAAATTAATGCAACAATTCGATTCCTATCAGCAGAACCACTTCTAGAAGACCTAGGCGAACTTGACTTAACCAACATTCATTGGGTCATCGTAGGTGGTGAATCCGGCCCTAAAGCCCGCCCTATGAAGCAAGAGTGGGTAGACAAAATTCACACCCAATGTGATGCCTTTGGCTCTGCATTTTTCTTTAAACAATGGGGAGGATGGGGTGCCGACGGAGTAAAGCGCTCCAAGAAAGCAAATGGCCGATTACTAAAAGGCCAAACCTGGGATGAAATCCCATTGCTGCAGCTTGCATGACACCAGTATAAGGAATAATAAATGGCCAAGGATGACGAGAAGTATCGCTGGGACTGGGCCTCACAAACCTTCCCAACAATAGACCCTCACAGCAAAATAAAACACCAAATTATTGATGAGTACATTCAGACCTACATCGATGTACTCATGAGAAATCAGCAGATGCCAGAACTTGGCTTATCCATCGTCGATGGATTCAGTGGCGGTGGCATCTATGACGATGGTTTCGGTGGTAGGCATTATGGCTCTCCACTGATCGCTCTAGAGGCGATTCAGACATCAGAGATCCGAAACAATATTGACCGCATTAAACCGCGCACCATCAGATCACAGCATTTTTTTGTAGATGTGAAGCCTGAGAATATCGCCTGCCTGCATGCTGTGATGGCGTCTCGAAACCACGCCCATCGAGTTGGCAACGATGTTCATCTTCATAGTGCCGAGTTCACCCAAGCCCTACCATCAATCGTTCAGAAACTCAAATCCTTCGGAAAAGGCGAACGCGCCTTATTCCTTTTGGACCAATATGGATATGGCGAAGTACCATTCCCGAAGATCAATTGGATTTTCAAAAACCTGAGCAAAGCTGAAGTTTTGCTAACTTTCAACGTTGACTTTCTTGTCACTTATCTAGCCGACCGGCACGCCAATCGCAAGGCAATCTCAAACATTGGACTAGACAATCATGTCCCATGGAATTCACTAAAAGAGCTTAAAGCCCACCACCCTAGAAACTGGCAATACATTATTCAGCGCTACCTTTCAGAGGGCATCAAACAGGAAAGCGGCGCCAGATATATGACCATTTTCTTTATTCGCCCGATTGGCAACAACCCTATGACTTATTGGTTTATTCACTTAGCAAATAACTACAGAGCCAATGACGTCATGAAGAAAATCCACTGGAAATATGGCAACAATTTTTCTCACATGCTGTCACCCTCAAGTTTTTTTGGCTACGACGCCAATCGCGATATTGACGTAACCGGTCAACCTGACCTGCTTCTAGAAGAACATCATTTTGATGAATCCACAGATAATCGCATACACAGTGAGTTGTCTGACTTACTACCCAAGCAAGTATATGAACTTGAAAGCCAGCCATTCATCAACCTGATGAGCGGCTTAACAAACTACACCATGGCCGATGAAATCCGCGTAAAGCAGGCTCTAGATACCGCTATTGCAACCGGCGACTTGCAAGCTGTAGACAAAGATGGAAAAACCAGACGCAGAAAAGGCACAAGTATAAAGTCAACGGATATCCTAATCGCCCCCCAACAAAGACCTATATTTTTTCTCCCACCACTCAGAGAGAAAAAGTAAAAATACAAGTTTAAATAAAGTCACCTCAACAGCACTGCCGCTAAAATGGGTTATCAGGGAGGCACTACCCTCCCTCCTTCCTTCTGACCCGCACGCCCAGCAACACAGGCGCGTCGATGATCTTCTCCAACCACGCCCACCCTGCATAGGGGTCTCCCCGGCCTCTCAGGTGCGTGTAGCGGCGCAGTGAGTTCCAGTCCCGATGGCCCGACACGCTGGCCACGCGCGGAATGTCCCACTCCATTTCGAACAGGCGACTGACACCGTCGTGGCGAAGGTCGTGGAAGTGCAGATCCTCGATGCCGAGGAACTTGCAAGCCTTGGACCACGCAGTCCCAATCGAATCGCCGTTGTAGGGGAAGATCTCGGGGCACTCCTTGGGCATCGACTCGATGATGCGCATGGCCTCGTCCGGCAGGTGGCACCAGACGTCGTTGCCGATCTTCTGCCCGGGGTTCTTCATGTCGCGCACCAGGACGCGCCGGCCGGGCACGTCCAGGTCATCCCAACGGATGCGGGTGATCTCTTCCTGCCGGCGGGTGGAGAAGATGGCGAAGCCCACTACCTTGGGCATGTTGATCGCCGAGGGCTTCCAGCGGAGGGTGTCGAAGAAGTGCGCGAGCAGCTTGTCCAGCTCCTCCGCGGTGGGCCGGCGGTCGCGCTCCCGACTGCGGCTGATGGCCCCGAGCTTGCGCAGAACCTTCCGGGCATCGCTGACTGCATGGGGGTCGATCTCGTAGCCCCAGGCCGGGCGGGCGACCGATAGCACGGCGCCGAGGTGCGCCAGGTCGTTGCCAACCGTCTGCGGCATGACCGCCCCACCCTCGGGGCTGATGCGCCACTGGGCGAACTCGACCAGCTTCTGACTGGTCAGCTCGCGATCACTCACCTGGCCGAGCCAGGTCTTGCCGATGGCCTCCAGGCAGGTCCGCTTGGTCCTGCCCAGCGGGCGGATGCGTTCGTACTCTTCGAGGTAGCGGTCGATTATGTCGACCAGCAGCTCGCTCTTGCGACTGGCCCTGTCGATGGCACCCGGCTCGGCCAGTTCCGCCTCCCTCCGGCCAGCCCAGGCCTTGGCGGTCTGCAGCCGGTCGAATGTCTGGCTTTCCTGATAGACTTGCGCGCCATCGCGCATGATCCGTATCTGCGCTGTATAGCCGAAAGTCCCGTCCTTGCGCTTCCGCTTTCTGATGGTCGCCATAATTTGGTACATGAGGTTTTGAGGTTGGTACATTGTACCAGTGACATCTCAAAAACAAGCGGAAACGGGGTAAAACGGGCAGAAATCAGACGTACCCAAATGCCTCTAGAATCAAGCTCTACGCCAGTAACCCCGCGCCCTGCGCTGTCCCGCCGCTTCTCCGTGGCGCCGATGATGGACTGGACCGACCGGCATTGCCGCTTCTTCCTCCGCCAACTGTCCCGGCACGCGCTGCTGTACACGGAGATGGTGACCACCGGCGCGATCCTGCATGGGGATCGTGCTCGCTTCCTCCGCCATGACGAGCAGGAGCATCCGCTGGCGCTGCAGCTGGGCGGTAGCGTGCCGGCCGACCTGGCAGCCTGCGCGCGGCTGGCGCAGGAAGCGGGTTACGACGAGGTGAACCTCAACGTCGGCTGCCCCAGCGACCGGGTGCAGAACAACATGATCGGCGCGTGCCTGATGGGGCATCCGGCGCTGGTGGCCGACTGCATGAAGGCCATGCGCGATGCGGTGGAGATCCCGGTGACGGTCAAGCACCGCATCGGCATCAATGGCCGCGACAGCTACGAGGCGCTCTGCGATTTCGTCGGGCAGGTGCGAGATGCCGGTTGCCGGAGCTTCACCGTGCATGCTCGCATCGCCATCCTCGAAGGCCTCTCACCGAAGGAGAACCGCGAGATCCCGCCGCTGCGCTATGAGGTGGCCGCCCAGCTGAAGCGGGACTTCCCGGACCTGGAGTTCATCCTCAACGGCGGCATCAAGACCCTCGATGAGTGCGAGGCGCACCTGGCCACCTTCGACGGCGTGATGCTGGGCCGCGAGGCCTACCACAACCCCTACCTGCTGGCATCGGTGGATGGGCGCCTGTTCGGCTCGGAGGCCCAGCCGATCACCCGCGCCGCCGCGCTGGAGGCCATGCGCCCCTATATAGAACGGCACATCGCCGAGGGCGGGCAGATGCATCACATCACGCGCCACGTGCTGGGTCTGGCCCAGGGATTCCCGGGGGCACGACGCTTCCGCCAACTGCTCTCGGTGGACGTGCACAAGACCCAGGCGCCGCTGGAACTGCTCGATCAGGCCATCGACCTGCTGCGCGGCCACTGAGCCGCGTTCTGCGGGGCCAGGGCATAGCCCTTGTGCCCCTCCGGCACCACCAGGCCGCTTTCCAGCATCCGCCCTAGCACCTGCCGCACGCTGACCAGGGAGAGCGGCTCACCGGCGGCGTTCAGCCGCTGGTGCAGCAGGCGGGTGGAGATGCCGCCGTCTTCGTTCTGCGCGTCGCAGAGTATCTCCAGCACCTTCAGGCGCGGCAGGCTGGCCTTCAGGCCGGCGTCCTGCAGCATTTGGCGCAACTGGGCATGGTCACTGCGGGGCATGGCGAAGCTCCTTCTGGTCTGTTGCCTGTGGCGTGTCGGCACCGAGGCGGCCTTCCTGCGCCACCCCACCCGCTCAGCGGGCCCTCATCAATAAAGACGAACCAGCACGGAAAACCCGCAAGGAAATACGGAATTTTTTTCGCGGCCATGGTCTGACGAACGTGGCGGCAGCGCCGCCATGAAATTCCCCTGGCCGCCCGTTGAGCCCGCCCGGGCTGCTCGGGTAAGGTCACGCAACCTGCAACGACAAGGCCTCGTCATGACTTCCAAGCTGGACCAACTGAAGCAGTTCACCACCGTGGTAGCCGATACCGGCGACCTGGATGCCATCGCCCGCCTCAAGCCGGTGGATGCCACCACCAACCCCTCGCTGCTGCTCAAGGCAGCAGCCCTGCCCCGCTACGCCGATCTGCTGGACCAGGCCGTGGCAGGCAGCGCCGGCGACCTGGGGCTGGCATGCGACCGTTTCGGGGTGGCCGTGGGCCAGGAGATCCTCAAGGTGATTCCGGGGCGCATCTCCACCGAGGTGGACGCGCGCCTGTCCTTCGATACCGAAGCGACCCTGCGCCGTGCCGAGCGCCTGGTGGGGCTATATGACAAGGCCGGCATCGGCCGCGAGCGCGTGCTGATCAAGATCGCCTCCACCTGGGAAGGCATTCGCGCCGCCGAGCGCCTGGAGCGCAGCGGCATCCAGACCAACCTGACCCTGCTGTTCAACTTCGCCCAGGCAGTCGCCTGCGCCGAGGCCGGGGTGTTCCTGATCTCTCCCTTCGTCGGGCGCATCTACGACTGGTACAAGAAGGCCGAAGGCCGCGACTACGCAGGCGCCGAGGACCCGGGCGTGCAGTCGGTCTCGCGCATCTACCGCTACTACAAGGCCCACGGCTACGAGACGGTGGTGATGGGTGCCAGCTTCCGCAACCTGGGGCAGATCGAGGCCCTGGCTGGCTGCGACCGCCTGACCATCAGCCCGGACCTGCTGCAGAAGCTGGCCGAGGATGACGGCCAGCTGGTTCGCCAGCTGAGCGAGGGCGCGGCAGAACCGCGCCAGACACTGGATCAGCCGGCCTTCCGCTGGCAGTTTAACGAAGACGCGATGGCCACCGAGAAGCTGGCCGAGGGCATCCGCCTGTTCGCCCGGGATCAGGAAAAGCTCGAAGCCCTGCTCAAGGCACGCGCCTGATACGAAAGCGCCTGGCTGCAACAGCCAGGCGCATCAGGTTCAAGCGGGGAAGGTTGAAAGGTCAGCTGCGCTCGAGCGCGCTGACCAGATCATGGAAGGCTTCGCGGTTGGACTCGTTCAGCCCCATCAGGATGCGGTGTGCTTCGAGCACCTTGGTGCGCACCACGTCCTCGGTCTGGTCCTGAGGCGGCAGGTCCTCCAGGCACTCAGGGCACGGCAGCGGCTTGTCGACAATGTTGAACACCTGATCGAAGCCCATCGACTGCAACAGCCGGGTGATGTCCGGGTGGGTGGTGACGACGGTGGGCAAGAGCCCGACCTTCTGCCGGGAGAGGATCGACAACTTGGCCAGCAGGCCCAGGGTGGTGCTGTCGATGCTGCGCGTTTCGGTCAGGTCGATGACGATCGCCGAAAAGTTAAGCGCGGAGAAGATCTTCTCGATAGTGGCGTCCAGGGCCGAACACAGGGTCAGGCGGATTTCACCGACGAACTTCAGGACAAAGGTGCCGTCCTGCTCGGCAAACTGGATTTTACCGGTACTCATGCAAGGTTCCTGCTCAACACCAGCAAGGCGATATCATCTGGCATATCCCCCAGGTTGGCCAGGCCAAAGGCCTTCTTGAGGCCATCCAGGGATCCACCAGCTGCCTGCACGATTTCCGGCAGGGCAGCTTCTTTCTCTTTGAGCGTGTCGCCCGGCAAAAGGTCCAGGATGCCGTCGGACATCAGCGTCAGGCTGAACGAGGCCGGCAGGTCCATCACCTGGTCCTCGTAGGTCGCTTCCTCGAACAGGCCGACGGGCAGGCCGCGCCCGGTGAGGTAATGCGCCTGGCCTTCGCTGTACAGCACAGGCAGGGGCAGGTGCCCGCCGATGCTGTAGGTCAGCTTGCCGCTCTCCTCGTCGATCACCCCGCCCAGCATGGTCACGTGCTTGCCCAGCTTGCAGTTGATCAGGCCACGGTTGATGTGGCCGAGCACCTCGGAGGGCTTGAACTCCGGCAAGGTACCGCCACGTCGCGACTCGTAGAGCAGCCGGGTGGTCATGAACTTGAGCAGGACGGTGACGAAAGCGGACGAGGCGCCATGACCGGAAACATCCGCCAGGTAGAAGGCGATGCGCCGCTCGTCGACCCGGAAGTAGTCGACGAAGTCCCCCGACAGGTAGAGGGACGGGATGATCTGGTGGGCGAAGTGCAACCCGTCCACCGTCCAGGGCGTGACCGGCAGCATGTTCATCTGCACCTGGCGCCCGGCGTTCTGGTCTTCCTGCAGCAGGTGCAGGCTGGCCTGGAGTTCGCGGTTGGCGGCTTCCAGCTCCTCGCGGTAGCGCTGGTTCTCCAGCCGCAGGGCGTGGCGATCCAGCGCGCGGCGCACGGAGTGCTCCAGCACCGCCAGATCTTCCAGGGGCTTGATCAGGTAGTCCGCCGCTCCGAGGCGCAGGGCTTCGACGGCGTCGCTCATCACACCGGCCCCGGACACGACGATCACCGGCGTGTCGGTTTCCAGCTGGTTGATGCGGCGGATGAGTTCCAGCCCGTCGACCTGGGGCATGCGCAGGTCGCAGATGATCAGATCGGGATGTTCCTGCTCGAAGACCTGCAACCCCTGCAGACCATTACCTGCCTGCAGGACGTTGAAACCACTGTCTTCCAGATAGGCTGCGAGGCTGGTGCGGACAACCTCGTCGTCGTCGATGATCAGCAGCTTGGCACTGGTATTGTGCATGGAGTATCCAGGCAAACGGCGCCGGGGGTGGGCTGGTTGAGGCACCGACCTAGGCCGGATGCGGGTAAGGGGTTCGCTTCAAGGCGCAGACGGTACTCCCATCCGCAGGGCGATTCAAGCGTGCGCCGATTGTCGAAACCTGCCTTTACACATGAAAAGAGCGGGAGTTATAAGAGGCCGGGGGTCAGTCCATCCAATACCAGAGGACAGCAGATAATGAGTCAGAACGATCATCGTTCTTACAGCGAGAAGCGCGACTTCATCCGCATGCAGGTCGAGGCGCAGGTCGTTCTGCACCATGGAGGCCGCGAGTACCCGGCCCTGTGCCGCGACCTGTCGAGCACCGGCATGCAACTGGAAGCCGATGCCCACCTGTCGATAGGTGACAAGGTGCGCGTCCACATCCCGTCCGACCACGCCGAGCTCAAGGGCCTGGACGCCGAAGCCGAGGTGGTCCGCATATCGGCCGGCGACGATGGGCGCATGTCCATCGGCCTCGCCATCACCTCGATGAGCTGATCGGCGCACATAGAAAGAAGGCGGCCCATTGGCCGCCTTTTTCATACCCGCAAAACGAGGGAGGCGATCAGAAATCGTCCTCAACCTCGCCGTCGCGCACCTTGAACTCGCGGTTCTGCAGGTAGGCGTTGCGGATGAACACGTACTTGTCGCCGGTGATCATCTTCTCGGCCGACAGCAGGCTGGCGCGGGTGTCCACGGTGTTCACCCCGAGGATCACGTTACGGGTCGGCACGTGGTCGATGTAGGGATAGGGCGTGGTGTAGCTGTCCACGAAGCGCGCCGGCGCATCGCGCAGGGTGCTCGGGCCCAACAGCGGCAGCACCACGTACGGGCCGCTGCCCACGCCCCAGGCGCCCAGGGTCTGGCCGAAGTCCTCGTCGCTGCGCTGCAGCCCCATGCGGGTCGCCACGTCGAATACGCCAAGCACGCCGAAGGTGGTGTTGAAGATCAGCCGGCTGGTGTCCACGCCCGCCGCGTGCAGCTTGCCCTGCAGCAGGTCGTTGGCCAGGTTGCCGACGTCACCGACGTTGCGGAAGACATTGTGCACGCCGTCTTCCACGAACTGCGGCGTCACGTACTGGTAGCCCTGGGCGATCGGCTTCAGGGCGTAGGTGTCGACCGTGTCGTTGAAGCTGAACACCGCGCGGTTGACGCCCTCCCACGGGTCTTCATCCGCAGCCTGGGCCACCAGCGGCAGCGCCACCAGGCCGGCGACCGCCAGCAGGCGGCCCATTCGATCGAGCCAACCCGCACCGATCATTCGCATTGCAGTCTCTCCTAGGGAAAAGTAGTGTGGCGCCCCCAGCGGGCCGCCCGACAAGGCGCGCAGTATACGGCCATTGGATGGCCAATAGGCAGCATAGGTAACGCGACCAATGGCGGAAAAGAATTTACTCCATGTAGCGCACATCCCCGTGCGCTGGGGCGATATGGACAGCTACGGCCACGTCAACAACACCCTCTATATCCAGTACCTGGAAGAAGCCCGCGTCGCCTGGTTCGAGCGCCACGGCATCGCCATGAACCACGTGGCCCAGGGCCCGGTGGTGCTGCAGACCCTGCACACCTACCTGCGCCCCGTCGTGCACCCGGCCACCGTGGTGGTGGAGCTCTACGCCGGCACGCTGGGCAATTCCAGCCTGGTGGTCGAGCACCGCCTGGGCACCCTGGAGGCACCTGGCGTGGTCCATGGCGAAGGCCACTGCAAACTGGTCTGGGTCGACCACGCCAGCAACCGCCCGGTCCCCGTACCGGAAGCCCTGCGGCACATCTTCCAGGGCCCGCTGGCCGTCACGGAACCGTAACCTGCGCGTCATCCCGGGCAGCTAGGCTGGAAGCGCCCACGTCAGGATGACCTGCCCATGCCCAGCACCCCGCCGCCCCCTTTCACTGCCCTGCTCCTCGGCCTGACCGGCTGCCTGGTGGACTTCGGCTCCCGGACCCTGCCCCTGGCCCTGCAGCGCACCGTTGTGCGCCACACCGACGGGCAGCTGGATGAGGTTGCCCCCCTTGCCCCGACCGACCAGTTGGAAGCGCTGCTGAAGCGGCGCCCCCGCCCAGCCGAGCGGGCCCGGCTGCAGGATGCCCTGGTCGAGGCCGCCCATGAGCGTGCTGAACCGGCACCGGGCCTGGACGCCCTCCTCGATCGCCTGGCCAGTCAGAACATCCCCGCAGCCTGGCTGGACGAACTGCCCGAACACGTCACCACGGTGCTCGCCCAGTCGCTGCCCGACTCGCTCCCACCGGCCCAGGCCGGCACCGGGCGCCCCTGGCCAGCCCCGGACAGCTGCTGGAACGCCCTCACCGGCCTCGGCGTCGAACGCCTGGAAGGCTGCGTGCTGGTCAGCGGCGAACCCCGCCTGCTCCAGGCCGGCCTCAACGCCGGGCTCTGGACCGTCGGCCTCGCCGCCAGTGGCCGACTCTGCGGCCACGCCCTGGGGGACTGGCAGGCACTGCCGGCCAACGAGCGCGACGCCCGGCGCGCCCGCGCCACCCTGGAGCTGTATCGCCTCGGCGCCCACTCGGTGATCGACCACCTCGGCGAGCTGCCCGACTGCCTCGACGACCTGGCGAGCCGCCGGCAGAAGGGCGAGAAGCCCTGACCCCGTTTTGTAACGGCATTGATCACGATCAGGCAGCGCCGCCCCGCCTGGATTAATCTCACAGGCACCGGGACCTTTTGCCGTCAGACGGCGGTCCACTCCTGAGTCATGTCAAAAGGGAGAACACCATGTCCGAACGCCTGCAGCAGCAACTGAACGAACTGCGCGACCAACTGGCCCAAGACACCCCGATGGATGCGGAAGAGCGCGCCCACCTCAACGGCCTGATCCGCGACATCGAACTGAAGCTGGCGAACGAGGCCCACACTCCGGAAGACAGCCTGGTGGACGGCGTCAACCTGGCCGTCGAGCGTTTCGAGCTGAGCCACCCGACCCTGGCCGGCACGTTGCGCAACATCATGCAGAGCCTGGTCAGCATGGGCATCTGACCCCCCACCCCGAATGCAGGAACCCCGGCCAGGTGCCGGGGTTCTTCGTTTCAGCTTGCCGCTGGGCGCAGCCCGGAATCAGTTACTGCCGCACCAGCCGACCGTTGTCCGGGCTGATGGGGTGCGTGCTGCGGTAGGGGTTGATGTCCAGCCCGCCGCGGCGCACATAGCGTGCCTGCACCGTCAGGTGCTCGGGCTCGAGCAGGCGCAGCAGGTCGAGGAAGACACGCTCGACGCACTGCTCATGGAAGTCGCAATGCTGGCGGAAGCTCACCAGGTAGGCCAGGAAGCTGGCGTGGTCCAGGCGAGCCCCCTTGTACTGCACCACCAGCGTGCCCCAGTCCGGCTGGCCGGTGACCGGGCAGTTGGATTTCAGCAGGTGGCTGTGCAGTGCCTCCTCCACCAACTCGGCGGCATCGGCGCGCAGCAGCTCCGGTTGCGGATGGTCGTAGTGGTCAATGCTCACATCCAGGTCATCGATGCAGGTGCCGGCGGCGCGGGCCACACCCTCGGCCTCCACCTCCGCCAGGCTGCGCACGCGCACCTTCACCTCGGCCCCTGCCGCGGCCGACAGGTCCCTCTCCAGCACCGCCACCAGCTCCGCCGCCGTGGCAAAGGCGCTCTGGTTGAGGGAGTTGAGGTACAGCTTGAAGGACTTCGACTCGATGATGTTCGGCGAATCGGCCGGGATGGCGAACTCGCCGATGGCCACCACCGGCTTGCCCGACGGGGTCAGCCACGACAGCTCGTAGCAGTTCCAGAAATCCACGCCTTTATAAGGAAGGGTCTCCGCCGTCAGCCCCAGCTCGTTCCACTTCGCCACGCGGGAAATGGGGAACAGCAGCTGCGGGCTGTAGGTGCTGATGTACTCACTGGACTTGCCCAGCGGCGAGTGTTCGGCGGGATGCTGCATGAGAGGCGACCTGGCGGGGGGAGAAAACCGCGCAATTGTATACAGCCCGGGCCTGCCGCAAAACCTCGGCGACACGCCCGGCCCCTTACAACCAGAAGCGCAGCCCCAGCACCCAGGCGCCCTCCTCGTCCGGCTCGCCGGCTGCGCGGAGCCAGTCCCCGCTGCGGCCGTGGGTACGCTCCCACTCATAACCCAGGTAAGGCGAGAACGCCGGCGTCACCCGCCAGTGCAGGCGCAACCCCGCCTCCAGCGTGCCGCTGCCGGCGCCGCGATCCAGGTCGCGGTCGTCCGCCAGGGCCAGGTCGTATTCCAGCCGGGGCTCCAGCACCAGCCGCTGGGTCAGCAGCACCTGGTATTCCGCCTCCAGGCGCAGCGAGGGATCGCCCCGTTCGCTCACCAGCAGGTTGCCCTCCACCTCGAACCACTGCGGTGCCAGCCCCTTGATCCCCACCAGCGCATGGCTGCGCGCCGGCCCTGGCTGGTCGTCATGGGCCACGCCCGCCTGCCAGTCGAAGAAGTCGCTGAACATCCGCCGGTACAGCAGCTCGGTGCTGCTCGACGTGGTCGGCCCACCGGCATCCCGGGCGCCTTCGTTCTTCAGCACCAGCTTGTGGGTGTCGGTGCCGTACCAGCCCTCCAGCTCCCAGGCCAGCTGGGTGTCCTTGCCGTGGAAGCGCTGCTCCAGGCGATCGAACCCCAGGTAGCCGATCGGCATGGCGTCCATCTCCATCGCCCAGGACAACGGGCTGGCCAATGCCGCCAGCACCCCCCATTCAATGACCCGCATGAGCAGCCTCCTCCATCGGTTGCATGGCCTCACCCAGGGAGCGGCTGCTGCCATCGGGCGCCTCGACGATCACCTTGCGGAACATTCCGCTGGCCATGTGGTAGATCAGGTGGCAGTGAAACGCCCACTGGCCGATGGCATCGGCCGGCACGTCCACTTCCAGCGTGCTGCCGGGCGCCACGTTGACCACGTGCTTGAGCGGGTTGAGCCGGCCGTTGCCCTTGTCCAGCTGCATCCACATGCCGTGCAGGTGCATCGGGTGGTTCATCATCGTCTGGTTGACGAAGCGGAAGCGCACCCGCTCCCCGTAGCGCAGGCGGATGGGCTCGGCCTCGGAGTACTTCACCCCGTCGAAGGACCAGAAGTAGCGCTCCATGTTGCCGGTGAGCTTCAGCTCGATGGTGCGGTCCGGCGCGCGGTAGCGGGCATCCGGGCGCATCGCCTTGAGGTCGCCGTAGACCAGCACCCGCCCGCCCTCCACCAGCTCGGGAGCGATGCCGCTGCCCGGCGCGTAATCCGGGTTGCCACCGGCGGCCGGCATCCCGTGGCCCATGGCGGCATGGTCCATCCCGGCCATTTCTGCATCGCCCATGCCCGCCATCGCACCGCGGTCCATCCCCGGCATGGCGTGATCCATGCCCATGTCGGCCATGCTCAGCAGGCGCGGCGGCCCCAGGGTCGGCACCTCGGCCACCATGCCCGGCCGGGGCGCCAGGGTGGCGCGGGCGTAGCCACGGCGGTCCATGGAGGCGGCGAACAGCGTATAGGCCCGATCCTCCCGGGGCTGCACGATCACGTCATAGGTCTCGGCCACCGCCAGTCGCACCTGGTCCACCGTCACCGGCAGCACGTCGTTGCCATCCGCCTGCACCACCGTCATCGGCAGGCCGGGGATACGCAGGTCGTAGTAGCTCATGCCCGAGGCGTTGATGATGCGCAGGCGCACCCGCTCGCCCGGCTTGAACAGCGCCGTCCAGTTCTGCTCCGCGTCGCGGCCGTTGACCAGGAAGCGAAACCCGCTGACATCGGCGATGTCCGTCGGCGACATGCGCATGTCGCCCCAGCCCCAGCGGTCCTTGAAGGTCGCCCAGACGCCATCGCGGGCGGCATCGGTGAAGAAGTCCCCCAGGGTGCGCTTGTGGTCGTTGTAGTACTCGGCGTCCTTCTTCAGGTTGGCGAGGGTGCGCTCGGGCTTTTCGTCCTGCCAGTCGAACAGCATCACCGTGTACTCGCGGTCGTAGCGGTACGGCTCGCGCCCGCGCGGTTCGATCACCAGCGGCCCGTACAGCCCTTCCTGCTCCTGGAAGTCACTGTGGGCGTGATACCAGTAGGTGCCCGACTGCTGCACGCGGAAGCGGTAGGTGAAGGTCTGCCCAGGCTTGATGCCCGGGAAGCTGATGCCCGGCACGCCGTCCTGGTCGTAGGGCACGATCATCCCGTGCCAGTGCAGCGAGGTGTCGCGGTCCAGGCGGTTGGTCACGCGGATCTGCACCTCCTCGCCTTCCTTGAAACGCAGCTCCGGCGCGGGCGACTGGCCGTTGATGGTCAACGCCGGCCGGCTGCCATCGCTCAAGGCCACGCGCCCCTCATCGATCACCAGCTCATAGGTGCCGGCCCCGGCGTCTGCCGCCAAAGCCAGCAAGCCGGCGCCCATCAGCGCGCGCATCAGGGCTTGACCTCGACCTTGCCGACCATGCCGGCCTGGTAGTGGCCAGGAATGTTGCAGGCGAACTCCAGCCCGGTGGCCTGGGTGAAGGTCCAGGTCAGCTCGGCCGTCTTGCCCGGCTCCACCAGCACGCTGTTGGGGTCGTCGTGCTTCATCATCGTCCCGTGATCCATGCCGGCCATGTCCATGCCGGCCATGTCGTGCCCCATCTGGCTGTGATCCATGGCGCCCATGTCGTGCTTCATGTTCATGCCGGTGGGGGTGAGCATCCCCATCTGCTGCATTTTCAGCATTTCCTGCTGGTGGCGGGCATGCATGGCCGCATCGCCGAGGTTGAACTCGTGGAGCAGGCTGCCGGTGTTCTTCAGCACGAAGCGCACCGTCTCGCCGGCCTTCACCTGCAGGCTGGCGGGCTCGTAGTACATGTCACCCAGGGTGATCTCTACGGTACGGCCGGCATCGGCCGCCTTGGCCGGGTGGCCGAACGCGAAGGTGGCGGCACCGTCGGCCAGCACGGGCAGGCTGAGGAACAGGCCGCAGGCGAGAACAAGGGCGGATCGTTTCATGACAGGGTCTCCTGATGGACAGGCCCCCATCCTGCCGCCCTGCCACTGGCGCCTGGCTTACCGGCACATTACAACTTTGTCAGCCAGGCCCACCGCACCGGCCCGGCACGGTATAAAGGAACCCCCACGACACAGGCCCGCCATGAAACTGCTCATCGTCGAAGACGAACCCAAGACCGGTCAGTACCTGCGCCAGGGGCTGGGCGAAGCCGGCTTCCTGGTCGACCTGGCCAGCGACGGCATCGCCGGCCAGCACCTGGCGCTGACCGGCGACCACGACCTGATCATCCTCGACGTGATGCTCCCCGGCCGCGACGGCTGGCAGGTGCTGCGCACCCTGCGCGAAGCCGGCCTGGAGACGCCCGTGCTGTTCCTCACCGCCCGCGATGCCGTCGAGGACCGCGTACGCGGCCTGGAGCTGGGCGCCGACGACTACCTGGTCAAGCCCTTCGCCTTCGCCGAACTGCTGGCGCGGGTGCGCACCCTGCTGCGCCGGGGTACCACCGGCCAGCAGGACACCAGCCTGCAACTGGCGGACCTGCGCCTCGACCTGCTGCGCCGCCGGGTGGAGCGCGGCGGCCAGCGCATCGACCTCACCGCCAAGGAGTTCGCCCTGCTGGAGCTGCTGCTGCGGCGCCAGGGCGAAGTGCTGCCCAAGTCGCTGATCGCCTCCCAGGTCTGGGACATGAACTTCGACAGCGACACCAACGTCATCGAAGTCGCCATCCGCCGCCTGCGGGCCAAGGTGGACGACGCCTGGCCCACCCGCCTGATCCACACCGTGCGCGGCATGGGCTACGTGCTCGAGGCGCGGGACGCCTGATGCGCCTGTCCCTCGGCGCTCGCCTCAGCCTGCTGTTCGCCGCAGCCACCGCCAGCGTCTCGCTCATCGCCGGCGCCCTGTTCGACCGGGCCAGCGAGGCGCACTTCCTTGAACTGGACAACCAGTTGCTGGCCAGCCGCGCCGAAGCCCTGCGCAGCCTGCTCGGCCCGGTGGGCAGCGCCAAAGCCCTCGCCGCGCGGGAAGACGACCTGCACGCCGAGCTGCAACGCCAGCCCGACCTTGCCCTGCGTATCCTCGGCCCCCAGGGCGAGCTGTGGTTCGACAGCCAGGTCGTTGCCGCCCACGCCCAGCACGGCGAGACCGCCTGGCGCGCCTACGGCACCGAGCTGCTCCCCGGCCAAGCCGACAGCCCGCGCCTGGACCTGCGGCTGGACATCACCCACCACCAGCACTTCCTCGAACGCATGCAGCGGCTGATCTGGCTCACCGTCGGCCTCAGCGCCCTGGCCACCGCACTGCTCGGTGCCTGGGCCGTGCGCAGCGGCCTGCGCCCCCTGCGGCAGATGGCCGAGGTGGCCGCCGGCATCTCCGCCCACTCCCTCACCACCCGCCTCGACCCGGCCAGCGTGCCGGCCGAGCTGAGCGACCTGGTGAGCGCCTTCAACGCCATGCTGGCGCGCCTGGAAGACGCCTTCCAGCGGCTCTCCGCCTTCTCCGGCGACATCGCCCACGAGCTGCGCACCCCGCTGTCCAACCTGCTGACCCAGACCCAGGTCACCCTCGCCCAGCCCCGCGACCTGGCCACCTACCGCGAAGCCCTGCACTCCAACCTGGAAGAGCTGCAGCACCTGGCGCAGATGGTCAACGACATGCTGTTCCTGGCCAAGGCCGAGCACGGCCTGCTCACCACCCGCCGCGAGCCTCTGGTACTGGCCGACGAGCTGGAGGCACTGGCCGAGTTCTTCGCCCCCCTGGCCGAAGAAGGCGGCATCCGCCTCACCTGTTCCGGCAGCGGCCAGCTGGAGGGCGACCGCGCCATGCTGCGCCGCGCCCTCTCCAACCTGCTGGACAACGCCCTGCGCTTCACCCCGGCCGGCGGCACCATCGAACTCAGCGCCCACCCCGCCGGCCATGCGCTGCGCCTGGAGGTGGCCAACCAGGGCCCGGCCATCCCCGCCGAACTGCAACCGCGCCTGTTCGACCGCTTCTTCCGCGCCGACCCGGCCCGCCGCGAAGGCCAGGCCGAGCATGCCGGGCTCGGCCTGGCCATCACCCGCTCCATCGTCCGCGCCCACGGCGGCGAAGTCCGCTGCGTGAGCGCGGACGGCTGGACGCGCTTCCAGATGGACTTCCCCGCCACAACCACGACCGCATCGCAGAACTGAGCAGTGCTACCCCTCGTAGCAGCGTCTACTCTGGGATAATCGCCGGTCGGCGAAGGACTGCCTGGCCCTGCCACACCCTGCCGAACCGTCACCTCCCGGCCATGTACCGGACGGGGCGATACCATGAGAACCGCGCCTGTCGGTGCTGCCACGAGCGGCACCGTCCAGCCGGCACTGTCCGCATGTCGCGGCCACCTACTGTCTGCCCAGAACAAAAAAGGCACACACCATGATCAAGAAGTACATCGCTGCCCTGACCTGCGCGCTTACCCTCGCCAGCGGCCACGCCCTCGCGGCGGAAACCGGCCCCATCACCATCCGCTTCTCCCATGTCGTCGCCGACGACACCCCGAAGGGCCAGGGCGCCTTGCTGTTCAAGCAGTTGGTGGAGAAACGCCTGCCCGGCCTGGTGAAGGTCGAGGTCTACCCCAACTCCACGCTGTTCGGTGACGCCGACGAGCTGCAGGCCCTGCAGGACGGCAAGGTGGACATGCTCGCCCCCTCCCTGGCCAAGTTCGACCAGTACACCAAGCAGCTGCAGCTATTCGACCTGCCCTTCCTGTTCGATGACCAGGACGCGGTCAACCGCTTCCAGAAGCGCGCCAAGGGCCGCCAGCTGCTGCGCGCCATGGAGGACAAGAACATCATCGGCCTGGCTTTCTGGCACAACGGCATGAAGCAGCTTTCCGCCAACCGCCCGCTGCACACCCCGGCGGATGCCAAGGGCCTGGCCTTCCGCATCCAGGCATCCAACGTGCTGGAGTCGCAGTTCGCCCAGATCGGTGCCAAGGCCGTGCCCATGCCATTCGCCCAGACCTTCGACGCGCTCAAGGGTGGTCAGGTGCAGGGCACCGAGAACACCTGGTCGAACTTCGCCAGCCAGAACCTCGACACCGTGCAGCCCTACATCATCGAGACCAACCACGGCGCCCTGGACTACATGCTGGTGAGCAACTCGCGCTTCTGGTTCGCCATTCCGCACCAGACCCGCACCGAGCTGGAAGCCATCATCGACGAGGTCACCTTCGCCGTGAACAACGCCGCCGCCCAGCAGAACCAGGCGGACCGCCAGCGCATCCAGGCGGCCGGCAAGGCCCAGATCATCACCCTCACCCCCGAGGAACGCACGGCCTGGCGTGCCGCCATGAAGCCAGTCTGGGACCAGTACACCCCCGACATCGGCGAAGACATCGTCAAGGCCGCCCAGGTGGTCAACCGCAAGTCCCGCTGATCCCCTCGCCCGGCCGGCGCTCGCCGCGCCGGGCTTCCCCCGCTGCCCATCCCCCGGCAGCCCTCGATTGCCCCAGCTCACCAGACAGCACGCAGGTCCTAGCGGGTCGGCAGGCTCTCGTCGTCCGCCTGCACCTGCTCCAGCCCGGCCCGATCCCAGCCGCCGCCCATGGCCGCGATGAGCTGCACGCTGGCGGTGAGGCGACTGCCGGTGAGGGTGAGCACGCTGCGCTCGTTGGACAGCGCCGTGGCCTGGCTGCTGACCACGCTGCTGTAGTCCTGCGTGCCGGCCTTGTACTGGTTGCTGACCAGGCGCAGGGCCTCGCGGGCGGCGTCCAGCGCCTGTTGCTGCACCCCGCTCTCCTCTTCCAGCACGGCCAGTTGCACCAGGTAGTCCTCCACCTCGCGGAAGCTGGTGAGCACGGTCTGCCGGTAGGTGGCGACGGTCTGGTCGTAGCCGGCCTCGGCCTGCTCCACCTGGGAGCGGATGCGGCCGCCGTCGAACAGGTTGAGGGCGAACTCGGGGCCGATGGACCAGAAGCGGTTGGGCGTGGTGATCCAGTCGTGCAGGCTGCTGGTGCGGTAGCCGCCGCTGGCGGTGAGGTTGAGGCTCGGGTAGTACGCGGCCTTGGCCACGCCGATCTGCGCGTTGGCAGCCATGACCTTGCGCTCGGCCGAGGCCACGTCGGGGCGGCGCTCCAGCAACTGGCTCGGCACCAGGGCCGGGACCGCGGGCAGGCTGGGGATGCCCTCCACCTCCGCCAGGCTGAAGGCCGACGGCGGCTCGCCGATCAGCACCGCGATGGCGTTCTCCAGCTGCGCCCGCTGGTACTTCAGGTCGATGGCCTGGGCCTCGGTGCTTCTCAGCTGGGTGGTGGCCTGGGCCACGTCGGCGCCGGTGACGATGCCGGCGCGGAACTGGTTCTCGGTGAGCTTCAGGGCCCGCTTGTAGGCCTCGACGGTGGCGTCCAGCAGACGCTTCTGGGCGTCGAGCACGCGCAACTGCAGGTAGCTCTGCGCCAGCTGCGACTGCTGGCTGAGGCGCACGGCCGCCAGGTCGGCGGCGCTGGCCTGGAGGCTGGCGTCGTCCGCCTCCAGCTGGCGGCGCAGCTTGCCCCACAGGTCCAGCTCCCAGCTCACGCCCAGGGTGGCGCTGTAGCTGTTGGAGATGGCACCGCTGCCCCCGCCGCTGTTGACGGTGGAGCCGTCGGACAGGCGCACGGTGCTGCTGCCGCCGCCCTGGCCGGAGCGGGTCTTGCTGGCGTTGGCGTTCACCGAGGGGAAGAACGAGGCACTCGCGCCACGGGCCAGCGCCTGGGCCTGGCGGTATTGGGCGACGGACTGGGCGAGGGTCTGGTTGGAACGCTCCAGGCGCTGCTGCAGGTCGTTCAGCACCGGGTCGTTGTACAACTCCCACCAGGCGCCACGGGCCAGGGTGTCGGCCGGCGCGGCGGCCTTCCAGCCCTCCACGTGCTTGAACTGGGCAGCGCTGGCTGCGTCCGGGCGCTGGTAGTCGGGGCCCACGGCGCAGCCGGCCAGGGCGACCGCAAGGGCCAGGGCCGGGAACAGAAGGCGGGCATGGGGATTCATAGCGGTGTCTCCAGCGAAGCGTCGGTGCGCACGCCGCGCCAGCGGTTGAAGCGATGGCGCAGGCGGTCGAGGTACAGGTAGACCACGGGGGTGGTGTAGAGGGTGAGGATCTGGCTCAGCACCAGGCCGCCGATGATGGTCACGCCCAGCGGCTGACGCATCTCCGCGCCCTCGGCGCCGCCGATCAGCAACGGCACGGCACCGAGGATGGCCGCCAGGGTGGTCATCAGGATCGGCCGCAGGCGCAGCAGGCAGGCGCGGTGGATCGACTCCGCCGGCGACAGGCCATCGTTGCGCTCCAGTTGCAGCGCCAGGTCGATCATCAGGATGGCGTTCTTCTTGACGATGCCGATGAGCAGGAACAGCCCCAGCAGCGAGATCAGGCTGAACTCGCCGCCCAGCAGCTGGATGGTCAGCAGCGCGCCCACCCCCGCCGACGGCAGCGTCGAGAGGATGGTCAGCGGGTGGATGTAGCTCTCGTAGAGGATGCCCAGCACCAGGTACACCAGCAGCAGCGCAGCGAGGATCATCCACGGCTGGTTCTGCTGGCTGCTGGCGAAGGCGTCGGCGGTGCCGCCCAAGCGCGCGATCACGCTGCTGGGCATGCCGATGGCCGCCACCGCCCGTTCGATGGCCACGGTGGCCTGGTCCAGGCTCACCCCCGGCGCCAGGTCGAAGGAAATGCTCTCCGAGGCGAACTGGCCCTCGTGGTTGACCCGGTCGTTCTCCAGGCTGCGCTCGTAGCGGGCGATGGCCGAGAGCGGCACGCGCTGGCCGTCGGCGGTGATCACCTGCACCTGCTCCAGGGTCGACGGGTCCTGGGCGTACTTCGGGTTCACCTCCATCACCACCTGGTACTGGTTGAGGGTGTCGTAGATGGTGGAGATCTGCCGCTGGCTGTAGGCGTTGTTGAGCACCGTGGTGACCATCGCCATGTCGATGCCCAGGCGCTTGGCCGCGTCCCGGTCCACCTTCAGGGTCACCTGCTGGGCGCCCTCGCCTTCCCGCGCGTCGATGGCGGTCAGCTCCGGCAGGGATTTCAACGCGTCGGTCACCTTGGGCAGCCAGGTGCGCAGGTCGGCCAGCTCGCCGGCCTGCAGCACGTACTCGTACTGGGAGCTGCGCTGCTCGCGGGAGCCGCCGGTCATGATGTCCTGGTCGGCCATCAGCATCAGCCGGCCGCCGGGCACCTGGGGCATTTCCTTGCGCAGCCGCTCGATCACCTTCTGGGCGGAGAGCTGGCGCTCCTTGATCGGCTTCAGCCGCACGATCATGAAGGCGTTGTTGATGCCGCCGCTGCCACCGATGAAGCCGGCCACGCTCTCCACCGCCGGGTCCTTGAGCACGGCACGGCGGAAGATCTCCATCTTCGGCTGCATCACGCTGAACGAGAGGCCGTCGTCGCCACGGACGAAGCCGATCAACTGGCCGGTGTCCTGCTGCGGCAGGAAGGTCTTGGGCACGATCACGTAGAGCGCGACGTTGAGGCCGATGGTCACCAGCAGGCTGGCCAGGGTCAGGCGCGGGTGGCGCAGGGCCCAGCCGAGGCTCACGTCATAGAGCCGCGTCATGCGCTCGTGGATGGCCTCGCTCCAGCGTTGCATGCGGCTGTCGGCATCCGGCACGTGAGGCTTGAGCCAGCGCGCGCAGAGCATCGGCGTGAGCGTCAGCGACACCAGCAGCGACACCAGGATGGCCGCCGTCAGGGTCAGGGAGAACTCGCGGAACATGCGGTCGATGATGCCGCCCATGAACAGGATGGAGACGAACACCACCACCAGCGACAGGTTCATCGACAGCAGGGTGAAGCCCACCTCGCGGGTGCCCTGCAGCGCTGCCTTGAACGGCGGCATGCCCTCGTTGATGTGCCGGGCGATGTTCTCCAGCACCACGATGGCGTCGTCCACCACCAGCCCGGCGGCGAGGATCAGCGCCATCAGCGACAGCACGTTGAGGGAGAAGCCGCACAGGTACATCACCGCGAAGGTGCCCACCAGCGACACCGGCACCGCCAGCGCCGGAATCAGCGAGGCACGCAGGCTGCCGAGGAACAGGTAGACCACCAGTATCACCAGCGCCACGGCGATCAGCAGGGTGCGCTCGGCCTCGTGCAGGGTGGCGCGGATCACCGGCGAGCGGTCCATGGCCAGGTTCAGCTTGACGCTGGCCGGCAGCACCGCCTGCAACGCCGGCAGCTGGGCCTTGATGCTTTCGATGGTCTCGATGATGTTGGCGCCGGCCTGGCGGTTGATCACCAGCAGCACCGCGTCCTGGTCATTGAAGAAGCCGCTGTTGTAACGGTCCTCCACGGCGTCGCGCACCTTGGCCACATCGCCCAGGCGCAGGGCCGCGCCGTCCTGGTAGCGGAGGATCAGCGGCGCATAGTCGGCGGCCTTCTCCAGCTGGTCGCTGGCGCCCACCTGCCAGTGGCGCTCGGCGTCTTCCACCGCGCCCTTGGGGCGGCGCTGGTTGGCGGCGGCGATGGTCTTGCGCACGTCATCCAGGGCGATGCCGTACTGGTTGAGCAACTGCGGCTCCAGCTCCACCCGCACCGCCGGCAGCGAACTGCCGCCGATCTGCACCTCGCCCACGCCCTTAACCTGGGACAGGCTCTGCGCCAGGATGGTCGAGGCCAGGTCGTACAGCTGGCCCTTCTCCAGCACGTCGGAGGTCAGCGACAGCACCATGATCGGCGCCTGGGAGGGATTGACCTTCTTGTAGGTGGGCATGCTGCGCATACCGCTGGGCAACAGGTTGCGCGAGGCGTTGATGGCCGCCTGCACGTCGCGGGCGGCGCCGTTGATGTCCCGGTCCAGGTCGAACTGGATGATGATCCGCGTCGAGCCCTGGCTGGTGCGGCTGGTCATCTGGGTGATGCCCGAAAGCGTGCCCAGGGAGCGCTCCAGCGGCGTGGTGACGCTGGAGGCCATGATCTCCGGGCTGGCGCCGGGCAGGCTGGCCTGCACGGTGATCACCGGGAAGTCCATCTGCGGCAGCGGCGAGACCGGCAACAGGCCGAAGCTCACCCCGCCCAGCAGCATGATCGCCAGGCTCAGCAGCAGGGTCGCCACCGGCCGGCGGATGAAGGGAGCGGACAGGTTCACGGCGCCGCTCCGGCCGGGGTAGCCGGCACGTGGCGCATCATGCCGCCACCCCTGCCGCGCTGCGGCCGGTGAAGCGCCGCGAGAGGCGGTCGAAGAACAGGTAGATGACCGGCGTGGTGAACAGCGTCAGCACCTGGCTCACCAGCAGGCCACCCACCATCACCAGGCCCAGGGGCTGGCGCAGCTCCGCGCCGGAGCCGCTGGCGAGCATCAGCGGCACGGCGCCGAACAGCGCGGCCAGGGTGGTCATCAGGATCGGCCGGAAGCGCAGCAGCGCCGCCTGGTAGATGGCCTCCTCCGGCGCCATGCCCTGGTGGCGCTCGGCCTCCAGGGCGAAGTCGATCATCATGATCGCGTTCTTCTTGACGATGCCGATCAGCAGGATGATGCCGATGATGGCGATCAGCCCCAGGTCATTGCCCGACAGCAGCAGCGCCGCCAGGGCGCCGACGCCGGCCGAGGGCAGCGTGGAGAGGATGGTCACCGGGTGGATGTAGCTCTCGTAGAGCACGCCGAGGACGATGTACATGGTCACCACCGCCGCCAGGATCAGCAGCAGCGTGCTCGACAGCGAGGCCTCGAAGGCCGCCGCCGCACCCTGGAAGCGGGTCTGGATGCCTTCCGGCAGGCCGATCTCCTGCTGCACCCGCTCGATCACCTGCACCGCCTCGCCCAGGGCCACGCCCGGCGCCAGGTTGAAGGAGAGGTTCACCGCCGGGAACTGGCTGATGTGGTTCACCACCAGGGACGACTGGCGCTCCTGGATGCGCGCCAGGGTCGCGAGCGGCACCTGCACGCCGTCGGTGCCGGCCACCCGCAGCTGCTCCAGGGCCTTGGGCCCGATGCGATCACCGGTGGCGGACTCCAGCACCACGCGGTACTGGCTGGCCTGGGTGAAGATGGTGGAGATCTGCCGCTGGCCGAAGGCGTCGTAGAGCGCATCGGTGATGGCCGAGACCTCCACGCCCAGGCGCCCGGCCATGTCGCGGTCGATGTCCAGGTACACCTGCAGGCCCTTGTCCTGCAGGTCGCTGGCCACGTCGGACAGCTCCGGCTGCTGGCGCAAGGCGTCCACCAGCTTGCCGGTCCACTCGCGCAGCAGCTCGGCGTCCGGGGACTCCATGCTGAACTGGAACTGGGTACGGCTGACCCGGTCCTCGATGGTCAGGTCCTGCACCGGCTGCAGGTACAGGCGGATGCCCACCAGGCGCTCCAGCTGCGGCTGCAGGCGCTGGATCACTTCGCTGGCGGTGACGTCGCGCTCGCCGTGGGGCTTGAGGTTGATCAGCATGCGCCCGCTGTTGAGGGTGACGTTGTCGCCGTCGACGCCGATGTAGGAGGTCAGGCTGGCCACCGCCGGGTCCTTGAGGATCACCTCGGCCGCCTGCTGCTGGCGCTCGCCCATGGCGCGGAACGACACCGACTGCGGCGCCTCGGTGATGCCCTGGATGACGCCGGTGTCCTGCACCGGGAAGAAGCCCTTGGGCACCGCCAGGTACAGCACCACGGTCAGCGCCAGGGTGCCGAGGGCCACCAGCAGGGTCAGCGCCTGGTGGCGCAGCACCCAGCGCAGGCCATGGGAATAGCGCTCGATCATGCCGTCGATGAAGGCGCCACTGGCGCGGTAGAAACGGCCCTGCTCCTTCTCCTCCGGCTCGGGCTTGAGCAGCCGCGCGCACATCATCGGCGTCAGGGTCAGCGACACCACCAGGGAGATCAGGATGGCCACCGCCAGGGTGATGGCGAACTCGCGGAACAGCCGCCCCACCACGTCGGCCATGAACAGCAGCGGGATCAGCACCGCGATCAGCGAGAAGGTCAGGGAGATCAGCGTGAAGCCGATCTGCCGGGCGCCCTTGAGCGCGGCCTCCAGCGGCGTGGCGCCCTCCTCCAGGTGGCGGGCGATGTTCTCCAGCATGACGATGGCGTCGTCCACCACGAAGCCGGTGGCGATGGTCAGGGCCATCAGCGTCAGGTTGTTCACCGAGAAGCCGGCCAGGTACATCACCCCGAAGGTGCCCACCAGGGACAGCGGCACGGCGATGGAGGGAATCAGCGTGGCGCTGAAGCGGCGCAGGAACAGGAAGGTCACCATCACCACCAGGGCGATGGCCAGCATCAGCTCATGCTGCACGTCGCGCACCGAGGCGCGGATGGTCTGGGTGCGGTCGGTCAGCACCATCACGTCCAGGCCCGCCGGCAGGTTGGCGGTCATCTTCGGCAGCAGCTCCTGGATGCGGTCCACCACCTCGATGACGTTGGCGCCGGGCTGGCGCTGGATGTTCAGCAGCACGGCCTGGTTCTGGTTGGCCCAGGCGGCCAGGCGCTCGTTCTCGGCGCCTTCGACGATGGTCGCCACGTCCTTCAGGCGCAGCGCCGCACCGTTCTTGTAGGCAAGGATCAGGTTGGCGTACTCGTCCGCCGACTTCAGCTGGTCGTTGGCATCCAGCATCGAGGTGCGCGTCGGGCCGTCGAAGTTGCCCTTGGGCTGGTTGACGTTGGATGCGGTGATCAGCGAACGCACGCTGGAGAGGTTCAGGCCGTTGGCCGCAAGTGCCTCCGGGTTGACCTTGATGCGCACCGCCTGGCGCTGGCCACCGGCGATGCTGACCATGCCGACGCCGCTGATCTGCGACAGCTTCTGCGCCATGCGCGTGTCCACCAGGGTGTGCAACTGCGGCAGCGGCAAGGTGCGCGACATCACCGCCACGGTCAGCACCGGGGTGTCGGCGGGGTTGACCTTGTTGTAGACCGGCGGCGCCGGCAGGTCATTGGGCAGCAGGTTGGTGGCGGCGTTGATGGCCGCCTGCACTTCCTGCTCGGCCACGTCCAGCTGCACGTCCAGGTTGAAGCGCAGGGTGATCACCGAAGCGCCGCCGGAACTGGTGGAGGACATCTGGTCCAGCCCCGGCATCTGCCCGAACTGGCGCTCCAGCGGCGCGGTCACGGCACTGGTCATCACGTCCGGGCTGGCACCCGGGTAGAGCGTCATCACGCGGATGGTCGGATAGTCCACCTCCGGCAGCGCCGACACCGGCAGCAGGCGGTAGGCGATCAGGCCGGCCAGCAGGATCGCCAGCATGCTCAGCGTGGTGGCGACCGGCCGCAGGATGAACAGGCGGGAGATGTTCATACGCCTTGTTCAGCCTTGCCGCCCTGCTCGCCCTTGTCGGCGCCCTGCAATTGCTCGCTCGGCGCGGCCGGCACGGTATCGCTGTCGTGCACCACTTCCACGTCGCTGCCGTCGCGCAGGCGGTCGGTGCCTTCCAGCACCACCCGCTCTCCGGCCTTGAGGCCACTGCGGATCACCGTGCGCTCACCGTCGCTGGGGCCGGTTTCGAGCTTCTGCACCCGCACCTTCTTCTTGCCGTCCAGCACGTAGGCGAAGGTGCCCTGGCTGCCGAACTGCACCGCAGCCGAGGGCACCAGCACGGCCTGGGCCAGGGTGTCGGCCAGCAGGCGCACGTTGACGAACTGGTTGGGGAACAGGGTCTCGCTGTCGTTGGCGAAGCGCGCCTTGAACTTAAGGGTGCCGGTGGTGGTGTCGATCTGGTTGTCCAGGCTCTGCAGCACGCCCTCGGCCTGCTTCAGGGTGTCGCCCCGGTCCCAGGCCTCCACCGGCATCGCCTGGCCGCTGCGGAAGCGGCTGACCACGCCGGGCAACTGGTTCTCCGGCAGGGTGAAGGTGACGCTGATGGGGCGGTTCTGGGTGATCACCACCAGCGGCGTGGTGTCGCCGGTGCCGACCTGGTTGCCCAGGTCCACCTGGCGCAGGCCGACGCGACCGGCCACCGGCGCGCGCACCTGGGTGAAGCTGAGGTTCAGCTTGGCCTCGGCGACGGCGGCCTGGTTGGCCTTGACCGTGCCCTTGTACTGGCCCACCAGCGCTTCCTGGGTGTCCAGGGTCTGCTTGGCGATGCTGTCCTCGGCGTACAGGCCGCGGTAGCGGGCCAGGTCGATCTCGGCGTTCTTCAGCTGCGCCTGGCTCTGCAAGAGCGTGCCTTCGGCCTGCTGCAGGGCGACCTCGTAGGGGCGCGGGTCGATCACCGCCAGCAGGTCGCCGGCCTTGACCTGCTGGCCTTCCTCGAAGGCCAGCTTGACCACCTCGCCGCTGACGCGGGCCTTGACGTTCACCGTGTTCAGCGCGGTGACCGTGCCGAGGGCCTTGTAGTAGACGGGGAAGTCACCCTGGGTGGCGGCGGCCACGCGCACCGGCACCGGGCCGCTGAACGGGCCGAAGCCCGGGCGCGCCATGCCGGCCGCTCCCGGACGGGTGCGGGGCTCCTCGGCCTTGTGGCCGGAGGCGGCGGGCCATAGCCACCAGATCAGCGCCACCAGGGCGAACAGACAGACAAGGATGAGCGGCCAACGCCGGGCGGGACGAGCGTGCGGGTCTTGGATCGAGGGCATGATTCTGCGGTCGGTTCGTGCGAGAGCGTGCACGATAAGCACTCGGCGGGGCCAGGCAAAGCCTCTTTACCGCCTATTTACCCATTCCTTACCCCTACGAGGGCGCGGCCTTGAGCGGTGGCGGCCCTTGGCGGCCCGCTGCGCAACTGTCACAACACCTTTCCGCCCCCGTTCTTGTCCATCCGCGCGTACCGCGCGACCATGCGCGCTCGCCTTTCCGCTTCCTGGGAGTGCCCCGTGTTCGAACGACTCAAGCAGCAGTTCTCCACCCTGCGCAGCCGCGCCGATTTCCACGCCCTGCGCATCGTCCGCCAGAGCGGCGAGCACTGCCAGGTACGGCGCAACGTCGCCGAGCCGCCGTTCTTCTCCAGCGACCTGGGCGCCATGCTCAGCGTGCGCATCGGCGGCGTCGAAGCCTATGCCGCCACCAGCGACCTCAGCACCGCCGGCCTGCAGCGCGCCCTCGACCTGGCCGAAGCGCGCGCCCGGCTGATCGCCCCGTACAACCTGGTGGACGCCCGCGTCGCGCCGCCCCAGGGCCGCGCCGACTACCGCTCCCCCGGCCTCGACCAGCCGCTGCCCGGCATCGCCGAGCGCATCGAACTGCTGCGCGAGGAATCCGCCGCGGTGCCCTCCGACCCGCGCCTGGTCAACTGGACCCTGCTGCTCAGCGTCGACCGCCACGAGCAGCTCTACCTCAACAGCGCCGGCGCCGAGCACTGGCAGGAGCTGCAATTCGTCTACCCCGGCGCCAGCGTCACCGCCTTCGACGGCCACGACAGCCAGACCCGCAGCTTCGGCGGCTACCACGGCGGCCAGCAGGGCGGTGCCGAGGTCATCCAGCGCCTGGGGCTGCGCGGCGCGGCCCCGCGCGTGGCCGACGAGGCGCTGCAGCTGCTGCTGGCGCCCAACACCCCGGAAGGTCCGCGCGACCTGCTGCTGATGCCCGAGCAGATGATGCTGCAGATCCACGAATCCATCGGCCACCCGCTGGAGCTGGACCGCATCCTCGGCGACGAGCGCAACTACGCCGGCACCAGCTTCATCCGCCAGGAAGACTTCGGCCACTACCAGTACGGCTCGGCGCTGCTCAACGTCAGCTTCGACCCGGGCATCCCCGAGGAACTGGCCAGCTACGGCCACGACGACGATGGCAGCGCCGCCCGGAAGACCCTGCTGATCGAGAAGGGCCTGCTCCTGCGCCCCCTCGGCGGCGCCCTCTCGCAGCAACGCAGCGGCCTGCCGGGCGTCGCCAACAGCCGCGCCTGCAGCTGGAACCGCGCGCCCATCGACCGCATGGCCAACCTCAACATCGAGCCCGGCGACCAGCGCCTGGAGCAACTGATAGGCGGCATCGAGCGCGGCATCCTGATGACCACCAACCGCTCCTGGTCCATCGACGATGCGCGCAACAAGTTCCAGTTCGGCTGCGAATGGGGCCAGCTCATCGAAAACGGCGAGCTCAAGGGGGTGGTGAAGAACCCCAACTACCGGGGCATCTCCGCCAGCTTCTGGCGCAGCCTCGCGGCGGTGGGCGACGCCAGCACCTTCGAAGTGCTCGGCACCCCCTTCTGCGGCAAGGGCGAACCCAACCAGGTGGTGCGGGTGGGCCATGCCTCCCCCGCCTGCGTATTCAGCCAGGTCGACGTATTCGGAGGTGCCGCCTGATGAGCATCCAGATCGACACCCGCGAAGCCGGCTTCGCCGCCCTCGCCGACGCCCTGCGCCAGGCCATGCGACCCGGCGAGGACTTCACCCTGTGGTACAGCGCCGAGGCCTCCGACTTCATCCGCTTCAACCACGCCCGCGTGCGCCAGGCCGGCCACGTGTCCCAGGCCGGCGCCACCCTGCAGCTGATCGCCGCCGAGCGCCAGGCGCAGATGGCCGTCACCCTTTCCGGCCAGCCGGACGAAGACCGCCAGCGCCTGGCCGACGGCCTCGAACGCCTGCGCGCGGTGATCGGCCAGTTGCCGCCCGATCCCTACCTGATGCCCGACCGCACGCCCTGGCAGCGGCGCCACGTCGACACCCAGCCGCTGCCCGACCCGGCCACCGTGCTGCCCTGCATCAGCGCCGCCGCCGAAGGCCTGGACCTGGTCGGCATCTACGCCGCCGGCCCGCTCTACCGGGGCTTCGCCAACAGCTGGGGCGCCTTCGGCTGGCACAGCGCCCATTGCTTCAACTTCGACTTCAGCCTGTTCCACGCCAACGGCCAAGCGGTGAAGGCCGACTACGCCGGCCAGGGCTGGAACGACGACGAATTCCATCGCCGCTTCGCCGCCGCCCGCGCCCAGCTGGAGCACCTGGGCAAGCCGCTGCGCGTGCTGGCACCCGGCGGCTACCGCGCCTACATCGCCCCGGCGGCGCTGGAGGAGATCACCGGCATGCTCTGCTGGGGCGGCTTCTCCGCCCGCGCCCTGGCGACCAAGGAAAGCCCGCTGCAACGCCTGGACGGCGACGGCGCCCGCTTCAGCCCGCTGCTGGGCCTGCACGAGCAGGTGGCCGGTGCCCTGTCCCCGGCCTTCACCGCCGAAGGCTCGCCGCGCAGCGATGTCGCCCTCATCGAACAAGGGCGCCTCACCGGTCGCCTGGTGGGTTCGCGCAGCGCCCGGGAATACGGCCTGGCCGGCAACGGCGCCAGCGGCGACGAGAGCCCCCAGGCCCTGGTGATGGACGCTGGCACCCTGCCCGAGGCGGACGCCCTCGCCGCCCTCGGCACCGGGCTCTACATCGGCAACCTCTGGTACCTGAACTGGTCCGACCTGCCCGCCGCCCGCATCACCGGCATGACCCGCTTCGCCACCTTCTGGGTGGAGGACGGCCGCATCCAGGCGCCGGTCAGCACCATGCGCTTCGACGACAGCCTCTTCGACCTCTTCGGCGAGCAGCTCGAAGCCCTCACCGCCGAACGCCAGCTGCGCCTCTCCGCCAGCACCTACGGCGAACGCCAGACACTCTCCTCCCTGCTCCCCGGCGCCCTGGTCAAGCGCCTGCAGCTCACCCTGTGAGCCCCCGCCCGGCCCAGGCGCCCTGGGCCGGGCCGGCTCAGTCGGCCGTGCCCTTGGCCGGGCGTACGTGGCGCGGCAGCACGGCGAGGAAGTTGTCCCGTGCCACCTGGCGCGCCACCGCCTCGGGCAAGGCATCAAGGAAGGGGTCGTAGGCGCTCAGGTACTCGCCCAGGCCGTCGAAGCGGCCGACCACGTCGGAGCCGAGCATGAAGCGCTCGGGGTAGCGCTTCACCAGCGCCACCCACTGCGGGTCGGCGCGGCCGTCCCGGTCCAGCAGGTAGGGCTGCAGCACCGTCCAGGACAGGTCGACATAGAGGTTCGGGTAGCTCTCCAGCAGGCGCTCCAGGGTCGGCAGGAGGAAGTCCAGCTTCGTCTGGTGGCGGTGGATCTCCTTGCTGGTGCCGGCGTGGGCCCAGATGAAGCGCACGTGGGGGTGGTTGCGCAGCGGCTCTTCCAGCTCCGCCAGGTACAGCGGGTTGCGCTCGCGCTTGGAGGTGATGTTGGAGTGCAGCATCACCGGCAGGTCGTATTCGGCGGCCAGGTGGTAGACGCGGGCCATGGCCTCGTTGTTGGCCCGTGGCGTGTCGCCGTCGATCAGGGCGGTGAGGTCGTCGTGGCGGGTGAACACCTCGCCGATCCCCTGCCACAGCCCCGGGTCCAGCTCCAGCATCCGGCGGATATGGGCATCGGCGTTCTTGTCGTTGGGGTTGAAGCCGCTGAGGAAGGGGTGGAAGCGCCCGCGTTGCGCCTCCGGCAGGCGCTTCACCGCATCGGCCACCAGCACGTCGGTGGCGCTGTACCAGTAGGCGCCGGCATCGTCGCCGGCGTAGTAGCGCGGGCGCTTGGGCTCGTCCTCGTGCCACTTCTTGGCCACCGGCACGCCGGCAATCATCACGTGGTCGATGGCGCCCTTGTCCATGGCCTCAAGCAGCGGGCGCATGCCGTCGCTTTCCTGGAAGAAGTCCACGTAATGCAGGTGCGCGTCGCTGTAGTGGTAGTCACGCGCCTGCGCCGCCAGCGCGCAGAACGCCAGCATTGTGGCCAGGCAGGTTCGGGTCAGGGGCAAGGCAAGGTCCTCCAGGGTGCTTGCCGAGGTAGACCCGCGCTTCGCTTGCCGGGTTCAGAGAATGATCTGACCGGATTTACGGATTATGCTTGCCCAGCTGCCACGAGAGCCTCCGCCATGAAACGCTGCCTCCCGCTGCTTCTCGCCTGTGTTGCCTGCACCGTCGGCGCCGCCGAACGCCTGGTCTACCCGATGCATTCCCACGGTGCCGACCCGGAGGCATACGTGGTCGAGCTGCTGCGGCTGGCCCTGGACCACAGCGGCGGCGACTACCGCCTGGAGCCCAGCCTCGAACCGGTGCCGCAGTCCCGCGCCCAGTACTCCCTGGAGCAGAACGACGGCAACTTCCAGGTGATGTGGGCCATGACCACGCGGGAGCGCGAAGCGGTGCTCGCGCCCATCCGCATCCCCATCTACAAGGGCCTGATCGGCTGGCGCGTCCCACTGGTACGGGCAGACCAGGCCCAGCGCCTGGCCAGCATCAACAGCCTGGACGACCTCAAGACGCTGCGCATCGGCCAGCGCCATGACTGGCCCGACACCGCCATCCTGCGTGCCAACGGCCTGACCGTGCTCACCTCGCCGAGCTACGAAGGCCTGTTCCGCATGCTCCAGGCCGGGCGCTTCGACCTCTTCCCCCGCGAGGTGGTGGTGGCCTGGGACGAGGAAAAACGAGCCCGCGAACAGGGCCTCGACCTCGCCGTCGACGAGCACCTGGTGCTGCACTACCCCACCGCCCTCTATTTCTTCACCTCGAAGGCGCGCCCAGACCTCACGGCTGCCCTCGAGCGCGGGCTGGAGCGGGCCATTGCCGATGGCAGCTTCGAGAGGCTGTTCCAGCGCCGCCACGGCGAGAGCATCCGCCGCGCCCGCCTGGACCAGCGCCGGGTGATCGAACTGCAGAACCCCGACCTGCCCGACACGGCGCCCCTCGGCCGCGCGGAGCTCTGGTACGACCCACTGGCGCGCCCGGCCAGCGCCCGCAACGCCATGGCGGACGGAAAATCCCGGGAACACCCGGCCCGCTTGCAGGCTCCAAACACCACGGCCCCCGTGCACACGCCGGGAGCCCCATGAACCCACGACCCGAGGACTGCCGATGACCATCACCGTCACCACCGAATCCGCCGACGGCTACCGCCACGCCATCCGCGTCGACGAAACCCACGAGCTGTTCACCGACATGCCCAAGACCCTGGGCGGCGACGGCAGCGCGCCCGAACCCCATGACTACTTCGACACCGCCCTCGGCGCCTGCAAGGCGCTGACCGTCACCTACTACGCCCGCCAGCACGACATCCCGCTGACCGGCGTGGGCGTGGAAGTGGTCCACGACAGCAGCCGCGAGAAGGAGGGCCACTACGGCGTGAGCGTGAAGTTGACCCTGCGCGGCGCCCTCACCGACGAGCAGCGCGCCACCCTGCTGCGCATCGCCGACAAGTGCCCGATCCACAAGCTGATGACCACCACCGAGGTGAAGATCGAAACGCGCCTGGCCGAAGGCAACTTCAGCCAGTGACGCCACCGGCTCCGGCGCGGCGCTATGCTTGCCGCTCAGCCCGCCGGAGCCGCCCATGACCAACCCCCTCGTGATCCGCCCCCGCCCCGAAGACGTGGCGGGGCTGCCCATCCTCCGGCCGATCCCCTCGGCCCAGTGCCGCAGCGTCGGCCCCTTCGTGTTCTTCGACCACATGCTCGCCACCGCCTTCGCCCCCGGGCAGGGCATGAACGTGCGCCAGCATCCGCACATCGGCCTCTCCACCCTCACCTACCTGTTCGAGGGCACGCTGCAGCACAAGGACAGCCTCGGCTCCGACCAGCGCGTGGGGCCCGGTGACGTCAGCTGGATGACCGCCGGCGCCGGCGTCGCCCATGTCGAGCGCACCCCGGCCGAGCTGCTCGCCAGCGGCTCGCGCCTGCACGGCCTGCAGGTGTGGCTCGCCCTGCCCCGTGAGCAGGAGCAAGGCGCCCCCCGCTACAGCCACCACCCCGCCGCCAGCCTGCCGCAGCAGGACAGCCTGGGGGTGAGCATCCGCCTCATCGCCGGCCACGGCTTCTGCCTGGAATCCCCCGTGCCGGTCACCAGCCCCACCCTCTACGCCGAGCTGCGCCTGCAGACCGGCGCCACCCTGCTGCTGCCCGACGAGCACCCGCAGCGCGCCCTCTACCTGCTGGATGGCGAAGCCCTGCTCGACGACCAGCCCCTGGAACGCCACAGCCTCACCGTGCTCTCCGAGGGCGAGACCTTCAGCCTCAGCGCCTGCAGCGAAGCGCACCTGGTGATGATCGGCGGCGCCCCCCTGGACGGCCCGAGGCGGATGAACTGGAACTTCGTCGCCAGCGACCCGACCCTGATCGACGCGGCCCGCCAGCGCTGGGCAGCGGCCGACTGGCCGGTGGTGCCGGGGGAGCAAGAGCGGATCGAACTGCCGCGTTAAGCTGGCGAACGCCGCAGCAACAGCAACAGCGCTCGACTCATGAAAAAGCCCCCGGCAACCTGGGTCACCGGGGGCCCTCCACAGCTGCCGAACAGGCCTCACTCCACCCGTTCGTAAGGCAGGCCCACATAGTTCTCGGCGATGTTCACCAGCCCCGCCCGGGAGCTGAGGAAGTACTCACGGTCGGCCTGCTGCATCTTCTGGTCCCAGGCGTCCTGGTGGCCGTTGAAGTCGTGCAGCAGGTTGGTCATGAACCAGCTGAAGCGTTCACCCTTCCAGACCCGGCGCAGGGCCAGTTCGGAGTACTTCTCCAGCAGGTCGGTGCGCCCTTCGCGGTAGACCTTGACCAGGATGCGGTAGAGGTAGCAGACGTCGGACGCCGCCAGATTCAGGCCCTTGGCGCCGGTGGGCGGGACGATGTGGGCGGCATCCCCCACCAGGAACAGGTGGCCGTACTGCATGGGCTCCACCACGAAACTGCGCAGCGGGGCGATGCTCTTCTCCAGGGACGGCCCGGTCACCAGACGCTCGGCCACCTCCTCCGGCAGGCGCGCCTTCAGCTCGGTCCAGAAACGCTCGTCGGACCAATCCTCCACCTTGTCCGTCAGCGGCACCTGCAGGTAGTAGCGGCTGCGGGTCAGGGAACGCTGGCTGCACAGGGAGAAGCCACGCGGGTGCTGGGCGTAGATGAGTTCCTCGTGAACCGGCGGGGTGTCGGACAGCAGGCCCAGCCAGCCGAAGGGGTACACGCGCTCGTACTCGGTGAGCACCCCGGCCGGGATGCTCTGGCGCGACACGCCGTGGAAGCCGTCGCAGCCGGCGATGTAGTCGCAGTCGACCCGGACCTGCTCGCCAGCGTGCTCGAAGGTGACGTAGGGGCGCTCGCCCTTCAGCTCGTGCAGCGCCACGTTGCTGGCACCGTAGAGGGTCGGCGCACCGCTGGCGGCGCGGGCCTCCATCAGGTCGCGGGTGACCTCGGTCTGGCCGTAGACCATCACGCTCTTGCCGCCGGTGAGTTCGCTCAGGTGGATCGGCACCCGCTTGCCGTCGAACACCAGCTCGACGCCCTCGTGCACCAGTCCCTCGGCGTCCATCCGGGCACTCACGCCGGCCTCGCGGAGCATGTCCACCGTGCCCTGCTCCAGCACGCCGGCACGGATGCGGCCGAGAACGTAGTCGGGGGTCTGGCGTTCGATGATGAGGGTGTCGATACCGGCCTTGTGCAGCAACTGGCCGAGCAGCAGGCCCGAAGGACCGGCACCGATGATGGCAACCTGGGTTTTCATTGTTCTTGTCTCTCAGTGAGGCGTTGCGGCCCGATGGCTGACAGCGACCGCAAACGAGTGGCTTGGATGCCCCTGCATTTTTGCTGACAAGAATGGGAAAAGAAGGGTGCTTTCCGCGCCAGGAATTGCACTTTTGAAAACAGCGTCCGATTATCGGGCAGCCATCCACCGCTGATCCGTACCAGGCCCTCCATGACCGACCGCATCCCCGGCGTGCCCGTGTTCAAGCTCTACGGCGAGAACCAGGCCTGGCCGACCCCCGACCTGCTGCATTGCGAGTCCATCCCCAAGCGCAGCAGCCTGCACCACTGGGAGATCAAGCCGCACCGCCATGCCGACCTGTTCCAGCTGCTCTACGTGCAGCGCGGCCAGGCGGTGGTGGAGGTGGAAGGCCGGCGCAGCCCGGTCGACGAACCCTCCATCCAGGTGACGCCGCCGCTGTGCGTCCACGGCTTCCAGTTCTCCGAGAACATCGAGGGCTACGTGCTCAGCCTCGGCGCGCCGCTGGTGGAACGCCTGGAACAGCAGCTGGGCGCGCCGCTGGCGGTGCTGGCCTCCTCGGGCTGCTACCCGGTGGGCCGCGACCGCCGCTACATCAGCACACTGTTCGCCGCCCTGCTGCAGGAGTACGAAGGCAGTGCCGCCTCCCGCGACCTGGTGCTGGCGTCCCTGGTCAACGTGCTGGTGGTGTGGATCACCCGCCAGCGCCAGCAGAACACCCCGCCCAGCGGCCGCGACGAGCGCAACCGGCAGCTGCTGGGCCGCTACATCAAGCTGGTGGAACAGCACTACCGCGAACACCTCTCGGTGGAGACCCTCGCCCACCGGCTGGACCTCTCCAGCGTCCACCTCAATACCCTGTGCCGCCGGCTGGCGGGCCAGAGCGCGCTGCAGATCATCCACCAGCGCCTCTTGCTGGAGGCCCGGCGCAGCCTCATCTACACCAACATGACCATCGCCCAGGTCTCCGACAGCCTGGGCTTCAGCGATCCCACCTACTTCTCGCGCTTCTTCCGCCGCCTCAGCGGCCAGTCGCCCAACGCCTTCCGCCAGGCCAACGACCGCCCCGCCGAGCACGGCTAGGGCGGCCGGCGCAGCCGGTCACTGGTAGGCGCCGGCGGCGTAGGTCAGCTCATAGCTGTGGCTGTAGATCTCCAGGATGTTGCCGAAGGGGTCTTCCATGTAGACCATCCGGTACGGCTTCTCACCGGGGAAGTACTCACGGATCGGCATGCGCTGCTTGCCACCGGCGGCGACGATCCGGGCCGCCAGGCCCTCCACGTCCGGGTCCTGCACGCAGAAGTGGAACACCCCGCCCTTCCAGTACTGGAACTCGCCGGACGGACGCTCGGCATTGGGGAACTGGAAGATCTCCACGCCGATGCGATCACCGGTGGACAGGTGGGCGATGCGGAACGAGCCCCACCCCGCACCGAACACGTCGGTGCACATCACGCCGATGGCCGAGTCGTCCTCGGTGATGGTGGTGGGCGGCATGATCAGGTACCAGCCGAGCACCTCGGTGTAGAAGGTCACCGCCGCATCGAGGTCGGTCACCGAAAGGCCAATGTGGGAAAAGCTGCGGGGATAGGTCGCGGTCATGGCGAAAGCTCCTGTCGTTGATGATGGGAGCAGCCTAAGGACGCATCGCTATAATTAGAACCACGCCACGATTATTGAATTGATAAGTTATCGTTATGCTCAATCCCCAATGGCTGTTGACCTTCGAACACCTGGCCGAGCTGGGCAACTTCACCCGCACGGCTGAACGCCTCGACCTGACCCAGGCTGCAGTCAGCCAGCACATCCGCCACCTGGAAGAACGCCTCGGCCCGCTGCTGATCCGCCGGCCCCGGCAGATCGAACTGACACCCGCCGGCCACGCCCTGCTGGACTACTGCGGCGAACTGCAGCGCGCCGACCAGCGCCTGCGGCAGCGGCTGGACGAGACCCGGGCCGACGAGGGCGACATCAGCCTCATCAGTCCCGGCAGCATCGGCCTGGTGCTCTATCCCCTGCTGCTGGACCTGCAGCAGGCCAATCCGGGCCTGGTGGTGCGCCACCGTTTCGCGCCGGACAGCGAAGTGCTCGCCGCCGTGCTGGACAACCGCTTCGAGCTGGGGCTGGTCAGCCTCAGGCCGGACGACGCCCGCCTGGAGGCCCGGCTGTTTGCCGAAGAGCCCCTGGAGCTGGTCCTGCCGGCCGGCGAACAGGCCCGCGACTGGAGCGACCTGCAGCGCCTGGGCATGATCGACCACCCCGACGGCCAGGCCATGGCCGGCCGCCTGCTGAGCCGCTGCTTCCCCGGCCATCCGGGCCTGCACAGCCTGCCGCTGCGAGGCTTCAGCAACCAGGTCGGCCTGATCCTCGAACCCGTCGCCCGTGGCCTCGGCTTCGCCGTGCTGCCGCGCTACGCCCGCCAGGCCTTCGCCAACCAGGCCGCAATCCAGGTCGCCGAGCTGGAGGCGCAGGTGGTGGACAGGCTCTGGCTGATCCACCGCGCCGAGTGGCCCCTGTCCAGCCGGGCCGAACGGGCCATCGAGCACCTCCAGCGAGGCCTGGTCGCGCTCCCCTGACGGCCTGCATCGTTTTCCCTCGCCTGTGGTCTCATAAGGCCCCTCCCCCTGACCAGGAGCCTCACCATGGCCGTACTCGGCGTCGATGTCGGCGGAACCAAGCTGCTCATGCTTGCCGGCGAGCCCGGCAACCCCCGGAGCCGCAAGGTGGCCACCGGCCCGAACTTCACCCTGGCACAACTGAAACAGGCCCTCGCGGCGTTCATCCAGGACCTGGGCGAGCCGGTGGAGCGCATCGGCATCGCCCTGCCGGGGCTGGTGATCGGCGACCACGAACTGCGGCTGTCGGACGTGCTGCCCGCCCTGCAGGGCCTGAAGGCCGACGACCTCGCCTCCCTCGCCGGCCGGGTGCGACTGATCAATGACGTCAGGGCCGCCCTGCACCACGAAACCGCCGCCGAACCGAATGTCGACACCGCCGTCGTCATGATCGGCACCGGCATTGGCGCGGCCATCCAGCAAGGCGGCCGGGTGCTGGAGGGCAGCCGTGGCTGGGCGGGCGAACTGGGCAGCATCCCCCTCGCCACCGACGACGGCCCGCGCACGCTGGATCAGTTGGCCAGCGGCGCCAGCCTCCTGGCCCGGGCCGGGGTGGATGCCGCCACCCTCAACGCCCGGCTGGCCGCCGGCGATCCGGCCACCCAGGCCCTCGTCCGCCAGGCCGGCCACTGCCTCGGCCTGGGCATCGCCACCCTGGTCAACCTGCTCAACCCCCAGCGCATCGTCTTGGGCGGCGGCACCCTGCACTACCCCGGCTACCTCCAGGCCGCCCTCGACGCCGCACAACGGCACAGCCTGGAAGACCTCTGGAACGCCTGCAGCATCACCCGCTCGGGCAATACCGAGCAGATGGCCGCCCTGGGCGCCCAGCGCTTCGCCGCCCGTTGAGGGCGCCCGTTCAGGGCCGCCGCGTTTCCGAGGGGCATTCGCCAAACAGCTCGCGGTAGCGCGCCGAGAAATGGCTGAGGTGATAGAAGCCCTGCTCCGCCGCCGCCTCACCAACGTTCAGCACGCTCGCGGGCGTGCTGGTCAGGCGGCGGCGCACCGCATTCAGGCGCAGGGTGCGCAGGTATTCCACCGGGCGCATGCCGGCCACCAGTTGGAAGCTGCTCTGCAGGGTGCGACGGCTGACCCGCAGTTGCTCGCAGAGCGCGAGGATGCTCGGCAACTCGTCGGTGTTGGCCAGGGCGATCTCCTGGCACTTGCGCACCAGGTAGGCCGACACGGCGACATTGCCACGGCGGCCCCGGGGGGTGTCCCGCGCATGGATGAACAGGTCGAGGAAGGTCTCCAGCAGCTGCTCTTCCAGACGCGCCTCGCACGCCCGGTCCAGGACGATGTCACCTTTGACCAGCGCGCTGAACACCGGCTGGATCCGGCTCCGCACCCGCTCCAGCACCGCACGGGAGACGGCCATCTGCGGCTGCGTGCGCAGGGCACCGAGCTGCTCGCGGGACAGCTCGACCTCCGCCAGGCGGGCGAACCGCTCGGCGTCGATGTTGATGGCGAAGAAGCTCATGCCCTCCGGCGCGTGCAGCAGGAACTCCTCGCCGTCGCGCAGCAACGGCACGCTCTGCGGGCCGGCCTCGTAGCCCTGCACCACCGGGAAGCGCCCCGCCCCCAGGGACATGGCGATGCACAGCCGCCCACGGGGCGCGCAGCCGTGCTGCACCACCCGCTTGTCCAGGGTTTCCTGGAAGATCTGGAAGCGCTCGGCGGCCACCTGTTGCAGCTCGCTGGACAGGTGGCCCCGCCCCAGCTGGTCGTAGACCTGGTTCCAGCCCAGGATCGAGCCGGCGTGTTGCTGGGAATCATCGAAGGAACGCACTTCAGCCAACATCTGGGTCTCTCCTCCGGCGCCGAGCGGCGCCAGCCATTGAGCACGCCTCCCTGGCTCAGGAATCGTCCTGGACGAACCTCAGGGCAAGTTCCGTGCCCAGCATCCGCAAGCGGTACTCCACCGGCCGGATGTCCAGCGGCGGCAGCAGCGCCCCGCTGAGAATCACCTGGCCGGGCTGCAACGAGGCGCCGTCGGCCAGCAGGCGACGCAAGGCCCAGCAGGCATTGGGCAACGGCGCATCGCCCTCCCCCGGGCTGCTGCCCGCACCCAGCACGGCGCCCTCGGATTCCAGTTGCCAGTCCAGCCCGGCGTGATGCGCCGGGCCGAACGCCTGGGGTTTGCCCAGGCAGTAGAGGGCCGCCGCCGCGTTGTCCGCAAGGAACGCCCCCGCGCCGAACCGCCATCCCGACCAGCGGCAATCCGCCACCTCGAATGCCGGCGCCACCGCCGCCACCGCCCCGAGCAGTGCCGCGTCGTCCCAGGTGCCCGGCCGCAGCGGCGCACCGAGGATCAGCGCCAGCTCCACCTCCAGCTTCGGCTGGACCAGCCCGCCCAGCGCCAGCGTGGTGCCCGGCGGCACGCACATGGCATCGGTCAGCGTGCCGTACACCGGCTCGCTCAGGCCGAAGCGGCGCTGGGCAGCGGCACCGGCGAAGGCCACCTTCCACCCCGTCAGGCGCTCACCTGCTGCCAGGCGCCGCGCCAGCGCCTGGTGCTGCACCTGCAACCCGTCGTCCAGCGTCAGCCCCTCGCCGCAGGCGGGCGCCAGCGGCGTCGCGCGGGCCTGGGCCTGCAACAGGGCGGCCGCCAACCCGGCACCCCGGCTCACGCCAGTTGCCTCGCCAGCTTGCCCAGCACTTCGTCCAGGCGCTCGGGGGTGGTGATGGCGGCGATGAAGCGATCCGGCCGCACCACCACGATGCTGTCGCGGGCGCTGGCGAACCAGTCGCCCAGCTGGTTATCGACGTCCTCCACGCTGATGGCGCCCTCGGCCACCAGGGGCTGGTGACGGCCAAGACCGCTGCGCGAACGGTTGACCTGGATGAAGCGCGTCTCCAGCCCGTCCCAGAAGGCACGGGTCTGTGCCGACAGCCCCGCTGCGGGGTTGACCCGGTAGCCGATCACCGCGAACCAGGGGCCCAGCACCTCGTCCAGGCGCTGGCGGCCGCCCTGGCCGTCCTCGACGAAGGGCTGGATGAACAGCTGACCTTCCAGGTCGCCTTCGCGCAGGTCGGGGCGCTCATGGTGGACGAAGCCCTTGGAGATGGTCGCCTTGGGCTTGAACTTGAACTCCAGCAGGTGCGAACGCAGGCTGTCGACGGTGTTCACAGCCTGGAACATCCAGTCCCGCACCCCGGCCATCAGCGGGTTGGTCAGGCCCAGCACCGCGCCCATGTTGTCGGCCAGCGAGATGAGGTCCAGCGCGTGCCCGCGGCGCTCGGTGTCGTAGGTCTGCAGCAGCGCCGGGCGCGCACGGCCCTTGAGCACGGCGGCGATCTTCCAGCACAGGTTGGCCACGTCGCGCAGGCCGGAGTTGAGCCCCTGCCCGGCCCAGGGCGGGGAGATGTGCGCGGCATCGCCGATCAGCGCCACCCGCCCTTCCACGAAGCGCTCGGCCACCCGCGAGTTGTGGGTGTAGGCGCGGATGCGGACGATCTCCAGCTGGTCCACGGCCTCGCCGATGTGGCCACGGATGAGCCGGCGGATGTTGGCCTCCTCGCACATCTTCGCCTCGTCCTCATGCTCCATCAGCATGAATTCCCAGCGGCGCTGGCGGTACGGCAGGTAGATGCACACGAAGGGCCGCTGCGGGTCGGCGTGCAGGGCCGTGTAGGGCGCATCCAGGGAATCGTTGGTGGCGTCCACCACCACCCATTTGCGCGGGTGGGTCAGCCCCACCAGCTCGATGCCCAGTTGCTTGCGCACCGCCGAACGACCGCCGTCCGCCGCGATCACGTAGCGGGCCTGGAGCGCGTAGACCTCACCCTGGCGATCCTTGACCTGGAGCGTCACGCCGTCGTCGTCCTGCTCCAGCGCCAGCATTTCATGGCCCAGGCGGACATCCACGTGCTCGCGCCCGGCCAGCTCGTCCCGCAGGGTGCGTTCGAGCAACTGCTGCATGAAGATGTTGCGCATCGGCCAGCCGTACTGGGCGGTGCTCGGCTTTACCTCGGCGAAGCACACGCCCCGCGCGTTGTAGTAGCGCAGCGGGACGTTGCTGATCATGTCGCGGTGGGCCAGGTCGGCCACGCCGACGGTCTGCAGCACCCGCAGCGCCTCGTCGTCCATGCCCACCGCGCGCGGATAGGGCAGGATCTCCTCGGCCAGCTCCAGCACCACGCAATCGATGCCGTACAGGCCCATGTAGTGGGCCGCCGTGATGCCGTTCGGCCCCGCGCCGACGATCACCACCTCCGTGCGTTCGCGTCTCATGCTCTCTCACCCGCTTCTTGTTGTTGTCGTGCCAGCTGCTCGTCGAGGTACAGGGCCACCAGGCAGTTGAACGCCGTGCCCTGCTCGTCGTGCACATAGTGGCTGGCATTGGCGATTTCCGCCGTCGCAATGTTCGGATTGGCCTCGCGCAGGGCCGCCAGCATCGCCGGTGGCAGGAAGTCCGAGCGGCCGCCGCGGATGAACAGCGCCGGGCAGTCGAGCGCCCGCACCGCTGGCCAGAGGTCCGTCGGCTCGATGCTCAGGCGGGCCTCGGCGATGCCCTGCTGGTCATGCCGCCAGGTGACGCCCTGGCCATCGGCCTTCATAGAATGGGCCAGGCGCGCGGCCAGTCCCTGCGCCGAGAGCCCGCTGCGCGCCTGGCGCCAGAAGGCCTCCGCGTCGGCCCAGTCGGCGAAGCGCAGGGGCGTCTCGCGCATCTCCCGGCGGATGCGCTCGGCACCCTGGCCGCTGCTGGAGGAGCCGGGGCCGATGTCCTCGATCACCAGCGCCCGCAGCCGCCCCGGATTGCGCCGCGCATACTCCAGCGCGTTGGCGCCGCCCAGGGAGTGCCCCACCAGCACGAAGCGCCCGAGCCCCAGGTGCGCCACCCAATCCTCCAGGTCGTCCACGTAGACCTCGGTGCGGTAGCTGGGCCAGTCGGCCCAGTCGCTCAGGCCCCGGCCGCGCTGGTCCAGGGCATGGCAGCAGTAGCCCGGCCCCAGGGCGCCGGCCAGCGCCTCCCAGGTCTGGGCATAGGCGCGCAAGCCGTGCAGCAGCAGCACCGGAATGCCGCCGGGCTCGCCCCAGCGCAGGTGGTGCAGCCGCAGGCCGCTGCGGTTGTTGAAGAACAGGCTGTGCGCAACCATCACGTCTCCCCCGGCGCCAAGGCGCTACTCAGACCAGGCCGTTGTCGCCCTGGATGTCCTGGGCTGCCAGGCCGCCCAGGCGCGCATGCAGGCGGCCACGGGTGGCGAAGGCCCAGATGATGATCACCTCGTCCGGCGCGGGGCCGTCGCCGAAGGACACGGAAACCGTGTCGTAGTGGGAGCGCACGTAGAGCGCGTCCTTGTGGGCCAGCGGCACGTCGATGGTCGCCCCCGGCGCGCCCCGCTTGCCGGTGGACGGCACCCAGGACTTGCCGCCCCCGAGCGCCACGCGCACCGGGTCGGCCGCCGGGTTGGTGAGGAAGGCGTTGCCGTGCTCGTACTCGCACTGGGTGCCCACCAGGCAGGCCTTGCCGTAGCTCTCGATGGCGCGCTCGCCGGCCAGTTCCCGGATGCGCCGACCGAACTCGCGGCCCAGTTCCGGCGAGCCCTCCACCAGCTCGGTGAGGTCCTGGCTGAAGCGACCGGCATAGGGGTTGTGGATCGCCGCCGCGACCACGTACTTGAACAGTGGCTCGCCGTCGGCCAGTTGGCCGCTCTCGTTGGCCAGGGTTTCCTCGACGAAGCTGTACCACTTGCGGATGTGGTAGTGGGCGAAGGTGTTCGGTTTCATGGGCGGTTCCTCAGAGCGGGTCGAGATGGAAATGACGGCTCGGTGCGCCGGCGGCCTTGAAGCGCGCCTTGGCCCGTGCGTCGTCGTGGTCGGTTTCGAGGAAGAATTCGAGGCGGTTGCCGTCCGGGTCGTTGAAGTACACCCCGTGGCCGATCTCGTGGTCGGTGATCTTCACCACCTCCACGCCCTTGGCCAGCAACATGCCGTAGAGGCCCCGCAGCGTGTCCATGTCGCCGGCGATCTCCAGCCCGTAGTGCTGCAACCCCAGGCCGCCCTGCTGGGCGCCGGGCTCGGCCTCGATCAGGGCGATGTCGTGGTGCTTGCTGCCGAACGCCATCATGATCCAGCGCTCGCCCCGGGCGCTCTCGTGCATCCCGAGGATGTCCGCGTACCAGCGCGCAGAGTGCGCCGGGTCGCGCACGAAGAGCGACAGGTGGGTCCGTACGACCTCGACTTTCATGGCGGTCTCCTCAGGGCTGGGTGGCGATGGTCGGGGTGACGATGGACTGGTGCGCCGGACGGATGTCGGCCACCGCCGGGGTCCAGAGCACGTCGGCGATCTCGCTGAAGTCGCGCCACTGCTTCTGCCAGCCATCGCCGCCGTTCTCCGAGGTGAACAGGTGGCCGTACTTGGTCCCGGCGACGATGCGACGCGGGTTGGACGGGTCGAAGGCGATGGCCCAGACGCAGGAGTTGGGCTGCTGCGGCAGGGGCAGGACCTCCCAGCTCGCCGCGCAATCGCGGGAGACCAGGATCTTGCTGGTGGTGCCCGGCGTGCCGTCGGAGATGCTCAGGTAGAGCGTGTCCTGGCTGCCCAGCGGGGCGTTCAGCGCGCGCACGTAGTAGAGCCCGAAGGCTTCGCGGGCCAGGGTGCCCTCCCAGGTCAGGCCCTCGTCGACGCTGCGGTAGACGGCGTTGACACAGGCGACCACGATCACCTTGCGCCCGTGGTTGGGCAGCACCTGGATGTTGTGGATGTCCGAGTTGTAGTCCCACAGCAGGCGGTCATCGACGCGGGTGAAGGTGTCGCCGCCGTCGCGGCTGTGGAACAGGCCGCCCTCCTCCAGGCCGAACCAGACCTGCTGGCGGTCGGTCGGGTCGTAGGCGAAGGCCAGCAGCCGGGGGCGGTTCACCCCGCCGCAGAACTCGGGGATCTCCACCGGCACCCGGTACCAGCTGGCGCCGGCATCCAGGCTGCGCCAGAGCACCGCGCGGGACGGGGCGCCGGTGCCGACGAAGATCCGCTGCGGGTCCTGCGGGTCCACGGCGACCTTCCACACGGTCTGGCCGTTGAACGGCGACTCCACCCGCGTCCAGCTGTTGCCCACGTCGCGGCTGACGATCAGGCCCACGTCGGCGCCGGCGTAGATCACCTCCGGCGCCTGCGGGCTGAGGCTCAGCGAGCGGGTGATGGCGTCGAACTCCAGTGGCTGGCCGAGCCCCAGGCGGTGCCAGCTGCGGCCCTGGTCGGCACTGCGGATCACGGCCTGGCCGACGGTGGCGACGAGCAGCGTTCCGTTACTCATGTCTGGTCCTCCTCAGATGAAGATGCCGCGGGTCAGGCCGCCATCGATGCCGATGGATTCGCCCGTGACCGCGCCGGCCTTGGGTGATGCCAGGAAGCCGATCAGCCAGCCCATCTCGATGGGTTGCAGGGTGCGGCGGATGGGCGTGGCGTCGATGTAGCCCTGCTCCACCTGCTGCGGCGTCTTGCCCTGCTTGAGGCCTTCACGCTCGTACAGCTCCTGGATGTGCGGGGTGTCCACCACGCCGGGGTGGATCAGGTTGACGGTGACGCCGAAGGGGCCGAGCTGGTCGGAGAGCGTCTTGGTCATGTGGGCGATGGCCAGGTTGCGCATGCCCGACAGCACCTTGCTGCCGCGCCCGGTGAGGCCACCGATGTTGATGATGCGGCCGAACCCGGCGGCCTTCATGTGCGGGGTCACGGCCTTGGCACAGCGGAAGTAGCCGATCACCTTGGTGTTCAGGTCCGCCAGCAACTCATCGTCGCCGGCGTGCTCGATGTCGTTGCGCACCACGCCCGACGGCGCGGCGGCGCCATTGACCAGGATGTCGATGCGGCCGAAGTGGCGCTGGGTCTCGCTGACCATGTCGGCCACGGCGGACATGTCGTTGGTGTCGCAGAACAGCGGCAGCACCTCGTTGCCGGTTTCGGCGCTGATCTCCTCGGCGGCCTGCTTCAGGTATTCCATGCGCCGCGCGCAGACCACCACCTTGCAGCCCTCCTGGGACAGGAAGCGGGCGACCTCCTTGCCGATACCCATGCCGCCGCCGGTGACGATGGCCACGCGGCCGTTCAGTTCCAGATCCATGTTCGTTCCTCTTGTCGTGGGTGCGTCAGGCGAGATCGACGTACACGCTCTTGGTCTCGGTGTACGCGTCGATCACGTGCTTGCTCATTTCCCGGCCCCAGCCGGATTGCTTGTAGCCGCCGAAGGGCGAGGCCGGGTCGACCACGTTCCAGCAGTTGATCCACACCGAGCCGGCCTTGAGCGCGGCGGCGATGCGGTGCGCCGAGCGCAGGTCGCGGGTCCAGACCCCGGCGGCCAGTCCGTAGGGCGAGTCGTTGGCGCGCAGCACCAGGTCGTCCAGGTCGGACCAGCGCATCACCGTGAGCACCGGGCCGAAGATCTCTTCCCGGGCGATGCAGGCGCGCTCGGCGCGGTCGAGGAACACCGTCGGTTCGATGAAGTGGCCGCGCTCCAGGTGCCCGGGGCGAGCACCGCCGCACACCAGCTCGGCACCCTCGGCCAGGCCACGCTGCAGGTAGCCGCTGACGGTGCCCCACTGACGGCCGGAGACCAGCGGCCCGAGGGTGGTGGAAGGCACCAGGCCCGCGCCCAGCACATGGGCGGCAGCGTGCCGGCGCAGCTCGTCGAGCACCGGCTCCAGCACGCTGTCGTGGACATAGAGCCGGGAGCCGGCGGTGCACACCTGGCCCTGGTTGTAGAAGATGCCGTCGGCAGCGCCCTTGGCGGCGCGGGCGATGTCGGCATCCGGCAGGATGATGTTCGGTGACTTGCCGCCCAGCTCCAGGGACACCTTCTTCATGTTGCCGGTGGCCGCCTGGGCGATCAGCCGGCCGATCTGGGTCGAGCCGGTGAAGGCGATCTTGTCCACGTCCGGGTGCTGCGCCAGCGGCGCGCCGGTGTCCACGCCGAAGCCGGTCACCAGGTTGACCACGCCGGCGGGGAAGCCCGCCGCCTCGATCAGTTGCACCAGGCGCACCGCCACCAGCGGGGTCTGCTCGGCCGGCTTGAGCACGGCGGTGCAGCCGGTGGCCAGGGCCGGGCCGAGCTTCCACACGCACATGGTCAGCGGGAAGTTCCACGGCACGATCAGCGCGCAGACGCCCACCGGTTCGCGCAGGGTGTAGTTGAGCATCGGCCCGCTGGCCGGCGACACCGGCAGCGTGCCGCCCTCGATCTTGGTGGGCCAGCCGGCGAAGTAGCGGATGATGTTGGCCGCGCTGGCGGCCTCGCCCCGGGCATTGGCGATGGGCTTGCCGTTCTCCAGGGTGATCAGCTGCGCCAGCTCCTCCTGGTGGGCCTCGATCAGCTCGGCCAGGCGCCACAGCAACAGGCCACGCCGGGCGGGCGTCTCGCGCCGCCAGGGGCCTTCGAAGGCGGCACGGGCGGCGGCGACGGCGGCGTCCACATCCGCCGCCGCGCCCTGGGCCACTTCGGCGATCGGCGACTCATCGGCCGGGTTCTCGACGCTGAAGCGGCGCCCGCTGGCGGCCTCCTGCCAGGTGCCGCCGATGAACAGCTGGCGGGGCGTGGCGAGGAACGCGCGAACACTGGGAAGCAAGGGAATCGGGTGCATGGGCGGGCCTCCGTCAGAGTGCCATTTCGATCAGGCAGGGACCGTCCGCCGCGCTGGCGAGCGCCAGGGCGCGCTGCAGCTCGGCGTTGCTGTGGACGGTGCTGGCGGGTACGCCGTAGCCCTTGGCCAGGGCCTTCCAGTCGACCCGGGGGCGGTCCAGCTCGGTGAGGCTCAGCGCCTCGGGGCCGAGTTCGCTGACGCCGAAGCGCCGCAGCTCGTTCTGCAGGATTGCGTAGCGGTGGTTGGCGGCGATGAGGATCACCACCGGCAATTGCTCGCGGGCGATGCTCCACAGCGTCTGGATGGTGTACTGGGCGCTGCCGTCGGACTGCAGGCAGAACACCCGGTTGCCGCGCTCGGCCAGGGCCGCGCCGAAGCCCACCGGAATCCCCTGGCCGATGGCGCCGCCGGTGTTGGTCATCACCCGGTGCCGCGCGGCGTTGGCCGAGGCGGTGAAGAACGGGTAGCCGCAGGTGCCCCCCTCCACCGAGACGATGCTGTCCTCTGGCAGGGCCGCCGCCAGCACCCGGCCGACGGACTGCGGCGTGAGGGCGGCATCGGCCGCCGGCAGCTCGACACCCACCGGGGTCGCCACCCAGTCCGGCGCCTCCATCAGCTCGGCCAGCGCATCGAGGGCGGCGGCCACGTCGTCCCCCACGTCGGCCAGGTGCAGCAACCGGTCGCGCTCGGCGAGGCGCGAGGGGATGCCCTCGTAGCCGAAGTAGCTGATGGGCTCGGGCACGCCGGCGCAGACCACCGCGTCGTACTGGTCGAGGATCTCGATGGCCACCTCGGGGAAGTACGGCAGCCGGTCCAGGTCGGGCAGGCCGCCGCCCCGCTGGCTGAGACGCGGGAAGGTCTCGGCGAAGCAGCGCACGCCCGGCAGGCCGGCCAGGCGACCGGCCGCCTTCAGGCCGACCTCTGACAGGCCGCTGTCGCCAACGATGAACACCAGGCGTTTGCCGGCACGCAGTGCGCGGGCCAGCGCCTCCACCTTGGCGTCGTCGTAGCGGCGCTGCGGCGCGCGAATGGCCGTAAGGGGCCGCAGCGGGCCGACCGCCTGGGCCTGGAAGTCCATCGGCAGCACCAGGCTGGCGACCTGGCCACGGGGCTGCCAGGCAGCCTGCACGGCGCTCTGCAAGTCCTCACCGATCAGCGCGGCACTTCGGGTGGTGCGCACCCAGCCGGACACGGCGCCGGCCAGGGCATCGATGTCGCTGGCCAGGGGCGGGTCGTAGTTGACGTGCCAGGAGGCGTGGTCGCCGATCACGTTGACGATCGGCGTATGGGCGCGGCGGGCGTTGTGCAGGTTGGCAATGCCGTTGGCGAAGCCCGGCCCCAGGTGGGTCAGGGTCAGCGCCGGTCGCTCGGCGATGCGGCCGTAGCCGTCGGCAGCGCCGGTGCAGACCCCTTCGAACAGCGACAGCACGGGCTTCAGGCGAGGCTCGCCGGCCAGGGCGGCGACCAGGGGAATCTCGGTGGTCCCGGGGTTGGCGAAGCAGTATTCGATCCCGCTGGCGACAGCGGCCTTGATGAGCAGTTCGGCACCATTCATGGGAAGCGATCTCACTGGGTTGCATGACTCGGTGTGAGATTTATTCCACTCGGAATGACGCACCACAACGCATTACGAATCAAAAAGCTCAAAATACGAGATAAATGAGATTTTCCAGCCCCTTTCAAACGCCACAACGCGGTATCGTTCCGTCCACCGCCCAGCCCGCCCCGCAGGTACGCCCCCAATGAGCAGCTTGAGCAAGACCCTGGCCGTCCTCGACCTCTTCGGCCCCGACCAACTCCAGGTGGACCCGGACACCATCGCCTCGCGCATGGGGCTTTCCCGCGCCACGGTGTACCGCTACGTGAAGGACCTGTGCGAAGCCGGCCTGCTCACCCGGGTGGGTGCCGGCAGCTATGGGCTGGGGCCACGCATCATCGAACTGGACTGGATGATGCGGCAGTACGACCCGATCCTCAGCGCCGGCCGCGAGCTGATGCATGCCCTGGCTGAAGAGACCGGGCTGGCGGTGTTCGCCAGCGTCTTCTACGACGACCGCATCATCAACACCTACATCACCGAGAACAGCGACACCTACCACTTCGCCTTCGGCCGGGGGCAGCCGCTGCCCCTGTTCCGGGGCGCACAGTCGAAGGTGCTGGTGGCCTACCAGAAGGGCAAGCGCCTGCAGAAGCTGTTCGAGGAACGCATTTCGAAGGACCCCGGCAACCCCTACAGCGCCGGCAGCTGGTCGGAGTTCGCACGGGCCGCCAAGCGCATCCGCAAGGACGGCTACTGCCTGACCCGCGACGAGCTGAACATCGGCCTCACCGGCATCGCCGCGCCCATCCTCAGCCTCGATGACAAGAGCATCCTCGGCAGCCTCTCCGTGGTCGGCCCCACCCACGACTTCAAGCTGCTGCGCCAGGAAACGGTGACCGACATGCTGGTGGACACCACCCGCCGCATCGCCGCCAACATGCAGCGGCAAGGGGGGTCGGGCGGCTGACGCCGGGGGAACATGCAGCGGATTTGCAATCCGCTGCATGGGGTCGATTGCGGGCCTGAACGCCAGCGACAGGCCCGCCTCCTGTCCTAGAACGGCACCGCCACCACCAACTGGCTGTAGACATTGGTGCCATGGCCGCCCACCTGGTTGCCGCCGTTGCTGGCGCTTTTGTCCGGCTGGTAGAGGCCGATCAGCGGCGTGATGATCAGGTGCTCGGTGGCCGCCCATTCGACGTAGAGGTCCAGCTCGCGGGCATCCAGGTCGAGGCTCTGGCGGTCGTGCAGGGTGTGGAAGTCGAAGTACAGCGCGCCGACCTTCACCGTCTCGGTGGGTTGCAGCGTCAGGCCAAGGTGGTGGATGCCGGTGTTGCGGTTGAACGGCCCGGCGTAGTTGGCCGCCACCTCGCCCTGGAACCAGGTGCCGTAGGTGGTGCTGAGGCCGGTGAACAGCGCATCCCAGCTTTCGGAGTAGCGGGTGTAGCGGTAGGTGAGGTCCGGGGTCCAGGGCAGCTCGGCGAAGGTGTAGCCGGCCTCGGCGTACCAGGCCTTCTCGCGGCCGGCGTCCTTGTCCTGCCAGGCGTACTCGAAGGCGAAGTGGGCGTGTTCGATGCCGGCATCGCCCTCCCCGCGCAGGCTGACGATGTCCATGCCTTCGCGCTGCTTCTGGAAGTCGCTGGCCCAGCGGTCGGTCACGTCGAGGCCATGCACCCAGGTCAAGCCCAGGGTGCCGGCCTGGCCGGTGTAGTCCAGGGTGCCGGCGGCAAGCTCGGTTTCGGCCTGGGCGCGGTTGTCCGACTTCAGCCACACCGCGCTGCCGTGCAGGCCGTCCTCGCCGCCCAGGCGTACAACGGCGGTGCGGTCGAAGGCATGGCGTGCGGCGATGTAGTAGGCACCGCCACGGTCGAGGGCGCCGTCGGCCGGGCCCTGGCCGAGGTTGGGACCGTCGTCGTTGACGATGAAACCGCGCCCCAGCTTGACCACCTGGCGGCCGGCGGAGAGGTCCAGGCCGTCCTGGCCCAGTTGCGGCAGCAGGTCGCCGGAGCGCCAGCCCAGGTAGGCGTCCTCGATCCGGGTGGTGCGCTCGCGGCCGGTCGTGTTGCCGCCGGCATCGCCATCGCCCCAGGTGCCGGAACTGACCCAGTTGAGAGCGCCGTAGGCGCTGCCACGGCCGCCAAGCCCCTGGTCGCCGCTGAGGCCGTACTTGACGAAGCCTTCGCGCCAGGTGGAGCCGCCCGAGGTGCCGTCGTAGTTCTTGCGGCTGTTCATCCAGCCGAACACGGCGAGGACATCCGCGTTCAGGTGGGTGTCGTCGTCGGCGTAGAGCTCATAGGCGCTGGCCTGGCCGCCGAGCCCCAGGGCCAGGATGAATCCGCCGGTGATGGCCTTGCCGATTTTTCGTTGCTGCATGACTGATGCTCCTCATCCGCACTGGGAGGTTGTTGTAGGTCTTCTGGGCAGAGGAAGGCCCGCGCGGCGCTGGCCGCGCGGGCGGGGCCGCGTGGTCAGCGGTTCTGGGCGAGCGCTGCGTCGAGCGCGGCCGCGAGGGTGCCGGCTTCGTCCAGGGTCAGGGTCAGCGGCGGCGAGAGGATGATCTTGTTGCCCACCGGGCGTACCAGTACGCCTTCGGCACGGGCGCTCTCGGCAATGCGTGCGGCGTGGCCAGCAGCCGGGTCCAGGGGTTGCCGGGTGCGTTTGTCGGCCACCAGGTCGAGGGCGATCATCAGCCCCTTGCCACGCACCTCGCCCACCACGTCGTAGCGTTCGGCCAGGGGCAGCAGTTGCTCGATGAGCGCCGCCCCGACCCGTGCGGCGTTGCCGGGCAGGTCCTCGGCTTCGACGATGTCCAGCACCGCCAGGGCGGCGGCGCAGGCGGTGGGATGCCCGCTGTAGGTGTAGCCGTGCATGACCACGTTGCTGAAGCCGGGGCCGTGTTCGATGGCGTCGCTGATGCGCTGGTTGAACAGCGTGGCACCCAGGGGGATGTAGCCGGCGGAGATGCCCTTGGCCAGGCAGAGGATGTCGGGGGCGACGCCCCAGCCACGGCTGCCGAGCATGCAGCCGGAGCGGCCGAAGCCGGTGACCACTTCGTCGGCGATCAGCAGGATCTCGTGGCGGTCGCAGACCTCGCGCAGGCGCTTCCAGTAGGTGGCCGGCGGCACGATCACGCCACCGGCGCCCTGCACCGGCTCGGCGATGAAGGCGGCGATGGTCTGGGCGCCGAGCAGGGCGATCTGCTCTTCGAGCTGTCGGATGCAGTGCTCCACCAGTTGCTCCGGGTCGCGGCAGTCCCAGGGGTTGCGGTAGAGCCAGGGGGTGTCCAGCAGGTGGCAGCCGCCCAGCAGCGGGCCGTGGTTGTAGTGGTACACGCCGTTGCCCCCCACCGAGGTGCCACCGATGTGCACGCCGTGGTAGCCGTTGCGCAGCGACAGGAAGCGCGTGCGACCGGGCTGGCCGGCGGCGATCCAGTACTGACGGGCCATCTTCAGGGCGGTTTCCACGGCGTCCGATCCGCCGGAGTTGAACAGCACCCGGGTCATGCGCTCCTGGGCGAACATCGCGGTGAGCCGGTCGGCCAGGTCGAAGACCCGGGGGTGGGCGATGCCGTCGAAGGTCTGGTAGTAGGCCAGCTCGTCCAGTTGCGCGGCGATGGCGGCCTTCACTTCGGCGCGGTTGTGCCCGACGTTGACGTTCCACAGCCCGCCGACGCCATCCAGCAGGCGATTGCCGTCGATGTCGGTGATGTGGTTGCCGTCGCCCCGGGCGATGACCAGGGTCTTGCCACGATGGGCGGCGGCGGAGGCACTCATGGGGTGCCAGAACTTCTTCTCGGCGGTCTTGTAGCGCTCGTACATGGTGCTGCTCCTCACTGGCCTTCTTGCTTGCGTACGTAGAGCAACTGCTGGGTGGTGAACTCCAGCAGGCCCTCCAATCCGAACTCGACGCCGAAGCCGGAAAGCTTGCAGCCGCCGAAGGGGGTGTTGGGCTGGATCTGGGCGTGGCAGTTGACCCAGGCCACGCCGCTTTCCAGGCGCTGGGCGAGTGCCTGGGCCTCGCCGGCATCGGCGCCCCAGACGGAGCCGCCCAGGCCCATGTCACTGGCGTTGGCGCGGGCCAGGACGTCCTCGACATCGCGGTAGGCGATCAGCGGCAGCACGGGGCCGAACTGCTCCTCGTCCACCAGGCGCTGGCCATCGGTGACGTCGGCAACCAGGGTCGGCGGGTAGAAGAAGCCCTCCCGGTCCAGCCGCGCGCCGCCACACAGCACGCGGCCGCCCCGAGCCTGGGCATCGGCCACCAGGTTCTCCACCAGCGCCAGCTGCTCGGCGTTCTGCACCGGGCCGAAGGTGACATCGGCTTCCAGGCCGTCGCCGATCACCTGGCGCCCGGCCAGTTCGACCAGGGCCTGGGAGAATGCCTGGTACTGGGACTCATGGATGTAGAGGCGCTTCAGCGCGGCGCAGGTCTGCCCCATGTTGAGGAAGGCGGCCTGGAAGATGGCCTCGGCCACCTGCTCCACCGGCGTGCCGGGCAGGACGATGCCGGCATCGTTGCCGCCCAGTTCCAGGGTCAGCCGCTTGAGGTTGCCGGCGGCGGCACGCATCACGCTCTGGCCGGTGGCGGTGGAGCCGGTGAAGACGATCTTGCGGATGCCCGGGTGGCTGGCGATGGCACCGCCGAAGCCGCGCTCGCCGGTGACGATGTTGATCACGCCCCGGGGCACGTGGCGGGCGATGATCTCCACCAGCTTGAGGGTGCTCAGGGGCGTGAGGCTGGAGGGTTTGCTGACCACGCAGTTGCCGGCGCGCAGGGCGGGCATGATGTGCCACACGGCGATCATGAACGGCCAGTTCCAGGGGGTGATGGAGGCCACCACGCCCAGCGGCTTGTGGTGCAGTACGATGCGCTGGGTCGGGGTGTCCTCCACCAGCCGCACAGGGATCTCGCTCTCGGCGCTGTAGCGGGTCCAGGCGGCGCCGCCCATGATCTCCGACATCGCCAGGGCGAAGGGCTTGCCCTGCTCCTGCACCACCAGGGTGGCCAGGGCCTCGGCTTCGGTCTCGATGTCGTCGGCGATGCGCTGCAGGGCCGTGCAGCGGGTGGCGTGGCTGCTCAGCCGCCATTGGCGGAAGGCCACCTGGGCCGCGTGTACGGCCTGGTCGACCTGCTCCAGGGAGCCGGCGGGACACTGCGCGAAGGCACGTCCGCTGGCGGGGTTGATCACCTCGAAGTGACCGTTTTCGCCTGCTACCCAGGCGCCGTCGATGAGCATTCGATAGTCGTGCATGACCGTCTTCCTTCACGTGCCACCGCTTGGCCGGCGGCTACAGGGTTTGCGTTGGGAAAGGCGCCGCTACAGCTTGTGGCTGCCCAGGGCGTGGAATCGCTCGGGGGAGAGCTTGCGCAGCCGCGCCGCCATGGCGACGCCGAGCAGCAGCGCCACCGGGATCACCGCGCACAGGCCGTAGGACAGGAGCTTGCTGGAGCCGGTGAGCACGTCGAAGTGCAGCACCGCGATGCCCAGCACACCCAGCAGGGCGATGCAGGAGAAGCCCGGGAGGATGCGGCTGCGCAGGATGCCCAGGCGCAGCTCGGGGTGGCGACTGAAATACACCAGCACCGCCGCCGAGGTCAGTGCCATCAGCAGCACCAGGCAGAGGGTGGCGAGGCTGGAGAACCAGGCGAACAGCTGCAGGATCGGATCGGCCCCCAGGGCGGCGAAGGCCAGCACCACCACCGCCGCGATCAGGCTCTGCAGGGCCGACCCCATGTGCGGGCTCTGGTGCAGCCGGTGGGTGGTGCCGAGCTGGCGCGGCAGCAGGCCGTCGCGGCCGATGGCGTAGAAGTAGCGGGCGGCGGCGTTGTGGAAGGCCAGCAGGCCGGCATAGATGCTGACCATGAACAGCACGCGGATCAGCGAGGTCAGGCCCGGCCCGACGAAGTGGTCGGACATGCCGTAGATGAAGGTGGTCGGGTCCGGCAGGGCCAGCAGGGTCGGGACGATCTTGTCGACCCCGACGCCGATCACCAGGGACCAGATGGACAGCGCGTAGAAGCAGCCGATCAGCAGGACCGAGGCGTAGGTGGCGATGGGGATGGTGCGCTGCGGGTCCTTGGCCTCTTCGCCGTAGATGGTGGTGGCCTCGAAGCCGATGAAGGCGGCGAAGCAGAACAGCAGGCCGATGGCGGGCGCGCCGCTGAGGACGTGGGTCGGCTCGAAGGAGGCGAAGTTGATGCCGCTGTCGCCGCCGCTGCGCAGGATCGCCACGTCGAGGGTGAGGATCGCCAGGTACTCGGCGATGACGATGACCGACAGCAGCCGTGCCGAGAGGTCGATGTTGCGGTAGCCGAGGATCGCGATGCTCAGCATGGCCAGCAGCGAGTACGCCCACCAGGGCAGGTCCAGCCCGAAGACGCTGGACAGGGTGCCGGCCGCGACGCCGCCGAACATGCCGTAGAGCCCCACCTGGAGGATGTTGTAGGCGCACATGGCGAGGACACCGGCGGCACCGCCTGCCAGCCCGCCAAGCCCCCGCGAGGAGAAGGCGTAGAAGCCGCCGGCGTTGGTCACATGGCGGGACATGGTGGTGTAGCCGACCGAGAACGCCAGCAGCACCAGCAGCGCCAGGACCAGCAGCGCCGGTGTGCCCGGGCCGTTGCCCAGCATGATGCCGATGGGGAAGCCGCCGGCGATGACGCTCAGCGGGCTGGCGGCGGAGACCACGAAGAAGATGATGAAGCCGACGCCCAGTGCGCCGCGCCTCAGCTCGTTGGATGAGGAGCCGTTGACCGACATAGATACGCTCATTTTCTTGACCTTGTTGTATGAGGCAGCCGATGTGAGGTTCGCCCGGGAACCGGATGGAGCTTGTTGTTGTGCAATCACAGGCAGGTTCGATCCTAGGGAGATCCCCCCGGGCGCGTTAACCCAAATCGGCAGCATCGGTCACCCTCGCCCCCGGGGCGACGGTCAGGTCAGGCAGAGGGAGGCGCGCCGGTTGGGCCGCCGCCCGCATCGGTCAGGCGGCCCCGCCCAGGCGCTTGGCCCAGGCACCCGGGGTGCAGCCGTAGTGGCGCTGGAACAGGGCGATGAAGGCGGAGGTGGAGTCGTAGCCGAGCTCGCCCGCCAGCGCGGTGACGCTGACGCCTTCGGCCAGGCGTGGCAGCGCGGCGAGCAGGCGCAGGCGTTGCCGCCACTCGCTGAAGGAGAGTCGCGTCTGGGCCTGGAACAGCCGTGCGAGGGTGCGGCGGGTGGCGCCCACCTCCTGGGCCCAGGCCTCGATGCCACGCCCGTCGCCGGGGTCGGCGCGCAGGCTGTCGGTGATGCGCCTGAGGCGCGGGTCGGTGGGCAGCGGCAGCTTGAAGGGCGCCTCGGGCAAGGCGCGGATCTCGTCCACCAGCACCCGCAGCAGGCGCGCTTCGACGCCGTCCTCGGGGTAGTCCGGGGTGAAGCAGGCGGCGCGCTCCATCAGCTCCCGCAGCAACGGGGTGACCTGCAGCACGGCACAGGGCCGCTGGAAGCCATCGAGAATGCTGGCGTCCAGGTAGAGGCTGCGGAATTCCAGGGTGCCTTCGCTGGAGGCGGTGTGGGCCAGGCCCGGCGGGACCCACAGGGCGCACTGTGGCGGCACCAGGTAGCTGTGGTCTTCGGTCAGCACCTGCATGAGCCCGGAGCGGGCGTAGGTGAACTGCACCCAGGGGTGGCTGTGCAGGGCGATGGGGTGGCCCCCAGGAATGTCGAACATGCGCGGGTACACCGGGCGCGGCAGGCGCGCGCAGGTGGGTATCGGCGGGATCACGGCATCTTGTCCCCGATGCGGCATGGGCTGTCTCTTCTGCTCAAGTGGGAAGCGAAAGGCCGATGGTAGCCTGCCTCGCGTTTCCATTGCCCTCCCCCGGAGTCCGTCATGAGCAGCCACACCCGCGTTTCCCGCATCAGCGTCCCCGAACTCGCCCGGCGCAAGGGCCCCGGCAGCATCGTGTCGCTGACCGCCTACAGCACGCCGATGGCGCGCTGGGTGGACGCCCAGGCGGACCTGATCATCGTCGGCGACTCGCTGGGCATGGTGCTCTACGGGCTGCCCAGCACGCTGGGGGTGAGCCTGGAGATGATGATCGCCCACGGCCAGGCGGTGATGCGCGGTTCGGAACGGGCCTGCGTGGCGGTCGACCTGCCCTTCGGCAGCTACCAGGCCAGCCCGGAGCAGGCCTTCCACGCTGCGGCGCGGGTGCTGCGGGAAACCGGGGCGGCCGCGGTGAAGCTGGAAGCCGGCGAGGCGCTGGCCGAAACCGTGGCCTTCCTGGTGGCGCGCGGCGTGCCGGTGCTGGCCCACGTGGGGCTGATGCCGCAGCAGGTGAACGTGCTGGGCGGCTTCAAGGCCCAGGGGCTGGAGGCAGTCGGCGCCGAGCGGGTGCGCCGCGATGCCCTGGCGATGCAGGCAGCCGGTGCCTTCGCGGTGGTGCTGGAGGGCATCGCCGAGCCGCTGGCCCGGCACCTGAGCGAGGAACTGGCGATCCCCACCATCGGCATCGGCGCGTCACCGGCCTGCGACGGCCAGGTGCTGGTGACCGAGGATGCGCTGGGCCTGTTCAGCGACTACCTGCCGCGCTTCGTCAAGCGCTATGCGGCGCTGGCGCCGAGCATCGAGCAGGCCCTGGCGGCCTATGCCGAGGACGTGCGCCAGGGGCGCTTCCCCGAGCTGGGGCATTGTTTTGGCGTGAAGACGGCGGTGCGCTGAAGCCGAGCGCCGCCCGGCCCACCCTGGGGCGCGGTTACGCCGTGCGCCCTTCGGCCCAGCGCGCCTTGACCTCCAGCACGGCGGGCAGTTGCTGGATGAACAGCTCCACCAGGTCCGGGTCGAAGTGCTGGCCGCTCTGCTCGCGGAGGAAGGCCACCGCCTCCTCCACCGGCCAGGCCTGCTTGTAGGGACGCTCGCTGGTGAGGGCGTCGAACACGTCGGCAATGGCGACGATGCGGCCCTCGATGGGGATGTCTTCACCCGCCAGGCCGTTGGGGTAGCCGCTGCCGTCCCACTTCTCGTGGTGGGTCAGGGCGATGCGCTGGGCTATGCGCAGCAACCCGGAGGGATGCTCGCCGATGATCTTGGCGCCGATGCTGACGTGCTGGCGCATCACCGCCCACTCGTCCGCATCCAGCTTGCCGGGCTTGCGCAGCACGGCATCGGGGATGCCGATCTTGCCCACGTCGTGCATCGGTGCGGCGTTGAGCAGGTCGTCGCAGTCGGCCTCGCTCCAGCCCAGGGCGCGGGCGAGGATGCGCGAGTAATGGCTCATGCGGATGACGTGCAGGCCGGTCTCGTTGTCCTTGTATTCGGCGGCGAGGCCGAGCCGCTGGACGATCTCCAGGCGGGTGCGCTTGAGCTCGTCCATGCGCACCAGGGACAGGTGGGTGCGCACCCGCGCCTTGACGATGGCCGGGCTGACCGGCTTGGTGATGTAGTCGACGGCGCCGACCTCGAAGCCCTTGGCCTCATCCTCGGTATCGGCCAGGGCGGTGACGAAGATCACCGGGATCTCGCGGGTGGCCGGGTCGTTCTTGAGCTGCTGGCACACCTCATGGCCGGTCATGCCCGGCATCATCACGTCCAGCAGGACCAGGGCGGGCCGCTCGCGGCCGGCCAGTTCCAGGGCCTTGGGCCCGTCCTTGGCGAACAGCAGGCGGTAGTCGTCCTGGAGGATGTGGCGCAGCACCTGCAGGTTGGTGGGTTCGTCGTCCACCAGCAGCAGGCACTGGCGCGGGTCCGGCGAAGTCGGGCTCATGATGGGGATAGCTCTCCTGTCTCCAGCCAGGCCTGCAGCTCGGTGAGCTGCTGGAGGGCCTGGTCGAAGTCGAAATCGTCAATGGCATGTTGCAGCGCGTGCAGGCGTGCCTGGGCGGCCTGCCCCTCCAGCCCCTGGCGCAACAGGGCGAGGGCCTCGTCGTCCAGCCCGCCACGGGCCAGCTCGGCGGCCAGACGGCGACTGGCCTCCAGCAGGGCCTCCCGCGGGACCGGCGCGGACGCCACCTCGGCCTCCGCCGGGAACACCGGGACCGCGGCGCGGACCCGGATCATGATAGCCGCCAGTTGCTGCAGCAGCGTCTCCAGGGCCTGCGGCTGGCCGCCGCTGCCGGCATGCTCCAGCTCGGCGGCGCAGGCGGCCATCTCGTCCAGCCCGAGGTTGGCGGCGGCGCCGCGCAGGCGGTGGGCGTTGGCCACCACGTCGCTGAAATCGCCCTGCCGGACAGCCTCGCGCAGGTGGCCGAGGAGCCGCTCCTGCTCGTCGAGGAAGCGCACGATGGCGGCGGCCATCTGCACGGCGCCGCCCCACAACTGCTGGCCCCGGACCCAGTCGAACAGCGCATCCGGGTCCGCCGGCGCCTGGGCCGCTGCCGGGTCGGTATCACGGCCCGGCTCCACGCCCAGCAGCCGGGCCATCTCGTGCAGCAGCTCGGCCATGTCCAGGGGCTTGCCGGCAAAGCCGTTCATGCCGGCGTCCAGCGCGTTCTGCCGGTCACGGTCGAGCACGCTGGCGGTCAGGGCGATGATCGGCACCGGGCGCCGGCCTTCGGCCTGCTCGCGCTGGCGGATCGCACAGCTGGCTTCCAGGCCGTCCATGCCGGGCATCTGCACGTCCATCAGGACCAGATCGAAGGCCTGCTCGCCAAAGGCGGCGACTGCGGCCGCGCCGTCTTCCACGCCGTGCACGCGGTGCCCCAGGCGTTCGAGGTTGAGGGTGAGCAGCTCCAGGTTCTGTGCCACGTCGTCCGCTGCCAGGATGCGCAGCGGCGGCAAGGTGGGCGCGCTCTGGCGCAGCGCATTGACATGGGCGCGCTCACCGGCGGCCAGCGGCACCTCGACGGTGAATACGCTGCCCTCGCCTTCCCGGCTCTCGACGCGGATGCGTCCGCCCATCAGTTCCACCAGTTGGCGGGAGATGGTGGTGCCCAGCCCGGTGCCGCCAAAACGCCGGCTCATGGAGGCGTCGGCCTGGGCGAAGGGGTCGAAGATCTTCTCCAGGCGGTCGGCGGCGATGCCGATGCCGGTGTCGTGGATGGCCAGGCGCAGGGCGCCGGGGGCGCCGTCCACCACCAGGCGCACGCGGCCGCGCTCGGTGAACTTGACGGCGTTGCCCAGCAGGTTGGTGACCACCTGCTGCAGGCGCAGCGGGTCGCCGCGGAAGTAGTCGCCCAGGTGCTCGGCGTAGTCCAGCTCCAGGCTCAGGCCCTTGCGCTCGGCGCCCAGGCGCTGGGAGTCGCAGACCTGCTCGCAGAGTTCGCGCAGGGAGAAGTCGATGTCCTCCAGCTCGATGGCGCCCCGGTCGAGCTTGGCGGTGTCTAGGATGTCGTTGAGCAAGCCCAGCAGGGAGCGCGAGGAGTGCTGCACGGTGCGCAGGTGGCGGCGCTGGGTTTCGCCCAGGGGCGTGTCCAGCAGCAGTTCGGTGAAGCCGATGATGGCGTTCATCGGCGTGCGGATCTCGTGGCTCATGTTGGCCAGGAAGCTGCTGCGGGCGGCGGCGGCCTGCTCGGCGCGGTCGCGGGCGTTGCGCAGGTCCTGCTCCATCATCCGCCGTGGGGTCAGGTCGGTGGCCAGCTTGAGGATCTTGAAGGGGCGGCCGTCGGCATCGAGGATCGGGTTGTAGGTGGCCTGGATCCACACATCGCGCCCGTCCTTGCCGAGCCGGCGGTACTCCCCGGAGCGGAAATGGCCCTCGCGCAGGTCTTCCCAGAACAGGCGGTAGCGCTCGCTGGCCACCAGGTCGGCGTCGCAGAAGATGCGGTGGTGCTGGCCGATCAGCTCCTCGCGGGTGTAGCCGAACAGGTCGAGGAAGTTCTCGTTCACCTCCAGCACGTGGCCGGTGAGGTCGAACTCGATCAGTGCCATGGCCTTGCTGATGGCGGTCACCTTGCCCTCGTATTCGGCGTTGCGCAGCTTGGTCTCGGTCTGGTCCAGCATCACGCCGTCCACCCAGCGCGGCACGCCCTGGGCATCGACGTCGACGCTGCCGCTCTCCCACACCCAGTGCTCGTGGCCATCGCGGTCGAACAGGCGGTACTCCACCACGTAGCTGCGCCCCAGGCGGGCGGCGTCGTTGACCTCGTCCAGCACCCGCTCGCGGTCATCCGGGTGGCACAGCTCGATCAGCGAACGCTCGCCACTCATGAAGGACTCCGCCGGCCAGCCGGTGACGCGGCGCACCGCGTCGCTGACGAAGCGGGTGCTGCAGCGCTCGTCCATCAGGCAGCGGAAGGACACGCCGGGGATGTTGCGGATCAGCGAACGGTACTGCTGCTCGCTGTCACGCAGGGCCTGCTCCATGGCCTTGCGCTCGCTGATGTCGGCGACGAACACCACGAACCAGGGGTTGCCGTCGCGCTGGGTCACGCCCAGGCTGACCCGCACGGGAATCTCCCGCCCATCGCGGCCGATGCCCGACACCTCCAGCTCGCTGCCGGAAAGACGGGACATCCCGGTCAGCCGGTACTGCTCCAGCGCCTCGGTGAACTGCCGGGAATGCCGCTCGGGCATCAGCAGGCTCATGTGGCGCCCGATCAGCTCCTCGGGTTGCCAGCCATACAGGCCGGAGACGGCATTGTTGACGGAGCGGATGACGCCCTGGTGGTCGATGGTGAAAATCACCTCGAAGGCGGCATCCAGCAGCGAGTTGAGGTGGTCGCGGCCGGCCTCCAGTTCGCGGAACAGCTCGCGGTAGCGCAACAGGCCGTTGACCGCCGCCACCAGCAGGCTCAGGGCCACGGTGGCCATGGCCACCGCCATCGCCAGGTAGGCCGCGCCCACCACCGGCTGCGGCATGCTGAATTCCTCGATGCCGGTGAAACGCGCCGCCGCCATGCCGGTGTAGTGCATGCCGCTGATGGCCAGCCCCATCACCGTGCCGCTGAGCAGGATGGCGCGCACCCCGCTGACGCGTCCCCGCAGGCCGAAACGCACCCACAGGGCGATGATCGCCAGCACCACGGCGACCAGGATCGACAGCCCGAACATCAGCGGGTCGTAGCGCAGCAGCGGCGCCAGCTGCATGGCGGCCATGCCGCTGTAGTGCATGGCGCCGATCCCCGCCCCCACCAGCACGCCACCCATGACGAACTGCACCGGCGACACCCGGCGGCGCGACAGCAGGTTGAGCGCGATCCAGGAGGCGAACAGGCTGGGCAGCATGGAGAGTACGGTCAGGCCAGGGTCGTAGCGCACGGCGGCGCACAGCTGGAAGGCCAGCATGCCGATGAAGTGCATGGCCCAGACGCCGCCACCCAGGGCCACGGCACCGGTGCCGATGGCCAGTTGGCGGTACAGCGGGACGCGGCTGAGACGGGCCATGCCGGCCAGTTGCAGGGCCATGGCGGAGGTGAAGATGGCGATGCAGACCGACAGCAGCACCAGCCAGGGATTGTGACTGCCGAAGACCAGCAGCGTGGGCTGGTCGTTGTCGAAGAAGAACCGGGAGAACTCGAACATCGGGTGGGTCTCGAGGGCAGCGACTGGCGTGTCTGGAGTCAATGCCCTCTTGCCCATCCGGTCAAATGCCGATGGGCGGAAATCAGGGGGCGGGGCTCCGGCAAAATGCCATCATCCCGCCCCCTTGCCAAGCGCCGGCTGGCCGCTACAGGAAGACTTCGTCCAGCAACGCGTCCATGGCGGCGAAGGCCCGTCGCGCCACCTTGGGGTTGTACTGCGCGACGCCGGGGCGATTCGCCTCGGGATCGGTGAAGGAATGCACCGCTCCGCCGTAACTGAGCAGTTGCCAGTCGACCCCGGCGGCGCTCATTTCCTCGGCGAAGGCCGGCAGTTGCGTGCGCGGCACCAGCGGGTCGGAGGCGCCGTCCAGCACCAGCACGGCGCCCTTGATGTGGCGGGCGTCGGTGGGGTCGGGGGTGTCCAGCGCGCCATGGAAGGAGACGAAGGCCTTGAGCTCGGCCCCGGCTCGGCCCAGCTCCAGCGCGCAGGTGCCGCCGAAGCAGAAGCCAAAGGCCGCAAGACGCCGGGGGTCGATGGCCACCGCGTGTTGCTCCAGCAGGGCCTGCAGCGCAGCCTGCATGCGGCGACGCAGCAAGGCGCGATCCTCCTTCAGCGGCTGCATGGCGGCAGCCGCTGCCTCGGCATCCTTCGGCCGCACCTCGGCGCCATAGAGGTCCGCCACCAGCACCACACGCCGCTCCTCGGCCACCTGGCGCGCCGTTTCCACGGCGGTCTCGGTGATGCCGAACCAGTTGGGCGCCATCACCAGCCCGGGGCGCGGGTCCTGCACGCTGGGGTCGTAGACCAGTTGGCCTTCGAAGGCCTGCCCGTCGAGTTCATAACGGATGGCATGGGCGCGGATCTGGGTCATGGATCACCTCTCTCGGGACGGATGGGATTGGGCAGCCACTCGGCGGGGCCTCATCGGCCGGCAGTGGAGCTTAGCGCCACCGCGCACCGAGCGCATGCGACCGTTTGGACAGGCTCCGCCGGCCATTCGTGCAGGGTTTCGCGTTTCGCTGCACGGATTCACCGCGCCCCATTGCGAGCGCGCCATCATATCGGCATCATTCCGCCGCCGTTTTTCCGGCGCCAAGAACACTCGACCATTTCCCTCACAAGGAGCGTGACATGAAGGGGCCTTTCGCCGCTGTCCTTCTCGCCCTGTCCATGCTGACGGGGTGCGCTACCGTGCCCCAGGGCACGGATTTCCCCACTCCCGACAAGACCGCCACCACCAGCCAGCAAAGCGTCGCCCTGGCCAGCGTGGAGGTCACCGACAAGACCTTCGTCAACTGGAATGCCGGAAAGACCCAGTCCACCGGCATGACCCTCAGCCTGGGTAACTACCTCAAGGCGAGCAATCGGTTCAGCAATGTGCGCATGCCCGGCCAGACCGTCGCGGCCGATGACCAGGTGCTCTCGTTCAGCTTCGACACCTACAACGTCCACCGTCGGCCCTATGGCGGCTACTTCCCCTTCGCCATCGTGACCCTGACCGGCTACATCTGGTTCGGCGGCACGACCCACATCGACGAGTCCAACGTCAGCGGCCGCCTCCAGGTCAGCGATGCGCAGGGCAAGCTGCTCTACAGCTACCAGACCCGCCAGCACGCCGAACACAGCGTCTCGCTCTACTCGATGGGCACCGTCAACGGCAGCCCGGAGCGCCGCAGTGCGCTCGACGACCTGCTCAACCAGTATCAATCCGACCTTGGGAAACACACGAAATGACCCGTCTCCTGCGAATCTCCGCCCTCTTCCTGGGCCTGGCCCTGCTCACCGGTTGCGCGGGCGTCCGCTCCGGCGAAACCGCTGACCTGGGCGCCTGGCCGGCAGCCAAGGAACAGAAGCCTTCGCTGCGTTATGTCGTGGAAGGCCGGATGAAGATGAACGATGCGGACAGCACGGCTGCACCGGCCGTGGTCAAGTCGTGGTCCGACATCGTTGGCAAGGCCTACCAGGAGTCGAACCTGTTCTCGTCGGTCAACGAAGGCTTTGGCGATGCCGACATCACGGCGGAGGTCAAGGTGACCAACGATGGCCACGGGAGCATGGCGCTGGCGTTCATCAGCGGCTTCACACTCGGCGTCATCCCGGCAACCGGTGAAGACCGCGTGATCACCGAAACCATCTACCGCGATCGCAACGGGCAGGTGCTGGCCACGCTGACCAAGGAGGATGGCGTCCGCACCTGGATCCAGATCCTCCTGCTTCCGGGCGCCTTCGTGGCCAACCCCTTCACCAAAATCAACCAGGTTCACTACGACAACAACAAGGCCACGATCCTGGAGGCCAGCAAGAAAGGCATCTTCTGATCGCCAATGCCCCATGAAAAAGCCCGCTGACGCGGGCTTTTTCATGGCAGCGGTTACGACCGTTCGACTCAGGCGGAGAGTTCCACCAGCAGCTTGTTCAGGCGGCGCACGTAGGCGGCCGGGTCCTTCAAGCTGTCGCCGGCGGCCAGGGCGGCCTGGTCGAAGAGGATGTGGGACAGCTCGCCGAAGCGCTCTTCATCCTGCTCGTTGTCCAGCTTCTCGATCAGCGGGTGGCTGGGGTTGAACTCGAAGATGGGCTTGGAGTCCGGCACCTTCTGCCCGCTGGCTTCGAGGATCTGGCGCATCTGCAGGCCCAGGTCCTGTTCGCCGATGGCGAGGATCGCCGGGGAGTCGGTCAGGCGGTGGGAGACACGCACCTCGGCCACCTGCTCACCCAGCGCGCCCTTCAGGCGCTCCACCAGCCCTTCCTTGGCCTTGGCGACTTCTTCCTGGGCCTTCTTGTCCTCTTCCGAGTCCAGCTTGCCGAGGTCCAGGTCGCCACGGGCGACGTCGACGAACTGCTTGCCGTCGAACTCGGTGAGGTAGCTCATCAGCCACTCGTCGATACGGTCGGTGAGCAGCAGCACTTCGATGCCTTTCTTGCGGAAGACTTCCAGGTGCGGGCTGTTCTTCACCTGGGCGTAGGACTCGCCGGTGAGGTAGTAGACCTTGTCCTGGCCGTCCTTCAGGCGGCCGAGGTAGTCGGCCAGGCCGACGCTCTGCTCGCCGCTCTCGTCGTGGGTGGAGGCGAAGCGCAGCAGGCCGGCAATCTTCTCCTTGTTGGCGAAGTCTTCCGCCGGGCCTTCCTTGAGGACCTGGCCGAAGTTCTTCCAGAAGCCCTTGTATTGCTCGGGTTCGTTCTTGGCCAGTTTCTCCAGCATGTCCAGCACGCGCTTGGTCAGTGCCGACTTCATGGAGTCGATCACCGGGCCGTTCTGAAGGATCTCGCGGGAGACGTTCAGGGACAGGTCGTTGGAGTCCACCACGCCCTTGATGAAGCGCAGGTACAGCGGCAGGAACTGCTCGGCCTGGTCCATGATGAACACGCGCTGGACGTAGAGCTTGAGGCCCTTCGGCGCTTCGCGGTGGTACAGGTCGAACGGTGCGCGGCCCGGTACGTAGAGCAGCGAGGTGTACTCCAGCTTGCCCTCGACCTTGTTGTGGCTCCAGGACAGCGGGTTCTCGAAGTCATGGGCGATGTGCTTGTAGAACTCCTGGTACTCCTCGTCCTTCACCTCGGTGCGCGGACGGGTCCACAGGGCGCTGGCACGGTTGACGGTTTCCCACTCCGGCTCGGCCGGTTTGTCCTTCTCTTCGCCGTGGTGCTCCTTCGGCAGTTCGATGGGCAGGGCGATGTGGTCGGAGTACTTCTTGATGACGTTGCGCAGGCGCCAGCCATCGGCGAACTCTTCCTCGCCGGCCTTCAGGTGCAGGACGATGCGGGTGCCGCGCTCGGCCTTCTCGACGTTGGCGATGTCGAACTCGCCCTCGCCGCGGGAGGACCAGTGCACGCCATCGGCGGCGGAGAGGCCGGCACGACGGGTGAACACGTCCACCTTGTCGGCGACGATGAAGGCGGAGTAGAAGCCCACGCCGAACTGGCCGATCAGGTGCGAATCCTTCTTCTGGTCGCCCGACAGGTTCTTCAGGAAGTCGGCCGTACCGGACTTGGCGATGGTGCCGAGGTGGGCGATGACTTCATCGCGGCTCATGCCGATGCCGTTGTCTTCGAGGGTGACGGTCTTGGCGTCCTTGTCGAAGCTCACGCGGATCTTCAGCTCGGCACCGCCTTCGAGCAGCTCGGGCTTGGCCAGGGCTTCGAAACGCAGCTTGTCGGCGGCGTCGGAGGCGTTGGAAATCAGCTCGCGGAGGAAGATTTCCTTGTTCGAATAGAGGGAATGGATCATCAGGTGAAGCAGTTGCTTCACCTCGGTCTGGAAGCCCAGGGTTTCTTTTTGAGTTTCCACACTCATGGTCATCTAGCTCCAAGGACGGTTGAAGCCGCAGGGGCGGCGGATGTCAGCCGAGATGGGGCCATGCTGTGGAATTTCAAGGGCTTTTTTCACACGACGCTACGAGCGGCGTCGCCAGGATGCGCGGGAGCGCACGCCTGGCGGGGTGGAAGCGGGCTCAGGGCTCCAGCAATTCGATCCGGGCGATTTCCTCGGGACGCAGCACGAAGCTGGCGGAACCGGCGCCGGAGACGTTGCGCTGGATCACCACCTGGCCATCGGGGTTGATCCCGGTGAAACGCCCTTCCACCTGGCTGCCTCGGGCGGTCTGCACCCGTACGGTGAGGTTCTGGTAGCGGTTGGGGTTGGTCAGCAGGCGCTCCAGGGAGAAGCGCTGGCGGCGGTCCACCGGACGGCTGGGGCGCGCCTCTTCGGGCTCGGCCTCGGCGGTGGCGGGCTTGGCCTCCACGGCTGGCAGCGGCGGGAAGGCATCGCCACGGATGCCCCAGCCACGCAGGTCGCTCTTGAAGAACTGCAGCGGCAGGCGCTGGGCCACGCCGTCGATGCGGGCCTCCACGTCCAGGTCCAGGTCGCGGGCCGGCAGGCTCACCGGGGGCAGGTGAGTGACCTGCACCTCGCGGGTGGCGAAACGACGCTGCAGGTAGTCACGGGCGACGTAGGCGAGGGTGTCCTGGGAGTCGTGGCGCAGATCGACCTGGCCGTTGGCGTAGCGCAGGCGGTCGGTGAACAGCTCCAGGTCGCCGCTCAGGGTGGTGCGCAGTTGCGGCGGCAGCACCAGGTGGAAGCCGCCGGCCAGCGTGTTGGGGCCGGTGCGCTTGAGGTCCAGGTGCAGGGTGTAGCCCTTGCTCAGGCGGCGGGCCTCCGGCAGCTCCTGCTCGGGGAGCAGCCAGCTGATCTCCACTTCGGGCTTGCTGCCCGGGTCTTCCGGGAGGATGTCCAGGCGCACGTCGCCTTCGGGCTGGCTGGGCAGGCGGATGCTCACCTCGCGCCGTGCGAAGAAGTCCTGCCCTTCGCGCAGGCTCAGCACGCCGTCGATCAGCTCGGCCTGTTGAGGCAGGAAAGGCTCGCCGTTGAGCTCGCCCCGCAGGTGGATGGCCAGTTCGCCCGGGGCCTGCTTCTCCGGCTTGGCCCAGTCGAGGCTGAGCAGCGCGTGCAGGCGCTCGGGGTCGCGGTAGGCCAGCATGGTCAGGCCCACCACCAGCGGGATGATGCCCAGCGCGAGGAGCATCACGGCCTTGCGCGCGGTGCGCCAGTGCGCCGCGATGTAGGCCAGGGTGATCGGCGGCAGCAGCAGGCTGCCGAAGCCCCACAGCAGGCTGGTACCGAAAGCCAGCATGACCAGCCAGACCAGGCTGAAGAGGATCGACAGCAGGCCGCCGAGGATCAGGAGCGCATCCATCCAGGATTCCTTGTTGCATGGACCGGGCGCATCGCGCCCGGCCACGGGTCAGGGTTCGTCGACCTTGAAGTGGGCTCGAGCGGTGGCGATGGGCTCGGTCTGAGTGGTTTGCCAGGCGGTGATGGCGACGTTGGCGACGCGCCGCCCCTGTCGCCAGACCTGGCAGTGGGCGTAGGTGTCACGATAGTGCCCGGCGCGCAGGTAATCTATCGAGAAGTCGATGATTTTGGGCAAATGTGGCGTGCCCATGAAGGTCAGCAGGTGCAGCATCGCGGCGTGTTCCATGAACCCCGCGATCACCCCGCCGTGGATCGCCGGCAAGGTCGGGTTGCCGATGCTGTCCTTGCTGGCGGGCAGGCGGAAGACCATGTCGTCGCCCAAGCGCAGGCATTCGATGCCCAGCAGGCGCGCATAGGGAATGGCACGCACCAGGGCGTCGTAGTCGTTCTTCTCGTGGGCTTCGCGCACCAGGGCGCTCAGGTCCAGGCTCATGCCGCACCTCCGGATTTCCCGGTCTTCCCGCCGATGGCCTTGCCCATGCGCATGAAGGCGCCGACCACGTGGGCGATGGGCTGCTCGGGGTCGTCCTGGTAGGCGTAGCCACGGGTGAAGATCACGTTCGGGGTGACGCGGTAGCACTCGGCGAACCCATAGACGTCCTTGTTCGGCTCGGCCGGGTGCATGTAGTCGATGCGCAGGTCCAGGGTCGGGCAGATCTCGAAGGACGGCAGCACGCACACGGTGGAAATGCCGCAGGTGGTGTCCATCAATGTGGTGATGGCGCCGCCATGGATCACGCCGGTCTCCGGGTTGCCGATGATCTGCTCGCTGTACGGCAGGCAGAGGGTCAGGCCCTGGCGGTCGGCGCTGTGCACGCGCATCCCGAGGACCTGGCAGTGACGCAGCACAGCGAGGAATCGCTGGGCGTTGTCGAAGATCGGGTTTTCGCTCATCCGGTACTTCCCATGGCGTTGGCGGTAAGGCGCGCATGATACCGCCGCCGGCCAACCGCCGGGCAGGCCCGACTGAACTTCCGGCCGACCATGGGGTTCGAAAGGGGGTCTCGACATTCATCGGACCAAGGAGACCTACATGAAAAAGCCTCTCGCCTACAGCCTGTTGCTCGCCTCTGCCCTGGGCCTGGCCGCCTGCGACAAGCCCTCGGATGAGAAAGCCGCCCAACCGGCGACCCCGCCGGCCACCACGCAACCGGAAGCGACTCCGCCGACCCAGCCGGCACCCGCCCCTGCCGCCCCCAGCACTGCACCGGGCGAAACCACTTCGCCGGCCGCCCCGCAAGGCGGCACCCAGCAGTAACCTGCAGGCCGCCAGCCCCGGCTGGCGGCCTCATGCCCTACCGTCCGCCTTGTCCAGGAGGACCACCGTGCGCAAACGCCTCGCCCTGCCCCTCTGCCTCGCCCTCACGCTGGCGCTCAGTGCCTGCGAACCCACCACCGAAGACCGCCTCGCCGCCGCCGAGGAGTCCGCCTCCCAGGCGCTGGACTCATTGCTCGCGGCCAGCCAGCCGCCCCAGGCCGAACCGGCCCGCCCGGCCACCCGGGATGCCTCCGCCGGGCAGCCGTCCACCGCCCGTGATGGGTGAGGTTGTACGCGCAGGAATGCCTTGAAGGGCCGGGCGCTGCCAGGAAGGTAGCGCTCGGCAGGAGGGTGCCCCGGCCTGGCCGGGGCCATGGGATCAGAGTGCCGGGCTGAGCATCAGCACCAGGCAGCACAACAGGCTGACGAACCAGGCCAGACTGCGAAGCGTCGACAGGTCGCGCAAGTAGCAGAACAGGAACACCAGCCGCGCCGCGATGAAGGTCAGCGCCAGGCCGTCCACCAGCCAGCCACGGGTGTCGGTGGTGTGGGCCATCAGCACCCCGGCGAGGAACAGCGGGAACATCTCGATGCTGTTGAGGTGCGCCGCCAGCGCCCGCGCCCCGAGCCCGGTGAGGCGCGCCTGCTGGATCCGGGGGTTGTGGTTGTCGTAACCACTGCCCTCCTCCTTCATTGCCTTGCCCACGAAAATCCGTGGGATGTAGGTCAGCAGCACAGCAAGAAGCACACACCAGAACGGCAGACTCATTCCTCTTTCTCCTTGGGCGGCTCGGGCGCCCGGGTCGGGGTGTAGACCATCACGTCCAGAACGGCGGAATGGAACTCGCGGCGGTACAGCACCAGCACCACACCCGCCGTCACGATCATGAAGAACCAGGGGTTGATGAACCAGGCCAGCATGGCCAGGCCGAAGTAGTAGCTGCGCAGGCCCAGGTTGAACTGGTTGGCCGCCAGGGAGATGACCCGCGCGGTGCGCTCGGCGAAGTCCTTGCGCTCCTGGTCCCCCACATTGCGCTCACCGATCAGCGGCGCCGACCCCACCAGCACGGCGGCGAAGTTGTACTGGCGCATGCACCAGCTGAAGGTGAAGAAGGAGTAGACGAACACCACCGCAATGGACAGCAGCTTGACCTCGGAGATGCCCCGGGTGGCCGACTGCACGAACGGCAGGTCGGCGAGGATCGACACCGCGCGCTCGGTGGAGCCCAGCACCGTGAGCACGCCGGCGAGGATGATGAGGGTGCTGGAGGCGAAGAACGACGCGTTGCGCTCCAGGTTGGCGATCACGCTGGCATCGGCGATGCGGTTGTCGCGCATCAGCAGCCGGCGCATCCAGTCCTCGCGGTAGAGGTGCATGACCGAGGCGAGGCAGGGGGTGTCGCGGCCCTTCCAGATGGCGTAGCGGGTATAGCCGACCCAGCAGACGATGAACCAGATGATTGCGATGACGTTGTGCAGGGCGTGGCTCGACATGAAGGCTCCTAGGCAGAATGCCGCGCATTATAACGGCCGGCAGTCGCCCGAGCGCGTGCGGACAGCGCCCTGCAGGTCGCTATCCGCACGTTTTTCAGCAGGGTGCGGGCCTGTGGTGACAGACCCGCGCGGGGCTCAGAAGGTTTCCCCTTTCGCCGCCTTCTCCAGCAGCAGCGCCGGCGGCTCGAAGCGCTCGCCGTACTGCTCGGCCAGGTAGCGGGCACGGGCGACGAAGTCGTCCAGGCCGTACTGGTTGATGAACTGCAGCGCCCCGCCGGTCCAGGCGGCGAAGCCGATGCCGAAGATCGAACCGATGTTGGCGTCGGCGGTGGACAGCAGCACGCCCTCCTCCACGCAGCGCACAGTCTCGATGGCCTGGATGAACAGGATGCGGTCGCGCACGTCTTCCTGCGGGATCTGCCGGTCGGCCTTCTCGAAGCGCGCCTTCAGCTCCGGCCACAGGTGCTTCTTGCCGCCTGCCGGGTACTCGTAGAAGCCGCCGCCGGCCGCTTTGCCGGGGCGCTTGAACTCGTTGACCATCAGGTCGATCACGGCGAAGGCCGGGTGCTGCGGCATCGCCTTGCCTTCGGCCTTGAGGTCGGCGGCGGTCTGGTTGCGGATGTGGGTCATCAGGCTCATGGAGACCTCGTCGGAGATCGCCAGCGGGCCTACCGGCATGCCGGCCTTGCGGGTCTCGTTCTCGATCATCGCCGCCGACACGCCCTCGCCGAGCATGGCGATGCCTTCGTTGGTGAAGGTGCCGAACACCCGCGAGGTGAAGAAGCCCCGGCTGTCGTTGACCACGATGGGGGTCTTCTTGATCTGCAGCACGTAGTCGAAGCCACGGGCCAGGGTCTCGTCCGAGGTCTTCTCGCCCCGGATGATCTCCACCAGCGGCATCTTGTCGACCGGGCTGAAGAAGTGCAGGCCGATGAACTTCTCCGGCTTGGCCACGGCGGTGGCCAGCCCGGTGATGGGCAGCGTGGAGGTGTTGGAGGCGATCACCGCATCCGGCCGGGCCGCCGCCTCGGCGGCGGCGGTGACCTTGCCCTTCAGCTCGCGGTTCTCGAACACGGCCTCGATGATCAGGTCGCAGCCGTCGAAGTCGGCGTCATCCACGGTCGGCTTGATGCGGGCGAGGAAGGCGTCGCGCTTCTCCGCGCTCATGTGGCCACGGGCGACCTTCTTGTCCAGCAGGCCGGCGGAGTAGGCCTTGCCCTTCTCGGCGGCTTCGATGGAGACGTCCTTGAGCACCACCTCGATGCCGGCGGCGGCGGAGACGTAGGCGATGCCCGCGCCCATCATGCCGGCGCCGAGCACGCCGACCTTCTTCGTTTCATAGCGGGTCGGGCCCTTGGGCCGGGAGCTGCCGGCGTTGATCTCGTTCAGCTGGAACCAGAAGGTGCCGATCATGTTCTTCGCCACCTGGCCGGTGGTCAGCTCAGTGAAGTAGCGCGCCTCGATCAACTGGGCGGTGTCGAAGTCCACCTGGGCGCCTTCGACGGCGGCGCACATGATCTTCTCCGGCGCCGGGAAGCAGCCCTTGGTCTTGTCCCGCAGCACGCTCGGGGCGATGGCCAGCATCTGCGCCACGGCCGGGGTCGACGGGGTGCCGCCGGGGATCTTGTAGCCCTTCACGTCCCAGGGCTGCACGGCCGTGGGGTTGGCGGCGATGAAGGCGCGGGCCTTGGCCAGCAGCTCGTCGCGGTCCTTGGCGATGTCGTGGATCAGGCCGGCCTTGAGGGCCTGGTCCGGGCGCACCTTCTTGCCTTCGGCGAGGTACGGCAGCGCCTTCTCGATGCCCAGCAGGCGCACCATGCGCACCACGCCGCCGCCACCGGGCAGCAGGCCCAGGGTGACTTCCGGCAGGCCGAGCTGGACGTGGCTCTCGTCAAGGGCGATGCGGTGGTGGCAGGCCAGGCAGATTTCCCAGCCGCCGCCCAGGGCCGCGCCGTTGATGGCGGCAACCACGGGCTTGCCGAGGCTCTCCAGGCGGCGCAGCTGGCCCTTGATCTTGAGGATCATCTGGTAGAAGCCGTTGGCGTCGGCCTGGGTGACCTTGATCAGTTCGTTGAGGTCGCCGCCGGCGAAGAAGGTCTTCTTGGCGGAGGTGACGATGACCCCGGCGATGGAATCCTTCTCGGCTTCCAGGCGGTCCACGGTGGCGCCCATGGCCTCGCGGTACACCGCGTTCATGGTGTTGGCGCTCTGGCCGGGCATGTCGATGGTCAGGACGACGATGTTGTCCGGGCCTTTTTCGTAACGGATGGCGTCAGTCATTTTTTGTTCTCCGGCCTCAAACGCGCTCAATGATCGTTGCGATACCCATGCCGCCGCCCACGCAAAGGGTGGCGAGGCCGTAGCGCAGCTGGCGCTTCTCCAGCTCGTCGAGCAGGGTGCCGAGGATGGCGCAACCGGTGGCGCCCAGGGGGTGGCCCATGGCGATGGAACCGCCGTTGACGTTGACCTTCTCCTCCGGCACGCCCATGTCCTTCATGAACTTCATCACCACCGAGGCGAAGGCTTCGTTGACCTCGAACAGGTCGATGTCCGCCACCGACAGCCCGGCCTTGGCCAGGGCCTTGCGGGTGGCCGGCGCCGGGCCGGTGAGCATGATGGTCGGGTCGGTGCTGGTCACCGCCGTGGCGACGATGCGTGCGCGGGGCTTGAGGCCCAGTTCCTTGCCCTTGGCTGCGGAGCCGATGAGCATGGCGGCGGCGCCGTCGACGATGCCGGAGCTGTTGCCCGGGGTGTGCACGTGGTGGATGCGCTCGACGTGGCTGTACTTGCGCAGCGCGGTGGCGTCGAAGCCCATCTGGCCCATCATCTCGAAGCTCGGCTTGAGGGCGCCGAGGCCTTCGAGGGTGGATTCGCCGCGGATGAACTCGTCGTGGTCCAGCAGCACGATGCCGTTCTGGTCGGTGACCGGCACCAGGGATTTGCTGAACGAGCCGTCGGCGCTGGCGCGGGCGGCCTTCTGCTGGGAGCGCAGGGCGAAGGCGTCCACGTCCTGGCGGCTGAAGCCTTCCAGGGTGGCGATCAGGTCGGCGCCGATGCCCTGGGGCACGAAGTGGGTGTGCAGGTTGGTTTCCGGGTCCATGGCCCAGGCGCCGCCGTCGGAGCCCATGGGGATGCGCGACATGGATTCCACGCCACCGGCCACCACCAGGTCCTCGAAGCCGGAGCGCACCTTCATCGCGGCGAGGTTCACGGCCTCCAGGCCCGACGCGCAGAAGCGGTTGATCTGCTGGCCCGAGACGGTCTCGTCCCAGTCGGCCACCAGCGCGGCGGTCTTGGCGATGTCGGCGCCCTGGTCGCCCACCGGGGTCACGCAGCCGAGGACGATGTCGTCCACCTGGCTGGTGTCCAGCGTGTTGCGCACCTCCAGGGCCTTGAGCAGCCCGGCGATCAGGTTGACCGGCTTGACGCTGTGCAGCGCCCCGTCCTTCTTGCCCTTGCCGCGGGGCGTGCGCACCGCGTCGTAGATAAATGCTTCGGTCATGGCGTTCTCTCTTGTCGTTAGGCAGACGGGCCGACCCGGGGCCGACCACGGTGGGTCTACCTTAACGGCGACGCCCGCCGGCTCAATGACCGAACTGCTCAGCGCCATTGACCACGGCGCTCAGACGAACGGTCGGCTGACCCCGGGGTCAACGCGAGGCTCTGGCCCAAGGCTCACCCCTGACGCTATGGCAAAGCCGAGGGTAAAGGCCGGCGGCTTGATCCCAAGCGTTCTAAGCCGCCGGGCGGGCCGCACCTAGTGTTCAACGGGCAAGGGGCCGTTGCCGGGTCATGCCGGAGCGGTCGATCAGCAACGCCACGGGGCGCCAGCACCAGGCCAGGCCGTAAGGGCCCGACGCCGCGCCCCAACAAGAAGAAAGGCAGTTGGCCATGTTCAAACAGCCGAAGATGCGGCAGGCGAGCCTTATCGTCTTTGCCACCACGCTCATCCTGATCCTTCCCAATCTGACTCGCCTGGTCGGTTGACCACCGCCTGCCTGCGCTACGCCCCGCTCAACGCGGCGCAGCGCGGGCAAGGAGCGTCCGCACGCCATCAAAACGACATCCCCCGCAGGGCTGGAACCCGCGTTCCAAAGCGGTCGAACAGCCTTTTTGGAGTGTGCTAGGGTCCAACCGGTCACTGTTTGGAAGGAACTGAACCCATGCGCTATCTGATCACCCCGCTCGCCCTCTCCCTCAGCCTCCACGCGGTCGCCGGCGACGTCGACCAGGCCGCCGCCCTGGAAGCCCTGAAGCAGGAGGGCGCCGTGCTGATCGATGTGCGTACGCCGGAGGAGATCCAGGAAGGCGCGCTCCCCGGTGCCCGCTACATCGGCTTCGAAGACATCGGCAAGCGCATCGCCGAGGTCGCCCCGGACAAGTCCACCCCCATCGTCCTGTACTGCCGCAGCGGCAGGCGCTCCGGCATCGCCCAGGACGACCTGCTCGCCCGGGGCTATACCAACGTGCAGAATGCCGGCGGCTACACCCGGCTCAAGCCCCTGTTGGAGAACGCCCCCTGATGCGCCACCTGCTCCTTGCCCTGCTGCTCGCCACCGGCCTGGCCCGCGCCGCCGACCTGACCCTGGAACTGCCCGGCGGTACCCGCACCCTGAGTACCGCCGAGCTGCTTGCCCATCCCCAGGCCCAGGAAGTGCGCATCCCCCAGGACGTCGCCTACAAGCGCGCCATGACCTACCGGGCCGTGCCCCTGGCGGCCCTGCTGCCCGGGGTGGCGCCGGAGCAGCACCTGCAGGCCGTGGCGGCCGACGGCTTCGCCGCCGAACTCAGCGCCGCCCCGCTGCTGGCCCGCGAGGGCGCCCGCGCCTGGCTGGCCGTGGAAGACCCGGCCAAGCCCTGGCCGGGCCTGGCCAAGGACAAGCCCAGCGCCGGCCCCTTCTACCTGGTGTGGACCGCCCCCGAAGCCGGCGGCATCAGCCCCGAGCAATGGCCCTTCCAGGTGGTGAAGATCCGCGCCCTGGCCTCCGTCGCCGAGCGCTTCCCCGCGCTGCTACCAGCCTCGGATGCCAGCGCCGACGTCCAGGCCGGCTTCGCCCTGTTCCAGAAGAACTGCCTGGCCTGCCACCGCCTCAACGGCGCCGGGGACGCCCAGTTCGGCCCCGACCTGAACCTGCCCTACAACCCCACCGAATACTTCGCCGAAGGCTTCCTGCAACGCTACATCCGCGACCCGCAGAGCCTGCGCCGCTGGCCGGAAGCGCGCATGCCGGCCTTCCCCGCCCAGGTCATCGATGACGCGCAGCTGGAACAACTGGTCGCCTACCTGCGCCACATGAGCGGCCGCAAGACGCCGTGACCGCCGCCACGAACCCGCGCAGCCGGCCTTTCCTGCCGGCCTCGCCAGCGCTACGCTCGCTCACCTGAATCGCCGGCCTGGAGGGCCAGCATGAGCACCGAGCTGCACGTCGAGAGCCTGGTCCTTCGCGGGGCCCGCAACGAAGCCTTCACCCCCGACCTCAACCTGCACCTGGCGGACTCCCGGCTCACCCTGGGCGAGCTGATCCGCCGGGTGGTGCTGCACCAGGTGGCCGAACGGACGGTCGCCGGCTGGCTGGACCGCCTCCAGGCCAGCCCCCCTGCCGACTACCTCAGCGATGACGAGATCCGCCGCCAGGCCGCGCGAGGTGCCATCAAGCCGCACGCCGAGCGGCCCGACGCCCCCCGGATCGACGCCGAAGCCGAAGTTCAGCGCGCCCTGGAGGGCTTCCGCCAGCGCCGCTACCGCATCCTCCTCGACGGCCAGATGCTCAACGACCTCGACCATTCCCTCGACCTGCCCGCCCAGGCCCGGCTCACCTTCCTGCGCCTGGTGCCCCTGGTCGGCGGCTGACCCCCAACACGAACGGACACCCCCCATGCAGCACTACCAAGCCGATGCCCATCAGCAGGCCCGCATCGCTCTGCTCGAAGCCTTCCTCGACCGCACCCTGGATGCCCTGCCCGAACGCGACGCGCTGCTGGCCGAAGACGGCCACCATCACCCGTTCTGGGACGAGGTGGACGGCCTGGCCCTGGCCGACGCCTTCCTCGCCGAAGCCGGCCCCGACGGCCCGCAGGCCCTGGTGGACGCCCTGGTCTTCCCGCGCAGCTTGGGCCACGACGAAACCGAACACCTCTACACCCGCCAACGCCTGCTGCAGATCACCAGCAGCGTCGGTGTCGCCGCCTACCCGAGCACCCGCAGCTTCCAGGCCCTGGAGCGGCGCGTGCGGCACATACTGGCCCACGCCTTCGAAGACAGCGACCACGCCCTCCGCCCTGGCTACGTGGCCCGCTATTACTGGCACGACCCCGCCAACGCCTGGACCACCCCCAACCTGGCAGACTGCCTGGAGCTGCTGGCCGAACACCCCGTCGACAATGCCTGGCTGGACGTTGCCCAGTGGCTGCTCAGCGGCGACTGGGACCGCCGCAACCCCCTCGAAGACGCCTATCACCCACGGCTGGCCGGGAGCTACCAGGGCAGGGCCGAGGACGCCATCCGGCGCTTCGCCGTGGGCCTGGCCGACGCCGGCCGCCTGGATGCCGCCCGGCACGAGCACGCCGTGCACACCTGGGCCGACAGCCTGTGCACCCTGCCGCCCCTCGCAGCAGGCGGCAGCCCAGGCGAACAACGGCTGGACGCGCTCAACGCCGACTTCGTCCAGCGCTCGTTGGCCCAACTGCCGGAAAGCGCCGAGCAGCTGCGCAGCCTGATCGGCGAGCGCGGCACCTCCACCGCCCACTGGTTGCTGGCCGGCGTGCGCGAGCTGGCACGCCTCGGCCTGGAGCCAGAAGCCCTCGAAAGGCACTACGAAAACCATCAGGGCCGCGTACTGACCGCCCTGCTCGACGTCGGCCACCTGGAAAAGGACGAAGAGGCCGCACTGGCCGAACAACTCGCCGGCTTCCCCCGCGCCAGCCTGCTCACCGCCCTGCCCTTCAGCGGTGCAGCCAGCGAAGCCGTGCTGGACGCCCTCGGCTGGAGCGACCTGAAGCCCCTGCAGCGCCTCTACCTCGACCTGGCGCTGGCCGTCGACCACACCGGGCACCTGGTGGAAGACCTGCAGAGCAGCGACGACCCGGAGCTGGGCGTGGTGGACCGCGACGCCCTGCAAGCCGCCCTGGACCAGGCCGATGCCGGGCACCTGGCCGACTACCTCGCCGCGCTGGAAGGCACCCCCTGGGCCTTCCCCAACACCCGCCTGCTGCTGGACGCCTTCCGCGGCCTGGAGCGCAAGGCCCTGGAGAAGAAGCTGCAACGCCACGCCCAGGCCGCCCTGCGCGCCTACGGCCTGCTGCCCACAAGCGGCGCGGACGAAACCCGCGAACGCTACCTGACCCTCAAGCGCTACCACCGCGAAGTCGAGCGCTACGGAGCCGAACGCCAGGCCAACTCCCAGGCGGCCATCCAGGCCGGCCTGGAGAACCTCGCCCGCACCGCCGGCTATGGCGACGCCACGCGGCTGGAATGGGCGATGGAAGCGGAGATCGCCGAACAGACCCCGGACCGCCTGCACCTGGACGGCTACGACCTGTGGCTGGAATTGCAGGGGCTCAACCCGGTCATGGTCGCCGGCAAGGGCAGCAAGCGCCTGAAGTCCGTCCCCGCCGCCCTGCGCAAGCACGACGGCCACGCGGAGCTGAAGGCCCTGCAGGGCCGCATGAAGGACCAGATCCGCCGCTTCCGCCTGACCCTGGAAACCATGATGGCCCGGGGCGAAGCCCTGGAGCCGGCGCAACTGCACCAGCTGCTGCGCATGCCGGCGGCGCGCCTGCTGCTGGACCACCTGGTACTGCGCGATGGCGACGGCCTGCTGGGCTGGCTGGACGGCGACGCCTTCGCCCTGCGCCCGCTGGCCGGACCGGCGCGCCCCATCGAAGGCCCGCTGCTGATCGCCCACCCGCTGCACCTGTACGAAGCCGGCGCGCTCTCCGCCTGGCAGCAGGCCCTGGTGGCCCAGCGCCGGGTGCAGCCCTTCAAGCAGGTGTTCCGCGAGCTGTACCTGCTGACCCCGGCCGAACGGGAGAACGGCCTGAAATCCATGCGCTTCGCCGGTCACGTGCTGCGCAGCGCCGTGGCCGCCCGCCTGCTGCGGGCCCGGGGCTGGACCACCCATGACGGCGAGGAAGTGTTCCGCAACTGGGGCCAGGGCCTGTATGCCTTCGTCGACTTCCCCGATGCGCAGCGCTACCTGCCGCTGACCGAGACCATCACCCTGCAAGCCATCGAATTCGTCCGCGACCGCGCGCCCCTTCCCTTGCAAGAGGTCCCGCCGCTGGTGTTCTCCGAGACCCTGCGCGACGCCGACCTGATCGTCTCCGTGGCCTTCACCGGCGAGACCGGCACCCACGCCGGCAGCGCCGAGGTCATCCAGCGCCGCGCCGAGCTGGTGCAGGCCCTGGTGGGCAACCTGGGGCTGGCCAACGTGCGCTGCGAGGGCCACCACGCCCACATCACCGGCAGCCGCGCGCGCTACCGGCTGCACCTGGGCAGCGGCGTCATCCATATCGAGCCGGGCAACTACCTGTGCATCGTCCCGGCCGGCAAGCCGGCGGATGACCTCTACCTGCCCTTCGCCGACAGCGACGCGCGCACCAGCGAGATCATCAGCAAGCTGTTCCTGCTGCTGGACGACGGGGCGATCGACGACCCGAGCATCCTCGAACAGATCCGCCGCAGCGAGGCGCCGGCATGAGCGCCACGCTGAACGAGCGGCTGGAGCAGGTGGAGGACGCCGCCAGCTTCCTCGCCTTCGTCCGCGCCCTGCGCGAAGACCGCCTGCGCGCCCTCGCCGCCCCGGAGACCGGCGCCTGGGCCCACGACACCATCGAGGACTTCCTCGACGGCGCCCTGGCCTGGGCCGACGACAGCGACTTCGGCGCCCGCCAGGGCCTGGCAGGCGCCAACCCCTGGCGCTGCGCCGCCACCTTTCTGCTGTGCGGCAGTCTTTACGAATAGCCGCTCTTCCATAGCGGGCTGACGCGTACCCGGCCGCGCCCGGGTATGCGCACCCGTTGTCCCGCCTGTTAACCGGCCCCACGGCAGCACGCCACGCCGGTCTCCTCCACCTTCCTGCAACCGTCGCGGCATGTGGCTACACGGCGCCAGCCATCTGCACCCCTTCAGAAAGTCACAGCTGATACTTGCACTGCTGATATTATGGTATACCATCATACGCACAGACACTTCCGCCCACCTGACTGGAGCCGTTCATGAGTTTTGAAATCCGCAAGATCGTCAGCTACGTCGAAGAAACCTTCATCGAAGGCGGCAAGTCCGCCGAGAAGCCCGTGACCATGGCCGGGCTGGCTGTCGTGATCAAGAACCCCTGGCTGGGCCGCGGCTTCGTGGAAGACCTCAAGCCCGAGATCAAGGCCAACTGCTCCGACCTCGGCGCCCTGATGGTCGAGCGCCTGGTGGCCCTGGTCGGCGGCGCCGACAAGATCGAGGCCTACGGCAAGGCGGCGGTGGTCGGTGCAGACGGTGAGGTCGAGCACGCCTCGGCGGTGATCCACACCCTGCGCTTCGGCAACCACTACCGCCAGGCGGTGGATGCCAAGAGCTACCTGAGCTTCACCAACAAGCGCGGTGGCCCCGGCACCTCCATCCAGATCCCGATGATGCACAAGGACGACGAAGGCCTGCGCTCCCACTACATCACCCTGGAAATGCAGATCGAGGACGCCCCGCGTGCCGACGAGATCATCGTCGTGCTCGGCGCCGCCGACGGTGGCCGCCTGCACCCGCGCATCGGCAACCGCTACATCGATCTGGAAGAGCTGGCTGCCGAGAAAGCCGAGCAGAACCGCTGATCCAACAAGAAGTGCAGGAGCGCTCCATGATTCGGCTCACCGCTGAACGTACCCCCGCCGGCACCAGCTACCTGGCGACCGGACAAGGCCAACCCGTGGTGCTGATCCACGGTGTGGGCCTCAACAAAGAAATGTGGGGCGGCCAGGTCGTCGGCCTGGCCACGCAGTACCGCGTGATCGCCTACGACATGCTGGGTCATGGCGACAGCCCGCGCCCGGAGCCCGGCACCGAGCTGCTCGGTTACGCCGACCAGTTGCGCGAGTTGCTCGATCACCTGGGCCTGACCCAGGTCACGGTGATCGGCTTCTCCATGGGCGGGCTGGTGGCCCGCGCCTTCGCCCTGCACTACCCCCAGTACCTGCAGGGCCTGGTGGTGCTCAACAGCGTGTTCAACCGCACGCCGGAGCAGCGTGCCGGCGTCATCGCCCGCACTGCCCAGGCCGCCCAGCACGGGCCGGACGCCAACGCCGAGGCGGCGCTGTCGCGCTGGTTCAGCCGTGAGTACCAGGCTGCCAACCCGGCGCAGATCGCGGCGATCCGCCAGACCCTGGCGAGCAACGACCCGCAGGGCTACCTGACCACCTATGAGCTGTTCGCCACCCAGGACATGTACCGCGCCGACGACCTGGGCAACATCCGCGTGCCGACCCTGATCGCCACCGGCGAGCTGGACCCGGGCTCGACGCCGGAGATGGCCGAGCAGCTCGCCCAGCGCATTCCCGGTGCGCGGGCCGCCGTACTGGCCGAACAACGGCATATGATGCCGGTCGAGTCGCCGCGCCTGGTCAACCAGCTGTTGCTGGACTTCCTGGCCACGGCACAGGCCCGACCCAATCCAATCAAGGGGATCGTTGCATGACACTCGCACGCTTCCAGATGTGCATCGGCGGGGCATGGGTCGACGCCCTGTCCGGCAAGACCTTCCAGAGCCTCAACCCGGCCCTGGCCGAACCCTGGGCCGAGCTGCCCGACGCGGACGAAGCCGACGTCGAGCGCGCCGTCCAGGCCGCCCAGGCCGCCTTCGAAGCGCCGGCCTGGCGCAGCCTCACCGCCACCGCGCGGGGCAAGCTGCTGCGCCGCCTGGGCGACCTGATCGCCGAGAACAAGGAACACCTGGCCCAGCTGGAAAGCCGTGACAACGGCAAGCTGATCCGCGAGACCCGCGGCCAGGTCGGCTACCTGCCGGAGTTCTTCCACTACACCGCCGGCCTGGCGGACAAGCTGGAAGGCGGCACCCTGCCGATCGACAAGCCGGACATGTTCGCCTACACCGTGCACGAGCCGCTGGGCGTGGTGGCCGGGATCATCCCCTGGAACAGCCCGCTGTACCTGACGGCGATCAAGCTGGCCCCGGCCCTGGCCGCCGGCAACACCATCGTGCTCAAGCCGTCCGAGCACGCCTCGGCAACCATCCTCGAACTGGCGCGCCTGGCCCTCGAAGCCGGCTTCCCGGCGGGCGTGGTCAACGTGGTGACCGGCTACGGCCCGAGCACCGGCGCTGCTCTCACCCGCCACCCGCTGGTGCGCAAGATCGCCTTCACCGGCGGCGCCGCCACCGCCCGCCACGTGGTGCGCAGCAGCGCGGAGAACTTCGCCAAGCTGTCCCTGGAGCTGGGCGGCAAGTCGCCGAACATCATCTTCGCCGACGCCGACCTGGACAGCGCCATCAACGGCGCCGTGGCCGGCATCTATGCCGCCTCCGGGCAGAGCTGCGTGTCCGGCTCGCGCCTGCTGGTGCAGGACAGCATCTACGACGAATTCGTCAGCCGCCTGATCGAACGCGCCCAGCGCATCCGCATCGGCAACCCGCAGGACGACGCCAGCGAGATGGGCCCCATGGCCACCGCGCAGCAGCTCGCCGTGGTCGAGGGCCTGGTGGCCGACGCCCTGGCCGAGGGCGCACGCCTGCGCCTGGGCGGCAAGCGCCCGGCGCACCTGGAACAGGGCTGGTTCTACGAGCCGACGCTGTTCGAGTGCGACCGCAACTCGATGAAGATCATGCAGGAAGAGGTGTTCGGCCCGGTGGCCTCGGTGATCCGCTTCAAGGACGAGGCCGAAGCCCTGGCGATCGCCAACGACTCGCAGTTCGGCCTCGCCGCCGGCATCTGGACCCGCGACCTGGGCCGCGCCCATCGCCTGGCCCGGGACATCCGCTCGGGCATCGTCTGGGTCAACACCTACCGCGCGGTGTCCGCCATGGCGCCCATCGGCGGCTTCAAGAACAGCGGCTACGGCCGCGAGAGCGGCATCGAGTCGGTGATCGCCTACACCGAGCAGAAGACGGTGTGGATCAACCTGTCCCAGGCGCCGATGCCTGACCCCTTCGTGATGCGCTGAGAGGCACGCCATGATCGAACCCGGTATCTACAAAGACGTGATGAGCCGCTTCCCGTCGGGCGTGACCGTGGTCACCACCCTCGACGCGGACGGCCAGATCGTCGGCATCACCGCCAGCGCCTTCAGCGCCCTGTCGATCGACCCGGCCCTGGTGCTGTTCTGCCCCAACTACGCCTCCGACACCTACCCGGTGCTGCGGGACAGCAAGCGCTTCGCCATCCACCTGCTGGCCGCCGAGCAGACCGCCGAGGCCTATGCCTTCGCCGGCAAGGGCAAGGACAAGGCCAAGGGCATCGACTGGCACCTGAGCGAGCTGGGCAACCCGCTGCTGGCCAAGGCCACGGCGATCATCGAGTGCGAGCTGTGGCGCGAGTACGACGGTGGCGACCACGCCATCATCGTCGGCGCGGTGAAGAACCTGATCCTGCCCGAGGAGCCGGTCATCCCGATGCTCTATCACAAGGGCAAGCTGGGTGCGGTGCCGCCCCTCGCCTGATCCCCTTTATGGGGCCGTAATCTGTCACCCCACGGCCTCTTTTTTCTTTCTGGAGTGGGCATGAACCCGACCGCTTCCCCCCTCTTCCGCCAGCAGGCCTACATCGACGGCCAGTGGCTGGACGCCGCCGACGGCGCGCGACAGGACATCTTCAACCCCGCCACCGGTTCCTGCATCGGCCAGGTGCCGAACCTCGGCGCCGCAGAGGCCCGGCAGGCCATCGAGGCCGCCGAACGCGCCTGGCCGGCCTGGCGCGCGCTGACCGCCAAGGACCGCAGCGCACGCCTGAAGCGCTGGCATGCGCTGATGATCGAGCACACCGAGACCCTGGCGCAGATCCTCACCCTGGAACAGGGCAAGCCCCTGGCCGAGGCGCGCGGCGAGATCGTCTATGCCGCCAGCTTCATCGAATGGTTCGCCGAGGAGGCCAAGCGCATCTACGGCGACACCATCCCCAGCCACAAGGGCGATGCACGCATCGTGGTGACCAAGGAGCCCATCGGCGTGGTCGCCGCCATCACCCCGTGGAACTTCCCCGCCGCGATGATCACCCGCAAGGCCGGCCCGGCACTGGCCGCCGGCTGCCCGTGCATCGTCAAGCCGGCACCGGAGACGCCCTTCTCCGCCCTGGCCCTGGCGGCCCTGGCCGAGCAGGCGGGCATTCCGGCCGGAGTGTTCAACGTCATCACCGGCGACGCCGTGGCCATCGGTGGCGAGCTGACCGCCAGCCCGGCCGTGCGCAAGCTCTCCTTCACCGGCTCCACCGCCATCGGAAAGCTGCTGATGGCCCAGTGCGCACCGACCCTGAAGAAGGTGTCCCTGGAGCTGGGTGGCAATGCGCCCTTCATCGTCTTCGACGACGCCGACCTGGAGCGGGCCGTGGAAGGCGCCCTGGTGGCCAAGTTCCGCAACGCCGGGCAGACCTGCGTGTGCGTCAACCGCTTCCTGGTGCAGGACGGCATCCACGATGCCTTCGTCGCCCGCCTGGCCGAGCGCGTGGCGCAACTGAAGGTCGGCAGCGGCTTCGACGAGGGCGTCACCCAGGGCCCGCTGATCAACGAGCGCGCCGTGGCCAAGGTGGAAGACCACGTGCGCGACGCCCTCGCCCAGGGCGCCCGCCTGCTCTGCGGCGGCGAGCGCCACCCGCTGGGCCACGGCTTCTACCCGCCCACGGTGCTGGCCGAGGTCAACACCGGCATGAGGGTGGCCCGCGAGGAAACCTTCGGCCCGCTGGCGGCGGTGTTCCGCTTCCAGGACGAAGCCGAGGCCGTGCGCCTGGCCAATGACACCGAGTTCGGCCTCGCGGCCTACTGCTACACCCGCGACCTGGGCCGCGCCTGGCGCATGAGCGAGGCGCTGGAGTACGGGATGGTCGGCATCAACGAAGGGCTGATCTCCACCGAAGTCGCGCCATTCGGCGGCATCAAGGCCTCGGGCCTGGGCCGCGAAGGCTCGTACTACGGCATCGAGGATTACCTGGAAATCAAATACACCCTCATGGGCGGCCTGTGAGCCGCCGGGAGCTGGACGCATGAGCAACGAGAAATACGAGAAGGGCCTGGAGATCCGCACCCGCGTGCTGGGCGAGGCCTACGTGAAGCGCTCCATCGAGAACGCCGACGACTTCACCCGCCCGCTGCAGGAGATGGTCACCGAGTACTGCTGGGGCCATGTCTGGGGCCGTGAGGGTTTGTCGCCCCAGGAACGCAGCATGATAAACTTGGCCATGATTTCGGCCCTGAACCGGCCGCACGAGCTCAAGCTGCACGTGCGGGGTGCCTTGCGCAACGGTCTGAGTCGTGAACAAATACGCGAAATCCTGCTTCAGGTCGGTATCTATTGCGGCGTTCCCGCAGCCGTGGACAGTTTCCGGCTCGCCCGGGAAGCCTTCGCCGAAGCCGACGCCGAAGCCTCCAGTCAAACCCCGGCTGTTTAGATGACGAGCACGATCACTGCGCATCGTGCTCGTTTCGCATGGACAGCCCATAAAGAGCGGACCCCATGAAACGCCTGCCACTCGACGACAGCTTCAAGGTCAATCGCAACCCCGTCACGCTCCGTGAAATCGTGCTGGACAAGCTGCGAAGCGCCATCATGAACTTCCAGCTCCTGCCCGGTGACCGCCTCGTGGAACGCGACCTCTGCGACCGCCTGGGCGTGAGCCGCACCTCGGTCCGCGAGGCCCTGCGCCACCTGGAATCCGAAGGGCTGGTGGAATTCGCCGATGCCAAGGGCCCGCGCGTGGCCATCATCACCCTGGAAGACGCCGTCGACATCTACGAGCTGCGCTGCGTGCTCGAAGGCCTGATCGTCCAGCTGTTCACCCTGCGGGCCAAGGCCAAGGACATCAAGGCGCTGGAAAAGGCCCTGGAAGAGAACCGCAAGGCCCTCAAGGACGGCGAGCTGCAACAGGTGCTCGACTCGGTCCAGGGCTTCTATGACGTGCTGCTGGAAGGCTCCGGCAACCACATCGCCGCCACCCAGCTGCGTCAGCTGCAGGCCCGCATCAGCTACCTGCGCGCCACCTCGGTGTCCCAGGAGAACCGTCGCGGCGCCAGCAACCAGGAGATGGAGCGCATCGTCGAGGCCATCAAGAGCGGCGACCCGCTGGCCGCCCACCAGGCCTCGGTGGACCACGTCCGCGCGGCCGCGAAGGTGGCGCTGGAGTACCTCAAGCGCAAGCAGGACGAGAGCGGCGACCTGCCCGAGATCACCGCCCCCATCGCCCTCAAAGAGCCGCGCATAGGCCGCTGAACATGAGTCGCCCGAACTTCTGCGCCCAGTGCGGCAGCCAGGACCTCGGCCTCCAGCGGCCGGCGGGCGACACCCATGAACGCCTGATGTGCCGCGCCTGCGGCTACATCCACTACGTCAACCCGAAGATCATTGCCGGCTGCATCATCGAGCGGGACGGCAAGTACCTGCTCTGCCAGCGCGCCATCCCGCCGCGTCCGGGCACCTGGACCCTGCCGGCGGGCTTCATGGAAGGCAACGAGACCACCGAGCAGGCGGCCCTGCGCGAGGTATGGGAAGAGAGCGGCGTGCGCGCCGAGATCCTTTCGCCCTACTCCATCTTCAGCGTGCCGCGCATCAGCGAGGTCTACATCATCTTCCGCGCCATCGTCCTGGAAGACACCGGCCAGTACGGCCCGGAAACCCAGGACTGCCGCTTCTTCGCCCCCGACGAGATCCCCTGGGACGCCATCTACTACCCCGCCATCCGGCAGATCCTCGAACGCTACATCGAAGAACGCCAGGCGGGGGTCTACGGCATCTACATGGGCAACGACGACAGCGGCAAGGTGCACTTCATCCGCTAGCCGCCGTCACCGCGTCGCCCTCAGGGGCGCGTGCGGAACGCAAGCCGCCCGGCTCAGGGCGCCATGCCCTCGACGATGATCACCTCGGCCCGTGCCACGCCTTCGCGGTGGCGGCGGGCCTCCTGGTATTCCGGCGAGTGGTAGCAGGCCAGCGCCTGCTCGTAGGAATCGAACTCGATCACCACGCTGCGCTGCGGGGTGTCACGCCCCTCCAGCGCCTCGCTGCGCCCGCCCCGAGCCAGGAAGCGCGCCCCATAGCGGGCGAACGCCGCCGGCGCGCGCTGGGTGTACTGGCTGTATTGATCGGCGTCCTCTACGTCTACATGAGCAATCCAGTAAGCCTTCATGATGACCTCTCGCGTTAATTCGTAATATGGTATACCACATTACGTCTTACACCCCACAGAGAGAAGCCCATGGCCTTCCACCCCATCGAAGAACTCATCGCCGATTACCGCCAGGGCAAGATGGTGCTGCTGGTGGATGACGAAGACCGCGAGAACGAAGGCGACCTGCTGCTGGCCGCCGAGCGCTGCACCCCCGAGGCCATCAACTTCATGGCCCGGGAAGCCCGCGGCCTGATCTGCCTGACCCTGACCGACGAGCACTGCCAGCGCCTCGGCCTGGAGCAGATGGTGCCGAGCAACGGCAGCGCCTTCAGCACCGCCTTCACCGTCTCCATCGAAGCCGCCAGCGGCGTCACCACCGGCATCTCCGCCGCCGACCGCGCCCGCACCGTGGCCGCTGCCGTGGCGGCGGACGCCGTGCCGGAAGACCTGGTGCAGCCCGGCCACATCTTCCCCCTGCGCGCCCGCGAAGGCGGCGTACTGACCCGTGCCGGCCACACCGAGGCCGGCTGCGACCTGGCGCGCCTGGCCGGCTTCAGCCCCGCCTCGGTGATCGTCGAAGTGATGAACGACGACGGCAGCATGGCCCGTCGCCCGGACCTGGAGCGCTTCGCCGAGAAGCACGGCATCAAGATCGGCACCATCGCCGACCTCATCCACTACCGCCTCAGCCACGAGCACACCGTGGTGCGCATCGGCGAGCGCGAGCTGCCCACCGTGCACGGCACCTTCCGCCTGTTCACCTACGAGGACCGCATCGAAGGCGGCGTGCACATGGCCATGGTGATGGGCGAGATCGACCGCAACCACCCCACCCTGGCCCGCGTCCACGTCATCGACCCGCTGCGCGACCTGGTCGGCGCCGAGTACCACGGCCCGGCCAACTGGACCCTCTGGGCCGCCCTGCAGCGCGTCGCCGAGGAAGGCCACGGCATGGTGGTGGTGCTGGCCAACCACGAGTCCTCCCAGGCGCTGCTGGAGCGCGTGCCGCAGCTCACCCTGCCGCCGCGCCAGTACACCCGCTCGCAATCACGCATCTATTCCGAGGTGGGCACCGGTGCCCAGATCCTCCAGGACCTGGGCGTGGGCAAGCTGCGGCACCTCGGCCCACCGTTGAAATACGCCGGCCTGACCGGCTACGACCTGGAGGTGGTGGAAAGCATTCCCTTCACCGGCTGAAGGCGGCAGCGGGCCGCGCATCCCGTGGCCCGCCAGCCCCCTTGGGAATCGCGCTGCAGCAGGACGACCGGCACGGCAAAGTGCTTGCACAAAGTTTGGAATACCATAATATGATATTCCGTAGACCGAACAGTTTCAGCCAGGCGAACCCGTCACGGACAGCGTGATATCAGGCCCCTGGCACGGTCGCCACACAGGCTCCGATGGACCCCACTGCTCCCGAAAAGCGGGCGTAGCAGCCCGCTCACAAACACAACAAATGAGGGCGTCACAATGGTGTTGAAAAAAGGTGTATCTGCCGCACTGATCGCCGGCCTGCTGGGAACCGCCAGCACCCTAGCCATGGCGGCCGAGAGCGTGAACTTCGTCAGCTGGGGCGGTACCACCCAGGATGCGCAGAAGCAGGCCTGGGCCGACCCGTTCAGCAAGGCCAGCGGCATCACCGTCGTGCAGGACGGCCCCACCGACTACGGCAAGCTGAAAGCCATGGTCGAGAGCGGCAACGTCCAGTGGGACGTGGTCGACGTGGAAGCCGACTTCGCCCTGCGTGCTGCCGCCGAAGGCCTGCTGGAGCCCCTGGACTTCACCCAGATCCAGCGCGACAAGATCGACCCCCGCTTCGTCTCCGACCACGGCGTCGGCTCCTTCTTCTTCTCCTTCGTGCTCGGCTACAACGAGGGCAAGCTCGGCGCCAACAAGCCGGTGGACTGGAGCGCCCTGTTCGACACCAAGACCTACCCCGGCAAGCGCGCCCTCTACAAATGGCCGAGCCCCGGCGTGCTCGAACTGGCCCTGCTGGCCGACGGCGTGCCCGCCGACAAGCTCTACCCGCTGGACCTGGACCGCGCCTTCAAGAAGCTCGACACCATCAAGAAGGACATCGTCTGGTGGGGCGGCGGTGCCCAGTCCCAGCAACTGCTGGCCTCCGGTGAAGCCACCCTCGGCCAGTTCTGGAACGGCCGCATCTACGCCCTCCAGGAAGACGGCGCCCCGGTGGGCGTGAGCTGGAAGCAGAACCTGGTCATGGCCGACTTCCTGGTCATCCCCAAGGGCGCCAAGAACAAGGACGCGGCCATGAAGTTCCTGGCCAACGCCAGCAGCGCCAAGGGCCAGGCCGACTTCTCCAACCTCACCGCCTACGCCCCGGTCAACGTCGACAGCGTCCAGCGCCTCGACTCCGTACTGGCCCCCAACCTGCCGACCGCCTACGCCAGCGACCAGGTCACCCTGGACTTCGCCTACTGGGCCAAGAACGGTCCGGCCATCGCCACACGGTGGAACGAATGGCTGGTCAAATGAAAATGACGGCGAGCATGCCCCGTCAGCCCGCCACCGGTAGCGCAGCCCGCGCTGCCGGTGGCGCGGCCGCCCACCAAGGCCCGAGCCTCGCACAACGCTGGAAGGGCTTCGGCAACCTCGGCCCGGCCCTGGTGTTCCTCGGCCTGTTCTTCCTCGCCCCGCTGATCGGCCTGCTGCTGCGCGGCGTGCTGGAGCCGGAGCCCGGCCTCGGCAACTACGCCCAGCTGTTCGCCAACTCGGCCTACTCCCGGGTGCTGATCAACACCTTCTCGGTGGCGGGCCTGGTGACCCTGTTCAGCCTGCTGCTGGGCTTCCCCCTGGCCTGGGCCATCACCCTGGTGCCACGCGGCTGGGGCCGCTGGATGCTGAACATCGTGCTGCTGTCGATGTGGACCAGCCTGCTGGCCCGCACCTACTCCTGGCTGGTGCTGCTGCAGGCCTCCGGGGTGATCAACAAGGTGCTGATGGCACTGGGCGTGATCGACCAGCCGCTGGAGATGGTGCACAACCTGACCGGCGTGGTGATCGGCATGACCTACATCATGATCCCGTTCATCGTCCTGCCCCTGCAGGCCACCATGCAGGCCATCGACCCGATGATCCTGCAGGCCGGCTCGGTCTGTGGCGCCAGCCCCTGGACCAACTTCTTCCGGGTGTTCCTGCCGCTGTGCCGTCCCGGCCTGTTCTCCGGCGGCCTGATGGTCTTCGTCATGTCCCTGGGCTACTACGTCACCCCGGCCCTGCTCGGCGGTGCGCAGAACATGATGCTCCCGGAATTCATCATCCAGCAGGTTCAGTCGTTCCTGAACTGGGGCCTGGCCAGTGCCGCCGCCGCGTTGCTGGTGCTGATCACCCTGGTGCTGTTCTACGTCTACCTGAAGCTCCAGCCGGAATCCCCGGTGGGTGCCAGCAACGCGAGGTAAGTCGACATGCTCCTGACCCCCTCCGCCATGAGCCTGCGCATGCGCCTGGGCCTCTACGGCGTCACCGGCGTGATCGCCCTGTTCCTGCTGCTGCCGATCCTGTTCATCGTCCTGCTGTCGTTCGGCTCGTCCCAGTGGCTGGTATTCCCGCCGCCGGGCTGGACGCTGAAGTGGTACGGCCAGTTCTTCTCCAACCCCGACTGGATGAACGCCGCCCTGGCCAGCCTCAAGGTCGCCGTGCTGACCACCGTCTGCGCCGTCGCCCTCGGCCTGCCGACCGCCTTCGCCCTGGTGCGCGGGCGCTTCCCCGGCCGCGAGATGCTCTACGGGCTGTTCACCCTGCCGATGATCGTGCCGCTGGTGATCATCGCCGTGGCCGTCTACGCGCTGTTCCTCAAGCTCGGCTTCACCGGCACCCTGTTCGCCTTCGTGGTGAGCCACGTGATCGTCGCGCTGCCCTTCACCATCATCTCCATCATCAACTCGCTGAAGCTGTTCGATCAGTCCATCGAGGATGCAGCGGTGATCTGCGGCGCCTCGCGCCTGCAGGCGGTGTTCAGGGTCACCTTCCCGGCGATCCGCCCCGGCATGGTCGCCGGCGCCCTGTTCGCCTTCCTGGTGTCCTGGGACGAAGTGGTGCTGAGCGTGATGATGGCCAGCCCGACCCTGCAGACCCTGCCCGTCAAGATGTGGACCACCCTCCGCCAGGACCTGACACCCGTGATCGCCGTCGCTTCGACGCTGCTGATCGGCCTCTCCGTACTGGTCATGGTGATCGCCGCCGTACTGCGTCGGCGCAACGAGATTCGCGCCGCCTGAGGCGCCCAGGAGTACCCCCATGAGTGCAGTCAAAGATCCCGCTCACCAGGCCGACAAGACCCTGGTCAGCCTGCGCAACCTGAACAAGCACTACGGCGACTTCACCGCCGTGGACAGCATCAACCTGGACATCAAGGACGGCGAGTTCCTCACCTTCCTCGGCTCCAGCGGCTCCGGCAAGAGCACCACCCTGTCCATGCTCGCCGGCTTCGAGACCCCGAGCAGCGGCGAAATCCTCGTCGACGGCCAGTCCCTGGTGAACGTGCCGCCGCACAAGCGCGACATCGGCATGGTGTTCCAGCGCTACTCGCTGTTCCCGCACCTCTCGGTGCGCGACAACATCGGCTTCCCCCTGGACATCCGCAAGATGCCCCGCGCCGAGCGTGAACGCCGCGTCGACGCCATGCTCAAGCTGGTGCAGCTGGACACCTTCGCCCACCGCCGCCCCGCCCAGCTCTCCGGCGGCCAGCAGCAGCGTGTCGCCATCGCCCGTGCACTGGTCTACGAACCGCGCATCCTGCTGATGGACGAACCCCTCGGCGCCCTCGACAAGAAGCTGCGTGAAGACCTGCAGGACGAGCTGCGCCAGCTGCATCGCCGCCTCGGCATCACCATCGTCTACGTCACCCACGACCAGGAAGAAGCCATGCGCCTGTCCCAGCGCATCGCCATCTTCAGCCACGGCCGCATCGTCGGGCTGGGCAGCGGCTACGACCTCTACCAGAACCCGCCGAATGCCTTCGTCGCCTCCTTCCTCGGCAACTCCAACTTCCTGCGGCTCAAGGCCCGGGGCAACGCCGTGGCCAGTTTCGAGAACCAGCCGCTGGCCATCCGCCTCACCGCCAACCTCACCCAGGACCAGGACGTGCTGCTGATGGTGCGCCCGGAGAAGGCCCAGGCCCTGAGCCTCCAGCAGGCCGAGCAGGAGCCCCTGGCCGCCGGCTGGAACCAGATCCGCGCCCGCGTCAGCGAAGTGCTGTTCCTTGGCGAAAGCCAGACCTGCAGCGTGGTCACCGACGGCGGCACCGCGCTCACCGTCAAGGCGCTCTCCGCCGCCGGCATGCCGCTCAAGCCCGGCGATGCCGTGTGCGTGCGCTGGGCCACCGCCGATGCCTGCGTCTACACCGAGTGGAACGAAAGCGACCTGAACAAGGCCGCTGGCAGCCACTGAACACACCGGGGCGGCATGGCCGCCCCGGTCCGTTCCAGGCCCCTCGTGGCCGCCAGGAACGGCGCGAAAAGTGCGCTCGGCGTCACCAATCGCGAACTGCTTCAATTGTCGGACAAAGAGGCTCCCGCGCCCCTTCTAGAGCCCTTCGCGGAGTGCGATAGTGGCGCCGGCCATCATGATCTCCCGGACGAGATCCAGCCCCGGGTTCATCCTGGCCAGCCTTGCCTCCGCGCCCCTGGCGCCGCGAGTCGACCATGGAAATCCATCCTGGGACAGGATCATGAACAAGAAAAACATCACACTGGCGCTCTCCCTCCTCCTGGCCGCCCTCCCCGGCCTCACCCCGCACAGCGCCGAACAGACGCTCACTTTCACCAGCTGGGGTGGCACCACCCAGGCCGCCCAGGAAGCCGCCTGGGCCAAGCCCTTCGAGCAGGAAACCGGCATCCGCGTGAACCAGGCCGGCCCCACCGACTACGACAAGCTGCGGCAGATGATCAAGGCCGGCGACGTCACCTGGGACGTGATCGACGTCGAGGCCGACCAGGCCCTGCGCCTGGGCCGCGAAGGCCTGCTGGAACCCCTGGACCTCAAGCAGATCGCCCAGCGCAACATCGACCCGCGCTTCGTCACCATCTACGGCGTGGGCTCGTTCTACTTCTCCTTCATCCTCGGCTACAACACCGAACGCCACGTCAAGGCCCCGCAGGGCTGGGCCAGCCTCTTCGACACCCAGGCCTACCCCGGCAAGCGCGCCCTCTACAAATGGCCGAGCCCCGGCGTGCTGGAAATGGCCCTGCTGGCCGACGGCGTACCCGCCGACAAGCTCTACCCGCTGGACCTGGATCGCGCCTTCAAGAAGCTCGACACCATCAAGCAGGACATCGTCTGGTGGGGTAACGGCGACGAATCGCAAAAGCTGCTCAGCTCCGGCCAGGCCAGCCTCGGCATGTTCTGGAACGGTCGCGTCACCGCCCTCAAGCGCTCCGGCTCACCGGTGGCCATCGGCTGGGAGCAGAACCTGGTGACCGGGGACTTCCTCGTCATCCCCCGTGGCGCCAAGCACCTCGATGCCGCCAAGCGCTTCCTCGGCTTCGCCACCGGCATCAAGCCGCAGGCCGACTTCGCCGTCGCCACCGGCTACACCCCGGTGAACCTGCAGAGCCTCCCGCAGATCCCCGCCGACCTCGCCGCCGACCTGCCCAGCGCCCACCGCGACGGCCAGATCACCCTCAACTTCAAATACTGGCGCGACCACGGCGAAACCATCGCCCAGCGCTGGAACGCCTGGCAGGCCCACTGACCCCCTCCCCGCAGCCCGCCGTCAGGGCGGGCTGCAGCCGCTTCCGTCAGCGCCCGCCCCTGGCTTTTGATGCAGCCCTTCACAGCGCGTCTGGCGGTGACCGTTCCTTGTTCCTGGCACTCCATCAGCACGTCATGAGCGCACACTGCGCTGCTGCCCGACTCCAAATGGTGGGGCGGGGACAGTGCCCCGTCAGGAGGCCGAGCGGAATCGTCATGAAACGCAGCGAAGCGAAGTAACAGCTAAAGGCTGGCCCGAAGGGCGAGCGAAGCGAGTCAGGGGGCTGAGCGACATGGAAGTCGCGAGAGCGCTGACGGGCCAGGGATAGCCCGTCGAGTGGGAGGCCCCCGCCGGTCCCAGGAATGACGATGGAGGGAGGGAGGGGACCCGACGCAGTTGTGAAATTGCAATGAGCTGACCACTCAACTGCATCCGACCTGACAAGTCATGTGCATGAGATTTGACCAGAACGCAATTGGCTGAGATCGAACCCTGGCGGCTATAAGCGCCGGGTACCACCAACGAAATGGGCCAGAGCAAGTACGGATGCTCACGCTCAACGAGCCAGCCAGGTGGGACTCAGGCAGAGCTCGTTACAAGCCAGAGCCAATTCCCCCTAAGCAAATACAAAGAAGCCGCCCATGAGGCGGCTTCCTTGCTCAGCCAGCCCAGACAGCTCACTTCCGTCCTGACATTCGAGGGTTTCGGAACATCGGGAGAAATAGAGAGAGCATGACCGAGAAGAAAAGCATGGAGAGGATCGTAACTATCAGGCCCAGAGCATTTGGGGCTGTAAGGGTTTCAGGCTCGGCATATCGCCAAATGACCAAGAAGGCCAATGCTGCACCAAGAGCCAACTGAATAGCGCTTGCCATGGTGCCTGCAGCGTCACTCAAAATGCCGAAGACATACTTGGTGATATGGTCTGTCCCGCGCTGAGTGGACACTGACTTTAGGTGGATAATGTCCACCGCAAGGAGTGTTCATGACCCAGACCAGACGACGTTTTCCCGAATCCTTCAAACGCGAGGCGGTAGACCAGGTACTTGCAGGCACGCCGCTTCGTCATGTAGCCGAGACGCTGGGCATCGCTGAAAGCCTGTTGGGCAAATGGAAGCGCCAGTACGAGCAGCAAGGTGACGATGCCTTTCCGGGCAACGGCAAGCAGCGAGGCGAGAGCGCGGAACTGCGTCGTCTACGCCAGCAACTGGCTCAGGTCACCATGGAGCGCGATGTTTTAAAAAAGGCGCTCGCCATCTTCTCGCAGCCCACGAAGTGAAGTTCCGCGCCATCGAGGCGTTGGCCGGTCGCTATCCCGTAGCGCCAATGTGTCGGCTGCTGCGGGTATCCCGCAGCGGCTTCTATGCATGGCAGCAGCGACCACCTTCGGCGAGAGAGATGGCGAATCGGCGTCTGAGCAAGGAGATCCGCACCATCCACCATGAGGTGAATGGGATCTATGGCCATCGCCGAATCAAGGCCGAGTTGGCGGCCATGGGGCATGCGTGTGGTCGACACCGAGTCGCTCGACTGATGCGCGAAGCCGGCCTGCGTGTTCGTTCGCGCAAGCGTTGGCGGCTGGTTTCCAGCAGTCGTCATGCTCTGCCGATTGCCCCGAACCATCTGGATCGCCAGTTCGCCTCGGATCGCGCCAATCGGCACTGGGTCTCGGACATGACCTACGTGCGGACGGCCCAAGGCTGGCTATATCTGGCCGTCGTGCTCGATCTCTATTCACGCGCTGTCGTCGGTTGGGCGATGCACCACCGCATGCAGCAGGCTTTGGTACATGCCGCGCTGGAGATGGCCGTTGCACGTCGACAGCCGAAAAAAGAAGTGCTGCTGCACTCGGATCGTGGCAGCCAATACTGCGCGTACGACTACCAGGCCTTGCTTCGGCGACATCGAATCGTGCCCAGCCATTCACGTCCGGGGAACTGCTGGGACAACGCCGCGATGGAGAGCTTCTTCCGTTCGCTGAAGGCTGAGCGGGTGTACCTGACTCGCTACGCCAGTTACCAGGAGGCGAAAACCGACCTGTTCGACTACATCCGCTTTTACAATCACCGCCGTCGCCACTCGACGTTGGGCTATCTCAGTCCGATGGAGTTTGAGCGGCGAAATGCGAGCAGTAGCTCTTAACTACCTGTCCACCAGTCCCGGGACAGACCAATATTCAGAATCCGACCTCTACGCATGTTTATGAACTTTGCAAAGCACGCTCCTATACAAAGCGGAATCATCAAGCATGCGTACCACTTCATAAGGGGGATCGGAGTCAAGCTAGCATTGATCAGCTCTTTCAAAGCTTGGTTCGTCGGGGCAAACATTAGCAGCGGGATGCCGCCCACGATGAACGAAACAGTTAGCTCTCTGCCTGCTTGTCCAAGCACCTGGAGAACTTCCGATCTAGGGGGAATCCAGCTCATTTATTCTCATCCTTCTGTAGTTATGGAGCTGACGGGCGAGTGGTGTGATCAAGCATTTCTTCGAGGATCATTACAACGCCAGGGAAGTGCGCCTGTGACTCCTGCACATGTTTTCCTTGTTTAGGGAAGATCCAGGCGTATGACGTTCTGCGGTTCGGGGTACTGGAGAAATCACCGCAGTCCTCTAACCAACGCTGGACAATCTCGTCGACCGTCTGCTGACAAATGCCATCTACTCGATCACCTTGAGCTTGCTTCATACGAATAGTTGGGACCACGAATGTCACTGCAAGCCGTCGATTCGACTCGCCCTTGAGATACCAGCAATCGTGCCAGGCCGCCCGCTGAGCTTTGCGCATGGTATTCAACCCGGACCCGTTGCGCCCTATACGCTGCCATGCCTGCTTGGCCTCAATGGCATACGACAATCTCTGATTAGAGATAAGCAGATCGCAGCGCCCTGGCCGGAGCTCACCTGATTCGACTGAAGGAGAGGGAATCTTCCCCCTCTTCTTGGTGCTGAACTCTTCCAGCGCTATCCAGCCCGGAAGGCTCCAGGCTGCACCGGCGAGTGTGCTAAGCGTGGCTCGCTCGTTGTACCACCAGCTTTTGTCTCCAGGAAATACTCTCTGGTATCGCCGCACCGATTCGATCCATGCTTTAAGTAACTTGCTTAGGTCTCGATCCTTTTCATAGGCGAAAACCCTCCATCGTTCTTCCACTGTGGCGCTCCCATAATGTAAGGGTGAATAGTCCCGGCTTTTCTAGAGATCGTCTTGCCTCAGAAAATACTGACTTGATGATATTCACCCTGCCCTTGGGCAGGGTAGTCAACTGACATGCAATTACTGGTCAGATCGAATGCAATCACTGATCAAGGCTGAGGCGATCAGCCGGTCAGGTCAGATGGAATTTCGCAGCAGTCGGACGGGGACGCCTAGTTCGGATGCAGGGGCAAGTTTTTTGGTCCCTTTTCACCGAGCTGGCGATCCAGCGATTGGAAAAGGGACTCGCCCGGGAGGGCGAAACAGAAAACACCAGCAGAACTCGATGATCAGCTTGTTCTCGAAATGTGGCCCTGAAAACACCACCCTCTACGTTCGGATAACCGAACGCCTTTCCCTCCAATATCCGAACCACCGAACAAAGCCCTTCCAAGCCCAACCACCCATAAAAATAAAAACCAATAAATTCAACTAGTTACAAACAAATCCCGACACCATACAGATGGCACGCATCCTGCCATTACAGATCCCCGACGGCGCCGAAAACCGCATCGCGCCGATAAGAACAAACAAAGTCGAGGACTGAAACACATGCGTACCCTTCCCAAGGTTCTGGCCGCCGCCATCGCTGCGACCCTGATTTCCGCTCCCGCCATCGCCGACGAACTGACCGGCACCCTGAAGAAGATCAAGGACAGCGGCACCATCGTCCTCGGTCACCGTGACGCCTCCATCCCGTTCTCCTACCTCGGCACCGAGCCGGGCAAGCCCATCGGCTACTCCCATGACCTGCAACTGAAGGTCGTCGAAGCCGTGAAGAAGGAGCTGGCCCTGCCGGACCTGAAGGTCCGCTACAACCTGGTCACCTCCCAGACCCGCATCCCGCTGGTGCAGAACGGCACCGTGGACATCGAGTGCGGCTCCACCACCAACAACCTCGAGCGCCAGAAGCAGGTCGACTTCTCCGTCGGCATCTTCGAAGTCGGCACCCGCCTGCTGTCGAAGAAGACCGCCGGCATCAACGACTTCGCCGACCTCAAGGGCAAGAACGTGGTGACCACCGCCGGCACCACCTCCGAGCGCCTGCTCAAGTCCATGAATGCCGAGAAGCAGATGGGCATGAACATCATCTCCGCCAAGGACCACGGCGAGTCCTTCCTGATGCTCGAGTCCGGCCGCGCCGTCGCCTTCATGATGGACGACGCCCTGCTCTACGGTGAGATGGCCAAGGCCAAGAAGCCCGACGACTGGGTCGTCACCGGCCAGCCGCAGTCCTACGAGATCTACGGCTGCATGGTTCGCAAGGGCGACGAAGCCTTCAAGAAGGTGGTCGACAAGGCCATCGCCGACGTCTTCGCCTCCGGCGAGATCAACGGCATCTACGACAAGTGGTTCACCCAGCCCATCCCGCCGAAGAACCTGAACCTGAACTTCCCCATGAGCGACGAGCTGAAGAAGCTGATCGCCACCCCCACCGACAAGTCGGCCGAAGAAATCTGACCTGTTGCGCCCGCCTCCCACAAGGAGGCAGGCCGGGCGTGAGGGCGAACGGGCGTACCACGCCGCCTTCGTCCCGTCCCCCTGCCAGCGGCAGGGGGCGCCCCCTTCCGCTGCCGTCAACCGCAGACCGACAAAGACCCTGAGGGGACCACCCTGATGAATTACAACTGGGACTGGGGCGTATTCTTCAAGTCCACCGGCATCGGCGATGAAATCTACCTGGACTGGTTCGTCACCGGCCTGGGCTGGACCATCGCCATCGCCCTGGTGGCCTGGATCGTCGCCTTGCTGCTGGGCTCGCTGCTCGGCGTGATGCGCACCGTGCCGAACCGCCTGGTGTCCGGCATTGCCACCACCTACGTGGAGATCTTCCGCAACGTACCGCTGCTGGTGCAGCTGTTCCTCTGGTACTTCCTGGTACCGGACCTTCTGCCCGAACCGCTGGAAATCTGGTTCAAGCAGGACCTCAACCCGGCCACCTCCGCCTACCTCAGCGTGGTCGTGTGCCTCGGCCTGTTCACCGCTGCCCGCGTCTGCGAGCAGGTGCGCACCGGTATCCAGGCCCTGCCCAAGGGCCAGCTCGGCGCCGCCCGTGCCCTGGGCTTCGGCCTGCCGGCCATCTACCGCTACGTGCTGCTGCCGCAGGCCTTCCGCATCATCATTCCGCCGCTGACCAGCGAGTTCCTCAACATCTTCAAGAACTCCTCGGTGGCCTCGCTGATCGGCCTGATGGAGCTGCTGGCGCAGACCAAGCAGACCGCCGAGTTCTCCGCCAACCTGTTCGAAGCCTTCACCCTGGCCACCCTCATCTACTTCACCCTGAACATGAGCCTGATGCTGCTCATGCGTCTGGTGGAGCGGAAGGTCGCCGTGCCCGGCCTGATCGCCGTAGGGGGTAAATGATGGATTTCTCCGCGATCATCCCCGCCCTTCCCGGCCTCGCCGACGGACTGCTGATGACCCTGCAGCTGATGGTGCTGGGCGTGCTGGGCGGCGTCGCCCTGGGCACCCTGCTGGCCCTGATGCGCCTGTCCCACAACCCGCTGCTGTCGAAGATCGCCGGGCTGTACGTGAACTACTTCCGCTCGATCCCGCTGCTGCTGGTGATCACCTGGTTCTACTTCGCGGTGCCCTTCATCCTGCGCTGGATCACCGGCGAGGACACCCCGGTCGGCGCGTTCACCTCGTGCCTGGTGGCCTTCATGATGTTCGAGGCCGCCTACTTCTGCGAGATCGTCCGTGCCGGCATCCAGGCCATCCCCAAGGGCCAGATGGGCGCGGCACAGGCCCTGGGCATGACCTACGGCCAGTGCATGCGGCTGATCATCCTGCCCCAGGCCTTCCGCAAGATGACCCCGCTGCTGCTGCAGCAGAGCATCATCCTGTTCCAGGACACCTCGCTGGTGTACACCGTCGGCCTGATGGACTTCCTCAATGCCGCCCGTTCCCGTGGCGACATCATCGGCCAGCCCCATGAGTTCCTCATCTTCGCCGGCCTGGTCTACTTCAGCATCAGCTTCATCGCCTCCCAGCTGGTCAAACTCCTGCAGAAAAGGTTAGCCGTATGATTTCCATCAAGAACGTCAACAAGTGGTACGGGGACTTCCAGGTGCTGACCGACTGCAGCACCGAGGTGAAGAAGGGCGAAGTGGTCGTGGTCTGCGGCCCGTCCGGCTCCGGCAAGTCCACCCTGATCAAGTGCGTCAACGCCCTGGAACCCTTCCAGAAGGGCGACATCATCGTCGACGGCACCTCCATCGCCGACAAGAACACCGACCTGCCCAAGCTGCGCTCCCGCGTCGGCATGGTGTTCCAGCACTTCGAGCTGTTCCCGCACCTGTCCATCACCGAGAACCTCACCATCGCCCAGGTCAAGGTCCTCGGCCGGGGCAAGGCCGAAGCGCTGGACAAGGGCCTCAAGCTGCTCGACCGCGTCGGCCTCAAGGCCCACGCCCACAAGCACCCCGGCCAGCTCTCCGGCGGCCAGCAGCAGCGCGTCGCCATCGCCCGCGCCCTGGCCATGGACCCGGTGGTGATGCTGTTCGACGAACCCACCTCCGCGCTGGACCCGGAGATGGTCAACGAAGTGCTCGACGTGATGGTCGAGCTGGCCCAGGAAGGCATGACCATGATGTGCGTGACCCACGAGATGGGCTTCGCCCGCAAGGTCGCCGACCGGGTCATCTTCATGGACCGCGGGCAGATCGTCGAAGACTGCGCCAAGGACGAGTTCTTCGGCGACGTCAGCCAGCGCTCCGACCGCGCCCAGCAGTTCCTCGCCAAGATCCTGCAACACTGACGCCTCACCGCCCCCGGCCTGCCGGGGGCCTTTCCCCTCTTCACAACAACAACAGGGAACCCGTCATGCACTCGAAGCGCCTCAGCCCCCTCGCCCTCGGCCTGCTCCTGGCCGCCGCCCACGGCAGCGTCCTCGCCGCGCCCCTTGAAGGCGGCGCCGTCGCCGCACCGGACAGCTACGGCGCCCAGGTCGCCGCCGACGTCCTCAAGGCCGGCGGCAACGCCGTGGACGCTGCCGTCGCCACCGCCTTCACCCTCGCCGTCACCTACCCCGAGGCCGGCAACATCGGCGGCGGCGGCTTCATGACGCTGTACATGGACGGCAAGCCCTACTTCCTCGACTACCGCGAGATCGCCCCCAAGGCCGCCAGCAAGACCATGTACCTGGACGACAAGGGCGAAGTGATCGAGAACCTCAGCCTGGTCGGCGCCCGTGCCGCCGGCGTACCCGGCACCGTGATGGGCCTGTGGGAGGCCCACCAGCGCTTCGGCAGCAAGCCCTGGAGCGAGCTGATCACCCCCGCCATCGGCTACGCCCGCAACGGCTTCAAGGTCGCCCAGCAGCAGTACCAGTATCGCGAGGACGCCCTCGCCCTGTTCAACGGCAAGACCAACTTCAACGACTACTTCGGCACCCTCAAGCCCGGCCAGACCTTCAAGCAGCCGGAGCTGGCCAGCACCCTCGAACGCATCGCCGCCAACGGCCCGGACGAGTTCTACAAGGGCAAGACCGCCCAGCTGCTGGTCGCCCAGATGAAACAGGACAACGGCCTGATCAGCGCCGAAGACCTGGCCGGCTACCGCGCCAAGTGGCGCGAGCCCATGCGCATCGACTGGCAGGGCAACACCCTCTACACCGCCCCGCTGCCCAGCTCCGGCGGCATCGCCCTGGCCCAGCTGATCGGCATCAAGGAAGCCCGCGCCGCCGACTTCAAAGGCGTCGAGCTGAACTCCGCGCGCTACATCCACCTGCTCGCCGAGATCGAGAAGCGCGTGTTCGCCGACCGCGCCGACTACCTGGGCGACCCGGACTTCTCCAAGGTGCCGGTGCAGCAGCTGACCGACCCGGCCTACATCGCCCAGCGCGCCCGCGAGGTGAACCCCGGCGCCATCTCCGCCACCGAGAAGGTCCGCCCCGGCCTGGAACCGCACCAGACCACCCACTTCTCCATCGTCGATGCCCAGGGCAACGCCGTCAGCAACACCTACACCCTCAACTGGGACTTCGGCAGCGGCGTGGTGGTCAAGGGCGCCGGCTTCCTGCTCAACGACGAGATGGACGACTTCAGCGCCAAGCCCGGCGTGGCCAACGCCTTTGGCGTGGTCGGCAGCGACGCCAACGCCATCGAACCCGGCAAGCGCATGCTCTCCTCCATGAGCCCGAGCATCGTCACCCGCGACGGCAAGGTCAGCCTGGTGCTCGGCACCCCCGGCGGCTCGCGCATCTTCACCTCGATCTTCCAGGTGCTGAACAACGTCTACGACTTCAAGCTGCCCCTGGAGAAGGCCGTGGCCGCCCAGCGCGTGCATCACCAGCTGCTGCCCAAGGACACGATCTACTACGACGCCCACGCCCCGCTCACCGGGCCGGTGGCCGAGCAGCTCAAGGCCATGGGCTACACCCTGGAGGACCAGGGCTGGAACATGGGCGACATCCAGGCCATCCGCGTCGATGGCAGCACCCTGGAAACCGCTTCCGACCCTCGCGGCCGTGGTGTCGGCCGGGTGGTGAAACACTGACCCAGGCGGCCCGCCGCCGACCGGGCGGCGGGCTGGCACGGCCCGGATGACTATGATGCAATGCCCCACCACCAGCCTCCGTGCCGTCCCGCCCGCCCTCACCGTGAAGCCGCGCCTGCTCCGCCACCTCTCGCTGACCCTCCTGCTGCTCCTGGCCATGCTGGGCGCCGGCTGGGTGGTCTATCACCTCAGCGAACAGGCCGGCATCCGCGCCCTGGCCAGCAACGGCGAACGCCAGCTGGAACTCCACGCCCGCGCCGTTGAGAGCGAGATCAACCGCTACACCTACCTGCCCAGCCTGCTGGAGCTGGAGTCCAGCGTCAGCCACCTGCTGCTCAACCCCACGCCCTACCGGCGCAACCTCGTCAACGACTACCTCGAAGGGCTCAACCGCCGCAGCGGCAGCCGCGCCACCTTCCTGCTCGACACCGAAGGCCGTGTGCTGGCCACCAGCAACTGGCGCGATGCCGACAGCTTCCTCGGTGAAGACCTGGCCTTCCGCGCCTACTACCAGGACGCCATGAAAGGCCTGCCGGGCCGCTTCTACGGCATCGGCAGCACCACCGGCGAAGCCGGCTACTACCTGGCCCACGGCCTGCGCTACCAGCAGCGGATCATCGGCGTCGCCGTGGTCAAGGTGAAGCTGGAGGCCCTGCAGGAGCGCTGGGAAAAGGCCCGCCTGCACGCCTTCGTCAGCGACGAGAACGGCATCATCATCCTCTCCAGCGACCCGGCCCTGCGCATGAAGGCGGTCCGCCCGCTGTCCGCCGACGACCGGGAGCGCCTGGCCCGCAGCCTGCAATACCACTGGTCGGCCCTCGACGAATGGCAGCCCAGCGCCCGCCAGGACCTGGGCGAAGGCCTGGAGATCATCAGCTTCCCCAACGGCGAAGGTACCGGCAGCGTCGCCTACCTCTCGCAGGCGCGCCTCCTCAACGACACCCGCTGGCACTTCACCCTGCTCTCGCCCCTGGCCGACCTGCGCCGCGAAGCGGTGATCCACGGCCTGCTCGCCGCCGCCGGGCTGGCCCTGCTGGCCTTCCTCGGCATCGCCTGGAACGAACGGCGCAAGGTCCTCGCCACCCGCCTCGCCGCCCGCGAAGCCCTGCTGGCCGCCAACAACGAACTGGAACGCAAGATCGGCGAGCGCACCCAGGACCTCATCGCCAGCAACCAGCGCCTGATGGACGAGATCCGCGAGCGCAAGCAGACCGAGGAAAATCTGCGCAAGGCCCAGGACGGCCTGGTGCAGGCCGGCAAGCTGGCGGTCATCGGGCAGATGTCCACCAGCATCGCCCACGAACTCAACCAGCCCCTCGCCGCCCTGCGCACCCTCTCCGGCAACACCGTGCGCTTCCTCGCCCGGGGCGCCCTCGACGTGGCCAGCACCAACCTCACCGCCATCAACGAACTGGTGGACCGCATGGGCCGCATCACCGCCAGCCTGCGCGCCTTCGCCCGCCGCGCCGACGACCATGGCCAGGCCTCCCTCGGCAAGGCCGTGGACGCCGCGCTGTTCATCCTCCACACCCGACTGGAGAAGAGCCCCATCACCCTGCACCGCACCTGCGCCGAAGCCGAACTGGCCATCGACCAGACGCGCCTGGAGCAGATCCTGGTCAACCTCATCGCCAACGCCCTGGACGCCCTTGCCGGCCACGACGACGGCCAGATCTGGCTGGAAGGCCGCGACGAACAGGGCCGCTACCGCCTGGAAGTACGCGACAACGGCCCCGGCATCGCCCCCGACGCCCGCGTGCACCTGTTCGAGCCCTTCTTCACCACCAAGCCCGGCGAGCACGGCCTCGGCCTGGGGCTGACCCTCTCCGCCAGCCTGGCCACCGCTGCCGGCGGCAGCCTCGGCGTGCGCCACCCGGAAGCCGGCGGCACCGCCTTCGAACTGCTCCTGCCCTACGCCGCTCACCGCGAGCCCGCGCCGAGGACCCCGACATGACCGAGCCCCTCACCGTCCTCATCGTCGAAGACGATCCCCACGTGCTGCTGGGCTGCCAGCAGGCGCTGATCCTCGAGGACATCCCCTGCATCGGCGTCGGCAGTGCCGAGGACGCGCTGGCCCAGGTCGGCGCCGACTTCGCCGGCATCGTCATCACCGACATCCGCCTGCCGGGCATCGACGGCCTGGAGCTGCTCAGCCGCCTCAAGGCCCGCGACCGCAGCCTGCCGGTGGTGCTGATCACCGGCCACGGCGACATCAGCATGGCGGTCAACGCCATGCGCGACGGCGCCTACGACTTCATGGAGAAACCCTTTTCCCCCGAGCGCCTGGTGGAGGTCGCCCGCCGTGCCCTGGAAAAACGCAGCCTCGACCGCGAGGTCAGCGCCCTGCGCCGCCAACTGGCCGGGCGCCAGTCCCTGGAGCAGCGCATCATCGGCCGCTCCCCGGCGATCCAGGCCCTGCGCGAGCTGATCGCCAACGTCGCCGACACCGCCGCCAACGTACTGATCGAAGGCGAGACCGGCACCGGCAAGGAGCTGGTCGCCCGCTGCCTGCACGACTACAGCCGCCGCCGCGACCACGAGTTCGTCGCCCTCAACTGCGGCGGCCTGCCGGAAAACCTGTTCGACAGCGAGATCTTCGGCCACGAGGCCCACGCCTTCACCGGCGCCGGCAAGCGCCGCATCGGCAAGATCGAGCACGCCAACAAGGGCACCCTGTTCCTCGACGAGATCGAGAGCATGCCCATCAACCTGCAGATCAAGTTCCTCCGCGTGCTGCAGGAGCAGACCCTGGAGCGCCTCGGCTCGAACCAGCCGATCCCGGTGGACTGCCGGGTGATCGCCGCCACCAAGACCGACCTGGACGACGCCGGCAAGGCCGGCACCTTCCGCAGCGACCTGTACTACCGCCTCAACGTGGTGACCCTGGAACTGCCGCCCCTGCGCGAGCGGCGCGAAGACATCCTCATGCTCTTCGAGCACTTCCTGCAGCTCGCCTCCCTGCGCTTCGACCGCCCCGCGCCCACCCTGGACAACGCCACCGCCTCCAGCCTCATGGCCCACGACTGGCCGGGCAACGTACGCGAGCTGCGCAACGTCGCCGAGCGCTACGCCCTCGGCCTGCCGGCGCTGAAGAAGAGCGGCCAGGCGCCCGACGGCAATGCCCCGTCCTTCGCCGAAGCGGTGGAAGTCTTCGAGCGCAACCTCATCGGCCAGGCCCTGGAGCGCCACGCCGGCAACATCAGCCAGGCCGCCCTCAGCCTCGGCATGGCCAAGACCACCCTGTTCGACAAGGTCAAGAAGTACGGCCTCTGAATCCGCCGGGCGGGTCGGGTGTGAACCCGATGGCGGCAGGGCCGAACCGTTTTGTGGTCCAATGCCGCCCCTCGTCAGACAAGGACGCACGATGACCACACGGATACTCGCCCTGCCCCTGCTCGCCACCACGCTCCTGCTGGGTGGCTGCGACAGTGATTTCGCCACCCTCACCTTCGAGCGCTCGGTGCGCAAGGCCCCGTTCGGTGACGAACTCCTGCCGGTCTACCGCGAGCAGCTGGAGGCGCTGATGCAGGCACAAGGCATCGACCCGACCCGCATCACCCCACGCATCAAGAACAGCCTGGGCACGGAGCTGGTGCTCAGCGAACCGATCTTCGGCGGCCTGGAACCGGCCCAGAAGAGCGCCCTGCAGGCCGCCCTCAAGGCCATCGTCGATGCCCGCCAAGCACCGCTGGACATGCACCTGACCCTGCACCCCGACGACATACCCCCGAGCCTCCCCCGTGCACGGGAAAAAGCCCTCGAACTACCCCGCGAGTACGACGCCCACTTCACCCTCGACGCGGTGTCCCTCAGCGTGGCGTTCGGCATGACCGACCTGGTCAACGCAGCCCTGAAGGGCTCGCTGAACATGCAGAGCGAGGTGATGTGCAACGTCACCGCGCAGTTCGAACCCGCCCTGCCCTTCATCGGCATGAAGGTGCCGGAAGAGGAAGGCCCCTACCGCACCCTGATGGTGAAGGACCTCGCCAGCGCTTACTCCTACGACGAGATCCCGGTGGAGGTGCGTTTCGCCGACCCGGACCTGCAGGCCCTGGTGAGCCAGCAGAAGGTGCAGGTCACCTCGGCCATTACCGACCGCTCGACCCCCTTCCGCAACAAACGCGGCCTGAAGCAGTTCGAGTTCATCATCGGCCCCGTCGGCACCGTCAATCACGAGAACGCCAAGGTGGATTTCTATTCCCACACCGACCTGGCGGTGAAATGCGAGCACCTGGCCGGCGCCCTTGGCCGCCCCTTCAGTTACAAGCTGGGCGACTCGCTGGATCGGCTGGCTTCGGTGGTCTTCTACTGAGGCACGGCGGGGTGGCGGCACGGGCCACCCCATTGATCGAAATCCGGTTGGGCGCCAGCGCGGATAGCTGTATAAATAGCCAGCCATTCGCCCACCCTGTTCCGCCATGCCCAGCGCCCTCGACGACCCGTTCTATTACCTGAACAACTTCCACACCGTGCTCGACTGGATCGGCTCGCGCTACGACGACCTGCTGCTGGATGAGGAGCGCACCTTCCTCGCCGCCTTCGCCGGGCTGCCGCGCGAAGCCCAGGCGCTGCTGGTGCGCATGGTGATGCGCAAGGGCGAGCGCTTCCGCGAGAGCAAGCTGGTGTACGCCGAGATCGGCCCCACCCGCGAAGCGGTGCGCCCGCTGCTGGCGCTGGGCTGGGTGGATGCAGCGCCCGCGCTGGACCTGGAGCAGCTGTTCGCCCTGCTGCGCAAACCGGAGATCGCCGCCTGCTTCGGCGCCGAGCTGGGCCGGGGTGACGCACGCAAGGCCGAGCAACTGGCGCGGCTGCAGCCCCTGTACTCCGAACCGCGCCCCTTCGATGCCTGGTGCCCGACGCTGGACGACCGCGTCTACGCGCTGCGCCTGATGCCCCTGTGCGATCGGCTGCGGCTGATGTTCTTCGGCAACCTGACCCAGGACTGGTCCGAGTTCGTGCTCGCCGACCTGGGCATCCACCAGTACGAGCAGGTGGCGCTGGAAGCCGATGCCCGCGGCTTCCGCCACCGCGACGACGTGGACCTGTACCTGCACCTGCACCGGTGCCGCGAGCGGCTGGAAGCCGGCGACGCCTGCCCGGCCATGTTGCTGGCGGACATCCCCCCGGCCAACGACAACCCCTGGCTGCAAGGCCGGCGCGCACGGCTGCTGTTCCAGCTCGGCCAGCACTGCGAACGCCTTGGCGAGCTGGACCTGGCCCTGGCCGTCTACCGCGACTGCCCCTGGCCCGGCGCACGCATCCGCCAGTTGCGGGTACTGGAGCGCCTGGAAGCCTTCGAGCAGGCCCATACGCTCGCCCTGGCCCTGGCCGACGCCCCCGGCGACGAGGAAGAGCGCCAACACCTGGCGCGCATCCTCCCGCGCCTGCAGCGCAAGCTCGGCCTGCCCCGCGCCGGCGCCCGCAAGCCGGCACCGGTGGAGCGGCTGGACCTGCACCTGCCGCGCCCCGAGCCGTTCGTCTCGGTGGAGCACAGCGTGCTGGCCCACCTCAGCGACGACGACGGGCCAGTGCACTACGTCGAGAACACGCTGATCAACTCGCTGTTCGGCCTGCTGTGCTGGGAGGCCATCTTCCACCCGCTGCCCGGGGCCTTCTTCCACCCCTTCCATGCCGGCCCGGCCGACCTGCTGGCCCCGGACTTCCATGCCCGGCGCGCCGAGCGCTTCGCCGCCTGCCTGGCCCGGCTGGACGACGGCAGCTGGCGCGACGCCATGCGCCACACCTACCGCACCAAGTACGGCCTGCAATCGCCCTTCGTCTACTGGGGCATGCTGGACGAGCCCCTGCTGGAGCAGGCCCTGCATTGCCTGCCGGCCGACCACCTGAAGCACTGGTTCCGCCGCCTGCTGCAGAACATCAAAGCCAACCGTGCCGGGTTGCCGGACCTGATCCGCTTCTGGCCCGGCCAGGGGCGCTACCAGATGATCGAAGTGAAGGGCCCCGGCGACCGCCTGCAGGACAACCAGCTGCGCTGGCTGGACTTCTGCGCCGAGCACGGCATGCCGGTGAGCGTGTGCTACGTGCAATGGGCCGACACCGAGGCCCTCCCGGCATGAGCTACCGCGTGGCGGTGCGGGCCCTGTGCGAGTTCACCGCCAAGCGCGGCGACCTCGACCTGCGCTTCACCCCCTCCCCCACAGCCCAGGAAGGCATCGCCGGCCACGCCCTGGTGGCGGCCCGGCGGGGCAACGGCTACCAGCGCGAAGTGCCCCTGGCCGGCGCGTTCGGCCCGCTGCAGGTGCGCGGCCGCGCCGACGGCTACGACCCGGCAGGCAACCGCCTGGAAGAAGTGAAGACCCACCGCGGCGACCTGGCCCGCCAGCCCGACAACCACCGTCACCTGCACTGGGCCCAGGTGCGCGTCTACGGCTGGCTGCTGTGCGCCGAACGCGGACTGGACGAGGTGGAGCTGGCCCTGGTCTACCTCGATGTCGCCAGCCAGAAGGAAACCACCTTCACCACCCGCGCCAGCGCCGCCGAACTGCGGGCCTTCTTCGAGACCCAGTGCCAGGCCTTCCTCGCCTGGGCCGAACAGGAGCTGGCCCACCAGGCCCGGCGTGACGGTGCCCTGCAGGTCCTGCGCTTTCCCCATGCCAGCTTCCGCCTCGGCCAGCGGGAACTGGCCGAGGCGGTTTACAAGGCCGCCAGCACCGGCTGCTGCCTGATGGCCCAGGCGCCCACCGGCATCGGCAAGACCCTGGCCACCCTGTTCCCCCAGCTCAAGGCCCTGGGCGGCGGGCGCCTGGAGCGCCTGTTCTTCCTCGCCGCCAAGACCCCCGGCCGGCAACTGGCCCTGCACAGCCTGGCGACCCTGCGCGACAGCGTGGACACGCTGCCCGTGCGGGTGCTGGAGCTGACCGCCCGCGACAAGGCCTGCGAACACCCCGGCAGCGCCTGCCACGGCGACGCCTGCCCCCTGGCACGGGGCTTCTACGACCGCCTGCCGGCTGCCCGCGAGGCGGCTGCGGAACGGTGCTGGCTGGACCGCGCCGCCCTGCGCGAGGTGGCCCTGGCCCACAACGTCTGCCCCTATTACCTGGGCCAGGAGATGGCGCGCTGGAGCGACGTCGTGGTGGGGGACTACAACTACTACCTCGACCTCGGCGCCCTGCTCTTCGGCCTTGCCCAGCTCAACCAGTGGCAGGTGGGCGTGCTGGTGGACGAAGCCCACAACCTGGTGGAGCGCGCCCGCGCCATGTACAGCGCCGAGTTGCGCCAGGGCGCGCTGAAGGCCCTGGTCCGCAGCGTGCCCGGCCCGCTGAGGAAGCCCCTGGAGCGGGTGCAGCGCAGCTGGAGCGAGCTGAACAAGGCCCAGCTGGTGGATTACCAGGCCTACGACGAACCCCCGCAGAAGCTTCTGGGCGCGCTGCAGAACGCGGTCACCGCCATCACCGACCACCTGGCGGAACAGCCCGGCGCGCCGCTGGACCCGGCGCTGATGACGTTCTACTTCGACGCCCTGCACTTCACCCGCATGGCCGAACTCTTCGACACCCATTCGCTGTTCGACCTGAACGCCTACGGCAGCGGCCGCAACCGCCAGTCCACCCTGTGCCTGCGCAACCTGGTGCCGGCCCCCTTCATCGGCCCGCGCCTGGAAGCCAGTCGGTCCACCGTGCTGTTCTCCGCCACCCTCAACCCGCGCCGCTACTACAGCGACCTGCTGGGGGTGCCGGGCAACACGCCGTGGCTGGAGGTGCAATCCCCCTTCACCGCCGAGCAGCTGCAGGTGCGGGTAGCCCAGCACCTCTCCACCCGCTACCAGCACCGGGCGCAATCCCTGGAGCCCATCGTCGAACTGATGGCCGACCAGTTCTACCAGCGCCCCGGCCATTACCTGGCGTTCTTCAGCAGCTACCAGTATCTGGAACAGGTGGCCACGCTGTTCACCGAGCGGCACCCCTTCATCCCGGCCTGGAGCCAGTCGCGGAGCATGGGCGAGGCCGAGCGCCTGGCCTTTCTCGAACGCTTCACCGAGGGCGGGCGCGGCATCGGCTTCGCCGTGCTCGGCGGGGCCTTCGGCGAAGGCATCGACCTGCCCGGCGAGCGCCTCATCGGTGCCTTCATCGCCACCCTCGGCCTGCCCCAGGTGAACCCGGTGAACGAGCAGTTGAAGCAGCGCATGGGCGCAATCTTCCAGGCTGGCTACGACTACACCTACCTCTACCCGGGCCTGCAGAAAGTGGTACAGGCCGCCGGCCGGGTGATCCGTACCCAGGGTGACCGGGGCGTGGTGCACCTGATGGACGAACGCTTCGCCCAACCCGAGATCCGCCGGCTGCTGCCCAGCTGGTGGCGGGTGGAGATGGGGTGAGACCGCACAGGCTATGAGGCTTCGCCCTCGGCGAGTAGCCAGCGGCTGAAGGTCACGAGTGCAGGCGGTGACTCGGCCAGGGGGCGGGTCACCAGCACATAACGCTCGCAGAGTTGCGCCAGAGTCGGCCAGGGCGCACTCAGCCTCCCTTCATCCAGGTCACCCTCGACGTAGCGTCTCGGCACCAGCGCCATGCCGAAACCCACCTTGGCAGCCTCGATGAGCAAGGCGTAGCGGTCATAGACCGGCCCCGTAGTCGCGCTGGACAGGGCCATGCCGGTCAGCTCGGCATAGCGCGGCCAGCCATTGGGGCTCCCATGCTTGTGCAAGAGGGGCATGCGGGCGGGCGCCTCGCCCGCCAAGTGCGGGTGGCAGACCGCGACCATTGGCTCCTCGAACAACGGCTGCACCTGCATGGAGCGCCAGATGGGATGGTCGTAGTTGATCGCCGCATGCAGGTCGCTGTCCTCCAGAGTGAAGGGCTGCGTACGCTCGCGCAGGTTGATCTCGATATCGGGATGGCGTTGACGGAAGCGCGCGAGCCGAGGAATCAACCAGCGGCTGGCCAAGGTGGGGATGACCCCGATCTCCAAGGCAACGCCAGTGGTTGTCTCACTCATCGCCTGGCGGGTATGCCGCTCCATATCCGCTAACACCGTGCGCATCTGCGCCGCGTAGCGAACACCGGCGCTCGAGAGCTCGACTCGGTTGCCCGCACGGAGGAACAGGCGCACCCCGAGGAACTGCTCCAGCTTGGCGATCTGCCGGCTGATAGCCCCCTCGCTCAATGAGAGTTCATGTGCGGCCCTGGCGAAGCTCTGGTGGCGCGCGGCGGCTTCCAGGGCGAGCAAGGCAGAGGTGCTGGGCAGGCGTCTGGTCATCGGTGGCCATCCGTGGATCGATGGGGCGACAGGATGACGCATGCGCAAGCTGCCTTGCAAAAAAAACGGTAACCCATTGCATGGGGGGCCCCTAGCATGGGGCCGCGATTCCGCAAGAGCCGGAACGCAATCCATGATGATTGGGAGTGCTGCCGTGAAGACGATTGACCGGGCCCTGCTGGGGCTGGGCGTGCTGATTCCGTTCTGGCTGTTCGCGGGTGTCGCACTGACCGCGCTCGCCTATCCGGGCTATAGCCATCTCGACCAGGCGATGAGCCAGTTGGGGGCCACAGGCGCCCGAACACAAGGCTTCTCCGCCTGGGTGAACAACCTTCCGTTGGGGGTGCTGTTCGTGCTCTTCGCGGTGGGTGTGGCGAGGCGCTTTCAGGCATCGCGTCTCGCGCTGGTGAGTGCCTCCCTGATCCTCCTCCACGGTCTGGCCAGTTTCGCCACGGGTTACTTTGCCTGCGACCAGGGTTGCGCGCCGACGCAGCCGTCCGTATCGCAGCAGGTGCACAACCTGGCGGGGCTGTTGATGTTCGCCTCGCTGACCCTGGCCAGCGCCCTGTGGGTGTTCCTCGGCAGACGTCTACTCGATGCCCCCGGCTTCGGGGTATTTTCAGCGCTCTGCGTGGTGCTGGCCCTGGTGACGGTAGTGCTGATGGGCAGGGCCCTCGCCGATGGCCAGCTGTTCGGCCTCTACCAGCGGCTCAACTACGGAGTCTCGGTTACCTGGGTAGCATCCTTGGCGCTACTCGCCTTACGGCGCCAGGCGAAGACCGATGGCGTTGGCAACCTCGTTACTACCAGCTGTTGATGCCCTGGGCGGGCGGCAAGTCCACCTGGCTCGGCGGACCTTCCCTCAACGAATCGCCTCGACTACGATCCGCCGAGGCTGATGCTGCCTGCCGCTCGCATCCTTCGGGAATGGTGAATGCATCGCTCCACCGTCTCCCGTTCAGCACCCTCTTGAATGTCGAAGACCGGCAACGCGAGCCCCATGAGCTTCGACATCTGGAGGCAACATGCAAACCATCCAAAACGCCAAAGTCATGGCCAAGCGGCTGCGGGCCCTGCTAGCCACAAGCAGTCACGACATCAGCCACTCCGCCGCCCTCGAACTGGTCGCCCAACAGCTCGGCTATCGCGACTGGAACACCGCCTCGGCCCAGCTTCGAGACGACACCCAGGGCATCGTGTTCGAGCGCAGCATTCCCATCCTGCGGATGTTCGATGAAGGCAAGGCGCGCGAGTTCTACTGCGACTTCCTCGGCTTCTCGGTCGAATTCGAGCATCGCTTCGAGGCGAATCTACCGCTGTACCTGGGTCTGGACCGCGCCGGGCTCAAGCTGCACCTGTCCGAACACCATGGCGACGCCAGCCCAGGCGCCACGATCTTCGTGCCCATGCGCAACATCGCTGCCCTGCATGACGAACTGATCGGCAAGCACTACAGCTACGGCCGGCCAAACATCGTCGAGCAGGACTGGGGGCAGGAGATGCAGGTCCACGACCCGTTCGGCAATCGCATCCGCTTCTGCCAGTACTGAATCGCACTTCGGTCGGGTGGTGGATCCGCCCGGCCATCTGTGTCCGGCCTCAACCGGCGGCCATCGCCTCGTCACGGCTGGCCGAGGGGCTCTGCCCGGTCCAGCGCTTGAAGGCCCGGCGAAAGCCGCGCACGTCGCTGTAGCCGAGCGCTTCGGCGATGCGCTCGATGGGCATATCCGGGTTGCTCAACAGGCTCATGGCCCGCGCCCGGCGCACCTGCTCCAGCAGGGTTTCGAAGGTGATGCCGTGCTCGCTCAGGCGCCGGCGCAGGGTCCGGCTGCTCATGTTCAGCCCGTGGGCCACGGCGTCGATGGGGCTGCCCTGGGGCAGGTCGCGGGCGATGGCACGCTCCACGGTCTGCAGGAGGCTGGCCTTCTGCTGCACCTGGGCGCTTTCCAGCTCCAGCAATTGCAGGGCCTGGCGCAGGGCCACCGGCTGGTGGCCGGGCAGCGTCCTATCCAGCCAGTGGCTGGCGAACACCATGCGGTTGTGCAGGCAACCGAAGTGCAGGTTCGGCCCCAGCAGGCGCTGGTACTGCTCGACGTAGGGCGGCGCGCCATGGGTGAACTCGAAGCGCAGGGGCTGGAATTCGGCGCTGGCCAGGGCGCGGTTGTAGACCATCAGGCTGGCGAAGAACTCTTCCACCGCGAACACCTGCACATCGGCAAAGGGCAGTTGGCATGCCACCTCCACGAAGCTCTCGGCGGCCCCCTCGTGCAGGCTGTAGACGGCCATGCTGCCGGCGGTGTGCTGGAAGCGCAGGCCCACCTCGAAGGCGTCGCGCAGGGTCTTGCACAGCGACAGCACGTGGCCGAGCAGGCCGAGAGTACCGAGCACATTGCGGTGCCCCACCCACAGCCCCAGCCCCCCTTCCGGGAAGGCCGCGAGGGCGCGCTGGATCAGGGTCGCCGCCTGGCGGTAGGAGATGCGCTGGGCTGGGTCCTGGAGGTCATCGGGGGTGAAGCCCAGGCCACGGCACAGGCGTTCGCTGCTGATGCCCCGGTCGCTCACCACCTCTGCCAGGGTCTGCAGCAGGAAGGGTGAAACCTGGGCCAGGTCGTACTGGGCGTCGAGGGGCGTGAGGGTCATGGGCAGGCACATCCGAAGCCGGCGCCTGAGGGTTCTTGTTGTGGGGCCAGGCGCGCAGGGTGGCCATCATAACGCGTTCGGGATCGACCCAAGAGGGGTTGTAACAGCGTATTGCAGCCTGGCCTTCAATGCCCCCTGCCTGTCCGGCAATGCCCTGCTCCGCCAAGCCGCCAGCGCTTATTCCTATGGCGCCGCCCGAGGGGCCCTCCGGCGGCGTCCACACACAATAACAATGAGCACCCCCATGAATCCGAACCGTGCCACTTGGCTGCTTCCCCCTGCAGCCGCCCTCGCCATCGCCCTGCCACTGGCCGCCCAGGCCACCGAGAACGGTGTCGACAACATCGGCCCCGGCACCGATGGTTTCTTCGTCCTGCCGCTGGACGTGAACAGCCTTCCGGACCACATGTTCGCCTTCAACCTCTACTACAACCACTACGAGTCGAAGAAGCTGGACATCAGCTCCCTGGGCGGCAAGGTGCCGGAGGTGAAGATCACCTCCGATGCGATCATCCCGCGACTGGACTACCTCAGCCCGCTGCGGCTGCTGGGCGGCCGGGTCGGTGGCTACGTGGCACAACCCTACATGCGCCAGCAGGTGGCGCTGTTCGGCCAAGAGAGCCGCCGCGAAGCCCAGGGCGACACCACCATCGCGCCACTGATCCTCTGGGACATGGGCAAGGACCTGACCCTGGGCGCGGCCCTGGAGATCACCCTGCCCACCGGCAGCTACGACGCCGCGCGGCCGGCCAACACCGGCAACAACTTCGTCACCTACAAGCCGCTGCTCTCGGCCACCTGGCAGCCCAGCGAGCGCACCGAGCTGTCGGTCAAGGCCACCTACAGCTTCAACAAGGAGAACCCGGACACCGACTACCAGTCCGGCCAGCTGTTCCACTTCGACTACTCCACCAGCTACCGGGTGACCGACAACCTGCGCCTGGGCCTGAACGGCTACTACGTGAAGCAGACCACCGACGACAAGCAGTTCGGCCGCACGGTGACCTTCATGGGCGAGGACGTGGACGACGGCGTGCGCGGGCAGGTCTTCGCCATCGGCCCAGCGGTGCACCTGACCTTCCTCAAGTACGCCAGCGTTGAGATGCGCTGGGCCAAGGAGTTCGCCGTGGAGAACCGCCCGGAAGGCGAGATGCTCTGGGCCAAGCTGAACCTGCCGTTCAGCCTCTGAACCTTTCGGCCTCTGGACCTTCCCGGAACGCAGAACCCCAGGCAAGGGCCTGGGGTTCTCTCAGTCAGTTGGCATCGACCGCAGGAGCGAGCGCTGCTCGCGAAGCGCTTCACGCTGGAGTAGCTGACCCCGCGCTCAGCTGTACACCGGCCACTGCTCGACGATGCGCCCGTCACGCACCGCCAGCAGGTCGCCGAACTGCAGGAGGATGGATTCGGACTGGGTCGGCCGCAGGAACACCTGGTCATCCACGCCCAAGCCGACGGCGTGGGAGCCGTTGATCATTTCCTGGTTGGAGCTGCGCCCGTAGAGGCCGTTGAACTGCAGGCCCTTGGGCGACTCCGGCTCGGCCATCCAGTTGCCGCCGTAGATGAAGAAGGTCTCGCGCTGGTTCGGGTCCCACCAGGAGAACAGCGCCGACTTGCCGTCCAGCGCCGGGATGCGCACCGCGCCGGTGCTCTTGAGCACCGGGGTGGCGATGTAGGCCGCCGGCTGGTGCTCCTCCAGGGAGGGCAGGTCGTAGTGGGTGGGCTTGAGCAGCGCCGAGCCCACCGAGACCTCGCTGCTGGTGCGCTCGCGCTCGTGCATGCGGTAGCTGGGGCTGCCGGCGGTGTTCAGGGTCAGGTCCGGGCGCCACAGCGTTGGGTGCCGGGTGCGGGCGTAGTCGACGAAGCCGTCGTACAGCGTCATCACCTTGGCGAAGAGCGCTTCGGGCGAGCCGAGGATGCCGGGCACGCCCATGCCGACGAAGGGGTCGTAGCCCATGAAGCCGGCGAACTCCAGGTGCTGCGGGTTGGCGCCGATCAGCTTGAGCATCCGCCCGAGGCCGGCCGTGTCCTGCACGCCGCCCCGGTGCAGCCCCACGTCCAGTTCGATGTTGATGCGCATGCGGATGTTCAGGGCCTTGGCCAGCGCCAGGTACTGCGCCAGTCGCTCGGGGGTGTCGAGCAGCCACTGCAGCTGCCGGGCCGGGTCGAACGGACCGCGATGGGCCTCGTAGAACAGCTGCGCCGCACGCACCGGCAGGGGCTTGCCGAGCAGAATGTCCGACTCGGGGAAGCGCTCGGCGTCGTGGTTGAGGAAGGGCTGGTGGAACGACATCAGCCGCTGGGTGCCGGCACGCTTGGCGATGTAGTCCAGTAGTTGCGGCGACGGCAGGGACTTCTCCACCAGGCGAAGCGACTTGCCGGCACGGCGCACCGACTGCATCACCACGTCGATGTTGTGGTCCAGCCGGTCGAGGTCGATCAGCATCACCGGGTGCATCGGCCCCTGGGCCTTCAGCTCGCGGTTCAGGCGGGCGAAGTAATCGCTGTACGGGGCGCCCTTGTCGGCCGGCCGCAGCCAGGCGCCGACACCGGCGAGCAGTACGCCGGCACCGGCCGTGCCGACGAGGAATTTGCGACGGTTCATGGCTTCTCCTTGTTATCCGGCCACGCCGAGGATCGAGGACAGGTGCGCATTGAGGAACTTGCCGCTCGGGTCCAGCGCCTGGCGCACCTCGGTGAATTCCTTCCAGCGCGGGTAGAGCGCCTGCAGGGTGCGCGCGTTGAGCGTGTGCAGCTTGCCCCAGTGCGGCCGGCCGGCGTACTTCCAGAAGATCGGTTCGACGGCGGCGAAGAAGTTGTGGTGGTCCATGCTGTAGTGCTGGTGCACGGAGATGGAGCAGCTGTCGCGGCCCTCGAACATGCTCAGGGGGATGTCGTCGGCCTTCACGTAGCGGTACTCGATGGGGAACCAGGTGCGCAGGTCCTTGTCGCGGATCAGCGCGAGTATCTCCCGCAGGCAGGCCGGGCCATGCTCGGCGGGCACCGAGTACTCCATCTCGTTGAAGCGCACGTTGCGCACGTTGGCGTAGATCTCGTAGGAGTCGCCGACCCGGTCGTCGAAGCTGGCGATGTGGCGCAGGCTGTTGAGCAGCGCGCGGCGGGCGGCGGGGAAGTCGCTGCCGTACTTGTCGAGGTTCTCGATGATCTTCACGAAGCCGTTGCCGCCCTCCTCCTCCGGGTCCAGCGGCGGCGTCGCCGGGTCGGTGGTCTCGTTGAGGGCAACGGACAGCGCGTAGTCGGAATGGGTGATCACCAGCATCTCCCAGTGCTGGTTGTCACGGGTGAGGTTGCCCACGTCCTCCAGCAGCTCCTCGGTACTGGCGATCCACTGCTTCTCGCGCAGGCGATAGGCCTCGCGGTTCTGCAGGCGCACCCGCGTCGCCACGCCCAGGGCACCCAAGGACACCCGCGCGGCGTTGAACACCTCGGGGTGGTGCTGGGCGTCGCAATCCAGCACCTCGCCGCTGGCGGTCACCAGTTGCAGGCCGGTGACCTGTGAGGAGTAGGAGCCGAAGCCGACGCCGGTGCCGTGGGTCGAGGTGGCGATCGCCCCGGCCAGGGTCTGGTAGTCGATGTCGGCCATGTTCGGCAGCGCCTGCCCAACCGCCTGCAGCGCCGGCCCCATCAGGGACATCGGCGTGCCGGCGGCGAACTCAGCCTGCAGGGTGGCCGGATCGTGGGCGAGCAGACCGTTGAAGTAGGCCAGCGACACCAGGGTACCGTCGGTGGGCACCAGGGCGCTGAAGGAGTGGGCCGAGCCCACCGGGCGGACCTTGCCTTCGGCCTGGCGGATGACCTGGACCAGCTCGTCCAGGCTCTGCGGGGCGAGGCGTGCCAGGGGCAGGCAGCTCTGCCCGCCGGACCAGTTGCGCCAGGGGATCAGCCGGGGCGCACGGGCCAGTTCCGCCAGCGCCGGGGTGCAGGCCAGCGCGGTGAAGGCGCCGGCGACGCCGGCCCGCTGCAGCAGCTGGCGTCGGGTGAGGTTCATAGCCATGGAGGACGCCTTATTCGAGGTGCTGACCGGACATGAAGGAAATCAGCGCGAGGAACTGTTCTTCCGAGCACTGCATGCACATGCCCATCGGCGGCATGCCCTTGAAGCCGTTGATGCTGTGGTCCAGCAGGCTGTCGGTGCCCTGGGCGACACGCGGCGCCCAGGCGGCGGCGTCACCGCTCTGCGGCGCCCCGGAGGCGGGGTTGGCGTGGCACAGCTTGCAGCTGGTGTCGTAGACCTTGGCCAGGGCCGGGTCGGCCGGTGCCAGGGTGGCGGCATTCTGCGGCGCGGCCGGCTTGGCCTCCTCGCCACAGCCGCCGAGCAGCCCGGCCAGGGCCAGCAGGGCGGGAATCAGCAGGTTCGCGGGTTTCGGCATCGCACTCCCCTCTTCTACCGTGCCAGGCGGCACGGCGCTTGTTGTGGTGGGTAGCGCGCCACGTTACGCCAGGTGCCTCCGGGCGCTGAGGGCATTGGCGGACAGCGAGGGGGCTTGGCAGGACAGCGCGATGACCGCGCCGGAAACCACAGGGTGCGGCGGTGCCTCAGCCGAGGGTCTTGGTCATCTCGCGGGTGGCTGCCCAGCCGAGGGCCTGGTACACCGGGCGGCCGACCTCGGTGGCGTGCAGCACGGCGAAGCCCAGGCCACACCGGGCGAACTCGGCTTCCGCCAGCTTCATCAGTGCCGTCGCCAGCCCCCGACGCCGGTAGGCCGGCTCGACGTAAACGTTGAGCACGTAGCCGCGCTGGTCCTGGGTCGGGTGGGCCGGGTGCGGTGGCCAGTCGATGCTCATCAGGCCGATGCCGGCCGCCGGACTGCCCTCGTCCATCACCATGAAGCCGTAATAGCGGCCGTCGTCCAGGCGCACCCGCAGCCAGGGGCGGAAGTGCTCGGTCATCACCCGTAGCGAAGCCGGATCACCTCCGGCTTCGAGGAACATCGCCTCGCGGTGCCTGCAGATCAGTTCCAGGTCGTCCGGTACCAGCTGCCGTACCTGCAGCCCACCGAAATCGCTTGCCTCGATACCCTCTTCCATCGCCCTATCCTCCCTGGTTGAGCGCCGATCCTAGGGGCATCGCGTGCCATGGCATAGGCACAGATCGAGGTGGGAAAGGCCATACACCCGACGGGATGTAACCTGCCGGGGACAAGGACGGGTCGAACCCAGGTGGACTGATGAAACAGGAGGGTAGGAGATGGAACGATTCACCGGAGGCTGCCTGTGTGGCGACCTGCGCCTGGTGGCGGAGGGTCGGCCGTACCGGGTCGGGCTGTGCCACTGCCTGGACTGCCGCAAGCATCACGGGGCGCTGTTCCATGCCTCGGCGATCTTCCCCGAGGCGGCGGTGACCCTCGAAGGGACCGCCCACGCCTACGCAGGCCGGCATTTCTGCCCCCGGTGCGGGTCATCGGTGTTCAACCGTTCGGGCGATGAGGTGGAGGTCAACCTGGGGGCGTTGGACGCGCCCGACCAGTTGGTGCCGACCTACGAGAGCTGGGTGATCCGACGCGAGTCCTGGCTGCCGGCCTTCCCACTGGCCAGGCACTACTCCCGGGATCGCGACCCGACCAGCCGCTACGAGGACTGACGGCGCGCACCGCCACATCTCCGCACGGCTGGCGTGCAACAGCGGCTAGAAGGTGTAGGCGATGCCGGCCTGTACGGTGCGCGGCGCGCCGGGATAGGCATAGAGGTTGAAGGCGCCCTCCTCGTACTCCTCGTTGAGCAGGTTCTTCACGTCCAGGTTCAGACGTACCTGCGGCGTCAGTTGGTAGAAGCTGAGCAGGTCGACGACGGTATAGCCCTTCATCGCATAGGTGCTGGCGGAGGTCTGTCCGGCGCGGTCGTCCACGTAGCGCACGCCGGCGCCCAGGCCCAGGCCCTTGGCGGCGCCGTCCTGGAACTCGTAGACGTTGAGCAGGCTGAAGCTGTTGCGCGGGATATTGGCCAGGCGGGTACCTTTCTTCAGGCTGTTGTCGCGGGTCACCTCGGCATCGACAAAGGCGTAGCCGCCGGTCATGCGCCACTCAGGGGTGAGGTTGCCGGCGATGTTGAGGTCGAAGCCACGGCTGCGTACTTCGCCGGCGGCAACACTGAAGGCGGAATCCAGGGGGTCGAGGGTGAGCACGTTCTGCTTGACGATGTGGTAGACGGCCGCGTCGACGCTGAGCTGCTGGTCCGGCGACTCCCACTTCAGGCCCACCTCGTAGGCCTTGCCTTCCTCAGGATTGAAGCCATCGCCCTGGCGGCTCGCACCAGTGTTGGGCTTGAAGGATTTCGACGCATTGGCATACAGCGCCAGGCTATCGGTGAGGTCGTAGATCACCCCCAGGCGCGGGGTGGTGGCGGTGTCCGCCGTGCTCCAGTCGCGGCTGCCGGGCAGACGGTTGTCGTAATCGTGCTCGTAGCGCTCCACACGTACGCCCGCCAGCACCTTGAAGCGTTCGGTGAGCGCGACCTGATCCTGGACGAACGCCGCCCAGGTGTTGAGGTTTTCCTTGTCGTGGGTGGTCACACGGGTCAGTGCCGGACGTGCCTGGCCGGTGGCGGGGTTGAAGATGTCCACGGTGTAGTCGCCGGTCGAACCGCCGGAGCGACGGATGATGGACCTGTAGTGGTAGTCCTCGTATTCCACGCCAGTCAGCAGGGTGTGGGCCAGGCCGAAGGTGTCGAAGTGGCCAGTGAGGTTGAGCTGGTAGTCGCGGTCGCTCCAGTCCAGCTTGCGGTAGTTGAAGTTGCGCCCCAGGGTGCGCCTGTCAGCCTGCAGCCCGTTGGCTTCGATGGCGTTGCCCTGCAGGGTGCCGTTGAGGTCCTGCACGCCACCAGCGAGGGTCCAGTCGGCGTTGAGGGCATGCTCGAAGCGCAGTTGCAGCATGTCGTTGTCGTTGTGCAACCGATTGTCGCTACGCGAGCCCCAGGCATTGATGTCGCGAGAGGGGTTACCGGCCTGGTTGGGGTAGCGGGTCAGGCCCCGGTCGAGGGGATGGTTGTTGCGCATCAGGTCGGCTTCGAGGGTGATGCGCGTGTCGTCGGTGGCCTGCCAGCTGATCACCGGCGCCACGTCGTAGCGCTCGCTCTCGACGTTGTCGCGGAAGCTGTCGCCCCCCTCCCCCAGCAGGTTCAGGCGGTAGGTCACGCGGCCTTCCTCGTCGAATGCGCCAGTGGTGTCCAGGGTGCTGCGGTACAGGCCCTGGTCGGTAACCTGCGCGCCGAGCGTGGTCTTGCGCTCGGCCTGGGGCTGCTTGGTCACCACGTTGAAGGTGCCGCCCGGATCGCCACGGCCATAGAGGCTGGACGCCGGCCCGCGCAGGACTTCAAGGCGCTCGATGGTGTTGGCGTCCGGCGCATTGGGATAACCCCGGTTGATGGGGAAGCCATTGCGATAGAACTCGCCGGTGGTGAAGCCGCGCACGGTAAAGGTGGTCAGCCCCTGGCCCCCGAAGTTATTGGCGCGACCGACGCCACCGGCGTAGTCCAGCGCCTCCTGCAGGCGCGTTGCCCCGGTGTCCTCGACCACGTCGCGGGGGACCACGGTCACCGACTGCGGGGTTTCGTGCAGGGCCGTGTCGGTGCGCGTGGCGCTGGCTGACCGGGTCGCCTTGTAGCCCTTCACCGGCCCATCCGCGCGCTCCCATGCTTCAGCCTGGGCATCGATGTTCAGGGCATTGAGCTCCAGCGAACCGGTGTCTTCGGCGGAGAGTGGCGGTTCGGCACTGAAAGCGGGGGCGGCAGCCTGGAGCAGGCAGAGGGACAGAAGGGTACGGCGCATCGAAAAGCGGTTCCTTGCAAGACGAGGTGAAGGTATTTGTAGGAATGCGCCGCACGCTATCACAAATGACAAGCTTTATCATTCGCAAAAATGCCTTGTCCTACAAAATCTTCTTGCCCGGGCGCTACCAGCGAGCCGCCCAACCCTTCAAGGGTGGCTCGCTGACAAAGACCAGCGCGCCCTCACTTGCACGCCTTCAAATTAACCGCCCCCACGAAATGGTTGCCGTGCCCCATCACGCAGGCCACGCGCTGGTTGCGGTTCCGCTCCCAGGCTTCCACCGGGTACTGCTTGTTCCAGGCGGTGTAGAGCTGGCGGTCCTGTTTGGACAGGCGCAGGCCGTAGCGTTCGCTCATGTAGAAGTAGGTGCGCGCGATCATCCCGCGGATCTGCTGGCGCGGCATGGCCTTGCGCGCCTTGAAGTCCACCACCATCGGGCAGGCGCCGTACTGGCTGGGCGCCTGGGGCAGCCAGCCGAAACCGTAGTTGCTGCGGTCGCCGTTCACCTCGCCGATGCTCGGCACCAGGTTGTGCAGGTCGGCTTCGGCCCGGCGGTAGGCGTCGTCGTGTCGGGCACAGTTCTCGCGGCCGCCGTTCTGCCAGCACTTGCGCTGGTGGCCGATGACCCAGGCCGGGACGATGTGCTCCCACTCGATACGGCTGGCGCGCTTGGCATTGGTCCGCGGGACGTAGCCACAGCTCTTGAGGTCCACCTTGTTGCCGCTGTAGCGGCAGCCGCAATAGAACTCGACGGGGTGGGAAGCGTAGAGCTTCCAGGCGGCTTTCTTGGCTTCCTGGAAGGTGCGCGGCGCGGTGGCCTGGGCGGTACCGGCCAGCAGGAGGGAGAGCAGCAGGACGAAACGGATCATGGATCAGGGGATTCCCGTACAGCGTGGAGAGGCACTCACTGACAGCGGTTCTTCATCGGAGTTTTGTTGCCAGGGGATGAGTTCACCGAGTATATGTATATTCATACAGTATTCAATGAGAATCGTCCGATGATGCCTTCAGCCCCCATGCCCTTGCCAAAACCGCTGTCACAAATCCCTGGGATGATCCGTTCCCGGAAACACCCGCTGCCGCTGCGCGTTGCCGGCGGTCCGGACAACCCTGCACCACGCCGGCCGGCTGGAAGCCGCCACGGGGCGCGGTGCCTGCACTGATGAGGAGAACAGGGATGGTCGACGTGATGCAGTTGAAGTACACGGTCAACCGCATGGCGGTATCCGAAGTACGCGAGGCGGTGGACGAGCTGCTGCTGGAGGGGCTGGTGACCGACGGCAAGACGCCTTTCACCCGCGTGCACTTCAACACCTGCCTGGCGGAGATCGAGGCGCTGTTCCAGCGGGCGGGCTACCACCGGCCGCTGGACGTGGTGGGCTACCAGGGGCTGGTGTATGTACTGTTCGACCCGACCCGCTGGGAGCCGGTGGAGGTGCTGCGCTGGCTGAAGGACTACGTGGAGAACGCCCAGGCCTGCCGCTCCCTGGCACGCACCGCCGACGAGCTCAGCGCCGCTGGGCGTACGCCGTGAACAGGCCGCTGCCGACGATGATGGCGATGCCAACCACGCCGATGGCATCCGGCGCGTGGTCGAAGAGCAGGTAGCCGAGCAACCCGGCGAAGACGATCTGCCCGTAGCTGAACGGTGCCAGCAAGGCCGGCGAGGCATACCGGAACGCCTGGGTCAGCAGCATGTGCCCGCCCATGCCACAGGCGCCCAGGGCCAGCATCAGCAGGCCGTGGCCAGTGGTGGTGGGCAGGCTCCAGAAGAACGGCACCAGGGTGCTCATGATCAGGGTGTTGGTGAGGCCGGTGATGAAGTTGGTGGTGGCCGGGCTGTCGTAGCGCGAGAGGATGCGCGTCAGCAACTGGTAGAAGGCGAAGCACACCGCAGCCGAAACCGGCAGGAGCACCGCCGGGGTGAACAGCGCGCCCCCGGGCCGCACGATCAGCAGCACCCCACCCAGCCCCAGCAGGACCGCCACCCATTGCCCGCGGGTGACGCGCTCCTTCAGCAGCGGCACCGACAACGCCGTGACCAGCAGCGGCGCCAGGAAGATCACCGAGGTCGCCTCCGCCAGGGGGATGTAGCGCAGCCCGGTGGTGAACAGCAGGCTCACCCCGATCAGGCACAACGCCCGCGCCACCTGCAGCCCGGGGCGCTTCGCCCGCAGCACCCGCAAGCCCTGCTGCGGCAGCAGGTAGCCGGCCAACAGCAGCGTGTGCACCAGGTAGCGCACCCACACCACCATGATGATCGGGTAGAAGGCCGACAGGTATTTGGAGATGGCGTCGTGGCTGGAGAACAGGAAGATCGCCACGCAGATCAGCAGGATGCCCTTCAAGGGCTCCTCGCGGCGCAGCGATGGGGTACTGGGGCTCATGCGGGGTTCCGGGCAGTCTGCGGCCGATATGTTTAGCAGACTAATGATGAGGCGGCTCAGAAAATAGCGGCTTGAGCGACCGACCTCAACTCAGCGCGACCGGTCTGGGGTTATCCTAGCCGCCCCTCCCCGACCCCGCCCGGCCCGATGAACCCCGAAGACCTCCTGCTGCTGGTGACCCGCGAGATGCCCTACGGCAAGTACAAGGGCCGCCTGATCGCCGACCTGCCCGGCCACTACCTCAACTGGTTCGCCCGCGAGGGCTTCCCCAAGGGCGAGATCGGCCGCCTGCTGGCCCTGATGCAGGAGATCGACCACAACGGCCTCAAGCCGCTGCTGGAGCCCCTGCGCCAGAAACGGCGCCGACCGCAGGCAGGTGCAACCAACTCGGACTAGTATGGAAACGCGCCCCTCGCCGCGTTTTCCCGACGACCGGTTGCACCTCCCAAGGCAGCGCGCAACCCCGCGCGCACCGAGGCGGTGCGGGGTTTCCCAGGCTTGCTGGAGACAGCGAAATATCAAGGTTGCACCTGGTTGCACCCCGACTTCGGCACAGCTACTCTTGGCGCCGCAATCCGCCGTGCCGACCACGGCAGCTGACGAGGACAAGAAATGGCCACCACCACTACCCTTGGCGTGAAACTCGATGAGGCGACCCGCGAGCGTCTCAAGGAAGCCGCCCGCCGCATCGACCGCACGCCCCACTGGCTGATCAAGCAAGCGATCTACAGCTACCTCGAGACCCTCGAGAGCGGCACCACCCTGCCGGAGCTGCAAAGCATCGCCGCGCGCCTGGCCGAGGGCGACAGTGAAGCGGTGGAGGCCCTCCTCGACCCGGTCTACCAGCCCTTCCTCGAATTCGCCGAGAGCATCCTCCCGCAGTCGGTCCTGCGCGCCGCGATCACCGCCGCCTACCGCCGCCCCGAGGAAGAAGTGGTGCCCATGCTGCTGGAGCAGGCCCGCCTGCCCGCCGAGATGGCCGAAGCCACCTACAAGCTCGCCTACGGCATCGCCGAGAAACTGCGCAACCAGAAGAGCGCCGGCGGCCGTGCCGGCCTGGTGCAGGGCCTGCTGCAGGAGTTCTCCCTGTCCTCCCAGGAAGGCGTGGCGCTGATGTGCCTGGCGGAAGCCCTGCTGCGCATCCCGGACAAGGGCACCCGTGACGCCCTGATCCGCGACAAGATCAGCAACGGCAACTGGCAGCAGCACCTGGGCCAGAGCCCGTCGATGTTCGTCAACGCCGCCTCCTGGGGCCTGCTGATCACCGGCAAGCTGGTGTCCACCCACAACGAGGCCGGCCTCTCCAGCTCGCTGAACCGCATCATCGGCAAGAGCGGCGAACCGCTGATCCGCAAGGGCGTGGACATGGCCATGCGCCTGATGGGCGAGCAGTTCGTCACCGGCGAAACCATCGCCGAGGCCCTGGCCAACGCCAACAAGTTCGAATCCAAGGGCTTCCGCTACTCCTACGACATGCTCGGCGAAGCCGCGCTGACCGAAGAGGACGCCCAGCGCTACTACGCCTCCTACGAGCAGGCCATCCACTCCATCGGCAAGGCCTCCCACGGTCGCGGCATCTACGAAGGCCCGGGCATCTCCATCAAGCTCTCCGCCCTGCACCCGCGTTACAGCCGCGCCCAGTACGAGCGCGTGATGGACGAGCTGTACCCGCGCGTGCTGGCCCTGACCCTGCTGGCCAAGCAGTACGACATCGGCCTGAACATCGACGCCGAGGAAGCCGACCGCCTGGAAATCTCCCTCGACCTGCTGGAGCGCATGTGCTTCGAGCCGGGCCTGAAGGGCTGGAACGGCATCGGTTTCGTCATCCAGGCGTACCAGAAGCGCTGCCCGTACGTGATCGACTACGTCATCGACCTGGCCCGCCGCAGCCGTCACCGCCTGATGATCCGCCTGGTCAAGGGCGCCTACTGGGACAGCGAGATCAAGCGCGCCCAGGTCGACGGCCTGGAAGGCTTCCCGGTCTACACCCGCAAGGTCTACACCGACGTGTCCTACGTGGCCTGCGCCCGCAAGCTGCTGGCCGTGCCGGACGCCATCTACCCGCAGTTCGCCACCCACAACGCCCACACCCTCTCGGCCATCTACCACATCGCCGGGCAGAACTATTACCCGGGCCAGTACGAGTTCCAGTGCCTGCACGGCATGGGCGAACCGCTGTACGAGCAAGTGGTGGGCAAGATCGCCGACGGCAAGCTGAACCGCCCCTGCCGCATCTACGCCCCGGTGGGCACCCATGAAACGCTGCTGGCCTACCTGGTGCGTCGCCTGCTGGAAAACGGCGCCAACACCTCGTTCGTCAACCGCATCGCCGACAGCTCCATCTCCATCAAGCAACTGGTGGAAGACCCGGTCGCAAGCATCGAAGCCATGGCCGCGGCCGAAGGCACCCTCGGCAAGCCGCACCCGCGCATTCCCCTGCCCCGTGACCTGTACGGCGCCGGCCGTGTGAACTCCAGCGGCATCGACCTGGCCAACGAGCACCGCCTGGGCTCCCTCTCCAGCGCCCTGCTCGGCAGTGGCCATGCCGACTGGCGCGCCCGCCCGATGCTGGGCTGCCCGGTCTCCGAAGGCGAGAGCCTGCCGGTGCTCAACCCGGCCGACCGCCGCGACGTCGTCGGCCACGTGCAGAACGCCAGCCTCGAAGACGTCGGCAACGCCGTGCTCGCCTCGCTGACCGCCGCCCCCATCTGGCAGGCCACCCCGCCGGTGGAGCGCGCCGCCGCCCTGGACCGCGCCGCCGACCTGATGGAGGCCGAGATCCAGCCACTGATGGGCCTGCTCTGCCGCGAGGCCGGCAAGACCTTCGCCAACGCCATCGCCGAAGTGCGCGAGGCCGTGGACTTCCTGCGCTACTACGCCGCCCAGGCCCGCCACGACTTCGCCAACGACAGCCACCGCCCGCTGGGCCCGGTGGTCTGCATCAGCCCGTGGAACTTCCCCCTGGCTATCTTCACCGGCCAGGTGGTCGCCGCGCTGGCTGCCGGCAACACCGTGCTGGCCAAGCCCGCCGAGCAGACCCCGCTGGTGGCCGCTCAGGCCGTGCGCATCCTGCTGCAGGCCGGCATCCCCGAAGGCGCCGTGCAGTTGCTGCCGGGTGAAGGCCACACCGTGGGCGCCGCCCTGGTGAACGACGAGCGCGTCAAGGGCGTGATGTTCACCGGCTCCACCGAAGTCGCCGGCATCCTCGCCCGCAACGTCGCCGGCCGCCTGGACGCCCAGGGTCGCCCGATCCCGCTGATCGCCGAGACCGGCGGCCAGAACGCCATGATCGTCGACTCCTCCGCCCTGCTGGAGCAGGTGGTCAACGACGTGGTCGCCTCCGCCTTCGACAGCGCCGGCCAGCGCTGCTCGGCCCTGCGCGTGCTGTGCCTGCAGGAAGACGTGGCCGACCGCGCGCTGGAGATGCTCAAGGGCGCCATGGCCGAATGCCGCCTGGGCAACCCGGACAACATCATCGTCGACATCGGCCCGGTGATCGACGCCGAAGCCAAGGCCGGCATCGACCGCCACATCGAAGCCATGCGCAAGAAAGGCCGTCACGTCTACCAGGTCGCCCGCACCGAAGGCGACGTGATGAGCCGCGGCACCTTCGTCATGCCGACCCTGATCGAACTGGAAGGCCTGGACGAGCTGGAGCGCGAAGTGTTCGGCCCGGTGCTGCACGTGCTGCGCTACAAGCGCGAGAACCTGGACCAGCTGCTGGACCAGATCAACGCCACCGGCTACGGCCTGACCCTGGGCGTGCACACCCGTATCGACGAAACCATCGCCAAGGTGGTGGACAAGGCCCACGCCGGCAACCTCTACGTCAACCGCAACATGGTCGGCGCCGTGGTCGGCGTGCAGCCCTTCGGCGGTGAAGGCCTCTCCGGCACCGGCCCGAAAGCCGGCGGCCCGCTGTACATGTACCGCCTGCTCGCCACCCGCCCGGACGATGCGGTCACCCGCACCTTCCAGCGCCTCGACGAGCAACAGGCCGACGCCGGCCTGCGCACGCTCCAGGAAGAGCGCCAGGGCAAACCGCTGGCCGCCCTCAAGGAGTGGGCCGCGAAGGAAGGCCGTGGCGAGCTGGCCAGCCTCTGCGACCGCTTCGCCGAGCTGTCCCAGAGCGGCCTGAGCCGCACCCTCCCCGGCCCGACCGGCGAGCGCAACACCTACCTGCTGCTGCCCCGCGAGAACGTGCTGGGCCTGGCCGACGACGAAGCCGACCTGCTGGTCCAGCTGGCGGGCGCGCTGTCGGTGGGCAACCGTGTGGTCTGGCAGGACGGCGAAGTGACCAAGGCCCTGCGCGCCAAACTGCCGAAGGCGGTTCAGTCGCGCATCCAGTTGGTCACCGATTGGAAGAGCGAGGACGTGGCGTTCGACGCCGTGCTGCACCACGGTGATTCCGATCAGCTGCGCGAGATCTGCCAGCAGGTCGCCGCCCGCAAGGGCGCGATCATCGGCGTCCAGGGCCTGTCCCGTGGGGAAACCGCCGTACCACTGGAGCGCCTGCTGATCGAACGCTCCCTCAGCGTCAACACCGCCGCCGCCGGCGGCAACGCCAGCCTGATGACCATCGGCTGACGTCCCGGGCCGCCTCGCGGCCCAACGGCCCGCGCTTCCACAAGAAGCCGGGCCGTCCGGTTCCCGGCCTTGCGCCGGGCACCTTCCCAGCCGGCGGCCAGTCCCGCCACCCGCCCCCAGGGCACGAGAGCGACGCCACAAGCGTCGCTCTTTTTTTGCCTGGCGCTCCGGCAGCCTTGGACTCGCCGCTGCAGCCGATCAGGTACGGAAGCGCCGCACCAGCTGGTTCAGCTCGTTGCTGAGGTCGGTGAGGTTGTGGGCATCGCCGCGGGTGGACTCGGCGAGGTTGGCCACCAGTTGCGCATCGCCGTGGATCTGGCTGATGTGGCGGTTGATGTCCTCGGCCACCTGGTGCTGCTCTTCGGCGGCGGTGGCGATCTGGGTGTTCATGTCGCGGATCACGTCCACCGACTCGCGGATCAGCTCGAAGCTCGCCCGTGCCTGGTTGATCGACACCACCGTTTCCTGGGAGACCTCCAGGCTGGCATGCATCTGCTTGCCCATCTGGTGGGTGCGGCGGGCCAGGTTGCCCAGCAGCGTGTCGATCTCGCTGGTGGAATCGGCGGTGCGCTTGGCCAGGGCCCGCACTTCGTCGGCCACCACGGCAAAGCCCCGGCCCTGCTCGCCGGCACGGGCCGCCTCGATGGCAGCGTTGAGCGCCAGCAGGTTGGTCTGCTCGGCAATCGAGCTGATGGTGCCGAGGATGGACTGGATGTCGTTGCTGTCCTGCTCCAGTTGCTGCATGGCCTCGGCGGACTGGCCGATCTCGCGGCTCAGGCGGTCGACATTCGTCACCGCTTCGTCGATCTGCCGCTGGCCGTCGTGGGCCTGGCGCTGGCCGCTGTCGGCGGAGTCGGCGGCCTGGCTGCAGGAGCGCGCCACTTCGTTGGAGGTGGCGACCATCTCGTGGAAGGCCGTGGAGACCATGTCCACCGCCTCGCGCTGGCGGCTGGCGACCTCGGCCAGGTCCTGGGCGGTCTCGGTGGAGCGCCCGGAGGTGCTGTGGATCTCCCCGGCGGCATCGCCGATACGGCGGATCAGGGTGCGGATGGCTTCGAGGAACTGGTTGAACCACCCCGCCAGCTGCGCGGTTTCGTCCTGGCCGCGCACGTCCAGGCGCGCCGTGAGGTCGCCTTCACCCTGGGCGATGCCTTCCAGGCCGCTGGCCACACCACGGATCGGCTTGACGATGAGCCCGGCGGAGAAGCCGCCGACCAGCGCGAACAGGCCGCCGCAGGCCAGGGCGATGAGCGCGATCACCCAGCTCAGGCGGGTGGCCGAGGCCATCACCTCGTCCTCGCGGATCACCCCGATGAAGCGCCAGCCCAGCGCGTCGGACGTCCAGACGTTGGCCATGTAGCGCTCTCCGCCCAGCACCACCTCTTCCAGGCCGGTGCCGGCCTTGGCCAGTTGCGCATAGCCCTCGCCCAGGTCGCTGAGGTTCTTGAAGTTGTGCTCCGGTGCGTTGGGGTCCACCAGCACCTTGTCGTTGCCTTCCAGCAGCATCAGGTAGCCGCTCTCGCCCAGGCGGATCTGCTTGACCAGGTCGGTCAGCTGCTTGAGCGACACGTCGATGTTCACCACGCCGCCCGGGTTGCCCAGTTGGTTGGCGAAGCTGCGCACGGTGCTCACCAGCACAACGTCGTCCGCCGCCCAGTAGTAGGCGGAGGTGCGCAGCGTCCTGCCCGGCTGGGCCATGGCGGCCTGGTACCAGGGGCGGGTGCGCGGGTCGTAGCTGGCGAGCTTGGGGTCACCGGGCCAGAACACGTAGCCACCCTGCTGGGTGCCGAGGGACAGGTAGGCATAGGCCGGGTGGGACTTGGCCAGGCCGTTGAACAGCTCGAACACCTGCTCGTCCTGGGGGCCGGTGGGCAGGTCCGCTGCGTTGGCGGCGATGTACTGCTTGAGGCTGCCATCCACCGCCTGCAGGCGTGGATGGGTGGCCAGGTAGTCGACGTTCTGGCTGATGCCCTCGAAGAACAGCTTCATGGCGTTCTCCACCTGGCGGATTTCGCGGCCGCTGCTGTCGAGGAAGTCCTCGCGCGCCTCCCCGCGCAGGTTGAGGACGATCAGCACCGCCACGAGGACGACCGGCACGCTGGCGATGGCGGCAAAGGCCATCGTGAGTTTTTGTTTTATGTTCATCTCGCTCGGATTCCTTGAGGCCGACAGATTGTGTTTGCGGATATTCCATATTATGGTATACCAATATCACAACAGCCGACCAGCGGTATCCCGAGCGGATCCGGTGGCCTGAACATCCCGGCAATGCCCGCTGCAGGCGGGTCATCGCATCGGCCAACAACAAAAAGCCCGAGGTAAGCGAAATGAAATTCTCCCTCTTCGTACACATGGAGCGTTGGGACGAGAGCATCAGCCACCGCCAGCTGTTCGAAGACCTGACCGAACTGACGCTGATGGCCGAGGCCGGCGGCTTCAGCACCGTCTGGATCGGCGAGCACCACTCGATGGAGTACACCATCTCCCCCAGCCCGATGCCGACCCTGGCCTACCTCGCGGCCCGCACCACCACCATCCGCCTGGGCGCCGGCACCATCATCGCGCCGTTCTGGAACCCGGTCCGCGCGGCCGGTGAATGCGCCCTGCTGGACGTGATCAGCAACGGCCGCATGGAAGTGGGCCTGGCCCGTGGCGCCTACCAGTTCGAGTTCGACCGCCTCGCCAACGGCATGCCAGCCACCGACGGTGGCCAGCACCTGCGCGAAATGGTCCCGGCGGTGAAGGCCCTGTGGCAGGGCGACTACGCCCACGACGGCGAGATCTGGAAGTTCCCCACCTCCACCTCCTCCCCGCGTCCGATCCAGCAGCCCTACCCGCCGATGTGGATCGCCGCCCGCGACCCGGACTCCCACAACTTCGCAGTGAAGAACGGCTGCAACGTGATGGTCACCCCGCTGATGAAGGGTGACGAGGAAGTGGTGGACCTGAAGAACAAGTTCGAGGCCGCCCTGGCCAACAACCCGGAGGTGCCGCGCCCGCAACTGATGGTGCTGCGCCACACCCACGTGCACAGCGTGGACGACCCGGAAGGCTGGAAGCTCGGCGCCGCCGCCATCTCGCGTTTCTACCGCACCTTCGACGCCTGGTTCGGCAACAAGCAGACCCCGGTCAACGGCATCCTGCCGCCCAGCCCGGAAGAGAAGTTCAAGGACCGCCCCGAATTCGAGCTGGAGAACATCCGCAAGAACACCATGATCGGCACCCCGGACGAGATCATCGCGCGCATCCGCTACTACCAGGAGCTGGGCGTGGACGAGTTCAGCTTCTGGTGCGACAACAGCCTGCCCCACGCCGAGAAGAAGAAGTCCCTGGACCTGTTCATCAAGCACGTGGTGCCCGCGTTCCGCTGATCCCCCGCTCTCCCTTCTGACTCGCCATGCCGATCGAGCGTCCAGGCATGGCGGGTCGTTTTGCATTCCCCCGCCCATTCACGGGCCCTCCCCCGTCACCCGCCCCCTCGCTGAACGCGAACTCAGCCCTCCGCCCACGCAGCACCTGGCCATGCCCTGCGCGGCCATGACGGGCGGCAAGCACGCGCGTTCAGGGCGCGATCAGCTCGATGAAGGCCCGCGACAGCGGTGAGCGCTCGTCATCCCGGCGTACCAGCCACACGGCGGTAGTGGCGCCGGCGTCCAGCAGCGGCCGGTAGACCACGCCATCGAAGTGCATGCGGGTGAAAGACGCCGGCAGCACCGAGACCCCGAGCCCCGCCGCCACCAGCCCGATCAGCGTCAGTGCGCTGTGGGATTCCTGGGTGATGCGCAGGCTGAAGCCGGCCTCGTGGGCCAGGGCGATCACCTGGTCGTAGAGGCCGGTGCCGGCATTGCGCGGGAAGTATACGAAGGGTTCGGCTGCCAGCTCCGCCAGGTGCAGTCCGGCGCTTTCGCCTGCCAGCCGGTGCTGGGCGGGCAGCACCGCCACCAGCGGCTCGCGGAACAGCTCCACCGCCACCAAAGACTCCGGCAACGGCAGCGGGCGGATCAGCCCCACCTGGATGCGCCCGTTGAGCAGCGCGTCGGCCACCTCCCGGCTGTTCAGCTCGTGCAGTTCCAGCTGCACCTCGGGGAAGGCCTGGCGAAAGCGCAGGATGGCGCCAGGAATCACCGAAGTGAACGGCGCCGAGGAGGTGAACCCCAGCTTCAACTGGCCCAATTCACCGCGCTGGGCACGGCGCGCCACCTCGGCCGCCTGGTCCACCTGGGCGAGTATCTGGCGCGCCTCGTCGAGGAACAGCCGACCGGCCTCGGTGAGGGCCACGCGGCGATTGGTGCGCTCGAACAGTCGCGCCCCCAGCTCTTCCTCCAGGGCCTGGATCTGCTGGCTCAGCGGTGGCTGGGATATGCCCAGCAGCTCCGCCGCGCGACCGAAATGGAGTTCGTCGGCGACGGCAATGAAGTAACGCAGGTGGCGGAGTTCCATGGCGGCGATTGATAGGTTTCAGATATCAAAGATGTCGAACAATATATTGGAAACGCGTATTGGGCACCGATAGGCTTTTCACCGTCCCCCAGAGCCCGCCAGCAGCGGGCCACGGCCCCCACGGGCCGACTGCCTGATTCGCGTGATGAGGTCCCCGATGAGCCACCCCGAGCGCCAGACCGCCACCGGCGCGCCCGCCGAACCGCCCACCCATATCGAGAAAGGCAGCGCCGCCTTCCTGCGCACCAACCTGGCGCTGTTCTGCGGCGGCTTCGCCACCTTCGCCCTGCTCTACTGCGTGCAACCGATGATGCCGGTGCTGGCCCAGGCCTTCGCCATCAGCGCTGCCCAGGCCAGCCTGGTGCTGTCGGTGTCCACCCTGGCGCTGGCAGTGGGCCTGCTGTTCACCGGTTCGCTGTCCGACGCCTTGGGGCGCAAGCGGGTAATGGGCGTTTCGCTGCTCTGCGCGGCCCTGTTCACCCTCGCCAGCGCCGCCATGACCCGCTGGGAGCTGGTGCTGCTGATGCGCGTGCTGGTGGGGCTCTCCCTCAGCGGCCTGACTGCCGTGGCCATGACCTACCTGAGCGAGGAGATCCACCCGGCCCACACCGGCCTGGCGGTGGGCCTGTACATCGGCGGCAACGCCATCGGCGGGATGTGCGGCCGCCTGGTGGCCGGGGTGATGGTGGACTACCTGTCCTGGCACTGGGTGCTGGCCTGCATCGGCCTGCTGGCGCTGCTCGCCGGCCTGGTGTTCTGGCGCCTGCTGCCGGAGTCCCGGCACTTCCGGCCCCGGCCGATCACCCTGGGCAACCTGGCCGGCGGCTTCGCCCTGCACCTGCGCGATGCCCGGCTGCCGGTGCTGTTCGTCGAGGCCTTCCTGCTGATGGGCAGCCTGGTGACCTTCTTCAACTACATCGGCTTCCACCTGCTGCAGGCGCCCTACCACCTCAGCCAGGCGGCGGTGGGCATGCTCTCGGTGGTGTACCTCTCCGGCACCTACAGCTCGGCCATGGCCGGCTCCCTGGCCGACCGGGTGGGCCGGCAGAAAGTGCTGTGGGTGATGATCCTGCTGATGCTCGTCGGCTTCGGCCTCACCCTGCTGGCGCCGCTGCCGCTGATCCTGCTGGGCATGCTGCTGTTCACCTTCGGCTTCTTCGGCGCCCACTCGGTGGCCAGCAGCTGGGTCGGCCGCCGTGCCACCCAGGCGCGGGGCCAGGCGGCGTCGCTTTACCAGGCCTTCTACTACACCGGCTCCGGCGTGGCCGGCACCCTCGGCGGGCTGTTCTGGCACCAGGCCGGTTGGCACGGCATCGGCCTGTTCGTCGGCGGCATGCTGGTGCTGGCCCTGGTACTGGCCATCGGCCTGGCCCGGCGCCCCCTGGGCGAAGCGGGAACCTGCCCGGGAGGCCCGCGCTGAGCCCGACGCCTGGCTGGCGGAATGCCCGGCACCTGCTTTAGTAAGGAGCTGTAGGCAACATCGCACCAGGGAGGGCACGTGGAAGACCAATACAAGGCCGAACAGGAACGCATCGACTGGCGCCGCGAGACGCTCGGCATCGACACCCCGGCGGAACCGTGCCGCCGCCCCTGGGCCCTGGCCCTCTCCGGCGGCGGCATCCGCAGCGCCACCTTCTGCTTCGGCGTGCTCCAGGCCCTGGCCCGCGCGCCCTACACCCCCGCCAACCGCCCCCTCGGCAGTACCGGCGACGCCCCCGCCGAGCGCCTGCTGCCGCGTTTCGACTACCTCTCCACCGTGAGCGGCGGCGGCTACATGGGCTCGTTCTTCTCCAGCCTGTTCCAGCCCGGGCGCCTGCGCCCCAGCACGGGCACCGAGCAGGCCCAGGCACGCCAGGCGGCCGAGGACGCCTACCGGGTGCTGAGCTACCAGCCGCCGGGGCGCATCCACTCCTCCACCAACTACCGCGCGGCCCCGGTCGGCGCCGGGCCCACCGCCTGGCTGCGGGAGAACGGCCGCTACCTGACGCCCACCGGCGCCGGTGACCTGCTCTACGCCCTGGCGATGACCTGGCGCAACTGGGTGGCCGTGCACCTGGTGATCGGGCTGCCGATCCTGCTGGTCACCGCGCTGCTGGCCCTGACCCAGGGCGTGGCCTGTTCGCGCTGGAACCTGTTCTGCGACCACCTCCTGGCCATTCCCCTGGGCATCGCCCTGTTGGCCGTGGCCCCGCTGATGCTGGCGTACTGGCTGATCTACTCGCGCAAGACCCAGGACGAACCGCCCGCGCTGCTCAACTGGGCCACCGGCAGCGCCCTGGCGATGGCCGCGGCGCTGGGCTGGCTCACCTGCAAGGTGCCCGACACAGCGGACTGGCTGCCGGTGCCCGCCCGCGACCTGCTCTGGATAGTGGTCACGGTGCTCGGTCTGGGGCTGGCCTGGTGCGCCGCGCTGGTGGCGTCCCAACGCCTGAAGCAGCGCCCCGACGACGGTGGGCTGGACGCCGACAACGTGCGCAACTACCGGGTCAACGTCACCCGGGCGCTGAGCACGGCGATCACCTGGGCGGCTGTCGCCCTGGTGCTGGTCCTGGTGCACCAGTTGACCTTCGAGCTGTACACGGTGCTGGCCCGGCACTGGCAGGGCAGCCTCACCTTCAGCGTGCTGCCGGTGCTGATCTGGCTGGTGCGCCACCTGGCCCGCAGCCGTGACGAGAAACCCGCCCCTGGCCTGCTGAAGAAACTGCCCCTGGACGCCCTGGCGCTGGTCGCCGGCCTGGTCCTGCTGCTGGCCGTGACCCTGGCCTGGGGCCTGCTGGCCCACTGGTTCGCCTGGAACGGCCGGGTGCCGGGCGCCCACGCGGGTGATGCGCAGCTCTTCCGCTTCGGCCTGCTGGCGGTCATCGCCCTGGTGATGGCGGTGGTCACCGGGCAGTTCATCGGCTTCATCAACCTCTCCAGCCTCCAGGCGTTCTACGCCGCCCGCCTGACCCGCGCCTACCTGGGCGCCTCCAACGGCCAGCGCTTCGACGTCTCCTGCGCCCAGAGTCGCCGACGCATGAGCGTGGCGCAGACCCTCTCGCGGGACGACATTCCCCTGAAGGACTACTACGGCAAACGCACCGCCGGCCCGCTGCACCTGATCAACGTCACCATGAACCTCACCGTGGACCCGGCCGAGCAACTGGTGCAGCGCGACCGCAAGGGCAAGCCGCTGTGCGTGGCGCCCTACCGCTACACCCCCGGCGGCGAGCAGGACCAGGTCACCAGCTTCATCCTCGACGGCCAGCGCAAGTCCCGGCAGCCGCCCAATGGCCGCGGCGAGATCAACCAGCCGCTGAGCCTCGGCCAGTGGGTGGCCACCTCCGGCGCCGCCGCCAGCACCGGCCTCGGCCGCCAGACCAGCCTGGGCCTCTCGCTGCTGCTGGGGCTGGCCAATGTGCGCCTGGGCACCTGGTGGCAGAGCAACTTCGTCGGCCGCGCCAAGCCGCTGTCGCGGATCGGCGAGGCGTCGTCCCACTGGTTGCCGACCCAGACCTACCTGTTCTACGAACTCACCGCGCGCTTCCACGGCCATCGCCGCGACAAGCTCTACCTCACCGACGGCGGCCACTTCGAGAACACCGCCACCTACGAGCTGCTGCGCCCCGCCCGCGACATCGAACTGGTGGTGATGTGCGACTGCGGCTGCGACCCGGAGTACCGCTTCGACGACCTGGCCAACCTGGTGCGGCTGTCGCGCATCGACCACGACCTGGAGATCGAGGAAGACTCCGGCGTGCTGCGCCACCCGCTGCTGTCCCAGGTGTTCGGCAGCACCCAGTCCCTGCGCGCCGCCACCGAACCGAGCGACCGCCGCTGCGCCGTGCTGCTCAACGTCTTCCACACCCCGGACCGGGAGAACCCCGACATCCCGCGCCGCCTCACCAGCCGCATCCTGCTGATCAAGCCCCGGCTGATCGAGGGCGTGCCCACCGACGTGCTCAACTACGTGCGCGCCAACCCGGACTTCCCCAACCAGACCACCGGCGACCAGTTCTTCGACGAAGCCCAGTTCGAGAGCTACCGCCAACTGGGCCTGAGCATCGGGCAACTGCTGTTCGGTGACGGCCAGCGCCCCAACAACATCGCCCACGCCCTGTCGCGCTACCTGGCCAAGCCGGTGCTGGAGGATGCCGCCGGGGAGTGAACGCACATGCCGGGACGGTTCCTTGTGAGCCGTCCGACGGGTTGCGTCATGGCGCATTGACAGCCCGGTCGATTTGCGCAAAATCCGCGCCTTGCCATCAGGGAAGACGCCGCTTTGAACGCCATCCAGCACGCCGCCAGTGAACTCCGCTCGGCCATTCGCACCGCCACCACCGGCCTCGTCGGCCGTGAGCAACTCGCTGAACTCATCATCCTCGCCGCCGTGGCCCAGGAGCACCTGCTGGTGGTCGGCCCGCCCGGCACGGCAAAAAGCGCCGTGGTGCGCCGGGTGGCCCAGGTGCTGGGCGGCCGCTACTTCGAGTACCTGCTCGGGCGCTTCACCGAGCCCAGCGAGCTGTTCGGCCCGGTGGACCTGCGCAAGCTGCGCGAGGGCACGGTGGAAACCGATGTCAGCGGCATGCTGCCGGAAGCCGACGTGGCCTTCCTCGACGAGGTGTTCCTCGGCTCCACCGCCATCCTCAACACCCTGCTCGGCGTGCTCAACGAACGGCGCTTCCGCCGTGGCCACACCGAGCTGCGCTGCCCGCTGCGGGTCTGCGTCGGCGCGGCCAACGGCCTGCCGGAAGACGAGGCCCTGGCGGCCTTCGCCGACCGCTTCCTGCTGCACCTGTTCGTCGACACTGTGCCGGACCACCAACTGGAAGCCATGCTCGCCGGCGGCTGGAAGGCCGAGCAGCTACCCGTGCTGGACGCGCACCACCTGGGCCACCTGGACACGCTCTGCGGCGCCCTGCGCCAGGTCGACCTTGACAGCGTGCGCCCGGCCCTGGCCGACGCCATCCGCCGCCTGCGCCAGGCCGGCATCCCGCTTTCCGACCGGCGTATCGTCAAATCGCAACGGCTGATCGCCGCCGCCTCACTGCTTGGCGGCCGCCAACAGGCCAGCGAGGCGGACCTCTGGCCGCTGCTCTACGCCCTGCCCACCCAGGCCATGCAGCAACAGGCCCGCGAGGTCCTGCGCGAGCTGTTCGCCCAGGCCAGCAACGACAACCTCTTCAGCGCGGTGGAAGAAGCCACCCTGCAACCGCTGTCGCGAGCCAGCCGCCTGGCCGAAGAAGCCCGCGCCTGCCTGGACGAGGCCGAGGGGGCGAACCCGGAAGCGGTGCTGCGGGAGATCGACGCCAACTTCCTCGCTGACGCCCTGCCGCCGGAACTGGCCGAGCTGCGCGAGCGCCTGGTCGCCCGCCTCGCCACCCCCGCATGAGCGCCCTGAAACAGGCCTGGCGCTGGCAACCCCGCGTCCAGGCCCTGGAACCCCGTGCTGCCGTGGCCTGGGGCGAAGCCTCCCGGCGCCTGCACGCGCGCCTGCTGGCCCTGCCCGCCGGGCAACTGGCGGGCCTGCAGGCCACCGCCGCCGATGACCTGCTGGTGGTGATCGGGGAAGGCGACGCCCTGCCCTGGGTGGATGGCATCGACTACGCCGCCCCCTGTGAAGTCGCCCCTGAACTCTGGCTGCCAACCCGGCTGTGCCCCGATGCGCCACTGGACCTGCTCGCCCGCGCCCTCACCAAGCGCCACGGCCGCACCCCGCTGCTGCTCTGGCCCGCGCCGGCCAGGACGGTGCCGCTGGACCGCCAGCTGCCGCTTTCCGAAGGTCACCTGGCGCGCATTGCCGAACATTGGGCAGCCCCATGAGCCTGCTGCTACCCGACGCCCTGGCCCACTGGGGTCAGCCTCTGCAGGAACTGGACAGCGAGCTGGCCGAAGCCCTGGCCGACATCGCGCAACGCCTGCACAACCTGGTGGGGCCGGTTCAGCGCCGGCAGAGCGGTGAGCTGAAGGAGCCGGACGGCCTGGGCGACCTGCAACGTCGCGGCCCCTATGAGCGCCTGCTACCCAGCGAGTGGTTGCTGGCCGACGCATTTCCCGACGAGTTCCTGCGGCGCGCCGCCAGCGGCGAGCACCTGTTCCTCGCCTCCGAGGCACGCGCCTGCCAGGGCAACCGCACGATCATTGCCCTGTTCGATGCCGGCCCCCGGCAACTGGGCGCCCCACGGCTGGCCCACATTGCGATGCTGATCCTCTTGGCGCGCCGTGCCCAGGCCGTGGGTGGCGAGTTGCGCTGGGGCATCCTCCAGCAACCCGGCTGGATCGATGGCGTGCGCGGCGCAGTTGACTTCGCCCGCCTGCTCGAAGCCCGGCGCTGGCAAGCCGCCGAGCCCGATGACTGGCGCGCCTGGAGCGACCTGCGCAACGCGCTGCCCGCAACGCCGGACGAATGCTGGCTGATTGGCGCCCAGGCCACGGATGACGGTTTCAGCCACCGCCTGCACCTGTCCACCAGTCTGGATGGCGAAGCGCTGGAGGCCGAGCTGCACCTGGGCAACAGCCGACGTGCCCTGAGCCTGCCCTTGCCGAGCCCGGCCATCGGCAGGCGCCTGCTTTCAGGGCAGTTCGCCCTCGCCAGGCAGGTGCCTGCCGGGCACGCCGAGCCCTTGAACGTGGAGCGTGTGGCATTGACCTTGCCACCGATCATTTCGCGCTCCGGGCAGATGGTGGCGTTGGCGCTGCTCGATCAGCCCGGCGTACTGGTGTTCAAGCTGCCGGCCCTGGGGAGCAAGAAGAAACCCAGGACCCGCCGGCTCCTCTGGAGCACGGGGGAGCAGCCGCTGGCCCTCGCGTTCACCGGGCGGAGCCTGGCCGGCGTGATGGATGCCGGCCCCAACCTGCGCTTCTGGCAGTTGTCGCCCTTGAGTACCGCCACACGCCCGCCACAGGAGGTACTGAGCGCTCCGCCAGGGACCGCCAGGTTGCTGCCCCTCGCCCTGGTGGACAGCATCCATGACGGCGAACGCCTCTACCTGCTGGATGCCCAGGGGCGACTGCTGCACTGGCACCACCAGAAAGGCCTCCCCCGCAGCCAGGAGCCGCTTCTGGAACGCGTCGAAGACGATGTGCTCGCCATGAGCCACCTCGACGATGGCCGCCTCTATTACCTGCACAAGCGTGACCAGCGCTTCATCCTCCAGGAGGTGCTGTCGGGACACCGCGTGAGCACGCCCCTGCGCCTTGGCGAGGTGGGTGAGGCCAGCAAGGCCTTCATGGCCCGGTTCAGCACCACCAGCACCCACCCGGCATGCGCCCTGCGACTGAGCGCAACGCCCCAGGAGCGCTGGCGGCTGTGTCGCCCCAAGGATCGGCAAGGCGGCGCTGCAGAGAACTGGACACTCGACGTGCCGCCGGGCTGGAGTGCCCAGGGCCTGGTAGCCGACCCCGACGCCAGAGGGTTGCTGCTGGTGCTGATGTCCGGCGATCGCAAGCGCCTTGCCCTGTATGACGGCACTGCGCTCCGGAGCATCGTCGAAACACCCGATGCCATTGCGCGGCTGAGTGTCTGTGCCAGCAGCGGCCTGCTGGCGATCCTCAGTCAGGCTCGCGAGCTGGTGCTCTATTGCACCCGGCACCACGTCGTGCGCCTGCGGGCCTCCTGCACCCGGGCAGATGACCAGGGAGGCACGCCATGAGTGCACCGGATACCCGCGTTCGTCAGCCCTCGCTCAAGGGGCGCCGACCGGTCGCAGGCCTGTGGCTGCCTGCCGACTGGCTGGCGGTCGAGGTCCGTGCGGCGCTGTTGCTGCGCCATTGGCGGGCCGGCTCGGCAGCCTGGCGCTTCCCCGAGGGCGACCTGTTGCGCTTCAACGCGACCGTTGTGCAGGACTGTGACGCGCTGGAGGGCTGGCCGCTGCTGGCCCTGGAGACCGGTGGCCTGTGCTCGGCCGAGCTGACACAGGAAGAGCAGGCAACCCTGCCGGCCGCCGATCTCTGGCTGGTACAGGGTGGCCGCGTCGCCGCGCTGGACCTGCATCAGGCCGAACGCCTGGCGCTGGAGGACTGCCTCGATCTCGACGGCCACCCCTGGCAGGACACCCATGACTGCCGGGACGCGCTACCGCCACTGGTGGTCGAGGAGCTGCCACCCGCCAAGGACATCCACACCATCCTCCAGGGCAAGGTGAAACCACCCAGCCCGCAACGCGAGGCCTTCCTCCAGTCACTGGCGAAGCAACCCCCGGCGCGTGCGTCGGGCAAGCGGGCGCCTGCGCAGGCAACATCCGGAGGCGCCGGCAAGGGCCTGCTCATCTGGATCGTGCTGTTCGCCGTGGTGATCCTGGGTAACCACCTGCCAGAAGCCGTGCACCTGGCCCAGGACGCCGTGTCGCCCTCGGCCAGCACGGCTCCGCTGGCCCAGGACTCCGACGATCCATCCGGCCCCGGGGCGCTCCTGTTCGTGGCCGCCCTGCTGATCGTCATCACCCTGCTGCTCATCGGCGCCTTGCGCCGGTTCTTCTCCGGCACGCCCCAGCACTGGACGGCAGCCCCCAGGCCGGTCGCCAGTGCGCGCGCCCTTCCTCCCCGCAGGAGCCAAGCGCCGGCCACCCCGAGCCGCTGGCGTCGCCTGCTCACCAGCCTGGCCATCACTTCCCGTTTCAGTGCACTGCTCAACCGCCGCCAGAGTGCCTACCTGCGGCGCATGCTCAACCTGTTCGAGAAGGGCGACATCGACGAGGCCCTGCGCCATGCACTGCCCCTCGGGGGTGAACAGAGCAGCCTGGGCCAGGCATTCGGCACGCCGGACCGCCGCGACGACCTGTCCCTGGGACGCCCCTCGGGCCCCGGGGCCTCCATCTCCCTGGGCGAGGACCTGGAAGCCCACCTGCGCAAGGTCTATCGCCAGCACTTCGAGAAACTCGACCGAGCGGGGCGCATCGACGAAGCAGTGTTCATCCTCGCCGAGCTGCTCAAGGTGCGGCAGGAGGCGCTGGACTACCTGGAGCGCCACCAACGCTTCCGCCAGGCCGCCGAGCTGGCACTGGCCTGGGACATGTCGGCCGACTGGATCGTGCGCCTCTTCTGCCTGGCCGACGACTGGAAGACGGCCCTGCAGGTGGCACGCCGTGACGACGCCTTCGTCAGCGCGGTGCAGATGCTGCAGACCAAGTGGCCGCAAGTGGCCGACCGCCTGCGCCTGGAGTGGGCCGAGATGCTGGTAGCACGCGGCGACTGGCTGAAGGCGGTGGACGTGGCCTGGTCCCTGCCCGAGGCCCGGGAGCGGGCGGTGCAATGGCTGAGTCAAGCCGAAGCGGCGGGTGGCAGCCTGGGCACCGAGGCCCTGGTGACCCGCGCCGCCCTGCTGCCGGACACCCTGGAGGCCTACGCCGCCCCCCTGCGTGCGCTGCGCGACGACCCGGCACGTTTCCGGGATCGCCAGGCCCTGGCCCGCGCCCTGCTGTGGGTCGGCACCAAGAACCGGCACACGCGGGACAACCGCTCACTGGCCCTCCTGGCCAGGATGGTGCTGCCCGCCTTGCTGGATGACCACGCCACCCAACGCGCGCACCTGTCCAGGTCCGAGCTGGACAGCCTGCTCAAGCTCAGCCGGGACACGCTGCTGCAGGCCGACCTGCCGTCCCGCGGGTTTCCCAAGGGGCGTGCCACCCCCTTGCAGCGCGCCACCTCGCCGCTGCATTGGCAGGCGCCCCCCGCCGGGCAGCAGGCGATTCTCGACGCGGTGGCCCTGGAGGACCAACGCACACTGGTGGCCCTCGGGGAAGCCGGAGCCCAGGTGCTGGATGCCCACGGGCGCGCAGTATTCAGCTTCGCCGAACCGGCACACCGCCTGGTCATCGCGCACAACCGGCGTGTTGCCCTGGCCATGGCACGCCGCGACCAGGTCTGGCGCATCACCAAACTGGACCTGGTCAGGCGCACGGCACGGGACCTGGGTGTACTGGAGCTGCACGCCCACTCACCGGTCTTCGACGGCATCAGCTGGGCCGTCACCCTGCGGGACAGCGTTCGTGTCGTGGACGTCGACCGCTCGTTCGCCGTGCTCTGGCATGTCAGCGACCTCAATGGCGACATCCGCCTCTTCCACCACACCGAACACTTCGAGCAATGGCTGGTGTCCGGCGCAGACGGATCGCTCGTACTCTGGCGCTACGCCCTGCCCTCGCGACGCCTGGCCGAGCGCAGGCCCGTGGACGCCCCCCTGGAGCGCCAACTCATCACCCCCAACCCCCTGGGCGGGTTGCTGACCTTCACCTGCCAGGACGGCACCACCGGCACGATGAGCCTGACGATGGAAAGCACCGGTGGGCGATACGACATCCCCCTGCCCGATATAACGCCGGAGCAGGTGGCGGTGCCGGACCTGGAGGTGCTCCCGGAGTGGCTGCTGATCGGCCTCGCGCCCCAGGGCAACACCCGGCAGTGGCGCCTGGTGAGCCAGCAGTCGCTGCAGACCTGCGCCGTGCTGGACTGGCAGGCGGACGCCCCGCTGCAGGTGCGCGCCCAGGCACACGACTGGCGTCTGTTCGACCAGACGGGACGCCTGCTGCGCCTGGACACCCTGACCAGCGAACTCCGCGAGCTGCGCGGGTAAGCGGCCGCGCGGCGGTTGCCGCCGCGCTTCAGAACCTGTCCAGCTTCGGCAGCCACACGCGGATCAGCGAGAACAGCCGCTCCAGGTCGATGGGCTTGGCCAGGTAGTCGCTGGCACCGGCCCCCATGCACTGCTCCTGGTCGTCCTTCATCGCCTTGGCGGTGACGGCGATGATCGGCAGCCGGCTCCAGCGCGGGTCCTGGCGGATGCGCCGGGTGGCTTCGAAGCCGTCCATGACCGGCATCATCACGTCCATCAGTACCAGGTCGATCTGCGGGTTCTCCTCCAGCTTCTGCAGGGCTTCCTGCCCATTGCGGGCGGTCACCACCTGGGCGCCCTTCTCGTCCAGGGCGCTGATGAGGGCGAAGATGTTGCGCACGTCGTCGTCCACCACCAGCACGGTGCGCTCCTCGAACACGCGGTCGCGGTTGCGCGCGCTCTGCAACATGCGCTGGCGGTCGCTGGAGAGGGAGGACTCGACCTTGTGCAGGAAAAGGGTGACCTCGTCGAGCAGGCGCTCGGGGGAACAGGCGCCCTTGATGATGATGGAGCGGGAGTGGCGCAGCAGTTCCTCCTCCTCGCGCGGGCTGAGCTGGCGGGCGGTGTAGACGATCACCGGGGGGAAGTTGCCGAGCGCCTCGGCGGCCATGCGCTCCAGCAGTTCGTTGCCGCGCATGTCCGGCAGGGCGAGGTCGATGATCATGCAGTCGAACGTGCCGCCACGCAGGTGCTCCAGGGCCTCGGCGCCACTGGCGACGGCGCTGACCTGGATGTCTTCGTCGCTCACCAACTGGGCGATGCTGTCGCGCTGGCTGGCGTCGCCCTCCACCACCAGGACGTGCTTGACCTTCTGGGTGAGCTTGTCCTCCAGGCGGGCGAAGACTTCGCGCAGTTGGTCGCGGGTGGCAGGCTTGCGTGCGTGGCCGATGGCCCCCAGCTGCAGCGCCGGACCGGTACGGTCGTCGACGGAGAGCACGTGCACAGGCAGGTGCCGAGTGACGGGGTCTTCCTTGAGCGTCTGCAGCACGGCGAGGCCGGACTCGTCCGGCAGGCGCATGTCCAGCAGCACGGCATCGGGCCCCTGCTCCCGTGCCAGACGCAGGCCTTCCTCGGCGTTGCCGGCCACCAGGCAGCGGTGGCCCAGTTCGTGGGCAAGCTCGTAGAGGTCACGGGCGAACTTCGGGTCGTTCTCGATCACCAGCACGCAGTGGCGCGCATCGACGGGCCGCTGGCGGTCGTCCTGAAGGCCACTGGCGGACGCCGCGGGCGCGACAGCCCGCACACCTTCGGCGGGCTGAACCTGGGCGATGGACGGCAGCGGCTCCCCGGCAAGGCAGTTGCTGGGCAGCCAGAGGGTGAAACAGCTGCCGCACCCGGGCTGGCTCTGCACGGTGATGCTGCCACCGAGCATTTCCGCGAGGTTGCGGGAGATGGACAGGCCGAGGCCGGTGCCGCCGAAGCGTCGGTTGGTGGTGCCGTCCACCTGGCGGAAGGGCTCGAAGATGATGCCCATCTGCTCGTCGCTGATGCCGATGCCGGAGTCGCTGACCTCGAAGGCGATGCCGCCGCTGGCGGCGCGGACCTTGAGGCCGATGCGACCGCTGGCAGTGAACTTGACGGCGTTGGACAGCAGGTTGCGCAGGATCTGCCCGGCTCGCTGGCCGTCGGTGTAGAGCCGTGCCGGGGCGCCGGGCTCGACCTGCACGTCGAACGCCAGCCCCTTGTCATCCGCCTGGGGCTGGAACAGAGCGCGCAGCCCGTCCACCAGTTGCGCAACGTCGGTGTCCTCGGGGTGCACTTCCAGGCGGCCGGCCTCCACCTTGGAGATGTCGAGGATGTCGCTGATCAGCCGCAGCAACTCGTTGCCGGACTTGTTGATCAGCTCGGCGTAATGCACCTGCTGCGGGTCGAGGTTGCCCTTGCGATTCTCTGCCAGCAGCTTGGAGAGGATCAGCGAGCTGTTCAGCGGGGTGCGCAGCTCGTGGGACATGTTGGCGAGGAACTCGGACTTGTAGCGGCTGGCCCGCTGCAGCTCCTCGGCACGCGCCTCCAGCTCGCGCCGGGCCTGGTCGAGGGCGTGGTTGCGCTCGTCCAGCAGGTCGCGCTGGTCTTCCAGGCGGCGGGTCTTCTCGCTCAACTGCTCGTTGGTCTGCTCCAGTTCGGCCTGCTGGGTCTCCAGGTTGGCCTGGGAGTCGCGGATCACCCGGGCCTGGTCTTCCAGTTCCTCGTTGGCGACACGCAGCTCCTCCTGCTGCACCTGCAGCTCTTCGTTGAGCTGCTGGGTCTCGGTGAGCATGTCGTGCAGACGCTGGCGGTAGCGGGCCGCCTCGATGGAGGTCCCTAGGCTCTCGGCAACGGCTTCGAGCAGTTGCCGGTCGCGGGGTGACAGGGGCCGCAGGAGGGCCAGTTCCAGCACGCCGTTGACCTGCCCATCGCTTCGGGTCGGCGACAGGATCACCGTCAGCGGATCGGTATCGCCCAACCCGGAGTTGACCCGCAGGTAGGACGGGGGAAGCCCCTCCATGACCCGCGGCTCGCGGGACCGCAGCACCTGACCGAGCAGGCTGGCGCCGTCCTCGAAGACCTGGTCGCGGGCCTGCTGCCCGGGTGCGAAGCCATAGTCGGCCACGCGCCGCAGCCGCCCTTCGCCCTCGCGCACATAGAGGGCACCCACGGCGACCTCCAGGTAACCGGCGAGAAAATCCAGCACGGCGCGACCGATCAGTGCCGGGGTCTGCTGGCCGATCAGTTGTTCGGCCAGTTGCGACTGCCCTTCCCGCAGCCAGGCCTGGGCCTGCAACTGCTCGGTGAAGCGTGACTGCTGGTCGAGGATGCGGTTGTAGTTGGTCGAGAGGCCGATCAACTCGCGCCGGCCGAAGATCGCCAGCGCTCCGCTGCCGCCCAGTTGCATGACCACCAGCAAGCCGATGATCAGCACCACCGCCCGGTTGGCCCGCTCGCTGCGCTCGTGGCGCAGCTGCTCTTCGGTGGCAACCAGGGCCACGAAGCCCTGACGCACCTCGTCCATCTGCCGTTTGCCCTGCTTTTCGCGAATGAAGGCACTGGTGTCCTGGTTGGCGCGCCGCGCGTCGATCACAGCCTCGGTCATCTTCAGCCAGCGCACCTGGGCGGCCTCGATGCGCGCCAGACGCTCGCTCTGGACGGGGTTGTCGTGGATCAGATCACGCAGCGCCTGCAGCCCGGCCAGCAGACGCGGGGCCGTTTCCCGGTAGCCTTCGAGGAACTCTTCCTCCCCGGACAGCAGGAACCCCCTGAAGCTGGACTCGCACTCCACCGACTGGCGCAGGCTCTCGTTGCTGCGGGCGATCACCTGGTCGGTGTGCTCCACCCAATTGAGCACGTACAACAGGTAGCCGATCAGCCCGACGAACAGCACCACGCCCAGGACGCCAACGCCCAGGGGCAATGCCACGTTGCGGGTGAGAATGCGGCGGAAACTGTCTGCATCGATGCTGAAAGACGTGCTGTTCATCGGCCTTCCCTGCTGAACGGTAAAGCGGAACTCCCCGCACAAGGGCACATCCCGAGGCCTTGCACTGGGGTCGGATACGGCGTAGGCACCCAAGAAAGACTGTAGACAGTCGTAGGCAAAATGCCTGCATGTGCGTCACCAAGCCCTACAGGCTCTGAATCCCCTTGGAGTGAGAACCGCTCGTCAATCCGCCGCTTTTTATCCCGGGGGCGGTTTTGTCAGAATGGCGCGCGCATTTCATGGCGCCTCGCCATCATCAAGGAAGAAGGCTTTTATGCAGGAAAGCTCCCCCCACGAGCCGGGACAAGCGCTCGACACTGGGCTTGCGTGCCTGGTGATGCTGGCCCGTTTCCACAACGTGGCCGCCTCCCCCGAACAACTCGCCCACGAATTCGCCGAAGACGGCCGCCACTTCGCCAAGGCCGAGATGCTCCTGGCCGCCAAGAAGCTCGGCCTCAAGGCACGCCCGGCGCGCAGCACCCTCAAGCGGCTGGAGCACACGCCGCTGCCGGCGATTGCCGCCGACCGGGAGGGCCGCTTCTTCATCATCGCGCGGCTGGACGACGGCAAGGCGCTGATCCACGACCCACGCGCCCAGCGCCCGGAGGTGCTGGAGTTCGACGCCCTGGAGGCCCGCTGGAACGGTGAGCTGCTGCTGATCCGCTCCCAGGCGTCGCTGGCCGGCGACCTGGCCAAGTTCGACTTCACCTGGTTCATCCCGGCCATCGTCAAGTACCGCAAGCTGCTGGGCGAGGTGCTGCTGGTGTCCTTCGTGCTGCAGATCTTCGCGCTGCTGACGCCGCTGTTCTTCCAGGTGGTGATGGACAAGGTGCTGGTGCACCGGGGCCTGTCCACCCTGGACGTGATCGCCCTGGGCCTGCTGGGGATCATGCTCTTCGAGTCGCTGCTCTCGGGCCTGCGCAGCTATGTGTTCGCCCACACTGCCAGCCGCATCGACGTGGAGCTGGGCTCCCGGCTGTTCCGCCACCTGGTGACGCTGCCGCTGGCCTACTTCCAGGCGCGCCGGGTGGGCGACTCGGTGGCGCGGGTGCGGGAGCTGGAGAACATCCGCAGCTTCCTCACCGGCAACGCCATCACGTTGATCCTCGATGTGCTGTTCTCGGTGGTGTTCATCGCGGTGATGTTCTTCTACAGCGGCTGGCTGACGCTGGTGGTGGTGCTGTCGCTGCCGCTGTACTTCCTCATCTCCCTGTTCATCACACCGCTGCTGCGGGCGCGGCTGAACGAGAGCTTCACGCGCGGGGCGGAGAACCAGGCCTTCCTGGTGGAGACCGTCAACGGCATCGACACCCTCAAGGCGATGGCGGTGGAGCCGCAGATCAACCGCAAGTGGGACAACCAGCTGGCCGGCTACGTGGCGGCCAGCTTCCGCACCCAGACGCTGTCCACCCTGGCCAACGAGGGCGTCGGCCTGGTGGGCAAGCTGGTGACGGTGGCGACCCTGTGGCTGGGCGCGCGCCTGGTGATCGACGGCGATCTGAGCGTCGGCCAGTTGATCGCCTTCAATATGCTGGCCGGCCGGGTGTCGCAGCCGATCATGCGCCTGGCCCAGCTGTGGACCAACTTCCAGCAGACCGGCGTCTCGGTGCAGCGCCTGGGGGACATCCTCAACACCCGCACCGAGCTGTCCCAGGCCACCCGCAGCGCGCTGCCGCCACTGCGTGGCCATGTGGAGTTCGACCAGGTTCACTTCCGCTACCGCCCGGACGGTTCGGAGATCCTGCGTGGGGTGAGCCTGACCATCCAGCCGGGCGAGGTGATCGGCATCGTCGGCCGCTCCGGCTCGGGCAAGAGCACCCTCACCCGCCTGCTGCAACGCCTCTACACGCCGGAGCGCGGCCGGGTGATGGTGGACGGCATGGACCTGGCCCTGGCGGACGTGTCGTCCCTGCGCCGGCAAATCGGCGTCGTGCTGCAGGACAACATGCTGTTCGCCCGCAGCATCCGCGAGAACATCGCCCTCACCGACCCCGGCGCGCCCATCGAGGCGGTGATGCAGGCCGCCAAGCTGGCCGGCGCCCACGAGTTCATCCTCGAACTGCCCGAGGGCTACGACACGGTGGTGGGCGAGCACGGTGCCTCGCTCTCCGGCGGCCAACGCCAGCGCGTGGCCATCGCCCGGGCACTGATGGGCAACCCGCGCATCCTCATCTTCGACGAGGCCACCAGCGCCCTGGACTACGAGTCCGAGCGGGTGATCCAGCAGAACATGCGCGCCATCTGCCAGGGGCGCACGGTGATCATCATCGCCCACCGTCTTTCGGCCGTTCGCGATGCCAACCGCATCGTGGTGATGGACCGCGGGCAGATCGTCGAACAGGGCACCCACGCCGAACTGCTGGCCCACCAGGCCGGCCACTACTCGCGCCTGCACCGCCTGCAACAGGGGTGATCCCCTGATGAACCCCATTCCAGCCAGCCCCCTCTCCCACCGGGAGAGGCCCGGGGTGAGCGCAACCTCACCCGCAAGGAAGCCCACGCCATGAGCGCACGCCGTGAACTGATCAACCGCTACCGCACCGTCTGGCGCCACGCCTGGCGCAACCGCAAGGCCATGGACGCGCCCGCGCGCCTGAGCCACGAGGTGCAATTCCTCCCCGCCGCCCTGGCCCTGCAGGAGCAGCCGCCGCACCCGGCGCCACGCATCATCCAGTGGCTGATCATCGCCTTCGCCGTGCTGGCGCTGGTGTGGGCCTGCATCGGCGAGATCGACGTGGTGGCCACCGCCACCGGCAAGATCGTCCCCAGCGGCAAGACCAAGGTCATCCAGCCCAGCGAGGTAGCGGTGGTCAAGGCCATCCACGTCTACGACGGGCAGAAGGTGAAGGCCGGCGACCTGCTGGTGGACCTGGACGCGCAGATCACCGGTGCCGACGTCGACCGCCTGAAGAGCGACCTGCTCGCCGCCCAGGTGGACAGCGCCCGCGCCCGCGCTCTGCTCGACGCCATCCAGGACGGTGGCGAGCCCACCTCCCTCGCCGCGCTGATACCCGAGGCCAGCCCCGAACAGCAACTGGCCGCCCAGCGCTGGCTGCAGGGCCAGTACCTGGAGCTGCGCAGCACCCTCGACCAGGCCGACGCCGAGATCGAACAGCGTGTGGCCGAGATCCAGGCCGCCAAGGCCTGGGTGGCCAAGCTGGAGGAGTCCCTACCCATCACCCGCCAGCTCTCCGCCGACTACAAGCGCCTGCTGGACAAGGCCTACGTGGCCAAGCACGCCTACCTGGAAAAGGAGCAGGCACGCCTCGACCAGGAGCGCGAGCTGGCCATCCAGCAGGCCCGCGTGATCGAACTCACCGCCGCCCGCAGCGCCGCCGAACGCCAGCGCAACACCGTGCTGGCCCAGACCCGCCGCGCCATGCTCGACCTGCAGCACGAGTCCGAACAACGTGCCGCCGGCCTCGTCCAGGAGCTGAAGAAGGCCGAACAGCGCGACCGCCTGATGCGCCTCACCGCCCCGGTGGACGGCACCGTGCAGCAACTGGCCATCCACACCAACGGCGGCGTGGTCACCGAGGCCCAGCCGCTGATGGTCATCGTCCCCAGTGACCAACCGGTGGAAGTGGAAGCCATGCTGGAGAACAAGGACATCGGCTTCGTCCACCCCGGCCAGGAAGTCGAGATCAAGGTGGAAACCTTCACCTTCACCAAATACGGCGTGGTGCACGGCAAGGTCGTCAGCATCTCCAACGACGCCATCGACGACGAAAAACGCGGCCTGGTCTACAGCACCCGCATCCAGCTGGAGGAGAACAGCATCCAGGTCGGCGACAAACGCGTGGAACTCTCCCCCGGCATGGCCGTACGGGCGGAAGTTAAAACGGACAAGCGGAAGGTGATCGACTACTTCCTGAGTCCGTTGAAGGAATATCAGGATGAGAGTTTGGGGGAGCGGTAAGAGCCACATTAATTCGAGCCACTGACGCGCTGAAAAGCGCTCATACAGCTCAGATTGAAAGCCAGCATGGATCGATATTTATCGTACTCCCGCTGCTGGCACTGACGTTATGGCTACCTGCCTATCAGCCGCTTTTCTATGCGGCATACCTCTCCAGCACTAATTCAACAACCGTGTTGCACGCAAACCTGCAACCGCTCTTCAAGGGAAATGAAACATATGAGCATCACTTCACACTACAACCCTGAAAATGGTTCACCCGGAATCACAGTTAGTAAAGACCAGGCGAAGGCATATGTTGAGTTCAACTCGAACGGCCAGGCATTTGTCTCTGGTGATTTTGCTGCCTTAAATATTAAATACGATCAGGCAAAAGGCACTTACTCTGAAACTGTAAAAATTCCGGTTACTGGCGGATGGCTGGCAGTTAAAGTCGGTAACGCAGGCGTAATACAACCGAATGGCACTTTGAAGATTGACTCGATTGTAATCGGCGGAGAAATCAAAGGCCCCGGTCCCTATGCCCCTAAGGCCTCTGTCAGCGCTCAGATTGGAGCAGGGATAGATGAGGATGGGGATAGAGCTTTCAAAGTGAAGCTGAAGGCTGACCTAGATATGGGGCCGTTTAAGGTCAGGCTGGAAAGTGACGAGTTCTATCTCGACCCTGCTGACTTGATCGACCCCGATGAAAATGGACTGCTTTCCAAAGGCCTCTTGGGTAATGCTTACGCTGCGCTCAAACACCGCGGTGATTACATTGATGCTCAGGTCGATGCAGCCGTTAATGGGGTGGACCCAAATGTTAACCTTCACTACGAGCGCGCATTGAAGACGTCTTCGCCAATCGTGCTGGACCTGGATGGTGATGGCATCGAGACCTATGGCGCGGAAGGCCAGACCCTGTTCGACCATGACGGTGATGGCAACAAGCATGGCTCAGGCTGGGTGAAGGCAGACGACGGCCTCCTAGTTCTCGACCGAAATGGCAATGGCACGATCGACAGCGGCCGCGAGCTGTTTGGCGAGCACACCCTACTCGCCAACGGACAGAAGGCCCGCGATGGTTTCGAGGCCATGCAGGCCGTGGACAGCAACGGGGACGGCAAGCTGGATGCCAGCGATAATGTCTGGGCGGACCTGCGCATCTGGCGAGACCTGAACGGCGACGGCATCAGCCAGGCCAACGAGCTCAAGACGCTGCAGGAAACGGGTATTGCCAGCATTTCCACGAGTTCCGATGGCAAGAAACAAGCGCTGGGCAACGACAACCACATCGACGGTTTCAGCACCTTCCAATGGGATGAAAACCATGGCGGGAAGGTGGGTGTATCGGGCGATGTCTACTTCGAGAACAACCCGTTCTACCGTCGATTCGCCGATGCGATTTCGATCCCGGCGCACCTGGCCGAAACCCCGAACATGCGCGGTGCAGGTGCTGTAAGGGACTTGCGTGAAGCCGCAGCGCTCAGCGGCGCTGTGAGAGCGGCTCTGTCGACCTACTCCCAAGCCGACAGCCGCGCTGCCCAGTTGGCACTGCTGAATAACCTCGTTAACGCCTGGGCAGACAGTGCAGATTTCCGCACCTTCGACGAACGCGTCTCCGACTTGGCCAGTGGCCGCGCCTTCGAGGTTAAGTTTGCCTATTCCTGGGAAATCAAACGGGAGGGCATGGGCGTAGGTGGCTCAGGTGGAGGCGGCGGAGTCCAGGGCACGACGATCGGCGATTCGCAAAGCAGTGGGCCGACCGCAGACCAAGTGCGCAAGAAAGAGCTGCTGGAAATGGTCCGGGTCCTGGAGGTTTTCAACGGCCAGTACTTCTTCGATTTCAAACCGCAGACTAGAGATGGCTGGAACGGCCAGCTAGCTCTGGAGTACAAGGCAGGCATTCAGGGACGCACAGCCAAGGCAAATGCCGTGCTGGTCACTGGGACGACCTACTACCTGACTGAAGAGGACTTCTCGATCGGTCAAGCGCAGGAGGTGGGTATTCGGACGGCCTACCAAGCTTTGCTCGACTCGGTCTACAACGGCCTACTACTCCAGACCCGGCTCAAACCATACGTAGACCTGATATCTCTTGCCATGACGAAGGACGGCTTGACACTGGATTTCAGCAAGATGATGGAGAAGTTCACCGAAGTACACTCCAGTCAACCAGTCCGCGCCATAGTCGACCTGTTCGAGTTCGGTAATGCCTCTGCGGCAAGCGGGGGATGGTCCTTTAGGGAGGCAGCGCTCTCCGGCGATTGGATACGGCAGTTGGCCCAAGCGGATGTCGAATCGCTCCGCCAACAGCTGGGAGCTGAAAACAGCGTGGTGTTCGACACTACTGGAGCAAGCAGTATCAAAGGCTCCGGCAGTACCGACTTCCTCTTAGGTGAAGGAGGCCAGGACACTCTCTACGGAAACGGAGGGGCTGACTACCTGGAAGGTGGCAACGACAATGACCAACTCAACGGCGAGGATGGCAACGACCTGCTCGACGGTGGTGAAGGCAGCGACGTCCTCTACGGCGGCAACGGTAATGACCTGCTCCTCGGCGGCAACGGCAATGACTACCTCTACGGTGATGCCGGTGACGATGTGCTGATCGGTGGCCTGGGCAGCGACTACCTCGACGGTGGTGCCGGCAATGATGTCTACCGCTTTGAGCGTGGTTGGGGCAATGACACCATCAGCAACTACGACTCGACCTCCAACAAGCTCGACGCCATCGAGTTCGGGACCGGCATTGGTGCCAGCGAAATTCTCATTACCCGCAGTGGCACCAACCTTGTGCTTTCGCTCATTGGCACCACGGACCGCATCACCGTCAACAGCTACTTCAGCGACGACGCAACTGGCCCCTACAAAGTTGAAGAAATCCGCTTCGCCGACGGCACCGTATGGAACATCAACACCGTCAAGCAGATGTCCGTCGCCAAAACCAGCGGCAACGACACTCTCATCGGCTATGCGACTAACGACATACTCGACGGAGGCGATGGTAACGACACACTCTCCGGAGGCAACGGCAACGATCTCCTCATCGGCGGCAGCGGCAATGACAACATCAATGGCGATGCAGGTGACGATGTGCTGATCGGTGGCCTGGGTAACGACACCCTCGACGGTGGCGCCGGTAATGATGTCTACCGCTTCGAGCGTGGTTGGGGTAGCGATTTCATTAGTAACTACGACACCACCACCAAGCTCGACGCCATTGAGTTCGGTACAGGTATAACTACCGGCGACATCCTCATCACCCGCAGCGGAAATAATCTCGTGCTTTCGCTCAGTGGCACCACTGACCGTGTCACCGTCCGCGACTACTTCTACCTTGATGGAACCAGCCCCTACAAAGTCGAGGAAGTCCGCTTCGTCGACGGAACCACTTGGAACATCGACACCGTCAAGCAGATGGCCTTGGTCAGCACCAGTGGTAACGACACCCTAACCGGCTACACCACGAATGACCTGATCACCGCAGGCAACGGCAACGACCTGGTCTACGGCGCAGCGGGCAATGACTCGCTTTCCGGTGAACTCGGGGATGACCGTCTGTACGGAGGAGAAGGTAGCGACCTACTCGACGGCGGGGAAGGCAATGACACTCTCGGCGGCGACAACGGAAATGATCTGCTCCTCGGCGGCAGCGGCAACGACAGCCTCGATGGCGGTGCCGGTGACGACACACTAATCGGCGGTCTGGGCAATGACACTCTCGGCGGCAGCGCCGGCAATGATATCTACCGCTTCGAGCGTGGTTGGGGCAGCGACACCATCAGCAACTACGACACCACAGCCAATAAACTCGATACCATCGAGTTTGGAAGCAGCATCGTTGCCAGTGACATCCTTATCACCCGCAGCGGCACTAACCTCGTACTCTCGCTCAGCGGCACCGCTGACCGCATCACCGTCAGCAACTACTTTCACCTCGATGGAACCAGTGCCTACCGACTAGAGGAAATCCGCTTCGCTGACAGTACCGTCTGGGGCGTCGACACAGTCAAGCAGCTCGCCCTGGTCAGCACCAGTGGCAACGATGCCATTACCGGCTATGTCACCCATGACCTGATCACCGCCGGCAACGGCAACGACTCGGTCTACGGGGGAGTAGGCAATGACTCACTCTACGGCGAACTCGGGGATGACCATCTCTACGGCGAAGATGGCAACGACCTGCTCGACGGCGGCGAAGGTAAGGACACTCTTTACGGCGGCAATGGCAACGACCTGCTCATCGGCGGCAATGGCAATGACAACCTCAACGGCGATGCCGGTGACGATGTGCTGATCGGTGGCCTGGGTAACGACACCCTCGACGGTGGTACCGGTGATGATCTTCTAGCCGGCAGCCTCGGCAACGATATCCTCAACGGGGGCACAGGCAACGACACCTACACCTTCGGGAAAGGCGACAGCCAGGACACCCTCTACGACAACGGCGGGAACGACGTCCTGAGCCTTGGCGAAGGCATCAATGCCTCGGATGTCTGGTTCAAGCGCACCGGCAACAACCTGGAACTCTCCGTCCTCGGCTCCGACGACAAGGTCACCATCAGCAACTGGTACGCCAGCGCCTCGAATCACGTCGAGACGATCAAGACCGCTGACGGCAAGACCCTCCTCGACAGCCAGGTGCAGAACCTGGTCAACGCCATGGCGGCCTTCGCGCCGCCGACTGCGGGCAACGCCAACCTCACGCCTGAGCAACGGGCTCAACTGGAGGTGGTGATCGCCGCCAACTGGCAGTAACACCACCCGCTTTCGACAAGGCCCCGCAAGGGGCCTTGTTCGTCTTGGGCGGCAGCGCGGCAATCCGCCCGCTCTGCCGCGCTGCATTTGGCAGTATCCTGTCGCCCTTTCCCCTGCCAGGAGCGCTGCCATGTCCCGTTGGCCCGATACCCGTATCCAGGATCTGTTCGGCATCGAACTGCCCATCATCCAGGCGCCAATGGCGGGGCCGTCGTATGCGGAGATGGTGGTGGCGGTGGCGCAGGCCGGTGGCTTGGGTTCGCTGCCCTGCGCGATGCTGAGTACCGAGCAGATCCGCCAGGAAGTCGGGCGGATTCGCGAAGGGACTGCGGCGCCGATCAACCTGAACTTCTTCGCCCACTCGGCGCCGGTGCCGGACGAGGTCAGCCTGGCGGCCTGGAAGCAGCGCCTGGAGCCCTACTACCTGGAACTCGGCCTGGACCCGGCCGAGCCGGTGCCGCTGTCCAACCGCGCGCCGTTCGATGAAGCACTCTGCGAGTTGGTGGAGGCATTGCGCCCGGAGGTGGTGAGCTTCCACTTCGGCCTGCCGGAGGCAGCGCTGGTGGAACGGGTGAAGGCGACCGGGGCGAAGGTGATTTCGTCGGCCACCACGGTGGCCGAGGCCCGCTGGCTGGAGGCCCGGGGCTGTGACGCGATCATTGCCCAGGGCGCGGAGGCCGGCGGTCATCGCGGGCTGTTCCTCGATACGAGGGTGGACACCCAGGTGGGCACCTTCGCGCTGCTGCCCCAGGTGGTGGATGCGGTGCGGGTACCGGTGATTGCGGCCGGTGGCATCGCCGATGCACGGGGCATCGCGGCGGCTTTCGCGCTGGGGGCGGCGGCGGTGCAGTTGGGCACGGCCTACCTGTTCACCCCGGAGGCGCGCCTGCCGGCCCTGCACCGCCAGGCGCTGGCGCAGAGCCGGGACGACGGTACGGCCATCACCAACCTGTTCACCGGGCGCCCGGCGCGGGGGATTCTCAATCGGGTGATGCGTGAGGTGGGGCCGTTGAGCGACCTGGCGCCGGCCTTCCCGCTGGCGGGCGGTGCGCTGGCCCCGTTACGGGCCAAGGCCGAGGCGGCAGGTGCCGATGATTTCATGTCGCTGTGGTCGGGCCAGGCGGCGGCGCTGTCGAAGCACCTGCCGGCGGGCGAGCTGACTCGGGTGCTGGCGGCCGAAGCCCTGGAGCGCATGGGGCGCTGAAAGGCCTCTGCGCTTTCATCCCCTGAGGGTGGAGCCCGGTGCCTCGCGGCACCGGACGTGGGCTCAGAGGCCCATCTGCTTGCTGATGATCTCGTTCATGATTTCCCGCGAGCCGCCGCCGATGGAGAGGATGCGGTTGTCGCGGTAGAGCCGCTCCACCAGGCTCTCGCGCATGTAGCCCATGCCGCCGAGCAGTTGCACGGCGTCGTAGGTGACCCGGTCGGCCACGTCGGTGGCGAAGTTCTTGGCCATGGAGATTTCCTTGATCACGCTCTTGCCGGCGGCCATCTTCGCCGCCTGGCGGTAGGTGAACTCGCGGGAGACCTCGACCTGGGTGGCCATTTCCGCCAGGCGATGCTTGAGCACCTGGAATTTGCCGATGGGTTTGCCGAAGGCCTGCCGCTCGCGGGCCCAGCGCTCGGCTTCTTCCAGGGCCATCTGGGCGGTCATGTTGGCCATGATGGCCAGGGCCAGCCGCTCGGACTGGAAGTTGGCCATGATGCAGGCGAAGCCCATGTTCTCGACGCCGATGAGGTTGCCCACCGGGACGAGGCAGTCCTCGAAGAACAGCTCGGCGGTGTCGGAGGCCCACCAGCCCATCTTCTTCAGTTGGCGCCCGACGCTGAAGCCGGGGGTGCCCTTCTCGATCAGCAGCAGGCTGACGCCGCCGAAGCCGTCGCCGCCGGTGCGCACCGCCACGGTGTAGTAGTCGGCGCGCACGCCGCTGGTGATGAAGGTCTTGCTGCCGTTGACGCGGTAGAAGTCCCCCTCGCGCACCGCGCGGGTCTTCAGGTTGGCCACGTCGGAGCCGCCGGAGGGCTCGGTGACGGCCAGTGCCATGATCTTCTCGCCGGCCAGCACCTGCGGGGCGATGCGCTCGCGAAGCTCGGGGCGGCCCCACTTGATCAGGGGCGGCAGGCCGATGTCGAGGGAGCCGAGCCCGGCCACCAGGCCACCGGAGCCGCTGCGCATCAGCTCTTCGCTGGCGGCCACCTTGGCGAACAGGTCGCCCTCATGGCTGCCGCCGTATTGCTCGGGGTAGCCGATGCCGAGGATGCCGGCGGCACCGGCCTTGAGGTAGAGCTCGCGGGGGAAGGATTCGGCCTCTTCCCAGTCGTCGATGTGGGGGAGGATTTCCCGCTCGACGAAGCGGCGTACCGAATCACGCACCAGTTGATGGGATTCGTCGAAGTATTCTTGGCAGGCCGGCATGGCGTAGCTCCCTGGCGAAAGTCAGGAAAACTTACCGAGCGCTTGCTTGGTTTTCAAGGCGGGAGTTGCGCCATCGATCAGGTCGTATGCGCCGCGCCGAAGCGCTCACGGTAGGCCGAAGGCGGCAGCCCGACGGCGTTGCGGAAGGCAACGCGGAAGCTCTCCACCGAGCGGAAGCCGCACCGTTCGGCGATGCGCTCGCTGCCGTCGGCCGTGCTTTCCAGCAGTTCGCGGGCACGGGCCAGGCGCTCGTGCTGCAGCCAGGCCTTGGGGGTCATGCCGGTGGCTTCGCTGAAACGCCGCAGGAAGGTACGCTCGCTCATGGCCACGCGGCGGGCCAGTTGGCTCACCTCCAGGGGCTCGTGCAGGTGCTGGCGGGCCCACTGCATCAGGGCGGACAAGTCATTGCGCGGCGCCTGCGCCACCGGGGCGGGAATGAACTGCGCCTGGCCGCCAGCCCGCTGGGGCGACATGACCAGGCGTCGGGCCACGGTGTTGGCCACCTGGGTGCCGAAGTCCCGCGCTACGAGGTGCAGGCAGGCGTCGATACCGGCAGCGCTGCCGGCCGACGTGATGAGCAGGCCGGCATCCACGTAGAGCACGTCCGGGTCCACCTCGATGGCCGGGAAGCGCTGCGCCAGTTCGTCGGTGTAGCGCCAGTGGGTGGTGGCGCGCTGGCCGTCCAGCAGGCCGCTGGCGGCGAGGACGAAAACGCCGGAGCAGATGGACACCAGCCGTGCCCCACGGGCATGGGCATCACGCAGGGCTGCCAGCAGCCGTTCCGGGGGTGCCTCGGCGCGGTCACGCCAGCCGGGAATGACAATGGTCCGGGCCTCGGCCAGGCGCTCCAGGCCGGCATCGGCCAGCACCTGGATGCCGCCCATGGCGCGCATGGGGCCGTCGTCCAGACCGACGATGCAGTGGCGATACCAGGGGAAATCGAACTCGGGCCGTGGCAGGCCGAAGATCTCCACGGCAATGCCGAATTCGAAGGTGCAGAGGCCGTCGTAGGCGAGGATGGCCACCAGGCCAGGGTCGTCGTGCATTTGGCGGAAACTTACCAGTTACTGTCTCGCCCGCCACTTTAGGGAAGAAAACGCGCTGGATACAGTGGCGCCATCCCCTAACCGACGGAGAACCACCATGCCCAGCCTCGTTCGCCAGCATCCCGCTGCCCACCCGGAAGCCGCCCTCGCCCATTTCGCCCAACGCCTGGCCTTCGAGACCGATTGCTCGGACGTACATGCCAGCCAGCAGGCCGGTGACGTGGACTACGTACTGGTCGACGTGCGCAGCGAGGCGGCCTATGCCGCCGGCCATGTGCCGGGCGCGATCAACATCCCCCATCGGCTGATGACCGCCGAGTTCATGGCCGGCTACCCGCGCGACACGCTGTTCGTCGTCTACTGCGCCGGCCCTCACTGCAACGGCGTGCATCGCGCGGCCGTGCGCCTGGCCGGGCTGGGTTTCGCGGTGAAGGAGATGCTCGGCGGCGTCACCGGCTGGCTGGACGAGGGCCTGAGCCTGAGCGGCGCGCAAAGCCCGCAGACAGCCCACCCAGCCATCTCGTGCGCATGTTGAGCCCATCCGTACGCGAGGCGCGGGCCGAGGACGTGCCCGCCATCCTCCCGCTGATGCGCGAGCTGGCGCGTTTCGAGGCGTACCTGGAGGAGTTCGCGGTGAACGAGGCACAACTGCTGGCCCGCGCCTTCGGCCCGGAGCCCCAGTGCCAGGTCTTCGTGGTGGAAACCTCGGGCCGACTGCTCGGCTATGCCGTGGCCCAGGAGATCGTCTTCACCTACGACTTGCGCCCGACGGTGCGGCTCAAGGAGCTGTACCTGGTGCCGGACGCGCGTGGCCAGGGTCAGGGACAGCGCCTGATGGCCGCCGTGGCGCGCTGGGCGCAAGCTCGCGGCGCGGGACGCCTGAAGTGGGATGTACTGGTGGGCAACCGAGGTGCCGAGCACTTCTATCAACGCCTGGGCGGTCGCCCCGACAGCAAGTGGATTGCCTACGGGATGGATGACAAGGCGCTGGAGGCCTTGGCTGCGCTGGGGTAGCCGGTAGGCCGATGCGATCCTGGGCTACGGAAGAGCGATCAGAGGCCGATGGGGCGGCGGCCGGCCAGGGCGTGGGTCAGGGTGCCGCCGTCCACCAGTTCCAGCTCGCCACCCAGCGGTACGCCGTGGGCGATGCGCGAGGCCACCAGGCCCTTGGGTGCCAGCAATTGGGCGATGTAGTGGGCGGTCGCCTCCCCTTCCACGGTCGGGTTGGTGGCGAGGATCACTTCGCTGAAGGCACCGGCCTCGATCCGCTCCATTAGCTCAGGAATGCCGATGGCCTCCGGGCCCAGGCCATCCAGGGGCGAGAGGTGCCCCTTGAGCACGAAGAAACGGCCGCGATAGCCAGTCTGCTCCACGGCGAACACGTCCAGCGGCCCTTCCACCACGCACAGCAGCGAGTCGTCGCGACGCGGATCGGCGCACTGCGGGCAGAGGTCGTCCTCACTGAGGGTGCGGCACTGCTTGCAATGCCCGACACCTTCCATTGCAGCGGTAAGTGCCTGGGCCAGGCGCAGGCCGCCGCTGCGGTCACGCTCCAGCAACTGCAGCGCCATGCGCTGGGCCGTCTTCTGGCCTACACCGGGCAGGATGCGGAGGGCGTCGATCAGTTGGCGGATCAGCGGACTGAAGCTCATTCAGAAATCTCGGATTGGGGCTGAAACGAGCTCCAGTGCCCTGCTCGCTTCCGACTTCTATTTACAGTCGCTGTCGCCAGGAGCGATCAGACGGCATGCAGTACAAGGCGTGAACGGCTACGGGCACCGGAGTTTACGTCTGTAAATGAGGATGCCCGGAGCCGTTCGCAACGCAGTCATGCGTGCTGGCTGGGCGCTCCCCACTTAGAAGGGCATCTTGAAGCCGGGCGGCAGTTGAAGGCCGGCCGTCATGCCGGACATCTTCTCCTGGCTGTTCTGCTCGATCTTGCGCACGGCATCGTTGACGGCGGCGGCGATCAGGTCTTCGAGGATTTCCTTGTCTTCCTGCATCAGGCTGTCATCCAGGCTCACGCGCTTGACGTCGTGACGGCCGTTCATGACCACGCTCACCAGGCCGGCACCGGATTGACCGGTCACTTCGGCGTTGGCCAGCTCTTCCTGCATCTTCTGCATCTTTTCCTGCATTTGCTGGGCCTGTTTCATCAGGCCTGCCATGCCACCCTTCATCATGATGGTTGTCCTCAGCGGTCAAGGGGTTCAATGGTGTCCGGGCGCACGCTGGCCCCGAACTGTTCGATCATCTTCAACACCAACGGGTCGCTGGCAATCGAGTCTTCGGCGTCACGCTGGCGGGCCGCACGTTTGCGGGCGGCGGCCTGGGCCGGGGTTTCCTGCTCGGGGCGGCGGATCTCCACCTCAAGGGTCAGGGTGCGGCCGTGGTACTGGTTGAGGGCCTCGTTCATGCGCCGTTGCTGGGTGGCGTTGAACAGGGCGCTCTGGGCCGGGTCCAGGTGCAGGCGCCAGGTGTCACCCTCCACGGCGACCAGGGTGCAGTTGGCGGCGATGTTGCCAGTCATGCCGCTGATGCCGAGGCGTGGGAACAGGTCCAGCCATTCGGCGGCCAGGCCAGTGGCCGGCTGCACATCCGGCAGGACTTCGGGCTCGGCCACCACGGCCGGCTCGCCGACGGGAAGCTCGTCGAGGTAGGCGATGGAATCGGCGTCCGCCTGATAGTAGTCGTCATAGTCCCCGGGCGGCGGCTCTTCGTCGTCGAAGGGCGCTTCGGACGCCGGCACGGCTTCGGCGACAGGTGCCGACGCTGCGACGTCTGGGGCCGGTGCGGCGTTCGGTACGGGCGCTTCGGCTGCAGGCTCGGGCTCGGGCTCGGGCTCGGGCTCGGGCTCGGGGGCAGGCTGCGCGACTTGCACGGACGCGGCTGCTGCAGCGGGCTCCTCCCAGGGCAGGTCGACCGGCACCTCGGCGGGGGACTCGGCAACCACGGCGGGCTGCGGCGCCGGCTCGATGACCGGTTCGCTCGCCACGACGGGCTCGACCGGCGCTACAGGCTCGGGTTCAGGCTCGGGCACCACGGCAGCAGGCGCGGCCTCGACCACCGGTTCCGGCGCCGGCTGCAGGGCCGGCACGACCGCCGGAGCGGGCGCGGCGACAGGGGCCGGCATGGGCGGTTGGGGCACGGGCGCGGGGATGACGGCCGCCGGAGCCACAACGGCGGCTCCGGCCACGGGGTTCTGGCTGGAATCAGCTGTGGCCTTGCTGATCCCCGGATCCTTTAGCACCACCCTCGGCGCGCCGTCGGCATCGGCCGGGCGGAACGCCAGCATGCGCAGCAGCACCATCTCGAAGCCGCCGCGCGGGTCCGGCGCCAGGGGCAGGTCACGACGACCGATCAGGCCCATCTGGTAGTAGAACTGCACGTCTTCCGCCGGCAGCGCCTCGGCCAGTGCCAGCACGCGGTCGCGGTCGCCCTGGCCGTTGTCGACGGCATCGGGCAGGGCCTGGGCGATGGCCACGCGGTGCAGCACGTTGAGGATTTCGGCCAGCACGCCGTTCCAGTCCGGGCCCTGCTCGGCCAGGTGGCGGATGGCCTCCAGCACGCCACGAGCATCGCCCTGCAGCAGCGCGTGGAGCACGCCGTAGACCTGGCCGTGGTCGAGGGTGCCGAGCATGGCGCGCACGTCGGTGGCCAGGACCTTGCCTTCACCAAAGGCGATGGCCTGGTCGGTGAGGCTCATGGCATCGCGCATGGAGCCATCAGCGGCGCGGCCCAGCAGCCACAGCGCGTCCGGCTCGAAGGGGACGCTCTCGGCGGTGAGTACGTGGGTCAGGTGCTCCACCACGCGCTCCGGCGGCATGTTCTTCAGGGAGAACTGCAGGCAGCGGGAGAGGATAGTAACGGGCAGCTTCTGCGGGTCGGTGGTGGCCAGCAGGAACTTCACATGGGGCGGCGGCTCTTCGAGGGTCTTGAGCAGCGCGTTGAACGAGTGCGTGGAGAGCATGTGCACTTCGTCGATCAGGTAGACCTTGTAGCGGCCCCGGGTCGGCGCGTACTGCACGTTGTCCAGCAGCTCGCGGGTGTCCTCGACCTTGGTGCGGCTCGCGGCGTCCACTTCGATCAGGTCGACGAAGCGACCTTCGTCGATCTCCCGGCAGACCGAGCACTGGCCGCAGGGCGTGGAGCTGATGCCGGTCTCGCAGTTCAGGCACTTGGCGAGGATGCGCGCGATGGTGGTCTTGCCCACGCCACGGGTACCGGTGAAGAGGTAGGCGTGGTGCAGGCGCTGGTTGTCCAGGGCGTTGATCAGGGCCTTCAGCACATGGGTCTGGCCGACCATTTCCCGGAACGAGCGGGGACGCCATTTGCGCGCAAGAACCTGATAACTCATTGAAAACCGTCGCAGCAGTGAATCGGGAGGGGGCTAATGCTAGCGGAGCAACCTGCAAATTGCACCCGAGATGCACGCTCGTGACGAACTTCTTTCGGTCACGGGAACGCCATAAGGACGGGACGTGGCACGGCAGTGCTCACGCAATGCGTGGCGAAGAAATCAGAAAGAAGGGGATGAAGCGAGGGTAGAAATTAGGAGGCGACCCCACCAGCCACACCCCGGCACTCGATGTCACCGCTGCGGCTGCTCCCTTCCGGGCCTGACCGGGTTCACGGCTGATCAATGCGGGGGGACCGGCAGGGCCACCATAACGCGACTCGCCAGATCGGCGAGCCGCGCCATTGTACTGGCTCTTGGCAAACTTACAACCGCTGAAATCACTTTTCCTGACAAGCACTTGCGTTCAGACCCGGAAGCGCCCCACCAGGCTGGCCAGGCCGCTGGACAGCTCGGACAGGTGCCGGCTGGCCTGGGTGCTCTGGTCCGAGGTCTGAGAGGCCTCCATGGACAGGTTGCGGATGTCGCTGATGTTGCGGGCGATCTCCTCGGTCACGCTGCTCTGCTCCTCGCAGGCGGTGGCGATCTGCGCGGCCATGTCGTTGATCCGCTGCACCGAATCGCCGGTGTCGCTCAGGGCCTGGTCCACCCCGGCGGCGCGCTCGACGCTGTCCCGCGCCTGATGACTGCCGGCCTGCATGGCCCGCACGGCATTCTCAACGCCGACCTGCAGGCGGGCGATCATTTCCTGGATGTCCTTGGTGGAGTCCTGGGTGCGGGCAGCCAGTGCGCGGACCTCATCGGCTACCACCGCGAACCCCCTCCCCTGCTCGCCTGCCCGGGCGGCTTCAATGGCGGCGTTCAGTGCCAGCAGGTTGGTCTGGTCGGCGATGCCCTTGATGACGGCGAGCACCGCACCGATGTTGGCGGTCTCCTGCTGCAGCGTCTCGATGGTGGTGGAGGCGCTCTCCACTTCCTGGGCGAGCTGGCGGATGGCACGGATGGTGGCCCCCACCACCTGGGCGCCCTCGCGGGACTGGCTTTCGGCGTGGCGGGCGGCGTCGGCGGCGTTCTGTGCGCTGCGGGCCACCTCGTGGACAGCGGCGCTCATCTCGGTGGCAGCGGTGCTCACCTGGTCGACAGCGGCGTGCTCGCTGGTGATCAGGCGGTCATTGGCGGCCGCCAGGCCGGCCAGGCTGCGCGCGGAGTTGGCCACCTCGTCGGTCACCCGGCCGACTTCACGGATCAACGGCTGGAGCTTGTCGAGGAAGCGGTTGAAGGCATGGCTGAGCTTGCCCAGTTCGTCCCGCGAGGTGACTTCCAGCCGTACACGCAGGTCGCCGTCGCCCTCGGCGATCTGCTCGATGCGTTCCAGCAGGCGATGCAGCGGGCGGGTCACCAGGGTGGGGAACCCCAGCACCAGCAGCAGGCAGATGCCGCAGGCAACGGCCATGATCACGCCCTGCTGGAGGCTGCGCTGCTGACCCAGGGCGGTCGACGCCAGGCCCTCGGCGTTGGCTTCGGCATCCTCCAGTTCACCCAGCTTGTTGATGACATCGCGCATGGCCTGGAACTGCTTCTCGCTGTCGCCGAAGCTCAGGCGGCTGGCTGCCTCGGGCTCGCTGGAGGACAGGGCCACCACCTTCAGCGAGGTGGCCTTCCACTCGGCAAACCCACGGTCGAAGCTGGCCACCAGCTGACGAGCCTCGTCACCGGGCTTGAGGTCGGCGTACTTGTGCACCCGGTCGTAGGCCTGCTGGAGGTTCTCGGCATGGTCGGACTTGAGCTGGGTGACGAAGTCCCCGGAGCTCTCGTCCAGCAGGCTGCGCTCGGCGGTGAAGGCCTGGTAGAGGTCGCGGTCGGCGTTCAGCAACAGGCTGACGGCGGGCAGGTAGCGATTGGTCAGGCGGGCACTGGAGTCGACCACCTGGTTGAGCCCCTGCACGCCGAGCCCGCCCAGCAGCGCGAGCAGGACCAGCAGGAGCAGGATGGGCAACGTGATCTTCCAGCGGAAACTCAGGTCGGCGAAGGCTTGCAGCATGACGACTCTCCCCAGGGCGCGGCGATTCGCACAAGCGTAGTCCGACTCCCTGCAACGCGCGGGAAACCGAACTGTGCTAGCGTGCCCCCGCCCCGCTTAGAGCCGGGCGCCTTCATCTTCATCGGAGCACCCCCATGGCACTCACCAAAGACCAACTCATCGCCGACATCGCTGACGCCACAGACGCCACCCGCGCAACCGTGCGCGCCGTGCTGGAGCAACTGAGCGAGATCGTCAGCGACTCGCTGGAGAACGGCGATGAGATCACCCTGCCGGGCATCGGCAAGCTCAAGGTCAGCGAACGCCCGGCGCGCACCGGCCGCAACCCGCAGACCGGCAAGAGCATCGAGATCGCCGCGAAGAAAGTGGTCAAGCTGGTGCCGGCCAAGGCCCTGACCGACGCCATCAACGGCTGATACGAAAAGGCCGGGCATCGAGCCCGGCCTTTTCATGTGTGGCGCCTTCACGCGGCGCCGAGGGTCTTCAGTTCAGCGAGGAACTGCTCCTCGTCCAGCACCCGCAACCCCAGCTCGGTGGCCTTGGCCAGCTTGGAGCCAGCACCCGGCCCGGCGACCACGCAGTGGGTACGCGCCGAGACCGAACCCGCCACCTTGGCCCCCAGGGCTTCCAGCTTGTCCTTGGCCTGGTCGCGGCTCATGGCCTCCAGCGTGCCGGTCAGCACCCAGGTCTGCCCGGCCAGGGGCAACCCTTCCACCACCTTGCGCTCGCACGACCAGTGCATGCCGAACTCCAGCAGTTGCGCCTCGATGCGCAGGGCGTGCTCGCGGTTGGCCGGCTCGTCGAAGAAGTCGCGCAGGGAGCGGGCGGCCTTTTCGTTGAGGCGTTCCACCTGGCGCAGGTCCAGCCAATCGGCCTGGATCACGCCCTGCAGGCTGCCGAAGCGGGCCGCCAGCTTCTCGGCGCCGGTGGTGGCGATGCCGGGGATGTTCAGCTTGTCGAGGAAGCCACCCAGGGAGGCGCAGGCGGTGAATTCGGCACTGACCTCGCCTTCGTCCTGCAGGACGACGCCGCGGGCCAGCAGGTCGGCAATCACCTGACGGTTGTGGTCGTCGCCGAAGAAGTTGTGGATCTCCGACGCCACTTCCAGCCCCACGTCGGGCAGGTAGGTCAGCACTTCCGGCAGTGCCTGTTCCAGGCGCTTCAGCGAGCCGAGGGCGCGAGCCAGCAGCTTGGCGGTCTCTTCACCGACATCGGGAATGCCGAGGGCGAAGATGAAGCGCGCCAGGGTCGGCTTGGCGCTGTCCTGGATCGCCGCCAGCAAGTTGCGGGTCGACAGATCGGCGAAGCCCTCCAGCTCCACCACCTGCTCGTAGGTGAGGGTGTAGAGGTCGGCGGGCGACGCCACCAGGCCGGTATCCACCAGCTGCTCGACGATCTTGTCGCCCAGGCCGTCGATATCCATCGCGCGGCGGGAGGCGAAGTGGATGATCGCCTGCTTGAGCTGGGCGCCGCAGGCCAGGCGGCCGACGCAGCGGTAAACCGAGCCTTCGCTGGTGGTGGCCTTGCCCTTGGCGCGCTTGACCAGTTGGGTGCGCTCGACGGCGGAACCGCACACCGGGCATTGCTCCGGCACGTGCACCGGGCGGGCATCCGCAGGGCGGCGCTCTGCTACCACTTGCATGACCTGCGGGATCACGTCACCGGCGCGGCGGATGATGACGGTGTCGCCGATCATCAGGCCCAGGCGGGCGACTTCGTCCATGTTGTGCAGGGTGGCGTTGGCGACGGTGACACCCGCCACCTTGACCGGCTTGAGGCGCGCCACGGGCGTCACCGCACCGGTACGGCCGACCTGGAACTCGACGTCCAGCAGCTCGGTCAGCTCCTCCTGGGCGGGGAATTTGTGGGCGATGGCCCAGTGCGGGGTGCGGGCGCGGAAGCCCAGCTGCTGCTGGTCCTCCAGGGTGTTGACCTTGAACACCACGCCGTCGATGTCGTAGGGCAGCGCCATGCGCCGCTGGCCGATGTCGCGGTAGTAGTCCAGGCAGGCCTCGACGCCCTTGGCCAGGCGCAGCTCGCGGCTGATGGGAATGCCCCAGCCCTTGAGGCGCTCCAGCATGCCCACCTGGGTGGGGGCCAGTTCGGCGCTGACCTGGCCGATGCCGTAGCAGCAGAACTCCAGCGGACGGCTGGCGGTGATCTTCGGGTCCAGCTGGCGCAGGCTGCCGGCGGCGGCGTTGCGCGGGTTGGCGAAGGTCTTGCCGCCGCTCTCGGCCTGGCGGGCGTTGAGCTCCTCGAAGCCGGCCTTGGGCATGTACACCTCGCCGCGTACCTCCAGCACCTGCGGCCAGCCCTCGCCCTTCAGCTTGAGCGGTACGTTGCGGATGGTGCGCACGTTGGCACTGATGTCCTCGCCGGTGGTGCCATCGCCACGCGTCGCGCCTCGCTCCAGCACGCCGTTGCGGTACAGCAGGCTGACGGCCAGGCCGTCGAGCTTCGGTTCGCAGCTGTATTCCACGGCTGCGCCACCGCCGAAGAGGTCGCCGCCGGACAGGCCGAGGCCGCTCTGCACGCTGCGATCGAAGGCCAGCAGGTCCTCCTCCTCGAAGGCGTTGCCCAGGCTCAGCATGGGCACTTCGTGACGCACCTCGCCGAAGGCGCTGAGGGCCTCGCCGCCGACACGCTGGGTGGGCGAATCGGGGGTGACCAGTTCCGGGTGCTCGGCTTCCAGGGCCTGCAGCTCGCGGAACAGGCGGTCGTACTCGGCGTCGGGCACGCTGGGCTCGTCGAGGACGTAATAGCGGTAGTTGTGCTCATCCAGTTCGGCACGCAGTGCCTGGATGCGCTGGGCGGCATTGCCTGAGGTTTCGTTCATGATGCGGGGCTCTTTTCCGTGCAAACGAAAAGAGCAGCCTGGGCTGCTCTGTTTCGGTGGATCTTCCGGTTCAGCGCTTCTGGGTCAGGCTGCGACGCTCGAACTCGACGATGCGCTGGCGGTAATGCTCGATGGTCTGGGCGGTCAGCACGCTGCGCTGGTCGTCCTTCAGCTCGCCGTTCAGTTCCTGGGAGAGCTTGCGGGCTGCGGCCACCATCACGTCGAAGGCCTGCTTCGGGTGACGCGGGCCAGGCAGACCGAGGAAGAAGCTCACCGCACGGGTGCTGAACAGGTCGATGTCGTCCAGATCGAAGGTGCCGGGCTTGACGCCGTTGGCCATGGAGAACAGCACCTCGCCATTGCCGGCCATGCTCTCGTGGCGATGGAAGATGTCCATCTCGCCGAAACGCAGGCCGCTCTCGAGGATGTTCTGCAGCAGGGCGGGCCCCTTGAAGCCGCCTTCGTCGCGGGCGACCACGTTGATCACCAGCACTTCCTCCACGGGCGGCAGGTCCTGGACCTTGGCCGGGCGCGCCGCCTTGGCCGCTGCGGCCTCCTCGACGGGGGTCAGCAGGGTCGGCACCGGCTCGTCCAGCGCCAGGTCGCCCTGGCGTGGCTCGTTGCGGCGCTTGTTCAGTTCCTTGGCGCTCATGCTGGGCAGGTCTTCCTCGTCCAGCAAGGGCTCCCCACGTTCGCGAACGCGGGCCGGTCCGAGGAGGTTGGGGTCCTCCCCGTCATCGGGAAGGTTGGAGAAGCTGCGGTCGAGCTTGAACTTGAGCTTGCCTTTGCCGCCACTCATGCGGCGCCAGCCATCGAACAAAATGCCGGCGATTACGATGACGCCGATGACGATCAGCCACTCGCGCAGACCGATTTCCATTAATCCTGTGTCCCCTGGTCAAAAAATATTCTGATAGTGATGAAGAAAGGACATCCGGTCCTCTGAAAACGTGGCGCCCAACTCCATGTTCCCAATGGCGTTTTCCACGTGTCAAAAAAATTGGGCATTAAGCTAGCACGGCCAGCCCAGCAGAGAAACCTCTGATCACGAGGCCTGCAGGGCAACCCGGGCGGCATTGCCGGCCGGGCGTGTCAGGCCTCTACGAGGGAAAGCGCCTCCTCGACATCCACGGCGACCAACCGTGAGCATCCCGGCTCGTGCATGGTCACGCCCATCAACTGGTCGGCCATCTCCATGGCGATCTTGTTGTGGGTGATATAGATGAACTGGACCTTCTCCGACATTTCCTTGACCAATCGTGCATAACGGCCGACGTTCGCGTCGTCCAGCGGCGCATCCACCTCGTCGAGCATGCAGAACGGCGCGGGGTTGAGCTGGAAGATGGCGAACACCAGCGCCAGCGCGGTAAGGGCCTTCTCGCCACCGGACAGCAGGTGGATGGTGCTGTTCTTCTTGCCTGGCGGACGCGCCATGATGGCAACCCCGGTGTCCAGCAGGTCTTCGCCGGTCAGCTCCAGGTAGGCGTGCCCACCACCGAAGACCTTCGGGAACAGCGCCTGGAGGCCGGCGTTGATCTGGTCGAAGGTTTCCTTGAAGCGGTTGCGGGTCTCCTTGTCGATCTTGCGGATGACGTTCTCCAGCGTGTCCAGCGCCTCCACCAGGTCATCGTTCTGTGCGTCCAGGTAGCGTTTGCGCTCGGACTGCTGCTGGTATTCGTCGATGGCCGCCAGGTTGATCGGACCCAGGCGCTGGATGCGCGCGGCCAGTCGCTCCAGCTCCTCGTCCCAGGCGGGCTCGCTGGCGCCCTCGGGCAGCGTGGCGAGTACGCCGTGCAGGTCGTAGCCGTCTTCCAGCAACTGGTCCTGCAGCGCCTTGCGGCGCACGGTCAGGGCCTGCCACTCCATGCGTTGCTGTTCCAGCTGGCCGCGCAGCAGTTGCGACTGCTGCTCGGCCTGGGTGCGGCGCTTCTCGGCGTCGCGCAGTTCGCGGTCGGCATCCTCGAGGGCGAGCCGGGCGAGCTTGAGTTCGTCTTCCACCGCCATGCGCCGTTCCAGCAGCTCTTCCAGCTTCATGCGCAGCTCTTCCAGCGGGGCGGCGCCCTCCTCCAGGTTGAGGCTGAGCTGCTCGCGACGCTCTTCGAGGCGTTCGAACTGCTGGCTGAGGCGCTCCAGGGCCTGGCGTGTCGAGTCGTGCTGGGCCCGCAGGGAGCCCAGGCGCACGGCCAACTGGTGGGCCTGGTCCTTGTGCTGGCGAGCCTCCTGGCGGATGCGGTCGAGGCGTTCGCGCAGGTCATCGCGCTCAGCCAGCAGGCGTTCGCGCTGCTCGGTGTCGGTGGCCATGGCGTCCAGAGCGTCCTGCAGCACCAGGCGGGCTTCGCCCAGCTGCTCATGCTCCAGGGCACGCTGTTCATCAAGTTCGGCCAGCTCCGCTTCCAGGCGCTGGCGACGCAGGTTGAGCTGCTCGACCCGCGCCTGCTGGGCAGACAGGCGGGCCTTCACCTCGGACAGGCGACGCGCCTCGTCCTGCACCTGGCGGCGTTGTTGTTCACGGGTTTCTTCCTGCTGGCGCTGCTGGTCCCGCAGGGTTTGCAGGGCCTCGTCGAGGCGCTCCAGGGTGGCTTCGCGCTCGTCACGCTCGGCGTGCAGGCGCTCCAGCTCCTGGCCACGGGCCAGCAGGCCGCTTTCCGCTTCGCTGGCGCGACGGACGCGGAGGAAGTTGCGCCCGACCCAGTAGCCATCGCGGCTGATCAGGCTTTCGTCAGCGGCCAGCGCGGCGCGGCCGGCCAGGGCCTCGTCCAGGCTCTCCACCGGACGCACGCGGCCGAGCCAAGGGGCCAGGTCGAGTCGTGACTCCACCTTGTCCAGCAGGCTACCGGCGATTCGTGCACCGCCTTGGCCGGCGGCCACCAGGCGCAGGTCGCCTTGGCTGAAGCCCGCCAGGTCGAGTCCCTGGAAATCATCCAGTTGCACGGCCTGCAGGTCCGCCCCGAGGACGGTCTCCACCGCCAGTTCCCAGCCCGCCTCCACCCGCAGGCCTTCGGCCAGGCGCGGGCGCTGGTCGAGCCCATGCTCACGCAGCCAGTCCGCCGTGCCAGCGCCGGGGTCGAGGGCGGCCTGCTGCAGGGCTTCCAGCGAGGCGATGCGGCCGTTGAGGCGCTGCAGCTCGCCCTGGGCCTGCTGCTGGGCCTGGCTGGCGCGCTGCAGTTCATCACGCAGCTGCTCCAGGCGCTCCACCAGGGCCTCTTCGGCGGCCTGCAGGGTTTCCAGTTCCAGCTCGCCAGCGGCGGCCTGTTCATTCAATTCGAGGATGGCCGCGCTCTCGGGGTCGGCGGCCAGCTGGGTACGCTCATCCGCCAGGCGGCGCTCGCGCTCCAGCACGCGTTCGAGGCTCTGTTCCAGCTGCTGGATGCGCGCCTGCTGCACTTCGGCCTGGCGCCGGGGCTCGGCGCTACGCTGGTTGAAGCCGTCCCAGCGCTCCTGCCAGCCCTGCATGCCGGCCTCGGCCTCTTCGAGCTGGGCGCTGGCCTCTTCGGCGGCGGCGGCGCTGAGTTCCTGCTCGGGGATGAGCATGTCCATCTCTTCGCCGAGGGTCGCCAGCAGGGTGCGGTCATGCCCCAGGTGGGACTCGGTCTCCTGGCGGGCGCGCTCGGCGTCACGCAGGTCGTCCTGCAGTTGCCGCTGGCGCTGCTGGCCGTGCTGGATGCTCTGCTCGACCCGGGCGATGTCACCGCCCACGGAATAGAAGCGGCCCTGCACCAGGTTGAAGCGCTCGGACAGCTCGTGGTGGCCGTCACGCAGGCGCTCGATGGCGGCGTCGGCGTTGCGCTGCTCGGCCACCAGTGCCTCGAAGGCCACCTCCTGGCTGCCGATCACACCCTCGCGCTGGCCCACCTGCTCGTTCAGTGCCTGCCACTTGAGGGCGGACAGCTGGGCCTTGAGCTGGCGCTCCTCAGCCTTGTACTCCTGGTACTTCTCCGCCGCCTGGGCCTGCCGGTGCAGACGGTCGAGCTGGCGCTCCAGTTCTTCGCGCAGGTCGGTCAGGCGCGCCAGGTTCTCGTGGGTGCGGCGGATGCGGTTCTCGGTCTCGCGGCGGCGCTCCTTGTACTTGGAGATGCCGGCGGCTTCCTCGATGAAATTGCGCAGGTCCTCGGGCTTGGCCTCGATGAGCTTGGAGATCATCCCCTGCTCGATGATGGAGTAGCTGCGCGGCCCCAGGCCGGTGCCGAGGAAGATGTCGGTGATGTCCCGGCGGCGGCACTTGGTGCCGTTGAGGAAGTAGGTGTTCTGGCCGTCACGGCTGACGCGGCGGCGAATGGAAATCTCGGCGAAGGCGGCGTACTCGCCCACCAGGGAGTTGTCCGAGTTGTCGAAGATCAGCTCGATGCTGGCCTGGGCCACCGGCTTGCGGGTGTTGGAGCCGTTGAAGATGACGTCGGTCATCGACTCGCCGCGCAGGTTCTTGGCCGAGCTCTCGCCCATCACCCAGCGCACGGCGTCGATGATGTTGGACTTGCCGCAGCCGTTGGGGCCCACCACCGCCGACATGTTGCTGGGGAAGTTGACCGTGGTGGGGTCGACGAAGGACTTGAACCCGGCCAGCTTGATGCACTTGAGCCGCATGGGCGCCTCTCCCGGTCAGTGGCGTCAGTGGCCGGCCAGAGCGGCGAGCACCAGCTGGCAGTTGTGCTGGCCGTAGCCCACCAGCACTTCGCGGATGCGCGCCAGGTCGCGGCCGATCACCGCCTTGAGCAGCTCGGCGAAGGCGGCCATGAACTGCGCCATCTCGCCTTTGCGCTGCTCCAGCGCCAGGTGGTAGGTGCGGCTGATGGCCGGCAGCAGGTTCTCCACCGTCTCCTCCAGGTAGGGGTTGTCGGCGAAGGCATAGGCCGCGCGCATGATGCTGAAGCTGGAATCGACGAAGCCGCTGATGTCGTGGTCCTGCAGGTTCTGTTCCAGGCGCTGCTGGATGGCCAGGAAAGGCGCGAGGTCCTCTTCGCTCTTCCAGCGCTGGGCAACGGCACAGCCCAGCAGGATGTACATCTCCATCATCAGTGCGTAGAGGCTCTGCACATGGTGCGGGGTGAGCTCGGACACCTGGGCGCCACGGTGCGGCAGGATGGTGATCAGGTGGCGGCGCTGGAGGATCAGCAGCGCTTCGCGCACCGACCCGCGGCTGACGTTGAGGGCCTGGGTGACCTTCTGCTCCTGGATGCGTTCGCGGGCCTTCAGGTCCCCTCGGATGATGCGTTCGGCGAGGTGGTGGGCGATCTGTTCGGCGAGGCTGTCCGGTGCCTTGAACGTCATGGTTTTCCTTCGGTCTTGGCTGTGGGGGTCGATCAGGCGCCCTCGGGGTCCGGCGCAGCGGGCTGGTCGGAAGGGATCATGCACGAGGGATCTGCGCAGGACGCGGCAGGGGGCGAAGTGTAACACAGGGTGTTACCCGTCGAAGGTGACAGACGGCGGGCATTCAGACCTAAAGGTCGGTCGCTCTGCACCGGGTTGGGGCGCAGGATTGTCTGACAATCCTGGAATAACCCACCCACCTGCACGGACGGAGCCCACCATGTTCGAACGCCTGCCCTCCAACTGGATGATCGCCCTGAAGAAGGTCGGCTACTGGATCTGGCTGATCCCCGTGGCCGGCATTCCCATGAGCTACTACTGGTCGCTGGGCAGCGACCACCCCAATGCCTGGCCCTGGCTGGTGATCACCATCGTCTTCGGGGTGATTCCGTTCCTCGACTTCATCGTCGGCCGCGACCCGGCCAACCCCGACGAGTCAGACGACGTGCCGTTCATGGAGGGCCAGGGCTACTACCGCTTCCTCAGCCTGATGACCCTGCCGCTGCTGCTGCTGATGCTGGCCTGGAGCGGCTGGGTGTTCGTCCACCACCCGGACTGGAACTGGGTGGGCAAGCTCGGCTGGGTGCTCTCGGTGGGCACGGTGATGGGCGCCATCGGCATCACCGTCTCCCACGAACTGATCCACAAGGACCCGCTACTGGAGCAGAGCGCTGGCGGCATCCTGCTGGCGGCGGTGTGCTACGCCGGTTTCAAGGTGGAGCACGTGCGCGGCCACCACGTGAACGTCTCCACCCCGGAGGATGCTTCCTCCGCCCGCTTCGGCCAGAGCCTCTACCAGTTCCTGCCCCACGCCTATAAGCACAACTTCCTCAACGCCTGGAACCTGGAGGCCCAGCGCCTCAAGCGCAAGGGGCTGCCGGCGCTGCACTGGCGCAACGAGCTGGTGTGGTGGTACGCCCTGAGCGCCGCGATGCTGGTGGGTTTCACCCTCGCCCTGGGTTGGCTGGGCGGGGTGTTCTTCCTGGTGCAGGCGGCGATGGCCTTTACACTGCTGGAGATCGTCAACTACGTGGAGCACTACGGCCTGCACCGCCGCAAACTGGACAACGGCCGCTATGAACGCACCAGTCCGGCGCATTCCTGGAACAGCAACTTCCTGCTCACCAACCTGTTCCTCTTCCACCTGCAGCGCCATTCGGACCACCACGCCTACGCCAAGCGCCGCTACCAGGTGCTGCGCCATTTCGACGACAGCCCGCAGCTGCCCAACGGCTATGCCGGGATGATCGTCCTGGCGCTGTTCCCGCCGCTGTGGCGCGCCGTGATGGACAAGCGGGTGCGCGCCTATTACGCCGGTGAAGAACACCAGCTGACCGACCAGCAACAGGTCGCCTGACCCCGCCCTTACCCCCTCGTCACCCCCAAGCGCCCCGCCCCAGAGCGGGGCGTTTGCATTCCGGTCTACCCTTGTTCCAGCGCCCCGGCACGGCACTTGCAGTACAGCCCGCATGATTTTCTGACTTTCAGGTCAGAAAAATATTGACCGAAAAGTCAACGGACTCTAAATTCGCGGCCATACGAGCCCTCGTAAACAACAATAAAGTGCCTGGAGGTCTTCCTTGATCCAGTTTCTACTCAACCGGGAGCTGCGCACCGAACATGCGCTCGACCCCAACGTCACGGTGCTGAACTACTTGCGTGAGCACCTGGGCAAGACAGGAACCAAGGAGGGCTGCGCCTCCGGTGATTGCGGCGCCTGCACCGTGGTGGTGGGCGAGGTGGTCGACGACCGCATCCGCTACCGCACCCTCAATGCCTGCCTGACGTTCGTCTCCTCGCTGCACGGCAAGCAGCTCATCACCGTCGAAGACCTCAAGCACAAGGGCCAGCTGCACAGCGTCCAGCAGGCCATGGTGGACTGCCATGGCTCCCAGTGCGGCTTCTGCACACCCGGCTTCGTCATGTCGCTGTTCGCCCTGCAGAAGAGCCGGGCCGCCTCCGGCAGCACCGGCTACGACAAGGCACAGACCCTGGAAGCCCTGGCCGGCAACCTGTGCCGCTGCACCGGCTACCGCCCGATCCTCGATGCCGCCGAGCAGGCCTGCTGCCAGGCACAGCCCGACCAGTTCGACGCCGCCGAAGCCGAGACCCTCGCCCAGCTCAAGGCGATTGCCCCGCGCGACACCGCCGAGCTGAACAGCGGCGACAAGCGCTGCCTGGTGCCGCTGACCATCGGCGACCTGGCCGAACTCTACGTTTCCAACCCGCAGGCCCGCCTGCTGGCCGGCGGCACCGACCTGGCCCTGGAAGTCACCCAGTTCCACCGCGAGCTGCCGGTAATGATCTACGTCGGCCACATCGACGCCATGAAGCGCATCGAGACGGATGCCGACTTCATCGAGATCGGCGCCGCCACCCCGCTGTCCGACTGCTACGAGACCCTGTCCCGCGAGTACCCGGATTTCGGCGAACTGCTGCACCGCTTCGCCTCCCTGCAGATCCGCAACCAGGGCACCCTCGGCGGCAACATCGGCAACGCCTCGCCCATCGGCGACGCGCCGCCGCTGCTGATCGCCCTCGGCGCCGAGATCGTCCTGCGCAAGGGCAACCAGACCCGTACCCTGCCGCTGGACGAATACTTCCTGGACTACAAGGTCACCGCCCGCCAGGAGTCCGAGTTCATCGAGAAGGTGCGCGTGCCCCGCGCCCGCAAGAACCAGGTGTTCCGCGCCTACAAGGTCTCCAAGCGCCTGGACGACGACATCTCTGCCGTCTGCGCCGCCTTCAACCTGGTGATCGAGGACGGCGTGGTGCGCCGCGCCCGCGTCGCCTTCGGCGGCATGGCCGGCATCCCCAAGCGCGCCAGCGCCTGCGAACAGGCCCTGGTCGGCTCCGCCTGGTACCCGGGCACCGTCGAGCGCGCCTGTGAAGCCCTGGCCCAGGACTTCAGCCCCCTCACCGACTTCCGCGCCAGCAAGGAATACCGCCTGCTGGCGGCCCAGAACCTGCTGCGCAAGTGCTTCCTCGAACAGCAATCCCCAGCCGTCGAAACCCGGGTGACCGCCTATGTCTAAGCACCATTTCAAGACCCAGGAAGAACTGGCGGCGCTGTTCCGTGCCGACATCACCACCGGCGTCGGCAAGAGCGTCAAGCACGAGAGCGCGCCCAAGCACGTCACCGGCGAAGCGGTGTACGTCGACGACCGCCTGGAGTTCCCCAACCAGCTGCACGTCTATGCCCGCATGAGCGACCGCGCCCACGCGCGCATCGTCCGCATCGACACCCGCCCCTGCTACGCAATCCCCGGCGTGGCCATCGCCATTACCGCCGAGGACGTGCCCGGGCAACTGGACATCGGCCCGGTGGTAGCCGGTGACCCGCTGCTGGCGGACGGCAAGGTGGAATACGTCGGCCAGGTGGTGCTCGCCGTGGCTGCCGACAGCCTGGAAACCGCACGCAAGGCCGCCATGGCCGCCCTCATCGAGTACGAAGACCTGGAGCCCGTGCTCGACGTGGTCGATGCCTACCGGAAGAAGCACTACGTGCTCGACCCGCACCAGCACAAGCGCGGCGACTCCGCCACCGCCCTGGCCGCTTCGAAACACCGTCTGCAGGGCCACCTGCACATCGGCGGGCAGGAGCACTTCTACCTGGAGACCCAGATCTCCTCGGTGATGCCCGGCGAAGACGGCGGCATGATCGTCTACACCTCCACCCAGAACCCCACCGAAGTGCAGAAGCTGGCGGCCGAAGTGCTGGGCGTGCCGATGAACAAGATCGTCATCGACATGCGCCGCATGGGCGGCGGCTTCGGCGGCAAGGAAACCCAGGCCGCCGGCCCGGCCTGCCTCTGCGCGGTGATCGCCCACCTCACCGGCAGGCCCACCAAGATGCGCCTGCCGCGCATGGAAGACATGAGCATCACCGGCAAGCGCCACCCCTTCTACGTCGAGTACGACATCGGCTTCGACGACCAGGGCCTGCTCACCGGCATCGAACTGCAACTGGCGGGCAACTGCGGCTATTCGCCGGACCTCTCCGGCTCCATCGTCGACCGCGCGATGTTCCACTCGGACAACGCCTACTTCCTCGAACACGCCACCATCAACGGCCTGCGCTGCAAGACCAACACCGCCTCCAACACCGCATACCGCGGCTTCGGCGGCCCCCAGGGGATGGTCGCCATCGAAGAGATCATGGACGTCATCGCCCACCACCTGGGCAAGGACCCGCTGGCGGTGCGCAAGCTCAACTACTACGGCAAGGACGAACGCAACGTCACCCACTACTACCAGACCGTCGAGCACAACCTGCTCGCCGAGATGACCGCCGAGCTGGAAGCCAGCGCCGAGTACGCCCAGCGCCGCGACGCCATCCGCGCCTTCAACGCCCAGAGCCCGGTGCTGAAGAAAGGCCTGGCGATGACGCCGGTGAAGTTCGGCATCAGCTTCACCGCCACCTTCCTCAACCAGGCTGGCGCGCTGATCCACGTCTACACCGACGGCAGCATCCACCTGAACCACGGCGGCACCGAGATGGGCCAGGGCCTCAACACCAAGGTCGCCCAGGTGGTGGCCGAAGTGTTCCAGGTGGACATCGCGCGCATCCAGATCACCGCCACCAACACCGACAAGGTGCCCAACACCTCGCCGACGGCCGCCTCCAGCGGCACCGACCTGAACGGCAAGGCCGCGCAGAACGCCGCCGAGACCATCAAGGGTCGCCTGGTGGACTTCCTCGTCGGGCACTTCAAGGTCACCCCCGAGGACGTGGAGTTCAAGAACAGCCAGGTGCGCGTGCGCGACCAGTACCTCGCCTTCGAAGAGGTCATCCAGCTGGCCTACTTCAACCAGGTCTCGCTCTCCAGCACCGGCTTCTACCGCACGCCGAAGATCTACTACGACCGCGACAAGGCCGCCGGCCGCCCCTTCTACTACTTCGCCTACGGCATGGCCTGCTGCGAAGTGCTGGTGGACACCCTCACCGGCGAGTACAAGATGCTGCGCACCGACATCCTCCACGACGTCGGCGCCTCGCTGAACCCGGCCATCGACATCGGCCAGGTGGAAGGGGCCTTCGTCCAGGGCATGGGCTGGCTGACCACCGAAGAGCTGGTGTGGAACGCCAAAGGCAAGCTGATGACCAGCGGCCCGGCCAGCTACAAGATCCCGGCCATCGCCGACATGCCCATCGACCTGCGGGTGAAGCTGGTGGAGAACCGCAAGAACCCCGAGCAGACGGTGTTCCACTCCAAGGCCGTGGGCGAGCCACCCTTCATGCTCGGCATCGCCGCCTGGTGCGCCATCAAGGACGCCGTGGCCAGCCTCGCCGACTACAAGGCCCACCCGCAGATCGACGCACCGGCCACCCCCGAGCGCGTGCTCTGGGGCGTCGAGCAGATGAAAGCGCTGCAACGCAAGGCCGAGGCCCCCAGCAACGCCCACGTGGAGCCTGCCTGAGGGCAGCCGGGAGGCGACCGATGAACCCACGTCCGACCCTGCACGACACCCCGGCCCGGCCGGCAGCCGCCACCGACACGCCTCGCCCCGGCGAGCGTGACGACTGGCGCCTGTCCCGCTCGCGCCGCCCGCTGCGCAACTGGAGGCTGAGCCGATGAGCTGGATCAACGCCCTTGCCGAGCTGCAGCAGCGCGGCGAACCCAGCGTGCTGGTGACCATCATCGAAGAGCGGGGCTCCACGCCTCGCAACGCCGGCTCGAAGATGGTGGTCACCGCCGAGCGCATCTACGAAACCATCGGCGGCGGCCACCTGGAGTTCAAGGCCATGGCCATCGCCCGGGAGATGCTCGCGAGCGGCAGCCGCGACACCCGCCTGGAGCGCTTCAGCCTGGGCGCCAGCCTCGGCCAGTGCTGCGGCGGCGCCACCGTGCTGCTGTTCGAGCCGATGGACCAGCCCCAGGCGCAGATCGCCCTGTTCGGCGCCGGCCACGTCGGCCGCGCCCTGGCCCCACTGCTCGCCAGCCTGCCGTGCAAGGTGCGCTGGATCGACTCGCGGGAAAGCGAATTCCCCGAGCAGATTCCCACCGGCGTGGAGAAGGTGGTGAACGACGAGGTGGTCGACGAAGTCGACGCCCTGCCCTCCGGCAGCTACTTCATCGTCATGACCCACAACCACCAGCTGGACCTGGAACTGACCACCGCGATCCTCAAGCGCAACGACTTCGCCTACTTCGGCCTCATCGGCTCGCGCACCAAGCGGGTCAAGTTCGAGCACCGCCTGCGCGAGCGCGGCTTCGCCAGCGAAACCGTGCAGCGCATGCGCTGTCCCATGGGGCTGGCAGAGGTCAAGGGCAAGCTGCCGGTGGAGATTGCCATCTCCATCGCCGGTGAGATCATCGCCACCTACAACGCCACCTTCGGACAGAAGGACAATGGCCAGGACGTGAAGAAGGGAGAAACGGTCGCCCGGCTGGTGCCCAGCTCCCGCCGCGAACAGGCCTGACCAGACCACATAACGGAAAGCGGGCGGCCACCCCGGCGCCCGCTTTTCCACGCCCGCGCGAAACGCGGGCCCTCAAGTACCGCATTGACCGACGAGACTGCCATGACCCGCTTGACCGCCTACCGCTCCGCCCTCCTCCACAGCATCGCCGACCCCGCCGAGGTGGGCGTCGAGGCCTCCTACGAATACTTCGAGGACGGCATCCTGCTGGTGGAGGATGGCCGCATCGCCCGCATCGGCCACGCCCGCGACCTGCTGCCCCAGCTCGACGGCGTGGAGATCCGCGAATACCCCGACGCGCTGATCACCCCCGGCTTCATCGACACCCACATCCACTACCCGCAGACCGGCATGATCGCCTCCTACGGCGAGCAGCTGCTGGACTGGCTGAACACCTACACCTTCCCCACCGAGCGCGCCTTCGCCGACCCGGCCCACGCCCGCGAAGTGGCCGACCTGTTCCTCGGCGAGCTGCTGCGCAACGGCACCACCACCGCCCTGGTGTTCGGCACCGTGCACGCCACCTCCGTTGATGCGTTCTTCGAAGCCGCCCAGGCGCTGGACCTGCGCATGATCGCCGGCAAGGTGCTGATGGACCGCAACGCCCCGGACTACCTCACCGATACCGCCGAATCCGGCTATGCCGACAGCAAGGCGCTGATCGAGCGCTGGCACGGCAAGGGCCGCCTGCACTACGCGGTGACCCCGCGCTTCGCCCCCACCAGCACCCCCGAGCAACTGGAGCTGGCCGGCAAGCTCTACGGCGAATACCACGGCCTGTACATGCACACCCACCTCTCCGAGAACAAGGCGGAGATCGAATGGGTCAAGTCGCTGTTCCCCGAGCGCAAGGGCTACCTGGACGTCTACGACCACTACCGGCTGATCGGCGAGCGCTCGGTGTTCGCCCACGGCGTGCACCTGTGCGACGAGGAGTGCCAGCGCCTGGCCGAAACCGGCTCTGCCGTGGCCTTCTGCCCCACCTCCAACCTGTTCCTCGGCAGCGGCCTGTTCGACCTGCAGAAGCTGGAACAGCATGGCGTGCGCGTGGGCCTGGGCACGGACGTCGGCGCCGGCACCAGCTTCTCCCAGCTGCAGTCGCTGAACGAGGCCTACAAGGTCATGCAGTTGCAGGGCAAGAAGCTCGACCCGTTCAAGTCCCTCTACCTCGCCACCCTGGGCGGCGCCCGCGCGCTGTACCTGGACGACCACATCGGCAACTTCCAGGCCGGCAAGGACGCCGACTTCGTCGTCCTCGACTACCAGGCCACCCCGCTCATGGCCTACCGCATGCAGCAGGCCCGCAGCCTGGCGGAGAAGCTGTTCGCACTGACCATCCTCGGCGACGACCGCACCGTGAAGGAAACCTTCGCCGCCGGCCGCTCGGTGCACCAGCGCGCCTGAGGTTTTCGCACACGCAGAAACGCAACGGGGGGCCAAATGGCCCCCCGTTGCGTTGCAGCAGTGCGGATCAGTCTTCGCGGTAGCGACGCAGCTTCAGCGACTTGCCCGCCACGCGGGTGTCCTTCAGCTTGCCCAGCAGGCGATCCAGGCCCTCTTCGGGCAGCTCGATCAGGCTGAAGGTCTCGCGGATCTGGATACGACCGATGGCTTCGCGCGCCAGGCCACCCTCGTTGAGGATGGCGCCCAGCAGGTTCTTCGCGGCGATGCCGTCGCGGGTCCCCAGGGCGGTGCGGCAACGCACGCGGCCTTCGCCGACCGGCAGCGGCGCACGACGCTCGCGGTACTCACCGCGCTCGCCACGCTCACCGTCACGCTCACGGCGCTCGCGGGGCTGGGGAGCACCCGGCACCAGCGGCTGCTCGCGCTCCACGTCCGCCAGGTTCAGCGACTGGCCGTTGGTGGCCTTGCGCAGCAGCGCAGCGGCCAGGGCACGCGGGCTGCAGCCGATGTCGGCGATCAGGCGGTCGAGCAGTTCGCCATGACTGGCCTCGGCGTCGGCCACCAGGGGGGCCAGGCTGTTGGTCAGCTTCCGGATCCGTGCATCCAGTACCTGGGGTGCGGTGGGCAGGCGGACTTCGGCGACCTTCTGGTTGGTCACGCGCTCGATCACCTGCAGCATGCGGCGCTCGCGCGGGGTGACCAGCAGCAGGGCACGGCCCTCACGACCGGCACGGCCGGTACGGCCGATACGGTGCACGTAGGACTCGGGGTCGTACGGCATGTCCACGTTCACCACGTGGGTGATGCGCGGTACGTCGATGCCGCGGGCGGCGACGTCGGTGGCGACAACGATGTCCAGGCGACCGTCCTTGAGGGACTCGATCACGCGCTCACGCTGGTTCTGGGCGATGTCGCCGTTCAGCGCAGCGGCCTTGTAGCCCTTGGCTTCCAGGGCGGAGGCCAGGTCCAGGGTGGCCTGCTTGGTGCGCACGAAGGCGATCAGCGCGTCGAACTCCTCGACTTCCAGCAGGCGCAGCACGGCACCGACCTTCTGGTCGGCGTGGACCATCAGGTGGGCCTGCTCGATGCGGGCCACGGTCTGGGTCTTGGCAGCGATCTTGACGTGCTGCGGCTCTTTCAGATGACGCTCGGCGATCGAACGGATCGACGGCGGCAGGGTGGCGGAGAACAGCACGCTCTGACGGCTTTCCGGCAGGGCCTCGAAGATCACTTCGAGGTCTTCCATGAAGCCGAGCTTGAGCATCTCGTCCGCTTCGTCCAGCACCATCTGCTGCACGGTGGCGAGCATCTTCTCGTCACGGCGCAGGTGGTCGCACAGGCGGCCGGGGGTGGCCACGATCACCTGGGCGCCTTGGCGCAGGGCCTTGAGCTGCGGGCCCATGGGCGCGCCGCCGTAGACGGCCACGACGTTCAGGCCGGGCATCTGCTTGGCATAGGTTTCGAAAGCGGTGGCGACTTGCAGTGCGAGCTCGCGGGTCGGTGCCAGGATCAGCGCCTGCGGCTCACGTTTGGCCGGATCGATACGGGAAAGGATCGGCAGCGCGAAGGCTGCAGTCTTGCCGGTACCGGTCTGGGCCTGGCCGATCATGTCGTGCCCGGCGAGGATCACCGGAATCGACTGGGCCTGGATGGGGGAAGGCTCTTCGTAGCCCACTGCAGCGATGGCAGCGAGAACATTGGGGTGAAGGCCGAGCGCGGCGAATCCGCCGATATCCTGGGTCATGGGTATGCCTCATGTGCATCCGCAAAGACCCAAACCCAAAGCTGCATATGCCGAAAGACCTTGTGGGTCACCCTGGCAGCCTGGGAGAGAATTTGCGAGTTGCTTATTGGTTGGAGTGTTACGTCTAGGGTAGTCCGCGATGCGGACGGTGCAGCTGAAGGCGAATGCCCCGAAAGATGCAGTTCCTGAACGGGGCCCGGTTTAGGGCCGGCGCGCATCATACAGTAAAAGCTGACAAGCGCGCAGCGTTTTTCTCACGCAAAGCGCCAGACGGCTCTGGTCGCATGGACAACGCCACACACAGCGGCTATATCCTCCGAGCCCCCGCCCCTTCCCTCCGAGGACCGCCTCCATGTCCCACGCCCAAACCGGCCGCGTGACCCGCGAACAGCGCGGCCACATTCTGCTGCTCGGCCTCGACCGCCCCGCCAAGCGCAACGCCTTCGACCAGGCGATGCTCGACGACCTGGTGCTGGCCCTGGGGGACTATGAGCGGGACGACGAGGCGCGCTGCGCGCTGGTGTTCGCCCACGGTGAGCACTTCACCGCCGGCCTCGACCTGGCCAACGTGGCCGAGACCTTCCGCAACGGCTGGCAACTGCCCGAGGGCGCCGTCGACCCCTGGGGCACCTTCGGCGGCCCGCGCCTGAGCAAGCCGCTGCTGGTGGCCGTGCAAGGCTACTGCTTCACCATCGGCATCGAACTGATGCTCGCCGCCGATATCAACCTCTGCGCCAGTAACACCCGCTTCGCCCAGATGGAAGTCCAGCGCGGCATCTTCCCCTTCGCCGGTGCCACCCTGCGCCTGCCCCAGGTGGCCGGCTGGGGCAACGCCATGCGCTGGCTGCTCACCGGCGACGAATTCGACGCCCACGAAGCCCTGCGCCTGGGCCTGGTGCAGGAGGTGCTGGCCAGCGAAGAGCTGATGCCCCGCGCCCTCTGGCTGGCCGAGCGGATCGCCGCACAGGCGCCGCTGGGCATCCGCGCCACCCTCGCCTCCGCACGGCAGGTGGTGAACGAGGGCGAACTCGCCGCCGCCCGTGCCCTGCCGGCAGTCGCCCAGCGCCTGCTGGCCTCGGAGGACGCCCAGGAAGGCCTGCAGGCCATGCTGGAACGGCGCCCCGGCGCCTTCAAGGGACGCTAAGGCCATCGCACCGCTGCTGATCCTGCTGCCGGGCCTGGACGGCAGCGGCCTGCTGTTAGAGCCCCTGCTCCAGGCACTCGACGGGCGCCTGGACTGCCAGGTGCTCGGCTACCCGACGGTGGCGCCCCAGGACTACGACAGCCTCGCCGAATGGGCAGAACACCAACTGCCGAAAGACCGGCCCTTCATCCTGCTCGGTGAGTCCTTCTCCGGCCCCGTCGCGTTGAAGCTGGCCCTGCGCCGCCCACCCGGCCTGAGGGCTCTGGTGCTGGCCTGCAGCTTCGCTCATCGCCCTCGTCCGGGCATCGCCCTTCTTTTACCGCTGATCCGCCGGATGCCCCTCGACGCCGTGCCGGGTTGGCTGCTGCGCTTCGCCCTGCTGCGTGCCAACGCGCCCACATCGACCCTGGCGGCCCTGCGCCACAGCCTGTCCCTGGCACCGCCGGCCTGCCTTGCCTCGCGCCTGCACGCCGTCGCCACGGTGGACCTGCGTGCGCGCCTGGGCGAGCTGCAGGTTCCGCTGCTGTACTTGCAGGCCCGGCAGGACCGGTTGGTGCCGGCACGGGCCGCACGGGCAGTAGCCCAGCGCACCCGAGTCTTCGGCCTGGTCCGCCTGGACGGCCCCCATGCGCTGCTGCAAGCCCACCCCCTGGCCTCGGCGGAAGCCATCGTGGCGTTCTCCCGGCTGCACCTGGGTGTGAACTGATCGCTGGGAAGAGATGACCGCCGTCACCCTCCACCCTCCCGGAGCTTTTCTATACTCGCTGCACCACCTCGGACCGGACCGCCCTGTGCCCGCCAAAGCGCCCTGGATCATCGCCCTGCTCTGCCTCGCATTCGGCCTCCAGGCACAGCCACGCCAGGTGGAGCTGTACCTGCCCGATGCACCACCGCTGACCCTGGTCCAGGACGCCAAGGGCCACGGCATCGTCGGCGACGCCACGCTCCTCGCGCTCAAGCGCGCCGGCTACCGGGTGCGCATCCGCGTCGAGCCCTGGGCCCGGGCGCAGAAAACCGTCATGGACGGCCGCGACCTGCTGATCATTCCCCTCTCCCGTACGCCCGAGCGCGAAGCCCATTACACCTGGGTGGCCCCGGTCATGGCGCTGGACCGGGTGTTCTTCAGCCTCGACGAGCCGGTGAAGAGCTTCGAGGAAGCGCGCCAGCGCTACCGGCAGATCGGTGTGGGGCTGGGCACCGCCCAGAGCGACATCCTCCACCGCGAAGGCTTCGCCGACGAACAGATCCGCCACCTTGTGCTGGGCGACAAGCCCGCCCAGCTGTTGCTGATGGGGCGCATCGACGCCTGGTTCACCGGCGTGACCGAAGGGCTCTACATCTGGCCCCAGGTCACCGACCGCAAGCTGCACATGAGCCCGCCCCTGGCCACCACCGACCTCTACATCGCCTGCTCGCGCCAGTGCGACCCGCAGCTGACCGACGCCGTCGCCCACGCCATGCAGGCCCTGCGCGACGAAGGCCGGGTGCAGCGCATCCAGAAGCACTACCTGCCTGGGGTGCAGTGAACGGGAACGCCCTGCCCGCGAGCAGGTGTCAGAAATGCTTGCCCGGATCTTCCGGCGGCGTTTCCTCGGGCAGCTCCTCCAGCTTCAGCTCCAGGCCCCAGCTGGCTGCGTCCTGGGTACGGGTCGCGGCCGGTGGCGGGGTGGGTGCGGCGGCGGGAGCGGGCGTCGGTGCGGGAGCCGGGCCGTCGCGGTAGAGCTTCAGCTTGAGGCGCAGGTTGTTGGCGGAGTCGGCATTCTTGATCGCCTCGTCCTCGCTGATGGCACCTTCCACCACCAGGTCGAACAGCGCCTGGTCGAAGGTCTGCATCCCCAGGGCCTTGGACTTTTCCATGATCTCCTTGATGGAGCTGAAGTCACCGCGCTTGATCAGGTCGCTGATGGTGGAAGTGCCCAGCAGCACCTCCACCGCCGCACGGCGCTTGCCGTCGGAGGTGCGCACCAGGCGCTGGGAGACGAAGGCCTTGAGGTTGTTGCCCAGGTCGTTGAGCAGCTGCGGCCGGCGCTCCTCGGGGAAGAAGTTGATGATGCGGTCCAGCGCCTGGTTGGCGTTGTTCGCATGCAGGGTGGAAATGGCCAGGTGGCCGGTGTCGGCGAAGGCCAGGGCGTGCTCCATGGTCTCGCGGTCGCGGATCTCGCCGATGAGGATCACGTCCGGCGCCTGGCGCAGGGTGTTCTTCAACGCCGCGTGGAAGCTGCGGGTGTCCACCCCCACCTCGCGCTGGTTGATGATGGATTTCTTGTGCCGGTGCACGTACTCCACCGGGTCCTCGATGGTGATGATGTGCCCGCCGCTGTTGCGGTTGCGGTAGTCGATCAGCGCCGCCAGGGAGGTGGACTTGCCGGAGCCGGTGCCGCCGACGAAGAGCACCAGGCCGCGCTTCTCCATCACCACCTTGAGCAGCACCTCGGGCAGCTTGAGGTCCTCGAAGCGGGGGATGTCCAGCTTGATGTTGCGCGCGACGATGGAGACCTCGTTGCGCTGCTTGAAGATGTTGATGCGGAAGCGCCCCACGTTGGGCACCGAGATCGCCAGGTTCATCTCCAGCTCATGGTTGAATTCGACGCGTTGCTCCGGGTCCATGATCGACTCGGCGATACGCGCCACGTCCCCCGGCTTGAGCGGGTCGGCGCTCAGCGGCTTGAGCACGCCGTTGAACTTGGCGCAGGGCGGCGCGCCGGTGGACAGGTAGAGGTCCGAGCCATCCTGGGAGGCAAGGACCTTCAGCATCGAAGGGAGATCCATGGGGCGTGTATCCGTGGGGCGGGACAAGGTAACGGTAGGCGAATTTCGCCAGTGGGCACGGCGCGTGCCGTGAAGGCGACGAACTGTATGGCCCGGCCCGTGGCTGGCACAATGAACGGCTCCACAAACCAAGAGGAAATCCCATGGCCAAGGCCCTTGCCCGCCACATCCTGGTCAAGACCGAGGCGGAAGCCGAACAGATCAAGCAGCGCCTGGCCAAGGGCGAGGACTTCGCCGTGCTGGCGAAGAAGCACTCCATCTGCCCGTCCGGCAAGCGCGGCGGCGACCTGGGCGAAGTGCGCCCCGGACAGATGGTGCGGGTGATCGACCAGGTGATCTTCAAAAAGCCGGTGCGCACCATCCACGGCCCGGTGAAGAGCCAGTTCGGCTATCACCTGGTGCAGGTGTTCTTCAGGGACTGAAACAGTCCTACGCGCACCGTCGAGGCATTCCCCCTCCTCCATCGGCCAGCCCCTCCGGAAGCACCGATGGCCTTCCGCTACCGTGGGCGGCTTTCGAATCTGATAGAGGAAGCCGACCATGTGGTTTGCCAGGAAGAAGCCGGCCGCGCCGCCCGTATCGCTGGGAGAGCTCGAGCTGCGGGCCATCCGCAACGCCATGGCGATGATCGAGTTCAGCCCGGACGGCACTATCCTCGACGCCAACGCCGCGTTCCTCGGTGTCGTGGACTACCAGCTGGACAACGTACTGGGGCGCAACCACAGCCTGTTCTGCACCCCGGAACTGGTGCGCAGCCCGGCCTACGAGGAGTTCTGGCGCCGCCTGCGGGCCGGCGAACACTTCAGCGACCGCTTCATGCGCCTGACCCGCAGCGGTCGCCAGGTGTGGCTGGAGGCCACCTACATGCCGGTGCTGGATGAAGCCGGCCAGACCATCCGCATCCTCAAGGTCGCCACCGACATCACCCGCCAGCTGGAAGCCGAGCACGTCCACGAGAGCTACGTGAACGCCATCAACCACGCCATGGCGGCCATCGAATTCGACCTCGAAGGCAGGGTGGTGGGCGCCAACGCCAACTTCCTCGGCCTGATGGGCTACAGCCTCGACGAGGTGCAGGGCAAGCACCACAGCCTGTTCTGCTGCCCGGACGAAGCCAGCGGCAGCGACTACCAGCACTTCTGGGACCGCCTGCGCCACGGCGAGTACATCTCCGACCGTTTCCGCCGGCTCACCCGCTCCGGCAGCACCATCTGGCTACGCGCCACCTACAGCCCGCTGTACGACTCCACCGGCCGCCCCTACGGCGTGGTCAAGTTCGCCACCGACATCACCCCGCAGATGCTGCGGCGCGACACCGAGGCCGCCGCCGCGCAGCTGGCCCAGGACATCGCCCGGGAAACCGACATCACCGCCGACCGGGGCACCCGCACCGTCGCCGAGACGGTCCAGGTGGTCACCGAGATCGCCGACGACCTGGCCGCCGTGGCCGGGCAGATCGAAGGCCTCAACCAGCAGTCGGAGCAGATCACCAATATCGTCCAGGTGATCCGCTCCATTGCCGACCAGACCAACCTGCTGGCGCTCAACGCCGCCATCGAGGCCGCTCGCGCCGGCGACCAGGGGCGCGGCTTCGCGGTGGTGGCCGACGAGGTCCGCCAACTGGCCTTCCGCACCAGCCAGGCCACGGTGGAGATCAAGGCCGTGGTGCAGCAGAACCAGAGCCTGGCGCACGATGCCGTGACCGGCATGGCCACCACCCAGAGCCGCGCACAGCGTGGCGTGGAGCTGGCCAACCAGGCCGGCACGGTGATCAATGAAATCCGCTCCGAAGCCCAGCGCGTGGTCGACGCCGTGGCCCAGATCGCCCTCTCCTACACCGACTGACAGCCACCTGCGGAGCCCCTCCGGACGGCGCCCGTCAACCCGGGGGGACTCCGATTGTTCGTACAGCAGCCGTACAGCCAATCTCATCTACGCTTGGCTTCGAGCCTGGACGGCTCCAACGGCACCACAGGGAGCGTATCGACCCTCATGCAGACCTCACCGACCATGCGCTGGCAGCGACTCGCGATCCCCGTTCTTCTTCTCCTGTTGCTCCTGCGTCTCATCGCCGCCTGGGCACTCCCCCTCACCGACAAGACCGAAGCCCGCTACGGCGAGATCGCCCGCAAGATGTGGGAGACCGGCGACTGGGTCACCCTGTGGCACGACTACGGCGTGCCCTTCTGGGCCAAGCCGCCGCTGTCCACCTGGCTCTCCGCCGGCAGCATGGACCTGCTCGGCGCCACGGAGCTGGCGGCACGGCTGCCCTCGCTGCTGCTGGCCGTGGCCACCCTGCTGCTGGCGTGCAGCCTGATCCGCCAGCGCAGCGGCCGTGACGCCGCCCTCGCCTGCGCGCTGATCCTCGGCAGCGGGCTGCTGTTCCTCGGCACCGCCGGCACGGTGATGACCGACTCCGCCCTGCTGTTCTGCGTCACCTTCAGCCTGGTGGCCGTCTGGCGTGCCGTGGTCCTCGGCAGCCGGGCCTGGGGCTACCTGCTGTTCGTCGGGCTCGGGCTCGGCCTGCTGGCCAAGGGCCCGCTCGCCGGCGTGCTGGTGGGCATGCCGGTGTTCTTCTGGGTGCTGCTGGGCAACCGCTGGCGTGCCCTCTGGCAGCGCCTTCCCTGGCTTACCGGCCTCCCCCTGATGCTGGCCATCGCACTGCCCTGGTACCTGCTGGCGGAACACCGCACCCCGGGCTTCCTGAACTACTTCATCGTCGGCGAGCACCTCAGCCGCTTCCTCGATGCCGGCTGGAAGGGCGACAAGTACGGCTTCGCCCATGCCACCCCGCGCGGCATGATCTGGCCCTACACCTTCGCCGCGCTGCTGCCCTGGTCGCTGGTCATGCTGGCCTGGCTGGCCCGTCATGGTCGCCAGTTGCCGCGCCTGGTGCGAGACGAGGACGGCTGGGTGCTCTACCTGGCGCTCTGGACGCTGATGACGCCGCTGTTCTTCACCCTCTCCGGCAACATCATCTTCCCCTACCCAATGCCCATGCTGCCGGGCTGCGCCCTGCTGTTCGCCGAGCTCTGGCTGCGCGCCCGGCGCAACCCCGACAGTGGCATCGCCCTGCCCCTGATCGCCGCCATCGGCGCCCTGCTGCTGGCCGCCGTGCTGGCCGTGAACCATTTCCAGGGGGACCGTTACCTGCGCACCCAGAAGGACGTGATCGCTGCCTGGCGTACCCAGCATCCGTCGCCGGCCAGCGCGCTGGTGTACTGGAGCGACAGCCGCGCCTTCTCCGCCGAGTTCTATTCCCACGGCCGCGCCCGTACCACCGAGGACCCGGAGCAGCTGCGCGCCTGGCTGAGCGGCCGCCCCGGCAGCTTCATCGTCTGCGAGGACAAGGACCTGCGCCAGCTGCCGGCGGACATCCGCGCCCGCTTCGAACCCGTGGCGCAGGTGCGCAACGTCGGCAACACCTTCCTGCTGCTGGGCGAAGCCGCCCCCATCCCGGACGCCGAGGACCATCGCCATGACTGATTACCAGGTGCCCCCCTACCTGCTGTCGCTGCGTGCCCAGGAGCGGCCGGCCGATCCGCTGGTCAGCTGCATCCTGCCGGCCTACAACGAGGCGGCCAACATCGTGCCGATGCTGCAGACCCTGCACGCCCTGCTCGACGCCGCCGGCTACCGCCACGAACTGGTGGTGGTGGACGACGGCAGCCGCGACGACACCGTGCAGCAGGTACTCGGCCAACTGGATGCCCTGCCCGTGACGCTGATCCAGCTGTCGCGCAACTTCGGCAAGGAGATCGCTCTGAGTGCCGGCATCGACCAGGCCCGGGGCGACGTGGCGGTGCTGATCGACTGCGACTTCCAGCACCCGCCGGAGCGCGTCCCGGACTTCCTCGAGCAATGGCGCCAGGGCTACGACATGGTCTACAGCGTGCGCGAACACCGCCGTGGCGAGCCCTGGATCAAGCGCCTGTGCACCCACGCCTTCTACCGCCTGACCAACAGCGGCTGCCGGCACAAGATGCCGCCGGACACCCAGGACTTCCGCGTGCTCGACCGCTGCGTGCTGGAGGCCCTGCGCCAGATGCCCGAGCGCAACCGCTTCATGAAGGGCCTGTACCACTGGGTCGGCTTCACCCAGCGGCCGATGATCACCCGCGTGGACGAACGCCGCGCCGGCCAGAGCAGCTTCAACTACCGGCGCCTGCTGGACCTGGGCATCACCGGGCTCACCGCCTTCTCCAACCTGCCCCTGCGCATCTGGACCCTGGTGGGCTGCGCGATCTCGCTGCTCGCCATCGGTTACGCCTTCTGGGAGCTGATCCGCACCCTGCTGTTCGGCAACCCGATCCAGGGCTGGCCGACCCTGGCCGTGGCGGTGTGCTTCCTCGGCGGGGTCCAACTGCTGTCCATCGGCATCCTCGGCGAATACATCGGGCGCATCTTCGACGAGGTCAAGCAGCGCCCCAACTACCTGATCAGCCGCATCAGCGGCCGCGACCGGGAGCCCCGTCCTTGAGCCGCGAGCTGTTCTGGTTCGGCGTGGTCGGCATCAGTGCCCTGCTGGTGCACTTCGCCAGCGTGGCCTGGGTGCTGGTGCCCCTGGGGCTGGCGCCGCTGCTGGCCAACGTGCTGGGCTTCCTGCTGGCCTTCCAGGTCAGCTACTGGGGGCACCGGGTGCAGACCTTTCGCGCCACCGGCGTGCCCCATCGCCAGGCCCTGCCACGCTTCTTCGCCGTCGCCTGCCTGAGCTTCGCGGTCAACGAAGGGCTCTACGCCCTGCTGCTGCAGCACACGGCCCTCGGCTACCGCCCGGCCCTGCTGCTGGTCCTGGTCCTGGTGGCCGGGATGACCTTCGTGCTCGGCAAGCTCTGGGCCTTCCGCCTGCCGGGGCGTGCCGGATGAACAGCCACGCCCGCCCACCCCGCCGGCTGACCCTGTGCGCCGACGACTTCGCCCAGACCGACGCCACCAGCGGCGCCATCCTCGCGCTGCTGGGCGCCGGACGCCTGTCGGCCACCAGCGTGATGAGCCAGTCGCCGCTGTGGCCCGAGCACGCCCGAGCACTCAAGGCCTTCGACGGCCAGGCGGACATCGGCCTGCACTTCAACCTGACCCATCCGTTCGAGCACGGAACCCGTCCACTGCCCTACTGGCTGCTGCTGAGCCAGCTCCGCGCCTTGCCCCGTGCACGGCTGCAGGACCTGGCGCTGGCGCAGATCGACCGCTTCACCGAGCACTTCGGCCGCCTGCCGGACTTCATCGACGGGCACCAGCACGTGCACGCCTTCCCGGTGATCCGCGAGGCGCTGCTGGCGGCCATCGAACAGCGCTGGGAAACCATCGCACCGCCCTACCTGCGCGCGCCGGACCGGCTCGCCCACCCCGGCGACAGCGGGCTCAAGGCGCGGGTGCTGGCCAACGCCTGCCGGGGTTTCCAGCAGCGGGCCAAGGCCCAGGGGCTGCGTACGCCGCCCTGGTTCGCCGGCCTCTATGCCCTGACAGCGGAGGCCGACTTCCCGGGGCTCATGCAGGCCTGGCTGGACGCCTGCCCCGACCGTGGCCTGCTGATGTGCCACCCCGGCCACGGCCCGCGCGCCGCTGACGACCCGATTGCAGACGCCCGGGAACGGGAATACGCCTTCCTCGCCAGCGACGCCTTCATGGAGGCCTGCGCTCAGCGGGACATCCTCCTCACGCGCTTCGGCTGATCCAGCCGCTCAGCGCTGGATGCGCATCCCCTCGCCGACGGCCTCGACCCGTACCCCGTGGCTCTGCGCCAGCATGGCCAGCGCCAGGGGCAGGTCGTCGACGGGGAAGGTGCCGGACACTCGCAGACTCGCCACGGCGGGTGACCAGGCCAGGGGCCGGTCGCTGTAGCGCATCAGCTCCTGCGCCCATTGCGCCAACGGCATGTCCTCCGCCACCAGCAGCCCCTTGCGCCAGGCCAGGGCGGACTCGCGCGCGGCCTCGACGGCACCGAACCGCTCACGGCTGAAACGCACCTGCTGCCCGGCCTGCAGGACCGCCTCGTGCGGCACGGCACCCGGGTGGTCGAGGGTCACCTTCACCGCTCCCTGGTACACGGCGAGCAGGGTCGCGTCCGGGAAGGTGCGGACGCTGAAGCGCGTGCCCAGCGCCTGCATCAGCCCCTGCCCGGTGCGTACCCGCAGCGGCCGGGGCGGCACCTGTCGGTCCACCGCCGTGGTCACGTACAGCTCGCCGCGCTGCAGGTGCAGCAGGCGCTGGTCGGCGCTGAAGCGCACCTGCAGATCCGTGTCGCTGTTCAGCGCCACCTGGGTGCCGTCCTCCAGCCACAGCTCGCGGCGTTCACCCCGGGCCGTGAGGTAGTCGACGCCCGCCCGGCTGCGCTGCCACAGCCACCACCCCAGCGGCGCCGAGCAGGTGGCCAGCAGCAGGCTGCGCAGCACCGTGCGGCGGCTGCTGCCAAGCGGGCGGTCCAGGGCCTGCCGGGCCAGGCCCGGCGGCAACGTGCCCAGGCAATCCAGCAGCCGCTGGGCACGCTCCCAGGCGCGCGCGTGCTCGGGACCGGCGTGCTGCCAGTGCACCAGCTCGGCCTGTTCGGCGGGTGTCAGCGGCCGTTCCTGCATCAGCAGCAGCCAGGACGCGGCCTGTTCCAGCACGGTGGCAGCGATGGGGTCGCCAGGGGGGCGCAGGTCAGGCATCGGGCATCCGGCTCAGGCAGACCAGGTAGCCCTGGTGGATGTACTTCTTCACGGTGGGCAGGGCGATGTTCAGGGCCTCGGCGATGGCCTTCTGCTTCATGCCGTCCAGGGTCGCCATGAGGAACGCCTGGCGCACGGGCGGGCGCAAGGTGTCGAGCAGCGCGTCCACCTCATGCAGCGTTTCCAGGATGACGCTCTGCTGCTCCGGCGAAGGGTGCTCCAGCTCCGGCAGCTGCGACAGCGCCTCCAGCCAGGCCTGCTCCAGGGAATGGCGTCGCCGCCAGCTGACCAGCACGCACTGGGCGATGCGGGTCAGGTAGGCGCGGGGCTGCTGGATGGCACCACTCTGGCTGGCATCGCGGCTCACCAGTACCCGCAGGAACACGTCCTGGGCCAGGTCATCGGCGACACCCCGGCCCCAGGAGCGCAACCGGTAGCTCAGCCAGCTGCGCAGCCAGCCGTGGTGCTCGGTGTACAGCGTGGTCACGGGGCAGCGCTCGGCGCGCAGGATCGGGGATTCGGGGGAAGTCATCGCGGAGGGATCGGCACGGCAGGTCGCAAATGAAAACAATTATCACTAAAATCCGAGCCGCCACAAGCACGGATGAAAACAAGAACGATCCGCATATACCTTTTCCAATCTCGTGCGACAGAGGGAATGACAGCCCGCAGCGAGTGGCGGGCCACACACCCTACGAGCGAGAGAACCATGCCTGCAGTCCACCGGCACCCCGCCGCTTCGCCCATGCCCATCCGCCTCTCCCCGATCAGCCTGGCCGTCGGCTGGGCGTTGATCGGCTGCCTGCTGGCCGGTGTCACTGCCCCGACCGTGCAGGCCACGGAGGCGACCGCGACCCACGACCGGCCGGACAGCGCCCACGACTACGACATCCCGCGCGGGCCGCTGGGTGCCGCGCTGGGTCTGTTCGCCAGCCAGTCCGGGCTGCTGCTGTCCTACGATGCCGACCTGACGCGGGGCCGCACCGCCCCCGCACTCAAGGGGCGCTACAGCGTGGCGGACGCCGCGCGGCGCCTGCTGGCCGGCACGGAGCTGGACCTGCTGCCCGGAGCCGCCGGCACCTATGTCCTGCTGCCCCGGAGCACGCCGCCCGAGGCCGGGCTCGAACTGAACCCGACGATGGTCGGCGCCACCGCCCTGCTCGACGACCCGCAGGAGGCCTATCGGGCGCCACGTTCCTCCGTGCACCTGACGCGGGAGGACCTGGACCGCTTCGGCACCGTCTCGGTGGGCGACATGCTCAAGGGCGTGGCCGGCGTACAGGTGGGCGACAGCCGCAACGGCGGCGCGCTGGACGTCAACATCCGCGGCATCCAGGGGCAGAGCCGGATCGCGGTGCGGGTGGACGGCTCGGAGCAGGCGCTGGATGTCTACCGCGGCTACGGCGGCACCCAGCAGCGCAGCTACATCGACCCGGACCTGCTCAGCAGCGTGACCGTGAACAAGGGCCCCAGCCTGCGCTCCGGGGCCATCGGCGGCGCAGTGGAGATGACCACCCTCGGCGTCGACGACATCCTCGTCGACGGCCAGGACGTGGGCCTGCGCGTGACCGGCAACCTCTGGAACAACGGCGTCGAGCCCGCCGACCGCGATGCCCACTCGCGGACCGAGGACCTCAGCGCCGTCCCCCGCACACAGCGCGGCAACCTGTTCAACTCGGCGGCCGAATCCGGCAGCGCGGCCTTCGCCTTCCACCACGAGCGGGTGGACCTGGTGGCCGCCTACGCCCACCGCAACCAGGGCAACTACTTCGCCGGCAAGCACGGCCAGGACCGCTACCGCCTGTTCGACCGCGAGGGCGACGAGCAGCCCAGCGTGGCCAGCACCTACAACGCCGGTGAAGAGGTGCTCAACTCCTCGGCAGAGACCGAGTCCTACCTGCTCAAAACCACCTGGCGGCTGGACGACGAACAGACCCTGGACCTGGGCTACCGCCGCTTCGACGGGCACATGGGCGAGATCATGCCCTCGGACATCTTCCGTTTCGGCACCGCCGGCATCTACCAGTACCCCACCAGCGACGTGGCAATCGACACCTACACCGCGCGCTACCACTACCTGCCCGCCGACAACCCGCTGCTGGACCTCAACGCCGGCCTGTGGCTGACCGACTCGCAGACCAGCTCCCTCAGCGCCGCCTGGATGGCGCCCGCCTCCCAGCTATACCGCACCGACCGCGCCTGGGCACGGCAGGACGACCGGCGCATCGGCGGCGACCTGAGCAACGTGTCGCGCTTCAGCACCGACCACGGCGACTTCACCCTGGAGCTGGGTGGCGCCTTCCAGGTGGAGGACCTGAAGCCGCAGAAAAGCGTGGTCGTCACCCAGCACGACATCAACGCCAACCGCATGCTGCGGGACGCCTCGCGCCAGGAGTTCAGCTTCAACGGCAAGCTGGAGTACCAGCCCATCGAGGAAGTCACCCTGTGGGGCGGCGGCCGCTACAGCCACTACCGCACCCGCGACAACACCGTGCTCGCCGAGGCCCGCCGGGCAGACCGCGCCATGCGCTGGATCACGGTGGAAAGCCCCACGGGCTGGGGCAGCATGATGTGGTTCCCCGACCAGAACGGGCAGTACACCGCCGCCACCGACCCGCGCCTGAACAACGGCATCGTCTTCGGCAACAGCAACGAGCCGTTCAACGGCGTGCCCTTCGACAGCTTCGGCGCCACCCAGGTGACGGTTTCCCCCGAGGAGGTCAGCAACGTCGTCACCGGCTACGCCTACACCCCGCAGCGCGACAGCCACGGCGGCGGCTTCGCCCCGGCCTTCGGCGTCAACGTCGAGTTCCTGCCGGACACCTTCGCCTACCTCACCTACACCGAAGGCCTGCGCCAGCCCTCGCTGTTCGAGACCAGCCAGGGCACCCAGCAGGTCACCCCGGGCAAGCACCTCAAGCCCGAGCGCTCGCGCAGCTGGGAGCTGGGCCTGAGCGCCCTGCGCAGCGACCTGCTGGCATCAGGCGACACCGCGTCCGCCAAGCTGGCGTTCTTCGACAACGAGATCCGCCACTACATCACCCGCTACTACGACCCGAGCCCGGGCCTCTGGGGGCAGATGACCTTCAGCAACACCGACCGCTACAGCACCCGTGGCCTGGAACTGCAGTCGCACTACGACGCCGGGCGCGTGTTCGCCGACCTCTCGGCCACCTACTACCTGAAGACCGAAACCTGCGACGCCGCCTTCGCCGCCAAGCTGCGCGCCGCCGCCAGCCCCTACCAGCGCACCCAGGACACGCCGGACTGTACCCCGGGCAGCTACATGGGCTCGTACACCAACACCCAGAATCCGCCCAGGTTCTCCACCAACCTGCTGGCCGGCCTGCGCTTCTTCGACGAGACACTGACCCTGGGCGGTCGCATGACCCACACCTCCGGCCCCACCGCGCAGCTGGACAAGCCCTGGCAGACCGGCGCCACCACGCCGCAGATCGACTACCGCGCCGTGACGCTGTACGACCTGTTCCTCACCTACAAGGTGCTGGAGCACGCCGAACTGAACCTGTCGGTGCAGAACCTCAGCGACCGCTACTACCTGGACCCGCTGGCGCAGAGCTTCATGCCGGCCCCGGGGCGCACCTGGCGGCTCGGCGTGCAGGCGCGGTTCTGACACGCGACCCGATGCTAGGCCGGCCCGGCCAGCTCCACGCGGTTGCGGCCAGCGTCCTTGGCCCGGTACAGCGCCTGGTCGGCCGCCTCCACCAGCGCCAGCTCGCCCCCCAGCAACGCCGGGCCCTGCAGGGTCGCCACGCCGATGCTGGCGCTGACCCGGCCCAGCGGGCTGGCACTGTGGGGAATCGCCAGCTCCGCCAGGCGCTCCAGGATGGCCTCGCCCACGGCCTGTGCGCCGGCCAGGTCGGTGCCGGGCAGGATCACCGCCATTTCCTCCCCGCCGTAGCGGGCGGCCTGGTCGCTCGGGCGCCGCACGCACCCCTGCAGGGCCTCGCCCACCGCCTTCAGGCACTCGTCCCCGGCGATGTGCCCGTAGGCGTCGTTGAAGCGCTTGAAGTGATCGATGTCCAGCAACAGCAACGACAGCGGCGTCCGCTCCCGGTAGGCACGCCGCGCCTCGGTGGTGAGGGTCATGTCGAAGCCGCGCCGGTTGGCCAGCCCGGTGAGCGGGTCGCGGGAGGCCAGGGCCTCCAGCCGGGCATTGCTCAGCAGCAGGTCCTCGCGGGTCGCCATGAGCAGCCGCTCGGTGCGGATGCGCCGGCGGATGTCGCGGATCAGCAGGTGCCCGACGATGCCGATGCCCCCCAGCATCGCCGTGGCCACACCCACGGTGAACTGCGTTTCGGTGCGCCAGGCCTGCAGGGTCTCGCCCTTGCCGACGGCCACGGTGGTGACCAGGGGCAGGTGTTCGTTCTTGCGGAAGGCATACAGGCGGTCCACCCCGTCCAGGCTCGACGTGAGTGCCGCCGTGCCCACCGAGTGCCCCACCAGGTACTGGGTGTAGATGGGCGACCCGGAGAAATCGTGGGTCATGTCCTGCTCACGGAACGGGTAGCGCACCAGCATCTGCCCGTTGGTGAAGGTGAGCGCGATGGCCCCCTCGGTGCCCACGTCGATCTTGCCGAACAGCCGGAGGAAGTTCTCCACCCCCAGCGTGACCGCCACCACGCCGGCGAAATGGCCGGGGGCGTCCTCGAAGCGCCGGCTGACGGTGATCACCCAGGCACCGGTGGCGCGGCTGCGGATCGGCGGGCCGATGTGCACCTCGCGGGTCGGGTTGTCGCGGTGGAAGCGGAAGAAGGCCCGGTCACCACTGTTGGCATTGGCCGGGACCTCGCCATTGGAGGACATCAGCCAGTTGCCCGCCGCGTCGTAGATGACGATGCCGTTGAGCTGGCTCATCAGCAGCTGCTGCTGGTCCGCCAGGGCATGCAGGCGCTTCATCTGCTCCGGCCCGGTGCCCTCCGCCTCCAGACGCTCCATGAAACCCAGCAGCAGCGTCGAACTCTGCCGGACGATGCCTTCGGCGTAGGTGTCCAGCGCCTGGGTCAGGTTTAGGCTGTGCACGTAGGCTTCATGCAGGGTGCGCTCGCGCGAGGCCCAGACCTTCCAGCCGACCAGGGCGATGAGCGAGACCACGATGATGGCCAGGAGCAGAGCGGTAAGACGGATATCACGTTTCACAAATGCACCACGCAGACTTCCATTTCAGGCGATGCGACGCTGCAAACCCTCGGCAAGTCGCATCGCACCCCTGACAACCTGGAAAAACAGACGACCGGCCACCCGCTCGCCCCGTATCAAACACCCGAACCGATGACAGCATCGGGGGGCCTGGAGGCGCCCTACTGCGACTGGCGCTGCCGGTACCAGGCCTGGGCCATGTCATCGAGGTGGGTGAGGAACACCGTCGCCAGGGGCGACAGGCGCTTGCCCCGAGGGTAGAGCGTCCACCAGTTCGATTGCAGCGGGAATCCCTGAACATCCAGCACGGCCAGTTGCTCGTGCTCGACGATGGGTGCCAGGGCATGGCGGGAAATGACCGACAGCCCCATTTCAGACGCCACCGTCTGCTTGATCGCCTCGTTGCTGCCCAGCTCCACCCAGACCTGGGGCACGAAGCCGACCTGCTGGAAATGCGCATCGCAGGCCAGCCGCGTACCGGAGCCACGCTCGCGGAGGATGAAGCGCTGCTCCGCCAGGTCCGCCAGGGTCAGCCCCTGCCGGCCAGCCAGGGGGTGCGACTGGCTGGCGATCACCACCAGCGGGTTGGGCAGGAAGGCGTGGGTCTCCAGCTCCAGGTCGGCCGGCGGCATGGAGAGGATGTAGAGGTCATCGCGGTTGTCCCGCAGGCGCGCCAGCACCGCATCGCGGTTGAGCAGCTCCAGGGCGATGTCGATCTGCGGGTGGCTGGCGCAGAAGCGCCCGAGCAGGCTGGGCACGAAGTACTGCGCGGTGCTCGCCACCGCCAGGCGCAGGCGCCCCCGGGTCAACCCGCGCATGCCGTCGATGCGCTGCTCAAACGAGCCCCACTCCTCCACCATCGCCTGGGCCGTCTCGGCCAGCGCCTCGCCGGCCTCGGTGAGGTACAGGCGCCGGCCGATCTGCTCGTACAGCGGCATGCCCACCGCCTCGGACAGCTCCTTGAGCTGCATCGACACAGTGGGCTGCGTCACGTGGCAGGCCCGGGCGGCAGCGGTGATGCTGCGGTGCTCGGCCAGGGCGAGGAACAGGCGCAATTGCCGGAACGTCGCATTCATAACCTTTTCTCTAATCTTTGCATCGTAATTATTGATTTTTGATTATGCATCTTGCGCACTAGCCTATGGCCATCCCTGCTCCCCTGGAAACCGACGATGGCCAACTTCCTCGACCCCGCGATCCTCTTCTTCCTCTTCGGCATCTTCGCCGGCCTGCTGAAGTCCAACCTGGAGATCCCCGCACCGATCTCCCGCTTCCTCTCGCTCTACCTGCTGATGGCCCTGGGCCTGAAGGGCGGCTTCGCCCTCGCCGCCTCCGGCTTCACCCCGGAAGTGGCGCGCTCCCTGGGCCTGGCCGTGGTGCTCGCGCTGCTGGTGCCGGCGCTGGCCTACCAGCTGCTGCGCCGCCTGCTCAACGGCTTCGACGCCGCAGCCTTGGCCGCCACCTACGGCTCGGTCAGCGCGGTGACCTTCATCACCGCCATCCAGTACCTGGAGAACCAGGGCCTGCCATACGGCGGGCACATGGCTGCGGCCATGGCGCTGATGGAGTCGCCGGCGATCATCATCGCCGTGGTGCTGGCCAACACCCTGCGCCACCGTGCGCCCGCCCCGGCGGCGCTGGCCACGCCTTCGGGCACCCTGACGGTGGGCGGTGCCCCGAGCGGCGGCGTCGGCCTGGGCAAGGTGCTGCACGAGTCCCTCACCGACGGGGCCCAGTTGCTGCTGCTCGGCGCCATGCTGGTGGGCCTGGTGACCGGCGCCAAGGGCCAGGCCGCCCTGGCACCGTTCTCGGTGGACCTGTTCAAGGGCATGCTCGCCTTCTTCCTGCTGGACATGGGCCTGCTGGCCGCACGCAACCTGGGGGACCTCAAGGGCCGTTCGCCCTGGCTGCTGCTCTACGCGCTGGCCGCCCCGCCGGTGCATGCCTGCCTGGCCCTGGGCCTGTGCGTGCTGGTCGGGGTCGAGGCCGGCAACGCCGCGCTGCTGATGGTGCTGGCTGCCAGCGCCTCCTACATCGCCGTGCCGGCGGCCCTGCGCTTCGCCATCCCCGAGGCGAGCCCCTCGCTGTACTTCGGCATGTCCCTGGGGATCACCTTCCCCTTCAACATCCTGCTGGGCATCCCGCTGTACGTCGGCCTGGCCCACCGGGTGCTGGGCTGAAGCCGGCCCACCTGCGGAAACGAAAAACCCCGCCTGAGCGGGGTTTTTCCTGTCCGGTCGTGATCAGACGATCACGCCCTGGCTGCGCAGGTAGTCATCGTAGGTGCCACTGAAGTCGGTCACGCCGTTCTCCGACAGCTCGATGATGCGGGTGGCCAGGGAGCCGACGAACTCACGGTCATGGCTGACGAAGATCAGCGTGCCCGGGTAGTTCTCCAGCGCCAGGTTGAGCGCCTCGATGGATTCCATGTCCAGGTGGTTGGTGGGTTCGTCCATCACCAGCACGTTGGGCTTCTTCAGGATCAGCTTGCCGAACAGCATGCGGCCCTGCTCACCCCCGGAGATGACCTTGACCGACTTCTTGATGTCGTCGTTGGAGAACAGCATGCGGCCGAGGGTGCCGCGCACCAACTGCTCGCCGCCCTGGGTCCACTGGGCCATCCAGTCGAACAGGGTCATGTCGTCCTCGAAGTCCTCGGCGTGGTCCTGGGCGAAGTAGCCCACGTCGGCGCTCTCGGTCCACTTCACCTCGCCGGCCATGGGCGCCATCTCGCCCACCAGGGTGCGCAGCAGGGTGGTCTTGCCGATGCCGTTGGGGCCGATGATGGCGACGCGCTCGCCGGCCTCGATCTGCATGGACAGGTTCTTGAACAGCGGCGTGCCGTCGAAGCCCTGGCTGACCCGCTCAAGGGTCACCGCCTGGCGGTGCAGCTTCTTGTACTGCTCGAAGCGGATGAAGGGGCTGACGCGGCTGGACGGCTTGACCTCTTCCAGCTGGATCTTGTCGATCTGGCGGGCACGGCTGGTGGCCTGCTTGGCCTTGGAGGCGTTGGCCGAGAAGCGGCTGACGAACTGCTGCAGTTCGGCGATCTGCGCCTTCTTCTTGGCGTTGTCCGAGAGCAGGCGCTCGCGGGCCTGCTCGGCGGCGGTCATGTACTCGTCGTAGTTGCCCGGGAACAGGCGCAGCTCGCCGTAGTCCAGGTCGGCCATGTGGGTGCAGACGCTGTTCAGGAAGTGACGGTCGTGGGAAATGATGATCATGGTGCTGTTGCGCGCGGTGAGCACGCCTTCCAGCCAGCGGATGGTGTTGATGTCCAGGTGGTTGGTCGGTTCGTCCAGCAGCAGCACGTCCGGATCGGAGAACAGCGCCTGGGCCAGCAGCACGCGCAGCTTCCAGCCCGGGGCCACGGCGCTCATCGGGCCGAAGTGCTGGTCCAGGGGAATGCCCAGGCCCAGCAGCAGTTCACCGGCGCGGGATTCGGCGGTGTAGCCGTCCATCTCGGCGAACAGCACTTCCAGCTCGGCCACGGCCATGCCGTCGTCCTCGCTCATCTCCGGCAGGCTGTAGATGCGGTCGCGCTCGGCCTTCACCTTCCACAGCTCGGCGTGGCCCATGATCACCGTGTCGATGACAGTGAAGTCCTCGTAGGCGAACTGGTCCTGGCGCAGCTTGCCCAGGCGGGTGTTGGGTTCGAGCATCACCTGCCCGCCGGACGGCTCCAGCTCGCCGCCGAGGATCTTCATGAAGGTCGACTTGCCGCAGCCGTTGGCGCCGATCAGGCCGTAGCGGTTGCCGTTGCCGAACTTGACGGAAACGTTTTCGAACAGCGGCTTGGGGCCGAACTGCATGGTGATGTTGGCGGTGGAGATCACGGGCGGAATCCTGGGCTGGGCGTGCTGGCACGCAAAAAAGGGCGCGATTGTAGCCGTTTAGGGCCCCCAGCGGGGAGCCGCCTGGCGAGCAGGACGGGTGAGGCCGCGACATTGCCCCTTCAGAAGGCCGAGCACAGCCATGAAAAAGCCCCGCCGAAGCGGGGCTCGTTCATCCTGCCTGCCGATCAGGCAGCCGCGAACAGCTCGCCGATGCGCGACTGGGCGGCCTTGAAGGCGTTGGCGCGGGGTTCCTCGCCGTAGGCCAGGCCTTCGGCACGGACGATCTCGATGTCGGTGATGCCGAGGAAGTTCAGCACCTGCACCAGGTAGGCCTCGTGGGCCTGGCCGCTGGGCTGGCCGGCGTGGATGCCGCCAGCGGTGGAGACGATCACCACCTTCTTGCCACCGGCCAGGCCCTGGGGACCGGCTTCGGTGTACTTGAAGGTCTTGCCGGCGACGGCGATGCGGTCGATCCAGGCCTTGAGCTGGGTGGGCACGGTGAAGTTGTACATCGGCGCGCCGATGACGATGGCGTCGGCACCGAGGAATTCGTCCAGCGAGGCTTCGGACAGGGCGACCTCGGCCTTCTGCGCGGCGTCGCGCAGCTCGGCGGGGGTGGCACCGGCCATCAGGCTGGTGGCGGAGAGGTGGGCGTAGGCGTCCTGGGCAAGGTCACGGTAGGTGACCTGCACGGCCGGCTCGGCGGCCTGCCAGGCTTCGACCACGGCGCGGCTGAGTTGGCGGGAGGCGGACGCGTCACCGAGGATGCTGGAGTCGAGGTGCAGAAGTTTCATGGGAAGGCCCCTGTGTCTGGCGATCGGCGGAGTGCGATCGGAATGGTGGCCATCCTACCCATGCAGCCAAACGACGATTAGTCGGTGCATTTGCGATGCAGCGTCCCATCCATGAGGCGAATCAGCGCAGCGATGTTTGCAGGTCCGCCAGGGTGCGGGTGAAGAAGCGCACGGCCTCGGCATCCAGCTCGCGGTGCACCTCCACCCGGTCGACCCCGTCGGCATCCTCGCAGACCTGGGGCACCAGGGCGTCCATCTCCTCGGAACAGGGCGCCATGAACACGAAATGGCCGGCGCCCGGCACCAGGCGGAAGTCCGGCGGGTTGGGCAGCTTGCGCAGCAGCGCGCGGGCGTTCTGCTCCAGCGGCACCACGCGGTCCTCGTCCCCGCTGTAGAGCAGCACCGGCACCTGCACCGGCTCCAGCCCCTTGCGCCCGAACAGCACGCCAGGGGGCGCCATCAGCATCACGGCGCTGACACGCTCGTCGGCGAAGGGGTCGAGGTCGTCGCGGTCGGGCACCAGCTCGCCCTGGGTGCCGCAGGTGTCGTGGTCGGCCGGCTGCTGCTGGCAGTAGGCACGCAGGCGATCCGGGTCGGGTTGGGCGCCGGCCAGGATCAGCGCGGTCTCGCTGCCGGCGGAGTAGCCGATGACACCGACCCGCTCGGTGTCGAGGCCGCCCGCCAGCAGCGCATCGGACTCCGCCGCATCGATGGCGGCGGACAGCTGCAACGGGCGGCCATAGAGGTTGCTCAGGGTGCCGGTGCGGCTCTGGTCCTTGTAGTTGTCGCCGGTGTGCAGCACGGCGAGCACCACGAAGCCGCGCCGGGCCAGGGCGGTGGCGAGGTCATGGTGGGCCAGCGGCGACCCGCCGTTGCCGTGGGAGAGCAGCACCAGCGGGAAGCGCCCGGCGGCCATCGGCGCATCCTCACCGGCGGCGACGTGGTAGAAGCCCAGGTCGCTGCTCTGCGGCTCGCCCCGGGCCGGGTAGAAGGCCACGGCGCTGAGGCTGGCGCTGTCGTCGAGGGGGTCGCTGAGCACCAGACGGTGCACGCCGACGGCCTGGGCGGCCAGGGCATCGAGGGGAGCCAGGGCGGCCAGCAGGGCCAGGCCGAGAATGGCTGAAAGACGAACCAACATGGTGCTCACCTTCCGTTCCGGGTTCAGGGATCGGGCGCTCCGCCCCGCATTCGGGCCAGGCTCGCCTCCCTGAGCCGGCGCCACCGCCGATGGACCGGCAGTGAGCCTGAGGTGTTGCAGGTATCGCGCCAGTCTTGACCTGGCATTCACCGATACGCGGAGCATTCAAGATACACCGCTCCGACAACTGCGTAGGCAAAGGATTCATCAAGTCGACGAAATCCGCCCCCGAGTGCCATAGTGCGCCCTCTTCCGAGCGGTAGCGCAGCATGCAGGACCTCAACGACCTCTTCTATTTCGCCAAGGTGGTGGAGCACGGCGGCTTTGCGGCGGCCGGGCGCCTGCTAGGCATTCCCAAGTCCCGCCTGTCGCGTCGCATCGCCGAGCTGGAGACCCGACTCGGTGCGCGCCTGCTGCAGCGCACCACCCGCAAGCTGGCCCTGACCGACGTGGGCGAGCGCTTCCTGCGGCACTGCCAGGCGATGCTGCTGGAGGCGGAACAGGCCGAGGAAGCGGTGGCCAGCCTGACCAGCGAGCCGCGCGGGCGCATTCGCGTCACCTGCCCCACCGAGGTCGCCCGCACCCGGCTGCGCGGGGTGTTCAGCGACTTCCTCGAACGCTACCCGCTGGTGCAACTGGAGGTGGCGCTGGTGAACCACCGGGTCGACCTGCTGGCGGAAGGGGTGGACGTGGCCCTGCGGGTACGCGACCAGGAGGACGAGGAGCCCTCGCTGATCTGCCGCCGCCTGGCGCCCGCCCGCGCCTACCTGGTGGCGGCCCCGGCCCTGCTCCAGGCCGGAGCCCCTCAAACCCCGGACGACCTGGCCCGGTTGCCGGTACTCGGCGCGCTGGAGCGGGACCGCAAGCTGCACTACCTGCTGCGCGACGCCCAGGGCAACCGCCGCGACATCGTGCTGGAGCCCCGGCTGGCCATCGAGGATTTCGAGGTGCGCAAGCAGGCGGCCCTGCGTGGCCTGGGCATCACCATGCTGCCGGCGATGCATTGCAACCGGGAGCTGGAAGACGGCCGCCTGGTACGGGTCCTGCCGGACTGGGAGCTGCCGGGTGGCCACCTGCAGGTGGTCTACACCCACCGGCGCGGCCTGCTGCCAGCGGTGCGGGCGTGGATCGACCACCTCGTCGACGCCTGCCGCGGCGAAGCGCTGGAGCCCCTCTGAGCAATCGTTAGCTGGCTTTCCTTTGGCCCGCCGGCTGGAGGATGATGGGCGCCTCCCGCACCGAGCCGAACCAGGTCCATCCATGCGCAGCGTCGAGCAGTCTGCCTCCATCACCCTGCAGATCGTCTCCATCGTCTTCTTCACCTTCATCAGCTTCCTCTGCATCGGCCTGCCGCTGGCGGTCCTGCCCGGCTACGTGCACAACGACCTGGGCTACGGCTCGGTGCTGGCCGGCGTGGTGATCAGCACCCAGTACGCCGCCACCCTGCTCTCGCGCCCCTTCTCCGGCGCGGTGGCCGACCGCCGCGGTGCCAAGCACGCGGTGCTGCTGGGCCTGGCGGGCTGCGCGCTGAGCGGCCTGCTGACGCTGGCCTCCACCTCCCTGCAGGGCCTGCCGAGCCTGAGCCTGGGCCTGCTGCTGGCCGGCCGCGTGGCGCTGGGGGTGTCCCAGGGGCTGGTGGGCACCGGCTCTATCAGTTGGGGCATCGGCCGGGTCGGTGCGGAAAACACCGCGCGGGTGATCTCCTGGAACGGCATCGCCTCCTATGGCGCGGTGGCCATCGGCGCGCCCCTGGGGGTGCTGCTGGTGAGCGGCCTGGGGCTGTGGAGCATGGGCGCGCTGATCGCCCTGCTGGGCACCGGAGCGCTGCTGGTGGCGCGGGGCAAGGCGCCGGCGCCCATCGTCGCCGGCGTGCGCCTGCCGTTTCGCAACGTGTTCCTGCGCATCGCCCCCAACGGCGTGGCGCTGGCCCTGGGCTCCATCGGCTTCGGCACCCTGGCCACCTTCGTCACGCTGTACTACGCCAGCCGTGGCTGGAGCGGCGCGGCCTGGTGCCTGACGGCCTTCGGTTGCGCCTTCATCGGCGCGCGCCTGCTGTTCGCCGGCACCATCAACCGGCTCGGCGGCTACCGGGTGGCCATCGCCTGCCTGGGCATCGAGAGCCTGGGCCTGCTCCTGCTGTGGCTGGCACCGCAGCCCTGGCTGACCCTGTGCGGCGCCGCGCTGACCGGCTTCGGCCTGTCGCTGGTGTACCCGGCCCTCGGCGTGGAGGCCATCTCGCGCATTCCCGCCTCCAGCCGCAGCTCGGCGCTGGGGGCCTACGCGGTGTTCTTCGACCTGGCCCTGGGCCTGGCCGGCCCGTTGATGGGCCTGGTGGCCAACGCCCAGGGCTTTGCCGCGATCTTCCTGGTAGCCGCCGGGCTGGCCCTGGCCGGCATGCTGCTGGGTCTCGTGCTGTTGCGCAGCGATGCGCGCCAGCGACCTCTCTAGACCTGCAAGGAGCTGCCCATGACCGCTGACGAGATCGCCGCGTTCTGCCTGCAATTGCCCGGCGCCCGGGAAGACCTCAAGTGGGGCTCGAACCGGGTGTTCTCGGTGGCCGGGAACAAGATGTTCGCCATCGTCGACTTCCTCGGCGAGGACATCGCCTTCAAGGTCGACCCCGACCTGTTCCTCGGCTACGTCGACCGCCCCGGCATCCGCCCGGCGCCCTACCTGGCCCGAGCCTTCTGGGTCAGCGTGGCGATGCCACCGGCCCTCGGCGATGCCGAGTTGAAAGCCCTGCTGACGCGCTCCCACCAACTGGTGGTGGCACGCCTGCCGAAGTACAAGCGGGTGGGGTTGCTGCTGGACTGAACCGCCTGGGGCGACCCGATGCCTCATTGCCGGCGCGGGGGCACTGCGGCAGATTCGGCGTCCATACCCATAACAAGGATGTCGCCATGCCTGCCCGCCCCCTCGCCCTCGCCGCTCTCCTCGCCTTTGGTGGCTACACCCTCTATGTGATGGCCATCAGCGAACAGTCGCTGCTGGCCTTCGGTGCTCAATTGATGAGCCGGCCGGACACCGCCCAGGTGGTGATCGACCTGTACCTGGCCTGCGCCCTGATCGCGGTCTGGATGTACCAGGACAACCGCCGCCAGGGCCGGAGCCTGGCCTACCTGTTGCCCTTCTACCTGCTGACGGCGGTTTTCGCCTCCATCGGCCCGCTGCTTTACCTGGTGCTGCGCCGCCCAGCCCCTCAGCGGTAGTGCCGCCCCAGGAACCCCAGCAGGCGCTCATTCACCGCCTCGGGCTGCTCGCTCTGCAGCCAATGCCCGCAGGCCTCGATCCGATGGGCCTCCAGGGCTGGCACCACCTCCGGCATCTGCTTCAGCGTGTGGGCCTCCAGCAGGCCCACCGGGTCGTGGTCGCCGATGAGGAACAGCGCCGGCTGCAGCACCCGCTGCCCTTGCAAGGGCTCGGTCAGCGCCCAGTTGCGCTCGAAGTTGCGGTACCAGTTGAGCGCACCGCGAAAGCCGTGGCGCTCGAAGGCCTTGCAGTAGCCGGCGAAGGCTTCCGGCTCGCACCACACCGGCGGCTGGCCGGGGTCTTCGAGGCCATCGAAGAGCCGCGAGCCGGCGGGGCGCTCCTGGAGGAAATGCCCCAGCGGCACGGCAGCGGAACAGTGGTGCAGCATCATGCGCAGGGTGCAGGGGATGTCGGCATCCAGCTCCTGCTCGGCCAGGCCGACCTGCTGGAAGTAGAGGATGTAGTTGAAGCGATCCGCGAAGTGGCGGCGCATAGCCTCGGTGGCCGGCTGCCGGGGCCGGCCGCCAAAGGGTACGGCCATGCCCACCACCGCCTGGACGCGCTGGGGCTCCAGCAGCGCCAGGTGCCAGGCGATGGGCGCGCCCCAGTCGTGCCCGACGACGCAGACGCGGGCCTGGCCGAGGGCGTCCATGGCGGCGCGGATGTCGGCGCAGAGGGTCAGCAGGTCGTAGGCGGCCGGGTCGGCAGGAGCGCTGCTGGCGCCATAGCCGCGCATGTCGGGCACCAGCACGCGGTAGCCGGCACGGGCCAGGGGTTCGATCTGGTGGCGCCAGGCCAGCCAGCACTCAGGGAAGCCGTGCAGCAGCCAGACCGGCGGACCATCCTCCGGCCCGGCCAGGTGCAGGGCGAGCTGGATGCCGTTGACGGCCAGCAGGCGGTGTTCGAGCGGAACCATGGTGAGCCTCCGGGCAATGGCGGGGGCCCACTATGACAAAGGCGCGCCCGTGGCGCGCCTTCATCGATGCGGCGAATACCTCGGCCTCGTCAGGCCTGGACGGTGCTCCAGTCCACCACGCCGAAGACCCAGGTGGCGAGGATCAACAGGCCGAAGCCGATGCGGTACCAGGCGAACACGGCGTAGCTGTGGCTGGCGATGAACTTCAGCAGCGCACGCACGGCGAGCATGGCGAAGACGAAGGACACCACGAAGCCCAGGGCGAACACAGGCAGGTCGGCGGGCTGGAACAGGTCGCGGTACTTGTAGCCCGAGTAGACGGCCGCGCCGACCATGGTGGGCATGGCGAGGAAGAAGGAGAACTCGGTGGCGGCCTTGCGCGAGAGGCCGAAGACCAACCCGCCGATGATGGTGGCGCCGGAACGGGAGGTGCCGGGCACCAGCGCCAGGCACTGGGCACAGCCGACCTTGAGCGCGTGCTTCCAGGTCATCTCGTCCACCGTGTCGACCTCGATGGTGTGCTGGCGGCGCTCGGCCCAGAGCATGATCACGCCGCCGATCACCAGGGCGGTGGCCACGGTGATGGGATTGAACAGGTAGTGGTGGATCAGGTCGGCGAAGGCCACCCCCAGCACCACGGCAGGGAGGAAGGCCACCAGCAGGTTGAGGGTGAAGCGCTGGGCGCTGCGCTGGCGCGGCAGGCCGACCACGATGTCGAGGACCTTGCGCCGGTATTCCCAGACCACCGCGAGGATGGCACCAAGCTGGATGATGATGTTGAAGGCTTCGAAGCGCTCGCCGCCGAAGCCGATCAGATCCGCGACGATGATCTGGTGACCGGTGCTGGAGATCGGCAGGAACTCCGTCAGGCCCTCGACGATACCCAGCAACAGGGCCTGGAAGGCGGTCCACAAATCCATCGAATCTCCCCAGGGCACACGCGGTCGTGGCCCGACTAAATTTAAGTGCGTTGGTGTGTCTGCCGGCACGGCTGACGGGCGGCTCTATGACCGACCTTGGTCGACTGGGTTCCCGGGCGTCCTGCGGTGCATGCTCAGGTTTCGGGCGAAAGGGCCGAAATGCTATCAGACAAAACCTGCAGCGTGCCTCTGTCGCCTTAGGGAAAAACAACAATATCGCGGGAGTATTTCATTCATGAATCTGCGCAGCCTGCCCATCAGCCAGCGACTCTGGCTGATCCTCGTCGTCGCCGTGTCGATGCTGCTGATCCTCGGGGTGCTGATGCTCCGCCAGATCCATGAGGACCTGCTCGTCGGCAAGGAATTGAAGACCCAGCACGTGGTGCAGACCGCCATGGGCACCCTGCAGTACTTCCAGGGCCTGGAAGCCGCGGGCACGCTGACCCGCGAGGCGGCGCAGAAGCAGGCGATGGAGACCATCCGCGGCATGCGCTACGACAAGGCCGACTACTTCTGGATCAACGACCTGGGCCCGCGCATGGTCATGCACCCGACCAACCCGAAGCTGGAGGGCCAGGACCTCTCCGGCTACAAGGACCCGGACGGCAAGCCGCTGTTCAACCTGATGGTGGAGGTGGCCAAGGCCAAGGGCGCGGGCTTCGTCCACTACCGCTGGCCCAAGCCGGGTGCCTCCGACCCGGTGCCGAAGGTGTCCTACGTGCAGCTGTTCCAGCCCTGGGGCTGGGTGCTCGGCTCGGGCATCTACATCGACGACATGGAGGGCGAGTTCCGCAACCAGGCGCTCGAAGCCTCGGCCATCGGCCTGGTCATCGCCCTGCTGATGGCCGCGCTGGTGATGCTCATCGCCCGCAGCATCACCCGCCCGTTGAAGGACGTGGTGGGTGCCATGGCCGACATTGCGAGCGGCGAGGGGGACCTCACCAGCCAGCTGGACACCCACGGCCGGGATGAAGTGACCGCGCTGGCCAGCCACTTCAACGCCTTCACCGGCAAGCTGCGGGGGGTGATCCGCCAATCCCTGGAGGCAGCCGGTGCGCTGGACCAGTCGGCCAGCGCCCTGGGCGGGATCGCCCAGGACGGCCACGCCCACAGCGAGCAGCAGTCCCAGCGCATGGAGCTGGTGGCCACCGCCATCAACCAGGTGACCTACGGCGTGCAGGACGTGGCCAAGAACGCCGAGCACGCCGCCGAGGAGGTACGCACCGCCGAGGACCAGGCGCGCCTGGCCCAGACCAGCATCGATGCCAGCATCCAGCAGATCAGCGACCTGGCGAGCACCATCGGCCAGGCGGTGGAGGTGATCCGCTCCCTGGCAGCGGAAAGTTCGCAGATCGGTAGCGTGCTGGAGGTGATCCGCTCCATCGCCGAGCAGACCAACCTGCTGGCGCTCAACGCAGCCATCGAGGCCGCCCGTGCCGGGGAACAGGGCCGTGGCTTCGCCGTGGTGGCCGACGAGGTGCGCCTGCTGGCCCAGCGGACGCAGAAATCCACGGCGGAGATCCAGAGCATGATCGAGCGCCTGCAGGCCAACTCCGAGGCGGCGGTGAAGGTCATCGACGAGAGCAGCCGGGCCACCCAGGCAACGGTGGAACGCGCCAGCCAGGCCGGCGAGAGCCTGGGACAGATCGGTCAGTCGCTGCGCAACCTCACGGGCCTCAATGCCTCCATCGCCAGCGCCACCCTGGAGCAGTCCCACGTGGTGGAGGACGTCAACCAGAACGTCACCCAGGCCGCCAGCCTGGCCCACGACACGGCCATGGCCGCCGAGCAGACCCGCAGCGCCAGCCACCAGCTGAACGAGCTGGCCGAACGCCTCGGCCACCTGCTGCGCCAGTTCCGCATCTGAGCCCTCCCCTGCCCCACCTGCCGCCGCTGGCGCGGCAGGTGGGAGCCGCTACAATCGCCCCTCCATCGAACGAGGGTCGCCCGTGTCACCGCTTGAACTCTTCGCCGCCGCGCTCGGCGTGCTGGCCGTCTGGCTCACCGCCCGGCAGAACATCTGGTGCTGGCCCATCGGCCTGGTGATGGTGCTGATCTACGTCTGGATCTTCTTCGAGGTGAAGCTCTATTCCGACATGCTGCTGCAGGGCATCTACGCCGTGCTGCAAGGCTACGGCTGGTGGCAATGGACCCGGGGCGGCGCCCGCCATGACGGCCGCGAGGTCAGCCGCCTGGCGCCGGCGCAGCTGGCGACGGGCCTGGGCCTGGGGGCCGCCGGCAGCCTGGCGCTGGGCTACGTGATGGCCACCCACACCGATGCCGCCGCCCCCTGGCTGGACGCGGCGCTGACCGGGTTCAGCCTGGTGGCCCAGGTGTGGATGGCGCAGAAGCGCCTGGAGTGCTGGGCGCTGTGGATCGTGGTGGATGTGATCTTCGTCGGGCTGTTCACCTACAAGGGGCTCTACCTCACCGCCGCGCTCTATGCGCTGTTCACCCTGCTGGCGGTGCATGGCTGGCGGCAGTGGCGCCAACCCCTGGCGGCCTCGGCATGAAGGTGCTGGTACTGGCCGGCCCCGAGTCCAGCGGCAAGAGCTGGCTGGCCGGCGAGATCGCCGTGCGCTTCGGCGGCCGGGTGGTGGGCGAGTACGTGCGCGAGTTCATCGACGAGCAGCAGCGCGACACCTGCTACGCCGACATTCCCCTGATCGCCCGGGGGCAGTTGCAGCGCGAGGACGCGGCACGGGCCGAGCGCCCGGCGCTGCTGGTGCTGGATACCCACCTGCTGAGCAACATCCTCTGGAGCCGCACGCTGTTTGGCGACTGCCCGGCCTGGCTGGAGACGGCCCTGGACGAGCGCCGCTACGACCTGCACCTGCTGCTGAGCCCGGAGGGCGTGCCCTGGGTGGGCGATGGGCAGCGCTGCCAGCCGGCACTGGCCGAACGCCTGGCATTCTTCCACGCCAGCGAGGCGTGGCTGAAGGCCCGGGGGCAGCGCTACGTGGTACTTGAGGGGGATTGGGCCGAGCGCCGCGAGGCGGCGCTGGCCACGGTGTCAGCCTGGCTGGCCGAGTAGCAGGCCGCCCCAGGCCACCAGCAAGCTGGTGACCACGCCGATGGTCAGCGGGCGGCGCAGCGCCGGGTACCAGCCCGGTGCCAGGCCCAGGCGCACGGCACGCAGGTCGGCCAGATAAAGGCCGATGAACGCCGGAATGAACACGGCCACCGCCAGGCCAGCGGGCAACCCGGCGGAGATGGCGACCCAGCCGAACAATGCGGGAATCACCGAGAAGCCCAGCTGCAGGCGCGCGCGGGTGTCCTCCTGGCCGGCGCGCATGGCCAACCCCCAGTGAATGGCCCCCATGAACGCGAGGATGACGGCGGCGTAGTCCAGCAACGCCGCCAGCACCAGGGGGCGCCAGCCGATCGGGGTCAGCCAGATGCCGAGTGCGCCCGTGACGAAGGGCACCAGCCCGGCAAAACCGAGCAGCCGGGCCAGTTGCGGCGGATGGGGAGCATCGAATGCATGCATGGGGCGGGTCCTTGTTGGGTTGCCTACAGACTAGACAGGCCTGATACCAACCGCACTGCGTGCCGTCAACGGCGAGGCGCGGGCAGGTCGATACGCACCCGCAGGCCGCCGAGGGGGCTGCTGTCCAGGGCGAGGCGGCCGCCCCAGGCGTCGACGATGTCACGCACGATGCCCAGGCCGAGTCCATGCCCGGCCACCTGTTCGTCGAGGCGGGTGCCACGCTCGAGCACGGCCTGGCGCTGGTCCTCGGCGATGCCGGGGCCGTCATCGTCGACGCACAGCCGGTAGCCGTCGCCCTCTCGGGCAATGCCCAGCAGGACCTGGGTCTCGGCCCATTTGCAGGCGTTGTCCAGCAGGTTGCCCAGCAGTTCCAGCAGGTCTTCCCGGTCCCAAGGCAGGCGCAGACCGGGCTCGACGCTCCAGTCGAGGTCGAGTGCGCTGTCGTGGATCATGGCCAGGGTGTTGAACAGGGTCGGCAGCTCCGCGTCGCAATCGAAGTGCGCGCCGGGCAGCACTTCGCCGGCCAGCCGGGCGCGCCCCAGTTCGCGGGCGAGGCGTTGCTGGATCTGCTCCAGCTGCTCGGTGAGGGTGGCGCGCAGTTCGGGATGCTCGCGCAGCTCCTCCCGGTCCTGCAGGTTGACCAGCACGGCAAGCGGGGTCTTGAGGGCGTGGCCAAGGTTGCCCAGGGCATTGCGCGAGCGGCGCAGGGTGTCTTCGGTATGGGCCAACAGGTGGTTGACCTGGCCCACCAGCGGCTCCAGCTCCTGGGGCACCCGGGTGTCCAGGTCGCTGCGCTGGCCCTGCTGCAACTGGGCGATCTGCTGTCGCACCCGCTCCAGGGGTTGCAGGGCGCGGCGGACGGTGTAGCGCTGCAGGCCGAGGATCAGCAGCAGCGCGGCCAGGCCGAGGGCGACGCCGGTCCATTGCACGCGGCGGAAGTCTTCCAGCACGGGGGTGTAGTCCTGGGCGACGACGATGACCACCTGGCGGCCAAAGCGCCGGTAGTCGCCCCGGTAGGTGAGCAGGCGCTGCTCGCGGGGGCCGGGCAGCAGGTCGGCGGCCAGGCCGGCGCGCTCGGGCAGTTGCAGCTCGCTGTCCCAGAGCGAGCGGGAGCGCCAGGGGCGGTCGTCGATGCGGATCACGAAGTAACGCCCGGAGAAGGGCTGCTGGTGGGCGGGGTTGAGCTTCTGCTCGTCCAGCTGGATGCCGTTGGGGCCGCGCACCAGGGCGGCGAGCAGGCCTTCCGCTTCGCTGCGCAGGTTGTTCTCCAGGTAACGCCGCAGGCCATCGTCGAACAACCACAGGCTGAGCTGGGCCAGGGGCAGGCCAACCACCAGCAGCAGGGCGACCAGGCCGAGGGAAAGCTGGCGCTGGATGGACCTCACCCGGTGACTCCGGTGAAGCGGTAGCCCTGGCCACGCCGGGTCTCGATGACGCTGCGGCCGAGCTTGCGGCGCAGGTGGTTGACGTGGACCTCGATGACGTTGGAGTCGCGCTCGGTCTCGCCGTCGTAGAGGTGCTCGGCCAGGTGGCTCTTGGAGAGCAACTGCCCGGGGTGGAGCATGAAGTAGCGCAGCAGGCGGAACTCGGCGGCGGTCAGGGTCACCTCTTCGCCGTCACGCAGCACGCACTGGCGGGCTTCGTCCAGTTGCAGGCCGGCGGCCTCCAGGTGCGGCTGGTTGGCCAGGCCCTTGGCGCGGCGAAGGAGGGACTGGATGCGCAGGGCCAGTTCCTCGGGGTGGAACGGCTTGGTCAGGTAGTCATCGGCACCGGCCTTGAGGCCTTCGATGCGCTCGGCCCAGGAGTCCCGCGCGGTGAGCACCAGCACGGGGGTGGCGAGGCCATTGGCGCGCCACTCCTGCAGCACTTCGAGGCCGGGGCGGCCCGGCAGGCCGAGGTCCAGCACGATCAGGTCGTAGGGTTCGCTGGCGCCCTGGTAGGCGGCGTCGCGGCCGTCGGCCAGCCAGTCCACGGCGTAGCCCTGGCGGGTCAGGCCGGCCAGGAGTTCATCGGCCAGGGGGACATGGTCCTCCACCAACAACAGGCGCATCAGTCGTCTTCCTCGTCCTTCAGGATGCGACCGTCGCGGGCATCCAGTTCCAGCTCGCGAACCACGCCATCGGTGGTCAGCAGTTCCACTTCGTACACGTAGATATCGTCCTCTTCCTCCAGCTCCGCTTCCAACAGACGCGCCCCGGGGTAGAGCCCCAGGGCGCGGTCGAGGAGTTGTTCGAGGGGCATGATCACCCCTCGTTCGCGGAGCTTGAGGGCTTCGTCCTGGTCCAGGTCGCGGGCCATGGCCTGCAGGGTGCAGGTGGCCAGGACCAGGGCGACGATGCCGCTGTAGCGAATGATCAGGCGCATCAGTCGTCCTGGTGGTTCTTCAGAACCTGGCCGTTGGTGGCGTCCAGCTCCAGGTCCCACTGCACGCCCTTGGCGTCACGCAGTTCCACCTGGTAGACGTAGCGGCCGTACTCTTCTTCCAGTTCGGTCTCGTTGATGGTGCCACCGGGGTGCTGAGCCAGGGCGGCGGCGTTGAGCTTCTCGAAGGACTGGATGGTGCCGGCGTCACGCAGACGGAGCGCTTCGTCTGGCCCCAGGTCGCGGGCCAGGGCGAGGCTGGAGGTGGTGGCGAGAACGGCAGTGGCGAACAGAGCGGTAAGGGTTTTCATCGTGGCTTCTCCTTGTGAGGGGCGCTGTCTTTAGATGGGTCCACTGTAGCCAGTCGCCATTAATTCAAGCTGAATTCGCCGGGCTCCCCGTTGCTGGGGCGTCATCGTGCTACAGGCGGAGGCATCATTCACGCGCTGAAAGCACTTGGTCCGCAGGCGCGGGCCACTATAATCGCTGCCTCGCTTTTTTCGGAGGCCCCCATGAGCGCCATTCACATCAAGTCGCCCGCCCTTACACTGCGCGCCGGCAAGCGGGCCCTGGCCCGTATCCGCGAGCGTGGCCTGCAACCGGCGGATGTGAAGATCCTCCCGGGCGCGGCGGGCGGGCCGAAGGCGCTGGGCATCCAGGGCCTGGACCTGGCGCTGTTCGGCGAATGGCTGCCCCGTGCGCCCCAGGAGCGCTCGCTGATCGGCGCCTCGATCGGCTCCTGGCGCTTCGCCAGTGCCTGCCTGCCGGACGCCGCGGAAGGCCTCCGTCGCCTCGGCGAGCTGTACACCTCGCAGCGCTTCCCCAAGGGCGTGAGCATGGCGGACGTGAGCCGCCGCTGCACGGCGATGCTGGACCAGTTGCTCGACGACCAGGACCAGCAGGTGCTGAGCAACCCGCATTACCGCCTGAACGTGGTGGTGGTGAAGAGCCACGGCCTGCTCGCCCACGACCGTCGGGGGGCACTGGGCCTGGGATTGTCTTCGGTGATCGGCGCCAACCTGCTGGGCCGCCCGCGCCTGGCACGCCACTTCGAGCGGGTGATCCTGCATGACAGCCGCCTGGCACCGCCGCTGGCGCCGCTGAACGACTTCCCCTCGCGCTGCCTGCCCCTGGACGGTGCCAACCTGCGCCATGCACTGCTGGCCTCCGGCTCCATTCCCATGGTGATGGAGGGGGTGCGCGACATCCCCGGCGTCGGCCCCGGCACCTACCGCGACGGCGGCCTGCTGGACTACCACCTGGACCTGCCCTACCAGGGCGACGGGGTGGTGCTCTACCCGCACTTCACCGACAAGGTCATCCCCGGCTGGTTCGACAAGGGCCTGCCCTGGCGCCGTGGCGATGCCGAGCGCCTGCAGGACGTGCTGCTGCTGGCACCGTCGAGGGACTACCTGGCCACCCTGCCCCACGGCAAGCTGCCGGACCGCAAGGACTTCACCCGCTACCTGGGCGACGACGACGGCCGCGAGCGCTATTGGCGCAAGGCCATGGCGGAAAGCCAGCGGCTGGGCGACGAGTTCCTCGAACTGGCCGACAGCGGCCGCCTCGCCGAGCGCCTGCTGCCCCTCTGACCCCATCTGTTCCAAGGAAGGATTCATGAAACTCGCCGTCGCCATCCTGCATGGCATTGGCAGCCAGCCCGACCAGCGCGATGCCGAGGGCCAGTACAGCTATGCCCAGGGTCTTATCGGCGGGTTGCGCCGGGAGCTGGGTGTGGAGGCCGACGCCATCGCCTTCCAGAGCCTGTACTGGGCCAGCGTGCTGGACCGCCGCGAGCGGGCCTACCTCGACCGCCTGGAGCACGAACCGGTGACCTGGCGCTGGCTGCGCGAAGCAGTGACGCTGTTCCTCGGTGATGCCAGCGGCTACCGCAAGGTGAGCCAAGCCTACGACACCACCTATGAAGAAGTGCACCAGTGCCTGCGCAACGGCCTCACCGCCCTGCGGGCCAAGGTGGCACCGACCACGCCGCTGGTGGTGCTGGCCCACTCGCTGGGCGGGCACATCTTCTCCAACTTCGTCTGGGACCAGCAGAAGCTGAACACCACGCCCAGCTGTCCGCGCGATCCCTTTCTCGCGCTGGAAACCCTGGCGGGCCTGGTGACCTTCGGCTGCAACATCCCGCTCTTCACCTTCGCCTACGACCCGGTGCGGCCGATCCGCTTTCCCGGCCATTGCCTGCCGGCGGGCCTTGAGCACGCCGCGCGCTGGCTGAATGTGTATGCGCCGGCCGATCCGCTGGGCTATCCGCTGCGACCGCTGCAGAACTATGCCGAAGTCGTGACGGAGGACGTCGCCCTGCCGGTCGGCCCCTGGTACAAACGCCACACCCCTTTGAGCCACATGGAGTATTGGAACGATGCGCGCTTCCACCGTTACCTGGCGGGCCATCTGCGCCAGCTGCTTGCTGCTTGCGACCACCCCGAGCCAGGCCCAGCTGGACGCGCGGAGCCAGCAGGAGATCAACGCCCTGCTGGGGTTCGTGGAGAGCAGTGGCTGCCTGTTCATCCGCAACGGCAGTGAATACCCCGCCGCCGAAGCACGGCAGCACCTGCAGAAGAAGCTGGACTACCTGGAAAACAAGGGCCTGGTGGACAACGCCGAGGGCTTCATCGCCCGGGCCGCCACGGAAAGCAGCATGAGCGGCAAGCCCTACAAGGTGAACTGCGCCGGTCAGGAGCAGCTCTCCGCAGACTGGCTGAAGCAGGAACTGGCCCGCCTGCGCGCCGCCCGTCCCTGACCCTCTGCCCTTCAGCCCGGCTGGCCATCCACCCGGGCCCGCCAGAACATCGGCCCGTAGTGCCCAAGGAACAGGGCGAAGGCCAGGATCCAGCAGGCCCCGGCCAGCAGCAGGCTGGCCAGTGGCCAAATCCCGATGCCGAAGACCCGCAGCACCGCCCCCAGGTTGAGCAGGCCGAAGGCCCAGCCCATCGCCGCTGGTGCCACCAGCGCGCGCCCGGTGTGCCCCAGGCTGACCCTCGCCAGCATCCCCAGGATCAACCCACCCATGGCCCCCACCGCCAAGGCGTGGAGGGCCGGACTGCTGCCCGCCAGCCAGCCCAGGTGCCAGGCCGCCAGGCCGAGCGGCGCCACCACCAGCCAGGCGAATGCCAGGTGCAGTGACCAGAGCAGTGGCACCCGCCAGATGCCCCGGTGATACCAGCGCACCAGGCGCAGCAGGTGCCCCGCCCCGAGCACGGCGAACGGCAGCGCCAGGAACGGAACAGGCCGGTTGGCGGCGCCCATGAGCGTCGACAGCGCCACGCCCAGCGACAGCCCCAGGGTGCCCCACTCCAGCCAGGGCCAGGCCTTGACCTGGCTGGGCAGGCCAAACCCGCGCTGGGTGAAGAACGGGATCACCCGCCCGCCGATCAAGCCCATCAGCGCGGCCACCAGCCAGAGCGCACCCTGCACACCCTGGCGCTGCCAGGCGTCGTTGCCCGCGAGCATGCCCAGCACCACGAGCCCATCGGCCACTGCCAACAGCAGAAGCATCAGCACCACCGGGTAGTTGTTGCGCTGTCGCACCCGCCACAGGCGACGGCCGATCACCCAGGCCAGCACGGGCAGGAAGACCAGTTGCAGGGGCGCCGCCATCACCAGGGGCACACCGGCCAGCCAGGCCAGGCGCGCCAGCAGCCACACCACGAACAGGCCGACCAGGGGGCGACCGGCAAGGCCCGGCTGGCCGGTCCAGTTCTGCACGGCGGTGAGCAGGAAGCCGGCAATGATTGCTATGGCGAAGCCGAAGGGCATCTCGTGACGGTGCCAGGCGAGCCAGCCTCCGGTGGGCTGCCAACCCTGAAGCAGCCCGCTCAGCACGCCCAGCCAGGCCGCTACCGCGAGCAACGCAAAGGCACTGCCGGCCAGGAAGAAGGGGCGGAACCCCAGGCGCCAGAGCGGTGCAATGGCCAGTTCGCGGCGACGGTCACGCAGTTGCATGGCAGGCCTCCCGATGCAGCCGCTGCAGTGCGGTAAGACGGATGACATAGCCGACCTTGATCAGCGTGGGCCCCAGGATGACCAGTCCATGGGCCAGCACCTGGGCGGGCAGCGCGAGGTAACGATCCAGCCCATAGGCGCCAACGACGCCAACCAGCAGCAGCGCGAGGCCGGCAGCCAGCAGGCGGTGGGCCAGGCTCAGCAAGGGGTAACGGCAAGGGACAGGGCGCATGGCGAACTCCTCCAGGAAAGGCCCGGCACCGGGGTGCCGGGCGGCGGTTCAGGCATCCAGTTCGGCAGCCGGGCCGAAGAACTCGTAGTGGCACTGTGCAGCCGGCACGCCCAACGCGGCGAGGTGTTTCTTGACCATGGCCATGAAGGGCTTGGGACCGAGGAAGTACGCCTCGACATCACGGGAGGCGGGCAGCCACTGGGCGAGTTGGTCGCGGCTCAGCAGGCCGATGGCATCGGCCCGGTCACCGGCGTTCGGTTCGCTGAGGCAGGTGTGGAGTCGCAGGTTGGGCGTGCGCGCGGTCATCTCTTCCAGCCAGGGGCGGAAAGCCTGCACGGATGCATTGCGGGCGCAGTGGATGAAGTGGATCGGTCGACCGCTTCCGTTGGCGGCTTCGAGCATGGCCAGGGCGGGGGTGATACCGACGCCGGCGCTGATCAGCACCAGGGGCTTGCGGCCAGGGCGCAGGATGAAGTCGCCGGCGGGGGCGAACAGTTCGAGGGCGTCGCCCTCCCCGACCCGGTCGTGCAGGTGGTTGGAAACCTTGCCGTTCGGCTCACGCTTGACGCTGATGCGGTAGTCGCGGCCATTGGGTGCGGCGGACAGGGAATAGTTGCGGCGCACCTCCTGCCCATCGATGTCCAGCCGCAGGCCGATGAACTGCCCGGGGATGAACGCCTGGACGGGGCCGCCATCGGCGGGAGCCAGGTAGAACGAGGTGATCTCTTCGCTCTCCACCACCTTCTGCCGGACCAGGAAGCGACGACCGCCCCGCCACCCGCCTTCGGACTCGGCGTTGGCAGCGTACACCTCCTCCTCGGCAGCGATCAGCAGGCTGGAAAGCTGCTGGTAGGCGTCGGCCCAGGCGGCGATCACCTCGTCGGTGGCGATCTCCTCGCCCAGTACCTCGCGAATCGCCCGCAGCAGGCAGGCGCCGACGATGGGGTAGTGCTCGGGCAGGATCTGCAGGGCAACGTGCTTGGCGACGATGCGCCCGACCATCGGCCCCAGGGCGTCGAGGCGATCAAGGTGGCGGGCATACATGAGGATGCCGTTGGCCAGAGCGCGAGCCTGGTCGCCACTGGCCTGGTGGGCCTGGTTGAAGAGCGGGCGAACCTCGGGATACTCGGTCAGCATGATGCGGTAGAAGTGGGTGGTCAGCGCTTCGCCGCCGGTTTCCAGCAGCGGGATGGTGGAAGTGACGATTGCACGGGCTTGGCTGGACAGCATGGGGGTTTCCCTTGTGGTGTGATGGGTCACCTTGGCTATTCCAGTTTTCGTGCCAGAAAATTTTCCCTTTATATTCAGTGAGTTGTATTTATTCGGGTTAATTTGACTACACTTGACACCATGTCTTAACGACACACATGGAGTCATTATGACTGCGCCCTCCTTGCTGCAGACCTTGCTTCCCCTGGTCAGCGACCTCTCCCGCGACCTGCCCGAACGCGAGCGCTATCGTCGCTTGCTGGAAGCCCTCCGCGGGTTGCTGCCGTGCGATGCCACGGCACTTCTTCGCCTGGAGGATGAGCACCTGGTGCCATTGGCAGTGGATGGACTGAGCCTCGATACCCTGGGCAGGCGCTTCCGCGTGGCCGATCACCCCCGTCTCGCGGCCTTGCTGGAACAGCGATCCCCTACGCACTTTCCTGCGGACTGTGACCTGCCCGATCCCTACGACGGGTTGGTGGAGGGCCATCACGCGCACCTGGAGGTGCATGACTGCCTGGGGTGCCCGCTCTACCTCGATGAGCGCCCATGGGGTTTGCTGACGCTGGACGCCCTGGATCCATCGCGCTTTTCACAGCAGGACCTGCAGACACTGGAACAGTTCGCCAGCCTGGCTTCCGCCACGGTGAAGGCTGCGGAGCGCATGCATGATCTGGAGCGTCGCGCACAGGACGAACGGCAACGGGCGGATGCTTACCGCCAGGCCGCCGGCGAGCCGGCGCCTCGTGAACTGATCGGCCAGAGTGCTGCGCACAAGGCGCTGCTGGCGGAGATCGCAACGGTGGCGGACAGCGAGCTGACGGTGCTGGTGACCGGGGAAACGGGGGTTGGCAAGGAGCTGGTGGCCCAGGCGATCCATGCCCGCTCGCCCCGGCACGGGATGCCGATGGTCAGCCTGAACTGCGCGGCGCTCCCGGACACGCTGGTGGAGAGCGAGCTGTTCGGTCACGTACGCGGGGCGTTCTCGGGCGCGGTGAATGATCGTCGAGGCAAGTTCGAGCTGGCCGACGGGGGAACGCTGTTCCTCGATGAAGTGGGCGAGCTGCCCATGGCCGTCCAGGCGAAGCTCCTGCGGGTGCTGCAGAGCGGGCAACTGCAGCGCGTCGGTTCGGATCGGGAGCACCGGGTGGATGTGCGGGTCATCGCAGCCACCAACCGGGACTTGGCCGAGGAGGTCAGGCAAGGCCGTTTTCGCGCCGATCTGTACCACCGGCTGAGTGTGTATCCGCTGCTGGTCCCGCCATTGCGGGAGCGTGGGCGGGATGTGCTGCTGCTGGCGGGCTTCTTCCTCGAACGCAACCGGGCCCAGCTCGGGCTACGCAGCCTGCGCCTGGCGGCAGACGCACAGGCCGCCCTCCTCCGCTATGACTGGCCAGGGAACGTGCGGGAGCTGGAGCACTTGATCGGTAGGGCGGGACTCAAGGCGCTGGCCGCTGTACGCCCCCAGCGACCACGTATCCTGACGATCGACGCCTCCGACCTGGCGCTGCCCATGCTCCAGGAGGGCGTGACTGCGACATCCGGTGCAATCGAAGCAGGTGCCGGCGAGGTCCGTGACCTGAGGGAAGCCGTCGATGATTACCAGCGACGCCTGATCGAGGCCGGGCTGCAGCATCATCAGGGCAACTGGGCAGCGGCGGCACGCGATCTGGGACTGGATCGCGCCAACCTTCTACGCCTGGCAAAGCGCCTGGGCCTTCGCTGAAGCCAGGCTAGCGCCGGACGGCACGAAAACACACAGCGCACCTGATACACTCGCGCCCCCGAAATCCCTTTCAGCCAGGGCGCAGCAGATTGGAAATCTTCAAGGAATTCATCTTCGAGGCAGCCCATCGCCTCCCCCACGTACCGGCCGGGCACAAGTGCGGTCGTCTTCATGGCCATTCGTTCCGAGTCGCCCTGTATATCGAAGGGGACGTTGACCCCCATACCGGCTGGATTCGGGACTTCTCGGAGATCAAGGCACTGTTCAGGCCCATCTACGAGCAACTGGACCACAACTACCTGAACGACATCCCCGGCCTGGAAAACCCCACCAGTGAAGTGCTGGCCAAGTGGATCTGGCAGCAGGTCAAGCCGCTGATCCCGGAACTGAGCCGAGTACGGATACACGAGACGTGCACAAGCGGATGTGAATACCGGGGGGATTAACTCTCCACCACAGCGAAAGCCGCCAATAGGCGGCTTTTTTGTGTCTGCGAAATGGCGAACGCCAGGAGGTGAGCGGTCGACGGATGGGAGCGGAAGACAGTCATCCCGCTGTGACTGGGACATCCTTTCACAGGGATAAACAAGACTCAGCGGAAAGCTCGCAGACTCGAATGATCAGGGGTCGCTCTTGCGCGATTTTCATCCGCGCAAAGTCAAACCCCCGACCATCTTTCGATGATCGGGGGTTTGGTATAGGTGCTTGACGATGACCTACTCTCACATGGGGAAACCCCACACTACCATCGGCGATGCATCGTTTCACTACTGAGTTCGGGATGGGATCAGGTGGTTCCAACGCTCTATGGTCGTCAAGCAATTCTTTAGGGTGATCGTCGAGACGCTCACCCGAATTCGGGTATGTGACAGTACTTTGCGGTTCAATCGAACTTTCGGTTTGTCGACTTCACCAACAACACCAGATTGTTTGGGTGTTATATGGTCAAGCCTCACGGGCAATTAGTATTGGTTAGCTCAACGCCTCACAGCGCTTACACACCCAACCTATCAACGTCGTAGTCTTCGACGGCCCTTTAGGGGATTCAAGATCCCAGTGAGATCTCATCTTGAGGCGAGTTTCCCGCTTAGATGCTTTCAGCGGTTATCTCTTCCGAACATAGCTACCCGGCAGTGCCACTGGCGTGACAACCGGAACACCAGAGGTTCGTCCACTCCGGTCCTCTCGTACTAGGAGCAGCCCCTCTCAAATCTCAAACGTCCACGGCAGATAGGGACCGAACTGTCTCACGACGTTCTAAACCCAGCTCGCGTACCACTTTAAATGGCGAACAGCCATACCCTTGGGACCGGCTTCAGCCCCAGGATGTGATGAGCCGACATCGAGGTGCCAAACACCGCCGTCGATATGAACTCTTGGGCGGTATCAGCCTGTTATCCCCGGAGTACCTTTTATCCGTTGAGCGATGGCCCTTCCATACAGAACCACCGGATCACTAAGACCTACTTTCGTACCTGCTCGACGTGTCTGTCTCGCAGTCAAGCGCGCTTTTGCCTTTATACTCTGCGACCGATTTCCGACCGGTCTGAGCGCACCTTCGTACTCCTCCGTTACTCTTTGGGAGGAGACCGCCCCAGTCAAACTGCCCACCATACACTGTCCTCGATCCGGATGACGGACCAGAGTTAGAACCTCAAGCATGCCAGGGTGGTATTTCAAGGATGGCTCCACGAGAACTGGCGTCCTCGCTTCAAAGCCTCCCACCTATCCTACACAAGCAGGCTCAAAGTCCAGTGCAAAGCTACAGTAAAGGTTCACGGGGTCTTTCCGTCTAGCCGCGGATACACTGCATCTTCACAGCGATTTCAATTTCACTGAGTCTCGGGTGGAGACAGCGCCGCCATCGTTACGCCATTCGTGCAGGTCGGAACTTACCCGACAAGGAATTTCGCTACCTTAGGACCGTTATAGTTACGGCCGCCGTTTACCGGGGCTTCGATCAAGAGCTTCGCTTGCGCTAACCCCATCAATTAACCTTCCGGCACCGGGCAGGCGTCACACCCTATACGTCCACTTTCGTGTTTGCAGAGTGCTGTGTTTTTAATAAACAGTCGCAGCGGCCTGGTATCTTCGACCGGCATGGGCTTACGGAGTAAATCCTTCACCCTCACCGGCGCACCTTCTCCCGAAGTTACGGTGCCATTTTGCCTAGTTCCTTCACCCGAGTTCTCTCAAGCGCCTTGGTATTCTCTACCCAACCACCTGTGTCGGTTTGGGGTACGGTTCCTAGTTACCTGAAGCTTAGAAGCTTTTCCTGGAAGCATGGCATCAACCACTTCGTCATCTAAAAGATAACTCGTCATCAGCTCTCGGCATTGAGCGCCCGGATTTTCCTAAGCACCCTGCCTACCACCTTAAACTTGGACAACCAACGCCAAGCTGGCCTAGCCTTCTCCGTCCCTCCATCGCAGTAACTAGAAGTACGGGAATATTAACCCGTTTCCCATCGACTACGCTTTTCAGCCTCGCCTTAGGGGCCGACTCACCCTGCGTCGATTAACGTTGCGCAGGAACCCTTGGTCTTTCGGCGTGGGTGTTTTTCACACCCATTGTCGTTACTCATGTCAGCATTCGCACTTCTGATACCTCCAGCGAGCTTCTCAACTCACCTTCACAGGCTTACAGAACGCTCCTCTACCGCGTCACTTACGTGACACCCGCAGCTTCGGTGTGTGGTTTGAGCCCCGTTACATCTTCCGCGCAGGCCGACTCGACTAGTGAGCTATTACGCTTTCTTTAAAGGATGGCTGCTTCTAAGCCAACCTCCTAGCTGTCTAAGCCTTCCCACATCGTTTCCCACTTAACCACAACTTTGGGACCTTAGCTGGCGGTCTGGGTTGTTTCCCTTTTCACGACGGACGTTAGCACCCGCCGTGTGTCTCCCACGCTCGGCACTTCCAGGTATTCGGAGTTTGCATCGGTTTGGTAAGTCGGGATGACCCCCTAGCCGAAACAGTGCTCTACCCCCTGGAGTGATACGTGAGGCGCTACCTAAATAGCTTTCGAGGAGAACCAGCTATCTCCGAGCTTGATTAGCCTTTCACTCCGATCCACAAGTCATCCGCTACCTTTTCAACGGGAGTCGGTTCGGTCCTCCAG
>NZ_VFOB01000001.1:2240000-6298475 GCF_006715895.1 Pseudomonas sp. SLBN-26
AGCTCCCGTTCGCTCATGTCCCGCGCCACCAACGAGTAATAACGCTCGCTCCCGGCCGCCCGATGCGCCAACAGCACCAGCGAGACCGGCAACGACCCACTGCCATCCAGCGCACACAGACGCGCATCGGCGCTCCACACCCCCACGCGCTCGGCCTGTACCTGCCCCGCCTGCAACCGCGCCAGGTCGTCTGTCGAGAACAACGCCGCCAGCGACGGCAACGCCAGCCCTTCCTCCAACCCCAGCGCACGACGGGCAGCCGGATTGAGGTCCGTGACCTGCCCCAGCGCATCGAAGAACAGCACCGGATCGGTATTGGCCTCCACCACCTCCGCCAGGCGCCGCTTGTGCTCCTCGGCCTGTACCCGAGCCGTGATATCCCGTGAGACGCTCACCACCTCCACCACCGCCCCTGTATAGGTCTCACGAATCGCCCTGCACGCCGTCTCGAACCACAGGTAATGTCCCGCGCGGTGACGGATGCGGTAGGTCATGGTGTGGTAGCCATCGGTCTCCAGCGCATCCCGTGCACGCTGGATCAGCGGCATCAGGTCCTGCGCATGGAACAGCCCCTGCGCCAACACCCCGCGCAACTCCTCAGGCCAGAAGCCCAGCAGCGTCCAGGACGCCGGCGACGCGTCGAGGAAGCGCCCCTCCGGCGTGTGCCGGGAAATCAGATCCGTGGTGTTCTCCGTGATCAGCCGATACAAGCGCCGCGCCTGCGCCGCCTCACGCTCGGCCAGAAGCGGTCGGGTCGCATCACGGCAGCGTCCTAATACCCGCTGGTTCTCGGGGTCGGGCACGAAGGCCCAGAGCAGGATGCGCCCATCACACTGCGCCTCCACCTCCTCGATAGCCCGGCACTGCGCCAGGCAGGCCCGCACCAGCGCCACATGATTGACCGGCAGGAAGCGCAGCACCGCACCCGGCGGCTGCTCCGCCAGCAAGGCCAGCAGCGCCGCGTTCAGCTCCAGCGGAACCCCCGCCTCGTCCAGCAGCAGGCTCGGCTGAGGATCGTGCCCCAGCAATGGCGAAGCCCGCATCAGGCCTGCCGACTGCGCCAGCACCGTCGACAGCAGTTCCTCCAACGCCCCCAGCCACTCCAGCCCCACCCCCGGCTGTACCTCCACCAGCAGCAGGCCCGGCTGATCGGCCTCCAGCGCCAGGTCGAATACTTGGCCATGGCTGATCCCGGCACGTCGCAGGCGCCCCGCCAGCCAGCAATCCACAGTGCGTACAGCCGAAAGGCTCAGGCGCCCCAGCTCTGCCACTTGCTCGAACAGATGCTCATCGCTCGCCCCCAGCGGGTCCCCTTGCCCTGGCGGCAAGTGCTGCCCGCTCCCCTCGTGGGTGTAGATCCCCGCCCCCGCCTGCCACACCAGGTAATAAGCCTGGCGCACCTCCGGGTAGCCTCGCAGCGCCCGGCACAACGCGTCCGCCCGCGCAGACACCGCCACGCCCTCGCGTTGCAGGCGCAGCCAGGTGTGCAGACGGACAGGATTACGGCTCATGGGACGGCAGGCTCCAGGGCAAAAGCGGCGACAGCCTAGCAGCGCTCGAAGCCTTGGCCTCTACGCCTTAGGTATAAAACGAAACAATATAGTAGATATACGATACTACTCAGGTATTAATTCCATACCCAATAGCAAACGATATATAAATGACCCCGAACGATCCCCGACCCAGGTCAAAAACGACACGGCCGGGGCACAAGAGCTAACAATCAGCCACCGGGTAATCCGCATGTCGATCTATGAACAGGGCCTCGCCCCTGCTGCCGTGAACCATATCGCCCTCAGCCCGCTGAGCTTCATCGAGCGGACCGCCAGCATCTACCCCCACTACCCCGCCGTCGTCCATGGCGCCATCCGCCGCAACTGGGCAGAGACCTACGCCCGCTGCCGCCGATTGGCCTCGGCGCTGGCCGGGCGCGGCATCGGCAAGGGCGACACCGTCGCCGTGATGCTGCCCAACATCCCGCAGATGCTGGAAGCGCATTTCGGCGTCCCCATGATCGGCGCCGTCCTCAACACCCTCAACGTACGCCTCGACGCCGAAGCCATCGCCTTCATGCTGCAGCACGGCGAAGCCAAGGTCCTGATCACCGACCGCGAATTCTTCGACGTCATCCACGCCGCCGTCGGCATGCTCGACCACCCGCCCCTGCTGGTGGACGTCAACGACCCCGAATACGGCGAAGGCCAGGCCATCAGCGAACTGGACTACGAAGCACTGCTGGCCGAAGGCGACCCCGAGTTCGCCTGGCAATGGCCGGAAGATGAATGGCAAGCCATCTCCCTCAACTACACCTCCGGCACCACCGGCAACCCCAAGGGCGTCGTCTACCACCACCGCGGCGCGTTCCTCAACGCCCTCGGAAACCAGATGACCTGGGGCCTCGGCCACCACCCCGTCTACCTCTGGACCCTGCCGATGTTCCACTGCAACGGCTGGTGCTACCCCTGGACCATCACCGCACTCGCCGGCGTCCACGTCTTCCTGCGTCGGGTCGACCCGCAACGCATCCTCACCCTCATCCGCGACGAGCAGGTCACCCACCTGTGCGGCGCCCCCATCGTCCTCAACGCCCTGGTGAACATGCCGCCGGAAGCCAAGGCCGCCATCGACCACCCGGTCCACGCCATGGTCGCCGGCGCCGCCCCGCCGGCCAAGGTCATCGGCGCCGTCGAGGAGATGGGCATCCGCGTCACCCATGTCTATGGCCTTACCGAGGTCTATGGCCCGGTCACCGTCTGCGCCTGGCACGGCGAATGGGACGAACTGCCCCTCGAGGAACGTGCCCGCATCAAGGCCCGCCAGGGCGTGCGCTACCCCACCCTCGAAGGCGTCATGGTCGCCGACCCCAAGACCCTCGAACCGACCCCGCGCGACGGCGAGACCATCGGCGAGATTTTCCTGCGCGGCAACACCGTCATGAAGGGCTACCTGAAGAACCCCACCGCCACCACCGAAGCCTTCAGCGGCGGCTGGTTCCACACCGGCGACCTCGGCGTCTGGCACCCCGACGGCTACGTCGAGATCAAGGACCGCCTCAAGGACATCATCATCTCCGGCGGCGAGAACATCTCCACCATCGAACTGGAAGGCGTCCTCTACCGCCACCCCGCCGTACTGGAAGCCGCCGTGGTCGCCCGCCCGGACGAGAAGTGGGGCGAAACCCCCTGCGCCTTCGTCACCCTCAAGGCCGACCACCAGTCCGTCCGCGAGAGCGACATCATCGCCTTCTGCCGCGACCACCTCGCCGGCTTCAAGGTCCCGCGCACCGTGGTCTTCACCGCCCTGCCGAAAACCTCCACCGGCAAGATCCAGAAATACGTCCTGCGCGACATGGCCAAGGCCCTCTGAGCCAAACCCCGCGAACCCCGAGAGAGGCCGCCCACACGGGCGGCCCCGTCACGCCGAGAGAACACCGATGCCCGAGTACAACGCCCCCCTGCGCGACCTGCGCTTCGTCCTGCATGAACTGTTCGAAGCCCCGCGCCTCTGGGCCCGCCTGCCGGCCCTGGCCGAAACCGTGGATGCCGATACCGCCGATGCCATCCTCGAAGAGGCCGCCAAAGTCACCGGCGGCCTGATCGCACCGCTCAACCGCAGCGGCGACGAAGAAGGCGCACAGTGGGTCGACGGCCGGGTCATCACCCCAGCCGGCTTCAAGGCCGCCTACGCCACCTATATAGAAGGAGGCTGGGTCGGCCTCTCCGGCAACCCGCAGTACGGCGGCATGGGCATGCCCAAGATGCTCGCCGTGCAGTTCGAGGAAATGCTCTACGCCGCCAACTCCAGCTTCGCCCTCTACTCCGCCCTCAGCGCCGGCGCCTGCCTCGCCATCGACGCCCACGCCAGCGCCGAACTCAAGCAGGCCTACCTGCCCAACCTGTACGCCGGCACCTGGGCCGGCTCCATGTGCCTCACCGAGCCACACGCCGGCACCGACCTCGGCATCATCCGCACCAGGGCCGAACCCCAGGCGGATGGCAGCTACCGCATCACCGGCACCAAGATCTTCATCACCGGCGGCGAGCAGGACCTAACCGAGAACATCATCCACCTCGTCCTCGCCAAGCTCCCCGACGCCCCCGCCGGCCCCAAGGGCATCTCCCTGTTCCTCGTACCCAAGGTCCTGGTCAACGCAGACGGCAGCCTCGGCCAGCCCAACGCACTCTCCTGCGGCTCCATCGAACACAAGATGGGCATCAAGGCCTCCGCCACCTGCGTGATGAACTTCGACGGCGCCACCGGCTACCTCATCGGCGACGCCAACAAAGGCCTCGCCGCCATGTTCACCATGATGAATTACGAGCGCCTCTCCATCGGCATCCAGGGCATCGGTTGCGCCGACGCCTCCTACCAGAGCGCCGTCGCCTACGCCCGCGAGCGCCTGCAGAGCCGCGCCCCCACCGGCCCCCAGGCCCAGCACAAGGTGGCCGACCCTATCCTCGTCCACCCCGACGTGCGCCGCATGCTGCTCACCATGAAAGCCCTCACCGAAGGCGGCCGCGCCTTCGCCTGCTACGTCGGCCAGCAACTCGACCTCGCCAAGTTCAGTGACGACGCCGACGAACGCCAAGCGGCCGAAGCCCTGGTCGCCCTGCTCACCCCCGTCGCCAAGGCCTTCTTCACCGACACCGGCCTGGAAAGCACCGTCTACGGCCAGCAGGTATTCGGCGGCCACGGCTACATCCGCGAATGGGGCCAGGAGCAACTGGTCCGCGACGTCCGCATCGCCCAGATCTACGAGGGCACCAACGGCATCCAGGCCCTCGACCTGCTCGGCCGCAAGGTCGTCGCCAACGGCGGCACCAGCCTGCGCCGCTTCACCGCCGAGATTCGCCGCTACGCCGCGGAAGACGTCCCCCACCGCGCCGCCCTGCTCGACGCCGTCGACCGCCTGGAGCGCACCACCACCCGCGTGCTGGAGCAGGCCGCCAGCGACCCCAACGCCATCGGCGCCGCCTCCGTCGACTACCTGCACCTGTTCGGCTACGTCGCCTATGCCTGGCTCTGGTCCCGCATGGGCCGCATCGCCAGCGAACGCCAACCCCAGGACCCAGCCTTCTACAGCGCCAAGCAGGCCACCGCCGCCTTCTACTTCGAACGCCTGCTGCCCCGCACCCTCAGCCTCGAAGCCAGCATCCTCGCCGGCAGCCGCACCCTCTACGACATCACCGCCGAGCAGTTCTGACCCCTTAGCGTGACGCGGCCCCGTCCTGGGTGTCCGCGTTTTTTATTCAGGCCAGACGCCACCATCGGACTGGTCAGCTGAAAATGGAAACGGGCCCCAAGGGCCCGCCTCCCATTACTCGTTACACGCCGCTTCAGTCTCGAGTGGCACCTCTAAGGTCTTCCAGCACCTCCCTGCTGGATATCGGGATACCTCTCACCAGCAGAGGCTCTTGAAAACGGGCCGATCTCCAGATGCGTCGTTCCCCGCTGGACATCACCACTGTCCCAGTAGAGCGTCACGCGTCGGCCTCATAACTCGCCTCAATCCCCCCTCCCCCCCTCGGCCACACCAACGGAAACAACCGGTGCACCATCGGCGCGCCGGGCGGTAGTTCGTCGGCGAGGCCGGGGAACTCCGGGGAGGTTTTCCAGGGCCGGGGGGCATGGACCATGTCTTCGCCGAGAAAGCGCAGGGAGAAGGCGCGGCGCCGATGCGGACCGTCGACGCCGCCGGAGGCGTGCAGGGTGAGCATGTGGAAGAACACCGCATCGCCCGGCTCCAGGGCCCAGCCGATGATGGGCCAGCGGCTGCGATCGGCCTCGATGTCCGGCAGGTCCGCCAGGCTGCCCTCGGGGAACCAGCGGGCCTGGTTGTCGAGGAAGGTACGCGGCATCAGCCAGGGGCCCAGGTGGGAGCCGGCGATGAACTCCAGGGTGGAGGCCCGCGCCACCGGGTCCACCGGCATCCACATGCTGCAGTTCTGCCGGCCTTCGACGTTGTAGTAGGGCTGGTCTTGGTGCCAGGGAGTGCGCTGGCGGGTGTTGGGCTCCTTCACCAGCAGGTGGTCGTGGTAGAGCCGGGCCGTGGAACTGTCCATCAACTGCGCGACGACCGAGCCCACGCGGCTCTCGAAGATGAACTGGCGGTAGGCATCGAATTCCCGCCAGTTGCAGAAGTCCTCGAAGAACCAACCGGGGTCGTCAGGTCGGCTGGCCACCTTGGCCCGTGCACTGGGGTTGGCGAGGTTGTGTTCGATGCCCAGCTCCAGCAGCGCCACCTCGTCCGGGGTGAACAACTGGCGGATGCAGACCGCACCGTCGCGCTGGAAATCCTCGATCAGTTCGGCAGGCAGTTCGAATTCGTAGGCGTGTCGGCTCATGGCGTTCTCCTTTGCATTGATCCGTTCAGGAAGGCTCGGGTTCGCCCGGCACGTCCCTGCCCGGCCGCACCCACAAACCGTAGGCGGGGCTGAGCAGCACGAGCCAGGCGGCGCCGATGCCGAAGGCGGTGCGGGTGTCGGGGAAGCTCGCCATCACGGCGAAGCTGAACAGCATGAAGGCGATCGCCAGGTACTGGCCCCAGGGCCAGAACGGCACCGGAAAGTGCAGCGCCGCCATTTCGCCCAGGGCGCGCATCATCAGGTAGATGGCCGCCCCGGCGATGAGATAGGCCAGCAGCACCGATGGACCGGCGCGCTGGATGGCGGCGGCCGAGCCGTAGAACAGGCCGGTGCCGATAGCCGAACCCAGTGCCATGAAACGGATGTGCCGGGCGGTCAGGCCACGGCGCAGGGTGGAGTGCTCCATTTGCGTCGCCTCTCTTGTTGTTGTGATCGCTACACACCCAGGCCGCCATTGGCGACTCCGTGTACGCAGGGCGCGCCGGCTCCCGACCGGCCTAGGGCTGGCGCCAACTCCAGGGCTGCGCCCCCACGAAACGGGTCACCTGCTTGGGCGCCAGGTAGTTCTGCAGGCCCCAGGGGCCACGCTGGCGGCCATTGCCGCTGAGCCGGTTGCCGCCCCAGGGCGCCTGGATGAAGCCGGCATGGGCGCAGTTGAGCCAGACCACCCCGGCCCGCAGCCGCTGGCTCATCCAGTCCGCGCGGGCGGGGTCACCCGTGACGACCGCTGCCGCCAGCCCGTAGATGGTGTCGTTAGCCAGGGCCAGCGCCTCTTCCTCGTTGCGGAAGCGCTTCACGCTCAGCACCGGGCCCAGGCACTCGTGCCGCCACAGCGGGCTGACCACGTCGGGCTCGGCGAACACCGCCGGCTGGATGAAATAGCCCCGCCCCAGGAGCGAGGGCCGCAGGCCCCCGCAGAGCAGGCGAGCGTCCTGCTGGCCCTGGGCAATGAGGCTGATCATCCGGTGCAGATGACGAAGCCCCGCCAACGGCCCGAGCTGCACGCCCGGCTCCATCCCCGACCCCACACGCAGGGCCTGGGTGCGAGCCACCAGGCATTCCAGCAGCGGCTCGAACAGCGCCTCCTGCACCAGCAGCCGCGACAGTGCGCTGCTGGTCTGTCCCTGGTTCCAGAACGCGCCGTACAGAGCCCACTCCACGGCCGTCTCGATGTCAGCGTCGTCGAACACGATGAGCGAGGACTTGCCGCCCAGCTCCAGGCTCACCGGCTTGATGTCCGGCGCGGCACTGGCCATCACCTGGGTGCCGTTGGCCAGGCTGCCGGCGAAGGTCACCTTGTCCACCTCCGGGTGCTGCACCAGCGCGGGCCCCAGCTCCGCGCCATAGCCCAGCAGCACGTTGAGCACGCCGGAAGGCAGCCCGGCCATATCGGCTGAACGCGCCAGCTCCAGGGTGGAGAGCGGCGTCAGCGAGGATGGCTTGATGACGCAGGTGGCCCCTGCCGCCAATGCCGGTGCCACGCACCAGGCCGCTGTCAGCAACGGGAAGGTGAAGGGTGTGAACAGCGCCGCGACGCCTACCGGTTCGTGCATCACGCGGCACTCGAAACGTGGGTCGTCGATCTCCAGCGCCAAGCCCTGGCGCTCATCCAGCGCTCGCGCCAGGCCCGCGTAATAGCGGAAACAGGCGGCGGCATCGGCCACGTCCTGCAGAGCATCCGGGTAGGGCTTGCCGTGGTCCTGCACCTCCAACAGGGCCAGGGCCTCGGCACGGACGGCCAGGTCGTCGGCAATGCCGTCCAGCAATGCGCCACGCTCGCGCCCGCTGGTGAAGCGCCAGTGGCTATCGAAGGCCCGCCGCGCGGCGCATACGGCCTGGTCCACCTCTCGCAGGCCGGCCATCACCAGCGTCTGGATAGGGGCCTCCGTGGCCGGGTCCACGCTGGTGAAACGGCGACAGGCGGCCGGAGCCAGCCAGCGGCCATCGATGTAGAGCATTCCCGTACCCATGGTTCTCCCTCGTCAATGCAGCCCATCCAGGGCGGCACACAAACCGCTGCACATATGCCACGCCAGACCTGCACCTCTGGCGACGCTACCCCGCCGGCCCTCTCGCCACCGTGCCAAGCAGCGAAGTGCAACACATCAAGGCCGTGCCATTGCCACTGCGGCCACGTGACGCCAGCCCATCACCCCCGTCGCCCGCGCGCTGACCGGGTACAGGGTGGCGGCGACGATGCTCAGGTTGGCCAGCAGCCCGCTGAGCCCGAAGCCGGCGATGAACACCATCGCCATCAATTGCGTCGCGCTGCCCAGTTGGGTGCCGATCAGTCCCAGCGCCACGGCCGAGAACGCTGCCTGCAGCGGCAGCACCCAGCGTGGTCTTACCCGGTCAAGCAGCAGTGCCATGACGACGCTGCCCAGCACCCCGCCCATGGGAATCATCGACGCCACGTGAGCCGACTCGCTCGGTCCGTAGCCGCTGGAGCGCAGGATGGTGGGAAGCCAGTTGGTCAACAGGTAGAACACGAACAAGCCACAGAAGAAGGTCAGCCACAGCATCAATGTGCGCAGCGCCTGGCCCTCCTCGAACAAGATGGAGACCGGCGAGCGCGGCTGCTCGGGCAGATCTCCTACCAGGCGCACCATGCTCCAGTCGCGCTCACCGCCGATGGCCTTGACCACCTGCAGCAGCGTCGCCTGCTGCTCCGGCCGCCCCACCAGGAAGTACAGCGACTCCGGTAGCCAACGCAGCAACGCCGGCACCAGCACCAACGGCGCCAGCCCTCCCAGGGCCAGCATTCCTTTCCACCCCAGCACCGGCATCAGCCAGGCCGCAACGCTGCCACCCAGTGCCAAGCCGAGGATGAAGCCTGAATAGCTCAGCGTCGCCAGCAGCACCCGGCGCCGCTGTGGCGCGTACTCCGATGACAGCGTGATGCAGTTGGGCAACACCCCACCGAGCCCGATGCCGGTAACGAAGCGCAGTACCACCAGCATCCCCAACCCGGTGGAGAACGCTGCCGCCAGCGTACCCAGGGCGAACACCAGGATGCCGCCCAGCAGCACACGCTTGCGCCCGAAGCGATCCGCCAGCGGACCACAGCACACGGCCCCCACCAGCATCCCGAACAGGCCCGCACCAAAAGCCGGTGCCAGCTGCTCGCGAACGAGCCCCCAATCGCCGATCAACTCCGGCGCCACGTAGCCGATCACCGCCGTATCGAATCCATCCAGCAGCACGATGAGAAAGCAGAACACCAGTACCCGTACCTGCAAGCCGGAGATGGGGCTGTCGTCGATGATGTCGGCAATCCGCACGGACCTTCGCATGGCAACACTCCCTGACACGTGCCCCAGTGCCCCTGAGGCCGGTTCTTCTTGTCGATGCACGCCTGGCACCGGGCGAGCCGGGCACGGCAGGGGCCACCCTAACAACGCACGTGCGCGGGGCGGTACGACTCGGACGGTAGCCGGCTTCGGGCACCGCTGTAGGCCTTGCCTCGGCAGGCCACCCCGCGTTTCGCGCAAGGGCCACCAGAGGCGCACAGCAAGGCGTCGCCCCATGCAAAGCGGGAATGGAAAGAACAGTTGGAGCTGTCGAACCCGGTGCAATGGCGCACCAGGCGCTGCCTAGGTGTCGGGGCTGCAGCGCCGGATAACGGGAGCCGCCCCCTCCTCCATCAGCCCGTGGAGGAACAGCCCCAGCAGCTGCACCTGGCTGGTGACACCCAGCTTCTCGTACAGGTTGCGGCGATGGACCCGGACCGTGCTGGGGCTGATGCGCAACAGCCGGCCGATCAGCGCCGGCACGTGTCCCAGCAACAGTAGCCGGGCGATCTCTGCCTCACGCACCGACAGCAGCCCCGCGCCAAACACTGCCAGCGCTGCGCGCACCTGTTCGTTAAGCAGTGGCATCGCACGGACGGCAGCTTCCCGCTTGCACCAGGCCGCTCGCAGCACCTCGTCCACCACCGGCCAGGCATCCCGCGCACGGGACTGCTCAGCGGCAGAAAACGCCGGCTGCCCCGACTTGCGCATCAATGACAACCTCGCCCGGCAGTCCTCCCCTGGCGTGGTGGACACCGCCAGTTCGTCGACCAACGCCAGCCGCTGGTAATGCGCGTGGTAGTAGTGGTTGCTGTGAAGGCTCGCCGGCGCCAGCGCCTGCATCGTCTGCACGCCATCCGGGTTGCCGAACAGCAGGTGCAGGTAGAGCGGGTCCAGCAGATAGGGCCCGGCGCGGTAGGCGCTGATGAAGATTGCCCGCTGCGCCTCCGTGAAGGTGTCGAACAGCGCCACCGGTGCCGCACTGCCCTCATACAGGAACACCACCAGATGATCCGCCGGCACAGCCTCCACAAGCCACGCAGCCAGGGCGCGCAGCTGAGGCTCGCCAGCAGGGCGGGCGAGGATGTGGGTGATGGAGCGGGTCCATTCGGTGAGGTGCATGCGAGGCCTCCACAGTTCTTGCCACCGGCAAGAACCTGCAACTTTTGGAGCCGACTAGTTTAGAAAAATAAACTAATCACGACAAGGAAACTAAACCAAGCGCTGTTTAGCATCCTCAACCATGGATTTTTCAGACCGCGTCAGATCGCGCATGCAGGCCCTGCACTTGAGCGCCGTAGAGCTGGCTCAACTCGTAGGCGTCACCAAAAGCTCCGTCACTCACTGGACTACTGGCAGCAACCAGGCCAGCGGAAAGCGGCTGCTCGCACTTGCCAAAGCGCTGGAGTGTGATGTTGCATGGCTCGCCATGGGCGAGGGCCATCCGACCGGTGAAGCCGGCAAGCACCGCTACGCATCGACCACTTCCGCTAACAAGGGAAAGGACGGAACGGCTGCCTTCGTGCTTGAAATGTTGAAGCTCCACGCCGGCAAGAGCCTCAATAACGCGGCCAGGCAGCGCATCGCTCAAGCAGTGGCCGACAGCTTGGAAATCCAACTCGATCAGGCCGACAAACAGGCTCGTCCTTCCATTTCCCAGTGCGACGCGGAAGCCGAGTTCTGCATTCCCCATTTCGACTTCCACACCATCCAGCACTCACAACTACCCGCCGAGCATGCAGAAGCCATTCGCAGCGTCATTCTGAACAAAACCTACTTGCACAGGCTGGGCCTTCTTTACAGCAGCGCTGACCAACTTGCTGTGGTGACGTGCTGGGACAAGGGCATGGAGGGCACCCTCAACGAAGGCGATGCAATTATCGTGGATTGCGGCGTAAAGGCCTTTATTGGAGACGGCATCTACCTCGTCAGTTGGGCCAACCACACCTTCATACGTCGTCTGCTCTTGGCAGGAAGCGAGCAACTGGAACTCATCTCAGACAACACCAAACACAAGCCGAGGCTCGTGCCACAGGGGGACGTGACAGTGCACGCCAAGGCTCTGGTGAACATGAGGATGCAAGCGCTCTGAGCAAGACAACCTGGCCGGTAGGGTGGGCTTCAGCCTACCGGCAGCCATCAAACATCCGCCCGTGCCCCTCCAGCACCAGTACTCAGCTCAAAAACGTCCGTCCTCGATTGCCGGCAAGATCAGTTCCCGCACGAAGGAAGCCGCTGACAGCCGCAGCAGCGCGTTGACCATGGTGACCACATCGTGCACAGGCACTAGTTGCCCCTCCCCTCGCGCGGCTGCCTCTTCCATTGGCACAGCCAGTGGGTCGTCAGTGTTCAGGTACCCCAACTGCAGCACCGTCACTGCCAGCCGCTGGTCGCGAAAGCCCTCGCGCAACGCATCGGCCATCCCGTTCAACGCGAACTTGGAGGCACCGAACGCTACCTCGGGTCGCCCGCTGCGGTGCAGGGCGGAGGTGGAGCCGGTGAGGATCAGCTGTGGCCTGGTAGAACCGAGCAGCCTTGGCATCAGGCGCTTGAGCAACAACAGCGTGGCGGTGATGTTCACCTCCACCAACCTGGCGAGCGTCTCATCGCTATCGTTCAGGAAGCCGTACCTCTCGCTGAAGGCCTGCGGCTCCCAGATGCCGACGTTGCAGATGAGCACATCGAGCTCCGCCGGTGCCTGGGCCTCGATATGCGCCACGGCTACCTTCGGCTCGGCCAGGTCGGCCTCGATCCACTGGATGTCGACGCCTGCGGCGACCGCCAGCCGATCCGGCCGACTGCGCGATACGCCCACGATGCGGTCCCCCGGCTTGCCCAGCCCCTCCACCAACGCACGACCCAGGCCCCGGCTGGCGCCTATCACCATCATCTTCATAAGGTCAGCTCCAGCGCAGATTGAGCACGAGGAAGTTCAGCAACACCCAGATCACCAGCACCAGGTGCGTCAGTTGCAGGCCCTCCTGGCGTATCCAGTAGGCGAACCAGAGCCCGCCCAGCAGCATGGCGAAGAGCGAGGCCAGGGCCACGCTCAGCGCCAGGTTCAACCAGGGTCGAGCGGCCTCCAGCCCACCGCCGAACAGCAGGAGGTAGCAACCCGCCCACACGGCGAGAACGGCCACCGCCTGCAGCACCACGATCACCCCCAGCGCTAGGCGATGCAGCTTCGGCGAAACCAGCGCCCGGCTGAGCAAGGGGGTGTCGACCGCCGGCGGCTGCCTCAAGGGCACCATCGACAGCGTCGCCCCTACCGCCTTCACCGAGCTGGCGAAACCGTGCAGGTTGTTGATCAGGGCAATGCTCAACCACAGCGCAAACCCAAGGAAGCACGTGGTTTGGAAGATCATCAATGAAGTCTGGGTGTCCATTCCGGGTCCTTGTAGGTTGCAAAAGACGCTTGCCGCACTCTGGGTGGCAGGCAAGAACAGGCAGGACGATAAAACCTCAAGCTAAGTTGAGGTCAATAGCAAGCGAACAGGGAAAGTAGACCCGCCGAAGGTCCGACGAGCTATACGGCACATGGGGTGGGCTTCAGCCCACCAGCAGCCATCAAACAGCCGCCTATGCTCCTCAAGCACAAGCACCCAGCTCAAAGCACCCCAGGTTGCCAACAGGGCCCGTTCCCACACGAAGGACGCCGCCGACAGCCCTAGCAACGCGTCGCCCCATCGCCCGATATCAATCCCCCTCGCCTCGCATTCGAATGTGCAGGCCTTGCTTCCCAGAAAACCTTGCTTAAGCCCGTTACCTGGTCGACAGTCCTTCGTCTGCAATCAAGAGCGGCTCACTGACGAGCCTCGGACCAAGTAAGAACTGCTTCTGCTCAAAGCCAGGGCAACAGGAAGAATGAATGGCAACGACTCCATCGATATATGTGCTGCATGTTCAGTTGGCTCCCCTAGTGGTGCTGCCACCCGTCTGGCGGCGGCTGGCGGTAACGGGGGATTGTTCGCTGCGACGGCTGCACCACTTCATCCAGGCAGCATTCGGCTGGGAGAGTCGCCATCTGCATGAGTTCTCCAATGGCATCGACCACTACCTGCCACCTGACCCAGACATAGGACTGCCGGAAGCGGGAACAGCGGACGATCGCCGAGTGAAAGTACGGCGCGCGCTTAAACCAGGGGACCGGATGCAGTACATCTACGACTTCGGGGATGAATGGCTGCATGTGATCGCAGTGGAATCTGTCCGGCCGTGCGAGGTTACGGGGGCCTGGTGCGAGCTACTGGACGGAGCCGGCGCATGTCCGCCGGAGGACGTAGGCGGGCCACACGGGTACATGGCGTTCTTGCAGAGCATCCACTCTCCCACCAGCCCTGCTGGTCGGGAGGCACTGGAGTGGGCGGGTGGCCCGTTCGATCCGGAGCTGTTCGATATCCGGGCTGCGAAGACGGCAGTGCAGCGGGTTTGCAATAACCAGTGAGGGTGATATTCGATCAAGCGGATGCGGCTGGGCTTAGCTAAAGGCGGCCATATAGATCCAACTACTGCGAAGACGCATGAGTCGTCGTGGCCGGCCGTATTAACAGGCACGGCCTACCACGCATAGGCTTACTTGTCTTTGGTAGCAGACCTCACTAGCGCAAAGAGTCCTGCAGCGAAGCTCTCTTGGAAAAGGGATAACAGACCAAACAAACGAAAAAGGCCCAAGTCTTTCGACTTGGGCCTTTCTCTAAATATGGTCGGGACAGAGTGATTCGAATACTCTACCCCTTGCACCCCATGCCAGTGGTCGAGCTCATAACTCACTGATTTTTCTAGAATCATTTAGGGCGCTCGCTGCAATCGATGTCCTATGCTACCTGACGGTTTTCAGCGATTTCCCGCAAAAGTCCCTGAGCCAATTCCGGGCCTTTCACCATCCGCCCCCGCCTCCACAGTCATGTCGTCGTATCGCCCTTTGCAACTCCTCCTGAGAAGCGGTAGAGATCGACCAATGCCGGACTGGTGGAGGTCAGGAAGCCAGAGGCAATTCCGCCTCAAACCTCAATCGACTGTCTACGAGCTTACCTACACCTTGACTCTAACACGTTCATGCACGATAACATTTTAAGCGTTATCGTTCTTTAGCAATGTTAGGATAGCAGGATGGATGAAACCACAGCAGCGGTGAGTACATACCTTCAGGAGACTTTGGGGGAAGCTCCACGCCTAGAAGAAGCTAAGACCAGCTCCCTGCCCTTCCTGCTAAGCAGCCGTTACGAGTTCAAGAAAATGGAGCTTTTCAATAAGGCCTGCTTGCTCATGACTGTTCACCATGACTTCGAAGGTACAGGGGAGCTTCGCAAGCACGCCGAGGTCGCTGAGAAAGTCCTAGGGCTGCCAGTAGTGATTGCGATCGAAGGTTTGAACTCGTCAGAGAGGAAGCGGCTGATCCTGCAGGGGGTCAGTTTCATTGTACCTGGCAATCAGATGTTCCTCCCGCGACTAGGGATGGACCTGCGCGAACATTTCAAACCACGCAAGCGATCAGGGGCGGAGGGCAAGCCGCTGGCACCAGCAACACAGGCCATCCTAATCGCACAAATCCTTCATGGGTGGACCTCAGAGCTAAGCCAGTCAGGTCTTGTTGGCCCACTCCCCTACTCTGCCATGACCATTTCCCGCGCCTTTAAGGAGCTCGAAGAGCATCGCCTTGGCCGGAGGGTAACCAGAGGCCGAGAGCGACTGATCCAGTTCTATAGGGATGCAAGGGGGACATGGGAGGCTGCGCGTAGCGTCCTACGGAACCCGATCATGAAGGAAGAATGGGTTGGAGCACCGAGTTTGAAATCAACCCATCCAGATACAAGGCTATCCCTTCATGAAATTAAGAAGGTCACTTTGTCTGGGTGGGTTGCAGCGGGAGAATCGGCTCTAGCCTCGCGGAGCATGCTCGCCGAGCCAAAGACCCCGGTCTTTGCTGCCTCAGAGCATACTTTCAACGATGCTTTACGGGTCAATGACATCAAGGTAGTCCAAAGTCGTGACGAGGCCTTTGCCAAAGTCCAAGTCTGGAGCTACGGACCTGTACTGTCATTTGAGAATCACGAAGTCGACCCACTGTCGCTCTATCTGAGCCTGAGGGGTTCCAAGGATGAACGCGTAGCAATGGCACTCGATGAAATGCTGGAGGAGTTTAAGTGGTAAGGGGACTGGATACATTCAAGGACTTCTTCAGGGACTTCACCGACCGCTATGTGCTGATCGGTGGCGTCGCAGCAACTGTAGCAATGGAGCAAGGTGGTGGCTCATTCCGCGCTACCAAAGATTTTGACCTTGTACTCGTGGTTGAAGCGCTCGATGCCGAATTCGGCCGGCGCTTCTGGGAATTCGTGGCCGCTGGCGGTTATGAGATACGTGAGCGGAGCGATGGCTCCCCCGTTTTCTACCGATTCAGCAAGCCGGCCGATTCATCATTTCCATTCATGCTGGAGTTGTTCAGCCGCTCACAGGACGGCATTCAACTGGAAGAAAGAGCGTCTCTCACCCCCCTCCCAATTGACGAGGGAGTCTCAAGCCTCTCCGCCATTCTGCTCGATGGGGATTATTACCAGTTCGTGGTGACCGGTCAGATCGCAGCTGATGGGATCAGTTGGGTCGGTGCTGATCGCCTAATCCCACTTAAAGCAAGTGCTTGGCTGGATCTATCAGCGAGGCGTGAGGCAGGGGAACAAGTGGATGAAAGGAATGTGAAAAAGCACATGAATGATGTGGCCCGCCTTTCCCAACTGATTGCACCGGAGCTACGTGTAACCCTCCCTGGAAATGTCATGGAGCAGTTCCGGGAGTTCCTACCACGACTTCGCACATCTGGAATCTCGTTGAAGGATCTGGATATGGGCCACACGACGTTAGATGCGGTTACGGATCTCCTTGAAGCGGTCTTCGTTGCAATCTGATAAAGCAGTAAACAACCACGTTCGTAGAACGTGGACTTGCCGTCACTCCAAGCAGATATTCCGCCGCGCACAAGGCTGCCCATTGCGCCGAGTCTGAACCCTAAAGTGAGCTGTGCGCACCGACTCTGGGATCAATTAGGCACCCAATCAAACCATCGGTACGCATGGCGCACCCTACTGGATCGACTTCACCCTGATAGTCCGGGCATTCGAATCGTCACAGGCAGAGCCGGTGACCTCATAACCACCCCCGAAGGAAACGACGCCCTGAGGCCTTGCCGGACCTAGGCCTCAGAGGCAGCGGAACCTCACCGAAACGCTATATCAAAAACTTGCGAAAACCTCCGGATCATACCGGGAGCATCTTGGTCGGGCGCACCAAACATCATCAGGAAGAACTCGCGCAGGCTGCTGGCATCACCCAAAGGCTCGTATGTCCCAGGCCGGCCATTCAAAAGCACCTCAGCAATTACGGCGGCGTTACAGCTACTGATGTCCCGATCGGCACCACCCAACAAATGGAGATCCCCGGCGCTCAGCCAAAGCCCATCCTCCGGTAGGAATATGTCAACTGCCCGGCCACCGTCGCGTACGTACCGGCCAACTATCAGCAAGTACCGGTACTGGAGAAGGACGTCGCCGCTCGCGCCAACAAACGGTGCACTCGCCACCTCAGAGGCATCGAATGAGAACCGCCCATTTCCGAGCCTCGCGATACTTAGCGAATTACTCCTTGGGTTGAGCGCATGGCTGTCGGGCAAGGTATAGAGCGGTAGAGCGTCGCTGACGGCGCTTTCGAGCGGTGCGAGCGTATTGTCCGGCAGCAAGGCTCCCGACGGGACATCCAACAACCGGGTGAGCTCTACAAACAGGTTGTAGTGCGGCGGAGTGCCAGCAGGGGGGTAGACAACGAACCCCGTCGCATTGGCCATCGCCTGGCTGCTCCCTCGATCTAGGGAAAAACCGAAAGGGCCGAAACAGTCGAGGTCTTCGGTCAAGCGCTGGTCGAGTGCCGCGTTCTTTAGCGGTATCACGCTATGGTCTGGAAGAGGACCGTAGCGTAGTTCTGGAGGCACCGTCGTCTCCCCGATCTCTGCCTTCACATGCGCCACCCGCGCACGCAACCGTTCCCCCATTCCGTACTCTCTGAACCATGTTTCGTCGAGAATGACCAAGAACGCAGAACCAGCACCCTTCTCGCCTGTCCGGGGACTGTCCTTCATCGCACGAATCAACGGCAGCACGGCCAGAAGTTTGGGCGGCTTGATCCGAGCCGGATTGCCACGGAACGGCACGGCGATACGACGCGGACCCACGCGATGCGGGCTCTCCTTATCCCCGTCCTGCTGCTGCAACACACCTAGATAGCGCGATCGCAGGGCCAGGTGGTAACGGAGGTAATCGGCGCCCGCAATGCCGTCGCGCTGATCGACGTACAAGGCAATCTTGTCGCTAAGGTCCCGCGGGAACCTCATGACGACTTCTTCGCGTCGCACGAAGCCTTGGTCAAGTCCGGCCAGCTCATCAAAGTAGCTGACGAGTTCAGAGTCAGGCGCATCCCGACGCACCGCATCCATAATCTCCAGTGGCGGACCACTGGCTAGCCGCCGACGCCCCTCTGCGGGCGACATTTTCGCATCGGCAGCAGCCATTGAAGGCACTGGCAAATTACGCCAAACCCAGCGTTCGCAAGAGATCCTCATCTGATGGACATGCCTCAGACGCCGCTGCCCATCGGCATCCAGCCTTGAGAAAACATACCGAAGTTCGACGTTGCCGGCGCCATCCGCCGCGAGCAAGAGATCGCTTGCTTCCAGGTCCGGTAGTTCGGCAGTGGCGCTTTCGGCGAACACGACACTCTCTGCGAAGGCCCGGTACGCTGTTCCGTCTTTCGCAATCCAAGGCTCGTGTTCGAGAAGCCTGCTCAATGCTTGCTCGTCCATTCGTTCGAAATCATCCGGCGCGATCAATGGGACAAAGCCGAGCCTCACATAGCTGCCGGGCGCAATGACAAAACGAAGCGCATGCGCGTTATCCTCCACTAGGTCGGCATCGCCACAGTCCAAGGTGATACTGGCCGCCTTAAAGGGGAGTATGTACTTCGTTTCAGCCTGTCCATCGAAGCGGTACCGCACTCCCAGCGCCGTCACCGCCGGGTCGAACGGAAGTCCACTTACTTCAGCACGACTCCCTTCAGCGAGCATGTCATCCCGAGAACGGTGTATCGCGGTCAATTCCGCCTTCAGTGCAACCACGGCCGCTTCTTGCGCCGCCGGCTCCAAGGTTGTTGCCGGCATGTTCCAGCGCAGTAGCGTGTGCTCATCAAGGCGCGGAGCCTCTACATCGAACGATACCGAGGATGGCCATCTTGTGGCTTTGCCGACACTTTTCCGGTCGCGGAAGACCGTACGATCAGAAGGCACCAGTAATACCGACGTGGGCCGCGCGACATTGTCGACGGTCGGGGGGGCTTCTTCCAGGCAGCGCAGCCAAACCTCGTCGGGCGTCTGCGGCCACCCGCCAATGGGAGGCAGGATGTTGCAATCCCCAACCGCAACCCGACGCAGGAAGCATACGCGGTCCCGCTGTGGCGGTGAGAGACGGGAGATGCTGGTCGGGTCGAATGCCCAGGGCTGACCGGGCAAGCACAGCTCAGTCGCTTGGCCTCCGGCCCGGTCAATAACGCTCGCTGCGAACTCGTAATGATCACCATAACGCAGCGGCAGCGCCCGCAGCTCCCAGGTCGGGCAGGTGCGCCTTTGCAACTGAGCGAGCATCATATCGGCCTCGCCACTGTCAGCCTCCCCCAAGTTTTCGCGGTGCACGCGCTCCATTGGGTTGCGGCACACAAGATTAGTGCCGCTGTACGTCAGTTCCCGATACAGCACTTGGTCGACGTAGCTCGCTGTCACGCCGAGCACCCGATCGGTGGAAGCAACCGTGGTGTCGCCGTCGTAGACGGTCGGTACGGCATATCGCGCTCCGCTCAGCGCATGCCACTCGACAGTCAACGTGTCATCCGGGGCATCGAGCGCTGCAACCTCGGAACTTCGGCGCCCAAAAAACTGGATCGCCGCGACGTCGTCCACTGCCGGGCTCGACGACTGATCCTCATGACGCAATCGCATCAGCTCGTCCCCCACGAGCAACTCGATACCCTCATCTGGTTGGCACGGACCGGGAGCACGCGGAGTGAACTCAGGTAGGAGTCGATCACGCAGCAGAACAAGCAAGGACGCGACCGCATCGTCACGAACTTTCGTGCGAATGCCCTCCTGCGGAATGTCCATCAGACTGGCCAACGTGTTGTGGGCCTGTTCGAGGTAACCCTGGCGAATAACCTGCACCGTATCCTCGTCGCTGAGCAGCGCCTTACGGATGATGCTCCGGCGCTTGTTCGCAACCGACTTGCTGACGGCTTCGACCCGTTTTTGTTTCCACAAATCCAGAGCTGTCTTCGTCTCACTCACGGTCGCAGGACGCACAGGTAGGGAAGCACCCATGGACTCACAAGCATCCGTCCATTCTTCGATGTTGATAGCGCTCAGTATGGCGCCGGGGCCCAGTGCCGTTTCGAGGCGCGTGGCCAAATCCAGCAATGAGTCGTCGCGACTATCGCGGATGCTCAGCCAGTAGTTGTCGAGTTCGTCCAGGCCGTGAGCCAACGCGCTTTCCAATTCCAGCAATTTGCAGTGCGCCCGGACTTCGGCAGTGCTGTATGAATGGACGTGCACCGTTGGATCCCCACCGACCTGGGTGCTGGTGTAGTTCGCCCCCAACAGGCTCACCGGCGAAGCAGAGATCGCTATACCTGGCTTCAGCTGCCAGTTTCCGTCGGCATCCAGAGCCGCCACTCGATCCCTATCAACGTTGAAGAACCATGTGCACTTGAGAGCCGACGGGGTCGGCTGGGCCATCGTGTTCAAGGTATTCATCAGGCCAGGCCAGGAGACAGTGAGCACATCATCCGCGTCCTGGAGTTCCTGATGGCTGCCATCGAAGGTAAATGTCAGGCAGCCACGCTGGGCTAAATCCTCTCCGCGCGAGAGCACGGTGGCTTGAAGAGCCTCCACGAATGGCACGTTGTCGTACAACGGGCCCACCGGATTGCACCGCGCGATTTCGATGCCGTTCTGGTCCATGACGGCAACCTCCGGGAGCGCGTCGTGCCAAACCATCCACGGCAGTGTGGGCAGGATCGACTCTGCCGCCTCCTGCGGCGAACTAGGCTCAGCGGTCAAGCCAATGGCAACACGCAGTGCCATCGGCCAACTCGGCGTGTCCAGGAGGTCCTGTCGGGGACCGACGAGCGACAAGGTCAAACCCAAACTGAGTGAGGTCACAGTTAGCTCCTGTAGACAGCCAGGGTGTCAAAGAAGTCATTCACAGCGCTTTCCACGTCGGTGGCAGGCAACATGCCGTAATCCGGTGGATTCGCGTCCGTACCCGTCGCAGCCATCCCCGGTAATGCCGCCCGCGCCATCGCGGACTGCACCGTCACCCTGCCGTCACGGGCGTTCACTCAAGTGCCAGAGCCGCTCCTGTTGCTCGAGCCCGAGAAGACCTTCTGCGCCGTGCGCGAAACACGCAGGGTGTAGCACCAGCAAATGCGGATACTCACGCTGAACGTTCCAGTACCCACCATGCCGCCGTTGTCGGTGTAAGTAATGCGTAACATCAGGCGCACTGAGGCCGAGGCAATTCCCAACACGGAGAACTCACCCCAGATAAGGATCCCGATCGAAATGGCGGTACTCCCGCTGCCGCTTTGCCAATCGCGGTAGAAATCGACCCCGCCAGTGAAGAGAATGCCCGCGCTACCTCGTGCAAAGCCGAAGTTGACAGCGACAAAGGCACCGGCCGACACGCCCACCGACACCCTCGTGACAAAGCGTGACGGGGGCTTGTAGGTGGCATCAATGCCAAACCAGCCTCCGCCACCAAGGAACAACACTGCCAAGCCGAACGGTCGATCAGGCTTACTCAGCCAGAGTCCCGTACTGATCTCGAACCCGTCGCTGATGAGCAGATCAAGATGGGTATTGAGCGTCACACCGGTCAGCGTGAATGCGCCGGTACCAATGTCCGGCAGGGGCAAACTCAAGGCTGCACTGACCCCAGAAGGTAGCAACGGCGTGATTGTCGCCCCCTCGACTTGCGGCATCAGTTCCTTCAGCGCGTCGGTGACAAATTGAAGCTCTGGCGCCAACTCCAGCTTCTCACTGTCGAAGTCGAACTTGAGTTCGCCCCGCTCGTCAAAGTTGAGGCTACCTTCGCGTAGGGTGACCATCGGCTTGTCGTTCAACGACAGCTCGAAATCAGCGTTTAGCGCCGCGGCGGTACGCTGCCAACGCGTCCCATCCTGCGCCACGCTAACGTCGCTGTCAGCGATGAAATGCGGATGGAGCAACCGCAACTTGACCGGGCCGAGGTCGAATAAGGTGGCAGGCTCGACGAACTGTTTGTTGACCGCGACCTTCGCCCAGGCTCGCAGCTTGTCCTTGTCGAAGCCATGCTGCAGCTTGATCCAGTCGTATTCGTGGGAGCCGTCCAAGGGAACATCGAGGTCGGGTAGGAAATAAGTAAGCTTGATCCCGCAGAAGTCGGGGAACAGGTCACGAATCGCTAAGCCATCCAGCTTCGGCAGCAGGCGATCCCTGATACGATCGAATGGCATACTCGCGCTCAGCGAGTTGAGCACGTCCTGTCCGAGGTCGTTGAAGTATGCACTGGCGCTCGTGAGACCTAGGGCCTGGTTCGCCTGGTCGTAGTAATAGCCAAGCAGCTCGCGACTCGTCCGCAGTGTGTCGGTGACGGGGCCCTCTGCCAGGATTCGGATAGTCTCAAGGCCAGCGCCAACGTTCTGCTTGGCGATTTCGACCGTAGGGCCGAGCGAAGTCCGGGCCCAATCCTCCAGCTGTCTCCCACCCGCTTGGACGTAGCTGTCTAAAATCGCCGCCTGCTCGCGGACGGTCCGCTCCAGGTCCCCCAGATTGCCAGACAGTTGGTTGTTGATCCTTTCCAGCGCGTCATCGGTAGTTTTCTCGAAATCCCTCAGGGCATCCATGGAACCTTGAATGTCGCCGAAAGAGAGATTGGATAGCGCATTGGTGATGCCATCGCCCACGTCCTTTGCCGCATTGCCAAGCTCGTCCACCACGCTCTTGGCCCCGTCGAGCAAGGCGTCCCGCAAACTCTCAACCGATTGAGAGCCCTGCAAGCTGTCCATCAGATTCTTCGCCCAGCTATCGATTCGATCGACGGCTGCTTGCATGAGCTGCGCGACATCCGCCGTTTCCTTCCACATCCTCTGGAATGAATCAGCGGCCTGAACTAACAACGCCTCAGCCAATGGCCTCCCTATAGTTTGCGACAGGGTATCGCGCATACCGTCAAAATCAGGTGGCACGATGTCGAATGGCGGTAGGCTGTCGTTCCATCGCTCGAGCCAGTCGACAACCGGCCCGAGCTGGCTCTCGACACTTTTTCGTAGGAGCTCGTACACGGTGGCAGCGTTTTTCTGCGGTAAGCGCGAGAACCAATCCGTCAGCGCGCCATCCGCTATCTGATCGAGCATGTCGAGCAAATGTCGCAACTGCCCGGGAAGGCCAGCAAATCCTGCGCGCCACTGCGCTTCCAGGTCCGCGGCACTATCCACATCGTGCAGGTAGACCTGCTCGATGCGGTTGAGCTCAATGACTAGGTCGCCCGACAACCGCAGGAGCTTGGATTCGAAATCGTTAGCTAGCGAATCCAGCAGGCGACGTACGGCTGCCATCGCCTGCTGGGGCACGAAGCCCACTTCGCCGATGCGCTGTTTCGCCTGCTGCTGGATAGCATCGACGATGGCACTCGCCTGATTGCGCGCCAGCTCGATGCTCGTTGGCGCGCCCTTACCCACAAAGCGGGCGGCAAGTCCCTGCATTTGCTGACCGAGACGCGCGGCATCGCCCATGCCGCCGTCGACGCCGTTGATGGCCTTGAGGTACTGGTCGGTGCGCTCTCTCTGGAGATCCTTCCAGCTGCGCGTCGGAGCGCTCTGCATGGCGGGGACGTCGCTTACGACCTCCTTAAGCTGAGCGACGAGCTTCCTGACGTCTTCCTGCATTTGAGGCAATGCAGCCAGAGGTGTGTTGTCGCCTGCGGCCACCCGCTCGCGTAAGGCCGCACGCAGCTCGGCGATCCCATCAACGAGCTGTGCTTGTGCGTTGCCAAATTTCACGGCGGCTTGCTCGACCTCCAGTGGCTGCTTGCGCTCCTCCGTCGGCATGCCACGAGCCAAGTTGATGTTCGTAATCTTGGCTTCCAGCCCAGGCACGTTGCGCCCATGCATCAGATCGATCGCCTCTTCGGCGGGATCCAGTGTGAAGGTGAACTTGCCCATGCCCAACTCATTCGCAACAGCATCAGGCTGTTGTGTACGGCCACGGAATCTACTGATGGACGGCAGCTTTGGCTGAATGGGACGCTTCAGCAGCGGAAAGTCCACATCCGGCCATGCGGGCCAGGCATCGGTGTTGCCGCCATCTTGGTCGCGCGTGCTACTGAAGAAGACCAGGCGCTCCGTGCTTTTGATGCGCTGCGCGACCGCGCCCTCGCCTTTACCCACAGCGCGCGCCAGATCCAGAAACACGCGTGGGTCCGGGAATTCCAATTCATGGCCATCCGGAATCGGCCCGCGCAGCGCGATCACAAAGCCGTCGCGTATATCCTGTCCCCAGTCTGATCTCACCGGGATTTCGATGCTGCCAAATACGCTCTGGATCAGCGGCCCGCAAATAGAGGTGGTCGTTTCATGGTCGGGATATCGCCGGCGTGGTTCGGTGATCTCGACGTACTCACGCACCTTGCGTAATGCGGCAATACCAGCGAACTCCGGCTGAGCTTCAATGGTATCTTGCTCGCCGATCGGCGCGCCGATGTACCGTGGCGCACGTCGCGTCGTTCGTTCGTAGACGATCACATGGCGCGCCTTGTTCCAAAGCATTGCGATGCGACCAATGCGGATCAACGTGAGCGAGTCGAGGCGGCCCTGACGCGTGTTCGTGATGATCAGCGTCTTACCGTTGTTGAATGAAGCCGTTTGCGTCCCTTCGCCACCCAAGCTACCGAAGACAAGCCCTTCGATGGAGCCTGCGTTTGATGTCGGCTTTTTTATCAGCTCTTCATAGACATTGGGAGACTGGAATGGCCAATCCACGCCGCCGCGTAAGGGCTCGCGGTCGATTGCTGGTCCGTCGTGGCGACTGCCAATGTCAAATGGGTTCGCCGTGTCACGGGTAGGACGTAAGCGATATTCAAGCCCTTGGTCGACAAGCAGGCGCCCCCGCTGCGCGATGTCGCGGTATACACGCCACCACGAAGGTCGTGCCCAAAGGCCGGCCAACCAGTGCGCGGCTTTTTCTGCGTAGTCCTTTTTTAGGTCCGTCGTGTCGTGGCCACGCAGAAGACTTCTTAGCTCATCTGAGTACGGTACCTGCCCAATAAAGCCATCGAGCTCGGCAATCCGAAGCCCCTCGGTTTCCAGATGTGCCGCCAGGCCATACAGCAACTCGAAATCCGCCGACTCCAGCTTGACGCCGACCGCCCCCAGACGCCGTCCCAGCAGACGGCGCAGCGACCAGGGCGCTTCCGAGCGCGCCATGTCGACATCAGTGCGGTCGAGCCGCAGTTGCGCCGTTGGAGTGAGACGGAAGTCGAACAGCGCGCCATCGACGGGCACACGCGTTCTGACTTTGGCGCCTGGATTTCCAGGGTCGACTCGGTCCACGTGCAAGTAGCCCTTGACCATTTCTTCGCCGATGCCCTGCGGCGGTAGCGTCGCACTCATCCCCCCCTTGTTCGAGTAGAACTGCCACTCGGGCGCCTGGTCAGCGTCGTCCAGGTATTCGGCGAGGGTCTCGTTGCCCGCTTGCTTCTCTGAAGTCTGGACGCGCACAACTGTCAGCGGGCTGGGATCGACCAGGATTACATCGGTCTTGTGCTCACCTGCCTTATGGAGCTGGAGTGCGAGGCGCAGCCGACGACTTTGTCGCTGGCTCGCGACCTCCTGGATCAGGAGCTTGCAGGGCTGGGCCGCTAGGAGATCGAAGGTCCAGGGCCGCTCGCGCCGTACCACATCAGAGAGAGTCTCAAACCCCAGCTCCGGGTCCATGCTCAATGCCGCATAGGTGGCTTTCTCGAACTCGAGGTGGAGATCGCTCACCAGCGGAGCACGACGGTATAGAGAGCCCTCGTCCGAACCACCGAGTTTCAGGTGACCCTTCGTAAATGCCGCCATCGACAGCAGGACGGCGCCGATCGCCATTCGGTGCGACGCCTGCTCAAGATCCTGGCCATCAAATTTCCAGGAAAGCCACGTCCCGAACTCTGGAGCATCTTCGGCCCATACACCCTGCACAAGGGGCTGGCCATCCAGATCGAGTGCTCCACTGCAATGAAGTGCGATTTTTCGCCGTTTGCGAAGACTAATCGACTCCAACCGCGTATCGGTGAGCTTCTGGTCTACGCTCGCCGTTAGCCGAAAAACAAGCGTGACGTACTCGTCCGGAACTTCGGTAGTGATCCAAGTCGGAAGCAGAGTTAGTCGGTTGCGCGAACGAGTGGTTGCCAGACCAAGCGCATGGATTTCCAATAGCCCTTGTGTCAACGATTCCAGCGTGAGCGTCTCGGCCGATCGCATACCGCGACCACCAGCGACGTCTAACCAATCCAAACGCCACCCCTTGCGGTCCTCCTGCTGCAGGCAGCGAAGATGCAGGCCGCTCGCGATCAGGGGTACGCGTGCCCGTTCCGCGAAGTCCAGTCGCAATGCATAGCCACTCACCGGCGCTGCCGGGACAAAGGTCGGCGCGATCTTCATCTCGGTACAAACGTCGTATGCCCCTTTCCCCGCGGCAAGAACGAACGCCAAGGAATAGTCCTCCGCGTCGTCCGATTTGAGATTGGCATCAATGTGGACGAGATTCGCACAGCCCGGCTGACCGGCAACGGAGGCGCACAACAATGCATTACCGCGAGTTGGCTGACGCTTTCTGTCGACCACCCATCGATCGCTGATCTGCGAGAACCATTTGGCCCCGCCAGGCTCCTCTTTTTTCGGGCCGTCGGCGACCAGAGTGCCGCTGCCTGGGCTTAGCAACGTCGGCTCGATGAGTCGTAGTTCGCCATCCTGGAATTTGAGCCACAGGCGAACCCAGATCCCTTTCTCATGCGGACTCAACGGTGAACTGACATGGAATTGCAGTTCGAGGTGGCCATGTTGCGACAGCTTTTTCACCCCCTCAGGAAATAATCCCTCGGCGGTGGCAACGGGGGCGAATTTAGGAGGTACAGCACCGGCACTGGCTGGCGGCCGCGAATCGAATCGCCAGCGAATACGCGTCGCACCCCGCACGAGAAGGATTTCGTCGAACAACGTCGCCTGAAAATCCTGCCCTTTCAGTTTGGATGGGAACGTCGACGCCCCCACTAGTTCGATGTATTGGTCGGCCTTCGGCGTATCGATTCTGACTGTTGTGCTCATACGACCACCGCCTTCATCGCCATCTCTCCGACATCGCCAAACCTTGGATTCGCATGCCAAACCCTGCCGTCCTGTCCAATTGCCGCGGCACCGCTGAGACTCAGATTCAGCGCAGGGATGGGTTGGTCTAGCCAAAGGTACTTTTGAGCACCGGCGTGAAACGCTCGGTGGCAGGCCTCGCCCCATTGCTGGACGATCTCGTCGGGGTACTCTTCGCAGAGCGTTTGGAGATTGGCCCCAGGCTTGAGCGCCGCGACACGACCGAGAAAGTCGCTGCCGACAAACTGCCGCTCCGTATCGCGCGGCAGTCGGATGTTGCCGAACCAACCGAGCACGATCGGCGACGCCTTAAACGGCTCAAGCCATTCGCGCCACCGCACACCACTGCCCGGGAGGATGTCAGTAGGAATGCCGTAACCTGCGTAGAGCATCAGCATCCGGCACTCCGCCAACTGCGGCCGGATCTCGGTGACATCGAGCAGTGACTCTTCCCCCGTGCTTCCTCGCATTCGCTGTCGTACCAGGTGCAGTTGATCTGTTTTCTGGAGGGCCACGCCGACGTAGTGCCGATCGCCGCGCGCCACGACAAGGTGATCGCCCGACATCGCCGCGGGTAGTGGCGTCGCTTGCCCTATGACGGCAAGAAGCCCGACGGGCTCGCGAAACATGAGGTTGATGCCGTGCAGCAGCACATCGCTTCTTGAACCGATCAAGGTCGTCCCGCTTGCACCCAACAGACCTCTGAGACTTAGCGACGCCACGCCTCCGGTCGTCACCGGCTCAATCCCGTTTTCTGCCGGCCACAGACCAGCGCCCAAGAGGCTGACGCCTGGCTCGGTCAGCCCCAGTTTCAGCGCGCCAGCGACGAGATCGAGCTGCTCGGCCTGCTGTGTGGGCTCGATACCGAGCACACCCATGTGCAGTTGAATCGGCTGAGGAAGTGGCGCTAGTGCGGGCGGCGGCACTGGAGGAGGCACCGGTTCCGCGTCGAGCTCGATGCCCCAGCCATCAAGCCGATAGTCCTTCCCATGCACTCGCCCGAATCCATTGGAGATCGTGCCCTTGCGCTCGATGATGTCCTTGGCAAACCTGGACCTCGACTTAGCGAGCACGTTCGTAATTGCATTGAGTTTTTCCGTCAGCGTCGCCTTTGGATTTTTAACAAGAAGGGCCTGCAAAGCGGCCTTGGCGTATGGCTTTTCCTGCTTTAACCCAAGCCCACCGTTATTCACCTGGATATCGAAGAAGAGCTGCTCCGTGCGCTCCGACACCATGTCGAACTCTGTACCGAACTCCTCTGCCGCCTTGATGGCAGGGTCGTAGTACATGCTTTTCGCGAGCGCGCGTTGTAGTTCCCGGATCTCGGGAGCTTTACCTAGCAGGGCAAACGCTTTCTGCCATTCAGGCCGCAGGGCGAAATTCTTCTTGCCATCCGAGACCTCGACGGCAAATTTGTAAAGGTCGTCGGGTGTCGCATTGAGGCTCCGCTTCAACACCTTGGCTTTAGCGTCCCCGAATGCAGCGTTCATCGTGGCTTCGTGCTTTGTGAACGCATCCTTCAGCAGGCCATGCAAGGGGCCGTACTTCAGCACGGTCTTCTTACTGACCTTGTCGTGTGTGATCAAGGTGAACCCGATGACGCCCCAGGTGATACCAGCCTTGTCCCAGTTACCGGCCGCCTTGGTGTATCCGTGTCCTTCGAAAGCTGCCACCAAGCTGAGGTAGCGCTCAAAGCGATCAGGCCACTGCGTCTGGGTGAGTTCCCTCCAGAGCGCTGCGTCGACGACGCCAGTGATGGGGCGTTTCAGTTTGGCCTGGACCCGCTGAATCGCACGCTGAGTCGTTCGACCGAAGTCACCATCAATGGCAGCCAATGCTGGCTCTTGCCCCCCGCCTTCCACGGGAACCTGAATGTGGATCAGCGCAGCCTGCAACCGCTCGACCAGATCACCGCGCATGCCGCGAGCAAGAACCGCTGTCATATCGATCCCTCCTTAGACGCTCTGAACTGGGTTCGAGCATCTGGCGTAACGCATTGCCAAGGCTCCCGAAGGTCCTGAAGCCCTTGTGTTAAGTTGCGCATCAAGCTGGATCTGGGTTACTGGCAAAGGTCCCCAAAACATTGCTTAACACTGCGCCCCCTTAGAGACGCCGATTCTCGTATGGCAATCCCCGCAAATCCGGCCATCTAAAACGTCGTATTCGGCACGGATCAGTTAGCTCCTAACTCAGCCAAATAGAGGCGGGGAACGACTAGGCGTCCCGTCGCTGAGTTACCGCTTGGCAAACCGCCCCGGCCCCGCCCCTTCCGCATCATCACCCAGACAGAAAACCGTGCCTTTCAGGTAGTCTTCGACGACAGGCCAACCGGCGCCCTGCGCCACGAAACGCATGACCGTAGCGCTGGCATTCACGGGATCCTGTGCATCTGTAAAGCTTCGCGCCTTCCAGGCACTCCGCGTGTCCGCGGTGCCATGTTGGCTTGAGATCTGATGGACGTAGGAATGGAACTGGACGACCCGCCCGGCCGGACAGCTCTTGGAAGCGTCGAACTTTCGAAGGGTATGCCCTTCCGAATAGGAGTCCTGGATCATGTGCAGCAGAGAGCCCAGCGCCATCTCCTGGAAGTGATCCCTTCTACTCAGTTTGTACTTAGGCCCGAACAGGTAGGAAATCGTCCATCCTGTCTGGTTCTTGAAATGATCCTGGAAATGATGGGTCGTCACCTGGCTGAGCAGAGTCTGGGTATCTATCTGTCGAGTGGCCACGGCATACGAGAACTCCGCCCAGTCGAGAATGTTCCGCTGAGTCGTTTCTGCCGATTCTCCATCTGCGCTTGCCATGGCGTGCAAAAACTGTAAGTCACCATAGTGGCTGCGGTACTGCATGTAGTACCGCTGCGTGATCTCCCGCTTCTGACCACGAAGGTTTCTGTTCTTTTTGGCAATCCGGTCACCGTCCTCCATCCAGACCGCCCAGGTGATAGGTTGAGTGAAGAGCAACTGGTTAGGGTCGTCGTTCCACCAGACACCGCGAATGAGGGAATCATATTTGTTCCCCTTGGGCGTACCGGTCGGGGTCGGCCCGGCGGTAATGCACACGAGCGGCACACTGGCGGAGTCGATCGAAATCGACTCACACAACCGTGCTCGCTTTGTGATTTCCTCATGGACGGGCTCGCTGACTCGTTGCGACACAGAGTCGTACTTGGACTGCCAGTACTTATCTTCCATCGGGTTGATTCGCTGTGCCGTAGCGAGACTGCTAGTTGCGATGAAAGATGCGAGTACGGCCAGCTGCAAGCAGCAGGTCCTGACCTTCGACGTCCATTTCGACATTTCTTCTGTCCCTGAGTGGCTACGAACCCTGGTAGCGTTTCACGTACCCAAGAGCGAATTGCATCCCCCGACAAGCAATGGGTAATGCCACGCCCCTGAAGCGTAGAAGGCAAATTGCCATCGTGCCCAAGGATATTCATCGGCGACGTCCTGATACCGGAATCTGGCCTACGGAATGGGTAAAGCGTCCCCAGCCACTGCAATCGATTTCCATCTCCCAGCCCTTCTTCAGGATCTGATCAATACTCCTTCACATCCACGTTAACGCTGGATGCGGGGGAGTCTGATAATGCGATCCAGCACACGCGTCCCTTCCCGAGATAGCGCATTGTCCTTCCTGGACCTGGCGTGCCAACAGTTGTAGTGGGAACAGAGGGGGCTCCTGGCCACAGGGGGACGCAAGTGCATCGACGATTCGAACGATCTACAGCCAACGCACTGCGGCAATGGGCAAGGTTATCTGGCCTCAATGAGGCCGGGGTTAACGTATACGAAGCATGACCAGACATTGCGGTGATGGGCAAATACACCTGCTCGTTTGCGTCACTGAGCGGGACGCACACCTTACGGGTTTGCGTGAAACGCGCGTCGGTCCTTGTTTAAGAAACGGCCTCTTATGCGTACCGCCTTGTGCTTGCGATCCCGGAGCGGCGAACTACGATGCTCATTAGTGGCGCATGGGCATCACAAGGAGAGGACCTATGGGAAGCAGGCTCGAGGCAGTCCGCGCAGTCTTTGACTACAAAGCGGCCTCATACCACGCACAGCGAAAGTGCATCGGCATTCTCGGTATATCCCTTCCTGTACTGCTGGCACTGGGCAAGATGCTCATCGACGTGCTGTTCGTTGTGCCAGGCAATCCTGACTTCAAGCTGGGTATACAAAGTTCGATTAGCGATTACTATTACACCGTGATGAGCGGAGTTTTCGTGGGAACGCTTTTCGCCATCGGGGTCTTCCTTTTCAACTACCGAGGCCCTGACGAGAACGACAATCGCGACAACCTCGCGGGCAACATTGCGTGCATCTTTGCGTTGGGCGTCGCGCTATTCCCCACTACTCCCACCCCGCCGGGTGACTACCCGAAGATAATGTCGATAATTCACTTCAGCAGCGCAGCCATCTTCCTACTGACGCTTGCCTACTTCTCACTTTTTCTGTTCACCCGGACAGACCCCAATCGCAAACCCACCAAGAGGAAACTGCTGCGCAACAAGTTTTACAGGGTTCTGGGCTGGACCATCATCGGGGCAATAGTGCTCTGTGCAGCAGTCATGCTACTTCCTGACGATCACTGGATAAGCAAACTGGACCCAGTCTTCTGGCTGGAGTCAGTTGCCGTTTGGGCATTTGGTTGGTCCTGGCTGATCAAGGGCGAGGCGATCCTGAAAGATAACGAGTAACCAGCCCCGCGAGCAGTGCCAGCTGACCTTCGCTGCTCCAGTAAGTGGCTGCGCTTGCGGATGCCTCTGCGCCGTGGATCGCCGCCAACGGCTGATCCACTTACAGATCGCCCGGGGAGACCGCCAATAGGGTCGAATTGGCCGCAATCGGAGGTTGACTACTGTCAGGCTAGGGACTCTTTAATTCGGGAGTTGCCCCCATGATCGAAACAATCGTTATAGCCTGGTCTGTCCCGGGACTGGTGGACAGGTAGTTAAGAGCTACTGCTCGCATTTCGCCGCTCAAACTCCATCGGACTGAGATAGCCCAACGTCGAGTGGCGACGGCGGTGATTGTAAAAGCGGATGTAGTCGAACAGGTCGGTTTTCGCCTCCTGGTAACTGGCGTAGCGAGTCAGGTACACCCGCTCAGCCTTCAGCGAACGGAAGAAGCTCTCCATCGCGGCGTTGTCCCAGCAGTTCCCCGGACGTGAATGGCTGGGCACGATTCGATGTCGCCGAAGCAAGGCCTGGTAGTCGTACGCGCAGTATTGGCTGCCACGATCCGAGTGCAGCAGCACTTCTTTTTTCGGCTGTCGACGTGCAACGGCCATCTCCAGCGCGGCATGTACCAAAGCCTGCTGCATGCGGTGGTGCATCGCCCAACCGACGACAGCGCGTGAATAGAGATCGAGCACGACGGCCAGATATAGCCAGCCTTGGGCCGTCCGCACGTAGGTCATGTCCGAGACCCAGTGCCGATTGGCGCGATCCGAGGCGAACTGGCGATCCAGATGGTTCGGGGCAATCGGCAGAGCATGACGACTGCTGGAAACCAGCCGCCAACGCTTGCGCGAACGAACACGCAGGCCGGCTTCGCGCATCAGTCGAGCGACTCGGTGTCGACCACACGCATGCCCCATGGCCGCCAACTCGGCCTTGATTCGGCGATGGCCATAGATCCCATTCACCTCATGGTGGATGGTGCGGATCTCCTTGCTCAGACGCCGATTCGCCATCTCTCTCGCCGAAGGTGGTCGCTGCTGCCATGCATAGAAGCCGCTGCGGGATACCCGCAGCAGCCGACACATTGGCGCTACGGGATAGCGACCGGCCAACGCCTCGATGGCGCGGAACTTCACTTCGTGGGCTGCGAGAAGATGGCGAGCGCCTTTTTTAAAACATCGCGCTCCATGGTGACCTGAGCCAGTTGCTGGCGTAGACGACGCAGTTCCGCGCTCTCGCCTCGCTGCTTGCCGTTGCCCGGAAAGGCATCGTCACCTTGCTGCTCGTACTGGCGCTTCCATTTGCCCAACAGGCTTTCAGCGATGCCCAGCGTCTCGGCTACATGACGAAGCGGCGTGCCTGCAAGTACCTGGTCTACCGCCTCGCGTTTGAAGGATTCGGGAAAACGTCGTCTGGTCTGGGTCATGAACACTCCTTGCGGTGGACATTATCCACCTAAAGTCAGTGTCCACTCAGCGCGGGACAGACCATACCTCCCTCTCCTCGCTTGTTCTCGACAAGGCTTCGTCCTCGGCCTCGCGGAAGAATGCTTGTATCCGCCGCACGTCATCCCAGGCACGAATGGCATCAAGCAGCTCTTGCCGGGCTTCGGCCCTAGCTTTTTCCTGGCGCTCCCGCTCCCACCGCTCCTCCAGTCGCCGCCGCTCTTCCTCCCATTCCCGCCTTCGGATCTCAGCCTGGCGCTCCCCCTCCTCGACTAGGCCAGCAATAGTGGTAGCCGCCTTTGCCAGGTAGTCGACTATTTCGTCCAGTTGCCCCCGAAGTTCGCGCACCTTGGCCTCTGGCCAGCGCTGCACCCAATCTGCGACTGGGTACGGACTGAATGCCTGAAGACACAGCCGTCCGGTAGCGAAATGCTTCTGCGTGGTCCAGCTCCAACTGGGCATCGGACGACGTCGCTCGGCAGCCGGCAGCTTGCCAAGAGGGATATACTCCCCATCGACGTACCGCGCCTCCAGCTCCTCGGTCATTTCGAAAAGGGTCAGGCCGATAGCGACGGAGCCCACGAAGACAACAGTCGCCTTGGAGGGATGCCAAAGGCTCGGATAACGATTATTAACCGTCTTTCCAGGCTTTTCCCTTTCCTCCACGGGAGCGCGGGAATAGGTACGATCGCTCGGCGCCAGCATGACCCGGTAACCAGCAACTTCCAGCCTGAGGAAAAGGGCATTGGCCGTATCCAGCGCATCGTCGAGCATCGGCTCCGAGACAACTACATCCACCAGGCGCCTCTGCGACGGCTTCAGGTAGCCGCTGTCGATTACCTTTCCCTTGGTAAAAAGGTCTCGTACACCGCTGACCAGGGTATGGCGGACTGAGCGAGAAATACGTGGCCGCGGACGGGCAACCTGGCGCTCCGGCGGTTTGGGAAGCGGATACCTGGCCGGCCCCGGGGCATCGCCTCTTCGCCATATCAAATGGTCTCCCGGGCGTGCGTCAGGCAAGGGTACCTGGGGACTTGGCTTGCCATGCTCGAGCTTGGTCCAGTGGCCGCGCGGCGGGCGCGGCACGTTCATGGAGGTGCAGACCCTCGCCATGAAGCTCGACGAAACCCCATAGCGCTCCGCCACCCTGATCATCGGATGACGCCACACCTCATCGTAGAGTGCCTCCCGGGACACCTGCCCAGGCGGATCCTCGCGATCAGTGGCATCTAGCAGAACTGAATTCACCCACTATCCTCCTGTCGCTCATCGTCAAGATTCGTCACCTCCCGCATCGCCTGGCCGCTCTTGGCTGCACCTTCGCCTGAACATGCAGCAACCCGCCACAGCGGGTTGCCCCTTCAATTGGTCTGTCTTGAACATGACACCCTCATGCCAGGAGGCAGATGCCATGTCAGACGCCAGCAGGAAACCCCTGCCCAACCGACTTTCTTGCCCACCACGCGTTATCCGGGCCGGGGCGGCTCCAGCTTATCTTGGGATGTGCAGGGATGAGTTCAACAAGACCGTACGTCCCTATGTCCGCGAATTTCGCATAGGCCGGCAAGGCATCGGCTTTGATCGCGAGGAGCTGGACGCCTGGGCAGATGACTACATCGAACGAACGGTTATTGAAAAGAATGGTGCCCAGGGACAAGATCGATTCCGCAGCGAGCGCCAAGGAGAAAAACCATGGCGCGAAAAACCATCACTGGCCTCTACGAGAGAAACGGAATCTGGCACGTCGACAAGGTCGTCAGAGGTCAGCGACTTCAAGAAAGCACTGGCACAAGCAACCGGGAGGAAGCAGAACAGTACCTGATACACCGGCTCGAGAAGCTCCGACAGGAGAAGGTCTACGGTATTCGCCGAGTCAGGAGCTGGCGCGAAGCCGCGACCCGCTACCTGATGGAGTATAAGGACATGCCGTCGATCGGTCTGGCCGCCATCTACCTCGAGCAGTTGGATCCCTACATCGGCGACCTACCGCTCACGCACGTCGATGACGAGTCGCTTGCCCCGTACATCAGGGACAAGCTGAAGCCGAGCAGGACATCGACCGGCAAGGTGAAGCCTGGTGTAACCCCAAGGACGGTGAACATCGCCCTGGAGAAGGTCATCCGCATTCTCAACCTATGCGCCCGGAAATGGCGTGACGAAGAGAAACGGCCCTGGCTGGACACGGTACCGATGATCAGCAAGCAGGACGAGAAGCGATCGAGGCGAACGCCCTACCCGCTTTCGTGGGAAGAGCAATCGCTGCTGTTCTCGGAACTGCCAGACCACCTGCGCCGAATGGCGCTTTACAAGGTCAACTGCGGCTCCCGGGAGCAAGAAGTGGTCAAGCCGAGGTGGGACTGGGAGATCCCGGTGCCAGAGCTCGACACTAGCGTGTTCCTGATTCCTTCGGATTTTGGAGGCAGGGACAAAGGATCGGGTGTGAAGAACGGAGAGGAACGGCTGGTCGTGCTGAACGCGGTGGCCAAATCGGTCATCGAGGGACAGCGTGGCCTGGATCCGGTCTGGGTATTCCCGTATGGGATGCCCGACAGGAACGGCAAGGCGACACCGGTTCATCGGATGAACGATAGCGCCTGGAAGAAGGCCCGGATCCGGGCGGCGAAGAAGTACCAGGAACGCTTCCTGCGACCGGCACCGAAGGGGTTTGCCTCGATCCGCATCCACGACCTGAAGCACACCTTCGGGAGAAGACTCCGGGCAGCCGGTGTAACCGAGGAAGACAGACGGGCCCTGCTGGGCCACAAGAACGGCAGCATCACCAGTCACTACTCGGCGGCGGAGCTGGGAAAACTGATCGATGAGGCCAACAAGATATCGGCGACGGACTCGCGAGGACCGGCGCTGACGATACTGAGGAGGAAGGCAGGATGAAAAGTCCCGCAAAAGTCCCTGAAACGAAAAAGGCCAGCTCATCTCTGAACTGGCCTAAGTCGTGGAGTTATTTGGTCGGGACGGAGTGATTCGAACACTCGACCCCTTGCACCCCATGCAAGTGCGCTACCAGGCTGCGCTACGCCCCGACATTTGTTGCTAGCTCCGTCACCGGAACGACGCGAACTATACTTTAAGCTTTTGAATTATGGAAGGTTTTTTTTGGATTTTTTTCACTTACGCAGTACGACGAGGACGTCTTCAAGCTCGGCAATCATCTGCCGTATCAGCTGCCTGTACTGGGTGGTGTCATCCTTGGCTTCGTCACCGGAAAGGCGCTGACGCGCCCCGCCGATAGTAAAGCCTTGATCGTACAGCAACGCCCGGATCTGCCGAATCATCAGCACATCCTGGCGCTGGTAGTAGCGGCGGTTACCCCGCCGCTTGACTGGGTTGAGCTGGGGAAATTCCTGCTCCCAGTAACGCAGCACATGGGGCTTGACTGCGCAGAGCTCGCTGACCTCGCCAATGGTGAAATAACGCTTGCCAGGAATAGGTGGCAGTTCGTCGTTATGACTTGGTTCCAGCATAAGCTTCAACTCTGGCTTTCAGTTTTTGGCCCGGACGGAACGTCACGACACGGCGTGCCGTGATCGGGATTTCCTCGCCTGTCTTCGGGTTGCGTCCGGGGCGCTGGCGTTTGTCGCGCAGATCGAAGTTGCCGAAACCGGACAATTTCACCTGTTCGTTCTGCTCCAGCGCCTGACGGATTTCCTCGAAAAACAGTTCGACCAGTTCCTTGGCTTCCCGTTTGTTCAGGCCAAGCTCTTCATACAGACGTTCAGCCATCTCAGCTTTCGTCAGAGCCCCCATACGCTACTTCCTTAACGTGGCGTTGAACCTACCTTCCAGCGAGGTGACGATGTTCTGGGTTGTGGTGTTCACCTCATCGTCGTTAAGAGTGCGCGATGGATGTTGCCAGGTCAAGCCGACGGCCAGGCTTTTTCTAAGCGGATCAATACCTTTACCGTGATAGACGTCAAATAGCCTGAGGTCCGTCAACCACTCCCCGGCAGCTTCGCGAATCGTCTTGAGGACGGCTTCAGCGGCGACCTCACGATCAACCAGGACGGCCAGGTCACGACGCACTTCGGGGAAGCGCGACAGCTCGCTGAACGTGGGCAGGCGTCCACTCATGACCTCAGCCAGCACGAGTTCGAAGAGATAGACGGGCTGGTCAAGATCGAGGCTCTTGACCAGTTCGGGGTGAATGGCGCCGAGGTAGCCAACCAGCTTGCCATCTCGTTCGATGCGAGCGGTTTGCCCCGGATGCAGCGCCGGATGCTCGCCCGGCACGAAGCTGAACGCGTCCAACGCGCCAGCTGCACCCAACAGCGCCTCGACGTCGGCCTTGGCGTCATAGAAATCCACGCCTTCGCGGCCATGGGCCCAGGCCTCCGGCAGGCGCTTGCCACAGACGACACCGGCGATCATCGCTTCCTGCTTCAGGCCTTCGAGTTGGCCGACGAAGCGAAGGCCACTTTCAAACAGGCGAACACGGCTCTGCTGACGGTTGAGGTTATGCTGCAGCGCCTTGACCAAACCCGGCCACAGCGAGGAACGCATGGCAGCCATGTCGTTCGAGATGGGGTTGGCCAGCATGAGCGGCTTGGCGCCAGGATTGAACAGCTCGAACAACTTGGGATCGATGAAGCTGTAGGTGATCGCTTCCTGATAGCCCCGGGCAACCAGCAGGCGACGCAAGGCCGGCAGCTCGACTGCAGATTCGGCACGAGCGCGAGGCGCGAGGCGCGCTTGCGGGTAGCGAACCGGCAGGCGGTTGTAGCCATAGAGACGACCAAGCTCTTCGATCAGATCCACTTCCAGGCTGATGTCGAAGCGGTGACTGGGCACTGAAACCTTCCACTGCCCCGGCGCAACAGAGGTGACGCCCAGACCCAGCGCAGTAAGCAAGCGCTCGACCTCGGCGGCGTCCATCTCCATGCCCAGCATCTGGGTAATACGCTCGGCACGCAGGATGACTGGGGCAACGCTCGGCAGATCTGCCTCACTTACAGCCTCGATGATCGGGCCAGCTTCCCCCCCCACGATCTCCAGCAGCAACGCAGTGGCGCGCTCCATGGCCTGGCGAGCAAGCTGCCAGTCCACGCCACGCTCGAAGCGATGCGAAGAGTCGGTGTGCAAGCCATAGGAGCGGGCCTTGCCAGCAACGGCGATGGTGTCGAAGAAAGCAGCCTCAAGGAACAGGTCGCGGGTCTTGTCGCTGACGCCGCTGTGCTCGCCCCCCATTACCCCTGCGATAGCCAGGGCACGGCCGTGGTCGGCGATGACGAGGGTGTCACCACGCAGACTGACCTCCTGGCCATCGAGCAGGACGAGCTTCTCCCCCTCCTCCGCCATGCGCACGCGGATGCCGCCATTGATTTCGGCAAGGTCAAACGCGTGCATCGGTTGGCCGAGCTCAAGCATCACGTAGTTGGTGATATCGACGGCTGCATCAATGCTGCGCACGTCCGCCCGGCGAAGGCGCTCGACCATCCACAACGGAGTGGGCTTGGAGAGGTCGACATTACGCACCACCCGACCGAGATAGCGCGGGCAAGCCTTCGGTGCCAGCACGTCCACCGGGCGAACTTCGTCGTGAGTCGGTGCGACCGGGCTGATCGCTACAGGGGTGACGGGTGCCGCATACAAGGCACCCACTTCACGGGCCAGACCAGACATGTTGAGGCAATCGCCACGGTTGGGCGTGAGGCCCAGTTCGATGACGACGTCATCCAGGCCGAGGTAGGCCCGGATGTCCTGCCCGACTGGCGCATCGGCAGCCAGCTCCATCAGTCCGGCGTTCTCGTCGCTGATCTGCAGCTCACTGGCAGAGCAGAGCATGCCGAAGGACTCGACGCCGCGAAGCTTGGCTTTCTTGATCTTGAAGTCGCCGGGCAGCTCGGCACCGATCATGGCGAAGGGGATCTTCAGGCCGGGGCGCACGTTGGGCGCACCGCACACCACCTGGAAGGTCTCGCTGCCATTACTGACCTGGCATACACGCAGCTTGTCGGCATCGGGGTGCTGCTCGGTGCTGAGCACTTCGCCCACCACAACGCCACTGAACGCGCCGGCGACAGGCGTGACGCTGTCCACTTCCAGGCCGGCCATCGACAGACGAGCCACCAGCTCGTCGCGGGATACCTGCGGGCTTACCCAGCTCCGCAGCCACTGTTCACTGAATTTCATCCTGCTCTCCTGAGGAATTCGTTACGTGGACTACGACCTAGCGGAATTGCGCGAGGAAGCGCAGGTCGTTGTCGAAGAACAGGCGCAAATCGTTGACGCCATAGCGCAGCATGGCCAAACGCTCGACGCCCATGCCGAAGGCAAAGCCCTGGTACTTCTCGGGGTCGATGCCGGACATGCGCAGAACATTGGGGTGGACCATGCCGCAACCCATCACTTCTAGCCAGCCGGTCTGCTTGCAGACGCGGCAGCCTTTGCCGGAACACATGACGCACTGCATGTCGACTTCGGCGGACGGCTCGGTGAAGGGGAAGAACGAGGGGCGGAAACGCACGCCCAAGTCCTTCTCGAAGAAGACGCGGAGGAACTCCTCGATGGTGCCTTTCAGGTCGGCGAAGCTGATGCCTTCGTCGACCAGCAGGCCTTCGACCTGATGGAACATCGGCGAATGCGTGATATCCGAGTCACAGCGATAAACACGACCGGGGCAGACGATGCGGATCGGCGGCTGTTGGGACTCCATGGTGCGCACCTGGACCGGGGAGGTGTGGGTGCGCAGCAACATGTTGGCGTTGAAATAGAAGGTATCGTGCATCGCCCGGGCCGGGTGGTGGCCAGGGATGTTGAGCGCTTCGAAGTTGTGATAGTCGTCTTCAACCTCCGGGCCTTCGGCGATGCCGTAGCCGATGCGGGTGAAGAACTGCTCGACGCGCTCGAGAGTACGGGTAACCGGATGCAGGCCGCCAGATACCTGGCCGCGTCCCGGAAGGGTGACATCGATCCGCTCGGCCGCGAGCTTGGCTGCCAATGCAGCTTGCTCAAGCGAGTCCTTACGGGCGTTGAGGGCGTCCTGGACGCGCTCTTTGGCGGCATTGATCAGCGCACCGACCTTGGGCCGCTCGTCTGCAGGCAGGTCACCCAGGGTCTTCATCACCTGGGTCAGCTCGCCTTTCTTGCCGAGGTACTGAACGCGAATCTGTTCGAGAGCATTCACGTCTTCGGTTTGTTGCACGGCCTCAAGCGCTTGAGAGACCAGCGCATCCAGATTTTCCATTTACTGACTCCAGATACGAAATAGGGGAAGAGCCAAGGCCCTTCCCCTATTGGTGACGTTCAGCACCGGGATGGCCCGGTGATTGTCGGGGACTTAAGCCAGAACGGCCTTAGCTTTCTCGACAATCGCAGCAAACGCCGCTTTTTCGTTCACTGCCAGATCGGCCAGAACCTTGCGGTCGATCTCGATGGCCGCTTTTTTCAGGCCAGCGATCAGGCGGCTGTAGGACAGACCGTTCTGACGAGCACCAGCGTTGATACGAGCGATCCACAGAGCGCGGAACTGACGCTTGCGCTGACGGCGGTCACGGTAGGCGTATTGGCCTGCCTTGATTACCGCTTGCTTGGCAACGCGGAACACGCGAGAGCGAGCACCGTAGTAGCCTTTGGCGAGTTTCAGAATTTTTTTATGACGAGCACGAGCGATAACGCCACGCTTAACACGAGCCATGAGTGTATTCCTCTAGTCTTGACCGATTAACGAACGCGCAGCATGCGCTCGACTTTTGCTTTGTCCGACGGATGCATCAGTTCGCTACCGCGAAGTTGACGCTTACGCTTGGTGGACATCTTGGTCAGGATGTGGCTCTTGAAAGCGTGCTTGTGCTTGTAGCCGGAAGCGGTCTTGAGGAAACGCTTGGCTGCACCGCTCTTGGTTTTCATCTTTGGCATGTTCGGATACTCCGCATTGAGTGATTACGCATAACCGCAAGGCCTGCCAGTGCCCTGGTGGTTACTTTTTCTTTTTGGGAGCGATGACCATCATCAGCTGGCGTCCTTCCAGCTTGGGATGCTGTTCGACGGTTCCGATTTCAGCAAGGTCAGTTTCGACCCGCTTCAGCAGTTCCATACCCAGCTCCTGGTGAGCCATCTCACGGCCGCGGAATCGAAGCGATACCTTGGCCTTGTCCCCATCATTAAGGAAACGTACCAGGTTGCGTAGTTTTACCTGGTAATCTCCTTCTTCCGTCCCTGGACGAAACTTGATCTCTTTGATCTGTTGCTGGTGCTGATTCTTCTTGGCTGCAGCAGCCTGCTTCTTCTTCTCGAAGAGGTGCTTGCCGTAGTCCATGATCCGGCAGACAGGCGGTACCGCGTCTGCCGAGATCTCTACGAGGTCCAGCTTTGCTTCATCAGCAGCGCGAAGCGCTTCATCGATCGAGACGACGCCAATTTGCTGGCCGTCTGCACCAATAAGTCGCACCTCTCGAGCCGTGATGTTCTCGTTGATCGGGGCCTTGGGTGCAGCTCGTTTATCTTGTCTCATTTCACGCTTAATAGTGATTACTCCGATTCTTGGCGACCACGCCGGGAAACCGTCTGCGCGAGCGTGGTGACGAATTGCTCGAGGGGCATGGAGCCCAGATCGACGCCTTCACGGGTGCGCACAGCAACGGATCGTGTCTCAACTTCCCTGTCTCCGATAACCAGGAGATAGGGAACCTTGAGCAAAGTATGCTCGCGGATTTTAAAGCCGATTTTTTCGTTTCTCAAGTCGGACTTGGCACGGAACCCGCTTTGGTTGAGAGTCTTTTCGACCTCCAGGGCAAAATCCGCCTGTTTGTCGGTGATATTCATGATCACCGCCTGGGTCGGCGCCAGCCACGCCGGGAACGACCCTGCATAGTGCTCGATGAGCATGCCGATGAAGCGCTCGAAGGAACCGAGGATCGCGCGGTGAAGCATGACCGGGCGCTTGCGGTTGTTATCTTCGGCGATGTAGCTGGCATCGAGCCGATCAGGCAGGTTCGGATCGTACTGCAGGGTACCGCACTGCCAGTTACGACCCAGGCAGTCCTTGAGGGTGAATTCGATCTTCGGACCGTAGAAAGCCCCCTCACCCGGCTGGTATTCCCAGGCCAGGCCCGACTCGTTCAGCGCGTCAGCCAGAGCCCCTTCAGCCCGATCCCACAACTCCTCGGACCCCACGCGCTTGGCCGGGCGGGTCGAGAGCTTCATGGAAATGTCACTGAAGCCGAAGTCGGAATAGACCTGCAAGGTTAGCTTGATGAAGTCCGCAGCCTCCTTCTTCACCTGCTCTTCGGTGCAGAAGATGTGGGCGTCGTCCTGGGTAAAGCCGCGCACGCGCATGATGCCGTGCAGCGCGCCCGACGGCTCATTGCGGTGGCAGGCACCGAATTCAGCCAGGCGCAGCGGGAGATCGCGATAGGACTTCAACCCCTGATTGAAGATCTGCACGTGGCACGGGCAGTTCATCGGCTTCACGGCATAGTCGCGACTCTCGGACGCGGTGGTGAACATGTTCTCGGCGTAGTTGGACCAGTGGCCGGAGCGCTCCCACAGGATGCGATCGACCACCTGGGGCGTCCGCACCTCGACATAGCCATGCTCACGCTGAACCTGACGCATGTACTGCTCGAGCACCTGATAGACGGTCCAGCCATTGGGGTGCCAGAACACCATGCCCGGCGCTTCTTCCTGGAGGTGGAAGAGGTCCAGCTGCTTGCCGATACGGCGGTGATCCCGCTTCTCGGCCTCTTCGATGCGCTGGACATAAGCAGCCAGCTGCTTCTTGTCAGCCCAGGCAGTGCCATAGACACGCTGCAACTGCTCGTTCTTGGAGTCGCCGCGCCAGTAGGCACCCGAAATCTTGGTGAGCTTGAAGGCCTTGAGGAAACGCGTGTTCGGCACGTGCGGGCCACGGCACATGTCCACGTACTCCTCATGGAAGTACAGACCCATGGCCTTCTCGTCCGGCATGTCATCGACCAGGCGAAGCTTGTACTCCTCGCCTCGCGCCTTGAAGGTCTCGATCACCTCCGCACGCGGCGTCACCTTCTTGATGACGTCGTAATCCTTGTCGATCAGCTCGGCCATGCGCTTCTCGATGGCCGCCATGTCGTCCGGCGTGAAGGGGCGCTCGAACGCGATGTCGTAATAGAAGCCCTCGTCAATCACCGGCCCAATGACCATCTTGGCACTGGGATAGAGCTGCTTGACCGCATGCCCGACCAGGTGAGCACAGGAGTGACGGATGATCTCCAGCCCCTCCTCGTCCTTCGGCGTGATGATTTGCAGGGTGGCGTCGGCTTCGATCAGGTCACAAGCATCGACCAACTTGCCGTTGACCCGACCCGCCAGCGTGGCCTTGGCCAGACCAGCACCGATGGACTGAGCCACCTCGAGCACGGAAACGGGTTTATCGAACGAACGCTGACTGCCGTCGGGAAGAGTAATGATGGGCATGGCGCCTCCTCTCCTAGTGGTGACCTCTACCAAAGGCCACATGGGTTGGGATGAGCCAGTAAATGATCCGGCGGTATACCTGCCACACGATGGCAGAGCCCTTTCAGGCCAACCTGACCGAACCAGGGTCACTGGAGGTATTTCGGGAAACGCGAATGCTTTCAGAAAGACAACGCAGTGACAAGCAGGAATTGGGCCTCACAGAGCATTTAGCCAGCGACACCTCACCACCCACCGCACATCCGTAACTCACGCCGAAACGAGACACGGATCACACAAACCCAGCACAGCAACCTGACAGATCGCTCGCACACCTAAGCTCAAGCGGGTAACCCGCCACCCTCGGGAGGGCGCGCAATGAAAGAACAACGGAGATACCTCGCACTGCGTGCGCACATTGATGAACTGATCCAGAGCGGCGGCCGAATTCTCAGCCGAGAACCACTCACCCTCAGGGCAAACGGCAGCCTCTACACGATTGCTCATGGCATGCTGATCGGCCATATCGCAGCTGCCTGAAGCGTGACCACGAAGCCAAAAACAAAAAGGGCGATCCTTTCGGATCGCCCTTTCTGCTAAGCCTTTCGGCTTGATTTGGTAGGCACAATTGGACTCGAACCAACGACCCCCACCATGTCAAGGTGGTGCTCTAACCAACTGAGCTATGTGCCTTCGATGGGTGCGCATTCTACGGGGTTAAATTTTGGTGTCAACAACTTTTTTCGCTAACTGACTGAAAAAGTGGAGCTTTTACTGTTCAGCCCCTCGTCAATTATCTTGCACGGAGGCTAGCCGGCTATTTTCAACTCGGGTAGCATCTCGCCATCCGTAAAAAATAAAAAACAGAGATTCAAGATGACGCACACTCCCTACCCCCAATCCTATTACGCCGCCTCCGCCAACCCGGTTCCGGCCCGTCCGGAACTGGAAGGCGAGACGCAGACCGACGTCTGCATCATCGGCGCGGGCTATACCGGCCTTTCCACCGCCCTTTTCCTGCTGGAGAACGGCTTCAAGGTCACCATCGTGGAAGCGGCCAAGGTCGGCTTCGGCGCATCGGGGCGCAACGGTGGCCAGATCGTCAACAGCTACAGCCGTGACATCGATGTCATCGAACGCACCGTCGGCCCCAAGCAGGCCCAACTGCTCGGCCAGATGGCGTTTGAAGGCGGACGCATCATCCGCGAGCGCATCGCCAAGTACGACATCAAGTGCGACCTGAAGGACGGTGGCGTATTCGCCGCCTTTACTGCCAAACAGATGGGCCACCTGGAATCCCAGAAGAAGCTCTGGGAGCGCTACGGCCACACCCAGCTGGAACTGCTGGATGGCAAGCGCATCCGCGAAGTAGTGGCGAGCGAGAACTACATTGGCGGCATGCTCGACATGAGCGGCGGCCACATCCACCCGCTGAACCTGGCCCTCGGCGAGGCAGCGGCAGTGGAGTCCCTGGGCGGCGTGATCCACGAGCAAAGCCCGGCCATCCGCGTCGAGCGTGGCGATAACCCGGTGGTCTACACCCCCAAAGGGTCGGTAAAGGCCAAGTTCGTCGTCGTCGCCGGCAACGCCTACCTGGGCAACCTGCTGCCGGAACTGATGGCCAAGTCGATGCCGTGCGGCACCCAGGTGATCACCACCGAGCCGCTGTCGGACGAGATGGCCCGCAGCCTGCTGCCGCAGGACTACTGCGTGGAAGACTGCAACTACCTGCTGGACTACTTCCGCCTGTCTGGCGACAACCGCCTGATCTACGGCGGTGGCGTGGTCTACGGTGCACGCGATCCGTCGAACATCGAGGCCATCATCCGCCCGAAGATGCTCAAGACCTTCCCACAGCTGAAGAACGTGAAGATCGACTTCGCCTGGACCGGCAACTTCCTGCTGACCCTGTCCCGCCTGCCCCAGGTGGGTCGTCTTGGCGACAACATCTACTACTCCCAGGGCTGCAGCGGCCACGGTGTCACCTACACCCACCTCGCCGGCAAGGTGCTGGCAGAGGCACTGCGCGGCCAGGCCGAGCGTTTCGACGCCTTCGCCAGCCTGCCGCACTACCCGTTCCCAGGCGGCCACCTGTTCCAGGTACCCTTCAGCGCCCTCGGCGCCTGGTACTACAGCCTGCGCGACAAGCTGGGCTTCTGATGCTCCATCCTTGAATGAAAACGGCGCCACAGGGCGCCGTTTTCATTGGGACGATGCACATTCAGCGCACCTGTTTCCTCGCCATGTCCGCCGCATCCACCTGACCCGCAGCCGCCAGCGCATCCGCCGCTGCCTGCCAGCGAGCCATATCAGCCGCCACCGGCAGCACGTTGGGCGCCTGAAGCAGCACGGCCCAGTGCCCAGCGGCGGCCCAGTCTGCCGCGAACTCGGCAAACCCGACCTGGGCCCGACGATCACCGGCCAACCGCAACAGCACCACCTCACGCTCCCGGTCGAATCCGACCAGCACCGCATAACGCCACGACGGCAGCCAGCCATAGCCCTGGCGCAGATGCACCAGTACCGGGTTGCCAGCCGACACCTGGACCAGCAGGTCCTCCAGATGTTTATCGAGCGGGTACACCAACAGACCATGCTGGTGGGCGACCACAGGAATCCGCTGAGCAAGCGACGCCTCGGCCTCAGGCAGTTGCAACGCCTTCTCCACCATTCCCGGCGTCACCGTTTCTCCCTGGAAGCCAAACAGCGCAGCCAGGGAAGCCGGCGCACTCTGATAAGTCTGCTGGGCGAAGAACGGCACGCTGCTCAGCTCCACCACCATCGGCAGGGCCCGCACGCGCGGATCATCGGCGGGATCGTGCCCCGCGCAGGCCACCAGCAGGAATGGAACGAGGCAGGCCATCACGACCTGGCGGGAACAGGCAACAAATCGGGAACGGCGCAAGGAAACCACCTTGTTAGCAACCGGGAAGAGGCCCGCATGATAGCGCTCGCCCCCAACCGGAACCCCATGTTTTATGGGACCTCGCCCCAGCGTCAGATGACAGAAATGCGACCTGTGCACACTGCACCATTCATCCTGGCGACAAATTGTTTCCAAAGCGCGACTCGCTGTGACTTATAGCGGGGAATCAGCCATCCATATCCACGACACCGCCCAGCCACATTGGCGGCGGCCAAGTCAACCCTTGGGCACAATATGGAGAGAATCCCCCAATGAACGCTCCGCTCCGCGTCAACGAAGCCTTGATCATCGCCGGCCGCGCCTTCCAACCCTACCAGTGCGTCGCCTGGGCTCCCCAGGATGGCAGCGGTGAACTCAGCATCAGCGTGATCGACCGCACCAACACCCGCCTGCTGGGCCGCTCGAAACTCACCACCAGCACCTACACCGACCCGGCCCAACTGGCCAGCGTCCTCAAGCAGTCCCGCGAGGAGCTGTCACGCCAGGGCTACCGCCTCGACCCGTGGAAGATGCCGGAATAATCCTCTTCCGCGCTGTGCCCACTGCGCCGGCGAGCCGTCCACACGGCTCGCCGCTGACCTGATCCCCTCCACCTTCTCCCCTCTTTCCCAAGCAGCGGATTGGCAAGATCCGTGGGCTTGTTGTCGTTGTCGCCACGACCTCCGACCTCCACACTGATGGCGTCCCCCTTGAAGCGAACGCCATGGACACCCCACTGACCATCGCCTGCCTGGCTTTCCCCGATGTGATGAGCCTCGACGTGACCGGCCCTCTGCAGGTCTTCGCGTCTGCCAATGTCGAGCGAGAGCGCCAGGGCCTGCCCGCGCCCTACCGCATCCTCCTGCTCGGCCTGGAGGCTGGGCCGGTGCGCACCTCAGCCGGCTTTGCCCTGCTGGCGGAGCAGGCCTGCAGCAACTGCCCGGCGGAAACCCTCGACACCCTGCTCGTACCGGGCGGTTTCGGCGTTGAGCCGCTACGCAGCCATGCGCCCCTCCTTGGCTGGCTGCGTGATGCCGAACCCAAGGTCCGCCGCCTCGGCTCGATCTGCTCCGGCGCCCTCATTCTTGCGGCCGCCGGCCTGCTGGACGGCCGGACCGCCACCACCCACTGGTCCGACGTCGACACACTGCGCTGCCATGCCGCCGTGGACGTCCAGGGCGACCGCCTGCACACCTACGATGCCTGTGGCCGCGACGGCGATCCCCATGTCTTCACCTCGGCCGGGGTCACCGCCGGCATCGACCTGGCCCTCGCCCTGGTGGAGGCCGACCTCGGCCGCTCCATCGCACTGGCAGTCGCCCGGCGCCTGGTGCTCTTCCTGCGGCGCCCCGGCGGCCAGGCGCAGTTCAGCCCGCTGCTGGCGCCGGACCCGCACCGCACATCACGCCTCGCCGCCCTGCTGGAGTGGATCCCCCTCCACCTCGGCGAAGACCTCAGCCTCGACACCCTCGCCAGCCAGGCGAACCTGTCGCCGCGCACCCTCTCCCGGCTCTTCAGCCAGGAGCTGGGCATGGGGCCCGGCCAGTACGTCGAGCGGGTGCGCCTGGAGGCCGCGCGCAACCTGTTGCAGGACGCCCAGGCCTCCATCTCGACCGTCTCCCGCCTCACCGGCTTCGGTCACCCCGAGAACCTGCGCCGCACCTTCCACAAGCACCTGTCCATCAGTCCCCAGGAATACGCCGAGCGCTTCGGCCGCCCCTGACCCGGAGAACCGCGATGCTCGAACTGCGCCCCAACTGCGAATGCTGCGACAAGGACCTGCCGCCAGCCGCCACCGACGCCATGATCTGCTCCTTCGAATGCACCTTCTGCCGTGACTGCGCCGAAGACCACCTGGACGGGCGCTGCCCCAACTGCGCCGGCACACTGGTGAGCCGCCCCATACGGCCCGACGCGAAGCTGGCGGCCAACCCACCGTCAACCCAACGCATCCACCACCCCAATGGCTGCCTGAAGCACGCCTAAGCTGGAGTCACCATGCTCGAATTCGCCAAGAAGCTCCGGGGCGACGCCGCCGCCCTGCCCCCTCGTCCCGCTTCGCGCCAGGTGATCCTCGCCTGGTTCGGCGGCGTGCTGGCCATTGCCGGCATCGCCGGCCTGGGCGACGCACTCACCCTCAGCCTGCTGCTGGGCTCCTTCGGTGCCTCCTGCGTGCTGGTCTTCGGCTTCCCCGACGTCCCCTTCTCGCAGCCACGCAACGTGGTGCTCGGCCACGTCCTCAGCAGCCTGGTAGGCCTGATATTCCTGGCCCTCTGCGGGCCCCACTGGTGGGCCATTGCCCTTGCCGTCGGCAGCGCCATCGCCCTGATGATGGTGACCCGCACCGTGCACCCACCGGCCGGCTCCAACCCGGTGATCATCTTCCTGCTGCAGCCCGGCTGGGACTTCCTGCTCTACCCCACCCTCAGCGGTGCACTGCTCCTGGTCTTCGTCGCCCTGCTCTACAACAACGCGAGCCGCGAGGCCCGCTACCCCAAGTACTGGTAGGCCACCGCATGCCCCTTCTGCTGAGCAACCCCGGAGTCCGCCTGCTGTTCGCCTGCCAAGCGCTGTACTGGAGCTGCTCGCTGATCGGCATCACCCTGACCGCGCTGATCGGCCTCCAACTGGCGCCGGCCAACGCCCTCGCCACCCTGCCGCTGGCACTGCTGGTGCTGGGCAACCTGCTCGCCGTGCAGCCGCTGTCGGTGTTCATGCAACGCCACGGCCGCCGCCCGGGCCTGATGCTCGGAGCGGCCGGGGGCATCCTCGGCGGCCTGACCAGCGCCCTGGGCGTCTGGCTCGGCGACTTCAGCCTACTGTGCCTGGGCGCCTTGCCCATCGGGGCCTACCAGGCCTCGGCGATGTACTACCGCTTCGCCGCCCAGGAAGCGGTCCCGCCGGAGCAGAAGGGCCGTGCCACCGCCTACGTGATCGGCGGCGGCATCTGCGCCGCCCTGCTGGCACCCAGCCTGGCGCTGTGGTCGCGCAACGCCCTGCCGACACCCTTCGTCGGCGCCTACCTCGCCATCGCGGCACTGGCCGCGCTCGCCCTGCTGCTGCTTCATCGCCTGCGTGAAGGCGATGCACCCCCTGCCCCACGAACCGGCTGGGCCTCGACACGCGCATTGCTGGCCCGCCCCCTGGTGCGCGCAGCCATCGCCACCACCGCCATCGGGCACGGCCTGATGATCCTGGTGATGAACGCCACGCCCCTGGCCATGAGCCTGTGCGGGCTGTCGATCGAAGAAGGCTCGGAAGTGATCCGCTGGCACGTCCTGGGCATGTTCCTCCCGGCGTTCGCCGCCGGCCCGCTGGTGGACCGCTTCGGCAGCCGCCAGGTGGCACGGCTCGGCATCCTGCTGCTGGCCATCAGCGCGGCCACCGCCCTTACAGGCCTGGCGCGCAGCCATTTCCTGGTCAGCTCGATGTGCCTCGGCCTGGGATGGAACCTCATGCTGGTCGCCGGCACCACCGTGCTTGCGGAAGGCCACGACAGTGCCGAGCGGGGCCAGGCCCAGGCCCTGATGGAGCTGAGCAACAGCCTGGTGGCAGCCTGCGCGTCCTTCGCCTCCGGTGCCCTCATCACCGGCCTGGGCTGGGCCGCCGTGAACCTCGGCATGCTGCCGCTGCTGGTCATCGCCTTGCTGGCAGCCAGCGTTCGCCCACACAAGGCGCACTGAGCACAGCCGCCTTGCTCGCCGGCCGCCCTGCCAACGGCTAGAGTTGCCCGCTACCGGCCCACCCCAACCACAAGGCCCAGCACGATGTCGAAGCCGATAACCGACCCGCACGATGCCTCCACCGCCGCAGAAGCGTCGGCGCACGAACTTCCACTCCCGGGAATCGACCTGTCCAGCCCAACCTCGGGCCAGCCGGTCTGGGGGACGATCAACGCCCCGGTCGCGATGCCATCGCCTGACGTCAAAGGCAGCGACACAAGCCGGAAGTACGGCGTCGAATACAACATAGACGTACACGCCCGCCAGACACTGATGCCCGAAGGCCTGCAGCGTGTCCTGGACATCCTCGGCCAGACCATCGCCCCGCACCCCGTCTCACCCGCTGGCGACAACCACGTCGGGCCCGACGAGTCAGCAGCCTCGGCGCCAACCGCCCCCAGTCCCGAAAACGAAAAAGGCAGCCCGTAGGCTGCCTCTCTCTGCTTCGCGCAACGCCTCAGTAGTAGGCGTTCTCGCGGTTGCTGTGGTCGGTGACGTCACGCACGCCCTTGAGCTCGGGGATGCGCTCCATCAGGGTCTTCTCGACACCGTCCTTCAGCGTCATGTCGACCATGCCGCAGCCCTGGCAGCCGCCGCCGAAACGCAGCACGGCGATGCCTTCCTCGACCACGTCCACCAGGCTCACCTGGCCGCCGTGGCTGGCCAGGCCGGGGTTGATCTCGGTCTGCAGGTAATAGTCGATGCGCTCGTTGAGCGGGCTGTCCTCGTTGACCATCGGCACCTTGGCATTCGGCGCCTTGATGGTCAGCTGGCCGCCCATGCGGTCGGTCGCATAGTCCACCACCGCGTCTTCGAGGAAGGGCTCACTGACGGCATCGATCCACGCCGTGAAGGACGCCAGGGCCAGGGGCGTGTCCTCGGGCTTCTGCTCGCTGGGCTTGCAGTAGGCGATGCACGTCTCGGCGTACTGGGTGCCGGGCTGAGTGATGAAGATGCGGATACCGATGCCGGGGGTGTTCTGCTTCGACAGCAGGTCAGCCAGGTAATCCTGGGCTGCCTGGGTAATGGTGATGGCGCTCATGGCAACTCCTCGCGAACATGGCGCGCAGTGTACGCCAATCCGGTCCGACGGATAAAGTCCCAGTAATTTAGTAGGAATTATTCCCGATTAGCTCAGCCCGGGCTCCAGGCAGCGCTCTTCCCGGTGGAAAGAGCACTGCAGCGCGCCTCAGAGGTTCTGGTAGCGGTTCATGTCCAGCACGCCCGCCTCCACCGGCTCGGTCTCGCGGATGTAGGCCGACAGGTCGTGGAAGTAGAACCAGAACTGCGGGTGACTACGGCGGATGCCCCAGCGCTCCACCACCTTGTCGAAGGCTGCCGTGTCCTTCACCCGCCCCAGGGCGGTGACGAAGTCCGGCACCTCGTCGGCGCGCAAAGCGAAGATGAAGTTCGGGTAGCTGGTGAGCACGCCCGGGTAGATGGTCAGGGTGTCCAGGCCGGGCTGGTAGCGGAGCTCCTCGCCCATCATGAAGGCCACGTTGCTGTGGGCGCGGTTGCGCAGCACGCTGTAGACCTCGCGCTTGCCATTGGGCAGCTCCACCCTCAGCAAGGTCGCCTCGGGCAACTGCTCGATCACCCGCAGCCCTGCCGCCGGGCGACTGACCAACTGGCTCAGCGCCTGCTCGGCGTCCTGCAACGCGGGGTCGATGCCCGGGCGGTAGCAATTTGCCGTGCAGCGGTTGATCGGGTCCGGCCGGGCGTTGAGCCCCTCGAAGCGCTTGACCAGCTCGGCGGCAAAGGCGCCCTTGGCCCCCTCCACCGGCAGGAACAGCCCGGTCGGGGCGTCGTTGTCGATGGCCTCGTAATCCAGCCACATCTTCAATTTGCCGCTGTTCTGGTACCAGTCATCCAGCAACCCATCCCGCGATGCCGCTGGCATCAGGCGCAGGAAATTCACCTCCGCGCCATTGCGGATCAGGTCGAAATAGAGGCGGGTCTGCGCCTGGTGGGACACGTTGCCGAACACGTCGAAATTCACCACCAGCTGGTAGTAGGTGCGCTCCAGCAACGGGTAGTCCAACAGCCACATCGTCTGCGGCACCTGACCGATCAGCCCCTTGCGCACCGATGCGCTGTCGAACTGCCGGTAGATCGACAGCAGCGCATTGTCATTGCCCGCCCAGAGGGTGCTCCAGGTGGGCGCCGGAGCCGCCGCATAGGCTTCCTGGCGCAGCTTCTCGTAGGCGTTGCGCTTGTCCCGGTAGCTCAGCCACAGCCCCAGCAGGTTGCCGATGTCGTCGAACTGCCCCGGCATCGCCAGCAGTGGCGTGGCCTGGCCACGGTAGGCGGCATCGGTGACGTACAGGTCGTGCGCCGGGTCCTGGAACATTGCCCAGAAGTTGTCGCGGATCACGTCGGTGGCGATCTGCCCGCGGCATACCGGCCCGCGGATGAAGGTGCGAACGAAGTACTCCGCGTTGTCCAGCATGAACTGGTAGCGGGCCCGGGCCGGGATCGCCTCGAAGGTCTCGAACGGATTGGCCCGGCGCTGGGCCCCGTAGCCCGGCACCTTGTCGGTGTTCCAGTTGCTGGAGAAGAACAGCTCGCGGACCCGCTTCATCTTCTCCGCGCTCAGCGGGTAGGTGATGTGGGTCTTGTGGACGATGGCCCCCTGGATCGGCCACATCCGGTAGTAGAAGGTGGTGCCCGGGTCATCGTTCGGCCGGCGGGTAGCGATGGGGTCGATGGGCTGGCCACTGGGTGTGCGCGAGCGCACCAACTGGAAGAAGTGGCCACTGCGCCCACCGTCGAAGTACAGGTGTGCCAGGAACAGGTGCTCGAACAACCAGCGCCCCACCAGCACCTCACGGGCACCGGGCGCGTTGAGCAGCGCCTCCCACTGTGCCACCTGGGCCGCCTCGCTCGGCGTCGGCAGCGGTGCCTGCTCCTCCACCGGCGCCCCGGCACCCAGCCAGCGCTGGAGGGTCTGGTACTCCTGCGCGTCCAGCCCGGTCACCGCGAAGGGCATGCCGGCATGGGCGTAACGCCGCGCATAGTCATCGAACTCAGCAGGCGTCGGGCACTGGTTCTGCCGGTTGATGCCGATGTCCAGGTCCTCCGGCAGCTTCGCATTGGGCGTCGGCGGGTTGCTGTGGCCCAGCTCCAGCATGCGCGCCATCAGGGCAGCCTGGGGTCCCTGGCCGTTGAGCACCGAATAGAAATCCTTCTGCCGCCAGGCCGCCTCGCTGTGGGCATCGAAGTAGAGCCGCGTGGTGGCCTGGGCCTGGGTCCGCGTGCCGTCATAGACCGGCTGCTTGGTGGCCCCACGGGCGGCACCCTCGGCACTGCCCAGGTTCAACTGGCAGGGCGAGTCATAGCAGGCATGGCAGGCCACGCACTTCTTTTCGAAGATCGGCTGCACATCACGGGTGTAGGACACCGATGCAGCCTGCACCCCAGAGCCTGCGCAGAGCAGGAACACGAACGACAACAGGCGATGGCGCATGACATCATCCTTGAACGAAGCGAAACGGAAAGCAGGGATTCTACCGGCCCCGCCTCCGTCGCGCAGTGACAAAGGCCCGGTCAGACGGCTTGCAGCGCCAATGCCTCGAACTCCTGCTCCAGCAGCACACGGGTTTCCGCCACATCGAACTGATGAGCCAGGAGCGGAACAGCGAAACCATAAGCCCCTGCCTCCCGCTGCAGCACATAGGCCAGCAACAGGCGCGAAAGCGAACGCTGCAACTCGTCCGCCTCGACCCGAACACCGCGCCCACGGAAGCGTTCCACCAGGTCCGCCAGGCGAACCGCACCGTTGCAGGCAACCTGGTAGACCAGGATCCGGTCCAGCCGGCAGGCACGCTCGTCGTGGCTGAGCCGACCCCAGCCGGCCAAGGCGTCGCGCACGGCCTGGGAAGAGATCGCCGCCTGCAGGTGCCGGCGTTCGATGGCCCGCTCACCCGGCTGCAAGCCTTCCAGGCATTCCTGGCAGAGAATCGCCACCAGGTTGGCCCGGCGCCCACTGGCCTCCACCAGGTCCTCGATGAGCGAATCGTTGGCAAACCCCAGCCGTAGCAGCTCCAGCGGCACCCGAGCCAGTTCCCGGCACGCCTCCACTTCCAGCGCGCCCACCGTCAGCACCTCGCCGAAGTTGCGCAGGGGCGACTGGTAGTCCAGCACGGCCGTGGCGTAGAGGTCCCAGAAGCCGGCGAGCATGAACCAGCAGCGCCCCTCCTCGCTCAGCGCCCGCAGGGTGGAAAGCTGCCCATACCCGTGCTGGGCCTCGTCCCGGAAGAACAGGTCCGCCTCGTCGATCAGCAGGAACAGCCGCTTGCCCACGCACTGCGCAGCCAGGTGCTCCACCACCTGCTCCAGCGCCGTTTCGGCAGGCAAGCCGAACTGCAACGCCAAGCGCGGCGCCAGGCGGTGATCACGCAGTGAAACGTAGTGGCAGGCCAGGTGAGGATGGTCCTGCAAGCGGCGCTGCACGGCCTTCAGCAGGCTGCTCTTGCCCAGTTGCCGGCCGCCCACCACCAGGTAATTGGCCGGCTCCCGGTTCAGCACGCGGGCCAGCATCTGCGCCCGACCGAAGAACGAGCCCGGGCGCACCACGCCTCCACGGGTCTGGTAGGGCGAGATGCGCGTCACCCGCAGCTGGGCCGCCAGCAGGCGCAGCAGCACCTCGATGGGCCGCGTCGCCAGCAACAGCTCGGTCTGGGCCGCCTCGTCCACCAGCACCAGCAGGTTGGCGGGATCGGCACAATGGTCCCGCAGGGCCTCGCCCGCCTCCTCGCGCACCACCAGCATCACGTCGAGCCCGGTCTGCTGGGCGCGCAGGTGCTGCAGCAGCAACTCGTCGGCCAGCCCAGGCTCCGGCAGATAGACCAGGCAGCGGTCCATGGACACCGGCAACTCGCCCTTGAACAACCACTCCCCCATCACCCCCGGGAGGCTCCAGCCGCTGCTCGGCCGGTACTCCGCCCCAAGGCGCAAGGCCAGGGCACCCAGGCGCTGCGAGGCCGTGCCCCGGGCAAAGGTCAGGGCCTGGCGCCAGCGCCCGACATTGGTTCCGGCCGCCATCAACGTCGACTCACGGCGCCCCAGCAGGCCCAGCAGGCGATCCAGCCGAACCAGTTGCCCCACCGGCAAACGCAGCAGGCGGGACGGCCGCATCTGCACCGGCATCAACAGCGGGTGGCGGAGCAGCAACAACAGCGTCGCAATAGCGAACAGCACACCGCAGGCGATCACCACCGCATGCAGGGTATCGATGATGGGGACGCGAGCCTTGTCCGCCTCCTGGCAGTTCAGGGGCAGATAGCCCTGGGGGAATGGCGGGCTGCCCGGTCGGCAACTGGACATGTTCAGTTGCCGGTCGAAGTCGAGGATCATCTGCGTGCCCGCCAGGGAGCCCATCTCGTCCTGGTCCACCACCTTCACCACCAGGCGATAGGGCGCAGGCGACTCGATGCGCACGCTGCTGCGATCCGCCGGGGGCAGGTAGGGCGTGATGTCCGCCGGCCAGTCCCCTTCGATCTGCTGGACATCCATCAGCTTGCGGCGCACATCCATCACATCGCCCCAGACCCGGTCCATGGCAGTGATCGCCAGCACACGGCCCCGGCTGAACGGGTTGAGGTGAGGCGTCAGCACCAGGCTGCCCACGAACAGCGCGACGAAGGCCACCAGCAGCAACCGGGCAGCGCCCGGGCGCCGGATCAGCGACCGGAACATGCGTCGATCACCTTCAGCCCGGCCTCGCGAATCACGCTGGAGCGCCAGCACAGGCGAGCCCCCGCCTCGGTCTCCCGGGCCGTGATCAGGTTGCTCCAGAACAGCCGCCGCAACTCGGCATCCGCCAGGTAAGGATGGGCCCGCCCCAGGTCATCGGCCTGCAAGCGCTCCTGCATGCGGGTCCTCGCCACAGCGTCCTCCACCAGCGGTACAAAGGCCTGCCAGAGCCGCTCGCTACCCAGAAGTTGCCGGTGCAGGGATTCAGGCGAGGGCTCCAGCGCCTGGTCGACCAGTGCCTGCAGCCCCTCCTCCACCAGGGCCGGGTGCCCGCCCGTCACCTGCAGCAGCACGCCCAGCGCCGCCGGAGCGAAGGCGCGGCCCGGCCAACGCTGCCGCGCCAGCGCATCCAGGTCGCCGTGGCCCAGCTCCGGCCAGTGCACCACCTGGGCGATGTTGAGCAACGACAGGTCGCCGCTGCGGTACTTCAGGTCCGCCAGGGCCTCGCCACCGCAGAGCAGCAGGTGCAACTGGCCGCCATGCATCTCGCTGAGGCTGCGCAGGATGCCAGCGAGGGTCTCGCGCTGGGTCTCGGTGCCCTGCTCGAAACGGCTGACCAGGCAGAACAGCCGCTCGCCATCGAGCAGGCGGCGCTCCAGCGCGGCCTCGAATTCATAGTCGGAACCCACATCGGCAAACCCGCACTGCCGGCCGATGGCTGCGAAATAGTCGGCGCTGGCGGTGCTGGTGCTGAATGGCGGCTGCACGTGCAACACCGAAGCCTCGCCGTACAGGGCCCGCGCCCGCGCCAGCAGGGCCTGGCGGAACGGCGGCTGCCCCCAGTGGGCCTGGGACAGGAGCATGAGGATGGGGAACGGCGCCAACCGCCCCAGCCGCTCGAAAAGCCCCTCGATGAAACCGGCGAAGGGACCGCCCCCCGATGCCTCCTGCTGCAGGGGAAACTCCTGCTCGAAACCCGCCGCCTCGAACAGGCGGTTGGTCTCGGCCTCGGTCAGGCGCAGGTAGCGCGCACACGCCAGCAGGCGATCACGGAACTTCGGGTTGGGCAGGGACAACCCGTTGCGCCAGTTGTTGACCGCCTCGCGGCTGAGGCCGATTTCGGTGGCGACACCGGCCGCGCTGGCGCGGATGCGCCGCATGTAGAGGGTGAGCAACTGTGAGAACAACGGGTTCTGCATCGGACAATCCAGGTGAAACGCCCCACAGGGCGGAGCAGGAAAAGGCCCGCCAAACGGCGGGCCAGAGAAATCCAGAGGAACGGCAGGGGGCAGGAGCCGCCCCCTGCGCTCAGGCTCAGCTGTAGCTGACACCCAGGTTGAGGGCGATGTGCTCGAGAGCCGCCTTTTCCTGCTTGCTGATCTTGCTGCCGAAACCGAGGAAGCCACCGGCCGACGCGGCCACGGCCTTGCCCAGCGCCACCAGGGTTTCGCAGTAGATCCGCGCGTCGTCGGCCGCTACGCGAGCCTGGAGAATCTCGCGGACGCGCACCAGCTCCGCCGAGTAGTCCATCGGTGTGCTCACCAGTTCCTGCAACAGGGCTGGGGCGTTGCCGACGACGTTGGTAGCCACCCGCGAGAACAGCGGGCTGCCCGAACCGGCCAGGGTCACCAGTTGCTTCATGAAGGCCTCCACCTCCTTCTTGTCGAACTTGCCGTCGGAGGCCGCCACCAGCAGGAACACCAGCACCGGTGAACGGCGCAGGGCATGGAATTCCTCGGCACTGAAGTCGGTATTTTCCTGCCCCGCAGACCCGGAGCTCTCGCCAGCCTGTTCGACGTAGTGGGCATTCCACAGCGTCCAGCCCTGTTCGTGACGCTCCATGCCGCTGAAGAACACCTGGCCCAGTGTCTTGATCTCATCTGCGGAAAAGCCCGCCTCCTCCAGGACCTCGGGTTTGTGCACGGCGAAGCCCGAGGCGTGGCTGGCATTGCGGTAAGGCAGCAACCACTGGAAGCGCCGCCCACGGTCGGAGGCGAAGCGCACATCGGCGATCAGGCAATCGGTCTTGCCCGTGGGCAGGGTCACCATGCCGTCGCGGATGAACACCGCGCCCAGGGTGTCGCCGTCCAGTTCGCTGATACGGGCCTCGCCGGCCTGCATGGCTTCTGCCGAACTGCCCATGGCCAGGCGCACCATCCGCGAGCTCTGGTCCACCCCGAGGTAACCGACGATGGGAATGAGCATCTCCCCGTCCGAAACGCTCTGCACTGCATGACCGGCGAAGAATCCAGCCATCTCCATCACTTTTCTTGCGTGTTCCATCCGTTGGCGTCCTTGTTCGAGTCGGCGGCCCCGTGGCCACCTGAGGGGGTCATTGCAGAGGAAAGACACAGAGGCCCAGGGCCTCGGGCAGGATGTCCCGCACATCCTGCAGCACCTTGTCGTCCAGTGCGTGAAGCAATAGCGAGGTGCCAGCATCAATCTGCAGTACCAGCGCCCGCTTTGTGAAGAGCAGGAAAAGGCTTTCGTGATCCATGTCGATAATCGAGGACGCCAGGCGCTCCTCGTCCGTCAGCGGCGGATTGATGTAGCCCATGCCCAGGCTGGTGTAGGTCCCCACCAGGTTGTTCCAGACCAGCTTGGCCAGCGCCGGGTGGCCGGCCAGGCCGAAGTACTCGGTGCCCTCGAAGGTCGGGTTGGCAAGGACGACTTCGCCACCATCGGCCAGTGCGGCGATCAGTTCCAGATCCTGGGTCGCCCGCTCCTCGATCATTCGCACGATGGGCGTGCCCTGGTAACTGGCAGCCTCCGCAGCGGTGGGACTGCTGAGGTAGGCCCGTTGGTAGAAGTCCACCAGCATCGACACCTGGGCGTCATCGGCACGAGCCAGGCGGCAGGAACTGAGTGTGGCATCCCGTCCCTTGCAGGCCAGGCCGGCAAAATCCACACCACACCAGGATCGGAGCGAATGGGGCAGGTCCCTGGACTCCAGGCCGACCAGTTCGGCTTCGTGCAGGCGGCGGGCCGGCATGCGGTCCGAGTCGTAGTCGAAGTCAGCGTTGACGATAACCAGCAGTTGGCGGATCAGTTCGTTGCGCAGGCTCATGGAGGCTCCCGTTTCCCTGGATTGATGGAAAGACGGACCCAGTATTCCGCGCCAAGCGGAGCGAGGCAGTCCCGGAGTTGTCAGGCCCGCATGGCGCCGGTTGACACGCCGTCAAGCGGCACCCTGCAGGCCGCCGCATCCGTGAACCGCGTCATTTTCCGTACACGGCGTCAGGCGTATCCTTCGCGCCACGCCGGACCATCAGGGACAGTCGGCGCAGCCACAGGGACGTCGACGGGCACCACGCCCGTTCGCCACCCGGCCGCCCCCCGAGGGTCGCCACCCCATCGCATGCTCCACAGGAGATCGTCATGAAAGCCCTCGCCGGTGGCCTTGCCGCCCTGTTCCTCTGTGCCTGCACCCAGGCCGCCGATTGTGGTTTCGCACCGCTCCCCCTCAGTGCCAGCGCCGCAGCGCCGAACGTCTTCGTCGGCAAGGGCCAGCACCTGGAGGTCAGCTTCACCAACGAGAACCCCGAGATCAAAGAGCCGGATGCCTTCCCCGAGCCCCCCGTGGTGCTGCGCGACACCGCCAGCGGCAAGGGCTGCAACATCGAGGACGGTGGCATCTGGGCCCGTGAACCCCTGTACCTGAGCCGTGACGAGAAGCGCCTGGTGACTTTCGAGTACAGCGGCTCCAACAGCGAACTGGTGGCCTACGACACCGCCACCTGCAAGGCCATCCACCGCCTGGACGTCTCCGGCAAGCGCGCCGCCGTGGTGGGCGAGCAGCTGGTGCTGGGCAGCCAGTGCGACGGCGACTCGCTCGGCAGCTGCAAGAAACAGGCGCGCCAACCCGTCCAACCGTTCTGCAAACCCTGATAGGGAACGTCAATGAGCCTCGATACCTGCATCGTCAACGCCTGCACGGCCGCCTGGGATGAAAGCTTCATCGCCGGCACCAAGAACAAGAACAACTGCTCCGGCTTCCTCCAATCGGTTGCCGCCGCCCTCAACGTGCCGATCCCCGCCGGCAATGCCGACGCCATCATGTCCGGCCTGCCCCAGGCCGGCGGCTGGAAGGAACTGAAGAGCGGCGCGGAAGCGGCGCAGAAGGCCTCCCAGGGCTGGTTCGTGATCGCCGGCCTGAAAGGCAGCGACCACAACCCCGCGCGCAACAACGGCCACGTCGCCGTGGTCATCGGCGGCACCCTGTACCGCGGCACCTACCCGCGCTGCTGGTGCGGCAGCATCGCCGGCCCGGTGGGCCAGAGCCAGGGCGTGCGTTCGGTCGGCGAGGTGTGGAACCGAACCGACCGCGACCTGGTGAAGTACTTCGTGTACGAAACCGTCAGCTGCGCCAAGTAAGCCCGCCACGCCGTGGATGATCCCCCCTCATCCACGGCGCCTGCCTTCCGGGCCGTTTCCGGCCGTCCCCCGCTGAATCCCGCGCGCCCGGCCTACCAGAGGCCTACACCCCACCGCCAACATGAACCACATTCATGTTCCAGGCAGCGCAGGCCGTAAACCCCTCATCTTTGCTATGATCGGCGCCCTTTTTCCGCCCAGCCAGACAGGTCCCTCATGTCCAGCACGCTCACCGATCGTGGCGCACGCCTCAACGCCCTCCAGCAAGCCCTCAAGGAACGCATCCTGATCCTCGATGGCGGCATGGGCACCATGATCCAGAGCTACAAGCTGCAGGAGGAGGACTACCGCGGCGCGCGCTTCGCCGACTGGCCCAGCGACGTGAAGGGCAACAACGACCTGCTGCTGCTGAGCCAGCCGCAGGTGATCGCCGAGATCGAGCGCGCCTACCTGGATGCCGGCGCCGACATCCTCGAGACCAACACCTTCAACGCCACCCGCGTGTCCCAGGCCGACTACGGCATGGAAGCGCTGGTGTACGAACTGAACGTCGCCGGCGCCCGCGTGGCCCGCCAGGTGGCCGATGCCAAGACCCTGGAAACCCCGGACCGCCCGCGCTTCGTCGCCGGCGTCCTCGGCCCCACCAGCCGCACCTGCTCCATCTCCCCGGACGTGAACAACCCCGGCTACCGCAACGTCACCTTCGACGAACTGGTGGAGAACTACACCGAGGCGACCCGTGGCCTGATCGAAGGCGGCGCCGACCTGATCCTGATCGAGACCATCTTCGACACCCTCAACGCCAAGGCGGCGATCTTCGCCGTGCAGCAGGTGTTCGAGGAAGACGGCGTCGAACTGCCGATCATGATCTCCGGCACCATCACCGACGCCTCCGGCCGCACCCTCTCCGGGCAGACCACCGAAGCGTTCTGGAACTCGGTGCGCCACGCCAGGCCGATCTCCGTGGGCCTGAACTGCGCCCTCGGCGCCAAGGAGCTGCGCCCCTACCTGGCGGAGCTGGCGGCCAAGGCCGAGACCCACGTCTCCGCCCACCCCAACGCCGGCCTGCCCAACGCCTTCGGCGAATACGACGAGACCCCGGCGGAAATGGCCGCCGTGGTGGAAGAGTTCGCCGCCAGTGGCCTGCTGAACATCGTCGGCGGCTGCTGCGGCACCACCCCGCCGCACATCCAGGCCATCGCCGAGGCCGTGGCCAAGCACAAGCCCCGCGCCCTGCCGGACATTACCAAGGCCTGCCGCCTGTCGGGCCTGGAGCCCTTCACCATCGATCGCAACTCGCTGTTCGTGAACGTCGGCGAGCGCACCAACATCACTGGCAGCGCCAAGTTCGCCCGCCTGATCCGCGAGGAGAACTACACCGAAGCCCTCGAAGTCGCCCTGCAGCAGGTGGAAGCCGGCGCCCAGGTGATCGACATCAACATGGACGAGGGCATGCTCGACTCGAAGGCGGCCATGGTCACCTTCCTCAACCTGATCGCCGGCGAACCCGACATCTCCCGCGTGCCGATCATGATCGACTCCTCCAAGTGGGAGGTGATCGAAGCCGGCCTCAAGTGCATCCAGGGCAAGGGCATCGTCAACTCCATCTCCATGAAGGAAGGCGTCGAGCAGTTCAAGCACCACGCCCGCCTGTGCAAGCGCTACGGTGCCGCCGTGGTGGTGATGGCCTTCGACGAGGTCGGCCAGGCCGACACCGCCGCGCGCAAGAAGGAAATCTGCAAGCGCAGCTACGACATCCTGGTCAATGAGGTGGGCTTCCCGCCGGAAGACATCATCTTCGACCCGAACATCTTCGCCGTCGCCACCGGCATCGAAGAGCACAACAACTACGCCGTCGACTTCATCGAGGCCTGCGCCTACATCCGCGACGAGCTGCCCCATGCGCTCTCCTCCGGCGGCGTCTCCAACGTCTCGTTCTCGTTCCGCGGCAACAACCCGGTGCGCGAGGCAATCCACTCGGTCTTCCTCTACCACGCCATCCGCAACGGCCTGACCATGGGCATCGTCAACGCCGGCCAGCTGGAGATCTACGACGAGATCCCCGCCGAGCTGCGCGAGAAGGTCGAGGACGTGGTGCTCAACCGCCACGAAGGCAGCACCGAGGCGCTGCTGGCCATCGCCGAAAACTACCGGGGCGGCGGCGCCGTCAAGGAAGCTGAAGATGAGGAATGGCGCAGCTACCCGGTGACCAAGCGCCTGGAGCACGCCCTGGTCAAGGGCATCACCGCCTTCATCGTCGAAGACACCGAGGAGTGCCGCCAGCAGTGCGCGCGCCCCATCGAAGTCATCGAAGGCCCGCTGATGGCCGGCATGAACGTGGTCGGCGACCTGTTCGGCGCCGGCAAGATGTTCCTGCCCCAGGTGGTCAAGTCCGCCCGCGTGATGAAGCAGGCCGTGGCCCACCTGATCCCCTTCATCGAAGAAGAGAAGGGCGACAAGCCCGAGGCCAAGGGCAAGATCCTCATGGCCACGGTCAAGGGCGACGTCCACGACATCGGCAAGAACATCGTCGGCGTGGTGCTTGGCTGCAACGGCTACGACATCGTCGACCTCGGCGTGATGGTGCCGGCGGAGAAGATCCTCCAGGTCGCCCGCGAGGAGAAGTGCGACATCATCGGCCTCTCCGGGCTGATCACCCCCTCCCTGGACGAGATGGTCCACGTCGCCCGCGAGATGCAGCGCCAGGGCTTCCAGCTGCCGCTGATGATCGGCGGCGCCACCACCTCCAAGGCCCACACGGCGGTGAAGATCGAGCCGCAGTACAGCAACGACGCCGTGGTCTACGTCACCGACGCCTCCCGCGCCGTGGGCGTGGCCACCAGCCTGCTGTCCAAGGAGCTCAAGCCCGAGTTCGTCGAGAAGACCCGCGTCGACTACGCCGAAGTCCGCGAACGCACCGCCAACCGCGCCGCCCGCACCGAGCGCCTGGCCTATGCCGACGCCATCGCCAACAAACCGGCCTTCGACTGGACCGGCTACCGCGCGCCCAAGCCCAGCTTCACCGGCGTGCGCGTGCTGGAAGACATCGACCTGGCGGTGCTCGCCGAGTACATCGACTGGACGCCCTTCTTCATCTCCTGGGACCTGGCCGGCAAGTACCCGCGCATCCTCACCGACGAAGTGGTGGGCGAAGCCGCGACCGCACTGTTCGCCGACGCCCAGGCCATGCTGAAGTCGCTCATCGAGCAGAAACTGATCAAGGCCCGCGCGGTGTTCGGCTTCTGGCCCGCCAGCCAGGTCAACCACGACGACATCGAAGTGCGCGACGAGCAGGGCAAACCGCTGGCCGTCCTGCACCACCTGCGCCAGCAGACCATCAAGCCCGATGGCAAGCCGAACCTCAGCCTGGCCGACTTCGTCGCACCGAAGGAAAGCGGCGTCACCGACTACGTCGGCGGCTTCATCACCACCGCCGGCATCGGCGCCGAGGAGCTGGCCAAGCAGTACGAAGCCAAGGGCGACGACTACAGCGCCATCATGGTCAAGGCCCTGGCCGACCGCCTGGCCGAAGCCTGCGCCGAATGGCTGCACGAGCGCGTGCGCAAGGAGTACTGGGGCTACGCAGCCGATGAGCAGCTGGACAACGAAGCCCTGATCAAGGAGCAGTACAAGGGTATCCGCCCCGCCCCCGGCTACCCGGCCTGCCCGGATCACACCGAGAAAGCCACCCTGTTCCGCCTGCTGGACCCGACCGCCGACTTCGGCAAGCCCGGCCAGAGCGGCGTGTTCCTCACCGAGCACTTCGCCATGTTCCCGGCTGCCGCCGTGTCCGGCTGGTACTTCGCCCACCCCGAGGCGCAGTACTTCGCCGTTGGCAAGGTCGAGCGCGACCAGATCGAGCAATACAGCAAGCGCAAGGGCCAGGAGCAGACGGTCAGCGAGCGCTGGCTGGCGCCCAACCTGGGCTACGACAACTGAGCCATCGACAGGGCGCCCATGGGCGCCCTGTCTTCATTCCCCCTCCTCTCTCCTTCCCTCCTGCCTCGCCCCCTCGCGACCGTCCGTCCCTTCGGGCTGGAGCAGTTTCCGAAAACGCCGATAGCCAAAACAGGCGGGCCCGCTGGCCAGGCATTGCGCTTGCATGCTGATCTGTGCGGCCCGGGAGCCCCATGGCTCCCCTTCGAGACCGGGAAACGAGGAGTACCTGCATGTCGCTGCTGCCTGATCGTATTTCCACCCGCCTGACCCTGGGCGCCATCCTCCTGCTGCTGCTGACCGCCCTCGCGGTATTCGCCGTGATGGTGTTGCGTGGCCAGCCCCGCGTCGTCGCCGAGAGCAACGCCCTGATCGAACAGACCGGGAGCGCCATCGTGCGCCAGCTCGGCCTGCAGCTCACCGGCATCCAGGGGCTGGCGGTGAGCATGGCCCACCTGGCCCAGACCCTGCCCCATGACGAGGCGCTCTACCGCACCACCTACCCACCGCTGATCGACAACAGCGGCGACGCCGCCATCGCCGGCGGCGGCATCTGGCCGGAACCCAATGCCTTCACCAGCGGCACCGAGCGCCGCAGCTTCTTCTGGGCGCGCAACGCCAGCGGCGCCCTGGATTACTCCGACGACTACAACAAGCCCGACGGCCCCGGCTACCACAACGACGCCTGGTACACCGGCGCCCGCAGCGCCGCCGGCAATGCCTGCGTCTGGTCAGAGGCCTACCAGGACCCGGTCAGCAAGGTGCCCATGGTCACCTGCAGCGTGCCCTACCAATTGCAGGGCCGCTTCGCCGGCGTCAGCACCATCGACCTGCGCCTGGACGACCTGGCCCGTTTCCTCAAGGAACAGGGCACGGTTACCGGCGGCTACGCCTTCGCCCTGGACCAGGCCGGCAACGTCCTGTTCTTCCCCCTCGGCCAGGACGTGACCATGCAGAAGTTCGACGACCTGGCCAGCCGCGAGGCCTGGCTCGCGCCCTTGCAGGAGGCCCGCCGCAAGGCCGCCACCGACGGCCACTCCAGCGTGCAGCTGGACGCCGACGCCGTACTCGACACCCCCGTCCAGGCCAACCTGTTCCGCATGCCGCAAACCGGCTGGGTGGTCGGGCTGGTCACCCCCCAGGCCCGCGTCACAGGCCTGGCCCGCGCACTGACCTATGAGCTGCTGGCCTTCCTGCTGCCGGTGCTGGGCCTGCTGCTGCTGTTCGTCTGGCTGGCCGGGCGCAAGCTGCTGGAGCAGATCGGCGAGACCACCGCGCAGATCCAAGCCCTCGGCAATGGCCAGTCCGGCCAGGGCGGCGCCCTCAGCGTGCTGCGCGACGACGAGATCGGCCAGCTGCGCCAGGCGGTCAACCAGTACGCCGGGCGCCTGCAGGGCATGCTGCAGAGCATCGCCAGCGAGTCCCAGCGCCTGCGTGACGAAGCCGGCAGCCTCGGCCGCCTGAGCAGCGCCCTGCTGCAACGGGCCGAGCAGCAGCGCCAGGAGAACACCCAACTGGCCACCGCCATCACCCAGATGTCCTCCAGCGCCCAGGAAGTGGCACAGAACACCAACGACTGCGCCGACACCGCCCAGCGCTCCCAGAGCGTGGTGCGCCAGGGCCAGGACAAGGTGGCCGCCAACAGCCGCGCTATCCAGGCCCTGGCCGGCGAGATGGCCAGCGCCGCCGCCGTGATCACCCAGCTGGAGCAGGACAGCCAGCAGGTCGGCGCCGTGCTGGATGTGATCAAGGCCATCTCCGAGCAGACCAACCTGCTGGCCCTCAACGCCGCCATCGAGGCAGCCCGGGCCGGCGAACAGGGCCGGGGCTTCGCCGTGGTGGCCGACGAGGTGCGCTCCCTGGCCGGCAAGACCCAGAGCTCGGCCAACGAGATCAGCGGCATGATCGCCAACCTCCAGCAGGCCTCGCGCCAGGCGGTGCAGGCCATGCAGGCCGGCGAGGCGCGCACCCGCCACGCCGTGGAGGAAGCCGAAGGCGCCGCCAGCAGCCTGTCGGCCACGGTGCAGAGCTTCGACGACATCTCCCAGCGCGCCCAGCAGATCGCCGTCGCCGCCCAGCAGCAGAGCCACGTCACCCAGGAGATCAACGAACTGGCCGTGCGCATCCACTCCGCCAGCGAAGAGAACGCCCGCGACGCCGTGGACCTCGACGCCCTCGGCCACTCCGTGCAGGACGCCGCCAGCCGCCTGGCCGAGCTGAGCCGCGGTCGCTGAGACTGCGAACGGTGCCCACCGAAGCGAAGCGGGAGCTGCTAGGCTCCCGCTTTCTTCGCAGCCGAGACCCAACCATGCCCTTCCCCACAGGCCGCCTTGCAGGCCTCGCCCTGATCGCCGCCCTGCTCGGCGGATGTGGCTCCATCCTCGCCCGCAGCCAGGACGTCCACCTGGTGGATGCCGACTACTTCCGCAGCACCCAGGGCGACGTGCAGTTGCTCACCGGCAACCTGGACGAAGGCTCCTTCCCCATGAGCACCGTCTGCTGGATGTCGCTGATCTGCCCGGTCGCCACCGTGGTCTCGGTGCCGGTGGACCTGGTGGTGGATGTCGCCCTGCTGCCCCACGACATCGCCGCCGAGCGCTGAAGCCCCCGGCGCCCCTACTTAAGCGCCCAAGCCGGTGGTAGGATGCGCGCCCCATGCGTATCCACGACCTCGACCAACAGCTCGCCGCCCTTGGCGCCAAGCCCATCCACCGGGATCGGATGCTGCGTGCCTGGCTGCAGGGCAAACCCCTGGACAGCGGCCGCCCACGCCAGCAGGCCGACGACTTCCTGCCGCTGCGGGTGCGCGAAGCCCTGCCTGCCCTCACCGAAACCCTCGACGGCCTGGTGCGCCTGCGCTCCGAACACCCCGGTGGCGACGGCTCGGCCCGCCTGCTGGTAGGCCTGGGCGACGGGCAGATGGTGGAAAGCGTGCTGCTCCCGCGCGACGGCCTGTGCGTCTCCAGCCAGGTGGGGTGCGCTGTCGGCTGCGTGTTCTGCATGACCGGCAAGAGCGGCTTGCTGCGCCAGGTCTCCAGCCTGGAGATCGTCGCCCAGGTGGTGCTCGCGCGGCGCTACCGCAAGGTCAGGAAGGTGGTGTTCATGGGCATGGGCGAGCCCGCCCACAACCTGGACAACGTACTGGAAGCCATCGACCTGCTCGGCACCCTCGGCGACATCGGCCACAAGAACCTGGTGTTCTCCACCGTCGGTGATCCCCGCGTGTTCGAGCGCCTGCCGCACCTCCGGGTCAAGCCTGCCCTCGCCTTGTCACTGCACAGCAGCAAGGCCGAGGTCCGCGAGCAACTGCTGCCGAAGGCCCCGCGCATCACCCCGGACGAGCTGGTGGAACTGGGTGAGACCTACGCCCGCCAGGTCGGCTACCCCATCCAGTACCAGTGGACCCTGCTCCAAGGCATCAACGACAGCCTCGAAGAGGCCGAAGGCATCCTGCGCCTGCTCAAGGGCAAGTACGCGGTGATGAACCTGATCCCCTACAACAGCCTGGAAGTCGACGACTACAGCCGCCCCAGCGGCGAGCGCATCGTCGAGCTGGTGCACTACCTGCACCGCAACGGCGTGCTGACCAAGGTGCGCAACTCCGCCGGCCAGGACGTGGAAGGTGGCTGCGGCCAACTGCGCGCCCGCGCCGTAGAGCGGGTCAACACCCGCCGGCTGCATTCCCCCGCCTCCTGACCCGGCAATTCCATGGAAAGCACCTACGCTTGCAGCAGGAGGTGCCCCATGGACGACCCACAGCAAGACCGCCCACTGACCTTTCGCGAAATGCTCCACAGCGTCGCCGCTGCGGCGTTCGGGGTGCAGAGCGGCAAGAACCGCGCCCGTGATTTCAGCCGGGGCAAGCCCAGCCACTTCATCCTGCTGGGCGTGCTGTTCACCCTGGTGTTCGCGCTGATGCTGTTCGGCGTGGTGAAGCTGGTGCTGCACCTGGCCGGCCTGTAGCCGCCTCAGTCCAGCAGCGGTGCCAGGGAGAAGCGGTAGCCGGAGAACCCGGAATTGCCCCGAGCGCCGAAATCGCGGAAGCGAACCCCGTAGCCCGGCTGGCGGATGTGCGCCAGCAGCCGGCGCGCCTGCTGCACATCCAGCCGGGTGAACAGCCGGGCATGCTGGTCGAGGCCACCGTAGCGGGCGAAATCCAGCCCGGCGTCGTAATCCGCCAGCATCACCAGCGCCCAGCCCCCCAGGGTGAAGTGCCCACCCACCAGCACGTCCACGCGCCCGTCGATGCGCGCCTGCAGCACCTCCGGCGAATTGTTCAACGCGGAAACATGCAGGCGCCCACGCACCAGCGGGCCCAGCGCATCGGCGGCACGCATGGCGCCAAAGGCCATCTCATCGTTGGCGGCCCAGATCAGGCTGACCCGCGGATAACGCGGCAGCAGCTGGCTGGCCTGCTCGAAGGCGCGGCCCCGGTCCCACTCCGCGTACACCAGCTGGCGCAGTCGCACATCCGGGTTGGCGGCCAGTACCCGGCGCAGCCCGGCCTCGCGAAAGCGCGCAGCAGGCGTCTGCTTCACCCCGGAGAACGCCAGCATCTCGATGGTTCCCTGGGGCTGCAGGCGGCGCTGCTGGCGGATCAGCTCCTCGGCCATCAGCGCGCCAGCCTCCTCGTCATTGGGCACCAGGCTGCCGATCCAGTTGCTGTAGCGCTCGCGCGGGCCACCGGTCAGCTCACGCTGCTCATCGGTGAGGGTGCTGTTGACGGTGAACAGGCGAACGCCGCTGCCCTGCCCCAGGCGGAGGATCTCCGGCGCGGCGTATTGCTCGTTGACGAACACCAGGTAGTCGGGGCGCTGGGCTTCCGGCCCCTGCAGGATCGCCCGGGCCTGGCGCAGCATGCGTGCGTTGTCGCGCTCGGCGAACTCGATGCGCAGGTCCATCCCCAGGTCATCGGCGGCGGCCTGCATGAAATCGGCGTAGCTTCGCCAGAACGGCTCGTCGCTACGACCGGGGTTGAGGAACACGACGGAGGCGGCCTGCGCCAGGCCACAACAGAGCAGGCCCACGCACAGGACCAGGGAACGCAGGAAGGGCATCAAGGAGAACCTGTTCGTCGAATGCGCCGCAGTATACCCGCGCCACGTCTGCCCTGCCCCGCCGCCTCGCTGGGCCCGTCTACTGGTGGCTCACCCAGAACACCGCCGTGGAGACGACGATCAGGATCAGGCAGAAGATGGCGATGGCGTCCGCGCGGCTGTCCCCGCCCGGGTGCTGGATAGGCTCGTTCATGGCAACCCCTTCTTGTGGTTATGGATGGGCACGCTCCAGCAGTTAAGACCAGCCCCGACAGGCCCTCAAGGCAGGCCGTCGGGAGGAAAACTTGCGCCAGCCAGCAAACCCTGCGCGCGAGCAGGCGAGCGACCGGCCCGATGTTTTAACATCGGCGCCTCGCATTCCAAGGACAGGCCCTCCCCATGCTGCAGACACTGCTGGAAAAGCTCGGCATCACCGCCCCCACCACCCCCTTCGCCAAGCACGTCGCCGAAAGCCTCGAGGTGCTGGACATCCTGGCGCCGGGCCTAGCCGCCCGTGCCGCCGCCTTCGTCCTCAGCGGGCGGGAGGAACAGGTCCTCGCCGAGCTGTCCCGGCTCAATGGCGAAGAAGCCGCCGTGCTCCTCGACCAGCCCGCCACCCTCGGCTGGTGGTACCCCTCGGGCAACCTGCGCAACGACGCCCAGAAGCACAAGAAGCGCATCAACGCCGCGACCAATGCACGCACCCGCCTCTACGTGATCGGCGCCGAACCCGATGTCGTCGCCCTGGCCCGTTTCGGCAAGGTGCTGGCCGCCGCCTGCCAGGGCGTCAACCTCACCCGTATCGCCCAGGTGCCCGACTGGTTCATCTACCTGGTGGTCGACGCCCTGCACACCACCCGCAAGGACTTCGGCAGCAAGATCAGCAGCGACCTGCGCCAGCACTGGACCCTCGACCTGCTCACGCGCCTGCTGGCAGTGGACGACCTGCCCGGCGACGACGCCCTCCTGCTGGTGCTGGACCGCCGCGACCTCGGCGACTACCACTGGCGCGACCTCAACGCCCTGCTGCGCCTGCCCGACCTGGCCGACCACCTGCTGCAGCACCCCGAGGCCACCCGCGCCCTGCCGGCCCGCCTCTCGGCCAGCGGCAACCTGTCCCTGGTGGGCCTGATCGGCCCCCACCCACGCCTGGCCGCGGCCTACGCCGACATCCTCGTGCGCCTCGCGGTGAACAGCGCCAAGACCGTGCGCGCCGCCGCCGGCCCGCACGTGGAGACCCTGCCTCAGGACGTCAAGCTGGAACAGCTCGGCCTCCTGCTGGCGACCGGCAGCAGCAGCGAGCGCACCCTGGCCGCCGACCTCCTCGCCCGCAGCGGCGAGGGCGCGCGGGCGATTCTCCAGGCGCGCCTGGCCGAGGAAACCTCCAAGCCCGTGCAGCAGGCCCTGGCCAGCGCCATGGCCCGCCTGGACAGCCAGTCCAGCGCCGAGGAACAGGTGCTGCCGGAGGCCGGCGACTACGAGCGCTGCCCCGACGTGGAACTGGGGGCCACCACCCTCGACCTGTTGCGCCGCAACCTCACCGAACTGCTGGAGGAGAGCCGCCTCTCCGCCGAGGAAGAGATCCGCAGCAACCTGGAACACAAGCGCAAGTGGGACTGGCAGCAGAAGGCCTACAAGAAGCTCAAGGCCCTGACCGACAAGGACCTGCAGGCCGCCCTCGACTTCCTCAACGGCAAGAGCCGCAAGCTCTCCGACGGCCTCGACGACGTGCTCGCCTACCGTGGCCGCCTGGCCGCCAGCGCCGACGTCAACCTGCTGCACGCCCTGCGGGTGACCCGCCGCCGCTACTTCAACGCCTACCAGCTCATGCAGTGGCTCAAGGGCGACGCCCTGCGCCGTCTCGACCTGCGCACCCTGGCCGACGCCCTGCGCCGCTGCGGCAGCGAAGAGCCGGAGCGCGAGACCGCCGGCCTGTGCTTCGGCTGGAATTCGCCGCTGGCCCAGCTCGACCCCGACCGCGTCTGGCCGTTCTTCGCCGAGCACCCGCAGTTCCTCGAAGAGGCCTTCGGCCTGCGCCCCAACCATGGCCGCACCGAGTTCGACGTGCCCACCGCCCTCAGCCTGCTGGAGCGCTTCCCGGTGCTGCCGAAACGGCTGATCCCGGTGCTGCTGGAACTGGCCCTGGGCGCCAGCAAGACCAACCGCAGCGAAGCCCAGCGCCTGCTGGAAACCCTGCCCGACATCGCCGAGCGCGCCATCGAGGCCCTGGGCTCCAGCAAGCAGGAGATCCGCACCCTCGCCGCCGAATGGCTGCAACGCCTGGGCCGCCCCGAAGCCGTCCCCGCGCTCAAGGCCGCCCTGGCCAAGGAGAAGCGCGAGACCGTGCGCGCCGCCCTGCTCACCGCCCTGGAAGCCCTGGGCGACGACATCAGCGGCCACCTCGCCCCCGCCGTACTGCTCGCCGAAGCGCGCAAGGGCCTGCAGGGCAAGGCCCCGGCCAGCCTGGCCTGGCTCGACCTGGACCGGCTGCCCGCCTGCCAGTGGCTGGACGGCAGCGCAGTGGAGCCGGAGATCGTGCGCTGGTGGGTGGTGCTCGCCTGCAAGCTCAAGGAGCCGGCCGGCAACGCCCTGCTCAACCGCTACCTGGAACTGCTGGCCCCGGCCAGCCGTGCAGCGTTGGGCAAGGCCCTGCTGCTGGGCTTCATCGCCCAGGACACCCGCCACCCGAGCCAGGAGGAGGCCATCGCCCACGCCCAGGCCAACCTCGCCCAGCGCATGCAGAGCTACCAGGCCTGGGCCAAGTGGTCCCCCGAGTACGCCGACATCACCCAGGAGCAGGCCTTCGAGATCCTCAAGCGCGAGCACCTGTCCATCTACCTGGGCAGCGCCATCGCCGACAAGGGCATCCTCGCCCTTACCTGGGCCATGGCCGGCCACGAGCTGGTCAGCCTGCTGCAGGCCTACATGCGCGACCACTACCAGCGCCGCGCCCAGGTCGAGGCCCTGCTCAGCGCCGCCGCCAACAGCAACGACCCGCTGGTGATCCAGCTGCTGCTGGCCGTCGCCCGCCGCCACCGCACCGCTTCGGTCCAGGCCCTGGCCCGCGTGCTGGTGGAGCAGATCGCCCAGCGCAACGGCTGGAGCGCCGACGAACTGGCCGACCGCACCATCCCCAGCGCCGGCTTCGACGAACAGGGCGTGCTCAACCTGCAATATGGCGAGCGGCTGTTCACCGCGCGCCTGGACGGTGCCCTCAAGCTGGAACTGCGCAACCCCGACGACAAGGTGGTCAAGGCCCTGCCCGAGCCACGCAAGAGCGACGACCCGGCGCTGATCAAGGAAGCCAAGACCCAGCTCTCCACCAGCAAGAAGGAGCTCAAGCAGGTCATCGAACTGCAGACCCAGCGCCTCTACGAAGCCATGTGCGCCGAGCGCCTGTGGCCTGCCGGCGAGTGGCGCGAGTACCTGCAGCGCCACCCGGTGGTCACCCACCTGGTGCAGCGCCTGGTCTGGGCCGAAGTGGCCGAGGACGGCGCCCTGCGCCTGTTCCGCCCCACCGAGGACGGCAGCCTGATCGACCTCGACGACGACGAGGTCGAGCTGGACGAAACCCGCCGCGTGCGCCTGGCCCACGCCGCCCTGGTGGATGCCGACACCGCCAAGGCCTGGACCGCCCACTTCAAGGACTACAAGGTCAAGCCGCTGTTCGCCCAGATGAGCCGCATGCTGCCCGAGCCCACCGCCAGCGAAGCGTCGGAGCAGGACGAAGGCAGCGGCGAACGCATCGCCGACCGCCTCGGCTGGCTCAGCGACACCTTCACCCTGCGCGGCACCCTCACCAAGCTCGGCTACCAGCGCGCCGCCGCCGAGGACGGGGGCTTCTTCGACCACTACTTCAAGGAGTTCTCCAGCCTGGGCCTGCGGGTGTGCATCGGCTTCACCGGTAACTGCCTGCCCGAAGAGAACGTCCCCGCCGCGCTCACCCACCTCAGCTACGAACGCATGGCCCAGCGCTGGTCCACCGGCGAGAGCCTGCCCCTGGCGGAGATCCCGCCCGTGCTGCTGGCCGAGACCTACGCCGACTACCGCGCCGCCGCCGACGCCTGCGTCGGCTTCGATCCCCAGTGGAAGAAGAAGACACCATGGTAAGCACCGCCCTGCGCCACAGCGCCGAACACCTGCATGCCGACGAACTGGCGCGCCTGAGCGAAGCCGACCAGCAGGCCGGCGCCGACCTGCCCCCGGGCTGGCTGCGCTCGCCGCGTTCGGTGCGCCGCTTCATCCTCGGTGACGACGCCCTGGGCATCAGCCGCAAGTTCTACGGCGACGACGCCCTGGTGGACCGCGCCATCGTCACCCTGCTCGGCCGCCAGGGGCTGATGCTGGTGGGCGAGCCGGGCACCGCCAAGTCGATGCTCTCCGAGTTGCTGGCCGCCGCCATCAGCGGTGACTCCACCCTCACCATCCAGGGCACCGCCGGCACCACCGAGGACCACATCAAGTACTCCTGGAACTACGCCCTGCTGCTGGCCGAGGGACCGACCCCGCGCGCCCTGGTGCCCTCCCCGCTGCACCAGGGCATGCAGGCCGGCAAGCTGGTGCGCTTCGAGGAGATCACCCGTTGCCCGCCGGAGATCCAGGACGTGCTCGTCTCCCTGCTCTCCGAGAAGCAGATGATGATCCCCGAGCTGGGCGAAGGCGGCCGCCTGCTGGCCCGCCCCGGCTTCAACCTGATCGCCACCGCCAACCTGCGCGACCGCGGCGTGCACGAGATGTCCGCCGCCCTCAAGCGCCGCTTCAACTTCGAGACGGTGCGCCCCATCGCCGACAGCGAATTCGAAGTGGAGCTGGTGATGCGCCAGCTGCAGCGCGAACTGGGCGAGCAGGCCGGCAAGGTCGCCGTCGAGCGGGACGTCATCACCCTGCTGGTCACCGTGTTCCAGGAGCTGCGCCAGGGCAGCACCCGCGAAGGCACGGCGATCAAGGCCCCTGAAGCGGTGATGTCCACCGCCGAAGCGGTCAGCGTCGCCTACGCCGCCGCCCTGGAGGCCCGCTACCTGGGCGACGGCCGCCTGACCGCCGCCGAGCTGGCGCGCCAGCTGCTCGGCGTGGTGTTCAAGGACAGCCAGGACGACGCCCGCCGCCTGCGCCACTACCTGGACAGCGTGGTGCGCGAGCGCGCCCGCCGCGACGACCACTGGAAGCGCTTCTTCGACGCCAGCAAGGGCCTCTGGGACTGAGCCATGGCAGAGGCCTTCGCCAGCGACCCGCGCCTGCCCGAACGGCTGCAGGCCGCCGCCCGTGAGCGCGCGGCCCTGGCCCGGGCGGGCATTCACCTGGTGCCGGTGCGCCACCACAGCCCGGCCTGCGCCTTCGCCCTGCGCCAGCAACTCCAAGCCCTGCAGCCGGCGGCCATCCTGATCGAGGGGCCGGCGGACTTCGACCGGCTCATCACCGACCTGCTGGACTCCCGCAGCCGGCCGCCCCTGGCGATCCTCTCCCAGCACCGCCGGCCCGATGCCGAGGGCGAGCCGGCGCTGCGCTCGGCCTTCTTCCCCTTCTGCGACTACTCGCCGGAATGGCAGGCCCTGCAGGACGGCCAGCGCCTGGGGGCGCAGCTGGCCTTCATCGACCTGCCCTGGGCCCGCCAGCACGACGAGGAGCAGGCCGCCGACCAGCAGCGCAGCCTCATGGCCGAGCGCTACCTGGCCCACAGCCGCTACCTCGCCGCCCTGGCCCGTGAGGCCCACTGCCGGGACCACGACGAACTCTGGGAGCACCTGTTCGAACTGCGCCCCCGCGCGGCGCTGGCCGACTGGCAGCGGCTGTTCGACGACGCCTTCGCCTGGTGCGCCATGGCCCGCCTGGACTACGAGAACGACGTGCTCGCCGCCGAGGGTTCCCTGGCCCGCGAAGCCCACATGCTCGGCTGCATCCGCGACTGGCGTGGCCGGGTGGACGGGCCACTGGTAGTGGTCACCGGCGGCTTCCACACCCTGGCGCTGGTGGAGGCCCTGGCCGCCGGCACCCCGGTACCGGCCAGACCCGCCGCCCCGGAGGACAGCCAGGCCTGGCTGATCCGCTACAGCTTCGACCGCCTCGACGCCCTCAACGGCTATGCCTCCGGCATGCCCTCGCCGGCCTATTACCAGCAGGTCTGGGACGCGCTGCTGGGCGAGGAGGACGACACCCTCGCCCGCCAGCGCATCGCCACCCGCCTGCTCAGCGGCATCGCCGCCGAAACCCGCGAGCAGCGCCTGGCCGATGCCCTGACCTTCGCCAGCGTGAGCAACGCCGCCGAACAGGCCGCCGGCCTCGCCCGGCTGCGCCAGCACCCCGGCCCGGGGCGCTACGACCTGCTCGACGCGGTGCACGCCTGCTTCGTCAAGGGCAGCCTGGACGAAGGCCAGGACGGCCTGCTGCGGGCCGTGCAGCGCCACCTGGGCGGCAACCGCCTGGGCGACGTGCCGCCCTCGACCCAGGCCCCGCCCCTGGTGGAAGAAGCCCGGCGGCTGGCCCTCGCCCACCGCCTGGACCTCAGCGACAGCCTGGCCCGGCGTACCCGCCTGGACCTCTACCGCAAGCCCCGCCACCGCGCCCGCAGCCGCTTCCTGCACCTCATGGCCTACCTGGACAGCGGCCTGGCCCGGCACCAGGGCGGGCCGGACTTCGTCAACGGCAGCGGGCTCGACCTGCTCTTCGAGGAGTGGGAATACGCCTGGTCGCCGTTGGTGGAAGCCAACCTCATCGAACGGGCCGAACAAGGCAGCAACCTGCGCGACATCGCCCTGCGCCGCCTGCTGGACGAGGAGCGTGCGCTGCTCGGCCAGGGCCAGGGCCGCAGCGCCGGCCGCGTGGCGCAGCTGGTGGCCCGCGCCGGGCTGATCGGCTTGGGCGAGCATTTGCCGAGGCTGTTCCAGCGCCTGGCCGAGCACCTGGACGAAGACCCCGAACTGGCCTCGGTGGTCGCCTGCGGCCAGCGCCTGCTGCACCTCTGGCGCGGCCGCGAACTGCTCGGGCTGGAGGAGCAACCGCAACTGCCGGCGCTGCTGCAGCGCATCGTGCCGGCGGCGCTGTTCCTGGTGCCGGGCCTGGCCCTCTGCGCCCCCGAGCAGGAAGGCGTCGCCGTGGATGCCCTGCTGGCCCTGCGTGAGTTCATCCGCCTGGGCAGCGGCCTGGTGGGCCTGGATGGCCAGGACGAAGCCCTGCAGGGCGCCCTGGCCCGTCTCCGCGACGAGGCGCCGCCCACCCTGGCCGGCGCCCTGGACGCACTGCGCTACCTGGACGATCTCGATGACGAGGCCCGCCTGGCCGAAGCCCTGGGCCGCCGCTTCGGCCCGGGCGCCGACAGCGAGGACGCCGTGCGCTACCTTGGCGGGCTGCTGCAGGCCGCACCGGAGCTGATCCTGCGGGTCGAACACCTGGGCCAGGCACTCAACGCCCTGGTGGCCGGCTGGGACGAGGCCACCTTCGTCCGCCACCTGCCCGATCTGCGCCTGACCTTCACTCGCCTCAAGCCCCAGGAGACCGGGCGCCTGGCCAGCCAATTGGCCGCGCTGAACGGCCTGGGCGACAGCGCCCTGGACAGCGCCCACCACGAACTGGACAGCCACGATCTGCTCGCCGGCGCCGCCCTGCACCTGGCGCTAGGGCGCTCGCTGGCGCGCGACGGCCTGCTCGACTGGGCCACGGAAGCCGACCATGACTGACCTGGAAACCGCCCGCCGCTGGCGCCTGATCCTCGGCCGCTACGCCGACCGCGCCCTCGACCAGGCCGCCCTGAACCCCACCGACGCGCGGCTGGAGAAGACCCTCGACTACCTCTACAACCGCGAGTACCAGCGCCGTGGCCATGTCCAGGGCGGGCGCGGCGGCTCCCTCGACGACAGCCAGCTGACCGCCCTCAACTGGCTGGAGCAGGCCCGCAACCTGTTCCCCCGCTCCACCTTCGAGCGCCTGCAGACCCAGGCCATTGAGCGCTACGCCATCAGCGCACTGCTCACCGACCCGGCCAGCCTCGCCAGCCTGGAACCCAGCCCGGCCCTGGCCAAGGCGCTGCTCAGCGTGCGCGGTCGCCTCAGTGCCGACACCCGCGACGCGGTGCGCCAGCTGATCGCCAAAGTGGTGGAAGAAATCCTCCAGCGCCTGCGCAGCCGCTTCACCAACGCCCTCAACGGCCGGCGCAACCGCTTCCGCCGCTCGCCGATCCGCCACGCGCAGAACTTCGACTGGCGCGCCACCATCGCCGCCAACCTCAAGCACTACGACCCGGAGCGCAAACAGCTGCTGATCGAATCGCCGCGCTTCAACGCCCGGGTCCGCCGGCAGCTGCCCTGGGACGTGATCCTCTGCGTCGACCAGAGCGGCTCGATGCTCGACTCGGTGATGTACAGCGCCATCTGCGCCAGCATCCTCGCCACCCTGCCCAGCGTGCGCGTGCGCCTGGTGCTGTTCGACACCCAGGTGGTGGACCTCAGCCACCTCGCCCACGACCCGGTGGAGGTGCTGCTGACCGTGCAGCTGGGCGGCGGCACCGACATCGGCAAGGCCCTGCGCTACTGCGAGCAACTGGTGGACACGCCCCAGCGCACCGTGCTGGCGCTGATCAGCGACTTCGAGGAAGGCGCCGCCATCGGTCCGCTGCTGGCCTGCGTCTCGCGGCTGAACGAGGCCCGCGTGCGCCTGCTCGGCCTGGCGGCCCTGGATGATGCCGCCCGGCCGGTCTACGACCCGTCCATGGGCCAGCGCCTGGCGGATCGGGGCATGCGGATCGCCGCGCTGACCCCGGAGCACTTCGCCGAATGGCTGGCGGAGGTGATGCAATGAGCGCCTGGCTGGCCCGCTACCGGGCCTACGACGACGCGGCCCTGGAAACCCTGGCCAACGCCGGCCTGCTGCGCCGCGCCGGCAAGGACGTGGAGGCCGGCAAGTTGGCCTGGGGCGAGCGCACCGACGCACACGGGCTGATCAAGACCGACGGCCAGACCGTGCGCCTGGACGCCGGCGGCGTGGAGGCGGCGCGCTGCACCTGCCCGGCCAGCGGCTGCTGCAAGCACATCCTCGCCGCCGTGCTGTGGCTGCGCAGCGAAGCGCCCGACGCGGCCACTGGCACGGAACAGCCCGATCCCGATGCCGCCCAGGTGGAAGCCCTGGCGCTGGACCCGGCGCAGTTGCAGAAGCTCGCCGGCAAGGTGGCCACCCGCCGCGCCCGGCAATGGATCGAGGCCCTCGGCACACCCCGGGTGAGCAACCACGGCCTGCGCCTGGCCATTGCCTTCGACGGCCTGGAGGGCGAAGTCAGCTACCTGGCGGGGGCGGGCTTCGACGGGATGCTCTCCGAAGCGCGGGACAGCGAACGCAAGGCCCTGCACCTGGCGGCCCTCGCCGGGCTCTTCCAGGCCCACGGCCACCCCTGGGCCTGGACCGCCGAAAGCGCCCCTGCCGACACCACGCGGGACGGCCTGGGCGAGGCCGAGCGCGAACTGCTGGCCTCGGTGCAGCAGCTGCTGCACGAGCTGCTGGGCCAGGGGCTGTCCCACGTCAGCCGGGCCAGCGCCCTGCAGCTGCGCCTGCTCAACCTCGGCGCCCGCACCGAAGGCCTGCCGCGCCTGGCCGGCCACCTGCGCACCCTGGGCGGGCAGATCACCCGCCTGGCCGAGCGCGACGACCACAGCAGCGAGCGGGAGGCACTGGTGCAGATGGCCCGCGTCCACGCCCTCTGCCAGGCGCTTCTGCGCGCCGACAGCGAGCGCCTGCCCCCGCTGCGCGGCCGCCTGCGGCGCGACTACCAGGCCAGTGAAACCCTCGACCTGCTGCCCTTGGGCGGCTACTGGTGGACCAGTGCCGGCGGCGCCCGCGGCCTGAGCCTGGCGTTCTGGGACCTCAACGACGGCCAGGTGCTGGAAACCACCCTGGCCCGCCCCGACGGCAGCGACCCCGGCTTCCGCCGCGACGCGGTCTGGGCCCAGCAGGCGCTGTGGCGCAGCACGCCCGAGCTGCTGTGCCGCGCGCCCTTGCAGCTGGAAGGGCCGCGCCTGGCCGAGGATGGCCGGCTGGCCCCCGGCGGCGGCATTGCGCGCCCCCAGGACGACTGGCCAGCGGATGACCCGCGCCTGCTCGACCTCGGCCTGGCGGACTGGGAACAGCTGGGCCTGGCCCTGGAAGACAGCGCCGCCCTCGCCAGCGAGCCGCCGACCCGGCTGCTGCTGCGCCCCGCCCGCTGCCACGAAGCGAGCCTGGACGAAGCCCGGCAGGTGCTGACCTGGCCGCTGGAGGACAGCAACGGCCGCACCCTGCTGCTGGAGCTGCCCTGCACCGCCGAGCGCCGCGAACGCCTGGACAACCTGGAGCGGGCGCAGAAGGCCCTGGACGACATCCGTGCCGTGCTGGTGCGGCCCTGGCTGGACGGTCGCCGCCGTTGCCTGGAGCCCCTCGCGCTGCTGGTGGCCGATCACGGCCGGCTGCGCTGCCTGTCGCTGGACTTCGAATCCCTGGTGCGTGGCGGGTTGAGCCGCAACCGCCGGCTGTTCGACCGCATCCAGCGCCTGCTCAGCCGCACCGACCGCCCCGTGCCGGCGGTGGAGCCGCCGAGCCTCGCCGGACGGCTGGTGGAGCCGGCCCTGGACGTGCTGGAAAGCCTGGCCAGCAGCGGCCGCCAGCAGCCCTCTGCCCATCACCGGGAAGTGCTGCGGGCCCAGCAGGCGCTGGCCGACGCAGCGGGGGTGGCGGTGCTGGCGCAAGCGCTGGGGCAATTGGCGGAGTCGCCCAGGGTCTCCTCCGGGACACTGCTGCGGGGGACGCACCTGATGAGCCGCCTGCTGGCCCTGGGCTGACGCCGGGCCAGTCGAGAAGCATTCTCGACGCCCGCCGGCCGGGCCCTCCAGCCCCGCGGGGAAGGTTATGCTCGCACCCCTGCTTATGCGATCAGGTTCTTTACATATACTCAAACATCACTTTTGCGCATAAACCTGAGCTGGTATCTTCCACCGGCTCCGCAGGGGGTGCGCGGCCGTGCGCGCAGAAAAGCTGTAAGCAGCCTGACAACAGGACCATTCATGTACGTATACGACGAGTACGATCAACGCATCGTAGAGGACCGCGTCAAGCAGTTCCGCGATCAGACCCGCCGCTACCTGGCCGGGGAACTCTCGGGCGAGGAATTCCGTCCCCTGCGTCTGCAGAACGGCCTCTATATCCAGCGCTACGCCCCCATGCTGCGGGTCGCCGTGCCCTATGGCCTGCTGTCGTCCGCCCAGGTGCGCAAGCTGGCGCAGATCGCTCGCGACTACGACAAGGGCTACGCCCACATCAGCACCCGCCAGAACGTCCAGTTCAACTGGCCGGAGCTGGAGGACGTGCCGGAGATCCTCGCCGAGCTGGCCACCGTGCAGATGCACGCGATCCAGACCAGCGGCAACTGCATCCGCAACACCACCACCGACCAGTTCGCCGGCGTCGCCCGTGACGAGCTGGTGGACCCGCGCCCCTGGTGCGAGATCATCCGCCAGTGGTCCACCTTCCACCCCGAGTTCTCGCACCTGCCGCGCAAGTTCAAGATCGCCGTGAACGGCGCCGTGGGCGACCGCGCCGCCATCGAGGTGCACGACATCGGCCTGGAAGCGGTGAAGAACGAAGCCGGTGAACTGGGCTTCCGCGTCTCCGTCGGCGGCGGCCTGGGCCGTACCCCGATCGTCGGCAGCTTCATCAACGAATTCCTGCCCTGGCAGCACCTGCTGAGCTACCTGGACGCCATCCTGCGCGTCTACAACCGCTACGGCCGCCGGGACAACAAGTACAAGGCGCGCATCAAGATCCTGGTCAAGGCACTGACCCCCGAGGTGTTCGCCGAGCGCGTCAACGCCGAATGGGTCCACCTGAAGGATGGCCCCACCACCCTGACCCAGGCGGAAGTCGATCGCGTCGCCAGGCATTTCGTCGACCCGGCCTACAAGGCCCTGGAGGACCAGGACGCCGCCCTCGCCGCCTTGGACGCCGAGCACCCGGGCTTCGCTCGCTGGCGCCAGCGCAACACCTTCGCCCACAAGAAGCCGGGCTACGTGGCCGTGACCCTGTCGCTGAAGCCCACCGGGGTGGCCCCGGGCGACGTGACCGACAAGCAGCTGGACGCCATCGCCGACCTGGCCGACCGCTACGCCTTCGGTGAAGTGCGCAACAGCCACAACCAGAACGTGATCCTGGCGGACGTGGAGCAGGCGCAGCTGTTCACCCTGTGGAACGAACTGCGCGAGCAGGGCTTCGCCACGCCGAACGTGGGCCTGCTCACCGACATCATCTGCTGCCCGGGCGGTGACTACTGCTCCCTGGCCAACGCCAAGTCGATCCCGGTGGCCGAAGCCATCCAGCGCCGCTTCGATGACTTGGACTACCTGTTCGACATCGGCAACCTGGACCTGAACATCTCCGGCTGCATGAACGCCTGCGGCCACCACCACGTCGGCCACATCGGCATCCTCGGCGTGGACAAGAAGGGCCAGGAGTTCTACCAGGTGTCCCTGGGTGGCAGCGCCGGCCGCGACGCCAGCCTGGCGCAGATCCTCGGCCCGTCCTTCGCCCAGGAGGAAATGGCCGACGTGATCGAGAAGATCATCAAGGTCTACGTCGAGCGCCGCACCGACGAGGAGCCTTTCCTCGACACCTTCCGCCGCATCGGCATCGACCCGTTCAAGGAGCGCGTATATGCAGCGAATCATTAAGAACGGCCAGGTCATCGACGAGACCTGGCACCTGCTGCCGAAGGACGCGACCCTCGATGGCCTGTCCAACTGCGACGACCTGATCGTGCCCCTGGCCCTCTGGGTCGAGCACAGCCACGCCCTCAAGGCCCGCGATGGCGGCCTGGGCGTGTGGCTGGACGCCGGCGAGGAGATCGAGGAGATCGCCGACGACCTCTCGCACTTCCAGGTCATTGCGCTGAACTTCCCGGCCTTCACCGATGGCCGCCACTCCTCCACCGCCTACCTGCTGCGCCAGCGCTACGGCTACCAGGGTGAGGTCCGCGCCATCGGCGACGTGCTGCGCGACCAGCTGTTCGCCCTCAAGCGCTGCGGTTTCGATGCCTTCGCCCTGCGCGAGGACAAGGACCCGTACGACGCGCTGAAGGCCTTCGAGGACTTCAGCGAGGTCTACCAGGCCTCCGCCGACCAGCCGCTGCCGCTGTTCCGCCGCCGCGCCTGATTCCCCAGGCAACGGGCAAAAGAAAACCGGGACCTTCGCAGGTCCCGGTTTTTTTATGGCGCTTGGATGGGGCGTTATCCGCAACGCCCCATCGGTCAGCTGTTATTCAGCCAGGCGCCAGGTGGTGCCACCCTTGCCATCCTCCAGCACCACGCCCATGGCGGTGAGCTGGTCGCGGATGCGGTCGGACTCGGCCCAGTTCTTCTCCGCACGCGCGGTGAGGCGCGCCTGGATCAGCCCTTCGACCTCGGCGGCGTCCACCTTGCCGGTGGCACCGGCCTGGAGGAATGCATCCGGCTCCAGCTGCAGCAGGCCGAGCAGGCCACCCAGGGCCTTCATGCGTGCCGCCAGGGCGGCTGCGGTGCTCGGGTCGCTGTCACGCAGGCGGTTCACCTCGCGGGCCATCTCGAACAGGGTGGCGACGGCTTCGGGGCTGTTGAAGTCATCGTCCATGGCTGCGCCGAAGCGCTCGACGAAGGCTTCGCCACCTGCCGCCTCGACGACCGGCAGGCCGCGCAGGGCGGTGTAGAAGCGTTCCAGGGCGCCCTTGGCTTCCTTGAGGTTGTCCTCGGAGTAGTTGATCGGGCTGCGGTAGTGGCTGGACACCAGCAGGTAGCGCACCACCTCGGGGTGGTACTTCTCCAGCACCTCGCGAATGGTGAAGAAGTTGCCCAGGGACTTGGACATCTTCTCGCCATCCACACGGACCGCGCCGGCGTGCATCCAGGCCTTGGCGTAGAGCTTGCCGGTGGCGGCCTCGCTCTGGGCGATCTCGTTCTCGTGGTGAGGGAACACCAGGTCCGGGCCGCCGCCGTGGATGTCGAAGGTCTCGCCCAGGCAGCAGGTGGACATGACCGAGCACTCGATGTGCCAGCCGGGACGGCCAGGGCCCCAGGGGGATTCCCAGCTCGGCTCGCCGGGCTTGGCGCCCTTCCAGAGGACGAAGTCCAGCGGGTCTTCCTTGGATTCGTCGACCTCGATGCGCGCGCCGATCTTCAGCTCGTCGATGCGGCGGCGGGAGAGCTTGCCGTAGCCCTCGAACTTGCCGACGCGGTAGTAGACGTCGCCATTGCCGGGGGCGTAGGCGAAGCCCTTGTCGATGAGGGTCTGGATCATCTGGTGCATGCCGGCGATGTGGCCGGTGGCACGGGGCTCGATGTCCGGGCGCAGCACGGAGAGGCGCGCCTCGTCCTCGTGCATGGCGGCGATCATGCGGTCCACCAGTGCTTCGAACGGCTCGCCGTTCTCCTGGGCGCGCTTGATGATCTTGTCGTCGATGTCGGTGATGTTGCGCACGTAGGTCACGTCATAGCCGCGCTCGCGCAGCCAGCGGGTGACCACGTCGAAGGCGACCATCACCCGGGCATGGCCGATGTGGCAGTAGTCGTACACGGTCATGCCGCACACGTACATGCGCACGCTGTTGCCTTCCAGGGGCTGGAAGGCTTCCTTGGCCTTGGTGAGGGTGTTGTAGATCGTCAGCGCCATCACTGCCCCCAGGAGTCACGCAGGGTGACGGTGCGGTTGAACACCGGCTGGCCGGGCCTGGAGTCCTTGAGGTCGGCAACGAAGTAGCCTTCGCGCTCGAACTGGAAGCGCTCCTCGGGCTGGGCCTGGGCCAGGGACGGCTCGGCACGGCAACCGGTGAGCACCACCAGCGAGCCGGGGTTGATGTTGTCGAGGAAGCTGCCGCCCTCTTCCGACTTCTCGGGGTTGGCCGAGCGGAACAGGCGGTCGTACAGGCGCACTTCGCACTCCAGGCTGCCTTCCACCGGCACCCAGTGGATCACGCCCTTGACCTTGCGCCCTTCGGGGTTCTTGCCGAGGGTGTTCTCGTCGTAGGAGCAGCGCAGCTCGACGATCTTGCCGTCGGCGTCCTTGATGGCTTCGTCGGCACGGATCACGTAGCTGCCGCGCAGGCGCACTTCGCCACCGGGCACCAGGCGCTTGAAGCCCGCAGGCGGGACTTCCTCGAAGTCGCTGGCGTCGATGTAGATCTCGCGGGCGAAGGGCAGCGTGCGCACGCCCATGTCTTCCTTCGGGTGGCGCGGCAGTTCGAGCTGCTCGACCTGGCCTTCCGGGTAGTTGGTGATGACCACCTTGAGCGGCTTGAGCACGCACATGGCGCGGGCGGCGGTGGCGTCCAGGTGGTCACGGATGCTGAATTCCAGCATGCCGATGTCCACTACGCCGCTGGCACGGTTGACGCCGATCATCTCGCAGAAATTGCGCAGCGATTCGGGGGTGTAGCCCCGGCGGCGGTAGCCGGACAGCGTGGACATGCGCGGGTCGTCCCAGCCGCTGACATGCCCTTCGTCCACCAGTTGCTTGAGCTTGCGCTTGCTGGTGATGGTGTAGTTCAGGTTCAGGCGCGAGAACTCGTACTGGCGCGGCTGCGCCGGTACCGGCAGGTTGGCCAGGAACCATTCGTAGAGCGGGCGATGGTCCTCGAACTCCAGGGTGCAGATGGAGTGGGTGATGCCCTCGATGGCGTCCGACTGGCCGTGGGTGAAATCGTAGCTGGGGTAGATGCACCACTTGTCGCCGGTCTGGTGGTGATGGGCGTGGCGGATGCGGTAGAGGATCGGGTCGCGCAGGTTGATGTTCGGCGAGGCCATGTCGATCTTGGCGCGCAGGGAACGGGCGCCGTCCGGGAACTCGCCGGCCTTCATGCGGGCGAACAGGTCCAGGTTCTCCTCGACGGAGCGGTCGCGGAACGGGCTGTTCTTGCCCGGCTCATGCAGGCTGCCACGGTACTCGCGCATCTCCTCGGGGGTGAGGTCGCAGACGAAGGCCTTGCCGGCCTTGATCAGCTCGACGGCCCAGGCGTGCAGCTGGTCGAAGTAGTCCGAGGCGTAGCGAACCTTGCCCGCCCACTGGAAGCCCAGCCACTTCACATCGCGCTCGATGGCGTCGATGTATTCCTGGTCTTCCTTGGCCGGGTTGGTGTCGTCGAAGCGCAGATGACAGTCGCCGCCGAATTCCTGGGCCAGGCCGAAGTTCAGGCAGATCGACTTGGCATGGCCGATGTGCAGGTAGCCGTTGGGTTCCGGGGGGAAGCGGGTGACGATCTTCGCGTGCTTGCCGGCGTCCAGGTCGGCCTGGACGATGGGGCGAAGGAAGTTCGTGGCGACGACGGGGGTCTCTGGCTTGCTCATGGTGTCCTTAAGATCATGCTTTGCGGCTCAGGGTAGGCCGGCCAAATCAAAGCGCTTATCATACCGAAGCTGTCAACCCCCTGACAGGCCTTCGGATTTCACGTTCAGAGCGAATTGCCCATGATCAAGCTGCACACCAACCACGGCGTCATCACCCTGGAACTCTTCGAGGACAAAGCGCCTGAAACCACCGCCAACTTCAAGGAATACGTAAAGGCCGGCCACTACGACGGCACCGTGTTCCACCGCGTCATCTCCAACTTCATGATCCAGGGCGGCGGCTTCGAGCCCGGCATGAAGCAGAAATCCACCCGCGCACCGATCAAGAACGAGGCCAACAACGGCCTGTCGAACAAGGTCGGCACCATCGCCATGGCCCGCACCATGGACCCGCACTCCGCCTCCGCGCAGTTCTTCATCAACGTTTCCGACAACGACTTCCTCGACCACAGCGCCCCCACCACCCAAGGCTGGGGCTACGCGGTGTTCGGCCAGGTGACCGAAGGCATGGACGTGGTCAACGCGATCAAGGGCGTGGCCACCACCATGAAGGCCGGCCACCAGGACGTCCCGGTCGAAGACGTGATCATCGAGAAGGCCGAGATCGTCGAGTGATCCTGCTGATCTCCGACCTGCATCTCGAAGAGGAACGCCCGGACATCACCCGGGCGTTTCTTCGTTTCCTCGACACCCGCGCCCGCCAGGCCGAAGCGCTGTACATCCTCGGCGACTTCTTCGAAGCCTGGATCGGCGACGACGCCATGACTCCCTACCAGCACGCCATCGCCCGTGCCCTGCGGCAGGTGGCTGACGGCGGTACGCGGCTGTTCCTGATGCACGGCAACCGCGACTTCCTCGTCGGCGAGCGGTTCTGCCGCGAGGCCGGCTGCACCCTGCTGGACGACCCGGCCCGGGCCGAACTGGCCGGCCACCCGGTGCTGCTGATGCACGGCGACAGCCTGTGCACCCGCGACGAGGCGTACATGCGCCTGCGCCGCATCCTGCGCCACCCGCTGACCCTCTTCATCCTGCGCCACCTGCCCCTGCGCGTGCGTCACCGCCTGGCCCGCAAGCTGCGCAGCGAGAGCCGCGCTCAGACCCGGCAGAAGGCCTATGACATCGTCGATGTCACCCCCGAGGAAGTCACCCGGGTGATGATCGACGCCAAGGTGCCCACGCTCATCCACGGCCACACCCATCGACCGGCGGTGCACACCCTGGAAATCGGCGGGCAGCCGGCACAGCGCATCGTGCTGGGTGACTGGGACCGCCAGGGCTGGGCGCTGGAAGTGGACGCCGACGGCTTCCGCCAGACGCCATTCGTCCTCGACTGACCGCCGCAGCGAGAACCTGCCCGCAGCCCGAGTGAGTGCTGCTTGACGAGGCGGCATGCGGCCTCCAGCATGCCGCACCCCCACACCGTCAAGGAGCGACCATGCAGTTTGCGAACGCCCCCTACATCAAGTACCTGGTCGGCGGCGCTGCCGCTGCCGGCCTCGGTTTCGCCCTGTTCAACGGCGTCTTCTTCTATAACGAAGCCGGCTTCGCCACCCACGTGCGAACCATCTTCGGCGAGGAGAAGGTGGTGGACGACGTCGGCTACGCCACCAAGTGGTTCGGCCGCGCCACCCCCTGGAAGAAGGCCCTGAGCGTGCAGTCGGTGCTCACCGAAGCGCTCAACCAGATCGACGAGAACAGCGACAACGACTCCCTCGGTGCCACCATCGAAGCCTTCCCCATCGTGTTCCTCGGCAACGTCGACGCCAAGGTGGAGTCCTCCGCGCGCTTCCGCCTGCCGGGCGGTGACCAGTTCCTGAAGATCGCCCAGGAATACCGCAACCCCGAGAACTTCATCCGCACTGCCCTGGTTCCGGCCATCAAGGAAACCCTGCAGGCCACTGCCTCCCTGATGACCGCCGACGACTTCTATGCCGGCGCCCGCAGCGAGTTCGCCGCCGAGTTCGAAAACCAGCTCAACGACGGCCTCTACCTGATCAAGCGCAAGGAAGTGCGCGGCCCGCGCGGCGCCATGCCCCACCAGACCGCCATCCTCCAGGCCGGCACCGAGCAGGGCACCTTCGGCGACAACAATGCCAGCCAGTTCGTCACCGAGAAGGTGATCGACTCCAAGGGCATTCCGGTGCGCAAGCAGCAGCAGTTCCGCAAGTACGGCGTGGAAGTGGTGGAGGCGCGCATCACCAACGTCGACCCCAACCCGCAGTACAAGCAGCGCATGGTCAAGGTCCAGCAGGCCCTGGCCGAACTGGCCGTGGCGCGGCAGAACCGCCTGAAGGAAGAGGAAGAGAAGCTGCTGGTCACCGCCCGCGGTGAAAAGGAAGTGGAGGCCCGCCGCCAGGAGACCCTGCGCGACCAGATCGAGCGCACCACCCAGGCCGAGACCGAGAAGCAGCTCGCGCGCATCAACGCCGAGCGCGAGAAAGGCCGCGCCGAGATCGAGAAGCAGACCGCCGAACTGCTGCGTGACAAGGCCAGCATCACCGCCCAGGCCACCAAGATCACCGCCGACGCCGAGGCCTATGCCCGCGAAGCGGTGATCAAGGCGGACGGCGCATTGCAGCCCAAGCTCGACGCACTGATCGCCATCAACAAGGTGTGGGCCGAGGCCGCGGCCCAGGCACCGGTGCCCAGCGTGATGATGGGCGCCGGCCAGAACGGCGCCACCAGCCGCCAGGACGAGATCGGCCAGTTGATGGGGGTGCTCGCCACCAAGGCCGCCCGCGACCTGGCCCTGGACCTGAAAGTGAAGGACTGACCAGGCACCGCCCACAAAAAAAGCGCCCCTCGGGGCGCTTTTTCATTCCGGGCCGGATTCAGGCCGGAACGCCGCTGTGGAAGCGGAACTCCTCGTCAGGGCTCTCGATCAGTTCCCGCTCCACGCCACGCACCCGCTCGATCGTCGCATCCACGTCCGCCGCCTCACCGTACTGGTAGGCCAGCTTCAGGTAGCCCTGGTAATGCCGCGACTCGCTCTTCAGCAGGCCGAAATAGAACGCGCCCAGGTCCTCGTCCAGATGAGGCACCAGTGACTCGAAGCGCTCGCACGAACGGGCCTCGATGAAGGCGCCCACCACCAGCGTGTCCACCAGCTTGGCCGGCTCGTGGTTGCGCACCGCCTTGCGCAGGCCCGAGGCGTAGCGCGCTGCCGATACCGGTCGCAGGGGAATGTGGCGCTTCTTCATGATCCGCAGCACCTGCTCGTGGTGGACCAGTTCCTCCCGGGCCAGGCGCGACATGAAATTGATCAGGTCGAGGTGCGTGTTGTACTTGGCGATCAGTGCCATGGCGGTGGACGCCGCCTTGAACTCATTGTTCTTGTGGTCGATCAGCAGGGTTTCCTGATCGGCCAGCGCCGCCTCCACCCAGGCCTGCGGGGTGCGGCAGGGGAGGAAATCGTGGATCTCCGGCAGGTTCATCGGGCGGGTACTCCAGTTCGGGCAGCAGACAGCCAGGGCGCTCACGGCGAGACCTCGGCAAAAAGGTGCGCATTATACGAATGGACCGGTCGCCGGCCAGCCATCCGCGATTGATATGCATCAAGCACGTTCGTGCAATCGCCGCTAGAGTGACTCCCAGCCATCTGTCTCACAGGGAGAGCATGACCATGCAAGCCATTCGCAGCATTCTGGTGGTAGTCGATCCGAGCCACCCCGAGAGCCTGGCGCTCAAGCGCGCCACGCTGATCGCCGGCGTGACCCAATCCCACCTGCACCTGCTGGTCTGCGATCGCAAGCAGGACCACAGCGCCTGGCTCGCCGACCTGGCCGGCACCCTGACCGGCGACGGCTACAGCGTCAGCACCCAGCAGGCCTGGCACGAGAACCTGCACCAGACGGTGATCACCGTGCAACAGGCCGAGGGCTGTGGCCTGGTGATCAAGCAGCACGTGCCGGAGAACCCGCTCAAGCGCGCCCTGCTCACGCCGGACGACTGGAAACTCCTGCGCTACTGCCCCGGTCCGGTGCTGATGGTGAAGACCGATACGCCCTGGACCGGTGGCGTGATCCTCGCGGCCGTGGACGTGGGCAACAACGACGGCCCGCACCGCACCCTGCATGCCAGCATCATCAGCCACGGCTACGACATCGCCGGCCTGGCGCGGGGCAGCTTGCACGTGGTCAGCGCCCACCCCTCCCCCATGCTCTCGGCAGCGGACCCGACCTTCCAGCTCAAGGAGAGCATCGAGGCGCGCTACCGCAATGCCTGCAAGGAATTCCAGGAGGAGTTCGACGTCAGTGACGACAACCTGCACATCGCCGAAGGCCCGGCGGACGTGATCATCCCCTACGCGGCGAAGACCCTGAAGGCAGCCGTCACCGTAATCGGCACCGTCGCCCGTACCGGCCTCTCCGGCGCGCTGATCGGCAACACCGCCGAGGTAGTCCTGGACGCGCTGGAAAGCGACGTGCTGGTGCTGAAGCCGGACGAGATCATCGCCCACCTGGAGGAGCTGGTAGCCCAGCACTGAATCGAGCGATGAACGGAAAGCCGCCCGACGGGCGGCTTTCTCATGGGCGGGTCAAACGCGGAGTTCCATCCCCTCGCGCAGGAAGCGCGGGGCGATGTAGCGCTCGTAGTGCGCCTCGGAGAGCAGGAAGAACTCGCGGTCGATGGCCTCGCGCAGGTCCGGCAGCGGCCAGTCGCGGAACTCCGGCATCAACACCAACCCATAGGCCTCCAGGCGGTTGATCACCCGCGAGCCCCGCGCGATCAGCTGGTACGCCCAGCAATACACCGACTGCTCCGGTACGAAGCGGATCTGCCGCTGCTCCAACTGGCCCCGCAGCAGCGCCGGATCGAAGACCTCCAGCTTGGCCTCCACCACCTGCACCAGCAATTGCTCCAGGCGGCGCCAGACCGCGCGCTTCTCCTCGTCGCTATAGAGATTCCAGTTGATGATCTCGTGGTGGAAACGCTTGCAACCCCGGCACACGGTATCGCCGTAGACGGTGGAGCAGAGGCCGACGCAAGGCGTCTTGATGCGCTGGTTGGGCATGGCGGGGGCATTGGGTAACGCAGGTACGGACGCGGCATCTTAGCCCTTTGTCTAAGCAGGGTCACCCCAAGATAGGCGGGGCTTTTGTCTTAACTTCGGTTCCGCTTTCCTTTAGAATCGTTCCGCCGTTTTAGGCGCCAAATCCGTTGGAAGCTGTTTTCAAAGCGTCACGAGCACAGTCGATCCGGCAGGAAATCTTGGCGCTGGGTTCTCCTCTCCCGATGAGACCCAACGCCAGCCCTCATCAGGCTCTTCCTTCCGGCGTAAAACTTTGAAAGCAGCTTCTGGATGGAACCATCGAAACACTGGCCAGGCGGCCCAAAAAGCCGCGCGGCGCATGTGTTCGGTGGAATCCTGGATGAGCGTCCCGAACCAAGACTAGGGACCACTGATGAGGGTAAAACTGTGCTTGAAGCCTATCGCAAACACGTAGAAGAGCGTGCCGCCCAGGGGGTCGTACCCCAGCCGCTGAACGCCGAACAGACCGCAGGCCTGGTCGAGCTGCTGAAGAACCCGCCCGCTGGCGAAGAAGAATTCCTCGTCGACCTGATCACCAACCGCGTTCCCCCGGGCGTTGACGAAGCCGCCTACGTCAAGGCCGGCTTCCTGTCCGCCGTCGCCAAGGGCGAAGCCACCTCCCCGCTGATCTCCAAGGCTCGCGCCGTCGAGCTGCTGGGCACCATGCAGGGCGGCTACAACATCGCCACCCTGGTGGAGCTGCTGGACAGCGCCGAGCTGGCCGAAGTCGCCGCCGCACAGCTGAAGCACACCCTGCTGATGTTCGACGCCTTCCACGACGTCGCCGAACGCGCCAAGAAAGGCAACGCCGCCGCCAAGGCCGTGCTGCAGTCCTGGGCCGATGGCGAGTGGTTCAAGGCCCGCCCGGCCGTTGCCGAGAAGCTGACCCTGACCGTGTTCAAGGTCCCCGGCGAAACCAACACCGACGACCTGTCCCCCGCTCCGGACGCCTGGTCGCGCCCCGACATCCCGCTGCACGCCCTGGCCATGCTGAAAATGGCCCGCGACGGCATCGAGCCGGTACAACCCGGTTCCGTCGGCCCGCTGAAGCAGATCGAAGCCGTCAAGGCCAAGGGCTTCCCGGTTGCCTACGTCGGTGACGTGGTCGGTACCGGTTCCTCCCGCAAGTCCGCCACCAACTCGGTGCTGTGGTTCTTCGGCGACGACATCCCCTACGTACCGAACAAGCGCGCAGGCGGCTTCTGCTTCGGCACCAAGATCGCCCCGATCTTCTACAACACCATGGAAGACGCCGGCGCCCTGCCGATCGAATTCGACTGCACCAACCTGGCCATGGGCGACGTCATCGACGTGTACCCGTACGAAGGCAAGGTCGTGCGTCATGACAGCGGCGAAGTGGTCACCACCTTCGAACTGAAGACCCCGGTCCTGCTGGACGAAGTCCGCGCCGGCGGCCGCATCCCGCTGATCGTGGGCCGTGGCCTCACCGAGAAGGCACGCGCCGAACTGGGCCTGCCCGCGTCCGACCTGTTCAAGAAGCCGGAAGCCCCCGCCGACAGCGGCAAGGGCTTCACCCTGGCGCAGAAGATGGTCGGCCGCGCCTGTGGCCTGCCGGAAGGCAAGGGCGTCCGTCCGGGCACCTACTGCGAACCGAAGATGACCACCGTCGGCTCCCAGGACACCACTGGCCCGATGACCCGCGACGAGCTGAAGGACCTGGCCTGCCTGGGCTTCTCCGCTGACCTGGTGATGCAGTCCTTCTGCCACACCGCGGCCTATCCGAAGCCCATCGACGTCAAGACCCACCACACCCTGCCGGACTTCATCATGACCCGCGGCGGTGTTTCCCTGCGTCCGGGCGACGGCATCATCCACAGCTGGCTGAACCGCATGCTGCTGCCTGACACCGTCGGCACCGGTGGCGACTCCCACACCCGCTTCCCGATCGGCATCTCCTTCCCGGCCGGTTCCGGCCTAGTGGCCTTCGCCGCCGCCACCGGCGTCATGCCGCTGGACATGCCCGAATCCGTGCTGGTGCGCTTCAAGGGCAAGATGCAGCCCGGTATCACCCTGCGTGACCTGGTGCATGCCATCCCCTACTACGCCATCCAGGCTGGCCTGCTGACCGTCGAGAAGAAAGGCAAGAAGAACATCTTCTCCGGCCGCATCCTCGAGATCGAAGGCCTGAACGACCTGACCGTCGAGCAAGCCTTCGAGCTGTCCGACGCCTCCGCCGAGCGTTCCGCTGCGGGCTGCACCATCAAGCTGCCGGAGAAGGCCATCGCCGAATACCTGCAGTCCAACATCACCCTGCTGCGCTGGATGATCGGCGAAGGCTACGGCGATGCCCGCACCCTGGAGCGTCGCGCCCAGGCGATGGAAGCCTGGCTGGCCAAGCCGGAGCTGCTGGAAGCCGACAAGGATGCCGAGTACGCCGCCGTCATCGAGATCGACCTGGCCGACGTCAAGGAGCCCGTGCTCTGCGCCCCGAACGACCCGGACGACGCTCGCCTGCTGTCCAGCGTCCAGGGCCGCAAGATCGATGAAGTGTTCATCGGTTCCTGCATGACCAACATCGGTCACTTCCGCGCTGCCGGCAAACTGCTGGACAAGGTCAAGGGTGGCATTCCGACCCGTCTGTGGCTGGCCCCGCCGACCAAGATGGACGCCCACCAGCTGACCGAAGAAGGCTACTACGGCATCTACGGCAAGGCTGGCGCGCGCATGGAAATGCCGGGCTGCTCGCTGTGCATGGGTAACCAGGCTCGCGTCCAGACCGGTTCGACCGTGGTCTCCACCTCGACCCGTAACTTCCCGAACCGTCTGGGCGATGCCACCGACGTGTTCCTGGCATCTGCCGAGCTGGCCGCTGTCGCTTCGATCATCGGCAAGCTGCCGACCGTCGAGGAGTACATGGCCTATGCGAAGGACATCGACAGCATGTCTGCCGATATCTACCGCTACCTGAGCTTCGACCAGATCGCCGAGTTCCGCGAAGCTGCAGCCAACGCCAAGATCCCGGTCATCCAGGCCTGATCCACGCGTTGTTGAAAGAGCCCCGCCCCGTGTGGGGCTTTTTCTTGGGCGCAGATTTTTCCTGAACTCCCCGGCGCAGGCGACGGCCCAAATGCCTGAACGCCCGCACTGGCCACCGGCCATGGCGAAGCGACAACCACCGGAACAGGAGAATCCCCATGAAACGCTGGCCCCTCATCCTCGTCTGCCTGCTGGGCCTGGCAGGCTGCTCCAGCGAGTACCTCGTCCAGACCACCGACGGGCAGATGCTCACCAGTGACGGCAAACCCGAGCTGGACGCCGATACCGGCATGCTCGAATTCGAAGACAGCGAAGGCCGTGAGCAGCGCATTCCCGAAAGCCAGGTGAAGCAGGTGATGCCCCGCTGATCAGGACGGCGAGGCAACTGTACGGGTCAGAACCCCCGCTGTTGCAGCGGCCTCGCCCTCCCCGCCCCCAGCTGTACAGCCATCTCGGGCTCGAGCTGTACCTGCTGCGAACCCGCACCTCGCGTTAAGGTGGCCCTCTTCACACGCCGAGGCCGCCATGGACACCGAACGCCAACTCCTCGAAGACGCCGACCGCCGCGCCCTCGCCTACCTCGACGGCATCCCCGGGCGGCGCGTCTTCCCCACGCCCGACGCCATCGCCGCACTGGCCGGCTTCGAAGGCCCACTGCCGCAGCAGGGGCGTTCACCCGAAGGGGTGCTACGGCAGCTGGACGAGCTGGGCTCCTCCGCTACCACGGCCTCCAATGGTGGTCGCTACTTCGGCTTCGTCATCGGCGCCACCCTGCCGGCCGCCGCCGCTGCCGAGCGCCTGGTGCTGGCCTGGGACCAGTGCGCATCCTCCTTCGACAACTCCCCCGCCGCCGACCGCATCGAGAAGGCCGCCGCGCGCTGGGTGCTGGAGAGCCTCGGTCTGCCGACCGAGAGCGCCGTGGGCTTCGGCACCAGCGCCACCGCCTGCACCCTCGCCTGCCTCAGTGCCGCCCGCCGCACCCTGCTCGCACGCAAGGGCTGGGACTTCGACGGCGACGGCCTGATGGGCGCGCCCGAGGTGCGCGTGGTGGTCTCCGCCAGCGTGCACATCACCGTTAAGAAAGCCCTGCGCATCCTCGGCTTCGGCATCAACCGCCTGCTAGTGGCGCCCGTCGACGAGCTGGGCCGGATCGACCCGGCGCAACTGCCGCCGCTGGACGACATGACCGTCCTCTGCCTGCAGGCCGGCGAAGTCAACACCGGCGAATTCGACCCCTTCGCCGCGCTCATCCCCCGCGCCCGCGCCGCCGGCGCCTGGGTGCATGTCGATGGTGCCTTCGGCCTCTGGGCCCAGGCCAGCTCCGCCGCCGCGCTGGCCGAAGGCGTCGAGCAGGCCGACAGCTGGACCACCGACGGCCACAAGTGGCTGAACACCCCCTACGACGGCGCCATGGCCATCTGCCGGGATGCCGAGGCCCTGGCCACGGCGATGAACAGCGACGCCGCCTACGCCAGCGCCTCCCGCGATGCGCAGAAGAACCTCAACCTGGAATTCTCCCGCCGCGCCCGTGGCGTGCCCATCTGGGCAGCCCTGGCCAGCCTCGGCCGCGACGGCCTGCGCGCGTTGATCGACCGCCACCTGCGCCAGGCCACACACCTCGCCGAACGCCTGCGCGAAGCCGGCTACCAGGTACTCAACCGCGTGGTGCTGAACCAGGTGCTGGTGCGCGCCGGCAGCGACGAGCAGACCCTGGCCATCCGCCTCGCCGCCCAGGCTACGGGCGAGGCGTGGTTCGGCCCCACGCTGTGGCAGGGGCGCCCGGCGTTCCGCCTCAGCGTCTCGTCCTGGCGCACCACAGACGCCGACATCGAACGGCTCGCCGACCTGCTGATCACCCTCAAGGCCCAGCACCCGGGTTGAGCGCGGCGTCACAGCCTGGGGCAGCGGCATCGCGCTGCAAACGAACCTTCTCCGCCCTCGCCGGGTCTGTGAAAGGCCTGCCCATCGGCAGGCCCACGAAGCCCAGGGAAGGCACGCGCGTCGAAGCAGGCGGTCTCGAGCGGTGTGCAGCCCAACGACGAGGATGCAAGGCATGCCCAGGTTCCAACCGCCCCACACCCATCTCCTGCACAACCACCCTGCCCGCTGGCTCGGCCTGCTCGGCTGCCTGCTGCTCGGCGACGCCCAGGCCGAGCTCTACAAGGGCGTCGCCCCGGGCGGCAACTTCGCCCTGGAGAACTGGAACATCACCGTGCCCCAGGACGCCGACGGCAACACCACCGGCAAAGCGATCACCATACGCCCGGATCAGTTGTCCGGCCCCTATGGCTACCAGTCCCGCTGGTTCCGCACCGACCCGCAGGACGGCTCGATGACCTTCTGGACACCCATCAACGGCGCTACGGCCGGCGGCTCCAGCAGCCCACGCGCCGAACTGCGCGAAATGCTCGACCCGACCAACTTGGGCGTGACCTGGAGCGGGGCTGGCGAATCGGTGCAGGACGCCCTGCTCAAGGTCATGCAGGTGCCCCGCGATGGTATCGTCATCGTCGGCCAGGTGCACGGCTACGGCAGCGCGCCGCTGATTCTCCTCTACTACCGCTATGACTTCGCCAAGCAGACCGGCCGCGTCATCGCCAAGCTGCAGGGCCTGCCGGAACAGGGCCTGCCCTATACCAACCACGTGCTGGCCACGGACATCGCCCTGGGCGAGACCTTCAGCTACCAGATGAAGGTCAGCCACAACGTCGCCATGGCCTCGGCCAACGGCGGCCCGGTGGCGACCATGGCGATGGACCCGGCCTGGAACAGCGAGACCTTCTACTTCAAGGCCGGCGCCTACCTGCACATGCACGGCGACAGCGCCACCGAAGGCGCGCGGGTGAAGTTCTACCGCCTGGCCGCCAGCCACCCCAACGACGGTCTCCTGATCAACAGCCCCGCCGCCCTGCCCGAGGCCCGCGTCGACCAGCCCTACCAGGCCCAGCTGTCCGCCACCGGCGGTCTCGGTGGCGCCACCTGGAAGCTGGTCAGCGGCCATCCGCCGGCCGGCCTGACGCTGGCAGCCGACGGCCTGGTCAGCGGCACCCCGGAAGCCGGGACCGCTTCTGCTACCGCACACTGGTTCGTGACCCAGGCGCGTGACGCCAACGGCAGCACCCACCACAAGAAGTTCTCCATCCTCATCCCGCAGTAACCCTGCACGCCAGGCCCTCGTGGGGTGGACCGCGCTTCACCGGTCCACCCCACCGGCACGCTGGCCGGCACCTGACGCCCTGTGGGAGCGGATTCATCCGCGATGCGCAACACCCTGTGGTACATGCATTCGCCCCCGAAGGACAGCGCCCCGCAGCGCCTCGGATTTTTCTCGACAACGCCCCTCCGCTGCGCTTATCTTCGCCGCCAGGCCACCCATGTGGCCGACGTCGCTCGGACGGTTCCGGGCGCTTACGTATCCGAGGAAAGCATGGCTGACTCCCGTTCTCCGCGCCGTTTCGCGCGTATCGATCGTCTCCCCCCCTACGTCTTCAACATCACCGCCGAACTCAAGATGGCCGCGCGCCGTCGTGGCGAGGACATCATCGACCTGTCCATGGGCAACCCCGATGGGGCCACCCCGCCGCACATCGTCGAGAAGCTGGTGCAGGTCGCCCAGCGCGAAGACACCCACGGATACTCCACCTCCCGCGGTATTCCCCGCCTGCGCCGCGCCATCTCGCGCTGGTACAAGGACCGCTACGACGTGGAGATCGACCCCGAAAGCGAAGCCATCGTCACCATCGGCTCCAAGGAAGGCCTCGCGCACCTGATGCTGGCCACCCTGGACCACGGCGACACGGTGCTGGTGCCAAACCCCAGCTACCCGATCCACATCTACGGCGCGGTGATCGCCGGCGCCCAGGTGCGCTCGGTGCCGCTGGTGCCCGGCGTGGACTTCTTCGCCGAGATGGAGCGCGCCATCCGCGAATCCATCCCCAAGCCGAAGATGATGATCATCGGCTTCCCCTCCAACCCCACTGCGCAGTGCGTGGAGCTGGACTTCTTCGAACGCGTGGTGGCCCTGGCCAAGCAGTACGACGTGCTGGTGATCCACGACCTGGCCTACGCCGACATCGTCTACGACGGCTGGAAGGCCCCCTCGATCATGCAGGTGCACGGCGCCAAGGACATCGCGGTGGAGTTCTTCACCCTGTCCAAGAGCTACAACATGGCCGGCTGGCGCATCGGCTTCATGGTCGGCAACCCGGAGCTGGTCAGCGCCCTGGCGCGGATCAAGAGCTACCACGACTACGGCACCTTCACCCCGCTGCAGGTGGCTGCCATTGCCGCGCTGGAAGGCGACCAGCAGTGCGTGCGCGACATCGCCGAGCAGTACCGCCAGCGCCGCAACATGCTGGTCAAGGGCCTGCACGAGGCCGGCTGGATGGTCGAGAACCCCAAGGCCTCGATGTACATCTGGGCGAAGATCCCCGAGCCCTACGCCCACCTCGGCTCCCTGGAATTCGCCAAGAAGCTGCTGGCCGAGGCCAAGGTGTGCGTCTCCCCCGGCATCGGCTTCGGCGAATACGGTGACGACCACGTACGCTTCGCCCTGATCGAGAACCAGGACCGCATCCGCCAGGCCATCCGTGGCATCAAGGCGATGTTCAGGGCCGATGGGGTGATCGAGGCGAAGCCTCGCAAAGCCTCCTCCTGATCACCACACAGCGCCCCTTCGGGGCGCTGTTTCGTTGGGGCGCGGAAAAACGCAGGGATGTTCGGCGAACGGCGTATCAGGTGCACGACACTCCACTTCGGAAGCCCACCATGTCCATGACCCGCTTGCTTTGCTGCCTTGCCCTGCTGCTCGCCCTCCCCCTGCAACCCGCCTGTGCCGGCCTGCTGCAGGACCGCCGGGAAGCCCGCCAGCTGGAGCAGGCGGGAATCCGCGTCCTGCGGGATATCGCCTACGGCAACGATGAGCGGCAGCGCCTCGATGTCTACCTGCCCGCCAATCCGGGACGCGGGCCGGCGCCGGTGATCTTCATGGTCCACGGCGGAGCATGGGTCACCGGCGACAAGGACAACGGCAGCGTCGCCCTGAACAAGGCACTGCGCTGGGTGCCCCAGGGTGTGGTGCTGGTCTCGGCCAACTACCGCATGCTGCCCGACACTCCGCCCCTGGCCCAGGCCGACGACGTGGCTCGCGCCCTGGCGCATGCCCAGCAACTGGCGAGCGGATGGCAGGCAGACCCGGCGCGCTTCGTCCTGATGGGGCATTCGGCAGGGGCGCATCTGGTCGCCCTGCTGGATGCCGCGCCGGAAATCGCCGCCCAGCAAGGTGCGCGTCCCTGGATCGGGACCGTTGCCCTGGACAGCGCGGCCTTCGATGTCGAAAGCATCATGCAGGCGCCCCACATGAAGCTGTACGACAAGGCGTTCGGGACCGATCCCACCACCTGGCAGGCGGCCTCCCCGACCTTGCGACTGGAGCAACCTGGCACGCCGCTGCTGGCGGTCTGCTCCACCCGTCGCGACGATGCCTGCCCGCAAGCACGCGGTTTCGCCAGCAAGGGCCGCAGCCTGGGCAAGCGTGTCGAGGTGATGGGGGTAGACATGTCGCACCGGCAGATCAACCACAAGCTCGGCCAGGACAACGGCTACACCCGGGATGTCGAGCGCTTCCTGAGCAGTCTCGGCGTGCTGCGCCTCTGAGCAGCCGCAGTTCGTCGCAAAACCTGAACCTTGCTGAACTTCAGGCGTCACGCCGGTCCGATCTGGGGTTCCCATCCCGCATTAAGGACCGCGCGTGATCGATCTCAGCACCTGGCAACTGGACATTCCCACCCACACCTCCGCCACCGAAATCAGCACACAGCGCCTGAACAACGGCTATGAGAGCCAGTACTTCCGACGCAACAGGGACGGCAGCGTCACCTTCTGGGTGCCCGTGACCGGGAGCCGTAGCGAAGACGCCCGGTATCCGCGCAGCGAACTGAGGGAAACCCAGGCAGATGGCACGCTGAGCTACTGGTATTACGCAAGCGCGGACAACTACCTCAGCGCCGTCCTGACCGTGCAACAGGTCCCCAGCCGCAACAAGGTGATCATCGGGCAGATCCACAGCAAGGACGAAGCCGGCAGCGAGAACGATCCGCTGCTGAAGCTGCAGTACCACTTCAAGGACGGGAATGGCCGTATCGAGGCCCTGCTGCGCAAGCGACCCGGTGATGCGGAGGTGGAGAACATCGTCCTGGCCGAGCATGTCGATCTGGGCGAGCGCTTCGGCTACGACCTGCGGCTGACACCGACGGGCCGCCTGGGCATCACGGTCAGCAGCAAGGGCGATGACGGCGGGCTGTACCGACAACTGAGCGGCTACTGGAGCAAGCAACAGCTGTACTTCAAGGCCGGTGCCTACATCCAGGACAACTACGGCCCGAACAACGAAGGCGGCCGGGTCACGTTCCACTGGCTGAACAGCCTGCATCGCTGAGTCATTCACCTGGCGAATGACCAGGCGGGCCCAAGCCAGGGGCAGGTAGAATCCGCGCCTGCCCTATCCCTGAGATTTCAACGATGGCCCGCCTGACGCTGAGCTTTCCAGACGACCAGTTCTGCTACTCCACCCACCTCACCGTACGCGTCACCGACATCAACGGCGCGAACCACCTGGGCAACGACTCGATGATCTCGATGATTTCCGAGGCCCGCGCCCGCTTCCTGTACGACTACGGGATCACCGAGACGGGCGCCGACCGCGTCGGCATCATCGTCACCGACCTCGCCACCACCTACCGAGCCGAAGCCCACGCGCGGGACCAGCTGTGCTTCGAGGTGGGGGTGATGGACTTCAACCGCTACGGCGGCGACATCATCTTCCGTATCACCCGCCCCGCCGATGGAAAGCTGGTGGCCATGGCCAAGTCCGGCTTCGTCTTCTTCGACTACGCGCACTCACGGGTGGTGGAAATGCCGGAGTCCTTCCGCGCGACCTTTCCGCAGGCCAACTGGCTGGACTGACGGCGCACCCTTTCGGATCACTGCGCACCTTTCAAGTGCAACAACATGCCCGCCTGGGAAGCACCGGCCTCTCAAAAGCCCGCAGGGCGTGCTGATAAGCGAGCTGGCACGGAGCGTGCTTAAAGCTCCATACAATCTACAAGAAGCGCCCATCCTCCGAGGTGGCACTTGCCTCAAGAGGGGCAGCTTGCGTGAAGGCGTTCCGCCCAGGCGGAACGCCTTTTTTATTTGGCGCAGTTTTCCCCAGGCAAAGAAAAACCCGGCCTAGGCCGGGTTTTCCTGAAGCTCAGACCAAATTACTTGGCTTGGGCTTCTACTTCAGCTTCTACGCGACGGTTAACAGCGCGGCCAGCTTCGGTGGCGTTGTCGGCAACCGGGCGGGACTCACCGTAACCAACGGCGTTGACGCGGTCAGCACCTACACCGTATTGGTTGACCAGCACTTCACGAACGGCGTTGGCACGGCGCTCGGACAGCTTCTGGTTGTAGGCGTCGGTACCAACGGAGTCGGTGTGGCCTTCAACGGTGGTGGTGGTGGCCGGGTACTGCTTCATGAAGTCAGCCAGGTTCTTGATGTCGCCGTAGCTTTCTTCCTTGACCTTGGACTTGTCGAAGTCGAACTTCACGTCCAGCTCAACACGGACCACTTCGGCAACGGCCGGGCAGCCATCGGCGTCAACGGTGACGTTGGCCGGGGTGTTCGGGCACTTGTCGACGTTGTCGCAGACGCCATCGTTGTCGCTGTCGGAGCAGACTTCGGCAACCGGAGCCGGAGCCGGCTGTGCAGCAGGCTTGGAGCCACCACCGAAGTTCACGCCAACACCTACGCCGGCAGCCCATTCGGCTTCGTTGGCGTCGATGTTGTACATGCCGTCCAGACCAGCCTTGGCGTAGAAGTTCTCGGTGAAGTAGTACTTCACGCCGGTGCCGATGTTGGCGAAGGTGCTGTGGTCACGACCGGTACGAGCCGGAACGTTGCTGATGTTCTGGTGGGCGAGACCAGCGGACACGTACGGGCGCAGACCTACACCGGGGGTACCGAAGTGGTAGATCGCATCCAGGCCAGCCTGGTTGCCTTTGATGTTCTTGTTACCAGTGTCGTTTTCCGAACGAATGTCGTGAAACTCGCCGTAGGACAGAGCCAGTTCGACGTCGTCGGTCAGGTAGTAACCAACCGAGCCGCCCAGCAGGTTGCCGTTGGACAGATCACGCGAGCTATCGGTGAAGTAGCGCTTGCCGAAAGCCTCCACCTCGACAGCGCCTTGGCCTTGCGCCAGCGCGTTCAGAGAAAATGCGGCAACGAGAGAGCCAACGGCTACGCCTAAGGTGTTTTTCAGTTTCATCCGTAAATCCCCATCTTGGTTGTCAGTAAGTTGTCGAACAATCTCAATGGACAACTTGGTCCGCAAGTTTACCAGAACTCGCTGCTCTTAGAGATTGATTTTGCCCAACTAAGTTTCGGCCGATCCTGAAAATTTTTCGCGCAAGCGATCCAGAGCGCGCTTGTACCTCATCTTGGTCGCGCTCAGGCCCATATGCATGATGTCGGCGATTTCCTGGAACTCCAGTTCCGCAACAAAACGCAATACGAGGATTTCACGATCGATCGGGTTCACATGCACCAGCCAGCGCTCGAGCCCGCCACGCTCCTCGATCTTCGGAGCCTTCTCATCGGAAGCCTCCTCGAGCGGATCGAGACTCAAGGCATCGAGCAAGCGACGCTTGCGTCGCTCTTTGCGGTACTGGGTAATGCATTCGTTGTACGTGATGCTGTAGAGCCAGGTCTTGAACTTGGATTTACCCTCGAAGTTCTTGAGGCCATATAGCACTTTGAGCATCACCTCCTGACAGACATCGTCAGCGTCTCGTTCGTTCCCCAAATATCTCGCGCACACATTGAAGAGGGTCCGCTGGTAGCGGCGCATCAGCTCCTCGTAGGCGCGAGTGACATGGAACAGCTCGACATGCGCACGCTCCACCAGCTCTTCGTCGGAGAGTTCGTGAGGGTCATAGCGCAGGGACAGCGATTGGGGTTTGTTCAAAACAGGTCGGGCCGGCAATGATCGGGAGCCGCCGGAGTGCGTGGGCGCTGATCCGGCGGCCAATATTAGCAGGGATGGCGCTTCGTGTTAGCGGCTCGTTACCCGCTGGTCGAGAAGCGTCCGGTTGGCCACCGATACCAGATCCCCCTCATCGGTGAGCAGGATGGTCTTCACGGTGCCGATCTCCTCGATCTGCCCTTCGATGTCCCCGACCTTGACCTCCTGGCCGACCTGGTAAAGCTCGCGCACATAGATCCCGGCGATGATCTGCGCGGCGATGTCACGGCTGCCAAGGCCCAGGGCCAGAGCGGCCGCCAGGCCAATGGAGATCAGCGCAATGGCGATGACGTTGTTCAGCAGGTCGGTCTTGACCTCCAACTGGCCGATGGCCACGGAGATGCTGATGAGGATGACCAAGCCCTGGGCGATGCGCCCCAGGCCATGGGCGTAGTCCAGGCCCACACCCTCCGCCGCGCCACGGACGATACCGCTGAGCAGTTGTGCCAGCAGCACGCCGGCCAGCAGCACCAGGGCGGCGCCCAGCACCTTGGGCAGGTAGAGCGCGAGCATGTCTAGGGTCGCCGAGACGCGATCAAGGCCCAAGGACTCGGCAGCGGACACCAGGAAGATGAGCAGGACGAACCAGTAGACGATCTTGCCGATCAGCGACGAAACCGGCACCTGAATGCCGACGCGGCCGAGCATCTTGGTCAGGCCGGTGCCGGCCATCAGGCGATCCAATCCCAGCTTGGCCAGCAGCTTGGAGAGCAGGGTATCCAGCAGCTTGGCGACGACGAAGCCAACCAGAACCACCACCAGCGCGCCGAAGAAGCGCGGAATGAAGCCGGCGACCGGTGTCCACACCGTGGTCATGGCGTTAACGATACCTTGGGTCCAGGGGTCGAATTCCATCTTCATTCAGCCTTGTCAGCAGAGCGTTTCGAGGAGGGGCGGCGAGATACGGGCGCCACATGCGCCGAGCCGTTGTTCAGGGCGATCATCAGGGCTTCGGCCCAGTGGCCGAGCAGGCAGAAGAGGTCGCCCACGCCAACTTGCCGGTTCGCGGTCTTGAGGACGCGACCGAGCGCCGCGCTGTCGTCATGGTCGGACGGCGCGTTGCGGAGCATGTCCCGCAGGGATTCTTCGAAGGGATCGTGCATTCGCACCTCTCGTGGGTATGTCGGCTAGACGCGGCAGGCTGGGGATGGGTCACATTCAAAGCCAGCGCAGCCGACGGAAGAGCCACCACTGGAAGGCGGCCACCCCGAGGAGGAGCAGGCACACGATGGGGAAGCCGTAGGACGCGTCGGCGCCCGGCAGCCCACCCACGTTGATGCCCAGGAGCCCGGTGATGAAGCTCATGGGAAGGAAGAAGCCGGTGATGATGCCCAGCAGGTACATGGTGCGCGTCATCCGCTCGCTCATCCGGCGGTTCTCGGACTCCAGCACCAGGGCGACCCGTTCGCGGATCATCTCCAGCTCTTCGAGGTAGCGGGTCAGGCGGTTGTTCAGCTCGTTCCAGTAGTCCGCATCGTCGGACGCGAACCAGCCGAGGCGATTGCGCACCAGCTGGCCATAGATGTCCCGCTGCGGGGAGAGGAAGCGGCGCAAGGCCGCCGCCCGCCGGCGAATCTGCAGCATCAGGTCATGATCGGGGTTGTAGCGCTCGTTGGCGTCGAGCTGCTCCTCCTGCTCATCGACCGCATCCCCCAGGTGGGCGATCAGCGCATCCACCTTGCTGGTCAGGTGCTCGGCAAGGTAGAGCAACACCTCGGATGCACTGCGCGGCCCGGTCCCGGCGCGCCACTGCTGGATCAGCTCATCGGTGGCGTGGAGGGGACGCAAGCGCAGGGAAATCACGCGACGCGCATCGGCAAAGATGCGCACCGCCACCATGTCTTCCGGCTGGGCTCCAGGATTGAGGTTGACTCCGCGAAGGAACAGCAGCAATTGCTCATCCGGCAGGGTTACCAGGCGCGGACGGGTGCTCTCTTCCAGCAGCAGGTCACAGGCGAACTCCCCCAGCCCACTGCGCTCGCGCAGCCACAGGCGCGCCAGGGGATGTCCCCGGTCCCAGTGCAGCCAGAGGCTTTCATGCGCGCCGAGCTGGAGCCCATCCAGCTCGGCGCGACTGATGGCGCGTGCACCACCCTGCCCGTCGAGCACGAATGCATGGACCAGGCCCGCGCCGGGGTTCTGCTCACCTGTCATCCTCGTGCCACCTGCCCGGTTACTCGGGCATCTTCAGCGGTTCGGGGGACACGATGATGCCGTTGTTGTCGGCATACAGGTACTGCCCCGGGCGGAAGGTCACGCCACCAAAGGTGACCGCCACATTCAGGTCGCCGATGCCGCGCTTGTCGGTCTTCATCGGGTGACTGGCCAGCGCCTGGACACCCAGGTCGGTCTGGGCGATCACGTCCACATCACGGATGCAGCCATACACCACGATGCCTTCCCAGCCATTCTTCGCGGCCTTCTCGGCGAGCATGTCGCCCAGCAGCGCGCGGCGCAGTGAGCCACCGCCGTCCACCACCAGGACCTTGCCCTGGCCGGGCTGGTCGACCTGCTCCTTGACCACCGAGTTGTCCTCGAAGCACTTGATGGTGACGATTTCGCCGCCGAAGGAATCGCGACCGCCGAAGTTGCTGAACATCGGCTCGACGACCTGTACCAGGTCAGGGTAGGCATCGCACAGATCAGGGGTGACGTATTGCATGGCGTGGCTCCTTGCGGGTCTAGAGATCGGGGCCGTCACGTTCACCGTCCTGGCAGCGGAAAGCGGTGCACAGCGCATGCACCAGCGCATTCCAGGTCGAAGGCGATCCCGTGGCGGGAACAGCGCAGCACCCTACCGACGAGGCGAGCGCCGCGCAAGGGCGCAGCACCGCCGTTACGGCGTCTTTCCGGGGCGTTGGCCAGCGGTTCAGCGACAATCAATTGCAATCGGTTTCATATAACCGAAGAAACTCCACGCTCAGGCGGGCACAGCCTGATCTGGCAGCGCCGGTAGGCTGCGATGCAAGAGCCAGTGCTCGACGAGCGGCCAGACCTCCTGCTGCGCCGACTTGCTCACCAGCATCTCCACATGACCGTAGTCCTCGGCGAAGCCGCCCTCGCGGGACAGGCAAAGGAACTCACGGACCTCGCTGCCGAACTGGTCGAGCAGCTTCCGGCAGGCCCACGCCGGGTCCTGGTGGTCCCCGGCCGAGCCCACGGCCAGCACCGGGATGCGGACATCCGCCAGCCCCTTCCACCAATCCCGCTCGGCATCACCGAAACGCCCGAACAGGCCGTGCCAGCGGAGATTCTCCAGCCCGACGCCGATGGGCTCATCCTCGGGCCCGCGCTTGAGACCGGAACCGGAGAGCACCTCGAAGCGCTTGAGCAGGAAACGCCCCAGCCACTCCACCGGCGGAACCTTGAGGGGCCAATAGACCCGGCTGATCTGGCTGCCGAACAGGGCAGCGGACGCCGCAGTCTCCTCGTCGAGGTAGCCACCTCCCAGCGCAGCAGCCAGGGTCACTCCGCCCAGGGAATGCCCCACCCAATGGGCGGGCGATCCGGACTGCTCGCGCACGAAGGCGCCAATGGCCGGCAAGTCGTAGCGGGCGTAATCAGCCACCCGGTTGTGTCGGTAGGCCTGGTTGCGAGGGGAAAGACCATGGCCGCGCATCTCGACGATCCACACATCGAAACCCGCCCTGGCCAGGAAAGGCCCCAGGCCCAGGCCACGCGGCGAGTACCAGAAGCGGCGATTGGAGAAGCTGCCGTGTACCAGTACCACGGGGATACCGCGCTGCCCTTCACGCCCGTACAGGCCCAGGCGCGTAACCACCAGCTCGACGCTGGGATCAGGGCTGTTGCCGGGCTTGAGGCGATAGAGGTCTTCCGTGAGGTCCCCACGGAGTTCGGCGCCAACCAGGGCCACCGGGAAAAGAAGACTGCTGCTTTGCATGAAAACTACTTGCACGAAAAAGGGCGGGTGATGACCCGCCCTTTTTCCGGTTGCCGTTCGGGATCAGGCTTGGCCTTCGGCCAGGAAGAACCAGGTGTCGAGCACGGAGTCGGGGTTGAGGGAGACGCTCTCGATGCCCTGCTCCATCAGCCACTTGGCCAGATCCGGGTGGTCCGACGGGCCCTGGCCACAGATGCCGATGTACTTGCCCGCCTTGTTGCACGCGGCGATGGCGTTGGACAAGAGCTTCTTCACCGCCGGATTACGCTCGTCGAACAGGTGGGCAATGATGCCGGAGTCGCGGTCCAGGCCCAGGGTCAGCTGGGTCATGTCGTTGGAGCCGATGGAGAAGCCATCGAAGAACTCCAGGAACTCCTCGGCCAGCAGGGCATTGGACGGCAGCTCGCACATCATGATGATGCGCAGGCCGTTCTCACCGCGCTTGAGGCCATAGTGGGCCAGCAGATCGATCACCTGGCTCGCCTCGCCCAGGGTACGGACGAAGGGCACCATGATCTCGACGTTGGTCAGGCCCATCTCGTTGCGCACCTTCTTCAGCGCGCGGCATTCCAGCTCGAAGCAATCGCGGAACGACTCGCTGATGTAACGGGAGGCGCCACGGAAGCCCAGCATGGGGTTCTCTTCCTCGGGCTCGTACAGCTTGCCGCCGATCAGGTTGGCGTATTCGTTGGACTTGAAGTCCGACAGGCGGACGATGACCTTCTTCGGCCAGAAGGCCGCAGCCAGGGTACTGATGCCTTCGACCAGCTTCTCGACGTAAAAGCCGACCGGATCGTCGTAGCCGGCGATGCGCTTCTCGACGCTTTCCTTGATCTCCGGCGGCAGGCCGGCGAAGTTCAACAGCGCCTTGGGGTGCACGCCGATCATGCGGTTGATGATGAACTCCAGGCGGGCCAGGCCCACGCCCTCGTTCGGCAGCTGCGCGAAGTCGAAGGCACGGTCGGGGTTGCCGACGTTCATCATGATCTTGAACGGCAGCTCCGGCATGGCGTCGACGGAGTTCTTGCGCACGTCGAAGCCCAGCTGGCCTTCGAAGATGAAGCCGGTGTCGCCCTCGGCACAGGAAACGGTCACGCCCTGGCCGTCCTTCAGCACCTGGGTGGCGTTGCCGCAGCCCACGACAGCCGGGATGCCCAGCTCACGGGCGATAATCGCAGCATGGCAGGTACGGCCGCCACGGTTGGTGACGATGGCGCTGGCGCGCTTCATCACCGGCTCCCAGTCCGGGTCGGTCATGTCGGAGACCAGCACGTCGCCCGGCTGGACCTTGTCCATCTCGGAAACGTCGTGGATCACCTTCACCGGGCCGGCGCCGATGCGCTGGCCGATGGCGCGGCCTTCCACCAGGACGGTGCCCTTTTCCTTCAGCAGGTAGCGTTCCATCACGGTGGCGCTGGCGCGGCTCTTAACGGTCTCGGGGCGGGCCTGCACGATGTACAGCTTGCCGTCGTCACCGTCCTTGGCCCATTCGATGTCCATCGGACGGCCGTAGTGCTTCTCGATGATCATGGCCTGCTTGGCCAGCTCAGTGACTTCGGCATCGGTGATGCAGAAGCGGGCGCGGTCGGCACGGTCGACATCGACGGTCTTCACCGACTTGCCGGCCTTGGCTTCGTCGCCATAGACCATCTTGATCGCCTTGCTGCCCAGGTTGCGACGCAGGATCGCGGGGCGGCCGGCTTCCAGGGTGTGCTTGTGCACGTAGAACTCGTCCGGGTTCACCGCGCCCTGCACCACGGTCTCGCCGAGGCCGTAGGCGCCGGTGATGAACACCACGTCACGGAAGCCGGACTCGGTGTCCAGGGTGAACATCACGCCGGCCGTGCCGGTTTCCGAACGCACCATGCGCTGCACACCGGCGGACAGGGCGACCAGCTTGTGGTCGAAGCCCTGGTGCACGCGGTAGGCGATGGCACGGTCATTGAAGAGGGAGGCGAAAACTTCCTTGGCGGCACGGATCACGTTGTCCACGCCACGGATGTTGAGGAAGGTCTCCTGCTGGCCGGCGAAGGAGGCATCCGGCAGGTCTTCGGCGGTGGCGGAGGAGCGCACGGCCACGGCCATGTTCTCGTTGCCAGCGGCCATTTCAGCGAACGCCGCACGGATTTCAGCGTCCAGGCGCGCCGGGAACTCGGCATCCATGACCCACTGGCGGATCTCGGCACCGGTCTTGGCCAGCGCGTTGACGTCATCCACGTCGAGCTTGTCCAGCGCATCGTGGATGCGATCGTTCAGGCCGCTCTGCTCGAGGAAGTCACGGTAGGCCTGGGCAGTCGTGGCGAAACCACCGGGAACGGAAACCCCAGCACCCGCCAGATTGCTGATCATCTCGCCCAGGGATGCGTTCTTGCCCCCCACATGCTCAACATCGTGGACGCCGAGCTTATCGAGGGAAACTACGTACTCTACCAAGGTGATCTCTCCACTATCTGTTGGAATAGCTGGGCGGAGCGGTTCCGCCGCGTTCTGGCATGGTGCCGGAAAAATGAGTCACAATGCAGGCCGGCTTCAGGCCAGCAAAACGGACCTATGATAGCCAAGAATCGTTCCCGACTTAAGGCCTTTGGCGCATGAAACGAACCGCTTTTTTCATCTCCGACGGTACCGGCATTACCGCTGAAACCCTCGGACAGAGCCTGCTGGCGCAGTTCGAAACCATCACGTTCGCAAAGCTCACGCGGCCCTACATCGACAGCGTGGAAAAAGCGCGCGCCATGGTACAGCAAATCAATAAGGCTGCCGAGGCAGACGGGGCGCGACCGATTATCTTCGACACCATCGTGAACAAGGAGATCCGGGAAATTCTCGCGACCTCCAACGGCTTCATGATCGACATCTTCTCGACCTTCCTCGCGCCGCTGGAACAGGAGCTCACCTCCCATTCCTCGTACTCCGTGGGCAAGTCCCACTCCATCGCCCACAACTCCAACTACATGGAGCGCATCGAGGCGGTGAACTTCGCGCTGGACAACGACGACGGTGCCCGCACCCACTACTACGACAAGGCCGACCTGATTCTGGTCGGCGTGTCGCGCTGCGGCAAAACGCCCACCTGCCTGTACATGGCGATGCAGTACGGCATCCGCGCGGCCAACTACCCGCTGACCGAAGAGGACATGGAGCGCCTGCAGCTTCCCAATGCCCTGCGCCCCTACAAGCACAAGCTGTTCGGCCTGACCATCGACCCCGACCGCCTCACCGCCATCCGCAACGAACGCAAGCCCAACAGCCGCTACGCGAGCTTCGCCCAGTGCGAATTCGAGGTGCGCGAGGTGGAAAACCTGTTCCGCCGGGAAAACATCGCCTACATCAACTCCACCCATTTCTCGGTGGAGGAGATTTCCGCGAAGATCCTCGTCGAAAAAGGCGTTGAGCGCCGCCTCAAGTAATCTGTCACGAGCCCGTCATGACCCTCAACGATGCCCTGCTGTTCGCCCCGATCGCGCTGCTGATCGCGATCACGCCGGGCCCCAACAACTTCTGCGCGATGAACAACGGCATCCGCCACGGCATGGCGACCGCCGTACTGGCCACCACAGGGCGAGTGATTGCGTTCGCCTTCTTCCTGCTCATTTCGGCGGTCGGCCTCGGCGCCATGCTGATGGCCTCCGAACAGCTGTTCAGCGCGGTCAAGTGGGTCGGCGCTGCCTACCTGCTCTACCTGGGCGTCAGCGCCTGGCGTAGCCGCGCCTTCGCCCTGGACGAACAGCAAAGCCCGACGCAATCAAGACGCACCTTGTGGCTGGCGATGCGCCAGGAGTTTCTCATCGGCATCAGCAATCCCAAGGCCATCCTGCTGTTCGCGGCGATCTTCCCGCAGTTCATCCGCCCCGATCAGCCGGCCGCCGAACAGTTTCTCTACCTGGGCACGACCTATCTGCTGGCCGAATATGCGGCTTCGTTGCTCTATGCACTGTTCGGCCTGCAGATTCGCCGCCTGATTCGTAGCGCCCGCGGCGTGCGCAACCTCAACCGCACCACCGGCGCCTTCTTTGTCGGCGCCGGCGGCCTGTTGCTGGGTACCAGCCAGCACTGAGCGACTCAGAAACTGTCGCCCGGCACCCGCACCCAGCCTTCCATCAATATCCGCGCGCTGCGGCTCATGATTGCCTTGGTCACCTGCCACTGGCCGTCCACCTGCCGGGCTTCGGCGCCCACGCGCAGGGTGCCTGAAGGGTGTCCGAAACGTACCGCCGTGCGCTCGCCACCGCCGGCGGCCAGGTTCACCAGGGTCCCGGGGATGGCCGCCGCGGTGCCGATGGCCACCGCCGCCGTGCCCATCATCGCGTGGTGCAGCTTGCCCATGGACAGCGCCCGCACCAGCAGGTCGATCTCGTCGGCCTTCACCGTCTTGCCGCTGGAGGCCTGATAGTCCCTGGGCGGCGCGACGAACGCGACCTTCGGCGTGTGCTGGCGGGTCAGCGCCTCTTCGGGGGACTTGATCAGCCCCATGCGCAGCGCGCCGGCGACGCGGATCTTCTCGAAGCGCGCCAGCGCCTCGGGGTCGCCATTGATGGCCTCGCGCAGCTCGGTGCCGGTGTAGCCGATGTCCTCGGCGTTGACGAACACCGTGGGAATGCCGGCGGTGATCAGGGTCGCCTTGAAGGTGCCGACGCCCGGCACGTCCAGCTCATCCACCAGGTTGCCGGTGGGGAACATCGAGCCGCCCTCCTCGCCGTCATCCGACGGGTCGAGGAACTCCAGCACGATCTCCGCCGCCGGGAAGGTCACCCCATCCAGCTCGAAGTCGCCGGTTTCCTGCACCTGGCCGTTGGTGACCGGTACGTGGGCGATGATGGTTTTCTGGATATTGGCCTGCCAGATACGCACCACGCAGGTGCCGTTGGCCGGAATACGTGACGGGTCCACCAGCCCGGCATGAATGGCGAAGGCGCCCGCCGCGGTGGACAAATTGCCGCAGTTGCCGCTCCAGTCGACGAAGGCCTTGTCGATGGAGACCTGCCCGTAGAGGTAGTCGACATCGTGCCCTGGCTGGCTGCTCTTCGACAGGATCACGCACTTGCTGGTGCTGGAGGTCGCCCCGCCCATGCCGTCGATGTGCGCGGCGTAGGGATCGGGGCTGCCGATCACCCGCATGAACAGCCGGTCACGGGCCTCGCCCGGCACCTGGCAGGCCTCGGGCAGGTCCTGCAGGCGGAAGAACACGCCCTTGCTGGTGCCGCCACGGATGTAGGTGGCGGGGATTTTCACTTGCGGCAGATGAGCCATGAGTGCAGTCCTGAGAAATGGCCCGTATGTCATCCGGGCTAAGCCTTCAATCAATGAGCCGTAGGGTGGATGGCGCTTTTTCCATCCACCATTGGCAAGTACCACGGTGGATGGATGAGGCGCCCTCCACCCTGCGCAGTCAGGCGACCTCGCCCTTGAGGAAGTCCCTGGCAAAGCGCTGCAGCACGCCACCGGCCTTGTACACGCTGACGTCGGCGGCGGTGTCCAGGCGGCAGGTCACCGGCACCCGCACCACCTCGCCGTTGCGGCGATTGACCACCAGGGTCAGGTCGCAGCGCGGCGAAATGTCGCCTTCGACGTCGTAGGTCTCGGTGCCGTCCAGGCCCAGGGTCAGGCGCGTGGTGCCCGGCTTGAACTCCACCGGCAGCACGCCCATGCCCACCAGGTTGGTCCGGTGGATGCGCTCGAAGCCCTCGGCCACGATCACTTCCACACCCGCCAGGCGCACGCCCTTGGCCGCCCAGTCGCGGGACGAGCCCTGTCCGTAGTCGGCACCAGCGACGATGATCAGGTTCTGCTTGCGGTTCATGTAGGTCTCGATGGCTTCCCACATGCGCATCACCTGGCCTTCCGGCTCCACGCGGGCCAGCGAGCCCTTCTTCACCTGCCCGTCGACCACGGCCATCTCGTTGACCAGCTGCGGGTTGGCGAAGGTGGCGCGCTGGGCCGTCAGGTGGTCGCCACGGTGGGTGGCGTAGGAGTTGAAGTCCTCCTCCGGTAGGCCCATTTTCGCCAGGTACTCGCCGGCGGCCGAGTCCGCCAGGATGGCGTTGGACGGCGACAGGTGGTCGGTGGTGATGTTGTCCGGCAGGATCGCCAACGGCCGCATGCCCTTGAGCGTGCGCTCGCCGGCCAGCGCGCCTTCCCAGTACGGGGGACGGCGGATGTAGGTGGACATCGGACGCCAGTCGTACAGCGGGCTTTCCGCCTCCTGCACGCTGCCCAGGTCGAACATCGGGATGTAGATCTGCTTGAACTGCTCGGGCTTCACCGAGGCGGCGACGATGGCGTCGATCTCCTCGTCGCTCGGCCACAGGTCCTTCAGCGTGACGGGGTTGCCCTGGGTATCGGTGCCCAGCGGGTCCTGCTCGATGTCGAAGCGCACGGTGCCGGCGATGGCATAGGCCACCACCAGCGGTGGCGAGGCGAGGAAGGCCTGCTTGGCGTAGGGGTGGATGCGCCCGTCGAAGTTGCGGTTGCCCGAAAGCACGGCGGTGGCGTACAGGTCACGGTCGATGATCTCCTTCTGGATCACCGGGTCCAGCGCGCCGGACATGCCGTTACAGGTGGTGCAGGCGTAGGCGACGATGCCAAAGCCGAGCTTCTCCAGCTCCGGTAGCAGGCCGGCTTCCTCCAGGTACAGCTTGGCGACCTTGGAGCCCGGCGCGAAGGAGGTCTTCACCCAGGGCTTGCGCACCAGGCCGAGGGCATTGGCCTTCTTCGCCACCAGACCGGCGGCGATCACGTTGCGCGGGTTGGAGGTGTTGGTGCAGCTGGTGATGGCAGCGATGATCACCGCGCCATCGGGCATCAGGCCCTTCGCCTCTTCGTCACGACCGGCCTGCAGCTTGGCCTCGTCGGCGATGCCGCGCTCGGCCAGCGCCGAGGTCGGCAGGCGGCGGTGCGGGTTGGACGGGCCGGCCATGTTGCGCACCACGCTGCCCAGGTCGAAGCTCAGCACGCGCTCGTACTCGGCGGTCTTCAGCGCGCTGCTCCACAGCCCCAAGGTCTTGGCGTAGTTCTCCACCAGCGCCACCTGCTCGGGCTCGCGGCCGGTGAGCTTGAGGTAGTCGATGGTCTGCTCGTCGATGTAGAACATCGAGGCGGTGGCGCCGTATTCCGGGCACATGTTGGAGATGGTCGCGCGGTCGCCGATGGATAGGCTGTCCGCCCCCTCGCCGAAGAACTCGACGTAGGCGCCCACCACGCGCTCCTTGCGCAGGAACTCGGTGATCGCCAGGACGATGTCGGTGGCGGTGATTCCGGGCTGACGCTTGCCGGTCAGTTCGACACCGACGATGTCGGGCAGGCGCATCATCGACGGGTGGCCGAGCATCACGGTTTCGGCTTCCAGGCCGCCGACGCCGATGGCGATCACGCCCAGGGCGTCCACGTGCGGCGTGTGCGAGTCGGTGCCGACGCAGGTGTCGGGGAAGGCGATGCCGCCCCGCGCCTGGATCACCGGGCTCATCTTCTCCAGGTTGATCTGGTGCATGATCCCGTTCCCGGCAGGGATCACGTCGACGTTCTTGAACGCGGTTTTCGTCCAGTCGATGAAGTGGAAGCGGTCCTCGTTGCGGCGGTCCTCGATGGCGCGGTTCTTCTCGAAGGCGTCCGGGTCGAAGCCCGGGGCCTCGACGGCCAGGGAGTGGTCGACGATCAACTGGGTCGGCACCACCGGGTTGACCTTGGACGGGTCCCCGCCCTGCTCGGCGATGGCATCACGCAGGCCGGCCAGGTCCACCAGCGCGGTCTGCCCGAGGATGTCGTGGCAGACCACGCGCGCCGGGTACCAGGGGAAATCCAGGTCGCGCTTACGATAAACCAGCTGCTCCAGCGATGCGGTCAGGTCGGCGGGCTCGCAACGGCGCACCAGCTGCTCGGCCAGCACGCGGGAGGTGTAGGGGAGCTTGTCCCAGGCGCCGGCCTGGATCGCCTCGACCGCCTCGCGGGCGTCGAAGTAATCCAGCGCGGTGCCGGGCAAGCGCTTGCGGTAGTGGCTGTTCACGGTCGTGGTCATTGTTATTTACGGTCCTTGAGCGGCACGAACTTCAGGTCTTCGGGGCCTGTGTAGTTGGCGCTCGGGCGGATGATCTTGCCGTCGATGCGCTGTTCGATGACGTGGCTGGACCAGCCCGAGGTGCGGGCGATCACGAACAGCGGGGTGAACATGGCGGTGGGCACGCCCATCATGTGGTAGCTGACGGCGCTGAACCAATCGAGGTTGGGGAACATCTTCTTGATTTCCCACATGGTGCTTTCCAGGCGCTCGGCGATGTCGAACATCTTGGTGTTGCCCTGCTCCACGGAGAGCTCGCGGGCCACTTCCTTGATCACCTTGTTGCGCGGGTCGGAGACGGTGTAGACCGGGTGGCCGAAGCCGATGATCACTTCCTTCTTCTCGACACGGGCGCGGATGTCGGCCTCGGCCTCATCCGGGCTGTCATAGCGCTTCTGCACTTCGAAGGCCACCTCGTTGGCGCCGCCATGCTTGGGCCCGCGCAGGGCGCCGATGGCGCCGGCGATGCAGGAGTACATGTCCGAGCCGGTGCCGGCGATCACCCGCGAGGTGAAGGTAGAGGCGTTGAACTCGTGCTCGGCGTACAGGTTCAGCGAGGTGTGCATGGCGCGCACCCAGGATTCGCGGGGCTTCTCGCCATGCAGCAGGTGCAGGAAGTGGCCGCCGATGGAGTCGTCGTCGGTCTCCACCTCGATGCGCTTGCCGTTGTGGCTGTAGTGGTACCAGTACAGCAGCGCGGAACCCAGGGAGGCCATCAGCTTGTCGGCGATGTCGCGGGCGCCGGGGTGGTTGTGGTCGTCCTTCTCCGGCGACAGGCAGCCCAGCACGGAGACGGCGGTGCGCATCACGTCCATCGGGTGGGCGGAAGGCGGCAACTGCTCAAGCGCGGCCTTGACGCCAGCGGGCAGGCCGCGCAGGGCCTTCAGCTTGGCCTTGTAGCCGGCCAGTTCGGCGACGTTGGGCAGCTTGCCGTGGACCAGCAGGTGGGCGATCTCTTCGAATTCGCAGCGGTTGGCGAAATCCAGCACGTCGTAGCCCCGGTAGTGCAGGTCGTTGCCGGTACGGCCAACGGTGCACAGGGCGGTGTTGCCGGCGGCGGTGCCGGAAAGGGCCACGGATTTCTTCGGCTTGAAGCCCGGAGTGGTGGTTTCGGTGGTGCTCATCGGTATCTCCTCGAGTCTTTTTGTTCTGTTGCGCACTGAGCAGGGTGGGCCGGGCGGCGATCGGCTTCAGCCCACCAACAGCGCTGACACGGTGGGCTGAAGCCCACCCTACGACCTTGCTGGTTCTACTTCTTGCCGGCGGCGAACAGCGCGTCGAGCTTCTGCTCGAAGGCGTGGTAGCCGATGCGGTCATACAGCTCCGCGCGGGTCTGCATCAGCTCGATCACGTCCTTCTGGTGGCCGCTCTGGCGAATGGCGGTGTACACGGTTTCCGCCGCCTTGTTCGCCGCGCGGAAGGCCGACAGCGGGTAGAGCTGGATGGCCACGCCAACCGAGGCCAGCTCGTCACGGGTGAACAGCGGGGTGGCGCCGAACTCGGTGATGTTGGCCAGCACCGGCACGTTCAGTTCCTTGACGAAACGCGCGTAGGTGGGCAGGTCGTAGGCGGCCTCGGCGAAGATGCCGTCGGCGCCGGCCTCCACATAGCGCTGGCAGCGCTCGATGGCGGCGTCCACGCCCTCGGCCTGGATGGCATCGGTGCGGGCGATGAGGAAGAAGTCCGGATCAGTCCGGGCGTCAGCGGCGGCGCGCACGCGGTCGACCATCTCCTCGCAGGAGACGATTTCCTTGCCCGGGCGGTGGCCGCAGCGCTTGGCGCCCACCTGGTCCTCGATGTGCGCCGCGGCGGCACCGGCCTTGATCAGGCTCTTCACCGTGCGCTCGATGTTGAAGGCGCTCGGGCCGAAGCCGGTGTCGATGTCCACCAGCAGCGGCAGGTCGCAGACATCGGTGATGCGGCGCACGTCGGTGAGCACGTCGTCCAGGGTGTTGATGCCCAGGTCCGGCAGGCCCAGGGAGCCGGCCGCCACGCCACCACCGGAGAGGTAGATGGCACGGAAACCGGCACGCTTGGCCAGCAGCGCATGGTTGGCGTTGATCGCACCGATCACCTGCAGCGGGCTTTCTTCGGCAAGGGCCTGGCGGAAACGCTGGCCGGCGGAGAGCTGGGTCATGAATCACCTCGGGTGTGGGAGGGGTTGGCGAGCGCGTCCTGCCCGTTCTGGGAGCCGTAGTGGCGCTCGATGTTTCGCTTGGAGGCGCCGATGTGACGGCGCATCAGCAACTCGGCCAGCTCGCCGTCTCGGTCGGCGATGGCGTCGAGAATGCGGTGGTGTTCGGCAAAGGCCTGGCGCGGGCGGTTCGGCGTGGCGGAGAACTGGATGCGGTACATGCGCACCAGTTGGTACAGCTCGCCGCAGAGCATGCGGGTCAGGGTCTGGTTGCCGCTGCCCTGGATGATCCGGTAGTGGAAGTCGAAGTCGCCTTCCTGCTGGTAGTAGCCACGCCCGGCCTGGAAGGCCTCATCGCGCTCATGGGTATCCAGCACCCGGCGCAGTTCGTCGATCTCCGCCTGGGTCATGCGCTCGGCAGCCAGGCGGCAGGCCATGCCTTCGAGGGACTCGCGGATCTCGTACAGCTCGATCAGCTCGGTGGGGCTCAGCGACACCACCCGCGCGCCGACATGGGGCACGCGCACCAGCAGCTTCTGCCCTTCCAGACGATGGATGGCCTCGCGCAGCGGGCCGCGGCTGATGCCGTAGGTGCGCGCCAGCTCCGGCTCGGAGATCTTGCTGCCCGGCGCAATCTCGCCCCGGATGATGGCGGCCTGGATACGACGGAAGACGTGCTCGGAGAGGGTTTCCGAGTCTTCGGTCACAGCCAGGGGAGTTTCCAGGGTGGCAGCCATGATTGTCGACACATTCAATTTCAGACGCACCGAAAAGTACGCCCAAGGCCATTTACTGTCAAACCAAAGACCCACATTGTCGACAATGGTCGAGTGTCGCGAAAAATTCATATAAAGGCGCCACCGCCTTCACAAAGCGCGCGGGCCGTCTGTCGCCGCAGAAAACCCACATGCTAGAATGCGCGCCTCATGCGCCTGGCGAGGCGCCACCGTTTTGCTTGCTAGACTCTTTCGCCAGACGCCGGGGCCATGGTCCTTGCGCCGGGCATCAGGATCCCGAACCGCATCCAAGGACCCATGACTTACAAGCCACTAGCCCTGCTCCTGTGCCTGGCGAGCCTGCCAGGCCTCAGCCTCGCCAACGGCAAGACCGTCTACGGTCTGAACGAATACGCCCGCCTTTCCGACCTTGACCTGGTGATCGCCGCCAAGCTGGACACCGGGGCCAAGACCGCCTCCCTCAGCGCCCGCGACATCAAGCGTTTCAAGAAGAACGGAGAGTCGTGGGTACGCTTCTACCTGGCCATCGACGACGCCCACGCCCACCCGATCGAGCGCCCCCTGGCGCGCATCAGCAAGATCAAGCGGCGTGCCGGCGACTACGACCCCGAGGAAGACGACAACCGTTACACCGCACGCCCGGTCATCGAGCTGGACGTGTGCATGGGCGGCGCCCTGCGGCGGATCGAAGTGAACCTCACCGACCGAAGCGCTTTCCAATACCCGCTCCTGATCGGTTCCGAGGCACTCAAGCGCTTCGATGCACTGGTCGACCCGAGCCTTAAATACGCTGCCGGCCAACCCGGCTGTGCCACTGACGCAAACGCTGCCGAGTAACTCACATGCGCTCTCTTACCCTGCATCTGAAAGTCCTCATCACCCTGCTGGTGACCCTGGGCGTTCTGATAACGGCCTACCAGATCTTCATTCAGGGCATCCCGATCACCGAGGATGAGACCGACGACCTCTGGAACATCGACGCCAAGGTCGAATTCCAGGCCAGCCCGCGCGACCCGATCAAGGTGCAGATGTTCGTGCCGCCGCTGAACCGGGACTACGTCAGCCTCAACGAGAGCTTCATCTCCAACAACTACGGCGTGAGCATCAACCGCGTGGACGGCAACCGCAAGGTGACCTGGTCCGCCCGCCGTGCCAGTGGCAACCAGACCCTCTACTACCGTCTGGTGCTGACCAAGCGCTACAGCGGCGAGAAGCCCAAGGACAAGGGGCCGATCTTCCGCGACAGCATCCCGGTGGAAGGCGCCGAGAAGATCGCCGCCGAAGCCCTGCTGGCCCCCATCCGCCAGCACTCGGCGGACGTCGAGACCTTCATCAGCGAGACCATCAAGCGCGTCAACAACGTCAACGATGACAACGTCAAGCTGCTGCTCGGCGGCGACGCCGGCACGCCGAACAAGGCCAAGGTCATCGAACTGCTGCTGTCCATCGCCCACGTCCCGATGGAGCGCGTGCACACCATCCGCCTGGCCGCCGACCAGCCGCAGAGCCCCGAGCTCTGGCTGCGCAGCTTCAACGGCGAGAGCTGGCTCTACTTCAACCCCGAGACCGGCCAGCAGGGCCTGCCGGGTGACCGTCTGGTGTGGTGGACCGGCGACGAGCCGCTGATCACCGTCGACGGCGGCAAGAAGGCCCAGGTGACCTTCAGCCTGAACAACAGCGAGATGAACGCCATCCGCCTGGCCAAGCTGACTGACGAGAACACCGACGCCGACTTCCTCGAATACTCCCTGTACGGCCTGCCGCTGCAGACCCAGCAGACCTACCAGATCATGATCATGATCCCGATCGGCGTGCTGGTGATCCTCATCCTGCGCAACCTAGGTGGCCTACAGACCCTCGGCACCTTCACCCCGGTGCTGATCGCCCTGGCCTTCCGCGAGACCCAGTTGGGCTTCGGCATCGCCCTGTTCACCATCATCACGGCGCTGGGCCTGTCGCTGCGCTCCTACCTGGAGCACCTCAAGCTGCAGATGCTGCCGCGCCTGTCGGTGGTACTGACGTTCGTGGTGATCCTCATCGCGGTGATCAGCCTGCTCAGCCACAAGCTCGGCCTGGAGCGCGGCCTGTCCGTCGCCCTGTTCCCGATGGTGATCCTGACCATGACCATCGAGCGCCTGTCCATCACCTGGGAAGAGCGCGGCGGTGGCCATGCCTTCAAGGTCGCCATCGGTACGCTGTTCGCCGCCACCCTGGCGCACCTGCTGATGACCGTGCCGGAGCTGACCTACTTCATCTTCACCTTCCCGGCGGTGCTGCTGATCCTGGTGGGCTTCATGCTGGCGATGGGTCGCTACCGCGGCTACCGCCTGACCGAACTGTTCCGCTTCAAAGCCTTCGTGAAGGACTGAGCCCATGTTCGGCCTGATCAAGACGTGGAAAGCCCTTGAAGCCAAAGGGATCATGGGCATCAACCGACGCAACGCGGACTACGTGCTGAAGTACAACAAACGGCACCTGTACCCGATCGTCGACGACAAGATCATCACCAAGCAGCGCGCCATCGAGGCGGGGATCCACGTACCCGAGATGTACGGGATCATTTCCACCGAGAAGGAGATCGACAAGCTCGACGAGATCATCGGCGAGCGCAACGACTTCGTGATCAAGCCGGCGCAGGGCGCCGGTGGCGACGGCATCCTGGTGATCGCCGACCGCTTCGAAGGCCGCTACAAGACCGTCTCCGGCAAGATCATCAGCCACGAGGAGATCGAGCATCAGATCTCCTCGATCCTCACCGGCCTCTACTCCCTCGGCGGGCACCGCGACCGCGCGCTGATCGAGTACCGCGTGACCCCGGACCCGATCTTCAAGAGCATCAGCTACGAAGGCGTGCCGGACATCCGCATCATCGTGCTGATGGGCTACCCGGTGATGGCGATGCTGCGCCTGCCCACCCGCCAGTCCAGCGGCAAGGCCAACCTGCACCAGGGCGCCATCGGCGTGGGCGTCGACCTCGCCACCGGCATCACCCTGCGCGGCACCTGGCTGAACAACAAGATCGCCAAGCACCCGGACACCACCAACGCGGTGGACGGCGTGCAGCTGCCCAACTGGGACGGCTTCATGAAGCTGGCGGCCGGTTGCTACGAGCTGTGCGGCCTGGGCTACATCGGCGTGGACATGGTGCTGGACGTGGACAAGGGCCCGCTGATCCTGGAACTCAACGCCCGTCCGGGCCTGAACATCCAGATCGCCAACGACTGCGGCCTGACCCACCGCGCCCATGCCGTCGAGGCCCGCCTCGAAGAGCTGAAGGCCAAGGGCATCCAGGAGTCCCCGGAAGAGCGCGTGCGCTTTTCCCAGGCGCTGTTCGGCAACGTACGGCCGACGGAAATCTGACCCGCCCCGCCCCCATGAAAAAGCCCGGCTCGATACCGGGCTTTTTCATGGGGGCCGCACTCGGCCACCGAGCGGCAAGCACTACCGCACGATGGCCAGCTCGAACGCCCCCTCATCCGAGTGCTCATGCACCTGCATCCCGGTCTCGTTCAGGGAGAGGTCCTGCAGTGGGCGCTTGTAGGGCTTGTTGTCCAGGGTCTTCACCGCGCGGTCTTCGTCGGTGGTGAGCAACAGGGCATAGCGCTCGCCCTGGTTGGCGCGGACCTGCACGGTGCCTTCGATGTAGGCGTAGCGGTACCAGGTCTCGCCGTGGAGCTGGTACACCGCGTCGCTCACCAATCGGGTCGGCCGCTTGGCCTCGTCGAGGAAGAGGATCGACGGGTAGACCACCTGGCGATTGGCGAAGCTGCGGATGCGCAAGCCGTACTCCCGCCCCGAGCGCGGCAGGCGCACGGCGGCGTAGTAGCTGCGCCCCATGGGGAAGGTGAAGCTCGGCGAGAAGCGGTTCAGCTCCTCGTAGCGCGGTTCCTCGGTGGACAGCTCGGTGAAGGCCGAATCGGACAACTGGCCGCAGCACTGGTCCACCAGCTCCTGGTAGAGCACGCGGCTGCGCTCCTCGCTGCCTTCCAGCAGGGCCTTCATGGCTTCGTTGGGTTGCCCGTCCAGGGCCGGAAGGATCGGCGCCTTGCGCTCGAACACCACCTCGCGGCTTTCGGTGTAGGCCACTGGCTGGCCGACGCTGGCCACCGCCCTGGTGCCGTCCTTCGGCGGCACCGGCGAGTTGTGGGTGCGCCCCTGGTCGTCCACCCAGGTGTAGTAACCGGTGCCGTTCTCCGGGCGGGAGTAGCCGCGCCCTTCCAGCACATCGGCATCGATGTACTCGCCCGCGCGGTGCCCGCTGGGCAGCAGGTAGTCACGCTGGCCCGCCGGCACCTGGCCGGCGGCGTAGAAGCTGTTCTGCAGGTTGCCGCTGGCATCCACCCAGGTGAAGTAGCGACGCTTCTGCTCGCCACCCGCCGCGCCCCAGCCGGCCGCGCCCTGCTCCTTCAGCCGCTCCAGGTCGCTGCGGCTGACGCGCCGGGCCGCCTCCTGCTGCTGCTGGCTGTAGCGGTCGTCGACGAAGCTGTTGTGCACGCGGCCGCTGTCGTCGATCCAGGTCAGGTAGCGCCCGCCGCTGGCCTGGGCCGTCGGCAGGATGGAGAAGGCGAGCAGGACGGGGATGAGCGTCTTCATCAGAAGGTCGTCGTGTAGGTGAATGCCATGATCAGCGCCTTGACCGAGGTCTCCACGTTCATCCCGGCGTAGGGGTTGTAGACCATCTTGTCCAGGCCAACGCAGTTCATGTTGCAGCTCTCGCCAGCGGGGGTCCGCTGGGTGGTGACGAAGTAGTTCATCCCCAGGTCGATGGTGGTGTCCTTGTCCCAGCGGTAGCCCAGGCCGAGCCCGTAGAGATGGGCATCGCCGATGGGTGCCAGCACGTCGGCCTTGTCGTCCGGAATGGCCGAGGGGCGGAACTCGTAGCCGGCGCGCAGGGCCAGGCGGTCGGTCACGTCGTACTGCGCCCCCACTGCCCAGCTCCAGGTGTCGCGGTAGCCGCGGTCCAGGGTGATGCTGGTGGCCGTGGCCTTGCCGCCCCCAAAGGTCTTGGCGATGCGCAGCATGTCCAGTTCGCGGTCGAACTCGATCTCGAAGTCGTTCCAGTCGCTGTAGCCGGACCACTTCAGGTCGAAGTTGAACTGCCAGCGCTCGAACGGCTTGATCTTGATCCCGGTGGAGAAATTGTCCGGGTAGGTCATGGTCAGCGTCGCGTTGCCGGTCTCCTCGTCGGTACGCCCATACGGGAACAGCGGGCTGAGGATCTGGCCGAACACCGCCGACTGGAAGCCGCTCCAGAACCCTTGCCATTCCTTGGAGTAGTCCACCCGGTACTTGCCCTGCAGGTGCATGCGGGCCTCGCTCTGGTAGGTGGCGCCCCAAGCGAACCAGTCGGTGGGCTCCCAGAGCACGCCGATGTTCCAGGTGGGCGACAGCGACTCCTGCATGTCCAGGTCCAGGTTGGCGAGCGAGTCGAAGGGGCCGATGCGCCCGCCGCAGACGTTGAAGATGGGGCCGATCATGTCACCCAGACCCGGTTTGCACAGCACGTCGTGGGCCATGGCCGCGAGACCGGTAAGCATCCCCGGTGCACGGAAATCCTCGTTGAGCGCCATGGCCTGGTGGGAGAAACCCACCGACAGCCCCAGGGCCAGCTCGTCGTTCACCTGGTAGCCCACCGAGGGCGAGAAGTAGGTGATGCGCTGGATCGCCACCTGGCGCCCCTGGAAGCGCGCCGGGTCGCTGTCCGAGTCCCGTGAGTAGCCCAGCGCCATGGGCGCGTAGACGTTGGTGGCGAAGGTGAACTTGGAGCCCGGCGGGTTGATCGACAGCCCCGCCAGCGGGGCTGCCAGCAGCGGCATGTCGGTCATGCCGCCCATGCCGGGCAGGTACATGGCCGGGGTCAGGGTGCGGCTGCTGGCGCCGGCCACGCTGTCGTTCTTGTAGCCGAAGAAGCCGTAGTCGGCGGGCGCATCGAACTTGGCGCGGATGTCCATCACCCCGGCGATCACCTTCACCGTGGTCTGCCGGCCCTTGAGCTTGACCAGGGCCGCCGGGTTGTAGTGCACCGCATCGATCCCGGTGGAGTCGGCCGTCACGGCATTGGCCATGGCCATGGCCTTGGGGTTGCCGATGGTCAGGTCGTTGGCCAACTGCGCCTGTACGCCACTCGCCCAACCGAGCCCTACCCCCGCCAGCGCCAAGGCCAGCGGCGAAATACGCATCGTCATGTCGTCGCCTCGCCGGTTACTGGGCCTTCAGGCCTTTGATGTCCAGGGGAACGGAGAACCCGAGCATCACGTCCGGGGAGTCCTCGGTCATGCCGAAGCCGGCGTTGATGTTGACGATGTAGTCCGGCGAGGTCCGCAGGCCGAGCGAGAAGTTCATGACCGCGCTGGTCTGCTCGCTGCCTTCGGCCTTGTTGCCGTCGGAGAAGGTGTAGGTAGGGCTCGTGTTGTAGGCCATCTGGTAGGAGGTGGCCAGGGAGACGTCATAGGACAGCGCGTAGGCGAACCCCATGCTCATGGACAGGGTGCCGCCCGGATCCACGTCCACCAGTTCTCGTCCGCCGACGTTCTGGTGGATGTTGTGCACCGGCATGTTGTAGGTGTAGCCGACCGAGCCGAACAGCACGACCGGGTCGATCACATAGGAGGTGTTGGCCCCCACGCCCAGGCTGTAGTAGCCGTTGCCGGTGGAGAGGTCCGACTCGCGGTTGATGTCGTAGGGGCTCTCGCCGGTGGGCAGGCCGAGGGTGGCGAACAGCGTGGTGACCGGCTTGCCACGGGTGGCCGACCAGGGCTGCCAGCGCAGGCTGGCGGACACATCGCCCAGGCTGTAGACGTTCACGTCACGCTCGGTGTCGTACTTGGCGATGAAAGGCAACCGCACGCTGAAGGTGAGGTTGTCCCAGACGCCGTAGTCGAAGGTGAAGGAGTTGGTGAAGGTGTGCTGGGCCTCGCTGCGCGGGATCACGCTGTACACGTTGTTCCCGGTGCGCACCTGCTCGATCTGCACATCCCGGGTCAGCGAGTAGTCGAAGCCGTAGGTGAGCGTGCGCTCGCCCTTCTTCAGCAGCGTGTAGCTCTTCTCCGATGCCTGGAACACCTGCTCCAGCGCCTTGGCGCTGTCGGCGTCACCGTCCTTCTTGCTCAGCGCCTCACGCGCGTCGTCCACCGAGCTCTCCTCGGCCCACAGCGGCCCGCAGGCGCCCAGCGCCAGCATGGCCAGCCATGCATAACCCCTCACTCCCATGGCACGGTCCCCTGGTTATTTTTCTAACTTATGCGGGTTCTTCTTTTTACTGGCCGGGACGGCCTGCCGACGGCACGCTCACTTGCGTCGGTAGTAACGGATATCGCCTCCCGAGCCCAACTCGTCCAACTGGTTTTCGGTGAACTTGGTGATCTGCGGAAACTGCTGGAACGCCAGGAGGCTGATGGTCCTGTCATCCACCAGGCGCAGGTCGCGCTCGGTCAGGGCCATCGCGTTACGCGGTTCCGCACCGGTCGGGTAGATCACGAACAGCACGTTCTGGTCCCACACTTCTTCGAATCGGGTGCGGGTGAAGCTGATGTTCCCCAGGGCAGGGTCAGCGATGAACACGTGATCGTTGTAGACGTCGCGCACCACCACGAAATGCTTGAAACCGCCGTAGTGGATCGGGACCAGCGCCGGGTGCTCCAGCTTGTCGAGGTCCTCGAATTCGGCGCGGAAACCGCCGCTCTTGTAGCCCAGGGCGGTGACGAAGCGCTTCATGTCCAGCAGGGAGAACCCCCTCCGCTCGACGATCTTGTCCGCCTCGCCATAGCGCAGCAGCCCCTCCATCACCTGGCGCTCCTGCAGGTTACGCCCCAGGTAGTAGTCCAGCAGGCTGGTCAATGCGGCCGAGCCACAGCTGTAGTCGTACGCCTGGCGGATCACATTGCGGAACTGCAACTGACTCATCGGCTCGATGTTCACGGTCTCCCGGTAAGGACCGTTGGGCGCGAGCGACTGCGTCAGGTTCACGGAACCCTGGGGCTGCGGCTTGGTGTCCACGGCCTGGGTGAAGCCGAACAGGCCCAGCAGGCTGCCAACCAGTATCTCGATCATTGCCGTTCCGAATCAGGACTTGCGACAAGGAAGGCCCCGCCGACGGGGCTCGACGGGACCTTCCGGACTACAGGTCGAGCGCGCGGATCAGTGACCCCAGACCTTGATGGTGGTGCCGGCCAGGTTCATGTCGTTGACGGCCAGGGAGCCGATGCTGGCAGCAGTGGCATCACCCATGCGGATGGCGCCGACGCTGAGCTGACCGGTGATGGTCGGCAGGGTGATCTGCAGCTTGTCGTTGCCGCCGGCACCGCCGTCGATCACGTCGACCAGGATCGGGGCGCTGTCGGAGATGTTGAAGCCGGTGAAGGCGATGGTATCCAGGCGCAGGCTGCCGGAAGCGGAGCCTTCCTTGTCGGTGTAGACGACGCTGCCGATGGTGCCGTTGAAGTTACCGGAGATGCTGATGCCATCCTGACCGGTGACGCCCGAGAGGGCGGAGTCATCCATGGCTTTCAAATCAGCCTGGGCCATGAACGGAGCAGCGAGCACAGCAGCGGCGAGAGCCAGTTGTTTGAAGCTTTTCATTGTTTTTATCTCCAAGATTCTCACAGGTGGGTTGCCCCGGGGGCCTGCCGCCTACCTCCTCATCGGCGACAGTTGGATCGGCCTGGCCGATCTCCGTAGCAGGCGCTGCTTCCCTATGCGCTCCCGCTTTGGACTCGGAGCACAAAGGGTGCCCCGACCTGATTCCACGTTACCGAGCGCCTGCCCGGCTGCCAGCCCATCCAAGGGATGGAGGATGGCGAGTCGCTACCGCATTGATCTCATCAGGCCTCGCTGAGCAGGCCCAGGCTCTTGCCCTTGAGTACCGCCTGGGTGCGGCTGCGCACGCCCAACTTGGCGAACAGGTTGTGCAAATGCCACTTGATGGTGGCTTCGGAGAGGTGAACCGCCTGGGCGATGTCACGGTTCGACAAGCCGGCCGCCACGAAACGGAGGATCTCCCGCTCCCGGTGGCTGATGTCCTGGTTGTCGTCGAAGGTCTCCGGATCGACGTTGAGGCGGCGGCACTGCTCGCGCAGGTTGTCGGCCAACCCCTGCCAGACCCCGGCCCGCTTGGGCTCGGCAGCACGCCAGGCCTCCCACAACGGCAGCAACCAGAGCGCGTCGTCCTGGAACAGGCGCCGGTAGCCCCGGTTCCAGGCCTCTTCCAGCACGGGCTGGAACAGGGCGAATGCCTTGTCGCTGTTACCCTTGCGCCAGTACGCCACGGAAAGTAACAGCGACAGGCGCAGGCGGCGGTCACGCTGGTGTTCCGCGCCCTGCCGCGCCAGGCAGGCCTCCAGCACGGACTGGGCCTTCTCCGGCCGGCGCTCACTGAGGGCGAGCCGTGCCTGGGAGAGCGCCAACACCGTATGGGCGTCGGCATAACGGGCCTGGGACAACGGCGCCAGGTGGCGTTCCAGCTGCAGGCAGACCCGCTCGGCCTCGTTGGGCCGGCGCAACCAGAGCAGGAACTGCACCTTGCAGCTCATGCCGTGGGCAAAGACCCGCTCGTAGCCAGGGCCCTGAAGCCCAGCGAGCCAGTCGTCCAGTTGATTGAGAGCCAGCTCCGACTCACCGGCGAAGAACCGCGCCCGCGCCATCACCAACTGACCACGGCTGATCAGCTCCACCGGCGTAGCCACGTCGCGCCAGGTGGTGGCCAGGGGCAGTTCGGCCAGCACGGCGGCGTGGCGGTCCTGTTCGTAGAGCAGGTCGGCGTAGGCCAGCACCAGTGGCCCGCCGACCCGGCTGCGGCGGCCGAACACGCGCTCGACACGACCCCGGGCGACTTCGGCGATGGAGCGCCCACGCTCCAGTTCGCCACTCTCCTTGCAGATCAGCGACTCGATCAGGCTGGTCATGACGTGCAGGTATTCGCTGTCCACCAGGCGCAGGCACTCCCGCGCTGCGGCAATGGAGCCGGCGGCATCACCGAACTCCCCCAGCAACGCATAGGCCGCCGCCTGTACGCAGGCGAGGCTGGCGCGGAACACCGGCTGGTTGTCCGGCACCATGGCCAGCCACTGGCGGGCCACCTTGAGGCAGGCTTCCAGCTTGTCCTGGTAGAGCAGCACCAGGGCCTTGAGCACCTGGGACGCGGCCAGCAGCTCGCCGAGCCCGAAGTGGATGACCTTGCCGCGCCCTTGCAGCAGGCGCGTGCTGACTTCCTCGATCAGCGCCTCGGACTCGGCGAACTTCTGCTCGAAGGCCAGTTGCCAGGCGTAGAAGATCTGGAATACCGGGTGCTCGCGGATCACCTCCGCCGGCACGTCCTTGAGCATGGAGAGGATGCCGTAGACCCGGTTGCCGGCGATGAGCCGTGCGCCCTGGCGCTCCAGCAACTCGGCAGCGAAACCGAAGTCACGCCCGCGCAAGGCGTACTTGATGGCGCGGTCAGGCAGGTCGTGCCCCTCGCACCAGCGGGCGGCGGCATGCAGCAGGGTCGCGCTGTCGCCGTGTCGCGCCAGGCGCCCCTGGAGGAACTCGGCGAACAGGTGGTGGTAGCGGAACCACTCGCCCTGCTCGTCCAGGGCGATGACGAAGAGCTGCTCGCGCTGCAGGCGCATCAGCATGTCCAGGCCGTCACGCCGGCCGGTCAGGGCGTTGCACAGGTCGGCACAGAATTCGTCCAGCACCGAGGTCTGGTCAAGGAACTGCTGCAAGGTCACCGGCAGGCTGTTGACCACGTCCTCAGCCAGGTAGTCGGCGATGTTGCGCTCGGTGCCGCTGAGGCTGGCGAGGAAGGCCGCGCGATCGGGATGCCGCGCCAGCGCCAGGCTGGCCAGGTGCAGGGCGGTGATCCAGCCCTCGGTGCGTGCGTGCAGCTGCTTGAGCTCGCTGCGGCTGAGTTCCAGCGGGCGCACGTCACGGAAGTAGGCTTCGGTCTCCTCCAGGGACAGGCGCAGGTCCTCGGCCTGGAGCATGAAGGCTTCGTTCTCGACGAACAGGCTGCGCGGGGTGAAGCGGGTGCTGCTGATCAGGTGCACGTTGCGGGGCAGGCGCTCCACCAGGTGGCGGGCGCCCTGCTCCAGGCTGGCGTGGCGGATGCGGTGGAAGTCGTCGAGCATCAGGTACAGCTCGCCCTCCAGGCGCTGCAGGTCGCTGACGAAGGCGTCGATGATGGCCTCCACCGGCCAGTTCACCTCACCACAGAGCAGGCCGGCGGTGTTGGCGCCGAAACCGGGGGTCACCGCCTCGACGGCAGCCACCAGGTACTGCAGCAGGCGCTGCGGCTCGCTGTCCGACTCGTCGCAGGAGAGCCAGGCGACCCGCGCGCCCTCGCGCTGCAGGGCCTCGCGGAACAGGCTGAGCACGGTGCTCTTGCCGAAGCCGGCCGGCGCGCTGAGCACCAGCACGCGGCGCTCGCGCGCCTCCCACAGGCGGTCGATCAACGCCTGGCGCGGCAGGCGCGGCTGCCCGCCGACTTCCGGCGGGTAGAGCTTGGTGCGCAGCAGGTGGAACGGCTGGCTGACGCTGCTCACTGCAGCAGCCCCAGTTCCCGGGCCCGACGGATGGCCTGGGTGCGATTGCGCACCTTGAGCTTCTCGTAGATGTTGTGCAGGTGCCATTTGACGGTCCCCAGGGCCAGCGAGAGCTGCTGGCCGATCTCCTCGTTGGAAAGCCCTTCGGCGGCCAGCAGCACGACCTCGCGCTCACGCTCGGTCAGCCCCTCCTCCAGCACGTCCTGGGCCTTGCGTACGTCCTGCCCCGGCCAGATGGCCAGCAATTCGCGGATGAAGCCCTGCAGGGAGGGCTGGCGCTCGGCTGCCTCCAGCTGTTGCAGCAGCAAGCGGATGGCGTCGCCCTCTTCGACGAACAGGCTGCGGATGCCTTCGCGCTCGGCACTCAGCAGGCATTGCACCAGCAGGCTGTGGGCGCGCTCCTGGTAGCCGAGGCGCTGGTAGCTCAGCGCTGCCAGCAGGTCGAGCCGCAAGCGCTGCAGGCCGTGCCAGCCGGGCAGCAGCTGGGCGCGCAGCTGGTTGATTTCGTGCAGTGCCTCGCTGTAGTGCCCCCGCGCCTGCTGCAGGCGTACCCGCAGCAGGCCCTGGGTCCAGAGCACCGGGTTGAAGCCACGGCGGACGTAGTCGGCGGCGAGCTTGTCCCAGTCCACGGTCTTGAGGCGCTGCTCGGCGCGCTTGATGCGGTCGGTGGCCGGCTCCTGGAGGATCAGCGTCACCTCGTCGGCCACCGCCTGGGCATAGAAGCGCCAGGACTGGTTGCGGGCGGCGAGGTTCTGCATCAGCACCAGGGTGGCCTGGGCCTCCTTGGAGCGGTCCTGCATGCGCTGGACACGGGCGAGGAACAGCATGCCCTGGGCGTAGATGTCGATCGGCTTGATCACGTCGACATGCCCGAGGGCCCAGCGCAGGCGCTCCTCCAGGCCGTCCAGGCGGCCCTGGTGGTAGGCGATCAGCGCTTCGATGATGGCGGGCAGGGCCAGGGCACGGGAGCGCTCGTCGAACAGCGGCACCAGGCGCGCGCGCATCTGCTCGTGGAGCAGCTGTGCCTGCTTGACCTGGCCCTGCTCCAGGGCAAGCAGCACCTCGACGTTGCCCAGTTGCATGTCGAGGTAGCGCCCTTCGAGGAAGTGATTGCGTTGCTGCGCCAAGGCCAGCAAGCGGCGGGCCTGGTCGGGCTGGGCGAGGATCGACAGCGCCAGGGCGCCGATGACCAGCATGGCCACTTCGAGGAAGGCCTCGTTCTGGCCCAGGTGGCCTTCGACCTTGCGCGCCAGGGTCACGCACAGGTCGAGGTCGTCCTTCTGCAAGGCGATGGCCGCCTTGACCGCCAGGGCTGCCAGGTATTTGTCGCTGAGGGGAGCCTGGCCGCCCTCCCCGCCCCAGCGGGCGAGCAGGTCATCGAGCATCTGGTTGGCTTCGGGCAGCGCCAGTTCGGTGGCGCGGTTCCACACGTCGGCCAGCACCAGGGTAGGGTAGCGCGCGGCGATGTCGTCCGGCACCTGCTGGCGCCAGCGGTAGATCTGGTTGAGCTGGCCGCGGTTGATCAGCTCCAGGCCGCAGCCATCCACCAGGGCCGCGAGCATCTCGGGGTCCTCGGCCAGGCAGGCGTGCTCGATGGCGAGGTTCTGCATGTGGTGGTTGGTGAACCACAGGCTGGCGTTGAAGTGCAGCTGCTGGAAGCGGTCCGGGTCGCGGGCGCGCAGCCGGCCCCGGAGGAAGTCGGCGAACAGGTGGTGGAAGCGGTACCACTGGCGCTCGCGGTCCAGGGGCAGGAGGAACAGCTGCATGGTCTCCAGCCGCTCCAGCAGGGCCTGGCCATCGCTGCGCCCGGTGAGGGTATTGGCCAGGTCGCCACTGAGCTGGCTGGCGATACCCAGGGCCAGCAGGGCTTCCTGCAGGTCGGCAGGCAGCTGCTCGAACACGGAGGTGAGCAGGTAGTCACCCACGGCGGCCTGGTCGGCACCCAGGGTCTGCACCTGCTCGGCGGCCTGAGGCTGGTGGCGCAGCCAGAGGCTGGCCAGGTGCACGCCGATCATCCAGCCCTCGGTGCGCTGGTGCAGTGCGGACAGGGTGGCGTCGTCCAACACGACGCCACTGCGCTCCAGGTAGGCGCGGGTCTCGTCCTCGGTCAGGCGCAATTCGTCCAGCCCCACCTCCAGCAACCAGCCCTTGGCCCGCAGGGTGGCCAGGTTCATCGGCGGCAGGGAGCGGCTGCCAATGGCCAGGCTGAAACCCGGTGGCGCCAGCTTCACCAATCGACTCAGGGCATTGAAAATTTCGGCATCGGTGACCAGGTGCAGGTCGTCCAGCACCAGCAGCAGCGGCTGGTCGAGGGCGGAAAGCCCCACCAGCAGGCTCTCCAGCACCGCTGCGACGGGCACTTGCATGGTGTTCTGCAGGAAGGCGCGGGCAGGATCGGCCAGGCCGGGCACCGCCTCGTCCAGCGCATGGCTGAGCTTCAGGAAGAAACGCGCGGGATCGTCGTCCTCGCTGCCCAGCGAGAGCCAGGCCACAAGGCTGCCGGCCTGCCGACGTTGTTCGGCAAGCGAAGCCAGGGCGGTGCTCTTGCCGAAACCGGCCGGAGCCGAGAACAGCAGCAGTCGAGCTTGAGGGTATGCCGCCATGGCCGCCTGGATCTGCGGTCGTGGCAAATGGCCGGCAGACGCCTGGGGCGTCATCGTTTGCGAGCGCAAGAAACTGCCGGCTGCGGGGTCGAGAACTGCATCCACGGCCTGTATCCCTGTGTCTTTATCATTGTGGGACGGGGGGTACCCCCCGCGGGACCTGTCCATAATTATCAGAATGCATTTCCTGCGTAAACTTGGGAAATCGCTCTAGCATCGACTCTACAGCCGTACCTGAGGCGGTCTTGAAAATGTCCGTTTCACCCTGGCAAGCATGCCGTGTCCGGGACGGCTACAAGGCAAAATTGGAACTTTTTCAGAGTTTCCCTAGAATCCGCTGTCGCCCTGCTTGCCTTGTCCTATGCCCAACTGTCTCGTACACCCCCTGCCCTATCACGAAGACCCGGGAATGCGCTTCTCACGCATCCGCCATGCACCCGGGGCGGTGCTGCTGGACGCGGGGCGACCCGGCGCCAGCCGTGGACGCTATGACCTATTCAGCGCCTGGCCATTGGCAGAACTTGCGCCGGGCGACGACGAATCGGCCAACGACTTCGCTGATCGCCTCCGCACGGCGCTACGCCAGTTGGGGCGCTGCGAAGCGCCGGACGGCGTGGAGCTGCCATTCACGGGCGGATTGATCGGCTATTTCGCCTATGACTTCGGCCGCCGCCTGGAGTGCCTGCCTGCACAGGCCCAGGACGACCTGGCGCTGCCCGACGCCCGACTGGGCCTGTATGCCTGGGCACTGGTGAGCGACCATGAGCGGCGCACCAGCCAACTGGTCTTCCACCCTGCACTCGCCGATGACGAACGCACTCTGCTGATCCAATTGCTGAGCGAGCCGACAGCGCAGCCAGCAGGCGCCTTCCGCCTCAAGGCACCCTTCGCGGGCAGCATCAGCGAGGCGGATTACCGTCGGGGCATCGAACGCATCCTGGCCTACATCCGCGCCGGGGACTGCTACCAGGTGAACTTCACCCAACGCTTCCAGGCCCCCTGTGACGGCGACCCTTGGGGCGCCTACCTGGCGCTGCGCGGCGCCTGTCCGACGCCCTTCTCGGGCTACCTGGCGCTGGAAGCCGGTGCGATCGTCAGCCTGTCCCCCGAACGCTTCATCCGCTTGAGCCAGGGCCAGGTGGAGACCCGCCCGATCAAGGGCACACGCCCGCGCGGCCTGACCCCGGACGAGGACATGGCACAGGCCGACGACCTGCTTGGCAGCCCGAAGGACCGCGCGGAGAACCTGATGATCGTCGACCTCCTGCGCAACGACCTCGGGCGCAGCTGCCGCATCGGCAGCGTGAGGGTGCCGGAGCTGTTCGCGCTGGAGAGCTACCCCAACGTCCATCACCTGGTCAGCGCCGTTCGCGGCGAGCTGGCCGAAGGCAAGGACGCGCTGGACCTGCTGGCGGGCAGCTTCCCCGGCGGCTCCATCACCGGGGCGCCGAAGATCCGCGCGATGGAGATCATCGATGAGCTGGAGCCGACGCGCCGCTCGATCTACTGCGGCTCGCTGCTGTACCTGGACGTGCGGGGGGAGATGGACAGCTCCATCGCCATCCGCACCCTGCTGGTGAAGGACGGCCAGGTGAGCTGCTGGGGCGGCGGCGGCATCGTGGCCGACTCGGACTGGCAGGCGGAATACCGCGAGTCGATCACCAAGGTCCAGGTCCTGCTGCGTACCCTGGAAGCGCTGTAGGCCAGGGGCCAGAGACAGAAAAGCCCGCTTTCGCGGGCTTTTTCATGGCTGGGCTCAGAGGCTCAGCGGGCGGTTGGACGCCTTGAGGAACTCGCGCTTGAGGTCCTCGTAGGTGTGCACCGCCGGGAACTGCGGGAACTCGCGGATGACGTTCTCCGGGGCATGGAAGAGGATGCCGGCATGGGCCTCGGAGAGCATGGTGGTGTCGTTGTACGAGTCGCCGGCGGCGATCACGCGGTAGTAGAGGCTCTTGAAGGCGATCACGGACTGACGCTTCGGGTCCTTCTGGCGCAGCTGGTAGCCGACGACGCGGTCGGTCTCGTCGGTGATCAGGCGGTGGCACAGCAGGGTCGGGAAGCCCAGCTGACGCATCAGCGGCTGGGAGAACTCGTAGAAGGTGTCGGAAAGGATGACCACCTGGAAGCGCTCGCGCAGCCAGTCGACGAACTCCACCGCGCCGTCCAGCGGCTTGAGGGTGGCGATCACTTCCTGGATGTCGGACAGCTTCAGGCCGTGCTCGTCGAGGATGCGCAGGCGCTGCTTCATCAACACGTCGTAGTCGGGGATGTCGCGGGTGGTGGCCTTGAGCGCTTCGATTCCGGTTTTTTCGGCGAAGGCGATCCAGATTTCAGGAACCAGCACACCTTCAAGGTCGAGACAGGCGATTTCCACGAGCATTTCCCCGTTATTGGCTTGTAAAGGAGGCGGCACTCTAGCCTTTCCCTCGTCAGGCACGCAACGCGGGCCTTATACCCGAAACAGGCAGTCCACCTTTCGTATGGTTATTTAGGCGCATAAATGGCTTTTGCTACCATCCGCCGCCACAGAGCGCGTAGCGCCGTAGCCAGTAGGAAGTCCGCCTGATGAGCCATCCCTTCGACGTCACCGATATTGCTGCGTCCTACGCCAGCAAATCCCCCCAGGAAATCCTCAAGTTCGCCTTCGAGCAGTTCGGCGACGACCTGTGGATCTCGTTCAGCGGCGCCGAGGACGTGGTCCTGGTGGACATGGCCTGGAAGCTGAACAAGAACGTGAAGGTGTTCAGCCTGGATACCGGCCGCCTGCACCCGGAGACCTACCGCTTCATCGACAAGGTCCGCGAACACTACGGCATCGCCATCGAGGTGCTCTCCCCCGACGCCGCCAAGCTGGAGCCCTTCGTCCGTGAGAAGGGTCTGTTCAGCTTCTACAAGGACGGCCACGAGGAATGCTGCGGCATCCGCAAGATCGCGCCGCTGCGACGCAAGCTCTCGGGCGTCAGCGCCTGGGCCACCGGCCAGCGCCGCGACCAGAGCCCCGGCACCCGCAGCAAGGTGGCTGCCGTGGAAGTGGACGGTGCCTTCTCCACGCCGGAGAAGCCTCTCTACAAGTTCAACCCCCTGGCACAGATGAGCAGCGAAGAGGTCTGGGCCTACATCCGCATGCTGGAGATCCCCTACAACCCGCTGCACGAGCGCGGCTTCATCAGCATCGGCTGCGAGCCCTGCACCCGCCCGGTGCTGCCCAACCAGCATGAGCGCGAAGGCCGCTGGTGGTGGGAGGAAGCCACCCAGAAGGAATGCGGGCTGCACGCCGGCAACCTGATCGCCAGGGAGTGACAGGATGCGCATCACCCTGGTGACCAAGGTCCTGGCCGATGGAGCGGCCTGTGCCAAGTGCAAGGATGTGATGCGGTTGCTGGAACGGGGCAACCACCTGTCGCGCATCGACCGCACCCTGGTGGCGGACGAGCGCGACCCTGCCGGCCCGGGCTGGATCGCGGCGCAGCTCTACGGCGTGGACAGCGCCCCCTTCTTCGTGGTGCGAACGGACGACGGCCAAGAGCGTGTCTACACCGTCTTCCACGAATTTCTCCATGAGGTCCTGGAGGCAGGCTGAAACGAACAAGCCCGGCGATTGCCGGGCTTGTTCGTTGATGGGGGCGAATCAGTAGGTGGGCAGCTCGACGTCCTGGAACAGTTCGTCCAGCTCCACCTTGTTGTGGCACTGCACGGCCTTGGCGAGCATCTCGCGGGTCAGGTGGGGAGCGAACTTCTCGATGAAGTCGCACATGAAGCCGCGCAGGAAGGTGCCACGGCGGAAACCGATCTTGGTCACGCTGGACTCGAACAGTTCGCTGGCGTCCAGCACCACCAGGTCGCTGTCCAGTTTCGCATCGACCGCCATCTTCGCCACGATGCCGACGCCCAGGCCCAGGCGCACGTAGGTCTTGATCACGTCCGCGTCAGCCGCGGTGAACACCACCTTGGGCGTGAGGCCGCGGTGGCTGAAGGCTTCGTCCAGCTTGGAGCGCCCGGTGAACCCGAATACGTAGGTGACGATGGGATGCTCCGCCAGGGCTTCCAGGGTCAGCTTCGGCAGCTTGGCCAGGGGGTGGCCCTGGGGCACGATCACGCAGCGGTTCCAGCGGTAGCAGGGCATCATCACCAGGTCGCCGAACAGCTCCAGGGCTTCGGTGGCAATGGCGAAATCGACAGTACCATCGGCGGCCATCTCGGCGATCTGCATCGGGGTGCCCTGGTGCATGTGCAGAGACACATCGGGGTACTGGCGGATGAAGCTGCTGATCACCGGCGGCAGCGCATAGCGCGCCTGGGTGTGGGTGGTGGCGATGGAGAGGGTGCCCTTCTTCTCGTTGGAGAACTCCTGGGCGATCTGCTTGATGCTTTCGACCTTGCGGAGGATCTCGCCGGCCGTGTTGATGATCCGCTCCCCGGCGGGTGTCACGCGGGTCAGGTGCTTGCCGCTGCGGGCGAAGACCTCGACACCCAGCTCGTCTTCGAGCAGGCGGATCTGCTTGCTGATACCCGGCTGCGAGGTATAGAGGCTCTGCGCGGTGGCTGAGACGTTCAGGTCGTGGTGCGCCACCTCCCAGATGTAGCGCAGTTGCTGAAGCTTCATAGATGTCCCTCAGAGCAGATGGCGACGCGTAGGTGGTCGGTGACCTTTTATAACCATATTAATGGTTTGAGGGTTAAAACTAGACGTTTTTTTATTTCCTGCACGCTCTTTCGTCGGCGTCTCAGAACTCGCCCCGCCCGCGGTGCTGAAGCATCGGAACCAGGTAGACCGGCACCTCGGAGAGCTGCACCAGACGGGAGGCGGTACGACCGAGGGGCGTCTCGAGCGCAGCGCCGTGACTGTGACTGCCTACGACCAGCAGATCGACGCCAAGTTTCTGGGCCTCCTCGAGAATCATCTGCGGCGGGTCCCCCTGCACCACCCGGACGGCCTTGATCAGGCTCAGCTCATTCTCCGCATCGCCGATCTCGTCACGAAAACCCTCGAGAACCCGCTGTTCGATGCTGGCCATCACCGTGCCCAGGCCCTGGGCACGCAACTCCTTTAGCAAGGTCTCGTCCAGGTATGTCTGCAGGACGGATTCGGCGAACAGCCCGAGGGGCTCCACCGCGTGCACCACGTAGAGTTCGGCCCTGTGGGCCTTGGCGAGGGAAAGGGCATGTTGAAGGACATAGGGCGAGTACAACCCGAGGTCGGTCGCATAGAGGATCGAGCGAATCATGAGGCCTCCTACTGCCTGCTTGGCGGGCCTCGCATCAGCTTAGTCAGATCTTCGGCTCGTTGCTCACGCCATGCGGTACATGCCCGGTGGCGACCACTTCGCGGGCTTTCTCGCAATGGCCGGCCTGGTCGTCGAAGAATACATCGGCGCCAAAGGCGTCGAGAATAGCGGACTTCTCGAGCCCGCCCAGGAAGAACGACTCGTCCAGGCGGATGTCCCAGTCGCGCAGGGTACGGATCACCCGCTCATGGGCCGGAGCGGAGCGCGCGGTGACCAGCGCGGTACGAATCGGGCAGCCATCCACGGGCAATTCGCGCTGCAACTGGTTGAGCGCCGAGAGGAAGGGTTTGAACGGCCCACCGTCCAGCGGCCTCAACGCTGCCTCACGCTCGTGGGCCTGGAATGCAGCTAGCCCGCCGGACTGGTAGACGCGCTCAGCGTCATCGGCGAACAGCACGGCGTCGCCATCGAAGGCAATGCGCAACTCGCTGCTGGACGCCCTGCGTGGCGCGCCGGGGAGAATGGTCGCCGCGGCAAAACCTGCCTGCAACGCCACCCGGACGTCCTCCACGTGGGTGGAGAGGAACAGGTGGCAGCCAAAGGCCTTCAGGTAAGGCCCGGGGCTGCGACCACCGGAGAACGCCGCTCGGGAAATCGCCAGGCCGTGCTTCTGGATCGAGTTGAACGCCCGCAGGCCGGTGTCGGCGCTGTTGCGCGAGACCAGGATCACCTCTACCCGCGCCTGGCCGAGCTGCTCATTGAGGGCCAGCAGCTTGTGCACCAGGGGAAAGGCATCACCCGGCTCCAGCAGTTCGTCCTCATGTTCGATCTGGTACTGGCGATAGGCTTCGATTCCTTCCGACTCGTAGACGCGATGGCTCTCATCGAGGTCGAACAGTGCCCGGGAGGAAATCGCCAGCACCAGCTTGTCGTTCAGCGCGCTCATCCTGGCGGCTCACTCGGTGCGATTGCGGGCATCGATGAAACGCAGCGCCTGGTAAAGCGCCCGGATTCGCGGGAGGTCACACCCCGCTGCTTCCGCAGCAGCCAGGGGGGCCGCATAGATGGCCTCGAGTTCAAGAGGTCGCCGCTGCACATGGTCGTGGTACATGCTGGGCAGGTAGTCGGGCATGCGGTCCGTCGAGGCCAGCAACTTGCCGGCAAAGCCCTCCGGCAGGGTGTGCCCGCAGGCCACGGCGCCCTCCACCACTTCCTGCATCAACGCCTGGATCAGCGCGCGGCTGTCCGGGTTGCCCATCAACGCGGTAGTGCCCGCATTGAGCACAACGGAAAGGCCATTGTAGGGAACGTTCCACACCAACTTCTGCCAGCGCGCCTGTTCAAGGCTGGGCATGGCGGTGGAGTCCAGCCCGGCAGCCCTGAAGAAGGCCACCCCCTCCTCGAGAAGGGCCATGCGCTCGGCGGCATCGGTCGCGGGCCCGCTGTGGTAGCCGAGGTTCACGGCCCCCAGGGACTGGTGCACCACGTGCCCCGGGGCCTCGCGGTGGACGCAGATGTAACAGAGCCCGCCCAGCAGGTTGAGGTGCGCGGGCAGCAGGGGGCGCAATGCCTCCTCCACCCCAAGGCCGTTCTGCAACAGCACCACCCGGGCGCCCGGCGCAGCGATCTGGCTGATCAACGGTGCCAGCTCGGCATTGCTGGTGGTCTTCGCCCCCACCAGCAGCCAGTCGCACGGGGGCATCGCCGCCGCATCCCGGTAGGCATTCACCGGGTGCAGCGCCAGTTCGCCATGAACGGCACTGGACAGGCGCAGCCCCTGGCGGCTCACGGTCTCGTATTCACTGCGAAGGAGGAAATGCACATCGAATCCGGCGCGGGCAAGCAGTAGCCCGTAGAAACCACCAATGGCGCCGGTGCCGATGATGCCGATGCGGGGGGATGGGGTCGAACTCATCAGGGCAGCTCCTCAGCCTGGCGCTGGTGGGCAGCCGCCAGGTTCTCGTTCAGGTCAGCGTCCCGCAACGTACTGTGCAGGGCGCCAAGAAATTGGCCATCCCGCACCAGGAACAGGGCGGGAAGGTGGAATACCTCGTAGCGCTGGACCAGGCCACCATTATCGGCAGCGTCTATCCAGCACAATCGGTCGACGGCCAGGTCGAGGCTGGGCAGATGACGGCGCGCCCACCGGCAACTGGCACAGCCTATGCTGGTGAATATCAGCAGGGAGGTTCCGGGCAGACTGAGCAGACGCTGATCAGCGTCGAAGTCGCTCAACTCGATTTCATGCAAGCCGCATCCTCCAACCGGGCCAGACCACTGGCACAAGGGAGTACTCATATGCGCCGATTCCTGCGTCACCCCAGCGACCTGCCGGTCGAACTGGTTCTGCGCAAGCACAACTTCCTGCCGCGACAGCGGCTGCACAATATCAGCCTCGGCGGGGTGGCGTGCAACTCCACGAAGGGCTTCCGCAAAGGCACGGCAATCGAGCTGCGAATCCCCCTGCTGGGTGAGCAAGCCAGCTGCCCAGGGGTCGTGGCCTGGTGCCGCAAGCAGCCGGACGACTACCTCGTCGGCATCTGCTTCACCGACGAGGAGTCCTTGTTTCGCGCGCGCATGGTGGAGCAGGTCTGCCAGATCGAGGCCTACCGCAAGCAGCGCGAGGCGGAGTCGGGCGAAACGCAGCCCATCGAGCAGATCGCCGAGGAGTGGATTGCCCAGCATGCCACCGAGTTCTCGGCCGCCAGCCTGAACTGACCGCTTCCGTCCAATTGCGACCTTGGCGCCATTGTCTAGCCACTGCCTAAAGCGTTAAGGTTCCGCGTCCCTGCCACGCCTTCAATGCCGTGCTCCGCCGCTCGGGGGATGGTGGCGGTCAAGCACCCGTGACCCGACGACTGAATTCCAATGACTAGCACCATGGCTGATTTACCGCTCGACGACCTGAACGTTGCCTCCAACGAGACCCTGATCACCCCGGCGCAGCTGAAACGCGAAATCCCCCTGACGGACGCCGCCCTGCAAACCGTCGCCCATGGCCGCCAGGTGGTCCGTGACATCCTCGACGGCAAGGACCACCGCCTGTTCGTGGTCGTGGGGCCCTGCTCCATCCACGACATCAAGGCCGCTCACGAATACGCCGACCGCCTCAAGGGCCTGGCTGCCGAGGTCTCCGACACGCTGTTCCTGGTCATGCGCGTGTACTTCGAGAAGCCCCGCACCACCGTCGGCTGGAAAGGCCTGATCAACGACCCCTACCTGGATGACTCCTTCAAGATCCAGGACGGCCTGCACATCGGTCGTCAGCTCCTGCGTGACCTGGCCGAGAAAGGCCTACCGACTGCCACCGAAGCCCTGGACCCGATCTCCCCGCAGTACCTGCAGGACCTGATCAGCTGGTCGGCCATCGGCGCTCGCACCACCGAATCCCAGACCCACCGCGAGATGGCTTCCGGGCTGTCTTCGGCCGTGGGCTTCAAGAACGGCACCGACGGCAGCCTGACCGTGGCCATCAACGCCCTGCAGTCGGTGTCGAGCCCGCATCGTTTCCTCGGCATCAACCAGGAAGGCGGCGTCTCCATCGTCACCACCAAAGGCAACGCCTATGGCCACGTGGTATTGCGTGGAGGCAACGGCAAGCCGAACTATGACTCGGTCAGCGTCGCCGTCTGCGAGCAAGCCCTGACCAAGGCCAGCATCAAGCCGAACATCATGGTCGACTGCAGCCATGCCAACTCCAACAAGGACCCATCGCTGCAACCGCTGGTGATGGACAACGTCGCCAACCAGATCCTCGAGGGCAACAACTCCATCGTCGGCCTGATGGTGGAAAGCCACCTGGGCTGGGGTGCCCAATCCATTCCCAAGGACCTCAACCAGCTGCAGTACGGCGTCTCCATCACCGATGCCTGCATCGACTGGGACACCACCGAGAAGACCCTGCGCTCCATGCATGCCAAGCTCAAGGACGTGCTGCCCAAGCGCAAGCGCAGCTGAAAGGGCTGCTGCTGAAACGAAAACGCCGGGCATTGCCCGGCGTTTTCGTTTCAGCGTCTTCACTCCTTCGGAGCGTGGCGCTGGCGGCGTTCGATATAGCGCTCCACATAGGAGCATGAGGGAATCACGGTGTAACCCTGGTCTTCGGCAAAGCTCAGCGCCTTCTCGGTCAGCGCCGCAGCAATGCCACGTCCGCGCAGCGCGTTCGGCACGAAGGTCCTGTAGATATCCAGGGTCTGCTTGCCGAGATCCATATAGGCCAGGTAAGCACGGTGACCATCCACGGTGGTCTCGAACTGATGACCTGCCTGGTCATGATGGATGGACAACGCCTCGCTCATCGCAACTCCTCTGCGGGTTTAGAACATCACCCGTACCTTATCTATCTTTTCGAGCCGAAGGAACATTTCAGCCGAGCCGGACCCAAATTGGACACTGAGAAACGCCTTACCGTTCTCCACCTTGTGTAATACACCTTGGTAATAGGCGCCATCGTAGGTGATGAATTGCAGGCGTTTACCCTTGTATCCCGCCAGATCGGAGACTTGGACGAACTCGTAGCGCGGCGAGGCACCAGCGTTTTCATCTTTTTCGACCTCGGCGGACACCCGCTCGTTGCCCTTCATCTCCGGTCGCTTGGTGGTATCGACCCAGGAGAAGGCGATCGGCTGGACAGCCTGCTGGTTGACCAGCACCACCGGGCGCAGCATGCCGATCACATCCTTCGGCTCGAAGAACTCCAGGCCTTCCCAGGCCATGCCCTCGCTCGGGCTCAGCTCCAGGCGCAGTGCCTGGGGATCGTTCAGGTAACGGCCGTAGGCCTCCAGCACGGCAGGCTCGAGCGCGACACGCTGGGCCCGCAGGTTGCGGTCGAACTGCTCCACCGCCGTCTTGAGGTAGGCCTCGCGTGACTGGCCCAGCTTGCCGGCACAGAAGTCCTGCACCTTGCGCTGGTACTGGTTGTCGTTCAGCTCGAACACCACGCTGGAGACGCGCGGCGGGTTTACCCGCAGGTCACCCGGGTTGTCCGGCATGTTGATCAGGGACAGGCTGAGACGGGTATCCCCCATGTCGCGGGTATCGGCCTTGAGGTTGAAGGTCAGGCGCTTGGCACCCTCCTCCAGCTGGTACGAGAACTGGGCATCGGTCTCGAACGTCCGGTAACCCATGTCCAGCAACTCGTTGGTGCCGATGTGACTCACCTTGCCGCATGCAACCTCACTCATTGCAGTGAAGATGCTGCGCTCGGCCGGCGCGTCATAGAGCTGCTGCATGAACGGGCCATGGACTGCCAGTTGCAGCCCCTTGAGCTCGACGGACATCTGCTTGGGCAGCTTGCCCTCCTCCAGACGCTCCTTGAAGCTCAGCAGCTCACGGAGCCCGTTGAAGCGCAGCTGCGCGTGTTGCACCTGCAGGCTGTCCCCCAGGGCAGGAACGCGGATCGTGACGTTCTCCAGCCCGACACGGCCGTCGAACGACGACGTGATGCCGCCGTAGCTGATGTCCATGACCGGCGAGAGCTTGGTGACCGCCTCGTTCATGATGGAACGCACGGAGAGCCACAAAGAACCCTTGATCAGCACGGCCAGCGCAAGAACGCCCAGCACCGCCCACTTGAGAAGTTTTGCCATGACGCCATCCTTGAGGCGGTAAAAATGCGACGAGCTTATCAGTGCGCCCAAGGTGCCACCATCCGCCCCACGATGGCGGTACAAACACTTTTCCATTACGTGAAGAAGTTCACTGAAGAGTACGGGTGACGGCAACTTGCTGTCCGGCGCTGACAGGTCAATTCAACTTATCGATAACCCATTGCAGCCCGCTCAACAGCTCAATGCCGCATACAGCAGCTAGAATTTGAACTTCGCTTGTGGTGAACAGCGGCTTTCTGGTCGTTTTTTGCTCAAGCGCCCGTGGCCAGTGGGGTAAAAAGGCAGCCAAGGTGAAAAAAAAGTGTCCGCCTTGCGCCCCGTCAGTTTACTTACTACAAGTTATGGGTAGTATGTACGCCGGCTAATTTCCCACGCTCGGGGAATTGCTTTTAATGGAAATGTCCACCTTAAAGGGGAACACGATGAACAACGTTCTGAAATTCTCTGCTCTGGCTCTGGCTGCTGTTCTGGCCACCGGTTGCAGCAGCGCCTCCAAAGAAACCGAAGCTCGTCTGACCGCTACCGAAGACGCAGCTGCTCGTGCTCAAGCCCGTGCTGACGAAGCCTACCGCAAGGCTGACGAAGCTCTGGCCGCCGCTCAGAAAGCCCAGCAGACCGCTGACGAGGCTAACGAGCGCGCTCTGCGCATGCTGGAAAAAGCCAGCCGCAAGTAATAGCCCACAAGGCTTTTACCTGAAACCGACCCAGGCAACTGGGTCGGTTTTTTATTGCCTGCACAAAGTCGCGGGCAATAAAAAACCCGCCACCCGAATGGGAGGCGGGTCTTCTGGATGCGATCAGAGTGCGGGCGTAGCGCTGGCAGCAACCGACGTCGAAGGCTCGGCGATCTCCACCGGCAGGCCGTCTTCGGCCGCCACCACCTCACGCACCACATCCCAGTCCAGGCGGATGGTGTTGACCAGGTCCTCGCGCTTGAGCAGCGCATTGATCACCGCAGTGTGCTTGTCGACCACGGACGGATCGCCATGGTCGTCCAGCGGTGCGTGGGCCTCCAGGTAGATCTTCCCGCCGCTGACACCGAACTTGTACGGCTCGTTGATCACCCGCACCGGCGTGCCCACCGGCGCCATCTTGGCCAGTTCCAGCACGTTGTTGTTGAGCATGCGGAAGCAGCCGTGGCTGACGCGCATCCCGATGCCGAACTTCTTGTTGGAGCCGTGGATCAGGTAACCCGGCAGGCCCAGGGTGAACTTGAACGGACCGAGGGGGTTGTTCGGGCCCGCAGGCACCACGGTCGGAAGCGGGTCGCCATCGGCAGCGTGCTCTTCACGGATCGACTTGGGCGGGTACCAGGCCGGATTCGGCGTCTTGGCCGTGATCTTGGTGGTGCTGATAGGCGAACCCCAGCCTTCCCGGCCAATGCCCAGCGGATAGGTGTGCACCACGTTCTGCCCTTTCGGGAAGTAGTACATCCGGTACTCGGCGAGGTTGATCACGATCCCCTCGCGCGGCCCCGGCGGCAGGATGAAGCGGGTCGGCAGGATGATCTCGGCGCCTTCGCCCGGCAGCCAGGGATCAACGCCGGGGTTGGCCGCGACCATCTCCAGGTAGCCCAGGTCATTGGCCACGCCGATGTCGGCGAAGGTGTCCTCGTACTTGGCCTTGATCACCTGGACCTGGCCAACGATATCCTCCCCGGGGGGCGGCAGGGGCAGCTCCAGTGCTGCGGCGTTACCGGCCAGCACAGCGGCGGCCAGAGACAGGGTACGGGCGACGGCGGGAACGCGCGACAACATCCGGGAATCCTTGGCTGAGGGTTGAAAAATGAGTGGCGGATTGTACACCGGCCCGCCAGCAGCCGGGAGGCTAGCTGTCAGGCCACTCCGGCCGCTTGCCATCGCGCTGCGCCTCGAGTTCCTGCTTGCAGAACGGGCACAACCGGCGGTCCTGCAGAAGGCTGCGGCCCACCTCGCACCAACGGGGCATGGCCGGCAGCAGCCCGCCGCACAACGTACGGTCGGCGTAGCCCCCCAACTCGAGCTGGCGCGCCACCAGATGCAGGCGGACCTCACGGCAGGCGAACAGGTCGAGCTGCTCGTCTGGCTCGATCAGCTTATAGGCGTGCAGGGACCAGGCGGGGCGAGGCATGGGGGACTCCGGAGCGGGTGCGCAACATTAGCCGAAAGCCCCGTCTCGGAAAAGCCTCAAAGCAGCGGCTGGAGCGACGGCCAGACGTTTTCCAGCAGCTTTGGCTGGGCACCGGCAGCCGGATGGATACCGTCGGCCTGCATCATGCCCTCCACGCCTCCGACGCCCTCGAGAAAGAACGGCACCAGCGGCACCTGCTGTTCCTTGGCCACGTCACTGAACACACGAGCGAACGCGTCGGTGTAGCGCTTGCCATAGTTGGGCGGCAGGCGCATCCCCAGCACCAGCACCTTGGCGCCCACCTGCCGGGACTGCTCAACCATCGAGGCAAGATTCTGTTGCAATTGCGCAGGGGGTTGGCCACGCAAGCCATCGTTGCCACCCAGCTCGATGATCACCACTTCCGGCTTGTGCTCGCCCAGCAGCGCAGGCAGCCGCGCAGCCCCGCCAGCACTGGTGTCGCCGCTGATGGACGCGTTCACCACACGGTGATCGATACGCTCGGAATCGAGCTTTTTCTGCAGCAGGGAGACCCAGCCCTGGCTGGTTTCCAGCCCCAAAGCGGCGCTGATACTATCCCCGACGACCAGCACGGTCCCCGCCGCAGCCTCCTGCGCCAGCAGCAACAGCCCCAGGCAGCAGCCCATCCACCCAGCACGCATCGGATTCTCCATGAGCCCAAGCATTCTCAATGCGCGGCACCTTAGCAAAGTGGTCCCCAGCGCGGAAGGTGAACTGACCATCCTCCAGGGGCTCAACCTGGACCTCGCGCAAGGCGACAGCCTGGCCATCGTCGGCAGCTCCGGCTCGGGCAAATCCACCCTCCTCGGCCTGCTGGCCGGGCTCGACCTGCCCAGCGCCGGAGAAGTCACCCTGGCCGGTCACCACCTCTCGCGGCTGGACGAAGACGAGCGCGCCCGCGTGCGGGCCGAGCATGTCGGCTTCGTGTTCCAGTCCTTCCAGTTGCTGGACAGCCTCAACGCCCTCGAGAACGTCATGCTGCCCCTCGAACTGGAAGGCCACCGTGATGCCCGCCAGCGCGCCCGCAGCCTGCTCGAACGGGTCGGCCTCGGCCAGCGGCTGACCCACTACCCCCGCCAACTGTCCGGCGGTGAGCAGCAGCGCGTTGCCCTGGCCCGCGCCTTCGCCGCCGAGCCGGACGTGCTCTTCGCCGACGAGCCCACCGGCAACCTCGACAGCCACACCGGCGAGCGCATCACCGACCTGCTCTTCGAAATGAACCAGGAGCGCGGCACCACCCTGGTGCTGGTCACCCACGACGAACGCCTGGCCCATCGCTGCCAGCGCCTGATCCGCCTGGAAGCAGGCCACCTGATCGACCGGGTGGAACCCTGATGGCGATGAAGGGAGGCCTGCCACTCTCGCGCCTGTTCGCACTGGCCCTGCGCCAACTGCTGCGGGACGCCCGCGCCGGCGAACTGCGCGTGCTGTTCTTCGCCCTGCTGGTCGCCGTGGCCGCCAGCAGTGCCATCGGCTACTTCGGCGCCCGCCTCAACGGCGCAATGTTGCTGCGCGCCACCGAATTCCTCGGTGCCGACCTGCTGCTCAGCGGCTCCTCCCCCGCCAGCGCCGAACAGGTGGAGGTCGGCACCCGCTTCGGCCTGCGCCATGCAAGCGCCGTCGAATTTTCCAGCGTGATCGCCGGCGACAACGGCATCCAGCTCGCCAGCGTCAAGGCCGTGAACGGCAGCTACCCCCTGCGCGGCGAACTGCGCAGCGCCGCCCAACCCTACGGTGAAGAGCAGGCTGGTGCCGGCCCCGCGCCGGGTGAAGCCTGGGCCGAATCACGCCTGTTCACCGCCCTCGACATCAAGCCTGGCGACAGCGTCGACGTCGGCCAGAAGACCCTGCGCCTGACCCGCGTACTCACCTACGAACCCGACCGCGCCGGCGACTTCTACAGCCTCACCCCGCGCCTGATGATGAACCTGGCCGACCTTGATGCCACCGGCGTGGTACAGCCCGGCAGCCGCGTCCGCTACCGGGAACTGTGGAGCGGCCCGGCCGAAGCCCTGGCACGCTACCGTGCCGCCCTGGAGCCCACCCTCGCCGCCAACCAGCGCATCGAAGATGCACGCGACGGCAACCGCCAGGTCGGCGGCGCCCTCTCCCGCGCCGAGCGCTACCTCAACCTCGCCAGCCTCGCCGCCGTGCTGCTCGCGGGTGTAGCGGTCGCCCTCTCCGCCGCCCGTTTCGCCGCCCGGCGCTTCGACGCCAGCGCCTTGCTGCGCTGCCTCGGCCTGTCCCGCCGCGAAGCACTCACCCTGTATGCCCTGCAGCTGGCCATCCTGGGCCTGGCCGCCAGCCTCGTGGGCGCCCTGCTCGGCTGGCTTGCTCAACTGGGCCTGTTCCACCTGCTGCGGGAACTGCTGCCCGCGGAAGTCCCATCCGGCGGTTTCATTCCAGCCCTGGCGGGGATCGCCACCGGCCTGGTGGCCCTCGCCGGCTTCGCCCTGCCGCCCCTGGCCGCACTCGGCCGCGTACCACCGCTGCGAGTGCTGCGCCGGGACCTGCTCCCCGTACCGCCCAGCGCCTGGCTGGTCTACGGCGCAGCCATCCTCGCCCTCGGGCTGATCATGTGGCGCCTGAGCCTGGACCTGAAACTGACCCTCGCCCTGCTCGGCGGCGGGCTGCTCGCCACCCTGCTGCTGGGTGGCCTCATGCTGCTGGGGCTCAATGCCCTGCGCCGAGCCCTCGCCCGCGCCGCCCTGCCCTGGCGCCTCGGGCTGGGCCAGCTGCTGCGCCACCCGCTGGCCGCCGCCGGCCAGTCGCTCGCCTTCGGCCTGATCCTGCTGGCCATGGCCCTGGTCGCCCTGCTGCGTGGCGAACTGCTGGACACCTGGCAGGACCAGCTGCCGGAAAACGCCCCGAACTACTTCGTCCTCAACGTCCTGCCCGCCGACAAGGACGCCTTCGACCAGCGCATCCAGGCCCTCTCCCCCCATGCCGCGCCGCTCTACCCGGTGATCCCGGGGCGCCTCACCCGCATCAACGGCCAGCCCGCCAGCGAGCACGCCACCGAGGACTCCCAGGGCGAGCGCGCCCTTCAGCGCGACCTCAGCCTCACCTGGTCCGCCGAGCTGCCGCCGGGCAACAGCCTCAGCGCCGGCCAGTGGTGGGACGAGGCAGCGCCCGGCGAGCTGCCCGGTGTCTCGGTGGAGGCCAAGCTCGCCACCAATCTCGGCCTCAAGCTGGGCGATCGGCTCGGCTTCGTGGTCGGCGGCATGGAACGGGAAGTACGCATCACCAGCCTGCGCACCGTCGACTGGGACAACTTCCAGCCCAACTTCTTCATGATCTTCGCCCCCGGCTCCCTGGCCGACCTGCCCACCACCTACCTCACCAGCTTCTACCTGCCGCCGGGTCACGACCGCGAACTGGTGCAGCTGGCGCGGGACTTCCCGGCCGTCACCCTGCTGGAGGTGGAAGCCATCCTCAAGCAGCTGCGCAGCATCCTCGCCCAGGTGACGGTGGCGGTGGAGTTCGTCCTGCTGTTCGTGCTCGCCGCAGGCCTGGCAGTGCTCTTCGCCGGCCTGCAGTCCACCCTCGACGAGCGCCTGCGCCAGGGCGCGCTGCTGCGGGCCCTGGGGGCCGAGCGGCGCCTGCTGCAACAGGCCCGGCGCCGCGAGTTCGCCCTGCTCGGCGCCTGCAGCGGCCTGCTGGCGGCACTGGGTTGCGAACTGGTCAGCGCCCTCCTTTATACCTACGCCTTCAACCTGGACTGGAAGCCACACCCCTGGCTGCTGCTCCTACCGGTCATCGGCGCCCTGCTGGTCGGCAGCGCAGGCCTGCTGGGCACGCGCCGCGCCCTGACGGCCAGCCCGCTCCAGGTACTGCGCGAAGGCTGACCCTGCCGTGGCCGCCGAGCCCTTGCTAGACTCGGCGGCCCGTTCCCGGAGACACCCCTGCCCCATGAGCCGCTACCGCCCCCCTCGTACCGCCGGCACCCCGCTGATCACCCCGGAAGGCGAAGCCCGCCTGCGCGCCGAACTGCATGAGCTCTGGCACGTGCGCCGGCCCAAGGTGACCCAGGCCGTCAGCGAGGCCGCCGCCCAGGGCGACCGCTCCGAGAACGCCGAATACACCTACGGCAAGAAGATGCTGCGGGAGATCGACAGCCGCGTGCGCTTCCTCACCAAGCGCCTGGAAAACCTCAAGGTGGTACGCGAGCGCCCGGCGGACCCGGGCAAGGTGTACTTCGGTGCCTGGGTCACCCTGGAAGACGAGGACGGCGAACAGGCCCGCTACCGCATCGTCGGGCCGGACGAGCTGGACCTGAAGCAGAACCTCATCAGCATCGATTCGCCGCTGGCCCGCGCCCTGGTGGGCAAGCCGCTGGACGCCGAGGTCCGGGTCAACACGCCCACCGGCGAGAAGACCTGGTACCTGGTGGAGATCGAGTACCCCTGAATCAGCGGCGGGTGATCAGTCCCTGGCGGGCGACCCGGACCAGCTCGTGAACCAGTTCCTCGAGGTCTTCCGCGCAAGGCGCCTGGACCACCGCCATGTCGAAACTGTCCCGGGCGTAGCGCTGCATGGCCTGGGCGTCGAGGGCGAACTGGATGAGCAGGTTGCGTGACCCGTTCCAGCGCTTCGGCCAGCCGTCGAGGTAACGCAGCAACTTGGGTTGGTTGGCACCGCTGAGCAGGATGCGCGGATTGCGCGGCGCGGGGCCGGTGGTGATGGGAGTCAGGCGGATCTGGGGTTGCGGACAGGTCATGTTGTCGTGTCTCTGCCTCGTTGTTGCCGCTGGGCAGCGGTGGAGGCGACACCGAACCAGCGCTTTAGCAGTATTTTTCGAGGGGAATCCCCTGCCGCGCCCTGCAAGTAGCTGTCTTAAATCGGCGCATGGGGCGAAATCCTAGAGAAGGCGCCTCAGCACTGTCAAGACAACTCTCGTCACCCTTTGGGAAGATTCCGAACGCCACCCTCCCCCCTTCAATTCCACCCAGGATCGCCATGCCAACACCGCCCCTGCGTCTGTTCTTCGCCCTGCCGCTACCCGACCCCATCGCCTCGTCCGTGGCCAGCTGGCGCGACACCCTCGATTGCGGCGGCCAGCCGGTGGCGGTCGCCAACCTGCACCTCACCCTCGCCTTCCTGGGCAGCCAACCCAGCGAACGCCTCGATGAGCTCCTCGCGCTGGCGGACGGCATCCAGGCCGATGCCTTCCCCCTCCACCTGGACCGGCTGGACCTCTGGCAGCAGGGGCTGCTGCACCTGGCGCCCAGCCAGCCGCCCGCCGCCCTGCTGAACCTGGCCTCAACCCTCGCCGAGCGCCTCAACGCCGCCGGCTTCCACCAGGAGCGCCGCGCCTACCGCCCCCACGTCACCCTGGCCCGGCGGGCTCGCCAGCGCCCCGAGGGCGCACCCCAAACCTTCGATTGGGTCGCCGACCGCTTCACCCTGTTTTCTTCGGAAAACCACGAAGACCGCCTCCATTACCGCGCCGTGCACAGTTGGCCGTTACGGGCAGACGACTCAAACGCGCGTTTCACTCAGTAACAGGGAAACGGCCCGCATCGTTGGGTGAACGGCTGTAAACAACGGCGAAACGCCCGCCCCAGAAGGCACGGGCACCTGCGGCCCGCACTGGCATGGAATCTGCCACGGGCTCCACGCCGATGTGCGCCCCCGGGACGGGGCGCGAAGTAGCAGGGACGCACTCCACACTGCCTGTTCCACCACCCACGAGAGCACCCGATGAACAACAACAAGATCCTGCTCGCGCTCGCCCTGGGAGTCGGCCTGGCCGCCTCCGGAGAATCACTGGCCGCCACCGGCTACACCCAGACCCGTTATCCCATCGTGCTGGCCCACGGCATGCTGGGCTTCGACAGCATCCTCGGCGTCGACTACTGGTACGGCATCCCCTCCGCCCTGCGACGTGACGGCGCCAGCGTTTACGTCACCGAGGTGAGCCAGCTGAACACCTCCGAGGCACGCGGCGAAGAGCTGCTGGAACAGGTGGAAGAGATCGTCGCCATCAGCGGCAAGCCCAAGGTCAACCTCATCGGCCACAGCCACGGCGGCCCGACCATCCGCTACGTCGCCGGCGTACGCCCCGACCTGATCGCCTCCGCCACCAGCGTCGGCGGCCCGCACAAGGGCTCCGCCACCGCCGACTTCCTGCGCCAGATCCCCCCGGGCTCTGCCGGTGAAGCCGTCCTGGCCGGCATCGTCAACGGCCTCGGCAGCCTCATCAACTTCCTCTCCGGCAGCCGCAGCACCCAGCCGCAGAACGCACTCGGCTCCCTGGAGTCGCTCAACAGCCAGGGCGCGGCCCGCTTCAACGCCAAGTTCCCCCAGGGCATCCCCACCACCGCCTGCGGCGAAGGCGCCTACCAGGTCAATGGCGTGCGCTACTACTCCTGGAGCGGCACCAGCCCGATGACCAACCTGCTGGACATCAGCGACGGCCTGCTGGCCGCCACCGCCCTGACCTTCAAGGGCGAAGCCACCGACGGCCTCGTCGGCCGCTGCAGCTCCCACCTGGGCAGGGTGGTGCGTGACAACTACCGCATGAATCACCTGGACGAGGTCAACCAGACCTTCGGCCTCGTCAGCCTGTTCGAGACCGACCCCGTCACCGTCTACCGGCAACATGCCAACCGCCTGAAGAACGACGGACTGTGACCCAACGGGCGGGTCCTTCGGGCCCCGCCCCCTGTTCGAGGTGCCCGTGAAGAAACTCCTGCTGTCCCTGCCCCTGCTGTTCGCCGGCTGCCTCGCCGCCCTGCTCTACATCGACACCGGCCAGGCCCGCCGTGCCGCGCCTGTCGTCACCGCACCGGCCCCGCAGGCCAGCGACCCGGCCCTCTCCCCCGAACCGACCGCCAGCGACGCCGCCCCCTCCCTGCCCCCGAAGGTTGCTGCCCTGCCACCCTCCTTCGCCGGTACCACGGTGGATGGCCGCCTGCAGGTGGACGCCGCCGGCAACCTGGTGATCGAAGAAGGCGTGCGCCGGCTCTTCGACTACTTCCTCGCCGCCATGGGCGAGGAGCCCCTGCCCACCACCGTGCAGCGCCTGCGCGACTACATCGGCAGCCAGCTGCGGGAACCCGCCCGCCAGCAGGCCCTCGCCCTGCTGGACCAATACCTGGACTACAAGCGCCAGCTGGCCGAACTGGAGCGCGACCTGCCCCGCCAGGCCGACCTCGCCGCCCTGCGCCAGCGGGAAGATGCCGTCGCCGCCCTGCGCGCGCGCCTTTTCAGCCAGGAGGCCCACCGCGCGTTCTTCGCCCAGGAAGAGGCGTACAACCGCTTCACCCTCGATCGCCTCGCCATCCGGCATGACCCCAGCCTCGACGACGACGCCAAGGCCCAGGCCGTGGACCGCCTGCGGCAGTCCCTGCCCGAGGAGTTGCAGGATGCCGTCCTGCCCCAGCTCCAGGCCGAACTGCGGGTGGAAACCAGTCGCCTGCAGGCCGAAGGCGCCACCCCAGCGGACATCCGCCGCATGCGCCAGCAATTGGTAGGCGCCGAAGCCACCCAGCGCCTGGAGGAACTGGACGGCCGTCGGCAAGGCTGGAACCGCCGCATCGCCGCCTTCCAGGAAGAGAAAACCCGCATCGAAGCCAATGCCGGGCTCAGCGAGGCCGATAAGCACCAGGCCATCCAGCGCCTGGCCGAAGAGCGCTTCGACGAACGCGAGCGCCTGCGCCTGAACGCCGCCATGGAACTGGCCAGCCGGAAAGACGACAAGTCCGTCCAGTAGCGCCCTCGAAACAGGCACCCGTCCGCGCGGCACACCGGGCTTCGCGCCGCAGCGCCGCGACCGACACGTCCAGGGGCCGGGGATCAATCGATGCCCAGGCCTACCTGAACGGCAACCCAAGCGAAGCCGCCGATTCCTCAGCAACGTCCTACAGGATTTAACTGGCGAGTCGCTCAAGCCGCCCATGTAACGGCGCGCATACTCCCCCCGCTTCGGGCCACGGGGGCCGGCCAGGCCCCCGACTAGACGCCCAGTTCCATTTCAAGAAGAGCCCCAACTGACTGCCCTGAGCGTTCCACGGACGAGACGCCACCTTGCGGGAAGCGCCGCGTCCCCATCCATCAACCGCAAGAGCAAGCACTTCATGACGAAACGCAAACTTTTCCTGACCCTCGCCCTCGGCGCCGGCCTGCTCGCCTCCGCCCAGTCCTTCGCCGCCACCGGCTACACCCAGACCCGGTACCCCATCGTCCTGGCCCACGGCATGTTCGGCTTCGACAGCATCCTCGGAGTGGACTACTGGTACGGCATCCCCTACGGACTGAGCCGCCACGGCGCCTCCGTGTATGTCGCCGAGGTCAGCCAGCTGAACTCCACCGAGGCCCGCGGCGAGGAATTGCTGGAGCAGGTGGAAGACATCGTCGCCATCAGCGGCAAGCCCAAGGTCAACCTCATCGGCCACAGCCACGGCGGCCCGACCGCGCGCTACGTCGCCGGCATCCGTCCCAACCTGGTGGCCTCGGTGACCTCCGTCGGCAGCCCCCACAAAGGCTCCGCCACCGCCGACTTCCTGCGCAAGATCCCGCGGGACTCCGCCGGCGAAGCCTTCCTCGCCAACATCGCCAACGCCATCGGCAAGGTGATCCACATCATGTCCGGCAGCTCCAGCAACCTGCCCCAGGATGTCCTGGCCGGACTGGAATCCCTCACGCCCGTCGGCTCGGCCCAGTTCAACGCCCGCTTCCCCGAGGGCGTCCCCACCACCGTCTGCGGCGAAGGCGCCTACGCGGCCCGGGGCGTGCGCTACTACTCCTGGAGCGGTGTCCGTACCCTCACCAACCCCTTCGATATCAGCGATCCCCTGCTGCTCATCACCTCGCTGCCGTTCAAGGGCCAGGAGAACGACGGGCTGGTCGGCCGCTGCAGCTCCCACCTGGGCAGGGTCGTGCGTGACGACTACCGCATGAACCACCTGGACGAGGTCAACCACCTGTTCGGCCTGGTCAGCCTGTTCGAGACGCCGCCTGTGAGCGTCTACCGCCAGCACGCCAACCGCCTGAAGAACGAAGGGCTGTAACCCCATGGGCGGAGCCTCCGGGCTCCGTCCCTCATCCGAGGTCACCGTGAAAAAGCGCCTTCTCTCCATCCCGCTGCTGTTCGCCGGCGGCCTTGCCGTGTTCCTTCACCAGGGCGCCGAGCAGGCCGAACCGGGCACCGGCAGCCCACTCCCGACCATCACCCCGCAAGCGGCCGAACCCATCGAATCTCCCGAACCTGCGCTCACCGGCCCACCGCCGCTGCCGACAGCCATCGCCCCCCTCCCGCCCTCCTTCGCCGGGACGGAAGTCGATGGCCGTCTGCGAGTGGATGCGGCCGGCAACCTGGTGATCGAGGAGGACATACGCCTGCTGTTCGACTACTTCCTCGCCGCCATGGGTGAAGAGCCCCTGGCCACCACCGTGCAACGCCTGCGCGACTACGTCGCCAGCCAGTTGCAGGAGCCCGCCCGGCAGCAGGCCCTGGCACTGCTGGAGCAGTACCTGGACTACAAGCGGCAACTGATCGAACTGGAACGCGACCTGCCCCAGCAGACCGACCTCGCGGCCCTGCGCCAGCGGGAGGACGCCGTGGCCGCCCTGCGCGCACGGATCTTCAGCCCGGAAGCGCACCAGGCGTTCTTCGCCCGCGAAGAGGCGTACAACCGCTTCACCCTCGAGCGCCTGGCCATCCGCCACGACGCCAGCCTCGACGACGACGCCAAGGCGGCCGCCGTGGACCGGCTGCGCCAGGCATTGCCTGAGGAGCTGCACGATGCGCTCCTGCCGCAACTGCAAGTGGAACTGCGTACCGCCACCAGCCGCCTGCAGGCCGAAGGGGCCAGCCCCGCGGAGATCCGCCGCCTGCGCCAGCAACTGGTGGGCGCCGAGGCCACCCAGCGCCTGGAGGAACTGGACAGCCGCCGGCAGGGCTGGAATCGCCGTATCGCCGCCTTCCAGGAGGAGAAACTGCGCATCGAAGCCAACGCAGGCCTGAGCGAGGCAGACCGGCGTCAGGCCATCCAGCGCCTGGCGGAGGAGCGTTTCGACGAACGCGAGCGCCTGCGCCTGAATGCCGCCCTGGAGCTGGCCAGCCGTCGCGCCGAGCAGGCCGCCCCATAAGCCGCCCATGAAAAAACCCGAGGCAGTGACTGCCTCGGGTTTTGTGTGTAGGGCTTGCTGCGAACGCCGGGTTATTGCGCCAGCTTGCGATCCAGGGAGTAGCGCCCGGCCCCTTCGACCAGCAGGGTCGCGGCGATCAGGCCAAGGATCATCGCGTACTCGAAGCCACCGTCGGTGATGAAGAAGCCGCTGGCCCAGTGCACGCTGAAGGTCGCCACCACCATCGCCACGATCAGCGACAGCGCCGCCGGACGCACCAGCAGGCCGATCACCAGGGCCAGGCCGCCGAAGAACTCGGCGCTGCCCGCCATCAGGGCCATCAGGTAGCCCGGGGTCAGGCCGATGCTCTCCATCCACTGGCCGGTGCCGGCCAGGCCGTAGCCGCCGAACAGGCCGAAGAGCTTCTGCGAGCCGTGGGCCATGAAGGTCAGGCCGGTGACGACGCGAAGCAGGGTGATGCCGATGCCGGCGTTGGTGGAGAAGAGGCGCTTGAGGGTGTTCGACATGGTGGCTGTTCCTTTCGTTGTGAAGCGTTGTGGGTTCAGGTGGACGCCATCCTATCCAAATTTATCGATATTAAAATCGCAAAAAACCCGTAATCGCTATCGATAAAATCGATTATTTACGCCCTCGACTGGCCACGCGGACTTGCCCCTCCAGGTCGTCCCGCTCCCGGGCGTAAGCCAGGTAGTACTTGTTGACCGCGCTGACATAACTCACCACGCCCATGCCCAGTTGCTCGGCGGCGACGCGCTCGACCTGGAAGAACCACTGGTTGGGATTGAGCCCCCGCCGACGAGCCTCGGCGCGCAGGCTCTGGACCCGCTGCGGGCCCACGTTGTAGGCCGCCAGTACGAAGGCCATGCGCTCACGCTCGTTGAGCTGGGCGCTGTTGAAGAAGCCCTTGCGCAGCTTCGCCATGTAGCGGGCCGAGGCCTGCACATTCTTGTCCAGCGCATGGATGTCACCCACCCCCACCGAACGTGCCGCAGCCGGGGTGATCTGCATCAGCCCGGTCGCCCCGCTGGCGCCCCGCGCACCGGGGTTGAGGCTGGACTCCTTGAAGGCCACCGCCGCCAGGTTCAACCAGTCCAGTGCATGCTCGTCGGCGAAGCGCTGCAGCACCGGGCGGACCTTCTCCAAGCGCTGGCGATCGGCCCGGGCCAGCGGGTAGCGCACCTTGTAGAGGCGCCGGTAGACGCGCTGGAAGGTGGCGTCCTGGTCCGCCGGCGTCTTGTAGGTCGCCAGGAAGCGGTCGATGCTGGCCCGCAGCATCGGCGCATCGCGGCGCACGTACCAGGTCATGTCGCGCTGGTTGTCCAGCACCAGGTGGCGGTCGATGCGCAGCTTGGGCAGCACCTTGGCCCAACGCTCGGCAATGGGCTGCTCCACCACCGTCATCGAATAGATGCCGGCCTGCACCATCTCCAGCACGTCTTCCACCGCCAGGCTCGGGTCCACCCACTCGATGGCGATGGGCGCCAGGTGGCGCTGGGCGAGCTGCCGGTTCACCTTGCGCACCGCCTCCGCCGCGCCGCTGCCGGCAGGCAGGGTCACCACCCGCCCGGCCAGTTGCTCCAGGCGCTGGAAACGCCGGTCACCGGTGCGCGCCACCAGCACCAGCGGCACGTGCTCACGCACCGGCGCACTGGCGCTGACGTCCGAAGTGGCACGGGGATCGAGGAGTTCACCGGGCGCGACCAGATCGCCCTCACCGCGCAGCAATGCGGCGGCGAGCTGGTCCTTGGGGCGGGGAATGATGCGCACTTCGAGCGGGCGCCCATCACGGTTGAGAAACTGTTCGAAGGCACGGATGCGGTGGTACTCGACGCCGATGGCCTGGCCCTTCACCTCGCCAGAGCTGTTGCGGCTCTGGTTGACCAGCACCTTGAGCACACCGGTCCGGCGGATCTGCGCCAGGTCGCGGGCCTCGCTCGGCTGCTGCCAGTTCTCCGGCGGGCCGGCCAGGCGCGCCGCCGCCGGGAACGGCAGCAGGGCCAGCAGGCACACGAGCAGCGGCAGGATTCGCGTCATCTGATCTCCGGACCCGTACGGCCCGCACCATGCGAACCCGAGCGACTGAGAACGCCATGCCACAGGGGAGTTCCCTGGGCGCCAGCGGGGGGGGCGCGGAGAGTGTCACAGCCCGCAGTGCATTGCCAGCCACCGGCGGTCGCCCTGCCGACGAACCCGCATAACCCCACGTAAATATTGGCTTTTTCGACTGATCGGGCGCTTGCTATCCTGCCCCGCTCGCATCAGAGAGGTAGGAAAGATGCAACTCATCGACATCGGCGTCAATCTGACCCACCCGAGCTTCGCCCCCGAGTGCGAAGCCCTTCTGGAGCGCGCCATCGCTGCCGGCGTGGTGCAGATGGTGCTCACCGGCACCAGCGAGAAGGAAAGCGAAGCCGCTCTGGCACTGGCCCGCCGGCTCGACCCCGAGCGGCAACGGCTGTTCAGCACCGCCGGGGTCCACCCCCACGATGCCAGCCACTGGAACGCCGATACCGCTCGTCGCCTGAAGGCCTTGCTGAGCGAGCCGGACGTGCGCGCCGTGGGCGAATGCGGCCTGGACTTCAACCGCGACTTCTCCCCCCGCCCGCTGCAGGAGAAGGCCCTCGAAGAACAGCTGGCGCTGGCCGTGGAGCTGGGCAAGCCGGTGTTCCTCCACGAGCGTGAGGCGAGCGAGCGCCTGCTGGCGATCCTCCGCCCCTTCCGCGACCAGTTGCCCGCCGCCGTGGTGCACTGCTTCACCGGCGAGCAGCGCACGCTGTACGCCTACCTGGACCTCGACCTGCACATCGGCATCACCGGCTGGATCTGCGATGAGCGCCGCGGCACCCACCTGCACCCCCTGGTGCGGGACATTCCCGCCGGTCGGTTGATGCTGGAAAGTGATGCGCCCTACCTAATGCCTCGCAGTTTGCGGCCGAAACCCAAGCATGGGCGCAATGAGCCGGCCTTCCTCACGGAAGTCCTGCGGGAGGTCGCGCTGCACCGGGGCGAGTCCCAGGAACAGCTCGCCTCACACAGCACGGCATGCGCTCGTCAGTTCTTTGGGCTGCCAGATATCGCCTAACCTCTTCGTGCGAAAGTGCGAATTGATAAGGATCAAGTTTCGCGTCAGAGTGCTGCGAAACAATGCTGGCACCTTGCCAACAGCCATACCGAGAAGAAGAACGATCCCATGGGCAAATGGATTCGCGACCTGTCACTGAAGTACAAGTTCTGGGCCGTCAACGCGGTGGCATTCGCCACCACCCTGCTCCTGGTGCTGCATGCAATTTCCCTGGAGCAGGATGCCCGCCAGCAGGCTGCCCGCGAGGCGGCGCAATCCAGGGCGCAGCTGCTCAAGGCCTGGCCGAGCGGCCAGGCCCTGCCCGGCGGTGGGGACATGGTGGTCTTCGCCAGCGGCAGCAGCCCGGATGTGCGCGGTGTCGATGGCTCGGCGCTGGCCCGTGCCAGTGGCTGGGTCGACCTCCCCCATGACAACCTCTTCGGCAGCGACCCGGTCATCGGCGCCCAGGTGCAGGACGCCGGCCAGGGCCAGCGCGTGGCCGTGCTGGCCCGAGGGCCGAGCTTCATCGAGGTGTTCGCTGATCGCACCCTCAACTACGCCGTCACCGTGTTCCTGCTGATGATCGTGCTGCTGGCGTCCTCGCAGCTGCTGATCCGCTTCCTGCTCAGCCACCTCAACACCCTCAAGGACGTGATGCTCCACGTGGAGAAGAGCGGCGACCTCTCCGCCCGCGTCCCGCTGGACAGCCGCGACGAAGTGGGCCAGATGGCCAGCGCCTTCAACGCCATGCAGTCGGGCTTCCAGCGCGTGGTGGGCACCGTCGCCCAGGTCACCGCCCGCCTCGACGAAGGTGCCGCCCGCCTCGCCGGCAGCATGGGCGAGGTCCGCCAGGGCATGCTCGGCCAGCAGAGCGAGACCGACCAGGCCGCCACCGCCATCAACGAGATGTCCGCCACCGTCCACCACATCGCCCAGCACGCCGCCGACACTCGCGACCAGTCGCGCACCGCCGACCAGTTGGCCGGCAATGGCCAGCAGGTGGTCAGCCGCGTGGGTGAGTCCATCGCCGGGCTGTCCAGCGGCGTGCAGCAGACCGCCGAGATGATCGGCCGCCTCGCCGAGGACAGCCAGAAGATCAGCAGCGTGGTCAGCGTCATCCACGGCATCGCCGAGCAGACCAACCTGCTGGCGCTCAACGCCGCCATCGAAGCCGCCCGCGCCGGGGAAATGGGCCGTGGCTTCGCCGTGGTGGCCGACGAGGTGCGCAACCTCGCCCGCCGCGTGCAGGACTCCACCGACGAGATCACCTCCATGATCAACGCCCTGCAGTCCGGCACCCGGGACGCCGTGGAGTTCATGCAGGAGAGCTCCTACAAGGCCGACAGCTGCGTGCAGCAGGCCCACGAAGCCGGCGAAGCCCTGGCCGCCATCGCCGGAGCCGTGGCGCAGATGCGTGAGAGCAACACCCAGATCGCCGTCGCCGCCGAGCAGCAGAGCCAGGTTGCCGAGGAAATGACCCGCGCCGTGGTGCGCATCCGCGACGTCACCGAACTCACCGTCGGCCAGACCGTAGGCTCCGCCGCCACCAGCAACGAGCTGGCCGAACTGGCCAGCGAACTGTCCCGCGCCATCCGCCAGCTCAAGCTGTAGCCGCTTCTATCCCACCCATAGAGAAGACCCATTCGCCGGCCCCCTCGGGGCCGGCCTAGACTGCCCGCCAATCCCGGAGGATTCGCACATGGGCAAACGTCATCCCGATCTTCACCGCTGGCAGTGGCGCACCTACGCCAGGAACCACCGCAACCCCACCAACCTCGTGCTGCACCTGATCGCCGTGCCGCTGTTCGTCGTCTCGGTGCTGGTGATCCTCACCGGCCTGTTCGACCTGGCCTGGCTGCCCCTGGCGCTGGGGGTCATCGGCGTGCTGGCCTCGCTCGCCCTGCAAGGCCACGGCCACCGCCTGGAGCACGAAGCGCCGGAGCCCTTCGAGGGCCGCCGCGATGCGGTGGGACGCATCCTGATGGAGCAGTTCGTGACCTTCCCGCGCTTCCTCTTCAGCGGCGGCTGGTGGCGCAACTGGCGGAACCGCTCCTGAACGGACATCAAAGCGCCATCACGTTTCGTCGGATTCCCTCAAGCCTGCCGGCATGCTGACGATATGCTGGCACCACGAGGCCCGAGGACAGTCGCATGCCGTTAAAGCGACGTTTTTTTGTCACCATTTTCCTGACGCTACTGGCCTGTTCCTGGGTCCGGGCAGATGAGGCCGCCTACCCGCTGGACCTGCCCGCCCTGAGGGTGCACAGCCCTGGGCAACCCGTCCGCACCTTCACCCTGCGCACCTTGCAGAGCATGCCCGCCACCACCGTCACGGCCCGTGGCCCGGCAGATGATCGCGTCTCCGAGTGGCGCGGCGTGCCCCTGGCCTACCTGCTGCGCCAGCTGCACGTGAGCCCACCGGCCGATGCCCAGCTGCGCATGCGCGCATTGAACGACTACTCGGTGATCATCCCGGCCAGCGACATCAGCCGCTATTCCCCGGTCATCGCCTACCAGCGCGACGGCCAGCCGATGCCGGTGGAATCCCTCGGGCCGCTGTTCCTCATGTACCCGTTCGACCAGCACCACGAACTGCGGACCCAGAAGTACTACAACCGCGCCATCTGGCAACTCAGCGAGATCTTCATCGAGTAAGCCATGCCCGAGCGCCTGCCCGACAACGCCGCCTACATCGCCCGCCAGCGGATGGTCATGTTCGTCCTGCTGGCGCTGCTGGCCGGCATGGCCGTGGTGGTGGCCGGCTGCCTGTGGATGGTGATCCGCGAGGCCCGGCAACTGGGCCACCCGACCTCCCATGGCGAGCTGTGGCAGGCCTACCAGATCCGCAACGCCATGGGCCGCCTCGTCGAGGAGGCCCGCAGCCTGGAAAGCGGGGGCAGCAGCCCCTCGGCCTTCACCGTGCGCCTGGGCGTGCTGCGCAGCCTGACCCGCGACCTCTCCGACCACCCGATGTTCGCCCACCTGCCCCGCCCCCGACCGGACGTGAACGGCACCCTGCGCCAGGTGGAGCAGCTCAGCCTCCACTGGCAGCAGCGCGCCAGCTGGGAGGACCGCGACACGGCCAGGCAGCTTGCCGGCGAGGTGATCCATGAACTGCCACCCCTGCAGCTCGCCATGCACGAAGTGATGGTGGCCGCCAACATCTCCCTGGCCAACGAGCTGGACGGCGAGCGCCAGCACCTCTACCGCTACTTCCACAACCTGGCCTGGGCCCTCTGCGGCCTGCTCGGTGGCGGCTCGCTGCTGATGCTGCAACTGGTGCGCAACTACCGGCGCGAACGACGCCTGGCCGAGCGCCTGGGCGAGTTGAACCAGAGCCTGGAGGCGCGGGTGGACGCCCGCACCCGCGAGCTGCGCCAGGGCCGCGAGCTGCTGCGGGACATCCTCGAAGCCAGCCCCAGCGACGTGGCCCTCATCGGCACCCTTTCCGGCAAGGTCCACTTCGTCACCCAGCGCCTGCTGAGGCGCCACGCCTGGGCGCGGGCGCGCCGGGTCGCCCTCGAGCAGCTGTTCACCGACCCCGAGGAAGCCCAGCGGTTTCGCGCCACACTGGAATCCCGTGGCGAGCTGGATGACTGGGAAGCCCGGCTGGGCCGCCAGCAACCTTACTGGGGCGTCATCTCAGGGCGCCTGGTGGAGGTGGACGGCGAGCCGGCCTACCTGGTCTGGAGCTACGACATCACCCCGCGCAAGCGGCTCGAACAGGAGTTGCTGACCCTGGCCACCACCGACGCCCTCACCGGCCTGGGCAATCGCCGCGCCTTCATGCAGCGCGCCGGTGACCTGCTGCGCCAGCAAGACCGCTTCGGCCACCCCTGCTGCCTGCTGATGATGGACCTGGACCACTTCAAGGCCGTCAACGACCAGCACGGCCACAGCGCCGGTGACGAAGCCCTGCAGGCGGCGGCACGGGCGATGACCGCCACCCTGCGGGAAGTGGATGTGCTGGGTCGGCTGGGCGGCGAGGAGTTCGCCGCGCTGTTGCCGGAGGCCACCCTGGACGCGGCCCGGCAGGTGGCCGAGCGCCTGCGTGGCGAGATCGAGGGCCAGTGCATGGAACTGCCCGACGGCCAGGCGCTGCACCTGACCGTCAGCCTGGGCCTGGCCCAACTGCACCCCGGCGAAAGCCTTGAAAGCCTGCTGGGGCGTGCCGACAAGGCCCTCTACGCCGCCAAGCTCGCCGGTCGCAACCGCGTCGAGCTGGCGGTCTGACTCAGCCGAATACCGCCACCGTCTGCCGGCTCAGCGCCACCAGCTCGCCCGCCGGGGTCCAGAGCCGCGCGGAGATGTGGCCGTAGCCATCCCGGGCGTGGTCGATCTCGGCGCGGTACAGGCACCAGTCCAGGGTGCTCAGGGCCGGCGCCGGCTGCACGAACTCGATGGTCCAGGTCAGCGAACTGCCCGGCACCGGCGAGCGCAGGTGCGGCAGCACCGCCGGCGGCCAGGCGTCCACCAGGGCCAGCAGCAGCGCCTCGTCCACCGGGGCTTCCTCCACCTCCCCACGCAGCCTCACCCAGCCGCCCATCTCACGGCTGGGGTTGTTGGTGAACGGCATGCCACCGATGCCCCAGCGCATCGCCAGGTAACGGGTGAACTCGGGGGTCACGCCGCGCAGGTAGGGCAGCTCCTGGCAGGCATCGGGGGCCTTGATCACGGGGGCCGGTTCGCCCTCCACGGCAATTGCCGAATCCCGCGCGGCGCCGAAGCTGCCCTGCACCACCGCCACGGTCTGCTCGCCCTGGCGCACCCGGCAGAACATCTGGCTCACCGCCTTGCCCTCGCGCAGCACCTCGGCCTCGAAGCGGGCCGGCACCTCGGCCTCCATCGGGCCGACGAAAGTGATCGCCAGGGAACGCACCGGCCGGCCCGGTTGGGCCTTATCACGCATGGCGCCATAGGCCAGCGCCGCCACCAGGCCGCCGAAGCTCGCACGGCCCTGGGCCCAGCGAGCGGGCACAGTCACGTCCAGCGGGTCCTTCCGGACCGCCTGCATCAATTCGAAGAAGGTCATCGGGATCTCATCCACGGCTCTAGGATGGGGCGATGGTAGGGGAAGCCCCCGCCCCCCGGAAGCCGAACTTCAAGCGAGTCCCGACAACCCGGAGGGGATAAACGCCAGCGGCGGCACCTCAGCCCAGGCGTGCCTGCAACTTCTCCAGCACGCGGTCGGCCCGCAGCTCGGCGGCATGCAGGGCGGTGCTCCAGGCACGGGTGCGCGGGGCCAGGTCCGGCTCACGCTCGGCGGTGGCCAGCCACTGCAGGCGGTCGTGCCATTTGCCCAGGGCATCCTGGGCGCCCTTGAGCAGGCGCCGGGTACGCTCCGGCACCTCCACCACCCCGGGGTAGGCATCGGCGCCATAGCGCGCGCGCTTGATGAGCAGGCGCAGGGCGTGGCGGTCATGGGCCGGATCGGCCAGGGCCTGCTCCAGGCGGGCCCAGTCCTTCAGCAGGCGCTTGCGGATGCGCTTGCGCGGCTGCTCCAGCAAGCCTTCCCGAGCCGACAGGCGCAGCAGCTGCGGCCAGGCGTCGAGCACCTGGAACAGCCGCTCCAGCGCCGGGGCCTGGAGCACCTCGCGGCAGCCTTGGCGCAGGCGCAGGCGGCGGGGCTCGGCCAGGCGCTCGTGGTGGTGGCGGGCCAGCTCGGCGATCAGCACCTCCAGGTCGCGCAACGGCGTGGTGATCCGCCCCAGTTCCCGAGCTGCCTCGATCAGCACATCGGCCACCGGCAGCCCACGCAACGGCCGCAGCAGGCTGCGCAGGCGCCGCAGGTTGATGCGCAGGTCGTGCAGGGCCTCGTCGTCGGTGCTGGCCTCCAGGCGGGCACGGGCGGAGATGAGCTGGATTTCGAGTTTCAGGACCTGGGCGATCAGGTCGTCGAGCATGGCGGACATGGCAGGTGTTCCTTCGGCGGAGCGCCCCGGCGAGACCCGGGTCAGCGCTCCTGTCGAGTCAGGCGCCAGGGCAGAGCCCGGCGCAGGTTGTTCAGCGTGCGCCGCAGGTCGGCCGGCGCTTCAGGGGCGCCAGCATAGCGCAGCGCCTCATAGCGGCGGGCGAATTCCTCGATCAGCCGCGCCTGCTGCGGCAGGGCCTGGGCGGCACGGGCGGCGAAATCACGCGGGCCCTCGGCGGCACCGCGCACCAGCCCGTGGCGGGCCAGCACACGCTCGAAGGCCTGGTGCAGGCGCACCTGCGGGTCCCGCTCGCGGCGCCAGGGCTTGAACATCCACAGCGCCACCAGGGCCACCAGGAATGCCGCCGTGCCCACCAGCAGGAGGGCGAAGGTGCGCGCGTCCAGCTGGCCGAACCAGCGTTGCAGCACCTGGGCCTGGGTCTCGCCCTGGTAGCCCAGCACCCAGCGCTGCCAACCGTAGTTCACCCGGTCCCAGGCCAGGCGCAGCTGGTTGATCCAGCCGATGTCGCGGTAACGCAGGGGGGAGAAGGGCGAGTCCTGCAGGAAACTCTGCTCCTGGGCCACGGCCTGCTCCAGGCCGTTCTCGATGCGCTCCGGCGCCACCTGGAAGGTGGGATCGACACGGGTCCAGCCGGCGGCGGCCGTCCAGTATTCGACCCAGGCATGGGCGTCGAACTGGTGCACCAGCACGTAGTTCCCGGCGGGGTTGATCTCGCCCCCCTGGTAGCCGGCCACCACCCGCGCGGGAATGCCGGCGGCACGCAGGACGAAGGTCATGGCGCCGGCGTAGTGGGCGCAGAAGCCCCGTCGGCTGTCGAACAGGAAGGCATCCACCGTGTCCCGCTCGGCCAGCGGCGGGCGCAGGGTGTAGACGAACGGTTCCTGGTTGAAATGCCGCAGCAGCGCCTGCACCAGGGCATCAGGCTCGGTGTAGCGGGCGCTCAACTGCTCGGCCCAGGCCCGCGCGCGCGGGTCGCCTGCGCGGGGCAGTTGCAGGTTGCGCCGGCGCACCGCGTCCGCCAGCTGCGGGTCGCGCACCGCCTGGGGCCAGGAGGTGACGCTGTAGAGCAGCGAGCGCTCCACCGGCAGGCGCCGCTGGAGGTGGAAGTCGACCATCTGGCGGGTGTCTTCGACGCGGGTCTCGGCCACGTCCAGACCGAACAGCCAGGGCTTTCCGCTGGGCTCCATCACCACGCTGTAGTCGAGTGCGGGGCCCTGCTTCGCCCATTGCGCCGGTGCCTGCACCTGGCTCGCCGGGGACTGGGACCAGCGCCGACCGTCGAAGCGCTCCAGGGTGAGTGCCCGCCAGTAGAGCTCACGCCGGGGTGGCGGGTCGCCCTCGAAGCTGGCGCGGAAGGCCAGCGCGCCGGACTGGCTCAGCTCGGCGATGTCGCCGGGCGCCATGTCATCGGAAAGCCCGGTCACGCCCTTGTCGCTGGGCAACGGCAAGGACCACAGCGGCCCCATGCGCGGGAAGAACAGGAACAGCACCAGCATCAGCGGCAGCGCCTGCAGCAACAGGGTGCCGGCCAGCTTCAGGGTGGCGGTCGGGCGCTGGGCGAAACCGCTCTGCTGCAGGCCGATCAGCGCCGCCAGCAAGGCCGTCACCGGCAGCAGGCTGTAGAGCCCGGCGAGCATGCCGTCGTCGAACAGGTACGCCACTACCACGGTGAAGAAGCCGAGGAAGATCAGCACCAGCGCATCACGCCGGGTGCGCATCTCCACCAGCTTGAGGATGAAGGCCGCCACCAGCAGCACCGCACCGGCATCCAGGCCGATCAGGCTGCCCCGGGACAGCACCACCCCGGCAGCCGCCACCAGCATCATCAGGATCTTCGCCAGGCCATTGGGGTAGCGCGCGCGCATGCGGAAGATCTGCACCCGCCAGGCCGCGCAGACCACCCAGAGGCCGATGATCCACACCGGCAGGTGCACCAGGTGCGGGACGATCACCAGCACCTGGGCCACCAGCAGCCAGGTCAGGGCGATGCGCGGGATCGGCTGTTCCACGCTCATGGCGCCACCCCGTAGAGCGCCAGGGCCCGCAGGCAGGCGTCGCGGTGAGGCTCGCCGACATCGGCCGGCAGCTCCAGGCCACCCAGGCGCAGGCCGAAGGGCTGGCCGCGCTCGGTGAAGGTCAGCACCCAGTGGCAGAGCAGCGAAAGGCGGCTCTCCAGGTCGCCGTCCAGCCCGGCAAGGTCGAGCCACAGGTCCGCTCCGGAGAGGGCGGCGAAGTCCTTGATGAACAACCCCTGCCCCCGGGAATAAGCCTTCCAGTGCAGGCGCCGGCGGGAGTCCCCCGGCTGGTAGGGCCGCAGGCCCTGGAAATCGTCGGCACCGCGCCCGTCCACGCGCACGCCCTCCTCCTCCGCATCGGCGCGCCCGCCGGCGGCCAGGGGCAGGTCACCGGGCAAGGGGCGCGGGTACACCAGCGCGGCCTGGTCGAGGTCGACCCAGCTCCAGGCCACCAGCAGGCCGAGGGGAAAGCGGCTCTCCACCCGCAGGCGACCGGGCCGCAGCCAGCCACGCTGGAGCGCCGGCCGGTTCAGCTCGCAGTCGGTGGCCCCGCTGGCCGGCACGTCCTGCAGTTGCAGCGGCTCGGGCGGCCAGCCCAGGGCGATGGCCTCGTGGGCATGGCGGCGGCTCTCCAGGCGCACCTTGAAGCGCGCCTGCTCGCCGGCGAACACCGGCGGTGCACCGGCCGCCCGCAGCACCAGCCCGGAGAGGTTCCGGTAGGTGTGGAGGATGGCGAGGATGAACACCGAGGCCAGCAGAAAGGTCAGCCCGTACGCCAGGCTGTTCTGGTAGTTGATGGCCGCCAGCAGCATCAGCACCAGGGCACCGCCGAAGGCCGCGCCGGTGCGGGTGGGGATGATGAAGATGCGCTTCTGGTCCAGGCGCAGTTCGTGGGCCGGAGGAATGCGCCGGGCCAGCCAGCGGTCCCAGCGCGGCCGCAGGATGCCGCCGGCCATCAGAGCGCCGGGACTTCGCGCAGCAGCCACTGCACCAGCGTGCCGCCGCCGTGGCCGGTGGGGTCGGCGCGCTCGCGCAGGCGGTGGCCGGCCACCGAGGGCAGCACGGCCTGCACGTCCTCGGGGATCACGTAGTCACGCCCCGCCAGCAGCGCCCAGGCCCGCGCCGCGCCCAGCAGCGCCAGGCTGCCCCGTGGCGAAAGGCCGAGGGCGAACTGCGGGTGGGTGCGGGTGGCCTCCACCAGGCGCAGCACGTAGTCCACCAGGGCATCGCTGGCGCGCACCCGGGGCACCTCGTCCTGCAGCGCGGCCAGGGCCGCGTGGTCCAGCACTGCCTCCAGCCGTGGCAGCAGGTCGCGCCGGGCCTCGCCCAGCAGCAGCGCCTTCTCCGCCGCGCGGGCCGGGTAGCCGAGGGACAGCCGCATGAGGAAGCGGTCCAGCTGGGATTCCGGCAGGGCGAAGGTGCCGCCCTGGCTCACCGGGTTCTGGGTGGCAATGACGAAGAAGGGATCGGGCAACGGCCGGGTGGCGCCCTCGATGGTCACCTGCCCCTCCTCCATGGCCTCCAGCAGGGCGCTCTGGCTCTTGGGGGTGGCGCGGTTGATCTCGTCGGCCAGCACCAGCTCGGCGAACACCGGCCCGGGGTGGAAGACGAACTGGCCGGTGTCCTTGTCGAACACCGAGGTGCCGAGGATGTCGCCGGGCAGCAGGTCGGACGTGAACTGGATGCGCTGGAAGCTGAGCCCCAGCACCTTGGCCAGGGTGTGGCTGAGGGTGGTCTTGCCCATGCCGGGCAGGTCTTCGATCAGCAGGTGCCCCCGCGCCAGCAGGCAGGTGAGGGCCAGGCGGACCTGCACCTCCTTGCCCAGCAGGACCTGGTTGATGGCGTCGAGGCAGGCATCCAGTCGGGTTCGCATATCAGGCTCCATGAACGATCGGCCGATGCTAGCCGCGCCCGGCGCGCTGGCAAAGCGACTTGCAAGATTTGCTCATGAAAGCCCGGGCCGACAGGCCGCGCGATCACGGAAACGTCGGCCCGGTCACAACCTGAAGTGCGCAGCCATCGCCTGCAGGTCCCGCCCCAGGGCGGCCAGGCGGGTGCTGGAGGTGGCGGTTTCCTCCATCGCCTCGGCGGACTGGTCGGCGATGTCGCGGATGCTGGTGACGCTGCGGTTGATCTCTTCGGCCACCGCCGTCTGCTGCTCGGCGGCGGCGGCGATCTGCTGGTTCATCTGGTGCAGGGTGGACACGGCCTCGGCGATGCCGTTGAGCGCCGCCTCGGTCTGGCCGGCGTCCTCCACGGTCTTCTGCACCAGGCTCTCGCTCTGGTGCATGGTCTCCACCGAGCGGCGCACGCCTTCGCGCAGGGTGCCGATCAGCCGCTCGATCTCGGCTGTGGACTGCTGGGTACGCCGCGCCAGGGCCCGCACCTCATCGGCCACCACGGCGAAGCCGCGGCCCTGCTCACCGGCCCGCGCCGCCTCGATGGCAGCGTTGAGCGCCAGCAGGTTGGTCTGCTCGGCCACGCTCTTGATCACGTCCAGCACTGCGCCAATGCTCTGCGCCTCCTGGCTGAGCTGCTCGATGCTCTGGGTGGTGGCCTCCATCGCCTGGGCCAACTGGTCGATGCGCCCCCGGCTCTGGCGCACCACCTCGTTGCCGCTGGCCACGCGGGTGTCGGCGCTGTGGGTGGAGGCCGCAGCGGCCTCGGCGTTGCGTGCCACCTCGTGCACGGTGGCGGTCATCTGGCTCATGGCGGTGGCGACCTGGTCGGTCTCCTGCTTCTGCCCGTTGACCCCGACGCGGGTCTGCTCGGTGACGGCGGACAGCGCCTGGGCCGAGTTGGAAATCTGCTGCACCCCGCCCTGCAGCTGGCCGACCATGTTCCGCAGGTTGGCCGACATGGCGCGCATGGCCTCCAGCAGCTGGCCCACCTCGTCGCTGCGGCCCACCTCGATGTCGCCGCTGAGGTCACCGGCGGAGATCTGCTGCGCCACCTCGATCACCCGCTTGAGCGGCCGCACGATGAGCAGCGCGATGAGCATCGCCGCCGCCAGGCCGATCAGCAGCGCCAGCGCGCTGCCACCGATGATCAGCAGCGAGCTGCCACGCTGCTGGTCCTGCATGGCCTGCTCCTGGTGGTCACGTGCCTTGTCCACGGCCGCGACCATGGCCTCGGCCCCGGCGGTCAGGCCCTGGAACTCGCGCTTCTGCTGCTGCAGGTTCTCGGTGTACTCGCGCAGGCGTTCGTTGAAGGAGTCGATGTTGCCGATCACCTCGGTGAGGACGGCGGCGTAGCCCGGGTCCTGCATGCGGTCGCGCAGCTCACCGGCGAGCTTCTGGGCGTCCAGAGCTTCCTGGATCTGGGTATCGGCGGCTTCCCCGGTGCTGCGGCTCTGCTCCAGGCGCGTACGGGCCTGGTTCAGCGCCAACAGCAGGGACTGGTAGATGCGGCTGATCTCGCCGCCCTGCGCCACCATGTCCGCGCCCTCTGCCCCCTGGGAGCTTTTCAGCAGGTCGATGCCGTCCTCGTTGAGGCCCGACTGCAGCACATCGAGGCTGTTGGAGGCGCTGACCACCAGCCAGTTGGCCGCCTCCAGCGCCAGGCGCATGTTGTCGGAAAGCTCCACATAGCGGTCGAAGGCCGCGCGGTAGCCGCCCACTGCCCCGGCCACTTCGTCCAGGGCCTGGCGGCTGGCGGCATCCACCTCGCCCTTCAGGGCCTCGTTGTGTTCGAGCAGGGTCTGGGTCGCCTGGCGCAGGGCCTCGGCACGCTTGGCATCGCCGGTCAGGGCGTAGTCCTTCTCCACCAGGCGCATGCGTTGCACCTCGCCGCCCAGGGCGTCCATGCGCTCCAGCAGCGCCGCCCCGGCCGCCACGTTGCGCAGCGCCAGGTAGCCGGTGGCCGCCACCACTGCCGTGAGCGCCAGCACCACGCCGAAGCCGAGTGCCAGCTTGGCCGCCGTGCCCAGGCTGGCGATACCCCGTTGGACAACCGATGCCATGCTGCTTCCCTCCATGCCGGTAACCGGGTCGACGCGCTCGCCACCCCGGACAACAGCGCGAACTTAGGAGCGCGCCCCTGCTGGCGACAAGCCATGACCGCGCCAATCCCACGCTAGCTGGTTTTTTTGGATATGCAGAGGTCGCTTTCAGACCATTCGGCGGCAGGTCGTCAAAGTCGCGGCGTCAGAAGCCGGTCGAGATCGCACAGGCGTGTGCGAAAGGCCCCGCAATGGTGCGGGGCCGGGCGGGTCAGGTGGGGCGCACCATGTTGAAGATGTCGCGGGTGCGCACATAGGCGCTGCCGCCCAGGCGGCCTACCAGGTCCAGCGCCTGGGTATCGACGCGCCCCTGCTCGGTGAGCACCCCGTCATCGATATGGGCCAGCAGCACCTCGGCGAAGATCAGGTGGCAGTTGGGGTTGTCGCGGGGGAACGGCTGCGCCTCCAGCAGGCGGCACTCGAAGGCGACCGGCGCGCCCTTGACCCGGGGCGGCGCCACCCGCAGCGACGGCTCGTGCTCGATGCCGCAGCTCTCGAACTCGCTCACCGTGTACGCCAGCGGTGCAGCGGTGGCGTTCATCGCCTCGGCGAAGGCGAACGGCACCAGGTGGATCACCAGCTCGCCGGTTTCCTGCACGTTGCGCAGGGTGTCCTTGAGGCTGCCGTCATCGCGGCTGCCGACGTTGACCATCAGGGTCGGCGGGTCGTCGCTGATCACCTGGAAGAAGCTGAACGGCGCCAGGTTGGCGACACCACTGGCCGACAGGCTGGAGACCCAGGCGATGGGGCGCGGGGTCACGGTGGAGGCCAGCCAGCGGTAGGCCTCCAGAGGCGTGAGGGTGGAGAAGTCGAGTTGCATCAGGTGCTCCGGCAACGGCAAAGGCGAGGCCGGATTATGCCCCGCCCTCGCCTGCCCGACGCAACCGCCTCAGCGCTCTGCCACGCGCCTTACCAGCCAGGCGGCCAGAGCCGGCGCAAGGATGAAGCCGCTGAACAGCCAGATCGCCGCCGACCGCGCACCGGCCTCGCCGCCGGGTTCGATCAGGCCGGCCGCGTTGGCCACCAGCCCCGCCACCGCCGCGCCGATGGCCATGCCGTAGAGCTGCACGGTGGTGATGGCGGTGGACGCAGCGTCTTCCTCACCCTTGGGGGCCAGGGCCATCACCCGGGTGAGCAGGTGCGGCCAGCCCATGCCGACCCCCGCCCCGACCGCCGCCAGCGCCAACGCAGCCAGCAGCGTCCGCAACATGGCGTTCCAGTCACTGCCCAGGGGCAGCACCACCGCCAACGCCGCCAGGCCCGCCACGCAGAACAGCGGCCCCGTGCGCAGCAGGCCATTGGCCTGGCGCCCCTCGCGCCCCGAGGAGGTCAGCGAGCCGATGCTCCAGCCGGCTGCCATCGCCGCCGTCAGGTAGCCCGCCAGCAGCGGCGTCTGGCCGTGCAGCACCTGCAGGAAGTACGGCACGAAGATCTCGGTGGTGGTGCCCACCAGCAACAGCGCAACGCAGGCGTAGGCCGCCCCCAGGGGCGCGCCCAGGGATGCGCTGCCGCTGGGCAGCAGACGCACCCGCGCCTGGCGATCCACCCGCAGGGCCAGGGCCCCCAGCGCCAACCCCAGGACCACTCCGCCCCCCTGCCAGGCCAGGTGCCCGGCGCGACTGGCCGTGGCCACCGCCAGCACCGAGGCGGCAAGCAGGACGATCTGCAGCACCGGCACCCGGGGCGGTGCCCCAGTCCCACGCTCACGCGGGCCGAGCTGCAGCGTCACCAGCACAGCCTGGGCCGCCGCCACCGGCAGCAGTGACCAGAACGCCCAGCGCCAGTGCCCGGCCTCGGCGAACAGCCCGCCCACCGCCGGCCCGCACAGCGTCGCCACGCCCCACATGCCTGATACCAGCGCCACCGCGCGGGGCCACAACGGCGGTTCGAACACCACGCGGATCAGCGCATAACTCAGGGCCGCCAACAGCCCCCCGCCCAACCCCTGGACCGCACGGGCCGCCAGCATCCACGGCATCGACAGTGCCGTGGCGCAACCCATGGTGCCCAGGCTGAACAAGGCCAGCGCCGCCAGGCAGGCGCCTCGCGGCCCGCTGCCCGCCAGCACCCGCACCGACAGTGCCGCACCGATGATGGACGCCACCACGAACAGGGTCGTGTTCCAGGCGTACCAGTCCAGCCCGCCGATCTCACGCACCACCGACGGCAGCACGGTGGTGACGATATGAACGTTGATCGCGTGCAGCGCCACGCTGCCGGTCAGTGCAACGGCCAGCAGGCCGTTGCGCCCGCTGAAAAGATCGCCCCAGGAAGCGGTGGAAGGGGTTTCCGGGGAAGAAGTGGCAGTCGTCATCAGGCGTCTCTCCATGGCCTTTATCCAAGCAACGGCTTGGATATTAGAAATCGCCCGACAAATTAAACAAGAAATTTCTTTGATAAAGCCGATAGGCGCTGCCTATGGCCTTCTTGCGGCCACAAAAAAGCCGGGGCAAGCCCCGGCTCGTTCACCCAAGGGTTTCAGCGGCCCGCGCGGGACTCGCGGATGTAGAAGCGCGCCTTCTCGGCCTTCGCCGTGCAGCCCTGGAACCCCTCGAACTGCTGCTGGGTCTTGGCCGCCGTCAGCAGGCTCAGGGCCTTGGAATAACTCACGGTGCCGGCGAAGCCCTCGGCCTTGGCCAGGTCGAGCTCACGCCAGGCGGCATCCAGTTGGCTGCCGCAGCTCTCGCGGTACGCCGTCTTGCCAGCGCACCCCACGAGGGCAAGGGCAACGAGGGACAGGCTGATCAAGGCTTTCATGGTTTTCCTCCTCGGCTGCATGGGAAATGGCCATCAGTCTACTCAGACTGGCCGCTCCGCCAAAAGATTCCACGGGGTCACGCAATGCTCGGTCGCCGCTTGGCTGCCCTAGGACTCGACAGGTATTGTCTGGCGCATTCTGAAAGAAACGGATGACAGCAGCATGAGCAAACGCGTCGCACTGGTGCTCGGATCGGGCGGTGCCCGGGGCTATGCCCACATCGGGGTGATCCAGGAACTGGAGGCGCGGGGCTACGAGATCGCCTGCGTCGCCGGCTGCTCCATGGGCGCCGTGGTGGGCGGCATCTACGCCGCCGGCAAGCTCGACGAATACCGCGAGTGGACCGAGAGCCTCGACTACCTCGACGTGCTGCGCCTGCTGGATGTCAGCTTCCGCCTGGGGGCCATCCGCGGGGAAAAGGTGTTCGGTCGCATCCGCGAGATCGTCGGCGAGATCGACATCGAGCAGTTGCCTATCCCCTTCACCGCCGTCGCCACCGACCTCACCAACCAGCAGGAAATCTGGTTCCAGGAAGGCTGCCTGCACCAGGCCATGCGCGCCTCGGCGGCCATCCCCAGCCTCTTCACCCCGGTGATGCAGGGCTCGCGGATGCTGGTGGACGGCGGCCTGCTCAACCCGCTGCCGATTGTCCCGGTGGTCTCCAGCCATTGCGACCTGATCATCGCGGTCAACCTCAACGCCACCAACCAGAAGCAGTACCAGCTCCCGGTAATCGAGCGCTCCCCCGCCCTCAAAGGGCGCCTGGACCAGCTCATCAGCTCCCTGGGCGATCGCCTGCCTTTCCGCCGTCGCAGCGACGAGGAGGAACCCGACGCCATCGCCACCCTCCCCGCCCTGCCCGACCCGTGGACCGACGACAGCGCCCGCCCCCAGGCCCAGCAACCCGCGGCCGCCCCGGAACGCGAAGGCGCCCCTCGCTCGGCCAGCGGCTCCCAGGTGGTCGCCAGCGTCGGCCCCGCCTCCCTGCTGGAGCTGGTCAACCAGAGCTTCGAGGTCATGCAGACCTCCCTCGCCCAATACAAGATCGCCGGCTACCCGCCGGACATCCTCATCAACGTGCCCAAGCGCGTCTGCCGCTTCTTCGAGTTCTACAAAGCGCCGGAGCTGATCCAGCTGGGCCGGCAGATCGCGCGGGATACGCTGGAGCGGTATGAGGAGTTGCACTGAGGGAGCCAGTTCCGGGATAGAAGGTATCCGTATTGGTCTGTTGGGCCACCGGAGGGATCGGAAGCAAGGAAATCTGGAACTCAGCAGGCGCGAATCGATCGTCAGGAGCGCGCGCGCACTTCCTGGCAAGCACTGCGCTGCCCATGGATATAACCAGCGATGGCAGCAATGACAGTGAGCAGAAAAACGCTAGCGGCCATATCCATCTCAGACAATGGGCTTATAAGCGTCCGAATTGTCGGGATCATTGGCAACTCGGGCCATCAGCCCCTCGTGAAGCTCGACGAAGTATTCGTCGTCAGCATAGTTCCCAAGGTCTTCCCCAAGCATTTCAACCCAATACCTTGCGCGCTCACGGTCACTAAAGGTGTCGAGGTACAGCTCCGCCAACGAAGCACTGATGAACACCTTGTTCTTGAAATCGGACATCTCACCGGCAGAGGCATACGCCTCTTTCAGCAAGGACAGGCTAAACGCGACATCAACCGAGAAATCTGCTCGCGTGCTCAGGATCGAAGGAAGCCGGCCATAGCGACGCTCAAGCTCATCCAAAGCACGCATCAACCGCCGCCTGCTCCAAGCTTCCTGGGGGCTGTCAGCCTGATTGACCACCTCAGCAGCAAGCTCCAAGACTTCCGCCCAGTCGTGCGCATCAATTCCATCGCTTGTCGCCATGCGAACCTCCTCTGTCCAGCCGACGCTACTGCTGAAGATGATCAATATCGATCTCAGCACCCACGAAACCGGCGAACTCGGCCATCAAGGGCGGTATGGTCAAAGGCGGAATCCGCTCCCCGTCGAATATGACGAGGGTTATCCTCGCCCGCCCAGTATCCGCAATCGCCCTGATCTCATACCTCACCCGATTCAAGGCCGCCGCCAGGCTGTCCCAATGGTCTGCAACTTCACTCGATGAGGACCTGGACCTGACGGACCAAATACTCTGTCGAGGAAGACCAAGCCGTGGGTTTCGTTCACCAGCAAGAAACGCCGTATCGGGAACCATGCCGAGGATGCTGGAAATTTCCTTTGGAGGCACCGAAGTGCCCAGAAGTTGAAAATCGATCTGCAACAAAATCCCTGCCCCTCCACCGCTCTCTCGACCCAGGCCTCATCCTGACCGCTGGACCTCAACAGAAACGACGAGGCGTAGCAAGCTAGGACTGATAGCCCAACACCCCCTCGCCCACCTCGAAGTACTCCACAGGCTCCATCCGCACATAGCGCAGCGCGGCGGTGGCCTGGTGCTGGGCGTAGAGGGGCGCGGCGAAGTAGGCGACCAGCAGGGTGCGGCGTCGGCTGCCGAGGCGGTTGAGGCTGCCGGCGTGGATCAGGTCGGCGTCGAAGACGAGGATGTCGCCCGCCGAGCCGCTCAGTTGAATCGCATGGGACTCGTCGTCGAAGTCGACGGGAGGCGCTGCCAGGTCGAGGCGGTGGCTGCCGGGGATGAGGCGGGTGGCGCCGTTGTCGGGGCCGTAGTCGTCGAGGAAGACCAGGGCGTTGACGGTGTCGCCGGGGCGCTCGGCGGAGAAGTCCCGGTGCAGCCGCTGCCTGCCGCCGTTGGACAGGGGCTCGCGCCCTTCCACCTGGGCGAGGAAGAAACGCTCGCCGATCAACGCGCCCACCACGGCGAGCAGCGCCGGCAGGCGGCACACCGCGCGGACGCCGGGGTCGAGGTCCAGCAGTGCGTGCTGCCAATCCTGGCCGCGCGGCACCGGCCATTCGGCGGAGGGTTTCACCCCGGCGTCGAAGGCGCTGCGCAGGCCCTCCAGCCAATCGGCCGGCACCGCCCCGCGCAGCAGCGCGAAGCCATCCCGGTGAAGCTGTTCGCGTTCGTTCATGGCGTGCTCGATGTCCCTATCGGTGGCCGTGGGTGGGGGTGATCCGGTGCGGCGGATGATCAACCGATCGGCGCCCCACCGGCATTGATCATCGTCAGAAGATCGACCAGCCGATCCGCGCGGAGAGTTCCTCCAGCGCCGCCATGCCGGCCACCGAGTTGCCGGATGCATTCAGCTCCGGCGACCAGACGCACACGGTGAACTGCCCAGGCACCACGGCGACGATGCCGCCGCCGACGCCGCTCTTGCCCGGCAGGCCGACGCGGTAGGCGAAGTTGCCGGCCTCGTCGTAGAGCCCGCTGGTGGCCATCAGCGCGTTCACCTGGCGGGTCTGCCGGGCACTCAGCACGGTTTCGCCGCTGTGCACGTTGACGCCCTCGTTGGCCAGGAAGCTGAAGGCCCGCGCCAGGTCGGCGCAGCTCATGCACAGCGCGCAGTGGTGGAAGTAGCTGCGCAGCACTTCCTCCACGTCGTTGTGGAAGTTGCCGAAGGACTTCATCAGGTAGGCCGCTGCGGCATTGCGCGAGCGGTATTCGTACTCCGAGCGCGCCACCACCGCGTCCGATACCACCTCCGGGTTGCCCGAGAGGCGCCGCACGAAGTCGCGCATGGACAGGCTCGGCGCGGCGAAGCGCGACTGGTTGATGTCGCAGATCACCAGCGCCCCGGCGTTGATGAAGGGGTTGCGCGGCACGCCACGCTCGAACTCCAGCTGCACCAGCGAGTTGAACGGCTGGCCCGACGGCTCGTGGCCCAGGCGCTCCCAGATGGCCTCGCCGGAGTGCTGGAAGGCCTGCACCAGGCTGAACACCTTGGAAATGCTCTGGATGGAGAACGGCAGGTGGCCGTCACCGGCGGTGTACAGCTGGCCGTCGTTGCCGTACACGGCGATGCCCAGCTGGTTGGCGGAAACCCGCGCCAGGGCCGGGATGTAGTCGGCGACCTTGCCGGTGCCGATGAGGGGGCGTACGTGATCGAGGATGTCGTCGAGCAGGGCTTGCATCGTGAGAGGGTCCGAACGGGTAACCAAGCGGGTCAGGAATAAGCGCTAGACGACGGATTCACCGCGCACAACACAGGCACCGTCGCAAATACCGCGACAGGATCGCAGGCGCCGCCCCTAACCCTCCAGCAGACGGTAGCCGACGCCGGCCTCGGTGACGATGAAACGCGGTGCGGCCGGGTCGTCGCCGAGCTTTTGCCGCAGGTGGCCCACCACCACCCGCAGGTAGTGGGTGTCCTCGACATGGGTGGGGCCCCAGATGTCCTTGAGCAGTTGCTGCTGGGTCACCACCCGCCCGAGGTGCCGCGCCAGCTGGGCGAGCACGGCGTACTCCTTGCGGGTCAGGGCCACCTCCTGGCCGTCCAGGGTGACGCGGCGGTAGGCGAAATCCAGGTGCAGCGGGCCGCTGCTCACGCTGGCCTCCTGGGGCTCGCCGCCGCCCTGGCGCAGCAGCACCCGCACCCGGGCGAGGAACTCCTGGATGCCGAAGGGCTTGGTCACGTAGTCGTTGGCGCCGTTGTCCAGCGCCAGCACCTTCTCGCCCTCGCTGGCCCGCACCGAGAGCACCAGCACTGGCACGTGGGACCACTGGCGCAGCTCGGCCAGCACGGCCTGGCCGTCCATGTCCGGCAGGCCGAGGTCCAGCACCACCAGGTCGGGCCGGCCGAGGGCCACCTGGGACAGGCCCTCGGTGCCGTTGGCGGCTTCGAGCACCTTGTGCCCCTGGGACGCCAGGCTGATGCGCAGGAACTTGCGGATCTGTGCTTCGTCGTCGATGACCAGCACGGTCGATTGGTTGGTGCTCATACAATCCTTCATCGAAAACCGTTGGCTACCGGTAGCAGCCCAGAGCAGCAACGCCGCGCCGGGTTACTCGCGGCGGTCCTGCGGCCCGCATGGCGAATGAATTCGCCCCTACAGGTCGCCTCCAAAAACGTAGGCGAGGCAGCCAGCACAAGGCAAAAACAGGCGAAAAAGCGCAGTTTACGCGGGGTAAATGAGCATTTTGATCGGACTCGCGCGCGAGCCTGTTTTTAACGCCGCGATGGCAACGCAGGTAGTTTTTAGAGGTGCCCTACAGCGGGTCATCGCCCGCCTCCTCCTCCAGCACCGGCTGCGGGTGCAACGGCAGGTGCAGGGTCAGCGTAGTCCCCCGACCCTCCAGCCCCTCACCGACGCTGACGCGGCCGCCGTGGGCGCCGACCATGCCCTGGCAGATGGCCAGGCCCAGACCGGTGCCCTGCCCGCCCCGGTCGCCCCGGGCGGCGGTGTAGAACATGTCGAAGATTCGCTCGCGCTCGGCCACCGGGATGCCGGGGCCTTCGTCGCTGACCGCCAGGCGCAGTTCGTCGTCGCCCGCCTCCACCGCCACCCGCAGGCAGCCGCCGGTGGGCGAGAAGCGCGCGGCGTTCTCCAGCACGTTGACCAGCGCCTGCTCGATGAGTGCCGCGTGCACGTAGAGCAGCGGCAGCGCCTCGGGCACCTGCGTCTCCACCTTCAGCGGCGCCAGCACCGGGCGCAGGCGTTGCAGGGCGCTGGCGACGATGTCCACCGGCGCCACCCAGTCGCGGGCGAGCTTGAGACCGCCGTGGCCCAGGCGGGTCATGTCCAGCAGGTTCTGGATGTAGCGGTCCAGGCGCTCGGCCTCGTCGCGGGTGCCCTCCAGCAGCTCGCGGCGGTCCGCCAGGGGGATCGCCTCGCCCAGGGCCAGCAGGCTGTCGATGGAGCCGCGCATGGCCGTCAGCGGCGTGCGCAGGTCGTGGGAGACGGACGCCAGCAGCGCGCTGCGCAGCTGCTCGGTCTCGCCGTGCAGGCGTGCGGCCTCCAGGTCCTCCGCCAACTGGGCGCGGGCCAGGGCCTGGGCCAGCGGCTGGCCGAGGGCGGCCAGCAGGCGGCGGCGCTCGGCGGACAGCGGCTGGCCATCACGCGGGGCCACGCCGAGCAGGGCCAGCGGGCCGTCCTCGCCGCTCAGCGGCAGCCACCACCAGCGCCCGCCCGGCAGCGTGCCGGTGCCCAGGCCGGCGCTCTGTTCGTGCTGCCAGGACCAGTCGGCGGCGGCCCGCTCCTGGTCCGCCAGCAGGCGCTGCACGCCGGCTTCGATCTTCCACAACCCGTCACGGCCACGGCCCAGCAGGCACACCTCCAGGTCGTTCCAGGCCTCGAACTGCTGGGTGGCCGCCTTCATCACCGCCTGGCGGTCGGTGGCGGCGGTGAGCTTGCGCGAGAGGTCCAGCAGCGCCGTGGTTTCCGCCTGGGTGCTGCGCAGGGCTTGCACCTGGCGGCGCTGGCGCGAGGCGAGGTTGCCGGTGAGCCCGGCCATGAGCAGGAAGAACAGCAGGGTCAGCACGTCTTCCTGGCGGGCGATGGTCAGGGAGAACACCGGCGGGATGAACAGGAAGTCATAGGCCAGGAACGACAACCCGGCGCACACCAGCGCCGGGGCCAGGCTGCTGCGCACCGCCACCAGCAGCACGGCAGCGAGGAACACCAGGGAGATGTTCGGCAGCGCCAGCACCAGGTGCGCCCCCCAGGCGATGCCGCTGGCGGCCAGCACCGCGCCCAGCGCCAGGCCGTAGTCGCCCGTCGGCACGGGATCGCGCCCATTGGGTGCGGGGCGGGCGTCCGGGTCGGTGTCGAGCACGCTGATCTCCAGCCCCTGGCCATGGCGCAACAGGCGTTCCGCCACGCCCCGGCCCAGCCAGCGACGGCGCAGGCGTTGGCGGCTGCGCCCCACCAGCAGCAGGCTGGCGCGGCGCTCGCGGGCGTGGGCTAGCAGGGTCGAGGCCACGGCCTCGGCACGCAGGGTCACCACCTCCCCGCCCAGGCGCTCGGCCAGTTGCTGGGCGGCTTGCAGGCGGGCGCGGCTGTCTTCGTTGCGGGTGCGGCCGGTGTCCACGTGCACCAGGCTCCAGGGCAGGTGGCGGCGCTCGGCCACCCGGCAGGCATGGCGCACCAGGCGCTCGGCCTGGTCGTCGCCGTCCACGCCCACCAGCAGGCGGCCGCGCACCGGCGGTGCCTCCTGGCCCTGCAGGCGGTAGCGCCGCGCCAGGTCGGCATCCACCCGCGCGGCGGCGGTCTGCATGGCCAGCTCGCGCAGGGCGGTGAGGTTGGTCTGGGAGAAGAAGGCGTCGATGGCCGCGCGGGCCTGTTCCGGCACGTAGACCTTGCCTTCGCGCAGGCGCTCCAGCAGCTCGCGGGGCGGCAGGTCGATGAGGAGGATCTCGTCCGCCTCCTGCAGCACCCAGTCCGGCACCGTCTCGCGCACCTGCACGCCGGTGATGTCGAACACCTGGTCGTTGAGGGCCTCCAGGTGCTGCACGTTGACCGTGGTGTACACGTCGATGCCGGCGGCCAGCAGCTCCTGCACGTCCTGCCAGCGCTTGGCGTGGCGGCTGCCGGGGGCGTTGCTGTGAGCCAGCTCGTCCACCAGGGCCAGGCGTGGCGGGTGGGCCAGCAGGCCGTCCAGGTCCATCTCGGTCAGCGGCACGCCCCGGTACTCCAGGCGCCGCTGGGGTTGTTGCGGCAGGCCGGCGAGCATCGCCTCGGTCTCGCTGCGGCCGTGGGTCTCCACCACGCCCACGCGCAGGTCGACGCCCTGGCGCCGTTGCGCCTGGGCGGCCTGGAGCATGGCGTAGGTCTTGCCCACGCCGGGCGCGGCACCGAGGAAGACTTTCAGGCGGCCACGCCCTTCGTGGGGCAGTTCGGCCAACAGCGCATCCGCGCGGCCGGCATCACTCATTCGGGCATCTCGTTCAGTCTCAGGTTGAGGGCCAGGACGTTGACCACCGGCTCACCGATGGCCGGCCGTTCGGTGTAGCGCTCCACCAGGCGCTCCAGTTGCTCGGGCGGCAGGTGGCGGGCGGCGGCGATGCGCGGAATCTGGTAGCGCGCGGCAGCCGGCGGCAGGTGCGGATCGAGGCCGCTGCCGGAGGTGGTCACCAGGGCCATCGGCACCGGGCCCTGGGCGTCGGCCAGCAGGCGGTTGGCGTCCTTGTTGATGCGCTCGGCCAGGGCCGGGTTGCTCGGCGCCAGGTTGCTGGCCGCGCTGGATACGGTGGCGTAGTCACCGGCCGAGGGGCGCGGCTGGAACCACTGCGGGCCGTCCACGGGCTGGGCCAGCAGGCGGCTGCCACGCACCTCGCCCTGGGCATCGCGCACCAGGCTGCCGTTGGCCTGCTCGGGGAAGGCCACCTGAGCAATGCCGGTCACGGTGAGGGGGTAGGCGACGCCGGTAATCAGGGTCATCAGGGCCAGGAGGCTCAGGGCGGGTCGAAGTTGCGAAAGCATATTCAGTTCCTCGATGGAAAGCGAAGACGGATGGGGGCGGGTCTGCCCAGCCCCCGATCTTCCCCGGGTGTCCGGGGAATGGCGTCACACCAGGCCGATGACGGTGAGCAGCACGTCGATCACCTTGATGCCGACGAAGGGCGCCACCAGCCCGCCCAGGCCGTAGATCAGCAGGTTGCGGCGCAGCAGGCTGGCGGCGTCTGCGGCCTGGATGCGCACCCCGCGCAGGGCCAGGGGGATCAGCGCGATGATGATCAGCGCGTTGAATACGATGGCCGAGAGGATGGCGCTCTGCGGGCTGTGCAGCTGCATCAGGTTGAGCACGCCCAGCTGCGGGTAGATGCCGGCGAACAGCGCGGGGAGGATGGCGAAGTACTTGGCCACGTCGTTGGCCACCGAGAAGGTGGTCAGCGCGCCCCGGGTCACCAGCAACTCCTTGCCCACCTGCACCACATCCAGCAGCTTGGTCGGGTCGGAGTCCAGGTCCACCAGGTTGGCGGCCTCGCGGGCGGCCTGGGTGCCGTCGTTCATCGCCAGGCCCACGTCGGCCTGGGCCAGCGCCGGGGCGTCGTTGGCGCCGTCGCCGCACATGGCCACCAGCTTGCCTTCGCCCTGCTCGAAGCGGATGCGCGCCAGCTTCTTCTCCGGCGTTGCCTCGGCGATCACGTCGTCCACCCCGGCTTCGGCGGCAATGGCGGCGGCGGTCAGCGGGTTGTCACCGGTCACCATCACGGTGCGGATGCCCATGCGGCGCAGCTCGGCGAAGCGGTCGCGGATGCCGGGCTTGACCACGTCCTTGAGGTGGATGGCACCCAGCAGGCGGCCATCGGCGGCCACCAGCAGCGGCGTACCGCCGCCCTGGGCGATGCGCTCGACCTCGCGGGCGAGCACCTCGGGCATGCCGTCGCGCTCTATGCCGACCCAGGCCAGCACCGCGTCCACGGCGCCCTTGCGGTAGCGGTGGCCGTTCCAGTCGGCACCGGAGAGGCGCGTCTCGGCGCTGAAGGCGATGGCGGTGACGGCCTCGCGGGCCGGCTCCTCCAGGGTGTTGAGCGCGCGCAGGTACTCGACGATGGACTTGCCTTCAGGCGTGTCGTCGGCCAGGGAGGCCAGCAGCGCCGCGTCGGCCAGCTCCTTGCCGCTGATGCCGGGGGCCTTGACCATCGCGCTGCAGCGGCGGTTGCCGAAGGTGATGGTGCCGGTCTTGTCCAGCAGCAGCACGTGCACGTCCCCTGCCGCTTCCACGGCACGGCCGGACTTGGCGATGACGTTGAGGCGCACCAGGCGGTCCATGCCGGCGATGCCGATGGCCGAGAGCAGGCCGCCGATGGTGGTGGGGATGAGCGTCACCAGCAGCGCCACCAGGTACACCAGCGGCAGGTCACCACCGGCGAAGCGGGCGAAGGGCTGCAGGGTGGCCACCACCAGCAGGAAGATCAGCGTCAGGCCGATGAGCAGGATGTCCAGCGCCACTTCGTTCGGCGTCTTCTGCCGGCGCGCACCTTCCACCAGGGCGATCATGCGGTCCAGGGTCGACTCGCCGGGGTTGGCGGTGATCTTCACCAGCAGCCAGTCCGACACCACGCGGGTGTTGCCGGTGACGGCCGAGCGGTCGCCGCCGGACTCGCGGATCACCGGTGCGGATTCGCCGGTGATGGCGGCCTCGTTGACCGCCGCGATGCCCTGGATCACCTCGCCGTCACCGGGGATCAGCTCACCGGCCTCGACGCGGACGATGTCGCCCCGGCGCAGGCTGCTGGCCGGCACCGTCTCGAAGGCACCGGAGGCCGTGCGGCGACGGGCGCCAAGGCCCTGGCTGCCGGCCTTGAGGCTGTCGGCGCGAGCCTTGCCACGGCCTTCGGCCAGGGCCTCGGCGAAGTTGGCGAAGAGCACGGTGAACCACAGCCACAGCGCGAGCTGCAGCGCCAGGCCGAGGGACACCGCCGGGTTGGGGATGAAGCAGAGCACGGTGGTCAGCACCGCCGTCAGCTCCACCACCAGCATCACCGGCGAGCGCTTGAGCTGGCGCGGGTCGAGCTTGACGAAGGCCTGCACCAGCGCCGGCTTCCACAGCGCGGCGACGGTGGTGGCGGAGGGTTGCTTGGCGCCGACCTTGGGCGCCTTCAGAGGGGCGTTCATCATGGTTCTCCGTTAGAAGCCCTGGAGCTGCGCGAGGTGTTCGGCGATGGGCCCGAGGGCCAATGCCGGGAGGAAGGTCAGGCCGCCCACCAGCAGGATGGTCAGGGTCAGCAAAGTGACGAACAGCGGGCCGTGGGTGGGGAAGCTGTCGGCACCGACCGGCGCGCGCTTCTTCGCCGCCAGGCTGCCGGCGATGGCCAGCACCGGGAGGATGTAGCCGAAGCGCCCGAGCAGCATGGCCAGGCCGATCATCACGTTATGGAACACCGTGTTGGCCCCCAGCCCGGCGAACGCCGACCCGTTGTTGGCGGTGCCCGAGGTGTAGGCGTAGAGCGCCTGGCTGAAGCCATGGGCACCCGGGTTGGTGATGGAGGCCGCCGGGCCCGGCAGGCTCACCGCCAGGGCGCAGAACACCAGCACGCCCACCGGCATCACCAGCAGCGTGGCCACCAGCAGGCGCACCTCGCGTGCCTCCAGCTTCTTGCCCAGGTATTCGGGGGTGCGGCCGATCATCAGGCCGGCAAGGAACACTGCGATCAGCACGAACAGCAGCATGCCGTAGAGGCCCGCGCCGACCCCGCCGAAGATCACCTCGCCGAGCATCATGTTGAACATCGGCACCATGCCGCCCAGGGCGCTGAAGCTGTCGTGCATGGCGTTCACCGAGCCGTTGGACGCGGCCGTGGTGGTCACCGCCCAGAGTGCCGACGCGGCGGTGCCGAAGCGCGCCTCCTTGCCCTCCAGCGAACCCACCTGCTCGATGGGCAGCGCGGCCAGGGCCGGGTTGGGGCGGAACTCCGCCCACAGGGTGACGCTGAGGCCGACGGCGAACAGCACCAGCATGCAGGCCAGCAGCGCGCGGCTCTGGCGCAGGTCCTTCACGTAGTGGCCGAAGCTGAACACCAGCGCGGCGGGGATCAGGATGATCGACGCCACCTCGAACAGGTTGCTCCAGGCGCTGGGGTTCTCGAACGGGTGGCTGGAGTTCACGCCGAAGAAGCCGCCGCCGTTGGTGCCGAGCTGCTTGATGGCGATCTGGCTGGCCGCCGGGCCGAGGGGGATGACCTGGTCGGCGCCGCCCAGGGTCTTGGCACTGACGTAGTCGGCGAAGGTCTGCGGCACGCCTTGCCACACCAGGAACAGCGCCAGCAGCAGGCACAGCGGCAGCAGCGCATAGAGGGTGCCCCGGGTCAGGTCGACCCAGAAGTTGCCCAGGTCCCGCGTGCTGCGCCGGGCGATGCCACGGGCCAGGGCCACCAGCACGCACAGGCCCACCGAGGCGCTGACGAAGTTCTGCACGCCCAGGCCGACCATCTGGCTGAAGTAGCTCAGGCTCGCCTCGCCGCTGTAGGACTGCCAGTTGGTGTTGGTGACGAAGCTGACGGCGGTGTTGAACGCCAGGCTCCATTCCAGCCCCGGCAGGTGCTGCGGGTTCAGCGGCAGCAGGTGCTGCAGGGTGAGGATGCTGAACAGCAGCACCAGCCCGGCGGCGTTGAACGCCAGCAGGGCAAGGGTGTAGGTCTTCCAGTCGTGCTCGCGCTGCGGGTCGACGCCGGCGATGCGGTAGCACAGGCGCTCCACCGGGGCGAACAGCGGGGTCAGGAAGGTTCGCTCACCCTCCATGGCACGGTAGATGTAGCGCCCGATGAAGGGCGCCGGCACCAGCACCAGGAGGAAGAAGGCCAGGATCAGGCCGTAGTCCTGTACGTCCATGGCGCCCCCTAGCCACGCTCGGCGCGCAGCAGCGCGACCAGCAGGTAGATGAAAAGCCCCGTGGCCATGGCCAGGGACAACCCGTCGAGAATGCTCATGTGTAGTGCTCCGTGATGCGGACGGCGCCGCTTTGGGCAAATTCTCGACAAGGGGGGCGTAAAGGAACGAGCCACGGAAGGGCCTGGCGGCATAAAGATCGCGTAAAGAAGTGGGCCAAATGCCCGTCTGCCAGGACTCCCAGCGCCTGGCCAGCACGCCGCGCTGACGCGAAGCGAGGAAGGCTCGGGCGGGGACAGTGCCCTTCAGGAGGGCGAGCCATGGGAGTCGGCAGAACGCTCCACCCGAAGTCCTGCGCCCCCGACCGTCCACCGCCTACCCCCTCCCACGCCCGCTGCCGAGTGCCAAAACGCCCCCGGCGTGATCCATCCCGGCAGCGGGAAACACCCTGCCGAACCGCCCGGTTCGGACCTGTCCGAAAATCCCCCCGCTTCTTTTACAGCGGCCCGAGGCCGTGCCTACCATCGGCGCGCCGGCAACCAACCCTCCCACTGAACGAACACCAGCCACAGGCTGGCGAGCCCGCGCGCCTTCGGGCGGTGCAGGCTCAGGAGTGCTTTATGCCGAGCTTCAAGATCAACCCCGTCTGCCGAGGCATCTGCCTCTGGGCAGCCTCACTGGGCACCCTGGCGGCCCTGCCGGTGGCAACGGCCACTGCGGCCGACTCCGCCACCGCCCAGCACGCCAGTGCCACGCGGGAAGTCACCCTCACCGGCCAGTTCATCGACCTGCAGGCCCTCAAGCCCGGTACAGCGCGCAGCGGTGTCGCCGCCCTGGGCACCGAGCAGTTGCGCCAGGAGGCAGGCCTGAGCCTGCTGCGCACCAGCGCCGAACCCATCGAGCATCAAGCCGGGCTCAACGTGTACGTCGGCCAGACCCTGGGGGCGGCTCGCAGCCTCTCGGGCCCTGGTGAGTTCTTCCTCGCTGCGCGGGACAACGGCAGCTTCGTCGCCCTGCTGCCCGAGGCCAACGCCATCATCCGTGGCTCGGCCGACGGCGAGCAGGTGCTGACCCGCTTCGACACCCCGCACGCCTTCCACCCGAGCCAGGTCGACTACGTCGAGCAGGTGCTCGAAGAAGTCCCGGGCATCCTCGAGGAGCGCGGCAAGCGCAGCCTGCTGGTGGACCGTAGCCAGGCCGGGGAGATCGTGATCGACCTGCTGGCCGGCTTCTCCCAGAAAGCCGCCAATTACATCGGCGACCACGAGGCCTATGCCCTGGCCCAGGTGGCCCTGGTCAACCGCGCCCTGAAGCAGTCCCAGGTCGAAGGGGTACGCATACGCCTGGTGGGCACCCAGGTGATCGCGGACGACCACCCCATCACCACCGACACCCTCGGCAAGCTGTCGACGCTGTTCCGCGATGGCATGCGCCAGTACAGCCCCGACCTGGTGGCCGGCTTCATCATGGGCACCCCAGGCGTCGACACCGCCATTGGCTGGGCCTACGTGCCGGGGCGCTACTCGATCAACTACATCAACTCCCCCACCACCTTCCGCCACGAAGTGGCCCACAACGCCGGCGGCAGCCACTGCTCGGACGGCAAGAGCTACCGCTTCGGCTACAACAACGGCCGGGTCGGCACCATCCTTTGCGGCAACCATGTGCCCTTCTACTCCAACCCGGACCTGCGCGACGTGCAGGGGATCCCCCTGGGCGATGCCAGCACTGCCAACATGGCCAGGGTCTGGCGCGAGAACGCGGCACGCATGTCGGCCTACAGCCCGGCGGTCGTGCCCCTGGCCGAGGAGATCAAGCGCGAGGTGCTGAAGGAGCGGGTCAGCCTGGCCAAGAACCAATGGCGCAACTTCGTCATCGACGTGCCCGAGGGCAGCCGGCGCCTGCTGATCAGCACCGCCCATGGCGAGGGCTACGACCGGGGCAACGGCCGCTCGCAACTGCTGCTGCGCCGTGGCGCCCTGCCCAGCGACGCCCAGTTCGACGCCCGTTCGACGCTGAACAACCACCCCTTCCTGGCGCTGGACAACCCGGCCCCGGGCCGCTGGCACCTGGCGATCCGCGCAGAACCCAACAACCCGGTGGACGACATCTACCTGGACGGCGCCCTCTACGCCGCCACCCAGGACACCGCCCAGGCGCGCTACCTGAAGCTGGTGGCCGAGTCCTCCATCGACGGCAAGGAGCGCGCCAGCGCCGCAGAGCTGCACCTGGCGGACGCCCAGGGCCGGTTGCTGTCCCGTGACGGCTGGCGGGTGCACTCCGTCAGCAGCGCCGTCCCCGCCTCAGCGAGCGGCGCCCACGCCATCGACGGCAACACCAGCTCCTACTGGAGCACCGTGCCCGGTGACCGCTACCCCCACCAGATGGTCATCGACCTGGGTGGCGAGCAGCGCTTCTCCAGCCTCAACTACCTGCCCCAGCAGGTGCGCGACATGGAGGGCAACATCAAGGGCTACCGCATCTACGGCAGCGACAACCCCAACGGCAACTGGACCCTGCTCGGCCAGGGCGAGTTCAGCGCCAGCAACGAGGCCCAGGCCGCCCCGCTGAAAGCCGAGGACGCCGGCACGCCGCCGGTGGTGGTGATCCAGGGCCCGGCCTCGGCCGAAGCCGGCCAGAAGGTGCAGCTGGACGCCTCCGGCTCCAGCGATCCCCAGGGCAGCGCCCTCAGCTACAGCTGGTCCGTGACCCCGGCGCTGGACTTCGACATCGACGGCCCGCGCCTGACCCTCAAGGCCCCGGAGCACAGCAGCGACACCCGCTACCGCTTCAGCGTGACGGTCAGCAACGGCAAGCAGACCACCACCCGCGTGCACGAGCTGCTGGTCAAGGCTGCCAGCGGCGCCGGCGCCACCTGCGAAGCCACCTGGCAACCCGGCACCGAGTACCTGCAAGGCCACAAGGCCCAGTGGAAAGGCCGCCTGTACGAAGCCCGCTGGTGGACGCGCAACAACGAGCCCGGCACCGCCGCCTCCACCGGGGCGGACGGCAGCGGCAAGGTCTGGCGTGACCTGGGCCCCTGCGAGGCCAGCGGCACGCCCGAACAGCCGCCGGTGATCCTGCCGCCGGTGCCCGCCATCAGCGGGCCGGGGGATGCCAAGGCCGGTGACCGTGTGCAGCTCAGCGCCTCTGCCTCCAGCGACCCGAACGGGCTGGCCCTCAGCTACCGCTGGAGCGTGAGCCCTGCCCTCGCCTTCCAGAGCGACGGCGCCGGCCTCAGCTTCACCGCGCCGCGCCTGGACAAGGACGCCGACTACACCTTCACCCTCACCCTGGGCAACGGCCACCACGAAGTGACCCGCACCCACAAGGTCCGGGTGAAAGCCGACGCTCCGGTGATCCTGCCACCCGTGGCAGCCATCAGCGGACCGGCAGAAGCCAAAGCTGGTGACCGCGTGCAGCTCAGCGCAGCCGGATCGACAGACCCGAACGGACTCAACCTCCGCTACCGCTGGAGCGTGAACCCTGCCCTCGCCTTCCAGAGCGACGGCGCCGGCCTCAGCTTCACCGCGCCGCGCCTGGACAAGGACGCCGACTACACCTTCACCCTCACCCTGGGCAACGGCCACCACGAAGTGACCCGCACCCACAAGGTCCGGGTGAAGGCCGAGGCCGGCCAGCAACCCGGTACCTGTGCCAGCCCCTGGAGCGCCTCGGGCACCTACTGGGAAGGCAACAAGGTGACCCACAAGGGCCGCACCTACACCGCCCGCTGGTGGACCAAGGGCAACGAGCCCGGCAACCCGGCCTTCACCGGCGCCGACGGCAGCGGCAAGGTCTGGCGTGACGAGGGCGCCTGCCGGTAAACCCCAACCCCGCCAAACGAAAGAGGCCGCCCAGTGGGCGGCCTCTTTCATTGCGGGCAGCGGGGTTACTGCTGCAGCTCCTGCTCGGTGAACAGGCCGTCGAAGAGCATGGTGGACAGGTAGCGCTCGCCCGAGTCAGGGAGGATCACCACCAGGGTCTTGCCCTGCATCTCCGGCTTCTCGGCCAGGCGCACGGCGGCAGCCATCGCCGCCCCGCAGGAAATGCCGCAGAGGATGCCTTCCTCGCGCATCAGGCGCTGGGCCATGGCCTTGGCCTCCTCATCGCTGACCTGCTCGACGCGGTCGACGATGGACAGGTCCAGGTTCTTCGGCACGAAGCCGGCACCGATGCCCTGGATCTTGTGCGGGCTGGGCTTCACCTCGTCACCGGCCAGGGTCTGGCTGATCACCGGCGAAGTCACCGGCTCCACCGCCACCGAGAGGATCGGCTTGCCGCGCTGCTGCTTGATGTAGCGGGAAATGCCGGTGATGGTGCCGCCGGTGCCGACGCCGGCCACCAGCACGTCGATGGCGCCGTCGGTGTCGTTCCAGATCTCCGGGCCGGTGGTCTTCTCATGGATGGCCGGGTTGGCCGGGTTCTCGAACTGTTGCAGCAGCAGGTACTGCTCGGGGTTGCCGGCGGCGATCTCGGCCGCCTTCTCGATGGCGCCCTTCATGCCCTTGGCCGGTTCGGTGAGCACCAGCTCGGCGCCCAGGGCCTTGAGCACCTTGCGCCGCTCCAGGCTCATGGAGGCCGGCATGGTGAGGATCAGCTTGTAGCCCCGCGCCGCCGCGACGAAGGCCAGGCCGATGCCGGTGTTGCCCGAGGTGGGCTCCACCAGGGTCATGCCCGGGCGCAGGCGGCCGCTCTCTTCCGCGTCCCAGATCATGCTGGCGCCGATGCGGCACTTCACCGAATAGGCCGGGTTGCGCCCCTCGATCTTGGCGAGGATGGTCACGCCCTTGGGGCCCAGGCGGTTGATCATCACCAGCGGCGTGTTGCCGATGGCCTTGGAGTTGTCTGCGTAGATGCGGCTCATGAACCGGTCCTCGAAGGTGGCGGGTCGATGGGAGAAAGGGGCCCAGCCTATGCCCAGGTGCCCCGGCAGTCCAGCCGAACCGAATGGCGCCGGCACAGTCCATCGGACATGTGCCAAACGCCGGAAGCACCCCATGAAGCGACGCTATGGCTGGCCGCTCAAGGCCCTGCTCACCCTCCTGCTGCTCCTGCTGGTGGCCCAGCTGACGCTGCCCTGGCTGATCCGTGACTACCTCAACGGCAAGCTCGCCGACATGGGCGAGTACCGCGGCCACATCGACGACATCGACCTGGCCTGGTGGCGCGGCGCGTACCGCATCAACGGCCTGTCCATCGTCAAGGCCGACGGCAGCGTGCCGGTACCGCTGCTGGACGCGCCGGGCATCGACCTGGCGGTGAGCTGGCAGGCGCTCTGGCAGGACCGCGCCGTGGTCGCGCGGGTGGTGTTCGAGGGCCCCGAACTGAACTTCGTCGACGGCGGCGCCGACAAGCGCCAGTCCCAGACCGGTGCCGGCACCGACTGGCGCGACCAGCTCAACAAACTGCTGCCCATCACCCTCAACGAACTGCGCGTGCTGGACGGCCGCATCGCCTTCCACAACTTCACCTCCACCCCCAGGGTGGACCTGGACGCCAGCCAGGTGAACGCCAGCCTCTACAATCTCACCAACGTCGCCGACAGCCAGGGCGAGCGCGTGGCCCGCTTCGAGGGCCGCGCTCAGTTGCTCGGCCATGCACCCCTGGAGGTGGAGGCCACCTTCGACCCGTTCAAGAACTTCGAGGACTTCCAGCTGCGCCTGCGCGCCCGCGACATCGACCTGCCCCGGCTCAACGACCTGGCCCGCGCCTACGGCCGCTTCGACTTCCGCCGGGGCCAGGGCGACCTGGTGATCGAAGCGCGCGCCGACAACGCCCGGCTCAGCGGCTACATCAAGCCACTGCTGCACGATGTGGACGTGTTCGACTGGCGCCAGGACGTGGAGAACGAAGACAAGGGCGTGCTCCGCGCCCTCTGGGAGGCCCTCGTCGGCGGCGGCGAGACCTTGCTGAAGAACCAGCGCCGCGACCAGTTCGCCACCCGCGTGGAACTCAGCGGCAACGTGCACCAGCAGGACGTCAGCGCCTTCCAGGCGTTCATCGCCATCCTGCGCAACGCCTTCGTCGAAGCCTTCACCCCGCGCTTCGAACGTGCCCCGCCCGAGCGCGATGACGCCGCACGACCCACCGGAGGACAGGGCCCCGCCGCCGCCAGGACGGACTAGGCTGCAAGGGCCGTGACCGCCCATTCAGTGACTGAATGCCCCGTCTGCGTTCACAGTGCGCCGGGGCTCACGCTATAGTCGGCGCCTCCACCTGATACCGCGCGCCCGGCACTGCCGGTCGTTACCGTTCGAGGATTACCTGATGAAGTTCGAAGGCACCCAGTCCTACGTCGCCACCGACGACCTCAAGCTCGCCGTCAACGCCGCGATCACCCTGCAACGCCCGCTGCTGGTCAAGGGCGAACCGGGCACCGGCAAGACCATGCTCGCCGAGCAGCTGGCAGAAGCCTTCGGCGCCAAGCTGATCACCTGGCACATCAAGTCCACCACCAAGGCCCACCAGGGCCTTTACGAGTACGACGCCGTGAGCCGCCTGCGCGACTCCCAGCTCAACTCCGACAAGGTCCACGACGTCCGCAACTACATCAAGAAAGGCAAGCTCTGGGAGGCCTTCGAGGCCGACGAGCGCGTGATCCTGCTGATCGACGAGATCGACAAGGCCGACATCGAGTTCCCCAACGACCTGCTGCAGGAACTCGACAAGATGGAGTTCTACGTCTACGAGACGAACGAGACCATCAAGGCCAAGCAGCGCCCGATCATCATCATTACCTCCAACAACGAGAAGGAACTGCCGGACGCCTTCCTGCGCCGCTGCTTCTTCCACTACATCGCCTTCCCCGACCGCGAGACGCTGAAGAAGATCGTCGACGTCCACTACCCCAACATCAGCGGCGAGCTGGTGGCCGAGGCGCTGGACGTGTTCTTCGACGTGCGCAAGGTCCCGGGCCTGAAGAAGAAGCCCTCCACCAGCGAACTGGTGGACTGGCTGAAGCTGCTGATGGCCGACAACATCGGCGAGGCCGTATTGCGCGAGCGCGACCCGTCCAAGGCCATCCCGCCGCTGGCCGGCGCCCTGGTGAAGAACGAGCAGGACGTGATGCTGCTCGAACGCCTGGCCTTCATGGCGCGCCGCGCCAGCCGCTGAGGCTGCGATGGACCTGGAGCGGATCAGGCGCAAGCGCCAGAAGAACGTTCAGGAGCAGGCCCTGCTCCGGCGTGAGGGGCTGCAACTGACCGCCGAGTACTACCGCAACCAGCCAGACAAAGTGCCCCGCGTGCTGTTGCAGCACCCGCAGGCACAGGGGATCGACTGGAGCCGCACCATCGTGGTCGACCTGCATATCGAGCAATACGGTGGCCATGGGGTCAGCGGCCTGCTGCTGACACAGGACTGCCGGTTCATCGAATTCGACCTCGATACCAACGAGGACTGCTCCGAGCTGGATGCCGAAGGCCGCAACCATTGGCATGACGTGACCGAGCAGACCTCGACCTCCCGTCAACACCGCGGGACGGGTGTCAGCGACGGTGCCTGGGCCCTGGAAATCCAACGTCAGCTCAACGGAGAGGCCAGCGACGATGCATAACGGCAGCTGCCTGTGCGGCGCGGTGAAGTACCAGATCGACGCGCCCATCGAATCCGCCACCCATTGCCATTGCGGCCAGTGCCGCAAGGGCCATGGCGCAGCCTTCGCCAGCTACGGCAACGTGCGGCGCGAGCACTTCCGTTTCACCGCAGGGCAGGACCAGGTGGCCGCGTTCCACTCCTCCCCCCACGTGACCCGGACCTTCTGCCGCCAGTGCGGCAGCAACCTGCAATGGTTCGCCGACCACCCGCACCCCAAGTGGGTCTCGGTGGCCCTGGGCACCCTGGACTCGCCCCTGGGTGACGTCCCGCAGAAGCACATCTACACAGAATCCAAGGCCGACTGGTACGCCATCGCCGACGGCCTGCCCCAGGAATCCCGTTCCTGAGGCCCCACCGCTAGCAAGAGGGTGCAGCCATGCTGCTCAACCTGTTCAACGAAATGCGCGCCGCCAAGGTGCCGGTCTCGGTCCGCGAACTGCTGGACCTGATCAACGCGCTCAAGCACAACGTCGTCTTCGCCGACATGGACGAGTTCTACTACCTCGCCCGCACCGTGCTGGTGAAGGACGAACGCCACTTCGACAAGTTCGACCGCGCCTTCTCCGCCTACTTCAAGGGCCTGGAGAACCTCAACGAGCACATCGAGGCGCTGATCCCCGAAGAGTGGCTGCGCAAGGAGTTCGAGCGCCTGCTCACCGACGAAGAGCGCGCGCAGATCCAGTCCCTCGGCGGGCTGGACAAGCTCATCGAAGAGTTCAAGAAACGCCTGGAAGAACAGAAGGAACGCCACGCCGGCGGCAACAAGTGGATCGGCACCGGCGGCACCAGCCCCTTCGGCTCCGGCGGCTTCAACCCCGAGGGCATCCGCGTCGGCGACGCCGGCAAGCGCCAGGGCAAGGCCGCCAAGGTCTGGGACCAGCGCGAGTACAAGAACCTCGACGACCAGGTGGAACTGGGCACCCGCAACATCAAGGTCGCCCTGCGCCGCCTGCGCAAGTTCGCCCGTGAAGGCGCAGCGGAAGAGCTGGACCTGGACGGCACCATCGACCACACCGCCCGCGATGCCGGCCTGCTCAACATCCAGATGCGCCCCGAACGGCGCAACACCGTGAAGCTCCTGCTGCTGCTGGACATCGGCGGCTCCATGGACGCCCACGTGAAGGTCTGCGAAGAGCTGTTCTCCGCCTGCAAGACCGAGTTCAAGCACCTGGAGTACTTCTACTTCCACAACTTCGTCTACGAATCAGTGTGGAAGAACAACCTGCGCCGCACCTCCGAACGCACCTCCACCCAGGACCTGCTGCACAAGTACGGCGCCGACTACAAGGTGGTGTTCGTCGGCGACGCCGCCATGGCCCCCTACGAGATCACCCAGGCCGGCGGCAGCGTCGAGCACTGGAACGAAGAGCCGGGCTACGTGTGGATGAAGCGCTTCATGGAGAAGTACAAGAAGCTCATCTGGATCAACCCCTACCCCAAGGACACCTGGAACTACACCGCCTCCACCGGGCTGGTGCGGGAGCTGATCAACGACCAGATGTTCCCCCTCACCCTGCAGGGGCTGGAGGAAGGGATGCGGTTTCTCTCCAAGTGAAAAAGAAAGGGCCCGGAAGGGCCCTTTTCTTTGGCTGCTCTCGTGCTTTCAGAGGCCTGACAGACCGCTACTGATGTCACCTGTTTCGCCTTGTATGGCGAAACCAGAAATAGCAAAAGAGCGTGTTCCAAAGGTCGTACTCACTGCAGACGGAGCTTCTATTGATCCGCCGCCGGCGGTATGGACTGTGCGTTATGTTTCCGCAGGAACGCCAATATTCGTGGCTGACTGTCGAAATACCGGTCGCTGTCGAACAGTAGTGAACCTTGCTCAGATATCGATGCGTTCACATCAGCACCGTGCTCGATCAGCAACTCCAGCAGTTCCAGATAGCCGGCAGCACGCGCCATGAAGTCTTCGTCCTGCCAAAGCAAAGCCGCACCCGTGGGCGTCAAGTCCAGCAAAGAACGCAAGATTGAGGCTCGCTGCTTACCACCATAGATAACAATCAGTCGCGCGAACTCGCATAAGTCAACCAAGCATGGGGATAGATCAATCCCCCGTGCCAATGCGGCCTTGATCGACTTCTCCAGTCCGTATTCCAGAAGTTTCAGAATCAGCGGCTGGCCATCGACCTCTATATCCAGACTGGCGCCTGCCTTGATACGCGTAGCCAAACGTACATCTTCACCATCAAGAACCAGGCTTTGAATTTCCTCGCGTTCAGACATTTGAACTGCGGGAAATTGCCTTCTGGAAATGGGTTCCCCGGCACGGTAGAAAAGCTCGCTCACATCGTCTGTTTGTCCGTGATAAATGCGAACCCGTACATACTTCGCTCCCCTGGCGTGCAATGCAGCGGCATGCCAAGACTCGAACATGCTTCCCGAGGAACCCTGAATGAGCAGATGCAGCGAGTTTCCTCTCCACTGGACATCGTTAACCCATGCGGGAGACCAATCGTCAGCCAGATGCTGTAGATCACTCGGCCACTCTTCGGTTTCGCACGCATGACGAAATACGTGGTGAAGAGGAACCAAAGACTCCTGTTCATCAGCCAGACACGTGATAGTGAAGTCGTTGCTAGACATGCAGCCTCCTTGCTTAAAAAGAGTCGTTATCAGTGATCAGCCTTTCCATTTTTCCGCATCAGCTCCACAAGTTCTTCGAGGCTCTTGGCAATGCGCTCATTGGCCTCGGCAGTTCGCTGAGCCAGGTTACGCGTTCGCTGCATGGCGATCCGCAGAACCAGCGGCATACAAACCAACATGAGCATCAGGGGGCCGAATGTGAAAAACAAACTGACCCATGGCGAGCCCCCCGAGGCTCTCTCGGCGGCATCTGCCGACAACGAAAGTCCTACCAGAAAAACGATCATGGAAACTTGCTTGAAATGGGATGACATAGCGACTCCTTGCTTGTACTGGATCAGCCAATCAAAGGCTGACGTATCGGATAACGGAGCGTCGTACCGTTTCAGGCATAACGCGGCGGGCGATTCTATACAGCACCACTGCGGATCGTCAGAACGCATTACTGGGCCTGAGTAATCGCCACCAGACCGAATACGACAGGTCCCACCACTCGCCAGGCCACTCAATACACGCACCACTGCCGACTACGAGGCAGACTCCGTGTCGGCAGACCGCGCGAGGAGGCCTAGCGGCCTGCCGGCTACCTGTACCGGTCTGTCAATCTCGCGCGGTCTGCCCTCCTGCTCCCATCAACGTCCGGCGATACAGCCATCTCGTCACGGCGGATCGCATGGGGAGACCTTCGGGTCTGCCGGCCCCTACTAGCCGGCTCGCCAACCCCATGCGATCCGCCACCAGCCCGTCGCACGACATCCCCAGCCCAGGGCGTTGGCCATGCCCCTTGCCCTCCCTCCCCCACCTCCCTATCCTCCCGGCGTCGCGGTCAATCCCGCGGCCGGGTTTGACAGCCCGCTACATCAGGCGCGAATGCGCTGCCAGTGCATGCGAGAAACAGCGAATGTTTCTTGCAGGTGCTTGCACGCATGCAGCTTTTACAGGCTGCGCTGCTTTATGGCAGATCGCGCGGGGAGGCCTTCTGGCCTGCCGGGTCCTGATGCCGGTCTGTCAACCCCGCGTGGTCTGCCACCCTTCGAATGACAGCGACGGGTGGTGGCTCCTCAACCTCATCAGGAGTTCCCCCATGCACGACGCATACACCCCCATCGTTTTCCAACGCCACAACCACCAGCTCCGTGCCGCCATGGTCGACAACCAGCCCTGGTTCGTGGCCATGGACTTCGCACGGATGATCGGCGCGCTGAAGCCCGGCCGCCTGCCCCGCCTGGTGGACCCGCACCAGCGCCGCGCCGTCCGCTTGCGGCACGCCAGCGGTGGCAGCGAGGAAGTCATCGCCCTCAGCGAGGCCGGCGCCTACCGCCTGCTGTACCGCTACCAGCACCCGGAGCACCGCTGCCTGAGCCGCTGGCTCAGCGAGGAGGTGGTGCCGACGCTGCATGACCACTACCGTGACGCCAACGCGGCGCCCCGCCGGGCGTACATGAGCTGGGCCAACCAGCGGATCGGCGTGGTGAAGTGGCAAGGGGACATCTGGATCGCCCGGCGCGACCTGCCGGTGTTCCTCTGCAGCCGCGAGGAGCCGGCACTGGGCAACGAACCGAGCTGGAAGCACATGCCCTTCGGCGATTGGTAGCCGAACCGGGAGCGGGTGCGCCACGCTCCCGGTTGTCGAAACTGTGCGCGTGTGCGGTATGCACCGGTGGCCGTTCGGCTAGGGTGCTGCCTTTGCCCCCACCGAGCGGATTCGAGCATGGACACCCTGCAAAACGGCATCGACGCGTACAACCAGACCTTCCAGGAACTGCACGGCGAAGACGATGAGCTGGCCTGCGACGGCCCCGCGCCGGCGGCGGATATCGAGCGCTTCCAGGCCCTGGCCGGGATGCCGATGCCGGCGGAGCTGGTGGCCTTCTACCGCCACTTCGGCAGCCTGAAGAACAACACCCAGGACGACAACCACTGCTTCTGGCTGCCCGCCCCGGGCGAGCTGGTGGACTGGCTGGAAGACCAGGGCAGTGGCGCCGGGCTGGTGTCGCTGATGCGGGCCTTCTGGGGTGGCGACCGTCCGGAGCTGGACGCGGGCACGCACTTCGATGCGGCCCAGCTGCAAGCGCTGGACCAGCGTTTCATCGGCTTTGGCTGGTTCATGGGCGACGACATGCTGGAAGGCGCGCACTTCCTGTTCTTCGACCGGGCCGGCGGGTTCGGCCGCCTGCACTACCACCAGGACCGTTTCGCCGAAGCCCGGCGTGGCCTGCTCGGGCTGCTGGAGTCGGGCCTGCCCGGCCACTCGCTGGAGGCCCTGCTCGGCCAGGCGCTGGACGAGGTGCGCGAGGGGCTGGAAGCCTTCGGCTGACCCAGGGAACAGCGCAAGCTGTGCCAGGATGCGCGCGGCCCAGGCGCTCCGCACGACAAGAAGTGGCCTGCCCTGCGCGCTGAACCAGCGAGGGCTTACCTGGGCCTGTCGTCAGGCTGCACGCCTAGTGAGGCACTCAGGGGGAAAGCTGCGCGGTTGATGATCAAGCAGCAGCACCAGGTCACGCACGTGCAGAACCTTGCCGTAGAAGGGGTTGTTCTCAACGCCCGCCAGAGACCGGCCACTTAGTCGGGCCATATCCTCCAGCAGCTCGAACTCCAGATCCTCGTCGTCCAGGTTCAGATCCTCCTCGAAGCGATCATCGGCACGGATCGGCAAGCGTCCACCGAGATAACCGTGCAGAGACTCGTACACGGCGCGGATCACCCAGGTGTCCACCTGCCACCGAGGGAAGGCGCGAGCGAACTGGCATATGGACTGCCCCTGGCGCTGCGCAGCCAGCCTCGCTAAACGTCGCTGCTCTCGCCAGCTCAAGTACTTCACCAGCACAGCCGTGCCGACCACAACCCACAGCAGCGCAGGCTGCTGCACGATGCTCCAGACCAGGCCAACAAGCAGGCACAGCAGCAACAGAACCAAGCCGAGCGGTAACCGTGCCGGTGCGTGTGGCATGTCGTGCATGTGTCTTGAAGGTTTGCGCATGGCGTTGCCCCGTTGTGGACAGGCTCGCAACCTATCCCAGCCCTCACCGGGCAGGCAAGACAGCACAGGAGCACTTTTGCGGCGAGGCGTCTCTGGCAAGCGCTGTACAAGGTCAAGCAGCCGCAACCGTATCGTCCAAACCTGATGAAAGCGCCTCAGGAAGAAACCACTCGCTCAGGCGCACACCACTGAAAAGAGTTCGCCAGGTGGCAAAGCCCCGTGGCTGGCTGTGGACTGGCGGCGACCTTTACCCCCTACGAAAAAGCGCCAGCCAGCAACCGAAGCCCACCAGCAACGCGCCGAAGCTGCGGTCCACCCAGTGCCGCGCCGCCAGCAAGCGCTGGCGCACGGCGCCGGAGGAGAAGCACAGCGCCACCAGGCCGAACCAGGCGACGTGGGCGCTGGCGATGAAGGCGCCATAGCCCACCTGCACCGCCAGGGGCGTGTCCGGGCGCACCACCTGCAGGAACAGGCTGACGATGAAGACCGTGGTCTTGGGATTGAGCACGTTGGTGAAGAAGCCCATGTGCAGGGCCGCTGCGTCGCTCAGCGGTGCTTCGGGCGCCTCGACCTGGGTGCCGGCGGGCTGGCTGCGCAGCATCTTCACCCCCAGCAGGATCAGGTAGGCAGCCCCGGCCAGGCGGATGGCATCGAACAGCCAGAGCGACTGCTGGATGAGCACGCCGACACCCACCAGGGTGTAGCTGACATGCACCAGCACACCCAGCCCGATGCCCAGCGCCGTCAGGCCGCCGGCACGGCGGGAGCGCAGCAGGCTGTTGCGTGAGACGAGGGCGAAGTCCGGCCCGGGGCTGATCACCGCGAGCAGGGTGATGGTGATGACGGCTAACAGTTCAGCCATGGCGTATCCTCTGGCAGTTCGATAGAGGTGCCGATCATAGGAAGCCAGCCAGGGGCCTGACCAACGATGCTTTCTGACCATTCCGGTGAGCCTGGCTCACCATCCGGCGATACCCGCCTGCCCTCGCTGATGGCGCTGCGCTGCTTCGAGGCCGCAGCCCGCCTGGAGAACTTCACCCGCGCGGCGGAGGCGCTGCACCTGACCCATGGCGCGGTGAGCCGGGCAGTGCGGCTGCTGGAAGACGACCTCGGCGTAGCGCTGTTCGAACGGCGCAACCGCCGTGTCTTCCTCACCGAGGACGGCCGCACCCTGGCCCGCGCGGTGCACGACGGGCTGGCGCTGATGCAACAGGCTGCCCAGGGCTTGCGAGCCAAGGCACGCCGGGAGCGGCAATGGGTGGTGTCGTGCGAGCCGACGCTGCTGATGCGCTGGCTGATCCCGCGCTGGCCGGACTTCCAGGCGCGCCACCCGGACTGGGTGATCCACCTGGTGGCCGGCGGCGGGGCCTTCTCCTTCCAGGCCGGCATCGACCTGGCGATCCGCCGCGAGGATTTCCCGCACCCGCCGCACTGGCACGTGGAGCCATTGTTCGAGGAGCAGGTGGGGCCGGTGTGCCGGCCGGAGCGGGCCACCCAGTGGTTCGAGGCCGACGACCTGTGCCCGGATGCGCCCCGGCTGCACACCCGCACCCGGCCAGCAGCCTGGGCGGACTGGAGCGCGGCGGCCGGTCGCGCTCCGGGCCTGCCGGGCGGGCAGGTGTTCGAGCACTTCTACTTCAGCCTGCAGGCGGCGGTGGCCGGGCTGGGGGTGGCCATCGGCCCGTGGCACCTGGTGCGCGACGACCTGGCGAGCGGCGCGCTGGTGGCGCCGCTGGGGTTCGTGGCCGATGGCTCGCGCTACTGCCTGCTGAGCGAGGCCCCGCCACCGCCCGGCAGCCTGCCGGCCGCGCTGCTGGCGTGGCTGCGGGAGCAGGCCTGATGCAACGAATGACGGAACGGCACGCGCGCCGTAGGCTCTATACGAAAAGTCGTCGAGCGAACGAAAACGTCCGAAGAAGCGCAGTTTACGTGCTGTAAATGAGCATTCTGAGGGCGTTTTCAACGCAGCATCACCGAGCGCAGACACTTTTCGTATGACGCCGTAGCATCCAACCCCACATGCCCCATCCACAAAGGAGATCGACATGCCCTGGTATGCCTGGCTGATCCTGGCGCTGGCCCTTGGCTCCATCGTCGGCGGCCTGATGATGCTGCGTGACACCGCGAAGAAGGTTCCGCTGACCGAGGAGCAACTGGCGCGCATCCGCCAGCGCAACGCGGAAGCCGACGCCAAGGACGCGGAAGACCGCTGAGAGCCGGCACGGAAGCCGGCCACGGGCCGGTTTCCCGCACATCCGCCAACACCGGATGGCGAGATGGCCTTAAAGTGCGCCACCTGATTCCTCAGGAGGTGCCATGCCTATCCATCTACAAATCCTGCTTCCCCTGCTCACCCTGGCCCTGGGCCATGCCACCGGCCACATCAGCCCGCTCGGCCTGGCACTTGGCGTGGCCTATGCCGGCTGGGTGCTGGCGGCAAAACGCCTGCCCAACTGGCTGTGGCTGCCGGTGACGCTGCTGGCCAGCGTGGCCCTGGCCGCGCACCTGGTGCCGGGCTTCGCCTACCTCTCCCTGACCGAGCCGACACCCTGGAGCCCGGACGCGCCGCCCTACGCCCTGCGGGTGAATTGGGACAAGGCGCTGGTGGGCATGAGCCTGCTGGCCTGGTGGCTGGGCCGCCCGGACCCGGTGCCGACGGCGCGCCGCAGCGCGACCCTGGCGGTGATGCTGGCGACGCTGGTGGCCGTGCCGGTGCTGGCGCTGGCCCTGGGGCTGGTGGGCTGGGTGCCGAAGTGGCCGGAACACCTGGCGCTATGGCTGGCGGTGAACCTGCTGGTGACGGTGCTGGCGGAGGAGCTGGTGTTCCGCGCGCTGCTGCAGCGCTCCCTGGCGGCGCGCCTGGGCCCCTGGGCGGGGCTGCTGCTGGCGACGCTGCTGTTCGGTGCGGTGCACCTGCCCTTCAGCACGCTGTTCGCCGTGGTGGCGACGGTGGCTGGCCTGGGCTACGGCCTGGCGTTCCACTTCTCGGGTCGGCTGGGGCCGGCGGTGGCCCTGCACCTGGGGGTCAATCTCTGCCACGTCCTGCTGCTGAGTTATCCACTGAAGCTGGGCTGACGCGGATGCGGTAGCGGCCGAAGATGCGCTCCAGGCTGCCATCGGCCCGCAGCGTCTCCAGCAGGCGCGCGAAGCGCTCGGGGGTGATGGGCGCCCCCGGCCGCAACAGGGCGTAGTGGCGGTAGTACTGGTCGACCCGGTCGGAGACGAGGAACTGCCCCGCCACGTCCGGGTTGCGCTCCAGGTACATGCCCAGGTACGAGCGCGTCACCAGGGCAATGTCGGCGCGGTCACGCAGCACCATCAGCAGGTTGCTGTCGTGGGAGTAGGTCAGCATCGCGTTGAATTCGCGCATGAGGTATTCCGGGTCGGCATCGAACCCGGCGAAACCGTAGTGGTAGCCGCTGTAGAGGGCCAGGCGCTTGCCATCCAGGCTGCGGAAGTAGTCCTGGCCACGGCTGTCGCGCTTGTGGGCGACGAAGACTTCGGCGTCCTCCAGGCCCATGTCGATACGCGCCGCCTCGATGTCCTGCCAGCCCCAGCCGGGGTTCTCGAACACGGCCATGTCGATGCGCCCGCTCTGGAAGTCGCGGAAGCGCCGCGGGATGGCCGTGGGCAGCATGACGAAACGGTAGTCCGCCTGGGCCTGGTTGAGGGCCTCCAGCAGTTCGGGCAGCAGGCCGGTGGCCGCTTCCGATTCCGGCTTGATCACATAGGGCGGGAAGTGGGCGCCGCCCACCTTGACCACCTCGGCGGCGAGCGCCGGCTCCAGCGAAGCGAACAGGGCCAGAGCGGCCAGCAGTCCCTTGCGTCCCCCAATCCGTTGTCGGCCAACCTTCCGCCGAACGTGTGCAAAAGCCATGTTTTCCCCGTATGCGCCGTTCTTAATCTCGGTCGTTCTTCTTGAACGGCAGTTGGTATCGCTCCAGCAGCCGTTGGTAAGACTCATCCGCCTGCAACCGTTGCAACAGCCCTTCGAAGTCCTGGGGCTCGATGGGGGCGTTGGGCCTGAGCATGGCGTTCAGATGGTATTCCTGATCGAACCGACGGGAAACAAGCAGTTTGCCGCGCAGTTCGGGGTCCCGCTGGAGCATCTGCTCGAGGTAGGACCGGGTGACCACGGCTATATCGGCACGATCATGCAAAACCATGAGCAGGTTGCTGTCGTGGGAATAGGTGAGCGTGGCCTGGAAGCGCCTCTGCAGCATGAGCGGATCGGCGTCGTAGCCGGCGAAGCCGTAGTGATAACCGGCATAGAGCACCAGGCGCTTGCCGAGCAGGGTGTCGAAATAGTCCTCGCCCCGTCCGGGCTCGGCGCGGGCCACATAGACCTCGGCATCGTCGATGCCCATGTCGATGAGGGTGTAGCGTGCCCCCTCCCAGCCCCAGTGGGGGTCCTCGAAGAGGATGAGATCAAAGCGGCCGGTCTGCAGGTCGCGGTAACGGCGCGCAGAAGAAGTGGGCACGATGCTGAAGTGGAAGCGTTTCTGCACCTGGTTGAACAGCGCCACCAGCTCCACCGTCAGGCCGCTGCCGGTATCCCGCTCGGGGTGCACCATGTAGGGCGGGAAGTTGTAGGCGCCGATGAGAATCTCGCGGGGCAGCGCGGCCCAGGCGCTCCCTGCCAGGAGGCAGAGCGACAGCAGGAACAACCGTGACGTGATAGACCAGACACCCGACATCTTGGCCCCGGAGAAAGAGGTGGAACGGCTCCCGGGGAAGACTAGTTCATGCCGGCTCAGCCGTCCTTGAGCACCAGCGCCAGAGCCTCTTCGCAGAGCTGATCGAGGCTCATGGGACCCTCGGGGCGGAACCAGGTGGTGGTCCAGGACAGCGCGCCGGTGAGGAAGCGCCGCAGGATGAACGGGTCGCCCTGGACATAGCCCTGGGCACGGGCCTCGCCCAGCACCTCCAGCCAGAACTGCTCATAGGCATCGCGCAGTTCGAGGATGTAGCGCTGCCCCTCCTCCGAGAGCGAACGCCACTCGTACACCAGCACGGCCATGGCCTCGCCTGTGCCGCCCATGATCGACTGCAGCTCGCAGCGGATCAGCGCCAGCACCCGCTCGCGCAGGCTGTCGGCCTCGGCCAGGGCGGCCTTCATCAGCGCGGTGTTGTAGAGGATGGTCTCCTCCATCACCGAGCGGAGGATCTCGTCCTTGCTCTTGAAGTGGTGAAAGATGCTGCCCGACTGGATGCCCACGGCACTGGCCAGGTCGCGCACGGTGGTGCGCTCGTAGCCCTTGCTGCGGAACAGGTGGGCGGCGGTCTGCAGCAATTTGCCGCGGGGGCTCTCCGGGTCGGTGATCTGCCCGCTTTCCACCAGTTCACGCATCACGTCTTGGGCTTTTGGGTTGTCCAGGCTCATCGCTCGCCACTACCTCGTTCGCACGGCGCTTGCCCATCCAACTTAAGAATGGAGCGCAAGTCTCTGTCTTGATTCGCGAAATCTATTCCCCGCCCGGCGCCCAAGCAAGCGCTTGGGCAAAAAACTGCCACCCTCCACTTTTCAACCAAGCGCTTGCTTGGTAATGTCGCCCCACCTTCTCGAGTGATACGGGCCATAACAATGACCAGAGCCGTACGCATCGGTTGCGCCTCCGCATTCTGGGGCGACACCTCCACCGCCGCCGCCCAGTTGGTGAACGGCGCGCAGCTGGACTACCTGGTGTTCGACTACCTGGCGGAGATCACCATGTCGATCCTCGCCGGGGCACGCATGAAGAAGCCGGACGAAGGCTATGCCACCGACTTCGTCGAGGTGCTGGCACCGCTGCTGCCGCAGATCGCCGACAAGCGCATCCGCGTGATCAGCAACGCCGGCGGGGTCAACCCGGTGGCCTGCGCCGCCGCGCTCTCCGCGGCCTGCGAGAAAGCCGGCGTGGCGCTGAAGATCGCCGTACTGCACGGCGACAACCTGCAACCGCGCCTGGGCGAGCTGGCCAAGGCCGGCGTCCGCGAGATGTTCACCGACGCCCCGCTGCCGCCCATGTGCGTCTCCGTCAACGCCTACCTGGGCGCCCCCGGCATCGTCGCGGCGCTGGAGGCCGGTGCCGACATCGTCATCACCGGCCGGGTGGTGGACAGCGCCGTGGTCAGCGCCGCCCTGGTCCACGAATTCAAATGGCGCTGGGACGACCACGACCGCCTGGCCCAGGCCGCCCTCGCCGGCCACATCATCGAATGCGGCGCCCAGTGCACCGGCGGCAACTTCACCGACTGGGAACAGGTGCCCGACTACGAGCACATCGGCTTCCCCATCGTCGAAGTGGAGGCCGACGGCCAGTTCTGCGTGACCAAGCCGGACGGTTCCGGCGGCCTGGTGACGCCCTTCACCGTCGGCGAGCAGATGCTCTACGAGATCGGCGACCCACGCGCCTACCTGCTGCCCGACGTGATCTGCGACTTCACCCAGGTGCGCCTGGAGGCCGCCGGCACCGACCGTGTGCGCGTTTCCGGCGCCCGGGGCCTGGCGCCCACCGAGCGCTACAAGGTCAGCGCCACCTACCCCGACGGCTTCCGCTGCACCGCCAGCTGCCTGATCGCCGGCATCGACGCGGTGAAGAAGGCCGAGCGGGTGAGCCGCGCCATCATCGCCAAGACCGAGGAAATCTTCGCCGCACGGGGCTGGGGCCCCTACCGCGAGGTGAACATCGAACTGCTGGGCAGCGAGGCCACCTACGGGCCCCACGGCCAACGGCAGGACAGCCGCGAAGTGGTGATCAAGCTCGCCGTGCGCCACAGCAAGAAGGAGGCGCTGATCCTCTTCTCCCGCGAGATCGCCCAGGCCGCCACCGGCATGGCCCCCGGCCTGACCGGCATCGTCGGCGGCCGCCCCACGGTGTACCCGGTGATCCGCCTGTTCTCCTTCCTGGTGGACAAGAGCGCTTGCAGCCTGGAGGTGGAACTGGACGGCGAACGCCACCCGGTGGCCCTGCCCGAAGCCGGCAGCGCCGACCCGACGGCCCTGGCCGAAGACCTGCACCCGCCACGCCCGGTCGGCGAGGCCGACGCCAGCGTGCCGCTGATCAGGCTCGCCGTGGCCCGCTCCGGCGACAAGGGCAACCACAGCAACATCGGCGTCATGGCGCGCCGGCCCGAGTTCCTGCCGTGGATCGCCGAGGCGCTGACGCCCGAGGCCGTGGTGGACTGGATGGCCCACGTGCTCGACCCGCAGACCGGCCGCGTGCAGCGCTGGTACCTGCCCGGCACCCACAGCCTCAACTTCCTGCTGGAGAACGCCCTGGGCGGCGGCGGCGTCGCCAGCCTGCGCATCGACCCGCAGGGCAAGGCCTTCGCCCAGCAACTGCTTGAATTCCCCGTACCGGTGCCGCGCGCACTGGCCGAGACCCTGTAGCGCGACGAGGACGACAACAACAATGAGCTACGACTCCGTATTCCGGCCCGGCCTGTTCGCCGGCCAGACCATCCTGGTCACCGGCGGCGGCAGCGGCATCGGCCGCTGCGTGGCCCACGAACTGGCCCACCTGGGCGCCCACGTGGTGCTGGTGGGGCGCAAGGCGGAAAAACTCGAAGCCACCGCCGGCGAGATCATCGAAGACGGCGGCAGCGCCAGCTGGCAGGCCTGCGACATCCGCGACGAAGAAGCGGTCAAGGCCATGGTCAAGGCCGTGGTGGCCGAGCGCGGCCCCATCCACCACCTGGTCAACAACGCCGGCGGCCAGTTCCCCGCGCCGCTCATCGGCATCAACCAGAAGGGCTTCGAGACCGTGGTGCGCACCAACCTGGTGGGCGGCTTCCTGGTGGCCAAGGAGGTCTTCCTGCAGAGCATGAGCAAGACCGGCGGCAGCATCGTCAACATGCTCGCCGACATGTGGGGCGGCATGCCCGGCATGGGCCACTCCGGCGCCGCCCGCGCCGGCATGGAGAACTTCACCAAGACCGCCGCCTACGAATGGGGCCACGCCGGGGTGCGGGTCAACGCCGTGGCGCCGGGCTGGATCGCCTCCAGCGGCATGGACACCTACCCCGAGTCGATGAAAGCGATGATCCGTTCCCTCAAGGACCACGTCCCGCTGCAGCGCATCGGCACCGAGTCCGAGGTGGCGGCCGCCATCGTCTTCCTGCTCTCCCCCGGCGCCAACTTCATCAGCGGCAACACCATCCGCATCGACGGCGCCGCCAGCCAGGGCACCCGCGCCTGGACCCTGGGCAAGGCCCGCGCCAGCGAGTCCTACAACGGATTCCACCGGGCCTATCTGCCCGCCGTGTTCAAGGACGAGGAGTAAGCCATGGCCGTGATCCAATCCGAACTCGACGTCCACGGCGACGACTTCGCCCGCAACCGCGAGGCCATGCTGGCCGCGGTGGCGAGCTTCCGCGAGGTGGAGCAGAAGGTGCTGGACAAGGCACAGGACGCCAAGCCCAAGTTCGAGAAGCGCGGCCAGTTGCTGCCCCGCGAACGCCTCAACCTCCTGCTGGACCCGGGCAGCCCCTTCCTGGAGCTGTGCTCCCTGGCCGGCTACAAGCTGCACGACGACAAGGACGGCACCCAGGCCGGCGGCGGCATCATCGCCGGCATCGGCTACATCGCCGGGGTGCGCTGCCTGATCAGCGCCAGCAACAGCGCCATCAAGGGCGGCACCATCTCCCCCACCGGCCTGAAGAAGACCCTGCGCCTGCAGCAGGTCGCCGTGGAGAACAAGCTGCCCATGGTGGCCCTCACCGAGAGCGGCGGCGCCAACCTCAACTACGCGGCGGAGATCTTCGTCGAAGGCGCGCGCGGCTTCGCCAACCAGGCGCGCATCTCCGCCATGGGCATTCCCCAGGTCACCGTGGTGCACGGCTCCAGCACCGCCGGCGGGGCCTATCAGCCGGGCCTGTCGGACTACGTCATCGTGGTGCGCGGCAAGGCCAAGATGTTCCTCGCCGGCCCGCCCCTGCTCAAGGCCGCCACCGGCGAAGTGGCCACCGACGAAGAACTCGGTGGCGCCGAGATGCACGCCCAGGTGGCCGGTACCGCCGAATACCTGGCCGAGAACGACGCCGACGCCCTGCGCATCGCCCGCGAGGTGCTCGCCATGCTGCCCTGGAACGCCCAGTTGCCGGCCCCGGTGAAACCCACCTGGCGCGAGCCGCTGTACAGCACCGACGAGCTGCTGGGCGTGGTGCCGGCGGACCCGAAGAAGCCCTACGACGTGCGCGAGATCATCGCCCGCATCGCCGACGGCTCCGAATTCCTCGACTTCAAGAACGAGTTCGACAGCCAGACCGTCTGCGGCCACCTGCGCATCGAGGGCCGCCCCTGCGGGCTGATCGGCAACAACGGCCCGATCACCCCGCGCGGCGCCGCCAAGGCCGCGCAGTTCATCCAGCTCTGCGAGCAGAGCAACACCCCGCTGCTGTTCCTGCACAACACCACCGGCTTCATGGTGGGCACCGAGTCGGAGCAACTGGGGGTGATCAAGCACGGCTCGAAGATGATCCAGGCCGTGGCCAACGCCAGCGTGCCCAAGCTCACCCTGGTGGTGGGCGGCTCCTACGGCGCCGGCAACTACGCCATGTGCGGCCGTGGGCTGGACCCGCGCTTCATCTTCGCCTGGCCCAACAGCCGCACCGCCGTGATGGGCGGCGCCCAGGCGGGCAAGGTGCTGCGCATCGTCACCGAGGAGAAACACGCCAAGGAGGGCAAGGAAGCCGACCCGAAGATGCTCGACATGCTGGAACAGATGACCGCGCAGAAGCTCGACAGCCAGTCCACCGCGCTCTACGGCACCGCCAGCCTGTGGGACGACGGCCTGATCGACCCCCGCGACAGCCGCAAGCTGCTGGGCTACCTGCTGGACATCTGCGCCGAGGCCGAGGCCCGGCCCCTGAAGACCAACCGCTTCGGCGTGGCTCGCTTCTGAGAACCCTCACGGTGCGCCTGGCGCACCCCCAACGGCTTACTCACGGAGAACAACAACAATGATCTTCACCCAGGAACACGAAGAACTCCGCCGTACCGTCCGCAACTTCGTCGACAAGGAGATCAACCCCCACGTCGACCAGTGGGAGAAGGACGGCCGCTTCCCCATCCACGACATCTTCAAGAAGGCCGGTGAGCTGGGCCTGCTGGGCATCTCCAAGCCGGAGAAATTCGGCGGCATGGGCCTGGACTACAGCTACTCCATCGTCGCCGCCGAAGAGTTCGGCACCATCCATTGCGGCGGCATCCCCATGTCCATCGGCGTGCAGACCGACATGTGCACCCCGGCCCTGGCGCGCTTCGGCTCCGACGAGCTGCGCGAAGAGTTCCTGCGCCCGGCCATCGCCGGCGAGATGGTCGGCTGCATCGGCGTCTCCGAGGTGGGTGCCGGCTCCGACGTCGCCGGGCTCAAGACCACCGCTCGCAAGGACGGCGACGACTACGTGATCAACGGCAGCAAGATGTGGATCACCAACTCCCCGTCCGCCGACTTCATCTGTCTGCTGGCCAACACCTCCGACGACAAGCCCCACGTCAACAAGTCGCTGATCATGGTGCCGATGAACACCCCCGGCATCACCCTCAGCCCGCACCTGGACAAGCTCGGCATGCGCAGCTCCGAGACCGCCCAGGTGTTCTTCGACAACGTCCGCGTGCCGCAGCGCAACCGCATCGGCCACGAAGGCGCCGGCTTCATGATGCAGATGCTGCAGTTCCAGGAAGAGCGCCTGTTCGGCGCCGCCAACATGATCAAGGGCCTGGAGCACTGCATCGACGCCACCATCGACTACTGCAAGGAACGCAAGACCTTCGGCAACGCACTGATCGACAACCAGGTCATCCACTTCCGCATGGCCGAGCTGATGACCGAGGTGGAATGCCTGCGCGCCCTGGTCTACCAGGCCACCGAAATGTACGTGAAGGGCAAGGACGTCACCCGTCTCGCCTCCATGGCCAAGCTCAAGGCCGGGCGCCTGGGCCGCGAGGTCACCGATGCCTGCCTGCAGTACTGGGGCGGCATGGGCTTCATGTGGGACAACCACATTTCCCGCGCCTACCGCGACACCCGCCTGGTGTCCATCGGCGGCGGTGCCGACGAGATCATGCTCGGCATCATCTGCAAGCTGATGGGCATCCTGCCGGGCAAGAAGAAAGACTGAGACGGGGGTGACCATGGAACTGCCGAACACCGAGACCCTGCTGCTGGAGCCCGCTGACGGCGTGCTGCACATCACCCTCAACCGCCCGGAAAGCCGCAACGCCATGAGCCTGGCCATGGTGGAAGAGCTGCGCGCGGTGCTCGCCGCCGCGCGCCAGGCACCCGAGGTGCGTGCCCTGGTGCTGCGCGGGGCCGGCGGTCACTTCTGCGCCGGCGGCGACATCAAGGACATGGCCAGCGCCCGCGCCACCGGCGGTGAGGCCTACCAGCGCCTGAACCGCGCCTTCGGCCGCCTGCTGGAAGAGGCCCAGGCCCAGCCGCAGGTGGTGATCGCCGTGCTGGAAGGCGCGGTGCTCGGTGGCGGCTTCGGCCTGGCCTGCGTGTCCGACATCGCCCTGGCCGCCGAAAGCGCCCAGTTCGGCCTGCCGGAGACCAGCCTCGGCATCCTCCCGGCACAGATCGCGCCCTTCGTGGCCAAGCGCATCGGCCTCACCCAGGCCCGCCGCCTGGCCCTCACCGCCGCCCGCTTCGACGGCCGCGAGGCCCTGCGCCTGGGCCTGGTGCACAGCGCCGAGGCCGACGCAGCGGCCCTGGACCAGCGCCTGGCCGACACCCTCGACCAGGTGCGCCGCTGCGCCCCCGGCGCCAACGCCCGTACCAAGGCGCTGCTGCTGGCCACCGAGGAACGCGAGCTGGGCCCGCTGCTGGACGACGCCGCCGCCTGGTTCGCCGAAGCCGTCACCGGCACCGAAGGCACCGAGGGGACCCTGGCCTTCGTGCAGAAGCGCAAACCGACCTGGGCCCAGTGAGCCCAGGCGGTGGATCGATAGAGCGCGATCCACCCTACGCCCGATCCCCACGCAACAACGAGGCACCCGTAGGGTGGATGTCGCTCTCCACATCCACCGCAACACCGAACACAACAGGCGGATCACCCCAACCCGATCCCCACGCAACACCGAAGCACCCGTAGGGTGGATGTCGCTCTTCACATCCACCGCAACACCGAACACAACAGGCGGATCACCCCAACCCGATCCACCGGCACCACCGAACGCAAACAGCCCGGATCCCGGACGCCCTCCGGTCCCCCAGCAGGAGCACGAAGATGCCCGCATTCAACAAGATCCTGATCGCCAACCGGGGCGAGATCGCCTGTCGGGTGATGCGCACCGCCCACGACCTGGGCTACCGCACCGTGGCCGTGTACAGCGAGGCCGACCGCGACGCGCGCCACGTGCAGCTGGCCGACGAAGCCGTGTGCATCGGCCCGGCACCGGTGGGCCAGTCCTACCTGAGCGTCGAGGCCATCCTCGACGCCGCGCGGCGCACCGGCGCGGATGCGGTGCACCCGGGCTACGGCTTCCTCTCCGAGAACGCCGCCTTCGCCCAGGCCTGCGAGGCCGCCGGCATCACCTTCATCGGCCCCACCGTGGAGGCCATCCACCTGATGGGCAGCAAGCGCCTGTCCAAGATCGCCATGCTCGAAGCCGGCGTGCCCTGCATCCCCGGCTACGAAGGCGCCGATCAGGACGACGCCACACTCGCCCACGAGGCCGAGCGCATCGGCTACCCGCTGATGATCAAGGCCAGCGCCGGCGGTGGCGGCCGTGGCATGCGCCTGGTGCACGAGGCGAGCGAGCTGGCGGCGCAGATCCGCACCGCGCGCTCGGAAGCGCAGAACGCCTTCGGCAGCGGCGAGCTGATCCTCGAACGCGCGGTGATCCAGCCGCGCCATGTGGAGATCCAGGTATTCGGCGACCGCCACGGCCACATCCTCTACCTGGGCGAGCGCGACTGCTCGGTGCAGCGCCGCCACCAGAAGGTGGTGGAAGAAGCCCCCTGCCCGGTGATGACGCCGTCCCTGCGCCAGGCCATGGGCGAAGCGGCCGTCAAGGCGGCCGCCTCGGTGAACTACCTGGGCGCCGGCACCGTGGAGTTCCTGCTGGACGCCGAAGGCCGCTTCTACTTCCTGGAAATGAACACCCGCCTGCAGGTGGAGCACCCGGTCACCGAGCTGGTCACCGGGCTCGACCTGGTGGCCTGGCAGATCCGCGTCGCCGCCGACGAAGCCCTGCCGCTGGCCCAGGACGACATCCGCCTAGACGGCCACGCCATGGAAGTCCGCCTCTACGCCGAGGACCCGGCCGCCGGCTTCCTGCCGCAGACCGGCGACGTGCTGCGCTGGGAACCCGCCAGCGGCGCCGGCGTGCGCATCGACCACGGCCTGGTGGAAGGCCAGCCGGTGACGCCCTTCTACGACCCCATGCTGGCCAAGGTGATCGCCTGGGGCGCCACCCGTGACGAGGCCCGGCGCAAGCTGATCCGCGCCGTGGAGGACTGCGTGCTGCTGGGGGTCAAGGGCAACCAGCGGTTCCTCGCCAACCTGCTGGCCCACCCCGAATTCGCCGCCGGCCACGCCACCACCGCCTTCATCGGCGAACACTTCGCCGCCGACCCGAGCCTGGCCCCGCAGCCGCTGCCGGCCGTGGAGCTGGCCGCCGCAGCCACCCTGCTCTACCAGGCTTCCGCCGAATCCCGCGCCCACCAGGCCGGCCTCGCCGGCTGGCGCAGCGCCGGCAGCGCGCCCTGGCGCCTGGTGCTGCGTCAGGGCGAGCAGAAGCACGAAGTCCTGCTGGACGTCCGCGTCAGCGGCCCGCAACCGCAGTTGCAGGTCCAGGCCGCCGGGCAGTTCGTCGCCGTAAGCCTGCTGGCCTGCGACGGCCGCTGGGCCACCCTGGAGCTGGACGGCATCCGCCGCCGCCTCGCCTACCACCACGACGGCGAGCGTATTTGGCTCAAGGGCCACCAGGGCAGCATCGAACTGCAGGACGTCACCCACGAACCCGCCGGCGGCCAGGCCGGCGCCGCCTCCGGCACCGTCAAGGCGCCCATGGACGGCGCCATCGTCGACGTGCTGGTGGAGGAAGGCACCCCGGTCACCAAGGGCCAACTGCTGGTGGTGCTGGAGGCCATGAAGATGGAACACCCCCTCAAGGCCGGGATGGACGGCACGGTCCGCCGCGTGCAGGTCAGCGCCGGCGACCAGGTGAAGAGCCGCCAGGTGCTGGTGGAGGTCGAAGCCGCCGACTGAACAACCGCTCGAACCGCGCGACTCGACTAGGTTGAGTAGCCAGGAACCCGACAACACCAACAGGAGCACCCCCATGTCCCTTTCCGGCAAGACCCTGTTCATCACCGGTGCCAGCCGTGGCATCGGCCGCGAGATCGCCCTGCGGGCCGCCGCCGATGGCGCCAACATCGTCATCGCCGCCAAGAGCGCCGAGCCCCATCCCAAGCTGGAAGGCACCATCCACAGCGTCGCCGCGGAAGTGGAAGCGGCCGGCGGCCGGGCCCTGCCCCTGCAACTGGACGTGCGCGACGAAGCGGCCGTACGCGATGCCCTGGCCCAGGCGGCCGAGCACTTCGGCGGCATCGATGCCCTGGTCAACAACGCCGGCGCCATCAAGCTGGTGGGCGTCGAGCGCCTGGAGCCCAAGCGCTTCGACCTGATGTACCAGATCAACACCCGCGCGGTGATGGTCTGCAGCCAGGCCGCCCTGCCCTACCTCAAGCAGAGCGGCAACGGCCACATCCTCAACCTGTCCCCGCCACTGAACCTCGACGCCAAGTGGTTCGCACAGCACGGCCCCTACACCGTCACCAAGTACGGCATGAGCATGCTCACCCTGGGCATGAGCGAGGAGTTCAAGCGCTACGGCATCAGCGTCAACTCGTTGTGGCCGAAGACCATGATCGCCACCGCCGCCATCGAGTTCGAACTGGGCAGCCGCGACGCCTTCAAGCGCGCCCGCACCCCGGCTATCATGGCCGACGCCGCCCACGCCATCCTCTCCAGCGAAGGCCGCCGCATCACCGGACGCCTGCTGGTGGACGAGGAGATCCTCCGCAAACAGGGCCAGACCGAGTTCGAGCACTACCGCTTCGACCCCGAGGGCGGCAGCCTCATCCCGGACCTGTTCGTCGACTGACCTTCCTGACCCGGCGCTCAGAAACGCTCAGTTCTGCGCGCCAACGTGACACTAAAGTGCCAGCTCGCTTTGCAACCGGCGCCACCCCGGCGCCGGATCAATCCGGATGGCCTCATGACACGCATTTCCCCACGCTTGCTGCCCTTCCTGCTGGGCTTCGCCTTCACCCCGCTGGCCCAGGCGGCCGTGACCACCAGCTTCACCCTGGACAACGCCACCATCGGCACCTACAGCCGGGCCGGTTCCAGTGGCAGCAATTTCCAGTACGTGTACCAGTACTTCACCCCGTCCACGACCGGCAGCTACACCTTCGGCATGGACGCATCGGCGTTCAACGACCCGTACATGTACTTCTACCGGGGCAGCTTCGACCCGAACGACCCGGCCGCCAACCTGATAGGCCAAGACGACGACGGCAACAGGGTGTCCACGGCCTGCAATACCTCCGGGGCCTTTCACTGCCCTCAGTTGACGATGGACCTGGAAGCAGGTGTCGACTACTACCTGGTGATCACCACCTATAACGGCGGCGTCCCGATCGTCCTGCCGCTGAGCTTCTTCGTCACTGGTGATATGGCGGTGGACGTCGGTGGCGAATCCAGCGGCACGGCCCTGGTGCCCTTCTCCGGCACACCGTCGGTAGGGGCTGCCGCCCAACTGGACGCTCTGCGCGGCCAGGCAGGTGCGCTGCAGGACACCATCCGCCTGCTGGATGCCATGACCCCCGAGGCCAAGCGCGCGACCCTGGCGCGCATCGCCCCGCAGAGCAACGTCGCCCATGAGCTCGCCTTGCAATCCGTGCAGCACAGCGTCTGGAACAGCCTCTCCGGCCGCCTCCATGGTCTGCGTGCCCAGGATGACAGCGCGCTGGCCCTGGGCCTGATGGACAGCGACGCCAGCCAGTGGCTGGCCAGCAATGCCGACGCTGCCGGCAAGGCCGCCCGTGCCCCGGCGCAGGGTTTCTGGATCCAGGCCTTCGGTGGCCGCCTCGATCAGCGCAGCCACGCCGGCTACAGCGGCTACGACAGCCACACCCAGGGCATGACCCTGGGCCTGGACACCCGCCTCAACGACGCGTGGGTTGCCGGTGCCGCCTTCAGCTACGGCACGGTCAACCTCAACCAGCAAGGCGAGCGCAAGGGTGACGGCAGCGACATCGACACCTACCAGCTCAGCGCCTACGCCAGCCGCGACTTCGGCGCCTGGTACCTGGACGGCATGCTCGGCTACGCCCAGCAACGCTTCGAGACCCGCCGCGACACCGTCCTCGGCGGCACCGCCGAAGGTCGCTTCGACGGCCAGCAATACAGCGCCCTGCTGGAAGCCGGCCTGCCGCTGCGGCTGACCCGCCAGGCAACCCTGACGCCGCTGGCCGGCCTGGAGTGGAGCCAACTGCACCTGGACAGCTACAAGGAGCGCCATGCCGGCGCCCTGGGCCTGGACGTAGATGGCGAGCGCCAGGACCGCCTGGCCAGCCGCGTTGGCGCACGCCTGGGCATGGACCTGCCGCTCTCCGGTGGCACCCACCTGCAGCCGGCCGTGCAGATGACCTGGCGCCACGAGCTGATCGGCAACGCCCTGGACACCAACGCCCGCTTCATCGGTGGCGGCAACGCCTTCTCCACACCGGGCCAGCGCCTGCCCCGCGACAGCTACCAGCTGGACCTGTCCCTGGCCATGCTGCGTGCCGACGGCAGCAGCGTGAGCCTGGGCCTGAGCGGTGACACGGCAACCGCCCGCAGCGGCTTCGCCGGCCAACTGCAAGCCAAGTGGCTGTTCTGATCAGTTCCTGAAACCCGGCGGCGGAGTCATTCCGCCGCCGCTCCAGACCAAGCCGAGTCCTGTCAGAGCATCGCGGTAGGCGGACATCTGCGCTGTCTGCTCGTCATCACCGGGCAGCAATAGCCGCAGCACATGGGCAATGATCAACTCCCCCCGCGACACGAAAGAAAAGTCTTACAGATAAAAGAGAACATAAATATTGACCAGAAAGCCTTTAGCAGGCTTGCACTCCCCATCCAGATCTAGGCTGCAGTTACACCTGCCAGGACTGGAACCGGAGGAGCCATGCAGCTTGCCCAAAATGCTTCTAACTCTCGCAGGCTGGAAACCACTACGGGCCTGTTATCGGTGCTAGTGGGGCTGACACTTCCCCTACACGCTTACCCCGCCACAACCACCTTTACTTTGGACACGGCAACCATCGGCACATACAAACGCCCCGATACGGGCCCAAATGTGTCGTTCCAATACGTATTCCAGTTCTTCACACCCAACACGGACGGGATCTACACCGTCGGAATGGACGCCTCAGCCTTCGAAGACCCCTACATGTACTTCTACCGGGGCACCTTCGATCCATCCGACCCGACTGCCAACCTGATCGGTCAGGATGACGATGGCAATGAGGTCTCCACGGCCTGCAGCACCTCGGGCAACCCGTACTGCCCTCAGTTGAACGCTCAGTTGGAAGCAGGTACCAACTACTACGTCGTCATCACGACCTACGACGATAGTGTTCCGATCATTCTGCCCTTGAGCTTTTTTGTCATCGGCGGATCCGCAGTCAACGTAGCGGGGCAACCCGCACGCCAACTCAGAAGCATTGCAAGCAGCCCTGCGCAGTCCATAGCGAATCAACTGGATACCCTGCGGGGTGAGCCAGGCGCTCTGCAGCGGTCCATCCGGCTACTGGATGGGATGACACCCGAAGCCCAGCGCGAAACCCTGACCCACCTGGCGCCTCAGAGTAACTCCGCTCACGAGCTTGTCTTGCAATTCATGCGCAACAGCATCTGGCACAGCCTCTCCGGCCGCCTCCATGGTCTGCGTGCCCAGGATGACAGCGCGCTGGCCCTGGGGCTGGTGGACAGCGACGCCAGCCAGTGGCTGGCCAGCAATGCCGACGCCGCCGGCAAGGCCGCCCGTGCCCCGGCGCAGGGCTTCTGGATCCAGGCCTTCGGTGGCCGCCTCGACCAGCGCAGCCACGCCGGCTACAGCGGCTACGACAGCCACACCCAGGGCATGACCCTGGGCCTGGATACCCGCCTCAACGAGGATTGGGTTGCCGGTGCCGCCTTCAGCTACGGCACGGTCAACCTCAACCAGCAGGGCGAGCGCAAGGGGGACGGCAGCGACATCGACACCTACCAGCTCAGCGCCTACGCCAGTCGCGACTTCGGCGCCTGGTACCTGGACGGCATGCTCGGCTATGCCCAGCAGCGCTTCGAGACCCGGCGCGACACCGTCCTCGGCGGCACCGCCGAAGGTCGCTTCGACGGCCAGCAATACAGCGCCCTGCTGGAAGCCGGCCTGCCGCTGCGACTGACCCGCCAGGCGACCCTGACGCCGCTGGCCGGCCTGGAGTGGAGCCAACTGCACCTGGACAGCTACAAGGAGCGCCATGCCGGCGCCCTGGGCCTGGACGTAGATGGCGAGCGCCAGGACCGCCTGGCCAGCCGCGTTGGCGCACGCCTGGGCATGGACCTGCCGTTCTCCGGTGGCACCCACCTGCAGCCGGCCGTGCAGATGACCTGGCGCCACGAGCTGATCGGCAACGCCCTGGACACCAACGCCCGCTTCATCGGTGGCGGCAACGCCTTCTCCACACCGGGCCAGCGCCTGCCCCGCGACAGCTACCAGCTGGACCTGTCCCTGGCCTTGCTGCGTGGCGACGGCAGCAGCGTGAGCCTCAGCCTGGGCAGCTACAACGCGACCGCTCGCAACGGCTTTTCCGGGCAGGTGCAGGCCAAGTGGCTGTTCTGACCCCTGCTGGATAATCAGTCCGCCCAAAGTCCCGCACCACAAACCCTCCGTTATTTGCCGAACTGCCCGCCCTCCTCCGCGCGCGGGCCAAGTGCATTCGCCGGAAACGCGCCTAGATTCGCCGGTGGCGCCTATTCCCACCCCGCGAAGGTGGTCAGAACAACAAGACTGAAGTGCGAGAACCATGACCCAGGCCGACCTGATCTCCCCGTTCCGCTTCCTCGCCCGCCTGCCGGCGAACCTCAACCGCGTGCCCCGCATGTTGCTGGGCCTCTACTTCACCGGGATCCGCAACCGCGACAAGACGCTCTCCCTGGGCTGGGCCCTGGAGCGGGCGGCGGCGCGCTATCCGCAGCGGCCGGCGGTGATGGACGAGACGCGCAGCCTGACCTACGCCGAGTTCAATGCCTGGGCCAACCGCATCGCCCACGCGCTCAAGTCCGAAGGCGTGGGCCCCGGCAAGGTGGTGTCGATCATGCTGGAGAACCGCATCGAGATCCTCGCGGTGCTGGCGGCGGTGGCCAAGCTGGGCGGCATCGGCGCGCTGGTCAACACCACCCAGCGCGGCAAGGTGCTCGCCCACAGCCTCAACCTGGTGAAGGCCGGCCACCATGTGGTCGGCGAAGAGCTGCGCAGCGCCTTCGAGGAGGTGGAACCGGAACTGGAGACCGCCGGCGCCCGACGCTACTGGGTGGCCGACGACCTGGACACCCGCCGCGACGCCGGACAGGCCCCGCGCGGCTGGACCAACCTGATGCGCCTGGCCGGCGAGCACAGTGCGGAGAACCCGGCGGACACCGGGCGGGTGCGCCTGAAGGACGCCTGCTTCTACATCTACACCTCCGGCACCACCGGCCTGCCGAAGGCCTCGATCCTCAGCCACGGCAAGTGGATCAAGGCCTACGGCGGGTTCGGCCACTCCGGGCTGGGGCTCACCGACCGCGACGTCTTCTACCTGACACTGCCCTGCTACCACAACAACGCCGTCACCGTGAGCTGGGCCTCGGTGCTGGCCGGTGGCGCGGCCATCGCCCTGCGCCGCAAGTTCTCCGCCAGCAACTTCTGGAAGGACGTGGCGCGCTACCAGGCCACCTGCTTCGGCTACATCGGCGAGCTGTGCCGCTACCTGCTGAACCAGCCGCCCTGCCCCGAGGAGAAGGACAACACCCTCACCAGCATGATCGGCAACGGCCTGCGCCCGGCCATCTGGGACGAGTTCAAGACCCGCTTCGGCATCCAGCGCGTCACCGAGTTCTATGCCTCCAGCGAAGGCAACATCGGCTTCACCAACGTCTTCAACTTCGACAACACCGTGGGCTTCTCCCCGGCCACCTACGCCATCGTCCGCTACGACCTGGAGAACGACTGCCCGGTGCGCGACCACAAGGGCTTCCTGACCAAGGTGGACAAGGGCGAGCCGGGCCTGCTGATCAGCGAGATCAGCGAAAAGTGGCCCTTCGACGGCTACACCGACCCAGCCAAGAGCGAGGCGGTGATCCTGCGCAACGTATTCAAGAAGGGCGATGCCTGGTTCAACACCGGCGACCTGATGCGCGACATCGGCTGCAAGCACGCCCAGTTCGTCGACCGCCTGGGCGACACCTTCCGCTGGAAGGGCGAGAACGTCTCCACCACCGAGGTGGAAAGCGTGCTGGGGGTGTTCGACGGGGTGGAGGATGCGGTGGTCTACGGCGTGGAGATTCCCGGCACCAACGGCCGCTGCGGCATGGCGGCACTGCGCCTGAGCCCCGACGCGGACCTGGACGCCGCCGCCGTGGCCGAGCACCTGGACCGCGAGCTGCCGCCCTACGCCGCCCCGCTGTTCCTGCGGCTGCTGGACGAGATCGAGACCACCGGCACCTTCAAGTACAAGAAGACCGACCTGAAGAAGGCCGGCTTCGACCCCACCCAGGTCAACGAGCCGCTCTACGTGCGGCTACCGGGGGAACCCGCCTTCCGCCCCCTGGACACCGACCTGCATGCAGCGATCCAGAGCGGCGAGTACCGCTTCTGAGGCTGCTCCACGGGGTGGGCCTATCTCACCCCGTGGCCTCCTCGCCATGAGCGCCAGCCGGGCTACTGCTTGAACTCGATCTGCAGCTCGGCGCCCTCTACGGAGCGCAAGTAGTCCTCTTCCCGCTGGTTGGTGATGAGCTTGCCGTTGAGCTGGTAGGGGCTCTGCTCCGACGGCTTCTCCACGAACATCGGCGGCAGCAGCGGCTGCTCGACGTGCTGCTCCTGCTTCACCCGCGGCTCCAGTTCATCCACCAGGTGCTTGGGCAGGCTCAGGTCGAGCTTCGGCTCGCGCAGCTTGACCTGCTCCACCTTGGACGGCTTGGGCTTGGCGGGCGTGGGCTTCGGTTTTGGCTTGGGGGTGGCGGGCTTGGGTTTGGGCTTCGGCTTGGTGGCCTCGGCCTTGGTGGCGGTCGGCTTGGGTTTCGGCTTGGCTTGCGTGGAGGCCTCTGCGCAGGCGTTGCCGGGGCTCACGGCGGGCATGGCCACGAGGCCAGGCCAGGCATCCACCCGTGGGGCCACCGGAGCCGGGCTGGCCAGGGTCGATGCGCAGAAGCCAAGGAGCAGGGCAGGCAGCAGGATTCGGGTCATGGAGCGGCCACCGCTGGGTGAAAGGTGCACCATGCTGGCGCGCCAGGCGGGCACTGGCAACCCTGCTTCATCCGCGGGCGGTTTCACGGCCGGTGAATACGGCCACCAGCAGCAAGCCGAAGCCCAGGGTATGGATCAGCCCGCCGATGGCGCTGATGCCGCTGAAGACCACGCTCACCCGCGCGGCCTCCATGTCCTCGGCCCACAGGTAGACGGTGAGGTAGAGCACCTGCTGCAGCAGGGTCCAGGCCAGCATCACGCCCATGCTGGCCAGGCAGAAGCGGGCGGCCCGGGGGCGCTCGCGCCAGTAGCGGACGGACAGGGCGATGCCGGCCAGCCAGGCGATGATCAGCGGCACCAGGCCGATGTAACCGAGGACCTGCATGGTCAGGGCGTGGGAGAGGATGCTCTCGCTCATTGGGGTCTCCAGGGGTCGAGATGGGCGGTATCGAGGCGCCGCCACTGGGCAGCACGGGGGCGCTCGGAAGGTGGCAGCCAGAGGCCGTCCACGGCCTCCAGCGCCTCGGGGGCGACGCCCAGTAGGGTGTCGAGGGGCAGGTGTCGAGGCTCGCCGGCCTCTTCTGCGACGTCGTCGTGGTACGGGTGGTTCCGCCAATGCAACGCCCCACCGCTGAACCCTTCGAAACGCGGCATCGGGCCGATGGGGTCGGGCCAGGGGTGGAGCCGGTGCGCGAAGGTGTCCAGCACCAGCAGGTGCCACTCGCCGTCGTCATGCCGGGTCAGGGCCAGGTAGCGGCCATCCGCCGACCAGGCCATGGCCGGCGCGAGATCGGCCAGGGCGCAACCGCAGGCGGTAAGCAGGTACCCACCCTGGCGCGGCAGGCGCTCATGCAGGTAGGCGCCGCCATAGGCGGTGCGGCTGCCGAACAGCCAGGCCGCATTGCCGCCGGCAGGCGCCGGCAGCACGAAGTCGCCGTAGGCGTTGGAAGCGGGCGGCTGGCTCAGCGGGCGCCAGTCGGGCAGCGGCTCGAGTGCCGCGCCCACACGCAGGCGGCGCAGGGCATAGCAGAGCTGGCGGCCCTCACGGCGCGTGAGGAAATCCGCAGCGCTCGCCACCGGGGGTGGTGGCTGGTCGATGGTCTGCAACGGGGTGGCCGTGCGCGTGTCGGCCAGGCGTCCGGTCACCACGGCCAGTTCGACGATGCCGTCCTGGAAATCCATCAGCCGTGCCAGGGGCAGGCCGAGGTCGATGCCCAGCAGGCGCCGGGCCGACACGTCCGCCACCACCAGGCGATGGGGCACGGCCGGGGCTTCGGCGAACGCCACCAGTGCGAGGTAGCGACCGCAGGCGGAAACACGGTGATCCAGGCACCACTCACCCTCCAGCACCCACTCACCGATGCGGCAGCGGTAGGCAGCCCGCAGCCCGTCGGCGCTCTCCCGCTGCCACTCCAGCAACGGGCGGCGGCCATCGGCCAGCGGTGCCAGGCGCAAGTCGGCCTGCATCACCGGCGTGGCGCGGCCGAGGGGGTACAGCAGCTCCAGCCGCGTGGCAGCACGCAAACCCGGCACGGCGCGACCCCAGGCGTCGAAGCCGGCCAGGCGTTCGAGTTCCTCGTTGAAGATGTGGTGCACGGCGTTCCCATACTCCATCTGATCCAGTTCGGGGAGGTCGAAGCGGGCCTGCATGACCAGGTGGGTCGGCTCCAGTACGAGCGGCGCTTCGGGCATCAGGCGCGGCTCATCCTCCCGGGGCTGCCAGTCGTCCAGGGTGCGCCAGCCCGGCCCGGCTTCCCAGACCCGGACAGGGCATGGCCACGGGCGCTCCTGGGCGGTGTCGCGCAGGCGGCAGGCGAAGGCCAGGCCGTCGGCTCGCCACACGGGGCGCGCGTCGTCGGGCAGCAGCAGCCCGGTGGGGGCGTCGTCCAGCCACAGCTGGTAGCTGGGGTAGCGCAGCGGCAGCAGCGGATCGTCACGCTCGCGCAGTCGCTCCGGCAGCCAGGGTTCGCCGCGCAGGCGATGGGGGCCGGTGGGGGGCGAGAGGTCCAGCACGGCCTGCTGCTGCCTCTCGGCCCAACCGGGAGCGAGCCAGAGGTCGCCGATGGCGACGAAGCCCTCGCAGGTCGCCTCGCGCAGCACGGCTTCGAGGCTGAGGCGGTAGCCCTGGTCCGACACCAGCGGGCTGTGGCGACCGCGCAGTTCGCCGCCACTGAAGGCATCCAGCTCCCAGAAGGCGTCGTTGGCGCAGTGGTAGAGCCGGCGCTGCTGGCGATCGAACACCGCCAGCGACCAGGCGCCGCGCGAGGGGATGGGCGCGGCGAAGTAGCGGCCGTCGTCGGAGAAGCGGGCCGAGCTGCCCAGCCCCTCCAGCAGCACGCCGTCGGGCATCAGGTAATCGGTGTACACCGGCCCGCCCATGGCGATCTCGCCCCAGCCCAGGGTGCGCACCGGCTCGCCCTCCGGCGTGAGCAGCTCACCGCCGCCCCAGGCGCTGGTGCCCCGGGCGCCCGCGTCCACCGGGCCGATGGGTTCAGCCGTGACCGGGGCGCTGGCCAGGCCCAGACGACGCTCCAGGGTCGCCGCGCTGGCCAGGCCGATGAACACCCAGAGCACGCCGGCGCCGATGCCCCAGTAGCCGGGCAGCGTGGCTCCCAGGCTGAAGGCAGCGCCGATCACGGCGCTGGTGAGCAGGCTGCTGACGCCCTTGCCGATGCGCGGCCAGCGGGCGACGACGATCAGCACCAGGGCCAGCCCCACCACGCTTGCGGCCGCACCGGCCAAGGGCAGGCTGGCCACCAGCAGGATCGGCAGCACCAGCACCGCCAGTTGCCAGACGAGCCCCAGCAACAGGCGCGGCAGGCTCTCGGTCGGGGCGTCGGATTCGGGAACGGGGGGCATGTCAGGCTCCTGCGCGGGCGTCACAGGGTGACGGATCGACCGTCACCCTGGCGTGACACAGGCGGCAAGTCGCGACCATCAGGGCGCCGGGGAAGGCTCCAGGGCCTTCAGCAGGGCGTCCAGGTCCTGCCGGGGGTAGGCCTTGCGCAGAGCCTCCAGGCGCTCGTCGGCGGCCTTGGCCTGGCCTTGGCGTCGCAGCTCCAGCACCTCGCGCAGGCCCTGCTGCAGGGCCGGTTCGAGGGGCGCAGCTACGGGCTTGGCCAGCTTGGCGGCGGGCGGGAAGGCCTCGTCGGCGGCCAGGCGGGCCTGCTCGGCGATCCGCGCATCGGCAGTGGCGCTGTCGGCCAGCGCGGCCACCGGGGCGGACTCGAACTGGGGGGCGGCCTTCTTCATCTCCGCTGCCGGTGCGGGCGCGGAAAAGGCCTGCATCGGCGGCGCAGCGGGCTCGGCGCTGTAGCCCGCATCCGGGGCGGGCGCGCTGCGGGCCAGGGGCGCCGGGGCGGCTGGGGCCATGGCCGGTGCGGGGGCGACGGCGTACTCCGGCGGCTGCCGGTCGAGGTTCTGGAAGGTCAGGCTGACGCCCACGCCCAGGCAGGCCAGGCCGGCGAAGGCCACCGACCAGCGCTGGCGGCCACCGGGGCCGAACAGCCAGGCATGCAGGCGCTGGCCCAGGCTCGGCACCGGCGGGCGGACGGCCTCGCGGGCGGCGGCGAGGATGCGTGCATCCAGCTCGGCGGAGGGCTCGCCCTCGCCGTGGGCACGGAAGTGGGCGAGCAATTGCCGCTCCAGCTCGTCCTCTCTGCGTGGGTCCTGGTTCATGCGGTTCTCTCCTCGGCGGCGGGGTCGGCCAGCAGCCGGCGCAGCTTCTGCAGGGCATAGCGCAGGCGACTCTTCACCGTCTCGGCGGGTGTGCGGGTCATCTCGGCGATCTCGTGCAGCTCGAGGTCGCCATGGGCGCGCAGCAGGAAGACTTCTCGCTGCTCGCCGGGCAGTTCGTCCAGGGCGGCCTGCAGGCGCTGGCGGTCGCGGCTGAGGCTCAGCTGGGCCTCGGGGTCGTCGGCCTCCTCGCTCGGCAGCAGGTCGGCATGGGCCTGCTCGTCGAAGGCCTCCACCTTGCCCTGCAGCCGTCCGTGCTTGCGCCAATGGTCGATCAGGCGGTTGCGGGCGATCTGGTAGAGCCAGGTGCGGAAAGCCACGGCCTCGCGCTGCTCGCTGGCGCTGCGCACCAGGCTGAGCCAGGTCTCCTGGAAGATCTCTTCGGCCAGCGAGCTGTCGCCGCACAGGCCGCAGAGAAAACGGTAGAGGCCGAGGCGATGGCGTGCGTAGAGCACGCCGAAGGCCTCGGCATCGCCGCGTCGGTAACGCCGCAGCAGGGCGGCGTCGTCATCCGTGATGGTGTCGCTCAAGTCACTCGGTCCGTACCGGGTTGGAGGCCGGATTTTGCAGGCTTTGCGCGAGTTCCACCAGTTGCACGAACTCGTTGCGCAGGCCGTAGGGGTCATCGCCGCGCGCGCCACGTGCCAGGGCCAGGGTGTCGGCGTAGCCGAACTGGCCGGTGTAGCGGGCGCCCTTGAGCTGCTGGGCGAAGGCGGCGACCGAGGCGGCGAAGCGCAGGTCGTCGCTGGCCTGGGCGATGGGACGGGCGTCGACGGCGGCGATGGGTTGCTCCAGCAGGCGGCTGGTGTCGGCACCCGGCGCCTTGTAGCGAATGCGCAGCCAGGCCAGCTCACCGGCCTTGCCGGCCGCTGGTGCGGCCGGCTGGTAACGCAGCGGCTCCAGCCAGCCCTTGCCGCCGGCCGGGACGATCTCGTACAGCGCGGTGACGGTGTGGCCCGCGCCGATCTCGCCGGCATCGACCTTGTCGTTGCTGAAGTCTTCGCGCTTGAGGGAACGGTTCTCGTAGCCCAGCAGGCGGTATTCGCTGACCTGGGCGGGGTTGAATTCCACCTGCAGCTTCACGTCCTTGGCCACCACCTGGAGGGTGGAGCTGAGCTGGTCCACCAGCACCTTGCGGGCTTCGCGCAGGCTGTCGATGTAGGCGTAGTTGCCGTCGCCGGCATCGGCCAGCTGTTCCATCAGGTGTTCGTTGTAGTTGTCCACACCAAAGCCGAGGGTGGTGAGGGAGATGCCGGTGCGGCGCTTCTCCTCGGCCAGGGCCTTGAGGCTGTCGAAGTCGCTGATGCCGACGTTGAAGTCACCGTCGGTGGCCAGGAGGATGCGGTTGATGCCGTCCTTGATCAGGCCCTTGCGCGCCTGGGCATAGGCCAGCTGGATGCCGGACTCGCCGGCGGTGGAGCCCCCGGCGGCCAGCTGGTCGATGGCGGCGCGGATCTTCTCCTTCTCGTTGCCCGGGGTGGACTCCAGCACCACGCGGGCTTCGCCGGCGTAGGTGACGAGGGACACGCGGTCCTCGGGGCGCAGCTGGTCCACCAGCAGCTTCAGGGTGCCCTGCACCATGGGCAGGCCTTCGCGACGGTCCATGGAGCCGGAGACGTCCACCAGGAACACCAGGTTGGCCGGGGGAATGCGTGCGACCTGGGTGTCGGAGGCCTTGATGGCGATGCGCAGCAAGCGCGCCTCGGGGTTCCACGGCGAGCGGGCCAGTTCGGTGTCGATGCCGAACGGCACGTTGCCCTTGGGCAGCGGGTAGTTGTAGGGGAAGTAGTTGACCATCTCTTCGAGGCGCACCGCGTCCTTGGGCGGCAGGCTCCCGCCGTTGAGGAAGCGGCGCACGTTGGCGTAAGCGCCGGTGTCGACGTCGATGCTGAAGGTGGAGACCGGCTCGGCGGCCACGGCGTGGACGCTGCTCTCTTCCACCTTGGCGTACTGCTCGCGGTAGCTGTCCTGGTAGCCGGGGAGGCTGTCGGTCAGCGGCGCGGGGGCCACCGGTACCGGTGCCATCATCTTGCGCTCCATCACCGCGTAGCTGGCGTTGGGCTCTATGGCGGCAGGCTTGGCGGCCAGGCTGTCTTTCTGCGACTCGTTGGCGGCGCCGCGGGTCTCCCCGCCATGCTGGGAGCAGGCGGCCAGGGCGAGCAGCACGGTGGTGGCGAAACCGGCGGCGAGGGGGCGACGGGTCAGGGCTTGGAGCGGGTGCATGGCGGGTTCTCCTGGGGGGACCGGAATGTCCTTGTGCACCAGTAGACGGAGGGGGTTCGGCGAACGGGTTAAGGGGTGTGAAGTTTTTTTGCGGTTCGAGAATGCGCCCCCCCTGGCGGCGGAAAAACGGCCGCCGCTTGAGGGGCGTCCGTAAAAAACCTCCCCACCCTAACCGCGACGCAGTAGCATCCCGCCTCGGACCTTCGGCCTCGCGCCGATCCCCCGGGGCGGCCGGCACGCCACGAAAGAGCCGCCTCCGACAACAACCAGGCCCCGTGGGCCACCGCCAGGGAATTCGGACATGAAGAAGTTGCTGGGCCTGCTGGCCCTGTTGATCCTCGCGCTCACCCTCTACCTTGCCTTCACCCCCTCCCCCATCGACCCGCTGGCCTGGGATGCGCCGCCGGCGCCGAGCATGACCGGGGTGCTGGAACCCAACGACACGCTGATGAAGGCCGAGCTGCTGGCCAAGGGGCAGGTGCACGGGCCGGAAGACACCGCCGTGGATGCCCAGGGCCGCGTCTACGCCGGCCTGCATGACGGCCGCGTGGTGCGCATCGACACCGACGGGCGCCTGGAAACCTTCGCCGAGACCGGCGGCCGCCCGCTGGGCATGGACTTCGACGCCCAGGGCAACCTGATCGTCGGCGACGCCTACAAGGGGCTGCTGAGCATCGACCCGAAAGGCACCATCAAGGTGCTGGCCACCGAGGCCGAAGGCGGCCCGTTCCGCTTCACCGACGACCTGGACATCGCCAGCGACGGCCGTATCTATTTCACCGACGCCTCGGACAAGTTCCAGCAGCCGGACTACCTGCTGGACCTGCTGGAGGCCCGCCCCCATGGCCGCCTGATGCGCTACGACCCGGCCACCGGCAAGGTGGAGGTGCTGCTCAAGGACCTGTACTTCGCCAACGGCGTGGCGCTGTCGGCCAAGGAAGACTTCGTGCTGGTGAACGAAACCTACCGCTACCGCATCACCCGCTACTGGCTGAGCGGCGAGAAGGCCGGGACCCATGACGTGTTCATCGACAACCTGCCGGGCCTGCCGGACAACCTGCAGGGCGACCGCAAGGGCACCTTCTGGGTGGCCCTGCCCTCCCCACGCAAGGCCGATGCGGACTTCCTCCACACCCAGCCCTGGCTGAAGGCACAGATCGCCAAGCTGCCCCGCGCGCTGTGGCCGAAGGCGGTGCCCTACGGGCTGGTGATCGCGCTGGACGAGAACGGGCAGATCATCCGCAGCCTGCACGACACCAGCGGCACGCACCTGCGCATGATCACGTCGGTGAAGCCGGTGGGCGACACGCTGTACTTCGGCAGCCTGGACAACGACCGCATCGGCAAGCTGAAGCTGCATTGAGGCAAAAGGGCTCTCCCGCCTGGGAGAGCCCTTCGGACGGGCGTTTTCAACGCCGTCGGTATTCCCGCAGCCTGCCAGGGGTCAGAGCAGGTTGGGTTCCATCTCCAGTTCGACCCCGAACCGGGCGGCGATGTCCGCCTGGATGCGCCCGGCCAGGGCGTGGATCTCCCCACCGGTGGCCTGGCCGTGGTTCACCAGCACCAGCGCCTGCAGGCGATGGACGCCCGCATCCCCTTCGCGAAAGCCCTTCCAACCGGCCTTGTCGATCAGCCAGCCGGCGGCGAGCTTCGCCAGGCCTTCACCCTGGGGATAGGCCACCAGGTCGGGGTACTGCTGGCGCAGCGCTTCGGCCTGGGCGGCCGGCACCACGGGGTTCTTGAAGAAGCTGCCGGCGTTGCCGAGCTGGGCCGGGTCCGGCAGCTTCTCGCTGCGGATGGCGCAGATGGCGCGGCTGACGTCACGCGGGGTCGGCGCGCTGATGCCTTCGGCCTCCAGGCGCTGGCGCACCGGGCCGTAGTCCAGATGCAAGGCAGCAGCGCGGCCCAGGGCGAAGCGCACGCGCAGGATCACCCAGCGGCCGGCCTCGCGCTTGAAGCGGCTCTCGCGGTAGCCGAAAGCGCAGTCGTCGAGGCCGAACTCGCGCAGCTCGCCGCTCTGGCGATCCAGGGCGGTGAGGCCGACGAAGACGTCCTTGATCTCCACCCCGTAGGCACCGATGTTCTGCATCGGCGCGGCGCCGACCGTGCCCGGGATCAGGCTGAGGTTCTCCAGCCCGGCCAGGCCCTGGTCGAGGGTCCAGAGCACGAAGGGGTGCCAGGGTTCGCCGGCTTCGGCTTCGACGATGACGCGTCCGTCGGCCTCGGCCAGCACGCGGATGCCGCGGCTGGCCATGCGCAGCACCAGGGCGTCGAGGTCACGGGTCAGCAGCAGGTTGCTGCCGCCGCCGATCACCTGCAGCGGCAGGCCGCGCTCGGCGGCCAGAGCCAGCGCTTCGCGCACCTCGTCGTCGTTGCGGGCCTCGGCGAACAGGCGCGCCTGCACCGATACGCCGAAGGTGTTGTAGGGCTTGAGGGGCTGGTTGTCGTGCAGCTGCAGGCTCACAGGCGCTCCCGGATCTCGGCGATCAGGCCGTCGCAGGCCTGCTCCACCAGGTCGAGCACGGTCTCGAAGCCGTCTTCCCCGCCGTAGTAGGGATCGGGCACTTCCTCGATGGCCAGGCCGTAGCGGCGCAGGAACAGGTCCGGGGCGTTGCCCCGGCCGGCGTGCAGGGCCTTGAGGTCGCGCAGGTTGGAGTGGTCCATGGCCAGGACCAGATCGAAGCGCTGGAAGTCCTCGGCACTGACCTGCCGCGCACGCAGGGCGGAAAGGTCGTAGCCGCGCTTGGCGGCGGCCTGGCAGGTGCGCGGGTCCGGCGCCTTGCCGATGTGCCAGCCGGCGGTGCCGGCGGAATCCACTTCCACCCGCTCAGCCAGGCCGGCCTGTTCCAGCTTGCCGCGCAGGACGCCTTCGGCGGTGGGCGAGCGGCAGATGTTGCCGAGGCAGACGAAGAGAACGCGCATCAGGCCCCCAGCAGGCGGCGGACCCGCTCCAGGTCTTCGGCGGTGTCGACCCCGGCAGCCGGGGCTTCCAGGGCATCGGCGACGTGGATGCGCACGCCGTGCCAGAGGGCACGCAGCTGCTCCAGGCACTCGGTGTCTTCCAGCCAGCACGGGCCCCAGGCGACGAAGTCGTGCAGGAAGCCGGCGCGGTAGGCGTAGATGCCGATGTGGCGGCGGTAGGGCACGCCGGCCGGCAGGCTGTCGCGGTCCCGGGCGAAGGCGTCCCGCGCCCAGGGCAACGGTGCGCGGCTGAAGGTCAGGGCCAGGCCGTTGAGGTCGGTCACCACCTTCACCACGTTGGGGTTGAACAGGGCCTGCACCTCGCCGATGGGCTCGGCCAGGGTGGCGATGCCGGCTTCCGGGTGGGCGGCCAGGTTGGCGGCCACCTGGTCGATGATCGCCGGGGGGATCAGCGGCTCGTCGCCCTGGACGTTGACCACGATGGCGTCGCCGGCCAGGCCCAGCTGGATGGCCACTTCGGCCAGGCGGTCGGTGCCGGAGTTGTGGTCGACGCGGGTCAGCACCACCTCGGCGCCGAAGCCCTGGCAGGCCTCGACGATGCGCGCATCATCGGTGGCCACCACCACGCGCTCGGCGGCGCTGCGGCGGGCCTGCTCCCAGACGTGCTGGATCATCGGCTTGCCGCCGATGTCCTGCAGGGGCTTGCCGGGCAGGCGGGTGGAGGCGTAGCGGGCGGGGATGACGACGGTGAAGGCCTGGCCCATCACTTGTCCAGCCGTTCGTCGACGTTGAGGGTGCGGGCTTCGCCTTCGAGCATCACCGGGATGCCTTCACGCACGGGGAAGGCCAGGGCGTCGTTCTTGCAGATCAGCTCGCTCTTGTCGTCGGCGAGCTTGAGCGGGCCCTTGCACAGCGGGCAGGCGAGGATGTCGAGCAGTTTCGGGTCCATGGGGGAATCCTTGGTGACCGCCTCGGGGGCGGGTTTCAGGGGCGGGCCGGCGCCAGTGCGGCGAGGCGCGCATCGAGCCAGCGGACGAAGCCGGCGGATGGTGCGGCGTCCACCGCCAGGTACCACCAGTCGGCGCCGGCGAAGGCCCGGCACTTGACCGCATCCTTCTCCGTCATCACCAGGGGCAGCGGCGGGCTGAACTGCAGCTCGGCGGGCCCGAAGCGGGCGTGATCGGCGAAGGCATGCGGAATCGGGCGCCAGTTTAGCGCCTCGAGCGTGGTGAAGAAACGCTGCGGGTTGCCGATGCCGGCCACCGCGTGCAGGGCCTGGCCGGGGGGGAAATGTTCGAGCCCGACGCGCTCGCCGCTGCGCAGGTTGAGCAGCGCCGAGGGGCGCAGGCGGAAGCCGTGGGCGCCGTCAGGGCCTTCGTCCGCGCCGTTGTAGAGCACGGCATCGACGCTGGCCAGGCGCTCGGCGGGCTCGCGCAGGGGGCCGGCCGGCAGGCAGCGGCGATTGCCGAGGCCACGGGCGGCGTCGATCAGCACCAGTTCGATGTCCCGCGCCAGGCGGTAATGCTGCAGGCCGTCGTCGCTGAGGATGAGGTCGAAGGGCCCCTCCTCCAGCAGCGCGCGGACGGCGCGGGAACGGTCGGGGTCGATCACCAGCGGCACGCCGCTGCGCTGGACGATCAGCAGGGGTTCGTCACCGGCGACGGCGGCGCTCTGGTCGGCCTCGACCCGCCAGGGCAGGTGCGGCGGCTCGGCGCCGTAGCCCCGGCTGACCACCCCGACGCGCAGGCCGCGCTGCCGGCAGTGCTCGATCAGCCAGAGGATCATCGGGGTCTTGCCGGTGCCGCCGACGGTGATGTTGCCCACCACCATCACCGGGACCGGGGCGCGGTAGATCTCGCCCTCGCCGGCCAGGAAGGCGGCGCGGCGGCGGGCAGCGATGCGGCGGTAGAGGGCCTCGAGCGGGCGCAGCAGGCCCAGTGCGGGATGGCCCCGGTACCAGGCCTCCAGCAGGCGGTCGGAGAAGGCCATCAGGGCTTCTCCGGCTGGGCCTCGACGGTGGTGATGCGCAGCTTGCTGAAGCCCAGCTTGCCGGCGGCATCCATGGCGGTGATCACCGACTGGTGAGTGGTCTTGGCGTCGGCGCTGATGATCATCGGCAGGCTGTTGTCACCACCGGATTCCTTGCCCAGGGCGTTCATCAGGGTGGTGAGGTCGTTCTTCACCAGCACCTGGCCGTTGAGGGCGTATTGCCCGTCGGCGCTGATGCTCAGCTCCAGGGTCTTCTCGGTGGTGGCCTCGGTGGGCGTGCCGCTGACCGCCTCGGGCAGTTCGATCTTCATCTCGCTGGGGCGGCTGAAGGTGGTGGTGACCACGAAGAACAGCAGCAGCACGAAGATGACGTCGATGAACGAGGTCAGGTTGAGGAAGACTTCCTCGCGGGCCACGTTGCCCGCCCGACGGCGGAACTTCACGCTTTGCCTTCCTCTGCGAAGTCCACTTCACGGTCGCCCTGGGTCACTTCCACCAGCTTGATGGCGTCCTGTTCCATGGCCACCACCAGCTCGTCAACACGACGCAGCAGGAAGCGGTGGAAGAACACGGCGGGGATGGCGACCATCAGGCCGGCGGCGGTGGTGATCAGCGCCTTGCCGATGCCGCCGGCCAGGGCCGGGGCGTTGGCCATGCCGTTGTCCATGAAGCCGCCGAAGATCTCGATCATGCCGAACACGGTGCCCAGCAAACCGAGCAGCGGGCCCATGGCGGCAATGGTGCCGAGGGTGTTGAGGTAGCGCTCCAGCTCGTGGATGACGCGGGACGCGGCCTCCTCGATGCACTCCTTCATGATCTCGCGACCGTGCTTGGAGTTGGCCAGGCCTGCGGCGAGCACCTCACCCAGCGGCGAGGAGGCGCGCAGCTCCTTGAGCTTCTGGCTGTTGAGCTGCTTGTCCTTGACCATGCGCCAGACCTGACCCAGCAGTTGCGGCGGTGCGACACGGTTCTTGCGCAGCGTCCAGAGACGCTCGGCGATGATGGCGGTGGCGACCACGGAACTCAGAATGATCGGCAGCATCATCCAGCCGCCTGCTTTGACCAGCTCCCACACGGTGGTAAATCCCCTCGAAAAAAGTCGCGCAACTCTAGCACAGGGCACCCGGCCCGCCGACCGTCGCTGTTCTCATTTTTCCCGCCAGAAACGTGCCTGGCTCCGCAGTCCCGACACCTCGCCGTGGGTGCCCAGGCGAATCAGCAGCGCGCCGGACTCGGCGGTGTCGTAAAGAGCCGTCGGCAGCGCACGGTAACGCGCCAGCACCTGGGGATGGGGATGACCGAAGGCGTTGCGCGCGCCCCGGGAGATCAGCGCCCCGCGCGGCCGCACCGCCTGCAGCAGGCGCGCCGAGGAGGAGCTGCGGCTGCCATGGTGGGGCGCCAGCAGCCAGTCCGCTGCGAGAGGCTCGCCGCTCTCCACCCAGGCGGCTTCGGCGGCCTGGCCGAGATCGCCGGTCAGGTGCAGGCGCTCGCCGTTGGCCTCGAGGGTGAGCACGCAGGAGCGATCATTGCTGTCGCGGGCTTCGGGCCAGCGCCAGGTGCGCAGGTGCACGCCATCCCACTCCCACTGGCGGGCTTCGCAGGGCTGGGCGTTGAGGCCGGGCGGCAGGCGCTCCACCTCGCCGCTGATCACCCGCGCCACGGACAGGGCGCGCACCACCGCCTCGGCCCCGCCGGAATGATCGTTGTCGGCGTGGCTCAGCAGCAGTTCGTCCAGATGCCGTACACCCAGCCCGCGCAGGGCCGGCACCACCACCCGCTCGCCCAGGTCGAAGCCGCCCTGGCGCGGGCCGGTGTCATACAGCAAGGCGTGGTGCTCGGTGAGCACCAGCACCGCCAGGCCCTGCCCCACGTCCAGCACGCGGACATCCGCCGTACCGGGCGCGGGCCGCTGCAGGGGTGGCCAAACCAGCAGCACCAGCAACAGCAGCCCCGGCAGGCGAAAGGGCAGCGCCGGCGGCAGGATCAGCAGCAGGCAGCCCAGCAGCACCAGGCCCCAGCTCCAGACCGCCAGTGCAGGCGCCTGCCAGGCCGGCATCGCCTCGGCGATCCAGCCTAATAGAAGGAAGAGCCCCTCCAGGGAAAGCCCCGCCAGCCACAGCAGGCCTTCCCCCAGGCCGGGCACGGCGTGCAGGGCCGTGCCGGCCAGGGACAGCGGCACCGAGACGAAGCTGACCCAGGGCACCGCCACCAGGTTGGCCAGGGGGCCGCTGAGGCTGATGGGCAGGGCAAGGGCCATCAGCGCCGGAGTCAGCGCCAGGCTCAGGGTCCACTGTGCCCGCCACGCACTGCGCCAGGCCGGCGGGCTGCCCAGGCGCCCGGCGAACACCAGCACCAGCAGCGCCACGGCTGCGAAGGAGAGCCAGAAGCCCGCCTGCAGGGAGGCCAGCGGGTCCACCAGCAGCACGGTGCAGAGCACCGCCAACAGCGGCGTGACCACCCCGAGCCGGCGGAAACGCAGGCGCCAGAGCAGCACCAGGGCGGTCATCAGGCAGGCGCGCTGCACCGGTACGTCGAACCCGGCCAGCGCCCCATAGCCAAGGGCACCGGCCAGGGCCAGCGCGCAGGCACAGGGCAGCCAGGGCAGGCGCGTTGGCCAGAGCCCGAGCCGGGCCAGGGCGGCCACAGCGCCGTAGAGCAGCAGCGCCAGCAGGGAGATGTGCTGCCCGGAGATGACCATCAGGTGGACCGTGCCGGTGTCCTGCAGGTGCCGCCAGTCGCGACTGCTGAGGCCGGAGCCGTCGCCCAGGACCAGCGCGGCGATGGTGCCGTTGCGCCCCCGCGCCTCGGCCTGCTGGATGGCCTGGCGCAGGTCATCACGCCAGGCGCCGGGCCCTTCGGCCGCCATGAGCCGTTCGCCCGCCTTCACCGTGCCGGTGGCGCCAATATGCCGGGCCAGCAGCCAGGCCTCGTAGTCGAAGGTGTGGGGGTTCACCAGACCGCGCGGACGGCGAAGGGTGACTGCCAGTCGCCAGGTCTCGCCGCTGCGCACCTCCGGCCCGCCGTACCATGACACCCGCATCCGCCCGGGCAGGCGCAGCCCTTCGATGACGGCGGGCACCAGTTCGAAGCGCACCACGCCGCCGTCCTGCTGCGGCAGGCCGACCACCTGCCCCTGCAGCCAGCGGGTGGTGCCGTCCAGCGCCGGGTCGAGCCGGTCGTCGAGGGCGACCTGGGCACAGTGACAGGCCCAGGCGAAGCCGATCAGGGCGACGCCCAGCGCTCGCGCCCGCCAGGGCAGCAGCACCGCGCCGATGCCCGCCAGCCCCAGCAGCACCCAACCGGGCGGCAGCGCCGGCAGGAAGCGCAGCGCCAGCAGCCCGCCGGCCAGGGCCAGCCAGAAACCTCGCATCCCCTACCCTCCCTGGAGACGATGCGAACCCGAGGCCCATGGTTGAGCGGGTGTCTCGGGTTCGTTCATTTATCGACACAAACTGTCCCGGCGGTGTCATGAATCGCTATGCATAATGACCGGCGCTTCCGCCCGCCGAGACCGCCGATGCCGCGCCACCTCTTCAAACGCTACATGCCCAACCCGGACACGATCAGGGAACACAAGTCCCTGCGTTTCCTCGGCACGCTGCTGCACGATCCCAACCTCTGGCACCTCAATCGCCATTCCGTCTCGCGGGCGATGGCCATGGGGCTGTTCGCGGCGTTCGTGCCGATCCCGATGCAGATGCTGCTGGCCGCCGGCCTGGCGGTGATGGTGCGAGCCAACATGCCCATCTCGGTGGGGCTGGTGTGGCTGACGAACCCTATCACCATGCCGCCGGTGTTCTATTGCACCTACAAGATGGGCGCCTGGCTGATGGGCGTGGCGCCGCGCACGCTGCCGGACTCGCTCACCTGGGAGTGGATCACCCAGGAGCTGTCCACCCTGTGGCAACCCTTCCTGCTGGGCTCGCTGGTCTGCGGTGTGCTGGTGGGGGCGCTGGGCTACGTGCTCACCATGCTTTATTGGCGCTGGTGGGTCGCCCACAGCTGGCGCAAGCGGCAACGTCGCCGCCGCGAGCGCACGGGGGCCTGACACCGGGAAACGAAAACGCCGCATCACTGCGGCGTTTTTTCGTCTGCGGCATCCGGGCGGGGATCACTCGTAGCGCAGGGCCTCGGCCGGGTGGGTCTGGGCGGCACGCCAGGCCGGGTAGAGGGTGGCGAGGAAGCTCATCAGCAAGGCCGCACCACAGACCATCACCACATCGCCCACCTGCAGGTCGGACGGCAGGTAGGCCACGAAGTACACGTCGGAACTGAAGATGTGCAGGCCGGTGGCGCGCTCCAGGGCGGCGATCCAGGTGCTGACGTTGAGCGCCGTGACCACGCCGAGCAGGGTGCCGATCAGGGTGCCGACGCTGCCGATGACGCTGCCCTGGACCATGAACACGGCCATGATCTGCCGCGGCGTGGCGCCCAGGGTGCGGAGGATGGCGATGTCGGCGCGCTTGTCGGAGACCACCATGATCAGCGTGGCGATGATGTTGAAGGCGGCGACGGCGACGATCAGCATCAGCAGCAGGCCGATCATGGTCTTCTCCATCTTCATCGCGCTGAACAGGCTGCCCTGGGTGTGGGTCCAGTCGTCGGCCCGGTAGCCCGCGCCCAGTTGCCGGGCGATCTCGGCGGACACCTGGGGCGCCTGGTACAGGTCCTTGAGGGCGATGCGCACCCGCTGCACGGTGCCTTCCGGCAGGCGCAGCACTTCGGAGGCGTCGGCGACGTTGATCAGCGCCAGGGTGCTGTCCAGCTCAGCGCCGACCTTGAACACGCCCACCACGTTGAAGCGCTGCATGCGCGGGGTGATGCCGCCCGGGGCGCTGCTCAGCTCGGGGACGATCAGGGTCAGCTTGTCACCCACCGAGAGGCGGAAGCGCCGCGCGGTGATCTCGCCGATGACGATGCCGGACTCGCCGGGGCGCAGGTCCTGCAGCGAGCCCTGCACCATGTGCTGGCCGATGATGGAGACCTTGGGCTCTTCCGCCGGGTCGATGCCGTTGATCTGCACCGGCTGCATCAACCCCTTGAAGGAAAGCATGCCCTCCAGCTCGGCGAACGGCGCCACGCCGGTGACGTTGCGGTTGCGCGAGGCGGCCTCGGCCACCTGGCGCCAGTCGGCCAGCGGCTCGGGCCCGGACAGGGTGGCGTGGGGCACCATGCCGAGGATGCGCGAGCTCATTTCCTTCTGGAACCCGTTCATCACCGAGAGCACCACGATCATCGCCAGCACGCCCAGCGCCAGCCCGATCATTGAGGTCAGGGAGATGAAGGAGATGAAGTGGTTGCGTCGCTTGGCACGCACGTAGCGCGCCCCGACGAAGACGGCGAGCGGTCTGAACATGTCAGGCAGCCACCAGCCGGCCGTCTTCCAGGCGCAGCACGCGGTCCATCTGCCGGGCCAGTTGCGGGTCGTGGGTGACCACCAGGAAGGCGGTGCGCGACGACTGGCTAAGCTCCAGCATCAGTTCCTGGATGCCCTGGGCGGTGTGCTGGTCGAGGTTGCCGGTGGGCTCGTCGAGCAGCACCAGCGCCGGGTTGTTGACCAAGGCCCGGGCGATGGCGACGCGCTGGCGCTCGCCACCGGAGAGCTCCGCCGGCTTGTGCGTCAGGCGGTGGCCTAGGCCGACGCGCTCCAGCAGCGCGGTGGCACGCTGGCGGGCCTCGGCGATCGGCGTGCGGCCGATCAGCAGCGGCATGCAGACATTCTCCAGGGCGGTGAACTCCGGCAGCAGGTGATGGAACTGGTAGACGAAGCCGAGGGCGCGGTTGCGCAGCAGGCCACGGGCGCGCTCGTTGAGGGCGGAGAGCTCTTCGCCGGCCAGCCAGACGCTGCCGGTGGTCGGTACATCGAGGCCGCCGAGCATGTTCAGCAGGGTGCTCTTGCCGGAGCCGGAGCTGCCGACGATGGCCACGCGCTCGCCGGGGTTCAGCTCCAGTTCGACGCCGCTGAGCACCTGCACGGACTGCGGGCCTTCCTCGTAGCTCTTGGCGATGTTGCGGCAGCTCAGCACCGCGCGGTCTTTCACGTCACTCATAACGAAGCGCCTCAGCAGGCTGGGTGCGGGAGGCACGCCAGGCCGGGTAAAGGGTGGCGAAGAAACTCAGGATCAGGGCAGCGCCGCAGACCAGGACCACGTCCTCCAGCTTGAGCTGGGAGGGCAGGTAGTCGATGAAGTACACCTCGGCACTGAGGAATTTGTGGCCGATCAGCTGCTCCAGGCCGTCGATGGCGGCGCTGATGTTGAGGGCGGCGAGCACGCCCAGCACGCAGCCGATGGCGGTGCCGACCACGCCGATCACCGTGCCCTGGACCATGAAGATGCCCATGATCTGCCCCGGCGTGGCGCCGAGGGTACGGAGGATGGCGATGTCACCCTTCTTGTCGGTCACCACCATCACAAGGGTGGAGATGATGTTGAAAGCGGCCACGGCGACAATCAGCAGCAGCAACAGGCCGATCATGGTCTTCTCCATGCCGATGGCCTGGTAGAGGTTGCCGTGGGTGCGGGTCCAGTCGCGGGCGTAGAAGTCCTCGCCCTTGAGCTGCCCAGCAATTTGCCAGGCGATCTGCGGTGCCTGGAACAGGTCATCCAGCTTGAGCCGCAGGCCCTGCACCTGTTCGGGTTTCCAGCGGTGCAGGCGGGCGGTGTCCTGCAGGTTGGTCAGCGCCAGGAAACCATCCAGTTCACCGACGCCGACATCGAACAGGCCGACCACGGTGAAGCGCTTCATGCGCGGGAAGACCCCGGCCGGCGTCACCGAGACCTCGGGCAGCACGATGGTGACCTTGTCACCCATCTTCACGCCCAGCTTGGCGGCGGCACGGTCGCCGATGACGATGCCGAACTCGCCCGGGCGCAGGTCCTGGATACTGCCCTGCTGCATGAAGTTGCCGATGATCGACACGGCGCCTTCGAGGTCCGGGTCCACCGCATTCACCAGCACCTTCTGCACCTGGCCATTGCTGGTCAGCAGGCCCTGCATCTGGATATAGGGCGCCACGGCGGCGACGCCCGGCTGCTGCCGGACCTGCTCGGCGAGGGCCTGCCAGTCGTTGATCGGCACGGCGGATTCGATGGTGGCGTGGGGCACCATGCCCAGCACGCGTTCACGCATCTCCCGGTCGAAGCCATTCATAACGGACAGCACTAGGATCATCACCAGCACGCCGAGGGCGAGGCCGATCATGGAAGTCAGGGAGATGAACGAGACGAAGTAACTGCGACGCTTGGCGCGCGTGTAACGGGCGCCGATGAACAGGGGCAGCGGTCTGAACATAGAAAAAGGTTCGCTTGCGAAGAAAGGAACGTCCTTGTGGCGGGGCCCGGCGAGCAGCTTTACACTCTGACCACCCCTGCAGCCATGGGTTCGCCATGTCGATACAAGACGCAGATGACCGCCGCGAATACTACCGTATCGAAGATACGATCGCACTGGAATTCATGCCGCTTTCCAGTGCCCAGGCGCAGGCTGGCGAAGCCCTCCAGGACCCGTCTCCGCTGTTCAACCTGCTCAGCGACCTGCACCTGATGGACTTCGAGTCCCAGCACCTGTTGCGCCACATCGCCGAGCGCGACCGTACCCTGGCCAGCTACCTGAAGGTGATCAACAAGCGCATCGACCTGCTGGGCCAGGCGGTGGCCCAGAGCCTGATGCGCGACATCGGCCCGCCCCGGCAGGTGACGCTGTCCGAAGGCGGCGTGGGCTTCGTCACGGCACAGCCGTTCGATCAGGGCACCCACCTGGCGATCAAGATGGTGCTGATGCCCCAGGCGCTCGGCCTGCTGTTGCGTGCGGTGGTGATCCACTGCAAGCCGCGCGAGGACGGCCAGTACGAACTGGGCACCGAATTCGAAGCGCTGACTGACGCACAGCGCCAGTTGCTGGCCCGGCATATCCTGCAGAAACAGGCCCAGGCCCGTCGCCTGGCCCGCCAACGCCCGTCTTCAGGATGAATCCATGTCGCGTCTGTTGCTCCTGCTCTGCCTCGCCCTGCCACTCCCCGTCCTCGCTGACACCCTGGAAATCCCGCTGGGCCAGCAAGGCGACAGCGGCAGCCCGCTGCCTGCGCGCGGTGAGTCGCAGCGCGCCGTGCTGGAACGTTTCGGCCTCCCGGACGAGGAGCACCCGGCGGTCGGCAAGCCGCCGATCGCCCGCTGGGACTACCGTGAGTTCTCCGTCTATTTCGAGAGCGGCCGCGTGATCGACAGCGTCCGCCACCACCAACCCCGCAACCCCGAGGTTTCCCAGTGACCCTGATCTACGGCCATCGCGGCGCCAAGGGCGAATGCCCGGAAAACACCATGGCCAGCTTCCAGCAGTGCCTGTCCCACGGCGTCAAGCGTTGCGAGCTGGACCTGCACCTGTCCCGCGACGGCGAGCTGATGGTGATCCACGACCCGACCCTCAAGCGCACCACCGGCCGCCGCGGCAAGGTGGTGGAGCATGACGCCGAGGAGCTGGTGAAGTACGACGCGCGCCTGGGCGGCCCGGGCTGGGTCAGCCCCTGCCCCATCCCGCGCCTGTCCGAGCTGTTCGAGCGCTGCGACTTCGAGCACTGGCAACTGGAGGTGAAGAGCGCCTCCCGCGTGCGCGCCGCGCGTACCGTGCTGGCGATCCAGGGACTGGCCGAGCGCTACGGGCTGATGGACAAGGTGACGGTCACCTCCAGCTCCCGCGAGGTGCTGCGCGCGCTGAACCGGCTGACGCCGAAACTCTCCCGTGGGCTGGTGGCGGAATATGCCTGGCTCGACCCGCTCAAGGTCGCCGCCCACCACGGCTGCGACCTGCTGGCGCTGAACTGGACCCTGTGCACCCCGGAGCGCCTGCTGCGCGCCCAGAAGCAGGGGCTGCACGTATCGGTGTGGACGGTGAACGAGCCGGCCCTGATGCGCCGCCTGGCGGACTTCGGTGTCGACAGCATCATCACCGACTTCCCCGGCGTGGCGGTGAGTACGCTGCCGCGTTGAATACCCTGGCCCCGTGCTGAACGTAAGGCCTGGGCAGGCGGTGGGCTGAAGCCCACCCTACGGCGAACGGCAGAAACGAAAAAACCGGCCACCTGGGCCGGTTTTTTCATGGGCGCTGCCTGATCAGAAGCTCTCGCGATTAGGCCAATGCCAGTTGGCCGGATCCCCGAGAGGGTCCTCCCCGGCCGGTTCAGGCGCCCGGCCGGTGCCGCTCAAAAAAGCCGGTTGAGGCCGTCGAACGCCGCCACCCGATAGGCTTCCGCCATGGTCGGGTAGTTGAAGGTGGTGTTGATGAAGTACTTGATGGTATTCGCCTCACCCTTCTGGTTCATGATCGCCTGGCCGATGTGGACGATCTCCGAGGCCTGGTAGCCGAAGCAGTGCACGCCGAGCACTTCCAGGGTCTCGCGGTGGAACAGGATCTTCAGCATGCCCACGGGCTCAACGGCGATCTGCGCGCGGGCCATGCCCTTGAAGAAGGCCTTGCCGACTTCGTAGGGGATCTTGGCCTGGGTCAGCTCCTTCTCGTTCTTACCGATGGAGCTGATCTCGGGGATGGTGTAGATGCCGGTGGGCACGTCGTCGACGAAGCGCCAGCTGTCGTTCTCCACGGCGCTGCCGGCAGCGGAGCGGCCCTGGTCGGCGGCGGCACTGGCCAGGCTCGGCCAGCCGATCACGTCACCGGCGGCGTAGACGTTGCTGACTTCGGTGCGGTAGTGCTCGTCGACGCTGATCTGGCCACGGCTGTTGACCTTGATGCCGATGTTCTCCAGGCCCAGGCGGTCGGTGTTGCCGGTACGGCCGTTGCACCACAGCAGGCAGTCGGCCTTGATCTTCTTGCCCGACTTCAGGTGCAGGACCACGCCGTTGTCCACCCCTTCGATGCGCTCGTACTCCTCGTTGTGGCGGATGAGCACGTTGTTGTTGCGCAGGTGGTAGCTGAGGGCGTCGGAGATCTCGTCGTCGAGGAAGCTGAGCAGCTGGTCGCGGTTGTCGATCAGGTCCACCAGTACGCCCAGGCCACTGAAGATGGAGGCGTATTCGCTGCCGATCACCCCGGCTCCGTAGATGATGATCCGGCGCGGGGTGTGGGTCAGGCTGAGGATGGTGTCGCTGTCGTAGATGCGCGGGTGGGTGAAGTCGACGTCGGCCGGGCGGTAGGGGCGCGAACCGGTGGCGACGATGATCTGCTTGGCCACCAGGCGCTCCACCACGCCGTTCAGGCACACCACTTCGATGGTCTGCTCGTCATGGAAGCTGCCGGTGCCGAAGAAGGTGTCGATGCGGTTGCGGGCGTAGTAGCCGGTGCGCGAGGCCACCTGCTTGGCGATGACCTTCTCGGCGCTCTTGAGCACGTCGGGGAAGGAGAACCAACGCGGCTCGCCGATCTGGCGGAACATCGGGTTGGTGTTGAACTGCATGATCTGTCGGACGGAGTGACGCAGGGCCTTGGAAGGGATGGTGCCCAGGTGGGTGCAGTTGCCGCCGACTTCGCGGCGGCTGTCCACCACGGCGACCTTGCGGCCCGCCTTGGCGGCGTTCATTGCCGCACCCTCACCCGCCGGGCCGGAACCCAGCACCACGATGTCGTAGTTGTAGACAGCCATGCTTACTCCTCATACACGGACCGGGGATCGTCAGCGCCCCCCGGCAGGGCCACGGCACCAGCGGCCGTGGCAATTCGAATTCGGCGCGCAGCTTAGTCACACTGCATGGCGCTGCACATTAGCGCTTGGTCGCGTCGTAGGCGAGTTCCGCGTCCACTACATCGCCAGCGCGATTCACCTCTTCGCACTTTTCGCGATTGCCGCCACAGATCGAGCATTCCTTCTCGATCCCCAGGTTGGCGATGCCGCCGCAGGAACCGGCGATGGGCTTGCGCCCCATGATCACGCCGATGGCCATGCCCAGCACCACCAGCAGCATGATCAGGAAGACCAGTAGCCAGGTCATGTTCAGTGCGCCTCCGTGGGGAACAGTTGCTCGAAGCGGCGGCTGCCGCGGGTGGCGAAGCCCGTGCCTTCACGGGTGACGAAGAACGCCGCGATGTCGTGGCGGTCGGCAAACGCCAGGCCGGCCTCGGGACCGAGCACCATCAACAGCGTAGACAGTCCATCGGCACGCAGGGCCGACGGGTCGATGACCGTGACCGCTGCCAGGTGATGGGTGATGGGTGCGCCGCTGGTGGGATCGAGGGTGTGAGAATACCGCTGTCCACCCCGTTCGAAGTAGTTGCGATAGTCGCCTGAGGTGGAAATGCCCATGTCCTGCAATGCAACAATCTTCTGCGCCACCTGGCGGTCGTCGCGCGGCGCCTCGATGGCCACGCGCCAGGGGCTGCCGTCGGGCTTGTGGCCGACGGCCTTCATCTCCCCGGTGATCTCCACCAGGGAACTGGTCACGCCCAGCTCGCCCAGCCGCGCGCTGACGCGATCCACGGCATAGCCGGCGGCGATGGCGTTGAAGTCCAGTTGAACGGCAGCGTCCTTGCACAGTTGGTCGCCCTGGCGCTTGAGGTGCTGGTGGCCGACATCGGCCCGGGCCGCGGCGATGGCCTCGGCGCTGGGCACCTGGTCCCCGCGCGACTGCGGGCCGAAGCCCCAGAGGTTGAGCAGCGGCTCCAGGGTCATGTCGAAGGCGCCGTCGCTCTGTGCGGACAGGCTGTCGCCAAAGGCCACCAGCTCCAGCATGGGCGCCGGCAGGGCCATGCAGCTGCCCGCCGGCAAGGCGTTGAAACGCTCCACGTCGGAGTCGGCGCGGTAGGTGGACATCTGCCGGTCGATCTCGGCGAGGATGCCCACCACTTCGCCCCGCGCCTGCTCCACGGAGGGCCCGGACGCGTTGCGCACGTACTTCACCGAGTAGCTGCTGCCCATGGTCGGGCCGCCGAACTGCTCCAGGGAGTCGCCACATCCGGCCAAGAGAACGCTGGCCGAAAGCAGCAGGGCGAAGGGTCTAACCACCGAAATCATCCAGCAGGATGTTCTCGCGCTCGACGCCCAGGTCCAGCAGCATCTTGATCACGGCGGCGTTCATCATCGGCGGGCCGCACATGTAGAACTCGCAGTCCTCGGGGGCCGGGTGGTCCTTGAGGTAGTTCTCGAACAGCACGTTGTGGATGAAGCCGGTGTAGCCGGTCCAGTTGTCCTCGGGCTGCGGATCGGACAGCGCCAGGTGCCACTGGAAGTTGGGGTTCTCGGCGGCCAGCTGGTCGTACTCCTCGGTGTAGAAGGCTTCACGCAGGGAGCGCGCGCCGTACCAGAAGCTGATCTTGCGCTGGGAGCCCAGGCGCTTGAGCTGGTCGAAGATGTGCGAGCGCATGGGCGCCATGCCCGCGCCGCCACCGATGAAGACCATCTCGGCCTGGGTCTCCTTGGCGAAGAACTCGCCGAAGGGGCCGTACACGGTGACCTTGTCGCCCGGCTTGAGGTTGAACACCCAGGAAGACATCTTGCCCGGCGGGATCTCGTCCTTGCCCGGCGGCGGCGAGGCCACGCGGATGTTGAACTTCACGATGCCCTTCTCATCCGGGTAGTTGGCCATGGAGTAGGCGCGGATGACGGTCTCGTCGACCCTGGAAACGTACTTCCAGAGGTTGAACTTGTCCCAGTCGGCCCGGTACTCGGGCTGGATGTCGAAGTCCTTGTAGTGCACCTCGTGGGGCGGGCATTCCAGCTGGACGTAGCCACCGGCGCGGAAGTCCACGCTCTCCCCTTCCGGCAGGCGCAGGGTCAGCTCCTTGATGAAGGTGGCGACGTTGGGGTTGGACTCCACCGTGCATTCCCACTTCTTCACCCCGAAGACCTCTTCGGGCACCTCGATGTGCATGTCCTGCTTCACCGGGGTCTGGCAGGACAGGCGCCAGCCTTCCTTCGCCTGACGGCGGGTGAAGTGGGACTCCTCGGTGGGCAGCATCTCGCCACCGCCGCTCTCCACCACACACTTGCACTGGGCGCAGGTACCGCCGCCGCCGCAGGCCGAGGAGAGGAAGATGTTCTGCGCTGCCAGGGTCTGCAGCAGCTTGCCGCCGGCCGGGACGGTGATGGTGCGTTCGCGGTTGATCACGATGTTCACGTCGCCGCTGGACACCAGCTTGGCGCGGGCGGCGAGGATGATCACCACCAGCCCGAGGACGATGGCGGTGAACATGCCAATGGCGAGGAAGATTTCGAAACTCGGCATGTCGTCTCCTTACAGCTGGACGCCCGAAAAGGACATGAAGCCCAGCGACATCAGGCCGATGGTGATGAAGGTGATGCCCAGGCCCTGCAGGCCCTCGGGTACATCGCTGTACTTGAGCTTCTCGCGGATGCCGGCGAGCAGCGCGATGGCCAGGGCCCAGGAGAAGCCGGAACCGACGCCGTAGACCACGCTCTCACCCAGGTTGTAGTCGCGCTCCACCATGAACAGCGAGCCGGCCATTATGGCGCAGTTCACCGTGATCAGCGGCAGGAACACGCCGAGGGCGTTGTAGAGCGAGGGCACGTACTTGTCGAGCAGCATCTCGAGGATCTGCACGATGGCGGCGATCACCCCGATGTAGCTGAGCAGGCCGAGGAACGACAGGTCCACGTCCGGCAGGCCGGCCCAGGCCAGTGCGCCGTCCTTGAGCAGGAGGGTGTAGAGCAGGTTGTTGGCCGGCACGGTGATGGCCTGCACCACGATCACGGCGATGCCGAGGCCGATGGCGGTTTCCACCTTCTTGGAAATGGCGATGAAGGTGCACATGCCGAGAAAGAAGGCCAGGGCCATGTTCTCGACGAACACCGCCTTCACGAACAGGCTGATGTAGTGCTCCATCAGTAGGCCTCCTTGTTGGATACCTGGGGCGCGATCTTGAAGGACGGCGCTTCCTTCTGCTCGGTCTTCCAGCTGCGCAGGGCCCAGATGATCAGGCCGATGAGGAAGAAGGCCGAGGGCGGCAGCAGCAACAGGCCGTTGGGCTGGTACCAGCCGCCGTCGTTGATCACCGGGAGGATCTCGTAGCCCAGCAGCTTGCCGGAGCCGAACAGCTCGCGGATCACGCCGAGGACGATGAGCATGGCGCTGTAGCCCAGGCCGTTGCCGATGCCGTCGAAGAACGACAGCACGGGCGGATTGGCCATGGCGAAGGCTTCGGCGCGGCCCATCACGATGCAGTTGGTGATGATCAGGCCGACGAATACCGAGAGCTGCTTGGACAGGCTGAAGGCATAGGCCTTGAGCACCTGGTCGACCACGATGACCAGCGAGGCGATGATCACCATCTGCACGATCATGCGGATCGAGCTGGGGATCTGGCTGCGGATCATCGAGATGAACAGGTTGGAGAAGCCGGTCACCAGCGTCAGGGCGATGGACATCACCAGCGCGGTCTTCAGGTTGGAGGTGACCGCCAGGGCCGAGCAGATGCCGAGGATCTGCAGGCCGATGGGGTTGTTGTGCAGGATCGGGTCCAGCAGGACCGAGCGGATCGTGGGTTGCGCCATGTTCATGCCTCCCCGTTGTTCAGCTTGGCCAGGAAGGGGCCGAAGCCGTTCTTGCCGAGCCAGAAATGCAGCAGGTTGTTGACGCCCTTGCTGGTCAGCGTGGCGCCGGCCAGGCCGTCGACCTGGTGGCTGGCGTTGGGCGAGCCGGGCTCGACACTGCCCTTGATGATCTGGATGGCCAGCTGGCCCTGCTCATCGAACAGGCTCTTGCCGTTCCACAGCGCCTTCCATTTCGGGTTGTCCACCTCGCCGCCGAGGCCGGGCGTCTCGCCATGCTGGTAGAAGCCCAGGCCGACCACGGTATTGAGGTCGCCCTTGAGGGCGAGGAAGCCGTACAGGGTCGACCACAGGCCGTAGCCGCGCACCGGCAGGATCAGGGTGTCCAGCTTGCCGTCCTTCTCCACCAGGTAGACGGTGGTGAAGCGCTCGCGGCGCTTGATGGAGGCGATATCCTGGTCACCCGGCAGGGCGTCGGAGAGCTTCGGGTCCTTGGCGGCCTTCAGCGGGTCGAAGCCGGCGGCCTGGATGGCGTCGCTGTACTCGCCGCTGGAGAGGTCCACCACCTTGGCGGTGATGCGCTCGGCATAGAGCGCCTTCACTTCGCTGGCGGACATGCCCGGCTGGCCGAGGCCGGCGATGGAGAGGATGCTGCGCTGCTTGTCCAGCTCGCGGTTCTCCACCTGCACCGGCTTGAGGGCTACTGCCCCGCCGGCGACGAAGATGGAGCACACCAGGCAGACCACCAGGGCCACCAGCAGGGTGCGGATCGTGGATTCCTTCTGGTTAGCCATGGCGTGCCAGCCTCCGCTTGATGTTGGCCTGGACGACGAAGTGGTCGATCAGCGGTGCACAGAGGTTGGCGAAGAGGATCGCCAGCATCATGCCTTCCGGGAAGGCGGGGTTGACCACGCGGATCAGCACCACCATCAGGCCGATCAGCGCGCCGAACAGCCACTTGCCGGTGTTGGTCATGGAGGCGGACACCGGGTCGGTGGCCATGAACATCATGCCGAAGGCGAAACCGCCGAGGACCAGGTGCCAGTACCAGGGCATGGCGAACATCGGGTTGGTGTCGGAACCGATGGCGTTGAACAGCGTGCTGGTGGCTATCATGCCCAGCATCACGCCGGCGACGATGCGCCAGGCGGCGATGCGGGTCAGCAGCAGCACGCCGCCGCCGATGAAGATGGCCAGGGTGCTGGTCTCGCCGATGGAACCGTGGATGGTCCCGAGGAAGGCGTCCATCCAGGTGATGCCGTGACCGAGGATGTTCTCCACGCCACCGGCAGCGCCCAGGCTCAGGGAGGTGGCGCCGGCGAAGCCGTCCACCGCCGTCCACACGGAGTCACCGGAAATCTGCGCCGGGTAGGCGAAGAACAGGAAGGCACGGCCCACCAGGGCGGGGTTGAGGAAGTTCTTGCCGGTGCCGCCGAACACTTCCTTGCCCAGCACCACGCCGAAGCTGATGCCCAGGGCCACCTGCCACAGCGGGATGCTCGGCGGCAGGGTGAGGGCGAAGAGCACGGAGGTGACGAAGAAGCCTTCGTTCACTTCATGGCGGCGGATGGCGGCGAACAGCACTTCCCAGAAGCCGCCGACGATGAAGGTCACGGCGTAGATGGGCAGGAACCAGGCGGCGCCCTGGATGACGTTGTCCCACAGGCTGTTGGGGTCGAAGCCGGCCAGGCTGCCGATCAGCGCGAAGCGCCAGCCGTCCTGGGCGGCCAGCAGGTCCGGGCTCTGGGCGAACACCAGGTTGGCCTGGTAGCCGACGTTCCACATGCCGAAGAACATTGCCGGGAAGGTGCAGAGCCACACGGTGATCATCATGCGCTTGAGGTCGATGCCATCGCGCACGTGGGCCGTGGTCCGGGTGACGTTGGCCGGCCGGTAGAAGAAGGTGTCGATCGCTTCGTACAGGGCGTACCACTTCTCGAAGCGGCCACCCTGTTCGAAGTTGTGCTCGATCCGGTCGAGGAATTTGCGCAGGCCCATGTCAGCCCTCCTTCTCGATGCGGTTGAGGTTGTCCCGCAGGATGGGGCCGTATTCGTACTTGCCGGCGCAGACGTAGCTGCACAGCGCCAGGTCTTCCTCGTCCAGCTCCAGGCAGCCCAGCTTCTGGGCCATCTCGGTGTCGCCGACGATGAGGTAGCGCAGCAACTGGGTGGGCAGGATGTCCAGCGGCATCACCGCCTCGTAGTTGCCCACCGGCACCATGGCGCGCGGGCTGCCGTTGGTGCTGGTGCTGAAGGCGAACCGACGGGCCGCCATCAGCTTGGAGACGAAGATGTTCAGCACCGAGTGCTTGTTCACCCCGGCGCGCAGGTAGTGCAGCAGCTCGCGGTCATTGCCTTCGGCCAGGCAGGACACCTGCAGGTGGTAGCGCCCCAGGTAGGCGCAGGCGCCACGGGAGGTGCGCCCGCCCAGCAGGGAGCCGGACACCACGCGGTTGACGCCGGGCTTGAGTTCGCCGGCGGTCAGCTCATCGAGGCTCGCACCCAGGCGGGTGGCCAGCAGACGCGGCTTCTCCACCACCGGGCCGGCCAGGGCCACGACGCGCTCGACCCACAGGCGGCCGGTGGCGAACAGCTTGCCGACGGCGATCACGTCCTGGTAGCCGATGTGCCAGACGCTCTTGGTGGCGCTGACCGGGTCGAGGAAGTGGATGTGGGTACCCGGAAGCCCCGCCGGATGCGGACCGGAGAAGGCCTCGGCGCGCACGCCGGTCAACTGCTCACCCGGCAGGCTGGCCCCGTCGGCCTTGCACAGGAACACCCGGCCCAGGCGCGCCAGCACCTTGAGGCCGCGTTCGAAGTCGGCGGCGTGGGCAGCGATGATCGGCTGCGGGTCGGCGGCCAGCGGGTGAGTATCGAGGGCGGTCACGAAGATCGAGCTGGGAACGGCATCGACGGCCGGCACCCGGCTGAACGGGCGCGTACGCAGTGCGGTCCAGAGGCCCGAGCGCTGCAGGTTGTCCCGCACGGCCTGGGGATCGAGGGCATCCAGGGCATTGTCCGGGCAGGTGTCGAAGACGACTTCGTCGTCGCCGTCCACATCGATCACCACCGACTGCAGCACACGCTGCTCGCCGCGGTGGATGGCCGAAACCACGCCCGCCGCCGGGGCGGTGAAGAGCACGCCGGGGTTCTTCTTGTCGGCGAACAGGGCCTGGCCCAGCTTCACCCGGTCCCCGACCTGCACCTGCATGGTGGGCTTCATGCCGTGGTAGTCGAAGCCGATCACGGCCACGCTACGCACGGCGCGTGCAGCCTCGATGCGCTGCTCAGGCTGGCCTGCGATGGGCAGGTCCAACCCCCGTCTGATTCTTGTCATGTCTCTCGCCTGAACCTTGAGAAGGGTTTCGTCCCGGTGTCGAACAGTAGCCGCCAAACGCCAGGCAGGCACCGGCACATATGCCGGCACGCGGCAGAGCCTCGGGACGAAAACCGCGCATTATAAAGAGGCGACTTCCCAAGCGGCCACTGAAAGTCCTGAAATTTCCGACTGTTAGAGCGACTCGGGCAACTGGAAGTCAGCGTGCGGACGAATGGTCACCGCCCGCCACGCCATGAAAAACGGGGGCCTAGGCCCCCGTTTCAGGTTCTACCGGCGCGCCCCGGTGGAGCGCCTGATCCAGTAACAAACCGCAATAAATGCGAGCCAGAACGGAATGGCGTAGACCGACACGTTGATGCCCGGGATCAGCAGCATCACGCCCAGGATGAGCGCCACGAAGGCCAGGCACAGGTAGTTGCTGAAGGGGTACCAGAGCGACTTGAAGAACGGCTCGATGCCCTGGCGCTGCAGCGACTTGCGGAACATCAGGTGCGACAGGCTGATCATCGCCCAGTTGATCACCAGGGCCGCCACCACCAGCGCCATCAGCAGCTCCAGCGCCTGCTTGGGCGCCAGGTAGTTCACCAATACGCAGAGCAGGGTGATCAGCGCGGACACGCCAATGGCCAGCACCGGCACGCCACGGCGGTTGACCTTGAGCAACGCCTTCGGCGCATCGCCCTGCTCGGCCAGGCCGTAGAGCATGCGACTGTTGCAGTACACGCCACTGTTGTAGACCGACAGCGCGGCGGTCAGCACCACGAAGTTCAGCAGGTGGGCGGCGGTGTCACTGCCGATCAGCGAGAAGATCTGCACGAAGGGGCTGCCGCTGTAGGGGTCGCCGGCGGCATTGAGGGTTTCCAGCAGCTTGTCCCAGGGATACAGCATCAGCAGCACGCTGAGGGCGCCGATGTAGAAGATCAGGATGCGGTAGATGACCTGGTTGATCGCCTTGGGGATCACCTTCTTCGGCTCGCTGGCCTCGGCGGCGGTGATGCCCACCAGCTCCAGGCCACCGAAGGAGAACATGATGATCGCCAGGACCATCACCAGCCCTTCCAGGCCATTGGGGAAGAACCCGCCGTGACTCCAGAGGTTGCTCACCGCGGCCTGCTCGCCGCCGGTGCCGGAGACCAGCAGGTAGAGGCCGAGGATGATCATGCCGATGATCGCCACCACCTTGATCAGGGCGAACCAGAATTCCGTCTCCCCAAAGACCCGCACGTTGGCCAGGTTGATCACGTTGATCAGCACGAAGAACACCGCTGCCGTCACCCAGGTGGGCACGTCGGGCCACCAGAACTGGATGTACTTGCCCACGGCGGTCAGCTCGGCCATGCCCACCAGGACGTAGAGCACCCAGTAGTTCCAGCCGGCCAGGAAGCCCGCGTAGCCGCCCCAGTACTTGTGGGCGAAGTGACTGAAGGAGCCGGCCACGGGCTCCTCGACGATCATCTCGCCCAACTGGCGCATGATCAGGAAGGCGATGAAGCCGGCGATGGCGTAGCCGAGGATCATCGACGGCCCGGCGGACTTGAGCACCCCGGCGGAGCCGAGGAACAGGCCGGTGCCGATGGCGCCACCCAGGGCGATCAACTGGATATGGCGGTTTTCCAGCCCGCGCTTGAGCGAGCCGGCGTGCTGCTGTTGTCCGTCCATCAGGAGTTCCGAAAAGAAGGGAGGGGTCTAGCGATTACAGCCGGAAAAATGAAAAACGGGAGCCCGAGAGCTCCCGTTTTCACGGACCAGCGACTTAGCGCGGGAAGGCCGGCGGGTTGACCCCAGCCATGTCTTCCATCACGCGGACCACCTGGCAGCTGTAGCCGAACTCGTTGTCGTACCAGACGTAGAGGACGACACGGTTGTCGTTGCAGATGGTGGCTTCGGCATCGACCACACCGGCATGGCGGGAGCCGACGAAGTCGGTGGACACCACTTCCTGGGAGGAGACGTAGTCGATCTGCTTGTGCAGGTCGGAGTGCATGGCCATCTGGCGCAGGTACTCGTTGATCTCGTCGCGGGTGGTGGCCTTCTCCAGGTTCAGGTTGAGGATGGCCATGGAGACGTTCGGGGTCGGCACGCGGATGGCGTTGCCGGTCAGCTTGCCTTTCAGCACCGGCAGGGCCTTGGCGGCTGCGGTGGCGGCACCGGTCTCGGTGATCACCATGTTCAGCGCGGCGCTGCGGCCACGGCGGCTGCCCTTGTGGAAGTTGTCGATCAGGTTCTGGTCGTTGGTGTACGAGTGAACGGTCTCGACGTGGCCGTTGGCGATGCCGAACTTGTCATTCACGGCCTTGAGCACCGGCACGATGGCGTTGGTGGTGCAGGAGGCAGCGGAGATGATCTTGTCGTCGGCGGTGATTTCGCCGTGGTTGATGCCGTGGACGATGTTCTTCAGCGCGCCCTTGCCGGGAGCGGTGAGGACCACGCGGTCGATGCCCGGGCACTTCAGGTGCTGGCTCAGACCCTCGGCGTCACGCCATTTGCCGGTGTTGTCCACCAGCAGGGCGTTCTTGATGCCGTAGGCGGTGTAGTCGACCGAGGCGGGATCGTTGGAGTAGATCACCTGGATCAGGTTGCCGTTGGCGGTGAGGGTGTTGTTCTCCTCGTCGATGACGATGGTGCCGTCGAACGGACCGTGCACGGAGTCGCGACGCAGCAGGCTGGCGCGCTTGACCAGGTCGTTCTCGGCGCCCTTGCGGACGACGATGGCGCGCAGGCGCAGGCCGTCGCCGCCACCGGTCTTCTCGATGAGGATACGCGCCAGCAGGCGGCCGATGCGGCCGAAGCCGTAGAGAACGACGTCGGTGCCTTCACGGGCAGCGCCGTTCTGCTTGCCGACCAGCTCGGCCAGCTCGTCCTTGGTGAACTGCTCGAGGCTGCGACCGGCACCCTCGGCCTTGAACTTGGCGACCATCTTGCCCAGGTCGACGGAAGCGGCGCCCAGCTTGAGCTCGCTCATGGCCTTCAGGATCGGGAAGGTGTCGTGGACCGACAGCTCGGCTTCGTCGGCCTGGCGGTGGCGGGCGAAACGGTGGGCTTTGAGGATGTCGATCACGGAACGGTTGATCAGGCCGCGACCATAGATCGAGGTGACCACGTTGTTGTTGCGATAGAGCTGGCCGATCAGCGGAATCATCGCTTCCGCGAGGGCTTCACGATCGATCCATTCACCGAGACACTGGTCGGGCTTCTGAGTCACGGGCAGTACCTTCCACATGTAGGGGATGAAAAAAGGGGCTACATTATGACGACGCGCGCAAGCGCCGGCAATCTGCAGCCGTCGCAAGACTGACATCCAACGGTCGGGATAGTTACAATCGCCCGGTTCGAATTCCGACCGGAGCCCCCTTTTGCCCGCCTCCGTCCTGCGTCTCCCGACCCTACCCACCGCCAGCGGCAAGCAGCAGTGGGGCAACCTCAACGGTGCGGCCCTCGGCCTGGCCATCGCCGAAGCGGCGAGCGCTGCCCGACGCTTCACCCTGTTGCTGACTGCCGACAGCCAGAGCGCCGAACGCCTGGAGCAGGAGCTGGGCTTCTTCGCCCCGGACCTGCCGGTGCTGCACTTCCCGGACTGGGAAACGCTGCCCTACGACCTGTTCTCCCCCCACCAGGACATCATTTCCCAGCGGGTGGCCAGCCTCTATCGCCTGCCGGAACTGGACCATGGCGTGCTGGTGGTGCCGATCACCACCGCCCTGCACCGCCTGCCGCCCCGGCGTTTCCTGCTGGGCTCGAGCCTGGTGCTGGACGTGGGCCAGAAGCTGGACGTGGAGCAGATGCGCCTGCGCCTGGAAGGGGCCGGCTACCGCTGCGTGGAAACGGTCTACGAGCACGGCGAGTTCGCCGTGCGCGGCGCGCTGATCGACCTGTTCCCCATGGGCAGCGACCTGCCCTACCGCATCGACCTGTTCGATGACGAGATCGAGACCCTGCGCACCTTCGACCCGGAAACCCAGCGCTCGGTGGACAAGGTGGAGTCGATCCGCCTGCTGCCGGCCCGCGAGTTCCCGCTGGACAAGAAGGCGGTCACCGACTTCCGCGGCCGCTTCCGCGAGCGCTTCGACGTCGACTTCCGCCGCTGCCCGATCTACCAGGACCTGGCCAGCGGCATCACCCCGGCCGGCATCGAGTACTACCTGCCGCTGTTCTTCGAGGAGACCGAGACGCTCTTCGACTATCTGCCCGGCAACACCCAGGTGTTCTCCCTGCCCGGCATCGAACAGGCCGCCGAGCAGTTCTGGAGCGACGTGCGCAGCCGCTATGAAGAGCGCCGCGTCGACCCCGAGCGCCCGCTGGTGCCGCCGGCCGAACTCTTCCTGCCGGTGGAGGACTGCTTCGCCCGGCTGAAGGCCTCACCCCGTGTAGTGGCCGACCCCAGCGACCTGGCGCCCGGCGTGGGCCGCGAGCGCTTCCCCACCCGCGCCCTGCCCGACCTCGCCATCGAAGGCAAGGCCAGCGAGCCGCTGGCGGCCCTGCGCCGCTTCCTGGAGGAGTTCCCCGGCCGCGTGCTGTTCAGCGCCGAATCGGCCGGCCGCCGCGAAGTGCTGCTGGAACTGCTCGCCCGGCTCAAGCTGCGCCCGCAGGAAGTCGCCGGCTGGCCGGAGTTCGTCGCCAGCAGCGAGCGCCTGGCCATCACCATCGCCCCGCTGGACGAGGGCCTGCTGCTGGACGAACCAGCCCTGGCGCTGGTCGCCGAAAGCCCGCTGTTCGGCCAGCGCGTCATGCAGCGCCGTCGCCGAGAACGCCGCAGCGACGGTGGCGACAACGTCATCAAGAACCTCGCCGAGCTGCGCGAAGGCGCGCCAGTGGTGCACATCGACCACGGCGTGGGCCGCTACCTCGGCCTGATCACCCTGGAGATCGAAGGCCAGGCCGCCGAATTCCTCGCCCTGCAGTACGCCGAGGAAGCCAAGCTCTACGTACCGGTCGCCAGCCTGCACCTGATCGCCCGCTACACCGGCACCGATGACGCCCTGGCACCGCTGCACCGCCTGGGCTCGGAAACCTGGCAGAAAGCCAAGCGCAAGGCCGCCGAACAGGTGCGCGACGTCGCCGCCGAACTGCTGGACATCTACGCCCGCCGCGCCGCGCGAAAGGGCTATGCCTTCAAGGACCCGCTGGCCGACTACGCCACCTTCTCCGCCGGCTTCCCCTTCGAGGAAACCCCGGACCAGCAGGCCGCCATCGAGGCCGTGGTCGCCGACATGCTGGCGCCCAAGCCGATGGACCGCCTGGTCTGCGGCGACGTCGGCTTCGGCAAGACCGAAGTGGCCATGCGCGCGGCCTTCGTCGCCGTGCACAGCGGCAAGCAGGTGGCGGTGCTGGTGCCCACCACCCTCCTCGCCCAGCAGCACTACAACAGCTTCCGCGACCGCTTCGCCGACTGGCCGGTGCGCGTGGAGGTGATGAGCCGCTTCAAGACCGCCAAGGAAGTGGAAGGCGCCGCCAACGAACTGGCCGAAGGCAAGGTCGACATCGTCATCGGCACCCACCGCCTGCTGCAGGGCGACATCCGCTTCAAGCAGCTGGGCCTGGTGATCATCGACGAGGAACACCGCTTCGGCGTGCGCCAGAAGGAGCAGCTCAAGGCCCTGCGCAGCGAGGTGGACATCCTCACCCTCACCGCCACGCCGATCCCGCGCACCCTGAACATGGCCGTGGCCGGCATGCGCGACCTGTCGATCATCGCCACCCCGCCGGCGCGCCGCCTGTCGGTGCGTACCTTCGTGATGGAGCAGCAGAACACGGTGATCAAGGAGGCCCTGCTGCGCGAGCTGCTGCGGGGCGGGCAGGTCTACTACCTGCACAACGAGGTCAAGACCATCGAGAAGTGCGCCGCCGACCTCGCCGAACTGGTGCCCGAGGCCCGTATCGGCATCGGCCACGGGCAGATGCACGAGCGCGAGCTCGAACAGGTGATGAGCGACTTCTACCACAAGCGCTTCAACGTGCTGGTGGCCTCCACCATCATCGAGACCGGCATCGACGTGCCCAGCGCCAACACCATCATCATCGAGCGCGCCGACAAGTTCGGCCTGGCCCAGTTGCACCAGCTGCGTGGCCGCGTCGGCCGCAGCCACCACCAGGCCTACGCCTACCTGCTGACGCCACCGCGCAAGCAGATGACCGAGGACGCCCAGAAGCGCCTGGAAGCCATCGCCAACGCCCAGGACCTGGGGGCCGGCTTCGTGCTGGCCACCCATGACCTGGAGATCCGCGGCGCCGGCGAACTGCTGGGCGAGGGCCAGAGCGGGCAGATCCAGGCCGTGGGCTTCACCCTGTACATGGAAATGCTCGAACGCGCGGTCAAATCCATCCAGAAGGGCGAGCAGCCCAACCTGGAGCAGCCCCTGGGTGGCGGGCCGGAAATCAACCTACGGGTGCCGGCACTGATTCCCGAGGACTACCTGCCCGACGTACACGCACGGCTGATCCTCTACAAGCGCATCGCCTCGGCCGCCGACGAGGACGGCCTGAAGGAGCTGCAGGTGGAAATGATCGACCGCTTCGGCCTGCTCCCCGAGCCCACCAAGAACCTGGTGCGCCTCACCCTGCTCAAGCTGCAGGCGGAGAAGCTCGGCATCAAGAAAGTCGACGCCGGCCCCCAAGGTGGTCGGATAGAATTCGCCGCCGACACCTGCGTCGACCCGCTGGTGCTGATCAAGCTGATCCAGGGCCAGCCCAAGCGCTACAAGTTCGAAGGCGCCACCCAGTTCCGCTTCCTGGTCCCGATGGAGCGACCGGAAGAACGCTTCAACACACTGGAGGCGCTGTTCGAGCGCCTCGTTCCGCAATCCGCTTAAAGGACTGATCCATGCGTGCGTTCCGTTTCATCACCCTGCTGCTCGCCCTGGTGGCCCCCAGCGCCTTCGCCGACGGGCTCTACCAGGTGGAGATGATCCTCTTCCGCCAGGCCGGCGAGCCGGTCCCGGCCAGCCAGAACGCCCCGGATGACTGGGCCAACGGCAGCCAGACCCTGTCCAGCGTCGGCGAGCGCGCCACCAACCTGAACAACGAAGCCGCCCGCCTCAACCCGGGCGCCGGCTACCAGGTGCTGCTGCACAAGGCCTGGTCCCAGAGCATTGGCGCCACCCCGAGCAAGGTGGCGGTCACCACCGGCGACGGCCAGCTCGGCCACTTCCCGGTAGAAGGCACCGTGGAGCTGAGCCAGGGGCGCTTCACCGACGTGTCCGTCGACTTCTGGGTCAACCGCTTCGACGCCAGCGGCCTGCTCAGCGGCAGTGAACGCATCAAGCAGGGCACCCGCCTGAAGAGCGGCGAGCTGACCTACCTCGACCACTCCAGCCTGGGCATCCTGATTCGCGTCAACCCGCTCTGACCCATGCCCACCCTGCTCGAACACCTGCGCCAGGAAGACTGGCGCCAGGACTTCGACCAGGGCGCGCTCGACCGCGGCGCCCGCTACGCCCAACAGCGGAAAGCGCGCCTGCGGGCCATGGACGAGACGCAGCTGCTGGCCAGCTGCGCAGGCTCCGCCGAGACGCCCTACCTGCAGACGATCCGCCTCGCGCCCCATGGGCTCGGGGTGATCGGTCGTTGCACCTGCCCGGTCGGCCTGAACTGCAAGCACTGCGTCGCCGCCATCCTCCAGCTGCTGTCCGATGGCCCACCGGCCGCACGGCCGGAGCCCGTCACCCCGGCACCGGCGCGCGCACCCCGGTTGCTGAAAGACATCCCGCCACGTCCGCACCTGGCCCTGGGCAGCCTGGCCCAGAGCCTCTATGACCTGCGCAGCGGCCGGATGGTGGGCAACCAGCAGCACCGCGCCGGGCTGGCCTTCGACTATGCAGGGGCGCTGGTCCACGGCAAGAACACCCGCGCCAACCCGGTCAGGCGCCGGCAGGATGGCGAGCTGGTGGCCATGCAGCGCAATCCCCAGGCCGAGGAAACGCTGCGCGAGCGCCTGCGACAACTGGGCTTCAAGGAGTCCCTGCGGCAGAGCCAAGCCCTGCCGGGGGACCTGCTGGAACTGTTCGAGCTGCCCGACGACGAGGCCTGGCAGCGCTTCGTCCAGCTGCAGCTGCCGCAGTTGCGCGACGAGGGCTGGCTGATCGAGATCCGCCCCGGTTTCCACTTCGACCTCACCCCGGTGGATGGCTGGTATGCCGAGGTGGACGAGCAACCGGGCCAGCAGTGGTTCGACCTGGAGCTGGGCATCCTCGTGGAAGGGCAGCGCATCAGCCTGCTGCCGGTGTTGCTCAAGCTGATCCGGGACAACCCCAAGCTGCTCAGCGCCAAGGTCCTGCAGCGACGCAAGGACGACGACCAGTTGCGCCTCCAGCTCGATACGCTGAGCAGCGAGACCGGGCGGCCCCTGCAGGTCGCCCTCCCCTACGGCCGCCTCAAGCCCCTGCTCGGCACGCTGGGCGAGCTGTTCCTGCGGGATCGCGGCGAGGGCCGCAGCCTGCGGCTCGGACTGCCGGACGCTGCACGGCTCGACCAACTGGAGTCCCTCGGCCTGGCCTGGCGAGGCGGCGAACGCCTGCGCACCTTCGCCGAACGCCTGCGGGACAGCCGTCATGGCAGCCACCCCACGCCCAAGGGACTGAAGGCCGAGCTACGCGCCTACCAGCTCCAGGGCCTGGCCTGGCTGCAGACCCTGCGTGAGCTGGACGCCGGCGGCGTGCTGGGCGACGACATGGGCTTGGGCAAGACCCTGCAGACCCTGGCGCACATCCTCACCGAGAAGGAGGCCGGCCGGCTGGACCGTCCCGCCCTGGTGGTGATGCCCACCAGCCTGGTGCCGAACTGGCAGGACGAGGCCGCGCGCTTCGCCCCGGACCTGAAGGTCCTGGCGCTGCATGGCCCCAACCGGCACAAGGACTTCGAGCACCTGGCCGACCACGACCTGCTGCTCACCACCTACGCCCTGCTGCCCCGCGACCTGCCGCAATGGAAGGAGCAGCCGCTGCACCTGCTGGTACTGGACGAGGCGCAGAACATCAAGACCGCCACCAGCAAGGCCGCCCAGGCCGTGCGCCAGCTGCAGGCCCGCCAGCGCCTGTGCCTGTCGGGCACGCCGCTGGAAAACCACCTGGGCGAACTGTGGTCGCTGTTCCACTTCCTGATGCCCGGCTGGCTGGGCGATGCCAAGCAGTTCGCCCGCGACTACCGCACCCCCATCGAGAAGCACGCCGACAACGAACGCCTGGCCCACCTGAACGGTCGCATCCGCCCCTTCATGCTGCGGCGCACCAAGGAGTCGGTGGCGACCGAACTGCCGGCCAAGACCGAGATGATCCACTGGGTGGAACTGAGCGAGGCCCAGCGCGACCTCTATGAGACCGTGCGCCTGGCGATGGACCAGAAGGTGCGTTCGGAAATCGAGCACAAGGGCATGGCCCGCAGCCAGATGGTGATCCTCGAAGCCCTGCTCAAGCTGCGCCAGACCTGCTGCGACCTGCGTCTGGTGGAACCGGAGCGTGAGGTACGCGGCAGCACCTCGGGCAAGCTGGACAGCCTGATGGAGATGCTCGAGGAGCTGTTCATGGAAGGCCGGCGAGTGCTGCTGTTCTCCCAGTTCACCAGCATGCTGGAGCTGATCGAGGGCGAATTGCAGACGCGCCAGATCGACTACCTGCTGCTGACCGGCGAGACCCGCGACCGGCGCACGCCGGTGGAGCGCTTCCAGGCCGGCGAGGTGCCGCTGTTCCTCATCAGCCTCAAGGCCGGTGGCACCGGGCTGAACCTGACCCAGGCCGACACGGTGATCCACTTCGACCCCTGGTGGAATCCGGCAGCCGAACGCCAGGCCACCGACCGCGCCTACCGCATTGGCCAGGACAAGCCGGTGTTCGTCTACAAGCTGATCGCCCGGGGCACGGTGGAAGAGAAGATCCAGCAGTTGCAGCAGCGCAAGGCCGACCTGGCGCAAAGCGTGCTGAGCGCGCCGGCCGGCAGCGACTGGCACCTGCGCGAGGAAGACATCGACGCGCTGTTCGCGCCCCTCCCCCACGCCTGACCCGGGCTACCGCCCGGGCCAGGCACCGGTCACGCCTTCAGCAGGATGGACAGGGTTTCGCGCACCTTGCCGATACCCGCCGCGAGCGCGGCCTCGATCTCGGCCATGGTGATGATGCTGGTGGACTTGCCGGCTGCCGGATTGACCACCAGGGAGAGGGCGGCATAGGGCAGGTTCAGCTCGCGCGCGAGGGCGGCTTCGGGCATGCCGGTCATGCCGACGATGTCGCAGCCATCGCGCTCCATGCGGGCGATCTCGGCGACCGTCTCCAGGCGCGGGCCCTGGGTGCAGCCATAGACGCCGTAATCGCTGTGGGCGTGGCCGGCGCGACGCAGGGCATCGAGCAGCTTCTGCCGCAGCGGTTCGTCGTAGGGGTGGCTGAAGTCGATGTGGGTGACGTGGTCCAGCTCGCCCTCGAAGAAGGTGCCGATGCGCCCCTGGGTGTAGTCGATCACCTGATGCGGCACCACCAGTTGCCCGGTGCCCATCCCGGCGGTGATGCCGCCAACGGCATTGACGGCGATGACCGCCTCGGCCCCGGCATGCTTCAGCGCCCAGAGGTTGGCGCGGTAGTTGACCTGGTGCGGCGGAATGCGGTGCGGGTGGCCGTGACGGGCGAGGAAGAGCACCTCACGACCGGCGTACTCGCCCTGCACGATCCCTGCGGACGGCGCGCCGTAGGGTGTCTCGGGGTTGAGCAGGGCCTTCATGCTGAGGCCGTCCAGTTGGGTCAGGCCGGTACCACCGATAATCGCGTAAACGGTCATGTCGCTTCCTTCAGTCGATCAGCTGGGCTTCGCGCAGGGCACCCACAGCGGCCTGCCAGCGCGGGTCTTGACAGTATTCGGTGCCCGGGAAGGCACGACGGCGCATGCGGGCCAGTTGCGGGGACGGGGTCACGCCCAGGCGCTGCAGACGCGACAGGGCCAGCTCGGCGGCAGCGCGGTCGTTGCACACCAGGCCCATGTCGCAGCCTGCGTTCAGCGCGGCCTCGATGCGCTCGGCGGCGTCACCCACCACATGGGCACCGGCCATGGAGAGGTCGTCGCTGAAGATCACCCCGGTGAACTTCAGCTCTCCGCGCAGGATGTCCTGCAGCCAGCGACGCGAGAAACCGGCGGGCTGAGCATCGACCTGGGGATAGATGACGTGGGCGGGCATCATGCCGTCCAGCTCGGACGCCAGGCGGGTGAAGGGCACAAGGTCGGCCGCACGGATCTGCTCCAGGCTGCGCTCATCCGTGGGGATGGCGACGTGGGAGTCGGCTTCCGCCCAGCCGTGACCGGGGAAGTGCTTGCCAGTGGCCGCCATGCCTGCAGCACGCAGGCCTTTGATGAAGGCACCGGCCAGGTCAGTGGCGCGCTGAGGATCGCCCTCGAAGGCACGGCTGCCCACCACGGCGCTGCGCTGGTGATCCAGGTCCAGCACCGGGGCGAAGCTGAGGTCCAGGCCGGCGGCCAGCACTTCGGTCGCCATCAGCCAACCGCATTGCTCGGCCAGGGCCTCGGCGTTGGGCGTATCGGCCAGGGCGCGCATCGCCGGCAGGCGCACGAAGCCGCGACGCAGGCGCTGCACCCGGCCGCCTTCCTGGTCGACGGCGAGGATGAGGTCGGGACGTACGGCGCGGATCGCAGCACACAGGTCACGCACCTGGCGCGGGTCCTCGATATTGCGGGCGAACAGGATCAGGCCGGCCACTTCGGGCTGGCGCAGGATGTGGCGGTCTTCGGCAGTCAGCCAGGTGCCGCCGATGTCCAGCATCAGGGAGCCTTGCATGGGGTTCCTTGTCAGGGGTTGGGCGCCGCCCACTCGGGCTTGGGCGCTTCATCGATGCGCACCGCACAGTGGACGGGTACGCGGGGAAAGAGTTCCAGCAGGTCGGCGTTGCGCATGCGCACGCAGCCGTGGGAGCGCGGGACGCCCATGGGCTCGGTATCCGGCGTGCCGTGGATATAGATGTAGCGGCGCATGCTGTCGACCTTGCCCAGGCGGTTGAAGCCGGGCTCCCGTCCACTCAGCCAGAGGATGCGAGAGAGGATCCAGTCACGCCCGGGGAACTGTTCGTGCAGCGCCTCGGACCAGACCTCACCGGTCCAGCGACGCCCGCGCAAAACGGCGTTCAAGGGAAGATCGGCACCAATCCTGGCCCGCACTTCGTGGAGACCACGGGGTGTGCAGTTGGAACCACTGAGTTCACCGGGGCCATTGAGGGCGGTCGACACGGGATAACTGACCAGCAGGCGTCCAGCAGCGAAGCCGTAGAGGCGCTGATCAGCAATGGAGATATGGAGTAGATCGAGGTCGGACATGGGCGGCTAGCTTAGCTGATCCCGCCGCCCTCGCCCACCGGCTTCAGGCCTTGCCGGCTGCAGGAGCGGGCTTTGCCCTGGGCTTCAGTACGGCCTTGGACAGGGCCTCGTCGGCCAGGCCCGTTTCTGCGCGCATGCCTGCCGCGAGGAACGGGACCATCAGGCGCATGACCTGTTCGATGGAGGTATTCACACCGAAGTCGGTCTCGGCCATGGCCCGCAGCGCCTTGATGCCGGACATGCTGAACGCCGCAGCCCCCAGCATGAAGTGGACACGCCAGAAGATCTCAAGAGGCGGCAACCGGGGCGCCGCCTCGTTGACCAGCAGCATGTAGCGACGGAACACCTTGCCATACACCTCTTCGAGGTACTTGCGCAGGTGACCCTGGCTCTGACTGAAGGCAAGCCCGAGCAAGCGCATGAATATGGAAAGGTCGTTGCCACTGCGAGGCTTTACCGCCAGCGCCTGCTCCACGAGCATCACCAGCAGCTCCTCCAGAGAGGGCGGCGTTTCAGACTTGCCTTGGCGCTTGTCGAGCTCACGCTCCAGGCTCTGGCAGAACGGCCCGAGGAAGCGCGAGAAGACCGCCTGGATCAGGGCCTTCTTCGAACCGAAGTGATAATTCACCGCCGCCAGGTTGACCCCGGCCTTGCTGGTGATCAGACGCAAGGAGGTTTCGGCGAAGCCTTTCTCCGCGAACAACTGTTCCGCTGCATCGAGGATGCGTTCGACGGTTTCCGACTGAGCCATGGTTCCCCCACCTGACAAACACTTGTTTGAAACATACGTTTCAGACCCTGCCTTTGTCAAGTCGCACTCACCACCTTCTGACGCATGGGTCACGCCGGAGGACATCTTACGCAGCCGGGGCGAAACCTCATCCGGCACACCGCCGAATGGCAGGCCGGGTCTTCAGAAAATACTTGTAGGCCCACTCGAGGCACTGTATAAAACACCAGTCACTGTATAAAAAGACAGAGCCCGACATGCTGAAACTGACGCCCCGCCAAGCCGAGATCCTCGCGTTCATCAAGCGCTGCCTGGAAGACAACGGTTATCCGCCGACCCGGGCGGAAATTGCTCAGGAGCTCGGCTTCAAGTCGCCCAACGCCGCTGAGGAACACCTCAAGGCCCTGGCACGCAAGGGCGCCATCGAGATGACCCCGGGCGCTTCCCGCGGCATCCGCATCCCCGGATTCGAGCCGGCAGCCGAGGAAGGTGGACTGCCCGTGATCGGCCGAGTCGCTGCAGGTGCACCTATCCTTGCCCAGCAGAACATCGAGGAATCCTGCCGCATCAACCCCGACTTCTTCCACCCCAAGGCCGACTATTTGCTGCGCGTACGCGGCATGAGCATGAAGGACATCGGAATCTTCGATGGCGACCTCCTGGCCGTCCACTCCACTCGCGAGGCCCGCAACGGCCAGGTGGTGGTAGCACGACTGGGCGATGAAGTGACGGTCAAGCGCTTCAAACGCGAAGGCGACAAGGTGTGGCTGATCGCCGAAAACCCCGAATTCTCTCCGATCGAAGTCGACCTGCACGAGCAGGAACTGGTGATCGAAGGCTTGAGCGTCGGCGTCATTCGCCGCTAACAGGAGGCGTCATGCAGTTCTCGCAACCGATCGGCCGCATCCAACTGCCCCTCTTCCACGACGCCATCGTCGCAACACCCCTTCACGACCTGCTGGAGCCCGAGGCTCCCCTGGAAGCGGAAAGCGAGGCCTTCAGCGAACTCTCATTGCGAGGCAGCCCACTCCATTGCCGCCACCTGCTGGCCCCGATGCTGAGGGAGCTGAGCGAAGAACAGGACGCCCGCTGGCTCACCCTCATCGGAGCACCCGCCACCCTTAATCAGGCCTGGCTGCGGGATGCGGGACTCAACCGTGAGCGCATCCTCCTGCTCGAACCCCGAGGCGGCAAGGACGCTCTGGAATTGGCATGCGAAGCCCTCCGACTGGGGCGCAGCCACACTGTCGTGAGCTGGCTTTCACTCAGTGCACGGGACAAGGACGCCCTCATCAGGGCCGCACGGGAAGGCAATGCACAGAGCCTGAACATCCACCTTGGATAGCCAGGGCCCTGCTTAATCAAATGGCAATGATCGGCGAGGAGACTATTCGCTTATCAGTGCAAGACGCGGGGCTGGTCATCATGGTCCATCTCGCCTTCGGCGAGCCGGCCGGCCATCTGCACACCCACGTTGAGCATGGCCTTGGCCACTTCCAGGTGATGCCCCTGGAGGAATGCCTTGGCATCAGCGGAGAAGTCCAGCGTCACCAGCGCTTCCTCGTCCTCTGCACGGCGCAGAATAATGCGCCCGTCGGGCAATTCGACTATTTCCAGGAAGGACGTTGTCATCGCTTCATCTCTCCACTAAAGACCGCGCATTGTAACAGCCGTTCGGCTGGGCGCCCTACCCCTTCCGTCACTCAGCACTCCGAGAGACTTTCCCGATAACGAAGCACCAGCGCCTTCAGCTGCTGACGCCAGGACTCCAACTCCTCACGGGACAGGGGTGCTTCCTCCTCATCCAGTACTACCGCCTCGATCAAGGGAAGCGTCGGATCCACCTTGGCCTTGGTGGGTGCCTGAGGCGGCAGGAAGAGCGCCTGATAGGCCCGCTCGAGAGAGCCCAGCCAGCTCTCGGGCTGCTGGAACAGTTCCACCAACTCGGCCAGCTCCGGGCTCGGCGAGGCAGACAGCACCTCTGAGCTCAGGATCGCCACTACATCCGGAGCCCCCGGGTTAGGCATGCGGTAGTAATGGGTGATCTCGTGGCATAGCCCCAGCAAGGCACCGTGAAGGTGGAAAAGCGCAGCCTCCCGCTCCGCCTGGACCTGGGCTTGCGCATTCATCGCACGCCCCTCGTCCGCCTTGCGCCAGTTCTCAAGGCAAAGCCCGGCGAAAAAGAGTTTCTGGTTGGTGCGGGTGTAGGGCTCATGGGCCATGGCACGGACTCCGGATATGCAATCGGCACAAGACCGAAACGAAGAAGGCCGGACCTGTGGTCCGGCCTTGCCAGTATGCGCGCATGGGAGCCATGCGCGCAGCGGGACTCAGCGCTTGTCTTCGACCTTCCACTTGCCGCCGTCGAAGAATGCACGCCAGCCGGTCGGCTTGCCATCCACCTCCGACTGCACGTACTGCTCCTTGGTCTTGCGGCTGAAACGGATGACAGCCGGGCGGCCATCCGGATCTTTTACCGGTGCACTGAGCAGGAAGTGATACTTGGGATCCAGCTCATCCTTGTGCGGAATCAGCTCCAGCACCAGCGGCGCACGGGTCTCGCGATTCTTCGGGAACTGGCTGGCAGCCAGGAAGAGACCCGAGGCACCATCACGCAGCACATAGGTGTCGTCCACCTTCTCGCACTTGAGCTCCGGCATCTTGATCGGGTCGATCTTCGGCGGCGCGGCCTCACCGTTCTTGAGCAGCTTGCGGGTGTTCTTGCAGCTGGAATTGGTGCACCCGAAGAACTTGCCGAAACGGCCGGTCTTCAGCTGCATCTCGCTGCCGCACTTGTCGCACTCAAGGCTCGGGCCTTCGTAGCCCTTGATGCGGTAATGGCCTTGCTCGATCTCGTAGCCCGCGCAATCCGGGTTGTTGCCGCAGATGTGCAGCTTGCGGCTTTCGTCCAGCAGGTAGGCATCCATCGCCGTGGAGCAGATTGGGCAGCGGTGCTTGCCACGCAGCACACGGGATTCGGACTCACCCTCGTCATCCGCGGCGATCTCGTCGCCCGGCACGAGATTGATGGTGGCCTTGCAGCGCTCCTTCGGCGGCAGCGCATAGCCCGAGCATCCCAGGAAGACGCCCGTGGAGGCCGTACGGATCATCATCGGGCGGCCGCACTCACGGCACGGAATGTCGGTCAGGGTCGGCTGGTTGGCACGCATGCCACTGTCGCTGCCTTCGGCCAGCTCCAGCTTCTTGCGGAAATCACCGTAGAACTCGTCCAGCAGGTTCTTCCAGTCGCGCTCGCCCTGGGCGACGTCGTCCAGGTTCTCTTCCATACCGGCGGTGAAGCCGTAGTCCATCAGGTTGGCGAAGCTTTCATTGAGGCGCTCGGTGACGATGTCGCCCATCTTCTCGGAGTAGAAGCGGCGGTTGTGCACCGTCACATAGCCACGCTCCTGGATGGTGGAGATGATCGCCGCGTAGGTGGACGGACGGCCAATGCCACGCTTTTCCAGCTCTTTGACCAGACTGGCCTCGGAGAAGCGCGCCGGCGGCTTGGTGAAGTGCTGGCTGGGGTCGAGCTTGATCAGCTTGAGCGCCTCGCCTTCCTTCATGTCGGGCAGTACGTCGTCCTCGCCCGGCTTGCTCTGCTGCGGCAGCACACGGGTATAGCCGTCGAACTTGAGGATGCGGCCCTTGGCACGCAGCTCGAAGTTGCCCGCCGCCACGCTGACGCTGGTGGACAGGTACTCGGCAGGCGGCATCTGGCAGGCCACGAACTGGCGCCAGATCAGGTCGTACAGACGCTCGGCATCCCGCTCCATGCCGGACAGCTGGGTCGGCTTGAGGTTGACGTCGGACGGGCGGATGGCTTCGTGAGCCTCCTGAGCGCCTTCCTTGCTCGAATAGAAATTCGGCTTGGCCGGCAGGTACTTCTCACCGAACTCGCCCTCAATGAAGCCACGCACCATGGTGATGGCGTCAGCAGAAAGGTTGGTCGAGTCGGTACGCATATAGGTGATGTAGCCCGCCTCGTAGAGACGCTGGGCCATCATCATGGTCTTCTTCACCCCGAAGCCCAGGCGATTGCTCGCGGCCTGCTGCAGAGTGGAGGTGATGAACGGCGCGGAGGGACGGCTGGAAGTGGGCTTGTCCTCGCGTTTCTGCACGCTGTAGCTGGAGGCATTGAGCTTCTCCAACGCGGCCATGGCCTGGGCTTCGTTCAGCGGCTTGAAGGCCGCGCCGTTCTCCTTGGCCACCTCGAAGCGCACATTGGCGCCCTTGGCGGTACCCAGGTCGGCATGGACCTCCCAGTACTCCTCGGGGACGAAGGCGCGGATCTCGCGCTCACGCTCCACCACCAGCTTCACCGCCACCGACTGCACGCGACCGGCGGACAGGCCACGGGCGATCTTCTGCCACAGCAGCGGCGAGACCATGTAGCCCACCACGCGGTCGAGGAAGCGACGCGCCTGCTGGGCGTTGACGCGGTTGATGTCCAGCTCGCCGGGCTGGGAGAAGGCCTCCTGGATGGCCTTCTTGGTGATCTCGTTGAACACCACGCGCTTGTAGCGGCTGTCGTCACCACCGATGGATTCCCGCAGGTGCCAGGCAATGGCTTCCCCTTCGCGGTCCAAGTCGGTTGCGAGGTAGATGGTGTCGGCATCCTTGGCCAGGCGGCGCAGTTCGTCGATCACCTTTTCCTTGCCGGGCAGGATCTCGTACTTGGCCTTCCAGCCGTGCTCGGGGTCAACCCCCATGCGCGCGAACAGCTGGCGCTTGGCCTTCTCCTTCGGCGAGAGGGCCGGCGCTTCGGCTGCTGCGGCCTTGCCGCGCTTGACCGGCTCCTTGGTGGCACTTGCCGAACCGCTGGTGGGCAGGTCACGGATGTGGCCGATGCTCGACTTCACCACGTACTGGTTGCCCAGGTACTTGTTGATGGTCTTGGCCTTGGCCGGGGATTCCACGATGACCAGCGATTTGCCCATGGATCGGAAAGTTCCTGAATTCGAGAGATAGATAAACAAAGGCGGGAGCCGCCCCAGGCGGCACCGCTATATATAGTGGCGAAGGAGACAAGGTCAAGTTCGCCGGGGCCGGCGAGTCGACTCAGCGGCGTGGATAGGGATCCGACTCGGCAGTCACGAGGGAGAAGCGCGCGATCTGTTCGCCTTCCACCGTCACCGTGCCGGTGAACATCTCCAGCGGACGCACCCAGAGCCCATGCTCGCCGTAGAGCGCCTGGTACACCACCAGCTCCTCTTCGCTCTCCGAGTGCCGAGCGGTTCCGATCACGCGGTACTGCTGCCCCTTGTAGTGGCGATAGAGTCCCGGTTGTACGCTCATGTTCCCCTCAGTGCTCGGTCGACGGCTTGCCAAGGTGCGCATGGTGCCCACTCCGACGGGATATGGCCAGCCTTGGTGAGAAATTGGCGGAAACGAAAACCGGGGCACGAGGCCCCGGTCTTGTCCAGCTTCAGGCTCAGACGCGCTCGAAGATGGTGGTGATGCCTTGGCCGAGGCCCACGCACATGGTGGCCACGCCCAGCTTGCCGTCGTTCTGCTTCATCACGTTCAGCAGGGTGCCGGAGATACGCGCACCGGAGCAGCCGAACGGGTGACCCAGGGCGATGGCACCGCCGTGCAGGTTGACCTTCTCTTCCATCTTGTCGAGCACCTTCAGGTCCTTCAGCACGGGCAGGGCCTGGGCAGCGAAGGCTTCGTTGAGCTCGATGAAGTCGATGTCAGCCATGGTCAGGCCGGCACGCTTGAGCGCTTTCTGGGTGGACGGCACCGGGCCGTAGCCCATGATCGCCGGGTCGACGCCCGCGACCGCCATGGCACGAACCACGGCCATGGGCTCGATGCCCAGGTCCTTGGCGCGCTGGGCGCTCATCACGATCATGCAGGACGCACCGTCGGTGATCTGCGACGACGTACCGGCAGTCACGGTACCGCCCTTCGGGTTGAACGCCGGCTTCAGGGAAGCCAGGCCTTCGAGGGTGGTTTCCGGACGGATGGTTTCGTCGAAGTCGAACACTTTCAGGAAGCCATTCTCGTCATAGCCTTCCATCGGGATGATCTCGTCCTTGAACTTGCCTTCCACAGTGGCCTTGTGGGCCAGCTGGTGGGAGCGCACGCCGAACTGGTCCTGGGCCTCGCGGGTGATGCCGTGCATCTTGCCCAGCATCTCGGCGGTCAGGCCCATCATCCCGGATGCCTTGGCGGCGTACAGGGACAGGTGCGGGTTCGGGTCGACGCCGTGCATCATGCCGACGTGGCCCATGTGCTCCACGCCGCCGATGACGAACACATCGCCGTTGCCGGTCTGGATGGCCTGCACGGCAGTGTGCAGGGCGCTCATGGAGGAACCGCACAGGCGGCTGACGGTCTGGCCAGCGCTGGTGTGGGGGATCTGGGTCATCAGCGACGCCATGCGCGCAATGTTCCAGCCCTGTTCCAGGGTCTGGTTCACGCAGCCCCAGATCACGTCTTCCACTTCAGCCGGGTCAACCTTGGGGTTGCGCTCCAGCAGCTTGCTGATCAGGTGGGCCGACATGGTCTCGGCACGGGTGTTGCGGTGCATGCCACCCTTGGAACGACCCATCGGGGTGCGGCCGAAGTCGACAATGACCGCGTCTCTCGGATTCAGGCTCATATTTCTTCTCTCGCTCTGTTCGCTGCGCGATTAACCGAAAAACTTCTGGCCCTTGGCGGCCATCTCACGAAGCTTGGCGGTCGGGTGATACAGGGCGCCCAGGTCGGCATACTTGTCGGCCAGGGCGACGAACTCGGCTACACCGATGGAATCGATGTAACGCAGCGCACCACCACGGAAGGGGGGGAAGCCGATGCCGTAGATCAGGCCCATATCGGCCTCGGCTGCGGTTTCGACGATGCCGTCTTCCAGGCAGCGAACGGTTTCCAGGCACAGCGGGATCATCATGAAGTTGATGATGTCCTCATCGGTCAGCTCGCGCTGTTCCTTGATGATCGGCTTGAGGATCTCGTAGGCCTCGGGGTCCTGGACCTTCTTCGGCTTGCCGCGCTTGTCCATTTCGTAGGCGTAGAAGCCCTTGCCGTTCTTCTGGCCCAGGCGGTTGGCTTCGTACATCACGTCGACGGCGGTCTTGCCCTCGACCGCCATGCGGTCCGGGAAGCCTTCTGCCATCACGTCACGGCCGTGGTGGCCGGTGTCGATGCCGACCACGTCGGACAGGTAGGCCGGGCCCATGGGCCAGCCGAACTTCTCCATGATCTTGTCGATACGGACGAAGTCCACGCCGAACTCCAGCAGCTTGGCGAAGCCACCGAAGTACGGGAACAGCACGCGGTTCACCAGGAAGCCGGGGCAGTCATTCACCACGATGGGGTTCTTGCCCATCTTCTTGGCGTAGGCAACGGTGGTGGCCACTGCCACTTCGCTGGACTTCTCGCCACGGATGACCTCGACCAGCGGCATCATGTGCACCGGGTTGAAGAAGTGCATGCCGACGAAGTTCTCGGGGCGCTTCAGGGCCTGGGCCAGGTAGCTGATGGAGATGGTGGAGGTGTTGGACGCGATGATCGCGTTGTCCTTCACATGACCTTCCACCTCGGCCAGCACGGCGTGCTTGACCTTCGGGTTCTCGACCACAGCCTCGACCACGATGTCGACATGGGCGAAGTCACCGTAGGACATGGTCGGACGGATGGCGTTCAGCGCCTCGGCCATCTTGGCCGGGGTCATGCGGCCTTTCTCGACGCGCTTGCCGAGCAGCTTGGACGCCTCGTTCAAGCCCATCTGGATACCCTCTTCGCGGATATCCTTCATCAGGATCGGAGTGCCCTTGGAAGCGGACTGGTAGGCGATACCGCCACCCATGATGCCGGCGCCGAGTACGGCGGCCAGTTTCACGTCCTGGGCGATCTCGTCGTGCTTCTTGGCCTTCTTCTTCAGTTCCTGGTCGTTCAGGAACAGACCGATCAGGCTCTCGGCAACCGAGGTCTTGGCCAGCTTGACGAAGCCGGCAGCCTCGACTTCCAGCGCCTTGTCACGGCCGAAGTTGGCGGCTTTCTGGATGGTCTTGATCGCTTCGACCGGCGCCGGGTAGTTCGGGCCGGCCTGGCCAGCCACGAAGCCCTTGGCGGTCTCGAAGGCCATCATCTGCTCGATGGCGTTCAGCTTGATCTTTTCCAGCTTGGGCTGGCGCTTGGCCTTGTAGTCCAGCTCGCCGGCGATGGCGCGCTTGACCAGATCCAGGGCACCTTCCTTCAGCTTGGCCGGAGCGACCACGGCGTCGACGGCACCCACTTTCAGGGCGTCGGCGGCCTTGTTCTCCTTGCCGGAGGCGATCCACTCGATGGCGTTGTCCACGCCGATCAGGCGCGGCAGGCGCACGGTGCCGCCGAAGCCCGGGTAGATGCCCAGCTTGACTTCAGGCAGGCCGATCTTGGCGGTTTCGCTCATCACGCGGTAGTCGGCGGAGAGGCACATCTCCAGGCCGCCACCCAGGGCGATGCCGTTGATGGCGACGACGGTGGGTACGGCCAGGTCTTCGAAATCGCTGAAGATCTTGTTGGCTTCGAGGTTGCCGGCCACCAGCTCTTCGTCGGGCAGCTTGAAGTTGTCGACGAACTCGGTGATGTCAGCGCCGACGATGAACACGTCCTTGCCGCTGGTGACGATGACGCCCTTGACCGAAGCGTCTGCCTTGATGGCGTCGACGGCCTGGCGCAGTTCGTTCAGGGTAAGACGGTTGAACTTGTTGACGGACTCACCCTTGAGATCGAACTGCAGTTCGACGATGCCGCCCTCAAGAGCCTTAACCGTGATGGCTTTACCTTCGTAAATCATCAACTGATCTCCACGGTATGGAAGCTGAACAGTACACATCGGAGCCAACCGGCGAACCGGCCCTGGGCTGGGCCCTGGGTCAAGTCCGATTCGGTCCGGCACACCCACCGACGCGATATCGGGTCGTGGTCATTGGAGCGCGCCCACCAGGCAAACGCTCAATTCATACGCCCGTTTGATTTGGGTGCGCACACATTCACGGAAAAGTCCTCCGTTGTCAATTGCGCTTCGTGACCGCCCAGCCACGCCCAAACCGCTCTGTAACCGGCGCTTCAAGCGATGCGGCAGGTTGCCGAAACCACTATGCACGGAGCTTATGTCATTGCATCAGAAAGTCGATGGAAGGCCACTCCAGCAGCTGCCGGAGCACGCTAGCCAAAGGCCAGCCATGAAGAGTAGAGTCCCGTGGCACGGCCGGGACAGGCCGAATAAAAACAACAAACACGCCCCCAGGGGCACACGGAGTAGCACCATGACGAGCCGCACGCTTGCCGTACTGCTAGGCACCCTCCTTTCCTTCTTCTGCCTGGTTTCCCCGAGCCAGGCGGCCGACCCCGGTACCACCCTCCTCAAGCTCCACCAGATGCGCCTGGCCGCCCTGAAAAGCCTGGGCGACTTCTACATGTACAACGGCATGGAAGGTGACCAGCGCTACGCCCGGATGATCGACGAGTCCGTGCAGGAAGCCGATGCACGCATGAAGGAACTCAAGGACATCCAGGGCGACGCCTCGAAGGCCCTGCACACCCAGCTGCAACAGCAGTGGAAGGACTATTCCAGCGAACTCGGCGGCCTGGTCACCGCCCTGCGCACCAAGGGCTTCACCGACCTGCAGCCCGTCGCCGACATGACGGCGCGCAACCAGAAGCTGATCGCACTGGCCGGCGAGCTCTATGACCGCATCCAGCAGGAGAGCAACTTCGTCGTCCCCCCACTGACCCAGCAAAGCCGCCAGCAGAGCCTGCTGATGCAGACCATCGCCGTCGACTACGCCTCACGCAGTGCGTCCGTGGGCGCGTCTTTCTTCGGCGGCGGGGAGGGCAAGGCCATCGACGAACTGGCCAGGGACTTCGCCGGCCAGCTCACCGCGCTGGCACAGCAGCCCAGGAACACCCCGCAGATCAGCCAGGCGCTGACCAGCATCGGCACCAAATGGCGCTACATCGAGCGCTCGCTGCAGAACTACAACGAGAACAGCGTGCCGTTCCTCATCAACAAGTACTCGGACAGCATCATCGAAGGCCTCGAAGGCGTGTCCGCCCAGTACGCCACGGCCCAGCTCTGAGCCGCCCTGCTCGCTGCGCGTCAGTCGATGGCGCGCAGCACCTCGGCGATGCGCTGGAGGTCCTCCGCCGTACCCCGCTCACCCCAGTACAGCGCCACCATCTGCGGCGTGGTCTCGATCTTGTAGACATCGGCAGGCAACCCCGCGAAACACCCGAGCAATACAGGGTCTTCCAACGGCTCGCGCCACTGGTTGACCCACTGCCTGGGTGCCACCTGCCAATAGGCCCATGCCCCCTCGGCCCCACGGCGGCGGGCACGGTGGAATTGCGCGCAGGAAGGCGGCGGCTCCACCGGCAGCCAGTGCGGCCATTCCTGCCGCGCCAACTGCATCGCCAGCCCCATGCGTCGGGCCTGCATGCGCAGGTCCATGCGCCCGCGCTGGCCCTTGGAAGGCAACAGCCAGACCAGCGGACTGAGCACAGCGAGCAGGAGAAACACCACCAACCACAGGGTCATAACTGCATTCCCATGATGAAAATCATGCCGGCACGCCCCCATGGCGGCCATACTTCATGCCAGGTGCAACCTTAAGGAGGAGTCACCCCATGCCCTACCAGCACATCCTGGTCGCCATCGACCTCACCGACGAATGCCACCCCGTCGTGCGCCGCGCGCAGGCCCTGGCTCAAGCCTCCCAGGCCCGGCTGTCCCTGGTGCACATCGTCGAGCCCATGGCCATGGCCTTCGGCGGCGATGTCCCCATGGACCTCTCCATGCTGCAGCAGCAGCAGTTCGAACAGGCCCGTGAGCGCCTCGACGGCTTCGCCGGCCTCTACCCCGAGATCAGCGCCGAGCAGCGCCACCTGACCTACGGCCAGCCCCGCCAGGAGATCCACCGGCTGGCCGAAGAGCAGGGCTGCGACCTGATCGTGGTCGGCAGCCATGGCCGCCACGGCCTGGCCCTGCTGCTGGGCTCCACCGCCAACGATGTCCTCCACGGCGCGCCTTGCGACGTGCTCGCGGTGCGTCTCAACAAATCAGAGAAATAACGCGGCTGCCGACGAAGGCCTACATGAAGCCTTCGTCGGCACTCATCACCAGGGGACGGATCTTCTGCAGCTGCGTTTCCAGCGAGTAGGTCATGCTGGACGCCATGGAGAAAAAGGTCAGGAAGGCCTTGAGGTTCGAATCCCCCTCGCACACGTCATGGATGCGCTGCCAGAACGCCTGGTTCACCAGCTGCAATTGCTGGAACAGCCTCACCAGCCCCTTCAGCTCCCAATCGGCATGTCGCCCCTCACGCATGTTGAAGTACTGCCGCGCCAGGTAGAGCGACACCGCCCTCAGGATGAACTCCTGGTTACTGGCGAACGGCAGGTGCTGCTGGGCCATCGGCTTGAGACGCCCCAGGACCGGGCAGGCACTGGAGGCCATGATCACCCCCAGCAGCGCCCGCAAGCCCTCTTCCAGGCCGACGTGCTTGGTGTACTCGCGCTCCGGCGTGCGCACCATGAACACCGCCTTCTTGAAGGCCGGCAGGCCGTGGAAGTCCTCGATCACCCGGTGCAGGTCGACGGCTGCCGGGCAATGGCTGAAGCGATCACGTGAGAGCGGGCAATTGCTGCACTGGTTGAAATCCAGGCGCGTCCACTTCGGCGCCGTCGCCGCGCGCTCCTGGTCATATTCCCGGTCCAGCTCGATGCGATAGCTGAACTCGTGTTCATCGTCCAGCGTGATGCGGTACTCGACAGCCATGGGCTCTCCGACTCAAACAGACATCAATCTTCCAGTTCGGCCCAGCGCTCCAGCAGGCGGTCCAGTTCCTGCTGCTGCTGCTCGAAACGCTCCAGCACCGCGCGGGTCTGCTCTGCGGGGCGCTGGTAGAACGCCGGGTCGGAAATCTCCTGCTGGACGGCCTCCATCTCGGCCTCCAGGGCCTCGATCTGCCCGGGAAGGGCTTCGAGCTCACGCTGCAATTTGTAGCTGAGTTTCTTCTTCGGCGCCTCGCCGGCCGGCTTCTCGGCCGCCTGCGCAGGTGCCTCGGCGACGGCCGGCGATTCGGCACGGGGCTCGGCCTTGGCACTGCGCCCCTCGCCCACACCCAGCAGGCGTGGCGAACCACCCTGGCGCAGCCAGTCCTGGTAGCCACCGACGTACTCGCGCACCAGGCCTTCACCCTCGAACACCAGGGTGCTGGTCACCACGTTGTCGAGGAAGGCCCGGTCGTGGCTGACCATCAGCACGGTGCCCGGGAACTCCAGCAGCACCTCTTCCAGCAGCTCCAGGGTTTCCACGTCGAGGTCGTTGGTCGGTTCGTCCAGCACCAGCAGGTTGGCCGGCTTGCTGAACAGCTTGGCCAGCAACAGGCGCGCACGCTCGCCGCCGGACAGTGCCTTGACCGGCGTACGCGCGCGCTGCGGGCTGAAGAGGAAATCGCCGAGGTAGCTGAGGACATGACGGTTCTGTCCGCCCACGGTAATGAACTCGCGCCCTTCGGCGAGGTTGTCGATCACCGTTTTCTCCGGCTCCAGCGCATGGCGCAACTGGTCGAAGTAGGCCACCTCCAGCTTGGTACCGACCTCGATGCTGCCCTGGGTCGGCTGCAGGTCACCCAGCAGCAGCTTGAGCAGCGTGGTCTTGCCGGTGCCGTTGGCGCCCAGCAGGCCGATGCGGTCGCCACGCTGCAGCACCATGGAGAAGTCGCGGATCAGGAGCTCGCCGCCCGGGTGGGCGAAACCCACGTTCTCCACCACGATCACCTGCTTGCCGGACTTGTCCGCCGTCTCCAGCTGGAAGGTCGCGCGCCCCTGCCGCTCACGGCGTTCGGCACGCTCCATGCGCATCGCCTTGAGCGCACGCACACGGCCCTCGTTACGGGTCCGCCGGGCCTTGATGCCCTGGCGGATCCACACCTCTTCCTGGGCCAGGCGCTTGTCGAACAGCGCGTTGGCGGTCTCTTCCGCCGCCAGCTGCTGCTCCTTGTGCACCAGGAAGCTGGCGTAGTCGCCGTTCCAGTCGATCAGGTTGCCGCGGTCCAGTTCGAGGATGCGGGTCGCCAGGTTCTGCAGGAAAGAACGGTCGTGGGTGATGAACAGCACCGCACCACCGAAGCCCGACAGGGCCTCTTCCAGCCAGGCGATGGCGCCGATGTCCAGGTGGTTGGTGGGCTCGTCCAGCAGCAGCAGGTCCGGTTCGGAAACCAGCGCCTGGGCCAGCAGCACGCGGCGGCGCCAGCCACCGGAGAGCTCCGCCAGGGTCTTGTCCGCCGGCAGCTGCAGGCGGCTCAGGGTGCTGTCCACCAGTTGCTGCAGGCGCCAGCCGTCCTTCGCCTCCAGCTCCTGCTGGACATGGGTCAGGCGCTCAAGGTCGTGCTCGTCGCGGATGTTCTGGCTCAGGTGGTGGTACTGGGCCAGCAACTCGCCAACGCCAGCCAGGCCCTCGGCCACCACGTCGAACACCGTACGTTCGTCGGCACGGGGCAGCTCCTGGGGCAGTTCGCCGATCTTCAGCGCCGGAGCCCGCCAGATCTCGCCGTCGTCCGCGTGCTGCTCGCCCTTCACCAGGCGCAGCATGCTGGACTTGCCGGTGCCATTGCGGCCGATCACGCAGACCCGCTCGCCCCGGGCGATCTGCCACGACACCTTGTCCAGCAACGGCATGGCGCCATAGGCAAGGGAAACATCGCTGAACTTGAGCAGGGTCATGGGGGCCTCCGAAAGATGGGCGCGCATTCTACCCCGATTGGTCATCGCCACGGCCGCCATTTTTTCATCATGTTTCCCCCCTCCGACGAGACTCCACCTGCACCCGGCAAACGGCTAAGCTACGCACCTCCGGTGGCCCCGTGGCCGTCGCCCACTACGTTTTCTCTACCCGGAAGTGTCATGCGCGGTCGTCTGCTCAGCCTGTTCTCCTGCCTGCTTCTCACCACCCTTACGCTCGACGCGGCCCACGCGGTGCCCCTCGCCCAGCAGCGGCAGATGTACGACGAGGCCAAGCGCGCCCTGGCCAAGGGCGACAGCGGCCCGTACAAGCGCTACGCCAGCGCGCTGGCCGACTACCCGCTGGAGCCGCACCTGGCCTACGACGAGCTGACCGCCCGCCTGAAGTGGGCCAGCAACGAGGAAATCGAGAAGTTCCTCGCCGAGCATGGCGACCTGCCCCAGTCCAACTGGATGCGCCTGCGCTGGCTGCGCTGGCTCGCCGAGCGCGGCGACTGGAAGACCTTCGTCAATCACTACGACCCCAAGATGAACTTCACCGAGCTGGACTGCCTCTACGGCCAGTACCAGCTCAAGCACGGCCTCAAGGCCGAAGGCCACAAGACCGCCGAGAAGCTCTGGCTGGTGGGCAAGTCCCAGCCCGAGGCCTGCGACGTGCTGTTCGAACTCTGGCGCGCCGACGGCCAGATGACCGAACAGATGCGCTGGCGCCGCGCCAAGCTGGCGGCCGAAGCCCGCAACTACGGCCTGGCCAGCTTCCTGGCCAAGAGCCTGCCGAGCCTGTCCACCCAGGGCAAATTGCTGGTGGACGTCGCCCAGAACCCGCAACTGCTCAGCCAGACCGCCCGCTTCAGCCCCGCCGACCGTGCCATGGCCGACGTGGTCGGGCTCGGCTTGCGCCGCCTGGCCCGCCAGGACCCGGACAAGGCCACCACCCTGCTGGACGCCTACGCCGCCCGCATGCCCTTCTCCAGTGAGGAAAAGGTCGCCATCGCCCGGGAGATCGGCCTGGCACTGGCCAAGCGCTTCGACGCCCGCGCCCTGCAGCTGATGACCCAGTACGACCCCAAGCTGCGCGACGACACCGTCAGCGAATGGCGCGCGCGCCTGCTGCTGCGCCTGGGCCGCTGGCAGGACGCCTACCAACTGACCCGGCAGATGCCGCCATCGCTGGCCAGCACCAACCGCTGGCGCTACTGGCAGGCCCGCAGCCTGCAGCTGGCACAGCCGCAGAGCGCCGAAGCCACCCGCCTCATGCAGCCCCTGGCCCGCGAGCGTGACTTCTACGGTTTCCTCGCCGCCGACCGCATCCAGGTGCCGTATCAGCTCAACAACAAGCCGATGGCCATCGACCCCAAGGTGATGCAGAAGGTGCGCAACACCGCCGGCATCCGCCGGGCCATGGAGTTCCATGACCGCGGCGAGATCGTCGACGGCCGCCGCGAGTGGTACTACGTCAGCCGCCTGTTCAGCCGCGAGGAACTGGTCGCCCAGGCCAAGCTCGCCTACGACATGGAGTGGTACTTCCCGGCCATCCGCACCATCAGCCAGGCCCAGTACTGGGACGACCTGGACATCCGCTTCCCCATGGCCCACCGCAGCACCCTCACGCAGCAGGCCAAGGTGCGCGGGCTGCATTCCAGCTGGGTGTTCGCCATCACCCGCCAGGAAAGCGCCTTCATGGCCGACGCCCGCTCCGGCGTGGGCGCCATGGGCCTGATGCAGCTGATGCCCGGCACCGCCAAGGAGACCGCGCGCAAGTTCGGCATCCCCCTCGCCTCGCCCCAGCAGGCGCTCAATCCGGACGTGAACATCCAGCTCGGCGCCGCCTACCTCAGCCAGGTGCACGGCCAGTTCAACGGCAACCGCGTGCTCGCCTCCGCCGCCTACAACGCCGGCCCCGGCCGTGTGCGCCAGTGGCTCAAGGGCGCCAACCACCTGGCCTTCGACGTCTGGGTGGAGAGCATCCCCTTCGACGAGACCCGCCAGTACGTGCAGAACGTCCTGTCCTACTCGGTCATCTACGGCAAGAAGCTCAACGCCCCGCAGCCCCTGGTGGACTGGCACGAGCGCTTCTTCGACGACCAGTGATCCCCTCCTGAAACAAGACGGGCGCCCATCGGCGCCCGTCTTGTTTCATCGTCCTGCTGCAACGGGGTCAGCCCCTCACTCCAGCACCTCCACCGCCATCCCCACCTCCAGGGTGCCGCTGCTGCGGTTGATCAGGTTCTGCCCGAAGAACACCTCGCCCTCCCGCTCCCGATAGGTCTTCAGGGTGGTCAGCGGTTCCCGGTCGGCACTGCGCTCGCCGGTGGCCGGGTCGATGGTGGTGAGGATGCAACGGCTGCAGCCCTTGGCAACGCTGAACTCCACGCCGCCGATGCGGATGCGCTTCCAGCTGTCCTCGGCATAGGGTCCGCTGCCCTCCACCACCAGGTTCGGGCGGAAGCGCAGCATCTCCAGCGGGCGACCGACCCGGGCCGAGAGGTCATCGAGGGAGGCCTGGCCGATCAGCAGCAGCGGGTAGCCGTCGGCAAAGCCCACCTTCTCCTCCGGCAGCAGGCTGCCCGGAATGTCCCGGGCACGCTCGGCCGGCACGTGCACCAGGCGGCACGGCTTGCCGATGAAACGGCTCAGCCACTCGGCCGCCTCGTCGCCGGCATCCGGCACCCGCATCGCATCGCTCCAGATCAGCGCGCTGCGCAGCTCCGCCTCGGCCCCCGGCAGGGGCACCTCCAGCTCCGGCAGGCCGGCGGCACGCAGGCTCAGACCACCCGTGGCGTTCCAGCGGGCGCTGAGCTGGGACATCTGCGGCAGTGCACGTTGGGTGAGGAAGCGCCCGTTGCTGGCGTCCACCAGCATCCAGCGGCGATCACCGGCCAGGCCGAGGCCGTCCAGCTCGGCGCGCGCGAGGGACTCGCCGATGGCGGATTTCATGGGGTAGCGATACAGGGCGGTGAGACGCAGCATGGGCCAGCTTCCATCAGGCGGTCGGAAGCGTCCCTTATACGGAATCGGCGACGGGCGGCCAAGCCCGTCGCCCGGCGGTCAGTTGCCCTTGCTCAGGCGGTCCGCCACCACGTCGACCAGCTTGTCGGGCTGGAACTTGGAGAGGAAGTTGTCGCAGCCCACCTTCTTCACCATGGCGTCGTTGAAGCTGCCGGACAGCGAGGTGTGCATCACCACATAGAGGTCACGCAGACGCGGGTCGTTGCGGATCTCGGTGGTCAGGCGGTAGCCGTCCATCTCCGGCATCTCGGCATCGGTGAAGATCATCAGCAGCTTGTCGGTCATCACCTCGCCGGAATCCGCCCACTTCTTCAGCAGGTTGAGGGCCTTCAGGCCGTCACTGGCGGCATGGGTGCGGATGCCCAGCTGGGACAGCGTCTCGCGCAACTGGGTCAGGGCGACGTTGGAGTCGTCCACCAGCAGCACTTCGCGGCCACGGGCGCGCTCCAGCAGCGGGTTGCCCAGGCGCTCCTCCGAAACGCGGGTGCTCATGGGCACGATCTCGGCCAGCACCTTCTCCACGTCGATGATCTCGACGATCTGGTCCTCCACCTTGGTGATCGCCGTCAGGTAGTGCTGGCGGCCGGCCCCACCGGGCGGCGGTTGGATGGACTCCCAGTTGAGGTTGAGGATGCGGTCCACGCCCCCCACCAGGAAGGCCTGCACCGAGCGGTTGTACTCGGTGACGATGATGGTGCTGTTCTGGTCCGGCACCAGCGCGCGCATGCCGATGGCGCGGGACAGGTCGATCACCGGCAGCGTATGGCCGCGCAGGTTGACCACGCCGCAGACGTAGGGATGGCGCTGGGGAATCAGGGTCAGCTTGGGCAGTTGCAGGACTTCCTGCACCTTGAACACGTTGATGGCGAACAGCTGACGGCCCACCAGTCGGAACATGAGGATTTCCAGGCGGTTCTCACCCACCAGTTGGGTGCGCTGGTCGACTGTGTCGAGAATACCGGCCATTGCATGCTCCTGTAGAAAATTCCAGCCGGGCTGCGGCTGCTTCACCTTATCGGCAGGGTGATGGGATAACTGTAGCCGTCATGGCGGGGAGCCATCATGCACCACCCCGGCGCACCACACCAGAAGGCGGCTCACGGCACGGCAGCCTGTAGCAGCGGCGAACCCTCCGGCAGATGTAAGCGTAGTGCGTTACGGCGTGCACTGAAGCGAACCTGCCGACATTCCAGCGGCTCGCCGTCCAGATTCACATCCAGCCCCTCCGGCGCCTCCACCTCCACCCAGGGCAGACGGGCGGTCACGGACACCGCCTCCAGGCCGCGCATGCCGCCCGACAGCAGCGTCCCCAGGGTGCCCACCACGTCCTGCGGCGCCGGCACGATGCACAGATCGAGCAGGCCGTCGTCCACCCGCGCACGGGGGCAGAGCACGTGCCCGCCGCCCGCCTGGCTGCCGTTGCCGATGCCCAGGGCGAGGAACTCCCCCTCCCAGGCGAAATCAGGCCCACGGAAGCGCCCGAAGGCCGCATGCACCTCCGAGAAGCGCGTCAGCCCGGTGAGCAGGTAGGCCGCCCCGCCGAGCACCTTCTTCAGGTCCTCCGAGGTGTTGGCCGTGACCTTGGAACCGAAGCCGCCGGTCGCCATGTTGAGGAACAGCCGCCCGTCGGCTTCCCCCAGGTCGATGGCCCGGGCCGGCACGTCCAGCAGCGCCAGCGCCTCGCCAGGCACCAGCGGCACCCCGGCTGCGCGAGCGAAGTCGTTAGCGGTGCCCAGGGGCAGCAGGGCCAGGCTGGCGTCCTCGCCCGACAGGGCAATGGCCTCGGCCACGTCCCGCAGGGTGCCGTCGCCACCCCCGGCCACCAGGGTGCTGTAGCCGGCCGCCAGGGCCTCGTCCACCAGCCGGCGGGCATCGCCGCCTTCCCAGGTCACTCGCACCGCCAGCTCCCAGCCCGCCTCACGGCGGGCCATCACCGCCGCGCGGACCTCTTCGTTCATGGCCTGCTTGCCATGCAGCACCAGCACCGCCTTGCGCTCAGTCATCAATCGCTCCACGCCGGGAATGGGCCCGAGTATAGGCACGCCCCCAGGGAAAAAGTGAAAAGGCCTGTCAGCCAAATCCAAAACAACCATCGAACACATCGATAGCTGGAACCCAGAAATCCCGCTTCTTCACCGCCTTCAGTCGATGGATCATGGCCACCATTGCACCGGGGAGCCCAACCCACCCCGGCCCGACAGGAGATTCCCATGATCGACGTACGCCCCTTCCAGCAACTCGGCGCCGCCCAGCATGGCTGGCTGAATGCCCGTCACCACTTCTCCTTCGCCGAGTACCACGACCCGGCGCGGATGAACTGGGGCCAGCTGCGGGTGTGGAACGACGACGAGATCGCCCCGCACTCCGGCTTCCCGCCGCACCCGCACCGGGACATGGAGATCATCACCTACGTCCGTGACGGCGCCATCACCCACCAGGACAACCTCGGCAACAAGGGCCGCACCGTGGCCGGCGACGTGCAGGTGATGAGCGCCGGCACCGGTATCGCCCACTCCGAATACAACCTGGAGGACGAGACCACCCGCATCTTTCAGATCTGGATCATGCCCACCGAGTTCGGTACGGCGCCGTCCTGGGGTACCCGACCGTTTCCCAAGGGGGAGCGCGCCGGCACCTTCGTCACCCTCGCCAGCGGTATCGACGAAGGCAGCGATGCCCTGCACATCCGCGCCAATGCCCGGCTGGTAGCCGCCACGATCAAGGCCGGCCAGACCGCCGAGTACCACCTCGAACCCGGCCGCAAGGCCTACCTGGTGGCGGCCCAGGGTCGCTACGAAGTGAACGGCATTCCCGCCCAGGCCCGGGACGGCGTCGCCGTGAAGGATGAAACGCACCTGTCCTTCAGCGCCCAGGAAGACACCGAGATCGTGCTGGTGGACGTGGCCTGAGCCGAAGCAGAACGCCCCCGGTGGCAACCACCGGGGGCGTTCCGTTCAAGCCGTAGCCCGGGATCACGACACACCCGTGCCCCGGTTCCATTCAGGCCGGGTAGCCGGTGATGTCGCGGATCTTCTGGTACAGCGGCTTCAGCTGCCGGTACATGTTCAGGTACACCTCGCGGTACAGCTGCTCGTACACCCGCCGCGCCTCCGGGTTGGGCTGGAACACCTGCCCCACCCGCGTCATCGCCGCGATGGCCGTGGGGAAGTCCGGGTGCAGGCCCAGGCCCACCGCGCAGTCGATGGCCGCCCCCAGCCCCGAGGTTTCGAACACATGGGGCCGCTCCGCCGGCAGGCCGAAGATGTCCGCCGTCAACTGCATCGCCGCATCGCTCTGGGAGCCCCCGCCAGACACCCGCAGCCGGGTGATGCGCGTGCCGGAGCGCTTCTCGATGCGCTCCTTGCCCTGGCGCAGGGCGTAGGCCAGCCCTTCGAGGATGGCCCGGTAGATGTGCGCCCGGGTGTGCACGTCGCCGAAGCCGATGATCGACCCCTTCGCCTCCAGCCCCGGCTCACGGATGCCCGGGGACCAGTACGGCTGCAGCGTCAGCCCCATGGAGCCGGGCGGCACGCCGTTGACCAGCTCGTCGAACAGCGCCTCCGGCTCCACCCCCAGCTCCCGCGCCCGCTGCATTTCCCGCAGGCCGAACTCCTGCTTGAACCAGCTGACCATCCAGAACCCGCGGTAGATCATCACCTCGGTATTGAAGTGGTCCGGCACCGCCGCCGGGTAAGGCGGGATCAGCGGAATCGTCTCCAGGTAGCGCTGGCGCGTGGTGTTGATGGTGGCCGTGGTGCCGTAGGAGAGGCAGGCCGTGTCCGGCGCCACCCCACCCGAGCCCATCACCTCGCAGGCCTTGTCGGCGGCGGCGGCCACCAGCGGCAGCCCCTCGGGGATGCCGGTCAGGCGGCTCGCCTCGGCGGTGATGCGCCCCAGGGTCTCGCCCGGCTTGCACAGGTCCGGCAGCTGCTCGCGGCGCACCGGCATCGCCTGCCACTTCCAGTCGCTCGGCTTGGCCCAGTCCAGGCGCTTGTAGTCGAACGGCAGGTAGGCCACCTGGCAGCCCACCGAATCCACGAAGCGGCCGCACAGCCGGTGGGTCAGGAACCCCGACAGCAGCAGCACCTTGTGGGTCCGCGCCCACAGCTCCGGCTGGTTCTGCGCCACCCAGTTCACCTCCGCCTGGGTGCGGAAGTGGTCCACCGTCGGCTCCAGCCGCAGCAGGCGGAACAGCCAGCCCCAGGGCCCCTTGATGCGACCCTCGGCCTCGGCGCGGCGCTGGTCCAGCCAGATGATCGCCGGGCGCAGCGGCTGGCCCTGCTCGTCGACGTGGATCACCGTGCCGCGCTGGGTGGTCAGGGCCACGCCACGGATCAGGCTGCGGTCGATGTCCACCGACGCCCACAGCAGGCGGCAGGCCTCGGCCAGGCTCGACCAGTAGTAGTCCGGGTCCTGCTCGGCCCAGCCGGGCTGCTTGGAGTAGTAGGCCTCCAGCGGCACCTTGCCCTTGCCCACCAGGTTGCCCTGCAGGTCGAACAGCAGGGCACGCACGCTCTGGGTGCCGTTGTCGATGGCCAGCAGGTAGCTCGTTTCGCTCACGGTGACGTCCTTTCTTGTCGTTATGCGGGCAGGCTGTAGTACCGGCGCCACAGCGCCCGGTATGCCTGCTCCTCGTGCGCCCAGCGCGCATCGTCCCATTCCAGCAGCGGCTGGCACAGCGCGCGGATGCGCGGCAGGTACGCCTGGCCGCCCTCCGCCACCAGCAGGCCCAGCCGCGTGCGGCGCAGCAGCAGGTCATCCAGGTGCAGCACCAGCTCGCCTTCGGCCGCCCAGGCCAGCTCGGCCCAGAGCACCTCGCTGCCGCCCACCCGCTCGCTCCCCAAGCGCTCCAGCCAGGGCGCCAGCCGCGCCAGTTCCGGGCCATGACGGCCCGCCAGGCGCCGCTGCAAACCCGCGCCCACCGGCAGGGGCGGCAGCGGTGCCGGCGTGAACACCGCCGAACCGTGGTCCGCCACTTCGCGCCCGGTGAACGGCGCGCAGGCCTGCAGCACCTCCAGGGCCAGCAGGCGAAAGGTGGTGAGCTTGCCCCCGGCCAGGGTCACGCAGCCGGGCTCCGTCCACAGCGCGTGCTCGCGCTTCTCGTCGGAGGGCTTGCGCCCCTCGGCCCCATCGCTGACCACCGGCCGCACGCCTGCCCAGGTGGAGAGCACGTCGGCGCGGCCGATGGCGGCATCCGGGAACTGCGCGGCGCAGGCGGCCAGCAGGTAGTCGACTTCCTCGGCGCTGATGGCTGCGTCTTCGGTCAGCCCCGTGCGGTGGTCCAGGTCGGTGGTGCCCACCACGGTCGCGCCTTCCCAGGGGAAGACGAACACCGGACGCCCGTCATCCGGGTGCATGAAGCTGATGGCATGGGCCAGCGGCAGGCGCCAGGCCGGCAACACCAGGTGGCTGCCCCGCAGCGGGCGGATGTGCTCCGGCCCCTCGCGACGGCGCAGCTCGTCTGCCCAGGCGCCGGTGGCCAGGGCCACGGCGCGGCTGCGAAACGCCAGCCGCTCGCCGCCCTCGGCGTCCTCCGCCACCAGGCCGGTCACCCGCCCCTTGTTGCGGGTCAGTTCCAGCACCCGCATCCCGTTGAGGGCTTCACCGCCCTCGCGCCGGGCCTCGGCCAGCACCCGCATCACCAGGCGTGCATCATCCGTCACGGCATCGAAGAACTGGGTCCCGCCCTGCAGCCCCGCCTCGCCCAGCCCAGGGGCCAGGAAGCGCAGCTGCGGCAGCGGGTGGTAGCGGTGGTTGCGCACCCCGGCCAGGGCGTCGTACAACGCCAGCAGCGTGCCGAACACCCGGGGACCGGGAAAGCCGCCGCGATGGGGCATCACGAAGCTCAGCGGGTCCACCAGGCCGGGCGCTTCCGCCAGCAGCCGCTGGCGCTCGCGCACCGAGTCGCGGGTGAGGCCGATCTGCCCCTTGGCGATGTAGCGCAGGCCGCCGTGGACCATCTTCGACGAGCGGCTGGAGGTGCCCCAGGCGAAGTCGCGCTGCTCCAGCAGCAGGCAGGACCAGCCCCGCCGCGCTGCCTCACGCAGGATGCCGGCCCCGGTGATGCCGCCACCGACCACGATCAGGTCCCACTCCCGCGCCGCCAGCGCCGGCAGTGCGGCCGCCCGCCAGGCGGCGTTCCAGGTTTCCACGGCTCAGTCCTGCAGCAGCACGCCGGGCGCCAGGCGGCCGTCCGGGTCGAAGTGACGGGCCATGGCCTGCAGCGTGGCCATTCCACGCACTCCCTTTTCCAACGGCAGCCAGGGCGCGTGGTCGCGGCCCACGCCGTGCTGGTGGCTGATGGTGCCGCGGTTGCGGGCGATCACCTCGCTCGCCGCGAACTTGAGGCGCTGCCAGCGGCCCAGGGCCGTCTCGTAGCTCGCACCAGGGCGGAACACGTAGGTGGTGTAGATGCTCGAACCCTCGCCGTAGACGTGGGACAGATGGGTGAACACGTGCACCCGCTCGCCCTCGTCCGCCAGGCCCTCGCGCAGGCTGGCCTCCACCTTGCCCATCAGGGCGTCGACGTTGGACCAGTCGGTGGCCGTCTCCAGGGTGTCCACCACGTAGCCGGCCTCCCACAGGGCGTGGCGCAGGTAGGGGAAGCGGAAGCGGTTCTCCGCCCACTTGCTGCCCAGCAGGGTGCCGGTGAACACCCCGCCAAACGGTTTCAGCAGCGCCTTGGCCTGGCGCAGCGAGGCGGCGTTCTGCACCCGCGAGCCGGTCACGCCGAAGGTCAGCATGCACTTGCCGGCGCGCGCCCCGCGGAAGGCCAGGTACTTCTCCAGCAGCGCGATGCGCTCCGGGTGCCCGGCCAGGGCCAGCTGGGTCTCGGTCTCGATGGCGTTGGACAGGCGCAGCATGGACAGCGGCACCCGCGCCTGGGCCAGGGTCCGCACCGCTTGCAGCGCCCGCGTCCAGTCCGGCAGGAACACCGCGTAGAAACGCTCCTGGTCGGCCAGGCGCGACACCCGCACCTTGACCTCAGAAATCACCCCGAAGCGCCCCTCGGAGCCCAGCACCAGCTCGCGCAGGTCCGGCCCGGCCGCCGAGGCCGGGAAGGTCGGCAGCTCCAGCGGGCCGTCGAAGGTCTCCAGGGTGCCGCCGGCGAACAACTGCTCGATGCGCCCGTAGCGCAGCGACTGCTGGCCACTGGAGCGGCTGGCGACCCAGCCGCCGAGGGTGGACAGCTCCCAGGACTGCGGGAAGTGCCCCAGGGTGAAGCCCCGGGCGCGCAACTGGCTTTCCACCTGCGGGCCGTTGGCACCGGGGCCGAAGGTGGCGATCTGGCTCGCCTCGTCCAGCTCCAGCAGGCGGCTCATGCGCGCCAGGGACAGGGTCAGCACCGGGCGGCTGGAGGCCTGCGGGTTGATGTGCCCGGCCACCGAGGTGCCGCCACCGTAGGGAATCAGCACCACGTCGTGCTGGGCCCCCCAGGCCATCAGCACGCGGATGTCCTGCGGGCTTTCGGGAAAGGCCACGCCGTCGGGGAACACCTCGAAGCGGCCTTCGCGCATCGCCAGCCAGTCCGGCAGGCTCTGGCCACGGGCATGGCGCACCCGCACCTCCGCATCCTGGCTCACCAGCGGGTGCTCCGGCAGGCGCGAGGCCGGCACGCTGGCCAGCACCTGCTCCAGGGTGGCATCCGCCAGCACCTGCCCGGCGCCTACCCGCGCGCCCAGGAATTCGGCCCCATTGGCCGGCAGCTCCACCACGGTCGACTCGTCGCCCCAGCCGTTCCAGCGTCGCATCCCGTTCTCCTTGTCCTGGTTGTTTCGAAGGTTTTCGATGGCTGCCTATACTAGCCAGCCGCCCCGCAGCGTCACTGTCTGATCGGGACAGCGGCTATCGCCAATCAGGACAACCCAGAACAAGAAGAACCCATGCACGCGCTCGGCTATACCTCCGTTCCCGCCCTGCTGAAGTACCTGCGCCATGCCGACCACCTGGGCCTGGACCGCGACGCCGCCCTGCGCGCCGCCGGCCTGCAGCCCGAGGACCTCACCGACAACGGCCGGCGGATTCCCAGCGAGAGCCACGAACGCCTGCTGCAGCACCTGATCGAAGTGTCCGGCGACCCGCTGTTCGGCCTGCACTCCGCGCATTTCGTCCAGCCGGGCTCCTGGAGCGTGCTGGGCTACATCACCATGAACTGCGCCACCCTGGGCGAAGCCATGAGCCGCATCATTCCCTACGAGAAATTGGTGGGGGACATGGGCACCAGCCAGATCGAAGCCGGCGCGGACCACATCCGCCTGAGCTGGAACTGCCGCCACGAAGCCCCGGAGATCCGCCGGCACATGGTGGAGAACGTGCTCGCCTCCTGGCTGCTCTACGCCCGCTGGATCGCCGACATGGAGCGCTCGCCCCGCGAGGTGTGGTTCGAGCACGCGCTGCCAACGGGCACGCGCCAGGAGGACTACGAAGCGGTATTCGGCTGCCCGGTGCACTTCGAGCAGCCCTGCAGCGCCCTGCTGGTGCCCCTGGAATACCTCGCCGTGCCCCTGCGCCAGGCCGATGCCAACCTCCTGCGCACCCTGGAGGAACACGCCCTGGCGATGATGGCCGGGCTGGACCAGGACGAGCCGCTGCCGCAACGGGTGAAGAACGCCCTGCGCCTGCTGCTCAAGGACGGCCTGCCGCGCAAGGAGCGGGTGGCGGAGAAATTCCACATGACGGTGCGTACCCTGCAGCGCCACCTGCAGCAGGCCGGCACCAGCTACCAGCAGATCCTCGACGAGTTGCGCCAGGAACTGGCCGAGCACTACCTGCTGCGCAGCGACCTGGCGATCCAGGACATCGCCGCCTACCTCGGCTTCACCGAATCACGCTCGTTCCACCGCAGCTTCAAGGCCTGGACCGGCCAGACGCCCGGCGAATACCGGGAGGCCAAGCGCCAGGGCTGAGCGCGCCATCCCGGACTGAAGTCCGGGCTACAAATGCCCCCGCAAACACCGCACCGTAGCCTGGGCTTCAGCCCAGGGCTCTTGATCCCCGAATTGAAGCCCGGGGCTACGGGCTCGCCAGATCAGGCCTGCAGTTCGCTGAGGGGGATGAAGCGCAGCAGGTCGCCCTCGGCCAGGGTGGTGCCTTCCAGCACTTCCACCAGACCGTCTGCCCAGGCAGCACTGCGCAGCACGCCGGAGCTCTGGTTGCGGTAGATCACAGCCCGGCCATTCTCCAGCCGTGCCCGCAGGTACTCGCGGCGGTTGCCCGGTTTGCTCCAGGTGAACCCGGCCGGCACCGGGAAGCCCAGCGGCTCGATGCGCTCCACGCCCAGGCGACGCAGCAGGTAGGGCCGCGCCAGCAGGCCGAAGGTCACCAGGGTCGAGGCCGGGTTGCCCGGCAGGCCGATCACCGGCACACCCCGGAAATGCCCGAAGGTCAGCGGCTTGCCCGGCTTGATCGCCAGCTTCCACAGCGCCAGCTCGCCCTCCTCGCGCAGCGCCTGGCCGAGGAAGTCCGCCTCGCCCACCGACACCCCGCCCGTGGAGAGGATCAGGTCCACATCGCTCAGCGCTCCCAGGGCCTGGCGAGTCAGTTCCAGGTCGTCGGCGAGGATGCCACCGTCCACCACCTCGCAGCCCAGGCGACGCAGCCAGGCGCAGAGCAGCGTGCGGTTGCTGTTGTAGATCTGCCCGGGGCCAAGGGCCTGGCCCGGCTCCACCAGCTCGTCACCGGTGGAGAGCACCGCCACCCGTGCACGGCGGCGCACCGGCAGCACGGCCACGCCGAGGGTCGCGGCCAGCCCCAGTTCGATGGGGCCGAGCAGGGTGCCGGCATCCAGCACCGTCTCGCCCACCCGCGTTTCCTGGCCACGGGGGCGCACGTTCTGCCGGGCCTTGAGCGGCTGCAGCAGGCGCACCCGGCCATCGGCCAGCACCTCGACGTTCTCCTGCATCTCCACGCAGTCGGCGCCATCGGGCAGCGGCGCCCCAGTGAAGATACGCGCGCAGGTGCCGGGCTGCAGCGGTGCCGGGGCACTGCCGGCGAGAATCCGCTGGCTCACCACCAGCGGCTCGCCCTGCCAGTCGTCCAGGCGCAGGGCATAGCCATCCATGGCGCTGTTGTCCCAGGGCGGCAGGTCCAGGCTGGCCACCAGAGGCTCGGCCAGCACGCGGCCATCGGCCTGGGCCAGCGGCAGGGCTTCCACGCCGGCGATCCGCGCCGCATCGGCCAGCGCCAGCAGGCGCGCCTGGGCCGCCTCGACCGGCAGCAGCCCGGGGTGGTCGCAGCCGCTCATCCGCGGCTCTCGCAGGGGGCGGCGGCCTTCAGGTGCGGCACGAAGTTGCAGGGGCGGTGGCGGTTGTCCAGCTGCTCGCCGAGGATGCCGTCCCAGGCGGTGCGGCAGGCATTGGTGGAACCCGGCAGGCAGCACACCAGGGTGCCGTTGGCCAGGCCCGCCAGGGCGCGGGATTGCAGGGTGGAGGTGCCGATGTCGGCCACCGATATCTGCCGGAAGTACTCGCCGAAGCCGTCGACGCGCTTGTCCAGCAGGCAGGCCACCGCCTCGGGGGTGCTGTCGCGGCCGGTGAAACCGGTGCCACCGGTGATCAGCACCACCTGCACGGTGTCCTCGGCGATCCAGGTGGCCACCTGGGCGCGGATCTTGTACAGGTCGTCCTTCAGCAGGACGCGCGCAGCCAGGTTGTGGCCGGCAGCGGTGAGGCGATCGACGAACAGCTGGCCGGAGGTGTCGGTCTCCAGGGAGCGGGTGTCGCTGACGGTGAGCACGGCGATATTGAGCGGCACGAACACCGCCTCGGCCTTGTGGTTCATGGCTGGCTTCCAGTTGTAGGACAGGGAGGCCGGTGTTATATCACAGCGCCCGTTCGCCGAGACCTCGCCCATGCCCGCCGTGCCTGCCCTGCCCTGCTCCGTCCTGCTGCTGTCCGGTGGCCGGGGGCAACGCCTGGGCGGCCGCGACAAGGGCCTGGTGGAATGGCGCGGCCGTCCGCTGATCGACTGGCTGCACGCCGTGGCCCGGCCGATCACCGACGACCTGATCATCTCCTGCAACCGCAACACCGAACGCTACGCCGCCTGGGCCGACCGCCTGGTGCAGGACGACAGCCCCGACTACCAGGGCCCCCTGGCCGGCATCCGCGCCGGCCTGGCCGCCGCCCGCCACCCGCACCTGCTGGTGCTGCCCTGCGACGCCCCGCTGGTGGACGACGAGCTGCTGCAGCGCCTGCTCGAAGCCGCCGGCGAGCGCCCGGCGATGCTGCACCGGGGCGGCTTCTGGGAGCCGCTGTTCTGCGTCCTGCCACGCAGCGTGCTGCCGGTGCTGGAAGCTGCCTGGCAGGCCGGCGAGCGCAGCCCCCAGCGCGCCCTGCGCCCGCTCGACCCGCTGGCCATCCCCTGCGCCGACGACGACCCGCGCCTGGCCAACCTGAACACCCCGGAACTGCTTGAAAGCACGCCCCCGACGGCATGACACTGGCCCGGTTCCGGAACTTTGGCCGCGCTTCGTCCGTCAGAGCCTCCAGAACAACCCGTTCATTCATCAAGGAGATGGCAGATGAACCAGCGGATCCTTCCCGCTTTTGCGCTTGTACTGGGCCTGGCCGCCCTCGCCGGCTGCTCCACCCCCAGCGTGATCACCCTCAACGACGGCCGCGAACTGCAGACCGTGGACAAGCCGGACTACGACGACGACACCGGCTTCTACGAGTTCGAGCAACTCGATGGCAAGCGCGCCAAGGTCAACAAGGACCAAGTCCGCACCATCAAGGAACTCTGATCGTCCCGCGCCTCACCCGCGCCCAGCCCGCCACGGGTCCTGCCCGTCGCGGGCTTTGTTTCATCTGCACCCCCGCCAGAGCGCGAAAACCGTCGCCCCGCAAAATTTTTTTCGCTAACCCCTTGTCGACCAAAAAGTTTTCTGTAGAATGCGCGCCATCTCACGGAGCGTAGCGCAGCTTGGTAGCGCGTCTCGTTCGGGACGAGAAGGTCGCTGGTTCGAATCCAGTCGCTCCGACCAAATCCCGAAAAAACCCGCCTAAACGGCGGGTTTTTTATTGCCTGCCGAAAACCCCAGACCCATCACCCCGCCCTTTCTTCCAGCGCAACGGCTGCAGAACGCAGACCGGTTCACATCCTCACCAACGAACCGGGACGGCCATTGGCCAGCATGGTAGAAAGCCGCCCCCTTTCCCCCCGTCTACACTTCTCCGGGCACACGCCCGGGATAGCCAGTTCATGCCGAGCTTCAAGCCACTTGCCTGCCTCATCGCCTGCCTCCTCTGCCTACCAGCCCGGGCGGACTCCAACGGTCCACTGGTGTTCTGCTACGAGGACCAGGATTCCTGGCCCTGGGTGATGCTCGATGGCAGCGGCCTCAACCAGGCCCTGCTCAACCAGCTCGGCAAGGACCTGCACCTGGACATCCGCCAGGTGCCGATGCCCTGGAAGCGCTGCCTCGACGGCCTGTCCCGAGGGCTCTACGACGGCGCCTTCGCCGCGTCCTTCAACCCGGAGCGCCTGGCGCTGGGCCTCTATCCCGGCCTCAAGGACGGCCGACCGGACCGCGACTACCGCCTGCACGACGCCAGCTACTCGCTCTACCGCATCAAGGGCAGCGCCGCCGACTGGGACGGCCAGGCCTTCCACGGCATCCAGGGGCAGGTAGGCTCCCTCGGCGGCTTTTCCATCATCCCGATGCTGCTCAAGCACGGCCTGCAGGTAGAAGAAACCAGCCGCGACCCGGTGGCGCTGATGCGCATGCTCCACGGCCACCGCTTCGACGTGGCGGCCATGCAGACGCTGCGGGCGGACAAGGTCCTGGCGGACCACCCGGACCTGTCAGTCGATATCGAAAAGCGCCCCATCCCGCTGGAGCAGAAGGACTACTACCTGATGCTCTCCCACCAGCGGGTTCAGGGCTCGCCCCAGCTGGCCCAGTCGATCTGGGAGGAAGTGCGCCGCCAGCGCGAATCGGACGCCTACCGCCAGCGCCTGCAGAGCACCCTAGGCAAAGCCCCCTGAACCGTCTTCGCTAGCCCAGCAACTGGCTCAGCACCGCCCGCAGCTTGCCCGGCTTCACCGGTTTGTTGAGCATCGGCGCACCCAGCCCCTGCAACTCGCGGCGGCACTCGTCGCTGCGGTCGGCCGTGATCATCACCGCCGGGATGGGCCGCTCGAACTGCTCCCGCAGGGCCCGCACCACCTCGCAGCCGGTCACCCCGTGGTCCAGGTGGAAGTCCGCCAGGATCGCCTCGGGCGCCTGCCCCTGCAGCACCGCCCGTGCGGCGTCCAGGTCAGGCGCCACCAGCACCTCACAGCCCCACTGCCCGAGCAGCGCCGCCATGCTGTGGAGGATGCTCACCTCGTTGTCCACCACCAGCAGGCGTCGTCCCGGCAGCGGGTCACCGGCCAGCGGGCGCGCCACTGCGCTATCACGGGCCGGCACCTCCGGTAGCGGCGCCAGCGGCACGCGGATGGCGAAGACAGAGCCCCGCCCCGGCTTGGAGCGCACCTCCACCGGGCAACCGAGGATGCCGGCGATGCGGTCGACGATGGCCAGGCCCAGACCCACGCCCTTGCGCTCGGCCGCCCGGCCCCGGTCCAGCTGGTTGAACTCCAGGAAGATCGCCCGCAGTTGGTCCGCCGGAATGCCCCGGCCGCTGTCCCACACCTCCAGGCGCACGGTATCGCCCTGCCGGCGGCACCCCAGCAGCACACGGCCACGCTCGGTGTAGCGGCAGGCATTGCTGAGGAAGTTGCGCAGGATGCGCGTCAGCAGGCGGAAATCGGTGCGCACCGCCAGGTGCCGGGGAATGCGCGCGCGCAACTGCAACCCGGCGGACTGCGCCACCCCTTCGAACTCCGACACCAGCGGCGCCAGCAGGTCCTGCACGCGGTAGGCCTCCACGTCCGGGCGGATGGCGCTCTGGTCCAGCTTGGAAATCTCCAGCAGGTCGGTGAGCAGGTCCTCCGCCCCTTCCAACGCCAGGTGAGTGCGCTCCACCAGTTGCTGCTCGGCGCTCGGCAGGCGGCGCTCGCGCAGGGTCGCCACCAGCAGCCGCGCCGCATTGAGCGGTTGCAGCAGGTCGTGGCTGGCCGCCGCCAGGTACTTGTCCTTGCTCAGGTTCGCCGCCATGGCGGCATCCCGCGCTTCGCGCAGCTGGCCGTTGAGCGCCTCCAGCTCGGCGGTGCGCGCCGCCACCCGCTGCTCCAGCTCATCGTTGAGGTGCTGCAGGCGCTGCTGGGCGAGGATGCGCTCGGTGATGTCGGCGACGAAGCCCTCCACCAGCCCCTCCTCGTCCGGCTTGAGCAGCAGGTTCATCAATACGTCCACATGGCTGCCATCGCGCCGCCGCAGGCGCGTCTCGTAGCCGAACAGCCCCGGCTTGCCGCGCAGGCGGGCGCGGATGCGCTCCAGTTCCGCCGCACCGTCGGCGAACAGCAGCGCCGCGAAATCCGCCGGCATCGCCAGCAGCTCGTCGGCCTGGGCGTAGCCCAGCATCCGCGCCAGCGCCGGGTTGGCCGCGCGCAGCCCGTCCTGCAGGCTGGCCTGGAAGATGCCGTGCACTGCGTGCTCGAACAACCACTTGTAGCGGTTGCGCTCGGTCTCCAGCTCCTCCAGGCGGCTCAGCAGCTCGGGGTAATGGCTCTTGCGCGCGGAGTGGCTGCCCAGGCCCAGCAGGGCCTGGCGCTGCTCCTCAGAGTGCCTCGGCATACACCACTTCCACGTCCCGCTGGCTGGACTCGCGGGGGTTGGTGAGGATGCACGGGTCCTCCATGGCGTGGCGCGACAGGAAGGGGATGTCCGACACCGACACCCCGTGCAGGCTCAGGGTGTCGGCAAAGCCCACCGAGCGCTTGAAGGCCACCAGGTGTTCCACCAGGCGCTGGCGGGTCTGCGTCTGGTTCAGCCCGCGCACGTCCAGCCCCAGGGTCTCGGCCACCACGCGGAAGCGCTCCGGCGCGGCGTTGTAGTTGAAGGCCACCACGTGCTCCACCAGTGCCGCGTTGCACATGCCGTGGGGCAGGTCGAGGAAGCCGCCCAGGCTGTGGGACATGGCATGCACCGCCCCGAGGATGGCGTTGGAGAAGGCCAGGCCCGCCTGCATGCTGCCGAGCATGATCTTCTCCCGGCGGCCGATGTCGTCGGGGTTGGCGATCATCTCCACCAGGTTGCCGCTGATCAGCCGCATCGCCTCCAGGGCATGGGGGTCGGTGAGCGGGCCGCTGCCGGTGGAGACGAACGCCTCGATGGCATGCACCAGCGCATCGATGCCGGTACAGGCCGAGAGGAACGGGTCCATGCTCAGGGTGGTTTCCGGGTCGATCAGCGACACATCGGGCACCACCGCCTTGCTGACGATGGAGAACTTCATCCGCTCGGTCTGGTTGGAAATGATCACGAACTGCGAGACGTCCGCCGAGGTCCCGGCGGTGGTGGGGATCAGGATCAGCGGCGGGCTGGGCACGCGGATGGTGTCCACCCCCTCGAACTCCAGGATGCTGCGCCCGTGGGCCACCACGATGCCGATGCCCTTGGCGCAATCCATCGGGCTGCCGCCGCCGACGGCGACGATCACGTTGCAGCCCTCGGCGCGGTAGACGTCCGCGCCCTGGTGCACCTCCTCCACCCGGGGGTTCGGCGACACCTGGGTGAACAGCCGGTAGTCGATGCCCTGGGCCGCCAGGCTGGCCTCCACATCGGCCACCCAGCCGGCGGCGACCACACCGGGGTCGGACACCACCAGCACCTTGCGCGCGCCGAAGGTGCTGGCGTAGTTGCCGACGTTATGCCGGCAGCCGGCACCGAAGATGATTTCCGGGGAGACGAATTTACGCAGTTGGCTGATGTCGTGGCGCATGAAACCGCCTGATTCTTGTTGTTATGGAATGGGCTAGCAGACTACTGCAAAAGATAACGTTTTCAATCCGACCATCGGGTGTTGTCCGACAGAAAAAACCGACCACCACGCTTGTGTTTCGCCAACCAACCTGCAGGCGACTCCGCGACATTCCGCCACACCCACCCCGCTGCCCGTTTTACAGGCTCGCACGGCACCCTGCTGCGGCAGGCCGTCGCAGTTGTTGAAGCCCGGCCCGCTGCCTAAGGTGCGCCTCACTTCAGGCCGGAAGATCGCTGAAAAATGGGTTTCCACGGTTAGGCCTGAAGCTTTTTGGATCGGTTTGATCATGGATGGCCCTTCCCCGCAAAGGGCCTCTCTTTCAGCCACCGGCGCCGTACTCGCCCGGGTTCCGATCCCGCCCCGGCGGCCATGCCGCCCTCCCCTCGCCCATCGGTATCGACGAGGTCAACGTGCCCGACACAGGCGCCACCCGCAGCGGGTGGACATTGAACATTCCACTGCTCCTGCTCTGCGCCTGCCTGCACGGCTGCGATGGCTCGCCCCAGGCCCGCCTGGAGCCTGGCGAGAGCCACCCGGGCGGGGCCACCACCACCGCCCAGCAGGATGCCAACGCCTTCTCCATGCCCAGCAACAACCTGCGCCCGATCCGGCGCATGGACTTCTTCGTCGGCAATGCCTTCTTCCGCTCCGACTGGAAACCTGCAGGCAACGGCGCACAGGGCAAGAGCGGCCTCGGGCCGCTGTTCAACACCGACGCCTGCCAGAGCTGCCACATCAAGGACGGCCGTGGCCATCCGCCCCACGAGCAGAGCCTGGCGCCGGCGCTCTCCGCCCTGGTGCGGCTGTCGATCCCGGCAAGCGAGGAGGATGCCGCGAGCCTGGTGCGCAACGGCGTGATCGCCGAGCCGGTCTATGGCGGACAGCTGCAGGACAACGCCCTCGAAGGCCACCGCCCCGAAGGCCGTGTGTGGCTGGAGTACACCCGCAGCAGCGTGACCCTGGCCGACGGCACCGACGTGCACCTGCGCCAACCGAAGATCGAGATCCGCGACCTCGGCTACGGCCCGCTCCACCCCGACACCCTGATGTCATTGCGTGTCGCCCCGCCGATGATCGGCCTCGGCCTGCTGGAGGCCATTCCCGACGCAGAGCTCGAAGCCAACGCGCGCGACCAGGCGAGCCACGGCCAGGTGAGCGGCCGCCTCAACCGGGTCTGGGACGAAGCCAGTGCCCGCACGGTCATCGGCCGCTTCGGCTGGAAGGCCGGGCAACCCAGCCTGCGCCAGCAGAACGCCGCCGCCTTCGCCGGCGACATGGGCCTGAGCAGCAGCGTGTTCGCCCATGACGACTGCACCGGCGCGCAGTCCGCCTGCCGGGAAGCGCCCCAGGGCAGCCAGCCCGAGGTCAGCGAATCGGTCCTCGACAGCGTGCTGTTCTATACCCGGCACCTCGCCGTGCCCATGCGTCGCGAGGCGGGCAGTCCAGACGTCCTGCGCGGCAAGGCCGTGTTCGGCGAGCTGGGGTGCGCCGCCTGCCACCGACCCTCCTACACCACCGGCGAGGCCGCCGAAGCGGAACTCACCCAGCAGCACATCTACCCCTACACCGACCTGCTGCTACACGACATGGGGCCAGGCCTGGCCGACGGTCGCCCCGAGTTCCTCGCCAGCGGCAGCGAATGGCGGACACCGCCGCTGTGGGGCATCGGCCTCACCGCCACCGTCAGCGGGCACACCCAGTACCTGCACGACGGCCGCGCCGAAAGCCTGCTGGAAGCCATCCTCTGGCACGGCGGCGAAGCCCAGGGCTCGCGCGACAGGGTCGTGGCCCTGGCCACCGACGACCGCCTGGCCCTGCTGCGCTTTCTCGAATCGCTCTGAACCCGGCCAGCGAACAGCACCGCACAACAAAAACCCAACAAGGAATCGCGGATGAACAGCCCCCTACTGCGTCACGCCATGACCCTGGCCCTCACCGGCATCAGCGGCCTCACCCAAGCCGCCGCCCTGGAGCTGGACACCACCCAGGTGGTGGACTCGCCGGTGATCGACCAGAACGAAACCGACCGCTTCGGCAGCCTCGCCACCGTGGTCGGCCAGGAGCAGATCCGCGACCTGAATGCCCTCGACCTGTCCTCCGCCCTGCGTCGAACCCCAGGCGTCACCGTCTCGCGCTTCAACCCGGTAGGCGCCTTCGGGGGCGCCGAAGGGGGTGCGGTCTACATCCGCGGCATGGGCGCCAGCCGCCCGGGCAGCGAAATCAAGACCTACATCGACGGCGTGCCGTTCTACATGCCGGTCTGGAACCACCCGCTCCTCGACCTGCTGCCCATCCATGGCATGCAAAGCGTCACCGTCTACAAAGGGCCGCAACCACAGCGCTTCGGCAACACCTTCGCCGCCATCGACCTGGCCCCGCGCCTGGCCGGACCGGGTGACAACCATCACGGCGAACTGCAAGTGGCCGGCGGCAGCTTCCGCACCGTCACCGAACAGGCCGCCCTCAGCGGGCGCAGCGGCGACTGGGACTACACCCTGGCCCAAGGCAGTGCCCACTCCGACGGCGACCGTGCCGATGGCGACGGCCGGCTCAACAACGGCCTCGGCCAACTGGGCTACCGCCTGAATGAAAACTGGTCGACCCGCCTGCTGCTGCTGCACGCCGACAACGAAGCCTCCGATCCCGGCCAGTTGCACAAGCCGGAAACCCGCAACGGACGCTTCCGCACCCGAGGAACCCTCGCCGCCCTGACCCTCGCGCATGACTACGAGCAGGCCCAGGGCAGCCTCAAGCTGTACCGCAACGAAGGTCGCGGCAGCGCCCTGGAGCAGACCGGACTGGACGGCGACACCATCACCGACTTCGTCCTCCAGGGGCTGCGCTGGGAAGAAACCCTGCAACCCTGGTCCCAGGGCGAGCTGGCGCTGGGCCTGGACATCGACGAAACCCGGGGCGACGTCACCTTCCGCCGCGTCGCACCCGCCCCGCAGGACCAGTTCGACACCCCGACCTTGCGCCTGGTCTCCCCGCATATCGCAATCAGCCAGGCCATCGACCTGGGGCCGGACTGGACCCTCACCCCCTCCGCCGGCATCCGCACCTACGACCACAATGTCTACGCCAGCGAGCAGGCGCCCCATGCCGGGGTGGTGCTCTCCACCCGCAACCTGGAGCTGCGAGCCAACGTCTCCCGAGGGGTGAACTACCCCGGGCTGGAAACCTCGGTGCTCTCCCACCTGATCCCCGCCCTCGGGCAGACCTGGCGCGAGCTGGACCCCGAGCGCCTGGACCACCGCGAACTGGGCGTGAAGTTCAACCCCACCGACAGCGCCACCCTCGACCTGGCCGTGTTCCAGGACAAGCTCGAGAACCGCTACCTCTTCGCCTTCCCGCCTGCCGTGTCGCAACCGACCTACATCAACCTCGGCGACTACGAAGTGCGCGGCAGCGAGGCCAGCTGGCAGCAGCGCTGGAACGCCAACTGGAGCAGCTTCCTCGGCCTCACCTGGCTGGACCCGACCCTCAAGACCCTGCCGTATGCCCCCGAACGCTCCGTCTCCCTGGGAGTCACCTACGCACAGGGCCCCTGGCGCGTCAGCACCGATGCCCAGTACCAGAGCCGGATGTACGTCCTGCAGGAAGAGCGGGTCAACGGCGCCAGCAACACCGAGCAGGTGGACGCCTTCACCGTGGTCAACCTGCGGGTCGGCCATGCCGTGCCGGCCCTCGGCGAAGTGGGCGAGGTCTTCCTCGCCGTGGAAAACCTGTTCGACCGCGACTACGCCTACCGCACCGGCTACCCCATGCCCGGCACCTCGGCCCAGGTCGGCGTGAAGATGGGCTTCTGAAGCCCCATGAAAGGAGACGCCCCATGACCACCCTGCGAACGCTGGCCCTTCTGGGCCTGTTGAGCCTGGGCAGCCCGCTTGCCCTGGCCGACGAGACCCAGCAGATCGAGCACCTGATGAAACACACCTGGGAAAAGCCCGGCGCGCCGCTGGATGTCGGGCCGGTCAGCACGGTCGAGGATTACGCCATCGCCGGCTGGACCCAGGGCGAGCGTGGCGGCCGGGCACTGCTGCAGCGCACTGCCGAGGGCTGGCGCGTGGTGCTCTGTGCCGGCGACAGCCTGCTGGACAGCGCCACCCTGCGCGATGCCGGCGTACCCGAAGCCCGGATCGGCACGCTGCAAGGCAAGGCCCGCGAGGCGGAAGCCCGGCAACCGGCCGCCCGCATCCGCCAGTTCGCCCTGTTCCAGGGGCAGGTGCGGGTGGACGCCGGGCACGCCCACGGCACGCACTGAGGCCTCACAACCACCGCCGATAGAACCCGTACTCCGCCTCCAGCGCATGGGCCAGGTTGGCGGCCTGGCGGAAGCCGTGGCCTTCCGCCGGGTAGAGGTGCACCTGGGCCTCGCGGCCGAGGCGCTGCAGGGCGTCGGCCATGGCCCGGGTCTGCTCCGGCACCACCACCACGTCGCGGCCGCCCTGGAAGAACAGCACCGGCGCACGGATCGTCTCCGGGTGCAGGGCCGGGCTGCGGGCGTGGTAGCGGGCGGCATCGCGCACGGGGTCGCCGATCAGCCAGTCGAGGTAATCGGCCTCGAACTTGTGGGTCACCCGGCGCAGCGCCAGGGGCTCGCTGACGCCGTAGAGGCTGGTGCCGGCGCGGAACGGCGTGTCCCCGGCCAGGGCCAGCAGGGTGGTGAAGCCGCCGGCGCTGGCGCCACGGATGAAGGCCCGCGCCGGGTCGATGCGCCCGAGCCCGGCCAGGTGGGCGACCACCGCCCGCGCATCCGCCACATCCACCTCCCCCCAACGCCCCTGCAACCCCTGCCGGTAGGCACGGCCATAACCGCTGCTGCCCCGGTAGTTGAGGTCGAACACGGCAAAACCACGCTGGGTCCAGAACAGGATGCGCGGGTCGAACTGCGGGTAGCAGGCCGAGGTCGGCCCGCCATGGACGAACACCAGCAGCGGCGGCCGCTCGCCCGCCGGGCCCTCGCAGGCCGGGTTGCACGGTGGGTAGAAGAAGCCGTGGGCCGGCTCGCCACCGCTGGCGAAGGTGATGGCCTCGGGCCTGGGCACGGCCTCGGCCGGCAAGGGCCGCTCGCCCCCGGCCAGCACCTGCACCTCGCCCCCGATTCGGTCCACCGCCAGCACCGCCGGTGACCGGTCCGGTGCATGGGCGATGCAGTAGAAGGCCCGTGCATCCGCCGCCAGGGCACGGAAGCGGGTCCACTCCAGGGCCAGGCGCCGCTCGGCGTGGCCCTGCTGCTCCACCAGGTGGCCGAAGCCGCCTTCGAAGCGGCTCAGCAGCAGGTGGCCGGGTGCCAGCGACAGCCAGGTGCACAGCCCCAGCTGCCAGGGTGCCGGTGCGTGGTCCAGCCGTGCGCAGCCCGGCAGCGGCAGCCAGCCATCGGCCGTCTCGCCCCAGGGGCGCCAGGCCCCGTCGCGGTCGCTGAGGCAGAGCAGGCGCCGCCGGGCGTCAAAGCGCGGTTGCTGCAGGGATTCGCCACCGCCCTCCCCCGCCACCACGCGCGGCGCCGACCAGCCGCCCGAGGCTTCGCGCCAGGCGCAGCACAGGCGGGTGCTGGTCCAGGGCTGGGCGGGCCGGTCCCACTCGATCCAGGCCAGGCGCAGGCCGTCCTCGGAGAGGGTCGGCGCGGCGTAGAAGTCGGCCCCCTCGGCCACCACCCGGCGCTGGCCGTCGCCCAGGTCGAGGCTGACCAGGCGATTGCGCACCGGCCCATCACCGTGCTGCTCCTCCACAGCCAGCACCGCCCGGCCCTGGCGGTCGAAGGCCAGGTCACCCAGGCGGCTGCCCGGCGCGCCGGCAAGGCACAGCGGGTCGCCATCGAGGGGCTGCAGCCAGAGCTGCTGGTCGGCCTCGTCGACGAAGGCCACGGCGCCGTCCAGCACACAGAAGGCGCCCCCGCCGTACTCGTGCACGCGGCTGCGCACCGACTGCTCCGGCGGGGTCAGGCAACGGGGCGCGCCGCCCTGCCACAACCACAGGGTGGTGCGCGCATCGCGCGGGTCGAAACGGCTCCACAGCAGCCCCTCGGGCGCGACGCGCAACTCGCCGAAGTCACAACTGGCGGTGGCCGCATCGATCGCGCTGAAGGTGCTCGGCCAGGTCCCGAAAGGCAGGGCAGTTGACGGCATGACGGCCTCCGTTCAGGGCCTCGGCAAGGATCACGCCTTGGCGATCAGCCGGGCGTTGGCCGGGTTGCGGAACACCAGCTCGTCCAGCCCGCCGGGCGCCTCCTCGGCCTGGCGGCGGGCGTCGAGGATGAGGCCGTGGTGCTTCGACTTGCTGCACACCGGATCGGCATTGGCCGCATCCCCGGTGAGCATGAAGGCCTGGCAACGGCAGCCGCCGAAGTCGCGGTCCTTCTCGTCGCAGGAACGGCACGGCTCGGGCATCCAGGCATCGCCGCGAAAGCGGTTGAAGCCGAAGGACTCCTGCCAGATGTGGCGGATGCTGTGTTCACGCACGTTGGGGAACTGCACCGGCAATTGCCGGGCGCTGTGGCAGGGCAGCGCGGTGCCGTCGGGGGTGATGTCGAGGAACAGGTTGCCCCAGCCGTTCATGCAGGCCTTGGGGCGCTCCTCGTAGTAGTCCGGGGTGACGAAGATCAGCTTGCAGGGGTGGTTCTCGGCCGCCAGTTTTTCCCGGTAGGCGTGGGTCACCGCCTCGGCACGGGCCAGTTGCTCACGGGTCGGCAGCAGGCCGGCGCGGTTCAGCTCGGCCCAGCCATAGAACTGGCAGGTGGCGAGTTCGACGTAGTCCGCCTCCAGCGCCAGGCACAGCTCGATGATGCGTTCGATGTGGTCGATGTTGTGCCGGTGGGTGACGAAGTTGAGCACCATCGGGTAGCCCGCCGCCTTCACCGCCCGGGCCATGGCCAGCTTCTGGGCGAAGGCCTTGCGCGAGCCGGCCAGCAGGTTGTTCACCGCCTCGTCGGCGGCCTGGAAGCTGACCTGGATATGGTCCAGCCCCGCCTCGGCGAATTCGGCGATGCGCGCCTCGGTGAGGCCGATGCCGGAGGTGATGAGGTTGGTGTAGTAGCCCAAGCCACGCGCCGCGCGGATCAGCTCGGCCAGGTCCTGGCGCACCAGCGGCTCGCCGCCGGAAAACCCCAGCTGTGCCGCGCCCAGCTCGCGCGCCTGGCGGAACACCTCGATCCACTCGGCGGTGCTCAGTTCCTCGCCCTGGCGGTCGAAGTCCAGGGGGTTGGAGCAATAGGGACATTGCAGCGGGCAGCGGTACGTCAGCTCCGCGAGCAGCCACAGGGGCGGGCCGGGCGGGCTGGCCGTGCCGAGCGATTCAACGCAGCTCGATCCAGAACTGAGCACTGGCCACCTCCATGAAGGCGAGGATGTCCTCGTCCAGCCCCGGCACGCCGGGGAAGCGCTCGGCGAGCTGGTCGATGATGGTGGCGACGCTGCGCTGGCCGTCCACCCGTTCGAGGATCAGCCCGGCGCTCTCGTTGAGCTTCACCATGCCTTCCGGGTAGAGCAGCACGTGGCAGCCCTGGGCCGGCTCGAACTGGAAGCGGAAGCCCCGGCGCAGGGCCGGTACGCGGATGCGCAGGTCCTCGCTCATAGCCCCAGCCCCCGGTGCCAGACCCGCTCGCGGGTCACCGTGTGGTAGGGCGGGCGCTCCAGCTCGTAGGCCATGCTCATGGCGTCGAGCATGCTCCACAGCACATCGAGCTTGAACTGCAGGATCTCCAGCATCCGCGCCTGCTGCTCCGCCGTGCGGTAGTGCGCGAGGGTGATGCGCAGGCCGTGCTCCACGTCGCGCCGGGCCTGGGACAGGCGCGAGCGGAAGTAGTCGTAGCCGGCCGGGTCGATCCACGGGTAATGGGTGGGCCAGGCGTCGAGGCGCGACTGGTGGATCTGCGGCGCGAAGAGTTCGGTCAGCGAGCTGCTCGCCGCCTCCTGCCAGCTGGCGCGGCGGGCGAAGTTGACGTAGGCGTCCACCGCGAAACGCACCCCCGGCAGCACCAGCTCCTGGGACAGCACCTGCTCGCGGTCCAGCCCCACCGCCTCGGCCAGGCGCAGCCAGGCCTCGATGCCGCCGGCTTCGCCCGGAGCGCCGTCGTGGTCCTGGATGCGCTGGATCCACTCGCGGCGGGTGTCGCGGTCCGGGCAGTTGGCGAGGATCGCCGCATCCTTCAGCGGGATGCACACCTGGTAGTAGAAGCGGTTGGCCACCCAGCCCTGGATCTGCTCGCGGCTGGCGCGGCCCTCGTACATGGCGACGTGGAACGGGTGGTGGATGTGGTAGCAGGCGCCCTTGGCGCGCAGGGCCTGCTCGAATGCCGCCGGGGTCATGGCGTGCTGGCTCATGGGCAAGGCTCCTATAGCCGGATGTCCATTCCGTCCCGCGCCACCTCGATGCCATGGCGGGCCAGTTCGGCCCGCTCGGCGGAGCCGGCGTCGAGGATGGGGTTGGTGTTGTTGATGTGGATGAGCACCTTGCGCGGGCCGGGGATGCCGTCCAGCACCTCGATCATGCCGCCCGGCCCGCTCTGGGACAGGTGGCCCATCTCGCTGCCGAGCTTGTCGCCCACCTCGCACAGGCGCATCTCGTCATCGCGCCAGAGCGTGCCGTCCACCAGCAGGCAGTCGGCACGGCGCATCCAGCCCAGCAGGGCCTCGTCCACCTGCCCCAGGCCCGGCGCGTAGAACAGCGAGCCGCCGCTGCGCAGGTCCTCGATGAACAGGCCGATGTTGTCCCCCGGGTGCGGGTTGCCCCGGTGCGGCGAATAGGGTGGCGCGCTGCTGCGCAGGGGGATGGCGGTGAAGCGCAGCCCCGGGCAGGCGGGGATGACGAAGGGCTCGCCGTCCAGCGCAATGGGGTTCCAGGCCAGCCCGCCGTTCCAGTGCCGGAGCATCTCGAACAGCGGGAAGCCCCGGGTCAGGTCCTGGTGGACCATCTCCGTGCACCAGACCGCGTGCGGGCAGCCCTCGCGCAGGCTGAGCAGGCCGGTGACGTGGTCGATCTGGCTGTCCATCAGCAGCACCGCCGCGATGCCGGTATCCCGCAGGCGGCGGGCCGGGCGCAGCGGCGCGAAGGACTCGATCTGCGCGCGGATGTCGGGCGAGGCGTTGCACAGCACCCAGTTCACCCCGTCGTCACTCAGGGCGATGGACGACTGGGTGCGCGCCTCGGCGTCGAGGGTGCCGGCGCGCAGGCCGGCGCAGTTGCGGCAGTGGCAGTTCCACTGCGGGAATCCGCCGCCAGCGGCGGACCCGAGAATGCGGATATGCATGGGAGAACCCCCAGGACGCCCCGGCGGACCGGGGCGCTTCGGATCAGCGGTTGGCGAAGTACAGCGTCACTTCGAAGCCAATGCGCAGGTCGGTAAAGGCGGGTTTGGTCCACATGGGTCGATCCTCTTCTTATTGGGGGCCGGAGCATTCCGGCGCCTCGAGTTAAACACCGGCCCGGAGGGCTCCGAATGCTACTTTCGACGGAGTTCCGGTCCTGATTTGGTAGGGGTCGGCGAGCCCCTGCGCACCGGCCGATCGGGTGACCGAACCCGCCACGGCAAGGCCCCGCGTGCCCTACCCGGGATTGGAGGGTCCGAGCCCGCCCCGGGTTCGAAGAAAACGGCGACTGGTGCCCAGCCCTCTCTCACCAGGCCCGACCCGCGGCCCGCCAAGCCCCGACAGATGGGGCCTTGCCGCGCCCCAACCGCCGACCACGGGGCCCCGCTCTACTACTTTGGTACTGCTTCAATCCGTAGAACGTAGGATTTGCAAGGCTCCCGCCCTGGCATGTAATGGGCCGACAAGAACAATGAGAACCTCGCCATGCGCCTCATCCAGAAGGCCCTGCTGCTCTGCCTGCTGTCCGTCCCTGCCTGGGCGGCGGACACCACCGCCCCGCTGTTCTCCCCGGACGGCTACCGCATCACCCAGTACCGCAGCCCCACCCCGGCCCGGCACGAGCAGGCCCGCACCCTCGATACCGAGGGCCTGCGCCAGTTGCTGGCCCGCGAGCCGCGTACCCGCCTGGTGGACGTCTACCGGCGCACCTGGCTGAACGAGCGCTTCATCCCCGACGAGGTCCACGCCAACCTGCCCGGCAGCCTGTGGCTGGCCAACACCGGCGACGGCGCCCTGGCCCCGGACTGGCAGGCCTACTTCAGCCGCAACCTCGAACGCATCAGCCAGGGCGACAAGGACTGGCCCCTGGTGTTCTACTGCCGCTCCGATTGCTGGCTGGGCTGGAACGCCGCCCGCCGCGCCCACGCACTGGGCTACCGCAACCTCTACTGGTACCGTGACGGCATCGACGCCTGGCAGCAGGCCGGCCTGCCGCTGACACCGGCCGAACCGCAGCCCTTCCCCTGATCGCCGTCCACCCACAACCACAACAACGAGGTGACCTGGCCATGTACAAGATCCTGATCGCCGACGATCACCCCCTGTTCCGCGAAGCCATCCACAACGTCATCAGCGACGGCTTCCCCGACAGCGAAGTCATGGAGACCGCCGACCTGGACAGCGCCCTCGGCCTGACCCAGGAGCACGACGACCTCGACCTCATCCTGCTCGACCTGAACATGCCCGGCATGCACGGCCTCAACGGCCTGATCAACCTGCGCAACGAGGCGCCGACCATCCCGGTGGTGATCGTCTCCGCCGAGCAGGACAAGCAGGTGGTGCTGCAGGCCATCACCTACGGCGCGGTGGGCTTCATCACCAAGTCCTCGCCGCGCGCGCAGATGACCGAGGCCATCGAGCAGATCCTCAACGGCAACGTCTACCTGCCCTCGGACATCATCCGCACCCAGAAGGCCGCGCCGCGCCGGGGCCAGGACGAGCACGCCATCCCGCCGGAGCTGCTGCAGGCGCTGACCCGCAAGCAGCTGCTGGTGCTGGAACGCATGACCAAGGGCGAATCCAACAAGCAGATCGCCTACAACCTGGACATCGCCGAGACCACGGTGAAGGCCCACGTCTCGGCCATCCTGCGCAAGCTCAACGTGCACAACCGGGTGCAGGCGATCCTCTGCGCCAGCGACATCGACTTCTCGGCCTACCTGCGCCGCTGACCACGGCGCCCACGCCCGGAGGCCCATGCCCGCTCCACGCATCCTGCTGCTCACCGCCCTGGCCATGCTGGCCTTTGCCGGCAACTCGCTGCTCTGTCGCCTGGCCCTCAAGCACACCGCCGTGGACGCGGTGAGCTTCACCGTGCTGCGCCTGGTGGCCGGTGCCCTGGTGCTCGGCCTGCTGCTGCGCCTGCGCCGCCCGCCCCTGGCCCCCAGCGGCAACTGGCGGGCCGCCACTGCGCTGTTCGTCTATGCCGCCGCCTTCTCCTACGCCTACCTGCAACTGGATGCGGGCAGCGGCGCACTGCTGCTGTTCGGCGCGGTGCAGCTGAGCATGGGCGCAGTGGGCCTGCTGCGTGGCGAACGCCTGGGGCCGCTGCAGAGCCTCGGCTTCCTGCTGGCCGGCGGCGGGCTGGTGGTCCTGTTGCTACCCGGCGCCAGTGCCCCGCCCCTGGGCGGCGCCCTGCTGATGCTGCTGGCAGGCCTGGCCTGGGGCACCTACACCCTGCTCGGCCGCCAGGCCGGCCCGCCGCTGGCGGCCACGGCGGGCAACTTCATCCGCGCCCTGCCCCTGGCCGGGCTGTTGCTGCTGCCCTTCCTCGGCCAGTTGAGCTGGGACGGCCCGGGCCTGGCCTATGCGCTGCTCTCCGGCGCGCTCACTTCCGGCATCGGCTACGCCATCTGGTACAGCGCCCTCCCCGGTCTGGGCGCCTTGCAGGCCGCCAGCGTGCAGCTGAGCGTCCCGGTCCTGGCCGCCCTCGGTGGCGCCCTGCTGCTGGGGGAAGCCATCAGCCTGCGCCTGGCGCTGGTGTCGGTGGCGGTGCTGGGTGGTATCGCACTGGTGCTGCGGGGGCGGTTCCAGGCGAAGCCGGCAGGGGCCTGAGCCGAACCGCGAGACGCACGCCGACGTCATGCGGGCCGACGGGACAGCGACAAGGCCCTCTGCAGAAAGAACCCATTCCATGATCCACCCCACATTGACGCGGCCTTTCATGCCGCTAGAATGCGCGACCATGAGTACGTTAACGATCCGCCTCGCGGCCGCCTATTACGCCTACCCGACTCCTGATTCCAGGCGGTAGCCGCGTGCTCATCCGATCCGCCTGAGGCGGCTCGGAATCCCCGGTCTCCTCGGGCCCAACCAAGGAGACACCATGAACACCACCCCCGACCTCCTCGCCCTGCTGCAAGCCCGTGGCTTCGTGCACCAGTGCACCGACCTGGAAGGCCTGCGCCAGCACCTCGCCCAGGGCCCGGTCAGCCTCTACCTGGGCTTCGACGCCACCGCGGACAGCCTCCACGTCGGCCACCTGCAGGGCCTGATGCTGATGCGCTGGATGCAGCGCTTCGGCCACCACCCGATCCTGCTGATCGGCGGCGCCACCACGCGCATCGGCGATCCCAGCTTCCGTGACGAGAGCCGGCCGATGCTGAGCGAGGCACAGATCCAGGCGAACATCGCCGGCATCACCTCCGCCTTCGGCCGCTACGTCGACCTCGACGCCCCCGGCGCGCGGGTGGTGGACAATGCCGAGTGGCTCGACGGCATCGGCTACCTGGCCTTCCTCAACCAGGTGGGGCGGCATTTCTCGGTCAACCGCCTGCTGACCTTCGACGCGGTGCGCCAGCGCCTGGACCGCGAGCACTCGCTGTCCTTCCAGGAGTTCGGCTACACCCTGCTGCAGGCCCACGACTTCACCGAGCTGGCACGCCGGCATGGCTGCACCCTGCAGCTGGGCGGTGCGGACCAGTGGGCGAACATCATCAACGGCGTGGAGCTGGGGCGCCGCCAGGGCACCGCGCCGCTCTATGGACTGACCATGCCGCTGCTGACCACCAGCGACGGGCGCAAGATGGGCAAGTCCGCCAATGGCGCGGTGTGGCTCAACGCCGATCGCCTGGCGCCCTATGCCTTCTGGCAGTTCTGGCGCAACTGCGACGACCGCGATGTGGCCCGCTTCCTGGCCCTGTTCACCGAACTGGAGCTGGACGAGATCGCCCGCCTGGCAGCGCTCAAGGGCGCCGAGCTGAACGCTGCCAAAGTGGTGCTGGCCAACCACGCCACCGCCCTGGCCCACGGCGAGGCGGCGGCCCGTGAGGCGGAGGCCACGGCAGCGGCGCTGTTCGGCGGCGGCCAGGGCGACCTGGCGGCGGTGCAGCTGGAGCTGTCGGCCGAGGCGCTGGCGCGGGGCGCGACGCTGATCGACCTGTTGCTGGATGCCGGCCTGCAGCCCTCCCGCGGCGCGGCCCGGCGCCTGGCCGCCGGCGGTGGCGTGCGCCTGGACGGGGTGGAAGTGCGCGACCTCGACGCGCCGCTGCCGGCCGATGCCCAGGGCTGGACCCTGAGCCTGGGCAAGAAGCGCCACTACGCGATCCGCGTGACCCGGGACTGAGGGTCAGGCCGGGGCGCTCTCCGGCGCCTCGGCCTCGCGGGCCTGGGCGTCGAGCATGGCCTGGATCTCCTGGGTGGCCTGGCGGGTGTTGCCGGCGAGCTTCTTCACCTCGTCGGCGACCACCGAGAAGCCCCGGCCGACATCGCCGGCCCGCGCGGCTTCGATAGCGGCATTCAGGGCCAGCAGGTTGGTCTGCTCGGCGATGCCCTTGATCACCCCCACCACCTGGGCGATCTGCCCGTAGGCCTGCTGGTTGCGCCGCTGGCGCTGCTCGTGGGCCAGGTGCAGGGCGCGCTCGTCGCTGATGTCGCGCACGGCGCCGATCACCCGGTACAGCCGGCCGCCTTCGTCGCGCACCGCCCGCCCGCGCTCGCGGCACCAGATGTAGCCGCGCTGGCGATGGCGCATGCGGTACTCCACCACGTATTCGCCGCTGCCGGCGGGGTCGGCGATCTCCCGCTCGAACAGCCCCAGCACCCGGGGCAGGTCCTCGGGGTGGGTGATGCCCACCTGGCTGTCCCAGCCATCGGGCAGTTCGTCCGGGCGGTAGCCGAGCACGGCGCGGAACTGGTTGGAGATGCGCATCAGGCTGTGGGGGTCATCGAGGCGCCCGTTGGCCACCTGCAGGTCCCAGCAGCCCTCGGTGAGGGTGGCGCGGGTCTGCTCCCAGACATGGGTTTCCAGCGCCCAGTCGCGCTGGGCCTGGGCCCAGTGCCGGCGTTCGGCGTCGAAGGCCTGGAGGGTCTCGGCCTGCTGCCCTTCGAGCTGGGCGAGCTGCCGCGCAAGATCGGCGAGGCGGGCCCGGTCGGCCGCGTGCTCGCGCTGGCAGCGCGTTAGGTCGGCACCCAGGCGCTGCGCCTCCAGCAGGGCCTGGCGCAGGTCCTCCAGGGGTTCGGCGAGTGCGCGGTCGTGGAGTTGGGCGGGCGTTTGGCCGGGGTCGGCGAGCACCTGCCGCAGCAAGGTGTCGAGTTGGCGGACCCAGTCCTTTCGGGTGTCGCGGAACAGCATGCATCCTCCCGGGCGCCGCCCCGGCGAGGAAGGGGGGAAGGGCGACGTGCCGGGCACTCTAGGAAAGCCGCCGGGCAGGGTCTTGCACGACCCTGCCCGGCGCTTGACCGAGCCTGCCGGCACGGATCAGGCAGCGATGATGGCCTTGAGCACGCTGCGGAAGGTCTCCACCTGTTCGGCGCTGAACTGGCTGAAGACGCTGTCCTGCTGCTCCTGGGCGATGCTCCAGAGCGCTTCGGCCTGCTCCACGCCCAGCGGCGTGAGGGCGTAGCTGCCGCCCTGCTCCACCACCATGTCCTTGCGCCGGAGGATGGCGGCCGCTTCCTCGATCTCGCGCCTGGGCATCGCCACTTCGCGCTGCAGGCCGCACTCGTCGAGGCCGGCGTCGTTCTCCAGCACCATCAACATGCGCGCCTCGCTGGTGCGCAGGCCGGTGGACAGCTGGCGCGGCTGGTAGACGGCCTGGTAGCTGCGCAGGGCCTGGGTCATGAGGTAGTAGAGGTTGTGCCGCAGGCGGCCCTGGAAGGCGCTGGTGGCGGGACGCTCCTCTTCCTTGCGGGTCATCCGCGCATGGGGCAGGACCATGGAATAGGCGCCCTGGTGGTAGAGCAGCGGGGAGCGGCCGAAGTCGTCGAAGGCCACCACCTTGCCGATCAGGATCCAGTGGTCGCCGCCCTCGATCTGCGCCCACTTCTCGCACTGGAAGCGCGCCGAGCAGTCGGCGAACAGCGGGGAGCCGCCAAGGCCGACCTCGTGCTCGAAGCCGGCGAACTTGTCGTCCTTGGAGCGGGCGAAGCGGTTGGACAGGTCGATCTGGTCGGCGGCCAGGATGTTCACCGCGAAGTGGCTGGCCGCCTCGAACACCGGCAGGCTGCCGGAGCGCTTGTCGATGCTCCAGAGGATCAGCGGCGGGTCGAGGGACACGGAGTTGAAGCTGTTGGCGGTGACGCCGGCCTTCTCGCCCGAGGCGGTGGCGGCGGTGACGATGGTCACGCCGGTGGCGAAGTTGCCCAGCGCGCGACGGAAGTCGCGCGGGTCGAAGCACGCTTGGGTAGTCATAGTCGTCTCGCTGGCCGCCCTGCTGGCGAGGGCGGCGTTCTTGTTATCGGGTGGCGGGGTCAGACCATGCTCGGGTCCGGCTCCAGCCCCATCAGCTCGCGGCCGAGGATCTGCGCGCAGACGTCGTAGTCGGTGTAGGCGTGGGCGCCGGTCATGTGGGAGTCACGGAACAGGCGCTGCATCTCGTTGCCTTCGAACCAGGCGGTGCCGCCGGCGGCTTCGAACAGACGGTCCACGGCCTGGATGCACATCTTCACGGCGTAGGCCTGGTTGGTGCGCCAGTAGGCCAGCGTCTCGCGGCTCGGGTACTCGTGGCGCTCGCCGTGGGCGGCGTGGTCCTGCCAGGTCTTCTCCAGGAAGGCGCGGGCGGCGGCCACCTGGTGGGTCGACTCGGCCAGGCGCATCAGTGCCGGGGTGGCGGTGCCGACGCTGGCGCCGGTGTAGGCCCGCACGCGGTTTCTGGTCTTCTCCTTGAAGGCCTCCAGCATGCGCTCGGCGATGCCCAGGCTGATGGAGGCGAAGCCGCTGGCGAAGTACGGGCGGTACGGGGTGTAGAAGATCTTGCTGTCGGGGTACAGGCCGAAGCCGGCGGAGCGGCCTTCCATCATGTCCTTGGCGGCCTGGATGCGGTGGTTGGGGACGAAGGCGTCCTTGATCACCAGGGTCTTGGTGCCGCTGCCGCGCATGCCGGCGGCGAACCAGTCGTCACGGATCTCGTAGTCGCTGCGCGGCAGCACAGCGAAGCAGTAGACCAGCTCACCCTCGGCGTTCTGCCGGCGGCAGCCGACGATGGCCCACTCGGCGTGGTCGCAACCGCTGCTCCAGCCCATCTCGCCGTTGAAGCGCACACCGCCGTCCACTTCCTCGATGCGGCCGAAGGGGGCGATGGAGCTGCTGGCGGTGGCGTCCGGGTCCTTGCCCCAGATTTCGTCCTGCAGTTGCTTGGGGAACATCGCCAGCTGGTGGCTGTGGGTGCACAGCAGGCTGAAGGCCCAGGCGGTGCTGGCACAGGCGCCGGCCAGGGCGATGACGCACTCGGTGAATTCCGGCAGGGAGATCTCCAGGCCGCCATAGGCACGGGGCTGGAAGGCGCGGTGCATGCCGATGCCCTTGAGCATGGCGATGTTCTCGGCGGGGACCATGCGATCACGCTCGGCCTGGGCGGCATTGGCGGCGATGGCGGGGAGGATTTCCCGCAGTGCGTCGAGCAGGGGATTTGTCTTTTTCATCTGGAGGCCCTGGTTATTGTTGGTCGCAGGCAGGCGCTACCGCGAACGCTCCGGAACACCCGGCATGCGTGACATGCGGTCTGACTACCCGGTGGGGTTCGGGCACATTATGAAGATATGAACGATCCCCCTGAATGGACGTTCCACAGGGTCGATTGTACTTTCCATGGGATTTCCGCGATTTCATGCCCGGCTTTCCAAGCGCTGCCGACGCCCGGCCCCGCCCGCGCCGGGAGGCACCCGTTGCGACAGATATGAATATGTTAATGAACGGCGTTTTTCATTAGCATGGGCGCCCCGCCCTCCCTTGCCGCCGCCCGACCATGACCTGGCCCACCGCCCTGCGTGCCCTGCGCCACCGCAACTTCCGCCTGTACTTCTTCGGCCATGCCGTTTCCACCCTGGGCACCTGGATCCAGCAGGTGGCGCTGGCCTGGCTGGTGTACCGCCTTACCGGCTCCTCGGCGCTGCTGGGGCTGGTGACCTTCGTGGCGCTGCTGCCGCAGTTGCTGGTGGGCCCGCTGGCCGGCGCCTGGATCGACCGGCACGACAAGCGCCGCCTGCTGATCGCGGTGGAGGCGCTGCTCGGGGTGCAGGCCGCCACCCTGGCGGCGCTGACCGCCAGCGGCCTGATAGGGCCGGGGCTGATCGTATTCATGGCCGGGCTGCTGGGGGTGCTCAACGCGGTGGACACGCCGCTGCGCCAGTCGCTGCTCAGCCGCTTCGTCGACGAGCGCGAGGACCTGGCCAACGCCCTGGCACTGAACGCCATGCTCTTCACCCTCGCCCGCTTCGTTGGCCCGCCCCTGGCCGGGCTGCTGCTGGGGGTGGTCAGCGAGGCGCTGTGCTTCGCCCTCAACGCCCTCTCCTACGGCGCGCTGATGCTGGGTCTGTGGCGGGTGCGCATGGGGCCGATCCCGCGGGCCAGCGGCTCGTTCCGCAACGTGTTCGGCGAAGGGGTGGCCTATGCACGGGGCACGCCGACGGTGAAGGCGATGATGCTCAGCGTGATGGCGGTCAACCTCACCGCCTCCAGCTACGTGGTGCTGCTGCCGGTGTTCGCCAAGGACATCTTCGCCGGTGATGCCACCACCCTCGGCTGGCTCTGGGGGGCGGCCGGGCTCGGCTCGCTGGCCTCCAGCGTGCTGCTGGCCAGCCACCGGGCGCCGAGCGCCCTGCCCCGGGTCATCCTCGCGTCGGCGGCGGCCAGCGGGCTGGCCATGCTGGTGTTCGCCTGGAGCACGCAGCTATGGCTGTCGCTGGTGGCGATGGCGGTATTGGGCTTCGGCATCTCCAGCAGCAACGTCGGCACCAACATCGTGCTGCAGAGTTCGGCACCGGAGACCCTGCGCGGGCGGGTGGTGTCGCTGTACACCTCGGTGCGCTTCGGCTTCGACGCCATCGGCGGGCTGCTTGCCGGCCTGCTGGCGGCGCAGCTGGGCGCGCCGCCGGTGCTGGCCGCAGCCGGCGTGCTGTTGCTGCTCTATTGCCTGTGGGATGCGCGCCGGGCCAGCCGGTAGGCCAGCAGGCAACCGATGCCGGTGGCGCCGATCACCAGGCACATGGGCAGCGGGGTGCCGTCGTACAGGGCGCTGACCAGCGCGCTGCAGGCGGTGCCCAGACCGAACTGGGTGGCCACCGCCAGCCCGGCCGCCGCACCGGCCTGCCCCGGATAGGCCGCCAGCAGGCAGGCCAGGCAGTTGGCGCCGAGCAACCCGGTGACGCTGACGTACGCCACCACGCAGGCCACCACCATCGGCAACCCGCCGACCCCGGCGAGCCCCACGCCGGCCAGGGCCAGCCCGGCCACGGCGGCCACGGCGGTGCCCCAGGCCAGCATGCGCTCGGGCGACACGCGCCCCACCAGCCGGGCATTCAGGAAGGTGGCGACGATGATGCCGGCGATGTTCAGCCCGAACAGCCAGGCATAGCCCAGGGGCGAGACGCCGAAGTAGCCGATGTAGACGAAGGGCGAGGCGGTGATGAAGGCGAACATGCCGGCGAAGCACAGGCCCATGCAGAAGATGTAGCCCAGCGCCAGCGGCTGCAGCGCCATGCGCCCGTAGGCGCGGAAGGCCTCGCCCAGGGTGCGGCCACGGGCCTCCGGCAGGTGCGTCTCGGGGATCTTCCAGGCGGTGGCCAGCAGGCACAGCCCGGCGAACACCATCAGCACCACGAACAGCGAGCGCCAGCCGGCCACCAGCATCAGGTAGCCGCCCAGCAGCGGCGCCACCAGGGTGGCGAACATGGTCACCAGGTGCATCAGCGAGAGCACCCGGGCCGCATCGCGCAGGGGGAACAGGTCCCGCACGATGGCCCGCGCCAGCACCGAGGCCGCGGCCCCGCCGAGGGCCTGCAGCAGGCGCCAGGCGATCAGCGCCTCGACGCCGCTGGCCAGCACGCAGCCGAGGCTGGCCACCAGATACAGGGCGATGCCACCCAGCAGCAGGCGGCGCCGGCCGTAGCGGTCGGACAGCGGCCCGTAGGCGAGCATGCCCAGGCACAGCCCGGCGAGGAACACGCCGATGGTCAGCTGCACCGCCGACTCCGGCGCGCCCAGGTCGGCGGCGATGCGCGGCAGGCTCGGCAGGTACATGTCGATCGACAGCGGGGCGAAGGCCACCAGGGCGGCCAGCAGCACGATCAGGCGCTGGGGCTGGGCAACGGTCGGGGTCATGGGCGGGTTCCGCAGCGGCAGGAAGGAAACGGCCGCCCGCAGGCGGCCGGTTGGATCAGAGGCTGAGCAGCCACAGGCTGAGCCCGGGGAAGGCCACCAGCAGGGCGATGCGCACCAGGTCGGAACAGAGGAAGGGCACGATGCCCCGTGCCGTCTCGCCGTAGGGCACGTCGCCAGCGGCGCGCTGGACGATGAACAGGTTCATGCCCAGGGGCGGGTGGATCAGGCCGATCTCCACCACCATCAGCGCGAGGATGCCGAACCAGATGGACTTCTCCGTCTCGCCGAGGCCGAAGAAATCCAGGCCCATGATCATCGGGTAGAAGATCGGGATGGTCAGCAGGATCATCGCCAGCGAATCCATCACGCAGCCCAGCAGCAGGTACAGGGCGAGGATCAGGATCAGCACCAGCATCGGCGCCAGGCCGCTGCCGATCACCCAGGCCGCCAGCTCGCCGGGCATCTGGGTCAGCGCCAGGCCGGAGTTGAGCAGGTCGGCGCCCAGCAGCACGAGGAAGATCATCGCGGTGGTCTCGGCGGTGCCCAGCAGGCTGGCGCGCAGCCCGCTCCAGCGCATGCCGCCCTGCAGCACGGCGAGCACGCCACAGGCGGCGGCGCCGATGGAGGCGGCCTCGGTGGGGTTGGCCCAGCCGCCGTAGATGCCGACGATCACCACCAGGAACACGCCGATCACCGGGCTCACGCCCAGCAGCGCGCGCAGCCGCTCCGCCGTGCTGGCACGGGGGGAGACGGTGGCCTGGCTCTCGTCCCGCGCCACCATGATCCGCAGCACCAGCATGTAGCCGAGGATGGCGATCACCCCCGGCACGATGGCGGCGACGAACAGCTTGGCGATGGATTCCTGGGTCAGCACCGCGTAGATGATCAGCGGCACCGACGGCGGGATGAGGATGCCCAGGGTGCCGCCCGCCGCCACCGTGGCGGTGGCCAGGCGCCCGGAATAGTTGTGCCGGCGCAGCTCCGGCAGGGCCACGTGGCTCATGGTGGCGGCGGTGGCCAGGGACGATCCGCAGATGGCCCCGAAGCCGGCGCAGGCGCCGATGGCGGACAGGCCCATGCCGCCCTTCCAGTGGCCGATGAAGGCCGAGGCGCAGCGGAAGATGGCCCGCGACAGGCCGCCGTGGGTGGCGAACTGGCCCATCAGCACGAACAGCGGGATCACCGCCAGGTCGTAGTTGGACAGCCGCGAATAGGCCAGGTCGTTGAGGGTGAACAGCAGCGAGGACAGGTCACCGTCGTTGACCGCCCAGAAGCAGGCGGCGCCGCCCACCAGCATGGTGATGCCGATATGCACCCGCAGCAGCAGCAGGCTCATGGTGATGGCCAGGGCGATCAGCCCGAGGGCGAGGCCGCTCATGCCGCACCCCCGCCGCCCAGTACCCGCGCCGCCCGGGCCAGCGCGCACAGGGCGAGCAGGCCGAGGCTGGGCACGATCAGCGCCAGGGGGATCCACAGCGGCAGCGAGAGCAGCGTGGTGGCATCGCCGTATTCGCGGTTGTCGACCATCTGCAGCGCGGTGCGCCAGGCCAGCAGGCCGGCCGCGGCGGCGCACAGCAGGTGGGCCAGGGTGTCCAGGCCACGGCGGATGCCCGCCGGCAGCCAGTTGCTCAGGGCATCGACGCGGATGTGCATGCCGCGCAGCTCGCACAGCGGCAGGAAGGCGGCGATGGCGATGGCCGCGCCGACTTCCATCAGCTCCATGTCACCGCGCACCGGGGTGGAGAACAGCTTGCGGCCGATGATGGAGAGCATGGACATGCCCACCAGGGCGATCAGCACCAGGCCACCGGCCAGGGCGAAGGCCTCGGCCACCCGCAGCAGCCCCCGCTGCAGCGGACCGAGGTCCGCCGCCGGGGTGAAATCCAGGGATTCCTTCATGGCGCTTACCGGGCCTCGCTGGCGAGGGTGCGCACGCCGTCGACCAGGGCACGGCCGTCCAGGCCCTTGCCGTCGGCCTCGCTGATCCACTGCTCGACGGCACCGGCCGAGGCCTTGCGCAGGGCTTCGTAGTCGGCCTCGGCGAAGGTCACCCGCGCGTCGGCCGGGGTGGCGGCGACGGCGGCATCGGTGGCCTTGTCCCAGGCGCTGGCGAAGCGTTCCGACAGGGCCTTGCCACTGTTGCGCTCGATGATGGCCTGCAGGTCCGGCGGCAGGCTGTCGAACTTGCGCGGGTTCATCAGCATCGCCAGCACGGTGTAGCCCACGGCGGGCTGCCCTTCCGGCACGTCGGTGTGGAACTGGGTCACTTCGTCGAGCTTGGTGGCGGGCACCACTTCCCAGGCGGCCAGGGCGCCATCCACCACGCCCTTGGAGATGGCTTCGGTCATCTGCGCCGGCGGCATGCTCACCGGGGTCGCGCCCAGGCTTTCGACGGTCTTGGCGGCGGTGCGGCTGGAGGCCCGCAGCTTCAGCCCGGCCAGGTCCGCCAGGGTCTTCACCGGCTGGCCACGGGTGTGCAGGCTCATGCCGCCATCACCGTGGACCACCAGCACCTTGTAGCCCTTGAAGTCGTCCTTGGCGTAGCGCTCGTAGTAATCCCAGATGATGGCGTTGCCCCGCGCACCGCCGCTGGGCAGCACGAACGGCAGCTCCAGCGCCTCGACCCGGGGGAACTTGCCGGCGGAATAGGCCGGGGCGGTCCAGACGATGTCGGCCACGCCGTTGCGCGCCATGTCGGCGAGCTTGGCCGGCGTGCCGCCGAGCTGCATCGAGGGGTAGAGCTGGCAACGCAGGCGCCCGGCGGACTCCTCGGTCAGCTGCGCGCACCAGGGCTCGATGATGTTGGCCTGGGCGTTGGAGGTGGAAGGCAGGAAATGCGCCACCTTGAGGGTGATCACATCGGCGGCCTGGGCCAGGTGCGCCAGCGGCAGGGCCAAGCACAGGGTAGCGAGGGGAAGGATCTTCATCGGGGTGGCTCCTTGTTGTTCTTGTAGGGCAGGACGGGGAACGCAATTCTGTTAATAAGTTAATTTTATTGCGCGCACTGTCAACACCTCTTCGCGGGACCGCTGCGTCTCAGGCTGGGTCAACTCGCGTCCTTCATTCAATTAAATTCATGTAAATCAATTAGTTAAATAACAATTCACACACGCGAAGGTCACCTACCCCACCAAGGTCGATCCCCAGCCGTATTGTTAAAATATTAACTAAATGCCTAGAGTATGCCCGCCATCGCCCACCCGACGGCGATGGTTTCCCCTCAATCCTGGAGACAAGAACAATGATCAGGACCCCGAAACCGCTGGCACTCGCCTGCCTGCTGGGCCCCGCGCTGGGCCTCGGTGGCGTGGCACGGGCCGACTTCCTGGCCGACAGCAAGGCCAGCGTCGAAGCCCGCAACATGTACATGAACCGCGACTTCCGCCAGCACGGCGCCGCCCAGGCCAAGGCCGAGGAATGGGCCCAGGGCTTCACCCTGCGCTACGAGTCCGGCTTCACCGAAGGCACCGTCGGCTTCGGCCTGGACGCCATGGGCCAGACCGCCATCAAGCTCGACTCCGGCAAGGGCCGGCGCGGCACCGGCCTGCTGCCCTACGGCGCCCAGAGCCACGAGCCCGAGGACACCTACAGCGAGCTGGGCGTGACCGCCAAGCTGCGCCTGGCGCGCAGCGTGCTGAAGCTCGGCACCCTGCAGCCGCAGCTGCCGGTGGCCGCCTACAACGACGTGCGCCTGCTCTCCTCCACCTACTCCGGCGGCCTGCTGACCTCCCAGGACGTGGATGGGCTGACGCTGAACGTCGGCCGGCTGGAGAAGATCAACCTGCGTGACTCCTCCAGCAACGACGAGATGAACTACGGCGGCGTGGAAAGCGCACACCTGGACCTGATCGGCGGCAGCTACGCGGTCAACCCGGGGCTGACCCTCAGCTACTACGCCGCGCAGATGGAGGACATCTACCGCCAGCACTTCGTCGGCCTGGTGCACAACGCCACCCTCGGCGACGGGGTGACGCTGAAGACCGACCTGCGCTACTTCGACACCGGCGAGCACGGCGACCACCGCTACCGCAGCGCCAAGCGGGTGGACGGCGGGCGCATCGACAACCGCTTCTTCAACGGCATGCTCACCCTCGGCATGGGCGCCCACAAGGTCGGCCTGGGCTACCAGAACCTCTCCGGCGACGGCGACTTCGCCTACCCGGGGCTGGACCCGTACTCGGTCAACCTGGTGACCTTCAACGTCTTCACCAAGGCCGAGACGGACGCCTGGCAGGCGCGCTACGACTTCGACTTCGCCGCCCTGGGCATCCCCGGCCTGAGCTTCATGACCCGCTACGTGAGCGGTGAACACGTGCAGACGGCCAGCGTGCGCAACGGCAAGGAATGGGAGCGCGACACCGACCTGGCCTACGTCTTCCAGGACGGCCCGCTGAAGGGCTTCAACGTGCGCCTGCGCAACGCCACCTTCCGCTCCAGCAACGGGCTGACCACCGACGTGGACGAGAACCGGCTGATTCTCGGCTACACCCTGCCGCTGTTCTGAGCCCCGTCGCGTCTCCCCGATGGCCACACGGGCCGCCGGGGAGCCGGCATTCGGCGCGCCCCGGCGGTGGCTCGGTGCTGGCGTGAGCGTGGAGGGATCTAGACCGGAAGCGATAGGTGGGTGCGGATCGCCTCCAGCGCCGCGTCCACCGTCAGCCGGGCCGTGTCGACGGTGAAGGGCGGGCTCTCCCACGGGTCGAACGCGTGCCGCTGCACGGACGCCCAGGTGGGCGGCACCAGGCCCGGGATGTCGCCCTGGCGCGTCTCGACCCGGCGCCGGTGCTCGGCCGCGTCACTGCAGATCACCCGCACGTCGCACAGCCTCGCGCCGGCGTCGGCTGCCACCTGTGCCCAGGCCTGGCGGCTCTCGGCCACCGGGTTGACGCAATCCACCACCACCCGATGCCCCAGCCGCAGGTTGCCCAAGGCCAGGCCGTTGGCCACGCGGTAGCCACTGGTGCCCACGTCGGCGGCGATGCCGGCATCGCGGATGGCCTGCTCGATCACGTCGAGCCGCAGGTACACCGCGCCCAGCTCGCGGGCCAGGCGCGATGCGAGCGTGGTCTTGCCGGTGCCCGGCAGACCCGTGAAGACGATCAGCACGCTCATTTCATTCCGTCCCTCGGCTGCTGCGGTAGGCCCCCGGGGTCATCCCGGCGTGGCGGGTGAAGAAGCGGCTGAAGTAGGCCGGGTCCTTGAAGCCCAGGCGGTAGCCGATGCCGTTCACCGACTCCCCGGTGAACAGCAGCAGGCGCCGCGCTTCCTGCATCAGCCGTTCGAACACCAGACGCTTGGAGGGCATGCCGGCGATGCGTCGGCACACCTCGTTGAGCCGTGCCTCGGTCACGCCCAGGGCATCGGCGTACTGGCCCAGGCCCCAGTGCTCGGGGTAGCGCTGTTCGATCAGCACGTTGAAACGCTGGAAGATGTGCAGGTCCTCGCGGCGGGCCGGCTGGGCGGCCAGGGAGCGGCTGGAGAGGCGCAACAGGCTGATGAAGATCAGCTCGGTCAGCGCCACCAGGCTCAGGGCGCGGCCCGGTCGGCTGTCGGCGAATTCCTGGCGCAGTTCGTCGAACAACAGGTTCAGGCGCGCCACCTCCCCTTCGTAGCGCTGCTCCAGCGCCCCCACCGACACGCACAACGGCGCGATGCGCGGGCCGCTGGCGAGCCCGGCGTGGGCCTCCAGCAGCGGCCACACCAGTTGCTGGCGCACGGTCAGCACATGGCCGTCGCTTTCCGCATCGGTGACGAAGGCGTGGGTGATGGTGGGCGGGGTGAGGAAGAACATCGGCCCTTCCTGGACGAAGCCCTCGTCGTCGAGGAACACCCGCACGGTGCCGCTCTTGACGTAGTGCACCTGGAAGAAGCGGTCGTGGCGGTGCACCGGCATGTTGCGGCCGAAGAAGTCGGCGAGCTTGCCGAGTGCCTCGTAGTGCACGTCGGCATCGGCGTAGCGCTGGTCATAGACCTGGCCGATGTCGATGTTGGGGATGGGCGAGGACACCGCCATCGTGGCCGCCTCCGCGGGGCTCAGGGCTTGATCTGCTTCAGCTCGTTGAGCAGGTCCAGGAGCTGCTGCAGCTTGGCCTCGCCGAACTGCTGGTGGATCTTCTGGTAATTGCGCTCCATGCCATCGCTCATGGACACGAAGCACTGCTGGCCCTTCTCGGTCAGGCCGACGAAGACCCGGCGCTGGTCCTGGGCGGACTTCCAGCGGCGCACCACGCCATCACGCTCCAGGCGCGCCAGCACGCCGGTCATGCTCGGCTTGAGGATGCAGGCCTGCTGCGCCAGCTGGTGGCTTTCCATCTCGCCGGACTGGCGCAGGATGCGGATGACCCGCCACTGCTGCTCGGTCAGCCCGTGCTGGTTGAGCAGCGGCCTGAAGAAGGCCATGGCGGCCTCGCGGGCCTGCAGCAGGGTCAGGGTCAGGGACGGTCGTGGGGTCGACATCAGGCGGTCTCGGTGGGAAGTGAAGGTGAAGAATTTAATCAACAACCGCCGAACCGAGGCAATTACCTTCCTGCTGCCACAGCCTGTAAGCCCCCGCCTGGCAACCCGGTGCAACTCGGTTTGGCAGCCAGCGACAAGTCCCGTTTGCCCTCCGCGCTTTAAATAGCCACAGCCCGATCGCACGACCAAGGCTTGATTGTAGTTAACATATTAACTATAAAAGTTAACCTGTTAATGAGTTAACGGTTTTCAGGTGCTGCGCTCCCACCGTCGAGCCCACCTGGTTTTTTCATCGGGGCCCTGCCCCACCTGCGTCAGGAGTGAACAGATCCATGCGTCGCGCCACTAGCGAAGTCGCCCAAGGCACCCTGTTCGGCGTCGCGCTGAACTACAGGGGGCTGCTGGAAAGCCGACTGCCCGAGTTCAACGAGCCGCCCTACCAGAAGCCGCCGGTCAAGCCGGTGCTCTTCATCAAGACCCCGAACACCCGCAACCACGACGGCGGTGCCGTGCCCTTCCCGGCCGGCGAGCGCCTGCAGCCGGGCCCGGCCCTGGGCGTGGTGATCGGCCGCGACGCCAGCCGCGTCAGCGCCGAGGACGCCCTGGCCCACGTGGCCGGCTACGTCATCGTCAACGAGTTCAGCCTGCCGGAAACGAGCTACTACCGCCCGGCGGTGAAAGCCAAGTGCCGCGACGGCTTCTGCGCCCTCTCCGACGAGCTGGTGCCGGCCGAGAGCATCGGCAACCCGCACGCCCTGGGCATTCGCCTGCGGGTGAACGGCGAGCTGCGCCAGGAGAACAGCACCGCCAACCTGGTGCGCAGCATCCCCCAACTGATCGCCGAGATCAGCGAGTTCATGACCCTGCACGAAGGCGACGTGCTGATCACCGGCACCCCGGAAGGCCGCGTCGACGTGCAGCCCGGCGATGAGGTGGTGGTTGAGATCGACGGCCTCGGCCGCCTCGCCAACACCGTGGTTGCGGAATAAGGAGCCCCTGATGAAACACGCACGCATCCGATACCAGGGCGACATCCACGCCGTGACCGTCGAAGACGGCAACGCCGTCCGCCTCGCCGATGGCCGCCTGCTGGCCGAAGACCAGGTCGAGTGGCTGCCCCCGGCCACCGGCAGCATGTTCGCCCTCGGCCTGAACTACGCCGACCACGCCGCCGAACTGGCCTTCAAGGCGCCCACCGAGCCGCTGGCCTTCATCAAGTCCCCCGGCACCTACACCGGCCACAACCAGGTCACCTGGCGCCCGGACAACGTCGCCTACATGCACTACGAGTGCGAGCTGGTGGCGGTGATCGGCAAGCCCGCGCGCAACGTTAAGCGCGAGGACGCCCTGCAGTACCTGGCCGGCTACACCGTCTGCAACGACTACGCCATCCGCGACTTCCTCGAGAACTACTACCGCCCCAACCTGCGGGTGAAGAACCGCGACTGCACTACCCCGGTCGGCCCCTGGATCGTCGACGCCGCCGACGTGCCGGACCCGTCGAAGCTCAGGCTGCGCACCTGGATCAACGGCGAGCTGAAGCAGGAAGGCACCACCGCCGACATGATCTTCGACATCCCCTACCTGATCGAATACTTCTCCAGCTTCATGACCCTGCAGCCGGGCGACATGATCGCCACCGGCACGCCGGAGGGCCTGGCCGACGTGGTGCCGGGCGATGAAGTGGTGGTGGAAGTGGAAGGCGTCGGCCGCCTGGTCAACCGAATCGTCAGCGAAGCCGAGTTCTTCGCCCGCAAACAAGAGGCATGAGCAGCATGATCAAGCACTGGATCAACGGCCAGGAAGTCGAAAGCAAAGAGACCTTCGTCAACTACAACCCGGCCACCATGGACGCCATCGGCGAAGTCGCCAGCGGCGGCGCCGAAGAGATCGCCGCGGCCGTCGCCGCCGCCAAGGACGCCTTCCCCAAGTGGGCCAACACCCCAGCCAAGGAGCGCGCCAAGCTGATGCGCAAGCTGGGTGAGCTGATCGACCAGAACGTGCCCAAGCTGGCCGAGCTGGAGACCCTGGACACCGGCCTGCCGATCCACCAGACGAAGAACGTGCTGATCCCCCGCGCCTCGCACAACTTCGAGTTCTTCGCCGAGGTCTGCACCCGCATGGACGGCCACAGCTACCCGGTGGACGACCAGATGCTCAACTACACCCTCTACCAGCCGGTGGGCGTGTGTGGCCTGGTCTCCCCGTGGAACGTGCCGTTCATGACCGCCACCTGGAAGACCGCGCCCTGCCTGGCCCTGGGCAACACGGCCGTGCTGAAGATGAGCGAGCTGTCGCCGCTGACCGCCAACGAACTGGGTCGCCTGGCGCTGGAAGCCGGCATCCCCAAGGGCGTGCTCAACGTGGTGCAGGGTTACGGCGCCACCGCCGGCGACGCCCTGGTCCGCCACCCGGACGTGCGCGCCATCTCCTTCACCGGCGGCACCGCCACCGGCCGCAAGATCATGCAGACCGCCGGCCTGAAGAAGTACTCCATGGAGCTGGGCGGCAAGTCCCCGGTGCTGATCTTCGATGACGCCGACCTCGACCGCGCCCTCGACGCCGCGCTGTTCACCATCTTCTCGCTCAACGGCGAGCGCTGCACCGCCGGCAGCCGCATCTTCATCCAGGAAACCGTCTACGACTGCTTCGTCGCCGAGTTCGCCGCCCGCGCCAAGCGCCTGATCGTCGGCGACCCGCAGGACCCGAAGACCCAGGTCGGCTCGATGATCACCCAGGCCCACTACGACAAGGTCACCGGCTACATCCGCATCGGCATCGAGGAAGGCGCCACCCTGCTGGCCGGCGGCCTGGAGCGCCCGGCGGGCCTGCCCGCGCACCTGTCCAGGGGCCAGTTCATCCAGCCCACCGTCTTCGCCGACGTGGACAACCGCATGCGCATCGCCCAGGAAGAGATCTTCGGCCCGGTGGTGTGCCTGATGAAGTTCAAGGACGAGGCCGAGGCCCTGCGCCTGGCCAACGACACCGAATACGGCCTGGCCTCCTACATCTGGACCCAGGACATCGGCAAGGCCCACCGCCTGGCCCGTGGCATCGAAGCCGGCATGGTGTTCATCAACAGCCAGAACGTGCGAGACCTGCGCCAGCCGTTCGGCGGTGTGAAGGGCTCCGGCACCGGCCGCGAAGGCGGCCAATACAGCTTCGAAGTGTTCGCCGAGATCAAGAACGTGTGCATTTCCATGGGGAGCCACCACATTCCCCGCTGGGGCGTGTAGCCACGCCGGGTACTCATGCAGAACGCCCAGGTGCCGGAACCCGGCACCCAGGGCGTCGTATCAGCTGGCGTGCATCCACAACCACAAGAATCCCGGCCGCCCCACCAGGCGCCCGCCACCAGGAGAACCGTCATGGGCAACGTTGCTCTGGCTGCCAAGATCACCCACGTCCCCTCCATGTACCTGTCGGAGCTGCCCGGCCCGCGCCACGGCTTCCGCCAGGCCGCCATCGACGGGCACATCGAGATCGGTCGCCGCTGCCGCGAACTGAACGTCGACACCATCGTGGTGTTCGACACCCACTGGCTGGTCAACGCCAACTACCACGTCAACTGCGCCGCCCAGTTCGAAGGGCTCTACACCAGCAACGAACTGCCGCACTTCATCAGCAACATGGACTACGCCTTCCCAGGCAACCCCGAGCTGGGCCGCCTGCTGGCCGAGGAATGCAACCGCCTGGGCGTGGAGACCATGGCCCACGACGCCACCACCCTCGCCCCCGAGTACGGCACCCTGGTGCCCATGCGCTACATGAACACCGACCGCCACTTCAAGGTCATCTCCGTCTCCGCCCTGTGCACCTCCCACTACCTCAACGACAGCGCCCGCCTCGGCTGGGCCATGCGCCAGGCCGTGGAGAAGCACTACGACGGCAACGTCGCCTTCCTCGCCAGCGGCTCGCTGTCCCACCGCTTCGCCCAGAACGGCCAGGCCCCCGAGTTCGCCACCAAGGTCTGGAGCCCCTTCCTGGAGACCTTCGACCACCGCGTGGTGCAGATGTGGCAGGACGGCGAATGGGAAGACTTCTGCGCCATGCTCCCCGAGTACGCCGTCAAGGGGCATGGCGAAGGCTTCATGCACGACACCGCCATGCTGCTCGGTGCCCTCGGCTGGTCGAAGTACGACGGCAAGGCAGAGGTCGTGACCCCCTACTTCGGCTCCTCCGGCACCGGCCAGATCAACGCCATCTTCCCGGTCACCCCCCAGGACGGCTCGGCCATTCCCGCCGCCCAGGCCTCCAACCCCGGCGGCAACCCCACCGGCAGCCGCCTCTGAGGACCGCCCCATGCCGCACTTCATCGCCGAATACACCCACAACATCGAAGCCGAGGCCGACCTGCCCGGCCTGTTCGAGAAGGTCCACGCCTGCCTGGGTGCCTCCGGGGTCTTTCCCCTCGGCGGCATCCGCAGCCGTGCCGTGCGCCTGGACACCTGGCGCATGGCCGACGGCGAGCACGACTATGCCTTCGTCCACATGACCCTGAAGGTAGGCGCCGGCCGCGACCTGGCCACCCGCCGCCAGGTGGCCGATGCGCTGTTCGAGGTGATCAGCGGCCACTTCGCCGCGCTCCAGGCCCGGCGCCTGCTGGCCCTCTCCTTCGAGATGACCGAGTTGGACGCCGAGCTCAACTACAAGCTCAACAACGTGCACGCCTTCCTCAAGGGCCAGGCCGGCTGACCCCCGGCCCACCGCCAGCGCGGGGTGGCAACGCCCCGCGCCCCCCGACGCGACTCCCAACAAGAAGTACAAGACCATGAGCACCGCCCACACCGCCTGCCCCACCGGCGCTGACCACGCCACCCGCGACACCACCCACCACACCGTCACCTGGCGGCTCATGCCGCTGCTGCTGGTGTGCTACCTGTTCGCCCACCTGGACCGCATCAACATCGGCTTCGCCAAGATGCAGATGAGCGCCGACCTGCAGTTCAGCGACACCGTCTATGGCTTCGGCGCCGGCCTGTTCTTCATCGCCTACGCGCTGTTCGGCGTGCCCAGCAACCTCGCCCTCGACCGCGTCGGCCCGCGCCGCTGGATCGCCACCCTGATGGTGGTCTGGGGCGTGCTCTCCACCAGCATGTTCCTGGTGCAGGGCGCCACCGGCTTCTACGTCCTGCGCTTTTTGCTGGGTGTCGCCGAGGCCGGCTTCTTCCCCGGCATCCTCGTCTACCTCAACCGCTGGTACCCGGCCCGCCGCCGCGCGCAGATCACCGCCATGTTCGCCATCGCCGTGCCCATGGCCGGGGTGATCGGCGGGCCGCTGTCCGGCGCCATCCTCGAAGGCTTCCACGACGCCCTCGGCCTGCGCGGCTGGCAGTGGATGTTCCTCCTCGAAGGCGCCCCCGTGGTGCTGCTCGGCCTGCTGGTCTGGGCGCGCCTGCCGGAGCGCTTCGATGACGTCGCCTGGCTCGACGACGCCCAGAAGCGCCAGCTGCGCGAAGACATGGCCCAGGAGGAACAGCGCAAGCCGATCACCTCCTTCGCCGGCATCCTGCGCGACCGCCACGTCTGGCTGCTGGTGGCCATCTACTTCGCCGTGATGCTCGCGGTGAACACCCTGGCCTTCTGGATGCCCACCCTGATCCACGGCGCCGGCGTCGCCCGCGACAGCCAGGTCGGCCTGCTCAGCGCCGTGCCCTACCTCGCCGGGGTGTTCTTCATGCTCGCCTGCGGCCGCTCCTCGGACCGCCACCGCGAACGCCGCTGGCACCTCAGCGTGCCGCTGCTGATGTGCGCCGTGGGCATCGCCAGCAGCGGCCTCGCGCCCACCAGCGCGATCCCCGTGCTGGCCGGCCTGATCATCGCCGGCATGGGCGCCAGCGCCGCCCTGCCGATGTTCTGGCAGTTACCGCCGGCCTTCCTCTCCGACAAGGCCCAGGCCGCCGGCATCGGCCTCATCAGCTCCTTCGGCAGCATCGCCTCGTTCCTCGCGCCCTACCTCATCGGCTGGATGCGCGACACCACCCAGAGCGCCAGCCTCGCGCTGTTCGTCCTGGCCTTCTTCATCGCCCTCGGCGCCGGACTGGTGCTGCGCACCCCCGCCGCCCTGGTCAACCCACGCTAAGAGAGACCCCACCATGCTCGACGCCACCCTGATCCAGCAGGCCGCCGCCCGACTCGACGCCGCCGAACGCTCGCGGCAGCAGATCCGCCAGTTCTCCCTGGACCACCCCGGCATCACTATCGAAGACGCCTACGCCATCCAGCGCGCCTGGGTGGCGCAGAAGATCCAGGACGGGCGCAAGCTGGTGGGCCACAAGATCGGCCTCACCTCCCGCGCCATGCAGGTGTCCTCCAACATCACCGAGCCGGACTACGGCGCGCTGCTGGATGACATGTTCTTCGACGAAGGCACCGACATCCCCTTCGAGCGCTTCATCGTCCCCCGCGTGGAAGTGGAGCTGGCCTTCGTCCTCGGCAAGCCGCTGCGCGGGCCGAACGTCACCCTGTTCGACGTGCTCGACGCCACCGAGTGGGTCATCCCCGCCCTGGAGATCATCGACGCCCGCATCCAGCAGGTGGACCCGGAGACCCAGGCCACCCGCAAGGTCTTCGACACCATCTCCGACAACGCCGCCAACGCCGGCGTGGTGATGGGCGGACGCGCCGTGCGCCCCACCGAGATCGACCTGCGCCGCGTGCCCGCCGTGCTCTACCGCAACGGCGTGATCGAGGAATCCGGCGTCTCCGCCGCCGTGCTCAACCACCCGGCCAAGGGCGTCGCCTGGCTGGCCAACAAGCTGGCGCCCTACGACGTCACCCTGGAAGCCGGGCAGATCATCCTCGGCGGCTCCTTCACCCGCCCGGTGGCCGCCCGCCCCGGCGACACCTTCCATGTCGACTATGACCAGCTGGGCTCGATTGCCTGCCGCTTCGTCTGAACCACCGCCCACGAGGAGTCCTCATGGACATGCCCGTCAACACCTTCAAGCAACGCCTCCTGGCCGGTGACGCCCAGGTCGGCCTGTGGCTCGGCCTGGCCGACCCGTACTGCGCGGAGCTGGCCGCCAACGCCGGCTTCGACTGGCTGCTGATCGACGGCGAGCACGCCCCCAACGACCTGCGCAGCCTGCTCGGCCAGTTGCAGGCCGTGGCGCCCTACCCTGCCCAGCCGATCATCCGCCCACCCATCGGCGACCCGGTGCTGATCAAGCAACTGCTGGACATCGGCGTGCAGACCCTGCTGGTGCCCATGGTGGACTCCGCCGCCCAGGCCGCCGAACTGGTGCGTGCCATGCGCTACCCGCCATTCGGCATCCGGGGTGTCGGCAGCGCCCTGGCCCGTGCCTCGCGCTGGAACAGCATCCCCGGCTACCTGGACAAGGCCGACGAACAGATGTGCCTGCTGGTGCAGATCGAGAACCTCGACGGGCTGGCCAACCTCGACGCCATCGCTGCCGTGGAGGGTGTCGACGGCGTGTTCATCGGCCCAGCCGACCTCTCCGCCGCCATGGGCCATCGCGGCAACCCCGGCCATCCCGAGGTGCAGGCCGCCATCGAAGACGCCATCGCCCGCATCCGCCGCGCCGGCAAGGCCGTCGGCATCCTCAGCGCCGACGAGGCCCTGGCTCGCCGCTACCTGGAGCTGGGCTGCAGCTTTGTCGCCGTCGGCGTCGACACCAGCCTGCTGATGAAGGCCCTGCAAGGCCTCGCCGGCCGCTTCAAGGGCACTCCCGCGCCGCCACCCAGCGCCGGCAGCGTCTACTGACCCGCATTCCCGACCCGCTCCCCCATCAACGTCCGCCCCGGTGCTGCACGCAGCAACGGGAACGGGCGACGACCGTCCGAAAGAAGGCAGACCGATGACCCTCGATGACCTCAACCTGCTGCGCGAACAGGCCTACGTGAACGGCCAGTGGATCGAAGCCGACGACGACGCGCGCTTCGCCGTGACAAACCCCGCCAACGGCGAGCTGATCGCCGAAGTCGCCTCCCTCGGCCGGGTGGAAACCGCCCGCGCCATCGACGCCGCCCAGGCCGCCCTGCCCGCCTGGCGCACCCGCACCGCCAAGGAGCGCAGCACCATCCTGCGTCGCTGGTACGAGCTGATCATGGCCAACCAGGAGGACCTGGCCCGCTTGCTCAGCTGGGAACAGGGCAAGCCCCTGGCGGAAAGCCGGGGCGAGATCGCCTACGGCGCCAGCTTCATCGAGTGGTTCGCCGAAGAGGCCAAGCGCGTCTACGGCGACGTCATCCCCCACGACAAGCCCGGCCGCCGCCTGGTGGTGATCAAGCAGGCCATCGGCGTCGTCGCCGCCATCACCCCGTGGAACTTCCCCAACGCCATGATCACCCGCAAGGTCGGCCCGGCCCTGGCCGCCGGCTGCACCGTGGTGCTCAAGCCCGCCTCGGAGACGCCGCTGTCCGCCCTCGCCCTGGCCGCGCTCGGCGAGCGCGCCGGGATTCCCGCCGGGGTGCTGAACATCGTCCCCGGCACCCGCTCGCGGGAGATCGGCGCCGAACTGACCGGCAACCCGCTGGTGCAGAAGCTCTCCTTCACCGGCTCCACCGGCATCGGCAAGCTGCTGATGGCCCAGTGCGCCGAGACCATCAAGAAGGTCAGCCTGGAACTGGGCGGCAACGCGCCCTTCATCGTCTTCGACGACGCCGACCTCGACGCCGCCGTGCAGGGCGCCCTCGGCTCCAAGTTCCGCAACACCGGGCAGACCTGCGTGTGCACCAACCGCCTGCTGGTGCAGCGCGGCGTCTACGACGAATTCGCCCGGCGCCTGGTGGCGGCGGTCAACGCCCTCAAGGTGGCCCCGGCCGACGACGACGGCGCCCAGCAAGGCCCGCTGATCAACGCCAAGGCCGTGGCCAAGGTGGAGGAACACATCGCCGACGCCGTCGCCAAGGGCGCCCGCGTCCTGGCCGGCGGCAAGCCCCACGCCCTGGGCGGCAACTTCTTCGAGCCCACCGTGCTCGGCGAGGTGACCCCGGAGATGCTGGTGGCCCGCGACGAAACCTTCGGCCCGCTGGCACCGATCTTCCGCTTCGACACCGAGGAGCAGGCCATCGCCATGGCCAACGACACCGAATTCGGCCTCGCCTCCTACCTCTACACCCGCGACCTCGGCCGCGCCTGGCGGGTCAGCGAAGCCCTCGAATACGGCATGGTCGGCGTCAACGAAGGCCTCATCTCCACCGAAGTCGCCCCCTTCGGCGGCATCAAGCAATCCGGCCTCGGCCGCGAAGGCTCCAAATACGGCATCGACGACTACATCGAGCAGAAGTACATGTGCCTGGGCATCGCCTGATGCCCTCAGCGTTGATCAGCGTGGGCTGAAGCGGAACGCCGCCCGGCCCACCGGGCAACACCCTGCGGGAGCGAATTCATTCGCGACGCTCTTCGCGGTTGAAACCGCTCCCACACCTTCCCCGTACCTCGGCGCGTGTGGCGCTCGCGTAGGGTCCGTAGGATGCGGTGAGCTCGGCGAACCGCATCACCCCGTGCCCTGGCCCCGCAATGATGGGCTTCGCACAGCTCAGCCCATCCTACGTTTGTCGCCGCGACCCGGTGCGTGTGGGGGCTGGCTGAAACGAAAAAACGCGGCCGAGGCCGCGTTTTTCGTGGAGCGGGTGGGGTCAGAAGAAGCCCAGGGGGTTGATGTCGTAGCTGACCAGGAGGTTCTTGGTCTGCTGGTAGTGGTCGAGCATCATCTTGTGGGTTTCGCGGCCGACGCCGGACTTCTTGTAGCCACCGAAGGCGGCGTGGGCCGGGTACAGGTGGTAGCAGTTGGTCCAGACGCGGCCGGCCTTGATGCCGCGCCCCATGCGCCAGGCGCGGTTGATGTCGCGGGTCCAGAGGCCGGCGCCGAGGCCGAACTCGGTGTCGTTGGCGATGGCGAGGGCTTCGGCTTCGTCCTTGAAGGTGGTGACGCCGACCACCGGGCCGAAGATCTCTTCCTGGAAGACGCGCATCTTGTTGTGGCCTTTGAGCAGGGTCGGCTGGATGTAGTAGCCGGTGGCGAGGCTGCCTTCGAGCTTCTCGGCGGCGCCGCCGGTGAGCACTTCGGCGCCTTCCTGCTGGGCGATGTCGAGGTAGCTGAGAATCTTCTCGTACTGCTGCTGGGAGGCCTGGGCGCCGACCATGGTGTCGGTGTCCAAGGGGTCGCCGCGCTTGATGGCTTTCACCTTCTTCATCACTTCGGCCATGAAGGCGGGGTAGATGGATTCCTGCACCAGGGCGCGGGAGGGGCAGGTGCAGACTTCGCCCTGGTTGAAGAAGGCGAGGACCAGGCCTTCGGCGGCCTTTTCGATGAAGGCCGGTTCGGCCTGCATGATGTCTTCGAAGTAGATGTTGGGGCTCTTGCCACCCAGTTCGACGGTGCTGGGGATGATGTTCTCGGCGGCGCACTTGAGGATGTGCGAGCCGACGGGGGTGGAGCCGGTGAAGGCGATCTTGGCGATGCGCTTGCTGGTGGCGAGCGCTTCGCCGGCTTCCTTGCCGAAGCCCTGGACGACGTTGAGTACGCCGGGCGGCAGCAGGTCGCCGATCAGTTCCATGAGTACGGTGATGCCCAGCGGGGTCTGTTCGGCGGGCTTGAGGACGATGCAGTTGCCGGCGGCGAGGGCCGGGGCGAGCTTCCAGGCGGCCATGAGCAGCGGGAAGTTCCAGGGGATGATCTGGCCGACCACGCCGAGGGGTTCGTGGATGTGGTAGGCGACGGTGCCGTCGTTGATTTCGGCGGCGCCGCCTTCCTGGGCGCGGATGCAGCCGGCGAAGTAGCGGAAGTGGTCGGCGGCGAGCGGGATGTCGGCGTTGAGGGTTTCGCGCACGGCCTTGCCGTTGTCCCAGGTTTCGGTGACGGCGAGGACTTCGAGGTTCTGTTCGATGCGGTCGGCGATCTTCAGCAGGATGTTGGAGCGGTCCTGCACGGAGGTGCGACCCCAGGCGTCGGCGGCGGCGTGGGCGGCGTCGAGGGCCTTGTCGATGTCTTCGGCGGTGGAGCGGGGGAATTCGGCGATGGGCTGGCCGTTCACCGGGGAGGTGTTGGTGAAGTACTGGCCTTTGACCGGGGGCACGAATTCGCCGCCGATGTAGTTGCCGTAGCGGTCCTTGAAGGAAACGACGGCGCCGGGGGTGCCGGGTTGTGCGTAACGCATGCGATGGGCTCTCCTGACGGGGCCTGGCGCCGATACGGGCCAGGGGGTGAGTGGATGCTAGTGGCCGCGCCGCCCCCATCGGTATGCGCCCATGGGTGCGGTGGCCTCCTCATTTGGTAGTAGCGCCTTGCAGCACGGCCTGTTCGTAGCGGGGGTAGAGGTGGCTGACGCTGCGCACCAGCTCGAAGCGGCTGAGGCTGACGGCGGCGAAGCGCTCGGGAATCGGCGCGCGGATCAGCTCGTTCATGTCCGCGCCCTGGGCGGCACCCTCGCGCAGCAGGCCGTCGAGCCAGCCCAGGTAGTCGCGCATCTGCTCGAAGGCGGCGGCGTCTTCGGTGACCGGCCCGTGGCCGGGCACCAGGTGCTTCCAGGGCAACGCCTGTAGCTGGCGCAGGTCGTCGAGCCAGACCTCCAGCCCCGGGCTGTTGGGGGTGGTGAGGGCACGCTGGTAGAACACCAGGTCGCCGGCGAACAGCACGCCGGTGCGCTCGTCGAGGATGGCCAGGTCGGCCCCGGTGTGGCCGCGCAGGGGCAGCAGGCGCAGCGGGTGGCCGCCAACGGTGCGGGTGCCCGCCTGCACGGCCTGGTCCGGCAGGCGCACTTCGGTGCCGCGCATCCAGTCGCCCACCAGGCGGTACATGTTCTCGGCCATGGCGTCGCCCTGCTGGCGCAGCAGTTCGGTGGTGCCGGGCAGCGCGGCGATGGGCACGTCGGCGAAGGCCTGGTTGCCCAGCACGTGGTCGGGGTGGTGGTGGGTGTTGAACACCAGCACCACCGGGCGCTCGGTGACCCGGGCGATGGCGCGGCGCAGGCTTTCGCCGTAGCGCCGCGAGGGGCCGGTGTCGATCACCACCACGCCGGCATCGGTGACGATGAAGGCGCTGTTGACCACGTTGCCGCCGTTGGCGCTGCTGAAGTTCTCGGTGCTGCCTTCCAGCAGCCAGGTGTCGTCGGCGATGCGCCGGGGTTCCAGGGGGTATTCCGGCTCGGCACGGGACAGCAGCGGCAGCAGGATCAGGAACACCAGCACCAGCAGGCCCATCGCCGGGCGGGTGGCCACGGGCCGTGGTTCGCGGGGATGGGGCTCGTGATGGCGCACGTCTATCTCCTTGAGCGCACGGTTCAGAAGTCGGCCTCGAACTCGTTGCCGTTGTTGTCCCTCAGCCACAGGTGGGTCGGCTCCGGGGTGCGGGTCTCCAGGCTGAGGGTGGGGTTCTCGGCCACGGCGGGGAACAGCTCCAGGCTGGCGAGAACCTCGCCGGTAGGGCTGCGCAGTTCGGCCTGGTTGAGGAAGAACTCGGGCACGCCGCCGACCAGGCCGTTGTCCATGGGGTGGTCGATGCGCAGGCGCAGGCGGCTGGCACCGTCGTGGGCGAAGCGGGCGCCCTGGATGTGCCCGAGGCGCTGCTCCCAGCCCGGCTGGGCGCGCACCACGCTGGGCGCGGTGCAGCCACCGCCGGCGGCGTCGACCCAGGCGGAGCCGACATGCCAGACACCGTCATCGGTGAGCGCGGCAACCCGCACGGCGGTGGCTTGCTCGACACGGATGCGCACGGCCACCACCGGCAGCACCCGCTCGCCGGGGCGAAAATCGAAGATCCGCGGGATGGGATTCAGCTCGGCCCAGGCCACCAGCCGCCGCACTGGGCCGGGCAGCCCCCGGGCGTCGACCTGGATCGGCACCTGCCGGGCGTCCTCGGCGAAGGGCGGGGCCTGCAGCACCACGCGCGAGTCGAAGACGAAGGGGGCGCCTTCGAGGATGCGCTGGTGGTGGTAGGCCCACATCACCGAGGGCACCGGGTCCGGGCCCGGATCGGGAGCGGCCTGGACGTTCAGGCACACCCCCAGGGCCAGTGGCAGCCAGCGGCGCATGGCTCACTCGTCCACGTGGACGCTTTCCAGGTAGGAGCGGATGGCCCAGAGCGCTTCCTGGCTGAGGAAGTCGGCCATCTTCGGCATGTACACGGCCCCATCGCGAACGGCGCCGTTGATCACCCGCTCCTTGAACCACTCGTCACCGCTGGCATCGGTCTCCAGGTAGCGCAGGTCGGGGGCGATGCCGCCGGACTTGGCTTCCAGGCCGTGGCAGCGGGCGCAGTTCTGGTTGTAGGCCGAGGCGCCGATCTCCACCGCCAGGGCATTCTTCTCGTAGGGCGCGCGGTAGGGGTTGGTTTCGCGCCATTCCCTGCCCAGGGGCTCGAGGCCTTCGGTGTTCACCGCCTGGGGCACCACGTCGCCGTGGGCCAGGGCCAGGCCGGACAGGCCCATGCCGGCGAGCAGCAGCAGACCGCGCAGGGTGTTCTTGTTGTTGTGCATGACTTCCATCCTCATCGAGATGCTGGGCAAGGCAACGCTCGCCTGGAGCGTGGTGCCGAGGATGGTAAGGAGGCCCCCAGGGGCCCCGAATGCTGCTTTGGTGGGCGCGCTCTACTCCCTTGGTAGCAGGCCCCGGGGAGGTGCCAGGGGAGGCTTTGGCAGCAAGTCCAAGTCATGTCCGGACTGGGAATTTTTCCCGGCCATCGCGGGAGTTTTTCCGTATCCCGGCAAGGGGGTCGCTTCCACTATGCGATACGCCAGGACGCCAGGTGGCGCACTGGTCCTCAACGACCACGGGAACCACAAAGATGACAACAAGATCGCTCCCCCACTCCCCGCTGGCCCTCGCCGTCAAGGGTCTGCTCCTCGCCGGCGGCCTGGCTGCCACCAGCGCTGCCTTCGCCAAGAACGTCACCTGGGAAGACATCGCCAACGACCATGTCTCGGTCAAGGACGTGCTGCAGTACGGCATGGGCACCAATGCCCAGCGCTGGAGCCCCCTGGCCCAGGTGAACGACAAGAACGTGTTCAAGCTGGTGCCGGCCTGGTCCTTCTCCTTCGGTGACGAGAAGCAGCGCGGCCAGGAGTCCCAGGCCATCGTCAACGACGGGGTGATCTACGTCACCGCTTCCTATTCCCGCGTGTTCGCGCTGGACGCCAAGACCGGCAAGCGCCTGTGGGTCTACAACCACCGCCTGCCGGCCGACATCCGCCCGTGCTGCGACGTGGTCAACCGGGGCGCCGCGATCTTCGGCGACAAGATCTTCTTCGGCACCCTGGACGGCCGCCTGGTGGCGCTGAACAAGGACACCGGCAAGGTGGTGTGGAACAAGAAGTTCGGCGACCACACGGCGGGCTACACCATGACCGGCGCGCCGACCCTCATCAAGGACCAGAAGACCGGCAAGGTGCTGCTGATCCACGGCAGCTCCGGTGACGAATTCGGCGTGGTCGGCCAGCTGTTCGCCCGCGACCCGGACACCGGCGAGGAAGTCTGGATGCGCCCCTTCGTCGAGGGCCACATGGGCCGCCTGAACGGCAAGGACAGCACCCCCACGGGCGATGTGAAGGCCCCCTCCTGGCCGGACGACAAGGACTCCCCCACCGGCAAGGTGGAAGCCTGGAGCCACGGCGGCGGCGCCCCCTGGCAGAGCGCCAGCTTCGACGCCGAGACCAACACCATCATCGTCGGCGCCGGCAACCCCGGCCCCTGGAACACCTGGGCGCGCACCGCCAAGGGCGGCAACCCCCACGACTACGACAGCCTCTACACCTCCGGCCAGGTGGGCGTGGACCCGAGCACCGGCGAGGTGAAGTGGTTCTACCAGCACACCCCGAACGACGCCTGGGACTTCTCCGGTAACAACGAGCTGGTGCTGTTCGACTACAAGGGCAAGGACGGCAAGACCGTGAAGGCCACCGCCCACGCCGACCGCAACGGCTTCTTCTATGTGGTGGACCGCACCAACGGCAAGCTGCAGAACGCCTTCCCCTTCGTCGACAACATCACCTGGGCCAGCCATATCGACCTGAAGACCGGTCGCCCGGTGGAGAACGAAGGCCAGCGTCCGCCGCTGCCCGAGCCGGGCCAGAAGCACGGCAAGCCGGTGGAGGTCTCCCCGCCCTTCCTCGGCGGCAAGAACTGGAACCCGATGGCCTACAGCCAGGACACCGGCCTGTTCTACGTGCCGGCCAACAACTGGAAGGAGGACTACTGGACCGAGGAGGTGAACTACAAGAAGGGCTCCGCCTACCTGGGCATGGGCTTCCGCATCAAGCGCATGTACGACGACCACGTCGGCAGCCTGCGCGCCATGGACCCGACCACCGGCAAGGTGGTGTGGGAGCACAACGAGCACCTGCCGCTGTGGGCCGGCGTGCTGGCCACCAAGGGCAACCTGGTGTTCACCGGCACCGGTGACGGCTTCCTCAAGGCCTTCGATGCGAAGACCGGCAAGGAGCTGTGGAAATTCCAGACCGGCAGCGGGATCGTCTCCCCGCCCATCACCTGGGAACAGGATGGCGAGCAGTACATCGGCGTGACCGTCGGCTACGGCGGTGCCGTGCCCCTGTGGGGCGGCGACATGGCCGAGCTGACCAAGCCGGTCGCCCAGGGCGGTTCCTTCTGGGTGTTCAAGCTGCCCAGCTGGGACAACAAGACCGCCAGCCGCTGACCATCCTCACCGGCGCGCCCTCGGGTGCGCCGGTTCTCGTTCCGGGAGCTGCCATGAACTACCTGCCCATGTTCCTTCCCCTGCTCATGCTGGTCTTCGGCCTCGCCTGGGCCCAGCCCGAACCCACCCAGCCCGCCGCCGACGACAGCGATGCCGACGCCGTGCGCGTGATCGACGGTTGCCGCCTGGAACCCGGCGCCCACTGCCCGGGGGCCAACCTGTCCAACGCCGACCTGAGCAACCTGGACCTGCGCCGCATCGACCTGTCCGGGGCCAACCTGGCCGGTGCCAACCTGCGCCACGCCAACCTCGACCTGGCCAACCTGGAGAAGGCCCGGCTGGTAGGCGCCAACCTCACCCGCGCCAGCCTGCAGCAGACCAACCTGCGCCTGGCCGACCTCAGCGATGCGCACCTGATGGCCGTCCAGGGCTGGGGCCTGTTCGGCCAGGGCGCGCAGTTCAAGGGGGCCGACCTGACCGGTGCCTACCTGGAATTCGCTCGCCTCTCCGGCGCCAAGCTGCACGACGTGAACCTGCAGGCGGCCGACCTGGAGATGACCTTCCTCAGCCGCGCCGACCTCAAGGGTGCCCGCCTCAACGACGCCAACCTGCAGGAGGCCAAGCTCGCCGACGCCAACCTGGAGAACGCCGACCTCAGCGGCACCCGCCAGCACTACGCCTCGTTCCAGGGCGTGAACATGGAAGGCTGCACCGCCTGCCCCCAGGATTGGGAGAAGTAACCGGCACTCCACACGCGTTTCTGCAAGGGGCCAGGGATGGCCCCTTTTTTATGTCCTGGTACACCAGGATCGATTAAGCACACAGCCCGCAACGATGGGCTTCGCACAGCTCAGCCCATCCTACGAACCGAGCCGCCGCAGGATGCGGTGAGCTGTGCGAACCGCATCAATCCGAGGCGCCCGGTGCGGCGGCGGGAGTGGATCGGTGGAACGCGATCCCCCTGCGCCACCTGCACATCCCCGTAGCCCGGACTTCAGTCCGGGAATGGCTGCACCGGCTTCCTGGGCTGAAGCCCAGGCTACGGGCGGAGCGCCCCGCAAACGAAAAGAGGCGCACAGGTGCGCCTCTCCGTGCCCGCTGCCGGGGTCAATCCTGGCTGGTCGCGCCGATGCGGTGGATCGACAGGTCGGCGCCGTAATACTCCTGCTCCTGGCTGAGGCGGATGCCCAGGGTCTTCTTCAGCAGGCCATACACGGCGAAGCCCCCCACCAGCGCCACCACCAGGCCCAGCGCGGTGCCGATGAACTGGCTGGCGAGGCTGACGCCGCCGAGGCCGCCCAGGGCCTGCTGGCCGAAGACACCGCAAGCGATGCCGCCCCAGGCGCCGCACAGGCCGTGCAGGGGCCAGACGCCGAGGACGTCGTCGATCTTCCATTTCACCTGGGTGGCGGTGAAGGCCCAGACGAACAACCCGCCGGCGATGGCGCCGGTGGCCAGGGCGCCCACCGGGTGCATCAGGTCGGAGCCGGCGCACACCGCCACCAGGCCGGCCAGCGGCCCGTTGTGCAGGAAGCCGGGGTCGTTGCGGCCCACCAGCAGCGAGGCCGCCGTGCCGCCCACCATGGCCATCAGCGAGTTGACCGCCACCAGGCCGCTGACGCCCTGCAGGGTCTGGGCGCTCATGACGTTGAAGCCGAACCAGCCGACGATGAGGATCCACGAGCCGAGGGCCAGGAACGGGATGTTCGACGGGGCGAAGGCGATCAGCCGGCCGTCACGATAGCGGCCGTCGCGGCGGCCCAGCAGCACCACCGCGCCGAAGGCCAGCCAGCCGCCCACGGCATGCACCACCACCGAGCCGGCGAAGTCATGGAAGCTGGCGCCGAAGCTGGCTTTCAGCCAGTCCTGCAGGCCGAAGTTGCCGTTCCAGATCAGCCCCTCGAAGAAGGGGTAGACGAAGGCGACGATCAGCGCGGTGGCGCACAGCTGCGGGCCGAACTTGGCACGCTCGGCGATGCCGCCGGAGATGATCGCGGGGATGGCGGCCGCGAAGGTCAGCAGGAAGAAGAACTTCACCAGCGCGTAGCCGTGGTCCTCCGCCAGGACGGCGGCCGGCTGCAGGAAGTTGACCCCGTAGGCCACCCAGTAGCCGATGAAGAAGTAGGCCAGGGTGGAGACGGCGAAGTCCGAGAGGATCTTCGACAGGGCGTTGACCTGGTTCTTCTGCCGCACGGTGCCGACTTCGAGGAAGGCGAAGCCGGCGTGCATGGCCAGGACCATGACCGCACCCATCAGGATGAACAGGGTATTGGAGCCGTGGATCAGGGTTTGCACGGCGCTGTTGAGGTTTTCCATCGAGAGGGGGCTCTCCGGCAGTGAAAGGGCACCAAGAAAGGTCACAGCACCATCACAGCGCACCAGACTGATGCCACCCCACCGGGGACCGCTCCCTGGCGATGCCCCGCAACGGGGCGAAAGGCAGTGTGAAGCATCAGCTGACTCATGACTTTTTCTTTATTTATCAGTCGCTTGACCAATCAAGCGCGCACCTCGGCAGACCGCCTTGCCGCTCGATAACGGGGCGTTTTCCAGCCGGGCGCACCAGGGCAAAGCAAGCCGCATACCAAGGCACGGCGGGTGTTGGCGGACGGCCGGGCAAATTTCCCCTGAACCCTTTGCGCCAGGCAGGACTCAGAACCCCTGAGCCTTTCAAGGAGAACCGCCATGCCCCGCAACAACGCCTCCCGCGCCCAGGATGACCTGATCGCCGAATTCCAGGCCCTCGTCGGCGACACCGAGAAACTGCTGCAGCACACCGCGAGCCTGGCCGGCGAGCAGGCCGAGGACCTCCGCCTGCAGATCCACGATTCCCTCAAGCGCGCCCGGGAAACCCTGAACCTCGCGGAAGAACGCCTGGTGGACAAGGGCAAGGCCGCCGTCGCCGCTACCGAGGGCTACGTGCAGGAGCACCCGTGGCAGACCATCGGCCTCGCCGCCGGGGTCGGCTTCCTGCTCGGCCTGCTGGCCAACCGTCGCTGACATGCAGGCGGACGCGCCCAACCCCGAGGCCGGCGAGCCCGGCCCGTCGCCGCGCCGCCTCGGCGCGGCCGTGCTGGGGCTGCTGCACAGCCATGTGGAGCTGTTCGGCATCGAGCTGCAGGAGCAGAAGGCCAACAGCCTGCGCCTGCTGCTGTTCGCCGGGCTGGCGCTGGTCTTCGCCCTGCTGCTGCTGATGAGCCTGTCGGCGCTGGTCCTGGTGCTGTGCTGGGACACCTGGCGCTTGCAGGCCATCGGCGGGCTCTGCCTGTTCTACGGGCTGCTCACCGTCTACTGCGCCTGGCGCCTGAAGCAGGCCGTGGACGACGAAGCCTCCCCCTTCGCCGGCACCCTCGAAGAGCTGGCCCTTGACCGCGAGCGCCTGCTGCCATGACCCAGCCGCCCCTGCCCTCCTCCCGCCGTGAACTGCGCAAGGCGCTGGTCCGCCTGCGCCTGGAGATGCACCGCCAGGAGATCCGCCACGAAGCCCAGGTGATCACCCGGCCCCTGCGCCGGGTGAAGGGCCTGGCGCAAGGCCTGCAACATCCCCTGGGCCAGGGGCACGCACCACTCTGGGGCATTGCCGGCATCGCCGCGCTGGGTTTCTTCGCGGCCCGCGGCGGCTCGCTGGCGCGCTGGGTCCGACTGGGTGGCACCCTGCTACCGCTGCTGGGCGCCCTTTGGAAGCAACACAGCCAGGCCGTGGACCGCCCGCCCCGCTCCTGATCGTCGGACAAACTGGCCACGTTCTTGCTAATGGAACGGTCCGGGCATCGCCCGTCGTTCCCGCGCTGGCTTGCGCGGACCCTGGGGTCATTACAACAAGGAGCCGCCCGTGATCGAGGGGCAACCACTCGCCTCTTTCCAGCCCTTCATCGATACCGCCACCGGCCGGATCGCGGGGGTCGAGGCCCTGGGGCGGCTGCGCATGGAGGACGCCACCCTGCGTTCGGTGGGCCCGCTGTTCGTCGACCCGCGCATCCCGCCCGCCGCCCTGCGTCGTCTGGACCGGGAGATCCGCGAGGACGCCCTGCGCCGCCTGCACGAAGCGCCGGCCGACTGGTTCCTCAGCCTCAACATCTCGCCCCGCTGGATCAGCCGGCTGCGCCCCGGCCAGGCCCTGCCCAGCCTCAAGCAACTGCAGCGCAACGGGGTGAGCCCCGAGCGCATCGTCTTCGAGATCACCGAACTGGGCGGCGCCAGCCAGCGCCTGCCGGACGTGGTGGCGCGCTACCGCGAGGCCGGTGCACGCATCGCCATCGATGATTTCGGCGCGGGCTATTCGCAGCTCGACCGGGTGCTGGCGTTGCAGCCGGACATCCTCAAGCTGGACATGCAGCTGTTCCAGGCCGCCGCCCGGGGTGGGCCGAGCGGCGAGGTGGTGAAGGCGCTGACACAGATGGCGGAGAAAACCGGCTGCTGGATCATCGCCGAGGGCGTGGAGACCGAGGCCGAGCTGGACTTCGCCCTGGAGTGCGGCGCCCGCTACGTGCAGGGCTACCTGTTCGCCGCGCCGCACCTGGCGTTCTTCCCGGCGGATGCCTTCGTCGCGCGCTTCGCCGAGCTGCGCGATCGCTACGTGAAACGCAAGCTGGCCGAGCGCTCGCAACTGATGGACATGCGCCAGCAACTGAACCGCTTGATGAACCAGCTGAAGACCTGGGCCGAGGCCGGCGGTAGCCACCAGGCGCTGCCGAACCCCGCCGAGTTCCCCTGGCTGCTGCGCATCTACCAGTGCGATCGCACCGGCACCCAGCTGACCCCCAACCTGGAATGGCACCAGGGCGCGTGGCGGGAGGACGCCCGCTACCAGGGCCACAACTGGTCCTGGCGGCCGTACTTCTACCAGTTGCTGGCCGAGGGCTGGGAGGAGCGCCGCCTGACGCTCTCCACCACCTACCGCGACGCCACCACCAACCAGTACTGCCTGACCGCCGGCCAGTTCATCGACAACGGCCGCCGCCTGCTGCTGGTGGACATCGACGCCGCCGGGCTCTGAGCCAGGCGCGGAACTCCCGCGGCCGTCCCAAGGTCCACTTGCCTCGCCCGGGCTTAACCGGGAAGCTAGCCTCCCATTAAGCCACTGAAGGCGAGGACAGGCATTGGACTGGCAGACACTGCTTACCCGGGAACGGCTCGGCAAGCCGGTGCACAGCACCGAGGAGCTGGGCCGCAGCCCGTTCCACAAGGATCACGACCGCATCATCTTCTCCGGCGCCTTCCGCCGCCTGGGCCGCAAGACCCAGGTGCACCCGGTCTCCAGCAACGACCACATCCACACCCGCCTGACCCATTCCCTGGAGGTGGGCTGCGTCGGCCGCTCCCTGGGCATGCGCGTGGGCGAAGTGCTGCGCGAGGCGCTGCCGGACTGGTGCGAGCCCTCGGACCTGGGGGTGATCGTGCAGTCCGCCTGCCTGGCCCACGACATCGGCAACCCGCCGTTCGGCCACTCCGGCGAGGACGCCATCCGCCACTGGTTCCAGCAGGCGGCCGGGCGCGGCTGGCTGGATGCGATGAGCGACGTCGAGCGCGCCGACTTCCTCAGCTTCGAGGGCAATGCCCAGGGCTTTCGCGTGCTCACCCAGCTGGAATACCACCAGTTCGACGGCGGCACGCGCCTGACCTACGCCACCCTCGGCGCGTACCTCAAGTACCCCTGGACCTCGCAGCACGCCGAGGCGCTGGGCTACAAGAAGCACAAGTTCGGCTGCTACCAGAGCGAACTGCCCCTGATGGAGCAGATCACCCAGAAGCTCGGCATGCCGCAGCTGGAACCGCAGCGCTGGGCGCGCCACCCGCTGGTCTACCTGATGGAGGCGGCCGACGACATCTGCTACGCCCTCATCGACCTGGAAGACGGCCTGGAGATGGAGCTGCTGGACTACGCCGAGGTGGAGGCCGTGCTACTGGGCCTGGTGGGCGACGACCTGCCGGAAACCTACCGCCAGCTCGGCCCCCACGACTCGCGCCGGCGCAAGCTGGCGATCCTGCGTGGCAAGGCCATCGAGCACCTGACCAACGCCGCCGCGCGGGCCTTCGTCGAACAGCAGGACGCCCTGCTCGCCGGCACCCTGCACGGCGATCTGGTGGAGCACATGGACGGCCCGGCCAAGCGTTGCGTGCTGCGCGCCAAGGCCATCGCCCGCGAACGCATCTTCCAGGACAAGCGCAAGACGCTGCACGAGATCGGCGCCTACACCACCCTGGAAATCCTCCTCAACGCCTTCTGCGGCGCAGCGCTGGAGCAGCACGGCGGGCGTACGCCGTCGTTCAAGAACCGGCGCATCCTCGACCTGCTGGGCAACAACGCGCCCAACCCGGGCTGGCCGCTGTACCGCTCCTTCCTGCGGGTGCTGGATTTCATCGCCGGCATGACCGACAGCTACGCCACCGAGATGGCCCGGGAGATGACCGGCCGTTCGAGCCCGGTCTAGGGAACCCCCGTGCGTCAGGCGATCAGGCAGAGCTTCCACTGGCACGCCGGCCCTCCGGCCTGGGGCCCGGCGGCCATCGCCGGCCTGGGCTGCGGCCTGCCGCTGCTGCTCGGCCTGTTCACCGCGCACACAGGCTTTCTCTGGGCCGCCACCGGGGCCTTCCAGGCGGCGCTGGCCAACCCGATGCACCGCTTCGGCATGCTGCGCATGCTGCTGCTCACGCTGCTCGGCGCCCTCAGCGCAGGCATCGGCTTCTGGGCCGCCAGCCATCCCCTGGCCAGCCTCGGCACCTTCGCCCTGTGGGGCTTCCTGCTGGCGGTGCTGCAGCGCTACGGCACGGAGCTGGGCAAGCTGGGGGTCGGGCTGGCGGTGTGCCTATGCCTCGGCCAGGGCCAGGCCGGCAGCGGCAACCTGCACAACGGCCTGGCGGTGGGGGCGCTGTTCGCCATCGGCGGGCTGTGGGTGATGCTGCTGGCGTTCTTCCTGCGGGGCGCCCACGGCCTGCGCCTGTGGCCGGTGCTGCCGCGCCTGGGCGGGTTCATCAAGGTGTTCGGCCGGCACGCCGGGCGCTTGCCACAACGGCTGTGGTGGATCCACGCCCTGGCCTGCACCCTGGCGGTGGCCCTGGCGGGCCTGGCGGCCAACCTCAGCGGCCTGCCGCGAGGCTACTGGCTGACGCTGACGGTGGTGACGACGTTGCAGATGGAGCTGGACGGCAGCCTGGTGCGGGCCATCCAGCGCAGCCTCGGCAGCCTGGCGGCGGCGCTGGCGCTGATCCTGTTCGGTCACTGGCTGGAAAGCCCGGGTTGGCTGGTGGCGGCGATGCTGCCGCTGATCGTGCTCAGCCGTGCCTTCATCGCCCAGCATTACGGCCTGTTCGTGGCGCAGACCACGCTGTGCTTCGTGCTGCTGGCCGAGAGCCTGGCCCACGACTGGCACCTGCCGGAGGTGCGCCTCTACAACAGCCTGCTGGGCGCCGCCCTGGCACTGCTGGTGGCCTACGGCGCGCACCGCGCACGCCTGCACTGGACGCCACAGGCGCCGGCGGAGGCAGACGTGGAAGTAGAGGAAGCGCTTGGGGCGGCTGGACCGGCCCCGCAGGCGGAGCCCGTCACCGAGCCCCTGCGCGACTGACCCCCGCAGCGTCGCCGATCCCGACGCCTACGGGGTTGTGATGCGCTCAGACCAGCGCGTTGCGATTGGCGAACTCCACCAACTCGATCAGCGAGCGGGCGTTGAGCTTGAGCAGCAGGCGGGACTTGTAGGTACTGACGGTCTTGTTGCTGATGAACATCTCGTCGGCGATGCGTTTGTTGCTGTAGCCATTAGCCAGGTACTTGAGCACCACCAGCTCGCGGTCGGAGAGGCGGCTGATCAGCTCCTGCTCGTCGGGGACACCGACCTGGCGCTTGCCGGAACGGATCACATCGCTGGGGAAGTAGCTGTAACCCGAAAGCACCGCACGCACGGACGAAGCCAGTTCGCCCAGGTCGCCTTCCTTGCAGACGAAACCGGCAGCGCCGGCCTGCATGCAGCGGGCGGCGTAGTGGCTGGGGTTCTGCCCGGTCAGCACGAGGATGCGCAGCGGCAACTCCAGCGAACTGAGGCGGGCGATGACGTCGAGGCCGCCGAGCTTGGGGATGCCGATGTCGAGGATGATGAGGTCCGGCACGTGTTCGCGGGCCAGGGCGATGGCATCGACGCCGTTGTCGGTCTCGGCGATCACTTCATACCCCTCGCGGTTGAGCAGCAGGCGCACGGCCAGTCGGATCACGGGGTGGTCGTCGACGATCAGCACCTTGCTCGGTGCTTCGCTGCCCATGCGCAGGAACTCATCCAGGTCTACCAATTTGCTCACCTTTTTATCTCCCTTGAGGGTGTACGGGTTTCGCCAAGATAGAGATGAGGGGAGGCCTGTCGAGCGTCGATGGGGTGGATCGCATGGATTAAGGACGTAGCTGTCAGAACCTTAGGATTAGTCCTACCTTCTAACCGCAGCATCAGGGCCCAAACCCGTCTTTTCCCCTCTCATTCCCAGCTCTCGCTACCACTGGAAGCAGATGCGCGATCACTCCGCCTGTGCTTCCCCGTTCGGCCATATCCCCCGGCAGCCGTCACTGCCCAGGCAGAGCGGTCTATTCCGCGACGGCCCCGGCGCCTTGCCCAGGCCTCATCTATGCTGCAAGCGCGCCCCAAACAGGGATCAGGAGCTTCGGCAATGCCAAGGTCGCTCGAACGTCGATTTCCGTTGCATGTCCACATCAGCCTGCTGTTCACGCTGCTCCTGCTGATCTCCGGGGTGATCCTCGGGGTCTTCAACTACCGGCAGGCCACGCAGATCATCCTGTCCAGCAGCGACGCGCTGTTCGGGAAAATCAGCCAGCAGGTGGAGGCGGACCTGGAGGGCACCTACCGCCCCATCGACACCCTGCTCAACCTGATGGCCCTGACGCCAGGCAGCGCTCAGGACCCCGCCTGGCAGCGCCAGGAACGCCTGCTCAGGCCCTTCGTCCAGGCCCTGCGCGACCACCCCAAGCTGGCCGCCCTCTACCAGGGGTACGACGACGGTGACTTCCTCATGGTCCGCCCGCTGCGCACCGAAGCCCTGAAGAAGCGCTTCGATGCCCCGCCCGGCGCGGCCTTCCAGGTCTGGAGCATCGAGCGCAACAACCTGTCACGCGCGCAGTCCGAGTCGATCTTCCTCGACGACGACCTGACGGTGATCAGCCGTCGGCAGGACCTCAACGAGCGCTACGATCCACGCAGCCGCCCCTGGTTCAACACCGCCCTGGAGCAGGGTGGCCACATCGCCACCGCGCCCTATGTGTTCTTCTCCAGCGGCGCGGTGGGCACCACCCTGGCCATGCCGGCGGGCGAGGACTCGGTGATCGGCGCCGACCTGACCCTGGACGACCTCTCCGCCACCCTGGCGGCGCACCGGGTCACACCCGGCACCCAGGTGGTGCTGTTCGCGCCTAATGGCGAGGCGGTGGCCTACCCCGACAGCACGCGCCTGATCACCCGCATCGACGACAAGCCGCGCCTGACCATGGCCCGCGACCTGGACCCGGCCATCGCCGCGCTGCTCGACCGCAGCGAGCAAGACGACCTGCGCACCACCCTGAAACTGGCGGGACGGCAATGGGTGGTTTCCCGCCAGCACCTGCAGGCCGGCGGCCCCAAGGGGCTCTACCTGGCCCTGCTGGCCCCCGAGGACGAGCTGCTGGCCGATGCCTACCGCATCCGCTGGCAGGGCGGTGTGCTCACCCTGGTCATCCTCATCCTGTGCATCCCGGTTGGCTGGCTGCTCTCACGCATCCTGGTGAAGCCCCTGCGGGCGCTGGTGGTGGAAGCCGAGGCCATCCGTCGCTTCGACTTCGATGTGCCCGCGCTCGGCCGCTCCCCGGTGCTGGAGGTGGACCAGTTGGCCGTGGCGATGGAGAAGATGAAGGTCACCCTGGGCAGCTTCCTCGACATCACCGCCAGCCTCTCGGCGGAGAAGCGCTTCGATGCGTTGCTGAGCCGGGTCCTCGACGAGACCGTGGAGATCAGCGAATCCGCCGGCGGCATCCTCTACCTGCTGGACGCCGAACAGGGGCGGCTCGAACCCCAGGCCCTGTTCCTCGACGGCCAGCAGCGGCAGCCCTCGGAGCTCGGCCTGGCCGCGCGGGACATGAACGACCCCGCCCTCCCCGCCTGGATCCGCCAGCCCGCCAACGGCGGCGCGACCCTGGCCCAGTCGCTCGGCTACGACCAGGCTGGCGAACTGGGGCCGCTGCTGAACGCCCTGGGCACGCCGCGCGCCCACCTGATGGGCACCGGCCTGCACAACCGCCAGGGCGACACCATCGGCTTGCTGGTGCTGCTGCAACGCGACACCGGCGGCGAGGCCAACCCCGCCATGCTGCGGCCGGAACGCATCGCCTTCGTCGAGGCCCTGTCCGGCGTGGCGGCGCTGTGCATCGAAAGCCAGCGCCTGCTGGAACGGCAGAAGCAGCTGCTGGATGCGTTCATCCAGCTGATCGCCGGCGCCATCGACGCCAAGAGCCCCTACACCGGCGGCCACTGCCAGCGGGTCCCGGAGATCACCCTGGCCCTGGCCCGTGCCGCTGCCGAGAGCGAGGACGGCCCCTTCCGCGACTACAACCCCAGTGACGAGGACTGGGAGGCCCTGCATATCGCCGCCTGGCTGCACGACTGCGGCAAGGTGACCACCCCCGAGTACGTGGTGGACAAGGCCACCAAGCTGGAAACCCTCTACGACCGTATCCATGAAGTGCGGATGCGCTTCGAGGTGCTCAAGCGCGATGCCTGGATCACCTACTGGCGGGCCCGTGCAGAAGGAGCCGATGAGGCCGTGCTGGCGGCGCAGCGGGACGCGCTGCTGGCCACCCTGGATGACGAATTCGCCTTCATCGCCCGCTGCAACCTGGGCGGGGAGTTCATGGCCGAGGCAGACCAGCAGCGGCTGCACGCCATTGCTGGGCGCACCTGGCTGCGCACCCTGGACGACCGCCTGGGGGTGTCCTGGGAAGAGGCCCAGCGCCAGGCCCGCACGTCGCCACGCCCCCTGCCGGTGGAGGAGCCGCTGCTGGCGGACCGTCCCGAGCACCTGCTGGAGCGCCCCGAGGGCGAGCGCATGGCGGCGGACAATCCGTGGGGATTCCGTCTCGACGTGCCGGAGTACAAGTTCAACCGGGGCGAACTGCACAACCTCGCCATCGCACGCGGGACGCTGACGGCGGAGGAGCGCTACATCATCAACCACCACATCGTGCAGACCATCCTGATGCTCAGCCGCCTGCCCTTCCCGCCGCACCTGAAGAACGTGGCGGAGATCGCTGGCGGGCACCACGAGAAGATGGACGGCACCGGCTATCCCAAGCGCCTGGCCCGCGAGCAGATGAGCCTGCCGGCGCGGATGATGGCCATCGCCGACATCTTCGAGGCGCTGACCGCCGTGGACCGCCCCTACAAGAAGGGCAAGACCCTCTCCGAGGCGCTGGGGATCATGGCCGGCATGTGCAAGGGCGCGCACATCGACACCGAGCTGTTCGGGCTGTTCATCCGCAGCGGCGTGTACCGGGACTACGCCGAACGCTTCCTACGGCCCGAACAGGTGGATGCAGTGGACGAGGCGCAGCTGCTGCAGCGGGCGGGGGTGACGGAGAACCCGTCATAGCCGCTGCGGCCTTCCTGCGAGCATGAAAAAAGGCGCCCTGGGGCGCCTTTTTTCCGAGTCACGTCAACTGCTTACTGGGCGTTGATCGCGTTCTCGGGGTACCACACGTCGACCAGCGGGCTGAGGTTGAACTCGGCCAGTTCGCTGCGGCCCTTGAGCCAGGCTTCCAGGGCGGTGCGCTGCTCTTCGTTGACCGAGCCACGCTTGGCCAGGCAGACGAAGCCGTAGTCTTCGCCACCGACGTAGCCCAGGCCGTTGCCATCGATGGCTTCGACGATGAAGGCATCCAGGAAGTCCTGCAGCGCGTTGAGGTCCAGGCCTTCCTTGTAGGTCAGGCTGAGTTCGCAGCCCAGCTCCTGGAATTCATCCACACAGAGCTTCTTACGCAGGCGACGGGAGCGGTTCTTGGCCATCAGGCAGTCCTCAGAGGTTTTCAAGGCGCGCACTCTAGCAGGTTCGGCGCCGCTTGGCCCGTGCCGCATGGGGCCCTGCGCCCGGCGGTCGCTTGCGGCATAATGCGCGCATTTTCCCCAAACCACCGCGGGAACACCCAGCCATGCATGACCCCGTTGTCCGCCTCCGCCTGGAGGATCGTCGTTGATGTCCCTGTTCAAGACCCTTCGCCCACTCGCCTTCGCCGGCCTGCTCCTGCCCCTCGCCCTGCCGGCCCAGGCCGTCCAGGTCAATGCGACCCTCACGCCGAAGGTCCAGCAGGCCCTTAAGAAGAACAAGATCGCCCCCTCCTCCCTGTCGCTGGTGACCCTGCCGCTGACCGGCCCGGGCGCCCAGACCATCTTCAATGCGGACGTGTCGGTGAACCCGGCCTCCACCATGAAGCTGATCACCACCTACGCCGCCCTGGAGCTGCTGGGCCCCACCTACCAGTGGAAGACCGAGTTCTACACCGACGGCACGCTCAAGGACGGGGTGCTCAACGGCAACCTCTACCTCAAGGGCGGTGGCGACCCGAAGCTGAACATGGAGAAGCTGTGGCTGATGATGCGCGACCTGCGCGCCAACGGCGTGCTGAAGGTCACCGGTGACCTGGTGCTGGACCGCAGCCGCTTCGTCCACCCGCAGTTGCCGGCGTTCAACGACGACGGCGGCGACGACAACAAGCCCTTCCTGGTGGGCCCGGATTCGCTGCTGGTCAACCTCAAGGCCCTGCGCTTCGTCGCCCGTGCCGATGGGGGCCGCGTGAGCCTGGCAGCCGAGCCGCCCATCGAGAGCATCCGCCTGGACAACCAGATCAAGGTGACCAAGGCCGCGCCCTGCCCCGCCTTCCCCGACGTGCGCTACAACCCGGTGACCCAGTTCGACGGCACCACGGTGATCGCCACCGGCCAGCTGCCGGAAGGCTGCAGCGCGCAGACCTACCTGTCGATCCTCGACCACCCGGCCTACGCCGCCGGTGCCGTGCGCGCCATCTGGAAGGAGCTGGGCGGCTCGATCCTCGGCAAGGACCGCCAGGCCGACGTGCCCAAGGACGCCAAGCTGCTGGCCCGCGCCTTCTCCCCGGACCTGGTGGAGATCATTCGGGACATCAACAAGTACAGCAACAACACCATGGCCCAGCAGCTGTTCCTCAGCATCGGCGCGCAGTTCCGCACCGACGCCGATGGCGACGATGCCAAGGCGGCGCAGCGGGTCATCCGCAAGTGGCTGGCGCAGAAGGGCATCACCGCCCCGCACCTGGTGATGGAGAACGGCTCGGGCCTGTCGCGCAACGAGCGGGTCAGCGCGCGGGAGATGGCCACCATCCTCCACGCGGCCTGGCAGAGCCCCTACGCCGCCGAGTACATCGCCTCGCTGCCGCTGGTGGCGATGGACGGCACCATGCGCAAGCGCCTGCGCCGCACCCCCATGGCCGGCGAGGCCCACATCAAGACCGGGACGCTGAACACGGTACGGGCCATTGCCGGCTTCAGCCGCGACGGCTCGGGCAACACCTGGGCCGTGGTGGCGATTCTCAACGACCCGCGCCCCTGGGGTGCCTCGTCGATCCTCGATCAGGTGCTGCTGGACCTGCACCAGTCCAAGGGCGGCGCCCGCTGAAGTTGAATGGCGGCCCCGCCCGGGGCCGCATTCAGGCCGCGACGCAGACGCGGTTGCGTCCGGCCTGCTTGGCGGCATAGACCGCCTCGTCGACCCGCCGCAGCAGGTCGTCGGCCAGCTCCCCCTCCCGCCAGCAGGCCAGCCCGAAGCTGGCAGTGACCACACCCACCTCCGGCAACGCCTCCTTCGACAGCGTGTTCCACAGCGCGTCGGCCAGAACCTGGACCTGGGACTCGCCGGTGTTGGGGCAGATGACGATGAATTCCTCGCCCCCCAGGCGGCAGAACACATCGATGCGCCGCAGCCGCTCGCCGACCCGCTGGCAGATGGCCTTGAGCACCCGGTCGCCGGCTTCGTGGCCGAAGCGGTCGTTGACCTGCTTGAAGTGGTCGATGTCGAACATCAGCACCGACAGCGGCCCTTCGCTGCGCTGGGCGCGGGCGATCTCCACCTCCAGGCGCTCCTGGAAGTGCCGGCGGTTGTAGACGCCGGTGAGTGCGTCGGTGATGGACAGGGTGCGCAGTTCCTGCTCCACCAGCTTGTGGCCGGTGATGTCGGAGATGTAGCCATGCCAGAGCACGCTGCCGTCGGGCATGCGCTCGGGCACCGATTCGCCGCGCAGCCAGCGCACGCCCTTCTGCGGCAGGAGCACGCGGAAGTCCTCGCGCCAGGTCTCCAGGGTCTGGGCGGAGGCGAGGATGCTGCCCTGCACCCGTTCGAGGTCTTCCGGGTGCACACGCTGGAACACCCGTTCGCCATCCTGCCGGACCTCGGGTGCGTTCATCTCCACCAGGTCGTGGATGCCGGCGCTGACATAGGGGAAACGACTGGAGCCATCGGGCATCAACTGGTACTGGTAGATCGCCCCCGGTACCCGCGCGCTGAGCTTCTCCAGCAGGCGGTCGCGCTCCTCCAGGGCCTGCTGCACGCGCTTGCGCTCGGTGATGTCGGTGGAAATGCCGAGGAAGCCGATCAACTCGCCCGCCTCGTTGCGTACCTCGGTGAGGATCAGGTTGCCGATCAACTGGCTGCCGTCCTTGCGCACGTAGGTCCACTCGTGTTCGTCGTAGCAGCGCCCGGCGGTCACCTCCACCACATAGCGGTGGAAGTCGGGCACCGGGCGGCCGAGGCGCTGGGCCAGGGCCGCGCAGCGCTCGCGCACCTCGCTTTCCAGGTGCAGGGTGCGGGGACGGGTGCCGAGCATCTCCTCGGCGCTGTAGCCGAACATGCGCTCGGCACCGGCGTTGTACTGGAGGATGTAGCCCTCCAGGTCGGTGGCGATGATCGACACCTCGGTCGCCGCGTCCAGCAGGCTGCGCAGGTTGCCGTTGGCCAGGGCCAGTTGCAGCTCCACCGCCTTGCTCTCGCTGATGTCGGTCTGGGTGCCGATCAGCCGCAACGGCGAGCCATCGTCATTGATCTCCACCACCTGGCCGCGCTCCAGCACCCAGGCCCAGCTGCCGTCCTTGCGGCGCATGCGGTGCTCGCTGCGGTAGACGTCGACCTCGCCGTTCAGGTAGCGCCGCAGCGCCTCCCGCGAGCCCTGCAGGTCATCGGGGTGGCGCAGCCCGAGCGCGGTGTCGAGGCTGTCCTCCAGCTCGCCGGGCAGGTAGCCGAGCATGGTCTTCCAGGCCGGAGAGAAGAACATCCGCCCGCTGTCCGGCTCCCAGTCCCAGACGCCGTGGCCGGCGCCGTCCAGGGCGAAGCTCCAGCGCTCCTCGCTGAGCTTGAGCTGCAGCTCGCGCTGACGCAGCTCGGCGGTGCGCTCGGCCACCAGGCGCAGGGCCCGCTGGCGCTGGCTGATGAGCAGCAGGACGTAGCCACCCAGCATCAGGCTGAGGGCGATGCCGGTGCCCAGCACCAGGTGCCAGGAGGTGGTGCGGTTGTCGGCGAGAAACTTCGGGCTGGGCCGTACCTCAAGGCGGTAGGTCCGGTCACCGAAGGCCAGGGTACGCTCCAGCACCAGCTCGCTGTCGTCGGCGACGGAATGGCTCTGGTAGAGGCGTTGCGGACGAACCGGGTCGGTGATGTCGTCGAGCCGCGTGGGCATATTGGCGAGCATTTCGCTCGGCAGGCCGTCTTCCAGCTCCTGGCGCAGGCTCACGATGGCGACGACGAAACCGGGCAGTGGCTCCTCCGCCCGCCCAAGCACCGGGGCGACGATCAGGACGCCTTCGTGGATGTTGTCCGGCATGCCATAGACCCGGACCAGGCCGGACACCGTCACCTGCCGCTCCACCTCGGCCTTGTTCAGCAGGGCCTGGCGCTCGGGCAAGGCGCGCATGTCCAGGCCGATGGGCAGCTCGCTGTTGCGGCGGGCCGCTCCATAGAAGAGCGGCAGGTAGTAGTCGCGGGCGGGGCTGGCCCCTTCCAGGTCATGGATGCGGAAGTCCGCCAATCCCTCGTGGCGCGCCGTGCTCTCGTAGCGGTCGCGCTGGCCGGCGTCCACCCGCGGTACCCAGTAGTACGCCAGCGTGTCCAGCAGCATCGGCTCGACGAAGCGCCGGTAGCGCTGCAGGTCGAGGCGGGGCGAGTTGGCGACGAAACGCTGCAGCGCATCCAGCTCCTTCAGTTGCCCGTTGAGGCGCTCCTCGACCCGGCTGATGCGCTCGTTGGCGACCTGGGCGAAGCGCTCCCGCAGCTGGTGCTCCTCGGAGTCGTGCACGGCTCGGCCAAGCAGGACGGTGAACCCCAGGCCGATACCGATCACCAGTACGCAGATGAGCAGGAGCAGACCGCGGTTGCCTGCCGGAAAGGAAAGGGACGTGATTGACTGGGCAGGCGTAGCCATGCTCGAGCCTCGGTTCGTGATGGAAAAGACGTCCCTGTGATCACAAACCTAGCGGGATGCTGGCATTTTGCCTAGCGCCGTCGGGAAAAGTTCCGCCCCGCCCTTACGGGCGGGGACGGACGGTGCTCAACGGGCGGTCAGGCGCCAGGCTCGGTGGATCTTGCCGTTGCGGGCGAAGTCCGGGTCGATGGTTTCGGCGCTGATCTCGCTGACCTGGTAACGGGCGCCCAGGGCTTCATCCAGCTGGAACTTGCGGAAGTTGTTGGAGAAGTAGAGCACCCCGCCAGGCGCCAGGCGGGCCATGGCCAGGTCGAGCAGGTGCACGTGGTCGCGCTGGACGTCGAACACCCCTTCCATGCGCTTGGAGTTGGAGAAGGTCGGCGGGTCGATGAAGATCAGGTCGTACTCGCCGCGATCCTCCTCCAGCCAGGCCATCACGTCGCCCTGCTGCAGCCGTTGCTTGTCGGAGAAGCCGTTCAGCGAGAGGTTGCGCCGCGCCCAGTCCAGGTAGGTCTTGGAGAGGTCGACGCTGGTGGTGCTGCGGGCACCGCCCTTGGCGGCATGCACGGTGGCGGTGGCGGTGTAGCAGAACAGGTTGAGGAAGCGCTTGCCCGCGGCCTCGCGCTGGATGCGCAGGCGCATGGGACGGTGGTCGAGGAACAGGCCGGTGTCCAGGTAGTCGGTGAGGTTGACCAGCAGCTTCACGCCACCTTCGTTCACCTCCATGAAGCGCCCTTCGGCGCCCTGGCGCTCGTACTGGCGGGTGCCGGTCTGCCGCTCGCGGCGCTTGACCACCACGCGGGACGGGTCGATCTGCAGGGCCTGGGGAATCGCCGCAAGGGCGTCCAGCAGGCGGGCCTGGGCCTTCTCCGGGTCGATGGAGCGCGGTGGGGCGTATTCCTGCACGTGCACCCAGTCGCCATAGAGGTCGACGGCCAGGGCGTACTCGGGCATGTCGGCGTCATACAGGCGGTAGCACTGGATGCCTTCCTTGCGCGCCCACTTGCCCAGCTGCTTGAGGTTCTTCTGCAGGCGGTTGGCGAACATCTGCCCGCCCTCGGACAGGCGTGCCGGCTCTGCGGCCGGGGCCACGCCCGGCTCTGCCTCGGCGGTGGAATCCTGGCGGCGCGAGCCGGTGACGAACTGCTCGGGCAGCACCTTGATCAGCAGCAGCTTGCAGGGCAGCGCGCCGTTCCAGAAGGCGTACTGCTTGTGGCTGCGGATGCCCATGCGCTTGCCCAGCTCGGGCGCGCCGGTGAACACCGCGGCTTCCCAGCCCATGCAGGCCTGGCGCAGGCGCTCGCCGAGGTTCTGGTAGAGGTAGAGCAGGCTGGCTTCATCACCGAGGCGTTCGCCGTAGGGCGGGTTGCTGATGACCAGGCCCTTCTGGTTCTGGTCCGGGCGTGGTTCGAAGGTGGCCAGCTCGCCCTGGTAGATCTTCACCCAGGCGCCCAGCCCGGCACGCTCGATGTTGTTGCGGGCCGGCTGGATCAGCCGGGGGTCAGCCTCGTAGCCACGGATCCACAGCGGCGGGCGGGCCAGGCCGGCGTCGGCACGGGCCTGGGCCTCGTCGTGCAGCTTGCGCCAGATCGCCGGTACGTGACCGAGCCAGTTGGAGAAGCCCCAGCGCTCGCGCTTGAGGTTGGGGGCGACGTCGGCGGCCATCATCGCCGCCTCCACCAGGAAGGTGCCGACACCGCACATGGGGTCGGCCAGGGCGCCGCCCTCGGCAGCGATGCGCGGCCAGCCGGCGCGGATCAGGATCGCCGAGGCGAGGTTCTCCTTCAGCGGCGCCGCGCCCTGCTGCAGGCGGTAGCCGCGCTGGTGCAGGCTGTGGCCGGCGAGGTCGAGGGAGAGGATCGCCTCGCCCTTCTCCAGGCGCAGGTGCAGGCGCACGTCGGGGTTCTGCTTGTCCACCGAGGGGCGCTGGCCGGTGCTGGTGCGCAGGCGGTCGACCACGGCGTCCTTCACCTTGAGGGCGCCGAAGTGGGTGTTGTCGATGCCGGCGCCGTGGCCGCTGAACTCCACCGCCAGGCTGCCGTCGGCGGCCAGGTGGTCATGCCAGTCCACAGCCTTGACGCCCTCGTAGAGGTCGTCGGCATTGCTCACCGGGAAGCGCGCGAGCACCAGCAGCACGCGGTTGGCCAGGCGTGACCAGAGGCACAGCCGATAGGCCGTTTCCAGGCTGCCGTGGCCGCGAATGGCAGCGACCTGCTCGCGGGGCTCCTCCAGGCCGAGCTGGCTGGCTTCCTCCAGCAACAGCCCTTCCAGGCTTTTCGGGCAGGTGAGGAAGAGTTCGTAACGGTCCGACATGCTAGTTCCAATGCCTTTCGGCTGATCAACGGCGCGGAAATGTCTCCACACCTCAAAGAATTATGTGACTGAAGGTCGCAGAACGTCCCTTCGTCGGATTGGAGAATTCTCATTCTCAAGCGCGAGGCCTTCATGGCACCTCGACATCAACTTCGCGCAAGGCCGCGCCACAGGGGGCACAGGGCGCCGAGGGGCGAAAAACAGCCCCTCCGGCTTATGGTCCGGAGCCCATGTTCGTTACGTCCTTATGACAAAACGATCATTCCAATGCCCCGGAGCAAGGGTTAGAACACAGCTTAATCCGCTACCGCAACGGCAGCGGACGAGGGGAGCGCCACGCCGGCAGCGCCTCCCCGAAGGCAGGCCAGACCTGCCAGGCCCGGCACCCGGGCCATGGGACATAACAGTCAACAAATGAGGGCTACACCCTATGAGAAGACTTAAGCGTGATCCGATGGAACGAGCATTCCTGCGCGGTTATCAGCACGGCATTCATGGCAAATCCCGCGACCTTTGTCCTTTCACCCATCCCACCACTCGCCAAGCCTGGATCAACGGCTGGCGGGAGGGCCGCGGCGACCACTGGGATGGCTTTACCGGCACGGCCGGCATTCACCGACTCAATCAACTCCACGCCGTAGGCTGATACCTCGGACCTGACCGATTTCACCAAGCACGCCCCATCCGGGCGGCGGGCGCAAGCCCAGGGGCTCCCAAGCGGGAGCCCTTTTCATTTCAGCGCCCCTTGCCGAATCCCGGCAGCGCGGCGATGGCGTCCACCGATTCACGGATGAGCGCCGGCCCCTTGTAGATGAAGCCCGAGTAGATCTGCACCAGGCTTGCGCCGGCGGCGATCTTCTCGGCGGCGTGACGGCCCTCGGTGATCCCGCCCACGGCGATGATCGGCAGGCGCCCGCCCAGTTCCGCCGCCAGCACCTTCACGGTGTGAGTGCTCTTCTCCCGCACCGGCGCGCCCGACAGGCCGCCGGCTTCGTCGCCATGCTCCAGGCCCTCGACACCTTCGCGGCCCAGGGTGGTGTTGGTGGCGATCACCGCATCCATGCCCGACTCCACCAGCGCGCTGGCCACCAGGGCGGTTTCCTCGTCGCTCATGTCCGGGGCGATCTTGATCGCCAGCGGCACGCGGCGACCGTGCTGCACAGCGAGGTCTTCCTGGCGCTGGCGCAGGGCTTCGAGCAGCTGCTTGAGCGAGTCACCGAACTGCAGGCTGCGCAGGCCGGGGGTGTTGGGCGAGCTGACGTTGACCGTCACGTAGCTGGCGTGGGCGTAGACCTTGTCCAGGCAGATCAGGTAGTCGTCGACGGCGCGCTCGACCGGGGTGTCGAAGTTCTTGCCGATGTTGATGCCCAGCACGCCGTCGAACCTGGCCGCACGCACGCGTGCCAGCAGGTGGTCGACGCCGTGGTTGTTGAAGCCCATGCGGTTGATCACCGCCTCGGCCTGGGGCAGGCGGAACAGGCGCGGCTTGGGGTTTCCCGGCTGCGGTCGTGGGGTGACGGTGCCGATCTCGACGAAACCGAAGCCCAGCTGGGCGAAGCCGTCGATGGCGTCGCCGTTCTTGTCCAGACCGGCAGCCAGGCCCACGGGGTTGGGGAACTCCAGCCCCATCACCTTCACCGGCAGGCTGGCCGGTGCCTTGGTCAGCAGGCGGTTCAGGCCCAGGCGTCCGCCGGCCCCGATCAGGTCGATGGACAGCTCGTGGGAGGTTTCCGGGGACAGTTTGAACAGCAGCTCGCGGGCCAGGGTGTACATGGGCGGGTTTTCGATCGGCGGGATGGGCCGGCGATTATAGCCGTCGGACCCGACTCAGGCGAGGCGACGCAACGACTCCAGGGTGCCGCTGGCCGGGTCGAACACCAGCTCGAAGGAACCGCGGATGCCTTCGTGGGTCAGAAAAGGCCGCAGATGATGCGCAGGTAAGCTAACCTTGCGCCCGTCCCGGCTACGCACCATCACCCGATTGGCGTGGCCCTGATAGACCGCGAGGAACTGGTCCGCGGTCAGTGAGATATCCAGCACCAGGCTGGGCATGGAGGCCTCCTCGTTGTTCGTCGAAATGATCCAACCTGCCGGCACTGTGCGGCGTACCGCGCCAGCGTATCACTGCCGTTACCGTCAAAGCCGTGCAGCTATCCGCGACCTCTGCCAAACTCCCCTTCGTGATCCGGGAGTCCTTGTCTGGCCATGAGTTCGCCGCAGTCCCCAACGAACACCCTGTCGTCCCGCCTGGCAGCCCTGGCTCAACGCCTGGGCCTGGTGGGCCGTGCCTCCCGCCAGGTACTGGAACAGGCCAGCCGCCTGCAACTGCCCTTCGCCCCGCTCTCCCCCCTGCAGCCGGACATCTGGTGGCAGAACGGTCCGCCGCTGCAACGCCTGGTGGACCTGCCGCGCAACGCACTCTCCGGCCCGGTGCAGGAAGACAAGGCCCAGGCGCACGCCGTGCTGGTGCACTTGGTGGAGGAAGAACGGCGCGACCTGTCCGACTTCGACCTGCGCCTGGTGGAAGGGATCCACGGGCACGACGAACCAGAACCGCCCTGCCCCAGCTTCGAGCTGTACGCCGCTACGCCCGCCTGCAAGAACGTGCGGATCATCAGCTACAAGGATTTCGTCAAGGCCATCAGCCAGCCGCTGCCGCGCTTCCTGGCCGGTGAACGGCTAGCCCTGTACCAAGCCAGCTGGTACGGCGACCGGGTCTTCTGGCACGGCAGCCATCACCCCGAGGCCTTCGCTGCGGCTGTCGTATACGCTCGGCGCCGGCAGATGGAGGTGACGCTGCCGGCCGACCTGGTGACCTACCGCCTGCTCCCCGCCGGGCTGGACCTGCTGGACAGCCGCTACCACGTGCTGTCGATGCCGGTGGAGGCCTGGAGCCACGCCGAGTTCATGGCCCTGCTGATGAGCGAGGGCATCCCCTACGCCCGCCTCAGCCTGCTGAAGAATCGCAAGGGCAAGGCCCCCGAGTTCCTGCTGCTGCCCAAGGACAACCCCGAGGCCACTGCCCTAGGTGAAGGGCTGCGCCTGGCCGGTGCAGCCGACGTGGTGCAGTACCTGCGCACCCTCCTGGACAAGCCCCCCGCCCTCCCCGGCGCGAAGTGACGCCCCTCACCGGCCAGCGCCTCAGCGCTTCGCCGGCCCGGTGACGCCGGCCGCCTTCAGCGCCTCGATCTGCTCCTCGGTGTACCCCAGTCCCGCCAGCACCTCCCGGGTGTGCGCGCCCAGCGCCACGCCCGTGTGGCGCGGTGCCGGCAGCCCCGCCGAGAAACGGATGGGGCAGGCCATCTGGCGCTGGGCGGGCTGCCCCTCGCGCGGAACCTCCACCACCAGCTCACGGGCGCGGATCTGCGGATGCTCCACCGCTTCGGAGAGGGGCAGCATGGGTTCCACGCAGGCATCCAGGCCGGCGAACACCTGTTGCCACTCGCTGAAGTCGCGCTTCTCGAACTCGATTTCAATCGCACGCTTGAGCGCCTGCTGGTCCTCGGGGCGGGGTGACAGGCCACGGGCCGCCAGCTCGGGCCGGCCGATGGCCGCGCAGAACACCTCCATGAACTGCGGCTCCAGGCTGCCAACGGAGAACCAGCGGCCGTCACGGGTGCGGTAGTAGTCATAGAAGCTGCCGCCGTTGAGCGCCTGGTTCTCCATGTCCGGCTCGACCCCGGCCCCCAGGTAGCCCGCGCCGGCCATGCCGTTCAGGCTGAAGGCGCAGTCGGTCATGCTCACGTCCACGTGCTGCCCCTCCCCCGTCGCCTGCCGGTGGATCACCGCCGCCAGCAACCCCAGGGCACCATGCAGCGAGCCACCACCGATGTCCGCCAGTTGCACCCCCAGCGGCAACGGGCCGCTGTCGCGGCGGCCGGTGTAGCTGGCCACCCCGGCCAGGGCCAGGTAGTTGATGTCGTGCCCGGCGCGGTCACGGTAGGGGCCGGTCTGCCCGTAGCCGGTGATGGAGACGTAGATCAGCCGCGGGTTGATCGCCTTCAGCGCCTCGTAACCCAAACCCAGCCGCTCCATCACACCGGGGCGGAACTGCTCCAGCAGGATGTCGTACTCGGCCACCAGGCGATGGATCACCGCCAGCGCCTCGGGCCGCTTCAGGTCCAGCGCGATGCTGCGCTTGTTGCGGTTCAGGTAGGCGTGGCTGGTGGACTGCCCGCCGTCATGGGGTGGCAGCACCCGCACCAGGTCCATGCGGGTGGGGGACTCGACGCGCAGCACCTCGGCGCCCATGTCGGCCAGCAGCAGCGAGGCGAAGGGCCCCGGCAGCAGGGTGGAGAAATCGAGGATCTTCAGTGACGCGAGCGGGCCTTTCATGGCGACTCCCAGGTTCGGTTCATTCCCAATGCAACGGCCGCTGCGGGTCGAGCCCGGCGGCCAGCGCGGCGAAGCGGTCTTCCAGTACGTTGCGGCGGATCTTCATGGTGGGTGTCATGCAGCCGTTGTCCACCGTCCAGGGTTCGCGCACCAGCACCAGGTGGCGGATGCGCTCATGGGGCAACAGCGTAGCGTTCACCCGCTCCAGCACCGAGAGCAGGTCGCGCTCCAGCTGCTCCCGGGCCTCGGCACGGGCTGCCGGGCTCAGCTCCAGCAGCGCCAGGGGCTGGTCCAGGCCGCTGCCCATCAGACACACCTGCTCCACCCAGTGGCTCTTGGCGAGTTCACCCTCGATGGGCGCCGGGGCCACGTACTTGCCCTTGCTGGTCTTGAAGATGTCCTTCACCCGCCCGGTGATGCGCAGGTAGCCTTCCTCGTCCACCTGGCCCTTGTCGCCGGTGTGCAGCCAGCCATCACGCAGGGTCTCGGCAGTTTTCTCCGGTTCCCGGTAATAGCCGGTCATCAGGCTGGGGCTGCGATAGAGCACCTCGCCGTCCTCGGCGATGCGCAGCTCGTTGTCGGGCATGACCCGGCCGACCGTGCCGAAGCGCACCTGCCCGGGCCGGTTGAAGTTGCCGTAGGCGAAGTTCTCCGTCATGCCGTAGCCCTCGCAAATGGTCATGCCCAGGCGCTGGTACCAGCTCAGCAGCGCCACCGGGATCGGTGCGGCGCCACTCACCAGCACCCGCGCACGGTCCAGCCCGAGGGCTTGGCGGATGCGCCGGGCCACCAGGCCGCCCAGCAGGGGGAGGCGCAGCAGGCGCTCCAGCTTCGCCTGGGGCAGTTTCTCCAGCACGCCCTGCTGGAAGCGCGTCCACAGGCGCGGCACCGAGAAGAACACCGTGGGGCGGCTGATCCGCAGGTCCTCGGCGAAGGTCTCCAGGGATTCGACGAAAGCGATGCTGCCCCCGCTGTACAGGCTGTTGCTCTCCACCAGGAAGCGTTCGGCCGCGTGGGACAGGGGCAGGTAGGAAACGAACTGCTCCTCCGGCCCCAGGCCCATTTCCCGCACCGAGCGGCTGGAAGCGAAGGCGAAGGCCCGGGCCCTGTGCATCACCCCCTTGGGCTGGCCGGTGGTGCCGGAGGTGTAGAGGATGCTCAGCAGGTCGTCGGGCTGTTGCCAGTGGGCGTCCTCCAGGGGCGGATGGCGGCGCAGCAGGTCGTCCCAGTCGTGCTCGGCCGGCAGGGTCGGATAGGGCATGGCAATGCGCGCCAGCGTCTCGGGCAGGCCCTGCGCCAGGCGCTCGGGGTCGTCCAGCTTGCCGAGGATGATCACCTTGCAGCCGGCATGGCGCAGCACGTAGTCGATGCTTTCGGCCGATTGCAGCGGGTAGAGCGGCACGCTGACCAGCCCGGCTAGCATGATCGCCAGGTCGCTCAGCACCCACTCGGCGCAATTCTTCGCCAGGATCGCGACGCGGTCCCCCGGTTCGCAGCCCAGGGCGCGCAAGGCGCTGGCCAGGCGCCGGGCCTGGTCGTCGGCCTGGCGCCAGGTGAGCGTGCGCCAGTGGCGCGCCACCGGCTGGCGCAGCCAGACCCGGTCCGGCGTGGTGGTGACCCAGTGGGCCAGTTGTTGCAGTGGCAGTGCGTCAGTCATCCCGTCCCCCTTGTGCTTGTCGTTGTGGTGGAGGCTAGTACCAGGCGGCCCTCCCGGCCGCGCGATTCAGAGGCGGAACACCCGTCGGGCATTGCCCTGCAGGAAGGCGGCTTCCACCTCCGGCCTGAGCCCCAGGGCACGGACCTGCTCCATGCACTGCTGCAACGACAGCTGCGGGAAGTTGCTGCCGAACAGCACCTTGTCCCGCCCGTAGCTGGCCATGTAGTGCAGCAGCGCCTGGGGGTAGTAGCGCGGCAGATAGGCGGAGGTGTCGATGAAGATGTTGTCATGCTTCCAGGCCAGCCCGATCATCTCCTCCGTCCAGGGATGGCCGATGTGCCCGGCGACGATGCGCAGCTCGGGGAAGTCCAGCGCCACCTCGTCCAGGTAGGGCACCGGCCGTCCGGTCTCCGAAGGCATCAGCGGCCCGGTGTGGCCGACCTGGGTGCAGAAGGGAATGTCCAGCTCGATGCACTTGGCGTACAGCGGGTAGTAGAGCCGGTGGTTGGGCGGCAGCTTCCACAGCCAGGGCACGATGCGCAGCGCCTTGCAGCCCAGCTCCTGCACCGCCCGCTCCAGTTCGCGCAGGGCCGCCATGGGGCGCGCCAGGTCCACGGTGGCGACCCCGACGAAGCGGTCGGGGAAGGCACGGGTGTACTCGGCCACCAGGTCGTTGTCGAACACCCACCCTTCCGGCCGGCACCAGGCTGCCAGCATCAGTTTGTCTACCCCGGCCTCGTCCATGGCCGCCACGGTCTGCGCCGGGGTCAGGGGCTGGTCCAGCAGGTGCGCGGAGCCGGACTTCTCGAACAACCGCACCACCTCCGGCAGCAGTTGCCGGGCGCGGCCGTTGGCGGGTTGGGCCCAGGCGTCGATGGCGCCCAGCGAAGCAGTGGCATTCATGGCAGTGGCCTCCTGGCCGTCAGGCATGGCGGTGGCAGCCGGGACAGGGCTCAGAGCTTCATCCCGCGGCTGATGATCTCCTTCATGATTTCCGAGGTGCCGGCGAAGATGCGCTGGATGCGCGCATTCGCGTACATCTTGCAGATCGGGTACTCCCACATGTAGCCCCAGCCGCCGTGCAGCTGCACGCCTTCATCCACCACCTTGCACAGCAGTTCGGTGGTGAACAGCTTGGCCTCGGCAGCCACCTCGGGGGTGAGTTTCTTCTGGTTGTGGTCCATCACGCAGCGGTCGGTGAACACCTGGGCGACGTCGATCTGGGTGCGCATCTCGGCCAGTTTGAAACGGGTGTTCTGGAAGTGGGACACGGGCCGATCGAAGGCCTTGCGCTCCTTCACGTAGTCGAGGGTGGTCTGCAGCGCCGCTTCGGCACCGGCCACCGCGCCACAGGCGTTGGTCAGGCGCTCCTGGGCGAGCATGTTCATCAGGTAGAAGAAGCCGCCCTTGGCATCGCCCAGCAGGTTGGCCTTGGGCACCTTGACGTTGTTGAAGAACAGCTCGGCGGTGTCCTGACTCTTCATGCCCAGCTTCTTCAGGTTGCGCCCGCGCTCGAAGCCCTCCATGCCCCGCTCCACCAGGAACAGGCCCATGGCGTGCTTGTTCGCCGGATCGGTCTTGGCGGCGACTATCACCACGTCGGCCAGCAGGCCGTTGGAGATGAACACCTTGGAGCCGTTCAGCTCGTAGTGGTCGCCCTTGTCCACGGCGGTGGTGCGCATGCCGGCCAGGTCGGAGCCGGCGGACGGCTCGGTCATCGCCACGGCGAGGATGATCTCGCCGCGAATGATCCCCGGCAGCAGGCGGGCCTTCTGCTCCTCGCTGCCGTACTCGGCGATGTACGGGCCACACAGGGCGGAGTGCAGCGGGATCATGAAACCAGGCTCGTTGATGGCCGCCAGTTCCTCACACATGATCTGTTCGTAGCGGAAGTCCTTGAGCCCCGCCCCGCCGTACGTCTCATCCGCCCAAGGCAGCAGGAACCCCATTTCCCCTGCCTTCTTCCACACGCTGCGGTCCACCACCCCGGCGGCTTCCCATTCGTCCTGGTGCGGCACCACTTCCTTCTGCAGGAAGGCACTGAAGGCGTCGCGGAACAGGTTGTGCTCGGTCTCGAAGTGCTGGCGTTGCATGCGGGGTCCCCCCTGTTGGAATCGTCCCGCAGGGTAGGCGTCGGCCGAATGGCCGCTCAATGACGCAAGCGCTCAGGGTGGATTGACCGATGCGCTCTTGGGGGCGGTGTGGGCTTCCGGGCATAAAAAAGCCCGTCCTGAGACGGGCCTGGAAAGGCTCCTCCCCGTGGGAAGGGAGGAGAAACCGTTGAAACGCTATCAGGCGCGCTGGGCGTCACCCGCACTGGCAACGTCCACAGCCGTCGCACCGTTGCCGGCCAGCTCGCGGTTCAGGGTGTCGGTGTCCAGCTGCTTACACCACTTGGCCACCACCAGGGTGGCGACGCCGTTGCCGACCAGGTTGGTCAGGGCGCGGGCTTCGGACATGAAGCGGTCGATGCCGAGGATCAGCGCCAGGCCGGCGACCGGCAGGTGGCCGACGGCGGAGAGGGTGGCGGCGAGGACGATGAAGCCACTGCCGGTGACGCCGGCAGCGCCCTTGGAAGCGATCAGCAGCACCAGCAGCAGGGTGATCTGGTGGGTGATGTCCATCGGGGTGTCGGTGGCCTGGGCGATGAACACCGCGGCCATGGTCAGGTAGATGGAGGTGCCGTCGAGGTTGAAGGAGTAGCCGGTGGGGATCACCAGGCCAACGACGGACTTGTCGGCGCCCAGTTTCTGCAGCTTGTCGATCATGCGCGGCAGGGCGGACTCGGAGGAGGAGGTGCCCAGCACGATCAGCAGTTCTTCGCGGATGTACTTGATGAACTTGAGGATGCTGAAGCCGTGGGCACGGGCGATGCCGCCCAGGACGATGAGCACGAACAGCAGGCAGGTGATGTAGAAGCAGGCCATCAGTTGGCCAAGCTGCACCAGCGAGCCCACACCGTAGGCGCCGATGGTGAAGGCCATGGCACCGAAGGCACCGATGGGCGCGACCTTCATGATCACGTTGATGATGTTGAACATCACCTGGGAGATGCGCTCGATGAACTCGAACACCGGGCGACCGTAGTCACCCAGGCGGTGCAGCGCGTAGCCGAACAGCACGGAGAAGAACAGCACCTGGAGGATGTCGCCATTGGCGAAGGCGCCGACCACGGTTCCCGGAATCACGTTCATCAGGAAGTCGATGGTGGACTGCTTCTCGCCCGCCGCCGCGTAGGCCGCGATGCCCTTGGTGTCCAGGGTGGTCGGGTCGACATGCATGCCGGCGCCGGGCTGGGCGACGTTGACCACCACCAGGCCGATGATCAGGGCCAGGGTGGACACGACTTCGAAGTACAGCAGCGCGTAGCCACCGGTCTTGCCCACGGCCTTCATGCTCTGCATGCCGGCGATGCCGGTCACCACGGTGCAGAAGATGATCGGGGCGATGGCCATCTTGATCAGCTTGACGAAGCTGTCGCCCAGGGGTTTCAGGGCTACGCCGGTCTGCGGGTAGAAGTGCCCGATGAGGATACCGATGGCGATGGCCACCAGCACCTGGACATAGAGGCTTTTGTAGAGGGGTTGACGGGTCATGGCAGTTCCTCTCGGGCGCTGGGGACCAGGTCCGTAACGGACCCGCAGCACCGGGTATCTGGCTCCTCCCTTGCCGGGAGGCTTTCTTGTTCTGCGGCCCAAACCATTGGACGGCAGCTGCCTTTTGCAGCCCTTGTGCCAACTTCAAGAAAGTCCCACAAGCCTTGTGGCACTAAGCCCACGACCAACCGCGCAACTCAAGATCCGGTTGTTTCAGGCGGGTTTCCGCCGTCCTGCCGGGGGGATTTCCGCCACCGCGCCCCTTGTGGCGCGTTCCGGCAGCGCCCTACCATCGGCCACCTCCAGACCGGGAATCCGCCCCATGCGCGAGCGCACCATTGCCAGCCATTTCGTCCGTGCCGCCCTGCGTGGTCCGGCACGTCATGGCCTGGACTGCAGTGCCCTCCTCAGGCAGGCCGGGATCCACCCGGCCCTCCTGGAGGAGCCCCGCGCACGGGTCGCGCCCGAGCAGTTCAGCCGGCTGATGCAGTTGTTGTGGGAGGCGCTGGACGACGAGTACATGGGCTTCGGCCGGCAGCGCAGCAAGCGCGGCACCTTCGCCATGATGTGCCACGCCATCATCCATTGCCGGTCCCTGGAAAAAGCCCTGGTGCGCGGTGCGCTGTTCTACGGGCTGTTCCCGGAAGCCCCGATGATCCGCCTGGAGCGCGAGGGCGAGTGCGTGCGCCTGAGCGTGGACGACAGCATGCTCTGGGACCCGGACCACTTCCTGGTGGAGAGCCTGCTGGTGATCTGGCACCGCCTGGGCAGTTGGCTGATCGGCCAGCGCATCCGCCTGGAGGAAGCCACCTTCGCCTATGCCGAGCCGGAGCACGTGGCCGAGTACGAGCTGCTCTTCCCCACCGCTCGCCGCTTCGGCGCGATGGGCACCAGCCTGCTGTTCAACGCTCGCTACCTGGCCATGCCGCTGTTGCAGGACGAGCGCACGCTGAAGCACTTCCTCGAACACTCCCCCGCCGACCTGCTGGCCCGCCCGGATGGCGGCGACAGCCTGACCAGCCAGATCCGCCGCCTGCTGGGGCGCGACTGCCGCACCTGGCCGGACCTGGAGCGGGTCGCCCAGCAGTTGCACATGAGCCCGCAGACCCTGCGCCGCCACCTGCGGGAAGAAGGCTCCAGCTTCCAGGAACTGAAGGACCACCTGCGCCGGGACCTGGCGATCTACCACCTGGGGCGGGACGAGCTGTCCATCCAGGACCTGGCCGAGCAGCTCGGCTTCTCCGAGCCCTCGGCCTTCCACCGCGCCTTCAAGAAATGGACCGGGCTCACCCCCGGTGCCTACCGCGCCCAGGAAGCCTGACCGCCCCGCCTTGTTCCTGGCCGTAGCCCGGACGTAGCCCGGACTTCAGTCCGGGAAGTTCAGCGGCGTCCATATCCCGGAGGGCTTTCAGGACACCGGAAGCCCCCGCACGCCCCTCAACGCGCCCTCCTCTCCCCCTCGCCGAGCACCGCCACCTCGCGGATCTCGAAATCCCGCACCAGGTACTCCATGCGCCGGGCGTGGAACGCCTGCATGTGGGGCAAGGCGGTGTGGAACTCCAGATCCCCCCGCGAGCGCCAGACCTCGAAGAAGATGAACAGCGTCGGGTCCTGGGCATCCCGGAGCATGTGGTACTCCAGGCAGCCGGCCTCGGCGCGGCTGGGTTCGACGTAGGCGCGGAACAGCGCCTCGAAGTCATCGGCCTTCTCCGGGCGCAACTGGGCATGAAGGATGAAGGCATAGGGCGCGGCCATGGGCACTCCGTCGGGATCGAAAGGGAGCACCAGCCTAGCGCACGGGTCAGCGACCGATTCATGACTTTCACGCAAAGGCGATTTGAACGGGAGACGGTGTTTCCCGCACCTGTCGCCCGCTACGCTGCCGGCCATTCTTCGCTCCCATGAGGCCCTGGCCATGAAAAAGATCCTCCTGCTCAACGGCGGCAAGCAGTTCGCCCACTCCGACGGCCGCTACAACCAGACCCTGCACGAGGCGGCCCTCGCCTTCCTCGACCGCGCCGGACTCGAGGTGCAGGCCACCTTCATCGACGGCGGCTACGACATCGCCGAGGAAGTGCAGAAATTCCTCTGGGCCGACGTGATCGTCTGGCAGATGCCGGGGTGGTGGATGGGCGCGCCCTGGACGGTGAAGCGCTATATCGACGAGGTGTTCACCGCCGGCCATGGCAGCCTCTACGCCAACGATGGCCGCACCCGCTCGGACGCCTCGCAGAAGTACGGCAGCGGCGGCCTGCTGCAGGGCAAGCGCTACATGATCTCCGCCACCTGGAATGCGCCCCGGCAGGCCTTCGACGACCCCACCGACTTCTTCGAAGCCAAGGGTGTGGACGCGGTGTACTTCCCCTTCCACAAGGCCAACCAGTTCCTCGGCATGCAGCCGCTGCCGACCTTCCTCGCGGTGGATGTGATGAAGCGCCCGGACATCGACGGCGACGTGGCCCGCTACCAGGCACACCTGGCCCGGGTCTTCGGCGTCGGCACCCCGGCCTGAGGCGCCGAACGGCCGCTTCAGGCCGGGCGGGTTTCAGCCAGGGCCTGGAGTGCGTCGTCGGCGAGGCGATAGCGCACCAGGTCCTCCAGAGGGCCCGCGCCCAGGCGGCGATAGAACGCCAGCGCGGGCTCGTTCCACTCCATCACCATCCATTCCATGCGGCGGCAGCCGCTCTCGCAGGCCACCCGAGCCAGGTACGCGAGCAACGCCTTGCCGGCGCCCAGGCCACGGCGCTCGGGGGAGACGTAGAGGTCTTCCAGGTACAGGCTCTTGCGGCCCAGCCAGGTGGAATAGGCGAAGTAGTAGACGGCGAAGCCGATGGGCTGCCCCTCCACCTCGCAGATCAACGCCTGGGCCGGCGAGTCGCTGGCGAACAGGCTCTGCTCGATATCCGGGACGGTGGCGACCACCTGGTGCTCGGCCTTTTCATAGCGGGCCAGTTCGAGGATGAAGGTGAGGATCTGGCTGGCGTCGCTGCTCACGGCCGGGCGGATGTGAAGGCTCACGGGGACTCCTTGTCGATTGGCCTGGATAAGGTGGGTGCGGTGGTGTCGGTGAGAGAGCGCCGAGCATAATCGCAGCCCATGGATCACCCCAAGGAGCACGTCCGGCATCGGTATGGACGACTCGCACTAACCAAAAAAGGCAGCCCGAGGGCTGCCTTTTTTGGTGGAGCGTCGGCCGATCAGTTGCGGATCAGGTGATCGAAGGCGCTGAGGGAGGCCTTGGCACCCTCGCCGACCGCGATGACGATCTGCTTGTACGGCACGGTGGTGACGTCGCCGGCGGCGAAGATGCCGGGCAGCGAGGTCTCGCCACGGGCGTCGACGATGATCTCGCCACGGGGGCTGAGTTCGACGGTGCCTTTCAGCCAGTCGCTGTTGGGCAGCAGGCCGATCTGCACGAAGATGCCTTCCAGCTCCAGGGTCTTGAACTCGTCGTTGGTGCGGTCCTTGTAGGTCAGGCCGGTGACCTTCTGGCCGTCGCCCTTCACTTCGCTGGTCAGCGCACTGGTGATCACCTCGACGTTGGGCAGGCTGTGCAGCTTCTTCTGCAGCACGGCGTCGGCGCGCAGCTTGCTGTCGAACTCGATCAGAGTGACGTGGGCGACGATGCCGGCCAGGTCGATGGCCGCCTCGACACCGGAGTTGCCCCCGCCGATCACCGCAACGCGCTTGCCCTTGAACAGCGGGCCGTCGCAGTGCGGGCAGTAGGCGACGCCACGGCCGCGGTATTCCTGCTCACCGGGGACGTTCATTTCACGCCAGCGGGCGCCGGTGGCGAGAATCACGGTCTTGGCCTTGAGGCTGGCACCGCTCTCGAACTTCACCTCGTGCAGGCCACCTTCGGCCTTGGCCGGGATCAGGGCGCTGGCACGCTGCAGGTTCATGATGTCGACGTCGTAGTGCTTGACGTGCTCTTCCAGCGCGCGGGCCAGTTTCGGGCCTTCGGTCTCCGGGACGGAGATGAAGTTCTCGATGGCCATGGTGTCCAGCACCTGGCCGCCGAAGCGCTCGGCGGCAACGCCGGTGCGGATGCCCTTGCGGGCGGCATAGATGGCGGCCGAGGCACCGGCCGGGCCACCGCCCACCACCAGCACGTCGAAGGCCTCCTTGGCGCTGAGCTTCTCGGCGTCGCGGGCGGCGGCGCCGGTGTCGATCTTGGCGAGGATCTCTTCCGCGCCCATGCGGCCCTGGGCGAACAGCTCACCGTTCAGGTAGATGCTGGGCACGGACATGACCTGGCGCTGCTCGACCTCGTCCTGGAACAGCGCGCCGTCGATGGACACGTTGCGGATGTTGGGGTTGAGCACGGCCATCAGGTTCAGCGCCTGCACCACGTCGGGGCAGTTCTGGCAGGACAGCGAGAAGTAGGTTTCGAAGTTGAATTCGCCTTCGAGGTTCTTGATCTGCTCGATCACGGCGGCGTCCAGCTTGGACGGGTGGCCGCCGACCTGGAGCAGGGCCAGGACCAGGGAGGTGAACTCGTGGCCCATGGGGATGCCGGCGAAGCGCAGGCTGATGTCGGCACCCGGGCGCTCCAGGGCGAAGGAGGGCTTGCGGGCGTCGTTGCCGTCTTCGCGCAGGGTGATCTTGTCGGTCAGGCCGACGATTTCCTGCAGGAGTTCGCGCAGCTCGCGGGATTTGTCGCTGTCATCGAGGGACGCGACGATCTCGAACGGCTGGGTGACCTTTTCCAGGTAGGCCTTCAACTGGGTTTTAAGATTGGCGTCCAACATGACTGACTCCTTGGGTATTTCGGGCGTAAGGGGTCCCCGCGGCGGACGCTGACGCGTCCGCCCTGCTCGCTCGGATTCGGGCTTTGTGCAGGGTGGCCAGCCGGTCGGCCGGCCACCGGGGGAAGGGTACTGCGTGACTTAGATCTTGCCGACCAGGTCCAGGGACGGGGCCAGGGTAGCGGCGCCTTCCTTCCACTTGGCCGGGCACACTTCGCCCGGGTGGGCAGCGGTGTACTGGGCAGCTTTCAGCTTGCGCAGGGTCTCGGACACGTCACGGGCGATCTCGTTGGAGTGGATCTCGACGGTCTTGATGACGCCTTCCGGGTTGATCACGAAGGTGCCGCGCAGGGCCAGGCCTTCTTCCGGAATGTGCACGCCGAAGGCGTTGGTCAGCTGGTGGGTCGGGTCGCCGATCAGCGGGAACTGAGCCTTGCCGACCGCCGGGGAGGTTTCGTGCCACACCTTGTGGGAGAAGTGGGTGTCGGTGGTCACGATGTAGACCTCGGCACCGGCCTTCTGGAACTCGGCGTAGTTGTTGGCGGCGTCTTCGATCTCGGTCGGGCAGTTGAAGGTGAAGGCTGCCGGCATGAAGATCAGGACCGACCACTTGCCCTTGAGGGACTCTTCGGTGACCTCAATGAACTTGCCATTGTGGAAAGCGTTGACCTTGAAGGGTTGTACGGAGGTATTGATCAGAGACATCCAGTTAGACCTCTTTTCCATGGGTGAAGGGTGGGTTGAAAAATCTACCCGACGAATACTAGGCGGTTACTCGGTAAAGAGCTTATTGATTGAGAGCATCGCCATCATTGGTTTACTAAATCAATGCTGCAGCCCAGTGACTACGGGGTCTGCAGCGATTCAGCGGGCCTTGGCGAGGCCGTCTGCGCCGAGAATTCGCCGATGAACGACCGACGATCAGACCATCACGACAGGCTCTCGTCCAGTATGACCACCAGCTTGCCGGCCACCTGGTTGCCGGCGAGCGTGTCGAATGCGAGCTGGACGTCGGCAGCCGCGAAGGCCTTTTCCAGCTGCGGCTTCACACGCCCCTCGGTGAACAGCGGCCAGACCTGCTGGTGCAGATCGCGCAGCAGGTCGGCCTTGAAGGCGTCGTCGCGGTTGCGCAGGGTGGAGCCGATGAGCTGGATGCGCTTACCCAGCACCTGGGCCATGTCCAGCTCGGCCTTGCGGCCGCCCATGAGGCCGATGTTGACCCAGCGGCCGTCGCGGGCCAGCAAGTCGAGGTTCAGCGCGGCATAGTTGCCGCCGACCGGATCGAGGATCACGTCGAACGGACCGAAATCCTTGAGGCCCTGCAGGTCATCGCCGCGCAGCGCGCCGCCCTGGGCACCCAGGCTCACACAATAAGCCAGTCGTTCAGCCGAACCCACGCTGACCCAGACCGGGTTGCCGAACGCCTTGCACAACTGGATGGCCGCCGAGCCGACGCCGCTGGCGCCCGCGTGCAGCAGCACCTTCTCACCCGGGCCGAGCGCGGCGAGCTGGAACAGGTTGAGCCAGGCGGTGGCGTAGACCTCGGGCACAGCGGCTGCCTCGGCCAGGGACAGCCCCTCGGGCACCGGCAGCGCGTGGCGGGCATCCACCACCACCTCCTCGGCCATGCCACCGCCCGCGAGCAGTGCACAGACCCGGTCGCCAACCTCCCAGGCGCACCCGGGACCGACCTCGGTGATCACCCCGGAACACTCCAGCCCGATCACGTCACTGGCCCCCGGCGGTGGGGGGTAATGACCCGCCGCCTGGAGCAGGTCGGCACGGTTCAAACCCGCCGCGGCGACACGGATTCGGACCTGGCCCACATCACAGCTCGGAACCGTGCGCTCTGCCCACTCCACGCGGCCTTCAATGCCTTGCAATGCTTTCACGCTGCCTCCATAGTGACCCCGGACCCGCCGGGCGCTGACCGCCGGGCTTTTGCTTTGCGCCGAAGGAACCCGGCGCCCTCAAATACGGCCTAATATGCGTTATCACCTGCCCCGACGTCGAATCAGCATGAAGCGTTCTCTGATCTGCTCCGCCCTTGCGTTCGTTTTCAGCATCAGCGCGCTCCCGCTGCATGCCTCCACCACCTCGGCAAGCGACAGCTGGGACTCCCTCCAGCCGGACCGCGAGCAGGTGATCGCCAGCCTCAACGTGGTCGAGCTGCTCAAGCGCCACCACTACAACAAGCCCCCGCTCAACGACGAACGCTCGGTGAAGATCTACGAGGGCTACCTCAAGATGCTCGACCCCGCGAAGATGTACTTCACTGCGGGCGACATCGCCGAATTCAACGCCTGGAAGACGCAGTTCGACGACTTCCTGAAGAAGGGTGACCTGCAGCCCGGCTTCACCATCTACAAGCGCCACCTCGACCGCCTGAAGGAGCGCCTGGACTTCGCCCTGGCGATGCTCGGCAAAGGTGTCGACAAGATCGACTTCACCGTCGACGAAACCCTCGAGACCGACCGCGAGAAAGCCACCTGGGCCAAGGACAGCGCCGCGCTGGACGACCTGTGGCGCAAGCGCGTGAAGGACGAGGTCCTGCGCCTGAAGCTCGCCAACAAGGAGCCCAAGGCCATCCAGGAACTGCTGATCAAGCGCTACAAGAACCAGCTATCGCGCCTTGAGCAGACCCGTGGCGAAGACATCTTCCAGGCCTACATCAACGCCTTCGCCCAGACCTACGACCCCCACACCCAGTACCTCTCCCCGGACAACGCCGAGAACTTCGACATCAACATGAGCCTGTCGCTGGAAGGCATCGGTGCCGTCCTGCAGAGCGACAGCGAGCATGTGAAGGTGGTGCGCCTGGTTCCGGCCGGCCCCGCCGAGAAGAGCAAGCAGATCGCCCCGGCCGACAAGATCGTCGGCGTTGCCCAGGGCAACGGCGAGATGGTCGACGTGATCGGCTGGCGCCTGGACGAAGTGGTCAAGCTGATCCGCGGACCGAAGGGTTCTGTGGTCCGCCTGGAAGTGGTGCCTGCCAGCAACGCCCCGAACGACCAGACCAGCAAGATCGTCTCCATCACCCGTGAGGCAGTGAAGCTGGAGGAGCAGGCCGCGAAGAAATCGGTGCTCAAGCTCGAGCACGACGGCCATCCGTTCAAGCTCGGCGTGATCGAGGTTCCCGCCTTCTATCTGGACTTCAAGGCCTTCCGCGCCGGCGACCCCGAGTACAAGAGCACCACCCGCGACGTGAAGAAGCTGCTGGGTGAGCTGCAGAAGGAAAACGTCGACGGCGTGGTCATCGACCTGCGCAACAACGGCGGCGGTTCCCTGCAGGAAGCCACCGAACTGACCGGCCTGTTCATCGACCAGGGCCCCACCGTGCTGGTACGCAACAGCGACGGCCGCGTTGACGTGCTGGCCGACGAGAACAGCGGCGTGTTCTACAAGGGCCCGATGGCCGTGCTGGTGAACCGACTGTCCGCCTCGGCCTCGGAGATCTTCGCCGGCGCCATGCAGGACTACCACCGTGCGCTCATCATCGGCGGCCAGACCTTCGGCAAGGGCACCGTGCAGACCATCCAGCCGCTGAACCACGGCGAACTGAAGCTGACCCTGGCCAAGTTCTACCGCGTCTCCGGCCAGAGCACCCAGCACCAGGGCGTGATTCCCGACATCGAATACCCCTCGGTGGTGGACACCAAGGAAATCGGCGAGAGCGCCCTGCCCGAGGCCATGCCCTGGGACAGCATCCGCCCGGCGATCAAGCCGGAGGTCGACCCCTTCCGCCCCTTCCTGGCTGAGCTGAAGGCCCGCCACGACGCGCGTACCGCCCACAACCCAGACTTCGTCTACAGTCGCGAACGCCTGGCACTGGCCCAGAAGCTGATGAAGGAAACCGTCGTCAGCCTCAACGAAGCCAAGCGCCGCGCCCAGCAGACCGATATCGAGAACAAGCAGTTGGCCATGGAAAACGCCCGCCGCAAGGCCAAGGGCGAAGACCTACTCAAGGAGCTGAAAAGGGAAGACGAGGACGCCCTGCCGGAGGACGACAAGACCAAGCCGGAAGACGACGCCTACCTGACCGAGACCGGACAGATCCTACTGGATTACCTGGGCCTGAACACCACGGTAGCCAAGCACTGAGCGTCATCAGATCGTCACGAAACTGTCGTGAAATGCAGGGGCCGCTTATGCGGCCCCTTGCTTTTAGCGCCTCCTGTACGAGAGCCCCTCATGACAGTCACCGAGCAGTTGAGCGCCTTGGGCCAGATCCTCGCTCACGGCGACCTGAACAGCCTGTTCCAACCGATCTTCTCCCTTTCCGAGCGGCGCATCCTCGGCTACGAGGCCCTGACCCGCGGCCCCTCCAACAGCCCGCTACACTCCCCCGTCACCCTGTTCGCCATGGCCCGTCACGCCGGACGGTTGAGCGAACTGGAGATGGCCTGCCGCAAGCGCGCTTGCACCCGCTTCCATGAGCTGAAGCTCGACGGCAAGCTGTTCCTCAACGTCTCCCCCGAATCCCTGCTGGACCCGGCCCACCAACCGGGCCGCACCCTGCAGATGCTGCAGGCTTTCGGCATCCCGCCGAGCGAGGTGGTCATCGAACTCACCGAGCATGCCCCCACCGATGACTTCGCCCTGCTCGACACAGCCCTGCACCACTACCGCGCCATGGGCTTCTCCATCGCCCTGGACGACCTGGGTGCGGGCTATTCCAGCCTGCGCCTGTGGTCGGAGCTGCGCCCCGATTACGTGAAGATCGACCGCCACTTCATCGACGGCATCCACCAGGACGCGGTGAAGCGCGAGTTCGTCGGCTCCATCCTGAAGATGGCCAAGGCCTCCCGCGCCCAGGTCATCGCCGAGGGCATTGAACTCAGCGAGGAACTGGCCGTGCTGGCCGAGATGGGCCTGGACCTGGTGCAGGGTTACCTGCTCTGCCGGCCCCAGGAGAACCCGCCGCGAGAGGCCCGCGCCTACCTGCCGCTGCTGGACCGCGCCCAGAGCCAACTGGGCGAGGACAGCGCCGACCTCAAGCCCCTGCTCAACGAGCAACCGGCGATGCACCGCAACACGCCCATCAGCGAAGTGCTGGAGGCCTTCCGCGTGCAAGCCAACCTGAACTCGGTGGCCGTGCTGGACGATCAGCAGCAGCCCATCGGCATCGTCCACCGCCACCTGCTCTCCGATGCGCTGCTCAAGCCCTTCGCCACCGACCTGTTCGCCCGCAAGCCCATCAGCCGGCTGATGAGCGATGACTTCCTCGCCGTGGAGATCGGCCAGTCCCTGCAGCAGGTCAGCCGCCTGCTCACCAGCCGGGCGCGGCAGCGGATCGAGGAAGACTTCGTGATCATTTCCGAGGGGCGCTACCTTGGCCTGGGGCGGGTGATCGACGTGCTCAAGCTGATCACCGAGATGAAGATCCAGCAGGCCCGCCACGCCAACCCGCTGACCCTGCTACCGGGCAACGTGCCCATCCAGCAGTGCCTGAGTCGCCTGCTTCAGCAGGGGCGTGCCGCACGGGTCTGCTACGTGGACATCGACAGCTTCAAGCCCTTCAACGACCTCTACGGCTACGCCAAGGGCGACGAAGTGCTGCTGTGCCTGGCGCAATGCCTGAACGAGCGCGTCGACCCGGCGCGGGATTTCGTCGGGCACATCGGCGGGGATGACTTCATGCTGGTGCTGGGCTCGGATGACTGGCGCAGCAAGCTCAACTTCCTGCTGGAGGACTTCCAGGGGCAGTGCCGGCGCTTCTACCGGGCCGACCACCTACAGGCGGGCTGCTTCATCGCTCACAACCGCAGCGGCCAGCGCGAGGAGTTCCCCCTGCTGTCACTCTCCATCGGCGTGGTGAACCTGACGCCCGAGGCCTGCAGCCAGCTGGATGCCGGGCAACTGGCCGGCCTCGCCTCGGAGGCCAAGCGCCACGCCAAGGCTGTGCCCGGATACAGCCTGCACATCCTCGACGCAGTCTAGGCGTTGAACGAAAAGTGCCTGCGCTCGGTGATGCTGCGTTGAAAACGCCCTCAGAATGCTCATTTACAACACGTAAACTGCGCTTCTTCGGGCGTTTTCGCCTTGCCTGACCTTCGCTCGACGACTTTTCGTACAGCGCCTAGGTTCGACTCAGAGCCCGAGCTGGGCGGCACGACGATCCATGCGTTCGGCGGCCTCGACATCCGCCACCAGCCCCGGCCCGCCCTCGCGGTACAGGTCCGCCAGCTTGCGCGCCGCGAGCGGGTGGCCGGCCTGCTCCGCCAGGCTCCACCAGTGGGCGGCCTGGGCCGCATCCGGTGCCTGCCGGGCATCACCGGCCAATGCCAGCACGCCCAGTTGGTAAGCCGACTTGCCGTCCCCGGCCTGGCCCGCCAGGCGCAACAAGCGAATGCCCTCCTCCCGCGCACCGAAGCCCTGGCCGCGGTGCAACAGCAGGTGGCCATAGAAGCGCTGGGCCGCGACATTCCCGAGGTTGGCCTGCCGGGCGTACTGCCCCTGCATCCAGTTCCAGGCACGCGGGTTGCGCACCAGCGACGGGAAACGCAGCAGCCAGCGGGCCACCGCATAACCCAGCCAGGCCCGCAGCTTCCAGATGGCCATCAGGGTTCCTCGGGGTAGTCGAATTCGAAGACGCGAACCACCTCGGCGGCATGCCAGGAGGCAGCAGCCACACCGTCCGGAGGACCGGAGAAACGCCCCAGTCGCACCACGAATTCGAAGAAGCCGGTACGCGGCAGGCGACTGGCGCCCTGGCTGATCACCAGGGAGCTGCGCAATGGCCGCTCGGCCCGGGCATCCAGCGCCGCCAGGTGTTCCAGGGCAGCGGTGAGGGTCTGCATCGCCGGGCTCGGCAGTTGCAGGCGCTCCACCAAGGCCCGGTAGGTCAGGAGATGCCGCTGGCGCCGCGCATCATCCAGCTCATTCAACAGCGACTGCCAGTGCTGGCGACTGATGCGTACGCTCATTGCACCTCCCAGCCGGCGATCCCCAGGGTCACGGCCAGGGACCGCTGGATGGCGGCATCGGGCTCGCGCTCACCCTCCTCGATCAACCCCAGGTAGACCGGGCTGATGCCCACCGCACGCGCCAATTGCTCGATGCTCTGACCACGCGCCTCGCGCAGTGCCCGCAGCTCGCGCAGGGGATGGGTATCGGCGGGGGCCGAAGCGGGTGCGGCCTGTCCGGCGGCCTGCAGCAGCGCCTGGTAATCGGCCCAAGGCAATACGGCGTATTCTGCTTCGCCGTCACGCATGATCACTTGCACGTTCATTGCAACTCCCGTGGACAGCAGTGCCGACGTCTCAGCACCTTCCTTGCAGGCGGCCATCTTAACAGGGCGAATCGGCCTACGGGGTCCTACATGAACGGAGCATGACCGGGTAGGCAGACCCACGGGATCAGCTGAATTCCTCCGACAGTTCCTGCGGTGCGGGGAGTTGCTCCAGACGCGCCACCACCTCCGGTGCCTGGGCATCGCGCCAGCGGCGGAATGCCTCCAGCTCCTGGCCCCAGGTGCGCATGACCCAGGCCAGCACCGCAAGGTCGTCGATCAGGCCCGCCCCCAGCACCCAATCGGGGATCGCATCCACCGGCGTCAGGAAGTAGACCAGCCCGGCCACCACCGACAGCAGCGCCTTGGGGCTCAGATCCCGATACTGCCCGCGAACCCGTGCCACGCAGAGCGCCATCAGCAGCTTCAGGTCCTCCCGTGCCCCACCCAGACGACCACCTTGGCGGGCACTCTTTCGGGTGACGGCCAACAGCAAGGCCGGTAGACGTCCGCGGGCCAGGAATCGGCCGGCCAGGGGCAGGTAACGTTCGAAATTCCAGGGTGCCTTCATCGTCTCGACTCTCCGAACCGCATGGGACGGGCTCTTCCGCGGTTACTCACAGATCCTGTGGATAACCTTGTTGACAGTGTATTGATTACGCCATGAAAGCCCCGCGCCACGAGGCCTCCGCTCAGATCGGCGATTTTTTCGCCACGCCGAAAAAGCCAGCTAAATCAACCAGTTGATTTTTTGTCCAGTCGCTGCGGCAGCCCGTCGCAGTGACAAATCCGTGACTGCACGACCATGTGCATAACCGTAACAGGGTGGCGTGCCTCCACCCCCTTTCAGACCTGCCGGTCGAGCCGGGGTTCGTTTGGTAACCCGCAGGTCCCGTTACGGTCAGGAGCGCCTATCGAAAGAAAGGCACAAACGAAAACGCCCCGCTAGGCGGGGCGTCTGGTCGACCGGGCATTACTGCTGCGGAGCAGCACCCTGGTCAGCGGCCTGATCCTTGATGCCGATCAGTTCCAGGTCGAAGACCAGGACCGAGTTGGCCGGGATCGCCGGGCTCGGGCTCTGCGCGCCGTAAGCCAGCTCGGACGGGATGTACAGCTTGTACTTCTCGCCGACGTGCATCAGTTGCAGGCCTTCCACCCAACCGGGGATCACGCCGCTCACCGGCAGGTCGATCGGGCTGCCACGCTGGATGGAGCTGTCGAACACGGTGCCGTCGGTCAGCTTGCCTTCGTAGTGGACAGTGACCACGTCGGTGGGCTTGGGCTGGGCGCCGTCGGCCTTCTTGATCACTTCGTACTGCAGGCCGGAAGCGGTGGTGGTGACTTCCTTGCGCTTGCCGTTCTCTTCCAGGAACTTCTTGCCCGCCTTGGCGGACTCTTCGTTCAGCTTGGTCATGCGCTCTTCGGCACGCTTCTGCAGGAAGGCGAAGGCTTCGACCAGCTCTTCATCCTTCAGGCGCTGGTCCTTCTTGCCGATGGCGTCTTCGATACCCAGGGCGACGGCTTTGGAATCCAGGTCGTCCATGCCTTCCTGGGCGAGGCTCTTGCCCATGTTCAGGCCGATGCCATAGGACGCCTTCTGGGCCGGGGTCTTCAGCTCGACGCTGCTGGTCTGGGAGTCGCAGCCTGCGAGCACCAGGCCCACCAGGGCCACCGCTGCCGCCAACCGAGTTTGTTTCATGCTGATTCCTTATCTGTACGCCGTGAGGGCATGTTCGAAGAAGCGGCGAGCTTAGCAGGCCGCTGCGATCAGTGGCTATGGGCACTTAGGATCGAAAACAGGGGAATAAGTTCAGCGCCAGGGCGAGGATTTTGCGGCTTTTCACCACCAATCACCTGGGCCGGAACCGCACCGAAAAAAACCGGGACGAACGAAAAAGCCCTCAGGTATCGCTACCTGAGGGCTTTGTATATGGCGCAGCGGACGGGACTCGAACCCGCGACCCCCGGCGTGACAGGCCGGTATTCTAACCGACTGAACTACCGCTGCGCGTTACCCCGAGATTGGTGGGTGATGACGGGATCGAACCGCCGACCCTCTGCTTGTAAGGCAGATGCTCTCCCGGCTGAGCTAATCACCCTTCACTCTCGAAGTGGTGCGCATTCTAGGGATGCATTCGAACTCTGGCAAGCCCTTTTTCAAAAAAATTTTTCAGCCGTTCCAAAGGCTTAGCGCAGGGTTGGCCTGCAGGCCCGGGACGAGAATAATGCGGCCTTTGTTTCCGGAGAGTTCCTCTTATGTGGTTCCGCAACCTGCTCGTCTACCGCCTCACCCAGGATGTGCCCTTCGACGCCGACGCCCTGGAGGCCGCCCTGGCCACCAAGCCCGCGCGCCCCTGCGCCAGCCAGGAACTGACCACCTACGGCTTCGTGGCGCCCTTCGGCAAAGGTGCGGACGCGCCGCTGGTCCACGTGAGCGAAGGCTTCATGCTGGTGGCCGCCCGCAAGGAGGAACGCATCCTGCCCGGCAGCGTGGTGCGTGACGCACTGAAGGAGAAGGTCGACGAGATCGAGACCCAGCAGATGCGCAAGGTCTACAAGAAGGAGCGCGACCAGCTCAAGGACGAGATCGTCCAGACCCTGCTGCCGCGCGCCTTCATCCGCAAGTCGGCCACCTTCGCCGCCATCGCCCCGGCCCAGGGCCTGATCCTGGTGGACGCTTCCAGCCCGAAGCGTGCCGAGGACCTGCTCTCCACCCTGCGCGAAGCCATCGGCTCGCTGCCGGTGCGCCCGGCCTCGGTGAAGATCGCCCCCACCGCCACCCTCACCGAGTGGGTCAAGACCCAGGAAGCCGCCAAGGACTTCTACGTCCTCGACGAATGCGAGCTGCGTGACACCGACGAAGACGGCGGCGTGGTGCGCTGCAAGCGCCAGGACCTGACCAGCGACGAGATCCAGCTGCACCTCTCCTCCGGCAAGCTGGTCACCCAGCTGTCCCTGGCCTGGCAGGACAAGCTCTCCTTCATCCTCGACGACAAGCTGGTGATCAAGCGCCTGCGCTTCGAAGACCTGCTGCAGGAGAAGGCCGAGCAGGACGGCGGCGAAGACGCCCTCGCCCAGCTGGACGCCAGCTTCACCCTGATGATGCTGACGCTGGTGGAGTTCCTGCCCCAGCTGCTCGACGCACTCGGCGGCGAAGAGATTCCCCAGGGCATCTGACCCTCCCCGAAGCGCCGGCCCAGAGCCGGCGCTTTCACGATAACGACAAGGAATGACCATGCGCGCCCTCGCTGCCTTGAGCCGCTTCGTCGGCAACACCTTCGCCCTCTGGATCCTGCTGTTCGCCGTGCTGGCGTTCTGCGTCCCGGCCCCCTTCCTGCCGATCACCCAATGGATCGTGCCGTTGCTGGGGCTGGTGATGTTCGGCATGGGCCTGACACTGAAGGCAGCGGACTTCCGCGAAGTCGCGCGGCGACCGCTGTGGGTACTGATCGGCGTGCTCGCCCAGTTCATCATCATGCCGGGCCTGGCCTGGCTGCTCTGCCGATTGCTGCAGCTGCCGCCGGAAATCGCCGTCGGCGTCATCCTGGTCGGCTGCTGCCCCGGCGGCACCGCCTCGAACGTGATGGCCTGGTTCTCCCGCGGGGACGTGGCCCTGTCCGTCGCCATCACCGCCGTCACCACCCTGCTGGCGCCGCTGGTCACGCCCGCGCTGATCTGGCTGCTGGCCTCGGCCTGGCTGCCGGTGCAGTTCAGCGCCCTGTTCATGTCCATCCTGCAGGTGGTGCTGGTGCCCATTGCCCTCGGCTTCATCGTGCAACGCCTGCTGGGTGCGCGGGTGCAGGTGGCCGAGCAGGTGCTGCCACTGGTGTCGGTGCTGTGCATCGTCGCCATCGTGGCCGGCGTCGTGGCCGCCAGCCAGGCCAAGATCGCCGAGTCCGGCCTGCTGATCATGGCGGTGGTGGTGCTGCACAACGGCTTCGGCCTGGCGTTGGGCTACCTCGCCGGCCGCGTCTTCGGCCTGCCGCTGGCCCAGCGCAAGACCCTCTCCATCGAGGTCGGCATGCAGAACTCCGGGCTCGGCGCCGCCCTGGCCAACGCCCATTTCTCCCCCCTGGCCGCCGTGCCGAGCGCGCTGTTCAGCGTTTGGCACAACCTGTCCGGCTCATTGCTCGCCGCGATCTTCCGACGTATGAGCGAACCCGATTCCGACCGTTCCGCACACCATTGACTGACAACCGCCTGCCCGTTCGGACTTGTCCCCACGGGCAGGATGTGCAAAATACTGCGCAAACGCAGGGACGGCCCTGCCACTTCCAGCCACGCCTTCAGTGCGGTGCTGCAGTGACCACCCGGGGACGGCCCCCACATTCCGTCCCCCTCTGGAGGTCACCATGTCCTGGATCATCCTGTTCTTCGCCGGCCTGTTCGAAGTGGGTTGGGCCGTCGGCCTGAAATACACCGAAGGCTTCACCCGCCCGCTGCCCACCGCCCTCACCGTGCTGGCCATGGCCATCAGCCTCGGCCTCCTGGGCCTGGCCATGAAGCAGTTGCCCCTGGGTACCGCCTACGCGATCTGGACCGGCATCGGCGCCGTCGGCACCGTCATCGCCGGCGTCATCCTGTTCGGCGAGTCGGTCGCGCTGATGCGCCTGGGCAGCGTCGCGCTGATCATCTGCGGGCTGATCGGGCTCAAGATGAGTACCTGAATCGCGCCCATGAAAAAGCCCGCCTTCCGGCGGGCTTTTTCGTTCCGGATCGCTCAGCGCGCCTCACCACGCAGCGCCGCCACCGACGCCTGCAGACTGAGGCGGTCCACCGTCTCCGGCGCCAGCGCCGGGCCAGCCACCAGGTTGATGTGGGACCAGAAGCGCTTGAACAGGCCTTTGTTCGGATCGCGGCTGAAGAAGCTGCCCCACAGGCCCTGCAGCGCCATCGGGATCACCGGCACCGGGTTCTGTTCGAGGATGCGCTCCACGCCGCTCTTGAACTCGTTCATCTCGCCATCGCCGGTCAGCTTGCCCTCGGGGAAGATGCACACCACCTCGCCCGCCTTCAGGTACTCGTCGATCTTCTTGAACGCACGGTCGTAGACCAGCAGGTCCTCGCTGCGGCCGGCGATCGGCACGGTGCCGGCCGTGCGGAAGATGAAGTTGAGCACCGGCAGGTTGTAGATCTTGTAGTACATGACGAAGCGCACCGGCCGGCGCACCGCGCCGCCGATCAGCAGCGCATCGACGAAGGACACGTGGTTGCACACCAGCAGCGCCGCGCCCTCCTCCGGGATCGACTCCAGGCCGCGATGGTGCACGCGGTACATGGAGTGGCCGAGCAGCCACACCAGAAAGCGCATGCTGAACTCGGGGACGATCTTGAAGATGTAGCTGTTCACCGCGATGTTCATCAGCGACACCACCAGGAACAGCTGCGGGATCGACAGCTTGGCCACGCTCAGGAACAGGATCGAGGCGATGGCCGAAACCACCATGAACAAGGCGTTGAGGATGTTGTTGGCCGCGATCACCCGCGCCCGCTCGTTCTCTGCGGTGCGCGACTGGATCAGCGCATACAGCGGCACGATGTAGAAGCCGCCGAACAGGCCGATACCGAAGATGTCCGCCAGGATCATCCACGCCTGCGGCTCGCTCAGCACGGCCAGCCAGTCATGGGGCTGGGCGCCCTGGGGGAAGCCGCCGGAGTGCCACCACAGCAGGATGCCGAACACCGTCAGGCCGATGGAGCCGAAGGGCACCAGGCCGATCTCCACCTTGCCGCCGGAAAGGCGCTCGCAAAGCATCGACCCCATGGCGATGCCCACCGAGAACACCGTGAGGATCAGCGTCACCACGCTCTCGTCGCCGTACAGCAGGTCCTTCGAGTAGGCCGGGATCTGCGTCAGGTAGATGGCGCCGAGGAACCAGAACCAGGAGTTGCCCACCAGCGAGCGCGACACCGACGGCCGCTGCTCCAGGCCCAGCCGCAGGATGCGCCAGGACTGCACGAAGATGTTCCACTCCAGCTTCAGCTCCGGCATGGCCGCTGCCGCACGGGGAATGCCCCGGCTGGCCAGATAGCCCAGGCAGGCGGTGAGCAGGATGGCACCGGCCACGATCGGCTCGTAGTGCGACGCGGACATCATGACGCCCGCGCCGATGGTGCCGGCGAGGATCGCCAGGAAGGTGCCCATCTCCACCAGCGCGTTACCCCCCACCAGCTCCTGCTCGCGCAGGGCCTGGGGCAGGATCGAGTACTTCACCGGACCGAACAGTGCCGAGTGGGTGCCCATGGCGAACAGCGCCGCCAGCAGCAGCCAGAGGTTGTCGAAGAAGAAGCCCAGCGCACCGACCGCCATGATGGCGATCTCCGCCAGCTTGATGGCACGGATCAGGGCGTCCTTGGCGTACTTCTCGCCGAACTGGCCACCCAGGGCGGAAAACAGGAAGAACGGCAGGATGAACAACAGCGCGCAGAGGTTGACGTAGATCCCCTTGTCGCCGGAGATCGCCAGCTTGTAGAGGATCGCCAGGATCAGCGATTGCTTGAAGATGTTGTCGTTGAAGGCCCCGAGCAGCTGGGTCACGAAGAACGGCAGGAAGCGCCGCGTGCCCAGCAGAGCGAATTGCGAATGTTGGCTCATCGTCCTTGGTACCTGATGGTTGGCGAGAATGCGCCCCGCAGGGAATCGCACGTCGCTGATTGGACATCAGGACCCGGTCGGAAAGCCACATCTGCCGCGAGGATGTTTGAAACGGCGCGGATTTATAGCCTAGATCGGCAACTGCCCCAGGTACGCCCGCAGCGCGAAGAACAGCAGCAACCCGCCGAGGATGGTCGCCAGCAGGTGCCGGGTCAGCGCGGCGATGAGGATGCAGCCCAACCCGCCCAGCAGGTAGGCGTTGTCCAGCGCCAGGGCCAGGTGCTCGCCGTCAGGCATCAGCATGCCCGGCACCACGATGGCGGTGAGTACCGCCGTGGGCACGTAGTGCAGCCCCTGGCGCACCACCGGCGGGAAGCGCAGGTCCGGCCAGGCGAACAGGCTGTAGCGAATGGCGAAGGTGATCGCGGCCATGCCGAGGATCAGCAACCAGGTTTCCATCACAGGGTCTCCCCCAGCAGGTCCAGGCGATCACGGCGCTCCAGCACCACGCCCACCACGATGCCGGCCAGCGCCGCCGCCATCAGCCCGAGCTTGTAGGGCAGGCCCTGGCACGCCACCGCCACCGCACCGGCCACCAGCGCCGCCGCCACCTGCGGACGGTTGCGCAGCATGGGCACGACGATGCCGATGAAGGTCGCCAGCATGGCGAAGTCCAGCCCCCAGGCCGCGAGATTGGGCACCGCCTGGCCGAACACCACCCCCACCAGGGTGTAGGACACCCAGCTCAGGTACATCGCCAGCGCAGCCCCGAGGAAGTACCAGTGCTTGAGCGGCGAGTCGTCCTCCTCCGCATAACGGTGCTGCACCACGGCGAACGCCTCGTCGGTGAGCCAGAAGGCCAGCAGCAGGCGCCAGCGCCGCGGCAGGTGCCGCACGAAGGGTTGCAGGGTGGCGCTGTAGAGGGCGTGGCGCAGGTTCACCACCAGGGTGGTGAGCAGCACCACCGCCACCCCGGCACCACCGCCCAGCAGGGTGATGGCGATGAACTGGGCCGAGCCGGCGAACACCAGCAGGGACATGCCGAGGGTCTGCCAGGCATCGAGGCCGGCCCCGGCGGCCAGGGTGCCGTAGATGATGCCGAAGGGCATGGCGCCGATGAGCATCGGCACGATGTCGCGAACGCCACGGAGGAATTCTGTAGAGCGGGACATGGGATTCTCCTTGTCCCCGTACTCTGCCAGCCGGCGCTCAGTCGGTCTTGAACGATCTTGCGCTGGCGGTCCGGTATTCGCCGGGACCTACACCATAGGTCTGCTTGAACTGACGGGTCAGGTGGCTCTGGTCGGCAAAGCCCAGCTGCATCGCCACCGACAACGGCGCGCAACCGCTGCGCAGCATGGCCCGCGCCTGCTCCAGGCGACGCTGCTTGAGCCACGCGTGGGGCGGCATCCCGGTGGCGCGCTGGAAAACCCGGGCGAAGTGGAACGGCGAAAGCCCCACCAGGGCCGCCAGTTCCTCCAGGGATGGCGGCGAGGCCAGGCGCGCCGCCAGCACCTCGCGGGCCAGCGCCACGGCCTGGGGCTCCTGCCCCGCCGGCCGTGGCGCACCGATGCGCGCGTGGCGGCTGAACAGCAGCAGGATCGCCTCGCGCCAGGCCACCTGCTGCTCCAGGGCGGAGGCATTGCGTTCCAGCAGGCAGTGCAGGTCGAGGAAGCGGCGGGTCACCTCGGGGTCATGCAGCACGCTGTCGGCGAAGGTGGGCAGGCCGCCGGTGGCGATCTCCAGTTCGTCCAGCACATCGGTCACCCGGTGCAGGTCGGGGTAGAACCCCCGGTAGCGCCAGCCTTCCTCGTGAGCCTTGGAGCCGGTGTGCAGCTCGTCCGGGTTGATCAGCACCATGCTGCCGACGGCGGCCAGGTGGTCGCTGCCGCGATGGCGGAAGCGCTGGGCGCCGGACTCGAGGATGGTGAAGACGTAGCCTTCGTGCACGTGGGGCGAGAAGCGATGCTGGATGTAGCGCGCATGCAGGAGCTCGACCCCGCTCAGCGCACTGGCCTGCCAGAAGCGCGTGCGCTCACCGCCCGTGCTCATTGGACGAATGCAGCTTCCAGGGCCTGCTTCACCGCCGGCCACTCGTGGTCGGTGATGCTGAACATGACGCTGTCGTCCAGGCGCCCGTCGGCCAGGCGGCGGTGGTTGCGCAGCACACCCTCACGCACCGCGCCGAGCTTCTCGATGGCCCGTTGCGAGCGCAGGTTGCTGCCGGCGGTCTTCAGCTGCACCCGCACCACCTGCCACTCCTCGAAGGCGTGGCGCAGCATCAGGTACTTGATCGAGGCGTTGAGGCCGGTGCCGTGCTCGCTGCCGGCCAGCCAGGTCCAGCCGATCTCCACGGCAGGCAGGGCCGGCATGAATTCGGCGAATCGGCTGGTGCCCACCAGGCGGTCACCCAGACGGATGGCGAACACCACGGCCTGGCCTTCGCGCTGCTGGGCGATGCCCTGGCGGTACCAGTCCGGCCGCAGCGGGCCGCTCATGTAGACCAGTTCGTTGCGATTGGCTTCGGCCAGGGCCGCCAGCTCGCTGACATCGGCCTCCCCCAGTGGCTCCAGGCGCAATGCGCCACGCTGCAGGGTGACCGGTTGCGGATTGAACATCTGCGCCCTCCTCAGGCGAATAACCCCTGCCCGTTCTACGCGACAACCGGACGCGGTTGCCTGGCAGGGCTGCGGCGGACTCCAGGCCCGGCGCGGCAAGCCAAGCTAACAGCCCGGCAAGAGGCGCTCAAGTCCGCCTGCGACCTTGGTAGCAGCCGCCTGACGGAAATGACCTTTGGTGCGAAACTGCAGCCTGTGCCCGGGCCCTGCCCGCCCTTTTTCCTCCGGAGTCTGCATGTCGTTGTCCAGCGGGCTGATCGCCGCGGTCGCCCTCCTCTACATGGCGGTGCTGTTCAGCATCGCCTTCTACGGCGATCGCCGCAGCGCCCCGATGCCGCCCCGGGCGCGTGCCCTGATGTTCAGCCTGTCGCTGGCGGTGTACTGCACCAGCTGGACCTTCTTCGGCGCCGTCGGCCAGGCCGCCGGGCAGATCTGGGCCTTCCTGCCCATCTACCTGGGGCCCATCCTGCTGATGGTGTTCGCCCCCTGGGTGCTGCAGAAGATGGTGCTGATCAGCAAGCAGGAGAACATCACCTCCATCGCCGACTTCATCGCCGCCCGCTACGGCAAGTCCCAGGCGCTGGCGGTGGTGGTGGCGCTGATCTGCCTGGTCAGCGTGCTGCCCTACATCGCCCTGCAGCTCAAGGGCATCGTCCTCGGCGTCAACCTGCTGGTGGGCTCCGGCGCGGACTCCACCGGCACCCGCGCCCAGGACACGGCATTGATCGTGTCCCTGGTGCTGGCCCTGTTCACCATCCTCTTCGGCACCCGCAACCTCGACGCCACCGAGCACCACCGGGGCATGGTGATGGCGATTTCCTTCGAATCGCTGATCAAGCTGCTGGCGTTCCTCGCGGTGGGCACCTACGTCAGCTTCGTGCTCTTCGACGGCTTCGACGACCTGACCCGCCGCGCCCTGCTCGCCCCGCAGCTGGAGAACTTCTGGAACCACCCGGTGGAATGGCCGACGCTCATCGTGCAGACCGCCGTGGCCATGACCGCCTTCGTCTGCCTGCCCCGGCAGTTCCACGTGGCCGTGGTGGAGAACATCGACGCCCGCGACCTGCGCACCGCCCGCTGGGTGTTCCCGGTGTACCTGGCCCTGGCCGCGCTGTTCGTCGTGCCCATCGCCCTGGCCGGCATGATGCTGCTGCCCGCCGGCGTGATGCCGGACTCCTTCGTCATCAGCCTGCCCCTGGCCGAGGCCCACCCGGCCCTGGCCCTGATGGCCTTCATCGGCGGTGCCTCGGCGGCCACCGGCATGGTGATCGTCGAAGCCGTGGCCCTCTCGACCATGGTCTCCAACGACATGCTGCTGCCCTGGCTGCTGCGCCGGCAGAACGCCGAGCGGCCGTTCGAGGTGTTCCGCCACTGGATGCTCTCGGTGCGCCGCATCAGCATCGTGGTGATCATCCTGCTGGGCTACGTCAGCTACCGCCTGCTGGGCTCCACCGCGAGCCTGGCCACCATCGGCCAGATCGCCTTCGCCGCCATCGCCCAGCTCGGCCCGGCCATGGCCGGCGCCCTGTACTGGAAGCAGGCCAACCGCCGGGGCGTGTTCGCCGGGCTGGCCACCGGCTCCGCGCTCTGGGCCTACACCCTGGTGCTGCCGCTGGTGGCGCGCGGCCTCGGCTGGCCGCTGGAGGCCTTCCCCGGACTGGCCTGGCTGATGGCCAACCCGCTGCACCTGCCCATCGACCCGCAGACCCAGGGCGTGGTCATTTCCCTGGCCGGCAACTGGCTGCTGTTCGCCTGGGTCTCGGTGCTCTCCCGCACCCGCGTCTCCGAACACTGGCAGGCCAGCCGCTTCATCGGCCAGGTGGTCTCGGCACGCCCCAGCGGCCGCTCGCTGCTGGCGGTGCAGGTGGAGGACCTGCTGATGCTCGCCGCCCGCTTCGTCGGTGAGGAACGCGCACGGCAGAGCTTCGCCCGCTTCGCCTACCGCCAGGGCACCAGCTTCACCCCCACGCAGAACGCCAACCAGGACTGGATCACCCACACCGAACGCCTGCTGGCCGGCGTGCTCGGCGCCTCCTCCGCCCGCGCGGTGGTGAAGGCCGCCATCGAAGGCCGCGAGATGCAGGTGGAGGACGTCGTGCGCATCGTCGACGAAGCCTCCGAGGTGCTGCAGTTCAACCGCGCCCTGCTGCAGGGCGCCATCGAGAACATCACCCAGGGCATCAGCGTGGTGGACCAGTCCCTGCGCCTGGTGGCCTGGAACCGCCGCTACCTGGAGCTGTTCGACTACCCGGAAGGGCTGATCAGCGTCGGCCGGCCCATCGCCGACATCATCCGCTACAACGCCGAGCGCGGCCTGTGCGGCCCCGGTGATGCCGAAGCCCATGTCTCCCGCCGGCTGTACTGGATGCGCCAGGGCAACGCCCACACCTCGGAACGGATGTTCCCCAATGGCCGGGTCATCGAGCTGATCGGCAACCCCATGCCCGGCGGCGGCTTCGTCATGAGCTTCACCGACATCACCGCCTTCCGCGAGGCCGAGCACGCCCTCAAGGAATCCAACGAAAGCCTGGAGCAGCGCGTTGTCGAGCGCACCCAGGAACTGTCCCAGCTGAACCAGGCGCTGATCGAGGCCAAGGGCACGGCCGAGGCCGCCAACCAGTCGAAGACCCGCTTCCTCGCCGCCGTCAGCCACGACCTGATGCAGCCGCTGAACGCCGCGCGGCTGTTCTCCGCCGCCCTCGCCCACCAGCTGGAAGCGCTACCCCCCGAGGCCCGCGAACTGGTGGGGCACCTCGACAGCTCGCTGCGCTCGGCCGAGGACCTGATCACCGACCTGCTGGACATCTCGCGCCTGGAAAGCGGCCGCATCACCCCCGACCGCACCACCTTCCCCCTGGCCAGCCTGTTCGACACCCTGGGAGCCGAGTTCAAGGCCCTGGCCCAGGAACAGGGCGTGCAGTTCCGCCTGTGCGGCAGCCGGCTGAACATCGAGAGCGACGCCAAGCTGCTGCGCCGGGTGCTGCAGAACTTCCTCACCAACGCCTTCCGCTACGCCAAGGGCCACGTGCTGCTGGGCGTGCGCCGCGAAGGCGACGCCCTGCGCCTGGAAGTCTGGGACCGCGGCCCCGGCATCCCCGAGGACAAGCGCAAGGTCATCTTCGAGGAGTTCAAGCGCCTCGACAGCCACCAGACCCGCGCCGAGAAGGGCCTGGGCCTGGGCCTGGCGATTGCCGACGGCCTCTGCCGCGTGCTCGGCCACCGGCTGGAGGTGCGCTCCTGGCCCGGCAAGGGCAGCGTCTTCAGCGTCACCGTGCCCGTGGCGCGCCAGGCCCGCCCAGCCCCGGCCCGCCAGCCGCAGGAAGGCGCCGGCCAGGCCCTCAACGGCACCCAGGTGCTGTGCATCGACAACGAGGACAGCATCCTCACCGGCATGGACAGCCTGCTGTCACGCTGGGGCTGCCGCGTCTGGACCGCGCGCAACCGCCTGGAGTGCGAGCAGTTGCTGGAGGAAGCCGTGCGCCCGGAACTGGTGCTGGTGGACTACCACCTCGACGAAGGCGAGACCGGCACCGAGCTGATGGGCTGGCTGCGCACCCGCATGGGCGGCCCGGTGCCCGGCGTGGTGATCAGCGCCGACGCCCGCGCCGAGCTGGTGGCGGAAGTCCACGCGGCGGGGCTCGACTACCTCGCCAAGCCGGTGAAGCCCGCCGCGCTGCGGGCGCTGATCAGCCGCCACGTGACGCTGCGCTGACGGGCAATCGCCAACCGATGTGACGCAGTTCCCGCTTTCCAGGCATCGCGGTATAAGAAGCGCCACGAAATCCAGGAATGCCGTCGATGCCACTCCAGACCGGGCAGGCCGCAGTCATGCCGCCCCTGCCCGAACGCCCCGCCGAGGACTACCTCGCCGAACGGGTCGCCACCCTCTTCTCCACCAGCCCGGCCACGGCGGTGGGCAACGTCTTCTCCGGCACCATGGTGTTCGGCGTCTACCACGCCAGCGCCCCGTTGTTCGGGCGTTGCGTCTGGCTGCTGGTGCTGGTGCTGCTGATGGGCGTGCGGCTCTGGCTGGTGGCGGCCTGGCGCCGCAACCCACAACGCTTCACCCCGCTCGCCTGGGCCCGCCTGACCATGTGCCAGTGCGGCGCGGTCGGCCTCGCCTGGGGCTTCGGCGCCATCTGGCTGATGGGCCACGGCACCGCCTACGAGGACGTGACCTACGGCTGCATCGCCCTGGCCTCGGTGATGGTGGCGATGAGCAACGTCTCCTACTGGCCGGCCCACCTGGCCTTCCACGTGCCGATGTTCACCCTGCTGGGCATCGCCTACGCCCTCGACCCGGAGCCCCAGGCGCGCTTCCTCGCCATCTCCGCCTGGGTGGTGTGCCCCTTCATCGCCGAGATGGGCCGGCGCCTGCAGATCCGCTTCAACGAGGCCCTCAAGCTGGCCTGGGAGCACCAGGTGCTGGCGCACAAGTACGCCCTGGCCAACCAGGAGCTGGCGGTGCTGAGCCGCACCGACGACCTGACCCGTATCGCCAACAAGCGCCACCTGGACGAAACCCTCAAGCGCGAGTGGCACCGCTGCGCCCGCACCCACGCGCCGCTGAGCGTGCTGATGCTGGATATCGACCACTTCAAGCTCTACAACGACCGCTATGGCCACCTGGCCGGCGACACCTGCATCCGCCAGGTGGCCGAGGCCATGCGCGGCAGCATCCGCGAGCACTGCGATTTCGTCGCACGCTTTGGCGGGGAGGAGTTCACCGTGGTCATGCCCGGCACCGACCTGGCAACGGCCCAGGCCATCGCCGAACGCATCCGCGCATCCATCGAGTCCCTGCAGGTCCCCCATGCCGGCGCGCAGCGCGGCTACCTCACGGTGAGCATCGGCGTGGCCTCCACCGAACAGCCGGTGGCCCGTGAAGAGGCCCTGGTAGGGAATGCGGATGTGGCGCTCTACAAGGCCAAGCACCAGGGCCGTAACCGGGTCGAAGCCTTCACCGCCGAGGATGCCCCGGCAACCGGCGCTCCCTAGCTCTTCAGGAAGCCCTTCAGCAGTTCACCGACACGGCCACCCAGCTCCTGGTTGGCCGACGCCTGCAGCCCCCGCGCCAACTCGCTGTCCACCACCTCCTCCACCAGCGGACGCAGGGCCAGCAGTTGCCGGTTCAGCGCCTCCAGCTCGGAAACGTGGGGCAGGCTGCTGCTGAGCAGCGGGTTGACCAGGTGGGCGACGATCATGCCGACGATGCCATCGGCCACCGGCGCCACCTGCTGGCGGATCAGCGCGAACTGCTCCAGCAGCACCGCCAGCGGGATGCCGGAGCGGTGCAGCTGCACCCCGGCGTTGAAGATGCGCGGGTTCAGCACCCGCAGGTGATCCCCGGCGAACTCCACCAGCCCCAGCTCGCGGGCGCGGTCCAGGGTGTCGTCGGTCAGCGCCTCGCCGAACAGCGCAATCAGCTCGTCGAAGCCCAGGCGGGTCGGCTCCGGCTGGCCCCAGGCCCCGGCAATGGCAGCGTCCAGGCCCAGCACATGGGCCAGATCGCGCCCCTGCTCCCAGGCCTCCAGCAGCTCGCGGATGCTGGCGATGCTGTAGCCGCGCTCCAGCAACTGGCCGATCAGCAGCAGCCGCGACAGGTGCCCGCCGTTGTAGATGCCCACCCGCCCGCGACGCTCCGGCGGCGGCAGCAGGCCGCGGTCCTGGTAGGCCCGCAGGTTGCGCACGGTGGTGCCGGCCTCGCGGGCCAGCTCGTCGACGGTGTATTCCGCCGCCTCGGGCGGGGCATCCCCCTCGGCTGGCGTACGGGCCAGCAGGCGGGACAGGAAGGGCTGGGGTGTCTTCATGGGGGCGGATCATAGCCCCGCCCCCGGACCGCCAACAACACGCCCACCCCGCCCCATCCTATGGCTGGACTTGCTGCCGCCCCTTCCCGCCCGGCACCTCGCAGAAGCGCGCAAAGCCAGGTACGGCAAGGCCTTCAGGCGGGCGGTAACGGGGTAACGCTGCGGGCGCGGCAACTGGCCAGGCGCCGGCGTCTCACTGACAATCCGTGACATCGCCTGATGTCACGATTCGTGCCCCAGGCCCACCTCACGCCCGGGAGCACGCCCATGAACGCACCGCTCAACCTTGAACCCCAGCGCACCCTCGTCCAGGGCGATGGCGTGCGCCTGGCCACCTACCAATGGGGCAACGCCAAGGGCCCGGTGCTGCTGCTGGTGCACGGCTACCCCGACAACCACCGGGTCTGGCTGCCGCTGGTGCGCGAACTGGCCGCCGACTACCGGATCATCGCCTACGACGTGCGCGGCGCCGGTGACTCCGAAGCCCCCCGGCGGGTGCGGGACTACCGCCTGGTGCACCTGGCCAACGACCTCGAAGCGGTGATCCGCGCCCACAGCCCGGACCGCCCGGTGCACCTGGTGGCCCATGACTGGGGCTCGATCCAGAGCTGGGAGGCGGTGACCGATCCGCGCTTCGAGCCGCTGCTGGCCTCCTACACCAGCCTCTCCGGGCCCTGCCTGGACCACGTCGGCCACTGGATGCGCGCCCGCTTCGGGCGCCTCGCCCCACGCGGCTGGCTGCAGGCGCTCGGGCAACTGGTCAGCTCCTGGTACATCGCCTTCTTCCAGACGCCCTGGCTGCCGGAACTGTGCTGGCGGCTAGGTCTGGCGCGCGCCTGGCCGGCCGTGATGCGGCAGATGGAGCGCATCCGCGAGCCGGAGCGCAACCCGCACCAGTTGGCCGACGGCCGGCACGGGGTGAAGCTCTACCGCGCCAACTTCATGCCGCGCCTGTTCGCCGCTCGCCAACGCCCCACCCGGGTACCGGTGCAACTGGTGGTGCAGACCCGTGACCGCTACGTGCGACCCCAGCTGTTCGACGGCCTGGAACGCTGGGCCCCCGACCTGCTGCGGCGCGAGGTGGACGCCAGCCACTGGCAGCTGCTGGCCCGCCCGGGTCGCCTGGCGGCCTGGTTGCGGGCCTTCGTCGAGGCGAAGGAGCACGACGCCGGGCGCTGAGCGCCCGGCTCTCAACCCGCGCCGCCCTTCAGGCCGGCCACGCCCGCCACGATCAGCACCACCGACAGCCCTTTCATCGGCGTGAAGGACTCCCCCAGCAGCACCACGCCGAGGATGACGGTGCCGAGGCTGCCGATGGCCGTCCACACCGGGTAGGCGACGCTCACCGGCAGCACGCGCATCGACAGGGTCAGGAAGTAGATGCCGGCGACAGCGGCCACGATCACCAAGGCGCTGGGCAGCGGCCGGGTGAAGCCCTCCGCGTACTTCATGCCCATGGCGAAGAGCACCTCGAAGACGGCGGCGACCAGCAGGTATGTCCAGGCCATGGCGGGCACCTCAGAACACCTCGGCCAGTTCGACCAGGGCACGCTCGGCGCGCTGGTAGGACTGCTCGAAGGCCGCGCCGCCGAACTCGTCGTTCTCCACCGCCACCACCGTCACGTCGCTGATGCCGATGTAGCCCAGCACCGTGCGCAGGTAGGTGTCGGCATGGTTCATGTGGGCGTTGGCACCGCCCGGCCCGTAGCCATGGTCACCCCGGGTGGTGATGACCAGCGCCTTGCACCCCAGCACCAGCGGCGTATAGGGGTTGCCCGGCCGCCCCGGATCGAAGTCGAAGGTGCGGCGGATGCGCACGATCTGGTCGATCCAGGCCTTGACCCCACTGGGCACGCCGAAGTTGTACATCGGGGCGGAGATCACCAGCCGATCAGCGGCCAGCAACTCATCCACCAACTGGTCGCTCAAGGCCAGGTCGGCTTTCATCACCTCGCTGCGACCCTCCGGCTCGGGGTGGAAGGCGGCGGCGATCCAGCCTTCGGTCAGCGGGGCGATGGGGGCTCGTCCCACCTCCCGTCGCACCACCTGGCGCTCGCTGTGCTGTGCTTGCCAGGCGGCAAGGAAGGTCTCCTGCAGGCGGCGCGAGTGGGAGCGCTCGCCACGGGTGCTGCCTTGGATGGAAAGAATTCGGCTCATCTCTGACTCCTGGGTGCAGTGGGCTCATCAAGGCCGGTGACCGGCCCTGGAACAGGCACTAAGCTAGGTTTCGCCGCATTCGCGGACAAATGAGCGTTAGTTCATCGAGATGAATCCATTTCACCCATGGAGATTGCATGTTCGCCAACCTGCCCCTCACCGCGCTGCGCACCTTCGAATCCGCCGCGCGCCAGCTGAGCTTCAAGGCAGCCGCCGACGAGCTGGCGGTGACGCCGACGGCGGTCTCCCACCAGATCCGCAGCCTGGAGGGCTGGCTCGGCGTGCCGCTGTTCGAGCGCCTGCCACGCAGCGTGCGGCTGACCGCCTGCGGCCAGCAGCTGTTCGGCAGCCTGCACGGCGCCCTGCTGGACGTGAGCCAGACCCTCGATCACCTGCGGCCCCAGCCCAGCAGCGGCCAGCTGACGATCTCCACCACCCCGGCCTTTGCCGCGCTGTGGCTGATCCCGCGCCTGGGGCGTTTCTACGCCGAGTACCCGGCGATCCGCCTGCGCCTGGACACCAGCAACACCCTGGTGGACCTGCACCAGGACGCGAGCATCGACCTGGTGATCCGCTACGGCACCACGCATTACCCCAGCCTGCACAGCCAGTGCCTTCTGGATGAACGCTTCGGCGTCTACGGCGCGCCCGCGCTGGTGGACAACCTCGGCAGCCAGGTGCCCACGCTGATCACCATCCGCTGGCGCAGCCCGCAGCTCTACGAGCTGGGCTGGAAGGCCTGGTGCCAGGCCGCCGGCGCGCAGCACCTGCTGGAAAGCGCGCCACAGCGCGAGTACGACGAGGAGCACTACGCCCTGCAAGCCGCCATCGCCGGCCAGGGGTTGGTGCTGGCGAGTTCGATCCTGGTGTCCGAGAGCATCGCCAGCGGGCTGCTGGTGCCCTACCGCCCCGAGGTCAGCGTCGAGGGCGCCGGTTATTCCACCCTGTGCGTGCCGGGCCGCGAGCGTCACCCTCCGGTCAAGGCGTTTTCCGACTGGTTGGGCCGGGAAGCGGGGGCCGTGCCGCCTCCGGCCTGAAGCCGATGCCCGTGGCGCAGGCATAAAAAAACGGCCCAGGTCGGGGAGGACGTGGGCCGTTGAGGCGCTATCGCAATCGTCAGGCGGGGTCTGTGCCCCGCTGGAGGACGCCGGTCAGGCGCTGGCGTCCTGGTATTCCTTCTCGGCGGCGTCGAAGCGCTTGATCATCGAATCCGACGGCGCGGCGCCGATGCGGCTGAAGATCAGGATGCCGAGGGTGGCGAGGATGAAGCCCGGGATGATTTCGTACAGGCCGGTCCAGCCGAAGAAGTTCTTCCACAGGATCACGGTGACGGCGCCCAGCACCATGCCCGCCAGGGCACCGTTGCGGGTCATGCCCTTCCATACCAGGGAGAGGATCACCACCGGGCCGAAGGCGGCGCCGAAGCCGGCCCAGGCGTAGGACACCAGCCCCAGCACCTTGCTCTCGGGGTTGGAGGCGATGGCGATGGCGATCACGGCCACCAGCAGCACCATGGCGCGGCCGACCCAGACCAGTTCGTTCTGGCTGGCGTTCTTGCGGAAGAAGGCCTTGTAGAAGTCTTCGGTCAGGGCGCTGGAGCACACCAGCAGCTGGCAGCTCAGGGTGGACATCACGGCCGCCAGGATGGCGGACAGCAGCACGCCGGCCACCCAGGGGTTGAACAGCAGCTTGGCCAGTTCGATGAACACGCGCTCGGGGTTGGCGGTGACCGGGCCGGCCACGTCCGGGTGAGCGGAGAAGTAGGCGATGCCGAAGAAACCGACGGCAACCGCGCCGCCCAGGCAGGCGATCATCCAGGTCATGGAGATGCGGCGGGCGTTGGGGATGGACTTGACCGAGTCAGCGGCCATGAAGCGCGCCAGGATGTGCGGCTGGCCGAAGTAGCCCAGGCCCCAGGCCATCAGCGAGATCACACCGATGAAGGTGGCGCCCTTGAGCATGTCGAAGTGGGCGGCGTCCTGCAGTTCGATGGCGGCGAAGGTCGGATCGATGCCGCCGTTGATCATCATCACCACGACCGGAGTGAGGATCAGGGCGAAGATCATCAGGGTCGCCTGCACGGTGTCGGTCCAGCTCACCGCCAGGAAGCCACCGATGAAGGTGTAGGCGATGGTGGCAGCGGCGCCGGCCCACAGCGCGGTCCCGTAGGACAGGCCGAAGGTGCTTTCGAACAGGCGGGCACCGGCGACGATGCCGGAAGCGCAGTAGATGGTGAAGAACACCAGGATCACCACGGCGGAGAAGATGCGCAGGATGCGGCTGTGGTCTTCGAAGCGGTTGGTGAAGAAGTCCGGCAGGGTCAGGGCGTTGCCGTTGTGCTCGGTCTGCACCCGCAGGCGGCCGGCCACCAGCAGCCAGTTGAGGTAGGCGCCGACGATCAGGCCGATGGCGATCCAGGCCTCGGACAGGCCCGAGAGGTAGATGGCGCCGGGCAGGCCCATCAGCAGCCAGCCGCTCATGTCGGAAGCGCCAGCGGACAGCGCGGTGACGAAGCTGCCGAGGCTGCGGCCCCCGAGGATGTAGTCGGACAGGTTGTTGGTGGAACGGTAGGCGGCCAGGCCGATCAGTACCATGGCGGCGATATAGATCACGAACGTGATCAGCATCGGGTTGCTGAGTGTCATGGGGTCTCCCCTGCTCGTTTGTTGTTATTCGGGAGCTGAGGGTGGTCTGCTCCCGTGGTGATTGTTTGGCGACCGCGCGTGGCGATGACCGCTTGGCTTCTCGACCCTGTCGGCCAATAGCCGATTAACGTCCGATCGAACTTCAAGCGAGGCGATCCGGCCCCACCCGTCATCGAAGGCCCTGCTCATGGGGAGCGGCCCTCGCGAACATGTACAGAAATACCTGGCCTCTTGGCTGACGCACCGTCCGCCCAGGACGGTGCGTGGATTAACCGCTGCGGGGTGACGGGCGGCCACCTCATCGGACATGGGGCCCGTTCGGGTACCGCGCCTGCACGTGGAAAGGCGTGATTCCCGGGTGCGCTACCCGTTGGTCTTCATGACCATCGCGTTGGATTCAGTACAGCCCAAACCGTCGATGAAGGCGGGCTGAAAATCAGGAAGCGTGGAATGTAGAGAGGTGGCACCTCGACTTTCTTACACAATCCTCTGATTTCATTTCCGGATAGTCCGATAAAGGGAACTTTCTGCCAAAAGGTGCAACCGGCTACTCGTCAGAGCAGCCGGCACTTTGACTCAGAAAGCCAGGCGCACGCCCATGGTCAGGTTGCGCCCCGGGAGTAGCACCTCGTCCTTGATGAAGGAACTGTGGTTGCGCCCTTCGGCATCCAGCAGGTTGCTCCCCTTGAGGTAGAGCTCGTAGTCGGCCATCTCCAGCTTGCCGGTGTAGGTCAGCGCGGCACCGAGCATGTTGTAGCCGCCGGTACGGGTCTCGTAGTCGGCGAGCTGGTCCTGGCGCTGCACGCGGTAGAACTCCAGCTGCCCGGCGAGGGCCGGTGCCAGGCGCTGATCGAGGCGGATGCCCAGGCGATCGGCCGGGATGCGCGGCAGGTCCCCGCCGCCGCTGCGCAGGCGGCCACGCACGCGGTCGCCGAAGAGCGTGACGTCGGTGTCATCGCTGAAGCGATAGCCCACCTCGCCCTCGGCGCCGGTCAGCACGGCATCCTGCTGGCGGTACTGGATCTCGCGCATTTCGCCGCCGATGTCGCGCCCGGTGTCCGCCGCGTAGATGAAGTCATCGATCTGGTTGCGGTAGACGCTGAGGCTGAAGTGGGTGCGGCCGGCGAACTTGCGCAGGGTCAGCTCGACGTTCCGCGAGGTTTCCTCGCTCAGGTTCGGGTCCCCCAGTTCGACGGTACGGGTCGCGGCGTGGGGGCCGTTGGCGTACAGCTCTTCGGCGGTGGGCAGGCGCTGGGAGCGGGACAGGGAGAAGCCAAGGGAGTATTCCGGCGCGAAGGTCCAGACCGCCCCGGCGGACACGGAGGTGCCGCGGTGCTGGCGGCTGCGCTCCCCGCGCGCGGAGATGTCCTGCCACTCGTGGCGCAGGCCCAGTTCGTAGCGCCAGTCATCCCAGGTGTACTCCTCCAGCAGGAACAGGCCGTGGTTGCGGGTCAGGCTCGGCGGCACATAGGCCTCTTCGCCCAGGGCCTGGAAGTCCCGGCGCGAGCTCTGCCCGCCCAGCACGCCACGCCAGCCGAACAGCGGTGCGTGGGTCAGCTCCAGGCGGGAGTCGTAGGCCTTGTTCTTGAAGGTGGTCGCGGCCACCCCGCCTTCCATCTCCTCGTGCTGGTAGTCGCTGTAGCCCCCTCGTACACGGGCCAGCTCGAAGCCCGGCAGCGGGTCGCTGTACTCACCGCGCACGTCCCAGCGCTTCTGCTTCATGTCGATGTAGGGCAGCCCGCCCTCCTCGTGGTCATCGTGGGCATGGCCGTGCCCGTGGGCGCCGCAATGCCAGTCGCGCGGGCCATGGGTGTGGCAGTGGGCATGTTCGTGGGCGAGCAGGCCGTAGCGATTGTTCTGCTCGGTGTAGGCCAGGCCCAGGTAGCCGCGATCACCGATCCAGCTGCCCCCCAGGGTGGCGCTGTCGGTGTCGTTGTAGGCCCCGGTCTGTTTCGAGGAGCGCGGGTCGCCGGCCGCACCGGGAATGTCGTAGGCGTTGGCCTGGCGCTTGAGCCCCTCGATGCGCCAGGCGAACGGGCCGGTGCCGATCGTCAGGCCACCGGCCCCGAGGCCCTCGTCGGCCACGGTGTTGCCGCGCAACTCCAGCTCGCCTTCGTAGCCCTTCTCGGGGAGCGCAACGGGAATTTTCTTGTCGATCACGTTCACCACCCCGCCGATGGCGCCGCCGCCATACAACAGGGTGGCGGGCCCCTTCAGCACTTCGACGCGTTCCACCAGCAACGGCTCGATCGCCACGGCGTGGTCCGGGCTGACGGTGGACGCATCCAGCGTGTCCACGCCGTCGCTCAGGACCCGCACCCGCGCACCGTCCAGCCCACGGATCACCGGGCGGCTGGCGCCGGGGCCGAAGCTGCTGGCATGCACCCCGGGCAGGCCGTCGAGCGTCTCGCCGAGGGTCGCCTCGCGGCGCAGGCGCAGGGCGTCGCCTTCCAGCACCTCGGCGGGGGTCGTCATGTCGCGGGTTGCGGTGGACAGGGCGCTGGCGCGCACCACGCTGGGCTCCAGCTCCACGGGCGATTCGGCTTCGGCTGCCAGGGCCGCCGGCCCGGAGAACAGGGCGATGGCCAGGGCGAGTGGAGAGCGGATCGGTTTCATCATGGGGTCCTCGAATAGTCGTCGGCGCGCCACCTTGCGCGCCTGTCAGGCGGATGGACGTGCGACGCAGGCAGGCTGCGTCGGGCCGCCACTATAAAGCGTTATAACGTAACAAATAAGAGCGAATCGCATTGGCCGGCAATTCACTGACAAAGGCTTTGGAACGGGCCTTACGGCCCCGTCAGGCGTGGTCGCGCAGCCGCTTCGGCGTCAGACCCAGGTGGCGGCGCATGGCGGTGGTCAGGGCGCTCTGGCTGGAGAAGCCGCATTCCTCGGCGATGCGTACCAGAGCGAGGTCGCTTTCGCGCAGCAGGCGGGAGGCGCGGTCGAGGCGAGCGCGCAGCAGGTACTGGTGGGGCGTCAGGCCGACGCTGTCCTTGAACAGGGCGTGGAAATGGCTGGGGCTGAGGCAGGCCACCTGGGCCAGCTCGGCCACGCTGATGCGCCGGGCCAGGTTGTCGGCGATGTAGGCATCCAGCGGTTCCAGGTCGAGGCCCTGGCTGCTGCGCCGCCCACGCTCGCCGAATAGCCGCAGGTACAGCGCGCGCAGCAGGACACCGCCCAGGGCACGGGCCAGCAGCGGGTCGTCGCCGTAGCGCTGCAGCTCGGCGCCGGCGTAGCTCAGCAGGTGCTGGAAGTCGGCGTCGAGGTCGGGGAAGCGGGGGATGTCGAACAGGCGCTGGAGCAGTTCGCGGTCCTCGCTGGCGGCCTCCGGCGCGTTGAGGTCGAGGATCAGCATGCGGTTGTCGCCGCAGCCGGCGAAGACGTGCTCGGTGGTGCCCGGCACCACGCAGGCACGCATGCGGCACACCTCGCCACCGCGGCCACCGACCTCAAAAGCGGCGCGGCCAGCCAGGGACATCACCAGTTGATGGTGGTCATGGGCGTGGGCGTGGGCCTGTTCATCCAGGCGTTGCAGGCGGGCGACGAGCATGGCAGGGGTTGCTCAAAATTTGCGCATTTTAAACAAGCGGCGCTCGCCTGCCCAGCACCACCGGGCAGGCCCCGCTTCGACGTGCCGGTTGAAAAGCCCCCGGAGCCGCCCCATCTAGCCTGCATGCCCCACCCCAAGCCCATTCGTTTCCATCAGGTGCCCAATGAGCGATCAGGAGATCCACGCCACTCTCGTCGATGACACCAGTGCCACCAGTACGGGCCTGGCGCTGCCCGGCCAGACGCTGCCGGACACCGTGTACGTCATCCCCATCCACAACCGCCCGTTCTTCCCGGCGCAGGTGCTGCCGGTGATCGTCGAGGAGGAGCCCTGGGCAGAAACCCTGGAGCTGGTGGCCAAGACCAACCACCACAGCCTGGCGCTGTTCTTCGTCGACAGCCCGCCGGGTGACCCGCGCCATTTCGACCCCAGCACCCTGCCCGAGCACGGCACCCTGGTGCGGGTGCACCACGCCACCCGCGAGGGCGGCAAGCTGCAGTTCGTGGCCCAGGGCCTGTCGCGGGTGCGCATCCGTGGCTGGCTCAAGCGCCACCGCCCGCCCTATTTGGTGGAGGTGGACTACCCGCGCCCGCAATCCGACCCGCGCGACGAGGTGAAGGCCTACGGCATGGCGCTGATCAACGCCATCAAGGAGCTACTGCCACTCAACCCGCTGTACAGCGAGGAGCTGAAGAACTACCTGAACCGCTTCAGCCCCAACGACCCGTCGCCGCTCACCGACTTCGCCGCCGCCCTCACCACCGCACCGGCCACCGACCTGCAGGAGGTGCTGGACACCATCCCCGTGCTCAAGCGCATGGAGAAGGTGCTGCCGATGCTGCGCAAGGAAGTCGAGGTGGCCCGCCTGCAGAGCGAGCTGTCGGCGGAGGTGAACCGCAAGATCGGCAAGCACCAGCGGGAGTTCTTCCTCAAGGAGCAGCTGAAGCTGATCCAGCAGGAGCTGGGCATCACCAAGGATGACCGCAGCGCCGACGCCGAGCAGTTCCGCCAGCGCCTGGAGGGCAAGACCCTGCAGGAGCAGGCGAAGAAGCGCATCGACGAGGAGCTGAACAAGCTGTCGATCCTGGAGACCGGCTCCCCCGAGTACGCGGTGACCCGCAACTACCTGGACTGGGCCACGGCCCTGCCCTGGGGCGTTTACGGCAAGGACCGACTGGACCTCAAGCACGCGCGCCAGGTGCTGGACCGCCACCACGCGGGCCTCGACGACATCAAGAACCGCATCCTCGAATTCCTCGCCGTCGGCGCCTTCAAGGGCGAGATCGCTGGCTCCATCGTGCTGCTGGTGGGCCCGCCCGGCGTCGGCAAGACCAGCATCGGCAAGTCCATCGCCGAGTCCCTGGGCCGGCCCTTCTACCGCTTCAGCGTCGGCGGCATGCGTGACGAAGCCGAGATCAAGGGCCACCGCCGCACCTACATCGGCGCCCTGCCCGGCAAGCTGGTGCAGGCGCTGAAGGAAGTGGAGGTGATGAACCCGGTGATCATGCTCGACGAGATCGACAAGCTCGGTGCCAGCTACCAGGGCGACCCCGCCTCGGCCCTGCTGGAGACCCTCGACCCGGAGCAGAACGTCGAGTTCCTCGACCACTACCTGGACCTGCGCCTGGACCTGTCCAAGGTGCTGTTCGTGTGCACCGCCAACACCCTGGATTCGATCCCCGGCCCGCTGCTGGACCGCATGGAGGTGATCCGCCTGTCCGGCTACATCACCGAGGAAAAGCACGCCATCGCCAAGCGCCACCTGTGGCCGCGCCTGCTGGAACGCACCGGGGTGCCGAAGCAGCGCCTGGCCATCACCGACGCTGCGCTCACCGCGGTGATCGAGGGGTACGCGCGGGAATCCGGCGTCCGCCAGCTGGAGAAGCAGCTGGGCAAGATCATCCGCAAGTCGGTGGTGCGCCTGCTGGAGGAGCCCGAGGCGAAGATCCGCGTCGGCAACAAGGACCTGGAGCCGCTGCTGGGCACGCCGCCCTTCCGCAAGGAACAGGTGCTGGCGGGCAAGGGCGTGATCACCGGGCTGGCCTGGACCAGCATGGGTGGCGCCACCCTGCCCATCGAAGCCACCCGCATCCACACCCTCAACCGGGGCTTCAAGCTCACCGGCCAGCTGGGTGACGTGATGAAGGAGTCGGCCGAGATCGCCTACAGCTATGTGAGTTCGCACCTCAAGCAGTTCGGCGGCGACCCGACCTTCTTCGACCAGGCCTTCGTGCACCTTCACGTACCGGAAGGCGCCACGCCCAAGGACGGCCCCAGCGCCGGCATCACCATGGCCAGCGCCCTGCTGTCCCTGGCCCGCGACCAGGCGCCGAAGAAGGGCGTGGCCATGACCGGCGAGCTGACGCTCACCGGCCAGGTGCTGCCGATCGGCGGGGTGCGCGAGAAGGTCATCGCCGCGCGGCGGCAGAAGCTCCACGAGCTGATCCTCCCCGAGGCCAACCGGGGTGCCTACGAGGAACTGCCGGACTACCTGCGCGAGGGCATGACGGTGCACTTCGCCAAGCGCTTCTCGGATGTCGCCAAGGTGCTCTTCGGCTGAACCCGCGGTGCCTACCCAGGGGCCGGAGCAGCGGATATGCTGCACCGGCCCTTGAACGATGGAGCCGTCCATGCGCCTGAATCCCCTCCCCCGCCTGCTGCTGCCCGGTGCCCTCGCCCTGCTGGCCGGCTGCGCCCACGAGTCGACCACCCTGCTGGTGCAGGAACAGGACCGCTGCCCCCTGGAGCTGGACAAGGGCCAGACCCTGGTGCTGACCCTGCCGAGCAACCCCACCACCGGCTTCCGCTGGGTGGTGAAGGACGCCGCGCCCGGCGTGCTGCGCAGCCTCGGCCCGGAGGTCTACAACGCCCCCGAGGACGCCGGGCTGGTCGGCGGCGCCGGGGAATCCACCTGGCGCTTCAGCGCCGCCCAGCCGGGCGATGGCCGCCTGCTGCTGGTCTACCAGCGCCCTTGGGAAACCGACGTCGCCCCGGAGCAGACCTTCGACTGCCCCATCCACGTGGAGTGACGGCGCAATCGGCGAGCCGCCCTGGCGCACGACGCCTGGCGGCCCGACCGGATGCTGAAGCAAAGTGCGCCCTCCCCCTCGATGGAGCGGCCCCATGCCTGCCCTGCTGATCGGCCTGACCGGCGCCAGCGCCTTCCTCATCGGCCGTGCACTCGACCTGCCCTGGCTGTGCTTCGCCAGCAAGCCGTTGCCGGTCATCGCCCTGATGCTCTGGCTGCGGGGTGCCCCGGCCGGCGCCTACCGCAACCGCGTCGCCCTCGGCCTGGCGTTGTGCCTGCTGGGGGATGTGCTGCTGCAATGGCCCGGCGACCTATTCGTCCCCGGCCTGGCGGCGTTCCTGCTGGGCCACCTGTGCTACATCGCCGCCTACCTGAGCGACAGCCGCCGCTTGGCGCCCCTCGCCCTCACGGCCTGCCTGGTCTATGGCGGCGCCATGTTCGCCCTGCTCGGCAGCGGTGGCCTGGGGCCCCTGGCGCTGCCCGTGGCGCTCTACGCCCTGACCATCAGCACCATGCTCTGGCGCGCCCTGGCCCGCACCGGCGAGACCGGGATAGCACGCGGGTCGGTGCTGGCCGCCGTGGCCGGGGCGTTGTGCTTCGTGGTCTCGGACAGCCTGCTGGGCATCGCGCGCTTCGTCGGCAGCTTCCCCGGTGACGGCTACGCCATCATCCTCAGCTACTGGCTCGGCCAGTGGGGCATCACCGCCTCGGCGCGGTTGAAGACGGGCACGGCCGCCAACCCGACGTAGCGGCATTTGGGGCGGCGGGCAGTCTTGGCTAGAATGCCGCCCTTTCCAACTGCTGGTACCGGCCCGTGAAGCAACAACCCGACCGCATCTACGCCACGCCCCAGGCCCAGGTGGCCGACTTCGCCTTCAACGAGGACGTGGTCCGGGTCTTCCCGGACATGATCAAGCGCTCGGTGCCGGGCTACCCCACCATCGTCGAGAACATCGGCGTGCTGGCCGCGCAGTTCGCCCAGCCCAACACCCCGCTCTACGACCTGGGCAGCTCCCTCGGCGCCGTGACCCAGGCCCTGCGCCGCCACGTGAAGACCGAAGGCTGCCGGGTGATCGCGGTGGACAACTCCAGTGCCATGGTGGCGCGCTGCCGGGAGTACCTGCACGCCCAGGACGCGATGTTCCAGGAGCTGCTGCCGGTGGAGGTGCTGGAGGCGGACATCCTCGCCCTGGAGTTCCAGCCCACCAGCCTGGTGGCGCTGAACTTCACCCTGCAATTCGTCCCCCGCGAGCGCCGCGAGGAACTGCTGGGGCGCATCCGCCTGGCCCTGTTGCCGGGTGGGGCGCTGATTCTCTCGGAGAAGCTGCGCTTCGAGGACGCCGAGGCCCACACGCTGCTCACCGACCTGCACGTCGCCTTCAAGCGCGCCAATGGCTACAGCGAGCTGGAAATCGCCCAGAAGCGCAGCGCCCTGGAGAACGTCATGCACCCGGACAGCCTGGAGGAGCACCGCGAGCGTCTGCTCGCCGCCGGCTTCTCCAAGGTGGTGCCCTGGTTCCAGTGCCTCAACTTCGCCTCGTTGATCGCCCTGCCATGATCCGCACCCTCGACCTCGACAGCCTGCAACAGCAACTGGCCGGCACTCGCCTGCAGGACTGGGCCGCCGACCTGCCGGCGCAACTGGACGCCAAGCTGGCCGTCGGCCACGGCGACCTGGAGCGCTGGGGGGCGGCCGTCAACGCCCTCCCCGCGCTGCAACCGCAGCAGGTGGAACTGGCCCAGCGCTTCCTGCTGGACGGCCCCTGCGACGAGGCCACCCGGGCCCAACTGAAAGCGGCCTTGCAAGGGCTGATTCCCTGGCGCAAGGGGCCGTTCGAGCTGTTCGGCGTGCACGTCGACACCGAGTGGCGCTCGGACTGGAAATGGGCGCGCGTCTCGCCCCATCTGGACCTCGTCGGCAAGCGGGTGCTGGATGTGGGCTGCGGCAACGGCTACTACCAGTGGCGCATGCTCGGCGCCGGCGCCGACTGCGTGGTGGGCGTGGACCCGAACTGGCTGTTCTTCTGCCAGTTCCTTGCCATGAAGCGTTTCCTGCCCGACCTCCCCGCCTGGCACCTGCCCCTGGCCCTGGAGGAGCTGCCGGCGAAGCTGGAAGGCTTCGACACGGTGTTCTCCATGGGCGTGCTGTACCACCGGCGCTCGCCCATCGATCACCTGTACGACCTGAAGGACTGCCTGGTGCGCGGCGGCGAACTGGTGCTGGAAACCCTGGTGGTGGAAGGCGATGCCCAGCAGGTGCTGGTGCCCGAGGACCGCTACGCGCAGATGCGCAACGTGTGGTTCCTGCCGTCGGTGCCGGCGCTGGAGCTGTGGCTGCGCCGCGCCGGCTACGTGGACGTGCGTTGCGTGGACGTGAGCGTCACCAGCGTGGAGGAACAGCGCAGCACGGAGTGGATGCGCTTCCAGTCGCTGCCCGAGTTCCTCGACCCGGCCGACCACAGCCGCACCGTCGAAGGGCTCCCCGCCCCCGCTCGCGCGGTGATCGTCGCCCGCAAGCCCTGAACCGCAACCCGGCTTCAGCCCGGGAACACCCGCCACAAACGAACCGGCCTACCCGTGCGCCACGGGTAGGCCGGCGTTTCATCAGGGGTCAGCGGGTGGTGACCCTGGGCTGCGTCAGACGCGCGACGCCTGCGCCCCCTGGATCAGCTGCTTCATCTCCACCACCGCCTGCTTGAAGCCGACGAACAGCGCGTGGGCCACCAGGGCGTGGCCGATGTTCAGCTCGTTGATGCCGGGGATCGCCGCCACCGGCTCGACGTTGTGGTAGTGCAGACCATGACCGGCATTGACCACCAGGCCGAGCTTGAGGCCCAGGGCGACACCCTCGCGGATGCGCTGCAGCTCCTGCTCGGCTTCCTCCGGGGTGTGGGCATCGGCGTAACGGCCGGTGTGCAGCTCGATGGCCGGCGCACCGACGCGGTGGGCGGCCTGGATCTGCTGCGGGTCAGCGTCGATGAACAGCGAAACCTCACTGCCGAGCTTGGCCAGGCGCTCTACGGCGGCCTGGATGCGCGCCTCCTGGCCGGCCACGTCGAGGCCGCCTTCGGTGGTCAGCTCCTGGCGCGTTTCCGGCACGAGGCAGATGTGTTCGGGGCGGATTTCCTCGGCGAAGGCCATCATCGGCTCGGTGACGCCCATCTCGAAGTTCATGCGGGTCTGCAGGACCTCCTTGAGCACGCGCACGTCGCGCTCCTGGATGTGCCGGCGGTCTTCGCGCAGGTGCACGGTGATGCCGTCGGCGCCAGCTTCCTCGGCGTCCAGGGCGGCCTTGACCGGGTCGGGGTAACGGGTCCCCCGGGCCTGGCGCAGGGTGGCGACGTGGTCGATATTCACGCCGAGCAGTACACGGTTGGCTTCAGTCACGGGCAGGTTCCTTGATCGTCATGAAGAGTTCGCGGCTGGCCAGCGGCCGGCCACCAAGGTGAGGGGCCAGGGCCTGGCGCATCAGGCGCTTGGCCGCGGCCAGGGCCCCCGGCGCCGACCAGTCGGCCTCGGCCAGGGCCAGCAGCTCGGCGCCCTGGAAGAGGCCGGGCTGCAGGTGGCCGACCGGCTCCAGGCCGGCGTCGGGCAGCAGGCGGTAGATGCCGTCGACGGCGATGGGCGCGCCGTGCAGGTCGATGTCCAGGGCGAAACCGTAGCCCAGCTCGTCCAGCAGCCGCCACTCGAAAGCGCGCAGCAGCGGCTCCAGCGGGCGGTTGGCGGCAAGGGCCTGGAGGGTCACGGCGTAATGCTGGAACAGGTCGGGGTGAGGCGCTTCCGCCGGCAGCAGGCGCACCAGCAGTTCATTGAGGTAGAGCCCGCTGAACAGGGCTTCGCCGGTGAGGAAATGCGCGATGCCCGCGCCTTCGAGGCGGCCGATGTTCTTCAGCTCGCTGCGGCCGCGCAGTTCCACTTCGAGGGGGACGAAAGGCCGGGCCAGGGTGCCGGCCTTGCCACGGGCGCCGCGCAACACTGCGCGCAGGCGCCCATCGGGGGTGAACAGGTCCACCAGCGCACTGCTTTCGCGGTAGGCCCGGCTGTGCAGGACAAAGGCCGGTACCGCCTGCGCGGGTGTCTGCATGGCGGGTCAGAGGTCGTTGTAGCCCAGGGAGCGCAGGGCCCGCTCGTCGTCGGACCAGCCGCCCTTCACCTTGACCCAGAGGTTGAGCATGACCTTGGAGTCGAACATGACCTCCATATCCTTGCGCGCGTCCTGGCCGATGCGTTTGATGCGCTCGCCACCGTCGCCAATGATGATTTTCTTCTGCCCGTCGCGCTCGACGAGGATCAGCGCATGGATGTGCAGCGTGCGCCCATCGTGCTTGAACTCCTCGATCTCGACGGTGATCTGGTAGGGCAGCTCGGCGCCCAGCTGGCGCATGATCTTCTCCCGCACCAGTTCGGCGGCGAGGAAGCGACTGCTGCGGTCGGTGATCTGGTCTTCCGGGAAGAAGTGCTCGTTTTCCGGGAGGTTGTCCGCCACCAGGCGCTCCAGCGCATCGAGGTTGTGGCCGTGCTGGGCGGAGATCGGCACGATCTCGGCCTTGGGCAGTTGCTCCTGCAGCCAGGTCAGGTGCGGCAGCAGCTCGGACTTCTCTTCCAGGCGGTCGGTCTTGTTCACGGCGATGATCACCGGGCCCTGCACGTACTGGACGCGCTCGAGCACCATCTGGTCCTCGTCGGTCCAACGGGTGCGGTCCACCACGAACACCACCACGTCGACGTCCTTGAGGGCAGCGGCGGCGGACTTGTTCATGTAGCGGTTGAGCGCTTTCTCGTTGTTCTTGTGCAGGCCGGGGGTGTCGACGTAGACCGCCTGCACCGCGCCTTCGGTCTTGATGCCGAGCATGGTGTGGCGGGTGGTCTGGGGCTTGCGGGAGGTGATCGCCAGCTTCTGCCCGAGGATGTGGTTGAGCAGGGTGGACTTGCCCACGTTGGGGCGTCCGACGATGGCCACGTAGCCGCAGCGGGAGGTTTCGAGATCAGTCATGGCCATTCTCCACGCCCAGGGCGACCAGGGCGGCGGCCGCAGCCACCTGCTCGGCGATGCGCCGGCTGGCCCCTTGGCCACGGGTCTTGTCGTTCAGCAGGGTGATGTCGCACTCGACGAAAAAGGTGCGGCAGTGCGGTTCACCCTGGATATCCACCACTTCGTAGCGGGGCAGTTCGCAGGCCCGGGACTGCAGGAACTCCTGCAGGCGGGTCTTGGGGTCCTTGTTGGTGTCCACCAGGGTCAGGCTTTCCAGCTCGTTCTCCAGCCAGGCCAGGACCCGTTCACGGGCCCTGTCCATGCCTGCATCGAGGTAGATGGCACCGATCAGCGCCTCCAGGGCATCCGCCAGGATCGATTCGCGGCGGAAGCCACCACTCTTCAGCTCCCCGGAACCCAGGCGCAGGTATTCGCCCAGTTCGAAACCCCGTGCCAGCAGGGCCAGGGTCTCGCCCTTCACCAGCCGCGCACGCAGCCGTGAGAGCTGCCCCTCGCGCGCCTGGGGAAAGCGCTCGTAGAGGGCCTCGCCCGCGACGAAGTTGAGCACAGCGTCACCAAGAAACTCCAGGCGCTCATTGTTGCGCCCGGCGTAGCTGCGGTGGGTGAGGGCCAGGGTCATCAGACCCTGGTCGTTGAAGGTATGGCCGAGCTGGCGCTCGAGACGGCTGAGGGATGCGCTCACGGGACTCTTACACGGAATTCTTTGTCGAAATGGACCACCAGGTCGAGGTTCTCGATCAGCGGCTCGCGCTTCTCGTACTTCAGGGTGGCGTAGAAGTCGTTGTTCTCAACCTTCACGCTCAGGGCCTTTTCCAGGTCGATGTCGCGGATGCTGTTGATCTGCATCCCCTTGCGTACATAGGCCTCAAAGTCGCCCGGAGTGGAGATCCCCTGCCCCTTTTCGTTCTCCACGGACGTGATCAGCTTTTCCAGCGCGTAGTAGTCCATGTAGTGGGGAACGATCTTGAAGGCGGTGCTGGCAATGAAGGCGACGATGGCCAAGACCACCATCCAACCCAGGAGCGAAAGGCCGCGCTGCGAGCGTGCGAACGTCATGTTGACCTCAATGTCGGTTGTTGTTCGGGCCGGCCGGCCCGTCGCAAGACTATATATAGCGGGCGGCGCCGTCGTGAACAGCGCCGCAAAAGCGAAATCCCGGGACGGTCAGTGGATCAGGCCGACGCGGGAGAAGTTCGGCAGGCTGCGCAGCTTCGGGTCCGGCCAGCTCATCCACACGGCAAAGGCCTTGCCGACGATGTTGCGGTCCGGAACCATGCCCAGCAGGTCGCGGGGGATGTTCGGGTCGTTCCAGTAGCGGCTGTCGTTCGAGTTGTCGCGGTTGTCGCCCATCATGAAGTAGTGCCCCTCCGGGACCACCCACTCCTTGCCGGGCTCCATGAGGTTGCGGCGCATTTCCTTGCGGATCATGTGCTCGACCTCGCCCAGCTTCTCCTGGTACAGACGCGCGCTACCCAGGGTGCCGGGCTCGTCACCCACCAGCGTCTCGGCCACCAGCTGACCGTTGACGGTGAGGCGCTTGTCATTGCTGTAGGCGATGCGATCACCCGGCAGGCCGATGACGCGCTTGATGTAGTTGACGTTCGGGTCGCTGGGGTAGCGGAACACCATCACATCGCCGCGTTGCGGGTCACCCACTTCGATCACCTTGGTGTCCAGCACCGGCAGGCGGATGCCGTAGGCGAACTTGTTCACCAGGATGAAATCGCCCACTTCCAGCGTCGGCTTCATCGAGCCGGACGGGATCTGGAACGGCTCCACCAGGAACGAACGCAGCACCAGCACGATGGCCAGCACCGGGAAGAAGGACTTGCCGTACTCGACCAGCAGGGGCTCCTTGCCGAGCTTTTCCAGCACTGCCGGATCGGGCTCGCCGACCTGCCCCTGGTAGGTGGCGATCGCAGTGCGCCGGCGAGGCGCCAGCAGGACCAGATCGAGGAGCGCGAGCACGCCGCAGACCGCCACGGCGATAACCAACAAGAGCGGGAAATTGATCGACATAGACCCTAGCTATCCACTTTGAGAACAGCGAGGAAGGCTTCCTGCGGGATTTCCACGCTGCCTACCTGCTTCATCCGTTTCTTACCGGCCTTCTGCTTCTCCAGCAGCTTCTTCTTACGGCTGACGTCGCCGCCGTAGCACTTGGCCAGAACGTTCTTCCTGAGTGCCTTGACGGTGGTCCGCGCCACGATCTGGCCGCCGATGGCGGCCTGGATGGCGACGTCGAACATCTGCCGAGGAATCAGGTCCTTCATCTTCTCGGTCAACGCACGGCCCTTGTAGTGGGCCTGCTCGCGGTGAACGATCAGTGCCAGCGCATCGACCTTCTCGCCGTTGATCAGCACGTCCAGGCGGACGAGGTTGGCGGGCTCGAAGCGGTCGAAGCTGTAGTCCAGCGAGGCGTAGCCACGGCTCACTGACTTCAGGCGGTCGAAGAAGTCCAGCACCACCTCGTTCATCGGCAGGTCGTAGCAGACCTGAACCTGGGAACTGAGGAACTGCATGTCGCGCTGCACGCCACGCTTCTCGATGCACAAGGTGATGACGTTGCCCAGGTGCTCCTGGGGCACCAGGATGTTGGCGCGCACGATGGGCTCGCGCATCTCCTGGATGGACGCCAGGTCCGGCAGCTTGGACGGGTTGTCGACGTAGACGGTCTCGCCGCTCTTCAGGACGATCTCGAAGACCACGGTCGGGGCGGTGGTGATCAGGTCCAGGTCGTATTCGCGCTCCAGGCGCTCCTGGATGATCTCCATGTGCAGCATGCCGAGGAAGCCGATGCGGAAGCCGAAGCCCAGGGCCTCGGAGCTTTCCGGCTCGTACTGCAGCGCGGCGTCGTTCAGGGTCAGCTTCTGCAGAGCCTCGCGGAAGTCCTCGAAGTCATCGGAGCTGACCGGGAACAGGCCGGCATAGACCTGCGGCTTGATGCGCTGGAAGCCGGGCAGCACGTCCACGTCCGGGGTATTGGACAGGGTCAGGGTGTCACCCACCGGCGCGCCGTGGATGTCCTTGATGCCGGCGATGATGAAGCCCACTTCGCCGGCCTTGAGGTCTGCGGTCTCGGTGTGCTTGGGGGTGAAGACGCCGACGCTGTCCACCTGGTGGACCTTGCCGGTGGACTTCACCAGAATCTTGTCGCCCTTCTTCACCCGGCCGTGCTTGACCCGCACCAGCGAGACCACGCCCAGGTAGTTGTCGAACCAGGAGTCAATGATCAGCGCCTGCAGCGGCGCCTCGATCTCGCCTTCGGGCGGCGGGATCACCTTGACCAGCTGCTCCAGCACCTCGATCACGCCCATGCCGCTCTTGGCGCTGCAAGGTACGGCGTCCGTGGCGTCGATGCCGATGATGTGCTCGATCTCATCCTTGACCCGCTCCGGCTCGGCCTGGGGCAGGTCCATCTTGTTCAGCACGGGCATCACTTCCAGGCCCTGCTCGATGGCGGTGTAGCAGTTGGCCACGGACTGGGCCTCGACGCCCTGCCCCGCATCCACCACCAGCAGCGCGCCTTCGCAGGCAGCCAGGGAGCGGCTCACCTCGTAGGTGAAGTCCACGTGGCCGGGGGTGTCGATGAAGTTCAGCTGGTAGGTCCGGCCGTCCTGCGCCTTGTAGTGCAGGGTGACGCTGTGGGCCTTGATGGTGATGCCGCGCTCACGCTCCAGGTCCATGGAGTCGAGCACCTGGGCCTCCATTTCGCGATCGGAAAGGCCACCACAGAGCTGGATGAAGCGATCCGCCAGGGTCGACTTGCCATGGTCGATGTGGGCGATGATGGAAAAGTTGCGGATATGACTCAGGTCACTCACGGGATCGACACTCGAAAAAAGCCGCAAGCCGGTTGCTTGCCGAAAAATAGCCGGGGAGTTTACCTGATCGCCATCATGGGCGTCACGCACGACCGACGGGCCCCGCCCATGAAAAAGGGCGACCTGGGCCGCCCTTTTTCAGTGCATCGGATCACTCCGACAATTTGAAGGTGATGAAGCTCGCGCGACCCTGACGCAGCACACGCATGGACACCGAACGGTTCTTCGGCAGTTCCTTGGCGATCTTGGCGAAGGTCTGCACCGAATCGATGGCCTGGTTGTTCAGGTGGGTGATCACGTCGCCCGGGCGCAAGCCCATCAGTGCAGCCGGTCCATCCTGGATCTCGCGGATGACCACGCCACCCTTGATGTCCAGCGCCTTCTGCTGTTCCTCGGAGAGGCCGGCCACCAGCACGCCCAGACGGTTGCTGCTGCGCTCTGCGCCCGAGGACTCGCCGGCACCGGCCAGCTCCTCACCGTCCTCTGGCAGCGCACCGATGCTCAGGGACAGGTTCTTGCGATTGCCATCGCGGACGATGCCCAGGTCGATCTTGGTACCCGGCTTCAGCCCGCCCACGAGGTGCGGCAGGTCGGCGGACATGACGATGGGCTGGCCGTTCATGCTGAGGATGACGTCACCCACTTGCAGGCCGCCCTTGGCAGCGGGGCCGTTCTCTAGCACCTGGGCCACCAGCGCACCGGCCGGCTTGTCGAGACCGAAGGATTCGGCGAGGTCCTTGTTGACCTCCTGGATCACCACGCCCAGCCAGCCGCGGTTGACCTTGCCGTTGGCCTTGAGCTGGTCGGCCACGCTCATCGCCACGTCGATCGGGATGGCGAAGGAAAGGCCCATGAAGCCGCCGGAGCGGGTGAAGATCTGCGAGTTGATGCCGACCACTTCACCGTCCAGGTTGAACAGCGGGCCACCGGAGTTACCCGGGTTGATCGCCACGTCGGTCTGGATAAACGGCACGTAGCTCTCGTTGGGCAGGCTGCGGCCCTTGGCGCTGACGATGCCGGCGGTCACCGAGTGATCGAAGCCGAACGGCGAACCGATGGCCAGCACCCAGCTACCCACCTTCAGCGCGTCGGACTTGCCAAGCTTGACGATGGGCAGGTCCTTGCCCTCCACCTTCAGCAGGGCCACGTCGGTGCGGGCGTCGGCACCAATGAGCTTGGCTTCCAGTTCGCTGCGGTCGGACAGGCGCACGATGATCTCGTCGGCGTCCGCCACCACATGGTTGTTGGTCAGGATGTAGCCGTCCTTGGAGATGATGAAGCCGGAACCCAGGGACTGCGCTTCGCGCTGGCGACCGCCCTGGCCGCGGGGCGCCTGGGGCATGCTGCGCTCGAAGAACTCCCGCAGCATCGGCGGCAGCCCCTCCAGGTCCGGCATCTGGTTGGCGACAGCGCGCTCGGGCAGCTTCTGTCGCGTACTGATGTTGACCACGGCGGGGGACGCCTGCTCCACCAGCGGGGTGAAGTCAGGCAGTTCGGCACGCGCCACGAGGGTTTGTCCGAGCAGCAGCAGCGCCGCCACGGCGGACATGCAGGATTTCATGCTTAGCATCGACATACAGCTCCCGTCATTACACGAGGAATTTGAACCCACCGAGCGCCCTGGGGCGGGGCAGGCAAACGCAAATCGGGCCGGAAGCGAGGCTTCCAGCCCGATAGAACATTGCACAACTTGGGACACGAATCGATAGCAGATTGCCACCGATTGCCGACCTCCGTTCGAGCAGGAGGCCCAGCGCTGCCGCCCGTGCGCCCCTCAATTACTGGGGCGCCGGACTACCAGCGGAACCCGCCGAACGCATAGACAACGCGACGCGCTCCGCAGTTCCCACAGGAATCTCCCCCACGACGGTGACCATCACATCCCCGTCTGCCGTGCTCAGTCGACGGGATACCGCTACCGTAGGCCCGAGCTCGTAGGGCACGATGTCCTCCACCCGCGCGCCGTGCAGCGGCTCGAGGAAGACCGAGAAGCGCGCCAGACCATCGCCATAGAGCAGGCAAGCCACGGTATCGGATGACGCCGGGCTGCGGCGCTGGGTCGAACTGGAAAGACTGAAGCCTGGCGGCAACCAATCGGAGCGCCAGCCACTGGCCTGCTCCGCCGGTGCCTCGGAGAAGCTCACCGACTGGCAATCGGCCCCCGGCTGAAGTTCGGCATCGTCCGGGCGGACCGTTTCGAGCTGGGTGAACTGGAAGCGCTCCAGCAAGCCCCCCTTGTCATTGAGCATCAACGACTTGAGCGGCAGGCCGGTCTCGCGATCCAGGTGAAGCTCGAAGCCATAGCGGTGCTGGTCACGCGGCACCAGACTCAAGACCACGGCAGGCCGCCCGGCAACACGGGATTCACCCACCACGCTGATCTCGTAGGACTTGGCGATCTGCGCCGCATCCAGATCGCGCGCGGGCCACAGCTGGCCACCCATCTGGTCGGCAAGGGCGCCACTGACACACTGCGTCCTGCCGTCCACCCGCACGACCTCCTGGGCCGGGCCATCGAGCTGCTGCAGGCGCTCACGTACCTGGCCGGCATCGACCCGATGCCAGACCTGGTGGGTGGAAAAACTGCCGCTGCGTTCGTAGACGAATGTTCCCTGGAAATTCTGCTGCTGCTCGGCCTGGGCAATACGCTTCAGCCAATCCTGGGGTTCGGCGGCGTGGGCGGCCTGAGCCAGCCATCCGCCGCCGAGCAGCAAGAAGAGTGGTAGTGCGCGCATGGATTACTGCTCAGCGGCTCTCCAGACTGGCAGCGCGTGCGTAGGGCAGCGCGCTCTCGGAACCGCTCATGGCGGCCTGTTGGGCGTGCTGACGCAGGTAGGCCGGCAGGCGCTGGTCATGCCAGCCCGACGGCGCAGCCGAACCTTGCGGCAGTACACGCGGGGACTCGACGCTGTAACCCGCCAGCACCGCATCCTTGTTGGCCTGGGGCGCAGTGATCAGGGGCTGCACGCCACCTTGCTGGGCCAGTTGGCGGGCGCCCACCTCGTCCTGGTTGTACAGGCGCACACCGGCCAGCACGGCGACAGTCACCGATGCGGCGACCGCCAGGCGACCCAGGGTCCGCCAGGGACCCTTGGTAGCGGCAGCCGGCGCAGCCTCTTCCGCCAGCGCTGCGGATACCGCCGCCGCGATGTCGAGACGGGGCTCGAGCAGCTCCTTGTGCATCACGGCACGGGCTATCTGGTAGCGCGACCACGTGGCACGGATCTCCTCATCACCGCTGGAGGTGAGCACTCGGCGCAACTCCAGTTCATCCGCTTCGTTATCCATCACCGCGGACAGCGATTCATGCAGGGCTTCACGACTCATGGCGATTCCTCTCTATTGCTGTCGCCGCTGTCTCAGGATTCCTGCAGCAGGGGCTGCAGGGCTTTATCGATCGCTTCTCGCGCCCTGAAAATACGCGAGCGAACCGTACCAACCGGACACTGCATGACGCTGGCGATGTCCTCGTAACTCAGACCATCGAATTCACGCAACGTCAGCGCCGTACGCAAATCCTCGGGCAACTGCTGGATGGTTCGATGGACCGTACCCTCGATCTCGTCCCGCAGCAGCGAGCGCTCGGGCGATTCGTTGTCCTTGAGGGCATGATCGCCATCGTAGAACTCCGCATCCTCCGCACTCACATCACTATCCGGAGGACGTCGACCACGCGCCACCAGATGGTTCTTCGCCGTGTTGATGGCGATGCGGTACAGCCAGGTATAGAAAGCACTGTCACCGCGGAAATTACCGAGCGCACGATACGCCTTGATGAAGGCTTCCTGAGCGACATCCTGGGCTTCCTGGGTGTCGTGCACGAACCGCACGATCAACCCGAGGATCTTGTGCTGATACTTCAGCACCAAGAGATCGAAAGCCCTCTTATCGCCTCGCTGCACCCGCTCGACCAGTTGCTGATCCTGTTCCTGGGTTAGCATGGATACTCCTCGTTGGAGCTCGAGGGGCACCGCGCCGCCCAGTGGATCGGCTTGCCAAGATAGACTCGGGCGTTACGCAAAAGTTCTCCCCTCCAAGCAAGCTTCCTGCAAGACCGTTTCCTTCTTGCACGGAATCACGCAGCAGGGTTCAACCGCTGCTGCGCGGATAATTTATTCGCCTGATTTGCCGCAGCCAGAGGAGCAGGAAGCCCCTCGCGGCACAACTCGCCAAGCACGTCACTTCATGTGCGACACACCTAAGAAAGCGGGGGGCAATGGAAAGTTCCCACGATTTATTCGGCGACCATGAACGCGCTATTGTGCCGACCACCCCCTCTATATACTAGGGGCCGCCTTCCCGCGGGATCCCCGACATGAGCCAACACTTCCAGCACGATGTACTGGTGATCGGCAGCGGCGCCGCCGGCCTCACCCTTGCGCTGACACTGCCCTCCCACCTGCGCATCGCCGTCCTCAGCAAGGGCGACCTTTCCCAGGGCTCGACCTTCTGGGCCCAGGGGGGCGTCGCTGCCGTCCTGGACGACACCGACACCGTCGATTCCCATGTCGAAGACACCCTCATCGCCGGTGCCGGGCTCTGTCGCGAGGATGCCGTCCGTTTCACCGTCGAGCACAGCCGCCAGGCCATCCAGTGGCTGATCGACCAGGGCGTGCCCTTCACCCGCGAGGATGAGAGCGCCCGTGAAGACGGTGGCTTCCAGTTCCACCTCACCCGCGAGGGCGGGCACAGCCACCGGCGCATCATCCATGCCGCCGACGCCACCGGCGCCGCCATCTTCAACACCCTGCTGGCCCGCGCCCGGCAGTGCCCCAACATCGAACTGCTGGAGCAGCACGTCGCCGTCGACCTGATCACCGAGCGCAAGCTCGGCCTGCCCGGCCAGCGCTGCCTCGGTGCCTACGTGCTGAACCGCAGCAGCGGCGAGGTCGACACCTACGGTGCGCGCTTCACCGTGCTCGCCTCCGGCGGCGCAGCCAAGGTCTACCTCTACACCAGCAACCCCGACGGCGCCTGCGGTGATGGCATCGCCATGGCCTGGCGGGCCGGCTGCCGGGTGGGAAACCTGGAGTTCAACCAGTTCCACCCCACCTGCCTCTATCACCCGCAGGCCAAGAGCTTCCTGATCACCGAAGCGGTGCGCGGCGAAGGCGGCCTGTTGCGCCTGCCCAGCGGCGAGCGCTTCATGCAGCGCTTCGACCAGCGTGCCGAACTGGCACCGCGCGACATCGTCGCCCGCGCCATCGACCACGAGATGAAGCGCCTGGGCATCGACTGCGTCTACCTGGACATCAGCCACAAGCCCGCCGAGTTCGTGAAGAGCCACTTCCCCACGGTCTACGAGCGCTGCCTGGGCTTCGGCATCGACATCACCCGCCAGCCCATCCCCGTGGTGCCCGCCGCCCACTACACCTGCGGCGGCGTGGTGGTGGACCGCCACGGCCACACCGACGTCCCCGGCCTCTACGCCATCGGCGAGACCAGCTTCACCGGCCTGCACGGCGCCAACCGCATGGCCAGCAACTCCCTGCTGGAGTGCTTCGTCTACGCCCGCTCCGCCGCCGAGGACATGCTCGGCCAGATGGAGCAGATCCCCGTTCCCGACAGCCTGCCCACCTGGGACGCCAGCCAGGTCACCGACTCGGACGAGGACGTGATCATCGCGCACAACTGGGACGAACTGCGGCGATTCATGTGGGACTACGTCGGCATCGTGCGCACCAACAAGCGCCTGCAGCGCGCCCAGCACCGGGTGCGCCTGCTGCTCAGCGAGATCGACGAGTTCTACTCCAACTACAAGGTCAGCCGTGACCTCATCGAGCTGCGCAACCTCGCCCAGGTAGCGGACCTGATCATCCGCTCGGCCATGCAGCGCAAGGAATCCCGGGGCCTGCACTACACCCTGGACTACCCCGACACCCTGCCCGAAGCCCACGACACTATTCTGGTGCCGCCCACCTTTGGCGACTGAAACGCAGCTGCACCCGCAGGCGCCGATGCCAATCGGCGTCCATCGCATCGGCCGGCACGCAGAGCCCCTGGGCCCAGGGGCGACCCGCCTGGCGATAGACCAGCAGCACCGCCAGGGGTAGCGCCAGGCTGTCCGGCGACAGTTGCACAGGCAGCCATTCGCCATCCCGGCGCAGCAACGCCAGCCCATCCGATGACAGGCGCAACCCGAGGATCGCCGACGGCGCCGTCAGCAGAATGCGCCGGGGCAGCACCCAGGCCGCGTGGCCAGCGCACAACAGCACACCGAGCAGGCGCACCCAGGCCGGGCACTCGGCCGTCGCCAGCGCCACCAGGCACAGCATGAGAAGGAAGAGGTAGATCGCCAGCAGGCGCCGCGACGGGCGCCAGTGGCATTCGAAGGGACTACTTGGGCTGGACACGGTCCAGGATCATTTTCACGATGCGCCGCAGGTCCGCATCTTCCGGCTCGCCGCGCTGCATGAACCAGCCGAACATGTCCTGGTCCTCACATTCCAGCAGCTTGCGGTAACGGGCCTGGTCGGCCTCGTCGAGGTGCGGGTACGCCTCCTGCACGAAGGGGACCAGCAGCACATCCAGCTCCAGCATGCCGCGGCGGCTGTGCCAGAAGAGTCGGTTCAGTTCAGTTGCGTCGGCCATCGGGGTGCCTCCAGTAAACAGGCGCGCAGTATAACGGCACGGACGCCGGCCGGCACCCGCTGACAAGCCGCCGACCGGGCTCTATGATGACGCCCCGGACACCCTTTCCAGCGATATCCCATGGCTGAAACCGCATTCTTCTGCCCGCTCACCCACGAAGGCATCATCGCCGTCCGTGGCGTGGACGCCGCCAAGTTCCTCCAGGGCCAGGTCACCTGCAACCTCGCCTACCTCAACGACACCACCACCAGCCTCGGCGCCCGCTGCACCCCCAAGGGACGCATGGTCTCCAGCTTCCGCATCCTGCCCGAAGGCGACGGCTACCTGCTCGCCCTCGATGCCCAGCTGCTGGACGTGCAACTCGCCGACCTGAAGAAATACGCCGTGTTCTCCAAGGCCACCCTGGCCGACGAGAGCGCCACCTGGGTGCGCTTCGGCCTGGCCCAGGGCGACGCCGTGCTGGCCGCACTGGGCCTCGACCTGCCCACCGAAGCCGGCGCTGTCGTACGCGCCGAGGGCCGCATCGCCCTGCGCCTCTCCGACGGCCGCGCCGAACTCTGGGCAGCGGCTGGCGAAGTCGGCAGCCTGCGCGCCCACCTCGCCGCCCACCTGCCCGAGGCTCCGCTCGATGCCTGGCTGCTGGCCCAGGTGCGCGCCGGGGTCGGCCAGGTCTTCGCCGCCACCCGCGAGCTGTTCATCCCGCAGATGATCAACCTCCAGGCGGTCGGCGGCGTCAGCTTCAAGAAAGGGTGCTATACCGGGCAGGAGATCGTCGCCCGCATGCAGTACCTGGGCAAACTCAAGCGCCGCCTGCAGCGCCTGGCCCTGCCCGAAGGCGAACGCCCGGCCCCCGGCCTCGAACTCTTTTCCCCCGTTCACCAGAGCAGCGTCGGCGAAGTGGTGCTGGCCGCCCCGGCGGAACAGGGTTACGAACTCCTCGCCGTGCTCCAGGAAGACGCGGTCAACGACGGACGGATCCACCTGGGCGCCATCGACGGCCCCGCGCTGAACCTGCTCGACCTCCCCTACACGCTGGACGCCGACCGCGAGATCCAGCGCTGAGGGCCGGTCCAACCGCCTACAACGCCTAGAGAGCCCCCATGAGCAAGCTTGCCGAGAAAGTCCAGGAAGACCTGATCCGCGCCATCGACAACGATGAGCTGGTGCTGCCCACCCTGCCCGAAGTGGCGCTGAAGGTACGCGAAGCCGCGGAAGACCCCGACGTGAGCATCCCCGCCCTGTCCAAGGTGATCGGCAACGACGCCGCCCTCACCGCCCGCATCATCAAGGTGGTGAACAGCCCGCTGCTGCGCACCAACAAGGAAATCACCGACCTGCAGATGGCCATCAGCCGCCTCGGCATCAACTACACCTGCAACCTCGCCACGGGCCTGGCCATGGAGCAGATGTTCCAGGCCACCTCCGACGTGGTCGACCGCAAGATGCGCGAAGTCTGGAACAAGAGCACCGAGATCGCCGGCATCTGCCACGTGCTCTGCCGCCACTACACCCGCCTCGCGCCGGACCAGGCCACCCTCGCCGGCCTGGTGCACCAGATCGGCGTACTGCCGATCCTCACCTACGCCGAAGAACACTACGAACTGCTGGCCGACTCCATCAGCCTCAACCACGTGATCGAGCGCATCCACCCGATCATCGGCGACCGCATCCTCAAGGCCTGGGAATTCCCCGCCCCGATCGCGCAGATCCCCAGCCAGTACCTGGATTTCACCCGCAACTCCCCCAAGGTCGACTATGTGGACATCGTCCAGGTCGCCACCCTGCAGAGCTACCTGGGCAGCGAGCACCCCTACACCCAGCTCGACTGGAGCCAGGTCCCCGCCTTCGCCAAGCTCGGCCTCGACCCGCAGGTCGACATGCAGGCCGACGAAGACCTCTCCGCCGCCATGGAAGCGGCCATGAGCATGCTGCAGTGATCTAACGGGCGCGCCATCCCTGTCTAGACTCCCTGCATACATGGAGTACCGGACCCAACGGATGCGCGCCCTCTTCCTTCTCTTCGCCCTCGCCTTCGGCAGCCTCGCCGCCGCTGAAGACGTGCGCCTCACCAACGGTGAATGGGCGCCCTACCTCGGCGCCACGCTGCCGCACCAGGGCGTCGCCTCGCGCATCGTCGCCGAAGCCTTCGCCCTGGAGGGCGTCACCGTCCACTGGGAGTTCTACCCCTGGGCCCGCGCCCTGCGCCTGGCCGAGAAAGGCGAGCGCCACGGCACCGCCATCTGGCTGCGCAATGCCGACCGCGAGCGGGATTTCTACGTCAGTGATCCGGTGATCGAGAGCGGCTACGTGCTGTTCCACCGCAAGGACACCGCCCTCGACTGGCAGAGCGTGGAGGACCTCCGACAGCACCGCCTGGGCGCCACCATCGGCTACGACTACGGCGAGGCCTTCCAGCGTGCCGAGCAGGACGGCCGCCTGCGCGTGCAGCGCCTGGCCGCCGAGGAACAGGGGCTGCGCATGCTCCTGGCCGGCCGCATCGACGTGTTCCCCATGGACAAGGTGGTCGGCATCGCCAACCTGCAGCAAGGCTTCAGCCGCGAGGAACGCAGCCGCCTCACCTTCCACCCCCGGCCCCTGCGCAGCGACACCATGCACCTGCTGCTGTCCCGCTCGGTGCCCGGCAACGAACAGCTCATGGCGCGCTTCAACCAGGGCCTGGCGCAACTGCGCGAAAGCGGCAAGGTCGCCCGCTACCTGCTCGAAGCCGAACAGCCGCTGAGCGCCCTGCACTGACGGCAGGCCGTTCAGGCCGGCGGAAAGCTCACCCGCACCCGCAACCCACCCGCGCCGCCGTCGTGCAGGCTGATCTCGGCCATGTGCGCCCGGCAGATCTCACCGACGATGGCCAGGCCCAGCCCGGCCCCGCTGGCCTGGGCCGTGCGCCGGTAGAAGCGCTCGAACACTCGCTCGCGCTCTTCCGGCGGAATGCCGCTGCCCTCGTCCTCCACCTCCAGCACCGCCGGCGCCATCACCCGCAGGGTCACGCTGGCGCCCTTGGGCGTATGGGCCAGGGCGTTGTCCACCAGGTTGCTGAGCAGCTCGTTGAGCAGCGTCGGCTCGCCCATCACCCAGGCGCTGTCCTCGGCCTCCAGCGCCAGGGCGATGCCCCGCGCGTGGGCCAGGGGCGCCAGGGCCATCCCCAGCTCACGGGCCAGGGCGCCCAGCTCGATGCGCTCGGCACCGCCCTCGGCAATCGCCCGCGCCCCGCTCTCGATGCGGGCCAGGGAAAGCAACTGGTTGGCCAGGTGGGTCAGCCGATCGGTGTTCGCCGCGCTTTCCTCCAGGGTCCGGCGCCAGGCGGCCGGGTCCTGCTCGCGCAGGCCCAGCTCGATCCGCGCCTTCAGGGCCGCCAGGGGCGTGCGCAACTCGTGGGAGGCGTCGGCGATGAAGTCCGCCTGACGCTGGAACAGCCCGCGCAGGCGCTCGGTGAACCGGTTGAGCGCATCCACCAGCGGCTTGAGCTCGCTCTGCACCACCACCACCGGCAACGGGCGCATGTCGTCCGGCTGGCGCTCCTCCACCGCCGAACGCAGCTGGTTGAGCGGGCGCATCGCCGCACTCACCGCCAGCCACACCAGCCCCAACGCCGCCAGGGACATCAGCGCCAGGCGCCACAGCGTATCCACCAGCAGCCCCCGGGCCAGGCGCTCGCGGGCCTCCTCGGTCTCCGCCACGCGGATTTCCGCCATGCCGTTGATGCTTGCCTCGCTCACCGGGCGCAGCAGGCTCACCACCCGCACGTCCACCCCGCCGTAGTTGGCGTCGTAGAAGCGCGCCAGGGCCGGGTAGTCATCGGTGCGCGGCGTGCCAGGCGGCGGGCCAGGCAGGTTCTCGTAGCCGGAGACCAGCTTCCCCTCGATGTCGGTCACCTGGTAGAAGATCCGCCCCGCGCTGTCGTAGGCGAAGGTGTCCAGCGCCACATAGGGCACATCGGCCTTGAGCCGACCGTCGGCCTCGTAGAGCCCGGCGGAAATGGCCCGGGCCGACGCCAGCAGGGTGCGGTCGTAGGCGGTGTCCGCCGCCTGGCGGGCATTGAAGTAGGCACTCAGGCTGCCGAGCACCAGCAGCACCGCCAGCAGCAGCGCCAGCCGCCGCAGCAGCCGCCCGCGCAGGCTTCCCGACTCACGCATCCTGGTGCTCCAGCAGGTAGCCCAGGCCGCGGAAGGTAACGATACGCGCCGTGCTGCCCTCCAGCTTCTTGCGCAGGCGATGGATGTAGATCTCGATGGCGTCCGGGCTGGCCTCCTCGTCCAGGCCGAACACCTGGGCGGCCAACTGGTCCTTGCTCATCACCCGGCCGGGGCGCGCGATCAGCACCTCCAGCACCGCCTGCTCCCGCGAGGTCAGGGTCAGCGGCTGGCCGTCCAGGCTGAAGCGCCGGGTGCCCAGGTCATAGAGCAGCGGCCCGCAGCGCTGCTGCTGCTCACCACCCAGCACCGTGCGCCGCAGCAGCGCCTTCACCCGCGCCTCCAGCTCCGACAGCTCGAAGGGCTTGGCCAGGTAATCGTCGGCGCCCAGGTTCAGGCCCAGCACCCGGTCCTTCACCTCGCCCCGCGCGGTGAGCATCAGCACCGGCAGCGTCTTGCCCCGCCCACGCAGGCGCGACAGCACCTCGAAGCCATCCAGGCGCGGCAGCCCCACATCCAGCACCGCCAGGGCGTACTCCTCGCTGGACAGCGCCAGGTCCGCCGCCACGCCATCGTGCAGCACGTCCACCGTCCAGCCCGCCGCGCGCAGCGCCTGGGCCACGCTATCGGCCAATTGCAGATGGTCTTCGACGAGCAGGATTCGCACGGTGGAGTCCTCCAGGCTGTAGGAAACGGCCCGCAGTGTAACGGCCAACCACCGGCAAAAAACCGGCCTGCCGAATTCTTTCACGCTGAAAGCCTGGCGAAAGCTTCGCCCCCTAGGATCGCCACAGGGTGGACAAAACCACCCATCAATAGCCGGCCCTGGTTGAGCCGGCTTTACAAGAACAACAACGGAGACCACCGATGCACACTGCCTCCCGGCAGGCGTTGCCGCCTGCTCGCATCGTCAGCCTGGCCATCGCCGGCTGCACCCTCGCCCCGTTCGCCCAGGCTGACTTCATCAAGGACAGCTCGGCCACCCTCGAAGCCCGCAACATCTACCTGAACCGCGACTTCCGCGAAGGCACCGGCCAGTCCAAGCGCGACGAGTGGGCCCAGGGCTTCATCCTCAACATCGAATCCGGCTTCACCGAAGGCACCGTCGGCTTCGGCGTGGACGCCCTCGGCATGGTCGGCGTCAAGCTCGACTCCGGCAAAGGCCGCAGCGGCACCGACCTGCTGCCGGTGCAGGACGACGGCGGCACCCCGGACACCTACGGCAAGCTGGGCCTGACCGGCAAGGTGCGCTTCTCCAAGAGTGAACTGCGCATCGGCAGCCACATTCCCGAGCTGCCGGTGGTCAAGGCCAGCGACAGCCGCATCCTGCCCCAGGTGTTCGAAGGCGGCCTGCTCACCTCCAAGGAGATCGAAGGCCTCACCTTCACCGGCGGCCGCCTGCGCGAAGTGAAGGACCGCGCCTCCACCAACTCCGAAGACCTGGCCCTGAACAACAAGAACCGGCGCTTCGCCAGTGGCGCCAGCGGCGACCACTACGACCTGGCCGGCGCCGACTACGTGTTCAGCAAGCAGCTCACCGGGCGCTACTACTTCGCCGAGCTGGACGACGTCTACCGCCAGCACTTCTTCGGCCTGCTCGCCACCCAGCCCCTGGGCAGCGGCACCCTCAGCGCCGACCTGCGCTACGCCATCAGCGCCGACACCGGCCGCGCCGCCGCCGGCAAGGTGGACAACCGCGCGCTGAACGGCATGGTCAGCTACGGCCAGGGCGCCCACAAGGTCGGCCTCGGCTACCAGCGCATGAGCGGCGACACCGGCTACGCCTACATCGACGGCAGCGACCCGTTCCTGGTCAACTTCGTCCAGATCAACGACTTCGCCAACGCCGACCAGCGCTCCTGGCAGGCCCGCTACGACCTCGACTTCGCCAGCCTCGGCGTCCCCGGCCTGAGCTTCATGACCCGCTACATCACCAGCGACAACGCCCAGGTCACCGGCAGCGACCAGGAAGGCCGCGAATGGGAACGCGACGTGGAGTTCAAGTACGTCGTCCAGAGCGGCGCCCTCAAGGACCTCACATTCCGCGCCCGCCACGCCGGTTTCCGCTCCAACTTCGCCCGGGATGCCGACGAACTGCGCCTGATCGTCAGCTACGCCCTCGCCATCTGGTGATCCACAATAAGACTCCACAGGAGACAACCGATGAAGACCGCCCTCTCCCACCTTGCCCTGCTCGCCACCGGCCTGCTGCTCTCCACCCAGCTGATGGCCGAGCCCAAGCGCCCCGAGTGCATCGCCCCAGCCGCCCCCGGCGGCGGCTTCGACCTCACCTGCAAGCTGGCCCAGAGCGCCCTGATGGACGCCAAGCTGCTCAGCAAGCCCATGCGCGTCACCTACATGCCCGGTGGCGTCGGTGCCGTGGCCTACAACGCCGTGGTCGCCCAGCGCCCCGGTGACGCCGGCACCATCACCGCCTGGTCCAGCGGCTCCCTGCTCAACCTGGCCCAGGGCAAGTTCGGCCGCTTCGACGAGAACGCCGTGCGCTGGCTGGCCGGCATCGGCACCAGCTACGGCGCCATCGCCGTGCGCAACGACTCCCCCTACAAGACCCTCGACGACCTGGTCAAAGCACTCAAGGCCGACCCGGGCAAGGTGGTGATCGGCTCCTCCGGCACCGTCGGCAGCCAGGACTGGATGCAGACCGCCCTGCTGGCCAAGGCCGCCGGCATCGACCCGCGCAACCTGCGCTACGTGGCCCTGGAAGGCGGCGGCGAGATCGCCACCGCCCTGCTCGGCGGGCACATCCAGGTGGGCAGTACCGACATTTCCGACTCCATGCCGCACATCCTCGCCGGCAACATGCGCATCCTCGCCGTGCTCTCCGAAGAGCGCCTGCCGGGTGAGGACAAGGCCAACATCCCCACCGCCAAGGAACAGGGCTACGACATCACCTGGCCGGTGGTGCGTGGCTTCTACCTGGGCCCGAAGGTGAGCGACGAGGACTACGCCTGGTGGAAGGCCGCCTTCGACCAGCTGCTGGCCTCCGAGGACTTCGCCAAGCTGCGCGACCAGCGCGAGCTCTTCCCCTTTGCCATGACCGGCCCGGAACTGGACGCCTACGTGAAGCAGCGCGTCGCCCAGTACAAGGACATGGCCAAGGAGTTCGGCCTCACTCAGTAAGCGCTCGCAAGAGCGTGAACAGACGCTAAGGCCCCGAACAGCCGGCTGAGCGCCCCCGCCAGCCGGCCCTCCGCGCCCCCATTCCGCGAGGAATCCCCCATGCTTTTTCAACGCCTGTTCAGTCTGGGCTGGCTGGTCGCATGCCTGTTTTTTGCCGCGCTCGCCTGGGACTACCACGCCGCCTTCTCCTATGAGCCGGTCGGCCCCCGCGCCTTCCCCCTGCTCACCCTCGGGCTGATGGCCGCTGCACTGCTGTGGCAGGTGCTGCGCCCCGGTGCCCTGCTGCACAAGCACGACGACACCCCGCTGGACGCCCCCACCCTGCGCAAGGTGATCGCCTGCATCGCCCTGCTGCTGGTCTACGCCGGGCTCTTCGAGCCGCTGGGCTTCATCCTCTCCAGCACCCTCGCCGGCCTGCTGATGGCCCGCCTGTACGGCGGCAGCTGGCTGCCCAGCGCCATCGCCGCGCTGGCCATCAGCGTTGGCCTCTACCTGCTGTTCGACAAGACCCTGGACGTGCCCCTGCCGCTGGGCCTCCTCGACTTCCTGGAGTGACGACATGGATACCTTGAGCTACCTCGGCCAGGGCTTCGGCGTGGCCCTCTCCCCCTACAACCTGGTCACCGCCCTGGTGGGCACCCTGATCGGCACCGTGGTGGGCCTGCTGCCGGGCCTCGGCCCGATCAACGGCGTGGCCCTGCTGATCCCGGTGGCCTTCGCCCTCGGCCTGCCGCCGGAGTCGGCGCTGATCCTGCTGGCCGCCGTGTACCTGGGCTGCGAATACGGCGGGCGCATCAGCTCCATCCTGCTGAACATCCCCGGCGAAGCCTCCACCGTGATGACCACCCTCGACGGCTACCCCATGGCCCGCCAGGGCCTGGCCGGCGTCGCCCTGTCGCTGTCGGCCTGGAGCTCCTTCATCGGCGCCTTCATCGCCACCTGCGGCATGGTGCTGTTCGCCCCGCTGCTGGCCAAATGGGCCATCGCCTTCGGCCCGGCGGAGTACTTCGTGCTGATGGTGTTCGCCATCGTCGCCCTCGGCGGCATGGCCGGCGACCGGCCGCTGAAGACCTTCATCGCCGCCCTGCTCGGCCTGTTCCTCTCCACCATCGGCATCGACGCCAACAGCGGCGTGTACCGCTTCACCTTCGACAGCATCCATGTCGCCGACGGCATCCAGTTCGTGGTGCTGGTGCTGGGCCTGTTCTCGGTGAGCGAGATCCTCCTGCTGCTGGAGAAGACCCACCACGGCCACGTTGCGGTGAAAGCCACCGGGCGCATGCTGTTCAACCTCAAGGAGGCCGCGTCGGTCGCCGTGGTCAACCTGCGTTGCGGGGTGATGGGCTTCATCCTCGGCGTGCTGCCGGGTGCCGGCGCCACCCTGGCCAGCGCCGTGGCCTACATGACCGAGAAGAAGCTCGCCGGCGACTCCGGCAAGTTCGGCAAAGGCGACATGCGCGGCCTGGCCGCCCCGGAAACCGCCATCGGCGCCTCCGCCTGCGGCGCCATGGTGCCGATGCTGACCCTGGGCGTTCCCGGCTCCGGCACCACGGCGGTGATGATCGGCGCACTCACGCTGTACAACATCACCCCCGGCCCGATGCTGTTCCAGCAGCAGCCGGACATCGTCTGGGGCCTGATCGCCTCGCTGTTCATCGCCAACGTCATGCTGGTGATCCTCAACATCCCGATGATCCGGATATTCACCCGCATCCTCGCCGTGCCCAACTGGGCCCTGGTGCCGGTGATCGCCATCATCACCTCCATCGGCGTCTACGCCGTGCACGCCACCACCTTCGACCTGTTCCTGATGGTCGCCATCGGCATCTTCGGCTACATCCTGCGCAAGCTGGACTTCCCCCTCTCGCCGCTGCTGCTGGGCTTCATCCTCGGTGGGCTGATGGAGCAGAACCTGCGCCGCGCGCTGTCCATCTCCAACGGCGAGCTGGGCATCCTCTGGTCCAGCCCCATCGCCATCGGCACCTGGGTGCTGGTCGCGGTGATGCTGGCCCTGCCGCTGGTGCGCATCTGGCGCCGCCGCGCCCGCCGGGAGGCCCTGGCGGATGCGTGATGGCTGGCGCAGCTGGTGGGCGACGCCCCTGGTGGGCGCGGCGGGCGGCCTGCTCGCCAGCCTCGCCCACTGGCCGCTGCCGTGGATGATCGGCGCCCTGGTGGCGGTCATCCTGCTCCGCTGCGCCACGCCCTGGCAGATCCGCGACCTGCCGGGCGGGCGCAAGACCGGCCAATGGATCATCGGCATCGGCATCGGCCTGCACTTCACCCCCCAGGTACTGGAGCAGGTCACCACCCACTGGGCGCTGGTGCTCTTCGGTGCCCTGTTCACCAGCCTTTCCAGCGTCCTCGCCATCGGGCTGTTGCGCCGCAGCGGCGAGGACCGCGCCACCGCCTTCTTCGCCTGCATGCCCGGCGGCTCGGGGGAGATGGTCAACCTCGGCCAGCGCAACGGCGCCAGCACCAGCCGCGTGGCCGCGGCCCAGAGCCTGCGGGTGGTGGCCGTGGTGCTGTGCATACCGGCACTGTTCAAACTGCTGCTGGGCGACGGCCCCGCCCTGCACACCAGCGCCCCGGTGGACTGGGCCTGGCTGGCCGTGCTGGTGCCGGCCGGCGGCCTGGTGGCGCTGCTCTGGCAACGCCTGCGCCAACCCAACCCCTGGCTGTTCGGCCCGCTGCTGGTCAGTGCCTGCGCCAGCGTCGCCTGGGACCTGCACATCGGCCTGCCCCCAGGGGCCAGCCAGGTGGGCCAGCTGCTGATCGGCAGCGGCCTGGGCTGCCACTTCGACCGCCCCTTCTTCCGCCGCGCCCCGGCCTTCCTCGCCCGCACCCTGCTGGGCACCGCACTGATGATCGGCTTCGCCAGCCTCTGCGCCCTCGGCATCGCCTGGGCCAGCGCCCTGGACCTGCGCTCCCTGACCCTGGGGATGATGCCCGGCGGCATCGCCGAGATGAGCCTCACCGCCGAGACCCTGCAACTCTCCGTCCCGCTGGTCACCGCCCTGCAGGTGGCCCGGCTGCTGCTGGTGCTGTTCCTGGCCGAGCCGGTGTTCCGGCGCTGGCAGCGCCTGGCGCACTGACACTCCCCAATGTGCGACCGCTTCGCAGGAGGGGGTGAGGCCACGGACCCCATCGCCCCCGCCATCAGGCTGCTTCTACGTGTGCAAGCCGGCAAGGGCAGAATCCAAAGCAAAAAAAACGGGAGCCACAGGGCTCCCGTTCTCGATTCAGAGAAAACGCCGGGGCCGATAACGGCCCCAGGCTACAACCTCACCTGCGTTCCAGAAGAAACGCACAGCTAGTCTGGCAAAAGCCGACTGGACGATCCGTTTAGCTTTGGTAACCCGATTGCAAACATATGTAACCGAGCCAGCGTCTGGTCGGCCGCCCCACCGGCGCGGCAGAATGCGCGCCATGAACCTGACCCTGCCCCCTTTCTGCACCCAGCCCGATGCCGCCTGGCCCTTCGCCGAGGCGCTGGAGGGCGTGGGTTTCCACAGCTGCCGCTTCGACCCGGCGACCCTCGACGATGGCGACTTCGCCCGCTGCAACATCCCCACCACGCCGAGCATCCAGCGCTCGGTGGCCAAGCGCCGTGCGGAGTACCTGGCCGGGCGGCTCTGCGCGCGGGCGACCTTGCAGGCGCTCACCGGGCAGGCCGAGGTGCCCGCCACCGGCGAGGACCGGGCACCGGTGTGGCCGGCCGGCATCGTCGGCTCCATCACCCACGGCACCGGCCAGGCGGCCAGCGTGGTGGCCCGTGCCGAGGCATGGCGCGGCCTGGGGCTGGACCTGGAGCAGCGCCTGGAGCCCGAGCGCGCCCTGCGCCTGGCCGGGGAGATCCTCACCGAGGCCGAGCTGCAACGGCTCGACGCCCTGCCGCTGGAGGCCAGGGCCGAGCGGGTGACCCTGACCTTCTCCATCAAGGAGAGCCTGTTCAAGGCGCTCTACCCGCTGGTGGGGGTGCGCTTCTATTTCCATGATGCGGAAGTGCTGGCGGTGGACGGCCACCGCGTGCAGCTGCGCCTGTTGATCGACCTGTCCGCCGAATGGCACCAGGGCCGCGAGCTGCAGGGGCAGGTGCGCCACTACCCGGACCGCCTGCTGACCCTGGTGGCGGTGCGCTGACTCAGGAAGGCAGGCGTTCGCCCTGCCGGCACGGCCAGACCAGGCTGAACTGCGCGCCGCCCAGGGCTTCGCTGCGGCCGATCTGCGCCCGCCCGCTGTGCCAATAGATGATGCGCCGGACGATGGAAAGGCCCAGGCCATGCCCGCCGGAGGCGCGGGTGCGGCTGTCGTCCAGCCGCAGGAAGGGGGTGAAGATGCGTTCCCAGGCGCTTTCCGGCACGCCGGGGCCGTCGTCCTCCACGTCGATGCGGCACAGCGCTTCGCCGATCTGGAAACTCAGGCGCACCCGCGACTCAGCATGGCGCATGGCGTTGCTCACCAGGTTCTGCAGGGCCCGGTGCAGGTAGCGCGGCTCGGCCTCCACCCAGGCGCCCTCCTCGACACGGCCGAAGGCGTGGCCGCGCTCGACGCGGATGGCCGGGCGCAGCGGCGCCAGCTCGGCGATCACCTGCTCCATCAGCGCATCCAGGTCGACCCGCTGGAAGTTCAGCGCCGGCGTGCCCTGCTCCAGGCGGGCGTAGGTCAGCATCTCGTCCACCAGCTTGTCGAGTTCCTGGATGTCGCCGTCCATGCCCTCCATGTACTTGCGCCGCGCGGTGTCGGTCTCGGCGTCGGCGATCATCTCCAGGCCGAAGCGCAGCCGCGCCACTGGCGTGCGCAGTTCGTGGGACACCGCCCGCACCAGCTCGCGCTGCACCGAGAGCAACTGCTGCAACTGCTCGGCCATGCCGTTGAAGGCGGCCGCCAGGCGCCCCACCGAGTCCGCGCCACGAGCCGGTACGCGGGCGTCCAGCTTGCCGTGGGCGATGCGCGTGGCCGCCGCCTCCAGCCCCAGCAGGCGCCGCTCCAGCTGGCGCACCAGCAGGTAGATGGTGAGGCCGATCAGGCTCAGCCCGAGCACGCCGATGAGGATCAGCAGCTCCGGCGGGTAGGGGTTCATCAGCACCAGCGGGCCGATCTCCAGCACCCAGGGCGTGTCGACGATGCCGGCGAAGATGCGGATGGAGTCGCCGCCCTTGCCCAGGGCCATCACCGTGTCGCCCTCGTCCACCCGGCGCCGCTGGTCTTCGTCGAGGTCGGCGTTCTCCAGGGTCACCAGATGCAGGTCGAAGCCGAACTGCTTGCTCTCCTTCAGGGCGGCCAGGCGCTGCGGCTGTTCGTTGACCGGGTAGCGCACCAGCTCGTCGATCAACAGGTAGACGGTGGCCCGGGCCAGCTGCTCGCTGATCTGCTGCACCTCGCCGGTGAGCACCAGGTGGTCCTTTTCGCTCACCAGGCTGTAGACCTTGGCGGCGTGGGGGCCGGTCTGCTCCACCATCACCTGGCGGCGCAACACGCGGGAACGCACGCCGCTGTCGAGGCGGTCCTCGTCCAGGTCCTGCAGCGCCAGGGGGATGCCCAGCAGGCGGCTCCACAGCACCAGGGCGCGGCGGCGTTCCACCTGGGTCATGGGTTCGAGGTTGTCGGACATCAGGCGGAAGGTGCCGCGCGCCAGGCTTTCCCGGTAGCGGTCGGCGCGCACCTCGTTGACCTGGTGCAGGGTGAACACCCCCAGCAGGGCCACCAGCACCAGCGTGGCCAGCAGGCCGCCGTAGATGCGCAGGAAGATGGAGTTCATGGCCGCCCCCAGGCCACGGCCGAGCGGGCGGCGCGGGTCATGGCTGGCCGTCGGCCGCCTCGCCGACGAACAGGTAGCCCTTGCTGCGCACCGTCTTGATCAGGCGCGGGTGCATCGGGTCGTCGCCGATCTTGGGGCGGATGCGCGAGATGCGCACGTCGATGGAGCGGTCCTGGCCGTCGTACTCGATGCCGCGCAGGGCATTGAAGATCTCCTCGCGGGAGAGGATGCGCCCGGCGTTCACCGCCAGCAGCCAGAGCAGGTCGAACTCGGCGCTGGTCAGCTCGATGCTGCGCTCGCTGAGCCAGGCCTCGCGCATGGCGTTGTCGATCACCAGGCTGCCGAATTCCAGGCGCCGCGGGGTGTCTTCCACGCTGTCGGTCACGCCCTCGCTGCGCCTCAGCAGGGCACGGATGCGCGCCAGCAGCACGCGCGGGCGCACCGGCTTGCACACGTAGTCGTCGGCGCCCATCTCCAGGCCCAGCACCTGGTCCATGTCGTCGGTGCGCGCGGTGAGCATCAGGATCGGGCCGTCGTAGCGCCCCCGTACCTTGCGGCAGATGGACAGGCCATCCTCACCCGGCAGCATCAGGTCCAGGATCACCAGGTCCGGGCGTTCCGCCAGGATGCGCGCCACCGCCTGGCCGCCGTCCGACTCGATGGACACCCGCAGGCCGTTGCCTTCCAGGTATTCACGGGTCAGCTCGGCCAGTCGCTGGTCGTCTTCGACAATGAGGATGCGCCAGGCTTCTTGTTCCACCACCTACTCCCACTCCAGCGCCGCGAGGGCCAGGAAAAACGCGCGGATTGTAGCAATGCCGGCCGTTCTGCACAGCGCATGCCAGAACAGCGGAAAAACACTACATATTGTGTTAGCTTGCGCACCCGTCGGCATCCTCGGATCGCCCCTGAAAAGGCCTGCGAAGTGACGACGAACGGCGTACCCCACGCCGCCCAAGGCCTACCCGGCGCCCGCCGGCCGCCGCGCACAGCGCACCCACAACTTATCCACAGCTTGTTCAGTACCCCTCGCCTTGCAATAGCCCAGACAGCGCATTATCTTGTACCCCCATCGCGCAGCACCCCTACATATTGGGGTTTTGCTAGATCACCAGGCACAACCAGAATCAAGTCCCGAAGAGCCTTTTCCGTGCATTCGAACCCGGTGATCCATCGAGAGTCCAACCCACCGCGCTGCCCCGGCAGACGGTGCCGGGGCGAGACGCGCAAGACGTGACCGCCACCGGAAGCGGTGCGCAGCCGGAGCAGGCCGCACCACTAGGTATTGTGTTTCAGTCGTCGTGCCTTAACACGGCGACCCTAGACTTTGTAGGGCCAGGGAGGCACCTGAGTCCGACCTCTCTGCCTTGTAGTACCCACCGCCCGGCCCTGGCCGGCGCGGCGAGCTTTGTAACGGAATAACGGGTGCCCCGGCGCCCAACCAGACCTATACGAACATGGAGACCCCCATGCAGACCGACACCACTCGCGAGAACCCGCAGGCCAACGCGCCGCTGGCAGCCGACTCCGCCCAGGACCTGGCCGCCACCGCTCCCGGCCAGCTGCGCGTGATCAAACGCAACGGCACCGTCGTCCCCTACACCGATGACAAGATCACCGTTGCCATCACCAAGGCGTTCCTCGCCGTGGAAGGCGGTACTGCCGCTGCTTCTTCCCGCATCCATGAAACCGTTGCCCGCCTGACCGAGCAGGTCACCGCGACCTTCAAGCGTCGCATGCCCTCCGGCGGCACCATCCACATCGAAGAAATCCAGGACCAGGTCGAACTGAGCCTGATGCGCGCCGGCGAACAGAAGGTCGCCCGTGACTACGTGCTCTACCGCGAAGCCCGCGCCCAGGAGCGCGCCAAGCGTGGCGCCGCCGCCAGCGACGTTGCCGTGCCGCACCCGAGCATCCGCATCACCAAGGCCGACGGCAGCGTCCAGCCGCTGGACATGGGCCGCCTGCAGACCATCATCCGCGAAGCCTGCGAAGGCCTGGCCGAGGTGGACGGCGCCCTGATCGAGCGCGAAACCCTGAAGAACCTGTACGACGGCGTGGCCGAGAAGGACGTCAACACCGCCCTGGTGATGACCGCCCGTACCCTGGTGGAACGTGAGCCGAACTACTCCTACGTCACCGCCCGCCTGCTGATGGACACCCTGCGCGCCGAAGCCCTGGGCTTCCTCGGCGTTGCCGAAAGCGCCACTCACCACGAGATGGCCGACCTGTACGCCAAGGCCCTGGCCGCCTACGTCGAGAAAGGCTCCGAGTTCGAGCTGATCGACAGCAAGCTCAAGGAATTCGACCTGGCCAAGCTGGGCGCCGCGATCAACCACGAGCGCGACCAGCAGTTCACCTACCTCGGCCTGCAGACCCTGTACGACCGCTACTTCATCCACAAGGACGGCATCCGCTTCGAACTGCCGCAGGTCTTCTTCATGCGCGTGGCCATGGGCCTGGCCATCGAAGAGAAGGACCGTGAAGCCCGCGCCATCGAGTTCTACAACCTGCTCTCCTCGTTCGACTACATGTCGTCGACCCCGACCCTGTTCAACGCCGGCACCCTGCGTCCGCAGCTGTCGTCCTGCTACCTGACCACCGTGCCGGACGACCTGTCGGGCATCTACAACGCGATCCACGACAACGCCATGCTGTCGAAATTCGCCGGTGGCCTGGGCAACGACTGGACCCCGGTGCGCGCGCTGGGCTCCTACATCAAGGGCACCAACGGCAAGTCCCAGGGCGTCGTCCCCTTCCTGAAAGTGGTCAACGACACCGCCGTGGCCGTGAACCAGGGCGGCAAGCGCAAGGGCGCCGTCTGCGCCTACCTGGAAACCTGGCACCTGGACATCGAGGAATTCCTCGAACTGCGCAAGAACACCGGTGACGACCGTCGCCGCACCCACGACATGAACACCGCGAACTGGATTCCGGACCTGTTCATGAAGCGCGTCTTCGACGACGGCAAGTGGACCCTGTTCTCCCCGTCCGAAGTGCCGGACCTGCACGACCTGACCGGCAAGGCCTTCGAAGAGCGCTACGAGTATTACGAAGCCCTGACCGAGTACAACAAGATCAAGGTGTTCAAGGTCGTCCAGGCCAAGGACCTGTGGCGCAAGATGCTCTCCATGCTGTTCGAGACCGGCCACCCGTGGCTGACCTTCAAGGACCCGTGCAACCTGCGCAGCCCGCAGCAGCACGTGGGCGTCGTCCACAGCTCGAACCTGTGCACCGAGATCACCCTGAACACCAATGCCGACGAAATCGCCGTCTGCAACCTGGGCTCGATCAACCTGGTCAACCACATCGTCGACGGCAAGCTGGACACAGCCAAGCTGCAGAAGACCGTGAAGACCGCCGTGCGCATGCTCGATAACGTCATCGACATCAACTACTACTCGGTCCCGCAGGCTCGCAACTCGAACCTCAAGCACCGCCCGGTAGGCCTCGGCATCATGGGCTTCCAGGACGCCCTGTACCTGCAGCACATCGCCTACGGCTCCGACGCGGCCATCGAGTTCGCCGACAAGTCCATGGAAGCGGTGAGCTACTTCGCCATCCAGGCCTCCTGTGACCTGGCCGACGAGCGCGGCGCCTACGAGACCTTCGACGGCTCCCTGTGGTCCAAGGGCATCCTGCCGCTGGACTCCCAGCAGATCCTCATCGAAGCCCGTGGCCAGAAGTACATCGACGTCGACCTGACCGAGTCCCTCGACTGGGCCCCGGTGCGCGAGCGCGTCAAGAAAGGCATCCGCAACTCGAACATCATGGCCATCGCCCCGACCGCGACCATCGCCAACATCACCGGCGTATCGCAGTCCATCGAGCCGACCTACCAGAACCTGTACGTGAAATCGAACCTCTCCGGCGAGTTCACCGTGATCAACCCCTACCTGGTACGCGACCTCAAGGCCCGCGGCCTGTGGGACCCGGTCATGGTCAACGACCTGAAGTACTACGACGGCTCCGTGCAGCAGATCGAGCGCATCCCGCAAGACCTGAAAGACCTGTACGCCACCGCCTTCGAAGTCGAGACCAAGTGGATCGTCGACGCCGCCAGCCGCCGCCAGAAGTGGATCGATCAGGCCCAGTCCCTGAACCTCTACATCGCCGGCGCCTCCGGCAAGAAGCTGGACGTGACCTACCGCATGGCTTGGTACCGTGGCCTGAAGACCACCTACTACCTCCGTGCCCTGGCCGCCACCAGCACCGAGAAGTCCACCATCAACACCGGCAAGCTCAACGCCGTCAGCTCGGTGATCGACGAAGGCCTGCAGGCTGCCCCGGCCGCCGCGCCGCAGCCGGCGCCGGTGCCGAAGGCTTGCAGCATCGACAACCCCGACTGCGAAGCCTGCCAGTAACGCAGTCCCCGGCGCGGCCATCGCGTTGTTGGCCACTCGGCCGGACCCCATCACGTACGGACGTACGCTCAGGGGCTCCGGCCAAGTGTCCGCCTAGCGCTGACTCACGCCGGAAACTGCGGCGCGCCCGCAGCCAGCCCTCCCCTCTCCCGCCAGCGGGAGAAGGGGACGGGTAAAGAGGGAAACCTCAAGCAGTACCGAATCCGAACAGCACGTCCACAAACCGGGCGTGCAGGCCAGGCAAAGCACCGCCGGCCAGATGATCGCTTTAGCGTGCAACCCACTTTCACGCATCCAGACACCAGGAGAGGAAACATGCTCAGCTGGGACGAATTCGACAAAGAAGACCCCACCGAAGCCAAGGCCGCGCCCGCCGTTGCCCAGGCCGCGCAGAACGCCGACAAGCTCGACGACGAAGCCGCCGGCTCCGTGCAGGACGCCCGCGCCGTATCGGCTGACGACTCCGACGCCGTCGCCCGCGCCAAGAAGGCCCTCGACGCCCTCGACATCCAGGAAGGCCTGGACGACCTCGAAGGCGCCTCCGCGCGCGTACAGGTCGGCGACAAGCAGATGATCAACGCCCGTGCCGACCTCAACCAGCTCGTACCCTTCAAGTACGACTGGGCCTGGCAGAAGTACCTGGATGGCTGCGCCAACCACTGGATGCCCCAGGAAGTGAACATGAACGCCGACATTGCCCTGTGGAAGAGCAAGGACGGCCTCAGCGAAGACGAGCGCCGCATCGTCATGCGCAACCTCGGCTTCTTCTCCACCGCCGACTCCCTGGTTGCCAACAACCTGGTACTGGCCGTGTACCGCCTGATCACCAACCCCGAATGCCGCCAGTACATCCTGCGCCAGGCCTTCGAAGAGGCGATCCACACCCACGCCTACCAGTACTGCATCGAGTCCCTGGGCATGGATGAAGGCGAGATCTTCAACATGTACCACGAGATTCCGAGCGTCGCGAAAAAGGCCTCCTGGGGCCTCAAGTACACCCGCTCCATCTCCGATCCGCAGTTCAACACCGGTACCCCGGAAACCGACCGCCAGTTCCTGCGCAACCTGATCGCCTACTACTGCGTACTGGAAGGCATCTTCTTCTACTGCGGCTTCACCCAGATCCTCTCCATGGGCCGCCGCAACAAGATGACCGGCACCGCCGAGCAGTTCCAGTACATCCTGCGCGACGAATCCATGCACCTGAACTTCGGCATCGACGTGATCAACCAGATCAAGATCGAGAACCCGCACCTGTGGGATGCCCAGATGAAGGACGAAGCCACCCAGATGATCCTCCAGGGCACCCAGCTCGAGATCGAATACGCACGCGACACCATGCCGCGCGGCGTACTGGGCATGAACGCCGCGATGATGGAGGACTACCTCAAGTTCATCGCCAACCGCCGCCTGACCCAGATCGGCCTGAAAGAGGAATACCCGGGCACCACCAACCCGTTCCCCTGGATGAGCGAAATCATGGACCTGAAGAAAGAGAAGAACTTCTTCGAGACCCGTGTGATCGAGTATCAGACCGGTGGTGCGCTGAGCTGGGATTGATTCCGGGTCGAACCATTAGGACTACTTGAAACGCTTCAACCTGATACGGATTTTCGGGGTAGCGAAGAAAGACGAAACCCCGCCTTTGTGCGGGGTTTTTTATTTTATTTATGGGGCTTTGATAGATGTCCAAAATATTAGATGACGCAAAAATCTCAATTCATGAGCTTGCCTCTCGCGCAAAAATATCTAACCACAAAGCTTTTACCGCATGGTACGCCATAAACTTCCATGATCTAGATGAAGATGAAGCACTTGAATCTGCATCGATGGATGGCGGCAACGACAATGGTCTAGACCTTATATTTGCCGACGAGTCAAATCGTACAATTTATATCCTCCAAGGCCACTGTGGTGACAACCACAAAAAAATCACAACAAAAGACAAATGGGATGGACTGGTCGCCGCCGTTCCGTTCTTCGAGGACACCAGCTCGCTAAGAAAGATTGGAAAGTCAGACCTTGCAGACCACATTGACAAGGTAAAAAATGATTACGATGGATATACAGTGGCTTTTGGCCTTATAAGTCTTGGGCTAAGCAATGAGAAAATCGACAAAGCTATCCCCCCAACAAAAAAATCATTCAGCTCTAAGGGATATCACTTCTTTTATCAAAGCCAGCAAAAAATCATATCTGATTACGAAACACTAGTAGACTCCGAAGCAGGCATTGCTAGCGATACAATCACATTCACAGGAAACTATATTCAAGATCAAGGCAAGTATGGTAGAGCCTGGATCGGCAGCGTATCAGCAGATGAACTTACAAGACTTTACGTAGAGCATAAAAACAAGCTTTTCGCAGGAAACGTCCGTTTATTCCTCGGCAGCCGAAAGGGAGGGATTAACGAACAGATAATAAAGACAGCAAAAGATACACCCGGGCTATTCTGGGCACTAAACAATGGCGTCTCAATCATTACAGACAGTGCCGAGCCCACCATTGGAAAAGACAACACACTAACACTTAAAAGATTCAGCATTGTCAATGGATGCCAAACTACAAATAGCCTTGTACAAGCCAAAGCTGGATCAGACGCCAAAGTTCTGGTAAGAGTCATAGCAGCGAAAGACTCAGTAAAGAACGATGTAGTACGTTTCAATAACTCTCAGAACGCCATAAAAATCTGGACAGTCCGCGCAGTGGACTCAACCCAGGAAAAGCTGCGCACCGCCTTTAGCAAAATAGGTATGGATTACGCCCCCAAGCAGTCTGGCAGCAGGAAAAGAAAATCAGAGAACATAATCGAACTTGATCGTGTTGCTCAGTTCTTAGCTGCACAAAACCCCTCACTACTCATACAAGCAATTAACAATAAAGGGGAGCTCTTCGACCAACCTTACTCCGAAATCTTTTACCCTAATATTGAAGCAAAATCTGTCCTACTGGCATGGCGACTTGGGCTTGTATGCGACCAAGCGAGGATCAAGCAGCTTAACGATAGTGATGATGAAGAAAGCACTGGACTATTTGCCGTAGCTGCGACTTTTTGGATAATTTTCATAGCCTACAGCATTCTTTCAAAGCACTCAGACCTGAGTTCTACCCATATAACACTAGAAAAACTAAACACCGAAGCTGTAACCAATCATCTTAGTAAGATTGCGGAGCTTGCAGTGGAGATCTTCTACACCCAAGCAGTCGACACATATGGTGACGGAGAGGAGTTTGGCTCGTATAAATCCACATTACGCTCTATGAAATTCCTGCAAAAAATCGAAAGGAAATCAGACTTCAAGGTTAGAAATCTTAAAAAAGTTCCTAAACTTGAAAATGTTTGCAAGGGAATATAAACAACACAATCAGAACTGGTGGAAATTTTCTCACCCACCAGTTCCTTAACCCACAAAAACAAAAATTCTGCATCCAACAATCCACCCCTTTGTTACCTGACGAACCAGACAACCAAGCTCGCACACAATGAACCATACAAATAAAATCATCAATTGGTACCACCAATATTTTGAATCCTATGCCGGCATAATAACCATAAAATCCTTCTGGACATGGCTATCCTTTGCATCAACTTCGTTATTTTTTCTATCTATATATTGGTATATAAGAAAAAAATCAGCCCCCTTCATAGAAATAGAACAAAGCGAAAGGCTTTTAGTAATCTTAGTCTTTGAAGTAATAACTATGCTCTGCTGGTTTAGACTGCAATTTCTTAGAGATCAAGCAGTAATAAAGCGATGCCAAGCCGCGCTAAGCACAAAAGAAGAAAACATCGAAAAACTCAAGGAAATATGGTTAGAATCCACCCTTGCAGCGCCCAAAACTTCCTATTTAAAGATAGCGGAGGAAATTGACAAGATAATCACATTACAAGAAAAACACAGATCTAGTCTCGCAATAAGCAAAAAGCACCTAGCAGGGCTAATATTTTCAAACGACTCCAAGAATCGAACTCTAGCAATGCTAATGGGAATTTGTGCGGGCACAATAGCCTTTTCAATAGCAGGAGGAGCAAGAATTGATGATATTTTCATTTTCTTTGAGGGAGTCACGCCCTTAGAATTACTAGCAACTACAGTCACAATTTCAGCACTTATAATATTTTCCTTTACACTGCTACGCTACCTACTTCTAGTATTTCTTTTATTTATTGAAGTCTTCTTTGAAAACACAGACAATACAGACAACACAAACCCTAGAAGAGCAAGCATATTCATCAAGCAATTATTAAAATTTCATCAATTCGAAAAAGCACATATAAGAATTCCGAAAACAGAAACTAGAAACAGAGATCAAAAACCCTAAAAATCGTTAAGAACAATTAGTGCAGGGAGCAAATAGCACCACTCACTCAACTCTACCACTCAGTTTTCGGTTAGCCGATCAGCCCTTTCCTACACTGTAATTGCATTGCCACTTTCCGGGTTCGCCCATAGCCTCCGTCCCCGGCGCCTAAGAAACGCTTACTCACCTAGCGGCCTGACCGCTCCCGAAAGTTCAGCGGCTTTTTTGTGCATGCGGCACACTCGCGCACGCTCAAAACCTCTGTATGTCGGGAGTGGGCTAATACAAGACCCGAAAGGGAAATACGTCCGGCCCTCTAGGTGGGGTTTCTTAACTCCCGACGCCAACAGCCCTGAGAAAGCTGTAAGACCTAGCAGAGGTAATGGACATGCCCGATTCACCCCAGCTCCACGACGAGATCCTCATCCCCACCCTGTTCACCCGCCACCGCCGCCAGCTCCGTGCGCTGCTGCTGGACGACGAGCCCTGGTTCGTCCTCAACGACCTGGCGCGGCTGATCAACCGCGTACCGCTCGACGAACGCGCGCCCCGCAACCTCGACCCGGACCAACTGCAACCGGCCTGGGTGCGCGACAGCAGGGGCGAGTACCAGCGCGAGCTGCTGGTCAGCGACTGCGGCGTCTATGCGCTGCTGATCTTCTACTACCACCCGGAGAACGGCGGCATCCGCCGCTGGATCAGCCGCGAGGTGATCCCCCGCCTGCGCGAAGAGCGCCACCCGAACGCCCTGCGCCCCTACCGCGACGTGCTGCACTGGCAGGAACGCCCGCTGGAGGTGCTGCACTGGCAGGGCCGCACCTGGCTGGATGCCAGTGAATGCCACCGCCTGCTGCAGCGACCGGCACGGGTGATCGGCTAAGCCCCCGCGCCCCACGCAAAGCCCCTGCAGCCGAGCCGTCGCAGGGTGCGCCCGGCAAACGGCCAACGCCCGCTTGCACACCCCCGCTCCACACCCAGCCCGCCCGGCAGACACTCCGCCGGTAACTTCCAGACTTTCCCCACAGGGCAACGTCCTTGTCCGCCCTGGCCCCCGGCCCCTACCGTTCAGCCAGTCCGGTGCGCCCACAGGCAGGCCGGACGGCCGCAGTGACCGGCCATGTCCTACCCATAACAAAACGGCACAGTGCGACCCGTTCGACGCTCAGGCGACCAGCGAGCGGGGCCAGAGCCGAGCAGGAGGAAACATGGAACTCGCCTTCGATCGCTACCCCCAGCAGCCCCACGGTGGAACCCTGGTCAACCAGGTGGTGCCCGCCGACCGGGTCCAGGCAGAAATCGCGCGGGCACGCGCCATGCCGTCGATCCGCATCGACCTGGAGGCGGTGATCACCATCGAGATGATCACCACCGGCGTGCTCTCGCCCAACAAGGGCTTCATGAACCAGGCCGACTACCTGTCGGTGCTGGGCAGCGGCCGGCTGGCCAACGGCGTGGTGTGGCCGGTGCCGCTGAGCTTCGCCCCGGTGGGCGAGCGCAACCGCGAGGTGATCGCCGCCCTGGCGGTGGGCGATGAAGTGGCCCTGATCGACAACCGCAACGAGCCGGTGGCCATCCTCGCCATCGAGGACATCTTCGATTACGACAAGGAAGAGCGCGCCCGCCAGCTGTTCGGCACCACCGACCGCAACCACCCCGGGGTGGACGCCATCCACCGGCGCATGGGCGACGTCGCCCTGGGCGGCACGCTGCAGTTGCTGCAACGGGTCGACTGGGGCCCCTTCGAATCGTTGCGCCTGGAACCCCGGGACACCTGGAAGCGCTTCTACGAGGAGCGCGGCTTCCGCTCCGTGGCCGGCTTCATCACCGGCGCCAACCCGCTGCACCGTGGCCACGAATACATCCACCGCAACGCCCTGGAAGGCATCGACGGCCTGCTGCTGCAGCCGCTGGTGGAAATGGCCAAGCGTGAATACGTGCGCCACGAGTACCGCATGCAGGCCTACCGCAACGTGCTGGAGACCTACTACCCGAAGGACCGCGCCATGCTCTCGCCGCTGCGCGTCACCTACATCTTCGCCGGCCCACGGGAGACGGTGCTGCACGCCCTGATCATGAAGAACTACGGCTGCACCCACGCGCTGATCGGCCGCGACCACGCGGGGATCGGCAGCTACTACGACAAGTACGCCAGCCACAGCATCTTCGACCAGTTCACCCCGGACGAGCTGGGCATCGAAGTGCGCCTGTTCCACGAGGTGTTCTACTGCGTGCGCTGCGCCAGCCACGCCACGACCGAAACCTGCCCCCACGACGAGCGCTACCGGCTGAACATCTCCGGCACCGGCATCCGCGAGATGCTGCGCCACGGCCTGGTGCCGCCCAAGGAGGTGGTACGCCCGGAGTCGGCCCTGGCGGCCATGCAGGGCATCCAGCCCAAGGGGCTGGGAGACGACGGCGAAGGCACCCTGCCGGTGGCCAAGGTGATCCAGAGCCTGTTCCCCTTCTACACCCGCTTCACCCGCCTGGGCGGCGCACCGCGACAGCAGCCCCTGGACGCGGAGGCCCTCACCGTGCGCGACCTGGAACTGGCCTGCCACGAGGCGCGCACCCACACCGGCGATGTCTACGACGGTGTCTACCGCGAATACACCGCCCTGCTGGACCACAACCGCAGCCTGCAACCGGCCTGGGTGGACGATGCGCGCGGCGCCCTGCACCGACAGCAGCGGCGCCTGCTGGATGACCTGGACGAGAAGTTCAAGCAGGCGCCGGAGCAGGCCTCCGACGAGTTCATGTACCAGGACCAGGCGGAAGTGCAGCGGGAACTGAGCGCCGCCCGCACGCTGCTCGACGACATCCCCACGGCAATGGACGCCACCCGCCTCGCCAACCGCGCCTGGAACAGCCTGCCCTACCCCCGCTACCGAGGCGCCGACGACGCCTGACCCCACACCCCACGGCAGCGCTTGCACGGGCTGCCGTGGGTGTTTCCCCCTCCACCAACCGGCATCGAACGCGGCAACGCGGTGGATCGATGAAGCCCGCTCCAACCTCGAATCAAGGCATGGCGGCAAACGTAGGATGGGCTGAGCTGTGCGAAGCCCATCATTGCCCGAGTGCCGGGGTCGATGCGGTTCGCACAGCTCACCGCATCCTACGGACTTGCCCGTGGTGTCACCGGCGAAGCGCGATCCTCCCTACGAATCGGGGCATGGCAGCAAACGTAGGATGGGCTGAGCTGTGCGAAGCCCATCATTGCCCGGGCGCCGGAGTCGATGCGGTTCGCACAGCTCACCGCATCCTACGGACCCGCCCGTGGTGTCACCGGCGAAGCCCGCTCCCCCTACGAATCGGGGCATGGCCGCAAACGCAGGATGGGCTGAGCTGTGCGAAGCCCATCATCGCCCGAGCGCCGAAGTCGATGCGGTTCGCACAGCTCACCGCATCCTACGGACCCGCCCGTGGTGTTGGGTGGGTGACGCTCTTTCCATCCACCGGCCGGCGTCGAATATGGCAACGGTGGATCGGTGAAGCGCCCGGTCAATCACTTCGGCTCTCAGGCAAAGAAGGCCGTCGCCTTTCAGCCGCTCGTTGCCTCGTTGCAGTTGCCAATGTGCTGCCTATTTACTGCTCCGGCGTCAGTGGTATTGCTTATACCCGGTTGTGCTTTGTACTGCCGAAGCAAACGATAAACAGCCACTGCTCACTGTTCGAGATCTCGGCAGGGCTTGGCAACTCCAAGGGTTATTACCTGATCACTTGGACAACTTGCAATTTGAGAGCGGCATCGAAGATACGGCGTTTACGGTTTAGGAATAAGGCCTCATTCAATAGGTTTCCACGCTGTGGAGAACCACAAGAAAACCGCAACACCACACCGTTTCGCCTCAACTTGGCAGAGCAGCAAAACGACAATCCACTTCATCCGAAAGCGGCCGTCCAGCCCTCCCTGCGGAGTGGACTCTTGCCTATGACATGGGCCTGCGCTGGAGGACCTCGCACGCATTCTTTGGATGCCCCTCCATGGGCCGCCCTTTACAAAACTTACGCCAGAAGATTGGCGTCGTTTTATCAGCCCCCCGCACATAACAGCTATTGCAAAAATGAAAGAGAGCCCACCGTTTTTTACGGTTCCGCACATATTTCTCTTTTGCTAGATTGCAGCCGTAGCCTGAGAAGGCCTACCTGAGAAGACAGTCAAAAACCAAAAAAAAATTAAAAGTCAAAAAGGGAGAACGCCCCACGATAATTCGAAACCCCTGGAGAATCATAATAACAAAGAGGAGCAAAAACATATTTTCCGCCATCGCGGAAATAAGGAATGCAAACAGCCTTGTGTAGATAGTCATGCTAAGTGAAGTTGGTCTTTTTGTAACACTGGCTCGTGCAGGAAGTCTCGCGAAAGCGGGAAAGGCTCTAAACATGCCGGCAAGTACACTGAGCAGGCGTATTCAGGCTTTTGAAAGGCGGCTGGGTACCACGTTGTTCTTCCGATCAACAAAAGCACTGCGGTGCACATGCGATGGAGAGTCCCTGTACGCCGCCTGCAAAGACAGTGTCGATCAGTTGAATATCGCGCTTTCTTCCGTGCAGAGGGAAAAGTTCGAACTCAAGGGAAAAGTTCGCGTTCAACTACCCAGCAGTTTTGTCGAGTGCGAAGAAAGTCACCCGCTACTCAACATGCACAAGACCAACCCAGGTATCAGAATCGAGTACTTGGTCAATGACCAGGAGCCGGATCTTTTTGGTGAAGGCATTGATCTTTTGATCCATGCAGGTGAACTCAAATCCATCGACTGTGTCACCAGGAAACTCTTCGACACACAGCTCAAGCTGTTTGCGACACCGGATTACATAGAACTGAAAGGTCGCCCCGCTAATGCGGATAGCCTGCTTGACCATGAAGTTCTGCACGATAGCAGCCTGAAGGAGTGCGTACTGCAAGATCAGGATGGCACTCCCGTGTATGTGCCCCGTCAGGAACGATTGTTGACACGTTCTGGCGGGATGCTGATGCGAGCAACACGCAATGGTATGGGCGTTGGTTTGCTCCCCGTGAAACTTGCCAGACCCTATGTGAACAGCGGGGCCTTAGTGCAAGTACTGCCTGAGCTGTCGATGGCGGGTCGGTCGGTCTACATCTCCTACCTAAGCTCCCGCTCATTGTCAGTCTGCGCGCGGGCCGTACTCGACCAGATGCTCGCTCTCACGCTGCCCCTCCACCGGGATATATCGTCCTCCTGCAATAACTGAGGCTAGGAGCCCAGGGAGTCTTGCCATGTTCAGATTCAATACATCAGCAAAGAAAATCTACGCAGAACTGCTCAAGACGCTTGAGCAGTCGGAGGACAGTCTCTCTGCGATTGATCGCGCAACCGGGATGATCGAGTTCCGACCTGATGGCACCGTGATAACGGCAAACTCCAACATCCTCGAGCTTTTCCACTATTCACTCGATGAAGTCGTAGGCAAACACCACCGCATGTTCTGTTCGCCCACGCTGGTCCGCTCTCCAGAGTACGAACAACTGTGGACGACTCTGCGCAGCGGACAGTTGGTCAAAGGTGTCTTCCAACGCCAGGACAGCCAAGGCCGAAGTGTCTGGCTGGAGGCTTGCTACAGCCCGGTTTTCAGTAACGGCAAATTGACCCGCATCCTCAAGCTCGCCTACGACATCACGACGCGAATCGAACACGATGCTGATGTGCACTCACGGCTGAAGGCGCTCAACCGCTCCACCGCCATTGTGGAGTTCACGCCCCAGGGCCAGGTGATCGATGCCAATCAGAAGTTCCTGCTCACCATGGGTTATTCGCTGCAGGAAGTGCGCGGCAAAAGCCACAGCATGTTCTGCGAGTCGAACTACGTGCACAGTCCCGAGTACAGCGACCTGTGGTCGCAACTCAACCAGGGGCAGTTTCTGTCAGGGCAGTACAAACGCCTGCGCAAGAACGGTTCGAGCGTGTGGCTGGAGGCCACCTACAACCCTGTGTTCAACGCTCAGGGAGAGTTGGTGAAGGTGGTGAAGTTCGCCGCCGACATCACCGAGCGGGTGGAGAAGTACGAGCAGGACTCGCGCAGCGCCAGCTCCGCTTATCACATCTCGGTGGAGACCGAGCGGGTGGCCGAGAACGGCTCGGAGATCATCCACAGTGCGGCGCGGGAGATGCGAGGCATCGCCGAGGATGTGAACGCCTCCACCACCATCGTCGAGCAACTGGGCTCCCGCTCGGAGCGCATCACTGCCATCGTCAACACCATCCGCAGCATTGCCGACCAGACCAACCTGCTGGCGCTGAACGCTGCCATCGAAGCCGCCAGGGCTGGCGACCAGGGCCGGGGCTTTGCCGTGGTAGCCGATGAGGTGCGGCAGTTGGCCGGGCGCACCAGCAGCGCCACGACGGAGATCGCCGAGATGATCGGGATGATCCTCTCCGAGACACGCCAGGCGGTGGAAAGCATGAAGAACACGCACCTGCGGGCAGAAGCCGGCATGGCACTGGCCGACCAGGCGGGAACCGTGATCGAACAGATCCGCCAAGGCACCAACGATGCGGTACGGGCCGTCAGCATGTTCGCCAGCTTGATGGATGAATCGGAGGTGAAGACCGGCACCTGGCACACCGGTCGCTGAACCTCTGCAAGCTTGGATCCGCGCCGGGGATGACGCGACAAAACGTTACGGTATAACATTTGCGACCCCTGACCCCGGCACGGAGACATGAGCGGTTCCGTGCAGCCCCTCCCCGCCCTGTCGACCGGCCTTGCGGCCGCGTCGGGCTGGCTGCCGTCCCGCTCACCTGCCGGGGCGCCCTCCCGACCCGGTTGCAAGGACACACGATGAAGAACGAGCTTGCCCCCCTGGCCATGCTGGCCGCCCTGGCAGGTGGCGCCGAAGCGGCGCCCGCTGGCGAATCCACCCTGACCCTCGGCGAAGTCCGGGTGGACTCCTCCTCCGGGCGCCCCCTGCAGACCGGTAGCAGCGTGCTGACCTCGGTGGACGTGCTGGGCGCCGACAAGGTGGAGGAAAAGAACGTGATGAACAGCTGGGAGCTGCTGGGGCAGATGCCCGGCATCCAGCTGACCGAGACCCGCCAGGGCGCCGAGTCGGGCAAGGCCACCTTCCGCGCCTTCAACGGCGAGGGCTACATCAACGGCATCAAGACCCTGATCGACGGCGTGCCGAGCAACGTCAACAGCGGCAACCAGCGCTTCATCGACATGGTCTTCCCCCTCGACATCGACTACATCGAGGTGGTGCGCGGCACCAACGACCCGCGCTACGGCCTGCACAACATCGGCGGCAACATCAACTTCGTCACCCGCCAGGGCGGCAACTACAGCGACGGCCGGCTGACCTACGGCAGCTTCAACACCCGCGAACTGCAGGTGGCCGTGGGCCGCGAGTCGGGCAACTTCGCGCAGAACTACTTCTTCGCCAAGCAGGACTCCGACGGCTTCCGCGACCACGACAGATCGGACAAGTACTCCCTCGGCGCCAAGTGGTTCTTCACCGACGACGAGGGCCTGCTCAAGGTCGGCCTGGTGACCCGCCTCTACCACCACGAGGCCGACGAGCCGGGCTTCCTCACCCGCCAGGAACTCAAGGCCAGCCGCACCGACTCCGCCGCGAAGAACGCCAACGACGGCGACGACCGCGACATGAAGCAGCTGGCGCTGCACCTGGACTGGCAACTGCGCGACGACCTGAGCCTGAGCAACACGCTCTACCACAACCGCTACGAAGACGACCGCAAGGTCACCTTCACCTCCTACGCCGTGGGCAACGCACCGCGCCAGCGCCGCCAGTGGGACGAACGCCAGACCGGCCTGCTGAGCAACCTCACCTGGGCGAGCACCGACTGGCTGACCCTGGACGGCGGCATCAACCTCGAACACCAGGACAACGAGTACCGTCGTTACCGCTACAGCTACAGCGTGCCGACGAACTTCGACGCCCCGCCGGCGCGCATCCAGAACGACGACGCCTACACCCTGGATAACTTCGGCACCTACGTGCAGGCGGTGATCCAGCCCACCGAGCAGTTGAAGATCATCCCGGCGTACCGCCTGGACCGCTTCTCCGGCGAGACCGAGCTGCCCGGCGGCATCAAGGCCGACCTGCAGGACTACGGCTGGATCCGCCAGCCCAAGCTGAGCGTGGTCTATAGCCTCACGCCGGACCTGAACGTCTACGCCAACTGGGGCCGCACCTTCCAGATCCTCACCGGCTCCCGCGAGCCGGCCTACCTCACCGCCGGGCAGAAGGCCTTCAAGCCCTCCATCAACACCGGCAAGGAAGTCGGCGTGCGGTTCAACCCGGCCAACGGCACCGAAACGCGCATCGCCCTGTGGCAGCAGGACGCCACCGACGAAGTGGCCAACATGCCCAGCACCGGCACCACCGTCGGCCTCGGCAAGACCCGCCGGCGCGGCGTCGACCTGCAGCTGACCGCCGAACTCGACGAGCACTGGAGCCTCTGGGCCTCCCACTCGATCCAGGAGGCCAAGGTGGTCAGCGCCTTCACCGCCGGCGGCCAGTCCCTGGCGGGCAAGGAGGTGCTCTCCACCCCGCGCCACATCTCCAACCTGGGGGCGGACTACCGGCTCAACGACGACTGGCGCTTCGGCCTGCAGGCCCGCGCCCAGGGCGACTACTACATCGACGAGCTGAACCGGCAGGGCAAGTACGGCGGCTACGCGCTGCTGGACGCCAGCGTGAACTACCGGCTGAGTCCCACCACCAGCCTGGACCTGCAGGTGAAGAACCTCACCGACCGCCAGTACGAATACGTCTGGTACGACAACTTCTTCTGGGGCGGTGCTGACCAGCCGATGTTCTCCCCCGCACCGGGGCGCACCGCCTACCTGTCGCTGAACCTGAAGCTGTAGCCCCAGGCGGGCGTGGCAGCCGCCCTGCCTCGCCCGCGAACCCCGTCCCACCGGGCGCAAGCCGTCCTCGACAGCCCGCCCGGCGCGGCCGTAGCATCCGGCCTTTCCCACGAAACCACGGACCGGATCATGGAAAAGACCGACCTGGGCGGCATGCGCTTTCTCATCCACGGCTTCCTCAGCCCCGACGAATGCCAGGGCCACATCCACGCCAGCGAAGCCCTGGGCTACGAAGAAGCCGCCATCCAGACCCGCGACGGCGGCCAGGCGATGAACAAGGCCATTCGCAACAACGACCGCATCCTCTTCGACGACCCGGCCCTGGCCCAGCGCCTGCTGGAACGGGCCCGCCCCTGGCTGCCCGACTGCCTGGACAACGAGTGGCAACTGGTGGGCCTGAACGAACGCTTCCGCTTCTACCGCTACACCCCGGAGCAGTACTTCAAATGGCACCGGGACGGCGCCTTCCAGCGCAGCCCCAGCGAGATCAGCCAGCTGACCCTGCTCATCTACCTCAACGACAACTACCAGGGCGGCGCCACCCAACTGCGCGACGAAGCCGACATCCGCCCCGAGACCGGCATGGCCCTGGTCTTCCCCCACCGCGTGATGCACCAGGGCTCGCCGATAACGGCCGGGGTGAAGTACGTGCTGCGCACGGATGTGATGTACCGGCGGATAGAAGCTGGGGCTACCCCGACAGGAGGGGCATGACCATGCACCTGCTTTACCCATGCGCACCTGATAACCCGCGCGTCCCGGACGAGACGTTCGCCGAGGAGTTCGCAGCGGCCACAGCGGCCGGCCTCGCCTGTTCGCTGTTCTCCTGCGAAGAGCTGGAGCTGCAACGCTTCAAGCCGACGCCCGCCCTGGGTGAAGGCGCTCGCGTTCTGTACCGGGGCTGGATGCTGACGCCGGACACCTACCGCTATCTGACCGACGCCATCGCCAGCCAGGGCGCCATTGCAGTGACCGACCCCGCGCAGTATCGGCATTGCCACCACCTGCCCGAGTGGTACCCGCACTGCCGGGACCTGACCCCCGCCACCCTGGTGCTGCCCCGCGAGGCCGACTTCGCCGCCGCACTGGCCGACACCGGCTGGACCGCCTGCTTCGTCAAGGACTACGTGAAATCGCTGACCACCCAACGCGGCTCGGTGGCCCGCAACGCCGATGAAGTGATCGAGATCCTCACGCTCATCGAACGCTACCGGGGCGCCCTGGAAGGCGGCGTGTGCCTGAGGGAGTTCGAACCGCTGAAGCCGGACACGGAGGAGCGTTACTTCGTCCTCGACGGCCGCGCGTTCGGGCGCAACGGCGAGGTCCCGGCACTGGTTCATGAAGTCGCCCGGCGAGTGCCCTGCCCCTTCTTCTCGGTCGACCTGGTGGCCTCCGAAATCGGCGCCCTGCGCCTGGTCGAGCTGGGCGACGGGCAGGTTTCCGACCGCAAGCAATGGCCGGCTGATCGCTTCGTGGCGATGTTGCAGTCAGCGCGGGGTTGAGCGGAAACCGGCCCTACCGATTCGCCAGGAAAATCGCCAGCGCGGCAAAACGCTTTCGGGCTTCCCAGGCGAATACCCGATTGGCCAGCGGATCAAGCAGCCACCCTAGCCAGCGCGGGCGCAGCTTCAGGCTGAAGCTGTAGATCAGCTCGGAGCGCCCACCGTCGAGATCGCGATGACGCATCGACGCCGCCCACGACTCGAACAACCCGGTTGGCTCCACCAGCATGGCGGCTGCAACCTTGCCCGGCTGGTAGTTCACGAAGCGGGTACGCATTGCCAGCAGGCGCTTCCAGCCCTTGCCCCGGTTGAAGGACACCGCGCCGATGGAGGGGTGGCTGTCGCCTGTCTCCATATGCGCGACGGCCAGCAAGGTGTCCCACTGCAACCGCACGCGGTGGTTATGGAAGGCCTCGAAGGTAGCGTCGGCGGAGGCCGGCATGACCAGGATGAAACGGTGGGTGCTCATGGAGCGCGACCTTGAGTATTCACAGAAGACGCCACGTAGATCGGCAAGCATCGAGCAATCGATTGGCTAAGCATCCCAACGCTAACCCCACCTGGCTTTGCAATTGCCCGCCACGGCGGTCGATTCCGACACAGCCCGCGCAGAGCCCCGGTCTTTTCAAGCGCCCCAGCGCTTGGTCATGTTCTTCTTCCACGGCATGTAGCGGACCTCGACGGTGTAGTTGGGTCCCGCCTCCGGCGAAGGATAGAAGGGCAAGTCGTGAGGCTTGAGCGCCGCGCAGCGTTGTTCGAGGCGCTGGCGGAGCGCTTCATCGGGATGAAACGCGTAGGGTTGGTTTGGGTGGGGCCCCAGCGTGACTCGGCACGTCTGCCGCTGGCCTTCCGCGTCCGGAGTGATGAGGAAGAATGCACGCCCGACGGAGTCGATCGCCTCATCCTTGAACACCGTGTGCCACAGGTAGTTGTCCTGCGCGAAGCGCTCGGTGTAGCGCATTTGTGCTTTGAGCTGATCGAGCGAAACGCTCGGGAAGATCATGGGGGCATGGATGGGGGTCGGCCCATCGTCCTTGCGAAGCAGCGAGAGAGGAATCGGAGGCAGGATCATATCCCAGCACATCGCAGAGAGCTGCTTTTCCAGCCTGGGGTTGAATGGAGGCGATTCCGCTCTCGCCTTCGAAAGCGGCCTGGCTTGGCAACTGACAAGTGCACCTCGCGGCTCAACATGCAGCACCAACTCGATACTTCCCACCAGCATCCCATCTGCAGCAGCCAACCCGAGCTTGCGCAGGCTGTCCTTCATTTGCCTGACGTAGGCCTGTTCCTCGGTCTCAACGGGTGGGACAGGTGCCAAGTACGTGCACGCCGAAAGGCCGCACATGGCAACGGTGCTCATTAACATTTTCCGCATGGGAGTCTTCCTGATTACAAAGAGCGTCCAGAACGGCGCCATCCGAGGCCATTGCCTCGCCCGTGACGTATCGGACAGTGGGAGTTACCGTCCTCCAGCGCAGCGGCCAGAGGATGCAGGACGAGGGATCACGCCCTGACCACAAGGGTCTTCGCTGCATGGTCGCCAAGGCGCTGGCGTCGCTGCCCGAAGATGAAGATCACGTCGAAAATGCCCAGCAGGCCAACCACCCCCCGCAGGCAGGATTTGTGCAATTCGCAGGGCGCGCCGGTCTCGCTGTCGACGACGCGGATCTTCAGCAGGCGCTTACCGATGCCCTGCCCGTTGAACCCGTCCTTGGCCAGCAGATAGCCGAACAGCAGCAGCATGCCGGCCTTGCCGACGGTGTCCTGGATGCCGCTGTGGTGAGCGGTCAGGAACTCGATGGCGGTACTGATCACGGCCAGCACCAGCAAGGCCAGCCAGAAGTCGAGCTGCGATGCCACCAGCCTCGCCCAGAGCGGGGCGAGTTGCAGGTCGAGCGGTTCATGTCGAACCGCACTGGATGCTGGGGCTTGTCGCGGCACGGCACGCTCGCCCGGGGTCGATTCCCGCTCAGCAAGCACACCGCGAATGACCCGCTCGGCCACCTCGGTCAAACCGCCCTGCTCGAGCAGATCGACCAGGACCTCCGTCCGTCTTCCGCTGTAGGTTTCTCGCAAGCGCGCTTCGGTTGCATCCATTTCCGACTTCCTTGTGATCGATAGGGTGGCGAATTCTGTGTTGCCGCCACTTCAGCCGTCAATCACCGCAAAAAGAGCGGATATCGCCACAATCGACCTTGCCATACGCGACCAATTACCACTCACCCTTGCACTCTCCATCGGCCTCGATAAAGTAGCGCGGCGGCGAAATGACATCACCGCAAGAACCTTCACTCAGGAACGAGTAATCCATGACCAAGATCATGATGTGCACGGCGGCGCTGGCAGTTGCGCTGCTCTCCGGTTGCGCTTCGGTACCGATGGAATCCCCCGAAAAAGACGCAGCCCTCAAGGCCTTCCCGAACCCGCCGCAGGACCAGTCCGCGGTCTACATCTTCCGCGACACGTCCCTGGGCGCTGCGCTGAAGAAGACCGTGAAGATCGACGACAAGGTGATCGGGGAAACCGCACCCAATACCTATTTCTACCGCCTCATCACCCCGGGCGCGCACGTGCTGTCGACCGAGTCCGAGTTCGGTGACAACACCCTCAACCTGAACGCCCAGCCCGGCAAGAACCACTACGTACGCCAGTCCATCCGGATCGGTGTGTTCGCCGGTGGCGCCACCCTGAGCGAAATCTCCGAGTCCGAAGGCAAGAAGGCCGTGGCCGACACCAAGCTGGCCCGCTGAAAACCCCGTGGATGGGGTCGGCAATCGACTCCATCCACAGCCTGCTCGCACACCCCGCCCCCTCGTCGTTGCCCCCCTTTCTCCAAGCTGCTACAAGCCTTCATCCCCATTTGAAAGACGAATACCCCCATGGACCACAGTGACAGATCGAATAACCGCCTGTTCGAGCTGGACCTGCTGCGGGCGCTGGTGGCGGTGGCCGATTGCGGCAGTTTCACCAGTGCCGCCGGGCGCCTCAGCTCCACGCAGTCGACGGTGAGCCAGAAGGTCCGGCGGCTGGAGGAGCTGGCCGGGCACCGGTTGCTGGAGCGCGGTAACCGCGATGTGCTGCCCACCGATGCCGGGGAGACGCTGCTGGCCTATGCCCGGCGCATGCTGGCGTTGAACGATGAACTGCACGAGGCGCTGGCGGGTGCACGGGTGTCGCTGACGGTGCGCATCGGCGTGCCGGATGACTTCGCCGCCGGCAGCACCACCCGCCACCTGGCGGTGTTCAACCACCACTTCCCCCAGGCCAAGCTGGAGGTCACCAGCGGGCTGAGCCGCGACCTGGCCGCCAGCTATGACCGTGGCGAGCTGGACCTGGTGCTGATCAAGCAGCGCCGCAACAGCCGCGACGCCATCGCCCGCTGGCCGGAGAAGACCCGCTGGGTGGACAGCACGCGCACCCCGGCTGCCAACCTGGACCCGCTGCCCATCGTCACCTTCCCCCCGCGCGGGCTGTACCGCGACGAGATGATCAGCGCCCTGGAAGCCGCCGGCCGGCGCTGGCGCATCAGCTTCACCAGCTCCAGCCTGAGCGGCATCCAGGCTGCCATCGCCGATGGCATGGGCGTCGGCCTGCTGCCAGCACGGGCGGTGACGGCCGACCACGCGGTGCTGCCGAAGAAGATGGGGCTGCAGCCGCTGGACCTGTTCGAAGTGGCACTGCTGCACCGCCCCAGCGCCGGGCCGGTGATCAAGGCGCTGGCCGAGTCCCTGTGCCGCCTGCTGGACGAGGAGCGCCAGCGCTGAGGTCGCGTATCGCATTCAATAACCGAATGTGACCCATCCCGATATTTAATTTGTGGATGCGAAGACAGCTGGATATCGTGGATTCCGCCCCGCGCACCTGCGACCCGTCCGGTTGCGGCTGCGCCCACGCGACGCCAGCGTCGGCCTCCTGGCCACTGGCGGGGCGCCGAATACCCACAGGAGACTTTTCGTGTCCAAGAAGCCTTTCTATTTCGCCCCCCACGGCGGTCACCCGGCCCAGACCGAGCTGCTGACCGACCGTGCGATGTTCACCGAAGCCTACGCCGTGATCCCCAAAGGGGTGATGCGTGACATCGTCACCAGCCACCTGCCCTTCTGGGACGACATGCGCATGTGGGTCATCGCCCGCCCGCTGTCCGGTTTCGCCGAGACCTTCTCCCAGTACATCGTCGAGCTGGCGCCCAACGGCGGCAGCGACAAGCCCGAACTGGACCCGAACGCCGAGGCGGTGCTGTTCATCGTCGAAGGCGAGCTGACCCTGACCCTGCAGGGCCAGGTACACAACATGCAGCCGGGCGGCTATGCGTTCATTCCGCCGGGCGCCGACTACAAGGTGCGCAACACCTCCGGCCAGCACACCCGCTTCCACTGGATCCGCAAGCACTACCAGCGCGTTGACGGCGTGCCGCTGCCGGAAGCCTTCGTCACCAACGAGCAGGACATCGAGCCGAAGGTGATGCCGGACACCGAAGGCCGCTGGAGCACCACCCGCTTCGTGGACATCAGCGACATGCGCCACGACATGCACGTGAACATCGTCAACTTCGAGCCGGGCGGCGTGATCCCCTTCGCCGAGACCCATGTGATGGAACACGGCCTCTACGTGCTGGAAGGCAAGGCGGTGTACCGCCTGAACCAGGACTGGGTCGAGGTGGAAGCCGGCGACTTCATGTGGCTGCGCGCTTTCTGCCCGCAGGCCTGCTACTCCGGTGGCCCGGGTCGCTTCCGCTACCTGCTGTACAAGGACGTGAACCGCCACATGCGCCTGACCCTCAACCAGGCCCATTGATCCAAACGACGGGAGCCCAGCGCTCCCGTCGTCGTTTCTACGGTGCCGCAAAGGCTTCGTAGCCTGGGCTTCAGCCCAGGGATGCTTCGATGGACTCCGGTCCCGGGCTGAAGCCCGGGCTACGGTTGCTGCTGAACCTCGGAGCGGCGGCAGTTCGCGAGCAGAGTTCGCTCCTGCAAGGCTCGGATGGCCTGATCTCCCATCGTCGTTTCTGCGGTGCCGCAAAGGCTTCGTAGCCTGGGCTTCAGCCCAGGGAGTGCTTCGATGGACTCCGGTCCCGGGCTGAAGCCGGGCTACGGTTGCTGCCGAAACTCGGAGCGGCAGCGGTTCGCGGGCAGAGCTCGCTCCTGCAAGGCTTGGATGGCCTGATCTCCCGTCGTCGTTTCTGCGGGGCCGCAAAGGCTTCGTAGCCTGGGCTTCAGCCCAGGGATGCGGGGTCGATCCCGGCCCCGGGCTGAAGCCCGGGCTACGGTTGCTGCTGAACCTCGGAACGGCAGCGGTTCACGAGCAGAGCTCGCTCCTGCAAGGCTCGGATGGCCTGATCTCCCCTCGTCGTTTCTGCGGTGCCGCAAAGGCTTCGTAGCCTGGGCTTCAGCCCAGGGATGTCTCGGTGGACTCCGGTCCTGGGCTGAAGCCCGGGCTACGTTGCCCCTCGCCTACCGCTTCACATGCGCTGCGAACCCCTCCTCCCCTGGTGCGACGTCGGGCTTGAGGGTCAGCGCGGGGATCTCGTAGTCCCCCGCGTTCTGCTTGCGGTAGGCGATGGGTTCGGTGCGCCACAGGTCGTCCAGGCGCTGCCCCAGTTCCTGCTGGATGCGAGCGAAGCGTGCCGCGTCGATGCGGCTGGTGCGGTGTACGACGAAGGGTGGCAGCACGTCGAAGCCGGGGTAATGGAGGATGCCGTGGTGGATCGGGAACAGCAGGTCCTCCATCGGGCCGTTGATGCCGCGCGGGCTGTAGTGGGAATCCCAGCCACCGGTGGTGACCACCAGCATGGCCCGCTTGCCGGCCATGGAGCCTTCGCCGTAGCGATCCCCCCAGCGCGCATCCGAATGCTCGCCCACGCCGTAGGCGAATCCGTAGGCATACACGCGGTCGACCCATCCCTTGAGGATCGCCGGCAGGGTGAACCACCAGAGCGGGAACTGCAGGATGAGCGCATCCGCCCAGCGCAGCTTGTCCTGCTCGGCGGCGATGTCCGGGCTCTGCCGGCCGTTGGCGAAGGCATGCCGGGAATCCTGCGAGGCATCGAAGCGCGCACCGGGTTCGTGGTCCAGGTTGTCGGCGGCGTCGAGGGTCGGCTTCCAGCCCATGGCGTACAGGTCGGACACCTGCACCGCATGGCCGGCGGCCTGCAGGTGCCGGACGCTGAAGTCCTTCAGCGCGCCGTTGAGGGAGCGGGGTTCAGGGTGGGCATGGACGATCAGGATATTCATGGGGCACCTCACGGGACGGGAGGTACGCAGGATGGGAGCCCGGCAGATATATTGGAAATGAATAGCTGATATCCCAGGTATACGCATGAATAATCTCAGACGACTGGACCTCAACCTGCTGGTGACCCTCGACACGCTGTTGACCGAACACAACGTCACCCGCACCGCCGAGCGCCTGAACTTCTCCCAACCCTCGGTGAGCGTGCACCTGGCCAAGCTGCGGGAGATCTTCAACGACCCGCTGCTGCTGCCCGGCCCCCGCGGCATGCGCCCCACCGCTCGCGCCGAGGCCCTGCGCGAACCCTTGCGCCAGGCGCTGGAGGCCCTGGAGCGCGCCGTGGCCCCGGCCAGCCCGTTCGACCCTGCCCAGGCCCAAGGCACCTGGCGGGTGGCCGCCACCGACTACGGCGAGTCGGCCATCCTGCTGCCCGCCCTGCCCCGCTTGCGGGCCGCCCCAGGCATGCGCGTGGCGGTGGTGGAGATGGTGCCCTCGCGCATCGCCCGGCAGGCGGAGCATGGGGAAATCGAGCTGGCCTTCCACACCGTGGAGGGCTCGCCCACCAGCCTGCATCGCCGCACCCTGTTCGCCGAACGCTACGTGCTCGCTGGCCGCGCCGGGCATCCCGGCCTCAAGCGGCGGCCGACGCGGGAGCAGTTCTGCGCGCTGGACCAGGCGATCGTCTCGCCCGATGGCGGCGGCTTCAGCGGCCCCACCGACGAGGCCCTGGCGAGCCTGGGCCTGGAACGGAAGGTGGTGCTCTCGGTGCCGCACTTCCTGTTCCTCCGGGCCGTGCTGGAGAGCACCGACCTGGTGGCCATGCTTCCCGAGCGCCTGCTGAAGGGCAGCACGCTGCAGGTGGTCGACGCCCCCGTGGACGTGCCCGGCTACGAGATGGCCATGCTCTGGCACGAGCGCGTGCACCGCGACCCGGCCCACCAGTGGCTGCGGGAGCAGATCGTCAGCGCCCTGTGAGCCCGCCGCTCAGCCCGCGCAGCTCATCCACCCCCAGGCCATACCCAGGGCCGCCAGGTACAGGCCCAGGCCGAACACCAGGTGCGTGCGCAGGCTGCGCAGCCGCGCCTTGAGCGGTTCCGGGGTGCGGGAAGCGGCGATGCCGAGCCCGAAGGCCGGCTGCATCACCAGGAACGGCGCCGCCACGCTCAGCAGCCCGAACGCCAGCGCCGGCCACGGGCTTGGCCGGCACAGCCAGGCCGGCCCGGCAACCGCCACCAGCAACGCGGCGAAGCCGATGCCGATCAGGTAGTGGCAGGTCCAGCCCAGCACCCGTTCACCGCGCACCGGCGCGGCACGGCCGATGCCCGCATGGCGGAAGCGGCCACGGGGCATGTGCCCGACCCAGCGCCCCACCAGGGCGTAGTCCAGCCCGGCGCTGCCGGTCAGGCGGCGCAACAGCCAGCCCCACAGGTCCATCACCAGGGTCGCCCCCACGCCGATCCCCACCACCGCTACCACCGTCTCACCGTTCATGCTTAGCTCCTCCACTGTCACGGAACGCCCGTGGAATCAGGCTGCCAGTTCAAGTCGACTTGAGGTCAAGCATGAAAGAGATGGACATCGCCCAGGTGGCGAGAAATTCCGGCCTGCCGGCCTCGACGCTGCGCTACTACGAGGAAAAGGGGCTGATCCGCTCCATCGGCCGCGCCGGCATGAAGCGGGTGTTCAACGCCAACGTGCTGGAGCGCCTGGCGCTGATCGCCATGGGGCGGGCGGCGGGGTTCTCGCTGGACGACATCGGCGCCCTGCTCGGCAGCGCACGGCAACCGACCCTGGACCGCCAGCGCCTGGCGGAACAGGCCGACGCGCTGGACGCGACCATCCGCCAGCTGTCGGCGATCCGCGACAGCCTGCGCCACGCGGTGGACTGCCCGGCGGAGGATCACCTGGCCTGCCCCACCTTCCAGCGCCTGATGAAAGTGGCGGCCCGCGCCGCTACGCGGGAGCCGGCGCGGCGGGCGGGTACGAAACGCCGGCCCTGAGGCCGGCGCGGGGTCACTGGCTGCCGAACAGCGCGGTCCAGTAGATGCCGGCGTCGCTCTTCGGGTCCACCGAGTAGGCGGCGCCCAGGTCGCGGAACTGCGGGTTCATCAGGTTGGCGCAGTGGCCGGGGCTGGCGAGCCAGCCGTCGAGCACCTTGCGCGAGGTGTCCTGGCCGGCGGCGATGTTCTCGCCGATCTGCCGGCCGATGTAGCCGGACAGCTCGGCGCGGTCACCCGGGGTGCGGCCGTCGCGGTCCTTGTGGTCGAAGAAATTGTTGTTGGCCATGGCGCGGGAGTGCCCCTCGGCCGCCGTGGCCAGGGAGGCGTTCCAGCTCAGCGGCGCAGCGGCGGCGAAGAACTGGGTGCCGCACTGGCGGGACTGGGCACGGGCGGTGTTGATCTGCTCCAGCAGCTTCTGGCCCTCGGCCTGCCAGTCGCCCAGGCGCCCGGTGAGCAGCGGCCGGGCCAGGACGATGCGCCACTCGCGGTCATCGCGGCTGACACCGATGTCGACGAACTGCGGGTCCAGCACCACCTGGCAGAAGCTCTCACGGATGGCCTTCATCGCCGACTGCGCATCGCGGGGGCCGGAGAGGCTGATGGCCTGGACGTTGACCATGGGGTAGCGCGACTGGGTCATCGCCTCCTGCAGATCGCCCATGGTGGTGGCGGAAATAACCAGGCGCGGGTCGGCGGTGAGCGGCGGCAGCTCCAGAGAAGCCTGGCCGGCACAGCTCTGCACCTGGCCGCGGTAGGCGTTGAGGGCTTCGATCAGCTGCGCTTCATCGCCGGCACGGGCGCCTTGGGCGAGCAACAGGCCCAGCGACAGGGCCGCAAGCCGCAGGACGGTAGAAGTGACGCGCATTGATGCCTCCTTGGACGGGTTGCGCCCGGGTGCGCGAGCCCGCTCGGGGCTGGGGTCGCGGCTTATCGGAAGGGCGTATGACCGGCAGACGGGCGATTGGTTGCCTGGCCGGACGGATAGGGGTGGATTCAACCACGGGGGCCGGGCAAATCCCAGGCCATTCGCACCGGAATAGCCCCGTTCAGGGCCGCCAGCCCTGCACCTGGCCCTTGGCATCGGCGCCGAGCAGCAGCAGCCGCTGGGGCCAGTCCACCAGCAACAGGCCGTGCTCGCGGTTGAGGGCGAGGAACGCGCCCATCAAGGCCTGGGAGTCCGCCCCCTCTTCCAGCACGGCGCCCAGCGCCAGCAGCCCGCGCGGGCCGGTGTAGCCGTAGAGCCAGGCGCCGCGCCCTACGGGCAGGCTGAACCCCTGGGCGAGCCGCCCCAACACCTGCCCCTCGGCCACCACCACCGGCGCCGGCCCGGGCGTGACGCCGAGCCGCGCGGCCAGGCGCTCCAGTGCATCGGGCAACGGCACCAGCGGCACACCACCCAGCGCGCCAGGGCCCGGCGCCCCGCTGGTCTTGAGCGCACTCAACGCCGCCTCGGCCGCTCCACGCTGGCCCGGCGCCAGGAACTGCACCCGCAACCAGTCCGCCTGGTGCAGCAGCCGCGCACCGCGCAGGTCCCCCTGCACCGGCTCCAGCGGCGGTAGCCCGAGCGAGGCCAGGGCGGGGGCCGCCACAACCGTGTCGACGGCGCGGGCATCAGCCACGGCAGGCACCAGGCCGAGGGCAACCAGCAGGACGATGGGCAACGGATTCATGGGGCAACGCCGGCAAACAAAGGGGCGCGCAGATTACCCACGCCCAGGCACACCGTCAGCGGCCCCAGCACAGGAGCGGCCGGGGATGACAGGGGAATCAGCCGGCGTTTGGGCTTACAGACAGACCGAGGTGGTCATGCAGCCGAACACGAACCAGGTCGGCAGCATGCTTGCCAGCAACATGACCGCACCGATCACCACCATTCCAACGGTTCGCCGCCCCTCGATCCGATAGCGCCACGCCCCCAACAGCAGCAATACCGTGCACACCGCCAGTGAAAGACTGAGCGGCCATTCCAGCGACGCTTGCTGCAATCCCTTGGCGACCAGGTTGCCGACAAAAAGCACGTAACCGCTCCCCACACCGAGGGCCGACACCCATAGCGAAGCCAGACCCGGCGCTCGACGGACGGTCAAGCCCAGCCATCCCAAAAGCATCAGAACCAGTACGACTGGAATGGCTAGGACAACGAGCTCATAGGTGGTCAGCGGGTACTGGACAGGCATGGTTTTCCTCCGTGAAAAGCGCACATGTTGACGCAAGGCAACGCTCGGCACCACGCAGCGAGCATCATCGGCGACCGCCCGGACGACCGTCCCAGAACGTGGCACCCGACACCCCACCACCCCATGGAAGGAACCCCATGAGCCCTGCCCTGCGAACCCCCGACCACGTCCGTTTCCCCCTGCGACAGCGGAGGGGCTGACATGGACCGGCTGGAACTGCTCGACGAACTGGACCGCCTGCTGCCCCCGGTGGACAAGCCCGTAGGTCCGGACCTGTCTTTTCACCCCAGCGGCTGCGACGCCTGCGACATGCTGCGCACGGAGCTGGCCATCTGGCCCGGGCGCAAGCTGCCGATGGAGGCCCTCTTCTGGCTGCACGACGACATGAGCAGCCTCTCCGCCGCCGGCTGGCGCTGGGCGCTGCCCTCCTACCTGCGGCTGGTGCTGGAGTCGCCGCCCGATGAGATCAACCTGCTGCTGGGCTTCCTCATCCTCAACCTCAACCCCTCCCCCGCCTACCGCGAGGACACCCGCACCCGCCTCGGCGCGCTGGATGCGCAGCAGCTCGGGCTGCTGCTGCGCTTCATGCAGTGGTGCGGCGAGCAGCCGTGGCTGCTGGCCTGGGGCGAGGACATCGACCAGGCCTGCAGCTTCCTCGACGACCTGCGCCGCCGGCGCTGAACCTCAGCCCGGCAAGCCGTGCCGCGCCCGGGCGGCCTGCACCACCCGCGCGGCCGGCACCCGCAACTGCACCAACAGGTACTCGGCGAAGTCCGCCGCGTAGCCCTGCCGGGCGATCGCCCGCTCCATGCACAGCAGCCACGCCTCGCTGAGGCCCTCGTCGATGGGCCAGCGGGCATGGAACGCCGGGATGGCGATGGCGCCGTACTTCTCGCTGAACAGGCGCGGGCCGCCCAGCCAACCACTGAGAAAGCAGGCCAGCTTGTCCCGCGAGGGCGCCAGGTCCTCGGGGTGCAGCCGGCGCAGCGCCGCCGCCTCGGGCAGGCTGTCCATCTGCTGGTAGAAGTCGTCGACCAGACGGCGCAAACCGTCGATGCCGCCGGCGGCCTGGTAAGAGGCATCGCCGACGCCGTAGGGCGCATGACTCATGGAGGGCTCCGGGCAAAGCGCGGATTGTAGCGACGGCCGGTCGCCAGCGGTGACAAGCCCGGCCGGCGCATACCAGAATGTCCCGCCCAGCCCGAGGAGAGCGACACCATGCAGATCGGCCAGCTCATCGCCCGCAGCAGCGCCAGCGCCAAGGCCATCCGCCTCTACGAGAGCCGTGGCCTGCTGGGCCCGGTACCACGTCGGGGCACCTATCGCTGCTACGACGTGTCGCACCTCGAACGCCTGCTGTTGATCCGCCAGGCGCAATCGGTGGGCTTCAGCCTCGCCGAACTGGAGCCCCTGCTGCGGGGCGTGGACACGCCCGACTGGGCGTTGCTGCGCCAGCACCTGCAGGCCAAGCGCCAGGCAGTACGCGCCGAATTGGCCCGCCTGCGCCGGCTGGACGCCCGACTGGGAGAGGTCGACGAAGAGATCGCCCGGTGCCTGGCCGACACCGCACGGGCCGACGACGTGCTCTGCAACACCTCCGCCCCCTCTGTGGCTTGACTCTGCCCTTAGGGGTAGACCGCAGACTGCCGCCTTGCTCAAGGAGGCGGTACATGAACACGAGAAAGGTACTGGTGGTGCTCGGCCATCCGGACGGTGACAGCTACTGCGCGGCCCTGGCCGAGGCCTACGGCGAAACGGCCCGGCAGGCCGGCCACGACGTGCGCACCCTGGCGCTGCATCACCTGCAGTTCGACCCGGTGCTGCGCAGCGGCTACCGCCACCCACAGCCCCTGGAGGCGGACCTGGTCGAGGCCTGCAACCTGCTTACCTGGGCCGACCACCTGTGCTTCGTCTACCCCATCTGGTGGGGTGGCGTACCGGCGCTGCTCAAGGGCTTTCTGGACCGCGTGCTGCTGCCCGGCTTCGCCTTCGCCTATCGCGACGGCAACCCATGGCCGGAGCAACTGCTGAAGGGACGCTCGGCCCACCAGTTGGTCACCCTCGACACGCCACCCTGGTACTTCCGCTGGGTGCAGGGCGCGCCGGGCCTGCGGCAGATGGAGTGCACCACCCTGCGTTTCTGCGGCATACGCCCGGTGAAAACGCTGACCCTGGGTCCTATCCGCAAGGCCGGTGCCCCACGCCTGGAAAACGGCCTGCACCGTGCCCGACGCCTGGCGAGGGCGCTGTGAACCTCCGCGCACCACTCGGCGCCCCGCTGGCAGGCGCCCCTGCTGGCCCGGTAGAATCGCCGCCCTGCCGGACGGTCACGTCCGCCCCATCAACCTGCGGGAGATACGCCATGGGCGCCCAGTGGAAAGCCAAACCCAAAGAAGCCGCCGCCAACGCCCGAGGGAAGATCTTCGGCAAGCTGGTGAAGGAAATCATGATCGCCGCGCGCAACGGCGCCGACCCGGACATGAACCCCAAGCTGCGCCTGGCCGTTCACCAGGCCAAGAAGGCCTCCATGCCCAAGGACACCCTGGAGCGCGCCATCAAGAAAGGCGCCGGGCTGTCCGGTGAGGTGGTCAACTACGAGCGCACCCTGTACGAAGGCTTCGCCCCGCACCGCGTGCCGGTGATCGTCGAGTGCCTGACCGACAACCTGAACCGCACCGTGGCGGAAATCCGCGTGCTGTTCCGCAAGGGCCAGCTGGGCACCTCCGGCTCCGTGTCCTGGGACTTCGACCACCTGGGCATCATCGAGGCCGAGCCGGCCAGCGCCGATGCCGACGTGGAACTGGCCGCCATCGAAGCCGGCGCCCAGGATTTCGAGCCCGGTGACGACAACACCAGCGTGTTCTATACCGAGCCCACCGACCTGGACGCCGTGTGCAAGGCCCTGCCGGACTTCGGCTTCACCGTGCATTCGGCCAACCTCGGCTACAAGGCCAAGAACCCGGTCACCCTCTCCGGCGCCGAGCTGGAGGAAGTGGAGGCCTTCCTCGAAGCCCTCGACGGCCACGATGACGTGCAGAACGTCTACGTGGGCCTCTCCGTGGCCTGATGAGCCGCCGGGACTTCCACGAGGAACACGCCGAGCGCGCCCGCGCCGACGCGTTGCGCCTGCTGGCCCAGCGCGTCGCCCTTGGCCCGCGCTGGCTGGCCTGGGTGACCACCGAGCTCTACCAGTTCAAGCCGCCGGAATACGCCAACATGGTGCGCCGCGAGCTGGAGCGGCTGACCTCGGCCCAGCGCCTGCTGGACGCGCCGGGCACCACGGTCCACTGACCCGCGCGTCACTGCGCGGGCACTCCTCACGCAGGCTTCAGCCGTGCGCCCAGCCTGGGCGCCCCCAGCAGCAAGCCCACCACTTCGATGATTTCCTCCAGCGCCGCCTCCAGGGTGATGGGCGAGGGCTCCAGCAGCAGGTCCGCCGCGTAGCTGTTGGCCAGGGCGGTGATCTGCCGGGTGGCCCGTGGCAGGTCATCGCAACTGAACACCCCACTGGCGCATCCCTCGGCGATCAGCCCCAGCAACAGCCCTTGCCATTGGCCGAGCGCCAGCCGGTAGGCCTCGGCCAGTTCCGGGTCGTGCAGGGATTCGTCCCAGGCATCCAGCCAGAGCGTCCAGGCCGCATCGTCCTTGCGCGCCGGCAGGCAATCGCGCATCAGCGCGATGAGCGCAGGCTCGGGGTCGAGCCCCTGGAGCAACGCCTGGGTGCCGGCCAATTGTTCCTCGGAGAAGCGCTCGAACGCCGCCCGGCGCAGGGTCTTCCAGTCACTGAAGTAGTGGTACAGGTGGCTGCGGGACAACCCCGTGTGCTCCGCCAGGTCACGGGTGGAGACGCTGGCCAGGCCGTTGCGCAGGAACAGCTCCAGGGCGGCGGTGATGATCTGATCCTTGCGTTCGGCAACGGGGGGACGGGCCATGGGGTCTCCGGGGGATGAGTGGCTCTTGAATTTTGAGCGACTGCTCAAGGAAAATTGAGCGGCCGCTCAAATCATAGCGCGGCCCTTCTTCACTCACTACGGTCTACCGACGATGCACCCCCTCGATACCGAGCAACTGGCCTCCACCGGCGCCCGCCTCGGCCAGCAATCCGCCGCCACCACCCTCAAGGCCATCGCCTGCGCCTACCCCGGCAAGCTGCTGGGCACCTTCTCCCTGGTCGCCCTGGAGAACCTGCTGATGCTGGCCTACCCGCTGTTCGCCGGGTTCGCCATCGACGCCATCGTGCGTGGCGAGGCGCGCCTGGCGGTGCTCTATGCGCTGGTGGTGCTGGGCTTCTGGGTGGTGGGCGCGGCGCGCCGTGCGGTGGACACCCGCACCTTCACTCGCATCTATGCCGAACTGGCAGTGCCGGTGGTGCTTTACCAGCGCCGGCAGCAGCATGGCACCTCGAAGGTGGCGGCACGGGTGGTGCTGGCACGGGAGTTCGTCGACTTCTTCGAGAAACAGATCCCGGTGATCGCTACCGCCCTGGTCTCCATCGTCGGCGCCGCGGCGATGCTGCTGGCCATCGAGCCCTGGGTGGGCGCGGCCTGCCTGCTGGCCCTCTCGCTGTGCCTGGCCTGCCTGCCGCGCTTCGCCACCCGCAACCAGGCCCTGCACGAGCGCCTGAACGACCGCCTGGAGCAGGAGGTGGCGTTGGTGGGTCGGGTCGGCCGGGGCAGCCTGCTGCGCCACTACCGGCACCTGTCGAGCCTGCGGGTGCGGCTCTCCGACCGCGAGGCGGTGGCCTACCTGCTGCTGGGGGTGATGGCCGCGCTGCTGTTCGTGGTCGCCATCACCTGCCTGGCCTCTGCCGAGCAGGTCAAGGCCGGGCACATCTACGCGGTGATGACCTACCTGTGGACCTTCGTCGGCAGCCTGGACGAAGCGCCCTCGGTGGTGGACCAACTGGCCCGCCTGCGGGACATCGGCAAGCGCGTCGACATCGGCCGGGACGACACCCTGGCCTGATCAGTGGGCCGGGCGCTGGGCCTGCTGCCGCAGCTCGCGGGCCACGTCGAACTGCTGGCGGTAGGCCGGCGACTCCACCGCGTCGTAATCGCGGGTGTAGCGCCGGGCGAATTCCAGGCTGCCCCACTGGCGGTACTGCTGGACGTGGAACAGCTCGTGGGCCCAGAGCGCGGCGTCCTGGGCCAGGGCCTCGTTGCGGAAGACGATCACGTCCACCAGCGTCACCGCCTTGATGTCGGGGTTCTGCAACATGGTGCGGGCGGCGGCCATGTCGTCGGCATCGCCCACCCGGTAGCGCACGTTGTCGAGCACCTCGGTGGGGTAGTACGGCAGCAGCATCTGGCGGATCGCCGGCGGGATCGGCGCGGTGCCCTGGCTCAGTGCCGAGGCGCGGGAGCGCAGGATCCAGCCCTCCAGGGAGGTGGCCGCCACTTCGCCGACCCGCTGCTGGGCCGGGCCGATCACCCCGTCCGGGTCGGGCACGCAGATGCAGCCCCCCAGGCAGACCTGCGTCTGCCCCGCCGGGCAGGACGCGGCAAAGGCGGGCGAGGCGGACAACAACAGCAACCCGAGGCAGCGGGTGGACAGGGCAAGGCGCATGGACGACTCCGGAACGAAACGCGCGGCGATACTTGGGCAGCCGCGCGCCGTTGTCCAGCCCCCACGGGCGTTTGACTGGCCGGCGCATTGCGGTAGGCTCTGCGCTTTTCCAGAGGAGTCCTCCCATGCCCCGCGCAACCGCCCGCCACATCCTGGTTTCCAGCGAAGCCAAGTGCAACGAACTGAAAGCCGCCATCGAAGGCGGTGCCGACTTCGCCCAGGTCGCCAAGGACAACTCCACCTGCCCCTCCAGCCGTGACGGCGGCAACCTCGGTTCCTTCGGCCCCGGCCAGATGGTCCGCGAGTTCGACACCGTGGTCTTCAGCGCGCCGGTCGGCGTGGTCCAGGGCCCGGTGAAGACCCAGTTCGGCTACCACCTGGTGGAAGTCACCAGCCGCCAGGACTGATCCGCCCCGAGGCCCGGCAGCGCCGGGCCTTTCCACGTTCCCTTCTCCCCTCCCCCTCTTCCCCCTGCGACGCCGTGCCGGATGGCACGCCCCGCGCCGCCGCTGCTAGGCTTGCCCGATCCACCCAGCAAGGAGGCGGGATGAGCGACTCCCTCGACACGGTCCCCGGCGTATTCACCTACCTGGACCTGCTGCACCAGCACCAGGGCTCCGACATGTTCTTCAGCGTCGGCTCGCCGCCCCACATCAAGATCGAAGGCCACGCCCGGCCCGTGGGTGAACGCGCCCTGCAGCCCGGCGAAGTGCGCCAGCTCGCCTACCAGCTGATGTCCCCCGCCCAGATCACCGAGTTCGAGCGCGAATGGGAGATGAACCTGGCCGTCAGCCTGCCCGGCAGCGGCCGCTTCCGCGCCAACATGTACCTGCAGCGGGGCGAGGTCTCGATGGTGGTGCGCCTGATCAAGACCAGCATCCCCAGCCTGGAGAGCCTCGGCCTGCCACCGGTGCTGGAGAAGCTGGCCCTGCAGGACCGCGGCCTGATCCTGGTGGTGGGCGCCGCCGGCTCCGGCAAGTCCACCACCCTGGCGGCCATGCTCGACCACCGCAACGCCCAGCGCAGCGGCCACATCATCTGTATCGAAGACCCCATCGAGTTCCTCCACCCGCACCGTCGCTCCATCGTCGACCAGCGCGAGGTGGGCCTGGACACCCACAGCTTCTCCGCCGCACTGCGCAACGTCCTGCGCGAGGCGCCGGATGTGATCATGCTCGGCGAGGTGCGCGACGCCGACACCATGCAGCACGCCCTGCACTACGCCGAGACCGGCCACCTGTGCGTGGCCACGCTGCACGGCACCAGCGCCCGCCATGCCATCGAGCGCGTCACCCGCTTCTTCCCCGACGAGGCGCGCAAGCAGGTGCTCGCCGACCTCTCGCAGAACCTCCTGGCCATGGTCGGCCAGCGCCTGGTGCCGGGCATCGACCACAAGCGCGTGGCCGCCGTGGAACTGATGCTGGGCACGCCCCATGTGCGTGACCTGGTGCTGCGCGACGAGCTGCACGAGCTCAAGGACGCCATCGAGAACGCCCTGGAGGCCGGCATGTGCAGCTTCGACCAGAGCCTGTTCCGCCTGGTCGAGGCCAACCGCGTCAGCCTGGCCGATGCGCTGCGCTTCGCCGACTCGCGCACCGACCTGGCGCTGAAGGTGAAGCTGGAGCACGGCTTCGACGGCCAGGACGCCGAGCGCAAGGTGCTGCGCGACGCCTGACCGCCCAACAGCGGTCGATGACCACCATCGACCGGCACGATTCGCACCCGCGCCAGCGCTGGAGTAAGGTCGCCCCTTCTCGACGACACAAGGCAGGTGGGCGATGGCAGCCCAGAACGAACAGACCCAGACCCCGCCGGCGGACGCCGGCAGCCCCCATGACGGCGCCACCCCGGTGGCGCGCCAGGCGAACGCCCGTGGCGATGCCGCGGTGATCGCCACCCTCCTCCCCTACCTGCGCCCCTACACCGGGCGCATCGCCGTGGCCCTGGGGCTGATCCTCGCGGCCAAGCTGGTCAACCTCTACGTGCCCATGGCGCTCAAGCAGATCGTCGACCAGCTCAACGTCGCCCCCAGCCTCGTGGTGCTGCCGGCCGGCCTGCTGCTGGCCTACGGTGCCGCACGCATCGGCGTGACCCTGTTCACCGAGCTGCGCCAGGTGGTGTTCGCCCGGGTCATGGCGCGGGCCTCGCGGCAGATCACTCTGCAGGTGTTCCAGCACCTGCACGGCCTCAGCCTCAAGTTCCACCTGGGCCGCCGCACCGGCGGCGTGGCACGGGACGTGGAGCGCGGCGGCAGCGCCATCTCCGACCTGCTGGACTGGACCCTCTACACCATCGTCCCGACCCTGGTGGAGATCGTCATGGTCACCGCCGTGCTGGTCTGGGCCTATGACTGGGGCTTCGCCCTCATCACCCTCGCCACCCTGGTGGCCTACGGCCTGTGGACGGTGGCGGTGACCGAGTGGCGCACCGCCTACTACCGCGCCTCGGTGGAGGCGGACACCCGCGCCAACGAGCGTGCGGTGGACTCGCTGCTCAACTACGAGACGGTGAAGTACTTCAACAACGAAGCTCACGAAGCGGCGCGCTACGACGAGAACCTGCGCCACCTGGAGAACGCCAAGGTCAAGGCGACCAAGTCCCTGGCGCTGCTCAACCTGGGCCAGACCGCCATCGTCGCCCTGGGCGTGACCGCGATGATGTGGCGCGCCGCCGCCGGCGTGGTGGCCGGCGAGCTGACCATCGGCGACCTGGTGCTGGTGAACACCTACCTGCTGCAGCTCTCCGCGCCGCTGTTCCTGCTCGGCATGATGTACCGCGAGGTGAAGCAGTCGCTGACCAACATGGAGCGGCTGTTCGGCCTGCTGGACGAGCGCCAGGACGTGCGCGACGCCGAGGGCGCCGTACCGCTGCAGGCCACCCGGCCCCGGGTGCGCTTCGAGAACGTGCACTTCGGCTACGACCCGCGCCGGGAGATCCTCCACGGCGTGGACTTCGAGATCCCGCCCGGCGGCACGGTGGCGGTGGTGGGGCACTCCGGCTCGGGCAAATCCACCCTCGCCCGCCTGCTCTACCGCTTCTACGACATCGACAGCGGCCACATCCGCATCGACGGCCACGACCTGCGGGAGCTGACCCAGTCGTCCCTGCGCGGGGCCATCGCCATCGTTCCCCAGGACACGGTGCTGTTCAACGACAGCATCTACTACAACATCCGCTACGGCCGCCCCGACGCCACCCGCGAAGAGGTGGAGGCCGCCGCCCGCGCCGCCCACATCCACGACTTCATCCAGCGCCTGCCCGACGGCTACGAAACCCCGGTGGGCGAGCGCGGCCTGAAGCTCTCCGGCGGCGAGAAGCAGCGCGTCGCCATCGCCCGGGCCTTGCTGAAGAACCCGGCGATCCTGATCTTCGACGAGGCCACCTCGGCGCTGGACTCCAAGTCCGAGAAGGCCATCCAGACCGCCCTCGACCGCATCCAGGAAGGCCGCACCACCCTGGTCATCGCCCACCGCCTGTCGACGGTGATGGACGCCGACCAGATCCTGGTGCTCGACGCCGGCCGGGTGATCGAAAAGGGCACCCACCGCGAACTGCTGGAGGCCGGAGGCACCTACGCGCAGATGTGGACCCTGCAGCAGCAGGAGCCGGACGAGCCCGCCGAAGCCTGAGCCGAGGGCCGGTCGCCCCGCGAGCGGCCCCTTGCCAAGCGCCGCGCTTCCTGCGAAAACGCGCGCCTTCCCCACCGGAGCGACTCCCATGAGCGATGAACTGAAGATCGAAGACCTGCTCGAAGGCGACGGCAAGGCCGTGGTCAAGGGCGCGCTGATCACCACCCAGTACAACGGCTGGCTGGAGGACGGCACCCTGTTCGACTCCTCCTACCAGAAGGGCCGCCCCTTCCAGTGCGTGATCGGCACCGGCCGCATGATCAAGGGCTGGGACCAGGGCCTGATGGGCATGAAGGTCGGCGGCAAGCGCAAGCTCCACGTCCCCGCCCACCTGGCCTACGGCGACCGCCAGGTCGGCGCCCACATCACCCCCGGCTCCAACCTCGTGTTCGAGATCGAACTGCTGGAAGTGCTGACCCGGGACGACTGAACCGGGAGCCTTTGCCCTTTGCAACGACCTGTATGAAGCGCACGCTGACCCCACCGTCTGGCTGAAAAGGTGAGGCAGGGAAGCTGCCCCTTCAGGAGGCCGAGCGCAGTCGTTGCGCAGGGGGACGAGCGGCATGGATGCCGCGAGAAGCGCGTCAGGCCATGGATGGCCCATCGCGCTGCCCCCCGGAGCAACGACGGAGCGAGGGAAGTCCCGCGAAGCGGGACCCGGATGGTGGGGCGAGCCCTTTTGGCCCCTTTTGGGTGGTTCGGCACCCCGACGACTGCCAAAAGGGGCTCGCCCGGCAAGGCGAAACAGAAGACATCCGCGGAACTCGGTAATCAACTTCGTCCTCTAGCAGCTGCCTCCTCACCCCAAAAGCACCGGGCCCCTCGCAGGCCCCGGCACCCTTTCTCTACACCCGCTCAGGGCTTCGCCACCCACGGCTTCGGCCGCTCATACGCCCCCAGGTCACAGCGCGCCACGCCATCACCATCCCCATCACGCGGGCGCTTGGAACCGCGCTGGTCACGGGCGGTGCAGGTGCCGATGCCGGCGTCCACCGCCGGGCTGCGCGGGCGCAGGGCGTGGGTCTGGGTGCGGCCGTTGTTGTCCGCCAGCGGGTAGAGGACCTTGGTCATCACATCGGCTTGCTCGACGTAGAGCTCGCCCGTGCAGTTGCCCGGACCAGTGCCGAGCAGCAGGCCGATGGCCTTGTACTGCGCCTGGGCGCCACGGTTGTCGCAGTTCATCGGGGTCGCCAGGTCCTCGTCGAGGTTGCCGGCGATGATGCTGTTGCGCAGGGTCACCTTGCCGAGGTTGATCAGCCCGTAGCCACCGCTGTTGTTGGCGATGGTCACGTTCACCAGCAGCGCTTCGGGTGGCGTGCCGCCCACCTGGTACTGGCCGTTGTTGAAGGTCGCCTGGCCGTAGTAGGGCTGGCGGTTGCCGCTGAGGGTGGCATTGGCCAGGGTCAGCACGCCGTCGTTGCCGATGGCCGAGCCGAAGCTGGCTTCGTTGCCGGTGAAGGTGGTGCGCGCCACGTCGGCGCGCCCCTTGTTGTAGAGCCCGCCGCCGAAGCCGGCGTCATCGTCGTCGCTGGCGCGGTTGCCGAGCAGGGTGCTGTCGCGCAGCAACAGGTCGCCGTCGTTGTACAGGCCGCCGCCGAGGCCGTAGTGCCCTTCGCCGGCCCCCGCCCAGTTGTTGGCGAACAGCGAGCGGTGCACCTCCAGCCGCCCGTGGTTGGCCACGCCGCCGCCATTGCCGGGCTGGAAGGCCGCCGTGGAGCGGTTGCCGCTCACTTCCACCTGGCGCAGCACCACCTCGCCGTGGTTCTCCAGGGCGCCGCCGTAGGTGGAGCTGTGTCCACCGGTGAGGCGCAGGCGCTCCAGCACCACGCGGGCCCCGGCGAACACTTCGATCAGCCGGTCGTTGGCCTCGGGGCTGCCGCTGATGATGGTGCGGCTGGGGCCCTGGCCGACGATGGTGAGGGAATCGCGGATGTCGAGGTCGCCATTGAGGTTGTCGTCCTCGTCCAGCACATCGCCCTCCTCGTCGCGCCCGGCGGGCAGGCTGAGGCGGTAGGTTTCGGCCTGGAGGATGATGCGGTCCGGCCCCGGCAGCGCATTGGCGGCGGAGACCGCATCGCGCAGGGAGCAGTGGGCATCGCAGACCCCGTCGTAGCGGTCGTCGGTCTGGTTGACGATGAAGTCGGCAGCGCCGGCCGGCAGGCCGAGGAAGGCGAGGGACAGTGCGGCGCAAGGGGCGCCGAGGCGAGAGGGGATACGTGGCATGTGCATGACCCGTCCTGAGTGTCGTGGACAGGGCGCGGCCGCCGTTCGAGGTGAGCGTCCAGGCCCTGCCGGTTCCAATGGGTGCGGATACGACCGGGCCTCCGCACGTGCCGCCCGAATGCGGCAGGGTGATCGACCGGCAGAGCGCGTCTAGGGTTCAACGAACCGGACGGAAGGTCATCCGCAGCCTGGACACCCCGTCGCAGAGCGGTCGGCTCCGGCAGGCAGCACGGGCAGTCGCCCACGCTGCCAGGGGCAAAACGCGACCTTAGGCGGGTTGAACCCCTTGGACGACTTGGTCAGAATCGCCGCCTTTCGAAAAACCGAGCCGCACCGAACATGAAGAACACGCTCAGCCTGATCGCCCTCTGCATCGCCGCCTCCACCTCGGCCCTGGCCGACGACCAGTCCACCGCCAAGGGCTTCGTGGAAGACAGCCACCTCGACGTGCTGCTGCGCAACGCGTACATGAACCGCGACTACAAGCACCACAACAAGGACAAGATGGAGTGGGGCCAGGGCGTCATCGGCACCTTCACCTCCGGCTTCACCCAGGGCACCGTGGGCGTGGGCGTCGACGCCTTCGGCCTCTACGGCCTGCGCCTGGACGGCGGCAAGGGCCGTGTCGGCGCGGCCGGCATCGACTTCTTCAAGCCCGGCGACAGCGGCCACGCCCAGGACGACATCGCCCGTGGCGGTGCGGCGGTCAAGGCGCGCTTCTCCAACACCGTGGTGAAGTTCGGCGACCAGATGCCCGCCCTGCCGGTGCTGAGCTACGACGATTCGCGCCTGCTGCCGGAGAGCTACACCGGCACCCTGATCACCTCCAAGGAGATCGAGGGCCTGGAGCTGAACGCCGGCCACTTCACCGCCGAGGCCCGCAAGAGCGCCGAAGGCCGTGACAGCGGCGGTCTCAAGCGCATCGACGTGCTGGGCGGCAGCTACCGCTTCAACGACCAGTTCAGCGCCTCGCTGTACGGCTCCGACGTGGAAGACGTGCTGAAGAAGCAGTACGTGAACCTGAACTACGTCTACCCGATCGCCAAGGACCGCTCCCTGACCCTGGACTTCAACGGTTACCGCACCCGCCTGGACAAGGACTTCGCCAAGGACGACAACCGCACCAACCGCATCTGGAGCCTGGCGGCCACCTACGCCATGGGCGCGCACTCCTTCACCCTCGCCCACCAGCGCAGCAGCGGTGACATCGGCTACCTCTACGGCGGCTACCAGAGTGCCGACTACATCGGCGACGGCGGCACCACCATCTGGCTGGCCAACTCCTACTGGTCGGACTTCAACGGCAAGGACGAGAACTCCTGGCAGGTGGCCTACGGCCTGGACTTCGCCGAGTACGGCATCCCCGGCCTGAGCTACCGCGTGGCCTACGTGCGCGGCGACAACATCGACGCCGGCCAGGCCGGCCGTGGCCAGGAGCGCGAGATCTTCAACCAGCTGCAGTACCTGGTGCAGGAAGGCCCGGCCAAGGACCTCAAGCTGAAGCTGCGCGGTTCGATGCTGCGGGCGTCCAACAACGTCAACAGCTATGTGGACGATGGCAACGAGGTGCGGGTGTTCGTGGAGTACCCGATCCGGGTGTTCTGATTCCCGTCCCGTTCCGAAAGGCCCCGTCGTGAAAGCGCCGGGGCTTTTGTTTGTCTCCACCTCAGCTCAGGTCGCGGCTGAGCAAGCTCGCGGTCAAGCCGGTAATCGAGCTTCGCGGATATTTTTTGTTTCGCCCCCTCGGGCGAATCCCTTTTCCAGTCGCTGGATCGCCAGCCCGGTGAAAAGGAATCAAAAAACTTGCCCCTGCATCCGAACTTGGCGTCCCCGCCCGGCTACGTCGGGTCCCCTCACTCCATCGTCGTTCCAGGGGCACGCGCTGACGGGCCATCCCTGGCCCGGCAGCGCTCTCGCGACATCCATGTCGCTCAGCCCCCTACACGACGATTCCGCTTGGCCTCCTGAAGGGGCTCTGTCCCCGCCTTACCCCACGATCCGGCCAATGCATTCCGAGTGCGCTTCATCTCTGGATGACCAAGCGAAGGATTTATCCCCCGAAAAGGCCCTTGAGCAAAAAGCCAGCAAGGCCTCAACTTTTCGAGCACGGCAAGTACACCGTCGAACGGTTCACATAAACACCCGGCGCTGCCCATCCGCTGACTAATGGCCTGGCGCCATCAAGCCGATCCGGGCACCATGCGCACCCGGCGGCGATACCGCCCTGGACAGTCGTACCGAAAAGGATTGGAAGTGAAGAAGTACACGCGCACGGCCGCCCTTCTGGCGGTGGCCCTGGTGGCGGGGGGTTGCTCCACCCGCACCTATTTCAAGCTCCCGGAGAACACCCGGGTTTCCGTCTACGAACGCGCCGAGCAGTACCCACAAGGCATGGTCACCACCCGGCCGTTCTTCTGGAGCGCCAGCGGTGGCATCCCCTACAAGCTCACCCGTATCGACGGGGCGCCGGTGCAGCAGGGCAAGCTGCGGGCGCGCTTCCGGGTGGCGTCGATCTTCTGGCCGCCGTTCGCGATCATCTACTGGCCCATGGGCTTCGGCCAGCGCTGCTATGACCTGACCTCCACCGAGCCGCAGCAGTGCACGCGGGGCGACATGGTCCAGCTGAAACGTGACGAGCGCCTGAAGGACTAAGGTAGAAACCCACACCCGTCGCCTGTGCGGCGGGTGTCTCAAGGAGGATTTCGTGATGAACCGACGCGGCATCCTGCCGCTGCTGGTGGGCCTGCTGTTCTGCGTCCTGACCCCGGCCCAGGCCGCTGGGGAGGCCCAGGCCATCGAGCAGGCCAAGGCCGCCGCCCGCGCCTGGCTGGCGGTGGCCGACCGTGAAGACTACATCCGCACCTGGCAGCAGGCGGCCAGTGTGCTGCGCCGCAGTACCAGCCAGTACGACTGGGTGACCCTGGCGGTGGACCTGCGTTCGCCCCTGGGGGCGCTCAAGCAACGTGAACTGCAGGGCGCCAGCTACGCCACGCAGTTGCCGGGGCTGCCGGATGGGGAATACGTGATCCTGCAGTACCACAGCGACTTCGAGCACCGGGACGGTGCGACCGAGACGGTGACGCCGATGCGCGACAGCGACGGCCGGTGGCGGGTGGTGAGCTACTTCGTGGATTGACCCCGCGCCCCACGGGCGCGAGGTCCTGGCGGGTCAGAGCACGAACGTGGCGACGGCGGCGCCGATGCCCAGCACGGCGATGACGATGCCGCCGATCAGCACCAGACGCCCCTTGGCGTCTTCATTGGCCGCCACCGAGGCTGCCGCTTCAGCGGGGGCCGGTGCCACGGCGCGCAGCGGGTTGGCCGCTGCCGGCTGGCTCGCCTCACGAGCGGCCGCCGGGGCCGGTTTGGGCAGGTCGACCACGCGCACGAACTGGGTGGCGTCCTCGTCGGCCGCCTGACGCACTTCAACCTTGGGCCCGATCACCAGCAGCGTCACCGAGGCCATGCGCACCTGGTCGCCCGGGGCGAGCACGGCGGTGCCGACCTTCTGCTGGTTGACGTAGACGCCATTGGCGGAGGCCAGGTCCTTGATCTCCAGCACGTCGTCCTTGAGGAAGAATTCGGCGTGCCGGCGGGACAGTTCCAGGTCGCTGAAGCACAGTTCGCACTTCACCGACCGGCCGAAGGTCATGGAGCCGGTGACGTGGTACTTGCGCCCTTCGTTCTCGCCCTTGATCACCTGCAGGAACCAGCGCGCGGTGGGTGCGGCCTTGGGTTTGACCTTGGCCGGATCGACCAGCACCAGTTCCACGGAGCCGACCTTCACACGGTCCTCGGAACGCAGCTGGTAGCGGGCGCCGATGCGCTCGCCGTTGACCAGGGTGCCGTTGCGGGTGCCGCAGTCGGAGAGGTAGTAGTGGCCGTGGTCCTGGCGGATCTCGGCGTGGAAGGGGCTGACGTCCGCTTCGTTCAGTACCAGGTGGTTGCGTTCGTCCTGGCCGATGGTGAAGCGCTCGTCCGCCAGCCAGATGGGTTCCTGGCGGTTGTCCGCGAAGTGAATCCTGAGCATGTCCGAAGTCCTTGATTTCCGTTGCGCCAAGCCGATTGCCCAGCTGACCTGTTACCGCGCATCAATCGAAGATGCGATTCCACAAACGCTTGACCGGGTTGCTGCTCTGCTGCTGCCGGGCCGCCTGGCTGCCGGAGGCACGGGCCTGTGCCCGGCGCACGCGCTGGGCATGGCCGGCCTGCAGGGCCAGCAGGGGTTCGTCCAGCGGGCGGACCTTGAGCCCGGCCTCGATGAACTGCTGGGCCAGGGCGAACTCGCGGTGACCGTAGGCCTCGTCGGCGAGCTGGGCGAAGCGCGCGGCGACGCGGTCGAGCCCCTGCTCGGCGCGGGCCTCGTCCGGCTTCAGGGCCAGGGCCTGGCGGTAGTGGTAGACCGCGCTGTCATCCTCGGGTTGCACCAGGCGGTCCTCGGCCAGGCGCGCATCTCCTTGGGCCAGGGCGGCCTCGATGCGGGCCTGGAGGACGCGGGCGAGGCCATCGCGGGCCTGGGCGTTGTCGGGTTCTCGGGCGAGCACGCGGTTGAAGAAGTCTTCGGCGCTGTCACCGGCCGGGCTGGCCAGTTGGCCGGCGGCCAGGCGCTGTTCGCCCTGGGCCAGGAGGTCGCGGATTTCCTTCTGCTTGACCAGGTGCAGGCCGACGGCGGAGCCGATCCCCAGCAGCAGTACGCCAAGCAGCGCCCAGCCCCATACGGGCAGGCGACGGGCCGGGGCAGCGGCCGGCACGGGCTGACGCGGGGACGTGCGCGCAGGGCCGGCTCCCTTGGTGAGGTCGGGGGTTCGGGTGACGCGGGTGTGGTCCTGCTCGTTCTCGTTCAGCTCGGCGAGGCTGGCCAGCAACACGCGGCAGTCGGCGAAGCGCTCTTCCGGGTCCTTGGCGAGCATGCGGTCCACCAGGAACTGGTAGGGCTCCAGGGCGCCGGCCAGGCGCGGCGGCTCCATCTGCACGTGGTTGAGCACGGTCTGGGTGTAGCTGGTGCCGCGGAACGGGTTGGTACCGATGAGCAGCTCGAGGAAGATCACGCCCAGGCTGTAGATGTCGCTGCGCGGGTCCAGGGGCAGGCACTGGGCCTGCTCCGGGCTGCTGTAGGCGGGGCTGCCGACGGCGACGTCATGCTGGGTGAGGTCGCTGTCCAGGGCCAGTTCCTTGGCGATGCCGAAGTCGCTGAGCACGGCGGTGCCGTCCTCTCGGAAGAGGATGTTGGCCGGCTTGATGTCGCGGTGGATCATGCCCTTGTCGTGCACCACCACCAGGGCGCTGGCGATCTGCCGGATGAGGGTCAGCGCCCGCTGGGGCTCGAAGCGCTCGCCCCGGTGCTGCGCCAGGTCGCCACCGGCGACGAACTCCATGGCGATGTAGGGGCGGCCATCGGCGAGCCGGCCGATGTCGTGGATGGTGATGATCGCGGGGTGGTGCAGCGAGGCCACCAGGTGCGCTTCCTTGATGAAGCGCTTGGCGAAGGCCTCATCATCCAGGCGTTGCAGGACCTTGATCGCCACTTGGCGGTGCAGGGATTCCTGGGTGGCGAGGTAGACCTCGGCCATGCCGCCACGGCCCAGCCGGCCTTGCACGCTGTAGCCGGGTATCTCCAACAAGCTGTCGTTCATAGGGAAGGAAGGTGCGCTTATCGCTGTTTTCGGGAGCCGAACCATCGGCTGAGGAAGCTGCGTGGCGGGGCCTCCGGTGGAACAGGCTCCGGCGCCGACAGGCCCAACACGATGCAGGAGATATTGTCCCTGCCGCCATGGCAATTGGCTAGCTCGACCAGCGTGCCAACCATCGCTTCGAGGGTGCTCGAGCGGCTGCAGACCTGGTGCAGGGTGGCGTCGTCCAGTTCGTTGCTGAGGCCGTCGCTGCACAGCAGCAGCAGCTCGCCCGGGGCGAGGCGACCGACCAGGCTGCCGACTTCCAGGGCCTGGTCGTCCCGGCCGAGGCACTGGGTGACGACGTTGCGACGCGGGTCCTGGCGGGCCTGCTCGGGGGTGAGCTGGCCGAGGTCCACCAGCATCTGCACCCAGCTGTGGTCGTGGCTGATCTGGCGGATGCCGCTGGCGTCGATGAGGTAGCAGCGGCTGTCACCGGCCCAGGCCAGCTGGTAGGCATCGCCCTGAAGGTGCAGGGCGACCAGGGTGGTGCCCATGCCGCGGCGCTCCTCGCCCCCTTCGGCTGCCACCGCGAGCACGGCTTCATTGGCGCCGTGTACGGCCGTGGGCAGGTCGGCGCCGGCCTCGATGTGCTGCTCCAGCGCGGCCAGGGCGGTGGCGCTGGCCACTTCGCCGCACTGGTGCCCGCCCATGCCATCGGCCACGGCCCAGAGCCCCAGGGTGCTGCTGCACAGCAGGGCGTCTTCGTTGTGTTCACGCACGCGGCCGGCCACGGACAGGGCGGCGTAGGCGGGAGCGGAGGGGGCGGGCGTGCTGGGCATGGGCGGCGGCGGGGGTCTCGGGTGGGTCGGGTCGACCCTGAATGATGGCGGCAGCCACGCTGGCTGTCGCGTTCCGTGCCCCACAAGTGTTAAACAGTCGAGGCTTTGTCGCACGCGTGGTGCGCAACCCGGGCGTCTATGCTTGCGCTTCGGGGCCGGCACGGGCCGAACCGGCCCCGCCACGTGCAGTCGAACGCTCAACCCTGGCACCCGGACCCGAGGACGCCCCATGCCCGTGACCCGCTTCAGCTTCCGCACCCTGTTGCTCGGCCTGCCCCTGCTGCTGGCCGGCTGCGCCGGCCAGTCCTGCGACGAGCCGCTTTCCGGCGAGACCTGCCGCGACGAGAAGCTGCTCTACCAGAACGACATGCTGCAGGCCAAGCTGCTGATCGCGGCGGGTGACCCGGAGAACTACGAGCTGGCCGGCGCGCTGCTCAAGCGGGCGGAGCCGGGGGATACGCGCGGCGAGGTACCCTTCTACCAGGCGGTGCTGCTGATCAACGAGGGCCCGCAGCTGGAGGAGGTGCTCGATCTGCTGGAGAAGGCAGCGGCGCGCAAGCACCCCCACGCCATCGCCCTGCTCTACAAGATCTGGTCCGAACCCTTCCTGGCCACCGAGGCCGACCCGTTGCGCGCGGAACTGTACCGGGCGCGCTATGCCGATCTGGACGTGGCCAAGAGCGGCTACCCCTCCTTCGAGAAGGCCCTGGCGGTGGTCAACACCCTGGTGGACCGCTCCAACCCGGCCGGGGCGCGGGTCAGCGGGCGCTGACGCCTGCGGCAATACGCCCAGCCCCACCTCGCCGACGCCTGCGGCACAATCCGCCCCCGGAGCCCGGCGCCAGACCGGCGCCCTTCGCCTGCGCGTGTAGACCCGATCCGGTCCTGCGGACCTTCCAGCGAGGTTTACCCATGAGCATCACTTCCAGCGGCATCTGCGCCGCCGCCGACCAGCTGCAGGGCTTCGTCGGCTTCAACCTGAAGACCGGGCACCACATCGTGCGCTTCAGCGAGGACTCCTTCGGCATGGACGTGGACAACGACAGCATCATGCCGGCCAGCGAATTCGTCTGGCAGCCCCACACCGACCACACCATGACCCTCAAGCGCGAGCTGATCCAGTTGCTGCTGGACCAGAACATCGACGAGCGCCTGAACATCAGCGAGCCGCTGCGGGTGTACATGCGCCGCCGCGACCTGCCCGAGATCACCGCCGAGCGCCGCCTGCGGGGCTGCCTGGAGGCCTGAGTCAGGCCTTCAGCACCGGCACCGGGCGCGGCTCGCCGGCCTCGTCCAGTTCGTAGCAGTAGGCTTCCTTGAGGTTGGCCTTGCCGCTGTCGGTGTAGACCAGCAGGCGCTGGCCGTCGGTGCGGGTCTTCACCAGGCCGTAGGCGGTCCGGCTGAAGGCATAGAAGTCGCCACGGCGCTCGGCCTTCTGGGCGTCGGTCAGGCGGGCCCAGCCTTCCATGCGGAAGAACGCCACCAGTTCGGTGACGAACACCAGCGGCTCCTCGACCCGGGAATGCCGCCCCAGGGCGCCCATGAGGGTGGCGCGGGGGTGGATGTATTCGTTCATCGGGTCGTCGCCGCTGGAGACGACGTTGACCACCGGGGACACCCGCTTGAACAGCGCCCCGGAGAAGTCCGCCGAACCGTGGTGCGGCACCTTGAACACTTCGGAACGCAGGTTGACCTGCCCGGCATCGTGCTGGCGGGCCAGGGTGCGTCCGGCTTCGTCGTTGAGGTCCCCGCAGAACAGGTAGCTGAAGCCGCCATAGGCCAGGCGGAACACCACGGAGTGGCCGTTGATGGTGTGGGAGGCGGAGTACCCGGAGAAGCCGGTGGGCGCCGTTTCCAGCGAGTCATGGCCGACACGGGGCCCGGCGGGTGGCGCACCGAGGAACGGCAGGCCGGCGTCGACGCCTTCGCCAACCGGCAACGGGCCGAGTACCTGGACGTCCACCCCCTCCTTGCGGAGGAAGTCGAAGGCATCGTGCTGGCCGAAGGACAGCCGGCGGAACTCGATGGGCTGGCGGGCCCGGTTCGACCAGGCCTCCAGCGCCTTGCGCCAGGCGCGGAAGTCGGTGTTCATCGCCTCGGCCGGTACGTCCAGGGGGTTGTCCAGCAGGGGCGAGACCAGCAGGGCGTCGCCGACCTGGCGGGTGGGGCCGAGCTGCTCGGTTTCCTTGAGGCCCTTGGCGGCACGCTTGACCAGGCCGTTGTGGTAGATCCGCCGGGGCTCGATGAACAACCGCTTGCGCGGTTCGGCGTTGGTTTCCGAGCGGTGGATCTGGGTCAGCCCGGAGAAGTGGTCGGCATCGCCGTGGGTGACGAGGATGCAGTCGATCACCTTGGGCGCCTCGGGCGAGGAGCCGCGGTAGCGAGCGGCCAGGTAGCGGGCGAACATCTGGTTGTCGCCACCGTCCACCAGCATCACCTGCCCGCCTGGGGTCTCGATCACCGCGCCATCGCCCTGCTGCACGTCGACGAAGTTGACCTTGAGCACCCGGCTTTCCGTGCGCGGCATGACCAGGTCGGCCGGTCGCAGGGGCTTGCCGTCGCGGCGCCTGGCCGAGCGCGGAGGCACCAGCCAGGCCTCGGTGGCGACGGGCAGGATGCTGCCGTCGGGGCGCTCCTCGTAGGTGTGGGTGGCGATGCGCACATGCCGCTCGGTCACCTCCAGTACCTCGACGAAATCCCCCCAGGCGAGGGTGTAGAGCAGCGTGTTGCGTTCCGGGCTGTCGTAGACGTTGGCGAGGTCGACGGCGATGGCGTGCTGGGCGGTCATGCTCGGGCTCCTTCCGGGCGTGTTGGGCGGGTCAGTCGTCGGCCGTGGGATCGAGGCCGGGGAACAGCACCTCGGTGAAGCCGAAGCGGGTGAAGTCTTCGATGCGCGAGGGGTAAAGCCGGCCGATCAGGTGGTCGCATTCATGCTGTACGACGCGGGCGTGGAAGCCGTCGACGGTGCGATCGATGGGCTGGCCGTCTGGATCGACGCCCTGGTAGCGGATGGCACGGTAGCGCGGCACCCAGCCACGCAGGCCGGGCACCGAGAGGCAACCTTCCCAGCCGCTTTCGCGGGCATCGTCCAGGGGAGTGATCACCGGGTTGAGGAGGATGGTGGGTGGCACGGCCGGCGCGTCGGGGTATCGCTCGCTGCGCTCGAACCCGAAGATCACCAGCTGCAGGTCGACGCCGATCTGCGGGGCGGCCAGGCCGACGCCGCCGACGTGGTGCATGGTTTCGAACATGTCGTCGATCAGCGTCTTGAGGGCGGCGCTGCCGATCATCTCGTCAGGCACGGGCGGGGCGATGCGCAGCAGGCGCGGGTCACCCATGCGGAGGATTTCGCGGATCATCTCGGGCATTCCGGAACGGTGGCTGGAGGGGCTCGATGAAGCCTGCAAACGCGCCCGCTGGCAAGGGTCGCAACGGCTTTGCAACGCACCTCGGCGGGGGGCGCAAACGGGTCTTTCAACGCAGCGCTAAAAAACGGTAGGCAATCCCCGAAATGACGGGTATGGTGTTGCCCACTGTGCTGCATGTGTGACGTAAATCGATCCATGTTCCAAGCTTCGATTTGTACTCTTTGCGCTCAGTCCGGCGTGGAAAGTCCTCGCCGTGTCAACTTTGTTCAAGGAGTTACTCCAAATGGCTGATCGTCAAACTGGCACCGTTAAGTGGTTCAACGATGAAAAAGGCTTCGGCTTCATCACCACTGACAACGGCCCGGACCTGTTCGTCCACTACCGCTCCATCCAGTCCAACGGCTTCAAAACTCTGAAGGAAGGCCAAAAGGTTTCCTTCGTAGCCGTTCAGGGCCAGAAGGGCATGCAGGCAGACGAAGTCCAAGTGATCTGATCACCGACCGTCTTCCGGAAAAACCGGCCCTCGGGCCGGTTTTTTCATGCCTGCGATTTGGCTTCGCTGATGTTCGTACTGGCGCGAGCCTCGGCCACCAGCCAGTCGATCAGCCGGCGTAGCCGCTCGCTGGGCTGCCCCTTCCGGCTCCAGGCCAGGCGGTATTCCCAGGGTGTCGGCAAGCGACACGCCTCACCGAACGGCAGCACCAGTCGCCCCTGCGCGATGTCGTCCCCCGCCAGCGCCGTCGACCCCAACGCAAAGCCCTGCCCATTCACCGCACCCTGGATCGCATGCCCGATCAGGCCGAAGCGGATGCCGGCCGAGGTATCGACGCGCGCGCCGACATAGCGCTCGAACCAGTCCCCCCAGTCGGGAATCCGCAGGTTGCTGGCGCTCTTCCAATGGGCGTGGACCAGCCGCGCGCCCACGAGATCACCCGGCTCGCGGACCGGATGGGCCTCCAGGTAGGCCGGGCTGCACACCGGGAAGAACACTTCGCGGAACAGCAGCTCGCTGGCGGGCAGTGCGGTGCCCTCGGTGACGAAGCGGATCGCCAGGCTGGCCTCGCCGCGCTCCAGGTCCACCAGCTCTTCGGTAGCCTCCAGGCTCAGGGCGATGTCCGGATGAGTGCCGGAGAACTGGTTGAGCCGGCGCATCAACCAGTGGGAGGCGATGGAGGGCGCACAGCTGACCTGCAGCGGCCCCTCGGGCATGCCCCGCAGCGCCGCCGCCCCCTCGGCCAGCAGGGCGAACGCCTGGGACACGGTAGCGGCCAGGCGCCGGCCGTTGTCGTTGAGGGTGACGGTGTTGCGGGTACGGTCGAACAGGCTGACCCCGAGCTCTTCCTCCAGCAGACGGATCTGCCGGCTGACGGCACCCGGAGTGACCGACAGCTCGTGGGCGGCATCGGTGAAGTTGCGGCTGCGGGCGGCGACCTCGAAGGCGCGCAGGGCGACAAGGGATGGTGTGCGCATGGGAATGCTTTGAGTTGAAGTCAAAGCATGATGACAAAACATCGTTTGAATGCAAGGCGCCCGCTCGCCATCCTGCCGCCCTTCCGGCCCACCTGTGCGGCCCCTGCCTTGCGAGTCATCGATGAGACCCACACGCCTGCCCCTGGACCCTTTCGCCTGCGGCCTGATGCTGCTGCTCTGCATCATCTGGGGCTTCCAGCAGGTCTCCATCAAGCTGGTGGAGCAGGACGTGGCGCCGGTCCTGCAACTGGCCATCCGCTCCGGCATCGCCGCGCTGGTGCTGGGCGCCATCACCCTGTGGCGGGAAGGCCGTGGTGCCTTCGGTGACGGCACCCTGCTGCCGGGGCTCGGGGTCGGCCTGCTGTTCACCCTGGAGTTCTTCTTCATCTCCGAAGGGCTGGTCCGCACCAGCGCATCCCACATCGCGGTGTTCCTCTACACCGCGCCGATCTTCGCCGCCCTGGGGCTGCACCTGATCCTCCCCGAGGAACGCCTGTCGCCGGTCCAGTGGCTGGGCGTGCTGGTGGCCTTCGGCGGCATCGCCCTGGCCTTTCTCGGCAAGCCGGGGAACGCCGCAGGCAGCCTGTTCGGTGATGCGCTGGGCATCTGCGCCGCCATCGCCTGGGGCGCCACCACCGTGCTCATCCGGGGCTCGAGCCTGTCGGAAGCCGCTCCGGTGAAGACGCTTTTCTACCAGCTCAGCGTTGCCGGCGTGGTCCTGCTGGCGGTGGCCGCCGCCACCGGCCGCCTGGGCCTGGTCCCCAGCGACCGCGCCCTGCTAAGCCTCGGCTTCCAGGTGGTGGTGGTGGCACTGATCAGCTACCTGGGATGGTTCTGGCTGCTGCGCCGCTACCTCGCCTCGCGCCTGTCGATGCTGTCGTTCATGACCCCGTTGTTCGGCGTCGGCTTCGGCGTGCTGGTGCTGGGCGAGCCGCTGGACCCCTCCTTCATCTTCGGCGGCCTGCTGGTACTGGGCGGCCTGCTGCTGGTTACCGGCGCCGAGCTGCTGCGCGACCACCTGGCGCGTCGGCGCGTGACACACAGCACCTGATTGCACCTATCGGTCAGGAAAAAGGGCTGATAGCCTGTCGGCCGTTTCAGACGAAGTGAGGGATGCACTTTGAGATCGGCCCTGCTCGGCCTCTGCCTGCTGCCCATGCTGGCGCAGGCGGCCGTTTACAAATGCGTCGGCAACGACGGCGCTGTCAGCTACTCCGCCGTGCCCTGCCCCGCCACCGAAGGGCAGGCGACGAAAATGCGCGAGGCACCGCCCCCCAGCGATGTGCCGCCGCCTCCGCCGCCCCTGGTGGTGTCCCCCCCTGTCAGCCATGAGGCCGCACCTGCCGCGCCCGCCGCCAGCACGCCCCCGCCCCAGCGCGGTGCTCGCGTCACCGTGGTCGGCGATAGCGCCGCCAGCGACCGCGATGTGCGGGTCAACGAGATGCGCGAAAGCGCCGAGCGCGAGAAGAAGGACAGCTACGACCGCGACTACGAACTGCGCCGCCAGCGCATGGAGCTGGAACTGCGCCAGCAACGCGAGCGCGAAGCCCGTCAGCGCCAGCAGAACCCTGCCCCCTCCCCCAACAGCAGTTCGTCGACCACCGGGGAACCATCGAGCACGGGCACGGGTCAGTGACAACGAGGCCGATGACCGGCGGCCTCAGGCCTCGGACCCCATAGAGTCGCCGCTGGGGGTCCGGGGTCGTTTCACCTGTCATCTCCGCTCACAGTTTCCCTGCGCCCGGGGCGTTCACGCCGGGGCCGGCGTGCCTGATCATGCCGGGCGACATCGGCCCGATCTGCGGCCAGCCCTACGGAGCCCAACCATGCCCACGCTTTCCCGCCTCCCCTCCCTGCTGTTCGGCAGCGGCTTGCTGCTGGCCCTTTCTGGCTGCGACATGGCCCAGGAGTCGGCCGGCCGCCTCGCCGAGAAGACCCGCGAAGCCGCCGAGGAACTGGCCCGTGAAGCCATCAACGACACCGTGGACCAGGTGAACAAGGAAGTGGACAAGGCGCAGCAGGCCACCCGCGAATGGCTCAAGGCACAACCCGGCGAACAGCCCGAACAACCACCCCGTGCCGAGGGCGAGCGCCCGAAGGAGGGCGACGCCATGATGCCGCCCGCTGGCGTGGAAACCTGATCCGCTTCGCCACCCAGCGCAGACGCGAGAACGCCGGCCCGGGTCGCCCCAGGCCGGCGTTCTGCCGTATGGAAATCAGGCGCCGAAGTAACGCGGCAGCGGCGTGCTGTGCAGGTTGCGCAACGACTCCACCGGCGGCACCTCGCCCAGCTCCAGGGCGATGTCGCGGCGCAGCGTGGCGATGATCAGCTCCAGCTGGGCCGGCTGCTTGAGCGCCGGCACCACGCGCTGGAAGCGGGTGTCGTCCTTCTCCAGCACCACCACGTAGCCACCGTCGGGGCGGCGCTGGGCGCTGAGCGCGTAGTCGGGAAAGGCCTTGGCCAACTGCTTGATGTCGAGACCCATAGCGTTTCACTCTCCAAGGGGCAAAATTTTTCCTGGCAGGGTGTCCTGCAGGCAGCGTGCCAGCCTTGAGACAAGCGAAAGCCCAATAAAATCAATGCGTTGATGAAATAAGCCCAACCCGCTTTCGTGCATTTCGCCCGATCAGCCGAAAATCACCGGGCAATATGCACGATGCGATTCAGCGGCGCGCCAGCTCGATGCCGTCCTCGTGGATGACGATCTCACCGCGCTTGTAGAGGCCGCCGATGGCCTTCTTGAAGTTGCCCTTGCTGACGTTGAACATCTGGGCGATCACCTCCGGCGGGCTCTTGTCGCTCAATGCCAGGCGGCCACCTTCGGCGCGCAGACGCTCGAGGATGCGCTCGGCGAGGTCGGACGATGCGGCTTGCCCCTGGGGCTGCAGGCTCAGGGCGATCTTGCCGTCGGGGCGGATCTCGCGGATGTAGCCCTTCTCGCGCATGCCGCTGCGCAGGAACTTGAACACCTCGTTGCGGTGGATCAGCCCCCAGTGGCGGTCCTCGATGATGGCCTTGAAGCCCATGTCGGTCTGCTCCACCACCAGCAGGTCCACTTCCTGGCCCACGCTGTAGCGGGCCGGAGTGGTGTCCAGGTAGCGGTCCAGCCGGGCCGTGGCGGTGATGCGGCGGGAGCGGTCGAGGTAGACGTGCACCACGCAGTAGTCGCCCACCTGCAGCGGGCGCTTCTCTTCCGAGTGCGGCAGCAGCAGGTCCTTCGGCAGGCCCCAGTCGAGGAACAGGCCGATGCGGTTGATCTCTACCACCTTCAGGCTGGCGAAACCGCCCACCTGGACCTTGGGTTTCTGAGTGGTAGCGATCAGGCGGTCCTCGCTGTCGAGGTAGACGAACACGTTGAGCCAGTCACCCACTTCGCAGGGCTGGTCCTTGGGCACATAACGCCGGGGCAGGAGGATCTCGCCTTCCGCACCACCGTCCAGATAGAGACCGAAATCGGTGTGCTTGGCCACCGGCAGGCTGTTGAATCGACCGATCAGGGCCATCTCGCGTACCTCGAATTGACAGGGCGCGCATTCTACAGCCCCCGCCGCAACGGGGCCACGCACACCGCTCGACGGCCTCACGACGCCGCCCGTCGCCGCTTCGCTGAAACACCTTGATGCGGAGAATTCCGCATTGCCGGCGTTGTCTACTGGCCGCTAGCACAATGATGTTTCAGAATCGTGTCCGCGTTGAAACACACGCCCGCTTTTCGGATTCTCGCTGCCCTATCTCAGGAGTTCCTGTGCGCACCATCGGCCGTTGGCTGTCTGCTCCCCTCCACCTGTTCCTGCTCATCGTCCTGTTCATTGGCATCCCGTTGGTCAGCCGTGCACTGCTCGGCTGGAGCGAAGGCTTCGGCTACGGTTCCGACCTGGCCTTCGGCAGCCTCCTGGTGGCCCTGCTGTATGGTCGCCCGCGCTGGGTAGCGCTGCCGGTGATGCTGTTCTGGGCGCTGATCATGCTGGGGACGGCCGAGCTGGTGGGCGCAGTCGGGCGCATGCCCGAGCCGAGCGACCTCAAGTACCTGCTGGACCCGCAGTTCGTCGGCCACTCCACCCAGGGCGGCGGGCTGACCTACCCCTGGCTGGCTGGCGCACTGGCCATCGGCATCCTCGCCGCCCTGCTGGCCTGGCATCGCCCGGCCAAACGCCCGGCCCGTGCCTGGCTGGCCGTGCCGCTGGCCCTGCTGGCCGGCCACGCCACCCTGCAGTACCTGCACCCCAGCGAAGCGGACCAGTGGCGCCAGTTCAACCTGCCCCACAAGCTGCTCGCCGGCGCCCTCAGCAGCGGCCAGATGGCCGTGGAAGACTGGCTCGCCGGGGACCAGCCGGAAAGCCCGCCGGACATCGCCGGCCTGGCCCGCCTGGACCTCGACGGCACCCCGCTGCTGGCCGGCCCCGGCCAGGCGCGCAACGTGCTGGTGATCACCCTGGAAGGCATCCCGGGGGCCTATATCGCCGCCAACCGCGCCGCCATCAACAGCCACTACGCCGAATCGCCCATGCCGCGCCTGAGCCAGTGGGCCGAACGCGCCATGACCACGCCGGACTACGTGCTCCACAGCCACCAGACCATCCGCGGCCTCTACGCCATGCTCTGCGGTGACTACAGCAAGCTCGACTCCGGCACCCCCAAGGGCCTGGAACTGCTGAACAACCCCACCCGCGCCCAGGACTGCCTGCCGGCCCAGCTGCACCAGCACGGCTTCAGCACCCACTTCCTGCAGGGTGCCGGGCTGCGCTTCATGGCCAAGGACAAGATCATGCCGCGCATGGGCTTCGACAAGACCCAGGGCCGTGACTGGTTCCGCAACACCCCCTACCTCGAATTCCCCTGGGGCATGGACGACAAGGCCTTCTTCGAGGGCGCGCAGACCTACGTGCAGCAACTGCGCAAGCAGAAGAAGCCGTGGATGCTCACCCTGCTCACCGTCGGCACCCACCAGCCCTACTCGGCGCCGGAGGACTACCTGGCCCGCTACCCGGACGCCAAGCGCGCCGCCATCGCCTACCTGGACGATGCCGTGGACGCCTTCCTCAGCGGCCTGGAGAAACAGGGCGTACTGAAGGACACCCTGGTCATCATCACCTCCGACGAATCCCACGGCATCGACCAGGTGCGCCTGGCCTCCGCCTGGGGCTTCAACCTGGTGCTGGCCCCCGAGCAGGCCGCCCTGCCGCCGATCAAGGGGGGCGTCTACGGCCACGTCGACCTGACCGCCTCGGTGCTCGACTACTTCGGCTACCGCGTCCCGCTGAGCCTGGCCGGCCGCTCGCTGTTCCGCGACTACGAGCAGGGCCGCGAGATGATCTCCTACACCAACGGCATGCTGCGCTACCACGACGGCAAGGAGCACTTCGTCGAGTGCGACTTCCAGCAGGTCTGCCGGCGCTACCGCAGTGAAGGCTTCATCGCCGACCAGGCCCGCTTCGAAGGCCGTTTCAGCGGCCGCGAAGCCCGTCAGGTGGCCACCCGTGGCACCCTGCTGGACCAGTCCCTGGTCGGCGGCCAGGTGGGCCAGGAATACCAGTTCGCCACTCGCGAGCGCATCCGCCTGAAGCAGCAGGTGAAGGACGACTGGGCCGACAACCTGATCGGCGCCCAGTACCTGGAGCTGCCGAAGAACACCCGCACCGAGGTGGAGCTGACCATCAAGGTCCACGCCATGGACGCCAAGGGCGCCCGCCTGCAGCTCAAGACCAAGGAGTTCGAGCGCGACGTGGCCCTGGCCCTTCCCGAGTTCCCGCTGCTCAAGCGCGGCAAGCCGGTAACCCTGCACTTCGCCTTCGACAACCCCGAGGCACGCAAGGCGTTCTCCTTCCACCTGCTGGCCGAAGGGCGCGGCACCATCGAGATCAGCAACTTCAAGGTGGTCACCCAGCCGCTGCCTAATCTCCCTGCCGCGCCGGAGGCTGCCAGCCAGGTGGCCGGGACCGCCCCCGAGCGCAAGGGCATCGCCCGGGTGCTCAACCTGTTCGCCCGCCATCCGGAGACGGTCGACAGCGACCTGGAGAGCACCGGGGAAGCCGAGTCCGAGGCCCTGCCCGAGCTGTTACCGGTCGACGCCGAGCCGGAAACCCTGGTGCGCTGACCGCGCACCGGGGACAATGCGGGCCCCGCCACAGGAGCCCGCACCATGACCGACCCCATCCGCCTCTCCAAGCGCCTCGCCGAGCTGCTGCCCTGCTCGCGCCGCGACGCCGAGCTGTACATCGAGAACGGCTGGGTCAGCGTCGCCGGCCAGGTGGTGGAAGAACCCCACGCGCGGGTGACCGACGAAGTCATCAACCTGCACCCCGACGCCAAGCCGACGCCGGTGCCGCCGGTCACCCTGCTGCTGCACAAACCCGCCGGCGTGGATGAGGACGGCGCCCGCGCCCTGCTGGTGCCGGCCAACCTGGCGGCGGAGCAGGCCGGCGAGCGCACCCTGCGCAAGCACTTCTCGCGGCTGACGCAGATGGCCCCGCTGGAACCCCGGGCCAGCGGCCTGGTGATCTTCACCCAGGCCCACGGCGTCACCCTGCGCTTCGAGCGCCCGCTGGAAGAGGAATACACCGTCGACGTGCGCGGCGAAGCCGATGCCGAACACCTGGCGCGGGTGGCACGCGGGGTCGAGCACAAGGGCCGCCCGCTGCCCCGGGCCAAGGTCAGCTGGCAGAGCGAGAACCGCCTGCGCATCGCCCTGAAGAGCCCGCGCCCCGGCCAGCTGCGGCAGATCTGCGAGCACCTCGGCCTGGAGCTGCTGGGCCTGCGGCGCCTGCGCCTGGGCGGCGTCTCGGCAGCACGGCTGCAGCCGGGGCAGTGGCGCTACCTGCTGCCCGGCGAGAAGTTCTGAAGCGGCGGGCCAATGGCCCGCCTTCCTATGGATTGTCCAGGGTGGTCTTCACCAGGTTGCGGGTGTGCCCGGCGAAATGCCGGATCAGCTTCACCAGCACCTCGTTCAGCGCCGGATCGGTCTCCGCCGGCTTGAGCTGGTTGCCCGCACTGAAGCCCTGACCCGGCTGGGCACCGGCCAGCCACAGGCCGATGCGCTCGTCGAACTCGTCCGCCGCCTCATAGGACTCCTGCGCCACCACGTCCTGCAGGTAGCCGGGGCCGAACGGCGGGTAGCGTTCGTCGTCCGACGTGTCCGCATAGGCCCTGAGCAGCGGGTCGTCATTGCGCCCCTCGCGCAGCAGCCGGCGCAACCAGTCGGCCTGGTACTTCTCCACTTCCGTATGGCGGGTCGCCACCCGCTCGATGGCCGCCTCCTTGCCCGAGGTATCGCCCAACGCCGCCTGGATGGCCGTCCACATCAGCGTGGCGGTGTTTTCACCGGGCAGCGCCTTGGCGTGGTAGGGCTGGGTCAGGTCCTGCACGTAGTGCAGCGCCCAGCCGAGGAAGCGATAGCCCCAGTACGAGTGGCCACTCTCGAACGCCAGCCGCGCCAGCGCCATGTACTGGCGCACGCGCAGCTCCGGGTAGGTGCGGGCGAGGAACGGCGCGGCCTGATAGATGACCGCCGACTCGTGGTAGTAGCCGATGTGGAACGGCGCCTGTGACGAGTATTCGAAACGCGCATCACCGAAGGGCTGGGGGCCGAAGCCGTAGAGCGCGCCAACCTCGCCGGGGTTGTCCGAGAAGAGGTTGATGTCGTGCCCGTAGTCCGGCTCGTCCGCCGCGCTGGCGAGCACCGCGCGGGGACTCACCCGCTCCCCCGGCTCCACGGCCAGGAAGCGCCATTCGTTCCACAGGCTCAGCTTGCGGAACACCAGCACGTCCTGGGCCGGCAGCACCTTGGCCGCCGGCAGCTCCAGCCCCGGCAGCGCCTGGACGAAATACGCCAGGCGGATTTCCGGGCTGACCCGCAGCGCCATGAGGAAGGCACGACGCCGGTCGCCGCTGCCATCGGCAGTCCAGCGCAGGCTGTCCGGCCGGGCCGGGTAGTCCGGCAGCTCCTCGCGGGCACGCGCCTCCTGCTCGTCCAGTACCTGCTGCAGGGCCACCGCCTCGGCTGCGAGAAAGTCCTCCAGGCGCTCCACCTGCACCGGCTCGGCCTGGCGCAGCTCGGGCAGGTCGGCCAGCGCCAGCCAGGTGCCGAGGGAATGGTTGGACCAGGCCAGCAGGGTGGCCGGCGAACAGGCGATCAGGCCGCAGAGGGCGAGCAGCAGGCGTTTCATTGCATCTCCGTGTCTGGGGCGCCCTCTTGCCGGGGCGCTCGTCACGCAAGGGTAACAATCGAAGGAACGCCGGGGCACTGTCCAGGCAGGACAGGCGACTCACCAAATCGGTCGCTGCCCCTCGTCGGGCCATGGGAACCCGTGCCACAGGGCCGGTGGTCCACCCTCTGCGACCCCATCCACGAGGAGCCCGCCATGACCACGCCGATCACCCGCGACACCGCCATGCGCCTGGCCACCCAGGCCTTCCTGCCCTATGGCTGCCAGGCCCGGGCCCATGACGAGGACGACAGCTTCAGCTTCACCGTGACCGACCTCCACGGCGGCAAGGTGCTGGAGATCAGCCACGTCCGCAGCACCCAGTACGCCGACCCGGTGCGCCTGGCCGGCGTGCTGGAACAGGTTCGGCTGGACCTGACCCACCAGGGGCGCAACCTCGACCCCTGGGCCATGCCCTACATCCCCGATCCCGAGGTGCTACCGGAGACCCCGCCGAACTACTGAGGCTCAGGCCCTGGCCGCCTGGTCGGCCAGGGTGTCGAACACCTCCGGCACCAGCGCCGCACTGCCGCGCTCGGTCAGTTGCTCGCGCACCTGCAGATGCGCCGGCAGGCTGCTGCCGAGGATCTCCAGCAGGCGCACGCCACGCGCGCCCAGCATGAAATTCTCGCCGTTGCCACCCTCCGCTTCCGGGCGGTGTTCCAGGTAGCCGCCCTCCAGCAGCAGAGCCTCGTAGTCCGCGGCGCGCATCTTCAGCGCATCCAGGTTGCCGCCAGGGTCGCGACCGCTGGCCAGGCGTTCCTCGGCCAGTTGCGCGGCGTACTCGCGCGGGGCGAAGGGTCGGTTGGCGCCGTTCTGCGCCTCGTGCAGCAGGCGTTCGATCAGTTCCCAGTCGTAGTGCTCGTTCATGGCGATGACTCCTGTGGTGGTCCTCTTCCTTGCGACCGGACGACGCCCGGGCGGTTCGACCGACGAGGCGGACGGTCACCTGAACGAAAGCCGCCCGGGGGCAGTCGGAACTGCACAAGGCCCGATCCAGGAGAACCGCCGATGCCCCTTCGTCCCGCCTGCCTCGCTCCCGTGCTGCTGGCCCTGTCCGGCCTGGCCGAAGCCGGCCCGGAGCCCTTGCGCATCGAGCGGCTGGCCCGCTGCGGGGACCTGCTGGAGCCGACCCGGCAGACCTGGTGCCTCGGCGTGCGCGGGCTGGGCAAGGCCGACCCCGTGCTGCACCTGGGCGGGCGCACCCTGGCCGTGGAGCGGGAGCCCGCCGAGGGCCGGCTGCGCCTGCAGGTGGACGCCCGCGAACACCGCAGCGGGCCGGTCTGGCTGGAGATCGATGGCCGGCGCAGCAACCCGGTATGGCTGTCGCTCAACCGCAGCCACGTGCTGGCCGCCGGGCCGGATGAGGTGGCGAAGAACATGGACGGGCTGACCACCTACGTCGACCTGGTGAGCCTGCTGATCGAAGAAGACCGCGACGGCGCCCAGGAGGCCCAGCGCCTGGCCGGCAAGTACGGTGCCCAGGTCGTCGGCGCGATCCCGCCGCTGAACGTCTACCAGCTGCGCCTGCCGGCCCGCGACCTGACCGAGCGCGATGCCCTGGTGCTGCGCCTGGGCAGCGAGACCAGCGTCGACGCCGTGGTGGTGGAGGAATCCGCCCCCGAGAAGGGCGAAGAATCCGAAGCCGGGCCGGCGCGCAGCAAACCGGCGCCCGACTCGGACGAATGGGCCGCCAACCGCTTCATGGACGCGGTGAACTACTACACCCGGCGCATTCCCGCACACCAGGCCCCGGTGCCGGCCACCCCGGTGCGCATCGGGGTGATTGAGCGCGAGGTGGACTTCGACGCCCCCGACTTCGCCGACTACCTCGGTCCCTGCGAAGGGCCGCGCACCTGCCTCTACGCTCGCGACGCACGGCGCCCGGACAACCACGGCTCCACCGTGGCCGGCATCCTCGCGGCGCATGCCGGGCGCGGTGGCAACAGCGGCTTCCTGCGGGCACTGGACGGCGCCAGCCAGGGCTTCGAGGTGATCGTCGAGCGCAATGCCGATGCCGGCATCACCGCCAACATCGCCGCCTCGGTGAACCTGGTGGAGGACGGCGTGCGGGTCCTCAACTGGAGCTGGGGCATCCACCGGGTCGGCGCACGCAACGTGGAAGGCGACGAGGTGGACTCGCTGGTGCGCTCCGGCATCGCCATGAGCGGCTACGAGGAACTGCTGGAAGAGTTCTTCCTCTGGCTGCGCAAGGCCCACCCGGATGTGGTGGTGATCAACTCGGCGGGCAACGGCGCCTCTTTCTCCGGCACCGACGAGTACCGCCTGCCCTCCTCCTTCGTCACCGACCAGTTGCTGGTGGTGGGCGGCCACCAGCGCAGCGAACGCGAAGGCCTGGCGGTGGACGACCCGGCCTATGCGGTCAAGCGCAGCACCTCGAACATCGACATGCGGGTGGACATCACCGCCGCCGCCTGCACCCACGCCTCCACCCTGCAGGACGGCCAGCGCGGCGACGTGCACTGCGGCACCTCCTACGCCACGCCCATGGTCACCGGGGTGGTGGCCGCCATGCTCTCGATCAACCCGCGCCTGCAGCCGGACCAGCTGCGCATGCTGCTGCGCCGCAGCGCCATGACCATCGGCGGCGACTATGACTTCGAGCCCATGGATGCCGAGGACCTGACGGCCCCCATCCTGCCCTCGGAACGTCGCTACCGGCTCGATGACCCGGATGTCGGCCGCTCGGCACGGCTGGACATGCAGAAGGCCCTGGACCTGGCGGTCCGGAGCCGCGACCGCGTGCGCTGACGCACGCCCCTCAGGTGCCGAAACAGGAGGTCACCATGAACCCTCGTACCCCGCTCTTCGCCCTGGCACTGGCGCTCGCCGCACCGCTGCCGGCCCTGGCCACCTGCGGCGTGGACGACGCCGTCGAGCAGCGTGGGCAACTGGCCCGCGAGGTGCACCAGGCCACCGACAGCGACCCGAAGCAGGCAGCCCAGGTGAACAAGGAACTGCGCCAGGACAAGCCCGAGACGTCCGCCCGGCCGGGCACCGATGAATGCGCCGCCGCCGAGCGACGGGCCCGCGAAGTGGAACGCGCCGGCAGCGAGGCCGAACGCAAGACACCGAATCAGTAGCGCCCGTACTTGCGCTCGATCACGCCGTACTCGCCGCTCTCGCGGATGCGCCGCAGGCCGATGTTGAAGCGGTCGCGCTGGTAGGCGTGGAGGAAGCCCACCTTGTAGTCGGTGGGCTCGAAGAGATCGAACCAGGCCAGCGGCTGGGCCACGTCCACCTGGTCCCTCACCTCCTGGTTGAGGTAGTTGATGATGCGCCGGTCACCGATGACCACATCGATGCGCCGCGCATACAGCAACCGGTTGCGGGCGATCTGGTGGGCCTCTTCGCGGTAGCGCGGGTTGTTCTCGGCCATGGCCTGGAAGCGCGGCCCGAGCAGGAAGCGCGCACGCTGGAAGGCGCTCACCGAGTACTGCCCCAAATCCTCGATGGAGGACAGGGTCAGGTTCGAGGCGGCCAGCGCGATGGCGTAGTTGTGGTACTGCAGGTAGACGTCGGAATAGAACGCCTGCACCTGGCTCAGCTCGCTGGTGGGGGCAATGCCGTCCAGCTCGCCGCGCGCCAGCATCAGGTGCAGGCGCTCCATGGGCAGGTAGTGGTACTCCAGCTCGAAGCCGGCTTCACGGGCGGCGGCAGCGATGATCTCCACCTCCAGGCCGCGTTGCTCCGCTTCGAATACATAAGGTGGCTTCTCGGTGCCGAAACCGAACCGCAGGGTTTCCCCCTGTGCCAGCAGGGTCACCCCTGCCAGCACGATGCTGATGAACCACTTTCCCATGCCACCCCCTGGTCACTGCCTCGCAGAATAGTCGCTGGCGCTGTGGCTGCGCAGGGGGCAAGACGGCCGGTTACTGGATCTCCTCCGGCGTCACCACCACCCAGTTGCGGTCGGCGGTGACCGGCAGGCCCAGCTTGGCCTGGGACTCGGCGTTCTTCTTCTGCATGGCGGTGATCTGGTCCATGTACTTGGCCTTGCGGTTCACCCACACCCGCAGCCCGCCCTTCTCCACGTCGGTGCCGTGGAACAGCATGTAGCCATCGCTCTCGGGGGTATCACCGCCCACCAGGATCGGCTTCTTCCACTGGTCGATGTAGGTGAGGATGGCCGCCTGCTTGCCCGCCATCCAGGTGGCCGGGGTCCACAGGTAGGGGGTGACTTCCAGGTCGAGGTTGGCCTTCTCGTCGTAGTGGCCGTCCTTGATCTGCTTGCGCGCGGTGGTCAGGGCGCCGGTCTTGCGGTCCTTGAGCAGGGTGGTGACGCCGATGACGTTCTCGGGCTTCACGTTGTAGCCGTACTTGGGATCGGCGGCGACCATGCGCACCAGCTCTTCCAGGGCGGCGGTCATGATGTACACCTCGATGCCGTTCTCCCGGAGCTTGTTCATCAGCTCCTTCTGCCCGGTGAAGGGCTTGGGCGGGTTGATCTCGATGGTCTTGACCTCATCCCCCTCGTAGTAGGTGCTGGGGATCGGCTTGCCGTAGGCCATCAGCTCATCCACGTAGCCCTTCAGCTCGCGCAGGGTGAAGCCGGAGAACACCTGGGCCACCCAGGGGTAGCAGACCAGGTCGTCCACTTCGCAGAGGCGGTAGTAGTAGCTGTTGAGGCTTTCCTTGTGGCCGTTGACGTCCTTGAACGGGATGAGCTTGAGCGACGGGTCGAGCTTCTCGCGGGTCAGCACGCCCTTCATTTCCAGGAAGGGCAGCAGGGACTCCTCCAGGTCGTAGCGGTAGCTGGTGTTGTCCATGTCGAACACCGCGTAGGCGCCCTTGTTGGCGTTGGCGGCGATCAGCGCGTCCAGCTGCTTGGCGGCGGGCGCCGGCCAGTGGGCGAGTTCGGTGGCGGCTGCGGCGGGGCCGGCCAGGCCAAGGCACAGGGCGGCGGCGAGAAGCGTCCGGGTCAATGTCATCGCGTAGGTTCCCTCGGGGTGGGCGAGGCGCATCAGGCGCCCCGGGCCCCTGGACCCTAGCAGAGGACCATGACACCGCCATGACCGTAACCGACACGCACCATCGCGCCTGCGTCCACTTCAGTGCCAGCGCCACGCGACCCAGGCGCCGAAAGCCCCGAGGTGCAGCAGGACGATGAACCAGAAGCGCAACTGGTAGGGCAGCTTGCGGTTCTTGTGGCGGATCAGCCGCTGGGCCAGCAGGCCGCCGGGCCAGCCGCCGAGAAGCTCGAAGAGGTGCAGGCGCGCCTCGGGGATGCGCCGCATGCCGGCCACGGCCTGGCGCTTGTCGTACCAGTAGGCGACGAAGCAGACCAGGCTCATGACCAGGTAGACGAGGGCCAGCAGCTGCCAGCCCGAAGGGAGGGTCACTCAGCCGCCGGCTTGCGGCGCTTGAGCGGTGCCAGGCCGTCGCTGCTCACCACCTGCGGCTGCTCGCGGCGCGGGCTGGACGGCTTGCGCTTGGCGGCGGGCTTGGCGGACGCCTTGCCGGTGCTCTTCTTGTCGGTCTTTTTCTTCTTGGTACCGACTGCCTTGCCCGAGGCCTTGACCTTCTTCGGCCCGTTGTAGGTGCCTTTCAGCTCCTTGATCACGCGGCGCTCGAAGCTCTGCTTGAGGTAGCGCTCGACGCTGGACATCAGGTTCCAGTCGTTGTGGCAGATCAGCGAGACGGCCAGGCCCTCGCCGCCGGCACGGCCGGTGCGGCCGACGCGGTGCACGTACTCGTCGCCGGAGCGCGGCATGTCGAAGTTGATCACCAGGTCCATGCCTTCGATGTCCAGACCACGGGCCGCCACGTCGGTGGCCACCAGCACCTTGGTACCGCCCTCGCGCACGCGGTCGATGGCCAGCTTGCGGTCCTTCTGGTCCTTGTCGCCGTGCAGCACGAAGGCCTTGTAGCCGGCCGCCACCAGGTGGCCGTAGAAACGGTCGGCCTGGGCACGGGTGTTGGTGAAGACGATGGCCTTCTGGTAGGTCTCGTTGGCCAGCAGCCAGCGCGCCAGGGCTTCCTTGTGGTCCACGTCGTCGGCGGTGATGACTTGCTGGCGGGTCGACTCGTTAAGCTGCTCGATGCCGTTCAGGCGCAGGTGCAGCGGGTCCTTCAGGACCTGGGCGGACACCTCGCGCAGGGCCGCGCCGCCGGTGGTGGCGGAGAACAGCAGGGTCTGCTGGCGGTTGGCGCATTCGGCGGTGATGCGCTGCATGTCCTCGGCGAAGCCCATGTCCAGCATGCGGTCGGCCTCGTCCAGCACCAGCACTTCCACCTCCTTGAGGCTCACGGTGCCGGAGTTGAGGTGCTCGATCAGGCGGCCGGGGGTGCTCACCAGCACGTCCGGCAGCTTGCGCAGCATGGCGGCCTGGACCTTGAAGTCCTCGCCGCCGGTCACCAGGCCGGACTTGATGAAGGTGAACTGCGAGAAGCGCTCCACTTCCTTCAGGGTCTGCTGGGCCAGCTCCCGGGTCGGCAGCAGGATCAGCGAACGGATGCGCTCGCGGGGCTTGGCTTCACCGATCAGGCGGTTCAGCAGGGGTAGCACGAAGGCCGCCGTCTTGCCGCTGCCGGTGCGCGCGGTGACGCGCAGGTCGCGCCCTTCCAGCGCCGGGGGAATCGCCGCCTGCTGCACGGGCGTCGGTTCGACGAATTTCAGTTCGGCGACAGCCTTGAGCAGACGTTCGTGCAGGGCGAATTGGGAGAACACGGGTACCACCTCGATCGGAAGCCTGGAAAACAGCTGCGTAGGTTACCTTGTGTCGCGCCCGAACGCCCGCGATCCCTTCGCCGGCCCCTGCGCACGACTGAACTCGCGCCCGACCGGCCCACTCCAAACCCTGACGCCCCCGATCCCCTCTGCGGAAAGCCCCCATGACTGCTTCGCTCATCTATTACGTCGCCACCAGCCTCGACGGCTACATCGCCCGCCCCGACGGCCGGGTGGACTGGCTCGAACCCATCGAGCGCTCCGGCGACGACCACGGCTACCACGCCTTCTACGAAAGCATCGACGGTCTGCTGATGGGCCGGGGGACCTACGAGACCGTGCTGGCGATGGGCGGCGACTGGCCCTACCCCGGCAAGCCCTGTACCGTGCTCACCCGCGCCGACCTGCAACCCGCCGGCCCCCAGGTGAAGATCCGCCACAGCACGCCCCAGGAGGCCCTGGCGGAGCTGGCCGAGGCCGGCTGCAAGCGGGTCTGGCTGGTAGGTGGCGGGTCCCTCGCGGGCACCTGCTACGCTGCCGGCCTGCTGGACGAGCTGATCGTCAGCGTGATCCCCCACCTGCTCGGTGCGGGTATCCCGATGTTCGCCACCGGCCTCGAACGGCGCCTGCAACTGCACGAACAACGCAGCTTCGCCACCGGCGTGGTGCAGCTGCATTACCGACTGCTACCGGAAGCCCCTGCCCCATGACCACCCTCGACATCGCCGCCGCCTGCCTGATCGACGCCGACAACCGCCTGCTGCTGGTGCGCAAGCGCAACACTCGGGCCTTCATGCTTCCCGGCGGCAAGCGCGAGCCCGGCGAGAGCGCGCACGAGGCGCTGCGCCGTGAACTGCAGGAAGAGCTGGAACTGAGCCTGCCGGCCGAGGCCCTGAGCCCGCTGGGGTCATTCCGCGCGGCAGCGGCCAACGAGCCGGACACCTGGGTCGAGGCCCAGGTCTTCGTCGCACGCCTGGAGCAGCCGGTGGCACCCGCCGCCGAGCTGGAGGAACTGGCCTGGCTGGCCCCCGGCCAACCGCTGCCGGACACCCTGGCCCCACTGCTGCGGGAACAGGTCCTGCCGGCCCTGGCCGCTCACCCCGCCTTCGCCTGAAGGCTGCGCCTCACACGCCCAGCTGGCGCGCCTGGCGCCGCAGCAGCTGGGCGCTGTCCCAGCCGATCAGCAGCACCGCCAGCCAGATGGGCAGGTAGGTCCACAGCTGCGCCGGGTCGAACGCCTCGCCGAGGAACACCACCGCCACCGCGAACAGCAGCACCGGCTCCACGTAGCTGAGGATGCCGAACAGCCCCAGCGGCAGCAGCCGGCTGGAAGCCATCATCGCCGCAAAGGCCAGGGTGCCCAGCACGCCCAGCCCGGGAATCAGCCACCACAGCGCCGGGGACTGGGCGAACGCGCCCTCGGGGCCGTGGGCGATGATCAGCCAGGCCGCCAGGGGGGCCAGCACCAGCATTTCGAGGATGAAACCGGACAGCGCATCCAGGCGCATCCAGCGGCGCAGCATGAAATACGGCGGGTAGCCCAACGCCGTGACCAGCGTCAGCCAGGAGAAGGCGCGGGTCATCCACAACTCGTGGAGCACCCCGGCCAGCGCGCAGATCACCGCCAGCAGTTGCAGCGGACGCAGGCGCTCGTTGTAGAACAGCCGGCCGCACACCACCATCGCCAGCGGCAGCAGGAAGTAGCCCAGCGACACCTCCAGCATCCGCCCCTGCAACGGCGCCCAGAGGAACAGCCCCCACTGCAGGCCGATCAGCAACGCCGCCAGCGGCAGCGCCGCCAGCAACAGCGGCTCGCGCCGCAACCGCACGAGCACCCCGCCAAGGGTGGCCCACTGGCGACTCAGCGCCACCAGCAGCAACACCGCCGGAATCGACCAGAGCACGCGCTGGGCGAACACCTGCACACCATCCAGCGGCGCCAGCTCGCGCACGTAGCCCGGCATCAGCGCAAACAGCACCGACGCCACCAGGGACAGGGCGACACCGCGCCCGGACAGCCTCACCGGCACACCGTGACGGCTGGGTAGAAGAACGAAGAAGACATGGCAGGCCTCTGATTGCAGCCGGCGAAAATACCCGCTCGTCACCAGCAGAGGAAGCTTACCCACGCACGTGCGGACCCGCTGGGACCAACCCGGCATCCACGGGCCTGAAAGCGGCACCTGCCTACCAAACTCCCGCTTCGGTAATCCAGTCGGCCGAAGCAGAGCGGTGGGCTGAAGCCCACCCTACGCCCACCGACTCTCACCTCACCGGCTTCGCGAGCAGAGCGCGCTCCAACGAGAAGCGAGCGCCCATAAAAAAGCCCGGCCATGGGCCGGGCGGAGTGTGTGCGTCGGGATCACGCACGGAGCAATCGGGTGAAGCCGGTCAGGCAACCTTGACCAGTTGCGCACGGGCCTGGGCGATGCCCTTCTCCTGGAACTCGGCGCCCATGTTCAGGCCCTCGGCATGGATGAAGGTGACGTCATGGATGCCGATGAACGCCAGCGCCTGACGCAGGTAGGGCTCCTGGTGGTCCAGCGGGCCACCGGCGTACACGCCGCCACGGGCGGTGAGGACGAAGGCGCGCTTGCCGCTGAGCAGGCCCTGGGGGCCGGTCTCGGTGTACTTGAAGGTCACCCCGGCGCGCAGCACGTGGTCCAGCCAGGCCTTGAGGGTGCTGGGGATGCCGAAGTTGTACATCGGCGCTGCCAGCACCAGCACATCGGCCGCCAGCAGTTCCTCGGTGAGTCGGTTGGAGCGGGCCAGGGCCGCGCGCTCGGCGTCGTTCTGCTGGTCAGCCGGCTTCATCCAGCCGCCCAGCAGGTCGCTGTCCAGGTGCGGCACGCTTTCCTGGGCCAGGTCGCGCACCACCACCTCGTCGGCCGGGTGGGCGGCCTTCCATTGGGCGATGAACTCGGCGGTCAGTTGGCGGGAGATGGAACCCTGTTGGCGGGCACTGCTTTCGACGATGAGGACACGGGACATGCTGGCTGCTCCATCAAGAACGGTTGCGATTCGATGGAGCGCAGCTTAGGAGGACACAATTCGATAAAAAAGCGAAAAAATCCGCTACTAAATATCGATGTTTTTAATTTATAAAGGCCTCCTGATCGACCAGGAGGCGGCGCAATCAAACCGGCTTGCAGGTCAGCCCGACGCGCAGGCGGATGATGCTGCGGTTGAACTTGGCGGTCAGCGAGACGCTCTCCCCCGGTGCGATCACCGAGCGGCGCACCCGAGGGGTTTCCGGGCCGTTGACGAAGCGCGCGGTGCATTCGGCGCGGGTCCCGCCCAGGTTGTAGACGGTGATGGCGCCCATGTTGTGGTCGATGTCATTGGTCTGGTAGGAAATCTCGGCACCGTTGTACTGCTTCTCCACCTCGATGGGGTAGGCCAGGGCGACGCCGGGCAGGCAGGCCAGCAGGGTACAGAGCATTGTTGTTTTCATCGGGGGTCTCCGCTGCGGTGGGCCGCCAGATTACAGGAGAGCGCCGATCCAGGTCATCGGCGCCGGTCAACGTGAGGAGCCAGCCATGAAAGCGCCCCGGGTCACCCTGGACCAATGGAGAACCCTGCAGGCCGTGGTGGACCACGGCGGCTTCGCCCAGGCGGCGGAGGCCACCCACCGCTCCCAGTCCTCGGTGAGCTACACCATCGCGCGCATGCAGGAACAGCTCGGCGTGCCGCTGCTGCGCATCGACGGGCGCAAGGCGGTGCTCACCGAAGCCGGCGAGGTGCTGCTGCGCCGCTCCCGCCACCTGGTCAAGGCCGCCAGCCAGCTGGAGGAACTGGCCCACCACATGGAACAGGGCTGGGAGGCCGAGGTGCGCCTGGTGGTCGACGCCGCCTACCCCACCGCCCGCCTGCTGCGCGCACTGGCCGCGTTCATGCCGCAGAGCCGAGGCTGCCGGGTGCGCCTGCGCGAGGAGGTGCTGTCCGGCGTGGAGGAGGTGCTGCTGGAGGGTACCGCCGACCTGGCCATCACCAGCCTCACCGTGGCCGGCTACCTGGGTACCGAACTGTGCAACGTGGAGTTCGTCGCCGTGGCCCACCCCGACCACCCGCTGCATCGGCTCAACCGCACCCTCAGCTTCCAGGACCTGGAAAGCCAGCTGCAGGTGGTGATCCGCGACTCCGGCCGCACCCAGCCCCGCGACGTCGGCTGGCTGGGCGCCGAACAGCGCTGGACGGTGGGCAGCCTGCCCACCGCCGCCAACTTCGTCAGCAACGGCCTGGGCTTCGCCTGGCTGCCGCGCCACATCATCGAACGGGAGCTGGCCGACGGCCTGCTCAAGCCGTTGCCGCTGGACCAGGGCGCCACCCGGCACCCGAACTTCTTCCTCTACGCGAGCAAGGAGAAGGCCCTGGGACCGGCCTCGCAGATCCTCGTCGAGCTGATCAAGACCTTCGACTCGACGCCCCTCAACGCCCCTTTCGCCGCGCCGATGCCCAGCGCCTGAGGAGCCCGCCATGCCCTGGTTCGACCATCACGGCTGTCGCCTGCACTACGAAATCCACGGCCAGGGCACCCCGGTGCTGCTGGTGCACGGCCTCGGCTCCAGCACCCTGGACTGGGAGTACCAGCTCCCCGCCCTCAGCGCCCGCCACCAGGTGGTGCTGATGGACGTGCGCGGCCACGGCCAGTCGGACAAGCCCCGCGAGCGCTACAGCATCGCCGGCTTCGCCGCCGACGCCGCCGCACTGATCGAGCACCTGGGCCTGGCCCCGGTGCACCTGGTAGGCATCAGCATGGGCGGGATGATCGGCTTCCAGCTCGGCGTCGACCGCCCCGAACTGCTGCGCAGCCTGACCATCGTCAACAGCGCACCGGAAGTGAAACCCCGCAGCCCGCGCGACTACCTGGAAGTGGCCAAGCGCTGGACCCTCTCGCGCCTGCTGGGGCTGGACACCATCGCCAAGGCCCTGGGCCGCCTGCTGTTCCCGCTGCCGGAGCAGGCCGAGCTGCGCGCCAAGGTGGAAGAACGCTGGCCGCGCAACGACAAGCGCGCCTACCTCGCCGCCCTCGACGCCATCATCGGCTGGGGCGTGCGGGAACGCCTGGCCCGCATCACCTGTCCTACGCTGGTGGTGACGGCCGACCGGGACTACACCCCGGTGGCGCAAAAGGAGGCCTACGTCCGCGAATTGCCCGATGCCCGCCTGGTGGTGATCGAGCAATCCCGCCATGCCACCCCGCTGGATCAACCGCAACGCTTCAACACCACCCTCCTCGGCTTCCTCCACGAGGTCGAGCACAACAAGGAACGCCCCACATGCTGAAGAAACTCGCCCTCGCGGCCTGCACCCTGCTGTTCGCCTCCCACCTGCTGGCCGCCGGCAACCCCCACGTCACCCTCAACACCTCCGCCGGGGAGATCGAGCTGGAGCTGGACGAAGCCAAGGCGCCGATCACCGTGAAGAACTTCCTCGCCTACGTGGACGCGGGCTTCTACAACGGCACCGTGTTCCACCGGGTCATCCCCGGCTTCATGATCCAGGGCGGCGGCATGACCGCCGACATGCAGGACAAGTCCACCAACCCGCCGATCAAGAACGAAGCCGACAACGGCCTGCACAACGTGCGCGGCACCATCGCCATGGCCCGCACCCAGGCCACCGACTCGGCCACCAGCCAGTTCTTCATCAACCACCGCGACAACGCCGCGCTGGACCACGGTGCCCGGGGCTTCGGCTACGCGGTGTTCGGCAAGGTGGTGCGCGGCATGGACGTGGTCGACCAGATCGCCAACGTCCCCACCGGTCGCCGTGGCATGCACCAGGACGTGCCTGTGCAGCCGGTGGTGATCCTCTCCGCCAAGCGCTCCTGACCCTCGCGGCCCGCCTCGGCGGGCCGCTGCACACGGGGCCGGCTCCCTGGAGCCGGCCCCGTTCCTCGTCGAGGTCCCGCCATGTTCCGCCGCTTCGAACGCCTGATCGACGTCTTCCGACCGGCCCCTGACGACACCCCGCCACGCAGCGTGCTGCGCTTCTACCTGCACTACCTGCGCCAGGTCTGGCCGGTGTTCGCCGCCCTGCTGGTGGTGGGGCTGATCGTGGCGCTGATCGAAGTGGCGATGTTCAGCTTCCTCGGACGCATCGTCGACCTGGCGCAGTCCACCCCGGCCGGCGAACTGTTCAGCGCCCACGGCCACGAGCTGCTGTGGATGGCGGTGGTGACGCTGCTGCTGCGCCCGCTGTTCAACGCCCTGCACGACCTGCTGGTGCACCAGAGCATCAACCCCAGCCTGACCAACCTGATCCGCTGGCAGAACCACCGCTACGTGCTCAAGCAGAGCCTCGGCTTCTTCCAGAACGACTTCGCCGGCCGCATCGCCCAGCGCATCATGCAGACTGGCAACTCCCTGCGGGACTCCGCCGTGCAGGCGGTGGATGCCCTCTGGCACGTGCTGATCTACGCCGTCAGCTCCCTGGTGCTGTTCGCCGAGGCCGACTGGCGGCTGATGCTGCCGCTGGTGGCCTGGATCATCGCCTACGTCATCGCCATCGCCTGGTTCGTGCCGCGGGTCAAGCAGCGCTCGGTGGAGTCCTCCGATGCCCGCTCGCGGCTGATGGGGCGCATCGTCGACGGCTACACCAACATCACCACCCTCAAGCTGTTCGCCCACACCCGTGACGAAGAGGGCTACGCCCGCGAAGCGCTGGACGAGCAGACCTGGCGCAGCCAGCTGGCCGCGCGGGTGGTCACCATCATGGACACCGTCGTCACCCTGCTCGGCGGCGCCCTGGTGGTCAGCACCTGCGGCCTCGCCCTGTGGCTGTGGAACCAGGGCCTGATCAGCGCCGGCGCCATCGCCCTGGCCACCGGGCTGGTGATCCGCATCATCAACATGTCCGGCTGGATCATGTGGGTGGTCAACGGCATCTTCGACAACATCGGCCAGGTGCAGGACGGCATCCAGACCATCGCCGTGCCGCGCCAGGTGGTGGACACCCCCGACGCCCAGCCCCTGCAGGTGCAACGTGGCGAGGTGCGCTTCGAGGCGGTGCGCTTCCACTACGGCAAGGGCAGCGGGGTGATCGAGCACCTGGACCTGCACGTGCGCCCCGGCGAGAAGATCGGCCTGGTGGGCCCTTCCGGCGCCGGCAAGTCGACCCTGGTGAACCTGCTGCTGCGCCTCTACGACCTGGAAGGCGGGCGCATCCTCATCGATGGCCAGGACATCGCCCAGGTGACCCAGGACAGCCTGCGCGCGCAGATCGGCATGGTCACCCAGGACACCTCGCTGCTGCACCGCTCCATCCGCGAGAACCTGCTCTACGGCCGCCCGGACGCGGACGATGCGGCGCTCTGGGACGCGGTGAGCAAGGCCCGCGCCGACGGCTTCATCCCCCAGCTCAGCGACGCCGAAGGCCGCCACGGCCTGGACGCCCACGTCGGCGAGCGCGGCGTGAAGCTCTCCGGCGGCCAGCGCCAGCGCATCGCCATCGCCCGCGTGCTGCTCAAGGACGCACCACTGCTGATCCTCGACGAGGCCACCTCGGCGCTGGATTCGGAAGTGGAAGCGGCTATCCAGGAAAGCCTGGAGAGCCTGATGCGCGGCAAGACGGTGATCGCCATCGCCCACCGCCTCTCCACCATCGCCCGCATGGACCGCCTGGTGGTCCTCGACCAGGGCCGCGTGGTGGAAAGCGGCAGCCACGCCGAGCTGCTCGCCCAGGGCGGCCTCTACGCTCGCCTGTGGCGCCACCAGACCGGTGGCTTCGTCGGCGTCGACTAGATCCTCAACCCTCCCAACACCATGGGCTTCGCACAGCTCAGCCCATCCTACGGCCACAGGTACGGCCCGTAGGATGCGCTGAGGCCACGAAGCGCATCAGGCCGCACCGCAACGGTCTGAGCCCACCGACACATCGGCCATGCTGCAACAGCCACAGGCTCAGCCCGTAGGATGTGCTGAGGCCACGAAGCGCATCGCGACGATCAATGCAACGGTTTTGAGGAACCCACCCGCCACATCGGCCACACCGCAACGGTGGATCGCGCTCTTTCCATCCACCATTACCGCGCACGGCGGTCACCCGGGAATCACGTCGGCTATCAATCCCGATGATCTCGACTAGAAGAACCATCAATTTCCGCGATGAAAGGGGCGGTGGTCATATAGACCCCGTTCCCGGCACCCACCGAAGCCGCGCCACAGGCCCCGGGCTCCGGTCGGAGCGCCACCCACTGATCGAGGAAAGACCGTCATGAAAATCGCAGCCGCCGTCACCGCCGTTCTCTCCAGCCTCGCCCCCACCGTGTTCGCCGCCGAAAGCCGCGACCCCGGCGCCGGCCTCCCCGTGGAGGAGTACCACTACGGGATGCAGGTCGACGTGAAGAAAGTGCTCTACCGCACCGACAACAGCAGCCGTGCCGGCGTGGTGCCGGTGGTGATGGTGTACGAGGACAGCCAGGGCGACGTGCACAAGATGCGCTACCTGGAATGGGGCGGCAGCACCCTCAGCAACGGCTGAGGCTCAGCCCCGGCGATAGGGCAACAGGCCCCGCGCCTCCTCGGCATAACGGAGGATCGCGGGGCGTTCCTGGGCCAGGAAGTCCGCCACTGCCGCGCGCAAGCCGGGGTGGCGCAGCAGGTGCCAGGAGCGAGTCACGACCGGCTCGAAGCCCCGGATCAGCTTGTGTTCGCCCTGGGCGCCGGCGTCGAAACGCGACAGCCCGGCGCGGATCGCCCACTCGATGCCCTGGTAGAAACAGGTCTCGAAATGCAGGCGGTCGAACTCCGCCAGGCAGCCCCAGTAACGCCCGTACAGGGCGCTGCCATCCACCAGCGAGAACGCCATGGCCACCGGCCGGCCTGCCTGCACCGCGAACACCACGCGAATGGCCTGGGGCATGCGCTCGGCCAGCAGGCTGAAGAAGGCGCGCGTCAGGTAGGGCGTCTGCCCGCGCACCGCATAGGTATTGGCGTAGCAGGCATAGACGAAGTCCCAGTCCGCCTCCAGCAGCTCGTGCCCCTCGCGCCACTGGAACTCGATCCCCTGCCCCGCCACCTGCTCACGCTCCTTGCGCACCTGCTTGCGCTTGCGCGAGGCGAAGGCATCGAGAAAGTCCTGGAAGTCCCGGTAGCCCCGGTTGTGCCAGTGGTACTGGCAGCCCAGGCGCTCCAGCCAGTGCTCGCGCCCGCGCAGCACCGCGTCGGCGAAGGCATCGGTGAAATTCACATGCAGGCTCGACAGGTCCTCCGCGTCGAGGGCTTCGGTCACCCCCTCCAGCAGCGCCGACGCCGCGCCGGCGTCCACCGCCAGCAACCGCGCGCCGCCCACCGGGGAGAACGGCACGGCCCCCAGCAGCTTGGGGTAGTAGCCGATCCCGGCACGCTGGCAGGCATCGGCCCAGGACCAGTCGAACACGTACTCACCGTAGGAGTGCACCTTCACATAGGCCGGCATCGCCGCGCGCAGGAGGCCCTGGTCGTCCAGCAGCAGCCGGTGCGCCGGGTACCAGCCGGACTGTCCCCCCACACTGCCGCTGTCCTCCAGGGTCGAGAGGAAGGCATGGCGCAGGAAGGGCTGGTCATCGGGCAGCAGGGCGTCCCAGTGCTCGGGCGCCAGGTCGGAGAGTCGGGTGAGGGTCTGGATAGGCATGGCGAGCAGTCTGGCGCGGGGCGCAGTCGAAAAAAAGTCCGCCGTGGAGAAATTGCCGACGCCCCTGGTGCAGAGCGGGTGAAGCCTCGCGGCTGAAGCCGCTCCCACAAGGCATCGCGCACGCGGGTCCGACCGCGAAAATCCGCGCCATAAAAAAGCCCCGCCGAAGCGGGGCCCAAGAAGGAGCGGATGAACGGAGTTGCTTAGAACACGTATTGCGCGCGGATGACGAAGCCGTCGCCGCTGTCGTCGCCATTGCGGTTGGTGAAGTGGTCAGTCTTGGCCTTGGTGTACATGCCGCTGATCTTCACCGCTTCGTTGGCGTACCAGTTCACACCGAGGTTGTGCACCTTGGCCTTGGTGTCCTGGGCATCACGCAGGTAGGTCTGGTTGGCGGCGGCAGCGACGGCGACATCGTTGTCAGCCGAGATGCTGTCGTAGCGGTAATAGACTTCCCAGGCGCCGGTCTGCTTGTTGGTCGGTTTGATGGAGTCGAACTTGCCCATCTTGTAGCCGCGAGCCTCGCCAGTGAGGGTGTAGGCAGCCTGGACGTAGAAGCCGGAGGCTTCGAGGTCGGACTGGGTGCCGGCGGATTTGGTCTCACGCTTCATCCATTCGCCCTGCAGGGAGAACGGGCCGGTTGCGTAGGCGGCTTCCAGGCCGTAGGCGGAGTCGTCATCCCAGAAGGAAGTGGCGGAGTTGGTACCGGCCAGCACAGCACGGTTGCCCAGGTTGCCGGAGGCGTTGCCGCCGTTGGTGTCTACACCGCGCATGCCCAGGCGGGAGCGGTAGCGAACGTCGGCACCGGCCACGTCGTCCAGGTTGCGGCGGGCGAAGTTGGCACCGAAGTGCAGCACGTTGCCGGCTTCGGCCATCGGCGCGAATACGGCGCGGGCGTTGAACTGCTTGACGCTGTCGCCTTCGTCGTCGTTGGCGTCCTTGCTGCTCAGGCTGGTGGACACGTAGGCGTAGTTGCTGATCAGCGCCTGCAACTGGATGCCCATGCCGTCCTGGTGGGTGTTGGCCCAGTCGATCACTTCGTTCATGGCGCTGCGCTCAAGCGCGGTCACCCACTTGGAGCTGGTGGCTTTCTCCAGGCCGAAGTCCGGGTCGAAGCGACCGAAGCGGATGGTGATCGGGTTGAAGCCGGTGTAGCTGATCGAGGCTTCGTCGAAGTTGCCGCTGCTGGGCGCGCCGCTGCTGTTGCCGGAGTTCTCGGAGAAGTCGTAGGCCACGGCATAGGCCCAGTCGGTGTAGGCCACGCCGGACAGTTCCAGGTAAGCACGACGGAAGTAGGCCGCGTCACCGGTGTCGCCGTTGCGGGTGTACAGGCCATCGAAGCGGCCGTAGTCGGCTTGCAGACGGCCGCCGAGCTTGAAGCTGAACGCCTTGTCGGTGGTGCCGACTTCCAGGCCGCCCTTGGTCTTGATAACGATGTCGGTGCCGTCGGTGGTCACGGTACCTGCGAAGGCCTGGGCGGAAATGGCCAGGGCGATGGCGCTGGCGGCAATACCGGCGAGGTGCTTACGGATCATCGAAGATTCCCCTAATTGGTCTTAGTGCTGGAAAAACACCCGAGCCCTCGGGGCTCGTTCGTGCTGGTGGGGAATGTTGGCGGGGGGTTATTTCAGCTCAGTTGCTTTTAGATAAATGTTTTATGACATCGGAACTTTTTAAGTCCGATGGGAAATAAGGCTCAAAGCCAGCACCCACGCGGGTTCCAGCCGGCCATCAAGCAGGGCGCACAGGTTCGTGGCGGCGGGAAAGATGACAGAACGGTGGCGAGGGTGCGTCAGCCCCGGGAGCGGCGCTCGTCGGCCAGGCGCTGGGCCAGTACGTCCACCTCCCCCGGGGAAGCATCAGGCAGATGCCGCACCACCTCACGGGTCACCGCCAGCTGGCGGATGAAGCACCGGCAGTCGGCGCAGAACATCAGGTGACGACGCGCATCGAGGCGCGCCAGCAGCCCGAGGCGGCCGTCGAGGTAGTCGCTGGAGCAGGCCACCAGCGCTCGGCAATTCAGCATTGGCCCGTCTCCTCGTAGTGCTCCAGGGTGGCGAAGACCTTCAGGCGCGCGCGGTGCAGCAGCACGCGCATATTGGAGAGCGAAACGTCCAGAAGATTACAGATGGCCTCCGGCGCCAGCCCTTCGCGCTCGTGCAGCAGCAACACGCTGCGCTGCAGGTCGGACAGGCTCAGCAGGGTCTGCTCCAGGCACTCGCGCAACTCGTCGGCCTGCAGCAGGGCTTCCGGCGAGTCCTCGTGCCAGGCGCTGGGCGGGCGCAGCCAATGCCCGTCAGGGGCGAAACGGGCGTCATCAATGCTGCCATGGGGCGCTGGCAGGTCATCCAGCAGCACCTCCCGCCGGGCCTGGCTGGCGCGGGTACGGGCGGTGTTGGCGGCGATGGTGAGCAGCCAGGTCTTGAGGCTGGAACGGCCTTCGAAACCGTCGAGCGCGCGCACGGCGGCCAGCCAGGCATCCTGGACCACTTCTTCCACATGGCGGGGGCCGGCGATGGCGTAGGCCACCGCGCGCATCGCGCCCTGGTGGGCGGCGATGAGCTGGCGGAACGCCGAAGGCTCCCCCGCACGCAGGCGGGGCAGCAGTTCAGCGTCCGCAGGGAGGGGCATCAGCGCTTGCGCAGGATCACGCTGCCGATGGAGTAACCGGCGCCGAAGGAGCTGAGCACGCCGAGGCTGCCGCTGGGCAGGTCGTCCTGGTGCTTGTGGAAGGCGATGACCGAACCGGCGGAGCTGGTGTTGGCGTAGGTGTCGAGGATCACCGGCGCTTCCTGGGGCTCGGCGTCACGGCCCAGCAGCTTGCGGGCGATCAGCAGGTTCATGTTCAGGTTGGCCTGGTGCAGCCAGAAGCGCTTCACCTGGGTGACGTCGATGTCGTTCTCCTGCAGGTGCGCGGCGATCAGCTCGGCCACCATCGGGCAGACGTCCTTGAACACCTTGCGGCCTTCCTGCACGAACAGCTTGTCGCGGGCACCGATGCCCTCTTCCGCCGCGCGGTTGAGGAAGCCGAAGTTGTTGCGGATGTTGTTGGAGAACTGGGTCAGCAGCTTGGTGCCGACGACTTCGAACTGGTGCTTGGAGGTGGCCTTGTCGGCGCGCTCCAGGATCACTGCGGTGGCGGCGTCGCCGAAGATGAAGTGGCTGTCGCGGTCGCGGAAGTTCAGGTGGCCGGTGCAGATCTCCGGGTTGACCATGAGGATGGCGCGGGCCTGGCCGGTCTGGATCGCGGTCACGGCCGCCTGGATGCCGAAGGTGGCGGAGGAGCAGGCGACGTTCATGTCGTAGCCGTAGCCCTGGATACCCAGTGCAGCCTGGACCTCGATGGCCACTGCCGGGTAGGCGCGCTGCAGGTTGGAGCAGGCGACGATCACGCCGTCGATGTCGGCAGCAGTACGGCCGGCACGCTCCAGGGCCTCGCGGGCCGCGCCCACGGCCATCTCGCAGAGGATGCCCCACTCGTCGTTGGAGCGTTCGGGGATGCGCGGCACCATGCGCTGCGGATCGAGGATGCCGGCCTTGTCCACCACGAAGCGGCTCTTGATGCCCGAGGCCTTCTCGATGAACGCCACGCTGGACTCGGCCAGCGCTTCCACCTCGCCGCGCTCGATGGCAGCGGCGTTCTCGGCGTTGAAGGCCTGCACGTAGGCGTTGAAGGACGCCACGAGTTCTTCGTTGGAGATGCTGTTGGACGGGGTGTAAAGGCCGGTGCCACTGATCACGACGTTGTGCACGGTCGATCCTCTCGTTGCGGGGCTGTGACGGGCACAGCCGGTTAGGCAGTTGGTTCGCCGGCCGACAGGGCGCGCCCGGCGTCTGAAATTGGGCCATCTCCGGGCAGCGGGATGGTGGGTGGAACGGGTTGGCAAGTCATCCGTGCCCCGGACTGGGCACGGCCCACGCAGGATAACGGGCGAGGCGCTTGCTGGCGGCGAAGTTTGCCACAGCACGGCCCCTTCTGGCGCCTGCCGGAGCGCAACGGCAGACCACCGGCGCAATCCTGCGGGAGGGCCAGCGGCCGTAGGAAAACAGGCAAGCGTCAATCAGAAGAGACTGACAAGCCACCTCTTTTGCGTAGAAGCTCGAGAGCACCTGGAAGACACAGCGATACGCTTCAACGTCGGCGTTCATGTGGCCAAAATGCATGGAATTTCGGCCAGGATGCCCTCGCAACGCGAGGGCGGCAGGCCTTACAGATGGCGGCTGATGCGCGCCTGGAGTGCTTCCAGCACGGCGGGGTCGGCCTTCTGGCTGGCGTGGATGCCCAGGCCTTCACCCTCGTAGCGGGGAATGATGTGGAAGTGCAGGTGGAACACGGTCTGCCCGGCCGGGGCGCCGTTGAACTGGGCCACCTGGACACCGGCCGGCTTCAGCTCCTCGGTGATCACGCGGGACAGCCGCTGCACCACGGCCATGACCTTGGCCAGCGCCTCCGGGTCCACGTCCAGCAGGTTGCGCGCCGCCGAGCGCTTGGGGATCACCAGGGCATGGCCGTAGGACTGTGGGAACAGGTCGAGGAAGGCGAGCACGTCGTCGTCTTCGTAGAGCCTGTAGCACGGGGCATCGCCCCGGATGATCTGGGCAAAGATGTTCTGCGGATCGTAGGTACCGTGAAGGCTCATCGTGGCGCTCCATATGCCGACTGGTCAGCCGCGCACCTTACCCGCTGCGGCGCCGGAGTTGAACCCCCGGCACCGTGCTGGCGTCACCCCGTGCGCTCCAGCACCACCACCCGGTTGCGCCCTTGGGACTTGGCCCGGTAGAGCGCCTGGTCCGCTGCGCGGATCCAGTCCTCCACCGACGCCATGCGCCCGTCGAAGGCGGCCAGGCCGATGCTCAGCCCCACATCGCCTTCCTCTCGGGCGATCTTCTCGCGCAGGCGCTCCAGCAGCACCCGGGCCCCCTCCTCCTGGGTCATCGGCAGCAGCACGCAGAACTCGTCGCCGCCATAGCGCCCGCACAGGTCGGTGTCCCGCAGGGTCTCGCGCAAGCCCCGCCCCAGGCGCTCCAGCAACTCGTCGCCGGCCAGGTGGCCACGGGTGTCGTTGACGGCCTTGAAGTGATCCAGGTCCACCAGCGCCAGGCAGGCGGGCTGGCCGCCCCGTTGGCAGCGGAGGAATTCCTGCTGGGCCTGCTCGGTCCAGTGGCGGCGGTTGTAGAGGCCAGTGAGGCTGTCGGTCTGGCTCAGGGTGCGCAGCGCCTTGCGGCTGCGCGCCACGCTCTGGGCCAGGTCATAGAGGGTGGCGCCGATCACCAGGGGGTGCAGCAGCATCATCGGCAGGCACAGCAACAGGTGCTGCAGGGTGATGGGGCTGTGGAAGGTGAAGCCGAACACCAGGATGCCCGCCCCCACGCCGGCCAGCTGTGCCAGCAGGCCTTGTGCCACGAAGCGGATGCCGCCGGCGGCGACGTTGTTCGCCTGCAGCATGGCGAAAGCCACGCAGGTGGCAAGCGGGCTGAAGCCGGCGGTGGCGATCCAGAAAGTGCCGGCGAAGGAGTCGAACAGGATGTGCCGACGCTCGTTGCGCACCGGGTCCTGGTAGCTCCGGCTCAACGCCAGGGCCACCCAGGGCCAGGCGAAGGAGAACAACGCAAGCAGCACCCAGACCCACGCCGGTCGGTGCAACTCCCACAGCGGCAGGGCAAGGCACAAGGCGCCAACGGGCAGCCCCAGGGCACGAGGCAACAGGGCCCGCCAGACGAAGCGGCTGTGCCCGTGCTTGCCGGAAGGCACTGCCGGGACGGTACTGCTGCCGTTCTGCCTGGCCATGGTCGTTCACTCTCGGGAGTCCTGCCGGGCTGTATAGCACGGCGCCACCACCCTCACCACGTAGCTCGCCGCCCCGTTGCCCGGGCTTCAGCCCGGGGAGCCACCGTGCAGGGCGTCCAGCACCTGCTCCACCCGCGCCTCCAGCGGACCGGTGAGTACCTGGAAGGGCCAGCCGCGGCGCTGCAGTTCGGCGCGGTACCAGGCCTGCTGGCGACGGCGGAAGGTTTCGTCCTGGCGGGTGCCATCCTGCACGAAGGGGAAGTCGTCGGCGCAGAGGAAGGTATGCGCGTAGGGACGTTCGGCCAGGGTGGCCAGCTCGGCTTCGGCGCGGCCGAACATCGCCTGGCTGTAGAACAGCGTGGTCAGCGCCGAGGTGTCGCAGACCAGGTAGCGCCCGGCCGTGAGTGCCGCCTGGTCTTCCCGCGCCACCTGGGTACGGCCGATGTGCAGCAGGTCGTCGTACTCCAGCTGGCCGTCCTTCGCCACCCAGTGCTCGCGGCCGAATTCGGCCACGCAAGGCGCGTCGAGCGCGGCGGCCAGGGCGATGGCGAGGCTGCTCTTGCCGGTGGATTCGCCGCCGAGCAGGACGATCCGTTCGACGAAGTCGGCGTGCACCTCGGGGGCGAGGAAGTCCCGCAACCCGTGGGGGTCGGCCCGCAGGCGGGTGCCGGAGACGGGCACGGCGAGGCGCTGCGGGTCGACGCAGACGTGCCGCACCGGGTGCCCGAAGACACCCGCCAGGTGCGCGGCGAACCCCTCGCCATAGCCCTCGCTGGTGAACACCGCATCCACCGTGGTGCCGAACACCGCCTGGCAGAACTCGGCGACGAACTGGCGCGGCTCGAACTCGGGGGCGTCGTTGTGGGGCAGGTCGGGTAGGCGCTTGCCCTGCTCCCGCCAGGCCCGGATGCGGGCCGGGGTGACCACCTCGGCCTGCAACTCCGGGAAGCGCAGGCGCAGCCAGCGCTCACGGCGCCCGGCATCGCACCCCGGCAGCTCGGGGAGGGACCAGCAGAGCAGCAACAGCCGCTCGCATTGCCCCTGGGCCGCGCGGATCAGCCGCTCATGGCCCAGGTGCAGCGGCGAGAACTTGCCTACCACCAGGCCGGTGCGGAAGGTCGTGTTCATCTCAGGCCGGTTCCTGCCCGGCCAGGGGTGCAGCGGCCTCGCGCAGCTCGCGGCGCCAGCGGTACAGGCCGTACCAGGCGTTGCACCAGAACAGCGTGTAGAGCCCGGCGGTGAGGTATAGCTCGCGGGAGGCGTAGAGCGGCACCGCCAGGGTGTTCACCAGCAGCCAGGCGTACCAGTTCTCCAGGCGCCGGCGCATCAGCAGCAGTTGCGCCAGCACGCTGAAGGTCAGCACCAGGGAATCCACCAGCGGTGCATAGGCGTCGGTGAAGTGGTGCAGCAGCGCCCCGTAGGCCAGCGCCACCACCACCGCCAGGGCCGCCATCCACGCCAGCGTGCCTGGCGCGGTGCGGCTCACCGGCAGCTGGGTGCCGGCGTTGCCACGCAACCAGGCCCACCAGCCCAGGACGCTGGTGACGATGAAGAAGCCCTGCAGGGTGACGTCGGCATACAGCTGGGATTCGAAGAACAACCAGCCGAACAGCACGCAGCCGAGGATGCCGCTGGACCAGGTGTGCACGCTATTGCGCGCCGCCAGCAGCACGGCGATCAGGTTCACCAGGTCGGCGACGAGTTCGAGGGTGGAAGGCATGGGGTCGTCCTTGTCCGATGCGGCCGGGTTCAGCCGAAGCGCTTGACCGCGTCCAGCCAGTCGCGCTCCAGGCGCCCCTGCTCCGGGTCGAGCCCCAGGGCCAGCATCGCCTCGCGGTGCGCATCGATCTCGCGGACCATCTGGCTGAGGTCGGAGGTGTTGCCGTCCAGCTGGTGCATCTGGGTCACGCCCAGGTGGTAGAAGCGCAGCAGCTTCATCGCCGCCGGGTCGTTCACGGCAACGCCGGCCTTGACCCGGTGCATCAGGTTGGTGACGCGCATCAGGCTGCGCTTGAGCCCCCAGCCATAGACCGCCGGCGCCATGAACGGGCGCGGCCAGAACTGCAGGCGCACCAGGGCCACGGTCACCGCCAGCCCGGCCAGCACGCCGGCCAGGTTCCAGCGGAAGTTGTCGCCACCGGGGGTGCCGAACAGCTGCACGCTGGCGGTGGCGAACAGCATGGCCAGGGCGATGAACAGCACGGCGATGCCGATGGCGATGCGCCGGGTCTTCTCGCGGTACAGCTCGGGGCTCATGGGGCGGATTTCGAACAGCACATCACTCACGGATCAACCCTCCACCTGGGTCCACTGCTTGTTGAGACGCTTGTCGGAGACCGGCATCTTCGTCCCCAGCTGCTGGGCGAAGAGGGACACGCGGTACTCCTCCAGCATCCAGCGGTACAGCACCAGCTCGGGGTCGCGCTTGCCTTCCTGGGCATGCTTGGCCAGGCGCGCCTGGTACTGCTCCCAGTAGCCGGCCAGCTCGCCGGACCAGACGCGGTCGCGCTGCAGCTGGGCGCCGATCTTGTCGAAGCGCTGCTCGATGGCCTTGAGGTAGCGCGGCACTTCCTTCAGCCACTCGGCCGGGGTCTCGCGGACGAAGCCCGGGTACACGAGATTGCCCAGCTGCGCCTTGATGTCGTTGAGCGCCACCGCCTGGGCCAGGTCGATGCGGCCCTTGAAGCGCTTCTGCAGGCCATGCCAGAGCTTGAGGATGTCCAGGGTCAGGCGGGCCAGGCGTTCGGCGTGCTCGGCCCAGGCGCCGCGCTTCTTCTCCGCCAGCGAGGCCAGGGCCGCGCCATCGCGGGGCAGGCTGGCTTCGCCGTCGAGGATGCAGCTGTCGAGGCTGGCCAGGAGGATGTCCTCCACCAGCGCGTCGACCCGGCCCATATCGCGGTACAGCAGGCCCAGCTCGGTCAGGCCCGGCAGCTTGCCGCGCAGGTACTTGGCCGGCTCGGCCAGTTGTTGCAGCAGCAGGCGCTGCAGGGCGCGGCGGTGCTGCCAGTCGGCCTCGGCCTGGGTAGGGAAACGGCTTTCCTTGACGCTACCGCCCTCCTCCACCAGCGCCGGGTAGACGGTCATGGACAGGCCGGCGACCTTCTGCTGGGTCTTCTCCGCCACCTGGGCGAAGCCCTTGGCTTCCACCGGGCGCTGCTCGCCCTGCTTCTGCGGGATGGCCAGGGCGGCCTGGCTGGCCTCGGCGAAGCGCGCGGTCAGCTCGGCCAGGTCGCGGCCTTCGCCGAGGAACTTGCCGCGCGCGTCCACCACCTCGATGTTCATCTTCAGGTGGTGCTCCAGCAGGCCGGCGGCTTCCGCCCAGGCCTCCTCGGGCACGCGAGCGCCGGTCATGCGCTGCAGTTCGCGGCCCAGCGCCTCGGGCAGCGAGCCCTGGGCGAAGGCCAGCTTGGCCAGCGCGGCCTTCACGAAATCCGGCACCGGCACGAAGTTCTTGCGGATGGCCTTGGGCAGGTTGCGCACCAGGGCCACGCACTTGGCTTCCAGCAGGCCGGGCACCAGCCAGTCGAGGCGCTCGGCGGGCAGCTGCGGCAGCAGGGGCGCGGGCACCCGCAGGGTCACGCCGTCACGCGGGTGGCCGGGTTCGAAGTGGTAGTCCAGCGGCAGCTGCAGCTCGCCGATGCGCAGGGTGTCCGGGTACTGCGCGGCGGTGACTTCGCTGGCTTCGCGGGCCAGCACGTCCTCCTCGCGCATGATCAGCAGCTCGGGGTTCTTCGCCCGCTCACGCTCGTACCACTTCTCGAAGCTGGCGGTCTGGTAGATGTCCTCGGGCAGGCGCGCGGCGTAGTAGCCGAAGAGGGTTTCCTCGTCGGCGAGGATGTCGCGGCGGCGGGCCTTGGCCTCCAGCTCGTCGAGCCGTTCCAGCAACTGGCGGTTGGCGGCCAGGCACTTGGCACGGCTGTGGATCTCGCCCCGCACCAGGCCCTCGCGGATGAACAGCTCGCGCGCCACCGGCGGGTCGATGGGGCCGTAGTGCACCGGGCGGCGGCCGACCACGATCAGCCCGTAGAGGGTGACCTGCTCGTAGGCCACGACCTGGCCACGGCGCTTCTCCCAGTGCGGCTCCAGGTGGTTCTTCTTCACCAGGTGGCCGGCCAGGGGTTCCAGCCAGTCGGGGTCGATCTTGGCGACCATGCGTGCGAACAGCTTGGTGGTCTCCACCAGCTCGGCGGCCATGATCCACTGCGGGCGCTTCTTGGCGATCACGGTGGAGGGGTGGATCCAGAAACGCCGCTGGCGGGCGCCGAGGTAGTCGCCGTCCTCGCTCTTCTGGCCGATCTGGCTGAGCAGGCCGGAGAGCAGCGCCTTGTGCACGCGCGGGTAGTCCGCCGGCTCCTTGTTGAGGGTCAGCTTGAGTTCGCGGCAGATCAGCGTCAGCTGGCGGTGGGCATCGCGCCACTCGCGCAGGCGCATGTAGTTGAGGAAGTTCTTCCGGCACCAGGTGCGCAGGGCGTTGGAGCCCAGTGCCTGGCGCTGCTCCTCGAAGCCGCGCCAGAGGTTGACCAGCGCGGCGAAGTCTGAATCGGCGTCCTTCCACTGCGCGTGGGCCTGGTCGGCGGCCTGCTGGCGATCCATCGGCCGTTCGCGCGGGTCCTGCACCGAGAGCGCGCTGGTGATCAGCAGCACCTCGTCGAGGCTGCCCTGGTGGGCGGCCTCCAGCAGCATGCGGCCCAGGCGCGGGTCCACCGGCAGGCGCGCCAGCTGGCGGCCCAGGGGCGTGAGCTGGCCCTCGCGGTTCACTGCCGAGAGTTCCTGCAACAGGGTGAAGCCGTCGCTCACCGCCTTGCCGTCCGGCGGTTCGATGAAGGGGAAGTCGGCGATGTCGCCGAGGCGCAGGTGGAGCATCTGCAGGATCACCGCCGCCAGGTTGGTGCGCAGGATCTCCGGGTCGGTGAACTCGGGGCGGCCGAGGAAGTCCTCCTCGCTGTAGAGGCGCACGCAGATGCCCGGTTCGACCCGCCCGCAGCGGCCCTTGCGCTGGTTGGCGCTGGCCTGGGACACGGCCTCGATGGGCAGGCGCTGGACCTTGGCGCGGTAGCTGTAGCGGCTGATGCGCGCGGTGCCGCTGTCGATCACGTAGCGGATGCCGGGCACCGTCAGCGAGGTTTCGGCGACGTTGGTGGCGAGCACGATCTTGCGGCCCGGCATGGGCGCGAAGATCTTCTGCTGCTCGGCCGGGGTCAGCCGTGCATACAGCGGCAGCACCTCGGTGTGGCGCAGGTTGGCCTTGCGCAGCACCTCGGCGGCATCGCGGATCTCGCGCTCGCCGGGGAGGAACACCAGCACGTCGCCCGGGCGCTTGCCTTCGGCGCGCTCGTGGTCGGCGATCTCGTCCAGGGCGCGGAGGATGCCCTGGTCCACCGACAGGTCGTCGAACAGCGGCTCGCCGTTCTCGTCCACCTCGGCGGCCAGGGGCCGGTACCAGGTCTCCACCGGGTAGGTGCGGCCGGAGACTTCGACGATGGGTGCGTCGCCGAAGTGCTTGGAAAAGCGCTCCAGGTCGATGGTCGCCGAGGTGATGATCAGCTTCAGGTCCGGGCGGCGCGGCAGCAGGGTCTTCAGGTAGCCCAGGAGGAAGTCGATGTTCAGGCTGCGCTCGTGGGCCTCGTCGACGATGATGGTGTCGTAGCGCTCGAGCAGGCGGTCGTGCTGGGTCTCGGCCAGCAGGATGCCGTCGGTCATCAGCTTGATCAGGCTGCGCTCGTTGGACTGGTCCTCGAAGCGCACCTGGTAGCCCACCAGTTCGCCCAGGGGCGTGCCGATCTCCTCGGCCACGCGGGTCGCCACACTACGCGCGGCCAGCCGGCGCGGCTGGGTGTGGCCGATCAGGCCGTGGGTGCCGCGGCCGATCTCCAGGCAGATCTTCGGCAGCTGGGTGGTCTTGCCCGAGCCGGTCTCGCCGGCGATCACCAGCACCTGGTGCTTCTCCAGGGCGGCCTTGATCTCGTCACGCTTGGCGGCGATGGGCAGGGCGTCGTCGTAGCGCATGCGCGGCACGCTGGCGCGACGGGCCTCGACCTTGGCGCAGGAAGCCTGGAAGCGTTCCAGCCACTGGGCGAGCTTCGCCTCGTCCGGCTTCTTGTGCAGCTCGTGGAGCTGGCGGCGCAGGCGATGGCGGTCGGCGATCAGGGCGTGGTCGAGGTTCTTGTGCAGGGAGGCGATGTCGGTCATCAGGCGCTGGGCAATCGTGGCAAAGGCGCGATTGTCGCAGATTCCGCCCCCGCACCGCATCGGGAAGCGCCCGCGCGCCGATGGCTCGGCCGCGCGGGGTGGAACGGGTCAGCGGGTGGCGGTGATCGGCAGGGTGCGCAGCTCGGCCGGTACGGTGCGCAGGGCCAGGTCCTGGGCCTGCAGGGAATTCCAGGCGAAGCCCTGCAGGGCGCTGCTGCTGTCGTGGTCCAGGCGCGCGGCCTGCTCGGACGACGGTGCCGGCGGCTGCACGCCGTAGATCAGCGAATAGAACACCGAGGCGGTCAGGTAGCTGCCGCTGTAGCTCGGGTGGCTGCCGTCCTCGATGAACAGGTGCGGTTGCGGGGTGGCCGCCAGGGCCTGCTTCCAGGCCTGCCCGACCGGGGCCAGCAGCGCGTGGGTCTCGTTGGCCAGACCGGTGTAGACGGCATCGAGCTGCGCCTGCATGGCCGGGTTCGCCTGGCGCGCCCAGGTCAGGTAGAGGATCGGCTGGGCGCCGGCCTTGCGAGCCTCGGCGGCCATCAGGCGCACGTACTTGCGGGTCTTCTCGGGGTTGTCCACCGGCATGGTGCTGAAGTCCTGGATCACCACGTAGTCCCAGTGCTGGCTGGCCAGCACCTGCTGCACCACGCCGCGGTTCCAGTGGGCTTCGAGGCTGGCGCCGCCGAAGGTGACGTCGCGCACGTACAGCGGGCGCGGCTGGGCGGCGTCGAGCGACATCTGCCGGACCATGGTCGGCAGGTCGTTGAAGAAGGTGTAGCTGTTGCCCACGAACAGCACGCTGAGCGGGCGGCCCATCACGGCCTGCGGCGAGGCGGAGCCGATCAGCGGTTTCGCGGACGGGCTTTCAGCGGCCACGGTCGGGCCGACGGCGACAACTCCCAGCATCCAGGCCAGGAGGATTCGACGCACGTTCATACGCATGGAGGTCCCCCAGGAAGCATAACGGTGCGGGCCACGGGCCCGCGGACCGGCGCAGGTTATGCGAATCCACCGCTGTCGCAATGCTGGCAACGGGCGGGGGGGACGGGAGGTCATACCGTTCGGTAGAGCTGGCGAAGCGGCTGGAGGCACGGGGCGCTCCCGGGCTGAAGCCCGGGCTACGCCTGCCGGGGGTGACTGCATCGGGCGAGGAAAAGAAAAAGCCCCGCAGGTGCGGGGCTCGTTCATGCCGGGACGGGTCAGCCCTTGAGCTTCTTCAGTTCCTGGTCACGCAGTTCACGGCGCAGGATCTTGCCGACGTTGGTGGTCGGCAGGCTGTCGCGGAACTCGACGGAGCGCGGGACCTTGTAGCCGGTGACGTTGGCGCGCATGTGCTGCATCACCTCGTCCTTGGTCAGGCTGGCACCCGGCTTGACCACCACGAAGACCTTGATCGCCTCGCCGGACTTCTCGTCCGGGATGCCGATGGCGGCGCATTGCAGGACGCCCGGCAGGGTGGCGAGCACGTCTTCCAGCTCGTTCGGGTACACGTTGAAGCCGGAGACCAGGATCATGTCCTTCTTGCGGTCGACGATGCGCATGTAGCCGTCTTCCTGGATCAGGCCAATGTCGCCGGTCTTCAGCCAGCCGTCCGCCGAGAGGATCTCGTCGGTGGCGTCCTGGCGCTGCCAGTAGCCCTTCATCACCTGCGGGCCCTTGACGCACAGCTCGCCGATGGCGCCGATGGCGAGGTCGTTGCCCTCGTCGTCCACCACCTTGCACTGGGTCGAGGGGACCGGGATGCCGATGGTTCCTATCTGGATGCTCTGGAACGGGTTCACCGACACCACGGGGCTGGTCTCGGTCATGCCGAAGCCTTCGCAGATGGCGCAGCCGGTGACCTCTTTCCAGCGCTCGGCCGCAGCGAGTTGCAGGGCCATGCCGCCGGACAGGGTGAGCTTGAGGGCGGAGAAGTCGAGCTTGCGGAAGTCCTCGTTGTTGCACAGGGCAACGAACAGGGTGTTGAGGCCGACGAAGCCGGTGAACTTCCAGTTGCCCAGTTCCTTGACCATCGCCGGCAGGTCGCGCGGGTTGCTAATCAGGATGTTGTGGTTGCCGGTCAGCATCATCGCCATGCAATGGAAGGTGAAGGCGTAGATGTGATAGAGCGGCAGCGGGGTGATGAGTACCTCGCAGCCTTCATTGAGGTTGGCGCCCATCAGCGCCTTGCACTGCAGCATGTTGGCGATGAGGTTGCGATGGGTGAGCATCGCGCCCTTGGCCACGCCGGTGGTGCCGCCGGTGTACTGCAGCACGGCAACGTCGTTGGCGGCCGGCGAGGCTTCGCGCACGGCCTTGCCCTGGCCCTTGGCCAGTGCGTGGTTGAGCTTGACGGCCTGGGGCAGGTGGAAGGCCGGCACCATCTTCTTCACATACTTGATGACGCTGTTCACCAGCAGGCGCTTGAGCGGCGGCAGCAGGTCGCCCACTTCGGTCACCACCACGTGGCGGATGCCGGTCTTGGGCAGCACGCTCTCGGCCAGGTGGGCCATGTTGGCCAGGCACACCAGGGCCTTGGCACCGGAGTCGTTGAACTGGTGCTCCATCTCCCGCGCGGTGTACAGCGGGTTGGTGTTCACCACCACCAGGCCGGCGCGCAGGGCGCCGAAGACCACGACGGGGTACTGCAGGACGTTGGGCAGTTGCACGGCGATGCGGTCGCCGGGCTGCAGGTCGGTGTGGTTCTGCAGGTAGGCGGCGAAGGCACCGGAGAGTGCGTAGAGCTCACCGTAGGTGAGGGTCTTGCCCAGGTTGCTGAATGCGGGCTTGTCGGCAAAGCGTTGGCAGGACTCTTTCAATACCGCCTGAATGTTGGGGTAAGCGTCGGCATTGATTTCCGCAGGAACGCCTGCTGGATACTTGTCCGTCCAGAAGTTATCGGTCATGGAAAGCCCACTCCTGAGCAACAGCTGATCTTCACTGCACGAGGCAGTTGTTTTTTGTGGTCTGTGCGGTTTCAGGCCCTTCCCAGGGCGAAAAGCGCGCCGAGATTATCAGCTTTGAAAAAAGGCGACCAGAGCCAAATAGACCCTTTCCAGTCAACAAAATGACCAGATAAAACCAATCAGTCACCTTTAGAGCAAACCACCTAACTGGCGTAGAAAGCGCGTCCCAGGGCGGTTTGTGAACCCTCGCACACTGCCGGGCGGCAGGTGCGAGGGTCGGAGGGGATGGATCAGGCGATGTCGCGCAGCTCGCGACGGAGGATCTTGCCGACCGGCGTCATGGGCAGGGCGTCCTTGAGGACGATGTGCTTGGGCACCTTGTAGCCGGTGAAGTTTTCCTTGCAGTAGGCCTTCAGCTCCTCGACGGAAACGCCGCCCTCGCGGGGGACGACAAACAGCTTCACCGCCTCGCCGGACTTCTCGTCGGGCACGCCGATGGCGGCGCAGCTGGCCACCTTCGGGTGGGCCATGACCACGTCCTCGATCTCGTTGGGGTAGACGTTGAAGCCGGAGACGATGATCAGGTCCTTCTTGCGGTCGACGATGCGCACGTAGCCGTCCGGGTCGATCACGGCGATGTCGCCGGTCTTCAGCCAGCCCTCGGCGTCCAGCACCTCGGCGGTGGCTTCGGGGCGGTTCCAGTAGCCCTTCATCACCTGCGGGCCCTGGATGCACAGCTCGCCGCGCTCGCCCAGGGGCAGCTCGTTACCGTCGTCGTCGATCACCTTGAAGGCGGTGCCGGGCACCGGGATGCCGACGGTGCCCAGGCGGGCTTGGGCGCCGTAGGGGTTGGCGCTGGCCACCGGGGAGGTTTCGGTGAGGCCGTAGCCCTCCACGACGGTGCAGCCGGTGACGGCCTGCCAGCGCTCGGCGGTGGCCTTGACCAGGGCGGTGCCGCCGGAGTTGGTGACCTTGAGGTTGGAGAAGTCCAGGTCCTTGAAGTCGGGGTTGTCCATCAACGCGACGAACAAGGTGTTGAGGCCCAGCAGCGCGGAGAAGCGCCACTTCTTCAGCTCCTTGACGAAGCCGGGGATATCGCGCGGGTTGGTGATCAGCACGTTGAGGTTGCCGTTGACCATCATGCACATGCAGTTCGCGGTGAAGGCGTAGATGTGGTAGAGCGGCAGCGGCGCGATCATGATCTCCTGGCCCTGCTTCATCAGCGGCTGGCCATCCGGGCCCAGCTGAGACAGGCAGGCGTTGACCTGCTGCATGTTGGCCACGAGGTTGCCGTGGGTGAGCATCGCGCCCTTGGCCACACCCGTGGTGCCGCCGGTGTACTGCAGCACGGCGAGGTCTTCCAGGCCGACGCTGACCGGCTTGAGGCCATGGCCCCGGCCCTGGCGCAGGGCGTCCTTGAAGGAGACGGCCTGGGGCAGGTGGTAGTCCGGCACCATCTTCTTGACCTTCTTCACCACGGTGTTGACCAGCCAGCCCTTGAGGCTGGGCAGCATGTCACCCATTCGCGCCTCGATCAGGTGCTCGATCTCGGTGTCGGGCAGCACTTCCTGCACCAGCTTGCCGAACAGGTTGATGTACACCAGGGCCCGCACGCCGGCGTCCTTGAACTGGTGGCGCATCTCGCGGGCGGTGTAGAGGGGGTTGGTGTTGACCACCACCAGGCCGGCGCGCAGGGCGCCGAACACGGCGATGGGGTACTGCAGGACGTTGGGCATCTGCACGGCGATGCGGTCGCCGGGCTTGAGGTCCGTGTGCTTCTGCAGGTAGGCGGCGAAGGCGGCGGAAAGGCGGTCCAGCTCGGCGTAGGTCAGGGTCACGCCCAGGTTGTGGAAGGCCGGGCGGTCGGCGAATTTCTTGCAGGAACGCTCGAACACCTCGACCACGGAACGGTAGGCCGCCAGGTCGATCTGGTCCGGTACGCCGGCAGGGCGTTTGTCGCTCCAGAAATCAGGTTGCATTGTTGTTGTCCTCATTTGCCCTGAATGTGTCTGGCCCGCGCTGCGGGACTGCCCGGAAAGTAGCAGGTCCACCCGCGTGCGCAAATACGCGAAGCGCCCTCATTGATCCCGTGAATCTCGCCGCAACAGCCCGTGCCTGAGCGGCTGAACAAAGGCTGTCGAAACGGTCCGCGCAGGACCGACTGGTCACGCAGCGCAGCCCCTTTGCGCCGCCCCGGCCCCCGTGCACAATGCGCCGATCACTCCACTCCCGCCAAAAGGATTGGCCATGCGCCACGACGCTTTCTGGCTCACCGCCAGCGATGCCGCCCCGCTCTACGTGAACCGCTGGAGCGGCGAGGAGCCACCCCGGGCGGTGGTGATGATCGCCCACGGCATGGCCGAGCACAGCGGCCGCTACGCGCGGCTGGCAGCGGCGCTGGTGGCGGCGGGCGTCGAGGTCTACGCCCACGACCAGCGCGGCCACGGGCGCACCGCCCAGCACGGCATCCTCGGCCTGTACGCCGAGCACGACGGCTGGAACAAGGTGATCGCCGACCTCGCGGCCCTCAACCACCACATCCGCCAGCAGCATCCGCAGACGCCGATCATCCTGCTCGGCCACAGCATGGGCAGCTACATCGCCCAGGGCTACCTGATGCGCCACAGCTGCAGCCTGCAGGGGGCCATCCTTTCCGGCTCCAACTACCAGCCGGTGGGGCTGTACCGCGCGGCTGCCGTGGTGGCACGGCTGGAACGCTGGCGCCAGGGCCCGAACGGCCGCAGCGCGCTGATCGAGTTCCTCTCCTTCGGCTCGTTCAACAAGGCCTTCAAGCCCAACCGCACGCCCTTCGACTGGCTCAGCCGCGACCCGGACGAGGTGGACAAGTACGTCAACGACAGCCTCTGCGGCTTCCGCTGCACCAACCAGTTGTGGCTCGACCTGCTCGGCGGGCTTCAGAACATCACGCCCATCGGCCACCTGGCGCAGATCGACCCGGACCTGCCCCTGCTGGTGATCGGCGGCGCGTGCGACCCGGTCAGCGACGGCAAGCGCCTGGAGGACCTGGCCAATGCCCTGCGCTCGGCCGGTGTGCGCGACGTGCAACTGAGGATCTACCCCGACGCCCGCCACGAGTTGTTCAACGAGACCAACCGCGACGAGGTGACGAATCATCTGCTCGACTGGCTGGGGCACGCCCTCGCCCAGGGTCGAGCCTGCCAACCGAACAAGGAGACGCCATGAGCCAGGTAACCAACTTCACCTACGACGCCCTCGAGGTCGGCCAGAAGGCCAGCTACGCGAAGCAGGTGGAGGAGCGTGACATCCAGTTGTTCGCCGCCCTGTCCGGCGACCGCAACCCGGTGCACCTGGATGCCGAGTACGCGGCCGGCACGCTCTTCAAGGAACGCATCGCCCACGGCATGTTCAGCGGCGCCCTGATCAGCGCGGCCATCGCCTGCGAGCTGCCCGGGCCGGGCACCATCTACCTGGGCCAGCAACTGAAGTTCACCCGCCCGGTGAAGCTGGGCGACAGCCTGACCGTGGAACTGGAGATCCTCGAGAAGCTGCCGAAGAACCGCGTGCGCATCGCCACCCGCGTGTTCAACCAGAACGCCGAGCAGGTGGTGGACGGCGAGGCCGAGGTACTGGCGCCCAAGCAATCGCTCGCCATCGAGCTGCCGGAGCTGCCGCCGATCACCATCGGCTGACCCCCGCAGCCCTGATGAAGGAAGCCCGGCAATCGCCGGGCTTTTTCGTTCTGGGGGAGCTTCCGGCTAGTCCTGCGCCTGCGGCTGATCCCCGACCGTGACGCTGGCCGTCATCCCCGCACTGAGCTGTATGTCATCCGGTATTTGGTCGAGCTTGATCCGCACCGGGATGCGCTGGGCCAGGCGTACCCAGTTGAACGTGGGCTCGACGTTGGCGAGCAGTTGCCCGTCCGGGCTGGCGTTGCGGTCGGTGATGCCGCGGCTGACGCTTTCCACCGTGCCCTTGAGCGGCTGGCCGGCGCTCATCAGCCAGATGTCCACCGGTGCGCCGACACGGATGCCGGGCAGCTTGGTCTCCTCGAAGTACGCCTGCACGTAGAAGGACTGGTCGTCCACCAGTGCCATCACCGGCTGCCCGGCGCTGGCGTAGTTGCCCTGGGCCAGGCGCAGGTTGGTGACCTGGCCGCTGCGCGGGGCACGGACTTCGCTGCGGGCCAGGTTCAACTCGGCGACCTTCACGTCGGCCTGGGCCTGGCGGTATTCGCCCCGGGCGATGTCGGCGGTGATCTGGGCGTTCTCCCGCAGCTCCGCACTGATGGCCTGGGGTCCGAGGTTGGCGCGGCGCGAGGCCTCGTGCTCACGCAGGCGCAGTTGCTGCTGGCGGGTTTCGGCGACGGCGCGGGCCTTTTCCAGGGCGGCCTCGTAGCGGTCGCGGTCGATGGTCATCAGCAGGTCCCCGGCCTTCACCTGCTGGTTGTCGCGGACCTTCAGGTCCACCACCCAGCCGGACACGTCCGGTGCTATCACCACCACGTCGGCGCGGATGCGCGCGTCCCGCGTCCAGGGCGCGAGCATGTAGTGCTGCCAGAGGCTGTAGCCCCCCACAACGGCTGCGGCGACCAGCGCCAGGGTGACAACGACACGCAAGGTGGAGCCCATGGTTTTCTCCTTCACCAGTGCCCGAAGACGGCGACCAGCACCGACAGTACACAGACATAGAGGGCGGTATCGAACAGCGCCTCGTGCCAGATCCAGCGCGCCAGGACCAGCCGCTGAAGCGCCAGGCGCAGCACGCCGGTCACCAGCAGCGCCGCCAGGGCGTAGATCAGCAGCGGGCTGAGCAATACGCCGCCCAGTGACCATTCACGCAAGCCCATGGCTCGCCTCCTGTTGTTCACACCATTGCCGCCAGCTCTGCCGCAACTGCAGCAAGGCCGCCAGGGCCAGCCGCCGGTCGATGCTGTTGCCGGCCTCACGCAGGGCCTGGATCAGTTGTTCGGACGGCGCGTCCATCGCATCCGCCCGCTCCGGCGCCGGCCCCTGCTCCAGCAGTGGCTCGATCCGTTCGAGAAAGCGCGCCTCGGAGGCGCCGAGGGAGCGTTCCCCCACCGCCAGACAACGGCGCAGGTGCAGCAGTTCGTCACCGATGTCGAGGCTGGTGATGCCGTCGTCCCAGCGGTTGCGGGACTGGCTGGGCAGCGCCGGGTAGTGGCGGGCCAGCTGCAGCAGGCGGTCGGCCATGCGCCCGCCGAACCAGTTCTCCGCCCCCGCCAGGGTGCGGTGGGTGAGCCGGCCCAGGTCGCTGAAGGTGGCCCGCAGCAGCCGCCGGCCATGCCAGCCGGGGTGGGTCAGCACGATGAGGCGGAACACCAGCACGGCGAAACCGACCCCCAGCAGGATGGACAGGGCTTCGTTGAGGAACACCGCAACGTCGAAGTGCATGGTGTTCTGCGGTGCGCACAGCACGATGAAGTGCAGGCAGAACGAGGTGGCCGTGCCGCTCAGGGCCGGTCGCGCCATGCCCAGGGTGCCGAAGAACAGCGGCACGCCGAGGGCCATGCAGAGCAGCGGGAAGCCACTGAACTGGGGCAGTACCACCTGGCCGATGAAGAAGGCCACCGGCAGCGCATAGAGGATGCCGCGCAGGAACATCAGGCCGATCTGCGCAGCGTTCTCGCGGCTGGCAAAGAGGCTGCAGACCACGCAGGTGAGGGTCAGCGCGCCGATGGAGGAGGTCCAGGCGGTGGCCATCCAGAAGGTCGCCAGCCCGAGGAAGGCCAGCCCGCTGCGAGAGCCGTAGAGCAAGGCCGTGGGCAGGTCGTGGTGCCAGGACAGGGGCGCCGAACTGTCCTCGGTGGGAGCGCCACGCTCCACGGCCTCCAGCGCTGCGGCGGCGGCCCGTACCTGGCGGAGGGTGACCGCCAGGCGCCCCAGGCAGTATTGCTGCACCACGCTCAGCTCGGGGGATTCGGCCGCCTCCAGCAGGCGCTGCCCCAGGGCTTCGAGGCGTGCCGGATCGGGTGACTCCAGCGCCTGTCGCACGGCCTCCAGCCAGGGGGCCAGGCGCTCGGCCTCGTCACCCGACAGCTGCCGCCACTGGCGTGCCACCCCACGCGCCAGCCGCAGCACGCTGAGCAGGTCGCGGCTGAGCACCCGCAAGGCAGCGGCACGACGCCGACCGCGCGCGCCTTCGAACCAGGCGTGCTCGCGCTGGGCATCCACGGCCACCAGGCGCCCCAGGACGCCCAGCAGCCCCTGGCGCTCGTAGGGCGCACCGTCCAGGGCCGAGCGGGCCGCACGGATGCCGCTCTCCCAGGCCTCGGTGGCCTGGCGCACCAGCTGGCGCTCCACACGCTGCGGCCAGATCAGCGCGCTGGTGGCGGTGGCACAGAGGATGCCGAGGCAGATCTCGGTGCAGCGGGCCACGGCCTGGTCGAAGACATTGAGCGGGTGGGCGATGGCCGGCAGGCCGATGATGGCCACCGTGTAGCCGGCCAGGACGAAGGCGTACGACCAGGCACTGCGCAGCATGGTGGAGGCCGCCGTGCACAGCGCCAGCCAGGTGGCCAGGACGAAGAGGAACAGCCAGGGCGTCTGGGCGAACAGCGCCATGATCACCACGGCCATGGTGGTCCCTACCAGGGTGCCGAGCAGCCGCGCCAGGCCCTTCTGCACCACCATCCCGGACAGCGGCTGGGCCACGATGAAGGCGGTCATCAGCGCCCATTGCGGCTGCTCCAGGCCGAAGCGCAGCGCGCACCAGAGCGCCAGGCCGCCCCCGAGCAATGTCTTGATGGCGAACTGCAGGGCCGGGAGGTCGGGGGCGAGGAAGGCCTTCAGGGTTTCACGCACGTCGGGAACCTTGGAAGAAGTGCGGCAAGCATAGGCGGCCGCCCGCCTGTACGGCACAGCCCTGGATTCGTCTGATCATCTCCCCCCTCTCCTTCCCTGTCGAAAGGCTCTGAAATGCCCCATCCGGCGCAGGGGACCCCCTGGAAAATTGACCTGGATCAGTTACCCGCAGACCTTGCGGGAAGGGCCCTGCGGCCATTGATCCAGATCAATTTCGGCCCCCTGGCCCGGGTCTACCTTTGACCCATCGAAACAAGACGCCAGACGCAGGAGGCCCTTATGTTCGTCGATGTTGTGGTTCTAGCCGGTATCGGCACTGTTGGCCTGATGCTCGCCTTCTTCGGTGGCGTCGGATACTTCATCTGGAAGGACTCTCACAAGCGCGACAAGAAAGCGTAAGTCGAGTTCTCCAGGTACACAGGCACGCAAGGCACCTCGGGCGACTTCGGTCGCCCTTTTTTTCGTCCGTCGAAAATACCCCAGCCGGCACCGGGCGACACTCTGACCGCAGCCCATGACGGGCCGTTCAGGTTGGCGTTCAGCGCTTCTTCGGTTTGCTGCGGTTCTTCTTCGCCTTGCCCAGCGGCAGTGCCTTTTCGAAGGCCTGGCGCATGTCCACCAGCCGTTTCTCGTGCAGGTCATGGATGCGCTTGTCGCGCTCGGCGCCGAAATCGATCAGCTTGTCGTCATTGCTCATGGGCGGATCCAGCGGAAGGTGAGGTTGAGGCGTGGCTGGCAGGCGGCCCGGGTCTTGGCCACCTGGTGTTGCCAATGATGCTGCGTCGGCCCGCTCATGACCAGCAGCGCACCGTGTGCCAGTTCCAGCGAATGCTCGATGCGCCCGCTGCCCTTGCGGCGCAGGTCGAAGCGGCGGGTGCCACCGAGGTTCACCGACGCCACGGTGGGATCGGGCCCCAGTTCCGGCTCGTCGTCGCTGTGCCAGCCCATGGAGTCCTGGCCGTCCCGGTAGAGGTTCAGCAGCACGCCGTTGAAGGGCTGCCCCACTTCTTCCTGCACGCGTTGGCGGATTTTCGCCAGCAGGGGCGTCCAGGGCAGCGGGCGGTGCACCAGGCCGGAATAGCGGTAGCTCGCTTCGGGGTCGCCGTACCAGGCCACCTGCCGGGGCACCCGGTAGTCCTGGCCGTGCAGGTGCACGACCGGCTGCTCCCAGGGCGTCTCCGCCAGCAGCCCGGCCAGCCATTCGTCGGCTTCCTCCACCGCCAGCCAGTGGCGCTCATGGCGCAGGCAGGCGTCCGGCAGCTCAAGGGGCAGGTCGTCGAACAGGCTCATGGGATGACCGATTGCGCAAACAGCGGGACGCATTCTCCCACGACGTCAGACCTCGACGTCCACCCAGAGGCCCTGGCGCGGAAGGGTGTCGATCACCTCCTCGTCCGCCGGCTTCACCTCGCCCTCGGCCAGTTGCTCGGGGGTGTAGCCCCGGCGCTGGCGGCGGCGCTGCTCCTCGCGGAGCATCTCCTCGGCCTCCTGCGGGTGACGGCGGTCCAGCCCGACTTCGCTTTCGTGCTGGCTTTCCTGGGCTGGCGCCACGGGGGGAATGTCGGGGCGTGGCTTGGCCACGTCCTGCTGGGCGGTCACGGGAACCAGGCTGTGGGGGATCGGCGGCAACATGGTCAGACCCTCTGTCATTCAACCTGTCGGCAACACAGGCCACACCTTTAGCGGCCTCGCTACACTTCTACCGCAAACGGGAACGCAAGTTCCGTCGCTCTTGGCCACGCGTTCCGCTAAACTAGCCGGCTTTTTTGCATGGCGGGAGACACGCATGGCGCAGCAGTATGAACCGGGGCAACGCTGGATCAGTGACAGCGAGGCTGAACTGGGCCTCGGAACCATCCTGACATCCGACGGGCGGCTGCTCACCGTGCTCTACCCGGCGACCGGCGAGACGCGCCAGTATGCCCTGCGCAACGCCCCGCTGACCCGCGTGCGCTTCGCTCCGGGTGACGAGATCACTCACTTCGAGGGCTGGAAGCTCACCGTGCAGGAAGTCGACGACGTCGACGGTCTGCTGGTCTACCACGGCATCACGGCCCAGAACGAAGCCCGCACCCTGCCGGAAACCCAGCTGTCCAACTTCATCCAGTTCCGCCTGGCCAGCGACCGCCTGTTCGCCGGGCAGATCGACCCGCTGAACTGGTTCGGCCTGCGCTACCACACCCTGCAACACCAGAGCCGCCTGCTGCAATCCTCGCTGTGGGGCCTGTCCGGCGCCCGCGCCCAGCCCATCGCCCACCAGCTGCACATCGCCCGTGAAGTGGCCGACCGCATCGCGCCTCGCGTCCTGCTGGCCGACGAAGTGGGCCTGGGCAAGACCATCGAGGCCGGCCTGGTGATCCACCGCCAGCTGCTCTCCGGGCGCGCCAGCCGGGTGCTGATCCTGGTCCCGGAGAACCTCCAGCACCAGTGGCTGGTGGAGATGCGCCGCCGCTTCAACCTGCAGGTCGCGCTGTTCGACGCCGAACGCTTCGCCGAGAGCGATGCCAGCAACCCCTTCGAGGATGCCCAGCTCGCCCTGGTGTCCCTGGAATGGCTGAAGGACAGCGAGCGCGCCCAGGATGCCGCCTTCGCCGCCGGCTGGGACCTGCTGGTGGTGGACGAAGCCCACCACCTGGTCTGGCACCCCGAGCACGCCAGCGACGAGTACCGCCTGGTGGAGCAACTGGCCGAGGTCATCCCCGGCGTCCTGCTGCTGACCGCAACCCCGGAGCAACTGGGCCAGGAAAGCCACTTCGCGCGCCTGCGCCTGCTGGACCGCAACCGCTTCCATGACCTGGAAGCCTTCCGTGCCGAGAGCGCCCACTATCGCCCCATCGCCGAAGCGGTGCAGGAGCTGCTGGACGAGGGCCGCCTGTCCGCCGAAGCGCAGGCCACCATCGCCAACTTCCTCGGCAGCGAAGGCGAAACCCTGCTGGCCGCCGTCGCCGAGGGCGACAGCGACGCCTCCGCGCGCCTGGTGCGCGAGCTGCTGGACCGCCACGGCACCGGCCGCCTGCTGTTCCGCAACACCCGCGCCGCCGTCCAGGGCTTCCCCGAGCGCCAGCTGCACCCCTACCCGCTGCCCAACCCCAGCGAATACATGGAGCTGCCGGTGGGCGACCACCCGGACCTGTACCCCGAGGTCAGCTTCCAGGCCCAGCAGGGCGAGGTCGACGACAGCGAGCGCTGGTGGCGCTTCGACCCCCGTGTCGAGTGGCTGATCGACACCCTGAAGATGCTGAAGAAGTTCAAGGTGCTGGTGATCTGCGCCCATGCCGAGACCGCACTCGACCTGGAAGACGCCCTGCGCGTGCGCTCCGGCATCCCCGCCACCGTGTTCCACGAAGGCATGAGCATCCTCGAGCGCGACCGCGCCGCAGCCTACTTCGCCGACGAGGAATTCGGCGCCCAGGTGCTGATCTGCTCCGAGATCGGCTCCGAAGGCCGCAACTTCCAGTTCGCCCACCACCTGGTGCTGTTCGACCTGCCGGCCCACCCGGACCTGCTGGAACAGCGCATCGGCCGCCTCGACCGGATCGGCCAGAAGCACACCATCCAGCTGCACGTGCCCTACCTGGAGAACAGCCCCCAGGAGCGCCTGTTCCAGTGGTACGACCGCGCGCTGAACGCCTTCCTCGCCACCTGCCCCACCGGCAACGCCCTGCAGCACCAGTTCGGCCCGCGCTTGCTGCCGCTGCTGGAAGACGCCGACGAAGACACCTGGGGTGCGCTGCTGAGCGAAGCCGAAGCCGAGCGCAAGCGCCTGGAAAGCGAAATGCACTCCGGCCGCGACCGCCTGCTGGAGCTGAACTCCAACGGCGGCGGTGAAGGCCGTGCGCTGGTCGAGGCCATCCTCGAGCAAGACGACGAGTTCGCCCTGCCGATCTACATGGAGTCCCTGCTCGACGCCTTCGGCATCGACAGTGAGGACCACTCCGAGAACGCCCTGGTGCTCAAGCCCGGCGAGAAGATGCTCGACGCCGGCTTCCCCCTGGGCGACGACGAAGGCGTGACCATCACCTACGACCGCAACCAGGCCCTCTCCCGCGAGGACATGCAGTTCCTCACCTGGGAGCACCCCATGGTCCAGGGCGGCATGGACCTGGTGCTGTCCGGTTCCATGGGCAACACCGCCGTCGCACTGATCAAGAACAAGGCCCTCAAACCCGGCACCGTGCTGCTGGAGCTGCTCTACGTGAGCGAGGTGGTGGCGCCGCGCAGCCTGCAGCTGAGTCGCTTCCTGCCCCCAGCCGCGCTGCGCTGCCTGCTGGACGCCAACGGCAACGACCTGGCCTCCAAGGTGGCCTTCGACACCCTCAATGACCAGCTGGAAAGCGTGCCGCGCGGCAGTGCCAACAAGTTCGTCCAGGCCCAGCGCGACGTGCTCGCGGCACAGATCCAGGTCGCCGAGACCAAGATCCGTCCGCGCCACGACGCCCGCGTGGCCGAGGCCACCAAGCGCCTCGCGGCCGAGCTGGAGGAAGAACTGGCGCGCCTGGAAGCGCTCAAGGCGGTCAACCCCAGCGTCCGCGACAGCGAGATCGAGGCCCTGCGCCGTCAGCGCGAAGAGGGCCTGGCGCTGATGGAGAAGGCCGCGCTGCGGCTGGAGTCCATCCGGGTACTGGTCGCCGGCTAAGCAAACCCCGCCCACGAAAAAGCGCGCCTCGGCGCGCTTTTTCGTTTCTGCGGCATCAGGCCAGCGCGGCCTGCGCCGCCGGCTGCTGCCCTGCGCGCATGCGCCGGGCGTCCTGCCCGAAGCAGCGCGCTGCCTGGAACAGGGCCAGGGTGGTCAGCCCCAGGGCCACCGGGATCAGGTACATGGCATCGTGCAGGCCCACGGCCTTGAAGGCCTCGGTCATCTCGCTGGCACCGGCGGCATACATCGCCGCATGGGCGAAGTGGTCCGACAGCAGCCCCACCACCACCGGCCCCAGGCCACCACCCAGCAGGTAGAGGCCGGCGAAGAACAGCGCCATGGCCGTGGCCCGCAGGCGCGGCTCCACCACGTCCTGGATGGCGGTGTAGACGCAGGTATAGAAGGTATAGGCGAACAGCCAGCCAATGCTGAACACGCCCACGAACACCCCCACCTCGATGCGCCCGGAGAACAGCGCGAAGCCGGTGGCCAGGGTCGCCACCAGCAGGCTGCCGGTGGCCAGCAGCAGGCGGCCGCGTTCGGACTTCTCGTGGGCCTTGTCGGCCAGCCAGCCGCCCAGGGTCAGGCCGACCAGCCCGGTGAGGCCGGCGATGATGCCAGTGGCGACGGCAGCCCCCTGCAGGGACATCAGGAAGTAGCGCTGCAGCATCGGCACCATGAACGAGTTGCAGGCGTAGGTGGCAAAGTTGAAGGTCAGCCCCGCCAGGGTCAGCCACCAGAAGGTGCGGATCGACAGCACCCGGCGCAGCGGGCGGTCCAGCGGCGTCTGGTCCTGGGTGCGGTTGTCGGCGGCGCCGCGCTGCGGCTCCTTGATGAAGAACATGAACACCGCGAGGATCAGCCCCGGAATCGCCGCGATGACGAAGGGCGCCCGCCAGCTGCCGAAGGCCTGCACCATCGCACCGATGGTGAAGAAGGCCAGCAGCAGCCCCAGCGGCAGGCCGAGCATGAACAGCCCCATGGCGCGGGCGCGCTTGTTCGGCGGGAACAGGTCGCCGATCAGCGAGTTGGCCGCCGGGGCGTAGCTGGCTTCGCCGATGCCGATCCCCATGCGGATCAGCAGGAAGCTCCAGAAATTCCACGCCAGGGCGTTCACCGCCGTCAGCCCGCTCCACACCGCCAGGCCCCAGCCCATGATCTTCTTCCGCGAGCCGGTGTCGGCCATGCGCCCGAGGGGCAGGCCGGCCACGGCGTAGACCAGGGTGAAGGCGGTGCCGATCAGCCCCAGCTGGAAATCACTCAGGCTCCACTCGTGGCGCACCGGCTCGATGATGATCGCGGGGATGGTGCGATCGAAGAAGTTGAACAGGTTGGCCAGGAACAACAGAAACAGCACGCGCCAGGCATTGGCCGCTTGCGGGGAAGGCTGCATGGGTCGGTCTCTTTGTTGTTGGTGACCCGGCAGACCGCCTGCCGGGCTTGTAAGGCCGAATCTAGAGACTCGCCTTGCGGCTGTCTGCGAACATTCGCGCTGGTTATGGCGAACGATGGCGCCCTCCCCGACCACTCGTCGTACGGCGCCGGGCAGCCGTGGCGGGTGGATGGGGCTGGCCGATACTCAAACGGATCGGCACGCCCCGTCGTGGAGGCAACAGGCAATGGAATGGCTCGGGTTGCGCATCAGCAACGAACTCCCCGAGGGGCAGGTGCGCCTGCTGGACTGCACACACAACGGCTGGCTGGTGCTGCTGGCCTTCCTGGTGGCCAGCGCCGCCGCCTACACCGCGCTGAGCATGGGCGAGCGCGTGGCCAACGTGGCCGACCCGGCAGCCCGACGACGCTGGTACTGGATCGGCGCGCTGTGCCTGGGCGGGGGCATCTGGTCCATGCACTTCATCGCCATGCTGGCCTTCGAAGCGCCGGTGGTGCTGCATTACGACGCCCTGGTGACCGCCCTCTCCCTGCTGGTGGTGATCGGCGTCTCCCTGGCGACGATGCGCACCCTGGGCCATCCGCAACTGGGGCCCCGGCACTACCTGGCCGGCTCGCTGACCCTGGGCCTGGGCATCGCCTGCATGCATTACACCGGCATGGCGGCGATCCGCTCGGAAGCCACCCAGACCTACCGCCCCGAGCTGTTCATGCTTTCCATCGACGTGGCCGTGGTCACCAGCCTGGTGGCGCTGATGCTGGCGGTGTTCTTCCGCGGCCGCGATGACAGCCTCAACCACCGCCTGCGCATCCCGGCCAGCCTGGTGATGGGCGGGGCCATCGTTTCCATGCATTTCACCGGCATGTGGGCGCTGGAGCTGACCGTGTCCCCCGGCACCGAACTGCACCTGCAGCCCCCCGCGCAGAACCTGGCGATGGCCGTGAGCGTCGGACTGATCGCCTTCCTCAGCCTGTTCTTCGGCCTCGGCGCCGCCTGGGCCGATCGCCAGTTGCAGCGCCGCGACCAGGACCTGGAGCGCGTCGGCAGCCTGCTCAAGCAACTGGACCAGGCCAAGGCGGTGTTGCAGAAAGTCGCCCATGTCGACCCGCTGACCAACCTGCCCAACCGCCGGGCCTTCAACGAGGTGTTCGCCGAGCGGCTGGCGATCCACGGCCGCACCCGGCAGTCGCTGGCGGTGATGTTCCTCGACATCGACCACTTCAAGCGGATCAACGACAGCCTCGGCCACGATGCCGGCGATGCCCTGCTCAAGGCCGTGGCCGAGCGCATCGCAGCGATGCTGCGGGACGAGGACCTGATCGCCCGGCTGGGCGGCGACGAGTTCTGCATCCTCGCCGGCCTGCACCGCCCGGAAGAGGCACGGGTGCTGGCCCAGCGGGTGATGCAGGCGCTCAAGGAGCCCATCGAGCTGGCCGGACGGAAGATGGTGATGACCACCAGCATCGGCATCAGCCTGTTCCCCGAGGACGGCGAGAGCTGCGAGGAACTGCTCAAGCACGCGGACCTGGCGCTGTACCAATCCAAGGGCAGCGGCCGCAACAACCTGCACTTCTTCAGCCGCCACCTGAAGCACAAGGCCACCGTCGAGTTGCAGCTGGAGGAAGAGCTGCGCCGCGCCCTGGCCGAAGACCGTGAGCTGGAGCTGCATTACCAGCCCATCCTCGCCCTGGCCGGCAACCGCCTGGGCAAGCTGGAGGCCCTGGTGCGCTGGCGTCATCCGCAGCATGGCCTGCTGACGCCGGACCGGTTCGTCGGCATTGCCGAGGCCAACGGTTTCATCACCGAGCTGGACGCCTGGGTGCTGCGCCGTGCCTGCCGCGAGCTGGCAGAGCTGGGGCACGACGGCCTGCGGGTGGCGGTCAACTGCTCGGCCCTGAACCTGTGCCAGGACGAACTCGCAGACCGCGTGGCCGAGGCCCTGGCCTTGTCGGGGCTGGCCGCCAACCGGCTGGAACTGGAGGTGACCGAGAACGCGCTGATGAGCAACATCAACCAGGCCCTGACCCTACTGCAGCGCATCCGCGACCAAGGCGTGGCCATCTCCATCGACGACTTCGGCACCGGCTACTCGTCCCTGGCCTACCTCAAGCGCCTGCCACTGGACACGCTGAAGATCGACCGCTGCTTCATCCAGGACCTGCCCCACGCCCACGCGGACATGGAGATCGTCCAGGCCATCATCGGCATGGCCCATACCCTGCGCCTGCAGGTGGTGGCCGAAGGGGTGGAAAGCGAGGCGCAGCTGGAGTTGCTGCGCGGGCTGGGCTGCGACTTCATCCAGGGCTACCTGCTGAGTCGCCCCCGATTGCTGGCGGACCTGCGTCCGCTGCTGGAGGAGTGGGGCGAGGGGCCGGCCCTCAACTTCGCCTGAGGCCGGCCCATTCGGTCACGCGGCCTTGAAGCGCGGCAACCAGTCGAGCCCGTCGCGGGTCGGCCCGCCGGGGCGATACTCGGCGCCAAGCCAGCCGGCGTATCCCACCTCGGCCAGGGCGGCGAGCGCCGGGGCGAAATCCAGCTCACCGCTGCCGGGGGTGCCGCGTCCGGGGTGGTCGGCGAACTGCACATGGCCGATGGCGTCGCCCAGCAGGCGGATTGCCGCGACCGGGTCCAGTTGTTGGCGGGCCAGGTGATAGAGATCCAGCTGGGCGGCGAAGTTGGGGCTTTCCACCGAGCGCACCAGCTCCAGCAACTGCTCGGGGGTGTTGATGAGGAAGCCCGGCATGTCGAAGGGGTTGATCGCCTCGGCCAGCACCTGGATGCCCAGCGGGTGGAAGGTGTCGGCGGCCTTGCGCAGGTTGGCCACCAGCGTGGCCAGCGCCTCGGGTCGCGACACGCCATTGGCCAGGCGCCCGGGCAGTACGTTGACGCACTGCGGCTGCACCAGCGCGGCGTAGGTGTAGGCATGGCGCAGGGCGGCGTCGAAGGCGTCCTGCTGGACCGGCACGGCGGCCAGCCCGGCGCCGCCCTGCATCAGGTCGCCGGCGGGCAGGTTGATGAGCACCAGCGGCAGGCCGGCCTGGTCCAGGGCGGCCTTCAGCTCGCCGGCAGGCAGCTCGTAGGGGAACTGGATCTCCACGCCGTCGAAACCCGCCTCGGCGGCAGCGCCGATGCGTTCGATCAGGGGCAGCTCGGTGAACAGCAGCGACAGGTTGGCGGAAACCTTCATGGGTGCTCCTCTCGGTAGAGTTCGATCAGGGTCGCGGGGTCGCGCTCCAGGTTGCCCTGGCTGCCATGCAGGCGCATGAGCTGCGCGGCGAGCCCGCTCATGGGGGTGGCACTGCCCTCCTCGCGGGACAGGCGGGTGGCGGTGTCCAGGTCCTTGAGCAAAGTGCGGACATGCCATTTGACCGGCTCGAAGCAGCTTTCGGCCATCTGCGGCGCCAGGATCTGCAAGGGCCGCGAGTCGGCGAAGCCGCCGGCCAGTGCCGGCGCCAGCAGACTGGCATCGACCCCGGCCTTCTCCGCCAGGGCCACCACCTCGGCAATCACCAGGGCATTGCAGGCGACGATCATCTGGTTGCAGACCTTGGTCACCTGGCCGGCACCGACCTCGCCCATACGCGTCAGACGCTGCCCCAGGTGCGCGAGCACGGGGCGCACCCGCTCCACATCCTCCTCGCGGCCACCGGCCATGATCGCCAGGGTGCCGGCCTCGGCACCCGGGGTGCCACCGGAAACCGGTGCATCGATCCAGTGCACGCCGGTGCGTCGCTCCAGTTCGGCGGCCATCTCGCGGGTCGCCGCCGGTTCGAGGCTGGAGAAGTCCACCAGCACCTGCCCGGCCCGCGCCCCTTCCACCACGCCCCCCAGCCCGAACACCACCTCACGCACCACGGCCGTGTCGGCCAGGCAGAGCATGAGGATGTCGGCATCGGCACACAGCTCGGCCGGGGTTTCGGCACAGCGTGCACCGAGTTCCAGCAGGGGTGTGCATTTGTCGGGAGTCCGGTTCCAGACCGTGAGGGGGAAGCCGGCGGCCAGCAGGCGGCGGGTCATCGGCAGGCCCATGAGGCCGATGCCGGCGAAGGCGATGCGGGGTAACGACATGCTGAGCTCCAGTCGGGCGGAAGCGCCTATCTTAACCGGCTGCCCAGGCCGTGCACCGCCCCGGAAATCGGTGTGTCACCCAGCAGGAAAAATGCACCTCAACGGTGCGAAAGGTAACGGTGCGCACCAGGAGTGCGCACCGATATGGGTCAGAGGCCGTCCTTCTGCAGGTGATCCAGGTTCACCGGCTCGCCGGGTTCCGCCCCCAGCTTCTGACGGATGTCCTCGAACATCGCATCGAACTCCTGGTGGTTGTGCACGATCGGCCCGACGCTGGTGTGCAGCCCGTGCTTGTTGGCAATGCGGGTGGCGACGCTGGCGAAGTTGAAGGCGGTATCCCGGTGCAACTCGAAGGTTTCCTCGAAGCTCACGCCATTGATCACGCCCACCATGCGGAAGTGCAGCATGGTGCCTTCCTCCGCATCACGCCGGACCTCGTAATAGAGGTCGATGGAGAACTCCGGCTGGTTGGGCAGCCCGGGAATGCTGGCACGGTGCAGGTGGCCGGGTTCGAACATGGTGAAGCTCCTTGAGAGACGATCGGGGTGGAAGGAGTCTAGACGGCCTTTGCCGGCAGGCCGCAGCCCTCAGTGACGGGCCGGTGCCTCCAGGCGCTCCTGCACCAGCACCCAGGGCGCCACCACCACGGCCCAGAGGGTGGGGTCACGCTCCAGCAGGTCGCGTGCCCGGGACTCTTCCACGCGCTCCAGCTTGCCGGCCTGCAGCAGCACCGCGACCTGGGGCTTGTCGTCCTCGGCCACGGCCAGGGCGACGCCGACCAGATCCTCCTGACCCTCGACCCAGAGCAGTTGCCCACGGGCGAAGAAGGGCTGCAGCTCCTCCCAGGTGATGGCGGCGGTTTCGCCGAGCAGCTTGGCATAGAGGGTGCTTGAGGATTCGTTCATGGCTTGCTCTGAGTGGGAAAGTAACGGTTGCAGGGCGGGCAATGATAACCAACGCCCGTCATCTTGTTCACAAGTGCAGCCAGACGCTTCCTGCGTCCTTCAGGGCACGCCGTATTTCTATACGTTTGTTGCGATTAGGCGACATAGGAACATTCCGCACCCTCCTGTCGGCTTTTCAAGCCGCAAATCGGCACTCTACACTGTACCGGTACAGTTGCCGCAGGACTCGGCGGGGTGACAAAAAGGACCCTGTCCTCTGCTTTCAGGCAACCAGGACAACAACAACGATAAACATACGAGTGGAGCACTATGAACAAGGCTACCAAGCAGCTTTCCAATCTGTTCGCCGCCATGGCCCTCGCCGGTGCCGCCAGCTACTCCGTAGCGGCCGACACCATCAAGATCGCCCTGGCCGGCCCGGTGACCGGTGCGGTCGCCCAGTACGGTGAAATGCAGTTCATCGGCGCCAAGATGGCGATCGAGCAGATCAACAAGGCCGGCGGGGTGAACGGCGCTCAACTCGAAGGCGTGGTCTACGACGACGCGTGCGATCCGAAGCAAGCGGTCGCCGTGGCCAACAAGATCGTCAACGATGGCGTGAAGTACGTCGTTGGCCACCTGTGCTCCAGCTCCACCCAGCCTGCGTCCGACATCTACGAAGACGAAGGCATCCTGATGATCACCGCGGCCTCCACCAGCCCCGAGATCACCGCCCGTGGCTACCAGCTGGTGTTCCGCACCATCGGCCTGGACAGCCTGCAAGGCCCGACCGCCGGCAACTTCATCGCTGACCACATCAAGCCGAAAAACGTCGCCGTCATCCACGACAAGCAGCAGTACGGCGAAGGCATCGCCACGGCCGTGAAGCAGACCCTGGAAGCCAAGGGCGGCAAGGTGGCCCTGTTCGAAGGCATCAACGCCGGCGACAAGGACTTCTCCGCCCTGATCGCCAAGCTGAAGCAGGCCAATGTCGACTTCGTCTACTACGGCGGCTACCACCCCGAGCTGGGCCTGCTGCTGCGCCAGGCTTCCGAAAAAGGCCTGAGCGCTCGCTTCATGGGCCCGGAAGGCGTCGGCAACAAGGAAATCTCCGCCATCGCCGGCCCGGCTTCCGAAGGCCTGCTGGTGACCCTGCCGAAGTCCTTCGACCAGGATCCGAAGAACCAGGCCCTGGTAGAGGCCTTCAAGGCCAAGAACGAAGACCCCACCGGTCCGTTCGTGTTCCCGGCCTACGCCGCCGTGCAAGTCATTGCCGAAGGCATCAAGAAGGCTGGCGACGACACCGCCAAGGTGGCTGAAGCCCTGCGCTCCAACACTTTCGAAACCCCGACCGGCACCCTCTCCTTCGACAAGAAGGGCGATCTGAAGGACTTCAGCTTCGTGGTGTACGAGTGGCACAAGGACGGCACCAAGACCGAAGCCAAATAAGCTTCCCGCCTTAAGCCCAGAGCCCACTGCATCCGCAGTGGGCTTTGTTTATCCGAGTTTTACGGGCTCCGCTGCGCCACAAGCGCCGCTTTACGTGATGCCCGAGGAGTTGGGGAATGCCTGATCTCTATCACTACCTGCAACAGCTGGTTAACGGCCTGACCGTTGGCAGCACCTATGCCCTGATCGCCATCGGCTACACCATGGTCTACGGCATCATCGGCATGATCAACTTCGCCCACGGCGAGGTTTACATGATCGGCTCGTACGTAGCCTTCATCGCCATCGCCGGGCTCACCATGCTCGGTCTCGACAGCCTGCCTCTCCTGATGGTGGCGGCCTTCAGCGCCAGCATCATCGTCGCCAGTGCCTACGGCTACAGCATCGAACGGGTGGCCTATCGGCCGCTGCGCGGCAGCAACCGCCTGATCCCGCTGATCTCCGCCATCGGCATGTCGATCTTCCTGCAGAACGAAGTCCTGCTCGCCCAGGATTCCAAGGACAAGGCGATCCCGAACCTGCTGCCGGGCAACTTCGTGTTCGGCGAAAGCACCATGAACGGGGTCACCATCTCGTACATGCAGGTGCTGATCTTCGTCGTCACCTTCCTGGTCATGTTCGGCCTCACCCAGTTCATCTCCCGTTCCCGCCTGGGCCGCGCCTGCCGCGCCTGCGCCGAGGACATCAAGATGGCCAACCTGCTGGGGATCAACACCAACAACATCATCGCCCTCACCTTCGTCATCGGCGCCACCCTGGCCGCCATCGCCGCGGTGCTGCTGGGCATGCAATACGGCGTGATCAACCCGCACCTGGGCTTCCTCGCCGGCATCAAGGCCTTCACCGCCGCGGTACTCGGCGGCATCGGCAGCATCCCCGGCGCCATGCTCGGCGGCCTGGTGCTCGGCGTGGCCGAAGCCTTCGGCGCCGATGTGTTCGGTGACCAGTACAAGGACGTGGTGTCCTTCAGCCTGCTGGTCCTGGTCCTGCTGTTCCGCCCCACCGGCATCCTCGGTCGTCCGGAGGTGGAGAAGGTATGAACACCGCCAAGAACCTCAAGACCGCTCTCTTCAGCGCCCTGCTGGTCATCGCGGTCGCCTACCCGGTGCTGGGCCTGAAGCTCACCACCGTGGGCATCAACCTGCAGGTGCAGGGCGCAAGCCCCGCCGTGCTCTGGACCATCGCCGGCTGTGCCATCGCCATGTTCTTCTGGCAGCTGTTCCGCAACCAGCTGACCGAAGCCTGGAGCAAGGCCCCGAGCCGGCCGAAGCTGTCGGACAAGGCCACCAACTTCCTCACCCTGCCCTCCACCCAGCGCTGGATCATCCTCGGCCTGATCGTGGTCGCCCTCGCCTGGCCGTTCTTCGGCTCGCGCGGTGCGGTGGACATCGCCACGCTGATCCTGATCTACGTGATGCTCGGCCTCGGCCTGAACATCGTGGTCGGCCTCGCCGGCCTGCTGGACCTGGGCTACGTCGGCTTCTACGCCGTGGGCGCCTACAGCTACGCGCTGCTGTCGCACTACTACGGCCTGGGCTTCTGGGTGTGCCTGCCGATCGCCGGCATGATGGCCGCGCTGTTCGGCTTCCTGCTGGGCTTCCCGGTGCTGCGCCTGCGCGGTGACTACCTGGCCATCGTGACCCTCGGCTTCGGCGAGATCATCCGCATCCTGCTGCGCAACCTCACCGAGATCACCGGCGGCCCCAACGGCATCAGCAACATCGAGAAGCCCAGCCTGTTCGGCCTCACCTTCGAGCGTCGCGCGGCCGAGGGCATGCAGACCTTCCACGAGTACTTCGGGATTGCCTACAACTCCCAGTACAAGGTGGTGTTCCTCTACCTGGTGGCGCTGCTGCTGGTGCTGCTGACCCTGTTCGTGATCAACCGCCTCCTGCGCATGCCCATCGGCCGTGCCTGGGAAGCGCTGCGCGAAGACGAGATCGCCTGCCGCGCGCTGGGGATGAACCCCACCGTGATCAAGCTCTCGGCCTTTACCCTGGGCGCCTGCTTCGCCGGTTTCGCCGGCAGCTTCTTCGCCGCGCGCCAGGGCCTGGTGACCCCTGAGTCCTTCACCTTCATCGAGTCGGCGATCATCCTCGCCATCGTGGTGCTGGGCGGCATGGGCTCGCAGCTGGGGGTGATCCTCGCTGCGGTGGTGATGATCCTGCTGCCGGAACTCGCCCGTGAATTCAACGAGTACCGCATGCTGATGTTCGGCGCCCTGATGGTGCTGATGATGATCTGGCGTCCGCAGGGCCTCCTGCCCATGCAGCGTCCCCACCTGGAGCTGAAGCAATGAGCCGCACCATCCTCGAAGTAAGCGGCCTCTCCATGCGCTTCGGCGGCCTGCTGGCCGTCAATGGTGTGGCCCTGAACGTCAAAGAAAAGCAGGTGGTCTCGATGATCGGCCCCAACGGCGCCGGCAAGACCACCGTGTTCAACTGCCTCACCGGCTTCTACCAGCCGACCGGGGGCAGCATCCTGCTGGACGGCGAGCAGATCGCCGGCCTGCCGGGCCACAAGATCGCCCGCAAGGGTGTGGTCCGCACCTTCCAGAACGTCCGCCTGTTCAAGGAAATGACGGCGGTGGAGAACCTGCTGGTCGCCCAGCACCGCCACCTCAACACCAATTTCCTGGCCGGCCTGTTCAAGACCCCGGGCTTCCGCAGGAGCGAACGCGAGGCCATGGACCTGGCGGCGCACTGGCTGGAGCAGGTCAACCTCACCGACGTGGCCAACCGCCCCGCCGGCACCCTCGCCTACGGCCAGCAGCGCCGGCTGGAGATCGCCCGCTGCATGATGACGCGCCCGCGCATCCTCATGCTCGACGAGCCCGCCGCCGGCCTGAACCCGCGCGAGACCGAGGACCTGAAGGCGCTGATCGCCCTGCTGCGCAACGAGCACAACGTCACCGTGCTACTGATCGAGCACGACATGCACCTGGTGATGAGCATTTCCGACCACATCTACGTGATCAACCAGGGCACGCCCCTGGCCGACGGTACGCCGGAGCAGATCCGCAGCAACCCGGATGTGATCAAAGCCTATCTGGGGGAGGCCTGAGTCATGCTGAGTTTCGACAAGGTTTCCACCTTCTACGGCAAGGTCCAGGCGCTGCACGACGTCAGCATGGAAGTCAGCCGTGGCGAGATCGTCACCCTGATCGGTGCCAACGGCGCCGGCAAGTCCACCCTGCTGATGACCCTCTGCGGCTCGCCGCGTGCGGCCAGCGGCAGCATCCGCTACCTCGGCGAGGAGCTGGTGGGCCAGGAGTCCAGCGACATCATGCGCAAGAGCATCGCGGTGGTGCCGGAAGGCCGCCGTGTGTTCGCCCGCCTGACCGTCGAGGAGAACCTGGCCATGGGCGGTTTCTTCACGCCCAAGGGTGACTACCAGGAGCAGCTGGACAAGATCCTGCACCTGTTCCCGCGCCTCAAGGAACGCTATGCCCAGCGCGCCGGCACCATGTCCGGCGGCGAACAGCAGATGCTCGCCATCGGCCGCGCGCTGATGAGCAAGCCCCAGCTGCTGCTGCTGGACGAGCCGTCCCTGGGCCTGGCGCCGATCATCATCCAGCAGATCTTCGACATCATCGAACAGCTGCGCCGTGATGGCGTGACCGTGTTCCTCGTCGAGCAGAACGCCAACCAGGCGCTCAAGCTGGCGGATCGCGGCTACGTACTGGAGAACGGACGGATCGTCATGCAGGGCACCGGTGAAGCCCTGCTGACCGACCCCAAGGTGCGCGACGCGTACCTGGGCGGCTGATCCCGCAGCGACACGACAACGGCCCCGGAAGGGGCCGTTTTCGTTTGTGTCGCCAGAGCCCCGGAGCCTGGCTGGGCGCACGATGGTGGACCGACGAAGCGCGGTCCACCCTGCGGCGTTTAGCCGGCAATCGCCTGGGAACGATGGGCTTCGCACAGCTCAGCCCATCCTACGGGTGACGTCGGCTCGTAGGATGCGCTGAGGCACGAGACGCATCACACCAGGGCACGGGGTTGCAGCTCTTCCCATCCACCATCGGTGCCTTGGCTGGACGCACGACGGTGGACCGATCACGCGCGGTCCGCCCTGCGGCATTTAGCCGGCAACCGCCTGGACACCATGGGCTTCGCACAGCTCAGCCCATCCTACGGGTGACGTCGGCTCGTAGGATGTGCTGAGGCACGAAGCGCATCACGGGGTTGTAGCGGGATGGCGCTCTTCCCATCCACCATCGATGCCTGGCTGGGCGCACAACGGTGGACCGATGAAGCGCGGCCCAGCCTGCGGCGTTTAGCCGGCAACCGCCTGGACACCATGGGCTTCGCACAGCTCAGCCCATCCTACGGGTGACGTCGGTTCGTAGGATGTGCTGAGGCACGAAGCGCATCACACCGGGGCAGCTCCCACCGAGCCTGCGCCCATGGCATTGCAGATGACTCCGCCCTATGCCCCGAGCTCCAGCCGGTCGAGGGCCTGGCGGCTGCGCTCGAACCAGTCCAGCAGGTAGTCCACCAGCACCTGGGTACGGCGGGGCAGGCCGCTCTGGTAGGGATGCACGAGGAACACCGGCGACTGCCGGGTGCGGTACCCACGCAGCAGCCACACCAGGCGGCCATCCGCCAGTTCGTCGTGCAGCATGTAGGACGGCAGCCGGGCGATGCCGGCGCCGGCCAGGGCGGCCTTCTTCAGCAGGCTGTAGTGGTTGCTGGCGAGGTTGCCCGCCACCTGCACCCGCTCCAGCTGGTGCTGGCGGTGGTAGAGCCACTCCTCGTAGCCGGCGTAGTGAGTGTTCAGCAGGCACTGATGACCGGCCAGCTCCGCCGGGGCGTGGGGCTCGCCGTGGCGGGCCAGGTAGGCCGGTGCGGCGCAGGTAATTTCCTCCAGGGAGAACAGCGGCCGGGCCACCAGCCGCTCGTCCTGGTGCGGGCCGCTGCGCACGCCCAGGTCGAAGCCCTCGGCAATCAGGTCGCGGTAGGCATTGCTCAGGTCCAGTTCCACCCGCACCGCCGGGTACTGGCGGGTGAAGTCCAGCAGTAGCGCATCGAAGAAGGTCTCCCCCAGGGAGACCGGCACGCTGATCCGCACCCGACCGGCCACCTCCTCCTGCAGGCGCTTCACCGCCTGCCGTGCCGCCTCCGCCTGGGCCACCAGAGCGCGGGCCTGGGGCAACAGCGCGGCGCCAGCCGCCGTCAGGTCCAGGCGCCGGGTGGTGCGGTGCAACAGCGTCGTGCCCAGCCCCTCCTCCAGATGACGGATGCGCTTGGACAACTGCCCCTTGCTGCACCCCAGCCGTTCGGCCGCGCGGGTAAAGCTGCCCGCTTCCAGCAAGACGGCGAACGCCGCCAGGTCGTCGAGCTCGCTCACGCGCCCCTCACTGTTTCCAAATGAAAACCCAAGGTTTCCGATTACCCTGCTTATCGGAAACAAAAGCGACTCTACACTGGATTCCGTCATCCCTCAGCCACAGGAATCCCTTCATGAAGATCCTTCTCATCGGCGCCAGCGGCACCATCGGCCAAGCCATCGACAACGAGCTCAAGGAGCGCCACGAGATCGTCCGCGTCGGCCACAGCAGCGGCGACTTCCTGGTGGACATCCGCGATGCCGCCTCGATCCGCCGCCTGTTCGAACAGACCGGGCGCTTCGACGCGCTGATCAGCGCCACCGGCAAGGTGCACTTCGGCGCCCTGGCGGAAATGGGCGAAGCGGAATTCGCCAAGGGCCTGGCGGACAAGCTGATGGGCCAGGTGAACCTGGTGCTGATCGGCCGCGAGTTCATCAACGACGGCGGCTCCTTCACCCTCACCTCCGGGGTGCTGAGCGACGACCCGATCCGCGCCGGCGCCTCGGCCAGCATGGTCAACGGCGCCATCGACAGCTTCGTGAAAAGCGCCGCCATCGAGCTACCCCGCGGCCTGCGCATCAACAGCGTCAGCCCCACGGTGATCGAAGAGGCCCTGCCGTCCTACGGCCCGTTCTTCCGCGGCTTCAAGGCCGTGCCGGCAGCCGTCGCAGCCCTGGCCTATGCCAAGAGCGCCGAAGGCGGCCAGACCGGCCAGGTGTACCGCGTCTGGTAAGCCGCTACACCTCGCCGCCGTAGCACACCGGGGAGCTGGACGGCCCTTCGCGGTCCAGCTCCTCCTCGAGGAACTCGGCCAGCACCCGGGCGTTGTTGGCCTGCTCGTCGCGGGCGGCGTAGAGCAGGGTCAGCGTCCCTTCCCGCGCCATCTGCAGCAGCCCCTGCCAGTGCTCCGGGTGCGCCGCCAGCTCGCCCCGGTAGCGCAGGCGGAATTCATCGAAGCGCTCGGGGTCGTGGCAGAAGTCGCGGCGCAACGCATCCGAAGGCGCCACCGCCTTCTGCCAGAGCGCCAGCCCCAGCGCCTCCTTGCGGCAACCGCGCGGCCACAGCCGGTCCACCAGCACCCGCTGGCCATCGCCTTCATCCCAGGGCTCATAAACCCGCTTGCACTGGATCATCCGTCCTCCTCGCCCTTGAGCTCGCCGAGGCACCCCGGTAACGTGGCCGCTTCCCAAGGAGGCCCCCATGCGCATCGTTCGTCCCCTGCTGTTCAGTCTGATCCCCCTGTTCGCCGGCTGCCAGGTGTTCACCGGCCCGGAGAAGGCGCCGCAACTCCCGCAGCAGCGGATGCAGGGCGAACTGGAGGCCAGCGATGGACGCCTGGTGTTCCGCCCCTGCCAGGAGCAGCGCCGCTTCGTGATTACCGACGTGGGGGCCACCGGCATCCTGCAGGAAGCCGCCACCCTCCTGGACGACGGGCCGGGCCCCCTGTTCGCCGACCTCGGCGGCCAGCTGGGTGCGAGCAAGGCCGGTGCCGATGGTCAGTTGGACGTGCGCCGCCTGTACCGCCTGCAGCGCGAAGGCCATGGCTGCGACGACCCGAACTTCCGCCGCCTGCTGCTGCGTGCCAGCGGCAACGAGCCGTCCTGGAACGTCAACGTCAGCAACGCCGGCCTGGTGCTGGAACAGCCGGAGCAGCCGCCGCTGGCCATTCCCTACATGGAAGAACAACTGCCCGACGGCCGCTTCAACCTCACCAGCGAAGCCAACGGCCGCCGGGTGGAGCTGTGGATCGCCCCGAAACGCTGCGTCGACAGCATGAGCGGCGCCGTCGAGCACCTCTCCGCCGAACTGCGCCTGGACGGCAAGACCCTGCGCGGCTGTGCCGCTTTCGGCGGCGCCCGCAACGACTGAACCGTTGTTTCCCTCCCCCGCCTCGGCCCGTTCCCAGGGCCGGAGCGGCCCCCGTTCGCCGATGACCTCCTAAGCTTGCAGGCAGGACACGCAAGAAGGAGAACGTCATGCTGCGCATCGCATTGAACGGGTATGGACGCATCGGCCGGGCCATTGTCCGCGCCGTGTTCGAACGGGGCCTCGACCAGCAGGTGCGGATCGAAGCCATCAACGACCTCGGCGATTTCGCCACCCTCGCCCACCTCACCCGCTTCGACTCCACCTTCGGCCGCTTCGCCGGCCCCCTCGAACTGCGCCAGGACCACCTGCACGTCGGCACCCAGGCGATCCGCCTGCTGGCCGAGCCGGAACCCGGCAACCTGCCCTGGGCGGACCTGGGGGTGGACCTGGTGCTGGAATGCTCGGGGCGGATGAAGAAGCGCGAACAGGTGGAACGGCACCTGGCCGCCGGGGCCTCCCATGTGCTGCTCTCCCACCCGCTGGACAGCGCCGACCTGACGGTGGTGTACGGGGTCAACCACGACCAGCTGGGCGACCAGCGCATCGTCTCCAACGCCTCCTGCACCACCAACTGCCTGGCGCCCCTGGCCAAGGTGCTGCATGCCGCCGTGGGCATCCGCAGCGGCCTGGTGACCACGGTGCACGCCTACACCAACGACCAGAACCTGCTGGACAAGACCCACGACGACCTCTACCGCGCGCGTGCCGCCGCCCTCTCGATGATTCCCACCAGCACCGGCGCGGCACGGGCCATCGGCCTGGTGCTGCCGGAGCTGGCCGGGCGCCTCGACGGCCTGGCGGTGAGGGTGCCGACCCCCAACGTCTCGCTGGTGGACCTGAGCTTCATCGCCGAGCGCCCCACCACCCGCGAGGCGGTCAACGCCGCGCTGCGCGAAGGCGCCTTCCGCCTGCCGGAGGGGGTGATGAGCTGCAACGAGCTGCCGCTGGTGTCGGTGGACTTCAACGGCTACCCGGTGTCCTGTGTCGCCGACCTGACCCAGACGCGGGTGCAGGACGAGCTGGTGAAGGTGCTCGCCTGGTACGACAACGAGTGGGCCTTCGCCCACCGCATGCTGGATGTGGCACTCGCCTGGCGAGGGGGGCGAGGCCCGGCACGCCGTTGAATGACGCACACGGCGCTGCGGCAGCGCCGTGAGCGTTTCAACAGCCTGTCAGAGCCCGGCCACCGCCAGCGAATCCGGCAGGGGTGCGCCCTGCTCGGCGCAGGCGGCGATCTGCGCGACCAGGGGTTCGAGGTCGAACCCCTGGCTCGCCAGCCAGGCCGGATCGTAGTAGGTGGTCGCGTAGCGCTCGCCGCCATCGCAGAGGATCGCCACCACCGAGCCCTGCTCGCCCTTGGCCGCCATGTCTGCGGCCACCCGCAAGGCGCCCACCAGGTTGGTCCCGCTGGAGCCACCGACCCGCCGCCCCAGGCGCTGCGCCAGATAGTGCATGGCCGCCAGGGACAACGCATCCGGCACCTTGGCCATCGCATCGATCACCTGGGGCAGGAAGGACGCCTCGACCCGAGGCCGGCCAATGCCCTCGATGCGCGAGCCGCAGCCCAGGGTCAGGTTGCGGTCGCCGCTCACGTAGGCATCGAAGAACACCGAGCGCTCGGCGTCGGCACACAGCACCCGGGTCGGGTGCTGGCGGTAGCGCACGTAGCGCCCGAGGGTGGCCAGGGTGCCGCCCGTGCCGGGGCTGGACACCAGCCAGCTCGGCTCCGGGTGCGGCTCGTGGCGCATCTGCTGGAAGATCGACTCGGCGATGTTGTTGTTCGCCCGCCAGTCGGTGGCGCGCTCGGCGTAGGTGAACTGGTCCATGAAGTGGCCGCCGCTCTCCCGCGCCAGTCGTTCGGACTCGGCATAGATCTGCGTCGGGTCGCTCACCAGGTGGCTGCGGCCGCCATAGAAGGCGATCTGGGCGATCTTCTCCGGGGAAGTGCTGGCCGGCATCACGGCGATGAACGGCAGCCCCAGCAGGCGCGCGAAGTAGGCCTCGGACACCGCCGTAGAGCCGCTGGAGGCCTCGATCACCGGCGCCCCCGGTTTCAGCCAGCCGTTGCACAGCGCATAGAGGAACAGCGAACGGGCCAGGCGGTGCTTGAGGCTGCCGGTGGGGTGGCTGGACTCGTCCTTGAAATACAGGTCGACACCCGGGAAGCCCGGCAGCGCGAGGGGGATCAGGTGGGTATCGGCGCTGCGCTGGAAGTCGGCCTCGATGAGGCGGATGGCGTCGCGGGTCCAACGGCGGAAATCAGCGGGCATGGTGTGTACTCAATCGAGGATGCCGGCCGGGGCCGGCGGGGCGCTGCGCCACTGGCTGAGGGCCACCCCGGCGAACACCAGGGCAGCGGCGCAGAACTGGGCAGGGCTGAGGCGTTCGTCCAGCAGCAGCATGGCGAAGATCAGGGTGAACACCGGGATCAGGTTGATGAAGCCGGTGGCCTGGCTGGCCGGCAGGCGCCCCACGCCGAAATTGTAGAGGCCATAGGCGCCGACGGTGACCACGATGCCGAGGTAGACCATCGACCCCAGCGCCAGCGGGCTGATGACGGCGGGCAAGGGCTCGCCCAGCAGCGCCACCGGCAGGAAGAACCCGGCCCCGATGAACGCCTGCAAGGCGGTCAGGTGGAAGGCCGAGTAGCGCGACGAAAGGTGCTTGAGCAACAGCGTGTAGCCGGTGGCGCAGAGCATCGCGAGGAATTCATAGAAATTGCCCAGCAGGGGCGCGCGGGCATGGGCATCCGACTCGCTGGCCAGGCTCAGCCACACTGCACCGAGCACCGCCAGCAGGAAGCCGGCCAGGGTGGTGCGGGTGATGCGCTCCTGGAGGAACAGGTAGGCCCCCACCGCCACCAGCAGCGGCAACAGCGCCGTGATCATCCCCGCCTGGGAGGCACTGGTGTGCTCCAGCGCCAGGGCTTCGAAGATGAAATACAGGCAGGGCTCGCAGGCGCCCAGGGCCAGGAAGTACTTCCAGTCGCCGGGCCGGGGTTCAGCCCTCCCCCGCCAGCGCCAGGCCAGCAGGAACACCAGGCTGCCGAGGGCCATGCGGGCGAAGATCACCCACATCGACGGCACCTCGCGGAAAGCGAACTTGAGGGCGATGAACGAGCTGCCCCACAGCGCCATAGCCAGCACCAGGCAGACCACTGCCACCCACCGAGCCTGCTGCGCCATGCCCCATCTCCGGAAAAATCGACAGTCTAGGGGGCGGCAGGCGCCCCCGACAGGCACAGCCGCCCGGCAAAACTGTTACTGCTGCCAGGGTTTGCCGCGGGTCCGCGACGTGAGCGGCAGCTGCTGCAGCACAGCGGCCTTGGCCAGCATGTAGGCACTGACCGGGGCGCTGATGAAGAGGAACAGGCTGATCAGCAGCTCGTGGAAGCTGAGCGTGCCGGACACCCAGGAGAAGTACACCAGCGACCCCATCACCAGGCTGCCCACACCCAGGGTGGTGGCCTTGGTCGGCCCGTGCAGGCGCATGAAGAAATCCGGCAGGCGATAGAGGCCGATGGCACCGATCAGCACGAACAGCGCCCCCAGCAGCAACAGCAGGGAAACCAGGATCTCGGCCCACAGGGGCAGGTCGGCGATGTTCATTCGATGATGTCTCCGCGCAGCATGTACTTGGCCACCGCTACCGTGCCGACGAACCCCAGCACGGCGATCAGCAGCGCCACCTCGAAATACAGGTTGGTGCCTTGCCAGATGCCCAGCAGGATCAGCATGGCGATGGCGTTGACGTAGAGGGTATCCAGCGCCAGCACCCGGTCGGGCAGGCAGGGTCCGCGCACCAGGCGGGCCAGGGTGAGCAGCATGGCCACTACCAGCAGCCCCAGGCAGACGGGAATCACGTACGCGAGCATGGGAACACCTCCTTGAGGGGCGCTTCGTAGCGCTGCTTGATCTCCGCCACCAGCGCGTCGGCATCGGGCACGTCCAGGGCGTGGACCAGCAGGATGCGGCGGTCGCCGCTGAGGTCGGCGGACACCGAGCCCGGGGTCAGGGACACCACGCACACCAGCAGGCTGATGGCCATTTCGTTGTCCAGGTCGATCGGCACCTCGACGAACCCCGGCTGCAGGCGCCGGATCGGGCCGAGGGTCTGGCGGGCCACCAGGAAGTTGGCCACCAGGATGTCCCACAGCACCAGCAGGATGAACCGGGCCAGGCGGGCCGGGCGCCAGGCGCGCGGATGCTCCAGCATCAGCGGGTTGCACAGCAGCGGGATGAGCACGGCCAGCGCGCCCCCCAGCAGCCATTGGCCGAAGGACAGGGAATCCACCAGCAGCAGCCAGGTGACCAGCAGCAGCAGGCTGGTGGCCGGATGGGGCAAGAGACGACGGATCATGCGCCCGCTCCTGGCAGGACGGCCTGCCGGTAGAGATCAACATCGTGCAGCTGGGTGGCCGTGGTCTCCAGGTAGCCCATCAGCGGGCCGGCCAGCACCACCAGCAGCACCGCCAGGCCCAGCAGCGCAAGGGTGACGGCCAGGCGCACGCCGTCGAGCCCCTCGCCGCCGGGCGCATCAGCCCCGGTGGTGCGCCAGAACAGGGTGCTGCCGGCCCGGCTCAGGGCCACCAGGCACAGCAGGCTGCCGCCCAGCAGCACGCCCCACAGCAAGGCCGTCGGCAGGCCCGGCGTCGCAGCCTTGAGCAGCAGCAGCTTGCCGATGAAGCCGGACAACGGCGGCAGGCCGGCCACCGAGATGGCCGCGAAGAAGAAGGCGCCGCCCAGCAGGGCCGGGTGCTCCAGCAGCGGCCCCTGCACCAGCGCGCCCCGGCGTTCGCCACGCTCGCGGCTGATGAGGTCGGCCAGCAGGAACAACCCGGCCGCCGCCCAGGTGCTGTGCACCAGGTAGTACAGCGCCGCGCCCAGGGAGGCCGGCGTGCCCAGGGCCACGGCCGCCAGCAGGGTGCCGGCGGAGAGCAGCACCAGGTAGGCCACCAGCGCCTGAAGGCTGGCAGCAGCCAGGGCGCCGAGTGCGGCCACCGCCATGGTCAGCAGCGCCAGCGGCCACAGCCAGTCGTTGCCCAGGTGGGCCAGCTCACCCGCCCCGGCACCGAACACCAGCAGGTAGACCCGCACGATGGAGTAGACGCCCACCTTGGTCATGATCGCGAACAGCGCCGCCACCGGCGCACTGGCCACGGTATAGGCACGCGGCAGCCAGAAGTGCAGCGGCAGCAACGCCGCCTTGAGGGCGAACACCACCAGCAGGAGCAGCCCGGCAGCCGCCAGCAACGGCGCATCGGCGGGTGCCACGGCGGCCACCTTCACCGACAGGTCGGCCATGTTGAGGGTGCCGGTGATGCCGTAGAACACGCCCAGGGCGATCAGGAAGAACGCCGAGCCCACCAGGTTCAGCACCACGTAGTGCAAACCGGCGCGGGTCCGTTCGGCACCGCCACCATGGAACAGCAGCGCATAGGAGGCGATCAGCATCACCTCGAAGAACACGAAGAGGTTGAACAGGTCGCCGGTGGTGAAGGCACCGTTCAGGCCCAGCAGCTGGAACTGCAGCAGCGCGTGGAAGCGCATGCCCCGGCGGTCGTCACCCCGGGCCGCATAGATCGCCACGGCGGTGCCGAGCACGGCGGTGACCAGCAGCATCAGCGCGCTGAGGCGGTCCAGCATCAGCACGATGCCGAACGGTGCCTGCCAGCCGCCCAGTGCGTACACCTGCAGGTCGCCTTCCGCCGCCTGCCGCATCAGCAACAGGGCCACGGGAATCAGCGCCAGGCAGGCAAGGATCGACAGGGTGCGCTTGATGCGCTCCAGCGAGGGCAGCATCAGCAGCGCCGCCCCGGCGAACAGGGGCAGGAGGATCGGCAGGATAAGCAGGTGGTTCATCGGCCCTCCCCGTCACGGCGGCCATCGACATGGTCGTTGCCCAGCTCGCCGACGCCCCGCAGGGCCAGGGCCACCACGAAGGCGGTCATGGCGAAGCCGATGACGATGGCGGTGAGCACAAGCGCCTGGGGCAGCGGGTCGGCCGGGGTGCCGCCCTGGCCGAGCACGGCGGCGTCGCCTGCCAGGCGCCCCATGGCGAAGAGGAACAGGTTGACCGCGTAGGACAACAGCGTCAGCCCGAGCACGACCGGGAAGGTGCGCGCCCGGAGCAGCAGGTACAGGCCGCTGGCGGTGAGCAGCCCTAGGGTGACGGCGAACAGGGCTTCCATCAGTGGACCTCCTCGGTCATGGGCGGGTGCAGGCTCAGCTTGCCGAGCCCGGAGAGGATCAGCATCACGGCGCCGACCACGGCGAGGTAGACGCCCAGGTCGAAGGCCAGTGCCGTGGCCAGTTCGAACTCACCCACCAGCGGCAGGTGGAAGTGGTCGAAGGCCGAGGTCAGGAACGGGGCGCCGAAGGCCCAGCTGCCCAGCCCGGTAAGGCCGGCCAGCAGTACGCCGCAGCCGGCCATGCGCTGGTAGCGCAGCGGCAGCCGCGACTCGACGTAGGTCGAACCGCTGGCGATGTACTGCAACACCAGGGCCACGGCAGTGATCAGGCCGGCGATGAAGCCGCCGCCCGGCAGGTTGTGCCCGCGCAGGAAGATGAAGGCCGACACCATCAGCGCCAAGGGCAGCAGCAGCCGCGACAGGGTTTCGAGGATCAGCGGGTGCTTGGCCCGTGCCCAGTTCCGGCCCTGGGGATCGCAGGTGGGGTTGCGCAGCAACAGCCCGGACAGCAGCGCATGCACGCCCACCGCAGCAATCGCCAGCACGGTGATCTCGCCCAGGGTGTCGAACCCGCGGAAGTCCACGAGGATGACGTTGACCACGTTGTGCCCGCCGCCGCCGGGGATGGCGTTGGCAATGAAGTAGTCGGCGATGGTGGTGTACGGGCGGGTCATCACCGCGTAGGTCAGCAGGCCCACCAGGGTGCCGCCGGCGCCGGCCAGGCCGAGGTCGCGGAGGATGCGCAGGCTGGAGCTTTCCGCCGGGGTACGCGAGGGCAGGTAGTACATGGCGAGGATCAGCAGCACCAGGGTCACCACCTCCACCGTCAGCTGGGTCAGTGCCAGGTCGGGCGCGGAGAAGCGGGCGAAGGCCAGGGCCACCAGCAGGCCGCCGACGCCCAGCACCAGCAGCGCCACCATGCGCTGGCGGTGCAGCAACGCCGTCAGCACACCGCTGGCGGCCAGCACCAGCATTCCCACCGCCGTCACGCCATCCAGCCCGGTGAGCGGCCGCGAGCCCGTCAGCGAGGTCAGCGGCGCCAGGGCCACGACCACCACGACGATGGCCGCCAGCAGCAGCACCGCCATGTAGCGCTGCAGGGAGCCGTTCTCCAGCGCGGCGATGAAGCGCGCAGCCACGCCGATCAGCCGCTGGACGGCTGCCTCGAAGATTTCCTTCGCGTCCGCGTCCGGCAGCCCTTCGTACCAGCGGAACAGCGGCTTGCGGCCGATGTAGATCAGCACGCCGCCGACCAGTGCCAGGGTGCTCATCAGCAGCGGCAGGTTGAGCCCGTGCCAGATCGCCAGGCTGTACTCCGGCAGCGTGCCACCCATGCTCACCGAGGATGCGGCCGCCAGCAGGGGCGCGACACTGAAGTTCGGCGCCATGCCCACCAGCAGGCACAGGGCGACGAGCACCTCCACCGGCACCTTCATGTAGCGCGGCGGCTCGTGGGGCGGGAACTTGGGCAACTGGCGCGGCTCGCCGTTGAAGAACACGTCGTGGACGAAACGCAGCGAGTAGGCCACCGAGAACACGCCCGCCAGGGTCGCCCCGGCCGGGATCAACCAGCTGAAGCTGCCCAGCAGGTCCTGGCCGAGGGTCTCGCTGAAGAACATCTCCTTGCTGAGGAAGCCGTTGAGCAACGGCACCCCGGCCATGGCCAGGGAGGCGACCATCGCCAGCACGGCGGTGTGCGGCAGGTAGCGCCACATGCCGTTGATCTGCCGCATGTCGCGGCTGCCGGTCTCGTGGTCGATGATGCCGGCCGCCATGAACAGCGACGCCTTGAAGGTGGCGTGGTTGATGATGTGGAACACCGCCGCGACGTTGGACAGCGGGGTATCCAGGCCGAACAGCAGGGTGATCAGGCCCAGGTGGCTGATGGTGGAATAGGCCAGCAGGCCCTTGAGGTCATGCTGGAACAGCGCCATCCCGGCGCCCAGCAGCAGGGTCGCCAGGCCGCTCAGCCCCACCAGGTAGAACCACAGGTCGGTGCCGGCCAGGGCCGGGTAGAGCCGCGCCAGGAGGAACACACCGGCCTTCACCATGGTCGCCGAGTGCAGGTAGGCGGACACCGGGGTCGGCGCGGCCATGGCGTGGGGCAGCCAGAAGTGGAAGGGGAACTGCGCCGACTTGGTCAGCGCCCCCAGCAGCACCAGGCACAGCATCACCGGATAGAGGCTGTGCTGGCGGATCAGCTCGCCCCGGGCCAGCACCTCGGTCAGCTCGAAGCTGCCGGCGATCTGCCCGAGCAGGAGGATGCCCGCCAGCAACGCCAGGCCGCCGCCACCGGTGACCGCCAGCGCCATGCGCGCGCCCTTGCGGGCGTCGGAGCGGTGCCCCCAGAAACCGATCAGCAGGAACGACGACAGGCTGGTGGCCTCCCAGAACACCAGCATCAGCAGCAGGTTCTCGGACAGCACCACGCCGAGCATGGCACCCATGAACAGCAGCAGGTAGGCGAAGAAGCGGCCACAGGGCTCGCGCTCGGAGAGGTAGTAGCGGGCGTAGAGGATCACCAGCAGGCCGATACCGAGGATCATCAGCGCGAAGAGGAAGCCCAGCCCATCCAGGCGCAGGCTGAAGTTCAGCCCCAGCTGCGGCAACCAGGGGATGGACAGTTTCAGGACCTCCCCACCCAGCACGGTGCCGGCCTGGGCGAGCAGCAGGCCAAGGCCGATGGCCGGCGCCACGGCGGCTGCCAGCGCGGCACGGGTGCGGCAATGGCGGCCGAACAGCAGCGGCAACAGGGTTCCCAGGAACGGCAGGGCGACGATCAGCGCCAGTAGCATCGAAATCCTCCTCTTTCGGCCTGCCAGCGCTGAGCACGGCAATGGCGATGCGGTGATCGATTATCCAGAACTATCGATCACCGCGCATGCATGAATTATTTCAAAACCTAGCAAGCCGGAACAGGCGACCCGCTCTACAGAGCCATGAATCGCCTGCCGGTTGGCTGGTGAGATGAAGCGTAGGGGACGAACCGGCGGAAAGCCCGCCGGTTGCGGGGGGATGGATCAGTGGGTCACGCGGCTGGTGCCATTGACGGTCATGATGCGAACACGTTCGCCGACACGGAAGATCTCGTTTTCCTGCACTTCCTGCACGTAGGCGCGCATGGAACCGTCATCCTCGCGCACGGTGATCTCCACGCCCTGGGTGCGGGTCAGGCCTTCTTCGGTCGCGGCGCCCAGCAGGCCACCGGCCACGGCGCCGATCACGGCGGCCACCACACTGCCACGGCCACCGCCGATGGCGCTGCCGCCGACACCGCCCACCACCGCACCGGCACCGGCGCCGATGGGGGTCTTGGTGCCCTCGATCTTCACCGGGCGCAGCGATTCGATGGTCCCCATGCGCACGGTCTGCACCTGGCGGGCCTCGGCGCGGGAGTAGGTGTCTCCGGTCAGGCTCGATTGACAGCCGCTCAGAACCATCGCCATCGAGGCGAACGAAGCGGCCAGCAGAACGGATTTACGCATGATTTTTCCTCCAGAGTGGATGCGCCTCCATTAGACTGCGCGGCACCTTCAACTGTCACTCGACGCTCGGCCAAAGTGCAGACTCGTTCAGTTTCCGTACAGCCACGGCCATCGGACAACGAAACGACGCCAGGGTGCCGAGCAGCAAGGTTAGTCCATGGATTACTTCATCATCGTCGTCACAACCGTCGCGGGCCTGTACTTCCACTGGTGGATCTACGTGCGCATCAAGCGCTGGGTGGACCGCGACCTGGCCCTGTCGATGGCGGGGGATGACCCGCAGCGCCGCGCCTACATGCTGGAGCAACTGGAGGCGGCGAAGGCTGCGGGGATCAAGCGCAAGGCGCTGCAGGCCTGGCTGGAGCAGGCGGCCAGCCGTTACCCGCAGCCGCCCCAGGCATCCTAGGCGTCCTAGGGCGCGAGGCGCTCGCGCTGCCAACGACCGTCTACCAGGCGGTAGTTGAGGCGGTCGTGCAGCCGGCTGGGGCGCCCCTGCCAGAACTCGACGCGCTCCGGCAGCAGCCGGTAGCCGCCCCAGTGCGGCGGGCAGGTGGGGGACTGGTTGAGGAAACGCCGCTCGGTGTCGGCCAGCAAGGCCTCCAGTTCGGCGCGATCGGCGATCACCCGGCTCTGCGGTGAGGCCCAGGCGCCGATGCGGCTGCCCAGCGGGCGGACCTGGAAGTAGGCGTCCGACTCCGCCGGAGTCACTCGCTCCACGCGCCCCTCTATGCGCACCTGGCGCTCCAGGCTGGGCCAGAAGAAGGTCATGGCCGCGAACGGCCGCGCCGCCAGTTGCTCGCCCTTGGCGCTGTCGTAGTTGCTGAAAAAGGTGAAGCCACGCTCATCCAGCCCCTTGAGCAGCAGCACCCGGCAATGGGGGCGCCCATCGGCGTCCACCGTGGCCAGGGTCATGGCGTTGGGTTCGACGGGCAATTGCTCGGTCTTCACCGCCTCGTCGAACCAGCGATGGAACAGCGCGAGCGGCTCCTGGGGGGCCTGCTCCTCGCTGAGTCCGTCGCGGGTGTAGTCGCGGCGCATATCGGCCAGGGTCTGGGTCATGGGGGCTCTCCGGAAAGGGAAAACGCTAGCCTATCCGAGGATTGCTCACTTGCCTTGATCTGCCGCAACCGCCTGCTGGGCGACCTTGGGCGGCTGGTTGTATCGCGCCAGCAGGGCCACCAGGGTGTCCTGCGGGGTGAGGACGATTTCCACACGGCGGTTCAGGGCACGGCCGTCCTTGCTGTCGTTGGCGGCACGCGGCATGTCGGAGCCCACACCCTTCAGCGACAGGCGGTCACGCTGCAGCCCGCTGAGGCGGAAGATGGCAGCCACGGCCTGGGCCCGCTCCTGGCTGAGCTGGCGGTTCTTGGCGTCGTCGCCGGACGGATCGGCATGACCGAGCACCAGCACGCCGGTCTTGGCATCGCCCTCCACCAGCTTGGCAACGCGGGACACTGGCCCGAGGGAAATCGGCAGCAGCATGCTCGGGCGGTCCGGGTTGAAGGAACCGTCCACCGGCGCGGTGACCACCAGCACGTTGTCGCGGCGCTCCACTTCCATGCGCGAGCCCTTCACCGCTTCACGCAGGCGCGGCTCGTACTGGTCCAGCCAGGCCTGGGTGGCCTGGGTGTCGATCTTGGCGACCTTGGCCGGCTCGGCCTTCTGCTCGCCCCCACCGAACGGCCACCACCAGTGGTGGGTGCCGCTGTTCTGCGCCTGGGCCTCCGCCGGCTGCTTGTCATGGCTGAAGGTGCTGCAACCAGCAACGGTCATGCAGAGGATCAAGGTGGAGTACTTGAACAGCTTCATGGAAAGGGCCCGTGACAGGAGAGGTGAAGAAAGCCGATGCGCCATCGCGTGATGGCGCATCAATCTCAGATTCAGGCTGAAATTCTGGACGCAACCCATTAATCCGAAAAGGGATATTCGTTCCAGCTGACGAGTGGCGCTACAGGCAGCTCGCCAGGGTGCGTGCCAGGTGCTGGGCGCGGGGGTCCATCAGCACATAGGGACCGAGGGTGTTGGTGACGAAGCCGAAGGCAACGTCGCGCTCCGGATCGGCAAAACCGATGGAACCGCCCGCGCCCGGATGGCCGAACGCCAGGCGCCCCATGCCGTAGGTGGCATTGGGCACATCGGGCTGCTCCAGCATGCAGCCCAGGCCGAAACGGGTCTGGGTCAGCAGGGTGCGGTCGTCACCCAGGCTGTGTTCGCGGGTCAGCTCGGCCAGCAGTGCCGAGTCCAGCAGGCTGCCATCCAGCAGGCCGGCATAGAAGCCGGACAGGCTGCGGGCATTGCCGTGGCCGTTGGCCGCCGGCTGTTGCATGCGCCGCCATTCGGGCTTGTTGGTGCTGGTCATGATCGACGGCGGATTGGTGAAGGCGCGGGTGCTGAGGGCGGTGGGCTCGCTCATCATGCACTTGAGCAGGCGCTGGGCCGCCGCATCCCCTAGGTTGCCCTTGCCCCGCGCGATGTGGGCGACACGGTGGAATTCGGCATCGTCCAGGCCGACGTGAAAGTCCAGCCCCAGGGGCCGGGCCACGCGGGCCACGATGGATTCACCCGGGCCACGGCCATCGGCACGGCGGATCAGTTCGCCCACCAGCCAGCCGTAGGTGATGGGCGCGTAGCCATGGCCCTCGCCCGGCGTCCACCAGGGCTGCTCGGCGGCCAGGGCGGTCGTCATGGCGTCCCAGTCGTAGAGCGCCTCGGCCGGCAACGGCTCGCGGATCGCCGGCAAGCCGGCACGATGGCTGAGCAGGTGGCGCAGGGTGATGCGCTCCTTGCCGGCGGCAGCGAACTCCGGCCACAGGCGGGCGACCGGTGCATCGAGGTCGAGCTTGCCCTCCCCCACCAATTGCAGGGCGGTGACGGCGGCATAGGTCTTGGTGCAGGAGAAGAGGTTCAGCAGGGTGTCGCTGTGCCAGGCCTGCTGGCCGTCCTTGTCGGCGGTGCCGGCCCACAGGTCGAGCACGGTCTCCCCGCCCACCTGCACGCACAGCGCGGCCCCGCGCTCCTGGGAGCCCTCGAACAGGGCGGCGAACTGGTCGCGCACCGCTTCGAAACGCAAGTCGAAGTAACCCTGGATCTGCACCATCACTCTCCTTCAAAAAAGACGACGGCGGCATTGTTGCGATGCCGCCGTCTGCTGTGAACCCCGCTGAAGTTCGGCGCGATTGGCCTCAGTTCGCGGCGGGTTGTGCCGGCGCTGCATCCTTGGCCTCGGGTGCAGGCTGGGCCGGCGCGGGGCTGGATGCCTCGGGCTTCGGCGCTTCGCTGGCCTCAGGCTCGGCCTTGGGTGCCTCGGTTTTCGGCGCCTCGGGCTTCGCCGGCTCGGTCTTCGGGGCTTCCGGTTTGGCGGCTTCAGGCTTGGGTGCCTGGGCCTTCGGCGTCTCGGGCTTGGCGGGCGCTGCCTTCGGTGCGCTGGACGGCTGCTTGGCCGACTCGTTCGCCGCCGGAGCGGGAGCGGCCAGTTGCGCGGCGATGTCGAGGTTGGTCTTGCGCACCGACTTGACGAAGCCCTCGTAGGGGCGGTCAGTGATGGCCACCAGGCCGAGGTGGCCGTTCTCGCCATCCAGCAGGCGACCGCTGGCGGGCTGGTCGAGGTACTGGAACCAGTGGGCACCGACGATCAGCGGCTCCTCCAGGGCCTTCTTCAGGAAGTTGGCGTAGGCCGGGCCACGCTCCTCTTCCTTGTAGACCTCGGAGACACCGCCCCAGAACGGGCCCCGGTCGCGGGAACCGAAGTGGAACTCGGTCACCAGCAGCGGCTTGTCCAGCTTGCGCAGGAACTCGAAGTCATGCCCCTGCTGCGGCTCGCGGGTGTAGAAGTTGAAGCTGAGCACGTCGCAATACTGGGCGCATGACTCCACGGCCTCCGGCACGGTGGCGGCGAAGCGTCCGCCCAGCAGCAGGTGGTTCGGTGCGTGCCACTTCATCGACTCGGCGATGGTCTTGAAGTAGGTGTCGGCGAAGAAGCGCTGGAAGCGCTTGAGGTCTTCCTCGATGGCCGGGTGCTCGGGATTGGGCAGCGGTGCCTCGAAGCCCGGGTCCTCCATCAGTTCCCAGGCCGGCAGCTCGATGCCCCAGGCCTGGGACAGACCCTGCTGGTTGCGGTACTTGTCGCGCAGCTGCTTGAGGAAGGCTCGCTTGGCCGGCACGTCGGTGGTCAGGCGCAGGGTGCCGTAGGCCAGGGCGTAGCGGGACTTGGGATCGCTGCCGGGGCCGGCCCAGGCCAGCTCGTTGTCGGCGAAGTAGCCGATCAGCCAGGGGTCGTCGCGGTGGTCACGGGCGGCAATGGCAATCGCCCGCTCGGCCGCCATGGCGAAGCGCGGGTCGAACGGGTCGGGCATGCCGCCCCACCAGTCGAGGCCGGTGCTGATGGTGGCGAAATCGCCATGGATCGACAGCGGCAGGGTGTAGGGCATGCGCTGGGCGGTGCCGAATTCGCCGGCGCTCCAGTTGCCCACGGTGTTGAAGCCCCAGGCTTTCAGGCGATCCAGGCTGTGTTCGACCCAGCGCGCAGGCTCCTGCGGGCCGTAGGTGCGCTCCAGGTTGGCCCGGTAGAAGTCGTACCAGCGGCCATGGTCGAAGGCCCGCCCCTTGTTGGAGCCGGTCTCGCGGCGGCTGTCGCCGTTGCCGTACCAGTTGGCGAGGGGTTCGCCGTCCTTGGGCAGCGCGGTGAACATGCCCTCGCGGCCTTCGACGTAGGTCTGGCTGTTGTCCGGGGTGACGGTGTTGACGCCCAGGGAGAAGAACGGGTGGCCTTCGGGAGAGACCAGGTACCAGCGACCGTCACGCTTCTCGGTGCGGAAGAACCCGCTGGCCTCGAAGCTCGGGCCACCGAGCCAACCGCCGTAGGCGTCCTGTTCGGGCAGCTTGGCCTTCCATTCCTCCAGCTGCTTGCGCTCCTTCTCGGCGGCCGCCTTGAGCTGCTCGTCGCTCTTGACCTTCTCCGGCCAGTCGGCGCGGGTGTACTGGCCGTAGGCATCGATCAGGCCGGCGTAGAAATCAGCCTGGGGGTTCTTGTCCTCGGTGCCGAAGCGGCCCAGCAGGATGTTCTGCGCCGCGTCCGGGTGCTCCAGGGAAAGGGTCACGGCGGTGACCTTGGACAGGTCCAGCTCGCCTTCCACCTCGGTGGCCAGCAGGTAGCGCTTGCCGTCCTTCACCCAGGGCTGGGGCGGCGCGGCGCGCATGCCCTGGGCACGGGGCGAGGTGGCGGCCAGGGGCAGCAGCAGGGTCTGGGCAGGGCCGGCCGGCAGGGCGATGCGACTGCGCAAGGTCTTGCCGTCGGCGCTTTCGACGGTGACGTCGAGGGTGATGGCCCAGTCCTGGGCGCTTTGCAGGCGCAGGCTCATGACGCCGGCCTGGCTCCAGTCCCAGGTGCCGTTCTGCGGCGCCAGGCGCAGGCTGGGCTTCTCGGCGGGGTTGAAGGTCAGGCGACGCAGCACCTCGCCCTCGGGCGTGGTTTCCGCGGTGACGCTGGGCAGGGCAGCGTCCTGAGTGGTGACGGTGACGGCGTCCAGCGGACGCACGAAATTGAACAGCGTGTCGGCCTGGACGGAGGCGCTCATGCCGGCCAGGGCCAGCACGATGGGCAGCAGGCGTGCCGATTTAGGTGTCGAGAACATCAAGCCGATCCCCAAGAAAAGTCAGTGCATAGACAACGGATCCGGCGAATGTTGCCGCTGGTCGAGCGATCCGTGTCCGCGCGAGCGGGCAATGATCGCAGAGGCAAGCACGGCGTCAAGCGCCGGGGACCGTCCGGTCATTCGATCTCGCGTCGGAAGGGGGGCAGCGCGTTGAGGATGGCCTTGCCATAGCGCTGGGTGACCACCCGGCGATCCAGCAGGGTGATGGTGCCGCGGTCGCTTTCGGTACGCAGCAGACGACCACAGGCCTGCACCAGGCGCAGGGAGGCATCGGGCACGGCGATCTCCATGAAGGGGTTGCCGCCACGGGCCTCGATCCACTCGGCCAGGGCCGCTTCCACCGGGTCATCCGGCACCGCGAAGGGGATCTTGGCGATCACCACGTGCTCGCAGTAGGCCCCCGGCAGGTCCACGCCCTCGGCGAAGGACGCCAGGCCGAACAGCACGCTGGGCTCGCCGTCGTCCACCCGGGCCTTGTGCTTGTTGAGGGTCTCCTGCTTGGACAGGTTGCCCTGGATCAGCACCCGCTTGCGCCAGTCGCGCTCCAGCCCGTCGAACACGTCCTGCATCTGCCGGCGCGAGGCGAACAGCACCAGGGTGCCCCGGGCGCCTTCCACCAGGCGTGGCAGCTCGCGGGTGATGGCGGCGGTGTGGGCGGCGGCGTCACGGGGGTCGGCCTTGAGGTCCGGCACTCGCAGCAGGCCGGCATCGGCATGGTGGAAGGGGCTGGGCACCACGGCCGTGACCGACTGCCGCGGCAGGCCGGCGCGCATGCGGTAGCGGTCGAAGGTGCCGAGCGCAGTGAGGGTCGCCGAGGTCACCAAGGCGCCGTGGGCGACGTTCCACAGGTTCCGCCGCAGGGTCTCGGCGGCGAGGATCGGGCTGGCGTTGACCTCGATGTCGTAGGCCGCGCCGAACTCGGCGAGGGTCAGCCAGCGCGCCATGGGCGGGCTTTCCTCCGGGTCCTCGGTGGTGAAGGCGGTCCACAGCTCCCAGTTGTTCTGGGCGCGGGTCTGCAGGCTGCCGAACAGCGGGTACCACTCCTCGGCCTGCTGGCTGGAGAGGCCGTTGGCGCCCTCCCCGTCCATGGCTTCCTTGAGCAGTTCGGCCAGGCGGGTGAACAGGTCGTTGAGCTTGGCGAAGCCTTTCTTCAGCTCGATGCCCATCTCCATCAGGTGCTCCGGCACCACGCCGCCCTCGAAGCGGTGGCGCGGGCGCTCGCGGCCTTCCATGTCTTCGCCGGCCCGGAAGTCGGCCAGCTCTTCGCAAGCGGTGAACATGAATTGCTGCTGGGCCCGGATCTCCCGCGCCAGCTCGGGCACGTTCTCGATCAGGCGGCCCATGTCCCCCGGCAGCGGGTGCTGGGCCAGCAGCTTGGTGAGGTTCTTGGCCACCGTCTCCAGCCAGTCGGCGGTGGAGCGCAGGCGGGTGTAGTGGGCGAAGTGGCCGATGGCCTTGTCCGGCAGGTGGTGGCCCTCGTCGAACACGTAGAGGGTTTCGCGCGGGTCGGGCAGCACAGCGCCACCGCCCAGGGCGAGGTCGGCCAGGACCATGTCGTGGTTGGTGACGATCACGTCCACCTTGGTCATACCCTCGCGCGCCTTGTAGAAGGCACATTGCTGGAAGTTGGGGCAATGGCGCTTGGTGCACTGGCTGTGGTCGGTGGTGACGCGGGCCCAGTCCTGGTCCTCGATGGCCTCGGGCCAGGAGTCACGGTCGCCGTCCCAGCGGTTGCCGGCCAGGCGCTCGATCATCTGGTTGAGCAGCTTCTGGCTGCTCTCGTCGACGTCGATGCGGAAGCCTTCCTCGGCGAACAGCTGCGCGGTGGCGCTCTGCGCCTGGCCGTCCTGCAGCAGCATGTCGAGCTTGGACAGGCACAGGTAGCGACCGCGCCCCTTGGCCAGGGCGAAGCTGAAATTCAGCCCGCTGTTGCGGATCAGGTCGGGCAGGTCCTTGTGGACGATCTGCTCCTGCAGGGCCACGGTGGCCGTGGCGATCACCAGCCGCTTGCCCGCTGCCTTGGCCGAAGGAATCGCCGCCAGGCTGTAGGCCACGGTCTTGCCGGTACCGGTGCCGGCCTCCACCGCCACCACCGCCGGCTCGCCCTGGCGGTGCCCTTCGTCATCCTGGGGGATGGCGCCGAGCACCTTGGCCACCTCGGCGATCATCAGGCGCTGCCCATAGCGGGCCTTGAGCCCCTTGGCTTCGAGGAAACGGGAGTAGGCCCCCTGGATCTGGGACTTGAGTTCGGTGCTGAGCATGGGGAGGTTGCGGACGCCGGAGAGCTGGATAAATTTTCAGTACTTTAACAGGGCGGCTATCATACCGCGCCCTGTTTCCGACTGGAGAAACCCGATGACGCCCTTCGCCGCGCTCTACGCTGCCCACGTCCTCGCCGCCCTGGTGTGGGTCGGCGGCATGTTCTTCGCCTGGATGGTGCTGCGCCCGGCAGCCGTGACCACGCTGCAACCGCCAGAGCGCCTGAAGCTGTGGATCGAGGTGTTCCGCCGGTTCTTCGTCTGGGTCTGGGTCGCCGTGCTGGCGCTGCCGCTGAGCGGCGTGGGGATGATGCACCTGCGCTTCGCCGGCTTCGACGGCTCGCCGCGCTACGTGCACATCATGGTGGGCCTGTACCTGGCGATGCTGGCACTGTTCCTGCGGGTCAGCCTGCTGCAGCTACCGGAACTGAAGCGCGCCGTGGCGGCGGAAGACTGGCCAGCCGGCGGCGCAGCCCTGGGGCGCATCCGTCGGCTGGTGGGGATCAACCTGCTGCTGGGGCTGCTGCTGGTGGCCATCGCCGCCGCCCGCCCCAGCTTCTGAGGTCAGTAGCGCACCACGTCCATGCGACCGTTCGTGCCGGCCGGGCCTGCCTGCCCCGGCTGGCCGGCGCGGCCTTTCTGACCACGGTCGGTGCTGTAGACCAGGCAGCCCTTGGCGGCACCACCCACACCGGGGGCACCGGCCTCACCGGCCGGCCCACCGGCACCGCCCTCGATCCGGGCCCGTACCTGCTCCAGCGGGAAGTCCTGGGCCACTTCCAGGCGAATGTGCCCGCCCTTGCCCCCTTCCCCGCCGTTGCCGCCGTTCTGGCCATCGTGGCCCCGGCTGGCCTGGCCCCAGAGGCAGCCACCGGGCTTGCCATCGGCACCGGCCAGGCCGCTGTAGCCCGGCGCACCGATGCCACCGCGTACATCCACGGTGAGTTCGTCGACGGCGACGGTGCCGAGGCGCAGGGTCAGGTCGCGGCCGTCGCTGGCCGGTTTCTTCATGCTGCCGGCTGCGCCGGAGGCGGTGATGTGGCCGCCGGTGGCGATCTCACCCTGGGTGACGTCCAGGCGGAAGGGCTGATCAGCCGAGGCAATGCCGATGCGCGCATCACGCCCCATGCGCAACTCGCCCACCTTGAGTTCGGTGATGCTGGCGGGCACCACGAGGGTGCCGTGGTCGGCAATCACCACGCGATCGAGGCTGAGTGTGCCGGTCAGTGCCGGCAGCTTGATGAAGCTGTTGGTGTCGACGGTCACGCTGGTTTCAGCGAGGGCCAGCGGGCTGATCAGCAGGGCGAGGAGGCAGAGTCTACGCATGACTGGCCTCCTGCTTCGGCAGTCCGGCCAGGTGGAACACGCCGAAGAGCATCAGTTGCAGGCGGTCCCGCCAGGGGTGCGGCCGTGCCCGGAGCTGGGCGTTGTAGAGCAGCGCTTCCAGCACGTGCAGCCCGAGCACCAGCAGGGCGAGGCCATTGAGCAGTGTGGAGAAGGGTCGAGCGAAGGGTTCGAACAGATTGGCCAGCACCGCCAGCCAGAACAGCAGGGCAACGGACTTGCCCACCCCCAGGAATAATTTCATGTCACCCCCTTTGTTTTTCTAGTGGGGCGACCTTACCCCTAACGTCGTCGCAGCCAAATACCCCCGCCGAAATAAAGTTGCAGCGACGGACCTCCTGTCCTGGCGACCTTTGCGCCTCCCTTCATAAGCCAGATGCCAGCGGTTGATAACAGGCAAAAAGAAGGGGCCTGCCGGCCCCTTCGATGGTCTGACATGTTTCAACGGTCGACGTGGATCTCCACCCGCCGGTTCTGCGCACGACCTGCGTCGGTGCCGTTGTCCGCCACCGGCTGGCTTTCGCCGAACCCTTCGGTGGTGACCTTGCCCGAGGGCACGCCCTGGCTGATCAGGTAGTCCGCCGCGCTGCGGGCCCGGCGCTCGGAAAGCCGCTGGTTGTAGCCGTCGGCCCCCACGCTGTCGGTATGCCCGACCACCTTCACCGACACCATCGGGGCGCCGTTCAGGCGGGTCGCGATGGTGGCCAGCTCCTGCTTGGCGGCCGCCGTGAGCTCGGCCGAGTCGAAGGCGAAAAGCACCTTGCCCTGGTCGCTCAGCACGATGACTTCGTCCTCGGCGGGCGGCGGGGGTGGTGGCGGCTCGTTGCGCACCGTGTCGGGGTAGCTCGGCTGCGGGCAACCGTTGTGGTTGACCTTCATGCCGGCCGGGGTGTTGGGGCAGGTATCGCGACGGTCGAAGACACCGTCACCGTCCGCGTCACCGTCCTGGGCATAGCAGATGAGGCCGCCGACCACCGCACCCGCGACGGCCCCGCCCCCAGCCCAGGCTGAACTCTCGATCGCCCCCAGCCCACCGCCGGCCAGGGCACCGATCGCACTGCAGATTGGCCAGTTCCCCTGGTTGAGCGGCGCGTCGCCCTTACTGGACGTCGAGGCACAACCGGAAAGAACACTGCCGACCAGAAGAAAGAGAGCCACCCGTGGAAAGGTACTCATGATGAAGTTCTCCTGTGTCACCGACCGAATGCCGGCAACACAGGAGTAAAGACCCCGGCGCTGCGCTTGCCAAGCCGCAGGCCACGCGGGCCGCGGCCTAGCGGTGGATGACGATCTCCACGCGGCGGTTCAGCGCGCGGCCTTCAGCGGTCTTGTTGTCGGCCACCGGCTGGCTCTCGCCCGCCCCGCCGACCGACTGCACGCTGTCCGCCGGAATCCCCGAGGCCACCAGGTAGTCCGCCACCGACTTGGCGCGTTTCTCCGACAGCTTGAGGTTGTACGCATCGCTGCCGACGCTGTCGGTGTGCCCGGTCACGCTCAGCCGAGCGCTGGGGGCCTCGTTGCGCAGCCGCGCGACGATGGTGTCCAGCTTGGCCTTGTCGGCCGGGTCGAGCTTGGCCGAATCGAAGGCGAACAGCAGGTCACGGACCACGATGGTTTCCTCCTTGACCACCACCACCTCTTCCACCTGCTCCACCACCGGGGCCGCCGGCGGGCAGCCGTTGGCGTCCACCACGGTACCGCGCGGCGTGCCGGGGCATTTGTCGCGGCTGTCCGGTACGCCGTCGCCATCCTCGTCGCCGTCGCCGTGCGACCAGCAGTAGCCGGCCGCCAGGCCGCCACCGAGCAACGCCCCCCAACCCGCCCAGGAACTGCTCTCGATCGCACCCAACGCCGCACCGCCTACACCGCCTACTGCTGCGCACTTGGGCCAGTCGGTCTTCTGCAGGCCGGCGCAGCCGGTCAGCAGAGTCGACACAAGTAGCAAGGGTATTGCTGTCCTTGTGATGCTCATATGCCTGTCTCCTCGTGGTTGTCGGCCCGGAAAGCCGATCCCTGGGGAGTAAAGACGCGGCCCCTGCAAACTGCCAGCCAGGCACCTGGCAGAACTAGGCCTGGCCCCACGGGCAAGCTAGTCTTCGCAAACCTGTCCGAGGAAACACGATGACCCAGAGCTTTTCCACCCGCACTCCGCAGCAGGCCGTCGCCGCCCTGCTCGACCGCTATGCCCCGGCCCGCCTGCTGCTGGTGGGCAATACCCCGCTGCCGGCGGCCGAAGCCTTTGCCGCCGCCCACCCCGACAGCCAGGTGGAACATGCCCCCGCCGCCCCGCTGCCCAGCGCCCAGGCAGCCCAGCGCTATGACCTGGCCCTGCTGGCCGACTGCCTGGAGCACCTGCCCAAGCGCACCGGCCTGGAACTGCTGGGCGGCATCCGCAACCTGAACGCCAGCCGCATCGCCGTGCTGGTGGACCTCGCGGCCTGCGGCTGGCAGGACACCGACTTCTTCGCCCTGGCCCTCCAGGCCACCGAAACCTTCCAGCGCGAAGGCCAGGTGCTGCACCTGTTCACCTACGACCTGCACGAATACAAGCAGGTGCCCGACTGGCTGAATGCCAAGTTCTGGGCCAACCCGGAAAATTTCGGGAAGTACTGGTGGTAAACCCATGAAAATCAAGGGCTTACCTAACAATGACCACCATCACAGCTATGCCCGAGCAGGGCCAAGTGTCACCAGCCAGTCACCAACACTGTCACCAGAAACGGCCTCAGCGGCTGTCTGTGTGGCACTATCGTCGTAACGGCATCTACTACCTCCGGGTTCGCCCGAGGGGCTGTTCGACCCGCAGCGTCACCGTTTCCCTTCGCACTACCGATAGGCCCACCGCAATGACACTCTCCCAGGACATTCTCAAAGCCCTGGCGCTTTTCCATCTTGACCGCTCAGATGCTGACTGGCCGATCCTCAAGGAACGTCTGCTGGAGATCGCACACGACAACCTGAGTGGAGCCAATGACGACGGCAGCCTGTCAGCCTACGACTTGATCTACGACGACTTTTCCAAGGCACTGGCAGAGGCTGCCGCCAAAGCACCACTAAGCGTCGATCAGCACAAAGCCTTGGGCATCGGTCGGGAAATCGTCAAAGCTGCGCAGGAACGACTGAGAGGCAACACCAAGCCACTCATTGAGATCATTGAGCGCCTTGAAAGCACGGACGTTATCGCGCCACCGCAGCGCCTGGACAACCAGCTCCTGCCTCTATCTGTAGGCGCGCGCGCTGAACCGGTTTCCTTCGAGTCTCTTGCGGAGCTGTTCATCAACGAACGCCGAGGGAACGTCGAAGAATCGACCTTGCGGGCCATTCAATCCAACTGTCGGACCCTGTCCAGCCTGCTGGGCGACCTCAACATCAGAGCGCATACGCGAGCTGACATGGTGGCTCTGAAGGACAAGCTTATTGACGGCCGGAAGCCGTTGACCGTTAACAAGTTGCTGACCCAGCTCTCGACCGTTTTGGATTGGGCCAAGAACAATGGGCACATTGAACGGGCCTTCGATAAAGGCCTGAAGATCGAGCGAGGTGCCGAGAGCGACCGCAAGCCCTTCTCGCAAGATCAGGTGGCGACCATCATGGCCTACGCTAACGGCCTACCAGCAGACGACTGGAAGCGCTGGGCACTATCTCTTGGTGTCCTGACAGGTGCGCGCATCGGCGAGATTTACCAACTCACTCAGTCGGACGTGAAGCAATTCGGCGAAATTACCGTCATCGACATCAACAAGGATGAGCAGGGTAAGACCCTGAAGAATGACTTCTCCGTACGGCAGGTTCCGCTTGTCGATGGCGTATACGGATTCTCCCTGTCTGGATTCCTCGAATGGGTCGCAGGGGAGCCGGGGAAACTGTTCAAGGCCAAGGCCCATTACTTCAACAAGCCTCTCAATGACGCGCTGCGGGAACCGCTGGGTCTTGCGGCGGGTAGCGACCAGTCGTTTCACTCGCTCAGACATTCGCTATCGGGCTTGCTGAAGGCAGCCGCTACACCTGAAGTCATAGCGCAGAGCATCACCGGCCATAGCTCGGGCAGCATTACCTACGATCTTTATGCGGGTTCTCAGCGGGTTCCAATCGAGACGCTTCACGCTGCGTTGCGTCGTGCTTTCGAGAATGCCATCGAATGAGTATCTGGGAGTTCGTCGGAATTCTTGCGCTTACAGTCGTGATCATGGCGTGCATGCTGGACACCGACTGGAAGCGAAGGTTGATGCGACCACGTGGGGGCAAGAGGCGATAGCCGCACTTGGGGCGGCAGCGTAAACGAGCTGTTGACACTGCTGTCCCGCATCACTACGATGCGCCGCCAAATGCCTCCGGGCAAAATGTAAGCAACACCCCTCCGCTTCACCCAACGTAACGCAACGCAATGTAAAGACCCCGGACCCTCGGACCTCAGCAAGAGGAGCTTTACTGTGTCTGCCCCATCGTTGGAACCCCATCTGCAGCCTCGCCCAAAACACCTGCCACTGCGCCTGATCCGTGGTGAGATTCGCCCTGGCCTTCGAGCGCTACACGCACGCGCCGTGACGCCACAGCAGTACCACAGCACCCCCGAAAAAAACCGTGCAGCCAAAACCAGGGAGCCAGGGTGCGCCTTCACCACCTACGACGAAGTACTTTCCCAAGCAACCGGCCTGCTCACTGAACTCCGCCAAAAGCTTGATCTGATTCGAGCGGTGGAGGAGCGCGAAGAACTGCTGTCTGCGGTGCAGAAATCGAAAGGGCACCTAACGGTTCTTCGCGAGGAACTGGAGGAAACCATGGCGTGTCGTGGTGGAAGGAAGCTGACGCAAATGGCCGAAGAGCTTGAGCGCGAACTCGGTTATGTAGACGAGGAAGAAGTCTTCTCGATTGGTGAGCTTCGCGAGTTGGCACAGGCTTCTCCCCGCGCTCTTGATAGCTCCTATCGCTCGCTCCAGCGGGCATGGGAGGCATCTGTCTACCCTGAGCAATTTGAACGTCACATGGAGTCGGCGGGCTGCAGGACCTCGCTTGAATTTCAAGTGAAAAACACACTGCTGGCCTATTTCTACGAAGCAAAGTCACGCTGATCCGCGCAAATCCCCTCACTGGGAGACGACACAACGTTTCCCAGGAGGTGGAGCATGCAATCTATTCCCGACGACCTTTCAACCAACAAGTCCCAGTACAAGCGGTGGGCAGCCCGGCGGCGCGCTTGCCCTCACCTACTCACCGATGCGGCTACGGCGGCGAGCTCGATGAGTCGAATGCCAAACGATGCTCCGAGTCTTCCAGAGCCAACCGGCCCCAGGAGAGGGCGCCCAGCACTGCGGACAGAAAACCCGCTGGTGAATCTCATACCGCTCCTATCTCTTGACCGGCCTCGATGGTTCGACGACATCGTTTACGGCTCGATAGCCACTTCAGCCAGCACAAGTCAGGGGAGATTGAACGTGCGACAAGGGCAAGTCATCGCTGCCCTTCACCTCAAGACAATTTCAGTGGCCGCACTTGGGCAGCAAGAAAATTCGAGCAGAGGACTACAGGCGGTTGCCCAGGCTGCGAGGCATTGCTTGAGGGGCATTGAGCACTATCTGCACCGGCACCCACAAGTACGAGCACGACTGGAAGCTGAAATCGCCCCTGCCAGCGCGACCGGGAATTAACGCAGGGTATAGAAGGTGAACCCTTAAGACACCACTGCGGCTGCCTGGACGGCCCCCGAGGATCAGCAGGGAACCGCCAGTTGCAGTGCAGCTAACACCATCGAGTCGGACGACGACACCAGAGATACGGCGCCACTGCCAAAAACCCTCACTTTTAGGGAAGGGGGACCCGAAGCTATCTACTTGAGATTCCCCGCCCCGCCTCTCTTCGTTGCACTTGGTGATCAGCAGTTCTTAGGAGCTGATCATCCTCACCGAATCAACATCCTCGCCCGTCGCTGGGCATCCATCAACACAGTTCTTCCGATTGCTCCTCGTGCCTACTGTCAGTCCCTCATGTCGTGGGTCTGTGTGCTGGCCGTGGGGAGCGAACGCGGGGAGCAATCGAAAGGGAAAACGACATCCATGGATATCAACTGCATGGACGCTGAGCAGTCCGAGCACCTGCCCATCGTGATCGAAGGAAAAACCTTCAAACCTAACTCGGAGGGCCTATGGTCTCTCACCGAGATCAACAAGGCGCTACCGGAGTTGACCAAGGCTCCTGCCCAATGGCGTGGCCGTGAACGCGACTACTTCGAGCGGTGTGCAAATCTGCATAGCGTTAATGGTGATCAGGGCGGCACCTGGGCAACTGAGCGCGCCACCATTGCTTATGCGATGGCCTGCTCTTTGGACTTCTATGTCATGGTCGTGGATGCTTTTGTCATCATGCGCAATGACGCCATCTTGTCCGCTCGAATGTCTTCTCTGGCTTTGGCCAAGAAAGACAAGCTCCTGGCCGACAACATGCCCAAGGCAAGCGCACTGATGCGAAAGGCTGCGGGTCATGGCATCTCTTGGACAGACGCCTGCCGGGCCGCAAAGATCAAACAGCCAGGGCTTGCCAAGCAGTACCTGCTGGCTATCAAGAAGTTCTGTAAGACGTTCGACCATGACCTGGGAGTCGACGTTATCCGCCCCAGTCCACGGGCGTTCAAGCTTGGTTACTTCAAACGCCATGTAGGACCTTACGGCAGCATCGAAGGTTGGAAAGTTTCTGATAGAGGCGTTAACTGGCTTGAAAAACGGGCCGACAAGATCAACGCAGCAATCCAAGAGCGAAACAGGCAGGTAGCCGGGTCTGGGCGTGAAAAGCTGAAGGTCTTAGCCAAGCTGACTGGTTAGTCCAGTACGGTAGATCATAACTGGGAGGCTCAGGCCTTTGAGACCCCCTTATGAAAACCGATAGAAACTTTCGAGCCCCCATACAATAAAACTCAGTACAGACACTTCCCCCGTGCCCGCCCAAGCCCCTACTGCCGCAAGAAGGTCGTGGATGACCAGGCGATAAACGAGGGCTGAGCGTCCGTAAGGTCGCTGGGCAGCTCGGGGTAGGTCTTAGTACTGTCCAGCGAGCGATGCAGAATAAGGTGCAGGCAGCAAGTTCATCGGAGTTACCACTACCGGACAGCGAAAAATCAAGGCGGTGTTGAGAGCACCTGAGCTTCTATAGGCTCGCTGGACGGCTTGGCATTGACAACTTAATCCAACGAGCCTCATTAGAGCACTTCAGAGGGTAATTAGGATTCAGGCGGAACAGTGTTTGAAGGCTTGTCTTGTAGCCTGCTCTTTCCTAAGAAAAGCTTGTCCGATTCAAGATAAGGTTTCAGCTTTTTTAGCCTACGATAGTAAGCCAGCAGTGCTCTAAGTTGATGCAGTGAGTCAAGTTGAAGCTCACCAAACTGGGCTCTGTAATCCTCCCACCGCATCAGCCTGAAGAAGAACGTGACAAGCTCATCGAGCCGCTGCAAGACTTGAGAGGGCAAATTTTGGCTAACGCTATCTCTCTCGTCATCAAATCCATTTATGTTGTTCTCTTTGAAGTACCTATAGGTGGAAGAATAGAAATCCTCCAGAGCCATATAGGCATCCTTATCAATTAGTTGCCGAGCAGATATCTCAATTTGTTTTGCAAGGGCTGGCAATAGGTCGAGCTTGATATGACCGGGCGAGTTATAACGCATTTCAACAACTTGCGCCCGGTGAATCGAAGGAGTCACTTGATTTAGCCCGGAAAAAAGGTGCACTGCACTAAAACCGCCAGTCCAATTACCTGCAAGCCTCCCAAGTGTGCTCTGGATTGCGGTACGGTGCAGATGTTCAAGACCATAATGGAACGAGTATAGTTGCTGATAAATACGAGGTATCGCGGCTATGTCGTCAATGTACATATCACCGTCTAAACCAAGAAAATACTCTTCGCTAACTTCCTCTGCGAGTTTGGATGCCGCCTCAGTAGCGATCTCCGACGTCAAAAAGGAATCTTCGTCAGGCAGATAGTCCTCGGGGAGGTCTTCACAGGTGGTCTTCTTGGCGGAGTTGCGACGCTTAGCTGAAACGCCTGTACTAAAAACAGCAATCCAGGGAGAGTCTATGAATATCTTTCGAAGAGTAACCCGGAGTTCAAGATAACCCCTTAGATTGCTTCTTGATACGGGAATTACACCCCATCGATTCGTGCTTTCTGTACAATCCAGCCACATATAAAGCAAGTCTTGACCTTGCTCATCTCGATAGAGACTAAGCAAAGGACCTTCGCAATCTATAAGGTCTGCGTTCCAAGTATGCTTTGAAAAAAACTTTGGCTCAAGTTTCTCTCCGGTGATGGATGGCAGCTTCATGGAATAGGTCTCACACTTGCAACGCTGGCTTGGAGATTTGCTGTAGCGTATGGGTGAAGATCGAAGTGACCGAACCTATCAGCAGGGGAGCAGACTCCATGTGCAGGGGTAACCAAGATACAAGCTACGTGATCTCCGAACCTCTTTCGCGCCTTCTTGAAATTTTTCTCTATCTGCGTAAACCGTTCAATACTCTGCTCATAAGTCAGGTACATCGAAAGCCCCCAACAGGAGCACACCTTGTACGGAGTGTCCTCCTTCAATAGCCGAGGAGGGTTCCTTACCGCAACTGGGTGAAAGCACTGAGTGGTTATGGGGTTTGCAACCCACCTCCACGCGGTCAAGGTGACCGCTGATGCATCGTGGGGTGGGCATTGAGTGCCACTCTCAGTTAGCTCGGCAAGCTCTGCGGTATATGCGTAAGACGTGGCGTGCATGAGGTACCTATACAATTCCCTGTGGCAGGTGTCATTCAGCCATCATTTCACAGTATTGCTCCTTTCGAAAGGGTGGGGCCCCTATGTTGGAAGGGTTCTTGATGGCGAGTATGCGGACACAGCGGTGTGTTTTCACGGGAGAGCATAGACACCCAATGGCAAGATGGTTGCTTCATAATCCTTCATCTCGATACCCCTCTTCAGAAACACGATAACCCGATGAAGCGCCCAACCGCCCCCAAACCCCGACAGCGGTTTTCTTCGCATCTAACTTGCCCTCAGCTCAATGCAATCAGGTACATCTGACCCATCGCGATTATTTACAGGTACCGGGAGCAGCTTCGGCACCAGGGTACCTATGCTGGTTTTACGTGACCATTGCTGTCACCAACCCTGCAACCATCGTGTCACCAGAACCACTTGAGGTCCCCTATGAAGCCCACTACGCTTGGCCTGCCGCCAGTCCCACCCCAGTTCTGGGCCAACCCGGAAAACTTCGGCAAGTACTGGTGGTGACCATGAGCGCAACCCCTTGTGCCTGCGGCAGCGGCAACCTGCTCGACCAATGCTGCGGCCGCTACCACGCCGGCCAGCCGGCCCCCAGCGCCGAGGCGCTGATGCGCTCGCGCTACTGCGCCTACGTACTGGGCCGGGTGGACTACCTGGTCGCCACCACCCTGCCGAGCCAGCAGGCGGGCCTGGACCAGGAGTCGATCAAGGCCTGGAGCCTGGGCAGTACCTGGCTGGGCCTGGAGGTGGAGGCCAGCGAAGTCCTCGGCGGCGCCCCCGAACACGCCCGCGTCACCTTCACCGCCCGCTGGCACGACAGCCAGGGCGAGCACGCCCATCGCGAGCGCTCGTCCTTCGTCCAACGTGACGGGCGCTGGTACTTCATCGACCCCACCGTGCCGGTGAAGGCGGGCCGCAACGACCCCTGCATCTGTGGCAGCGGGCAGAAATTCAAGAAATGCTGCGCGGGGTATCTCTAGACACGGCTGCGCAGCGAAAGGAATCCACGCCAACCCAAGAAGGAGACACCCATGGCCAAGCGCCATTTGCTCATCCCCCTGCTCGCCGCCATGGCCTGCGCCAGCCAGGCCGCCGAAGTCCACCTCGGACTCGGCAGCGCCGAGCGGGTCACCCGCCTGTTCGCCTACCCCAACAACTGCAACGTCATCTGCTACCGCGACTGGAGCCTGGAGCAGACGGTCGAGCACTACCTCAAGCAGAGCCTGGCCCGCGACGGCCTGGCCAAGGCCTCGGTGAAGGTCCACCGCGACAAGGACGGCGTCTACGCCAACTTCTCCGGCGTGCCGGCCGACTACGGCAAGCCGCTGATGAAGCTGCTGGATGCCGGCGACAGCGCCTACGAAGGCGCCAAGCGCCTGAACCATGACAAGCAGTGGCAGTACAACTGGTACTTCTTCCTGCCGCTGGGCATGGCCCTGGAAAACCGCCGCAGCGTCGAGCTGCTGCACTTCCCGCCGGACTACTCCCTGACCAAGGCGCAGGACTACCTCGAGTCCTCCACCACCAACCGCTGGGCCAGCCTGCTGGTGGTCAACGGCGTGGCCGCCGACGCGACCCCGGGCTACCAGACCATCATCGACATCGCCCCCATCGCCGCCCCGGCCGACGCGGGCAGCACCCTGGAAACCGTCTACGACTACTTCACCCCCTACCAGACGCGGATGGTCCAGGAGCTCACCGCCGGCAAGCCGGCCCTGCCCATGGTGGCGTTCGGCAAGCCGGTCCGGGACTGGGTGAAGAAGCAGTACAACGTCAGCATCGGCGTGCTCGGCCTCGGGCAGATCGATCTCGGCAAGGACCAGAAGGTCCCGGTGCTGGGCAGCAACCACCCGAGCTACATCTGGTACGCCGCCAACCCGGACAACTACGACGGCGACGAAGCCAAGGCGAACGCCGCCGGCCTCAAGGTGATGGGCCAGGACCTCAGCGCTGCCTGCTGGCAGGCCAAGCTGGGCAGCAACCCAAGTGCCGATCCGTCCACCACCCTTTCCAGCTGCAAGCAGGCCTGGCAGGTGACCAACAAGGTGCAGACCTGCGAGCTGTTCTACACCTCCATCCGCAAGTACGACGCCGACAAGGCCAAGCAGACCTGCACCGCCCCGCAAGGCTGAGGCAGGGCGCAACGGCCGGAACGAAAGAGCCCGCCAGGTCGGCGGGCTCTTTCGTTCATTCCTGCAGCTTCAGGTGCGAGATGTCCGGCGGCGGGCCTGCCGGCACCGCCTTGGCCTGGCCCATGTCACTGCCCACCGGCGCCAGGCTGAACTGGCTGAGGTCCACCTTCGGTGCCACCGGCTCGGCCTTGGCGTCCTGCAGGTCCGCCCCCACCGGCGCGATGCCGAAGTCCGGCGCGTCGACGTCCATGAAGGCCGCCATGTACTCGTCCCGCGGGGCCACCTTGAGGCGTCCGGCCGGTGCGGCTGCGGGGGCCGCAGCAGCGGGCACCGGTGCCACGGCAGGCGCCGCCGGTTCGGCGGGTGGCGGGGGCGCCAGCTCCACCTCCTCGATCTCCACGTCCATGTCGCGCACATCCACCCGCGCCCCGGCCCGCTCCAGCGTCACCCGGTATTTTTCCGCCCCGGCCGCATCAAGATTGTTCTTGATCACGATGCGCCGGCCGGAAAACAGCAAGGCTATGCGCTGTGCGTCGGCCTGGAACAGCCTGGCGAGGTTGGCCTTCACCTGGTCGGCATCCGCACCGGGAACCAGTTGGCCGGAGAAGGCGATCTCGTAGCGGCTCATCGGTCACACTCCTGTCCAAAACAGCCCGCAGTATGGCGCAGGTTTTTTTCTGCCAACAACAAGTTGCAGCCGAGCAGTTGCTTGTTACACTTGAGCGTCTTCGGAGTATCGCGATGTTTTATCAGGCGCAAACGATAAGAATTCTCAGCCTACTGGTTTTGCTGACCCTCTCTGCCTCAGGCCTTTCCGGTTGTTCCACCTGGCTGACCGGGGGCTTTCGCGATCCCGACGTGCAACTGGTCAAGGTCGACGTGATCAAGGCCCGCCTCCTCGAACAACAGTTCCTGCTGCGCTTTCGCGTGGACAACCCCAACGACGTCAGCCTGCCCATCCGTGGCCTGGCCTACACCGTCTACCTCAACGACGTGAAGCTCGCCACCGGCGAGTCCGACACCTGGTTCACCGTCCCCGCCCTGGGCCGCGAGACCTTCGAAGTGCCGGTGCGCACCAACCTGTGGCGCCACATGAAGTACATCGTCAAGCTGCTGGAGAAGCCCAACGAGGTCATCCGCTACCGCCTCGAAGGCGAAGTGAAGACCGGCCTCATGTTCGGCAAGAGCGTGCACCTCGCCCGCAATGGCGAGATAATCCCGGGCAACTACATCCCGGAGTGATCCACCCCATGAGCCAGCACGAACACGTCCATGGTCCCGACTGCAACCACGACCATGACCACGATCACCACCACGTCCACGGCCCGCACTGCAACCACGGCCACCAGGAGCCCGTGCGCAACCCGCTGAAGGAAGTGGGCCGCAACGACCCCTGCCCCTGCGGCAGCCAGAAGAAGTTCAAGAAGTGCCACGGTGCCTGATCCGCATCCGCACAACGAGGCCCGTCTAGTACGGGCCTTTTCGTATCTGCCGGGAATCCTTTAGGCTGACCGACCGCTTCAGAGGAGCCCTGCCATGATCGATTTGTATTACTGGACCACCCCCAACGGCCACAAGATCACCCTGTTCCTCGAGGAGACCGGCCTCCCCTACCGGATCCACCCCATCAACATCGGCAAGGACGAACAGTTCCAGCCGCATTTCCTCAAGATCGCCCCCAACAACCGCATCCCCGCCATCGTCGACAACGAGCCGGCGGACGGCGGCGAACCGCTCTCGCTGTTCGAGTCCGGGGCCATCCTGCTCTACCTCGCCGAGAAGACCGGGCGCTTCATCCCCCAGGACCTGCGCGGCCGCCAGGAAGCCCTGCAGTGGCTGTTCTGGCAGATGGGCGGCCTCGGCCCGATGGCCGGGCAGAACCACCACTTCAACCGCTTCGCCCCGGAGAAGGTGCCCTACGCCATCCAGCGCTACGTCAAGGAAACCGCCCGCCTCTACGGCGTGCTCGACCGCCGCCTGGCCGACCGCGCCTTCGTCGCCGGCGACGACTACAGCATCGCCGACATGGCCATCTACCCCTGGATCGTGCCCCACGCCTACCAGGAGCAGGACCTGGACGACTTCCCCCACGTCAAGCGCTGGTTCCAGGCCATCCAGGCCCGCCCGGCCACCGTCCGCGCCTACGACCTGGTGGAACGCATCAACCCCGCCGCTGCCGTCCGGAAGTAACCCCTGCACAGCGCCCGGCACCCGTGATGCAACGGGCGTAGGGCACTGCCCGGGCGCCCCCGTCGGAAGGCCGGTCATCCGGCCCTTGCGCAGTCCGAAGACGCTCTCTAACGTAGCGCGTTTCGAACCGCCGCCTTCCCCGGGAGACACCGCCCCATGGCTTCGCCTGCGCCCAAGCGCCTCATCTCCACCTTCTGCCTGGGCGCCGCCCTCAGCGCCATGGTCGGCCTCACCGGCTGCCAGTCCTGGCTGGACAGCCGCTACGCCGACAGCCTGCCGCCCACCTCCGGCTTCCAGCCGGTCAAGGGCCTGGCGCAGAGCGTCTCGATCCGCCGCAACCCGCTGGGCATGCCGCTGATCGAAACCACCACCTTCCACGACGCCCTCTTCGCCATGGGCTACGTGCATGCCTCCGACCGCCTCAGCCAGATGGTCGGCCTGCGCCTCATGGCCGAAGGCCGCCTGGCGGAGATGGCTGGCCCGGGCGTACTGGAGATCGACCGCTTCATGCGCGCGGCCAACCTGCGCAAGAGCGCCGACCTCCTTTACAAGAACGCCTCCCCGCGCCTGAAGTCCTTCTTCGAGGTCTACGCCCGCGGCGTCAACGCCTACCTCTACCGCTACCGCGACAAGCTGCCGATGGACCTGGCCGAATCCGGCTACCGGCCCGCCTACTGGAAGCCCGAGGACTCGGTGCTGGTCTTCACCCTGCTCAACTTCGGCCTGGCGGTGAACCTGCAGGAAGAGATCGCCTCCCTGGTCATGGCGCAGAAGGTCGGCGCCGACAAGGTGGCCTGGCTGCTGCCGGTCTACCCCGACGAGAACCTGCCCTTCGACGAAGCCGAAAAGCTCAAGGGCCTCAACCTCGGCGGGCAAATCCCCGGCCTGGCCAGCATCGACCAGGCCGCCGGCCAGGTGGCCGGCCTCGGCATGCTCGGCGTCGCCGCCTCCAACAACTGGGCCATCGCCCCGCAGCGCACGCGCAATGGCAAGAGCATCCTCGCCAACGACACCCACCTGCCGCTGTCCATGCCCTCCATCTGGAACTTCGTGCAGATCCGCTCGCCGAAATTCCAGGCCGCCGGCGTCTCGGTGGCGGGTGTCCCGGCCATCGTCGCCGGCTTCAACGGCAAGCTCGCCTGGGGCATGACCATGGTCATGGCCGACAACCAGGACCTCTACCTGGAGAAGGTCAAGCGCGAAGGCAACCGCCTCTACTACCTGGCCGACGGCAAATGGCAGCCGGCCATCGAGCGCAACGAGACCTTCTTCATCAAGGGCGAGCGCCCGATCCGCGAGACCCTCTACGAAACCCGCCACGGCCCGCTGCTCAACTCCGTGCTCGGCCAGCGCAAGCACCCGCTGCAACCGGTGGAGCTGAAGAGCGGCCTGGGCATCGCCCTGAAGACCGCCCAGTTCGAGCAGGACACCACCCTCGACGCTTTCTTCGACCTGTCCCGCGCCCAGTCCGTGGAGCAGGCCGCCGAAGCCACCCGCGCCATCCGCGCCATCGGCCTCAACCTGCTCACCGCCGACGCCCAGCACATCGCCTGGCAGGTCACCGGCCGCTACCCGAACCGCCGTGAAGGCCGGGGCCTGATGCCCTCTCCCGGCTGGGACAGCCGCTACGACTGGGACGGCTACGCCGACCCGATGCTCCACCCCTACGACCAGGACCCGCCCCAGGGCTGGCTCGGCACCGCCAACCAGCGCACCGTTCAGGGCGGCTATGGCGTGCAGCTGTCCAACTCCTGGTTCTACCCCGAGCGGGCCGAGCGCATCGCCCAGCTGGCCGGCAGCGGCAAGCACGACACCCGCAGCATGATCGCCATGCAGTACGACCAGACCACCCCCTTCGCTGCCAAGCTCAAGGCCATGTTCGAAGACCCGGCCATGGCCCAGCCGCTCAAGCAGGCCATCGACGCCCTGCCCGGCGCCGAGCGTGACCGTGCCCGCGAAGCCCTGAGCCGCCTGCTGGCCTTCGACGGCAACCTCGCCCCCACCTCGGCCGACGCCGTCTACTACGAAGCCTTCCTCCACGAGAGTGCGCGGCAGATCTTCCTCGACGAACTGGGCCCGGACACCAGCCCCGCCTGGCAGGCCCTGGTGGAGACCGCCAACCTCTCCTACTCCGCCCAGGCCGACCACCTCCTGGGCCGCGCCGACAGCCCCTTCTGGGACGACGTGCGCACCCCGCAGAAGGAAGACAAGCCCGCCATCCTCGCCCGCAGCCTCGCCGCCGCCGTCAGCTTCGCCGAAGGCAAGCTCGGCGCCGACCGCCGCAGCTGGCAGTGGGGCAAGCTGCACACCTACACCTGGGCCACCGACACCACCCGTCTCGCGCCCTACATGAGCGCCAGCCAGCGCACCAGCATCAACGCCATCAAGGGTTACCTGGACCGCGGCCCCTACCCCGCCGGCGGCGACATGAACACCCTCAACGTCTCCGGCTACAACTGGGGCAACGACTTCGACACCTGGCTGATCCCGGCCATGCGCATCATCGTCGACTTCGGCCAGCCGGAACCCATGATCGGCCTCAACAGCTCCGGCCAGTCCGGCAACCCCGCCAGCCCGCACTACGCCGACGGCATCGACGCCTGGCTCAAGGCCCGCTACCTGAGCTTCCCGTTCCAGTCGCAGAACCTCGACGGCGTCTACGGCACCAAGCGGCTGATGCTCACCCCGCAAAAATGATCACCACCACGCGGAACTCCCCGCGTGGTGGCTGTCTATGTAAACGGACTTACTCCATAGATCACATCTTCAGGGCGCCCTTACCGGCGCCCTTTCTTTTGCCCGTGAAAAGCCTCACGGCCGATCCAGACGCCCAACGTCGGGCATCGCGAGCTCGGCGCCAACCTGCGGAAAAATGCACGGACGTGGCCCGGGCTTCAGCCCGGGAAATCGGCAAGAAGGGAAAAGCCAGGGAAAGCGGCCCCTGCATTGCACAGGGGCCGCCCGGGTTCAGGACGCCTTGGGCTTCACCGGCGCCTTGGGCTCCGGCTTCAGGAAGGGATACAGGTGCTGGCGCAGGATGCCGTCCGGCAGCGGCTTGCCGAACACCCCGTAGCGGGTCGGCCACTCCTTCGGCGGCAACTTGAAGGTGCCGAACACCATGTCGACGATCGGCAGGTGGATCGCATAGTTCTTGTAGATGTAGTCCGGGTGCCGGGCGTGGTGCCAGTGGTGGTAGCGCGGCAGCACCAGCAGGTAGTTCAGCCAGCCGCCATCGATGCGCACGTTGGCGTGGGCCAGCACCGCCTGCACGCCCACCAGGATCACGTAGGCGTTCATCGCCTGGGGCGAGAAGCCCATCAGCATCAGCGGCACCAGCACCCCGGTACGGGTCAGCAGGATCTCCACGAAGTGGATGCGCGAGCCCGCCAGCCAGTCCATCGACGTGCTGGAGTGGTGCACCGCATGGAAGCGCCACAGCCAGGGCACCACGTGGTACAGGCGGTGCAGCCAGTACTGGCCGAGGTCGGCCACCAGCACCGCGAGGATGAACTGCAGCCAGATCGGCATGGATTGCACGCCGGCCTGGAAGGTCGCCGAGACCGCCCAGCCCCCCAGCAGGGTGGAGGACGCGGTGACGAAGATCAGGATGAACTGCACCAGCATGTGGCTGACGAAGAAGTACGCCAGGTCCGTGCGCCAGTGCGGCCGCAGGATGTTCTGCTCCGGGTCCTTCGCGTACAGCTTCTCCAGCGGGATGAAGACGATGGCCGACACCAGCAGCGCCAGCACGAACCAGTCCAGCCCCAGGGAATAGGGCGTCTCGCCGATGGTCTCGAACTGGATGTTGGTCCCCCCCAGGAACACCGCCAGCCCCGAGGCCGCGATGCCGGTGAAGCCCAGGCGCTTGCGCCGGTTAAGCAGGATGTTCAGCGTGCCCAGGCTGAACGACAGCACCAGGCCCACCAGCAGCACCGTACGGGCGAACTGCTCGCTGTAGACCTTGCGGAACTCCGCGAAGGTCAGCCACTCGGGAAACAGGAAACACAGCACCGCGCAGAGGCTCAACAGGCCCAGTGCCGCAGACAGGTAACCACTGATGCGCCCTTCCCCGACCCGGAACGGGGCGTGGCCATGGCGCTGGAAATAGGCTTTGAGAGCCTCCATCGGACATCCTCCTTGAAACCGGCCTTCTGGCCGTTCACGATCTTGACGCACCTGCCGCGCTCCAGGCCACCTCCGGCGACGAATGCCGCGTCCAACTGCGACGTCCATCGCGTTGAGGGCGAACCAACCGGCGCACTGCAGGGTCAGCAGACACGAACCCACAGCAAGGCATCCCATGGACCTGGTCGTCGCCCGGCCGGAGGGCCTCTACTGCCCGCCCGGCGATTTCTACATCGATCCCTGGAAACCCGTCGCCCGCGCCGTCATCACCCACGGCCACGGCGACCATGCCCGCAGCGGCAACGGCCACTACCTCACCGCCACCCCCGGTGCCGGCGTGTTGCGCGCCCGCCTCGGCGACGTGCCCCTGCAGACCCTGGACTACGGCGAAGCCCTGCTGCACAACGGCGTGCGCATCAGCCTGCACCCCGCCGGCCACGTGCTCGGCTCCGCCCAGGTGCGCCTGGAACACCAGGGCCAGATCTGGGTCGCCTCCGGTGACTACAAGACCGAAGCCGACGGCACCTGTGCCCCCTTCGAACCGGTGCGCTGCCACTGCTTCATCACCGAATCCACCTTCGGCCTGCCCATCTACCGCTGGCAGCCCCAGGCCCAGGTCATGGACCAGGTGCGCCAGTGGTGGCAGGCCAACCGGGCCGCCGGGCGCGCCAGCGTGTTGTTCAGCTATGCCTTCGGCAAGGCCCAGCGACTGCTCCACGGCCTGGCGGACGAACCCGGCCCGATCCTCGTCCACGGCGCCGTGGAGCCCCTCAACCGCGTCTACCGCGAAGCCGGCGTGCGCCTGGCCGCCACCCGCTACGCCGGCGAACTCAAGCGCAACGACCCGCTGCTGCGCGAAGCCCTGGTCATCGCCCCGCCCTCCGCCGCCGGCAGCACCTGGATGCGCCGCTTCGGCGACTACAGCGACGCCTTCGCCAGCGGCTGGATGCTCCTGCGCGGCGCCCGTCGCCGCCGGGGCGTGGACCGCGGCTTCGTGCTCTCCGACCACGCCGACTGGCCCGGCCTGCTCTGGGCCGTGCAGCAGAGCGGCGCGGAGCGGGTCTTCGTCACCCACGGCTCGGTCCCCGTGCTGGTGCGCTACCTGCGCGAACAGGGCCTCGACGCCCAGGGCTTCAGCACCGAATACGGCGACGAGGACGACACCCCCGACAGCGCCGACGCCACCCCGGAGGCCCCCGCATGAAAGCCTTCGCCGACCTCTACGTGCGCCTCGACGCCAGCACCTCCAGCAACGCCAAGCTCGCCGCCCTGGAGGACTACTTCCGCCAGGCCAGCGCCGAAGACGCCGCCTGGGCCGTGTACTTCCTCAGCGGCGGCAAACCGCGCCAACTGGTGCCGGTGCGCCAGCTCAAGGCCAGCACCCTGGCCGTCACCGGCCTGCCCGAATGGCTCTTCGAAGAGAGCTACCAGAGCGTCGGCGACCTCGCCGAAACCATCGCCCTGCTGTTGCCCCCCGCCGCCAGCGACAGCCAGGAGGGCCTCGCCCAGTGGCTGGAAGAGCACCTGCTGCCCCTGCGCGGCCTGCCGCCGGCCGAACTCACCGAGCGCCTGTCGCGGCTCTGGGCGCGGCTCGATCGCGACGGCCTGCTGGTGTTCAACAAACTCATCACCGGCGCCTTCCGCGTCGGCGTCTCGCGCCTGCTGGTGACCCGCGCCCTGGCCAGCCTCAGTGGCCTGGACCCCAAGCGCATCGCCCAGCGCATGGTCGGCTACACCGACATCAGCCGCGTCCCCAGCGCCGACGGCTACCGCCGGCTCATCGCCGCCGAAAGCCCCGACGAGCACCGCGAACGCGGCGGCCAGCCCTACCCCTTCTTCCTCGCCCACCCGCTGCAGCTGGAGCCCGAGGCCTTCGACGAACGCCTCGGCCCGCCCAGCGACTGGCTGGCGGAATGGAAGTGGGACGGCATCCGCGCGCAACTGGTACGCCGCGACGGCCAGCTGTGGATCTGGTCCCGGGGCGAAGAGCTGGTCACCGAGCGCTTCCCCGAGCTGCACGCCCTCTGCCGGCAGTTGCCCGACGGCTGCGTGATCGACGGCGAACTGCTGGTCTGGAAGGACGGCCGCGCCCAGCCCTTCGCCCTGCTGCAACAGCGCATCGGCCGCAAACGCCTGACCCGCCAGGTGCTGGAAGACGCCCCCGTGCGGGTGCTGGCCTACGACCTGCTGGAATGGCAGGGCGAGGACTGGCGCAGCCGCCCGCAACAGGCCCGCCGCACCCAGCTCGAACAGCTGCTGGCGGGGCTCGACACCCCGCTGCTGGGGCTGTCCCCGGAAGTCACCGGCGCCACCTGGGAGGCCCTGGCCGCCGAACGCCAGCTCGCCCGCGAACAGGGCGTGGAAGGCCTGATGCTCAAGGCCCGCGACGCCCGCTACGGCGTCGGCCGCACCCGCGAGGACGGCACCTGGTGGAAATGGAAGCTCGACCCCTACAGCGTCGACGCCGTGCTCATCTACGCCCAGCGCGGCCACGGCCGCCGCGCCAGCCTCTACACCGACTTCACCTTCGCCGTCTGGGCCGAGGGCGAAGGCGACGCCCCGCGCAGCCTGGTGCCCTTCGCCAAGGCCTACTCCGGGCTCACCGACGAGGAGATGCGCCAGGTGGACGCCATCATCCGCCGCACCACCGTGGAGAAGTTCGGCCCGGTGCGCAGCGTCACCCCCAGCCTGGTGTTCGAACTGGGCTTCGAAGGCATTGCCCGCTCGCGCCGGCACAAAAGCGGCGTCGCCGTGCGCTTCCCGCGCATGCTGCGCTGGCGCCGCGACAAACCCGTGGAGGACGCCGACACCCTGGCCAGCCTGCACGCCCTGCTGGGCGATGCCCCGGCAGAGGACGATGCATGAGCGGCCCCTCAGACGCCTGGTTCGACGCCCAGGGCTGGACGCCCTTCCCCTTCCAGCGCCAGCTCTGGGACGCGGCCCGCCAGCGCCGCTCCGGCCTGCTCCACGCCACCACCGGCTCCGGCAAGACCTACGCCGCCTGGTTCGCCGCCCTCGACGCCATCGCCCCCGGCACCGCCAGCCCGGCCAAGCCGCTGCCCCTCTCGGTGCTGTGGATCACCCCCATGCGCGCCCTGGCCGCCGACACCGCCCGTGCCCTGCAGGCGCCCCTGGACGCCCTCGGCCTGCCCTGGAGCCTCGGCCTGCGCACCGGCGACACCGGCAGCAGCGAGCGCGCCCGCCAGGCCCGGCGCCTGCCCAGCGCCCTGGTCACCACCCCGGAAAGCCTCACCCTGCTGCTGACCCGCGCCGACGCCGCCGAGGCATTCGCCCACCTGCAGATGGTGGTGGTGGACGAATGGCACGAACTGCTCGGCAGCAAGCGCGGCGTGCAACTGCAGCTGGCCCTCGCACGCCTGCGCCGCTGGCACCCGCAACTGGTGACCTGGGGCCTCTCCGCCACCCTCGGCAACCTCGACCACGCCCTGGAGGTGCTGATACCCGACGGCCAGGGCCTGCTGCTGGAAGGCCGCCAGGACAAAACCCTGGCGGTGGACACCCTGCTCCCCGACAGCGTCGAGCGCTTCCCCTGGGCCGGCCACATGGGCCTGCGCATGCTGCCCAAGGTGGTCGCCGAACTGGAGGCCAGCCCCAGCAGCCTGGTGTTCACCAACACCCGCTCCCAGGCCGAACTCTGGTACCAGGCCCTGCTGGAGGCGCGGCCCGACTGGGCCGGGCTGATCGCCCTGCACCACGCCTCGCTGTCCCGCGAGGTGCGCGAATGGGTCGAGGACGCCCTCAAGCACGGCCGGCTCAAGGCCGTGGTCTGCACCTCCAGCCTCGACCTGGGGGTGGACTTCCTGCCCGTCGAACGGGTCCTGCAGATCGGCACCGCCAAGGGCATCGCCCGTCTCATGCAGCGCGCCGGCCGCTCCGGGCACGCCCCCGGCCGCACCTCGCGGGTCACCCTGGTGCCCACCCACAGCCTCGAACTGGTAGAGGCCGTCGCCGCCCGCCAGGCCGTGGCCGAACGCCGCATCGAAGCCCGGCAGAGCCCGGAAAAGCCCCTCGACGTCCTGGTGCAGCACCTGGTCAGCATGGCCCTGGGGGGCGGCTTCCAACCTGACGCACTGCTGGCGGAAGTGCGCGGCGCCTGGGCCTATCGCCACCTCGACGCCGCCGACTGGGCCTGGTGCCTGGCCTTCGTCCGCGACGGCGGCAGCTCCCTCAGCGCCTACCCCGACTACCAGCGGGTGGAGCCCGACGAGCAGGGCCTCTGGCGCGTACCCAACCGCGCCCTGGCCCGGCGCCACCGGCAGAGCGTCGGCACCATCGTCGGCGACGCCAGCCTGCAGGTGCGCTTCTGGGGCAAGGGCGGAGCCGCCGGCCACCTCGGCAGCATCGAAGAGAGCTTCATCGCCCGCCTGCGCCCCGGCGAGGTGTTCCTCTTTTCCGGCCGCCACCTGGAACTGGTGCGGGTGGAAGGCATGACCGCCTACGTACGCCGCTCCAGCGCCCGCAAGGCCGCCATCCCGCGCTGGAACGGCGGGCGCATGCCGCTCTCCAGCGAACTGGCTGCCGCCCTGGTGCACCAGCTCGGCGAGGCCGCCCAGGGCCGCTACGACAGCCCGGAGCTGCAGCTCGTGCGCCCGTTGCTGAGCCTGCAGGCCGCCTGGTCCGCCCTGCCCGAGGACGACAACCTGCTGGTGGAGCGCCTGCACTCGCGGGAGGGCTGGCACCTGTTCCTCTACCCCTTCGCCGGCCGCCACGTGCACCTGGGCCTCGCCAGCCTCCTGGCCTGGCGACTGGCCCGCCAGCGCCCCGGCACCTTCTCCATCGCCGTCAACGACTACGGCCTGGAGCTGCTGGCCGCCGAAGCCCCCGACTGGGACGACGCCCGCCTACCCGCCCTGCTGGAGGACGGCGACCTGCTCAGCGAACTGCTGGACAGCCTCAACGCCAGCGAGCTGACCCGCCGCCGCTTCCGCGAGATCGCCCAGATCGCCGGCCTGCTCTACAGCGGCCCGCCCGGGGCGCACAAAAGCACCCGCCAGCTGCAGGCCTCCAGCAGCCTGTTCTTCGACGTGTTCCGCCAGTACGACCCGGACAACCGCCTGCTGCACCAGGCCCGCGACGAAGCCCTGCGCCAGGAGCTGGACCTGCCACGCCTGGCCGACGCCCTCGCCCGCCTGCGCCAGCGGCGCCTGGTGGTGAAGGACGTCGAACGCGCCACCCCGCTGGCCTTCCCCCTGCTGGTGGAGCGCCTGCGCGAGGGCCTGAGCACCGAGAAGCTCGCCGACCGCATCGCCCGCATGGTGGCGCAACTGGAAAAAGCCGCCGACGCCCCGCCCAGGCGGAGGCGCCGCCCGTGAACACACACCTCGACGTGGACCTGGCCGGCACCCGCCTGCGCCTGCTGGGGGACCGCGCCCTCTACTGGCCGGAACAGCACTGCCTGCTGATCGCCGACATCCACTTCGGCAAGGCCGCCAGCTTCCGCCGCCTCGGCCAACCGGTCCCCGCCGGCACCACCGCCGCCAACCTCGCGCGGCTGGACCGCCTGCTGCACAGCCACGACACCCGGCGCCTGGTCTTCCTCGGCGACTTCCTGCACGCCCGCCACGGGCGCCACGACGGCCTCTGGCAGGCCCTGGCCGACTGGCGCGAACGGCATCCCGCGCTGCACATCGACCTGGTGCGCGGCAACCACGACCGCCACGCCGGCGACCCGCCCGCCAGCCTCGGCTTCGACCTGCACGAGGCCGAACTGCTGCTCGGCCCCTTCGCCCTGCGCCACGAGCCCGAACCCCACCCCGAGCGCCACGTCCTGGCCGGCCACCTGCACCCCTGCCACCGCCTGCGCGGCCCCGGCCGGCAGAGCCTGCGCCTGCCCTGCTTCGCCCTCGGCCGCAGCGTCAGCCTGCTGCCGGCCTTCGGCGAATTCACCGGCGGGCTGGAACAACCGGCCACCCCGGGCACCCGCCTCTACCTCTGCGGCGACGGGGGCGTCTGGCCCGTGCCGACGGCCTGAAACCACCGATCCGGGCCAACGACTGAACGTGTCGGCCCCAAGGGGGTCAGAACAAGGGCATTGTTCATTGCTCCCTGTGGCGCCCTCGTGGCGCCTGCTTTTTTTGGGGTGCCTTGCTGGGGCGCTACAGCTTGGCTTCACCCTTCTTCCGTACATGCAGGCAACAAGCCCCACCCGACGACTGAGACATTCCCCCACATCCGTGACCCAGCGGTTTTTGATAGACTCCGCCCCCAGCGCCGGCCCAGCCGGCGCTGTCGTTTCTGTCACCCGGTCCGCCCTTTGCGTGGGCGACCACTGGAGGTTTTCATGTCCCGCATCGTTGTCGCGGCGCTCTACAAGTTCGTATCCCTGAAAGACTACGTCGCCCTGCGCGAGCCCCTGCTCAAGACCATGACCGAGCACGGCATCAAGGGCACCCTGCTGCTCGCCGAGGAAGGCATCAACGGCACCGTGTCCGGCACCCGCGAGGGCATCGACGCCCTGCTGGCCTGGCTCAAGGTCGACCCGCGCTTCGTCGACCTGGACCACAAGGAGTCCTACTGCGACGAGCAGCCCTTCTACCGCACCAAGGTCAAGCTGAAGAAAGAGATCGTCACCCTCGGCGTGCCGGGCGTGGACCCGAACCAGCAGGTGGGCACCTACGTCGAGCCGCAGGACTGGAACGCCCTGATCAGCGACCCCGAGGTGCTGCTGATCGACACCCGCAACGACTACGAAGTGGCCATCGGCACCTTCGAAGGCGCGGTGGACCCTAAGACCAAGTCCTTCCGCGAGTTCCCCGAGTACATCAAGGCCCACTACGACCCGGCGGTGCACAAGAAGGTGGCGATGTTCTGCACCGGCGGCATCCGTTGCGAGAAGGCCTCCAGCTACATGCTCAACCAGGGCTTCGAAGAGGTCTTCCACCTCAAGGGCGGCATCCTCAAGTACCTGGAGGACGTGCCCCAGGAGCAGAGCCTGTGGCGCGGCGACTGCTTCGTCTTCGACAACCGCGTGACCGTGCGCCACGACCTCAGCGAAGGCGACTACGACCAGTGCCACGCCTGCCGCAACCCGATCTCGGTGGAAGACCGCCAGTCCCCGCACTACGCCCCCGGCATCAGCTGCCCCCACTGCTGGGACAGCCTCTCGGAGAAGACCCGCGCCAGCGCCCGCGAACGGCAGAAGCAGATCGAGCTGGCCAAGCAGCGCAACCAGCCCCACCCCATCGGCCGCGACCCGCGGCAGAATCCGGAACACTGACCGACGACGAGGGATCGCCATGGCCAACGCACGCCTGCTCTACGTGATGGACCCCATGTGCTCCTGGTGCTGGGGGTTCGCCCCGGTGGCCGGAGCACTGATCGAGCAGGCGCGTGACGCCGGCGTGCCGCTGCGCCTGGTGGTCGGCGGCCTGCGCACCGGCCAGGGCGCGGCGCTGGAGCCGACCACGCGGCGCTACATCCTCGAACACTGGCACGCCGTCGAGCAGGCCACCGGCCAGCCGTTCCGCTTCGACGGCGCGCTGCCCGACGGCTTCGTCTACGACACCGAGCCGGCGTGCCGGGCCCTGGTGGCCGCGCGCGGGCTCGACGAGGACGCCACCTGGGCGCTGGCCCGCAGCATCCAGCACGCCTTCTATGCACAAGGCCAGGACGTGACCCAGGCCCAGCAACTGGTGGCCCTGGCCGAGACCGCCGGCATCCCGCGCATCGAGTTCGCCGAGGCCTTCGATGACCCGGCCACCCGCCAGGCCACCGCCGAGGACTTCACCTGGGTGCAGGACCTGGGCATCGCCGGCTTCCCCACCCTGCTGGCCGAACGCGATGGCCAGCTGGCCCTGCTGACCAACGGCTACCAGCCGCTGAGTGACCTGCAACCACTGCTGGGCCGCTGGCTGGAGCGCATCGCCCATGGTTGACCAGCTGAGCTGGGCGGAGATCCGCCGCCTCGCCCTGCGCCACCGCAAGGCCCTCTGGCTGGCCAACGGCGTGGCCATCCTCGCCGCGCTCTGCGCCGTGCCGATCCCGCTGCTGCTGCCGCTGCTGGTGGACGAAGTGCTGCTGGGCAAGGGCGACGCCGCCCTGCGCTTCATGGACGGCTTCCTGCCGGATGCCTGGCAGGGGCCGGTGGGCTACATCGGCCTGATGCTGGCCGTCACCCTGGTGCTGCGCAGCTGCGCCCTGGTGTTCAACGTGCTGCAGGCGCGCCTGTTCGCCCGCCTCTCCAAGGACGTGGTGTACCGCCTGCGGGTGCGCCTGATCGAACGCCTCAAGCGCATCTCCCTCGGCGAGTACGAAAGCCTCGGCGGCGGCACCGTCTCGGCCCACCTGGTGACCGACCTGGACACCCTGGACAAGTTCATCGGCGAGACCCTCAGCCGCTTCCTGGTGGCCATGCTCAGCCTGGTGGGCACCGCCGGCATCCTGATGTGGATGCACTGGAAGCTGGCGCTGCTGATCCTGCTGTTCAACCCGCTGGTGATCTACGCCACGGTGCAGCTGGGCAAGCGCGTGAAGCACCTGAAGAAGCTGGAGAACGACAGCACCGCCCGCTTCACCCAGGCCCTGACCGAGACCCTGGAGGCCATCCAGGAGATCCGCGCCGGCAACCGCCAGGGCTTCTTCCTCGGCCGCCTCGGCGAACGGGCGCGGGAGGTGCGCGACTACGCCGTGGCCTCGCAATGGAAGAGCGACGCCGCCGGGCGCACCAGCGGCCTGCTGTTCCAGTTCGGCATCGACGTGTTCCGTGGCGCGGCGATGCTCACCGTGCTGTTCTCCGACCTGTCCATCGGCCAGATGCTGGCGGTGTTCAGCTACCTCTGGTTCATGATCGGCCCGGTGGAGCAGTTGCTCGGCCTGCAGTACGCCTTCTACGCCGCCGGCGGCGCACTGAGCCGCCTCAACGAGCTGCTGGCACGGGCCGACGAGCCGCAGTACCCGCCGCGCATCGACCCCTTCGCCGAGCACCGCACCGTGGGCGTCGAGGTGCGCGGCCTGCGCTTCGCCTACGGCGAGGAGCCGGTGCTGGACGGCCTCGACCTGACCATCGCCCCCGGCGAGAAGGTCGCCATCGTCGGCGCCAGCGGTGGTGGCAAGAGCACCCTGGTGCAGCTGTTGCTGGGCCTCTACACGCCCCAGGCCGGCAGCATCCGCTTCGGCGGCGCCAGCCTGGAGGAGATCGGCCTGGAGCGGGTACGCGAACACGTCGCGGTGGTGCTGCAGCACCCGGCGCTGTTCAACGACAGCGTGCGCGCCAACCTGACCATGGGCCGCGAGCGCAGCGACGAGGCCTGCTGGCAGGCCCTGGAGATCGCCCAGCTGGCCGAGACCATCCGCGCCCTGCCCAAAGGCCTGGACAGCATCGTCGGGCGCTCCGGCGTGCGCCTGTCCGGCGGCCAGCGCCAGCGCCTGGCCATCGCCCGGATGGTGCTGGCCGAGCCGAAGGTGGTGATCCTCGACGAGGCCACCTCGGCCCTGGACGCGGCCACCGAGTACGCCCTGCACCAGGCCCTGGCGCGCTTCCTCGCCGGCCGTACCACCCTGGTCATCGCCCATCGCCTGTCGGCGGTGAAGCAGGCCGACCGGGTATTGGTGTTCGACGGCGGGCGCATCGCCGAGGACGGCGACCACCAGCGCCTGATCGACCACGGCGGCCTCTACGCCCGCCTCTACGGCCACCTGCAGCACTGAGCCGCCCCCTGCGTCACGTCGGCGCACCAGCCTGTCAAGCAAACGTTACGCCCGCACCCGGCATTGCCTGGGCGCAGGGCGGTGCTGTCAGGAAAAGCTGCCGCGCCCAGCGCCGGCCAGCACAGTTCCGGTGCGCGACTGTGCCTTGTTTCGCGCCGGTGCGGCGGGGTCAGATGGCCGCGCTCGACCGACAAGAACAACAACCGGAGGTCACCGTGACCCCAGCCTTGCTGCCCGGCGCCCGCGTGCGCCTCCCCGCCCTCGCCCTGCCCGCCTGTGACCCGGTGGTGCCGGCGCGCATCCTCCCACCTGCGCCTGTACAATCGCGGCCCCCACTCGGGGACGTGCCCATGCACGGCCACTAAAGGTCAACCGCCTTGCCCACGCCGCCGCGCCACAAGCGCAGCGGGTTCGATTTCCGTCACGACAACAAGAAAAGGTGACGCCATGCACGACGCGCAACACACCGGTACGCTCAAGCGCGGCCTGAAGAACCGCCACATCCAGCTCATCGCCCTCGGTGGCGCCATCGGCACCGGCCTGTTCCTCGGTTCCGCCGGGGTGCTCAAGTCCGCCGGGCCGTCGATGATCCTCGGCTACGCCATCTGCGGTTTCATCGCCTTCCTGATCATGCGCCAGCTCGGCGAGATGATCGTCGACGAGCCGGTCGCCGGCTCCTTCAGCCACTTCGCGCACCAGTACTGGGGCGGCTTCGCCGGCTTCCTCTCGGGCTGGAACTGCTGGGTGCTGTACATCCTGGTGGGCATGTCCGAACTCACGGCGGTGGGCAAGTACATCCACTTCTGGTGGCCCGACGTGCCCACCTGGGCCACGGCCGCAGCCTTCTTCGTGCTGGTCAACGCCATCAACCTGGCCAACGTGAAGCTGTTCGGCGAGGCCGAGTTCTGGTTCGCCATGATCAAGGTGGTGGCCATCGTCGGCATGATCATCCTCGGCTGCTGGCTGCTGTTCAGCGGCAATGGCGGCGAGCAGGCCAGCGTCACCAACCTCTGGGCCCACGGCGGCTTCTTCCCCAACGGCATCAGCGGGCTGGTGATGGCCATGGCCTTCATCATGTTCTCGTTCGGCGGGCTGGAGATGCTCGGCTTCACCGCCGCCGAGGCGGAGAAACCCAGCCAGGTGATCCCCAAGGCGATCAACCAGGTGATCTGGCGCATCCTGATCTTCTACGTCGGCGCCCTGGTGGTGCTGCTCGCCCTCAGCCCCTGGGATGCCCTGCTGGCCAGCATCAGCAGCGCCGGCGATCCGTACAGCGGCAGCCCCTTCGTGAAGATCTTCGCGCTGATCGGCAGCGACACCGCCGCCCACCTGCTGAACTTCGTGGTGCTGACCGCCGCACTGTCGGTCTACAACAGCGGCACCTACTGCAACGGCCGCATGCTGGTGGGCCTGGCCGAACAGGGCGACGCCCCCCGCGCTCTGGCCCGTGTGGACAAGCGCGGCGTGCCGGTGCCGGCACTGGTGGTGTCGGCCCTGGTAACCGGGCTGGCGGTGCTGGTGAACTACGTGCTGCCGCACAACGCCCTGGAACTGCTGATGTCCCTGGTGGTGGCCACCCTGGTGATCAACTGGGCGATGATCAGCTACGCCCACCTCAAGTTCCGCCAGCACAAGGACCGCGAGGGCGTACGCACCGCCTTCCGTGCCTTCTGGTCGCCCTTCGGCAACTGGCTGTGCCTGGCCTTCGTGGCGTTCATCCTCGGGGTGATGCTGCTGACCCCCGGCATCAACGTCTCGGTCTATGCCATCCCCGTGTGGCTGCTGGTGATGGGCGGCTGCTACCGCCTCAAGCTCAGCCGCGCCGCCCAGGCCCGCAACGCGCTGGCCGCCGGCTGACGCCACGCCCCCTGCCCGGCCGGGCAGGGGGCACATTCCTCAGGACAGAACGCTGCGGTCGAAGGTGAACAGCCCACCCGCGCCGGGTCGGTGCTCCAGCACCTTCTGCGGGCGGCCCATCCTCGGGTGATTCTGCTCGCCGGTGTCGACGATCCAGCCCTGCCCCTTCATCTTCTCCAGCCGCCCGCGCAGGGTGGTGTGCTGCACCGGCTGGCCGAGGCAGGCCTGGAAGGCGCCGAGGGCTTCGGTGACGGTGAAGCGCGGCGCCAGCAGGTGCAGCGGCAGCGAGGTGTAGACCGACTTGCTCGACAACCGCTCGCGGGCCTGGGTCACCAGCTGGTCGTGGTCGAAGGGCAGGCCCGCCAGCCCCGCCAGGGGGGCGAAGCGCAGGTCGTCGGCGGTCACTTCGGTGTCCGGCGCCAGGAGCGCCAGGTAGAAGGTGGACAGAGACCAGCCCCGGGGGTCGCGCCGGGAGTTGCCCACCGTGGCCACCTGTTCCAGGTGCTGCGGCTCGACCCGCGCCTTGCCGCCCAGGGCTCGCTTGGCGGCGGCGTCGAGGTCGTCGTCGGCGCAACGGCCGTTGACCAGCACACCGGGCAGCGCCCATTCCCCTTCGAAGGGCCCCTGGGCCCGGCGGATCAGCAGCACGTCAAGGCCTTGGGCCGGATCGAGGCGCAGTGCGACGATGTCGACGCTGGCCAGTACCTGTGCGGAACTCATTGCATCTCCCTATAGACAGCTAGATCACCGGCCACTTCCGGCAGGCACCAGGTGGCCGGCAGTGGTCGTCCTTCCCGCAGGTGCAGGCGAATGGCGGAACTGTGCAGCACCCGCGTCTCCTTCGCCACCAGCAGGCCGAAATCCCGGCGCAACTCGGCGCCGCGGTGGAAGCCCGGCAGGTGTTCGAGGTTGTCCTCGCCGATCACCAGCGCCATGGCCTCCGGCGCCACGCCATGGGCCTCGGCCAAGGCGTGCATGAGGTCGTAGCTGTACACCGCCCCCTGCCCCGGCGACAGGCAGGCCTCGATGGGCTCGCACAGCACCCGCTGCGGGTCGATGCGCTGGGCCAGGCGCTCCAGCCAGGCGCAGCGCAGGGCGAAGTCCACCATGCGCTTGCCGTGGGCGTGGCGGTGGCTGGGCACCAGCAGCACCCGGTCGGCCACCGCCAAGGCACGGCGGACCACCGTCTCGTGCCCCGGGTGCGGCGGGTCGAAGGCGCCGCCGTAGACCGCCAGGCGAAAACGCAGGGTGCCGGCCCGTTGGCTGCCGGCAGCGTAGGCGGCCAGGCTTGCCGAGGGATTCGAATGCGGATGGCTGCTCACTTTTCCACTCCTTCCTGAAAAACGCTTGACGACATATTACATGAGATGGAATATGTAGCCAGCCGTCACCGAGAAAGGAACGCAGCCATGAAGATCGCCAGCTTCGATGTCGACGCCCAGAAGGGCTTCACCCCGCTCTGCCCGGACGAACTGCCGGTGCCCGGCGGCGACGAGATCGCGGCGCACCTGAACCTGCTGGCCCGCCGCGCCACCCTGCGCATCGGCAGCAAGGACGCCCACAGCCCCAGCGCCCCCTGGGTGGTGGGCAGCCACGCGGAGATGCTCGCACCGCTGCCCCTGGCCAATGCCGACATCACCTGGGTCAGCCACTGCGTGCCCGGCACCGCCGGCTTCGAGCTGCTGGACGAACTGCCCCGCCCGCTGGAGTACGACTACTTCGTGTGGAAGGGCGTGGAGCCCGACCTGCACCCCTACGGCGCCTGCTACCACGACCTGGCGGAACGCCGCAGCACCGGGGTGATCGAATTCCTCCGGCAGAACGCGGTCAGCCATGTGCTGGTCGGCGGCCTGGCGCTGGACTACTGCGTGAAAACCACCGCCCTGCAACTGCGCCGCGCCGGCTTTGAGGTTATCGTCTACCTCCCCGCCTGCCGTGCCATTGCCGAGGCCACCGCCGAGACTGCTCGGCTCGAGATGAACGCAGCGGGCATCGTCCTGTGCGCCGGCGAAGCCGAGCTGGATGCCCTGCTCAACCGCACCACCTGGGAGTGCTGAAGATGGCCGAGAGCGTGTTTTCCGACCGCATCGTGCAGAACCTGCTGGACACCGATTTCTACAAGCTGACGATGATGCAGGCGGTCCTGCACAACTACCCCAACGCCGAGGTGGAATGGGAGTTCCGCTGCCGCAACGCCGAGGACCTGACGCCCTACCTGGCGGAGATCCGCTACCAGATCGAGCGCCTGGCCGAGATCAGCGTCACCGCTGACCAACTGGCCTTCCTCGAACGCATCCCCTTCATCAAGCCGGACTTCATCCGCTTCCTCAGCCTGTTCCGCTTCAACATGCGCTACGTCCAGGCCGGGGTCGAAGACGGCCAGCTGTGCATCCGCCTGCGCGGCCCCTGGCTGCACGTGATCCTCTTCGAGATCCCGCTGCTGGCCATCGTCAGCGAGGTGCGCAACCGCTACCGCTACCGCGAGGTGGTGATCGAGCAGGCCAGCGAGCGCCTCTACGAGAAGCTCGACTGGCTCAAGCGCGAGGCCAGCCCGAGCGAGCTGGAGGGCTTCCAGGTGGCCGACTTCGGCACCCGCCGGCGCTTCTCCTACCGGGTGCAGGAGGAGATGGTGCACATCCTCAAGCGCGACTTCCCCGGGCGCTTCGTCGGCACCAGCAACGTGCACCTGGCCCGCGAGTTCGGCATCAAGCCCATCGGCACCATGGCCCACGAGTGGCTGATGGCCCACCAGCAGCTCGGCCCGCGCCTGATCGACAGCCAGATCGCCGCGCTGGACTGCTGGGTCCGCGAGTACCGGGGCCTGCTCGGCATTGCGCTGACCGACTGCATCACCACCGATGCCTTCCTGCGGGACTTCGACCTGTACTTCGCCAAGCTCTTCGACGGCCTGCGGCACGACTCCGGGGACCCACTGGAGTGGGCCGAAAAATGCATCCGCCACTACGAGAAGCTCGGTATAGACCCGCTCTCCAAGACCCTCGTATTCTCCGACGGTCTCGACCTGCCCAAGGCGCTGGAGCTGTACCGCGCCCTGCATGAGCGCATCCATGTCAGCTTCGGCATCGGCACGCGGCTGACCTGCGACATCCCCGGGGTCGAACCGATGAACATCGTCATCAAGATGACCGCCTGCAACGGCCAGCCGGTGGCGAAGCTCTCCGACACGCCGGGCAAGACCCAGTGCCGCGACGAGAACTTCGTGACCTACCTGAAACATGTATTCCGCGTGGACGCACGCTGAGGAGACACCCCATGAGCAACCGCCAGCAAGAAATCGCCCAAGCCCTCGCCGTGGTCCCGCCCTTCGCCGACCAGGCCGCCCTGGTGGCGGAAGTCGAGCGGCGCAAGGCCTTCATCAAGGACTGCCTGCGCACCTCCGGTCTCAAGGTGCTGGTGCTGGGCATCAGCGGCGGCGTCGACTCCACCACCGCCGGCCGCCTGGCGCAGCTCTCGGTGGAAGAGCTGCGCGCCGAGACCGGCGATGACGGTTACCGCTTCATCGCGGTGCGCCTGCCCTACAACGTGCAGCACGACGAAGCCGACGCCCAGGTGGCGATGAACTTCATCCGCGCCGACGAGGAAGAAACCGTCAACATCGCCGACAGCGTGGTCGGCCTGGCCGAGCAGGTCACCCACCTCAACCACCTGACCGACGCCCGCCGCGACTTCGTCACCGGCAACATCAAGGCGCGCATCCGCATGGTGGCGCAGTTCGCCATCGCCAACGCCAACAACGGCCTGGTGATCGGCACCGACCACGCCGCCGAAGCGGTGATGGGCTTCTTCACCAAGTTCGGCGACGGCGCCTGCGACCTCGCCCCGCTCTCCGGCCTGGTGAAAGGCCAGGTGCGTGCCATCGCCGCCTACCTGGGGGCGCCGAACAGCGCCGTGAACAAGGTGCCGACCGCCGACCTGGAAGAGCTGCGTCCCGGCAAGCCGGACGAGGAAGCCCACGGCGTGAGCTACACCGAGATCGACGCCTTCCTGCACGGCCAGCCGGTCAGCCAGGCGGCCTATGACGCCATCGTCCGCACCTACGACAACACCCGTCACAAGCGCGAGTTGCCGCTGGCGCCCTGAAGCCCTGAAGCCCTGAAGCATCAGCGCTTAATGCAAAACGCCCGGCAATGCCGGGCGTTCTGCTGTCTGGGTTCAGCCGACTGAGTTCAGGCGACTGGGTCGGGCGGCGGTTCGTCCGGCAGGGTCGGCTCGCCCGGCTCGCGGGACGGGGTGGGTTCACCCGGCTCGCCGGGGTCGCCAGGCACGTGCTGGGCGAAGAAGGGCCAGGGCCGGGTGGCCGGGAGTTCGTGTACGGCGATGGGCATGGCGAGGTTCTCCACGGAGGGGCTGTCCTTGTGGGACGCCACGCAGCCCGTGGGATTCCGGGTCATTCGTCGCCGGGGGCGTCGTAGGTCACGGTGAGGGACGTGACCACCTGGCGATCCGGCCCTTCCAAGCCGTAGTTCCCGGACTGCCCATAGCCCAGCCAGAGGGTGCTGCCGCCACGCTGGCGCACGTCCGAATACTCGTCGCCATCACCTTCCAGCCCCTGCATCAGGGTGAGGGCCCGCTCCCGGTCCATGCCGAGGGCCAGTTGCTTGTCCACCACGAAGTCCCAGGTCGCCGCGCCGGGCGCCACCCGCTGCAGCCAGCCCAGGCCGAGCTCGTCGGTGAAGCGGTCGAGGCGCCAGCAGCGCACCTCGGCCAGGCGCCCGTCCTGGAACACCAGCAGCAGGCTGTTGCCGTAGAGCAGACCCTGGCTGTTGCCGCTCATGGGCAGCCGGACAGTGGGCTCGCCCAGGGCCTCGACGAAGCGCTCCGGCGAGGCATCCGCGGGCAGGCCGAACACCTCGCGATCACCGATTACCGAGAGGGTCCGGGCGTGGGCCAGGGGCAGGGACAGGCACAAGGCAAGGCCAAGGGCGAAGAGGCGTTTCATCGGTGAAGCTCCCGGGTCCGTGGGTTCAGGGGGTGGCCAGGCTGGCCTCGTCCTCGGCGGCCAGGCGGTAGCCCTTGCCGTAGACGGTCTGGATCAGTTGCGGGCGGTTGGCGTTGACCTCCAGCTTGCGGCGCAGGCGCACGATCAGGGCGTCCACGGTACGGGCGTCGACTTCCTCGTCGTCGTCCTGGCCCCGGCGCAGGCACTGCATGAGGTCGTGGCGGTTGACCGCGCTGCCCCGGCGCTCGATGAGGCCGATCAGCAGGGCGAACTCGCCAGGGGTGAGCACCACGTCCTGGCCGGCGGCGTCGCTGATACGGCGGCGCAGCAGGTCGACGCGGAAGCGCCCGAGGCGTACGGAGAAGTCGGCCTCGCGCTCACCCTGGCCACAGCGGCGCAGCAGGCTGCGCACCTGGGCGAGGAGGATGCGCAGGTTCAGCGGCTTGGTCAGGTAGCCGTCGGCACCGGCCTCCAGGCCCACCACGCGGTCGTAGTCTTCGTCCCGCACGGTGACCAGGATGATGCCGAGCTGCGGCTGGCTGCGGCGCAGCTGGGCGGTGATGGTCAGGCCGTCCAGGTCGGGCAGGCCGATGTCCAGCAGCACCAGGGCCGGGCGCAGTTGCTGGACCAGCTCCAGGCAGGCCCGCCCGGAGTCGGTGGCGTGCACCTCGAACCCGGCTTCGCGCAGGTACAGCACCAGCATCTCGCGGATTTCCGGCGCGTCTTCGACCACCAGCAGCTTGTCGACCATCCACAGCCCCTCTTCGTCAGGCGGCGGATTCTGGCGCAAACCCAAGGCGCGTTGCCACCACCTGGGTCAAGGGATTGCGCGACCCGCTTCACGCTGCAGGCGTTCCCTGAGCAGCAGCAGGTGGCGCTCCAGGATCGCCAGCAGCTCGGGCACCTGCTCCGGCCGTTCGGTGCGCTCGGCGGCCTGGGCCAGGCTGTCCAGCCCGAAGTTCAGGGTGCTGCCGCGCAGGCGGTGGCACAGGGCGCTCAGCTCCAGGCGGGCCGCCTCGGGGGCCTCGGGCAGGTGCGCCAGGGCGTCGCGCACCTCCTCCAGGGAGGCCACCAGGGTGGGCAGCAGGCGGTCGAACAGGGCGTGGCCGAGCCAACCGCGCAGTGCCTCCAGGCGCGCCTCGGAGAACTCCTCGGCCTGGGTGGTCGGGGCTTCGCCGGGGATGTCCCAGTCCTCCAGCACGGCCAGCAGGGCCTCGCGCCGCAGGGGCTTGCCGAGCACCGCGCGCAAGCCGGCCTCGCGCCACTGGCGCGGGTCCAGGTCCCGCGCGTTGGCGGTCAGGGCCGCCAGCAGGGGCGGTGTCGAGCGGGCCTGCTGGAGGATCAGCCGGCTGGCGGTGAGGCCGTCGATGTCCGGCAGGCGCAGGTCCATCAGCACCAGGTCGAAGGTGCCCGTGGCGCAGGCCTCGACGCCCTCGCGGCCATCCCGGGCGGTGCTCACCTGGCAGCCCCAGCGCTCCAGCAGTTCGGCGGTCACCAGGCGGTTCACCTCCACGTCTTCCACCAGCAGCACCCGCAGGCCCTGCAGCAGCGCGGCGGCTTCGTCTTCCTCCTCGGCTGCCGGGGCTTCGGCCGGCTGCCAGGGCAGCCAGAGGTCGATGCGCGTACCCTGGCCGGGGGCGCTGTCCAGCGCCAGGCGGGCGCCCATCAGCGCGGCCAGGCGGGCGCTGATGTAGAGCCCCAGGCCGATGCCGGGCTGGCCCGCTTCGGGGTCGCGGACGAAGGCCTCGAACAGGGTCGGCTGCAGTTCGTGGCGGATGCCGGGGCCGGTGTCGGCCACCCGCAGGGCCAGGCCCTGGCTGCTGCGTTCGAGGATCACCAGCACCTGGCCCTGGTCGGTGAACTTGAGGGCGTTGCCCAGCAGGTTGTAGAGCACCTGGCGCAACGGCTGGGGGTGCCCCAGCACGTAGGCGGGCAGGTCGTCGGCACAGCGGGTGAGCAGGCGCAGGCCGCGAGCCTCGGCCTGGGGTCGGAAGATGGCGGCGCACTCCTCCACCAGGCGCTCCGGGGAGAACACCTGGGCCGGCGGCAGTTCGAGCTTCTCGGCGCGGGATAGCAGCATCAGCCCATCGAGCACGTCGGTGAGGCTCTGGGCGGCGACGCGGACGGTGTCCAGGCGATGGCGCTGCTGCTCGTCCAGGCCGTCGCCCTGCAGCAGGTGCAGGTGCCCCTGGATGGCCACCAGCGGGGTGCGCAGCTCGTGGCTGAGCATGGCCTGGCGCTCCAGGGACTGCTGGGCCTCGTGCAGGGCCTGGTCGCGGGCCACCGCCAAGGCCTGGGTGCGTTCCTCCACGCGGGCTTCCAGGGAGGCGTTGAGGCGCTGCAGGTCCCGGCTCAGCTGCTTGCTGCGCTGCAGGGCGTCGATCACCCGGCTGCCCACCACCACGCCGTGGGAGAGCATGAAGAAGAGGATGCCCAGCGGGATCAGGTTCAGGGTCGGCACGCTGAGGGAATAGAGCAGCAGGTCGTTGACGATGGTGACGTCCATCACCAGCATCCCGCCCAGCGCCACCAGGGCCCCGGGCCGCCGACGCCGCACGGCCAGCACCAGGGCGCCGAGGAAGTACAGCTCGCAGAGCAGCAGCCAGATGGCGCAGGGGTCCCGCGTCAGGGTGAAGAAGGCCGGCGGTGTCCCCAGGGTGACCAGCGCACCCAGCACGCCCACCGCGACCAGCACGCGCTGCACCCGCCGCGACAGTTCGTCGGGGAACAGACGCAGCAGCAACACGCCGTAGACCGGGGAGAACAGGTGCCCGGAGAGGTATTCGATGCGGTAGATCCACACCGACGGCCATTGCAGGTAGTGGTCCAGCAGCTCGCCGCTGGACGCCGCGCGCAACCCGGCCAGCACCAGCAACACGGCGAACGGCAGGCCACCGAGCGCCCGCGCCGCGCTGCGGTCCATCAGGGCCATGAACAGCGCCATCATCAGCGCACCGCCCAGGGTCAGCAGGTACAGGGCGCGCTGGCGGCTGGCATCCAGCGCCAGGCCGGCCAGGGTGCCGGCGCGCACCTCCATGTCGATGCCGCCTTCATGGTGGAAGTGGTTGGACAGCTCGATCCGCACCGTCACCCGCCGGGCATCGTCGGGCAGCGGCACGATGGCCGACTGCAGGCGCTGCACCTCGTGCTCGGCATCCCCCGGCTGGCCGCGCTCGAAGGCCAGCTCGCCGTCGATCCAGACCCGCGCTGCGGACTTGAAGTCGTCGAAGTACAGCGCCAGGGGTTCCGGATAATCGGGCAGCAGCAGCTCGCTGGTCAGCTCGATGCGCCCGAAGCCCACCTCGCCCCAGGGCTTGCGGGTGCCGTCCTTCCAGGTGAAGGGCAGCGGCACCTCCTGCTCTGCCCGTGCCGGCTCCAGCCAGGTCAGCCGCCAGGTGCCGTCGAGCACGTGCAGGGCGCCCTGTGCCGGGTCCCAGGCCCGCAGGTCGTTCAGCGGTTCGGCCTGGGCGGCCCAGGCCGGCAGCCACAGCGACAGGCAGAGGAACAGGTACAGGCGCAATCGGGACACGGGAAACCCTCGGCGGGCGGCTGGCTTCAAGGAAAGGCGCTGGCGGGGCGCCACTCACGAAAAAGCCGGGCAATGCCCGGCTTTTCCGACAGAAGGTGTGGGTCAGGCTTTCGGCAATGTCACGCCGACCTGGCCCTGGTACTTGCCGCCCCGGTCCTTGTAGGACACCTCGCAGGCCTCGTCCGATTGCAGGAAGAGCATCTGCGCCACGCCTTCGTTGGCGTAGATCTTCGCCGGCAGGTTGGTGGTGTTGGAGAACTCCAGGGTCACGTGGCCCTCCCACTCCGGCTCCAGCGGGGTGACGTTGACGATGATGCCGCAGCGGGCATAGGTGCTCTTGCCCAGGCAGATGGTCAGCACGTCGCGGGGGATGCGGAAGTACTCGACGGTACGGGCCAGGGCGAAGGAGTTCGGCGGGATGATGCAGACGTCGCTGTTGATGTCGACGAAGCTCTTCTCGTCGAAGTTCTTCGGGTCCACCACGGCCGAGTGGATGTTGGTGAAGACCTTGAACTCGGCAGCGCAACGCACGTCGTAGCCGTAGCTGGACACCCCGTAGGAGATCACCCGGCTGTCGTCCGCGCCGCGCACCTGGCGCTCGACGAAGGGCTCGATCATGCCGTGTTCCAGTGCCATGCGGCGAATCCACTTGTCCGATTTGATGCTCATGGCGGGTGTTCCTGTGAGGCGAAATTTGACCGCGAATCTTACCGGTCGCGCACGTTCCGGGCAAAGGGCAGCGCCAGGTTCCGTGGCCTGCCGCCCAGCGGCAGCGCGAGGGGCTTGAAGCGTCCGGGCCGCCTGGGACACTGTGGACCGCCCTCGTGGAGAAAGGACCCACCATGACCATCTGGATCATCATCCCCGGCCTGTGCGCGGCCGCCTTCGGCTTCACCCTGTGGAAGCGTCGCCGTATCGCCGCCCGGGAACGCCTGATCCGAGCGTTCCGCCCGCCGCCGCGTCTGCTCGACGAGCTGCGCAAACGCCACCCGCAGCTGAGCCTGGAGGACTGCATGCTGGTCTGCGCCGGGCTGCGGCAGTTCTTCCTCTGCTACCTGAAGAGCGGCTTCGGCTACGTGTCCATGCCCTCCCAGGTGGTGGACGACCTGTGGCATGCGCTGATCCTCGACACCCGCGAATACCGGCGCTTCTGCCAGCGCGCCTTCGGCCGCTTCCTCCACCACCGCCCGGCCTGGGCGCTGTCCGGCAAGGCCCGGCAGGCCGACGCCGGCCTGCGGCGCTGCTGGTGGTACGCCTGCGAGCAGGAGCGCATCGATCCGCACACGCCAGGCCGCGTGCCGCTGCTGTTCGACCTGGACCGGCGCCTGGGCATCGCCGGCGGCTTCCTCTATGTGGCTGATTGCCGGGGCGTGCGCCGCGACGACCGGGGCGACTCGGGCAGCACCGTCATCTACTGCGGTGGCGACTTCGTCGGCAGCGACAGCAGCTACGACTCCAGCGACTTCGGCGATGGCCGTGGCGTGAGCGACATCTCATCGGGCAGCGGCGACAGCTGGGGCGGGGACTCCGGCGGTGGAGACAGCGGCGGCGACTCCGGCGGATGCGGTGGCGGGTGCGGCGGTGGCGGGGACTGAGCGCCGTGTGAGGCGGTCGACTGACCGCCGTTCACGCCCCCGCTGGAGCACCTGGACGGTAGGCCGGGAACTCACCCGCGAGGAACTGCTGGCCCGGCAGTTCCCCACGGAGGGCGGCACGCTGCTGGCGATCTAGCGGACCCGGAGGCCCTCAAGCGCGCAGCGGCGCCCTCGGTCAATCGTCGCTGATGGTGATGCTCGGCATCGCCGTGGCACCCAGGCCGGCCTGGGCGATGCGCGCGCCGACGGTGCGGGCCATCTGCTGGTAGATCATGGCGATCTGGCTTTCGGGGTCGGCCACGGTGGTGGGCTTTCCGCCGTCGGACTGCATGCGGATGGCCATGGACAGCGGCAGCGAGGCCAGCAGGTCGACGCCGTACTGGGCCGCCAGCTTCTCGCCACCGCCTTCGCCGAACAGGTGCTCGGCATGGCCACAGTTGGAGCAGATGTGCACGGCCATGTTCTCCACCACGCCCAGCACCGGGATGTTGACCTTGCGGAACATCTCCACGCCCTTCTTGGCGTCCAGCAGGGCCAGGTCCTGCGGGGTGGTGACGATCACGCTGCCGGCCACCGGCACCTTCTGCGCCAGGGTCAGCTGGATGTCGCCGGTGCCCGGGGGCATGTCCACCACCAGGTAGTCGAGGTCGTCCCAGGCGGTCTGGGTGATCAGCTGGATCAGCGCGCCGGAGACCATCGGCCCGCGCCACACCACCGGGGTGTTGTCGTCGGTGAGGAAGGCCATGGACATGACCTGCACGCCGTGGGCCTCCAGCGGCACGAAGAACTTCTGGTCGCGCACCTGCGGGCGGGTGCCCTCGGGGATGCCGAACATGATGCCCTGGCTGGGGCCGTAGATGTCCGCATCGAGGATGCCGACGCGGGCGCCTTCGCGGGCCAGGGCCAGGGCCAGGTTGGCGGCGGTGGTGGACTTGCCGACGCCGCCCTTGCCGGAGGCGACGGCGATGATGTTCTTCACGTTGGCCAGGGCCGGGACCTGCTCCTGGGCCTTGTGCGGCTGGATCACGCAGTCCACGCGGACCTCGGCGCGGTCGACGCCGTCGAGGTTCTCCAGGGCCATCTGCAGGGTCTGCGCCCAGCCACTCCTGAACAGCCCGGCCGCGTAGCCCAGCTCCAGGCGCACGCTGACCTTGCCGCCCTGGATGTCGACATCACGCAGGCAACCCGCGCTGACCGGGTCCTGGTTGAGGTGGGGATCGGTGAACTGGCGCAGGGTCGCTTCGACCTGGGCGCGGGAAACGGTGCTCATGGCGGGACTCCAGATAAAGACCGAGCAAAACTGGCGGGTATCCTACCCGAGCCCTCCCGCCACCGGGCCCTCCGGGCGTGAAAAAAAGCCGGCGACTCTTTATAGTTGCCGACTTCCCTTCGTTCCGTATCCGGTAGCCCAGCACCATGACCGAGCCCCGCAAGATCCTTGTGACAAGCGCCCTCCCCTATGCCAACGGTTCCATCCACCTGGGGCATATGGTCGAGTACATCCAGACCGACATCTGGGTGCGCTTCCAGAAGATGCGCGGCAACCAGGCCATCTACGTCTGCGCCGACGACGCCCACGGCTCGGCCATCATGCTGCGCGCCGAGAAGGAGGGCATCACCTCCGAGCAGCTGATCGACAACGTGCGCGCCGAGCACACCACCGACTTCGCCGACTTCCTGGTGGACTTCGACAACTACCACTCCACCCACTCGCCGGAGAACCAGGCGCTGTCGAGCCTGATCTACACCCGCCTGCGCGACGCCGGCCACATCGCCACCCGCCCGGTGACCCAGTACTTCGACCCGGACAAGCAGATGTTCCTGGCCGACCGCTTCATCAAGGGCACCTGCCCGAAATGCGCGGCCGAGGACCAGTACGGCGACAACTGCGAAGTGTGCGGCGCCACCTACGCCCCCACCGAGCTGAAGAACCCCAAGTCGGCCATCTCCGGCGCCACCCCGGTGCTCAAGGAGTCGCTGCACTACTTCTTCAAGCTGCCGGACTTCGACGCCATGCTGAAGCAGTGGACCCGCAGCGGCGCCCTGCAGGAGTCGGTGGCCAACAAGATCGCCGAATGGCTGGACGCCGGCCTGCAGCAGTGGGACATCAGCCGTGATGCGCCCTACTTCGGCTTCGAGATCCCCGACGCGCCGGGCAAGTACTTCTACGTCTGGCTGGATGCCCCCATCGGCTACATGGCCAGCTTCCAGAACCTCTGCGCGCGCCGTCCGGAGCTGGACTTCGACGCCTACTGGGCCAAGGACTCCAGCGCCGAGCTGTACCACTTCATCGGCAAGGACATCGTCAACTTCCACGCCCTGTTCTGGCCCGCCATGCTCGAAGGCGCCGGCTTCCGCAAGCCCACCGCGCTGAACGTGCACGGCTACCTGACCGTCAACGGCCAGAAGATGTCCAAGTCCCGCGGCACCTTCATCAAGGCCCGCACCTACCTGGACCACCTGGACCCGGAATACCTGCGCTACTACTACGCCTCCAAGCTCAGCCGCAGCGTCGACGACCTCGACCTGAACCTGGAGGACTTCGTGCAGAAGGTGAACTCCGACCTGGTGGGCAAGGTGGTCAACATCGCCAGCCGCTGCGCCGGTTTCATCCACAAGGGCAACGGCGGCCGCCTGGTGGCCGAGAATGCCGCGCCGGAGCTGTTCGCCGAGTTCGCCAGCGCCGCACCGAGCATCGCCGAGGCCTATGAGAACCGCGACTTCGCCCGTGCCATGCGCGAGATCATGGCGCTGGCCGACCGCGCCAACGCCTGGATCGCCGACAAGGCGCCCTGGGCCCTGAACAAGCAGGACGGCAAGCAGGCCGAGGTGCAGGCCATCTGCGCCGCCGGCGTGAACCTGTTCCGCCAGCTGGTGATCTTCCTCAAGCCGGTGCTGCCGAACCTGGCCGCCGCCGCCGAGCAGTTCCTCAACGTCGCCCCGCTGAGCTGGAACGACCACCAGGTGCTGCTGGCCGACCACGACCTGAACCCCTTCAACCCGCTGATGACCCGGATCGACCCCGTGAAGATCGACGCCATGATCGCTGCCTCCAAGGAAGACCTCGCTGCCCAGAACGCCGCCCCGGCCCCCGCCGGCAACGGCGAGCTGACCAAGGAGCCGCTGGCTCCGGAAATCGCCTTCGACGCCTTCGCCGCCGTGGACCTGCGCATCGCCCTGATCGAGAAGGCCGAGTTCGTCGAGGGTGCCGACAAGCTGCTGCGCCTGACCCTGGACATCGGCGACGCCAAGCGCAACGTGTTCTCCGGCATCAAGAGCGCCTACCCGGACCCGAGCAAGCTGGAAGGCCGCCTGACCCTGTACGTGGCCAACCTGGCTGCGCGCAAGATGAAGTTCGGCGTCTCCGAAGGCATGGTCCTGGCGGCCGGCCCCGGCGGCGAGGAGATCTACCTGCTCAGCCCCGACAGCGGCGCCAAGCCGGGCCAGCGCGTCAAGTAAGCCGCACCGCCCTCGCGAAGCGCCTGCCCGGACACCGGCCAGGCGCTTCGTCGTTTCAGCCCCACGAACACCCTGCAAGGAACGCCCATGATCAAGCACTGGACCCTCCCCTTCCTGCTGGCCCTCACCGCCCTGGCCGGTTGCTCCCCGTCGGACCGCGAGGCGAGCGGCGGTGCCGCCCTCCAGGGCGAAGCCTCCAAGCCCGGCGCCTTCCTCGCCTACGAGCACCAGGTCTCCATCCACCTCGCCGCCGAGGCCGTTGCCCCGCGCCTGGCCGCCACCCGCGAAGCCTGCAACGACGGCCGCTTCGGCACCTGCGAGCTGCTGGCCATCGAGCAGAACCAGGGCGGCTACCGCGCCGGCCAGCTGGTGCTGCGCATCGTGCCCGAGGGCGTAGAGAAGATCGTGGCCCTGGCCGCCGAGGGTGGCGAGCTGCAAAGCCGCACCACCCGCGCCGAAGACCTGGCCCAGGCGGTGGGCGACAACGCCCGCACCCACGAGCGCCTGGAGCGCCAGTACAAGACCCTGCAAGCCTTCCAGGAGCGCAAGGACCTGGCCGTCGCCGACCTGCTGGCCCTGGCCCGGGAAATGGCCGAGCTGGAGGTGCAACTGGCCGCCAATGCCCAGGAGTCCGCCCAGCAACAACGGCGCATCGCCACCAACCTGCTGACCCTGGACTTCACCACCGACCAGCAGCGCCCGAGCCGCCTGTCGCGCATCGGCGAGGCTGCCGCCGGCCTGCTGGACAACGCCACCGAAGGCACCGCCCAGGCCCTGGAGATGCTCGGCTACGGCATTCCCTTCGTGGTCATCCTCTTCCCCCTGGCGCTGCTGGTGCGCGGGCTGTGGCGCCGCGCCACAGGCCGCAACAAGGCCACCGCCCAAGCCTGAACAGGGCTGGGACCAGGGTCGCCCCGGGGCGGCCCTGTACCCGCCCGGCGCCATCCCGGATAATACGCGGCCCTTTGTGAACGATCCGGCCCGTCCCGAATCCATGACCGATCTCCTCATCGCGCTGTTGGGCGCCGCCCTGGTCAACAACCTGCTGCTGGCACAGGCAGCGGGTGGCGACGCCCAGCCCCGTCTGCAGGCCCTGGCCCGTGCCGGCGGCCTGATGCTGGCCCTGGGGCTTCCCCTGGCCTGGCTGCTCGACCGTCTTCTGCTGGCGCCCCTGGCCCTCGACCACCTGCGCCCGCTGGTGCTGCTGCCCCTGCTGGCGCCCCTGGCCTGGGCCGCGCTGGCGCTGCTCAAGCACCTGCCCGGCACCGCCGACGTACCGAACGGCCTGCTCCCGCTGCTGCTGGGCAATGGTGCGGTACTCGGTGGCCTGTACCTGGCCGCCAGCAGTGGTTTCGTCCACGCGCTGGGCCTCGGCCTGGCAGGTGGCCTCGGCTTCTGGCTGGCACTGGGGCTGTTCGCCGACCTGATGCAACGGGTCGACGGCGCCGATGTACCCGCGCCCCTGCGCGGCACGCCGATCACCCTGCTCTGCGCCGGCCTCATGGGCGTCGCGCTGATGGGCTTCAACGGCCTGGTGGCGCCATGAGCCAGGCCCTTGTCCAGCGCATCGACGCCCTGCTGCCGCAGACCCAGTGCGGCAAGTGCGGCCACCCCGGCTGCCGCCCCTACGCCGAAGGCATCGCCCGGGGCGAAGCCATCAACAAATGCCCGCCCGGCGGCCAGGTGACCATCATCGCCCTGGCCGACCTGCTGCAGGTGCCGGTCCTGCCGCTGGACGCGCCCAATGGCCCGGTCCCGCCGCAGGTTGCCTTCATCCGCGAGGCCGAGTGCATCGGCTGCACCAAGTGCATCCAGGCTTGCCCGACCGACGCCATCGTCGGGGCCGCGCGGCAGATGCACACGGTCATCCGCGACGAGTGCACCGGCTGCGAACTCTGCGTCGCGCCCTGCCCGGTGGACTGCATCGACATCCTGCCCCTGGCCGAGCCGGACGCCAGCGCCCAGCGCGAGCGGGCCGACCAGTTCCGCCAGCGCTTCGAGCAGCGCAATGCCCGCCTGGCCCGTGACGAAGCCCGCCGCCAGGCCGAGCGCGAGGCTCGCGCACAGCGCCAGGCCCACACCCAGGAAAAGGCCCGCAGCGAAGCCGCCGCCAGCACCGATCCGGTGCAGGCCGCCATCGAACGGGTCAAGGCCCAGAAGGCCGCCGCCGGCACCCTCAGCGACGAACAGAAGCGCCTCAAGGTTGAGGCGGCCATGGCCCGGGTGGCGCTGTCCCGCGCGGAGAAGCAGTACGCCACCTACGGCACCTCCGACCTCGCCGCCCAGGTGGCCGAGCTCAAGGCCGCCAGCGAGCGGGCGGAAGCCGCCCTGGCCCAAGCCAGCGCCGCCCCCGCGCCGGTCACGGACGAAGCGGCGCTGAAGAAGGCCAAGATCGAAGCCGCCATGAGCCGCGCCCAGTTGGCCAAGGCGCAGAAGGCCTATGGCGCCGAACCGGATGCCGGGCAGCAGGCCCAGCTGGCCGCCCTGCAACAGGCGGTGGATGCCGCCGAGGCCACCCTGGCGCGCCTGCAGGCAGCGCAGCCGGCCACGCCGCCCAGCCCGGGCGAGGCCGCGCTCAAGCAGGCCAAGGTCGCCCTGGTGACCCGTCGGGGCGCGTTACGCAGCGCCGAGACCCGCGGCGCGGACGAAGCCGAGCTGGCGCCGCTGCGCCAGGCCCTGGCCGACGCCGAGGCCGCCCTGCATGCCGCCGAGGATGCCTGCGGCAAGGCGCCGCCCGAGCTGCAGCGCATCGACAAGCGCCCGGTGGACCCGGCCCTACGCGCGCTGAAGACCGAGCAGGCCATGGCCCGTGCCGAGGTCAGCCGCCTGGAGCGCCGCCAACCCCGCGACGAGGCTGCCATCGGCCGCGCCCAGGCCCGCCTGGCCGAAGCCGAACGCCGCCTCGGCGAACACCCCGAGGCCTGAGCCGGCCATGGCCAGCGCTCCCGGTTTCGACCCGCGCCCGGCCATGAGCCTGGTGCTGCTGGCGTGCCTGCCGGGCCTGCTGGTCCAGCTCTGGCACTACGGGTTCGGCACCTTGCTGCAACTGGCCCTGGCGATCCCCTGCGCCCTGGCCTGCGAGGCGCTGGTGCGGCGCCTGCGCGGGCAGCACGTCGCCCCGGACGAGGCCCTGTTCGGCCGCCCATGGCTGGCCGAGGGCAGCGCCCTGGTGACGGCCACCCTGCTGGCCCTGGCCCTGCCGCCCTATAGCCCCGCCTGGCTGACCCTGCTGGCCTGTGCGGCGGCCATCCTGCTGGGCAAGTCGGTCTTCGGCGGGTTCGGCCGCAACCCCTTCAACCCCGCCATGCTCGGCTTCGCCCTGGCCCTGCTGGCCTTCCCGGCGCAGATGGCCCAATGGCCCGTTGCCGGCCAACCCCACGGCCTGCTGGCCGCGCTGCAGCAGGTGCTGGGCCTGGGCAGCGGCCTGGTGGACGGCTGGAGCCAGGCCACGGTGCTGGACAGCCTGCGCCACAACGACCGCCTGACCATCGACGAACTGTTCGCCCGCAATGCCGCCTTCGGCCACCTGGGCGGGCGCGGTGCGGAATGGGTCAACCTGGCCTTCCTCGCCGGCGGCCTGTGGCTGCTGCAGCGCCGGGTGATCCGCTGGCACGCCCCGGTGGGGCTGATCGCCGGGCTGTTCGCCGCCAGCCTGCTGGGCTGGAACGGCAGCGGCTCGGACTCCAACGGCTCGCCGCTGCTGCACCTGTTCTCCGGCGCCACCATGCTCGGCGCCTTCTTCATCGTCACCGAGCCGGTCTCCGGCCCCAGTGCCGACCGGGCGCGGCTGGCATTCGGCCTGGGCGTTGGCGTGCTGGTCTACGTGATCCGCACCTGGGGCGGCTATGCCGACGGCATGGCCTTCGCCGTGCTGCTGATGAACCTGGCGGTGCCGGCGCTGGAGCGCTGGGCCCAGCGCGCGAGGCCCTCTCCGTGAACGGGCGCAGCCTCGCGTGCCTGCTGGTGGCCGCCGCCCTGGCGATGGGCCTGCTCACGGCGCTGCACGGCGTACTCGCCCCTCGCCAGCAGGCGGCCGCCAAGGCCTCCGCCGAGCGTGCCCTGCTCGACCTGCTGCCCGCCGGCAGCTATGACAACCACCCCCTGCAGGACGCCGTGCCCCTGACCGGGGCTGACGACCTGGGCAGCCCCTCACCGGCCACCGCCTGGCGCGCGCGCCAGGGCGAGCGCCTGGTGGCCGTGCTGCTGCCGGTACGGGCGCGGGGCTATGAAGGGCCCATCGACCTGTTGCTGGCCATCGCGCCGGATGGCCGGCTGCTGCACAGCAAGGTCCTGGCGCACCGGGAAACACCGGGAATCGGCGATCGCATCGAAGCCTCCCGCAGCCCCTGGCTGGGCAGCCTGGCAGGCCGGAACCTGGCGGAGCAGCCGGGGGAATGGCGGGTCCGCGCGGATGGTGGCGATGTCGACCAGATCGCCGGCGCCACCATCACCTCCCGCGCGGTGGTGGCGGGCGTCCAGGCGGGCCTGCGCTACTTCGACGCCCACCGCGACGCCTTGCTGGGAGCCACGCCATGAGCACGCCTGCACGCACCGCTGCATTGCTCGGCCTGGCACCGCTGCTGGGGGCCAGCGACCTGCTGGTGAAAGCCCTGGGCCTGGCCCTGGTTGCCCTGCCCTTGCTGGCCGGAGTCGGGGCCCTGCTGCCTTGGCTGCATCGCCACCTGGCGGGCCGGGCCTTCTGGCTCGGGACGCTGGTGCTGGCTGGCTGCGGCGTGGCGCTGGCCGACCAGCTCCTGCGGGCCTTCGCCTACGACCTGCACCAGGCCCTGGGCCCCTGGCCGTGGCTGCTGGCCCTGCCGTGCCTGCACCTGGCGCTGGAAGCACCGGGCCGGGCCAGCGACGGCCTCAGGGCAGGCCTGGCGTTCAGCCTGCTGGCCCTGCTGCTCGGCGCGCTGCGCGAGGGCATCGGCCATGCCAGCCTGCTGGCCCACGGTGACTGGCTGGGCCTGGCCGCACTGAGCCTCACGTTCGCCGCCCATGGCGTCCCGCTCTTCGCCTCGACGCCGGGAGGGCTTATCCTGCTCGCCCTGCTGTGGGTGCCGCTGCGTCGCGCCTTGCCCTGAGCGCGGTTCGCGCCCCACCCCGAATCCACCGTGAAAAGCCGAATGCCATGAACGCTGCCAAACGCCTGGAAATCTTCCGTCGCCTGCACGAAGACAACCCCGATCCCAAGACCGAGCTGGCCTACACCACGCCCTTCGAACTGCTGATCGCGGTGATCCTCTCCGCCCAGGCCACCGACGTCAGCGTCAACAAGGCCACCGCCCGGCTGTACCCGGTGGCCAATACCCCCGAAGCCATCCACGCGCTGGGGGTGGAGGGCCTGTCGGAGTACATCAAGACCATCGGCCTGTACAACAGCAAGGCGAAGAACGTCATCGAGACCTGCCGCATCCTCATGGAGAAGCACGGCAGCCAGGTGCCAGACAACCGCGAGGACCTGGAGGCCCTGCCCGGCGTGGGCCGCAAGACGGCGAACGTGGTGCTCAACACCGCCTTCCGCCAGCCGGTGATGGCGGTGGACACCCACATCTTCCGCGTCAGCAACCGCACCGGCATCGCCCCGGGCAAGACCGTGCTGGAGGTGGAGAAGAAGCTGGTGAAGTTCGTGCCGAAGGACTACCTGCTCGACGCCCACCATTGGCTGATCCTCCATGGGCGCTATGTGTGCGTCGCCCGGAAGCCGCGCTGCGGAGCCTGCCGGATCGAGGACTTGTGCGAGTACAAGGCGAAGACTTCGGACGATTGATCGGACCCTGCAAAGTCCTGGTTTTCAATTGAAAAAATCTTTTTTACCGGCCGATTCTTTGTCGCTATAAGGTGCGCCATCACCGCCCCGCATCGTGGAGTGACCTGAATGAGCACTGTCAAAGAAGAGATCGAGATCGAGGAAGACTTCATCGCCGAGGAAGCGGAAGAAGCCGAGGCGCCTGCCGAAGTGGCCAAGACCAACCTGACCAAGCGGCGCATCATCGACAACTACCTCGAAGAGCGTCGCCTGCAGAAGCAGCTGAACGACTACGACTTCGACCTGTGATCGACAGCGCCTGAAAGAGCCCCGCACCTGCGGGGCTTTTTGTTGGCCGTGCACCGCCAGCGGCGCGTTGCAGAGCAGGACGGCTGCAAGGCGCTGAAGAGCAGCAAAAAGGTGCGCAGAGCATTCATGCCGTGCAGCCGGGCGCTGGAGCGGCAGCCCGCAAACGCCTTCGCCAGCGGTCAGCGAGCGGGCGAGAACGGCAGGTCACGAAGGGGCGCCGCAGGACAGCGGCAAGAAGGGGACAAACAAAAGGCCCGTCGCTTGGACGGGCCTTTCGCTTGGAGACTCAGACGCGGGCGACGTCTTCCGCCTGCAGGCCTTTCTGGCCCTGGATCACCGAGAACTCGACCTTCTGGCCTTCGACCAGGGAACGGTGACCTTCGCCGCGGATAGCGCGGTAGTGAACGAATACATCCGGACCGCTTTCACGCTGGATGAATCCATAGCCTTTAGCGTCATTGAACCACTTGACGGTTCCGACCTCACGATCAGCCATTACTACTCTCTCCAAACTCGCAATTTTGTTGTTGGCCCCAATCCTGGGACTTAGACGGGTTGGTAAAGACGTATTTTTCTCGATATCCGACCGCGGTCTGACAAGGCGTGGGCGGGTACTCCGAAAGGCGTTCTTTTAACCACCGCGCCCGGAGTATACGACAGGAAATGCTACAGAAAAGCACTTTTTTCCGGCATGCGGAAAACGCCGTGAGACTAGGTGTTCACGCCCTTTTCCGGGGCTTTCGCGTCACAAAATGGGGCATTTCGGCGAAGGCGCTCCGGGCCCCTGGGCAGGGCCCGGAAACGCCCTGAGGCTCACTTCGCCGAGAGCAGGTCCTCCAGCTTTCGGGCCAGTGCCTGGTACTGGAAGGGCTCGATCAGGTAGGCCCAATCGGTACGCCCCGGTACCTGGTCGTCGAGCTTCTCCTGGCCGGTCAGGCGCAGCCAGTACTGCTCACCCTGCCCCAGCAGTTCGCCGGTGAGGCGGCCGCCGGCGAAGGTCTGCAGTTCGAAGCTGAGCAGCGGCTTGTCCTTGAACTGGATCTGGTCCAGCGGCGCGGCGTCAGCGAACTGCAGGCCGGCGAACACCGCCGCCATGCCGTTGGCCGCCGCCTCGTAGGCCAGCTTGCGACCGGCCGGCAGCTGGCGGACCTTCATGTTCGGCTCGTTCTCGGCGTCACGGTACACCGTCAGTTCCTTGCCCTGGGGGTAGCGGACTTCGACCTGGCGCACGCTGGAGAAGGGAATGGCGGCGATGCGCCGGTCGAGCCAGGCCAGCTCGGTCTCGGGCAGCTCGATGCGCCGGTCGATCAGCCAGCTCTGGTTGTCGCCGGGCAGGCGCACCAGTTGCCCCTTGCCCTGCTGGCCGGGCTTGCCGATCAGCAGGTCCTGCTGCGGCAGGCCGTTCTGCCCGCGCACCACCAGGCGCAGGGCCTGGCCTTCCCCGGGTTTCTCGGCCAGGCCCAGCTGGGCGTGCAGCTCAGGCTTGGCAGTACGCGCCTCGACCCGGCGCGCCTCGCCCAGGGCCCGCAGCAGGTCGGCCACGGCGCGGGCATCGGCCGGGTAGCCGGCCTTGTCCGCCACCACCCAGGTGGAGTCGCGACGCGCCAGGTGCACCGGCGGTTGACCGGGCCGCTGCACCTCGATGGCGTCGATGTCGGCCAGCCGGCCCTGCAGGGCCGGCAGCCAGGCCTGGGCCTGCGCCCCCGGCGTCGGCCCCGCCTGGCGCTGCAGCGCCAGGTAGGTGCCGCCCAGTGCGACGGCCAGGATGAACAGGAAGATGAAAGCCTTGCGTCCCATGTCCTCTCCTCAGGCGCGGCGACGGCGCCAGGCCCACAGCAGCAGCACGCCCAGGGTCAGCACCAGCGGCACCAGGGCGATGTTGATGAACTTGAGCGTGCGGCCGAGCTTCTCGATGTCGGCGTTGAGCTGGTAGTTGACCTCGCGCAGTTCCTTGCGGATGCGCAGCTTCTCCTGCATGAACTGCTGCAGGGTGGCCTGCTGCTCGGGGGTCAGCTCCAGGGCCTTGGCCGGGTCCTGGTTCTGCAGGCTGGCCAGCTTCTCCTCGGTCTCCGACAGGCGCTGCTTGAGGGCCTGCTCCTGCTCGCGGAAACGCACTTCGGCCTGGCGCTGGAGGTCTTCCACCACGGTGAAGGGGCGGGTGAAGCGACCGCGGGAGCGCACGCTGATCAGTGCCTCGGAGCCGGAGAGGTTATCCAGGGCGTTGATGGCGAAGGCGGAGTTGTCCGCCCAGGGCTGCGGCACGCGCTGGCCGAAGAAGTCCTGCACCTGCACCCACATGCGGTCGCTGAGCATGTCGGTGTCGGCGACCACGATGACGTTGATGTTGTCGGCCGACTTCAGTCCGTCCTTGCGCCCTTCGATGCCGTCGGGGAAGGCGCTCTGCGCCGGCCCGCTGATACGGGCCGCGACGGTGTAGCGGTCACCGCTGGGGTTCAGCTCGCCCATCAGCTCCTGCGGGTTACGCAGCATGGCGAAGCGCTGGGCGTCGAACGGCATGGCGTACTCGGAGCTGTGGATCAGCGGCACGAAGTGGGTCTTGGCGCCCTCCAGCGGGCGCAGGATGCCGGCGGTGGCGACCGTCAGGGTCTCCAGGTTGGCGGTGGCCACGTCGCTCGGGTCCAGCGCCTGGCGCGGCAGGGTCAGCCAGGCCGGATGACGGGCCGGGCGCTCGCCCTGGCCCATGCTCACCGACATGGCGTAGGCACCGTCGCCCAGTACCTTGCCGGGCAGCATCTCGAAGCCCCAGGCCTTGAACAGCGCCGGCAGGTCGGAGCTCTTGCCCTCGCCGCCCATCTCACCGGGCATCGGCATGGCATGGTCGGCCTCGCTCCAGGGGTCGACGAAGGCCAGCAGCTTGCCGCCCCGCAGGACGAACTGGTCAATGGCGTACTGGGTCTGCTCGGACAGGTTCTTCGGGTGCACCAGCAGCAGCACCGAGACCTTGTCGGGGATCTGGTCGACGTCGGGCTTGAGGCTCTCGATCTGGAACAGCTGGCGGATTTCCTCCATCACCATCCACGGCGAGCTGGGCTGCTGGGTCTGCATGTCGAAGCCGCCGTTGAGCGGCAGCCCGGAGAGCACGCCGACCACCGGGCGCTGGGGATGCGCCAGGCTCTGCACCAGGCGGCTGACCTCGTATTCGAGGAACTCTTCCTGGTCCAGCGGGAAGAACGGGATCACCTGGTGGTCGTCGACGCTGTTGGTGCCGGCCAGGCCGAAGTAGATGGCGTCGCCGCCCTGCTGGGCGGGCACCGCCTGGAGGCCGAACTCGGCGGCCTTGTCCTCGTCCTCGGAGAAGGGCTCGGGGTCGACGATGTGCAGCTTGATCTTGCCGTCCGCCGCCTGGGCGTAGGCCTTGAGCATCTCCTCCACGCGGCGGGCGTAGTTGCGCAGCACCACCAGGTCCTTGGCGGACTTGTCGGAGTAGAAGAAGTACAGGTTGATGGGCTCGTCCAGCTCCCCGAGGATCTGCCGGGTGCCGTCGGAGATGGTGTAGAGCTTCTGCTCGGTGAGGTCGAGGCGGGCGTTGGTCAGCGCCAGGCCCGAGACCATGTTGAACGCCAGGAAGGCCAGGGCGATGAGCAGCAGGCCGGCGCTGGAATACATCAGTTTCTTCATGTCAGTCGGCCTTCTTCAGATCGACCACCACGGCGGTGGCGGCCAGCCACGCGGCGATCAGGGAGAGGAAGTAGAGCAGGTCGCGGAGGTCGATCACGCCCTTGCTGATGGCATCGAAGCGGGTCAGGAAGCTCAGCGAGGCGACCGCGTCCAGCAACCATTGCGGGGCCCAGGCGCTGAAGGCGTCGAGCACCAGCGGGAAGCCGCTGACGATGAACAGGAAGCACACCACCACGGCGAGGATGAAGGCGATCACCTGGTTCTTGGCCAGCGCCGACATGCACGAGCCCACCGCCAGGTAGGAGCCGGCCAGCAGCCAGCTGCCGATGTAGCCGGTGACGATGGCGCCGTTGTCCGGCTCGCCCAGGTAGTTGACGGTGATGACCATGGGGAAGGTCAGCAGCAGCGCCAGGCCGGCGAAGGCCCAGGCGGCGAGGAACTTGCCGGTGACCGCCTCGAAGCGGGTGACCGGCAGGGTCATCAGCAGTTCGATGGAGCCGGACTTGCGCTCCTCCGCCCACAGGCGCATGGCGATGGCCGGCACCAGGAACAGGTAGAGCCAGGGGTGGAAGTTGAAGAAGGGCGCCAGGCTCGCCTGGCCGCTCTCGAAGAAACCGCCCAGGTAGAAGGTGAAGACCCCGGACAGCACCAGGAAGATCACGATGAACACATAGGCCAGCGGGGTGGCGAAATAGCTCGCCAGCTCACGCTTGAAGATGACCGGCAACTGCTTCATGCCGCTTCCCCCCGGGTCAGGCTGCGGAAGACTTCATCGAGGCGGCCGCGCTCCACGTCCAGCTCCTTGACCCGCCAGCCACGCTGGTGGATGAGCTGGTTGACCTGCGGGAAGATCACCTCGCCCGGCTTGGCCAGCACCGTCAGGCCACCGCCAGCGGCGTTTTCCTCGACACCGGCAACGCCCGGCAACACGGCCAGCGCCAGCGGATCGAGGGGCTCGTCGGCCACCAGGGTCACCGCCTGGTGGTAGCGGGAGCGGCGCTCCAGCTCGTAGGGGGTGTCGTCGGCCACCAGCTTGCCGGCGGCGATCACCACCGCGCGGGTGCACACCGCCGTCACCTCTTCGAGGATGTGGGTGGAGATGATCACGATCTTGTCCCGGGCCAGGCTCTGGATGAGCTGGCGTACCTGGTGCTTCTGGTTCGGGTCGAGGCCGTCGGTGGGCTCGTCGAGGATCAGCACGCGGGGGTCATGGAGGATGGCCTGGGCCAGCCCGACGCGGCGCTTGAAGCCCTTGGACAGGGTCTCGATGCTCTGCCCGAGCACCTTGTCCAGCTCCACCTGGCCAGCGGCCTGGGCGACGCGGGCCTTCTTCTCGGCGCCACGGAAGCCACGGATCTCGGCGATGAATTCGAGGAAGCCGCGCACCGTCATGTCGCCGTAGCAGGGCGCGCCCTCGGGCAGGTAGCCGAGGCTGCGCTGGGCCTGCAGGGTCTGGGTCTGGATGTCGTGGCCGAAGATGCTGGCGGTGCCGGAGGTCGGCGCCAGGAAACCGGTGAGCATCTTCATGGTGGTGGACTTGCCGGCGCCATTCGGGCCGAGAAAGCCGAGCACTTCCCCCGGCTCGACCGCGAAGGACAGGTCGTCCACGGCGGTGTGCTGCGCGAATCGTCTGGTCAGTTTTCTTATGTCGATCATGGCCTCTACCCCAACGGGAAAAGCCCCCGGCCATGCTGGCCTCAGGGGCCCTGCAAAACGCCGGCGGACTATAAGGAGTCTCCCGGCGGCATAGCAAGACAGCGAAGCGTGCCGAAAGTTTCCTGCTGTAACGTGGGATTCAGCCCTGCAAAAGCGGGATTCGGCTTTTTGCGGCGGGTCAGCGAATACGGCACACTAGCCGCCCCGAGCACACGCTCGTTCCACACCACGACGCCCGTATGACCCGTTCCCCGTTCCGCCGCCTGGCCTTCGGCACCCTGCGCCGCCTCCTCTACCTGTGGGTGCGCTCGGAAACCATCAACCAGTCCGCCTTCACCCTCAAGCTCGACCGCAGCAAGCCCGTGCTCTACGTGCTGCAGCAACCCTCGGCCAGCGACCTGGCGGTGGTGGACCGGGAATGCACCAAGGCCGGCCTGCCGCGCCCGGTGCTGCCCGTGGCAGTGGGCGACAGCCTGGAGCCGGCCGCCTTCTTCTACCTGACCCCGGAGCCGGGCTGGTTCGGCGGGCAGGACAAGCGCGGCACCTCGCCGACCCTGGTGCGGGTGCTGGACGCCATCCAGCAGCACGCGGTGGATGACGCGCAGATCATCCCGGTGACGGTGTTCTGGGGCCAGTCCCCGGACCGCGAGACCAGCCCCTGGAAGCTGCTGTTCGCCGACAGCTGGGCCGTGACCGGGCGCCTGCGCAAGCTGGTCAGCATCCTCATCCTCGGGCGCAAGACCCGTGTGCAGTTCTCCGCCCCCATCCACCTGCGCGAGCTGATCGCCCAGGGCAAGGGGCCGGAGCGCACCCAGCGCATGGTGCAGCGCATCCTGCGGGTGCACTTCCGCAACCAGAAGACCGCCGTGATCGGCCCCGACCTCTCCCACCGCCGCAACCTGGTGAAAGGGCTGGTGCATGCGCCGCTGGTGCGCCAGGCCATCGCCGAGGAAGCCGAGCGCGAGAAGATCAGCCCGGCCAAGGCCGAGGCCCAGGCGCTGAAGTACGGCAACGAGATCGCCTCCGACTTCGCCTACACGGCGATCCGCTTCCTCGAAGTGGTGCTGAGCTGGTTCTGGAACAAGCTCTACGAGGGCATCAAGGTCAACCACATCGAGGGCGTGCAGGACATCGCCCAGGGTCACGAAGTGATCTACGTGCCCTGCCACCGCAGCCACATCGACTACCTGCTGCTGTCCTACCTGCTGTTCCGCAACGGCCTGACGCCGCCGCACATCGCCGCCGGCATCAACCTCAACATGCCGGTGATCGGCGGCCTGCTGCGCCGTGGCGGCGCCTTTTTCATGCGCCGTACCTTCAAGGGCAACCCGCTCTACACCTCGGTGTTCAACGAGTACCTGCACACCCTGTTCAGCCGTGGCTTCCCGGTGGAGTACTTCGTCGAGGGCGGGCGCTCGCGCACCGGGCGCATGCTGCACCCGAAGACCGGCATGCTCGCCATCACCCTGCGCAGCTTCCTGCGCTCCTCGCGCCTGCCCATCGTCTTCGTCCCGGTGTACATCGGCTACGAGCGCGTGCTGGAAGGCCGCACCTACCTGGGCGAGCTGCGCGGCGCGAGCAAGAAGAAGGAGTCGATCTTCGACATCTTCAAGGTCATCGGCGCCCTGAAGCTGCGTTTCGGCAGCGTCGCGGTGAACTTCGGCGAGCCGATCAAGCTGGCGGAGTTCCTCGACCAGCAGCAACCGGACTGGCGCGCCCAGGAACTGGGACCGCAGTTCCGCCCGGCCTGGCTCAACGACACCACCAACCGCCTGGCCGTGCGCATCGCCCGCCACCTCAACGACGCGGCGGCGATCAACCCGGTCAACCTGGTGGCCCTGGCGCTGCTGTCCACCAGCCGCCTGGCGCTGGACGAACGTGCGCTGACCCGCGTCCTGGACCTGTACCTGGCCCTGCTGCGCGCGGTGCCCTACTCGCCCCACGCCACCCTGCCGGAAGGCGACGGCCAGGCGCTGATCCAGTACGTGCAGAGCATGGACCTGCTGGCCGAGCAGAAGGACGCCCTGGGCAAGATCCTCTACCTGGACGAGCAGAACGCCGTCCTGATGACCTACTACCGCAACAACGTGCTGCACATCTTCGCCCTGCCGGGGCTGCTGGCCAGCTTCTTCCAGAGCAGCGGACGCAGCAGCCGCGAGCAGATCCTGCGCTACACCCGCGCCCTATACCCGTACCTGCAGGCCGAGCTGTTCATCCGCTGGAACCTGGACGAGCTGGACGCGGTGGTGGACCAGTGGCTGGCCGCCTTCGTCGAGCAGGGGCTGCTGAAGGTGGAGAACGACGTGTACGTGCGCCCGGCGCCCAGCTCGCGGCAGTTCGTGCTGCTGACGCTGATGTCCCGCGCCATCGCCCAGACGCTGCAGCGCTTCTACATGGCCATCGCCCTGCTGCTCAATGCCGGGCAGAACCAGCTCACCGCCGAGGAGCTGGAGAACCTGTGCACCGTCATGGCCCAGCGCCTGTCGATCCTCCATGGCCTCAACGCCCCGGAGTTCTTCGACAAGACGCTGTTCCGCCACTTCATCCAGACCCTGCTGGACCAGCGCGTGCTGCGCCAGGGCGAAGCCGGCAAGCTCAGCTACCACCCCGAGCTGGGCGACCTGGCCGAGGGCGCGGCCAAGCGCGTGCTCACCGCCGAGATCCGTCTCTCCATCCGCCAGGTGGCACTGGAGCGCCAGACGGACGAAGCCCCCCAGGACGAGCCGCAAGCCGAAGCCTCCTGATCCAGGCGGGCGGCTTCGGCCGCCCGCTTTCTGCTTCGCCCACTAGAAGAAATGCCCTACAAGCCGGACAGAATCCCCCGAGGGGCTGCCTGTCCGGCCCTCAGTACCATGGCGGCTGCGCATTCGCGCGTCCTTCTGCCCTCTTCACCCAGGGAACCCCCATGCTGCTGAGAACCATCACCGTCGAGAACGGCCAGCGGGAGGCGTTCAACGCCGCCGTGCTGTGCAGCCTCGCCATCCCCGAGATCGAAGCCAACGTCCTCGTCTACACCCTCAATGAAGCCGGGCCCCAGGGCACGTCCTGGGTCTACCTCGCCGCCCTGGCGCCCCTGGCCGAGGGGGGATACCAGTTGAGCAGCCTGGACGAGCGCGCCTGCCAGGTCGCCCGCCGGGCGTTGCGCCAGATCATCGAAGGCGCGCGCGGGAATCGCGATGCGGCCACCGCCTACCACTTCATCCGCATCGAACGCCTGGGCCCGCCCCTCACCCCGCACCCCACCTGCATGGAACAGCACCACCCGCTGACCCTCGGCCCCGGCGCCATCCAGACACTGCTGGCCTGCCGCAGCAGCGACAACATCGGCGCGCCCTTCTACTCGGCCCATCCGCTGCCCTACCAGCCCTACGAATCCCCCCTGCACGACTCGCCAGTGGCGACGGTGGAGCCCCGGCAGGCAGCAGACGCGCCCGAGCACCCAGCCCCGGTGCCCCACAACGCCAGCCGCAGCGAACAGATGCTCAGGGAGGTGCAGGCCACCCTCAACACCCTGGTGGAGATGGCCGGCGTGTTCACCCGCCGCCAGCCGGACAGCAGCCCCCTTCAGCCAGACCCGGGACTGGCCGAGCGCGAGCGCGAGCTGCAGGCACAGGAAGCCCGTCTGCAGGCACTGGAGGCCCAGCTCCAGGCGCGCCAGGACGAACAGGAGCAGCGCCGCACGCGTCTGGCCGAGCACGAAGCCGCCCTCGATCGTCGCGCTGCGGAGCTGGATGTGCAGATCGAGAAGCTGGTGGCCGCCAAGGAGCGCCTTCGCCGGCTGATGCGCACCGTCAACGAGAACGTCCACGTGAACAACACGCTGGGCGCCATCGGCAAGGCCCTGCCGGTGGTCGATGACTGAACCGGCGATGCCGCCAGCCCGGTCTGCCCCGACGCTCTATAGTGTGTGGGGTCCAATCACGGAATGTACTCATGAAAAGAACCTTGCCCCTGCTCTTCGCCAGCCTGCTGCTCGGCGCCTGCACCACCCCGCAAACGGCCTCGATGGCCCAGCTCGAAGGCGAGGTGTACTACCTGCAGCGCATGGCCCTGCCGCCGGATGCAACCCTGCGGGTCACCCTGGTGGACGTCTCTCTGGCGGATGCCCCCGCCCGCGAACTGGCTCACCAGCAGGGCCGCATCGAGGGCCAGGTGCCCCTGGCCTTCCAGCTCAGCTACGACCCGGCCAACCTGCAGAGCGGCCACCAGTACGCCGTGGCGGCGCGCATTGAGCTCGACGGCAAGCTGATGTTCATCAGCAGCGAACGCCACTCGGTTAAACTCGACGGCACCGACCCGCAGCCCCTGCGCATCCGGGTCGACCCGGTTCGCTGATCCGAACTCCACCAGCCCAAGGAAGCCCTCATGTTCCGACTCACTGCCCTGGTCGCCGGCCTGGCCCTCTCCGTCAACGCCTTCGCCCTCTCCCTCAGCGACCTCAGCCAGCAGGACGCCGCCGGCGGCCTGAAGGATGCCCTCACCCAAGGCGCCAAGGTCGCCGTGCAGCAGCTCGGCAAGCCGGGCGGCTTCAGCAACAACCCCGAGGTGCGCATCGAACTGCCCGGCAAGCTGGGCAAGGCCGCCAAGACCATGAAGATGATGGGCATGGGCGACCAGGTGGAGCAGCTGGAAACCAGCATGAACAAGGCCGCCGAGGCCGCGGTACCGCAGGCCCAGGCCCTGCTGGTGGACGCGGTGAAGAAGATGACCGTGCAGGACGCCAAGGGCATCCTCACCGGCCCGCAGGACTCCGCCACCCAGTACCTGAACAAGACCAGCCGCGAGCAACTGCGTGCCAAGTTCCTGCCCATCGTGAAGAAGGCCACCGACCAGGTCGGCCTGGCGCAGCAGTACAACAGCTTCGCCGGCCAGGCCGCGAGCTTCGGCGTGGTGGACGCCAAGAGCGCCAACATCGAGAGCTACGTGACCGAAGAGGCGCTGGATGGCCTGTTCAAGATGATCGCCGAGCAGGAAGCGAGCATCCGCCAGAACCCGGCCGGTGCCGCCACCAGCCTGGCGAAGAAGGTGTTCGGCGTGCTCTGAGCCCGTCCGCGCCAAAAAAAGCCCGGCATCTGCCGGGCTTTTTTGTCAGTCGTTGCGCGAAGGCGACAGCAACTCGATCTTGTAGCCGTCCGGGTCCTCGACGAAGGCCAGGATGCTGGTGCCGTGCTTCATCGGCCCCGGCTCGCGGGTGACCTTGCCGCCACGGGCGCGGATGTCCTCGCAGGCCTTGTAGACGTCCGCCACTTCCAGGGCGATGTGGCCGTAGCCGGTGCCCAGCTCGTACTTGTCCACGCCCCAGTTGTGGGTCAGCTCGATCACGCTGTTGTGGGCCTCGTCGCCGTAGCCGACGAACGCCAGGGTGAACTGGCCGTCCGGGTAGTCCTTGCGACGCAGCAGGGTCATGCCCAGGACTTCGGTGTAGAAGGCGATGGATTTGTCCAGATCGCCGACGCGCAGCATGGTATGCAGCAGTCTCATCAGGGATTCCTCTTGGTTGCCCGATCAGGGCTCATAAAAGCAGAACCCCGGCTCGTGGCCGGGGTTCCTTTTGGCACGGGGCGCTCAGCTTATCAGAACAGCTTGCGGCCCTTGCCGGCGGCGATGCGCATGCGCAGGGCGTTGAGCTTGATGAAGCCCGCCGCGTCCGCCTGGTTGTACGCGCCGCCATCTTCTTCGAAGGTGGCGATGTTGGCGTCGAACAGCGAGTCGTCGGACTTGCGGCCCACGACGATGACGTTGCCCTTGTACAGCTTCAGGCGTACCACGCCATTCACGTTGGCCTGGGAGGCGTCGATCATCTGCTGCAGCATCAGGCGCTCGGGGCTCCACCAGTAGCCGGTGTAGATGAGGCTGGCGTACTTGGGCATCAGCTCGTCTTTCAGGTGGGCCACTTCGCGGTCCAGGGTGATGGACTCGATGGCGCGGTGGGCCTTGAGCATGATGGTGCCGCCGGGGGTCTCGTAGCAGCCGCGGGACTTCATGCCGACGTAGCGGTTCTCGACGATGTCGAGGCGGCCGATGCCGTTCTCGCCACCGATGCGGTTCAGCTCGGTCAGCACCTGGGCCGGGGTCATGTCCTTGCCGTCGATGGCGACGATGTCACCGGCGCGGTAGGTCAGCTCGATGTAGGTCGGGGTGTTCGGTGCAGCTTCCGGGGACTTGGTCCAGCGCCACATGTCCTCTTCGTGCTCGGTCCAGGTGTCTTCCAGCACGCCGCCCTCATAGGAGATGTGCAGCAGGTTGGCGTCCATGGAGTACGGGGACTTCTTCTTGCCGTGGCGCTCGATCGGGATGCCATGCTTCTCGGCGTAGTCCATCAGCTTCTCGCGGGACAGCAGGTCCCACTCGCGCCAGGGGGCGATGACCTTGACGCCCGGCTTCAGCGCGTAGGCGCCCAGCTCGAAGCGGACCTGATCGTTGCCCTTGCCGGTGGCACCGTGGGAGATGGCGTCGGCGCCGGTCTCGTTGGCGATCTCGATCAGGCGCTTGGCGATCAGCGGGCGGGCGATGGAGGTGCCCAGCAGGTACTCGCCTTCGTAGATGGTGTTGGCGCGGAACATCGGGAACACGAAGTCGCGGACGAACTCTTCGCGCAGGTCATCGATGTAGATTTCCTTGACGCCCATGGCCTGGGCCTTGGCACGGGCCGGCTCGACCTCCTCGCCCTGGCCGAGGTCGGCGGTGAAGGTCACCACTTCGCAGTTATAGGTATCTTGCAGCCACTTCAGGATCACCGAGGTGTCCAGGCCACCGGAATAAGCCAGGACAACCTTCTTCACGTCCGCCATGCCATCAACTCCACGGGGTTGTACGAAAACCGGGGATTCTACTGACCCTGGCGGCCAAATTACAGTGGCGCGACAGGCAATGACGACCAGGCGACAGATTCTTTCGATCCGGCGCCGCTCAGGAGGCGGACGCCGGCTTGGCAGGCGCCGGGCTGGCGGTCGGGGGCACGGCAGGCGCCGTGGAGGGTGCGGCAGGGGCCGCCGCCGGTGCCGGCTCGGTGGCCGGTGCGGCGGCTGGGTTTTCCGCCGGGGGGGCCTCCGGCTCCTTGGACAGGGCCACGGCGACCCGGCGGTTCTTCGCCCGGTTGGCCTCGTTGGTGTTGGGCACCAGCGGATAGCGCTCGCCGTGGAAGCGCATCACCATCTGCGACTCCGGCACGCCATTGGCCTTGAAGTAGTCGAACACCGCCAGCGCCCGGCGCCGCGACAGGTCGCGGTTGGTCAGGCGGTTGCCGGCGTTGTCGGAGTGGCCGTCGATCTCGATATGGTTCACCGCCGGGTCGGCCTTCATGTAGTCGAGGACGATCTCCAGCTTGGCGCGGGCCATCGGGTCCAGCGCCACGCCGCCGCCGGGAAAGCCCAGCTCCAGCTTCTTCACCTGATCGAAGTTCACCGGCAGCAGCTTGGCGGTGCAGGCCAGGTAGTCGTTGTAGGCCTTGTTGAAATGCACCGGCAGCAAGCGCACCTCCAGGGCGTCCCCGCCCTGCTGGGTGCGGTGGCGCACCAGCGGGCTGCGCCCCTCCAGCAGGCCGGTGAGCAGGCGCCCGCCCTGCAACTGGTTGCTGTTGAACGGCACTTCGCCGTTGCCCACCGCCACGGCACCGAGGTTGATGTCGCCGCGCCCGGGCTGCCAGGGCGCCGCCGCCGCCAGCAAAGTCGCCTGGCCGCCGCCCATCCAGCGTTCGTTGGGCTTGAGGCGGAAGGTGACCTGCTCGCCGGCACGGCGGACGAACTCGCCGCTGCCGAAGTCGGTGATCGGCTGCGACAGGCGGCACTCGAACTTGTCCCCTTCCACCTTCCACTCCACCTTCTCCAGGCGGGTCTGGAAGGTGATGGCCATGGCCGGCAGGGCAATGAGGCTGAGCAGGGCGATGGGAAAAGCGCGCACGGCTGGCTCCGGGGAAAGACGTCAGGTTCACAAGGGCTATCGGTGCGAAGGCGGAAAACTTAAGCGCCGTTCGGCGCCCTCGGGCCTGAAGCGCCGCCCGTGCCCCGGCCGGGCTTTTCCGGTAGCATGCACGCCGAGTTTCACCCGCCTGGAATCCCCCCATGTCCGACCGCCTGACCCTGCTGCGTCCCGACGACTGGCACATCCACCTGCGTGATGGCGCCGTGCTGGCCCACACCGTGGCCGATGCCGCGCGCACCTTCGGCCGCGCCATCATCATGCCCAACCTGGTGCCCCCGGTGCGCAACGCCGTGGAAGCCGACGCTTACCGCCAGCGCATCCTCGCCGCCCGTCCGGCCGGCAGCGGGTTCGAACCGCTGATGGTGCTGTACCTCACCGACCGCACCCGCCCCGAGGACATCCGCGCCGCCAAGGCCAGCGGTTTCGTCCACGCCGCCAAGCTCTACCCGGCAGGCGCCACCACCAACTCCGATTCCGGGGTGACGCGCATCGACGCCATCTTCCCGGTGCTGGAAGCCATGGCCGAAGTCGGCATGCTGCTGCTGGTGCACGGCGAAGTGACCCGCAGCGAGATCGACGTGTTCGACCGCGAGAAGGCCTTCATCGACGAGCACCTGGTGCGCGTCGTCGAGCGCTTCCCCACCCTGAAGGTGGTGTTCGAGCACATCACCACCGGTGACGCCGTGCAGTTCGTGCGCTCGGCCTCCAGCAACGTGGGCGCCACCATCACCGCCCACCACCTGCTGTACAACCGCAACCACATGCTGGTGGGCGGCATCCGCCCGCACTTCTATTGCCTGCCGATCCTCAAGCGCAACGTGCACCAGGAAGCCCTGCTGGACGCCGCCACCAGCGGCAGCCCGCAATTCTTCCTCGGCACCGACTCCGCGCCCCACGCCCAGCACGCCAAGGAAGCCGCCTGCGGCTGCGCCGGCTGCTACACCGCGTACGCGGCCATCGAGCTGTACGCCGAGGCCTTCGAGCAGCGCAACGCCCTGGACAAGCTGGAAGCCTTTGCCAGCCACCACGGCCCCGATTTCTACGGCCTGCCGCGCAACACCGACACCATCACCCTGGTACGCGAGGACTGGACCGCTCCGGCCACCCTGCCCCTGGGCGACAACAGCGTGGTGCCCCTGCGCGCGGGTGAAACCCTGCGTTGGCGACTGCTGGAGGGCCAGGCGTGAGCGAGGAATTCTTCGACGACGAACTCGACGGCAGCCTGCCGTCCGGCCCGCGCCACCCGATGGCGGCACGCTTCCGTGGCTACCTGCCGGTGGTGGTGGACGTGGAGACCGGTGGTTTCAACTGCGCCACCGACGCCCTGCTGGAGATCGCCGCCACCACCATCTCGATGGATGAAGGCGGCTTCCTCTACCCGGACCACACGCACTTCTTCCGGGTCGAGCCCTTCGAGGGCGCCAACATCGAACAGGCCGCCCTGGAGTTCACCGGGATCAAGCTGGACCACCCGCTGCGCATGGCCGTGACCGAGGAACATGCCCTGGGCGAGATCTTCCGGGGCCTGCGCAAGTCCATCAAGGCACATGGCTGCAAGCGCGCCATCCTCGTGGGGCACAACAGCAGCTTCGACCTGGGCTTCCTGAATGCCGCCGTGAACCGCACCGGCATCAAGCGCAACCCCTTCCACCCCTTCTCCAGCTTCGACACCGCCACCCTGGCGGGCCTGGCCTACGGCCAGACGGTGCTGGCCAAGGCCTGCCAGGCCGCCGGCATCGAATTCGATGGCCGCGAGGCACACTCGGCACGCTACGACACCGAGAAGACGGCCGAGCTGTTCTGCGGCATCGTCAACCGCTGGAAGGAAATGGGCGGCTGGATCGACGACTGATCCCACCGCCACGAAAAAGGCCGCCCGTACCGGTACGCGCGGCCTTTTTCATGACGTTTCGACAACCAGGCGGGCGCCTGGCTGACCTGCCCAGGCTATTGCCCCGTGCCGGTATCACCAGGTGATTCGGCAGGTTCGCAATACAGGGTGTAAGCGTGGGGTCCAGTACGGACGTCTTCCTCTATCCAGCACCCCTGAACAGGGCGGTCGATTTTCTTCGTCAGGACCACATAGTCCCCTGAATAGCGGCAGACCAGCCACAACCCTAACTCGTTATCGATCAGGCCATTGAGTTCTCCCCAACCATCTCGCTCCTTGCCGCCCAGCAGGAAAGGCTCGAGCTTTAGATCCGCTAGCTCTTCCGGAGGCCCCAGAACGAGTCCCAGCCCCTCTACCCTGAGCTTGTTGCGCCTCGACTTCGCCACCCATCCTTCCGGCGCTGCTACGACGCCTGGTGACTCCACATCTACATAAGTCGGGCACTGCAGTTCATAAGCGGCGGCCCCCTGACTCCAGAACACGGCGGACAGCAGGCCTATCCAGAGAAAAAATCCCTTGTTCAAATCGAAAACCTCCTTCGACAGCAAGTGGAAAATCCACCCCGTCACTCGCAGCATTCAGCGGTTTGCAAAACGGGGGCCGAAGCCCCCGTTCTCATTTCCTGATCAGGCCCGCTCGGCCGACTTGACCCTGAACCAGGCCGCGTAGAGCGCCGGCAGGAACAGCAGCGTCAGCGCCGTGGCGACGATCAGGCCGCCCATGATAGCCACCGCCATGGGGCCGGTGCCTGCCCCAGGAGAACCAGCAATACGATGATCAGGGCCTCGGTGAGCCCCCGGGCGAACCCTCCCCGCCCAGCACATCGACGCGGGAATCCCCCAGCACCTCGTCCAGGCCTTGGTGAAACCAGCGCAATGCCTGCTCGTAGCGCCCATGCCAGAGGCGGTCGCTGGCGCCGGCGCGGATGCCTTCCTGTACCCGCGCGGCCAGGGCGAAGTCTTCCTCCAGGGCGGAATAGAGGATCTCGTTGTTCCTCTCGAAATAGCGCCGGGCCTTGTCCGTCGCCGGCTCCTCCAGCAGCAGGTTGTAGCCCAGCACACGGGTGGCCAGCGGGCCATCGGGGAATACGCTGGAGAAGTCGATGTGGTCCGGCTCAACCAGCATCAGGGTGTTGGGCCAGAGGAAGTACAGCAGGTTGCCGTGGCGGCGCAGGTCCCACTCGGACTCGGGCTGCGCCAGCACCTCGCGCAGGTTGCGCTTCACGTAGTAGTTGCGGATATGCCGGCCGAAGCGCTCGAACAGCCCGAGGTTGGGCCAGAACAGGTGGTCGATGGTGGCCTGGTGTGCCTTGGCGACGTGGTAGTTCTCCAGGAAGGTGTCGATGGTCAGCTTCCAGTTCACCGGCCGGCGGATGTCGCGCGGGTCGAAGATCACGTGGTCATCCAGGGCGAAGCTGTCGAAATCGGCGAGTATCTCCGGTCCGAAGAAGGCATCCATGTCCAGCGCAGGGCCCGGCGAGTGCCGCGCCCAGATGGCGCCGAAGCGTTCGGCCACCGGCACCTCGGTGAGGTTCAGGCAGCCCCGGTCGATCCCCTCGAAACCATAGCCGTGGGGAATGCCACGCAGTTGCCCATCGGGGTTGTAGGCCCAGGCGTGATAGGGGCAGACGAACACCCGGTTGGCCCCTTCCGGCTCGGCCACCAGTTGCGTGCCACGGTGCTTGCAGACGTTGAGGAAACCGCGCAACGCCCCCGCTTCGTCACGCACCAGCAGCAATGGCGCCAGCAGGTCGCGGGTGATGAAGCGACCCGCCGTCACCTCGCTGGAGCGCGCCACCAGCAGTGGCTCGCGGCGCAAGACCTCGTCCCGCTCACGCCGATGGCGCGCCTCGTCGAGGTAGCTGTCCACCGTGAGGGACGAGGGCATCTCCAGGCAATCGGAAACGCCCTGTTCGGCCAGCGCCAATGCCTTCCTCAGCAATTCAACCTGGGTCGCGTGCTGCATGCCTGCCTCTTCTTGTTGTTGGGGTCATGTCGGCTGGAGTGGCGCCAGGGCACCACGGATGAAATGCCAGAGCTGCCGCGACAGCTGGTCGGCCGGCGGACGCGGCGAGCGGCCAAGCGCCTCCAGCAGGGCCTGGTGCATGCCGCCGAGGATCATCGCCGAGACCAGCTCCGGGTCGAGGCTGGCGTTCAACTGCCCGGCGGCCTGGCCCCGGCGGATGTTGTCGGCGCCCTGGCGTACGTTCTCGGTGATGCGCCGGGCCTCCAGCGCCGCCACTTCGGGCTCACGCGCCAGGCTCACCAGCAGCAGCGGTGCCAGGGGCTCGGCGTAGACGAACTCCACCGCACGGCGCACCCGCTGCTCCTCACGGCTGCACCAGTCCTCGGCGCCGGGCAGCGGGTCGGCAGCCATCACCTCGGCCTGGTAGCGGTCATGGAAGTCCTCCGCCACCGCTGCCAGCAGCCCGGCGCGGGAGGCGAAATAGCGGTAGATCAGCCCCACCGAGACGCCGGCCCGCTCCGCCACCCGTCCCACTTCCAGGCCGCCGCCGAGCTCCAGCAATTCGTCGCGGGCGGCGTCCAGCAGGCTGGCACGGGTTCTCTGGGCCTTGGGGGAAAGATCGGTCATGGGGCTCTCGATAAAGCAGTGGACAGAAAAAGTGAATTCAGTTTACTTATTTATCCTGACACGCCAAGCCCCGATCCAACAAAAAACAACGGAGCGCTTCCATGACCGATTCCACCGTCCACTACGCGGTCGACGGCCGCATCGCCACCCTCACCCTGAACCGCCCCGAGCGGCTCAACGCCATCGACGACCGCCTGCCCGCCGACCTGGAAGCCGCCGTGCTGCGCGCCAATGCCGACGACGCGGTGCACGTCATCGTCCTCACCGGTGCCGGGCGCGGCTTCTGCAGCGGCTACGACCTGAAGTTCTTCGCCGAGAACCCGCGCGGCATCTACGGCAGCCAGGAAATGCCCTGGGACCCGATGGTCGACTACGCGCTGATGAAGAAGAACACCGAGCACTTCATGAGCCTGTTCCGCAGCTACAAGCCAGTGATCGCCAAGGTGCACGGCCCGGCGGTGGCCGGCGGCAGCGACATCGCCCTGTGCTGCGACCTGATCCTGATGGCCGACGAAGCGGTGATCGGCTACCCGCCGGCGCGGGTCTGGGGCTGCCCGACCACCGCCATGTGGGTCTACCGCCTGGGCCCGGAGAAGGCCAAGCGCATGCTCCTCACCGGTGACCTCATCGACGGCCGCGAGGCTCAGCGCCTGGGACTGGTCTACCAGAGCGTGCCCCTGACCGAGCTGGACGCGGCGGTGGAAGCGCTGACCGCACGCATGCAGGGCATCCCCAGGAACCAGCTGATGATGCAGAAGCTGATGATCAACCAGGCCTTTCACAACATGGGCCTGGAGACCACGCAGATGTTCGCCACACTCTTCGATGGCATCACCCGCCACAGCCCGGAAGGTGTGCGTTTCAAGGCGCGCTGCGAGGAGGTGGGCTTCGCCCAGGCGGTGAAGGAGCGCGACTCGGGCCAACCGATTCCCTGAGCCGTCCCCGCCCGTCCAGCCCGAGTACAGGAGGTGTTCGATGACGACGCAGCAACCGCCGACCGATCTCCCCAGCATCCCCGCCCTCCTCGCCTGGCGCGCCGAGCGCACGCCCGACTGGCCAGCCGCCCAGGTGCGTGCGGGCGGCACCTGGCGCAGCCTCGACTGGGGCGAAGTGGCCCGCCGCAGCGAGACCCTGGCCAGAGCCCTGGTCGCCGCAGGTGTCGAACCCGGCGACCGCGTGGCGATCTGGTGCCGCACCCGCCTGGAATGGAGCCTGCTGGACTTCGCCGTGCTGATGGTCGGCGCCGTCAGCGCCGGCCTCTACCCGAGCCTCACCCCGGCGCAGGCGGCCCAGCAGCTGCAGCGTGCGGATTGCCGGCTGCTGTTCGTCGAGCGCCTGGAGCAGGCCCATGGCGTCTCGCTGCCAGGCTTGCGCGTGGTGGCCATCGACACCGAGGAGGACGGCGCCGCGACGGGCCTGGACGCCTTCGCCGCCGAAGGTGACGGGGTGAGCGCCGAGCAGGTCAGCCCGCGCTGGCAGGCCCTCGACCGCCAGGCCCTGGCCAATCTGGTGTTCACCTCCGGCACCACCGGCGAGCCCAAGGCGGCCATGCTCAGCCACGGCAACCTGCTGGCCGCCATCGCCGCCTACCAGCTGCCGCCCCCTTGCTACACCGGTCTCGCCTTCCTGCCCATGGCCCATGTCGGCGAGCGGGTGATCGGTCACTACCAGCGCCTCTGGTGTGGCGCCCAGGCCGCCTACGTGCCGGACATCAACGACGTGCCCCGGGCCATCGCCGAGGTGCAACCGGACTTCTTCGGCAGCGTGCCTAGACTCTTCGAGAAGCTGCATGCCGCCGTCATGGCCCAACGTGAAGCCCTGCCAGCCAACAAGCGCCGCGTGCTCGACTGGGCCCTGCGCACCGGCATACGCCAGCGCGGCGGGCTGCGCCTGCAACTGGCCCGGCGCCTGGTGCTCGACGGCCTGCGTCAGCGCCTGTTCGGCTCGCGCGTCCGCGCGCTGGTCAGCGGTGGCGCACCGCTGGACGCCGAGCTGGTGAACTTCTTCGCCGCCCTCGGCCTGCCTCTGTACGAGGGCTGGGGGATGTCCGAATCCACCGCCTTTCTCACCAGCAACGAAGGCGGCCCGAGCAAAGCCGGCTCGGTGGGCCGGCCACTGCCCGGCGTGGAGGTGCGCATCGCCGACGACGGCGAGGTGCTGGTGCGCGGCCCCCAGGTGTTCCAGGGCTACTTCCAGCAACCGGAGAAGACCGCCGAAACCTTCACCCTCGATGGCTGGCTGCGCAGCGGCGACCTGGGGCGGATGGACGCCACCGGCTACCTCTGGCTGACCGGTCGCAAGAAGGAACTGATCATCACCGCCGGCGGCAAGAACATCGCCCCAGCGCCCATCGAGACGCGCCTCAAGCAACACCCGCTGGTGGAGCAGGCGCTGGTGCATGGCGACCGCCGCAAGCACCTCAGTGCCCTGCTCGCCCTGGAGCCGCAAAGCCTGGCCATCTGGGCGAAACGCCAGGGGCTGGCGGGCGATGCCGAAGCCTGGCGGCAGGCACCGGCGCTGCTGGCGGAGCTGCAAGGCCATATCGACACGATCAACGCCGAGCTGTCGCAAGTAGAGCGGATCAAGACCTGGGCCCTGCTGCCGCGCCTGCTCAGCCAGGAGCAGGGCGAACTGACGCCGACGCAGAAGCTCAAGCGCCCGGTGGTGGAGCGCAATTTCGCGTCGCTGCTGGATGGGATGTATCAGTAAGCAGGCTGGCGCCGAGCACCACGAGGCCCAACGCGCAGTGCCGAGGCGGGCATCGCAACGTTGGGCTTCATACCTCAGCCCAACCTACGGCCCGTCAGAACCGTAGGTTGGGTAGCCCATGCGGATGGCGTTGCCGTCAGGCCCGGGGCACTTCCTTGACCCTGAACCAGGCCGCGTAGAGCGCCGGCAGGAACAGCAGGGTCAGCGCCGTGGCGACGATCAGGCCGCCCATGATGGCCACCGCCATGGGGCCGAAGAACACGCTGCGCGACAGCGGGATCATTGCCAGCACCGCCGCCAGGGCGGTGAGCACGATGGGCCGGAAGCGCCGCACCGTGGCCTCGATGATGGCGTGCCAGCGGTCCAGGCCGGCGCTGATGTCCTGCTCGATCTGGTCCACGAGGATCACCGAGTTGCGCATGATCATCCCCGACAGGGCGATGGTGCCGAGCATCGCCACGAAGCCGAACGGCTGGCGGAACACCAGGAGGAACAGGGTCACGCCGATCAGCCCCAGGGGCGCGGTGAGGAACACCATGGCCGAGCGCGAGAAGCTCTTGAGCTGCAACATCAGCAGCGTCAACACCACCACGATGAACAGCGGCACACCGGCGTTGACCGACTTCTGCCCGCGCGCGGAGTCCTCCACCGTGCCGCCCACCTCCAGCAGGTAGCCGCTGGGCAGCTCGGCGCGGATCGGGTCGAGGGTCGGCTGGATCTGCGTCACCAGGCTGGCCGGCAGCGACTTGTCGTAGATGTCGGCGCGCACGGTGACCGTCGGCAGGCGGTTGCGGTGCCAGATGATGCCTTCCTCGAAGCCGTATTCCAGGGTCGCCACCTGGGACAGCGGCACGCTGCGGCCGCTGTCGGTGGGCACCGCCAGGCTCGGCAGCAGGGCCAGTTCCTCGCGCTCGCGCGGGGTGCCGCGCAGGAGGATGTCGATCAGCTCGTTGTCCTCGCGGTACTGGCTGACGGTGCTGCCGCTGAGGGAACTCTGCAGGAAGCGCGACAGGTCGGCGGTGCTCACGCCCAGGGCACGGGCGCGGTCCTGGTCGATGTTCAGCCGCACCACCTTGCTCGGCTCCTCCCAGTCCAGGTGCACGTTCACCACGTGGGGGTTCTCGCGCACCTTGTCGGCCACCTTACGGGCCAGGGCGCGGACCTCGTCGATGTGCTCGCCGGACACGCGGAACTGCACCGGGTACCCCACCGGCGGGCCGTTCTCCAGGCGGGACACGCGGGTGCGCACCGCCGGGAACTCGTCGTTGAGCACCTGGATCAGCCAGCTGCGTACCGCCTCGCGGTCCTCGATGGTCTTGGCCAGCACCACGAACTGGGCAAAGCTCGCCGCCGGCAACTGCTGGTCGAGGGGCAGGTAGAAGCGCGGCGATCCGGTGCCCACGTAGGCCACGTAGTTGTCGATGCCGGGGTGGTCCTTGAGCAGCGCCTCCAGGCGCGCGGCCTCGGCTTCGGTGTTGAGCAGGGACGCGCCCTCACCCAGCTTGAGGTCCACCATCAGCTCCAGGCGCCCGGAGGCGGGGAAGAACTGCTGGGGCACGAAACGGAACAAGGCGATGGAGGCGACGAACGCCACCAGGGTCAGCACGATGACCGTCTTGCGCCGGCGTACGCACCACTCCACCACCCGCCGCACGCGCTGGTAGAAGGGCGTGGCGTAGGGGTCGTGGGCGCCGTCGCCGCCGTGCTTCTCGGCGTGGCGCTTGGCCAGGTCGGGCAGCAGCCGATCCCCCAGGTAGGGCACGAACATCACGGCGGCGATCCAGGACACCAGCAGGGCGATGGTCACCACCTGGAAGATCGAGCGGGTGTACTCGCCGGTGCCGGACTGGGCGGTGGCGATGGGCAGGAAGCCGGCGGCGGTGATCAGGGTGCCGGTGAGCATGGGGAAGGCGGTGCTGGTCCAGGCGAAGCTGGCCGCCTTGAGGCGGTCGTAGCCCTGCTCCATCTTGATGGCCATCATCTCCACCGCGATGATCGCGTCGTCCACCAGCAGGCCCAGGGCCAGCACCAGCGCGCCGAGGGAAATCTTGTGCAGGCCGATGCCGAAGTAGTGCATCGCGGCGAAGGTCATCGCCAGCACCAGCGGGATGGACAGCGCCACCACCAGGCCGGTGCGCAGGCCGAGGGAGAAGAAGCTCACCAGCAGCACGATGATCAGCGCCTCGGTGAGCACGCGGACGAACTCGCCCACGCCGGTCTTCACCGCCGCCGGCTGGTCGGACACCTTGCGCAGCTGCATGCCGGCCGGGAGGGTTTCCTGCAGGCGGGCGAACTCGCCCTCCAGGGCCTGGCCGAGGACCAGGATGTCGCCCCCGGCTTTCATCGAGACCGCGAGGCCAATGGCGTTCTCGCCCATGAAGCGCATGCGCGGCGCCGGCGGGTCGTTGAAGCCCCGGCGCACTTCGGCCACGTCACCGATGCGGAAGGTGCGGTCCCCCACGCGGATGGGGAAGTCGCGGATCTCCTTCACCGAATCGAAGCGTCCGCTCACCCGCAGTTGCACGCGGTCGGTGGGTGTCTCGAAGAAGCCGGCGGCCGCCACGGCGTTCTGCTCTTCCAGCGCCTGCTGCACGGCGGCCAGCGGCAGGCCGAGGGTCGCGGCCTTGGTATTGGAGAGCTCGATCCAGATCTTCTCGTCCTGCAGGCCGATCAGCTCGACCTTGCCCACGTCCTTCACCCGCTGCAGTTGCAGCTGGATGCGGTCGGCGTAGTCCTTGAGCACGGCGTAGTCGAAACCCTCGCCAGTGAGGGCGTAGATGTTGCCGAAGGTGGTGCCGAACTCATCGTTGAAGAACGGACCCTGGATGCCCTGGGGCAGGGTGTAGCGGATGTCGTTGATCTTCTTGCGAACCTGGTACCAGAGCTCGGGAATCTCGTTGGAGTGCATCGAGTCCCGTGCCAGGAAGGTGACCTGGGATTCACCCGGCCGAGAGAACGACACGATGCGGTCGTACTCGCCGGTTTCCATGAGCTTCTTCTCGATGCGCTCGGTGACCTGGCGGGAGACCTCTTCGGCGCTGGCGCCGGGCCAATTGGTGCGGATCACCATGGCCTTGAAGGTGAAGGGCGGGTCTTCGCTCTGCCCCAGCTTGGAGTACGACAGGGCACCGACGATACCCAGGAGCAACATGACGTAGAGGACGATCTGGCGGTTCTTCAGCGCCCAGGCGGAAAGGTTGAAGTTCACCGTGCCTTACTCCTTGGCCACCAGCTTCACCGCGCGGTTGGCGCGGTCCACGGGGCGGACTTCCTGCCCCTCGCGCAGCACCTGGACGCCGGCTGCGACGACCCAGTCCTGGGCCTTCAGCCCGTCCAGCACCGGCACCCGGTCCTCGCCATAGGGACCGACCTGAACGGCGCGCCGCACCAGGGTGGAGGTGGCAGGATCGACCACCCAGACGAACGGGGTGCCGGCCTCGGCCGTCAGCGCCGACAGCGGCACCGAGAGGGTCTCCGCTCCCACGCCCTTGACGTAGACGCGCGCGCTCTGGCCCAGCTCCGCCGGCACCTGGCCGGCGGTGAAGGCGACCCGCGCGGCGAAGGTCCGCGACTGCTGGTCCGCAGCCGGCGCCAGTTCACGGATGCGCGCCGGCAGCTGCCGGCCCGGCTGGGACCACAGCTCCACGGCCACCGGCTGGTCCACCTTGAAGCGGTCGATGGCGTGCTCGGGCAGGCTGATCAGCACTTCGCGCTCGCCGTCGGCGGCCAGGCTGAAGACCGTCTGCCCGGCGGCCACCACCTGGCCCACCTCGGCACGGCGGGAGGCGATCACTCCATCCTGGGAGGCGCGCAGCACGGCGTAGTCCGCCTGGTTGCTGGCGACGTTGTACTCGGCCTTGATCTGCTTGAGGCGCGCCTCGCCGGCGCGGTACTGGTTCTCGACGTTGTCGAACTGCGACTGGCTGATGAGCTTGCGCTCCAGCAGGGTGCGGTAGCGGTCACGCTCGGCACGCACCAGTTGCAGGTTGGCTTCGGCGGCCGCGACCTGGGCACGGGTCGCCTCCAGTTGCAGGCGTACGTCCTGGGGGTCCAGCTCGGCCAGGGGCTGGTCCTTCTTCACCCGGTCCCCCACCTCCACCAGACGGCGGGTGATCTTGCCGCCGATGCGGAAGGCCAGGTCCGGCTCGTAGCGGGCGCGCACCTCGCCGGCGTAGGTGTCCACGGCGTCCGCCGCGGGTTGAGGTTGCACCACCATGGCCGGGCGGATGGTAGGCTGCGCGCTTTCACCATTGCCACAGGCACCAAGGAGAAGGGACAGCGACACGGGCAGAGCGAGGGACAGAGCATGGCGGTGCATGGTGAATGACCTTTCGCGACGTACGGTTTTTTGAATATTTATACTGCCCGGTATAGTAAAAATAGCGAACTCACCAGTCCAGTATTAACGAGAAAATGTCAGACAATTCTTTGCAGAGCAGCGGCCCGGGGCGCCCGAAGGATCCGGCGAAACGCGCAGCGATCCTTGAGGCGGCGAAATCGCTGTTCCTCAGCAAGGGCTACGACGGCAGCAGTATGGACGCTATCGCCGCGGAAGCCGGGGTCTCCAAGCTCACGGTCTACAGCCACTTCACCGACAAGGAGACGCTGTTCTCCGCCGCCGTGAAGGCCAAGTGCGAGGAGCAATTGCCGGAGCTGCTGTTCCAGCTGCCCCACGACGGCACCATCGAGAGCGTGCTGCTGAACATCGGCCGGGGCTTCCATGCGCTGATCAACAGCCGCGAATCCATCGAGCTGCACCGCCTGATGGTGGCGCTGGGCGCGCAGGACCCGAAGCTCTCGCGGCTGTTCTTCGACGCCGGCCCACAACGCATCCTCAACGAGATGGAGCGCCTGCTGGCCCGCGCCAACGACGCCGGCAAGCTGCGCATCGACAAGCCGTTGAACGCCGCCGAGCACTTCTTCTGCCTGATCAAGGGCGGGCACAACTTCCGTCTGCTGATTGGCTGCTGCACCGCGCTGGAAGGGCCAGGCGCCGAGCAGCACGTGCAGGAAGTGGTGGAGCTGTTCCTCAAGGCCTACCGGGCCGAGGCCTGAGGAGCGCGCCCGGCGCTCAGCGCCGGTGCAGGCGCACCCGTGCGCGGCGGGGCCTCAGGGAGAACCAGCCCTGGGGCTCGATCGCCCCGAGCGGCTCCACGTCCCAGTGGGTGACCCACCAGGCCAGGGATACCGCCACATCGAGCATCGCCATGGCCGTGCCGGGGCAGGCCCGGTCGCCCAGGCCGAAGGGGAAGTACGCGCCTTTCGGCCAGGTGGCCGGCTCCAGGAAACGTTGCGGCCGGAAGGCCAGCGGCTCGTCGAACCAGCGCGGATCGCGGTGGGTGATCCAGCTGGACAGCATGAGGATGTCGCCCTTCCGCAGCGTCTGCCCGAACACCTCGGTGTCGGCCGTCAATTGCCGCGGCACCAGGCCGTAGGCCGGCGGGTACAGGCGCAGGCTCTCCTGGATCACCGCCCGCAGCAGCGGGCAACCCCGCAGGTCCGCCACGCCCTCGATGCGTGACCAGTCGACGCCAGCCAGCTCCTGCCGCAATGCCGCCAGCACCTCGGGGTGCCGGGCCAGCATCAGCAGCGTCCAGGTCAGGGTCACCCCGGTGGACTGGTGACCGGCCATGAGCAGGGTCGCCAGTTCGTCGCGCTGTGCCGCCAGCGGGCGCGGCGACTGCTCGGCGATACCGGCGACCACCGCCTGCAGACGCCCCAGGGCCCAGCGCTTGCGCGGGCAGAGCTTGCTGGGGAACCAGTGCCCGAGGGGAATGCCCGTGCTGGTCTCCAGCAACGCCACCCGCGAGAGCAGGCGCACCGCCCGGGCGATGTCGAAGGCCTGGTCGCGCAGGTCCGTGCCGAACAGTGCGTGGCCGGTGAGCGTGGCGCTGTAGGCCGCCATCTGCAGGTCGAGATCGACTTCGCCACCGTCTTCCAGCCCCTGCCCCCAGCGCTCGGCCAGTTGCAGGATCTCCAGCGGCTGCGGCGCGGCAATGTGCGGGCGAACGGCCTTGCGCTGGGCCTGGGCGGGTGGCCCCTCGCGCATCATGAAGCTGCGCCCGTTCCACTGGCGCATCATGCACAGGCTCGGCTCCCAGCGCCGCAACAGGGCACGGTGCTCGACCAGCGCCTGGTGCACGGCCTCGGGGTGGAACAGGCACCACACCCGGTTCAGGCCCATGCGCGAGACGGCCATGTCGGGCTGCTCGGCGTGCACCTGCGCCAACCAGGCCAGCGGGTCACGCTGCAGCGCCAGCCAGTGCCGCGCACCGGCACGCTGGTCATCGACCCAGGGCAGGCGCGCCAGGGTGCGGCGGATGGGGCAACGCAGCGTGTCGTCCATGAGCACCTCGCACTCAGCCCTTGGCGAGGGCTTTCTTCGGGTAGATGTCGTAGCGGCTGGATTTGCCTTCCAGGGCGTAGCTCGGCTTCGGCCCGTCGATGATCGGCGCCTTGCGGGGGCGCTTCACCACCACCCGGTGGCTAGCCAGCTCCAGGGCGGCAGCCAGCAGGGCCGGGGCGTCCAGGTCATCCCCCACCAGGGGACGGAACAGGCGCATCTCCTTCTTCACCAGGGCGCTCTTGTCCCGGTGCGGGAACATCGGGTCGAGGTAGATCACCTGGGGCGGCTCGTCCGTCCACTCGGCCATGCGGGTGATCGCATTGCCGGTCAGCAGGTGCAGGCGGGCGGCGATGGGGGCCACGTCAAGATCGCGTGCAGCGCGAGCCAGGCCATCTTCCAGCAGGGCCGCCACCAGCGGCTGGCGCTCGATCAGGTGCACTTCGCAGCCCAGGCTGGCGAGCACGAAGCCATCGCGCCCGAGCCCCGCCGTGGCGTCCAGTACCCGAGGCCGAATACCGGGCTGGATGCCCACCGCCTTGGCGATCATCTGCCCTGCCCCGCCGCCGAACTGGCGCCGATGCGCCGCAGCCCCTTCGACGAAATCCACCCGTACCGGGCCGGGCGCGCCCGACCCCAGCTCCACCAGTTGCAGGCCGTCGTCGCCCAGCTGCAGGGCGAAGCCCGCTTCGCCGTCCAGGGGCAGGCCCAGGCGCTCGGCCCAAGCCCGAGCCTCGGCCTCCAGGTGAGGCACCAGGGCCTCGACCCTTACCCGGGCCGTTTGCTGCTCGTCGTTCATCAGGGGTTCCACCGAATCGAATGGGCGGCATTTTGCCAGAGCCGGCTGCCCGGGGTCAGCGGCACTGGCGGAACAGCCCCATGTCGAGGTGGAAGTGATCGCGGTGGGCCGCGTTGTAATCCGGCCCCAGGGTGACGTGGAAGGTGTCGCAGGCGGCCTGGTGCGCCCGGTGCAGGAAGCGTGCGGCATCGCCCTGGCCGCTCCAGTCGCGGGCTACGCTGATGCGCCGACCATCGGCCAGCTGGAAGCCGGCGATGTCCAGGGCATTGGCGTAGGCGTGCTGGCTGCGGCGCTGGCTGGTGCCGATGTTGCGGCAGGCGAAGCTGCCCAGGTGCTCCACCCGCGCCACCGGCTGGCCGAACACCTCGCGGGCCGCCGGCTGCAGGCCATGCCGCTCGAACAGCGCCCAGCCCACCGCCACTTCGCAGGTGGCCAGGAAGCTGCTGCTGAAGCGCACGCCGGATGCGCTCACACGCACCGCGTTGTCCACCGGGCAGCCCGGCGCCGGCACGCTGTCGGGCACCGCCTGGTAGCGTATCCCCGCGCTGTCCAGGGCCTGCTTGCAGAGCTGGGGGTCGGCCTGCAGGCGCATCAGCTTGAAGGAGGTCAGCAGGTTCGGCGGCTCACGCACGTCCAGCGGGGCCCAGGGGTTCCAGCGCGGGGGCACCTCGATCCAGCCCTGCCTCACCGCCAGCGGCAGCAGCACCAGCGCCAGGACGAGGCCCCCGCCCAGCACCCGCCCGCGTCGACTCATCGGGCAGGAAACAGCGCGTTGATCCGGTCGAACGGCATCGCTTGCTGGGCCGCGGACAGGTCATGCCCATGGAGCTGGCGCGCCGCCTCGAAGAACGCGCCGTAGGCCACCCGCGCCAGGTTGGACCCCAGGCTGACCCGACGCACGCCCAGTGCGGCCAGTTCGTCGAGGGTCAACGCCAGCGCCGGCGAGCCCACCAGGATATTGACCGGCTTGGGGGCGACGGCGGCCACCACCTCGGCGATCTGTTCGCGGGTGGTCAGGCCGGGGGCGTAGAGCACATCGGCGCCGGCCTCGGCATAGGCCACCAGGCGGCGCAGGGTGTCGTCCAGGTCCGGCCGGCCATGCAGGAAGTTCTCCGCCCGTGCAGCGAGGGTGAAGGGGAACGGCAGCGCCCGCGCGGCCTCGACGGCCGCCTGGATGCGCTCCAGGGCCAGCCCGGCATCGTAGATGGGCGCGTCCGGCCGGCCGCTGGCGTCTTCGATGGAGCCACCGACCAGGCCGGCTTCCGCTGCCAGTCGCAGGGTCTCGGCGCAGGCTTCGGGGCTGTCGCCGTAGCCGTTCTCCAGGTCGGCCGCCACCGGCAACGGCGTGGCCTCGACGATGGCGCGGGCATTGGCCAGGGCCTCTTCGCGGCTCACCGCCCCTTCCGCATCCCGCCGCCCAAGGGAAAACGCCAGGCCGGCGCTGGTGGTGGCCAGGGCCTTGAAGCCCAGGTGCGCCAGCATGCGGGCGGAACCGGCATCCCAGGGGTTGGGCAGGACCAGCAGGTCCGGCCCCTGGTGCAGGGCGGCGAAGTCTCGGGCGCGTTGGCTCTGGTCAGTCATGGGGGGTCGCTCCATCGAAGGCGGGGAGGCCCGACCTTACCCCAGGGGAACGGGAGCGGACAGATACAGTGCCCGGGGATCAGAGCAGCTCGAACTGTTCCGCTGCCGGGGCCACCTCGGGCTCGACCAGGGCGGGCAGGCCCGGCAGGCGTCCCATCAGGCCGTCGTGGAAGCGCCTGGCCTGGGCGGCGGCCAGGTGGTTGTCGGGGGTGTGCAGGAACACGTAGGGCGTGAAGCCCTCCTCGATCCAGCCGGCCACCTTGTCCAGCCAGGGCTCCAGCCACACCTGGTTGGCGTCGAGGTCAGGGCCGCCGATGAAGCGCACCTGCGGGGCGCGGCTGAACGCCGCCGGGCGCACCGGTACACGTGGCTTCTTCGATTGCGCGTGGCGAACGGCCGGGTCGTCGGACTCACAGGCGAACAAGGCCCGGGAATCCAGGCAGATGCGCTCCACACCACGCTCATGGAGCAGGCGGTTCAGGGCCTTCTCCTCCTCGCCCCGGGCGAAGAAAGCGTTGTTGCGCACCTCCACCGCCACGGCGCGGTGGGAGAAGGTATCGAGCCAGTCCGCCAGCTCGCCGAGTCGCTGTGGCCCGAAGCTGGCCGGCAGTTGCAGCCAGAGCGGCGCGACCCGCCCACCGAGCGGTTCGAGCAGGTGCAGGAAGGCCTGGGTGGCCTCGACCTTGTCCCGCAGGTCGCCTTCGTGGCTGATGTCCCGGGGCAGCTTGGCGCAGAAGCGGAAGCCCTCCGGCATCCGCTCGGCCCATTGCTGCAGGGTGGCGGGCGCGGGACGGGCATAGAAGGTGGTGTTGCCCTCGACGGCGTTGAACACCCGGGCGTAGTGCTCCAGGGTTTCCGCCGGGCGGACGTCGTCGGGGTAGAGGGAACCGCGCCAGGCTGGCTCGTTCCAGGACGGGCAGCCGAGGAAGTACGGCAGCATCAGGCGTAGAGGTCGAGTCCGAGGACTTCCGGCGCGTCGGCTTCGGAGGCGAAGCTGGCCGTGGAGCTGTAGCTGGCGATGGCCTGGTAGGCCCGGTTGCTGAGGTTGCGCGCGGCGGGTTGCTGCAGATCCTGGGGACGGGCCGGCAGGGAATTGCTGCTGGCATTGCCCGCCTCCACCTTGCGGGGCTGGGCGACCTGTTCGAAACCCTGGGTATTGCCGGGGCTGGACGGCGTATCACGGCGCGCTTCGACCTCGCGCTGCACCTCGCGGAAAGCATTGGTCGCGCTGCCCTGGCGAGGGCTGCGGTCCAGCGAGATGGAGGAGGTGAAACCGTCGATGCGCATTGCGAGCTTCTGCTGTCCCTAAAGGCGGGCGTGAACGGAGTGGAATCTAGCCGGGCGCCGGGTGATTTTCAATCGGCACGGACGTCCGGCCATACCGGCCGTCGCCTATGGCGACCGCCGATGTTTCCCCTCAGACCGGCGCCTTGGGGGTGGCCACGTTGTCACGCAGGTACACCGGCTGCGCCGCGTCGGCCGCGACGGCCTCGCCACGGGCCCAGGCAAAGCCGGCCAGGGCGAGCAGGTCCTGGGCGTGGGGCAGCAGGGCCGCGTCGCGCCCCTGGGTCGGCACCGCCAGGCGCTCGCCGTAGGTGCCCCAGCCGGTGCCGGCACCGAACCAGTCGCCCGCTGCATCGCGGGGCAGCGCCACCTGCTCCGGCGGCAGGACCGCCTCGACACCGGCCAGGCGCATCTCGCCGGCTTCCAGGCGGTAGCAGCCCCAGTAGACCTCGTCCATGCGCGCGTCGATGGCGGCGGCCACCTGGGTCACGCCCTGCTCCCGGTGGGCACGCTGGGCCAGCACCGCGAGGTTGGAAACCGGCAGTACCGGGCGCTCGAGGGCGAATGCCAGCCCCTGGACCACGCCGATGGCGATGCGCACCCCGGTGAAGGCACCCGGGCCACGGCCGAAGGCGATGGCGTCCACGGCGGACAGGGCGACCCCGGCCTCGCCCAGCAGGTCCTGGATCATGGGCAGCAGGCGCTGGGCGTGCTGCCGGGGAATCACCTCGTAATGGCTGAGCACGCGCCCTTCATGCAGGAGGGCGACGGAACAGGCTTCGGTGGCGGTATCCAGGGCCAGCAGGGTGGTCATCGGGGCATCCAGGTGAGCGAAAAAAGGCGCGCATTATAAACGCCAACGGCCCGCAAGCGGGCCGTTGGTCGGGATGATCGCGAGGGATCAGGACAGGGCGGCGAACACCTTGGCGGTGATCTCGTCGACGCTGCCCACGCCGGCGACGGCGCTGTACTTCGGCGTGCCTTCGGCGGCCGACAGCTTCTGGTAGAAGTCCACCAGCGGCTTGGTCTGGGAGTGGTACACGGAGAGGCGATGACGCACGGTCTCCTCGGTGTCGTCTTTGCGCTGCACCAGCTCTTCACCGGTGACGTCGTCCTTGCCCGCGACCTTAGGCGGGTTGTAGACGACGTGGTAGACGCGGCCACTGGCCTCGTGCACACGGCGACCGGCGATGCGCTGGACGATCTCCTCGTCATCGACGGCGATCTCGACCACGTGGTCGATGCTCACGCCTGCTTCCTTCATGGCCTCGGCCTGGGGAATGGTGCGCGGGAAGCCATCGAACAGGAAGCCGTTGGCGCAATCGGGCTGGGCAATGCGTTCCTTGACCAGGTTGATGATCAGGTCGTCGGACACCAGGCCACCTGCATCCATCACGCTCTTGGCCTTCAGGCCCAGCTCGGTACCGGCCTTCACGGCGGCACGCAGCATGTCGCCGGTGGAGATTTGCGGGATGGAGAATTTCTTGGTGATGAAACCAGCCTGGGTACCTTTGCCGGCACCGGGCGCCCCCAGCAGAATCACGCGCATCGATGTGCTCCTCAAGAATTGTTTTGAAGTCTTCGGATTCGCCTCGTGGGGCCAATCTCAGTATCGGTTTCGGCGTCTTCGAGCGGCCAAAAGGTTGCTCAAGATACACAGCACCCCTATAGCGCACAAGCCGTCGAAAGTCGGAGCAAAAGGCCCTCTAGCCGGTGTTCCGCAGGCCCGCCGCGATGCCCGCCACGCTCACCAGCAAGGCCAGCTGCAGGGGGTCTTCCACACGGCTCCCGGCCGCTCTGGAACGGGCCAGGAGCTCGGTCTGCAGCAGGTGAAGCGGGTCCAGGTAGATATTCCGCACGCCGATGGCCTCGCGGGTCTCCGGACTGAGGGCGAGCAGCTCGGAATGGCCGGTCACACGCAGTACCGATGTACAGGCCTGCGACAATAGGTCGCGTAAATGCGCACCCAGCGGACGCAGGCCATTTTCCACCAGACGTTCGTCGTAGAGCGCCGCGATCGGCGCGTCGGCTTTGGCCAGGACCATCTCCAGCATGTCGATGCGGGTGGCGAAGAACGGCCAGCCCTCGCGCATGTGCTGCAGCAACGGCCCCTCGCCCCGCGCCTCGGCGCCCTGCAATGCACGCTCCCAGCCCAGCCAGGCCGGCAGCATCAGCCGCGTCTGGGTCCAGGCGAAGATCCAGGGGATCGCCCGCAGGCTCTCGATACCGCCGGCCCGGCGCTTGGCCGGCCGACTGCCCAGGGGCAGCCGCCCCAGCTCCTGCTCGGGCGTGGCCTGGCGGAAGTACTCGACGAACAGCGGGTGCCCGCGCACCACGTCGCGATAGCCGGCCAGGCCATCAGCGGCCAGCCGGTCCATGGCCTCGCGCCAGGCTGGCTCGGGCTCCGGCGGCGGCAGCAGGGTCGCCTCCAGCACGGCGGCCAGGTAGAGGTTGAGGTTCTGCTCGGCGATGTCGGGCAGGCCGAACTTGAAGCGGATCATCTCGCCCTGCTCGGTGGTGCGGAAACGCCCCGCCACCGAACCCGGTGGCTGCGACAGGATGGCCGCGTGGGCCGGGCCGCCGCCGCGCCCCACCGTACCGCCCCGGCCATGGAACAGCAGCAGTTCGACGCCATGCCGGGCGCACACCTGCACCAGTGCTTCCTGGGCACGGTACTGGGCCCAGGCGGCGGCGGTGGTGCCGGCGTCCTTGGCCGAGTCGGAGTAGCCGATCATCACTTCCTGCGGGCCGCACAGGCGCGCGCGGTAGTCCGCCAGGCCCAGCAGCCGGTCGATGGTCGGCGCGGCGTTGTCCAGGTCCGCCAGGGTCTCGAACAGCGGGACCACGCGGATCGGTCGTTGCAGCCCGGCCTCCTTCAGCAGCAGTTGCACGGCGAGCACGTCCGAGGCCGCCCCCGCCATGGAGATCACGTAGGAGCCAAGGGACGCCGCCGGCGCCTGGGCCACCACGCGGCAGGTGGCGAGCACCTCGGCGGTGTCCTCGCCGGGCTGGTGATGGGGCGGCAGCAGCGGGCGCGGGTTGGCCAGCTCGCGCTGGAGGAAGGCCAGGCGCGTGTCCTCGTCCCATTGGCTGTAGTCGCCCAGCCCGAGGTAGTCGGTGATCTCCGCCAGGGCGGCGCGGTGGCGGGCCGAGTCCTGGCGCACGTCCAGGCGCACCAGGAACAGGCCGAAGGTGGCCGCGCGGCGCAGGCAATCCAGCAGCGCGCCATCGGCGATCACGCCCATGCCGCAGGCATGCAGCGAGCGGTGGCAGAGTTCCAGCGGTTGCAGCAGGTCTTCGTTGTCCTGCAGCACATCGGTGCCGGGCAGCCGCTCGCCGTCCAGCGCGGCCTGGGCCCAAGCACGGGTGGCGCGCAGGCGCTCGCGCAGTTGCTTGAGCAAGGCACGGTAGGGCTCGGCCTGTTCGCCGCCGACGCACGCCAGCAATTCATCGCTGGCGCGTTGCATGGACAGCTCGGCCGCCAGGTGATCGACGTCCCGCAGGTACAGGTCGGCCGCCATCCAGCGGGCCAGCAGCAGCACCTGGCGGGTCACCGCTGCGGTGACGTTGGGGTTGCCGTCGCGGTCGCCGCCCATCCACGAGGCGAAGCGCACGGGCGCGGCGCGCAGGGGCAGGTGTTCGCCAGTGGCGGCGAACAGCGCCTGGTCGGCCTTGCGCAGCACGTTGGGCAGCGCTTGCCAGAGGGAATGCTCGATCACCGCGAAGCCCCACTTGGCCTCGTCCACGGGGGTCGGCCGCTGGCGGCGGATCTCGTCGGTGTGCCAGGCCTCGGCGATCAGCCGGCGCAACGCCAGGTGCACGGACTCGCGTTCCGCGTCGGTGAGGTCGTCATGGTCCAGGCGGGCCAGCTGCGCCGCCATGGCGTCGTACTTCTGGATCAGCGTCCGCCGGGCCACCTCGGTGGGGTGGGCGGTGAGCACCAGTTCGATGTCCAGCGTCGCCACCTGGCGGGCCAGCGCATCGGGGGCGTGGCCGGCCTGGCGCAGGCGCTGCAGCAGTTCCGGCAGCACGCGCTGCTCGAACGCCAGCGGCTCACCCGGCGCCTGGCGGCGTACCCGGTGGTACTGCTCGGCGATGTTGGCCAGGTTGAGGAACTGGTTGAAGGCACGGGCCACCGGCAGCAGCTCGTCGGTGGTGAGGTCGGCGAAGGACGCCTCCAGCCGCTGGCGCCCTTCTGCCACCCCCTGGCGCGCGGCCTTGGCGCCCTTGCGGATGCGCTCGATCTTCTCCAGGAAGGCATCGCCCCACTGGTCACGGATGGTGTCACCCAGCAGTTCGCCGAGCAGGTGGACGTCTTCACGCAGGCGCGGGTCGATCTCCGCCATGGCAGGCCTCTCCGGTAAAGGGCAAGGGAGTTCCAGAGTGCCCACGGCAAGCAGCACTGGCAAGACCGCCGCTCTACCACGCGCCACCTGCGCTCCGGCTCGCTGCGGTCAAGGGCTGTGACCCTGCCTCGTAAATTTTCTTGAACATTTTCGACAGGCGGCCGGTCACACCCCATAAGCCAGGTCATTCGGCAAACGCCGCCTAAAAGCGGCTATCCGGCGCCAATAGGTATTCATTGGCGCGCATCTGGCAGGAAAGTAGCCATGAGGCCCCACCGGGCCGAGGTCACCAATGGAGCTGAACATGATGAAAAAGCGCGCTGCTGTAGCGAATCCGAGAACAGTGATGGCCGTGCTGGCCCTGGGCACTACCGCCCTGCTCGCCGGCTGCGCCGGCAACCCGCCGACCGAACAGTTCGCCGTCACCAACACCGTGGTCAAGAGCGCAGTCGATGCCGGCGCTCCGCAGTACGCCCCGGTTGAAATGAAGACCGCCCAGGACAAGCTCGACCAGGCCGAGCGCCTGATGCGCGACGAGCGCTACGACGAGGCCCGCCGCGTTGCCGAGCAGGCCGAGTGGGACGCCCGCGTGGCCGAGCGCAAGGCGCTGGCGGTGAAGGCCGAGAAGGTGCTGGACGATGCCCACCAGGGTGTCCAGCAGATCCGTGAAGAGGGCTCGCGCACCCCGATCCTGGTGCAGTGAACCCCGGCCTCCGAACCCAGTTAAGGATGATCCCCATGAACAAGCTGATCAGCGTTTCCGCCCTTTCCGTGCTGAGCCTGGCCCTGGTGGCCTGCGCCTCCAAGCCGAACCCGAACCTGGACCAGGCCCGTAGCAACTATTCCCAGCTGCAGGCCGAGCCCCAGGCCAACAGCCTGGCCGCCCTCGAGACCAAGGAAGCCGGCGACATGCTCAGCCGTGCCGAGCAGGCCTACGCCGACAAGCAGGAGCCGGTGCAGGTCGACCATCTGGCCTACCTGACCAACCAGCGCGTCGAACTGGCCCGCCAGACCATCAAGCAGAAGGCGGCCGAAGAGGCCCTGGCCAAGGCGCCGGCCCAGCGTACCCAGGCCCAGCTGGACGCCCGCAACCAGCAGGTGGACGTGCTGCTCAACCAGCTCAAGGCCAAGCAGACCGACCGTGGCCAGGTGGTGACCCTGGGTGACGTGTTGTTCGAGGTGGACCGCGCCGAGCTGACCCCCAACGGCATGCAGAGCGTGCACCAGCTGGGCACCTACCTGACCCAGAACCCGGACCGCCAAGTGGTGATCGAAGGCTTCACCGACAACACCGGCACCGTCGACCACAACCTGCGCCTGTCCCAGGCCCGCGCCGACTCCGTGCGCCGTGCCCTGGTGGCCATGGGTGTGAACCCGAGCCGCGTCACCACCCACGGCTTCGGCAAGGACTACCCGGTGGCCAGCAATGACTCGCCCTCCTCCCGCGCGCTGAATCGCCGGGTCGAGGTGACCATCGCCAACGGCCCCGGCCCGGTCGCCCCTCGCGCCCTCTGAAGCCGTCGCCCCCATGAAGAAGCCCGCCTGATGGCGGGCTTTTTCATGCAGCGATCTTCACTCAGTGCCGCCCGTGCACACCCGGCACATGCAGGTGCCCCGCCTCGGCGCAGGTTTCTGACACCACGCTGGGCGGTGCCGGCTGCTCCAGCTCCCGCAGGATGCCGCACGACTCGCTGCTGCCGGCGCCCTGGCACTGGGCGCGCAGGTCCCGCAGCTGGCCCTGCAGGGCACGCAGCTCGGCGATGCGCACCTCGACGTGGTGGATGTGCTCGTCGATCAGCCGGTTTGCCGCTGCGCAATCGGCCTCAGGGTTGTCCCGCAGGCGCAGCAGCTCGCGGATCTCCTGCTGGGTCATGTCCAGCGAGCGGCAATGGCGGATGAACGCCAGGCGCTCCACGTGGGCCTGGGTATAGAGGCGGTAGTTGCCCTCGCTGCGCGCGGGCTCGGGCAGCAGCCCCTCGCGCTCGTAATAGCGGATGGTTTCCACCGGGCATTCGGTCAGCCGGGCCAGTTCACCGATCTTCATGAGCAGCACTCCTTGACTCTGTAGTTGCTACAGGGTGTGCAATGACGCCCGTACCGTCAATGGAGTCCGCCATGAGCCAGGACAATTGCTGCAACCACAACCACGGACGTGCGGCCGCAACCGAGCCGAAGACACGCCACGAGCATCACGATCACGATCACGATCACGATCATCAGCCTGCGAGCCCCGCGCCGGAGTTGCACGCGCCGGACGCCACCCTTGGCGAGGCGCGCTGGAGCAGCCTGCGCATCGAGGCGATGGACTGCCCCACCGAGGAGCGCCTGCTGCGTGACGCCCTGGGCAAGGTCCCGGCCATCGAGGCCCTGGAATTCAACCTGATGCAGCGGGTGCTCAAGGTCCGCCACCGCTTCGTCGACCTGGCGCCGCTGCAGCAACTGGTGGCCCAGCTCGGCATGCAGGCCGAGCCCCTGGAAGCCGGCGCGCCGGCACCGACCGAGCGCCGCAAGCCCTGGTGGCCGCTGGCCCTGGCTGGCGTCGCCGCCCTGGCGGCCGAGGCCTGCGAGTGGTTCTCCATAGGCCCGGGCTGGCTGGAAGCCGGGCTGGCAGTGCTAGCCATCCTCACCGCCGGCCTGCCCACCTACCGCAAGGGCTGGATCGCGCTGAAGAACCTCAACCTCAACATCAACGCGCTGATGAGCATCGCCGTCACCGGCGCCATGCTGATCGGCCAGTGGCCGGAAGCGGCCATGGTCAGCGTGCTCTTCGCCATCGCCGAGCTGATCGAGGCGCGCTCCCTGGAACGGGCGCGCAACGCCATCCGCGGCCTGCTGGACCTGGCGCCGGAGCAGGCCACGGTGTGGCAGGACGGCAGCTGGCAGGCGCTGTCTTCGCGCGAGGTGCAGGTCGGCGCACGGGTGCGGGTACGCCCCGGTGAACGCATCGCCCTGGACGGCGAAGTGCTGCGCGGCCGCTCCAGCGTCAACCAGGCCCCCATCACCGGCGAGAGCCTGCCGGTGGAGAAGGAGCCGGGCGAGACCCTGTTCGCCGGCAGCATCAACGGCGAGGGCGAACTGGAATACAGCGTCACCCGCGCGGCGGACGACAGCACCCTGGCGCGCATCATCCACGCCGTGGAGGAAGCCCAGGGCGCGCGGGCGCCGACCCAGCGCTTCGTCGACGCCTTCTCCCGCGTCTACACCCCGGTGGTGTTCCTCATCGCCGTGGCCACTGCCGTGGTGCCGCCGCTGCTGCTGGGCGGGCTGTGGCTGGACTGGATCTACCGCGCCCTGGTGCTGCTGGTGATCGCCTGCCCCTGCGCCCTGGTGATCTCCACGCCGGTCACCCTGGTCAGCGGGCTCGCCGCAGCCGCGCGCAGCGGCGTGCTGGTCAAGGGGGGCGTATTCCTGGAGATGGGCCGCCAGCTCGCCTGGGTCGCCCTCGACAAGACCGGCACCCTGACCCACGGCCAGCCGACCCAGACCGACCACGTACGCCTGCGCGACCTGCCGGGCCTCGACCCACGCCAGCTGGCCGCCAGCCTGGCCGCTCGTTCGGACCACCCGGTGTCCCAGGCCATCGCCCGGGCGGCCGAGGCCGACGGCGTCGCCCTGCTGGAGGTGGACGAGCAGGCCGCCCTGCCCGGCCGTGGCGTACGGGGCACGGTGGCCGGGCGTGCCTGCCACCTGGGCAACCACCGCCTGGTGGAAGAGCTGGGGCTGTGCTCGCCCGAACTGGAGGCCCGTCTGGATGTGCTGGAGCGCCAGGGCAAGACGGTGATCGTGCTGCTCGACGAACAGGGCCCGCTGGCGCTCTTCGCTGTGGCCGACAGCGTCCGCGAAACCAGCCGTGAAGCAGTGGCCGAGCTGCACCAGCTGGGAGTGCGCACCCTGATGCTGACCGGCGACAACCCGCACACCGCTGCGGCCATCGCCGCCCAGGTGGGCATCGACGAAGCACGCGGCAACCTGCTGCCGGAAGACAAGCTGGCTGCGATCCGCGAGTGCCAGGCCGGCGGCAAGCGGGTCGGCATGGTCGGCGACGGCATCAACGACGCACCGGCATTGGCCCGCGCCGACATCGGCTTCGCCATGGGCGCGGCGGGCACCGACACCGCCATCGAGACCGCCGGCGTGGCGCTGATGGACGACGACCTGCGCAAGCTGCCGCAGTTCATCCGCCTGTCGCGCCGGACCTGGTCGGTGCTGGTGCAGAACATCGCCCTCGCCCTGGGCATCAAGGCGGTGTTCCTGGTGCTCACGCTGATGGGCGAAGGCACCCTGTGGATGGCGGTGTTCGCCGACATGGGCGCGAGCCTGCTGGTGGTGTTCAACGGCCTGCGGCTGTTGCGCGGCGTGAAGTAGAGGAGCGGCATCGCCCGGCTACGGAACAACCCACGTAGCCCGGGCTTCAGCCCGGGGCGGTTCCCCCCAAGGAAGCAGCGGGCCCGGAATATCGCCGGGTCATTCTGGTGCTTCAAGCCACTGAAAAGCGGTGGGCTGAAGCGGAACGCCGCCCGACCCACCCTACGTGGAGAGGGATCAGGCGAGGGCGTTGCGGTAGACGCGGGCCATGTCGTCGGCGAAGGCCACCAGCAGCACCTCTTCCAGGCTGCTGCCGGCGGGGCGCGCTTGGCGCAGTTCGTGGGCGGCCACGGCGGCAGCGGCCTCCAGCGGGTAGCCGTAGATGCCACAGCTGATGGCCGGGAAGGCGATGCGCGCCAGCCCTTGTGCCTCGGCCAGCGCCAGGCTGTTGCGGTAGCAGCGGGCGAGCAGCTCGGGCTCGCCCTGGTCACCGCCGCGCCAGACCGGCCCGACGGTATGGATCACGAAGCGCGCCGGCAGGCGGTAGCCCGGGGTGATGCGCGCCTCGCCCGTGGGGCAGCCGCCGATGATCCGGCAGCGGGCCACCAGCTCCGGCCCCGCCGCACGATGGATCGCGCCATCGACGCCGCCCCCGCCCAGCAGGGAGGAATTGGCGGCGTTGACGATGGCGTCCACATCGAGGGTGGTGATGTCGCCCTGCCAGACGGTGATCTTCATCAGCGATCTCAGCGGACTTCCTGCGGGGTTTCCTGGCCCATGCAGCGCACGGCCTGCTTCTTGTTGTCCACCAGCACGCCGGTCAGGCCCTTCTGCTGGGTGTCGAACAGCACCAGCACGCCATCGATGCACTGCGCGACCTGGTTGGCCGGCTGCAGCGAGACCTTGTAGTCCTCGCCGGGAATGGTCTTGAGCATGGTGAAGTCGGACAGCAGCAACGCGTCCTCGGGTTTGGCGAAGTGCAGGTAGCCGTAGTACCAGAGGACCATCACGGTGCCGATGATGGTGCCGACGCCGGTGAGGATCAGCGGAATGGGGTTGCGTTCGCTCATTGGGGACTCTCTGTATTCGGGACTTCAGCCAGCCGTCGCAACCCGACGAACCCCTTGGGATCATCGAGGTAACGCAGCATCACTTCGCGCCAGGTGGGGTCGGCAAAGGTCTGCACGTGCCCGCCCCGGGTCGGCTGGAACACCCGTGGCGGGGGCGCAGCTTGATACAAGCGCACGCCATTGGAAAGGGGCACCACCGGATCGTCGATGCTCTGGTAGATCAGCATCGGCAGCCCCTGCAGGCGGCCGATGGCGCCGATTGCACTGTCGCCATCCGGCACCAGCCAGGACAGCGGCACTTGCAGCGGCCAGGTTAACCAGGCGTTGCCGAGGGTGAATTGAGCCACGTCACGGTAGCTGGCCGGTACGCCGTCCAGCACCAGCGCCCGGACGCCGGCCCGGCGCTCGGGGTGCTCGGCCAGGTAGCGCACCGCCAGGGCGCCGCCCAGGCTCTGCCCGAGGATGATGCGCGGCTGGCCCTGGGCCTCGGGCGCACGGTCGAGCCAGTCGAAGGCGGCGTCCAGGTCGAGGAACACATCCGGCAGGGCCGGCCGGCCTTCGGAGTGGCCGTAGCCGCGATAGTCCAGCATCAGCACCTGGTAGCCCTGCTCGGGCAGCCACCAGCTGCCGCCGAGGTGGCTGGCGAGGTTGCCGCCGTTGCCGTGCAGGTGCAGCACGGTGCCCTTGACCGCCTTGCCCGGCGCCACCGGCAGCCACCAGCCGTGCAGGCGCAGGCCGTCGCGGGTCACCAGCTGCACGTCGCGGTAGGCCAGCCCGGCCCGCTCGGGGGTGAAGGGCAGCTCGCGCTCGGGGTAGAACAGCAGGCCGCTGCAGCCGCTCAGCAGCGCCGCCAGCAGCAGCGGGACGAGGCGCCTCACTGGCCGCCGGCGCGGGTTTCCTCGCGCGCCTTGTAGGTGGCTTCGTAGATGCGCTCGGCCAGGCGCGAGAAGGGCAGGCTCTGGATCCACACCGTCCCGGTGCCGCGCAGGGTGGCCAGGAGGATGCCCTCGCCGCCGAAGAGCATGCTCTTCAGCCCGCCGGCCAGGCCGATGTCGTAGTCGATGCCCTGGGTGAAGGCCACCAGGCAGCCGGTGTCCAGGCGCAGGGTCTCGTTATTCAGCTCCTTGCGGATCACCGTGCCGCCGGCATGCACGAAGGCCAGGCCATCGCCCTCCAGCTTCTGCAGGATGAAGCCTTCGCCGCCGAAGAACCCGGCGCCCAGGCGCTTGTTGAAGGCGATGCCGATGCGTGTGCCGTGGGCGGCGCAGAGGAAGGCATCCTTCTGGCAGACCAGTTGCCCGCCGACCTGGGCCAGGTCCACCGGCACCACGGTGCCCGGGTAGGGCGCGGCGAAACCGACGCGCTGCTTGCCCTGCCCTTCGTTGGTGAAGTGGGTCATGAACAGCGACTCGCCGGTAAGCATGCGCTTGCCGGCGCCCCACAGCTTGCCGAGCAGGCCATTGCTGCTGCCGTCGCCCATGCGGGCTTCGAAGCGGATGCCTTCGGTCATGTAGTTCATGGCCCCGGCCTCGGCGATCACCGTTTCACCGGGGTCGAGGATGATCTCCACGGTCTGCGCCGAGGCGCCGAGGATGTCGTATTCGAGCTGGTGGCTGGCCATGCAGGGCTCCCTTGGAGGTGGCTGGGGGATCAATCGCGGGCGCCGGCCAGGCCGCGGTTCGGCACTCCGGGGCCGAGCACCGCAGCGTCAGAGGATGTTGGCGTAGTCCGCCTCGATGCGGTCCAGGCTCAGGTGGTTGAGGAAGTTGGAGAAGCACATCCACGCGGACAGCGCGTTGAGGTCGCGGAACTGCGGCGGCAGGTACTTCGGCGGCACCACCAGGCCCTCGTCCACCAGCTGGCGCAGGGTGCGCATGTCTTCCAGGGTGGTCTTGCCGCAGAACAGCAGCGGGATCTGCTCCAGCTTGCCCTTGCGCACGGCGAGCTGGATGTAGTTGTAGATCATGATGAAACCCTTCAGGTAGGACAGGTCCTTGGTGAAGGGCAGCCCGTCCGGCGACGAGCCCCTGAACACGCGGCTGGCGCTGCCGTAGCTCTCGCCCATGCCGTAGCCCTGCTCGCGGTAGAACTGGTAGACCTCGAGGAAGTCCGCGCCCTCCTCTGCCATGTGGATGGCGCGGGTGCGGTTGGTGAGCTTGCGCAGGCGCGAGGGGTAGGAGGCGAAGGCGATCACTTCCATGAGGATCGCCAGGCCTTCCTGGGTCACGGTGGACGACGGCGGGCCCTTGGCGAGGAAGGTGCACACCGGCTGGTTCTGGCCATTGAGGGTGGTGCCGACGTGCACCAGCCCTTCGTGGACTTCCAGCGCACGCACGTCACGTTCGTTGAACAGCGCGTCGCTGCGGATCTTGATGTAGTCGGCGCCGGCCGCCGCGTCGGCGACGATGCCGTCGGACTCCAGCACGCGGATGGTCTCGTCGCCGAACACCGCCGAGAGGCGGCTCTGCAGCAGGCCGACGGCGTCCTTGGCGGTGAGGGTCTTGGGCTCGTCCTTCAGGTCGCCGCGGTCATCGATCTTGTTCAGGTAGTCCGAGAGCATCAGGCCCAGGTCGGACAGGGTCGGGTCACCGGCATGGAAGGCGTCGGAGGCCGCGCCGTAGAGCTCCTGGGAGATCAGCCCGAAGTCCGGCGTACCGCGTGCTTCGAGCATGCGGATGACCATCCGGTACTCCTTGCACATGCGCCGCATGATCTGCCCCACCGGGTTGAACTGGCCGAGCTGGCGGGTGATGTCGCGTTCGATGTTCTGGAATTCGAGCTTCTTGGCCACCGGGTCGAAGGCCAGCGGCCGGCTCTCGTAATAGGCACGGTCCACCTCGGGCATGGCCTTGCCCTTGTGCTTGAGGAAGCCCTGGCGAACGCTGTCGTCCCACTTGATGGCGTCCAGCACGCGGATCGGTGTCTGCGCCAGGACGATGCGGTCGGACAGGCTGCGGACGGTGTTCTGGTAGTCGTCGGGGACCTTGCGCCGGCTCATGCTCATTCCGCCCCGGCCCGCTGGTAGCGCGCCGCCTCAATGAACACGTCGGAGTTGGCCGGGTCGTCCAGCCAGGCCTGCAGGGTGCTCCAGGGCACGTCCAGCACCACGCCGTCGCCCTCGGGCATCTCCACCGCCTCGCCCTTGAAGGTACCGCGCTCCACTTCCTGGCGCAGGCGCTCCACGTCGAGGTTGTAGACCACCAGCTCGTTGTCGGCGGTCAGCTCGAAGCCGGCGATGGCGAAGTTGGCGCCCCACTGCTTCGGCAGCCCGGCGGAGAGGTACCAGCGGCGGCCGTGGTGGGCGACGGTGAAGCCGTACTCGCGCAGGCTCTCGAGGTTGTCCTTGCCGCCCTCGAAGGTGCGGGCGCGGTAGAGGTTGGAGCCGGAGCGGCTGATCTCCAGGTAGGCGCGCTCGCCCCACTCGTCCTTGCGCGACCAGTCCCCCAGCAGCGGCATGGGCGCCGGCTCGTTGGCGGGGATCGGCTCCCGCAGGGTGACCAGGCAGCCGCCCAGCAGCAGGAAGGACAGGGCAAGCAGCACGCGCCAGGGGTTCATCGTGTTCTCCTTGTTCATTAAAAACCCCGCGAGGCGGATGCCTGGAGCGGGGTTCGGCGCCACTGCGCTAGAGGTCCATCACCAGATGGAAGTAACGCCTCAGCACGGCTCGCATTTCGTTGATGTCGAGGTTATCCACACCGCCGACAAGGCCCTGATATTCCATCTGCAGAATGATGGCCGTCAACACCTTGGCGTCCTCGGCGGGCTCCTCGGTGCCCAGGACCTGGAAAAAGTGCTCCGCCCCCTGGGAGAGGATGCCCCGGTGGGCCTCGGCGAGCCCCCGCAACCCCTCGTTGATCAGCGCCTCCTGGCGGAACGCCTGTTCGGCGAGCAGCTGGGCGCGGTTCTCCAGCACCTGGCGGCGCACGTACTCGATGGCCAGCTCGACGATGCGGTCGGTCATCTCCCGGCGGGGCTCGCCGCCCTGCTCCATGGCCGCAGCCATGTCCTGCAGGTCCCCTTCGACGCTGCTCCAGAACGCGGCCATGGCCTCGGCACTGCGCTCGACGAACTGGGCGAAGGTGTCGGTGATGAGGTCGTTGATGTCCTTGAAGTAATAGGTGGTGGCCGACAGCGGCACATCCGCCTCGGCGGCCACGGCCCGGTGGCGCACGGCCCGCACGCCATCGCGGACGATGATGCGCATGGCGGCATCGAGGATGGCCTGGCGGCGCTGCTCGCTGCCGTGGCGGCTGGCCTTGCGGCCCTGGTACTGGACACTTTCGGCGAGGGCGCTGGCCGCCTGGGCGGCACTTTCACGACGGGACGGCTGGGGCAAGATGCGGGAACCTTCGGCTACGGGACGTGGATGTCAGACAGTTTCGACCAATCAGCGGTCGATTCAACTGCCACAAGGTAAGAACTTGCGTACTCGACGTGATGAGACCCGGCCGGGGCACACCGCCCGTCGTGCCGTGTGGAGCAGCGCGCAATCCAGAGCCATACACGGGAAAGTGGGCAGGCTGTGAAACGTTCCAGAAGGCATAGCGCTTCCATCCTCAGTTATGGACGGGGCCGCGCGACGCTGTAGCGGTGCTTGGAAAAGCGAATCGGGTGCGCACCTTGAAGCTGTTCCTGAGACGGATGCTGGCGCGGGGACAAAGGCCCCTTCAGGAGGCCGAGCGCAGTCGTCGTCAGCAGACGCTCGTCAATCAGCTTGCTTCCCGTTGATCCCATTCAGAACGCAGCCACAAAAAAGCCGCCCGAAGGCGGCTTTCTCATCCCACTCAGGCCTGGGGCCGCATGTGGGGGAACAGGATCACGTCGCGGATCGACGGGGAGTTGGTCAGCAGCATCACCAGGCGGTCGATGCCGATCCCTTCGCCGGCGGTGGGCGGCATGCCGTATTCCAGCGCGTTGACGAAGTCGGCGTCGTAGTGCATCGCCTCGTCGTCACCGGCGTCCTTCTCCTTCACCTGCAGCATGAAGCGCTCGGCCTGGTCTTCGGCGTCGTTCAGCTCGGAGTAGGCGTTGGCGATCTCGCGGCCACCGATGAACAGCTCGAAGCGGTCGGTGACGCTCGGGTCCTGGTCGTTGCGGCGGGCCAGCGGGGAGACCTCGAAGGGGTACTGGGTGATGAAGTGCGGCTGCTCCAGCTTGCTCTCCACCAGCTCCTCGAAAATCATCACCTGCAGCTTGCCCAGGCCTTCGTGGCCGAGGACCTTGGCGCCGGCCTTCTTGGCGATGGCGCGGGCCTTCTCGACGTCGTTGAGGTCGGCGGCGGTGATGTCCGGGTTGTACTTGAGGATGGCGTCGAACACCGACAGGCGGGCGAAGGGCTCGCCGAAGTGGAAGACCTTGTCGCCGTAGGGCACGTCGGTGCTGCCGAGCACGGCCTGGGCCAGCTCGCGGAACAGCTCCTCGGTCAGGTCCATGTTGTCTTCGTAGTCGGCGTAGGCCTGGTAGAACTCGAGCATGGTGAACTCGGGGTTGTGCCGGGTCGAGACGCCTTCGTTACGGAAGTTGCGGTTGATCTCGAAGACCTTCTCGAAGCCACCGACCACCAGGCGCTTGAGGTACAGCTCAGGCGCGATACGCAGGAACATCGGCATGTCCAGGGCGTTGTGGTGGGTCGCGAAGGGCTTGGCCGCCGCGCCGCCGGGGATGGTCTGCAGCATCGGGGTTTCCACTTCGAGGAAACCGCGCTCGCTGAGGAAGCGGCGGATGTGGGCGATGACCTGGGAGCGCACGCGGAAGGTGTGGCGGGTTTCCTCGTTGACGATCAGGTCGACGTAGCGCTGGCGGTAGCGCTGCTCGGTGTCGGTCAGGCCGTGGTGCTTGTCCGGCAGCGGGCGCAGGGACTTGGTCAGCAGGCGCACGCTGGTCATGTCGACGTACAGGTCGCCCTTGCCGGAACGGGCCAGGGTGCCTTCGGCGCCGATGATGTCGCCCAGGTCCCAGGTCTTGATCTCGGCCAGGGTCTCTTCCGGCAGGGTCTTGCGGTTCACGTAGACCTGCAGGCGAGCGCTGCTGTCCTGCAGGACGATGAAGGAGCCGCGGTTGAGCATGATGCGACCGGCGACCTTGACCGGGATGGCTGCAGCTTCCAGCTCTTCCTTGGTCTTGTCCGCGTACTGTTTCTGCAGGTCCGCGAAGTAGGCGTCGCGGCGGAAGTCGTTCGGGAAGGCGATGGCCTTGGCTTCACGCACGGCAGCAAGCTTTTCCTTGCGCTGGGCGATCAGCTTGTTCTCTTCCTGTTGCAGTTCGTGCTGGTCGGGTTGTTGGTCGCTCATGGTCTTCGGTGGTTCCTGATTAGGCGCTCTTGCCTGTGGAAACGGATTGCATAACAGCGGCAGCAAAGCCTGGCGGGCGCAGGCCAGCCGCTGCTTGAGGCGGGCTGGCCGGGCGCGGCGGCGTTACAGCCCTTGCTTGAGGCTGGCCTCGAGGTACTCGTTCAGATCCCCATCCAGCACCTTGTCGCAGTCGCTGCGCTCGACGCCGGTGCGCAGGTCCTTGATCCGCGACTGGTCGAGGACGTAGGAGCGGATCTGGTGCCCCCAGCCGATGTCGGACTTGGTGTCCTCCAGGGCCTGGGAGGCGGCGTTGCGCTTCTGCATCTCCAGCTCGTACAACTTGGCCCGCAGCATCTTCATGGCGGTGTCCTTGTTGGCGTGCTGGGAGCGTTCGTTCTGGCACGCCACCACGGTGTTGGTGGGCACGTGGGTGATCCGCACCGCGGAGTCGGTGGTGTTCACGTGCTGGCCACCGGCACCGGAGGAGCGGTAGGTGTCGATGCGCAGGTCGGACGGGTTGATCTCGATCTCGATGTTGTCGTCGATCTCCGGGGAGACGAACACCGCGGTGAACGAGGTGTGACGACGGTTGCCGGAGTCGAACGGGCTCTTGCGCACCAGGCGGTGCACGCCGATCTCGGTGCGCAGCCAACCGAAGGCGTATTCGCCCTTGATGTGCACGGTGGCGCCCTTGATGCCGGCGACTTCGCCTTCGGACAGTTCGACGATCTCGGCGGCGAAGCCGTTCTTGTCGGCCCAGCGCAGGTACATGCGCAGCAGCATGTTGGCCCAGTCCTGGGCCTCGGTGCCGCCGGAACCGGCCTGGATGTCGAGGTAGGCGTTGTTGGGGTCCATCTCGCCGCTGAACATGCGGCGGAACTCCAGCTTCTCGAGGATCTCGCGCAGGCGCTCGACTTCGGTGGCGACGTCATTCACGGCGCCTTCGTCGTTCTCCTCGACCGCCATGTCCAGCAGGTCGCTGGAGTCGGCCAGGCCGCTGGTGAGTTCGTCGAGGGTCTCGACCACCTGCGCCAGCATGGAGCGTTCGCGGCCCAGGTTCTGAGCGTATTCGGGGTTGTTCCAGACGTTGGGGTCTTCGAGTTCGCGGTTTACTTCGACGAGACGATCATGCTTCTGATCGTAGTCAAAGATACCCCCGAATGGCCTGGGTACGTTCGGAGAGGTCCTTGATGCTGTTCAGGATCGGGTTGATTTCCATGGCGGGAAGCTCTCACTGGCAAAACTTTCGGAAAAGCCGGCGAGTATACCCGAGTCGATTCGCCTCGGGCAGCCTGCGCCGATGACCGTTTACAGGCCCGCCGCCTCGGCCACGGTGACCGCCCGCCAGGGCCCCGGGGAGGTGCCGGCCAGGGCCGACCAGTACCAGGCGGAGGTGTCGCTGAAGCTCCGTCCGGCCGCGTCCTCGATGTATTCGCACACCCGCAGCCGACCGGAGGCGGCGCTGGCCAGGAAGCAGCGCTGCAGGCCCTCGCCGCTGGCCCGACGGTGCAAGGCGATGGCACTGATGCGAAAGCCCAGGGCGCGGTAGCAGTCCGCCGCCGGGTGCAGCTTGCGGGTCGGCACCTGCACCTGGCGCAGCACCAGGGTGCGCGGGCCGGCGGCGAAGCGCGCCAGGCGGCCGGGGAAGTCCTCGGCAAAGCGCCGCTCCACCGCCGTCAGCGCCAGCGGGCGCAATGCCTGCCCCTCGAAGGTGCTCGGCCACTCGACGAAACCGGCCGGGCGCGCACCCTCCCCGCCCGCGCCCGGCACCAGGCTGTACGCCGCCAGGCCGACGAAGAGCACGCCCCAGGGCCACGGGCGCCCTGCGCCGGGCAGGCCATCCGACCGGTTCGCCGGCTGGGCCGGCAACCCCACCACCAGGCGCAGCACCAGCCCGCAGAGCGCGGCGAACACCGCCAGCCCGATGCCCTCATGGAGCCAGGCCGGCCCCTGCCAATGCCCGGCCTCCTGCAGCACCAGCAGCGTATTGCGCAGCGCATTGGCCCCGAGGATCAGCAGGCTGAGCCAGGGCAGCCGGCGCAGCAGCCGGGCATCCGCCACCCGCAGCCAGGCGGCGGCGGTGAAGGCCACGAAGTAGGCGGCCCAGGCCATCTGCACGCCGGAACAGGGCGCGTCGACCATCACCAGCTGGCCGCCCACCTCCAGCGCACTGCCCTGGCGCGTGACGGCGAAGCCCAACCCGCGCAAGGCCCAGAGGCTGGCCTCGGCGGTGATCACCCGCAGCGGGTAGCCGATGAAGAACTGCAGCGACGCCAGGATCGGCAGCGCCAGCACCCCCAGCCCCAGCCAGGCCAGCAGCGGCTGGCCGGGCCGACGCAGGGCGAAGACCATCACCAGCACTGCCAGCACCGCCAGCAACCCGCGCCCCAGGGCCGGCACGCCCGGCACCAGCAGCGCGGCTGCCGTCAGCCCCAGGGAGGCGAGCAGCCCGGGCAGGCGCGGCGCCGCCAGCAGCACGTGGCGGTCACGCCACAGGCAGGCCAGCAGCACCACCAGCGCCACCGCGCCCCAGGGGTCGTCCGAGCCATCACCCATGCGGGCAACGGCCCAGCGCCACACCGGCCACAGCGCCAGGGCCGGCAGGGCCAGCCAGGCCCAGGTGGGCAGCGCGCGGGTCACGCCTGGCCCCGCTGACGGCGCAATGCCCATCCCAGGCCCAGCAGGCCCACCAGCAGCAGCGCCCAGGTCGCCGGCTCCGGCGTGCCCGGCACCATCGGCCCGCTGACGTTGCCGCCCACGGCCTGGGCGCTGACGCCCTGGGGCAGGGGCAGCGGCTGGTCGACTTCCGCCGCGTCCTGCGGCGCCGGGTTGCGCACCTGCTCATCCACCGCGACGAAGGAGGTGTAGGGCGTCAGCAGGCTGTACTTGAGGCCGAGGTCGAGGATCTGCTGGCTGTAGTTGTAGGCGTAGCCACCTTCGATGGCCTCCTGGTCCATCAGCGAGGCGATGCGCTGGCGGGCCCAGAGGTGCGCCAGGGCGCTGCCCTCCACGGCCTGCCCGGCCAGCAGCGGCGCCTCGGCATGCCAGGTGCCCCGGCTGGTCAGGCCCTGGGCGCGGAGGAAGCCCCGGCGCTCGCCGCGCCACTTGCCGAACACCACCAGCGGCCGCTCGGCGAACAGGTCCGGCAGCTCCAGGGGCTCCACGTCATAGGTGTCCAGCCCGTCGAAGGTCAGCTTGGGGCGCACCAGCACCGGCGACTCGATCATCCGCTGCAGGCGCTCGGCCTGGGCGTCGGCCTGCGCAGCGTCCAGCACCACGAAGGGTTCGCCCTGGCCGGCACGGGCCAGCCCCTCGATCAGCTCGCGGTTCACCGAGCTGCCGATGCCGAAGGCGAACAGGTTGGCCTTGCCCAGGTTGCCGCGCACCAGCGCGTAGGCCTCGCTTTCCACGTCCACGAAACCGTCGGTGACCACGATGAAGGAGCGCGAGCGCCCCGCCTCCGCCGGCATCGCCAGGGCCTGACGCAGGGCCGGCAGCAACTCGGTGCCGCCACTGCCCATCTCGGTGTCCAGCAGCCCCAGGGCCTGCTGGATGTGCTCGGCATCCGCAGGGATCGACTGCGGCGCCAGCAGGCTGGCACTGCCGGAGAACAGCAGCACGTTGAAGCGGTCCTGCGGGCGCAGGCCACCGATCAGCCGGCGCAGCAGGTGCTTGGCGGTGTCCAGGGGGAAGCCGTGCATGGAGCCGGAAATGTCCACCACGAACACGTATTCACGGGGCACCACCGCCTCGCTGGGCACGCGCCGGGGCGGCGCCACCATGGCCAGGAAGAAGTTTTCCTCGGCCCCTTCGCTGAGCAGCACCCCGCTCTGGAAGCCCTCGCCACCCAGGCGGTAGTCCAGCACGAAGTCACGGTTGGCCGCCGCGCCGCCGGCCGGGTCCAGGCTCACCCGCACATGCCGGGCATCCTGCCCCTGGCGCAGGATGCGGTGGCTGGGCGAGGCCAGCTCGGCGATGTCCGCCGGGGCCTGCAGGTCCACGTCCAGGCTGAACCCGGCGGTTCCCGGCTCGCCTTCCGGCAGGTGCGCGGTGGCCGTCCAGGGCTCGACGGCGCCCCCCGGCCGGCCGGTGTAGCGCGGGCCGACCACGGTAGGGAAGACGAAGGAATAGAGCCCATCGCGGGGGACCAGCAGCTCGGTGTAGCGCAGCTCCACATCCACCGCATCGCCGGGGAGGATGTTGGCGACATTCATCTCGAACACGTTGCTGCGCTGCTGCTCCAGCAAGGCCGCGGTCTGCCCAGCCACCTTGGCCGCCTCGTAGTCCTCGCGGGCCTTGCCCTTCTCCTCGATACGCGCCTCGATCACCCGCTGGCCGATGCGCACGGTCATGCCGTGCACCGCCGCCCGGGTCGAGCCGGGGAACACGTAGCGCGCCTCCAGCGCCCGGCTGCCTTCGTTGCGGTAATGCTGGGTGACGCTGACGTCGGCGATCACCCCCAGCACCCGCGCCTTCACCTCGGTGGCCTTGAGCGGCAGGCCGTCGACACCGGGCTCGGCGTTCTCCACCACGAAATAGGGCCCTTCCGGGGCGGGCTGCGGCGCGTCGGCCAGGACGGTCATCGGCACCAGCAACAACAACAGGCTCCACCAGCGGCGGCGCGGGAGGGGGACAGGGCGGGACATGGGACGTGGCTCCTTGCGTGTATCGGAAGCCCAGCCTCGCCCGCGCCCGTGGAGGCTTCGTGCAGGGTGTGTGGTGTTTCTGTGGTTTTATGCGGCCGAGCCAAAACGGAGCGGACTATGCTTTACCGGCCGGCTCGCCCGCAGTCATCGCCCGGAGATCCTCCCCATGCGTCGCCCCCACAGCCTGCGTAGCCGCATCGCCCTGTCCGTCGCCCTGCTGGTGTGTGCCCTGAGCTGGCTGCTCGGCACGCTGATCGGCCAGCGCTCCGGCGAGCGCATGGGCGAGGAATTCGGCCAGGGACTGGCGGAGCTGTCGTTCCAGATGGTCGACCGGCTGGACCGCGACATGGACAACCGCGCCCGCCTGCTGCAGGTCATCAGCGAGTTGCAGGCCCTCCGCCAGCCGGACGACATCCGCCAGGTCCGCGCCCTGCTGGACAGCCTGCAGCACGAGCTGCCGGACATCGCCTGGATCGGCTTCACCGACCCCGGCGGCCTGGTCCTGGCCTCCAGCAACGGCGTGCTGGAAGGGGTGAACATCGCCCAGCGGCCGGTCTACCAGCGCGGCATCCAGGGCCGCTTCATCGGTGACGTGCACGAGGCCGTGCTGCTGGCCAAGCTGCTGCCCAACCCCACCGGGGAGGCGATGAAGTTCGTCGACATCGCCCTGCCGGTGAAGGGGCAGGACGGACGCACCGTTGGCGTGCTCGCCTCGCACCTGTCCTGGTCCTGGGCCGACGAGGTGCGCCGCGCGCTGATCGAGCCCATGCAGGTCCACCGCCGGGTGGAGTTCTTCATCCTCAGCAGCGACCACAGCGTGCTGCTGGGCCCGGCGAGCAGCATCGGTCAGAAGCTGGAGCTGCCGGCCCTGGCCAGCATCAACGCGCGCAAGAGCTTCTGGAGCGTGCAGCGCTGGCCGGACGGCCGCCGCTACCTCACCGGCTTCGCCCCCAGCCACGGCTACCGCGACTACCCCGGCCTCGGCTGGATCGTGGTCACCCGCCAGGCGGAAGAAGAAGCCTTCGCCCCCGCCCATGCCCTGCAGCGGGAGATCTACCTCTGGGGCGGCGCGCTGGCGATCTTCTTCGCCGTTCTCGGCTGGGTGCTGGCGGCCCGGGTGACGCGCTCGCTGCAGCACATCGCCGACGCGGCGGACCGCCTCAGCGCCGGGGAAATCGCCGTCATCCCCTCCGGCACCGGCACCCGGGAGATCCGCACGCTGAGCAAATCCATCGCCCACCTGGTGGAAAGCCTCACCCAGCAGCAGCTCACCCTCGGCCTGCTGGAGAACAAGGCCCATCACGACCCGCTCACCGGCCTGCCGAACCGCGCCGCACTGGAGAAGCACCTGCCCCGGCTGCAGCAACGCTGCCACGTGGCCGGCGGCGCGCTGGGGCTGCTCTACCTGGACCTGGATGGGTTCAAACCGATCAACGACACCCACGGCCACGCCGTCGGCGACCTGGTGCTGCGCGAGGCCGCCCAGCGGATGCGCGGCTGCCTGCGGGACGGGGACCTGGTGGCGCGCCTGGGCGGGGATGAGTTCCTGATGGTGCTGCAGCTGCAGCAGGACGACGGCCTGAGCCACATCAGCCGGGTCGCCCAGCGGGCGCTGCAGGTGCTGGGTGAGCCGATGCTGCTGGAGGGGCGCACCCTGGGCATCGGCTGCAGCATCGGCGGGGCCCTGTGGCCCCGGGACGGGGATCGCCTGGAAGAGGTGATGGAACGCGCCGACCAGGCGCTCTACCGGGCCAAGCGGGAAGGCCGCAACCGGGCCTTCCTGCATGACGAAGACGAAGCGGTGCACATCGCCGCAGGCCCCGCCGTCAACTGACCTGGGCGTCCCGCACCTGGGCTTCCAGCTCCGCCTTGAGCCCCGGTTCCAGGCGCATCTGCCGCGCCAGTTCGTCCAGGTAGGCGCGCTCCATGAAGTGCTCCTCGTCCACCATCAGCACGCTGGCCAGGTACATCTCGGCCGCCATCTCCGGGGTGGTGGCCGCGCGGGCCACTTCGGACGGGTCCAGCGGCTTGTTCAGCTCCGTTTCCAGCCAGCCGCGCAGGCTGGGGTCGTCGGTCAGGCGGGCCAGTTCGCTCTCGATCAGTTGCCGCTCGCGGGCGTCCACATGGCCGTCGGCCTTGGCCGCCGCCACCAGGGCCTTGAGGATGGCCTGGCTGTGCTGCTCGGCCTGGGGCGCCGGCAGGCGATCGAGGGTGCGGGGCTCGCCCTGGGGCGCAGTGGGCTGGTTGGCCTGCCAGTTGCTGTAGGCCTTGTAGGCCAGCACACCCAGGGCGGCGAGCCCGCCGTAGGTCAGCGCCTTGCCGCCGAGCTTGCGCGCACTCTTGTTGCCCAGCAGCAGGCCCAGCGCACCGGCAGCCAGGGCACCACCGCCCGCGCCACCGAGCAGGCTGCCGAGCTGGCCGCCGCCGATGCCGGACGGTTTGCCGCCGGCCTTCTTCTGCAGCAGGTCCTGGCCGGACTTGAGCAATTGGTCGAGCAATCCACGGGTGTTCATGGTGGGCCTCCAAGGTCGCAATGGACGATGGGGCGCACTCTAACGCCAGTCCTCCGCGTGCCGCGCAGGCGGAGTGCTTCGAGATATTGCGTCCCGAAACCGCTATCACCGGTCCCCTGCCGCGTAGCCCTGCCGACGCCTACCGGCTAGGCTGTAGGCCGTTTCGTCAGGAGGCCGTCATGGAAGGGTTGTCGCTGGGCGGGTGGGGATGGGTGCTGCTGGCCGTGGGCCTGCACCTGGGTGTACGGCTGTACATTCGCTACGGCCTGAAGGAAGACCGTAGCGAAGAGGACTGGCGCGCCTGATTCAGTTGGGCGAGGCGACCATCTGCTGGCGACGGGCCGCGTCCTTCTGCTGGCGATAGGCCTTGGCCGCCTCGGGGATCGGGCCGCCCTTGCCGGTCTCGACCCAGCGACGCATGCGCGTGGCGTCGGCGAAGTGGGTGTACTTGCCGAAGGCGTCCAGCAGCACCATGGCGACCCGCTGGTTGCCCATGCGGGTGCGCATCACCAGGCAGTGGCCGGCCTCGTCGGTGAAGCCGGTCTTGGTCAGCTCGATGTCCCAGTCGCTCTTGCGGGTCAGGTGGTTGGTATTGCTGAAGCCCAGGCTGTAGCGCGGCTTGACGAAGGTGATGGTCTTTTCCTTGGTGGTGCTCATCTGGCTCAGCAGCGGGTACTTGCGGCTTTCCAGCAGCAGCTGGACCAGGTCGCGGGCGGTGGAGACGTTGTTCAGCGACAGCCCGGTGGGCTCCACATAACGGGTGTGCTTCATGCCCAGGGCGCGGGCCTTGGCGTTCATCGCCGCGATGAAGGCGCCGTAGCCGCCCGGGTAGTGGTGGGCGAGGCTCGCCGCCGCGCGGTTCTCGGAAGACATCAGCGCCATCAGCAGCATGTCGCGACGGCTCACCAGGCTGCCCACGCGCACCCGCGAATAGACGCCCTTCATTTCCTTGGTCTGGCTGATGTCGACGCTGATGATCTCGTCCAGCGGCTGCTTGGCTTCGAGCACCACCAGGGCGGTCATCAGCTTGGTCACCGAGGCGATGGGCACCACCAGGTCGGGGTTGTTGGCGTAGATCAGCTTGCCGGTGGCGAGGTCCACCAGCATGGCGCTGCCGGAGGCGAGCTGCAGCTGGGCGGGGTCGCGGAGCGGGGTGGCCGCCTGGGCTTCGAGGGGGGCGGCGATGGCCAGGCTGGTGCAGAAGAACAGGGCCTTGAGCAGAGCGGTTCGGATTTTCACGGGAGGCTACCGGATGAAGAGTGGGATGAAGATCGCCTGTGCGAACTGGCGCACATTATAGATCCCCGAAGGCCAATTCCTTCAGTCACTTTCATCGCTTTCTGAAAGAAAACTCTCAGCTCGCAAACGCCCCCGTCAGCGCTGCTGGTACTGGTAACTCCCCTGCCCCGGCGTCCGCTCGATGATCACCCCGTTGGGGTACTCCGTGCTCTGGCGAATCCCGCCCTGCTGCTGGATCACCTGGCTGCCGCTCCCGGTGCTGTAGCGCGTGGTGCCCTGGGGCACGGGCTGCCCGCCATAGACGTTGTAGCGCTCGCTGCGTTCGTAGGTGTCCACACTGCCGCTGGCGCCGGGGCTGACGTAGGTCTTGGGGATGACGCGGATGGTCTGCTGCCCGCTCGGTTCGGCGGCCAGCGCGGGGATCGCACCGCTCGCCACCAGGGCCAGCAGCGCACAACGAAAGAGCTTCATGGCCGTACCTCGCTGAGGGATGGATGCCGATGATACGTCCGTTGGGCAACCGCTCCAGGGCTTGGGTTCGGGCCAGGGGCGGTTTTCGGATCAGTGGTGGGGAATCGGGGGGTGGCTGGGGCGCTGTTGCTCATTAACGCGCTAGCCATGGCATCCGCCATACCCGCCTACGAAGTCGCTGGACGACATTGGCAATGATCCTTGGATGCTGGCTCAGACAAAAACGAACAGCGTGGTTGTTGGGGACTGAACAGAGAGAACGACCTAAGTGCCCTTGAGGCACCCTCGCTTACGCGATGACATTGGTTCGTCTGCTCGGTTACTTTTTGCAGCCTCGGTTCTAGAACCTATCAAGGGGAAGAACTCAGAAATGCAGCCTGCAATCCTTGCAACAAAGCTCTGGTCACGCCCTTTAACGTCAATCCCAGGCAGCCAATATGATCACTCGTATTCCCGCCCTTGAATTCATGCAGCGCTTGGTGGGGGCATACCAATCGCACGACGGTAAAGCATCACTGCAGGTTAGGCGCTTGGGTTATGGGCAAGTTATTGAGTTGCACATCGGAGACAAACTGCAGCTTTCAGGGGTTGTAGGGGCTTCGGGCGAATCTGTTGAGCTATATGCCCTATTGGGTCTTCCCAACGTAATACGTCTAGGCGGGAGCCTTCAGACTCCTACGGATATCTCATTCGAGGATCCGGAACTGCAACTAGGCCTGCAGCTTTCTCTATCTAAAGACACGCTCACACTGACGACCGCAAATGGAGGCTCAAAGAGCAGCAAGCATGTGCTTCAGCGCATTTAGGGGATGAAGGCACCGGGGCACCTTACGGCTCGATTCAAATAGCTGCTAGATCGGCAGGGACACACCAGAAGCCCCTCCCTCATCAATCAGCTGACTTTATGAAACAGCTCTCAGCGAAAGGTGAGGATAAGGGCGGTGTTCGAACCGCCCTTCCCGGGCTGAAGCCCGGGCTACGTCAGGTGGGGAGTACGCCGCGTTGGCGGGAGAGGGTCAGGGCCAGGTCCTCGATCATGTCTTCCTGCCCGCCCACGGTGCCGCGCCGGCCCAGCTCCACCAGCAGCTCGCGGGCCTGGATGCCGTACTTCTGCTCGGCGCGCTTGGCGAACAGCAGGAACGAGCTGTACACGCCGGCATAGCCCAGGGTCAGCGCATCGCGGTCGACACGGATGGGCTGGTCCATCATCGGCACCACCAGGTCCTCGGCCACGTCCATGATCCGGTAGAGGTCGATGCCGGTGTTCACACTCATGCGCTCCAGCACCGCGACGAACACCTCCAGCGGCGTGTTGCCCGCCCCCGCACCCAGCCCGGCCACCGAGCCGTCGATGCGCGCGGCACCGGCCTCGATGGCGGCCAGGGAGTTGGCGATGGCCATGCCCATGTTGTGGTGGCCGTGGAAGCCCACCTCCGTGCCCTTGTCCAACCCGTCGCGCAGCACGCCGATCTTCTCGCTCACCTCATCGGGCAGCATGTAGCCGGCCGAATCGGTGCAGTAGATGCAGTTGGCGCCGTAACCCTGCATCAGCCGCGCCTGCTCCAGCAGTTTTTCGGCGCTGACCATGTGCGCCATCATCAGGAAGCCCACGGTGTCCAGGCCCATCTTCGCCGCCATGCCGATGTGCTGGCCGGAGACATCCGCCTCGGTGCAATGGGTCGCCACGCGGATGGTGGAGACGCCGCAGCCGTGGGCCATCTTCAGGTGCTCCACCGTGCCGATGCCCGGCAGCAGCAGCGCGGAGACCTTGGCCTGCTTGAGTTTTGGGATCACCGCGTCGAAGTACGCCTCGTCCGAATGGGCCGGGAAGCCATAGTTCAGCGAGCTGCCGCCCAGGCCGTCGCCGTGGGTGATCTCGATCAGCGGCACGCCGGCGGCGTCGAGCCCGGTGGCCACCGCCACCATCTCGTCCAGGCTGATCTGGTGGCGCTTGGCGTGCATGCCGTCGCGCAGGCTCATGTCGTGCAGGCGCACGTGCTTACCTTGCAGGTTCATGGGGTTCTCCAATCAGCGAGCGGGTAGTTTCAGGGCGCCCTTGTGGGCCTCTTCGGCGAACATCTCGGCGGTGCGCAGGCCGGCGGCGGTCATGATGTCCAGGTTGCCGGCGGACTTTGGCAGGAAGTCGCCCAGCCCCTCCACCTCGATGAACACCGAGACCTGGCGACCATCGAACACCGGGCCGTTGACCAGCTTGTAGCCCGGCACGTAGCGCTGCACCTCGCGCACCATCTCCAGCACCGAGGCGCGGATCGCCGCCTGGTCAGGCTCGCCCTCGGTGAGGCAGTGGATGGTGTCGCGCATCATCAGCGGCGGCTCGGCCGGGTTGATGACGATGATCGCCTTGCCGCGCTTCGCCCCGCCGATCTTCTCCACCGCGCCGGCGGTGGTGCGGGTGAATTCGTCGATGTTCTGCCGGGTGCCCGGCCCCACCGAGCCGGACGACACGGTGGCGACGATCTCGCCGTACTCCACCGGCTGCACCCGCGACACCGCCGCCACCATGGGGATGGTGGCCTGGCCGCCGCAGGTGACCATGTTGACGTTCATCGCCAGCCTGGCCGCGTGCTCGCGCAGGTTCACCGGCGGCACGCAGTAGGGCCCGATGGCCGCCGGGGTGAGGTCGATCATGATCACCCCCAGCTCGTTGAGCTTGCGGCTGTTCTCCGCGTGCACATAGGCCGAGGTGGCATCGAAGGCGATGCGGATGTCGTCGTCCAGCACATGCGGCAGCAGGCCGTCGACGCCGTCGGCGGTGGTCTTCAGGCCGAATTCGGCGGCGCGCTTCAGGCCTTCGGAGGTCGGGTCGACGCCCACCATCCACACCGGCTCGATCCAGTCGGAGCGACGCATCTTGATCAGCAGGTCGGTGCCGATATTGCCCGGCCCGATGATGGCCGCCTTGAGTTTCCTGTTCATGTTCGTGCCCCGGTCAGTCGCAGAAGGACACCCGGGCGCTGCCCAGGCCGTCGATGGTCAGTGAGAAATCGTCACCGGCGTGGGCCGGTTCCAGCGGCACCAGCGAGCCGGAGAGGATGATCTCGCCCGCCTTGAAGGGAATGCCCAGCGCGCCGAGGGTGTTGGCCAGCCAGGCCACCGCCGTCAGCGGGTTGCCCTGCACCGCCGAGCCCAGGCCCTCGCTGATCTGCACACCGTTCTTGAACACCCGCATGTGCAGGTTGGGCAGGTCCAGCTCACGCGGGTCCACCTGCTCGCGGCCGAGCACGAACACGCCGCAGGAGGCGTTGTCGGCCACCGTGTCCTGGATGCGGATCTTCCAGTCGTGGATGCGCGAGTCGACGATCTCGAAGCACGGCATCACGTACTCGGTGGCGGCCAGCACGTCCTGCTCGGTAACGCCCGGGCCCTGCAGGTCATGCCGGAGGCGGAAGGCGATCTCGCCCTCGGCGCGCGGCTGGATCAGGCGGTTGGCGGAGAGGGAGATCTGCGCGCCGTCCTCGAAGGCCATGTCGCGGGTGATGAAGCCGAAGTCCGGCTGGTGCACGTCGAGCATGCGCTGCACCGCCTCGGAGGTGACGCCGATCTTCTTGCCCACCACCACATCACCGGCTGCCACGCGCCGCTCCATGCCGTAGAGGGACACGCGGTAGGCGTCGTCGAGGGTGATCTCCGGCCAGCGCTGGGTCAGCGGCTCCAGGGTGCGGCCGCCGACCAGCGCCTGGTACAGCGCCTCGCCGTGCAGCCGCTGCAGCACCTCGCTCATGGCCGGCCCTCCGCGAGGAAGTCCAGGCAGGTGCGGTTGAACAGCGCGCGGTGCTCCACCATCACCCAGTGCCCGCACTCGCTGAGCAGCACGAAGCGGATGGCGCGGCAGCGCTCCATCATCGTCTGCGCGCCGGATACCGGGCAGAACCTGTCGTTCATGCCCCAGAAGCCGAGGATCGGGCAGGCCAGCTCAGCCAGCCGCTCGGTGAGGTTCGGCACCTGCATCGTGCTGAGCACGCAGCGCGGTTGCTGCTGCACCACGGCCACGCGCTCCTCGACCGTCTCGTCGCTGATCAGCGCCGGGTCGAACAACTGCAGGCCGAGCAGGCGGCGCATGCCGGCGGCATCGTTCAGCTCGCCGTTGGCGAAGGCCGCGCCCATCTTCTGGATGCCTTCCATCTGCAGGTAGTACTGCTCCTTCTCCATCAGCCCGCCGGGTGCCATCAGCACCAGGCGGCTGACGCGCCGGGGCTCGTCCAGCGCCAGCTGGATGGCGATGGCACCGCCCAGGGAGTTGCCCACCAGCACGCAGCGCTGGATATCCAGGGCGTCCAGCAGGCCGCGCAGGGCAGCGACGAAGAAGTCCAGGCTGTAGACGGTCTCAGGCTTGTCCGAGGCGCCGTAGCCGGGCAGGTCCGGGACGATCACCCGGTAGCCGGCCTCGGCGAACACCGGGTAGTTCTGCTTGAAGTTGCTGTGGCCACTGGCCCCGGGGCCGCTGCCATGGATGAACACCACCGGCTCACCCTTGCCCACGTCCAGGTAGTGCAGTCGCAGGCCATCCGGCAGCGTGGCGAATCGCCCTTGCGGTAGCGCGCCCATGGGACTCTCCTCGGTTGGTTGTCGTCCCGGGATTATTCGGCGCACCCCGGCGGACAACATCGTCCGAGAGGACTAGCAGGACGGCGGCGCCACTGGGGTGGCTCCGCCCCCCTTGGGCGAATGAATTCGCCCCTACAGGCCCACATCGCGCTACCCCGCCCCCACTGTGGGAGAAGCGAATTCAGTCCCTCCGCCCCCGACAGGTCTCACCCTAGGACATACAAGCGAATTCATTCGCGATGCAGACCGCAGGTCTGCCCTTCGGGCTTCCCTGGGCCGCTTCGCGCCCCTCCCCCGATGATCAGTCGGGGACTATGCCCCTGGGGTGGGGCAGTAGTCGAGATACAAGGGTGGATGGCGCTTTTTCCATCCACCAATGGCGTTCGGCATGGCCACGAATGGTGGATCGGTGAAGCGTGATCCACCCTACGGCGCTCGCCGGCAATTGCGTGCCAGGGCGCGATGGGCTTCGCACAGCTCAGCCCATCCTACGGGTGCCACCGGTTCTACCGGCTCGGTCGTAGGATGCGCTGAGGCACGAAGCGCATCACACCGGGGTCAAGCACTTGCACGGCGTCATCCACAACGCATCGAAGGTGGTCACCGCGTAGGGGGGATGACGCTCTTCTCATCCACCATCGGATTACCGCACCGCGACTATCCACAGGCTCTGGCACATCCATGTAGGGGCGAATTCATTCGCCAAGCAGACCGCAGGTCTGCCCAACGGGCCTAGCCGGGGCGGCTCCGCCGCCCTTGGGCGAATGAATTCGCCCCTACAGGTTCATCACGCACCTAGTCCCCTCGGACGTGGGCGGCGGGGCGGGCAAGGCCTAGCCTGCGCGCACCTATAAATGAAGAGGACGCGGCAATGGGCGATGCACTGGACCTCACCGGCAAGGTGGTACTGGTCACGGGGGGTGGCAAGGGCGTGGGGCGGGGGATCAGCCTGCGCTTCCTGCAACAGGGGGCGGAGGTGGTGATCTGCGGGCGGCAGCAGCCGGAAAACCTGCCGACACACCAGGGGCGCAGCGCGCAGTTCATCCCCTGCGACGTACGTGACATCGAGCAGTTGCAGGCCCTGGTGACGGGCACGGTGGAGCGCTTCGGCCGGCTGGATGTGCTGGTGAACAACGCCGGCGGCGCGCCCCATGCGGAGGCGGCCACGGCCTCGCCGCGCTTCTCCGAATCCATCCTGCGCTTGAACCTGCTGGCCCCGCTGAACCTCTGCCAACTGGCCAACCAGGTGATGCAGGGCCAGGCCGAAGGCGGCGCCATCATCAACATCTGCAGCGTCAGCGCCACCCGCCCCTCCCCCGGCACCGCCGCCTATGGCGCGGCCAAGGCCGGGCTGCTCAACCTCACCCGCTCGCTGGCGGTGGAATGGGCGCCCAAGGTGCGGGTCAACGCGGTGACCGCCGGGTTGATCCTCACCGAACAGGCGGAGCTGCACTACGGCGATGCCGCAGGCGTGGCGCGGGTCGCGGCGGGCATTCCCCTGCAGCGCATGGCCACCCCGGAGGACATCGGCGACACCTGCCTGTACCTCGCATCGAGGCTGGCCAGCTACGTGAGCGGCGCGGATCTCTGCGTGCATGGCGGCGGGGAGCGGCCGGCGTTTCTCGATGCGGCGGGGGTGAATTGAGCCCCATCAACCCGGAGCCACGGACTCCACCATCGAATGCGCCCGGAACACCGTCTCGACGATCTTCCACGCCCCATCGATGCACCGGTAGCGGTCCTCATAAAGCCCACCCAGCTGCCGGGTGGCGCCGGTCTCGCCATCGAGGTTGAAGTAGTAGAGCGCCCAGCGCCCCACCGCTTCATCCTCGCCGAGCAGTTCGATCTCCGGGTTGGCGCCGTGGTGCAGGTCGATCACCCGCTCGTGGCAGGCCATCTCGCGGTACAGCGCGACGAAGCGGTCACGGTCGGTGAAGGTGCCCACCGGGCCGTAGTCGATGCTGATGGCGCCCTCGGCGAAGCAGTCGCGGATCACCTCCACCTGCTTCAGGTCGCAGGCGTTGAGGTAGCGGTGCTTGAGCAGGCGGATGGCCTCCAGCGCCTCCAGCCGGGCGAGGCGTGCCTCCAGGCTCATGACACATCCCTCGGCACGAAGTTGGCCTCGCCCCAGTAGGCCTTCATGGAGCGGATCAGCCCGTCGGCGTCGAACTCCATCACGTCGATCACCTGGATCGAGCAGGGCCCGCCGTTCCACTCCAGGTCCACGCAGAAGGGAATCGCCCCGCTGCCGACGTGGGTGGCGGCCACCGGCCCGGTCTGCCGCGCGCGGGCGTTGGCGCGGCCCAGGCCCTCGCGGTAGAAGCGCCCGATGGCCTCGCGCCCCTGGTGCAGCGGGCTGCCCACCGGGTCCTCCACCGTGGCATCGGCGGCGTAGAGCGCGACGATGCCGTCGATGTCGCAGGCGTCCACCAGTTCGATGTAACGCGCCAGGGTCTGTTGAATCTGCTGCGGGCTGATCATGGGTCGTTCCTCACAGGGTTTCGAAAAGGGCGGCGGCCCCCATGCCACCACCGATGCACATGCTCACCACCACGTAGCGCACGCCACGGCGCCGGCCCTCGATCAGCGCATGGCCCACCATGCGCGCGCCGGACATGCCGAACGGGTGGCCGATGGCGATGGCGCCGCCGTTGACGTTCAGGCGCTCGTCCGGGATGCCCAGGGCATCACGGCAATGCAGCACCTGGCAGGCGAAGGCCTCGTTCAGCTCCCACAGACCGATGTGGTCCACGCTCAGCCCGTGGCGCTTGAGCAGCTTGGGAATGGCGAACACCGGGCCGATGCCCATCTCGTCGGCGTCGCAGCCGGCCACCGCCAGGCCGCGATACAGGCCCAGAGGCTCCAGGCCACGGCGTGCCGCTTCCCGGGCGCTCATCAGCACCGAGGCCGAGGCGCCGTCGGAGAGCTGCGAGGCGTTGCCGGCGGTGATGCAGCGCCCAGGCCCCGTCCACTGCCCACCCATCCACACCGGCTCCAGTGCGGCGAGGCTCTCGCGGCGGGTGTCGGGGCGGTTGCATTCGTCGCGGGTCAGGGTCACCGGCTCGTGGCGGCTCTCGCCGCTGGCCTTGTCCAGCACCAGGCGCTGCGTGGCCAGGGGGGCCAGCTCGGCGTCGAACAGCCCGGCCGCTTGCGCCTGGGCAGTGCGCATCTGGCTCTGGTAGGCGTAGTCGTCCTGGGCCTCGCGGCTGATGCGGTAGCGCTCGGCGACGATCTCGGCGGTCTCGATCATCGGGATATAGGCACGCGGGTCGTGCGCCAGCACCGCCTCGGACTGGTTGCGGTAGCTGTTCTTGTGCTTGTTCTGCACCAGGGAGATGGACTCCAGGCCACCGGCGACGGCGATGTCCTGTTCGTCGCAGATGATGCTCTTGGCGGCCATGGCGATGCTCATCAACCCCGAGGAGCACTGCCGCTCCACCGCCATCCCCGCCACGCTCGACGGCAGCCCGGCGGCCATGGCACAGAGGCGCCCGAGGTTGTACGCCTGGGTGCCTTGCTGGGCGGCGGCGCCGATGATCACATCGTCCACCTCGCCCGGATCGACACCCGCACGGCGCAGCGCCTCGCGCACCACATGCCCGCCCAGCGCCGGCGCCTCGGTGTCGTTGAACGCCCCCCGGAAGGCCTTGCCGATGGGCGTGCGGGCGGTGGAGACGATGACGGCTTCTTTCATCCTGGTGTCCTCGAATTCATGGGGCTCATGGGGCTCTTTGTGGGAGCGAATTCATTCGCGAAAAGGGGCGCGAAGCGGCCCCAGCTCTTCAGGGCAGCCCTGCGGGCTGCATCGCGAATGAATTCGCTCCCACAGAAAACAGACGCGGCGTGTCAGGCCGCGTAATACCGGCTGATGGTGTCCACCACGCAGCCCGGGCGCTCTTCGCCTTCGATCTCGACGCTCACGCGCACGGTGGCCTGCACGCCGCCCTTCACTTCCTCGGCGGCCACCAGCTCGGCGCGGCCGCGCACGCGGCTGCCGACACGCACCACGTTGGGGAAGCGCACCCGGTCGCAGCCGTAGTTCACACCCATGGAAATGCCACGCACCTCCAGCAACTGGGGCAGGAACAGGTTCACCAGCGCCAGGGTCAGGTAGCCGTGGGCGATGCAGGCGCCGAAGGGGCCTTTGGCTGCACTCTGCGGGTCGACGTGGATCCACTGGTGGTCGCCCGTGGCCTCGGCGAACAGGTCGATGCGCGCCTGGTCGAGGGTGAGCCACGCGCTGTGGCCCAGGGGTTCGCCCACCCGCTGCAACAGCTCGGCGGGGGTAGTAAAAACGGTGGTCATGCTCAGGCCCTCTGGCTGGAGACCGACAGCACTTCGCCGGTCAGGTAGGAGCTGTAGTCGCTGGCCAGGAACATCATCACGTTGGCCACTTCCCACACCTCGGCAGCACGGCCGAAGGCCTCGCGGGCGGCGAGCTGGTCGAGCAGCTCCTTGGGCGCCGAGCGCTTGAGGAAGTCGTGCAGGGCGATGCTCGGGCTCACCGCGTTGATGCGGATGCCATGCTCGGCCGCCTCCACCGCCGCGCAGCGGGTCAGGGCCATCACCCCGGCCTTGGCGGCGGCGTAGTGGCTCTGCTCCTTCTGCGCGCGCCAGCCGAGCACCGAGGCGTTGTTGACGATCACCCCGCGCTGGCGCTCCATCATCTTCGGCAGCAGGGCGCGGGTCATGCGCATGGTGCCGGTGAGGGTCACATCCAGCACCCGCTGCCATTCCTCGTCGCTCATCTCCACCAGCAGGCGCGAACCGCCCAGGCCGGCGTTGTTGATCAGCACATCGACGCCTTCCAGCTCGCGCTCAGCGGCTTCCACCAGGGCGCGCACCTGGGCCTCGTCGGTCACGTTGCACACCTGCGCGTGCACCCGCTCCAGGCCCGTCGCCGCACGGATCTTCTCCCGCGCCTCGTGCAACCGGCCCTCGTGGATGTCGCTGATCATCAGCGCGCGGCAGCCTTCCTCGGCGGCGCGCAGGGCGGCGGAATAACCGATGCCGGCACCGGCGGCGGCGGTGATCAGCACCGAGCGGCCGCGCAGCAGGCCGTGGCCGGGGACGTAGTTCGGGACGTTCATGCAGGCACCTCTCAGGCACGCACGCGCGGCTCGCGGGGCATGCCCAGCGCGCGTTCGGCAATGATGTTGCGTTGGATTTCGTTGCTGCCGCCGTAGATGGAATCCGCGCGGCTGAACAGGAACATCGATTGCAGGCGGCCCAGTTGGTAGGGCGCGCCGTCGAGCAGTTCGGCGTCGGGGCCGAGCACGTCCATCGCCAGCTTGCCCAGCGCCACGTGCCACTCGGCCCAGCACAGCTTGTAGATCATCGCCTCGCGGCGCAGCGAGCCGTCCTGGGCGCCGGAGAGCATGCGCAGCGAGTTGTAGCGCAGGATGCGCAGCCCGCCCCAGGCCTCGGCGATGCGCTGGCGCAGCAGCGGGTCGCGCGCTGCCCCATTGGCGCGGGCGATGCGGATGATCTCCTCCAGCTCGTTGTGGAACAGCATCTGCTGGCCGAGGGTGGAGACACCGCGCTCAAAGCCCAGCAACGCCATGGCGATCTTCCAGCCATCGCCCGGCGCACCGAGGAGGTTGGCGGCGTCGGTCGCCGCCTCGTCGAAGAACACCTCGTTGAACTCCGAGGTGCCGGTGAGCTGCTCGATGGGCCGCACCGTCACACCCGCCTGGCGCATCGGCACCAGCAGGAACGACAGCCCGTGGTGGCCGACGCTGCCCGGCGTGGTGCGGGCGATCACGAAACACCAGTCGGATTCGTGGGCCAGCGAAGTCCAGACCTTCTGCCCGCTGATGCGCCACTGGCCGTCCTGCAGCACCGCGCGGGTCTTCACATTGGCCAGGTCCGAGCCCGCGCTAGGCTCCGAGTAACCCTGGCACCAGAACTCGGTGCCGCTGACGATGCCCGGCAGCAGGCGGCGCTTCTGCTCCTCGGTGCCGAACGCGGCGATGGTCGGCCCGGCCAGCCCTTCGCCGATGTGGCCCATGCGCCCCGGCCCGCCAGCGCGGGCGTATTCCTCGTGGAAGATCACCTGCTGGCTGATGGAAAGCCCCCGGCCGCCGTGCTCCGGCGCCCAGCCGACGCAGGTCCAGCGCCCTTCGGCGAGCTTGCGTTCCCAGGCTTTGCGTTCCTCGGGGAAGCTGTGCTCGTCCCCCGGCCCGCCGCGAAAACGCAGGGGCTCGAACGCGCCGCGCAGGTTGTCGGCCAACCAGTTGGCTACCTCCAGGCGGAAGGCTTCGTCCGCCTCGCTGAAACGGATCTTCATGCGATGTCTCCCAGGAGGGCGGCGGCGATGCGCTCGCGGTGCCAGGCCGGCGTGCCGAACAGCGCCTCGCTGGCGCGGGCGCGTTTGAAGTAGAGGTGCGGGTCGTATTCCCAGGTGAAGCCGACGCCACCGTGCAGCTGGATCGACTCCGCCGCGCAATGGAAGAAGGCTTCCGAGCAGCGCGACTTGGCCAAGGCAGAAGCCAGCGGCAACTCGGCGGCCACCGTCGCATCACCATTGGCCGCCAGCACCTCCTCGGCTACGCAGGCGGCGTAATAGGCGGCGGAACGCGCGCACTCCACCTCCAGCATCATGTCGGCGGCGCGGTGCTTGATGGCCTGGAAGCTGGCGATGGCGCGGCCGAACTGCTGGCGCTCGGCGGTGTAGGCCAGGGTCAGGTCCAGCGCCTGCTGGGCGCCACCGGTCTGCTCCGCCGCCAACGCCACGCAGGCCAGTTGCAGCACCTGCTCCAGCAGCGCCCCGCCCTGCCCCGCCGCGCCCAGGCGCGCGTCGGCCGGTAGATAGACGTGCTCGAAATCCACCTGGGCCAGCTTGCGGGTCTGGTCCAGGGTCGGCAGCAACCGTCGGCGGATGCCGGGCGTATCGCCGGGCACGGCGAACAGCTCGATGCCCTCGGCGCCCCGCGCGGCCACCACCAGCAGCCCGGCCTCGTGGCCATCCAGCACCTGGCGCAGGCGCCCCTCGATCACGAAGCCCCGCCCCTCGGCCCGCACGCTCGCCTGCACCGCCTCCAGCCCCTCGCGGTTATTGCCCGCGTAGGCCAGGGTCGCGGTCAGGCTGCCGTCCGCCAGTTGCGGCAACCAGCGCGCCTTCTGCGCCTCACTGCCGCCCAGCAACAACGCCGGCGTGGCCAGGCAGGCCGTGGCGAAAAAGGGCGAACAGAACAAGCGCCGGCCCATCTGCTCCAGCAGGATCGCCAGCTCCACGAACCCCAGCCCCAACCCGCCGTATTGCTCGGGAATATGAATGGCCGGCCATACCATCTCCGTGCACAGCCGCTGCCACAGCGCGGGGTCATAGCCCCGCTCGGACGCCATCGCCGCACGCACGGCGGCGGAGTCGGATACATCCGCGAGAAAGCTCTCGGCGGACGCGCGGATCATCTCCTGCTCATCGCTGAACGCGAATTCCATGGGACTGCCTTGTGGTGATTACTGGGCTGGGCGGCAGTCTGGCGGGTTGTGGGGAGGGGGGAATCGTCCGAGTGGACGACGGGGTGGTGGGTGAGGGATGGGCTATCACGAAGCTGGCAGATAGTCGTGAGATTCAAGGACCCTAAACCTAACTCGACTGAGAATCGAACTACCGAGAAAAGGTAGGTACATTGGAATTAGCGCCTACCAGATTTCAGTTACGAAAACCGAGGTATGCTGCTACTCCGTTGAATACCGAATATTCCAGAATATTCAGATAGATGACGTAGCCATGTCATTAGACTGAAGGACCTGCGGGCTATTGAAAGCAATTCTACCGATTATGAAGGAGTCTAAATTGCGAGCCTACATCCACACTACAAAACTGCATCCAATTTTCAAAAAACACGGCTGGGATGGAGTAACCCCAATTGGAGACTACTGGTTTACCAATTTTCAGGAGCTTGCACCAATAATAGAAAAAAAATACCCCAATCACTCGCAGATGGTATCTACCCAACTCAGATGGATGACTACCAAGGGACTTGAGTGCCACAAACAACTACTACAATTCATAGAAGAATTCAAGACTCAGACTCAAGCGCACATGAATCAGCAGTATTTATTACTACAACAAGTAAGAAACAACCCAACAATACTTAACTGGCCATCCTTGGACTTCGCAAATTTTAGATTCGAAATCGACGGAGAGCATTATTCACTGAGTGACTTTCAAGAAATGTACAATAACTCCAAAATATACCCCACACAGAATCTCAGCGGGATAGATCTGAAAGGCCTTTCTCTTCAACATGTCTCAATTAGAAATGTGAGCTTCTTCTATGCAAATTTAGAAGGAGCGAGTTTCCATCAAGTTATTTTTGAGGACGTGACATTTAACCAAGCCTACCTAGCATCCAGCAACATCCAGGCGGGTGAGTGGACAAGAACAAGTTTGTCATCAGCAGACCTTTCAGCAGCAAAATTGAACGCAGTAAGTCTAAAAGACGAAACAATAAATCTCGGCTTCAAATACTCAGAGGTCTCTCAATTTTATCTTTTAAAGACACTAGCCAGAGCCTTATTTAAGGAAGGAGCTACACATGATGATTATTTTGCGCCTCAAAAGCACACTGTATTTTTAGCGAACAACACAAATGAGATAACTAGCAACTCCGCAACAAACTGCAAGAATTATATTGACTGGTATCAATATGTTCTAGGAAATATTAGAAACATTAGAAATCTCACACCGAGCGAAAAAACCAGATTCATCCTATCAATGATTTTTACCAAGTGCTGGCACTCATATGCTGTCCTAGGACTAATGAGCGCCTTAGTTATGCTTATATACTCCCTAGCATATGCAGCACTACCAAGCACGGATTTTGGAGGAACTGGAATTAATGGATTATTTGATGCTTTGTATTTCAGCGTAGTGACTTTCACCACACTGGGGTATGGGGAAATTCACCCACTTGGATTATTGGCCAGACTGATTGTCATTCTAGAGGTTATCTCAGGATATGTGCTTTTGGGATCTTTTGTCTTTCTAATAGGCCATAAAGTCTCGTCTAGATACTGACTACCCATTAACCCTACAACTAGCAGATAGGGGGGAAGAAAATATCCCCCCACTTTCTAATATCAATCAAGCACCTCACTCGTGGGCAGTAACAATGTAGATGAAGGCTGGTTTGCATCACCTCACACTCAGTCCAGAGATCGTTGTACTCCACTTGCCCTCCCACGCCCTCCTCCCTATCCTCCCCCAGCCACGGTAAATCCCGTGGCCGGGTTTGACAGCTCGTAGTCCAGGCGCGATTGCGCCTCAAGGTGCATGCGAAAAACAGCGAATGTTTTTTGCAGGCCTTTGCTCGCATGCGGTTTTCAACCGCATCGCTCCATGGCAGATCGCGCGGGGAGATCCTCGCGATCTGCCGGTCTCTGGACCCGGTCTGTCAACCCCGCGCGGTCTGCCGCCCTTCGACTGACAGCGGATGGCGGTAGCTCCTTAACTCGTCCAGGAGTACCACCATGAAAAACGCCTTCACCCCCCTCGTTTTCTATCACCACCACCAACGCCTGCGCGCGGTGATGGTCGACAACCAGCCCTGGTTCGTCGCCCATGATTTCGCGCAGTTGATCGGCCTGGCCGATGCCCTCCCCTTGCTCCCTTCCTTACAACCTCACGAGCAGCAAACCCTCTCCCTCAGCTACACCGACGACTTCCATGAAGAAGTAGTGGTGATCAGCGATATCGGCGCCTACCGGGCGCTGTTCCAGTTCGGCAACCCCAAGCACGGCGATGTGGGCCGCTGGGTGAACGAAGTGCTGGTGCCGACGATACATGACTATCACCGCACACCCGATGCAGCCCCCAGCCGTGAAACGCTGACCTACGAGGGCCGCCGGCTGGGCGTGGTGCGTTGGCAGGGTGAGCTGTGGGTGGCCTGGCGAGACTTGCCGCTGTTCATGGCCAACGACAAGGAGGTGTCGGCATGAGCAGGGATGTGGAGCAGCAGCGCCTGCACGACCTGCTGGAGCGCCTGGATTCACGGCTGAACGCGGTGCATATGATCGCGGCGATCATCCAGGACAATGCGGGCCGGCGCGAAGGCATCCCCGGGCCCTTTCTGAACGAGGTTCGCGAGGGCGCGCTGATGGATGTGATGGTGGACCTGTGCCAGAGCAACCAGCAGGACTTCTGGCAGTTGATGAAGCTGGAGAAGCTGCCGCTCTTTAGAGACTGACCCGGGGCTGGCCCCTCTCGGAGCTGGGAGGGGCCTTTGGGGCAACTGCGCTGCCCTTGGGCGATTGAAATCGCTCCGCAGGGTATTCCGAAGCCAACACCTTGTCCGGCGCAAGGCTAGGGAGATAGCATCGAGTTACCACTTGCAAGGATGCTCAAAGTGCACACACTCATCTACGTCCCTCTCCTCAACTGGATGCCGACTACAGCGGCCCCCTTTCTCTGCAATAGCGGCTCAATCAGCGACTCGAAACGACGTTGTCTGTCTAAATTCAATACTCAAGTATTTCTCAGGCTCTCCCTCTCTTCCGTGACTCTCCAGTTCACTTAACGAGCACGCAAGCAGTAAAAATGCATCACGACTTAATCACACATAAGGGCCTCATAATTAGTCATGAGATAGCTTAAGCCCCATGCGAAGAACTTAAAATGTAACAATAATATTTCAACAAAGCTAAGAGCTCCTATAACAGCCTTGTCATGTACCTATAGAAAGACAATCACAGAAGCGCATGAATGAGCGAACAGCAAATCACACCAGAACCAGCACAAACATTTACAATGCGACACTCACTCAGAAGTGTACTTATTGCGCTTGCTGGGAATAATTGTAGATTCAGCTTTATCAACCCAAGGAAGCTTCATCTCACCTTTTATTGAAGGCTGTTCGTTAAAAATGCTCACAAGGATAATCGGCACAAAATTAAAGCTCTCACAATCGCAAGCAGCGAAGAGGACTAGATCTACATAAAGAGCCGGCGGCGGTGAAAGTGATAACATGTCAACTACATACTTCAGACAAAACTCCTTTCCCACCATATAGCCCCACACTTACGACGCATCAAAATATCTATTAGCAGAACCAAATCACAACACGGACGCACAGAAATGAGTGACAAAAAAATCATTAAAAAGATATCAGACCAACAAATCGAAGAAGGACTCAAGCAGGGATTATTTAGGGAGGACGGAGTCCAAATTCGAGAAATCTCTACCGGGCAAATCGTAAAAATACTTAAAACAAAAGGAGAAAGCACAAACAATATCCCCTCAACACTCATTCAAGTACATCATAGCTATGTGTATCAAGCAGATGTACCCGCAATAATTGATGCTATTTCCCACTCACGAGAGGCAAGCATATACGACGAACTAGAGGAGCAATACAACTTAGTTTTAGACTACTGGGACTCATATAACACCTACGAAAAAGGAATTGAAAAAGTTCATCAGATCTGTCTTGAAATCTCGGTATCTTTTGACAATAAAATCAGAAGAGAAATTGAAAAACTAGACATTGAAAAACTAGAAGAGATAGACATAGATAGATTTATCGGCTCATTGAAATCATATATAAAAATATTACTATCATACATTTTGAGCACATACATACTTCATGAAGAGAAATTTTCAAAAGACAAAGTAATCATATCCAAAATACTTAATTTCGAGAAAATGGCAAAATCACTATACGAACAAATTCTCGCCAAGTCGACGTCCCAAAAAGACAGAGACGGAAAACTAACAAACTACGTCACAATGGAAAACTCCCTATACAGCATGTACCTATTCAACGATAGCTATGACATCAAAATGCTTGATCGAATAGTTTCTCAAGACTCAAGATTCTCAACATCACTTGAAGTAATAGGCTTCTTCAAAACACACCACAAGAACAAACACTACAGAAATCATTACGACACCAATGAAACGCTAGAAATATCGATTAACGCCAAAATAATACCGCTCGACAGCAACAGAAACAGAGTGGCAAACACACTCCTTCAAATACTAGAGGACATTGACAAATTAAAATCAATTAGAGAAGAAATCTTAAACCTGAACAATATTTCAAACGTAGAAATAACGAACTACTCCAGCGCACTATCAGAAGGCAGCGCCAGCTACCCAAAGACATAGTGCACAATAAATATTTATATCAAACACCCCTAAGCAACCATTACTCATGGCGACTGAGAGACCTTATCGTACTTCACAATCAAATATCTAATGTAAGACACTCACACATATTTTTAATACCGATCATTTACCACAAGCTATTTGCGAATAGTAATAAACACATGTACCACATCAATAACTCGATATATAGATAACGCGCGATAGCAACTGCTGTGCATAATGTGACTACCCCTATAGAGATGCCTAACCCTTCAATAGCTGCCGTAGACCTTTTGTGGCGGCGTTGCTTCGGCCAGCAGGCGGTCGATGACGCCGCCCAGTTCTTCGGGGTTGAAGCGGGCGCCCTTGTCGAACTCGGGGCCTTTGCGCCAGCCGTCGGCGATGGAGACTTTGCCACCTTCCACTTCGAACATCCGCCCGGTGACGCCCTGGGAGGCTTCGGAGCCTAGCCACACCACCAGGGGCGCGACGTTCTCGGGGGCGAAGTGGTCGAAGCCGTCTTCCGGTTTCTTCATCACCTCGGCGAACACGGCTTCGGTCATGCCGGTGCGCGCGGCCGGGGCCAAGGCGTTGGCGGTGATGCCGTAGCGCGCCAGTTCGGCGGCCTGCACCAGGGTGAGGGAGGCGATGCCGCCCTTGGCGGCTGAGTAGTTGGCTTGGCCGATGGAGCCCTGCAGCCCGGCGCCGGAGCTGGTGTTGATGATGCGCGCCTGCAACCTTGCGCCGCCCTTGGCCTGTTCGCGCCAGTGCCTGACGGCGTGGCTGGCCAGGCAGAAGTGGCCCTTGAGGTGCACGGCCATCACCGCGTCCCAGTCGGCTTCGCTGAGGCTGGCGAACATGCGGTCGCGGCAGATGCCGGCGTTGTTCACCAGCACGTGGAGGTCGCCGTAGGTGTCCAGCACCTGGCGGACGATGGCCCCGGCGGCTGTGTAGTCGGTGATGTCGCCGGCGTTGGCGAAGGCCTCGCCACCCTCGGCGCGTATCTGCGCCACCACGGCTTCGGCGGCGGGCAGGTTGATGTCGTTGACCACCACCTTGGCGCCTTCGGCGGCGAAGGCCAGGGCATAGGCCCGGCCCAGCCCGCCACCGGCGCCGGTGATGAGGACGATGCGGTCTTGGCAGATTGGCATTGGAGTACTCCGTCGCTTGGTTCATGGGGTACAGCAGGTTTTCCGGGGCGCGTTCAACACGTCGCGAGCGAAGGTCAGGCAAGGCGGCGGGGTGGTCGAAAAGCAGAGTTTACGAAGGTAAATGAGCATGTTCGGCCGCCCCGCCAACGCTGCATCACCGAGCGCAGCAGCGTTGAAGCGGCCCGTCAGAGCCTTTCAAGAATGGTCACGTTGGCCTGGCCGCCGCCCTCGCACATGGTCTGCAGGCCGTAGCGCCCGCCGCTGCGTTCCAGCTCGTGCAGCAGGCTGCACATCAGCCGCGTGCCGGTGGCGCCCAGGGGGTGGCCGAGGGCGATGGCGCCGCCGTTGACGTTGGTGCGCTCGTGGGGATAGCCGGTTTCCTGCAGCCAGGCCATGGCGACGGAGGCGAAGGCTTCGTTGATTTCCACCCGGTCGATGTCCTCCAGCCGCATGCCGGCGCGCTTGAGCGCGTGCGCGGTGGCGGGGATGGGCGCGGTGAGCATCCAGATCGGGTCGTCGGCGCGCACGCTGATGTGGTGGATGCGTGCGCGGGGCGTGAGGCCGTAGCGCTTGAGCGCGGCCTCGGACACCACCAGCAGCGCGCTGGCGCCGTCGCAGGTCTGGCTAGCGACGCCGGCGGTGACGCGGTCGCAGCCGAACAGCGGGTCCAGCCCGGCCATCTGGTCGAGGCTGGTGTGGCGCGGGGTTTCGTCGTGCTCGACGCCGGCCAGGGGGACGATTTCGCGGGCGAAGCGGCCCTGCTCGATGGCGCGCAGGGCGCGGCGGTGGGACTCCAGGGCGTAAGCCTCCAGGGCCTGGCGCGAGAGGTTCCAGCGCTCGGCGATCATCTGCGCGGAGCGGAACTGGGTCGGCGGCTGCGGGCCGTAGCGCTTCACCCAGCCCTCGGAGCCGGAGAAGGGGTCGCTGAAGCCCAGGGGCTCGGCGGCGGTCATGGCCGAGGAGATGGGGATCTGCGTCATGGTCTGCACGCCACCGGCGATGACCACGTCCTGGGTGCCGCTCATCACCGCCTGGGCGGCGAAGTGCACGGCCTGCTGGGAGGAGCCGCACTGGCGGTCGACGGTGGTGCCGGGCACGGCCTGGTCGAGGCCGGCGGCCAGCCAGCAGGTGCGGGCGATGTCGCCGGCCAGCGGTCCGATGGTGTCGACGCAACCGAAGATCACATCGTCGTAGTCGGCGTCGGGGATGGGGTTGCGCGCCACCAGCTCGCGCAGCACATGGGCGCCGAGGTCGGCGGCGTGGATGTGGCTCAGGCCACCCTTGCGCCGCCCGGTGGGCGTGCGCAGGGCGTCGACTATGTAGGCGTCGGGCATGTCGGGTCTCGCTTGGGCTGTTGTAGGAGCGAGCTCTGCTCGCGATGGACCGAACAGAAGAGCTTCGCGAGCAGAGCTCGCTCCTACGGACGTAATCAGAAGGTGTGGCCGGCGCCGGGGGTGATGGCACCGGAGAACAGCGCCTCGCGCACCCGTGCCTTGTGCCAGCCACGGTCGCCCCAGACCTTGTCCAGGGCCCAGGCGCGCTTCATGAACAGTTGCAGGTCGACTTCCCAGGTGTACCCCATGGCGCCGTGGGTCTGGATGGCGTTCTTGGCCGCCAGCAGCGCGGCCTCGGCGCAGGCCAGGCGGGCGTGGGAAACCTGCGCGCCCTGCCCCGGCAGGTGGTGGGCAACGGCGTAGGCGGCGCGGTAGAGGGGTGCCTTGGCGAACTCGATCTGCACCGCAGCGTTGGCCATCAGGTGCTTCACCGCCTGGAAGGCGCCCACCGGCTTGCCGAACTGCTTGCGCTCGAAGCTGTAGTCCACGGCCAGGTCGACCATGCGCCGGGCCAGGCCCAGCAGCTGCGCGGCGGTGCCCAGGGCGCCCCGGTCGTGGGCGGCGGCCCAGAGTGCGCGGCCCTGCTCGCCCTCGGCCACGCGGGTGGCGACGCCAGGCTGCCAGTGCACACGGAACAGCTGGCGGCTGGGGTCGACGGATTTGTTGCGGGTGAGGTCCACCTGCTCGCGGCGCACGGCGTGCACCTCGTCGCCGTGGGGCAACAGCAGCAGGCCGGCGACATGGGCGTCGGCCACCAGCGGGTTGCCCGGCTGGCCCACGGCGAGGCGGGCCTGGCCTTCAGCGATGCGGGTGAGCCATTCGCCCTGCAGGTCACGCTGCTCGCTGCCCAGGCCGCAGAGCAGCGGCACGCCCACCAGCATGGTGTCCACCAGCGGTTCGGGCAGGGCGGCGTAGCCGCATTCCTGGGCCAGGAGGGTGAAGTCCAGTTCGTTCATGCCCAGGCCGCCGAAGCCTTCCGGCACGGTGACGGCGGTGAGGCCGAGCGCGGTGAGCTGGGCCCAGAGTTCGTCGCTGCGGCCGCCCTGCATTTGCCAGAGTTCGCGGATGCGCTCCGGCGTCACTTCGTTGGTGAGGAACGCGCGGACGTTTTCCTCGAACAGCTGCTGGTCGTCGCTGAATGTGAAGTCCATGGCGCCCCCGTTATGCGCGCGGCATGCCGAGCATGCGCTCGGCGATGATGTTGCGTTGGATCTCGTTGGTGCCGGCGTAGATGGGTCCGGCCTGGGCGAAGAGGAAGCCGTCCAGCCAGTGGCCGACCTCCCCCGCGTCCGGCGCCTCGGGCAGCAGCTCGCCGCGCAGGCCGAGGATCGACAGCGCCGTCTCGTGCATGCGCTGGTCGAGCTCGGACCAGAAGATCTTGTTGGTCGAGGACTCGGGGCCGATCCTGCCGCCCTTCACCAGCCGCGAGGCGGTCATGTAGGTGTTGAGGGTGTAGGCCTCGGTGTCGAGCCAGGCGCGCATCACCGCCTCGCCGATGGCCGGGTCCCGGTCGGCGGCCTCGCGGTTGGCCAGGTACAGCTGCACCAGGCGCCGTGCGGTTTCCTGGAAGCGCGCCGGCGAACGCAGCATCAGCCCGCGCTCGAACCCGGCGGTGGACATCGCCACGTGCCAGCCCATGCCCTCCCCGCCCAGGACGTTGTCCGCCGGCACCTTCACGTCGTCGAAGAAGATCTCGGCGAAGCCCGGCAGGCCGTTGAGCTGGCGGATCGGGCGGATGGTGATGCCCGGGCTGTCCAGCGGCAGGAGGATGAAGGTCAGCCCATGGTGGCGGCTGGACTGCGGGTCGCTGCGGAACAGGCCGAACAGCCAGTCGGCCCACACGGCACGGGTGGACCAGGTCTTCTGGCCGTTGATCACGTAGTGGTCGCCCCGGCGATCGGCGCGGCAGCGGATGGCGGCCATGTCGGAGCCGGCGTTGGGCTCGGACCAGCCCTGGGACCAGATTTCCTCGCCGGTGGCCATCTTCGGCAGGAAGCGCGCCTGCTGGGCGGCGGTGCCGAACTCCATCAGGGTCGGGCCGAGGAGGAAGATGCCGTTCTGGTTGACCCGCGCCGGGGCGCCGGCGCGGTAGTACTCCTCCTCGAAGATCAGCCACTCGATCAGGTCGCAGCCGCGCCCGCCCAGGGCCTTGGGCCAGGTGACCATGCCCCAGCGGCCCTCGTTGAGCCTGGCCTCCCAGGCGCGGTGCTGGCGGAAGCCCTCTTCGCAGTCGAAGGAGGGCAGCGGCCGGGCCGGCACGTTGGCCGCCAGCCAGGCGCGGGCCTCCTCGCGGAAGGCCTGTTGTGCCGGTGTGTAGGTCAGTTGCATAGGTCAGCCCTTGAAGTTGGCGGCGCGCTTGTCGACGAAGGCATCGCGGGACTCCTGCGAATCCAGCGAACGGTAGGCCTGCAGGGTGAAGCCCTGCTCCCAGCGGTACTTGTCTTCGAGGTTGCCGTCCTCGATGCCGGTGAGAGCCTCCTTGGCCAGGGCGATCATGGCCGGGCTCTTGGCGGCGATCTTGGCGGCGATGGCCAGGGCCGCGTCGCGCAGCCGCTCGCGCGGCACCACGCGCTCGACGGCGCCCAGGCGGTGGGCCTCGGCGGCGTCGATCATCTCGCCGGTGAAGTACATGTGGCGCACCTTCTGCACCGGGAACAGGCGCTGCAGGTGGGCACCGCCGCCCATGGCGCCCCGGTCCACCTCGGGCACGCCGAAGCGCGCGCACTCGGAGGCGACGAGGATGTCCGCCGCGCCGCAGAGGCCGATGCCGCCGCCGAGAACGAAGCCGTGCACGGCGATGACCACCGGCTTGGGGTTGCGGTGCACGGCGCGGAAGCTGTCGTAATTGCCCTTGTTCACGGCGACGATGCGGTCCGGGTCGGCGGCCAGTTCCTTGATGTCGACCCCGGCGCAGAAGCCCCGGCCCTCGGCGCGGATGACGATGACGCGCACCTCGGGCGCCTGGCCCAGGCGCTCCAGCTCGGCGGCGATGGCGGCCCAGCCGCGGCTGTCGAAGGCGTTCACCGGTGGATGGTCGAAAACCAGCTCGGCGATGCCGTTGTCCTGCGTGACGTGAAACGGTGTGGTCATGGCCCTCTCCCCCTCAGGATGCGCGGCGGCACAGCTCGGCGAGCCGCTGCTCGGCCTGCTGCACGATGGATTGGATGAGTTCGGCGCAGCCCGGCAGGCTGTCGATGGCGGCGGCGACCTGGCCGGCGGGCAGCACGCCCTCGGCGGGGCGGCCCTCGACCATGGCCTTCTGGATCACCATCGGTGCGTTGGCGGCCATCAGCGTCTGCGCGGCGCTGAGGCCGTCGCTGCCACGCAGCTTCAGGGCGCTGGCCAGCAGCCCGGCGAGGCTGGCGCCGCTGTGGCGGCGGTAGGCCAGGGCGCTGCGCAGGGCCAGCAGCAGGCGGCCGAGCCCGCCGGAGCGCTCCAAGGCGTCGAGCAGTTCGTTGCGGATCATCCGTTGCGGCATGCCGTCGATGGCGTGGCTGACGATGATCGCCGCCGGGTCGCGCACCTTCAGGTAGCGCTCCAGGGTGGCCGCCGGCACCGGGCTGTCGGCGCTCATGAGGAAGCGCGTGCCCATGGCGATGCCCTCGGCGCCCAGGGCCAGGGCCGAGACCAGGCCGTGCCCGTCCTTGAAGCCACCGGCGGCGACCACCGGCACCTGCACGGCATCGACCACCTGGCCGAGGAGGATGGCGGTGGGCACCGAACCGGTGTGGCCGCCGCCCTCCCCGCCCTGCACGGTCACCGCGTCGGCGCCCATCTCCACGGCCTTCACCGCGTGCTTGAGCGCGCCCACCGTGGGGATGCAGACCACGCCGGCATCCTTGAGCCGGCCGATCATCGCCCTGCCCGGCGAGCGGCTGTAGCTGACCGCGCGCACGCCGTGCCGGAGCACCAGCTCGACGATCTGGCCGGCGTTGGCCTGGTACATGTGGAAGTTGACGCCGAAGGGCCGGTCGCTGAGGCGCCGGGTTTCCAGGATGGCCGCTTCCATGCGCCCCGGCTCGATGGTCGCCCCGGCGAGGAAGCCGAAGCCGCCGGCGTTGCCGGTGGCGGCCACCAGCTTCGGATCGGCGACCCAGCCCATGGCGGTCTGGATGATCGGGTAGCGGCAGCCGAGCAGGCGGGTCAGGCGCGTTTCGAGGGAGATCGCCATCAGGCCTCCGACGGGTTGCGCTGGGACTGGGCCATGGCGCGGGCGTCGTAGCCGCCCAGTTTGTCGCCGCTGACCAGCTCGTTGTGGGCGTGGGCGAAGTGGTGCAGGCCGAACACCATGTCCATGGTGGCGCGCTTGCCCATCAGGTCTTCGGCGTTGTTCACCGCCTGCTTGGTCAGCTGCAGGCCCAGGCGCGGCATCTGCGCGATGCGCCGCGCCACGTCCAGGGTCACGTCCAGCAGCACGTCGCGCGGCACCACCTTGTTGACCATGCCCATCTGCCAGGCGCGCTCGGCGCCCATGCGCTCGCCGAGGAAGAGGAATTCCTTGGCGATGCGCGGGTTCAGCTCGTGGACGTGGGCGAAGTACTCGACGCCGGGGATGCCCATACGCACTACCGGGTCGGAGAAGAAGGCGTCCTCCGAGGCGATGATCAGGTCGCAGACCCAGGCCAGCATCAGGCCGCCGGCCACGCAGGCGCCCTGGACCATGGCGATGGTCGGCTTGGGCATGTCGCGCCAGCGCCGGCACATGCCCAGGTACACCTCCTGCTCGCGGGCATAGAGGAACTCGCCGCCCGGCTTGCCGACATGGTCGTACCAGAGGCTGGTGCGTTCGAAGCTCTGGTCGATGTCGCGCCCCGGGGTGCCAATGTCGTGCCCGGCGGAGAAGTGCTTGCCGGCGCCACGCAGCACGATGACCTTCACCGCGTCGTCGTCGCAGGCGCGGCGGAAGGCGGCGTCCAGCGCGTAGGTCATGCGCGAGTTCTGCGCGTTGTGGTACTCGGGGCGCTGCATGGTGACCAGGGCCACGGGCCCCTGCACTTCGTAGTGCACCACCGCTTCTTCGGTCTGCTCGTGCTTCATGGGGGGGCTCCGCCTCAGTGGACCGTGGCCCGGGCGCGCACGCCCGGCGGGTTGTCCTTGAGCTGGCTGGCGCGCAGGTTGTGCGGGTCCAGTTGCTGGATGAGGATCAGTTGTTCGAGGGTCGGCGCCGCCGTGGTGGGGATCTTCTTCGGCACGTGCAGCGGGAAGGCGGTGGCGTCCTGCACCTCGTCGACGCTGACGCCGGGGTGCAGCGAGCGGATGCGCATCTGCCGCTCGGGGCCGTGGAAATCCAGCACGCAGAGGTCGGTGACGATGCGGCGGATGTCGATCTCCTCCATCGACCAGCCGCGCGCCAGGCGCGCCGGGTTGTAGCCGACCGAGGCCACCACATCCACCTCGCCGTCGACGAACACGCGGCGGTTGTGGCTGGCCACCAGGAAGGAGTTGGCGTGGCTGATGGAGTTGCCGGGGAAGCCGCGCACGCCGAGCATCTGCGACTTCGGCCGGGCGTGGTCGCCGATGCAGGAGATGTTGGCCTGGCCGAAGCGGTCGATTTGCACCGGGCCCACCAGGGCGTGGCGCTTGCCGCTCCAGACGTTGTCGAAGATGCGCGAGAAGCCCATCCAGCTGTCGTAGCGCGGCTGGTAGCCGTCACGCGGGCCCAAGGGCACGGGCTCGGCGACCATGAAGGCTTCGGAGTCGGTCATCATCAGCCGCGTGTTGGTGCTGAGCATGGCCAGGGACGCGGCCAGGCGCTGCAGAACGCCGATGCCGGTGGCGAGCACCTCGCCGTCGTCGGCGAAGGCCTCTGCGGCGGCGCAGATCATCAGCTCGGCAAGGCTGTAGGGTTGTTTGGTGGCAGTCATCTCGGCCTCCTCGATGTGCGATTCAAAAAACCGGGAGTGGCAGTTGGCGGATGGCGTTGAGCCCGCCGACCCGGGCGAGGTATTCGTCCTCGCCGCAGTTCACGTAGCGCTCCACGTAGTCGAGCCAGCCGTCCGGCTCGGCGGCCGAGGCGTTGTAGGCCTTGAAGTGCGCGGTATCGAAGCCGTACAGCGGCGCGCAGGACGACGGGTGCGCCCCGCCGGGCAGGTGCACCACGGCCGTGGTGCAGTTGCGCTCCCAGAACACCTGGCGGGCGCGCATCGGGTCCTGGTGGAACCAGTCGCTGGCCACCAACTCGTCGCAGCTGACGTAGGCCCGCTCGGCGGCACGCACGAAGAGGTCGTCCATGTAGTGGTCCGGCCCGGCGATCTGGCACACACCACGGGCGTCGGCGCGGTCGACGTGGACCAGCGCGGCGTCCAGCTTCAGCGCCGGCATGGCGACCCAGTCGCGGCTGTCGTCGTAGGGCGAGGTCACCAGCTTGAGCTGCGGGTTGAGGCGCAGCACGTCGGTGCCCAGGCCCAGGGCGGTGGGGATGAAGGGCACGCCCATGGCGGCGGCCTTGAGGCCGAGCAGGAGCATGCCTTCGTCGATCTCCGTCACCTCCACGGCGCCCGCCTGGCGGGCCTTGCGGAAGTAGGGTTCGAGGGGGATGAAGTCCAGCGAGACAAAGGCGTACACCAGCCGGCGTACCTTGCCGGCGGCGCAGAGCATGCCCACGTCGGCGCCACCGTAGGCGACCACGGTGAGGTCCTTGAGGCTGGAGCGGAGGATCTCGCGCACCAGGGCCATGGGCTTGCGTCGCGGGCCCCAGCCACCGATGCCGATGGTCATGCCGTCGCGCAGCTGGGCGACCGCCTCGGCTGCCGTCATGCGTTTGTCCATGGGGGGCTCCTTAGCGCCGACCGATGCTGAAGTCGTGGCCCCAGTGGCTGACCACGGTGCTCTCGAAGGGGGTGTGGGCTGTCCAGTCCATGACCTTGCCGCCGCAGCCGTACTCCAGGTCGAAGCCGGCGGGGGTCTGCATGTAGAAGCTGGTCATCTCGTCGTTGACGTGGCGGCCGAGGGTGGCGGAGAGCTTCACCTCGTGGGCGAGCATGCGGTCCTGGGCGCGGCCGACGTCGTCCAGGGTGTTGACCTCCACCATCAGGTGCACGCAGCCGGAGGGGACCGGGCACTCGAACAGCGCCAGCGAGTGGTGCCGCGCGTTGTTGCAGTGGAGGAAGTGGATGCGCTTCTCCGGCTCGGCCGGGTCGGGGGTGAAGCGCACCTTCATCAGGTCCGACAGGCCGAAGCCCATGACCCGCTCGTAGAAGTCCAGGCAGCGGTCGAAGGACGGCGCCGGCAGCACCGCATGGCCCATGCCCAGCTCACTGGTGACGAAGCCGGAGACGCCGGCCGGGGAGACGAAGGGCGCGAAATCCTGCAGCGGCCCCCAGAAGAGTTCGTGGCGGTTGCCATCCGGATCGGCGAAACGTGCCAGCGCCTGCACCTGGCGGGCGGCGGCCTCGGCGCCGTTACCGCGCTGTACCTGCACATCGGCGGCCTGCAGCTCGGCGATGGCCTGCTCGAACTGCGCCTTGCCGGCCACTTCCCAGCCGCAGGCACCGAAGCCGTCGCGGTCCGCGCGCTCCACCAGGATGCGGTAGGCGCGCTCGTCCATCTTCAGGAGCAGCCGCTCGGCGCCGGCCTCCACCATCATGCCCAGCACGTCGGTGGCGTAGCGCTGCCAGCGTTGCAGGTCTGTCGAGGCTACGGTGACGTACCCCAGGCCACGGATGTCCATGCGCATCTCCTCATCGTCGTTGTCGCCGCACACGGGGCGCGGGCGCTATGAGGAAGGATTTAACCGGCTGCCCGAGAGGGGGGCATCGTCCGATGGGACTAGCGCGAAAGGCGCATCTAGCGGGGGTTGCAGAAGGGCTTGCATGACACTGCGTAGGGTGGGCTTCAGCCCACCAGATGCCGGGCACAAGACAAACAGGGGAAACCGGCCCAAGCACCAAGAAACGGTGGGCTGAAGCGGAGCGCCGCCCGGCCCTCCCGGACTGAAGTCCGGGCTACGCGCGTGCCTTGGCCATCACCCGCAGGGCGTCCTTGGTGACCTTGCCGGCGGCGTTGAGGGGCATGGCGGAGAGCACCTGGGCGCGCCGCGGGACCTTGTAGTTGGCCATGTGCTCGCGGCACCAGGCGAGGAAGGCGTCGGTGTCGAGGGCCTGCCCACCGGCGGGCAGGAGGAAGGCCATGGCCACCTCGCCCAGGCGCTCGTCGGGGATGCCGATCACCGCGGCCTGGGCCACGCCGGGATAGCGCAGGATCACCTGCTCGATCTCCGCCGGGTACACGTTGAAGCCGCCGGTGATGAACATGTCCTTGATGCGGTCGGTGATGCGCAGGTAGCCATGCTCGTCGAGCACGCCGATGTCCCCGGTGTGAAGCCAGCCCTCGGCGTCGATGGCTTCGCGCGTGGCCTCGGGGTTGTTGAAGTAGCCCTTCATCAGGTTGTAGCCGCGCACCGTCACCTCCCCCGGCTGGCCGGGTGGCACCGGCTCGCCGGCGGCGTCGACGCAGCGCACTTCCACGTCGGGGAAGGCGCGACCGCAGGTGGTGGCGACCACGTCCGGCGCATCGCCGGGGCGGCAGATGGTGACGAAGCCGCAGGCTTCGGTGAGCCCGTAGGCGGTGACGATGGTTTCGAACCCCAGATCGCGGGCCATGCGCCGGACCATCTCCACCGGCACCGAGGCGGCGCCGGTGACCGCCACCCGCAGGCTGGAAAGGTCGTAGCGGGCGCGGTCGGGGAAGCCGAGGATCGACTGGTACAGGGTCGGCGGCCCGGGCAGCACGCTGATGCGCTCGCGGGCGATGCGTTCGAGCATCGCCGGCACGTCGAACACCTGCTGCGGGAAGATACAGCAGCCGTGCATCAACGCCGCCAGCCAGCCGGCCTTGTAGCCGAAGCTGTGGAAGAACGGGTTGACGATCAGGTAGCGGTCGCCCGGGCGCAGGCCGACCATGGCGCTCCAGTCGCGGACGATGCGCAGGTTCTGCCCGTGGGCGCTCATCACCCCCTTGGGCTTGCCGGTGGTGCCGGAGGTGAACAGCAGGTCGGAGAGGCTGTCCGCCTCCACCTGCGCCTCGCGCGCCGCCAGCTGGGCGGGGGGCACCGCCTGCCCCAGGGCCAGGAAGGCCTCCCAACCCAGGCAGCCTTCGGCCGTACCGCGCAGGCAGATGCGCTGGCGCAGCGCCGGCAGCGCTTCGTCGACCAGCAAGGCCGGGTAGTCGGTGCCGAGGAATTCGCCGATGACGAACAGCAGGCTGGCGCCGCTCTCGCGCAGGATGTAGCCCGCCTCCGCCCCCTTCATCCGCGTGTTCAGCGGCACCAGCACCGCGCCCACGCTTTGCAGGCCAAGGGCGGCGACTATCCATTCGTGGACGTTGGGCGCCCAGATCGCCACCCGCTCGCCATGGCCCACTTCCAGCGCCAGCAAGGCCCGGGCGGCCTGCTGGCGCTGGCGGTCGAGTTCGCGGTAGCTGATGCGCAGGCCGTCATCGTCGACGGCGATGGACCCGCCGTGGCGGTTGGCGGCGGCGGCCATCATCTGCGGAATGGTCAGGGCAGGTTCCAGGTTGGGCATGGGCGTTTCTCGGGCGCGACGGGACAACGGCCGGGCGTTGGCCCGGCCGCGCGAACGGCCTGGAATCAGGCCTGCGGTGGTGCGAAGCGGCGACCGGCGGAGAAGCCGCCGTCGACGGCGATCATCTGCCCGCTGACGAAGGAGGCATCGTCGGAGGCGAGGAACAGCGCCACGGCAGCCACCTCTTCCGGCTGCCCGGCGCGACACAGCATGTGCTGCGAGGCGAAGTAGGCGTGGAAGGCTTCCTGCTCCTTGACCATCTGCGTCATGGGCGTGTCGATCAGCCCCGGGCAGAGGCCATTGACCCGCACGTTGGCGTGGCCGTAGTCGATGGCCATGGAGCGGGTGAGCTGGGTGATGCCGCCCTTGGCGGTGTTGTAGGCGGCGTTGCCGTCGCAACCCTGGAGCCCGAAGATCGAGCCGAAGTTGATGATCGAACCGCTGCGCTGGGCCAGCATCGCGGGCAACGCGTGCTTGCTGGTGAGCATGCTGCCGGTGAGGTGGATATCCAGCACCCGGCGCCATTCCTCGGTGCTGGTCTCGGTGATGCTGCCGCGGCTGGCGATGCCGGCGGCGTTGACCAGGGCGTCGATGCGGCCGAAGCGGCGGACCACCTCCTGCATCACCTCTTCGACCCGCGCCTCGTCGCGCACGTCCAGGCTCATGAACAGCGGCGCCGGGTGCGCGCCTTCGAGGCTCGCGGCGATATCCGCACGCGGCTCGCCGATATCCAGCCCGACCACCTGCGCGCCCTCGGCGGCGAAGCGGCGTACGCAGGCCAGGCCGATGCCCGATGCGGCACCAGTGATGACCGCGACCTTGTTCGACAGACGTGCCATGGGGAAACCTCCTTGCTTGTTCTTGGAATGGGGTTTGCGGCGCAGTCTACCCAAGGCGCGAGCCGGGATGATCGTCCGTTGGGACTAGCCGGCGTTCGTGGCAAGGAGTCGCAGGGTGGGCTTTAGCCCACCGCTTTTGCTGTGTCTGGTTGGTCGGTCGGTGCCGGGCCATTGGTGGGCTGAAGCCCACCCTACACAACCGGCAAACCAAGCCCGCTGTAGCCCGGACTTCAGTCCGGGAATGCCTGGCTCCGCTCCCCGGGCTGAAGCCCGGGCTACCTGATTCCCTGGCCCGATTACGGTCGTAGGGTGGGCTTTAGCCCACCGCTTTTGCTGTGCCTGGTTGGTCGGTCGGCGCCGGGCCTTTGGTGGGCTGAAGCCCACCCTACACAACCGGCAAACCAAGCACGCCGTAGCCCGGACTTCAGTCCGGGAATGCCTGGCTCCGCTCCCCGGGCTGAAGCCCGGGCTACGTGACTCCCTGGCCCGATTACGGTCGTAGGGTGGGCTTTAGCCCACCGCTTTTGCTGTGCCTGGTTGGTCGGTCGGCGCCGGGTCATTGGTGGGCTGAAGCCCACCCTACGCAACCGGCAAACCAAGCACGCCGTAGCCCGGACTTCGGTCCGGGAATGCCTGGCTCCGCTCCCCGGGCTAAAGCCCGGGCTACTTGATTCCCTGGCCCGATTACGGTCGTAGGGTGGGCTTTAGCCCACCGCTTTTGCTGTGCCTGGTTGGTCGGTCGGCTCCGGCCATTGGTGGGCTGAAGCCCACCCTACGCAACCGGGAAACCAAGCACGCCGTAGCCCGGACTTCAGTCCGGGAATGCCTGGCTCCGCTCCCGGGCTGAAGCCCGGGCTACGTGACTTCCGAGCCGGGTGCCGTAGGTAAACCCAGAAAAAATCCCGGCCGAAGCCGGGCGAGAAGTGGCACAGCACGACAGTCTCGACACCGCCCCGCAGGGCGGTGGTCCCCGGCTGTCAGTCCGGGAACTTCAGTTTCAGCCGCGCGCTGCCTGGGCGGCCCTGACATGCCAGGGTCCAGCCTTCGGCGAGTTCGGCGGGGCTGAGGATGTCGTTGCGGGCGAGCAGCACCTCGCCCTCCTCTACCTGGCACATGCAGGCGCCGCAGAAGCCTTCCTCGCAGGAGGAAGGCACGTCCAGGCCGGCGGCCCGACAGCTCTGCAGCAGGGTTTCACCGGGCTGCACCGGCACCTCGGCGAGCTGACCGTCCAGCTCGACCAGCAGGCACTCGACGGCGGCAGCGGCCGGCAATGCCACGGGCTCGTTCGCGTCCGGGTCGGGCGGCGAGACGAAGCGCTCCACATGGATGCGCGCGGCGTCCTCCCCCAGCCCCAGCAGCGCCCGCTCCACGGTGTCCATGAACGGCCCCGGCCCGCAGATGTAGAACTCCGCACCGGCATGGCCGCGCACCAGCTGGCGCACCTGGCTCTGGTCGAGGAAGCCCTGCACCGAGTCCAGCACGTGCACCACCTCCAGGCGCTCGATGTGCTCACGGGCGATGGCGCACAGCTCGTCCCGGAAGATCACCGAGGCCTCGTCGCGGTTGGCGTACACCAGCTTGATGCGCCGCACGCTGGTACGCAGGGCCGACTTGAGGATGGAGAACACCGGGGTGATGCCCGAGCCGCCGCCGAACAGCACCAGGTCGTGCTCGCCCGGACGCAGGTGGAAGTGCCCGGCCGGCGGCAGAACCTCCAGGCGGTCGCCGGGGCGCACCTGGTCGTTGAACCAGTTGGACACCCGCCCGCCGTCCACACGTTTGATGGTGACGGTGGGCTGCGCGTCGCAATGCGGCGAACTGGACAGGGAATAGCAGCGCGTCAGCCGCTTGCCGCCGAGCGCCACGCGAAAGCCGAGGTACTGCCCCGGCTTGTAGCGGAAGCGTTCCTGCAGCTCCGCCGGCACCCGCAGCACCAGGGAACAGCTGTCGTGGGTCTCGGCGATCACCTCGGCCACCTCCAGCTGGAAGGCGCCGGACGGCCGGGTTTCGATTTCGAGTGGCTGCGCACTGCCCATGGCCATCTCCGCTCAGAGCAGGCCGCTGATGGTCTGCGCGTTGTCGATGCGCAGTTCGCTGCCGTTGATGAAGCGCGACTCGTCCGAGGCGAGGAACAGCACCAGCTTGGCGATATCCCGCGGTGCGCACATACGGTTGAGCGGGTCCTGGTCCAGGGTTTCCTGGGGGATCGCCTGGCCACCGGTCAGCGCCTGGGTCATCGGGGTGTTGATGCCGTCCGGGTGCACGCTGTTGCAGCGGATGCGGTAGCCCTGGTGCTTGCAGTGCAGCGCCACGGAGCGGGTCAGCGCCGTCACCGCGCCCTTGGAGGCGGAGTAGGCGCAGAAGGCCGGCATGCCGCCCAGGGCCGCCACCGAGGACATGTTGACGATGGAGCCACAGCCGCTGTCCTTCATGGCACCGATGGCGTACTTGCAGCCGAGGAAGTAGCCGTCGCTGTTGATGCGCTGGACCTTCTGCCACTGCTCCAGGCTGGTGTCCTCGACGCTGCCGACGGCGAGGATGGCGGCGTTGTTCACCAGCACGTCGAGGCGGCCGAACCTTTCCAGGGTGAGTTTGATGACGTGCTGCCAGTCCGCCTCGCTGGCGATGTCCTGGCGGATGAACAGCGCATCGCCGCCGATCTCGGCGGCCACCTGGCGGCCGGCCTCCTCATTGAGGTCGGTGAGCACCACCCTGGCGCCTTCGCTGGCCAGCAGCAGCGCGTCCTCGCGACCGACGCCACTGGCGGCGCCGGTGACGATGCAGACCTTGCCTTCGACTCGTTTCATCGTTGTTCTCCTTGGGGGTTCAGCGGCACGAACCAGGCCCCGCCATGGGCGTCGACCGGGGTGTGGATAAAGGGGAAACCCCGGGCGACACGGGCAGCAGCGAGTCGCCCGGAAGGGTGTCGGGCGGCGTCAGCCCACCGCCGCCAGGGACGACGCCGTGGTGGTGTAGGCACCGTCGAGGTAGACCAGCGGGCTGATCTCGGCGCTGTTGCGGATCTGCACGATGCGGCCGATGAACACCGTGTGGGTGCCGTAGCTGAAGCGGCCGTCCTGCTGGCAGAGGATTGCCGACTGGGCATCGCCCAGGTACGGGATGCCGCCGGCGCTGGTGCGCCAGTCACCGCGCTGGAAGCGCGCCTCGCCCTTCACCGGGCCGCTGCACAGGTGCGACAGCTCCTCCTGCTCCAGGCCGAGGATGTTCACGCAGAAATCCGCCCCGGCCTCCAGCACCGCGTGCAGGGAGGCGGTCTTGTTCACGCAGATGAGCAGCGACGGCGGCTCGGTGGACAGCGAATCCACCGCCGTGGCCGACATGGCGAAGCGCTCGCGGCCGTTGCTGGTGGTGATGATGGTCACGGACTTGGCCAGGCGACGCATCGCCTGGAGCATCTCGCCCTTCAGTTCGGCCTGGCTCATGGCATTGCCCTCTCGTTGTTCTCAGGTGCCGCCGATTTTTCGCCAGCACCGGAGGCCGGGCATCGTCCGAGGGGACTAGTCAGTGCGACGGTCTGCCAGGCGACCTCCCTGCAGGGGCGAATTCATTCGCCAAGCAGGCCGAAGGTCTGCCCCGAGAGGCCTCATGGGGCAGCTGCGCCGCCCTTGGCGAATGAATTGGCTCTGTCTGCGTTAAGTGTTGCTAGAAGATTTGAACCCAGCTGATTGCCGAGCTCCGATGATGTTTCTGGTTTCGCCCCCCCCGGGCGAGTCCCTTTTTTCAATCGCCAAAAAAGGAACCAAAAACGCTTGCCCCATCATCCGGCCCGACTGCGTCGGGTTCCCTCACTCCATCGCCGCTCTGGGGGCCGGCGCGATGGGCCATCCATGGCCTGGCGCGCCTCTCGCGGCATCCATGCCGCTCGTCCCCCTGCGCAACGACTGCGCTCGGCCTCCTGGAGGGGCGTTGGCGGCTGCTCCAACTTCTTCGTCCAGCGCATCGCCATGTGGTGCGCACAGGCTTTCGTAGGATGGGTCGGGCGGCGTTCCGCGAGCGAAGCGAAACCCATGCGGTGTCGGTGGCACGAACCCTTGGGCGCCCGGAAAGGGCCATGCTTGAGCGCTTGCATTAAAGCCACAACAGCTAACGCAGACAGAGCCAATGAATTCGCCCCTACAAAGAGCAGCTTCAGCCCGGAACCGGAGTGCCCGGCAACCCCGGACTGAAGTCCGGGCTACGGGCCCCGACCGGGGCCGGCATATGGTCCGTTTGAGGGATGCCTGCCGTTCTGGCGGTTGTTTGAATGCCCGCGAGAGGCGGCAAGCCCACAACCGGAGAACAACAAGATGCTCGACCACGACCTGATCCGCCAACGCCTGAAGCAACGCGCCCGCGAGCTGGTGCCGGTACTGCGCGAGCGCGCGCCGCTGGCCGCGAAGAACGGCCTGTTGCCCGAGGAAACCCTGCGCGACTTCCAGGAGGCGGGCTTCTTCCGCATGCTGCAGCCCGCGCGCTGGGAGGGATACGAGCTGGAGCCGGGGGATTTCTTCGAGGTGCAGATGACCCTCGCCGAAGGCTGCATGTCCTCGGCCTGGGTGCTGGGGGTGGTCGCCATCCACAACTGGCAGCTGGCGCTGTTCGACGACCGCGCGGCACAGGATGTCTGGGGCACGGATTCCAGCGTGCTGATCTCCTCGTCCTATATGCCGGTGGGCAAGGTCACCCGGGTCGAGGGCGGCTTCCGCCTCAGCGGGCGCTGGGGCTTCTCCTCCGGCAGCAAGCATTGCCAGTGGGCCTTCCTCGGCGCCATGGTGCCGCCGGAGAAGGAAGGCGACGGGCCGGACTACCGCACCTTCCTGGTGCCGCGCAGCGACTACCAGGTGCTCGACAACTGGGACGTGATGGGCCTGGAGGCCACGGGCTCCCACGACGTGCAGGTGCAGGACGCCTTCGTACCGGAGTACCGCACCCACCGCTCCATCGACGGCTTCCTGCAGAACAGCCCGGGCAACGCGGTGAACACCGCGCCGCTGTTCCGCCTGCCGTTCGGACAGATCTTCGTGCGCGCGGTGTCGTCCTCCACCATCGGCGCGCTGCAGGGCGCCATCGACCTGTTCATCGAGGCCAACCGCAACCGCGTCGGTGTCAACGACGGCCGCAAGATCGTCCAGGACCCAGGCGCCCAGGGCGCCCTGGCCGCCGCCATGGTCACGGTGGACGAGTGCCGCAGCGTGCTGCTGCGCAACTTCGAGACGATGATGCAGCGCGCCCGCGCCGGCGAGCCGCTGACCATGGCCGAGCGGGTGAAGATGCGCTACGACTCGGCCATCGTCCCCGACAAGTGCGCCCAGGCGGTGGAGGCGCTGATGTACAACAGCGGCGCCTCCAGCATCTTCCGCCAGCACGGCCTCAACCGTGCCTTCCGCGATATCCACACCGGCCGTGCCCACGTCGCCAACTGCCCCGGCAAGTACGCCCTCAACCTCGGCGCGGTGAGCATGGGGCTGGAGAGCAGCGACTTCTTCCTCTGACGCGCTGCGTGCCCTGGTTCGGCCCGCACGGTGGGCCGGTGAAGCGTGGTCTCCCCCTACGCGACGGTCAGGCTCCGCGTTGGCTGGAAGGCGCTCGTGTAGGGGGGATGACGCTTTTTTCATCCACCGTCGGCGTCCGCTCCCGCAGCGCTGGTGGATGTGAATTACGGCGTTCTTTGGCTCGGCTCCGCACGGTGGACCGATGAAGCGCGGTCCCCCCTACGCAACGGTCGGGGAAGGCGCGGTTTGCGGGGCTTGCGGGTAGTCTGTTTGGGGGATTCAGCCCCGTTCTGCTTGCCACACCATGCGCCCAAGGCCCGGCGATCCGGGTCGATCCGACCCAGAACAACAAGGGCCAACGCGCATGAAATTTTCCCTGATCTACGAGGCACAGACGATCGACGCCAGCCGTGAGGGCGACCGTCGCATCTTCGACGAAACCGTCGAACAGGCCGTGCTCGCCGACAAGCTCGGCTTCGACACCTTCTGGTGCGTGGAGCACACCGCACTGACCAACTACTCCCACATGTCGGCACCGGAGACCATGCTCGCCTTCATCGCCGGCAAGACCGAGCGCATCGGCATCGGCCACGGCGTGGTCTGCCTGCCGCCGGCGATGAACCACCCGGTGAAGGTGGCCGAGCGCATCGCCACCCTCGACCTGCTGTCCAAGGGCCGCGTGCACTTCGGCGTCGGCAAGGGCGGCACCCAGCAGGAGGCCGGCACCTTCGGCTACGACCTGGCGACCCTGCAGCCGCAGATCGACGAAGCCATGTACCTGATCCCGAAGATGTTCGTGCAGGACGAGATCGAGCATCACGGCGACTTCGTGAAGATCCCCCGCCGCCCCATCCACCCCAAGCCCTACCAGGACCCGCACCCGCCGATGTACCTGGCCTGCACCAACACCGAGTCGCTGAAGAACGCCGGCGGCCGCGGCATGGGCGCCCTGGTGCTGGGCTTCGGCGGCCCCGAGGAGATCGCCAAGAAGGTGGCCGTGTACCACGAGGCCTGGGACACGCGCGATGCGAAGAACCAGGTGGGCTACCGCCCCAACCGCCATATCGCCGCGCTGTGCCCGGCCATCGTCCTGGATGACAACGAGAAGGCCCGCGCCATCGGCATCCGTGGCCAGCGCTACTTCATGGAGTCCCTGGCCTACTGGTACGCCGGCGGCGAGCGCCCCGACCCGGAGAAATGGAAGGACGACACCTACGTCGACGGCAGCGGCCAGGCGGTGATCAAGTCGCGCTTCGCCTCCGAGGAAGTCACCGTGGACTTCTCCGACCCGGCCCTGGCGATGATGAACCCCAACCACGCCTACGGCACCGTGGAGGACTGCATCGGCTACGTGCAGCGCCTGATCGACGCCGGGGCCGACGAGATCCTCTTCATCTGCCAGATGGGCACCGTGCCGCAATGGGCACAGCTCGAGACGCTGAAGAACATCGGCGAGAAGGTCATCCCCTACTTCCGCAACCGCCACTGAGCGCGGCCGGACACACCCGACGGGCCTCCATGAGGCCCGTTTTCGCAAGCGCGCCCGGTCACCCCTGGGGCACGGGGGCGCCCTGCCAACGAGGACCGCTCTCATGCAGAAAGTCATCTACCTGCTCTGGCGCGACGCGGGCACCCGCGCCGAAGAGTTCGCCGACCACCTCCGCCATGAGGCCGCCGGGCAACTGCGTGCCCTCGGTGCGCGCGAGTTGCAGGTGAACCTGGTGGACGCCGACGTGGCGCCCGCCGCCGGCCTGCGCCAGGAGAACCACCGCCCCCTGCCGGATGCCACCTTCGCCCTGTGGCTGGACAGCGCCAACCGCGAGTTCCGCGCGCCTTTCGATACCGTGCTGAACGCGTGCAGTGCGCGCCTGGCGGCCTACCTGGTGTGCGAGTCGGTGCCGATCCGCAACACCCGCTTCCCCGCCGAAGCCGGGCAACGCACCCACGGCTTCTCGCAGCTGGCCCTGCTCACACGCCCGCCGCGTCTCACCCACGAGGCCTGGCTGGATATCTGGCAGAACCACCACACGCGCATCGCCATCGAGACCCAGGACAACTTCCTCTACGTGCAGAACCGGGTGGTGCAGGTGCTCAGCCACGGCGCGGCGCCGCTGTCGGCCATCGTCGAGGAATGCTTCCCGCCGGCGGCCATGACCGACCCGCTAGCGTTCTTCGACGCGCCCGGGGACGAGGCGAAGTTCCAGCGCAACCTGGCCGCGATGATGGACAGCTGCAAGCGCTTCATCGACTTCGACCGCCTCGATGTCCTGCCCACCAGCCAATACCGGCTCTGAACCGGAGAACACCATGATGGACATGCTGAAAGACAGGACGGCCCTGGTCACCGGAGGCGGCCAGGGTGTCGGCCAGGGCATCGCCTGCGCCCTCGCGGCGCACGGGGCCAGGGTCGCCGTGGCCGGGCGCACCCGCGCCACGCTGGAGGCCACCTGTGCACGCATCCGCGAACGCGGCGGCCAGGCCCTGGCGGTGGAGTGCGACGTGATGGACCTGGCGCAGATCGAGCGCGCCGTCGCCGAGGTGGTGGAGACCTTCGGCGGCCTCGACATCCTCGTCAACAACGCCCACATCGTGCCGCTGGGGAGCATCCTCGAGGTCACCGACGAGGCCTTCATGCTGGGCATCGACTCGGGGCCGATGGCGACCCTGCGGCTGATGCGCACCTGCTACCCGCACCTCAAGGGCGGCGGCGCGGTGGTCAACCTCGCCTCCTCCGCCGCCGTGCGCTGGGACGCCTCGGGCTACGGCCACTACGCCGCGACCAAGGAAGCGATCCGCGCCCTCAGCCGGGCCGCGGCCTGCGAGTGGGGCGTGGACGGCATCCGCGTCAACGTCATCGCCCCCCATGCGCTGTCGCCCGGCCTGCAGGGCTGGATCGATGCCAACCCGCAGGAAGCGGCAGCCTTCTTCGCCAGCATTCCGCTGCGCCGCGTGGGCGACTGCGAGGACGACATCGGCCACGCCGTGGCCTTCCTCGTCAGCGACCACGCCCGTTACCTCACCGGCGCCACCATCCCCCTGGATGGCGGCCAGGCACGTTGGACCTGAAAGGAGAAACACCCATGCAACGCTTGCAGAACAAGATCGCCATCATCACCGGCGGCGCCCGTGGCATGGGCGCTCGCACCTCGCGCCTGTTCATCGAGGAGGGCGCCACCCTGGTCATCGCCGACGTGCTGGAGGAAGAAGGCCAGGCCCTGGCCGATGAGCTGGGCCCCCGGGCCAGCTTCCAGCGCCTGGACGTGAGTGACGAGGCGAACTGGCAGCGCCTGGTGGACGACACCCTGGCGCGCCACGGGCGCATCGACGTGCTGGTGAACAACGCCGCCGTGCTGACCTTCGGCGCCATCGGCGCGCTGCCCAGGGAGACCTTCGAGCGCGTCCTGGCGGTCAACCTCACGGGGACCTTCCTCGGCATCAGCGCGGTGACGCCGATCATGTGCCGGCAAGGCGCCGGTTCGATCGTCAACATCTCCTCGGTGGACGGGCTGCGCGGCGTGAATGCCCTGGCCGCATACGCCGCGAGCAAGTGGGGCATCCGCGGCCTGACCAAGGTCGCGGCGCTGGAACTGGGCCTGCATGGGGTGCGGGTCAACTCGGTCCACCCGGGCGGCGTCGACACCCTGATGTCCAACCCCGGCGGGGCACCCCGCGAATCGCTGGCCGAGCAGTACCGCATGGTGCCGCTGCAACGCATCGGTGCGCCGGAGGAGATCGCCCGCGCGACGCTGTTCCTCGCCAGCGACGAGGCCAGCTACTGCAACGGCAGCGAGCTGGCGGTGGATGGCGGCATGAGCGCCGGCTTCTACTACGAAGGGCTGCCCGGTTCGCCGACGGCACCGGTGTCCTGGGACGCCCACCATGAGCAGGGAGATCAGCGGCAAAGGTGACCTCCGCTGGCAACGCTCCCGGCGCGAGCTACTGCTGGACGATGCCCAGGAGCTGCCGCTGCAAGCCACGGCCCATCCAAGGCTGTGATGTGCGATGGGCACTGTTCGCAGTGCCCCTGCCACCCGCCATACCGCAATGCAGCACAGTCGGTCCCTCCCCGGCCTCGCCGACTGATCGCGGGTTGCACCGCACGGAAAAGCCCGATGACGGATGCATCGGGCTTTCCTCGTAGCGCTGTCCTTTGCATCAGCTGCGGTACTGCGCCACCACCTCCCCGACTGCCCGCCGGATGTCATTGCGTACATAGCCAAGCAGGGCCGTTTCGTCTGCCGCCGGCTCGTAGCGGACGGTGTTGCCGCGTCCGGTATAGAGCGCCAGGTCCGGCAGCAGGGGGTGCTCCTGGTCCAGGGCCGGCACCTCGGCATCGTTGCCCGCCGCGCGGAGGAAGGTCTCGAAGTACTCGGCGTAGCTGAGGTTCTGGTCCCCCACCAGGTACGCCTTGCCGGGCTCGCCGTGCATCAGGGCGCCGCAGATGGCCTGGGACAGCGAGCGGGTGGAAATGAAGTTGCTGCCGCCGGCAGGGCCGTAGAAGGGCAACGGCGCGAGCGCGCCTTCCGCGTAGCGGGTGTAGGCCTCGAACATCGGCACCACCAGCCCGGGCACGGTGCCGACGACGAAGGGGGCGTTGACGCTGCAGACCTTGAAGTCCGGGCCGGACAGGGCGCGCACCCGCTGGTCCGCCAGGTGCCGCGAACGGATGTAGGGCACCTGCTCGATCAGTTCGGGCGCCACCTGGGGATAGAAGCTGCCCACCAGCACCGCCCGGCCGATCCCGGCATCCCGCGCGCGCTCGAAGAAGCGCGGGATGGCCTCGGTGTTGGCGCGCTGCCAGTGCGCATCCTGATCCGGGCCTTGCGGCGCATGGCGGATGTCGTTGCCTGCGGCGAAGACCAGGGCGTCATGGCCGGCCAGTTGCTCCCGGGTGAAGCCGCCGGCGACGTAGTCCCCCTGGATCTGCTTCAGGGCTGCCAGGGCACTGCCGGGCGCCGCCGGCTTGCGGCCGGCGATGGTCACCTCATGGCCCTGCTCGCGGAGGTACAGGGCCGCGTGGCCACCCACCAGTCCGGTGCCGCCAATCACTAGAATCCTCATGCTCAATCACTCCTTGCGAGGCCCTTTGCGGGCCTGTCCTGGGATGCACCCGGCTCAGATCACCCGGGCCGGATGCTGCTTGCGCGGTTCGCCGAGCATCTCGCGGTAGGACGGCGGCTGCCGCCCTTCCGCCTCGCTGATGCCATAGCCCTGGGCCAGCTCGGCGGTGACCAGGGTCTGCCCGGAGAGGGCCGGCAACTGCGGGTCCTGCAGCAGCGCGTGGATCACCCGGCCGTTGAACTCCGGCGTTTCCGCCACGGCCAGGAAGGCTTCGTACTGGTCGGCCCGGGCGGCGCCGGCGATGGCGGTGCGCTCGGTGCGCTGGGGACCCAGCCAGAGCGACACCACGCTGACGCCCCGGCCTTCGAAGTCCACCGCCATGTCGGCGGCGAACTTGTCCACGCCGGCCTTCTGCGCGCCGTAGGCCGGGCCGTGCATGTAGCAGCCGGCGCCGTAGGAGGAGACGAAGGCGATCAGCCCGCGACCGCTCTTCAGCAGCAGCGGCGCCGCGTAGTGGCTGGCGACGTAGGCCGAGCGCAGCCCGACGTCGAGGATGTCCACCAGCTCCAGGGGCTTTTCCCAGAAGGGGCCGGGGTCGATCAGGTTCTCGTGGAGCAACGCCGCGTTGTTCACCAGCAGGTCGAGCCGCTCCTGCTCACGCTCGATGCGGGCGAAGAGTGCGCGCACCTGCTCGTCGTCGCGGTGGTCGCAGGGCACGGCGATGCCCCGGCCGCCGGCGCGGGTGACGGCTTCGGCGGTCTCCGCCAGGCTGCCGGGCAGCAGCTGGCCACGCAGCCGGCTGCTGCTTTCGGTGGCCGAGCGGCCGCTGAGGTAGACGGTCATGCCCGCTGCACCGAGGGCGATGGCGATGCCCTTGCCGACGCCACGGCTGGCGCCGGTGACCAGGGCGATGGGGTTGTCGTTGGCGTTCATCCGGGACTCCTGTGCGCGGTTCAGAAGTTGAAGCCGTTGCCGGCGATCACCGGGACGTTGGTCCAGGTGCCCTTCGGGTCGCGGTACCAGCCGGCAGCGGCGAGGGCGCCACCATCCACGTGCAGGGTGGTGCCGGTGACCCAGGCCGACAGGGGGCTGGCGAGGAACAGGGCGGCGCCGGCCATGTCCTGCGGCTGGCCGAAGCGGCCCAGCGGAATCCACTTGGGCAGGTGCTGGCGATGCTCGTCGGCGATCAGGCCGGAGAGGGGCAGCTGCGGGGTTTCGGTGGATTCCGGGGCGATCTGGTTGACCCGGATGCCCACCGGCCCCAGCTCCAGCGCCAGGCTCTTGGTGAACCCGCCGATGGCGGCCTTGAACGCGGCGTAGACGCTGCAGTTGGGGATGCCGCGAAAGCCCTCGATGGACGCCACGCTGATGATGCTGCCGCCGGCGCCATTGCGACGCAGCAGCGGCAGGACGGCGCGGGTGACGCGGAAGATGTGCTGCAGGTTGACCGCGTAGAGGCGCTCGATGTCTTCGTCGCTGTAGGCGTCGAACGGCTTGGCGATCATCAGCGAGTCGCCCACGTTGTTGATCAGCACGTCGAGCCCGCCGAAGCGCCCCTCGATCCCCTCGGCCAGGGCGGCGACCTGCGCGGCGTCGGTGACATCGGTCTCGCTCACCAGTGCCTCACGCTCCTGCCCGGCCAGCCACTGGCGCACCTGTGCGGCACGCTCGCGGTCCGCCTCGGCCACCACCAGGCGCGCGCCTGCCTGCGCAAACGCCTCGACCATGGCGCGGCCGATGCCCGCCCCGCCCCCGGTGACCAGCACCGTCTTGCCTGTGAAATCGATCATTGCTGCTTTCTCCCTGTTGGGCGCATGGCCCTTGAAACGCCGTGTCTCCGTGCTTCAGGAGCACAGGTCGGCAACCGTCTGGGTGAGTGCTGCGCCGCCCCGGCTGCCATGAGCAGGGCTGTGGATGTGGTTGGCCGCCAGGAACCCGAACACCATCGCCGGGCCGATGGTGGAGCCGGCCCCGGGGTAGGTGCGGCCCATCATCGAGGCGGCGCTGTTGCCGATGGCGTAGAGGCCGTCGATGGGCGTGCGGTCCTCGCGCAGTACGCGGGCGTGCACGTCGGTGAGCAGGCCGCCCTTGGTGCCGATGTCGCCGGCGTCCACCCGCACGGCGTAGAACGGCGGCGTGAGCAGGGGTGCCAGGCAGGGGTTGGGCTGCACGGTGGGGTCGCCGTAGTAACGGTCGAACAGCGATTCGCCCTTGTGGAAGTCCTCGTCCTTGCCGGCCTGCGCCATGGGGTTGAAGCGCTCGATGGTGCGCAGCAGGCCACCGGCATCGACGCCGATCTGCCGGGCCAGCTCACCGAAGCTGTCGGCCTTGTGGAAGTAGCTGCGCAGGTGACTGGGCAGGCGCTGGTCGGGCATGGCGTAGCCCGGCAGCAGCGCGCCACAGGGGTATTTGCGGCGGAACTCGGCGTCGAACACCAGCCAGCAGGGGACGCTGATGGCCCCTTCGCGGTCGTGGGCGTACATGGCGTAGACGATGTCGGTGTAGGGCGCGGCCTCGTTGACGAAACGCTGGCCCGCCGAGTCCACCAGGATGCAGCCCGGCAGGGTGCGTTCGACGAACAGCGCGCGCTGTTTCTCCTCGCCTTCGACGCGGGTGGTCGGTGCCCACCAGCTGTGTTCCATCAGCGCCGTGGCGGCCCCCAGGGCCTGGCCGGCACGGATGGCGTCGCCGGTGTTGAACGGCGGCGTGGCACTCCACTCCGCCCGCGACGGATGAGGGTGGTGCTGGCTGCGCATGGCCTGGTTGCGCTCGAAGCCGCCAGCGCCCAGTACCACGCCCCGCCGGGCTTCGATCAACAGGCGCTTGCCGTCGCGCACCACCTCGGCGCCGATTATGCGGCCGCCCTCCTCGATCAGCCGCTCCAGACGGCACTGCAGCCAGAGCGGCACGTTACGGTCCAGCAGCGAGCAGCGCAGCGCAGCGACCAGGGCGTTGCCCAGGGTGAGGAAACGGTCGCGCCTGGAACGCAGGCGCCCGGGCAGGTCGCACCAGTAACGCGCGAGGATCTTCAGGGTCAGGCCCAGCCAGCCGGGGCCACGGCAGAGCAGGACCTGGGCCTCCTTCATGGTCATGGCCACGCGCCCCATCATCAGGGTGCCGGGGGACGGCTCGCGCATGCGGGCGAATTCGTCGCCCAGCAGCCGCGCATCGAAGGGCATGGGGTCCATGGAGCGGTAGCCCGGCTTGCCGCCGGGTACTTCCGGGTAATAGTCGGCGTAGTGCGGCTGGGCCTCGAAGCGCACGTGGGAATGCGCTTCGAGGTAGCTGACCACCTGGTGGCCGTGCTCCACATAGGCCTCGATGCGCCCGTCATCGATCTCGCCGTTGGTGACGGCGCGGATGTAGGCGATGGCCTCGGCTGCCGAGTCCTCGCCACCGAGGGCAGCGATGCGGTGGTTGCAGGGTATCCAGATGCCGCCGCCGGAGACCGCCGAGGTGCCGCCGTAGCGGTCGCTCTTCTCGATCACCAGCACCCTGGAGCCCAGGTCCCGGGCACGCAGGGCTGCGGTCATCGCGCCGGCCCCCGAGCCCACCACCAGTACGTCGTAGCTGTCGTCCCATTGCTGGCCGTTCGCGCTCATCGGGTCGCTCCCTTTGTTGTTCTGTGTGGACCGTGCCGATGGATTCTCGGCAGCCGCCCACGGGGCAACATCGTCCGATGGGACTAGGCACGCACCGATGCTCCGGCGAGCGCGGATAGTCCCATCGGACGATGTTCCGTGCATTCGGTGACCACATAGTCGGCCCGCCACACCCACTCACCCTTGGGCCTGGCAGTCCGAGCCGTGCCCAGACACGCCGAGAGCGAAAACAATGACAAGAACAAGAAAACGCCTGCTGCTTGCACCGCTGCATCACGCCGTCCGGCTCGCCGGCCTGGGCCTCGCCCTGGGGTATGCCGGGCAGGGCCATGCGCTGGCCTTCCAGCCCAGCGATGAGCTGAAGATCTCCTGGGACACCACCCTCACCTACGCCCTGGCCTGGCGTACCGAGTCCCGCGATCGCGCGCTGTCCCGGGGCTACCCCAATGCCGCCATCGCCAACATCGACGATGGCAACAACGCCTTCGACAAGGGCAGCCTGATCACCAACCGCGCCAGCTTCCTCACCGAGGCCAACTTCAACTGGCGCAACGACTTCGGCCTGTTCATCCGCGCCAGCGGCTTCTACGACGACGTCTACAACCGCAGCAACGACAACGGCACCGGCACCTCCAACTGCTACGCCGGCGGCCAGTGCGCGAAGCCCAACCGCTTCTCCAGCGACACCCGCGACCAGCACGGCAAGGACGTGCGCCTGCTGGACAACTACGTCTATGGCGCCTGGGACCTGGGTGGCCACAACCTCAACCTGCGCGTGGGCGACCAGGTGGTGAGCTGGGGCGAGAGCCTGTTCATCAGCAACGGCATCTCCTCGGCCATGGCCCCGGCCGATGGCACCAAGGCCAATACCCCCGGCGTTGAGGTGAAGGAGATCTTCCTGCCGGTAGGCCAGGTGTTCGGCCAGATCAGCCTCACCGACAACCTCGGCCTGCAGGCGTACTACCAGTACGAATGGGCGAAGACCGAGATCGACGGCGTCGGCAGCTTCTTCTCGGTCACCGACCAGATGGACGAGGGCGGCTTCACCGACGCCTTCGGCATGACCCGGCGGATCAAGGACGACAAGCCCGGCGACAGCGGCCAGTACGGCGTGGCCATGACCTATGTGGCCGAGTCACTGAACAACACCGAGTTCGGCCTGTACTACATCCGCTTCCACGACAAGGCGCCGACCCTGGACCTCCTCAGCTACTGGAACAGCGGCGAGTACCAGGTGCGCTACTTCGACGACATCGACCTCTACGGCGCCAGCTTCTCCACGGTGCTCGGCGAGACCAACGTCAGCGGCGAGGTGAGCTACCGCGACGGCCAGCCGGTGCTGGTGGACACCGGCCTGGCCCCGCATGCCGTGCGGGCCAGGACGATGCAGGCGCAGGTGTCCTTCATCCACGCCTTCGGCAACCTGCCCATCGCCGACAACACCACCCTGACCGGCGAGCTCGGCTACAACGAGGTGCTCGACAACGACCGCGCGCCTGGCTTCAACGTCTTCGTCCCGGATGGCCAGGGCGGCGCCGTCCCGCTCACCACCGCCAATACCGACAAGCTCTACAACGACAAGCGCGCCTGGGGCTACACCCTGAGCCTGTCGCTGGAATATCTGAACCTCTTCGAAGGCTGGGACCTGACCATCCCGCTGGTCTTCAGCCAGTCCCTGGGCGGCGACTCGTCGCTGGCCGGCAGCTTCGGCATGGGCGAGGGCGACGACCGCCTGGGCATCGGCACCAGCTGGCGCTACCTCAACAACTTGACCCTCGAAGCCCGCTACAACGCCTTCCTCGGTGATGCGGGCGACACACCGCTGGCCGACCGCGACAACTTCGGCATCAGCGCCAAGTACAGCTTCTGAACCCCGACAGGAGAGTCGAGATGCACGCGTACACCTACAAACCGCTCCTGGCTGCCCTCGTCCTCGCCTGCCTGGCCAGCCCGCAGGCCATGGCGCAGGTCAGCCCCGAAGAAGCCGCCCGCCTGGATAAGGACCTGACGCCCATGGGCGCCGAGAGGGCCGGTAACGCCGACGGCAGCATCCCCGCCTGGAGCGGCAAATGGCTTGGCACGCCGCCCCACGTGAAGTTCGACGGCACCGGCCACAAGCGCCCCGATCCCTATGCCGGCGAGCAGCCGCTGTTCACCATCACCGCCGCCAACCTGGAGCAGTACAAGGACAAGCTCTCGGAAGGCCAGGTGGCACTGCTCAAGCGCTACCCGGACACCTACCGCATCCGCGTGTACCCCAGCCATCGCGACTTCCGCTACTCCCCGGTGGTGGAGGCCAACATCCGCCAGAACGCTCTTGGGGCCGAGCTGATCAACGATGGCTATGGGGTCGCCAACGCCTTCGGCGGCGCGCCTTTCCCCATTCCGAAGAACGGCTTCGAGCTGATGTGGAACCAGAACCTGTCAGCACGAGCCTGGAAGGAAGAGGCCACCTACAAGATGGCCCTGGTGCTGGCCAACAACAACCGCGTGGGGGAAACGGTCGGCTACCAGATCCTCTCGCTGTGGGACGACCCCAACGGCTCGCTGGCAACCTACGACGGGACCCAGGCCTGTGCCATGGTCAGCACCCAGGAACCGGCACGAAAAAAAGGCGAGATCATCCTCAGTTGCGACTTCAGCGACCCGATCGCCAAACCGCGCCAGGCCTGGCAGTACCTGCCCGGCAACCGCCGCGTGCGCCGCGCGCCCACCATCGGCTACGACACCCCCTACGGTGCCGGCGGCTTCCGCGTGATGGACGAGGACCGCCTGTTCAACGGCGCACCCGACCGCTACGACTGGAAACTGGTGGGCAAGCAGGAGATGTTCATCCCCTACAACAACTACGCCCTGGATGATCCGGACCTGCCCGCCAGCGAGCTGACCGCCGGCACCGGCCACATCAACCCCGACCATGTGCGCTTCGAGCTGCACCGGGTCTGGGTGCTGGAGGCCAACCTCAAGGAGGGCAAGCGCCACATCTACGGCAAGCGACGCTTCTATATCGACGAGGACAGCTGGGCAGCGGTCCTCGGCGACAACTACGACGGCAAGGGCCAGCTCTGGCGCACCAACATCCAGACCTCGGTCTACGCCTACGAGGTGGAAGCCTTTCACGCCCGGGTCGCCGTCTACCACGACCTGCTCGCCGGCTCCTACCTGGCCGACCGCCTGGTCAACGGCCTGGCCCCGGCGCGCCTGAACGACGCCGACTACGACGCCAGCTACTTCACCGCCGCGAACCTGCGCAAGCTCGGCAAGTAACCCACCCTGCCCCGCCCGTGCCGGCCTAATCGGCCGGGTCGGGGCGCGCCGCACTGGCAACTGTCCGCCACCTGAAGCGGTCACTCGATGCCCTGTAACAAATGGACCTTAAGGTCAGCTTCCACCGTGCCTACGCCACAAGGAAAACAACAATGACGACCCTGCTCCGCACTGCTGTCGGTATCACCGCACTCGGCCTGTCCCTGCAGGCCAATGCCCTGAACATCCTCCTGACCAACGACGACGGCTGCCGCGCCCCCGGCATCGAGGCCGTCTACCAGGCGCTGGTCGCTGCTGGCCACCAGGTGACCCTGGTGGGCCCGCAGAACGACAGCAGCGGCATCGGCGCCGCCAGCGTGGTGGTGCCCGGCCAGGCCATCGCCATCACCCAGCTGGCGCCGGGCAAGTACTGCGTCGGCGCGCCCGCCGGCTACCTGCCGCCGGCCGGCAAGACCTCGGCCATCGGCACCCCGGTGGACGCGGTGAACGTCGGCCTCGACCTGCTGCTGAAGGACAACCGCCCGGACCTGGTGGTCTCCGGCACCAACTTCGGCGACAACGTGGGCCCGCTCACGCAGATGTCCGGCACCGTCAACGCTGCCGTGCGCGCGATGTACAAGGGCGTGCCGGCGGTGGCCGTCTCCACGGCCATCGACCTCAAGCTGATCACCCAGGACCCGCAGGCCGGCTACAGGAAGACCCTCGACGCCATGGATGACACCGCGCGCTTCGCCACCCGCGTGATCGGCCGCGCAGCCGCCTTCGGCGCCGAAGCCCGCCGCCTGTGCGAGAAGAGCCGCGGCAAGTCCAGAACCTACTGCAACACCAACGTCCTCGGCCTGCCGGGCAATACCGGCCTGAACATCAACTACCCGGCCCTGGAAGCCGGCCAGGTGACCGGCGTCGCCTTCGCCCCGATCAGCGACTGGGGCAACGTGGTGTTCGCCCCGCAGCAGGGGCCGGACGGTGTGGTGCGGGTGAACCTCGTCGCCCCGCCCGCCCCCACCGCCGAACAGAAGCAGGGCGACGCCTGGCAGCTGTCGCTCGGCAAGGCGGTGATCACCCCCATCGACGGCAACATTACCGCCGGCAGCCTGGTGCAGGTGCAGACCCAGCTGATGCTGCGGGGCGTCAAGCCCTGACCGATGCCGTGAACGCGTGACAGGAAGCCCCCGTATGGGGGCTTTTTGTCGAGTCCGGACTGACGACGGGCCGTGCAGACCGGATGAAGACGGGTGCGGCCTGGTACATCGCTGGTGGATCGATGAAGCGCGGCCCCCCTACCTCCACAAGGCAGCCCACACCGGCACACCACACCCGTAGCCCGGACTTCAGTCCGGGGAATGGCACACGCGTCCAGGCCTGCCAACGGCTCCCGGGCTGAAGCCCGGGCTACATCGCAGTAAGCGGTGACGCCGTGGGGCGGGGGATGGCGTATTTTCCATCCACCCATGGCGTTCGCCGTGGCCCCGCATGGTGGACCGATGAAGCGCGGCCCCCTACCTCCACAAGGCAGCCCCCACCGGCACACCACGCCCGTAGCCCGGACTTCAGTCCGGGGAATGGCACACGCGTACAGGCCTGCCAACGGCTCCCGGGCTGAAGCCCGGGCTACATCGCAGTAAGCGGTGACGCCGTGGGGCGGGGGATGGCGTATTTTCCATCCACCCATGGCGTTCGCCGTGGCCCCGCATGGTGGACCGATGAAGCGCGGCCCCCTACCTCCACAAGGCAGCCCCCACCGGCACACCACACCCGTAGCCCGGACTTCAGTCCGGGAAATGGCACACGCACTCAGGCCTACCAACGGCTCCCGGGCTGAAGCCCGGGCTACATCGCTCGGCTCGCGCCTACGGCGTGGAGCCCAGGCGCAATGGTTACCTTGTGCATCCAGGGTCGATCGCGAAAGCAGGCCGGAGGGCTGCCGGTGAGGGTCAAGCGGGGCTTGGCCCTGGACTACGAATGGCTCAGTCCGACTCCGGCGGGCTGAAGGGGATGAACTCGGCGACTTCCAGTTCGAAGCCGGAGACCGCCTTGTAGCGGACCGGGAAGCTCAGCAGGCGCATGCGGCGCACGCCGACGTCCCGCAGGATCTGCGCGCCGATGCCCAGGGTGCGCTGTGGAAAACTCGGCGGGCGGGGCTTCTGCAGGCCCTGTTGCAACTGCTCGATCACCGCGTCGGGGCTTTCCTGCTGGGCCAGCAGGACCACCACGCCCGCGCCCTCTTCCGCCACCCGTGCCAGGGAGCGGTCGAGGTTCCAATGGTCGGGGTGGCTGTCCAGCAGGTCGCGCAGGGTTTCCACGGCCTGTACCCGCACCAGCGCCGGCTCGTCCCGGCGCACTTCACCGCGCACCAGGGCCAGGTGCAGCTGGCCCTGGTAGTCGTCGAGGTAGGTGAGCACACGGAATTCGCCGTGGCGGGTCTGCAGGGGGTATTCGCCGGAGCGGCGGATGGTGCCTTCGTGGAGGATGCGGTAGTGGATCAGGTCCGCCACGCTGCCGAGCGGCAGGCCATGGCGCTGGGCGAAGTCGCTCAGGGCCTGGCCACGGGCCGGTTCGCCCTGCTCGTCGAGGATGCCCACCAGCACGGCAGCCGGCATCAGCCCGGCCAGGCGTGCCAGGTCGCAGGCCGCTTCGGCATGCCCGGCGCGCTGCATCACGCCGCCCGGCTGGGCGCGCAGGGGGAACACGTGCCCGGGCTGCACCAGGTCGGCGGCGACGCTGGCCGGGTCCACCGCCACGGCGATGGTGCGCGCGCGGTCGGCGGCGGAGATGCCGGTGGAGACGCCGCTGCGCGCCTCGATCGACAGGGTGAAGCCCATGCCGTGGCGCGCCCGCGAGTGGGGCACCATCAGCTCCAGGCCGAGGGCCCGGCAGCGCTCCTCGGTGAGCGCCAGGCAGATCAGCCCGCGCGCGTCCCGGGCCATGAAGTTGATGGCCTCGGCGTTGGCGTGGCCGGCGGCGATCACCAGCGAGCCTTCGCCTTCGTCCTCGTCGTCGGTGATCACCAGCATGCTGCCGCTGGCCATGGCGTCGATGAGGCGCTGCGGGCTGTCCATCAGCTCAGCGCCTGGCGCAGGTCGGCGGCGGCGGACTCCAGCGCCGCCTGGGCGGCGGTGACGAAGGCGGCCATGCTGATGAAGCCGTGGATCATGCCGGCGCAGCGCTGCAGGCGGGTCGTCACCCCGGCGTCCTGCAGGCGCCGGGCAAAGGCTTCGCCCTCGTCACGCAGCGGGTCGTACTCGGCGCTGATCAGGGTGGTCGGCGGCAGCCCGGCGAGGCGCTCGGCGCGCAGGGGCGAGGCCAGGGGGTCGTCACCTTGCTGGGGTTGCGCCAGGTACTGGCTCCAGAACCAGTGCATCTGTTCGCGGGTGAGGAAGTAGCCGTCGGCGAATTCGCTATAGGAGGCGCTGTCGCAGCGGGCGTCGGTGACCGGGTAGAACAGGCACTGGTAGGCGATGCGCGGCCCCTGGCGCTGCTGTGCCAGGCGGGCGACGGCGATAGCCAGGTTGGCACCGGCACTGTCCCCGGCCACGGCCAGGCGGCGGGCGTCGAAGCCCAGCTCCGAGGCGCGGGCGGCCAGGTCGCAGGTGGCGGCGTAGCCATCCTCGGGGGCTGCCGGGAAGCGTGCCTCCGGCGCCAGGCGGTAGGCCACCGAGACCACCACGGCGCCACAAAGGCGAGCGAGGCTGCGACAGAGGTTGTCGTGGGTGTCGAGGTTGCCGATGACGAAGCCGCCGCCGTGGAAGAACACCACCAGCGGCAGGCTGTCGCTGTCCTCGGGCCGGTACAGGCGGGCATCCAGCGAACCGGCGGCCCCGGCGACCTCGAAGTTGCGTACCTCGAACAGGCGCTCGCCGGGCATCGGCGGCATGAGGTTGTCGCAGAACTGGCGGTACTGCCGGGGGTCGAGCTGGCTGTAGTCGGGCTGGGGCATGCCGGCGAACTGCTGGAGCACGGCGGCGATCTGGGGATCGAGGGACATGGGCGCTCCTTACAGCTCGGCCATCTGGAAGACCGGGTTGGTCTCGTCGAGGATGCTGGCCATGCGCCGTTCCAGCGCCGGCTTGAAGGTCTTGTGCGGCAGCAGCCAGAAGCGCCCGGCCTCGATGCCGGCGAACACCTCGCGGGCCAGCTCGCGCGGGGCCATGCCCTGGCGGATGCTGCTGTCGAGCAGCGTGTCGAGCTGTTGGGTGGCCGTGCCGAGGGGGGTGTTGGAGCGCATGATGTCGCTGCTCACCGAGCCCGGGCAGAGCACGGCGACGGCGACCTGCGCCTGCTGCTGGGCCAGTTCGTAGTGGAGGGTTTCCGACAGCGCGACCACGGCCTGCTTGCTGACGGTGTAGGGCCCGAGCAAGGGGCTACAGACCAGCCCGGCAAGGGAGGCGGTGTTGACCACCTGTGCCGGCCGGCCCTGGGCCAGCAGCAAGGGCACGAAGCTGCGGATGCCATTGATGACGCCGCCGAGGTTGATGTCCAGCAGGCGTCGCCATTGCGCGGCGTCGATCTCCCAGCAGAAGCCGGTCTGCATCACTCCGGCGTTGTTGAACAGCAGGTCGACGCCACCGAAGCGCTGCACCGCGAGGTCACGCAGCGCCTCCACCTGCATTGGGTCGCCAACGTCACCCACCTGCGTGGCGACCTCCACGCCCTGCCCTTGCAGCGCCTCGGCCAGGGCGGCCAGGCGCTTTCCATCCACATCGCTCAGCACCAGGCGCAGCCCGCGCGCGGCGGCTTCTTCCGCCAGCCCACGGCCGATGCCGCTGGCGGCTCCTGTGATCACGGCCACCTGGCCTCGTTCAATCCGCATGGCTGACCCCCTCTGCTGGTAATGCCGCGCAGTAAAGCCGGGAGCGACCACGCGGCCATCGTCCGATCAGACGATGCCGGGAATTGCAGGCACCGCAGAATCCGATCCAGCACGTCCGCTGCGGGGTTTGCCTGAGCCTGCGCAGCCCTCGAGAACCCCGACGGGAGAACAAGAAGATGAGTACGTTGCACCGCATCGAAACCAAGCCGCTGGCAGCGCGCTATGCACGCGGCTGGCACTGCCTGGGCCTGGCCTCCGCCTACCGCGACGGCAAGGCCCACCGCCTGGATGTGTTCGGCACCCGCCTGGTGGCCTTCGCCGGGGAGGACGGGCAGATCCGCATCCTCGATGGCTACTGCCCGCACATGGGCGCTGACCTCAGTGAAGGGTGCGTGGAGGGCGATGCCGTGCGCTGCCCGTTCCATGAATGGCGCTGGCGCGCCGATGGGGTATGTGACGACATTCCCTACGCCAAGCGCATCCCGCCCCGGGCGAAGATCAAGGCCTGGCCGGTCTGCGAGCAGAACAGGCTGCTGTTCGTGTGGAACGACCCGGAGGGCAATCCGCCCATCGCCGAGCAGGCCATCCCGCGCATCGATGCCTGCTTCGACGAGGCCTGGGCGGAGTGGGAAGTGGCGGAGCTGAAGATCGACACGAACTGCCGCGAGCTGATCGACAACGTCTCGGACATGGCCCACTTCGATTCGGTGCATGGCACCGACCTCACCCACTTCAGCAACACCTTCGAGCGGCACATGGCGGTGCAGGTGATGCGCGGCAGCAGCGCGCGGCTGTCGGGCGACAGCGAGCTGCGCACCATCGCCACCTACTACGGCCCGGCCTACCAGATCACCGAGATGACCGGGGCGATGGATGGGGTGCCGATCCATTCGATCCTGCTCAACTGCCACGTGCCCATCGACCTGAACAGCTTCACCCTGCGCTACGGGGTGCTGGTGAAGAAGGTGCCGGGCCTCACCGAGGAGCAGAACCGCGAAATGGCCAGGGCCTATGTGAAGCAGGCCCAGGACGCCTTCTACGAGGACGTGGCCATCTGGCACAGCAAGACCCGCGTGGACAACCCGCTGCTGTGCGACGGCGATGGTCCGGTCTACCAGCTGCGCAAGTGGTACGAGCAGTTCTACACCGACGTCGCCGAGCTACCCGAGTGCCTCGCCGAGGCCCGCTCCTTCATCGTTCTCGACGTCACCGAGACCGCCTGAGGTCTCCGCCGGCTGCTGCGTCGCCCTCTCTTTGGAGGGTGACGATATTGCCTTGCCGATGCTTCTCACCAGCCGGCAAATTGAATCCTACAAAAACAAAAAAATGGTTCAGACATGGCACAGACTCTTACGCTCGATGCATTCAGCGGGATGCTGGGCGACCTCTATCAGGGGCCGCTCGAAGACATTCCATGGGCCACCTTCCTCAACCAGTTGAACCGATACCTGCGCAGCAAACATGTCACCTTCATCCTGCGGCCTCCGAGCGAGCACACCGAGGGGTTGATCGTGAACACCACGGGCAGTTCCTCGGAGGTGACCGCCTCCTACAACAAGCACTTCTTCGCCCTCGACCCGTTCGTGGACCTGCCCAATCGCCAGGTGGTGACGACGAGCGAGTTCCTGTCACGCCAGGAATGGGAGGAGTCGGAGTTCTTCAAGCGCTTCCTGGAGCCGGTGGGGGTGCTCCACATCCTCGGTGCGGACATCCGCACCTGCGACGGGGCGCAATGCCGCATCCGCGTGAGCCGGGGGCGGGAAGACCCGGAGTTCAGCGAGGACGACAAGGCGCTGCTGACGCACTTCGTCCCGCACCTTGAGCGCTCGATCAAGCTGCACATGCAGCTCAACCGCATCGAGACGGAGCGCAACCTCTATGCCGGCGCGGTGGACCAGCTGGCGGTGGGCACCATCATCCTCGACGAGGACGGCAAGGTGCTGCAGACCAACCGGGTGGCCGAGCGCCTGCTACAGGAAAAAGACGGCCTGAAGCTGGTGAATGACGGCCTGCAGGTGGGCAACCCGCGTGATACCCAGGAGTTCCGCCGGCTGGTGAAGCAGGCCCTGCATTCGCAGCGCAGCAACATGCCCTCGGTGGTGGAGGCGTTACGGGTGCAGCGCGCCTCCGGCAAGGCGGACCTGGGCATCATCGTGCGCTCGGTGCCGCTCTCGGCCTGGAACGAGGGTACGCAGTGCCCGTCGGTGGTGATCTTCATCAGCGACCCGGAGCAGGAGTCCAGTGCGCCCCAGGAAATCGTCAAGGCGCTGTTCGACCTGACGCCAGCCGAGGCGCAGCTGGCCATGCTGCTGGCCAACGGCCTGACCCTCGATGAGGCGTCCGATGCACTGGGCATCAGCCGCAATACCGCGCGGGCGCACCTGCGCTCGACCTTCTCCAAGACGGGGGTGACACGGCAGACCATGCTGGTGCGCTTGATCCTGCGGAGCGTGGCGACGCTGGGGTGAGGCCACCTCAAGGGACGTTGCCCTGCGGGTGACGCCCCTGGAGGCGGGGGCGCCTTCACGAGCAGCCACAGGTTGCGCCGTGGCCGCTAGTCCATGCGGACGATGCCCTCGGCCCGGCGGGGGGCGACGCTGTGCCGGGTCCTCCCCAGGGGTTCCGCCATGCACCGTCCCCCCACCATCCTCAAGACCGAGTTGCTGGCCCGCAGCGAGTGGTTCCAGATCGAGGCCCTGCACCTGGAGTTCAGCAATGGCCAGCGCCGTGTCTACGAGCGGCTGCGCGGTTCCGGTTACCAGTCGGTGCTGGTGGTCGCCCTGCCCGACCCGCAGCACGTGCTGCTGGTGCGCGAGTACGCGGTGGGGCTGGAGCAGCGGGTGCTGGGATTGCCCAAGGGAGGCGTGGACCCGGGCGAGAGCAGCCTGGAGGCGGCCAACCGTGAATTGAAGGAGGAAGTCGGGCTGCATGCCGGGCGCCTGCGGGAGCTGGGCACCTTGAGCCTGGCCCCCGGGCACCTGTGCCACAGCTGCACGGTGGTGCTGGCCGAGGACCTGCAGCCGGGAACCGCCAAGGGTGACGAACCGGAGCCGCTGGAGGTGATCCAGGTGCCACTGACGCGAATCGCCGGGCTGGTGGCCGAAGGCGAACTGCACGAAGCCCGCGCCATCGCCGCGCTGTTCATGGCGCTCGGCAACCTCTAGTCCATCCGGACGAGGCGCGTTGCCACACGTGCCCCTAGGGTGGGACGACACAGGAATCCAGCGTCCATCCTTTGCGGGAAACGACCATGACAAGAACAAAGAAGCTGTGCCTCGCCCTGCTCGCCTGCGCCTTCGCTGCGGCCTACATCACCTTGCTGCAGAGCCCCTTCCTGAATCACCTGGCGGAAATGACCACGTGCCAGGGACCGCTCCACGCCTGCTATCGCCCGGCGGTACGGCTTTAGCACCGCGACCTGTTGCCAGGATCACCGGGCACCTGAGCCATTTGCAGGCTGCACTGGTCGCGCTTCTGGAATGCCGAAAAAGCCCCGGCTGAACAGCTGACTGAGGGATCACCCTGGGCTGGAGCGCTGTAACGCCGGTCAGCGCTTCAACTCCGGTCGCCGGTAGGCCATGCCCACCGAACGCGGCGCGGTCTGCACGAAACCGAACTGCGCGTAGAGGTCCTGCGCCTGGCCATCGGCGATGAGGCTGACGTAGCCGCTCTCCGGCACATGGGTTTCGATGTACTTCAGGATCTCGCCCATGATGCGCTTGCCCAGCCCCTTGCCCTGGTGCGCCTTGAGCACGGCAATGTCGACGACCTGGAAAAAGCACCCGCCATCGCCGATCACCCGCCCCATTCCCACGGGTTGCGATTGATGAAGAATCTGCACCGCGAAGAGCGTATTGGGCAGCCCGCGCACCGCTGCTTCATCGGTCTTGCCGCTGAGGCCGGAGCCCGTGCGCAGCGCTTGGTAGACCGGGACGGAAGGGGTTTCGAGCAGGCAGGAATAGGCAGTCAATGGCGTCACCGTGGTTGGGTGGGAAGGGGCAGAGGCAAGGGGGCTAGTAAGCCAGATGTTCGCTGGCGGCCGTGTAAATCGCCCCGGCTTTATCAAAATTGCAACCGAAACCCTTCTCACAAGAGCTGACGAAGCACTTGTATGAACGGCTCAAGTCGCAATGTTTCTTTATTTGCTCCTGCAAGCTACCGGTAGGAGTTACTCGGCAGGCCCAGCATTATTGCTCGCCATCTGATGCCAACTTCTACCATCGTCTGTTGACATCCAGAACTCGCCCTCTGCCGACCCGGCGTACGCCGTTTTGCCGTCTCGGCTGTAGAACAATTGGTTAAAGAATATCGGCGCCTCGGTGGTTTCGATCCAGTTTTTGCCGCCGTCGGCGGTGTAGGCCATGCGGTTGGGGGAGAAGAAACCGACTTCGAAAGCGATACCGTTTTTTTCGTCGCGAAAGGTGGGCATCAGCATAAAGCGCGAGTTAGTAGAGTCCTGCCAGGTTTTGCCCATGTCATGACTTTCGTATGGGTTAACCGCAATGCTCGCGGCGCAGCGACAGCGTAATACGCTTTCTTGCGATACAGAGAACATCTGGATGGCGCCGGGAAGTTCGCGGATATCAGACTTGCCACTGGGCAAATCCAACACGGCAATCTTGCGACCAGGCAGGGTGGTAACGAGCGTGTCGCGCACAAGGTGGGACTGCGCGCGTACGCCGGGAATGTCCCAAAATGAGATGTCCATCGTGTAATGAGCCAGCGGGGTCCACGTATCGCTGCCATCAGGTGCTGAGGACACTTGCACGTCATTGCCGTGCAGCGTGGTGGCAATCACCCGCTTGTTCCAATAACTGAGGTCCACTACAACACCGAATGGCAGATTGCCGCGGATAGAACGCCATGTGGCGCCCAGATCGTCGGATTGCCGAAGGATCCCCAGTTCACCACCTGCCAACCAGCTTCCTCCCGGCGTAACCAGGACCGACTCCACCGATACCTGACTGTTGATGTCATGAGCAACCGGCCTCAAGCCAGGGCGCCAACTGAATATCACGCCGTTTGCACTGCCATACACGAAGTCTCCTTGATCGGTATCCTTCACAGATACAAATCCGTAGCTCATTTCTTTGGCAAGTTTGAAGGCTGCGTCCATATGAGCTGGTACGCTGTCACTACTCCATGACAAGGCAGGCTCCGCGAGTAGCGGTTTAAGACTGGGCAATGCTTGGTCGATGAGTTCGGTAGAAATGCCTGCGTCCGGTTCACGCTTATGGGCAAAAAGAACCTTGTTGCCCAAGCCCAACTGAATAATTTCACCGAGGTCCGTTAGGCGCCTGCTCTTCACTTCAAAGCGACTGAAGTTCGGATTCACGGTCACCAGCGAACTGACGCACATGTACCCACATCGTTGCGCGGAGAACTCAACGAATCGATACATGCCTGGCGGTAGGGAGGCAGCGTAGATGGCTGTTCTGGAGGTTGAATCCAGTGTTGGCAAGAGGGCGAATTGTCTGCTCGACTCAGTTCCTCTAGGCAGGCGCTCAACAACTATGTTGTCCCAGTTCTTGAAGAACTGGCTGGCGCTGGCCATGTTGGGCAGCACCCGTACCAGTACGGCTCCGTCGGTTGGCGATTCGATTTCGGCGGTGCGCATTTCGACACTGGCGCAACCAGACAAGAACATCAGCAGAACAGTAGAAAGCAGCACCCCGACACGCATGGTATCCCTTCCATAAACGAACCTCTTGAGCGCGTGATGGTATCTGGGGAAGTTTGAAATGTCTGCGGATGAACTCGATGAGTTCACAGGACCGGGCAAGGCTCCGAGAACCGCACCAACGACCTCGATTTGCGGTTCGGTGTATGGCCAGACCTCAACGACACCGGCCCAGAGACGTTCCGAATGCTTCTGCAAGACGAGCCAGCTTCTCAGCGGCCTCTGCAGAAATAGCGAGAGGCGGCTCTTTGATCATGTAATACAGGTGATCAAGGGCGACTCCGGCCTCACCGTGAGCCAGGTAGTCCAAAACAATTTCTCTCCCATTCTCAAGACCTGCTTGAGCCAGAGAATGGTCATCAGGTATGGGGCCGAGCTGCGCATAAGCGTCTGACATCAATGCAGAGACCTCATCTAGAACTTCACACAGGTCTGCATGCAGTGTCGGGCTCAGTTGACTCATTTCGCTTTACTCACTACCCGCTCTCGGCCAACCGCAGCCGCTTTGAGGAGTTGTTATAGAACTGATGAGGGTATATCAGCATCAATTCCCCGATCGCCCTACCGAAGAACGAATAAGGCTGATGATCCGCTCATCTTGCACATCGTAGTTTCTGATTATTCCACCCTGACCCCGACTCAATGCCGACTGACCAATCGCGCGACCAATCCCTGCGCCCAGCGCCCCGCCCACCGCCGCTTCTGGCGAGGGCACTCCTGTTGTATTGCCAAGTTCTATGACCACAACATTCACAGGACCGCCGATGCGAGCGCCAGCCGGTGACTCATCGACGGGTGGGTTGATTTTCGAGAAGGGCCTGGGCGGTAGCTTCGAATCGGTTTCTCCAGTGATATTGCGAAAGTCTGCGTAATAGTAATACCAGGGCGTAGCGTCAGAGTCGTAAGGAACAAAAATGCCGCCTTCATCGTTAAATTTCACGGGGGTATTCCCCACTATGAAGTGCGTAGCACGCTGACCAGTACGCAAGTATTCCTGACCTTCCTTTTCCGGAAGGATCAGCACGCCGCCCTTGGGCCCTCGGTAATAAACTCCGTCGCTGTTATGCCCTACGGCAATGTACTCGCCCGGTGTCAATCCGATCAGTCGAGGCGGCCCTAGCAGGCCCTCCTCAAAGCGCACTAGATCTTGTGTCACTACAAAACTGCCACCGTCGGTGCTGGGGATGATTTCACTAGTGGGCACACAGCCGCCAACCAGAAGCAACAGGCCCAACAAGGCAAATACGCGAATTGAGGGATACATCATGACGTCCTTGTGTGCAGCGTTTTCGGTAGGTTTTCCCCTATGGAGGTGACGTCTACCACGCCTTGATGGTGCGCCGACGAACGCGACGCTATAAGCCAACCGGCCTGATCATACGGGTAACTGAGTAGTGGAAAAAGGAACGTAACAGCACTTCAAGACAGGCAGCTATTGGCCGATTTCTGCCAGTCACATGCAGCAGACTCATTAGTTAGACGTTGATGTGCTTTCCCCAGAATTCCTCAGGCGAACCACTGCCACACCCTTGCCCTCACAGTCCTGCCTCCCTATTCTCCCCGAGCCACGGTAAATCCCGTGGCCGGGTTTGACAGCCCGATGACAAGGCGCGGTGCGCCACACGGTGCATGCGAAAAACGGCGAATGTTTTTTGCAGGCACGAGCACGCATGCAGTTTTCAACTGCACAGCTTCATGGCGGATCGCGCGGGGAGACCCTCGTGGTCTGCCGGTCTCTTGTCCCGGTCTGTCAACCCCGCGCGATTCGCCACCCTTCGAATGACAGCGAGGGATGGCGAAGTGGTCCATCGACAAGGAACCCATGCCATGAACAAGGTTTTCACCCCCTTCGTTTTCTATCACCACCATCAACGCCTGCGCGCGGTGATGGTCGACAACCAGCCCTGGTTCGTCGCCCATGATTTCGCGCAGCTGATCGGCCTGGCCGATGCCGCGCCCCTGCTCCCGGCCCTGGAGCCTCACGAGCAGCGAACGCTAGCCCTGGGCTACAGCGACGACTTCCACGAAGAGGTGGTGGTGATCAGCGATATCGGCGCCTACCGGGCGCTGTTCCAGTTTGGTCAGCCGAAGCATGGCGAGGTGGGCCGCTGGCTGAACGAGGTGCTGGTACCAACGCTGCACGACCATCACCGCACGCCGGATGCGGCGCCCAGCCGTGAGGTGTTGAACTACGGCGGGCGTCGGCTGGGGGTGGTGCGCTGGCAAGGGGAGCTGTGGGTGGCCTGGCGGGATTTGCCGTCCTTCATGGCCGGCGAGCCGGAGGTGACGGCGTGACCGGTACCCCGGCTGGCGGTCGCTGACCTGGGCTTGGCCCCTCTCGGTGTCGGGAGGGGTCTTTTGGGGCAACGGGGTTGCCCTTGGGCGATTGAAATCGCCCCTACAGGTGTATGCCGGGTTGGTCGAGCGGGAGGTTTTTCGCGAATGAATTCGCTCCCACGGGGTGCCTGCGGTCAGGCGTAGGGGGGGATGGCGCTCTTTCCATCCACCAATGGCGCTTGCCGTGGCCCCGCAGGGTGGACCGATCAAGCGTGGTCCGTCCCATGCTTGGCACCTCTCGGTGTCGGGAGGGGCCTTTTTGGGGCAACGAGGTTGCCCTTGGGCGATTGAAATCGCCCCTACGGGTGTATGCCGGGTGGGGCGTGCGGGGGATTTCGCGAATGAATTCGCTCCCACGAGGTGCCAGCGGTCAGGCGTAGGGGGGATGGCGCTCTTTCCATCCACCAATGGCGTTTGCCGTGGCCCCGCACCTACGCCCCTCTCGGTGTCAGGAAGGGCCTTTGGGGCAACTGCGTTGCCCTAGGGCGATTGAAATCGCCCCTATAGGTGCATGCCGGGTGGGACGTGCGGGGGGCTTTCGCGAGTGAATTCGCTCCCATGGGGTGCCTGCGGTGGAGCGTCTGCCTGTGAGGCGCGTCGTCCGATCATCTGCACTGCGACCTATTGCCGCGATCCCGACAGGGCCTTCGCTCGCGCGGCCAGGAACCACGGGTTTCAAGGTCCAGGGGGTGCTGCGGGGTCATCTGATATGGTTTTTGACTGATTACCTGAATCTGTTTCCGGTATCAGCGCCTCCCTATAGTCCGCCTCGCCGTCATAGCCCAAAAGGCCTGAATCATGAGCGAGACCATCCCCGTCCGGCAGGTAGAGGTCGACCCAACGAGTCGCCCCGCTGCCACGTCCCTGTATGCCTCCAGTGCACCGATCCACACCCGCAGCTTCACCGGGCGTTTCCGCAACCTGCGCCGGTTGGGCGCGGGGCTGTTGTGCCTGTTGTTCTTCGGCACCCTCTGGCTCGACTGGGACGGCCGCCAGGCCGTGCTCTGGAGTCTGGAGGACAGCAAGTTCTACATCTTCGGTGCGACCTTCTGGCCGCAGGACTTCATCCTGCTGTCGGGGTTGCTGATCATCTGTGCCTTCGGGCTGTTCTTCATCACGGTGTTCGCCGGCCGGGTGTGGTGCGGCTACACCTGTCCGCAGAGCGTCTGGACCTGGATGTTCATGTGGGTGGAGCAACGCACCCAGGGTGACCGCAACCAGCGCATCAAGCTGGCCGCCGCGCCCTGGGGTGCAGAGAAGGTGGCGCGCAACGTGGCCAAGCACGGTCTGTGGCTGGCCATCAGCCTGGCCACGGCGGTGACCTTCGTCGGCTACTTCACGCCGGTGCGCGAACTGGCGATGAACCTGCTGACGCTGGAAGCCGGCGGGGTGGCGCTGTTCTGGGTGGTGTTCTTCACTGCGGCCACCTACATCAATGCCGGCTGGATGCGTGAGCAGGTGTGCATCCACATGTGCCCGTATTCGCGCTTCCAGAGTGTGATGTTCGACAAGGACACCCTGGTGATCTCCTACGACACCGCCCGGGGCGAGTCGCGCGGGGCGCGCAAGAAGGGGGTGGACCCGAAGAGCCAGGGCCTGGGCGATTGCATCGACTGCACGGTGTGCGTGCAGGTGTGCCCGACCGGCATCGACATCCGCGATGGCCTGCAGATCGCCTGCATCGGCTGTGCGGCCTGCGTGGACGCCTGCGATTCGGTGATGGAGAAGATGGGCTACGCCAAGGGCCTGGTGCGCTACAGCTCGGAACGCGAGCTGGAAGGCGGTACCACGCACCTGCTGCGTCCGCGCCTGGTGGGTTACGCCGCTGCGCTGGTGATCATGATCGGGGCCTTCGCCTGGTTGCTGGCGACGCGCTCGGAGGTGTCGCTGGATGTGATCAAGGACCGTGGCATGTTCCGCGAGAACGCCGCTGGGCAGATCGAGAACATCTACAACCTGAAGCTGATCAACAAGACCCAGCAGGACCTGCGCTACCGCCTGGAGCTGGCCGAGGGCGATGGCCTGGAGCTGGAAGCGCCGGCGCTGATCAAGGTGGAAGCCGGGGAGATCCTCGACCTGCCGGTGTCGGTGGCCCTGGTGGACGACGATGGCCGCAGCGGCCCCCGCGAGCTGGTGTTCCGCATCCGCGCGGTGGAGGGCGATGCCCAGGCCAGCGCCAGCAGCACCTTCGTCAGCCCGAGGCGCTGAGCCATGGAGCACGGCCGTGGCGGTAGCCGCACGCAGCGCTTAGAGTGGGCCTCCCCGGCCCACCTTCCCCAGGACAAGATGAAGCGCTACGAGAAATTCGCGGACGAGATCGCCGAACTGATCCGCACCGGCGTCCTGGCGCCGGGCCAGAAGGTGCCCTCGGTGCGGCATGCCAGCCGCACCTACGGGGTCAGTGCCTCCACGGTGTTCCAGGCGTACTACCTGCTGGAGAGCCGTGGGCTGATCATGGCCCGCGCGCGCTCCGGCTACTTCGTCTGCCAGCACGTCAAGCGTCCGCTGCAGGAGCCCCAGGTGAGCAGCCGCGAGGCGGCCACCACCGAGGTGGACGTGAGCGAGCTGGTGTTCTCGGTGCTCAGTTCGATCCGTGATCCGGATACGGTGCCCTTCGGCTCGGCCTTCCCCAGCCCGGACCTGTTCCCCCTGCAACGCCTGGCGCGCTCCATGGCCCATGCGGTGCGCGACATGGACCCGCGCTCCACCGTGGCCGACATGACGCCGGGCAACCACGGCCTGCGCCGGCAGATCGCGCTGCGCTACATGGTCGGCGGGCTGCCGCTGCCCATCGAGGAGTTGGTGATCACCAACGGCGCGCTGGAGGCGCTGAACCTCTGCCTGCAGGTGGTGACCCGGCCGGGCGACCTGGTGGCCATCGAGTCGCCGGCGTTCTACGCGAGCCTGCAGGTGCTGGAGCGGCTCAAGCTGAAGGCGGTGGAAATCCCCGTGCACCCGCGCGAGGGCATCGACCTGGAGGTGCTGGAGCGCAGCCTGGCCAGCCTGCCGATCAAGGCCTGCTGGTTCATGAGCAACTTCCACAACCCGCTCGGGGCGAGCCTGACCGAGGAACGCAAGAAGCACCTGGCGGGGCTGCTGGCCCGCTACCAGGTGCCGATGATCGAGGACGACGTGTACGCCGAGTTGTACTTCGGCCAGCACGCGCCCAAGCCGGTGAAGGCCTTCGACAGCGAAGGCCTGGTGATGCACTGCAGTTCGTTCTCCAAGAGCCTGGCGCCGGGCTACCGGGTCGGCTGGGTGGCGGGGGGGCGCTATGCCGGGGAGATCGAGCGGCTGAAGCTGATGACCAGCATCTCCGCCTCGGTGCCGGCCCAGGCGGCCATTGCCGACTACCTGCAGCACGGTGGCTACGACCGCCACCTGCGGCGCCTGCGCTATGCGCTGGAGAGCCAGCAGAACGCGATGCTGGCGGCGGTGGCCCGGCACCTGCCGGAGCAGACCGGGGTCAGCCGGCCCGACGGCGGTTACTTCCTCTGGCTGGAATTCCCCCGCCAGGTGGATGCGTTGCGGCTGTTCCAGCTGGCCCTGGCCCAGGGCATCAGCATCGCGCCGGGGCCGATCTTCTCCGCGACCCGCAGCTACGGGCATTGCGCCCGCCTCAACTACGGCCACCCCTGGACGCCCCGCAGCGAGCAGGCGGTGGAGACCCTCGGGCGCATCATCAAGTCCCTCTGAGCGCCCTTCCCCACGCCAATGGCCGGCTCATTCATTGACCTGAACTTTGCCGGCTTTTGTGTGTTCTATGCTTCAGGTTCGATACACAGTCGCTACGAAGTTGCCATGGCAGCGAAGTGCGGCGGTGTTTGAATCACGCGGGCGGCCCCATGTTCCGCCTGTGACGGTGTATGAACTTTTCACGCGAGCCTAGAGCTGGCGGCAAGTTTGCCTATATACTTCGCCCACCTCCCGATACGCATTGCGACCTCGCTGTAACACAGGCGCCATGCGGCCTGGGCGGATCACGAAGACAACCTCGAGGTTGCAACAGGATTGTGCAAGGCACGCACACTCCTCTTCCGGCGAAAGTTGCAAAGGGCATTCGACCCTTCATCACCGGAACTTGGATCAAGACCATTTCAACAGCACACAAGCGGATCATTACGTGACGAAAGACGAACTGCGCGCCGAACTCGAGCGCCAGGAGAAACGTTACAAGGATGTATATGGCGGGGAAGTCACCACCTACGCCGCCCAGCCGGACCCCGAACGCAAGCCCTGGCGCAAACGCCCCAACTACCTGGACCAGGCCTTCGAGCGCGAGCTCCAGAAGATGGAAAAAGAGCTCAAGCAATCGGACTGAAACGATTTTTAAACAAAGCCTGCGCAGCCCTCGCTTCTAGGGCTGCGCTGCCATGACGCACGGAACGATACGACCAATCGGCGGTCCGGAGCTGGGCGGGAAGCGGTTTTCTGGCATAATCCGCGCCCCCTAACCAGCCGTCATACAACCTTCATGTTCGATCTCTTCAGCGGGCTTGATGCCTGGCTGGTGCTGAGCCTGGTGCTCGCCCTGGCATTCGTCCTGACCTTCGAGTTCATCAACGGTTTCCATGACACCGCCAACGCGGTCGCCACGGTCATCTACACCAAGGCCATGTCGCCCTACCGGGCGGTGGTGCTCTCCGGCATCTTCAACTTCCTCGGCGTGCTGCTGGGTGGAGTCGGCGTGGCCTATGCCATCGTCCACCTGCTGCCGGTGGAGCTGCTCATCAACGTCAACACCGGCCACGGGCTGGCCATGGTGTTTTCGCTGCTGGCGGCGGCCATCACCTGGAACCTGGGCACCTGGTACTTCGGTATCCCGGCCTCCAGTTCCCACACCCTGATCGGTTCGATCCTCGGCGTCGGCCTGGCCAACGCGCTGATCTCCGACCTGCCCCTGGGCGAGGGCGTGAACTGGGGCAAGGCCATCGACATCGGCCTGTCGCTGATCTTCTCCCCGGCGGCCGGCTTCATGGTCGCAGCCCTGGTGCTGCTGAGCCTGAAGTGGCTGTATCCGCTGTCGAAGATGCACAAGACGCCGGAAACCCGCAAGGAACTGGACGACAAGAAGCACCCGCCGTTCTGGAACCGCCTGGTGCTGGTGCTCTCGGCCATGGCCGTGAGCTTCGTGCACGGCTCCAACGACGGCCAGAAGGGCATCGGCCTGATCATGCTGGTGCTGATCGGCATCGTTCCGGCCAAGTTCGTGCTGGACCTGAACAGCACCACTTACCAGATCGAGCGCACCCGCGACGCTGCCACTCACCTGAGCCAGTTCTACCAGCGCCACACCGACACCCTCGGTGAGATGCTGGCCCTCGGTAAAGCCAACGTGAGCGAGATGCCGCAGGCGTTCCGCTGCGAGCCGAAGCAGACCGAGGCGACCATCGCCGGCCTGCTGGGCAACCTGCAGGGCGTGCAGAGCTACGCCGACATGAGCGAGGAGAAGCGCGTCGAGACCCGCCGCTACCTGCTCTGCCTGGACGACACGGCTAAAAAGGTGGGCAAGCTGTCCGACCTGCCGGCCCGTGAGAAGGCCGACCTGGAGAAGCTGCGCAAGGACCTGACCGCCACCACCGAGTACGCCCCCTTCTGGGTGATCATCGCGGTGGCCCTGGCCCTGGGCATCGGCACCATGGTCGGCTGGAAGCGCGTGGTGCTCACCGTCGGCGAGAAGATCGGCAAGCAGGGCATGAGCTACGCCCAGGGCATGAGCGCGCAGATCACCGCCGCCATCGCCATCGGCATGGCCAACATCTACAGCCTGCCGGTCTCCACCACCCACGTGCTCTCCTCCGGCGTGGCCGGCACCATGGTCGCCAACAAGAGCGGCCTGCAGGGCGGCACCGTGCGCAACATCCTGATGGCCTGGGTGCTGACCCTGCCCACCTCGATGGCGCTCTCCGCCGGCCTATTCTGGCTGGCGACCACGCTGTTCGTCTGAGTCATCGGCTTCATCGAGAAAGGCGCCTGCGGGCGCCTTTTTCATGCCTGCTCGCCGGCCGGGGCGTCGCTGAATACCTGTGGAAAGTTCCGACATACAGGCATTTCGCCAGCCTCAAGCTTTAATGGGTAATGACCGACACAGTGGGGGACGCGACCACCAGAAGCCGCGCACTTGCCGCACTCGGCCCCCCGCCCCAACCGGACGCACGAAGCCATGACCAAGAATATGAAGTTCAGCCACAAGATCCTGCTCGCCGCCTCGCTGGTGGTGATCGCGGCCTTCTCGCTGTTCACCCTGTACAACGACTACCTGCAACGGAATGCGATCCGGGAAGACCTGGAGAGTTACCTGAAGGAAATGGGTAACGTCACCGCCGGCAACATCCAGAACTGGCTCTCCGGCCGGATCCTGATGGTGGAGAACCTGGCCCAGAACATTGCCCAGCACCCCGAGCCGGATGCAGTGGCCAAGCTGCTGGAGCAGAAGGCGCTGACCTCCACCTTCGCCTTCACCTACCTGGGCACCCAGGACGGTGCCTTCACCATGCGCCCGGACGAGGCGATGCCGGCCGGCTACGACCCCCGTCAGCGCCCCTGGTACAAGGACGCCATCGCCGCCGGTTCGACCACCCTGACCGAGCCCTACATCGATGCGGCGACCAAGGTGCTGATCATGACCATCGCCACGCCGGCGCCCGGCCAGGGCGTGGTGGGCGGCGACCTGAGCCTGGAAACCATGCAGCAGATCGTCAACTCGCTGGACTTCCAGGGCATGGGCTACGCCTTCCTGGTGAGCGAGGACGGCACCATCCTGGTCCACCCCAACAAGGACCTGGTGATGAAGAAGCTGGCGGAGGTCTACCCGACCAACACCCCGCGCATCAGCACCGACTTCACCGAGACGGAGCTGGACGGCAAGCCCAGCATCCTCACCTTCGCGCCCATCAAGGGGCTGCCGACGGTGAAGTGGTACATCGGCCTGTCCATCGACAAGGCCCAGGCCTTCTCGATGCTCAACGAGTTCCGCACCTCGGCCATCATCGTCATGGTGATCTCGGTGGTGATCATCATCCTCCTGCTGGGCATGCTGATCCGCTTCCTGATGCAGCCGCTGCTGCTGATGGGCCGCGCCATGAGCGACATCGCCCAGGGCGAAGGCGACCTGACCCGTCGGCTGGAGGTGCATTCCCAGGATGAGTTCGGCGAGCTGGCCCAGGCCTTCAACCGTTTCGTCGAGCGGATCCACGCCTCCATCCGCGAGGTCTCGGCCACCACGCGCCAGGTGAACGAGGTCGCCCAGCTGGTGCTGAACGCCTCGAACTCCTCCATGAGCAACTCCGACGAGCAGGCGCAGCGCACCAACAGCGTGGCAGCGGCGATCAACGAGCTGGGCGCAGCCGCCCAGGAGATCGCCCGCAACGCGGCGGATGCTTCCCACCAGGCCTCCGATGCCAAGGACCAGTCGGAAGACGGCCGCCAGGTGGTGGAGCAGACCATCAAGGCCATGAGCGACCTGTCGGCGAAGATCAGCACCTCCTGCGCCAACATCGAGGCCCTCAACGCCAAGACGGTGAACATCGGGCAGATCCTGGAGGTGATCAAGGGCATCTCCGAGCAGACCAACCTGCTGGCGCTGAACGCGGCCATCGAGGCCGCCCGCGCGGGCGAAGCCGGGCGCGGCTTCGCGGTGGTGGCGGACGAAGTGCGCAACCTGGCCCACCGTACCCAGGAGTCGGCGCAGGAGATCCAGAAAATGATCGAGGAGCTGCAGGTGGGCGCTCGCGAGGCGGTCAACACCATGACCGAGAGCCAGCGCTACAGCGAGGAGAGCGTGACCATCGCCAACCAGGCCGGCGAGCGCCTCTCCAGCGTGACCCTGCGCATCGGCGAGATCGACGGCATGAACCAGTCGGTGGCGACCGCAACGGAGGAGCAGACCTCGGTGGTGGAGTCCCTCAACGTGGACATCAACGAGATCAACATGCTCAACCAGGAAGGCGTGGAGAACCTGCAGGCGACCCTGCGTGCCTGTGCGGACCTGGAGCAGCAGGCCGCCCGCCTGAAGCACCTGGTGGACAGCTTCCGCATCTGAACCGTCCGGGCATGAAAAAGGCGCCTCAAGGCGCCTTTTTCGTGTCTTCCGCTTCGTCCTGGATCTGCTTCCAGAGGGCTTCGGCATCCGGGAAGTCGGTGCCGTCCTCCTCGTCCAGTGCCTCGGGGTCATAGCGCCGCACGCAGCCCTCGCCGAGGGTGGGCGGGGCTTTCGAGGTGGCGCGATCGAGCGGATCGGACATGGGGAGTCCCCTAGGCCAGGCGGCTGGCGTCGTGCTGGGCGAAGGCCTTGATCGCCCGCAGGGCATCACGGCGGCTGAGTACGCCCACCAGCACGCCCCGCTCCACCACCGGCAAGGCCTCACGCTGCTCACGCAGCAGGCGCTGGCAGACGTCGACCACGTCCTCGTCGGGGGAAACACTGTCCAGCTGCGCCTGCATGCACGCTCCCACCACACCGCCTACAGCATCGTAGTAGGCACCGGAGAGAATGCCGCGCAGGCAATCGGATTCGGACAGCATGCCCAGCAGGTGGCCCTGGGCGTCCACCACCGGGGCACCGCTCAGGCGGTGCTCCAGCAGGCGCTCGATGGCCAGGAACAGGTCGGTCTCCGGCCGGAAGGTCACCTGGTGGTGGGTCATGTAGTCACGAACCTGGACGGACTTGAGCATGGGATCGTTCCTTGTTCCGGCAGTGTGCGATCAGTCGAAGACGACGGTCTTGTTGTCGTGCACCAGCACGCGGTCTTCCAGGTGGTAGCGCAGGCCACGGGCCAGCACCAGCTTCTCCACGTCCTTGCCGAGACGGACCAGGTCTTCGATGTCGTCGCGGTGGCTGATGCGCACCACGTCCTGTTCGATGATCGGGCCGGCGTCCAGCTCTTCGGTGACGTAGTGGCAGGTGGCGCCGATCAGCTTCACGCCGCGCAGCGAAGCCTGGTGGTAAGGCTTGGCACCCACGAAGGAGGGCAGGAAGCTGTGGTGGATGTTGATCACCTGGTGGGCGTAGCGCTGGCACAGGTCCGGCGGGAGGATCTGCATGTAGCGCGCCAGCACCACGGTGTCGGCATCGTGTGCGTCGACCAGCCGGGACACCTCGGCGAAGGCCGGGGCCTTGTCCTTCGGGTCCACCGGTACGTGGAAGTAGGGGATGCCGTGCCATTCGACCATGCTGCGCAGGTCGTCATGGTTGGCGATGACGCAGGGAATCTCACAATCCAGCTCGCCGCTGTGCCAGCGGTGCAGCAGGTCGGCCAGGCAGTGGGACTCGCGGCTGGCCATCAGCACCACGCGCTTCTTCACCGCCGAATCGGTGATGCGCCAGGACATGGAGAACTCCCGGGCAATCGGCGCGAAGGCCTGGCGGAAACCGTCCAGGTCGAACGGCAGCGAGTCGGCGCGGATTTCATGCCGCATGAAGAACCAACCGCTCTGGTTGTCGGAGTGATGGCTTGCCTCGGTAATCCAACCGTTATAGGTGGCCAGGAAATTACTCACCTTGGCGACAATGCCGACGCCGTCCGGGCAGGCAATCACCAGACGAAATGTGCGCATGGGAAACTCCAGATACTTCGCAAAGGCGGCCATTCTAGCGGCACGCGGTGAAAACTTCAGCAGGCCCGAACACTTCATCCGACGTCCCGCGTGCCCCTGCCAGGGGCATGGGTATTAGCACGCGGGTCTTCAATTGGCGGGGAGTTGTTCATGCCAGTTACGTGCGAACAACTAACAGGCCCGCCTGCATTCATTGGTAAAAAATATTCGATTGATACTTTCCTGACATGTTTACTTGGTTTAGTGTCCTGACTATTATCCCTCCACATCATTCACACCTAATTCACCAAGGGACGCCGACATGTCGCTGATCAATGAATACCGCGCCACTGAAGAAGCCATCAAAGAACTCCAGGAGCGCCTGAAGAACCTGTCCCAGGACGACAAGCTGCAGAAAGAACTGGAATTCGAAGGCAAACTCCGCACCCTGATGGGCGAATACCAGAAGTCCCTGCGCGATATCATTGCCCTGCTCGACCCCGAGGCCAAAGCCGCCAAGCAACCGCGCGCTGCCAAGCCGGCCACTGGCACCAAGCGTGCCCGCAAGGTCAAGCAGTACAAGAACCCGAACACCGGCGAAGTCATCGAAACCAAAGGTGGCAACCACAAGACCCTGAAAGAGTGGAAAGCCAAGTGGGGCGCCGAAACCGTTGAAAGCTGGGCCACCCTGCTGGGCTGATTCAGTCGGTTTCAACAAAAACGCCAGCGGATGCTGGCGTTTTTTATTGCCTGTTCGAACAGGACTACAGCGAATAACGCTGACGCATTACTTCGGCATGGGCTTGCCAGGCATCAAGAATCGCCAACTGATCGGTTGACGCAGTTGCACGCAACTCCAGCACCGCTTCGGTGAATGCCGCCAAGGTATTGGGTGCTCCGTAATTGGGATGCATAAGCCGATTCCGACAGAACTCCTGCCAACGCGACTGCTCCTCCGCACTCAAAGTTTCCGGGAAGTTTCGCGCCCGGTAACGGAACAACAACTCCGGCAAGCGCGAATCATCGAATGGCCATACTTCCCGTGCCAGTCGCTGCGGATCGGCATTGCGCACCTGCTCGCACAGTCGACGATCACGATCCCCGAGGAAGCCGTCATAAAGTTGCTGCTCGGGATCTTCGCTGCCGGCAAAGGACTCTTCCGCATAAACCATTGCCAACTTGTCCTGCCAGTTCGCCTGTTGCCGTGCCAGTTCATCCGCCTTGGCCTGACAGGCGGCCAGATCGACGCCAATCCGCTCCCGATCCGCCGGCCTTAGTACGGAAAGCGGTGCCACCACAGGGCACTTGTTGATGTGCAGCAGTTTCAGCGGGACCGGTAGCTCGCCTTCGGCCAGGGCATCCCGTCGGGTATAGAGGCGCGCGCGCAAGGTCTCGGCGTCCAGATCCAGCAAGGGCGAAACCTCCACTTGCAGATCACAGACGATCAGGGCGTTGCGGTTGCGCGGGTGCCAGGCCAGCGGCAGCACCACGGCGAGGAAATGCCGCTCTGCCGAATAGCGGCCCGATACGTGGACCAGCGGCTGCATCAGGCGGATCTGCTCCATCACCTTGTGCTTGCTGCGCAACTGGAACAGGTAGTCGTACAGCTTGGGCTGGGCTTCGCGCACCCGGCGGGCCATGCCGATGGTGGCGCGCACGTCGGACAGCGCGTCGTGAGCCTGGCCATGGTCGATGCCGTTGGCAGCGGTCAGCCGCTCCAGGCGCAGGGTCACCCGCCCCTCCTCGGTGGGCCACTGCAGGCCTTCCGGCCGCAGGGCATAGGCCGTGCGCAGGGTATCGATCAGGTCCCAGCGGCTGTTGCCGCCCTGCCATTCCCGGGCATAGGGGTCGATGAAGTTGCGGTAGAAGCTGTAGCGGGTCACCTCGTCATCGAAGCGCAGGGTGTTGTAGCCCGCGCCGCAGGTGCCCGGGCGCGACAGCTCGGCATGCACCCGGTGGATGAAGGCCGCCTCGTCCAGCCCCTTGCCTTGCAGGGTCGACGGCAGGATGCCGGTCACCAGGCAGGCCGCCGGGTGGGGCAGGATGTCGTCGCTGACGCGGCAATACAGGTTCACCGGCTCGCCGACTTCGTTCAGGGCCTCGTCGGTGCGGATGCCGGCCACCTGGATGGCCCGGTCGCTACGCGGGTTGATGCCGGTGGTCTCGTAGTCGTACCAGAAGATGCTGGGGGTCACGCCGCCTCCTTGAATCCGGGCGCAGGGTCGCAGTGGGCCGGAAGTCTAACAGCCCCCTCCCAAGGCAAATCGCCAAATCGTGATGCAGCCGATTGCAATTGCCCGGACAACTCCAGAAACTCGCCCACCATTCATATCCAGGCCCAAGGCACAGGGAAGCGTCATGAGCGAACTCCAGCAGAACCCCTACTCCGCACCGCGCAGCGAGCTGGTAGAACGTCCGCCGGCCGACAACGTGCCCAGCATCGAAGACGCACTCGCCCGCGGCTATGACTTCCGCATCGGCGAACTCATCAGCGAAAGCTGGCAACGCATCCAGGGCCTGAAGGGCATGATGATCGGCGGCCTGCTGGTCTACTCGGTGGTCAGCCAGTTCGTCAGTTTCATCCTCGGCCTGGTGCTGGGGCTGTTCGTCGGCAGCGAGGGCATGCTGCTGGTGATCGGCCAGATGATCATCGGCATCATCGCCGGTGCCTGCGCCGCGCCGGTGATGGCCGGCCTGTACATGCTGGCCATGCGTCACGTGACCGGCCAACCGCTGAACTTCAACGAAGTCTTCGCCCACACCGGCAAGTTCGTCCCCCTGGCCATCCTCAGCCTGCTGATCCCGCTGATGGTCTATGCCGGCTTCCTGCTGCTGGTCATTCCCGGCATCTACCTTGGCATCGCCTATGCCCTGGCCATGCCGCTGGTGGTGGAGCGCGGCCTCTCGCCCTGGCAGGCGATGGAAGCTTCGCGGCGTGCCATCAGCCAGCGCTGGTTCAAGTGCTTCGGCCTGTTCACCCTGCTCGGCCTGATCGTCATGCTCAGCGCCCTGCCGCTGTTCATCGGCCTGGTCTGGACCCTGCCCATGTGCTTCGTGGTGGTGGCCCTGCTGTACCAGCGCATCTTCGGCATCCAGCAGTTCCCCCAGTAATTCGCGGAGCCTGGACCGATCCGCCGGCGCGGATCGGTTGCCTCGCCACCCCGTTGCTCGCTAGCATCGGCCACCCCCTCCACGCAGTCGGACCATGTCTTCTACGACCGGCAACAACAGCCCATACGGAAATGAGCAGGGTCTGACCGCTCCGCTGGACACCCGCTACCGCGTCGAGACGCCCGAAGGCATCGACCTGTTGCTGCGCCCCGCCAGCCTCCTGCCACGCGCCCTGGCGTTCTTCATCGACCTGCTGATCCGTGGCGGCATCCTGCTGGTGATGTTCGTGGTCCTCGCCCTGCTCGGCCAGTTCGGTATCGGCCTGGGGATGATCCTGCTGTTTCTGGTCAACTGGTGGTACATGGTGCTGTTCGAGGTGCTCAACCAGGGCCGTTCCCCCGGCAAGCAGGTCATGGGCCTGCGCGTGGTGCATGACGACGGCACCCCGGTGGGTTGGGCCTCCTCCCTGGTGCGCAACCTGCTGCGCTTCATCGACCTGCTGCCCTTCGGCTACACCCTCGGGCTGATCAGCAGCCTGCTCAACCCGGCCTTCAAGCGCCTGGGCGACATCGCCGCCGGGACCCTGGTGGTCTACCGCGAAGAGAAGGCCAGCCGCCCGAACCTGCCCGAGGCCACGCCCCTGCGCTCGCCGGTGCCCCTGAGCCTGGAGGAGCAGCGCGCCATCCTCGGCTTCGCCGAGCGCCAGGCCGGCCTCTCCAGCGGCCGCCGTGCCGAGCTGGCCGGCATCCTCGCCGCCCCCCTGGAAACACCGCCCGAACAGGCCGAAGCCACGCTCAACGGCATTGCCCGCGGCCTACTGGGAAGCCCATGAAACAGAGCCTCTTCGAACACCGCCACCAGGCCGGCTGGAACCGCTTCGCCGCCCAGCTCGACGCCCTGGAACGCGGCAAGGCCGACCCCGCCAGCTGCGAGACCTTCGCCGCGGAGTACCGCCACCTCTGCCAGCAGCTCTCCCTCGCCCAGGAGCGCGGCTACAGCAGCCACCTGATCGACCAGCTGCAGCACCTGGCCATGCGTGGCCACCAGCAGTTCTACCGCCACCGCAGCCACCTGGGTGCGCAGATCCTCGGCTTCATCCTCGGCGGCTTCCCGCGCCTGGTGCGCGAACAGTGGCGCAGCATCGCCGTGTCCAGCCTGCTGTTCTACGGCACCCTCATCCTCATGGGCGTGCTGGTGTATTGCTTCCCCGATCTGGTCTACAGCGTCGTCTCGCCGGAACAGGTCAGCGAGATGGATTCGATGTACGAGCCGGACGCCCACCGCATCGGCGCCAGCAAGCGCGACGCCAGCGACGACTGGATGATGTTCGGCCACTACATCATGAACAACATCGGCATCGGCTTTCAGACCTACGCCGGCGGCCTGCTGTTCGGGGTCGGCAGCCTGTTCTTCATCCTCTTCAACGGCCTGATGATCGGCGCCATCGCCGGCCACCTGACCCAGGCCGGCTACGGCGAGACCTTCTGGTCCTTCGTCATCGGCCACGGCGCCTTCGAACTCACCGCCATCACCTTCGCCGGCGCCGCCGGGCTGCAGCTCGGCTGGGCGCTGCTGGCACCCGGTCGCTACACCCGTGCCGAATCCCTTCGCCTGGCCGGTGCCCGCAGCGTGCGCCTGGTGGCCGGGGTGATCCTGATGCTGCTGATCGCCGCCTTCATCGAGGCCTACTGGTCCTCCATGACCTTCGCCACGCCCATGGTGAAGTACGTGGTCGGCAGCGGCCTGTGGATGCTGGTGGGCAGCTATTTCACCTTTGCCGGACGGGGTGGCCATGCGCCTGACTGACGCCTCCGTCGCCATCCGCCCACGCAGCGCCTGGGAGGCCATGGACCTGGGCGTCCTGCTGGCCCGCCGCCACGCCGGCCTGCTGATGGCCAGCTGGGCGCTGACCACCCTGCCGGTGTTCATCGTCATCAGCCTGCTGCTGTGGAAGTACTCCACCTGGGCCTTCATCGCCTTCTGGTGGCTCAAGCCGCTGTTCGAACGCCTGCCGCTGTACATCCTCTCCCGCGCCCTGTTCGGCGACACCCCGACCCTGCGCGAAGCGCTCAAGGCCTGGCCGACCCTGGCCAGGCGGCAGATCATCGCCAGCCTGACCTGGCGCCGCTTCAGCCCCACCCGCAGTTTCGACATGCCGGTCATGCAGCTCGAAGGCCTGTCCGGCATCCCACGCAGCCAGCGCCTGGCCGTGCTGGGCCAGCGCGACGCCGGCGGGGCCACCTGGCTGACCATCATCGGCATGCACCTGGAGTGGGCACTGTTCACCGGCTTCATCACCCTCCTCTACCTGATGCTGCCCCAGCAGCTGATCATCGACATGGACTGGCAGAAGCTGCTGCAAGCCCAGGAAGGTGACTGGGTCTGGATCGAGCACCTGTCCAACCTGTTCTACGCCTTCGTGCTGATCATCTGGGAGCCGGTCTACGTCGCCTGCGGCTTCACCCTCTACCTGAACCGCCGCACCCAGCTGGAAGCCTGGGACATCGAGCTGGTGTTCCGCCGCCTGCGCCAGCGCCTCACCGGTGTCGCCTACGCCCTGCTGCTGGGCCTGAGCGTCGGCCTGGCCTTCACCCTGCCTTCCGCCCCCGCTGTCGCAGAGGAGGCCACGGCCGAGTCGGTGCCCGACACGGCCACTGCCGGCGACAAGGCCGCCGCCAAGCCGGAAGAGAAGGTCGACCCGATGGGCCCCGATGCCGACCGCCTGCTCAACCAGCCCCTCACCAGCACCGCCTCCCGGGACAACATCAAGGCCATTCTCGACGCCCCGCCCTTCACCAACCGCGAGACGGTGACCCGCTGGCGCCTGCACGAGGACGAGAAGCCGGAGAAGAAGAAGGAAGAGCTGAGCCAGGAGGACAAGGACGCCTTCGAACGCTTCATCCGTGGCCTCATGGCCCTGGGGGACTTCTGGAAGTCCCTCGGTTTCCTCGCCAAGGTCATCGAGGTCCTGCTCTGGACCCTGGTCATCAGCCTGGTGTTGCTGCTGGTCTGGCGCTACCGCGAATGGCTCTCCACCTTCGTCGACCGGATCGGCCTGCCCGCCCGCATCCGCCGCGACACACCCACCCAGCTGTTCGGCCTGGAAGTGGCGCCCGAAAGCCTGCCCGACGATGTCGCCGCCGAAGCCGAACGCCTCTGGAGCGACCACCCCCGCGAAGCCCTCGGCCTGCTCTACCGCGCCCTGCTCAGCCGGCTGTTGCACGACTTCCGCCTACCCCTCAAGGGCTCCCACACCGAAGGCGAAGTACTGCAGCTGGTCCAGGCCCTGGAACGTGACGACCTCGGGCGCTTCGCCCAGGTGCTGACCCGCCACTGGCAGAACCTCGCCTACGGCCACCAGATGCCCCCGGAAACCCTCAAGCGCGGCCTCTGTGAAGGCTGGCGCCGACTGTTCGCCCAGGGGGCCAGCGCATGAGCCGTCGCGGCCAGTTCATCCTTGGCGCCCTTGCGTTCCTGATCATCGGGCTCATTGCCATCTACCTGCTCGGCCGCCTGGAGCCCTACGAGGAAACCCTCGAACTGGGCGCAGCCCCCGAGGCCCGCCAGGACGACTACCTGGCCGCCCAGTACTACCTCAAGCGCCAGGGCATCGAGGTCAGCCGGGCCGACAACCTCAGCGTGCTGGACACCCTGCCCGCCCCCGGCAACACCCTGCTGCTGATCGCCAGCCGCGAGAACATGACGCCTTCCCAGGCCGACCGCGTACTGGAATGGGCCAGCAAAGGCGGCCACCTGCTGTTCGTGGCCGAAGCCCTCTACGACGAGGAAACCGGCACCAGCGACGACCTGCTGCTCAACCGCCTCGGCATCCAGCAGTTCGACGCCGAGGAACTCGACGACGTCGACGAGGATGCGCCCGAGAGCGCAGCGGACGAGGAGCAGGCAACGGACAGCGAAGACGCTGACAGCGAGGCCGACAGCAACGAAGACGCCGACGCAGGCATCGACGAAGAGACCCAGCAGGCCGAAGCCCCCGCCGATGAACAGAACGCGGACGAGCAGCCGGAAGCGGATGGCGAGAACAGCAAGGAGCCCTACCCCGAGCTGACCAAGCTGTATCTGGAGAACGAAGACGCACCGGCCTACATCGACTTCGACACCCGCTTCCACCTGTACGACAGCGAAGACCGCGCCCACGCCTGGGCCAACAGCGACAAGGCCACCCACATGCTGCAGATGAACTACGGCAACGGCCTGGTCACCGTGCTCACCGACAGCTGGATCTGGCAGAACGACAACATTGCCGACCACGACAACGCCTGGCTGCTCTGGTACCTGACCCAGGACACCCACGCCACGCTGCTCTACAACGCCGACCGCGACGACCTGGCCAGCCTGCTCGGCCGCCACTTCCCCGAAGCCCTGGCCGCCCTCGCCCTGCTGGTGCTGCTCGGCCTGTGGCACGTCGGCCTGCGCCAGGGCCCGCAGATCGCCCCGGCGAACCGCGCGCGCCGGCAACTGGAAGAGCACCTGCGCGCCAGCGCCGACTTCCTCCTGCGCCGCAGCGGCAACCAGGTGCTGCTGCGCCACCTGCAGGGCGACATCCTGCGCCGCGCCCGTCGTCGTCACCCCGGTTTCGAACGCCTCGGCGTGGCCGAGCAGTGGCAGGTGCTCAGCCGCCTCAGCCGCCTGCCCCCCAGCGCCATCAGCCAGGCCATGCGGCCGCTGCCCAAGCAGCGCCTCAGCGCCTCCGAATTCACCCGCCAGGTCGCCCACCTGCAAAGCCTCAGGAATGCCCTATGAGCGAACAGAAGCCCGATCAGCCGATCACCGACGAAGCCGAAGGCCTCAACCTGGACCTCGCCGACGTGACCTCGGACGCCACCGCCACGCCCCAGCCCGCCCAACCGGCACCGGCTGCTGCCGCACCAGCGCCGACACCGGCCCCGCAGCCAGCGCCCGCACACACCACTGCCGCCAGCTCCCAGCGCCAGCGCGCCAGCCAGCTCGCCCAGGCCCTCCGCCAGGAACTGCAGAAAGCCGTGGTCGGCCAGCTGCAGGTCATCGACGACGTGCTCACCGCCCTGCTAGCCGGCGGCCACGTACTGGTGGAAGGCGTGCCCGGCCTCGGCAAGACCCTCCTGGTACGCGCCCTGGCGCGCTGCTTCGGCGGTGAGTTCTCGCGCATCCAGTTCACCCCCGACCTGATGCCCAGCGACGTCACCGGCCACGCCGTCTACGACATGCAGAGCGAGCAGTTCAAGCTGCGCAAGGGCCCGGTGTTCACCAACCTGCTGCTGGCGGACGAGATCAACCGCGCCCCCGCCAAGACCCAGGCCGCCCTGCTGGAAGTGATGCAGGAACGCCAGGTCACCCTGGAAGGCCGCGCCCTGGCCGTGCCCCAGCCGTTCCTGGTGATGGCCACCCAGAACCCCATCGAGCAGGAAGGCACCTACCCCCTGCCCGAGGCCGAGCTGGACCGCTTCATGCTCAAGCTGCGCATGGACTACCCCGAGGCCGGCGAAGAGCTTGCCCTGGTGCGCCAGGTCACCCGCTCCGCCCGTGCCGACATGCTGGAGGTGGCGCCCCTGCGCACCCTGCTGCAGGCCAAGGACGTCCAGGCCCTGCAACGCATCGCCAGCGAACTGCCGATCGACGACCAGGTGCTCGACTACGCCGTGCGCCTGGCCCGTGCCACCCGCAGTTGGCCGGGCCTGGCCATGGGTGCCGGCCCGCGCGCCTCCATCGCCCTGGTGCGTGGTGGCCGCGCCCGCGCCCTGCTGCGCGGCGGCGACTTCGTGCTCCCCGACGACATCAAGGCCTGCGCCCTGGCCGTGCTGCGCCACCGCGTGCGCCTGTCGCCCGAGCTGGACATCGAAGGCCGCTCCGTCGACGACGTCCTCCAGCAACTGCTCGACCAGGTGCCGGCACCCCGCCTATGAAGCCATCGCGCCTCCTGCTGGCCCTGCTGGGCGTCCTGCTGGCGCTCGGCATCGTGCTCGGCACCCTGGATGCCCTCAAGGTCGGTGCGCCGGCGCAGCTCCACCTCATCTGGTGGGGCCTGCTCGGCGCCCTGGGCTTCATCGCCGCGCTCGATGCCACCTGGCTCCGGCAACTGCCCTCGCCGCGCCTGGAGCGCCAGTTGCACGGCAACCTGTCCCTCGGCCGCTGGGGCGAAGTGCGCATGACCGTGCACCACCCCTACGCCCGCGAACTGGCACTGAAGGTGTTCGACCACGTGCCCGAAGGCATGGAGTTCGAGCACCTGCCCCAGGTGGTCGGCCTGCAGCCCGGCAACACCACCGAATTCGGCTACCGCGTCCGCCCGCTGGCCCGCGGCCGCTTCGTCTTCCCCCGCTGCGAGGTGGAGCTGCCCAGCCCGCTGGGGCTCTGGGGCCATCGCCGGCGCCTGGAGATGAGCGACGAAACCCGCGTCTACCCCGATTTCGCCCGCCTCTACGGCGCCCAGCTGATGGCGGTGGACGACTGGATCAGCCAGCTCGGCGTGCGCCAGCGCCCACGCCGTGGCCTGGGGCTGGAGTTCCACCAGCTGCGGGAATTCCGCGACGGCGACACCCTGCGGCAGATCGACTGGAAGGCCACCGCCCGCAAGCGCACGCCGATCGCCCGTGAGTACCAGGACGAGCGCGACCAGCAGATCGTCTTCATGCTCGACTGTGGCCGCCGCATGCGCAGCCAGGACGGCGACCTCTCGCACTTCGACCATGCCCTCAACGCCAGCCTGCTGCTCAGCTACGTGGCCCTGCGCCAGGGCGACGCGGTGGGTCTGTCGACCTTCGCCGGCACCGGCGCGGATCGCTACCTGGCACCGGTCAAGGGCCAGGCCCAGCTCTCGGTGCTGCTCAACGCGGTGTACGACCTGGAAAGCAGCCAGCGCCCCGCCGACTTCGCCACCGCCATCGACGCGCTGCTGGCCAAGCAACGCCGCCGCGCCCTGGTGGTGCTGGTGACCAACCTGCGTGACGAGGACGACGAGGAACTGCTGACGGCGGTGAAGCGCCTGGGCCGGCAACACCGTGTACTGGTGGCCAGCCTGCGCGAGGAAGTGCTCGACACCCTGCGTCACACGCCTGTGCAGCGCTACGAGGAAGCCCTCGGCTACTGCGGCACGGTGAGTTACCTCAACGCCCGCAACGGCCTGCACGAGCGGCTGGCCGCCCACGGTGTCCCGGTTCTGGATTGCCGCCCTTCCGAGCTCGGTCCCGAGCTGGTCAGCCGCTACCTGGCCTGGAAGAAGGCCGGCGTCTTCTGAGTCGCTCCGCCCCGATCAGGCGGAGGCGGCCAACGGGCGGAAGCTGAAGTAGTAGCGCAACGCCTCGACCAGCTCCGCGTACTCCGGCGGCGGCGCCACCAGCGAGAAGCCCGAGTCGTAGTTGCCGGGGTTCACATCCTCCCGGCTCCAGTGGCACGTGGCGTAGAAATCGATGAAGCGGATCTGCCCGTCATGCGCCGGGATCTTCAGGCGCATGTCGAAACGGGCCCCCACCAGCATGGGCAGCTGGCTGACGAGCATCAGGCCATCCAGGGACACATTGCCCAGATAACCCATGGGTTTGTCGGTGATGCGGTTGAACACCTTCAGGTAGTACGGCAGTTGATGGCGTTCGATATGGCGCTGGCTACGCATGATGGCGAATCGCTATTGATGGCCGTTCAGTATGGCCTCACTACTGCACCCAAACCAACTACCGCCCGCAACGCTCCTTGATTGCGTCGGTCAGTTTGCGACGAGCGGCGTCCACCTGCTCGGCGCTGTAGTACTGCCGTTCTCCCTTGGCATCGACGCTGAAATACTTGCCCTCGCGCTTGATCTGCGACAGCTGGGAACGCAGTTGCACGCACTGGCTCGCCCACTCGTTGCGGGCCTGGGCCTCCTTGCGGCGGGCCTCCTCCTTCTCCTGGCGACGCGCATCGAAGAATTGTTCAGTGCGCTGCAGACGCTCCCGGGTCGGCGCATCGTCATCCAGGGCCGGCGGGCGGACCTCGACTGGCTGCGCGCCCTCCTGCGGCTGCTCGCTAAAGTGCACCTGGCCGTTGGCATCCGTCCAGCGGTAGATCTCGGCCGACGCCAGGCTGGAGCAGGCCAGCAGGCAGAAAAGCAGGTGACGCATGGATTCTCCCTGTCCCGCCACGCCCGCCGTCAGAGGGGCGCCGCGCTCGGTTTGGCCGCGCTGCCCAGCTGGCCGATGCGCTCCAGGGTCTCGAGACGAGCCTTGGCGCGGAAGGCGTATTCACTGCTGGGGTAGCGGTTGATGATGAAATGGTAGGTCTGCGCCGCATCCACGAACAGGCTCTGGCGCTCCAGGCACTGGCCACGCAGCAGGGAAATCTCCGGCTGCATGTAGCTGCGCGAGCGGCTGCTGCGCTCGGCCATGGACAGCTCGAGCATCGCCTCCTCGCAATTGCCTTCGTCATAGGCCTGGTAGGCGTTGTTCAGGTGGCGGTCGAGGGACCAGCGGGTGCAGCCGGCAAGGCCGACCAGCAGGGCCAGGATGATGAACGTGCGCATTGGGGTGTCTCCTCCGTTGGCGAGTATATCGGCGCTCCCGGGGATTTCTGCAACGCCTTCCGGCGGCCGGGCACAACCTCCGATGGGACTTGCACGGCCCCGCAACGACGCCCCTGGCGGCGCTGCTAGACTCCCGCCGTCCGGCCCGAGAGCCCACCTGGAGCCCCCATGCGCCACCTCCGCCCTGCCCTGCTCGCCAGTTGCCTGCTCGCCTTATCCGCCTGCGCCCCCACCACCCCGTTGTTCATCGCCCAGATCACCACCAACGAAGTGGTGGAGCAGAAGGCCCTGAAGAACGCCCGCATGGCAGCGGCCGTGGAGGAAGAAGGCGACCTGCTCACCTACAGCGCCATGGCCATCCGCGACGGCACCAGCGCCAAGGCCGAAGCGCTGTACATGACTGGCTACCGCGACCGGCAGTTCACCCCCGAAGTCCGCGCCATCGCCCTCTACCAGATCGGCCTCATCTACATGAGCCGCTACAACGACCAGCGCGACGACACCCGGGCCCTCAACCTGTTCTACCAGGTCACCAACGAGTTCCCCGGCACCCACGCCGCCGAGCATGCCCAGGCGCGCATCCTGATGATCCAGAAACGCGCCGAAGCGCCCGTGCAGAAAACCGCCCGCGAGCTGCTGGCGGACTGGAAGCCCAGCCAGAACCTCGACCTCTACCAGCGCGACCTGGACCCCGACATGACGCTGCTGTCCCGCCGCGCCGTGCTCAAGGACCGGGTCGGCGAAGCCGAGCAGCTTTACGCCCTGGCCCTGATCGACGACCACGTGCAGCCGGACATCAAGGCCCGCGCCCTGTACCAGATGGCCCTGATGAACCTGGCGCCGGCCAATCCCCATGCCGACCGCCAGAAGGCCGTGGGCTACCTGCGCCGCCTGCTGGCCGAGTTCCCCGACGCCGAACAGGCTGAGCCTGCCGCCCGCCACCTGGACATGGCGCTGAACCCCGGCGTGAAGTGAAGCCGGGCACCCGCCGCGCGGGTAGTAGAAATGGAACGAGACTACAGCCGAAGGGCGGTGTAGCCTCGGGCTCTGCTTTGAAACTGGAGCCTTCGCATGTCCTTCCGCCGTACCAAGATAGTCGCCACCCTCGGCCCGGCCAGCAACTCACCCGAGGTGCTGGAGCAACTGATCATCGCCGGGATCGACGTCGCCCGCCTGAACTTCTCCCACGGCACCCCCGAAGAACACAAGGCACGCGCCCGCCTGGTGCGCGAGCTGGCGGCCAAGCACGGCCGCTTCGTCGCCCTGCTCGGCGACCTGCAAGGCCCGAAGATCCGCATCGCCAAGTTCGCCAACAAGCGCATCGAACTGGCCGAAGGCGACAAGTTCCGCTTCTCCGTCACCCACCCGCGTGACGCCGGCAGCCAGGACGTGGTCGGCATCGACTACCCGGACCTGATCAAGGACTGCGGCGTCGGTGACGAACTGCTGCTGGACGACGGCCGCGTGGTCATGCGCGTCGACGCCACCACCGCCGACGAACTGCACTGCACCGTACTGATCGGCGGCCCGCTGTCCGACCACAAGGGCATCAACCGTCGTGGCGGCGGCCTCACCGCCCCGGCCCTGACCGCCAAGGACAAGGCCGACATCAAGCTCGCCGCCGAAATGGAGCTGGACTACCTGGCCGTCTCCTTCCCCCGTGACGCCGCCGACATGGAACTGGCCCGCCGCCTGCGCGACGAAGCCGGTGGCAGCGCCTGGCTGGTGGCCAAGATCGAACGCGCCGAAGCCGTGGCCGACGACGAGGCACTCGACGGCCTGATCCGCGCCAGCGACGCCGTGATGGTGGCCCGTGGCGACCTCGGTGTGGAAATCGGCGACGCCGAGCTGGTGGGCATCCAGAAGAAGATCATCCTGCACGCCCGCCGCTACAACAAAGCCGTGATCACCGCGACCCAGATGATGGAGTCGATGATCCACAGCCCCATGCCGACCCGCGCGGAAGTCTCCGACGTAGCCAACGCCGTGCTCGACTACACGGACGCTGTGATGCTCTCCGCCGAGAGCGCCGCCGGCGAATACCCGGTGGAAGCGGTCAAGGCCATGGCCCGCGTCTGCGTCGGTGCCGAGAAGCACCCCACCAGCCAGAAATCCAGCCACCGCCTGGGCCACACCTTCAGCCGCTGCGACGAGAGCGTGGCCCTGGCGACCATGTACACCGCCAACCACTTCCCGGGCGTGAAGGCCATCATCTGCCTGACCGAAAGCGGCTACAGCCCGCTGATCATGTCGCGCATCCGCTCCTCGGTGCCGATCTTCGCCTTCTCCCCCCACCGCGCCACCCAGGCGCGCGTGGCGCTGTTCCGTGGCGTCTCCACCATCCCCTTCGACCCGGCCGCACTGCCGGCGGACAAGGTCAGCCAGGCTGCCGTGGACGAACTGCTCAAGCGCGGCGTCGTGCAGCAGGGCGACTGGGTCATCCTGACCAAGGGCGACAGCTACCACACCGTCGGCGGCACCAACACCATGAAGATCCTCCACGTCGGCGACCCGCTGGTGTAAGGCATCTGCAGCACGTGAAAAGGCCGCTCATCGAGCGGCCTTTTTTCATGCGCCGAAACGGGAGGGGTGGGCTGAAGCCCACCCTGCGGGACCACTCAGGCGAACTTGGAAAAATCGGGTTTGCGCCGCTGCATGAACGCCGACAGCGCCTCGATGGCCTCGGGCGTACGCAGGCGCTGACCGAACAGCTCGCCCTCTTCCATGATCACCCGGCGCAGTTCCTCACGGCCGGGTTCGCGCATCAGGCGCTTGCTCACCGCCACCGCCGAGGGCGCCAGTTGCTCGAAGCGCTGGGCCATCTCGCGGGCACGGGCCAGGGTCGCGGCGCCGTCCGCCAGGGCCTCGTTGGCGATGCCCCAGGCAGCCGCCTGCTCACCGGTGAAGGACTCGCCGAGCAACAGCAGCTCCGCCGCACGGGCGTGGCCGAGCAGGCGCGGCAGGATCAGGCTGGAGCCGTACTCCGGGCACAGCCCCAGGTTGACGAAGGGCATCTTCAGCTTGGCGTCGCGCGCCACGTAGACCAGGTCGCAATGCAGCAGCAGCGTGGTGCCGATGCCCACGGCCGGGCCACTCACGGCGGCCACCACCGGCTTGCTGAAATCGAACAGTGCCTTCATGAAGCGGAACACTTCGCTGTCCAGCCCGGACGGCGGCGCCTGGATGAAGTCGGCCACGTCGTTGCCGCTGGTGAAGCAGGTCTCGCTGCCGGTGATCAGCACCGCACGCACGCTGCGGTCCTCGTCGGCCGCGTCCAGCGCATCGGCCAGGGCGCCATACATGGCGCGGGTCAGGGCGTTCTTCTTGTCCTCGCGGTCCATGCGCAGGGTCAGCAGGCCCTGCTCGCGTTCCAGGTGGATGTGTTCGCTCATGGTGGGTCCTCGGCGGTGGCCGCCTCAGACGGAGCGGCTCAGGAATTCGTCGGCCAGCAGTTGGTTGCGGGGCAGGCCCGCGAGATAGAGCCGGCGGGCGAAGGCCTCGACCCGCTCCGGCCGCCCGCAGAGTAGGGCGACGGTTTGCCGGCTCACAAGCCGGATTTCGGCCAAAACAGCCTGCAGCTGCGCCACCGTCACCAGCTCGACCGTGACGTTGGCATGCTCGGCCGCCAGCGCGTGCAAGGGCTCCGCCAGGTAGTGGCCGGCCTCGTCATGGGCCACGTGAATGAGCCGGATGGGGCCGGCATGATGCTGGCGCAGCGCCTCCCGCAACACACCCCAGATCGGTGCCAACCCCGTGCCGGCGGCCAGCATCAGCAGCGGCCGGTCGTCCCAGGCCGGGTCGTAGTGCAGCGCACCGCCGCGAAGCTCGCCCAGGCGCAGCGCATCCCCGGGTACCAGGGCCCGGGCGGCATCGCAGAAGGCGCCCGGCGCACGGCAATCGATGTGGAACTCCAGCCAGGGCGTCTCCCCCGGCAGGCTGGCCAGCGAGTAGGGCCGGGCCACGCCCTCCCCCGTCCACAGCAGCAGGTGCTGGCCGGCGCTGTAGCGCAGCGGTCGTTGTGGTTCCAGGCGCAGGCGCAGCACCTCGCCCCCCAGCCAGTCACAGGCCGCGACCCGGGCCGGGATTCCATCGCGCTGGGGGTCGAACAGCTCCACCGCCAGGTCCTGCACCACCAGGCACTGGCAGGCCAGGCGCCATCCCAGTTCACGACGCTCGGCATCCAGCGCCTCCGGGCGCGCATCAGCCGGTTCGCCGGCGGTCACCCGCACCAGGCAGGCATGGCAGCTGCCGGCACGGCAACTGAACGGCACGCGGCAGCCACCGGCATTCAGGGCATCCAGCAGGTTGCTGGCGGGCGCCACGCTCCAGCGGCGCCCGGCGGCTTCGAGTTCAGGCACCCTGGATCTCCCATGCCGCATCGCAGCGGTTGCGGCCATTGCGCTTGGCCCGGTAGAGCGCCTGGTCGGCCCGCTGCAGGGCGTCGTCCAGGTCATCGTTGCAACCGATCAGGGTCATGCCGGCAGACAGGCTCAACGCCCCCACCTGCACCCCCACCGGCTCGGCGCTGGCGAAGGCCTCCCGCAGCCGCTCGCAGCAGCTGGTCAGGCGGTCGGCATCGCAGTCGGGCAACAGCAGCACGAACTCCTCGCCACCGTAGCGGGCCAGGAGATCGCCATCGCGCAGGCAGGCCCGCGCCACGGCCGCGAAAGTCTGCAGCACCCGGTCGCCGGCCGCGTGGCCATGCTGGTCATTGATGCGCTTGAAGTGGTCGAGGTCGATCAGCGCCAGGCCATGGAAGCGACCCGACAGCACGCCCTTCATCTCCCGCGCCGCCATGCGCAGGAAGTGCCGGCGGTTGAACAGCCCGGTGAGTTCGTCGGTGGCCACCAGGTCTTCCAGCTGGCGCATCATCCCGCGCAGCGTGTCCTGGTGGGCCTGCAGGGCGAAGCGCCGCTGACGCATGCGCTGGCGCATCGCCTGGACGTAGCTGGCGAACAGCCCCAGCCACACCAGCAGCACGAACAGCGCACACACCTGCAGCAGCGCCAAGGCCGGCGACTGCAGGCGCATCTGGTACGCCTCCAGCAGGTTCAGGCCGGCGAAGGCCGTCAGCCCGAAGCCCGCGCAGCGCAGGAATACCCGTGGCGGCAGCTGGAACACGCCGAACAGCAGGATCAGCACATACACCACCAGCAGTGCGCCCCGGGCCGGCCCCAGGTCGGCCATCAGCAGGGTGTGCCAGGTCATGGCCACGAGGATCTGCGCCTCGGTCAGGCTGGGGTCGGGGAAACGCAGGTTGCGGCCGCTGCGCAGGAGCGCGAAGAACACGAGTTGGGAAATGACGATGAGTCCGGTGAAGCCCAGCGCCACCCAGGGCGAGCGCTGGTAGAAACCGCCCAGCACCGCCAGCCAGAACAGCAGCAGCACGAGCGCATAGGTTGCCACTGCCATGCCGAAGCGCTTCAGCAGCAGGCTTTGCAGGCCCCGTTGGGTGGACCCTCGACTGGATGTGCTCATGGGCTCCGTCCCGTGCTGGCACGATGCCGCCACTCTACGCGCGTGAAAACGAAAAACCTAGGGGACGCAAGCGGTTCGCCGAGCGCCCGGGGTCGACTCTTGGCGGGTGTGCCCGGCCTTGAGCACGCGGTATACTTCCGCGCCATTTTCACCCCCAATCCAATGCGCGCCGGGTCGTGGTCCGGCGCTTCCTGATGTTCCCGAATTGAAGAGGAGCGCACCCATGACCGTGATCAAGCAGGACGACCTGATTCAGAGCGTCGCCGACGCCCTGCAGTTCATCTCCTATTACCACCCCGTCGATTTCATCCAGGCCATGCACGAGGCCTACCTGCGCGAAGAGTCGCCCGCCGCGCGCGACTCCATGGCGCAGATCCTGATCAACTCGCGCATGTGCGCCACCGGCCACCGCCCCATCTGCCAGGACACCGGCATCGTCACCGTGTTCGTCCGCGTGGGCATGGACGTGCGCTGGGACGGCGCCACCATGAGCGTCGACGACATGATCAACGAGGGCGTGCGCCGCGCCTACAACCTGCCGGAGAACGTCCTGCGCGCCTCCATCCTGGCCGACCCGGCGGGTGCCCGTAAGAACACCAAGGACAACACCCCGGCGGTGATCCACTACTCCATCGTCCCCGGCAACACCGTGGAAGTGGACGTGGCCGCCAAGGGCGGTGGCTCCGAGAACAAGTCGAAGATGGCCATGCTCAACCCGTCCGACTCCATCGTCGACTGGGTGCTCAAGACCGTCCCGACCATGGGTGCCGGCTGGTGCCCACCGGGCATGCTCGGCATCGGCATCGGCGGCACCGCCGAGAAGGCCGCGGTGATGGCGAAGGAAGTCCTGATGGACCCGATCGACATCCACGAACTGAAGGCCCGTGGCCCGCAGAACAAGATCGAGGAAATGCGCCTCGAACTGTTCGAGAAGGTCAACCAGCTGGGCATCGGCGCCCAGGGCCTGGGTGGCCTGACCACCGTCCTCGACGTGAAGATCATGGACTACCCGACCCACGCCGCCTCGCTGCCGGTGTGCATGATCCCCAACTGCGCCGCCACCCGCCACGCCCACTTCGTGCTCGACGGTTCCGGCCCGGCCGCCCTAGAAGCCCCGCCGCTGGACGCCTACCCGGAAATCGTCTGGGAAGCCGGCCCGAGCGCCCGCCGCGTCGACCTCGACAGCATCACCCCCGAGGACGTGCAGAGCTGGAAGCCGGGCGAGACCCTGCTGCTCAACGGCAAGATGCTCACCGGCCGCGACGCCGCCCACAAGCGCATGGTCGACATGCTCAACAAGGGCGAAGAACTGCCGGTGGACCTCAAGGGCCGCTTCATCTACTACGTCGGCCCGGTCGATCCGGTCGGTGACGAAGTGGTCGGCCCGGCAGGCCCCACCACCGCCACCCGCATGGACAAGTTCACCCGCCAGATCCTGGAAAGCACCGGCCTGCTGGGCATGATCGGCAAGTCCGAGCGTGGCCCCATCGCCATCGAAGCGATCAAGGACAACAAGGCCGTGTACCTGATGGCCGTCGGCGGCGCCGCCTACCTGGTGGCCCAGGCGATCAAGAAGTCCAAGGTCCTGGCCTTCGCCGAACTCGGGATGGAAGCCATCTACGAATTCGACGTGAAGGACATGCCGGTCACCGTCGCCGTCGACACCAACGGCGAGTCGGTGCACATCACCGGCCCGGCGATCTGGAACAAGAAGATCGCCGAAAGCCTCGCGGTGGAAGTGAAGTAAGCCACACCGCAATTGAAAAGCCCGGCCTCGCGCCGGGCTTTTTCTTGGCCATGCTCCAGTACCGTGTTGCGGTTACTGGCTGCTTATCGAGTGCTGTGGAGACTTTCCGCTCCCTGATCCAACTTTCAGAGTTTCATGGGCCCGGTTTAACGGGCTCCTTTCCGAGCGAGTCTTGAGCGCACACCAGACCGCTGCCTGGCCAGAAAGGTGGGGCAGGGACAATGCCCCTTCAGGAGGCTGAGCGCAGTCGTCGTGCAAGGGGTTGAGCGACATGGATGTCGCGAGAGCGCTGCCGGGCCAGGGATGGCCCGTCAGCGCGTACCCCTGGAACGACGATGGAGGGAGGGAACCCGGCGCAGCCGGGCCGGATGCAGGGGCGAGCCTTTTTGGTTTCTTTTTTGGCGACTGAAAAAAGAAACTCGCCTGGGAAGGCGAAACAGGTGACATCAACAGAACTCGATAATCAGCTTGGCTCTATAACCCAACAGCCCCACCAAATCCCCAAATCCCCAAAACGGGACCCATATCCTGATATGACCAACCGGTCAGTTTCAGGAGTGTGAGCCCATGCACAGTTGTACTCCGACCAGTCGAACGGACGTGCCGCTTTCCTTATTCTCTCGCCCGCTTGTCGGGTCTCCCCCAGGCAGGTCGCCATAGGAAACCAACACGTCGCATGGATGCGCAGCAGTCTGTCGAGCTTTCTCTATGCCCTGGACCCACCCCCTCTCCCTGCGCCTTCCGGCCGGCACGCGGCTGCCCGTAGCCGATTGCCCGAGCATCCGGGAGCCCCGCCGATGAGCCTGTGCCTGCCCCGTCGCCTGGCCCGCCTCGCCTGGGCCTGCCTGTTGCTGTGCCCGCTGCTGTGGGCGGAGCCGGCCAGCCAGGACGGCGAGGAGCGCTGGACCATCAACATGCGCGACGCCGACATCCGCGACTTCACCGAGCAGGTTGCCAGCATCAGTGGCCAGACCCTGGTGCTCGATCCCCGGGTCAAGGGCCAGGTCACCGTCATTTCCGAATCGCCACTGACCCTCAGCGAGGTCTACCAGCTGTTCCTCTCGGTGATGAGCACCCACGGCTACAGCGTGGTCACCCAGGGCAACCAGGCGCGCATCGTGCCCGATGTGGAGGGCCGCAGCGTGGCCAACAGCCCCGTCGGCAGCGGCCCGGAAACCCTCGAGACGCGCCTGCTGCAGGTGCAGCAGACACCGGTCAACGAACTGCTCCCGCTGATCCGCCCGCTGGTGCCGCAGAACGGTCACCTGGCGGCCATCCCCTCCAGCAACTCGCTGATCGTCAGTGACAAGCGCGCCAACATCGAACGGCTGATCGCCCTGATCGCCCAGGTGGACAGCGCCGGAGCCAACGACAGCGTGTTCTACGACCTCAAGCACGCCTGGGCCCGCGACGTCGCCGCGATGCTCCAGGAGAGCCTGCGGCGCGGGCAGCCGGCCGGCAACGGCAACGCCCAGGTGATCGCCGACCCGCGCACCAACCGCCTGCTGCTGCTCGGCCCGCCCGAGGCCCGCGAGCGCCTGCTGAAGATGGCCCGCCAGCTGGACACCCAGCCCGTGCGCTCGGCCAACACCCGGGTCGTGCGCCTGCGCCATGGCGACGCCAAGGACCTGGCCAAGACCCTCAGCGACCTCTCCGAGCAACTGCGCGGCACCGCCTCGCCCACCACCACCCAGGCCCCGGTGCTGATCCGCGCCGACGAGGGGATCAACGCCCTCATCCTGATGGCCGAGCCGGACATGGTGGCGCAGCTGGAAGACCTGGTGCACCAGCTCGACGTGCCCCGCGCCCAGGTACTTGTGGAGGCCGCCATCGTCGAGATGTCCGGCGACGTCAGCGAAGCCCTCGGCGTGCAGTGGGCCATCGACGGGCGCTCCGACAGCGGCCCCATCGGCGGCAGCAACTTCAGCAACACCGGGCTCTCGGTGGGCACCCTGCTCGGCGCCATCGACGCCAAGACCCCGGTCAGCCTGCCCGACGGCGCCATCGTCGGCATCGGCAACAAGAACTTCGGTGCGCTGATCACCGCCCTCTCCGCCAACGGCAACAGCAACCTGCTTTCCACCCCCAGCCTGCTGACCCTGGACAACCAGAAGGCCGAGATCCTCGTGGGGCAGAACGTGCCCTTCCAGACCGGCTCCTACACCACCGACGCCGCCGGGGCCAACAACCCCTTCACCACCATCGAGCGCAAGGATGTCGGCGTCACCCTCAAGGTCACCCCGCACATCAACGAAGGCGGCACCCTGCGCCTGGTGATCGAGCAGGAGATCTCCTCCATCGCCCCCAGCACCGGCGCCGCCTCCCGCGCGGTGGACCTGGTCACCAACAAACGCATGATCAAGAGCACCGTACTGGCCGACAACGGCCAGGTGATCGTGCTCGGCGGCCTGATCCAGGACGACGTCACCCGCAGCGAGAGCAAGGTACCGCTGCTGGGCGACATGCCCCTGGTGGGCGGCCTGTTCCGCTCCAGCAAGGACGTCAACGTCAAGCGCAACCTGATGGTCTTCCTGCGGCCCAGCGTGGTCCGCGACGGCAACCGCCTGGCCGACCTCAGCCAGGAGAAGTACCTCGACCTGCGGCAGCAGGCCGCCGGGCCAAACGCCCAGCGCAGCCTGCCCCAGGAGCCGGCGCAGCTGTTCAAATCCACCCGCGCGGCCGCCCCGGTCGCGACGGCACCCGCTCCGGCGCCCGCGCCCAAGCCAGCTCCGGCCCCGGCCCCGGCCCAACCCTACGCCGCCCCGGCTGAAACGCCCCTGCAGCGCAGCGCCCACCCCGTGGTGGCCGCTACCCCGCCAGCGACACAGCCCCCGGCGCCTGCGGCTCCGGCACAGCCTGCCGCCACTCAGGCACCAGCCCCGGCCGCCCCGCAGCGCTACAGCATCAACCTGATCGAAGGCAGCAGCGAGCAGTACATGCGCGCCCTGATGGCCCGCCACCCCGGCGCGCCCCTGCGCATCCAGCATTCGCAGCGCAACGGCCAGGACTGGTACCGCATGTTCTACGGCGAGTACTCCCAGGCCGACCTGGCCGAGCGCGCCCTGCGCGACCTGCCGGCCACGCTGCCCAGCCATCGGGGACGGGTCATGGCGCTCTAGCGCTCGCCCCGGCTCACAACAATCACAACAAAGCCGAACTGAAAGCGAGGGGACATGTTTCGCAAGCTCGTACTGATCTACGGACTGCTCAGCCTGGCCGGTTGCCTGGACCTGGGCGGCGGCGGGGGTGGCGGAGGCTCCAGCAACCCCGCCCCACCGGCCACCAGCACCCCGGAGACGCCATCCCAGCCGCCCGTCGGTGGTGGTGGCACCCGCCCCGATCCGGAAACGCCCGAGAACCCGCAGCCACCGGTCACGCCCCCGGTCACGCCGCCCACCGAGCCGCCGGTCACCCAACCAGAGAACCGCTTCCCCGAGCCCAGTGCCGCCGTGGTGGATGAGGTCGGAGCCCTCGGCTTCTACGACCAGACCGCCGACGGCCAGCCGCGCGCGGTGCGCAACGACCTCACCGGCACCCTCGCCGCCATGCTGCAGTTCGTGCAGAGCCACTCGGTGGACCCGCAAGGCAACGAAGCGAAGAACATGCCGCGCCTGACCAGCGAGCGCGAAGCCCTGCTGCTGGTCACCCCCGACCCGGACCAGCCCCTGCCCAGGTCCCTGCGCGTGCAGGTGCTGGTGGACGGCGCCCTCAAGGGCGACCTGACACTGCGCCACCCCGACGAGCTATTCCGCGCCGACCGCACCGGCAGCGACGCCCGCCCCGACGTGGTCTACTCGCGCCGCGCCTGGTCCGCCGTGCTGCCCTGGGACTGGGTGGTGCCGGGCATGAGCCTGCAGCTCAGCGACGACCAGGGCCGTAGCGGCCAGCGCGGCGCCGAGGCCTTCGACTTCGCCCCGCCCGCCGAACTGCTGGTCCAGGCCATCCGCATCGGCATGCTTACCCCCGAGGTTCCGGGCGGCCAGCACTGGTTCAACACCCAGCCGGCCCAGGCCGCCACCGACTACTTCCAGACCGTGCCCATCGCCCGCATGGTGGCCAGCCAGTACGAGGACGTGCTGCTGCGCAAGGTGATGGTGGCCAACGGCACGATCTACGACGCCGACCAGGGCCAGGCCAGCGCCACCACCGGCGACGTGTACAGCGGCGACATGCGCGAGAACACCGCCAAGTCCACCTTCAGCACCGGCATCAACCTGGCCAACTGGGGCATCACCAGCGCCGGCATGGCCAGCCAGGAGCAGCCGCAGCTGACCAACTCGGCGGTCATCCACCACGCCCGCGGCCTGTACAGCAACGGCACCGTCAACCACGGCCTCAGCGGCGGCAACGGCATCCTCACCCTGATCGACTCGGTAGGGAACGAATTCAGCCACGAGATCGGCCACCACTACGGCCTCGGCCACTACCCCGGGCAGAGCGGCGACAACTACTTCTGGTCCGGTCACCACCACGACAGCGGCTGGGGCTACATCGCCTACCGCAAGCGCATGCGCGCCAACCTGCACTGGACCCGCGCCAAGACCGGCGGCCTCAACGGCATGCCGATCTACGCCGATGCCTACAGCTTCGCCACCGACGCCATGGCCGGCGGCAACTTCGCCAGCGGCCTGTCGCGCTACACCCACTACACCGGCTACAGCACGCGGCAGAAGATCCAGCCGGCGCTGAACCGCGCCGTCTGGGCGCCCGACTCCCCCACCGGCTACCGCAAGTGGGACGTCACCAGCCGCAAGATGGAGGTGTTCCAACCGAAGACGCCGACCTCCCGCACCGTCTGGTACGACAGCGCCGACGGCAACTACCGCAAGCCGCGCCTGTTCGGTGTCCCGGTCATCACCCTGCTCGGCGGCTACGACCCGGAGACCGGCGCCGCCGTGCTCTACCCGGCCCTGCGTGGCAACTGGGGCCAGGTCTACGACCTGCCGCCGCCCGACGCCGCCGCCACCAGCCGGCAATGCTGGCTGGAGGTCAGCTTCGTCAACGACAGGACCCAGCGCATCGCCGTCGCCCCCACGCGCCTGGGCAGCAACGCCAACAAGCTGCACGTCAACCTGGCCCAGGTCGAACAGCCCGTCGCGGCGGCCCTGCAATGCCGCGACACGGCCGGCGCCGCCACCACCGAACTGGCCAGCGTGATCATTCCCCAGGGCCTGCCCGCCCTGCCGCCGCCGGTGATCGTCGGTCGCGAAGCCGGCTACCAGGCCCTGCGCCAGGAAGAACTGCCCCCGCTCGACGCCGCCCTCACGGCCCTCGCCGGCCAGCTCGTGCCCACCCTCAAGGGCAACGCACGGGTGCTCTTCGACAGCTACAGCGACCAGCCCGACGGTCTCTCGGCCACCGCCCAGCAGGTCCGCCAACGCCTGCTGGACCAACAGGCCCGCGCCCTGCGCCTGAACCGCTGGCTCGACGCCTACGGCGCCCAGCTGGCCGGCAGCGCCGACGCCGGCCAGGCCCTGGATGCCCTGCTGGCCACCCTGCAGTTCGACAGCCGCACCCTGCTGCCACCGCGCCAGGGCTTCGCCATGGGCAACGGCAACTGCGTGCGGGTGGAACAGGTGGACGGCGCCTGGCAGCCCTACGTGCTGGCCAAGGCCCAGTGCACCGGCTCGGCGGAGGAACAGTGGCGGGTGGACGCCAGCGGTCGCATCCGCAGCGTCGCCCAGCCCATCCAGTGCCTGACCGCCAGCAACGACGTGGGCCTGAGCGCCTGCGACAGCCAGCAGGACGCCCAGGCCTGGGACTTCTCCGCCCTGCCACAGCTGAAGGCCGGCAGCCGCTGCCTGGACCTCTCCGGCGGCTACCTCACCAACGGGCGCGGCAAGCTGATCCTCTATGGCTGCACCGGCGGCGCCAACCAGAAATGGTACGGCCCCACCCTCAGCGACAACGGCCTGCTGCCGCTGCTGCAAAGCCGCAACATCGCCGCCTTCACCGCCTATGCCGAGCAACGCGCCCAAGCCGTGGCCCCCTGAGGTCCACCGGCGCCGGGCCCCGTGGGGCCTGGCGCTGCTGCTGGCGCTGCTGCCCCTGCCGCTTGCCGCAGTGGAACTGCCCACCGCGCTGCTGACCCCACCCCGGCTGCACCTGCAGCCGCTGGGGGCACTGCCCGGCCTCAGCGCATGGCGCCTGCACGGGGTGTTCAGTCGGGGAGATGGCCAGGGCAGCGCCACCCTCAGCTTTGAAGACGGGCCGCCCTTCAGCGTCCGGACCGGCGACCGCCTGCCCGGCGGCGTCGAGGTGCTGGCGATCCAGCGCGACCGCCTGCTGCTGCGGCGCGGCCGAGAACTCGGCGAACTGGTGATCCTGGGCCGCGCGCCGGGCACGGGCGACAGCGCCGTCGCCTCCATGGCCAGCGAGGCCCCCGGCAACCTACCCAGCCTGCCGCCCGACTGCGAAGCCTTCGCCCTCGGAGGCGTCCCCCTGGACGAACTGCAGGCCCTGGGCGGATGCCCGTCGCTGGCGGACGAGAGCGGGGGTTAGCCCCTCACGCGCTCGAACTGCTCCGGCCAGTCCCGCCGGGTGAACACCTGCCCCTCCCGCCGTACCCGGCGCACCTCCTCCAGGTCCAGCTCGGCCAGCAGCCAGCGACTGCTGTCCGGACACAGCTCGGGGCTCTCGGCGATCACGCCGTTGCTCGGCATGCCGTAGTCCGGCGGCACATAGAGGCCGGCGCGGCCGATGTTCTCGTCCAGCGCCGGGGACCAGGGCGCCAGCCCCACGGTGGGCGACTGCAGCACGGCGATCTGGCTTTCCAGGGCACGGGCCTGGGCGCCGATGCGCACGCGGTGGTAGCCGGCCTCGGTGTCGGTGCAACTGGGAGCGAGGATCAGGTCGGCGCCGCCCTCGGCCAGGGTCCGCGCCAGCAGGGGGAACTCGTTGTCGTAGCAGATGAGGATGCCCAGGCGCCCGAACGCCGTGTCGAACACCCGCAGCCCCTGCCCCGCCGCGATGTGCCAGTGCTCGCGCTCGAAGCGGGTCATCATCAGCTTGTCCTGGTGCCCCAGCTCGCCGTCCGGGCCGTAGAACCAGGCGCGGTTGCGGTACTGGCCGTCGGCATCGCGCACCGCCACCGAACCGGGCTGCAGGTAGACGCCGAGGCGCCGCGCCAGGTCCGCGCACAGCGCCCGCCAGGCGGGCAGCAGCGGCTGGATGCCGTCGATGGAGGCCTGCAGGTCGCCGCGCTGGGCCGGCGGCAGTTGCCCGCTCAGCACCAGACCGGCGTACTCCGGCAGCAGCAACAGCTCCGCGCCCTCGCCGGCAGCGGCCTCGCACAGGGTGGTGAGGTGCTCGGCGTAGGCGTCCCAGGTGCCGAAGAGGTCGATGTGGTATTGGCAGGCGGCGATCTTCACGGGGTCAGCTCCTTCAGCCAGAACGACATGGGCTTGGCGCTTTCCTCGCGCTCGTCCAGGTCGCGCCAGTGGTACTCGGTGCGCAAGGCGGGGTGGTGGCGGTAACCGCGACGGGCCCAGAACCCGTGCAGCGGCTGGTAGTCGGGCGGGCGGCGCGGGTGGTCGTCCGGGCGCTCCACGGCGCAGAAGGCGCACCACTGGAAACGCCCCAGCGCGCGGGCATAGGCCTCGCGCTCGGCGAAGAAGCGCACGCCCAGGCCGCCGCCCCGGTACGCCGGCAACAGCACCGACTCCCCAAAGTAGAAGATCCGCGCCGGGTCCCAGCCCTGGTCAAGGAAGGGCCGCTGGAAGGCGTCGGTCTCGTCCGCCAGGGGCAACCCGGTGGAAGCCCCGACCACCCGGCCCTGGTCGAACACCAGCACGAACAGGCTCTCGGCCGACTCGGCGTAGGTGGCCAGGTAGCGCGCCTCGTAGTCCAGGGTGCCGTCGTAGAGATAGGGGTACTCGCGGAACACCGTCAGGCGCAGCCGTGCGAGGTCGTCGATGAAAGGCGCGATGGCCGCGCCCTGGTAGCGTCGGATGTCCATGGTCGTTTTGCCGGTCCCGATGACGCCCCTGGCTAAGAGCGGGGGCGGACAAGACCCTATCATGCAGCGCAACCCCGAACCGACCCATTTGCGACAGGACCTTGACCATGACCGCAGCCGAACTGGTGAAAGCCTATTACGACGCCTTCAACGCCGGGGACATGCCGGCCTTCCTCGCCCTGCTCAGCGAGGACGTGGTGCACGACATCAACCAGGGCGAGCGCCAGCAGGGCAAGGCGGTGTTCGCCGCCTTCATGGAGAAGATGAACCGCTGCTACAAGGAGCGCCTGACCGACATCGTCATCATGCCCAGCGCCGATGGCAGCCGCGTGGCCGCCGAGTTCGTGGTGCACGGGCAGTACCTGGTGGGTGACGAGGGCCTGCCGCCGGCACGCGGCCAGACCTACGTGCTGCCGGCCGGCGCCTTCTTCCACGTGCACGCCGGCAAGATCGCGCGGGTGACCAACTACTACAACCTGACCGACTGGATCGAGCAGGTCAGCTGAGGCCTCAGGCCAGCCAGAAGTACAGCAGCGTCAGGTTCGCCAGGGCGATCAGCCCGAACAGCGCCCAGGCCAGCAGCGCCACCGGCAGGCTGTTGGCGAACGGCCCCATCAACCGCCGGTCGCTGGTGAAGCGGATCAGCGGCCACAGCGCGAAGGGCAGTTGCAGGCTGAGCACCACCTGGCTCAACACCAGCAGCTTGCCCACCGCCCCTTCCCCCAGCCAGAGCACCCCGGCGATCGCCGGGGCCAGCGCCAGCGCACGGGTGATCAGGCGCCGCTGCCAGCAGGGGATCTTCGCCTGCAGGAAACCCTCCATCACCACCTGGCCGGCAATGGTGCCGGTGAAGGTGGAACTCTGCCCCGCCGCCAGCAGCGCGAAGCCGAACAGGAAGCTGGCCAGCGCACCGCCCACCAGCGGGTCCAGCAGGTGATAGGCGTCCTGGATCTCCACCACCTCGGTGTGGCCGTTGCCATGGAAGGCGGCGGCGGCCAGCACCAGGATGGCGCCATTGACCAGCAGCGCCAGGGACAGCGAGCCGATGGTGTCGAACCGGGCGAAGCGGATGGCGCTGCGCTTGCTGGCCTCGTCCTCGCCGCTGACCCGCGTCTGCACCACCGAGGAGTGCAGGTAGAGGTTGTGCGGCATCACCGTCGCCCCGAGGATGCCGATGGCCAGGTACAGCGGCTCCTGCCCGCTGAGCACCTCCCAGCTGGGCCGCAGCCCCGCCGCCACTTCCGGCCAGTGCGGCCGCACCAGCAGCAGCTCGATGAAGAAGCAGGCGCCGATGGTGGCGATCAGCCCCAGCACGATGGCCTCCAGCCGGCGGAAGTTTGCGCCCTGCAGCGCCAGCACGATCAGCGTGTCGAATGCCGTCAGCACCACCCCCACGGTCAGCGACACCCCCAGCAGCAGGTGGAAGGCCAGGGCCGCGCCGAGCACCTCGGCCAGGTCGGTGGCGATGATCGACAGTTCCGCCAGCAGCCATTGCCCCCGCGCCACGCCGGGGCGGTAGCGCTCGCGGCAGAGCTGCGCCAGGTCACGCCCGGTGGCGATGCCCAGCCGCGAGCAGAGGCTCTGCAGCACCATGCCCGACAGGCTTGCCAGCACCACCACGAACAGCAGCGCATAGCCGAAGCGCGCCCCGGCCTCGATGGCGGTGGCCCAGTTGCCGGGGTCCATGTAGCCGACCGAGACCAAGAGGCCCGGGCCGAGGAACAGCATCAGCCGGCGACCCAGGGAGGCGCCGGGGGGAATGGTCACGCTGTGGCTGACGGCGGAGGGGCAGAACGGCGCAGTGGCCGTGGTGGGCAGCTTGTACATCGCGGAACGCGCCAGGAAGGGAGATAGCGCAGCTTAGACCCCTCGCCGGCGCGGGCAAAGGCGTCGTGGCAACCGGCCGGGAGGCCGGTTGCCGGGTACGGATCAGAGCTTGGCTTCGAGGGCCTTGCGGATCGCGTCGGCGCGGGCGTCCACGTCGTCGACGTTGCTGAACGGGCGGAAGTTCAGGTTCAGCACGCCACCGTCGAAGGCCACGCCGTCCTGGTAGGCGCTGGAGGGTGCCGTGGCCTCGTCGTAGCGCACCACCACCTTGCTCAGCTTGGCTTTCAGGGCCTGCTTGCCCATGTCGTCCACGGCAATGGCGGACAGGGCCTTCTGCAGGGGCACGAAGTAGATCTGGGTCCAGAAACCGTCCTGGGCGTAGTTGGCGGACTGGTCGGGCAGCGCAATGGTGTTCCATTGCACGTCCAGCGGCAGCTCGTAGCCGGCAGCGGCCTGGATGGCCTTGACCTGGTCGACGTAGACGCCCTGCTCGTACGCGGTGATGGCGCGACGCTCGGCCAGGGACGGCTCGGCGAAGGCCGGTACACCGGCCAACAGGCAGGCAGCAAGGGCGGTGAGGGAGATGAAGCGTTTGGCAGCCATGAACAACTCCTGGGGCCATCGAACCCCGACAGCGAATGCAGCCGGTGGACGCGCGGCGGTGGCCTCCCTGCCACGCGCGGGGCAAGACTAACCGAGTCGGTCGGGGCGATCCGCCGACCGCCTCATGTTTCGGACCGATCGGTCACCCGGTGCGGCGCGGGACCAGGCTCAGCCCGGCCGCCGTGCTGCGCTGGGCCAGGTAGCGGGTGCAGCTCACCCGCAGGAAGGAGGCGAAGTTCACCACCTCGCCACGGTAGTCCATCACCTCGTCGTAGAGCTTGGTGATGAGCTGATTGGTGGTCATGCCGTCCACCTCGGCGATCTCCCGGAGAATGTCCCAGAACTGGTTCTCCAGGCGCAGGGTGGTGACCACGCCCCGGATGCGCAGGGAGCGCGAGCGGGATTCGTAGAGGATCGGGTCGGCCTTTACATAGAGCTCGCACATGGGGTGGGTCCTTTATCGGGGGTCCTGAATCGTGCAGGGGCGGCTTCGGTCGCCCAGCGGTGCGCCACGGCGCCAGCGTGATGGTCGCGCCCCTGGCGCCGCACCGCAGTATGCAGGACGGCGCAGGGATTCTGCGCCTCGTTACAGGCTGATCCGCGTCCCCAGCACCTCGAGGAACTTCGCCAGCCAGGCCGAATGGGCCGGCCAGGCGGGAGCGGTGACCAGGTGGCCGTCCACGTGGGCGTGGTCCACGGCGATGTCGACGAACTCGCCACCGGCCAGGGCGACTTCCGGAGCGCAGGCCGGGTAGGCGCTGCAGGAGCGGCCCTTGAGCACGCCGGCAGCGGCCAGCAGCTGCGGGCCGTGGCAGACGGCGGCGATGGGTTTCTTCGCGGCGTCGAAGGCCTTCACCAGCTCGATCACCCGGGCGTTCAGGCGCAGGTATTCGGGGGCACGGCCGCCGGGGATCAGCAGGGCGTCGTAGTCCTCGGCGCGGACGCGGTCGAAGTCGAAGTTGAGGGCGAAGTTGTGGCCGGGCTTCTCGCTGTAGGTCTGGTCGCCTTCGAAGTCATGGATGGCGGTGCGCACGGTCTGCCCGGCGACCTTGTCGGGGCACACGGCGTGTACGGTGTGGCCGACCATGCCGAGGGCCTGGAACGGCACCATGGTTTCGTAGTCTTCGGCGTAGTCGCCGACCAGCATCAGGATCTTCTTGGCTGCCATTGCGGGGTCCTCCCAGTCAGGGCTCAGGGTGACAAAGGTAGCCAATCATCCTCCCCCGCGTGGCCCCCTGGGTAACACCCGGCTACTACAGGGGCTGGCCGTTGGCGTCGATGCGCAGCAGCGGTTGCACCTGGCGCGTGGCGGCGATCTCCTGGCGGCCCAGCGCCTCGCCCACCAGCTGCAGCGGGCCGTCGCCCTGGGGCGGCAGCTCGGCGTTCTTCGGCGGCGGATTGAGCTCGTCGTAGCGCAGGTAGTAGGTGCCGCCGGCACCGGCCTCGAAGGCGAAGCTGGTGATCTGGGTGAAGTCGAAATAGCCGCCGGCCAGCAGCGTCCAGTAGGTGCCCATCAGCGGGCGGCGCATCTCCAGGCGGTAGTTGGCGACGTCGAACTCCAGGGCCAGGTAGCCGTTGCTCGGCAGGGTGCCGATCAGCCGGCCGTCGAGGAACAGCCCAGGCGCCTCCAGCTCCTGGTCGGCCCAGTCGCTGCGGGGGCGGTAGATGTAGACCAGGGCATGGTCGCCGTCCCGGGGCGCCAGCGCCTCGAAGGCCGGGCCGTCGGTGGCGCCGAAGAAGGCACCGGGGGTGGAACAGGCGGACAACAGCACGACCAGCAGGGGCAGCAGCAGCGGACGGCGCATGGGCACATCTCTCGTTATGGGGTGCAGGGAGCGTAGCCGGCGGCGGGCCACTGCCGACACCCGACAAAGGTTCGGCTCAGCGGCGGCGGTCCAGCAGGTTCACCGCCAGGCGGTCGAGCCAGCCCCACAGGCGCTGGTAGAAGCGCTTGAGCAGCGGCCGGGCGTGCCAGTCCTCCAGGGTGATCTCGCGGCTGTCGTCGAAGTCGCGACCGAGGGAGGCCGCCACCTGCTCGGTGAAGTGCCGGTCCAGGGCCTCGACGTTGGCTTCGAGGTTGAAGCGCAGGTTCCAGTGGTCGAAGTTGCACGAGCCGACGCTGACCCAGCCGTCCACCAGCACCATCTTCAGGTGCAGGAAGCGCGGCTGGTACTCGAAGATCCGCACGTTGGCCCGCAACAGGCGCGGGTAGTAGCGCTGCCCGGCGAAGCGCACCGGCGGGTGGTCGGTGTTGCGCCCGGTGAGCAGCAGGCGCACGTCCACGCCGCGCCGGGCGGCCTTGATCAGGGCGCGACGCACCTTCCAGCTGGGCAGGAAGTACGGCGTGGCCAGCCACACCCGCTCCTTGGCGTTGCGCAGGCTGCGCACCAGGGACTGGACGATGTCCAGGTGCTGGCGGGCGTCGGCGTAGGCCACCCGGCCCATGCCCACGCCGGCCGAGGGATAGGGTGGCAGGTGGCTGAGCCCCGGCGCCTCGTCCGGCAGCCAGGGACGGCGGCGCAGGTTGGCCAGCCACTGGAAGTCGAAGATCAGCTTCCAATGCACCACCAGCGGCCCGTGGATCGCCACCATGGCCTCGTGCCAATGGCTTTCGGCCTCGCCGGGCTGCCAGAAGTCATCGGTGGAGCCAGTGCCGCCCACGTAGGCGACGCGGTCGTCCACCACCAGGATCTTGCGGTGGTCGCGGTAGAAGTTGTTCGCCCCACGCCGCCAGCGGATGGGGTTGTAGAACTGCAGCAGCACACCAGCCTCGGCCAGCCGCCCGCGCAGGGCCTGGCCGAGCTTCTGGCTGCCGAAGCCGTCGAACAGGCAGCGCACCTTCACCCCCCGCCGCGCGGCCTGGCAGAGCACCTCCACCAGGGCCTCGCTGCAACGGCCGTCCTCCACCAGGTAGAGCTCCAGGCTGACGTGGTGCTCGGCCCGGTCGATGTCGGCCAGCATGGCGGGAAAGAAGCTCGGCCCGTCGATCAGCAGATCGAAGCGGTTGCCGGACTTCCAGGGGAAGATGTGGCCCATCAGCGCGCCGTGAAGATCAGCACGGCGCCCACTGGCACCGAGCTGCTGATGGAGGAAAGTCCCGCCAGCTGCTTGAGGGTGCCCAGGCCTTCCATCAGGCCGAAGTCCTCCGCCTGCAGCACCAGCGGGGCCAGGGTCACCACCTGGAAGCGGCGGTCATCCAGGCGGGTGGCCAGCAGCTCGGCCTGGTACTCGTGCTCGCGGCCGTGCAGCGTCACCTTCAGCGGCAGGCGCAGTTCCAGCTGGGCGCCGGGGGCCAGGTCGGTGATGGGGCGCAGGTCGATCTGGGCGTGCACCTCGGCCTCGGGGTTGCGTTCGATCTCGAAGAACAGGTCGCGCAGGCGCTGGTCCCGCAGGGGGATGCCGGTGCTCACCGACTCCAGCTCGACGCGCAGGTGAGCCTTGCCGGTTTCGCCGATGCTGCCGTGCAGGGTGAGGAAGCGGTGCACCTCGGAGAGGCTGCCGCCCTTGGTGGAGATGAAGGACAGCCGCGAGGACTCGTTGTCCAGGTACCAGCCCGCATGGGCCGGCAGCGCCAGGGCGCCCAGCAGGGCGAAGACGAGGGGAATGGACGTGCGCATGGGGACTCCTGTTGCAAATCGGCGCCACCTTAAACCGCCGGCCAGCGCACCTGCAAACCAGGGTCGCCGGCCCGTCGCCAGCAGGGCGAGGGCCGGCCTGTCCTTCGGATCAGAAGCTATAGACGTAGTTCAGGTACAAACGTTCGGCGTGGTGGGTGATGATGCCCGCCGGCCCGCGCGAGGCCTGCCGGCGGTCCACCCCGTCGGGCACGCCTTCGGTGTGAAAGCGGTTGTGCAGCCAGGCCAGGCTGAGCCCCTTGAGCGGCCCGTCGAAGCGGTACTGCAGCAGGCTCTGGAACTCCCGCCGGGAGAAGTCGCGGTAGCCGGCGGCGTGGTCGGAGAAGGCGTAGTGGCTGTCCAGCCGCAGCTGGGGCAGGCCGAAGGCGCTGAAGTCCATCCCGGCCATGAGCTTGACCATGGCCTCGTCCTCGGCGCCGAAGTAGTAGAACAGCTTGGCGCTGCTGTTCCAGGTGCCGTGGTCCTGGCGGAAGAACGGGCGGTCGAAGTCGCCACCCCGCACCCGGTTGTAGGCCGCACCCAGGGTATAGGTGGGCGTGCGGTACTTCAGCGACAGGTCGGTGTAGCGCGCCCGGTGCTGCCGCTCCGCCTCGAACAGGCCGCGCACGCCCTCGTGCTCGAACAGGCGCCCGGCGTCCTGCTGGGCGCCGAGGGTGCCCGCGAGGTCGATGAAGCGCTCATCCCCCAGGGCCAGGCTGTGCTCCAGCTTGATGGAGCCGACCTTGAGGTAGTTCTCGGCCAGGCTGTACTCGCCGGTCAGGCGGCTGGTGGTGGGCAGCGTCCACTCCACGGCCGCCAGGTGCAGCGCCTCGATGCGCTGGCCGCGGAAGTTGCGCAGGGTGTCGGACCAGCCCGACTCGTTGCGCGCACTGAAGCCGGTGAGCCGGCTGTAGCGCAGGGCGCGGCCCTCGGCGCGCCACTCCAGGTCCGCCCCCAGGGTGGAGGGCGGCAGGATGCGGCTGAAGGGGTCGTCGTAGTACTGCCCGTAGCGCCGGCTCTTCTTGCCGAGCCCCAGTTGCAGGTAGCCGTCGGCCACCGGGAGCCGCCCGCGCAGGTAGGCCTCCACCGGCTTGGCGATGCCGTGGGGCGACTGCACGCTGTGCCCGGCTTCCAGGTTGCTGATGCTGGTGGCCTCGTGGCCCACGTGCAGCGCATCGGCCAGGCCGTAGGCGTAGTCCACGCCGAACAGGTCGCGGTACCAGCCGGAGTTGAAGCTGAACAGGGCGGCCTGCACCCATTCGTCGCGGTTGGGGCCGACCTCGCCGCCGTCGTTCTCCTTCCAGTAGAACTGGCTGTAGCGCAGCGACGTGCGGCTGTCGTCGATGAAGGGTTCGGCATGGCACGCCCAGCCGGACGCCAGGCACAGCAGCCCGGCGAGGCCTTTCTCTCGCAGGTTCATCTCGTTGTCCTTCTTGTTGTTCTGGATGAAAGGTGAGGCTGTCCGGACAGGCAGGCCCATTGTGGGCGGCCGCCCCCGACGGGCAATCGAAATGGGTTCCACCGGGTGGAATGGCGGGCGGGCGATGGTGCAGGCGACAGGAAGCCGGGCAGGCCTGCCCGGCGGGAGGGTGGGCCGGCGGCCTAGGCCAGCCGGCCCTGCAACAGGTCGACGGTGCCGGCGAGGTCCTGCAGGTGCTGGCCGCTGACCCGCTCGACGCTGTCCTGGTCGCGGGGCCAGTGCAGGGCGACGCTGCCCACCACCCGCCCCTGGCGCCGCACCGGCAGGGCCACGGCGCGGATCAGGAAGGGCAGGCGCACGGCATATTCCCAGCTGCCCTCGGTGCGCTCGCCATAGCCCTGGCGGTGGGCCTGTTCGTGGACCCGCTGCAGCGCCTCGCCGGGCAGACCATGGCGTGCGGCCAGGCGCTCCAGGTCGGTGGGCTCCAGGGCAGCGACGCAGGCCTTGCCCATGGCCGACTGGTGCAGGCTGGCCTTGAGCCCCACCACCAGGCGGTTGTTCGGGTAGCGCCGACGCAGCACCTGGGGCACGGCGCTTTCCACCACCAGCAGGTCGTCGCCGTCGAAGAACGACAGGTCGGCCACCAGGCCGGTGCGCTCGGCCAGCTCGCAGAGCAGCGGCGAGGCCCGCTCCACCAGTTGCCGGAGGAAGCGCTGCTGCGGGTCGCCGAACAGCCGCTCGGCGGTGAGCCGGTAGCGCCGGTCGCACAACCCACGGTACAGCCAGCCCTGCTCCTGCAGGGTGTGCAACAGGCGCGACACCGTGGCCTTGGGCAGGCCGGTGAGGTAGTGCAGTTCCTCCAACCCCAGGGCGTCATGGGCGCCCAGCAGTTCGAGGATGCCCAGGGCGCGCTCCACCGAGCGCACCGTGCCGTTGTCTTCTCGTGTTTGCATACCCGCCTCCCCTCCCCCATGGCGATGACAGGCGCCAGCAAGATACGGGCCTTGGCCGGCCCGTGATCGCTCAGTTGGCGGATGGCCAGCCCAGCAAAGCGGGCGGGCGCCGCGCCACCCAGCGGGTCTGCTGCTCGTGGGCATGGGCCAGCTGCAGCACCGCCAGGTCGGCGCGCGCCGGGCCGATCAATTGCACACCCATGGGCAGCCCGGCCTCGCCGAAGCCCACCGGCACGCTCATGGCCGGCAGGCCCGCGAGGCTCACGCCGATGACCACCTCCATCCAGCGGTGGTAGCTGTCCATGGCGCGGCCGGCCACCTCGGTGGGCCAGGGCTGCGCCGAGTCGAAAGGGAACACCTGGGCGCTGGGCAGCAGCAGGAAGTCGTAACGCTCGAACAGCGCCGTCACCACGCGGTACCAATCGCTGCGGTCCACCGAGGCCTGGTGCACCGCCTCGGCGCTGAGGCCCAGGCCGCCCTCCACCTCCCAGCAGGCTTCCGGCTTGAGCCGCGCGCGCCGCGCCGGGTCGGCGTACAGCGGCCCCAGGCTGCCGGCCACCAGCCAGTGGCGGTGCACGCGCCAGCAGCGCCAGAGCCGCTCCGGGTCGTAGTCCGGCACCACCGGCTCCACCTCGCAGCCCAGGGCGCGGAAGTCCGCCAGCCCGGCCTCGCACAACGCCAGCAGGCCCGCCTCCATGGGCAGGTGGCCACCCAGGTCGCCAAGCCAGCCGATGCGGGTGCCGCTGAAGTCCCGCTCCAGCGGGCCCTCCAGGTCCTGGCTGGACAACTGCGCCAGGGGCACGCCCGCCGCCGGCCCGGCCTGGGTGCGCAGCAGCGCGGCGACGTCGGCCACGCTGCGGCCCATCGGCCCTTCAGTGGCCAGCTGCTGGACGAACAGCTCCGGCGTCGGGCCGAAGGGCACCCGCCCCAGGGACGGGCGCAGGCCGTAGACGTTGTTGAAGGCCGCCGGGTTGCGCAGCGAGCCCATCATGTCGCTGCCATCGGCCACCGGCAGCAGGCGCAGGGCCAGCGCCACCGCCGCCCCACCGCTGCTGCCGCCGGCGCTGCGGCTGGGGTCGTAGGCGTTGCCGGTGATGCCGTGTACCGGGTTGTAGGTGTGCGAGCCGAGGCCGAACTCGGGGGTGTTGCTGCGCCCGATGAACAGCGCGCCGGCCGCCCGGGCGCGGGCCACCACGTGGGCGTCGTGGCGGGTCACCTGGTCGGCGAACAGCGGCGAGCCAAGGCTGGTGCGCAGACCGGCGGTGGCGGCCAGGTCCTTCGGCGCCTGGGGCATCCCATGCATCCAGCCCAGCCATTGCCCATTGGCCAGTTGCCGGTCGCGCTGCTCCGCCTCGGCCAGCAGGCGCTCCTCGGGCTGCAGGTCCACCAGGGCGTTGACCACCGGGTTGAGGGCGTGGATGTGCTCCAGGTAGGCCTGCATCACCTCGCGGCAGGCCACCTGACGGGTGCGGATGGCCTCGGACAGCGGCAGGGCGTCCAGGGCGACGATCTCCTCGCGCAGGGAACGGGCGGGTGCGGGGGTTCGGATCAGGCTCATTCGGCAAGGCTCCGGGTGGGCTGGGACAGGGAACGCCGGCGGGCACGGCGCGCCAGGGCGGCAGGGGCGCCTTCGCGCAGGTGCCAGTTGGCGACCAGGCCGAGGCTGGCGGCGAAGACCACATAGTAGGCGGGTGCCACCGGGTCGCCGGTGCTCTGGGTGAGCCAGGTGACGATGAAGGGGGCGAACCCGCCGAACAGCATCACCCCGAGGTTGTTCGACAGCGCCAGCCCGGTGGAGCGCACCGCCGCCGGGAACTGCTCGGCGCTGGCGGTTGGCCCGGGGCCGTAGATGCTGCCGATGGCGCTGCACAGCAGCAGCTGCATCACCAGCAGGCGGCCGAGGCCGGGCGCGGCCGCCACCCAGCTGAACAGCGGGTAGACCATCACCAGGAAGGCGAAGGTGCCCACCAGCAGCACCGGGCGCCGCCCGACCTGGTCGGACAGGTGCCCCGCCAGGGGGATCACCAGGGTCATCCAGGCCACGGCGGCCATCTGCACCATGAACACCTGGTCCAGCGGCAGCCCCAGCTGCTTGTGGGCGAAGGTGGGCATGTTCACCAGCACCACGTAGAAGGCCACGGTGCCGCTGATGGTGCAGCCGAGGGTGACCAGCACGGCCCGGCCGTTCTCCCGCAGCATGCGACCGAAGCCGATGTGCTCGCCGCGCTGGGTGTCACGGGCCTCCAGGAAGGCTTCGGTCTCGGCCATGTGCCGGCGCATCCACAGCCCCACCGGGCCGATCAGCAGCCCCACCAGGAAGGGCACCCGCCACCCCCAGGCATCCAGCGCTTCGGGCGAGAGCCCGTGGGTGACCAGGGCGCCCATGCCGGAGCCGGCGAACACCGCCAGGCACTGGCCGAACAGCTGCCAGGCGCCATACAGCCCGCGCCGATGGGCCGGGGCGCTCTCCACCAGGAAGGCCGTGGCGCTGCCGTATTCGCCGCCGGTGGCGAAGCCCTGGAGCATCCGCGCCACCACGATCAGCAGCGGCGCGCCGAGGCCGATGGCGGCGTAGTCGGGGGCCAGGGCGATCATGGCGATGGAGACAGTCATCAGCAGGATGATCAGCTGCATGGCCGCCTTGCGCCCCCGGCGGTCGGCGTAGAGGCCCAGGAGGATGCCGCCCACCGGGCGCATGAAGAAGCCGACGCCGAAGGTGGCCAGGGCCATCAGCAGCGAGGCGTACTCGTCGTCCGAGGGGAAGAACAGCCGGGCAATGATGCTGGAAAGGAAGCCGTAGACGATGAAGTCGTACCACTCCAGTGCGTTTCCGATGACGGCAGCCGTCACCTGGCGGCCGCGCGAGGCGCCGCTGGCGGATGGTTTCATGGCGGTCTCCGGGTCAGGCGTGGGCGGCGGGTTCGGCGAGGCGCACGGGCGTCACCTGCAGCCAGGATTCGGCCAGGGCAGCCCAGTAGGCGGCGCCCCTCGGGAGGATGGCGTCGTTGAAGTCGTAGGCGGGGTTGTGGACCATCGGCCCGTCGCCGTTGCCGATCATCAGGTAGCTGCCGGGGCAGCGCTGCAGCATCCAGCCGAAGTCCTCGCTGCCCATGAGGGTGGGCGCGTCCTGCACGGCGTCGGCACCGGCCAGGTCGAGGGCGACACGCCGGGCGAAGGCGGTCTCGGCCGGGTGGTTGACGGTGACCGGGTAGGCCGGCCGGTGCTCGATCTGCACCTGGCAGCCATGGCTGGCGGCGTGGCCGCGGATGATCGCCATCACCCGCTGCAGCTGGCGCTCGCGCACCGCCGGGTCCAGCGCACGCAGGCTCAGGCGCAGGCGGGCCGTCTGCGGGATGACGTTGGCCGCCTCGCCGGCCTGGAAGGCACCGATGCTGACCACCGCCGCCTGCTGCGCATCGATGTGGCGGGCCACCACCGTCTGCAGGGCCATGACGATGTCGGCACCGGCCACCAGCGGGTCGACGCACAGGTGCGGCATGGAGCCGTGCCCGCCGACACCTTCGAGGGTGACCTCCAGCAGGTCCTGGGAGGCCATCACCGGCCCGGCGCGGAAGGCCAGTTGCCCGGCCGGCAGGCCCGGCATGTTGTGCATGCCGAACAGCGCATCGCAGGGAAAGCGCTCCAGCAGGCCGTCCTCCAGCATGGCCAGGGCGCCGCCCTGCCCTTCCTCGGCGGGCTGGAAGATCAGGTTGAGGGTGCCGTCGAAGCGCCCGGCCTGGGCCAGGTAGCGGGCGGCGCCCAGCAGCATCACGGTGTGGCCGTCGTGCCCGCAGGCGTGCATGCAGCCGGCATGGCGGCTGATGTGGGCAGCCGCGCCGGCCTCGTGGATGGGCAGCGCGTCCATGTCGGCCCGCAGGCCGAGCCGCGCCGTACCCCGGCCACGGCGCAGCACGCCGACCACGCCGGTACGGCCGATGCCGGTGTGCACCTCGTAGCCCCAGTCGCCCAGCAGGCGCGCCACCAGCTCGGCGGTGCGGTGCTCCTCGAAGCCGAGCTCGGGGTGGGCGTGGATGTCGTGTCGCAAGGCACGCAGCTCGTCGGCGATGTCGTCGAGCCAGGCCTGGATGGGAGCGAAGCGGGTCATTGTTGTTGTTCTCCTCGTCCGGTGGAGACCGCCCGGAGCGGTCGGTCTCCAGCTAACCGCGCGGGGCGGAGGAGAACAATCGAAGGTGGTTCCACAGGGTGGAACCCGAGCGAGCGGCCTCAGAGCAGCGGGTCGGGCTCCGCCAGCAACTGGCAGCCCTGGCGCTCGCCGAGCCAGGCAGCGGTGTTGCTGCGCCCCAGGCCACGGGCGGTCACGCGCTTGCCGGCGGCATCGTCAAGGAAGCCGCTGATGGGCACGTACTGCTTCACGTAGCCCTGGCAGTAGTCCGCCGCGTTGTGCATCACGTAGCGGCAGGAGCAGTACTCCTTGGCGGTGTAGGCGCTGATGATGCCGGGGAAGGCCTGCAGGTGGACGCGGTTGTGCCAGGCCAGGCCGGCGAGCAGGAGCAGCAGCAGGACGAGGACGCTGAGCACGGGACGACGGCGGATCATGGCTTCACCTCCGGGGCGAAGGCGGCCAGGGCCAGTTCGAGGAAGCGGTCGTGCTGGTAGGTGCCGTCGCGGTCGTCGGCGTAGCGCACGATCACCAGCTTCTCGGTGGGCAGCACGTAGAGCGCCTGGCCCCAGTGGCCAAGGGCGGCAAAGGCGTCTTCCGGGGCATGCGGCCAGGGCTTCGGCGCGCCCTCCACCACGCGGTTGAGCCACCAGTGCCCGCCGGGGACGGCTTCGCCGGGCTGTTCCGGGTCCGGCCGGTAGTCGGCGAAGGGCGTGCGGTTGAAGGCCACCCACTCGGCGGGCAGCAGTTGCCGCTCGCCCCAGCGACCGTTGCGCTGCATGAGCAGGCCCACACGGGCCAGGTCACGGGCGCTGAGGTAGGCGTAGGAGGAGCCGACGAAGGTACCGGCGGCGTCCCGCTCCCATACGGCGGAGCGGATGCCGAGGGGCTCGAACAGCGCGGTCCAGGGGTAGTCCGGGTAGGCGGCCTCGCCCACCATGCCGCGCAGGGCGGCGGAGAGCACGTTGCTGTCGCCGCTGGAGTAGCGGAAGCGCTTGCCGGGCACGGCGTCCAGCGGGTGCTCGGCGGCGAAGGCAGCCATGTCGCCACGGCCTCGGGTGTAGAGCATGGCCACCACGGAGGACTTGAGCGGGGCGTATTCGTAGTCCTCCTGCCAGGCCAGGCCGGAGGCCCAGTGCAGCAGGTGCTGCACCTGCACGCCGGGGTGGCTGGCGAAGGCGGGGTAGTGGCGGGCGACCGGGTCGTCCAACTTGAAGCGCCCCTCGCCAAAGGCCACACCCAGGGTGGCGGCCAGCAGGCTCTTGCTCACCGACCAAGTGAGGTGCGGCGTCTGCGCCTGGGTGGGGCCGGCATAGCGTTCGTAGACCAGCTCGCCATCACGGATCACCACCACCGCGTCGCTGCGCACGCCCTGGCGCTGGGCATCGTCACGGGCGGGAAAGGCGTAGCGCTCGAAGGCGTCGAGGGCGGGGCTGCTGGCAGCGGGGGTGGTCGTCCAGTCGGGATCGGGCCAGCGTTCCGCCTGGGCGGGCAGCACGGCGGCAAGGCCAAGGGCCAGGCACAGGGCGCGGAGCAGGAGCATGGGCATCGGCAGGCCTCTTGTTGTAGGAAGAGGCCGACCCTAGCACGGGTTGATGACAGCCAAAAGCGCCGAACGCGCCGCGAAAGGTGGCCATTCCAGACAACTTCGGGGTGGCACCACGGCGTGGGCGATCCCGTAAAAAAACCGGCGGGAGGCGCAGGCTTCCGGCCGGTTTCTATGTGCGCGCCTGGCGAACGCGAGCCTGCTGCAGGTGCGTTCGCCTCGGACTGTCAGCGAGGCAGCTGGTAGTCCTCGGGGCCCATCAGGTCGAGGCCGCAGTCGAGATTCTCAATCCAGTAGAGAAAGGCGCTGATCATTTCCTTGCCGACGAAGGGACGGCCGTGCTGCGGCACGATCATCTCCAGGTCCATGCCACGGACCATCGCGGCCCACAGGCGGCAGGCCTTGTTGCCGGCCATGTAGCGCCGGTGGAAGCCCTCCATCTCCGGCACGTGGTTGGTGAAGTCGCGCACCGGGGAGGCGTCTTCGGTCATGGACGCGCCCATGTCGCCGGAGAAGAGGATCTTGCTCACCGGGTCGTACAGCTGGAAGTTGCCCACCGAGTGCAGGAAGTGCGCCGGCACCGCCTTGAGGTTGCAACGGCCGAGCGGGATCGACTGGCCACGGTCGGGCAGCGCGATGATGCGGTCGTAGGTGGAGATGCCATGGCTGATGGCCAGGTAGTTGGCGGTCAGGTGCGGCAGGAAGCGCGCCCAGAGCTTGGAGCAGACCACCTTGGCGCGGGTGTGCAGCAGCCACTTGTCCAGGGACGCGATGATGTCCGGGTCCTGGTGGGAGGCGAAGATGTAGGTCAGGTCCTGCACCGGGATGTGCTTGGACAGCTCCAGCGACAGCGGGGTGTAGGTCAGATCGCCGCCCGGATCGAGCAGCAGGTACTGGTCATGGTCGGTGATCAGGAACTGGTTGGACTGGATGCCGTCCCCACTGACCAGATCGTCGAACAGCATGCATTGGTGGGTGCCGTTGTCGAACAGCACGATGGGTTCACGGCGCATGGACACCTCGGATTCGGTTGCGGCGCACAGCATGCGGAGCCCCTTGTCCGGGCGTACTGATCTGCGTCAAGCGCCCCCTTCGTCAAGGGCGCAAAGGTCGCAGGGAGGCGCGCTGCGTCGCAATCCGCGACAGCCGAGGAGGCTTAGGGGTGCTGTTCCAGATCCACCAGCCGGCTGGTGGGGCCATCGGCCCGCAGGCGCTCGCGGACCAGGGCCGGCCATTGGCTGCGAGCACGGCGTTTGGCGATGGCGTAGGTGAAGTTTTGCAGCGCATTAACAGGGGAAAGCAAGGCACTTAGCAGGATCAGCATCACGTCGTCATAGCCCAGGAAGTTCCGCCCCTGCTTGGCCTTGTACTCGCGCTTCAGGATGCCCCAGTGCAGGCGGGTCCACTGCCCGCGCGTCTTGCGTACCTCCAACAGACTCTGGTTGAACTCGGGCGACTTGCTGTGTCTGCCGTGTTCATCGAACCAGGGGCCGTTATCCATATAGGCCCGCAGGTACTCCCAAAAGCCCAACTGCATCTCCAGGCTCTTGCCGATGGGCGAGCCCAGGTTGATCACCACCTGCTCCTCCGGGTGGCCGTAGCGGTGCAGCAGCACTTCCCGCGCGGCATGGCGCATGCCGCCGGTGTACAGCCCCACGGTGTCAAAGGGGTAAGCCGCAGCGGCGATCCCATCCCAGGGTGTGTGATACAGCTCGCCGTCCTGCTCGAAGTACAGCTCGCGGGTGCGACGGTTGAGCAGGATCGGCAGGGGCATCGGCTGGAGCACTTCGCAGATGAAGGGGATCAGAAAACAAGGCAGTGCAAACAGCAGAATTTTGAGGGCCGACTCAAAGTCACCATCTACGAAAACGGCTAGCGCAAGCCCTAGTAAAGCAACCCCTCCCACGCCCCCCAACGCTCCGGTCCACATCCCCCGATCTGCACTCTCGCCGTGCTCAAGGCTCAGGTAGTGCTCAGTCTGTTCTTCCACATCAGGCATGCACATAAGCGGTGCCTCTGTGGATTTGTCAGCCTGAAGCAGGCAACTGTCAGGCACCAGAGTGAAGCGCCGAGTAAACGCGCGGGCGGCCTCCGCCGTCATGCCTGCTGCTCCAGATCCACCAGCCGACTGGTGGGGCCATCGGCCCGCAGGCGCTCGCGGACCAGGGCCTGCCATTGGGTACGGGCCCGGCGTTTGGCGATGGCGTAGGTGAGGTTTTGTAGGGCGTTGATTGGGGCATGCAGTGCTCCCCCCAGCAACAGCGCAACATCCGAGGCACTGAGGTAATTGCGCCCACCATTGGCAGCGTACTGCTCCTTGATATCTCGCCATTGCAGGCGCGTCCACTGGCCTCGCCGTTTGCGTACATCCAACAGACTCTGGTTGAACGCGGGCGATTCGCTGTGCCTGCCGTGTTCATCGAACCAGGGGCCGTTATCCATGTAAGCCCGCAGGTACTCCCAGAAGCCCAGCTGCATCTCCAGGCTCTTGCTGATGGGCGAGCCCAGGTTGATCACCACCTGCTCCTCCGGGTGGCCATAGCGGTGCAGCAGCACTTCCAGCGCGGCATGGCGCATGCCGCCGGTGTACAGCCCCACGGTGTCGAAAGGGTAGGCCGCGGCGGCAATGCCGTCCCAAGGCGTGTGATACAGCTCGCCGTCCTGCTCGAAGTACAGCTCGCGGGTGCGGCGGTTAAGCAGGATCGGCAAGGGCATGGGCTGGAGGATTTCCCACAGAAACACCGCGAACACTGGCGGGTACGTAAACAACGCCAGTCGGCTGGCCCATTGCATGTCGCCGTCTAGCAGCAATGGCAGAATCGCGATCAGCCCAAAAAATACTGCTCCTCCACCCAGCGCCCCGGTCCACATCCCTCTGTCCGCACTCTCCCCGTGCTCAATGCTCAGGTAGTACTCGGTCTGCTCCTCCACTTCGGGCATACACATAAGCGGTGCTTGCGTGGACTGGTCGGACTGGAGCAGGCAACTGTCCGGTACTTGGGTAAAGCGCTGGGCGAAGGCGCGGGAAGCCTCCGTCGTCACGCCTGCTGCTCCAGATCCACCAGCCGGCTGGTGGGGCCATCGGCCCGCAGGCGCTCGCGGACCAGGGCCGGCCATTGGGTGCGGGCCCGGCGCTTGGCGATGGCATAGGTGAGGTTTTGCAAGGTGCGCATCGGCAGCAACAGGATGCTGCCCAGCAGTAGAACAGCGTCGGCGTAACTGAGGAAATTGCGTCCATTGTTGGCGTGGTACTCCGCCTTGATCAGGCCCCAGTACAAGCGAACCGATTGGCCTTTGCTGCTGCGCACCTCTCGCAGCTCGTCCACACGCTCTGGCGTATCACTGCGCTGCCCCTGCTCATCGAACCAGGGACCGTGCTCCATGTAAGCCCGCAGGTACTCCCAAAAGCCCAACTGCATCTCCAGGCTCTTGCTGATGGGCGAACCCAGGTTGATCACCACCTGCTCCTCCGGGTGGCCGTAGCGGTGCAGCAGCACCTCCAGCGCGGCATGGCGCATGCCGCCGGTGTACAGCCCGAAGGTGTCGAAGGGATAGGCCGCAGCGGCGATGCCGTCCCAGGGGGTGTGGTACAGCTCGCCGTCCTGCTCGAAGTACAGCTCGCGGGTGCGCCGGTTGAGCAGGATCGGCAGGGGCATTGGACGGAAGATTTCCAGTAGGAAGGGCACTAGCAGGGCCACACTAATCAAGGCTAAACACGCCCACCCTGGCCCAGTTCTGCCATCCAAGAAAAAAGCTATTGAGAAGCCTCCGAATATCAGTAGCACGCCTCCCCCCAAGGCCCCCGTCCACATTCCTCTGTCCGCACTCTCCCCGTGCTCGATGCTCAGGTAGAACTCGGTCTGCTCCTCCACTTCGGGCATGCACATAAGCGGTGCTTGCGTGGACTGGTCGGACTGGAGCAGGCAACTGTCAGGCACTTGGGCGAAGCGTCGGGCAGACGTGCGGGCAGCCTCCGCCGTCATGCCTGCTGCTCCAGATCCACCAGCCGACTGGTGGGGCCATCGGCCCGCAGGCGCTCGCGGACCAGGGCCGGCCATTGGCTGCGAGCACGGCGTTTGGCGATGGCGTAGGTGAAGTTCTGCAGGGCGTTGAATGGCGCAAACATCATGCCCCCCAGCAAAAGCGCCACGTCTGAGAGATTGAGATAGCTGAGCGCACCATGAGCAACATACTGCTCCTTGATGTCTCGCCACTGAAGGCGAGTCCAATGCCCTCGCCGCTTGCGCACCTCCAACAGGCTCTGGTTGAACGCGGGCGATTCGCTGGGCCTGCCGTGTTCATCGAACCAGGGGCCGTTATCCATATAGGCCCGCAGGTACTCCCAAAAGCCCAACTGCATCTCCAGGCTCTTGCCAATGGGCGACCCCAGGTTGATCACCACCTGCTCCTCCGGGTGGCCGTAGCGGTGTAGCAGCACTTCCAGTGCGGCATGGCGCATGCCACCGGTATAGAGCCCCACAGTTTCGAAGGGATAGGCTGCAGCAGCAATGCCGTCCCAGGGGGTGTGGTACAGCTCGCCGTCCTGCTCGAAGTACAGCTCTCGGGTGCGGCGGTTGAGCAGGATAGGCAGGGGCATGGGCTGGCGCACTTCAAAGATGAAAGGGACCAGAACACACGCAAGCGCAACCAAGAAGAGGTTGAGAGCGATTTCGGTGCGGCCATCTATCAAAATAGACAGCGCAAAGAAGAACAAAAAAGCGCCCCCCACCCCACCCAACGCCCCGGTCCAGCCCCCCCGATCCACACTTTCCCCGTGCTCAAGGCTCAGGTAGCGCTCGGTCTGTTCCTCCACTTCGGGCATGCACATAAGCTGTGCCTCGGTGGACTTATCAGCCTGGAGCAGTCGACTGTCCGGCACTTGGGTAAAGCGCCGGACGAAGGTGATCGGTGTCGTGTCAGGCATGGTCATTTCACTTCAATGTCGATGGCCGGCAGGCTCAGCCCTTCAGCGGGGTAGTAGGTGAGGCTGCCGCGGATGGCGACGATTCTGTCGAGGCGATTGTGGTAGGCACGGCGCAGCCAGACGCCGCCGGCATCCTGCCTGTCGTAGGGCGTGCAGATCTGTGTATCGAAGGGAATGGGATCGTCCCGCTCCCATACCAGCGGGACACACCAACGCCTGTTGATGCTCAGGTCCTCCCATTCTTCATAGCCATCGAAGGTGACCATGCCCGGTTGGTACTCGCTCTGGCCGGGCAGGTGCAGCACCAGGGCCATTTCATTCACCCATTGGCCCCGCGTGTTGAGGCCCTGCCTGCGTTCCAGAATCAGGCTGACAGGCAAGATGATGCGCCAGAAGGCCTCGAGGGTACCGGTGAGGCTGCCTGACCAGTCCGCAGGGCGGATACCGAAACGGGTCTGCTTGAGCCAGCTTTCCAGCGGGGTGTCTTTTGTGTAGAGCAGGGAGACCATGCCGATCAGGATGGTGCCAACCAGCCCCACCAGACTCAGGCGCAGGGGCAGGGACAACACGCGGATACCGGTAGACAGGGCCGCCGACTCACCGGCGAGTACTGCTGTGCGAGCCAGGCGCAAGGCGCGCATGGCTCGCAACGAGACGTGGGCGTAAGCAAGGTTGGCTCCAACCAGCCCCAGGCTGACTGCCGCAGTATCCAGGTCGCCAGCCTGGTAAGCATCCAGCGCTTGCCAGCCGTAGATGAACACATCCAAGCCTGCGGTGATGGCTTGCAGCCGCATAGCTCCGGCTCCCAGGCCCAATGCGCGTGCCAAGTACTCCTGAGCCTTGACGTCGAGCTTACTGGCACTACCTACATGCTGCTCCCAACGAACGTCAGCAAGTTGCTGCAGAACTGCCGCAGATGCAGTTGCCGTAGCCGTCACAGCACCAACAGCCGAAATAACGCTCTTCGTGGATGTCTCATTCCAGGCCTGCGTTGCCACCGCCGCCAAATTCCAAACCGACACAAACGCAATCAATGTCTTCAAGGGCGCCTCGTTCAGCAGTTCGCTGATATTTCGAGGCACCCCCAGTGAGAGGCGCGCGGCTTTTCCGCTCAGGGGCGGCAGCGTTGTGCCGGGCTTGCCGGGCGCGCGCGGGGCGTCGCTGCCATAGCCGGGTGAGGGATGGGGCGGGGCCGCTTCTGGGGCCGGTACGACACGGAGATGCGGAATGGCCTCCTCGACCTGGGTCGCTGTGGGGGTTTTGGCGGGGGTTGAAAGGCCGACGGCCTCGCGGGCGGCACGCGCCTGGTTGCGGATCTCCTTCTCCAGTTGCTTCTTGAGGCGGCGCAGTTGGCCCTTGTTGTGGGCCTGGTCGATCTGCTCGTTGAGCCAGCCGATCGCATCCACTCGGCTCAGACTGTCCACCTCCAGGCGCTGGGCGCTGCGTACCAGCATGGCGGTCATGAGGTTGTAGGCCAGGGGGTGGATCTGTTCACTCAGGCTGCGCAAGCGCCCGCCGAGGCTGGGTGAGAGCACGGCGAACAGGGGGTCACCACCGCGCGCCGGATTCAACACCTGCACCTGATCGGCGGCGAGGTTGACGGCCGTGGCGAAGGCGGTCGCCCTGGCGAGGCGGGCGGCGGCGCCAGGGGCGTCGGTCACGTCGGCGAGGGCTTCCGGCAGGTGCAAGGCTTGCTTCAGGGTGCCGGGGTCGATCTTGCGGGTGGCCCCCAGCAACGACCACAGCAACCAGGGCTGCTCCCTCGGTTGGGCAGCGTCCAGCTCCCGCTCCAGGGTCGTCACCCCCAGGGGGGTGGCGGAGGGCCCCAGGCAACTGCAGGCGAAGTGGATTTCCAGCAGGTCGCGCTGATCGGGCTGGGTCAGGTCGAACATGGCGCAGGCGGAGTCCAGGTGCGACGGCATGCCGCCTTCCAGGGTCTCGAACCAGCGGGCCCAGCACTCCGTCAGGCGCCGCAGGTCGGCATCGAGGGCGTCCAGCGCCATGGCCGGCTGCTTCAGAACCTTCTGCAGCTGGGGCACGTCGATCATGGAGGCGAGGTTGCTGCGGATGACTTCGTCGCTGTCGGCCACGGATTGGATCAGTTCGGCCGTGGCCCACTCGTCGTTGCGGTGCTTGTTGAGCTTGGTGAAGGCGATGCGGCGCTCGCGCACCAGGGCGGCCAGGTCACCCAGTACGCCCCAGGGGTCGTCGACGAGGGCGAAGTGCTGCTGCTCGCAGCGCTGCATGGGTTTGAGGGGCGGGTCTTGCAGCAGCCAGTAGCTGGCCTTTCTGGCGGCGATGCTCCAGGTGTAGTGCTCGGTCTTCAGGTCGCCGATCTGCCCGTGCACGGCCTGGACGCTGCCACTGAAGGGCGCCACGCCGGGGGTCAGGCTGCGCATCATGCGTTGGCGCTTGGCAGGCTGACTCTCCAGCTCCGCGAAGACGTCGGCACTCCAGCGGATGGGGGACCAGGCCATCAGCACCGGTGCACCCGCCTCCAGCATCAGGTAGGCGCGGGTGGTGGTGTCCGGTGCGGGGGCGCCGCGTGCGGTCGGTTTCAGCATGGCGGCGTCCACCCGGTATTCGCTGAGTGCCTTGAGGCTGTCTTCCCAGACGTACAACCAGCCATCGCGCAGCGCACGGGGGACATAGCCCAGGGGGCGATCCTTGAGCGAGGCATGCTCGGGGCCCATCTCCGGGAAGTTGCCGTTGAGGGCGGGCAGCCCCAGGGTGGCGGCGTCCAGGGTGGAGGGGTTGCGCGTCTCGATGGGGCCGATGGCATAACGCAGCGGCAATACGGCGGCCAGCAAGGGGCAGGTGGCGGGCTGGAGGCGGCGGGATTGGGTGGCGGGGGCGTTCATGCGGGTGCGTCCTGCGGGTGGGGTTCGGGTTGAGCCAGTGCGTCGAGCAGTGGCCAATCCAGCGTGATCTGGGCTTCGAGCGGTGGGCCGGGCTGGGTCGCATCCCGTTGGGGATGAGGGTTGTGCCAGGCCAGGACCGGGGCCTCCCCGTCGCGCAGCCAGACCTCGCTCACGCCATGCCAGAACCCCGTCGGCCACTGGACCTGGCTGCGCCATGCCTGGCGCAGCGGGCGTGCATCGGCCAGCCGCAGCCAGAACACGCGGCCATCCGGCGCCAGGATGCGCAAACGCCGACGCAGGCTCTCTCGCAAGGCGACCAGGGGCAGCTCGCTCCTGAGCCAGACGGCCTGTTCAAGCTCGGGCTGACCGGCCTGCCAGGCGTCATTCAGCGGAGTGCCGGCATCGGCCTGCAGCAGGATGGGGCCGATTGCCGCCAGCGGTTCGTAAGGGGTGCCTTGCAACAGGGGGCGCGGGCTGTGTTCGGGAAAGCGCTGGCACAGCCAGACCAGCGCCTGCCGGTGGGAGGCGCCGTCGAAGAGCAGGAATCCGCTGTCCATCATTTGGCCTCCTTGGCGCGCTTGGCCGCTTCGCAGACCTCACAGATGCCCGTGCTGGCCTGGAGGAACACCCGGCGTTGCTTGGCCAGGGCCTCCAGGGTGATGCCGGCCTTGTCCTTGTCCGCCGGCTTCACCGCGCCCGGCAGGATGGGCCGGGCCCCTGAGCCCTCCCCTGCCGCGCCCCCTGAGTTCAGGTTGATGGTGGCGCCGCTGAAGGTGACGCCGCCCGGGTCGAGCTTGAGGAAACTGCCGCCGCCGCTGGCGGTGAGCTCCATGCCGGCGTCGATGACGACCTTGTCGCCGGCGTAGTAGTGGATCTCCTGCCCTGCTTCGACGAACTGCCCAGCACCGAGCTTGATGTGCTGCTCGTTGCCCACGGTGAGGTGGTCATCCAGCTTCAGCTCGGTCTTGCGGTCCTTGTGCAGGGTGTGGTGCTGCTCGCCGAGGAATTCGCTGTAGACGCTGCCTTCCACCCGGTCGTGGCGCTGGTTACCGACGCGGATCTTCTGGTCGTGTTCGATGTTTTCGTCCCAGTCGCGCTGGGCGTGGATGTAGATCTGCTCCTGGCCCTTGCGGTCTTCGATGCGCAGTTCGTTGTAGCCCCCGCCGCCGGGGCTGCTGTCGGTCTTGAGCAGGGTGCGGGTCTTGTTCGCGGGCAGTTCGTAGGGCGGTTGGTGGACGCCGTGGTAGAGGCAGCCGGTGACCAAAGGTTGGTCGGGGTCGCCTTCGAGGAAGGTGACCAGTACTTCCATGCCGATGCGGGGGATGGCGATGGCGCCGTAGGCGTTGCCGGCCCAGCTGCTGGCGACGCGCAGCCAGCAGCTGGTGTGTTCGTCGGCCTGGCCTTCGCGGTCCCAGTGGAACTGGACCTTGATGCGGCCGTGGCGGTCGCAGTGGATTTCTTCGCCCTGGGGGCCGGTGGCGACGGCGGTCTGGCTGCCGAGGATGCGCGGTTTGGGGTGCTTGAGGTCTGGCCGGGCAGGGACATCCCAGGGGATGGCCTGGAAGCGGTTGCGGTAGCCCTGTTTGAAGTCGCTGTCGGGGGTTGCGGGTTCACTGGCGGTGGGCAGTGAGACGCCGAGGGCTTTGCTGGCCAGGTTGCTCAAGGCACTTTTGGCGCTTTTCGCCATGCCGTCGATGGAGGCGAACTCTTCCAGCACCTGGGGCTGCTTGCCTTCGTGGTGCAGGGCGGTGATCAGCCAGAGGTCGTTCCATTCCGGTTTGGGGTGGTCGGAGAGGTTGAGGAGGTGGCCGCTGACCAGGCGCGGTTCGTCGCTGTCGCCGTCGGCGAGGCGGTAGTCGCGGCGGTGGCGTTCCTGGGCCTGGCGGGCAAGGCGGCGACCACGGTCGCGCTCGGTGAAGCGGCCGGGGTAGTCGTAGTCTTCGAGGTCGGGTTGAGGGAGGTCGTCCTGGGGTGTGTGGGCGGCTTCCATCAGCAGCCTGGGCTTTTCGAAGAAGTAGTCGCGGCGGGTGACGCGCAGGGTGCGGGCTTCCATCCGCAGGCCGAAGCGTTTGATGACGGGTTCGTCGGCGACCTGGCCGGTGTTGGCGAGGTAGGCGACGGGGCGGCCGAGTTTGGGGAAGGCGCTGGCGTCTTCGCCGAAGACCAGCAGGTGGCTGTCGCTCTGGTGTTCGAAGTGGAAGTGCAGGCCCTCTTCTTCGCAGAGGCGGCTGATGAAGTGCAGGTCGCTTTCGTCGTACTGGGTGCAGTAGTCGCGCGGTGGCGGTGCCTTGGGGCCGAGGCGGAAGCGGTAGGCGTCGGCGAGGATGCCGTGGTCTTCGAGGACCTGGCCGATGATCTGCGGGACGCTGAGGTGCTGGAAGATGCGCTGGTTGTGGCGCAGGGCGAGGTAGGCGAGGCGCGGGACGAGGGTCAGGTGGTAGTGGGTGAGGCGGTTGCCGATCTCGCCGACGGCGATGCCGAAGACCTGCCCGTGGACACCGCGACCGTCGGGGGTGAAGGCGAGGAAGGCGGGTTTGTGCAGGAGGCTTTCGAGGTCGAGGCGGCTGCGCTCGCTGACCAGTTCGATGTCGAAACGGAAGGGCTGGTTGAGGGCTTCGTGGCCGGTGAAGGCGAGGACCTTGAAGTCAGGGTTGGCGCCTTCGATGTCGAGGCTGAAGTGCGCCTGGTTGGCGGGGTTGAACATGCGGGGCTCCGTCCATTGGAACTGGGAGGACGGAGCCTGCCGGGTTGGGCAAGGGCGATTCCATCAGGCGCTTCCGATAGCCGTGTACGGCCGCGCCACTGGACGGTGTCAACCGCCCGGGTTCAATCCACCCACCCCAGTGCCTCCCGCGCCTTGGCCAAGCGCGTGGCGCGTGCGGCGCCGGCGATGGCCAGCAGGCCCTGGTCGCGCGTCCAGAGTGTTGCCCACGGCGCGGGGCCGCTGGCGAAGGCGGCGTCCAGTTCGCTGCGCAGGCCGTCGAACTCGGCGAAGAGGCCGGCCAGCATGACGTGCATCACCGGGCTGGTGGCGCACAGCCGGGCCACTTCGGCGGCGCCGGCCAGCAGCCCCAGCAGGCGCATGCGCAGGGCCGGCGGCCAGCCGCTGTCCTGGCCGACACCCAGCAGCCAGGCGCTGAGGGCGGCGAGGACGTGGAGGTCTTCAAGGCTGCGGAAGGGTTTGACGTAGGCATCCCAGCCGTCCCCGGCGAGGCGCTCGCAATGGGCGCCGTCCAGGTGCAGGCGGGCGTGGGGGATGTCGGGCATCAGCGGCAGCGCCGGCAGGGGTTCGATGCGCACGCCGGGGGCGCCGTTGCGCACCACGGTGAGGGCCAGGCGCGGGGCTTCGCCGTCGGCTTCCTCGCGGGCGGCCACCAGCAGCCAGTCGGCGGCGTCGGCGGCGGTGACGAAGTCCTTGCGGCCATTGAGGCTGAGCCCGTCGAGGCGGACCTGCATGTCCGCCGGGCGCACGCTGCGCGCTTCGGTCACGCAGAGGGCGCCGAGGCTGCGCGGGGCGGAGGGCCAGAGCAGGCGCAGCGCGCCCTGGTAGCCCGCGAGGAAGGCCAGCCCCGGGGTGGCGGCGAGGCGCCCGCCGAGGATGGCGAGTTCGAAGGGCGTGGCCTCGCCCAGGCGCTCCAGCAGGCTGCCGTACCACTCTTCGAGAGGCTGCGCGGGCAGGCGGTCACGGGTCTCGAGCAGGCGTTGCCAGGTCATGGGCGGTCTCCTTGGGGGCTGTCATTCAAGCATCACGGAAACGTCACGGAGGTGACACCGGGTCTGCCTAGCCTGAGCTTGCACAACAAGATCGTCCGGCTGCAACCGGGATCTAGCCGGCCCAAATGGAGGCTTACTCATGACTCAGATCGCTATCACCCGCGACAACGCCGCACGCGGCGACAAGAGCCCACGCCGCCTGCAGGCCGAGCGCCTCAGCGGGGTGGCTGCCCTGCGTGAAGCCCAGGCCCTGCGCTACCGGGTGTTCAGCGCGGAGTTCGATGCCAAGCTCAAGGGCGCCGAATTCGGCCTCGACATGGATGACTTCGACCCGCACTGCCAGCACATCGGTGTGCGCGACCTGGACAGCGGTGAGCTGGTGGCCACCACCCGCCTGCTGGACCACCAGGCCGCCCACGACATCGGCCGCTTCTACAGCGAGGAGGAGTTCCGTCTCGAAGGCCTGGGCGAGCTGCAGGGCCCGGTGCTGGAGATCGGCCGCACCTGCGTCGATGCGGCCTACCGCAACGGCGGCACCATCGCGGTGCTCTGGAGCGAGCTGGCGGAGGTGCTCAACGAGGGCGGCTACCGCTACCTGATGGGCTGCGCGAGCATCCCCATGCAGGACGGCGGCATCCAGGCCCAGGCCATCATGCAGCGCCTGCGCGAACGCTACCTGTGCACCGAGCACCTGCGTGCCGAGCCGCGCACCCCGCTGCCGGCGCTGGAGCTGCCGGGCAACGTGATCGCAGAGATGCCGCCGCTGCTGAAGGCCTACATGCGCCTGGGAGCGAAGATCTGCGGCGAGCCGTGCTGGGACCCGGACTTCCAGGTCGCCGACGTGTTCATCCTGCTCAAGCGCGACGAGCTGTGCCCGCGCTACGCCCGCCACTTCAAGGCGGCGGTCTGACGCCGTGGCCGGGCTGCGCTTCTACCTGCGGGTGCTACGCCTGCTGGCGGTGATCGGCCTCGGCCTGCTGCTGGCGAGCGGGGTGGTGATGCTGGAACGGCTGGCCCGGGGACGGGACCTGATGCCGCGCCGGCAGCGCCTGACCCGCTGGTTCCTGGCGCGCCTGGCCGGCGCCCTGCCCTTCCGGGTGCGGGTGGAGGGCGAGGTGCCGACGGTGCCGATGCTGTGGGTCAGCAACCATGTGTCGTGGACCGACATCCCCCTGCTGGGCATGCTCGCGCCGCTGTCCTTCCTGTCCAAGGCGGAGGTGCGCGCCTGGCCGGTGGCCGGCTGGCTGGCGCACAAGGCCGGGACGCTGTTCATCCGCCGGGGTTCGGGGGAGAGCAACCTGGTGGGGCAGCAACTGGGCCGGCACCTGGGGCTGGGTCGCAACCTCCTGATCTTCCCGGAAGGCACCACCACCGACGGCAGCCTGGTGCGCACCTTCCATGGCCGCCTGCTGACCAGCGCCTGCGAGACCGGGGTGGCGGTGCAGCCGGTGGCGATCCGCTACCTGCGCGATGGCGAGCGGGACAGCGTGGCGCCGTTCATTGGCGAGGATGACCTGGTGTCCCACCTGGTGCGCCTGCTGCGCAGCCCGTGCAGCGAGGTGGAGATCCGCCTGCTGACGCCCATCCCCAGCAGCGGTCGCCACCGCAACGCCCTGGCCCGCGAGGCCCAGCAGGCGGTGCAGGTGGCGCTGTTCGGTGAAGCCCCGTCCGACGAGCTGGCGGCCTGAGCCGCTGCCTCAGCGGGCGGGCGGCACCACCAGCATGTCGCAATCGAACTCCCGCAGGGCGGCGTCCGCCACGCTGCCGATCAATGCCCGCTTGACCCCGCTCATGCCCCGCGTGCCCAGCACCAGCAGGTCCGGTTCGGCCTGCTGCAGTGCATGGCGCAGCACGGTGATGGGCAACCCCTCCTCCGCCGAATGCTGGCTGAACACGCCCAGCAGCCCCTGCTCGCCAAGGAACTGCGCCAGGGCCGAACGGGCCGCCACGGCTTCGCGTTGTTCATGGTCCTCCAGGGCGCTGTCGGACAGCCCGGCACCCAGCAGGGTGAGCCGGGCGAAGGGCTCGAAGGCGTAGAGCGCACGGCTGCGGGCCAGCTCCAGAATCCCCAGTTCACGAGCCGCCTGGGCCGCGCGGGCCGAACAGGGCGAGAGGTCGAGGCCGACGAGGATGTCGTGGTAGTGCCCGTCGGTCTCGCGGTTGACCACCAGCACCGGTGTGTCCCCGGTGCGCAGCACGCGCTCCAGGGTGGTGCCGACGAACACGTCGCGCAGGGCGTTGCGCCGGTGGCAGCCCATCACCAGCAGGTCGAAGCCCTGGCTACGGGCGAAGTCGACGATGCGCTCGGCCGGGTCGCCTACTTCGACGCGCAGCGCCGGGGCGGCGCCCGCCAGTTCGGCGATCTCGCCCAGGTGCGAGGCGAGGGCCTCGTGGACCTGGGCGCTCCAGGCGCTGGCCAGGGCCTGGGGCTGGTCGGCATCCACCACGTGCAGCACCGTCCAGGGGCAACGGAACTGCCGCACCAGTTGGGCGGCACGATGCAGGGCACGTTCGGAGCGGTTGGACAGGTCGGTCGCCAGGAGCAGCGCTTTCATCGGAGCACCTCCACTGTTCTCGTCAGGCCGGACCGGGGTGGTCCGGGGTCCACGCATTGCACGCCCCGATGCGCTACCGGGGCTTGATGCAGGTCAAGCCATGCCGGCCTGGGCGGCGAAGCGCTGCAGCTCGGGGTAGAAGCGCCGGAAGTGATCGCTCAGGGGCTGGTAGCGCTCGGCCAGTTCATCGAAGCCGCCGGCCAGCAGCTCGGGGCGGGACAGGCGGCGGCTCATGCCACCCACCACGGCTGCCAGGGTGTCGAACTCGCGGTAGCTGCCGAGCCAGTCCTGCTCGGCCATGCGCGGGGCGATGCGGGCCAGGGCACCGGGCAGCGCCGCTTGGTCGGCCAGCACCCGGTAGACCTGCCCGGTGAAGGCGGGCAGCGGCACCTCGGCGTAGTCGGCCCAGTCGCGGGCCAGGCAGTGGTCGAAGAACAGGTCCAGCAGGATGCCGGACACCCGCCGCCGAGCCGCCGGGAACAGGGCGCGGGCGGCCCGCACCAGCGGGTGGGTGTCGGTGAACAGGTCGATGCGCCGGTGCAGGCGAATGCCGGCCTCGATGGCGTGGGGCCAACGGCCGTCCAGCGGCCCTTTGACGAAGTCGCCGTAGAGGCTGCCGAGCAGTTGGTGGGGCGCGGGGCCGCCGAGGTGGAGGTGGGCGAGGTAATTCATCGCGCCAGCTTAGCAGGCGGCTGAAAAACTCCGTTGTGTCGGTGCATGCCCATCAGCCGGGCTGATGATGACTATCGCGGGAAACGATCCCGTATCGTTTTTGCCCGATATATAGTTCGCTCCATTCCGATATGACTGGTGGAGACGGCCATGACCGACACCCCCGACAGCCTCGACATCGACCTGGGCGAGATCCTCAAGGCTCTCGCCCACCCGGTACGGCGCGACATGCTGCTGTGGCTCAAGGAGCCGGAACGCTACTTCGTCGAGCAGGATCACCCGTTCGAGATCGGCGTGTGCGCCGGCAAGTTCGACCAGCGCACCGGGCTCTCCCAGTCCACCGTATCGGCCCACCTGACCACGTTGCAGAAGGCTGGCCTGGTGACCAGCCGACGCATCGGCCAGTGGAACTTCTTCAAGCGCAACGAGGCCGTAATCGAGGCGTTCCTGCAGCGGATGAGCACCGAACTCTGACCGCAGTGCCCGATCAAGAGTCCCGCCCGGCGGGCTCACCTCGGCCCCTTTGCCACCTGCCCCCATTCACTCAGGAGCTGGCCCATGCCAACCGCGCTTCTCGTCCTGGCTTTGTCCGCATTCGCCATCGGCACCACTGAATTCGTGATCATGGGCCTGCTGCCCGATGTCGCCACGGACCTGTCCGTGAGCATCCCCGTCGCCGGCTGGCTGGTGACCGGCTACGCCCTGGGCGTGGCGGTCGGCGCGCCGTTCATGGCCATGGCCACGGCGCGCTTTCCTCGCAAGGCGGCACTGCTGGCGCTGATGGCGATCTTCATCCTCGGCAACCTGCTGTGTGCCACGGCACTGAACTACGACCTGCTGATGCTGGCACGGGTGGTGACGGCGCTCTGCCACGGGGCCTTCTTCGGCATCGGCTCGGTGGTGGCCGCCAGCCTGGTGCCGCCGAACCGCAAGGCGTCGGCGGTGGCGCTGATGTTCACCGGGCTGACCCTGGCCAACGTGCTGGGCGTGCCCCTGGGCACCGCGCTGGGCCAGGTGGCGGGCTGGCGCTCGACCTTCTGGGCGGTGACGCTGATCGGCGTGGCGGCCTTCATAGGGCTGTGGCGCGTGCTGCCGCGCCAGGATGACGAAGAGGCCGCCGACATGCGCGCCGAGCTGGCCGCCCTGCGCGGGGCCGGGCTGTGGCTGGCGCTGTCGACCACGGTGCTGTTCTCGGCGGCGGTGTTCTGCATCTTCACCTACGTGGCGCCGCTGCTGGGCGAGATCACCGGGGTGTCGCCGCGCGGCGTGACCGGCACGCTGCTGCTGATCGGCCTGGGCCTGACCCTGGGCAACTTCATCGGCGGCCGCCTGGCCGACTGGAAGCTGGCGCAGACGCTGATGGGCGTGTTCATCGCCCTGGCCGTCACCTCCACCGTGGTGCACCTGGCCAGCCCGTACCTGATTCCCATGGAGATCACCCTGTTCCTCTGGGCCACCGCTGCCTTCGCGGCCGTACCGGCCCTGCAGGTGAACGTGGTGGCGTTCGGCGCCGGTGCGCCGAACCTGGTCTCCACCCTCAATATCGGCGCCTTCAACGTGGGCAATGCCCTCGGCGCCTGGGTCGGTGGCGTGGTGATCGAGCAGGGCCTGGGTCTGACCCGCGTGCCGCTCGCCGCTGCCGTACTCGCCATCCTGGCGCTGGTCGCCACCCTGCTGACCTTCAGCCAACGCAAACCCGAGCTGGAAACCGCTCTCGACTAAGACGAGGTGTTCAAAATGGCAACATTGTTCGATCCGATCAAAGTGGGCGACCTGGAACTGGCCAACCGCATCATCATGGCCCCCCTGACCCGCTGCCGCGCCGACGAAGGCCGCGTGCCCAACGCGCTGATGGCCGAGTACTACAGCCAGCGCGCGTCCGCCGGCCTGATCATCAGCGAGGCCACCGCCGTGACCCCGATGGGCGTCGGCTACCCCGACACCCCCGGCATCTGGAACGACGACCAGGTCAAGGGCTGGAGCAACGTGACCAAGGCCGTGCACGCCAACGGCGGCAAGATCGTCCTGCAGCTGTGGCACGTGGGCCGCATCTCCGACCCGAGCTACCTGGACGGCGAGGCTCCGGTGGCCCCCAGCGCCATCGCCGCCAAGGGACACGTCAGCCTGCTGCGCCCGCTGCGTGACTACCCGGTGCCCCGCGCGCTGGAGACCGAGGAGATCGCCGACGTCATCGAGGCCTACCGCCTCGGCGCGGAGAATGCCCTGGCTGCCGGCTTCGACGGTGTCGAGCTGCACGCCGCCAACGGCTACCTGGTGGACCAGTTCCTGCAGGACAGCACCAACACCCGCACCGACCGCTACGGCGGCTCCCTGGAGAACCGCGCGCGCCTGCTGCTGGAGATCACCGACGAGCTGATCAAGGTCTGGGGCGCCGGCCGTGTCGGCGTGCACCTGGCACCGCGTGCCGACGCCCACGACATGGGCGACTCCAACCGTGCCGAGACCTTCGGCTACGTGGCCCATGAACTGGGCAAGCGCGGCATCGCCTTCATCTGCGCCCGCGAGAAGGAAGCCGACGACAGCCTGGCCCCGCAACTGAAGGAAGCCTTCGGCGGCGTGTTCATCGCCAACGAGCGCTTCACCAAGGACCAGGCCAATGCCTGGATCGCCGAAGGCAAGGCCGACGCCGTGGCCTGGGGCATCCCCTTCATCGCCAACCCGGACCTGCCAGCCCGCCTGGAGAAGGATGCGCCCTGGAACGAGCCGCACCCGGAAACCTTCTACGGCAAGGGCCCGGTCGGCTATATCGACTACCCGCGCCTGTAAGCGGCAACGCTGCGATGAACGAAGCCCCGGCCTTGCAGGCCGGGGCTTCGTTCACTGCGGTGATGGATCAGCGCGCGTTGATCTGCTGCTGCAGGTTCTGCACCTGGCTCTGCAGGGTGCTGATGTTGCGGGTCATCTGCGCGCGGAAGGCATCGAACTCGGCCTGGTTGGCACCACCGCCCGCAGCTGCCGGGGCCTGGGCCGGGCGGCTGTCCAGCTGGCTGCGCAGGACCAGCAGGTCCTGTTCGAGGCTCTTGATGGCCTGGCTGGGGTTGCCCTGCTTCTTCAGGGCCTCCACTTCACCGGCCAGCGCCTTGATGCGCTCGTCCAGCTTGGCGGCGTCGCCTTGTGCGGCCTTCAGGCGGGCCTGTTCTTCGGCCAGGCTCTGCAGGCGGCTGTCCAGTTGGCCGGCGGAGCCGCTCTGGGTCTTGAAGTCGCCGGAAAGCTGCTCGACGCGCTTGTCCTGGCTGCCCAGCTGGGCGCTGAGGGCCTGCTGCTGCTTGGCCACCTCGGCCAGGCGGGATTGCAGCTGGCGGATGTCCAGCTTGATGGACTCGCTGCCGCTGGTGACGTTGGACTCGGTGGCGACCACCTTGCCGCTGATGTCCTTGATGCGCCCGGCGGCCTCTTCGCTGATGCGGGCGAAGCTTTCCTGGGTGGCCACCAGTTGCTGCTCCATCATCGAGATCTGCTGGAAGCTCCACCAGCCGAGGCCACAGAAGGCGATGACGGTGGCGCCCAGCAGGGCCCACAGCGGACCGGTGCTGGCGCCGCCTCGGGCTTCGGGCTCGTACCCCGTGCGACCGCCCCGGGCCGGCGTGGAGGCGACACGGCGTGGGTGGTGGCCGAACTCGTCGCGGTCCTGCGCGTCGGTTGACAGGCTGGGAACATCGTCCAGTTCATCGAGAGCATCGTTACGCATGATTGACCTTCGGCAGGAGGAGCAAGGAATCGGGGTCGGCACCCAGGGCCGAGGGGCGCCAGTATACCGGTTCGCTTGGCCGGCATCAGCGCCGCGCCATGCTGGTGCGGGCGCCCTTCGTCGGTGCGCATCCAGGCTGATGGACCGGCTGCAGGCCCCATGGTTCCTGGGATTGTGAACTGGTACGCGGCTTGCTTCGGTCGTTGCGGGGCGTCCGGGGGCGCTCCATGCGCGGCCCGTGCCGCGCCGGACGGACCCACCGCTGAACGGGTCCGACGCGCTCCGTCCGGGCAGGACGACAGGCCGGAGCTCTCTTCACACCTTGGGGGGAATACGCGTGGAACTGACCAAAGCCGTGCTGGATTGCATGCAGAGCCTTCGTCGCCAGATTCGCGAGGAACAGGCCCTGGACATCCGTCTCAGCCAACCCGATGCCATCCAGCAGATGCTCAAGGCCTGTGCCGAATCCCGGCGCGAAGCGGTGATCAGCCTGGGCGAGCGCCTCAGCGAACTGACCGGCGTGCGCGTGCCGAAGGTGCTGACCGAGGAAGAGCTGGTGCGCAAGTACACCCAGTACGCCGGCCCGCTGCGCGGCTGAATCAGGCGCCCTGCTGCGCCTTCCACCAGGTGCAGAACTCGTCGAGGGCCGTCCACAGGCTCACCTGGGGGTCGTACTCCAGGTAGTGCCGGGCGCGGCTGATGTCGAGGCTGAAGTCCCGCGCCATCACCGCCACGCCCAGCCGGAACAGCGAGGGCTCGGGGCGCCCCGGCAACAGCCGGCAGACCGTTTCGTTGAGGGTCGCCGCTGCGTAGGCCACACCGAAGGGCACGTGCCGGGTGACCGGCGGCAGGTCGAGGCGGCGCAGCACGTAGTTGACCACGTCCCACAGCGGCACCGGCTCGCCGTTGCTGATGTTGTAGACCTTGCCCAGCGCCGGCCCGGCGGCCAGCAGGCCGCTGAACAGCACGTCGTTGAGGTTGTGCACGCTGGTGAAGTCGACCTTGTTCAGGCCGTTGCCGATGATCGACAGGCGACCCTTGCGCTGCATGGCGATCAGCCGCGGGAAGATGCTGGTGTCGCCGGCCCCGGTGACGAAGCGTGGGCGGAAGGCGATGACCTCCAGGCCGAATTCCTCGGCGGCGAAGACCTTCTGCTCGGCCAGGTACTTGGTGGCGCCGTAGTGGTCGGAGAAGCGCTTGGGCACCTGATCCTCGGTGATGCCGACGTGGGAGCGCCCATCGAAGTAGATCGACGGCGAGGACAGGTGCACCAGGCGCTTGACCCGCTGCTTGAGGCAGGCTTCCACCAGGTTCTCGGTGACCTCGACGTTGGCCCGGTGGAAGTCTTCGTAGCGGCCCCAGACGCCCACGGCGCCGGCGCAATGCACCACGGCCTCCACGTCCCGGCACAGGGCCTGGGCCAGTTGCGGGTCCCCCAGGTCACCGGCGACGAACTCCGCGCCCCGCCGCACCAGGTGTTCCACGGCCTCGGGCCGACGGCCGGTGACCCGCACCGTCAGCCCCTGCTCCAGGGCAAAGCGGGCGAAGCGCCCACCGATGAAGCCACTCGCTCCGGTCACCAGAATCTTCATTGCCGTCCCCCACCTGTCGTGTGTTGCGCACTCTAGCAGCGCCCCGACATGCCGTCGTGGCGCGGCGAGCCAGCACGCGCCCATTGCCGGCCACCTGGGTCAGTCACGTACCAGCCAACGCCCGCCGGCCCGGGCCAGGTGGTCGGTGAGGCTGGCCAGCAACTCGCCGCCGTGGCGCCAGTGGTGCCAGTAGAGCGGCACGTCGATGGGCCGTTGGGGAATCAGCTCCACCAGTTCCCCTCGGGCCCGTTCACCCTCCACCTGGTGCTCGGGCACCAGCCCCCAGCCGAGGCCCGCCTGGGTCAGGCGGACGAAGCCTTCGGACGAGGGGCAGAGGTGATGGGGAAAGGCGCCCTGGATACCCAGCGCGGCCAGGTAGCGGTGCTGCAATTGGTCGTCGGGGCCATAGACGATGGAGGGCGCATTCAGCAGCGCCTCCGCCGTGACGCCCCGGGAGAAGTGCCGGGCCACGAACCCCGGGCTGGCCAGGGCGCGGTAGCGCATGGCGCCCAACGCCAGGCTGCGGGCGCCGGCCACCGGGCGCTCGGCAGCGCAGATGCAGCCGGCCACTTCACCGGCACGCATGCGCTTGAGGCCGACCTCCTGGTCTTCCACCACCAGGTCCATCAGCACCCGGTGGCTGGTGCAGTAGCCCGCCACCGCCGGGGCCCACCAGGTGGCCAGGCTGTCGGCATTGATGGCGATGCGCAGTCGCTCCGGCAGGCCGCCTTCGTCCAGCGCCGGCACCTGGGCCTGGAGGTCGCGCTCCAGCAGGCGCACCTGCTGCACATGGTTGAGCAGGCGGGTGCCGATCTCCGTCGGTGCCGGTGGCGCGGCGCGCACCAGCACGGGCTGCCCGACCCGCGCCTCCAGCAGCTTGACCCGCTGGGATACCGCCGACTGGGACAACCCCAGCACCTGGGCGGCCCGCTCGAAACCACCCTGCTCCACCACGGCGGCGAGGGCAGCCAGGAGCTTGTAGTCGAACATATCGATTTTCCTTATGCGAGATCAGCAGGATTCGTTTTCCTTATACAACCGCCCTCGGCAGACTCGCCAGCATTCCCTTCCGCCTTTCAAGGAACCGACCGTGGCCGGAGAAACCGCCCTGTCCGTGCTGCTGCGCAGCCTGGAACCCCGTCTCGACGACGGTGACTACGTCTTCTGCACCCTGGCGTCTGACGCCCCGACCGGTTGCACGCCCGTGGCCAGCATCCGCGAGGCCGAGGGGTTGAGCCTGATCCTCCCGCGTGAACAGGCCGATGCCCTGGACCTGCCCTACGACTACGTCGCCGCCTGGATCACCCTGCAGGTGCACTCCTCCCTGGCGGCGGTGGGGCTGACAGCCGCCGTGGCGGCAGCACTGGCCCAGGCCGACATCAGCTGCAACGTGGTGGCGGGCTACCATCACGACCACCTGTTCGTCCCCCGCGAACGCGCCGAGTGCGCGGTGTCGATCCTGCGGGCGCTGGCTGCCAGCGCGATGGAGGGCTGAGGCATGTGGCAGAGCTACTTCAACGGCATGCTGGTGGCGGCCGGGCTGATCATCGCCATCGGCGCGCAGAATGCCTTCGTCCTCGCCCAGAGCCTGCGCCGCGAGCACCACCTGCCGGTGGCGGCGCTCTGCGTGCTGTGCGACGCGCTGCTGGTGAGCGCCGGGGTGTTCGGCCTGGCCAGCGTGCTGGCACAGAACCCGATGCTGCTGGCCATCGCCCGCTGGGGTGGGGTGGCCTTCCTCGCCTGGTACGGCAGCCTGGCCCTGCGCCGTGCACTGAGCCCGGGCACCCTGGCGATGCAGGCCGACGCCGGGCCACGCTCGCGCAAGGCGGTGCTGCTGGCGGCGCTGGCAGTGACGCTGCTCAACCCCCATGTCTACCTGGATACGGTGCTGCTGATCGGCTCCCTCGGCGCCCAGCAGCCGGTGCCCGGTGCCTACGCCCTGGGCGCGGCCAGTGCCTCGCTGATCTGGTTCTTCGCCCTGGCCCTGGGCGCTGCCTGGCTCGCCCCCTGGCTGGCCCGTCCCGCTACCTGGCGGCTGCTGGACTTCACCGTGGCGCTGATGATGTTCGCCATGGCGGCACAATTGGTGAACGGGATCTGAACCCGGGCGGTCCAAGCAGCACGGGCCGCGGAGGGGCTATTCCACACGGATACTGCGTGGTTAAGCCTCTGGTCGGGTGCTATGATCCGGCCCTCGCGGCATATAAAGAGTACGAACTCAAAGCCGCTCACCGGCCGCCCGTGAACGGCCCCGCGCCTTGCGCACATATCCAGACCTGATGAAGGAGACAGACATGGCTTTCGAATTGCCGCCGCTGCCGTACGAGAAGAACGCTCTCGAGCCGCACATTTCCGCCGAGACCCTGGAATTCCACCACGACAAGCACCACAACACCTATGTCGTGAACCTGAACAACCTGGTTCCGGGCACCGAGTTCGAAGGCAAGAGCCTGGAAGAGATCGTCAAGACCTCCTCGGGCGGCATCTTCAACAACGCCGCTCAGGTGTGGAACCACACCTTCTACTGGAACTGCCTGAGCCCGAACGGCGGTGGCCAGCCCACCGGCGCCCTGGCTGACGCCATCAACGCCGCATTCGGTTCCTTCGACAAGTTCAAGGAAGAGTTCACCAAGACCTCCGTCGGCACCTTCGGCTCCGGCTGGGGCTGGCTGGTGAAGAAGGCTGACGGCTCCCTGGCCCTGGCCAGCACCATCGGCGCCGGCTGCCCGCTGACCAGCGGCGACACCCCGCTGCTGACCTGCGACGTCTGGGAACACGCCTACTACATCGACTACCGCAACCTGCGTCCGAAGTACGTCGAGGCGTTCTGGAACCTGGTGAACTGGGACTTCGTGGCCAAGAACTTCGCCGCCTGAGTCACCCGCAGCACCTGAAAGGACCCGGCCTTGCGCCGGGTCTTTTCGTTCATGCCGGCGCTCGCGTCGTCCTCACCCCCTGCCCTCCTAAACCGCAGAATCGATCGGGTCGCCCGTTGAACTCAGCGGCGCTGTCCATTCGTCGTCTGGCATTCAAGTCAGCCGATGCCGCACCGACACAGGGGCGTGTTCGCTTAATCCACCAGCCTGGCGAACGTCCCATTCGGGGACCGGGTTCCGCTTTTTGCGTACTGGCCCTTTGACGGCTACCCCGTGTTTGCCAATACTCAAGCGGTCTGGCACCTGGCACTTACCGGCATCGAACAAGGAATTCCTACTTGAAGCTGGATCTGAAAAACAGCTTGTCACTGAAGTTGCTCCGCGTGGTGCTGCTGTCCGCACTGGTGGTGGGCGTGGTGCTCAGCTGCGCGCAGATCGTGTTCGACGTCTACAAGACCCGCCAGGCGGTGGCCAACGACGCCCACCGCATCCTCGGCATGTTCCGCGATCCATCGACCCAGGCCGTCTACAGCCTGGACCGCGAAATGGGCATGCAGGTCATCGAAGGCCTGTTCCAGCACGAGTCGGTGCGCTTCGCCAGCATCGGACACCCCAACGAACCCATGCTGGCGGAGAAGACCCGCCCGCTCAGTGAGCTGCCCACCCGCTGGCTCACCGACCCGATCCTCGGCAAGGAACAGAACTTCACCACCCAGCTGGTGGGACGCGGACCGTACAGCGAGTACTACGGCGACCTGACCATCACCCTCGACACCGCGCCCTATGGCGAGGACTTCGTCATCAGCTCGGTGATCATCTTCGTCTCCGGCGTGCTGCGCGCCCTGGCCATGGGCCTGGTGCTCTACTCCGTCTACCACTGGCTGCTGACCAAGCCGCTGTCGAAGATCATCGAGCACCTGACCAACATCAACCCCGACCGCCCCAGCGAGCACAAGCTGCCCATGCTCAAGGGCAACGAGAAGAACGAGCTGGGGTTGTGGATCAACACCGCCAACGAGCTGCTGGCGTCCATCGAACGCAATACGCACCTGCGCCGGGAGGCCGAGAACAGCCTGCTGCGCATGGCTCAGTACGACTTCCTCACCGGCCTGCCCAACCGCCAGCAGCTGCAGCAGCAGCTGGATCAGATCCTCGAGGACGCCGGCCGCCTGCAGCGCCGGGTCGCCGTGCTGTGCGTGGGCCTGGACGACTTCAAGGGCGTCAACGAGCAGTACAGCTACCAGACCGGCGACCAGTTGCTGATCGCCCTGGCCGATCGCCTGCGTGGCCACAGCGGCCGCCTCGGCGCGCTGGCCCGCCTGGGTGGCGACCAGTTCGCCCTGGTCCAGGCGGATATCGAGCAGCCCTATGAAGCCGCCGAGCTGGCCCAGAGCGTGCTGGACGACCTGGAGGCCCCCTTCGCGCTGGAACAGCAGGAAGTCCGCCTGCGCGCCACCATCGGCATCACCCTCTTCCCGGAAGACGGCGACAGCACCGAGAAGCTGCTGCAGAAAGCCGAACAGACCATGACCCTGGCCAAGAGCCGCTCGCGCAACCGCTACCAGTTCTACATCGCCAGCGTGGACAGCGAGATGCGCCGCCGCCGCGAGCTGGAGAAGGACCTGCGCGAAGCCCTCAAGCGCAACGAGCTGCAACTGGTCTACCAACCCCAGGTGGACTACCGCGACCACCGCGTGGTGGGCGTGGAGGCGCTGCTGCGCTGGCAGCACCCGCAACACGGTTTCGTGCCGCCGGACCTGTTCATCCCCCTGGCCGAGCAGAACGGCAGCATCATCCCCATCGGCGAGTGGGTGCTGGACCAGGCCTGTCACCAGCTGCGGGACTGGCACGACCAGGGCTTCAACGAACTGCGCATGGCCGTGAACCTCTCCACCGTGCAGCTGCACCACACCGAGTTGCCGCGCGTGGTCAACAACCTGCTGCAGGTCTACCGCCTGCCGCCGCGTAGCCTGGAGCTGGAAGTCACCGAGACCGGCCTGATGGAGGACATCTCCACCGCCGCCCAGCACCTGCTCAGCCTGCGCCGCTCCGGCGCACTGATCGCCATCGACGACTTCGGGACCGGCTATTCCTCGCTGAGCTACCTGAAGAGCCTGCCGCTGGACAAGATCAAGATCGACAAGAGCTTCGTCCAGGACGTGCTGGAGGACGAGGACGACGCCACCATCGTCCGCGCCATCATCCAGCTGGCCCGCAGCCTCGGCATGCAGGTGATCGCCGAAGGGGTGGAGACCCCTGAGCAGGAGAGCTACATCATTGCCCAGGGCTGCAACGAGGGTCAGGGCTACCTCTACAGCAAGCCGCTACCGGCCCGCGAGCTGACCGGCTACCTCAAGCAATCCCGCCGCCTGAGCGCCGCTGCCTCCAACCCCGCTGCACTCTGATACGCCGCATGCACCGCCTGAGGATGGCCGCCAGACGCTAGAGCCACCCGGTGGTGCGCAGCAGATAGACCGTTGCCACCGCCCCTGCGATGCACACCAGCCCCGCGCCCAGCGCCTGCCAGAAGAAGGCCCGGGTCAGCACGTCCTCGCCATGGCTGGACAGCAGGAAAGGCCGCGCCTCCCCCGGGCGACGCATGCGGTTCACCGCCGGTGCCGCACTGGTGGCGCGATGGCGATCCTCCGCCTCCAGCTGCGCCGCCAGACGCACCCGCCCCCACTCCGCCTCGTCCAGCTGGCCGTCGCCGTTGCTGTCGAAGCGCTTCAGCAGGCCGGCGAAATCACTTTTCCATTCGCGGATCACCGCCCCCTCGGCGCGGCTGGCATCGAAACCCTGCTGGCTCGCGCCGGTGGTGACGAATTCGCCGATGGCGTAGAGCGGGCCGCCCAGTTCCAGGCGCTCCTCGGTGTAGCGGTAGTCGCCGCCACCGAACAGCGAGCCGAAGAAGCCGGTAGACTCCACCCGTAGCGGGTGCCGCTGGCTGCCATGCCAGACGTCGCGGGAGGCGGGTCGGACCTCGGCACCCCGCGGGTCGATCAGGCACTCGCCGGTACCGTCCCCCAGCGCCAGCCACTGGTCACTGGCGCCGCTTTCCACCACTTTCCAGCGCTTGTCCTTGCCGCTTCCGCTGCGCTCCTCGATCCGGAAGCGCCACCACACGCAGGGCTTGCCGGTGAGCGGCGCGCTCAACAGGCCATGCTGCGGCTCGTGCAGCACGCCGTAGAGTTCCACGTAACCCTGGGCTGCCGAGCGGATCTTTGAAGTGGGCGTATCCAGCAGCAGGCGCCCCTCGTAGAAGCGCTTCAGGCACCACCAGCCGCCACCGAGAAAGGCCCCCAGGCTGAAGGCCAGGCTCATCGCCAGGCCGCCGGCGTCACCACCATCCATCAGTTGAACAGGCTCTTGATGTCCACATCGACCTTCTCGGCCTCGCTGAACACCAGCAGCTCCGCCGGGCGGAAGCCGAACATGCGGGCGATCAGCACATCAGGGAACTGCTCGATGCGCACGTTGTTCAGGTTGACCGCCTCGTTGTACAGCTCGCGGCGGTCGGCGATGCCGTTCTCCAGCCCGCTGATGCGCTGCTGGAGGAACTGGAAGTTCTCGTTGGCCTTGAGCTGCGGGTAGTTCTCCGCCAGCGCGAACAGCTGCCCGAGGCCGGCCCGCAGCCCGCTCTCGGCCTGGCCCAGGGCGCCCAGGTCACCGCGCTCGCGGGCACCGGCCACGGCGTTGCGCGCGGCAATCACGCGCTCCAGGGTGCTGCGCTCGTGCTGCATGTACTGCTTGCAGGTTTCCACCAGCTTGGGCAGCTCGTCGTGGCGCTGCTTGAGCAGCACCTCGATGTTCGACCAGGCCTTGCCCACGCCGTGCTTCAGGCGCACCAGGGCGTTGTAGAGGATCACGCCATAGGCGCCCGCCAGCAGCAGGGCGACGAGGATGGCAACGGTGCTCAGGGACATGCGAACGACTCCTTGTCTTCGGTTCCGGCGGATTCTAGCGCCCACCGCCCTCCGGCACAGCGCCCCGGGGCACACCCAACGCGACAGCGAGACAAAGTGCCACTTTTCAAAAATGCAAATCTTTCGCATTATGTTCGCCGTTTTCGCGCAGCAGCGCTTCCCAACACCACCGAAGGAATCCGCCATGAGTCGTATGCCCCTGGCCACCGCCAGCCTGCTTGCCATCGCCATCACTCTCGCCGGTTGCGGCGACGACAAGGACAAGGCCGCCGCGCCCCAGGCCGCAGCCCCGGCAGCCGCCAGCAGCACTGCTGCACCGGCCGCCGCCAAGGTGGACGAGGCAGCGACCAAGGCAGTGGTCAAGCACTACGCCGACCTGGCCCTGGCCGTGTTCACCGACGCCCACACCACCGGCGTCGCCCTGCAGAAGGCCGTGGACGCCTTCCTCGCCAACCCGAATGACGACACCCTGAAAGCCGCCCGCGAAGCCTGGCTGGCCGCACGCGTGCCCTACATGCAGACCGAGGTGTTCCGCTTCGGCAACCCGGTGGTGGACGACTGGGAAGGCCAGTTGAACGCCTGGCCGCTGGACGAGGGCCTGATCGACTACGTCGCCAAGGACTACCAGCACGCGCTGGGCAACCCGGGCGCCACCGCCAACATCATCGCCAACAAGGAAATCCAGGTCGGCGAAGACAAGATCGACGTCACCGAGATCACCGGCGAGAAGCTCTCCAGCCTCAACGAGCTGGGCGGCTCCGAAGCCAACGTCGCCACCGGCTACCACGCCATCGAATTCCTCCTCTGGGGCCAGGACCTGAACGGCACCGGCCCGGGCGCCGGCAACCGCCCGGCCACCGACTACGCCCAGGGCAAGGACTGCACCGGCGGCAACTGCGACCGCCGTGCCACCTACCTGAAGGCCGTCACCGACCTGCTGGTGAGCGACCTGGAATACATGGTCGGCCAGTGGAAAGCCGGCGTGGCCGACAACTACCGCGCCAAGCTGGAAGCCGAACCGGCCGAGTCCGGCCTGCGCAAGATGCTGTTCGGCATGGGCAGCCTGTCCCTCGGCGAACTGGCCGGCGAGCGCATGAAGGTCGCCCTGGAAGCCAACTCCCCTGAAGACGAACACGACTGCTTCAGCGACAACACCCACAACTCGCACTTCTACAACGGCAAGGGCATCCGCAACGTCTACCTGGGCGAGTACAAGAAGGTCGACGGCACCACCCTGACCGGCCCGAGCCTGTCCTCCCTGGTCGCCAAGGCCGATGCCCAGGCCGACGCCACCCTGAAGGCCGACCTGGAGGCCACCGAGGCCAAGCTGCAGGTCCTGGTGGACCGCGCCAACAAGGGCGAGCACTTCGACCAGCTGATCGCCCCGGACAACGCCGAAGGCAACCAGGTGGTGCGTGACGCCATCGCCGCCCTGGTCAAGCAGACCGGCGCCATCGAGCAGGCCGCCAGCAAGCTGGGCATCAGCGACCTGAAGCCGGACAACGCCGACCACGAGTTCTGATCGACTCGTCCGCGCGTCCCGTAAAGCGGATGCGGCCCATCGCCGCATCCGCTTTTTTCATGCCCGGAAATCCGCCTCTCGTCTCGCTGGAAGGCACGTCACGCCTGGGTTCCACCCGCTCCGCAGCGGCCAGCCGGACCCGCTATCACGAACGCAAATCCCTCTTATTTAATAGCCGTTCGCCTGCTAACATTGCCCGCCTGTTTTCCCCAGCCGGACCCGCCAATGCCCGTATCGTCGGCCCTCCGCCACCTGTCGCCGCTGTTGCTGGCCGTTGCCCTGGCCGGTTGCGACAAGCCCCCCCGCTTCACCCAGGCCGAACCCGGCGAGCAGCTTTCAGGCGGTGCCGCGACCATCAACCTGCATGACCGCAACGCCTTCTCCCAGGCCTCCGGCAACCTCACGCCGAGCCGCCGGCTGGACTTCAACGTCGGCAACAGCTTCTTCCGCAACCCCTGGGTGATCGCCCCATCCTCCACCACTGCGAGGGATGGTCTGGGCCCGCTGTTCAACACCAACGCCTGCCAGAACTGCCACGTGAAGGACGGCCGCGGTCATCCGCCGGGCGTTCGCGGCGACAACGCCGTGTCGATGCTGGTGCGCCTGTCCATCCCCGCCGAAGCCAAGGCCGAGCACCGGCAGATGCTGGAGCGCCTGGGCGTGGTGCCCGAGCCGGTGTACGGCGGACAGCTGCAGGACGTCGCCATCCCCGGCGTCGCGCCGGAAGGCAAGGTGCGCATGCGCTACGAGCCGCTCAACGTCACCCTGGGCGACGGCACCGTGGTGGAACTGCAGAGGCCGACCCTGGAGATCACCCAGCTGGGCTACGGCCCCATGCACCCGCAGACGATGTTCTCCGCGCGGGTCGCTCCGCCGATGATCGGCCTGGGCCTGCTGGAGGCCATTCCCGAGGAGGCCATCCTGGCCAATGCCGGCCCGTCCGAGGCCAAGGGCCCTGGCATCGTCGGCCGCCCCAACCAGGTCTGGGACGACGCCGCCGGCAAGACCGTGCTCGGCCGCTTCGGCTGGAAGGCCGGCCAGCCCAGCCTGAACCAGCAGAACGCCCACGCCTTCTCCGGCGACATGGGCCTGACCACCAGCCTGCTGCCCCACGACGACTGCACGCCCACCCAGGTGGACTGCCTGAATGCCGTGAACGGCGGCGAGCCCGAGGTCAGCGACAACATCCTGCGCCTGGTGCTGTTCTACAGCCGCAACCTCGCCGTGCCCTCGCGGCGTGGGGTCAACGACCCGCAGGTGCTGGACGGCAAGGGCCTGTTCCACCAGGCCGGCTGCCAGGGCTGCCACACCCCGAGCTTCACCACCCGGGCCGATGCCGCCGAACCGGAGCTGGCCAACCAGTTGATCCGCCCCTATACCGACCTGCTGCTGCACGACATGGGCGAGGGCCTGGCCGACGGCCGCCCCGAGTTCCAGGCCAGCGGCCGCGACTGGCGCACACCGCCGCTGTGGGGCATCGGCCTCACCGAGGTGGTCAATGGCCACACCCGCTTCCTTCACGATGGGCGCGCCCGTAACCTGCTGGAGGCCATCCTCTGGCACGGTGGCGAGGCCGAGGCGGCGAAACAGACCGTCATGCGCTACGACGCCGGGCAGCGAGCCGCGCTGCTGGCATTCCTGAATTCCTTGTAAGGAGCCCTGCATGTTCCGCCCCAAACTGCTCTTCACCAGCCTCGCCGCCCTTGCCCTCGGCGCCTGCGCCCCCCAGGACCCGCAAGCCCAGGCTACGTCCGCGCTGGCCAAGCAGGTGATCCTGCCCACCTACAGCCGCTGGGTGGAAGCCGACCGTGCCCTGGCCGCCAGCGCCCTGGCGTTCTGCTCCGGCAAGGAGGACCTGGCCAAGGCCCGTGCCGACTTCCTCGTCGCCCAGAAGGCCTGGGCCGAGCTGCAGCCGCTGATGGTCGGCCCGCTGGCCGAAGGCAACCGTGCCTGGCAGGTGCAGTTCTGGCCGGACAAGAAGAACCTGGTGGGCCGCCAGGTGGAGCAACTGGTCAACGCCAAGCCGCAGATCGACGCCGAAGGGCTGGGCAAGTCCAGCGTGGTGGTGCAGGGCCTGTCCGCCTACGAATACATCCTCTTCGACAGCGGCCTGGACCTGGCCGATGCCGAGCAGAAAGCCCGCTACTGCCCGCTGCTGGAAGCCATCGGCGAACGCCAGAAGGCCCTGGCCGAGGAAATCCTTGCGAGCTGGAACAAGAAGGACGGCATGCTGGAACAGCTGACCAAGTTCCCCAACACCCGCTACGCCGACTCCCACGAGGCCATCTCGGAGCTGCTGCGCGTGCAGGTGACTGCCCTCGACACCCTGAAGAAGAAGCTTGGCACCCCCATGGGCCGCATGAGCAAGGGCGTGCCCCAGCCCTACCAGGCCGACGGTTGGCGCAGCGACACCTCCCTGGCCAGCCTTGGTGCCAGCCTGCTCAGCGCCGAGCAACTGTGGAAGGGCGTCGACGGCCAGGGCCTGCGCAGCCTGCTGGGCAGCGACCAGAAGGCACTGGCCGAGCAGATCGACGCCGCCTATGCCGACGCCCGCAGCAAGCTCGACGCACTGCAGCCGCCACTGAGCAAGCTGCTGGAGAGCGAAGAGGGCCTCAAGCAATTGGGCGTCTTCTACGCCAGCCTGGACGTGGTGCACCGCCTGCATTCCAACGAGCTGGCCCGCGTCCTCAACGTACAACTGGGCTTCAACGCCAACGATGGTGACTGACATGCTGCGCCGCCAGGTGGTCGCACTCGGCAGCCTGCTGCTCGGCGCGGTGACGCTGGGCGGCTGGTCGCTCAATCGCAAGGGGCGCGAGCCCCTGCTGCTCTCTGCCCGTGACGATGCCGACGGCGGCCATTACGCCGTGGGCTACCGCCTGGACGGCACCCAGGTGTTCGCCACCCGGGTCGCCCAGCGCTGCCACGACATCGTCCAGCACCCCAGCGAAGCGGTGGCCCTGTTCGTCGCCCGTCGCCCGGGCACCGAGAGCTACCTGATCGACCTGGAGGACGGCCGCCTGCTGCAGACCCTGCGCTCGCAGCCGGACCGGCACTTCTATGGCCACGGCGTGTTCCACAAGAGCGGCGAGTGGCTGTACGTCACCGACAACGACACCCGCGACCCTGGCCGCGGCGTGCTGGGCGTCTACGCCTACGCCGACCGCCAGCTGAGCTTCCAGGGCGAGCTGTCCACCCACGGCCTCGGCCCGCACCAGGTGTCCTGGATGCCGGATGGCGAGACCTTCGTGGTGGCCAACGGCGGTATCCGCACCGAAGCGGAAAGCCGCAAGGAAATGAACCTCGACGCCATGGAGCCGAGCCTGGTGCTGATGCGCCGCGACGGCAGCCTGATCAGCCGCGAGACCCTGCCGCAGCAGATGAACAGCATCCGCCACCTGGCCGTCGCCGCCGACGGCACCGTGGTGGCAGGCCAGCAGTACATGGGCGATGGCGGGGACCACGCCGACCTGCTGGCCATCAAGCGCCCTGGCCAGCCGTTCGTCGCATTCCCCGTGGCGGACGAACAGCGCCTGGCCATGGCCCAGTACACCGCCAGCGTGGCGGTGCACGACGAACTGCGCCTGGTGGCCCTGACCGCCCCACGCGGCAATCGCTTCTTCATCTGGGACCTGGACAGCGGCGCCCTGCGCCTGGACGCCCCGCTGCCCGACTGCGCCGGCGTGGGCGCGGTGAAGGACGGCTTCGTCGTCACCTCCGGCCAGGGGCGCTGCCGCCTCTACGACTGCCGCCAGGCCACCCCCACCGCCACACCGCTGCAATTGCCCGCCGGGCTCTGGGACAACCACCTGCACCTGGCGTGAAACCCGAGCATTTCGTCGCCATGATTCAACAGGCCGTTGAAAAACGTGGACGAGGCAGCCGATGCAAGGCGAAAACGCCCGAAAAAGCGCAGTTTACGTACGGTAAATGAGCATTTTGAGGGCGTTTTCAACGCCGCAGCGGCAACGCAGTTAGTTTTTCAACAGCCTGCTAACGCCTCGGTCATGGCGGCCGACCTATACTTTGTCTGCACTTCCCTTCCTCCTCCCTGAGGCGTTCTTCCATGTCCCTGCAAAACTCCCTGCGAGGCCAGCTCCTCGCGCTGTTGGGTGGCAGCCTGCTGCTGATCCTGGTGGTCGCGCTTGCCTGCTTCAATTCACTGTCTGGTGGTATCCAGTCCTATCGCAATCTCGTAGGTGGCACGCTGGAAGCGTCCGGCCTCGTCGACAGCGCCAACGTCGAATTCAAAGGCCAGGTCCAGGAATGGAAGAACGTGCTGCTGCGCGGCAAGGACCCGGCCGCCCTGGCCAAGTACTGGGGCCAGTTCGAGGACCAGGAACGCAAGGTCCAGGACATCCTCGGCAAGCTGGTCAATGAAGCCCGCGACATGGGCGACCGCGACCTGCAGACCCAGGTGGAGCGCCTGCGCACCGAGCACCAGAGCCTGGGCGCGGCCTACCGCAAGGGCCGCGAGGCCTTCCTTGCCGCCGGGGCCGACCCGACCGCCGGCGACAAGGCGGTGCAGGGCATCGACCGCGCCGCCAGCGACCAGATGACCGCCCTGGTCACCCAGCTGCATGAACGCGGCATTCAGCAATCGGCCGAGATCAGCGCCAGTGCCGGCGCTACCGTGACTGGCGGCCTGGTGACCATGCTGCTGTCCAGCCTGGTGATCGGCGTGCTGGCCCTGTGGCTGATCAACCGCCGCCTGATCGCGCCGATCCGAACCCTCATCGAGCACATCGCCCGCCTGAGCCAGGGCAACTTCGGCGAGCGCGTCGACAGCAGCCGCAAGGATGAGCTGGGTAGCCTGGCCAATTCGGCGAACGTGCTGCGGGACTTCCTCGCCGACACCTTCAACCGGCTGAAGCACAGCACCAGCGAGCTGGACAACGCCAGCGGCGAGCTCAACGCCATCGCCGTGCTGATGGCCCAGGGCGTGCGCGAGCAGTTCTCCCGCACCGACCAGGTGGCCACGGCGATGCACGAGATGTCCGCCACCGCCCAGGAGGTGGCGCGCCATGCCGCCGAGGCCGCCGGCGCTGCCGACCAGGCCGACACCTCCGCCCAGCAGGGCGAGCGGGTGATGCAGGCAACCATCCAGAGCATCACCGGCATGCGCGGCGAGATCGCCTCCACCGCCGAGGTGATCCGTCGCCTGGAAAGCGACAGCGGGCGCATCAGCAAGGTGCTGGAAGTGATCCGTGGCATCGCCGAGCAGACCAACCTGCTGGCCCTCAATGCCGCCATCGAGGCTGCCCGCGCCGGCGAGCAGGGCCGTGGCTTCGCGGTGGTGGCCGATGAGGTCCGCACCCTGGCCCAGCGCACCGCCGAATCCACCGCCGAGATCCACCAGATCATCGACACGGTGCAGACCGGCGCGGTGAACGCGGTGCGCGCCATCGAGAACGGCCAGAACCGCAGCGAGCAGAGCGTCACCCAGGTCACCGAGGCCGGTGCGATGCTGCAGCGCATCACCGAAGCCGTGGAGGCGATCCGCGACATGAACCGGCAGATCGCCACCGCAGCCGAGGAGCAGACCTCGGTGGCCGAGGACATCTCCCGCAACCTCACCGAGATCACCGCCATCGCCAACACCAACAACGAGAACGTGCAACGCACCGAAGGCGCCAGCCAGCGGCTGCATGGCCTCTCGGGCGAACTGAACGACGTCACCCGCCGCTTCAGCGCCTGATTCTCCCGGCACAGGGATGTGCCTTCCCCTCCCCCTCGCCTGTTCGGCGCCGGCCGACCGGCCAAAATAAAATCCGCGATATTCGGCGATCCTCGCCGATCATGAACAGCAGCCAGCAAACCGCCCGCCAAGCGCAATCTTTTGCAATTCCGGGGCTTTGACTTGCCCCCGCCGGTAGGAATAAGGTGCACGCCTCGCCTATTCCCAGGCCCGACTCTGCCTTGCCAAGGAACCGGAATATGTTGCTCCGCCGCATGCTCATCATGCTCGGCGCGGTCATCCTCGTGGTGCTCGCCCTTGCCGCCTACAAAGCCTTCTCCATCAAGCAACAGATCGCGATGTTCACCGCGCCCAAACCGGCCATCAGCGTGTCGGCCGCCCTGGCCGAACAGCGTCCGTGGCAGGAGCGCCTGCCGGCGATTGGCTCGCTCAAGGCCTTCCAGGGCGTCGACCTGACCGTCGAGGTCTCCGGCACCGTGCAGGACGTGCTGTTCCGCTCCGGCGAGAAGGTGCGCCAGGGCCAACCGCTGATCCAGATGGACAGCGACGTGGAGAAGGCCAGCCTGGCCACCGCCGAGGCGACCCTGTCCCTGGCCCGCGTCGAATTCGAGCGCGGCCGCAGCCTGGTCAACCGGCAGAACATCTCCAAGAGCGAGTTCGACCGCCTGTCCTCCGAACTGCAGAAGGCCAACGCCTCGGTGGCCCAGTTGAAGGCGACGCTGGACAAGAAGCGCATCCTCGCGCCGTTCGGCGGCACCATCGGCATCCGCAAGGTGGACGTGGGTGACTTCCTCTCCTCCGGCACCACCATCGCCACCCTGCAGGACCTGGACAACCTCTATGTGGACTTCTTCCTGCCCGAGCAGGCCGTGCCCAAGCTGGCCCTGGAACAGCGCGTGCGGGTGAGCGTGGCGGCGTACCCGGGCGAGGTGTTCGAAGGCACCATCTCGGCGATCAACCCGAAGGTCGAGGACACCACCCGCAACCTGCAGGTCCGCGCCGTGTTGAAGAACCCCGACAACAAGCTGCTGCCGGGCATGTTCGCCAACCTCGACGTGCTGCTGCCGGGTGAAGAGCAACGCGTGGTGGTCCCGGAGACCGCCATCACCTACACCCTGTACGGCAACTCCGTGTACGTCATTGCGCCGAAGAAGGGCGAGGATGGCCAGGAGCAGAAGGACGACAAGGGCGAACCCTACCTGGTGGTCGAGCGCCGCTTCGTCGAGACCGGCGAGCGCCGCGACAGCCAGGTGGTGGTGCTAAAGGGCCTCAAGACCGGTGAGCAGGTGGTCACCTCCGGCCAGCTGAAGCTGGACAACGGCTCCCACGTCGCGGTGGTGGACGACCCGGTCCTCGCCCCCAAAACGGAAGATCAAGCCAGCGCTGCCCAATAAGGCGGCGCCAAGGAATCGCATATGGCTTTCACAGATCCCTTCATCCGTCGACCGGTCCTGGCGACCGTGGTCAGCCTGCTCATCGTCCTGCTCGGTTTCCAGGCGTTCAGCAAGCTGGTCATCCGCCAGTACCCGCAGATGGAGAACGCCCTGATCACGGTGACCACCGCCTACCCGGGGGCCAACGCCGAGACCATCCAGGGCTACATCACCCAGCCGCTGCAGCAGAGCCTGGCGAGTGCCGAAGGCATCGACTACATGACGTCGTCGAGCCAGCAGAACATGTCGGTCATCTCGATCTACGCGCGCATCGGCGCCAACTCGGACCGGTTGTTCACCGAGCTGCTGGCCAAGGCCAACGAGGTGAAGAACCAGCTGCCTCAGGACGCCGAAGACCCCGTGCTGTCCAAGGAGTCGGCCGACGCCTCGGCGCTGATGTACATCAGCTTCTACAGCGACGAGCTGTCCAACCCGCAGATCACCGACTACCTGTCGCGGGTCATCCAGCCCAAGCTGGCGACCCTGCCGGGTATGGCGGAGGCGGAGATCCTCGGCAACCAGGTCTTCGCCATGCGCCTGTGGCTGGACCCGGTGAAGATGGCCGCCTACGGGGTCACCGCCACCGACGTGAGCGATGCGGTGCGCAAGTACAACTTCCTCTCGGCCGCCGGCCAGGTGAAGGGCGAGTACGTGGTGACCAGCATCAACGCCACCACCGACCTGAAGTCTCCCGAGGCCTTCGCCGCCATCCCGGTGAAGACCGTGGGTGACAGCCGCGTGCTGGTACGTGACATCGCCCGTGTCGAGATGGGTGCAGAGAACTACGATTCCATCAGTTCCTTCGACGGCATCCCCTCGGTGTACATCGGCATCAAGGGCACCCCCAGCGCCAACCCGCTGGACGTGATCAAGCACGTGCGCGCGATCATGCCCGAGCTGGAAGCGCAGCTGCCGCCGAACCTGAAGGTGTCCATCGCCTACGACGCCACCCGCTTCATCCAGGCCTCCATCGACGAGGTGGTGAAGACCCTCGGCGAGGCGGTGCTGATCGTCATCGTGGTCGTGTTCCTGTTCCTCGGCGCCTTCCGCTCGGTGCTGATCCCGGTGATCACCATCCCGCTGTCGATGATCGGCGTGCTGTTCTTCATGCAGCTGATGGGCTACTCCATCAACCTGCTGACCCTGCTGGCCATGGTGCTCGCCATCGGCCTGGTGGTGGACGACGCCATCGTGGTGGTGGAGAACATCCACCGGCACATCGAGGAGGGCAAGACGCCCTTCGATGCCGCCATCGAGGGTGCCCGCGAGATCGCCGTGCCGGTCATCTCCATGACCATCACCCTGGCGGCGGTGTACGCCCCCATCGGCTTCCTCGAAGGCCTGACCGGTGCGCTGTTCCGCGAGTTCGCCCTGACCCTGGCGGGCGCGGTGATCATCTCCGGCATCGTCGCCCTGACGCTGTCGCCGATGATGTGCTCCAAGCTGCTGCGCCACGAGGAGAACCCGAGCGGCCTGGCCCACCGGCTGGACCTGATCTTCGAGCGCCTCAAGCACCGCTACCAGCGCGCCCTGCACGGCACCCTCAACACCCGCCCAGTGGTGGTGGTGTTCGCCGTGCTGGTGTTCTGCCTGATCCCGGTGCTGATGATGTTCACCAAGAGCGAACTGGCCCCCGACGAGGACCAGGGCATCGTGTTCCTCATGGCCAAGGCACCGCAGCCGACCAACCTGGACTACCTGAACGCCTACTCGGCGCAGTTCGTGGACCTGTTCAAGTCCTTCCCCGAGTACTACTCGTCGTTCCAGATCAACGGTTTCGACGGCGTACAGGCGGGTATCGGCGGCTTCCTGCTCAAACCCTGGGACGAGCGCGAGCGTACCCAGATGGAGCTGCTGCCGCAGGTCCAGGCCAAGCTGGACAAGATCCCCGGCCTGCAGATCTTCGGCTTCAACCTGCCGTCCCTGCCGGGTACCGGCGAGGGCCTGCCGTTCCAGTTCGTGGTCAACACCCCCAACGACTACGAGTCGCTGCTGCAGGTGACCGAGCGCATCAAGAAGCGCGCCGAGGAGTCCGGGAAGTTCGCTTTCCTGAACATCGACCTGGCGTTCGACAAACCCGAGGTGGTGGTGGACATCGACCGGCAGAAGGCCGCGCAGATGGGCGTCTCCATGCAGGACCTGGGTTCGACCCTGGCCCTGCTGCTGGGCGAAGGCGAGATCAACCGCTTCACCATCGACGGCCGCAGCTACAAGGTGATCGCCCAGGTGGAGCGGGCCTACCGCGACAACCCGGGCTGGCTGAACAATTACTACGTGAAGAGCGAGAGCGGCACCATGGTGCCCCTGTCGACGCTGATCAGCGTGCATGACACCGCCCGCCCGACCAAGCTCAAGCAGTTCCAGCAGCTGAACTCGGCGATCATCGAGGGCTTCCCGGTGGTGAGCATGGGCGATGCGGTGGAGACAGTGACCCAGATCGCCCGCGAGGAGGCCCCGCGCGGCTTCGCCTTCGACTACGCCGGCGCCTCGCGCCAGTACGTCCAGGAAGGCAGCGCGCTGTACGTCACCTTCGGCCTGGCACTGGCGATCATCTTCCTGGTGCTGGCTGCGCAGTTCGAGAGCTTCCGCGACCCGCTGGTGATCCTGGTGACGGTGCCGCTGTCCATCTGCGGGGCGCTGATCCCGCTGTTCCTCGGCATCTCCAGCATGAACATCTACACCCAGGTGGGCCTGGTGACGCTGATCGGCCTGATCAGCAAGCACGGCATCCTGATCGTGGAGTTCGCCAACCAGCTGCGTCGCGAGAAGGGCCTGTCCCCGCGCGAAGCCGTGGAGGAAGCGGCGTCGATCCGCCTGCGTCCGGTGCTGATGACCACGGCGGCGATGGTGTTCGGCATGGTGCCGCTGATCCTCGCCACGGGTGCGGGCGCGGTGAGCCGCTTCGACATCGGCCTGGTGATCGCCACCGGCATGTCCATCGGCACGCTGTTCACCCTGTTCGTCCTGCCGTGCGTCTACACGCTGCTGACGCGCAAGGATCCGCAGCACCAGCCCCAGGCCGAGCCCGTCTCGAGCCACTGAGGCACGTAGAACGAGAAGGCCCCGCAGATGCGGGGCCTTTTTCGTTCGGGGCTGCTCAAAGCCGGTGCAGGGCCTCTACGCGGTGGCCGAAGGCGCGTTCGTAGGCAGTCAGCAGGTGGGCCCAGTCCGCCTCGCTGATGACGGAGTGGCGCTTGATCTTGCCGACGTCATTGAATGCCGCGCGCGCCTGGGCGAAGCGGCGACGGCTCTTCTCCAGGTCGAGCAGGGCAATTTCCGGCGTGGCGCCCTGCCCTTCCCCGAGACGGATGAAGATGTGCTTGGGGTACAGGCAGCCATGTTGCCAGCCACCCCGGTGCAACCGGGCCAGGACCGTGGCGATCTGGTCCAGCACCCGGGCACTTTCATCCTCGGTATCCGGCCGCCCCGCCAGGGAGGCGTACCAGCATTCGAAATCGATGAAGCCATCCAGTGCCTCGGTCACCAGCAGGGCCTGCCAACCAGCGTCCCCGCCACGCCGGGCACCGCAGTAGACGAGCCGTGGCACGCGCACGCCCAGGCGCTCGAAGGCACGGATGGCATCCCGCTCGCGCAGCACCGTCGGACGCCCGAAGGGGTGCAACAGGCTGCGGTAGAGGTGGCCGCACTGGCGCTTGCAGTAGAGCAGCACACCGTCGTCGCGGCGCACCCGCTCCACCCCGCTCTCGCCGCCGCGCCTCAGGTTCGGCGGCTCGACCCATTCGCCTCGCCAGTCCCAGAACTGTTCGAACCGGTCATCCATGGCCCTCGTCAACGTCATCACGCCTGCCGCCATCAGGTACCCCTCCGTTCGTCGCCTGGTGAATTCCAGGTCATCGTTCTGATCGAGACCGTCCGAGTGGGCGAATGATTCCTGCCCTTTTTGTGTCGCCTGCGGTAACAGGACCGTGCACGGGGTAACCCCTTTCACGACGACAAGCCCCGAATCGCATCGCCTGGATGGGCGGCAGCGTCTCTAGTCCGGGAGTTGCACAGAGGCATCCCTGCGCTCGTCGGCTCGTAGCGGACGATGCTGCAAAGGCCGTACCGCTAGCAGGGTATTGAAGCAGGGAATCGAGGAATGGCGATGGGAGCAGAAGGAGGGAGGGTGTTGACGGGCTCCTCCCCGTGGTGAGGGAGGAGCGGTGTGGCGACGATCAGGACTGGCCGCGCAGCCCTTGGGTCAGGCCGTACATCAGCAGCAGGAGGTTATCGTCGGGCCTGGCCAGGGGCTTGTGGCGGGCGTTGGGCGGTACCGGGCAGTAGCCGAGACCGTTGGAACTGACTACCGAGGGCGATGGCTCGTGCCAGGCCGCTGCCGCCGCAGAGGCGACTCCCAGGGCACCGGCGAGGAACAAAGCTCGCGTGATTTCTAATTTCATGATCGCAACCCCTTGATAGCGCTGCCAAACGCTGTGACTTAAACGTAGAACACCTGGCGGTGGCCGTGACCTGGAGTGACGAACGGTCCTTCGGGTCCGGGGTGCTCGGCACACCGCCGCAGAAAATCAACGGCAGAGGCTGGCAGACAATTGTTTCAGTTAGAGGTTCCCTGCCACCCCCATCCGCGCGTCAGTACGCTACGCGGATGGGGGTCAAGGGGAGATCAAGCGAAGGTGAAAAAAGCGTCAATTCAGGTCGGGCGCTTGCCGAGCACGACCTCGAAGCGGCAGCCATTGGGCTCCACGGCGGTGAGAGCGATGCTCCAGCCCTGGTTGTCGCAGATCCGCTGCACCAGCGAGAGGCCGAGCCCCAGGCCGTCGCCCCGCTTGGCGCCGCCGCGGACGAAGGGCTGGAACATCGCTTCGCGGTCTTCCTCGGGGATGCCGACGCCGGTGTCCTGCACCACGAAGGCGGCACCGGAGAGCTCGAGGCGGATGCTGCCGCTGTCGGTGTAGTGCAGCGCGTTGCGCAGCAGGTTGCCCATGACCGAGCGCAGGAAGGCGGCGTTATAGCGCACCTCGCTGGCCGCCTCGCCGGGCAGGTAGGTGAAGGCCAGGCCCTTGTCCTCGATGGCGGGCCGCCACAGGGCATCCAGCTCATCGGCCACTTCCCGCAGGCTGGCCTGGGGCCCGAGGCTGACCTCCTCCTGGCGCGCGCGGGCGAGCATCAGGAAGGTCTGCACCAGGTCGCGCATCTCCTCGCTGGCACGGGCGATACGCTCCACCTGGGCCTGGGCACGACCGTCGAGGCTGCGGTTCTCCTCCAGCAACTCGCAGGAGGAGGCCATCACCATCAGCGGGGTACGCAGTTCGTGGCTGACGTCGCTGGTGAATAGGCGCTCGCGGGTCAGCACCTGGTGCAGACGGCCCAGGGTGTCGTCGAACGCCTGGGCGAGTTGACCCACCTCGTCGGTGGCGTAGTCCGGCGCCAGTGGCGGCGCGAGCCCGAGCAACTGGTCGCGGTGGCGGACCTGGCGGGCCAGGCGCACCACGGGCTCGATGACCTTGCGCGCCAGCAGCCAGCCGAGCACGGCGGAGAGCAGCACGCTGAGCACGAAGCCCACCAGCACCACGCCGTAGAGCACGCGCTCGCGGTCTTCGAAGTCGCTCTGGTCCTGCAGCAGCATGTAGCGGCGCCCGTGCACATCCCGCACCAGGGCGTGGTAGGACAGCGCCCCCTCGAAGATCTCGTGGAAACCGTCCCTCAGCTCACGGTAGGACTCGGGCATGGAGTAGCGGTTGTGGCCGCCATCATCCATGTAGAAACGGGTGTCGCTGTCCAGGATCGGCGGGCGCCCCTGGTAGATGTTCTGCTCCAGCACGCGATCCAGTTCGTTGCTCAGGTCGCGGGAGATCAGCTGCTCCTCGATCACGTGCACCACTTCGATGATGCCCAGGGAGAAGGTGCCGCCCACCAACACGGTCATCAGGGTGAAGGCGATGACGATGCGGCGGGCGAGGCTCTGCCTAAACTCCATCGATCGACTCCGAGAGCCGGTAGCCGAGGCCGTGCAGGGTGTGCAGCAGGGGCTTGCCGAAGGGCTTGTCGATCACCTGGCGCAGTTGGTGGATGTGGCTGCGCAGGGCATCGCTGTCGGGGCAGTCGTCGCCCCACAGGGCCTCTTCCAGCACTTCGCGGCGCACCAGGTGCGGGCTCTTCTGCATCAGCACCGCCAGCAGCTTGAGGCCGATGGGGTTGAGCTTGAGCGGCTTGCCACCCCGGCTGACCTCCAGGGTGTCGAGGTCGTAGTGCAGGTCGCCCACCTGCAGGGCACGCTTGCCGCCGCCCCGGCTGCGCCGCAGGACGGCCTCGATGCGGGCCGCCAGCTCGGACAGGGCGAAGGGCTTGACCAGGTAGTCGTCGGCACCGGAGCGGAAGCCCTGCAGGCGGTCGTCCAGGGCATCACGGGCGGTGAGCATGATCACCGGGGTGTCCAGGCGGGCCTCTTCCCGCAGGCGCTGGCACAGGCTGTTGCCGTCGAGGCCGGGGAGCATCACGTCCAGCACGATCAGGTCGAAATGCCCGTTGGCCGCCAGGTGCAGGCCGGACAGGCCATCCTGGGCACAGTCCACCGTGTAGCCCTTGAGCTCCAGGTAATCGGCCATGTTGGCCAGGATGTCCTTGTTGTCTTCTACCAGCAGGATGCGCATTGCCCCCTCCTCGAACAGGTTGCCCGCACGTCGCGGCGCCGGCCTTTGACCACGGCCGGGACGCAGGTTCCGGGAATGGCGCTCATTCTGGCGAGAGCAGCCTGGGTTGGGAAGCGCAGAGCCACGTTGCGGGGCATCTCGGTCGGCGCAGGGGCCTGGTTGGGCGCCCCGAAAAGAAAAGCCCCGCACAAGGCGGGGCTTTTCGATCAGCGTGAGCTGGGGTGGCTTACATCATGCCGCCCATGCCGCCCATGCCGCCCATGTCGGGCATGGCCGGAGCCGGCTTGTCTTCCGGCAGGTCAGCCACGATGGCTTCGGTGGTGATCATCAGGCCGGCGATGGAGGCAGCAGCCTGCAGCGCGGTACGGGTGACCTTGGCCGGGTCGATGATGCCGAACTCGATCATGTCGCCGTACTGGCCGGTGGCAGCGTCGTAGCCGTAGTTGCCGGAACCCTGCTTGACCTTGTCCAGAACCACGGAAGCCTCGTCACCGGCGTTGGTGACGATCTGGCGCAGCGGAGCCTCGACAGCGCGACGCAGGATGTTGATACCCGCGGTCTGCTCTTCGTTGGCACCGGTCAGGTCCTTGATGGAGGACAGGGCACGAACCAGTGCCACGCCACCGCCAGGAACCACGCCTTCTTCCACTGCAGCACGGGTGGCGTGCAGGGCGTCTTCCACGCGGGCCTTCTTCTCTTTCATCTCGACTTCGGTAGCCGCACCGACCTTGATCACGGCAACACCGCCGGCCAGCTTGGCCAGACGCTCTTGCAGCTTCTCCTTGTCGTAGTCGGAGGAGGTTTCCTCGACTTGCTTGCGGATCTGGGCAACGCGGGCTTCGATGTCAGCCTGGGCGCCAGCGCCGTCGATGATGGTGGTGTTTTCCTTGCTCAGGACGACGCGCTTGGCGTTGCCCAGGTGCTCCAGGGTGGCGCTTTCCAGGGACAGGCCGACTTCTTCGGAGATGACGGTACCGCCGGTCAGGATGGCGATGTCCTGCAGCATGGCCTTGCGGCGGTCGCCGAAGCCCGGGGCCTTGACGGCAGCAACCTTGACGATGCCGCGCATGTTGTTGACGACCAGGGTAGCCAGGGCTTCGCCTTCGACGTCTTCAGCCACGATCAGCAGCGGACGGCCGGACTTGGCAACGGCTTCCAGAACCGGCAGCAGTTCGCGGATGTTGGAGATCTTCTTGTCGACCAGCAGCAGCAACGGGCCGTCGAGCTCGGCCACCATGGTGTCCGGCTTGTTGATGAAGTAGGGGGACAGGTAGCCACGGTCGAACTGCATGCCTTCCACGACGGACAGTTCGTTTTCCAGGCCCGAGCCTTCTTCAACGGTGATCACGCCTTCCTTGCCTACTTTCTCCATGGCTTCGGCAATGATGTTGCCGATGGAGTCGTCGGAGTTGGCGGAGATGGTGCCGACCTGGGCGATGGCCTTGGTGTCGGTGCACGGCTTGGACAGGTTCTTCAGCTCGGCAACGATGGCGGTGGTGGCCTTGTCGATACCGCGCTTCAGGTCCATCGGGTTCAGGCCGGCAGCGACGGCTTTCAGGCCTTCGGTGACGATGGCCTGGGCCAGAACGGTGGCGGTGGTGGTGCCGTCACCGGCAGCGTCGTTGGCCTTGGAGGCCACGTCTTTCACCAGCTGGGCGCCGATGTTCTCGATGCGGTCCTTCAGCTCGATTTCCTTGGCGACGGAAACGCCGTCCTTGGTGATCAGCGGAGCACCGAAGCTGCGCTCCAGGACCACGTTGCGGCCTTTCGGGCCGAGGGTGGCTTTAACGGCATCAGCCAGGGTGTTAACGCCTACGAGCAGTTTCTTGCGAGCGGCATCGCCGAATTTGACGTCTTTAGCAGCCATGTTGTCTTCCTCGAATCTCTAAGTGGGAAAGGGGTCGGGTTCAGGCTTCGATGACAGCGAGGATTTCGTTCTCGCCCATGACCAGCAGGTCTTCACCATCGACTTTCACGGTGTTGCTGCCGGAGTAAGGGCCGAACACAACCTGGTCACCGACCTTCACAGCCAGGGGACGGACTTCGCCGTTGTCCAGCACGCGACCGGTACCGACAGCAACCACTTCGCCGCGGTTCGGCTTCTCGGCAGCCGAGCCCGGCAGCACGATGCCGCCAGCGGTCTTGGTTTCTTCTTCGCTGCGACGGATCACGACGCGGTCATGCAGGGGACGAAGCTTCATGGTCTAACTCTCCCAATCAGTGTTTTCCGGCGCCGGTGAAAATCACCGGCGGGTTAGCAAAAGCCGGCGGTGCCGGCAGCAGCGTGCCAGGCACGCTGCGGAAGTCTGAACTGCCCCTGGGGGCAGTAACCTTGCGGTGTCGGATAGATAGGGTCGCCTGGCGGCATTTCAAGGGGCACCCGAAAAAAATTCCTCGGGCCGCCCGATAACGGGGCGGAATCAGTCGTCGCGACGCTCGTATTCGCCTTCGATGACGTTATGGCGCGGCTGATTGCGCGCCAGCGGGTCGTCGGAGAAGGCCCGCTGGCGTTCGGCTTGTCGAGCGGCACGCTGCAGGACACGACGGATGATCAGGCGACGTGTGAAGGGGATGATGCAGACCAGCCCGAAGAGGTCGCTGATGAAGCCGGGGAGCAGCAGCAGGCCGCCGCCGACCGCGATCATCAATCCCTCGAGCATCTCCTGCTCCGGCAGTTCGCCCCGGGCCAGCCGCTCACGGGCGCGCCAGGCGGTGGCGACGCCGGCGATGCGCAGCATGAAGCTGCCCAGCAAGGCGGTGGCCACCAGCAGCAGCAGGGTCGGGAAGACGCCGATGACGCTGCCGACCTTGATCAGGACGGCCAGCTCGATGAGCGGGAACAGCAGGAAGAGGAACGCAAAGACACGCATGAAAGTTTCCTTCGCGGAAGAACGGCTTCCGGTAAGACAGCTACATGAAGCCGGCCTCCGGCGAATTCAAGCGTCGGGGGCCTCGGCATCCGGCCAGCGGTCGGCCCGGGCCAGCGCCACCAGGGCCTGACGGACTGCACCCGGTGTGTTGCAGGATGTTGGGAAGGGCAGCCAGTGAATGCTCTGACCCAGCCGGACATGGAAGCCTTCGCTGTCGATGCCCACCAGTTCGGCCGCCGGATCGGCCGGCAGGCCGCGCAGGGCCAGGTAGTGGTCGATGGCGCTGCGATGGTCGGCGTTCATGTGCTCCACCATCCCGGTCTCGCTTTCCCCGGCGAAGGGGTTGGCCAGGGCCACCTCGTCGATCCAGTGGATGGCGCCGAAGCCGCCGATGAAACGGGCACGCACCGGTTCCAGTACCCAGAAATCGAAATCATGGGTCAGGTGGTAGTCACGGGATTGGGGGAAGTAGCGGTAGTAGCGCGCACCCGCGGCGGCGATGGCCTCGGGCTCCGTCAACTGGCGCGCCTCCGCCAGCAGGGTCAGGCGGCCGACGGCCTGGATGTCATCGGCGCCACGCTCACCCACCAGCAGCGAGCACTTCGGGTCCTTCTGCAGGTTGTGGGTGTGCTGGGCGATGCGGCTGATGAGAATGAGCGGCCGCCCCTCGGCGTCCAGGCAATAGGGGGCCACCGATCCGAAGGGGTAGCCGGGCATGGCCTTGGACTGGGTCGAGAGCACGCCCCGGTATTCCTTGAGCAGCAATTCTCGGGCATTCTTTGCGGCTTTCACGCTCACCTTCTGACTCCTCGCAGAGAATCCGTCGTAAACGGACGGGCGCTCAGGATAACGGTTCCGGGCTGCCAGCGGGGCACAGCGATCCATAATTCCCAGTTCGAGGGGCTACACCATGCAGCTGAAAGACAAGGTCATCATCATCACCGGCGGCGGCCAGGGCCTGGGCCGGGCCATGGGCGAATACCTGGCGGCCAAGGGCGCACGCCTGGCGCTGGTCGACCTCAACCAGGAGCGCCTGGACGAGGCCGTGGCGGCCTGCAAGGCAGCCGGTGGCGACGCCCGCGCCTACCTGTGCAACGTGGCCAACGAAGAGCAGGTGACCCACCTGGTCAGCCAGGTGGCGGATGACTTCGGCGCGATCAACGGCCTGGTGAACAACGCCGGTATCCTGCGCGACGGCCTGACCATCAAGGTCAAGGACGGCGAGCTGACCAAGATGAGCCTGGCCCAGTGGCAGGCGGTGATCGACGTGAACCTGACCGGCGTGTTCCTCTGCACCCGCGAAGTGGCCGCGAAGATGATCGAGCTGAAGAACGAAGGCGCCATCGTCAACATTTCCTCCATTTCCCGCGCCGGCAACATGGGCCAGGCCAACTACTCCGCGGCCAAGGCCGGGGTGGCGGCCGATACCGTGGTGTGGGCCAAGGAGCTGGCACGCTACGGCATCCGCGTCGGCGCCGTGGCCCCCGGCTTCATCGAGACCGAGATGGTCGCCAGCATGAAGCCCGAGGCCCTGGAGAAGATGACCGCCGGCATTCCGCTCAAGCGCCTGGGCAAGCCGATGGAGATCGCCCACTCGGTGGCCTACATCCTGGAGAACGACTACTTCACCGGCCGCGTGCTGGAACTGGACGGTGGCCTGCGCCTGTAAGGCACGCCCCGCTCCACGAAAAAGCCCCGCCGAAGCGGGGCTTTTTCATGCCGGTCGGCGTTACCAGCCGATACCGAAGCCAACGGTGTAGCGGGTTCGGTCGGTGTCCCCTTCGGCACCGCTGACCAGGTCGCGCTCGGCCTTCATGTTGAGCGACGCCCAGTCGGTGACCTTGTAGCGCAGGCCCACCTCGGCATCCAGGGAGTAATCGGCGGCGTTGCCCAGCGGGCGGCCCACTTCGCCGGTGGTGAAGAACTCGACGGTCTTGCCCACCAGGTAGCGGTTGTAGTCCCACTTCACGCCGAGGGCATAGAAGTTGTCCTTCTCGCCGGTGTCGTACTGGTAGTCGGTGCGGTTGATCAGGGAGGCCAGGGAGAAGGCGCCCAGCTCGTCGTCCCAGAACTGGTAGCCGGGGCCGGTACCCACGGTGCGCTGGCGACGCAGCTCCTCGATCTTGTCGCGCTTGTAGCCGGCGCGGCCTTGCCAGAAGAACTTGTCGGTGATGAAGCGGTCGAGGGCGTACTCCAGCTCCCAGTTCTCGGTGGTCTTCACCTCGTTCTGGAATTCGCGGTTGTACTCGCCGTTGGCGTTGTGCCGCCAGCGACCATGACGGGCCTTGGTCTTGAAGTCGACGTCGTAGTCGTCGGTGTCCTTCTCGGCGCGCTTGTAGTCGAGCGAGACGTCGACGTTGCCGGTCCAGGTCAGGTCCTCGACGAAGGGCTTGGGCTTCATGATCTGTTCGATGCTGGCCAGCTCGACGGTCTTGGGCGCCTCGCCGTTGGCCAGGATCACTTTGCCCGGCTCGGCCGGCATCAGGGTCTTGGCGCGCTCGCCGGTGAGGTCGTCCTGCTTGACCATCAGTTCCTGGTCGCTCTGCAGGGTGGCGACCTTGGACCAGTCCAGCGGGATGGAACCGCCGTAGTCCGTCTGCAACATCAGTTTGCCGCCGTCGAAGACGCGGATCTTGCCGGTCAGGCGGTCACCGTTCTTCATCCAGACGGTGTCGGCGAAGGTGGAGGTCGAAGCGGCAGCAAGGGCCAGGCAAAGGAGTTTTCTGGACAACATGGCGGATACGCAGGCTCAGGACTGTGCGGAAAAACCGGGCATTATCCGCAAGCCCGGCGGCTGAGCAAGGACTGACCGACGTATCGTCGCCAAGTTCCCGTCGCCGCCTCCCACATTGCTCCTCCCCTGGCGCCGCCCTATGCTGGCCGCCACCGCCCGCCGGAACCCGCCATGCCCCCGTCAACGCCCCCTGCCCAGGACGATTTGCGGCTCTCCAGCCCGGAAGCCCGTCGCGAAGCCCTCTACCTCACGCTGGCCCAGGTTCCGCCCGGCAAGGTGGTCAGCTATGGGCAACTGGGCGAAATGGCCGGACTGGGCCGCGCGGCGCGCTGGGTGGGCCGTACCCTCGGTCAGTTGCCGGAAGGCACCCGCCTGCCCTGGCACCGCGTGATCGCGGCGGGCGGACGGCTCAGCCTGCCCGCCGGAACCGTCTCCGGTGACGAACAACGGGCACGTTTGCGGGCCGAAGGGGTCTTCATCCACAACGAACGGGTGGACATGCGTCGGCACGGCTGGCTTCCCATGCCACCCAAGGGTTAGAGTGCGCGCTTTGTTGCGGTCCCCGGCGCGCACGCCGTCAAGGACCGCCCCGTGCCCTCTGGATCTCACGCCTGATGTCCCACCGAACCTGGCGCGCCGCCCTGGCCGCCTATGCCAGCCCGGCCACCCTGGCCCTGCTCCTGCTGGGCTTTGCGGCAGGGCTGCCGTACATGCTGGTGTTCTCCACCCTCTCCGTCTGGTTGCGCGAGGCCGGCGTCGCCCGCGAGACCATCGGCTTCGCCAGCCTCATTGGCCTGGCCTACGCCTTCAAATGGATCTGGTCGCCGCTGCTGGACCAGTTCCGCCTGCCGCTGCTGGGCCGCCTCGGCCGGCGCCGTTCCTGGCTGGTGCTATCCCAGGCGCTGGTTGCACTCGGCCTGATCGGCATGGCCCTCGCCGACCCCAAGGCACACCTGACCTGGCTGATCGGCCTCGCGGTGGTGGTGGCCTTCGCCTCGGCCACCCAGGACATCGCGGTGGATGCCTACCGCCTGGAAATCGCCGACGACAGCCGCCAGGCCGCCCTGGCCGCCAGCTACATGCTGGGCTACCGGGTCTCGGCCCTGCTCGCCACGGCGGGCGCCCTGTATTTCGCCGAGGGGTTCGGTTCCACCGCCGGTGCCTATGAATACGGCGCCTGGGCCAGCACCTACCTGGTGTTCGCGCTGCTGATGCTGCCGGGGCTGATCACCAGCCTGTGGATGCGAGAACCCCACATCGACGCCCAGGTGCAGACCAGCACCTCGCGCTTCCGCCTCAAGGACCAGCTCGCCTCGGTGCTGATCCTGCTGGTGATGCTGATTTCCCTGCCGGCGATGATCACCGGCATGCTCGACCGCGCCTGGCCACGGGCCCTGCTCTACTTCCTGTTCCTGGTGGCGTGCCTGTCGCCCTGGGGGCGCCGCCAGATCGCCCCGGTGCGCGACCTGCTCAGCCAGCAACGCCGGCAACTGCTGGCGGCAGCGCGGGGCAAGGTGATTCCCAACTTCGATTTCGTGCACCAGGCCGTATCGATGATCGTGCTGATCGTGATCCTGGTGACCACGGCGGCGGCCATCAAGGCCTACGCCTCGGGCGCCTGGCCCCGGGGCACGCTGTTCGTGCTGATCACCCTGGCCTGCTTCTCCGCACCGGGGCGCCTGCTGATGGCGCCGGTGGTGACCCCCATCAGCGAGTTCGTCCAGCGCTACCGCTGGCAGGCCCTGCTGCTGCTGGGGCTGATCGCCACCTACCGGATGTCGGACACGGTGATGGGGGTGATGGCCAACGTCTTCTACATCGACCAGGGCTTCACCAAGGACCAGATCGCCAGCGTCAGCAAGGTCTTCGGCCTGGTGATGACGCTGCTGGGCGCCGGCGCCGGCGGGGTGCTGATCGTGCGCTTCGGCATCCTGCCCATCCTGTTCATCGGCGGTGCCGCGTCGGCGGCCACCAACCTGATGTTCGTGGTGCTCAGCGACATGGGCGCGCATTTGCAGATGCTGATCCTCACCATCTCCTGCGACAACTTCAGCGCCGGGCTAGCCACCTCGGCCTTCGTGGCCTATCTGTCGAGCCTGACCAACCTGAAGTTCTCGGCGACCCAGTACGCGCTGCTCAGTTCGCTGATGATGCTGCTGCCGCGCCTGATCGGCGGCTATTCCGGGGTGATGGTGGAGAGCCTGGGCTATCACCAGTTCTTCCAGCTGACCGCCATCCTCGGCATCCCGACCCTGGTGCTGATCGCCATCCAGTGGAGCCGCGAGTCGCGTAAATCGGTGCAGCCCGCCGAACCCAAGGCCGAGGAGCCGGCACGGCCCCCCTCCTCCGAACGCCCATGAAAAAGGCCGGCATCACGCCGGCCTTTTTCATCATCCGGGCCTAGCCCGGCTGGACCTGCACCAGCCTGGGCGGCTGGGCCAGTTCCACGCCAGCCGCGCGCAAGCGGTCACGCACCTGCTCGTTGAGCATGAAGATCACCGCACCGTAGTCGCCTGCAGCCGTCCACAGACGCAGGGACAGGTTGATGGACGTATCCGTCAGCGCAGCCACCACCACCACGGGTGCCGGGTCAGGCAACACACGGGGATCGTTCGCCAGGGCCAGCAGGGCCTCGCGCGCCTTGGCCAGGTCGCTGGCGTAGTCGACCTTCACCTCGTACATCACCTGCCGGGTGGGCTGGCTGGAGGTGTTGGTGATGATGCCGTTGGACAGCGCGCCGTTGGGCACGATCACCGTGCGGTTGTCGCCGGTGCGCAGCACGGTGTGGAAGATCTGGATGCTGTCGACGGTCCCGGAGATGCCCTGGGCCTCGATGAAGTCGCCCACCTTGAACGGCCGGAAGAACAGGATCAGCACCCCGCCGGCGAAGTTCGCCAGGCTGCCCTGCAGCGCCAGGCCGATGGCCAGGCCGGCGGCGCCGATGGCGGCGATGAAGGAGGTGGTCTCGATGCCGATCATCGAGGCGACGCTGACCAGCAGCAGCACCTTGAGGGCGATGTTGGCCAGGTTGGAAATGAAGCGGTGCAGGGTCAGGTCGACCCGGCGCATCGACAGCAGGGCGCTGACCCGGTTGGTGAGCAGGTTGATCAGCCACCAGCCGACCAGCAGCGTCACCAGGGCGAGGGTGACCTTGCCGCTGTATTCGAGAATGACGGGGAGCCAGGCTTCGGACTGCCTGACCAGGTTGTCGAGGTTCATGTCCATGCGGACCTCCTTCTATCGACTCGAGAAAACCGCAGCCGCCCTGGCAAGCAGGGCGGCAAGCGGGCCTATGTGCGACGCGGGGAGACCGCGAAGGTTCAACCGGGTCAGTCGCGGAAGTTGGTGTACTGCAGCGGCATGCCGAGGGATTCGCCACGCAGCAGGGCGATGGCTTCCTGCAGGTCGTCGCGCTTCTTGCCGGTGACACGCACCTGCTCGCCCTGGATGGCGGCCTGGACCTTGAGCTTCTTGTCCTTGATCAGGGCGACGATCTTCTTCGCCAGCTCCTTGTCGATGCCCTCGCGGAAGTTCACTTCCTGCTTGACCACCTTGCCGGACGGGTACGGGTCCTTGAGCTCCATGCACTGGATGTCGAGTTTCCGCTTGATCAGGCAGCTACGCAGGATGTCCAGCACCTGCTCCAGCATGAAATCGGCCTCGGCAGTGATGGTGACGGACTTGTCCTTGCACTCCACGCTGCACTTGCCGCGCAGGTCGAAGCGGCGCTCCAGTTCCTTGGTGGCGTTGTCGAGGGCGTTGGTGAGTTCGTGCTTGTCCAGCTCGGACACCACGTCGAACGATGGCATGGGTTTCCTCCAGATAGACGGCGCGACCCACATCACGTAAGGAATGCGCCTGGCTTGACGGGTGAGAATGGGCGCCCATTATAACGATCAGGATTCCCTTTTTTGCGGGAATGCGTGGCAGCGACACATTCAGCGCTAACCGTCGGCATGAAAACCTGCTGAAATAGGCACTGATATCACCAAGCCATCAATCTCCCCTCTTCTGCCTTTCTTGCGAGCCTGCCATGCCCAACCCTCACCTCAGCATCCTGGTGGTGGATGACGCCAAGTTCTCCAGTGCGATGATCGGCCGGGCGCTGAGCCAGGCCGGCTATCAGGACGTCCGCTTCGCCAACAGTGCGGGCGAGGCCCTGCGCCTGCTGGAAGAGCGACCGGCGAACGTGTTGTTGGCGGACTGGCTGATGCCCGAGATCGACGGCCTGGAACTCACCGCGCGGGTACGCCAGCTCGACGAGATGATCGACCACTACACCTACGTCATCCTGCTGACCGGCAAGGAAGGCGAGAACGTGCTGGGCGAGGCCTTCGACCGCGGCGTGGACGACTTCATCAGCAAGTCCTCGATGAACGAGCAACTGGTGCCGCGCGTCTACGCCGCCGACCGCCTGTGCAACACCCTGCAGCGCCTGCTCCACGAGAACCGGCTGATGACCCAGAACATCGCCAGCCTGGAGCAGCGCAATCTGGTGGACTCCCTCACCGGCCTCGGCAACCCCCGCTACCTGCGCCAGAAGCTGGCCGACAGCCTGCGCCAGGTGGAGTCCCGTGGCGGCGCCCTGTGCTACCTGCTGATCGGCCTGCAGGATGCGCCGCAGCTGCGCAACCAATACGGCCCGGCGTTCTACAACGAACTGCTGCAGGGCGTTTCCCGCCGGCTGCAGCAGCTGGTCCGCCCGCTGGACGTGCTGACCCGGCTGGACGACAACCATTTCGGCCTGATCACCCTGCTGGGCGACCTGCACGAGTGCTCCCCCAGCAGCTTCAAGCGCCTGCATGAAAGCCTGAACCTCAAGGCCTTCAAGACCAGCGAAGGCTTCATCACCCTCAAGGCCGGCATCAGCCTGGTGGGCCTGGACGCCAAGGCCCTCCCGGTGGAGGTCGAGGCCCTGCTCGAACGGGCCGAGCGTCTCCTGCCGGACTCCTACGCCAGCGGCCGGGTCAGCGCGGTACGCCTGCCCAGCGCATGACCTGGCACATCCTCGGCAGCGGTAGCCTCGGCACACTGTGGGCCTGCCGCCTCGCCCAGGCGGGCCTGGACGTGCGCCTGCTGCTGCGTGACGAAGCTCGCCTGGCCGCCTACCACCAGGCGGGCGGGCTGACCCTGGTGACCCAGGGCCAAGCCCGGACCTGCGCCCTGCCAGCCGAACTCGCCAGCGCCCCCGACCCGATCCAGCGCCTGCTCGTCGCCTGCAAGGCCTATGACGCCGAAGCCGCCGTGGCCAGCGTCCGCGCACGGCTGGCCCCCGGTGCCGAGGTGGTGCTGCTGCAGAACGGCCTCGGTAGCCAGCAGGCCGTGGCGGACAGCCTGCCCCAGGCCCGCTGCATCCTCGCCTCCAGCACCGAAGGTGCCTTCCGCGAGGCGGACTTCCGCGTGGTGTTCGCCGGGCAGGGGTTCACCTGGCTGGGCGACCCACTCGCCTCCGCCCCGCCGGCCTGGCTGGGCGAACTGGAGGCAGCCGGCATCCCCCACGGGTGGACCGCCGACATCGAAACCCGGCTCTGGCGCAAGCTGGCGCTCAACTGCGCGATCAACCCGCTGACGGTGCTGCACCATTGCCGCAACGGCGAACTGGCCGCCCAGCCGGAGGCGGTCAACGGCCTGTGCGACGAGCTCGCCCGGCTGCTCCAGGCCTGGGGCCAGACCGACGCCGCGCGCGATCTGCACCAGGAGGTGTGGCGAGTGATCGACGCCACCGCCGCCAACTACTCCTCCATGTACCAGGACGTGGCGCGCGGCCAACGCACCGAGATCCGCTACCTGATCGGCCACGCCAGTGCCGAGGCACGGCGCCTGGGCGTGTCGCTGCCACGCCTGGAACAGCTGCTGGACGCCCTGCGCCAGCACCTGGCCGCCCACGGATTGCCCCAGGACTGAGCCCCGCGCTAACCTGCCGCCTTCCCCGCGCCCTGCCTGGACCCTGCCCGTGAACAGCCTGCGCCAACGCCTCGAGAACCTGTCCGTCGGCCGCAAACTGCTGGCCGCCCTGCTGGTCCTGCTGGCCACCGTGCTGCTGATCGCCAACCTGGCCTTCATCAGCGCCGCCTACTGGATCTCCCAGGAGAGCATGGCGCCCCAGGCCCTGCAGACCCTCGGCCGCCTGATCGCCACCCCACAACTGGCCGGCGAAGCCTTGTCCTCGGCGGAGGCCGCCGAGCATCTGCTCATCCAGCTGGAGGGCTACGGCCCCCTGCGCGCTGCGGCAATCTACGACAGCCAGGGCCAGCGCCTGGCCGAACGGATCAGCGGCAGCGGCCTGAAGCTCCCGCAGCACGCCGACGCCCTGAAGCGCTGGCGCCTGCATGAATTCCGCACCACCCAGGTGGTGGAGCTGCCGCAACCGGCAGGCCCACCGGGCCACCTGCTGCTGGTGGCCTCCAGCGAACTGCCCGGCGCCTTCTACACCGGCACCCTCAGCGCCAGCCTGGCGATCCTCGCCTGCAGCGTCCTGATGTGGATGCTGGTGGCCCGCCAGATCCGCCGCCTGATCACCCGGCCGATCCACGAACTGGAAGAACTCTCGCGCCAGGTGACCCGGGAAGAGAACTACTCCCTGCGTGCCGAGCGCGGCCACCGCGACGAGATCGGCAGCCTGGCCGACGCCTTCAACACCATGCTCAGCCGCATGGAAGCCCGCGAACAGCAGCTCAAGCGCGCGCGGGACGAGTCCCAGGCGGCCTTCAACCAGGCCCAGGCCCTGGCCGAGGAGACACGCCACTCCAACCGCAAGCTGGAGCTGGAAGTGCAGGTGCGCAGCAAGATCGAAAAGAAGCTGACGGGGTTCCAGAACTACCTCAACAGCATCATCGACTCGATGCCGTCGGCGCTGATCGCCCTCGACGAGCAGCTCTATGTCACCCAATGGAACCAGGAAGCCACTGCCCTCTCCGGCACACCGCTGGACGACGCGCTCAACCAGCCGGTGTTCCTCGCCTTCCCCTCGCTCAAGCCCTTCCTGCCGCAGATCAAGCGCACCGCCGAGTATCACCGGGTGGAGAAGGTCGAGCGGGTCAGCTGGCTGATGGGGGAAGAGGTGCACCACTACGCCCTGACCTTCTACCCGCTGATGGGCGGCACCGGGCGTGGCGTGGTGATCCGCATCGACGACATCACCCAGCGCCTGTCCATGGAGGAGCTGATGGTGCAGTCGGAGAAGATGCTCTCCGTCGGCGGCCTCGCGGCCGGCATGGCCCACGAGATCAACAACCCCCTCGGCGCCATCCTGCACAACGTGCAGAACATCCGCCGCCGCCTCTCCCCCGAGCTGGAGAAGAACCGCGAGCAGGCCGAGGCCACCGGCATACGCCTGGAGGCCGTCAACCAGTACCTGGAAGCACGCGAGGTGCCCAAGCTGCTGGACGGCATCCACCAGGCCGGCAGCCGCGCGGCCAAGATCGTCACCCACATGCTGGCGTTCAGCCGCCGCAGCAACCGTCAGATGGAGCCCTGCCAACTGCCCCAGTTGCTGGACCAGGCCGTGGAAATCGCCAGCAACGACTTCGACCTCACCGAGGGCTTCGACTTCAAGGGCATGCGCATCACCCGCGAGTTCGACCCGAAGCTGGGCCCGGTGCCCGGCACCGCCAACGAACTGGAGCAGGTGCTGCTCAACCTGCTGAAGAACGCCGCCCAGGCCATCCACCAGCGCGAGGACGAGCAGGAAGGCCATATCGCCCTGCGCACCCGCCTGGCGCCGCCCTGGGCTGAAGTCCAGGTGGAGGACAATGGCGTGGGCATCCCCGAGAACGTGCGCAAGCGCATCTTCGAGCCCTTCTTCACCACCAAGGAGGTGGGCCAGGGCACCGGACTCGGGCTCTCCGTCTCCTACTTCATCATCACCAACAACCACAAAGGCCAGATGGAAGTGCAGTCCAAGCCCGGACAGGGCACCTGCTTCACCCTGCGCCTGCCGTTGAATGCCAGCGCCCCAGGAGCCTGACATGGGAAACCGCCTTTCGAAGATCTACACCCGCACCGGCGACCAGGGGCAGACCGGCCTCTCCGGCAACCGTCGCGTCTCCAAGAACCACCCCCGCATCGAAGCCATCGGCGAGGTGGACAGCCTCAACAGCCAGATCGGGCTGCTGCTGGCCGAGATGACCGAGCGCCAGGCCGACTGGCCCGGACTGGCCGAGGTGATCGAGGTGCTCGCGCCCTGCCAGCACCGTCTGTTCGACCTCGGTGGCGAACTCTCGATGCCCGAGTACCAGTCGCTGCGCGCCAGCGAAGTGGAGCGGCTGGAAGTGGCCATCGACCGCTGGAACGAGGAGCTGGGCCCCTTGGAGAACTTCATCCTGCCCGGCGGCTCGCGCCTGGTGGCCCTAGCCCACGTCTGCCGCTCCGCCGCCCGCACCGCCGAACGCCGTGCCCAGGCCCTCAACGCCGAGGAGCCCCTGCGGGGGGAATTGCTCGCCTACCTCAACCGCCTCTCCGACCTGCTCTTCGTCGCCGCCCGCCTGATCGCCCGGCGACAGGGGATCGGCGAAGTGCTGTGGCAGGCAGCGGCAAAGGCCTGAAACCACGGTTCTGCAGCCAGGAGAGGGCGATACATCCTGTAGCCCGGGCTTCAGCCCGGGAGGCCAGCCGAACCGCATGGCACGAAGCGGATCACACCTCGCGGCCTCATCAACGCGGCACGTGCGCTCTGGTGGACGCAAAGAGCGGAATCCACCCTACCCACCTCGGCGTGTCCCGCCTGATTGCAGGATGGCAGCAGCAAACGAATGCCGGGGCAGGCGGTAACGCGCGACGCACTACAAGAGCCGGCAGCGTAGGGGGCACCACGCTTCACCGGTCCACCCATCGTGCTCATGCCCACTCCCGCCGGTGGGCGTGAACAATGACACCCACCCTGCCCCTCTTCAGCCTTGGCAGGGCCAGAAGGCACGGATGCCCGCCACGCCCTGGGCGCCGGTTTTCCATGCCTGCTCACGGTCATCGGGACCGACGCCGCCGAGCAGGTACACCGGCTTGTTGAAGCGGCGGATCATCGATTGCGCGGCCTCCCAGCCCAGGGGCTGCGCATCCGGGTGGGTCTGGGTGGGCTGTACGGGCGACAGGGTGACGAAGTCCACCCCCATCCGGGTCGCCAGTTCCAGTTCCTCTTCGCTGTGGCAGGACGCGGCCAGCCAGCGCGCTTCGGGGAACGGGCGCCCCTTGGCGGCGTACTTGCGCAGTTGCTCGGCGGTCAGGTGCCAACCCGCCGCCGGGAAGTCACCGAGCCACTCCAGCGGCCCCTTGAGCATCAACTGGGCCTTGCGCGCGCAGAGCCCCTGGATGTCCACCGCCAGGTCGCGGTACTGCGGGTCGAACATGTTCGGCGCACGCAGCTGGATGAGCTGAACGCCCTCGGCGACTGCGCGCCGCACGCCTGCCAGCAACTCTGCCGGCTCCAGACCATCCGGGGTGATCAGGTAGCGGTCCGGCAGCCGTGCGGCAGCGATGATCGGCTGGTTGGCGGCGGGAAAGGCGTAGTCGGGCAGGTCGCGGGACTCCACCCAGGCCAGGGGCTGGCCTTCGGCGCCATGGGGCTCGCCGGAGAAGGCGGTGACCTCCCAGACATCCAGCAGCACCTGCTTGTCCGGGTAGTCGTGGTGGATCTGGATCAGCGGGCGGGCGGCTTCGACACGGATGCCCAGCTCTTCCTCCAGCTCACGTGCCAGAGCGGCCTCCACGGCCTCCCCGTCTTCGACCTTGCCGCCGGGGAACTCCCACAGGCCGCCCTGGTGCTTCTCCTCCGGGCGCTTGGCAATCAGCACCCGGCCATCGGCGCCACGGATCACGGCTGCCGCTACGTGTACTCGCTTCATTCACTGCTCTCCGCTTCCTCCAGGGCCGCCTGATACCAACGCTGTAAGGCAGGCCACTGGTAGAGGGTTTCGACATAGGCGGCGGCCTCGTCCGGCAGCGCCACCACATAACTGCGCAACCGGCTCGCCACCGGTGCGAAAAAGGCGTCCGCCAGGCTCGGCTGGCCGAACAGGTAGGGCCCGCCCTGGCCGAAGCGGCGACGGCACTCTGCCCACAACGCCACGACCCGCTGGATGTCCGCCTCTACCTCCGCCGGCACCGTGTCCAGGGCCTGGCGACGCGCCATGTCCATCGGCATGTGGCTGCGCAGAGCCATGAAGCCGCTGTGCATCTCGGCGCATACCGAACGGGCAAGGGCTCGCGCGGCGACATCGCGGGGCCAGAGGCCCGCCTCGGGGAAGCGCTCGGCGAGGTATTCGCCGATGGACAGGGAGTCCCAGATGGCGCCATGGGTCTCGGTCAGCAGGACCGGCACCTTGCCCGTGGGGGAGTGGGTCAGCAGGCGCTGGCGGCTGTCGGGCTGGAAGAGGGGGATGAGGGTCTCGCCATAGGCGGCGCCGGTCAGCTCGATGGCGAGCCAGGCGCGAAGGGACCACGACGAATAGTTCTTGTTGCCGATCACCAGGTTCAGGGGCATGACGTTCTCCTCAGGGGCTGCTCCAGGGGCCGAACACGCACCCTAGAGGGGCCGCCGAGGCCTGGCAATTCCCATCGCTCATGGGGGCATGAGCGATGGGAATGCCGGGCTGTCAGGTACGGTATTCGGCGTTGATCTTCACGTACTCGTGGGACAGGTCGGTGGTCCAGATGGTCTCGTTGCAGTTACCACGGCCCAGCTCGATGCGGATACCGATTTCCTCGCGGGCCATCACCTCGGCGCCCTGGGCTTCGGTGTAGGTCGACGCGCGGCCGCCTTTGCTGGCGATGCAGACGTCACCGAGGAACACGTCGATCTTGCTCACGTCCAGGTTCGGCACGCCGGCACGGCCGACCGCAGCCAGGATGCGGCCCCAGTTGGGGTCGGAGGCGAACAGGGCGGTCTTGATCAGCGGGGAGTGGGCCACGGCGTAGGCCACGTCCAGGCACTCCTGGTGGGTGCCACCGCCATTGACCTGCACGGTGACGAACTTGGTGGCGCCTTCGCCGTCGCGGACGATGGCCTGGGCCACTTCCATGCACACGTCGAACACCGCCTGCTTCAGGGCGGCGAACAGCTCGCCGGAAGCCTGGGTGATCTCCGGCAGCACGGCGCGGCCGGTGGCGACCAGCATGCAGCAGTCGTTGGTGGAGGTGTCACCGTCGATGGTGATGCGGTTGAAGGACTTGTTGGCGGCATCGCGCAGCAGGTCCTGCAGGACGCCCTGGGCGACCTTCGCGTCGGTGGCGATGTAGCCGAGCATGGTGGCCATGTTGGGCTTGATCATCCCGGCGCCCTTGCTGATGCCGGTGACGGTGACGGTGACGCCGTCGTGCACGAACTGGCGGCTGGCGCCCTTGGGGAGGGTGTCGGTGGTCATGATGCCGGTGGCGGCCGCCGCCCAGTTGTTCTCGGAGAGGTCCGCCAGGGCATCGCCCAGCACGGCTTCGATCTTCTCGACCGGCAGCGGCTCGCCGATCACGCCGGTGGAGAACGGCAGCACGGCGCTTTCATCCACGCCGGCCAGCTCGGCGAGGCGGGCGCAGGTACGCGCTGCAGCAGCCAGGCCGGGCTCACCGGTGCCGGCGTTGGCGTTGCCGGTGTTGGTGAGCAGGTAGCGCACCGGGCCGAGAACGCGCTTGCGAGCCAGGATCACCGGCGCGGCGCAGAAAGCATTGAGGGTGAACACACCGGCGACAGTGGAGCCTTCCGCGCATCGCATCACCACCACATCCTTTCGCCCGGGTCGCTTGATGCCGGCAGAGGCGATGCCGAGTTCGAAACCGGGAACCGGATGGAGGGTGGGCAGAGGGCCGAGACCAACAGCCATGGAAGCGCTCCTTGTCGTGAGGTGGACAGGCGGCGGGGTGCCGCTGTTCAGGGGGTCAGTGTGAAAACGCCGCGAGCGGCTCAAGCCGGTCGCGGCGCTGTCGTCATGCCGGGCAGGTCAGCTGATCTGGCCGTGGCAGTGCTTGTACTTCTTGCCGGAACCGCAGGGGCAGGGCTCGTTGCGGCCGATCTTGGGCTCGGCGCGAACCGGCGCCACGGCGGCAGCGGTGGCGACATCACCCTCCTCCATCGCCTCTTCAGGCTCGTCGAGGCCCGGGGCTTCGGCGTGCTGGAACTGCATGCGCTTGGCCAGTTCCTCGGCCTCGCGGCGCAGGCGGGCTTCTTCCTCGGCCGGGTCTTCGCGGCGGACCTGGACGTGGGAGAGGACGCGGATGGTGTCGCGGCGGATGGAGTCCATCAGCTCCTGGAACAGGGCAAAGGACTCGCGTTTGTATTCCTGCTTCGGGTTCTTCTGGGCATAGCCGCGCAGGTGGATGCCGTGGCGCAAGTGATCCATGGTGGACAGGTGGTCCTTCCACAGGTCGTCCAGCACGCGCAGCAGCATCTGCTTCTCGAAGGAGCGCAGGGCCTCGGCGCCGGCCAGTTCTTCCTTCTCGTTGTAGGCAGCCACCAGTTGCTCGAGGATCTTCTCGCGCAGGGTGTCTTCGAACAGCTTGTCGTCTTCGTCGAGCCACTGCTGGACCGGCAGCTTGATGCCGAAGTCGCTGTAGAGCGCCGCTTCCAGACCGGCCACGTCCCACTGTTCCGGCAACGATTGCGGCGGGATGTGGGCGTCGATGGTGCGGCCCAGCACGTCCTGGCGGAACTCGGCGATGGTGTCGCCGATGTCCTCGGCCGCCAGCAGGCTGTTGCGCATGTGGTAGATCACCTTGCGCTGCTCGTTGGCCACGTCGTCGTATTCGAGCAGTTGCTTGCGGATGTCGAAGTTGCGGCCTTCGACCTTGCGCTGCGCCTTCTCGATGGCGTTGGTCACCATGCGGTGTTCGATGGCCTCGCCCTGTTGCATGCCCAGCGCCTTCATGAAGTTCTTCACCCGGTCGGAGGCGAAGATACGCATCAGGTTGTCTTCCAGGGACAGGTAGAAGCGGCTGGAACCCGGGTCACCCTGGCGACCGGCACGGCCACGCAGCTGGTTGTCGATACGGCGGGATTCGTGGCGCTCGGAGGCGATCACGTGGAGACCGCCGGCCTCGATCACTTGCTGGTGGCGCTTCTGCCACTCGGCCTTGATCTGGGCGACCTGCTCTTCGGTGGGGTTCTCCAGGGCGGCGACTTCGACCTCCCAGTTACCGCCCAGCAGGATGTCGGTACCACGACCGGCCATGTTGGTGGCGATGGTGACGGCGCCGGGGCGGCCGGCCTGGGCGATGATCTCGGCCTCACGCTCGTGGTACTTGGCGTTCAGCACCTTGTGCTCAATGCCAGCCTTGGTCAGCAGTTGCGAGACGTACTCGGAGCTGTCGATGGAGGCGGTACCCACCAGGATCGGCCGGCCGGTAGCCTGGCATTCCTTGATATCGGTGATGATGGCGGCGTACTTCTCTTCCTGGGTCAGGTAGACCAGGTCGTTGAAGTCCTTGCGGGCGATCGGGCGGTGGGTGGGGATGACCACCACTTCGAGGCCGTAGATGCTGTGGAACTCGAACGCCTCGGTGTCGGCCGTACCGGTCATGCCGGCCAGCTTGTTGTAGAGGCGGAAGTAGTTCTGGAAGGTGGTGGAGGCCAGGGTCTGGCTCTCGGCCTGGATCTGCAGGTTTTCCTTCGCCTCGATGGCCTGGTGCAGGCCCTCGGACAGGCGACGGCCGGGCATGGTACGGCCGGTGTGCTCGTCGATCAGCAGGATCTGGCCGTCCTGGACGATGTACTCGACGTTGCGGTGGAACAGGGTGTGGGCGCGCAGGCCGGCATAGACGTGGGTCAGCAGGCCCAGGTTGTGCGCGGAGTAGAGGCTCTCGCCCTCGGCCAGCAGGCCGGCCTGGGTGAGCAGTTCCTCGATGTACTGGTGGCCCTGTTCGTTGAGTTCGACCTGGCGGGTCTTCTCGTCGACGGTGTAGTGACCTTCCTGGACGACGTTGCCTTCTTCGGGCTCGACGTGCTTCTTCAGGCGCGGGATCAGGGTGTTGATCTGCTGGTACAGGCGGGAGCTGTCCTCGGCCTGGCCGGAGATGATCAGCGGGGTACGCGCCTCGTCGATGAGGATGGAGTCCACTTCGTCGATCACGGCGAAGTTCAGTTCGCGCTGGAACTTGTCTTCCAGGCTGAACGCCATATTGTCACGCAGGTAGTCGAAGCCGAATTCGTTGTTGGTGCCGTAGGTGATGTCGGCGGCGTAGGCGGCGCGCTTCTCTTCCGGCGGCTGGAAGGGCATCACGATGCCGACGGTGAGGCCGAGGAATTCATACAGCGGGCGCATCCAGTTGGCGTCGCGGCGGGCGAGGTAGTCGTTCACCGTCACCACGTGCACGCCCTTGCAGGACATGGCGTTGAGGTAGACCGGCAGGGTGCCCACCAGGGTTTTGCCCTCGCCGGTGCGCATCTCGGCGATCTTGCCTTCGTGGAGGGTCATGCCGCCGATGAGCTGGACGTCGAAGTGGCGCATGCCCATCACACGCTTGCCCGCTTCACGAACGACAGCAAATGCTTCGGGAAGGATCTGGTCCAGGGTTTCGCCCTTGGCCACCCGGGCCTTGAACTCTTCGGTCTTGGCTCTGAGCTGCTCGTCGCTCAGCGCGACCATCTGCTCTTCCAGGGCGTTGATTGCCTGAACAGCCTTGGTCATGCGCTTCACTTCGCGCTCGTTCTTGCTTCCAAAGAGTTTCTTCAACAAAGGCGCAAACATATCGAAAGGATCTTCCACATATATGGATGGGGGGCGCTCCCGAAGTCGCCCTTGCAGCCTTCATGGCTGCATGCGAAGGGGGCATTCTACTCGGATTCGTTCTGGAGAAAAGCGGCGTTATTCCGCGTCGGTGGAACGCGCTATATAGAGGGTCGGATTGACGACTTCGCCATCCCGGGTGACCTCGAAATGCACGTGTGCGCCGGTGGATCGGCCACTGCTGCCGACCTTGGCGATGGCCTGTCCACGCTGCACCAGATCCCCCACCTCGACGAGATTGCGCTGGTTGTGCGCGTAGAGGGTCCGGTACCCGTCGGCATGGCTGATCTCGACCAGGTTGCCGTAGCCGCTCTTGCGGCCTGACCAGGTCACCACACCGGCGCCGACTGCCAGCACATCGCTGCCGGCCTTGGCGGCGAAGTCGACACCCTTGTGGTGGCTGAGCCGACCCGTCAGCGGGTCGCTGCGTACACCGAATGGGGAGGACACGTAGCCCTGGCGGACCGGGCGCCCTGCCGGGCTGGTAGCGTCGTTGAGGCGGCGCTCACCCAGCAGCTGCTCAAGCACCTCCAGCTGCTGCTCGCGGCTGTGCAGCCGCTCACCGAGCCGGTCGAGCACCTCCATGAACGGCGGCGGCTGGTAGGCCGGTGCGTCGAGTGCATCCTCCGGCCCGCCCTGCCCTACCCCCAGGGAAAAATCGAATTCGCTGGCATCCAGTTCGGCCAGCTCGGCGACACGCTCGCCCAGGGCATCGAGCCGGGTGAGACGGGCCTGGAGTTCGGCGATGTGGGCGGCGAAGGCATCCAGCTGCCGCTGGGCATCCTCGCGAGCCTGGGTCATCTCGCTGCGCTGGGCATCGAGCGCATCGGCCAGGCGAGGATCAGCGGATACCGACTCGCTCGCGTTCATCCACGAGCCCAGGGCAACGCCGGTGCCGAGCACCAGCCCGAGGCTCAGCAGGCCGCCCAACAGCAGCCAGCGAACGTCCAGGCTGAGCGACCGCGCCGCACCGCGGTCGCGGCTCAAAAAAATGATGTGCATGACTTCCCCATGTGATCCGGCGGGTCGCTGGTGCAGCCTTCTGCTACCATGCCCGCTCTGTATTCTTCAGGCGTCCTGCCATGTCTTTTCGTCCCTTGACGGCCCGTTCCCCCGTCGCCTTGCTGAAGGAGGAGAAGCCCCTGAGGGCCCTGTTCGACCAGGCCCAGCGCATCGACCATCTGCAACGCGTTCTGGAAGGCCAGCTGCAACCGGCGGCCCGCGAGCACTGCCGGGTGGCATCGTGGCGGGACGGCTGCCTGCTGCTGATCATCAGCGACGGTCACTGGGCGACTCGCCTGCGTTATCAGCAGCGGCGCCTGCAACGTCAGCTGCAGGCACTCGAAGAGTTCGCGAACTTAACGAAAATCATCTTCAAGGTGCAACCTTCCAGAAGCGCTGGGCGCAACCCCTCTCAGGCCGCTGCGTTGTCCGCCTACGCGGCGGAAAGCCTGCAATCCACGGCCGAAGGCATCAGCGACCCGCGACTGCGTGCCGCACTCGAACGCCTGGCCTCCAGAGCTCGTCCGACGGACTGACCCTTTCCTACCCAGGCGACAATAATCCGGAAAAAAAGAGGCCACCCATCGGGTGGCCTCCAAAGAAAGGAAAGGTATTGTTGCTTACACGGCCGCTACCGGGCGCATGTAGGAGATCGGTGCGGTACTGGCATCCTCGAAGGTCACCACTTCCCAGGCATCCTTGTCGGCGATCAATGCGCGCAGCAGGCGATTGTTGAGCGCATGGCCCGACTTGTAGCCACGGAACTCGCCGATCAGGCTGTTGCCGAGCAGGTACAGGTCGCCGATGGCGTCGAGGATCTTGTGCTTGACGAACTCGTCCTCGTAACGGAGGCCGTCTTCGTTCAGCACGCTGTCCTCATCCACCACGATGGCGTTGTCGACGCTGCCGCCGAGTGCCAGGTTGTGGGACCGCAGGAACTCCAGGTCGCGCACGAAACCGAAGGTACGCGCACGGCTGACTTCCTTGACGAAGGTGGTGCTGGAGAAGTCCACCGACGCTTTCTGGGTGCGACCGTTGACCACCGGGTGGTCGAAGTCGATCTCGAAAGTGACCTTGAAGCCATCGAAGGGAACGAAGGTGGCGCGCTTGTCGCCATCCTGCACACTCACTTCACGCTTGATACGGATGAAACGCTTGGGTGCGTCCTGCTCTTCCAGGCCAGCGGACTGGATCAGGAAGACGAACGGACCGGCGCTGCCATCCATGATCGGCACTTCGGCGGCGGACAGTTCGACGTAGGCGTTGTCGATACCCAGGCCGGCCATGGCCGAGAGCAGGTGTTCAACCGTGCCGACCTTGACGTCGCCGTTGAAAAGATTGGTAGACATGGTCGTCTCGCCAACATTTTCGGCATAGGCGGCAATCTGGACCATCGGGTCCAGGTCGGTACGGCAGAACACGATGCCGGTGTCCACGGGAGCGGGCTTGAGGGTCAGGTAGACCTTTTCCCCGGAGTGCAGCCCGACACCTGTGGCACGGATGACGTTCTTGAGAGTGCGTTGTTTGATCATGGCTGTGGCCGCTTTCGCGCTAGTTGCGAACTGTTTTCAACAATGGCCGGGGATAATAGCAGAACCGGCCTTTGCTGAACACCAATCACAGACATAGCGCTGATTGACTCCATCAATCGGCCTGACGGCGCAGGAACGCGGGGATGTCCAGGTAATCCAGGTCATCCTGCGGGTTCAGCTTCGCCGCGGCTGCGGTGTTGCCATGGGACTGGTTGCGCATCACGGTCGGACGGTCCAGGTCGCGGTAGTTGACCGACGGTTGCTCGGCACGCTGGGGAGCAGCCGGGGCAGCCACGGCCGCAGCGGCCTGGACGGTGTTGTCCACAACCTTGACCGGCTTCTCCAGGCGCGCGCCCAGGCCAGTGGCAACCACAGTGACGTGCAGTTCGTCGCGCATGTCCGGATCGATCACGGTGCCCACCTTGACGGTGGCGTTCTCGGAAGCGAACTGCTCGATGATGCTGCCCACGTCGGAGTACTCACCCAGGGACAGGTCCGGACCGGCGGTGATGTTGACCAGGATGCCGCGGGCGCCCTGCAGGTTGACATCATCCAGCAGCGGGTTACGGATGGCCGCCTCGGTGGCCTCGCGAGCGCGATTCGGACCGCTGGCGCAGCCGGTGCCCATCATCGCCATGCCCATTTCGCTCATGACGGTCTTCACGTCGGCGAAGTCGACGTTGATCATGCCCGGACGCTTGATGATGTCGGAGATGCCACGTACGGCGCCGGCCAGCACGTCGTCCGCCTTGGAGAAGGCCGACAGCAGGCTCGCATCCTTGCCCAGGATGGTCAGCAGCTTCTCGTTGGGGATGGTGATCAGCGAGTCGACGTTCTCGGCCAGCGCGCGGATGCCTTCATCGGCGATCTGCATGCGCTTGCGACCTTCGAACGGGAACGGACGGGTGACCACGGCCACGGTCAGGATGCCCAAGTCCTTGGCCACCTCGGCGATGATCGGCGCTGCACCGGTACCGGTACCGCCACCCATGCCGGTGGTGATGAACACCATGTCGGTGCCCTGCAGGACTTCGGCGATGCGGTCGCGGTCTTCCAGCGCGGCCTGACGACCGACTTCCGGATTGGCACCCGCACCCAGGCCCTTGGTGACGCCCGGGCCGAGTTGCAGAACGGTGCGCGCACCGATGTTCTTCAGCGCCTGCGCATCGGTGTTGGCGCAGATGAATTCCACGCCTTCGATGTTGGTCTTGGCCATGTGGTTCACGGCGTTGCCACCGCCACCACCGACGCCGATAACCTTGATGACCGCTGTTTGCGGAACGTTATCTACGAGTTCAAACATTTTCCCCTCTCCTTCCTTTCTAGTTGTATCGCCTACTGCAAACTCAGAAATTGCCCTGGATCCAGCGCTTGAAACGTTCCAGGACAGGTGCCTTCGGTTCGTCGCTGAAGCTGTTCCCCACGGAGAGGGACAGGCCATCGGACTGCTTCTGCAGACCGTACATCAGCAAGCCCACGCCCGTGGAGTAGATCGGGTTGCGCACCACGTCGCTCAGCCCCTTGACGCTATGCGGCACGCCCAGGCGCACCGGCATGTGGAAAATCTCTTCGGCCAGTTCGACCGCCCCTTCCATCTTCGCCGTACCGCCGGTCAGCACGATGCCGGCGGGGATCAGGTCCTCGTAGCCGCTGCGGCGCAGCTCGGCCTGGATCAGGGTGAACAGCTCGTCGTAACGCGGCTCGACCACCTCGGCCAAGGCCTGGCGGGACAGCTCGCGCGGAGGACGATCACCCACGCTGGGAACCTTGATGGTCTCGCCGGCACCGGCCAGCTTGGCCAGCGCGCAGGCGTAACGGATCTTGATCTCTTCGGCGTACTGGGTCGGCGTGCGCAGGGCCATGGCGATGTCGTTGGTCACCTGGTCGCCGGCGATCGGGATCACCGCCGTATGGCGGATCGCGCCTTCGGTGAAGATCGCGATGTCAGTGGTGCCGCCGCCGATGTCCACCAGGCACACGCCCAGTTCCTTCTCGTCGTCGGTCAGCACCGAATAGGCCGACGCCAGTTGCTCGAGGATGATGTCGTCCACTTCGAGGCCGCAGCGACGGACGCACTTCTCGATGTTCTGCGCCGCATTCACCGCACAGGTCACCACGTGCACCTTGGCTTCCAGGCGCACACCGGACATGCCCAGGGGCTCGCGCACGCCTTCCTGGTTATCGATCACGTAGTCCTGCGCCAGGGTATGCAGCACCCGCTGGTCGGCAGGGATGGCCACGGCCTGGGCGGCGTCCAGCACGCGCTCGATGTCCGCCGGGCTGACTTCGCGATCACGGATCGCGACGATGCCGTGGGAGTTCAGGCTGCGGATATGGTTGCCCGCCACACCGACGAAGGCGGAGTGGATGCGGCAGCCCGCCATCATCTGGGCTTCCTCGACCGCGCGCTGGATCGATTGCACGGTGGACTCGATGTTCACCACCACGCCTTTCTTCAGCCCGCGGGACGGATGGGTCCCGATGCCCACGATTTCCAGCTGCCCGTCGGCCGCGATCTCGCCCACCAGCGCCACCACCTTGGAGGTGCCGATATCCAGGCCGACGATCATCTTGCCGCTCTGCACGCTTGCCATGTTCCTAACCTTCTCCTCAATTCGCGCGGCTGGCCACAGCCGCCGCGGGGGCCTCGACCGGGGTGCGCCACGCTACCGCCAGCCCGTTGGGGTAACGCAGGTCGACACGCTCGATGTTGGCGATCTGATCTTTCAGCGTCTTGTCGTAGATCGAGATGAACCGACGCATCTTTTCCACAAGGTGATCCCTACCCAGCAGTATCTCCACGCCCTGCCCCGTCGACAGGAACCAGCTCCCACGTTCGCGAAGCTCCAGCCGGGCGATGGAAAAACCCAGCGGGCGAAGCATCTGGCTGAGCATCTGGTATTGCTGCATCACCTGTTCCTGGGCCCGCTGCGGCCCCCACAGCTGAGGCAATTGTTCGTAATGGGCCAGCTCACGCGGGGTGAACGCCTGGCCCTTGTTGTTCAGCAGTGCCTCATCACCCCAGCGGGCGATGGGCAGTTGCTCGTCGAGCCGGATCATCACCTGGTCCGGCCACACCCGACGAACCTCCGCGTGGGCGATCCAGGGCATCTGCTCCAGCTCGTGACGCATGCCGGCGAGATCGATGCTGAAGAAGCTCGCCGCGATGTAAGGCGCGATCCGCTGCTGCACCGCCTGCTGGCTGATGTAGCTGAGGTCGCCCTGCACGCTGACCTTGGCAATCGGCCGGTCCGCGTAAGGCAACAGCCGTTGCGCACCCTCGTAGGCACCAAAACCCAGCACCACCAGCATCACCGGCCAGGTCAGCCGACGCAGGAAACCGAAGCTCGGCTTGGGCAGCCGGACGCTCAGCGGTTCCTTGGCCACCAACCGGCTGGCACCCCGCGGTACATCCTTGCGCTGAGGCGCACGGATGGGGCCGGGCTGCGGGTGACGGAGGGAGGCGCCACGCATGGTCTTAACCCCGCGCCTCGACGCTGTCGGCAAGGACGGCCAGCACCAGTTGCTGGTAATCCAGGCCCACGGCGCGCGCGGCCATCGGCACCAGGCTGTGGTCGGTCATGCCGGGCACGGTGTTGACCTCCAGCAGCCAGAAGCGCCCCTCGGCATCCTGCATCACATCGGCACGGGCCCAGCCCTGGGTACCCACGGCTTCGCAGGCACGGGCAGTCAGGGACTTCAGCTCGGCTTCCTTCTCGGCGTCCAGCCCACAGGGGATCTGGTAGCGGGTATCGCTGGCCAGGTACTTGGCCTCGTAGTCATAGAAAGTGTGCGGAGTCCCCAGCCGGATGGGCGGCAGCACCTCGCCACGCAGCACGGCGATGGTGAACTCGGGGCCGTGGATCCATTGCTCCACCAGCACCTGGGGGTCGTAGCGGCTGGCGTCACGCCAGGCATTCACCAGCGCGTCGACGTCTTCTACCTTGGCCATGCCGATACTCGAACCTTCATGGGCCGGTTTGACGATCAACGGGAAGCCCAGTTCCCTCGCAGCGCGCTCACAATCCTCGACGCTTGCCAGCACGGCGTGACGCGGCGTGGGCAGGCCAAGGCTGTGCCAGACCTGCTTGGTGCGCAGCTTGTCCATCGCCAGTGCCGACGCCAGTACGCCACTGCCGGTATACGGAATACCCAGGCACTCCAGCAGGCCCTGCATACTGCCATCCTCGCCGCCCCGCCCATGTAGGACGATGAACGCACGATCGATGCGCTCGCTCGACAGGCGGTGCAGGAAGTCGTCGCCGACGTCGATCCCGAAGGCATCGACACCTGCCGACAGCAAGGCCTCCAGCACCATGGAGCCGGACTTCAGGGACACCTCGCGCTCCGCGCTGCGGCCCCCGTAGAGCACCGCCACACGGCCGAACGCGCTCGGCGGAACGGTGGATTTCAGATGGTCGGTCATGCGTCCTTCCTCGCGGCGCCCGCATCGCCGGTGCCACTGAACAGCGGGTTCTGGATCAATTGGGGCGCCAGTGCGCCGATATCGCCCGCACCCTGGCAGAGCAGGATGTCGCCGGGTCGCAGCAGCGGCTTGACCAGCGGCGCCAGGTCGACACCGCGCTCGATATAGATCGGATCGAGCTGGCCGCGCTGGCGGATGCTGTGGCACAGCTGGCGGCTGTCGGCACCGGGGATCGGCTCTTCGCCTGCCGGGTAGACCTCCATCAGCAGCAGCACGTTGGACTCGCCCAGCACCTGCACGAAGTCGTCGTAGAGATCACGGGTACGGCTGTAGCGGTGCGGCTGGTAGACCATCACCAGGCGGCGCTCCGGCCAGCCACCACGTACAGCCTTGATCACAGCCGCGACCTCGCGGGGGTGGTGGCCGTAGTCATCCACCAGCATCACGCTGCCGCCCTCGACCTGCAGCTCGCCGTAGACCTGGAAGCGGCGGCCGACGCCCTGGAAGCCCGAGAGGCCCTGGACGATGGCGGCATCGTCGATGCCTTCGTCGGTGGCGATGGCGATGGTGGCCAGCGCATTGAGCACGTTGTGGTTGCCGGGCATGTTCACCGACACCTCCAGCGGCTCGCGGTCACGGCGCAGCACGGTGAACCAGGTGCGCATGCCCTCCTGACGCACATTGATGGCGCGCAGGTCGGCATCTTCGGAGAAGCCGTAGGTCACGGTCGGGCGCGCGACCTGGGGCAGGATTTCGCGAACTACCGGGTCGTCCACACACATCACCGCCAGCCCGTAGAACGGCAGGTTGTGCAGGAACTCGACGAAGGTCTTCTTCAGCTTGTTGAAGTCGCCGCCATAGGTGCTCATGTGGTCGGCGTCGATGTTGGTCACCACGGCCACCATCGGCTGCAGGTGCAGGAAGCTGGCATCGCTCTCGTCGGCCTCGGCCACCAGGTAGCGGCTGGTGCCCAGCTGCGCGTTGGTGCCGGCGGCATTCAGGCGCCCGCCGATGACGAAGGTCGGGTCCAGGCCGCCCGCGGCGAAAACCGAGGCGATCAGGCTGGTGGTGGTGGTCTTGCCATGGGTGCCGGCGACGGCGATGCCGTGGCGATAGCGCATCAGCTCGGCGAGCATCTCGGCGCGCGGTACCACGGGAATGCGGCGCTCCAGCGCGACGGCCACCTCGGGGTTGGCCTTGTTCACGGCGCTGGATACCACCAGCACATCGGCGTTCTCGGCATTCTCGGCACGGTGGCCGATGAAGACCTGGGCACCGAAGCTCTCCAGGCGAGCAGTGACAGCCGAGGCCTTCAGGTCGGAACCGGAGACCTGGTAGCCCAGGTTCAGCAGCACTTCAGCGATGCCGCACATGCCCACGCCACCGATGCCCACGAAGTGGATGCGGCGGATGCGGCGCATTTCCGGCTGGGGAGCGGCTTTCTGGCTCTCAACCATGAGCCACCTCCAGGCAGATATCGACCACGGTGCGGGTAGCGGCAGGCTTGGCCAGACGGCGGGCAATGGCGCCCATGGCCTTGAGTCGTTCGGGTTGCATCAGTACCTCGGTCAACCGCGCGGCCAGGGTCGCCGCGTCGGTGGCATGTTGCGGCAGAAGGAAGGCTGCGCCCTCCTTCGCCAGATAATCGGCATTGCGCGACTGGTGGTCGTCGATCGCATGGGGCAGCGGCACCAGGAACGAGGGCAGCCCGGCGGCGGCCAGCTCGCTCACTGTCAGCGCACCGGAGCGGCACACCACCATGTCCGCCCAGGCGTAGGCCCGGGCCATGTCCTTGATGAAGGGGCCGACCTCGGCCTCTACCCCTGCCGCGCGGTAACGCTCGGCAGTGACTTGATCGTGATTCTTCCCGGCCTGGTGGAACACCTGCGGGCGAATGTCCGCCGACACCAGCGCCAGGGCCTCGGGCAACAATTTGTTCAGCGGCTCGGCACCCAGGCTCCCACCCAGCACCAACAGGCGCGGCTGACGGCCTTCCAGCGCATCACGCGGGGTTTCCAGGAACAGCTCCTCACGTACCGGATTGCCGGTGGTGCGGCGCTTGTCACTGGCCGCGAAGGTGTCGGGGAATGCCTCGCAGATGCGCTTAGCCAGTGGCGCCAGGCTGCGGTTGGCCGTACCGGCCACCGCGTTCTGCTCGTGGATCACCAGCGGTACGCCGGCCAGGCGCGCGGCCAGGCCGCCGGGACCGGTGACATAGCCACCCATGCCCAGCACACAGACGGGCTTGAGCTCACGCACCACGCGACGGGCCTGGAACAGCGAACGCAGCAACTCGAACGGTGCCTTGAGCAGGGACTTAATACCTTTGCCGCGAAGGCCGCTTACCTGGATCAGGTGCAGCGGAAGGTCGGCCTGGGGCACCAGTTCGTTCTCGATGCCGCGGGGCGTACCCAGCCAGTGCACGCTGTAGCCGCGTGCCTGGAATTCGCGGGCACAGGCCAGCGCCGGGAAGACGTGTCCACCGGTGCCGCCGGCCATGATCAGCACATTGCCGGTCATGTGCGCACCTCCTCTTCCGCGAAGTCGCTCTCGTCGAACTCCACGTCTTCGTTACCCAGGTAGGTCCTGCGCTCCCACTCGATCCGGAGCAGCAGGCCCATGCAGACGCAGCAGATCACCAGGGAGCTGCCGCCGTAGCTGAGGAACGGCAGCGTCAGGCCCTTGGTGGGCAGCAGGCCGACGTTCACACCGATGTTGATGAGCACCTGGCCGATCCACTGGAACGCCAGGCCATAGGCCACGTAGGCCGAGAAATATTGCCGGGCCTTCTCCGCCCAGAGCCCGATGTACAGCGCGCGCACGCTGACGAACACGAACAGCGCGACGGTGGCCAGGGCGCCGACCATGCCCAGCTCCTCGGCCAGCACAGCGAACACGAAGTCGGTGTGGGCTTCCGGCAGGTAGAACTGCTTCTGGATGCTGTTGCCCAGACCGACACCGAACCACTCGCCACGACCAAAGGCGATCAGTGCCTGGCTCAACTGGTAGCCGGCACCGTACTGGTCGGCCCAGGGGTCGATGAAGTTGGTCAGGCGCTGCATCCGGTAGCTCTGGCTGGTCATCACCAGCACGCCGGCGCCCAGCACGCCAGCAGCCAGGGGAATGAAGCGCACCAGGTTGATGCCACCGAGGAACAGCATGGCGATGCAGGAGCCGACCAACACCACGGTGGCCCCGAAGTCCGGTTCCGCCAGCAGCAACACGGCCATGGGGCCGAGCACCAGCATGGGCTTGATGAAGCCGGTGAGCTTGGAGCGCACCTCGTCCTGCCGGCGCACCAGGTAGCCGGCGATGAACATCACGGTGAACAGCTTGGCCAGCTCCGAGGGCTGCAGGTTGAACAGGCCGAAGCCGATCCAGCGCTTGGCACCGTTCACCTCGCGACCAATGCCCGGCAGCAGCACCATGATCAGCAGCACGAACGCCACCAGCATCAGGCGCGCACCGTGGCGCTGCCAGAACGCCATCGGCACCTGAAGCGTGATGATGCACGCCATGCCGCCAATGGCCAGGTAAATGAGGTGACGAATGCTGTGATAGAGCGGGTTGCCGGACAGGGCCGAGGCCACTTCCGAAGAGGCGGAGGTGACCATCACCAGCCCGAGGCCGAGCAGCGCCAGACACCCCGCCAGGAGCGGAAAGTCCAGATCGATGCCGCGGCGGTTGCGCAGCGGCGACTGCTGGGCGAACAGGCGGGCGAGCATCAGGACAGCCCCTCCGCAGCCTGGGCAAAGAGACGCCCGCGTTCTTCGAAGTTCTTGAACATGTCGAGGCTGGCGCAGGCGGGCGACAGCAGCACCGCATCCCCTTCCCGGGCCAGCTCGGCGCAACGCTGCACGGCCTCATCGAGGGTCTTCACGCGGACCAGCGGCACTGCATCACCCAGGGCGGCCGCGATCAACTCGGCATCGCGCCCCAGCAGGACCACGGCGCGGCAGTAGCGTGCAACCGGAGCGGTCAGGCCGGAGAAATCGGCCCCCTTGCCATCCCCACCGGCAATCAGCACCAGCTTGCCGTCGATGTCGGCCCCCAGGCCTTCGATGGCAGCCAGGGCCGCACCGACATTGGTGGCCTTGGAGTCGTCGTAGTAGGCCACGCCACGCAGCTCGCGAACCCACTGGCAACGGTGAGCGAGGCCGGTGAACGCCCGCAGCGCAGCCAGCATCGGCTCGAACGGCAGGCCGACGGCATGGCCCAGCGCCAGGGCTGCCAGGGCGTTGGCCTGGTTATGGGCGCCACGGACCTTGAGCTCACGCACCGGCATGAGCTTCTCGAACTGGTAGGCCAGGTACTTCTCGCCGTCTTCCTCAATGAGGCCGAAGGCTTTGAAATCCGGCTTGTTCAGGCCGAAGCTCCAGCACGGCAGTTGGTCGGCCACCAGCGGGCGGGACAGCGCATCGCCACGGTTCACCACCACCTGGCGGGCGCCACGGAAGATGCGGTGCTTGGCGAGGTGATAGGCCTGCATGTCGGCGTAGCGGTCCATATGGTCTTCGCTGACGTTGAGCACCGTGGCCACCTCGGCATTCAGCCGCTCGGTGGTTTCCAGCTGGAAGCTGGACAGCTCCATCACGTACAGCTCGATGTCATCGGCCAACAGGTCCAGCGCCGGCGTACCGAGGTTTCCTCCCACCGCAACCCGCTTGCCGGCCGCGCGCGCCATGTCCCCAACCAGGGTGGTGACGGTGCTCTTGGCGTTGGAGCCGGTGATCGCGACGATGGGCGCCTTGGCGTGGCGGGCGAACAGTTCGATGTCGCCCGACAACTTCACACCGCGCTTGGCCGCTTCCTGCAGGGCCGGGGTGGCGAGGGCCAGTCCGGGGCTCACGTACAGCTCCTGCGCGCGGCAGAGGAACTCCACGTCCAGCTCGCCGCAACGCACTTCGACCTGCGGGAACTGGAGGCGCAGCGTCGCCAGCTCCGGCGGGTTCTCGCGGGTGTCGGCGACCGCGAACGGCACGCCCTGGCGCGCCAGGAAGCGCACCAGGGACATGCCGCTCTTGCCGAGGCCGACAACGATGCGGAAGTGGTCGGAAGCGATCAGGCTCATGCTGTCCTCAACGCAGCTTCAGGGTGGCCAGGCCGATCAGCACGAGGATCACGGTGATGATCCAGAAGCGCACGATCACGCGGGGCTCGGGCCAGCCCTTGAGTTCGAAATGGTGGTGAATGGGCGCCATGCGGAACACGCGGCGGCCGGTGAGCTTGAACGAGGCGACCTGGATCATCACGGACAGGGTTTCCATGACGAACACGCCCCCCATGATGAACAGCACCACTTCCTGACGCACGATCACGGCGATGGTGCCCAGAGCGGCACCCAGCGCCAGGGCGCCGACGTCGCCCATGAAGACCTGGGCCGGGTAGGTGTTGAACCAGAGGAAGCCGAGGCCAGCGCCCACCAGGGCGGCACAGAACACGATCAGCTCGCCCGCACCCGGTACGTAGGGGATCAGCAGGTATTCGGCGAATTTTATGTTGCCGGAGAGGTAGCAGAAGATCCCCAGCGCACCGCCGACCATCACGGTCGGCATGATCGCCAGGCCATCCAGGCCGTCGGTGAGGTTCACCGCGTTGCTGGAGCCGACGATCACGAAATAGGTCAGCACGATGAAGCCGACACCCAGCGGGATGCCCACATCCTTCACCAGCGGAAGGATCAGGGTGGTCTCGGCCGGCGTGGTGGCGGTCATATAAAGGAAGACGGCTGCAGCGATGCCGAACACCGACTGCCAGAAGTATTTCCAGCGGCTCGGCAGGCCACGGGAGTTCTTCTCGATCACCTTGCGGTAGTCATCCACCCAGCCAATGGCGCCGAACAGCAGGGTGACGGCGAGCACCACCCAGACGTAGCGGTTCGACAGGTCGGCCCACAGCAGCGTGCTGATGCCGATGGCCGTGAGGATCAGTGCACCGCCCATGGTGGGGGTACCGGACTTGGACAGGTGCGATTGCGGGCCGTCATTGCGCACGGATTGGCCGATCTGGCGGATCTGCAAGGTGCGGATCATCCAGGGACCGAGCCAGAGCGACAGCGACAGGGCCGTCAGGACGCCGAGAATCCCGCGCAGGGTCAGGTACTGGAATACACCGAACCCTTTGTAGAACTGTTGCAGGTACTCAGCGAGCAGCAGCAGCATGATTAGTGAGCCTCCCCCGTCCCGCAGAAGGCCGCGACGACCTTGTCCATCGCCGCGCTACGGGAACCTTTGATCAGAATGGTGGTGTTTGCGTCCTGCTCGCCGGACAGCGCCTCGATCAGGCTGGCCTGGTCGGCGAAATGACGGCCGCCTGCGCCGAACGCCTCGACGGCGTGGCGCATCAGGGGGCCAACGGCGTAGAGCGAGCTGACCTTGCCCCGCGCGTGGAGCCCCACGTCGCGGTGACCCTGTTCGGCCCATTCGCCCAGTTCACCCATGTCCCCCAGCACCAGGACGGTGCGGCCGGAAAAGCCGGCGAGTATATCAACGGCGGCCATCATCGACGCGGGGTTGGCGTTGTAGCTGTCGTCGATCACCCGCATGCCGCTCGTCGCCAACTGCGCTACGGTGCGGCCCTTGACCGGTTGCAGGTTCTGCAGCCCCTCGCGGATGCCGACCAGCGGCACACCCAGGGCATGGGCAGCGGCAGTGGCAGCCAGGGCGTTGGCCACGTTGTGCAGGCCCAGCAGGTTGAGCTGGATGTCCGCCTCGCCAGCCACGCCCACCAGGTGGAAGCCCATGCAGCCGCGGGCGTCGCGCACGATGGACTCGGCCCGCAGGTCGGCACGGGCGTCGTTCAGGGCAAAACTCAGTACCGGGCGGCCGGCAGCACGCTCGCGCCAGGTCTCGAAGGCCTTGTCGTCACGGTTGAGCACGGCGGTGCCGTCGCTCGCCAGGCCTTCGAGGATTTCCCCCTTGGCCAAGACGATCTTTTCGGGCCCGCCGAACTCGCCAACATGGGCGTTACCGGCGTTGTTGATGATCGCTACATGCGGACGGGTGAGGCCGACGGTGTAGGCGATCTCGCCCACGCGGGAAGCGCCCAGCTCGATGACGGCGCTGCGGTGCTCGGGAGCAAGCTCCAGCAGGGTCAGCGGTGCGCCGAGGTCATTGTTCAGGTTGCCCCGGGTGGCCAGTACCGGCCCCTGGGTACGCAGGATGCTGGCGAGCATCTCCTTGACGGTGGTCTTGCCGCTGGAACCGGTCACCGCAGCGACACGACCGGCAAAGGCGTCGCGATTGAGCGCACCCAGTCGCCCGAGGGCCTCGCGGGCATCGGCCACCACCAACTGCGGTAGGCCGACACCGTCGACCACACGCTCCACCAACGCAGCGACGGCACCCTTGGCGGCTACGTCAGCCAGGTAGTCATGGCCGTCGAACTTCGGCCCGGTCAGGGCGATGAACAGCTGGCCTGCCTCGACACGTCGGCTGTCGGTGGACACCGAGGTGAACGTGGCGTCTTCGCCAACGAGCCGCCCCGCCAAGGGGGACTGCAGGCTGCTGAGGCGGAAGGCTTCGATCATGGGCGCTCCCAGGTGGACAAGGCGTGTTCGGCTTCGACGAGATCGGAGAACGGCAGGCGCTCACCCTGGATCTCCTGGTAATCCTCATGCCCCTTGCCTGCCAGCAGGACGACATCGTCAACACCGGCCGATGCAATCAACTGCGCAATGGCAGCGCCACGGCCATGGACGAACTCGACATTGGCCGGCTCGGCAAAGCCAGGGCGGATGTCATCGAAGATGCGGGCCGGGTCTTCTGTGCGCGGGTTGTCGTCGGTAACCAGCACGGCATCGGCCAGACGCTCGGCCACCGCAGCCATCAGCGGGCGCTTGCCACGGTCCCGGTCACCGCCACAGCCGAACAGGCAGAGCAGGCTGCCGCGCGCGTGGGGGCGCAGGGCTTCGAGCACCTTCTCAAGGGCATCGGGGGTGTGGGCGTAGTCGACCACCACCAGTGGTTTTTCACCGCCGCCCAGGCGCTGCATCCGGCCTTCCGGCCCTTGCAGTTCGGGCAGCACGGCCAGTACATCACCCAGTGGGTAGCCCATGCCCAACAGGGCACCGACCACGGCCAGCAGGTTGCTCAGGTTGAAGCGCCCCAGCAGCGGGCTGCGCAGCAGGCCTTCTCCCTGGGGCGTGATGATGTGGGCGCGAACGCCATCGTCGTCGAATGTGGCTTCGCGGCAATAAAGGAAGGCTTCCGGATCGATCTGGCTGTAACCGATGAGGCGAGCATCGTGCTCGCGACCAGCCAGTTCACGGCCGAACGCGTCGTCCAGGTTGATCACCCGGCAACGCAGGTCCGGCCAGTCGAACAGGCGGGCCTTGGCGGCGCCGTAGGCTTCCATCGAGCCGTGATAGTCCAGGTGATCGCGGGACAGGTTGGTGAACACTGCCACGTCGAACGCGAGAGCTGCCACCCTCCCCTGCTCCAGGCCATGGGAAGACACTTCCATCGCCACTGCACGGGCACCGGCCTGCTTGAGGCGAGCCAGGGTGGCCTGGACGGCAAGGGGATCCGGCGTGGTGTGACGGCCGCTCTCCAGCTCACCGTGGAAGCCGGTACCAAGCGTGCCGACGATGCCACACCGCTCGCCCAGTCGATCCAGGGCCTGAGCCACGAGCTGGCTGACGCTGGTCTTGCCGTTGGTGCCGGTCACGCCGACCAGGTCCAGCGCACGGCTGGGCTCGCCGTAGAAGCGACCGGCAATGGCCGAAAGCTGGCCAGCCAACCCCTTGATGGGAATCAGTTCAGCCTGGGCAGACGCAGGCAGATCAGGAGCGGACTCGCTTTCATACGCGACCGCCGCCGCGCCCCGGGCGAGGGCATCGGCGATATGCAGGCGGCCATCGTGCTGGCCGCCGGGGACGGCCAGGAACAGGTCGCCGGGGAGCACCTTGCGGCTATCCAGGGTGAGTTCACGGATCAGCGCAGCACCCTGCGCCTGGGGAAGCAGTTGGTTCAATGGCATGGGCATCAGGTGCGCCCTCCTTTGCCGCTGGCCGCGTTGGCGGTCTGTTGTTCCTCGGTGGGCAGGTTGTCCGGGGCGATGTTCATCAGGCGCAGCGCGCCGGCCATGACCCTGCCGAATACGGGTGCCGATACCAGGCCACCGAAATAGCCGGCCTTGCTGGGCTCGTCGATCACCACCACCATCGCCAGGCGTGGGTTGGTGGACGGCCCGAAGCCTGCGAAGAGCGAGCGGTAGGCGTTCTGGGTGTAGCCCTTGGTGCCCACACTGGCCTTGCGCGCGGTACCGCTCTTGCCGGAGACGTGATAGCCGGGGACCTGGGCGCGGAACACGCCGCGCGGCGCCTCGACCACCTGCTGCAGCATGCCTTGCAGGGTCTTGGCGACCTCGGGCGGGATGGCCTGGGAGCCGCTCGGCAGGTTGTCGACACGGGTCATCGACAACGGGACCGCCAGGCCGTTGTTGGCCAGGGTGGCGTAGGCATGGACCATCTGCACGGCAGTGACCGACAGGCCGTAGCCATAGGACAGGGTTGCGGTCTCGGCCTTGCGCCACTCGCGGTGGTTGGGCAGGTTGCCGACGCGCTCGCCGGGGAAGCCGAGGCCGGTGTCCTGGCCGAGCCCGAGCCGGCGCATGGTGTCGTAGATGTTCTCGCCACCGATATCGAAGGCGATCTTGCTCATGCCGACGTTGCTGGAGTTGATCAGGATGCCGGTCAGGTCGAGGATCGGGCCCTCTGTCTTGGACACGTCCTTGATGGTGTAGCGCCCGATCTGCAGGGAGCCGGGGTAGACCTCCACTTTGTCTTCCGGCTTCCAGCGGCCACTCTGCAGGGCAGCGGCCATGGAGATCGGCTTGACCGTGGAGCCTGGCTCGAACACGTCGATCATGGCGCGGTTGCGCATGGCCGCTGGCAGCAGGTTGCGGCGGTTGTTCGGGTTGTAGGTGGGCTGGTTGGCCATGGCCAGCACTTCGCCGGTCTTCACGTCGACGATGACCAGGCTGCCCGCCTTGGCGCCGTTCTCCACCAGCGCGTTGCGCAGCTCGCGGTGGGCGAGGTACTGCAGGCGGAGGTCGATGGACAGCGCGAGGGTCTTGCCAGGCTTGGCGTTACGGGTGACCTGGACGTCCTTGATCAGGCGTCCGCGACGGTCCTTGAGGACCTGGCGCTTGCCGGGAACACCGGCCAGCCACTGATCGAAGGACAGCTCGACGCCCTCGCGACCACGGTCATCCACGTCGGTGAAGCCGACCACATGGGCAGTGACTTCGCCGGCGGGGTAGAAACGACGAAACTCCTCGATGGCGTATACGCCCGGGAGTTTGCGATCGAGGATCACCTGCCCCTGCTCGGGCGTGAGGCCACGTGCCAAGTAGAGGAACTCGCGGTTGGCATTCTGCTCGATGCGCTCGGCGAAGATGCGTGGATCCTGCCCCAGCGCCCCGGCGATCACCGGCCACTGGTCACGGAACGCCATGAGGTCCTTGGGGTTGGTCCACAAGGTCGTCACCGGGGTACTGACGGCCAGGGGCTCGCCATTGCGATCGGTGATCAGGCCGCGGTGGGCCGGGATCGGGATGTGGCGGACGCTGCGCGCATCGCCCTGTTCCTTGAGGAAATCGTGGTCGATGACATGCAGGTCGACGATGCGCCAGGAAATCGCAGCGACCATGAGGCCAAGCAGCCCGAGGACGATCCGGAAGCGCCACGGATAGAGCGCGCCTTCCAGGTTCATCATGGAGCCACCATGCGGATTTCCGCCGGCTCGGGGATGCGCATCTTGAGCTGTTCGGTGGCCAGGGACTCGATGCGGTTGTGGGCCGTCCAGGTGCTCTGTTCGAGGATCAAGCGCCCCCACTCCGCCTGGGCCTTGTCGCGGACGCTGAGCTCGGCGTACAGCTTGTTGAGCAGTTGCCGGTTCCAGTAGGCGCTGTAGGACACCGAAATGGCGGACAGCAGCACGCCGACGAACAGCAGCAACATGATGAAGCTGCCACGCGGCAGGGGCTTGGAGAAAAGGCGGCTCATCGCAATTTCTCCGCCACGCGCATCACTGCGCTGCGGGAGCGGGGGTTGGCCTTGAGTTCCGCCTCGGAGGCGTACTGGGGCTTGCCGAGCAGTCGCAGACGCGGCTCGAACACGGCCTGGCGCACGGGCAGGTCGCGGGGCAGGTTGTCCGCCTCGCCCTTGACCTGGCGGCGCATGAATTGTTTGACGATGCGGTCTTCCAGCGAGTGGAAGCTGATCACCACCAGGCGACCGCCGATGGCGAGGCTGTCCAGCGCAGCCTGCAGGCCGCGCTCAAGGTCGCCCAACTCATTGTTGATGTGGATTCGGATGCCCTGGAAGGCACGGGTCGCAGGGTTCTTGCCCTTCTCCCAGGCCGGGTTGGCAGCGGCGATCACGGCCGCCAGGTCGGCGGTACGTTCGAAGGGGCGCTCGGCACGTCGTTGCACGATGGCACGGGCCATGCGGCGGGCGAAGCGCTCCTCACCGTACTCCTTGAGCACGTGGCTGATATCGTCTTCGCTCGCCGTGGCGATCCACTGCGCTGCGCTCTGGCCACGCTCGGGATCCATGCGCATGTCCAACGGGCCATCGTTGAGGAAGCTGAAGCCGCGCTCGGCATCATCCAGCTGCGGAGACGAGACCCCGAGGTCCAGCAGCACACCGTCGACCTGGCCGACCAGCCCGCGCTCGGCGAGCTCCTCGCCAAGCTCGGCAAAGCTGCGCTGCACAATGACAAAGCGGCCGTCTTCGGCCGCTAGCGCTTGCCCCGTGGAGATGGCTTGGGGGTCTTTGTCGAATCCGAGAAGCCGCCCCTCGCTACCGAGATGCCGAAGGATGAGCCGGCTGTGCCCGCCACGCCCGAAGGTGCCATCGAGGTAGCAGCCGTCCGCACGCACGGCGAGGCTTTCAACGGCCTCGTCGAGCAGGACAGTGATGTGGCGGAAGCTGCTTTCAATGCTCACAGGATAAGGTCACGCAATTCGTCCGGCAGGCCGCCGGGTTGTTTTATGGCCAGGAGATCAGCGTCGGAAACGGCGTTCCAGGCGTCTTCATCCCAGATCTGGAATTTGTTCAGTTGCCCCACCAGCATCGCTTTCTTGTCCAGCCCGGCGTACTCACGCAGACGGGGCGGAACCAGGAAACGGCCGTTGCCATCCAGCTCGAGATCAACCGCGTTGCCGATCAGCAAACGCTGCAGACGGCGCGTTTCCTCACGCAGGGAAGGCAACTCGCGAAGCTTGGCTTCAATGATTTCCCACTCGGGGAGGGGGTAGAGGGTCAAGCAACGGTCAACCGCATCGATAGTCACGATGAGCTGCCCAGCACAACGCGAAAGAAGCTCGTCGCGATACCGACTCGGCATCGCGATGCGCCCCTTGGCATCGAGACTGATGGCATTTGCTCCGCGAAACACGGCTGCGCTTCCCCTGAATTAGGCTATCCGTACCAATTAATCCCACTTCTACCCACTTTCCACCACTCGCGCACACTATAGAAATGGCTCCGCCCCACCGTCAAGGCGCGCCAGAACGGAAAATTCCTTATGGGACGGTGATTTAGAGAACTTTTTGGCGAAGCGGAGGGAGTTTTTCAGTGTGTTTCGGAATGAAAAATCAGCGCCAACAATGACCCTGATATGCAAACTTAAAGTAATTTCTTAAGAGTTGGGGCTTCTGAAATTTCAGACAGGAGGCAAGGCGGGGTATTTCTGAGGGGAAAGTGGGGAAAAGTGGAGAGTCGATCTGTAAGCCGGGTTCTGTCGTGGACAGTCATTCATCTACGGCTGCCATCACTGACAGCCTTTAGCAACCTACCCGAATCCGACGCGGGCCACGCCAAGGATTCCTATTTGGTCTTGCTCCGAGTGGGGTTTACCTAGCCACGAACTGTTACCAGTCGTGCGGTGCGCTCTTACCGCACCTTTTCACCCTTACCGGCGCTTGCGCGCTTAGGCGGTTATTTTCTGCGGCACTTTCCGTAGGCTCTCGCCTCCCAGGCGTTACCTGGCACTCTGCCCTATGGAGCCCGGACTTTCCTCCCTCCCGAAATCGCGAACGAAACGGGACAGCGACTGTCCGATCGACTCTCCGGCGCGAAGGTTAGCGGCAGACCGCCTAGGACACAAGCTCAGGAATCAGCCTGACGCTCCAGTGCGGCCTGATAAAGGAGGTTCTTGCGCACGCCGGTGATCTCCGCGGCCAAGGCTGCCGCACGCTTCACCGGGAGTTCGCCCAGCAGAAGATCCAGTACGCGCAACGCCTCGCCACTGATCGCATCCTCCCCTTCAGGAGCCTGCCAACCGGTTACAAGCAGCACGCATTCACCTCGCTGCTGATTGCTGTCGGCAGCGATCCATTCGGCCAACTCACCGAGCGGCGCCCCCCTCAGCGTCTCGAACGTCTTGGTGAGTTCACGGGCAAGTACGGCATGGCGATCCTTGCCAAACAGCGACGCCATGTCCTGGACCGACTCCAGGACGCGATGAGGTGCCTCATAGAAGATGAGCGTGCGCGGCTCTTCCCTTAATAGTTCCAGCCGCCCCCTTCGCGCCGCCGCCTTCGCCGGCAGGAAACCCTCGAAGATGAAACGATCGGATGGCAGACCAGCAGCCGATAGCGCTGCGATCAGCGCACTGGGTCCGGGTACCGGCACCACCTCGATACCAGCCGCGCGAACCTGCCGCACCAGGTGGTAGCCCGGATCGGAGATCAAGGGCGTTCCCGCATCCGAAATCAGCGCGACGTCATCTCCCGCCAGCAGCCGAGCCACGAAGCGGCCACCCTGCTCACGTTCGTTATGGTCATGACAGGCCGCCAGGGCCGTGGTGATTCCGAAATGCTGCAGGAGGCGGATCGAGTGACGCGTATCCTCCGCTGCGATCAGGGCCACTTCCCGCAGGGTGCGCAAGGCTCTCGGGCTGATGTCATCGAGGTTACCGATGGGTGTGGCGACCACGTAGAGCTTGCCGGGCTGAGCGGCAGCAACGGAAGACGTGGAAAGAGTCACAGGTCACCTCGGAATAAACTGAAAGGCGCGCATTGTAGCCCGTTTCCAGCCACCGACATCGCACCCCGCCCGCCCCTCCGGTACAATCGCGGGCTTCGTTGATCTAGTACCGGGATCGTTAAATGATCGCTCGTCTGCGCCCGCTCTCCGCCCTCTGCCTCACCGGCCTCCTTGTCGCCTGTGGCAGCTCGCCCACGTCCAGCCTCGGCGAACTGCCCCGCACTCCCCAGGCCAGTATCGAGCAGCTCCTGCAAAAGGCCGGAGAGAGCAAACCCGAACAAGCCGCCCTGCTGCGACTTTCGGCTGCGGACCTGGCTTATCGCCAGCAGGACATCGGTCGTGCAGCCCGCATTCTCGAGCAAGTCCCGATGGGCGGCCTGAAGCCCGCGCAACAGGTATTCGCCAGCACGCTCGCAGCCGAATTGGCGATGGCTCGCAACCAGCCCAAGAGCGCCCTGAAAGCACTGAGTCATCCCAGCCTCGATCGCCTGTCGGAGCTCCCGGTTGATCAACAGGTACGCACCCAACTCGTACGCGCACGCGCTCTGGAAGCGGACGGGCAGAACCTTGCCGCCGCACGCGAGCGCGTCTTCATCGCTCCGCTGCTCAATGGCGAAGCTGAGAAGCAGAACCATGAGGCCATCTGGGCACTGATCTCCGGCCTGCCCATGGAGCAATTGCAATCGACCGGCGATGCCGACCTTGCAGGATGGATGGAGCTCGCCCGCGCGATTCGCAGTGCCGGCACCCTTTCCCAGCAGCAGGCGGCCATCGAAGCTTGGCGCAGCCAGCATCCGCAGCACCCGGCAGCCGAACAGTTGCCGGCACCGCTGGCCAAGTTGAAGGAGCTCGCCAACCAGCCCCTGACCAAGATCGCCCTGCTGCTGCCGCAGGAGGGGCCGCTAGCCTCTGTAGCCCGCGCGCTGCGCGATGGCTTCCTCGCCGCCCACTACCAGGCGCAGCAAGCGGGCCAGAACCCGCCCGCTATCCAGATCTACGACAGCGCCCACCTGACGTCGCTCGACGACTTTTATCGCCAGGCCCAGGCCGATGGCGTGCAACTGGTGGTCGGCCCGCTGGAGAAGCCGCTGGTCAAGCAGATGAACGAGCGTCAGCAGCTGCCCATCACCACCCTGGCCCTGAACTACAGCGATGCCGGACAGGAAGGCCCGGCGCAGCTCTTCCAGTTCGGCCTCGCGGCCGAGGATGAGGCACGCGAAGTGGCGCGCCGCGCCTGGGCGGACGGCATGCGCCGTGCCGTCGCCATGGTGCCGCGGGGCGAATGGGGTGACCGTGTCCTGGCCGCGTTCCGCCAGAGCTGGCAGGAGGCCGGCGGCAGCCTGATCGCGGCCGAACACGTGGACCAGCCGGTTCAGTTGGCACAGCAGATCGCTGACCTGTTCCAGCTTCGCCAGAGCGAAGCACGCGCCAAGCGCCTGCAAAGCACCCTCGGCACCTCCATCGCCACCCAGCCGACCCGCCGCCAGGACGTCGACTTCATCTTCCTCGCCGCTACACCGCAACAAGCCCAGCAGATCAAGCCCACTCTGGCCTTCCAATACGCCGGGGATGTGCCGGTCTACGCAACGTCCCACCTCTATTCCGGTGGCAACGATGTGGCCCAGTACCAGGATCTGAGCGGTATCCGCTTCTGCGAAACCCCCTGGCTGCTCAACCGCGACGACCCACTTCGCCAGCAGGTCGACCGCCAGTGGCCCCAGGCCGGCGGTAGTCTCGGCCGCCTGTATGCCATGGGCGTTGACGCCTACCGGCTGGCGCCCCGCCTCGCAGAGCTGAAGGCCCTGCCGGAAAGCCGCGTCGACGGCCTCTCCGGTCGACTCAGCTTGACGCCATCCCAGCGCGTCGAGCGCCAGCTGCCGTGGGCAGAATTCCGCGACGGCCAGGTCCAGCGCCTGCCCGACAGCGACTCTTGACCGCGAGCGGAGACAGCGGGCGAAAAGCGGAAGCCGCCGCCCGCCAACACCTTCAAAAGCACGGCCTGCGATTGCTCGCCAGCAACTGGCGCTGCCCTCGTGGTGAGCTCGATCTGGTCATGCTGGACGGCGATACAGTAGTATTCGCCGAAGTCCGCTACAGGCGGCACAGAGCCTGGGGCGGAGCACTGGAAAGCGTGGACGCGCGCAAGCGCGCAAAACTCATCAGTGCGGCGCAGTACTTCCTGCAGAAGGAATCCCGCTGGGCCAATCACCCTTGCCGATTTGACGTGATCGCCATCGACTCGATGGATGGCGACTCACCCGTGCGACTGACCTGGCTGAAAAATGCCTTCGAAACCTGAACAGTCGCTTTCCACTGAAGGTCATACCGATGGACATGCAACCCCGAATCCGCCAGTTGTTCCAGGCCAGCATCGACACCAAGCTGCTCGCCATGGAAGTCGTGGCCCCCCACATCGAGCATGCCAGCATGGTGATGGTCAATGCGCTGCTGAACGAGGGCAAGATCCTCGCTTGCGGCAACGGCGGTTCCGCTGGCGATGCCCAGCACTTTTCCTCCGAGCTGCTCAACCGCTTCGAGCGGGAGCGCCCCAGCCTGCCAGCCCTGGCACTGACTACGGACAGCTCCACCATCACCTCGATCGCCAACGACTACAGCTACAACGAAGTCTTCTCGAAGCAGATCCGCGCACTTGGTCAACCGGGCGACGTGCTGCTCGCCATCTCCACCAGCGGCAACTCGGCCAACGTTATCCAGGCCATCCAGGCTGCGCACGACCGCGAGATGACCATCGTGGCCCTGACCGGCCGCGACGGCGGCGGCATGGCGTCCCTGCTTCTGCCGGAAGATGTCGAGATTCGCGTGCCCTCCAAAGTCACCGCACGCATTCAGGAGGTGCACCTCCTGGCCATCCACTGCCTCTGCGACCTGATCGACCGTCAATTGTTTGGGAGTGAAGAATGACCCGTTCCCCCCTGATCCTGGCCCTTCTGGCTTTCACCCTCGTGCTGGGCGGCTGCGGTGGCCGAACCATCGGCAAGACCATCGATGACCAGTCCACCCCCTCGAAGGTGCGCGCCAAGATCGACGCCGCAAGCCCCGAGCTCAAGACCAACTCGCACATCGTGGTCACAAGCTTCAACGGCGTGGTGCTGCTGGCCGGACAGACCCCCAACCAGAACCTGAAGGCACTCGCCGAGCAGGCTGCTCGCACCGCGCAGGGCGTCAAGAAGGTTCATAACGAACTGCAGGTCGGAGCCAACTCGTCGGCCTTGGCGCGCATGAACGACAGCGCCATCACTACCAAGATCACCACCCAACTGCTCGCCAACAGCCAGATCCCCAGCTCCAACATCAAGGTGGTGACCGAGAATGGGATCGTCTACCTGCTAGGCCTGGTCAGCCGCCAGGAAGCAGGGTTGGCCACCAGCGTGGTACAGGGGGTTTCCGGCGTGCAGAAGATCATCAAGCTCTTCGAATACACCAACTGAACCCGCCAACCATTAAAAAAGGCGATCCAATCGGATCGCCTTTTTTTATTTCACCACTTTCAGGCTGGGCCGCCCGGCCGGTCGACCACCGCCTGACGAAGGCGGCGCGCCGTCATCTTCAGGTCCATCACCTTCATCCATTACCGGCGACTCCAGGTCGAAGACCATTCCCTGCCCGTTCTCACGTGCATAGATGGCCATGACCGCGGCGCTCGGAATATAGAGACTGTGGGCAACGCCTCCGAAGCGACCTTCGAAGCTGACCGCCTCGTTGTCCATGTGCAGATGACGGACAGCGCTGGGCGACACGTTCAACACGATCTGGCCGTCGCTCGCATAACCCGGCGGCACACGAACGCCTGCGTGCTCCGCATTGACGAGCAGGTGGGGCGTGCAATCGTTGTCGACGATCCACTCATACAGGGCCCGAACCAGATAGGGACGACTGGATTTCATCGATTCACCTCAACGCATATCGCGCTCAACGTCCGAAAGACTCGCCTGGAAAGCCGGCCGCGAGAAATGGCGATCCATATACTCGAGAAGCGGCTTGGCCGGACGAGGCAGTTCGATACCCAACTTCGGCAAACGCCAGAGGATGGGCAACAGGCAGCAGTCTACAAGACTCATCTCTTCACTGAGAAAGAAAGGCTTGTCGGCAAACAACGGGGACACACCGGTAAGGCTTTCCCGAAGCTCCTTTCGGGCCTGCGCCTTGGCAGCGTCCTTGGCCTTCGGATCCAGCACAAGGTCAACCAGCGAACACCAATCGCGCTGAACCCGGTGAATGAGCAGCCGGGTATTACCCCGCGCAACGGGATAGACCGGCATCAGCGGCGGGTGCGGATAGCGCTCTTCCAGGTACTCCATCACCACCGTCGGCTCATAGAGCGCCAGATCACGATCCAGAAGCGTAGGCACGGTGCCGTAGGGGTTCGACTCGATCAGCTTCGGTGGGCACTGGCCGTTGAGGACATCGATGATGTCCACGGCAACGCCTTTCTCGGCAAGGACGATACGTACACGATGGGAGTAGTGGTCCGCGGGGTCGGAGTAACAGGTCAGCTTGGTGATAGCCGCCATGGCGCCCTCCTCGCTTGAAGTTATGCGGGGTCAAAAAAAGCGCGCGCCCATCAGGGCGCGCGCATTACAACATCAGCGTTCGATCAGTGAACGTCTTTCCAGTACTCACGCTTGAGCAGATAGGCGAACACGAAGAAGAAGGCCAGGTACAGCAGAACGTAGGTACCGATGCGCTGCATGTGCAGCTTGTTCGGGTCAGCGGAGTAGGCCAGGAAGGTCACCAGGTTCTGGATCTTCTGGTCGAACTCGGCCTCGGTCAGCTTGCCGGTCTTCGGAACGACGGTCAGTTGGTCACACGCTTCATGGGTGATCGGCGCACCGGTCAGCGGGTCGAACTGCTTCTTGCCATGCTCGACGACCTGGACCTGCTTGCAGCCAACAACCTGACGCCCCTGCAGGCCAACCAGCACGTTGGGCATGCCCACGTTCGGGAAGACCTTGTTGTTGACACCCCACGGACGGGCCGGGTCTTCGTAGAAGGCACGCAGGTAGCTGTACAGCCAGTCAGTACCACGGACGCGAGCCACCAGGGTCAGGTCCGGCGGAGCTGCACCGAACCACACCTTGGCGTCGTTCGGCTTCATAGCGCTCTGCATGTGATCACCGATCTTCGCACCGGTGAACACCAGGTTTTGCATCATCAGCTCTTCGGAAATGCCCAGGTCCTTGGCTACACGCTCATAGCGCTGGAACTTGGCACCGTGGCAGCCCATGCAGTAGTTAGCGAAGGTACGTGCACCGTCCTGCATGGCGGCCTTGTCGGTCAGGTCGATTTCGACATGATCCAGTTCAACCTCTTCGCCGCCGGAAGCGAACACGGCAACCGGCAGGAGAGCGATAACAAATGCAGCAAATAGCTTTTTCATCAGCCTGTCACCCTTTCCGGAACCGGTTTGGTTTTTTCCATCCTGGTGTAGAACGGCATCAGGATGAAGTACGCGAAGTACAGGATGGTGCACACCTGCGATACCAGCGTACGGCCCGGGGTCGGCGCCAGAACACCCAGCACGCCGAGGATGATGAAGGAAACGCAGAACACCAGCAGCCAGATCTTGCTCAGCCAGCCCTTGTAGCGCATGGAGCGCACCGGGCTGCGGTCCAGCCATGGCAGGACGAAGAGAATCGCAATGGCTGCACCCATGGCGATGACACCCATGAGCTTGTCAGGTACCGCACGCAGAATCGCGTAGAACGGGGTGAAGTACCAGACCGGAGCAATGTGTGCCGGCGTCTTGAACGGGTTGGCCTGTTCGAAGTTCGGCTTCTCGAGGAAGTACCCGCCCATTTCCGGGAAGAAGAACACCACGAAGCAGAACACGAAGAGGAACACCACCACACCGACAATGTCCTTCACGGTGTAGTAGGGGTGGAAGGCGATACCGTCCAGCGGAATGCCGTTCTCGTCCTTCTTCTTCTTGATGTCCACGCCATCCGGGTTGTTGGAGCCCACTTCGTGGAGCGCCAGGATGTGCAGGACCACCAGACCCAGGATCACGATCGGCAGAGCGATCACGTGCAGGGCGAAGAAGCGGTTCAGGGTGATGCCGGAGATCAGGTAGTCACCACGGATCCACTGGGTGAGGTCGTCACCGATGACCGGGATCGCGCCGAACAGCGAGATGATCACCTGCGCCCCCCAGTAGGACATCTGGCCCCAAGGCAGCAGGTAGCCCATGAATGCCTCAGCCATCAGGGCGAGGTAGATCAGCATGCCGAAGATCCACACCAGCTCACGGGGCTTCTGATAGGAGCCGTAGAGCAGGCCGCGGAACATGTGCAGGTAGACCACGATGAAGAACGCGGACGCACCTGTGGAGTGGAGGTAACGGATGATCACCCCGTATTCCACGTCGCGCATGATGTATTCGACGGAGGCGAAGGCTTCTTCCGCGGACGGAGTGAAGCTCATGGTCAGCCAGACGCCGGTCAGGATCTGGTTGACCAGAACCAGCAGAGCCAGCGAGCCGAAGAAATAGAAGAAGTTGAAGTTCTTGGGAGCGTAGTACTTGCTCAGATGGTCTTCCCACATCTTGGTGGCGGGGAAGCGCGCATCAATCCATTCCATGAATTTGCTCATCATGCCTTCTCCTGGTCCACGCCGATGATGATGACATCATCCGACTCGTAGGAGTGGGGTGGCACCGGCAGGTTCAAGGGGGCAGGCTGCGCTTTGTAGACGCGGCCAGCGAGGTCGTAGCGGGAACCGTGGCACGGGCAGAAGTAACCACCGACCCACTCGGCCCCCAGGTCAGCCGGGGCGACCTCGGGACGGAAGGAGGGCGAGCAGCCCAGGTGGGTGCACAGACCGACCAGCACCAGAATTTCCGGCTTGATCGAACGCTTCTGCGGATCGACGTAGGTCGGTTGCACGGATGCCTTGGACTCCGGGTCAGCCATGCGGTCATGGATCTTGGCCAGATTGCCGAGGATTTCCTCCGTGCGGCGCACGATGAACACGGGCTGACCGCGCCATTCGGCGACAATCTGCTGGCCCGCGTCGATCTTGCCGATGTTCACCTTCACAGGTGCACCTGCGGCCTTGGCCTTGGCACTGGGTTGCCATGACCCCACAAACGGGATCGCAGCACCCACCGCTCCTGCAGCACCCACCACGGATGTGGCTGCCACAAGGAAGCGACGCCGGCCTGCATTCACGCCGTCATTGCTCATTCAGTCGTCTCCCATCAGCTTTGCGGCCTGTTGTTCAGGCCTCTACTAAGTAAAAATCGAGCCGCGCAAAAAATTCGCCAAATGGTAAAGAAAACCCCCTCTGATGACAAGGTAATAGCCGGATACAAAACAGCTGAAAGCCTTGAACCACTAGGGATTCGGGAGTGCGACAAGCTGTCGCAGCCAACTTTTCCACAGGCATAAAAAAACGCCCAGGCCAAAAGGAACCTGGGCGTTTCTTGCAGCGCCGTATTAGCGCTTGGAGTACTGCGGACGCTTACGCGCTTTACGCAGACCGACCTTCTTACGCTCGACTTCGCGGGCATCACGAGTCACGTAGCCAGCCTTGCGCAGCGGGCTGCGCAGGGACTCGTCGTAGCTGATCAGGGCGCGGGTGATGCCATGACGGATGGCACCGGCCTGACCGCTGACACCGCCACCGAGAACGGTGACATAGATGTCGAACTTCTCGACGGTCTCGGTCAGCTCCAGCGGCTGACGCACGACCATGCGAGCGGTTTCGCGGCCGAAGAACTGCTCCAGGCTGCGATTGTTGATGGAGATCTTGCCAGTACCCGGGCGCAGGAAGACGCGCGCGGTTGCAGTCTTGCGACGGCCAGTGCCGTAATTTTGAGTCGCCGACATAATGAATCTATCCCGTTAAATCTTCAGTTCTTGGGGCTGCTGAGCGGTGTGCGGGTGGACGGCACCCTTGTACACCTTCAGCTTGCGATACATGTCGCGACCCAGCGGGTTCTTCGGCAGCATGCCTTTGACCGCGGTCTCGATCACGCGCTCAGGCGCCTTGGCGATCAGCTTCTCGAAGTTGATCTCCTTGATGCCACCCGGGAAACCGGAGTGCGAGTAGTACTTCTTGTCGGTGGTCTTGGAACCAGTGACACGAATCTGCTCGGCGTTGATGACGACGATGTAGTCGCCGGTGTCAACGTGCGGAGTGTATTCCGGCTTGTGCTTGCCGCGCAGACGGCTTGCAATTTCGGTGGCCAGACGACCCAGGGTCTGACCGGCAGCGTCGACGACATACCAGTCGCGCTTAACAGTTTCCGGTTTTGCAGTAAAAGTCTTCATTCGCTATAGCCTCAGGGGCCGCCCTGAAAATAAGACGGCGGATCTTACTGAATAGTGCTCGCCCTGGCAACACAGGGCAGCCGGAAACAGACGCTATCGGGGGCTCGGGTCAGCGCGTCCGCTACGGCAAAAGGTTTTCGGCAGGCTAGGCATCCCCGCCTTCCTTCTCGGCAGGCTAGGCATCCCCGCAAAGAAAGCCGCAGAATTATGCCGATTGCAGGAAAAATTTCAACCTGATTTGATAACGATCTTTCGCCCGACGAGGAGCCACCATGCAATACCGTCAGCTCGGCCGCACGGATGTGAAGGTCAGCAGCCTCTGCCTCGGCACCATGACCTGGGGCGAGCAGAACTCCCAGGCCGAGGCATTCGCCCAGATCGAACGCGCCAAGGCCTACGGCATCAACTTCATGGACGTGGCGGAGATGTACCCCGTCCCTCCTCGCCCCGAGACCTACGGCGCCACCGAAACCATCATCGGCAACTGGTTCGCCGCCAGGCGGGACCGGGCTGACTGGGTCCTGGCGAGCAAGGTCGCGGGGCCGGGCAACGGCATCACCCACATCCGCGACGGCAACCTGAAGCACAACCAACACCACATCGCCGCTGCGCTCGACGCCAGCCTCAAGCGCCTGCAGACCGACTGGATCGACATCTACCAGTTGCACTGGCCCGAACGCAGCACCAACTACTTCGGCCAACTGGGCTATCGCCACCGGGACGAAGACTTCACGCCCCTGCAGGAGACCCTCGAAGCACTCGCCGAGCAGGTCAAGGCCGGCAAGATCCGCTACGTCGGCCTGTCCAACGAGACGCCCTGGGGAACCATGAGCTTCCTGCAACTGGCCGACCGTCTCGGGCTCCCCCGCGCCGTATCCATCCAGAACCCCTACAACCTGCTGAATCGCACCTTCGAGGTGGGCCTGGCGGAGGTCGCCATCCGCGAACACTGCGGCCTGCTGGCGTATTCACCGCTGGCGTTCGGCATGCTCTCCGGCAAGTACGAGAACGGCGCACAACCGCCCCAGGCGCGCATCACCCGGTTCAGCCGCTTCACCCGCTACACCAACCCGCAAGCGAAGGCGGCCTGCTCGCGCTATGTCGCACTGGCCCGTGAGCACGGGCTGGACCCGGCGCAGATGGCCCTTGCCTTCGTCACCGCCCAGCCGTTCGTCACCAGCAACATCATCGGCGCGACCGACCTCGAACAGCTGGAAAGCAACCTCGCCAGCAGCGAACTGAAGCTGCCTGATGCCGTACTGGAGGGGATAGCCGAGATTCATCGCGACCAGCCGAACCCCGCCCCATGACCTAGTCGAACAACCCCGGCAGCGTCTCCGCTCCAGCAGCGGGCATGTCGCCCCGCCGGGATGCCAGCCGATCCGCAAGCCGGGTCGGCTCTGGCAGCCGATAACCTCGGCAGCCACGCAAGACCAACTCCAGCGCGCTGCTCATCGACACCCGGTGCCCGGGCGACACCACCAGCGGCGCCACGCGGACCCGACTGCGCAGCATCCAGCCGATCTGTTCGCCTTCGTGCTCCAGTGGCACATGCTCGCCACGGGCAAGGCCTGGCTCAGCGTGATGCGCCACCAGCACCTTCTTCGCCACGCCGATGGTCGGCAACCCGGTCACCACGCCAAGGTGCGACGCAATGCCGAGCCGGCGCGGATGGGCGATCCCCTGCCCGTCGCAGAACACCAGGTCCGGCCGCTGCGGCAATCCAGCGAGCGCCTTCAACAGCGCCGGCAGTTCACGGAAGGACAACAGCCCGGGCACGTAGGGCATGGACGTCGGCACCCGCGCTACCACCTGGCCCAGCAGGCGGTAGTCGTCGGCATCCAGCAACACCGCGGCGGCCCGGGTGATCTGGCCACCCTCCTCGAAACCGACGTCGACACCTGCCACCACCTTCAGCGGCGCGAAGTCATCCACCAGCACCACCCGCGCAGCCAGTTCACCCTGCAGGCGCTTGGCATGGCGGACGCTGCCGTCCCAGTCATCGAAGGGGGAAGTACTCATGAACGGGCTCCGGAAAATCGACACAGGGTAGACCCGGAGCCTGTGGGAAGGGTCCGCCGCACTGCCCGGCGGCGGACCCGGGGCGTTACAGCGAACGGGCAATGATCTCCTTCATGATCTCGTTGGTGCCCGCATAGATGCGCTGCACGCGAGCATCCGCCCAGGCGCGTGCTACCGGGTACTCCCACATGAACCCATAGCCACCGTGCAGCTGCACGCACTCGTCCAGCACCTTGCACTGCAGGTCCGTACCCCAGTACTTGAGCATCGCGGCTGTCGGAACGTCGAGCTTGCGCTGCAGGTGCAGCTCCAGGCAGCGGTCGACGAAGACCCGGCCGATCTGGATCTCGGTGGCCATCTCCGCCAGCTTGAAGCGGGTGTTCTGGAACTCCGCGATGGCCTTGCCGAACGCCTTGCGATCGCGGGTGTAGTCGAGGGTCCACTTCAGCGCCGCCTCTGCCGAAGCCAGTGCCCCGATGCCCACCGTCAGGCGCTCCTGGGGCAGCTCCTGCATCAGGTAGGCGAAGCCCATGCCTGCCTGGCCCAGCAGGTTCTCCTTGGGCACCCGGACGTCCTGGAAGAACAGCTCGGAGGTGTCCTGGGCCTTCATCCCCACCTTCTCCAGGCGCTTGCCCTTGGAAAAGCCGGGCGTGTCCGCCTCCACCAGGAACAGGCTGGTGCCCTTGGCCCCCGCCTTGGGATCGGTCTTGGCAACCACGATGACCAGATCGGCCAGGAACCCGTTGGTGATGAAGGTCTTGGAGCCGTTGATCACGTAGTGGTCGCCATCCAGCACCGCCGTGGTCTTGACGCCCTGCAGGTCGGACCCCGCCCCGGGCTCGGTCATGGCGATGGCCGTCACCAGTTCGCCGCTGACCAGGCGCGGCAGGTACTTCTCCTTCTGCGCCTCGCTGCCGTAATGAAGGATGTAGGGCGCCACGATGTCCGAATGCAACGAGAAGCCGATGCCGGTGAGACCCAGGCGACCGATCTCCTCGATCACCACCGTGCTGTAGAGGAAGTCGGCCCCGACGCCGCCATAGGCCTCGGGAATGTGGGAGCAGAGCAGCCCCGCCTCCCCCGCCTTGTTCCACAAGGCCCGGTCCACGTGGCCATCCTTCTCCCACTGGTGATGGAAAGGCACGGCCTCCTCCTCGAGGAAACGGCGCACGCTGTCACGGAAGAGTTCATGTTCGGGGCTGAAGAGCGTTCTGGGGATCATCGCGTCACCTTCACGGGCAGTCGGTCGAAGAAGGCCCCGACTGTAGGACAGGCCTGCGCTGGCACACACTGGACACTTGCGACAAAAAATAAGACGATCCAGCCGCCTAATGACCGCTTTCCCCTAATAAGAACAAGACCATGACCATTCAGCAGTCCCCTACCCTAAGGCGGGTGAGCATCCTCGCCACCGACGGCGTCTTCGCCTCCACCCTCATGCAGGCCAAGGATTTCTTCCACATGGCCAGCCTGCGCTACAGCAAGCTGCAGGGCCAGGGGCTGAGGCCCGCGTTCCAGATCAACCTGGTCAGCCCGGACGGGCAGCCAGTGCGCAGCTTCAGCGAAGTGACCATGCCGGTGGACGGCCCCCTGGATGCCGCCGACGTCATCATCCTCCCCGCGTTCTGGGACGACTTCGACGCCCAGTGCGCGCGCTACCCCCAGATACTGCCCTGGCTGCGCGAGCGGCACGGCGCCGGCAGCATGATCTGCGGCGAAGCGACCGGCGTGTTCTGGATGGCCCAGGCCGGGCTGCTGGACGGCAAGGAGGCGACCACCTACTGGCGCTTCTTCCGTGAGTTCGCCGAGCGCTTCCCCAAGGTCCAGCTCAACCAGGACAAGCACCTCTCCGACGCCGACAACCTCTATTGCGCAGGCGGCGTCACCTCCGCCTGCGACCTGTACATCTACATGATCGAGCGCTTCTGCGGCGCCTCCATCGCCCAGGCGGTCTCCCGCGACATCCTCTACGAGGTCCAGCGCAGCTACTCGCCCGGGCGCATCGGCTTCGGCGGACAGAAGCTGCACCAGGACGTCACCATCCTGCAGATCCAGCATTGGCTCGAGGAGCACTACGCCGACAAGTTCCGCTTCGAAGACGTGGCCCGGGATCACGGCATGAGCATCCGCAACTTCATGCGGCGCTTCCAGGCCGCCACCGGTGACAAACCGCTGCACTACCTGCAACGGTTACGCATCGAAACAGCCAAGGGCCTGCTCTCCGCCACCCGCAAGAGCATCAAGACCATCAGCTACGAAGTGGGCTACGACGACGCCAGTTTCTTCGCCCGACTGTTCCGCCAGCACACGACCCTGTCGCCCAACCAGTACCGCCGGCAGTTCCAGCACAAAGGCGACTGACGCGGCCATCCCAAGGATGGGTTGGCCCCCGGGGTGAGCATCTTATGATCCGCGCCAGGCCCTAGCGGGCTCTCGACCCTTCGCCGCCCGAGGGCGGATGCGCAGAACAACAAGAAAGGTACTCTCCCATGCGCCGCTACCTGCTCGCCCTGCTGGCCGCCGCCAGCCTTCATGCCACTGCCGACGACAGCTGGAAACCCTTCCCCTACGACCAGTCCGCCTACGACTATTCCGGCGACAAGCTGCGCCAGGCCTGGCCCCAGCTGACGCGCGGCTTCGGCCCCGACTACCCGTTCCCCGATGCCGACTGGGTGGTGACCATGGCCACCCAGAACCCCAAGGCACTGGAGATGACCGTAGCCGGCAACACCGGCTTCACCGGCAAGCCCGAGGAAGCCGAGGCCTACGCCGCGCGCCTGCAGGACGTCTGGCGACTGATGTTCCGTGGCGATTTCGAACAGGCGAAGAAGAAGGGCCTGGAACTGGGCGTGGGCGGCCAGGTGCCAGCGATGTTCGCCCAGGTGATCTACGCGATGTTCCTCGCCCCCGACCAGGCCGAGAAACACCGCCTGCTGGAGGAAGTCATCACGTACACCGACGAGGCCGGCGATCTGGTCCAGGCCGACACCGTGGCCCAGTTCGGCCGCGTCTACGCCAAGGCACGCCTGGGCGAGGAGCTGTCGGTGCCGGTGGTGCTCAAGCGCGGCTACACCAGCCAGATCCCCGAGGAACTGGACGCCCTGCTGAAGAAGCAGCCTCGCCAGCCCTTCGCCCTCGCCCTCTATGGCGGCTATGAAGCTGGGGTGATCCGCAAGGTCGGCAAGCTGGTGGGCAAGATGACCTACGGGGTCAGCGCGGACAAGATGGAGCAGTACTTCACCCGCTCCTTCACCGCCAAGGACGACCTGCCCATCGGCCACTACGAATACGCCAACGCCCTGGTCTACGTGTACGGCGAAGACGAGCAGGAAAAGGTGCTGGAGCACCTGCGCAAGGCGGTGGCCATCAAGCCCATCAACGCCATGGAGGCGCTCGAAGTGGCCCACGCGCAGCAACTGCTCAAGCAATACGAGAAGGAAGTGGCCCAACGCTGAGCGCGAAAGGCGGAAATGAAAAAAGGGCAGGTCCGAAACCTGCCCTTTTTCATGCCTGCACGCCTCAGGGCTTGTGCGGGCGGGAGAGGAACTCATGGGACTGCATTTCCAGCAGGCGGCTCAGGGTACGCTGGAACTCGAAGTTCAGGCGGCCACCGCTGTAGAGGTCCTTCAGCTCCACCTCGGCGGAGATGATCAGCTTCACGTTGCGGTCGTAGAACTCGTCCACCAGGTTGATGAAGCGACGCGCCATGTCGTCCTTGGCCACCCCCATCTGCTCGACGTTGGCCAGGATGATCGCGTGGAAGATCTTGCCCAGTTCGATGTAGTCGTTCTGGCTGCGCGGGCCATCGCACAGCTCGCGGAACTCGAACCAGGCGACGTCTTCGCAGACGCGCACGGCACGGATCTCGCGGTTCTCCACCATCAGCACCTCGCCCTCCTGGGCATGGGTGCAGTCCGGCAGCAGGCTCTTGAAGCTGGCCTTCAGGCTGGCCTCGGAGGCCGGGCCCAGCGGCCAGTGGTAGAGCTCCGCCTGCTCCAGGGCGCGCAAGCGGTAGTCCACGCCGCTGTCGACGTTGACGATCTCGGTGTGCTCCTTGAGCAGCGCAATGGCCGGCAGGAAGCGCGCGCGCTGCAGGCCGTCCTTGTAGAGGCCGTCCGGGACGATGTTGGAAGTGGCCACCAGCGAAACGCCGTTCTTGAACAGCTCTTCCAGCAGCGTGGCAAGGATCATCGCGTCGGTGATGTCGGAGACGAAGAACTCATCGAAGCAGATGACCCGGGCCTCATCGGCAAAGCGTTTGCCGATGATGGTCAGCGGGTTCTTCTCGCCCTTGAGGGTCTTCATTTCCTCGTGGACGCGCTTCATGAAGCGGTGGAAGTGCGTGCGCATCTTCTGTTTGAAGGGCAGCGCATCGAAGAAGGTGTCCACCAGGTAGGTCTTGCCGCGGCCGACCCCACCCCAGAAATAGAGGCCTTTCACCGGTCCCTGGCGTTTCTTGCCGAACAGGCCGCCGAACAGCCCGGGCTTGGCTCGCTCATCGGCGATCAGGTCGTCGTAGAGCCGCTGCAGATGACGCACGGCATTTTCCTGCGCCGCGTCGTGGAAGAAGTCCGGCCGCTTGAGGTCGGCCTGATAGCGCTCGAGGGGGGTCATGATCGATAGCAAGGCAAGGAAAAACGGGGCCGTCACTTTAGCGACGGCCCCGTTGATTGGCAATCAGCCGGAATGCGGGCTTGCGCCGGGCACTCAGTCTTGCGGTGCAAGCGCCTCGCGCAGCCGCTCGATGGCCTGCTCGCAGGCCTGAACGTCGGCGAAGGCCGGGCTCTGTGCCACGGCCGCGTCGTCCAGCCACACCGCGAAGGCATTGCCGTCCACGCGAATATCCAGGGCCTCGCCGGCCTGCAGGCGCTTGGTCACCTGGCCGGCTGCCTTGCCGTCGGCAAAGGCGCTGGAGAGCAGCAGTTGCTCGCCCGCGGCATCCAGCAGGCGGAAGCGGAAGCTGCCATCGTCCTCGCGGAAGCTGACGAAGCGCGCGCTCTTGGTCGCCTTCTTCTTGCCGCCTTCATTGCCCTGCACCGCGCTGCGGAAGGAACGCAGGCCGACCGCTTCACGCAGTTCGTTGAGGAAGGGCGTCGCGGTCTTGCGGGCCTTGGCGGCACCGGCCAGGAGGATGTCCTCCAGATCCGCCGGGCGCTCGATCAGTGCGTGGTAACGCTCGCGGGCCTCGCCCAGCTCGTTGTCCAGCAACTGGAACAGGCGCTGCTTGGCCTCGCCCCAGGCCAGGCCGTCGAGCAGTTCGGCACGGAACGCGGCCAGTTGCTCCGGCGTGGCGAAGGCCTGGTAGAGGGTGAACAGGTGAGCGCCGTCCGGGTCCTTCGGCTCACCCGGCGCGCGGGAGTCGGTGACGATGCGGGCAATCGCGTCCTTGAGCTGCTTGGCGCTGCCGAACAACGGGATGGTGTTGTCGTAGCTCTTGGACATCTTGCGGCCATCGAGGCCGGGCAGCGTGGCCACCTCTTCCTCGATCACCGCCTCGGGCAGGGTGAACAGCTCGCGACCGGCGCCGAACAGGTGGTTGAAGCGCTGGCCGATGTCGCGCGCCATCTCCACGTGCTGGATCTGGTCGCGACCGACCGGCACCTTGTGGGCGTTGAACATGAGGATGTCCGCCGCCATCAGCACCGGGTAGCTGTACAGGCCCATGGTGACGCCGGCGTCCGGGTCTTCTCCGGCTTCGACGTTCTTGTCCACCGAGGCCTTGTAGGCATGGGCGCGGTTCAGCAGGCCCTTGGCGCTGACGCAGGTCAGCAGCCAGGTGAGTTCGGGGATCTCGGGAATGTCGGACTGGCGGTAGAAAGTCGCCTTGTCGGTATCCAGCCCGCAGGCCAGCCAGGTGGCGGCGATCTCCAGGCGAGAACGCTGGATGCGCGCGGGGTCGTCGCACTTGATCAGCGCATGGTAGTCGGCCAGGAAGTAGAACGAATCCACATCGCTGGCGCGGCTGGCGACGATGGCGGGACGGATGGCACCGGCGTAGTTGCCCAGGTGGGGCGTGCCGGTGGTGGTGATACCGGTGAGGATACGAGTGGTCATGGTTTTCGCTTGTCGGACTTCGTTCGGAATCAGAGACGCGGCAGGACCAGGTCCTTCAGATCGGTCAGCTTGCCGTGGAAGAAGTGGCCGCATTCTGCCACTTTCAGCAACTCATGGGGGCGTGTCAGGCTCGCGCACCAGTCATACACCGCCTGGGGCGGAACCACCTCGTCGGCCTCGGGCTGGATCACCGTCAGCGCCGCGCGCTCGGGCAGCTCGGTCGGATCGGCAAGGCGCATCACCGCCGGGGCCACCATCACCAATCGGGGTACTTCGATCCCCTCGCGTTCCAGCCGCCCTGCCAGGGTTGCCGCCACGAAACCGCCGAAGGAGAAGCCCAGCAGGGTCAAGGCCTGGCCGGGATGCTGCTCGATGAACCAGCGGGCAGCCGCCTCGGCATCGTCCACCTCGCCGGTGCTCATGTCGTGGCTGCCGGCGCTGGCGCCTACGCCCCGGTAGTTGAAGCGCAACGTGGCATAGCCTGCATCACGCGCGGTGCGCTGGAGGGTGGAGACCACCTTGTTGAGCATGGTCCCGCCCTGCACGGGGTTCGGGTGGCAGATCAGCGCCAGCCCGCGGGCGTCGGGCAGGTCGAGGTGAAGTGCCTCCAGCGACCCGCAAGGCCCCTGGAGCAGGATGGGATTTTCACGATTGGACAACGGGAACTCCGTGACCCCAGGCCGGGTCGACTCGTCTTGGTTAGGCACCACATAGGGCTTGCGTCGCGGTATACAGCGCAGATTCGAGCCGTTAACGTAAAGCAAAGCCGCTTATAGAGGAAGGACTCGTGGAACAGTCGCTCACGGCCTGGTTGTTACCGGCCCTCGCCCTGCTCGCCGGCATCGGCATCGGTTTCCTGGTGGCCCGCGTGCTGCCGGGCACCTCCCCCAATCGCACCCAGCGCCAGCTGGACGACCTGCAGGCCCGCTTCGACACCTACCAGAGCGAAGTGGTCACCCACTTCAACACCACCGCCAGCCTGGTCAAGAAACTCACCCAGAGCTATCAGGAGGTTCAGGAACACCTGTCCGAAGGCGCCAACCGCCTTGCCCTCGACGAGCTGACCCGCCAGCGCCTGCTGGCTGCCCTGCACGCCGACGACGCCCCCGGCACCCGCGAGCGCCTGACACCGCCGCGCAGCAACGAAGCGCCCAAGGACTACGCCCCGAAAGCCCCGGACTCACCCGGTACGCTGGACGAGAGCTTCGGTCTCAAAGGCAAGTACTGATCCAACGCGCAGCAAACAGAAGGCCCCGCACATGCGGGGCCTTCTTCATGGGGCAAAGCTCAACGCCCGCTCCAAAGAAAATGCCCCGCCTGAGCGGGGCATTTTCGTGGAGCGGCGCTTAGATCAGGCCGCGACCACGCAGCAGGTCGAGGACTGCCTTGGCTCCCTCCTCCACCGACAGGCTCTGGCTGTCGACCACCAGGTCGGCATTCAGCGGGATGTCGTAGGGGAAGGACTCGCCCGGGATGTTGTCCTGGCCGGCCGCGTAGAGCCCCTGGGGATCACGTTCACGGCATGCCTGCGGCGAAGCCTGCACGTAGACGGTGATCAGCCGCTCGGGACCGATGAGCGACTTGGCCTGCTCGCGGCCTTCGGCATCCGGCGCGACGAAGGCGGCCAGGGTGAGCAGGCCGGCTTCGTTGAACTGGCGCGCCACATGGGCGGCGCGACGCCAGTTCTCGGTGCGGCCCGCACGATCCTGCGGCAACCCCTTGTTCAGGTCGTGGCGCAGATTCTGGCCGTCCAGCACGTAGACGGCACGTCCCGCATCGAACAGCTTGCGCTCCACGGCATAGGCCAGGGTGCTCTTGCCCGCGCCGGAAAGGCCGGTGAACAGCACGGTGGCCGGCTGCTGGCCGAAGCGCGCGGCACGCTCCTCGCTGCTGACGTGACCAAGGGGATCACGATGGCCCGCGCCGGACTGAGGCTCGGCGATGATCATGCCGGCGCCGACGGTGCCGTTGGTCAGGCGGTCGATGACGATGAAGGCACCGGTGGTGCGGTTCTGCTCGTAGCCATCGAGGGCGATGGGGGCGTCGAGGCTGACCTTGACCCGGGCGATCTCGTTCAACTGCAGGCTGCTGGCAGCAGCCTGCTCCAGGGTGTTCACGTCCACCTTGTGGGTGATGCTGGGGATGGAGCCCGGCACGTAGCTGGTGGCGCGCTTGATGTCGTACTTCTTGCCCGGGAGCATCGGCTCCTCGGACATCCACACCAGCATCGCGTCGAACGCATCGCTGACCAGCGGGCGATTGTCGGCATGCACCAGCATGTCGCCACGGGACACGTCGATCTCGTCTTCCAGGGTCAGGGTGATCGCCTGGCCCGGGCCAGCCTGCTCCAGCTCGCCTTCGAAGGTGACGATGGACTTGACGCGGCTGCCCTTGCCCGACGGCAACGCCACCACTTCGTCGCCCTTGTGCACCACACCACTGGCGAGAGTGCCGGAGAAGCCACGGAAGTTCAGGTTGGGACGGTTTACGTACTGCACGGGGAAGCGCATGTCGTCGAGGTTGCGGTCACCGCTGATCTCGACGCTCTCGAGGATCTCCATCAGCGGCTGGCCGGTGTACCAGGGCGAACGCTCGCTGCGGTTGACCACGTTGTCGCCCTTCAGCGCCGACATCGGCACGAAGTGCAGGGAGCTGGGCTTGAGGCCGATGCGCTCGGCGAACTGCAGGTAGTCCGCCTTGATCGACTCGAACACACCCTGGTCGAAGTCCTTGAGGTCCATCTTGTTGATCGCCACGACGATGTGGCGGATGCCCAGCAGGGACGCGATGTAGCTGTGGCGGCGGGTCTGGGTCTGCACGCCGTAGCGGGCATCCACCAAGATGATCGCCAGGTCGCAGGTGGAGGCCCCGGTGGCCATGTTGCGGGTGTACTGCTCGTGGCCGGGGGTGTCGGCGATGATGAACTTGCGCTTGGCGGTGCTGAAGTAGCGGTAGGCCACGTCGATGGTGATGCCCTGCTCGCGCTCGGCCTGGAGGCCGTCCACCAGCAGGGCGAGGTCGACGTCATCACCGGTGGTGCCGACCTTCTTGGAGTCACGGGTGATGGCTTCGAGGTGGTCCTCGTAGATCATCTTGGAGTCATGCAGCAGACGCCCGATCAGGGTGCTCTTGCCGTCGTCGACGTTGCCGCAGGTGAGGAAGCGCAGCAGTTCCTTGCGCTCGTGCTGGGCCAGGTAGGCGAGGATGTCCTGGCTGATCAGATCGGATTGGTGGCTCATGGTTCGGAATCCTTAGAAGTAGCCCTGACGTTTCTTCTCTTCCATCGAACCGGCCTGGTCATGGTCGATGACACGGCCCTGGCGTTCGGAGGTACGGGTCAGGAGCATTTCCTGGATGATTTCCGGCAGCGACTGGGCGGTGGACTCCACCGCACCGGTGAGCGGGTAGCAGCCCAGGGTGCGGAAACGCACCATCTTCTTCTGGATGCTGGCCTTCTGCTCGGGCGTCAGGTGCTCGAGGATGCGCTCGTCGTCGATCATGATCAGCGCGCCGTTCATCTCGATCACTTCGCGCTCGGCGGCGAAGTACAGCGGGACGATCGGGATCTGCTCAAGGTAGATGTATTGCCAGATGTCCAGCTCGGTCCAGTTGGACAGCGGGAACACGCGGATCGACTCGCCCTTCTTCACCTTGCCGTTGTAGACGTTCCACAGCTCGGGGCGCTGGTTCTTCGGGTCCCAGCGGTGCTTGCTGTCGCGGAAGGAATACACGCGCTCCTTGGCGCGGGATTTCTCCTCGTCACGGCGGGCGCCACCGAAGGCGGCATCGAAGCCGTACTTGTCGAGCGCCTGCTTGAGGCCCTCGGTCTTCATGATGTCGGTGTGCTTGGCACTGCCGTGGGTGAAGGGGTTGATGCCCTGGGCCTTGCCCTCGGGGTTCACGTGGGTAATCAGCTCGAGTCCCAGTTCGCTGACCATCTTGTCGCGGAACCGGTACATCTCCTGGAACTTCCACTGGGTGTCCACATGCATCACCGGGAACGGCAGCTTGCCCGGGAAGAAGGCCTTGCGTGCCAGGTGGAGCATCACGGCAGAGTCCTTGCCGATGGAGTAGAGCATCACCGGGTTGTCGAATTCGGCGGCCACCTCACGAATGATGTGGATACTTTCCGCCTCCAGCTGTTTCAGGTGCGTCAGTTTATCGAGCATGGCTACTCACGGATTTCGGTCTTATACGACGGCCTTCGGGCCGTGGACGAGCGCGCACTCTAGCACAGCGCCTCCTTATATTGAGGCGCCCTGTTAGAACGAAACGATCTAGTTATATAGCCGCGGAAATGGGCGCCGAAAGCGCCTCAAACCGGGTTGGGACAGTCGATGAACAGGTGCTCGATGGCGAAGCGCCGAGCCAGGTATTCGCCCAGCGCCTGCACGCCGTAGCGCTCGGTGGCGTGGTGGCCGGCCGCGATGAAACCGACATCGTTTTCCCGCGCGCTGTGGAAGGTCTGCTCGGATGCCTCGCCGGTGAGGTAGAGATCGACGCCTGCCGCGATGGCCGTGTCGATGTAGCCCTGGCCGCCGCCGGTGCACCAGCCGATGCGCTGGATCGACCGCGATCCCTCCACCAGCAGCGGTTCGCGGCCGAGCACGTCGCGCACGCGCCGGGCGAAGTCCAGCGCCGCCATCGGCTCGGACAACGAGCCGACCAGGCCGACCACTTTGGCATCGTTCGGGTCGAGAGGGCCCTCCACGGTGATGTCGAGCTGCCGTGCCAGCTGCGCGTTGTTGCCCACCTCGGGGTGGACATCGAGGGGCAGGTGATAAGCCAGCAGGCTGATGTCGTGGGTGAGCAGTGTCTTCAACCGGCGTTGCTTGATGCCGGTGACACAGGGGCTCTCGCCCTTCCAGAAATAGCCGTGGTGGACCAGCACCACGTCCGCATCGGCCTCCACCGCCGCATCCAGCAGGGCCTGGCTGGCCGTGACGCCGCTGACGATGCGCCGTACCTGGGGGCGCCCCTCCACCTGCAGCCCGTTGGGGCAATAGTCGCTGATGCGCGACGCGCCCAGGTAACGATCCGCTTCTTCCACCAGGGTGGTCAGTGCGATGGCCATCCGCCTCTCCTCACAAGCTGTTTCGCGCGGCTATTTTCTTCGTCGCCGCCCCGTATAATGGCCGCCACCTTAAGGGGGCCTCTCCCCCCTCGCAACCCTCAGGATTCCCCTCGATGTCCAAGGCCCTGCGTTTCTTCGGCTGGCCCCTGCTTGTCGGCGTACTGGTCGCCCTGTTGATCATCCAGCAGTACCCCGAGCTGGTGGGCCTGCCCCGCCAGGAAGTCCACCTTCAGGAAGCACCCCGCTACAGCGTCTCGCGCCCCGGCCCCGAGTCCTACGCCGAGGCGGTGGACAGCGCGTCGCCCGCCGTGGTCAACCTCTACACCACCAAAGTGGTGAGCAAGCCGGCGCACCCGCTGTTCGACGACCCGCAGTTCCGCCGCTTCTTCGGTGACAACCTGCCCCGCCAGCGCCGCATGGAGTCCAGCCTGGGCTCGGCGGTGATCATGAGTCCCGAGGGCTACCTGCTGACCAACAACCACGTCACCGCCGGTGCCGAGCAGATCGTCGTCGCCCTCAAGGATGGCCGCGAAACCCTGGCCCGCCTGGTGGGCAGCGACCCGGAAACGGACCTGGCGGTTCTCAAGATCGACCTCGACAACCTGCCGGCCATCACCCTCGGGCGTTCCGACGCCATCCGCATCGGCGACGTCGCCCTGGCCATCGGCAACCCGTTCGGGGTCGGCCAGACGGTGACCATGGGCATCATCAGCGCCACGGGCCGCAACCAGCTGGGCCTGAACACCTACGAGGACTTCATCCAGACCGACGCCGCCATCAACCCGGGCAACTCGGGGGGCGCGCTGGTGGATGCCGCCGGCAACCTGGTGGGTATCAACACCGCGATCTTCTCCCGCACCGGCGGCTCCCAGGGCATCGGTTTCGCCATCCCCACCAAGCTGGCCCTAGAGGTGATGAGGGCCATCATCGAGCACGGCCAGGTGATCCGTGGCTGGCTGGGCATCGAGGTGCAGCCGCTGACACCGGAGCTGGCGGAGTCCTTCGGCCTCACCGGCCGCCCCGGCATCGTGGTTGCCGGCATCTACCGAGACAGCCCGGCCCAGCGCGCCAACCTGCTGCCGGGGGACATCATCCTCGCCATCGACGGTGAGCCGGCAGGCGATGGCCGCCGCTCGATGAACCAGGTGGCCCGCACCAAGCCCGGCGAGAAGGTCAGCATCCAGGTGATGCGCAACGGCAAGTTGCTGGAACTGGTGGCGGAGGTGGGCCTGCGCCCGCCCCAGCAGGTGGCACCGGCGGAGAACAACTGAGGCCGCCAGCGTCCGCCCATGAAAAAGCCGAGGTCATGCCTCGGCTTTTTCGTTACCGCTTCGCGATCAGCTCGCGTCCAGGGCATCCAGCAGCGCCTGGTTCTGCTCCGGCGTGCCGATGGTGATGCGCAGGAACTGAGCGATGCGCGCCTGCTTGAAATGGCGCACGATCACGCCCTTTTCTCGCAGCCCCGCCGCGATGCCCGCGGCATCCTTGCCCGGGTGACGGGCGAAGACGAAGTTCGCTGCTGACGGCAGCACCTCGAAGCCACGGGCTTCGAGCGCCGCCACCAGTTGCTCGCGGCTGTGGATGACGCGCTGGCGGGTTTCATCGAACCAGGCGCGGTCATCGAAGGCCGCCGCCGCACCGGCAATCGCCATGCGATCCAGCGGGTAGGAGTTGAAGCTGTTCTTGATCCGCTCCAGGGCCTCGATCAGGTCCGGGTGCCCCACCGCTAGGCCCACACGCAGGCCGGCCAGGGAGCGGGACTTGGACAGGGTCTGGGTCACCAGCAGGTTCGGGTAGCGGTCGACCAGGGCGATGGCGCTCTCTCCACCGAAGTCGATGTAGGCCTCGTCGACCACCACCACCGAGTCCGGGCTGCCGTTCAGCAGGGCCTCCACGGCGTCCAGGGTCAGCAGGCAGCCGGTGGGCGCGTTCGGGTTGGGGAAGATGATGCCGCCGTTGGGACGCGCGTAGTCCTCCACACGGATCTGGAACTGCTCGTCCAGCGGCACCGCCTCGAAGGGAATGCCATAGAGGCCGCAGTAGACCGGGTAGAAGCTGTAGGTCACGTCGGGGAACAGCAGCGGGCGACCGTGCTGGAACAAGCCGTGGAAGATGTGCGCGAGCACCTCGTCCGAGCCGTTGCCGACGAACACCTGGGCCATGGTCACACCGTAGTGGTCGGCAACGGACTGCTTGAGGCGGTCGCTGTTCGGGTCCGGGTAGAGGCGCAGGCTATCGCCCAGCTCCGCCTGCATCGCGGCGATGGCCTTCGGCGAAGGGCCGTAGGGGTTCTCGTTGGTGTTCAGTTTCACCAGGTTTGCGATCTTCGGCTGTTCACCCGGTACGTAGGGCACCAGTTCCTTGACGAAGGGACTCCAGAACTTGCTCATGCTCACTCCCCCTTGATCCGGTATTCGGCACTGCGGGCGTGGGCGGTCAGCGACTCGCCACGGGCCAGTACGGAAGCGGTCTTGCCCAGCTCGGACGCGCCATCAGCGGAACAGTAGATGATCGACGAACGCTTCTGGAAGTCATACACGCCCAGCGGCGAGGAGAAACGCGCGGTGCCGGACGTCGGCAGCACGTGGTTCGGGCCGGCGCAGTAGTCGCCCAGGGCCTCGGCGGTGTAGCGGCCCATGAAGATGGCGCCGGCGTGGCGGATGTGCGGCAGCCAGGCCTCGGGCTCGGCCACAGACAGCTCCAGGTGTTCCGGGGCGATGCGGTTGGCCACCACGCAGGCCTGGGCCTGGTCGGCGACCTGGATCAGCGCGCCGCGGTTGCTGAGGGAGGTGCGGATGATCTCGGCACGCTCCATGGTCGGCAGCAACTTGTCGATGCTGGCAGCCACCTTGTCGAGGAACGCGGCATCGGGGCTGACCAGGATGGCCTGGGCATCCTCGTCATGCTCGGCCTGGGAGAACAGGTCCATGGCGATCCAGTCCGGGTCGGTGTCACCGTCGCAGACCACCAGGATCTCCGAGGGGCCGGCGATCATGTCGATGCCCACCTGGCCGAAGACGTGGCGCTTGGCAGTGGCCACGTAGATGTTGCCGGGGCCGACGATCTTGTCGACACGCGGCACGCTCTCGGTGCCGTAGGCCAGCGCGGCCACGGCCTGGGCGCCACCAATGGTGAAGACGCGGTCGACGCCGGCCACGCAGGCGGCGGCGAGGACGATCTCGTTGATCTCGCCACGGGGGGTCGGCACCACCATCACCACTTCGGCCACGCCGGCGACCTTGGCCGGGATGGCATTCATCAGCACGGAAGACGGGTAGGACGCCTTGCCGCCCGGTACGTACAGGCCGGCGCGGTCCAGCGGGGTGACTTGCTGGCCCAGCACGGTGCCGTCGGCCTCGGTGTAGGTCCAGGAGTCCTGCTTCTGCTTCTCGTGGTACAGGCGCACCCGCTCGGCGGCCTTCTCCAGCGCCTGGCGCTGTTCAGCGGTGATACGGGTAAGGGCCAGCTCCAGGCGCTCGCGAGGGAGGATCAGCTCCGCCATGGTGGTGGCCTGCACACCATCGAAGCGCTGGGTGAACTCGACCACGGCGGCATCGCCACGCTCGCGCACGGCCTGGATGATGTCGAGGACGCGCTGGTTGACCGCCTCGTCGGAAACGCTTTCCCAGCTCAGCAGATGATCCAGGTGTCGACCGAAGTCCGGATCAGCGGCATTGAGACGACGGATAGCAATGGGAGCAGTCATAGCGAGCCTCTTGTAAGAATGGCGTTAACTCGGGCGCCGCTAGACTACCAAGCCCACCGTGCGGGCACCCGAGAAAATTCGCTATGACACGGATAGGGCCGGAGCTGCACGCCAGGCCGGCTCCCGAGCGGGAAACGGGCCTGGAGGGCAACGGGTATCAGTGACGGTGTCGCTTCTCGACCGCTTCGCGCAGCGTGTCGATGAGGGCCTGGATGCGTGCGTGCTGCATCTTCATCGAGGCCTTGTTGACCACCAGGCGGGAGCTGACGGTGGCGATGAGTTCCTGGGGTTCCAGGCCATTGGCGCGCAGGGTGTTGCCGGTGTCCACCACGTCGATGATCTTGTCGGCCAGACCGACCAGCGGGGCCAGCTCCATGGAGCCGTAGAGCTTGATCACGTCGACCTGGCGACCCTGTTCGGCGTAGTAGCGCTTGGCGACGTTGACGAACTTGGTGGCCACGCGCAGGCGCCCCTTGGGCTCCGGCGCGCCGACCGCACCGGCGGTCATCAGCTTGCAGTTGGCGATCTTCAGGTCGAGGGGCTCGTAGAGCCCCTGCCCGCCGTACTCCATCAGCACGTCCTTGCCCGCCACGCCGAGGTCGGCAGCGCCGTGTTCGACGTAGGTCGGCACGTCGGTGGCGCGGACGATCAGCAGGCGGACGTCATCCTGGGTGGTCGGGATGATGAGCTTGCGGCTCTTGTCCGGATTCTCGGTGGGCACGATGCCGGCCTCTGCCAGCAGCGGCAGGGTGTCATCGAGAATGCGGCCCTTGGACAGCGCGATGGTGAGCATGGGGTTCCCTTGTTAGCCCGGCACGCGGCGGATCTTGGCGCCGAGCAGCTGGAGTTTTTCCTCGATGCATTCGTAGCCACGGTCGATGTGGTAGATGCGGTCGATCAGCGTGTCGCCCTCGGCGACCAGGCCGGCGATCACCAGGCTGGCGGATGCACGCAGGTCGGTGGCCATCACCGGGGCGCCCTTGAGCTTCGGCACGCCGGTGACGATGGCGGTGTTGCCCTCGACCAGGATCTGGGCGCCCATGCGGTTCATCTCGTAGACGTGCATGAAGCGGTTCTCGAACACCGTCTCGATGACCGCACCGGTGCCTTCGGCCACGGCGTTCATGGAGATGAACTGGGCCTGCATGTCGGTGGGGAATGCCGGGTACGGCGCGGTGCGCACGTTGACGGCTTTCGGACGGTTGCCCTTCATGTCCAGCTCGATCCAGTTGTTGCCGGTGCTGATGTGGGCACCTGCTTCTTCCAGCTTGAGCAGCACGGACTCGAGGATGGTCGGATCGGTGTCCTTCAGCTTGACGCGACCGCCGGTAGAGGCAGCGGCGACCAGGTAGGTGCCGGTCTCGATACGGTCGGGCATCACGCTGTAGCGCGCACCGCCGAGGCGCTTCACGCCGTCGATGATGATGGTGTCGGTGCCGGCGCCCTGGATCTGCGCACCCATGGCGATGAGGCAGTTGGCCAGGTCGACCACTTCCGGTTCGCGGGCGGCGTTTTCCAGCACGGTACGGCCGTTGGCCAGGGTGGCGGCCATCATGATGTTCTCGGTACCGGTCACGCTGACGGTATCGAAGAAGAAGTGCGCACCACGCAGGCCACCGGCCGGGGCACGGGCCTTGATATAGCCGCCGTCGACGTCGATCAGCGCGCCCATGGCTTCGAGACCGCGGATGTGCAGGTCGACCGGGCGCGAGCCGATGGCGCAGCCACCGGGCAGTGCCACTTCGGCCTGGCCGAAGCGCGCGACCATGGGGCCGAGCACCAGGATCGAGGCGCGCATGGTCTTCACCAGCTCATAGGGGGCGACCAGGGTCTTGATGGTGCTGGCGTCCACTTCGACGCTGAGCTTCTCGTCGATGACCGGCTGCACGCCCATGCGGCCGAACAGCTCGATCATGGTGGTGATGTCGTGCAGGTGCGGCAGGTTGCAGACGGTGACCGGGGTATCGGCCAGCAGCGTGGCAGCCAGGATCGGCAGGGCCGAGTTCTTGGCGCCGGAAACGCGGATTTCGCCATCGAGGCGTTGGCCGCCGGTGATAATCAGTTTGTCCATTGGGAGTCTCGTCGCCGGGGGGTCAGGAACGCTCGGCCCAGCCGGCGCGGCTGAAGAATTTCATGGTGACAGCGTGGATGCTGCCGTCGGCGATCCAGGGATTCAGGTGCGAATAGACCTGCTGCTGGCGCTTGACCGGGCTGAGTGCGGCCAGTTCGTCGCTGATCAGGTTCAGCTGGAAGTTGCAACCTTCGCCTTCCACTTCGACCTGGGTACCGGGCAACTTCGCCTCCAGGAGGCTTTTCACTTCTACGGCCTGCATGCTCAACCTCTATCGGCGCCCTGTGCGCGCGGGTCGGCAATGATACAAAAAAGCCCCCCGCCTGCGAACCCCGCGCATGCGGGGCCTGACGGAGGGCTTTCGGGCATCAGTGCTCGAGGGGCAACAACGCGTCGAGCCCGGATACACCGGCAATCTGCCGCATGTCCTCGGGCAACGCGCGGATGCTGAGGGTCTTGCCAGCCTTGCGGGCATCACGCATGAAGGCCAACAACAGGGAAAGCCCGACGCTGCTGGATTTCTCCACGCCGGAACAGTCGACCACCAGGGCAGCGGCGGCCTGCTCGCGGATCAGCCTGGCACCGGTTTCCCGCAAGGCGGGGCCGCTGCTGTAGTCGAGGACGCCGAGGAGCTTGAGCTCCCCGCCGCTCCCCGCGACCAGAGACGCCTCACTCATGACCGGCAGCCTTCTGGCCTTCCTCGGACTGCTTGGCCTTCGCCACGATCTCGGCCCAGCCGTCAATGGTCTTGTTGAGGTCGTTACCGTTCTTCTGCATGGCGTCGGCGAACTGATCGCGGAACAGCTTGCCGATGTTGATGCCGTTGATGATCACGTTGCGCAGCATCCACTGACCGTCGATGTTCACCATGGTGTAGGAGACGGGGTAGACGGTGCCCTTGCTGTCCTTCACTTCCATGCCGACGCTGGTGCGCTCGGGATCTTCCTGCTTGGCGGGCAGGACGCGGATGTCCTGGTTGTCGTACTCCAGCAGTGCATTGCCGTAGAACTGGATCAGGCTGCGCTTGAAGTTCTCCTGGAAGCGGGTCATCTGCTCCGGGGTAGCCTGGCGCGAGTACTTGACGGTCATGATGCTGCGGGAAATGCCGTCAGCATCCACAACCGGACCCAGGATGCCGTTCAGCGCATCGTAGAAGGCACTTGGGTTGCTGCGGTACTGGGCCTTGTTGGCCTTGAGATCGCTAAGCAGCTTGTCGGTGGTCTGCTGCACCACATCGCGGGCACTCGGTGCCGCATTGGCCAGCAGGGGCAACGCCGCCAGCAGCAGCAACAGGCCGTTTCGCAGGGCTTTGATCATTTCGAAGGTCCTCACTTGGTGTCCTTGTTGACCGTATTGAGCAGGAACTTGCCGATCAGGTCCTCCAGCACCAGCGCGGACTGGGTATCACGGATGGTGCTGCCGTCCTTCAGCAACTGGTCGTCGCCGCCGACGCTGATCCCGATGTACTTCTCGCCCAGCAGGCCGGCGGTCAGGATGGACGCGGTGGAATCGGTCGGCAGGTTGTCCACCTTCTTCTCCAGCTCCATGGTGACGCGACCGGTGTAGCTGTCGCGATCGAGGTCGATGGCCGTGACCCGGCCGATGGTCACGCCGGCCATGGTCACCTTCGCTCTGACAGTGAGACCGGCGATATTGTCGAAATGTGCATAAACCTTGTACGTCTCGCCGGCGCTGCCGACGGACAGCCCACTGACACGCAGCGCCAGCAGTAGCAGGGCAAGCAACCCGGCCAGGAGGAACAGGCCGACACCAATTTCCAGGGTGCGGATTTGCATCAGAAATCTCCAAACATCAGGGCGGTCAGGATGAAGTCGAGCCCCAGCACGGCCAACGAGGCATAGACCACGGTTTTAGTCGTTGCGCGGCTGATCCCTTCGGAAGTGGGCTCGCAGTCGTAACCCTGGAACACGGCGATCCAGGTGGCGACGAAGGCGAAGGCCAGGCTTTTCAGCACGCCATTGAGTACATCTTCTGTGAATTCGACGCTGTTCTGCATGTTCGACCAGAACGAGCCGTCATAGACGCCGAGCCAGTCGATGGCCACCATCGCGCCGCCCCAGATGCCGACCACATTGAAGATCAGCGCGAGCACCGGCATCGAGATGAAACCAGCCCACAGGCGAGGCGCGATGATGTATTTGAGCGGGTCGACACCGATCATCTCCAGGCTGGAGAGCTGCTCGGTGGATTTCATGTTGCCGATCTCAGCGGTCAGCGCGGAGCCGGCACGCCCTGCGAACAGCAGCGCCGTGACAACCGGTCCGAGCTCGCGCAGCAGGGTCAGTGCGACCATCTGCCCGACCGCCTGCTCGGACCCGTAGCCGACGAGGATGTTGTAGCCCTGCAATGCCAGCACCATGCCGATGAAGATGCCGGAGACGACGATGATCGGCAGCGATAGCACGCCAACGAAATAAAGTTGCTTGACCAGCAACTGGAAGCCGGAACCGGTCCCGGTGCGGCCGAACAGGGCGCGCAGCAGGAACAGGGTGGAACGGCCGAGCGCCTCGACCACATCAAGGCCGGCGCGCCCGAGCAGGCGGATGCGCTCGAGCGGGGACTTCTTGCGCATCAATGCTCTCCCAGCAAGTCGTTGCGGTAATCGGGCGCCGGGAAGTGGAACGGCACCGGCCCGTCGGGGATGCCCTTCATGAATTGGCGGATCCGCGGATTGTCCGAGTCCATCAGCTCGGCCGGAGTACCCTGGCCAAGCACTTGCGCATCCCCCACTACATAGATGTAGTCGGCGATGCTTGCGGTCTCCGCCAGGTCATGGGAGACGACGATGCTGGTGATGCCGAGCGCATCATTCAACAGGCGGATCAGGCGTACCAGAACGCCCATGGCGATCGGGTCCTGGCCCACGAAGGGTTCGTCATACATCAGGATCTGCGGATCCAGGGCGATGGCACGTGCCAACGCCACGCGCCGTTTCATACCGCCGGAGAGTTCATCGGGCATAAGGTCGATGGCGCCACGCAACCCGACGGCCTGGAGCTTCATCAGCACGATGTCGCGGATCATCTCCTCGGGGAGCTGGGTATGGACGCGCAGCGGGAAGGCCACGTTCTCGAACACATCCAGATCGGTGAACAACGCGCCGCTCTGGAACAGCACGCCGAACTGCTTGCGCATGTCGAAGAGTTCGGAACGGGAAAGCGAGGGCAGGTTCTGACCATTGACCCAGACTTCTCCCGACGCCGGCTTCAGTTGAGCAGCGATCAGGCGAAGGAGCGTGGTTTTGCCACAGCCGGACGGCCCCATGATCCCGGTGACCTTGCCACGGGGTATGCGTATGTCAACGTCGCGAAAAATGCTGCGCTCGCCGCGCTTGAAGGTCAGGCCCTTCAGCTCCACGGCATAAGCGTTATCGGCGCTCATCTGTACTCCTTGCGATGCGGCCATCCCTGAATGGACGTCGTATCCCGCAGACGGGACACGGCCCGGCGAGGTGGCCGAACAGGCGGCGGATCATAGCATTGCGCCCTTTGCCGCCCAAGGCCGCAGACAGCTTCATTCAGGAGCGTGACAGGTTCGACGCTTCATTGACGACGATCGAACGTGAGCGATTCAAGCTTTACCGGTATAATCCGCGCCTTTTCCTCGGCCACTGCACTCAAGACATGAGCCAGTCCAGCGATCTGATCCAATCCGCGCAACGCACCATCCGACTGGAACGCGACGCCATTGACGCCCTTCTCCAGCGAATCGACGGCGATTTCATCAAAGCCTGCGAACTCGCCCTTGCCTGCAAGGGGCGTGTCGTGGTGGTCGGCATGGGCAAATCCGGCCACGTCGGCCGCAAGATCGCCGCAACCCTGGCCAGCACCGGCACGCCTTCCTTCTTCGTCCACCCGGCGGAAGCAAGCCACGGCGACATGGGCATGATCACGCGCGACGACGTGGTGCTGGCCCTCTCCAATTCCGGCTCAACGGCGGAGATCGTCACCCTGTTGCCACTGATCAAGCGCCTGGGCATCCCGCTCATCAGCATGACCGGCAACCCGGAATCGGCGCTGGCGAAAGCGGCCGAGGCACGCCTTGATGCCCGCGTGGACAAGGAAGCCTGCTCGCTCAACCTGGCACCCACCTCCTCCACCACGGCGGCACTGGTGCTGGGCGATGCCCTGGCCATCGCCCTGATGGAAGCACGCGGCTTCTCTGCGGAAGACTTCGCCTTCTCGCACCCGGGCGGTGCGCTGGGCCGTCGCCTGCTGCTGAAAGTGGAAAACGTCATGCACAGTGGCGACGCGCTGCCCCGGGTCGCCCGTGGCACCTCGCTGCGCGACGCCCTGCTGGAAATGACCCGCAAGGGGCTCGGCATGACCATCGTGCTGGAGAATGACGGCCGTCTTGCCGGCATCTTCACCGACGGCGACCTGCGCCGGACCCTCGACAAGGGCGTCGATGTGCACCAGGCGAGCATCGACGAGGTTATGACCGTGCACGGCAAGACCGCACGCGGCGAAATGCTGGCGGCCGAAGCCTTGAAGATCATGGAAGACCACAAGATCAACGTGCTGGTGGTGGTGGATGACAACGACACCCCCGTCGGCGCCCTGCACATCCACGACCTGACCCGCGCCGGAGTGATCTGATGAGCGAACACCTGCACCAGCGTGCCCAGGCGATCCGCCTGGCAGTCTTTGACGTGGATGGCGTGCTCACCGATGGCAAGCTCTACTTCCTGGCAGACGGCAGCGAATTCAAGACCTTCAATACCCTGGACGGCCACGGCATCAAGATGCTGATCAACTCCGGCGTACGCACAGCCATCATCTCCGGACGCAGCACCCCGGTGGTGGAGCGCCGTGCACGTAACCTCGGTATCCAGCACCTTTACCAGGGCCGCGAGGACAAACTGGTCGTTCTCGATGAACTGCTGGGCGAACTGGGGCTGAACTACAGCCAGGTCGCCTACCTGGGCGACGACCTGCCCGACCTGCCCGTGATCCGCCGCGTTGGCCTGGGCATGGCCGTTGCCAGCGCCGACGCCTTCGTGCGCCAGCATGCCCATGGCGTCACTGTGGCCAGGGGCGGAGAAGGTGCAGCACGCGAGTTCTGCGAACTGATCATGCGCGCCCAGGACACCCTGAACACCGCACAAGCCGCCTACCTTTAGGTCCAGCCATGCCCAAGAACGTTCGCCTCGCCCTGATCCTTGCGCCCCTTGCCGCCCTGCTGATCGCACTGGGCTACTGGAACATCCGCCCCGAGAGCTTCATGGACCGCCAGGCCCAGCCCGCCGGGGACGAAAACGCCATCGACTTCTACGTCATCAATGCCACCAGCGTGCAGTTCCAGGAAGATGGCAAGCGCCACTATGAAATGACGGCGGACAAGCTCGAGCACATCAAGGCCACCGATGTGACGATGCTGACCAAGCCGGACCTGCAGCTTTATCGCGGCACCGACTACCCTTGGCATGTTCAGAGCGAACGCGGAGAGGTGGGCCCGGAGGGCAAGCAGGTCGAACTGATCGAACAGGTCCGTGTGGCCCGCACCGACCCCAAGGGACGGCCGACCATTCTGACCACCAGCCGACTGACCGTATTCCCGGATCAGGAATATGCGCAGACCGAGCAAGCCGTTAAAATCGACGCCGCCAACGGGGTCACCACGGCACAAGGAATGAAAGCGTACTTGAATGACGGCAGGATGCTCCTGCTGTCCAACGTAAGAGGCCAGCATGAGGTTCGTTAAAACCCTCCCCCTACTGCTCAGCCTGGGTGCCGCACTCGGAAGTGCCAGCGCCTGGGCACTGCCCAGCGACCGCGACCAGCCCATCCGCGTCCAGGCGGACAGCGCCGAGCTCGATGACAAGCAGGGCGTAGCAGTCTATCGCGGTGACGTGGTCATTACCCAAGGCACCCTGAAGATTACCGGCGACACCGTAACCATTACCCAGAACGCCCAGGGCGAGCTGGATGTGTTCACCTCGGTGGGCAAGCCGGCGTACTACGAGCAGAAGCCGGCTCCGGACAAGCAGATCGTCAAGGCCTACGGACGCACCATCCAGTACTTCGCCTCCAACGAGCGCATCGTGCTGATCGATCAGGCGAAGGTGATCCAGGAAGGCAATACCTTCGAAGGCGAGAAGATCGTCTACGACACCCGCCGCCAGATCGTCAACGCAGGTCGTGCCACCGGCACCAACGTCGGCACGCCGCGTCCGCGCATAGACATGGTCATCCAGCCCAAGAAGCAAGCGGGACAAGCACAGTAATGGCGATCCTCAAAGCCCAGCACCTGGCCAAGAGCTACAAGAGCCGCCAGGTGGTCCGTGACGTCAGCCTGTCCATCGAGAGCGGCCAGATCGTCGGTCTGCTCGGCCCCAACGGCGCAGGCAAGACCACCTGCTTCTACATGATCGTGGGCCTGGTCAAGGCTGATCAGGGTCGTGTCCTGATCGACCAGCAGGATGTCACCCACCAGCCCATGCATGGCCGGGCGCGCGCCGGTATCGGCTACCTGCCGCAGGAAGCCTCGATCTTCCGCAAGCTGAGCGTGGCGGACAACATCATGGCGATCCTGGAAACCCGCAAGGACCTGGATCGCGCCGGGCGCCATCGTGAGCTGGAAAGCCTGTTGCAGGAATTCCACATCAGCCACATCCGCGACAGCCTCGGCATGAGCCTCTCCGGCGGTGAACGTCGCCGCGTCGAGATCGCCCGTGCACTGGCCACCGCGCCGAAGTTCATCCTGCTGGACGAACCCTTCGCCGGCGTCGACCCCATCTCCGTGGGCGATATCAAGCAGATCATCCACCACCTCAAGAACAAGGGCATCGGCGTACTCATCACCGATCACAATGTTCGCGAGACGCTGGATATCTGTGAGACGGCCTATATCGTCAACGACGGCCAACTGATCGCAGAAGGCACCGCCGAGGAAATCCTGGCCAACCAGCTGGTCAAGGAAGTCTACCTGGGGCACGAATTCCGCCTCTGAGCCACGCAGCGCCGCACAAGGGCGTTGCGCCTGCTGGAAAAATCATTCAAGGTCAGGCATATAATTTGCTTCCTGGTGGCGCCTCGGCGTCCTGTAGTGGATGGCGCACACGCGCCGGCGAATAAGGTGCAAAGCCCCCTGCCATGAAACCATCGCTTGTCCTGAAGATGGGCCAGCAGCTGACGATGACCCCGCAGCTGCAACAGGCCATCCGCCTACTCCAACTCTCCACCCTGGACCTGCAGCAGGAGATCCAGGAAGCGCTGGAGTCCAACCCCATGCTCGAACGCCAGGAGGAAGGGGAGGATTTCGACAACTCCGATCCCATGGCGGAAAGCGAGCAGCAGCCCAACTCCGGTAGCCAGGAAGCAAGCTTCCAGGAAACCACCGTGCCCACCAGCGACAGCGAGGGCATCGACGAGGGCGAGTGGCACGAACGCATACCCAGTGAACTTCCCGTCGATACCGCCTGGGAAGACGTGTACCAGACCAGCGCCAGCAGCCTGCCCAGCTCCGATGATGACGAATGGGACTTCACCTCCCGCACCTCCGCCGGGGAGAGCCTGCAAAGCCACCTGCTGTGGCAACTGAACCTCGCACCGATGTCGGACACCGACCGCCTGATCGGCGTCACCATCATCGATTGCATCAACAACGACGGCTACCTCGAAGAAACCCTCGAGGAGATTACCGAATCCTTCGACCCCGAACTGGGCATCGAGGTGGATGAGGTCAAGGTCGTGCTCAATCGGATCCAGCAGTTCGAACCCGCCGGCGTCGGTGCACGCGACCTGCGCGAATGCCTGCTGTTGCAACTTCGCCAACTGCCTACCAATACCCCCTGGCTGGGTGAAGCCCAGCGCCTCACGGGCGACTACCTCGACCTACTCGGCAGCCGCGACTACAGCCAGCTCATGCGCCGCATGAAGCTCAAGGAAGACGAGCTGCGCCAGGTCATCGAACTGATCCAGGCGCTCAATCCCCGCCCGGGCTCGCAGATCGAAGCCAGCGAACCGGAATACGTCGTGCCCGACGTCATCGTTCGCAAGCACAACGACCGCTGGCTGGTCGAGTTGAACCAGGAGGCCGTGCCCCGCCTGCGCGTCAACCCGCACTACGCAGGTTTCGTGCGCCGTGCCGACTCCAGCGCGGACAACACCTTCATGCGCAACCAGTTGCAAGAGGCACGCTGGTTCATCAAGAGCCTGCAAAGCCGCAACGAAACCCTCATGAAGGTGGCTACCCAGATCGTGGAGCATCAGCGAGGCTTCCTCGAGTACGGCGACGAAGCCATGAAGCCGCTGGTCCTGCACGACATCGCCGAGGCGGTCGGGATGCACGAGTCCACGATTTCCCGCGTCACCACCCAGAAATTCATGCACACGCCACGTGGCATTTACGAGCTGAAATACTTCTTCTCCAGCCACGTCAGCACCTCCGAAGGTGGCGAATGCTCGTCCACCGCGATCCGCGCGATCATCAAGAAACTGGTGGCCGCCGAAAATGCCAAAAAGCCGTTGAGCGACAGCAAGATCGCTGGTTTACTGGAAGCACAGGGTATCCAAGTGGCCCGCCGCACAGTCGCCAAGTACAGGGAATCGCTTGGCATCGCACCTTCCAGCGAACGCAAGCGACTGATGTGAGCGGATTGATCCACGCCAAAGTGTTCCGGTGGCAGGCCCGTTAGCCTGTCTCTTACACACGGGCAATAAGGAGAAAGCGGTATGCAAGTCAACATCAGTGGACATCAACTGGATGTGACCGACGCCCTGCGCGACTACGTGATCGAAAAGTTCGAACGTCTGGAGCGCCACTTCGACAAGATAACCAACGTGCAAGTGATCATGCAGGTCGAGAAGCTGAAGCAGAAGATCGAAGCCACCCTGCATATTGCAGGCGGCGAGGTCGTTGCCAACGCCGAGCATGAAGACATGTACGCCGCCATCGACCTGCTGACCGACAAACTCGACCGCCAACTGATCAAGCACAAGGAAAAGCAGCTCAACCGCCAGCAGGGCGCGACCGTCCGCTGACCTCTCCCCTTCCCTATGATCCGACTTGAGCAAATCCTGACCCCCGGCCGTTCACTCGTGAACGTGCCGGGCGGCAGCAAGAAACGCGTGCTGGAACAGATCGCCAACCTCGTCGCACGCGACCTGGTGGATCTCGACTCGCAAGACATCTTCGAAAGCCTCGTTGCCCGCGAAAAGCTCGGCTCGACCGGCTTCGGCAACGGCATCGCCATTCCCCACTGTCGCCTTCAGGGCTGCGCTGCGCCGGTGAGTGCCGTGCTGCGCCTGGATGCGGCCGTTGATTTCGACGCCATCGACGGCGCCCCCGTGGACCTACTGTTCGTGCTGCTGGTCCCCGAAGCGGCGACCGATGAGCACCTGGAGCTGCTGCGCCAGATCGCCAGCATGCTCGACCGCAGCGACGTACGGGATCGCCTGCGTCACGCGCAGGACAGCGAGAACCTGTACCAGGTGGTCGTCGACGTGCAGAACGCACAGTAGGCACCGGCATGCGCCTGGTCATCGTCAGTGGTCGTTCCGGATCCGGCAAGAGCACGGCACTCGACGTACTCGAAGACAACGGCTTCTACTGCATCGACAACCTCCCCGCCGGGCTCCTTCCCGAGCTTGCCGAGCGCGCCCTGCTGCACACCGAACTGCTTCACCCCCAGGTTGCGGTGTCCATCGACGCCCGCAACCTGCCGAGCCAGCTCCAGCGCTTCCCGGAGCTGCTCGCCGAGGCCCGCGCCAAGCACATCCTCTGCGACCTGCTGTACCTGGATGCGGATGAGGAGACGCTGCTCAAGCGCTTCTCCGAGACCCGCCGGCGCCACCCGCTGACCACCGAGAACCGATCCCTGGCCGAGGCCATCCACGACGAGAGCAAATTGCTCGCGCCGATCGCCGACCTCGCCGACCTCAAGATCGACACCACGCACCTGAACCTCTACCAGCTGCGTGACACCATCAAGCTGCGCCTGCTCAACAAGCCCGAACCCGGCACCGCCTTCCTGGTGGAGTCCTTCGGCTTCAAGCGCGGCATGCCAGTGGACGCTGATCTGGTATTCGACGTGCGCTGCCTGCCCAATCCCTACTGGAAGCCCGACCTGCGGGACTTTTCCGGGCTCGACAGCGTCGTGGCCGACTACCTGGCCGCCCAGCCAGATGTCGAGGAGATGTACCAGGACATCGTCGGCTATCTGAACAAATGGCTGCCCCGGTTCGCCGCCAGCAACCGCGCCTATGTCACCATCGCCATCGGCTGCACCGGCGGTCACCACCGCTCCGTGTACCTCGCCGAGCGCATCGGGCGCGCGCTCAAACCGCTTCTCAAGAACGTCCAGGTTCGCCACCGCGACCTCACCTGAAAGGACCCACGCGATGCCTGCCTGTGAAATCACCATCTGCAACAAGCTCGGCCTGCACGCCCGCGCTGCGGCGAAGTTCGTCGGCGTGGCAGGCCGCTTCCCGTGTCAGGTCCGCGTCGGACGCTCCCCGGAAAGCCTGGTGGACGGCAAGAGCATCATGGCCGTGATGATGTTGGCCGCCGGCAAAGGCACGCCCATCCACCTGCACACCGATGGGGACCAGGGCGACGAAGCCCTCAACGCCCTGATCGAGCTGATCAACAACAAGTTCGACGAAGGCGAATAACCACGCCCCCTTCGCTACACCAGCGCCGTATCCAGCACCATCATCAGGCAGAAGCCGAACGCCAGCCCCAGACTCCCGGCCACCGGGTGTCCACGCCTGTGGCACTCCGGGATGATCTCGTGAGTCACCGCGAAGAGCATCGCCCCCGCAGCCAGGGCCAGGCCCCAAGGCAGTAGCACAGTCGAGACCTGCACCAGCCACGCGCACAGCAGCGCGAACAGCGGCTCCACCAGCCCGGATGCCGCGCCGATCAGCAGCGCCCGTCCCCGCGACATCCCCGCCCCTGCCAGCACCAGGGAAATGATCAGCCCCTCCGGCAGGTCCTGCAGCGCAATGCCCAGCGCCAGACTGTCCGCACCGGCCAGGCCCGCGCCAGCCGCCACGCCCACCGCCATGCCTTCCGGGATGTTGTGCACCACGATGGCGATCACGAACAGCACCACCCGAGGCGCCAGACGCACGCCAGCCCCGGCATCGACAGGTAACGCCTGGTCCGGCAACAGGCGCCCCAGGCCGAACAGCGCACTGGCCCCCAACAGCAAGCCAATGCTGACCAGAAACCCCGCCGACCAGCGGGAGAACCCCAACTGCCCCGCCGCCTCCAACCCCGGCATCAACAGCGAGAACACCGTCGCTGCCAACATCACGCCGGCCCCGAAACCAAGCAGGGCATTGGACGCTCGTGCCGACAGACGGCCCAGGCACAGCACCGGCAAGGTGCCGACGGCCGTGCCCAAGGCGCAGAGGCTCCCGGCCATCAGCGCATGCCAGAGATGCGGCTCCAGCACCCGCTCGGTGGCCAGCAGCGCCCGCCACCCCAGCAGCAGCGCCCCGATCAGCACCAGTGCGATGCCCAGCACCTGCCGCAGCGACAAACCGCTGGGCAGGCCTGCCCCCACCAGCCGTCGTCGACGGGCCGGGGACGCCATACGCAAGGGCGCCGCCATCAGGCCAGCACCTCTCGGTAGCGCCGCTCCACCTCGGCCCAATCCACCACGTTGTAGAACGCCCCGATGTATTCCGGTCGGCGGTTCTGATAGCGCAGGTAATAGGCGTGCTCCCACACGTCCAGCCCCAGCACCGGCGTGTTCCCGTGCATCAGCGGACTGTCCTGGTTACCGGTGCTCTCCACCACCAGGCGTCGTTCGGGCGTCACCGACAGCCATGCCCAGCCACTGCCGAAGCGCTTCAGCGCGGCCTGGGTAAAGGCCTCCCTGAAGGCAGCGAAACCACCCAGCTCCGCTTCGATGGCCGTACGCAGGGTTCCACCGGGCTCACCGCCACCTGACGGCGACATCACGGTCCAGAACAGGCTGTGGTTCGCATGCCCACCCCCGTTGTTGATCACCGCCACGCGCAAGGCTTCGGGCAGCTCATCGAGGCGACGCAGCACCTGCTCCACCGGCAGATGCCCGAGGGCGTTGCCCTCCAGCGCCGCGTTCAGGTTGTTCACATAGGCCTGGTGGTGCTTGCTGTGGTGGATCTCCATGGTGGCCGCATCGATGTGCGGTTCCAGCGAGTCGTAGGCATAAGGCAAGGCAGGCAAGACGTAAGGCATGGAGGGTGTTCCTCTCTCAGTGGTAATGGCGGCTCATGGCGGGCGCTCGACGGGCGACGGGAGCGCTGCGGTCCAGCAAGCGGTCGGTGCGCGGGTAGGTGCCGTGGTCCTGAATGAACTGCATCAGCGTGGCGTAGGTCCGCCCACTGTGGCGCTGCGCCATCTCCCGCAGGTCCTGCGGCTGGCGAGCGTCATACACCAGCTGCAGCAGGCGCTCGTGGCAGGCGCAGAGGTACTCGGCGGTCTCCTCCGGCTGCTCCAGCATCAGGTGCAGGTCACCCAGGTTGTGGTACGACACCACCAGTGCGGACACCGCCTCGGCCGGTTCCGGCCAACGCTCCAGCAGCATCTGCGCCTGGGCCAGCGCACGCAGGTAAAGCTCACGCGCCTCGATCCAGTCCCCGTCGTGGAAGCAGCGGTTGCCCGCCGTGATGATGCGTTTCCAATATTCCATGCGACACCTCCAGAACAGGGGCGCCACCGGAGTAGCGCCCGGTGGAGCGGCTAGAGGCCGCCCTCGGTGAGTTTCTCGGGGTTGAGCAACTGCTCCAGCTCGGCCCGAGACAGTGCGGTGTGCTCCTCGGCCACATCGATCACCGGGCGTCCCTCGCGGTAGGCCTGCTTGGCGATTTCCGCCGCCTTCAGGTAGCCGATGATGGGGTTGAGCGCCGTCACCAGGATGGGGTTGCGCGACAGCGCTTCCTGCAGCTTCGGCTGGTTGACGGTGAAGCTCGCCACGGCGCGGTCCGCCAGCAGTCGGCTGCTGGTGGTGAGCACCTGCAGGCTGCCGAGCAGGTTGTGGGCCACCAGCGGCAGCATCACGTTCAGCTCGAAGTTGCCGGACTGCCCCGCCAGGGTGATGGCGGCGTCGTTGCCGATCACCTGGGCGGCCACCATCGCCGTCGCTTCCGGAATCACCGGGTTGACCTTGCCCGGCATGATCGAAGAGCCCGGCTGCAGGGCCTCCAGCTCGATCTCCGCCAGCCCCGCCAGCGGCCCCGAGTTCATCCAGCGCAGGTCGTTGGCGATCTTCATCAGCGACACCGCCACCGTCTTCAGTTGTCCGGACAGGGCCACGGCGGTGTCCTGGGAACCGATCAGGGCGAAGAAGTTGCTGCCAGGGGCGAAGCGCAGGCCGGTCAAGGTATTCAACTCATCGCAGAAGCGCTCGGCGAAACGCGGATGGGCGTTGATCCCGGTGCCTACTGCCGTGCCGCCCTGGGCCAGTTGCTGCAGGCTCGGCAGCAGTGCACGCAGGTGCTCGATGTTGCTTTGCACCTGCTGCGCCCAGCCATCGAGTACCTGGCTCATGCGCACCGGCATGGCATCCATCAGGTGGGTACGCCCGGTCTTCACATAAGGGCGGACCGCCAGGGACTTCTCGCACAGCACCTGCAGCAGGTGGCCCAGCGCCGGCAGCAGGCCTTCGGTGAGTTCGATGGCCGCGCTGATATGGATGCTGGAGGGGATCACGTCATTGCTACTCTGCCCGCAGTTCACGTGGTCGTTGGGGCTGACCGGCTCGCCGAGCAGGCGCCCGGCCAAGGTGGCGATCACCTCGTTGGCGTTCATGTTGGAGCTGGTGCCGGAGCCGGTCTGGAACACATCCACCGGGAAGTGCGCCATGAAGTCCGTAGCCAGCAGCTCCTGGCAGGCCCCCACGATGGCATCGCCCATGGCCGGGCTGATCTGCTCCAGTTCCACGTTGGCGCGGGCCGCCGCCGCCTTGGCCAGGATCAGGGCGCGGATGAAGGGCGCCGGCATCCGCAGGCCGGACACCGGGAAGTTGTTCACCGCCCGCTGGGTCTGGGCGCCATAGAGGGCATGAGCGGGCACGGCCAGCTCGCCCATGCTGTCGCGTTCGATTCGGGTGTCAGTCACGCTGGGCTCCTTCTTCGGGATCGTGGTAGCGGAGGGACGGCGCCAGGTTCAGGGTCGCCAGGCGCCATTGCAGCGCGCGAAGGCGGCGCTGCAGGGCAGAGCTGCGCGCGTGGTGGCGCAGCTCCTGCAGGGGGAGGTAGGCGTAGTCCAGGCACTGCGCCCGCCAGTGGGCCGGGAGCGCACGGTCTTCCGCGCTGCGCAGCAGCAGGTCGAGGCAGGCCTCGAAGATGCGCCAGGGCGAGGCGCCTTGGCGCTCGGCCAGTTGCCGGGCCTCGTTCAGGTAGCGCACTAGCAGGCGCGGCTCGTCCGGACACAGCGCGCAGCGGATGCGCAAGCCGGTCGAGCGCCAGCGGGCGGTAGCCGGGTTTTCCTCGCGGCAGGATTGCATGGCAAGCCTCTAACGAAAATCATTCACGAATGAGAATAATAATATTTAGAGATAATTGCCAAGCGCCGTTGTGCAGGTCCGCTCGCCAGCCGGGGGCTGCACTTCGATGAAAACGCTTGAAAAAGCTAGAAAAGAAACGAAAACGCGCCCATTGGGCGCGTTCTCAGGAGCGGAGCATGTGGAGGCGATCAGCTGCCAGCAACAGTCATCCGCTCGATCAACACCGAGCCAGTACGGATGTTGCCGCGCATCTCCAGGTCGGAGCCCACAGCGAGGATCTGGCGGAACATGTCCTTCAGGTTGCCGGCGATGGTCACTTCCTGCACCGGGAACTGGATCTCGCCATTCTCCACCCAGTAGCCGGCCGCACCACGGGAATAGTCGCCGGTCACCATGTTCAGCCCCTGCCCCATCAGCTCCGTCACCAACAGGCCACGCCCCATGCGGCGCAGCAGCGCCTTCTGGTCTTCCGGGCCGTGGCTGACGAACAGGTTGTGCACGCCGCCGGCATTGGCCGTGCTCGGCAGGCCGAGCTTGCGCCCGGAATAGGTGCCCAGCACATAGGACACCAGGTCGCCCTTCTCCACGAATGGCTTGGCGTAGGTGGCCAGGCCATCGTTGTCGAACGCCGCGCTGGCCATGGCGCGCGGGATGTGCGGGCGCTCATCGATGCTCAGCCACTCGGGGAACAGGCGCTGGCCCAGCGCGCCCTCCAGGAAGGAAGACTTGCGGTACAGGTTGCCGCCGGAAATGGCCGACAGGAAGCTGCCGAACAGCCCCGTGGCCAGCTCAGCCGCGAACAGCACCGGCACCTCGCAGGTGGGCACTGCCCGGGCCCCCAGGCGGCTGACGGTGCGCTCGGCGGCGCGGCGACCGATGCTCGCCGGGTCCGCCAGCTGGGTGCCGATGCGGTTCACGTCATACCAGTAGTCACGCTGCATCTGGCCTTCGCTGCCGCCGATCATCACGCAGCTCAGGCTGTGGCGGGTGCTGGCGTAGCCCCCGACGAAGCCATGGCTGTTGCCGTACACGCGGCAGGCCTGGTGGGTGCTGAGGGTGGTGCCGTCGGCATTGGTGATGCGCGCATCGGCATCGAAGGCCGCCGCTTCACAGGTGAGCGCCAGCTCCACCGCCTGCTCCGGGCTGATAGCCCAGGGGTGGTAGAGGTCCAGCTCCGGCAAGTCACGGGCCATCAGGGCCGGGTCGGCCAGCCCCGCGCAGTCGTCTTCCGAGGCGTGCTTGGCAATCGCCAGGGCCGCCGCCACGGTCTCGCGAATGGCCTCTTCGCCGCTGGCCGAGGTGCTCGCCGAGCCCTTGCGCTGCCCTACATAAAGGGTGATGCCGAAGCCCTGGTCACGGTTGAACTCCACCGTCTCCACCTCGCGCTGGCGCACCGTGGTGGACAGCCCCTGCTCCATCGACACTGCCACCTCGCAGGCCGTTGCGCCCTGGCGGGCGGCCTCGGCGATGATGCGCTCTACCTGCGCCTGCAGCTCCGGAAGGGCCTGCGGGCCAACACCTTGTACGTCACTCATAGCCACTCCGATTTCTCAAACCCGTTTCGACGGGGCGGGCGCCGCGCGCCCTGCCCCACCCGCCGCGAACGCGGCGCCAGCCGGGACGGACAATCCCCCTCCGACTGGTTATCATGGCGGCGTTTTCCACTGGACCACCCCCATGCCTGAATATCTCGACGACGACTTCTCCGGAGAGAAGAGCAAGTCCCAGGTCAAACGCGAGCTGCAGGCCCTGCAGGACCTGGGCGAACGCCTGACCACCCTCAAGCCCGACATGCAGGACAAGCTCCCGCTCACCGATGCGCTGCGCAAGGCCCTGGTCGAGGCGCCCAAGCACAAGGCCCACATCGCCCGCAAACGCCACCTGCAGTACATCGGCAAGCTGATGCGCGAGCAGGATGTCGAGGCCATCGTCGCCATGGTGGACCAGGTCGACAACACCACCCGCGAATACAACGAGCGCTTCCACAGCCTCGAGCGCTGGCGTGATCGCCTGATCGCCGGCGACGACGAAACCCTCGAAGCCTTCGTGGCCGACTACCCGGACACCGACCGCCAGCACCTGCGCGGCCTGATCCGCCATGCCCAGCACGAAGCGGCCCGCAACAAACCGCCCGCCGCCGCACGCAAGGTCTTCAAGTACATCCGCGAACTGGACGAAATCCAGCGCGGCCTGCGCTGAAGACCGCCACGGGCCAGCACCCCGGCCACGCCGGGGCCAACGGCCCGTAGCACCGCGCCACATCAGGCGCCGGTGCCTCCCACGGTGATCGCATCGATCTTCAGCGTCGGCTGACCGACGCCCACGGGCACCGACTGCCCGTCCTTGCCACACGTCCCTACTCCACTGTCCAGTGCCAGGTCGTTGCCCACCATGGACACCCGGCTCATCGCCTCCGGCCCGTTGCCGATCAGCGTCGCACCCTTCACCGGCGCGGTGATCTTGCCGTTCTCGATCAGGTACGCCTCGCTGGTGGAGAACACGAACTTGCCGCTGGTGATGTCCACCTGGCCACCGCCGAGGTTGGCGCAGTAGATACCGCGCTGGACCGAGGCGATGATCTCCTCCGGGTCGCTCTCCCCCGCCAGCATGTAAGTGTTGGTCATGCGTGGCATCGGCAGGTGCGCGTAGGACTCGCGACGGCCGTTGCCGGTGGGCGCCACGCCCATCAGCCGCGCATTGAGCTTGTCCTGCATGTAGCCCTTGAGCACGCCGTTCTCGATCAGCGTGGTGCACTGGGTCGGGGTGCCTTCGTCGTCCACGCTCAGCGAACCGCGGCGACCGGCCAGGGTGCCGTCATCGACGATGGTGCACAGGCTGGAGGCGACCTTCTCGCCGATGCGGCCGCTGTAGGCCGAACTGCCCTTGCGGTTGAAATCGCCTTCCAGGCCGTGGCCCACCGCCTCGTGCAGCAGCACGCCGGACCAGCCGGCGCCCATCACCACCGGCAGCGTGCCGGCCGGGGCAGGCACCGCTTCCAGGTTCACCAGCGCCTGGCGCAGCGCCTCGCGGGCGTAGCCCATGGCGCGGTCTTCCTGGAGGAAGTAGCGGTAGTCGGTCCGCCCGCCGCCGCCGTGGCCACCGCGTTCGCGGCGACCGTTCTGCTCGACGATCACACTGACGTTGAAACGCACCAGCGGGCGCACATCACTGCCCAGGCTGCCGTCGCTGGCGGCCACCAGCACGTGCTCCCAGACCCCGGCCATGCTCACGGTGACCTGCTTGATGCGCGGGTCGAGCGCGCGGGTGGCCTGGTCGATGCGCTGCAGCAGCGCGACCTTCTCGGCACGACTGATCACGTCCAGCGGGCTGTCCGGCGCATAGAGCCGGGCCACCTCGGGGCTGGCGAAGGCCTGCACGCGTCCCTGCTGCCCGGCCCGGGCGATGGACCGGGCCGCACGGGCCGCCTGGCTCAGTGCCTCGGGGGTGATGGCGTTGCTGTAGGCGAAGCCGGTCTTCTCGCCGGACTGGGCACGCACGCCCACGCCCTGGTCGAGGTGGAAGCTGCCGTCCTTGACGATGCCGTCCTCCAGCACCCAGGACTCGGAAACCAGCCCGTGGAAATACAGGTCGGCGGCATCGATGCCCGGACCGGCCACCTCGCCGAGGACGCCCTGCAGCTGCTCGATGGCAAGGCCGCCCGGCGCCAGCAGGCGGTCACTGACGGATAACAACATCTGGCTCATAGCTACTCCGTAATCACCGGCGCGGGTTCGGCCGGCGTCTTGAATCGTCTGTGTGCCGTCACCGGCATTCGTTGGCGGATCGCCCGCTGCTCCTCGGCATCACGCCGGGCCAGCAGTACCGCCTCACCCTTTCCGGCCTCGGCCAGGACACGCCCCCATGGATCGACGATAGACGAATGCCCATGGGTTTCCCGCGGCCCCGGATGAACGCCGCCCTGCCCGGCCGCCAGCAGGTAGCACTGGGTCTCGATGGCGCGGGCGCGTACCAGCACCTCCCAATGCGCCGCACCGGTCACCGCCGTGAATGCCGATGGCGCGGTGATCAACTCGGCCCCGGCCTCGCGCAATGCGCCGTACAGCTCGGGGAAGCGCAGGTCATAGCAGACCGTCAGCCCCAGGCGCCCCACCGGCGTATCGGCCAGCACCACATGGTCGCCGAAGGCGTAGTCGTCGGACTCGCGATAGCGCCCCCGGGCATCGGCCACATCCACGTCGAACAGGTGGATCTTGTCGTAGCGCGCGACCCGCTCGCCGTGCTCATCCACCAACAGCGAGCAGGCGTTGGGCTTGGCGTCCGGGCGGCCTTCGGGTGGCAGGGGCAAGGTGCCGGCCACGATCCATAACCTGAGGTCGCGGGCGGTCTGTTTCAACCAAGGCAGGATCGGCCCTTCGCCACGGGCCTCGGCCTGCCCCAGCCGAGCCAGGTCGCGCCGGCCCATGGCGGCGAAGTTCTCCGGCAGCACGGCCAGGCGCGCGCCCTGCCCTGCCGCGTCGGCCAGCAGGCGCCGAGCGGCGTCGAGGTTGGCCAGGACGTCGTCCTGGCTGGTCATCTGGATTACCGCGAACTCCATGGCGTCCTCCGGCGTACGACAACGGCCATGCAACGGCCCGTCATGAATCGGGTTTCTCGAACGGCTTGTCGAAGGTGAACTTCGGGTCCTGCAGGGGGCCGCGCACCTTGTATTGCACGCTAGCGAAGCGGGCGACCCGGTCCCCCAGCAGCTTGTCCACCACGAACAGCGCACCGCCAATGGCCGGGGCGCCGACGATCAGTGCGGCGAGCGGCAGGTTGTTAGTCACCGGCAGGGTCACCAGCAGCTTGGCGTCGATGCTCTCGTGGGCCATGTCCAGGGTGCCATTGAGCTCCAGCCCGCTGGAGGGCCCTTCGAGCACGATGGGCTTGCGGGTCACGAAGACCCCGTCGGTGCCCTCCAGCACGCCCTTCACCCGGTCGTAGGCCAGGCCCTTGCCCAGCAGGTCGGAGAAGTCCAGGCGCAGGCGGCGGCCGATGGAGTTGAAGTTGAGCAGGCCGAACACCCGCAAGGCCTGGGCACTGCCGTCGGCCTCGACGAACTGGCCCTTGCGCAATGCCGCATCGAGGGAACCGTTGAAGCGTTTCAGGCTGACCCAGGCCGGCGAGCCGGGCCAGCGTCCGTCCACGTCCAGGCGGAAGCGCTCGCTGGTGGCGGTGGGGGCGTACTTCCAGGCCAGCAGCACATCGGCGAGGTTCTTGCCCGCCAGGCGCCCCTTGTACCAGGTGCTGCTGGCACCCGCGCTGCCTTCCCAGCCGAGGGCGCCGTCGATGTGCAGCCCCTTGAGGTCCAGCGACAGCTCGCTGAACTGGGTGCCGCTGGCCACCGGACGCGCCTTGAAGGACCAGGCGCCCAGCGGCTCGTCGCCCAGCTGGACCTGGGCAATCCGCACGTCCAGCGCGGGCAGGGAATGGGGGTCGTGATCCTTGAGCGGGTCAGGGCCGGGCGTGTCGTCCCTGTCGTCGTCCGCCGGCTTGGGGAGGCGCAGGCGCGCCAGGTCCAGCGCCACCGGCGCGCCCTGGGCGTCCGGGAGGCTGATGGTGCCCTGCAGCAGGTTGCTGTCCAGGTCCACCTTCCAGGCCGCATCGCCCCGTTGCAGGCCAACGCGGAAGTCCTGCAGCTCCAGCCCCATGCCGCTGAACCGGCCGATGCGCAGATCAGCGCTTTGCAGCAGGCCGACGGCATTGCCGGCATCCTTCTCGGCGTAACGCTGGCGCACGGCCTGCCAGGCGGCCAGGTCGAGGTCATCCAGCACGCCCCGCACACGCACGCCACGAGCGGTTGGCAGCACGGCACGCCCGGAGCCGAGCATCAGCTCGCCACGGGCGCCGGAAAAATCGTTGGCCGGGGCCGCCAGCGCCAGGTCGGCAAGGTCGCCGTACTGGAACCAGTAGCGTCGCTCGGCGCCGTCCAGGGTCATGCGCCACTGGCTGTCGCGCACGGCCTCGGCGGGCTTGCCAAAGGGCGCCGGCAGGTCGATGGCCACGCCCTTGAGGGTCGAGCCCACTTTCAGCTGGCTGTCCTTGCCGTCCAGCAGCAGGTCGAGCCGATAGGGCACGGCACCGCTGACCGGCAGCGGACGATTGACGCCGAGCCAGGCGGTCAGGTCCTTCAGCGCCACCACGCCGTTGGCCTGGATGCGGCTGCGCGCCTGGCCGTTGCGGCCTTCGGCGGTGGCACGGGCGGCAACGTCGCGGCCGAAGACCCGGGCGCGGATGTCCTTGCTGCTCAGGCCGCTGGCCGTGTCGTAGCGGAAAGCGCCGTTCAGGGCGCTGAGTTCGAGGCTGGGAGTGGCGAAGCGCAGGCGCGCGTCCTGGGTGGCGAGGTCGACCACCACACGCGGCTCCCCGCCGGCCTTCGCCAGGGGGATGTCCAGGTCCAGGTTGCCATCCAGGGTGCCTTCGCCCTGCCAACCGGCCATCACCTGTGCGGCGGGGGTCGGCGCCTGCTGGAGGATCTTCAGCCCGTCGGCGAAGCTGCTGTCGAGCCTGGCGGTGAGCTTCAGGTGGGGCACCTTGCCGCTGTCCACGTGGGGCACGTCGGCGCGGGCATCAGTGACCTGGCTGTCGAGGATGCGTCCGCTGGGCACCCGAACCCGCACGCCGGTGTGCTCGACGAACACGTCGCCCCGTGCGTCGGTCAGGGCCGGCCAGCCGGGCTGGTAGTCGAGCTGGGCGTCACGCACCTTGAAGAACAGGCTGATGGAGCGCGCCTCCGGCGGCGAGGCGTGCAACAGGGAACCCTGGTACTGGAAGAAGCCCTCGTCGATGCCGCCGCCCTTGATCGAGCGCTTGAGCCACTCCGCCAGCTCCGGGCTAAGGCCGGAGGACAGCGTCGGCAGGTACTTATCGGTGAAGCGCGCGTCGCCCTGGCTGAGGCCGACGCGCAGGTCCATGTAGTCCTCGCCGGCCGGGTCGCGCAGCAGGCGGATGAGGAAGTCACCGGCGATGTGACCCTCCTCGCCCTCCACCCGCAGGTAGGGAGCGACCAGGGTGAAGGCCTGCTCATCCAGCGCCCAGGTCAGCCGGGCGTGGGCTTCGCGGTAATGCCAGGGCTTGGGGAACAGGTGGTCGAGGTGCAGGGCGAAGTCATCGGCGTCCAGGCGCAGTTCGCCGCCGGCCAGGTTGCCGGTCAGGCTACCGCTGACGTTCTCCGCCGCTGGCGCGCCGTGCACGGCGCCGAAGCTCAGGCGCTCCAGGTTGGTGCTGTAGGCCAGGCGCTGGCCGAGGGGGGCATCCGGTCGCCAGATCGCCTGCACATTGCGCAGGGCACCCTTGGGATCGAGGCCATCCACCAGTTCCCGTGCCAGGTCGTTGAGGGGCGCAAGCCCCTTGACCAGGGGGACCAGGGGTTGCAGGTCGATGCGGTCGGCACGCACACGCCATTCCCGCGCGCCCTCGCTTCCAGCCTCTTCGGCCAGCAGGTGCACGCCGCCCCAGCGCTGCTCGCCCACGGTCATGGACAGCGAGTCCAGCTGCAGGCGCATGCCGGCTTCGGTACGGTCGAAATAGGCATCCACCGCGAGGTCCTGGAGGGTCACCGGGGCCTGGTCGCGACGGCTGCCTTTCAGTTCACCGACACGCAACCGGCTCACCGCGCGGCGCAGTTCGCCACGGGACCACTCCGCCCACAGCTCACCGCCACCCAGCACCTTGCTCAGGCGCCAATCGTTGGCGATCGACTTGGGCAACCAGCGGGCCCAGTCGGCCTGGGGCAGGCTCAGGTAGGCATGGGCTTCGCTGGCCAGCCAGTCCTCGGGGTCCAGTCGGGTGTCAAGGCGCAGGCTCAGCGGCTGCCCGTCGGCCAGCACCAGCCGCCCCTCCAGTTGCTGGGACGATGCGCTGCCGGAGAGTGCCGCCTCGACATAGGTGAAGGTGACCGGCTTCTGTTGCCAGGGCTGAACGGTGACCTGGCTGTTGACCAGCGCAAACCGGCCCACGGACTGGAAGCCCTGGATCAGTTGGGCGGGGCGCAGCGCGGGGGAATCGGGACGGGACGGGACGCCCGCGACGGCCCAATGGCCGCTTTCGTCCTGCACCACCTGCAGGTTCAGGCCGTCGAGTTCGATGCTGGCCAGCTTCGGCGCGCGCTGCAGGAGGCTGCCGAGCACGTCCGGCACCAGCCGGACCTGATCCAGCCGCAACACCTCGTCGCCCTGGCCGATGACCACGTCACGGGCCACCACCACGGGCGCAAAGCCCTGCCAGCTGCCTTCCAGGGCACCGATCTCGACATCCTGGCCCAAGGCATCGCTGGCGCGGGTGCGCAGGTCGTCGCGGTACTCCGCCACCATCGGCACCAGTTGCCGACCGAGGCTGACATAGAGCGCAGCCAACACCAGCCCCAGTGCACAGAGGGCCAGGAGGGTTCTCAGGAGGGTGACCAGCAGCAGACCCTGGCGCGCCATTCAGCGGGGGCCCTCAGAGCAGGACGACATCGTACTGCTCCTGGGAATACATGGCCTCGACCTGGAACTTGATGGTGCGTCCGATGAAGGCCTCCAGGTCGGCGACGTTGCCGGACTCCTCGTCCAGCAGGCGGTCCACCACCTTCTGATTGGCCAGCACCCGGTAGCCCTCGGCCTGGTAGGCGCGGGCCTCGCGGAGGATTTCGCGGAAGATCTCGTAGCAGATGGTTTCCGGCGTCTTCAGCATGCCGCGCCCCTGGCAGCTCGGGCAGGGCTCGCAGAGGTTCTGCATGAGGCTTTCGCGGGTGCGCTTGCGGGTCATCTGCACCAGGCCGAGCTCGGTGATGCCGATGATGTTGGTCTTGGCGTGGTCGCGCTCCAGCTGCTTCTCCAGGGTCCGCAGGACCTGGCGCTGGTGCTCCTCGTCTTCCATGTCGATGAAGTCGATGATGATGATCCCGCCGAGGTTGCGCAGGCGCAGCTGACGGGCAATGGCGGTGGCGGCCTCGAGGTTGGTCTTGAAGATGGTCTCTTCCAGGGTCCGGTGGCCGACGAAGGCGCCGGTGTTCACGTCGATGGTGGTCATCGCCTCGGTGGGGTCGATGATCAGGTAGCCGCCAGACTTCAGCAGCACCTTGCGCTCCAGGGCCTTCTGGATCTCGTCCTCGACGCCGTACAGGTCGAAGATCGGCCGTTCGCCGGGGTAGTGCTCCAGGCGGTCGGCGATCTCGGGCATCAGTTCGTCGACGAACTGGGTGACCTTCTGGAAGGTCTCGCGGGAGTCGATGCGGATCTTCTCGATACGCGGATTCACCAGGTCACGCAGGGTGCGCAGGGCCAGGCTCAGGTCCTCGTAGATCACCGAGGGGGTGGAGGCGGTCTGCATCTGCCCGGAGATCTGCTCCCACAGGCGACGCAGGTAGCGGATGTCCACCAGGATGTCTTCGCGACGGGCACCATCGGCGGCCGTGCGCAGGATGAAGCCGCCGACCTCCTCGATGCCCTCGGCGGCGACGCAATCGGCCACCACCTGCTTGAGGCGCTCGCGCTCGGCTTCGTCCTCGATCTTCAGGGAGATGCCCACGTGGGCCGTGCGCGGCATGTACACCAGGTAGCGCGAGGGGATCGACAGCTGGGTGGTCAGGCGCGCGCCCTTGGTGCCGATGGGGTCCTTGGTGACCTGCACCACCAGGCTCTGCCCTTCATGCACCAGCGCGGTGATGTTCTCCACCGCGCTGCCTTCACGGGTGGAGATTTCCGAGGCGTGGATGAAGGCGGCGCGGTCCAGGCCGATGTCGACGAACGCCGCCTGCATGCCCGGCAGCACGCGCACCACCTTGCCCTTGTAGATGTTGCCGACGATGCCGCGACGCTGGGTCCGCTCGACGTGCACTTCCTGCAGCACGCCGTTTTCCACCACCGCCACGCGCGATTCCATCGGCGTGATATTGATCAGGATTTCTTCGCTCATGCTGAAAACCTACCTGAGGCGCTGCCAACAAGGAATGCCGAACTGCCCGAGTAGTTCCGCCGTTTCCAGCAACGGTAGCCCGACCACGGCGGAATAGCTGCCCTGCAGATCGGCGACGAAGACCGCGCCCAGGCCCTGGATGGCATAGCCGCCGGCCTTGTCGGTGGGCTCGCCGCTGGCCCAGTAGGCCTCGCGCTCGGCCGGGGAAATGTCACGGAAGCGCACCCGGCTGGTCACCAGGCGGGAGACGCAGCGGGAGCCATCGGCCAGGGCCACGGCGGTGAGCACCTGGTGTTCGCGCCCGGAGAGCGCGGCCAGCATGGCCAGGGCGTCGTCACGGTCCAGGGGCTTGCCGAGGATGCGACCGTCCAGCACCACGGCGGTGTCGGCACCCAGTACGCAGTGGCCGTCGCTCGCAGCGCCCAGCGCTGCCAGGCCGGCAGCAGCCTTTTCCCGTGCCAGGCGCTCGACGTAGGCCGGCGCGGACTCGCCAGGCAGCGGGGTTTCATCGATGGGGGCGCCCAGGGGCTGGAAGGGTACGCCGATCTGCGCCAGCAGTTCGCGGCGGCGGGGCGATCCGGAGGCCAGGTGGAGCGTGGCCATGCAGACTTCTCCATGTCGAGAAGACCCCGCGGCATGGCCGCAAGGCGATCAGTGGACGTTGAGGCGCCGACTCAGGCCGCGCATGGCGGCGAAGACCCAGGGCCAGAGCAGCCCGCTCACCAGGGCGGGCAGGAGGAACAAGAGGGTCGGCGGGCGGTTGCCGGTGAGGGCGTTGAGCCAGAGCTGCACCAGTTGCGCCAGGCCGAAGACCACCATCAGCACCAGGCTCTGTTGCCACATGGGGAACATGCGCAGGCGCTGGTGCAGATTGAGCACGAGGAAGGTGACCAGGGCCAGCACCAGGGCGTTCTGCCCCAGCAGCGAGCCGTAGAGCACGTCCTGGGCGATGCCGACGATCCAGGCGGTGGTCATGCCCACGCGCTGGGGCAGCGCCAGGGTCCAGTAGGTCAGCAGCAGGGCGGGCCACAGCGGGCGACCGACCTCCATGAAGCTGGGCATCGGCGCGACGCTGAGCAGCAGGGAGACCAGCAGGCTGAAGCCGATCACCCAGCCATTGCGGGGGCGCGCAGTGGCCATCAGTGGTTGCCTCGGGAAGCGGGAGCCGCCTGGGCCGGCGCAGCGGGCGCAGCGGGCGCGGCTGCAGGCGCCGGGGATGCAGCAGGCGTCGCAGCCGGTGCCGGCTGTGCAGCGCCCTGGGGCTGGGCGGCCTTGCTGGCGGCCTCGCGGTCGGCGGCTTCCTGGGCCTCGGCAGCGGCGTTGGCACGCTCCTCGGGGCTCCGGGTGTCAGTGAATACCAGCAGCACGTAGCGGCTGCGGTTGAGGGCGGCGGTGGGCACCGCGCGGACGATGGCGAAGGGCTGGCCGGAGTCGTGGATGACTTCCTTCACGGTGGCCACCGGGTAGCCCGCCGGGAAGCGCTGGCCCATGCCGGAACTCACCAGCAGGTCGCCTTCCTTGATGTCGGCAGTATCGGCCACATGGCGCAGTTCCAGGCGCTCCGGGTTGCCGGTGCCGCTGGCGATGGCGCGCAGGCCGTTGCGGTTCACCTGCACCGGGATGCTGTGGGTGGTGTCGGTGAGCAGCAGCACGCGGGAGGTGTAGGGCATGACTTCCACCACCTGCCCCATCAGGCCACGGGCGTCGAGCACCGGCTGACCGAGGAACACGCCATCCTTCTCGCCCTTGTCGATGAGGATGCGGTGGGTGAAGGGGTTGGGGTCGACGCCGATCAGCTCGCCCACCAGCACCTTCTCGTCCACCAGGGCGGACGAGTTGAGCAGTTCGCGCAGGCGCACGTTCTGCTCGGTGAGGGCCGCCAGCTTCTGCAGCCGGCGCTGCATCAGCAGGGCCTCGGCCTTGAGCTTCTCGTTCTCGGCGATGAGCACGCTGCGGCTGGTGAACTGGTCGCTGATGCCGTCCCACACGCGCACGGGCAGGTCCGCCAGCCAGTAGAAGGGCGTGAGGACCGATCCCAGCTGGCTGCGAACGGGCTTGAGGGTCTCGAAGCGGGCGTCCACCACCATCAGGGCAGCGGACAGCACGGCGAACGCCAGCAGGCGCACGCCGAGCGAGGGTCCCTTGGCGAATAGCGGTTTGATGGGCCGCTCCTAAGGCGAATGGGCTCTCCGACCTTACTCGGTGGAGAGCAGGTCCATCGCGTGGCGATCCATCATTTCCAGGGCACGGCCGCCGCCACGGGCCACGCAGGTCAGCGGGTCCTCGGCGACGATCACCGGCAGGCCGGTTTCCTGGGAGAGCAGCTTGTCCAGGTCACGCAGCAGGGCGCCACCGCCGGTGAGCACCAGGCCACGCTCGGCGATGTCGGACGCCAGTTCCGGCGGGGATTGCTCCAGCGCGCTCTTCACCGCCTGGACGATGGTCGCCAGGGATTCCTGCAGCGCTTCGAGCACTTCGTTGGAGTTCAGGGTGAAGCTGCGCGGTACACCTTCGGCCAGGTTGCGGCCACGGACGTCGATCTCGCGGACCTCGCCACCGGGGAAGGCGGTGCCGATTTCCTGCTTGATGCGCTCGGCGGTGGATTCGCCGATCAGGCTGCCGTAGTTGCGGCGCACGTAGGTGACGATGGACTCGTCGAAACGGTCGCCGCCCACGCGTACGGATTCGGCATAGACCACGCCGTTCAGGGAGATCAGGGCGATCTCGGTGGTGCCGCCGCCGATGTCGACGACCATGGAACCACGGGCTTCCTCGACCGGCAGGCCGGCACCGATGGCCGCAGCCATGGGTTCTTCGATGAGGAACACTTCGCGGGCACCGGCGCCCAGGGCGGATTCACGGATGGCACGGCGCTCGACCTGGGTCGACTTGCACGGTACGCAGATCAGCACACGAGGGCTGGGCTGCAGGAAGCTGTTCTCGTGAACCTTGTTGATGAAGTACTGCAGCATCTTCTCGCAGACGCTGAAGTCAGCGATCACGCCGTCTTTCATCGGGCGGATGGCGGAAATATTGCCGGGAGTACGACCGAGCATGCGCTTGGCTTCGGTACCGACAGCCACGACGCTCTTCTGGTTGCCGTGGTTGCGGATCGCGACCACGGACGGCTCGTTCAGGACGATGCCGCGTTCGCGCACATAGATAAGGGTATTGGCAGTGCCCAGGTCGATCGACAGATCACTGGAAAACATGCCACGCAGTTTCTTGAACATGGGAGAGGGACCCTAGGCAACGCGTGGGTAAAAAAGTGCGGCAAACTCTAACAACGGCAGGGATTTTGGGCAAGGCAGGCGTTGTGCTAAATTGCCGGTTTTTCTGGGCCTCCGGGCCCATCATCGCGGCCTTTGACCGCCCGTTCGCGGTACCGTTCCCGACCCTCCTCCCACCCGGTCGGATGCCCCCGGCGGCCACCGCATTTTCAGTTGGAGAACCCGATGGCGCTTGAACGCTCCGACGTGGAAAAGATCGCCCACCTGGCCCGTCTGGGCCTGAACGAAGGCGATATCCCGCGTACCACCGAGACCCTGAACAACATCCTCGGCCTGATCGATGCGATGCAGGCCGTGGACACCGACGGCGTCGAGCCGCTGGCCCACCCCCTCGAAGCCACCCAGCGCCTGCGCGCTGACGAGGTGACCGAGGAGAACCACCGCGACGCCTACCAGGCCATCGCACCGGCCGTCGAGAACGGCCTCTACCTCGTCCCCAAAGTCATCGACTAAGGAAAGGGTTACCCCATGCATCAATTGACCCTGGCCGAGATCGCCCGCGCGCTGGCCGCCAAGGAATTCTCCTCCGAGGAGCTGAGCAGCGCCCTGCTGGCGCGCATCCAGACCCTCGACCCGCAGCTCAACAGCTTCATCACCATCACCGCCGACCAGGCCCTGGAACAGGCGCGTGCCGCCGACGCCCGTCGCGCCGCCGGCGAGAACGGCGCCCTGCTCGGTGCGCCGATCGCCCACAAGGACCTGTTCTGCACCCTCGATGTGCGCACCAGCTGCGGCTCGAAGATGCTCGACAACTTCAAGGCGCCCTATGACGCCACCGTGGTCGCGAAGCTCAAGGCCGCCGGCGCCGTCACCCTCGGCAAGCTGAACATGGACGAGTTCGCCATGGGCTCCGCCAACGAATCCAGCCACTACGGCCCGGTGAAGAACCCCTGGGCGCTGGACCGCGTGCCCGGCGGCTCCTCCGGTGGCTCCGCCGCCGCCGTCGCCGCGCGCCTGGTGCCCGCCGCCACCGGCACCGACACCGGCGGCTCGATCCGCCAGCCCGCCGCCTTCACCAACCTCACCGGCATCAAGCCCACCTACGGCCGCGTCTCGCGCTGGGGCATGGTGGCCTACGCCTCCAGCCTCGACCAGGGCGGCCCGCTGGCCCGCACCGCCGAGGACTGCGCCCTGATGCTCGGCGCCATCGCCGGCTTCGACCCGAAGGACAGCACCTGCGTCGACGCCCCGGTGGACGACTACCTCGCCGCCCTCGCCCAGCCCCTGGCCGGCCTGCGCATCGGCCTGCCGAAGGAGTACTTCGGTGCCGGCCTCGACGCACGCATCGGCGCGGCCGTGATGGCCGTGGTGGAAGAGCTGAAGAAGCTCGGCGCCACCGTCAAGGACATCTCGCTGCCCAACATGCAGCACGCCATCCCGGCCTACTACGTCATCGCCCCGGCCGAGGCCAGCTCCAACCTGTCGCGCTTCGACGGCGTGCGCTTCGGCCACCGCTGCGAAGACCCCAAGGACCTGATGGACCTGTACAAGCGCTCCCGCGCCGAAGGCTTCGGCAGCGAAGTGAAGCGCCGCATCATGGTCGGCACCTACGCCCTGTCCGCCGGCTACTACGACGCCTACTACCTCAAGGCCCAGAAGATCCGCCGCCTGATCAAGAACGACTTCGTCGCGGCCTTCGCCGATGTCGACGTCATCCTCGGCCCGACCACGCCCAACCCGGCCTGGAAACTGGGCGCGAAGAACAACGACCCCGTCGCCGAGTACCTGGAAGACATCTACACCATCACCGCCAACCTCGCCGGCCTGCCGGGGCTGTCCATGCCCGCCGGCTTCGTCGACGGCCTGCCGGTGGGCGTGCAGCTGCTTGCGCCCTACTTCCAGGAAGGCCGCCTGCTCAACGTGGCCCACCAGTACCAGCAGGTCACCGACTGGCACAAACAGGCCCCGGCCGGATTCTGAGGACGACACACATGCAATGGGAAACCGTGATCGGGCTGGAAATCCACGCACAGCTCAGCACCCAATCGAAGATCTTCTCCGCCAGCGCCACCACCTTCGGCGCCGAGCCCAACACCCAGGCCAGCCTGGTTGACCTGGGCATGCCCGGCACCCTGCCGGTGCTCAACGCGGAAGCCGTGCGCATGGCGCTCAAGTTCGGCCTGGCCATCGACGCCGAGATCGGCGCGCGCAACGTCTTCGCCCGCAAGAACTACTTCTACCCGGACCTGCCCAAGGGCTACCAGACCAGCCAGATGGACCTGCCCATCGTCGGCAAGGGCCACCTGGACATCACCCTGGAAGACGGCACAGTCAAGCGCATCGGCATCACCCGCGCGCACCTGGAAGAGGACGCCGGCAAGAGCCTGCACGAAGACTTCCACGGCATGAGCGGCATCGACCTGAACCGCGCCGGCACCCCGCTGCTGGAGATCGTCTCCGAGCCGGAGATGCGCAGCGCCAAGGAAGCCGTCGCCTACGCCAAGGCCATCCACGCCCTGGTGCGCTACCTCGGCATCTGCGACGGCAACATGGCCGAAGGCTCGCTGCGCTGCGACTGCAACGTCTCGGTGCGCCCCAAGGGCCAGGCCGAGTTCGGCACCCGCCGCGAGATCAAGAACGTCAACTCGTTCAAGTTCATCGAGCGCGCCATCAACGCCGAGATCGCCTGGCAGATCGACGAGCTGGAATCCGGCCGCAAGATCGTCCAGGAAACCGTGCTCTACGACGTGGCAGCCAACGAAACCCGCTCCATGCGCAGCAAGGAAGAAGCCAACGACTACCGCTACTTCCCCTGCCCCGACCTGCTGCCGGTGGTGATCGAGCAGAGCTTCCTCGACGAAGTGCGCGCCCAGCTGCCGGAGCTGCCGGTGCAGAAGCGCGAGCGTTTCGAAAGCCAGTTCGGCCTCTCCGCCTACGACGCCAGCGTGCTCTCCGCCAGCCGCGAGATGGCCGACTACTTCGAGGCCGTGCAGCGCACCTGCGGCGACGCCAAGCTGGCCGCCAACTGGGTAATGGGCGAGCTCTCCAGCCTGCTCAACAAGGACGGCCTGGAGATCGAGCAATCGCCGGTTTCCGCCGAGCACCTGGGCGGCATGATCCTGCGCATCAAGGACAACACCATCTCCGGCAAGATCGCCAAGATGGTCTTCGAAGCCATGGCCGCCGGTGAAGGCAGCGCCGACGCGATCATCGAGAAGAAGGGCCTCAAGCAGGTCACTGATTCCGGTGCCATCGAAGCCATGCTCGACGAAGTCCTCGCCGCCAACGCCGAGCAGGTCGAGCAGTACCGCGCCAGCGACGAAGCCAAGCGCGGCAAGATGTTCGGCTTCTTCGTCGGCCAGGCCATGAAAGCCTCCAAAGGCAAGGCCAACCCGGGGCAAGTGAACGAACTGCTGAAGAAGAAACTCGAAGGGTGAGCCGGACTGGCCAACCCATGGGTTGGCCCGGCGAACGACCGGCCACGGAGGGCCGGAACGGGATTCCCGGTTGACCCGGCGCAGCGTCAGGAAGCCCGACGCTGCGCACAAGCACCGGTCAACCGCTTCCTGGAGACGTCCTGATGTGGCGATCCCTCAGCTCACTTCCGCTGTTGGCCGGCCTGGCCCTGCTGGCCGGCTGCAGCACCCCCGACTTCTTTTCCGGTGAAACCGGCGGCACCTACCGTGAGGACGGCGAAGCCTCGTACTACGGCGCACGCCACCACGGCAAGCGCACCGCCAGCGGCGAGCGCTTCGACCAGAACGCTCTGACCGCCGCCCACCGCACCCTGCCCTTCGGCACCCGGGTGAAAGTCACCAACCTCAACAACGACCGCAGCGTCGTGGTGCGCATCAATGATCGCGGCCCCCATGTGCGCGGCCGCCTCATCGACCTCTCGCGCCGCGCCGCCGAAGCGCTGGACATGCTGCGCAGCGGCGTGGCCCCGGTGCGGCTGGAATCCCTCGACTGACTGGAGAATCACCATGAGCGAAGCACGCAAACCCGGCGTCCAGGTCCGCCGCGAAGTGATGGGCGACGCCTTCGTCGACCGCGCCCTGGGCAATGCCACCGAATTCACCCAGCCCCTGCAGGACTTCGTCAACGAACACGCCTGGGGCGGCGTGTGGAACCGCGAAGGGCTCGACCGCAAGACCCGCAGCCTCATCACCCTCGCCGCCCTCACCGCCCTGAAGTGCCCCCAGGAGCTGAAAGGCCACGTGCGCGGGGCCTTGAACAATGGCTGCAGCGTGGAGGAAATCCGCGAAGCGCTGCTGCACTGCGCGGTGTACGCCGGCGTACCGGCCGCCATCGACGCCTTCCGCGCCGCCCAGGAAGTGGTCGACGCCTGGCAGGCCAACCCGCAGGGCTGACGCCCGCCGGCGCCAAAACGGTGGGTGGGAAAAGCGTAGGGGGGATGGTGCTGTTCACCAAAGGAGCTGTCAGCGGCTTCGATGGTGGGCTGAAGCGGAACGCCGCCCGGCCCACCCTTCGGTTCCCGCGAGGGCTGACAGATCTTGAGGGAGAGCGACCGATAAGCCTCAGCCGCCGGCACGCCTTCACCCGTAGGATGTGGTGAGCCCGCGAACCGCATCAAACCCCGCTCACCAGGCCAACGTCGTGCGCACCGCTCGGCGCTCATACGACGCGTAGGGCGGTTCGCGCACCATCGATCCACCGCCCCAGCATGCGCCGAGGCTCAGCCCAAAGAACCGATCAGGGGTAGCTGAAGCTCTTCACCAGGGTGAGTTCGCCCGGCTGGCGCATGGGCACGATGAAGTTTTCCTGCTTCTCGCTCGGTGTGCCTTCCTCGGTGATGACCGTCACCTGGGCGGTGATCAGCGGCTGGGCAGGGCCTTCGGTGCCGTCGTCGCTGCCGTAGTAACCGCCGCCGTAGTAGTTCACGTACACCAGGTACTGCCCCTTGAGCGGGGTCGGGCTGGCGATCATTTCCGGGCCGTAGCCGGTGGTCACGTCCACGTCCAGCGCCGTGCCGTTGGGCGCGCTGCGGTCGCCGTACCAGATGTGGGCGCCGTCCGGCGTCACCAGGTGCAGGTCCAGGTCGGTGTTGTCGGCATCCCAGGAGAGCACCACGCGCATGCGTGCCGGTACGCCGCCCTTGGCCCGGCTGTAGAACTGCACGCGGTGGGATTGCTTGCCGTCCGGGCTGCGCACTTCGACGCTGTTGCTGCCGGAGGGGAACACGAAGGGCCGCTGGAAACTGCCGTCCTCGTCCACCTTCAGCGGCATGCTCACGCCGTTGACCACCAGGGTGCCGGGGCCGCTGGCCGCCTTCGGCATGCCGGTGATCGCACCCTTGATCAGCGCGGTATCGGCCTGGTCCGACGCGGTGTTGACCGAGGAGGCCGGGTAGTTGACCTCCTGCATGAAGTGCTCGCCCGAGCCGGCGCCTTCGCGCCAGCCACCGCGCGGCGTGTCGAGTCGCACCTCGGCGCTGGCGAGCAGCGGCGTCAGGGCCAGGAACAGGGAAGCAAGGGAGGCGCAGCGCATGGGGATCATTCCAGTAGCAGTTGGCGGGCGAGCCGCTCGACGTAGGCTTCGTCCTGGCCGTTGGGGTGGGCTTCGAAGGCCAGGTGCAGGTATTCGTGGGTCAGGTCGAGGCGGTCCTGCAGGGAAAACAGGCCGCGCACGAAGATGCGCCGCCGCTCGCGGTCGACATGGGGTCGACCGGAGGCCAGGCGGCACACCGAGAACTGCGGGATTTCAGCGTAGCCCGGCTCGGCATCCAGCACCGGGCGCCACTCGCGACGCTGGCGGCGCAGCCAGTCCTCGGCGTTGGGCAGGGCCTGGCAGGCTGCCACGGGCTTGTCCCAGCGGCTGAGGCTGGCGCGGGGGAAGGCACGGGCGAGGATGCTGTCGTAGCGCACGCCCTCCTTGGCCTCCGTCACGGCCTGCTGCCAGGACAGGCGATCCGGGCCGGCGCGCTCGCTGTGGTAGGTCACCGTGCTGCCGGCCAGCACCAGGTCGGCAGTCCAGGCGGCGATGGTGCGACTGGCAGCGGAAGCCGGGCGGGGGGCAACCCGCTGGCTGGAACTGCTGTCGTCGATGACCAGGCACTCGCCACGGCGCACGGCGTTCTGCACCAGGTAGGTCCGCACTGCCACGGCCAGGGCCTTGGCGGCCTCGACGGGTTCGGGTGCCGCCTCGCGGTCGAGCACGCGGGCCACGTAGTCCTCGCGCTCCAGGTGAGCGGTCAGCGCCAGGCCATCGTCACGGCGTTCCAGGAAGAGCTCGCCCTGGCTTTCGATGTCCAGGCGGTTGCCGTTCTCGAACAGCACCTGGTAGCGCCCGCGCAGGGCACCGGGCGCCACAGGCGTGGACTGGCCGGCGAGGCTCACCTCGCGCAGCGGATAGCGGCTGAACAGGCGCACCTCCACGCAGCTGCCCGGCTCGCGGGGCCAGCTCACCGGCAACGTGCGTTCGAGCACCTCGGCGTACTGCCCGAGAACGCGCTGGCTGGTGCCGGGGCCGCCGGCCCAGACCGGCGTGCCGTCGTTCAGCCAGCCGGCGAAGCCGCCCTGGCGGGCCTGGGGATCGGCGTCGGCGAGCCAGCTCCAGGTCTTCACCCGCAGGCGCGCGCCCAGGGTGGCGAGCACGCCGGCATCACGGGCCTGGAGCGGCACGTCGAGCAGCACGCGGCGGGCCTCGTCCTGGGCCGGCAGGGTCTGCAGCTGGGCCAGCAGGTCAGCCACCGGGACCCGCGCCTCGGGCTTCAGCGCATCGAGGCGTTGCAGCCAGGCCGGGGCACTGCGTGCCTGCCAGTAGCGGGACCAGTCATCCGGGGTCACGCCGAGGCGTGCCGGGTCGAAATACAGGCCGCAGGATTTCACCAGGGCCTGGTCACGGTCGATGCGTTCGCCGGGGTTGCAGCAATACACCTCGTCACGGTCGTGGCCGAGGCACTGGTAGCCAGGGTCCGGCTGTTGCCGGTCCACCAGGTAGGCATAGACGAAGAGTTTCCACAGGCTGCCCAGGGGCGCCTGGCGCTCGGCGGGCAAGGGACCGCGCGCCAACACGCGGCTGCGGTCCAGTTCGAGCAGTTCGTTACCGGCCGGGGTACGCCAAGCCAGGGCGAGGGGCGCCTCGGCGGCCCCCACCGGGAGGGCCGCCAGCGCCAGCAGCGCAGCGGCCACGCGCAGGCCCCTGGTCAATCTCAATCGACCTTGATCTGTCCCAGCGCCGGTTCGCTCTCCAGCGCCTGCTCCTGCGGCGCGTAGAGGCGGACGTAGCGCGCCGGCGGCAGCTGGAACTCGCCTTTCTGCGAGAAGCGCACCAGGTGACGCAGCACCAGGGCACCTTCCAGGCGATCCACCGGGACGGCGTAGACCATCTGCCCCGGCTCGTTGCGGGCCTTCTCCAGGGCGGAGGCTTCCTCGCCTTCCAGGCCGGAAACCTGGATGCCCCAGGTGGTGCGCTCGACATCGGCACCGGGCGGCAGCGGCACTTCCAGCAGGCCGTAGCGCAGGGCGCGGCCGGCCTGGGCGTTCAGCACCACTTCGTCCAGGTAGAGGGCGTCGCTGGAGATGTCACCGGGCTTGGCCTCTTCGGCCTTGAAGGTGAAGGGCTCGCTGCCCGGCACCAGGCGCAGCAGGCGGCGGCTGATCTCCACCGGCAGTGCGGCACCCGCGCCGGCAGCCTGGGCGCTCTGGTAATCCAGGCGCACGTCCACCGGGTGGGCCAGGTCGGTCGGCAGGTCGAGGGTGGCGGGCACGCCCTGGCCATGCCACTGCCAGTAGCGTTCGCCGCTGTCACCTTCGCGGGCCTGCCAGTCGCCTTGCGGGGCGATGGCCAGGTCCGGGCCGGCCTTGTCCAGGCTGCGCTGCAGCCAGGTCAGGGCCAGGGCGCGCTCGACGGTGGACTGCCCCGGCGCCAGGCGCTTGAGCAGGGCGGCCGCACGCACCGGGTCGGCCCCATTGAGGTACAGGCCGAGGGCTTCGGCGAAGGGCTGCTGGCTGGCGGACAGGCGCTCGCGGGCGGCACCCAGCTGGGCGTCCAGTGCAGCCGGCACGCGGACTTGCAGCTGACGGGCAAGACCGGCGGTGAGCACGCGGGCAGCCGCCAGGCCGAGGGACGACTCCGGTGCGGCCATCACCAGGCTGGCGCGGCCGTCGTCCACCTCGGGCACGTCCTCGCCGTCACCGGCGGCGGCCAGGTCGGCCATCAGGCCTTCCATCAGGGTGTTCACCGGCAGGCCCATGTCGCGGGCGAAGGCCAGCACCAGGGCACGCTGCAGCAGCGGGGTGTTGGGGGCCTGGGCGGCGTAGGTGTCCAGCACGCGCTGCCAGTGGTCCGGCGGCAGCTGAACCTCCAGGGCACGGCTGGTGTACCAGTCGGCGTAGTAGGCGTAGGCGGTGAGGAAGGCGTCGGCATCGGCCTCGTCGCCCCACCAGGTGAAGACCGCTTCCGGGCCGGCCATCTGCACCAGGCGCAGGCGACCGGTCTGCATGACCAGGCGCAGGCGATCACTCACGCGGCGCTCGCCCTGGGCCAGGGTCGGGTAGGCCGCGGCCAGCGGCAGCAGGCGGCTGGCGGTCTGCTCGACGCCGCCATAGGGGTAGGCGAGCAGGTCGTCGAGGGCGCCACGGAACAGGGCCTGGCCGTTGTCGTCCTGGCGCAGGCGGATGGCGCTGGCGTCGGCCGGCAGGCCCAGCTCGGTCTTGCCGGCGTAGGCCACCAGGCTCTTGCTCTGGGCACTCGGCCAACCGTCGGCGGCCAGGTGCAGGGCCACGTCGAGGGCATCGACGGCCTGGCCGTCACGCACCAGTTCGGCGTGGAAGTCCCCTTCGGCCACGGCCGGAACCGTCAGCGGCAGGTAGTTGATGCCCTTGGCCAGTTCCACCGTGGTGCGCTGTTCCTGGCCGGCGTAACGGGTCACCAGCTCGGCCTTGGAACCGGATTCGCCCTGGTTGAAGGCGAACAGGCCGAGGGTCGGGCGGTCGCCCTTGCGGAAGCTGGTGGGGCCGCTCCACTTGAGGTACAGCGGCTTCTCGGAGCGCACGAACTGGCGCTTCTGGCCCACCTGGCCATCGGCGTTCATGGCCCGCGCGGTGATGCGCCAGCGGGTCAGGGAGTCCGGCACGCGGAAGCTGAAGCGCACCTTGCCGTTGGCGTCGGTGACCAGGTCCGGCTGCCAGGCAGCGGTGTCCACGTCCTCGCGGCGCGGACGCTCCAGCACCTTCACGCCACGGTCGCTGCGGTTGGCGCGGCCGGGCGCGGTGGCGCTGCCGGGCAGGGCCAGGTCGTAGGCGATGAACGAGAGGCTGGCGCTGGTGCGCACGTTGTTGCGGCGCGGGTGGTAGAAGAACTGGTCGATGCCCGGGGCGATCTCCGGCTGCAGTGCGTAGATCATCTCGTCCACCACGCTGACGGTGAGGCGCGAGGCGGTGGGCTTGCCTTCGTAGCGGGTGGTCAGCTCGACGGTGACGGTGTCACCCGGGCGGGCCACTTCCTTGTCGGCCACCACCTCGATGTCGATCTGCGGCGTGGCCACCTTGATGCCGGCGTTCTGGAAGCTGTAGTCGCCGCCACGGGTGTACAGCGCGGAGAAGGTGATGTTGGGCGAGAAGGTCTTGCCCACCGGGATACGCGCGCGGTACTGGGTGTCGGAGAGGCGCTCCAGCTTCAGCCAGTCGCCGCCCTTGGACAGCAGTGCGGTGGCCTCCACCTTGTCGCGCTCCAGGGTCAGCAGGGCATCGCTCACCGGCTCGGGGAAGGTGATCAGCGCCAGGGCTTCCTCGCCGGCCTTGTACTCGGCCTTGTCGAGGACAATCTCGATGGTGCCGGCCACGGACTTCACGCCGTCGCCGCTGACCGAGTGGCCGGTGGCGCCGAGGATCAGGCCCTTGTCGTCCTTCAGGGTGATGCTGTAGGTGCCGGGACGCTCGAACTTCAGGTCGAAGCCGTCGCTGCCGCCGGCCAGGGTGCCACCCTGGGTGCTCTGGTCTTCCAGGCGGACCCAGTCGTAGCGGGCCGGCTTGAGGTCGCTCGGGCGCTCGCTGCGGAAGCTGAAGTGCACCGACTCACCGGCGCTGCTGAAGCGCTGCGGCGCGGTGAGGGCGTAGCGGGCGGCGCCGCGTTCGATGAGGATCTCCTTGCTGGTGCGCACGCGGTAGGCGGCGCCGTCGCTGGCGAACACGGTGAGCAGGTAGCGGCTGGGTTTCTCGGCGGCCGGCAGGTTGAGTTCGGCACGGCCCTGGGCGTCGGTGGTGAGCTCGGTGCTCTCCAGCTCCACCGGGAACTGCCCGAGGTACTGCAGCTCGTTGTCGATCATCGACAGCTGCTGAGCGCGCAGGCTCAGTTGCAGGCGGGCGTTGGCCACCGGCTTGCCGTCCGGGTAGAGCAGTACCAATGCGCCCTTCACCGGCTCGCCGGTGCGGAAGTCCGGCTTGGCCAGGTCCAGCGACACTTCGAAGTGCGGCTTGATGTACTCGGCCACGCGGAAGGCGCTGCTGTAGATCTGGTCGCGGTAGCGGAAGCGCAGTTCATAGCCACCGGCCACGGCGTTGCGCGGCAGCTGGAAGCGACCCTGGGTGCCGGACTGGCCGTCCAGCGCCAGGTCCAGGGTCTGCAGCTCGGTGCCGTTGGCGTCGAGCACGCTGAGCTTCAGCGGCGCGGCGGTGGGGGCGACCGAGTCGCGGGCGTTCTTGAATTCGCGGCCGACGATCTTCACCTCGACCCAATCGCCCGGGCGGTACAGCGGGCGGTCGGTGAAGGCGTAGAGCTTGGTGTCGTAGATCTCGCTGTCGTAATAGAAGTTCTCGGAGACGAACACGCCGCCCTCGGCGTCCTCGCCCAGCACGTAGGAGCGCTCGGGGCTGCCGTGGCCGAGGCGCAGCAGGCCCTGGGCGTCGGTGGTGCCGCTGGTCATCACGCCCAGGCCGTCGCTCCACAGCACCTTGGCATCGGCCACGGGCGTGCCTTCGTGCTTGCGGGCGGTCCACACCAGCAGCTCGTTGCCGGCGATCTTGCTCACGGCCACGGTGTTGGAGACGAACACCACGGTGGTGGCGCGGTACTTGCCGACGATGGCTTCGGTCAGGTACAGGCCGGGCTTGAGCTTGCCGAGGGGGATGTAGACGTTGCCCGGCTGGGTGCTGGTGAACTGGCTGGAAGATCCGGCCAGCTCGACGCCCTTCGGCGGCTCGATGGGCTTGGCCTGCCACAGCGGGTAACGGAACTGCGCCACCATCGGCATGCCCTTGAGCGGCGCGTATTGCACCTGCGGGGTGAACTCGGTGGGCTGGCGGATGGCCTCGCCCATGCTCAGTTCGGGGGCTTCTTCGGTGACCTGCTTGCGCGACTCGTAGGAGAAGGCCCGCTGCATCACCCGACGCGACTTGCGGTACCAGTTGTCCCAGAGGTAGGCCAGGGTGTTGGAGAGGCCCTCGCCCTTGAAGTCGCCCTCGGTGCTCACGCGGTGCAGGTTCTTCTGCCGCTTGAGGAAGTCGAGGGGGTTCTCGATGCGGTACACGCGGATATCGACGCCGCCGTACTCCTCCATCCGGTAGCGACGGTAGTCGCGGCCCGGAGCCTCCAGGCGCACCTGGGCCACTTCATCGGTGGCGAAGCTGCTGTCGGAGAGCAGGAAGAAGGACTCGCCCGCCATGGGCGTGTAGCCGCTGGCCGGTACCTCGTCCTCGGCCTGGGTGAGCGCCGGCAGGGCCAGGGGCAGTACCAGCGCCATGAGCGCGGCAGCGGACAGGCGCGCCGCACGGCGCAGGGGGCTGGCGTTCATCGGGCGAGGAAGTTCAGTCGATAGATGCCGATAAAGTTGGGGTTGGATTCGTCGGGGATCCATCGGGTGTCCTTCCATTTCATGAGTTGTTGCAGGCTGACGGAGCGCATGCCGTTATCGGTCGGGGTGCTGGTGCCGGTGTGGTAGGCGATTTCCCGCCCCATCCAGATCATCAGGTGCTGGTCATCACCCTGGTCGAAGAAGATCAGGTCGCCGGGACGGGCCTGGTTGAGGTCGCGGCCGGCGAACCGGCTGTTGTGCTGAATGAGTTTGATGGCGTTGACGTAGGGGCCGACCTTGCCACCGCCCTGCTGCCAGTTCTGTGCGAGCTGGCGCTGGGCGTCGCTCAGTTCCAGCTCCGGCGGCAGGTAGCGGTTGGACAGGCCATTGGCACGCAGCCACTTGGCGTCGTGGACCTTGAGCGCCTCGTTGGCGGCGAAGCGCACCAGGCCGGCGCAATCCTGCTGGTGCCAGCGCGGGCTCGGGCCCTGGCGCAACTGCTCCTGGGCGATGCGCACGAACCAGGCGCGGAACACCTGGGACTGCTCGGGGTCGAGCCCCACCGTTTCGTCGGCGCGCAGCACCAGGCTCCACGCCATCAGCAGCGCGGCCAGCCCGAACGGCAGGCGACGGATCACAGGGAGCGCCATTCCAGGGGCAGCCATTCCCACGGGTCGCTGGCCTGGGTGTCGGCCGGCAGTGCCAGGGCGTACTTGCCGTGGCCACCGAGGGCCCGCAGCTTGGGCAGCAGGTGGGCTTCGGCGGCGTTGCGGAACACCGGTTCGTCGTTGCTCGGCAGGCTGTCGAGGGTTTCCCGCTCCAGCAGCTTGGCCAGGCCTTCGGGGGCCAGGTAGGCCGGCACCAGGGCGTCCTTGGGCAGGGTCTCGCCCAGGGGCGGGAAGCGCTTGTCGAGGGTATCCAGGCCCTTGGTCACCAGCTTGTCGTCCAGGGAGAACAGCAGGGTGTCGCCATGGCGCGCCAGGCTCACGTGGAAGTAGCCACGGGAGGCCAGGGCATCGGGGTTGGCGCTCTGGGATGCAGGGTACTGGCCGAAGTTGGAACCGACGTCGCGGGCCCAGATGCGGGCGGCGCCACGGGTCTGGCTCTCCAGCGGGAAGCGGCCGCCTTCGGCATAGGGTTCGAAGGCACCGATCACCGAGCCGAACAGGCCTTCGATGGCCGGGTCCATCTGGCCGGAGGCCGCCTCGTCGAGGTGGGCCACCAGCAGCGGCGAGTGCAGGCGGGAGTCGGCGTACCAGCACAGGCCGGCGGTGGTGCCGAGGCGCTTGCCGAGCTGTTCGGTGACCTCCTTGCCGGCACCGACGCGGTCCAGCAGGCGGGCATTCACGCCCGGTGCCACGGGCAGCGCGACACAGGCGCTGGCGCCCATGGGCATGGCCTGCCACACGGGTTTGAAGTCGAACTTGGCCTGGTCGTCCACCTCGTTGAGGGCGACGTAGCTGCGCCAGCCCTTGTCGTCCATCTCGAAGCGCAGGCCGGCGAAGCTGGGCAGGAAGCGCTGGTAGCCGAAGGCGAGGAATTCGCCGCCCAGGGCGATACGCTGCTGTTCCTGGCCACGGGCCTTGAGGCCGAAGCGCTCGGGGAAGGGATCGTCGCCGGCCATCAGGCCTTCGACCGTCTCGGTCTCGGCGCGGGCCAGCTTGCCGGATTCGTCCAGCAGCATGCCGGGGCTGGAGAGCACCAGCAGCTTGTCGCCATGACTGGCCAGCAGCACCGAACGCTCGCCCAGGTAGCGCAGGCTGTAGAGCGGCACGCTGTCGCCGTCCACCCGCAGCTCGCCCACCTGGCTCAGCTGGGTGTCGTCCAGGGCGGCGTGGGCCAGGGGCTCCAGCACGCGGGCCAGGCCGCCGCGCTGCAGGGTCACCAGCACGTGCTTGAGCTTGCCGTCGGCACCCCGCCAGGCCGCGACTTCAGCCGGCTGGTCGAGCAGTTCGTCGATCAGCGAGTCCTGCAGCTTGAGGTCGTGCTCGTAGATGATGCGACGCAGGCTGCCGGCCAGGCCGAGGCGGTCGGCGTTGTCCTGGTAGTAGAAGACGAAGTCCTCGGTGAGGGTGTCGCGCAGCAGCGGCACCGCGAGGATGTCCTTGGGCAGGCGGCTGAGGGAGGCGCTTTCGATCAGGGCGTCAGGGCGCTTGAGGTCCAGCCCCAGGGCGCTCTGTTCCGCCAGGTCGCGCGGCTCCTGCTTGTCGCAGCCCCCCAGCAGGCCGGCGGCCGCCAGCGGCAGCAGCAGGCCGAGGGCCAGAGCGCGCGGGTGACGCGCCAGGGCAGTGCGGGCGCTTTCAGGAGTGGTGTTCTGGTTCATGGTGAAAAACCCCGGTTCATCCACGCGGCGGGACATCAGAAGTTGAAGGATTTGACGAGCACCAGCTCACCGATGGCCCGCAAGGGCACGACGAAGGACTCACGCTTCTCGTTCACGGTGTTCTCGTTGAACACCAGGCTGATCTGCGACGTGATGACCTCGTTCTGGTTGCTGCCGGCTTCGAAGTTGTAGCCATTGGCGCCGTAGTTGCCCCAGTAGTTCACGTACACCAGGTAGGTGCCGTGCAGGGGCGCGGCCATGGTGAACATTTCCGGGCCGGGGCCGTCGACGCTGTCGGTGTCCAGGCCGCCGCCGTTGCTCATCACCGGGTCGGCCCAGAAGGCGTGCTGGCCGTCGGGGGTGACGATGTGCAGGTCGAGTTCGGCCTTGGGATCGTCCCAGCCGAGCACCACGCGCAGGCGCGCCGGGGTGCGGCCGGTGTTGGCTTCGTAGAACTGCACGCGCTTGAGCGACTTGCCGTCGCCAGACACCACTTCGACGCTGTTGGAGCCGGCACCGAACGCGTACGGGCGGACGAAACGTCCGGCGTCATCGGTGTAGAGCGGCAGTGGGTTGCCGTTGACCACCAGGCGGTGCGGCGGGCGGACGTGGCCGATGTTGGCCAGGCGTCCTTCGATGAGGGTGCGGTTGCGCTGTGCGCCCCGGTCGATGGGCGGCGTCGGGTAGGCAACCGCCGGGTTTTCGCTGCGATCGAGCAGGCCGGCGTAGCGCCAGCCAGCACTGGGGCCCTCCAGCGTCGCGGACGGCTCGGCCGCCCAGACAAGGGGGGCCAGGAGCAGCAGGCTGAGCAGCGAAACGGCGCGCATGTTTAATCCGTTAATGGCGCAAAGGCCGCGATGCTAGCCCTCCCCACGCCAAGACGCAACGCGCGGGACCGAGGAGTCGGAAGCGCCTCACATTTTGATACAGCTTGCCCAAGGCCCCGCAGACCGGGGCACCGGGCCTAGATCAGGCCCAGCAGCTGCAGGCTCAGCAGGCCGATGTTGGTGGTCACCACGGCGGCCAGGGTGGTGATGACGATGATGGAGGCAGCCAGCGCATGGTTGCCGTTCACCGCCCGCGCCATGACGAAGCTGGCGGCAGCCGTGGGGCTGCCGAAGTAGAGGAAGAGGATCGCCAGCTCGGCCTGGCGGAACCCCAGGGCCCAGGCACCGGCGGTGGCCAGCAGCGGCAGCCAGACCATCTTCATCAGGCTGGAGCTGATGGCCAGGCGGCCGCTCTCGCGCAGGGACGCCAGCGACAGGGTGCCGCCGATGCAGATCAGCGCCAGCGGCAGGGTCATCTGGGCGAAGTACTCGCCGGAGGTGATCAGCCAGGCCGGCAGTGGCAGTTGCAGGTAGGCCACGGGGATGGCGGCGAGCACGCCGATGATCAGCGGATTCTTCAGCACGCCCTTGATCAGGCTCCAGGGATCGGCGCGCATGCCCGGTGCGTAGACCGTCAGCACGATGGAGGACAGGGTGTTGTAGCAGAGGATCACCACGCCTCCGAGCAGCCCGCCCACCGACAGGCCGTAGTCGCCGTACATGCTGGTGGCCAGGGCGAGGCCGATGATGCCGTTGTTTCCACGGAACGCACCCTGGGTGTAGATGCCCCGATCCGCCTCCGGGCAGCGCCAGAGGGCCCAGAGCCAGGCCAGGCCGAAGCAGCCCAGGGTGGCCACGACGAAGTAGGCGATGAGCGCGGGCTGCAGGGCAGTGCTCAGGTCCGCCTTGACGATGCCGAGGAACAGCAGGGTCGGCATGGTGCCGCGGAAGACCAGGCTGGAGGCGGTGTCGATGAAAGGGGCGTCGATCCAGCCCAGGCGGCGCAGCAACACGCCGAGGAACAGCATGGAGAACACCGGGGCGGTGATGCCGAGGATCTGCTGGACGACGGAGAACATGACGGGCCTGGGCGGGATTGGTTAGGCGGCTAAGAATACCAAGGCCCGGCCACCAGTGGCTTTCAGGACGCTTTCAGGGAAGAAAAACCGGAGGGTCCTGAGCGACCCTTGGCTTGAGGGGGGAAGCCTGATCGCGGATGAACCCGTGCCTGTGGGGTGGCGGCGCTGCGCGCCGCTTGGCGACTGAAGTCGCCCCTGCAGGTGCGGTGCCGTAGGCGTAGCCCGGACTTCAATTCGGGACTGGTCGCCCACTCCGCTCCCGGGCTGAAGCCCGGGCTACGGAGCGCGCCGCGTACGGCCTCAGCGACGGACCGGGCGCTTCTGCAGCTTGCGCTGCAGGGTACGGCGGTGCATGCCCAGGGCGCGAGCGGTGGCGGAGATGTTGCCATCGTGCTCGGCCAGCACGCGCTGGATGTGCTCCCACTGCAGGCGGTCCACCGACATGGGGTTCTCCGGCACCAGGCTTTCCACGTCGGCCTGCTGGGACAGCAGCGCGGTCAGCACGTCGTCGGCGTCGGCCGGCTTGCACAGGTAGTTGGTGGCGCCGCGTTTGATGGCCTCCACAGCGGTGGCGATGCTGGAGTAGCCGGTGAGGATGACCACCCGCATGTCCGGGTCCAGCTCCAGCAGCTTGGGCAGCAGCACCAGGCCGGAGTCGCCTTCCATCTTCAGGTCCAGCACGGCGTAGTCCGGCAGGTCGTCCTTGGCCAGGGCCAGGCCCTCGTCGGCCGAGCCGGCCACCGACACGCGCAGGCCCCGGCGGCTCATGGCGCGGGCCATGACGCGGGTAAAGGTGGCGTCGTCGTCCACCAGCAGCAGGTGGGGCTGTTCTTCGCCGTCGATCAGGGGTTCTTCGCTCATGTCGAGTCCTCTCGTGGTGGGCTCAGGCGACACCGTGGCTGCGGGGTAGGCGCAGCTCGGTGAGGGTACCGCCCTCTTCGTGGTTGTACAGCTTCACCGTGCCACCGGCGCGCGTCACGCTGGCCTGGCTGAGGAACAGGCCGAGGCCGAATCCCTTGCCCTTGGTGGTGAAGAAGGGCCGGCCGAGTTGCTCGGCGATGGCCAGGGGAACGCCGGCGCCCTGGTCGCGGATGCTCAGCACCATCCATTGATGGTCCCAGTCCAGGCGAATGTCGAGTTTCTCCGGACAGGCGTCGGCAGCGTTGTTCAGCAGGTTCAGCAGGGCCTGGGTCAGGTCGGCCGGCGGGCGCAGGCGCGGCGCCAGGCCAACGCCCAGGCACTGGTAGCGGTAGGTGGCTTCCGGGCGCATCAGGTGCCAGCGGTTGAGGGTCGCCTCCAGCCACTCCACGGCGGTCTGGTCCACCACGGCCTGACGGCGGTCCGCCTCGGCGGCGCGCACCAGTTGCTGCAGGGTTTCCTTGCACAGCTTCACCTGCTCCTGCAGCAACGCCAGGTCATCCTGCAGGGCCGGCTTGTCGCCGTACTCCTGGCGCAGCTCCTTGAGCAGCACGCTCATGGTCGCCAGCGGGGTGCCCAGCTCGTGAGCGGCGCCGGCGGCCTGGGTGGCCACGGCCAGCAGCTGCTGGTCACGCATGCTTTCCTCGCGGCGCACGGCGCGCAGCTGGTCCTGGCGGCGCAGCTCCTCGGTCATGCGGGCGGCGAAGAAGGTGATCAGTGCCGCTGCCAGGGCAAAGCTCAGCCACATGCCGTAGATCAGCATCGCCTCGCGCTGCTCCACCGGCATCTCCAGCGGGTGGAACCACACCAGCAGCAGGGTGTACGCCGCCAGCGCCAGCCCCGCCAACACCAGGGTGTAGACCCAGGGCAAGGTGGCGGCGGCGATGGTCAGCGGCACCAGGTAATAGGAAACGAAGGGGTTGGTGGAGCCGCCCGAGTAATAGAGCAGCACGCTGTGGATGACCAGGTCGCAGGCCAGCTGCACCGAATACTCCAGCTCGGTGACCGGCCACGGGCCGCGCAGGCGCAGGGTGGTGCTCACACAGAGCACCAGCGACACCGCCAGGGTCACCGACAGCTCCAGCCAGGGCAGTTCCAGCAATTGCGCGCGGTAGGCAAGGCCCACCGAACCGGCCTGGGCGGCCAGTACGAGCACACGGATGAGGGTCAGACGCAGGAGGTTCTGCCGGCTGGCGGACAGGTGGTGTAAGGGTTCGAGCATGGGCACTCCAAGAATTCGGCGGAGTATAACCAAGGCGCCTGGCGCACCGCTGATATGCGTCAACTCGCCGCATCGTTGCGCGGCGTTGGCTCATGGACAGCGCGACTGCGCAGCCTGCGTGCCAGAGCGGCTGGAAAGGCGGGCCCGTGATCGAACGAAAAAAAATCCTGCGGTCTTAACCCGGACCGCACGGAACGCCCGTCTACCCTGTTGACTGCCGCAAACCGCGCGCACACCCACTGCCTCTCACAAGGAGCCGACATGCAAGCCATCACCCGCCTCTCCGCCGCCCTCGCCCTGGCCACCGCCGCCTTCGCCAGCCTCCCGGCCATGGCCGACGAGGCGCGCTACAACCAGGTGGCCCTGCGTGCCGAGGTCAGCCAGGACGTGGCCCATGACCTGATGCACGTCACCCTGTTCAGCGAATCCGAGAACAGCGACCCGGCCAAACTGGCCGCCGAGATCACCCGCACCCTCAACGCCGCCGTCGAGAAGGCCCGCGCCACCAAGGGCATCACCGTCAGCCTCGGCAGCCGCAACAGCTACCCGGTCTACGACGACAAGGGCCAGAAGATCACCCGCTGGCGCGAGCGCGCCGAAGTGCGCCTGGAAAGCGCCGACTTCGCCGCCCTGTCCCAGCTCAGCGCCGACCTGATGGGCAGCCTGAAGATGGCCGGCATGGACTTCAGCATCGCCGACGCCACCCGCAAGAAGAACGAAGACGCCCTGCTGAAGGATGCCGTCGACGCCTTCAAGGCCCGCGCCCAACTGGCGACCCAGGCCCTGGGCGGCTCCGGCTACAAGCTGGTGAGCCTCAACCTCAACAGCGACGGTTTCCAGCCGCGCCCGATGATGGCCATGCGCGCCGCCAAGGCCAGCATGATGATGGCCGAAGACGCCCCGGCACCGGAGATCGAAGCCGGCACCAGCCGCGTCAACGTCACCGCCGATGGCGTCATCGAGGTGCAGATGCCCTGACACGGGGCCAGGGCCACCCGCACGAACGGGTGGCCCCAGGCTGCGAACGGTCGCGAACTTGCAGAATTGCGACACCGCCTTACAGCATCGTCACAGCTTCTACACTCATGTCCCACCATGGCTTGCCTCGGGCATGTGCCATGCATAGTTTCGGGCGAGGCGCCTTACGAGGGCGCCCCTCACGATGAAGAACACAACAAGACATGAGGTCAAAATGCGTAAAAACGCCGTCATCCAAGCGATTCTCGCCGCCGGGCTGATCGCCGGCGCACCGCTGGCCAGCGCCGCCGGTAACCTGGTGTTCTGCTCCGAAGGCAGCCCCGCCGGCTTCGACCCCGGCCAGTACACCACCGGCACCGACTTCGACGCCGCCGCCGAGACCGTCTTCAACCGCCTGACCCAGTTCGAACGGGGCGGCACCGCCGTCATCCCCGGCCTGGCGGAGAAGTGGGACGTCTCCCCCGACGCCCTCACCTACACCTTCCACCTGCGCCCGGGCGTGAAGTTCCACACCACCGAGTACTTCAAGCCCACCCGCACCTTCAACGCCGACGACGTGCTGTTCACCTTCCAGCGCATGCTCGACAAGGAGCACCCGTTCCGTAAGGCCTACCCCACCGAATTCCCCTACTTCACCGACATGGGCATGGACGCCAACATCGCCAAGGTCGAGAAGCTGGACGACATGACCGTCAAGTTCACCCTCAACCAGGTGGACGCCGCCTTCATCCAGAACCTCGCCATGAGCTTCGCCTCCATCCAGTCCGCCGAATACGCCGACCAGCTGCTCAAGCAGGGCAAGGCCGCCGACCTCAACCAGAAGCCCATCGGCACCGGCCCGTTCGTGTTCAAGCGCTACCAGAAGGACGCGCAGATCCGCTTCGCCGGCAACAAGGACTACTGGAAGCCCGAGGACGTGAAGATCGACAACCTGATCTTCGCCATCAACACCGACGCCTCCGTGCGCATGCAGAAGCTCAAGGCCGGCGAGTGCCAGATCACCCTCTTCCCCCGCCCCGCCGACCTCGAGGCGCTGAAGAAGGACACCAACCTCAACATGCCGTCCCAGCCGGGCTTCAACCTCGGCTACATCGCTTACAACGTCACCCACAAGCCCTTCGACAAACTCGAAGTGCGCCAGGCGCTGGACATGGCGGTGAACAAGAAGGCCATCATCGACGCCGTCTACCAGGGCGCCGGCCAGCTCGCCGTCAACGGCATGCCGCCGACCCAGTGGTCCTACGACGAGACCATCAAGGACGCCGGCTACAACCCCGACAAGGCCAAGGAACTGCTCAAGGCCGCCGGGGTGGCCGAAGGCACCGAGATCACCCTCTGGGCCATGCCCGTGCAGCGCCCCTACAACCCCAACGCCAAGCTGATGGCCGAAATGCTGCAGGCCGACTGGGCCAAGGTCGGCATCAAGGCGCGCATCGTCACCTACGAATGGGGCGAGTACATCAAGCGCGCCAAGGGCGGCGAGCACGACGCCATGCTGATCGGCTGGAGCGGCGACAACGGCGACCCGGACAACTGGCTCGGCACCCTCTATGGCTGCGACGCCATCGACGGCAACAACTTCTCCAAGTGGTGCAACACCGACTACGACAAGCTGGTCAAGCAGGCCAAGGCCAACCCCGACCAGGCCCAGCGCACCGAGCTGTACAAGCAGGCCCAGCACATCCTCAAGGACCAGGTGCCGATCACCCCGATCGCCCACTCCACGGTCTACCAGCCGATGCGCAAGAACGTGCAGGACTTCAAGATCAGCCCGTTCGCCCTCAACTCGTTCTACGGCGTGAGCGTCGGCAAGTAACCCGGCAGGCGGGGCACCACGCCCCGCCCTCCCGGCACCAGGCGCCCGCACCAGGGCGCCCTCCCCCACCCGCCACCGCAGGCACGCATTCGCGGCAGGCCATCACGCCAAGGACGCCCGATGCACCCACGCCTGCTGCCCTTCCTGCTCCTGCTGCCCCTCTGGACCCAGGCCGCCCCCAGCCTGGTGGTCTGCACCGAGGCCGCCCCGGAAGGCTTCGACATCGTCCAGTACACCGCCGCCAACACCGCCGACGCCAGCGCCGAAACCCTCTTCGACCGCCTCGTGCAGTTCGCCCCCGGCAGCACCCGCATCGAACCCGCGCTGGCCGAACGCTGGACGCTTTCCGATGACGGCCTCAGCTACGAATTCACCCTGCGCCAGGGCGTCAAGTTCCACACCACGGCCTGGTTCACCCCCACCCGCGACTTCAATACCGACGACGTGCTCTGGAGCTTCCAGCGCCAGCTCGACCCCAGGCACCCCTGGCACGACCGCTCGCCCCGGGGCTTTCCCTATGCCGAATCCATGGCCCTGGGGCAGTTGATCGAGCGCATCGAAAAGCTCGACGACCACCGCGTCCGCTTCGTCCTGCGCCACCCCGAAGCGCCCTTCCTCGCCGACCTCGCCATGGGCTTCGCCTCCATCTACTCCGCCGAATACGCCGACCGCCTGCTCGCCGCCGGCACGCCCGAGGCCCTCAACAGCCGCCCCATCGGCACCGGCCCCTTCGTCTTCCAGCGTTACGAGAAGGACGCCCAGGTGCGCTTCACTGCCCACCCCGACTACTGGGGCGGCCGCCCCGCCATCGACCGGCTGCTGCTGGCCATCACCCCCGACCCCAACGTGCGGGTGCAGAAGCTCAAGGCCAACGACTGCCAGGTGGCCATCTACCCGCGCCCTACCGACATCCCGGTACTGCGCCAGGAGCCGGAGCTGAACGTGCTGGAGATGGACGCCCTGCTGGTCGCCTACGTCGGCCTCAACACCCGCCACCCACCGCTGGACGACGTGCGCGTGCGCCAGGCCATCAACCTCGCCTTCGACCGCGACGCCTACCTGCGCGCCCAGTTCGGCGAAGGCAACGCCACCCTCGCCGCCGCCCCCTATCCGCCCAGCGTGCTCGGCTACGACCCCGCCCTCAAACCCTGGGCCCACGATCCCGCGCGCGCCCGCCAGCTGCTGGCCGAGGCCGGGCATGCCGACGGCTTCCACCTCTCCATCTGGACCCGCCCCGGCGGTGGCCCCACCAACCCCAACCCCGGCATCGGCGCGCAGATGCTCCAGGCAGACCTCGCCGCCGTCGGCATCCAGGCCGACATCCGCGTCTTCGAATGGGGGGAACTGATCAAACGCGCCAAGAACGGCGAGCACGACCTGGTGTTCATGGGCTGGGTCGGCGACAACGGCGACCCGGACAACTTCCTCGGCCCCAACCTCTCCTGCGCCGCCGCCAGCTCCGGCGAAAACCTCGCCGGCTGGTGCGACCCCACCTTCGACGCCCTGATCCGCCAGGCCCGCGCCGAACGCGACGACACCCAACGCGCCGCCCTCTACCGCCAGGCCCTGGGCATCTTCCACCAGCAAGCCCCCTGGATCCCCCTCGCCCACCCCCGGCAATTCGCCGTCGTGCGCAAGGGCGTCAGCGGCTACCAGCTCAACCCGCTGGGGTCGAACAACTTTGCGCGGGTGAGGTTGGAGGGGAGGGAATAACCTGCAGCTCGAATGGGTGCATCTTTATCCCGCCCCCAACTCACCCAACCAACGCAAGGTCAGTTCCGGCTGCCCCGTCGCAGCATCCCGCGCTTCGGCGACGACTTCGAAACCAGCCGAACGGTAGAAACCCACCGCCTTGACGTTGGTGCGGTAGACGTTCAGTTCCAGTGAGTGATGCCGCGCCTTGGCGCTGTCCAGCAGGCGACGGCCGAGTCCGCTGCGCTGGTGGTCGGGGTGGATGAAGAGTGCGGCCAGGTGGTGCTCGACCCGAGACAGGAAGCCACGCACCTGCCCGTTCTCTTCCACGACCCAGTTTTCCGCGGCGGGCAGGTAGTGGTTGAGCATGGCGTCCCGCTGGCTGTGCCAGAAGGCTTCGGGGATGAAGTCATGGGCCTGGAGGGAGGCCTCCAGCCAGATGCCCACCAGGTCGGCGTACTCGTCGGGGCGGGCAAGGCGGATCATGTGCAGTCCTGTGCGGGGGGTCATGTTCGAAGCCGGCGATTATAGGCGCCGGCGGACGTCGGCCTGCTGGAGCGCGCCGCCCCCCCCTCCCTCGGCGGTAACCGGGAAAGAGGTGATGTGGCGCGGTGATCCGCTTCAGCCGCAGCAGCTTCGAGGACCTATCCCCTTGGGACACGCCACTGCCGGGCTCAGGCCACCCCGAACGGGTCGTCGATGGAGTGGCTCGGCTGGGTGAACCAGCGCGGGCCGTCTTCGGCCATGTAGAAGTGGTCTTCCAGGCGGATGCCGAACTCGCCGGGCACGCAGATCATCGGTTCGTTGCTGAAGCACATGCCCGGCGACAGGGGCGTGGCGTCGCCGCGTACCAGGTAGGGGCCTTCGTGGATCTCCACGCCGATGCCGTGCCCGGTGCGGTGCGGCAGGCCGGGGAGCTGGTAGTCCGGGCCGAGGCCGTCAGCTTCCAGGGAGCGCCGGGCGGCGGCATCCACCGCTTCGCAGGGGGCGCCCAGGCGGGCGGCGTCGAAGGCGGCCAGCTGGGCGCGCTTCTCGGCGTCCCACAGGGCGCGCTGGCGCGGGCTGGGGGTGCCGAAGACGTAGCTGCGGGTGATGTCCGAGAGGTAGCCGTGCAGGCGGCAGCCGGTGTCGATCAGCACCATGTCGCCGTCCCGCAATGGCCGGGGCTGCGCCACGCCGTGGGGGAAGGCGCTGTCGGCACCGAACAGGACGATGCAGAAATACGAGCCGCTGGCCCCGACGCGGCGGTGGGCCTGGTGGATGAAGGCCTCCACCTCGGCCGGGGTGATGCCCTCGCGGAGGATACTGGCGGCGGCCTTGTGCACGGCCAGGGTCATGTCCTTGGCGCGCTGCATCAGGGCGATCTCGGCGGTGGACTTGCGGGCCCGGCAGTGCTGGGTGACGCGGCCGCCGTCGATGAAGCGGTAGCGCGGCGACTCATTGCGCAGGCCGTCGAACATGAAGAACGGCAGGCTCGGGCACAGCGCCACGCGGGCGTCGTCGGCCAGGCCCAGGGCGGCCAGGCGATCCAGCAGCAGGCGGTAGGGGGACTCGTGCTCCTGCCAGGTGCGGATGGCGCCCGGCACCACCTGGAAGCCGCGCACGGTGCCTTCCTCGAAGGCCGGGGCGAGGTATTCCAGCTCGCCCACGGCCGGCAGCAGCGCGCCCACCAGGCGTTCGCTGGGGTGCCACTGCACGCCGGTGAAGTAGCGCAGGTTGGCCCCGGCATGGAGGTACAACGCGCCGATGCCCTGCTCGACCATGAAGCGCTGGGCACGGGCGATGCGTGCGTGGTACTCCGCCGCCTCGATGGGCCGCGCGCCGGCGGTCATGTCGTGCAACTGGGCGAGCGCCGCCTCTGGCGTGCTGCCGCCTACACCCCTGGTCATCCCGTGGTCCTCGCTTGTCTGACAATCCGGCGGCGGAATTTAAGGGAGGCTGAACGAGGCGGTCAAAGGATTTTTTAAGTGTGACTTAATTTTATGACCACCGATGCACGACGCGCGCGCCATTCGACCTTTCGCTGACAGCTTCCCGACAGCTTCAGCCACTATGCTGCGCAGGCCCGGCGACACGATCGCCCGGCAGCTCCACCCTTCCCTTGCGCGGTACCGTGCCCACCGCCGGCCACAAGCCGGTGGCCCGGGCGCTTGCGCCGGGACTGCCGCCCGCCGCACCGCTCGGTATACTGGCCGCCTCCCGTCACCAGAGCACCTGCCATGTCCGTCGACCGCATCGGAGAACGCCTGCGCCGCTACCGGCGTGCCGCGAAGAAGACCCTCAACCAGGTCGCCGCCGAATCGGGGCTCACCGCCAGCTTTCTCTCCCAGGCCGAACGCAACCTGACGGGCGTGTCCATCTCCTCCCTGGCCAACATCGCCAAGTCCCTCGGCGTGCCGATGAACGCGCTGTTCGACCAGCCGCCGCAGCCCCAGCCCGACTCCCACCAGAACGAGCGCGTGCGCTACACCATCGAGGGCCAGCCGCTGGCCTACGAGCGCCTGTCCACCTCCTTCCCCGGCAACCTGCTCAACGCGGTGAAGATGAACATGCCGGTGGGCTACCAGTCGGAGCTGATCGCCCACGAGGGCTCGGAGTTCGCCTATGTGCTCTCCGGGCAGATCGTCTACACCATCGACGGCCGCCAGTACCCGCTCGCCGCCGGCGACTCGGTGCACTTCGACGCCGGCAAGACCCACTGCCTGGCCAACGTCGGCGAAAACGTGGCCGAGGTGCTGACCGTCACCACCATGCCGCTGTTCGACGACCGCAACGCCTCCTGATCCCTCGCAATTGCCTCGATGCGACGCTCGGTGACGCCTGAATGTAAGTCTTGCTTAATTTCTGTTGACCACTTTTTCAGCATGACTTAATTTCGGCCACGCTTTGGCGTTGGGCAAGGAGCCCCGGCCAGAGCGCTCACCGCTGCACAGGGCCGGCCACCTGACCCCGGGACCGGAACGCAGCGGGTTGTACCGAGCACGTGCCCGGTCCATAAGGCCGCGAGCCCGTGACGCCCTCAGAAAAAGAACAATCGAGGTCCCGCATGCCCAAGAACACCCTCGTCCAGGCCCTGCTCGCTGCCGGCCTGCTCCTCGGCACTTCCTTCGCCTCCGCCGCCAGCAACCTGGTGTTCTGTTCTGAAGGCAGCCCCGCCGGCTTCGACCCCGGCCAATACACCACCGGCACCGACTTCGACGCCACGGCGGAAACCCTCTTCAACCGCCTGGTGCAGTTCGAACGCGGCAGCACCCGCGCCGGGCCGGCGCTGGCCGAGTCCTGGGACGTTTCCGAAGACGGCCTGACCTACACCTTCCACCTGCGCCCGGGCGTGAAGTTCCACACCACCGAGTACTTCAAGCCCAGCCGCGAGTTCAGCGCCGACGACGTGCTGTTCACCTTCCAGCGCATGCTCGACAGGAACCACCCGTTCCGTAAGGCCTACCCCAGCGAGTTCCCCTACTTCACCGACATGGGCCTGGACAAGAACATCGCCAAGCTCGAGAAGCTGGACGACCACACCGTCAGGTTCACCCTCAACCAGGTGGACGCCGCCTTCATCCAGAACCTGGCCATGCCCTTCGCCGCCGTGCACTCGGCCGAGTACGCCGACCAGCTGCTCAAGGCCGGCACGCCGCAGCTGCTCAACCAGAAGCCCATCGGCACCGGCCCGTTCGTGTTCAAGCGCTACCAGAAGGACGCGCAGATCCGTTTCACCGGCAACAAGGACTACTGGAAGCCCGAGGACGTGAAGATCGACAACCTGATCTTCGCCATCAACACCGACGCCTCCGTGCGCGCCCAGAAGCTCAAGGCCGGCGAATGCCAGGTCACCCTCAACCCGCGCCCGGCCGACATCGCGGGCCTCAAGCAGGACCCGCGCCTGCAGGTGCCCTCGCAGCCCGGCTTCAACCTCGGCTACATCGCCTACAACGTCACCCACCCGCCGTTCGACAAGGTGGAGGTGCGCCAGGCGCTGGACATGGCGGTGAACAAGCCGGCCATCATCGAGGCCGTCTACCAGGGCGCCGGCCAGCTCGCAGTCAACGCCATGCCGCCGACCCAGTGGTCCTACGACGAGACCATCAAGGGCAGCGAGTACAACCCCGAGAAGGCCAAGGAACTGCTCAAGGCCGCCGGCATCGCCGAAGGCACCGAAATCACCCTCTGGGCCATGCCCGTGCAGCGCCCCTACAACCCCAACGCGCGGCTGATGGCCGAGATGATCCAGGCCGACTGGGCCAAGGTCGGCGTCAAGGCGCGCATCGTCACCTACGAGTGGGGCGAGTACATCAAGCGCGCCCACGCCGGCGAGCACGACGCCATGCTGTTCGGCTGGACCGGCGACAACGGGGACCCGGACAACTGGCTCGGCACCCTCTACGGCTGCGACTCGGTCAACGGCAACAACGTCTCCAAGTGGTGCGACGCCGACTACGACAAGCTGGTCAAGCAGGCCAAGGCCAGCACCGACCAGGCCCAGCGCACCGAGCTGTACAAACAGGCCCAGCAGCGCCTGCACGACCAGGTGCCGATCAGCCCCATCGCCCACTCCACCGTCTACCAGCCCATGAGCCGGAGCGTGGAGGGCTTCCGCATCAGCCCGTTCTCCACCAACTCCTTCTACGGCGTGGCCAACGCCCCGTGAGCACAGGGGCCTGGCGGCTGCCCCCGCCAGGCCCCGGTCTTCCGTGACCCACCTCTCCATCCGCCGCAGAGCGGAGGAGACCTTTTTTCATACCTGCCCCAACGAGTCCGCAAGGAAGCTGCGCTTGCGTGCGACGTCACCGGCTTGCCCGGTGACGACGGCAGTCCGCGCCAGCGCTCCTTGCTTCAAAGCGAAGCAATAACAACAAAGGAGCGAACGACATGAAGAAAGACCATTCCCGAGCGACCCTGGCCCTGGCCCTGCTGGCCGCCACCGGCGCGGCAGGGGCCGAGGAACAGCCCATGCCACCGGTGCCGGAGAACCCCAGCTACGCCGCCCAGGTGCAGAACATCCCGGCGGTGGACAAGCCGGTGAAGGGCCAGGCCGGCGCCACCGGGTTCATCGAGGGGCAGAGCCTGACCCTCAGCACGCGCAACTTCGCCGCCCGCGAGCAGATGAAGGACAGCTTCGGCTTCACCATCCCCAAGGATGACGGCCCACAGCGAACCCACAGCCGCCGCGCCTGGGTGCAAGGCACCCAGCTCAAGTACAGCTCCGGCTACACCCAGGGCACCATCGGCTTCGGCCTCGATGTCGCCGCGTTCAACGCCATCAACCTGGAACGCGGCAAGGGCCGCATCGGCGGTGGCGGCAACCGTACCCTGGCCGACAGCAACGGCCACGGCGTGGAGGAGTGGTCCAAGCTGGGCATCGCCAACGTGCGCCTGCGCGTCTCCAACACCGAGCTGAAGGCCGGCCGCTTCCAGGTGGACACCCCGGTATTCAGCTACTTCGACAACCGCGCCCTGCCCTCCAGCTTCACCGGCTACGCCATCACCAGCGAAGAGCTGGACAACCTGGCCCTGCAGGCCGGCAGCTTCCGCCGCGTCAGCCCGCGTACCGGCTCGGGCGACGAAGCCTTCACCACCGAGTACGGCACCCGCGAAGTGAAGGGCGAGCACATGCATTACCTGGGCGGCAACTACAAGCCGCTGGAGAGCCTGGAGATCGCCGCCTACGGTGGCCGCTTCGAAGACATCTGGGACCAGTACTACCTGGGCATCACCCACACCCTGGGGGACCGCGAAAACCTCTCCCTGCGCACCGCGCTGAACGGCTACCGCACCCGCGACACCGGCTCGCGCAAGGCCGGCTACATCGACAACAACGCCTGGAGCCTGGCATTCACCCTCGCCCACCAGGCCCACGCGCTGACCCTGGCCTGGCAGCAGATCGACGGCGACGAGTACTTCGACTACGTCCACGAAACGGCGGCCATCTACCTGGCCAACTCCCTGCTCTCGGACTACAACGGCCCCAACGAGAAGTCCGCGCAGATCCGCTACGAGACCGACTGGAGCTACTTCGGCGTCCCCGGCCTGTCCACCACCGCCTGGTACGCCAAGGGCTGGGACATCGACGGCACCCACTACGACGGCGATCGCAACGGCGCCTACGGCAACTACGTCGAAGTGCGCGGCATGGACGGCGAACGCCACCACGAGTACGGGCTGATGGCGGCCTACAAGGTGCAAAGCGGGGCCATCAAGGACAGCACCTTCAAGGTCACCTACATGTCCCACAAGGCCAGCAAGCAGCAGATCGACGGCAGCGTGAACGAACTGCGCGTGGTCAGCACTTTCCCCTTCGACCTGCTCTAGATTGAGACGGGCGCCGCCCAGCGGCGCCCCACAAGGAGACTCACATGCGCATGACGCTCCGTACCCTGCCCCTGCTGGTGGCCCTAGCCGCCGGCGCCCCGCTGGCCCAGGCGGCCAATCTGGTGGTCTGCACCGAAGCCGCGCCGGAAGGCTTCGACATCGTCCAGTACACCGGCGCGGTGACCGCCGACGCCTCCGCCGAAACGGTGTTCAGCCGCCTGGTGGCCTTCAAGCCCGGCACCACCGAGCTGGAACCGGCCCTGGCGGAACGCTGGGACATCAGCCCCGACGGCACCGTCTACACCTTCCACCTGCGCCCGGGGGTGAAGTTCCACACCACCGACTACTTCACCCCCACCCGCACCCTGAATGCGGACGACGTGCTCTGGAGCTTCCAGCGCGCCCTCGATCCCAAGCACCCCTGGCATGAGTCGGCCCAGCGCGGCTACGCCTACTTCGACGCCATGGGCATGCGCGAGCTGATCAAGTCCGTGGAGAAGGTCGACGACCTCACCGTGCGCTTCACCCTCAGCCGCCCCGAGGCGCCCTTCCTCGCCGACATGGCCATGGGCTTCGCCTCCATCTATTCCGCCGAGTACGGCGACCAGCTGCTCAAGGCCGGCAAGACCAACCAGCTCAACCAGCAGCCCATCGGCACCGGCCCCTTCGTCTTCAGCCGCTACGCCAAGGACGCCCAGGTGCGCTACAAGGCCAACCCGGACTACTTCCGCGGCAAGCCGCCGATCGACAACCTGGTGTTCGCTATCACCCTCGACCCCAACGTGCGCCTGCAGAAGGTGCGCGCCGGCGAGTGCCAGATCGCCCTCTACCCCAAGCCGGAAGACGTGCCCGGCGTGCGCAGCAACCCCAACCTGGCGGTGGACGAGATCGACGCGCTGCTGACCACCTACGTCGCCATCAACACCCAGCACAAGCCGCTGGACGACGCCCGCGTGCGCCAGGCAATCAACCTCGCTGTGGACAAGCAGGCGATGATCCAGGCCGTGTTCGGCGCCGGCAACGCCAGCGTCGCGGTCAACCCCTACCCGCCGACCCTGCTGGGCTACAACCACCAGGTGCAGGACTGGGCGCACGACCCGGAGAAGGCCCGTGCCCTGCTGGCCGAAGCCGGGGTGAAGGACCTGAAGATCACCCTGTTCATCCGCAATGGCACCTCATCCACAATCCCCAACCCGGCGCTGGCGGCACAGATGATGCAGGCGGACCTGGCCAAGGCCGGCATCCAGATGACCATCCGCTCCCTGGAGTGGGGCGAACTGCTCAAGCGTTCCAAGGGCGGCGAGCACGACATGGTGCTGCTGGGCTGGGCCGGCGACAACGGCGACCCGGACAACTTCCTCGGCCCCAACCTGTCCTGCGCGGCAGCCGAGTCGGGGGAGAACCAGGCGCGCTGGTGCAACCCCGAGTTCGAAGCCCTGATCCAGAAGGCCCGCAGCGTCAGCGAACCTGCCGAGCGGGCGAAGCTCTATGAACAGGCCCAGGTGGTTTTCCACCGCGAAGCCCCGTGGATTACGCTGGCGCACCCTAAGCTGTTCAACGTGCGCCGCAGCAACGTCGAGGGCTATGTGATCAGCCCGCTGACCAACAACCACTTCGCCACCACCCGGGTGAAGTAACGGCGCCGTCGCGGCACCCGCTGCCGCGACACCCGACAACAAGAACGACGCCCGCCCACCGTTACCCACGGAAGCGGGCGTGATACCTGAGGAGTCAATCACCGAGATGCTCAGTTTCATTGCTCGCCGACTGGGGCTGCTGATCCCCACCTTCTTCGGCGTCACCCTGCTGACCTTCGCGCTGATCCGCCTGATTCCAGGCGACCCGGTGGAAGTGATGATGGGCGAACGTCGCGTCGATCCCGAAATGCACGCCCAGGCCATGATCCGCCTGGGGCTCGACAAGCCCCTGTACGAGCAGTACCTCACCTACATCGGCAAGCTGGCCCAGGGTGACCTGGGCGAGTCGCTGCGCACCCGCGAGAGCGTCTGGCACGAGTTCCTCACGCTGTTCCCCGCCACCCTGGAACTGGCACTGGCCGCCCTGCTGTTCGCCGGCACCCTCGGCCTGCTGGCCGGCGTGCTGGCGGCCCTGCGACGCGGTTCGCTGTTCGACCACGGGGTGATGGGCATCTCCCTCACCGGCTACTCCATGCCGATCTTCTGGTGGGGCCTGCTGCTGATCATGTTCTTCTCGGTCTGGCTGGGCTGGACACCGGTCTCCGGGCGCATCGACCTGCTCTACGACATCGAGCCGAAGACCGGCTTCATGCTCATCGACACCCTGCTTTCCGACGAGGAAGGCGCCTTCGTCGACGCCCTCAAGCACCTCATCCTGCCGGCCATCGTACTGGGCACCATCCCCCTGGCGGTGATCGCCCGCATGACCCGCTCGGCGATGCTCGAAGTGCTGCGCGAGGACTACATCCGCACCGCCCGCGCCAAGGGCCTGTCGCCGACCCGCGTGGTGTTCGTGCACGGCCTGCGCAACGCGCTGATCCCGGTGCTCACCGTGTTCGGCCTGCAGGTGGGCACCCTGCTGGCGGGCGCCGTGCTCACCGAAACCATCTTCTCCTGGCCGGGCATCGGCAAATGGCTCATCGAGTCCATCGGCGCGCGGGACTACCCCGTGGTGCAGAACGGCATCCTGCTGATCGCCTGCCTGGTCATCCTGGTCAACTTCGTGGTGGACATCCTCTATGGCCTCGCCAATCCCCGCATCCGTCATCAACGTTGAGGAGCCGACCATGACCATCGCCCAGCCCCCGGTCGAGCCGGCCCTGCTCTACCCCTCGCCGCTGAAGGAGTTCTGGCAGAGCTTCTGCCACAACAAGGGCGCCGTCGGCGGCCTGGCCTTCATGATCCTGATCATCGTCTGCGCGCTGTTCGCCCCCTGGATCGCCCCCTACGACCCCAGCGAGCAGTTCCGCGACGCCATGCTGACCCCGCCGGCCTGGCTGGACGGCGGCCAGTGGCGCTTCGTGCTCGGCACCGACGAACTGGGCCGCGACCTGCTCTCGCGGCTGATCCACGGCGCCCGGCTGTCGCTGCTGATCGGCGTGGCCTCGGTGCTGATGTCGCTGATCCCGGGGATCTTCCTGGGCCTTCTGGCGGGCTTCTTCCCGCGCCTGATGGGCCCCTCGATCATGCGCCTGATGGACATCATGCTGGCCCTGCCCTCCCTGCTGCTGGCGGTGGCCATCGTCGCCATCCTCGGCCCAGGGCTGATCAACACCGTGATCGCCATCGCCGTGGTCTCGCTGCCCTCCTACGTGCGCCTGACCCGCGCCGCCGTGATGGTGGAGCTGAACCGCGACTACGTCACCGCCTCGCGCCTGGCCGGCGCCGGGCTGCTGCGGCTGATGTTCGTCACCGTGCTGCCCAACTGCATGGCCCCGCTGATCGTGCAGGCCACCCTGAGCTTCTCCTCGGCGATCCTCGACGCCGCCGCCCTGGGCTTCCTCGGCCTCGGCGTCCAGCCACCCACCCCCGAGTGGGGCACCATGCTGGCCTCGGCCCGCGACTACATCGAGCGCGCCTGGTGGGTCGTCTCCCTCCCCGGCCTGACCATCCTGCTCAGCGTGCTGGCCATCAACCTGATGGGTGACGGCCTGCGCGACGCACTCGACCCCAAACTGAAGAACGCCGCCTGAGGAGCCCCCATGAGCCTTCTGGATATCAAGAACCTCTGCGTCCGCTTCGGCGACCTCAGCGCCGTGCCCGTGGTGGACGGCCTCGACCTGCAGGTGAACGCCGGTGAAGTGCTGGCCATCGTCGGCGAGTCCGGCTCCGGCAAGTCGGTGACCATGATGGCCCTGATGGGCCTGATCGACGCCCCCGGCTGGATCACCGCCGACCAGATGCAGTTCGACGGCACCGACATGCTGCGCCTCAAGGGCCGGCAGCGCCGGCACATCGTCGGCAAGGACCTGTCGATGGTCTTCCAGGATCCGATGACCGCCCTCAACCCCAGCTACACCGTGGGCTTCCAGATCGAGGAAGTGCTGCGCCAGCACCTCGGCCTCAAGGGCCGCGCCGCCCGCCAGCGGGCCCGCGAACTGCTGGAGCGGGTGGAGATCCCCGGCGCCGAAAGCCGCCTCGACGCCTACCCGCACCAGCTCTCCGGGGGCATGAGCCAGCGCGTGGCCATCGCCATGGCCATCGCCGCCGAGCCCAAGCTGCTGATCGCTGACGAACCCACCACCGCCCTGGACGTGACCATCCAGGCGCAGATCATGGACCTGCTGCTGAACCTGCAGCGCGAGCAGGGCATGGGCCTGGTGCTGATCACCCACGACCTGGCGGTGGTCGCCGAGACCGCCAACCGCGTCTGCGTGATGTACGCCGGCCAGGCCGTGGAGGTGGGCAGCGTGCCGCGCCTGTTCGACGCCCCGGCGCACCCCTACACCGAGGCGCTGCTCAAGGCCATTCCCGAACACAGCGTCGGCAAGCCGCGCCTGGAGACCCTGCGCGGCATCGTCCCCGGCCGCTACGACCGGCCCCAGGGCTGCCTGCTGTCGCCGCGCTGCCCCTACGCCCAGGCCAGCTGCAAGGAACGCCGCCCCAGCCTCGACGCCTACGAACACGGCGCCGTGCGCTGCTACTTCCCGCTCAATTTCGACGAGGTGGCCTGATGAGTGCCGTCCTGACCGCCCGTGACCTGACCCGTCACTACTCCGTGTCCCGTGGCCTGTTCAAGGGCCACGCCACCGTGCGCGCCCTCAACGGCGTGTCGTTCCAGCTCGACGCCGGCAAGACCCTGGCCGTGGTCGGCGAATCCGGTTGCGGCAAGTCCACCCTGGCCCGCGCCCTGACCCTCATCGAGGAGCCCAGCTCCGGCTCCCTGCAGATCGCCGGGCGCGAAGTGGCCGGCGCCAACAGCGAGGACCGCAAGCAGCTGCGCCGCGACGTGCAGATGGTGTTCCAGAACCCCTACGCCTCCCTCAACCCCCGGCAGAAGATCGGCGACCAGCTGGCCGAGCCGCTGGTGATCAACACCGGACTCTCCAGCGCCGAACGCCGCGAGCAGGTGCAGGCGATGATGCAGCAGGTGGGCCTGCGCCCCGAGCACTACCAGCGCTACCCGCACATGTTCTCCGGCGGCCAGCGCCAGCGCATCGCCCTGGCCCGGGCGATGATGCTCAACCCCAAGGTGCTGGTGGCGGACGAACCCACCTCGGCGCTGGACGTGTCCATCCAGGCCCAGGTGCTCAACCTGTTCATGGACCTGCAAGAGCGCTTCAACACCGGCTACGTGTTCATCTCCCACAACCTCGCCGTGGTGCGCCACGTGGCCGACGACGTGCTGGTGATGTACCTCGGCCGCCCGGCGGAGATGGGGCCGAAGGAGCTGATCTACGAGCGCCCGCTGCACCCCTACACCCGCGCCCTGCTCTCGGCGACCCCGGCGATCCACCCGGACCCGGCCAAACCGAAGATCAAGATCGTCGGCGAGCTGCCCAACCCGCTGGACCCGCCCCCCGGCTGCGCCTTCCACAAGCGCTGCCCCCACGCCACCGAGCGCTGCCGCAGCGAAGTCCCCGAACTGCGCCTGCTCGACGCCCGCCAGGTGGCCTGCCACCACGCCGAGAGCATCGCCCTCTAGCACAAGCCTTGTAGCCCGGGCTTCAGCCCGGGACTCCCCTCCCCGGACTGAAGTCCGGGCTACGGCTACGAATCGGTGCTCAACGGGTACGACTGCGGCAACCGTAGGATGGGCTGAGCTGTGCGAAGCCTATCGTCACCTGGGCGAGCCGGGATTGATGCGGTTCGCCGAGCTCACCGCATCCTACGGGCGGCGCCCGGCGCAGGAGGTGTGGACGGTGGGCTGAAGCACAGCCTACGGCTCTGCTATGGCTTTTCTGTGGGAGCGGTTTCAACCGCGAGTCCCGGTGCCAAGCCAATCGCGAATGAATTCGCTCCCACGCGGAGGGTGGTCGGTGCGGAGGGTGGATGACGCTCTTTCCATACACCAGCGGTGTTGCCGGTAGCTCCGATGGTGGGCTGAAGCGGAACGCCGCCCGGCCCACACTACGGCTTTGCGGGTTCGAAGAAGCGGCGGAACTGGCGCAGGTCGGCCTGGGCGGTGGGGATATCCACAGGCTCGAAGCGCAGCGTCTGGTGGGCGCTGCATTGGGCCAGGCGGTCGCAGTCGCGGGGGTGGAGCCAGCCGAGGATGGGGTAGCCGCCCATGGTCTGGTGGTCGGCCTGGAGGATGATCGGTTGCCCGTCCGGCGGCACCTGCACGGTGCCGCGCAACACGCCGAGGGACCACTGGCGCTTGGGCGGGCTCAGCGGCTCGCCCTTGAGGCGGGCACCCATGCGGTCGGATTGCGGGCTGAGCTGCCAGGGCTGGGCGAAGAAGGCCTGCACGTCGGAGGGCGCGAACAGCGCGGCGTCACCGCCCAGCATCACCCGCAACGGGCGTTCGGCGCGGTAGTCCGGCTGCCAGGGCCAGGGGACGCTGGCGCCACGGGCGAACTGCCCGCCCCCGCCCGGCAACAGGTCGCCGTCAGCCAGGCGCGCGCCGCGGCCGTCCAGCCCGCCCAGGCCTTCGCGGGCCTGGCAGGCGACGCTGCCCAGCACCGGCTCGACGCGAAAGCCACCGGCAATGGCCAGGTAGGCGCGCTGGCCGCTGCGGGCGAAGCCGAGCTGGAGGCGCTGCCCGGCGCGCATGCGGAAGCGCGACCAGTTCGGCCGCGCCACGCCGTCCAGCTGGATGGGCAGCTCCGCCCCACAGAGGGCCAGCCAGGTGTCGCCGAGGCTTTCCAGCTCGACGCCGCCCAAGGCGATCTCCAGCAGCGGCGCCGTCGGGGCGTTTTCCAGCAAGCGGTTGGCCCAGGCAGCGGCATGACGGTCCATGGGGCCCGAGGGGGACACGCCCAGGTGCTGCCAGCCGTGCCGGCCGCCGTCCTGCAGCAGGCTCAGCGGCCCGGCCTTGATGACGCGCAGGCCGCTCATGGCGCCACGCACTCGCGGCGGTAAGTGGCTTCGTCGATGGGCTCGAAGCGCACCCGATCCCCCAGCGCCAGCGGGCAAGGCGGCGCCTGAGTAGGGTCGAACAGGCGCTGCGGACACAGGCCCAGCAGGTGCCAGCCGCCCGGGGAGGCCTGTGGATAAATGGCCGTCTGCCGTTCGGCGATGGCCAGGCTGCCAGCGGGAACCTGGGTGCGTGGGGTGGCCCTACGCGGCAGGGCGAGCCGGGCGTCGAGTCCGCCCAGGTAGGCAAAGCCGGGGGCGAACCCGATGGCGCCGACGCGGTATTCCACCGCGCAGTGCAGGTCGATCACCTGGCCGGGGCGCAGCCCGCAGGCCTCCGCCACCGCGCCCAGGTCCTCGCCGCCGTACCAGACCGGCAGGCGGTGCAAACGCCCCTGTTCGTCAGGCGACGGGGCAGACTGCCACTGCTCCAGCAACGGCGCCAGGTCGGCGGCCAGCCGGGCGGGGTCGGTCAGCAGCAGGTCGTAGTGCAGCAGCAAGGTGGTCCAGCCCGGCACCAGCTCGCGGAGCTGCGGGCCGAGCCGCTGGCGGACGGCCTCGGCAAGCAGGGCGATGCGCAGCGGCAGGTGGTCGTCCGGGGTGTCGGCCAGCACCAGCAGCACGGCTTCGGCGCCGACCGGCTCAAGGCGGATCATGAGGCGTCCAGATGGGCTCGCAGGCGCCGCAGCACCGCCAGGGATTCGGGGTTGTCGCCATGTACGCAGAGGCTGTCGGCCACCAGTTGCAGCGGCTTGCCGTCGATGTCGGGGAAGGACTCGCCCCGGGCGATGGCCACCGCCTGGTCGATGATCTGCTCGGGGTCGCGGTGCACCGCGTCGGGCAGGCGCCGGGGGGCAAGCTGGCCGTCGGAGAGGTAGGCGCGGTCGGCAAAGGCTTCGAACATCAGCGGCACGTCAGCGGCATCGGCCAGTTGCAGCTCGCGGCGGTTGTCGGCCAGGGCCAGCACCATCAGCGGCAGGCCCTTGCGGTAGCTGGCGCAGGCGTCGAGCACCGCTTCGAGCAGGGCGTCGTTGCGCACCAGGTCGTTGTACAGGGCACCGTGGGGCTTGACGTAGGCGACCTGGGTGCCGGCGGCGCGGCAGAAGGCGTCCAGCGCGCCGATCTGGTACAGCACCACGGCGCGCACCTCCTCGGGGGACAGCTCCATGCGCCGCCGCCCGAAGCCCACCAGGTCCGGGTAGGCCGGGTGGGCGCCGATGGTGACGCCATGGTCCACCGCCAGTTCGACGGTGTTGAGCATGGTAAGGGGGTCGGAGGCGTGGAAACCGCAGGCCAGGTTGGCCTGGTCCACCAGGGGCATGGCGTGTTCGTCGTCGCCCAGGGTCCAGGCGCCGAAGCTTTCGCCCATGTCGCAGTTCAGCAGGATTCGATTTTTCATCGCGTGATTATGGCGACAGAGTGCGCCCCACGCGAGGTGGCGTTTGTGCAGTTATCCACAGCAGAGCGCCGTAGCCCGGACTTCAGCCCGGGGTTCCGCTGCCCGGGCACGGGCAGCGGAACCGGCCTGGCGATCAGTACACGTCGCGGCGATAGCGCCCTTCGCTGGCCAGGCGCTCCAGGCCCTCGTCGCCGAGGACCTCGCGCAGCACGGCATCCACGCCGCCGGCCATGCCCTCCAGGCTGCCGCAGATGTAGAACACGGCACCCGCTTCGACCCAGGCGCGCACCTCGTCGGCGGCCTCGCGCAGGCGGTCCTGCACGTAGACCTTCTGTGCCTGGTCACGGGAGAAGGCCAGGTCCAGGCGCTCCAGTTCACCCCGCGCGAGCCAGCCTTCGATCTCTTCGCGGCAGTAGAAGTCGTGGGCCTGGTTGCGCTCGCCGAACAGCAGCCAGTTACGGCGACGGCCCGCGCGGATGGAGGCCTGCAGCAGGCTGCGCAGGCCGGCCAGGCCGGTGCCGTTGCCGATGAATATGGCCGGCGTGTCGGCTTCGGCCAGGTGGAAGCGGGCGTTGCGGCGCAGGCGCAGCGGCACCCGGGCGCCCACCGGCAGGTAGTGGGTGAGCCAGCCAGAGGCGATGCCGAGGGCGCCGTCGGCGCGGCTTTCCTGGCGCACGATCAGCTCCAGGGTGCCGTTGGCCGGCAACGAGGCGATGGAGTACTGGCGCTGGGCGAGCGGTACCAGGGCATCCACCAGGGCCTGGGCGTGCAGCCCGACCAGGTGTTCGAAGCTGTCCGGCAGCACGCGCCCTTCCAGTGCCTGGCGCAGCGGCAGGGTGCGGCCGTCGAGCTGCACCGCCGCTTCGCCGTCCAGGCCATGGCGAGCCAGCCAGGCAGCCACCACCGGCTCGCCCTGGCAGGGCAGGATGTCCACCAGGTCGCCCGCGTCCCACTGGGCCGCAGCCCCTGTCGGTGCGCTCAGGCTCAGGCGCCAGGCGGAGGCGCCCTGGCTGCCGGGGTTGAGGTGCTCGCGGGCGCTCAGGGTCCAGGTCTCGAAGGGCGCCTCTTCCCAGGTGGGCACCACGTCGCTGCCGGAGAGCGTCGCCAGGTGCCGCTGCCAGGCCTGGATGGCCTGGCCGTCGCCGTTGTCCACCTCGACGGTGTCGAACAGGGTCAGTGCGCCCTGGTTGGCGAGCCAGTCCTGCAGGCGGTGGGCGAAGCCGCAGAAGTGCTGGTACTGGCGATCCCCCAGGGCCAGCACGGCGTAACGCAGCTCGCCCAGGGCTGAAGCCTGGCCGAGCACGCGGCGCTCGAAGCCACGGGCGCTGTCGGGGGCCTCGCCGTCACCGAAGGTGCTGACCACGAACAGGGCATTGCGGGCCTGGGCCAGTTGCCCGGCATCCAGCTCGCCCAGGGACTGCACGCGCACCGGCACGCCGGCGGCCTGCAGTTGGCCGGCGGTCTGCCAGGCCAGTTGTTCGGCGAAGCCGCTCTGGCTGGCGAACCCCACCAGCCAGGCGTCGGCCCCGCCCTGCCCGCCCAGGTCGCCACGGGCGGCCCGTACCGCGCGCTTCTTGCGGCGGCGGTCGAGGTAGAGCAGCCAGCCGGTGATGAAGAACAGGGGCATGGCCAGGCTCGCCAGCATCATCAGGATGCGCCCCGGCAGGCCGAAGTACTCGCCCACGTGCAGGGCATAGACGCTGGTGAGCAACTGGGCTTTGAAGCTCTTCTCGGTGTAGCGCTCCACCCGGCTGACGGCGCCGGTGGCCGGGTCGAGGGTGATCTGGTTGAGGGCACGCGGGTGGGCGGCGTCCTTGAGCAGGAAGAAGACGGTGGCCGGCTGGCCGCCCACCGGGGGCAGGCGCAGGTTGTAGGCGCTCAGCTCCGGGCCGGCGGCGTCGCGGATGCTCGCCCACACGGCGTCGTAGTCCACCACCAGCGGCGGGCCGGCGGGGGCCTGCATGCCGCCGGGGCGGCCACGGCCTTCGCCCCGGCGCTCGCCCGGCTTGCCCTGCTCCCCGGCGGGGGCATCGGCCAGCAGGCGGTTGAGGCCTTCGCGGTACCACTCGTAGGACCAGAACAGGCCGGTCAGCGCGGCCAGGAGGTACAGCAGCAGGCACCAGGTGCCGGCCACGGCGTGCAGGTCCCAGTTGAAGCTGCGGCCCTTGCGCGACCAGTCCAGGGTCAGCCAGGCGCGCCAGCTCGCGGCCTGGCGCGGCCAGCGCAGATAGAGGCCGGAGAGGCAGAAGAAGATGAGGGCCAGGGTGCTGGCGGCGGTGATCTGCTTGCCGGTCTCGCCCATGGCGAGGAAGCGGTGCAGTTGCAGCATCAGGCCGAAGAAGGCCTCACCTGCGGGTTCGCCCAGCAGCTCGCCGGTGTAGGGGTCGAACCAGCGCATGGGCCCACGGCGTTCGCCCGGTGGCGGGGTGAAGAAGACCCGTGCGGCCTCGCTGCCTTCGGTACGCACCCAGAGGCCGGCGACCGTCTTGCCTGCAGCGGCTTCGATGCGGCTGACCAGCTCGGCGGGGGGCAACACACCGCCCTCGCGCACCTCCACCTGGAGGGTGTCGCGGTTGAACAGCTCGAGGATCTCCTCCTGGAAGCTGTAGGCCGCTCCGGTGACGCCCATGAGGGACAGCACCAGGCCCGCACTGATGCCGAGCAGCCAGTGCAGCTGGAACAGGATCTTCTTGAACACGTGTCAGTCCTCGGGAGCGGGCCGGGCGGCCCGCCGTATCGCTGGATCGGAACGGCAACCATGCCGGATCGCGGCGATTCTATTTGAGAACCTGACGCATTAGATCGCGATTCCGAAGTTTTACCTTTTATTTACAGCCAGGCCGCGAGCCGCTCTAGGACGCGGCTCACGACCAATCACCATCAGAACGAGTAGGTGGCGGAGAGAATCGCCGAGCGGGCGTCGCCGTATTCGATGGCGGACGAGCGGGCGTTGGTGCCGTTCTGCTGGCGCACGCGCTCCACGTAGTCCTTGTCGAACAGGTTGTTGACGTTCAGCTGCAGGTCGAGGTTCTCGTTGACCTTGTAGCCGAGCATGGCGTTGTGCACCCAGTAGGCATCCAGCTTGGCGGTGGTGCTGGAGCTGACGTTGCGCTCGCTGACGTAGCGGGCGCCGTAGCCCAGGGTCCAGCCGGCAGGCAGCTCGTAGGTGGTCCACAGGTTCAGCGAACGCGGCGGGGTGTTGCCCAGCGCCTGGCCTTCACGGGCGATGCCGGCGGCGGTGTCGGCGGCCTTGAGGGTCTCGCTGTCGAGGAAGGTGTAGTTGGCGAAGACGTCCCAGCGCTCGCTGATGTGGCCGGTCACGCCCAGTTCGACACCCTGCACGCGCTGCTTGCCGGCCAGTTGGGTGGAGCCGTCGGCCATGGTTTCGCGGGCGTTGGTCTTGTCGACGCGGAACAGCGCGCCGTCCAGTTCGAGGCGGCCGGCCAGCAGTTCCCACTTGGTGCCCAGCTCCCAGGTCTCGTTCTTCTCCGGGTCCAGGTTCTCGGTCAGGGCGCTCAGGCCGCCACCGCTGGAGGCGATGCTCTCGGCACTCGGGTTGAAGGAGTTGCCCCAGGCAACGTAGAAGCGGCCGTTCTCCACCGGTTTGTAGACCAGGCCGGCACGGCTGCTGAGCTTCTTGTCGTTGGAGGAGAAGCTGCCGGTCTGCGCCTTGGCGCCGGAGAAGGTCTTGCTCTTGCCGTCGAACCAGTCGTAGCGCAGGCCCATGTTCAGGTCCCACTGCTCGTTCAGGGCGATGGTGTCGAAGACGTACACCGCCTTGTTGTCCAGCGTGTTCTCGGTGTAGCCGGTGGTGGCCTTGGCGACCGGACCGCTCCAGTAGCCGGGCGGGTTGGAAACGCCGAAGCCGGTGTTCGGATACGGAGCAGCAGCGGTGCCCAGGCCGTGGTTGTAGGTCTTGAGTGCGTACTCCTCGCGGGAGATTTCCGCGCCGGTGACGATCTCGTGGTGCAGGCCGCCTGTGTCGGCACTGATGCGCAGGTTGGTCTGGTTGATCCACAGCTCGGTGGTGGCGTCGCGGCCGTAGGCCTGCGGGCCGGCGGGCTTGTAGTTGCCGGCGGGTACGCCAGTCAGGTTGACGTGGGAGGCGGACACCACGGTGTCGCGGTCCACGCGGCTGTAGCGGGTCAGGTTCTGCAGGCGCAGGTTTTCGTTGAAGTCGTGTTCGAGGTTGGCGGTGAACGCGTTCTGCTCGATTTCTTCCTTGTCCAGATTCTTCCAGCCGAAGTAGTCGTTGCGGTCGACGCCGGCCAGCTTCTTGCCGTCCAGGGCCGGTACGCCGTAGTCGGGCAGGTTGTCGTCGGTCTGGTGGAAGGCGCTGAGGGTCAGGCGGGTGGCGTCGCTGAAGCCCAGGCGCAGGGACGGGGCGACACCCCAGCGCTCGCGGTCGATCTGGTCGCGGCCGGGGACGTCGTTCTCGTGGGCCATCAGGTTCAGGCGGAAGGCGCTGTCGGTGCCGACCTCTTCCAGCGGCTGGTTGGTGTCCAGGGTCAGGCGGTGGTAGTTGTCGGTGCCCAGACCCGCGCCGATGCGGGTGAAGGCGCGGCCCATGGGCTGCTTGCTGATGAGGTTGATGCTGCCGCCGGTGGTGCCGGCGCCGCCGAACACCGAGTTCGGGCCCTTGATGACCTCGACCTGCTCGATGTTGAAGGTGTCGGTGCGGCTGGTCTGGGCGCTGTCGCGCAGGCCGTCGATCTGGATGTTGCTGTTGGCGGAGAAGCCACGGATGTTGATGCTGTCACCGGAGCCGCCACCGCCCTCGCCGGCGTTGAAGGTGATGCCGGAAACGTTGGAGAGCACCTGGCGCAGGCTCAGGGCCTGCTGCTCCTGGATGATCTCCTTGGGGACGACGGTAACGGTCTGCGGGGTGTCCAGCAGCGGTGCGGTGTACTTGGCGGAGGCCGACTCGGTGACCTTGTAGGTCTTCTCGGCCTTGCCGTCGACGTTGACGGTGCCGAGTTCGAGTTTGTTCGAGTCCGCCGCCAGGGCGAGGCCGCTGGCCGAGGCGGAAACCAGGCCGATGGCGGAAGCCAGCAGTGCGCGTTGCGGCAGGCCGTTCTTGTTGCTCATAAGAATCACTCCCCAGTGAAGATGGGGCGCGATTCTATTTGCGAATGTTTATCAGTAAATATTTACCCACTCATCTTTACACAATCTTTACAAAACTCGGAAAAACCCTACAGAGAGAATCAAGCATCGAACATTGCTAAAAACCGGCACAAGAAGAATCGAACGTGCGCGTTCCACGCCGATCCGCCTGGGGCGTCCAGCCATGAACGGGCAACGGTGCCGTGCGAATGTCAGGGATTTGGCCAGAGCCGCGAAGGGTCGATGGCGGCCAGGTGGGTGCAGCCGGTGAGTGCCATGGTCACCTCCAGCTCGGTGCGCAGCAGGTGCAGCACGTGGGCGACGCCGGATGCCCCGGCCGTGGCCAGGGCCTGGACGTAGGGGCGCCCCACCATGACCGCACGGGCGCCCAAGGCCAGGGCCTTGAACACGTCGCTGCCGCGCCGCACGCCGCCGTCGAGGATCAGCGGCACGCGCCCGGATACGGCGTCGGCGATGGCCGGCAGTACGTCCAGCGTCGCCGGCAGGCCGTCGAGGGTGCGTCCGCCATGGTTGGACACGACGATGCCGGCCACGCCCTGCTCCACCGCGCGCACGGCATCGAGGGGGTTCATCACGCCCTTCACCCACACCGGCAGGTGCGTCAGGGATTGCAGCCATTCCAGGTCACGCCAGGTGGGCGCATGCTGCAGCAGGGCGCTGCCGAACAGCGGGCTGGCGCCGGGCTGGGCCACGCTGGGGGGCAATGTGCACATCCCCCGCAGGTTCACCGCCTCGATGCCCTCGGGCAGTTGGAAGCCGGCGCGCTGCTCGCGGTTGCGCAGGCCGTTCACCGGGGCGTCCACGGTGACCATCAGGCCGCGGTAGCCGGCGGCTTCGGCGCGCCGCACCAGCTCGCGGGTGAAGTCGCGGTCCGGCTGGATGTAGAGCTGGAACCAGAGGGGCGCCTGGGCGGCCTGGGCGATGGCTTCGAGGCTGACGCTGGCCTGGGTGCTGACCACCAGGGCGGCGCCCATGGCCGAGGCGCCGAGGGCGCTGGCCAGTTCGCCGTCCGGGTGGGCCAGGCGCTGGAAGGCCACCGGGGCGAGCAGGATGGGGTAGTCCAGCGTCAGGTCGCCGAGCTGCACGCGGGTGTCGCCGCTGCCCAGGTCTTCCAGCACGCGGTTAAGCAGGCGCACGCGGCGGAACGCGGCGAGGTTGTCGGCCAGGGTCTGCTCGTCCGCCGCGCCGCCGCTGAGGTAGGCCCAGGCGGCGGGGCTCATGCGTTCACGGGCGAAGGCCTCGTAGTCGCCGACGGCGGCGATTTCGGCGGGAATCCGCGGCAACGGCGGCAGGCTCATGGGGCGTTCCTCAGGTCTCAGGTGGTCGACCAGTGCCGCAACAGGTTGTGGTAGACGCCGGAGAGCTGCACCAGCGCAGGGTGCTCGGGCACGCTCTGGCCGAGCTGCTGGATGGCACCGTCCAGCTCCAGCAGCATGGCGCGCTGGTTGTCCTCGCGCACCAGGCTCTGGATCCAGAAGAAGGCGGCCAGCCGCGCGCCACGGGTGACCGGTTCGACGCGGTGCAGGCTGCTGCCGGGGTAGAGCACCAGGTGGCCGGCGGGCAGCTTGACCCGGTGGCTGCCGTAGGTGTCTTCCACCACCAGTTCGCCGCCCTCGTAGTCGTCCGGGTCGCAGAAGAACAGGGTGGCGGACAGGTCGCTGCGCACCCGGTGGTGGGTGCCGGGGACGTTGAAGATGGCGTTGTCGATGTGGTTGCCGTAGGTGCCGCCGCCGCTGTAGCGGTTGAAGCGTGGCGGCAGCACCTTGAGTGGCAGGGCGGCGGCGATGAACTGCGGGTGGCTGCCGAGGCGGTCGACGATGAAGTCGCCGATCTGCTGCGCGAGGGGGTCGTCCGGGGCCAGTTGCTGGTTGTCCTTGCTGCGCACGGCCATGTGCCCGGCGGTGCTGCGTCCGTCCACCCAGGCGGCGCGCTCCAGGGCTTCGCGGCACTGGCGCACTTCGTCGGCGGTGAGGACGTCGGGGATATGGAACATCACGCGGGCTACCCTCCCGGGCCGAACAAAGGCTGCTGATAAGCGTTCGCAAATGAGGCGCTCATCTTACTCGCCTGCCGGCAGCCAAGGAACCGGGACAAAGCGCCGCGCCCGCAGGCGCGGCGGGGCCGTCAGAACGACAGGGTGGCGTTGAGGGTGGCGGCGCGGGCGTCGCCGTACTCGATGGCGGAGGAGCGGGCGCCGGTGCTGCCTGTGCCCTGCTGGGTGCCGAGCTGGGTGCGGACGCGCTCGACGTACTGGCGGTCGAACAGGTTGTCCAGGTTCAGCTGCAGGTCGAAGGAGTCGCTGACCCGGTAGCCGAGCATGGCGCTGTGGACCCAGTAGGCAGCGAGCTTGACGCCGTCGTCGCTGGCGGTGAGGTTGCGCTGGCTGACGTAGCGCGCACCGTAGCCGACGCGCCAGCCACCGTCGAAGTCGTAGGTGGACCAGAGGTTGAACGACTGCGGCGGGGTGTTGGCCAGGGCCTGACCCTTGGCCGAAACGCCGACGCGCTCGTTGACAGCCTTGAGGGTCTCGCTGTCCATGAAGGTGAAGGTGCTGAACACCTTCCAGCGCTCGTTGAGTTCGCCGGTCAGCCCCAGCTCCAGCCCCTGCACACGTTGGTTGCCGGCGAGGATGGTGGTGCCGTCGGTGAGCTGGGTGCGGGCGTTGAGCTTCTCGACGCGGAACAGCGCGGCGTCCAGCTGCAGACGCCGCTCCAGCAGTTCCCACTTGGTGCCCAGCTCCCAGGTGCGGTTCTTCTCCGGGTCCAGCTTCTCGGTGGCGGCGCTGAGGCCGGCGCCGCTGGTGGCGATGTTCTCCGCACTGGGGTTGAAGGAGGTGCCGTAGGCCAGGTAGAAGCGCCCGTTCTCCACCGGTTTGTAGACCAGCCCGGCGCGGCCGCTGAGGTGCTCGTCGCTGGAGCGGTTGTCGGTGGCCACCCAGGTGCCTTTGGTGAGGCTGTTGTTGCGGGCGTCGCCGTCGAGCCAGTCGTAGCGCAGGCCGAGGTTGAGGTCCCACTGCGGGGTCAGGGCCAGGGTGTCGAAGGCGTACAGGGCGCGGTCGTACAGGCGGGTGGCTAGGTAGCCGGAGTTGCTTCGCTGGGCCGGCCCGCTCCAGTAGCCGGGCGGATCAGCCAGAGGGTAGCCCTCGTCGGGGAACTTCAGGCCGTAGTCATAGGTGGTGCGGTGGTAGGTCTCGCGGGAGAACTCCGCGCCGGTCACCAGGGTGTGGCCGATGCCGAGGGTGTCGAACTCGGCGGTGAGGTTGGTCTGGTTGATCCACATGCGGCTGGTGACGTCGCGGCCGTAGGCCTGGGGGCCGGCGGGCAGGTACTGGCCGGGGGCGAGGACGGGGCCCGGCGCACCACTACCGCGGCGGCGGTCGAGGTTGATGTGGGCGGCGGAGATCACCGTGTCGCGCTCCACCTCGCTGTAGCGGGTGAGGTTCTGCAGGCTCAGCTGGTCATTGAAGCGGTGCTCCAGGCGCACGGTGAAGGCGTCGCTGTCGATGCGCTCGCGGTCGAGGTTGCGCCAGCCGAAGTAGGCGTTGCGCTTGACCCCGGCCACGCGTTTGCCGTCGAAGGCCGGGACCCCGTAGTCCGGGTCGTTGTCGTCGCGCTGGTGGAAGTAGCTCAGCGTCAGGCTGGTGTCCTCGCCCAGGCCCAGCAGCAGCGAGGGGGCGATGCCCCAGCGCTCGCGTTCCAGGCGCTTGCGGCCGGGGATCTCGTCGTCGTGGGCCATGAGGTTGAGGCGGAAGGCGCTGCCGCTGCCCAGCTCCTGCAGGGGCTGGTTGGTGTCCAGGGTGAGGCGCCGGTAGTGGTCGCTGCCCAGGCCCAGGCCGAGCCGGCTGAAGGCTTCGAAGCCCGGCTGCTTGCTGATCTGGTTGACGCTGCCGCCGGTGGTGCCGGCGCCGCCGAACACCGAGTTGGGGCCCTTGATGACCTCCACCTGCTCGATGTTGAAGGTGTCGGTGCGGTTGTTCTGGGCGCTGTCGCGCAGGCCGTCGATCTGCAGGTTGGTGCTGGCGGAGAAGCCACGGATGTTGAGGTTGTCCCCCGAGCCGCCACCGCCCTCCCCGGCGTTGAAGGTGATGCCGGAGACGTTGGAGAGCACCTCGCGCAGGCTCAGGGCCTGCTGGTCGCGCATCACCTCGGCGGGCACCACGGTGATGGTCTGGGGGGTGTCGAGCAGGGGCACGGCGTTCTTCGCCGAGGCGGAGCGCTCGGTGCGGTAGCCGTCGCTGCGCCGCTCTTCGACGTGCAGCGTCTCCAGTTCCAGGCTGGCATTGCTGCGCGGTGGCTCGGCGGCGACGAGGGGGCCGGCGGCCAGGCCGATGCCGACGGCGAGCAGGGTGCGTGGGCCCGGTTGCGGGCGCAGGGCAAGGCGTTTCATGGAAGGTCCTCCCGGTGGTGAGGGGAGGCAACCTATTTGATAAGGATTCTCATGAACATCCGTTAAAGCACGCTTGGGAAATGCCCTTGCGGCAAACGGATTCCACCTACACGAAAACGACAAAGCCCGCCGTGAAGGCGGGCTTTGCCAGGGTGAAGCCCTTACAGGTAGTAGGACTTCAGCGGCGGGAAGCCGTTGAATTCCACCGCACTGTAGCTGGTGGTGTAGGCACCGGTGGAGAGCCAGTAGAGGCGATCACCGCTGGCCAGGTTCAGCGGCAGGCCGTACTTGTAGTTCTCGTACATGATGTCGGCGCTGTCGCAGGTGGGGCCGGCGATCACCACTTCCTCCATTTCGCCTTTCTTCTCGGTCCAGATGGGGAACTTGATGGATTCGTCCATGGTTTCGATCAGGCCGGAGAACTTGCCCACGTCGGTGTAGACCCAGCGCTCGACGGCGGTGCGGGACTTGCGCGCCACCAGCACCACTTCGCTGACGAGGATGCCGGCGTTGGCGATCAGGGAGCGGCCCGGCTCGAGGATGATCTCCGGCAGTTCGTCGCCGAAGTCTTCCTTGAGGAAGCGGGTGATCTCCTCCGCATAGGTCTCCAGGCTGTTGGTGCGCTGGATGTAGTTGGCCGGGAAGCCGCCGCCCATGTTGATCATCTTCAGGGTGATGCCGTCCTCTTCCTTCAGGCGTTCGAAGATCACCTTGACCTTGGCGATGGCGGCGTCCCAGACGTCGATGTCGCGCTGCTGGCTGCCGACGTGGAAGGACACGCCATAGGGGTCCAGGCCCAGTTGCTTGGCGAGGATCAGCAGGTCCAGTGCCATGTCCGGGTTGCAGCCGAACTTGCGCGACAGCGGCCAGTCGGCGGAGGTGGAACCCTCGGTGAGGATGCGCACGTAGACCTTGGCGCCGGGGGCGGCCTTGGCGATGTTGCGCAGGTCGGCCTCGGAGTCGGTGGCGAACAGGCGCACGCCCTTCTCGTAGAAGTAGCGGATGTCGCGGGCTTTCTTGATGGTGTTGCCGTAGCTGATGCGCTCCGGGCCGACGCCGGTCTTCATCACCTTGTCCAGCTCATAGATGGAGGCGATGTCGAAGTTGGAGCCCTTCTCGCGCAGCAGCTCGGTGATTTCGGTGGCCGGGTTGGCCTTCACCGCGTAGTAGATCTTGGCGAAGGGGAAGCAGCTGACCAGCTGGTCGTAGGAGTCGGCGATGGTCTGCTTGTCGATCACCACGAAGGGGGTCTCGTGCTGATCGGCAAAGGCCTTCATGCGCTGGAAAGTGGCGGGTGCGAAATAGTCTTCGACCTTGATCGACATGCTAGGGACTCCAAATGGCTGAACGGTTCTGAAAAGGTGGAGTGGTTTCGTGACATACGAAACCGCGAACGCCTGACAGTTTCCCCACTTTGGTTCGCCTACTTCCCAAGGCATGTCGCCGAGCATCACCGGTACCGGGCAAGGGCGCCGGTAACCTCTCGTCGTCAGTACTTGAGCCGGATGGATCGTTTCCAGCATGGACGTTCGGGCGCGCACTTTAGGACTGCATGTCCTACATGGCAACCAGAAAATGCCGCCGTTTCGCATCCGATTGTCGCTTGCGTGGTTGATTGTTTTTTATCCTCAACGAAGCGTCCGGAATGCTGCACAAAACCGCGTTCTTGAGCCCCTTCACGGATTTTGCGTTGGCCTGGCGGAACGCGTTCCGTATCCTTCCCGACTTCCCCCATGGACAGGCCCACACGAAGGAGTCGCATGCTCGATCTCGCCGCCAGCTTCATCGTCTTCACCACCTTCATCACCTACCTCAACTACCGCTTCACCCGGCTGCCGCCGACCATCGGCATCATGGCCACGGCGCTGCTGTTCTCGGCCATCGCAATCGGCCTGTCCGAGCTGGGCTACCCGATCCTCCACGAGGAGTCCCGCGAGCTGCTGCGGCGCATCGACTTCTCCTCGGTGCTGATGACCTGGTTCCTCCCCGCGCTGCTGTTCGCCGGTGCGCTGCACGTGGACCTGCGCGACCTGCACAGCTACAAGTGGCCCATCGGCCTGCTGGCCACCGCCGGGGTGCTGGTGTCCACCCTCGCGGTGGCGCTGCTGGCGTACTACAGCTTCGGGCTATTCGGCTGGCACGTGGACTTCATCTATTGCCTGCTGTTCGGTGCGCTGATCTCCCCCACCGACCCCATCGCGGTGCTGGGCATCCTCAAGTCGGCCGGGGCGCCGAAGCCGCTGGCGACCACCATCGTCGGCGAGTCGCTGTTCAACGACGGTACGGCGGTGGTGGTGTTCGCCATCCTGCTGAGCGTGCTGAACCTGGGCGAGGCGCCCACGGTGGCCGGCGTGGCCGGGATGTTCCTGCACGAGGCAGTGGGCGGCGTGCTGTTCGGCGCGGCCCTGGGCTATGGGGTGTTCCTGATGATGCGCAGCATCGACCAGTACCAGGTGGAGGTGATGCTGACCCTGGCGCTGGTGATCGGTGGCGCGGCGCTGGCCAACCACCTGCACGTGTCGGCGCCGCTGGCGATGGTGGTGGCGGGCCTGATCATCGGCAACCACGGCCGCACCCTGGCCATGTCGGACGAGACCCGCCGCTACCTGGACAAGTTCTGGGAGCTGATCGACGAGATCCTCAACGCCCTGCTGTTCGCGCTGATCGGCCTGGAGCTGCTGTTGCTGCCGCTGAGCTGGCTGCACGTGGCGGCGGCCATGGCCCTGGGCGCGTCGGTGCAGCTGTCGCGCCTGCTGACCCTGGCACCGGCCATCGTCCTGCTGCGGCAGAAGGCCCTGGGCCGTCGCCAGGTGCCCCGTGGCGCGATCCGCATCCTCACCTGGTGCGGCCTGCGCGGCGGTGTGTCGGTGGCCCTGGCGCTGTCGCTGCCGCCGGGCGAGGAGCGCGACCTGCTGCTGACCCTGACCTACATCGTGGTGCTGGTGTCGATCCTGGTACAGGGCCTGTCGATCGGCTCGCTGGTGCGCTGGATCTACCCCGGCCAGGCGCCACGCGGCGAGCAAGGCGAACACTAGCCCTGCACACCGGATCGCCGGCCTCTACTGAAGCCGGCGATCCGCTATAATCCCGCGCTTTTCCGGGCTCCCTGCCCGCCCTCGTTTCTAGCCAGGCAAGCACCCATGACCATCCAGGCCGCCGAAGTCGCCAAACGCCGCACCTTCGCCATCATTTCCCACCCGGACGCCGGTAAGACCACCATCACCGAGAAGCTGCTGCTGATGGGCAAGGCGATTGCCGTCGCCGGCACCGTGAAGTCGCGAAAGTCCGACCGTCACGCCACCTCCGACTGGATGGAGATGGAGAAGCAGCGCGGCATCTCCATCACCACCTCGGTGATGCAGTTCCCCTACCGCGAGCACATGATCAACCTGCTCGACACTCCCGGCCACGAAGACTTCTCCGAAGACACCTACCGCACCCTGACCGCGGTGGACTCGGCGCTGATGGTCCTCGACGGCGGCAAGGGCGTCGAGCCGCGCACCATCGCGCTGATGGAAGTCTGCCGCCTGCGCGACACGCCCATCGTCAGCTTCATCAACAAGCTGGACCGCGACATCCGCGACCCCATCGAGCTGCTCGACGAGATCGAGGCGGTGCTGAAGATCAAGGCCGCGCCCATCACCTGGCCGATCGGCTGCTACAAGGACTTCAAGGGCGTGTACCACCTGGCCGAGGACAAGATCATCGTCTACGTGCCGGGCCACGGTCATGAGCGCATCGAGACCAAGGTCATCGAGAAGCTGGACTCCGACGAGGCCCGCGCGCACCTGGGCGACCTCTACGACAACTTCCTCGAAGAGCTGGAGCTGGTGCAGGGCGCCTGCCACGTCTTCGAGAAGGACGCCTTCCTCAAGGGCGAGATGACCCCGGTGTTCTTCGGCACCGCGCTGGGCAACTTCGGTGTCGACCAGGTGCTCGACTGCATCGTCGACTGGGCACCCAAGCCGCTGCCCCGCGCCACCCACGAGCGCAACGTCGAACCCACCGAAGAGAAGTTCTCCGGCTTCGTGTTCAAGATCCAGGCGAACATGGACCCGAAACACCGCGACCGCATCGCCTTCATGCGCATCTGCTCGGGCAAGTACGAGAAGGGCATGAAGATGCGCCACGTGCGCCTGGGCAAGGACGTGAAGATCGCCGACGCGCTGACCTTCTTCTCCAGCGAGCGCGAGCAGCTGGAAGAGGCCTTCGCCGGCGACATCATCGGCCTGCACAACCACGGCACCATCCAGATCGGCGACACCTTCACCGAAGGCGAGGCCCTGGGCTTCACCGGCATCCCGCACTTCGCCCCGGAGCTGTTCCGCCGCGTGCGCCTGAAGGACCCGCTGAAGTCCAAGCAGCTGCGCCAGGGCCTGCAGGAGCTGGCCGAGGAAGGCGCCACCCAGGTGTTCTTCCCCGAGCGCAACAACGACATCATCCTTGGCGCCGTCGGCGTGCTGCAGTTCGACGTGGTCGCCAGCCGCCTGAAGGAGGAATACAAGGTCGAGTGCGCCTACGAGGCGATCAACGTCTGGTCCGCACGATGGATCGAGTGCAAGGACGAGAAGAAGCTCAAGGAGTTCCAGGACAAGGCCTTCGAGAACCTCGCCGTGGACGGCGGCGGCCACCTCACCTACCTGGCGCCTACCCGCGTGAACCTCAGCCTGATGGAAGAACGCTGGCCGGACGTGAAATTCCGCGCCACCCGCGAACACCACTGACTCGCCCCCTCGGCACGGAGGCGCCGCCCGCTGGCGGCGCCTCTGGGCTAGGCTGACAGCCAGCCCCCAGGCAGCCGACCGCCATGCTGATCGATACCCACACCCACCTGGACTTCCCCGAGTTCGATGCCGACCGCCCGGCCGTGCTGCAGCGCGCCCGTGCGCTGGGTGTGGAGCGTCAGGTGTTGATGGGGGTGTTCGAGGCCAACTGGGCGCGCATCTGGCACCTGGCCGAGACCGAACCGGACCTGTACGCCGCCTTCGGCCTTCACCCCATCTACCTCGCCGACCACCGCCCCGAGCACCTGGCGGCCCTGCGCCAGCGCCTGGAAGCCCTGGCCGGCCACCCGAAGCTGTGTGCGGTGGGCGAGATCGGCCTCGACTACTTCCTCCCCGAACTCGACCGCGACGCCCAGCAGGCGCTGTTCGAGGCGCAGCTGGCGTTGGCCGTCGACCTGCAACTGCCAGCCCTGCTGCACGTGCGCCGCAGCCACGCGGCGGTGATTGCAACCCTCAAGCGCATCCGCCCTGCCCGGGGCGGCATCGTCCACGCCTTCGCCGGCAGCTACGAGGAAGCCCGCGAATACCTGAAGCTGGGCTTCCGCCTGGGCTTGGGCGGCGCCCCCACCTGGCCCCAGGCCAACCGCCTGCGTAAGGTGGTGCCGCGCCTGCCCCTGGACGCCATCGTGCTGGAGACCGATGCGCCGGACATGGCGCCCGCCATGCATCCGCACCAGCGCAACAGCCCGGAATACCTGCCGGCCATCTGCGCCAACCTCGCCGAACTGGTGGGGCTGACGCCGGATGCCCTGGCGGCGGCCAGCAGCCGGAATGCCTGCGAGCTGTTCGGCTGGGCGCCGTTCCCGGGCTGAAGCCCGGGCTACGACCTATCCCCTAGGCCAACAAACGAAAAGCCCGCCGATTGGCGGGCTTTTGCTTGCGGCTAACGATCAGACGCGGAACGCGCCGATCAGCTGCTTGAGCTGCGCGACCAGGTCGGACAGCTGACGGCTGGCCTGTTCGGTCTGGCTGGCCCCTTGGGCGGTGCGTTCGCCGGCGCTGTTGATCTCGACGATGTTCTGGTCGATGTCGTGGGCGACGGCGGTCTGCTGCTCGGCAGCCGCGGCGATCTGCTGGTTCTGGTCGACGATCATCCCCACGGCGCCAAGGATGTTCTCCAGCGCCTGCTGCACGCGGCCGGACTGGTTGACGGTGCCGCCGGCCATCTGGTGGCTGGTGTTCATCGCCTTCACGGCCGCGCCGACACCGCCCTGCAGGCGGGCGATCATCTGTTCGATCTCCTCGGTGGACTGCTGGGTGCGCTTGGCGAGGGTGCGCACCTCGTCGGCCACCACGGCAAAGCCGCGCCCCTGCTCGCCGGCACGGGCGGCTTCGATGGCGGCGTTGAGGGCCAGCAGGTTGGTCTGCTCGGCGATGCCCTTGATCACTTCCAGCACCCGGCTGATGGAGGCGCTGTCGGACGCCAGCTGGTTGATGACATTCACCGACTGCTCGATCTCGTGGGCCAGGCGTTCGATGCTGCCCAGCTGGGATTCCACCAGGCTGCGGCCATTGACGGTCTCTTCGTTGACGCTGTGGGCGCTGCCGACGGCGGCCGCCGCGCTGCGCGCCACTTCCTGGGCGGTGGCGGACATCTGGTTCATGGCGGTGGCGACCTGCTCGATCTGGCTGCGCTGCCCGGCGACGGCGAGGTTGCTCTCCTCGGACACCTGCTGGACGCGGCCGGCCTGGCGCTCGACCTCCGAGACGGTCTGCCCGACCAGCTGGATCAGGTCATGGATCTTGGCCACGGTGCCGTTGAACACCTGCCCCAGCTCGCCCAGTTCGTCGCGGCTTTCGGCCTGGAAGCTGACGGTCATGTCGCCAGCGGCCACCTGGTCGAGCACCTTGCCCAGGCGCTTGAGGGTGGTGCGGGTGGAGACGTAGAAACCGCTGTAGAGGTAGACGATGGCGAGGAAGACACCCACCAGCGCCACCACCAGCAGGATGGTCTGGACACGCTTCTCGCCGAGGCGCTTGTCCAGGTCGCTGCGCAGGAACTCCAGGGCGGCGTCGTTCAGCGCGTAGGTCTTGTCCATCAGCGCGCTGACCTGGTCGTAGAAGGTGGCCCAAGGCGTGTCGAGGGTATCGGCCATGATCACCTGGTCCTCGAAGAGGGTGGCGGCCTCCTTGAGGGTGGCACGGCTGGCATCGGCCTGCTGGCTGAGGGCGGCCTGGGCGCGCGGGTTGCCGCTGAGGGCGTCCTGCAGCTTGAGGCCGTACTCGCTGCCGAGCTTCTCCAGGTCCAGCAGCAGGTCGTCGAGCTTGGTGCTGGCGGCGGAGTTGAGGAAGCCCTGGCCCAGGGAATAGGAACCGATGGCACGCCCCTGGCTGATGCCGGCGGTGACATCGGGGGTGACGCTGGTGATCAGCTCGGCCACCTGGCGCACATCGCGCTGGCTGTCCTGGCTGAGGCCGGCCTGGCTGGCGACCAGCTTGATGAAGACCTGGGCATTGCCGAGGAGCTTCTCGATCATCGCGCTCTTGCTCTGCAGGGAGGTTTCCTTCTGCGCGGCCTGGAGGGCGTTGAGCATTTCGTCGCGCTTGGTGTTGAACTCGGTGACCTGCTCGGCGTCGGTGGTGACCGGCTGAAGCGCCTTGAGGGCCGCGAGCACGTCCTGTTCCACGCGGGTGACGCGGCTGTCGAGGTCGCCCGCCTGGCCGGACTGGCCGATCAGGGAGTTGATCAGCACCAGGTCGTTGAGGCTTTCCAGGTTGCGCCGCAGGCCCTGGCTGGCGTGCAGCAGGTCCAGACTCTGCAGTTCGTTGCGGGTGCTGACGAACTGCTCGTAGGACTCGCGAACGAGGAAGTAGTTGGTGACGATCATCGGCAGGAAGAAAAGCACGCTGATCAGACTGAACTTCATGCCGAAGCTGAGGCGATTCATCAGCGCGATGGCCGGATACAGCAGAGTCTTCACACGACGTCTCCTGGCTTGCTTATTTATTGTTATGCGGCGTCTTGGACGGAATCAGGATGGCACGGTGACAGCATGCCGTCCCCTATCGCCCGACCTGCGGCAGACCGATCAGGGCGTCCTATGCCCGGCGATAAAAGTGACGGATATCACAAAAGACCCTCACTCGACGCAGGCCCTGTGTACCTGATATCGGCGAGGGTTTCTGTAACTTAAGGTTAAGAACGGCTACAGATCAACGCGAAAGGCGCCGTCAGAAGAACAGCGTCCACAGGGCGAAACCCGCGTACCAGAGCACGGCGGAACGGACCAGCAGGTGCCACAGGGCGTCCAGGCTGGCCACGCCCTCCTCGCCCGCGCTGGACTCGGGCAGCTCGCCGGCAGCACGCCCGGCGATCACCACGAAACGCTCGGCGGACATCTCCCAGTTGAGCAACTCGTGCAGCAGCACGCGGCTGACGGCGACGAAGTTGCCCACCAGGGAGAAGCTGGCCGCCAGCACCCGCACCGGTACCCAGTCGAAGGCATGCCGCACCTGGCGGGCCTGCTCGCGGATGGCGGGGGACGCGGCGCGCTCCTCGGCCAGGGCCAGCAGGCGGTAGGCCAGGGCCGCCACCGGGCCCAGCAGGAAGTACCAGAAGATCACCGCGAAGAAGCTCTGGTAGGCCTGCCAGACCAGATACTCCTGCACCCGCATCAGCAGGTCGTCGCCCTCCTCCACCCGCAGGCCCAGATCGCGCTCGGCGACATGCAGGGCACCCTGGGTATCGCCCCGGCGCCAGGCGTCGCGGAAGGAGCCGAGGTCGGCCTGGACATCGCCACGGCCAAGGGCGAAGACCACCACCAGCAGGTGCACCGGCAGGGCCAGCCAGCCATAGGCCAGGGGCTGCAGCAGGGTCAGCAGCAGGGCCAGCGCCACCAGCGGCAGCACCACCCAGATCCCCAGCGCCAGCCAGGGCCGCCCCGCCAGGGGGCGGCTGGCGGCGGCGCCATCCAGCTGCCGCAGCCAGGCACTGTCCCGTTGCAGGCGCTGGCGCCAGTTGGAGAGTTTCTCGATCCACAGCACCAGCAGCAGTACCAGGAAGCTCATGGGGTCATCTCCTTATGCAGCAGGCTGGCGCGCAACCGCGCCCAGTCGAAAGCGGGCCCTGGGTCTGTCTTGCGCACGGGGGCGATGTCGCTGTGGCCGCAGACCCGCTCGGGGGTTATGGCGGGGTAGGCACGTAGCAAACCACGGGCCAGGCGGCCCAGGGCGTCGTACTGGGCATCGCTGTAGGGCAGGTCGTCGGTGCCCTCCAGTTCGATGCCCAGGGAAAAGTCGTTGCAGTTCTCGCGACCTTCGAAAGAGGACTTGCCGGCGTGCCAGGCGCGGTCGAGGCAGGAGACGAACTGGGTCACCCGGCCGTCGCGCTCGATGAGGAAGTGTGCGGACACCTGCATGTCGGCGATGCCGGCGAAGTAGGGATGCTCGTCGGCGTCCAGGCGGTTCTGGAAGAACTCCACCACCTTGCCAGTGCCGAACTGGCCCGGGGGCAGGCTGATGTTGTGAATGACCAGCAGGGAGATCTCCCCGTGCGGACGGGCATTGAAGTTGGGCGAGGGGCAGTGGCGGGCGTCTTCACACCAGCCGGTGGCGATGTCCGGTTGCATGGCGGCTCCTTGATCCGCCGACACTCTAGAGCAGCCTGCTGCCCGGGCCAAGGCCCGGAAACGCAGACGCCCGGCCGGGGCCGGGCGTCCTGGGTGAAGCGCCTGGATCAGGCGCCCTTGAGCTTGCGCAGGTTGCCGATCACCGATTCCAGGGCCCGGTCGAACAGCAGGGCGTCGTCCAGCAGGCGGATGGCGCCACGGCGGAACTCCACGGCCAGGCCCATGCGGGTCTTCTCCAGCACCTTCATGCCGGTGCGGTTGACGAAGATGTACTTGCCGGTGGGCTTGATGATCGCCGCCAGCTTGCAGCGGACCTTGTGGTCCTCGTCTTCCTGGAACTCGACCCAACTGCCGACACGCAGGTTGTCCACCTGGTCCAGGGCCTCGTCGCCCTCGGGCAGCGAGGCTTCCGGCTCGGGCGCGCGGCTTTCGCCGGGCGCCAGCAGGATGATCTCTTCCACCACCTCGACCATGGCCGGCGCTTCTGCAGCGGCTTCCAGCTCCAGTTCGGGCAGGTCCACGACCAGGGCGGCATCTGCGGCTATCGGCGCATCGGGTTCGGCGACGTCGGCCACCACCGGCTCCGGCTCGGGGCGTTTGAAGCGCTGGAAGGCCTGGACATGCAGGGATTCCAGCTGGCTGAAGAATTCGCTGGTGGAGAACGGGTCGAAGGCGGCGCTGGTCAGCCCTTCGCGCAGCGACTTGAGCAGGCCGGGCACCAGTTCCAGCAGGCGCATGCGGGCCTCGGGCGCCTCGTGGGGCTCCACGCTCCAGATCAGGTCGTCCATGGTGGCCAGGGTGGCGCGCCACTCTTCGGACTCGGCACCGTGCTTGAGGCAGGTGAGCAGCATCACCTTGCTCCAGGCTTCCTGCAGCAGGCGCACCACCACTTCGGGCAGGGTACGGCCCAGCAGGCGCTCGTTGAGGGCCTGCTCCACCTGCTGGCGAGCCAGCTCGGCCTTGGCGCGGCCTTCTTCGGCGTCACGGGTGCGCTGTTCCAGCAACTCGCTGCGGCGGCGCTCGTCGCCGGTATAGGCGAGGAAGTCGGACAGCAGGTCGGAGAAGATGCCCGGATCGTCGACGAAATCGTTCAGCAGGCGCAGCACCACCTGTTCGATGCGCTGGTAGAGCACGTCGCGCTGGAGGTCGTCCTGCTCGCTCCAGCCCATGGCGGCCGAGGCGATCTCGTTGAGCAGGCGGCGCGCTGGGTGGCTGCCGCGGCTGAAGAAGGTCTTGTCCAGCACGGCGACCTTGAGCATCGGGATCTGCAGGCGGCCGATGAGGGCCTTGAGCGAATCCGGCAGGGAGCGGTCGTCGAGGATGAATTCGAAGAGCATCGACACCAGGTTGATGACGTCGTCATCCACCTGACCGACTACACGGGAACGGCCGCTCTTGGCGCTGGCGCGGGTGAGCAGGCTGTCCAGCTGGAAGCGGACGTCGATGTCGTCCACTTTCTGTACGGACAGGTGCTGCTGCAGGTGCGACAGCAGGCGCATGAGGTCGTTGCTGGTGATGGGCACGGCATCGGCCGGCACCTCACGGCGGGGCAGCCCGCTGCCACGCACTTCGGAGAGCAGGGCCTGCAGGGCGCCGAAGACTTCCTGGACCTCTTCGCTGGCCATGTCGGCGACGACACCGGCGGCATCCCCGCCAGCAACGGCGGAACGCGCAGTGCCCGGGGCGCGGCCTTGGGGACGGCGGGCCGGGGGCGCAGACTTCAGCTCCGGCAGCACGCCGGCGGTGATCAGCAACTGGTTGGCTTCCGCGTAGAGCTGGTCCAGTTCAGTCAGCACGTACTTGTCGAACAGCTTGAAGATGATCAGCTTGACCTTGATCTCCACGCCCAGGCTGCGGCAGGCGTCGAGGAAGGCCTCGCACAGGGCGCGCGGGCCGAGCGGGTTGGTACGGTCGTCGATCTTCTTGCTGACGAGGGTATTGATGCGGGTGGTGAGGTGGCCGAGGGCCACAGCGTCACGGCTCATCACCTTGGACACCATGGTGTCCTGGGCGACGGACTCTTCGAGGTCGTCGTTCTGGACCAGGCTCAGGCTCTCGAACGACACCGCGTCGAGCTGCGGCGCGCGGCCGATCTCGTACTGGTTGAGGTTGGAGAAAGTCTCGAAGACCTTTTGCAGGAAGCCACGCTCGATGCTCTTGCGCTTGAGGCGCAGGTCGCGCATGGCTTCGAAGAATGCATTCTGCTCGGCGTTGCTGGTCGCGCGGTCGGCCATCTGGAAGAGGGTGTCGTCCGCGTTGTCGAACAGCGCCTGCAGCGCTTGCTTGAGCTGTTGTGCAGCCTTGTCGCGCACCTGGATGAGTGCCACGGGCAGCCTTCCTACCGGCGAAGTTGGCGTTTGCTCGGAGGCGCCCTTGAGAGGCACCACGTTCGCGTCGGTCTGCATAGCGAGTCTCCCGCAGCCGACCACCTGGGACAGGGGATTCGGACTGCTCAGCTACGTTGAAGGATCACTTCAACGTCAAGCCTCTGGCGTCAAATAGAGAAATTCAGACTCATTATAGGGATACTCGTTCCGCAACCAAGGGGACACTTCCTGCAGTTATGACGCATGTCACACAGAACCCAACCCTTGTAGGCACGCGGCTGACAGCCGGTGCCGTTCTGAATATCTAGCAGAAAGCCAGCGACCGTTACCACCGCCGCTGCACCGGCGGTCCGCCGGCCTCTATAATCGCGCCATCTCGCAGCGGAGCCTCCCATGCCCAACCTGACCCTTGCCGACCTGAGCGCGGAAATCGAAGCCAACGTACGGCGCGCACTGACCGAGGACATCGGCAGCGGCGACATCACCGCCCAGCTCATCCCCGAGGAACGCCTCGCCCATGCCACGGTGATCACCCGCGAAGCCGCTGTGATTGCTGGGACCGCGTGGGTCGACGCGGTATTCCGCCAACTCGACCCTCGCGTGGCCGTGCACTGGCAGGTGGCGGACGGTGATCGCGTCCAGCCCAACCAGCCCCTCTTCCACCTGGAAGGCCCGGCGCGGGCACTGCTCAGTGGTGAGCGCAGTGCGCTGAACTTCCTCCAATGCCTCTCCGGCGTCGCCACCCGCGTCGCTCACTATGTGGAGCTGGTGAAAGGCACCTCGGTGAAGCTGCTGGATACCCGCAAGACCCTGCCCGGCCTGCGCCTTGCGCAGAAGTACGCCGTCACCTGCGGCGGCGGGCATAACCATCGGATCGGCCTGTACGACGCGTTCCTGATCAAGGAAAACCACATCGCCGCCTGCGGCGGAATCACCCAGGCCATCAACGCCGCCCACCACATCGCCCCCGGCAAGCCGGTTGAAGTGGAGGTGGAAAACCTGGACGAACTGCAACAGGCGCTGGATGCCGGTGCCGACATCATCATGCTGGACGAGCTGAGCCTCGACGACATGCGCACCGCCGTCACCCTGACCGCCGGCCGCGCCAAGCTGGAAGCCTCCGGCGGCATCAACGACACCACCCTGCGCACCATCGCCGAGACGGGAGTCGACTACATCTCCATCGGCACCCTGACCAAGGATGTCCGGGCGGTGGACCTGTCCATGCGGCTCAGCCTCTAAGGGCCAACCGCCAGAAAGCAAAAAGCCCCGCGATCGCGGGGCTTTTTGTTGAGCTGGTGCCGGAAACAGGAATCGAACCTGCGACCTTCGCGTTACGAGTGCGCTGCTCTACCTACTGAGCTATCCCGGCGGCGGGGCGGAATTTAGCATTCAGACGCAAAGCAGGCAACTTGCTCATTTTTGGAAGAGAACAGAGAAATCCACTTCAGGGAAGGCTGCTTTCGCTTCATCAAGCGAGTTGTACATGAAAGCTTCAATACCTGAGCTTCCATAATACACCCGACTGTCTTGCACAGTTCTCTTTCCTGCATCTACATCCCCAGTAGCAACTTGCAGAATAGCCAGTCGGGCCATAAGCGGAGGGTATGGCACATAGCGCTGAAATCTTTCTAGAACTTCCCGCTCCTGGATCGCTGTCTTTTTAGAAACCTGAAAATTGGCAAAATAAACGATGTAGCCCGTCGACTCCATCAAAGGGTCTTTCATCATGGCACTCATGAAGTTGTACTCCTCAATCTTCACTGGCGCGCGAACGAGATACTGGATGAATGACCAATAAAACCGCTCTACCAAAGGCACATAAACGGCAACCATCACAAACAGCACAAAGCCAAGAACGGCGGAAAAAAGCTTGCTCAGACGTAGCTTCAACGTTACTCCCGGACTAGGCAGACTTCCCATCAGCAGAAGGTTGAGAACCAGGAAGGTCATTATCCAAAGAGGAAACTCGAAGAGGCTATAGATTGCAAATATCAGAAGAACCGAAATCGGCAGTAGGTTCTGTTCCCATTTCAGGGCGCGCCAGGCCGAAAAGCAGAAGAACGCACCAAACGCCAGACACCAAATACCACCCAGCACACCCAACTCAACCAGCAACTGCAAAAACACGTTATGACTGTGCGTGAACAGACCAGCACCTGAACTTACACCCTCAGCGACATGCTCTGTAAATGCAGCATGCGAGTAGTTGCCAATCCCGACGCCAAACCAAGGATTTTCCTTCCAGACGTCAAATGCGATTTTCCATTCCGTCAGTCGCGCCGGACTGTCGATTCCGCGCTGCCCGATGGCCTGCATACGGCCATCCAGAACTCCTTCCGGTACAAACTGAGCCAACCACTGGAGCAGCCCAGGCATAGCCGGCATCAGCACAAGCGTAGAAAGCAGGCCACAAGTCAGCACGATGCAGTACCGCCCCCGCGCCTGCCCTCTCAACCACAAAAGAACCACAAGGCAAAACCACCCCAACAAGGCTGACCTTGATCCGGACATCAGAAGTCCACAGATACAGAGCACCATACCAACGGCCAGAGCAAGCGTATTGATGGCACGCCGATGGTACAGCCATGCTCCGGACAGCCCCCCCATCAGACAGAGAAATCCGAAGTAGTTACTCTGCCCGATGAGGCCAATCATTCGCTCCGACTGAACCTTGGGCACCAAAGCGTCGAATCCACTCCACAGAAGACCGAAATGCCGGAGCCCCCCCATGACAGCTCCGAACACTGCACAAACAAACAACACCCAGGCCAGCCGATCAGCAGTACGCCAATCGGACCAATCCAGTTGCTCGCCCACGATCAAAGCCAGCGCCCCAATGAACCAATAGAGAAGGTAGGCAAGCTTCCCAGATGCGAAAGTGGCTGGCTGAATCAATGCAGAGGCCAGAAACAGTCCACCCAAGGCGAGCCACAGGGCGGAACCCAGGGAGAACCGGTACTCACGATGACACCACATCAGCCAAGCCGCTCCGGCCACAACGGAGCATGCAGCGATGAGTTCTTCGATGTAGTTGAGCAAAGGGAAAAGGTGAAGCGGATTGCTGAAGGAGATCGCAAGCATCACCAGAACAAAGGAGAAAACTCGCAGAACGTTTGGCCTAGGCATTCTTGGCAACTCATTGACGTTTTTTGTCAGCTTTTACCCCACCTCCTCCCGGCACCGCCCTACAGAGTGCGACACAAAAAGTTGGCAAGACTCTTGCTTGAGAGCATGTCAGCTGCCAACGCAGTCGTAAACATCTACCTCGGAGAAACACGAATGAAAGCTCAAAAAGGCTTCACCCTGATCGAACTGATGATCGTTGTCGCCATCATCGGCATCCTGGCTGCCATCGCCATCCCGGCCTACCGCAACTACATCGCTCGTGCCGAAGCCAATACCGGCCTGCAGGCCATTGCTCCGCTGAAAACCGCTGTCGAGGACGGCTTTGCGCGTGGCCTGGCGGGCGCCTCGGTATCCAGCCTCGGCCTTCTGGGCACCAGCATTAGCGCCAGCCCCCTGGGTAGCATTGCTGCCGACTTCGAGGATGACGGCTCCGGCACCCTGACCTTCACCTTCAACGGCCAAGCCAGCCCGATTCTTCGCAGCCCTTCTGCGGTTCATACTCTCCAACGTAATACAGATGGTACCTGGACCTGCGCCTCCACCGCTCCGGTAGATTTCCGTCCCCGCGGCTGCAACTGATCATTGATCAGTTCAAACAAGGCACCTTCGGGTGCCTTGTTTGTTTATGCTTGTATGATTCTGAAGCCCTTCACACTTGCCAAACGGACGATGCTTGATGAGTGACTCAATTTCCCTCACCGGCCTGGCTCGCCAGATTGTGATTGCCAACCTGCTCGACGAGAAAAATGCCCAACAGGCTCAGCAGCAGGCCCTGCGCAACAAGATGTCGCTGGTGACGTACATCGTCCAGAACAAGCTGGTCAAGAGCCGCCCGTTAGCAGAAATTGCGGCTGAACAGTTCGGCGTTGCGTTCCTTGATCTGAGTGCTGTTGACAAGGAGTCGCAACCTAAGGATCTGATCAGCGAAAAGCTGATCCGCCAGCACCGTGTCCTTCCTCTATGGCGCAGAGGCAATAAACTTTTTATCGGCGTCTCGGATCCGACCAACCATCAAGCTGTTACCGATGTGCAATTCAGTACCGGTCTCACCACCGAAGCCATCCTGGTGGAAGACGACAAACTCGGCGAAGCCATTGAGAAATTCTTCGACTCTGCAAATAGCGGTATGGAGGACCTCGGCGATGTCGACCTCGATGGCGTGGACATCGAAAGTGTCGACGAAGACAAGGATGACAAGGGAACAGGCGCTGAAGCTGACGATGCGCCCGTCGTGCGGTTCGTCAACAAGATGCTGCTGGACGCCATCAAGGGCGGCTCGTCCGACCTGCACTTCGAGCCTTATGAGAAGGCTTACCGCGTCCGTTTCCGTACCGATGGCGTACTGCATGAAGTCGCCCGGCCGCCGATTCAGTTGGCCAGTCGCATCTCCGCACGCCTCAAGGTGATGGCGTCCCTGGATATCTCCGAGCGTCGCAAACCGCAGGACGGCCGGATCAAGATGAAGATATCCAAAACCAAGGCCATCGACTTTCGCGTCAACACCTTGCCCACGCTGTGGGGTGAGAAGATCGTTATGCGAATCCTGGACCCCTCCAGCGCCCAGATGGGCATCGACGCACTGGGGTATGAGGAGTCGCAGAAAGAGCTCTACCTCAATGCCTTGAAGCAACCACAAGGCATGATTCTGGTGACCGGCCCAACTGGATCCGGTAAAACCGTGTCTCTCTATACCGGCCTGAACATTCTCAACACAGTCGACATCAACATCTCGACAGCCGAAGACCCCGTCGAAATCAACCTGGAAGGTATCAACCAAGTCAACGTAAACCCACGACAGGGCATGGACTTCTCGCAAGCCCTTCGTGCCTTCCTCCGCCAGGACCCCGACGTGATCATGGTGGGTGAGATCCGAGACCTAGAGACGGCGGAAATCGCGATCAAGGCTGCACAAACCGGCCATATGGTGATGTCAACCCTCCACACCAACAGTGCTGCCGAAACACTGACGCGTTTGCGCAACATGGGGGTTCCAGCCTTTAACATTGCTACGGCAGTCAACCTGATCATCGCCCAGCGCCTCGCGCGCAAGCTGTGCGGTGTATGCAAGAAGGAAGTGGAGGTCCCACGCGACACACTCCTCAAGGAAGGCTTTCCGGAAGAAAAAATCGGCACCTTCAAACTCTATGGCCCCGTCGGTTGCGATAGCTGCAAAGGCGGCTACAAGGGAAGGGTGGGTATTTATGAAGTGGTTAAAAACACCCCGGCCCTGCAACGCATTATCATGGAGGAAGGCAACTCCATCGATATCGCGGCTCAGATGCGAAAAGATGGCTTCAACGACCTGCGCACGTCAGGCCTCTTGAAAGCCATTCAAGGCGTGACGAGTCTCGAGGAAGTCAACCGCGTCACCAAGGATTAACCAATGGCGGAAAAAGCTTTAAAAACCAGCCTATTCAGCTGGGAAGGCACCGACAAGAAAGGCGCTAAGGTCAAAGGGGACATGAGCGGTATCAACCCATCCTTGGTGAAGGCACAGTTGCGCAAGCAGGGGATCAATCCGACCAAAGTCAAGAAGAAAGGTGCCTCGCTGTTTGGCCAAGGCAAGAAAATCAAGCCGCTTGATATTGCGCTTTTTACCCGTCAAATGGCGACAATGATGAAAGCAGGCGTTCCCCTGCTTCAGAGTTTTGACATCATTGGCGAGGGTGTCGACAACCAGAACATGCGCAAACTGGTTGAAGAGGTCAAGCAAGAGGTTGCAGCAGGAAATAGCTTTGCGAACTCTCTGAGAAAAAAGCCTCTTTATTTCGACGAGCTGTACTGCAACCTCGTAGATTCCGGAGAGCAATCTGGGGCATTAGAAAGTCTTTTGGATCGAGTGGCCACGTACAAGGAAAAGACCGAGTCCCTGAAGGCTAAAATTAAGAAGGCGATGACATACCCCATCGCAGTCGTCATTGTTGCCTTAATCGTTTCTGCCATCTTACTTATTAAGGTTGTGCCTCAATTTCAAGCCGTTTTTGCAGGTTTCGGAGCTGAGCTGCCAGCCTTCACAATGATGGTTATCCATCTTTCCGAGTTCCTTCAAACTTGGTGGTTCGTGGTCTTAATTGCCATTTTCGGAACATCCTTCAGCATTCGTGAACTGCACAGGCGCTCCAAGAAATTTAGAGACGGCGTCGACAGAGGGGTACTCAAGCTCCCCATCGTGGGCGACATCCTCTACAAGTCCGCCGTAGCACGCTATGCCCGTACTCTGTCCACCACTTTCGCAGCAGGTGTGCCTTTGGTGGAAGCGCTTGACTCGGTCTCCGGTGCAACCGGCAACGTGGTCTTCAAAGAGGCGGTGAACAAGATCAAGCAGGACGTTTCCACCGGCATGCAGCTCAACTTCTCGATGCGGACCACCGGTGTGTTCCCAGCGATGGCCATCCAGATGACTTCGATCGGTGAAGAGTCTGGCGCGCTGGATACCATGCTCGACAAGGTCGCCTCGTTCTATGAGGAAGAAGTGGACAATGCTGTCGATAACCTGACGACGCTGATGGAGCCCCTGATCATGGCAGTTCTGGGCGTACTGGTCGGCGGCCTGATCATCGCGATGTACCTCCCCATCTTCCAGCTCGGCTCGGTAGTAGGCTAAGTGACCGTTCTCGACTTCCTGGCCGGCAACTTGCCGGCCTTTGTTTCCTGCGTATTCCTCCTCGGTCTCTTGGTCGGCAGTTTCCTCAACGTGGTCATTTACCGCTTGCCGGTGATGATGTTCCGCGACTGGAAGATCCAGGCCCGCGAGGCTCTGGAGTTGCCGCCGGAGCCGCCGGGCGAGACGTTCAACCTGGTTCTGCCGAACTCCCGCTGCCCCCATTGCCAGCACGAGATCAAGGCCTGGGAGAACATCCCGGTGGTGAGCTGGCTGGCCCTGGGCGGCAAGTGTTCGTCGTGCAAGGCACCGATCAAGAAGCGCTACCCGCTGGTGGAACTGGCCTGCGGGCTGCTTTCCGCCTACGTCGCCTGGCACTTCGGCTTCACCTGGCAGGCGGGCGCCTTCCTGGTGCTGACCTGGGGTTTGCTGGCGATGAGCATGATCGACATCGACCACCAGCTGCTCCCCGACTCCCTGGTGCTGCCGCTGCTCTGGCTCGGGCTGATCGTCAACAGCCAGGGGCTGTTCACCGGGCTGGAGGATGCCCTCTGGGGCGCGGTAGGCGGCTACCTGAGCCTGTGGAGCGTGTACTGGGTGTTCAAGCTGGTGACCGGCAAGGAAGGCATGGGCTATGGCGACTTCAAGCTGCTGGCCATGCTCGGCGCCTGGGGTGGCTGGCAGGTGCTGCCACTGACCATCCTGCTGTCGTCTCTGGTCGGCGCGGTACTGGGGATCATCATCCTCAAGCTGCGCGATGCCGACAGCGGCACGCCCATTCCCTTCGGCCCCTACCTGGCAATTGCCGGCTGGATCGCATTGCTCTGGGGTGATCAAATAACCGGGACCTATCTGCAGTTCGCCGGTTTCAAATGACCACACCCTGGATTCTTGGCCTCACAGGCGGCATCGGCAGCGGCAAGAGTGCCGCTGCCGCTCACTTCAACGCCCTGGGCGTCCACATGGTGGATGCCGATCACGCCGCCCGCTGGGTGGTGGAGCCCGGCCGCCCTGCCCTGGCTCGCATCGCCGAGCATTTCGGCGAAGGCGTCCTCCTGGCCGACGGGCAGCTCGACCGCGCCGCCCTGCGCCAGCACATCTTCCAGCACCCGGAGGAACGCCGCTGGCTGGAAAACCTGCTGCATCCGCTGATCAACCAGGAGATCGCCAGCAACCTGGCCGAGGCCAAGTCCCCCTACGCCATCCTGGTTTCGCCGCTGCTCATCGAGTCCGGGCAGCACCGCATGACCCAGCGCGTGCTGGTGGTGGACGTCCCCGAGGCCCTGCAAGTGCAGCGCACCATGGCCCGTGATGGCGTCTCCGAGGAACAGGTCCAGGCCATCCTCAAGGCCCAGACCGACCGGGACAAGCGCCTGGCTGCCGCCCACGACGTGCTGCTGAATGACCGGGACCTGGCCTGGATGCGCACCGAAGTCGAACGACTGCACGCCTTCTATCTGACACTGCGAGGAGGCCAGCCATGAGCCAACCCATGACCGTTGAATGCCCCACCTGCGGAGCGCCCGTCGAATGGGGCCCGCACAGCCCCAACCGGCCCTTCTGCTCCCACCGCTGCAAGCTGATCGACCTGGGCGCCTGGGCCGCCGAAGAGCACGCCATCCCCGGTGACAACCTTGAGGACGAACTGTTCTCCGGTGACCTCCCTGACCGTCACTGATCCCATGCGCCCTCAGGGGCGCATGAAGGCGTAGTCCCGCCCGTCATCCAGGTTGTCCGCCAGGAACATCAGCTCCGCCGCCAGGTCCTCCTGCGAGCGCACGCCCTTGCTGCGCTCCACCACCGCACTCAGCAGCGCCCGCAAGGCCAGCGCCTCGTCGAAGCCCTTGCCACCGCCCTGCTCCAGCACCTGCGCCAGCGCGGCGCGCGCCCAATCGTGAACACCCATGGTTGCATCCTCGTTCGAAGTGACCGGGGGATCATCCGCGCGCGCCAGGTCGCCCGACCTTGATCGGCGTCAATCGGTGCCGATCATCGGGGCAGTGAATCCAGCGCCATTCAGCTCCTGTCGTCGTCCTTCCAGGGCGCCTGCAGGTAGCGCGTGCGGTTGAAGGTTTCCAGCCACTCGGGGCAGAACACCACCAGCGCCGTCACCGCCGTACCGTTGATGAAGGCCTCCGGGAACATCACCAGCCACAGGTAGCCGACGAAGTCCTCCAGCCAGGGCGGCATCGGGAAGATGCCATCGATGAACAGCAGCCCCAGCCCCACCAAGGTGCAGAGCAGAGCCGCCAGCGCCGCGGGAAAGAACCCGCAGCAGAAGATGTAGACGAACAGGTTGCGCGGCTGGAAGTGTTCCACCCACTTCGCGCACAGCTCCGTCACCAGCACCGGCAACAGCACCAGCAGCGCCCCGTTGATGCCCATCGCCGCAACGTCCTGGCGCCCCAGCGCCAGCAAACCGAGCTGTGCAACGAGACCACCCAGCACCGCCAGGGGCCAGTCCAGCAGCAGCGTCACCGCCGTCATGCCGATGAAGTGGTAGGAGACCCCGGAATCGAAGTCACGCCGCACCATCCACAACAGGAACAGCGCCAGCACCGTGCCGAACAGCAGGTGCTGGCGCCGGAAGTCGCTGAACAACTCCAGCCACGGCGCGCGCATCACCGCCCAGGCCAGGGCCGGGACGTAGATCGCCCAGCCCAGCCCCAGGCTGGTGTCGGACAGCAGCTCGGCGGCGATCACGGCGCCGGCGGCACCGCGTCCAGCGCCGCGCGCAGCGACTCGGCCGACGCGAAGGCCTTCTGCCCCTGCAGCACGCCGTCACGCAGGGTCAGCACCAGCACCTGGCCCTCGGGGGCCTCGTAGCGCGGCGCCACGCGGGACTCGCGGTCCAGCAGCACGCGGTAGTTGTAGTCCTGCATCGCCGGCACGGCGAACAGCTTGGAAATCACCGACGGCATGCGGCTGATGTCCGCCACGAACACCGCATGGCGCTGTTCGAGGAAGTCCTTCGGCTTGCCGTCCAGAGCCGCCTTCACCAGCTTCGCCCCATCCATGTCGCGCGCCACCAGCAGCAGCCCCAGCTGGTTGTCCAGGCTGTAGGGTTTCTCGTACTGGTCCAGCAGGGTCCAGGGCGCCAGGCGCTCACCCTGTTCCAGCGCCTGCGCACCACCGGCCAGCAGAGCCAGCAGCAGCGCCAAAGAGAGCCGTTTCATCGTGTCACTCCGTTCGTGGAAAAAACCGCGATATCCCCGCGCCGGGACCAGTCCGCCTGGGCGGACCAGAACGCCAGCGCCTCGGGCGCGTCCCGCAGGACGAATACATGGGACTTGCCGATGCCCTCGGCCGCCAGCCGCTGCAGCACCGCGTCCAGCAACCGCCGCGCCAGGCCCTGCCCGCGCAGCGGCACATCCACCACCAGGTGCTGCAGGTAGCCGCGGCGGCCGTCATGCCCGGCCATCAGCGAGGCCACCACCTGGCCCTCGCGCTCCACCAGCAGACTGAGCCCCGGGTTTCGCGCCAGGTAGGCGCAGAACGGCGCATGAGCATCGTCCTCGCGCAGGCGCAGCCCCGGCGTACGCTGCCAGAGGGCGATCAGTTGGGCGTGGTCATCAGGGGTGACAGGGCGAAGGTGCATGGCGGGCATCCGGCAAACGCAGCAGAGTCTATACCAAGGCGCCGGCCGCCACATCGCATCGCAATGCCACACCTGGCGGCGGCTTGCAGCCGACCGCCCTCGCCCCCTACTCTCCGGCCATGGACGAATCCGACTACCTGCGCCTGCTCACCCGCCAGGCCGAGCAGGCCAATGAATTCCTCTCCAACGCGCGCAAGTGGGAGCGCGAACGCTGGGTCTGCCAGCGCCTGCTGCAGGCGCTCAACCAGCCCTATCGGCTGGAAGACTTCAGCACCGGCGCCGAGCCCCCCGACGTGGAGTTCCGCGAGGCCAACTTCGAGGTCTTCTTCGTGCTCGACGAAGGTCGCCGCCTCAACGACGAGTGGCGCGCCGAACTGGAGCGCCGCCGCAGCGCATCCTCCCTCAGCCAATTGCTGCGCCGGGAGACGCGCCCCAAGCGCATCGCCATGAAGGAGCTGCAGGCGACGCTCGCCCCCACGCTGCGCAAGAAGGCCCACAACTACCGCGAACGCGGCCTGGACCCGGCCGAGCTCGACCTGCTCGCCTTCGTCAGCCTCAAGCGCGTGCGCCCCGACTTCAACAGCCCGTTCCCGCCGCCGACCGAATTCCTCCTGCAGGGCTGGCGCTCGCTGTCCGTGGTGGGCCCCACCTACGCTCGTGTGCTTTTCGCCCAGCCGGGTGCCCCGGAGTTCCTCCGTGCCAACCTCGGGCGGACCGTGCTCTTCGACCTTGGCATCGGCCTGTGACCGCTCACGCAAACGCGCATTGAGCGCCGCCGGAAGGCACGTCTAGAATGCACGTCATATTTCCCCGTCGAGGCACGCCATGCCCAGCCGCCTGACACCCGACGACCAGCAGAAGGTCGAGCAGTACCTGAGCCTCCCCCAGCACCAGGTCGAACGCCAGCCGTTCAAGCCCTGGCGGCTCCTGCTCATCCTCCTGGCACTCGTCATCGGCCTGGGCCTGCTCAGCCGCCTCCTCGCGCGACTCGTCCTGTGAGCCGCGCCAAGCGCCACGAAGGCGCCCACGAAAAGAATTTTTATAGCCTTGTGAGAAATCCCCATGACCCATCGCATCGTGATCGTCGGCGGCGGCGCCGGCGGCCTGGAGCTTGCCACCCGCCTGGGTAGAACCCTCGGCAAACGCGGCCAGGCGAAGATCATCCTGGCCGACGCCAACCTCACCCACATCTGGAAACCGCTGCTGCACGAAGTCGCGGCGGGCTCGCTCAACTCCACCGAGAACGAGCTGAACTACGTCGCCCAGGCCAAATGGAACCACTTCGAGTTCCAGCTCGGCCGCATGAGCGGGCTGGACCGCAGCCGCAAGGCCATCCAGCTGGCTGCCACCCTCGACGAGGAAGGCCGCGAACTGGTGCCCGCCCGCGAGGTGGCCTACGACACCCTGGTGATCGCCGTCGGCAGCACCACCAACGACTTCGGCACCGAGGGCGCCGCGCGCCACTGCATCTTCCTCGACACCCGCGAGCAGGCCGAGCGCTTCCACCGGCAGATGCTCAGCCACTACCTGCGCGCTCACGCCCGCGACGGTGACGACGACCAGATCAGCGTCGCCATCGTCGGCGCCGGTGCCACCGGCGTCGAACTGGCCGCCGAACTGCACCACGCCGCCCACGAACTGGCGGCCTACGGCCTGGACAGCATCCAGCCGGAGAACATGCGCATCACCCTGATCGAAGCCGGCCCGCGGGTACTGCCCGCCCTGCCCGAGCGCATCAGCGCCCCGGTGCACCGCACCCTGGAAGGGCTCGGCGTGCGCGTCATGACCGGCGCCGCCGTCAAGGAAGTCACCGCCGACGGCCTGCTCACCGCCCAGGGCGAGAAGATCCCCGCCAGCCTCAAGGTCTGGGCCGCCGGCATCCGCGCCCCGGCCTTCCTCAAGGACCTCGACGGCCTGGAGAGCAACCGCATCAACCAGCTGGTGGTGACCCCCACCCTGCAGACCACCCGGGATGCCGACATCTTCGCCTTCGGCGACTGCGCCGCCTGCCCCCTGGGCGACGGCAGTGAGCGCAACGTCCCGCCCCGCGCCCAGGCCGCGCACCAGCAGGCCTCCCTGCTGGTGAAATCGCTCAAGGCGCGGATCGCCGGCCAGCACACCTTGCCCGAGTACCGCTACCAGGACTACGGCTCGCTGATCTCCCTTTCCAGCTTCAGCGCCGTCGGCAACCTGATGGGCAACCTCATGGGCAGCGTGAAGCTGGAAGGCTGGCTGGCGCGGATGTTCTACATCTCCCTCTACCGCATGCACCAGATGGCCCTGTACGGCGCCTTCCGCACCTTCCTGCTGATGCTCAGCGACCGCATCGGCCGTAGCACCGACCCCCGCCTCAAGCTGCACTAGAAAGAAGCCGGCCGGGCGCTCTAGGCCCGGCCATCCGGCCCGCAAATTCAAGCGCAAGAAACGGAGTGCCAACGCCCCACTGTCCCCCGATAGTGGGCGCGTCGGCCCGTGCGCCCCGCGCAACGGCCACCCGGGGCCCAGGCATGGCCTGGCCCGGCGTGCCCCCTCATTCGCAGTAACCCGGGAGAACGCCCCGCACCCAGCCCTGAAGAACGCAGAGTCGATGACAGACAGGAGACGAAACACACATGGAGCTACGTCATCTTCGCTATTTTCTCGCCGTGGCCGAGGAACTGAACTTCACCCGCGCCGCCGCCCGCCTCCACATCGAGCAATCCCCGCTGTCCCGGGCCATCAAGGAACTGGAGTCCGAGCTCGGCATCCAGCTGTTCGAGCGCAACCCCCGGGGTGTGCAGCTCACCTGGGCCGGCAGCGTGTTCCTCGATAACGCCAAGCGCATCTTCGCCGCCCTCGAACAGGCCCGCATGGACATGCGCGGCGTCGCCCTCGGCTTTCGCGGCACCCTGCGCATCGCCGTGTCCGACGGCATCGCCCCGAATCGCCTGGCCGACCTGCTCGCCCGCTGCCGGCAGGAGGAGCCGGAACTGGGCATCCGCCTGTTCGAGGTCAGCTACGCCCAGCAGGTGAAAGGCCTGCTGGAACACCACTACGACCTCGGCTTCGCCCGCATCGACGCTGCCGGCAGCGGCCTGCAGGCCCAGCCCGTCTGGAGCGACCCACTGGTCGCCGCCCTACCGGCCCGCCACCCGCTGCTCTCGCACCGGCGCATCCCGCTGCAGGAGCTGGTCCGCCACCCGCTCATCCTCAGCCACAGCGAAGTCCACGAAGGGCAGTTCCAGCAGATCAGCCGGCTGCTCCGGGCCCACCTCAGCGAAGACGAAGCCGCCCGCCTCGACATCGCCGAGCAGTACATCTCCCGCGAGACCATGCAGGCCCTGGTCGCCGCCGGCTATGGCGTCGCCCTGGTGAGCGGCACCGAGCGCAGCGACCTGGCCGGCAGCGAGATCGTAACCCGCGCCCTGTCGCTGCCCGACTCCGAACTCACCACCTACCTGCTGCGCCCGGCAGGCGAACCCAGCGCCCACCTCTCGCGCTTCCTCGAACGGGTCGCGCAGACCTGCCGACGCACCGAAGAGCCCAGCCCACAAGGCCTGTTCGACAGCCTGCGGCCCCTGGCACCGCTCACCCGCCTGCGCCCCATGGGCCTGCCCCAGGCCCACGGCAGCCTGTCCGTATCATGAGTGCCGTGCTCTCGTGCCCGGCGGCGCCGGACCTCACCCCCACCGCCCTCCTCGACCGGCTCGATGCCCTGGACTGGCCCCAACTGGAAGCGCAGCTGGACCGCCACGGCCACGCCTGCATCGAGCAGCTGCTGGACGCCGACACCTGCGCCCACCTGGCCGCGCTCTACCCGGACGCACGCACCTTCCGCTCGCGCATCGTCATGGCCCGGCACAGCTTCGGCCAGGGCGAGTACAAGTACTTCGCCTACCCCCTGCCCGCCCTGCTCACGACCCTGCGCCACCGGCTGTTCCCGCCGCTGGCACGGATCGCCAACCGCTGGCAGGCCCGCCTCGGCCTGGAGACGCGCTACCCCGAGACCCTGGATGCCTTCCTCATGCGCTGCCACCGGGCCGGGCAGACACGCCCCACCCCGCTGCTGCTGCGCTACGGAGCGGGCGACTACAACCGCCTGCACCAGGATCTCTACGGCGAGCACAACTTCCCGCTGCAGATCGCCGTCCTGCTCTCCGAGCCCGGGCGCGACTTCACCGGCGGCGAGTTCGTCCTCACCGAGCACCTGGCCGGCACCCAGCGAGCCGACGTGGTGCCCCTGCGCCAGGGCGACGCGGTGATCTTCCCGGTGGACCTGCGCCCCGTACCCGGCAAGCGCAGCGGCTTCCGCCGCGCCGCCATGCGCCACGGTGTCAGCCTGGTGCGCAGCGGCCAGCGCCACACCCTTGGGCTGATCTTCCATGACGCCACCTGAGGAGCGCCCATGACCCCCGACCTCTTCGCCACCCACGCCGGCGGCCAGCGCGAAGCCATGGCCGAGCAGGCCGTGATCCTGCGCGGCTTCGCCCTGGACCAGGCCGACGAACTGCTGCGGCAGATCCTCCAGCTGCAGGCCCAGGCGCCGTTCCGCCACATGCTCACCCCCGGCGGCTTCCGCATGTCCGTCGCGCTGACCAACTGCGGCGCCCTGGGCTGGACCACCGACCGCCGCGGCTACCGCTACAGCGCCACCGACCCGGACAGCGGCGCCCCCTGGCCGGCCATGCCGGAACGCTTCCGCCAACTGGCCCGCCAGGCGGCCGAAGCCGCCGGCTTCCCGGGTTTCGACGCCGACGCCTGCCTGCTCAACCGCTACCAGCCCGGCGCCCGCCTGAGCCTGCACCAGGACCGCAACGAACGCGGCTTCGACGCCCCCGTGGTGTCCGTCTCCCTCGGCATGAGCGCCACCTTCCTGTTCGGCGGGCAGCGCCGCAACGACCCGGTCCGGCGCTTCCTCCTGCACCACGGCGACGTGGCCGTGTGGGGTGGCCAGGACCGCCTGCGTTTTCACGGCGTGGCCCCGCTCAAAGGGCCGCCGCACCCGAGCCTGGGCGAGCAGCGCCTGAACTTCACCTTCCGCCGCGCCGGCTGACGCCGCCGTGCCAGCCACGAGAGCCCCTTCGTGCCCGACCTCACCGACATTCCCGCCGCAGCGGCCGCCCACCTCGGCGAACCGCCAGCGGCCCACGACGCGGCGGAACAGGCCAAGCGCCAGGTGCTGGATGCCTTCCAGGCCATGGTGGATGCCCGCCAGGCCTGGTGGCGCACCCACGAAACGGGGCGGACCGAACTGCACCTCGCCAGCGGCGAGGTCTACCTCCTGCAACGTCACGGCGTGGTCCGGCTGCGCTGAACCCCGCCACAAGGAACACCGTCCATGACAAGGAGAACCACCCCATGAACCTGTTGCTGAGCGCCCTCGAGTCCCAGCTGGGCACCCTGCTGGTGGTCACCGACGCCGAACAGCGCATCCGCGCCCTCGGCTTCGGCGACTACCGCCTGGCGCTGCTACGCAACCTGCGCCAGCGCTTCGGTGACTACCGCCTGCAGGACGTCCCGCTGCCGCGCGAGATCGCCGACGCCCTGCGCGGCTACTTCCAGGGCGACCTGGGCGCCATCGACCGCCTGGTGCTGGAGCCCGACGGCACGCCCTTCCAGCGCAAGGTCTGGGACGCCCTGGGGCAGATCCCGCCCGGCAGCACCCGCAGCTACGGCGAAGTCGCCCGCCAGCTGGGACTGAACGACCCACGCGCCGCCATTGAGGTAGGTGCCGCCAACGCCGCCAACCCCATCGCCGTGCTGATTCCCTGCCACCGCGTGGTGGCCAGCAACGGCGAGCTGCGCGGCTACGCCTGGGGCCTGGAGCGCAAGCACTGGCTGCTGGAGCACGAGCGCGCCCTGCGGCCCCTCGCCGCCACGCCGCGCACCGCCAGCCTGCCGGGGTTCTGAGCATGGCGCTGACGCTGACCCCGCCGGCCTTCACCGATGCCAGCCGCTTCCTCGCCGCCCAGGACGCCGACTGGGCGCGGCACATCGACGCCATCGGCCCCTGCCGGCACCAGCCCCACCCCCAGCGCGAACCCTACGAGGCCCTGGTTCGCGCCGTGGCCTACCAGCAGCTGCATGCCCGCGCGGGCGACGCCATCCTCGCCCGGCTGCTGGCGCTGTACCCCGGCGGGCGCTTCCCCACCCCGAGTGAACTGCTGGCCACCGAACCCGAGCGGCTGCGCGCCTGCGGCTTCTCCGCCCGCAAGCTGCAGACCCTGCTGGGCATTGCCCAGGCCACCGTCGACGGCCAGGTGCCCGGCCGCGACGAAGCCCTCACCCTGGATGACGACGCCCTGCTGGCGCGCCTCACGCCCCTGCACGGCGTCGGGCGCTGGACGGTGGAGATGTTCCTCATCTATACCCTTGAGCGCCGCGACATCCTCCCCGCCGACGACTTCGGCGTGCGCGAGGGCTACCGCCGCCTCAAGGGCCTGGACGAGGCCCCCAGCGCCGCCCGCATGCGCCAGCTCGGCCAGGCCTGGAGCCCCTGGCGCACCGTCGCCGCCTGGTACCTGTGGAGGATGCCGCCCACAGCGTGAATTCGATCGCAAGAACCGGAGTTCTCACCGCCACCAACCCCGTTAACCTGCAACCGTCAACAGGCCCTTTTGGATGAATGCCATGAGCAGGACCCTTCCCACCGCCCCGCGCTACCTCACGGATGACCAGCGCTGGGCCGCCGTCCAGGCACGCGACCCGGCCGCCGACGGCCAGTTCGTCTACGCCGTGCGAACCACAGGCGTGTACTGCCGCCCCAGCTCCTCCGCGCGCCTGCCCAATCGCCGCAACGTCGAATTCTTCGACACCCCCGAGGCCGCCGAAGCCGCCGGCTACCGCGCCAGCCGCCGCCAGGCCGGCGACCGCACCGCTGCCGCCGCCCACCGCACCGCCGTGATCGCCGAGGCCTGCCGCGCCATCGAGGCCGCCGACTCGCCGCCCAACCTGCACCAGTTGGCGGAATGCGCCGGCATGAGCCCCTCGCACTTCCACCGGCTGTTCAAGACCGAGACCGGGCTCACCCCCAAGGCCTACGCCTCGGCCTACCGCGCCCAGCGCCTGCGCCGGGAGCTGAGCGAACAGGGCACCACGGTGACCGACGCCATCTACGGCGCCGGCTTCAACTCCAACAGCCGCTTCTACGAAACCGCCGACCAGTTGCTGGGCATGCGCGCCAGCGACTACCGCGACGGCGGCACCGGTGCCTCCATCCACTTCGCCGTCGGCCAGTGCTCCCTCGGCTCCATCCTGGTTGCCCAGAGCCAGCGGGGTGTCTGCGCCATCCTCCTGGGCGACGACCCGGACGCCCTGGTCCGCGACCTGCAGGACCAGTTCCCCAAGGCCCAGCTGGTGGGCGGCGATGCCGACTTCGAACGCCTAGTGGCCCAGGTGGTGGGCTTCGTCGAAGCCCCGTCCCTGGGCCTCGACCTGCCGCTGGACGTGCGCGGCACCGCCTTCCAGCAACGGGTCTGGCAGGCCCTGCGGGAAATCCCGCCAGGGGCCACCGCCAGCTACACCGAGATCGCCGAACGCATCGGCGCGCCCAAGGCCGTACGGGCCGTGGCCCAGGCCTGTGGCGCCAACCACATCGCCGTGGCCATCCCCTGCCACCGCGTGGTGCGCCGCAACGGCGACCTCTCCGGCTACCGCTGGGGCGTCGAGCGCAAGCGCGAACTGCTGCAACGTGAAAGCCAGCCCAGCCACCCGACGAGCACAGCGCCATGCCTGAAACAGCCTGCGCTCTGAACCTGCCCGAGGACTGGGCCGCCATCGCCCAGGCCCTGGACGAACACGGCCACGCGCCCCTGCCCGGCCTGCTCGACCCGGAGGCCGCGCGGCGGCTGGGGGAACGCCTGGCCCAGGGCCCGCGAGAGCGCCTGGAAACCCTCGGCCTGGGCCAGGGCGAAGGCGTGCGCGCCGGCCTGCCCCACGGCCACTGGGACAGCTTCCACGCCCCGCTCGCCGCCATCGCCAACCGCTGGTGCCAGGCGTTCGGCCAGCCCGAACAGCACGCTGCCCACGGCCAGGTGCACTGCGCCCACCTGACACGCCTCGGCCCTGAGGACTTCATGACCCTGCACCCGGGCGACGACAACCCGGCGCTGCTGCCGGTGCGGCTGTTGGTGCTGCTCTCCGACCCGCAGGACTTCAGCGGCGGCGAGCTGGTACTCACCGAGCAACGGCCGCGCATGCAGTCGCGCCCCTGGGTGGTGCCCCTGGCCCGTGGCGACGGCGTGCTGCTGTGCAACCAGCGCCGCCCCGTGCGCAACAACCAGGGGCAGCTCTACGGCGCCCAGCTGCGCCACGGCATCGGCCGGGTGCGCAGCGGCGTGCGGGTCGGCCTGGAAGTGAGCTTCCAGGGCCGTCATGACGGCTGAAGCGGGCGAACCCAAGGCCTGGCGCCTGATCGGCGCCGACGGCCGCCCCTGCCTCAGCCCGGTGCCCGGCACCCTCGGCGGGCACCGCCGCAACCGCCTCTACGGCCGCCTGGATTGCCGCAGCGCCCTGCTGGCTCTGGCGCGCGGCGGCTACGTGGCACAGCGGGTGTTCTTCCTCGACGAAGCCACCGCCTTGAGCGCCGGCTACCGGCCCTGCGCCGTGTGCATGCCCGAGCGCTACCGGGCGTGGAAAGCCGGCGAGCTGTCGCCTCTCCCGTAGGTGGGCTTCAGTTCGTAGCCCGGGCTTCAGCCCGGGGAGCACAGGCACAGAACCCGGACTGAAGTCCGGGCTACGGAGCCAGCCTGAACAGCCGTCGCGAGCAGAGCTCGCTCCTACAAGGATGCGCAGGCGGGCGGGGCCTCCCCCGTAGGGTGGGCTTCAGCCCACCAATGGCCACCGTTCGTAGCCCGGGCTTCAGCCCGGGGAGCACGGGCGCAGAACCCGGACTGAAGTCCGGGCTACGGAGGCAGCCTGAACAGCCGTTCGCGGGCAGCGCTCGCTCCTAGACAAACGCGTGGGGCTCAGGGCGTCGGGGTGGGTGCCAGGGCCTGGGGCGTGGCGGCTTCGGCGGTGTGGCTGCGTTCGGCGATGCGCTTGCCCAGGGCGATCATCGGTCGCTCCACGGTGCGGTGGATCAGCTCGGTGGCGCCGAACACCAGCACCAGCATCAGCGCCGTGTACTGCGGCCAGAGCGCGTCGGTGATGGCGATGCCTTCGCTGCGGGTGTAGCGGTGCATCAGCTCCAGGGTCAGGAAGAACATCGGGATGTGCACCAGGTACAGGGTGTAGGAGCGCTTGCCCAGGTAGTCCAGCAGCACCTGCAGCGGCTGCGGGAACACCAGCAGGCCGCCCTCGCACGCCGCCATGAACACCAGCGCCAGGGACAGTGCGCAGACCACCGGCACCGCCAGCACGTTGCCGAAGCCGATGGCGGTGACGCTGGCCAGCACCAGCGCCAGCACCGTGGCCAGCAGCGCGCCGGCGTAGCGATGGCGGCCGGCCCGCACGCGCAGGGCGGCGAACCAGGGCTGGGTGCTGGCCAGGTACAGCAGGCAGCCGTAGATCAGCCCGTCGCAACGGGTCTGGGTGAAAAAGAACACCTTCATCGGGTCGGACAGGCTGAAGGGCCGCAGCACCAGGCTCACCAGCAGCAGTGTGCCCAGCAGCGCCAGCACCCGCGCGCGGGTGCTCTTCAGCAGGATCAGGAACAGCGGGTAGAACAGGTAGAACTGCTCCTCCACCGACAGGCTCCAGTACGGCGCCAGCGGCACCCCGCCGGCGATCTTGTTGTCCGGCAACCAGAAGTTGAACGTGTAGGTGAAGATGCCCAGCGCCGCCTGGGCGTTGTACACCGGCGGGGCGAAGTACTGGCCCTGGTTGAGGAACAGGCTGCAGGCCATCACCAGCGCCACCACCATCCAGGCCACCGGCAGGATGCGGAACACCCGGCGCACGTAGAACGCCTTGATGCAGGCCGCCCGCTGCACGCCGCTGCGCAGCCCGTCCAGTTGCTCCAGCAGGGTGCGCGAGATGATGTAGCCGGAGATGACGAAGAACAGGTCGACCCCGCCCCAGGCGTTGCCGAACAGGTCCGCCACCGACTCGGGCCTGGGGTAATGCATGGTGAAGGTCCAGGGGTAGAACACCTGGTACAGGTGGACGTAGAAGGTCAGCAGCACGGCGATGGCACGCAGGCGGTCGAGTTCGAGGTTCCTCGACGGGCCACCCTCGCCGGCAAGGCCGGCGGCGGGCACTTCGGTCTTCATGTTCATGGGTCTACCCCCGGAGGTGGCTGGCGGTCAGAGCTTGGTGCCACCGTCGACGCTGAGGATGTCGCCGGTGATCCAGCGCGAGGCGTCGGAGGCCAGGAACAGCGCGACATCGGCAATGTCCTCGGGCTGTGCGATGCGCTTCAGGGCCTGGATGCCGAGCACGAAGTCCCGCCCCTCGTCGCTGCGCACGAAGCTGGACATCTCGGTGTCCACCACCCCCGGGGCCAGGCCGTTGACGCGGATGCCGCGCCCGCCGAGGGCCTGGGCGAAGTGCAGCACCAGCGTGTCCAGGGCGCCCTTGGTGGCGGCGTAGGCGGGGATCTCGCCCACCGCCGAGCGCGCCCCGAGGGACGACACCATCACCACGCTGCTGCCCTCCCCCATCAGCGGCAGCAGTTGCTGCACGAGGAAGAACGGCGCCCGCACGTTGACCGCGAACAGCCGGTCGAAGTCCTCCACGCGGGTGTCCTCCAGGCGGGCCGTCTGGGCAATGCCGGCGCAGGCCACCAGCACGTCGAGCCGGCGCACCCGCTCGCCCACCTCGGCAGCGAGGATGCGCGGCCCGTCGACGCTGGCCAGGTCCGCCACCAGCACGTCGGCGCGGCCGCCCCGGTCGCGGATCTCGGCGGCCACGGCGCGGGCCTCGTCCACGCCCCGGTTGCAATGCACCAGCACATGGGCGCCGGCGGCCCCCAGGGCCAGGGCGGTGGCCTTGCCGATGCCACGGGAGGCCCCGGTGACCAGGGCGGTCTTGGAAAGCAGGGAATGCTGCATGGTGGTTCTCCTGGATTCAGTTCAGGGAGCGGCGCTCCGCGGGATGGGGTGAGGGTTCAGGCGGTTTCAGCGAGGCGCTGGCCGTGACGCTGCTCGGCCACCAGCACCCGCGCCGCCAGTTGCGCCACGGTGAGCACCGAGGCATGGATGTTCACCGTCGGCATTTCGGGGATGACCGAGGCGTCCACCACCCGCAGGCCGGACACGCCCCAGACCCGGAAGCGCCCGTCCACCACGCTGCTGCGCGGGTCGCGCCCGGCGCTGCAGGTGCCGGTGTAGTGCAGGCCGGGCCCGCCGTTGCGGGCGATGAAGGCGAGCTTCTGCGCCGGGGTGTCCAGCGGGTCGCTGGGGTAGAGCCCGCCGAAGTAGTCGGTGACCCCGGCGCCGATGGCCAGGCCACGGTCCAGGGCGGCGAGCATGATGTCGCGGTCGATGGCCTCGCCCAGGTAGTTGGGGTCGATCAGCAGGGACTGGCGCGGGTCGGTGCCGGCCAGGCGCACCCGCCCCCGGCTGCGCGGCTTGGCCAGGAAGGGGATGACGGTGTAGGAGCTGCCGCTGGGCAGGGGCACCGGGCCGAAGGGGTACTGCATGCCGGCCACCTGGATGTCCGGCGCCTGCTGGCCACTGCCATGGTGGTAGTAGCTCATGGTCGCCACGCCGTTGGAGACCTGCGGGGGGATGGCCAGGCGCGAACGGTACTGCAGGCTGAGCAGCAGGTGGTCCTGCAGGTTCTGCCCCACGGCCGGCAGGTGCAGCCGCACCGGGATGCCCTGTTCGCGCAGGGCCTGCTGCGGGCCGATGCCGGAGAGCATGAGCAGCTTGGGCGACTCGCAGGTGCCGGCGCAGAGGATCGTTTCGCGGCGCGCGCGGATCGACACCAGGCGGTTGTCCACCAGCACCCGCACACCCTCGCAGCGCGAGCCCCGGAGGATCAGGTTGGTGATCAGCGCCTCGCTCAGCACGCTGAGGTTGGGCCGGGCCAGTGCCGGCACCAGGAAGGCCTGGGCCGGCCCAACCCGGTAGCCGTCGGCGGTGGCGTTGACCTCGGTGATGCCGGCGCCTTCCAGCGGCAGCCCGTCGTTGAGGGTCTGCACGCCGAGACCGGTGGCGCTGCTGGCCGCCAGGTAGGCGGCAGTCAGCGGGTGCTCCCCGGCGAAGCGCCCGAGGCGGATGCGCGGTGCGCCCTGGCCGGCGGGACTGCCCACGGGCTGCACCATGTCCAGGTAGGCCCGGTGCAGCGCCTCCACCGTCCAGGGGGCGCCGACCAGCTGCTGCCAGCGCTGCAGGTCGCGGGGGTCGCCGCGCAACCAGATCATCGCGTTGATGCTGCCGGAACCGCCGACGATGCGCCCGGCCGCCAGGCTCTGGGCACGCTGGTCCAGCTGCGGCTGCGGGGTGCTGGTGCGGGCCCAGTCGGTGTCGCTGCCGAGGTTCTGCAGCCACAGCGCGACTTCGCGCACCTTGGGTTGGTCGATGCGGTGGCTGCCGGCCTCCAGCAGCAGCACCGAGGCGCCGGTGGCGGAGAGCCGGTCGGCCAGCAGGCAACCGGCGGACCCGGCGCCGACGATGATGTAGTCGTAGTCCCGGCGGTGGTTGGGGCGGCCTTGTCCAGCGGCGGCCAGGGCGGCAGCGGGCAGCAGCCCCATGCCGGCGGCACCGGCCCCCAGGGCCAGCAGGCGGGTGAGGAAGTCCCGCCGCCCGGAGGCGCCGAAACCGGCCGTCGCTTCGCCCTCGCCCGCAACGCCGGGCATGTCGTTGTGCGTCTTCATGTCGATGCGGATTCCATTCGCGGTGGGGACGGGCGCCGCGATGGCGGCGCCCGGGTCGGCCGAGGCCTCAGGTGCGGGTGATGGTCACGCCGCCTTCCACGAACAGCGTGGTGCCGGTGACGAAGCTGGAGGCATCGGAGGCGAGGTACAGCGCCGATTGGGCGATTTCCTCCGGGTGGGCCATGCGCTTGAGGGCGTGGATGCTCTCGACGAAGGCCTTCTGCTCCGCCGTGGAGGCGGCGGCGCGGCCCATCTCGGTGTCGGTGCCGCCGGGCAGCAGCACGTTGACCCGCAACCCCTGGGCGCCGTATTCGGCGGCCAGGGTGCGGGTCAGGCCCACCAGGCCGGCCTTGCTGGCGGCGTAGGCGGCCATGCCGGGGAAGCCGACGCTGTGGCCGACGAAGGAGGAGGTGAAGATCAGCGAGCTGCCGGGACGCTTGAGCAGTTCGGGGATCTGGTGGCGGGCGCTGAGGAAGGCGCTGGTGAGGTTGGTGTCGAGGGTGTCGTGCCAGCCCTCCAGGCTGATGTCGGTCACGCTGCCCAGGGCGCCCATGCTGCCGGCGTTGTTGAAGGCGATGTCCAGGCCGCCGAACTGGCCCACGGCCAGGGCCACGGCCTCGCGGGCGCAGGCTTCTTCCTTGACGTCGCCCACCAGGGCCAGGGCCTTGCCGCCCAGGGCGTGGATCTCGCCCAGCAGGCGGTCCAGGCAGTCGGCACGGCGGGCCACGGCCACCACCTTGGCGCCTTGGGCCGCGAAGAGCTTGGCGGTTTCATAGCCGATGCCGGAGCTGGCACCGGTGACGATCGCGGTCTTGTTCGCCAGAGTTTTCATGCGTTCACCTTTTCTTCCATGTCGTGTTGAGGGATCAGTCCCGTTTGCCGGACTCGAAGAGCCGGATCAGTCCGTCCAGGTTCTTGCCGAAGGGCGGCTCGCCCTCCTCCACCGTCTCGGCGTACTGCCAGAAGTCGGTGCTGAACATCATTCCGTAGTCGCGTGCTTCGCTGACGGCCTTGAGCTGGACGATGGGGTTGTTGCGGGCACCGCGCACGCCGGGGAGGATCGGCCGGGCGATGGATTCGAAGTAGTCCTTGAGGGTCACTTCGGGGGTGTCGGGGGTCCATACCAGCCACATCATCACGGTCTTGTCGGTGATGTTGACGAAGCCGTGGATGTGGTTGCGCCGGCCGAACACCATGGCGCCCTTCTTCATCGGGATCATGCGGATGGTGTCGCGCCCGGACACGTCCGGCGGGTTGTCCAGGTCGGTGTAGGTGCGGGTGCCCATGAACATCACCACGCCGCCGTCGGGGGCGTAGAACCACTCGTCGGTGCGGGTGTGCACATGCAGCGGCGGGCCGGAGCCCGGGGGGATCTCCACCTTGGCCATGAGGTAGCGGCCACGGGTGGTCTCGCCGGTCTTCACGAAGCGGATGGAGGCCCCTTCGGGCTCGCCGTTGACCACCTGCGGGTTGGGGTCGTCCTCGATCAGGGCGAAGGCCGCCGCGTTCTCCTGGGCGTCGTCCGCGTACTCGGATTCCAGCCCGCTCGCCTCAAGGGCCGGTTCCCGGATTCGTTCACTTGCCAATGCACTCATGTCGCCTCCTTGATGCCATCAGGTTGTCGATCAGCCCACTGCACTGAATACGCAGCCCAGCACCGGGCCGGGGGCCTGGATGCCCGCCACGCCCTGCCCGACGAGGCGGTCCAGCAACGCGCCGGCATCCTCCGGCAGGGCGTCACCGCGCCAGCCGATGTGCTGGTCGGGCCGGACCAGCAGCAGCTGCACTGCGTAGAAGGTGAAGGCGGTGGCCGGCAGGTCGACCACCTCCAGGGGAATGCCACGGACCCGTGCCGCTTCCACCAGGCGCGTGGCCTCGGGGGCCTGCGGGCCGTTGCGCAAGAGGGTGAAGCCGACGCCCAGCCGGTCGAACACCGAGCACCGGCCGGTGCTGCCGTCGGCGATCCACAGGTGCGGCAGGCGCCCGCCCGGCAAGGTGCTGGGACGGTAGAGCAGCGGGTCGTCCTCGGGGGGCATGCCGTCGTCCGGCCAGAGGATCGGCGAGCCGTCGTAGCGGGCGCCCAGCTCGACGCCGAGGGAGGCGAACTGCCCACGGAACTGCTGCAGCGCCTCGCCCAGGCGCGCCCGCGCCTGCTGGCCGGCGGGCCCCGGGTCCTCGACCTCGGCGGGCACGTCCACCTGGCCGACGCGCTGGGTGAGGCGGCGGGCGGCGTGGGTGTTGCGCAGGGTGACCGGGCGGCGCTCCAGCTCGTAGGTGGCCAGGAGCCCGTCGCCGGCCCAGCCCTGCACGGCGGCGGCGAGCTTCCAGGCGAGGTTGGCGGCGCCGTCGATGCCGGTGTTCATGCCGAAGCCGCCGGTGGGCGAGAACAGGTGGGTGGCGTCGCCGGCCAGCAGCACCCGGCGGTCGGCGAAGCGCTCGGCCACCAGGGCCAGGCCGCCGTGCCAGACGGCATGGGCCAGCACGCTGACCTCGACGGGCTCGCCGATGCCCCGCTGGATGGCGCGGATCACCGCGTCGTCCTGGGGCATCTCGTCGTGGCTGCGGGCCTGGGTCATGAGCAGGAACTCGTCGGCGCCGTCCAGGCTGATCAGCAGCATGCGCCCTTCCGGGGCGACGACGTTGTACATCCAGGCCTTGCGGTCCGGCAGCAGGCGCCGGTGCAGGTCGGGGATGCGCACGTGGCTGGAGAACATGCGCCCGCTGAGGAAGCCGCCGGTGCTGCCGTCCGGGCCGATGTAGCCGATGCCCAGGCGACGCCGGACGAAGCTGTGGCCGCCGTCGCAGCCCACCAGGTAGTCGGCGCGCCAGTGCTCGTCGGCAGCCTGCCCGGCGCTGTCGACGGCATGCAGGCTGACGCCGTCGGCGTCCTGCTGGAAGTCGTCGACCCGCCAGCCGAAACGCAGCTGGATGCCGGGGCGGGTGCGCAGGTGGTCCAGCAGGAAGCGCTCGACGTACATCTGGTTGGCCCGCAGCAGGGGCTCGGGCACCTGGTCGGTGTCCGGCGCCTGGCGGGCCGCCTGCAGGCGCTCGCGCTCGGCGGGCATGTCCAGGCGCGCCAGCTCCCAGCCGTTGAGGCGGGTGAAGTAGGCGACGTCCCGGGGGTGGTCGGCGGGCAGGCCGAGCCGGCGGATGCCGTCGGACAACCCGAGCCGCCGGTAGTGCTCCATGGTGCGGGCGTTGTGGGTGTTGCCCTTGGGGTGCCAGCGGGTGGTGCGCTCGCTGTTGAACAGCACCACCGGCACGCCGTGACGGTCCAGGAACAGGGCGAGCATCATCCCCACCGGGCCGCCACCGACGATGGCCACCGGGGCCTTGAGGGTGTCGTGCATGGCGATCGCTCCCGTGGGCTCAGGCCCCGGCCGGTGCGTGGGCACCCGGCAGGAGCTGGAGGATGTCGTAGCGCGGCGCGCCGTCGCCCTGGCCGCTGACCGAGGCGATCACCCGCGACGCGTAGCCATGCTCGCGCAGCAGGGCCTCCAGGGCCTGGCCGTCGCCCTGGCTGCTGAAGCCCATCAGCAGCATGCCGCCGAGGGCGAGGTGGCGCGGCGCTTCGTCGAGGAAGCGCCGGTGCGCGGCGTACCCCGGGTCGCAGAAGGCCAGCATGATGGCGGCGTCGAACACATGGTCGGCTTCGACGAAGACGAAGTTGGAGTTCCAGAAGATGACGTCGAAGCGCTCGCCCTCCTCCAGCACGTCGAACAGGTCGCCCTGGCGGATGGACATGCGCGCGGCGACGCCGTGCCGGTTGGCGTTGGCGCGGGTGTTGGCGACGGCATCGGCGCTGATATCGCTGGCCACCACCACGGCGCAGCCTTCGAGGGCGGCGGTGACGGCGGTGACGCCGGCCCCGCAGCCGATCTCCAGGAAGCGCCCGCCCCGGGGATAGGGCAGGTGGCGGGTGAAGATGCCGGTGGACTGGAAGTGGGTGGGCGGGAATACGCCGTCCTGGACGACGAAGCGGCGCCCCATGCATTCGTATTCGTCCTGCTGGTCGGCCTGGGCGGCGGCGAGCCGCTGGCGCACCGAGGCGAGGGCGTCGGGTTGGAAGGTGGCCTGGGTCATGGTTCGGTCCTTGTTCGTGGGCGCGCTCAGCGCTCGGTTCCGGTGGAGGCCAGCGGGCGTTCGGATTCCCCGGCCTGGCGCTGCAGGTGCAGCAGGGCCTGTTCGTGCTGGCCGGCCAGCAGGGTCTCGGCGAGGCCGCGCAGGCGGCGCTTGAGAACCTTGCCGGTGGCGCCGACGGGGAGGAACGCGAGGTCGCTGGCCACGGCCACGGCCAGCTCGCCGTCCGCCAGGGTCACGCCCCGGCGGGCGGCGGCCTGGTGCAGGGCGGGCAGGACGCGGGCGGCCAGGGTGGCGGCCTGGTCCAGCGCCTGCCGTTCGGGCAGGACGATGGCGAGCACGCGGGTGCCCTCGGCATGAGCGGGGTCGACGCCGACCACGGTGACGTCGCAGACGCCTTCCACCTGCTGCGCGGCCTCTTCCAGCTGCAGGGTGTAGAGGGCACCGCCGGTGGCTTCGATGACGTCCACGGCGCGGTCGATCTGGAAGAACTCGCCGTCACGGCAGTAGGCGACGTCGCCGGTGAGGAAGTAGCCGCCACGCCAGGCTTCGACGGTCTTCTGCGGCTGCTTCCAGTAGCCGGAGGTGACGGTGGGCGAGCGCACGGCCAGCAGGCCGACTTCGCCGGGCTTCACCTCTTCGCCGCTGCGGGGGTCGAGGACCTTGGCCACGGCGATGTCCACCGGGCGGCCTATGGAGCGCTGGTCGGCCAGGGATTCGCGGGTGGATTCGCTGCGGAACAGGGCCATGCCCAGTTCGGAGCTGCCGAAGGCGTCGATGAAGCGCGACTGCGGGGCGCCGTCGAGGATGGCGCGCACGTGGCTCTGGTGGGAGGCGTCGCCCATGGCGAACCAGCGGCGCACGCCGGGGAATTCGCCGGGGTGGATGCCGCCGTCCACCAGCAGCACGTAGCTGCGCGGGAAGGCGACCACGGTGGTGGGCTGGAAGTAGCGGATGGCTTCGCGCAGGGCCTGGCCGTCCTGGGTGCCCAGCACGTAGGTGGGGATGCCGTGGAGGATGGCCGTCTCCAGGTGGCTGATGGCCGCCGAGTGGGACTGCGGCAGGGCGGTCAGCAGGCGCTCGTCGGGGCCTTCGGCGAAGCGGCCGATACGGGCGCGCTTGCCCATGAAGAACTGCCGGTGCTCGAAGCGCACGGCCTTGGGCAGGCCGGTGGTGCCGGAGGTGTGGCTGAGCATGACCAGGGTCGAGTCCTCGGGCTCCAGCGGCCACCAGGCGGGCAGCTGCGGGTCCGGGTCGAGGCGCGACAGGCTGACGTCGAGCACGGCCTGGGGCGCCTGGTTGCGCCACTGGCGGACGAAGGCGCTGGTGGCCAGGGTGGCGCTGTCGGTGACCAGGCGCTCGAAGCCGTTCTCGGCCATGTAGGCGAGGCCGAACTCGGCGGGCATGGCCGGGTTCATCAGGGAGATGGCGGCGCCGAGGCTGGTGAGGGCGAGGTAGTGGAGCATGGGCATGAGCCCGTCCTCGACGCTGACGGCCACTACGTCACCCGGCTTGACGCCCTGTTGCAGGTACCAGTCGGCCAGGGCCATGCGGTGGCGCTGCAGGTCGTTGAGGCCGAGGGCGCTGACCGGGGCGCCCTGCAGGAGGTGCAGCGGCCGGTCGAGGAACAGGAACGGCTGGTCGGCGGTGGTGCTCAGGGCCAGGCAGCGGTCGAGGAAGTTGGCGCTGCCGAGGCTGGCGTCGGCGCGCAGGGCCTGGAGGGCGTCGGGGCTGGTGAGGGTGCCCTGGGCCTGGCCGGTGCCGCTGCCCTGCCCGACCAGTTCGGCGAGCATGTTCATGCGCAGGTGGACCATTTCTTCGCCGATGGCGATGACCCGGCTGCGCAGGTAGGGCCGCTCGCCGAGCATGCGGTCGATGATGTCGCGCATGACGATGGCGTGCTGCTCGTCCTCTTCGATGTGCAGGACGAAGAAGTGCTCGGCCTCGGCCGGGGCGTTGTGGCTGCGCAGGGCGTCGAGCACCGGGCCGTAGATCAGCGGGACGATGGCTTCGGCGCCGAGGCAGAGTGCGGCCAGGCCGTCCAGCGGGTCGCTGCTGCGGCAGTGGCGGAACATGGCGTCGATGAGCTGGCGGGTGCCGTCCAGCAGCGGGCGGCTGCGCGGGGCGGCGGCCATCAGGTCCATGGAGCGGCGATACAGCTCGGCGTGGGAGATGTCGACGCTGTCGCCGCCGGAGAGCTCTTCGGTGAGGTTGTGGGACAGGGCCTTGAACTCGCCCTGGTCGGCCAGGCTGCCCATGAGGGCGCACAGGTAGCGGGTGAAGTACTGGGAGTAGTAGTGGTGCTGGATGAGGAAGTGGCGCAGCTGGTCGAGGCTGACCGCGCCGTTGCGGCAGGCCACGAGGAAGGGGTTGGCCCTGAGCTGGCCGAGCAGGCCCTCGGGGAAGAGGTCCGTCCAGAGGGGGGACAGCACGTAGTCGTTGCGGCCGTCGGCGCGCATGTCGAGGTGTTCCATTGACCTTCTCCTGGACGGCCGCGGGGCGGCCGTCGGTTGAGTTCCATTCACACGGCGCGGCTGAGGTATTCCGTTTCGCCCCGGATGCAGTCCGCCAGGCGGCGCAGCAGGTCGAGGGGGCGGGGGTGCTGGAAGACGTTGCGGCCGACGCAGAGCCCGGCGGCGCCACTGGCGAGCATGGCGCGGGTCATGGCCAGCAGCCGTTCGTCCTCGGTGCGCTCGCCGCCGGCGAAGAAGATGCGGATGTCGCGGCAGTGGGTCTCCACCAGTTCGGTGCATTCGACGCTGGTTTCCGGCAGGGCCAGCTTGACGGCGTCGGAGCCGAGTTCGGCGACCACCCGCACCAGGTGGCTGAGGCGCCGCTGGCGCTCCTGGGCGGTGAGCCCGCGCACCTTGTCGTAGAGCATGGTGAGGATGGGCAGGCCGGCGGCGTGGGCGGCGTCGGTCATGGCGCCGAGCTGGGCGACGTTGTGCTGGAAGTTGTCCTCGGTGAAGTTGACCTGCAGGGACACCGCGTCTGCCCCCAGCTCCAGCGCGGCGTCGACGCTGGCGACGGGGATCTTGGTGTCGGGCTCGGGGGCGATGCTGGCCATGCCGTTGAGGTGGAGGATGATGCCGGTGGCCGGGTGCAACATGTCCCGCAGGATGAGCCGCTCGATCAGGCCCTTGTGGGCAATGATGGCGCTGATGTGGTCGCTGCCGATCCACTTCTCGAAGTCGGCGGTCTGGGTCATGCCGGCAATCGGTCCAAGGGTCAGGCCGTGGTCGATGGGGACGATCAGGCCGCGGCGCGAGGCCGGGAACAACAGCCGCCGTTCTCGGAGAACTCTGCTGATGTAGCTCATGGCGCCCTCTATTTCTCGATGATCGATTCGTTGATCTTGATGCCGACGTGGCGCCCGGGCTCGGTGACGTAGCCGAGGACCTTGTCGCCGGGCTTGAGCTCGGAAATGTTCAGGGGCTTGGCGGCGTCGGAGAAGATGCGCACGTGCCAGTCGTCCTGCATGAGGACGTTGACCCGCTCCTTGCCGGGGAACTCCACTTCGATCAGGCGCAGCGGGCGCTGCTCGATCTTCATCCGGCCGACGGCGGCGCGGCGCACGCGCCCCTTGGAGTTGACGATCATGATCGGCGAGCCGGCCTTGAGCTCGCTCATGTAGTCGGTGCGGTTGTCGGTGTTGAACACGTAGGAGTGCACGGCGCCGGCGTTGACGCGGAACGGCCGCAGTTCCATGTAGGGCAGGAAGTAGACCTCGGGGCAGCAGAGCACGCCGCCCTGGGAGGTGCTGCCGACCAGCATGCCTTCGTCGGGCTCGAACAGGGTGGCGGCGTCGATGCAGGCACGGTAGCCCATGCCGACGGGGCGGCTGTCGATGACGGTGCCGACCTGGATGTTGAGGTTGGCGTAGCTCTGCGCCTGGGACATGCGGGCGAGGAATTCGCTCATCACGCCGTGGTCACGGGGGGAGAAGATCACCCCTTCGGCGCCGTATTCCATTACGCCGTAGGAGACGATGGCGTCGTCGACGTCGGTGGGCGCCTTGATCTCCTTCATCAGCACGGTGGAGGTGGGCTGCAGCGAAGCGATCACCAGCTCCAGGGGGATGTTGGTGGGGTCGCGGAAGAGGATCCACAGGTAGTTGAAGCGCAGCCCCTGGTCGATGGCGCCGAGCAGGCTGTCGCGGTCGTCCACGTAGCTGGTGAAGCAGGTGAGCAGGCCATCCTGGCCCAGTTCGGCCAGGGCCTCGGCGTCGTTCAGGGCGACGGAGCGGTTACGGGCGGCGGCGCCCTTCTTGAAGGCTTCGAAGTCCGCGCCTTCGCGGAAGGCCTTGAGCTCGGCGGCGTTGCGCAGGCGCAGCACCACGTGCATGCGCGCCGGCACGGCGGGGAGCAGTTCGGCGAGGTTGTCCATATAGAGGACGATGCCGGTGTACAGCGAGTTGATGACGCGGACGAAGATGCCGTCGTCGGGGCGCTTGCTGGCCAGCTGGGCGCTGTCGAACCAGACCAGCTGGCTGTCGTTGGCGGTGCGCTTGGATTCACCGGCCTTGCGGATGTTGGCGAGCCTGACCGAGCTCCGCCTGGAAATGGTTTCTGGCGTTTCGAAGTCCTGCGGGACAGCTACTTCCTTGGCGATCTGGACGTCCTTGCCCTTCACCCCGGCGCTTGTGTTGCTCATGTTCCCTCTCCTGGCTGCGTGCCCTTGGTGAAACGTGGTCATGTAGAGGGCATCCGGATACCCGCTTGCGTACTGCTCTACATTCGCAACCTCTACGGGGATCCCTATCCCGTCGGGCCGCCCAGCCTTCCCCTTCGGCCAGCCGCGGGGCGGCCGATGGGGTCGGATTGCAGGGGGCGGGCCCGGCACGCCCGGCCGGGTGGTGGTAGTGGTGTCCCGGGCCGTTCTGACGTGGGGCGGAGTCTTTCCCAGCCCCTGGGACGAGGAAAGACCATGTGCATGACAGGGCATTCGCGGTGGATAAGGCGGGGGAATCAGACCCGACAGGTCCGACTCCAGACCTGAACGGATGCAGCGGAAGACGGGCAGGCGAAACGGCGTTCGACGGAACGCACCAGACAGACGATGTCGGCCAGCAGACCTGAAAAGAATGGGTAACTGCGACAACCGGACGCAGGCAGGCGACGGAGGCAGCAGGAAGGAAGTCGCGGAAGGTCTGGTCGATGACCCGGCGCGCCGGATCGAACGAGCAGAAACGAAAAAGCCCACCTGTTCAGGTGGGCTTCTCGTCGTCGACCAGGAGATACCTGGGCGATCGTCTATATGGTGGGTCGTGTAGGATTCGAACCTACGACCAATTGGTTAAAAGCCAACTGCTCTACCGACTGAGCTAACGACCCGAAATTTGGATTGGTCGGGGTAGAGAGATTCGAACTCCCGACATCCTGCTCCCAAAGCAGGCGCGCTACCGGACTGCGCTATACCCCGTTTTGGAAGTTGGCTCCGCGACCTGGACTCGAACCAGGGACCCAATGATTAACAGTCATTTGCTCTACCGACTGAGCTATCGCGGAACTTCACATTTCCAATCTCTGCGGCTTCGTCTTTCAGATTGCTGCTGCAGAGGCGCGCCATTTTACGTATGGCGAATCGGCTGTCAACCCCTTAAAAGCGATTTTATTCAGTGCTTTGCAGTTGATGCGCCCGCTGCTATATCTGTGCCTCATCCGACACAACGCAGGACGCGCCGGCCGCAAGGCCCAGGCGACAGGGCCCATGAGCCGCCAAGATACACCGCCTCCTCCCCGCCCGGTCGCCACGCTGGCCAACCGTGGTATCCAACCGCGCTTCGGCGATCTCGTGCTGGGCTGTCGCAAGCTGGTGATGAACCACCTTGCCGAGCACCTGACCGGCGTCTTCGCCCAGGTCGACGACACCCTCTTCGAATGCGCGGAAAAAGCCGAGAACAATCAGGTGCAGACGCTGTTCTTCGACAGCATGCGCGAGATCCGTCGCCAGCGACCGCACATCGAACGCCTCTACCACCAGCGCATCGCCCAGCAGTTCGGTGACTTCATGGAGGGCCGCGAGCCCGAGGCGAAGGTCACCCAGCTGGATGCCGACCACCTGGAACTGATCCAGAACGAGGTCTACGAAGAGAGCCTGCTGGTCACCAACATGGTCAGCCGGGTCAAGGCGCGTTGTGCCCAGCCACTGTTCGCGCTGGACCAGCGCCTGGCCCTGCTCAACAACGGTCGCAAGCTCGGTGAGGACAGCAACCCCTTCGGCCCCCAGGCCATCGCCCAGGCATTCCGCGATGCGCTGCAGAACATGCCGTTTCCCCTGCGCATCAAGACCATCCTTTATATGCTCTTCGACCAGCAGGTGATGCAGGGGCTGGATGGCCTGTACGACGGGCTCAACAAGCGCCTGATCGATGCCGGCGTGTTGCCCAACCTCAAGTACACCGCGCAACGCCAGGCAGCCCCTGCCAAGCCGCAGCCCCGTGAGCCGGCTCCGCGCCAGGATGCCCCCGCGCCCGCCGCCTCCGGCCCGGTGGCGCCGCCGGCCGATCTTTCGGCACCGCCGCCCCAGGAGCCTGGTGCGCTGTACAGCGGCCTGTCGGCATTGCTGGAGGAGCATCGCCGGCTCAACCAGGAAGCCGGGGTCGCCTTCACCGGCACACCCAGCATCGTCAGCTATGCCCCCCAGGGCGCAACGCGGACCTACAGCGCAGCCGACCTGCTGGAAGCGCTCAATCGCTTGCAGCAACAGTCTGCCCACGACCTGGCCTCACGCCTGCAGCAGCCCCAGCGGGTCGAGGGCCTGAAGGCGGACCTGCACCAGCAACTGGAAAGCCACAGCGCGCAGCCGGGCCAACATAAGGTGGCCGAGCAGGAAGCGGACGTGATCGATCTGGTCGGCATGCTGTTCGACTTCATCCTCGACGACGACAGCCTGCCGGACACCTGCAAGACCGCCCTCTCCCACCTGCACACGCCCTACTTGAAGGTGGCGCTGCAGGACAAGGCGCTGTTCACCCAGCATCACCACCCGGCCCGCCGCCTGCTCAACACCATGGCCCAGGCCGGTGCGCTGTACGGCGGTGAAAGCGAGGAGAAGGGGCTGCTGGCGAAGATGCAGTGGGTGGTGGAACGGGTGATCCACGGCTTTGCCGGCGATCTCCAGCTGTTCGACTCCCTGCAGGACGAGTTCAACGAATACGTCGCCACGCTGCGCCACAAGGTCGAACTGCGTGAGCGCCGCGCGGTGGAGGCAGCCAAGGGCCGCGACCGCCTGCTGGAAGCCCGTCAGCGCTCGGTGGACGCCATCGCGCGCCTCCTCGAAGGCCGTGAGCTGCCGAAGATCATCCGCCACTTCCTGGAGCAGACCTGGAGCGACGTGCTGGTGTTCGTGCTGCTGCGCCACGGCGACGCCGGGGAGGAATGGCGACGCGCCTGCGAGGTGGCCGACCAACTGGCCTGGAGCGGCACCCCGCTCGATGCCCGAGGGCGCGAGCGCCTCCAGGGGCTGCGGGTCGGGATGCTGGAAGACCTGCGCAAGGGGCTGGAGCTGCTCGGTGGCTACCACGAGGACGGCATCCGCCGCCTGTTGCAGGACCTGGTGGCCTGCCAGCACGCCGTGCAAGGCAAGCAGCCGCAGGTCGCGGCACAGCTCAACCCGGAACTGCCGAAAAGCCCGCTCAGCGAAATGCTGGGTGAAGACGCCAACCTTGCGGAACGTCGGCCCGCCACCCTTTCACCCCGCGCACTGGCGCTGGTCAAGGAGCTGGAAAGCCTGGAGTTCAACACCTGGTTCGAGTTCGTCGAGAACGGCCAGAGCCGCACGCTGAAGCTCTCCTGGTACAGCCCGACGACCCGCAACTACATGTTCGTCGACCACAGCGGCCAGCGCGTGGCGATCAAGCCGATCACCCAGCTGGCACAGGACATGGAGCGCGGCAACGCACGCATCGTCGCCCCCGAACACAACGTACCGCTGATGGACCGGGCGCTGGGCGCCATCTACCGGGTCCTGCAGCGCTTCACCGGCCGCAGCCCGCGAGCCAACTGAGGAGCCACCATGGAAGACCGCCGTCATCACAGTCGCCACAACGCGGGCATCCAGGTGGAGGTCTACGACCTGCATTCCGGCAACCGCCTGGGCCGCGTGGTGGACCTCTCCCTGGATGGCTTCATGCTGTTCAGCGAAGCGCCGCTGGCCACCGACTCCGTCTGGGAATGCCGCCTGGTCCCCGCCGAACCCGTGGACGGCATCACCGAAGTCCGCCTCGGCGCCGACTGCCTCTGGAGCCGCCCCGGCGCGGACGGCCAGCACGCCTGGGCGGGGTTCCACATCATCGACCTGGCGGAGGATCAGGCCAGGGCGTTGGAGGTGGTGTTAGGACGGATCTGACCATTCGCACCAAAACCTCACAGCAGCAAAAAGCCCCGTTTCATGAGCAGTCGAGGACTGCGCACGAAGCGGGGCTTTTTTACAGGCCTTACCAGCAGCTGGCTACGGTCGCGCCGGCACCCGAAACGCCTTTGACGCCCCGGCTATCCAGGGTGAGGTTGCCGCAACTGTCAGCCGCTTGCCCCCCCTGGGGCTGGGCAGTCAGGATCACGCAGCGGGCGATGGTCGTACCCGCACAGGCGCCGGCGTTGATGCTGTAGCGCTTGCTTTCGGAAATCACCGCCGCCCCCTGGGCTATTGCAGCGCCAGTAGAGTCACGGAAGGCCAGGCCATTGGTGCCCAGGTTGTTGGTGTAGGTCTGGTTCTGGGAATAGAAGCGCTCCTGGGCCTGCATGATCTGCATCATCGTGGCCTGGCCGTCACTGCGGCCAGTCCGCATCACATAACGCTGGTAGTTCGGGTAGGCGATCGCGGCAATGATGCCGATGATCGCCACCACGATCAGCAATTCGACCAGGGTGAATCCCTTGGCTCTGGTCATCAGTTCTCTCTCCAGTAGAGGCCTTGGATGGCTTTGTTGGTCTCGCAGATTTCAGCACCATCCACGCAACCCTTGTTGCTCGGATCGACCAGGCAGTTCTCCGCACCACACAGCAGCCCGACCGACTTGTCGTCACGCAGGATAGTCGCGGGCTTCGACGGAATACCACCATGGGCCAGGTCAAAGCTGCGCTTGGCCGTCTTGGTGCCATTGACGGTCTCGGTGAAGACGGCACTCGCATCCACCAGGTTGAGCGCATAGAAGCGACCGCGGCCAACGTCCGGACCGCAGGTGGTGACCTGCTGGCCGCTGGGGCGGAAGGTGGTGAACAGGACGGAGCCAGCGAAGCTCACCGAACTGGACAGCACTTTCTCGCCACTGGGGAAGCGGATAAACCAGCCGCTGCTCTGGGCAAGCAGGGTCGGGTTGGGGGTGTAGCTGTCACCGGGGGTGAGCTGTGCATACAGGGCGTTGATCTCGGCACGTTTGGTCGGGATACCGGTGGCGGCTGCTGCCCGAGCTTGTTCGATCAGGTAGTTGTAGGCCTCGAACTGGGTCAACGGCGGCGTGGTATCCGCCGCGGTGGCCGCAGCAAGCTGGGTTGCATTGAGCACGTTGGAAGCCGTGTTGTAGGCGCGGTTGGCCAGTGCTTGCAGATCCGCCTGCAAACTGGAGGCCTGGCCGGCCAGGGTGACCCGCTCGGCTTCCAGAGTGGTGAGCAGGTTGGACTGGGTGACCAGCGGCGAGCTCACAGCCTCCAGGCTGGTTTGGGTCTGCGCCTCGTTGGCAGCCAGCAAGTCGCTGCTGGTGGTCCCGGCAGGCGCTGCTGGCAAACCGCTTGGCAGCAGGCTATTGAGCGCATTCTTGGCCGAGGTCAGATCCGCCAGCTTGCTGGTAGCGTCAGCAGTGTTGCCTTGGTTGTAGGCGTCGACGATGGCAGCCTGCAGCCCGGCGATCTGGTTGATCTTGTCGTTGATTGCAGAAAGATTCTGGATCAGGCCGTCACGTACCCCAAAGGCCGCCGAGTTTTCATAGTTGCTATTCAGCGTGGCCAGATCCGACTCCAACGTGGTGGTATCCGATCCTGCCGCCTTGGCGGCGGTGATCTGGTTCTGCTTGGCCAGGATTGCGCTGTACTGGCTGCTCAGGGACGAGTCGTTCAAAGCGGCAGTGATTCTGGCTTGCAGGGTGCCGATATTGCCTGCCGTGGTGCTGTTCAGCTCCGAAGCCTTGAACGAACTGGCATCAGGACTCGTCGCATTCAGGCCATTCAGCTGCGACAACGCAGACTGAGCAGCCACGACCAGGCTGTGAGACTGGGTCTGGCTGCCAGACTCCGTCGCATGCGCAACGACATAGGGGTCGTTGCGCAGAATGGTGTCGATGGCGGCCTGCTTCTGATTGATGGAGTTGTTGACGCCGACCAGGGTGTTCAACTTGTCCGTGTAACCAATGCTGGCCTGGTAGCTCGCCAGATTGGCCCGTGCGGTAGCCTCATTGGCATTGAGCGTGTCGATTTCGGCCCGCTTGGTGTTGATCTGGTTCTGGATGCTCTGGGCCTGGGCACTGGTCAGGTTCACGCTGCTGACGTCGACCAGGTTGCTCTCGGTGATGGAGGTGTAGCTCGTCGGTGCGGCATAGACGTTCTTGTCGCGAATGACATAGAAGCGATCCAGCGCTGCTTCGCTGAGCGGGTGGCCGCGATAACCCGAGCCGATGGAAATAGTGAAGTAGGTGTCCCCGCCACGCTCCTTGATCAAGGCGACGTCGGGCTGGTTGTAGAAGCGACGGTTGTTGCTGGCGTCGGTTCCACCCAGGGCAGCCACACGCCCCCCGGTGGCGAAGTCGCTGGCCCCGCCGTTACCCGACTTGATGTCGAAGCGGAAGATCTGGCCACGGGTGTCTGCAGTGAAGATGGTGTCGATCAGGCCATCGCCCCCAATATCGATCAGCGCCGGATCACCGGGCATGCTGTTGGTCATGGTGGACAGCGTCAGGTTGGCATCGCTGTCCCCCGTGGGGCCGGCCATCCACAGTTTCTGTCCGGTATCCGCATCCACGACGTAAAGCGCGTTGCCAGAGCTGTCGCTTTTCGGGTTGTCCGGAATCGCATCGTTGTCCTGGGTGGTGTCATAACCCCCGGTGAAGATCAGTACTTCCTTGGTTTGGCCGTTCCACTTGACCTTAGCGTACTTGGGCGTGGACCAGGTCTGGCCCAGTCGGGTGAAACCGGTACTGCCACCCGAACCGCCACGAATCACCCATTTCAGCTTGGGCTGGATGGTTGAGGTATTGCCCTGGGTACCGGGAGACATGTCCAGGGCATAGTAGTTACGCCCACCACGCCCCATACCGGCGTATAGAACCACGGTGGAGGCGTTACGGATCTGGGTGGTGGGGTTCACGTTTCCGTACGTCACCTTCAGGTCGAATTGACCATCGATGCCGTACTTCTTGTTGGCGCTGCCCTTGGGATCGTCGTAGTACGCCTTCAGGTTCGGCAACAACTCCTTCGGAATGAAGGAGAACAACTCATTACCAGTGCTGGGGTCGATGGCGCCGATGAAGCCCTCGTTGGTGCCGTAGAACAGCACGAGACTGTCTTGCGCCGTGCCGTTGGCAATGCGCTCGATGCTCTCATCACTGGCATAGGCCACTACTTTCGGGGCGTTGTGCAATACGTCGCCGATCTGCGCCCTGACGGAGCTGTCCGCCGGGTCAGTACCCCGGGCCCAGGTCAGCAGGTTGGTCTTGTAGGCGTCTGCCATGCTGGCATCACCCAGCATCGTCTTGGTCAGGGAGGTGTTGCTGGTGGACAACAGATGGGCGCTGCCCGTCAGGTTGACCGAACCTGTGCTTCCCGGATCACGGTTGCTGCCGGTGTAGGTGTAGAGGTTGCGGGCACTTGGGTTGGTCAAACGACTTGCGGCGCCACCCAGCGAAGCGTTCTTGCCGTCAACCACGTTGGAGGGCGTCCAGTAACTCTGTGCGCTGTCCAGGAAGAAACCGGTGGACGTATCCACGGCACTACGCCCATTGGCATCGGTTACCACGAGATTGCCGCTGGCATCCGAAGTTGCCTTGTACTTCTTCACGTTACCCAGCCAGCGAGCCCCTTGGGCCGGGCGGAACAGGGCGTAGTAAAGGTCATTACGGTAACCGAAGTTGCTGTATGCACTGACGGATACGGTGGGGGTGGTGAAAGTTGTGTTGTCAGCAAGGATGTCCACCAGGATAGAGCGCAGCGATGTGACCAGCCCCGAGGTGTCGTTGGTGGTGAAGAACTTGCCCTGGCCCAAGGTGGCCGTGTCATCCAGCAGACGGGTATCGCTGATGCTGCCGAAGCCCACGGTGTAGGTGGAGATCGTCTGCTTGCCGGTAACGGACGCCGGCCCGTTGTCATTGTTCGCCAGCCATTCCGCAAGGCCAGGCATCCAGCAACCCGCATTTGCCTCGCCGTCAGTGGGATAGCCACGGTTGCAGGAGGTGTAGATGCTGTTGGGCGTACCGGTACGCACCAAGGAGGCAATTGCAGAGTTACTGCTGCTGTCCCCGTTGGGCAGGCCGTCAGTCAGAACGATGATGCTCGACTTCTGGCAGGAGTTCTGGATGGGGGAATTGTAGGTAGAGCCAGAATAGGACGCCCGATCACTGTTCCACGGAGAAACGAACGCGGCCCCTTTCCAGTCCTCGATGTAACCAGTCGATTGCCGGCCGTAAATGATGGAGCCGCCACGCAAGTATTGCGCAGCCTCGTGATAAGCCTCCAGAAGAGGAGTGGCGCCACTTGCGTAGTAGCTATTCAGTTGGGTCTTGAAGCTATTGGCAACGGTGCCGGCCTGCTGAACCGGAACGTTGACGAACCCGCCTTCATTGTTGGCGCTGAAACGAACCAAACCAATGTTCGAATCGTTGGAAAGTGCAAGCTCGTCCACCAACTGTCCAACGACTTGCTTGACGACCTGGATACGCGTGAGCTGTCCGTTGTTGACCCGATTGGTACGCGCCTCAGTACTGGTGCACCAATCACGAGGAATACCGTTGGAGGAGTAGTCAAGAGGCACCAGAGACCGGCAGTTGGTCCCCGGAACCCCACTCTGCATGGAACCCGAGGTGTCGATCACGAACATGATGTTGGGACGGACACGCTGGTCCGCAGGGAGATCGCGGGTGGTGTAGATCTCGGTGTCATCGGCCAGCGCTGTGTTAAGGGACAGTGCCAGGTAGGTGAACGCGGAGGCGCCAAGGGCCAGCTTTCTGGTAACGCTCATGGGTCTATCCTCGGCGTCAGTTCAGGAACAATTCGGTAACGGTAGGCAAACCGGTCGGGGTGTAGAACACCGAGCCTTGCCAATCGATCTTCAAACCCAGGTGAGTGAAATCGGTGGGTTCACCGCGCAGGTACACCTTGGTCTGGTCGTTCACCTCAAGGCGTTGCGGAGCGCAGGTCTGGCAAGCGGTAGTGAGCACATACCCCCTGACGGGTTCGCCAGCCTTGCTGGTCAGACTGACAATCAGCGTGGCACTTTCGATGTACTTCGGCGGCGTTTCGTCGACGTCCTCTGCAACCCCATGCAAGGCAAAGCCGGAAACGAAAAGCGCCAGTAAGAATGGGATCAAACGGTTCATATGCTGGCCTCGTTCACTTGAGGTTGAAGAAGACCAGGCCTTGTGCCTGATCGGAAAGAGCACCGCCAAATCGGGTGGTCGCCTTGATCTCGTACTGCTGGCAGGTGTAGTTGCCGAAGGAGTACCCCTTGCCGAAACTCGCACAGTCCAGTTGGCCGACACTGCGGATGGTGTTGGTCTGGGAGTTGTCGCTGTTGCTCGATGTAGGTAAGGGAACGATCGAGGTCAGGGAAATAGGTCTCCTCAGGGAGGGGAAACGAGACAGCGAACTGACCCAGTTGGGATCGTTCTCGTTCGCTGATGTGGCAGCAGTGCTGTTTGTGGCAGACATCAGCGGCTGACGGTTCGCCACCACACTCAAACTGAGCATTTGAGAACGAATCTCGGTCTGGCTTTGCTGGTATGCGGTATTGCGAAACTGGTTGCTGCTGGCCATGCGTTCGTCATTGGTAGCGAAGCGAACTGCGGTGATGCCTGCCGCAGTCAGCACGACAAGAAAGACCAACGCGACGATCAAGGTGGCGCCTGCCTGGCGTTGCAGCGGTCGAAGGGACTGCATATAAGCGGCTTCCTAGAGATTCTTGAACTGAACGGTGGTGGTGAACACCTGGCGGGCACGACCGTCGTTGGAGGAAAACGGGGCGGCATCCAGCAAGTAGTAGTTCCGCTGGACGGGGGCCGGGTTCAGGACATCAACCGAATTGGCCAGTACGGCGATACGAACGGAGACGACCCTGCCCCAGTTGCTGACGCGATCCGCCGAGACGTACTGATTCACGCTCTGGGAATTGCCACCGGTATCGATGCCATAGAGCACCTGAAGAGAATCAATGCCATCAATAAGGCGCTGCCCGGCACTGAGGGCCGCGTTGGTGGTCCGATTGAAAGACTTGCATCCCAATGCAGCCGTCGGATTATTTGCGTCCGCCGGAATGATGTAGAAGGCATTGACCACCAGATTGTTATCAGGCACCACCGCACCGGCGCAATCGCGCTTGGCACCATCGATGACCGGGGGTTCGAAGGTGAACCCCACCACATCGGCGGCGCTACCGCTGCCGTTCACAGCGCATGGATTGTTGCCGGTGTTACCGACACCACAGACCGTTCTTTCCACCGGGAAAGGACGGCTCAATGTAGAGCCAGGAGAGGTGTATCCAGCCTGGCGAGCGCTCTGGGTAATGAACTCAAGGGCAAACCGCCCGTTCTCCTGCAATTTCGCCATGGCATCGTTGGTGGCGAATGTCTGCTTGCTGGAGATAAAGACTTGGATGATGCCCAGCAGCAGGATCAGTCCAAGGGTCAGGCCAATCATCAACTCGACCAGGCTCAGGCCGCGTTGCCGCTGAAAGGTAATGACGAAATGCTTGCTCATCGTTGCACCTGCGCACTGCTGGTCAGGTTTTCCCCGGCCGCGTTCTTGCTGGCCTTGCTTTGCCAAGTCGCCGTGATACTCAGCTGGGTTCCAGATGCGACAACGGCGAGGGGTTGCGTGCCGCTGGCTGCCAGGCCCAGGAAGTCACGACTGGTGTAGCGCCCTGACGCTGCCGTCGCGTTGGCACCGTATGCGGTGGTTCCGCTGTAGGAGCACTGGGCCTCCCAGCGGTCATAAGCCGCCATCTGGGCAGCGGTGCAATTGGTCCCATTCACCTTGGCGCCCGTAATGGGGTCGTAGTAGTCACTGCAACGCTGGGCAGGCAGGTTGGAACAGTTGGGGGCGGTGGTGTAGTCGCTGGTACCGGCCTCCTGGTTCGCACGGATACGCTCCGCCAGGTCCTGTACGACCCAGGTCGCCTGGGTTCGCTGGTTGCTGTCCCCGGAGCTCTGCAGTGCGCTGAGCTGAAGTGCCGCAAAACCGAGCAGGCCGACGGCGAAGATCAGAAGGGCAATCAGCACCTCGATCAACGAGATCCCCGCCTGTGTGGAAACGTTATCAACAGGACGCATCGCGGTTCACCTTCTTGATCGAAGCCTTGCCCATGGCATTGAGAGAGACACAGCGTGCGCTGCCGTCATTGTCCTGCAGGCGCTCCGAGGTCACCTTGAACGACTGGGCGCTGATCCCTGAGAGCAGCGTCCCATCACGCCGGAAAGTCAGCTTGTTGGTGGACTGCAGATAAGGTGCATTGAGCGTGACATCCGTCGCCCCCTGGAAGGTGCGTATGACCTCGGCGCCTGTGCAGTCATTGATGGTGGCAGGCCCTATGCACCAGCCATCCGTCCACCCGTCCTCGCTGTTGGTCATGGGCAGCACCACCACATTGGCGTTGAGCTTGGTCGCTTCGATACGGGCCACAGCCAGGGCATTCATGAGTTCGCTGGCCTGCCCGGACACCCGCTGCCGGACAATGAACCCGCCCATGGCGGGCAGGGCGATTGAAGCAACGATCCCCATAATGAGGATGGTCACCAGAAGCTCGATAAGACTGAATCCGCGTATACGTTCCATGGGTACTTCCTCTGCGCAGGCTGTAAGCTAGCGAGCCGAAACTCCAACCTCAAACAGCATGGGATGGCCGGCGTGGAGGAGCGTACGAGCGGCTGTCGTACAGAGATGCGGCTATTCGCCGCCGTGCTTCATGCGCACCCGACCTTGGCGATTGATGATAATCCGTCGCTCGATTCGAGATGTTGATGCACTTACTAGAAACGTGCCGTTAGTGGTTGATGTCAGGCCACTTCCATTGAAATGAACCGCTCGCTTGTTACCCGCACCACCCCAACGGAGGTCGATGCCTGGCGGCACATCCAGTATCGAAATCAGATGATCAGGAGACGACAGCGCCCGGCGCGCGCCGTCATCGAAGAACGTGCTCAGGACGCCGTTCCAGTTACGTGTGCATCGCCCCTGGGTATCGAGCGGACATAGCGTCACGCGGCGTCCTTCGGTAAGCGCCAGGTGGCGAGCCTGATGAGCAGCATGAGCAAGGTCGCGACTGAAGCCCACCACGCGATTTCCCATCATCCAGGACAGACAGTTGGGCAGGAACATCACGATGATGATCGATAGCACTGCAAGAGAAACCAGTTGGGAAGCCAAGCCCATTCCACGATTCTTACGTTCCATTTGTCCTTGCTCCAGTTCCATGGAGTGACTCAGTAGTCAGGAGGTCTTCGTGTCGGTCCTTGTTGTAGGCGGAGGGGTCATCGGGCTTCTCACTGCCCTGGAGCTGGCCAGTGCCAGCGAAGTCACGCTCGTCGAGCGTTCGAACGTGGGACGCGAGGCCTCCTGGGCCGGAGGCGGAATTGTATCCCCCCTCTATCCCTGGCGTTACAGCGCTGGGGTGACGGCCTTGGCTCATTGGTCGCAGGATTTCTACCCAGGCCTTGGAGAGAAACTGCTGAAGGCCACCGACCTGGATCCGGAGGTGCACACCACCGGCTTGTACTGGCTGGATCTGGATGACGAGGCCGAGGCCCTGGAGTGGGCACGACGTGAAGGGCGTCCACTTCACGCAGTGGACATGGCTTCCGTGCACCGGCAGGTGCCGCCCCTGGGAGCAGGGTTCGAACGGGCCATCCACATGCCTGGGGTGGCCAACATCCGCAACCCGCGCCTCGCGCAGTCACTGCGTGCTGCGCTTCTGGCGCTTCCCAACGTCACGCTCCATGAGCAGGCGGGAATCGACAGTTTCATCGTCGAAGGGGAGAAGGTGGTCGGCGTCAGGATCGGCCATGAAGAACTCCGCGCCGACCGCGTGGTGCTCTGTGCGGGCGCCTGGAGCGGCGAGCTGCTCGCAACGCTAGGCCTCTCGCTGCCGGTCGAGCCGGTCAAGGGGCAGATGATTCTCTACAAGTGCGAGCCGGGCTTCCTGCCCAGCATGGTGCTGGCCAAGGGGCGCTATGCCATCCCGCGCCGGGATGGCCACATCCTCGTGGGCAGCACCCTGGAGCATGAGGGTTTCGACAAGACGCCTACCGACGTGGCGCGGGAGAGTCTCCAGGCTTCTGCGGAGGAGCTGATTCCTGCGCTGGCGAAACAGCCCATCGTCGGGCACTGGGCGGGATTGCGGCCGGGCTCGCCCGATGGCATCCCGTTCATCGGACCGGTGCCGGGGTTCGAGGGACTCTGGCTCAACTGCGGTCACTACCGCAACGGGCTGGTTCTTGCGCCGGCCTCCTGCCGGCTGTTGGCGGACCTCATGCTGGGGGGCGAGCCGATTGTCGACCCCACCCCCTACGCGCCCAGCGCTCGCCTTTGACCTGTCTGGGGATCAGTCGATCCCCAGCTTCTTCAGCCTGTAACGCATGGAACGAAAGGTCAGCCCAAGGCGCTGGGCTGCTGCCGTGCGGTTCCAACGGGTCTCTTCCAGGGCCTGCATGATCAGCTTGCGCTCGATCTCCTCGAGATAGTCCTCGAGGTTGTCGATCTTGGCGAGGTCCGCCTCGCCGCCCTCTGCCGCGCCAGCAGCCTCGGTGAAGCGCAGGTCATGGGGCTGGATCTGGTCGTTCTCGCACAGGGTGTAGGCCCGCTCGAGCATGTTCTCCAGCTCGCGCACGTTGCCGGGGAAGCGGTAGGTCTTGAGCTTCTCCAGCGCATCACGGGTAAGGGTCGCGGCCGGCAGCGAGCAGGCTTCGGCCAGGCGTTTGAGCATCACGTCCGCCAGGCGGGGAATGTCTTCGCGGCGCTCACGCAACGGCGGCACCCCCAGTTCGATCACGTTGAGCCGGTAGAACAGGTCCTGGCGGAATCGCCCGGCAGCCACCTCGGCAGCCAGGTCCTTGTGAGTGGCACTGAGGATGCGCACGTCCACCACCACTTCCTGCTGGCCACCAACGGCACGTACCGCCTTCTCCTGGATGGCCCGCAGCAGCTTGACCTGCATGGGCAGCGGCAGGTCGGCCACTTCGTCGAGGAACAGGGTGCCACCGTGGGCGGCCTGGAACAGGCCCTGCTTGTCCTCGATGGCACCGGTAAAGCTGCCTTTCTTGTGGCCGAAGAACTCGCTCTCCATCAGCTCCGACGGAATGGCACCGCAGTTCACCGGCACGAAGGGGTGACTGGCGCGCGGCCCTTGCTCGTGGATGAGTCGTGCGACCAGCTCCTTGCCGCTGCCCGACTCGCCGCTGATGTAGACGGGCGCCTGGCTGCGAGCAAGCTTCTGTATCTGGTTGCGCAGCGCCCGCATGGGGGGCGATTCGCCCAGCAAGCGGCTGTCGACGCTGGCCTCTTCGTCCGATTCGCCGCTGCGCAGACGCAGGGCAGTCGCCACCAGTTCGCGCAGGCGGCCGAGGTCCACCGGCTTGGTCAGGAAGTCGAAGGCACCGGCCTTGAGGGCATTGATGGCGGTGTCCAGGCTGCCGTAGGCCGTGATCATGGCCACCGGCACCTGGGGGTACCGCTGCTGGATGTACTGCACCAGCTCCTGCCCGGTGCCATCGGGCAAGCGCATGTCCGTGAGGCAGAGGTCGAACGGTTCGCGGGCCAGCCACTCGCGGGCCTCCTTGACGTTGCGGGCGCTGCGGGTGTCCAGCTTCATCCGGCCGAGGGTGATCTCCAGCAGTTCGCGGATATCGGGCTCGTCGTCGACGATCAGGGCTCTCTGTCGGGTCATGGTCAACTCAGTTTTCGCGGATGGGCGAAGGTGATGCGGAAACAGCTGCCGCCGCCTTCGCGGGGTCGATAGTCAAGGCGGGCCTGGTTGCTCTCGCACAGCTCGCGGGAGATGTACAGACCGAGCCCGGTGCCCTTGTTCTCCGTGGTGTGGAAGGGCTCGAACAGGTGATGGAGCTGCTCCTCGGCGACGCCGGGGCCATCGTCCATCACTTCCAGTATGGGCAGGTCGCTCTCGGCGTCACGGAAGAGCTTCAGCCAGACCTGCCCCTGGCGATTTTTCTGAGCGCTGTAGCGCAGGCCGTTCTGCACCAGGTTGGTCAGCACCTGGGTGAGCTGGTGGGGGTCCATGCGGGTCTGGATGCTGCCCGGGTTGGTCTCCAAGTGAAGGGTCTGCCCCACCGGTGAGGCGCTGCGGAACTCGCTTGCAAATCGGTGCAGCCAGTACTTGAGGTCCAGCAGTTGGGGTTCCGACTGGCGGCGCCGCGACAGTTGCAGGACGTTTTCGATGACGAGGTTCATCCGCCGGGAATGATCCTGGATGATCTGCGCCAGGCGGCGGTCGGGGCCCTCCAGCTCTTCGGACTCCTGCAACAGCTGGGCGGCATGGCTGATGGCGCCCAGGGGATTGCGGATCTCATGGGCGATACCGGCGGTCAGCCGCCCCAGGGAGGCCAGCTTCAGCTGCTGCGCCTGCTGGGCGATCTGCGAGATGTCTTCGAGGAAGACCAGCGTATCCAGCTGCTCACCGCGCTGCAGCTGGACGAAGCTGGGCTGCAGCACCGTGCCGTCGGGTACCGGCTGCAGGCTCTGGGGACGCAGGGTCGGGTTGTCCCACCACTGCTCCAGTCGCTTGAGCAGCTCCGGGCAGTGCGGCCCGAGGGGGCGCCCCGCCAGCCCGTCGTGCCCCAGCATCGCCTGGGCGGCCTGGTTGGCCAGCAACACCCGGTGACGGCTGTCCAGCACCAGAATGCCGGTGCGCATGCGCTGCAGGATGAGCGCGTTGAGCGCTTCCAGATTGGCCACGTCGGCAGCACGCTGCTCGGCCAGGGTCTCGCTCAACTGCAGGCGCCGGCTGATGCCCTGCACGAACAGGGCGCCTGCAAAGCACAGGGCTCCGAGCGCGCCGGCCTGCACGTACTGGTTGGCCGCTTCCGGGCGCGACAAGCTCAGGTAGAAGGTCAGGTAGATCATCCCGATGGCGGCGACGGCGGCGATCAGCAGCCCGATACGCCCGCGCAGCAGGATGTTGGCAATGGCCACCGCAACGATGATCAGGTTGCCGATGCCGCTGGGCGAACCGCCTGCTGCATAGAAGATGCAGGACAGCAGGATGACGTCCACCAGCGCCAGGCTGAACACCTGCAGCATGTGCTGGGGGCGGCGCACCATCAGCGCAATGAGGATGTTCAGCAGCAGGTAGAACCAGCTGGCATTGCGGAACAGCTGGACACGGGCCAGGTTCAGCAGCTCGCTGTCCAGCTCACTGGAAATCAGCCCGACCAGCGCCAGGCCGATCAGCAGGCGGTACAGGTTGTAAAGGCGGAAGATCCGTCGGATCTGATTGCTCGCCAGGGAGGGCGACTCAGTGCTCGCCACTGGCCTTGCCTTGTTCGAGGTGGGCCTGGCTGCAGTACCAGCGCTGGGCACTGGGCAGGGCTTCGGCCTGGGGAACGTGGACGCCACACTGGGCGCAGCGAACCATGGGGCTGGCGGCCGGCTCGGAGGGCGGAGCCTCCTGGCGGGGCGGGCGGGCCTTCATGCGGCGCCATACCCATACGGCAGCAAAAATGACGGCAATCCAGAAGATCAGGCGCAACATGCGTCGAACTCGAGTGTCCGGGGAAAGGCCAGCAGTTTAAGCCAAGGCGTTTCCCCACGCCCAGCAGCTAAAGGCAGTGCTGTGCACTGTGTCCTCGCCGGCATGAAAAAAGAGGCCCGCAGGCCTCTTTTTACTGTCCATCCGCCTCAGTCGAAGAGGCCGAAGGTCATGTAGCTGAACCAGGAGCGCTTCTTGCCGCCGGTATCGCCACCAGCCGAGGCGCTCTCGGGCTGGAGCTCGTCCGGGATTTCTTCCCTGGCATCTTCGTACTGCTTGATCACGTCCTGGTTGGCGCGGGTCTGGCCCGGGGGCAGCGGCGCTTCGCTCTCGATCAGACCGAGGGTGGCCTTGGCCAGCCAGCTGCGGTTATCGGCTTCGTCCTCGCGGGGCACGAACTGGCCATCGACCAGACTCGGGTGCTCGGGGTAGTTCAGCTTCAGGGTTTCCAGGCTGGTCGCGGCCAGGTCATCCAGACCCAGGCGCTGGTAGGACTCCACCATCACGGCCAGGCCATCACCCACGGCGGGAGTGCCCTGGAAGTTCTCCACCACGTAGCGACCGCGGTTGCCGGCGGCGACATAGGCCTGGCGGGTCAGGTAGTAGTGGGCAACGTGGATTTCGTAGGCGGCCAGCAGGTTACGCAGGTAGACCATGCGCTGCTTGGCGTCCGGCGCGTAGCGGCTGTGGGGGTAGCGGCTGGTCAGCTGGGCGAACTCGTTGTAGGAGTCGCGGGCGGCACCCGGGTCACGCTTGGTCATGTCCAGCGGCAGGAAGCGCGCCAGCAGGCCACGATCCTGCTCGAAGGAGGCCAGGCCCTTCAGGTAGTAGGCGTAGTCGACGTTGGCGTGCTGCGGGTGCAGGCGGATGAAACGCTCGGCGGCCGACTTGGCGGCCTCCGGCTCGACGTTCTTGTAGTAGGCGTAGATCAGCTCGAGCTGGGCCTGCTCGGCGTAGCGCCCGAAGGGGTAGCGGGACTCGAGGGCCTTGAGCTTGGCGACGGCGCTGGAATAGCTCTTGTTATCCAGGTCGGACTGAGCCTGCTGGTACAGCTCGGACTCGCTCAGGTTCTCGTCGACCACTTCTTTGGAGGAACACGCGGCGGTGAGGGCGAGAATGGCGATCAGCAGCAGGTGTTTCACTTGCATGGTGGCTTGCGTCCCTGTGACGGTCCGCTGTCTTGGGCGGAGCCGTCCTGTTATGATGGGCGCCCTGGGCTTTCCCAGGACAAAGACGCCGTATTTAACCACAAGCGCGTGGCCGAAACCAAAGGCTGCGCCCCGCCGTTTTCGAGCATGTCCCCGACCAACAAACAGGCCATCCAACTGAGTGCCGAGGTGCCGTCCGATTTGGGCGGGCAACGCCTGGACCAGGTTGCCGCACAACTCTTCGACGAACACTCCCGCTCCCGCCTGTCCGCCTGGATCAAGGAAGGGCGACTCACCGTGGACGGCCAGGTGCTCCGCCCCCGCGACACCGTCTATGGCGGTTCCGTGCTGGCGCTCGATGCCGAACTGGAGTCCCAGGGCGAGTGGGTGGCGCAGGACATCGAGCTGAACATCGTCTACGAGGACGACCACCTGCTGGTGCTGGACAAGCCCGCCGGCCTGGTGGTGCACCCGGCGGCCGGCCACATGGACGGCACCCTGCTCAACGCCCTGCTGCACCATGCCCCCGACCTGGCCAACGTGCCCCGGGCCGGCATCGTGCATCGCCTCGACAAGGACACCACCGGCCTGATGGTGGTGGCCAAGACCCTCGAAGCCCACACCAAGCTGGTCGCCCAGTTGCAGGCCCGGACCGTCAGCCGCATCTACGAAGCCATCGTCGTCGGCGTGATCACCGCAGGTGGCAAGGTCGACGCGCCCATCGGCCGCAGCTCCCAGCAGCGCCAGCGCATGGGCGTGGTGGCCGGTGGCAAGCAGGCAGTCAGCCACTACCGCGTGCTGGAACGGTTCCGTTCCCACACCCACACCCGGGTCAAGCTGGAGACCGGCCGCACCCACCAGATCCGCGTGCACATGGCCTACATCAACCACCCACTGGTAGGTGACCCGGTGTACGGCGGCCGCTTCCGCATTCCGCCGGCAGCGAGCCCGACCCTGGTACAGACGCTGAAAGAATTTCCCCGCCAGGCGCTGCATGCCCGCTTCCTGGAACTCGACCACCCGGAAACCGGTGATCGCATGAAGTGGGAATCCCCGCTGCCCGATGACTTCGTCTGGCTGCTGACCCTGCTGCGGCAGGACAACGAGTCCTTCGTCTGATGACGGGCTGGCTCACGCCCGACTGGCCCGCTCCCGCGCGGGTCAGGGCCTGCGTGACCACCCGCGCCGACGGCGTCAGCCTTCCGCCCTACGACAGCTTCAACCTCGGTGACCACGTCGACGACGACCCCGCCGCCGTCGCCAGCAACCGCCTCAAGCTCACGACCACCCTCGGCTGCCAGCCCGCCTGGCTCAGCCAGGTACACGGCATCCGCGTGGTCGAAGCCGATCCCACCCGCGTAGAGACGGCAGACGCCAGCTGGAGCTGGACCCCCGGCATCGCCAGCCTGGTGATGACCGCCGACTGCCTGCCTGCGCTCTTCTGCAACCGCGACGGCACCCGTGTCGCAGCCGCTCATGCAGGCTGGCGCGGCCTGGCAAACGGTGTACTGGAAGCCACGCTGGATGCCCTGGCCACACCGACGGACCAGATCCTGGTCTGGCTCGGACCGGCCATCGGCCCGGACGCCTTCGAAGTCGGCCCGGAGGTCCGCGACGCCTTCATCGCCCAGCACGCCGAAGCAGACGCCGCCTTCCGCCCCAGCGCGAACGCCGGCCGCTACCTGGCGGACATCTACGCCCTCGCCCGCATCCGCCTCGCCGCCCGTGGCATCACTGCGGTTTATGGCGGCGGTTTCTGCACCGTCAGCGACCCGCGCTTCTACTCCTACCGCCGTGCCTCCCGCACCGGGCGCTTCGCGAGCCTCGTCTGGCTGGCCGATTGAGCCGCTGACCTGCATCAAGGCCGGGCACCTTGAATCGCCCAGAATCGTCCTTATCTACACTGCATCCCGGCGAGCTCATCGTCTTCGGGGCGCTCATCGCCCCAGCCCGCCCCTTAGAGGAAGGACTGCCCCATGCGCATAGATCGACTGACCAGCAAACTCCAACTGGCGCTGTCCGACGCCCAATCCCAGGCCGTCGGCCACGACCACTCGGCCATCGAGCCGCTGCACCTCATGCTCGCCCTGCTCGACCAGCAGGGCGGCTCCATCAAACCTCTGCTCATGCAGGTGGGCTTCGACATCGCCGCCCTGCGGGCGGGCCTGACCAAGGAACTCGACGGCCTGCCGAAGATCCAGAACCCCACCGGAGACGTGAACCTGTCCCAGGACCTCGCCCGCCTGCTCAACCAGGCCGACCGCCTGGCTCAGCAGAAAGGCGACCAGTTCATCTCCAGCGAACTGGTGGTGCTGGCCGCGATGGACGAAAACACCCGCCTGGGCAAGCTGCTGCTCGGCCAGGGCGTCACCCGCAAGGCCCTGGAGAACGCCATTGCCAACCTGCGCGGCGGCCAGGCCGTGAACGACCCCAACGTCGAGGAAGCCCGCCAGGCCCTGGACAAGTACACCGTCGACCTCACCAAGCGCGCCGAAGACGGCAAGCTCGACCCGGTGATCGGCCGTGACGACGAGATCCGCCGCACCATCCAGGTCCTGCAGCGCCGCACCAAGAACAACCCCGTGCTGATCGGCGAGCCCGGCGTCGGCAAGACCGCCATCGCCGAAGGCCTGGCCCAGCGCATCATCAACGGCGAAGTACCCGACGGCCTGAAGGACAAGCGCCTGCTGGCCCTGGACATGGGCGCCCTGATCGCCGGCGCCAAGTTCCGTGGCGAGTTCGAAGAGCGCCTCAAGGCCGTGCTCAATGAACTGTCCAAGCAGGAAGGCCGCGTCATCCTCTTCATCGACGAGCTGCACACCATGGTCGGCGCCGGCAAGGCCGAAGGCGCCATGGACGCCGGCAACATGCTCAAGCCGGCCCTGGCCCGTGGCGAACTGCACTGCGTTGGCGCCACCACCCTGGACGAGTACCGCCAGTACATCGAGAAGGACGCAGCCCTGGAGCGCCGCTTCCAGAAAGTCCTGGTGGACGAGCCCAGCGAGGAAGACACCATCGCCATCCTCCGTGGCCTGAAGGAGCGCTACGAGGTGCACCACGGCGTGACCATCACCGACGGCGCCATCATCGCCGCCGCCAAGCTCTCGCACCGCTACATCACCGACCGCCAGCTGCCGGACAAGGCCATCGACCTGATCGACGAAGCCGCCAGCCGCATCCGCATGGAGATCGACTCCAAGCCCGAAGCCCTCGACCGCCTGGACCGCCGCCTGATCCAGCTGAAGATCGAGCGCGAGGCCATGAAGAAGGAAGAGGACGAGGCCGCCATCAAGCGCCTGGCCAAGCTGGAGGACGACATCCTCAAGCTGGAACGCGAATACGCCGACCTGGAGGAAATCTGGAAATCGGAGAAAGCCGAAGTCCAGGGGTCCGCCCAGATCCAGCAGAAGATCGAACAGGCCCGCACCGAGCTGGAAGCCGCCCGCCGCAAGGGCGACCTGAACCGCATGGCCGAACTGCAGTACGGCATCATCCCCGACCTGGAGCGCAGCCTGCAGATGGTCGACCAGCACGGCAAGCCGGAGAACCAGCTGCTGCGCAACAAGGTGACCGACGAGGAGATCGCCGAGGTCGTCTCCAAGTGGACCGGCATCCCGGTGGCCAAGATGCTCGAAGGCGAGCGCGACAAGCTGCTGCGCATGGAAGACGAGCTGCATAAGCGCGTCATCGGCCAGCATGAAGCCGTGGTCGCCGTGGCCAACGCTGTGCGTCGTTCCCGCGCCGGCCTGGCCGACCCGAACCGCCCCAGCGGCTCCTTCCTGTTCCTCGGCCCGACGGGCGTCGGCAAGACCGAGCTGTGCAAGGCCCTGGCCGAGTTCCTCTTCGACACCGAAGAGGCGCTGGTGCGCATCGACATGTCCGAGTTCATGGAGAAACACTCCGTGGCCCGCCTCATCGGAGCCCCTCCGGGCTACGTCGGGTACGAAGAAGGCGGCTACCTGACCGAAGCCGTGCGTCGCAAGCCCTACTCCGTCGTGCTGATGGATGAAGTGGAGAAGGCCCACCCGGACGTCTTCAACATCCTCCTGCAGGTGCTGGAGGACGGCCGCCTGACCGACAGCCACGGCCGCACCGTCGACTTCCGCAACACCGTGGTGGTGATGACCTCCAACCTCGGCTCCGCGCAGATCCAGGAGCTGGTGGGCGACCGTGAGGCCCAGCGCGCGGCGGTGATGGATGCCGTCAGCAGCCACTTCCGCCCCGAGTTCATCAACCGGATCGACGAAGTGGTGGTGTTCGAGCCCCTGGGCCGCGACCAGATCGGCGGCATCGCCAGCATCCAGCTGCAACGCCTGCGCAAACGCCTGGCCGAACGCGACCTGAGCCTGGAGCTGAGCCCGGAAGCCCTCGACAAGCTGATTGCCGTTGGCTACGACCCGGTCTACGGCGCCCGCCCGCTCAAGCGCGCCATCCAGCGCTGGATCGAAAACCCGCTGGCCCAGCAGATCCTCGCCGGCCAGTTCGCCCCGGGCGTCGCCATCCACGCTCGGGTCGAGGGGGAGGAGATCGTCTTCGACTGATCCATCGCACCCTCCATGCCGCCCATCCCTGATGGGCGGCATTTTTCATGGGCAATGAAAACGGGGGCCGAAGCCCCCGTTTTTATTTACTGCCGTAGCTCAGATCGCCTTGACCCGCAGCTCCTTGGGCATCGAGAAGGTGACGTTTTCCGGCCGCCCGTCCAGCTCAAGCGCTACCTCGGCGCCCCACTCGCGCAGTTGCTGGATCACGCCCTGCACCAGCACCTCGGGGGCAGAGGCGCCGGCGGTGATGCCGACCCGTTGCACACCGGCGAACCAGCCCTGCTGCAGGTCTTCGGCGCCGTCGATCAGGTAGGCCGGGGTGCCGATGCGCTCGGCGAGTTCGCGCAGGCGGTTGGAGTTGGAGCTGTTGGGGCTGCCCACCACCAGCACCACATCGCTTTCGTCAGCCAGTTGCTTCACCGCATCCTGGCGGTTCTGGGTGGCGTAGCAGATGTCGTCCTTGCGCGGCCCGCCGATGGAAGGGAAGCGTGCCCGCAGGGCATCGATCACGCGGCTGGTGTCGTCCATGGAAAGAGTCGTCTGGGTGACGAAGGACAAGGCCTCGGGGTTGCGAACCACCAGGCGCTCCACGTCATCCTCGTTCTCCACCAGGTAGATCGCGCCGCCATTGACGGTGTCGTACTGGCCCATGGTGCCCTCCACTTCCGGGTGACCGGCGTGGCCGATCAGCACGCACTCACGGCCGTCACGGCTGTAGCGGGCCACCTCCATGTGTACCTTGGTCACCAGCGGACAGGTGGCGTCGAACACCTTGAGGCCACGGAGCTCGGCCTCCTGGCGCACGGCCTGGGACACGCCGTGGGCGCTGAAGATGACGATGACGTTGTCCGGCACCTGGTCCAGCTCTTCGACGAACACGGCGCCACGGGCGCGCAGGTCTTCGACGACGAACTTGTTGTGCACCACTTCGTGGCGGACGTAGATCGGCGGGCCGAACACTTCCAGCGCACGGTTGACGATCTCGATGGCACGGTCCACGCCGGCACAGAACCCACGGGGGTTGGCGAGTTTGATCTGCATGCTTGTTACCTCCAGGCCTGCCGGCCGCCCTCCCCTGCCGGGAAACGGATCAGAGCGGGCGAACCGCCAGGATTTCCACCTCGAAGCGCAGCGTCTTGCCAGCCAGCGGGTGGTTGAAGTCGATGGTCACGCGGTCAGCGTCGAAGGCCTTCACGACACCGGGCAACTCGGCGTTGGCGGCGTCGTTGAAGATGATCAGCAGGCCTTCGGACAGTTCCATGTCCTGGAACTGGCCACGGGGCATGACCTGGACGTTCTGCTCGTTCGGCTGGCCGAAACCCTGCTCGGGACTGATGGGCAGTTCGCGGCGGTCGCCGGCCTTGAGGCCGAACAGCGCGTTCTCGAAGCCCGGCAGCAGGTTGCCGTCGCCGACCTTGAAGGTGGCCGGCTGCTTGCCGAAGGTGCTGTCGACCACGTCGCCGTTCTCCAGCTTGATGGCGAAGTTCAGCGTCACTTCACGGTCCGGGCCGATGTGCAGCTCGGTGGCGAGGGACTCAGTCATGGGCGGCTTCTCCGGACTTCTTCGTCTTGAACATATCCAGCGCCAGCATGATGGCGCCGAGGGTGATCGCGGTGTCGGCCAGGTTGAACGCCGGGAAATACCAGCGGTCCTGCCAGTGCACCAGGAGGAAGTCGACCACGTGGCCCAGCACCACGCGGTCGTACAGGTTGCCCAACGCGCCGCCGAGCACGGCGGCCAGGGCGATGGCCAGCCAGGTTTCGTCGGCCTTCAGGCGCTTGAGCCAGACCACCAGCACGCCGCTCACCACGATGGCGATGAGCGCGAACAACCAGCGCTGCCAGCCCGAGCTGTCCGCCAGGAAGCTGAAGGCAGCGCCGGTGTTGTAGACGTGGGTCCAGTCGAACCAGCCGGGGATCACCGTGATGCGAGTGTGCTTGGGGATCAGGTCCAGCACTGCCCACTTGGTGCCCTGGTCCAGCAGGAACACCAGGACGCTCAGCAGCAGCCAGCCCAGCCGACCGAAACGGGCCTCAGGCATGGTGGCGAACCTCGCCGGCGCCTTCGATGTTCTCCACGCAACGGCCGCACAGCTCCGGGTGTGCCGCGTGGGTGCCGACGTCCGCACGGTGGTGCCAGCAACGGCCGCACTTGGCGTGTTCGGACTTGAGGATGCGCAGCTTCAGGCCCGGCACCTCGGTGGCCACGGCCTGCTCCGGCGCCTCGCCCGCCGGGCGGACTTCAGCGGTGGAGGTGATGAGCACGAAGCGCAGCTCGTTGCCCAGCCGGGCCAGGTCGGCCTGCAGGGCGTCGTCGCCGAACAGGGTGACTTCGGCCTGCAGGTTGCCACCGATGGCCTTGGCCGAACGCAGGGCTTCCAGCTCCTTGTTGACCGCCCCTTTGACCGCCATGACGCGGGTCCAGTAGGCCGCATCCAGGGCGAACCCTTCCGGCAGGCGGGCCAGGCCTTCGTACCAGGTGTTCAGCATGACCGACTCATTGCGCTCGCCCGGCAGGTACTGCCAGATCTCCTCGGCGGTGAAGGCCAGGATCGGCGCGATCCAGCGCACCAGCGCCTCGGTGATGTGGAACAGCGCGGTCTGGCAGGAACGACGGGCCACGCTGTCGGCACGGGTGGTGTACTGACGGTCCTTGATGATGTCGAGGTAGAAACCGCCCAGCTCCTGCACGCAGAAGTTGTGCAGCTTCGAGTAGACGTTCCAGAAGCGGTACTCGCCATACGCCTCGAGGATCTCGTCCTGCAGGCGCGCAGCGGCGTCCAGCGCCCAGCGGTCGAGGTCGAGCATCTGCTCCGGCGGCAGCAGGTCGCGGGCCGGGTCGAAGCCGTTGAGGTTGGCCAGCATGAAGCGCGCGGTGTTGCGGATACGCCGGTAGGCGTCGGCGCTGCGCTGCAGGATCTGGTCGGAAACGGCCATCTCGCCCGAGTAGTCGGTGGCCGCAACCCACAGGCGCAGAATGTCGGCGCCCAGGGTGTTGTTGATCTTCTGCGGCGCCACGGTGTTGCCCAGGGACTTGGACATCTTGTGGCCGCGCTCGTCCACGGTGAAGCCGTGGGTCAGCAGGCCCTTGTAGGGCGCATGGCCGTCGATGGCACTGCCGGTCAGCAACGAGGAATGGAACCAGCCACGGTGCTGGTCGGAGCCTTCCAGGTAGAGGTCCGCACGCGGACCGCTGGCGTGGCCTTGCGGGTGCGAACCACGCAGCACGTGCCAGTGGGTGGTGCCGGAATCGAACCAGACGTCCAGGGTGTCGAGGATCTTCTCGTAGTCACCGGCCTCGTCGCCCAGCAGCTCGGCCGGCTCCAGCTTGAACCAGGCCTCGATGCCCTGCTGCTCGACGCGCTTGGCCACTTCCTCCATCAGCTCGACGGTGCGCGGGTGCAGCTCGCCGGTGGCCTTGTGCAGGAAGAACGGGATCGGCACGCCCCAGTTGCGCTGGCGCGAGATGCACCAGTCGGGACGGCCGGCGATCATGCTGTGCAGGCGCGCCTGGCCCCAGGCCGGGGTGAACTGGGTCTGCTCGATGGCCGCCAGGGCACGCTCGCGGAGGGTGCCGCCCTGATTGGGCTGCTTGTCCATGCCGACGAACCACTGGGCCGTGGCGCGGTAGATCAGCGGTGTCTTGTGGCGCCAGCAGTGCATGTAGCTGTGCTTGATCGCCTCGTGCTTGAGCAGCGCGCCCACTTCTTCCAGCTTGGCGACGATGGCCGGGTTGGCCTTCCAGATGAACTGGCCACCGAAGAACGGCAGGTCGGCCACATACACGCCATTGCTCTGCACCGGGCTGAGGATGTCGTCATTGCTCATGCCGTAGTTCTTGCAGGAGCGGAAGTCGTCCTCGCCATAGGCCGGCGCGGAGTGCACCACGCCCGTGCCGGCACCCAGCTCGACGTACTCGGCCAGGTAGACCGGGGAGAAGCGCTCGTAGAACGGATGGCGGAAGCGAATGTGCTCCAGCGCCTCGCCCTTGGCGGTGGCGATCACCTGGCCTTCAAGGCCGTAGCGAGCCAGGCAGGACTCCACCAGTTCAGTCGCCAGCACCAGCAGGCGAGCGCCGGTGTCCACCAGGGCGTACTCGAATTCGGGGTGGACGTTCAGCGCCTGGTTGGCCGGGATGGTCCAGGGGGTGGTGGTCCAGATCACGATGGCGGCCGGCTTGGGCAGGCTGGCCAGGCCGAAGGCGGCAGCCAGCTTGTCGGCGTCTTCCACCGGGAAGGCAACGTCGATGGCGTCGGACTGCTTGTCCTTGTACTCCACCTCGGCCTCGGCCAGGGCCGAACCGCAGTCGAAGCACCAGTTGACCGGCTTCAGCCCCTTGAACACGAAGCCGCCCTTGACCATCTCGGCCAGGGCGCGGATCTCGCCGGCTTCGTTGGCGAAGTTCATGGTCTTGTAGGGGTTGTCCCAGTCACCCAGCACACCCAGGCGGATGAAGTCGGCCTTCTGCAGCTCGATCTGCTCGGCGGCGTAGGTGCGGCACAGCTCGCGGACCTTGTCCGCCGGCAGGTTCTTGCCGTGGGTGGTCTCCACCTTGTGCTCGATGGGCAGGCCATGGCAGTCCCAGCCCGGCACGTAGGGCGCGTCGTAGCCGGAGAGGGTCTTGGAGCGGACGATGATGTCCTTGAGGATCTTGTTCAGCGCGTGGCCGATGTGGATCTCGCCGTTCGCGTAGGGCGGGCCGTCGTGGAGGATGAACGTGGGGCGGCCCTCACCGATCTGGCGCAGCTTCTGATAGAGCCCAATGGAGTCCCAGCGCTGCAGGGTCTCCGGCTCACGCTGGGGAAGACCGGCCTTCATCGGAAATGCCGTTTCCGGCAGGTTGAGGGTCGCTTTGTAATCGGTCATGTCAGTCCAGGCTCATCATTGAAGGTGGGCGCCCTGCCAGTAGGCACGGGCTGCGGCGACGTCCGCGTCGATCGCCGACTTGAGGGCCTCCAGGGAGGCGAATCGCTGCTCTTCGCGCAGCTTGCGGTGGAAGGTGACGCTGATACGCCGGTCGTAGAGGTTCGCGGCGAAATCCAGCAGGTGCACTTCCAGGTGAGCGTTGCCATCCCCTTTCACGGTGGGGCGCACGCCGATGTTGGCGACACCGGGCCGGCGCTGGCCATCCAGCTCCACGCTGACCAGGAAGACCCCGGAGAGCGGTACGCGGCGTCGCTTGAGTTGCACGTTGGCAGTCGGCGTGCCGAGCTGCCGGGCCAGCTTCTGGCCATGCAGGACACGGCCGGTGATGCTGAAGGGCCGCCCGAGCAGGTGCTCGGCCAGCGGGAAGTCGGCGGCGGCCAGGGCCTCGCGGACACGGGTGCTGCTGACCCGCATGCCATCCAGTTCGACGGTGGCGGCGGCTTCGACGGTGAAGCCCTCGGCCTCCCCGGCGGCCTGGAGGAAGGCGAAATCACCGGCGCGATCACAGCCGAAGCGGAAGTCGTCACCGATCTCCAGGTGATGCACGCCCAGCCCTTCCACCAGCACCGCATGGACGAACTCGGCAGCGGACAGCTCGCGCAAGCGCCGGTTGAACGCCAGGCACAGGACGAAATCCACGCCCTCGCCGGCCAGCAGCTCGAGCTTGTCGCGCAGGCGCGTCAGGCGGACGGGGGCGGTATCGGGGCCGAAGAACTCGCGGGGCTGGGGCTCGAAGATCACCACGCAGCTGGGTACGCCCAGCTCGGCCGCGCGTTCGCGCAGGCGCTTGAGAATGGCCTGGTGACCCCGGTGGACGCCGTCGAAATTGCCGATGGTGGCAACGCAGCCCCCGGATCGGGGCCGCAGGTTATGAAGACCTCGGACCAGCTGCATAGCACACGTCTTGTTCACAAAGTGGCCGATTATACGCACAGCCGCGCCATCACAACAGGCACGTCTGACGTGTCGCAAAGCCGCTCTCCGGAGGGCACGGGCCCGCTATCGGACAGCCCGTCGGGCGAAGTGGCGGAGGCGGAAACCCAGCGCTGCCAGGGTGGCGAAATAACTGCCCGCCCCGGCGACCACCAGCAGCATCAGCCGCGCCAGACGCTCGGGCATGCCACCGCTGTCCCAGGCCGGCAGCCAGGCAGCGCCCAGCACCAGGACCGCCCCCATCACCGCAACCGCTACCAGCAGCTTGAGCAGGAACACACCCCAGCCCGGCTGGGGCAGGAAAAGACGCTGCCGGCGCAATTGCCAGAACAGCAACGCTGCATTGAGGCAGGCCGCCAGCCCGATGGCCAGGGCCAGGCCGGCATGCTGCAAGGGCCCGATCAGCACCAGGTTGAGCAACTGGGTCACCACCAGGGTCAGCAGGGCGATACGTACCGGGGTGCGGATGTTCTGCCGGGCATAGAAGCCGGGCGCCAGGACCTTCACCAGGATGATCCCGAGCAGACCGACGGCGTAGGCGATCAGCGCGCGCTGGGTCATCAGCGCGTCATGGGCGGTGAACTTGCCGTACTGGAACAGCGACACCGTCAGCGGCTCGGCGAGCAGCGCCAACGCCAGGGCGCAGGGCAGCACCAGCAGGAAGCACAGGCGCAGCCCCCAATCCAGCAGCTCGGAGTAGGCCGTGCGGTCGTCATTGGCGTAGGTCTTGGCCAGCGACGGCAGCAGGATGGTGCCGAGCGCCACGCCAAGCACGCCGGAGGGCAGCTCCATCAGGCGGTCGGCGTAGTACATCCAGGACACCGAGCCGGCTACCAGGAAGGACGCGAAGATGGTGTTGATGATCAGCGAGATCTGGCTCACCGAGACCCCGAAGATGGCCGGCCCCATCTGCTTCAGCACCCGCCAGACGCCGGTATCGCGCAGGTTCAGGCGCGGCAGCACGAGCATGCCGATGCGCTTGAGCGCCGGCAGCTGGAACAGCAACTGGGCCAGCCCGCCCGCCAGGGTCGCCCAGGCCAGCGCCATCACCGGCGGATGGAAATAAGGCGTGAGGAACACCGCAAAGACGATCATCGCCACGTTCAGCAGCGTCGGCACGAAGGCCGGCACCGCAAAGCGGTTCCAGGTGTTCAGCACCGCGCCCGCCAGTGACGACAGCGAGATCAGGAAGATATAGGGAAAGGTGACCCGCAACAGGTCGGTGGTCAGCTCGAACTTCTCCTGGGTGTCGGTGAAGCCGGGAGCGGTGGCATAGATCACCCAGGGCGCCGCAAGAATGCCCAGCGCCGTGACCAGCGCCAGCGCCAGGGTCAGCAACCCGGCCACGTAGGCGATGAAGGTTCGGGTCGCCTCCTCGCCCTGCTGGCTCTTGTACTCCGCCAGGATCGGGACGAAGGCCTGGGAGAACGCCCCCTCGGCGAAGATCCGCCGCAGCAGGTTGGGCAGCTTGAAGGCGACGAAGAAGGCATCCGTGGCCATGCCGGCACCGAAGGCACGCGCCACGATGGTGTCGCGAACGAAGCCCAGTACCCGCGACAGCATGGTGATGGAGCTGACGGCGGCCAGCGACTTGAGCAGATTCATGACGTAAAAGCTTGCATCCCAGGAGGCCGAAGGAAAGAATGCGCGACCGCAGAAGCCGACGCCCGGGCAGCCCCGGAGCGCGCGAGTGTAGAGCTGCGCAGCGAAGAAATCACGCTGCACGCTCGTCGCCCGCCACGGCAAGGGCACTCAACCGCCCTTGACATCGCCACAGTGCATCGGCATGATTCGCGGCCTTATTTGTTCGTATCCCCCAGTTTCCGAGGAGCTTGACGGTGGCCAATACACCTTCTGCCAAAAAACGCGCGAAACAGGCTGAGAAGCGTCGTAGCCATAACGCCAGCCTGCGCTCCATGGTCCGTACCTACATCAAAAACGTAGTCAAGGCGCTCGACGCCAAGGACCTGCCCAAGGCCCAAGCAGCCTACACCGCTGCTGTACCGGTCATCGACCGCATGGCCGACAAAGGCATCATCCACAAGAACAAGGCCGCTCGTCACAAGAGCCGCCTGAACGCGCACATCAAGGCGCTGGGCCAGGCTGCTGCCTAAGCCCGTTCTTGTACGAAAAACCGGCCTGATGGCCGGTTTTTTATTGCCCGCGATTTGGCACTGCACATCCGCCAGACAATAAAAAGCCCGGCGAACCGGGCTTTCCATCGTTGACTCAGGGCTTGTTCGGCCAGGGCATGATCGGAATGGCCGTCACCGCATTCTGCGGACTGCCCTCGATGATCCGGTCGCTGTAGACCAGATAGACGAGCGTATTGCGCTTGCGATCGAAGAAGCGCACCACCTGCATGGTCTTGAACACCAGCGAGGTGCGCTCCTTGAACACTTCCTCGCCATCCTTCAGCTCAGCCGTGAAACGCACCGGCCCCACCTGCCGACAGGCAATGGAAGCCTCTGCGCGATCCTCGGCCAGACCCAGGCCACCTTTCACACCACCGGTCTTGGCTCGCGACAGGTAGCAGGTCACCCCTTCCACCTTGGGATCGTCGAACGCCTCGATGACGATCTTGTCATTGGGCCCCAGCCACTTGAACACCGTGGAGACCGAGCCGATCTCCTCGGCCGCCACCAGCAACGGCATCGCGGCCACGGCCGCCAGCAATCCCTTCAGAAGCCTCATGACACCTCCTCGTCAGACCAGGACCAGGTTGTCCCGATGCACCAGTTCGGGCTCACCGACATAGCCCAGCAGCTTCTCCACCATCTCGGACGACTGCCCAATGATCTTCTGCGCTTCCAGAGCGCTGTAGTTCACCAGGCCACGCGCCACCTCGCCCCCCTCGGGGTCGACACAGACCACCATCTCACCCCGACGGAAGCTGCCCTGCACCGCCTTCACACCCACCGGCAGCAGGCTCTTGTGATCGGCACGCAGCGCCTTCACCGCCCCCGCATCCAGCACCAGGGTGCCGCGGGTCTGCAGGTGGCCGGCCAGCCACTGCTTGCGGGCGGCCAGCATGCCGCGCTCGGGCGCCAGGAGCGTACCCAGGCGTTCGCCGCTCTTCAGGCGATCCAGCACGCGCTCGATACGGCCACCAACGATGATCGTGTGCGCCCCGGAGCGCGCCGCCAGGCGTGCTGCACGCAGCTTGGTCTGCATGCCACCGCGCCCCAGCGCACCACCGGTGCCACCCGCCACGGCGTCCAGCGCCGGATCATCGGCACGCGCTTCGAAAATCAGCTGGGCATCGGGGTTGTGGCGCGGATCGGCATCGAACATGCCATCGCGGTCGGTGAGGATGACCAGCAGGTCCGCCTCCACCAGGTTGGCCACCAGGGCCGCCAGGGTGTCGTTGTCACCGAAGCGGATCTCATCGGTGACAACCGTGTCGTTCTCGTTGATGACGGGAATCACGCCCAGGTCGACCAGCGCACGCAGGGTGCTGCGCGCATTGAGGTAGCGCTTGCGGTCGGAAAGGTCGTCGTGAGTCAGGAGGATCTGGGCGGTACCACGACCGTGCTCGGCAAAACTGGATTCCCAGGCCTGCACCAGCCCCATCTGCCCGACGGCAGCCGCAGCCTGCAGCTCGTGCATGGCCTTCGGGCGGGTGTTCCAGCCCAACCGGCTCATACCCGCCGCCACCGCACCGGACGACACCAGCACCAGTTCGACGCCCGCATTGCGCAGCGCCACCATCTGCTCCACCCACACCGCCATGGCATCGCGATCGAGGCCACGTCCATCAGCGGTCAGCAAAGCACTGCCGATCTTCACCACCCAGCGCTGCGCGCCAGTCACCTTGTCCCGCATATCTTCCAACCTTAGCTAGAAAGCCGTGCGGCCCATGGCGCACAGCCTATGGCGATCATCCGGTGCGCCCGAAGGCGCGGTCATCAGGGAACGTAGAAGATCTCCGGCCCGTCGCCGTCGTCCTCGTCATCAAAGAAATCATCGTCGTCGCCAGCCTCGTCGGCACTCTTCAGACCGGCACGGCGCAGCGCACGGCGATCATCCAGGGCCTGCAGGCGAGCACGCGCTTCGTCCTCGATGCGCTGATCCAGCTCGGCGAGCGACTCGGCGTAGGTCGGATCCTCTTCCATGCGCAGGGTCCGCTCGTCGAGGTAACGCATGATCTCCTGGGAAAGTGCCTCGGTCCCCTCGCGCTCCAGGGCGGAGATGACGAATACAGGCCCTTCCCAACCGAGGCGCTGGATCACCTCTTTCATGCGCGCTTCGCGCTCTTCATCCAGCAGCTGGTCGGCCTTGTTCAGCACCAGCCAGCGATCACGCTCGGTCAGCGCCGGACTGAAGCGCCCCAGCTCCTCGACGATGGTCGCAGCCGCCTCGGCCGGATCGCTCTCGTCCAGCGGCGCCATGTCGACGATGTGCAGCAGCAGGCGCGTACGCGCCAGGTGCTTGAGGAAGCGAATCCCCAGGCCAGCCCCCTCGGCAGCGCCCTCGATCAACCCGGGGATGTCGGCCACGACGAAGCTCTTGAAGCGCCCGACGCTGACCACACCCAGGTTCGGCACCAGGGTGGTGAAGGGGTAATCCGCCACTTTCGGCTTGGCGGCCGACACCGCACGGATGAACGTGCTCTTGCCCGCATTCGGCAGCCCCAACAGACCGACGTCAGCCAGCACCTTCAGCTCCAGCTTGAGGTCGCGGGACTCGCCCGGCTTGCCCTTGGTGGTCTGGCGCGGCGCGCGGTTGGTACTGGACTTGAAGCGGGTATTCCCCAACCCGTGCCAACCACCCTGGGCCACCAGCAGGCGCTGACCGGGCACGGTCAGGTCACCGATGATTTCCTGGGTACCGGCATCGATCACCGTGGTGCCGACCGGCACCGGCAGGACAAGGTCTTCACCCTTGCGGCCGGTGCAGTCCTTGCTGCCGCCGTTCTCGCCACGCTGGGCATCGAAACGACGGGTATAGCGGTAATCCACCAGGGTGTTGAGGTTCGGATCGGCTTCCATGTACACGGAACCGCCGTCGCCACCATCACCACCGTTGGGGCCGCCTTTCTCAATGAATTTTTCGCGACGGAAACTCATCAGGCCATTGCCGCCGTCGCCTGCTTTTACAAAGATCGAAACTTCATCGACGAATTTCATCAGGAAGCCTCCCGCCACGGTGGCGGGCCAATTAAAAAGGAACACAAGGATACAGGGAGCCGGCGCTACGCGCAGTTTCCGCTGTCAGAAACAAAAAAGCCCCGTCGCGAGACAGGGCTTTTGCAGCGAGATCGCGATTAGGCCGCGACGACGCTCACGTACTTGCGACCGAAGGCGCCTTTGACCTCGAACTTCACAACGCCGTCCACTTTCGCGAACAGGGTGTGGTCCTTGCCCAGGCCAACGCCGACGCCGGCGTGGAACTTGGTGCCGCGCTGACGAACGATGATGTTGCCGGCCTTGATGACCTGGCCGCCGTACAGTTTCACGCCAAGGCGTTTACTTTCTGAGTCGCGACCGTTGCGGGTAGAACCGCCAGCTTTTTTGTGTGCCATGAGTCAAATCCTCCAAAAAGGAAATTAGGCCTGGATGCCGGTGATCTTGATTTCAGTGAACCACTGGCGGTGGCCCTGACGCTTCATGTGGTGCTTACGACGACGGAACTTGATGATGCGAACCTTGTCGTGACGGCCTTGAGAGACCACTTCGGCAACCACTTTGGCGCCATCGACAACCGGAGCGCCGATTTTCACGTCGTCGCCATTGCCGATCAGCAGAACGCGATCGAAAGTCACGGATTCGCCAGTGGCGACTTCCAGCTTCTCGATCTTCAGGAATTCACCTTCAGCGACTTTGTACTGCTTGCCGCCGGTAACGATAACTGCGTACATGGATTTTCTCCGTTAAACCTGCTCACCCGACGCTTTATAGAAAGAGGAATGGGTCGGCATGGCTGCATGGGGCCGGAACTGGAACCCGTGCAATTGCGTAAGGCAGGGAAATGCCCAAGGAAGTTCAGGGGCCGCGATTGTACGCAAGCCGCAAAAGCCGCGCAAGCACCGGCGGGGCTTGCCTTGACAGCCCCCTACCCGCCCCCTAGCATGCCGCGCATTCTCAAAGGAGCACCCCTCGCTGATGCAACCCCAGGCCTTCTACCGCGTGGTGGCGGACGATTTTACCGCAGTCGACGACATCATCCGTCGGCAACTCACCTCCCGCGTACCCCTGGTCGAGAAAATCGGCGACTACATCGTCTCCGCCGGCGGCAAGCGCCTGCGCCCGCTGCTGGTCCTGCTCAGCGGCAATGCCCTCGGGTTCGGCGGCGACCAGCTGCGCCTGCTGGCCGCCACCATCGAATTCCTGCACACCTCCACCCTGCTGCACGACGACGTCGTCGATGCATCGGGCCTGCGTCGCGGCCGCTCCACCGCCAATGCCCTGTGGGGCAACGCGCCGAGCGTGCTGGTGGGCGACTTCCTCTACGCACGCTCCTTCGAAATGATGGTCGAGCTGGGCTCCATGCCGGTGATGCGCATCATTTCCCAGGCCACCCGTGTCATCGCCGAAGGTGAAGTGCTGCAGCTGTCGAAGATCCGCGACGCCAGCACCACCGAAGAGACCTATATGGAAGTCATCCGCGGCAAGACCGCGATGCTCTTCGAGGCCTCCACCCACAGTGCCGCCGTACTCGCCGGCGCCAGCGAAGCCCAGGCCGAAGCCCTGCGGACCTTCGGTGACTACCTGGGCATCGCCTTCCAACTGGTGGACGACCTGCTCGATTACCGTGGCGACGCCGCCACCCTCGGCAAGAACGTCGGTGACGACCTCGCCGAAGGCAAGCCGACCCTGCCGCTGATCGTCACCATGCGTGACGGCAGCCCCGAGCAGGCCGCACTGGTCCGCAAGGCCATCCAGCAAGGCGGCAGCCAGGACCTGGAAGGCATCCGTGAAGCCGTGGAAGCCGCCGGCGCCCTCGACTACACCGCCCGCCTTGCCCGCGACTATGCCGAGCGCGCCATCGCCTGCCTGGACGCCCTGCCGCCCAGCGAGCACCGCGACGCCATGATCGAGCTGACGCAGTTCGCCGTCGCCCGCACACACTGAGCCAAAAGGCTCACCGGGAAGCCCGCCTCACATGGCGGGCTTTTTCATGTCCGCAGGAAACGGCTGGCGACGAAAGGCACCGATAGACCCTTGCTATTTTGATAATAGGAATTATTCTCATCTCACAGCTTTTCAAGGAGATGAGCCATGACCTACCTGATCGATGCCTGGCTGGATCGCCCCCACCCCTACCTGCGCATCCTCCACCGTGAAACCGGGGAAATCTGCGCCGTGCTGGAAGAAGAAGCCCTCGACGAACTGCGTGACCAGGGCGACCTCGACCTCGCCGGGCTGAACTCCAGCGAGCCGCTGGTGCTCAAGGAACTGGTGCGCAACCTCTTCCTGTTCTGCTACGCGCGGGCCTTGAGGCCGCAACAGGACGCCCACCTGGCATGACGGAGATCCGGGTGGTGCAGGACGCGCCACCCGCAAGCGGGCGCCCCGGGGCACCCGTCTGCAAACGGGGCCGACAAGGCCCCGCAGGTGCCCGGGCGGGCCAGGACGGCCAGCCCGGGCATCGCTCTTTGCGGGATCAGAGGATCGCCAGCAGCTCCACGTCGAACACCAGCACGCTGTGGGGCGGGATGCTGCCCACACCCTGCGCGCCATAGGCCAGCTCGCTGGGCACGTGCAGGCGCCACTTGCTGCCGGCATTCATCAGTTGCAGGGCCTCGACCCAGCCCGGGATCACGCCACCCACCGGGAACTCGGCCGGCTCGCCACGGTTGTAGGAGCTGTCGAACACGGTGCCGTCGATCAGCGTGCCGTGGTAGTGGGTGCGCACGGTGTCCTCGGCCGACGGCTTGGCGCCCTCACCTGCCACCAGCACCTCGAACTGCAGGCCGGACGGCAGCACGGTCACGCCTTCGCGCTTGGCGTTCTCTGCCAGGTAGGCGCGGCCTTCGCCAGCCGCCGCTTCAGCCTTGGCCTGGGCCTGGGCCTGCATGCGCTCGCGGATGACCCGGAACGCCGCGTTCAGGTCAGCCGCGTCGACACGGCTTTCCTGGCCGGCAAAGGCGTCGCGCAGGCCGGCGACCACCGCATCGATGCTCACGCCGGGCGGAGGGTTGTCACGGATCTGGTCACCCAGCTGGCGGCCAATGCCGTAGCTGACGCGGGATTCATCACTGGAAAGATCGAGTTCGGACATGGCCGGGCTCCGCACAGGGAAAAAAGGTCGGCCAGACTAGCACAGCCCCCCGCACCGCCCTACCCCGGAAACGAAACCGCCCGCCGGCCTGGAAGGCGGGCGGGCGGCCGTTGCAGCAAGGTTCAGTGGCTGCTCTTGCTCATCTTGTCCAGGTAGCCCATGGCGAACGCCGAGACCACGAAGGTCATGTGCACCACCACGTACCAGAGGATCTTGTCGTTATCGATGTTCTGCGCATCCATGAAGACCCGCAGCAGGTGGATGGACGAGATCGCCACGATGGACGCCGCCACCTTCATCTTCAGCGAACCGGAGTCCATCTTGCCCAGCCAGCTGAGCTTCTCCTTGTTCTCGTCGATGTCCAGTTGCGACACGAAGTTCTCGTAGCCGGAGAACATCACCATCACCAGCAGGCCGCCCACCAGGGACATGTCGATCAGCGAGAGCAGCACCAGGATCAGCTCACCCTCGGTCTTCTCGAAGACGTGGGGAATGACGTGGTAGATCTCCTGGAAGAACTTCAGCGCCAGCGCCAGCAGCGCCAGGGACAGGCCGAAGTAGATGGGCGCCAGCAGCCAGCGCGCCGCGTACATCGAGTTTTCCAAAAAGCGTTCCATGGAGCCTCGCAGCAGGGGTGGAAATGGCGGCGAGTATAGCGAGCACTTTCCTACAGAAAAACAGAATGAAACGCCCGGAAATATCCCCGAAAGCTGTGGATAACCCTGTGCATGAGCACTGCAAGGATCGCTGCCGCCGCCTGCGCCTGCGGCGTTGCAACGGATGCTCGAAAAACCGCCATCAACTGTCCGGGCGTGACAGGCAATTCCCCAGCGTGCGCCCTCGCGTCTGGTTCAGGCGACGCAGCTCCGCCTGCTGGTGCAAGCGCCAGGTCATGGGTTCCTCGCAGGGGCAGTAGCCCAGCTCGCCCAGGCAATCCGCGATGCTCGCCATCACCGACTCGGCGACGAAAGGCCCATGAAACGGGCCCTGGGCGCGAATGGCGGACGGTTGGGTGCCAGAAATGCCGGCCGCACAGATGAGGGTCCACAGACCGTTGTCACCGGCCAGCGGCAGGATCACGCATTCGATACGGGTGACCAGCCCCAGGCATTGACGGGTAAGGCAGAGGGTGCGGGACATGACGACATTCCTCGCGTGGACCTGGCGCCCAGCCTACACCCCGAAAACCTGGGAAAGCGAGGAATTCTTATCCACGCCTTCTGTGGATAACCCTGTGGAATGAATGTCGGCAAAACCGCCGAAGCGCCGCCCCGCCTGTGCTGCGGGGCCTTGCTCGAAGCCTGACCAGCCGCGCCCTCCCTGGCACGGCGTCAAACCGTCTGTCAGATCATTCCGACGCCTTGCCAGCGTCGGCCGCAGGTGCCTTCCGGGTGGGTGCCTTGCGCTTCGGCTTGGCGGGCTCCGGCGCCTTCTCGGCAGCGACGGCAGCAGCAACAGCCTCCGCGTCCTTGGCGGGGGCCTTCTCCTCTTCCTCCATGCCCATCTCGGCGATCTCCCGCAGGCGGGCCACCACGCGTGCATTGATGCTGCCCGCCGGGAAGCGGCCCTTCTCGTCCGGCGCGCCGGCCGGCTCGCCCACCAGCAGGCTCAGGGCCTCGTCGGCCTGGCGCACGGCGTAGACATGGAACTGGCCCTTGCGCACGGCCTGCACCACCCGCTCGTCGAGCATCAGGTTGGTGACGTTGGCGTGGGGAATGATCACCCCCTGCTCACCCGTCAGCCCCCGGGCCTCGCACAGGCGGAAGAAGCCTTCGATCTTCTCGTTCACCCCGCCCACGGCCTGCACCTCGCCGAACTGGTTGATCGAACCGGTGATGGCGAAGCACTGCTTAAGCGGCGTGCGCGACAGCGCCGAGATCAGCGTGCAGGCCTCGCCCAGGGAGGCGCTGTCGCCGTCCACATAGCCGTAGGACTGCTCCAGCGCGATGCTCGCGGAAATCTCCAGGGGAAACTCCTGGGCATAGCGGCTGCCCAGGTAGCCGGTGAGGATCATCACCCCCTTGGAGTGGATCGGCTGGCCCAGGTTGACCTCGCGCTCGATGTCGACGATGCCCGAACCACCCGGGTAGACGGTGGCGGAGATCCGTGCCGGCACGCCGAACGCCGAGTCCCCCACCTCCAGCACGGTGAGGCCGTTGCACTTGCCCACGGCCGCGCCCTCGGTGTCGATCAGGATGGTGCCGGCCAGCATGTCGTCGAGGATGCGCGCCGACACCCGGCCGGTGCGCGTGGCCTTGGCCTTCAGCGCCCGCTCCACGTGTTCGGCGTTGGTCACCGGCTCACCGGCCAGCTGACGCAGGAAGTCCGCCTCGCTGTGCAGCTGGAACAGGTCGCCGATCTTCGCCGACAGCCGCCGCTGGTTCTCCGCCAGGCGCACGCTGTAGGTCGCCAGGCGCGCAACGGCATCCGCACCGAGCGGCGCCATGCCTTCCTCGGTGGTGCGGGTCTTCAGTAACTGGGCGAACTGTTCCAGGGTCTCCTCGTTGAAGTCGATCTCTTCATCGAAGTCCACCAGCACCCGGAACATCTCCTGGAAGTCCGGGTCCAGGTCCTGCAGCGTGTAATACAACTGGCGCGACCCGATGATCACCACCTTCACCTGCAGCGGAATCACCTGGGGCGTCAGGGTCACGGTGGCCAGGCGGCCCAGCTCGGCCAGCGGCGACTCCATCTTCAGCTGGCGCGAATGCAGCGCGCGCTTCAGCGCATCCCAGACGAAGGGCTCGCTGAGCATCTTCTCCGCCTCCAGCACCAGGAACCCGCCGTTGGCGCGGTGCAGTGCACCCGGGCGCAGCTGGCGATAGCTGGTGTAGAGCGCGCCCTGGTCGGTGCCGTACTCGATGCGGCCGAACAGGTTGTCGTAGGTCGGGTGCGGCTCGAACACCACCGGCGCCCCGCTGCCATCGGGGTGCCCCACCACCAGGCTGGGGCAGTACTGCTCCTCCAGCATCTCGCGGCGCTGCACGTCCGGCTTGTCGTCCAGCAACTGGTCGACCACGGTCTTCAGCAGGTTCACCTGCATCGCCTGCAGATAAGCCACCACACCGGCGTTCTCCGCGTACTTCTCCGAGAGCGGCGCCAAGAGCGGCTGCAGCGCCTGGGTGATGGTCTCCTCGTTGAGCTGGCGCAGCTGGTTGCTCGACTCGCGCTTCCATTGCGGCAGGCTGGCCAGTTCCTCGTTGAGGCGCTCCTCCAGCAGCGCGATGTCATCGTGGAAGCGCTCGCGCTCGGCTTCCGGCAACTGGGCGAAGTCCGCCTCGTCCAGCGCCTTGCCGTCCTTCATCGGGGTGAAGGCGATGTTCGATGCATCGCGGTACAGCGCCACGTCCTTCTCCAGGGCCAGGCGCTCGATCACGTCCAGCGCGCGGTCGTAGCGCTGGTTGAAGCCGCGGTCGATGGCGCTCTTCTTCTGCTGGAAGGTGGGCGTCTCGAACACCGCCGGGAAGGTGGCCAGCAGGTTATCCACAAGCTGGCCGATGTCGGCGATGAAGGCGTTCGCCTCGCCCGGCGGCAGGCGCAGCGCACGGGGCTCGCGGGGCTCGTCGAAATGGTTGACGTAGACCCAGTCCTCCGGGGTCGCCAGGCGCTTGCCCTCGGCCTTGAGGTAGCGCTGCACGAAGGAGAAGCGGCCGGTGCCCGGCTCGCCCATGACATAGACGTTGTAGCCGGCGCGGGGCATCGCCACGCCGAATTGCAGGGCCTCCACCGCGCGCTCCTGGCCGAGCACACCACGGAAGGGCTCGAGGTCGTCGGTGGTGGTGAAGGAGAACTGGCCGGCGTCGAAGCAGCGGGTGAGCGCCTCAGGAGCCAGGCGGAGGGAAGCAGCGAATGGAGCGGGCATCGGGAATCCTTGTGGGCGACGCGGGAGATGGCCGCATTCTGGCGCTCGCCGGAAGCGCGTGGCAAGGCGTTCCGCGTGTGGCGGCGAGCCCCGTCACGGCTTGCGAAAATCCCTCGCCTGACCTTGCTTGACACCCGCCCCGCCCTTCCCGAAAGCTCGCCCCCTTCCCCAGGCAAAGCGAGCCGCCCGTTGAAACGGATCCTCCTTCTCCCGCTGCTGCTCACCTGCAATGCCCTGCTGGCCGCCACGCCCATCCCCGTGGAGACACTGCAGCGCCTGGCCAACGACCCCTACTGGATCGCCCTCGGCCACTACGAACGCGGCAAGCTCGGCGGCTGGCGCAGCTACGTCGACGACGGGCGCTTCTTCCTCTCGCCTGACGGCGCACACAGCCCGGAAGCGGAACTCGGCGTCACCGTCCAGGCGCTGTACCAGGACCCGGCCCTCGGCGACCGCCACCCCCAGTGCGCCTACCCCGCCCGCACCCGCTGGCTGCGCGAACAGCTGGACCTGCGCGACCTGCCCACACCGGCGTGCAGCGAATACCGCCAGTGGTTCCAGGACATCAACCCCCACAGCACCGTGCTGGTGTTCCCGGCGGCCTACCTCAACAGCCCCTCCTCGATGTTCGGCCACACCCTGCTGCGCATCGACCAGAGCGATGTGGACGAGAACAACACCGCCCTGCTCAGCTACGCGCTCAACTTCGGTGCCTTCATCGAAGGCGCCGACAACAGCATCCTCTACGCCTGGAAGGGCCTGATGGGCGGCTACCCCGGGCTCTTCGCCCTGGTCCCCTACCGCGACAAGCTCAAGGAATACAGCCGCCTGGAGAACCGCGACCTGTGGGAGTACCGGCTCAACCTCAGCCCCGAGGAGACCGGGCGCATGGTCGAGCACGTCTGGGAACTGAAGCAGGTGCGCTTCGACTACTTCTTCTTCGACGAGAACTGCTCCTACCGCCTGCTGGAGCTGCTGGAGATCGCCCGCCCCGGCACCGAGCTGACCGAGCAGTTCCCCCTCACCGCCATCCCCACCGACACCGTGCGCGCGGTGAAGAACGCCGGGCTGGTGGACCGCATCGACTTCCGCCCCTCCCGCGAGCGGGAACTGGCCGCCCGTGCCGAACCGCTGGAGCCCGTGGAACAGCAGTGGGCCCTGCGCCTGGCCGACGACGCCTCGCTGCTGCAGGCCCCCGAGTTCCAGGCCCTGCCGGCCCCGCGCCGGGCACTGGTGCAGGATGCCGCCTTCCGCCTGGACCGCTACCGCAGCGCCGGCGAAGAGCGCGACAAGGACCGCGCACGGCGTGGCTTCCAGCTGCTGCAGGCGATCAACCGCAACCCGCCGCCCGCCCTCGACGTGGAACGCCCGGCACTGCCCGAGGACGGCCACGACTCGCGCACCTGGCAACTGGGCCTGGGCAGCCGCGAAGACCGCGCCTACGCCGAGTACGGCCTGCGCATGGCCTACCACGACCTGCAGGACAACCTGGCGGGCTTCCCCCTCGGAGCCCAGATCGAAATCCTCCAGCTCAAGCTGCGCCAGTACGAGGAAAACCACTGGCAACTGCAGCAGCTGGACTTCGCCACCATCCGCTCGCTGACACCCCGCACCGCCCTGCTGCAGCCCTGGTCCTGGCAGGTCGCCGGCGGCCTGGAGCGGGTGCCCGGCAAGGACGGCGACGAAACCCTGGTGAGCCACCTCAACGGCGGCGCCGGGGCCACCTGGCAACTGGGGGACGACGCGCTCTACTACGCACTGGCCACGGCCCGCGTCGAACATAACCCGGACTTCGCCGCCTTCGTCGCCGGCGCGGGCGGCTTCGACACCGGCCTGCTCTGGCACAACCGCCTCGGCACCCTCAGCCTGGAAGCCGCCGGGGACTACTTCCACAACGGCGAAGTGCGCCGCCGGCTGTCACTGGCCCAGCAGTGGGAACTGAGCCAGCAACTGGGCCTGCGCCTGTCGGCAGAGCGCTCGTTCAGCCACCTCGCCGGGGACGACAACCAGGTGATGCTGCAACTGCGCTGGTACCACTACTGAGCGTCCTCGCGCTGGCGCTCCGCGATGCCGCGCGCGGCGAACCAGGCCTGGGCCGCGTCCTGCTTGAGCAGGCGGGCGTATACCGGCCCGTTCACCCCGCCGCGGATCAGTTGGCCAAGCTCAACACCTGACGCCTCCAGCCGCTCCAGCAGCGCCGTGTCGTCGGCCTCCACCGCCCGCTCCAGGGCCAGGCGCTGCAGGTCGGGTCGTGCAGCGATGGAGCCAGCGTCCAGTGCCGCCTGCCAATCCAGCACCAGGGCGCCCAGGCAGGCCTTCACCCGCTCGGCCAGGGCCTGGTCGGCAGCATCGCCTTCCTCCAGCGGGATCAGCGCCTCCAGCAGCTCCAGGCCGGAACCGTCGGCATCCTCCGCCAGCGGGTCGCGCTCGTAGGCCAGCTGGGCGAACAGCCCCTCCAGGTCATCGGCCACCCGGGCGAAGGCGTCCTCGTGCAGGCGCATCGCCCAGGCCGGCGGCAAGCCCTGGCTCCAGGCGTAGACGCGGCCGAAGTAATCCCCGGGCTCGACGCAGACATACAGCCGCTCCAGGTACTCGAAGCCGCCGATGGGCAGGAAGTCCAGCCGCCCGTCCCACTCGCGGCCCTCCTCCTCGGCGATCTGCCGGGCCCACTCCTGCTCGTGCTCCAGCCAGCCCCAGAGGTCGTTGTAGCCATCGCTGCCGGGGTAGAACAGCTCCCGCAGCGAATAGGGATGGATGTGGCCCTGGTAATCCACCCGCAGGTCGTAATCCAGCACGCCGCCATAGGCGACGCGCCACAACCGTACCAGGACCGGCGGCAGCGGGCGGCCGACGCGGCGCTCCACCTCGGCCAACTGCTCGTCGGTGACGGGCGGCTGCGCCTGGTGGATCAGCCGCCCGCCGAACAGCGCCAGGCCATGCCGGGCCAGGCGCTGGAGGTCTTCCGCGCTGAAGGCGTTCATTCGCACACCTCCTGCATCGGCTGCGCCACCGCCAGGCACTCGCGCACCGCCATCAACGCAAAGCCCAGCAGGTTGAGCCCACGCCAGGTGGCCGGGGTACGGGCCGCCGCATCCGCCTCGGCCAGGCCGATGCCCCACACCGGGTCCACCGGGCTGGCTTCCACCAGCACCCGACCGGCCGTGGCCAGCAGCACCCGGCGCAGCTCGGCGTTCTGCTCGAACTTGGCCTGGTTGCCTGCCACCACCAGGTCGAAGCGGGCGACCAGCCAACGGGCCTCATCGAACCCGCGCACCTCCCGCCCGACGGCCTTGGCATCGGCCGGCGTGCGCGCCGCGAGCACGGCCTTCAGTGCACGTTCATCGCCGAACAGGCGTGCCTTGCCGGCCATCATCCAGTGCTCCGCCGTGGCATAGCGGACGCCCTCCAGCACGAAGGGCGACTTGAACCACTGGCTGAAGCAGGCCTTGCCCAACGGCGCGCCCGGTGCCGAGGTGTGGCCCCAGAAGTAGAGGTAATCGAAGGTGTCTCCGGCGGCGCTGCGCTCGCGCAACTGCTCGACGGACAGGGGAAGGCTCATGGGCGGTCCTTGCATGGCGGGTGAAAAAGGCCGACAGGATAGCCGAGCACGCCGGTACCGGCTGTGCCCGGATCGGCACGCTCACCGTGAGCCCGCGCCTTCGAGTCCTACCGCGCCAGGTCCTTCCACTCCAGGCCGAACTTGCCCAGGTACTTGCGCAACCGGTCCGCGTCATTGGGTTGCGCCTTGGCCTGGCGCGACACGTCGTAGAGCAGCCGCCCGGCCTCGGACAGGCTGCTCGCCTCGCGGCACACCGCCACCACCGCCGCCAGTTGCAGGCGGTCGAAGCGGTCCAGCTCGGTCAGGCGCTCGCCCAGCAGCGCCGCCAGCCCGTCATCCGGGCCAGACTCGTTGCCCCAGGCACGGCGCAGCCGGTCGATCTCCTCCTGCACCAGCGCCTCGTCGATGCGGCCGCTGTCGGCCAGGGTCGCCATGCGCGTGATGGACGCCGACAGCTCGCGGAAGTTGCCGCTCCAGCGCGCTTCGGCGGAACAGGCGAACGCCAGGTAGCAACGCCGCGCCTCCAGGTTGAAGCGCACCAGGCGCCCCTGGTCGCGGGCGTGGCGCTCAAGCTCGAAGTCGATATTCGGCTCGATGTCCTCGCGGCGCCCCGCCAGGCCCGGCAGCTCGAAGGTCCAGAGGTTGATGCGGGCGAACAGGTCCTCGCGGAACAGCCCCTCGGCCACTCGCGTGCGCAGGTCGCGGTGGGTGCCGGCGATCAGCAGGAAGTCGCTCTCCACCTCGCGGTCGGCGCCCATGGGGAAGAAGCGCTTCTCCTCGATGGCCTTGAGCAGCATGGCCTGCTCGTCCAGGCCCAGCTCGCCGATCTCGTCGAGGAACAGCATGCCGCCGTCCGCCGCCCGCAGCAGGCCGTCACGGGCGCTCTGCGCGCCGGTGAAGGCGCCCTTGAGGTGACCGAACAGCGCCGACATGGCACCGTCGCCGCGCAGGGTGGCGCAGTTCACCTCGACGAAGCGCCCCGCCACCTGGTGCCTGGCCCGCTTGAGTTCGTACACCCGCCGCGCCAGGAAGGACTTGCCCGCACCGGTGGGGCCGATCAGCAGCATCGGCGCCCGCGAACGCACTGCCACCCGCTCGATCTGCTCGATGCTGCGGTTGAACGCCGGGTTGCGCGTGGCGATGCCCGACTTCAGCAGCTCCAGCCCTTCCAGCTGTTCGCGCTGGAAGCGCGAGGCGATGCGGTCATAGCGGGACAGGTCGAGGTCGATCAGCGAATGGGTGCCGATGGCGTGGCGATCCTCCTCACGGCGCCGGCCCGGCGAGGTCTGCACCAGCCGCGCCGGCAGATAGCGTGCCTCGGTGAGCAGGAACCAGCAGATCTGCGCCACGTGGGTGCCGGTGGTGATGTGCACCAGGTAGTCCTCGTGCTCGGTATCGAAGCGGTAGGCACTGACGAAGTCATGCAGCGCGCCATACACCTCCTCGAAGTCCCAGGGGTTGCGCAGCGGCATCTCGTGCAGGCGCACTTCGGTCTGCGGCGACACCTGCTCCACGTCGCCCTTGATGCGCTGGGACAGGCCCAGGTCGCGGGCATCGCTGCCGTGGATCAGTTCCAGCCGGTCCACCAGCAGGTCCGGCTGCTGGCACAGGCCCACAGTGGGGCGCCATTTGTTCCAGCGGTCGGCGCCCTTGCCCATGCGGTCCAGGGTCGCGCCAACGAAGCCGATGGCAACGGTCTTGCGGCTCATGTTCATTCCTCCGCCACGGCACTTGCCGCTGGCGACTCGAAGACGATTGAAAGAGCGGCAGTTTATCTAAAAAGATAAATTCGTATATCCAGGAATAGGAAAATCATGCAGCAGTCGGCTTGAGATTCTGTACCCGAAAATCTCGAATAAAAATAAAACCCTTAAATATCAATTACTTGAAAAATATTCTCGGCACGAAAAACGAAGTTGGCACGCGCCTCGCTATATCCCTGTCAACGAAAGGACAACAGAGCGAGACGCCACGATGGCCAACACCGCCTTCTTCAACACCCAGGCAGCCAGCCTGCCGCAGGTGGATACGTACAACCGCAGCAAGGCCGGTGCCTACGCCCTGCAACCGAAGCACAAGCTGGCCCAGCTGGCGATGACCGGTTGCCTGAACCAGACCTTCTACGCCGACGCCCCCGAGCAACTGGCCGAGGTGCTGGCCCTGGTGGCCCAGCTGGACGCGGCCTTCGTGGCCAAGACCGCCGTGTACGCCCGCCGTGCCGGCCACATGAAGGACATGCCGGCTCTGCTGGTGGCCGCCCTGGCGGCGCAACGCTCCTCCCTGCTGCCGGCGGTTTTCGGCCAGGTGGTGGACAACGGCAAGATGCTGCGCAACGTCGTGCAGATCCTGCGCAGCGGCGTGACCGGTCGCAAATCGCTCGGTACGCAGCCCAAGCGCCTGGTGCAGGCGTGGCTGAACAGCGCCAGCGAGCGCCAGCTGCTGCAGGCCGCGATCGGCAACCAGCCGTCCCTGGCGGACGTGCTGAAGATGGTCCACCCGAAACCGAGCGAAGCCTGGCGCGAAGCCTTCTTCGCCTGGGTACTCGGCAAGCCGGCGGATGCCGACGCGCTGCCGCCGCTGACCCGCGCCCTGCTGGCCTTCCGCAGCGGCGCCAGCGACGAGCTGCCGGACGTGCCCTTCCAGTTGCTGGGCGACCGTCAGCTGAGCGCCGCGCAATGGCTGGAACAGGCACAGCGCATGGGCTGGCAGGCCCTGCGGATGAACCTCAACACCCTGGCGCGCCACGGTGTGTTCCAGTTGCCCGGCGCGGCCTACACGGTTGCCGCGCGGCTGGCGGACCGGGAAGCGGTGGCCAAGTCACGGGTCTACCCGTACCAGTTGCTGACCGCCTACACGATGGCCGGCAGCGACGTACCGGGACCGGTGCGCGAGGCGCTGCAGGACGCCCTGGAACTGTCGCTGGCCAACGTGCCGGCACTGGCAGGCAACGTGGTGGTGTGCCCGGACGTGTCCGGCTCCATGCAGAGCCCGGCCACCGGCTACCGCCAGGGCGCCACCAGCACGGTGCGCTGCATCGACGTGGCGGCCCTGATGGCGGCGGCGGTGCTGCGCAAGCAGCCGGCGGCGCGGGTGATGCCGTTCGAGAACCAGGTGGTGGACGTGCGCCTCAACCCGCGTGACAGCGTGATGAGCAACGCGCAGAAGCTGGCCTCGATCGGCGGTGGTGGCACCAACTGTTCGGCACCGCTGGCGCAGTTGGTGAAGGAGAAGGCCAAGGTGGACACGCTGATCCTGGTTTCGGACAACGAATCCTGGATCGACGCCAAGCGGCGCGGCGCCACCGAAACCATGCTCCAGTGGCAGCAACTGAAGCGGCTGAACCCGAAGGCGAAGATGGTCTGCATCGACATCCAGCCCTACGGCACCACCCAGGCGCAGGAGCAGCAGGACATCCTCAACGTCGGCGGTTTCGGCGATGCGGTATTCGATGTGATCGCCCAGTTCGCCAGTGGCGAATACGGTGCGCGGCACTGGGTCGAGCTGATCGAGGCGACCGAGCTGTAGCGATACGGAGTAATCAAGGGCCCCGCAATGGGGCGGGGCCCGCAATGCGTTGAAGCGCGAGACGGCGAATGCAGCCGGGACTCCATCACCGATGTCCCTGCACACTCTTGTCACCGTAACGCGCGGCACGAATGCAGGTGGCTGTACATCGGTTGAGCCGGTTCGATTCCGGCCCGCGGCAACGCGGAACAGTCACCTTCCCTTGTCGTGCCACCTTGAGTTTTGCGACGAATGCCGGTGGAACTACACCCTCCAACGGTCGAGATGCGGGTTCGAATCCCGTCGGCTCCAATACTGCGGGGCCGTAGTTCAACGGTAGAACACGAAAACGTTTCACCACCTTTTGTCGTCGCACCTGTTTCACAACGGCCCGCAAGGGCGCCTCAAAAACGTAGGCGAGGCCGCCAGCGCAAGGCAAAAACAGGCGAAAAAGCGCAGTTTACGCAGTGTAAATGAGCATTTTGATCGGACTCGCGCACGAGCCTGTTTTTAACGCCGCGATGGCAACGCAGGTAGTTTTTGAGGTGCCCGCAAGGGCTGGCAGCGAATGCAATGGGCACTACATGTGTCGCGGGTTCGAGCCCCGCCCCGGCAACGGGTAGCTCAGCGGGTAGAGCAATTCATGTCCACATCCCTTGTCGCTGCACCTCGGCCGCGCAGGCGGCCAACCGAATTTGCCCGGCGAATGCCGGTGGAACTACAGGACGTCGTGGTTGCGGGTTCGACTCCCGCCGGCTCTCCAGGGCCGTAGCTCAATTGGATAGAGCGCGATGCCGTTTCACCCGACTTGTCGCCGTTTTGAAAGGAAAGAAGGAACCATGGAAAAGCACTACAACCTGCTGGAAGTCGCCAACGGCAAACCGATCAAACTCTGGACCCAGGGCGTACCGGTGGAGGAGGACGCGCGCAAGCAGCTGATCAACACCGCGAAGATGCCCTTCATCTTCAAGCACCTGGCCGTGATGCCGGACGTGCACCTGGGCAAGGGGTCGACCATCGGCAGCGTGATCCCCACCGTCGGCGCCATCATCCCGGCAGCCGTGGGCGTGGACATCGGTTGCGGAATGATCGCCGCGCGCACCTCGCTGACCGCCTCCGACCTGCCGGACAACCTGGCGGGCCTGCGCAGCGCCATCGAGAAGGCCGTGCCCCACGGGCGCAGCGTGTCCCGCGGTGGCCGAGACAAGGGCGCCTGGGAAGACGTGCCGGAGCTGGCGGACCACGCCTGGTCGGCCCTGGCCGGGCGCTTCAAGGTGATCACCGACAAGTACCCGCGCCTGGAGAAGACCAACAACCGCAAGCACCTGGGAACCCTGGGAACCGGCAACCACTTCATCGAGGTCTGCCTGGACGAGGCCCAGCGCGTCTGGTTCATGCTCCACAGCGGATCGCGTGGTGTGGGTAACGCCATCGGCAGCCTGTTCATCGAACTGGCCCAGGCCGATATGCGCCAGCACATCGCCAACCTGCCGGACCGCGACCTGGCCTACTTCGAAGAAGGCAGCCAGCACTTCGACGACTACGTGGAGGCCGTGGGCTGGGCCCAGGACTTCGCCAAGCAGAACCGCGCACTGATGATGCACGCCGTGATCGCGGCGGCGCGTACGGTGATCAAGAAACCCTTCGAGGCCAACCTGGAAGCGGTGAACTGCCACCACAACTACGTGCAGAAGGAGCAGCACTTCGGCCAGGAAGTCCTGGTGACCCGCAAGGGTGCGGTATCGGCGCAGAAGGGCCAGCTGGGCATCATCCCGGGCTCCATGGGCGCGCGCAGCTTCATCGTGCGCGGCCTGGGTAACGAGGAGGCGTTCTGCTCCTGCAGCCACGGCGCCGGCCGCACCATGAGCCGTACCAAGGCGAAGAAACTGTTCACCGTGGACGACCAGATCCGCGCCACCGCCCATGTGGAATGCCGCAAGGACGAGGACGTGATCGACGAGATCCCCATGGCCTACAAGGACATCGACGCCGTGATGCACGCCCAGCGCGAGCTGGTGGAAGTGGTGCATACCCTGCGTCAGGTCGTGTGCGTAAAAGGATGAAAAACGATCGGCGTTGCCCCGCCAACGCCTTTCGACCCTGAGGGAGAGCGGCTGATGCTGCAGAAACTGGAAAACCGCCGGGTCACCGAATTGCGGGCCCGACTCGACGAAGCCGGCAGCGTCTTCGATTTCGTTGTACTGAGCCTGGATGCCACCGCCCGCCCCGGCGAGGCTGAGCACCGCGATGCGCTGCGGGTGCTGTTCGAAGACATTCATGCACGCGCTCAGGAATGGCACTGCAAGCTGGTGGAACAGCACCCGCAGTACGCCGCCTACCAGCCTTTGGACATACGCCCCGACCTGACGCAGGCCCGCCCACAAGCCCTGGACATCGCTCGTATAGAGGAACTGGCCCGTGACGACGGGCCGCTGTACCGGGCCCTGATCGACCCGCCCCATGGCAGCACGCTGCAGGTGGCGGACTTCCGCGAATGGCGTGAGGCCCTGCGCCTGCACGCCGATGAGGGGATGCAGGTGCTGGACTGGGTCGGCAATGCCGACCACGAGCCCCAGCGCAGCACCTGGAGCCGCTACTTCGATGACGGCAAGGAATGGTGGGGCATCTGGTGCCTCACCCTGTACAACCCAAGACGACGAACACTCAGCGCGCTGGCCGCCAGCACCACCGACTGAAGCAGTAAGGGAACAAACGCAATGACCAGCGACCACCGCCATCCCCTCCCCGCCGCCATGCGCGAGCGGGTGCTGGAGGAACTGCAACGGGTCGAGCGCGAGCGCAACGTCACCGTGCTCTACGCCTGCGAATCCGGCAGCCGCGCCTGGGGCTTCGCCTCCAGCGACAGCGACTACGACGTGCGCTTCGTCTACGTCGAGCAGCCCGACTGGTACCTGCAGGTACGCGAGCCGCGGGACGTGATCGAGCGCCCGCTGGACGACGAGCTGGATGTGAGCGGCTGGGAGCTGCGCAAGGCCCTGCGCCTGCTACGCAACTCCAACCCCACGCTGCTGGAGTGGCTCGACTCGCCCCTGGTCTACCGACAGGACGACGCCGCCACCGCGCGCCTGCGCGAACTGGCCGAAGCCTTCTGGTCGCCCCGGGCCGTGCGCCACCACTACCTGTCCATGGCCAAGAAGAACTTCCGCGGCTACCTGCAAGGCGAAGAGGTGCGTTTCAAGAAGTACCTCTACGTCCTGCGCCCGCTGTTGGCGGTACGCTGGCTCGACCAAGGCCGTGGCCGCCCGCCGATGCCCTTCGAGGACCTGCTGGTGACCCTGGACGACCCGGCGCTGTTGGCGGAAATCGACGAGCTGCTGCAGCTCAAGCGTGCCGCCACCGAAGCCACCCACGGCCCGCGCCGCGAGGGGCTGCACGCCTTCATCGAGGCCCAGCTGGCCAGCGCCGGCGAAGCCCCGCAACTGCCGCGCGGCCAGGGGGACGACGCCCTGCTGGATGAATTCATGCGTCACTGCGTGCACACCCACGCCACCTGAGGCCATCGCATCAATGGAGAACAGCTGAAATGGACTTCAAACCCTTCACCGGCCTGCTGCTCCTGAGCCTGGCCAGCGGCCTCGCCGCCCATGAGCGCCAGGTGCTGGACACCCTGCCCCTGGACTCGGCGACAGCCTACGAGCTGTCACTGCCCGCCTGCACCACCGCGCCCTGCCCGTTCGAGCTGCGCCTGTTGAAAGACGGCCGCCCATACGGCACCACGGTGGCGCTGCACTGGGCAGCGACAGCGGCTCCAGCCAGCCAGGCAGCGCCCGATCCCCTGTACGGCGCCGGCACGCCCCTGGGGGCTGGCGCGGCGCCCAGGGTGTGGATAACCGGCGAGGAAGAGGGGCAGGTCAGCGCGGCCGCTCGCCTGCTGCGGCTGGCGGATGGCACACCCGCGTTGCTGGTCAGCCAGATGGGCGGCTTCGAGCACCCCAAGCGCCATCACGCCCTGTACCTCGCCACGCCTCAGGGCCCACACCTGGCTTGGTCCCACGACGAAGCCCCGGGGCCGAACCAGAGCTGGGTGCTGGCACCCACGGGCGACAGCCCTGTGCTGCTGGTGCATGAGCATGCCGCCACGCTGAACGCAGCGGACCGCCTGGAGACGCGCCGCCTGACCTGGCACCCGGACCGCACCGTCTTCACCGAGTCGACGACACCGCCCTCGCCGGCCCTGCGCGCCGTGGTCGCCGAACGCCACCCCAGCGCCATGGCCGCCCAGGCCGCCCGGGACCAGCAGGAAGGCTGCCTGGCAACCTATGCGGTCATCGATACCGGCGCATCGGGAGCTGCCCGCTACGCCTTGGTACAGGTGGCGGAAAGCGACGCCGAAGCCCGGGCGGAAACCACACGCCTGCACGCGTGCGCAGCGACCCTGCGCCCGGAGACCGTGCCACTGGCACAGCTATCGACCACGCCCGCAACGACGCAGTAAGCCGGCGGGAGGCGGATGGGCCATTCCCGTCCAAGGAGCATCCAATGAACACCACGCAATGGCTCGCCCATTGGCGGGACCAGCTACGCGTAAGACAGGCCGCAGGCGAGTACACCGACTGGCTGCGCTACCGGCTGGACGAGGCCGAAACCGTGCTGGCCAATGGGACCGTCATCACGGCCCGCGAATTGCCGCTGCAACGCAACGGCTTCATCCGCGAGGGCGTGCTGCGTCGCCAGCTGGAGCGCGAGGATGAAACCGCCCTCGCCTACTGCCTCGTCTGCCTGAACGACCCGGTGGCGAGCCTGCGCGAACTGGCCAGGGCCGAACTGGAGCACCGGCAACCCAACGCCACGGCCGAAAGCCTGCTGGACAACCTCGACCTGCTGCTGGACCTGCAGCGCAAGCAGCGCGCCGACCACAGCGTGGCCCTGGAGCGCATCCGCGCGCGCCTGCGCGAGCCCGCCCTGCGAGGCAGCGTGCGGGCGGCATTGCCAGGCCTGCGCGGCCAGGAAGCCCGCTTCGTCTTCGACGCCCTGGCAAACGAAGAACAGCCGGATACCGAGCTGATCGACAAGGCCCTGAAGCACCCCGATCCGGCACTGCGTGCCCGGGTCATGGACAGGCTGGGTCGCCTGCCGGCGGAGTCCGCCGCACCGCTCTGGCGGCTGGCCCTCTCGGACCGCAACGGCCGCCTGCGCGCCAGGGCGCTGTACGCGCTGATAAAGGCCGAGCCCAATGCACCGGAACTGCACGGCTGGCTGGAAACAGCCCTGCTGGACGTCTCGCCATCGGTCCGCGACCTGGCCCGCTGGGCCGCGCCGCGCCACGGTGTCGATGCGGCGGCCGTGGTACGCCGGGCGCTGGTGCTGGTCCCGGTGGACAGGGCGCGCTGGCACGGCGTGCTCGGCCAGGCCGCCGAGCTGCGCCTGGAGGAGGCCGTGCCCCTGGCCCGCCAGGCGCTCGCCTCGCCCTTGCCCTCGGTCCGCCGCAAGGGCTTGCAGGTGCTGGTGGAGCAGGTTCCGGAGCAGGCCGGCGATGCCTGCCTCGCCTTGCTGGCTGACAACGCGCCGGGTGTGGTCGTCGAAGCGCTGCAGGGCCTGGAGCGCCTGTGCCATCCAGCGTTCGAACCCGCACTCCGGGCCGCGATGACACGCCTTGCCGCAACCGACATGGCGGGCAGCCTTCGCCTCAGCCGGATACTCCCCACCCACGCCCAGCTGGAGGCACTGCTGGACGGGCTCTGCGAGGCGCCGCAAGCATCACGCGAACCCTGGTTGCAGGCGCTCCGCGCGTGGCGCCACAGGCAGAAAAGACTCGTCAACTGGACCAGCACGACCCACCTCAAGGCACGGCTGGAGAGCCTGCGTGGCCAGCAGCTGATGCCGGAGGAAGAGCTCTCGGCGCTGATAAGGGCGCTGTGAGCAGGCAAACGACGTACAACTCGCAACCCATTGCACCATTGGCCTGGCCAGAGCGCCGGGCACGAACAACTGATTGGAACACCGAACCATGAACACGGATTTTCTCGAACTCGACGGCGCCATCGGCGGTGGCCAGATCCTGCGCAGCGCGCTGAGCCTGTCGATGATCACCGGCCGCCCGATGCGCATCCGCAACATCCGCAAGCAGCGCGGTCGTCCGGGCCTGTTGCGCCAGCACCTGACGGCGGTCCAGGCCGCAGCACAGATTTGTGGCGCACGCACCCAGGGGGCCGAATTGGGCTCGATGGAGCTGACCTTCATTCCCGGCGCGATTCGCGGGGGCGACTACCGCTTCGCCATCGGCAGTGCGGGCAGCTGCACCCTGGTGCTGCAGACCCTGCTGCCGGCCCTGCTGTTCGCCGACAGCCCGGCTCGCCTGTGGATAAGCGGTGGCACCCACAACCCGCTGGCCCCGCCAGCGGACTTCATCGAGCATGCCTGGCTACCCCTGCTGCGCCGCATGGGCGCCCAGGTGGAGATGAAGCTGTTGCGCCACGGCTTCATGCCCGCCGGTGGGGGTGAGGTGACGCTGCAGGTGCAGCCGGGCGAGCTGCGCACGCTGGTGCTGCCGGCACGCGGCGAGGTACGCGAGCAGGAAGCCACGGCCGTGCTGGCCAACATCCCGCACCACGTCGGTGAGCGCGAGCTGCGCCAGGTGGCGATGCGCCTGGGCTGGCCGGAGGAGGCGCTGAAACGCGCCTACCTCGCACCCGGCATGGGACCGGGCAATGCCTTGCTGCTGAAGGTGGGCTGCGAGGCGGTGACCGAGCTGTTCTGCGCCCTGGGCCAGACGCGCCTGTCGGCCGAACGGGTGGCGGACCTGGCGATCCGCCCGCTGCAGGCCTGGCTCGCCAGCGGAGCGGCCACCTCGGAATACCTGGCCGACCAGCTGCTGCTGCCGATGGCCCTGGCCGGCGGCGGGCAGTTCAGCACCTGCGTGCTGAGCGACCATCTGACCAGCAACATCGAGGTGATCCAGCAATTCCTGCCCGTGCGTTGTCTGATCCAGAGCGAGCGGGAAGACTTCCACAACGTCACGCTCACGGCGTCTTGACGAAAAGACGACATCCCGCTGCCGAGAATGGGCGCGCGGACCCGGTCCGCGCCCCGACCATCCGGCGAATGCGCCCGCCCTATCGGCGCATGGGAGCTCACCATGGCGTGCATGCGCGCCACCCTGCCTGTCCTGCTCTGCGCGGCCCTGCTTCTCGCCGGCTGCGAGACCACCCATGACTACCTGGTTGCCCAGGGTTATCCACCGGCGTTCGCCGACGGTTACCAGGACGGCTGCAGCAGCGGCCGCCAAGCCGCCGGGGCGATCACCGGTGAGTTCCGCAAGGACGTGCCCCGCTACCTGCGCGACCGCACCTATGCCGAGGGCTGGGGCGACGGTTTCGAGCAGTGCAAGGAGCAGATGCGCAGCCAGGAGTTGCGGGAGTTCCGCGAGCAGGTGACGCGCGACCGCGATGACGAGTGGAAGCGGGACAAGGACCGCGCGGCCGCACGCGCCCTGGGCGGGCACAGCGATTGAGTGCGAGCCCCATGTGCGGGTTGGACGGTCCGTTGCAGCGAACAGCCCTTGCCGTCAGGGCGACATGAAAAGGGCAGCCGATTGGCTGCCCTTGTTCGTCCGGGTGCGGATGGGTCGTGTCAGACCAGCCCCTGCGCCAGCATGGCGTCGGCCACTTTGACGAAGCCGGCGATGTTGGCGCCCTTCACGTAGTTGATCCGGCCGTTTTCCTCGCCGTAGTGGACGCAGGCGTGGTGGATGTTCTGCATGATGCCGTGCAGGCGCTGGTCCACTTCGCCGGCGGTCCAGTGCAGGCGCATGGCGTTCTGGCTCATCTCCAGGCCGCTGGTGGCGACGCCGCCGGCGTTGGAGGCCTTGCCCGGGGCGAAGAGGATGCCGGCCTCGAGGAAGGCATCCACCGCTTCGAGGGTGGAGGGCATGTTGGCACCCTCGGCCACGCAGATGCAGCCGTTGGCGAGCAGGGTGCGGGCGTCTTCGGCGTCCAGTTCGTTCTGGGTGGCGCAGGGCAGCGCGATGTCGCAGGCCAGCTTCCACGGCCGCTCGCCGGGCAGGAAGCGCAAACCGGCGCCCTGCAGGGACTCCAGGCGCCCACGGCGCTCGTTCTTCAGCTCCATCAGCTCATCCCACTGCTCGGGGGTCAGGCCGTCTTCGATGAACAGGGTGCCGCCGGAGTCGGACAGGGAAATCACCTTGCCACCCAGTTCCATGACCTTCTGTGCGGCGTACTGCGCCACATTGCCGGACCCGGAGATGGCCACACGCGCGCCGTCGAAGCCACGGCCCTGGCCCTTGAGCATTTCCTGAGCGAAGTAGACGCAGCCGTAGCCGGTAGCTTCGGGGCGCACCAGGCTGCCGCCGTAGGCCAGGCCCTTGCCGGTGAACACCGAGGTGAACTCGTTGGAGAGGCGCTTGTACTGGCCGAACAGGTAGCCGATCTCGCGGGCGCCGACGCCGATGTCGCCGGCGGGTACGTCCAGGTCCGCTCCGATGTGGCGGTAGAGCTCGCTCATGAACGACTGGCAGAAGCGCATCACTTCGGCGTCGCTCTTGCCCTTGGGATTGAAGTCCGAACCGCCCTTGCCGCCGCCCATGGGCAGGGAGGTGAGGGAGTTCTTGAACACCTGCTCGAAGGCCAGGAACTTCAACACGCCGAGGTTGACCGAGGGGTGGAAGCGCAGGCCGCCCTTGTAGGGGCCGATGGCGCTGCTCATCTGCACGCGGAAGCCACGGTTGACCTGTGCCTGGCCTTTGTCGTCGACCCAGGGTACGCGGAACAGGATGGCGCGCTCGGGCTCGACCAGGCGCTCCAGCAGGCCGTCGCGCAGGTAACGGGGGTTGGCTTCGAGGAAGGGCCAGAGGCTTCGCAGGACCTCTTCCACCGCCTGGTGGAATTCGGGCTGGTGGGGGTCGCGTTGCTTGAGCCGTTGCAGGAACAGGTCCAGGGAAGGAGTCATGATGCTCACCAGTATTTTTCTTTTGTGGACAATCGGTAGCGCGAGACTCTAGCAAGCGATCCAGCACATAAACAGGGCAAAATGACGCATTGATGAAACTTTTTGGTGCATTTGCTGTAAATCCCCACCGTCACACGCCATAAACCTACGCTCCGAACGCTCTGTTCCGGCAGATACCCGTGCCACCGGATTCTTGCGTTTTTGCACTTTTTTCGAGCGCTTCAAGCACCAGAAAGTGACGTTTTCACGGCACCGGGAAACCGGCTCGGCGTTCCACTGCCGTCGTGTCGTCAGCGGCCGTCATGATTGGATACAACTGATCCTTCCCGACAGACGGAACGGCACTCCGGCGCTCCAGTCATAGCGATGTGCCATATCGGCACCCACTCAGGAGCACCTGTTCATGTCCAGCTTGCCCAAGCGTTCTGTCCGCCCCTTCACCGCTTCCCTGGCCGCCCTGGTCCTGGCGGGTCTTGCCGGGGCGGCTCAGGCGGGCATCGAGGTCGGCAGTTCGTCCAGCAGCTACAGCAACCTGGTTACGGTCGATCGCAACCCGGCCAGTGGCACAACGCTGAAGGAATCCCGTATCAGCATTGACACCCTCGAGAAGATGCAGGAGCAGTTGAAGAGAACCCAGGAAACCCTGGAGAAGCTGACCCGGCAGGTCAGCGACCAGGCCAGCACCATCAGCACCCTGAACCGCCAACTGGAAGAGGTGAAGCGCACCACCGGCTCGTCGGACCTGTCCAACGTCCAGCGCGACCTGGACAGCCAGAAGGGGCGGATCGATCAGCTCCAGCGCAGCCTGGAGGACGCCAAGCGTGGCAGTTCGTCGTCCAGCGATGTCTCCAGCCTCAAGCGCGAGCTGGAGAGCCAGGACAACCGCATCGACCAGCTGCAGCGTGGCCTGGAGGATGCCAAGCGCAACAGCTCCTCCTCCAGCGACCTGTCCGGCCTCAAGCGTGAGGTGGACAGCCAGGACAGCCGCATCGATCAGCTGCAACGCAGCCTGGAAGACCTGAGCCGCAAGGTGAAGTAAGCGCCCCCGGAATGAAAAACGGAGCCCGAGGGCTCCGTTTTTCGTGGTGCTGCCGGCTTACTGGGCCAGCTTCTTGTAGCGCACGCGGTGCGGCTGGGCAGCCGCCTCGCCGAGGCGCTTCTTGCGGTCCGCTTCGAACTCGGTGTAGTTGCCTTCGAAGAAGGTCACCTTGCCGTCGTCCTCGTAGGACAGGATGTGGGTGGCGATACGGTCCAGGAACCAGCGATCGTGGGAGATCACGATGGCGGCGCCGGGGAAGTCCAGCAGCGCCTCTTCCAGGGCGCGCAGGGTTTCCACGTCGAGGTCGTTGGACGGTTCGTCGAGCAGCAGCACGTTGCCGCCCTGCTTCAGGGTCAGGGCCAGGTGCAGGCGACCGCGCTCACCACCGGAGAGGTCCTTGACGAACTTCTGCTGGTCGGCGCCCTTGAAGTTGAAGCGACCGACGTAGCTGCGGGACGGGACTTCGTAGTTGCCGATCTTGATCTGCTCGAAGCCATCGGAAACCTGCTGCCACACGGTCTTGCTGCCGTCCAGGCTGTCGCGGCTCTGGTCGACGCTGGCGATCTGCACGGTCTCGCCGATCTCGATGCGGCCGGAATCCGGCTGCTCCTTGCCGGTGAGCATGCGGAACAGGGTGGACTTGCCCGCTCCGTTGCCGCCGATCACGCCGACGATGGCGCCTTTCGGGATGCTCAGGGACAGGTCGTCGATCAGCACGCGATCGCCGTAGCCCTTGGTGACGTTGTGCAGCTCGATGACCTTGTCGCCCAGGCGCGGACCGGCCGGGATGTAGATCTCGTTGGTCTCGCTGCGCTTCTGGAATTCCTGGGACTGCATTTCCTCGAAGCGCTGCAGACGGGCCTTGGACTTGGCCTGACGCCCCTTGGCGCCCTGGCGCACCCACTCCAGTTCGGCCTTCATGGCCTTGGCGTGGGAGGCTTCCTGCTTGGCTTCCTGGGCCAGGCGGTTGGCCTTGGATTCCAGCCAGCCGGAGTAGTTGCCCTCGAAGGGGATGCCGTGGCCACGGTCCAGTTCGAGGATCCAGCCGGCGACGTTGTCGAGGAAGTAACGGTCGTGGGTGATGGCCACCACGGTGCCGGGGAAGTCGTGGAGGAAGTGCTCCAGCCAGGCGACGGAGTCGGCGTCCAGGTGGTTGGTGGGTTCGTCGAGCAGCAGCATGTCGGGGGCCGACAGCAGCAGGCGGCAGAGCGCCACGCGGCGCTTCTCGCCACCGGACAGGTGCTCGATCTTCGCGTCCCACGGCGGCAGGCGCAGGGCGTCCGCGGCCACTTCCAGCTGGCGCTCCAGGTTGTGGCCGTCGGCGGCCTGGAGGATGGCCTCCAGCTTGGCCTGCTCGGCGGCCAGGGCGTCGAAGTCGGCATCCGGCTCGGCATAGGCGGCGTAGACCTCGTCCAGGCGGGCCTGGGCCTGCTTGATCTCGCCGACCGCCTCTTCGACGATCTCGCGGACCGTCTTGCTGGCGTCGAGCTGCGGTTCCTGGGGCAGGTAGCCGACCTTGATGCCCGGCATCGGGCGGGCTTCGCCGTCGATCTCGGTGTCGACGCCGGCCATGATGCGCAGCAGGGTGGATTTACCCGCGCCGTTCAGGCCGAGCACGCCGATCTTGGCGCCGGGGAAGAAGGACAGCGAGATGTCCTTGAGGATTTCACGCTTAGGGGGCACGACCTTGCTGACCCGATGCATGGTGTAGACGTACTGAGCCAAACTGTTTGACCTCGCTGAACGTGTGGAATCGGGCCAATGGCTTGCGTGGCAAGCCATTGGCCGCAGACGAAATGAATAGGAAAGTGCGTCAGCTTATTAGCTCCCCTGGGGTTGTGCAAACGCCGCACGCGCACGTCCGCCACGTATCGCCTCGACCGCCTTCGCTTGCCGATATGTCCAAGGTGATAGCCGAATTCCCCAAACGCCATCTCACCCACCTACGCGATGGCGGCCAGCGTCCCACAGGGCACGCTTTCTACCATGTTGCGCACCTGCCCCGCGGCCTCCCAGGCCACGGGGCAGGTCTCTCCTAACACTCAAGGAATGCAACATGATCAGGAAACTCGTGACCTCCGCCGCCGTCCTGGCGCTCTCTGCCTCCAGCCTGTCCGCCTACGCATACAGCGACGCCGACGGCGCTGAGATTCACTTCACCGGGAAGATCCTGGAGAAAACCTGCACCGTGGCAGTGAACGGCGTCCCGACCCCGGGCGCGGCCACCGTGACCCTGCCGGACACCCAGGCCGCCCTGCTGCGTATCGCAGGCCAGACCGCTGGCGATACCCCGTTCGTCATCAGCCTCAAGGACTGCAAGACCAACGCCAGCTCGGCAGATGTGCTGTTTACCTCGGCCTACCTGGATGGCGACCAGTTGAGCAATATCGCCTCCACGGGCGCAGCGACCAACGTCGCTCTGGAGCTGACTGACAATAACGGCACTCCGGTCGACCTGAGCGGCCAGATCCCGACCATCATGAGCCTCAACGCCGGCCAGGGCAGTGCCACCTACAAGGTGCGCTACTACGCCAAGGACGTCGTCGAGCCGGGCGCCGTCGAGGCCACCGCTCTCTACGTAATCGGCTATCCGTGACGCACAGGAAGGCAGGCGCAACGCCTGCCTTTCCTACCTTCCGTGAAGTGCTTCGAGTCCACATGAAACGCATCCACATCTGGCTGGGCATGCTCGCCATGCTCGCACCTGCTTTCGCCCAGGCCGGCATTGTCATCACCGGCACCCGCGTGATCTACCCCGGCGAACAACGCGAGATCACCGTCCAGCTCACCAACAACGGCGATGTACCCGCGCTGACCCAAGCCTGGATCGACCAGAGCCCGAACATCGAGAACGCCGCCAAGGCCCGCAGCCCCTTCCTGCTCACGCCACCCGTGGCCCGGGTCAACCCCGGCAAGGGACAGAGCCTGCGCATCCGCCTGATCGAGCAAAGCCTGCCTCAGGACCGCGAATCACTGTTCTGGCTGAACGTGCTTGAACTGCCACCCAAGCCGGCGGAGGGCACCGCCACCAACAAGCTGCAAATGGCCTTTGCCAGCCGTCTCAAGCTGTTCTATCGCCCCAAGGGCCTGGGATCCCTTGAGTCCGGAATCCAGAACCTGCAATGGAAGGTGCAAGGCGATGAACTGGTATGCACCAACCGCGGCGCGTTCCACATCACCTTCGTCGACATCCGCCTGGGTGGGCAGGAGGTCACACTGAACAAGGGCTCGGCAATGGTCGCCCCTCAGGACACCTTGCGCCTGCCACTGAAGCAACGGGTACCCGGCTCCGCTGACACCTCCATCGACTTCAAGGTCATCAACGACTTCGGAGCAGACGCCACCCATACCGCCCGCCTGTCGCCCTGACGCTCGATGTGCCACGCCCCGCAGCGGTCCTGCCGCTGCCTGCCACCTGCAGTGCTGCTCGGGGGCATGCTGGCTCTGACAAGCCAAGGCCACACCGATGAGCGCGTCATCTTCGACGACTCCTTCCTGCCCCCCGAGGCCCGCAACTTCGACCTCAGCCAATTCGAAGACGAAGCCCCAGTCGTGCCAGGGCACTACACGGTGGACATCCGCCTGAACGAACGGATAGCCCTGCGGCGCGAGATCGAAGTGACGACCGATACGCGAGGATCCTTTCCCTGCCTGCAGCCGGATCTGCTCCAGCTCATCGGCACTGACCCTGCCCACCTGCGCTCCATCGAGCCCGATACCTGCGGCCGCCTGGAAGACCAGGTGGACGGCGCCCAGGCGCGCTTCGACATGGCCGAGCTGGTGCTGGAGCTGCAGATCCCCCAGTTCGCCTTGCGCCGCAACGCCTATGACTATGTGGACCGGACCCTGTGGGACGCAGGCGTGACCGCCGCCATTCTCGGCTACAACCTCAACGCCAGCCGCCAGGAACAGACGGGCAGCCGCAGCGACAACCTGTTTCTCAGCCTGGACGGCGGCCTCAACCTGGGCCGCTGGCGCCTGCGCCACCAGGGCTCCCAGACCTGGCAGAGCGATGTTTCCAGCGCCTATCGCAATGCCGCCACCTACCTGCAGCACGACCTGGACGACTGGGGCAGCCAGGTGGAGGTCGGCGAAGTCAACAGCAGCGGTCAACTGCTCCCCGGCGTACCGCTGACCGGCGTCCATTTGCGCAGCGATGCCAGCATGCTGCCTTACTCCCAGCGCAACTTCGCTCCGGTGTTCCGTGGTGTCGCCCGAACCCAGGCACGCATCCAGGTCTGGCAGGGCACCACCCTGCTGAAGGAGCTGAACGTCGCCCCTGGTCCCTTCGAACTGGATGACCTCACGCCCCCCGGACGCGGTGGTGATCTGGAGGTACGGGTCCTCGAAGCAGACGGCAGCGAGCAACGCTTCACCCTGCCCTACAGCCCTGCCGTCGAACTGCTGAGGCCCGGCCAGGTGCGCTTCAGCCTGGCTGCAGGCCGCCTGCGTGATGCCACGCTCAAGCGCCAGCCAATGGTGATCGATGGCGTTTTCAGACGTGGTGTTAGCAATCACACCACCGCCTACCTGGGAGGCCAGGCCAGCCCCGACTACACCGCACTCATGATCGGGGCGGCACTCAACACGCCAGTGGGCGCGCTCGCAGCCGACCTTACCCGCAGCCAGGCACACATCCACGGCCAGGACGAAACGGGCAACAGCCTGGGCCTGGCCTTCTCCCGCAGTTGGCCAACCGGAGGCCCCGCCATGGCCCTGGAACTGCGCCATGCTCCAACACCGGGCTACCAATCGCTGGCCAGTGCAGCCCGTCGCCAGGACCAACCCACCCCGCTCAAGGCGAACACCCGACCAGCCGGCTTGCGCGACAGGGCCAGCGCCACCCTGACCCTCGACGTCACCCAGGATGCACAGCTCAACGCCGGGCTGCTGCTGCAACGCGACTGGCAAACCCCAGGCTGGGCGCGGCAGTACCAGGTCGGCTATACCCATCGTTTCCGTCGTTTCAGCCTCAGCCTGGACACGGTCCGCGCGCGCGACGCCCAGGGCCAACCCGACGGCCAGACGCGGCTGAGCCTCAATATCCCGCTGGGTGCCCGCTTCGGCGGCAGCCAAAGCCTCTCCGCTGCCTTCACCCGGCGCCGCGATGGCACCCACGACGAACGCCTGTCCCTGCGGGGCAGCGCAGGTGAGTCCCGCCAACTGGCCTACACCCTGACCACCAGCCGCAATAGCCAGAGCTCGACTGCGAGCAGCCTCGGCGGAAGCTATCAATCCTCACGGGCTCTGCTGAGCGGCGCACTGAGCCAGGGCGACGGCTACCGCACCACCGCCCTCGGCCTCAACGGCAGCCTGCTGGCCCACCCGGAAGGCATCACCCTGACGCCCATGCAGGGCGACACCTTCGCCGTGCTGGTGGCCCCTGGCGGAGCCGGCGCCCGGGTCGCGCAGCAGCCTGGCCTGGCCCTGGACAGTCAAGGCCAGGCCGTGGTCGCCGGGCTTCAGCCCTACCAGATGAATGAACTGATCCTCGACCCCGCCGGTGCCGCCGACAGCGTCGAGTTCGAAGAAACAGAGCAACGCATCGCCCCCCGGAGTGGCGCGGTGGTGCTGGTGAAGTTTCCCACCCGTTCCGGCAGCGTCCTGCTGGCTCGCGGCCTGCTGCCCGATGGCGAACCCCTGCCCTTCGGCACCAGCCTGCAGGACGAACAGGGACAAGCCCTGGGCGTGGTTGGCCAGGGTGGGCTGATCTACCTGCGCCTGAAAGACGAGCCCGGCGCTCTGCGGGCCAACTGGGGCCCTGGGGCAGACCAGCACTGCACCCTTCCGGTACCACAACCGCTGCCTGCCGCCGACGAACCACCCCGCGACCTCACCTGCCACCCCTGACCCGGAGCCGATCATGCCGAACCTGTCTCCCCCTGCCCTGACCGCCTGGTTCTCCCTGTTGCTCATCGGCCTGCTGCCGCTCGTAGCCGTGGCCGACTGCCCGGCCCCCGCGGCAGCCAGCCGCCAGGTGCCATTTGGCGCGCCCGCCATCAGTCAACCACCCGCTGCACCGATCGGCACCATCCTCTATGAACAATGGTTGCCGGTGCCCCAGATGGCTGACGACGGCAGCGGCCAGCCCCTGACCCTGGCCCTCACCCCGCGCCCCGCCCAGGCCCTCTGGCAGGACGCCCGCTCGGCCGAGTCACCGGTGTACCAGACCAACCTGCCCGGCGTCGGCGTGCGCTACAGCGCCCCCGACGGCGGTGCCCTGGCCACCGCGCGGGGCTCGGCCGTGATCCTGCAACTGGTGAAGACCGAGCCGACCCTGCAACCCGGCACGCTGGCCGGTGACCAGTTACCGGCCCTGGCGCTCTACTGCGGCCACAGCGAACTGGGGCGCACCGAGCTGAGCGGCAGCCTCAACCTCGTCAGCAGCACCTGCATGGCAACCGACGTCGACGTGCCCCTCGGCACGTTCCCCGCCAGCGCCCTGGCCCAGCCGGGCGATGCCACACCCTGGGTCGACTTCGCCGTGCGGCTGGTCAACTGCCCCCCGTTCCATGGCACCCGTCGACTCTTCGACGGCCAGGCCGGCTGGCAGCAGAACGACATCGGCATCGCCCTGCGCCCCAGCGACGGTGCTGTGGACGCCGCCCGAGGCCTGATGCGCCTGAGCCCCGGCCCCGACAGCGCCCAGGGCGTGGCCATCGAGGTGCGCCAGCGTTTCGAAGGGCAGGCGGGACCCGCGCCTCTGGACAATCGGGTGGTACGAGGCGTGCTGGCATTGACGGACACCCCCGGGCAGTCGTACGCCTTTCCCTACAGCGCGCGTTATCTAAGGCTGAACGAACCGTTCAACGCCGGTCTAGCCAACGGCGCGTTAGTGTTCACCCTCATCTATTACTGACATGCCGATGACCGACACGACCCAGGGGCGGGTGATCGCCGCCAGCCTGCTGCTGGGCTGCCACCACCTGCTTCCCCCCCTCGCCCAGGCACTCGGCCATGGCCCGGATGCCTTGCTGCCGGGCTCGCACTGGCCACTGGACGACTTCCTCCACCTCCTGCAGCACGCTGACGAGGGCCCCCTCCCTCAGATCGGCCTGCACCAGGGCACCCGGCTGGACCTGGGCGCGCTAGGCCCCTACGGCCTGGCAGTGCAGAGCGCCAGCACCTTCGGCGACGCACTGATGTGTGCCCAGCGCCACCTGGCCTGGCTGGTCACCCCCGCCCGGCTCGACCTTCGGCTCGATGCCCAGGTTCTGCTGGTCGACTTCCGCCTGCTGCCCGGTGGAGCGGCCAACACTCGGCAGTTCGACGAACTCATCCTGGCCCTGCTGGCCAATGCCCTGGCCCCGCTGACCCTGCCCCCGACCCACGCCCTGCAGCTTGAACTGGCCCACCCCGCTCCGGACGACGAGCAGCTCCACCGTCAGGCCTTCGCCTGCCCGATCGCCTTCGAGCGCCTGCACAACCGCCTGCACGTCCCCCGCGAAGCCCTCGAACGACCGTTGCGCACTGCCCAGCCCGCCCTGCACCAGCACCTGCTGGCCTACCTGGAGCACCCTCCGCATCCCGCCCCGCTGGCCCCCGACATCCCCCAGGACGAGGACGAGCGCTGGGAATGGGTCAAGTACCAGCTGCGCACCCGCGGCCACAGCCTGGCCGAGGTGGCCCGCCGACTGGGCGTCTCCAGCGCGGCGGTGAAGAACGCCAAGCGCCAGCCCTATCCCCGGGTCGAACGGGCCATCGCTGCGCTCCTGGAACTGGCGCCGGCACAGCTCTGGCCGGAACGCCGGCACCCCACCTTGGGAACAACCGGCCCGTCCATTGCGTCCAACGTCCGAACGACGGTAGCGCGCGACGAAGAGGACTGATCGGGGCCCCGTTCGCACGCCAGCCGAGGACATTTCCCGCCGTGGCGCGCCAGTGATTGCGGCCCGCCGGACGCTCGTCGGCTGTGCTGGCACTTTGCCGCAACCCCAGGCATGCTAGCCCGCTTTCCCCAGACAACCCCGACCAGCCCGTTCGGCCTTCGCGCCGATGGATCAGGATTGCCCCGTGCCCGACATGTCGCCCGCCCTCACCCACCGCGCGCCCGGAGAGCCCCAGGGGCCCGCCCTGCAGCGCTCGGTCAAGGGCCTGCTCGGGGTGCTGGTGGTGATCATGATCGGGCTGCTGTTCTGGCAACTGCTGCAGGAGTACCACCGCCTGCAGACCGATCAGCGCCAGTACGACCGCACGCTCGCCGTGCAGCTGGCGCGCCAGCTGGAAGGCACCATGGAGCAGGAGGCCGAGGCCGGACTTGCCCTGCTGCAGTACAGCGGCCGCGAGATCAGCGAACCGGCCCTGCTCGACAGCCTCCACGTGCTCTATCCGCAGATGCGCAGCATCGCCCGGGTCTCGCCCCGGGGCGGCGTGCTCGACGACAGCGACCCCGCCAGCGACGACAGCCTCTACATCGCCGCCCTGGCCCAGCGCAGCGCCGGCCAGCCCTACCATTTCGCCTTCACCGCCGAGGCCGGCGGCCGCGTCTACCTGATGCTCCACGACGGCCAGGGGCGCAGTTGGGTGCTGCGCCTCGATGCCTCCACGTTGCAGGCCTGGCTGCGTGAACGCGGCCTGAGCTGCGGCTGGCTGCTGGAAGACCGGCTCAACCAGCGCGTACTGATCCACGGCGGCACCGAAGCGGACCCGAGCAAACCCACCGGCGTGCCCCTCACCGCCGAAGAGCAGGCCCAGACCCTCGCCCAGCTGCCCCTGGCCAACAGCGACTGGCAACTGCGTGCCCTGTACAACGAGCGCCAGGCCCGCGCAACGATGTTGCCCGGCCTGATCGGCAAGCTCGCCCTGTTCTCCGTCTGCGCCGCCATGGCCCTGCTGGCGCTGTTCGTCCTGCAACGCGAGCAACGCAGCCTGAAGGCCCTCAACGACGCCTCGCGGCGCTCCCTGCGCCAGGCCGCCAGCGCCCTCGGGGTGATCGAAGAGCGCGTGGTGGTGACCTGGACCGACGGCCTGGTGTGCTACCTCAACGCCCAGGCCGAAGCCATGTTCGGCCTCAGCAGCGAGGACGCCCAGCAGGTCCACCTGCTGGCCCTGCTACCCAACCTCGACCCGCTGCTGCTGCACACCATCCACTACAGCCAGGACCTCGGTCCCGACCTGGTGCAGGTCAGCGTCGGCACCGTGCAGCGGCTGTTCACCGTGACCCGCAGCGACCTCAACGACGGCGCCAAGCTCATCGGCTACGTCTGGGTCCTGCGTGACGTCACCGAGGAGCAGCAAGCCCTGCGGGTACTCCAGGAAACCCGTCGGCGCTACCAGGAAATCTTCGAAGGCACCGGCGTCGCCCTCTGCGTGCTCGACCTCGCCAGCCTGCGCGAGCACCTGCTGCACAACGGCATCCGCGACACCCAGGCCCTGGAGCACTGGCTGCAGGACCACCCCGAGCGCCACCTGCCACTGCAACAGCGCCTGCGGGTCACCGAGGTCAACCAGTTCGCCCTGCGCCTGCTGGGCGCACGCAACGCCGACCAGGTCTGGCAGCTGATCATCGGCGACCGCCCGCTGCGCCCCGGCGGCATGCGCATGCAGCTCATCGCCGCCGTGCTCGGCACCCAGCAGCAGCTGGAGCTGGAAACCCGCATCGTCACGCCCCAGGGCGTGGAACGGCACCTCTGGGTGGTGCTGCGCATGCCCGAGATGATCCAGGACCTGCACGCCGTCACCCTCAGCATGAGCGACATCACCAGCCGCAAGCGCATGGAGCTGTCGCTGATCGAGCGCGAGCGCTTCTGGTCCGACGTGGTGCTGGCGGTGCCCGACACCCTCTACGTGCACGACATCGGCGCACGCCGGGTCATGCTCAGCAACAACCGCCTCGGCCAGCAGCTCGGCTACAGCCGCCGCGAACTGCGCGAGATGGGCGAGCACTTCTGGGAGCAGATCCTCCACCCCGACGACCAGGAACAGTACGCCCGCATGCGCAGCCTGCAGCAGGTGGTCAGCGACGGGCAGCTGCTGCAATGCCTGCTGCGCTGGCGCCACCGCGACGGCAGCTGGCACTGGTTCGACATCCGCGAGCAGGCCCTGACCCGCGACGACCAGGGCCGGGTCAGCCGGCTGATCGGTGTGGCCAAGGACATCACCGAACAGATCGAAGCCAGCGAGCAGATGCGCGACAGCGAGCGGCGCTACCGCCTGCTGGCCGAGAGCATCAGCGATGTCATCTTCACCAGTGACCGCGAACTGAAGCTCAACTACATCAGCCCCTCGGTGCAGCCGGTGCTGGGCCTTAGCCCTGAATGGGTGATCGACCACGGCTTCAACGGCACCGTGGCCAACCCGCGCCAGCTCGCCTCGCTGTTCGTGCTGATGGACAAGGTCAACCACGCCCTGGGCGACCCCCAGCGCCTGGCGGAACTGCGCAGCCAGCTGCCGCCGCAGCTGTTCCTGTTCGACTGCCTGCGCGCCGATGGCCGCAAGATCCCGGTGGAGCTGCGCATCATGCTCATGTGGGACGAGCACGGCCGCTTCGAGGGCCTGCTCGGCGTCGGCCGCGACATCAGCCAGCAGCGCCGCGCCGAGAAGGACCTGCGCATGGCGGCCACGGTGTTCGAGCACTCCACCTCGGCCATCCTGGTCACCGACCCGGCCGGCTACATCGTCCAGGTCAACGAAGCCTTCACCCGCATCACCGGCTACCAGTCCGCCGAGATGCTCGACCAGCTGCCCTCGATGCTCACCGCCGACCGCCAGCAGGCCACCCATCTGGACTACATCCTGCGCCAGCTCAACCAGCGCGGCAGCTGGGAGGGCGAGATCTGGCTCAAGCGCCGCGCCGGCGACCACTACCCCGCCTGGGTCGGCATCACCGCCGTGCACGACGAGGAAGGCGACCTGGTCAGCTACGTGTGCTTCTTCAGTGACATCAGCGAGCGCAAGGCCAGCGAGCAACGCATCCACCGCCTCGCCTACTACGACGCCCTCACCCAGCTGCCCAACCGCACCCTGTTCCAGGAGCGCCTGCACACCGCCCTGCAGCACGCCGAGCGGCGCGAGGAATGGGTGGTGCTGATGTTCCTCGACCTGGACCGCTTCAAGCCGATCAACGACTCCCTCGGCCATGCCGCCGGTGACCGCATGCTCAAGGACGTGGCCGTACGCCTGGCCGATTGCGTGGGTGACGACGACACCGTGGCGCGCATGGGCGGCGACGAGTTCACCCTGCTGCTGTCGCCCTGCACCGGGCGCGAAACGGCCCTGAACCGGGCCATCACCGTCGCCGAGCAGATCCTCTCGCGCCTGGCCCGGCCCTTCGTGCTGGAAGGCCGCGAATTCTTCGTCACCGCCAGCATCGGCATCGCCCTCGGCCCGCAGGACGGCCACGAGCCGAGCCAGCTGATGAAGAACGCCGACACCGCCATGTACCACGCCAAGGAACGCGGCAAGAACAACTTCCAGTTCTACCAGGCCGAGATGAACGCCCGCGCCCTGGAGCGCCTGGAGCTGGAGAGCGACCTGCGCCACGCCCTGGAACAGCGCGAGTTCGTCCTCTACTACCAGCCGCAGTTCTCCGGCGACGGCAAGCGCCTGACAGGCGTCGAGGCCCTGCTGCGCTGGCGCCATCCCGAGCGCGGCCTGGTGCCGCCCGGCGAGTTCATCCCCGTGCTGGAAGAGCTGGGCCTGGTGGTGGAAGTCGGCGACTGGGTCCTGCGCGAGGCCTGCCGCCAACTGCGTGCCTGGCACCAGCGCAAGATGCGCCTGCCCAAGGTCTCGGTGAACATCTCCGCCCGCCAGTTCGCCGACGGCCAACTGGTCCAGCGCATCTCCGGCATCCTCGCCGAGAGCGGCCTGCCGCCCGCCTGCCTGGAGCTGGAACTGACCGAGAGCATCCTCATGCGCGACGTGGCCGAGGCCATGGAGATCCTCGCCAACCTCAAGCGCCTTGGCCTGTGTATCGCGGTGGATGACTTCGGCACCGGCTACTCCTCGCTCAACTACCTCAAGCGCTTCCCCATCGATGTGCTGAAGATCGACCGCAGCTTCGTCGACGGCCTGCCCGACGGCGAGCGCGACGCGCAGATCGCCCGCGCCATCATCGCCATGTCCCACAGCCTCAACCTCGCGGTGATCGCCGAAGGGGTCGAGACCCACGCCCAGCTTGACTTCCTGCGCGAGCACGGCTGCGACGAAGTGCAGGGCTTCCTCTTCGGCCGGCCGATGCCCGCCGACCAGCTGGAAGCCCAGTTCGGCGGCGCCGCGCTGTTCATGCTCAGCTGAGCCTGCGATTCGTGACCTGCGGCCGGGCCCCGGCCGCCCGCCTGCCGTAAGATCGCGCCACCCGCACCGCCACCGTCATACCTCGCGCCATCGACCGGCACACGACACGACAAGGAGCCCCGCATGTCCTGGTGGAAACGCTTCCTCCGCACCCCGCACGCCACACCCGCCACCGACAGCGACCACGACGTGCCCGAGTCGCCCGAGGCCACCGGCGGCAGCATCGAATTGCGCCAGGGCACCGCCGAGTACGAGCACTTCATCACCCTCGCCGAACTGGAGCAGGGCAACCTCGTCCACGGCGCCGAGCACCTGGCGGAGCTGCTGCGCTACGCCCCCGGCAATCCCGAATGGCTGGCCCTGGCCGAGCAGTACCGGGCCCGCGTCGGCCGCCCGGCCGACGCCGAGCTGCTGCCCATCGGTGAGCAGCGCTACTACGCCAGCGAAGCCCTGCGCAGCTGGCTCATGGCCCGCGAAGAGCGCCTGCCGGAGGCCGTCGACCTGCTGCTGCAGGTGATCGACGTCGCCCCGGGCACCGACTACCTCAACGCCTGGGCACTCGGCTGGCTGGAGCCGGCCGGCGCCCTGGAGCGACTGGACCCGGCGCTGCAGATGCGCCTGTTCTCCCGGGTCATCCAGGCCACCCCGGAGGCTCGTGAGGCCAGCGTCCGCCAGCTCACCGCCGCGCGCCGCTGGGCCGCCCTCGCCGGACGGGTGACGCCCTCTCCGGACCTGGCCGCGCAGTGGCCCATGCTGAACATCGGCCTGCTGCGCCGCGCCGCCTGCTTCGAGCAGGCCCTGGCGCTGGCCGACCCGGCCCGAGCCGAGCAGGACTGGCACCTGGCCGTCGCCCGAGGGCTGCTGCTGCGCCAGCAAGGGCGGGCCGCCGAGGCCGACATCGCCTTCAGCCTGGCGGTGCGCCAGCAGCCCGAGGAAATCAGCGCCTACCTGGAGGCCGGCGACACCTGGCTGGAGCAACAGGGCTGGGCCCAGGCCAGCGGCTGGTACGAACAGGTACTGGCCCGCCAGCCCGAGCATGACTGGGCGCAGCCCTCGCTGGACTACTGCCAATGGCGGGCCAGAGGTGACGACGCCCGCTTGCAGCGGGTGATCGACGCCGCCCGGGCCGGCAACGAGCGCGCCTACCAGCTGTGGTTCCTCGCCGCCGGTGCCCCGCCGGAGCCGAGTGACGCCAGCGCCAACGTGCTGCGGCAGATCCGCGAAAAGCTGCTGGAGGGGGCCTTTTCCGGTTCGGCCAACGACCGCATCAGCCTGCGCACCTCCTCCCTGGAGGCGCCCAGCAACACCCTGGCCATCGCCCTAGAACTGGCTGCCCACGGCCTCACCGGCTGCACGGTGGAGGTCACCACCGAGGCCATCGCCCACCCCGATCCGCGCCAGCCGCTGGGCCCGGTGGACCACCTGCTGTGGCGCTACGAAGGCGACCAGCCCAGGCCCGCCCTGCCGCCGCCCGGCGAGCGGGTCAGCGCCCTGATCGCCGGCCTGGCCGCGCAACCCTACGCCCGTAGCAACTGGGCCCAGGCCAGCCATGTGGCCGCCGGCCTGGGCGAGGACGAGGCCCCGCAGGTGCTGGCGTGCCTGGTGCACCCGCCGGCGGTGCCCGACCGCTCGACCCCCGCGCTGGTCTGGCTGACCCGCGTGCAGACCGCCGCCGCCCAGGTCCTCGCCCAGCTCGACGGCGGATGGGAGGGCTCGCGTCGCCGCGCCCTGCTGCTCAGTGCCCTGTTCGGCCCCACCGACTGGACCACGGTGGCCGCCATCCGCGCGCTCACCACCCTGGCCCAGGAGGAACCCGCCCACGCCCTGGCGATCCACATCGCCTTCGAGCAACTGGAGCGCCAGCGCCCCGATGCCGGCTACTGCTGCTGGCTGGAGCCGCTCTACGAATGCTGGCAGCAGCTGCCGCTGCTGGCCGACCACGAACGCGAAGCCCTGCAAGGAAAGCTCGCCGAGCTGCACGGCGCAGAAGAGGAATCCGCGTGAGCGCCACTTGTCTGTCGCATGACCGACCTTCATGTGTCAGCCAGCGACCTATGGGTTAGAATGCGCGCCTTTCCACGTACCGATCCCTGAGAGGACCGCCATGTTCAGCCGTGATTTGACCCTCGCCCGCTACGATGCCGAACTCTTCGCCGCGATGGAGCAGGAAGCCCAGCGCCAGGAAGAGCACATCGAACTCATCGCCTCGGAGAACTACACCAGCCCGGCGGTGATGGAAGCCCAGGGTAGCGTGCTGACCAACAAGTACGCCGAGGGTTACCCGGGCAAGCGCTACTACGGCGGTTGCGAGTACGTCGACGTGGTCGAGCAGCTTGCGATTGACAGAGCCAAGGAGCTGTTCGGCGCCGACTACGCCAACGTCCAGCCCCACGCCGGTTCCCAGGCCAACGCCGCCGTCTACCTGGCCCTGCTGTCGGCCGGCGACACCATCCTCGGCATGAGCCTGGCCCACGGCGGCCACCTCACCCACGGCGCCTCCGTCTCCTCCTCCGGCAAGCTGTACAACGCCGTGCAGTACGGCATCACCGACGCCGGCCTGATCGACTACGACGAAGTCGAGCGCCTGGCCGTCGAGCACAAGCCGAAGATGATCGTCGCCGGCTTCTCCGCCTACTCCCAGGTGCTGGACTTCGCCCGCTTCCGCGCCATCGCTGACAAGGTCGGTGCCTACCTGTTCGTCGACATGGCCCACGTGGCCGGCCTGGTCGCCGCCGGTGTGTACCCGAACCCGGTGCCGTTCGCCGACGTGGTCACCACCACCACCCACAAGACCCTGCGCGGCCCGCGCGGCGGCCTGATCCTCGCTCGCAAGAACGAAGAGATCGAGAAGAAGCTGAACTCCGCCGTCTTCCCCGGCGCCCAGGGTGGCCCGCTGGAACACGTGATCGCCGCCAAGGCCGTGTGCTTCAAGGAAGCCCTGCAGCCCGAGTTCAAGGCCTACCAGCAGCAGGTCCTGAAGAACGCCCAGACCATGGCCGGCGTGTTCATCGAACGCGGCTTCGACGTGGTCTCCGGTGGCACCCAGAACCACCTGTTCCTGCTGTCGCTGATCAAGCAGGACATCACCGGTAAGGACGCCGACGCCGCCCTGGGTCGCGCCTTCATCACCGTGAACAAGAACAGCGTGCCCAACGACCCGCGCTCCCCCTTCGTCACCTCCGGCCTGCGCATCGGCACCCCCGCCGTGACCACCCGTGGTTTCAAGGAAGCCGAGTGCCGCGAACTGGCCGGCTGGATCTGCGACATCCTGGAGAACATGGGCGACGAGTCCGTGGTCGACCGCGTGCGCGAGCAGGTCAAGGCCATCTGCGCCAAGTTCCCGGTGTACGGCAACTGATTGCCTGAACGGTGAACGAGAAAGCCCGGCACCTGCCGGGCTTTTTTGTGCCTGTCGTACACGCCCAGGGGCCGCTACGCAGCCCTTGGCGAATGAATTCGCCCCTACAGGCACGGGGCTTTTCGGGGCGTAGGGTGGATGGCGCTTTTTCCATCCACCGAGGTGTTGCCGGCAGCTCCAATGGTGGGCTGAAGCCCACCCTACACTCCCGGTAGTCAGCCCGGGAACGCTCCTCAGAAACCGAACGTCGCCGACATCAGCCAGGTACGCGGCGTGGAGAGGGTCAAGCCGGTGGCGGTGCCGTCGGGGACATTGGCGGAGGCCCAGTAGGCCTTGTCCATGACGTTCTCCACGCTGGCGCGCAGGGTGACGTCCGTCTCGCCGACGCTGAAGGCATAGCGCGCGCCCAGGTCATAGCGCTGCCAGGCATCGGCCTTCTGGGTGTTGGCCTGGTCGAGGTACTGGGCGCCGGTGTGGATGGCCCGGGCGGACAGGGTCAGCCCCTGGACCTGGGGCAGGTCCCATTCGAACCCCAGGTTGGCATTGAGGATCGGCGCCCCGACCGCGCGGTTGCCGTCGTTGGTGCCATTGGCGGTGCGGGTCAGTTCGGCGTCCAGCAGCATCGCGCCGCCGAGGATGCGCACGCCCTCCAGCGGCTCGCCGAACAGGTTCAGCTCCACGCCCTGGTTGCGCTGTTCGCCGTCGGGCCGCAGGAAGCCGTTCTCGGTGTAGTAGGCCGGCTTTTCGATGCGGAAGACGCTGAGGGTGCTGGTCAGGTTGCCCATGTCGTACTTGATGCCGGCCTCCACCTGCTTGCTGCGGTAGGGGGCGAACACCTGGCCGGCGTTGTTGGCGGTCTCCGGCGCGGTCTGGCCCTGGGTCAGGCCTTCCATGTAGTTGGCGTAGAGCGACAGGGACTCGGTGGTGCGCCAGACCACGCCCAGGGCCGGCGAGGTGGCGCGTTCGTCGTAGCGCTGGTCGGGCTCGCCGGGTTCGGAGCTGTGCACTTCCACCCGCTGCAGGCGCGCACCGAGGGTCAGCAACACCTGGTCGTCGGCGAAGCCGAGGGTGTCGGCCAGGGCCAGGCTGCTGAGCACGCTCTCGGTGTGGGTGGGGTTGTCCGGGGCGGTGGGCGTGCCCGGCACCGGCAGGGTCACCGGGTTGTACAGGTTGCTGACGCCGTTGGCGTAGCGCGCGCCACTGTTGTCGAAGGTCATATCGTAGCGGTTGAGGCTGGCGTTCAGGGTATGGCTGACCGGGCCGGTGGCAAACCAGTGACGCAGGCCGACGGTGGCGGTGCGCACGTCCTCCTCGCGCTGGAAGGCGCGGGGGCTGACCACGAAGCGCCCGGCGTCGTTGGTGACCTGCACGGCATGGCGGAGGAAGTCGTAGTCGCCCTTGCGCGCGCCGACGGCGGCATAGAGCAGGGTGGAGTCCCCCAGGTCATACTCGCCACGCAGGGCACCGAAGGTGTCCTTGGCGCGGGAGTAGGTCCAGGGCTGGGCGAAGTTGTCGTGGATGTCCTTCGGGTCGGGCACCTTGACCCCGGCGTTCAGGCCGACCCGCTCCATGGGGCCGTCCACGTCACGGGTCTGCCGCCCGATATCGAGGGACAGGCGCACGCGCTCGGCACGCAGGTCGAGCCCGAGCACGGCGGAGTCGCGGTCCAGGTGCTGGTGGTCCCATTCGGTGTCGCCGGACTGTTTCACGCCGTTGAAGCGCAGGCCGAAGCGCTGGTCCTCGCCGAAGCGCCGGCCGATGTCCACGTGACCGCCCAGTTGCCCGGTGGAGGCCTGCATGGCGGTGAATTCGGTGACCGGGTCGGCCCCGGCGCGCTTGGGCTCGATGTTGATCGAGCCACCGACGCTGCCGTTGGGCGCCAGCCCGCCGAGCAGGGCGCCCGGGCCCTTGAGCACGTCCACCCGCTCGACCATCTCCATATCGATGGAATAGGTGGGCAGCACGCCGTACAGGCCGCCGAAGGCGACATCGCTGTTGTAGAGGCTGTAGCCACGGATGGAGAACTGCTCGAAGCGCCCCGCCGAGGGGTTGGTGCTGCGCACCGAGGGGTCGCTGGCGACCAGGTCGGCCAGGGTGCGGGCCTGCTGGTTCTTCACCATCTCGCTGGTGTAGGAGGTCTGGCTCAGGGGCGTTTCCAGGAAGTCCCGCTCGCCCAGCAGCCCGAGGCTGCCGCGGCGCGACACCTGCCCGCCGGCGTAGGCATCGCCACCCATCCCGACGCCTTCGCCGGTGACGGCGATGGTCGGCAGCTCCTCGGCCCCCTCGGCACGCGGCGGCAGGCGTTGCAGGGTGTAGCCCCCCTCCCCGGCCGGCAGCAGCATCAGCCCCGAGCCCCGCAGCAGGGCATCGAAGCCTTCGTCGATGCCGTATTCACCCTGCAGCCCGGGGCTGTCGAGCCCATCCACCAGGGCGGGGTCCACGGACAGGCTCACGCCGGCCTGGCCGGCGAAACGGGTCAGGGCACTGGCCAGGCTGCCCGCAGGCACCTGGTAGCTGCGCCGGGCGCCGTCATCGGCCCAGGCGCTGGGCAGGCCGAGGGCCAGGAGAAGGCTGGCCCGCAGCAGGTGCCGGGCCAGGGGGAAGGATGGGGAACGGGAGGTCATGGAAGGCTCTCTTTTTCGTGTTGTCTTCTGGGATGACAAGCGACGCGAAAAAAAGGGACAGCCTTCACCCGACATGGGTACGCGGCACCAGGGAGACCCAGTAGCGCGTGCGGTAATGCACCTCCAGCGGCAGGGTGGCGGCGAGCAGTGCGAGCACGCGGTCGGTGTCGTCGAGGCGGAAGGTGCCGGTCACCGGCAGCGCCTCCAGCGCCGCGTCCCAGCGCAGCAGGCCGGGGCGGTAGCGATCCAGCTCGCGCAGCACGGTGCCGAGGGGGCGGTTCTCGACGATCAGCACCCCCTGGCGCCAGTCGGGCTGCTCGGGGTCGAAGCGCGTCACCGGCGTGGTGCCTGTCGGGAGCAGGCCGGCACGCTGGCCCGCAGACAGCGCCACTACCTGCCCGGTCGCAGGGTGTAGGCGAACCGTGCCCGCTTCCACCGACACCAGGCAGCCCGCCTCCAGTTGCCGCACGCAGAAGCGCGCAGCGTCGGTCAGCAGGCGGCCTTCGGCCCGCTCGACCCGCAGCGGGCCGGGGGTTTCCACGGCGATCTCGCCGGCCACCAGCTCGATGACGCCGGGGCCGAGGTTGACCGCGCTGGCGGTGTTCAGGTGCAGGCGGCCCCCACCGGGCAGGTCGATATCGCGACGCTCACCGGTGGCGGTGCGCAGGTCCGCGCGCCAACTGGCCACGGGCGCCTGGCGGTAGGCCAGCCAGGCTGCCGGGGCGAGGGTGGCGAGGCCCAGCACCTGCTTGAGCGCACGGCGCCGGCCGAGGTCGGCGCGGTCCAGGCTGGCCAGGGCCAGGGGCGCGGGCAACCCGGCGAAGCGCTGGCGCAGCGCCTCGGCCCGTTGCCAGGCAGCCTCGTGGGCCTCGCTGAGGGCGCGCCAGTGCTGCAGCGCAGCCGCTTGCTCCGGGCCCAGCCCGCCGGCGTCCCGGAGCACCAGCCATTGCGCGGCCTCGCGGGCGATGCGCCGCGCCGGTTCCGCAGCGTGGGCGCTCACAGCTCCACCAGCAGGCAGTGCTCGTAGGCACGCGCCATGTAGCGCTTCACCGTGCGCTCGGACACCGCCAGGCGCTCGGCGATACGGGCATAGTCCAGCCCTTCGAGCTGCGACCAGAGGAAGGCCCGGCGTACCGCCAGGGGCAGGCCGTCCAGCAGTTCGTCGAGGGCGTGCAGGGTTTCCAGCACCAGCCAGCGCTGCTCCGGCGACGGCACCTCGGCCTCGGGCAGGCAGGCCAGGGCGTCCAGGTAGGCCTGTTCGAGGCTGCGGCGCTTGTGGTGGTTGATCAGCAGGCGGCGACCGATGGTGAGCAGGTAGGCGCGTGGCTCGGCCAGGGTCGGCAAGGTGCGCTGCTGGTGGGCCGCCAGCACGCGGACGAAGGTGTCCTGGGTCAGGTCGGCGGCATCCCAGGCGTTGCCCAGGCGGCGCCGCAGCCAGCCTTCGAGCCAGCTGCGGTGCTCACGGTAGAGCGAACCGGGGGTGTCGCCGGGTGCCGCTACGGCATCGGTCATACGGGGCACGCCGAAAGAGGAAAAGAATCAAATGCGAGTGATTCTATTTACTTTCAAGCGGCATTCCAATCACCGATGACGCTCAGTGGGCGGCGGCTTCGAATCCGGCGCGGATCTCGTCTTCCGGGAGGTTGTCACCGATGAAGACCATCACGCTCTCGCGCGGCTCGTCCGCCTCCCATTCGCGGTCCCAGTCGAAGCCGTACAGGCGCAGTACGCCCTGGAACACCAGGCGACGGGCTTCGCCGGCCACCGCGAGCACGCCCTTGTAGCGCAGCAGGGCGTTGCCGTGGCGCTCCAGCAGCCCCTCCATGAAGGCGCTGAGGCGCTCCATGTCCAGCGGCTTGTCGCTCTTGAGCACCAGGGTGCCGATGCGGTCCGGGGTGGCGGCCGGGCGCACGGGGCGCAAGGTCAGCACGGGGCCGATGTCGGCGTTGAGGTTGAAGCCGCGCACGTCCAGCAGTTCGGCCAGGTCGATGCGACCGTGATCGACGACGCGCACCGGCGCCCGGCGGTTGATCCGCGAGAGACGCTGGCTGAGACCTTCGAAGTGCGCCTCGTCCACCAGGTCGCGCTTGCTCACCAGGATGCGGTCGGCGAACCCCACCTGGGCCTGGGCGATGGGTTCGGCCAGGTGGCGCTCGGCATTCACGGCGTCCACCAGGGTGATGATGCCGTCCAGCACGTAGCGCTCGCAGAGGGCTTCATCGGCGAAGAAGGTCTGCGCCACGGGCGCCGGGTCGGCCAGGCCGGTGCACTCGATCACCAGGCGGTCGAAGGCCAGTTCGCCGGCGTCCAGGCGCTCCAGCAGGAGGAACAGGGCCTTTTCCAGCTCGACGTGGATGGAGCAGCAGACGCAGCCGTTGGCCAGGGTCATCACCTGCACCGGCTCGTCACCCAGCAGTTGGCCGTCGATGGGGGTCTCGCTGAATTCGTTCTCGATCACCGCGATCTTCAGGCCGTGCTCGGCCTTGAGGATGTGCTTCAGGAGCGTGGTCTTGCCGGCACCGAGAAAGCCGGTGAGCACGGTGACGGGGATGGGTGTTGGGTACATCGCGATCTCCAAAAACACGCGCCACGGCTAAGCGTGGCGCGGTTGTACCTCGATCTGCCTCGCCAAGCACAGCAGCCTGGCGGAGCAGGTTTCAACAGCAGCGGATGGGCCGCCCCTTCCCGCCCCCGTAACGGGCTTCCTGGCGCTCCCGGAAGAACGCCTCGTAGCTCATCACCGGCTGGTCCGGGTGCTTGTTGCGCATGTGCTCGACGTAGGTGTCGTAGTCGGGCATGCCCACCAGCATCCGGGCGGCCTGCCCGAGGTACTTACCCATGCGGCTCAGGTCATTGAACATGCGCGTTCACTCCTCAGGCGTCCGGGATCGGCTGGAACGGCGTTTCCTTGTCGCTGCGCTCGGGCTTGCTCCAGGCGGCACGGCCGACCTTGAAGGCATAGAACAGCACGCTGAGCACCACGAACAGGAACAGCACGGTCAGGGTGGCGTTGGTGTAGGCGTTGAAGATGACGTGCTGCATCTGCGCCATGTCCTTGGCCGGAGCCAGCACCTGGCCGGCGGCGGCGGCGTCGCTGTACTTCTTGGCCAGGGCCAGGAAGCCGACGGCGGGGTTCGGGTCCAGCAGCTTGATCAGGCCGGCGGTGGTGGTGCAGATCAGCAGCCAGGTGGCCGGGATCAGCGTCACCCACACGTAGCGCTGGCGCTTCATCTTGATCAGCACCACGCAGCCCAGCATCAGGGCGATGCCGGCGAGCATCTGGTTGGAGATGCCGAACAGCGGCCACAGGGTGTTGATGCCGCCCAGCGGGTCGATCACGCCCTGGTACAGCAGCCAGCCCCAGAGGGCCACGCAACCGGCGGTGGCAAGCACGTTGGCGAACCAGGAGTCGGTCTTCTTCAGCGCCGGGACGAAGTTGCCCAGCAGGTCCTGCAGCATGAAGCGCCCGGCACGGGTGCCGGCGTCCACGGCGGTGAGGATGAACAGCGCCTCGAAGAGGATCGCGAAGTGGTACCAGAACGCCATGGTGTTCTCGCCCGGCAGCACCTGGTGGAGGATCTGCGCGATGCCCACGGCCAGGGTCGGCGCACCACCGGCACGGGCCAGGATGGTGTGCTCGCCGATGTCACGGGCGGTGGCTTCCAGCTGCTCGGGGGTGATGGTGAAGCCCCAGCTGCTGACGGTGGCCGCCACGGCGGCGACGTCGGTGCCGACCACGGCCGGCGGGCTGTTCATGGCGAAGTACACGCCCGGCTCGATCACCGAGGCAGCGACCATGGCCATGATGGCGACGAAGGACTCCATCAGCATGCCGCCGTAGCCGATGTAACGGGCGTGGGTCTCGCTGGCCAGCAGCTTGGGCGTGGTGCCGGAGCTGATCAGCGCGTGGAAGCCGGACACCGCACCACAGGCGATGGTGATGAACAGGAAGGGGAACAGGTTGCCCTTCCACACCGGGCCGGTGCCGTCGATGAACTGGGTCAGGGCCGGCATCTTCAGCATCGGCATGGTCACCAGGATGCCGATGGCCAGGGCGATGATGGTGCCGATCTTGAGGAAGGTGGACAGGTAGTCGCGCGGGGCGAGGATCAGCCACACCGGCAGCACGGCGGCGACGAAGCCATAGCCGATCAGCATCCAGGTGATCTGGATCCCGGTGAAGGTGAACGCCGGCCCCCAGACCGGGTCCGCGGCGACCTGGCCGCCCAGCCAGATGGAGGCCAGCAGCAGGACAACGCCGATCAGCGAGATCTCACCGATGCGGCCCGGGCGGATGTAGCGCATGTACACGCCCATGAACACCGCGATGGGGATGGTCGCCATCACCGTGAACATGCCCCAGGGGCTCTCGGCCAGTGCCTTCACCACGATCAGCGAGAGCACCGCGAGGATGATGATCATGATCAGGAAGGCGCCGAACAGCGCGATGGTGCCGGGCACCTGGCCCATTTCCTCGCGCACCAGCTCACCCAGGGAGCGGCCGTTACGGCGGGTGGAGATGAACAGGACCATGAAGTCCTGCACCGCGCCGGCCAGCACCACCCCGGCGATCAGCCAGAGCGTGCCGGGCAGGTAGCCCATCTGTGCGGCGAGCACCGGGCCCACCAGCGGGCCGGCGCCGGCGATGGCGGCGAAGTGGTGGCCGAAGAGGATGTGCTTGTTGGTCGGGACGTAGTCCAGGCCGTCGTTGTTGATCAGCGCCGGAGTGGCGCGGGTCGGATCGAGCTGCATCACCTTGCTGGCGATGAACAGGCTGTAGTAGCGGTAGGCGATCAGGTAGAGCGCCACGGCTGCCACCACGATCCACAAGGCGTTGATGGCCTCGCCGCGGCGCAACGCGACCACGCCCAAGGCACTGGCGCCGATGACGGCCAGCACTGCCCAGGGCAGGTGGCGCGCGACGCTGTTGTTATTGTTCATAGGAGACTCCCAATGGATGGACAGACGAGCTGCCGCACAAGCTTAGCCCCATCCTTCCCGATTGAGGTCTAGACATTGGTCTAGAGCCTTCCGACAACCGCGCCGGAAGACACCTTCGATGAATTTCCTTCCTCACGCAGAAAATCGCAGGAAGGGTCTGAGGACACCCGCAACGCCGCCCGCCACGCCGGCACGCGCCGCGCATGCCCCCTCACGTATCCCGCAGGCATGAAAAAGCCGGGCATCGCCCGGCTTCTTCGTTGCACCTGCCGATCAGGCCGGTTGCTTGGCGTAGCGCGCCAGCTGCTGGTCGCGGCTCATCACGTCGAGGGTGTTGGCCAGCACCTGCTCGCCGGTCACGTCGGGGGCGGAGAAGATCTGCGCGAAGTTCTCCTGGGTGATCTTGGCGAAGTGGGCACGGTCGGCCTTCTCCACGCCCAGCAGGGTGGCGTAGGCATCCAGCGCCTCGCCCTGGCCCTGGGCCATGTCCTCGGCGATGTTGTCGAGCATGCCGTTCATGGCCAGCATCGAGCGGCCGCCGTAGCCCAGCTTGACGCTGGTGTCGCACCCGTTGGTCCCGGAGGTCATGCCGAAGGTGGCGTTGCCCGAGGTGCCGTTGGTGGTGGTGGCGAGGAAGTGGGGGGCCATGCCGCGCTGCCCTTCGAAGAGCATGTTGCCCCAGCCGCATCCGTTGCCGCCGGCAGCATCGGCATGAGCCGCCACGCTGCCAACACAGAGCAATCCCGCAATCAGACCTTTGACCAGCAGTCGGTTGTCCATTAGCTGCACTCCACAGGTAATCAGAAGGTGAATAGCTCATGCAGCTTTGGTGACAGGAAAGCGGCTGTCAAACCGAACGGCCAACCATCCGGCGAGCGGTCGCCGGGGATGTGAACGGGTTGGCGGGCGCCCCTTGCCGGCGCTGGGGATTGGGAGTCTAATCCGCCGCGACCGGGCCAGCAGGCCCGCCTGCCCCATCGATGACCGTCCATGACCGGCCCCCTCCGCCGCAGGATCGCGGCACTCTTCGCAGCCTTGCTGATGCTGGCCGCCTGCCGGGACGGGCACTCGCCGCCGCTCGACCAGCAGCTCTACGTCTGGCAACGCCAATGGACCCCGGCTCACGCCGAGGCCCTGCGCGCCAGCCACGCCACCTTCTCCACCCTGCGCGTACTGGCACTCCAGGCCCACCCGGGCGCCGGCTGGTCGCGGGCCCGCATCGACACCGACCTGCTGCGCCAGGACGGCCGCCCCTGGGTCGCCGTGGTGCGCCTGGACGGCCAGTTGCCGCAACTGGACAGCCAGCGCGCACGGGACGAGATCGGCAGCCTGCTGGCGGACTGGCAACGCACCGGGCTCACCCCGGTGGCCGTGGAAATCGACCACGACTGCGCCAGCGCGCGCCTGGCGGACTACGCCCGCTTCCTCAGTGAGCTGCGCGCCAGCTTGCCCACCGGCATGCAGCTCGGCATCACCGCCCTGCCCGCCTGGCTGTCGAGCCCCCGCCTGCCGGACGTGCTCGCCCAGGTCGACGGCAGCGTCCTCCAGGTGCACGGTGTCAGCGCGCCGGAAAAGGGCCTGTTCGACGAGCGCCAGGCCCTGGAATGGGCGCGCCGCTGGGATGCCGTCAGCCCCACGCCCTTCCTCCTCGCCCTGCCCGCCTACGGCGCCGGCCTGATCCGCTCCGACGACGGCGTTCAGGTGGAGAGCGAAGCACCGCTGCCCATCGCCGGGGCGCGCCAGGAATGGATGGCCGATCCCCAGCAGGTCGCCGGGCTCGTCGCCCAGTTGCGCCGCGACCCGCCCACACACCTGGCGGGCCTGATCTGGTTCCGCCTGCCCCTGCCCGGGGATCGCCGCGCCTGGCCGCTGGCGACGCTGATGGCGGTGGCCCGGGGCGAAGCACTGGCGGCCGACCTGCGCCTGGACGTGCGACGCCCGGACAACGACCCCCAGCTCAACGAACTGACCCTGGCCAACCTCGGCAATGCCCCGGCAGCGCTGCCCGCTCGCCTGCAACTGGCCGCCCATGACTGCTTCGCCCATGACGCCCTGCCGGGCTATCGCCTCGTCACGGACGACGCCGGCCTGCGCCTGGAACGCGAGGCCGGCCCCACCCTCTACCTGCAAGCGGGCCAGCGCCGAGCGCTGGGCTGGGCCCGCTGCCATGCACCTGCTCAAGGAGGACTCCATGCACAACCCTGATCGGCCCCTCGCCCGCCTGGCCCTGGCCATCGCCCTGGCCCTGCCGCTGGCCAACCAGGCCCTGGCCTGCGGGCCCGACTTCAGCCTGACCCTGCTGGACAACCGCGCCCGCACCCTGACCGAGATGCCGGAGAACAACTTCGTCTTCGAAGCCACCCACCTGGCCCCGCCCATCGCCGGGCTCAAACCGGTGAGCCAGGCCACCCTGGTGATCTATTGGGAGGCGGACAACGAGAACTACGTGCGCCAGCGGGAGTGGGTGGAGCGGGACGAACTGGGACGCGACGTCGCCCAGCGCGTCGAGCAGTTGCGTGCCCTGGATGACCCCGCCCAGGTGGAAGCCCAGGCCGGCGACCTGCCAGAAGAGCAGCGTCTCTACATCGCCGGCGCCGTGGCCTTCCGCCGGGACGGGGAAGAGGCCAGCGGCTACTTCCGCCGCCTGCTCGCCCTGCCCGCCGACCAACGCCGGGCCCGCAGCACCTGGGCGGCCTATTCCCTGGGGCGCGCACAGGCGGAAATGAGCCGCGACCTGCCCGCTTCCGACGACGTGACCACCGATGTCGAGGCCGAGCAGCGCCGGCAGGCCCACGCCCAGGCCGCCCGCGAGGCCTTCCAGCTGACCCGCCAACTGGTCCTGGACGGTTTCCCCGACCCGCTGGAACTGGCCGCCGCCAGCCTCGGGGAAGAGGCCCGCGTGGCCAAGGACGCCGGCGACTGGGGCCAGGCCATCCGCTTCTATTCCAACCAGGCGGCGCTGAACTCCAGCGTCGGCATCAGTTCCCTCAAGTTCCTCTCCAGCGAACTGGCGCAGATGCCGGTGGATCAGTTGCGCCCGCTGCTGGAGGTTCCGGAGGTCCAGCAGTTGCTGACCATCCGCCTGCTGACCCGAATCGGCTGGGACTACGAGGGCCAGACCGAGGCCGAGAAGCCCCTCGTCCAGCTGTTGCTGTCGCTGGACGAACCGGCCCTGCCCAATGCCGATCGCCTCGCCACCCTGGCCTACCAGAGCGGCCAGTACGACACGGCCCGGCGTCTGCTGGAAAAGGCCGGCGACTCGGGCCTCGCCTGGTGGATCCGCGCCAAGGTGGCACTGCACGACGGCGACATCACTACGGCCACCCAGGCCTATGCCAAGGCCTCCCAGGCCTTCCCCGAGGACGAGAGCTGGGCCTACCGGCGCGACGACGACGGCTACCTGGAAACGGTGAAGCCCCACTGCCGGGTCGACGGCGAGCGCGCCGTACTCGCGCTTAAGCGCGGCGACTACCTGGACGCCTTGGACATGCTCTACCGCAGCGGCGAGATCTACTGGGAGGACACCGCCACCCTCGCCGAACGGGTGCTCACCGCAGATGAGCTGAAGGGATTCGTCGACGCCAAGGTGCCAGCGCCCAATCCGCAGGACCAAGCCCAAGGCGACGCCTACCTGCCTCGCCCGATTGCCACCCTGCTGCGGGAGCTGCTGGGTCGTCGCCTGATGCGCGAAGGGCGCTACGACGAGGCACCGGCCTACTTCGCCACCGAGGAGCTGCGCACCATCGCCCGCGAGTACGCCCGGGCACGCCGGGAGGCGGAGAGCCGCTGGACCGACATCGGCCAGGCCGAGGCCTACTACACCGCCGCCGTCCTGGCACGCTGGCGCGGCATGGAGCTGCTGGGCTACGAGATGTCACCGGACTTCAAGGTCTACGAAGGCAACTACTACCAGCTCCAGGTGGAACGACAGGACCCGGCCGGCTGGCTGAGCGAAGACGAAGCCAGGCGCCAGAACAGCGCACTGGCCGAGCCCAACCGCCGCTTCCACTACCGCTGGGTGGCGGCGGACCTGGCCGAACGCGCCGCCGACCGGCTGCCGCACACCAGCCAGGCCTTCGCCGCTGCACTGTGTCAAGCCAGCGGGTGGCTGGAGTACCGCGATATGGACAGCGCCCGGCGCATTTACCGCCGCTACGTGGAGAACGGTCCGTTCGTAGAGTGGGCCGGCAACTTCGGCAAGACGTGTGAAGATCCGGATTTCGAGCGGGCCAAACCCCGCCAATGGGAAGAGCGCTGGAGCGCCATCACCGCCCTGGCGCCGTCCCGACGCCATGCCGCCTATGGCTTCGGTGCACTGCTGGTAGCCGGCGGCCTGCTGCTGGCCTGGCGTCGTCGCCGGGGATGAGCGGGTAATCTAGCCCTTGTCTATAGTGATCCAAACTGCCCAGGAGTCTTGAGCGATGAGCCAGAAAGAACACGAACGACGGCGCTTCCACCGGGTCGCGTTCGACGCCGTGACCGAACTGATCCAGGGCGAGCGCCAATGGCAGGCCGAGCTGCAGGACATCTCCCTGAAAGGCCTGCTGCTGAGCCGCCCGAATAATTGGAACGGGGACGGGGACCAGCCCTTCCAGGCGGTCATCCACCTGTCCCGGGATGCCCTGGTGCGCATGGACGTGGTCCTCACCCGGATCCACGACGATCAGCTGGGCTTCGTCTGCCAGCACATCGACCTGGACTCCATCGCCCACCTGCGCCGGCTGATGGAGCTGAACCTGGGCGACGAGACGCTGCTGGAGCGCGACCTCGCCGCCCTCGTGGAGGCTTGAGCGCTACTCGAACAGCGCGTCGAGCGCCTGCTCCAGGCGCGTCACTGCGATGACCCGCAAGCCGGGGGGCGCCTCCTTCGGGGCGTTCCCCTTGGGCACGATGGCCCGCTTGAAGCCATGCTTGCCCGCCTCCTTCAGGCGCTCCTGCCCGCTGGGCACCGGGCGCACCTCGCCAGACAGACCCACCTCGCCGAACACCAGCAGATCATGCTCCAGCGGCCGGTTGCGCAGGCTCGACATGATGGCGGCGATCAGCGCCAGGTCGGAGGCCGTCTCCAGCACCTTCACCCCGCCCACCACGTTGAGGAACACATCCTGGTCGTGGGTGGGGATGCCGCCGTGGCGGTGCAGCACCGCCAGCAGCATGGCCAGGCGGTTCGGGTCCAGGCCCAGGGTGACCCGGCGCGGGTTGGCCAGGTGGCTGGTGTCCACCAGCGCCTGCACCTCCACCAGCATCGGCCGCGAGCCTTCCCAGGTGGCCATCACCACGCTGCCGGGCACCGCTTCCTGGGCGCGGGTGAGGAAAATCGCCGAGGGGTTGGAGACCTCCTTCAGGCCGCGATCGGTCATGCCGAACACGCCCAGCTCGTTCACCGCGCCGAAGCGGTTCTTCACCGCCCGCAGCAGGCGCAGGCGGCCGTCGGACTCGCCCTCGAAATAAAGCACCGTGTCGACCATGTGCTCCAGCACGCGGGGGCCTGCCAGGGCGCCCTCCTTGGTCACGTGGCCCACCAGGAAGATCGCCGTGCCGCTCTGCTTGGCGTAGCGCACCAGCAGCGCGGCGCTCTCGCGCACCTGGGCCACGCCGCCGGGGGCGGACTGCAGCTGCTCGGTGAAGATGGTCTGGATGGAGTCGATCACCATCACCTTGGGCTTCTCCACCCGCGCGGTGGCGATGATGCTTTCGATGCAGGTCTCGGTCATCACCTTGAGCTTGTCCTCGGGCAGCCCGAGGCGACGGGCGCGCATGGCGACCTGCTGCTGGGATTCCTCACCGGTGACGTAGAGCGCGGGGAAGCGGGTGGCGATGTTGCAGAGGGTCTGCAGGAGGATGGTGGACTTGCCGATGCCGGGGTCACCGCCGATCAGCACCACCGAACCGTCGACCAGGCCGCCGCCGAGCACCCGGTCCAGTTCGGCCGATGCGGTGGAGAAGCGCGGCATCTCCTCGACGCTGACCTCGGCCAGGGTCTTGATCTGCGCCTGGCCGCCGGCCCAGCCGGCGCGCCCGCTGGAGGACGAGGCGGCAGCCCCTTCCACCACGGTTTCCACCAGGGTGTTCCAGGCCCCGCAATCGGCACACTGGCCAGCCCATTTGGGAAAGGTCGAGCCGCACTCGGTGCAGCCGTACATGCGCTTGGCCTTGGCCATCAGCGGACTCCGTCAGAAAAACGAAGCCCGCATGATAGCGGATCACCCCTTGCAGGCGCGCCCGCAGCCGCAGCAGCCTTCCTTGCGTGGCAGGCGAGCCAGGTCCTGGGCCAGGCCTTCGCGGCGCATCTGCAGGGCCTGCAGGCTGGAGCCGTCCAGCGGCTCGGTGCCGGCCTGGACGCGGGCGATGCGCTTGTCCAGCAGGTCCAGCTGCTGGCGCAGGCGGTCACGTCGTTCCTCGGCTCGGCGCGCCTCGTACTGGGCCTTGCGGTCGGATTCGGGGGTGGCGCTCGGAAGGGTGTCGTAGGCCGTCATGGCGAGTGCTCCGAAGGGGAAAGGCGGCCAGCCTAGCCAGCCGCCCCGGGCACCGCGTTGACGCCGGTCAACCGCCCTGATGGGCCCTGAGCAGCTGGGCGATCTCGTCCTTCAGGGCGACCCGCTTCATCTTCAGGCTGTGCAGTTGCAGGTCATCCAGGGCATGCCGGCCGTCCTCCACTTCGTAGATGCGCGTGTCGAGGTGGTGGTACTCGGCGGCCAGGCGGGCAAAGTGCACGTTGTGCTGGAGAAGTTCGTGCATCGTGGCGTGATCATCAGGGAATTCGCGTTCCAGGGCGTGGTGTTCGAGAGGCATGGCAAGGCTCCTTGCAAGACCGAAGCAGCAGCTAGAGGCTAGACCAGCCTGGGCGACCGGACAGCCACCTGTTTCATCCGCTTTACAGTGAACGCTCGTGACTGGGCGCCGCCTGGCGGGCGCACTAGGATGAGCGGTCGCCCCCCCCCCCAGGAGAGCCCCGATGCTCGAGCTGCGCCCCACCTGCGAAGCCTGCGCCCGCGCCCTGCCGCCCGCCAGCACCGAAGCCCGCATCTGCTCCTTCGAATGCACCTTCTGCGCCGACTGCGTGGAGCGGCTGCACAACGTCTGCCCCAACTGCGGCGGCGGCTTCTACCCGCGCCCGGTGCGCCCGAAGGTGCTGCTGGGGCGCTACCCGGCAGCCGGCGTGCGGGTGCAGAAGCGCCCCGATCCCCAGGTACACGAGGACTTCTGCCGGCTCTACCGCTACACCGAACCGCAACACCGGTAGGATGGCGCTGTCAGAACACTCGGTTACACTTTCAGCCCATCAGTCCAATCCCCGGGGGAAATCGCATGAGCTTGCTGTCGGAATTCAAGGCCTTCGCGGTCAAGGGCAACGTGGTCGACATGGCCGTGGGCATCATCATCGGCGCTGCATTCGGCAAGATCGTGTCCTCCTTCGTCGGCGACGTGGTCATGCCGCCGGTGGGGCTGCTGGTCGGGGGCGTGGACTTCTCCGACCTGGCCATCACCCTCAAGGCCGCCGAGGGCAACGCCCCGGCCGTGGTCCTGGCCTATGGCAAGTTCATCCAGACGGTGCTCGACTTCGTGATCGTGGCCTTCGCCATCTTCATGGGGGTCAAGGTGATCAACAAGCTCAAGCGCGAGGAAGCCGCCGCCCCCGAAGTACCGCCGGCCCCCACCAAGGACCAGGAGCTGCTCAGCGAGATCCGCGACCTGCTCAAGGCCCAGCAGAAACAGCAGCCCTGAGCGGCAGGTGAATGAAAGAACGGCGCCCGAGGGCGCCGTTCTTCATGGGGCAGGCTCAGCCTGAGCGCCGCGGGTGACCGGGCGGCGGCTCCAGCAGCAGCCGGTTGACCCGACGCTCCTTCACCTCGATCACCTGCAGGCGCCAGCCTTCCACCTCCAGCGCGTCGCCCACCACCGGCAGGCGGTCCAGCAGGCTCATGGCCAGGCCGGCAACCGTCTGGTAGCCCTCCTGGGCACGGGGCGGGAAGCCCAGGCGCTCGTTCAGCAGGCTCAGGTTCACTGCGCCGCTGACCTTCCAGCCCGTGTCCACGGGCTCGATGTCCAGGCCGTCCACCTCGCTGGCGTCCGGCAGTTCGCCGGCGATGGATTCGAGGATGTCGGTCATGGTCAGCAGGCCCTCGAAGCCGCCGAATTCGTTGACCACGAAGGCCACGTGGGTCGAAGCCTTGCGCATCTCCTCCAGGGCACTGAGCACCGAGGCGCTCTCCGGCAGGTTGGGCGGGATGCGCAGCAAGGGCTCGATCTCCGGCGCCTGGCCCTGCAGCAGCGTACGCAGCAGTTCCTTCTTGTGCACGTAGCCCAGGGGCTCGTCCACGTCGGCGTCACGGACCACCACCAGGCGCGAATAGGGCGAGCGCAGCAGCGCGTCGTACACCGTCTCGCGGCTGTCGGCCAGGTCGATGCGCTCCACCTCCACGCGGTTGGTCATCAGGGTGCGGATGGGGCGCTCGGCCAGGCCGAGCACGCCGCTGATCATCACCCGCTCGCGGCGGTCGAAAGGCACCTGGCCGCGGCCGTTGTCCTTCACCAGGTCGGCGATCTCCTCGCCCACCTCGTCGGCCTCCACGCCACGGCCACCCAGCAGGCGCAGCACCGCGTGGGCGGTCCGCTCGCGCAGGCCGCCGGCTTCCTCCTGGCGGCGGCGACGGCGCCAGCGAACCGTCTGGTTGGCCAGCTCGATGAGGATCGAGAAGCCGATGGCCGCGTACAGGTAGCCCTTGGGAATGTGGAAGCCCAGGCCTTCGGCGGTGAGGCTGAAGCCGATCATCATCAGGAAGCCCAGGCACAGCATGATCACCGTGGGGTGGGCGTTGACGAAGGCGGTCAGCGGCTTGCTGGCGACGATCATCAGGCCGATGGAGATCACCACCGCGATCATCATCACTTCCAGGTGCTCCACCATGCCGACGGCGGTGATCACCGCGTCCAGGGAGAACACCGCGTCGAGCACCACGATCTGCGCCACCACCGGCCAGAACAGGGCATAGGTGCGGCTGCCGGTGCTCGGCTGGGCATGGCCCTCGATGCGCTCGTGCAGCTCCATGGTGGCCTTGAACAGCAGGAACACACCGCCGAACAGCATGATCAGGTCACGGCCCGAGAAGGCGTGGCCGAAGACCTCGAACAGCGGCTCGGTCAGCGTCACCAGCCAGGAGATGCTGGCCAGCAGGCCCAGGCGCATCAGCAGCGCCAGCGACAGGCCGATCAGGCGCGCGCGGTCACGTTGGTGGGGCGGCAGCTTGTCCGCGAGGATGGCGATGAACACCAGGTTGTCGATGCCCAGCACGATCTCCAGCACCACCAGGGTGAGAAGGCCCAGCCAGGCCGTGGGGTCGGCAATCCACTCCATGTCAGCCCTCCTCGCCGCAACGACGGGCAGCCGCCATCCGGCACGCCGAAGGGGCGCGGAACGGGAGGCTGAAGGGATTCACGGCAGGGTGCCGGGGAACGGGAAGGCGCGAGGCGCCGGAGAGGGAGGGGGCCGGGGGAGGCCGGGTACTGTCGCTGTCCATTGGGGTCCGATCAGAAAAAACGGACGTGCATCGTAGGACAGAACGCGGCCTTCCCCCGAGCCGTCAATTTTTACCAATCGTGACATCGGCCTCGCGGCGCCGGAACAGCGGGCGCGGCTCGATCACCGAGCGGCCGTAGAGCACGCTGAGCCCGGCCAGCCCCTTGAGGGCGTCCTCGGCGGACTTATCGGCACGCACCGCAAAGGCGTCGAAGCCGCACTGGCGCATGTGCGCCAGCTGGTCCCGCAGCACGTCCCCCACGGCGCGCAACTCGCCGGCCCAGCCGAGCCGGCTGCGCAGCAGGTAGGCCTGGCTGTAGCCCCGGCCATCGCGAAAGCTGGGGAAGTCCACGGCGATCAGCGGCAGGCTGTAGAGGCAGTCCCGCAGGGCTTCCACGTCGTCGTCCGGCTGCAACAGCAGCGCATCCTCGCTGACGCGTTTGCCCGCCAGCACGGCGGCGTCCTGCCGGGCTTGCCAGAGCGCCAGCGGCAGGATCAGCGGCCCGCCGTCCGGCAGCGCCTCGTCCGGGCGCACCAGGGTCCAGGGGTCGTCCTCGACCAGGCCGGGCACGCCCTGGCGCAGGCGGATCAGGTTGTTCATGCCGGTTCCTCCTCACGGGTGTAGACCCGTGCCTTGAACGGCTCCAGGCCGATGCGGCCGAGGGTGTCGACGAAGCGCTCGTCGCCCTCGCGGTGCGCCAGGTAGGTGTCGGCGATGTGCTCAATCACCTGGGGCACTTCGGCCGCGCTGAAGGACGGGCCGATCACCCGTCCCAGCGCCGCCGACATGCCCTGGGCGCCGCCGAGGGTCACCTGGTACCACTCGCTGCCGCCCTTGTCGACGCCGAGGATGCCGATGTTGCCGATGTGGTGGTGGCCGCAGGCATTCATGCAGCCGGAGATGTTCAGGCTCAGTTCGCCAAGGGCCTCCAGCCGTGCCGGGTCGCGGAAGCGCGCCTGGATCGCCTGGGCGATGGGGATCGACTTGGCATTGGCCAGGGCGCAGTAGTCGCCGCCGGGGCAGGCGATGATGTCAGTCAGCAGGCCGACGTTGGGGGTCGCCAGGCCCGCCTCGCAGGCGGCCAGCCAGAGGGCGTGCAGGTCGCGCTTGGGCACGTCCGGCAGCACCAGGTTCTGCTCGTGGGCAATGCGGATCTCGCCGAAGCCGAAGCGCTCGGCCCACTCCGCCACCGCCTCCATCTGCGCGTCGGTCACGTCACCCGGCGGGGCCTCGGGACCGGGCTTGGTGGAGATCACCACCGACGCATAGCCGGGCACCTTGTGCGGTTGCAGGTTGCGGGCGCACCAGCGGGCGAAGGCCGGGTCCTCGGCCAGGCGCCGGCCATGTTCCAGGTCGGCGGCGTCGAGGGTGGCGTAGGCCGGCGTGGTGAAGGAGGCCGCCACGCGGGTGTACTCCGCCTCGGTCAGCTGGGCCGGGCCGTCGCGCAGGTGCTCCCATTCGGCCTCCACCTCGCGGGCGAAAGCCTCGATGCCCAGGGCCTTGACCAGGATCTTGATGCGCGCCTTGTACTTGTTGTCGCGGCGGCCGTGGCGGTTGTAGACCCGCAGCACCGCCTCGACATAGGACAGCAGGTGGCGCCAGTGCAGCCCCTCGCGGATCACCTGGGCGAGGATCGGCGTACGCCCGAGCCCGCCGCCCACCAGCACCTTGAGGCGCATCTCGCCGTCCCCGTCGCGGTACAGGTAGAGGCCGATGTCGTGCATCTGCACGGCCGCGCGGTCCTCCTCGGCGGCGCAGAGGGCGATCTTGAACTTGCGTGGCAGGAAGAGGAATTCCGGGTTCACCGTGGACCACTGGCGGAGGATCTCGGCCAGCGGGCGCGGGTCCAGCAGCTCGTCGGCTGCCACCCCGGCGAAGGCCTCGGTGGTGATGTTGCGCACGCAGTTGCCGGAGGTCTGGATGGCGTGCATGTCGACATCGGCGAGGCGTTCGAGGATGTCCGGCACCCGCTCCAGATCGATCCAGTTGAACTGGATGTTCTGCCGGGTGGTGAAGTGGCCGTAGCCCCGGTCGTACTCCCGGGCGATGAGGGCCAGGGTGCGCAGCTGGTCCGACGACAGCGTGCCGTAGGGGATGGCCACCCGCAGCATGTAGGCGTGCTTCTGCAGGTACAGGCCGTTCTGCAGGCGCAGGGGCAGGAACTCTTCCTCGCTCAGCTCGCCGCTCAGCCGCCGCGCCACCTGGTCACGGAACTGCGCGACGCGTTCGCGGACCAGGGCGCGATCGTAGTCGTCGTATCGGTACATGGGGATCCTCATCGGGCCGCCGGAGGCGGCAATCGTCCGGGTAGCCACTATGGCGAGCCACCCGGCGCAGAAACAGAATCAGATCGAAGCAGAAATCCGATATCAGATGACCCAGGCCGCCCCTGGTGTCGCCTGGGAGCAGATGGTGCTCATCTGATCTCCTAAAAGCAGCCAAAACTGAGGCTGTTTCGTCCCGTCCCGCCTTCCTAGAGTGGCGCCCCGGTCGGCAGTGCCGGCCAGCCATTCCCACTCCTGAAGGTTTTCCGCATGAAGACTGCAGAAATCGAACCCGCCTACGACTACCGGGTGGTGCGTCAGTTCGCGCTGATGACGGTGGTCTGGGGCATCGTCGGCATGGGCCTGGGGGTGTTCATCGCCGCCCAGCTGGTCTGGCCGTCCCTGAACCTCGACCTGCCCTGGACCAGCTTCGGCCGCCTGCGGCCGCTGCACACCAACCTGGTGATCTTCGCCTTCGGCGGCAGCGCGCTGTTCGCCACCAGCTACTACACCGTGCAGCGCACCTGCCAGGCGCGGCTGTTCGGCGGCAGCCTCGCCGCCTTCACCTTCTGGGGCTGGCAGGCCCTGGTGATCTGCCTGCTGGTGACCCTGCCGCAGGGCCTGACCACCACCAAGGAATACGCCGAGGTGGAATTTGCCGGGGCGGTGTGGATGGGCATCGTCTGGGTCGCCTACGCGGTGGTGTTCTTCGGCACCGTGATGAAGCGCCAGACCAAGCACATCTACGTCGGCAACTGGTTCTTCGGGGCCTTCATCCTGGTCACGGCGATGCTGCACATCGTCAACCACGTCGCCATCCCGGTGAGCTGGTTCAAGTCCTACCCGGTCTACTCCGGGGCCACCGACGCCATGGTCCAGTGGTGGTACGGGCACAACGCCGTGGGCTTCTTCCTGACCACCGGCTTCCTCGGGATGATGTACTACTTCATCCCCAAGCAGGCCGGGCGCCCGGTCTACTCCTACCGCCTGTCCATCGTGCACTTCTGGGCGCTGATCACCCTGTACATCTGGGCCGGTCCGCACCACCTGCACTACACCGCGCTGCCGGACTGGGCGCAGTCCCTGGGCATGGTGATGTCCCTGGTGCTGCTGGCCCCCAGCTGGGGCGGCATGATCAACGGCATGATGACCCTGTCGGGTGCCTGGCATAAGCTGCGCGACGACCCCATCCTGCGCTTCCTCGTGGTGTCCCTGGCCTTCTACGGCATGAGCACCTTCGAAGGCCCGATGATGGCCATCAAGACCGTCAACGCCCTCTCCCACTACACCGACTGGACCATCGGCCACGTGCACGCCGGCGCCCTCGGCTGGGTGGCGATGATCTCCATCGGCTCGCTCTACCACCTGATCCCGCGCCTCTACGGCCGCGAGCGGATGCACAGCACCGGGCTGATCAACGCGCACTTCTGGCTGGCCACCATCGGCACCGTGCTCTACATCGCCTCCATGTGGGTCAACGGCATCACCCAGGGCCTGATGTGGCGGGCGGTGAACGACGATGGCACCCTCACCTACTCCTTCGTCGAGGCGCTGGAGGCCAGCCACCCCGGCTTCATCGTGCGCTTCGTCGGTGGCCTGTTCTTCCTCAGCGGCATGCTGCTGATGGCCTGGAACACCTGGCACACCGTGCGCACCACCGACCGTGCGACGGCCCCGGCCGGCGCCACGGCCTGAGGAGCGGAGCATGGATGCCGAAACCCTGAACGTGCTGTTCGGCCTGGGCACGGTGGCCTTCTTCTTCGTCGCCGTGCAGCTCAGCCTCGGGCGCAGCCAGCGCCAGCTGGACGAGGCCACCATGCTGCCGTTCGCCGACGACGAGCCCGTGGCCCGGCGCATGGAGCGCGCCACCGGGCGCAGCAGCACCGGCTGCAGCTGCCCGGGCCGCTGCGACGGCAGCTGCGCCACCCGCACCGACCTGGAGGCCTGAGGGCCTCAACGAGCGCGCCGGGGCGGCCCTCTCTCCCGTCCCGGTCATGCCGGGTGGGCCGGCTTTTGCCGACTCACCCGGCTGCCGCTGGCCACAACCGAGGTGTCTTATCTACGATGCGCGACGTCTCCCGCTTCTGAATGTGCTGTTACCGCATCTAGCAACCGAGGTTTCCATGATCATCAAACCGCGCGTGCGTGGCTTCATCTGCGTCACTACCCATCCGGCCGGCTGCGAGGCCAACGTCAAGGAACAGATCCGCTACGTCGAGTCCAAGAGCCCCGTGGCCAACGGCCCGAAGAAGGTGCTGGTCATCGGTTCGTCCACCGGCTACGGCCTGGCCGCACGCATCACCGCCGCCTTCGGCGCGGGCGCCGACACCCTGGGCGTGTTCTTCGAGCGTCCGGGCAGCGAGACCAAGGCCGGCACCGCCGGCTGGTACAACTCCGCCGCCTTCGAGAAAGCCGCCCAGGCCAAGGGCCTGTACGCGCGCAGCATCAACGGCGACGCGTTCTCCGATGAGGTGAAGCGCGTCACCATCGAGACCATCAAGCAGGACCTGGGCCAGGTCGACCTGGTGGTCTACAGCCTGGCCGCCCCGCGCCGCACCCATCCCAAGACCGGCGAAGTCTTCAACTCCGTGCTCAAGCCGGTCGGCAAGACCGTCAACTTCCGTGGCCTGGACACCGACAAGGAAGTGATCAAGGAAAGCGTGATGGAGCCGGCCACCGAGGCCGAGATCGCCCACACCGTGGCGGTCATGGGCGGTGAAGACTGGCAGATGTGGATCGACGCCCTGCAGGAAGCCGGCGTGCTGGCCGACGGTGCCAAGACCACCGCCTTCACCTACCTGGGCGAAGAGATCACCCACGACCTGTACTGGAACGGCTCCATCGGCGCCGCCAAGAAGGACCTGGACCAGAAGGTCCTCGGCATCCGCGAGAAACTCGCCGCCACCGGTGGCGACGCCCGCGTCTCGGTGCTGAAGGCCGTGGTCACCCAGGCCAGCTCGGCCATCCCGATGATGCCGCTGTACCTGTCGCTGCTGTTCAAGGTGATGAAGGAAAAGGGCACCCACGAAGGCTGCATCGAACAGGTCGACGGCCTGTTCCGCGAGAGCCTCTACGGCACCGAGCCGCACCTGGACGCCGACGGCCGCCTGCGAGCCGACTACAAGGAACTGCAACCGGACGTGCAGGACACCGTGAAGGACCTGTGGAACAAGGTGACCAACGAGAACCTGTACCAGCTGACCGACTTCACCGGCTACAAGACCGAGTTCCTGCGCCTGTTCGGCTTCGAGATCGACGGCGTGGACTACGAGCAGGACGTGAACCCGGACGTGCAGATCCCCAACCTGATCCAGCTCTGACCGGCTTCACCGCTCCACCCACCGGCGCCCCAGGGCGCCGGTTTTCGTTTGGACGAGACAGGAAGCCCCCACAAACCCCGGTAATCCGCTGGGTTCCGAAGTGATAAGCGACACACCCCCTACCAGTAATTCTCCACTGCCACCTGCCCCGGCCGCCGGCTGAGCGACAGGTTCATCCCCCTCGCCTTCAACACCGCCCGGGTGTCCTCGATCATCTGCGGGTTGCCGCAGAGCATCACCCGCGAATGCTCCGGCGCCAGCGCCAGCCCGGCTGCGCGCTCCAGTTCGCCGTTCTCGATCAGGGTGGTGATGCGCCCACCCAAGGCGCCCGGGTGGGCCTCGCGGGTGACCACGGGCAGGTAGAGGAACTTCTCGGCCACGCCTTCCAGGTACTCCAGCCCCGCCAGGCCGTGGATCAGCGGCTGGTAGGCCAGCTCCGCCGCGTGGCGCACGCTGTACACCAGCACGATGCGCTCGAAGCGCTGCCACACCTCCAGGTCCTGCAGGATCGACAGGAACGGCGCCACGCCGGTGCCGGTGGCCAGCAGCCAGAGATCGCGGCCGTCGACGAAGCGGTCGAGGGTGAGGAAGCCGAAGGCCTGCTTGTCGACCAGCAGGGTGTCGCCCACCGCCAGCCGGCTCAGCTCGGAGGTGAACTCGCCGCCGGGCACGACGATGGAGAAGAAGTCGAGGAACTCGTCATGGGGCGCCGAGACCATCGAATAGGCCCGCCACACCGTGCTGCCATCGGCCTTGGTCACGCCCAGGCGGGCGAACTGGCCGGCGCGGAAGCGAAAGCCCGGGTCACGGGTGGTGCGCAGGGTGAACAGGTTCGGGGTGAGGGGCCGGACCTCACGGAGGGTCTGGCGGGTGAACTTCTCGTCGCTGGCGGACATGGCACGGCTCCGGGTCGGATACCGCACCAGTCTCGCGCAAAGCAGGCCCGGCAAACACCCGCGGGCCATGTGGCTATCCGCCGGAAGGCGGACAGCCGGGGGGCATCAGCGCTTGCGGTTGACGGTCTGCGCGGCGCGCAGCACGTCGGCGCCGATCTCGGCCTCGTACTTCTTCCACACCGGCATCATCACCTGGCGCCAGGCCTCGCGCTCTTCGGGGGTGAGGGTGATGACCTTGGCCTTGCCGGCGGCGATCACCTTCTCGCGGTCCTTCTCGTTCATCGCCTCGGCTTCCTTGTTCACCTGGGCGGTGACCTCGTCGATGATCGCTTCCAGCTCGGTGCGGGTCTCGTAGGGGATGCTGATCCAGAACTTGTGGTTGGTGATCAGCATGTAGCTGATCGAACCATGGCCGGTCTCGATCACGTAGGGCTGCACGGTGTCGATCTTCTGGGTCGCCACGTTCGACCAGGGGCCTTCGGTGCCCTGGATGGTGCCGGCCTGCAGGGCCTTGAAGGCCTCGGCGAAGGGCATCTTCACGGTGGTGGCACCGAGCTGGGCGAACTGGGACTCCAGCACCGAGGAGGGCTGGATACGGAAGGCCAGGCCCTTGGCGTCCTCTGGCTTGTGCAGTTCGCGGCTGGCGGTCATCACCTTCATGCCGTTGTTCCAGTAGCCCAGGCCGTAGATGCCGTCCTTGGACATGGAGCGCAGCAGCTCGCGGCTCTTCTCACGCTTCTGGAAGCGCTTCACCGCCTCCAGATCGTCGAACAGGTACGGCAGGTCGAACACCTGCAGCTGCTTGGTGTAGGCCTCGAACTTGGACAGCGACGGCGCCAGCATCTGCACCTCGCCCTTCTTCAGCGCCTCGATCTCGTTGGCATCGCCGAAGAGGGTGGAGTTCGGGTAGACCTCGACCTTCACCTTGCCGGCCAGGCGCTCTTCCACCAGCTTCTTGAACAGCAGGGCGCCCTTGCCCTTGGGGGTGTCCTCGGCCACCACGTGGGAGAACTTGATCAGCACCGGCTCGTCGGCCAGCACCGCATTGGAAAAGACGAACAGCGAGGCGAAGACCGCCCCCAGCAGAGACCTGTACATGCAAGCACCTATGCAAATGGAAACGGCGAAGCCCGCGCAGGAAGGCGCGAGCCCCGTCCGGATTCGATGTGTGGTTCGGTGGTCGACCCGCCCCCAACCAGCGGATTCGCACCGTCAAACGGCGTACCAGGTCGTTCAGGGCAGAGAAAAGCCCGAGGCCTGGTTATTATTGGTGCCGCCTTGGCGCACGGGGCCCGTCCGGACCCGCCGCAGCGGAAGCGCGGAATTCTAGTGATATCGGGGCAATAGACAAGCGCCGGTTTCCCCAACCACCTCTCAGTTTCAGCAGATTCTTTCATGGCCCTCCTGGTAACCCCTTTCGCCCAGCTCGACCTTGTCCGCGTGCCCGACCAGCAGGGCGAGCCGTTGCAGGCCTTCGACGCCGCTGACGAGTACCTGCTCAACCACCTCCATGCCCAGGCGCCGTCACCCGACACCCGCGTCCTGGTCCTCAACGACAGTTTCGGCGCCCTCGCCGCCAGCCTCGCTCCGCACCTGCAGGTCACCAGCAGCGGTGACTCGCACCTGGGCTTCCTCGGCCTCTCGCGCAACCTCGCACGCAATGGCCTGGAGGGCGCCCCGGTGCGCTTCGTGCCGGCCAGCGAACCGCTCACCGGGCCGTTCGACCGGGTGCTGATCCGCGTGCCCAAGACCCTCGCCCTGCTGGAGGAACAGCTCATCCGCCTGCACGGCCAACTGGCCCCCGGCGCCCAGGTGGTGGCCGCCGGCATGGTCAAGCACCTGCCCCACGCCGCCGGCGACCTGCTGGCGAAGTACATCGGACCGATGCAGCCCTCTCTGGCAGTTAAGAAGGCGCGCCTGCTGATCGCCACGCCGGAAGCGAAGCCGTTCGTCGCCTCGCCCTACCCGACCCGCTATCGGCTGGACGAACCGCGCGTGGAACTGCTGAACCACGCCAACGTGTTCTGCCGCGACGGGCTGGACATCGGCACCCGCGCCTTCCTCCCGCACCTGCCGCGCGGCCTGGCCCGCGTGCGAGCCGCCGACCTCGGCTGCGGCAACGGCATCCTCGGCATCGCCTACGCCCTGGCCAACCCCGAGGCCGAGCTGACGCTGGTGGACGAGTCCTACATGGCCGTGCAATCGGCCCGGGAAAACTGGCAGGCGGCCCTCGGCGAACGCCCGGCGGACATCCGCGCCGGCGACGGGCTGGCCGAGCAGCCGGCGGACTCACTGGACCTGGTGCTGTGCAACCCGCCGTTCCACCAGCAGCAGGTGGTGGGCGACTTCCTCGCCTGGCGGATGTTCGTGCAGGCGCGCAACGCGCTGGTGACGGGGGGCGAGCTGTGGATCGTCGGCAACCGCCACCTGGGCTACCACGCCAAGCTCAAGCGGCTGTTCCGGGGCGTCGAACAGGTCGCCGCCACGCCGAAGTTCGTGATCCTCAAAGCCAGCAAGTAAGGGGGCGGGACAGGGTGCGCACGGATTGATGGGCATCGCTGCGCTCAGCGCCATCCTACGGGGGCGTAGCCTGGCGAACGACATGAGCACACACGACGCAGCACCCAACCGTAGCCCGGACTTCAGTCCGGGAATGCTCGGCACCGCGCCCGGGCTAAAGCCGTAGGGTGGATCGCGCTCCATCGATCCACCACCCCGCCGCGCCGAGCCCCGCACGATGGATACCAAAAGCGGCATCCACCGTGCGCCAGACGAAACTCCACAGCCTGGCGCACGACATGAAGCGCACACGACGCAGCGCCGACCGTAGCCCGGACTTCAGTCCGGGAATGCTCGGCGCCGCGCCGGGCTGCTCAGTGGGTGCTGAGCCCTGCTGCCGTCATCACCATGCGCAGCAGGTAGGCCACTACGCCGAGGGCCAGGACGCTGAGGGCCCAGATGCCCACCAGCCAGCCCAGGCGTTGCCACAGGGGCTTCTTCGGGGTGTCGTCGAGGTTCATGGTCGCTCTCCTGTCCATCAGTGGTAGCCCTGGTCCGGGGTGACCTTGCCGCGGAACACGTAGTAGCTCCACGCCGTGTACACGAGGATGAACGGGATGATGAACAGCGCCCCCACCAGCGCGAAGCCCTGGCTCTGCGGCGGCGCCGCGGCGTCCCAGATGCTCACCGCCGGCGGGATCACGTTCGGCCACAGGCTGATGCCCAGGCCGCTGTAGCCGAGGAAGATCAGCACCAGCGTGAGCACGAACGGCAGGTGGTGGGCGTTGTTCGCCACCGCCCGCAGCAGCGCCCAGGTGCACACCAGCACCAGGATCGGCACCGGCAGGAACCAGAACAGGTTGGGCAGGCTGAACCAGCGCTGGGCGATGGCCTCGTGGGCCAGCGGCGTCCACACGCTGACGATGCCGGTGGTGCCCAGCATCACCAGCACCAGCGGCCGCGCCAGGTCATGCATCTGCTGCTGCAGGCGTCCCTCGGTCTTCATGATCAGCCAGGTGCAGCCCAGCAGCGCATAGGCGGCGATCAGCCCCAGTCCACAGAACAGCGGGAAGGGCGCCAGCCAGTCCAGGGAGCCGCCGGCATAGGCGCGGTTCACCACCGGCAGGCCCTCGATGTAGGCGCCCAGGGCCACGCCCTGGAAGAAGGTGGCGGCAATGGAACCGCCGATGAAGGCCTTGTCCCACAGGTGGCGCTTGGCGGGCTTGGCCTTGAAGCGGAACTCGAAGGCCACGCCGCGGAACACCAGCCCGATGAGCATGAACATCAGCGGCAGGTACAGCGCCGAGAGCACCACCGAATAGGCCAGCGGGAAGGCCGCGAACAGCCCCGCCCCGCCCAGCACCAGCCAGGTCTCGTTGCCGTCCCACACCGGCGCCACGGTGTTCATCATCACGTCGCGCTCGGTGTCGTCCTTGACGAAGGGGAAGAGGATGCCGATGCCGAGGTCGAAGCCGTCCATCACCACGTACATCATCACGCCGAAGATGATGATCACGGCCCAGATCAGAGAAAGGTCGATACCCATGTTCAATTCCTCGTACCCAGCGCATCGCCGCTGGTGTCATCGTCCGCCGATTCGTCGGCCGCCGAGAGGGGCCGCGCCGGGGTGCGTTGCTGGCCGGGACCGCCGGTGCCCTGCTCCTTGCCCTCGTCGGTGACCGGGCCCTTGCGCACCAGGCGCATCAGGTAGGCGAAGCCGGCGCCGAAGACGGCGAAGTAGACCACCACGAACATCACCAGGGTCAGGCTCAGTTGGGCCACGCTGTGGTGGGACACCGCCTCGCTGGTGCGCATCAGCCCGTAGACCACCCAGGGCTGGCGGCCCATCTCGGTGGTGAACCAGCCGGCGAGGATGGCGATCAGCCCGGAGGGGCCCATCCACAGGCAGAAGTAGAGGAACGGCCGGGAGCTGAACAGCCCGCCGCGCCAGCGCAGCCACAGGCTCCAGACACCGGCGAGGATCATCGCCAGGCCCAGGGCCACCATGATGCGGAAGGACCAGAACACCACGGTGGAGTTCGGCCGGTCTTCCTTGGGGAACTCCTTCAGCGCCGGCACCTGCTTGTCCAGGCTGTGGGTCAGGATCAGGCTGCCGAGGTAGGGGATTTCCACCTTGAAGCGGGTTTCCTCGCGCTCCATGTCCGGCCAGCCGAAGAGGATCAGCGGGGTCGCCTCACCGTGGCTGTTGTCCCAGTGGCCTTCCATCGCGGCGATCTTCGCCGGCTGGTGCTTGAGGGTGTTGAGGCCGTGCAGGTCGCCGATGAAGGCCTGCACAGGCGCCACGATCAGCGCCATCCACATGGCCATCGAGAGCATCTTGCGGATCGCCGGGTTGTCCCGGCCGCGCAGCAGGTGCCAGGCCGCAGAGGCGCCGACGAAGAACGCCGTGGCGAGGAAGGCGGCGGTGGCCATGTGCATCAGGCGGTAGGGGAAGGACGGGTTGAACACCACAGCGAACCAGTCGGTGGGGATCACCCGGCCGTCGACGATCTCGAAGCCCTGGGGCGTCTGCATCCAGCTGTTGGAGGCGAGGATCCAGAAGGTGGAGATCAGCGTGCCGATGGCCACCATCACCGTGGAGAAGAAGTGCAGGCCCGGGCCGACACGGTTCCAGCCGAACAGCATCACGCCGAGGAAGCCGGCCTCCAGGAAGAAGGCGGTGAGCACCTCATAGGCCAGCAGCGGCCCGGTCACCGAGCCGGCGAAGTCGGAGAACGCACTCCAATTGGTGCCGAACTGATAGGCCATTACCAGGCCGGACACCACGCCCATGCCGAAGTTGACGGCGAATATCTTCGACCAGAAGTGGTACAGGTCGCGGTAGACCTCCTGCCGTGTCTTCAGCCACAGGCCTTCCAGTACGGCGAGGTAGCTCGCCAGGCCAATGGTGATGGCCGGGAAGATGATGTGGAAGGACACGGTGAAGGCGAACTGCATTCGGGCAAGATCGAGAGCCTCCAAACCGAACATGACGATTCCTCTAATCAGGTTGAAACAGGCACGGGCCAGCGGGTTCCATCGCACTTGGAACCGCGCCAGGTCGTAATTGTTCTTATGGAATCGCAGGCGGGCGGGGGGCGGGCCGGACAGCCCAATACCATTTCCGCCCACGACTTATTGATGCGGATCAATGCGCTTGAAGATTAACCAAGCGTAGCGCAGGGGTTGCTGTGGTTCGTTGCCGCGCGACAGGCTGCCGCGCGACCGAACGCCGCAGCACGCACGGCGCGGCGCCGTCCTTGAGCGGCTGCATGGCTAGTCGGAACGGAGGGCGTCGGGGTGGTCCACGTCGCGCAGCACGCCGGGGTCGTCCAGCGCCAGCGCCACACAGGCATCCGGGTGGGCCTGCAGCACCGGGCGGGCGCCCTGGTCGCCGCCCAGGCCCTGCAGTTCCGCCCAGAAGTCCCGTCCGAACAGCACCGGGTGGCCCCGTTCGCCCTGGTAGCGGGGAAACACGATGCGCCCGGGCGCCGCCTGAGCTTGCAGCGCCCGCAGGCTGGCCTCGGTGACCCAGGGCATGTCCCCCAGCAGCACCGCCAGCGCCTCGGCGGGGTGACCGGCCAGGGCGCGTGCGCCGGCCGCCAGGCTGTGGCCCATGCCCCGGTTCGCGTCCTGGCAACGGATGATCCGCACCCCGTCGGGCACGCCCAGGCGGGCCGGGTCGTCCTCGGGCCGCAGCACCAGGTGCACCTCGTCGAACACCGCCTCCGCCCGCGCCAGGCTGGCAGCCAGCAGGGTGCGACCGTCCCCCAGCGCAGCCTGGCGCTTGTCGCTGCCGAAGCGGGTGCCGAAACCGGCAGCGAGGATCAGGGCGACGACAGGGGGCATGGGAAAACTCCTGTAGGGGCGAATTCATTCGCCAGGGACCGCGCAGCGGTCCTCGTGACAGCTACCAGGTGGAGCAGCCCGTCAGGCTGCTGGGCGAATGAATTCGCCCCTACATCAGGAACAACAGATCACACCCGCTCGCGGGCAACCCCGCTGCGCACGCGGACGATGTCCGCCATCACCGCCAGGGCGATTTCCGCCGGGGTCTTGCTGCCGAGGTTGAGGCCGATGGGGGCGATGATCCGGGCGATCTCCGCCTCCGACAGCCCGCCCACCCGGCGCAGACGCTCCAGGCGCTTGGCGCTGGTGGCCATGGAGCCCATCACGCCGATGTAGAAGGCCTCGGTGCGCACCGCCTCGATCATCGCCAGGTCGTCGATCTTCGGGTCGTGGGTCAGCGCCACCACCGCCGTGTCGGCGTGGCAGCCGCCCAGGCGGATGTATTCCGAGGGCAGCTCGCGGCGGATCTCCACACCCGGCAGTTCGACGCCCTGCAGCGCCTCCTCGCGGGGGTCGCAGAGCACCACCTCGAAGCCCAGGCTCAGGCCGAACTCGGCGCACACCTGAGCCACGCTGGAGTAGCCCGCCAGCAGCAGGCGCAGGGCCGCGCCGACGCGCAGCTGTACCCGCTCGGCCTCGCGCAGCACCCGGGGGCCCTGGTCGCGGTCCGGCAGCAGGCGGCGCGTGCCGTCGCCCAGGGCCACCTCGCGGATCAGTCGGCGCTGGCCGGCCAGGGCGCCTTCCAGCTCGCGCAGGTGCGCCTGGGCCTCGCAGTCCGCCGGCAGGCGCTCCACCAGCACGTCGAGGATGCCGCCGCAGGGCAGGCGGATGGACGCGTGGGTGTCGCTGCCGTCGCCGTAGCGCACCACCTGCACCGGTCGCTCGAAGACGCCGGCGGCCAGGCGTTCGAGGAAGTCATCCTCCACGCAGCCGCCGGACAGCGAGCCGATCCAGTGGCCGTCGGCGGTGGCCGCCAGCAGCGAACCCGGCGCGCGGGGCGCCGAGCCGTAGGTGGCGAGCACGGTGCACAGCCACACCGTGCGCCCGGAAACCGACCATTCCAGGGCCTTGCGCACGACCAGCAGATCGAGGTGTTGCATCGACGGGGACCTATCAGTGGGTGGGCACGTCCGCGCGCAGGGCTTTCACCTGCTCCAGGGTCAGCTCGTCATCGAGCCCGCCCCAGGTCTGGCGCAGGTAGTTGAGCAGGTCGCGCAGGCGCGGGTCGTCGAGTTTATCGCTGAAACCGGGCATCGGCTGCATCCGCTCGAAGCCGGTGAACTGCTGCTCGCGGATGCCGTCGTCGATCACCCGCAGCAGGTTGCGCGAGTCGGCCTGGCGCAGGGTGGTGTTGCCGGCCATGGCCACCGCCACGTGGGGGATGCCCTGCCCTTCGGCGCCGTGGCAACCGGCGCAGACGTTCAGGTAGTCCTGCCGACCGGCCTGGGCGCTGGGGCTCAGCTCCGCCAGCGGGCGGGTGGCGATCACCGCCGGGGCGGGTGGCTGGTCGCCCATGAGGAACACCGCCATGGCCTTGTGATCCACCTCCGGCAGGTACTGCAGGCTGTGGTGCAGCACCGGGTACATCTCGTTGAACACCGTGCCCTGGGCGCTGACGCCGTGGCGCAGGAAGGTGGCCAGGTCCTCGGTGCTCCAGCCACGCGCAGCCATGTCATCGGCCTTGAGGCTCGGCGCCAGGTAGCCGAGGATCACCCCGCCCTCCAGGCGCTGTTCCTGCTGCAGGGCACCCAGGGCGTTGCGCGGGGTGTGGCACTCGCCGCAGTGGCCGAGCACATCCACCAGGTACTGGCCACGCTTCCACTGCTCGCTCTTGCCGTCCGCCGGCTCCAGCTGCACGCGGTTCTTGTAGAGCATGTTCCAGAAGGACAGGCCGAAGCGCAGGTTGAAGGGGAAGGCCAGCTCGGTCTTCGGGCTCGGCCGGGCGATCGGCTCCAGGCTCATCAGGTAGGCGTAGAGGGCGTCGGAGTCCTCGCGGCTGATGAGGTGGTAGGAGGTGTAGGGCATCGCCGGGTAGAGCTTGGTGCCGTCGGGCTTCTCGCCCTCGGTCAGGGCACGGAAGAAGTCGTCGGCGCTGTAGCGACCGATGCCGTGTTCCTTGTCCGGGGTGATGTTGGTGCCGTAGATGGTGCCGAACGGCGAGGCCAGCGGCAGCCCGCCGGCGTAGGGCGCGCCGCCCTCGATGCTGTGGCAGGCCACGCAGTCGGCAGCCCGGGCGACGTAGCGCCCGTGCTCGATCTGCGCCGCGTCCCGGGGGGCGTCGGCGGCGCTGGCCAGCAGCGGCAGGGTCAGGCCCGCCGCGATCATCAGTGCTTTCATGCTCAGCCTTCCTTCACCAGTCCGAGGTCTTCCAGCACTTCCGCTGCGGCTTCGTAGTAGCGCACGTAGCCGGTGCAGCGGCAGATGTGGCTGCCCAGGGCCTGCTCGATGGCGTCTTCCACCTGGCTGCGGGGGATGGGCTGGCGCTGGGCCTTCTCCACCAGCACGGTGGCGGCGTTGACGTAGCCGGGGGTGCAGTAGCTGCACTGGAAGGCGAAGCGGTCGACGAACTTCTGCTGCACCGGGTTCAGCTCGCTCACGGCGCCCTGGGCGTCTCGGCGGGCGTGGCCCTCGATGGTGCGCACGCGCTTGCCGGCGAAGTAGTGGGCGCCGGTGATGCAGGTGCGCACTTCCTCGCTGGTGCCGTCCGGGTTGTCGAGGATCACCACGCAGGCGTGGCAGATACCCTGGCCGCAACCCAGGCGCGAGCCGGTGAGGTTCAGGTGTTCGTGGAGGTAGTCGATCATCGGCAGGTCGTCCGCCACGTCATGGGGACCGACGGCCTGGCCGTTGACGGTCATGCTCAGCGCGCGATCAGCCATGGAGGGCCTCCTTGATGCGGGCGGGGTTCAGGGGAAGGTCACGCAGGCGCTTGCCGGTGGCATGGGCGACGGCGTTCACGATGGCGCCGACCACCGGGATCATCACCACCTCGGCGATGCCCTTGGCCGGGTCGCTCGGCGACAGCGGCGGGAGGATCTCGGCGCTCTGGTTCCACACGGCGCAATCCTTGGCGCGCGGCAGCACGTAGCGGTTGAAGTTCCAGGTGCCCTCGCCGGGGCCGCCCTCGTAGCGGGGCATCTCCTCCAGCAGGGCGTGGCCGATGCCCATGGCGATGCCGCCTTCGAGCTGGCCATGGACCAGCTCGGGCACGATCACCCGGCCGCACTCCAGCCAGGAGTGGTGGCTGAGCACGCGGACCTCGCCGCTGCCCTTGTTCACCTTGACCTCCACCAGGGTGGCCACGGGGCTGTAGTAGGTGACCATGGCGTTGTTCAGCTGGGTCGGCGGGTATTCCACGCGGGTGCGGTCCAGCAGGTGGTAGCCGTCGCGGCTCATGCGCGCACGGGTGGCCGCCGGGGCGCCGTCGCCGTACTTAACGGCCAGGGCGTCCAGGGGCAGGGTGTCGCGGTTGCCGTTGATCTCGAACTCCGCCTCGGCCCAGGCCCAGCGGTTGAAGCCGTGGACGCTGACGCCGGTGACCAGGCCCAGTTCGTGGGCCTTGTGCGCCAGCAGCTCGAAGGGGATCGGCGGCAGGCCGTTGGCGGTCAGCTTGCCCTCCACCCAGTGGGCGTCCTCGCGGCGCACCACGTAGGGGTTGGCCAGGCCGCCGTACTCGCCACGGCCCCAGATGGCCAGGGCCGCCGGCCACAGGCCGTGGTTGAACAGCACGCGCGCGGCTTCGCGGGTGGCGTGGCCGGAGTAGTAGGAGGAGTTGGTGGCCGAGGACGGCGAAGCCAGCTTGCCGACCCAGCGCGGGTTCTTCAGGGCGGCGTCCTGCTCGGCCTGGCTGATCAGGTAGGGGTTGCCGCTGGTGGTGAGGCCCAGCTCCGGCCACTCGGTGACGCCGGTGCGGATCTCGTCGGCCGGGTGGCCGAGGTAGTCGGCCACCAGCAGGGCCTGGGAGGTGGCGGTGCCGGTGCCCATGTCGATGGCGATCTGGCGCAGGAACACTCGCCCTTCGGCATTGAACTCCAGGCTGGCCATGGGCGCTTCCGCCCCGGTGCCGAAGTCCTTCTGGCAGATGGCGAAGCCGATGCCGTAGAGGTTGTCCGGGTCCTTGGCCTCTTCCTCGCGCTTGCGCGCATCACGCTGCTTCCACAACTCGTGCTGGGCGGCCTTGTCGAGGATCTCGTCGAGGCGCAGGGCCCCGGCGGGAATGGCGCCCTGGGTGTTCTTCATGCCCGACTTGAAGACGTTGCGGCGGCGCAGCTCGATGGCGTCTACACCCAGGCGCTCGGCCACCTCGTCCACCATCATCTCGGTGGCGGCCATGGTCTGCAGGGTGCCGTAGCCCCGCACCGAGCCGGCCTCCACGCCACGGGAGTGGTAGGCGGTGGCGGCCAGGTCGCTCTGCGGCATGTAGTAGATGGACTGCGCCGCCGTGGCGCCGACTGCGGCCACCGAGGGGCTGTAGTTGATGCGGCCGCCGCCGTCGACGTCCATGTGGGCGCGGAAGATCTGGAACGACAGGTCGTCCTTCTTCACCGCCAGCTGGTAGTGCATGTCGAAGGGGTGGCGCTTGATCCCGCTCTGGAACTGCTCGTAGCGGTCGTTGGCCAGGCGTACCGGTACGCCTTCACCGTAGATCGCGGCCAGGGCGGCGTAGAACACGAAGATGTTGTTGTCCTTGGTGCCGTAGCCGACGGTGTAGCCGGGGTGCATGTTCAGCTTGCGCACCTTGAAGCGCGACGGCGCCAGCATGTGGGCGGTCTGCTCGGCGGCCTCGAACGGGCACTGGGTGGCAACCACGAAGTGCAGGGTGCCGGTGGCCGCGTCGTACCAGCCGTTGCCGTTGTCGGCTTCCAGGGCCGCCGGCTCGATGGACTGGGTGGTGTAGCGCTCGTCGAAGACCAGCCAGCCTTCCGGCGGCGCGCCCAGGGTCTGTTCCATCTGCTGGGCGTGGAACAGGCCCTGCTGGGTCAGGTCGCCGTTGATGTCCGCCTGCTGGCTCCAGGTCGGTTTGCGCTGGCGGATGATGGGGAACAGCATGCTGTCCTTCAGGCTGGAGAAGCGATCCACCTCGTAGGGCGTGTCGCCGCCGACGCGGACGAAGCGGAAGCTGCCGTAGGGGTCGCGCTCGAACAGCGGGGCCTGGGCGCCGTAGCGCACCACCTTGTCGTTGTAGCGCAGCAGGTTCTTGGCCCGGCGGAAGCGCTCGAAGTCATTCCAGATCAGCAGGGCCACCGGGTGGCCGATGAACATCGGCACCTGGCCTTCCGGCAGCAGCGGGTCCGGGCTGTGGCCTTCGGGGAAGGCAATGCCGTCACGGGCGAGGTCGGCGGCGGTCACCACGCGGTCCGGCTGCAGGCCGGCGTCGAGCATGGACAGGTCGAGCCCGGCGTAGAGGTGGTCGGCGCGGGTGGCCTTGATCAGCATCGCGTGGCCCTGCTGGCGCGGCCAGCCGGGCATGTCCTGGGCGCGGATGTCGCGGGCGAACACTTTCGCCCCGCAGGCCTTGGACACGCCGTCGATGCGGGCGCGGGCCTGGCCGTTGGGGGTGAACCAGGGTTGCGGCGAGGCGGTGACACGGTCTTCGAACAAGGCAGCGAAGGCCGGGCTGCCCAGCGGGGCGAGCGTGACGCCGATACCGGCGATGACGCTGCCCTGCAGGAAGGCGCGGCGGGAAAAATCACGGTTGGACATGCCCATTCCTCGGGGTCTCGGTCAGGCCGGCCCCTTTTCTTTGTGCGTGAAAATCCGTCGGCCCCGTCACGCGGGGCCGAACCAGGGAAAGGTCGAGGGTATTGACTCGGGGGTCAGATTCTATCCATCTGTCCCGCCGATACAAGGAAAAATTGTCCACGCGGTCAGAAAGATTTCGCCCTCGCAAGAGTCATCGCGTCGCACCCGGGCCGCGCCGTCCGTCAGCGCATTCGTGGCAGGCCCCTGGCGTTCGCTGCGGACCATTCACCGGCGGGCCTGCCGGTGCTAGTCTGCGCGTCCGATAGCTTCCTAAGCATTTTCCCGCCATGCCCCAACCCCTGCTCCTGCGCCATCACCGCCCCTTCCTGGCGTTCTGGCTGGCCCGCGTGTGCACCGCCAGCGGCTTCCAGATGCTCACCGTGGCCATCGGCTGGCACCTCTACGCCCTGACCGGCAGCGTGCTGGACCTGGGCCTGGTGGGGTTGGTGGAGTTCCTCCCGCGGGTGCTGTTCATGCTCCACACCGGCCACGTGGCGGACCGCTACGACCGCCGCCGGGTGGCCGCGCTGTGCCAGGTGCTGCAGGGGCTGGTGGCGGTGGCGCTGGTGTTCGGCAGCGCCACCGACAACGTCAGCCGCGAGATGATCTTCGTCCTCGCCTTCGCCCTCGGCGCCGCGCGGGCCTTCGAGATGCCGGCGACCCAGGCCCTGCTGCCCAACGTGGTGCCCGCCGACCTCTTCCCCCGGGCGGTGGCCGCCGCGGCATCGGCCATGCAGGCGGCGACCATCGTCGCCCCCGCCCTCGGCGGCCTGCTCTACGCCCTGGGCAGCCTCTGGGTGTACGGCCCGGTGGCGGTGCTCTACGCCATCGCCTGCGTGCTGGTGCTGGGCCTGGCCAGCAGCCAGCAGGTGCTGAACAAGGAGCGCGCCTCCCTGGAGTCGCTGCTGGCGGGCATCCGTTTCATCCGCAGCCGGCCGGACATCCTCGGCGCCATCTCCCTGGACCTCTTCGCCGTGCTGCTGGGCGGCGCCACGGCGCTGCTGCCGGTGTTCGCCAAGGACATCCTGCTCACCGGCCCCTGGGGCCTGGGCCTGCTGCGTTCGGCGCCGGCCGTGGGGGCGCTGGCGATGTCCTTCTGGCTGGCGCGCTTCCCCATCGAGCGCAACGTGGGGCGGATCATGTTCACCTCGGTGGGGGTGTTCGGTGTCGCCACCATCGCCTTCGGGCTTTCCACCTCCTTCTGGTTCTCCCTGGCCGTGCTGGCGGTACTCGGCGCGGCGGACATGATCAGCATGGTGATCCGTGGGGCCTTCGTGCAGCTGCACACCCCGGACGAGATGCGCGGCCGGGTCAGCGCGGTGAACGGCCTGTTCATCGGCGCCTCCAACCAGCTCGGCGAGTTCGAGTCCGGCGTCACCGCCGCCTGGTTCGGCACCGTGCCGGCGGTGGTCATGGGCGGGGTCGGCACCCTGCTGGTCACCGGCCTGTGGATCAGGCTGTTCCCCACCCTGGCCAAGCGCGACCGCCTGCACTGAGGACCAGCGCCCGGCGGGTCCGGAGATGACCGGCGGTCCGTCCGCAGAGGCCTGCTCCGGCGCCGGGCGAGCTGATATGATGCGCGCCTTTTTTTCCGGGCTGGCGGCCCGGTTCGGTTGCGACGAACGGCCAGGCCGGTCGCCGTGCCCGCCGATCCGCAGGGGCTGTGCTTGACTGCATGCAGTCCGGACCAACACGACGCGAAGACGTCACGGGGAGCACACATGCTGGAGAGACTGTTCCAACTCAAGGCGCACGGCACCAACGTGCGCACCGAGGTCCTCGCGGGCCTGACCACCTTCCTGACGATGGCCTACATCCTCTTCGTCAACCCCGACATCCTCGGCGAGACCGGCATGGACAAGGGCGCGGTGTTCGTCGCCACCTGCCTGGCGGCGGCCATCGGCTCCACCATCATGGGCCTGATCGCCAACTACCCCATCGCCCTCGCCCCGGGCATGGGCCTGAACGCTTTCTTCACCTACACCGTGGTGCTGCACATGGGCCACACCTGGCAGGTGGCCCTGGGCGCGGTGTTCATCTCGGCGTGCATGTTCTTCGTGCTGTCGATCTTCCGAATCCGCGAATGGATCATCAACAGCATCCCGCTGGAGCTGCGCTCGGCCATCGCCGCCGGCATCGGCCTGTTCCTGGCGCTGATCGCCCTGCAAAAGGCCGGCATCGTCGCCTCCCACCCGGTGACCATGCTGACCCTGGGCGACCTGGCCAAGCCCGAGCCGGTGCTGGCCGTTCTCGGCTTCTTCCTGATCGTCGCCCTGGAGGCGCGCAAGGTGACCGGCGCGGTGCTGATCGGCATCCTCGCGGTGACCGTGGCCGGCATCGTCATGGGCGTGTCGAAATTCGGCGGTGTGGTGTCCATGCCGCCCTCCCTGGCGCCCACCTTCCTGCAACTGGACATCAAGGGCGCGCTGGAGATCGGCCTGGTCAGCGTGATCTTCGCCTTCCTCTTCGTCGACCTGTTCGACAACTCCGGCACCCTCATCGCCGTGGCCAAGAAGGCCGGCCTGATGCGTGCCGACGGCCACATGCCGAAGATGGGCCGCGCGCTGATCGCCGACTCCACCGCCGCCATGGGCGGCTCGCTGCTGGGCACCTCCACCACCACCAGCTACATCGAGTCCGCCGCCGGCGTCAGTGCCGGTGGCCGCACCGGCCTCACCGCCATCGTGGTCGCCATCCTGTTCCTGCTGGCACTGTTCCTCTCCCCGCTGGCCGGCAGCGTGCCCGCCTTCGCCACCGCCCCGGCGCTGTTCTTCGTCGCCGTGCTGATGGCCTCGGGCCTGGCCGAGATCGACTGGAACGACCTGACCACCGCCGCCCCGGTGCTGATCACCGCCCTGGCGATGCCCTTCACCTACTCCATCGCCGACGGCATCGCCTTCGGCTTCATCGCCTGGGCCGCCATCAAGGCCCTGGCCGGCCGCTTCAACGAGCTGAGCCCGGCGCTGGTGATCCTGGCGGTGCTGTTCGTGATCAAGATGGGCTTCTTCCACTGAGGAAGCACCCGGAGGCGGCCCGCCGGGCATGATCGGGCCGCACGACGCACGGGAGGTGCACCATGCAACACCACGACCAACAGGTGACGATTCGAGGTCACCAGCAAGCGTAGGAAGGGCTTCCCCTCGGAAACCCGCGTGAGAAAAGGCTACCGGACCATCGGCGACAAGGTGCTTGCCGAAAAGCTTGGACGCAACGACTTGTGTCCCTGCGGTTCACGGAGGTTGTTTCAAGCGCTGTTGCCTGAAACAGGGCTGCTTTCGATGGCGCCAACCGTAACGACTACTTCCGCTAGGCGAACACGCCTTTGAGCCAGGCGGGCCATCCTCGGATGGCCCGCCCCGATCCCCAGAGTGAATGCCCCATGAGCCGCCCGCAGTTCGACCCGTCCACCTATGCCGCCCAGCTTGCCGAGAAGACCGAGCGCCTGAAGGCCCTGCTGGCGCCCTTCGATGCGCCGGAACCGACGGTGTTCGACTCCCCCCGCGAGTACTACCGCCTGCGCGCCGAGTTCCGCCTGTGGCGCGAGACCGGTGGCGAGACCCGCCACTACGCGATGTTCGAGGCCGGCGACAAGTTCACCCCGGTGCTGATCGAGGACTTCCCCATCGCCAGCCGCCGCATCAACGAGCTGATGCCGCGCCTGAAGGCTGGCTGGCAGGCGAGCCAGGTGCTGTCGTTCAAGCTGTTCCAGGTGGAGTTCCTCACCACCCTGTCGGGCGATGCGCTGATCACCCTCTGCTACCACCGCCCCCTGGACGATGCCTGGAAGGCCGAGGCAGAGACGCTCGCCGCCGACCTGGGCGTGAGCCTGGTGGGCCGCTCCAAGGGCAAGCGCATCGTCATCGGCCGCGACTATGTGGAAGAGGAGCTGACCGTCGCCGGTCGCGTCTTCCGCTACCGCCAGCCTGAAGGCGCCTTTACCCAGCCCAACGGCGAGGTGTGCCAGAAGATGCTGGCCTGGGCCTTCGAGGCCATGGGCGAGCGCCAGGACGACCTGCTGGAGCTGTACTGCGGCAACGGCAACTTCACCCTGCCCCTGGCCACCCGCGCCCGCAAGGTGCTGGCCACCGAGATCAGCAAAACCTCGGTCAACGCCGCCCTGGCCAACCTCGCCGACAACGGCGTGGACAACGTGACCCTGGTGCGCCTCTCCGCCGAGGAGCTGACCGAGGCCCTCAATGAAGTGCGGCCCTTCCGCCGCCTGGCCGGCATCGACCTCAAGGGCTACGCGTTCGGCACCGTGTTCGTCGACCCGCCCCGCGCCGGCATGGACCCGGACACCTGCGAGCTGACCCGCCGCTTCGAGCGCATCCTCTACATCTCCTGCAACCCGGAGACCCTGGCCGCCAACATCGCCCAGCTGCACGACACCCACCGCATCGAGCGCTGCGCCCTGTTCGACCAGTTCCCCTACACCCACCACATGGAATCCGGCGTGCTGCTGGTGCGCCGCTGAGACCGAAGCGCCAAGCGGTGGGCTGAAGCGGAACGCCGCCCGGCCCACCCTGCGGTGCGGGTCGAGCGTCAGCGGGCAAACAGGCGGTAGGCGGGGTTGTCGCTTTCGTCCCACCAGGGGTAGCCGATGGCATCCAGGGCGGCGGGCAGTTTGTGCATCTGTTCCTCCGGCACCTGCAACCCCGCCAGCACGCGGCCGTCGGCGGCGCCGTGGTTGCGGTAGTGGAACAGGCTGATGTTCCAGCGCCCGCCCAGCTTGTCGAGGAAGTTGAACAACGCCCCGGGGCGCTCGGGGAATTCGAAGCGCAGCAGGCGCTCGTCCTGCGCGCCCACGGCGCGGCCGCCGACCATGTGACGGATGTGCAGCTTGGCCAGTTCGTTGTCGGTCAGGTCCAGCACAGGGAAGCCCTGCTGCCGCAGCCCTTCCACCAGTGCCTGGCGCGGGTCGTTGAGCGGGTGGGTCTGCACGCCGACGAACAACCGGGCCTGGTCGCCGTCGTCGTAGCGGTAGCTGAATTCGGTGATCTGCCGCTTGCCCAGCGCTTCGCAGAAGGCGCGGAAGCTGCCCGGCCGCTCGGGGATGGTGACGGCGATGATCGCCTCGCGCTGCTCGCCCAGCTCCGCACGCTCGGCTACGTGGCGCAGGCGGTCGAAGTTGACGTTGGCGCCGGAGTCGATGGCCACCAGCACCTGCCCCGTCACGCCCTCGCGCTCGACGTAGCGCTTGATCCCGGCCACGGCCAGGGCGCCGGAGGGTTCGGTGATGGAGCGGGTGTCGTCGTAGATGTCCTTGATCGCCGCGCAGATCTCGTCGGTGCTGACGGTGATCACCTCGTCCACGTACTCGCGGCACACCTCGAAGTTGTGCGCGCCGATCTGCGCCACGGCCACGCCGTCGGCGAACAGCCCCACCTGCTCCAGCACCACCCGCTCGCCCGCCGCCAGAGCGGCCTGCAGGCAGTTGGAATCGTCCGGTTCGACACCGATCACCTTCACCTCGGGCCGCAGGTACTTCACGTAGGCGGCGATGCCGGCGATCAGCCCGCCACCGCCCACCGGCACGAAGATGGCGTCGAGCTGGCCGGGCTGCTGGCGCAGGATCTCCATGGCCACGGTGCCTTGCCCGGCGATCACCTCGGGGTCGTCGTAGGGCGGGATGAAGGTCAGCCCCTCGGCCTGCACGCGCGTCCAGGCATGGGCCAGGGCCTCCGGGAAGGCATCGCCGTGCAGCACCACCTTGCCGCCCCGGGCCAGCACGCCCTGGACCTTCAGTTCCGGCGTGGTGCGCGGCATGACGATGGTGGCCTCGATGCCCAGCTCGCGGGCCGCCAGGGCCAGGCCCTGGGCGTGATTGCCGGCGGAGGCGGCGATCACCCCGCGCGCCCGGGCCTCCAGCTCCAGCTGGACGAGGCGGTTGTAGGCGCCACGGATCTTGAAGGAGTAGACCGGCTGCAGGTCCTCGCGCTTGAGCAGCACCCGGTTGCCGAGCCGCTCGGCAAGGCGCGGGGCGGGTTGCAGGGGCGTCTCGATGGCGACGTCGTAGACCGGCGCGCGGAGGATCTTCTGCACGTAGTGCTTGAGCAGGGCCTCGCTCATGGGGTCACCTCCGGCGCGGTGCCGTCCAGCAGGGCGGTGCCGTAGGAGTTGTCCACCGCACAGCGCCAGGCGCCGTCCGGCTCCTTGCGGAACACGTAGGTGGCCTTGCGCTCGACGAAGGAGAGGAAGCCATCGGTGGCCCGCCACTGGATGCGCGCGCGGCCCAGCACCAGCGCCGTGTCCGTGGTCTCCATCACCTGCAGGTCGCGCTGGGTCACCCAGAGGCTGTGCTGGAAGTGCGCGGCGATGCCGTCGAAGGCCTGGCGGATGCGCTCGCGCCCCTGGACCTCCAGCCCCGGCCGCACCACCAGCACGGCGTCGTCGGTGTAGAAGTCCATCAGCGCATCGAAGCGCCCGCTGTTGATCAGGTGGTCGGCCCGTTGCACGGCCTCGACGAGGGGGGAAGGGTTCATGCTGTCTCCTGGCTTGGCTGGGACCCTGGAGACAGAAAGAAGAAACCCGCCTCTAGGGCGGGTTTCCGGTCGATGATCGCTAACCCGCCATGATCGGAATGGCGGTAATAATCTGCTGGCGCGGCATCGAGGTGTTCGGGTTCATGGGGTCGGAAACTATTCCAGCCGCCCCCACGGCGTCAAGCACCGGCATGCGTGTGTTCACCCCAGCAGTTCGGCGAACGCCTTGTCCGCCTCCAGCACGGCCGGCAACGCGTTGAACAGCGCCACCAGGTCCACCCCCTCCATCAACGGTCCGTCCAGCGATGCGCGCGCCTCGTCGGTGGCGCCGCCATGGGCCTGCAGGGCTTCGCTGACCAGCACCGCCTGGGCCAGCACGCGCGACAGCTGGGCCTCCGCCGGGGCCTGCATGGGGCGGGCCTGGTAGGCGATGGCCTGCTGGATCACCACCGGCAGTTGCCAGCGGCGCGCCAGCTCGGCACCGACCTCGGGGTAGCCGAAGCCCAGTTGCAGCGTCTCGTTGGCGGCCCGCCCGGTAGCGCCGCCCTTGCCGCTGTTGAAGCGCTCGGCGAATTCCGGCGCACCGGTCTGGATCAGCAGTTCGCCGATGTCATGCATCATCCCGCAGGTGAAGGCGGTGTCCGGGTCGAGCCCGCGCTGCTTGGCCAGCAGGCGGCTGATGCTGGCCACCTGGAAGCTGTGCAGCCAGAAGCCCTTGAGGTCGAAGCTGGTGGGTGCCTTGAAGGCGCCGGTGACGGCCGAGGCCATGACCAGGGTGCGCAGGGTGTTGAAGCCCAGGCGCATGGCCGCGTCCTCGACGCTGGTCGACTCGCGGGCGCCGCGAAACCGGGCGGAGTTGGCCAGGCGCAGCACCTTGGCGGCGATCACCGGGTCCAGCTGGATGTTGCGCGCCACGGCGTCGAGGCTGGACGTGGGGTTGTCGAATTGCTGGATCAGGTCCTGCGCCACCTTGGGGATGCTGGGCAGGGTGTGGAGCTGGGCGAACAGCGTTTCTATATCCATGGGAGCACCTCACTCATCGGCGTGTAAGCCAAAGGATAGGCACTTTTCCGTGACCTGCCCGGCGAACCGGAAAAGCCGCCCGGGAGGCTCTGTTCAGCGCTCTCCAGGCGCGCCGGGCGCTATTTCCGGGAGCCCCTGCGCCGGTGTGTCGCGGCCTTCGCCCCGGCGCGGCGGCGGCACCGGGTCGTCGTCCAGATCGCCGTTCGTCGGCAAGTCCGCCAGCGGTGGCCGGGCGAGGCGCGACAGGGCGAACGCCGCCAGCAGGGCGCTGGCGAGCTTGTAGGCCAGGCCGTTGAAATCGAACGCAGGCAGCGCCGCATCGTCCAGCCACAACGCCCCCAGGCGCGCCAGGGCCAGGCAGCCCTGCATCAGCACCAGCAGCACCAATGCGGCGCGCACCCGCTCGCGTTCGCGCAATGCCCACAGCAGGAACAGCGCCAGGCCGATCTGCAGGCCGCCGTAGTAGACGCGCACGTTGCTCACCGAGGCCGTCTCCATCAGCAGCATGCCGTTGAGGTTGGCCATCTCGTAGGGACGGAACCAGTACGCCAGCCCGAAGCCGGCGAATACCAGCACCTGGATCACCAGGATCACGCGGGCCAGCCGCATCGCCTTGTCCTCTTGCGGTAACGGAATGAGCAACAGACCCGGCCCCCGCCGAATCGTTCGGCCAACCCATCGGACGGTGCCGGGCCAGACGGGCCGGGACTAGGCTGCGGACAGTCCAGCCACCCGAGGAGACACCCATGCTGCCCCCGCGCCAGAGCCTGCCGTTGCTCGCCATGCTGCTCGGGGCCAGCCTCGCCCCCACGGCAGAAGGCAGTGACGACACGCCCCCGGCGGCAGCCCCGGCGACCTTCAGCGTGCGCGGCAGCCTGGCCCCGGAACAGGCCGCCTTCGGCCAGCGCCTGGACAACGCCGTGCACAAGGCCATGGATGCCAAGGGCTACCGCTACCGCGAGCAGGAAGGCGACCTGGCGCTGTGCTACGGCCTGCCGGGACCGCAGGAGGGTGAAGGCTTCAGCCTGCGGGTGTTCGACGGCTTCGACGAGCGGCTGCTCTACGAGGCCCGCGCAGGCCAGCCCCTGGACAACCTGGCGCAGACCGACCTGGACCAGGCCATCGCCCTGCTGCTGCAGGACTTCCCCCTCCGACGCGTGGGCTGAACGGCACATCCGGTAACAGCCTTGGCGCGCGCCACGGCCCGCATGGCGCTAAGCTCCGCCGATTTCCGCCAGGACAACTCCCATGCGCCTCTACCTGCTCCCCCTGCTCGTTGCCCCGCTGTTCGCCCAGGCCGCCGATCCGGTCACCCTGGACGTCTACCGCGACCCCAACTGCGGCTGCTGCAAGGCCTGGATCAGCCACCTGCGTGACAACGGCCTGCAGGTCAACGACCACGTGGAAAACGACATGGCCGCGGTCAAGGAGCGCCTCGGCGTGCCCCACCGCCTGGGCTCGTGCCACACCGGCGTGATCGACGGCAAGTTCGTCGAGGGCCACGTGCCCGCCCGCGACGTGCTGCGCCTGCGCGAGCGCGCCGACCTGATCGGCGCTGCCGTGCCCGGCATGCCCATCGGCTCCCCTGGCATGGAGATGGGCGACCGCCAGGACGCCTACCAGGTGGTCGGCCTCGACAGCCAGGGCCGCGAGAGCGTGCTGGCGGAATATCCGGCACACTGATCGCCACTTATCCACAATGGCGGCCCCTCTATAAGGCGCCTCTAAAAACGTAGGCGAGGCCGTCAGCGCAAGGCAAAAACAGGCGAAAAAGCGCAGTTTACGTGTGGTAAATGAGCATTTTGATCGGACTCGCGCACGAGCCTGTTTTTAACGCCGCGATGACAACGCAGGTAGTTTTTAGAAGTGTCCTTGGAGCGGCCGTCTGCACTTCAGGAGCAGGAAAAATGGATTACTGGCAGGTCGATGTATTCGCCGAACGGGTGCTGGCCGGCAATGGGCTGGCGGTGTTCGCCGACGCGAGGGGGCTTTCCGGCGAGGCGATGCAGGCACTGACCCGGGAGCTGCGGCAGTTCGAGTCGATCTTCCTCGCGCCCGGTGCCGAGGCCGACCTGTTCTCCGCGCGCATCTTCACCCTGGAAGAAGAGCTGCCCTTCGCCGGTCACCCGCTCCTCGGCGCCGCCGCCCTGCTCCACCACCTGCATGCCCGCACCGACAGCGCCACCTGGCGCCTGCGCCTGGGCGAACGCGACGTGCCGCTGACGACCCGCCGCCAGGCCGGCGGCGGCTACCACGCGGAGATGGACCAGGGCCCGGCCCGGTTCGGCCAGGAACTGGACGCGACGGCCGCCGACGCCTTCGCCGCTGCCTTCAGCAGCCAGTGGGATCGCCGCCATCCGCCCCGGGTGGTCAGCACCGGCCTGCCCTACCTGCTGCTGCCGGTGACCGCCGCCGGCCTCGCCAACGCCCGCCAGCAGCGCCTGCTGGACGACGACCTGGCAGCCATCGGCGCGGCCTTCGTGTTCCTCATCGACGTGGACGCTCGCGAAGGCCGCACCTGGGACCCGGCCGGCCTGGTGGAAGACATCGCCACCGGCAGCGCCGCCGGCCCGGTCGCCGCCTGGCTGGTGGAGCGCGGCCTGGCGCCTCGGGGCGAGCCCTTCGCCCTCGCCCAGGGGCGCTTCCTGCAGCGCCCCAGCCGCCTGGAGGTTCGCGTCGAGGCCGACGGCCACGTGCATGTCGGCGGCGGCGTGCACCTGCTGGCCCGCGCCACCCTGCTGCCGGCTCCCGAAACGCTGGCCTGACGACCGACCTGGCGTTCACGGCGCCGGGCGACAAGACTTGGCCGTTTGACGGCAGCGGAGGCAACGATGCGTTGGCAGCGCGCAAGACGCAGCGACAACCTGGTGGACGCCCGCCGCAGTGGCCTGCCCGGCAAGGGCCTGGGCCTCGGCGGGCTGGCCCTGGTGGTGGTGGTCGGCCTGCTGCTGGGGGAAGACCCGCTGACCATCCTCGACCAGGTGGCGCGCCAGGCCTCGGTGGCCACCGCGCCGCCCCACAGCGGTGCACCGGTGGGCGACGAGCAGGAGGTGGAGTTCGTCCGCGCCGTGCTCGGCGACACCGAGGACACCTGGCAGGCGCTGTTCCAGCAGGCCGGACGCAGCTACCCGGAGCCGCGTCTGGTGCTGTTCAGCGGCGCGGTGGAGTCCGCCTGCGGCCACGCCAGTTCGGCGGTGGGCCCGTTCTATTGCCCCGGTGATCGCCAGGTGTACCTGGACCTGGATTTCTTCCGCGAGATGAGCCAGCGCTTCTCCGCCGCCGGCGACTTCGCCCAGGCCTACGTCATCGCCCACGAGGTGGGCCACCACGTGCAGACCGTGCTGGGCCTGACCGCCCGCCTCGACGAGGCGCGCCGCCGGGGCGCACGGCTGGAAGGCGCGAACGGCCTGCTGGTACGCCAGGAACTGCAAGCCGACTGCCTGGCCGGGGTCTGGGCGCACCACGCGCAGAAGCGCCTGCAATGGCTGGAGCCGGGTGATGTCGAGGAAGCCCTCAACGCCGCCAGCGCCATCGGCGACGACCGCCTGCAACGCCAGGCGCGGGGCCAGGTCCGCCCCGATGCCTTCACCCACGGCACTTCGGAGCAGCGGGTGCGCTGGTTCACGGCCGGTTTCGAGAGCGGCCAGGTGAAGCGCTGCGACACCTTCGCGGCACAGCGCCTCTAGGCCTGATCAGCGCGCGGGAAGCGCCTCGGCCCGCAACAGGTCGAGCATCGCCACGCAATCGGGCAGGTGCCAGTCGGCCAGTTCCGGCCAGGGGTTCTCCGGCAGGTTGACCAGCACCGTGGCGGCACCGGCCGCACGGCCGCAGTCCAGGTCGAAGCGGTAGTCCCCCACCATCACCAGTTCCTCCGGCGCCACCGTCCACTGCTCGGCCAGGTGCAGCAACCCGCCCGGGTGGGGCTTGGGCGGTGCCTCGTCGCGGCCGAGGATGTCGGCGTGGGCGAAGCAGTCATCCAGGCCGATGGCCTGCAGGGTCAGCAGCGCCAGCTCACGGGCATTGCGGGTGAGGATGCCCAGGCGCACGCCCTGCTCGTGCAGGGCCCGCACCAGCGGGACCGCGCCGGTGGCCGGGCGCGAGGCCAGGGCCAGTTCGCGCTCGTGCTCCAGCAGCCAGGCGTGCTTGGCGCGGGACTCGGCCTCCGGCAGGGCAGCCAGGTGATGGAGGATGTCGTCCTCCGGGGGGATGTCCAGCGCCCGGCGGATGGCGGCGAAGTCATGCACGGCCACCGTCAGGGTGCCGTCCATGTCGAACACCCAGTGCCGGTAGCTGGCCAGCGGCCGCGCCTGGCGGGCGTTCACTTCCAGTCCTCGCGCAGGCGGGTCAGGCCTTCCTGGGCCACCGAGGCCACCAGCTGCCCGGCGCGGTTGAAGATGCTGCCACGGGAGAACCCGCGGGAATTGCCGGACCAGGGGCTGTCCATGGCGTAGAGCAGCCAGTCGTCGGCGCGCAGGTCGCGGTGGAACCACAGCGCGTGGTCGAGGCTGGCCACCTGCATGAACTTCTGCCACACCGAAACCCCGTGGGGCAGCATGGCGGTGGTCAGCAGGCCGAAGTCCGAGGCATAGGCGAGGATGTACTTGTGCAGTGCGGCGATGTCCGGCAGAGAGCCATCGGCGCGGAACCAGACGTGCTTGACCGGCTCGCCGGGCTTGGGGTCGTAGGGGTTGTTGGCGCTGACCGGGCGGATCTCGATGGGCTTGGCGCAGAGGAACTTGTCACGCACCCGCTCGGAGAGCAGGTGGGCATTGCGCTTGGTCAGCTCCAGCTCGCTCGGCAGGTTCTCCGGGCCCGGTACGTCGGGCATGGTGATCTGGTGCTCGAAGCCGCCCTCGTCCTGCTGGAAGGACGCGCTGCAGGTGAAGATCTGCTGGCCCTTCTGGATCGCCGTGACCCGGCGGGTGCTGAAGCTGCCGCCGTCGCGCACCCGCTCCACCGAGTAGACCACCGGCAGGCTAGCGTCGCCGGGGCGCAGGAAGTAGCCATGCAGCGAGTGCACATGGCGCTCCGGCTCCACCGTCTGGCTCGCCGCCGACAGCGACTGGCCCAGCACCTGGCCGCCGAACAGCTGGCGGAAGCCGAGGTCCTGGCTGACGCCACGGAACAGGTTCTCCTCGATGGATTCGAGGCTCAGCAGGGCGACCAGTTCGTCGAGCACCTGGGTCATGGGGTTCTCCTCAGCAAGGCACGCCGCCGCATCGGCCGTGCGGCGGTCTTCATCGTTCGGGGTGGGCCGAGCAGCGCGGCCGGGGGCAAATGATAAAGGTTCGGCCGCTCCGGGTTGAGGGAAAACATCGGGGATGTTCACGCCATTTCAGCGGGTGCCCCGTGCAAGGTCCAAAGAGGCGACCGGCGGCACGCCCGTCCTCAGCGTCGCGCCGCCCAATCCGCCTGGCCGATGCGGTACAGCACGTGGCGCCTCAGGGGGTGACCCTCCGGCAGGCGCGGGTGCTCGAAGTCCCCCGCCTCGTCGCGGCGCATGCCCAGCCGCTGCATGAGCGTCCAGGACGGCTGGTTGGCCGGCACGGTGAAGGCCACCACCTCCTCCAGCCCCAGGGTGGCGAAGGCGAAGTCCAGCACCGCGCCTGCGGCCTCGCCGGCCAGCCCCTGGCCCCAGAAGCGCGGCAGCAGGCGCCAGCCGATCTCCACCGCCGGGGTGAAGGGCGCCTCGAAGCCCACGTGCAGCAACGCCAGCATGCCGACGAAGGCGCCATCGCTGCGCTGCTCCACCACCCAGTGGCCGAAGCCGTGGGCCTCGACGTGCTCGCCCAGGCGCGCGGCCAGGGCGTCGCTTTCCGTGCGGTCCAGGCAGGCGGGGAAATGGCGCATCACTGCCGGATCGGCGTTCAGTGCGGCAAAGGACGGGGCGTCATCGTCGCGCCAGGGGCGCAGGCGCAGCCGGGGTGTCAGCAACTCGGGGGCGGGCATGGGCTTTCTCGGGCCGGGGCAAAGGCGCCTATCATACGGCCGCGCCTCGCCACGAGAACCCGCCGATGGACCTGCCGCTGGTCTACCACGACGACTACAGCCCGCCCTTCCCGCCGGAACACCGCTTTCCCATGGAGAAGTTCCGCCTGCTGTACCAGCACCTGGTGGCCAGCGGCATCGCCACCGACGCCACCCTGCACCGCCCGGCCCTGTGCCCGCCGGAGGTGCTGGCCCTGGCCCATTGCCCGGACTACATCGCCCGCTACCTGCAGGGCGAGTTGGCCCGGGAGGACCAGCGCCGCCTCGGCCTGCCCTGGAGCGAAGCCCTGGCCCGGCGCACCGTGCGCGCGGTGGGCGGCTCGCTGCTGGCGGCGGAGCTGGCCCTGGAACATGGCCTGGCCTGCCACCTGGCCGGCGGCACCCACCACGCCCACTACGACTTCCCCTCAGGCTTCTGCATCTTCAACGACCTGGCGGTGATCAGCCGCTACCTGCTGGAGGCCGGGCGGGTCGGCCGGGTGCTGATCTTCGACTGCGACGTGCATCAGGGCGACGGCACCGCCCGCATCCTGGCCGACACCCCGGAGGCCATCACCGTCTCGCTGCACTGCGAAAAGAACTTCCCCGCACGCAAGGCCGAGAGCGACTGGGACATCCCCCTGCCCATGGGCCTGGCCGACGACGGCTACCTGCAGGTGGTGGACGACGCGCTGAACTACCTGCTGCCGCTCTACCAGCCGGACCTGGTGATCTACGACGCCGGCGTCGACGTGCACAAGGACGACGCCCTGGGCTACCTCCAGCTCACCGACGCGGGCCTGGCCCGGCGCGACGAAGCGGTGATGCGCCACTGCCTGGGCCGCGACATCCCGGTGGTGGGGGTGATCGGCGGCGGCTACGACAAGGACCGCGCCGCCCTCGCCCGCCGCCACGGCATCCTGCACCACAGCGCCGCGCGGGTGTGGCGGAGCGAGGGCCTCGCATAGGGTCCCGGGCACCCGTCCGGGTGGCCATGGCCATGTGCTAGCAGCCGTTCTGGGCCAGTGCTAGAGTCGCCCTCCCTAACACAAGGACGTCCTCATGGAAGCCCAGCCCTACCAGGCGCCCAGCGCCAACCTCGAAGTGGAAAGCGTGTTCTGCCGCAACTGTGGTACCGCCATCGCCTCGACTGCACCCACCTGCCCACACTGCAACGCCGACCAGAACCTGAACGGCAAGAGCAAGATCAGCGCTGGCGTCCTCGCCCTGCTCCTCGGCGGCCTGGGCTTCCATCGCTTCTACCTCGGCCAGTGGTGGGGCCTGTTCTACATGCTGTTCTGGGGCACCGGCATCCCGAGCCTGATCTCGTTGATCGAAGCCTTCGTGTTCTTCTGCACCAGTGACCGGACCTGGAACGCCAAATACGGGCACACCAAAGGCAGTGCCTGGCTGGTCGGCCTGGCCGGCGGCTTCGTGATGATCTTCCTGGTCGGCATCCTCGCCGCCATCGCCATCCCGGCCTACCAGCAGTACGTCCAGCGGGCCAAGGCCGCCCAGGCCGCACGCCTCGAACAGCAACACGCCCAACCCCAGGCCGAACCGCAGTTGCAGCAGCGCTAAGCCACCAGGCGCCACCCACAGCGTGGGGATTAGCGCCTGTGTGAGCGCCAACAACGCGTTGGCTCGTTTTCCCGCGTGACTATCGGAAGCGCCTGATGGAATCGCCCTTGCCCAACCCGGCAGGCTCCGTCCTCCCAGTTCCAATGGACGGAGCCCCGCATGTTCAACCCCGCCAACCAGGCGCACTTCAGCCTCGATATCGAAGGCGCCAACCCTGACTTCAAGGTCCTCGCCTTCACCGGCCACGAAGCCCTCAACCAGCCCTTCCGTTTCGACATCGAACTGGTCAGCGAGCACAGCCGCCTCGACCTCGAAAGCCTCCTGCACAAACCCGCCTTCCTCGCCTTCACCCCCGACGGGCGCGGCGTGCACGGGCAGGTCTTCGGCATCGCCGTCGGCGAGATCGGCAACCGCCTCACCCACTACCACCTGACCCTCGTACCGCGCCTCGCCTACCTCGCCCTGCGCCACAACCAGCGCATCTTCCAGCACCTGAGCGTCCCGCAGATCATCAGCCAGGTCCTCGAAGACCACGGCATCCTCGCCGACACCTACCGCTTCCGCCTCGGCCCCAAGGCACCGCCACCGCGCGACTACTGCACCCAGTACGACGAAAGCGACCTGCACTTCATCAGCCGCCTCTGCGAAGAAGAGGGCCTGCACTTCCACTTCGAGCACCAGAGCGACAGCCACCTGCTGGTCTTCGGCGAAGACGCCAGCGCCTTCCCCAAGCTCGGCCGCCCCGTCGCCTACCTCGCCAACACCGGCCAGGTCGCCGACGAACCCGTCATCAAACGCTTCGGCCTGCGGATGGAAGCCCGCACCCTGCGGGTCACCCGCCGCGACTACTTCTTCGAAAAGCCCAGGCTGCTGATGGAAGCCGCCCACAAGCCCCAGGACGACCTCCCTCAACCCGACCTCGAAGACTACGACTACCCCGGCCGCTTCACCGAACGCGACCGCGGCCGCCGCCTCGCCCGCCAGGCCCAGGAACGCCACCGCCGCGACTACCGCCTCGCCGACGGCGACAGTGACGAACCGCGCCTGATCAGCGGCCACCTCCTCAGTCTCACCGACCACCCCAAGCCCGAGTGGAACGACCTCTGGCTGATCACCGCCCTCCACCACGAAGGCAAGCAGCCCCAGGTGCTGGAAGAGTTCGCCTCCATCGACGGCATGGTGAAAAGCGCCAAGGACACCTTGCGCAACCTGGCCAGCAACGCCGCCAGCAAAGCCCTCGGCGTCTCACTGCCCGGCATCAGCGAACCTGCCTCGCCAGACAGCGACTTCAAACAGGGCTACCGCAACCGCTTCCAGGCCATCCCCTGGGACGTCCCTGCCCGCCCCGACCTCAAGCATCCCAAGCCCCGAGTCCTCGGCAGCCAGACTGCCGTCGTCACCGGCCCAAAGGTCGAAGAAATCCACTGCGACCGCCACGGCCGCATCAAGGTCCAGTTCCACTGGGACCGTGAAGGCCAGGCCGACGAGCACACCAGCTGCTGGCTCCGCGTTGCCAGCAGCTGGGCCGGCAACGCCTACGGCGCCATCGCCATCCCCCGCATCGGCATGGAAGTGCTGGTCACCTTCCTCGAAGGCGACCCCGACCAACCTTTGGTCACCGGCTGCCTCTACCACGGCGTCCACCAACCGCCCTACGAACTCCCCGCCCACAAGACCCGCACCCTGCTCAAGACCTACAGCAGCCCCGGCGGCGGGGGCTACAACGAACTGCGCATCGAAGACCGCAAGGGCCAGGAACAGATCTACATCCACGCCCAGCGGGACTGGGACGAAAACATCGAACACGACCAGAAGATCCGCGTCGGGAACCAGCGCCACGACCGGGTGGAAGGCAGCGTCTACAGCGAATTCCTCGGTGAGCAGCACCACACCCTGCACAAGGACCGCAAGACGGAACTGAAGCTGGATGACCACCTCACCGTGGGCAACGAGCAGCACATCCGCATCGGCAGCAACCGGCTCGTGGAGGCCGGGCAGGAAATCCACCTCAAGGCCGGGCAGAAGCTGGTGATCGAAGCCGGCATGGAACTGACCCTCCAGGCCGGCGGCAGCTTCATCAAGCTCGACCCCGGCGGCATCACCGTCAGCGGCCCGCTGGCCAAGCTCAACGCCGGTGGGGTGCCGGGCAAGGGCTCGGGTATCGGCATCAAGCCGCCGGTGCTGCCGGGCAAGGCGGATCGAGCCAAGGCAGGCGATGAACTGGAGAAAGCCCTGCAGAACACACCCACAGAGCCCCAGCAGCCAAAACGGATGTTCAACTTCTCGAGCTGAGCGCTCAGGACGCAATGACTCAAGGACCGGTAGACATGAGCGACACAACGAAGGTCAAGAACTGGAGTTTTCCCTTCAAGCCCAAGGCAGGGAAACTCGATCCCATCCAGCACCTGACGGCAATGGCCCAGGCAAGTGGCGGCTACTACCCGGTCGGCGCGAACGGCCAGTGGCACGGTGGGGTTCACTTCGATGGCGAGACCGAAGCGGTATTCGATCAATCCCAGGTGTGCTGCATCGCCGACGGCGAAGTGATCGCCTACCGGATCGACACGCGCCACCTCGAAAGCCAGTACTTCACCTCCGCTGGCGCATCCTTCAATGCGGTCTTTTCCCGAAGCTTCGTGCTGGTCAAGCATCACCTGGAAGCGCCGGCAAAACCGACAGCAGCCGGCACGGCCCCCGAACCGCCGCCGTCCCTGACCTTCTTCAGCCTCTACATGCACCTGCTGAACTGGGAGGGCTACACCGGCACAAACGCCCCAAACCCTCCAGCCTTCATGGGGGAAACCCTCTACAAGGTGAAGGCGGACAAGGCCACGGACCCTGTAAAGGGGCTGCGCATCAGGGCCGAGCCACGCACCGGCCGGGTCGTCGCGCTGATCCCCAAAGGCAGCAAGGTCAGGGTCGGCGACGCCCACCCCATCCACAGTGGGTGGTACAGGCTCCTGGCGGTCGTGGAAGGCCGCACCCTGCCCGCCGTGGCGATCACGGAGAACATGTGGGTCTTCCCCGGGGAGATGGAGCAGACAGCCGAGGCCGGCATCTTCCTGGTCGGCGAGCGGGCCAACGACCAGGAGCCCACCTTGGCGCCGGAAAAAGGGCTCAACGTACGCAAGAACGGCAACGGCCGCCGTGATGACCCCATCGTCGGCGTACTGCCCCTGGGTGCGACATTCCGCCTGGAGTCCTCCACGGGAACCTACTGCAAGCTGAAAGAGATCGTGGATGGCAAGGACATAGCCCCCCTCTCGCCCGACAGCGCAGGGAACATCCAGGGCTTCGTGCATCTCGGCTCGCTTGAAAGCACGCGCTCGGCGCCCGAGCCGAACAAGGTGTACGCCCTGCCGACGCCCCACCCGATCAAGGCTGGCGAACTGATCGGGCACCTGGGCCACTACCAAAACGAAAACGACCGAAGTCCACAACGGCTGCTGCACCTGGAAGTGTTCAGCTGCGAAGACGTCCCTGCCTTCATCGCCAAAAGCCAAGCCTGGGCTGCCGGCCTTCCCGATGAGCAGAAGACCTTGCTCAAGGTCCACAAGAACGCGAGCAAACTCATCCCACACCGCGACGACATCAACGCCAGCAATCCCCCGAAGATCAGCGACGCAGGAACGACCATAGGCGTCGACCTGATCATCCCGCAGAGCCTGCTGGACGGACTCCCAGCCGACAGCAAGCTGCAAGAGAACACCACCTTACCCAGCAGTGCCACGCCCACAACGACCCGTTGGTGGCGGCTGGACAACCTGCTCGCCGACAACAACGGCAACCCCATCAGTGGCTGGCTGGCCGAGCAGGACCTCATCACCACCCGCCACAGCCCCTGGGAGTGGGAGGGCTACGACTTCATCCAGGAAACCGGCAGTCCCGTTGGCAAAGCCACCTACTTCTACGAAGCCTGGCGCCGTCTTACCAACGAGGAAAGCGCCAACTACCGCGCCCTGGTCAGCCAGGAAGACCAGGGCCCGATCAAAGCGCGCCTGTACGACATCATTCGCCCCGGCGGCGCCAAGGGCCTGCTGACCGCCCAGGAAATAGGCCCCGCTCTGGCAAAACCCTGGAACGCCCAATCCATCGCACAACTGGTGACTCACTATGAAAGCGAGTGGTACTGGAAACCCGATAAATGGGACGAACTGGATCCCCTGATGGGGCATCTCCCGGGTATTGATCCGAATCTCAATTGGGCAAGTGAGAAGGAACGCATCAAGGAACTTTGTTGGTGGGCCACGTTAGCGGGCAAGCATGGGATTAGTGAGGATGGGAAGGCGTGGCATTTTCATGCTTTGGCTTTACTAACCAGCCACTCCAACAGTAGTTGCAAATGTAAAAATAAATTAACAAAAGCACAACTTCGCGCAATCTCTCCTCAAGCATCTACAACTAACATCAACCTCTATATTGATCCGATCAATGAGATGTTTGAGGTATTTAAATTTGACCATTGCATAAGCCGAGCTCATGCACTTGCACAAATATTACACGAAAGTGGAAATATGAATTTTTTGACCGAAGGGCTTAACCCAGGCTCACCGTTACCGGCCTATCACCCGTACATCGGAAGGGGATTACTGCAAATAACAGGAGAGACAAATTATCGCGAATACGGAAATTATATAGGCGAAAACTTTATCGGCCACCCTCACTATTTGAAAATGGCCCAAGCACCGCATTGCGTACTTTCAACTGGATGGTTCTGGAGTGAATTCAGGAAGCTTCATAGATTCTCAGACAAAGATGATTTTATTTATCTAACCTACCTAATTAATGGTGGATTTAATGGCTACAACCATAGACTTTCGCTAGTTAACTCAGCAATTGATGAGCTTAAAATACACAACTGCACAAAATTAAACATAAGCGGCTCCTACAAACTAGAAGATAGCGAAGCATACAATAAAGCAAAGCCTTCTTTCGCATGGGGGCTTTGGAGCGACCCTGGATCAAGCACTGCTGGAAAGACCAAAGATAAAATCCAGGCAATTCTTGGCTACTCAAGATATATAGAAATATACAACACTACGCAAAGTGTAAGAGATGACACAACCACTAAATATTACAGTCCCACACGAAGAGCACTGCAGGCAAAAGAGCACGCTGAACAACGCATAGAAATCTTGAGAAATCAATAATGTACAAATTTATAACCACATCTATATTTTCCATTTTAGCAACTCACGCAATAGCAAAAACCTGCACTTACGACTTCAACCAAGACACCATATGCGACTCTTACACCATAACTCCCTTAGAGAAGCATGACGGAAAAAACTTACTAAAAATATCACTAGGAAATGGCAAAGAAATCTCTGGTGTATTTGACATGATATCCGCCGGAATAGCTCCCGGCTACTTTCCAGGAGAGATAGTAATTCCATTAGATTTCTATTCACCAAAGGCCATAGAGCAAAGAACCTATACATTTCGCTGGCACAATCAGTTAGATAACTGGATTCTTATCAAAGAGTCATCTTGGGATGAGCCTTATCGAGATGAAACTTATGCACTGAAGCAAGTACCAATCCCTAAAGAAAAGAAATTCCCTACCAATTTTCACGTTCAGCGCATTCAGTGTTGTGTTTTGCTGTCGGACTTCAAAGAAAAAGCCCCCACCTATCAAGCACAGGGCAAACAACAACAGGCGGCAGCGATAGATGAAGACATAGCACTCTTAAAAAAAGCACTAACCTTAGAAAAAAAAGACTCCTTATTCTACAAGACAGCATCAAAAACAGACGAAGACAACAGAAAACCCATCCCACCGGATTTTGTCTACGAACTAAGTACCACCCTGAAAACTCAAAACGTAGAGCTCCTGAACAATTACGCCTTTTACATGCAAGAAGCCGGCAACACTGTACTCTCGACAATGCTTTTGGAAAAAATCCACCAAAAATTCCCTGATCGAATAGTCACCAAAATAAATCTTGCTGATGGCTATTGGGAGTTAGACATGAAAGACACCGCATGCCACTTCTATCACGAATACATAGAAGACATGGAGAACACTGGAAGATCAGAAAAAATCCCCCTACGCGCAAAAAGAAGAGCTGACTGCAAAACTAAATAAGCTACAACTTTTTAAAGTTCAGATTAATGCATTACCTCAACATCCTACATGAGACCTAGAATGCTCCGACTCTTACTCCTCCCTATATCATTTATTTTTTCAACAGAAGCACTTTCAGATACCGTCTTATGTAAGTACAGGAACAACATAGTGCATGGACCATTCAAAAACCAACTTAATAACGATTCAGAGATATATTTCTCCGATTCCAAAATCCCAAACGAACCTATTTATCTCATTACCTCAAAAATGAAATTTGGAAAATGCGAAAAAGAAACAATTATCGACAGATACTATATAGCTGGCTCCCCACCATCAGTTGAGACACTATTCTTCCATAACATACACAATAAGAAAAACGCCATTACAATTATATCGTGGGAAATTAATAGTCGCGGGATTGGGACATATGGAAAGCTCTACCAGATTTTTGCCTATAAAAAGACCAAATCCGGACTTATCGCAAACAAAGAAATAGAGTTAAACCCAAACATGAGCGGCCTAGATGGCTATCAAGAAGGAGAGCAGACCTATTTCAAACTAAAGACAGCAGGAGACATCAAAAAATACCTTGACCAACACCTAAACCAACCTATCGAACCTCCCACACAAGAGAATTTTTAAATAGTTCCCCTCATAGAAAAGCCAATTATTTCCAAACCAAAGATAGCACTTCTACATCCATCCCCTACTAAATCACAAGGCGACAATGTTTTTCACACTAAAAAACTCATTATCCTCATTGACTATTTGAGCAAATAATTCAGCACGACAAATGAGGCAAATGAAAGGCAATTTCCTTTGAAGACCATGAAAACTGTACATAATGAAGATAGCCATGTGAAAAAATTATTGCCACTTGCAATAATCGCCTCTATTTACTGCAGCAATGCGCACTCAACTGTGCCTGAATTCTGCAACAGCATTACCACTCGTGACATCAACAGTTGCTCTGATTTTCTTCTAAGAGAGTCTGACAAAAAGCTCAATGAAAAATACAAACAACTATTAGCTTCAATACCTGAGAAATCCAAAGCAATCCTAATAAAATCACAAAGACTCTGGATTTCATATAGAGACAAAACCTGCCAAGTGTATCAACCAGACTCGGAGGGAAAATATCCTGATGGCAGTCACGCAGGAAACGAAGCTTATGCAGAAAAGAAAAACTGCGAAACAGACATTACTGATAGCCGAACAATTGAACTTGAGACACTACTCAACCACGGAATAAATCACGCTTATAAAAAATTCAAAAAATATACAATACAAAACAACCAAAGCCTCGACGAAGAAAAACTGAAAGAAGAAATAATCAGAAGAGCAGAAAAGAACAGCTATTGGAAAAAATACGCAGACGTCAACTGCACACTAAGCAGAGCTTTGTACGACGAGGAGACGTCTAACTGCCTTTCCAGGCTTGCTTTTTTTGACCAGCCAACGCCAGATCAAAAACACGAAAATTGAAAAACCCTAGAATAAAAGCTGAATATTTTTGCAAAAAGAAAAACTACCCATCAATGAAAGCCATTAATCGCAGAGTGATTTTTTTATCGATAAGCCTATCACCGCTTTTTTCCTACGCCGAAAAATTGCCAGAAATCACCTGTTCTCCCAATGGAGACTGTACATTCTCTGCAGAACGCCATTTCTGCCCGCCCAACTTACTTAGCAATATCCGTCTAGACCTGGACTCGAATACTTATCTAGTCATGTGCGAGTGCAACTGCACTTCACAAGATAACCATGGCTGGATTGCTCGAAGAAGCAGCACTCAGTTTTACATACAGGAAGTGCTAGCCAGCAAAATAATTAGACGCTCGGATATCATTGCGTTCAACAACCAGATACCCGATCTGTTCGGCCCCACGCCACTGTGCGAAACGTTGGACGCTGCAACAGATTTAGTAATCCTAGATAAAATACCGAGCCCCGGCCTCAATCCTTCCCCTCCATATTGTTACCGAGCAAGCAGACTGAACGCTGAACTGGTTAATTGTCACTCAGCGTCTTGCAACGAAGTCAGAAAAAAACTGGATGCCTTGGATACAGATTCTGAACAGGTGATTCTGCAAGCTTTCCTAGATCAAACCAAAACGCTCGCAGCAACGCCCGATGGATTAAAAGACTTCCCCAGATCAGCATTTATACGCGCACGAATTGAACAGAAGAGCCTGAAGGCAAATCAGCAAATACTCAACGACATTGCCTACTACTGGCAACAGGCGGGCTACCACCGAGAAGCCATTTGGTTACTGGAAAAAATATTGGAAACAGAGCCCAACCGTACAGTAGCGCATCTTAATTTAGCGGATTCCCTATGGAGCGAGGGCAATAGCACGAAAGCAAAAGAGCACTATCTGATTTATATACAATCCATGAGAGCCCGTAAAAAAGACAGCCTCATTCCAGCTCGCGCATTCAATAGATCACAGGACACGCTTAAATCCAGCCCATGAACATCAAATTTCATTTTCTTATCACCCTCTTTTTAGCTGCTGCCTTCCTAAACAATGCAGCTCACGGAGAGATCCTCCCTGCCACTAAGGCAGCCTGTCCAAATGGGGAAAAAGTATATTTTTCGTGCAAAACGAAACGATCGAAACTGATCAGTCTTTGTGGCAAGGAGATCAATAATAGAATCTCGTCACTCACATACTATTTCGGCAATCTCGACACGCCAGAACTGACCATCAGCGCTTCTTCGAAACGTCATTTCGAGCCTTTTTGGTTCAATCACTATTTCCGAAGCGGAGTCGACTACGCCAGAATTAATTTCATAAGAGGTGATTACCGCTATGAGATTTACAGCAGCTATAACATGGAAGAAACTCCGGAAGTACGATCAGGCATTACCGTATCCTCACAATCAAAACCTGACAAAACAACACACATTGAGTGCGTTAAAGATATAACCATCAATCTCACCCCCTTGTTTCAAGTATTGAACTGTGACGAAGAAAACGCGCTGGGCTGTTCGAACTAGCCCCTGACATCCCTCCCCAACGCCCCAGCCATCACTCCTGCTAGAATGCGCGCCACTCCAATCAGCCCCTGCCTTTCATGACCCAGCCCCTCCCCTGCGTCGCCGTTGTCGGCGGCGGCCCTGCCGGCCTGATGGCCGCTGAAGTCCTGGCCCGTGCCGGTGTACGTGTCGATCTCTACGACGCCATGCCGTCGGTGGGGCGCAAGTTCCTGTTGGCCGGTGTTGGCGGGATGAACATCACCCACTCCGAGCCGCTGGCCCCCTTCCTGGGGCGTTATGGTGAGCGGCGGGGCGAGGTGGCCGCCCTGCTGGAAGGGTTCGATGCCGAGGCGTTGCGGGGGTGGATCCATGGCCTGGGGATCGACACCTTCGTCGGGACGTCCGGGCGGGTGTTCCCCACGGACATGAAGGCCGCACCGCTGCTGCGGGCCTGGCTCAAGCGCCTGCGCGAGCTGGGGGTGCAGGTCCACACGCGGCACCGCTGGCTCGGCTGGGCCGAGGGCGGTGCGCTGCGCCTGGCCACGCCGGACGGGGAAGTCCACGTCGAGGCCAGCGCCTGCCTGCTGGCCCTGGGCGGCGGCAGCTGGGCACGGCTGGGTTCGGACGGGGCCTGGGTGCCGCTGCTGGAAGCCCGTGGCGTGCCGGTGCGGCGCCTGCAGCCGAGCAATTGTGGTTTCGAGGTGGCGGGCTGGAGCGCGCTGCTGAAGGAGAAGTTCGCCGGCGCGCCGATCAAGCCGGTGGCCATGGCCCTGGACGACACGCCGCCGCGCCAGGGCGAATTCGTGCTCACCGAGCAGGGCGTCGAGGGCAGCCTGGTCTATGCCCTGTCTGCCGCGATCCGCGAGCGCATCAACCGGGATGGCCAGGCCACGGTGTACCTCGACCTGCTGCCCAACCAGCCTGTGGAAAAAGTCCGCGCCGCCCTCGCCCGCCCCCGGGGTTCACGCTCCATGGCCAAGCACCTGCACAGCCAGCTGGGCCTGGACGGCGCCCGTGCCAGCCTGCTGCGGGAACTGTCCAGCCAGGCGGATTTCCAGGACCCGGCGCGCCTGGCCGCCGTGATCAAGCGCCTGCCCCTCACCCTGGTGCGCCCGCGCCCGCTGGACGAGGCCATCAGCTCCGCCGGCGGCGTGCCGTTCGAGGCGCTGACCGAGGGCCTGATGCTGAAGGACCTGCCCGGGGTCTTCTGCGCCGGGGAGATGCTCGACTGGGAGGCCCCCACCGGCGGCTACCTGCTCACCGCCTGCTTCGCCAGCGGCCGGCGTGCTGGCCTGGGCATGCTGGACTGGCTGGGGATCGACGCCCCGGCGTGACGGCCACTTGGAAAACGGAACCATCGTGCTAGATTTCGCCTCTCCCCCGCGCAGTCGAAGTCACCATGCCGTTGATCTTCCGCCCCGCCGTCGCCGCTGATGCCCCCGCCATCGCCCCGCTGGTCTACCGCTCGGGCCCGGCCGCCTTCGACTACGCCTTCAGCCACGGCAAGCGCCACGCGCTCGACTTCCTGCGCTGGACGCTGGCCCGCCCGGCCGGCGAGTTCGGCCATGACCTGCACTGGGTCGGCGAGCTGGACGGGCGCATCGTCGCCACCGGCGCGGCCTTCAGCGGCGCCCGCAACCTCGCCAACAGCCTGGCGGCGCTGAGCCAGATCCTCGGCTTCTACCACCTGGGCGCCCTGGCGGTGATCCGCCGGGGCCTGCAGCTGGAGCAGGTGATCCAGCCACCACCGCGCGACGCCTGCTACCTCGCCCACCTGGGCGTGGCCGACGACCTCACTGGCCAGGGCATCGGCCGCCAGCTGATCGACCACCTGCTGCACCTGGGCCGCCTGGAGGGCTACCACCGCGCGGCGCTGGACGTTTCCGCCGCCAATCCCCGCGCTCAGGCGCTGTACGAGCGCCTGGGCTTTCGGGTGATGCTGGAGCGCCCGTCCGGCGTGCCCGGCATCGCTGCCCACCGCTTCATGGTGCGCCCCCTCGACGCGCGCTGAAGAACACCCCACAGAGAAGGTGCAAGACGGCTTCCGGGGCGCTCCTCACAGCGTCTATGCTTGCTTTCACCTCCCAGCAGTCCACGGCGGAACCGCTCAGTGATCCCCCTTCTCGTCTGCGACGACTCGATGATGGCGCGCAAGCAATTGATCCGCGCGCTGCCCCCGGAATGGCCGGTGTCCATCACCCAGGCCAACCACGGGGAAGAAGCCATGGCCGCGATCCGCCAGGGCCTCGGCCTGGTGGTGCTGCTCGACCTGACGATGCCGGTGATGGACGGCTACCAGGTACTCGCCCAGCTCCGCGCGGAGGGCCTCAAGGCCCGCGTGGTGGTGGTGTCCGGCGACATCCAGGACGAAGCCCAGCGGCGGGTGATGGAACTCGGCGCGCTGGCCTTCATCAAGAAGCCCGCCGACCCCGACGAACTGCGCGCCACCCTGTTGCGCCTGGGGCTGATGCGCCCGCCGGCCGACGACGCCCCGCCGGTGGACCTGCCGCCCCGCGAAGAGCTGTCGCTGAAGGTCAACTTCCGCGACGCCCTGCGCGAGGTGACCAACGTCGCCATGGGCCGCGCCGCCGCGCTGCTGGCCAAGGTGCTCGGGGTGTTCGTGCAGTTGCCGGTGCCCAACGTGAACATCTTCGAAGTCAGCGAACTGCACATGACCCTGGCCGATGCCCAGCGCGGCGAGCGGCTGAGCGCGGTGTGCCAGGGCTTCATCGGCGACGCCATCGCCGGCGAGGCGCTGCTGCTGTTCCACGACTCGGAGATCGCCGACATGGCGCGCCTGCTGCGCTGGCAGCCGGCCGACGACAACGAGACCTCGGAGATGCTGCTGGACCTCGCCAGCATCCTCATCGGCGCCTGCCTGGCGGGCATCGCCGAGCAGATCGACGTGCGCTTCTCCCAGGGCCACCCGCAGCTGCTGGGCCAGCACGCCTCCATCGAGCGGCTGATCCAGCTCAACCGCAGCCGCTGGAAGAAGACCCTGGCGGTGGAGATCAGCTACAGCCTGGAGGGCCACGACATCCACTTCGACCTGCTGGTGCTGTTCACCGAAGAGGCCATCCCGCGCCTCACCCACAAGATCCGCTACCTGATGGACTGACCCATGCCGGCACAGATCGATATCAAGGAAATCCACTGGCTGCTGGACATCGTCCAATGCATCGACGTCGGCGTGGTGGTGGTGGACCGCCAGTACCGCGTCGAGGTGTGGAACAGCTTCATGGAAAACCACTCCGGCCTCGGCCCCGACGAGGTCCACGGCAAGCCGCTGTTCGAGCTGTTCGCCGAGATCGACGAGACCTGGCTGCGGCGCAAGGTGGACAGCGTGGTGCAACTGGGCACCCGGGCCTTCAGCCTGTGGGAACAACGCCCGTACCTGATGCGCTTCGACAACTACCAGCCGATCACCGGCGAGGAAGCCTTCATGTACCAGAACGTCACCCTGCTCCCCCTGGGGGGCGCCAACGGCCAGGTGGACCACCTGTGCATCGTCATCTACGACGTCACCGAAGTGGCCCGCTACAAGCTGCAGGCGGCTGCCCTGCGTGCCAGCAAGGGCGGCGAGGCCTGAGCCCGACTATTCACAGAACCTGTGGATAACCTTGTGGACAGCGGGTGGATGCCGAGCCCGGCCCCAGCAGGGGCCGGCCCCCGCCTAAACTGATCATTTTTCGTACAAATCCGAAACCGCGGAATCGCCTGCCGGCTAACAGATCAACCGGCTCCAGGCAAGCCTGCAGCTGCCCACAAAAACTGTGGAGGAGCCTGTGGACAACTCGTAGAGAACTGCCTGCAAGCCCCATGAATACTGGCATTCAAGCCAGCGAGCAGAATTCGTACAGCCCACGTAAAAGGGAAATTTCCCAGGGGATTGTCGACGAACCGGCGCCTGCCATCAGACGCGGGAAAAGGCAATACCCGCCGTCGCGTTTCAAGGCCGCGAACTAGAGCGGCGGGATGCCGCAGGGGGTGTTTTCTGCCCCCATTTCCTGTGGAACGGATTGTGGATAACTCGTGGAAAGGCTAGGCGGAGCCAGGCACGGCGGGGGCTGGAGCGGGTTGATCGGTTATTGAGCAGCGCGCTCAAATTCCAATTGGCGATAACGCAATACCCCGGCGAACCGGGGTACTACGCCGAAGCGGTTCAGCCCTTCTTGCCACGGGAGAAGCCGGGGCTCTTGCGCACCGCCTTGACCTTGGGCTTCTCGCTGTCGATCCAGTTGCCCAGGCGCGCGGGCTTGCCACCGGCCGCCGGCTCCTTGGGCTTCTTGGGTTTCTTCGGCTTCTTCAGGATGGCGCCGCTGGCGTCGGTGACCGGCACCCGGTGGTCCGGCTCGAACCCTGGCTCCTCGCGGCGCTCCAGGGTCTGGCGGATCAGCACCTCGATGGCCGAGAGCAGCTCCACCTCGTCGGCGCACACCAGCGACACCGCCTCACCGGTGGCCCCGGCACGCCCGGTACGGCCGATGCGATGGACGTAGTCCTCGGCGACGATGGGCAGGTCCAGGTTCACCACCTGGGGCAGGTCGTGGATATCCAGGCCACGGGCCGCCACGTCGGTGGCCACCAGCACGTCCACCTCCCCGGCCTTGAACCGCTCCAGGGCCCGCAGGCGCGAGGGCTGGGGCTTGTCGCCGTGGATCGAATCGGCGGCGATGCCGCGCGCGTGCAGCACCTCCACCAGTTGGTCGACGCCCTTGCGGGTCTTGGCGAACACCAGCACCTGGCGCCAGCGGTGCTGCTCCAGCAGGTGCAGGAAGAGTTCGGTCTTGCGCTTCTTGTCCACCGGCACCAGCCACTGGCGCACGCTGCGGGCTGCTGCGTTGCGCGGGCTGACCTCGATGCTCAGCGGGTCGCGCAGCAGGTGGCGGGCCATCTGGCGGATGGCGTCGGAGAAGGTGGCGGAGAACAGCAGGGTCTGCCGGCGGCGCGGCAGGGCGACGAAGAGTTCGTCCAGCTCACGGGCGAAGCCCAGGTCGAGCATGCGGTCGGCCTCGTCCAGCACCAGCGCCTGCAGCTGGCTGAACTTCACCGCGTTCTGCCGGTACAGGTCGAGCAGGCGGCCCGGGGTGGCCACCAGCAGGTCGATGCCCTTGCGCAGCTTCATCATCTGCGGGTTGATGCTGACCCCGCCGTACACCGCGTAGGTGCGCAGGGGCAGGTGCTGGCCGTAGGCCTGGAGGCTCTGGTGGACCTGCTCGGCCAGCTCGCGGGTGGGCACCAGCACCAGGGCGCGCACCGAGTTGGCCGCCACCTGGGGGCCTTCCTGGGTGAGCTTCTGCAGCAGCGGCAAGGCGAAGCCGGCGGTCTTGCCGGTGCCGGTCTGGGCCGCGGCCATCAGGTCGCGCCCCTTGAGCACGGCGGGTATCGCCTCGGCCTGGACCGGTGAAGGGGTCTGGTAGCCGAGCCCGTCGAGGGCGCGCAGCAGGGGTTCGATCAGGCCAAGGGATGCAAAGGTCATGGAAAACAGCCGGCAGGATGGAAAGCCGACATTCTAGGGCCTTGCGGCCTCGCCGGCACGCTGGGCTGGCGCCCGGCGTGCCGCAGCACTCAGGCCCGGGCGCTGGCGCGGGACGGACGCCACTGGGGCAGACCGATGAGCACCACCGCGCTGATGATCACCAGCATCGCCAGCCCCTCCTCGGCGCCGATATGCTCGCCGGCGAAGCTCACCCCCAGCAGCACCGCCACCACCGGGTTGACGTAGGCGTAGCTGGTGGCCGCGGCCGGGCGCACGTGCTTGAGCAGGTAGAGGTAGGCGCTGAAGGCAATGATCGAGCCGAACACCACCAGGTAGGCCAGTGCTCCCCAGCCGGCCGGCGTGGGCAGGCTGGTCATGCGCTCGCCGCTCAGCGCGCTGCCCAGCAACAGGGCGACGCCACCGGCGAGCATCTCCACCGCGCTGGCCATGGGGCCGGCGGGCAGCGGCAGTTGCTTGCTCCACATCGAGCCGAAAGACCAGCTGGCCGCCGCAAAGAGGATCAGCGCCGCCCCCAGGGGGCTCGCCTGCAGGTTGGAGCCCAGGTTGAGCAGGGCAATGCCCACCAGGCCCAGGGCGATGCCGGCCCATTCCAGGCCACTGGTGCGCTGGCCCCAGATCAGCCCGAACACCTGGGCGAACAGCGGCACCGTCGCCACCGCCAACGCCGCCACACCGGAGGCCACGCCCAGGTGCTCGGCCAGGGTCACGCCACCGTTGCCACAGCTCAGCAGCAGCACACCGATCACCGCGCCGGCCTTCCACTCGCGCCGGCTCGGCATCGGCGCACCGCGCCAGCGCAGCCAGGCGAACAGCAGCCCGCCGGCGATGACGAAGCGCACGCCGGCCATCAGCAGCGGCGGCCAGGACTCCACGCCAATGCGGATGGCCAGGTAGGTGGAGCCCCAGATGACGTAGAGGGCGAAGAAGGAGGCGATCAGCAACAGCGGCGATGCGCGCGAAGACATGGCAGGACTCGTCGTTCCGATGACAGGGTCGCCTATTCTATGCAAGGCTCTAGCGCCCCAATAAGAAGACAAACCTTCTTGTATGGGGTATGAACCTTTGAAAAAAAGGCAATTGCGTCTATCGGCCTTGTTTTCCACAGAAGCACCCGGAGCCCCCATGGACAAGTACGACCGCCTGCTGCTCGCCGCCCTGATGGAGAACGGCCGCGCCACCTTCGCCGAGCTGGGCCGGCGGGTGAACCTCTCCGCCCCCGCCGTCGCGGACCGGGTGGCCAAGCTGGAAAGCGCCGGGGTGATCACCGGCTACCACGCCTCGGTGGACCTGGCGAAGGTCGGCCTGCCCATCGAGTGCGTCATCGAACTGCGCCTGACCGACCACGAATCCAAGCGCACCCTCGAAGCCCTGGCACGCATCCCGCAGATCGCCCTGTGCCACCGCATCACCGGGGATGCCTGCGTGCTGATGAAGGCTGCCGTGGCCTCGATGCCGGAGCTGCAGGACCTGCTCGACCACCTCAGCCAGTACGGCGCCAGCAAGACCTCGCTGATCCTCTCCACCCCGTTCGAGCAGCGCATCCCCGCGCCCCTGCAGGTGCAGGCCCCGCGTGCCGAACCGACCCGGCGCAAGGCGGCGGAGGCTCAGCGCAGCAGCAAGTCGCCGTCGATCGGCACGTAGTGGCTGGCGGCGCGCACCAGTGACTGCGCGGTGAGGCCGGGCACGCCATAGGCGACGGCCTCCAGGCCACGGTTGCGGACGCGCTCCAGCAACAGGTCGAAGTCGCCATCGCCGGAGGCGAGCACGATGCAGTCCGCCCTGTCGCAGGCGTCCAGCACATCGATGGTGATGCCCACGTCCCAGTCGCCCTTGGCCGAGCCGTCGGCACGCTGGATGAAGGGCTTGAGGCGGACCTGGAAGCCCAGGTTGCGGAGGATCTGCTGGAACTGCCGCTGGCGCGGGTCGCCACGGTCGATGGCGTAGGCGGTGGCCTCCACCAGGCAGCCCTGCTCCGACAGGCTGCGCCACAGGGCGCCGTAGTTGAAGTGGCAGCCGTAGACGTGGCGCACCGTGTAGTAGAGGTTCTGCACATCGGCGAACAGGGCGATCTTCTTCACGGGGAACCTCGGTGAACAGCGGCAAGGGCGGCAGTATGCCAGCCCCCGGCGCCCTCGCGCCTGCCGAGTTGGCCCCAGCCTGTGCACCGGGGGCTGACGGCGCCCATAGGCGCGGGCAGAATCGCCCCTCTCGCCACGCAACGGACGGCACACCCATGCACACCCCGGCAGCCCTGCTCATCATCGACCAGCAACGCGGTATCCGGCGGGTCGCCACGCCCCGCAACCACCCTGAAGCCGAAGCCCGCATGGCCGAACTCCTGGCCCTGTGGCGCCAACGCGGCTGGCCGCTGGTGCACATCCGCCACATCTCCCGCGACCCGGCCTCGGTGTTCGCTCCCGGCCAGGACGGCGCGCGCTTCCAGGACGCCTTCGAGCCCCGCGCGGACGAAGCCGTGCTGGAAAAGAACGTCACCGATGCGTTTAGCCACAGCCAGCTGGAACGCTGGCTGCACGTGCGCGGGCTGCGCGCGGTGGTGGTGGTCGGCGTCGCCAGCGAGAACTCGGTGGAAGCCACGGCCCGCAGCGCCAGTTGCCTGGGCTTCGCCGCCACGGTGGTCAGCGACGCCTGCTACACCTTCGCCAAGCCCGACTGGTCCGGCCGGCCGCGCACCGCCGAAGAGGTGCACGACATGGCCATGGCCAACCTCGCCGGGGAGTACGGCCGGGTGCTGGACTGCGCCACCCTGCTGGCGGAGCTGGGCGCATGATCGTCGCCCACCTGCCTACCGGCTACCTGCTGGGCGTGGCCCTGGAGCGCCTGCGCCCTCTCGCCTGCAGCCCCCGCCTGTGGCTGGGCACCGCCCTGCTGGGGGCCTTCGCCCCCGACCTGGACATGCTCTATTTCCACCTGGTGGACGGCGGCCAACAGCATCACCACCGCTACTGGAGCCACTGGCCGGTGGTCTGGTTCAGCCTGCTGGCGCTGGCGGTGCTCGCCTGGAGCCGCGCCCCTCAGGCTCGCTGGCCAGCCCTGGCGGTGCTGTTCAGCCTCAACGGCTGCGTGCACCTGATGCTGGACAGCGTGGTGGGCGACATCTGGTGGCTGGCGCCGTGGGTCGACCAGCCCTTCGCCCTGGCCACCGTGACAGCACGCTACTCGCCCTGGTGGCTGAACTTCATCCTCCACCCGTCCTTCCTCCTGGAGCTGGGGTTGCTGGCGAGCGCCCTCTGGCTGGCCTGGCGACGACGGCGCCAAAGCAGCGTGCCAGCGCGTTTTTGAGACGTTGCCGGGCATCGTCTAGAGTTCGTTTACAGCCCTGAATTATTGGCGCCCGTCGATGAATCCCCTCCTCCTGCTGCGCGACTCCTGCTACTTCTTCAGCCGGCATGCCAGCCAGATCGCCTTGCTCTGCCTGCCGTTCATCCTGCTTGAGGCGCTGGTCCAGCAACTGGCCGCGCTGTGGTTCGAAGGCCCGACACCGGCGGCGGCGCAGCTGCTGATCCGGCTGTTCTTCTACCCGATGTACACCGGTGCGCTGATCCTCTTCGTCGACAGCCGCAGCAGCGGCCTGCGCCTGCGCCGCCAGCAGCTCTGGGCCATGGCCCTGTGGCGCTGGCCAGGCTACGCGGTGCTGGCGGCCTTCACCACGTTGCTGGTGATGCTCGGGTTGTCGCTGATGATCCTGCCGGGGCTGTGGATCATGAGCCGTCTGGCCTTTGCCGAACTGCTGCTGGTGATCAACGGCCTCGCCCCCATGGAGGCCATGAAGGAGAGCTACCGCATGACCGGCGGCCACTTCGTCACCGTCTTCTGCTGCCTGCTGCTGGCAGTGGGGCCGATGTGGGGCTTCGAGTGGTGGGTCGGCGCACAGCTCGGCGAACACCCCGATCCCCTCGGCAGCCTGCTGGCCGACTGCCTCGACGCGGGCCTGCAGCTGTTCGCCAGCGTGCTGATGTACCGGCTGTTCAGCCTTCTGGCAGAGCCGGCAGCGGAACGCTGAACCCCGTTCGCAGGCCGTTGAAAAGCGCGCCGGTACAAAGCGGGAACGGCCGCAGAGAGCGTTTCGACGCCGTTGGCTTTTCAACCGCCTGCTAGGCTCGGTGGGTCCCCTGAAGGAGAACCCGCCATGGAAAGCAACCCGAGCATCCTTTCCCACGTATCCCTGGGCAGCAACGATTTCGACCGTGCCGTCGCCTTCTACGACCGGGTGCTGGCCACCCTCGGCTGCCGCCGTGTCGTCGAGCACCCTGGGGCGGTGGCCTACGGCCGCGAGTACCCGGAGTTCTGGATACAACGCCCCTACAACGGCGCCCCGGCCAGCGTCGGCAACGGCACCCACATCGGCTTCTTCGCCCCGGACCGTGAATCGGTGGACGCCTTCTACCAGGCCGCCGTCGCCGCCGGTGCCCGCCCCGACGGCGCGCCGGGCCCGCGCGAGGAATACGGCGCGCCCTACTACGGCTGCTTCGTCCGCGACCTGGACGGGCACAAGGTGGAAGCGACGTTCTGGGACCTCAGCCAGGACTTCGAACTGGTGGTGGATTGAGCCTTCACTCCCGGGGCGGCTGGTAGCGCATCGCCGCCCGCTGTATCCAGCCCTCTGCCTGCATCTGCTCCAGTGCCTTGGCAATGCGCTGGCGCTCCGCCGTCAATGGCCGCTGGCGGGAAAAGCCGATGTAGAGCTCGGTGCGTGCCTCGGGCTGGTAGGCGGTGCGCAGGATGCGCCCGGCCAGGTGCGGGTCACGCAGTTCGTAGTCCACCTGGCAATCGGTGCCGATCACCACCTGCAGGCGCCCGAGGGCAAGCATCTGCAGCAGCTGCGCCTCGTTGTTCACGCCGAACTTGGCCAGGTTCCGGTCCGAGTCGAAGGGCTCGAAGTAGGCGGACTCCAGCACGAAACCGATGGTGGGGCCCTTGAGGTCCGCGTAGTGGCGGATGCGCGGCGCCACCTCCGGCGAGGCATACAGGCGCGGCGCGCAGGCGTAGTAAGGCTGGGCCAGGTAGTCGATGTAGCGCTCACGCTCCGGGGTACGCGCCAGCCCGGTCATCAGGTCGGCGGTGCCACCCTGCAGCGCCGCCAGGCCCCGGGCCCAGGGCGCACGCTGCACCTCGAAGTGCAGCCCGGTGCGCCGCTCGAGTTCTGCCAGCAGGTCCATGTCCAGGCCGGTGATGCGCCCGTTCTCCCCTTCGATGCGAAAAGGCGGCCAGTAATCGGTCATCACCCGCAACGGCGGCGGCTCGTCGGCCAGCAGCGGGCCGGCCAGCAACAGGGCCAGGCTCATGGCGAGGAAGGGTGAAACGAACTTGCGCATGCCGGCTCCCGGGAACGAACGCAGCGGCAAAGCCTGCAATTCCCTTGCCGTTCGGCTCGGCCTCGAATGCTGGAGGATAACCTCCGGCCGGCCCGATCGGCCGCTGCACAGCGGCCTGGGCACCCTGAAGCATAGCCGCTGGCCTTCGCTTCGCTGGGCCGCCGGACGGGCCTCGGGTATGCTGCCCCGCTCATGCCCAGCCAGCCCGGACCGATGCCCACCCTCCTGCGCCGTCTCCTGCTCTGCCTGCTGGTCGTCAGCGTCGGCCTGGCGGCGCTGGCCTATGTACTGACCTGGCACCCCGCCCCGCGCGAGGCATTGCCGGTGGCCTGCAGCGCCGACACCCCGCCGCTGCGACAGGGCCAGGCCGTGAAGGTGATGACCTGGAACCTCCAGGCCCTGGCCGGCACCCGCCTCACCTTCGCCCACGACCTCACCGACCGCGACGACGCCACCCACCACCTGACACCCGCCGACCTGGCCTACAGCCTGGACGAGGCGGTGCGGGTGATCCGCGACGAGCAGGCCGACGTGGTGCTGCTGCAGGAGCTGCAGGACGGCGCCCGCGCCAGCGCCTACCAGGACCAGGCCGCCCTGCTCGCCGAGCGCCTCGCCGACCTCTACCCCTGCAGCACACGGACCTTCTACTGGAAGGCCGCCTTCGTGCCCGACCCCGCCGTGCTGGGCAGCGTCGGCACCCAGCTGGTCATGCTCAGCCGGGTTCGCCTGGACGCCGCGGAGCGGCTGCAACTGCCCGAGGCCGGCGGCCTGTTCGGGCCCAAGGCAGCGCTGCTGCTGGGCCACGTGGCGGTCCAGGGCGGCGGCCGCCTGGCGTTGCTCACCACCCACCTGGACGACGGCCAGGGCGACGCCACGCGGCCGGACCGGCAGGTGGCCATGGTTCGTAGCGTGCTGGATGAGCTGGAGAACCGGCAGCAGCCCTGGGTACTGGGCGGCGACCTCAACCAGGCGCCACCGCCGGCGGTACGTCGACAGGGCGAGCGCGATGCACTGGAGCCGCTGTGGAACCGCTACCCGCTGGTGCCGTCGCGCCAGGCCAGCCAGGCCGACAGCGACGGGCAGTGGTCGACCCGCTTCCCGCAGCCGGACGGCGGCAGCGGCGAAACCCTCGACTACCTGCTGCACAGCCCGCGCCTGGCATTGCTGGATGCGCGGGTGCGCAACGCGGACACCCGGCGCATCGCCGATCACCTGCCGCTGGTGCTGCGGGTGCTGCTGCCACCCGCCGCGCCCTGATCAGCGCCGGGGCTTGGCGCGCGCGGTCGGCTCGGCCACCAGCGGGTCGTCAGGCCAGTAGTGCTTGGGGTAGCGCCCCTTGAGGTCCTTCTTCACATCCGCGTAGGTGGTGCGCCAGAAGCTCGCCAGGTCCTGGGTGACCTGCACCGGGCGGTGCGCCGGGGACAGCAGGTGCAGCTTCACCACCTGGCGGCCACCGGCAATGCGCGGGGTGTCGGCCAGGCCGAACAGCTCCTGCAGGCGCACGGCAAGCACCGGCGGCTCCTCGTTGTAGTCCAGGCGGATCGACGAGCCCGAGGGCACCGCCAGGGTGCGCGGGGCCAGTTCGTCCAGGCGCTGGGGCAAGGGCCAGGGCAGCAGGCCGGTGAGGATGCCGGCCAGGTCCAGGTTGGCGAAGTGGGCCAGGCGGTTGACCTTGCCCAGCCAGGGGCCGAGCCAGTCGTCCAGGCTCGCCAGCAAGGCGGCATCGCTGACATCCGGCCAGTCGCTGCTGCCACGCTCGGCCAGGTCCAGCCGGCGCAACAGGGCGATGCGCGCCTGCCATTGGCGCAGCTCCGGGGTCCAGGGCAGCAGCTCCAGGCCCTTGCGCCGCACCAGGGCCACCAGGGCGCGGGTGCGGGCGGCTTCGTCCAGCCCGGCCAGGGGCTCGCGGGCCAGCACCAGTTCGCCGACCCGGCGCTGGCGTTCGGCGCGCATCACACCCTCGCGTTCGTCCCAGTCCAGCACGTCCAGGGTGCCGACCTGTTCGGCCAGCGGCCCCTCGAACAGCGCCGGGTCCAGCTCGGCGGCCAGGTAGATGCGCTCCTCCCGCTGACCCTGGCGGCTGCCGAGGTCGGCGATCACCAGCCAGGGGCACTTCATCAGCGCATCGGGTTCGGTGAACAGCGCCGCGCGGCCATTGGCCAGGCGGTATTCACCCCCGCCCGCGCGCCGCTGCTGGGCCACGCGGTCGGGGTAGGCGAAGGCCAGCAGGCAGCCCAGCCAGCGCGGATGATCGGGATCGGCCACGGCCTCGGCGGGCTGCCCGCGCAGGTAGCTGCGGAACTGCCGGGCCAGCTGCCGGGCACGTTGCACGCCGCCCCGGGCGCCACGTGCAGCCGGGCTTTCGCCGGCCAGCAGGGCCAGGCGGCTGTGCAGGTCGGCGCCGCCGCCACGGAGGATGTCGCGCTCCCCCAGCAACGCCGCCACGTCGCACGCCAGCGCGCCCAGACCGAGGGCCTGGCCGCGCAGCAGCAGGTGGGCGATGCGCGGGTGGGCCGGCAGCTCGGCCATGGCCTGGCCGTGGCGGGTCAGGCTGCCCTGCCCGTCCAGGGCACCCAGCCGCTGCAACAGGTCGCGGCCCTGGGCGTAGGCCGCCGCCGGCGGCAGGTCGAGCCAGGCCAGCTCGCCAGGCTCCACGCCCCAGCGCGCCAGTTGCAGGGCCAGGCCGGTGAGGTCGGCCTGGAGGATTTCCGCAGTGCCGTAGGCCGGCAGCTGGTCGTGCTGGGTCTCCGACCACAGCCGGTAGCACACGCCGGGCTCCAGGCGGCCGGCACGGCCGGCGCGCTGAATGGCGGAGGCGCGGGCGATGCGCTGGGTGTCGAGGCGGGTCATGCCGCTGGCCGGGTCGAAACGCGGCACCCGTTCCAGGCCGGCGTCCACCACCACGCGCACGCCGTCGATGGTCAGGCTGGTCTCGGCGATGTTGGTGGCCAGCACCACCTTGCGCGTGCCGGCCGGCGCCGGCTCGATGGCGGCGCGCTGTGCGGCCAGGTCCAGCTCGCCGTGCAGCGGGCAGAGGAGGATGTCGTCACGCCCGGCCAGGGCCTCGCCGAGCTGCTCGGCCACCCGGCGGATCTCGCCCTGCCCGGGGAGGAACACCAGCAGGCTGCCGGGCTCGTCGGCCAGGGCCTGCAGCACGGTCTGCACCACCCGGGGCTCCAGGTGCTCGCCCGGCTGGCTGGCGCGCCCCCAGCGCACCTCCACCGGGTGCATGCGGCCCTCGCTGCGCACCACCGGGGCGTCGTCGAGCAGCCGCGACAGGCGCTCGCCCTCCAGGGTGGCGGACATCAGCAGCACCTTCAGCGGCTCATCGCGCAGCAGCGCGCGGCCGTTGAGAGTCAGCGCCAGGGCCAGGTCGGCATCCAGGCTGCGCTCATGGAATTCGTCGAAGATCACCAGGCCGACGCCCTCCAGCGCCGGGTCGTCCTGTAGGCGCCGGGCGAGGATGCCTTCGGTCACCACCTCGATGCGGGTGCGCGGGCCGACCTTCGACTCCAGGCGGATGCGGTAGCCCACCCGCTCGCCGACGCCCTCGCCCAGCTCGGCGGCCAGGCGCTCGGCGGCGGCGCGGGCGGCCAGCCGGCGCGGCTCCAGCATGAGGATGGTCTGCCCGGCGAGCCAGGGCTCGTCCAGCAGGGCAAGGGGGACGCGGGTGGTCTTGCCCGCGCCGGGCGGGGCTTCGAGCACCGCCTCGTGGCGACCGGCCAATGCCTCGCGCAGGGCGGGCAGTACGGCATCGATGGGGAGTGGATTCATGGGGGCTCCAACGCAGGGCGGCGATTATAGCGGCGAACCGCCAGCCCTTTCGTGTGGTCTCAGGTGTGCTTCAGGTTTTGCCCCGAACGCCTTGGTATAGTGACGCCATTTTTCTGCATGGAGCCGTATATGCGCCTGAAAACCCGCCTGATCGGCGGCGCCGTCGCCGCCGCGCTGCTGACCCAGTTGACCGCCTGCGGCACGCTGTTCTTCCCGGATCGCCGTGGCCAGATCGAAGGCAAGATCGACCCGGTGGTGGCCGCGCTGAACGCCATCGGTGTGCTGTTCTACGTGATCCCCGGCCTGATCGCCTTCGGCGTGGACTTCGCCACCGGCGCCATCTACCTGCCGGGAAACGAGACCGCCCACGTCGCCCCCGAGCGCCTGCGCGAGGCCATCGGCAGCGACGGCCAGGTCGACAACGCCCGCCTGAAGGCGATCATCGAGCAGGACACCGGCCGCAACCTGCCGCTGGACGACCCGCGCCTGATCCGCCACGCCGGCAGCCTGGAACAGCTGGCCGCCTACGGCCTGGCCCCGGCGGCCTGACATGCGCGCCCTCGCCAGCCACCACGACCGGCTCCTGGCCTACCACGGGTGGGCCAACCGGCGTCTGCTGGCGAGCCTGGAGGGCCTCGACGAGGCCCGCTACCGCGCGGATTGCGGGCTGTTCTTCGGCTCCATCCACACCACCCTGAACCACATCGCCGTGGCCGACCGCATCTGGTTCGCCCGGGTGCTGCACCTGCCACGCCCGTTCGAGCGCCTGGATGCCGAGGCCGCGCCGGACCGCGCCGGGCTGGCCGCCGTGCTGGCCGAAGGCGTGGGCCTGTGGCGGGCCTGGCTGGTGGGGCAGGACGACAACGGCCTGCTGGCGCCCCTGGAGTACCGCAACCAGGCCGGCGAGCGCTTCCAGCGCAGCCACACCGAGATCCTCGCCCACCTGGTCAACCACGGGACCCACCACCGGGGCCAGGTCACCGCCGCCATGAGCGCCCTCGGCCTGGAAACCCCGGTCCTGGACCTCCTCTACTACACGCCGAAGCAGCCATGACCACACCGGAACACCACGCCCGCCTGCTGCGCCAGGTCACCGCAGCCTCCCTATCGGTCGCCCTCACCCTGGTGCTGGCCAAGGCCGTGGCCTGGTGGCTGAGCGGCTCGGTCAGCCTGCTGGCCGGCCTGACCGATTCGATGCTGGACAGCGCCGCCTCCTTCCTCAACCTGCTGGCGGTGCGTTTCGCCCTGAAGCCGGCGGACGACGATCACCACTACGGCCACGGCAAGGCGGAATCCCTGGCGGGCCTGGCCCAGGCGCTGTTCATCGCTGCCAGCGCCGTGCTGGTGGGTGTGCAGGCGGTGGAGCAGATCCGCGACCCGCAGCCCCTCGGCGCCCAGGCGCTGGGCATCGCGGTGATGCTGCTGTCGCTGGTGCTGACCATTGCGCTGCTGGCCTTCCAGCGGCACGTCATCCGCATCACCCACTCCACCGCCGTGCGCGCCGACTCCCTGCACTACCGCTCGGACCTGCTGCTCAACAGCAGCATCCTGCTGGCGCTGGTGCTCACCAGCCTGGGCTGGGACCAGGTGGACGGGGTGTTCGGCCTGGGCATCGCCGCCTACATCCTGTGGAGCGCCATCGGCATCGCCCGGGAATCCATCGGCGTGCTGATGGACCAGGAGATCGACCCCGACGTGGGCGAGCACATGCACCAGCTGGCCTGTGGCGTGCCCGGCGTGCTCGGCGCCCATGACCTGCGCACCCGCGTCTCCGGCCACCACTGGTACGTGCAGCTGCACCTGGAGCTGCCCGGCGAGATGCCGCTGTCCGAAGCCCACGCGCTGTGCGTGCAGGTGGAGGACGCCATCCGCGACGCCTACCCGCGCGCCGACGTGCTGGTCCACGCCGACCCCATCGAGGTGGTCCAGGGCCACTAGACGGCCTCGCTGCACCAGCGGCCCATCTCCATCCCCAAACTGCAGGCATAAAAAAAGGAGGCCCGTTCCATGGGCCTCCTCTCGGGGTAATTCGTCCTGTGCTGGCGATTGTGTCGCTGCTTTCGTCGCCTGCCTGGTTGGGCAGTGCGGACCCGGGGGCCTGCTCGAACCGGTGGGTTCGGCGGCGCCGACGCACCTGATTGGGCGGGTCGGTTGGACATGTGTCCGGGCCGTGAAACTGGAGAGAATCTTACGTCGGGCAGCGCGACAGAGGATTGCGAAGATTGCTGACTTAACTATCATCTGCGCAACGATTCACCAAAATCAGCAGACAATCAGCAATCAAAAATAAAACGGCGCCTGAAATGGAAAAACTCGATCGCTACGACCTGAAGATCCTCGCCGAATTGCAGCGCGACGCCCGCATCTCCAACCAGGAGCTGGCCGAGCGCATCGGCCTGTCACCCTCGCCCTGCTCGCGCCGGGTGAAGCAGCTGGAGGACGACGGCTACATCATCCGCCAGGTCGCCCTGCTGGACCGCAAGAAGCTCGGCCTGAGCCTGACCGCCTACGTGCTGATCGGCATGGACCGCCACACCCCGGAGCGCTTCGAGCACTTCCAGTCGGTGATCCGCCAGTGCCCCGAGGTGCTGGAGTGCTGCCTGGTGACCGGCATGGAGGCGGACTACCAGCTCAAGGTGGTGGTGCCGGACATGGACCACTACCAGCAGTTCCTGCTGGGCCAGCTCACCCGCATCGAAGGCGTCACCAGCGTGCGCTCCAGCTTCGTGCTCAACCAGGTGCTGAGCAGCACCGAGCTGCCCCTGGGGCATCTGCGCAATTGAACCAATGAGTGGCAGCGCGCAGGGGCGGGCATCGCGTATAATGCGCCCCGCCTTTGCTGTGCCCCGCGTGGTTTCGCCCATAAGAGCCTGCCGGCTCGCATAACTACTAACCGCATCCCTCGCCCTCCACGGCATCCGAGCCTGGTCGTTCGCGACCGGGCCTGAATCGTTTCGCTGTACGAGGTTGACCAATGAGCCCCGAAAAATTTGAAGAATGGATGATGACGGCGATGATCGCCGGCCTGGTGCTGTTCATGGCGTTCATCGTCTGGGACCTGGCCAAGAAGTCCAAGGCCGGCCGTTTCGGCACCTTCATCCTGTTCCTCGCCCTCGGCCTCGGCGTGCTCGGCTTCGTGATCAAGTCGCTGGTGATCGGCGGCCTCGAAGGTATGTAGCCAACCTCACCCGATCCGTCCGGACCGCCTGATGGCGGGGGCTCGGGCGGTTTCGCTCACCGTTGCCCAGGAGAACACATGAACGCTACCGATCGCGTCATGCAGAGCTATGGACGCTGCTGTGCCAGTTCCGGTTTTTTCGACACCTTCTACAAGCTGTTCCTCGCCAGCTCGCCGATGATCCGCGCGAAGTTTGCCAATACCGACATGGCCGCGCAGAAGCACCTGCTGCGCCACGGCATCCTCAACCTGGTGATGTATGCCCGCGGCATGCCGGACACCAAGCTGCGCGCCCTGGGCGCCAGCCACTCGCGGGAAGGCTTCGACATCCGCCCCGAGTACTACGACCTCTGGGTCGACGCCCTGCTGAGCACCATCAGCGAGCACGACAAGCAGGCCGATGACGGCGTGCGCGCCGCCTGGCGCGAAGTGCTCACCAAGGGCATCAACGTCATCAAGTCCCACTACTGATCCACGGACGGCCCGCCGCGCTGCGGCGGGTGTCAGTCCAGCCGCGCCGGCACCTCGCGCCACTGCCCCGGCTCCAGCCCATCGAGGCCGAAGGGGCCGATGCGCACCCGCACCAGGCGCAGGGTCGGCAGGCCCACCGCCGCAGTCATCCGCCGCACCTGGCGGTTGCGCCCCTCGCGGATCACCAGCTCCAGCCAGGCCGTCGGCACGCTCTTGCGAAAGCGCACCGGCGGGTTGCGCGGCCACAGCGCCGGCTCCTCGATCAGCCGGGCCTCGGCCGGCAGCGTCGGCCCATCGTTCAGCTCCACCCCGTTGCGCAGGCGTTCCAGCTGCGCCGCGTCGGGCGTGCCCTCCACCTGCACCCAGTAGGTCTTCGCGAGCTTGTGCTTCGGGTCGGCGATGCGCGCCTGCAGGCGGCCATCGTTGGTCAGCAGCAGCAGCCCCTCGCTGTCACGGTCCAGGCGCCCGGCAGGGTAGATGCCGGGCTGGTCGATGAAGTCCTTCAGGGTCGCCCGGCCCTGGTCGTCGCTGAACTGGGTGAGCACGTCGAACGGCTTGTTCAGCAGCACCAGGCGCGGCTCCACCGGCGGCGCCTTGGCCACCCGGCGCGGAGCGGCCTGAGGGCGACGGGAAGCAGGGCGGGAAGGACGGGGCGGGCGCGACATGCCTGGTTACCAGCGGATATGGACAGGGGAGCGGAGGCGCATGCTAGGTTGTGCCCCTCCCCGCCGCAAGAGTATGGACACCATGCCCCGCGCGTTGCGCCCCACCTGGCTGATCAGCCTCATGACCCTCGCCGGTTGTGCCGGCACGCCCTACCAGGGCCCCGTCAGCGATCATTTCGACGGCCAGCGTTTCCAGAACATCGAGCCCAAGCCGCACAAAGACTTCTGGTCCTTCATGCGCTGGCAGCTCAACCGCGAGAAGAGCCCCGACTGGGTCGAGCAGCCCACCCCGGCCTTCACCCCCGAGGTTCCCACCCGCGTCGAAGGCGACGAACTGCGCGTCACCTACATCAACCACGCCACGCTGCTGATCCAGCATCGCGGGTTGAACATCCTCACCGACCCGGTGTGGTCCGAGCGGGTCAGCCCCCTCAGCTTCATCGGCCCGCGCCGGCACCAGGCGCCCGGCCTGTCCATGGACCAGCTGCCGCCCATCGACCTGATCCTGGTCAGCCACAACCACTACGACCACCTCGACCTGGATACCCTGCGCAGCCTCGCCGAGCGCTTCCCCCTGGCCCGCGTGGTCACGGGCCTGGGCAACGGCCCGCTGATCCGCGAGACCGGCTTCGCCCGCGTCGACGAGATCGACTGGTGGCAGGCCCTGCCCCTGGGCGACGGGCTGACCCTCAACGGCGTGCCGGTGCAGCACTGGTCGGCGCGCACCCGCAGCGACACCAACCGCACCCTGTGGCTCGGCTTCGTGCTGGAGTCCCCGGACGGCCCGCTGCTGTTCCCCGGCGACACCGGGCTGGGGCCGGAATTCCGCCTCATCCACCAGCGTTTCGGGCCGCTGCGCTTCGCCGCCCTGCCCATCGGTGCCTACGCACCACGCTGGTTCATGCGCGACAACCACATGAACCCGGACGACGCCGTGCAGGCCCACAAGCAGCTGGATTCCCAGCACAGCCTGGCCATCCACTTCGGCACCTTCCAGCTCACCGACGAAGGGCAGTTCGACCCGCCCCGCGAGCTGGCCAAGGCCCTCGACTACTGGCAGGTCGACCCGGATCGCTTCCGCGTCCCCAGCCCCGGCTACCAGTGGCAGGTGCCCACCCTGGACCGCCTCGGCGCGGCTGACCTGGTCCAGGCCAGCGGCCTCTGAGCCACACCCCTGCACCATGAAAAAGGGCCGCATCATGCGGCCCTTTTGCTTGCAACACGCCCAGCCTCAGGCCAAGGCAGCCGGCTCCGCCCGGGTGGCGGACGGAATCTGGCGAAGCCAGCGTGAAACCGCCCACTCCCCCGCGATGAAGGCCAGGAGCAGGCCGAGCTGCAACAGCAGCGCGATGTAGAACGGCTTGAATACATGGCCGACCTGGCGCTTCAGCAGGTCCAGCAGGAACTCGGCCTGGAACAGTTGCTCCACGCGCGCATCGAGCACCCCGGCCAGCACCCGCTTGTCGAGCCCGCTGTAGCTCGCCGCCTCGCTCACCGCCATCTGGCCCACGGCCTTGCCGATCAGGCTCGCCCGCAGGCGATCGAGCAGGTCCAGGGCCAGGCGCTCGGCCAGCGACGCCTCGGCACGGGCATCGGCTTCCTCCTGCTGCTCGCTGCGCAGGTACTCCAGCGCCAGTTGATTGAGCGCGGCTTGCACACTGGACCCGCGCAGGGCCTGCAACTGGCGCTCGTCCTGGGCTGCCACGTAGGCCTGGAAGTCCTGCCAGGTGTCATCGGCCAGCCGCTGCAGCGCCGGCGTGTAGCTGTCCAGGTGCCGGTTGATCTGCTGCTGCCCGCTGTACAGCAGCCCGCCCTGGAAGCCCAGCACGCCCCCGACCAGCGGAAGCAGCAGGAAGTACAGTTTGAGCGTCCAGTGGTGCCAGCGCTTGCTACGGGCCAGCCAACCGCCGCGATGCAGCAGGATGGCCAGCACCAGGCCGGCGATCGTGCCCAGCAACAGCGCACCGCTGATCCAGGCGAACAGGCTGAGGAAACTGAAGGGCTCCCAGAATGCTGCGAGCAAGTGTTGGGCCTGTTCCATCGGTGTCACCTCGTTCGTCCTTGGGGGCCGCAGCTTAAATCGAAACCCGAGCACGCGACTGGCGAGCCGTTCACTGAAGAGCGTCCGACTTTTCAGTCCAGGCAGAAAAAGGGCCGCATCATGCGGCCCTGTGTCATCAGGAGCGACTCAGCGGAACGGCGGCTCGTCGAAGCTGCGCAGCTTGCGCGAGTGCAGCGAGGTGAGCTGGTTGCGCAGCAGGTCCAGCGCGGCGATGCCGATGCGCAGGTGCTGGCTGACCGCGCGCTGGTAGAAGGCGCTGGCCGAGCCGGGCAGCTTGATCTCGCTGTGCAGCGGCTTGTCGGACACGCACAGCAACGTCCCGTAGGGCACCCGCAGGCGATAGCCCTGGGCGGCGATGGTGCCGCTCTCCATGTCCACCGCCACCGCCCGCGACAGGTTGATCAGCGGGCGCTCCTGGGCCCAGCGCAGCTCCCAGTTGCGGTCGTCGTAGGTCAGCACCGTGCCGGTGCGCAGGCGCCGCTTGAGGTCCTCGCCACGCTCGCCGGTGACCAGCGCCGCCGCGTCCTGCAGGGCCTGCTGCACCTCGGCCAGGGCCGGCAGCGGGATGTGCGGCGGCAGCACCCGGTCCAGGATGCCGTCGCGACGCATGTAGGCGTGGGCCAGCACGTAGTCGCCGATGGTCTGCGACTGCCGCAGCCCGCCGCAGTGGCCGATCATCAGCCAGCAGTGCGGGCGCAGCACCGCCAGGTGGTCGGTGATGTTCTTCGCGTTGGACGGGCCGACGCCGATGTTCACCAGCGTCACCCCGTGGCCGTCGTTGGCGATCAGGTGGTAGGCCGGCATCTGGTAGCGGTGCCACACCACGCTGTCGATCACCGCCTGCACCGTCGCCTCGTCCATGTCCCGGTCCACCCGCACGTTGCCGGGCAGCACCATGCTGACGAAGCGCGGGTCCTCGCGCAGCTGGGTCACCCCGTGCTGGATGAACTGGTCGACGTAGCGGTGGTAGTTGGTCAGCAGGATCCACGGCTGCACATGGCGCCAGTCGCTGCCGGTGTAATGCACCAGCCGGCGCAGGGAGAAGTCCACCCGCGCCGCATCGAACAGCGCCAGGGGCAGCTCCTCGGCGCTCTCCCAGTCGTACAGCCCGTCGGCCACGCCATCGGTGGCGGCGGACAGGTCCGTGCTGGGGAACACCCGCGCCAGCGCCGCGGCGGTCACATCGGTGCCGGCCAGTTCGTCACCGCTTTCCACCACATAGGGATAGGGGATATTCCGCTGGCTCATGCCCACCTCCACCTGCACGGTGAAGTCGCTCATCAGCGGGCGCAGCTGCTCCAGCAGGTATTTGCGGAAGGCATCGGGGTGGGTGACGGTGACGCTGTAGGTGCCCGGCACCTGGATCTTCGCGTAGGCGCGCACCGTGGACGGCACCTCGCCCTGGCAGCGGTAGGTGACCCGCAGCTCGGGGTAGCGGAACAGCGCACGCTGCTCGGCGCTCGGCTCGGTGCGGGACTTGAGAAAGAGCTTGAGGGCCTGGCTGAGGGCCGTGGTGGCCCGCTGATGCAGGGCGGTCAGGCGGTCGACCGCCTCTTCGGCGGTGTGGACAACGAGAAACTCGACGGAATCCTGGGTCACGAGGTGTGCATCCTGTCTGGGCGTACAGGGGGCTATCTTGCGCCCATCGCCCTCCGGCGGCCAAGCCGAGCAGCGCGTACCGCTGCGTCTATGCTTGCCCGACCGCCCCCGCGAGGCCCGCCGCCATGCACCGCCTGACCAGCCTGCTGTTCGCCGTCGCCACCAGCACCCCACTGTTCGCCGGCGAGCTGGATGGCCGCTTCCAGGCCGACCTGGCGGGCGCCAACACGGTGCTCGACCTGCAGCAACAGGGCCAGGTCGTCACCGGCCGCTATTCCGAGAACGGCACCCTGCAACTGGACCTGCGCGGCCAGTACGACGGCCAGGTGCTCAACGCCGAGATCGTCCTGCCGCAAACCAACCAGGTGATCGCCACCCTCGCCGCCACCTACGGCAATGACCAGCTCAACGCCCGCCTCGCCGCCCGCGACCCGGTCAGCGGCCAGGTGCTGGAGCGCCAGGCGCTGTTCCAGCGCAGCCCCTCACACGCCATAGGCGCCGCCCGCACCAGCGCCGGCACCCTGGACCCGGCACTGGTCGGCACCTGGGTCCACGAAGACATCATCAACAGCGGTGGCGCCAGCTTCGCCTCCTTCAACACCGTGCTCACCCTGCACCTCGCCCCCGACGGCCGCGTCGAGCAATGGAGCCGCTCCGTCGGCGGCGGCTCCGATTGGAGCTACGACAGCGACGGCACCCTCCAGTACGCCGGCCAATGGCAGACCGCCGACGGCATCCTCCTGGTCCGCCCCGACGGCAGCACCGACTACCAGCCCGCCACCCGCTACCGCTTCAGCGACCCCTACCTGGTGACCGAAGACCAGGGCGGCCGGAAGATCTGGCAGCGGCGGTAGGGCTGGGGATGTTCCCTACGGTAGGGAAGCTCGCCGTGCGGGCCGCTCGATTGACCCTTTTCCTGCCCCCGCATAGACTGCGCGCCCCGCATTATCCACCGAAGACCGCTGCGATGTTCACGCCCCTGCACCCGGCCCTTGTTGCCCAGCCCGATCCGGCGCTGGCGGCCAATGCCTGGCCGCGTGATGCCCTGCTGAAGCGCCGCCGCAGCGTGCTGTTCGCCTTCACCTTCTCGCCTCCCGCCCTCCCCGTCTGAACCCTGCGCTGTCGCGCGGCGTTCCCCTCGTTCATTCCCGGCATGCGTCCGTGCGCGTGTCGTTCTGTCGTTGATCCATGGCCAGGCCCGGGCCGGTTACCTGCGGGCGGGAGTCGAAATGAACCATCGTGTGTTGCTACTGGTGCTGATCTTCGCCGTGTCGGTGGTCGGGCTGAGCATGGGGGCGACGCTGCCCCTGGTGTCGCTGCGGCTGATGGAGGCCGGTGCGTCGAGCCTGGAGATCGGGGTGCTGAGTGCGATGCCGGCGGCGGGGATGATCCTGGCTGCCTTTCTGGTGGCGCCGCTGTGCCGGCGCCTGTCGGGACGTGGGTTGTACCTCGGCTGCTTCGTGCTCTGCGCCCTGGCGGTGGCGGCGCTGGAGCTGCCGGCCTCCACGCCCCTGCTGGTGGCAGCGCGGCTGCTGCTGGGGGTGGCGATGGGAGTGGTGGTGATCCTCGGGGAATCCTGGGTCAACGTGCTGTGCGACGAGGCCAGGCGGGGCCAGGTGGTGGCCTTCTACGCCGCCTGCTTCACCGGCTGCCAGTTGGGCGGACCGGCGCTGATCGGCCTGCTCGGGGCGCAGAGCCCCTGGCTGGTGGCGCTGGTGGTGCTGGCCAACCTGCTGGCCCTGGCGGCCGTGGCCCGGGGGCTGCCGGGCGGCTGGGGCCAGGCCGCCGAGGATGAGGTGCGCACCTTTTCCCTGGCGGGCTTCCTGCGGGTGGCGCCGGCGCTGTGCACGGGGGTGCTGTTCTTCGCCTTCTTCGATGCGGTGGTGCTGTCGCTGTTCCCGGTCTACGCCAGCGCCCATGGCTATGCGGTGGGCATCGCGGCGCTGATGGTGACGGTGATCCTGGCCGGCGACATGGTTTGCCAGGTGCCGCTGGGCTGGCTGTCGGACCGCACCGAGCGCGGCCGCCTGCATCTGGTCTGCGGGGTGGCGGCGCTGGGCATCGGCATGGCGCTGCCCTGGCTGATCACCCGGCCCACGCTGCTGTGGCCGGCGCTGGTGTTGCTGGGGGCGGTGGCGGGGGGCGTCTACACCCTGGCGCTGGTGCGCATCGGCGAGCGCTTCATCGGGCAGGACCTGGTCACGGCCAACGCCTGCGTGGGCATGTTGTGGGGCATCGGCAGCCTGGTGGGGCCGCTGCTGAGCGGTGCGCTGATGGGCACCGGCCCCAACGGCCTGCCCCTGGCGCTGAGCCTGGCGGCAGCGCTGTTCGTGGCCACGGCGCTGACCGGCCAACGCCGGCTGGCGGAGCGGGCGGCCTAGGGCCGCGCAGTGGGGCCTGGCCGCTCCGATTTGGGGTGAGTTCGTCCCCACACCCGTGGGGAACACTCTTCCCGTAACCCGCTGATCCCAGAGGGAAAAGCCGGCAGCGGAAAATCTACCGGCTGTTTTCCCCTGTTGCCAGGGTGGCGTCAGGCCAGGTGCGGGGTGCTGCGGGCGACCAGGGCTTCGACGTCGATGCCGCGCGGGAGGGTGCCGTAGACCCGGCCGCTACCGCCGAGGCGGCTGGCGATGAAGGCGTCGGAGACGGTGGCGTTGCCGGCCTCCAGCAGGAGCTTGGCCTGGAGGGCGACGGCGACGTCTTCGGTGAGCTGGCGGGCGCGGTACTGGATGTCGGCGGTGTCGTGGAAGGCGGCCTTGAGGTTGTTGATCTGCGCGGCAAGGCGGGCGTCGCCGTGGCCGTCGCCCAGCTCGCTGAACAGGGCGTCGAGCACGCCGGGCTCCTTGGACAGGGCGCGGAGGACGTCCAGGCACTGGACGTTGCCGGAGCCTTCCCAGATGGAGTTGACCGGGGCTTCGCGGTACAGGCGCGGGAGGATGGTCTCTTCGACGTAGCCGGCGCCGCCCATGCATTCGCTGGCCTCGTAGACCATTTCGGGGGCGCGCTTGCAGATCCAGTACTTGCCGACGGCGGTGACCAGGCGGGCGAAGCGGTCTTCCTGCTCGTCGTGCAGGTTGTCGAGGGCGCGGCCCATGCGCAGGCTGAGGGCCAGGGCGGCTTCGCTCTCCAGGGCAAGGTCGGCGAGGACGTTCTGCATCAGCGGCTGGTCGGCCAGGACCTTGCCGCCGACCTTGCGGTGGGCGCAGTGGTGGGCGGCCTGGGTGAGCGCCTGGCGCATGAGGGAACTGGAGCCGACCATGCAGTCGAAGCGGGTCATGGCGACCATTTCGATGATGGTGGGCACGCCGCGCCCTTCCTCGCCGACCATCCAGGCCAGGGCGCCGCGGTATTCCACTTCGCTGGAGGCGTTGGCCCAGTTGCCCAGCTTGTTCTTCAGACGCTGGACGTAGAAGGCATTGCGGCTGCCGTCCGGGCGATGGCGCGGCAGGAGGAAGCAGGAGAGGCCCTTGTCGGTGTAGGCGAGGGTGAGGAAGGCGTCGCACATGGGCGCGGAGCAGAACCACTTGTGCCCCACCAGCTCGTAGGCTTCCCCCGGGCCGCCGAGGCCGATGGGGTGGGCGCGGGTGGTGTTGGCGCGGACGTCGGTGCCGCCCTGCTTCTCGGTCATGGCCATGCCGATGGTGACGCCGGGCTTCTGCTCCATGGGCACGTTGCGCGGGTCGTATTCGGTGGCGAGGATCTTCGGCAGCCAGCGCTCGGCGAGGTTGGGCTGCAGGCGGATAGCGGGCACGGCGGCGAAGGTCATGGTCAGCGGGCAGCCGCTGGCGGCCTCGGCCTGGCTGTGCAGGTAGGTGAGGCCGGCGCGGGCGACATGGGCGCCGGCGCGCGGGTCCTGCCAGGGCAGCGAGGTGAGGCCGTGTTCGACGGCGGTGCGCATCAGATCGTGGTAGGCCGGGTGGAATTCCACCAGGTCGACGCGATGGCCGTAGCGGTCATGACTCTTGAACACCGGCTTGTGTTCGTTGGCGAGGAAGCCCGCCTGCATCAGCGGGCCACCGGCCAGGGCGCCGTAGACGTCGAGGCGTGACTCGGCCCAGCCGGCGCCGTAGCGGCGGGTCCATTCCTGCAGGGGCAGGTCGAGGCGGTAGAGGTTGGCGCCGTCGAGGGTGGGCACTTGGTTGAACACGTCGTGGGTTTCGGCGTACTGGGACTGGCTCATGGAATCCTCCTAGCAGGCGGGTGCGCACCAACGGCACGCAGGCAGAAGATGACGAGGTGCCGGCAGACCGCTTCGAGTTCGCTGCGCGACTGGTCGGCATCACGGGCGGCGCGGGCGGCTGGCGAGAGCGGCCCGACCAGGGATTCGGAGATGGCGCCCACCAGGCAGGCGGCGACCAGGGCGGGGGCTTCGACCTGGAATTCGCCGCTGGCGATGCCGGCTTCGAGCAGTTCGATGAAGCGCTCGGCGTAGGCCTCGCGGAAGCGCAGGCGCTGCTCGTCCACTTCCGGCTCCACCGGTTCGGCGATCAGGGCGAAGGCCAGTTGGCGGCTGTGCCAGGCGCGTTCGGCGAAGCGTTGCAGGCCGCTGGCAAGGCGCTCGGTGGCACTGCCGGGGCCGCGCAGGTGCTCGCTGAGCACGTCCACTTCGACCTGGCTGGCGCGGGCGAAGACTTCGGCGGCCAGCTCGCCCTTGTTGCGGAAGTGGCGGTAGAGGCTGCCGGTGGCGATGCCGACGTCGTCGGCCAGGGCCTGCATGGTGAGGACGGCGAAGCCGCCTTCGGCGACCCGCGCCAGGGCGCAGTCGAGGATGCGCTGGCGCAGGGCCTGGTCGCGGTCGATTCGTTGGGCGGTGACGCGGTAGGACATGGTCTGAATCCTGATTCACTGGCAGCGAGTGAATCAGGATTCAGACTTTGGATGAAAGCGGGGAACCCGACGATGAAGGCGGCATTCCGGCCGGCGGGTGACCGATCAGACCGGGTGTTCGCCGGCGCGGCAGAGCACCCAGTCGTGCAGCAGGGTGCGCAGCTCTTCGAACTTCACCGGTTTGGAGAGGTAGTCGCTCATGCCCGCTGCCAGGCAGCGTTCGCGGTCGCCGCTGTGGCTGTGGGCGGTGACGGCGAGCACCGGCAATTCGGCGCATTCGGGCAGGCTGCGCAGGGCGCGGCAGGTGGCGAAGCCGTCCATGACCGGCATCTGGCAGTCGAGCAGGACGCCGTCGATGTGCTCGCGGCGCAGCAGTTCGAGGGCTTCGGCGCCGTTGTCGGCGGTGCGCACGCGGTAGCCCAGCTTGAGCAGCATGCCGCGGGTCACCAGCTGGTTGATGGTGTTGTCCTCCACCACCAGCACGGTGCATTGCTCGGGGCGGCGCTGGGCCTGGGCGACGGCGCGACGCACCGGGGCGGCCTCGCGCTGGGCGGGGCGGGTCAGGGTGAGGGCCAGCTGGAAGCGACTGCCCTGACCGGGCTCGGAGCTGTGGGTGAGCTGACCGCCGAGCAGTTCGACCAGTTGCCGCGCCAGGGCCAGGCCGATACCGAGGCCGCCGTAGGCGCGGGTCATGGAGCCGTCGAGCTGGCGGAAACCGCTGTAGAGGCTGCCATCGGGCGGGGTGGAGAAGCCGATGCCGGTGTCTTCCACGGCCACCAGCAGGCGCAGAGGGCCGCCGGGCTCCTGGCCGTGGCCGGCGACCCGCAGCACGACGCCGCCCCGGGCGGTGAACTTGACGGCGTTGTCCAGCAGGTGGCCGAGGATCTGCCCGAGCTTGCCGGCGTCGCCTTCGAGGGTGTCAGGCAGGCTTTCGTCCAGTTCCAGGGCGAAGGCCAGGCCCTTTTCCTCGGCGCGCGGGGCGTACTGGGCGCGCAGGCTGTCGAACAGGCCGCGCAGGCTGAAGGTCTCGCGACGCGGGTAGAGCTTGCCGGCCTGCAGCTCGGTCATGGCGAGGATGTCGTTGACCAGCCGCATCATGTCCCTGGCGGAGCTGGCGGCGGTCTTCTGGTACTGCTCCAGCTCGACGTCGAGCGGGAGGGTCTGCATCAGTTCGAGGGAGCCGATCACACCGTTCATGGGGGTGCGCAGCTCGTGGGTGACGGTGGCGAGGAATTCGTCCTTGAGGCGGTTGCTGTCGGCCAGCTCGCGGTTCAGGGCCTCCAGCTTGCGCCCGGACTCCTGGAGGATGCGGGTGCGCTCCTCCTTCATGGCGTTGATGCGGTCGGCCAGGGCGAGGGACAGCAGGCCCACCTCCAGCGCGGAGCCGATCTGGCTGGCGTACATGGTGATGAAGAGGTTGGGCAGGTAGCCGAGCACCATGAGGGTGTTGATCACCCCGCCGGCGAGGAAGGCGCTCCAGGCGAAGATGAAGTAACGCGCCACGCGCATGCCGCGCAGCCAGGCGAGGATGCCGGCGGCGAAGATGACCACGGTGAAGACCAGGGCCAGGATGGTGGCCAGGCGCAGGGCGACGGCGTAGCTGGCGACCAGGGACAGGACCATGACCAGCACGCCGACGGCCATCAGCACCAGCAGGCTGCGGTCGATCCAGGGGCTGTGGTCGGCGGTGTGCAGGAAGCTGCGGGCGAACTGGCAGCCGAACAGCCCGGCCGAGCCGATCAGGAACGGGGTGGAGGCGTTGGCCCACCAGGGGTTGTCGGGCCAGAAGTACTGGATGCCGGCGCCGTTGACAGAGATCTGGTACAGGCCGAACGAGGCGATATAGAGGATGTAGTAGAGGTAGCTGGTGTCGCGGACGCTGAGGTAGATGAAGAGGTTGTAGATGAGCATCACCAGCAGCACGCCGTAGATGATGCCGAGCACGTACACGCGCCCGGGCTGCTCCTCCATGTAGGCCTGGGGCGACCAGAGGGTGAGCGGCACCTGGATCGAGCCCTGGCTGTTGACCCGCAGGTACAGGCGCTGGGGTTGGTTGGGCTGCAGGTTGAGGTTGAACAGGTAGTTGTTCTGCCTGATCTCGCGGCTGGCGAAGGGCAAGGCATCGCCGGTGCGCTGGGCGAGCCGGTAGCCGCCCTCGCTGTCGGGCAGGTAGAACTCGATGTGGTCCAGCGGCGGGTAGGCCAGCTCCAGCAGCCAGGGCTGCTGGCCGCCGAGGTCGCGTGGGCGGTAGCTGAGGTCGAGCCGGATCCAGAACACCGAGCGCGAATAGCCGGCGTTGAGCACGGGCTTGTCGCTGCGGCGGAAGCTGCGATCCAGCGCGGGGGAGGTGATGTCGGCGAGGGTGGCATCGCCACGGACGTCTTCGAAGACGTCCATGTGCAGCCCGAGGGGCAGCTGGCGGGTGTGCTCGTCGAACTCCACGCCGAACACGGCGGTGGAGAGGAAAAGGGACAGGAAAAGGAGAACGTGACGCATGAAGCCCCGCAAAGGCCGTCGCACGCCTCGGGAAGTCCCTTTCCTTCCCGGAGCCGAAGCGTCACGCAGGGCCTGGTTGTTCGAATGCGCACACTCTAGCACAGCCTCGGGGCACCATAGGAGGCACTCTGCCATCTCGCGTAAACCGCTCTGGGATGGGCATTACAGGCCCATCCCGCCAGGCTGTTCGGCGCTTTTCGACGGATGGCGGGCACCCTGCCCGGCGGGCCGACCCGACGGCGGAAAGGTGGTAAGCTCGCGCACCATGAAAACGACCCCCTCTCGCCCTATCGTCCTCTGTCTTTCCGGCCACGACCCCAGCGGCGGCGCCGGTCTGCAGGCGGACATCGAAGCCCTGATCGCCCAAGGCTGCCACGCGGCTCCCGCCGTGACCGCCCTGACCGTCCAGGACACCGTCAACGTTTCCGACTTCCGCGTGCTCGACCGCGAATGGGTGCTGGCCCAGGCCCGTGCGGTGATCGCCGACCTGCCGGTCTCCGCCGTCAAGCTGGGCATGCTCGGCTCGGTGGAGATGGTGGAGACCGTGCTGGAGATCATGCAGGGCCTGCCGGGTGTGCCGCTGGTCTGCGACCCGGTGCTGCGTGCCGGCGGCGGCGGTGCACTGGGCAAGGACGAAGTGGGCTACGCGATGCGCGAGCGCCTGCTGCCGGTGGCGCTCATCGCCACGCCGAACCTGCCGGAAGCGCGCATCCTCGCCGAACTCCCCGAAGGCACGGCCGACGAATGCGCCGAGAAGCTGCTGCCTTTCTGCCGCAACCTGCTGATCACCGGTGGCCACGGCGACGAGGCCGAGGTCCACAACCGCCTCTACACCGAGGATAGCGAACGCCACACCTTCACCTGCCAGCGCCTGCCCGGCAGCTACCACGGCTCCGGCTGCACCCTGGCCAGCACCCTGGCCGGTCGCCTGGCCCTGGGCGAAGCCCTGCCCAGCGCGGTGCGCTCGGCACTGGACTACACCTGGCGCACCCTGCGTGACGCCGAGCAACCGGGCCACGGTCAGTTCGTGCCCCGCCGCCTGCCGCTGGACTTCTGCTCATGAAGCTGCGCGGCCTCTACGCCATCACCGACAGCCAGTTGCTCGCCGATGGCCGGCTGCTGCCCTACGTGGAGGCGGCCCTGAAGGGCGGCGCCCGTTTGCTGCAGTACCGCGACAAGTCCTCCGACGAGGCTCGCCGCCTGCGGGAGGCGGAGGCGCTGCGCGAGCTGTGCACCCGCTACGGCGCGCAGTTGCTGATCAACGACGACGCCGAGCTGGCTGCCCGCCTGGGCGTGGGCGTGCACCTGGGCCAGACCGATGGCTCCATCGCGGCAGCGCGCGCCCTGCTGGGCCGTCACGCGGTCATCGGTGCCACCTGCCATGCACGCCTGGACCTGGCCGAGTCGGCCCTGGCCGAAGGCGCCAGCTACGTGGCCTTCGGTCGCTTCTTCAACTCCCAGACCAAACCCGGTGCGCCGGCCGCCACGGTGGAGCTGCTGGACGAGGCGCGCCAGCGCTTCCAGCAGCCCATCGTTGCCATCGGCGGCGTCACCCTGGACACCGCTCCGGCGCTGATCGCCCGTGGCGCGAGCATGGTGGCGGTGATCCACGCCCTGTTCGCCGCCGACGGCCCCGCCGAGGTGGAACGCCGCGCGCGCGCCTTCAGTGCGCTGTTCGCTCCGGCCTGAGCCCTTTCAACCGCTTGCATAGAGAGTTCGACATGTCCCGTTCCGAAACCCTGTTCGCCAACGCCCAGAAACACATCCCCGGCGGCGTCAACTCGCCGGTCCGCGCCTTCCGGAGCGTCGGCGGCACGCCGCTGTTCTTCAAGCATGCGGAAGGCGCCTACGTGACGGACGAGGACGACAAGCGCTACGTGGACTACGTCGGCTCCTGGGGCCCGATGATCCTCGGCCACGGCCACCCGGACGTGCTCGACGCGGTGCGCAACCAGCTGCAGCACGGCCTCTCCTACGGCGCACCCACCGCCATGGAAACCGAGATGGCCGACCTGGTCTGCTCCCTGGTGCCGTCCATGGAGATGGTGCGCATGGTCAGCTCCGGCACCGAGGCGACCATGAGTGCCATCCGCCTGGCCCGCGGCTTCACCGGTCGCGACGCGATCATCAAGTTCGAAGGCTGCTACCACGGTCACTCCGACAGCCTGCTGGTCAAGGCCGGCTCCGGCCTGCTGACCCAGGGCGTGCCCAGCTCGGCCGGCGTGCCGGCGGACTTCGCCAAGCACACCCTGACCCTGCCCTTCAACGACATCGGCGCGGTGGAGAAGACGCTCGGTGAAGTCGGCCAGAGCGTGGCCTGCATCATCGTCGAGCCGGTCGCCGGCAACATGAACTGCGTACCGCCGGCGCCCGGCTTCCTCGAAGGCCTGCGCCGCCTGTGCGACCAGCACGGCGTGGTGCTGATCTTCGACGAAGTGATGACCGGCTTCCGCGTCGCCCTGGGTGGCGCACAGGCCCACTACGGCGTGACCCCGGACCTCTCCACCTTCGGCAAGATCGTCGGCGGCGGCATGCCGGTGGGCTGCTTCGGTGGCAAGCGCGAGATCATGTCCTGCATCGCCCCGCTGGGCCCGGTCTACCAGGCCGGCACCCTGTCCGGTAACCCGCTGGCCATGGCCGCCGGCCTGACCACCCTGAAGCTGATCAGCCGCCCGGGCTTCCACGCCGAGCTGACCGACTACACCACCCGCATGCTCGACGGCCTGCAGCAGCGCGCCGACGCCGCCGGCATTCCCTTCGTGACCACCCAGGCGGGCGGCATGTTCGGCCTGTACTTCAGCGGCGCCGACGACATCGTCACCTTCGACGATGTAATGGCCAGCGACGTCGAGCGCTTCAAGCGCTTCTTCCACCTGATGCTGGACGGCGGCGTCTACCTCGCCCCCAGCGCCTTCGAGGCCGGCTTCACCTCCATCGCCCACGGCGACAAGGAACTGGCCATCACCCTGGACGCTGCCGAACGCGCCTTCACCGAGCTGAAAAAGGGCTGATCCGTTACGCCATCCCTACACCCGGGCGTGCAGGCCATCGGCCTCGCCGCTCGGGTGCGGGAAAAGCGTGCAAAGACTTTGTAAGTAGCGCCCTGCTTATTTCATAATGTGACGGTCGGCGCGTTTCGCCGACCGGGCGGGAGCCCGCTCTGCTTTCCGAGGCGCTGTGATCTGATGAACCGCACCGGCCGCATCCTGACATTGGGCAGCCTGTTGCTCCTTTCTCCCCTGCTGGCCGAAGCCGGCGGCAACTCGCTGCTGATCCCGGCGTCCGGCCGCTGCAACCTCAACACACGCCCCGAAGACCTCCAGGAAGCCCTCTCCAACTGCCAGCAGGCCGCCAAGGCCGGCGACACCGGCGCGCAATACGAGCTGGGCGAGTTCTACTACGACGGCAAGCGCGCCCCGCGCGACCTGCAGCAAGCCCTCAACTGGTTCGAGCAGGCCTCGCTGAAAGGCAACGCCCAGGCGCAATTCCGCCTGGGCAACATGTTCTTCCGGGGTGAAGGCGTGCCGGCCAGCAACGTGCAGGCCTACATCGTGCTGAAGATGGCGGCGGTGAACGGCTCGGACGAGGCGATGGACTCGGCGGACGTGGTGGCCGGGCAGATGCGCGCCGACGAGCTGGAGATCGCCACCCAGGTGCTGGGGCAGATCTTCCGCAACTACCTCATCGAACTGCAGACCGCCGACGGCGGATCGCCCTTCGCCCCCCTGCCCTGAATACCGCGCTGCCTAGCTGCGCTTGTCCGGCATGGGCGGCATGGGGAACGGCATGACGTTGCCCGTGCCCTTGGCCTCGCTGATCTTCGCCGTCCCCAGGCGTTCCACCTCGTCGATGCGGATGATCGCGTGCATCGGCACGAAGCTACGCACCACGCCCTCGAACTGCGCCTTGAGCTTCTCCTCGCTGGGGTCCACCACCAACTGGTTGCGCTCACCGAAGACCAGTTCCTCGATCTCCAGGAACCCCCACAGCTCGCTCTGGAAGATCTGCCGGGCGTAGATCTCGTAGACCTGGCCCTGGTTGAGGAAGATCACCTTGAAGATCGGTTCGTGCTTGCTCATGTAAAGGTCGGTACGGCAGGAAAATGAGGGCGCGAAGCATAGCACGGCGACCGGTCGCACCACCCTAGGAACGCGGGCAGGCCGCGACTATAATGCGCGGTTCTTCGAACCACCCGACCCTGACCTGCATGGCCAAGAAGCTCTATATCGAAACCCACGGCTGCCAGATGAACGAGTACGACTCCTCGCGCATGGCCGACCTGCTGGGCGAACACCAGGCGCTGGAAATGACCGAACGTGCCGAGGAGGCCGACGTCATCCTGCTCAACACCTGCTCCATCCGCGAGAAGGCGCAGGAGAAGGTGTTCTCGCAACTCGGTCGCTGGCGGGAGCTGAAACGCCAGAACCCGGAGCTGGTGATCGGCGTCGGTGGCTGCGTGGCCAGCCAGGAAGGCGCCGCCATCCGTGAGCGCGCGCCCTACGTCGACGTGGTCTTCGGCCCGCAGACCCTGCACCGCCTGCCGGAGATGATCGACGCCGCGCGCACCACCCGCGCGCCCCAGGTGGACATCAGCTTCCCCGAGATCGAGAAGTTCGACCGCCTGCCCGAGCCCCGCGTCGACGGCCCCAGCGCCTTCGTCTCGGTGATGGAAGGCTGCAGCAAGTACTGCACCTTCTGCGTGGTGCCCTACACCCGGGGCGAGGAAGTCAGCCGGCCCTTCGACGACGTGCTGGCCGAGGTGATCCACCTGGCCGAGAACGGCGTGCGCGAGGTCACCCTGCTGGGCCAGAACGTCAACGGCTACCGCGGCCAGACCCACGACGGGCGCATCGCCGACTTCGCCGAGCTGATCCGAGTGGTGGCCGCCGTCGACGGCATCGATCGCATCCGCTACACCACCTCCCACCCGCTGGAGTTCTCCGACGCGCTGATCCAGGCCCACGCCGAAGTGCCGGAGCTGGTGAAGTTCGTCCACCTGCCGGTGCAGGCCGGTTCGGACCGCATCCTCGCGGCGATGAAGCGCAACCACACCGCGCTGGAATACAAGTCGCGCATCCGCAAGCTCAAGGCAGCGGTACCGGACATCTGCATCAGCTCCGACTTCATCGTCGGTTTCCCCGGCGAGACCGACAAGGACTTCGAAGCCACCATGAAACTGGTGGAAGACGTCGGCTTCGACTTCTCCTTCTCCTTCGTCTACAGCTCTCGCCCCGGCACCCCGGCCGCCGACCTGCCCGACGACACCCCGGAAGAAGTGAAGAAGCAGCGCCTGCAGATCCTCCAGGCCCGCATCCACCAGCAGGGCTTCGAGAACAGCCGCCGCATGGTCGGCACCGTCCAGCGCATCCTGGTGAGCGACTTCTCCAAGAAGGACCCGGGCATGCTCCAGGGCCGCACCGAGAACAACCGCATCGTCAACTTCCGCAGCGCCAACCCGCGCCTGATCGGCCAGTTCGTCGACGTGCACATCGACGACGCCCTGCCCCACTCCCTGCGCGGCACGCTGATCGAGGACACCCTGCACTGAAATCCCGGTGCCCGTGCTTCCGCAGCCGGGCACCTGGGTTTATGCTCCATCTCCTGACCTGCCAACGGCGACCAAGAACCCACGACATTGAACGCACCCCTGGATTTGCACCGCTTCACCCTGGAGCCCTTCGAAGCACGTCGATTCGCCAACCTCTGTGGCCAGTTCGACGAACACCTGCGGCTGATCGAACAGCGCATGGCCATCGAGATCCGTAACCGCGGCAACCAGTTCGAGCTGGTGGGCGACCCCCAGCGCACCCAGGCCACCGAGCACCTGCTGCGCCGCCTCTACCGTGAGACCGAAGCCACCGAGCTGTCCCCGGACATGGTCCACCTGTTCCTCCGGGAAACCGGCATGGACGAGCTGGCCAACCCCAAGATGGAAGCCAGCGTCGCCCTGCGCACCCGCAAGGGCATGATCCGTCCGCGCGGCATCAACCAGCAGCGCTACGTGAAGTCCATCCTCGACCACGACATCAACTTCGGCATCGGCCCGGCCGGTACCGGCAAGACCTACCTGGCCGTCGCCTGCGCCGTGGACGCCCTGGAGCGCGAGCAGGTGCGCCGCATCCTGCTGGTACGCCCGGCGGTGGAAGCCGGCGAGAAGCTGGGCTTCCTCCCCGGCGACCTGACCCAGAAGATCGACCCCTACCTGCGCCCGCTCTACGACGCCCTCTACGAGATGCTCGGCTTCGAGCAGGTGGCCAAGCTGATCGAAAAGCAGGTGATCGAGGTCGCCCCGCTGGCCTACATGCGTGGCCGCACCCTTAACAACAGCTTCATCATTCTCGACGAGAGTCAGAACACCACCGTCGAGCAGATGAAGATGTTCCTGACCCGTATCGGCTTCGGCTCCACGGCCGTCATCACCGGCGACATCACCCAGGTCGACCTGCCCCGGGGCACCCGCTCCGGCCTGGCCCACGTGATCGACGTGCTGCGTGACGTGCCCGGCATCGCCTTCACCCACTTCAAGTCCCACGACGTGGTCCGCCACCCGCTGGTGCAGCGCATCGTCGAAGCCTACGACCGCTACGACAACCGCGCCCAGGCCAAGCCGCGTCCTGCCGACAACGATCCGGGTGCGATCAATCCCGATGCTTGAACTCGACCTGCAACTGGCCAGCGAGGCCAGTGACCTGCCCGGCGAAGCCGACTTCCGCCGCTGGTGCACCCTGGCCCTGCGCCAGCGCCAGGGCGACTCCGAGCTGACCATCCGTCTGGTGGACGAGCCCGAGGGCCGCGAGCTGAACCGCACCTGGCGGCACAAGGACTACGCCACCAACGTGCTGTCCTTCCCCGCCGACGTGCCCGAGGAGTTCCTCGACATCCCACTGCTGGGCGACCTGGTGATCTGCGCCCCGGTGGTGGCCCGCGAGGCCGCCGAGCAGGGCAAGGCCCTCGACGCCCACTGGGCGCACCTGGTGATTCACGGCTGCCTGCACCTCCTGGGTTACGACCACATCGAGGACGAGGAAGCCGAAGAAATGGAAGCGCTGGAACGGGAGTTGCTGGCCGAACTCGGCCACCCCGACCCGTACCGCGACGACGAGTGAGAAACCCGAGCAAGGACATATGAGCGAAGATCGATCGAGCAACGGGCACAGGTCCTGGCTGGAAAAGCTGACCCAGGCCTTTGCCCATGAGCCGAAAAGCCGCCAGGAGCTGCTGGAGCTGCTGCGCGAAGCCCACCAGAACAAACTGCTGGACAGCGAGGCGCTGTCCATCGTCGAGGGCGCCATCCAGGTGGCTGACCTGCAGGTGCGCGACATCATGGTGCCGCGCTCGCAGATGATCAGCATCAAGGCCACCCAGACACCCCGCGAGTTCCTCCCCGCCATCATCGACGCCGCGCACTCGCGCTACCCGGTGATCGGCGAAGGCCTGGACGACGTCATGGGCATCCTCCTGGCCAAGGACCTGCTGCCGCTGATCCTCCAGGACCCCGAGCGCCCCTTCAACATCAAGGAGCTGCTGCGCCCGGCCACCTTCGTGCCCGAGTCCAAGCGCCTCAACGTGCTGCTCCGCGAGTTCCGCGCCAACCACAACCACATGGCCGTGGTCATCGACGAATACGGCGGCGTGGCGGGCCTGGTGACCATCGAGGACGTGCTCGAGCAGATCGTCGGCGACATCGAGGATGAGCACGACGTCGAGGAAGACAGCTACATCAAGCCGCTGCCCAGCGGCGACTTCATCGTCAAGGCGCTGACCCCGGTGGATGCCTTCAACAGCTTCTTCGAAACCGACTTCTCCGAAGACGAGTTCGATACCATCGGTGGCCTGGTCATGGGCGCCTTCGGGCACCTGCCCAAGCGCAACGAGACCACCGAGATCGGCGGCTTCCGCTTCCGCGTGCTCAACGCCGACAGCCGCCGCCTGCACCTGCTGCGCCTCAGCCCGATCAACCGCTGACCGCCACCACGCCCGTCGCTTCCCGGCGCGGGCGTGGCCCGGCTAGACTGCGCGGCGTTCCGGGCCCTCCACTGCCCCGCCCAAGGATTGCGCATGAACTGGATCACCCGCCCCGGCTGGCCGGGCAACCTGCTGGCCCTGGCTGCCGGCGCCCTCACCCCGCTGGCCATGGCGCCCTTCGACTACTGGCCGCTGTCGCTGCTGTCCCTCGCCCTGTTCTACCTCGGCCTGCGCGGGCTCGGCCCCAAGGCCGCCTTCGGCCGGGGCTGGTGCTACGGCTTCGGCCTGTTCATCGCCGGCACCAGCTGGATCTACGTCAGCATCCATGACTACGGCGGCGCCTCGGCGCCGCTGGCGGCACTGCTCACCGGCGGCTTCAGCGCCGGCGTGGCCTTGTTCTTCGCCATTCCCGCCGCGCTCTGGGCACGCTGGTTCCGCCGCAACGAGGCCCCGCTGGCCGACGCCCTGGCCTTCGCCGCGCTGTGGCTGGCCCAGGAGGCCTTCCGTGGCTGGTTCCTCACCGGTTTCCCCTGGCTCTACGCCGGCTACAGCCAGCTGGACGGCCCCCTGGCGGGCCTGGCCCCGCTCGGCGGTGTCTGGCTGGTGTCGTTCGCCCTCGCCCTGAGCGCTGCCCTGCTGGTCAACCTGGTGCGCCTGCGCCGGGCCCCGGCCTTCCTGGTGGCCGCCCTGGGTCTGCTGGCGGCCCCCTGGATCACCGGGCTGGCCCTCAAGGACCACGCCTGGACCCGACCGCTGGGCGAGAAGCTCGACGTGGTCGCCCTGCAGGGCAATGTGGAGCAGAACCTGAAATGGGACCCGGCGCAGCTGGAAGCCCAGCTGGCGCTCTACCGCGACATGACCCTGGCGGCGCGCCGCACCGACCTGATCATCTGGCCGGAAACCGCCGTACCGGTACTGAAGGAACACGCCGAAGGCTTCCTCTCCGTCATGGGCCGCGTCGCCCACGACCGCCAGGCCGCACTGATCACCGGTGTGCCGATCCGCCAGGCCAACGAGCGGGGCGAGAAGCGCTACTACAACGGCATCACCGTGGTCGGCGACGGCCAGGGCACCTACCTCAAGCAGCAACTGGTGCCGTTCGGCGAATACGTTCCGCTGCAGGATGTGCTGCGCGGGCTGATCGCCTTCTTCGACCTGCCCATGTCCGACTTCGCCCGCGGCCCCGCCGACCAGCAGCCGCTGCTGGCCAAGGGCTACAGGATCGCGCCGTACATCTGCTACGAAGTGGTCTACCCCGAGTTCGCCGCCAGCCTGGCCGCCCAGAGCGACCTGCTGCTGACCGTGTCCAACGACACCTGGTTCGGCACCTCCATCGGACCGCTGCAGCACCTGCAGATGGCGCAGATGCGGGCGCTGGAGGCCGGACGCTGGATGATCCGCGCCACCAACAACGGCGTCACCGTGCTGATCGACCCCTTCGGCCGCATCGAAACCGCCATCCCGCAGTTCGAGAAGGCCTCGCTCTACGGCCAGGTGGAGCCCATGCAGGGCCTCACCCCGTACCTGAAATGGCGCTCCTGGCCGCTGGCCATTCTGTGTGGCCTGTTGTTCGGCTGGGCCCTGCTGGCCAGCCGCATCGCCAAGACCGTCTGACCCGACTCACTCGCTGGCAACCGCTCCCGGGCGGTATGCCAGCGGGTAGGCCAACAGGCCCAGCGCCTCGTTGAGCAACATCCCGCTGTGCCATACCGCTACCGTCTCCGGCAGCCAACCGCCGAACGGCCGTGAATTGGGCGAGGAGAGGAACGACGACGGCGCCGTGATCACCTCCAGCCCCGCCTGCTCGAAGCACCAGCGTGCGCGCTGCATGTGGAAGCCCTGGGTCACCAGCACCACCCGCTCGACGCCTTCGGCCTTGAGGATGCGCGCCGACTCCACGGCGTTCTCCCAGGTGGTCCGGCTCGCCTCTTCCCGCCAGCGCACCGGCACGCCCAGGTCACGCTCGAACGACTCGGCCATGATCGCCGCCTCGCTGGGCGGCTGGCCGTAGTGGAACCCGCCAGTGACCAACACCGGTAGCTGGGTGGCCTTGGCGATCCGCGCGGCGTAGCGCATGCGCTCCATGGCCAGCAGGCTGGGCTGGTCGCCGTCCCAGGCGGGGTCATCGCGAACCCGCCCGGCACCCAGCACGACGATGGCCTGGGCGCGCCCGGGCAGTTCGGCCCAGCGCGCCTCCTGCAAGGGCGGTTCGGTTTCCAGCCAGCCGGCCAGGGTTTCCACCGTCACCGGCAGGCTCATCGTCCACAGGCCACCGAACCCCATCAGGAAACAGACGAACGCCAGGCGGGGGCGACGCGCACGCCACCACCAGGCCATCAACAGCAGGACCAAAAGGATGCCCGGCGGCATCAGCAGTTGTTTGAACAGATAGCGAATCGGCATCGGCACCTCCAGGGTGCGCGAAGCCTATCGGGGATTGCCGGCGCGGAAAAGCTGGGACCCGCAGGTACCGCAGGCCTGGACACCCTGGCCACGTTGCCAGTTGGCCGGCGCGCCACAGAGGGCACAGAGCAGTTGCTGCCGACGCTTGAACAGCGGACGGGCCGCGCGGGCGGGCGGAGCGCTCTTGGGATTGCGCACGGGCTTCGCCGCACGAGTAGGTTGCTGCTCGATGAGGGCAAGTTCCTCGGCTGCCGCGTGCCAGCCGCGCAACCAGTTCAGGTCCTTGTCGAGATAAGCCCGGATCAACGCCAGCTCGGCGGGGCTCAGCCCCTTGAGCTCCAGTTCGCTCGGGTGTTCGTTGCGCAGGCGCTCAGCCGTGTCCGCCTCGTCCAGCGCCAGGGCCAGACGATGCAGCAGACGCTCATAGAGCCCACCCGCCGTTTCTGCTCGCCTCGTCTCCACCATGCAGCACCTCGATACACACTGCAGCGCCCTCATGAAGCAGAAGCTTAGCGGTCACCAGGGCCCCCGCAGGATGGCCGCGACAAACGGCGGCGGGGCGCGGCCCGCGCGCAATCAGGGTTTCCCTCTGCCAATGGCGCTCATGTATGCTACGGCGCTTGAATTTACGTTTCGCACGCGGTTCAGCGCCCTTCGCGGCCCCGATCCGATGCCCATTTATCAGCGCAAGTAGCCATGCACGAAAACTACCAGCCCCGTGATATCGAAGCCGCCGCGCAGGCCCATTGGGACGCGCACAAATCCTTTGAAGTGAGCGAACAGGCCGGCAAGGACACCTTCTATTGCCTGTCCATGTTCCCCTACCCGAGCGGCAAGCTACACATGGGGCACGTGCGCAACTACACCATCGGCGACGTGATTGCCCGCTACCACCGCATGCAGGGCAAGAACGTGCTGCAGCCCATGGGCTGGGACGCCTTCGGCATGCCGGCGGAAAACGCCGCCATGAAGAACAACGTCGCCCCGGCCAAGTGGACCTACGAGAACATCGCCTACATGAAGGCCCAGCTGAAGAGCCTGGGCCTGGCGATTGACTGGTCCCGCGAGGTCACCACCTGCAAGCCGGACTACTACCGCTGGGAACAGTGGCTGTTCACACGCCTGTTCGAGAAGGGCGTGATCTACCGCAAGAACGGCACCGTAAACTGGGACCCGGTGGACCAGACCGTGCTGGCCAACGAGCAGGTCATCGACGGCCGTGGCTGGCGTTCGGGCGCGCTGATCGAGAAGCGCGAAATCCCGATGTACTACTTCAAGATCACCGCCTACGCCGAAGAGCTGCTCAGCAGCCTCGACGACCTGCCGGGCTGGCCCGAGCAGGTCAAGACCATGCAGCGCAACTGGATCGGCAAGTCCCGCGGGATGGAAGTCAGCTTCCCCTATGACGCCGCCAGCATCGGCCGGGACGGCGCGCTGAAGGTCTTCACCACCCGCCCCGACACCCTGATGGGCGCCACCTACGTGGCCGTGGCCGCCGAGCACCCGCTGGCCGCCATCGCCCTGACCAAGCTGCCGGCCGACAAGGCCGCCGAGCTGCAGGCCTTCATCGACGAGTGCAAGCGCGGCGGCGTCGCCGAAGCCGACATCGCCACCCAGGAGAAGAAAGGCCTGGCCACCCCGCTGTTCGTCGAGCACCCGCTGACCGGCGAGAAGCTCCCGGTATGGGTCGCCAACTACGTGCTGATGAACTACGGCGAAGGCGCCGTGATGGCCGTCCCGGCCCACGACGAGCGCGACTTCGCCTTCGCCGCCAAGTACAACCTGCCGGTCAAGCCGGTGGTGCGCACCAGCGCCGGTGACGAGACCCCCGCCCCCTGGCAGGACGCCTACGGCGAGCACGGCCAGCTGATCAACTCCGGCGCATTCGACGGCCTGGACTTCCAGGGTGCCTTCGACGCCATCGAAGTGGCCCTGCAGAAGAAGGGCCTCGGCCAGTCGCGCACCCAGTTCCGCCTGCGCGACTGGGGCATCAGCCGCCAGCGCTACTGGGGCTGCCCGATCCCGATCATCCATTGCCCGAGCTGCGGCGACGTGCCGGTCCCCGAGGACCAGCTCCCCGTCGTGCTGCCCGAAGACGTGGTGCCGGACGGCGCCGGCAGCCCGCTGGCGAAGATGCCCGAGTTCTACGAATGCACCTGCCCGAAATGCGGCACGGCGGCCAAGCGCGAAACCGACACCATGGACACCTTCGTGGAAAGCTCCTGGTATTTCGCCCGCTACGCCTCGCCAACCTATGACAAGGGCATGGTCGATCCGGCTGCCGCCAACCACTGGCTACCAGTGGACCAGTACATCGGCGGCATCGAGCATGCCATCCTGCACCTGCTCTACGCGCGCTTCTTCCACAAGCTGATGCGTGACGAAGGCCTGGTCAGCTCCGACGAGCCGTTCAAGAACCTGCTGACCCAGGGCATGGTGGTCGCCGAGACCTACTACCGCACCGCCTCCAACGGCGGCAAGGACTGGTTCAACCCGGCCGACGTCGAAGTCGAGCGTGACGCCAAGGCCAAGGTCATCGGCGCGCGCCTGAAGACCGACGGCCTGCCGGTGGAAATCGGCGGCACCGAGAAGATGTCCAAGTCGAAGAACAACGGCGTGGACCCGCAGGCCATGATCGACGCCTACGGCGCCGACACCTGCCGCCTGTTCATGATGTTCGCCTCGCCGCCGGACATGAGCCTGGAATGGTCCGACGCCGGCGTCGAAGGCGCCAGCCGCTTCCTGCGCCGCGTCTGGCGCCTGGCCCAGGCCCACGTCAACGCCGGTCTGCCGGCTGCGCTGGACACCGCCGCCCTCTCCGACGCCCAGAAGGACGTGCGCCGCGCCATCCACCTGGCCATCAAGCAGGCCAGCCAGGATGTCGGCCAGCACCACAAGTTCAACACCGCCATCGCCGCCGTGATGACCCTGATGAACGTGCTGGAGAAAGCGCCCCAGGCCGACGCCCAGGACCGCGCCCTGCTCCAGGAAGGCCTGGAGACCGTGGCCCTGCTGCTGGCCCCGATCACCCCGCACATCTGCCACGAACTCTGGCGCGAACTGGGCCATGCGGACGCCGTCATCGACGCCGCCTGGCCGAAGGTCGACGAGAGCGCGCTGGTGCAGGACACCCTGCAACTGGTGGTGCAGGTCAACGGCAAGCTCCGTGGCCAGATCGAGGTGGCGGCCGACGCCAGCCGCGAGACCGTCGAGGCAATCGCCCGCGCCAACGAGAACGTGCTGCGCTTCACCGAAGGCCTGACCATCCGCAAGGTGATCGTGGTCCCGGGCAAGCTGGTCAACATTGTCGCCAACTGACTTCACACCGGGGCTGCCGCGCAGCCCCGGCGATTCGCCAAGGGGAAAACCAACGATGAAGAAACGGAATCTGCTGGTCCTGGGCCTGACGCTGACACTCGGCGCCTGCGGCTTCCAGCTGCGCGGCACCGGCGACACCCAGTTCGCCCTCAAGGAAGTGGACGTCACCGCCCGCAACTCCTACGGCGAAACCGTCAAGCAACTGCGCCAGTTGCTCAAGCACAGCCACGTCAAGGTACATGCCGGTGCGCCCTACCGCATCGTCCTGACCCGCGAACAGGAAGAAAGCCGTTCCGCCAGCTACAGCGGCAACTCGCGCACCTCCGAATACCAGCTGAGCAACACCCTGGACTACGAGATCCGTGGCGGCCAGAAAGACCTGCTGCTGCTGCAGGACCGCGTCGACGTACAGCGCTACTACACCCACGACAGCAACAACCTGATCGCCTCCGACCAGGAATCCGCGCAACTGCGCCAGGAAATGCGCCGCGACCTGATCCAGCAAGTGGCCATGCGCCTGCAGCTGATCACCCCTGAGCAGCTGGACACGCTGCAGGCCCAGGCGGAAGCCAAGGCCCAGGCCGAAGCAGAAGCACTGGAAGCCGCCCGTCGCGCGGAAGAAGCGCAGCAGCCGCAGCAATCCCCGCTGCAACTGCCCATCAAGTAAGTGCCCCGCCCGGTTGCGCGATCGCGCCGCCGGGCAGCCCTCCCCCATGAAGCTCAACGCCGCCCAGCTCAGCAAGCACCTGCAAGGCAACCTCGCCCCCGTCTATGTCGTCAGCGGTGACGAACCCCTGCTCTGCCAGGAAGCCTGCGACGCCATCCGCAGCGCCTGCCGCGCCCGCGACTTCAGCGAGCGCCAGGTGTTCAACGCCGAGAACAACTTCGACTGGGGCCTGCTGCTGGAGGCCGGAGCCAGCCTGTCGCTGTTCGCCGAGCGCCGCCTGATCGAGCTGCGCCTGCCCTCCGGCAAGCCCGGCGACAAGGGCGCAGCAGCCCTGATGGAATACCTGGCCCGACCGCCGGAAGACACCGTCCTGCTGGTCAGCCTGCCCAAGCTGGATGGCAGCACGCAGAAGACCAAATGGGCCAAGGCCCTGATCGACGGCGCGGACGCCCAGTTCATCCAGATCTGGCCGGTGGACGCCCACCAGCTGCCCCAGTGGATCCGCCAGCGCATGGCCCAGGCCGGCCTGGCCGCGAGCCAGGAAGCGGTGGACCTGATCGCCGCCCGGGTGGAAGGCAACCTGCTGGCCGCCGCCCAGGAGATCGAAAAGCTCAAGCTGCTCGCCGAAGGTGCCCAGGTGGATGCCGCCACGGTCCAGGCGGCCGTTGCCGACAGCGCCCGTTTCGATGTCTTCGGCCTGATCGACGCCGCACTCAACGGCGAACCCGCGCACACCCTGCGCACCCTCGAAGGCCTGCGGGGCGAAGGGGTGGAAACCCCGGTGATCCTCTGGGCCCTCGCCCGTGAGCTGCGCCAGCTGGCCGGCATCGCCCAGCAGTACGCCCAGGGCGTCCCGCTGGAGAAAGCCTTCGCCTCGGCCCGCCCCCCAATCTGGGACAAGCGCCGCCCCCTGGTCAGCCGTGCCCTGCAGCGCCACCCGGCCTCGCGCTGGAACCAGCTGCTCAGCGATGCCCAGCGCATCGATGCGCAGATCAAGGGTCAGGCACCCGGCGATCCGTGGATCGGCCTGGCACACCTGGCCCTCAGCCTCGCCGGCCAGCGCCTGCCCATCCCCGCCGCCTGACACTGGACATCGCCCACACGCGGGCGCAAGATGCGCGCGCCTGCAACCCCGCAGGCGCCCAGTGGAGAACCGGCCATGGCCAAGCAACGCAAGAAACCCAACAAGGCGAAGAGCATCGTCGCCCAGCCCCTGTTCCGCAGCCGCCAGGAACAGCCACTGAAAGGCAAAGGCAGCTACCGCAGAGAAGCCTCCCGTAACTGGGAGGCTTCTTCGCTTCTGGCCGCCTGAAAACCCGGCATCCGTGCTAAGGTCGCGGCTTGTTTGGCCTGCCGTCGAGACCTATCCATGTTCCGCGCACCAGCCCCCGGCCCCATGCTCCGCAGCCTGGCCGTGGCTTCCACCCTCGCAGCCCTGAGCGCCTGCGCCGAAACACCCACTGCCACCGCGCCCGCCCCGCAGCCCAATACCGCCACGACCACCACCGTGCTGGCCACGCCCGGCCCGTCGAGCACCACCGCAACCCCGTCCCCGGTGATCGCACAGCCCAGCGAGAGCTTCGAACAATGGCGTGACCGTTTCCGCCAGGAAGCCCTGGCTGCCGGCATCCGCGCCACCATCCTCGACCAGGCCTTCGTCGGCGTCACCCCCGACCCGAGCGTGGTGGCCGCCGACCAGAGCCAGCCCGAGTTCACCCGCCCCGTCTGGGAATACCTCGACGGCGCACTGTCGCCCTACCGCGTGCGCAAGGGCCAGGGCCTGCTGAAACAGCACGCCACCCTGCTCAGTGCCATCGAAAGCCGCTACGGCGTCGACCGCCAGGCCCTGGTGGCGGTGTGGGGCATGGAGAGCAGCTTCGGCCAGTTCATGGGCGACAAGTCGGTGATCCGCTCCCTCGCCACCCTGGCGTATGAAGGACGTCGCCCGGCCTTCGCCCACGAACAGCTGATCGCCGCCCTCGGCATCATCCAGCACGGCGACATCCAGCCCGCCGGCATGCGCGGCTCCTGGGCCGGCGCCATGGGCCAGACCCAGTTCATCCCCACCACCTACAACAGCCACGCCGTGGACTTCGACGGCGACGGTCGCCGCGACATCTGGAACTCCACCGCCGACGCCCTGGCCTCCACCGCCCACTACCTCAAGGCCTCCGGCTGGCAGATGGGCAAACCCTGGGGCGCCGAGGTGCGACTGCCGGCCGGCTTCGACTACGCCCAGGCCGACGCGGACATCCGCAAGACGGTCGGTGAGTGGCGCCAGCTCGGGGTCCAGGTGCCCCTGGCACCGGGCCTCGACCAGGACCGCGCCTCGCTGCTGGTGCCCGCCGGCCATCGCGGCCCGGCCTTCCTGGTGCTGGACAACTTCCGCGCCATCCTGCGCTACAACAACTCCTCCTCCTACGCCCTGGCCGTAGGCCTGCTGGCCCAGCGTTTCGACGGCGCGGGGCAGATCGCCGGCGCCTGGCCGAAGGAGGACCGCCCCCTCAGCCGCACCGAGCGCATCGAGCTTCAGGAAGCCCTTGCCAGCAGCGGCTACAGCCCGGGTAGCGCCGACGGCATCATCGGCGCCAACACCCGCAAGGCCATCCGCGGCTACCAGCAGCGCCTGGGCTGGCCCGCCGACGGCTACCCCACGCCAGCCCTGCTGCTGCAACTGCGCAACGGCCACTGACACCCTTCTGTCGCCGGGCCCGAGCGGCCCGGCGGCTGCCAGACCGGCGCCGCCTTTGTGGTAGAATCCGCCACCCTCCTTGCCCCCTGCGGCAGCCTGATCAGCCTCTAGCGGAGCCCGTCCGATGTCCGATACCAGCCCGTCCAAACCCGTCGCCAGTGGCGAGAAGTTCCGTACGGCCCAGGGGATCACCGCAATCAAGGACGGCCAGAAGCGCCGCAACTCCGCCGAGCCCCAGGTGTTCGAACCCAAGCCCAAGTGGCTGCGGGTCAAGGCACCCGGTGGCAGCCGCTTCGAGGCGGTCAAGCGCAACGTCGGCGAACACCGCCTGAGCACCGTGTGCCAGGAATCCCACTGCCCGAACATGGGCGAATGCTGGTCCAACGGCACCGCCACCATCATGCTGATGGGCTCGGTGTGCACCCGTGCCTGCCGCTTCTGCGCCGTGGACACCGGCAACCCCAACGGCTGGCTGGACCTGGAAGAGCCGCAGAACACCGCCAAATCCGTCGAGCTGATGGCCTTGCGCTACATCGTGCTGACCTCGGTGGACCGCGATGACCTCGACGACGGCGGCGCCAGCCACTACGCCGCCTGCGTGCGCGCCATCAAGGAGCGCACCCCCCAGGTGGTGGTCGAGGCGCTGACGCCGGACTTCGACGGCGACCTGCCGTCCATCGAACGCGTGGTGGATTCGGGGCTGGAAGTGTTCGCCCAGAACGTCGAGACGGTGAAGCGCCTCACCCACATCGTCCGTGACCCCCGCGCCGGCTACGAGAAGACCCTCGACGTGCTGGCCCACGCCAAGCGCCATCGCCCGTCGGTCCTGACCAAGACCAGCCTGATGCTGGGCCTGGGCGAGACCGATGAGGAAATCATCGAGACCATGGACGACCTGCGCGCCATCGGTGTCGACATCCTCACCCTCGGCCAGTACCTGCAGCCGACCCGCAACCACCTGCCGGTGCAGCGCTGGGTCAGCCCGGAAGAGTTCAACCGCTTCCGCGACATCGGCCTGGAGAAGGGCTTCATGGAGGTCGCCGCCGGCCCGCTGGTGCGCTCCAGCTACCGCGCCGACCGGGTATTCGAGAAGAACAACCTGGGCCTCGCGGCGCCGGTACCGGTTCCCGGCCAGTCCACCGACGAGAGCCTGATCCCGGCCCTCAACCTGAACTGATCCGCGCTCAGTAAAAAGCCCCCGTCGGTGCAGGCCGGCGGGGGCTTTTTCATGTCAGCGGCAATGAGGTCAGCCTGCGTAGCCGAGCCGGACACGCAGGGCCTGCTCCAGGCGCTCCGCCACCTCATCGAGGGGCGCGGGCTGCGCCAGCAGGTCCTTCAGCTGGACCATCTTCAGCCCGGCATAGCCACAGGGGTTGATGCGCCAGAAGGGCGACATGTCCATGTCGACGTTCAGCGCCAGGCCATGGAAGGAACAGCCACGGCTGACCCGCAGACCCAGCGAGGCGATCTTGTCGCCGTTCACGTAGACGCCCGGCGCGTCGGCCTTGGGGGCCGCCTCGATGCCGTAGGTGGCCAGCACGTCCACCAGGCTCTGCTCCATGGCGGTGACCAGCTCACGCACACCGAGGCCGAGGCGGCGCAGGTCCAGCATCAGGTAGGCCACCAGCTGGCCGGGGCCGTGGTAGGTCACCTGGCCACCCCGGTCCACCTGGATCACCGGGATGTCCCCCGGTGCCAGCAGGTGCTCGGCCTTGCCGGCCTGGCCCTGGGTGAACACCTGGGGGTGCTGCAGCAGCCAGATCTCGTCGGGCGTCTGCTCATTACGCTCTGCCGTCAGGCGGCGCATCGCCTCGAAGGTGGGCAGGTACTCGACCAGCCCGAGGCGACGCACGATCAGCTCGGGCGCCACTACAGCACCATGTGCACGCGGCCGGTGGCGCGCAGGTCGACGTGGATCGCCTGCAGCTGGTCGACGCTGGTGGCGGTGATCAGCACCTGCACGGAGAGGAAGCGACCGTTGCGGCTGTCGCGGGCCACCAGGGTGTTGACGTCGAGGTCGGGGGCGTGGCGCTGGATCACTTCGATCACCAGGTCGGCGAAGCCTTCACCGGCATCGCCGATCACCTTGATCGGGTAGCGCTCGCAGGGGAATTCGATTTTCGGGGCTTGTACGTCGGTATCGGTCATGGCGGCGGCGGACCCGTAGTCCGCGAGGCGGAAGCCCCGTCTCCGGGCGGAGTACGGGGCTTCGGCACTGGGTCAGTGGTGGGATCGGCTCAGTTGAACAGGCCGAAGAAGAACAGGCGGATGCTATCCCACAGGCGGCGGAAGAAACCACCCTCCTCGACAGCTTCCAGGGCAACCAGGTCGGCGCTGTGCACCACCTTGTCGTCCAGCTTCACTTCGACCTTGCCGATCACGTCACCCTGCTTGATCGGAGCGACCAGTTGGGGCGACAGGGTCATGGCGGCCTGCAGCTTCTGCAGTTGGCCCTTCGGCAGGGTCATGGTCAGGTCGTTGGCCAGGCCGGCCTTCACTTCGCGGGCGGTGCCCTTCCAGACCTGGGCTTTGGCCAGCTCGGTGCCCTTCTGGTAGAAGGTCTTGGTCTCGAAGAAGCGGAAGCCGTAGGTCAGCAGCTTCTGGGTCTCGGCGGCGCGGGCCTGCTCGCTGTTGGTGCCGAACACCACGGCGATCAGGCGCTGGTTGTCACGCACGGCGGAGGCCACCAGGCAGTAGCCGGCCTCGTCGGTGTGGCCGGTCTTCAGGCCGTCGACGGTCTTGTCACGCCACAGCAGCAGGTTGCGGTTGGGCTGCTTGATGTTGTTCCAGAAGAACTCCTTCTGGGAGTAGATGGCGTAGTGGGCCGGGTCCTCGTAGATGATCGCGCGGGCCAGCAGGGCCATGTCGTGGGCCGAGGAGAAGTGCTCGGGGTTGGGCAGGCCGGTGGCGTTCATGAAGTGGCTGTTCTTCATGCCCAGCTTTTCCGCCGTGGTGTTCATCATGTCGGCGAAGGCGTCTTCGCTGCCGGCGATGTGCTCGGCCACCGCGACACTGGCGTCGTTGCCGGACTGGATGATGATGCCGTGCAGCAGGTCGCTCAGGGCCACCTGGGTGTTGACCTTGACGAACATGCGGGAGCCGCCAGTGCGCCAGGCGTGCTCGCTGATGGTGACCGGGTCGTTCTCGCCGATCTGGCCCTTGCGGATCTCCAGGGTGGCGATGTAGGCGGTCATCAGCTTGGTCAGGCTGGCGGGCGGCAGGCGCTCGTCACCGTTGTTCTCCACCAGCACCTGGCCGCTCTGCGCGTCCATCAGCACATAGGACTTGGCAGCCAGTTGCGGGGGGGCGGGAAGGATCTGCTCGGCGGCCTGCGACACCGGCATGGCGATGAGCAGAGCGGCTGGCAGTAGGAGGCGTTTCGCGAAGCTGATGATGTTCATCCGTCTCTCTGAATTGGTTGAAGGTGAAACAGTCCCTTGCGGGAAGAAGGAGGGCGACCCCGGAACCGCGCACTGCTCCGGGTCCGCCATCCGGCGTCAGTCCGGTTTGACCAGGGTCGGCTGACCCAGGTTCGCCAGCCTGATGCTGTCCTGGAGCTGCTGGGCTTCACCCTGGGTGTCGATCGGCCCCAGGCGCACCCGATGCAAGATCTGCTGGTTGCGGGCCACCGAGCTGATGAACACCGGGGCAGCCACCATCGAGCTGAGCTTGTCCTTCAGGAGTTCCGCAGCGTCCGGATTGGCGAAGGCGCCAACCTGGAGATACAGGCCAGAGGCTCCGAGTGAAGCGTTTTTTTTTGAGTCGATCTGCACCGGCAGCACGGCAGCGGCATGCTGCTCCGGTGGCGGGGTGTACTGCTCGACCGTGGAGGCGGCCACGATGGGCGCCTGGGCGGCAGGCGCCGGCTGGGGCTTGGCCACCTGCTGCGGCTGGGCCAGCACCATGGGCACCGGACGCCCCTGGGCAGCCCACCACTCATGGGGGTCGATGCCCTCGACCTTCACCCGCGCAGTGCCGACCTCGGCATAACCGAGCTTCTTCGCCGCGGCGAAGGACAGGTCGATGATGCGGTCGGAGTAGAACGGCCCGCGGTCGTTGACCCGCAGAATCACGCTGCGGCCGTTCTCCAGGTTGGTCACGCGGACGTAGCTGGGCAGCGGCAGGGTCTTGTGGGCGGCGGTCATGCCGTAGAGGTCATAGGCCTCGCCGTTGGCGGTGGCCTGCCCGTGGAACTTGGTGCCGTACCAGGAGGCGGTGCCCACGGCCTGGTAGCGGCGGGCGTCGGCCATCGGGTAATAGGTCTTGCCCATCACGGTGTAGGGGTTGGCCTTGATGCTGCCGTAGTGGGGCATCGGCACCGCGTCGGGGATGCGCGAGACATCCACGTCCCACCAGGGCGCGCCGTCCCTGTGCGGGCGGGAGTAGTCACCGGGGCCGGAGATCTGGCCGCCCGGCTGGGTGTACTGGGGGCTGCGGCTGCTGGAACAGCTGGCCAGCAACAGGGCCAGGGTGCCGTAGGTGGCAATTCGGATCGGAAGAGACCGCATGAATTAACGCCCGCCCCGCGCTTTGACCAGGGATTCGGAAAGCTGATGCACCGCCATGGCATACATCGCGCTGCGATTGTAGCGGGTGATCACGTAGAAGTTGGGAAGCCCCATCCAGTACTCCAGGCCATCGGCGCCGTCGAGCTTGAACGCAGTGACCGCGAGATCATCGCGCAAGGCATCGCCGCTTGCCCAGCCCAGGGCACGCAGTTCACCCACGCTTTTCGTCGGTTCCAGGCCTTCGCTCAGGCCCTGTTCGGCCTGCTCGCCACGCACCTGGGCGCGGCTGACCACCTGTGCACCGGCGACCCAGCCATGGCGCTTGAAGTAGCTGGCGACGCTACCGATGGCGTCCACCGGGTTGCCCCAGATGTCGATGTGGCCGTCGCCGTCGAAATCCACGGCATAGGCACGGAAGCTGCTCGGCATGAACTGCGGCAGGCCCATGGCGCCGGCGTAGGAGCCTTTCACGCTGAGCGGATCGATCTGCTCTTCACGGGCCAGCAGCAGAAACTCCTTGAGCTGCTTGCGGAAGAAGTCCGCGCGCGGCGGGTAGTCGAAGCCCAGGGTGGACAGCGCATCCATCACCCGGTAGCTGCCGGTATTACCGCCATAGAAGGTCTCGACACCGATGATGGCGACGATCACCTGGGCCGGCACGCCGTACTCCTGCTCCGCACGGGCCAGAGCCTCGGCGTGCTGGTTCCAGAACGCCACGCCCTTCTGGATGCGGGCATCGGTGATGAAGATCGGCCGGTATTCCTTCCACGGCTTGACCCGCTCGGCCGGGCGCGAGATCGCATCGAGGATGGCCTGCTTGCGCTGCACCTCGCGGAACAGGGCGACCAGTTGCTCCCCGGCGAAGCCGTAGTCGCGGGTCATCTCCGATACGAACTCGGCGACCTGCGGGCTGCCGTCGTAATCCCCTGCCGATGCCGGGCCGGCGAGGCCCAGCAGGCCTGCCAGGCCGATTCCGGCGGCGCCTTGCACCATCCAGCTACGCAGTACGTTCAATGCTTCCACTCGTTTCAAACCTGGGCGATCCATTTGCGATGGGTATGGACCGCCATCAAAATCCCGAAGCCCGACAGCAGCGTCACCAGGTGGGTGCCACCGTAGCTGATGAAGGGAAGGGGTACCCCCACGACCGGCAGCAGACCGCTGACCATGCCGATGTTGACGAATACGTAGACGAAGAAGGTCATGGTCAGGCTGCCCGCCAGCAGCTTGCCGAACAGCGTCTGGGCCTGGGCGGTGATGACCAGCCCGCGCCCGATCAGCAGCAGGTAGACCAGCAACAGGATGCAGATGCCCACGAGCCCGAACTCTTCGCCGAGGACGGCAATGATAAAGTCCGTGTGGCTTTCGGGCAAAAAATCCAGGTGCGACTGGGTGCCCAGCAGCCAGCCCTTGCCGAACACCCCGCCGGACCCGATGGCCGCCTTGGACTGGATGATGTTCCAGCCCGTGCCCAGCGGGTCGCTCTCGGGGTCGAGGAAGGTCAGCACGCGCTGCTTCTGGTAGTCGTGCATCACGAAGTACCACATGCCCACCGCCACCGGGACCACCGCCGCCACCGCGCCGAGGATCCAGCGCCACTGCAGGCCGGCCATGAACAGCACGAAAGCCCCCGAGGCCAGGATCAGCAGCGCCGTGCCCAGGTCCGGCTGGCGCACCACCAGCACGAAGGGCACGGCGATCAGCGCCAGGCTGACCACGATGTGCTTGAGCTTGGGCGGCAAGGTCCGCTTGGACAGGTACCAGGCGATCATCGCCGGCATCAGGATCTTCATGAACTCCGCCGGCTGGAAGCGGATCACCCCGGGGATATTGATCCAGCGGGTCGCGCCCATCGCGTTGTGGCCCATCACGTCCACCGCCACCAGCAGCAACACGCCGCCGGCATAGCCCAGAGGCACCCAACGGGCGAGGAAGCGTGGCTCGAACTGGGCGATGGCGCACATGGCCGCCAGGCCGATGCCGAAGGACGAGGCCTGCTTCATCAGCAGGTCCCAGTGCTTGCCGCTGGCGGAATAGAGGACGAACAGGCTGCCCACAGCCAGCAACAGCAACAGCAGCAGCAACTGGCCGTCGATGTGCAGGCGCTGCAGCAGGCTGGCCCGGCGGCGCATCACGTCTTCGTTGGACAGGGTGCGGTCGAAGTTGCTGTTCATCGGCGAACACTCGCATCAGCGGTCGCAGGCGCGCCTGCGGGACGGAATTCAGGCTTGAGCTGGCCATCCGGGCCGAGCAGCCAGGCGTCCATCACCTGCTTGACCACCGGCGCCGCCACCCCGGAACCGGACTCGCCGTTCTCCACCATCACCGCCACGGCGATCCTGGGGTCGTCAGCGGGGGCGAAGCCGATGAACAGCGCGTGGTCGCGGTGGCGCTCCTGGACCTTCGAGCGGTCGTACTTCTCGCCCTGCTTGATGGCCACCACCTGCGCGGTCCCGGACTTGCCGGCGATGCGGTAGACCGAGGTGTCGCCCACCTTGCGTGCCGTACCCCGTGCGCCGTGCACCACCTGCTCCATGCCGGAACGTGCGTAGTCCCAGTACTTCGGGTCGCGCAGGGTGATGTCGGGCATCGGGTTCTCGTCCACCGGCAGCTCGCCGCCGATGCTCTTGGCCAAATGCGGGCGGATCCACTTGCCACGGCTGGCCATCAGTGCGGTGGCCTGGGCCAGCTGCAACGGTGTGGCCTGCATGTAACCCTGGCCGATGCCGAGGATCAGCGTCTCCCCCGGGAACCAGGCCTGGCGATAGCGCGAACGCTTCCAGTCGCGGGAGGGCATCAGGCCCGGCGTTTCCTCGAACATGTCCAGCGCCACCTTCTGGCCGAAGCCGAAGCGGCTCATGGACTTGTGCAGGCGATCGATGCCCATCTTGTGGGCAAGGTCGTAGAAGTAGGTGTCGTTGGACCGCATGATCGCGGTCTCCAGGTTCACCCAGCCGTCACCGGAGCGGTTCCAGTTGCGGTACTTGTGGTCGTAGTTGGGCAGTTGGTAATAGCCCGGGTCGAACACCCGCGAATCCGGCGTCACCACCCCGGCTTCGAGGCCGGACACCGCCACCATCGGCTTGACCGTCGAACCCGGCGGGTAGAGCCCGCGCAGCACGCGGTTGTACAGCGGCCGGTCGATGGAGTCGCGCAGCTCGGCGTACTGCTTGAAGCTGATGCCGGTGACGAAGGGGTTCGGGTCGAAGCTCGGCTGACTGACCATGGCCAGCACGTCGCCGCTGGACGGCTCGATGGCCACGATGGCGCCACGGCGCCCACCCAGGGCGTTCTCCGCCGCTTCCTGCAGGTGTGCGTCGAGGGTCAGCACCAGGTCCTTGCCGGGCTTCGGATCGGTGCGCTTGAGCACCCGCAGCACACGGCCACGGGCGTTGGTCTCGACTTCCTCGTAACCCACCTCGCCGTGCAGCGTGTCTTCGTAGAAGCGCTCGATGCCAGTCTTGCCGATGTGGTGGGTGCCGCTGTAGTTGATCGGGTCGAGCTCCTTGAGCTCCTTCTCGTTGATCCGCCCGACGTAGCCCACCGAGTGGGCGAAGTGCGCACCCTGCGGGTAGTGGCGCACCAGTTGGGCCGCCACCTCCACGCCGGGCAGGCGGAACTGGTTCACCGCGATGCGGGCGATCTGCTCTTCGGTCAGCTCGAACAGCACCGGCACCGGTTCGAAGGGGCGCCGGCCCTGTTTCATGCGCTTCTCGAACAGCGCCCGGTCGTCCGGCGTCAGCTCCAGCACCTCGACGATCACGTCCAGCACGCTCTTCCAGTCGCCGGCGCGCTCGCGGGTCACGGTCAGGCTGAAGCTGGGGCGGTTGTCGGCGATGATCAGGCCGTTGCGGTCGAAGATCAGCCCCCGCGTCGGCGGGATCGGCTGCACGTGCACCCGGTTATTTTCCGACAGCGTGGAGTGGTACTCGTACTGGATCACCTGCAGGTAATACAGGCGGGCGATCAGCGTGCAGGTCAGCAGCAGCACCGCAACGGCGCCCACCACGACGCGCCGACGCACCAGGCGGGCATCCTTCTCGTGGTCCTTCAGGCGGATCGGTTGCGGCATCGGTACGGCTTACTTGTGATAGGGGTGCCCGGAGAGCACGGTCCAGGCGCGGTAGATCTGCTCGCCCACCAGGATCCGCACCAGCGGGTGCGGCAAGGTCAGCGGCGACAGCGACCAGCGCTGCTCGCTGCGCGCGCAAACCTCAGGTGCCAACCCCTCGGGGCCGCCCACCATGAGGTTCACGGTGCGCGCATCGAGGCGCCAGCGGTCGAGCTCGGCAGCCAGTTGCTCGGTGCTCCAGGCGCGCCCTTCGACTTCCAGGGTGACGATGCGTTCCCCAGGCTGGACCTTGGCCAGCATCGCCTCGCCTTCCTGGCGGATCATCCGCGCCACGTCGGCATTCTTGCCGCGCGTGGTCAGGGGGATCTCCACCAGGTCGAGGGACAGCTCGGACGGCAGGCGCTTGGCGTACTCGTTCCAGCCCTCCTCCACCCAGCGGGGCATGCGTGAGCCGACGGCGATCAGACGCAGACGCAAGGCGGTGCTCCGTTATTCCTGGGGATGCTGGGCGCGGCTCTGCTCGGCGCCCTGCCACAGGCGCTCCAGGTCGTAGAACTGGCGGGTGGCGACCTGCATCACGTGCACGACCACATCCCCCAGGTCCAGCAGGGCCCACTCGCCGCCGTCCAGGCCTTCGCTGCCCAGGGCGCGCACGCCGTTTTCCTTGACCTTCTCCAGCACGTTCTCCGCCAGGGACTTGACGTGGCGGCTGGAGGAGCCGCTGGCGATCACCATGAAGTCGGTGACGCTGGTCTTGCCGCGTACATCGATGGTGGTGATGTCCTGGGCCTTCATGTCTTCAAGCGCCGCGAGGGCGATCTTGACCAGTTCTTCGTTTTGCATCGGTTCAATTACCTCGGATGAATCAGTTCGCCGCACGGTACAGGCCGTGCGCGTGGATATAGGCCAGCACCGCGTCGGGCACAAGGAAGCGCACCGAGCGCCCTGCGGCCAGCAACTGGCGGACCTGCGTGGCGGAAACCGCCAGCGGGGACTGCCAGACGAATGAAATCTGCCCGCCAGGCCCGCTCAGGCCCAGGGGATCGGCCACACTGCGCGCCGCCAGCAGGTCGCGCAGCTCCTCGGGCGGTTCGGCGTCCGCATCCGGCCGCTGCAGCACCAAGATGTGGCAGTGGTTCAGCAACTCTTCCCAGCGGTGCCAACCCGGCAGGCCGCAGAAGGCGTCCCAGCCGAGCATCAGGAACAGCTGGTCGGACTCGCCCACTTCGGCGCGCAGCGACTCCAGGGTGTCGATGGTCCAGGACGGCCGCTCGCGGCGCAGTTCGCGGTCGTCCACCCGCAGCGGCGGCAGGTCGGCCACCGCCAGCTCCACCATCGCCAGCCGGTCGGCCGCCGACACCTGCGGTGCCTCGCGGTGCGGCGGGCGGGCGCTGGGGATCAGGCGCAGCTGGTCGAACGCCATCAGCTCGGCCACCTCGAGGGCGCCCCGCAGATGGCCGATGTGGACCGGGTCGAAGGTGCCGCCGAAGAGGCCGATACGCTGGCTCATCAGGTGCGGATGTGCCCGTCGCCGAAGACCACGTACTTCTCGCTGGTCAGCCCTTCCAGGCCGACCGGGCCGCGTGCGTGCAGCTTGTCGGTGGAAATGCCGATCTCCGCGCCCAGGCCGTACTCGAAGCCGTCGGCGAAGCGGGTGGAGGCATTCACCATCACCGAGGCGGAATCCACCTCGGTGAGGAAGCGCCGCGCATCACTGAAGTTCTCGGTGATGATCGCGTCGGTGTGTTGCGAGCCGTAGGTGTTGATGTGCTCGATGGCCTGCTCCAGCCCATCGACGATACGGATGGACAGGATCGGCGCGTTGTACTCGGTGCGCCAGTCGTCCTCGGTCGCCTCCAGCAAGTCGCTGCCCAGCAGCGCGCGGGTGGCCGCGTCGCCACGCAGCTCGACGCCCTTGTCGCGGTAGATGGCGGCAAGCGGCGGCAGCACGCGCTCGGCGATGCTGCGGTGCACCAGCAGGGTCTCCATGGTGTTGCAGGGCGCGTAGCGCTGGGTCTTGGCGTTGTCCGCCACGCGGATGGCCTTGTCGATGTCGGCGGCGACGTCGATGTAGACGTGGCAGATGCCGTCCAGGTGCTTGATCACCGGCACCTTGGCGTCGCGGCTGATGCGCTCGATCAGGCCCTTGCCGCCACGGGGGACGATCACGTCCACGTACTCCGGCATGCTGATCAGCGCGCCCACGGCGGCGCGGTCGGTGGTTTCCACCACCTGCACCAGCTCGGCGGGCAGGCCGGCGTCCGCCAGGCCCTGCTGGATGCAGCGGGCGATGGCCTGGTTGGAATGGATGGCCTCGGAACCGCCGCGCAGGATGGTGGCGTTGCCCGACTTCAGGCACAGGCTGGCCGCGTCGATGGTCACGTTCGGGCGCGACTCGTAGATGATGCCGATCACACCCAGCGGCACGCGCATCTTGCCCACCTGGATGCCGGAAGGCAGGTAGCGCATGTCGCGGATCTCGCCGATCGGGTCCGGCAGCCCGGCCACCTGGCGCAGGCCCTCGATCATGTCGTCGATGCGTACCGGGGTGAGCGCCAGGCGGTCCAGCATGGCTGGCTCCAGGCCGTTGGCCCGGCCATTGGCCAGGTCCAGCTCGTTGGCAGCGGACAGCTCCGCACGGGCGGCGTCCAGGGCATCGGCGGCGGCCAGCAGGGCGCGGTTCTTCTGCGCGGTGCTGGCACGGGCGGCCACGCGCGAGGCGGCGCGCGCGGCGCGGCCCAGGCGGGTCATGTAATCGAGAACGGACTCGGTCATGGTCTCGGCGTCTGGCGGTTGGGAAAAGTGGGCGATTATAGCCCGCGCGCGTCCCCGCCGCCCAGCGGCGCCGGGCGGATGGTAGACAGCCCGTTCCGGCGCTCCGGCGAACCCCACCCGAACGCCCAGGCCACGCAGGCCGGGGCGAGACGGTGACACCCGGCCACACCGCACCCCACCGAACCCGCCCGAAGGATGGGTAAACAAAATCGTCACCGGTGTTTACCTTCAAAGCGTGCCACCGCGCCCCGAACCGCGGCGAGAACAACAACAACAAGGCGCCCGAGCGCCGGAGAATCGCCATGCATTACCGCACCGGTTACCACGCCGACCAGCTCGGCACGCCCCCGTCCGTCCTCGAAACAGGGCCCTGGCGCCTGCATTACCAGGCCTGGTCCCGCAACGCCCACGACACCCGCCCTCCCGTCCTGATGCTGGGAGGTGCGTTCCAGAGCTTCCGCTCCTTCGCCGCCGAGGTGGAGGAACTGCTGGAGCACCACCCCGTGATCCTCCTCGACCTGCCCGGCCAGGGCGGCAACCTGCAACTGGCCCCGGAACTGGGGCTGGAGGCGCTGGCCGACCTGATCGCCGACTTCGCCGAGGCCCTCGCGCTACCGTCGCTGATGCCCATCGGCCTGTCCTACGGCTCGGCCCTGGCAGCGCTGTTCGCCAGCCGCCATCCCCAGCGCTGCGCACGCCTGCTGCTGGCGGGCGTGACCACCTTCGGCCGCCCCGGCGCCCGCGCCCTGCTGGAGGAGAGCCTGTGCCTGCTGGAAGAAGAGCGCCTGGCGGAATTCGCCCAGGGTTCGCTGACCGGCCTGATCAACCCGCTGCGGCTGGAACGCACCGGCATCAGCCCCGGCTTTCGCAAGGCCATGCTGCGCCAGCTGCAACGCCTGACCGGCGCCGAGCGCGAGCGCTATCGGCAGAACAGCCGCCGCCTGCTGGACTTCGCCGGGTTCACGCACTACCCCAGCTGCCCGACCCTGGTGCTGGCCGGCGAGTTCGACCACTTCACCCAGCCCTGGGAACACGCCGCCTTCGCCGCCGCCTGCACCCAGGCCGACTGCGCGCTGATCCACGACGGCGACCACCTCGCCCAGTTCGAGCGACGCGACGCCTGCGCCCAGCTGTACCGCCCCTTCTTCCTCGACCAGGCGCTGCCAGCCGCGCCCATCGGCGTGACCCGTCTGGCCCGCAGCCGCCTCAATGAGGTGGAGCGCCGCCAGGAGCCCCGGCTCGCGCCGGCCCAGCGTGCCGGGCGGCTGCACCACGCCGAGCTGGGCAGCCTCGCGGTGGAGGTTCAGGAGCTGGGCTTCTTCGGTGCCCGCCTGCAGGCCGCATTCCCGACGGGGTTGCCGGTGCGGGGCTGGCAACTGGCGATGGAGGGCCTGCCAGTGCTGGACCTGCTGCCCCTGCGCCAGGCCGGTGACGCACTGTCCCTGGTGTTCACCCACATGGACGCCGCCGCCAGCACCGCCCTTGCCGAGCACGTTCGCCCGGCGCAACTGGCGGCCGCCGCCTGACGGGCAGGCCACCGGGGCTCAGGCCCCGGTGCGGGCCTCCACCACCCGCACCAGGGCGGGCCAGCGCCCGGGTGGCAAACCGAGTCCAGCCCCTTGTTCAGCCGGGTCCAGCACCGAGACCCGGTCGAAACCGCAGGCGGAAAAACCCTCGACGATGGCGTCGGCACTGCGGTAGTGCAGCGGGTAGTGCCCACGCGTGAGCCGCCCCACCAGCCCGACGCCCCAGCGCACCTGGCGGTAGCGCGGGTGCTCGCGCAGGTCCGGGTAGAGGTCGGTGAGGTAGGTGGCGCGGGGGAAGCGGCGCATCTGCTCGGCCAGGCGCCGCCAGAAGCCCTCGATCACCGGCAACTGGAAGTAGTTCACCAGCCCCTCGGTGATCACCACCACCGGCAGCCCGGTATCCAGCCCGGAGAACAGCGCCTCCAGCCCCTGGGCGCCCTCCCCGGCGAGGATGTCCACCGCACGCACCTGGTGACGGCTGTTCAGCCAGCCTTCGGCATGCAGCAGCAGGCGCTTGCGCGCGGCCATCGGCGGCAGGTCCGCCTCCAGGTAGCGCAACTGCGGATGGCGCAGGCAGAAGCGCCGCCCCCGGGGCGACAGCCCGCAGGCGATCTCCACCACCTGCACCACGCCCTCGTCGCGGATCGCCTGCTCCAGGCGCGCGTCGATCAACAGGTGGCGCTGCAGCAGGAACTGCTCGATGTCCAGCCCGAACAGCGCTCGCGCGCCCCAGGCGATGGGGCTGAGCGCGCCGTGGACCCAGCGCCCGAACGCCGTGGCGAAGGGCGCCTCGGCCAGGCGATGGCGGTACCAGACGTAGCCGGTGTAATGGGCACTGGGGGTGATGTGGGCACTGTCGGCGCGAACGGCTCGGGGCATGGCGGGCTCTTATTGTTTTTCTGGGTGTGTTCCCGCCCCGCCGTTCAGCTTCGATCAAGCGGGGCTTCCGTATAATCGCCAGCCTATTCCGAGCCATAGCCCACCAACAGCCCATGCCCGACGATCCCACCCTAAGTTTGCCCTGGCCCGGCGCCCGCCCCCTGGCGGACGGGTTCTTCGACCGCGATGCCCAACTGCTGGCCCGCGAGCTGCTGGGCAAGGTCATCCGCCACCGCGTCAACGGGCGCTGGCTCTCGGCCCGCATCATCGAGACCGAAGCCTATTACCTGGCCGAAAAAGGCAGCCACGCCTCCCTCGGCTACACCGAGAAGCGCCGGGCACTGTTCCTCGATGGCGGCCACATCTACATGTATTACGCCCGGGGTGGCGACTCGCTGAACTTCAGCGCCCAGGGGCCCGGCAACGCGGTGCTGATCAAATCCGCCTACCCCTGGGTGGATGCCGTGTCCGGCCCCGAGGCCCTGGCCGTGATGCAGGCCAACAACCACGATGCCCAGGGTCGCCCGCGCCCGCCCGAGCGCCTCTGCAACGGCCAGACGCTGCTGTGCAAAGCGCTGGGGCTGAAGGTGCCGGACTGGGACGCGCAACGCTTCGACCCCGCCCGGCTGTTCGTCGACGACACCGGCGCACGCCCCACCGCCATCATCCAGACCACCCGCCTCGGCATCCCCAGCGGCCGCGACGAGCACCTGCCCTACCGCTTCGTCGACGCCGACTACGCCCGCCACTGCACGCGCAACCCGTTGCGCCGGGGGCAGGTCGAAGGCGAGCACTACCACCTGATCGAAGGAACGCCCGCATGACCGAATGGCTGCACGCCATCACCGACTGGCTCAGCGCCAACCCGCAATGGTTGGGCCTGGCCATCTTCACCATCGCCTGCGTCGAATGCCTGGCCATCGCCGGTATCATCGTGCCCGGCACCGTGCTGCTGTTCGCCGTGGCGGCCCTGGCCGGCAGCGGCGCCCTGGGCCTGGGCGAGACGCTGCTGCTGGGCTACCTCGGCGGCCTGCTGGGGGACGCACTCTCCTATGGGCTGGGGCGGCGCTTCCACCAGAACATCCGCCGGCTGCCCGGGTTGCGCCACCACCCCGAGTGGCTGGCCGGGGCCGAGACCTACTTCCAGCGCTACGGCGTGGCCAGCCTGCTGGTGGGGCGCTTCATCGGCCCGCTACGGCCCATGCTGCCTATGGTGGCCGGCATGCTGGACATGCCGCTGCTGCGCTTCATCGCCGTCAGCCTGGTGGCGGCGGCCGGCTGGTCCGTGGCCTACCTGCTGCCCGGCTGGGCTGCCGGGGCGGCCTTCCGCCTGCCGTTGCCGGAAGGGTTCTGGAGCGAGGCCGCCGTGGTGGTGGTCGCGGTGCTGGTGATGATTGGCCTGATCGTCCAGGGCAGCCTGCGGCACAAGCGCTGGGCCACCTCGCTCGCCGCCGGCCTGAGCCTGGTGCTGCTGGTGGCGCTGTTCTTCGGCTGGTCGTCGCTGCATGACTTCGACCAGGGCCTGATGGCGCTGGTGCAGGAACAACGCCAGGCCACCCTCGACAGCCTGGCGGTGCTGGTGACGCGTCTGGGCGATTTCCGCACCCAGTTCTTCGCCGGCGCGCTGATCACCGGGCTGCTGCTCCTGGCCCGGCAATGGCGCCACGCGCTGTTCGCCGGCGGCACGCTGATCACCACCGCCCTGGCCAACGGCGCCCTCAAGCACCTGTTCGCCCGCGCCCGACCGGACGTACTGGCCGAACCGCTGAGCAGCTTCAGCTTCCCCAGCGGCCACAGCTCCGCCGCCTTCGCCTTCTTCCTGGTGCTGGGGGTGCTGGCAGGCCGTGGCCAACCGCCGCGCCTGCGCCTGACCTGGATGGCGCTGGCCTGCCTGCCGGCTGCCAGCATCGCGCTGTCGCGGGTCTACCTCGGGGTGCACTGGCCGACCGACATCATCGCCGGCGCCCTGCTGGCCAGCTGCGTGTGTGCCGGTTGGCTGGCACTGATCCAGCGCCAGGCCTCGCTGCCGGCGATGAGCCCACGGGTCTGGTGGCTGTTGCTGCCGGCCGCGCTGGCCCTGCTTGGCGGCTTCGCCACCTGGGCGCTGCCGGAGGCCTTCAGCCTGTATCGCTACAAATAGGAAGGCGCCTGGGCGTGGCGGAAGGACCACGCCCGGCGTGATCAGGCGATGACGTCGCCCTGCAGGCGGTTCAGCAGCGCCTGCAGGTGATCGAGCCGCGCATCCGGGCTGCCCAGGGCCAGCAGCTCCAGCTTCTCGTCGAGGGAGAAGGGCAGCAGGTAGGCCAACTGGTTGGCCAGCTCCTGCTGGCCGTGGGCCAGGCCGCCCATGCCCAGCCCTTTCACCAGCGGGTGCTCGGCCAGGGCATTGAGCAGCGCGGCCAGGTCGGCATGCTCCGGCAGCAGCGGCCGGTCGGCATCGTCGTCGTCCAGCCAGGCGATATCCCCCAGGGTGAGCTGGTCGGCCTGCACACGCGTACCTTCGACCGTGAAGCGCCGGCCGCCCTCGACCCGGATGCCCAGCAGCCCGTTGGGCAGTTGCTGCCAGTCACGGATCAGCGCCTCGCACCCCAGGGGCGCAATGCGCTGGGCGGCGCTGCCGACCTCCTCGCCTTCGAGGATGCCCACCACGCCAAAGCCGGTGCCCTGCTTCATGCAGCGCCCGATCATGTCCAGGTAGCGCGCCTCGAACAGCTGCAGGTCGAGCATGCAGCCGGGAAACAACACGGTATTCAGCGGAAACAGCGGCAGTTCCATCCCTCGTCCCTCACACGATCATCGCCACGGCCAACGGCAGCAGCACCGCCGTCGCCACCCCCATCAGGCTCATCGCCAGCGCCGCGAAGGCGCCGCACTCCTCGCCCTCCTGCAGCGCGCGGGCCGTGCCCACCGCATGGGCGGTGATGCCCAGCGCCATGCCTTGCGCAGCCGGGTGGTGAACGCCGATGCGGCGCAGCATCTCCGGACCGAGCATGGCCCCGATCACCCCGGTGATGAGCACGAACACTGCCGCCAGCGCCGCCACGCCGCCGATCTGCTCGGCCACCAGCATGGCGATGGGCGAGGTGACCGACTTGGGTGCCATGGTCATCAGCACCATGTGCTCGGCACCGAACGCCCAGGCCAGGCCGACGCCCATCGCGGTGGCCACCAGCCCGCCGAGGGCCAGGGTCAGCAACGTCGGCCAGAACAGCTGGCGAATGCGCTTGAGGTTGAGGAACAGCGGCACCGCCAGCGCCACCGTAGCGGGGCCCAGCAGCAGGTTGAGCAGCGTGGTGCTCTGGCGGTACTCGTCATAACCGATGCCCAGCGGCACCAGCACCGCGATCACCAGTGCCATCGACACCAGCACCGGCTGCAGGAACATCAGCCGGGAGCGCTCGTACAACGAGCTGGCCAACTGGTAGGCGGCGAGGGTCAGGCCCACGCCGAACAGCGGGTGGTGAGCCACGGCCTGCCAGGCCGATTGCCATGCCAGGCTCATGCCTTGCCCTCCCCGCCGCCGCGGCGGTCGATCAGCCGCTGCATCAGCCAGCCCACGAACAGCAACGAGAAGAACACCGACAGCCCCAGCGCACCGACCACCGCCCAGGCGTCCTCCCAGATCGCCCGCGCGTAGACCATCACCCCCACCGCCGGCGGCACCAGCAGCAGCGGCAGGTAGCGCAGCAGGGCGCCGGACGCCACCGTCAGCGGCTCCCCGACCTCGCCCCGGACGACGAGGAACACGAACAGCAGCACCAGCCCGATGATGGGCCCGGGCAGCATGTGCAGGAACAGGGCGTTCAGCCCGGTGCCGAGCAACTGGAACAGCACCAGCCAGGTCAAGCCACGCAGCAGCATGAGGGGTCTCCAGACAGTCTTCCGTCCCTGCTCCGTCTCCACAGGCCCGTCGCAGACGGGCCGGAGCCAGGGTGGGCCATTATAGGCACGCCTGCCCCGCCCGCTATAACCCGCCATTCGCAGGGGCCATGCCGGCTTGACCGGGCCCCGGGCCCGTGCTGATCTACGCCAACGCGCCGGGCGAGCCAGCCCGCCACAAGAAGAAGAAAAAAACCGTCCACGGAGGATGAAGCATGCCGTTCGTACCTGTTGCAGAACTGAAAAGCTACATTGGCAAGGACCTGGGTCACTCCGAGTGGCTGACCATCGACCAGGAACGCATCAACCAGTTCGCCGAATGCACCGGCGACCACCAGTTCATCCATGTCGACCCGGAAAAGGCCAAGCACACCCCCTTCGGCACCACCATCGCCCACGGTTTCCTCAGCCTGTCGCTGATCCCGGTGCTGTCGGAAAAGCTGCTGGTGCTGCCCGAAGGCCTGAAGATGGGCATCAACTACGGTCTGGACAGCGTCCGCTTCATCCAGCCGGTGCCGGTGAACTCGCGGGTGCGCCTGGCCCTCACCGTGCTCGACGTCACCGAGAAGAACCCCGGCCAGTGGCTGATCAAGGCCCGCGCCACCCTCGAGATCGAAGGCCAGGCCAAGCCGGCCTACGTCGCCGAGTCCCTCAGCCTCTGCTTCGTCTGATGCCCCCGGCGCCGCTGCGAAAGCAGCCGGCGCCTCTCGCCCCGAGCGTCTCGTCTCGCTAGAATGCCGCCCGCCCCGCCCTGGGGACTCCCAACCGACTCGTCAACAAGGACAGTTCCATGACCGAAAAGCGCATCCTGCCCGCCTTCCTGCTCTGCTTCTTCCTCGGCACCTTCGGCGCCCACCGCTTCTACGTCGGCAAGATCGGCACCGCCATCCTGCAGATCGTCACCCTCGGCGGCCTGGGCATCTGGACCCTGATCGACTTCATCATGATCATCGTCGGCGCTTTCACCGACAAACAGGGCAACAAGATCACCCAGTGGACCTGACCGGTCTCGCACGTCCGCTACAAAAGCCCGCTCACGCGGGCTTTTTTACGCCACACTAGGGCAGCCATTCAGCCAGGGACTGCCGATGAAAGCCCTTCTTCCCCTCAGCCTTGCCGTGTTGCTCGCTGCCTGCGGCGAAGGCGAGCCCATCACCCCGCCCGACGCCCGACTGCCCGATGGCGCCCGCTACCGGGGCGAGGTAGTCGACGGTCTGCTGCAAGGCCCCGGCCGCCTCGACTACACCAACGGCACCTGGTTCGAAGGCCGCTTCAAGGACGGCCAGGCCAATGGCCAGGGTCGCTGGCATGGCCCGGAAGGCGTGGAGTACGAAGGCGAGTTCCGCGACGGCCTGTTCGACGGCAAGGGCCGCATGACCTACCGCGACGGCACCGTCTACGAAGGCAGCTTCAAGGGCAACCGCTTCGACGGCGAAGGCCGCCTCGCAAGGGGCGAGATGGTCTACCAGGGCGGCTTCCGCAACGACCAGTACCACGGCCTCGGCACCCTGCGCATGCCCGACGGCAGCGAGCACCAGGGCCGTTTCCGCAACGGCCAGCCCGACGGCCCCGGCGTGCTCACCGACAGCGAAGGCAACCGCTTCAGTGGCACCTTCAAGCAGGGCCAGCTGAACGGTGAAGGCGACTACCGGGGCAGCGACGGCGACCGCTACAGCGGCGGCTTCGCCAGCAACCGCTTCAACGGCAAGGGCCGCTACCAGAATGCCGAAGGCGCGGTGTGGAGCGGCGAGTTCCGCAACGGCGCACTGACCGGCAAGGGCGAATACAAGGGGGCAGACGGCGAGCACTACCAGGGCGCCTTCCGCACCTGGCGCTACCACGGTCAGGGCGACCTGCGCCTGGCCGACGGCAGCCACTACGTCGGCGGTTTCGCCAACGGCCGCTACGCCGGCGACGGCACCCTCACCCTGACCAGTGGCGAGCAGGAGCGCGGCACCTGGCGCAACGGCCGCCGCGTACGGGATGCCGCTGGCCAGGCACTGCCCGATCCACTGGAGGTCGGCCTGCTGCAACAGGGGCGCCTGCTGGACGAAGCCCTCGCCGCCGTCCCGCCGTCCACACCGGCCCCCGAGCTGTACAGCCTGAGCCTGGGCGGCGATGGCCGCCAGAGCGTGTTCCTGCGGGAAGCCGACTACGCCGCCAACCTGATGAGCGACCGCTTCGCCGCCCGTGGCCACATCACCCTGGTGAACCACCGCGACCACATGGCCGACCGCCCCCTGGCCACCCGCGAGAGCCTCGCCCGCGCCGTTGAGACCCTGGCCAAGCGCACCGGCCCGGAAGACCTGGTGTTCATCTACCTCACCAGCCACGGCTCCGCCGACCACCAACTCGCCCTGGAGCAACCCGGCCTGCAACTGTCCGACCTCGCCGCCGCCGACCTGGCCACCCTCCTCGCCCCGCTGCGTGACCATCACAAGGTGCTGGTGATCTCCGCCTGCTATTCCGGCGGCTTCATCCCCGCCCTGAAGGACGACAAGACCCTGGTGATGACCGCCGCCCGTGCCGATCGCGTGTCCTTCGGCTGCTCCGACGACAACGACTTCACCTACTTCGGCCGCGCCCTGCTGGCCGACGCCCTGAACCAGACCGACGACCTCGAGCGCGCCTTCAAGCTCGCCCGGGAGGAAGTCGCCAAATGGGAGAAGGAGGACGACTTCGAACCCTCCGAACCGCAGATCTGGGCCCCCAAGGCCGTGCTCGCCCACTGGAAGCGCCTGCGCGCCAACCAGGCCCTGCAGGCACTGGCCGACAAGCCGGCGGACGGGGCCAAAACCTCGGCCAGCCACTAAGCTGTACCTGTGTCAGCGGAGAGACAGCCACCATGCACCTGACGCCCCAGCACATCCTGCTCGCCGGCGCCACCGGCCTCACCGGCGAGCACCTGCTCGACCGCCTGCTCAACGAGCGCACCGTCGAACGCGTGCTCGCCCCCTCGCGCCGCCCGCTCGCCGCCCACCCGCGCCTGGAAAACCCGGTGGGCGAGCTGGCCGACCTGCTGCCCCAGCTCGGCGGCCCCGTCGACACCGCCTTCTGCTGCCTGGGCAGCACCATCCGCCAGGCCGGCTCCCAGGAGGCCTTCCGCGCCATCGACCTCGACCTAGTGGTGGCCGTCGGCCGCCGCGCCCGGGAGCTGGGGGCACGGCACTACCTGGTCATCAGCGCCCTCGGCGCGGACCGCGGCTCCTCGGTCTTCTACAACCGCGTCAAGGGCGAGATGGAAGACGCCCTGCGCGACCAGGGTTGGCCGCAACTCACCCTTGCCCGCCCCTCCCTGCTGCTCGGCCCGCGCCAGGAATTCCGCCTCGGCGAACGCCTCGCCGCCCCGCTGATGCGCCTGATCCCCGGCAAGTACCGGGGCATCGAAGCCTGCACCCTGGCCCGCGCACTCTGGCGCCTGGCCCTGGAGACCGGCGAAGGCACCCGCGTGGTGGAATCGGACGAACTGCGCCGCCTGGGCCGCTGAAGCGCCCCAGGCCTTGGCCGGAACGCCCGCGACACCCAACCGACCGCGCCTGTAGGGTGGACAGCTCCGCAGCCCCAGGAAGGGAACGCCCATGCAGTTCTACGACCGCCACATCCTGCCGCGCCTGATCGACTACGCCTGCGGCATGGGCCACGTCATGAAGACCCGCTCCCAGGTGGTGCCCAACGCCGAGGGCGAGGTGCTGGAGATCGGCATCGGCACCGGCCTCAACCTCGCCCTCTACGACCCGCAGCGGGTCAGCCGGGTAACCGGCGTCGACCCCGCCGCGCAGATGCAGGCCCTGGCCCGGCAGCGCGCCGACGCCATCGCCATCCCGGTGGAGACCATCGCCCTGGAACTGGGCGAGATCCGCGCCGATGACGGCCGCTTCGACAGCATCGTCTGCACCTTCACCCTCTGCACCATCCCCGACGCCGTCGCCGCCCTGCGGGAAATGCGCCGCGTGCTCAAGCCCGGCGGCCGCCTGCATTTCGCCGAGCACGGCCTGGCCCCGGACCCCGGCGTGGTGCGCTGGCAGCAACGCCTCACCCCGCTGTGGAAACCGCTGGCCGGGGGCTGCCATCTGGACCGCGACATCCCCTGCCTGATCGAGGCCGGCGGCTTCCGAATCGGCGAGCTGAACACCCGCTACCTGCCCGGCCCGCGCCCCATGACCTTCGTCTACAGCGGCTGGGCGGATTGACCGGCGCCCCGACATTCGGGTTAGCCTTGCCCGCTCCGCCCGCAGACAGGGACCGACATGCGCACCCTCACCACCCTCACCGGCAACAGCCAGAAACTCGACGGCGGCGCCATGTTCGGCAACGCCCCGCGCGCCCTCTGGGAACGCTGGATGGCCCCGGATGCCCTCAACCGCATCGACCTCGGTTGCCGCGCCCTGCTGGTGCGTGAAGGCGAACGCAACGTGCTGGTGGAAACCGGCATCGGCGCCTTCTTCTCCCCGGATCTGAAGCAGCGCTACGGCGTGCAGGAGAGCCACCACGTGCTGCTCGACAGCCTGGCGGCCGTCGGCCTCGGCCATGCCGACATCGACGTGGTGCTGCTCACCCACCTGCACTTCGACCACGCCGGCGGCCTGCTCGCCCCCTGGGAAGACGGCCAGCCGCTGCGCCTGCTGTTCCCCAATGCCCGCTTCATCACCGGCCGCCGCCAGTGGCAGCGCGCCTGCACGCCCCACGCCCGCGACCGCGCCTCCTACATTCCCGAACTGCTGGAGTTGCTGCAGGCCAGCGAGCGGCTGGAGCTGCTGGAAGACGGCGAACAGAGCACCACCCTCGGCGCCGACTGGCGCTTCCACTGGAGCGATGGCCACACCCCCGGCCAGCTCCTGCCGGAAGTGCAGATGCCTGACGGCCCGGTGGTGTTCAGCGGTGACCTGATCCCCGGCGCCCCCTGGGTCCACCTGCCCATCACCATGGGCTACGACCGCTTCCCCGAGGGCCTGATCGAAGAGAAGGAAGCCCTGCTGGCCGACCTCCTGGCCCGCAATGGCCGCCTGGTCTTCACCCACGACCCGGCCGTCGCCATCGGCCGGGTGACCCGCGACGCCAAGGGTCGCTACGGGCTCGCCGACAGCCTGCCCGACGTCCGCGACCTGGCGTGCTGACCTACGACCAAGGACCGATCCCATGAGCCTGGAATCCGTGCGCGCCTTCTTCGCCAGCAAGGCACCGGACATCGCCATCATCGAACTCGAAACCAGCACCGCCACCGTCGCCCTGGCCGCCGAGGCCCACGGCGTCGAGCCCGGCCGTATCGCCAAGACCCTGGCGTTCCGCGTCGGCGAGGATGCCGTGCTGGTGGTGGCCCGTGGCGATGCCCGCATCGACAACCGCAAGTTCAAGGAAACCTTCGGCGCCAAGGCGCGGATGCTCGACGCCGAAACCGTGGAGGCCCTCACCAGCCACCCGGTGGGCGGCGTCTGCCCCTTCGGCCTGGCCACCCCGCTGCCGGTCTACTGCGACCGCTCGCTGCAAGCCTTCGAAGAGGTCGTCCCCGCCGCCGGCGCCATCCACAGCGCCGTGCGCATCACCCCCGAACGCCTGGCCGACCTCGTCGCCGCCCAATGGGTGGACGTGTGCCAGGAACTGGCCTGAGCCTCGGCTCACGCTCGCGCCAGACAATGACGTAGCCCGGGCTTCAGCCCGGGAGCACGCCCCCGCCCAATCAGTTGCCGCCGCGGATCCCCAGCCCTATCCCCAGCTCCGCCGCCACGGAAAGCGGCAGCAGCAGGGTATCCAGCAACGCGCTGGCGGGCAGGTCGACGGCCGGGTAGGCCGGAGGTTCGGTGCCGAAACGGTCGATGGGGCAACAACCGTCATGGAGGGCGTACCAATCGAGCCGGGTGCCGGAGTAGATGATCGGCGCGCCGGGCTTGGCGGCGTTGAGGGTAGTGACGCTGGCGCAGCCCGGCAGGGCCAGCGCCAGCAACAGCGCGAGTGCGCCTTTATTCATCGCTCACCCGGTGGTGCTCGCCCCAGCGCGGCAGCATGTCCTGGGGGATGTCCAGCAGGTTGAGGATGCGCGCGACCACGAAGTCCACCAGGTCATCGAGGGTCTGCGGCTGGTGGTAGAAGCCCGGCGACGCCGGGAGGATCACCGCGCCGAGGTTGGACAGCTTGAGCATGTTCTCCAGGTGGATGCTGGAGTACGGCGCCTCGCGGGGGACCAGGATCAGTTGGCGGCGCTCCTTCAGGGCCACATCGGCCGCCCGCTCGATCAGGTTGTTGCAGGCCCCGGTGGCGATGGCCGAGAGCGTGCCGGTGGAACAGGGCACCACCACCATCGCCGCCGGTGCGCCGGAACCGGAGGCCACCGGGGCCATCCAGTCCTCCTTGCCGTACACACGGATCTGCCCCGGCGTGGCGCCGGTGTACTCGTTGAGGAACGCCTGCATCGCCTGGGGCTTGGCCGGCAGGGTGACGTCGGTTTCCGTCGCCATCACCAGCTGCGCGGCCTTGGAGATGAGGAAATGCACCTCGCGATCCTCCCGCACCAGGCAGTCCAGCAGGCGCAGGCCGTACTGGGCTCCGGAGGCGCCGGTCATCGCCAGGGTGACGCGTTCAGGGCCGCTCATGTCAGCCCTCCAGCGCCTGGGCCAGCTTGCCATGCAGGCCGCCGAAGCCACCGTTGCTCATGATCACCACCTGGGTGCCCGGCACCGCGAGGGCCTTCACGCCCTCGATGATGGCCTCCAGCGAATCGCACACCCGGGTCGGCACGCTGGAGCCGGCCACCGTGGCGGCGAGGTCCCAGCCGAGGTTCGGCGGCGCGTACCAGAACACCTGGTCGGCCAGCTTCACCGAGTCGGGCAGCCCGTCGCGGTGGGCGCCCAGCTTCATGGAGTTGGAGCGCGGCTCGATCACCGCGATCACCGGAGCATTGCCCACGCGCTTGCGCAGGCCGTCCAGGGTGGTGGCAATGGCGGTGGGGTGGTGGGCGAAGTCGTCGTAGACGGTCACGCCCCTGACCTCGGCCACCTTCTCCATGCGTCGCTTGACGCTCTGGAAGGCCGACAGCGCCGCCACGCCCAGCTCCGGCACCACGCCCACATGGCGGGCCGCAGCCAGGGTCGCCAGGGCGTTGGCCACGTTGTGCTGGCCGGTGAGGCTCCAGTCCACCGTGCCAGCGACCTGCCCCTCGAACAGCACCTCGAAGCGCGAGCCGTCCTCGCTGAGCAGGCGCGCCTGCCACTGGCCGCCCTCGCCGGTGGTCTGCACCGGAGTCCAGCAGCCCATGCCCAGCACCCGCACCAGGGCGCTTTCGGCAGTGGGGTGGATGATCAGCCCCTCGCCGGGGATGGTCCGCACCAGGTGATGGAACTGCCGCTCGATGGCCGCCAGGTCCGGGAAGATGTCCGCATGGTCGAACTCGAGATTGTTGAGGATCGCGGTGCGCGGGCGGTAGTGGACGAACTTCGAGCGCTTGTCGAAGAAGGCGCTGTCGTACTCGTCCGCCTCCACCACGAAGAACGGCGTGCCGCCCAGGCGCGCGGAGACGCCGAAGTTCTGCGGCACCCCGCCGATGAGGAAGCCCGGGCTCATGCCCGCGTGTTCCAGCACCCAGGCCAGCATGCTGGTGGTGGTGGTCTTGCCGTGGGTACCGGCCACCGCCATCACCCAACGCCCCTGCAGCACATGGTCCGCCAGCCATTGCGGGCCGGAGACGTAGGGCAGCCCATTGTTCAGCACATGCTCCACCGCCGGGTTGCCGCGGGACAGCGCGTTGCCGATCACCACCAGGTCCGGCGCCGGCTCCAGGTGAGCCGGGTCATAGCCCTGCATCAGCTCGATGCCCTGGGCCTCCAGCTGGGTACTCATGGGGGGATAGACGTTCGCATCGGAGCCGGTGACGCGGTGGCCCAGCTCCTTGGCCAGCACCGCCAGCGAACCCATGAAGGTGCCGCAGATGCCGAGGATGTGGATATGCATGGATGACCTCTGGAAACGGGCCGCCGGGGCCCGGGAAAACTTGGCGCAGGTTAGCACAGGGGCCCGTGCCGGGCCTGATCCCACGCCGCATGTAGAGCATCGGCCAGCGGATTCATTCACCACCCCGGAACGAAAAAGCCCCGCGGTTGGCGGGGCTCCTCGTCACGCGCTCAGGGGATCACTGCCAGTTGGCGGCGATCACCAGGTTCAGCTCCTCGCGCTGGGCCGCCGTGAGGTTGCCCTCGCCGCCCGGCGGTACGCCGAACGCGGCCATGGCATCCACCAGGCTCTGCACCTGGCTGTCCAGCAGCGTCTTGCCGTCGGCCGACTTGAACTGGTCGAGGTGGTAGGCGCTGCCGCTGTACCAACTGGAGACGGTTACCTGCTCCGAGCCGCCGAGCACGCTCACTTCCAGACCGTTACCGTTCTGGCGGAACCAGAGCGCCTCTACCGGGATGTTCTCGCCGAACAGCAGGGTGTCCACACTGCCGACACCCGCATCGTAGTTGCTGATAAGGTCACGACCGTCACCCCGACCAAACAGGTAGGTGTCGGAGCCGGCGTCGCCTCTGAGCACGTCATCCCCGGCACCGCCCTGCAGCAGGTCGTCGTCACCGCCGCCATAGAGCATGTCGTTGCCCTGTCCGCCAAGCAGGGTGTCGTTGCCCCAGCCTCCATACAAGCTGTCGTTGCCCAGCCCACCCGAGAGCAGGTCGCTGACTGGAAAGCCGATCCGCTCGTCATTGCCATCACCGCCGGTCAGGAACGACTCACGCAGTTGCTGATGGGTCAGGATGCTGCCGTCAGCGAAGCGTATTTCTTCGACCACATGGGTGTCATAGCGGAAATAGTGAACCACCGTGATGCTGTCGGTGGAGCCCTTGAGCTTGAGGTACAGATGGCCATCGGCATGGGTGGCAACGATGTCGTCAGGCGTAATTCCCGCACCGAAGACAATGGCATCGCAGCTACCCGTGGCCACGTCCACGTCAGCAATGGTGTCCTGCCCCCAACCACGCTCGAACAGGTAGACATCATCTCCCTGGCCACCCTGCAGGTTGTCGTTGCCCTGCCCGCCATCGAGGGTGTCATTGCCATTGCCGGCGCTCAGCGAATCGTTGCCCAAGCCACCCACCAGCATGTCGTCGAAGCTGTAGCCCGCCAGGAAGTCATTACCATCGCCCCCCAACATCGCCTGGGCACGCAGTTGGTCTGACGACCAAACCGTACCGTCGGCAAAACGCACCTCGTCCACGACGTTCAGACGGTTCCAATCTCCCTGATGCACGTTCAGCAAGATGATCACGTCGCTGCTGTCCTTGAGGCTCAACAACAGGTCGGAGCCTGACCTGCGCACGACGATATCGCTGGCCGCGATGCCTGCACCGAATTCGATGACATCGTGCTTGCCGGCACTCGAGTCGAAGTTGGACAGGGTGTCGCGTCCCCAACCTCGTTCGAATACGTAAGTGTCGCTTCCGGCATCACCACTGAGCGTATCGTTGCCGGCTCCACCGATCAGACGATCAGACCCACCTCCACCCCTGATGACGTTGGCAGCCTCATTGCCGATGACCAGGTTATCCAGCCCGTTACCCGTACCGCTGATCGCGGCGCTGCCGGTGAGAACAAGGTTCTCCACATTGGCACCCAGGGCCAGTGTCACGCTGGACTCGATGGTGTCGATCCCCGCATTCGCAGCCTCGATCACCACGTCGCCCAACGAGTCCACCTGGTAGACATCGTTGCCGACACCACCATCCAGGGTGTCGTCACCCAGGCCGCCGATCAGGCGATCATCTCCGGCACCGCCGTACAACCGGTCGTGACCGGCTCCGCCGTCGAGCACATCGTTGCCGGCAAAGCCCTGCAACTCATCCTGTCCGTCTTCCCCGGCAAGACTGTCGTCGATGGAATAGCCCAGGAGCGTGTCATTGCCGGACGTGCCCTTCAGCAGGCTGCTGCGGATTGCATCGCCAGTCAGGACGACACCATTGCCGAAGCGGACCTCCTCAATGGACCCCGGCCCCTTGCCGTCACCCTGGAAAAAGCCGGCAACGGTGAGAGTCTCTGGTGTGTAGCTGCGTTCGAATACCAGATCATCGCCGAGCCGGCGGAAGCTGATGTCCGCGGGAGTGAAGCCTACGAACTCAATGACATCGCGCTTGCCGATGCCATCGTCCTGGTTGTGGATAACGTCCTGCCCCCAGTAGACATTGAACACATAGGTGTCATTTCCCGAGCCACCGATGAGGGTGTCATTGCCCTGCCCACCGTTGAGGCGATCGTCACCCGCCTCCCCACGCAGCAGGTTGTTACCCTCACTGCCAAGGATGTCGTTGTTCAGCGCGTTGCCGATGCCCTCGACTGCCGGCCCGGCAAGGACGAGGTTCTCCAGGTGGTCGCCCAGGGTCCAGGAGACCCGAGCCTCGACCGTATCGATCCCCTCGTTCAGGGCCTCGATGACGCTGTCTCCGGCATCTACCCGATAGTGGTCATCACCCGCGCCGCCAATCAGGGTGTCAACGCCGGTAGAGCCATCAAGCCGGTCATGGCCGGCGTCACCGTAGAGCAGGTCGTCACCATCGCCCCCCTCAAGAGTGTCGTTGCCAAAGCTTCCATGCAGAGTGTCTTTGCCGCTTCCCCCTGCCAGAAGGTCGGCGCCAATACCTCCATCGAGCAGGTCGTCACCGCTGCCGCCAAAGAGCATATCGTTACCATCATTCCCTTCGATGCTGTCGTTGCCTTCCTCTCCGTGGATGTCGTCAGCACTGGCATAACCAATGAGCGTGTCGTTGCCGCTGGTGCCTTGCAGCACCATCGACTTGATGTTCGACAGGCTCCAGCGGGTGCCGCTGGCAAAGCGGATTTCATCCACCGCGTAAGAGCTGATGCCGTCGCTGTTGAAGTAGTTGGTGATGGTGATCCGGTCAGTCGTACCGATGAGCGACAGCACCAGGTTGTTGCCCGTCCGGGTCGCCCGGATGTCACTGGGGAGGATGCCCGCCGCGAACTCGATGGCGTCCAGGCCATTGGAGCCCGCTTCGAAGTTGACGATCGTGTCCGTCCCCCAGCCCCTGGCGAAGCGGTAGACGTCATTGCCGGCGCCGCCTTCCAGGGTGTCATTGCCGCCTTCGCCGCTGAGGGTGTCGTTGCCGGCATTGCCCCTGAGGTAGTTGGCGCCCTGGTTGCCGGTGATCAGGTTGCTGGCACTGTTACCGGTTCCATTGAGGTTGGCGCTGCCGGTCAGGCGCAGGTTCTCGAGGTTGACCCGCAAGGGCGAGGTGATGCTGATGCTGGATTCAAGGGTATCGATGCCCTGGTTCGGGCTCTCCTGGATCACGTCGCCCAGGGAGTCGACCACGTAGGTGTCGTTACCCAGCCCGCCTATCAGCGTGTCATTGCCGGTACCGCCATCCAGCAGGTCATTGCCGCTGCCACCGATCAACAGGTCATTGCCGTCGGCGCCATAGAGGGTGTCGTGGCCCAGTCCGCCATCGAGGGTATCAGCCGTGTTGAAGCCATTGATGAGGTCGTTGCCATCGCTCCCCTGCAATACCAGATTGCGCACCTGGGTGATCGTCCAGACATCCCCATTGGCAAAGCGGATTTCCTCGATGGCATTGGCGCCCACGCCGTTGCCGGTGAAGTACCCCACCACGCGCAGGCTGTCCGCGGTGCCTTTGAGGCTCAGGAGCAGGTCGTCACCCTGGTGTATCAATTGGAGGTCACCCGGCAGGATGTCGGCAGCGAACTGGATGCTGTCGAAGCCATCGCCATAGTCGGTGACCACGTCCTGACCCCAGCCGCGGCTGAAGAAGTAGACGTCATCACCCTTGCCACCGCTGAGCTGGTCGTTGCCGGCGCCGCCGTCGAGACGGTCATTGCCGTCACGTCCCTCGAGCTTGTTGTTGCCCACATTACCGGTCAGCTCGTTGTTCAACTCGTTACCGAAGCCCTCGATGTTCGCCGAACCGGTGAGCACCAGGTTCTCGATCGCCGCCCCCAGGCCATGGCTGACGCTGCTGCGCACCGTGTCCACGCCAGCTCCACTGGCTTCATGGATCGATACGGAAGCCTGGTTGACGACATAGGTGTCGTTGCCGGCCCCACCTTCCAACCGGTCGAAGCCTTCGCCACCGTCCAGCCAATCATCGCCATCGCCACCCAGCAGGCTGTCGTCGCCTGCGCCGCCGTAGAGGCTGTCGTTACCGGCCCCGCCCTCAAGAGTGTCCTTGCCGTCCAGCCCGTACAGGCGGTCGTTGCCGGCTACACCCTTGAGGCGGTTGTTGCCGCTGTTGCCGGTCAGTTCGTTGTCCAACTCGTTGCCATAGCCGTGGACATCGGCACTGCCGGTCAGTACCAGATTCTCCAGCGCATACCCCAGCACATGGGTCACGCTGCTGCGCACGGTGTCGATACCACCTCCAGCGACTTCGAGGATGGCGCTGTAGCCTTCGCCCAGCACATAGGTGTCGCTGCCCTGGCCGCCCGAGAGCCGGTTGTAGCCCTGGCCGTCGTCCAGCCAGTCGTCGCCATCGCCCCCCTCAAGGGTGTCATCACCTGCGCCGCCATACAGGGTGTCGTTACCGGCTCCGCCGATAAGCAGGTCGTTGCCACCGCGGCCGTCCAGCAGGTCATCCCCCTGGCCACCGTCGAGGGTGTCGGAGAAGTCACTGCCCATCAGCGTATCGTTGCCGGTGGTGCCGCCGCCGAGCATCTGCAGGACCTGGAGCGGTCGCAGGACCTGGTCGGCGAAGCGAATCTCCTCGATGGCCTCGGCCGCGAAAACGTCCGGATTGAAGTAGCTGCGGACGATGATCTGGTCGCTGCTGCCGCGGCGCGACAGGATCAGGTCATTGCCTGCACGGCTGAACATGACGTCGCTTGCGGCCACATCGAGCTCGATGGCGTCGAAGCCGCCCTCCAGGACAGGCAACTCGTCGATGAGGACCTGCCCCCAACTGCCGGTAATCCGATAGGTGTCGTTCCCCGTGCCGCCGACCAGGGTGTCGAACCCCTGGCTGCCTTCGAGGGTGTCGTTGCCGGCACCGCCCAGCAGCAGGTCATTCCCGCCACCGCCATTGAGCAGGTCATCCCCCTGGCCACCGTCGAGGGTATCGTCGAGCGGGGTGCCTATCAGGTTGTCGTTGCCGGAGGTACCGTTGCGCAGCATCTCCAGCACCTGCAACGGCCGCCAGAGCTGGTCGGAGAAACGAATCTCCTCGACGGCCTCGGGTCCGAAGACATCGTCGTTGAAGTAATTGCTCAGGGTGATCCGGTCGCTGCTGCCCTGGCGCAGCAGGATCAGGTCGTTGCCGACGCGATTGACCCGCACGTCGGTCGAGGCCACGTCGTAGAGTTCGAGCACATCGAAGCCACCGGCCAGCGAGACGGGTTCGTCGATGACCACCTGCCCCCATGGTCCGGTAAGCCGGTAGGTGTCGTTGCCCAGCCCACCCATAAGGGTGTCGAACCCCAGGCTGCCTTCCAGGGTGTCGTCGCCATCTCCGCCCAGCAGCAGGTCATCACCCGCACCACCGTTCAGCAGGTCGTTGCCGTCCCGGCCCTCTATCGTGTCGGCACCGGCGGTGCCCATCAGCGTGTCAGCGCCGGGGCTGCCCACCACCTGCGCCCCCTGGGGTTCCAGCCTCTGCATCACACTCGAAGGCGTCCACAGGGTGCCATCGGGAAAGCGGATCTCGAAGACGTCCGGGGAGCCTGGCTGGGCTGAGTAGAAGTAGTTGCGCAGGATCACCTGGTCACGCCCGGTCGCCAGCGTCAGCACCAGATCGCCGTTCACCTGGCGGCAAGTGACGTCCGCAGGCTGCACACCCGGCTCGAATGCGAGGACGCTCCGTCCCCAATCACCGCCACCGTCCTCGATCACGTCCCGCCCGCTGCCGAAACCGAATCGATAGACGTCATCCCCCGCGCCCCCGACCAGGGTGTCATTGCCCAGGCCACCGGTCAGGGTGTCGTTACCGCCCCCGCCCACCAACCGGTCGTCCCCGCCCAATCCGTCGATCCGATCGCTGTCGTCACTGCCGATCAGCGTGTCGTTACCCTGTGTTCCCTGCATTTCCATAGCTGCTCCTTTGATGGTCACCATGACCGAACAGGCCCGCACCCGGCGTCATGGCATGGCCAGCGACAGGTACGGGGTGAAAAGACTGTGGGGCTTGGCCCCTCCTAGGCGCCGACAACGGCGGAGGTGAGCCCGAGAGCCTCCAGATACCCGGCGATCCCCGTCTGGGTGGAATAGCCGGCGGCAGTCGCCCGGGCTTGCTGGCGCAGGGCCTGGAAGCGTTCGGGCTCGGACAGCGCCTGCACGACACGCTCGGTGATGGCCCCGGTGTCGAAGAAGTCCACCAGCCGCCCATTGCGCCCGTCCTCGATCACCTCGCGCACTGGCGCGGTGTCCGACGCCACCACCAGGCAGCCGCTGGCCATCGCCTCCAGCAAGGACCACGACAGCACGAAGGGGTAGGTCAGGTAGAGGTGCACGGCAGACACCTGCAGCACCTGCTTGTAGGTGCCGTAGGGCACCTTGCCGAGGAAGTGCACGCGCGCCGGGTCGATGGGGTTTTCCGCCAGCAGCTTGCTGCGCCAGTTGGCGGCATCCTTCGGCCGGCTGCCGTAGCTGACCTCATCCCCACCCACCACCACCACCTGGCACCCCGGGTGCGCGGCGAGGATGCGCGGCAGCGCCCGCATGAAGCTGTGGAAGCCCCGGTAGGGCTCCAGGTTACGCGCCACATAGGTGAGGATCGGCTGCCCGGCCCTCAGCACCTGCCCATCGGGCAATGCCAGGGTGGCCTCCGGGTCCGGGCCCAAACCGGCCGTGTCGATGCCCTCGTGGATCACCCGCATTCCGTCACGGTAGGCCGCCGGGTGCAAGCTGCGCTGCCACCGGGTGGGCGTGATGGCGAGGTCGCAGTTCTCCAGATTCAGCAGGTGCAGCGCATTGCGACTGCGGATGCTCGCCGCCCCGTGGGTGTCGAGGGGGAACTCCGGGTCGAAGCCCGCGTCAGCCCCCTGGGCCCGGTAGTAGTACTCGCAGAAGTGGATCAGCCGCGCCGACGGGAACGCCTCCCGCACATACAGGCTCTCGCCCCAACCGGGGTGGGCGACGACCACATCCGGCCGGTAGCCCTTGGCTTTCAGGTCCAGCAACAGGCGCAGCACCTGCTGCCCATGCAGCACGCCATCCTCGAAGCTGCGCACGTAGGGGTGCGTCTGCGCACTCGCCTTGCGATGGGGCTTGTAGCGCAACAACCGCACCCCCGGCAGCCCCGGCGCCTGCTCGCGACCGATGGCCAGGACCTCGACATCGTCCCGCCTCGCCAGGTGGGCGGCGAGGTGACGGAACTGCCCCGGGAAATTCTGGTGAATGAACAACACACGCATCCTGCTGCAACTCCTTCTGCAGTGCCTCCCTCGCTGCCGCTCGCGGTCTTGCCATCACGAGCCGGCCAGAAATCATGGCATTGCGCCAGGTGCGAAGGATGAACCCGGACGGGGAGCAAGGAAAGCGGGTCGCGTGATGCGGTGCACGAATGGGGGAGCGATAGTGCGATGGCGGAGTGATGGGCTGAAAAGCACTCCTCTCCGGGCGAGCAGCAGGTGATCGAAGAGTGCTCTTTCAGGCAACTGAGCGTTGCCGAGATCCGTTAGATAATAAGGCGTCGAAGCCCTGGGGCTCCTAATTACACGTAAAAAATTGAAGAGCACATAAAAGCTTATCCTTATGACCGGCAAGAATCAGAAACTCAACCATGAAGGCTTAATGTCTAGCTTTACTAACAAGAGCACTCATCATGGATTTCCAATAAAACCCAAAAATCAGTGCAACTGACAAGGCATTAGACATTCCTTTGACCTACCCCTCTACCAGAAACCTATGCAGCAAGAACAGGGAACTATTTGACTCCTCCCACACCATCAAAGGATATATATTTAATTTTCCCGAAATCCTCAAAAAAGGATATTACTCCTATTTCGATGGGAATTATTTTCGGGTTTCGAGAGGTTAATATTTTCCTCACAACCGCCTCCCCGACTTTATCTTTTCGCTCGTCAAGCAGGGTCAAACTGATCCCGACGCCAGGTGTGCGTGAGAGTGGCGCGCACACCATTAGCACCCAGGAATTAAATACAAAAAGCACTTCCTCTACTGCAGCGAACTCTTTCATTATTGGTCTTTCTTTTCAGCTCTTCTAGCCCAGCAAGTCACTTCAGCCTGCAATGAAAATTTCTTTTCGCCCCATCTAAACATGCGGCTATGCCTATTCATAAAATCACGAACATGCCCTTCACAGACGGCACCAAGGATGGCTTGAAGTAGCCCAGTATTTCTAGCCGACTTCAGTACCAAGAGCTGAAACAGTGAACCTGCTAACAGCACAAACCCATCAATTCACAATCTCTATCACTGCGCCCCGCTGTGTGCCTACACAGGCACACGCGGTCGCTCATCGGCCTTGGCCAACATCCAGGCTGCCAGCACGCTTTCGTCCTGGATCGAACAGTGAGCCGGAACCAGGGCTCGCTCTTCGTACCAGTCGTCTTCATCCAGCGACAGCACTTGAATCACTCCACCTTCGTCGTCATGCAACACCATGATCGCGGGCTCCAAGCTCGCTGCCTGCAGCGGCTCCAGAATCTGCCGCATTTCATCCGGATCAAAATTCACGTCCCACGACATCAGCAGCGCATCGGGCCGAGGAGACTCTATTTCTTCAGGCAGCGCAATAAACTCCAAGGCAGCATAAAGCGGCTGCCACTCGGGCGGCTCATCCTCGACAAATACCGACTTGTCGGTGCTCAGGTTCAAGCGAAGCCGATCCAGCAACAATGCTGGCAGTTCAGTCAGCAAAATACGAAATTTTATCTCCATCGAGCCTTATCCTTTTCTCTTCGGGGATTGAGTAGTAGACAGCATCCAGATACTCAAGAAGTGCGGGCGTGAATTCGCGATTAACATACTGCCTAAAGAAAAATTTAAACGCCTCATCCGAATAACCACCCGCATCAACAGCAGCACTTCCAAACAACATACTTATTGATCCTTCAGATATCACTTCCATATATTTTTTGCGCCGCTCCAAAATCGCAGAGCACAAAGAATCAAACCTGGAAAAGAATCGAGGAAACAAGCAATTATTTCCATTCCCCTCATAGCACACTTTTGAAAAAAAGCCTGAGAACATTCTTACAAATGAACCCCCTTCCAACGCAAGGCTGTAGCCGCCCTCTGAAAGAACATCATCAGCGGCCTCAATAAAAAAGCCGATTTTTCTCATAAAAGTTAGCGAAGCAGATGACGAGCCATCTATATAAGTAATAGCACAATCACTCATATTAACAATTAATGAGCACTCGTATCGACGCAAAATCGTTTTATAGAAATCCAAATCCAAACAGGGCGCAGCTAGGCATATATAGACTGCCAACATTTCACTCAAGTCATTCTGGCGATACCCTCCAAATTCGTCCTCACACTCTAGGAACGGCTCATAAGACTCTAGCTCTCCATCAAAGACCAATCGTTTTAATGCGCGCGTAAAATTCTTACCACGTTCTCCAAAGACATCTTCCTCCATCAACTCCTTGTAGAGGCGCTTTCTTTCATCAGTTTTAAGCTCAGCATCTTCCGAATAAACCCGAACGAAAGATCTAGTCATCCTTACACCCTCTATATTCAGCCAACTGTTCATCTACATACCCTGCTCCCACCAACAAACCCTGCCGCTTGGCAAAAGCAATCAGTCGCAGGCTGACCGCCTCGGCAGAGGGAGTCGACGGGTTCGAGAGGGCAGGCGGCAGACATCGCAGATCACTGCGCCCGCTGTATACCTACGCAGGCATACGCGTTCGCTCATCGGCCCTGGCCAACATCCAGGCGGCCAGCGCGCTTTCATCCTGGATCGAACAGTGAGCCGGAACCAGAGCCCGTTCTTCGTACCAGTCGTCTTCATCCAGCGACAGCACTTGTATCACTCCACCTTCGTCGTCATGCAACACCATGATCGCGGGTTCCAAGTTCGCTGCCTGCAGCGGCTCCAGAATCTGCCGCATTTCATCCGGATCAAAATTCACGTCCCACGACATCAGCAGCGCATCGGGGCGAGGAGATTCCATATCTTCAGGCAGCGCAATGAACTCCAGAGCAGCATAAAGCGGCTGCCACTCGGGCGGCTCATCCTCGACAAATACCGACTTGTCGGTGCTCAGGTTCAAGCGAAGCCGATCCAGCAACAATGCTGGCAGTTCAATCAGCAAAATACGAAATTTTATCTCCATCGAGCCTTATCCTTTTCTCTTCGGGGATTGAGTAGTAGACAGCATCCAGATACTCAAGAAGTGCGGGTGTGTACTCTCTTGAAAAATAGCCCTTTAAAAATAAAATAAATTGCTCATCTGCATAAGCAGCATAGCTTACAGGTGCACTACCAAATAGCTTTGGAAGCAACTTCCTTGCGCATAACTCAAAACCTTTTGCTGACTTCTCCAAAACAACCATAAAAACCGAATCAATTTTCTTCAAAAATCGAGGAAAAAGGGAGTTATGACTTGACCCCTCGTAACACACCCTGGAAAAAAACCACCAAACAAATTATAGTATACAGCACCACTTTCTTCGAAACTCCCACCTCCCTCCGAAAAAACATCGGCAGCAGCTGAGATCAAAACTTCAACCCGCTCGAGCAGATCAGCAGAAACAGGAGAACCGTCAATATATGAGACTGCAGCAATTGATATATCCAAGATAATATCTTTAGCATAAAGGCGCAGAATTTTTTTATAGAATTCCACATCCGGCAATGGAGCAGCCAAACATAGATATACAGCCATCATATATCCCAAATCATTCTCGCGCCGCCCCAAAAATGCATTCGGATCAACTATAGAAATATCATATGCTTCCAACTCGCCTTCAAATACCAAACGTTTCAAAGCACGCGCAAAGCCCTTGCCACGCTCGCCAAAAACATCTTCCTCCATCAACTCCTTGTAGAGGCGCTTTCTTTCTTCAGTTTTAAGCTCGACATCTTCCGAATAAACCCGAAAAAAAACTCTAGTCATCCTCACCCCTATATATTCAGCCAACTGTTCATCTACATACCCTGTTCCCACCAACAAACCCTGCCGCTTGGCAAAAGCAACCGACACAGGCTAGCAGCCGTTGGCCAGCTTCTCGCCTCGCCAGGTGGGCGGCGAGGTGACGGAACTGCCCTGGGAAATTCTGGTGAATGAACAACACACGCATCCTGCTGCAACTCCTTCTGCAGTGCTTCCCTCGCTGCCGCTCGCAGTCTTGCCACCACGAGCCGGCCGGAAATCATGGCATTGCGCCAGGTGCGAAGGATGAACCGGGACGGGGAGCAAGGAAAGCGGGCCGCGTGATGCGGTGCACGAATGGGGGAGCGATAGTGCGATTGCAGAGAGCAGTACAGCAAAGAGCAGCAACAAGTGGACTCGGAGGTAGCAGGGGAACAGCCCTTTCTCATGAAAAAAAGCGAAACACTTACGACAGTCTCAAGTTTTCCCATCCAGACGACTGCACATGGAGTTAAAAATATTAGCCACCACTATCAGTCTCTCACCGAGACAAACCCAGCCAAAAAATACCTTGGACTTATACCGCACACCTCATACCCCTCGCCTCCCAAAATAAGCATACTGATCCTCATCAGGCCAAAACGCATCATATGCTTTAATTACCGTGAGCAATGCCACACGCCGAGGATCCAAGCTTGCCTTGTAAATTAAAATTGCGTGATCTCTTACCTCCTCCCACCTGAGTTCGCGCATACAAAAAGCAATCAACTCAAGCGGAACAGTATTTTCAGTGATTCCCCGATTCAGAATTTCTGCAATCTCCCGCCTTGATCCCTCATACCGCTTTAAAAAAACGAGAGCATTCACCAACGTATGCTCATAGGACACCTCAAGCTCCTCGTTGTAGGCTTGCTCAGACTTTTCGCAGAGTTTGTAAAATTCGCGTTGTAGCTCATCAATTTCCATTCACTTCTCACACATAATTTTATTGAAAAAAATATTCTTATCACCACTTAAAGGCGTATTCGCCTAATAAAAATCTCAGCCACTTCAGCCATATCCATGCTCCCCTCACTCGAGAGAATGCTCCAACTCCGCGTCAATTTATAACTTTCTATTCGCTTGCGAATTTCTTCTTTAACCCACAAAGGAAGCGCATCAAAGTCCCTCTGCCCACCATACTTCGCAATGAAGCAGATAAAATCACCCGCAGTCTCAGCTTCTCCAAAAGCGCCGTCATGATAAAGTCTCAACCCTTCAGCAATCAAATCATCTATCTTGTAACTCATATTCACTCACCTTTTTTCACAGACACCAAAACTAAGCACTTTAAACTCACGCCCATCACTTACCCCTTATAGAGACTGCCAATCAGAACTCTTGAACTCGGGAAATATCGATAACACTTTAATACGTATTGACCAATCAAAATGCCTCCAGAATACCCACCCCCTCCAAAAACGCCCCAATCACCCGCCTCGCCCCCTGCTCCTTCAGGCACACCAGCGTTTCCGTCATGCGCGATTCGAAGTCGAGGATAGGCAGGACACGCACGCCGCGCCCGGCGCCGAGTTCGGCGGCGGAGACGATGCCGACGCCGAGCCCGGCCATGACCATCTCGAACACCGCCTCGCGGCCTTCCACTTCGATGGCAGGGAGGACCTCCAGGCCGGCGCGGTGCATTTCGTCCTCCAGCATCTGCCGGGTCATGGAGCCTTCCTCCCGCAGCACCAGCGGGGTGCGGTGGAGGTCGGCCAGGTGCAGGGACTCGCGGTGGGCCCAGGGGTGGCTGTCGGCGACGAAGGCCACCAGGGGGCCGCTGCTGAGGACGTGGCTGATCAACCGCTCGTCGTCCACCGGGCGGCCGAGCACGGCGAAGTCGGCCTGGTAGTCGAACAGCCGGCGCAGGGATTCGTCACTGTTGCCCGTCACCAGCCGCACGCGGATGCCGGGGTAGCGCTCGCAGAAGCGCGCCAGGTGCGGCAGCAGGTGCATGGGCGCGTCCACCGCCAGGGTGAGGCTGCCGCTCTCCAGGGCGCGGGAGCTGGTGAGCAGCTCCAGTGCCTCGCGCTCGGCGGCGAACAGGCGCTGTGTGATGGCCAGCAGTTGCCCGCCCAGTTCGGTCAATTGCACCGAGCGCTTGTTGCGGTTGAACAGCAGCACGCCGAAGCGCTCCTCCAGCTTGCGCACCTGGTCGGACACCGCCGGCTGGCTGAGGAACAACTGCTCCGCCGCACGGGTGAAATTGCCGTGCACGGCCACGGCATGGAAGGCCTTGAGTTGGGCCTGGGAAACCGACATGTCACCCCCGATAAATAAGCTCAGCTTCTGAGTGAAATACCATAAATCGATTTCAGTTATCGCATTGAAACGGGTCTCATCCCCTCCAGCACCGCCACCCCGCATCCGCTGGAGACGACCATGACCCACGCCGAATTCCCCACTGCCCATGCCCCGCTGGCCGCTCCGGCGCTGGGCGAACCCTACCTGCTGACACCCGGCCCGCTGACCACCTCCCGCGCCACCAAGGAGGCCATGCTGCAAGACTGGGGCTCCTGGGATGCCGACTTCAACCGCGTCACCGCCGAGGTGCGCCAGCAGCTCCTGGCGATGGCCGGCGTGCACGACGACCGCTACGCCTGCGTGCCGCTGCAGGGCAGTGGCACCTTCGCCGTCGAGGCCGCCCTGGCCACCGCCATCCCCCGTGACGGCAAGGCCCTGGTGCTGATGAACGGTGCCTACGGCCAGCGTGCCGGCAAGATCCTCGACTACCTCGGCCGCGCCCACATCAGCCTGGACAAGGGCGACTACCTGCCGCCCCAGCCGGAGGAGGTGGATGCCCTGCTGCGCGACCACCCGGACGTCACCAGCGTGTTCCTGGTCCATTGCGAGACCAGCTCCGGCATCCTCAACCCCCTGGCCGAGATCGCCGCCGTGGTGCGTCGCCACGGCAAGGTGCTGATCGTCGATGCCATGAGCTCGTTCGGCGCCGTGCCGCTCACGGTGCAGGCGGTGGACTTCGACGTGCTGGTGTCCTCAGCCAACAAGTGCATCGAAGGCATTCCCGGCTTCGGCTTCGTGATCATCCGCCGCAGCCTGCTGGAGGCCTCCGCCGGGCGCGCCCACTCCCTGAGCCTCGACCTGCTGGAGCAGTGGCGCTACATGGAGCGCACCGGCCAGTGGCGCTTCACCCCGCCCACCCACAGTGTGGTGGCGTTCCGTGCCGCACTGGCCCAGCACGCGGCGGAAGGCGGCGTGGCCGGGCGCCTGGCGCGCTACACCCGCAACCGCGACGTGCTGGTGGCCGGCATGCGCCAGATGGGCTTCCGCACGCTGCTGGAGGACCGCTGGCTGTCGCCGATCATCACCACCTTCTTCAGCCCCGATCATCCCCGCTTCGCCTTCAAGCGCTTCTACGACGAACTCAAGGCCCGCCACTTCGTCATCTACCCCGGCAAGCTCACCGAGGCGGAGAGCTTCCGCATCGGCTGCATCGGCCAGATCGACGAGGCCATCGTCCGCCAGTTGCTGGCCGCCATCGCCGACAGCCTCGCCGCCATGCAGGTCACCCTCCCCGGCCAGGCGGCCTGAACCCCACCGGCCGCGCCCCGGCGCGGCCCACTGCCGGCCACGCCGGCGAGGAGTTGCCTAGCGCACAGCCCACCCACGCCTGACGCCCCGACCGCTGCCCTTCTGACCAGGCCGGGCGTTTAGACAGCCAGGACACACCACAAGAACAACAACCTCTCCTCATGCACTGTCCACAGGGGTCAGAACCCATGCACACCTCACCCGGCTCCACCGCCCGCGGCTGGCAATCGCTGCACCGCTGGCGGGTCCAGATCTTCCTCATCACCTGGCTGGCCTACGCCGCCTTCTACTTCACCCGCAAGGCCTTCTCGGTGGCCAAGCTCGGCATCGCCGAGGACCCGACCTTCGAGCTGGACAAGGCCGCCATGGCCAACCTCGATGCGCTCTACCTCGGCGCCTACGCCGTGGGCCAGTTCACCTGGGGGCTGTTCGCCGACCGCTTCGGGCCACGGGTCGTGGTCTTCGGCGGCCTGCTGATCTCGGCCCTGGCGGCCCTGGCCATGGGCACCTTCGCCACCCTGCCGATCTTCGTCAGCTGCATGCTCGTCCAGGGCCTGGCGCAGTCCACCGGCTGGTCGGGGCTGTGCAAGAACATCGGCAGCTTCTTCGCCACCCAGGAGCGCGGCCGAGTGCTGGGCTACTGGAGCACCTGCTACGCCTTCGGCGGCCTGGTGGCCACGCCCTTCGCCGGCTGGTGGGCCTACGAGGTGTTCCACGACTGGCGCGCGGCGTTCGTCTCCTGCGCACTGGTGGTGCTGGGCGTGGCCGTGCTGTTCTGGCTGCTGCAGCGCAACCGCCCGGAGGACGTCGGCCTGCCACCGCTGGAAAGCGCAGCGGCCGCCGACCCGACCGCCGTGCGCCCCGGGCACTGGCGGGTGCTGCGCAAGGTGCTGGCCAACCGCCCGGTGCTGGCCCTGGGCCTGGCCTACTTCCTGCTCAAGCCGGCGCGCTACGCGATCCTCCTGTGGGGCCCGGTGATCGTCTACGAACGCATGCCGGCCATCGGCAAGGTGGCCTCCGCCATCGTCCCCACGGCGTTCGAAGTGGCCGGGCTGGTGGGGCCGATCCTCATCGGCATCGCCTCGGACAAGCTCTTCGGCGCCCGCCGCATGCCCGCCTGCGTGTTCAGCCTGGCGGCCCTCACCCTGTGCCTCGCGCTGTTCGTGCCGGCCATGCAGAGCGGCAGCCTGTACCTGGTGGTGGGCCTGCTGTTCCTCATGGGCATGACCCTCTACGGCCCGGACTCGATGATCAGCAGCTCCGCCGCCGTCGACTTCGGCACCCAGGAAGCGGCCGGCACCGCCGCTGGCTTCGTCAACGGCTGCGGCTCGGTGGGCGCCATCCTCGGCGGCCTGCTGCCGGGCTACTTCGACACCACCACCGTGTTCCTCGCCTTCACCTTCGCCGCCCTGCTGGCCAGCCTGCTGCTGGTGCCGTTCTGGAACAGCCGGCCGCAACCCGAAACACCCCCTGCCATACCGCTCCCAGGCGGCCTGGCCAACGCCCGAACCTGAACCCCGACGGAGAATCGCCATGAACTACCAACACCCCACCCGCCTGCAGGCCGCCGTACTCGACTGGGCCGGCACCGTGGTCGACTTCGGCTCCTTCGCCCCGACGCAGATCTTCGTCGAAGCCTTCGCCGAGTTCGGCGTCGCCGTCTCCCTGGAAGAAGCCCGTGGCCCGATGGGCATGGGCAAGTGGGACCACATCCGCACCCTCTGCAACCTGCCCGCCATCGCCGAACGCTATCGCGCCGCCTTCGGCCGGCTGCCGACCGACGACGACGTCACGGCCATCTACGAACGCTTCATGCCGCTGCAGATCGAGAAGATCGGCGTCCACTCGGCGCTCATCCCCGGCGCCCTGGAGGCCATCGCCGCGCTGCGCCAACGCGGCCTGAAGATCGGCTCCTGCTCCGGCTACCCCAAGGCGGTGATGGACAAGGTGGTGGAGCTGGCCCGGGGCAACGGCTACATCGCCGACCACGTGGTGGCCACCGACGAAGTGCCCAACGGCCGCCCGCACCCGGCCCAGGCCCTTGCCAACGTCATCGCCCTCGGCATCGAGGACGTGGCCGCCTGCGTGAAGGTGGACGACACCTGGCCGGGCATCCTCGAAGGCCGCCGGGCCGGCATGTGGACGGTGGCCCTCACCTGCTCCGGCAATGCCCTGGGCCTGACCTGGGACCAGTTCAAGGCCCTCTCGCCCACGGAACTGGAGCGGGCACGCCAGCGCATCGGCCAGCTCTTCGAAGGTGCCCGCCCGCACTACCTGATCGACACCATCACCGACCTGCCGAAGGTGATCGACGCCATCAACGCTCGGCTGGCACGGGGGGAAATGCCACAGGCCGTTTGAAGCCCTGTCGAGGCACCCGTAGGGGCGGCCCTCGCAGAGACGCCCCCGGCGGCATCACCTGGTGGATGAACAGCGCGTCATCCCCCTGCCACCAGGTGACCCCGGTAATGAACGAACCCGCCAATCGGCGGGTTCTTCACGTGCGGGAGGTTCCCGGGCTGAAGCCCGGGCTACGCAGGCCGTGTCACAGGCTGCGGGTCTCGATGGCGTGCTTGCGCAGCTTGCGGTACAGCGTGTTGCGGCTGATGCCCAGTTGCTCGGCGGTACGGGTCATGTGCCAGCGCTGGCTTTCCAGCGCGCCCAGCAGGGCGGCGCGCTCGGCATCGTCCAGCGGGTTGGCCGGCGTTTCGGCCCGCGTCACCGGTGCAGCCTGCTCGCGGATGTCCCGGGGCAGGTCGGCCAGGCGGATCACCCCGTCCTCGCACAACGCCACCAGGGTGCGCAGCACGTTGCGCAACTGGCGCACGTTGCCCGGCCAGGGATGCGCCAGCAGGGCCTGGCGGGCGGCATCGTCGAGGCGCACCACCTGGCCGCGCGCCTCCTCCCGAAGCAGGTGCTCCAGCAGCGGTTCCCGGTCGCTGCGTTCGCGCAGCGGCGGCAGGTCGATGACCAGGCCATTGAGTCGGTAGTACAGGTCCTCACGGAAGTCGCCGGCCTGCACACGGGCCTCCAGGGCACGGTGGGTGGCGCTGATGATGCGCACGTCCACCGCCTGGGCCTCGCCGCCGATGGGCACCACCTGACGCTCCTCCAGCACCCGCAGCAGGCGGGTCTGCAAGGCCAGGGGCATGTCGCCGATCTCGTCGAGGAACAGCGTGCCGCCGTCGGCCTGCTGCAGCTTGCCGCGCATGCCTTCCTTGCGGGCGCCGGTGAAGCTGCCGCCGCGATAGCCGAACAGCTCGCTCTCGATCAGGGATTCCGGGATCGCCGCGCAGTTCAGCGCGATGAAGGGTCGCTCGGCCCGCGAGCTGGCCCGGTGCACGGCCTTGGCGAAGGCCTCCTTGCCGGAGCCGGTCTCGCCGTTGACCAGCAACGGCACATCCCGCTCGTAGACCTTCACGGCCCGGCGGAAATCCGCCTGCAGCGCCGCATCCCCCAGGCACAGGCCCGGTGCCGCCGGGCGCTCCACCACCAGCGGCGCCACCGGCATCGGCCGGGGCGCCTGGCCGCGCAGCGCCGCATGCAGCACCCGGCCGTTGCGTGCCCGCAGCGGCCAGCTGGCATTGGGTTGGGGCTGGGCGCGGGCCAGCAGGTCGTCCAGGCGGCAGTCGAAGCAGGCCTCCACCGTGGTGCCCAGCAAGCGCTCGCGGCTGCTGTCCAGCAGGTTGATGGCGCCCTGGTTCACCGCGCGGATGCGCCCCTCAGCGTCGAAGGCCATCAGCCCTTCGCTGAACAGGCCGACGTACTCGGCCTGCAGGTGGAAGCGCAGCAGCCACTCGCCCTCGAAGCGGCGCAGGAAGTAGCAGCTCTCGATCATCTTCGCCGAGAGATTGACCAGCGCCATGGTGTGGAACTGGCTCTGGCGGGACATGGCACGCCGCGCCGAGGAGACGTCGAGCACCGCCAGCAGCTCGCCATGGGGGTCGAACACCGGGCTCGCCGAGCAGGTCAGCCCGGTGTGCAGGCTGCGGAAGTGCTCGTCCTGGTGGATGGTCAGCGCCTGGCGCTCCACCAGGCAGGTGCCGATGCCGTTGGTGCCCTCGCGGGCCTCGCTCCAGTCGGCGCCCAGCCACAGGCCGGCCTGCTCGAAAGCGTTGCGCTCGGCCGCGGCCGTCACACAGTTGAGGATCACCCCACGGGCATCGGTCAGCAGCACCGCGTGGCCGGTGCCGGAGAGCTGGTGATAGAGGCTGTTCATCTCGCCGTTGGCGATCTCCAGCACCTGCTGCATGCGCTCGCGGCATTCCAGCATCCGCGCGTGCTCCAGCACGGCGGGCGGGCGCGGCAGGGCCGGGTCCAGGTTGTAGTCCTCCAGGCAACGCAGCCAGGAGCGGGCGATGGAAGGGTCGGCAGCGGGCCCGCTCGACTGGGCCTTGCCCTGCGCCAGGGTCAGCACTTGCTGAGCATGGCGGCTCAGGTGGTCGTGCATGTCTTGTTGTTCTCCGCAGCGGGGGTCCGGGAGGCAGCCCGGCGCCCAGGACGGGCACCCACGTCGCCGCAGCATCCTCCAGCGCCACGCCCTTTGCAACGCCCGGATGACCCATGGGTCATCAGGCTGTGCCAGATGCGTGACAAACTGTCACCCGGCCTGTACCAGCCCTGCCACAGCCACACCGACGCGATATCCCCGGCAATGGCCGCAGGCCACGCCGGCCGGGGCTTGCGCTGGCCTGGCCCGCCCCTTGCTCTATGCTGCTCACAGCGCTTCGGCGCGTCCTCCACCAACAAGCACAAGAGCCAAGGAGATAGACCATGCGTTACGCACAACCCGGCACCCCCGGCGCCGTCGTTTCCTTCAAGGACCGCTACGGCAACTACATCGGCGGCGAATTCGTGCCCCCGGTCAAAGGCCAGTACTTCACCAACACCTCCCCGGTGAACGGCCAGCCCATCGCCGAATTCCCCCGCTCCACCGCCGAAGACATCGACAAGGCCCTCGACGCCGCCCACGCCGCCGCCGACGCCTGGGGTCGCACCTCCGTGCAGGACCGCTCCAACATCCTGCTGAAGATCGCCGACCGCATCGAACAGAACCTCGAAGTCCTCGCCGTCACCGAAACCTGGGACAACGGCAAGGCCGTGCGCGAAACCCTCAACGCCGACATCCCGCTCGCCGCCGACCACTTCCGCTACTTCGCCGGCTGCATCCGCGCCCAGGAAGGCGGCGCCGCCGAAATCAACGACGGCACCGTCGCCTACCACATCCACGAACCCCTCGGCGTGGTCGGCCAGATCATCCCCTGGAACTTCCCGCTGCTCATGGCCGCCTGGAAGCTCGCCCCGGCCCTCGCCGCCGGCAACTGCATCGTCCTCAAGCCCGCCGAACAGACCCCGCTGGGCATCACCGTACTCATGGAACTGATCGGCGACCTGCTGCCGCCCGGCGTACTCAACGTCGTCCAGGGCTTCGGCAAGGAAGCCGGCGAAGCGCTCGCCACCAGCAAGCGCATCGCCAAGATCGCCTTCACCGGCTCCACCCCCGTCGGCTCGCACATCCTCAAGTGCGCCGCCGAGAACATCATCCCCAGCACCGTCGAACTGGGTGGCAAGAGCCCCAACATCTACTTCGAAGACATCATGCAGGCCGAACCGGCCTTCATCGAAAAGGCCGCCGAAGGCCTGGTCCTCGCCTTCTTCAACCAGGGCGAAGTCTGCACCTGCCCCTCCCGCGCCCTGGTGCAGGAATCCATCTACCCCGCCTTCATGGCCGAAGTGATGAAGAAGGTGAAAGCCATCAAGCGCGGCGACCCCTTGGACACCGACACCATGGTCGGCGCCCAGGCCTCCCAGCAGCAGTACGAGAAGATTCTCAGCTACCTCGACATCGCCCAGCAGGAAGGCGCCGAAGTGCTCACCGGCGGCGCCGCCGAGAAGCTCGAAGGCAGCCTCGCCACCGGCTACTACATCCAGCCGACCCTGCTCAAAGGCCACAACAAGATGCGCGTCTTCCAGGAAGAGATCTTCGGCCCGGTGGTCGGCGTCACCACCTTCAAGGACGAAGCCGAAGCCCTCGCCATCGCCAACGACACCGAGTTCGGCCTCGGCGCCGGCCTCTGGACCCGCGACATCAACCGCGCCTGGCGCATGGGGCGCGGCATCAAGGCCGGCCGCGTCTGGACCAACTGCTACCACCTGTACCCGGCCCACGCCGCCTTCGGTGGCTACAAGAAGTCCGGCGTCGGCCGCGAAACCCACAAGATGATGCTCGACCACTACCAGCAGACCAAGAACCTCCTGGTCAGCTACGACATCAACCCCCTGGGCTTCTTCTGACCCCACCCGCTCCACGAAAAACGCGGCCTCGGCCGCGTTTTTTCGTTTCAGCCAGCCCCCACACGCACCGGGTCGCGGCGACAAACGTAGGATGGGCTGAGCTGTGCGAAGCCCATCATTGCGGGGCCAGGGCACGGGGTGATGCGGTTCGCCGAGCTCACCGCATCCTACGGATGCGACTGTGCGTGCATCGATCCACCGCCGGAGCCGTGCCGTGGGAGCGGTTTCAACCGCGAAGAGCCTCGCGAATGAACTCGCTCCCACGGGGGCTGCCCGTGGGTTGGCGCGCTCCTCGTAGGGTGGGCTTCAGCCCACGCTGGTTACCGCTGGTGGGCTGAAGCGGAACGCCGCCCGGCCCACCCTACAGAGCGGCGTGGTACGCGAGGACCTAGCGCTCTTCCCCTCGCCATTGCCGGGGGCTGACGCCGAACCAGCGGCGGAAGGCGCGGGAGAAGGCGCTGGTCTCGGAGTAGCCCAGCAGCGGGGCGAGTTCGGAGATGGGGCGTTGGCGGCGGCGCAGGTAGTGCAGCGCCAGTTCGCGGCGGGTGCGCTCCACCACCTGGCTGAAGCACAGCCCCTGCTCCCGCAGGCGACGCTGCAGGCCGGCGGGGGTCATTTCCAGGCGTTCGGCGATGCGTTCGAGGCAGGGCTCGCCTTCGGACAGGGCCAGGCGCACCTGGGTGCCCAGTTCCTCCAGCAGGCTGGGGGCATTGGCGCCGGCGCCCAGGCGGTGGATCACGTCCTGGAAGAGGAACAGCAGGTTTGGGTCGCGCTCCGGCATCGGCTTGCCCTGCACGTCCCCCTTGGGCACCAGCATGAAGTTGCACGGCCGGCCGAACTGCACCGGCGCGCCGAAGGCGTCGCCATGCTCGTGCCATTCCTCCGGCCGCTCATGCTCGAAGGCCACCGCACGCGGCGCCCACTGCGGGCCCAGCACGTGGCGCAGCAGGTTCAGCGCCATGCCCAGCGTCAGCTCGGCATCCTGCCGGCGGTCGAGGATGGCGCCATGGCGCACCTGGTAGTCGAAGCGGTAGCACTCGCCGCAGTCCACCAGGCGGATCAGCGTGCTGTGCTGGTGATAGGGGAAGGCCCCGGCGAAGTTCTTCAGCGCCTCCTCCAGGGTGTCCGAGAACAGCCCGACATACCCCAGCAACCCCAGGTCCCGCGGCTGGAACTGCTGCCCGTAGCGCAACCCGAAGTTGTCGCAGCCCGACTGCCGGGCGGCCTCCTCCAGCACGTCGCAGTAGTTGGGCAGCGCCAGGCTCAGGGTCGGGTGGCGCAGTTGCTCGGGGTCGATCCCGGCCCGGCCGAACACCAGGTCCAGGTCGCCGCCCTGGCGGGTGATGAACTGGTCGAGGCCACTGGCCGCCGCCGACAGCACGCCGACGTTGCTCGCGGGGGGCATCTGCAGGCTGGCGGATGAAAGCAGGGGCTGGCTCATCACGGGGTACCGGGTTCTTTAATTGATCACCCGTTCAAGCAAAAGCCATGCCTCGTCCACGGCCGCCGAAGGGGGCTTGCCGGAGGCACCGTGGCCAGGGCTTCGCACCCTCCCTGTGCAGGCTGGAGGCCGCGCGCACCGGGCCGGAGCACGCTTTTCATGGGGCGATGGGTAACACCCCAGCGACTTGACCGCAGAGGCGCCACCGCGCTTCCCACGGTCAAGTCCTGGGGCCGGTCGGTGGCTACCATCGACCCATCCCCCAATGGACTGTGCGGGTGTTTGCGCGCCGAGCGTCGCCGAGGACAGGCGGTTTCCAACAACAACAAAGCCCGCGAGGGCTGAGGAGTCCCGATGAGCACGACACAACTCAAACCCACGCTCGGCACCCTGCACCTCTGGGGTATCGCCGTGGGCCTGGTGATTTCCGGCGAGTACTTCGGCTGGAGCTATGGCTGGGGCACCGCCGGTACCCTGGGCTTCCTGGTGACGGCGCTGATGGTCGCCACCATGTACACCTGCTTCATCTTCAGCTTCACCGAACTGACCACCGCCATCCCCCACGCGGGCGGCCCCTTCGCCTACAGTCGCCGCGCCTTCGGCGAGAAAGGCGGGCTGATCGCCGGCATCGCCACCCTCATCGAATTCGTCTTCGCCCCGCCGGCCATCGCCATGGCCATCGGTGCCTACCTCAACGTGCAGTTCCCCGACCTGGACCCGAAGCACGCCGCCGTGGGGGCCTACTTCGTGTTCATGACCCTGAACATCCTCGGCGTCAGCATCGCCGCCACCTTCGAGCTGGTGGTCACCGTGCTGGCCGTGGCCGAGCTGCTGGTGTTCATGGGCGTGGTCGCGCCGGGCTTCAGCTTCTCCAACTTCGTGCTCAACGGCTGGGCCGGCAGCAATGAGTTCAGCCTCGGTGCCTTCTCCGGCATCTTCGCGGCCATCCCCTTCGCCATCTGGTTCTTCCTCGCCATCGAGGGCGCGGCCATGGCCGCCGAGGAAGCCAAGGACCCGAAACGCACCATCCCGCGCGCCTACATCGCCGGCATCCTGACCCTGGTGTTCCTCGCCATCGGCGTGATGATCATGGCCGGCGGCGTGGGTGACTGGCGCGAGCTGTCCAACATCAACGACCCGCTGCCCCAGGCCATGAAGGCCGTGGTCGGCAACAACTCCACCTGGATGCACATGCTGGTGTGGATCGGCCTGTTCGGCCTGGTGGCCAGCTTCCACGGCATCATCCTCGGCTACTCCCGCCAGTTCTTCGCCCTGGCCCGCGCCGGCTACCTGCCCCGTGGCCTGGCCAAGCTGTCGCGCTTCCAGACCCCGCACCGCGCCATCATCGCCGGCGGCGTGGTGGGCATCGCCGCGATCTACAGCGACGGCCTGGTGAACCTGCAGGGCATGACCCTGACCGCCGCGATGATCACCATGAGCGTGTTCGGCGCCATCGTCATGTACATCATCAGCATGCTCAGCCTGTTCAAGCTGCGCCGCAGCGAACCGAACCTGGAGCGCACCTTCCGCGCCCCCGGCTACCCGGTCGTCCCCGCCATCGCCCTGGTGCTGGCCGTGGTCTGCCTGGTCGCCATGGCCTGGTTCAACACCACCATCGGGCTAATCTTCCTGGGGTTCATGGCCGCAGGCTTCGTCTGGTTCCAGTTCACCGCGCACCACCGCGCCAGTGCACCGGAAGACGCCCTGCTCAGCCGCGTGTGACGACAATGCCCCGCCCAGCCAACCGGGCGGGGCCCGGATGGAGATCGAGATGGCAAGCTACTCCCACAGTGTCGGCGGCCAGACCTGGCGCTTCGACAGCCTTCGCGAGGTGATGGCCAAGGCCAGCCCGGCCCGCTCCGGCGACTGCCTGGCGGGCGTCGCCGCCAGCAGCGACGCCGAGCGCGTGGCGGCGCAGATGACCCTGGCCGAGGTGCCGCTCAAGCGTTTCCTCGACGAGGCGCTGATCCCCTACGAGCAGGACGAGGTCACCCGGCTGATCCTCGACACCCACGACCGGGCCGCCTTCGCCCCGGTCAGCCACCTCACCGTGGGCGACTTCCGCGACTGGCTGCTGGGCGAGTCCGCCGACGAGGCGGCCCTGCGCAACCTGGCGCGGGGCCTGACCCCGGAGATGGCCGCCGCCGTGTCGAAGATCATGCGCGTGCAGGACCTGGTGCTGGTGGCGCAGAAGATCCGTGTGGTCACCCGCTTCCGCAACACCATGGGCCTGCGCGGCCGACTCTCCACCCGCCTGCAACCGAACCACCCCACCGACGACCCCGCCGGCATCGCCGCGAGCATCCTCGACGGCCTGCTCTACGGCAACGGCGACGCCATGATCGGCATCAATCCGGCCACCGACAGCATCGCCTCCATCAGCGCCCTGCTGGAGATGCTCGACGCCATCATCCAGCGCTACGAGATCCCCACCCAGGCCTGCGTGCTGACCCACGTCACCACCTCCATCCAGGCCATCGAGAAGGGCGTGCCGCTGGACCTGGTGTTCCAGTCCATCGCCGGCACCGAAGCGGCCAACAGCAGCTTCGGCATCAGCCTGGAGGTACTCCGCGAGGGCTACGAAGCCGGGCTGTCGCAGAAGCGCGGCACCCTCGGCAACAACCTCATGTACTTCGAGACCGGCCAGGGCAGCGCCCTCTCGGCCAACGCCCACCACGGCGTCGACCAGCAGACCTGCGAGACCCGCGCCTACGCCGTGGCCCGCCACTTCGACCCGTTCCTGGTCAACACCGTGGTCGGCTTCATCGGCCCGGAATACCTCTACAACGGCAAGCAGATCATCCGCGCCGGCCTGGAGGACCACTTCTGCGGCAAGCTGCTCGGCGTGCCCATGGGCTGCGACATCTGCTACACCAACCACGCCGAAGCCGACCAGGACGACATGGACATGCTGCTGACCCTGCTCGGGGTCGCCGGCATCAACTTCATCATGGGCATCCCCGGCTCCGACGACGTGATGCTCAACTACCAGACCACCTCCTTCCACGACGCCCTCTACGCCCGCCAGAGCCTGGGCCTCAAGCCCGCCCCCGAGTTCGAGGCCTGGCTGGAGCGCATGGGCATCGCCAGCCAGCAGGACGGCCGCGTGCGCCTCGGCGAGCAGCTGCCGCCGGCCTTCCGCCACGCCCTGGGGAAAATCGCCTGAGGAGAGGCCCGATGACCGACCCGAAACGCCCCGCCACCGCCAACCCCTGGCAGGCCCTGCGCGCCCTCACCCCGGCGCGCATCGCCCTCGGGCGCGCCGGCACCAGCCTGCCCACCCAGGCCCAGCTGGACTTCCAGTTCGCCCACGCCCAGGCCCGCGACGCCGTGCACCTGCCGCTGGACACCCCGGCCCTGGCCGCCGAGCTGGAGGGTCTCGGCCACGCCAGCCTGCGCCTGCACAGCGCCGCCGCCGACCGTCACACCTACCTGCAACGCCCGGACCTCGGCCGGCGCCTGGACGCCGCCTCCGCCGAGCGCCTGCGCGAACACGCCGCGAATCATCCCGAGGGCTACGACCTGGCCGTGGTGGTGGCCGACGGCCTCTCCGCCCTCGCCGTGCAGCGCCATACCCTGCCCTTCCTGCGGCGCTTCCTCGACCAGGCCGCCAGCGAGAACTGGCACCTCGCCCCCATCACCCTGGTGGAACAGGGCCGCGTCGCCGTGGCCGACGAAGTGGGCGAGCTGCTCAAGGCGCGCATGGTGGTGATCCTCATCGGCGAGCGGCCTGGCCTCAGCTCGCCGGACAGCCTCGGCCTGTACTTCACCTGGGCGCCCCGTGTCGGCCTCACCGACGCCAGCCGCAACTGCATCTCCAACGTGCGCCTGGAGGGCCTCTCCTACGGGCTGGCCGCCCACCGCCTGCTGCACCTGATGCGCGAGGCCTGCCGCCGCCAGCTCTCCGGGGTGAACCTCAAGGACGACTCCGACGTGCCGGTGCTGGACGGCCCCGAAGGCGGCCCGCGCGGCAACTTCCTGCTGGGCGGCGACTGACACCGGCCCGGCGCCCGGGCCGGAACACCGGCCCGTGGCAGCGGTCTGACACTGCACCGCCCTTACACGAGCCTGGTGCCCATGGAGCCTTCCCCATCGCCCAACGCCGGCGATCCCGCTGACCACGACTACGCACGCCTGGTGGACGCCGTCACCGACTGCGCCCTCTGCCTGCTGACCCCCGACGGCGTGCTGCGCAGCTGGAACCGTGGCGCCCAGCAGGTGCTCGGCCACCCCCCCGGCGACGCGCTGGGCCGCCCCCTGGCGGACCTGTTCACCGACGAGGACCGCGAGGCCGACGTGCCGGCGCGCTGGCTGGAGGCCGCCCGGGCCGACGGCCACGCCCGCGAGGAAGGCTGGATGCGCCGCCACGACGGCTCGCCGATCTGGGCCGAGCGGGTGCTCGACCTCATCCCCACCGCGCACGGCGCCCCGCTCGGCCTGGCGCTGCAGGTCCGCGACCTCAGCGAGCGCCACGCCCGCGACCTGCTGCAGGACGAACAGCGCATGCAGCTGTTCCACGCCCAGAAGCTGGAGGCCCTCGGCCAGCTCAGCGGCGGCCTGGCGCAGGACTTCAACGAACTGCTCACCATCATCCTCAGCGCCTCCGCCCTGGCCGGGCGCAGCACCGACGAAACCCGCCGCAAGGAACTGCTCGGCCACATCCACGAGGCCGGCCTGCGCGGCCGCCACCTGACCCAGCACCTGCAGGCCTTTGCCGGGCGCCGCGAACAGCAGGTGCAGGTGCTGCAGCTCGAAGGGCTGCTGCACACCGCGCAGATGTTCTTCACCCAGGCCCTGCCCCGGCACCTGACCCTGGAACTGCAGGTGCGCCCGCCCCTGCACCCGGTGGAGGTGGATTTCGGCCAGCTGGAAATGAGCCTGCTCAACCTGGTGTTCAACGCCCGCGACGCCATGCCCCCGGGCGAGGGCACCATCGTCCTGCGGGCCGAGAACCGCTACCTGGACGGCAGCTGGGACGACCTCGTCGGCAGCTTCGTGCGCATCAGCGTCAGCGACGAGGGCAGCGGCATTCCCGAGGCCCTCCTGCCGCGCATCTTCGAGCCCTTCTTCACCACCAAGCCCCTCGGTGAAGGCACCGGCCTGGGCCTCAGCCAGGCCTGGGGCTTCGCCCGCCAGCAAGGCGGCGGCCTGCGCGTGGAAAGCCAGCCCGGCCAGGGCGCCATCCTCGCCCTCTACCTGCCGGCCTGGACAAGCGAAGCGAAAACGCAGCGGAACTTGCCCGAGACCAATGACTCTATCGCTGGCAGGCGCCCCGGCGCGTAGAATCCCCCTTCCACCCGCCAAGGCGGGCACGCGAGCCAGCTTCACCGGTTCGCCATTCAGAACCAGCGAAACAGCAAAGAAGCAGGCCAGAACTTGGAACAGCTAGAACGCCTCCACAGTGGGATCGAGGGGCTGGACGCCCTGTTGAAGGGCGGCCTGGTGGCCGGCGCGTCCTACATCGTCCAGGGCCGTCCCGGCTCGGGCAAGACCATCCTCGCCAACCAGATCGGCTTCAACCACGCGCGCAACGGCGGCCGTGTGCTGGTGGCCACCCTCCTGGCGGAAACCCACGAGCGCCTGTTCCAGTTCCTCTCCACCCTGAGCTTCTTCGACGCCTCCAAGGTCGGTGACGAGATCCAGTTCGTCAGCGCCTTCGACACCCTGGAGAACGAAGGCCTCGACGAAGTGGTGCGCCTGCTGCGCCGCGAGATCAGCCGGCAGAAAGCCACGGTGATGATCGTCGACGGCGTGCTCAATGCCCGCTCCAAGGCGGACACGCCGATGGACACCAAGAAATTCATCTCCGAGCTGCAGGGCCACGCCGCCTTCGCCGGCTGCACCGTGCTCTTCCTCACCAGCGCCCGCCTCGACGACGGCAGCCCCGAGCACACCATGGTCGACGGCGTCATCGAACTGGGCGAGGAGCTGGTGGGCAACCGCTCGGTGCGCCGCATCCACCTGCGCAAGACCCGTGGCAGCGGTTCCCTGTCCGGCCTGCACGAGTGCGAGATCACCGAGAACGGCCTGGTGGTCTACCCGCGCCTGGAATCCCTCTACAGCCGCCCCACCCTGCCCGAGGACGCCACGCCCCGGCGCATCGCCAGCGGCACGCCGGACCTGGACGCACTGATCGAAGGCGGCCTGCCCGTCGGCTCGGTGACCCTCGCCATGGGCCCTGCCGGCGTCGGCAAGACCTGCCTCGGCCTGGGCTTCCTCGGCCAGGCCAGTGCCGACGAGCCGGCCCTGCACTTCGGCTTCTACGAATCCCCCGCGCGCCTGCGCCTCAAGGCCCGCGCCCTGGGCTTCGACCTGGAGGCGCTGGAGAAGGCCGGCGTCCTGCACCTGGCCTGGCAACCGCCCACCGAAGGCCTGCTCGACGCCCTCGGCGGCCACCTGATCGCCGAGGTGCAGCGCCTGGGCATCAAGCGCCTGTTCATCGACAGCTTCGGCGGCATGGCCCGGGTGGCCAGCAGCCAGGCGCGATTGGTGGAATTCTTCGGCGCCCTGCTGGGCCAGCTGCGGGCGATGGGCGTGACCATCGTCGCCACCTGGGAGATGCGCGACCTCTACAGCGCCGACATCAACGCCCCGGCACCCGAGCTGTCGAGCATCGTGGACAACCTTCTGTTGATGCGGTTCGTGGAAGTGAATGCTGAACTCAAGCGCTCACTGGCCATTCTGAAGATGAGGGACAGCGGGTATGACCCCGCCCTGCTGGAGCTGCAATTCACCTCGAGCGGAATGCGTCTGGACAAGAACTTCCGCCAGGTGACCTCCGTACTCTCCGGCAACGCGACACGCGTCTGATGGGCGCACAACCGGCCAACCGCTGATGACAACGATCCTGGTAGTCGACGACGAGTATCTGATTGCCGACATCCTCGCCTACGCACTGGAGGACGAGGGCTACATGGTGGTCAAGGCCGGCAACGGCCGCAAAGGCCTGGACGTGCTCGACCGCGAGCGCCCGTCCCTGGTGATCACCGACTTCATGATGCCGGTGATGGACGGCCTGGAATTCGCCCGCGCCATCCGCGAGCGCCCCCAGTACGCCGAGCTGCCGGTCATCCTCATGAGCGGCGCCCAGGGCAACATCGGCCGCCAGCATGGCGACCTGTTCGCCGCCGTGTTCGACAAGCCCTTCGACATCCACGCCGTGCTGGCCAAGGTGGCCGAGCTGATCGGCCCGGGCGAGCCCAGCCACGGCTGACCGCCACGCCGCGATTGCCAGCGTCGCCCGCCTCCCGGAAACTGCGCGCTTTCCCAGTTTCCAGCGGAGACCCGCCGTGTCCACATCCCCCGAACTCGCCAGCGACCCGTCCTGGCTCGCCCGCTGCCAGGCCGCCGCCCTCGACCCGCAGGCCCGCTTCGCCGCCCGCCAGGCCGTGCTCGACGATGCCGCCGCGCTGGACGCCACCCTCTACCGTGCCGACGAGGAGGACGAAGACGCCGAGGAAGAAGACCTGGGCGACGCCCGCGTGCTGATCGAAGGCCCCTTCGTCATCCCCGCCGACTGGAGCGAAGCCGACCGCGAGGCCTACTTCGACGGCAGCGACCCGGCCCTGTTCGTCCAGGCCCGCATCGAATGCCTGGCCCCCGCTTCCAGCCGCCAGCACTTCACCCCCGAACCCGGCGACCAGGTCGCCCTCACCCGCCCGGACGGCCTCGTGGAGATGTACTTCCTCTACGAAGCCTTCGAAGACGACCACGGCCACCACTGCGTACTGATCCGCGACGAAGACGCGCTGTTCTGACCCCGCCGCCTCCGGGAACGCCCGGCGCCTCCCTGGACCAGCGATGGGCTTCGCACAGCTCAGCCCATCCTACGGACGGCGGGCCCGTAGGATGCGGTGAGCTCGGCGAACCGCATCGATCCATGGCAGGGATGAAGCCCAGGCTACGGCCTGAACCGTAGGGTGGGCTTCAGCCCACCATCGAAGCTGACAACACCACCCCACGCAGCGCCCATCCCCCGTGCCCCGCACCTGAACGTAGCCCGGGCTTCAGCCCGGGACCACGGTGCATCCCTGGTCCAACGATGGGCTTCGCACAGCTCAGCCCATCCTACGGACGGCGGGCCCGTAGGATGCGGTGAGCTCGGCGAACCGCATCGATTCATGGCAGGGATGAAGCCCAGGCTACGGCCTGAACCGTAGGGTGGGCTTCAGCCCACCATCGAAGCCGCCGACACCACCCCGCGCAGCGCCCATCCCCCGTGGGAGCGGTTTCAACCGCGAAGGCCTCGCACCTGGACGTAGCCCGGGCTTCAGCCCGGGACCACGGCGCATCCCTGGACCAGCGATGGGCTTCGCACAGCTCAGCCCATCCTACGGACGGAGCCGGCCGTAGGATGCGGTGAGCTCAGCGAACCGCATCGATTCAAGGCGGGGATGAAGCCCAGGCTACGACCTGAACCGTAGGGTGGGCTTCAGCCCACCAGCAGAGCCACCATCAGGCTCACCCGCTCAGAGATCCGGCGCGCGGGCGGCCAGCACGGCGGTGGCGCCCTGGGGGCGGCGGCAGTACCAGATCACCCGGCTCACGCCACGGGTGATGGCAACGTAGGCCAGGCGCAGGTTCTCGTCGCGCATGGCCTGGTCGTAGCTGTTGCGGAAGTAGCCGCTGTGGGCGTACAGCGCGTTGCGCAGGGGGTGGGATTCCGGCGGCTGGCAGTCGTCGACGATCACCGCCACCTCCGCCTGCAAGCCCTTGGCCCGGTGGATGGTCAGGGCCTTCACCGGCAACCCCGGTTCCAGCGCCGTCTGCACTGTGCGCAGGGTGTCGTTGCGCCGGCTGAGCAGCAGCACCGGCGTGCGCTCGGCGCGCTCCAGGCCGGCCACATGGGCGCACTGGGCCTGCAGCTCGGCCACCAGCGCCGGCAGGCCGCCGGGCAGTTCGAAGCCCTGCACCAGCCGCACGCCATGGTCACCCGGCCGGGCCTCGCGCACGGCGCGGCAGGTCTTGTCCTGCTTGAAGGCCACGCCGCCCAGCACCGCCTCGCCGTCGCGCACTACGCCGTCGATGGAGCGGTAGTTGGTCTCCAGGCGCAGCACCGCGCTCTTCTTGCCGCGGCCCTTGGCGAAGTGGCGGTCGAAGTCCATGAACAGCTCCGGCGAGCTGCCGCGCCAGCCGTAGATGGACTGCCAGTCGTCACCGATGGCCATCAGGCTCGGGGTTTCCCCGGCCTGCGCCAGGCGCTCGTGGGCGGCCCGCAGCCAGCGGACGATCTGCGGGGAGATGTCCTGGAACTCGTCGATCAGCAGGTGGGTCAGCGGCACCAGCGCGGGCAGCTTCAGCCCGCCCTTTTCCAGCCGCTCGGTGAGTTCGCAGAACGCCATGTTGAAGGTGGCCAGCCCGCGCTGGCGCAACAGCGCCTGGAAGCGCGCCCAGAAGGGTTGCAGCGCGCGGATGAACTGCTGGTCCCGCTGGGGGCAGGCCAGGGCGTCCGGCTGCAATGCATCCACCCGCAACCCCAGGCTCTCGATGAACCCGGCCTGCACGTGGAACGCCTCCGGCAGGGCCATCGGCCCCAGCTCGCCGGCCAGGCGCAGGGGGCCTTCCGGGGTCTTCGACAGCACCGCATCGGGCTCCAGGCCCAGCAGGGCGTGGACCGCCGTGCGGAAGCCGACGTCCTCGGCGTAGCAGGCGTGGTAGGCCTCCTGCAGCAGGCGCTGCTGGGCCGGCTTCAGGCGGCCGGCGGCCAGGGGGTTGTCCGGCTCGTCGCCGGCATCGCGGCTGTCCAGTTGCTCGAACCAGGCGCTCACGCCCATTTCGCTCTTGGCCAGCACGCCCATGGCCGAATGGAAGGTGCGCACGCACTGGCGCGCCTGGGCCGCGTCGAAGGGCACCTGCCAGAACGCCAGCACCCGCATCAGTTGCTCACGCAGTTGGGCGCAGGAGGCGTTGGTGAAGGAGATGACGGTGAGCTTGGCCGGGTCGATGCCCAGGTGGGCCAGCAGGTAGACCACCCGCAGCAACAGGGTGGTGGACTTGCCCGAGCCGGCGCCGGCGAAGATGCGCGTCAGCGGCCCACGGGCGAGGATCATCGCCCACTGCTCGTCGGACGGCGCCGCCACTACCCCCGCCGCAACGGCTTCGGCCACGCGCGCGCGCATCGCCTCTTCGGCCCCCTTGCGCCGGGGCAACGCGGCGGCGCGGTAGACGCTCGGGCCCTCGACGGCCGTGCGGGCCCCGCCAGGTTCCTTGGGGGCGGACTTGCGGGCGGTGGTGCGGCCCTTGCCTTCGCTGGCCTTCTTGTTGCGCCCGCGCGGGCGCGCCTTCTTCTGCTGCGCCTGGGCACGGGCCAGGGCCTGGGCGGCTTCGGCGGCCTCGCGTTCGGCACGCAGGTAGGCGGTGGTGCGCGGGAAGCAGCGCACCAGGGTTCCGGAGATCAACGCGGTGTAGCGCTTGACGGCAGACAGCATCCAGCAGGTCCATCGGCAGTGAAACAGGGCGGCGATGATACGGGCTCCCGGGGCCGGCGTCAGTTGCTGGCCCCTGGCCAACCCGGCAAGGCCTTGCCCGGAGCCGGCAAGCCGACGCCGCTCCGACCGGTACGGGATATGCGCCAACCCTTGCCACGCCTGGCTTGCAGCCACCTGGCCCGCTTTATGCTGAACGCCGGTGTCCGCAGATTCGGGGAATCCACCCATGACCCTCATCAACAACAACTCGCCGCTGGCCGGCTACCTCGCCTCGCTGGCCGGCAACAAGGCCGGCAACAGCGGCACGTCCGGCACCACCGACAAGCCGCAGACGCCCTCCGACCCCATTGCCGACCTGCGCAAGCTCGCCGCCAACCTGGTGGCCCAGGGCTGCGGCGGCCTGATGAATGCCATGGCCGGCGACACCGGCAACGTCATCACCAACGCCACCCAGGCCAGCCAGGCCGGGCTCAATGGCAGCGGCGGCGCCAAGCTGCAGTTGCCCGACGTTTCCAGCCTCGACCGCGACGACGCCGCCAAGCTGCTCACCCAGGTGCAGAAGCTGCTGGATAAGAACCTGGGCGGCGGCCTGTCCTTCGTCGGGGTGAACGGCAACCAGCAGACCCAGTCCCTGGAAACCTACCGCGACTGGCTGCAGGCCAAGGGCGGCATCAGCGTCTACGCCTGAGCCGCCTCCACCGGCCCCTTCTCAGCGCAGGGCCTCCTGCAGCAGTGCCCAGTAGCGCGGGTGCAGGCTGATGTCGTTGTGCCCCACGCCCTCCAGCGGCTCCAGCCGCGCCACACCGGGGGCGAAGTGCCGGGCGAGGCGTTCGCCGTGGGCCGGGGGAATCACCCGGTCCTGCCCTGCCACCAACAGCAGGCTCGGCGTCCGCAAAGTACCGACCCGGTCCACCGAGCGGTAGCGATCCTTCAGCAGCCAGCCCACCGGCACCCAGGGGAAGCGCTCCGCCGCCACCGCCTCGATGCTGTCGTAGGGCGTGACCAGCACCAGCCGCCTCACTGGCCGGGCGCTGGCCACCTGCACGGCGACCCCGGAGCCGAGGCTGCGCCCCACCACATCCACTTGCGGGTGCGCGGCCTGCACCTGGTCGAACAGGGCCAGGGCGTCGCGCACGATCAGCGCTTCGGAGGGTTCGCCGGCGCTGCCGCCGTAGCCCGGGTAGTGCATCAGGTACAACGCGCGGTCGGGGAAGGCCTGGCGCAGTTCGGGGAGGTTGAGGGAAACATCCTCGGCATTGCCGCCGAAGTACAGCAGCGCCCGGGGCCCGTCGTGGGCCTGCACCGTGACCTGCAGCGGCCCCTCGGGGCGGGTGAGTTCGAGGGTGCTGCCCGGCGCGTCGAGGGTGCGCGGCTGGGGCACGTAGAGCAGCTGGCGCTGGAACAGGTAGAGCCCGGCGCAGAGCAGCAGGTAGAGGGCGACCAGCAGGGTCGCGAGGGTGATCAGAAAGCGGGTCATGGCAGCTCCTGGCAACGCCCTGCGAGGGCACCTCCAACGATTCAGAGGTGCCCTGGAGGCGCCGCCCGATCTTTCCACAGGGCCGCCAGGCCCGCTATCGACCGGTGATCAGAAGCTGAAGTCGACCTTGGTCCACAGGGTGCGACCCGGCTCGTTGATCGCCTCGGGGTCGGCGGGGAAGCCGAACCCGGCGTCGCCGGCGCGGTTGAGGTGCTCGGAGTAGGCCTTGTCGAAGAGGTTGTCGACCCCGGCGCTGACCTTGAGGTTGGACGTCAGGCGGTAGGCGCCGTTGAGGGAGAACACGCCGAAGCCGCCGCTCTTGTCGAAGTCCTGGCCGACCACGTTGCCCTGCTTCTCCGCCACGCGGTTCTGCGCGGCCACCACGCGCCACAGGGCACCGGCACTCCAGGCGTCCTGCTCGTAGGTGAGCCCCAGGCGTGCCTCCAGCGGCGGCATCTGCGGCAGCGCGCGGCCATCGGAGCTGTTCTTGCCCCAGGCGTAGGCCAGGGTGCCGTCCACCTTCCAGTTGTCGTCCAGGCGGTAGGCCGCGCCCAGCTCGCCGCCCATGATGCGCGCGTCGATGTTATCGGCGCGGGAGGTGGCACCCATCATCCCCGGGGTGTAGGTGAACAGGATGTAGTCGCGCACCTGGCCGATGTAGCCGGAGGCCCAGGCTTCCAGGTCGCCGTCGTTGTACTGCACGCCGAAGTCGAGCTGGGTGGTCTTCTCCGGCTTCACGCCGTCGAAGGCGTTGACCGAGCCGGCCGGGCCGCTGCCGGGGGAGTACAGCTCCCAGTAGTCGGGGAAGCGCTGCACGTGGCCGAGGCCGGCGTAGAGGGTGGCCGGGGCATCCGCCAGGTCGTACTCGTAGCGCATGAAGCCGCTGGGCAGGGTGTCGGAGCGGGTCTTGCCGTAGGTGGGGTTGGCCATGTTCATGCGGCCCACGGTGGCGCGGTCGTCGAGGGCCTGGGCGTGGTCCAGGCGGGCGCCGGTGATCACCCGGTTGCGGTCGGCGGCGTACCAGGTCAGCTCGCCGAAGGCGCCGTAGTTGTGCATCAGCGCATCACGCACGCGGGGGAACTGGTCGGCGTCGGTGAACTGGCCGCTCATCATCGAATAGCGCGAAGCGCGCTTGCGATGCTCGCTGCGCATGGCGTCGAGGCCGGCCACCAGTTCCACCTCGCTCCACTTGAAGGTGGCGGCGACCCGCCCGCCGAGGGTGCGGCGGTCCACCTGGGAGGCCATCGGCATGGGCATGGAGCTGGAGGGGTTGGGGCTGCGCAGGCGGAAGTTGTCCATCACGTGGTCGGCGTAGTTGTAGTAGACCTGCGCCTCCAGCTTGTCGAGCACGCCGCCCAGGTTGCTGCGCTCGAAGCGCAGGCCAAGGCTTTCCCGCAGGAACTGGCTGCCGTCCATGCCGCGCCCGGCGTAGCGGGCCTCGCCGTTGCCACGGCCGGCGGTCAGCTCCACCAGGGTGTCTTCGTCGGGGGTCCAGCCCAGGGCCACGTCGCCGTTCCACTTGCGCCAGCGCGAGGGCACGGTGTCGCCGTTGCCATCCTCGTAGTCGTCGGACTGGGACTGGTTGCCGGTGAAGCGCAGGTAGCCCAGCTCGCTGCCCACGGCGCCGTCCAGCACCTTGTCGAAGCGGCCGTTGGAGGCGGCCAGCACGCTGGCGTGGACGCGGCTGCCCAGCTCGCCGAAGCGCTCCGGCTCACGGTCGAAGAGCACGGTGCCGGCGGAGGCGCCGGGGCCCCAGAGCACGGTCTGCGGGCCCTTGATGACGGTGAGGCGGTCGAAGGTTTCCGGCGAGATGTAGGAGCTGGGGGCGTCCATGCGGCCCGGGCAGGCGCCGAGCATCTGGCCGCCGTTGGTGAGCAGGTTGAGGCGCGAGCCGAACATGCCGCGCAGCACCGGGTCGCCGTTGGTGCCACCGTTGCGCACGGCGGCGAAGCCGGGAATGGTCTTCAGGTAATCCGCGCCGTCGCTGGCGGGGATGGGCTGGCGGGCGTCCTTCGGGTCGGCCACCACGGTCAGCGGCGAGCTCTGCTGCACGGCGGTGACGACCGTGGGCTGCAGCTCCTGGGTGTCGCTGTCCTTGGCGGCGGGCTTGGCGTGGACGTGCTCGGCCGCCTGCAGGCCGCTGCACAGGGCCAGGCCGGCTGCGAGGGCGAAGGCCTGGCGCCAGCGCAGCTGGCTGCGGTCGAGGGTGAAGGGGGTGCGGCAATCGGTGGAACGGGCAGAAAGGGACATCGTGATTTTCCGGATCAGGTGGATCAGGCCGCGCCGGACGGATGCACGGGCGGCAGGACGCGACGGCCACGCGCAAGCGGGCCGCAGGGGACGAGCCGGAAACTCAGGGGGAGGCGCGGGGGTTGGCCGAGGGCCAGCGTTCTCGCGGCGGAGCCGTACAGCGGCGCTCGCGAACCGGGCGCGGGACCGCGCGCTGGCGCTGCAGCCAGTACAGGCCGAGGAAGAAGATGACGCCAAGGGTGATGGCCGAGCCCATCGGGCAGTTGAAGCCGGCACCGGCGAGCCGCGACAGCTCGCCCGGCAGGTCGCCGAAGCCCGGCCCCGATTCGCCATGGGCGGAACAGAAGGCGCCGCCGAGGCCGCTCAGCTCCAGCCCCATCGCCTGCCCGTGGTGGACGCTGCAGGCGAGCGCGTTGAGCAGGACGCAGGCGTAGAGCATCCAGGCGATCAACGAGCGGGAGGAAGGGGTCGGTTTCATGGGCGGCGACTCTAGCACCGAAGCCCCGGATCACGGAACGCGGGCCTTGTGGCGCATTGCCGCACGGTCCTGCCAGAACCTTTCCCGCTGATTCAGCCGGGCGCGGTGGCCTTCAGACCGGCCAGCAACAGGCGCTGGAAGGCCTGCTCGCGCAGGCCTTCGGGGCTCTCCAGGCCCATGCGTCGGAGGTGTTCGACACAGACCTCGGCCGAGGCGACCTCGAACAGCGCACTCATGCCCAGGTCGAGGGCATCCTCCAGACGCAGCCGGGCGCCGAGCCAGCGCAGGGCCCGCAGCAGGTCCTGCTCCACGGGGGTGAAGTCGCAGCCCAGCGGGTACTCCGCGAACAGCCGCGGGTGATCGGCCTGTACCCTGTGCAGGCGCCAGGGCGTGTTGCCGCGACAGGCCGGGTCGAGCACGAAATCCGACGGCAGCTTGCCGGCCGCCTTGGCCTGGGCCATCAGCTCGTCCTGGAAACGTGCGTCGCTGATGCGCAGCAGGGCTTCCACCACCTCGGCATCGTTGCGCCCGCGCAGGTCGGCGATGCCGTATTCGGTGACGACGATGTCCCGCAGGTGGCGCGGGATGGTGGTGTGGCCGTAGTCCCAGAGGATGTTGGAATGGGCCTCGCCGCCCGACTCGCGCCAGCTGCGCAGCATCAGGATGGAGCGGGCGCCGTCCAGCTCATGGGCCTGGGCGACGAAGTCGTACTGCCCGCCGACGCCACTGAGCACGCGGCCATCCTCCAGTTGGTCGGCGGCGCTGGCCCCCAGCAGCGTCACGCAGAAGCAGCTGTTGATGAAGCGCGCGTCACGCCGCTGCTGGCGCTTGAGGGCTTCGTCGCCGAGCAGGCGGTTGACGTAGCCGATGCCGGTCATGGCGATGCGCGCCCGGCCGGCGTCGTCCAGTGCGGCCAGGCGCCGGTAGAAATCGCGGGGCCCGAGGAAGAAGCCGCCGTGGATGCACACGCCACCACGGGCGCTTCCCAGGTGCCCCACCAGGGCGGCGCGGGTCGCCGGTGCCTCGATATCCGCCGGCAACCGGCGGCCGTCGGGCAGTTGCAGGTGCTCGCCGTCGAGGGCCAGGCGGCTGTCGAGCAGGCCGTGACCCTGGGCCCAGCCCAGGGTGTCGGCGTCCAGGCGCGGCGGCAGGGCGGCCAGCAGCGCCTCGGGGTCGACCACGCGCCCCTCGGCGTCCAGCACGCCGGCGTCCGCCAGGCGCTGCAGGTGCAGGTCCGGGTAGGCGCGGCGCCCGAGGATGCCGGCTTCCAGCAGGTCCAGCAGCCCGGGCAGGACCATTTCACTGTTGGCATAGAGGCCCTGGTGGAACGGCGCCAGGCCGCCCTCGCGGTCGATCAGCCCGTCCCAGCGTCCCGGCACGTCCAGGGCGTCGAGCACCGCCCGGTAGGCGGTGTTGTCCCGGTGCCGGGCCAGCAGCGCAGCGGTGAGGGCGTCGGCCATGGCGCCGATGCCCACCTGCAGGGTGCCGCCGTCACGCACCAGGGTGCTGGCGTGCAGGCCGATGGCGTGGTCCTGGGCGCTGACGGGCATGTTCGGGGTGGAGAACAGCGGGGTGCGCTCGGTCTCGTCCAGCACCAGGTCGAAGGTCGCCGCCGGCACCTCGGCGTCCCCCGGCATGTAGGGCAGCGCCTCGTGCACCTGGGCCACACAGAGCACGGTCTCGCCGCGCTGGCGACGGGCGTCGAGGTCGGGCAGCAGGTCGAGGGTGATGTCCGGGTTGCAGCTGAGGCTGAACGTCCCCGGCCGCGCGGGATCGCGCGCCACCAGCTGGGCCAGCAGGTTGAGCCGCTTGCGCGCCAGGTCCCGCGCGACATGGCTGTAGTTGAGGCTGACGTAGTGCTGCTGGGCGCGGGGGTTGTCCAGCTGGCTGGCGGGCTGCAGGTAGAACTCCTCGATGCGGATGTGCGCCGGCAAGGTGCCCTGTTCGAGGTCGGCCAGGTAGTCCAGCTCGGGGCAATCCCCCAGCACCCGCTCGAAGAACGGCTCGGCGAAGCGCCGCTCCAGCTCCCCGGACGGCCGGGGCCGGGCCAGGGACAGCGCGGTGTAGAGCGTCAGCGAACGCTCGGGCATGGCCTTGATGCGCTGGTACAGGGCGTTGACGAAGCGCACCGGCTTGCCCAGCCCAAGGGGAATGCCCAGGCGGATGGGCCCGTCGATGCGCGCCAGCACCTCATCCACCACCTGTTCCAGGGATCGCTCTGCCACGGGGAACTCCTTGCATCGGCTCGTCCCGGGGTTGGACCGGCAGCGGGTGCGTTTCGATCCCCCTACGTGGCGCAGCCGGCCGCTTTGCCGCGATTGCGCGGCGGACAAACTTTGAGGCAGCATCGGGACGGTGCTGGCATGGCACCTGCATTCCGTTCCCGTATCCCTACCGACGCCGAGGTCTTCCCATGCGCATCGTCCAAGCCACCCTGGAGCATCTGGACCTGCTGAGCCCGATGTTCGTGAAGTACCGCGAGTTCTACGGCGAGCTGCCCTTCCCGGACTCCTCGCGCAAGTTCCTGGAGACCCGCCTCAAGCGCAAGGAATCGGTCATCTACCTGGCCCTGGCCGATGACGAGGACAAGCTGCTGGGCTTCTGCCAGCTCTACCCGAGCTTCTCTTCGCTGTCGCTCAAGCGCGTGTGGATCCTCAACGACATCTATGTCGCCGAGGACGCCCGTCGCCAGCTGGTGGCCGACCGCCTGCTGCAAACCGCGAAGAAGATGGCCAAGGAAACCAACGCCGTGCGCCTGCGGGTGTCCACCAGCGTCGGCAACGAAGTGGCACAGAAGGTCTACGAGTCCATCGGCTTCCGCGAGGACAGCCAGTTCAAGAACTACATCCTGCCCATCGGTGACTGAGCCCGCTCCTCACAGGCCCAGCCCCCACCACAACCCGATCACCACCGGCACCGCCAGCAACCCCGCCAGCGCCAGGCGCACCTTGCGCCCGTCGCGCGGCGTGGGGGCCTGGCGCGCGGCCTGCAGGGCCCGTTCCAGGGCCAGCTGGAACTCGGAAAGCGCCTCGAAGCGCGCCCGCGCCTGGGGCGCCAGGGCCCGCGCCAGCACACCGTCCCAGCCCTCCGGCAGCCCGGCGCGAAAGCTCGCCAGCGGCACGTAGCGGCTGGCCTGCCCGCCCTCGGGGCGCGCCACTTCGGGCCATTGCCCGCTGAGCATCCAGTAGCACAGCGCGGCCAGGGCGAACTGGTCGGCCGAGCCGTCCGCCGCCCGCCCATGGCGCAACTCCGGGGCCAGGGGCACGGCCTGGGCCGGGACCGATTGGCGCTGCACGCCGGGGAGGATCGCGGCGAACTCCGGCAACAGCAGCACCCGGCCGTCGTCCCCCACCAGGATCTGCCGGGGGTTCAGCCACAGCCCCTGCATGCCGCGCCGCTGCAAGGCCCGCACCGCTTCGATCAGCTGGCACAGCAGGGCGACCAGGGTCGCAGGCGGCAACGGCCCCTGGCTGCCGATCCAGTCCGCCAGGCTGCGCACGCCGGCCGGGGGCGGCTCGAACAGGAGAAAGGCATGCCGGCGCGGCCGGTGGGGCGACAGCACCTGGGGCAGGCTGGCCACCGGGCTGCGCCGCAGCACCCACTCGCGCTGCCAGAAGGCTTCGTCGGCCGGGCCTTCGGCCAGCCACAGCAGGGCCTCGCGCCCGATGTCGTCCCGGGCGCGGAACAGCCGGCCGGGCGGCCCGTAGGCGCAGGCGGCCTGGAGCGTCCAGCCGTCCACCTGCAGGCCGGGCGCGGCATCCACCACCGCCGGCCAGCTGTTGCCCGGGGTGGGCGCCGGCAACTGGTCGGCGGCACCGGGCAGCAGCACGGCCGCCGCACCAGGGGCCGCCAGCAGCGGTTCGAGCACCTCCCCCAGGCGCCCAGGGGCGAGTTCGGCGCAATCGGCCTGGAAGCGCTGCAGGTCGGCCACCTGCAGCAAGGGCTGCGGTGCCAGCAACAACGGCTCGCCCATGCGCAGCGGCAGGCTGTGCTGCACCACCGCCAGCTCGGGCTGGGCGCCCAGTCCGCCCTCGTGGCCGGGCAGTTGCTCCAGCACGCCGCGATGCACCCGCGCCAGGCCCACGGCACCGGCCTGGAGGAAATGCAGCTGGCCGTCCTGCGCCAGCACCAGGCCGGCGCTCAGCTCGGGCAGGCGTGCGCCGGCCTGGCCGTGCTTGTAGAGCCGCAGGTTGAGCGCCGCCAGCACCTGGCGGGCGGCCTGCACTTCGCTCCAGCCCTCCGGGGTGCAGGCGTAGTCGGCGAACAGGGCGTCCAGGTGGTGCTCCAGCACCTGCACCACATCGGGGCACTGGCGGGCCCAGAGCAGCACCAGCATCAGCGACGGCGGCCGCCCCCGATGCCCGGCCACCCAGGCCGCCCGGGCGCGGGCGGCCTGCTGGGGCAGGTCCGGCCCGTGGCCTTGGGCCAGGCTCAGGGCGGGGTGTTCCAGCAGCTGCAGCGCCATGGGCGGGCCTCCATTGGTGGAAAACAATGGAAACAGTTGCAGCCTTCATGCCGGAAAACCCACGACGGAAGCTCGCCGCTTCTCCGTACCTTGCCCCTATAATGCCGCTCGCCCGGCCACCGGCCGCCTCCGTTTTCCCGTTCAAGGCGCCCCATGGAATTCAACCCGATCGACCTGGTCCTGCACCTGGACCAGTACCTGAACCTGCTGGTCACCAACTACGGCACCTGGATCTACGCCATCCTCTTCCTGGTCATCTTCTGCGAGACGGGCCTGGTGGTGACGCCCTTCCTGCCGGGCGACTCCCTGCTGTTCATCGCCGGCGCGGTGTGCGCCAACGGCGCCATGGACCCGGTCCTGCTGGCGCTGCTGCTGATGAGCGCCGCCATCCTCGGCGACAGCACCAACTACCTGATCGGCCGCACCACGGGCGAGCGCCTGTTCAGCCGGCCGAACTCGAAGATCTTCCGCCGCGACTACCTGGAGCGCACCCACGAGTTCTACGACCGCCACGGCGGCAAGACCGTGACCCTGGCGCGCTTCCTGCCCATCGTGCGCACCTTCGCCCCCTTCGTCGCCGGCGTCGGGCGCATGCCCTACGGCCGCTTCGTGGCCTTCAGCGTCGCCGGCAGCATCCTCTGGGTCGGCGGCCTGGTCACCCTGGGCTACTTCTTCGGCAACGTGCCCTTCATCAAGCAGAACCTCTCGCTGCTGGTGATCGGCATCATCCTGCTGTCGCTGCTGCCGATGATCATCGGCTTCCTGCACCGTCGCCTGCGCCCGGCCGAAGCCGGCGACGCCCCGCACAGCTGACCGCCACCCCATGGGCTTCTTCCGCGACTGGCGGCGCCGCCGCATCCTGGCCCGCCACCCGGTGGACGACGCCCTCTGGGCCGAGGTGCGCCAGGCGCTGCCGATCCTCGATGGCCTGGACGCGGAGGAAGACGCCCGGCTACGCGAACGCAGCGTGCTGTTCCTCGCCGAGAAGCACCTGAGCCTGCTGGGCGACCTGCAGCTCGACGCCCGCGAGCGCCTGCTGCTGGCGGCCCAGGCCCAGCTGCCGCTGCTGCACCTGGAAGAACTGGGCTGGTACCAGGGCTTCCACGAGCTGGTGATCTACCCCGACGACTTCGTCAGCCCCCAGCGCCACCGCGACAGCGCCGGCGTGGTTCACGAATGGGACGACGAGCGCAGCGGTGAAGCCTGGCACCAGGGGCCGGTGGTCCTGGCCTGGCCGGGCATCCAGGCCAGCGGCGGTTGGGAAGGCTACAACCTGGTGATCCACGAGCTGGCCCACAAGCTGGACATGCTCAACGGCGACGCCAACGGCCTGCCGCCGCTGCACCGCGACATGCGCCAGTCGGACTGGGCCGAGGCGATGCAGAGCGTCTACGACGAACTCAACGCCCGCCTGGACGAAGACGAGAACGCCGAGCTGCCCATCGACCCCTACGCCGCCGAAGACCCGGCGGAGTTCTTCGCCGTCACCAGCGAATACTTCTTCACCGCCCCCGACCTGCTGCAGGCCGCCTACCCCGGGGTCTACGCGCAATTGCGGCTGTTCTACCGGCAAGACCCGGGCGCCCGACTGGCCCGCCTCCAGGCCGAGGATCCGGCCTACCGGGACACGACCAACGGATGAGCACGGCGGCGTAGCAACGCCCCCTGAATGTGCATATAATCCGCCCACTTTTTTTGGCCCATTCCAGGGAGTCGACCATGAGCTACAGCAAGATCCCGGCTGGTAAAGACCTGCCGAACGACATCTACGTCGCGATCGAAATCCCGGCCAACCATGCGCCGATCAAATACGAAATCGACAAGGACAGCGATTGCCTGTTCGTCGACCGCTTCATGGCCACCCCGATGTTCTACCCGGCCAACTACGGCTACATCCCCAACACCCTGGCTGACGATGGCGACCCGCTGGACGTGCTGGTCGTGACCCCCTACCCGGTCGCGCCGGGCTCCGTCATCCGCGCCCGTCCGGTCGGCGTCCTGCACATGACCGACGAAGCCGGCGGCGACGCCAAGCTGCTCGCCGTTCCCCACGACAAGCTGTCCCAGCTGTACGTGGACGTGAAGGAATACACCGACCTGCCGGCCCTGCTGCTGGAGCAGATCAAGCACTTCTTCGAGAACTACAAGGACCTCGAAAAAGGCAAGTGGGTGAAGGTTGAAGGCTGGGGCAACGCCGACGCCGCCCGCGCAGAAATCACTAAAGCGGTTGCGGCTTACCAGAAGTAAGCCCCGACCTCTCAAGGAAAGCCGGCCACAAGCCGGCTTTTTTATTGCCCGCCGTTTTGCCCGCCCTCCATCAACCTGCCCCCTTCCAACACGCCCTGACGCCACATCCGCCTTTTCAGGCATTCCTTATCGAACACAAGCAATAAATCTCTATAAAAGGAGTCGCCCGTCGGCGTCCTCTAGGTCGCGGGCAGCGACCACCGCCCGCCAAAGCTGACCTGGATGGCCTGTCCCCTTGGCCCCACGATGCAAAGCGAGGCGGTGGTCACCGATACCGTCATCGATAGGAGTTCCCAAAATGGAGTCAGCTGCCATGAAACTCAGGCCTAAGCACACCCCAAGCACTCGCAAGCACGGGGCGACACGGGTTGCTCTGGTGCTGGGTTGCGGCCTCGCACTTTCGGGCTGCGCCGGCAACCCTCCCAGTGAGCAGTACGCCGTGGCGCAATCGGCGGTGAACGCCGCCACCAGCGCCGGCGGTACCGAGTTCGCCGCTGTCGAGATGAAGTCGGCCCGGGACAAACTCAAGCAAGCTGAGTTTGCAATGTACGAAAAGCAGTATGCGCAAGCTCGGAGCCTTGCCGAACAGGCCGAGTGGGACGCACGGGTGGCCGAGCGCAAGGCACAGACGGCCAAGGCCAAGCGGGCCGTACAAGACGCCCGCCAAGGCATCCAGCAGTTGCGTGAGGAAGGTCTGCGAAACGCCCAGTAGAGGAGCGATTTCAGTTCCAGTCACTCACGGATAAACAAGGAAAATGCCATGCATAAACACCTAACGATTCCTGCACTTCTGGCGCTCAGCGTGGGCCTGGCAGCCTGCTCCCACCAGCCCAACGCCAACCTGGAGAACGCCCGGAGCAAATTCACGGCACTGCAAACCGATCCGCAAGCCAGCAAGCTCGCAGCCCTGGAAACCAAGGATGCTCAGGAGTGGCTGAGCAAGGCCGAGAAAGCCTACCTGGCCAAGGAAAACGAAGCGACGGTCGACCAACTGGCCTACCTGGCTAATCGCCGTACGGAGTTGGCAATACAAACCATTGAGCTTCGCCACGCCGAGACGGAACTGAAGAATGCATCGACCGAACGCGCCCGCGCCCTGTTGGAGGCGCGTGATGCACAGATCCGGAAGCTGCAGGAAAGCTTGCAGGGCAAGAAAACCGAGCGCGGAACCCTGATCACCTTCGGCGACGTGCTTTTCGACTTCAACCAAGCCGAACTCAAGGCCAGCGCCTTCAACAACATCAACCAACTCGCGCGCTTCCTCCAGGACAACCCGGAGCGTCAGGTCATCGTCGAGGGCTACACCGACAGCGTGGGGTCCGCGGCCTATAACCAGACGCTCTCCGAACGCCGGGCCATTGCGGTACGCAGAGCACTGCTGCGCGCTGGCGTCGCACCTTCAAGGGTCGTTGCCCAAGGCTATGGCAAGGAATACCCGATTGCCGATAACCGCAGCGACGCGGGCCGTGCGCAGAACCGTCGCGTGGAGGTGACCATCTCCGACGATAGCCGCCCAGTTGCACCACGCTCATCTACTGGCGCCTGATCCTCAAGCACCATGAAGGAGCCCGCCTGATGGCGGGCTTTTTCATTTACGGCGGGCCAGCCCTTGCGACGCGTCTCTTCACCGAACGGTCATAGTCCTTCCACAAGGCCGCGGCCCCCCGCATGGATCGGGTAAGATGCGCCGCTTTCCGCCGCCAGACGCCACGCTCACGAGGTCCTCACCGTGCTATCCCCCCAGGTCATCATCATTGGCGCCGGTGCCGCCGGGCTGATGTGCGCCATGAGCGCCGCCGCGCGCGGACGCCGCGTACTGCTGCTGGACCACGCCAACAAGGCCGGGAAGAAGATCCTCATGTCCGGGGGCGGCCGCTGCAATTTCACCAACCTGTATTGCGAGCCGGCGAACTTCCTCTCCCACAACCCGCACTTCTGCAAGTCCGCCCTGGCACGCTTCACCCAATGGGACTTCATCGCCCTGGTGGCCAAGCACGGCGTGCCCTACCACGAGAAAAAGCTCGGCCAACTGTTCTGCGACCACAAGTCCAGCGACATCCTCGGCCTGCTGCTGGAGGAGTGCGAGCAGGCGGGCGTGGACCTGCGCCTGAACACCTCGGTCAGCGAGATCAGCCGCCACGAAGGGGGCTATCGCCTGGAGACCAGCCAGGGCCCCGCCCAGTGCGAATCCCTGGTCATCGCCACCGGCGGGCTGTCCATCCCCACCCTGGGCGCCACCGGCTTCGGTTACCAGGTGGCCCGCCAGTTCGGCCATACGGTGCTGCCCACCCGCGCCGGGCTGGTGCCGTTCACCGTCACCGATCCGCAGTTGAAGGCGCTGTGCGAGGCCCTGTCCGGCACCTCGGTGGAAGACTGCCGGGTCAGCTGCAACGGGCAGAGCTTCGTCGAGAACATCCTCTTCACCCACCGCGGGCTCAGCGGGCCGGCGATCCTGCAGATCTCCTCCTACTGGCAGCCCGGCGATGTCGTCAGCATCGACCTGCTGCCCGCCCTCGACCTGCCGACCTGGCTGGCCGAGCAGCAGCGCGAGCGGCCCAACAGCGAGTTGAAGACGCTGCTGGCCGAGCTGTTCACCAAGAAGATGGCCGGGCTGCTGGCCGAGCAGTGGTTCACCTCCAAACCGATGAAGCAGTACAGCCCCGGCGAGCTGAAGGCCATCGCCGAGCGCCTGGGCAACTGGCAGCTGGTGCCGGCAGGCACCGAGGGCTACCGCACGGCGGAGGTCACCCTGGGTGGGGTGGACACCCGCGAGGTGTCATCCAAGACCCTGGAATCGCTGAAGTCCCCCGGGCTCTACTTCGTCGGCGAGGTGCTGGACGTCAGCGGCCACCTGGGCGGCTTCAACTTCCAGTGGGCCTGGGCCTCCGGCTACGCCGCCGCGCAGTACGTGTAGGGCCGCGCGAGCGGGGCGTCACGCGTCGCCTTCGCCCCCGCGCCGCAGCAGGTAGGTGTCCATGATCCAGCCGTTGGCCTCACGCGCCGCCTGGCGCACCCGGGCGATGTCCTCGGCCACGTCCTTGAGCTTGCCGGCTACCAGTATCTCGTCCGGCGTGCCGACGTAGGCCCCCCAGTAGATGTCGAGGTCCGGCGCGTTCAGGCGCCGGTAGGTGTCCTCGGCATCGAGCATCACCACCACGCTGTCGGCATGCGCCGGGAAGCCCTCGGCCAGGCGCCGCCCGGTGGTGATTTCAATGGTCCCGCCGATGCGGTTCAGCGGCACCTTGTGGCGAGCGGCCAGCGCCTGGACGCTGCTGATGCCGGGGATGACCTCGTATTCGAAGGCATGCCGGCCGTCCCGCAGGATGGCCTCGAGGATGCGGATGGTGCTGTCGTACAGGGCCGGATCGCCCCAGACCAGGAAGGCCCCGCATTCGTCCTCACCGAGGTCGCCGATCAGGCGCTCGAACACCTGCTGCTTGGCCAGGTTCAGGTCCTTGACCGCCACGCCGTAGTCGCCGCCGCGTTCGCGCTCCGGGCTGCCCGCCTCGACGAAGCGGTAGTCGCGGTCCTTGATGTAGCGCTCGCAGATTTCCCGGCGCAGGTGGATGAGTTTTTCCTTGCTGATGCCCTTGTCCAGGATGAAGAAGACGTCAGCCTGGTTGAGCGCGTTGATGGCCTGGATGGTGATGTATTCGGGGTTGCCGGCACCGATGCCGATGATCAACAGCTTCTTCATGGAGAGACCCTCACGCGTTCGCAGGGCCGACATGTTGATGGCAAAGCCCCGGCGAGTGAAGGATTTTCACCGCCCCAATTCATCGCCGCAGCTTCGCCGCCAGGCGCCCCTTGCCAGCCGCCGGCCGTCGCCGCAGCGGCCTGCCGCGTGCCTACCGGGCAGCCACGCCTGGGCACTGGCGGCCAATTCCCCTATCCTTCCCGCCGGCGAACCCACTGCGGCATCGGCTACCGGTCAGCGGACCGGTCCCTGGCGCGCCCGCCCTCCTCGCTCCCGTCACGTCCCCCGAGTGTCTGCCTGCACGCCCTGGCCAGGGCCATGCGGATGACCGACGGGCGCCCCCGGAGTCGCCTCCTTCACCGTTCCACCCTTTCTTACGCTGGTGCCCCTGCATGGAAATCAAGGTCAACTTTCTCGACAACCTCCGCCTCGAAGCCAAGTTCGACGACTTCACGGTGATCGCCGACCAGCCGATCCGCTACAAGGGCGACGGCTCGGCGCCGGGGCCGTTCGACTACTTCCTGGCCTCCTCGGCCCTGTGCGCGGCGTACTTCGTCAAGCTGTACTGCCAGACCCGCGATATCCCCACCGACAACATCCGCCTGTCGCAGAACAACATCGTCGACCCGGAGAACCGCTACGCGCAGATCTTCAAGATCCAGGTGGAGCTGCCGGCCGACATCTCCGAGAAGGACCGCCTGGGCATCCTCCGCTCCATCGACCGCTGCACGGTGAAGAAGGTGGTGCAGCAGGGCCCCGAGTTCATCATCGAAGAGGTGGAGAACCTCGACGCCGACGCCCAGGCGCTGCTGATCCCCACCAGTAGCGGCCAGCGCACCTGCATCCCCGGCAAGGACCTGCCGCTGGAAGAGACCATCGCCAACCTATCCGGCCTGCTCGCCGGGCTGGGCATGAAGATTGAGATCGCCTCCTGGCGCAACATCGTGCCCAACGTCTGGTCGCTGCACATCCGCGACGCCAGCTCGCCGATGTGCTTCACCAACGGCAAGGGCTCGACCAAGGAAAGCGCCCTGGCCTCGGCCCTGGGCGAGTTCATCGAGCGGCTGAACTGCAACTTCTTCTACAACGACCAGTTCTGGGGCGAGGACATCGCCAACGCCGACTTCGTCCACTACCCGAACGAACGCTGGTTCAAGCCCGGCCCGAAGGACGCCCTGCCGGCCGAGATCCTCGACGCGCACTGCCTGGCGATCTACAACCCGGACGGCGAGCTGCGCGGCTCGCACCTGTACGACACCAACTCCGGCAACACCGCGCGCGGCATCTGCTCCCTGCCCTTCGTGCGCCAGTCCGACGGCGAGACGGTGTACTTCCCGTCCAACCTGATCGAGAACCTCTACCTCAGCAACGGCATGAGCGCCGGCAACACCCTGGCCGAAGCCCAGGTGCAGTGCCTGTCGGAGATCTTCGAGCGGGCGGTCAAGCGCGAGATCCTCGAAGGCGAGCTGGCCCTGCCGGACGTGCCCCAAGCCGTGCTGGCCAAGTACCCCGGCATCCTCGCCGGCATCCAGGGCCTGGAGGAGCAGGGCTTCCCCGTGCTGGTCAAGGACGCCTCCCTGGGCGGTGAATTCCCGGTGATGTGCGTGACCCTGATGAACCCGCGCACCGGCGGCGTGTTCGCCTCCTTCGGCGCCCACCCGCGCTTCGAAGTGGCGCTGGAGCGCAGCCTCACCGAGCTGCTCCAGGGGCGCAGCTTCGAGGGCCTCAACGACCTGCCGCAGCCGACCTTCGAAAGCCACGCACTGACCGAGCCGAACAACTTCGTCGAGCACTTCATCGACTCCAGCGGCGTGGTGTCCTGGCGCTTCTTCAGCGCCAAGGCCGACTTCGAATTCGTCGAGTGGGACTTCTCCAGCCAGGGCGAGGACAGCAACGCCGAGGAGGCCGCCACCCTGTTCGGCATCCTCGAAGACATGGGCAAGGAGGTGTACATGGCGGTCTACGACGACCTCGGCGCCAACGCCTGCCGCATCCTCGTGCCCGGCTACTCGGAGATCTACCCGGTGGAGGACCTGGTCTGGGACAACACCAACAAGGCCCTGCTGTTCCGCGCCGACATCCTCAACCTGCACCGCCTGGGCGACCGCGAGCTGAAATCGCTGCTGCGCAACCTGGAGAACACCGAGGTCGACGACTACACCGACATCACCACGCTGATCGGCATCGAGTTCGACGACAACACCGTGTGGGGCCAGCTGACCGTGCTGGAGCTGAAGCTGCTGATCCACCTGGCGCTGAAGAAATTCGAAGACGCCAAGGAGCTGGTGGAAGCCTTCCTCCAGTACAACGACAACACCGTCGAGCGCGGCCTGTTCTACCAGGCCCTGAACGCGGCGCTGGAAGTGACCCTGGACGACGACCTGGACATGGGCGACTACGAGACCAACTTCCGCCGCATGTTCGGCAACGAGCGCATGGACGCGGTGCTGGGCTCCCTGGACGGCAGCGTGCGCTTCCACGGCCTGACCCCCACCAGCCTGAAACTGGAAGGGCTGGACCGCCACCAGCGCCTGATCGACAGCTACAAGAAGCTGCACGCCGCGCGGGCCCGCGCAGCCGCTGCGCGGGGCTGAGCCCCTGGCGGGCGCCTCTTCCCCGGAGGCGCCCTACCAGCGCAACAGACGGGGGCCGAGCACGGCCCCCAGCACGGTGGGCAGCAGCATGCCCAGCAGGTACCAGACACCCCAGAACGGCACGCCCATCTCCGGGCAGTGCAGGCTGTAGGCCAGCGCCGACGTAGCGCCCGCCAGCAGGCCGGCGGCCGCGCCGGCCTGGCCCAGGCGCACCGGCGCCAGGCCCCGCAGGGCCCAGGTGATGGCCGCCAGGGTGGGCACCGCCAGCAGGCCGATGTTCAACGCGCAGGTGCGCCAGGTGCGGCCCAGCACCAGTTCGGGCCGGGCCTCGGCGGGCACGCCGGCCAGCGCCACGGCACCGCCGACCCACACCAGCACCACCGGCAGGGCCAGCAGGCCCCAGGCCACCCCGCCCTTCACCCCCGGCCGCGCCAGGCGGCTGCACAGCCACAACGCCAGCAGCGCCAGGCTGCCCGGCAGCGCCAGCTTGGCCCAGAACAGCGGAGTGCCGGCCACCTGCGCCAGGTCCGGGCGTACGCCGTACAGGCTGGCCATCAGCAGCAGTGCACCAAGGGCCCCGCCCAGCAGGGCCAGGCCGATGCGCCGCGCCAGGGCGCCGGTGTCGACGCCCGGGTCAGCGGTGGCCAGGAGGCTGATCAGGTCATCGGTCTTCATCGTTCTGCGTTCCTCGAATCAGGGCCGCCAGGGCCTTCAGGCCCCGGTGGATGTTCACCTTCACGGCGGAGCTGGACTGCCCGGTAAGGCGCGCAGTCTCCTCCACCGACAGGCCGTCCAGCTTGACGTGGACGATGGGCAGGCGCTGCCGATCGGGCAGTTGCCCGAGCAGCCGCCCCAGGTCCCGTCGTGCCTCGGCGGGCTCGCCATCCTCCACGGCCAGCAGCGTCTGCTCGCTGTCTTCCAGCGGGTCCTGCAGGGCCTCGCGGCGGGCGAACCCACGGAAGTGGTCCGCCAGCTTGTAGCGGGCGATGGCGTAGACCCAGGCCGTCAGCGGCTGGTCGGCGCGGTAGGTGTGGCGGGCGTTGTGCACCGCCAGCAGCACCTCCTGCAGCAGGTCCTCCACATCGGTCGGGCGGCTGGCCAGGCGATGGCGGAGAAAACCCCGCAGGTAACCACCCAGTGCCGTGAGAAAGCCCCGGTAGGCCGCCGCATCGCCGGCCATGCCGCGCAGCAGCAAGCCCTGAAGCTCGGCTTCGCGCTGGTCCAGGGTGGCCTGAGGGTCAGTTCGTGACATGGGCGGGTCGGGTTACACCGGGGGTCGGGAAACGGGGTTCGGGGCGACGAACGGCAGGCAAGGGTCCGTCGTGGCGGCGGTTTTTAATACGTTAGGAGGCGCCAGGGCAAATCTCCACACCCGCGCATGCGCACGCCCGCAGGCGCTCCAGGGCCCAGCCAGTGCGGTGTTGGCAAGCGTGCAAAAAAATTTCGAACCCCCTGTAACCGTTTCCGCAAGACCGACGAACTCTCTCACGAGCCGGCGACGCAGCGTCGCGGCCATCCCACCTTTCGGAGAGATTCCATGAAAACCATCGCCCTCACCACCGCCGCCCTCGCCCTGGCCTCCCTCGCCGGTGCCGCCTTCGCCGACGACATGAGCGCCAAGCCCGCCGGGGCCATGGAGAAATGCTACGGCGTGGCCATGGCCGGCCAGAACGACTGCAAGGCCGGCGCCGGCACCAGCTGCGCCGGCACTTCGAAGAAGGACTACCAGGGCGACGCCTGGAAGAACGTTCCCGCCGGCACCTGCACCTCGATCAAGACGCCCCACGGCATGGGCTCGCTGACCCCGATCAAGGGCTGAGTGGAGCGCCGACCATGTCCGTCACCCACCGCCTGGGCGCCGGCCTGGGCCTGAAGCCGGCGCACTTCGCCGAGGCCCTGGCCTGCGAGGCCGAGGGGCTCTGGTACGAGGTGCACCCGGAGAACTACATGGTCGGCGGGCCACGCCTGGCCTGGCTGGAGCGGGTGGCCGAACGCCACCCGCTGTCGCTGCACGGGGTGTCGCTGTCCCTGGCAGCCGATGCCCCGCCGGACCCGGCGCACCTGGCACGCCTGCGCGAACTGGCCGACCGGGTGCGGCCGGTGCTGGTGTCCGAGCACCTGGCCTGGTCCGCCTGGCGCGGCCAGTACCACCCCGACCTGCTGCCCTTCCCCCGTACCCTTGAGGCGCTCACGCGCATCGCCGACAACATCCAGCGCACCCAGGACGCCCTGGGCCGCCCCATTGCCGTGGAAAACCCCAGCCACTACCTGCGCCTGGACGGCCACGCCTTCGACGAGATCGACTTCCTCGCCGAGCTGAGCCGGCGCACCGGCTGCGGCCTGCTGCTGGACCTGAACAACGTCCACGTCAGCGCCCACAACCTCGGCTTCGACCCGCTCGCCTACCTGGACCGCTTCCCCGCCGAGGCCGTGGTGGAACTGCACCTGGCCGGCTACAGCGAGGACGCCAACGGCCCGTTGCTGATCGACAGCCACGACGCCCCGATCGACGACGCCGTGTGGGCCCTGCACGCCCACCTGGTGCAACGCATCGGCCCGCGCCCGACGCTGATCGAACGGGACGACAACCTGCCGGCCTTCGCCGAACTGCTGGCCGAACGGGCACGCGCCCAGGCCCAGCTGCAACGTGCGCGGGAGGCGGCATGAAGCTCGCCGAGTTCCAGGACGCCTTCGTCGACGCGCTCTACCAACGCCCCCACCCCGGCCTGGAAGCGCTCAGCGCCCAGCCGGCGTTCGCCGTCTACCGCAACACCGTGATCAAGGGCTGCGTGGATGCCCTGTGCGACAACTTCCCCGCCGTCCAGCGCCTGGTGGGCGAAGCCTGGATGCGCGCCGCCGCCGCCCACTTCGCCGAGCAGCATCCCCCGCAGGACGCGCGCCTGGTGCACTACGGCGCCGGCTTCGCCGACTTCCTCGACAGCCTGCCGGCCACCCGCGAGCTGCCCTACCTGGCCCCGGTGGCGCGCCTGGAATGGCTCTGGCTGGAGGCCTTCACCGCGCCGCTGGAACCGGCATTGACCCTGACCGGGCTGGCCGGCCACGACCCGGCAGGGCTCGACGCCCTGTGCCTGCGCCCCCGGGCCGGCGCGCGCTGGTGCTGGTTCGACGAGCAGCCGATCCACACCCTCTGGCACTGCAGCCGCGAAGGCCTGCCGCTGCCCGAACCCCTGCCGTGGCACGGTGAAGGCGCACTGCTGGTGGCCTCGCCCGAAGGCGTGCACAGCCAGGTGCTGGGCCCCGGCGGCTGCACCTTCCTCGATGCCTGCGCCGCCGGACTGCCCCTGGGCGAAGCCGCCGCCCAGGCCCTGGCCCGCGAACCCGCGCTGGACTTCACCGAACTGCTGGGCCGGCTGATGGCCCTTGGCACCTTCTCCCCCCTCGATTGAAACGGAGCCCCCATGGCCATCACCCTCCCCGCCCGACCGTCACGCTGGAACCGCCTGGCCGACGGCCTGCAACGCCTGCTGCCGGATGCCCTTCTCTATCTGCTGGTGCGCGTGGGGATCGCCTCGGTCTTCTTCCTCTCCGGCCGCACCAAGGTGGAAGGGCTGCTGAGCATCACCCCCGGCACCTACGAGCTGTTCCGCAGCGAGTACGCCCTGCCGCTGCTGCCGCCGGAGCTGGCGGCGCACCTGGCCACCTACGCCGAGCACCTGTTCCCGCTGCTGCTGGTGCTGGGCCTGGCCACGCGCCTGTCGGCCCTGGCCCTGCTGGGCATGACCCTGGTGATCGAGGTGTTCGTCTACCCGGACGCCTGGTCCACCCACCTGTCGTGGGCGGCCCTGCTGCTGGTGCTGGTGGGACGTGGCGCTGGCGCCTGGTCCCTGGACCGGCGCCTGGGCCTGCGTTGAAAGGGCGTCAGGTGTACTTGGTGAAGATGGCGCGGACCCGCGCCAGGGTGGCCTCGGCATCCTGGCCGGATTCGGCGAAGGCCTCCTCCAGCAGGCAGGCCAGCATCTCCTGGTAGGCCTTGTCGAGTGCCTTGCGGGCGGCACTGAACTGCACCGCGATGGTTTCGCATTCCTCGCCCCGGCGGATCATCGCCTGCAGGCCACGGACCTGCCCCTCGACACGGGCGAGACGGTTGAGCATGGCTTCCTGGGGCGTGGTGTCTCGCTTTCGGCTCACGGTGGGTGTCCATCAGGGCTGGCAGGGGGTATCACGGCCACCGAAGCGGCGGACGTGGGGCCGATGTTAGCGCCGCCCAGGCTCGGCAACCAGCACCCTGCGTACGCCATTCGGCGGACAACTCCCTCGCAATACGGCCTCTTCCACGGCCCATACCCAGGCGGGTATGAGAATCAGTCCCGGACACGCTCGCCCCTCGGATTCGCCAGACACGGAAACCTCGGCTTAAGTGTCTAGAGCAACCGCCGATAGCCCGGTAGTCCACCGACGGGGAGTCCAGTCATGTCCATTCGCAGTTACCGCGTTTCCACCCGGATCGGCGCCGGTTTCGCCGCCCTCGTCCTCCTCCTGCTGGCGGTGGGAGCCGGCTCGCTGTGGCAGATGGGGCACATGGATTCAAAATCCGAGGAAGTCCAGAGCAACTGGCTGCCCAGCATCATCGCCCTGGAAGACGTGGGCATGAGCGCCATGCAGATGCGCAACGCCACCCTGCGGGCCTACATCGACTACAACCCGCAGACCCGCCAGCGCGTCATGGACGAACGCAACACGCTGGCCGGCAAGGAAGAGACCTACCGCCCGCTGATCTCCAGCTCGGAGGAGAAAGCCACCTACGAGCGCTTCGCCGCCGCCCGCCAGGCTTACCAGGACACCCAGACGAAGATCTTCGAGATGCTCGACGCCGGGCAGAAGGACCAGGCCCTGCAGCTGGTGAATGGGGTGCTTAACCAGCACGGCGGGAAGATGACCGAGGCCCTGCAGGCGCTGGTGCAGATCAACAAGCAGGGGGCGAGTACCGCCGCCGATGCCAGCGGCGCGGCTTACCACGAGGCTAAATTCCTGGTGCTGGTGATCCTCGGCGGCGCCCTGGGACTGGCCATCGTGCTGGCGGTGGTGCTCTCGCGCAGCGTGGTGCGCCCGCTGGCCCAGGCGGTGGGCGTCGCCCAGACCGTGGCCGCCGGCGACCTGACCCGGCCGATCCCCATCGAGGGCCGCGACGAAGCCACCCAACTGATGGAAGCCCTGCGCGCCATGCAGGACAGCCTGCGCCGCACCATCAGCCACATCACCGACTCCTCAGCCCAGCTCGCCTCGGCCTCCGAGGAGCTGCATGCAGTGACCGAGGACTCCACCCGTGGCCTGCAGCAGCAGAACCACGAGATCGAACAAGCCGCCACCGCCTGCAACGAGATGAGCGCCGCCGTGGACGGCGTCGCCCACAACGCCTCCATCACCCTCGACGCCTCGCGCCAGGCCGACACCGCCGCCCATGAAGGCAGCCGGCAGATGACCGACACCGTCCAGGCCATCAGCGCCCTGGCCAACGAGGTGAACACCAGCGCCGAACGGGTCGGCAGCCTCGCGCGGCAGATGCAGGAGGTGGGCAAGGTGCTGGACGTGATCCGCTCCATCGCCGAGCAGACCAACCTGCTGGCCCTCAACGCCGCCATCGAGGCCGCCCGTGCCGGCGAGCAGGGCCGTGGCTTCGCCGTGGTGGCCGACGAGGTGCGCCTGCTGGCCCAACGCACCCAGGAATCCACCCTGGAGATCGAGCAGATGGTCGGCCGCCTGCAGCAGGAAGCCACCAGCTCCGTACAGACCATGCAGGACAGCTCCGAACTGGCCCGCGACACTGCCCAGCTGGCCGAGCGCGCCAACCAGAGCCTGCAGGAAATCTCCCGCACCATCGCCGCCATCAACGAACAGAACGTGATGATCGCCAGCGCCGCCGAAGAGCAGGCCGCCGTGGCCCGCGAGGTGGACCGCAGCCTGGTCAATATCCGCGACCTCTCCGCCCAGACCGCCGCCGGCGCCCAGCAGACCAGCGCCTCCAGCCAGGACCTGTCGCGCCTGGCCGTCGACCTCAACCGGGTGGTGTCCTCGTTCCGCCTCTAGCAACCGCGCCATTCGTCGGAAACCTCCTACGCCCCGGCCCGCCCAACAGCAGCCGGGGAGCACGTCCTTTCACCGCAACCACGCGCAACATGCCATCAAAGAGCCATTAATCAGCCTCTGCAAAGCGAAACGGTGACCGGATGGCCGTGGATTTTCCGCCTATACCTTCTGTACCGCTGGCCCGGGCGCGACCAAGGTCTACCTGACCGCCCTGCGAGCCGGCGGGATGATCAGCAGGCGAAGCCCCGATTCGAAGGGCCGTGGAGCAACCTGATGTTTTCCGAGATCCCCTCCGATGCACGGGTCGTCATCGTCGACGATGTGGCCCACAACCTGAAGTTGCTGGAGTGCAGCCTGAAGGCCTTCAAGCTGCGCAACGTCGTGTGCTTTTCCGACTCCGCGGAGGCGCTGAACTGGCTGCAGCGCGAATCCTGGGACCTGCTCCTGCTGGACCTGGACATGCCCCAGCCCGACGGTTTCGCCATCCTCGAGGCCCTGGCCAACCGCGACCGGGCACGGACTCCGGTGATCATCCTCACCGCCCTCAACGACCCGGAGAACCGCCGCCGTGGCCTGGAACTGGGGGCCAACGACTACGTCACCAAGCCCCTGGACCTGCCCGAGCTGCTGCTGCGCATCCGCAACTGCCTGCACCTGGCACAGGCCACCGAGTGCCTGCAGCACCTCAACGAGCACCTCGAACAGGAGGTGCGCGAGCGCACCGAGCAGTTGAACGAAAGCTACCGCGCCGCCATACGCGGGCTCAGCCGGGCCGCCAGCTACCGCGACGACGAGACCGGCGAGCACATCCTGCGCATCGGCCGCTCCGCCGCCCTGCTGGCCCGCACGATCGGCATGTCGGAAACCTGGTGCGAAACCATCCGCCTCGCCGCCCCCATGCACGACCTGGGCAAGATCGGCATCCCCGACCACATCCTGCGCAAACCCGGCCCCCTCACCGACGAAGAGCGCCGGACCATGATGAAACACCCCGACATCGGCTACGCCATCCTCCACGAGGAGCGCGGCACGCTGCTGATCGACATGGCCGCCGAGATCGCCTACGGCCACCACGAGAAGTGGGACGGCAGCGGCTACCCGCGCGGGCTGGCCGGGGAGGACATCCCCCTGGCGGCACGGATCGTCGCCGTCTGCGACGTCTACGATGCCCTGCGCTCCCCACGCCCCTACAAGCAGGCCTGGGACCTGGAGCGCGCCCAGGCCCACATCCTCGAGCAATCCGGACGGCACTTCGAACCGCGCCTGGTGGAGGCCATGCGCGCCTGCTTCGACCAGATCGAAGCCGAACGCCAGCAGGAGCAGATCCGCCTCTGACCGCCGCGATTGTTGCGCCCTGCGGAAAAGCCCTTCCTCCGCCAACGGCTTTTTCCGCAGCGGCGCGCGGGTTCTCATAGTGGCCTGTTCCACAGCCTGGAGACCCCCATGCGCACCCAACCCACCTTCCTTATCGGCGCCCTGCTCGCCGGCCTCGCCACCAGTGCCCTCGCCGCACCGCCGAAGCCCGTGCCGTACACCTACGGCATGGACCTGGACGTCGCCAAGGTGCTCAGCATCGAGGAGCCCCACCCGCTCACCTGCCAACTGGTGGAAGCGACCATGACCTACCTCGACACCCACGGGCAGACCCGCGCCGTCACCTACACCAAGCAGTCCGACGCCTGCCTCGCCGAGTGACCTTGCGCTTTGCCCCGGGCCGCCCAGGTGCGTAAGCTCGCGCCTTTTTGCGGGGCTCCATGACGCTTGCCGACTGCTTCCTCCTGCTGCTCGCCGGTTTCGCCGCCGGCGGCATGAACGCCCTGGCCGGGGGCGGCACCTTCTTCTCCTTCCCCGCCCTAATGGCCACCGGCCTGCCGCCGGTCACCGCCAATGCCACCAACGCCGTCGCCCTCTGGCCCGCCAGCCTGGCCGCCAGCTGGGCCGCCCGCGAGCAGTTGCGTCCGCTGGGTCGCTACGTGATCCCCCTGGTGCTGCTCTCGGTGCTGGGGGGCGTGGCCGGTGGGCTGCTCCTGCTGGCCGGCGGCGATGCGGTGTTCCGCCGGCTCATCCCCTGGCTGCTGGCCGCCGCCACCCTGCTGTTTGCCGCCAGCCCCTGGCTGAGCCGCTGGGTGAACCGCCACCGCAGCGCCGACAGCCTGCCGCCCCACGGCCTCGGCGGCGGCCTGGCCCACGCCCTGGTAGCCGTCTACGGCGGCTACTTCGGCGCCGGCATGGGCATCCTGCAACTGGCGGCCTTCTCCATCGAAGGGCACCCCCTGCTGCGCGCCAACGCCCTGAAGAACCTGCTCTCCAGCACCATCTACAGCACCGCCGTGGTCACCTTCGTCCTCGCCGGCCGGGTCAGCTGGGCCGAACTGGCCGTCCTGCTGGCCGCCGCCAGCGCAGGCGGCTACGCCGGCGGCGCCCTGGCCAAACGCCTGCCCACCGCCTGGCTGCGCGCCTGGGTCATCGCCGTCGGCACCGGGATGACCGCCTACTACTTCCTCAATCCTTGAAAACCGGCGTTGCGTGACCGCTGAGCCGAGTAGGCGATGCCCCTCAGATCGTGCACGACGCGCACACGGTGATCGTCCCAGGCAATAGAAGGTGGGGCAGGGAAACGGCCCCTTCAGGAGGCCGAGCGCAGTCGTTGCGCAGGGGGACGAGCGGCATGGATGCCGCGAGAGGCGCGCCAGGCCATGGATGGCCCATCGCGCCGGCCCCCGTAGCGGCGACGGAGCGAGGGAAGTCCCGCGCAGCGGGACCCGGATGGCGGGGCGAGCCTTTTTGGTTTCTTTTTTGTGGGCGGCATTCCGACGATTGAAAAAAGAAACTCGCCAGGCAAGGCGAAACAGGCGACATCAGCAAAGCTCGATAACCAACCTGGCGTTGAGACACCGCTTTCGGGCAGCGCCATGGTGAAGGTACCGGCACCTACCACAACACCGTCCCTAAGCCACGAAACCACCCCGCTACGACCACCGTCGATTGCCCGCAAGGCCGCGCCTCTGCTAGTGTCCGCCCGTTCTGAAATCCCCCGAGACCCCTCCATGGCCCGCAAGAAAGCCACCCCCGACTTCGAACAGTCACTCGCCGACCTGCAAGCGCTGGTCGAACGCCTGGAAAGCGGCGAACTCTCGCTCGAAGACTCGCTGAGCGCCTTCGAGCAGGGCATCCGCCTGACCCGGGAATGCCAGGGCGCCCTGAGCCAGGCCGAACAGAAGGTGCAGATGCTGCTGGAGCGCGACGGCGAGCTGGAGGAAGCCCCCTTCGACGCGGACGAGCCGGCATGATCGCCGCCTACCAGGCCCGCTGCCAGGCGCGCGTCGACGCCGCCCTGGAAACCCTCTTCGACGCCCCCTCCAACGAGCTGGACCGCCTCTACCAGGCCATGCGCTACAGCGTCACCAACGGCGGCAAGCGCGTCCGCCCGCTGCTGGTCTACGCCGCCTGCGAAGCCCTTGGCGGCAACCTCGACCAGGCCGACGGCGCCGCCTGCGCGGTGGAGCTGATCCACGCCTACTCCCTGGTGCACGACGACCTGCCGGCCATGGACGACGACGACCTGCGCCGGGGCAAGCCCACCACCCACAAGGCCTTCGACGAAGCCTGCGCCATCCTCGCCGGCGACGGCCTGCAGGCGCTGGCCTTCGAAGTGCTGGCCGACCGCCGCCGCAACCCGCAGGACGGCGACACCCGCCTGACCATGATCACCGCCCTGGCCCGGGCCTCCGGCCCCGCCGGCATGGTCGGCGGCCAGGCCATCGACCTCGGCTCCGTGGGTATCCGCCTCGACCAGGCCGCCCTGGAGACCATGCACCGGCACAAGACCGGCGCCCTCATCGAAGCCAGCGTGCGCCTCGGCGCCCTGGCCAGCGGCCGCGCCGACGACACCCTGCTGCGTGCCCTGCAGGTCTATGCCCGCGCCGTGGGCCTGGCCTTCCAGGTGCAGGACGACATCCTCGACGTGGAAAGCGACACCGCCACCCTCGGCAAGACCCAGGGCAAGGACCAGGCTGCCGACAAGCCCACCTACCCCGCCCTGCTCGGCCTCGACGCCGCCAAGGACTATGCCCTGGAGCTGCGCGACCAGGCCCTGCACGCCCTGCGCCCCCTGGGCGAGGCCGCCGAGCCGCTGCGCGCCCTGGCCCGCTACATCGTCGAACGCCGCAGCTGACCCGGCGCCCCGCACGCACGGTGCGGGACCTGGCCTGGCAGGAAATGGCGACTGACCAACCGGTCACCTTCCCCCTCGTGAATACGCAATTGCGCGCCCCTCCCCGGGGCGCCCGGCCTCTGGCGCCCGCCGAACGGGCCGGGCTAGGTTCACAGCCCAAGGCCGCCCGGGACCGGCGGCCGACGGGCCGAACCCTCCCGACAGCCAGCCTCCGGCGTATGCACGATGCAGCTCGAATGCCTTTCACACGCCCCGGACCTGCCCAGCCTGCTGCGCTGCCTGGAGCAGGTCGCGCCGCTGCTGGACGCGATGCCGGACGTGGTGTTCTTCGTCAAGGACCTGGACGCCCGCTACGTGCTGGTCAACCAGACCCTCGCCCAGCGCTGCGGCTTCAGGGACAAGGCGCCGCTGCTGGGGCGCACCGCCGAGGACGTGTTCCCGCGCCGCTTCGGCCACCTCTACACCGAGCAGGACCGCCAGGTGCTGGAAGCCGGCGACCAGCTCAGCGACCAGCTGGAACTGCACCTCTACCCCGGCCGCAAGCCCGGCTGGTGCCTGACCCACAAGCTGCCCCTGCGCGACCCGGCGCAGCGGGTCATCGGCATGGCCGGCATCTCCTACGACCTGCAGGCGCCGCAGTCCAGCCACCCGGCCTTCCAGCGCCTGGCGGCGGTGGACGCCCACATCCGCGAGCATTTCGCCGAGCCCATCAGCCTCGATGAACTCACCGCCATCGCCGGGCTCTCCGCCTCCCAGCTCGGCCGCCTGTGCAAGCGCATCTTCCAGCTCAGCCCCCGGCAGATGATCCACAAGGCGCGCCTGGGCGCCGCCACCCAGCTGCTGGCCGGCGAGCTGCCCATCACCGAGATCGCCTACCGCTGCGGCTATGCCGACCACAGCGCCTTCAGCCGCCAGTTCAAGGCCCTCACCGGGCTCTCCCCGAGCCAGTACCGCGAGCGCTGCCGCGCCTGAGGCCGGTCGCCCGGCTGTGCCGAACCGCGCACCGCAACCGGGCGAATCGATCAAGCCACCCGCCCGCGCCCCGTTCACAGTAGGCCCATCCACGGGGTGCAACGACACCCCGGGGCGGCCCGCCCAGGCACCGCCCCCGCGCCAACAAGAACAAACACGCGAACGGAGAAATGCGATGTCATCCATCAGCATCAGCCAGCTGGACGTCAGCTACGGCAGCGGGATCAAGGTCATCGACGGCCTCGACCTGCACATCCCCGACGGCAGCTTCTTCACCCTGCTCGGCCCCAGCGGCTGCGGCAAGACCACCCTGCTGCGGGTGATCGCCGGCTTCATCCGCCCCAGCGGCGGGCGCCTGGCCTTCGGCGACGTCGACATGACCCAGGTCCCCGCCCACCGCCGGGGCATCGGCATGGTCTTCCAGGACTACGCCCTGTTCCCCGACAAGACCGTGTTCGACAACGTCGCCTACGGCCTGCGTGCCCGCCGGACCGACGCGGCGACCCTGCGCCGCAAGGTGAGCGAGTACCTGGAACGGGTCGGCATGAGCGGCTTCGCCGAGCGCCACCCCGCCGCCCTCTCCGGCGGCCAGCGGCAGCGGGTGGCCCTGGCCCGCGCCCTGGCCATCGAGCCCGAGGTGCTGCTGATGGACGAGCCGCTGTCCAACCTCGACGCCCAGCTGCGCCTGCAGATCCGCGCCGCCATCGCCGACCTGCAGCGGGAGATCGGCATCACCACCGTCTTCGTCACCCACGACCAGGAAGAGGCCCTGGCCCTCTCCGACTGCATCGCCCTGATGCGCAAGGGCCGTATCGAGCAACTGGGCAGCCCCCAGGCCATCTACCAGTCCCCCGCCAGCACCTACGCCGCCGACTTCATCGGCTCGGCCAACCTGCTGGCCGCACGGGTGCTGGAACAGGCCGGCGACGACGGCATCCGCGTGCTGGTGGCCGGCCAACCGCTGCAGGCCCGCGCCGAGGCTGCGCTGCCCGAGCCCGTGGTGCACCTGGTGGCACGGCCGGAAAGCATCCGCCTGGGCCCCGCCGGGCAGAGCCTCGGCAACTGCCTGGCCGGCCAGGTGCGGCGCAAGCAGTACCTGGGCAACCGCACCAGCTACCGCATCGAGCTGGCGGACGCCCAGCAGCTCAACGTCGACCGCTTCGGCACCGACGGCGACGGCTTCCACGAAGGCCAGCCGGTGAGCCTGGAGTTCGACCCCGCACAGCTCCGGGTGGTGGCCCAATGAACCGGCGCCTGCCCTCCCCCTGGCTGCTCCTCGCCCTGTTCGCCCTGGGGCTGCTGCTGGTGTTCCTGCTCTGGCCCCTGGCCAACCTGCTGCACGGCAGCGTGGCCGGTGCCGGCGGCAGTGGCTGGGCCCAGTTGCTGGACGAGCCGCGCTACCTGCGCGCCCTCGGCAACACCCTGCTGCTGGGCGCCCTGGTGACGGGCTGCGCCAGCGTGCTCGGGGTCTCCCTGGCCTATGTCACCGCGCGCTTCGACTTCCCCGGCAAGGCGCTGGTGGCGGTGCTGCCGGTGTGCACCCTGGTGGTCCCGGAGGTGATCGTCAGCCAGACCTGGCTGATGATCCTCGGCAACAACGGCCTGCTCACCCGCGCCCTGGAGGACCACCTCGGCCTCGCCCTGCCCAGCTTCTACGGCTGGCCCGGCCTGGTGCTGGTGATGAGCCTGGTCTACTACACCTACATCTACCTCGGCACCCTGGCCGCCATCCGCGGCTTCGACGCCCAGCTGGAAGAAGCCGCCCAGAGCCTCGGCGTGCCGCCGGCCAAGGCGCGCCTGCAGGTGATGCTGCCGGTGGTGCTGCCCGCCGTGCTGGCCTCCGGGCTGCTGGTGTACACCCTGGTGGTGGGCAACTTCGCCATCGCCACCCTGCTGGGCGGCAAGGTGCAGTTGCTCTCGGTGCTCACCTACCTCAGCTTCGTCTCCGAGATGGGCACCAACGCCGGCCTGCAGAGCGCCCTGGCCACCCTGTCCATCGCCATCGTCGCCGGGGTGCTGTTCTTCCAGCGCTGGCTGGTGGGGCGCAAGCGCTACGAGATCGTCCAGGGCCGCAGCGCCCCGGCTAAGCGCCTGCGTGGGGTACGCGGCGCGCTGCTGGGCGCGGCCACGGCGCTGTTCATCCTGCTCTCCTCGCTGCCGCTGCTGACGGTGCTGGCCAGCGCCTTCACCCGCTCGCGGGGGCCGGTGATGCACTGGGGCAGCTTCTCCCTGGAGAACCTGGAGCGGGTCCTGCTGCGCAGCCCGGAACCCATCCTCAACACCCTGGCCTACGGCGCCCTGGCGACCCTGGTGGGCATCCTGCTCAGCGTGGTCATCAGCTACCTGGTGATCAAGAAGAAGAACCTGCTCACCCCGGCCATCGACTACCTCGCCATGCTGCCCCTGGCCATGTCCGGCACGGTGCTCGGCATCGGCCTGGTGATGACCTTCAACAGCGGCCCGCTGGCGCTCAGCGGCACGGCGGCGATCATCGTCGTCGCCTTCGTCATCCGCCGCTTCCCCTTCGGCGTGCGCAGCGCCTCGGCCACCCTCTACAACATCCCCGACTCCATCGAGGAGGCCTCCATCAGCCTCGGCGTGCCGCCGCTGCGCTCCTTCTTCAAGGTGGTGCTGCCGCTGATGGCGCCCGCCGTCGCCGCCGCGGCGGTGCTCACCTGGACCACCATCGTCGCCGAGCTGAGCGCCTCGCTGGTGGTGTACTCGGCCGGCCGCGAGACCATCACCATCCAGGTCTTCCGCCTGGTGGAAACCGGCCTCCAGGGCCAGGCGGCGGCCTACGGGCTGGTGCTGGTTCTGCTCACCCTCGTCCCGGTGGTCATCGCCACCCGGGTGTTCCGCATCAAGGTCTTCTGAACCGCAAGGAAGGACTCGCCATGAACGCCACCTGGAAGCACCGGCTGCCCGCCCTGCTGGCCGCCCTCGCCCTCAACCTGCTGCAATCCGCCCTCGCCCGCGAGCAGGCGGTGCTCTACACCACCAACAACGACTCGGCGGTGCAGGCCCTGCTGGACAGCGGCCAGCGCCTCGACCCGGGCCTGAAGATCGGCGTGGTCAACGGCTCCAGCGCCGCCCTGCTCAAGCGCATCGAGGCCGAGGGCCAGGCGGCTCGGGCCGACGTGTTCTGGAGTTCCCAGCCCAACACCCTGGGCGCCTTCACCGCGCTCTACGCGCCCTACCGCTCGCCCCAGGCCCAGGCCATCCCCGAGGCGCACCAGCACCCGCAGCAGCTGTGGAGCACCGCAAACATCCAGGTGGTGGTGATGATGGTGAACCGCAAGCAGCTCGGCGGGCTCAAGGAGCCCACCCAATGGCGCGACCTGCTGGACCCGGCCTGGAAGGGGCGGATCATCGTCGGCGACCCCACCGCCACCTCCACCGCCTACACCGCGCTCTGGGGCCTGCGCCAGCTGCTGGGCGAGGAGGACTTCCGCCGCCTGGCCGCCAACCTGGTGGTCTCGCGCAACTCCAGCGCCGTGCTCAACCAGGTGGCCCAGGGCGAATACGCCGTCGGCCTGACCTTCGAGGGCAACGCCTACGCCTATGTCGCCGGCGGCCAGCGGGAGATCCGCCTGGTCTACCCCGCCGACGGCACCTTCGTCACCGAAGAGGCCCTGGTACTGGTGAAGAACGGCCCCAACCCCGAGGCCGGCAAGCGCCTCTACGACCTGCTGCTGAGCCGCGACACCCAGATCACCCTGCTGGAGCAGGCCTACCGCCGGCCGAGCCGCAGCGACATCGAGGTCAGCGCCCATGTCGAGCTGCCGGAGCTGAAGGACATCGCCGTCTTCCCCACCGACGAGCAGGCCGCCATCGCCGGCCGCGACGCCTTCCTCAGCGCCTGGAAAGGCCTCGACAAAGCCCTCTGACACGGAGCCGGACATGACCGCCCACCACCGCGCCACCGCCGAACACCTGGCCGACCTCGCCCGCACCCGCCTGCAGGCCCACTGGCAGACCGCCCTGCAGGACAGCCAGCCCTTCGAGGACAAGGACGACGCCAGCCCCGTCACCGCCATCGACCGCGCCATCGAGCGCGAACTGCGCGAGGCCATCGCCCGCCACACGCCCAGCTTCGGCGTGGTGGGCGAGGAGTACCCCGACCACCAGCGCGACGCCGAATACAGCTGGGTGCTCGACCCCATCGACGGCACCAAGGCCTTCATCGCCGGGGTCCCGGTGTACGGCACGCTGATCGCCCTGTGCCGTGACGGGCGTCCGGTGCTGGGGGTGGTCGACCTGCCCATCGCCGGCCTGCGCTGGGTCGGTGTGGAAGGCCAGCCCACCCGGCTCAACGGCCAGCCGGTGCGCACCCGCCCCTGCACCGAGCTGGCCCGCGCGCTGCTGGCCAGCAGCAACCCGGAAAGCCTGCCGGACACCCACCTGGCAGCCTTCGCCCGGCTGCGTGACGCCACCCGCTGGCGCCTCTACGGCGCCGCCTGCAGCGCCTACGCCAACCTCGCCCGGGGGCGCATCGACCTGGTGGCCGACGGCGGCGGCATGGCGCCGGTGGACTACTGCGCCCTGGTGCCGGTCATCGAAGGCGCCGGCGGGGTGATCAGCGACTGGCAGGGCCGCCCGCTCGGCCTTGGCTCCGGCAGCAGCGTGCTGGCCGCCGGCGATCCCCAGTTGCACCGCCAGGCTCTGGAGCGCCTGCACCAGGCCTGAACCGCCCGAGGTCACAAGGAGGACACGCCATGACCGCCATCCATTTCCGCCTTCCCCTCGCCCTGTCGCTGGCCCTCGCCATGGGCGTGGCCGAGGCGGACGGCTTCATCGACGACAGCCACGCCACCCTGGCGCTGCGCAACTTCTACTTCAACCAGGACAACCGCGACGGCCACGCCGGCCAGACCGAGGAATGGGGCCAGGGCCTGCGCCTGGACTACCAGTCCGGCTACACCGAAGGCACGGTCGGCGTCGGCCTCGACGCCATCGGCCTGCTCGGCCTTCGCCTGGACGGCGGTGGCCGCGCCGGCAAGGCCGACCAGGCCCGCACCCCCAGCGCGCTGTTTCCCCTGGAGCACGATGGCCGCGCCCGCGACGAATTCAGCAGCCTCGGGCTCACCGCCAAGCTGCGGGTCGGCGCCGGCGAGGCGCGGGTCGGCACCCTGATCCCGCGCCTGCCGGTGATCAAGGCCAACGACGGACGCCTGCTCCCGCAGACCTTCGAAGGCGCCCAGCTGACGGTGCGCGAGTTCGACGACCTCACCCTGCTGGCCGGTCGCCTGCGCCAGGCCAAGGGGCGCGCCCAGAGCCACCGCGACGACCTCTCCATCAACGGCGCCAACAGCCCGCGCAAGCCCGGTAACGCCGTCAGCGCGGCACCGGCCCGCCACAGCGACGCCTTCGACTTCCTCGGCCTGGATTACCAGGTCAGCGAGCAACTGCAGGTGCAGTACTACCTGGGCCAGCTGGAGGACTTCTATCGCCAGCACTTCGTCGGCCTCAACCACGAGCAGGCGCTGCCCCTGGGCACGCTGAAGACCGACCTGCGCCACTTCGACACCCGCGCCACGGGCCGCAACGCCAGCCACAGCGGCCGCGCCGAGGGCTACACCGCCGCCGGCTACTACGGCCCCGGCAACGGCGAGAGCGGCGCACACCGGGGCCGGGTGGACAACCGCGCCTGGAGCGCCCTGTTCAGCTGGAGCCTCGGCGCCCACACCCTCGGCGCCGGCTACCAGCGCCTGACCGGCGACAGCCACTTCATCCAGCCCAACCAGGGCAACGGCAGCGACGTCTACCTGATCACCGACCGCCAGCTGAACAGCTTCGCCCGCGCCGGCGAACGCACCTGGCTGGCCCAGTACGGGCTGGACTTCGGCACCTGGGGGCTGCCGGAGCTGACCAGCAACGTCGCCTACCTCAAGGGCAGCGGCATCCGCTCCGAACGCGGGCACCTGCAGGAGTGGGAACGGGACTTCACCCTGGCCTACGTGGTGCAGGCCGGACCGGCCAAGGGCCTGGGCATCACCTGGCGCAACGCCAGCCTGCGCAGCCAGGCGAGCACCGACGTCGACCAGAACCGGGTCTTCCTCACCTACAGCCTGGCGTTGTTCTGACGGGCGCTTGAAATGCCCTGACGGCCAGGCGGTGGAGGGCATGGCATCGCCTGGCCGTACAGGTCTTTCAGAAACGTCCGAGGCACCCGGACTGCTAACGTCCCCGGACCCACGCACCGGGAGGCCCCCATGAAAGCGATCCCCATCCAGGCCGTGCTCGACGGCATCCCCAAACCCCATCCCTTCGCGCCGGCCTGTGCCGAGCTGCAGCCGGTCGCGCCCTTCCAGCCTGGCCCGGCCACGGTGCAGCTAGGCCACCTGGACGGCGAAGGCCCGTGGCAGCGCCACCCCGAGGGCGATGCGCTGCTGCAGGTGCTGGAAGGTGAAATGGAGATCAGCCTGCTGGCGGTGATCGGGCTGGTGCGCGAGCCCCTGCCGGCGGGCTCGCTCTATGTGGTCCCGCGCGGGCTCTGGTACCGCCTGGAGGCGAAGGCAGCGTCGATCCTGGCGGTACTGCCGGAGAAGGGCGAGAGCGAGCGCTCGGCCTACCCGCTGCGGGTGGAACGCAGCGCCTGAGGGCTCAGGCGGCGCGGGGCAAGGCGTCGACCGGCACCTCGTCCCGTGCCGGCGCAGGGGCCAGCAGGCCCAGGCGCACCAGCACCCAGGGCGCCAGCACCGCGACGAAGGTGCCGATGGCCAGGCCACGGAAGGCCTGCCAGGCTGGGCCCTCCAGGTGCAGCGCCAGCCCCGTGTGCTTCAACCCCCACTGCAGGCCGATGAAGGCCAGCGCACCCAGCACCGCCGCCGTCACCCGTCGCCACAGCGGCACCGCCACGCTGAACCCCACGCGCCGGTAGCCGATGATCACCACCAGCATCAGCCCTGCCAGCAACGGTACGTAGCTCGGCGGCTGGCCGCGCCAGGTGAGCGCGAAGGCCGCCGACACCGCCACCACCAGCGCCAGGTGGGCCAGGGCCGGGCCCTCGCGCCAGAAGCGCCAGCGCCTGGCCAGGGCGAACAGGCCGAGGGTCGCCAGGCCCAGGGCGCTGCCGCCGAGCAGGTCCTCGATGTCGTGGGCGCCCAGGTACAGGCGGCTGAACAGGATGCCCGTCACCAGCACGCAGGCCAGCCCCCAGAACCACAGGCGGCGCACTTCCAGCGCCAGCCAGAACCACAACACCACCGACAGCTGCGCGTGGCCGCTGGGCAGGCCGAAGCTCTCGCCCACCTCGTGGTCCATGCGCAGGGCGATGTCCGGGCGCGGGTCCTGCCAGTAGTCCTTGAGCCAGGCGTTGAGCAGCGCGGTCACCGCCACCAGCACCAGCAGGCGGAAGAACACCGTGCGCTGCCAGGCCCAGTAGCCCAGCGGCAGGAAGAAGAGGATGAACTTCTCGTAGCCCAGCAGGGTGAAGAAGCGCATCAGCGGTGTCAGTGCGTCGCTGCGCAGGGGCAGCACCCAGTCCAGGCTGTGCAGCAGCTCGTTCATGGCGAGTCCTTTCCGGAGGAAGGCGCCTACTGATACGCGAGGACCTGCGGAGCGGCAAGCCCCTCGCCGAGCTGGGCCAGCAAGCGCTCGCGCAGCCAGCGGTTGCCCGGCTCGCCGGCCGCCTGTTCGTGCCAGTACAGGTTCAGCGTCACCGGCGGCAGGGGCAGCGGCATCGGCAGTTCCCGCAGCGGGGCGATGCGCGTCAGCATCGGGCAGTAGGCGGCGGCCACGGTCAGCAGCCCGTCGCTGCCGGCGGCCAGTTGCGCGGCGGTGAGGTAGTGCTGGCAGCGCTGCACCACGTGGCGCGAGAGGCCGAGGCTGTCCAGGGCCAGGTCCTCCACCGAGATGCTGCGCCGCCGCGAGGTGACGGCGATGTGCCGCGCCGCCAGGTAGCGCTCGGCGTCCAGTTCGCCGACGAAGGCCGGGCCGGCCAGCACCCGCAGCGGCTCCCGCAGCAACTGGCACTGGCGCAGCTCGGCATCCGCCGGGCGTGCCACCTCCACGGCCAGGTCGATGTGCCCGGCGGCCATCTCCAGCTTCAGCTCGCCCCAGCGCACGCTGGTGCTGCGCACGCCGACCCGGGGCAGGTGCGGGCGCAGGGCGGCAACGATGGGCGGCAGCAGCAACGGCTCCAGCTGCTCGGGCATGTTGAGGATGAAGGTGCGCGAGTCCCGCGTCGGGTCGAACTGCTGCAGCCGGTCCACCCCGCCCTGCAGCAGCGCCAGGGCCTCGCTCACCACCGGGGCCAGGCGCAGGGCCACCGGGGTGGGGGCCACGCCGCGCCCCTCGCGGATGAACAGCGGGTCCCCCAGTTGCTCGCGCAGGCGCGCCAGGGCGTGGCTGATGGCCGACTGGCTGAGGTGCAGCACCGCCGCCGCGCGGGTCAGGTTGCGTTCGCGGTGGATCACGTCGAAGACGCGGAACAGGTTCAGATCAACACGGCCAAGGGCTGGCCATTCATGTTCCTTATTCATGGTTGCGCCTCCACGCTCACGGAGGGTGCCCGCCCCTCTGCACCGGTCATGCACGGCACCCTAGCGCCACCCTGGCCAACCATGCAGCAGATTCATGATCGTGAATGAACAACCATCAGTTCCCACGCCCCTGGGGGCTGCCTAGGATGCCCGGACCCCGCACCACAAGAACAAACCCTAGCGAGGCCCCATGAACGAACACGCCTACCTGCAGGCGCTCGCCGAGCGCCGCAAGCTCGCCTGGCCCCAGGGCCTGCCCCGTACGCCCCAGTACCCGCTGGGGGAACGCCCGCTCACCGACTACCTGCGCGAATGGGCGCGGCGCCAGCCCGAGGCCGCCGCCGTGCACTTCTACGGCCACCGCCTGGGCTGGGCGGAACTGGACCGCCTGAGCGACCGCTTCGCCGCCCTGCTGGTGGAGCGCGGCGTGGTGCCGGGGGACCGGGTCGCGGTGTTCCTGCCCAACTGCCCGCAGCTGCACATCGCCTTCTGGGGCATCCTCAAGTGCGGCGCGCTCTATGCGCCGGTCAGCCCGCTGTCCAAGGGGCTGGAGCTGGCCTACCAGCTCAACGACAGCGGCGCCGCCGTGCTGCTGTGCTTCGACCAGCTGCTGCCGGTGGTGCGCACGGTGCAGGCGCAGACCTCGGTGCGCCTGCTGATCGCCACCAGCCTCGGCGAACTACGCCCGGCCACGCCGAGCCTGCCGCTGCCCGACCTGCTGCTGGCGCCCAAGGCCAGCGCCGAGGACTGCCTGGACTTCTACCCCGCCCTGGCCGCCTGCCAGGCGCCGACGCCCAGCCACCAGCCGCGCCTGGAGGACGCCGCCGCGCTGAACTACACCGGCGGCACCACCGGCCTGCCCAAGGGCTGCATCCACACCCACGGCGACATGCTCTACACCTGCGCCAGCTTCGTGCCGGTGGCCCTCGGGCTGGATCCGCAGTCGGTGATGCTCAACTTCCTCCCCGAGTTCTGGATCGCCGGGGAGAACGCCGGCCTGCTGTTCCCGGTCTACGCCGGCTGCGCCCTGGTGCTGCTGGCCCGCTGGGATGCGGAAGCCTTCATGGCCGCCGTGCAGCACTACCGCGTCAGCCACTGCGGCCTGCTGGTGGACAGCGCCGCCGAGGTGCTGGACCACCCCCGCGTCGGCGACTTCGACTTCGCCAGCCTGCGCCGGGTCGGTGCCATCTCCTTCGTCAAGAAACTCACCCGCGACTACCGCGCGCGCTGGCGCCAGCTCACCGGCTGCACCCTCTACGAATTCGCCTTCGGCATGACCGAGACCCACACCTGCGACACCTTCACCTACGGCCTGCAGGACGGCGACTTCGACCTCAGCCAGGCACCCACCTTCGTCGGCCTGCCGGTGCCGGGCACCGAATTCAAGGTCTGCGATTTCGACAGCGGCGCCCTGCTGCCCCTGGGCCGCGAAGGCGAGCTGTGCCTGCGCTCGCCCTCGCTGCTCAAGGGCTACTGGCAGCGCCCGGAGGCCAGCACCGAGGTGCTGCGCGACGGCTGGCTGCACACCGGCGACCTGGGGGTGATCGATGAACGCGGCTTCATCCGCTACCTGGGCCGGCGCAAGGAGATGCTCAAGGTCAACGGCATGAGCGTGTTCCCCAGCGAGCTGGAGGCGCTGCTCGGCCAGCACCCGGCCGTGCTGGCCAGCGCCGTGCTGGGCCGCCCTCACGAGCAGCGCGGGCAGCAGCCGGTGGCCTTCATCGTGCTCAAACCGGGTGCCGAGGAGACGCCGGAAAGCCTGGTCGCCTGGTGCCAGGACGCCATGGCCGTCTACAAAGTACCGGAGGTGCGGCTGCTGCCGGCGATGCCGATGACCGCCACCGGGAAGATCAAGAAGAACGAACTGGAAGCCTTGCTGTGAACCGACCCTTCGCACGCCTGCTGATCGCCAACCGTGGCGAGATCGCCATCCGCATCGCCCGCGCCGCCGCCGAGCTGGGCATCGACAGCGTCGCCGTCCACGCCGAGGACGACCACGCGGCCCTGCACACCCGCAAGGCCGACCGCGCCGTGGCCCTCGCCGGCCAGGGCCCGGCGGCCTACCTGGACATCGCCCAGCTGGTGGCCATCGCCCGCCGCGAGGGCTGCGACGCCCTGCACCCCGGCTACGGCTTCCTCAGCGAGAACGCCGAGCTGGCGCGCCAGTGCGAGGCCGCCGGCATCCGCTTCGTCGGCCCGGCGCCCGAGGCCCTCGACCTGTTCGGCGACAAGGCCCGCGCCCGCGCCCTGGCCGAGCGCTGCGGCGTGCCCCTGGCCGCCGGCACCAACCGCCCCACCTCACTGGAGGAGGCCCGCGTCTTCCTCGCCAGCCACGGCCCGCTGATGCTCAAGGCCCTGGCCGGCGGCGGCGGGCGTGGTATGCGCCCGGTGCATAGGGCGGAGGAGCTGGACGAGGCCTACGCCCGCTGCCAGTCCGAAGCCCGCGCCGCCTTCGGCCGTGACGACCTCTACGTCGAACGGCTGATCGAAGGCGCCCGGCACATCGAGGTGCAGGTGCTGGGCGACGGCGAGCGCGTCAGCCACCTGTGGGAGCGCGATTGCAGCCTGCAACGGCGCCAGCAGAAGCTGGTGGAGATCGCCCCCGCCGTCGACCTCGCCCCGGCCCTGCGCCAGGGGATGCTCGACGCCGCCCTGCGCCTGGCCGGCGAAACGGGCTACCGGGGCCTGGGCACCTTCGAGTTCCTGGTGGACCCGGCCCGGGGCGACTTCGTGTTCATGGAGGCCAACCCGCGCATCCAGGTGGAGCACACCATCACCGAGGCCATCACCGGCGTCGACCTGGTCCAGGCCCAGCTGCACCTGGCGGCCGGCGCCCGCCTGGAGGACCTCGGCCTGGACGAGCCGGTGGCCCCGCGCGGGGTCGCCGTGCAGTTGCGGGTGAACCTGGAGACCCAGCTCGCCGACGGCAGCACACGCCCTGCCGGTGGCACCATCAGTGCCTACGAGCCGCCCAGCGGCCCCGGCCTGCGGGTGGACGGCCACGGCTACGCCGGCTGCACCACCAACCCGCGCTACGACGCGCTGCTGGCCAAGCTGATCGTTCAGGCCGATGACCTGCCCGCCGCTCTGCGCCGGGCCTACCGCGCCCTCTGCGAATTCCGCCTGGAGGGCGTGGCGAGCAACCTGCACCTGCTGCAGAACCTGCTGCGCCGCCCCGAACTGGCGGCGCCGGTGGACACCCGCTTCCTCGAACGCCACCTGCCCGAGCTGCTGGCGCCCCAGCCCAGCGCCCACCCGCACCTGTTCGTCAGCAGCGCAGCCCCGCAGGTCGAACCGGCCGGCGGCATCGACGCCCCGCCCGGCTGCCTGCCGCTGCTGGCCCCCAGCCAGGGCGTGCTGGTGAGCCTGGACGTGGCCGAAGGCGACAGCGTGGCCCTGGGCCAGCCGGTGGCGGTGCTGGAGGCGATGAAGATGGAGTTCGTGGTCAAGGCCAGCCACAGCGGCCGCGTCCGCGCCCTGGCGGTGCAGCCCGGCGACAGCCTGTTCGAAGGCGCGCCGCTGCTCTACCTGGAGCCTGCGGAGGTGGACGGCGAGGCAGTGGCCAGCGAAGAAAGCCTGGACCTGGCGCACATCCGCGCCGACCTCGCGGAAGTGCTCGAACGCCACGCCATCACCCGTGACGAACGCCGCCCGCAGGCGGTGGCCAAGCGCCGCAAGACCGGCCAGCGCACCACCCGCGAGAACCTCGACGACCTGCTCGACGCCGGCAGCTTCATCGAATACGGCGCCCTCGCCCTGGCCGCCCAGCGCCGGCGCCGCAGCCTGGAGGAGCTGATCGAGCAGAGCCCGGCCGACGGCCTGGTGGCCGGCATCGGCACGGTCAACGCCGACGCCTTCGGCGCCGAGGCCGCCCGTTGCATGACCATCGCCTACGACTACACGGTGTTCGCCGGCACCCAGGGGGTGATGAACCACAAGAAGACCGACCGCATGCTCGGCCTCGCCGAACAGTGGCGCCTGCCCCTGGTGCTGTTCGCCGAGGGCGGCGGCGGCCGGCCGGGAGACTCGGACTTCGTCGGCGTCGCCGGGCTGGACTGCCACACCTTCGTCGCCATGGCCCGGCTCTCCGGCCAGGTGCCGCTGGTGGGCGTCGTCTCCGGTCGCTGCTTCGCCGGCAACGCGGCCCTGCTGGGCTGCTGCGACGTGATCATCGCCACCCGCAACGCCAGCATCGGCATGGCCGGCCCGGCGATGATCGAGGGCGGCGGCCTGGGTCGCTACAGCGCCGAGGAGGTCGGCCCGACCGCCGTGCAGGCGCCCAACGGGGTGATCGACATCCTGGTGGAGGACGAGGCCGAAGCGGTGGCCGCCGCCAAGCGCTACCTGTCCTACTTCCAGGGTCGCCTGGCGGACTGGCGCTGCGCCGACCAGCGTGCACTGCGCCACGCCATCCCGGAGAACCGCCTGCGGGTCTATGACATCCGCGCGTTGATCGAGACCCTGGCCGATGCGGACTCGGTGCTGGAACTGCGCCGCGCCTTCGCGCCGGGGCTGATCACCGCCTTCATCCGCATCGAGGGGCGCCCCTTCGGGCTGATCGCCAACAACCCCGCCCACCTCGGCGGCGCCATCGACGCCCAGGCCGGCGACAAGGCCGCGCGCTTCATGCAGCTGTGCAACGCCTTCGGCCTGCCGCTGCTGTCGCTGTGCGACACCCCCGGCTTCATGGTCGGCCCGGAGTCGGAGAAGCAGGCCACAGTACGCCACGTCTCGCGCATGTTCGTCGCCGCCGCCGCGCTGGAGGTGCCGGTGTTCACCGTGGTGCTGCGCAAGGGCTACGGCCTGGGTGCCCAGGCCATGGCGGCCGGCAGCTTCCATTCGCCGCTGTTCACCGTCGCCTGGCCCAGCGGCGAGTTCGGCGCCATGGGGCTGGAGGGCGCGGTGCGCCTGGGCTACGCCAAGGAGCTGGCCGCCGTGGAGGATGCCGGGGAGCGCGAGCGGCTGTTCCGCAAGATGGTCGACAAGGCCTACCAGAACGGCAAGGCGATCAACATGGCCAGCTTCCTGGAGATCGACGCCGTCATCGACCCGGAGCAGACCCGCGCCTGGCTCCTGCGCGGCCTCAACGCCACCGCGCCTTCCGCCACACCGGAAGGCCGCAAACGGTCGTTCGTGGACACCTGGTAGGCCGCCTTCGCGAGCAGAGCTCGCTCCTGCGCAGTAGCGCCGTTTGTCAGCGCTGTAGGGGTGGGCTTCAGCCCTCGCTGTCTGCCGTTGGTGGGCTGAAGCCCACCCTACAAGGCTGTGCCCCGGTATCGAATCGAGGGCCTGTGGTGGGTGACGCTGCCGGGTCGCCCGGGCATCCGACGCCATGTCTTGGGCAGGCAAAGCGGCATCAGGTAAACTGCCGCATCTTTTTGCACCCATAACGATTAGCCTGATGCCCACGACGTTCCATGAGATTCCCCGCGAGCGCCCGCTCACGCCCCTGCTCGACCGCGCGGAGACGCCGGACGCGCTGCGTCGGCTGGGCGAGGCCGAGCTGGAAACCCTGGCCGACGAACTGCGCCAGTACCTGCTCTATACCGTCGGCCGGACCGGCGGGCATTTCGGCGCGGGGCTGGGGGTGGTCGAACTGACCATCGCCCTGCACTACGTCTACGACACGCCCGACGACCGGCTGGTCTGGGACGTGGGCCACCAGGCCTACCCCCACAAGATCCTCACCGGTCGCCGCGAGCGCATGGGCACGCTGCGTCAGAAGGACGGCATCGCCGCCTTCCCGCGCCGCTCGGAGAGCGAGTACGACACCTTCGGCGTCGGCCACTCCAGCACCTCCATCAGCGCGGCCCTGGGCATGGCCATCGCCGCCCGCATGCAGGGCTCGGGGCGCAAGTCCATCGCCGTGATCGGCGACGGCGCACTGACCGCCGGCATGGCCTTCGAGGCGCTGAACCATGCCTCGGACGTGCAGGCCGACATGCTGGTGATCCTCAACGACAACGACATGTCGATCTCCCACAACGTCGGCGGGCTGTCCAACTACCTGGCCAAGATCCTCTCCAGCCGTACCTACGCGAGCATGCGCGAGGGCAGCAAGAAGGTGCTCTCGCGCCTGCCCGGCGCCTGGGAGATCGCCCGCCGCACCGAGGAATACGCCAAGGGCATGCTGGTCCCCGGCACGCTGTTCGAGGAGCTGGGCTGGAACTACATCGGCCCCATCGACGGCCACGACCTGCCCACCCTGGTGGCCACCCTGCGCAACATGCGCGACCTCAAGGGCCCGCAGTTCCTCCACGTGGTGACCAAGAAAGGCAAGGGCTTCGCCCCGGCCGAGCTGGACCCCATCGGCTACCACGCCATCACCAAGCTGGAGCCGCTGGACGCTCCGGCAGCGCCGAAGAAGCCGTCCGGGCCGAAGTACTCCAACGTCTTCGGCCAGTGGCTGTGCGACATGGCGTCACAGGACCCGCGCCTGGTGGGCATCACCCCGGCGATGAAGGAAGGCTCGGACCTGGTGGCCTTCGCCGAGCGCTTCCCGGAGCGCTACTTCGACGTCGCCATCGCCGAGCAGCACGCCGTGACCCTGGCGGCCGGCATGGCCTGCGATGGCGTGAAGCCGGTGGTGGCGATCTACTCCACCTTCCTCCAGCGCGGTTATGACCAGCTGGTGCACGACGTGGCGGTGCAGAACCTCGACGTGCTGTTCGCCATCGACCGCGCCGGCCTGGTGGGCGAAGACGGCCCGACCCACGCCGGCAGCTTCGACCTGTCCTACCTGCGCTGCATCCCCGGCATGCTGGTGATGACCCCGAGCGACGAGAACGAACTGCGCCTGCTGCTGACCACCGGTTACCACTTCCAGGGCCCGGCAGCGGTGCGCTACCCCCGTGGCAGCGGCCCCAACGCGGTAATCGAGCCGGAACTGGCGCCAGTGCCGATCGGCCAGGCGGTGGTTCGTCGTCGCGGCAGCGGTGTTGCCCTGCTGGCCTTCGGCGTGCAACTGGCCGAAGCCCTGCAGGTGGGCGAGCGCCTGGACGCCACGGTGGTGGACATGCGCTTCGTCAAACCCCTGGACGAAGCGCTGCTGCGTGAACTGGCCGGCAGCCATGGGCTGCTGGTGACCATCGAGGAGAACAGCGTGATGGGCGGCGCAGGTGCTGCCGTCAGCGAGTTCCTCGCCCACGAGAACCTGCAGGTGCCGGTGCTGCACCTGGGCCTACCGGACTACTACGTGGAACACGCCAAGCCGGCGCAGATGCTGGCCGAGTGCGGCCTGGACGAGGCGGGCATCGAAGCCGCCGTGCGCCAGCGCCTGGCCTTGCTGGACCCGCAGGCCCCTTCGAAGGCCGCGGGGCTGTAACCCGGAGCCGGGCTGCGCCGCTGGCGGCGCGCCCGGGCCGGTGCTTCACGTGTACGTGTGTGGCGGAGGGCCCCTCCGTCAAGCGCAGGCGGCGCTCCCTGCCGTGCAGTCCGGCTCTTGCCCGGCCCTCCTCGAAAGTCATTCGGATCTTTTGAGGAGTCATCCATGCTGCGTTCCCCCTTGGCCCTGGCCATTGTCCTGCTCCCCTGCGCCACACCGGCGGAGGAGATCGCCCCGGAAAGCCTCGACGCCCTGAAGAGTCCCTACCTGGTAGGCACCTCGGGGCGCAGTCTGGAGCCCCGCTCCCAGGCCACGGCGGCCACCAGCGTCTTCACCCGCGCCGACATCGCCCGGCTCAAGGTCAAGAGCCTGCCCGACCTGCTGGCACGCGTGCCGGGCATGTCGGTGCAGCAGACCGGCGGCCGTGGCAGCCCTACGGCGCTGTACCTGCGCGGCACCAACCCCAGCCAGGTGCTGGTGCTGCTCGACGGCATGCGCATCGGCCAGCTGAGCAACGGTCTGGCGCGCCTGCAGTACCTGAACATGCAGCAGGTGGAGCGGGTGGAAGTGACCCGGGGCGCACGCTCCAGCCTGTACGGCGGCAATGCCATGGGCGGAGTGATCCAGGTCTTCACACGGCGTGGCAAGGCGGGCCTCGACCCGCGCTTCGACTTCAGCCTGGGGGACGGCGATGACAGCGAGAACAGCCTCGGCCTGGCCGGTGGCGACGCGAACACCCGCTATGACCTGGGCATGAGCCTGGTGGAGCTGCGCCAGGACCGCAGCGACGACCGCGACGGTGCCAACACGGACAAGGACGCCTACCGCAACCGAGGGTTGAACCTGAGCCTGGAGCACCGCTTCGCCGAGACCTGGCGCGCCGGGCTGAACCTGCTGGACCAGCGCGGCAAGAGCGAGCTGGACGGCGACAGCGGCGCCTTTCCCGACCAGCCCCGGGACCGCTTCGCCCTCAGCAGCACCTCGGCCTTCCTCCAGGTGGACCCGAGCCCACTCTGGAGCAGCCGCCTGGAGGCTGGCCACAGCGAAGACAAGAGCCGTGTCGACACCGTCTACAACTACTTCACCACCTTCGAGGAATACGCCAGCTACCGGGACTCGCTGCTCTGGCAGAACACCCTGCACCTGGACGCCGCCAACCAGCTGCTGCTGGGCGCCGAATGGACCGAGGAACGCCTGCGCGCCAACGTGCCGCTGGAGGAGCGCGAGCGCCGCAACCAGGCCTGGTTCGTCCAGCACCGCTACCGCGCAGCCCCCTTCGGCACCGAACTGGGCCTGCGCCATGATCAGGACCGCCAGTTCGGCAACGAGGACAGCCTCAACGCTGCCCTGGACATCGACCTGCCCGCCCAGACGCAACTGGTGCTGAGCTACGCCGAGGGTTTCCGCACGCCCACCTTCCTCGAGCTCTACGTACCGAAGGAATTCTTCCCCAGCGGCAACCCGGACCTGCAACCCGAGCGCTCGCGCACCTGGGAAGCCCAGCTGCGCGGCAACCACCTGGGCACCGACTGGTCCCTGGGGGTGTACCGCACCAATATCCGGGACCTGATCACCGATGTGGAAACCTTCGACCCCGACTACGTGCGCACCTGGCGCAACGTCGGCCGCGCGCGGATCAACGGGCTGGACATCAGCCTGTCCCGCGAACTGCTCGGCTGGACCACCCGCCTTTCCGCCGGTTTCGTCGACCCGCGCGACCGCGAGACCGGGCACACCCTGCCGGGACGTTCGCGGCGCAACCTGGCGCTGGACATGGACCGCCGCTTCGGCGAGTACAGCTTCGGTTTCAGTTGGCTAGGGGTGTCCAGCCGCTACCAGGACGCCGACAACACCGTGCACAGCCCCGGCTACGGCCGCCTCGACATCCGCGCCGGCTGGGACCTGCTGGAAGGGCTGAAGGTGGAAACGCGGGTGGAGAACCTGGGGGATAACCGCTACCTGGAGAAGCGCTACGCCGACCAGTCCGGTTTCTCCAGCTCGCCCTACGGCGACGCCCTGCCCTACGAAAACAACGACGTCTACATCGACGATCCGACCTACGAGGCACGCGGCGGCTACCGGGATGCCGGGCGGCGGGTGGTGGTCAGCCTGAAGTGGTCACCGCAGTTCTGACGAACGCGGCCATCAGCGCGCCTGGGCCAGGCGTTCGCACAGCGCGCGGGTGGCCCCGAGCATCTGGAAGCTGGGGCGTTCCAGGCCCCGGTCGGGCACGGCCCAGACCTGGCCGGCGGTCACCGCCGGCAGTTGTGGCCAGGCCTGCCAGGCGGCGGCCTGGGCCGGCTCGCTGACCAGGATGACGCGGGGCTGGCGCTGCAATACGGCCTCGATACCGACCTGGGGCGCGGGCAGGTCGAGGTCGGCGAACAGGTTGCGCGCACCGCACAGGGCCAGGGCGTCGCTGACGATCTGCCGACCGCCCAGGGTGTACAGCGGGTGGTCCCAGACCTGGTAGAACACCGGCAGCGGCGGCTCACGGTGGTAGCGCTGGCGCAGCTCGGCCAGGCCGTCGCGGAAGCGCCGGGCCAGGGCCTGGCCTTCGGCGCTGTGGCCGACCCGGGGGCCGATCTGCTCGAAGACGCCCGCCAGCTCGTCCAGCCGACGCGGCTCGATCACCAGCAAGGGGATACCAAGCTGCTCCAGGCGCTGCTGCATGGGCGCGCCGACGCTGTCGGGCCAGAGCAGGATGAGGTCGGGCGCCAGGGCCACCACGCGCTCAAGCTGCACCTGGCCGTAGTGGCCGACGCTGGGCAGCGCGGCCAGGGCCGCCGGGCGCTCGCCGCCGTCGAGGACGCCCACCAGGCGGTCCTCGGCATGCAGTTCGAGCATGATTTCGCTGAGGGAGGGGGCCAGGCTGACCACCCGCCGTGCGCCGTCATCGGCCAGCGCCGGCAGCACCAGGCCCAGCAGCAGGAGGCCGAGCAGGCGGTGCATCAGGCCAGTTGGCGGGGAATGCGGTAGAGCGACAGCACCACGGCGCTGCTCAGGGCCAGCAGCACCAGGGCCACGGCATTGAGCCCGGCGAACACGGCGACGGCACCGACCCAGGCGGGCAGGCCGGCGCCCAGCAGGGCGACGCGGCGCACCCGGCGCAGCTCGATCCAGGCTTCGCGCTCGTGGTCGCCGTCCAGTGCCTTTTCGGTGGCGATCAGGGCGCGCTTGTAGCCCCGGAACAGCGGCAGGCTGATGAACATGGAGATCAGCGCGGCGACGAACAGGGGCATTTCCAGGGCGGGAAACACCGGGTCGCCGGAGCCGAACAGCAGGTTGACCAGGAACAGCGGGCCCAGGGCGGCGCCCAGGTGTGCCCACCATTCGAGGGCCAGCAGGCGGCGGACCTGGCTGCGGGTCATAGCTCGACTTCGCCCTGGTGCAGGCTGCCCAGCATGTGGCCGAGCTTGCCGGCCTTGGTGGCCAGGTACTTCTGGTTGTGCGGGTTGAGGCCGGTCTGCAGCGGCACGCGCTCGGCGACGCGGATGCCGAAGCCTTCCAGGGCCTTCACCTTGCGCGGGTTATTGGTCATCAGCTTGATGCTGCTGATGCCCAGGTGTTCGAGCATCGGCAGGCAGAAGGCGTACTCGCGCTGGTCGGCGCCGAAGCCCAGGCGCTCGTTGGCTTCGACGGTGTCGGCACCGCCGTCCTGCAGCTCGTAGGCGCGGATCTTGTTCAACAGGCCGATGCCACGGCCTTCCTGGCGCAGGTACAGCAGCACGCCACGGCCGGCTTCGGCGATGGCGCGCAGGGCGGCCTCGAGCTGGAAGCCGCAGTCGCAACGCAGGCTGAACAGGGCATCGCCGGTCAGGCACTCGGAGTGCAGGCGCCCCAGCACGGGCTGGCCGTCGGCGATGTCGCCCATGGTCAGGGCGACGTGTTCCTTGCCGCTTTCCTCGTCGAGGAAGCCGTGCATGGTGAACAGGCCAAAGGGCGTGGGCAGTTGGGAGGCGGCGACGAAAACGACGGACACCACGGTTCTCCTGGGATTGCGAAAGGCCGGCATTGTATCAGCAGCGTCTGCCGGCCCGTCAGACTGAATAGTTGGGGATAAGGATCGAAAGGCTTGGACGGTGGGCTCCGCTCGCAGGCCCTAGAACTTGGACTCCAGGCGCAGCACGCCCTGGTCCTCGCGCCAGCGCACCTGGTTGAGGAAGCTCATGCCCAGCAGCACGTCCACCGGGGCGTCGCCCTCGACCACCGCGCCTTCGACGCCGAGCACTTCCAGCGGGCCGACCTTGACCCGGTCGAAGCGCACCCGCCAGGCACGCACGTTGCCGCCGGCGGTGCTGGCGGTCATCGGTTTGCCCTCGACGCGGTAGTCGAGGCCGAGCATGCGCGCCTGGTTCTCGTTCATCGCCACGCTGGTGGCGCCGGTGTCCACCATGAACTGCACCGGGTGGCCGTTGATGGAGCCGGCCACCATGTAGTGCCCGTTGTTGCCCCGGGCGATGCTCATCTGCGCCTTGCGTGGGGCGGATGCGGCGGCATCGGTGCTGCCCGGGGGCGGGGCGGCGCTGTTGTATTCGCGGCTGAGGGCGTAGGGCCGCTCGACGCCGTCGATGCGCAGGACCGCGCCCTTGCTGTCGGCGCTGACCACCTGCACGCCACCGGGGCCGGTCTGGCCGACCCGCACCAGCTTGCGCTGGCCGTCGACGCTGATCACCGCCGCGTTGGGGAACAGCCCCACCACCTGCACCACGGGCTCGGCCCAGGCGCTGGTACAGGCCATCAGCAACAGGCCGAGACAGGACAGCTCAAGGCGACGCATGGGGCTTCTCCGGTGGGTCGAAGGGATAGGGCTGCTTCCAGCGGGCGTACAACGGGCGCAGCTCGCCGCTCTGCACCAGGCGCGTCATGCGCTCGTCGAACAGGGCGGCGAACTCGCGACCGCGTTCGGTGGCGGCGAAGCCGACGTAGAGCGGGAGCGGGGTCAGGAAGGTGACCTGGTAACGCTCCGGATGCGCCGTCTGGGCGAGCACGTCGTCGATCTCGGTGCGGGCATCGATGTAGTAGTCCGCATGGTCCAGGTCGAGCATGGAGAGGATACCGCCCCGGCGCTGGATTTCTTCGAAGTGCTTCAGGTTTGGCAACTGGTGCTGGTAGTCGTAGCCGCGGATCCACACCAGGCGGTAGCGGCCGAGGGTCTGCAGGCTGGGGGCGGGCGCGCCGGCCTTGCCGAGGGCGCTGATCTGGTCGGCGTCGTAGTGCCAGCGGGGGTAGACGGCACCGGCGATCTCGTCGCGGTAGGCGCCCATCCAGGCATCGGCCTCGTGGCGCTGCACCAGCCCCACGGAGCGGGTATAGGGGACGCTGCGGATCTTCAGGCGAACGCCCACGGGTTCGTAGACCTTGCGCAGGATGTCCCAGCCCAGGCCGCTGCCGTCGGCGTTGGTGTGGCCGGCCCAGACCTCGGAGGCGATGACGATCTCCGCCACCGGCGGGTGGCCGTCCGCCGCCCAGGCGGGTGAAACCAGCAGTAGCGACAGCATGCCGAGCAACCTGCGGAGCATCGTCCCGTCTCCCTTCAGATCAGATGCCTGCCAGGCCGACGCCCCAGATGATCAGTTGCATGGCCAGCCAGGCGAAGACGCCGGCCAGCACGTCGTCGAGCATGATGCCGACGCCGCCATGCACGTGGCGATCGATCCAGCGGATCGGCCAGGGCTTGAGGATGTCCATGACCCTGAACACCACGAAGCCTAGCAGCAGCCACTGCCAGCCTTCGGGCACCAGCCAGAGGGTGATCCACATGCCGACCATTTCGTCCCAGACGATGCCTTCGTGGTCGTGCACGCGCAGGTCGTCGGCGACCTTGCCGCACAGCCAGAAGCCGAACAGCATGGTCAGCCCGAGCATCAGCCAGTAGCCCCAGTCAGGCAGCATCTGCCACAGCGGGATGAACGGCAGGGCCACCAGCGAGCCCCAGGTGCCGGGGGCCTTGGGCAGGGTGCCGGAGCCGAAACCGAAGGCGAGGAAGTGCCAGGGGTTGCGCCAGACCGAGTGCGGGACCGGCTGGGCCGGCGCTTGTTGCGGATGATCAGTCACCGTGACTCCCGAAATGTTGGTAACCCTGGGCCGGCTGCGGTCGCTCGCGGCCGTCGGCATCCAGCAGGTGGACACCGTGGCCGGCTTCGACACGGCCGATCACGGCCAGTGCCGGCCAGGCGGCCTGCACGGCGTCGAGCTGGTGCGGCGGCAGGGTGAACGCCAGGCGGTAATCGTCACCGCCGGACAGGGCCAGGCCCAGGGCCTGGTCGTGGGGGTAGAGCGCTTGCAGGGCCGGGGACAGCGGGACACGCCCGGCTTCCAGCCACAGGGCCACGCCGGAGGCGGCGGCGATGTGCCCGCAGTCGGCCAGCAGGCCATCGGACACGTCCAGCGCGGCGCTGGCACGGCCACGCAGGGCCAGCCCGAGGGCAAACTGCGGCGGCGGGGCCCAGTAATGATCCAGCAGGGTGGCGGCCTCGGCGCCTTCATCCGACCGCTGGCCGAGCACCAGCGGCAGGGCACCGGCGGCATCGCCCAGGCTGCCGCCCACGCAGAGCAGGTCGCCGGGACGGGCACCGGAACGCCGCAGAGCGGCACCGGCCGGCAGACGACCGAACACGGTGAGGGTCAGGCTCAAGGGGCCACGGGTGGTGTCGCCACCCACCAGGGCCAGGCCGCAACGGCGGGCCATGGCGTCGAGGCCGGCGGCCAGCTGTTGCAGCCAGTCGGCATCGGCGGCGGGCAGGGTCAGGGCCAGGGTGAAGCCCAGGGGCGCGGCGCCCATGGCGGCCAGGTCGCTGGCGGACACGGCAAGGGCGCGCTGGCCCAGCAGGAAGGGATCGCACACCCGGGGAAAGTGGACGCCGGCCACCAGGGTGTCGGTGGACACGGCCAGTTGCTCGCCCGGTGCGGGCTGCAGCAAGGCGCAATCGTCGCCGATGCCGAGGGCGATGCCTTCGCCACCCGCCGCACAGGCGGCGGAGGCGAAGTAGCGACGGATCAGCTCGAACTCACCCATCCGTGGCGGGGGCTCAGCGCTTGCCGCCACGAACCTCGGCGGCGCGCAGGCGGGGCGCCAGCTTGTCGAGGACGCCGTTGACGAACTTGTGCCCGTCGGTGGCACCGAAGACCTTGGCCAGCTCGATGCCTTCGTTGATGACCACGCGGTACGGCACGTCGACGCGGTTCATCAGCTCGTAGGTGGAGAGGCGCAGGATGGCCAGCTCGACCGGGTCGACCTCTTCCAGGGGGCGATCCAGGCAGGGCAGGAAGGCCTCGTCGATCTCGGTCTTCTGGCGCGGTACGCCGTGGAGGATCTCGTGGAAGTAGGCACCGTCCACCTGGCTGAAATCGTTGTCGACGCGGAACTGCGCTTCGATCTCGTTCAGGGGCTGGCCGGCGATGTGCCAGGAGTAGAGCGCCTGCATGGCCAGGCTGCGGGCCTGGCGACGCGTGGCGATCTTGCCCTTGGCGGGCTTCTTCGGCGCCTCGGGGGCGTCGTTGTCGCTGTTGAAACTCACTTGGCCTCCAAGGCCGCCAGCAGGCTGACCATTTCGAGGGCGGAGAGTGCGGCTTCGGCGCCTTTGTTGCCGGCCTTGGTGCCGGAACGCTCGATGGCCTGCTCGATGGAGTCGACGGTCAGGACGCCGAAGGCGACCGGTACGCCGAATTCCATGGACACCTGGGCCAGGCCCTTGGTGCACTCACCGGCGACGTATTCGAAGTGCGGGGTGCCGCCACGGATGACGGCGCCCAGGGCGATGATGGCGGCGAACTCGCCACGCTGGGCGACCTTCTGGGTGACCAGGGGGATCTCGAAGGCACCGGGGGCACGGATGATGGTGATGTCGTCCTCGGACACGCCATGGCGGACCAGGGCGTCTACGGCGCCACTTACCAGGCTTTCCACGACAAAGCTGTTGAAGCGGCCGACCACCAGGGCATAGCGGCCTTTGGGGGCGATGAAGGTACCTTCGATGGTCTTCAGGGGCATGGGCGGGTTCTCGTCAATTAAAGAGCGAAGGCCCCGGCCGTTCACGGCCAGGGCCCTTCGGGTCATTCAGCGGGCAGGTATTCTACAACTTCCAGGTCGAAACCGGATATCGCGTTGAACTTCATCGGCGAACTCATCAGGCGCATCTTGCGCACCCCGAGGTCGCGGAGAATCTGCGAGCCGGCACCGACGGTGCTGTAGGTGGAGGGCGTGGTGACCTTGGTCTCGGTGCCCAGCTGGCGCTCCAGATGCGCCAGCAGCTGCGGGCCGGTCAGCGGGTTGCCCAGCAGCAGCACCACGCCGCTGCCGGAGGCGGCCACTTCCTTCATCGCCGCGCGCAGGCTCCAGCGACCGGACTGGTTGACCATGAACAGGTCGCGCAGCGGATCCATGTTGTGCACGCGCACCAGGGTCGGCTCTTCCGGGCTGATCTCGCCCAGGGTCAGCGCCATGTGCACGTCGCCTTCCACGGCATCGCGGTAGGTCACCAGGTTGAAGTGCCCCAGTTCGCTGTCCAGCGGCTGTTCGGCGATGCGCTCGACGGTGCGCTCGTGGATCAGGCGGTAGTGAATGAGGTCAGCGATGGTGCCGATCTTGATCCCGTGCTCGGCGGCGAAGGCCTCCAGCTCGGGGCGGCGGGCCATGGTGCCGTCGTCGTTCATGATCTCGCAGATCACTCCGGACGCCTCGAAGCCGGCCATGCGCGCCAGGTCGCAGGCTGCCTCGGTGTGGCCGGCACGGGCCAGCACGCCGCCGGGCTGGGCCATCAGCGGGAAGATGTGGCCGGGGCTGACGATGTCCTCGGCCTTGGCGCCCTTGGCGGCGGCCACCTGCACGGTGCGCGCGCGGTCGGCGGCGGAGATGCCGGTGGTGACGCCTTCGGCCGCCTCGATGGAGACGGTGAACTTGGTGCCGAAGCCGGAGCCGTTGCGCGGCGCCATCAGCGGCAGTTTGAGCAGTTCGCAGCGCTCGCGGGTCATCGGCATGCAGATCAGGCCACGGGCGAAGCGCGCCATGAAGTTGATGTGCTCGGCCTGCACGCACTCGGAGGCCATGATAAGGTCGCCTTCGTTCTCGCGGTCCTCGTCATCCATGAGGATGACCATCTTGCCCTGGCGGATGTCTTCGATCAGTTCGTCAACGGTATTGAGAGCCATGGGCCCTCCTTAATGAATTCAGCGGTTGAGGGGCATCTCTAAAAACTACCTGCGTTGTCATCGCGGCGTTAAAAACAGGCTCAAAATGCTCATTTACCGCACGTAAACTGCGCTTTTTCGCCTGTTTTTGCCTTGCGCTGACGGCCTCGCCTACGTTTTTAGATGCGCCCCGAGGTAGCCGTGTTCGGCGAGGAAACCTTCGGTGATGCCGGACGCCTGGGGCTCGGCGGCCTTGTCGCCCAGCAGCAGGCGCTCCAGGTAGCGGGCCAGCAGGTCCACTTCCAGGTTCACCCGGCGGCCGGGCCGGTAATCCACCATGATGGTTTCCGCCAGGGTGTGCGGGACGATGGTCAGCTCGAACTCGGCGCCATTGACCGCGTTCACCGTCAGGCTGGTGCCGTCGACGGTGATCGACCCCTTCAGGGCGATGTACTTGGCCAGTTCACGCGGCGAGCGGATCCTGAATTGGACGGCGCGGGCGTTGTCTTCCCGGGCGATCACTTCCCCGATGCCGTCGACGTGGCCGCTGACCAGGTGGCCGCCAAGGCGGCTGGTGGGGGTCAGGGCCTTTTCCAGGTTCACCGGGCTGCCCGGCTTGAGGTCGTCGAAGGCGGTGCGCGCCAGGGTCTCGCGGCTGACGTCGGCCCAGAAGCCGTTGCCAGGCAGTTCCACGGCGGTGAGGCAGACACCGTTGACGGCGATGCTGTCGCCGAGCTTGACGTCGCCCAGGTCCAGCTTGCCGGTCTCCACCAGGACCCGGACGTCACCGCCCTTGGGGGTGATGGCGCGAATGGTGCCGATGGCTTCGATTATGCCGGTGAACATGGAGCCTCCCGAGTCATGGAGCGGCCGCCATGGGCAGCCTGGGCGAGGACCGGCACGCGAACGGCCAGGGCCGCGCGGTTCGGTCGAAGGGGGTTGAGCATGTCGATCTCCTGTTTGGTGAGAAACAGGGCTCTGGATCGAATGGGACTTCGCGGACGCGCGAACGCGCACCCAGGCGGGCAATCCCGTTCTCTCTTCATCCGGACTGTGACCGTCGGCCCCGGGATCACACCGGGTCTGCTGACCTTCCCCTCGCCGTGGCGACCGGGAAGCGCTCGCGGGCTATGCGCGTGGCGCAATTACCGCCGGTGGGGACTTCCACCCCGCCCTGAGAACGTTTCGGCCTTCCATTCCAGAAGGCCGAGCGCGTTTTTAACACAGGGCGCGGCCTGCTCCAAGCCAGTCGTTTCGATGGAAATGATCAGCTATCGAGCAACCGGAGGCAGCGGCACAGCGATGATGCGCCAGTCGTCACCGACAGCACGCACGTCAGTGATCTTCAGCTGCGGCGCCTCGGCCATCCGCGCCAGGGGCCAGTCCAGCAGGGGACGGGCGCTGGAGCCGAGCAGGCGACCGGCCATGAAGATCTGGAATTCATCCACCAGGCCCGCCCGGGCGAAGGCACCGGCCAGGCGCGGCCCGGCCTCCACCAGCACCTCGTTGGCCCCGCGCGAGCCCAGTTCCAGCAGCAGACGACGCAGGTCGACATGGCCGTTGCTGCTCGGCACGGCCAGCAGTTCGTGGCCCTCCTCCTGGAAGCGATCCCGCGCCGAGGCCACGGCGCAGGTGGCCACCAGGGCCTTGCCAGCCTGGTAGAAGGGCGCGGAGAGCGGCACCCGCAGGCGGCCGTCCACCAGCACGCGCAGCGGCGGGCGGGTCACGGCCAGGGCGGTCAGTTCGGCGTTCAGGCCCAGCTCGTCGGGGCGCACGGTCAGGCGGGCGCCGTCGGTGAGCACGGTGTCGGCACCGGTCAGCACCACGCTGGCCCGCGCCCGCAGGCGCTGCACGGCGGCACGGGCGGCCGGGCCGGTGATCCACTGGCTTTCGCCACTGGCCATGGCGGTGCGGCCGTCCAGGCTCATGGCGAGCTTGACGCGGACGAAGGGCAACCCGGTTTCCATGCGCTTGATGAAGCCGGCATTGAGCGCGCGCGCCTCGCTCTCCAGCACCCCGGACTGCACGGCGATGCCGGCGTCCATCAGGCGCAGCAGGCCACGGCCGGCCACCTGGGGATTGGGGTCCTGCATGGCGGCGACCACCCGGGCGACGCCGGCGTTCACCAGCGCATCGGCGCAGGGCGGGGTCCGCCCGTGGTGGCTGCACGGCTCCAGGGTCACGTAGGCGGTGGCCCCCCGGGCGCGCTCACCGGCCTGGCGCAGGGCGTGCACTTCGGCGTGGGGCTCGCCGGCGCGGGCGTGCCAGCCTTCGCCGACCACCTGGCCGTCACGGACGATCACGCAGCCGACGCGGGGATTGGGGTGGGTCGAATAGAGGCCCTTGCGAGCCAGTTCCAGCGCACGGGCCATGAAGGCCTGGTCGGATGCGGTCATGCCTTAGTCTTTGGAGGGCTCACGGGCCAGCCGCTCGATTTCCTCGCGGAACTCGTTGAGGTCCTGGAAGCGGCGATAGACCGAAGCGAAGCGGATGTAGGCCACCTCGTCGAGCTTCTGCAGCTCGACCATCACCAGCTCGCCCAGCACCCGCGACTTCACCTCGCGCTCGCCGGTGGCGCGCAGCTTGTGCTTGATGTGGGCGATGGCCTCTTCGAGACGCTCGATGCTCACCGGGCGTTTCTCCAGCGCCCGCTGCATGCCGGCACGGAGCTTGTCCTCGTCGAAGGGCTGGCGGCTGCCGTCCTGCTTGATCAGGCGTGGCATCACCAGTTCGGCGGTCTCGAAGGTGGTGAAGCGCTCCTCGCAGGCCAGGCACTCACGGCGACGGCGGACCTGATCGCCTTCCGCGACCAGTCGCGAGTCGATCACCTTGGTGTCATGGGCGCCGCAGAAGGGACAGTGCATGGCAGGGAGGGGGCTATGGCGGAAAAGAAGGCCACATGGTAGAGCGCATCTCCCTGGCAAGACAAGCAACCGGGGTTTGAGCTATAAGGCCGCGCACACCGCCTGTACCCCCTTGGCCAGGAGTCATGATGCGTCCGCTCTACATCCTTTCCCTCGCCGCCCTGCTGGCCGCCTGCGCCGGCGAGCCGCCCGCCGAACCTGCACCGGCGAAACCGGTCGCCAAGCCCGCTGCCGAGCAGCCGTTGCCCGCTTACATGCGCGCGCTGGACGGCCAGTTGCTGGGCGCCCCCGCCGGCAGCGACGTGGAGCTGGCCTTGCTGGCGGTGGACACCCGCGACCGCCCGCTGCGCCTGCTCGGCAGCCTCCGCCTCGATGGCACCGGCACGGCCCTGCCCTTCCGCCTGACCTTCAACCCCGAGGCCTTCCCCCGGGACCTGCGGGTGGAATTGCGCGCCCGGGTCAGCCAGTCCGGCCAGTTGATCCAGCGCCTCGCCCCACGGCGCATCCCGGCGGCGGAAAGCCAGTCCCTGGGCGCCCTGCAGCTGGAGACCGTGCCATGACGCCGCCCTCGACACTGCAGGCCCCGCTCGCTCAACTGCTGGGCGATGCCCAATTGCACGCCGAGACGCTGCCGGGCACCGACCTGCGCCTCTGGCTGATCGACGCCGACAACATGGACCGCGCCTTCGACGCCGACGAGACCCGGCGCATCCTCGAAGAGCCGCCCTACTGGTGCTTCTGCTGGGCCAGCGGCCTGGCCCTGGCGCGCTGGTTCGCCGAGCAGCCCCACTGGGTCGCCGGCAAGCGCGTGCTGGACTTCGGCGCCGGCTCCGGCGTGGCGGCCATCGCCGCCGCCAAGGCCGGCGCGGCGGAAGTGGTGGCCTGCGACCTCGACCCGCTGGCCCTGGAGGCCTGCCGCGCCAATGCCGCACTGAACGGCGTGACGCTCGGCTACAGCGCCGACTTCTTCGCCGAGGCCGATCGCTTCGACTTGGTGGTGGTGGCCGACGTGCTCTACGACCGCGCCAACCTGCCGCTGCTGGACCACTTCCTCAGCCGGGGCCGCGAGGCGCTGGTGGCCGACTCCCGCGTGCGCAACTTCGCCCACCCGCTGTACCGCCGTCTGGCCATGCTGGAAGCCTGCACCTGGCCGGACCTGGCCGAGCCCGAGCAGTTCCGCCACGTGAGCCTGTACCACGCCGCCCGCTGAACCGCCGGATGCGCCACGCCGCTCGCCCCCACCCGGTAGGCGCGCGGCGTTAGCGGCCGTATGATTCGCCCACTCTCTTCCCTGCGCTTACGGAATCCACGATGAGCGACACGCCCTACATCTTCGACGCCACCGCCCTCGACTTCGACCAGTCGGTGATCCAGAACTCCTTCCACAAGCCCGTGCTGGTGGATTTCTGGGCCGAGTGGTGTGCCCCCTGCAAAGCCCTCATGCCGCTGCTGGCACAGATCGCCGAGTCCTACCGGGGCGAGCTGCTGCTGGCCAAGGTCAACTGCGACGTCGAGCAGGACATCGTCATGCGCTTCGGCATCCGCAGCCTGCCCACCGTGGTGCTGTTCAAGGACGGCCAGCCGGTGGACGGCTTTGCCGGTGCCCAGCCGGAGTCCCAGATCCGCGCCATGCTCGCCCCCCACGTTGCCGAACCGGCACCGGAAGCCGCCGACCCGATGGAAGCGGCCCAGGCCCTGTTCGACGACGGCCGCATCGGTGATGCCGAGGCCGTGCTCAAGCAACTGCTGGGCGAAGACAACAGCAACGCCCCGGCGCTGATCCTCTACGCCCGCTGCCTCGCCGAGCGCGGCGAGCTGGGTGAAGCCCAACTGGTGCTGGATGCGGTCAAGGGCGACGAGCACAAGCAGGCCCTGGCCGGCGCCCGCGCCCAGCTGGCCTTCCTGCGCCAGGTGAACGACCTGCCCGAGGCCGCCACCCTGAAGAGCCGCCTGGCCCAGGACGCGGGCGACGACGAAGCCAGCTACCAGTTGGCCATCCACCAGTTGGCCCGCCAGCAGTACGAACCGGCCCTGGATGCCCTGCTGCGGCTGTTCGTGCGCAACCGCAACTACGGCGAAGGCCTGCCCCACAAGACCCTGCTGCAGGTGTTCGACCTGCTGGGCAACGACCACCCGCTGGTCACCACCTACCGCCGCAAGCTGTACCAGGCGATCTACTGATCGCCCTGCCAGGCCGCCCCATCAGGGCGGCCTGGCCGCCTCTCCCGCCTCAGCCCTTCCAGACATACACCGGCGCGTCCGCCCCGGCTTCCAGCTGCACCTGCTCGCAATGGCGCAGGCGCACCAGCAGGCGCTTGCCGGCTGCTGCGCTGCCCGCCAGGGCCTCCAGGTCGGCCAGCAGGCGCGGGCCCTCCAGACGGCCGGCCTCGCGCAGCAGCCCCAGGGCGGCCTCCCAGCGTGGGTCCGCCTGCCGGGAAGGGGCGGCTGCCGGTGGCGCAACCGGCTCGGGCGATGCTGCCGGGGCAACGTGCAATTGAGCGCCCAGGCGCTGCCAGTCCTCCTCGTCCATTTCCACCGTCAGGTCCACCGGCCAATCACCGATCCGTCCGCGAATGCGCAGCATGCAAGGTTCCTCGATAAACGACGCGCCATGCTCTCACGCCTCTGGAAGCCGGCCCACAGTTGTTATAACGTAACGCCGCTTTTCACCCGCATCTGGAGACTCCCATGCGCCGCCTGCTGCTCGCCCTGCCCTTCGCACTGCTCCCCCTGGCCTTCTCCGTCCAGGCCCATGAACACGACGATCACGACCACGAAGGCCACGGCAGCCTGGGTGCCCACGAGCACGGCGTGGCCCGCCTCAACGCCGCCCTGGACGGCAGCACCCTGGAGCTGGAACTGGAAAGCCCGGCCATGAACCTGGTGGGCTTCGAGCACGAGGCCCGCAGCGATGCCGACAAGGCCGCCGTGGCCAAGGCCCGCGCCGAGTTGGAAAAGCCCCTGGCCCTGTTCGCCCTCCCCGAAGCCGCCGGTTGCAAGGTGTCCGAGCAGGAACTGGAAAGCCCGCTGTTCGGCAACGCCCCGGAAGAGGCCCACGAGCCTGAGCACAAGCACGAGGACGGCGATGAGCACCACCACGAACACAGCGAGATCCACGCGCGCTACCACCTGGAATGCGCAACGCCGGCCAAGCTGACCGGGCTGGACCTCAAGGGCCTGTTCACGCGCTTCCCCGCCACCCAGAAAATTCAGGTACAACTGATCGGCCCGAAGGGCCAGCAGGGCGCCGAACTGACCCCCGCAGCCCCCTCCCTGAGCTTCTGATCCCCCGATGAGCCGGCCGGGGCAACCCGGCCGTCCGTACATGAGCCAGACACTGATCGACATCACCGACCTGGGATTCGCCTGGCCCGGCCAGGCCGAGTTGCTGGACATCCCCGCCTTCACCCTCAACAGCGGTGAAACCCTCTTCCTCAAAGGCCCCAGCGGCAGCGGCAAGACCACCCTGCTGGGCCTGCTGGGCGGCGTCCAGGCGCCCGGGCGCGGGCATGTCCGCCTGCTCGGCCAGGACCTCGGCGCCCTCTCCTCCGGGGCTCGCGACCGCTTCCGGGTGGACCACACCGGCTACATCTTCCAGCAGTTCAACCTGCTGCCGTTCCTCTCGGTGCGCGAGAACGTCGAGCTGCCCTGCCGCTTCTCCCGCCTGCGCGCCCAGCGTGCCAGCCAACGCTACGGCAGCGTGTCGGCCGCCGCCGTGACCCTGCTCGGCCACCTCGGCCTCGGCGAGGCCCTGCTGGAGCGCCGCGCCGACGCCCTGTCGATCGGCCAGCAGCAGCGGGTCGCCGCCGCCCGCGCGCTGATCGGCCAGCCGGAGCTGCTGATCGCCGACGAGCCCACCTCGGCCCTGGACGCCGATGCCCGCGAGAGCTTCCTGCGCCTGCTCTTCGACGAATGCCGCGACGCCGGCACCAGCCTGCTCTTCGTCAGCCATGACCAGAGCCTGGCCCCCCTCTTCGACCGCAGCCTCTCGCTGCTGGACCTGAACCGCGCAGCCCGCCCGCTGGAGGCCTGAGATGCACTTGCTACGCCTGGCCCTGGCGAGCCTCGCCAACCGCCGCTTCACCGCCCTGCTCACGGTCTTCGCCATCGCCCTCTCGGTCTGCCTGCTGCTGGCGGTGGAGCGGGTACGCACGGAAGCCCGCGCCAGCTTCGCCAGCACCATCAGCGGCACCGACCTGATCGTCGGCGCCCGCTCCGGGTCGGTGAACCTGCTGCTCTACTCGGTGTTCCGCATCGGCAACGCCACCAACAACATCCGCTGGGAGAGCTTCGAAGCCATCGCCCAGGACAAGCGGGTGAAATGGGCCATCCCGATCTCCCTCGGCGACTCCCACAAGGGCTACCGGGTGATGGGCACCAGCGAGGCCTACTTCGAGCACTACCACTACGGTCGCGCCCAGCCGCTGAAGCTGGCCGAAGGCAAGCCCTTCGCCGACCTGTTCGACGTGGTGCTCGGCGCCGAAGTGGCCGAGGCGCTGAAGTACAAGCTGGGCGATCACATCGTGCTGGCCCACGGCGTCAGCACCGTCAGCCTGGTGCAGCACGACGACAAGCCGTTCACCGTGGTCGGCATCCTCGAACGCACCGGCACCCCGGTGGACCGCACCCTGCACATCTCCCTGGCCGGCATGGAAGCGCTGCACGTGGACTGGCAGAACGGCGTGCCCGCGCGCGGTACCGGCAAGGTCAGCGCCGACCAGGCCCGGGCCATGGACCTGCAGCCCAAGGCCATCACCGCCTTCCTGCTGGGGCTCAACAGCAAGATCGCCACCTTCGCCCTGCAGCGGCAGATCAACGAATACCGGGGCGAGCCGCTGCTGGCGGTGCTCCCCGGCGTCGCCCTGCAGGAGCTGTGGAGCCTGATGGGCACGGCCGAGAAGGCGCTGTTCGTGGTCTCGCTGTTCGTGGTGCTCACCGGGCTGATCGGCATGCTCACCGCCATCCTCACCAGCCTCAACGAACGCCGCCGGGAAATGGCCATCCTCCGCTCCGTGGGCGCGCGCCCCTGGCACATCGGCAGCCTGCTGGTTCTGGAGGCCTTCGCCCTGGCCGTGGCCGGTGCGGTACTCGGGCTCGGCCTGCTGTACCTCGGCATCGCCGTCAGCCAGGGCTACGTGCAGGCCAACTACGGCCTCTACCTGCCCCTGGCGCTGCCCTCCAACTATGAGTGGACACTGCTGGGCGGTATCCTGGCCGCCGCCCTGCTGATGGGCAGCGTGCCGGCCTGGCGCGCCTATCGACAATCCCTGGCCGACGGCCTCTCCATCCGCCTGTGAGCTGCGAATGAAACGTGCCCTGCTGACCCTGCCGGCCCTCCTGCTGCTGGCCACCACCGCCCTCTGGGCGGGGGATGTGCGTGAACTGACCTGGTCGGAGATGATCCCCGCCGACGCCCCGCCGCCTCCGCCGCCCGCCCCGATCCACGACCTGTCGCAGCTGGCCGACTCCCTGGCCAGCGAGTCCGGCCCGGCGGCCACCCAGCAATCCCCGGCCGCCCCGGTGGTCAAGGAACTGGACGGCCAGGAGGTGAAACTGCCCGGCTACATCGTCCCGCTGGACGTCACCGAGGAAGGCCGCGTGACCGAGTTCCTGCTGGTGCCCTACTTCGGCGCCTGCATCCACGTCCCGCCGCCGCCGTCCAACCAGATCGTCCACGTCACCACCGAACTGGGCGTGCTGATGGATGCGCTCTACCAGCCGTTCTGGATCGAAGGCCCGCTGCAGGTGAAAGCCTCCACCAGCGAACTGGCCGAAGCCGGCTACCAGATGGAAGCCAGCAAGATCTATCCGTACGAATCCCAGTGAAAACGGCGGGGGCTAACAGGCCGCTGAAGACGTTGGCGAGGCCGCCGATGCAAGGCGAAAGCGGCCGAAAAAGCGCAGTTTACGTGGTGTAAATGAGCATTTTGATCGGACTCGCGCACGAGGGTGCCTTCAACGCCGCAGCGGCAACGCAGCCCGTTTTTCAGTGGCCTGTTTAGCAAGCCTGCTAACGAATCCGCATCGGTATTGAGCTAGATCAAGGCGAATGGGGGGCCGGTTCCCTGAAACTGCGCCACAGCCAACACAGCTCAAGACCTGGAGCCCTCCATGAAAAAGTCGTTCCTCGCTGCCTCTCTTCTCGCACTGGCCGTGGCTGCACCCATGGCCCAGGCCCACCAGGCCGGTGACATCCTGATCCGCGCCGGCGCCATCACCGTCAACCCGGAAGCCGATTCCTCCAGCGTGAAGGTGGATCGCGGCGGCCTGGCCGGCACCGACCTGGGCGGCAAGGCCACCATGAGCAGCGACACCCAGCTCGGCCTGAACTTCGCCTACATGCTGACCGACAACCTGGCCATCGAACTGCTGGCGGCCACCCCGTTCGAGCACGACGTGAAGATCAAGGGCACCGTCCTCGACGCCGCCAACGGCAAGCTGGGTACCCTGAAGCACCTGCCGCCGACCCTGAGCCTGGTGTACTACCCGCTGGATCCGAAGTCCGCCTTCCAGCCCTACGTGGGCGGTGGCATCAACTACACCTGGATCTATGACGAGCACGTCGGCAGCCAGGCAACCGCCGCCGGCTTCGACAACTTCAACGTGAAGAACTCCTGGGGCCTGGCCTGGCAGGTCGGTGCCGACTACATGCTGACCGACAACGTCATGCTGAACGCCCAGGTCCGCTACATCGACATCGACACCCGCGCCTACGTGGACAACAACGCCCTGGGCGTGCGTGCCAAGGTCAACGTCGACGTCGACCCGTGGGTCTACATGGTCGGCCTGGGCTACAAGTTCTAAGCCCTGCTGCACAGAACAAAGGCGCCTTCGGGCGCCTTTTTCGTTTGGGCTGCTGCGGTCCCGGGGTGAAGCCCTAGGGTGAAAGCGAGCGGAAAGAAGAAAGGCGCCCGGAGGCGCCTTTCTCATGGAGCGGCTCAGCGGCCGAGCAGTTCGGCCAGGCCCTTGGCCAGGGGCGTCGGCTCGGGGAAGTCGAAGCGTGCCAGCAGGCGCTGGTTGTCGGCCAGGGAGTGGCGGATGTCCCCCGCACGCCCGGGCGCATGGCGGATCTCCGGCAGGCCACCCACCACCTCGCCGATGGCCGCCAGCAGTTGGTTCAGGCTGGTGGACTGGCGCAGGCCGACGTTCACCGCCCCCACCTCCACAGCCGGCATCTCCAGCGCCTCGGCCAGCACCTGCACCAGGTCGCCGACGTAGAGGAAGTCACGGGTCTGCTCGCCATCGCCAAAGACGGTGATGGGCGAACCGGCCAGCGCCCGCTCGGTGAAGATGCTGATCACCCCCGAGTAGGGCGACGACGGGTCCTGGCGCGGGCCGTAGATGTTGAAGAAGCGGAAGATCGCCGGCTCCAGGCCGTGCTCGCGCCGGTAGAAATCCAGGTAGTGCTCGCTGGCCAGCTTGTCCGACGCGTAGGGCGTCAGTGGCGCCTTGGCGGTGTCTTCGTCGATGGCCTGGCCTTCGCCGTTCTGGCCGTAGACCGCCGCGCTGGAAGCGAACAGCACGCGCTTCACCCCGTAGGTGCGCATGGCTTCGCAGACGTTCAGGGTGCCGATGAAGTTGGCCTGGTGGGTCGCCACCGGGTCATCCACCGAAGCCTGCACCGAGGCCACGGCGGCCAGGTGCGCAACCGCCTTGCAGCCAGCCATGGCACGCGCGACCACCGCCGCATCGGCCACGTCGCCCTCGATCAGCTCCAGGCGCGGGTTGTCCAGTGCCAGGTTGCCGGGCTTGCCGGTGGAGAGGTTGTCCAGCACGCGCACGGCGTGCCCGCGGGCCAGCAACTGGTCCGCCAGGTGCGAACCGATGAAGCCGGCGCCGCCGGTGATGAGGATGGGATCAGCCATGTCGGTAGTAGCGGTCCAGCAGGGCCGGCAGGGCCGCACGCCAGGCGCGCGGCTTGATGCCGAAGGTGTGGAAGATCTTCTTGCAGGCCAGCACGGCGTGCTGCGGTTCGTCCGCCGCGTCAGGGCGGGCCGCGTGGGCCTGCGGGGTGATGTCCTGCACCTTCAGCGGGTGCAGGGCGCGTGCCTCGGTGAGCACCGCCTGGCCCAGGGCCAGGGTGGTGGTCGCTTCGTGGGCGCCGTAGTGGTAGGTGCCCCACAGCGGCGCGGCACAGTCCAGCTGCTTGAGCACCGCCAGCATGACCCGCGCGGCATCGTCGGCCGGGGTCGGGTTGCCACGGCGGTCGTCCGCCAGGTAGATCTCGTCGTCACGCTCGGCGCGGACCAGGAAGCGGCCCAGGGTGCCTTCGCGGCTGTCGTCCAGCAGCCAGCCGAAGCGCAGCAGCACGTGGCGCGGGCACAGGGCGCGAACGCTCTGTTCGATGCGCCAGAGGGACTGGCCACGCAGGCTCAGGGGAATGGTCTCGTCCTTCTCGCTGTAGGCCGTGGCGCGGGCGCCATCGAAGACCCGGTAGCTGGAAGGCTGCAGCAGCACGATGTTGTGGTGCTGGCACAGCTCGGCGAGGCGCTCCACCGACCGCTCCTGGGCCGCGAAGCGCTCAGCGCTCACGTCTTCGGCCTGGAACCAGTCGAAGTAGTAGGCGAGGTTCACCACCGCGTCGGGGCGGGTGTCGTCGAGCAACTGCGTCAGGCTGGCGGCGTCCCAACCCTGCTCGGGCGGGCGCGGGGCGAGGAACCCCACATCATCCTCGGCACCCAGGCGAATCAGCGCCTGTCCAAGGGCATTGCCACCGCCCAGCAGCATCAAGCGCATTCGCATAAGGAGTCAGGTCGCTCAAGGCCGAAGTCATACGGACGGGCCGGCCAAAGGCCGGAAAGGCTGCATTCTGCGGGTTTCACAGCGGTACGTCACTACAGGCCCGCCGAAAAGCCCGGGCGGATCGGGGCGAGCAAGGCGAACGCTGGCGAAAAAGCCGGCATCCGGCAGGCAAAACCCGGCAATATGCAGCGATCCTCCCGCGACCGGGCCGTCACTCGCCCGGCCGGTACAGGTGCGCATGCCCGGCGCGGTACAGCGACGAGTCGGCAAAGCCCTCGGCCGCCAGCACCTCCCCCACCAGGATCAGCGCCGTCCGGCGGAAGCCCACGGCCCGCACCTTCTCGGCGATGTCGGCGAGGGTGCCGGTGACCTGGGCCTGGTCCGGCCAGCTGGCGCGGTGGATCACCGCCACCGGGCAGGCCGGCCCGTAGTGCGGCAGCAGTTCGGCGACGATCTCCTCGATCCGGCTCACCCCCAGGTGGATCGCCAGGGTCGCCCGGTGACGGGCCAGGTCCCCCAGGGACTCGCCCTCGGGCATCCGCGTCTTGCTGGCGTGGCGGGTGAGGATCAGCGTCTGCGACACCTCCGGCAGCGTCAGCTCGCAGCCCAGCAGGGCCGCGCAGGCCGCCGTGGCGGTGACGCCCGGTACGATCTCGTAGGGAATGCCGCGCTCGCGCAGGTGGCGGATCTGCTCGCCGATGGCGCCGTAAAGCGACGGATCACCCGAATGCACCCGCGCCACGTCCTGGCCCCGGGCATGGGCCTCGGCCAGCAGCGCAACGATCTGCTCCAGGTGCAGCTCGGCGGTGTTCACCACCTGCTGCGCCTGGTGCCCCTCCAGCACCGCCTCCGGCACCAGCGAACCGGCATAGAGGATCACCGGGCAGCGGCGGATCAGCCGCTGCCCCTTCACCGTGATGAGTTCCGGATCGCCCGGACCGGCGCCAATGAAATAGACCGTCATGGCCGTTCAGCCTCCAGGTGGATGCAGGCCAGCGCACAGGTCGCGCGGGCACTGCGACGTTTGTCGAGCAGCAGGTGCGAAGGCCCCTGCCCCAGCCGATCGGCCAGCGCCAGGGCCGCTGCCTCGGCCACCCCCGCACTGCCGGCCAGGGCGCGGACCCGCTCGGACGGCTGGCTCAGGCGCGCCTCCAGGGCGTTCAGCGCCTCGGGGGAAACGCCCTGCAACGGCAGGTTGCGCGCCGCCGCCAGCGCCTGCAGGCCCGGCTCCAGGGCGCGGTCCTCGCGGGTCGCCAACGCCGCCAGGCACGCCGGCGGCACCCCGGCCTCGGCCAGGCAGGCATCCAGCAAGGCCCCCAGCTCCGCCGTCGTGCAGCCCTGGCGGCAGCCGAAACCGGCCACCAGCGAAGGCGGCGTCAGGGAAGGAGCAGCGGGGTTCATGGCGTGGCAGGCGACCGGGCGGGAAAAATCCGCGCAAGGACAGCACGGGCCCGACGAGGCGTCAACCAACGCGATTGACCGCCGCCCGGGCCCTGCGTAGCCTTCCGTCCTTTCGAGGTTCTCCAGCGAGCGCTGGAGCTAAGAGGGAACGTGGTCCAAGCCACGGCTGCCCCCGCAACTGTAAGCAGCTGATGCCCTGTCCACAGCCACTGCCCACGGGCGGGAAGGCGGACCCGGCGGCGCCCCGCGCCAGGCTGCGAGCCAGGAGACCTGCCTCGGCGAATTTCCAGACAACCGGGCGGGGTGATCCGGTGGCGAATACCTCCAGCGGGCCCGGCCCGCTGCATTCGTCATGCCCGCCACAGAGCACCTGAGAGGCGCGCATGAAAACCCTGGCCAAGCTCCCCGTCACCATCGTCACCGGCTTCCTCGGTGCCGGTAAGACCACCCTCCTCCGCCACATGCTGGACAACGCCCAGGGTCGCCGCATCGCGGTGATCGTCAACGAATTCGGCGAGCTGGGCATCGACGGCGACATCCTCAAGCAATGCAGCATCGGCTGCAGCGAGGAAGAGGCCGTGGGCCGCGTCTTCGAACTGGCCAACGGCTGCCTGTGCTGCACCGTGCAGGAAGAGTTCTTCCCGGTCATGCGCGAGTTGGTGGCGCGCCGTGGCGACCTCGACCAGATCCTCATCGAGACCTCCGGCCTGGCCCTGCCCAAGCCCCTGGTGCAGGCCTTCCAGTGGCCCGAGATCCGCAATGCCTGCACCGTGGACGCGGTGATCACCGTGGTGGACAGCCCCGCCGTGGCCGCCGGCACCTTCGCCGCCTTCCCCGACCAGGTGGACGAGCAGCGCAAGCAGGACCCGAACCTCGACCACGAATCGCCCCTGCACGAACTCTTCGAAGACCAGCTGGCCAGCGCCGACCTGGTGATCCTCAACAAGACCGACCTGCTGGATGCCGACGCCCTGGCCGCCGTGCGCGCCGAAGTCAGCGAAGAGCTGCCGCCGGCGGTGAAGGTGGTCGAGGCCGCCTCCGGCAAGCTGCCGCTGGACGTGCTGCTGGGCCTGAACGCCGAAGCCGAGCTGCACATCGACAGCCGCCCCACCCACCACGACCACGAAGAACACGAGGACCACGACCACGACGAGTTCGACTCCTTCCACGTCGACCTCCCGGAAGTGGACGAGCGCGCCCTGCTCGCGGCCCTCGGCCAGTTGGTGGAGCGCCACGCCATCCTGCGCATCAAGGGCTTCGTCGCCGTCACCGGCAAGCCCATGCGCCTGCTGGTGCAGGGCGTCGGCAAGCGCTTCGACAAGCACTTCGACCGCGCCTGGCGCAGCGACGAGCCCCGCGCCACCCGCCTGGTGGTGATCGGCCAGGAGCTGGACCAGGCCACCATCGCCAACGAACTGCGCACCGCCCTGGCGTAACCGCCGAACCGGCGCCTCTCCCCCGGGAGAGGGCCGCTCCACCGAGCCGAGGCCCGAGCCATGCACCTGTTGCGCACCCAGCCCGGCGGCTTCGTCCCCGACGACGGCATCGCCCACCTGGCCCAGACGCCTGCCGAGCTGGTCATCCTCTGCAGCGGCGACTCGCACCTGGCGCTGCTGGCCGAAGCCGCCCGCACGTTGCCGGAGGACTACCCGAGCCTGCGCCTGGCCAACCCGATGCAGCTGCAGAACCACGCCTCGGTGGACCTCTACGTCGACGAGGTGCTGCAGCATGCCAAGGTCATCCTCATCTCCGTACACGGCGGCGTCGGCTACTGGCGCTACGGCATCGAGCAACTGGTGGCGCTGGCCGAGCGCGGCGCCACGCTGATCCTGGTGCCCGGCGACGACCGCCCCGACCCTGAGCTGGCACGGCTCTGCAGCGTTCCCGCAGAGGATGCCGAGCGCTGCTGGCACTACCTGCGCCAGGGCGGGCTGGACAACGCCCGGCAGCTGTTCGCCTGCCTCGCCAGCCGCTGCCTGCGCCACGCGATGCCCTGGGAGGAACCCAGGGCGCTGCCCCGCGTCGCGGTCTACCACCCGCGCCAGCCCAACGCCGGGCTCGCCCACTGGCGCGCCGACTGGCAACCCGAGCAGCCGGTGGTGGCGCTGGTGTTCTACCGCACCCACCTGCAGGCAGCGAACACCGGCTTCCTCGACACCTTCTGCGAACGCCTCGCCGCCCAGGGCCTCAACCCCCTGCCCATCGCCGTGGCCAGCCTCAAGGAGGCCGCCTGCCTGGCCACCCTCGAAGACTGGCTGGACGAGGCCGGCGTCGAGCTGATCATCAACACCACCGGCTTCGCCCAGTCCTCGCCGGAGGCCCCCAGCCTGCGCCCGTTCCGCCGCGACGTACCGGTGTTCCAGGCCATCTGCAGCCTGGACAACCAGCCCCAGTGGGAGGCCAACGCCCAGGGCCTGGGCCCCCGTGACCTGGCCATGCACGTCGCCCTGCCGGAACTGGACGGCCGCCTCATCACCCGCGCCATCAGCTTCAAGGGCCTGGCCTGGCGCAGCGAGCGCAGCCAGAGCGACGTGGTCTGCTACCTGCCCCATGTCGAGCGCATGGATTTCGTCGCCGAACTGGCGCGGCGCTGGCTGCTGCTGGCGCGCAAGGCCAACGCCGACAAGCGCGTGGCGCTGATCCTCGCCAACTACCCCACCCGTGACGGCCGCATCGGCAACGGTGTGGGCCTGGACACCCCGGCCGGCGCGCTGAACATCCTCCGCGCCCTGGAGGCCCGGGGTTACCCCGTGGCCGGCCTGCCGGAGAGCGGCACCGCCCTTATCCACAGCCTGCTGGGCGGCGTCAGCAACGACCTCGACAGCCTCGACGCCCGCCCCTGCGCCCAGAGCCTGGCCCTGGACGACTACCTCGCCTGCTTCGCCCGCCTCCCCGAAGCCAACCAGCGGGCGGTGACGGAGCGCTGGGGCGAGCCGCAACAGGACCCGATGTTCCGCAACGGACGGATGATGATCGCCGGCCTGCGCTTCGGCCTCGCCTTCGTCGGCATCCAGCCGGCACGGGGCTACCAGCTGGACCCGGCGGCCATCTACCACGACCCATCGCTGGTGCCGCCCCACGGCTACCTGGCGTTCTACTTCTGGCTGCGCGAGGTGTTCGGCGCCGATGCGCTGGTGCATGTCGGCAAGCACGGCAACCTCGAGTGGCTGCCCGGCAAGGGCGTCGGCCTGTCCGCCGAATGCTGGCCGGACGCGGTGATGGGGCCGCTGCCGAACATCTACCCCTTCATCGTCAACGACCCCGGCGAAGGCGCCCAGGCCAAGCGCCGCGCCCAGGCGGTGATCATCGACCACCTGATGCCGCCGCTGACCCGCGCCGAAACCTACGGCCCGCTGCGCGACCTGGAACGCCTGGCCGACGAGTACTACGACGCCTCCCTGCTCGACCCGCGTCGGGCCGTGCAGCTGCGCGGCGAAATTCTCGAACTGGTCAGGGCCACCGCCCTCGACCGCGAGCTGGGCCTCAGCCTCAACGACGACGCCGACAGCTGGCTGCCGCAGCTGGACGCCTACCTCTGCGACCTCAAGGAATCGCAGATCCGCGACGGCCTGCACGTGTTCGGCGAATCCCCCGTGGCGGGCCTGCGCGACGACACCCTGCTGTCCCTGGTGCGCATCCCCCGTGCCGACGGCAAGGGCGGCAACGCCAGCCTGCTGCGCGCCCTCGCCCGCGACCTGGCGCTCGACCGCGACCCGCTCGACCTGGCCTGGGCCGAACCCTGGGAGGGGCCACGCCCCGCCGTGCTCCAGGGCGTCGACGACGCGCCCTGGCGCAGTAACGGCGACACCCGCGAGCGCCTGGAACTGCTGGCCCGCCAGTTGATCGCCAACCCGGCCGCCGAAGCCATCGGCCCCGCCAGCGACGCGGTTATCCACAACCTGCGGCAGGTGATCGCCCCCGCCCTGGACGCCTGCGGCGCAGCGGAAATCGGCGGCGTGCTGGCCGCCCTCGACGGGCGCTTCGTGCCCCCCGGCCCCAGCGGCGCCCCCAGCCGCGGGCGCCTCGACGTGCTGCCCACCGGGCGCAACTTCTTCACCGTGGACGTGCGCAACCTCCCCACGCCCACCGCCTGGCGCCTGGGCTTCCAGTCCGCCAGCCTGCTGCTGGAGCGCCACCTGCAGGACGAAGGCGACCACCTGCGCCAGCTCGGCCTGTCCGTCTGGGGCACCGCCACCATGCGCACCGGCGGCGACGACATCGCCCAGGCCATGGCCCTGCTGGGCGTACGCCCGGTGTGGCAGGCCGGCAGCCAGCGCGTGGAGGACTTCGAGATCCTCCCGCTGTCGCTGCTGGACCGCCCGCGCGTGGACGTGACGCTGCGGGTCTCGGGCTTCTTCCGCGACGCCTTCGCCAACCTCATCCGCCTGTTCGACGCGGCCGTGCAGGCCGTCGCCGAGCTGGACGAGCCCGACGACCTCAACCCCCTCGCCGCCCGCGTGCGCCAGGATCGCGCCCGCCTGGAAGGCGAAGGCCTGCCTGCCGAGGCCGCGCGCCGCGAAGCCGGCTGGCGGGTGTTCGGCGCCCAGCCCGGTGCCTACGGCGCGGGCGTGCAAGGGGTGATCGAGGCCCGCACCTGGGAAACCCGCACCGACCTGGCCGAGGCCTACCTCAACTGGGGCGGCTACGCCTACGGGGCCAGCGATGCCGGCACCCCCGCCCGGCAACGCTTCGGCGAGCGCCTGGAAGGGCTGCAGGCGGTGCTGCAGAACCAGGACAACCGCGAACACGACATCCTCGACTCCAACGACTACTACCAGTTCCAGGGCGGCATGCTCGCCACCGCCGAAACCCTGCGCGGCCAGACGGTCGCCAGCTACCACGGCGACCACAGCCAGCCGGACCTGCCGCGCATCCGCACCCTGCGGGAGGAATTGGGCCGGGTGGTGCGCGCCCGCGCCGCCAACCCCAAGTGGATCGCCGGCATGAAGCGCCACGGCTACAAGGGCGCCTTCGAACTGGCCGCGACGGTGGACTACCTGTTCGCCTTCGACGCCACCACCCAACTGGTGGACGACCACCAGTACGCCCTGCTGGCCGACGCCTACCTGCTGGATGCCGACACCCGCGCCTTCCTCCAGCAGCACAACCCCGAGTCCCTGCGTGACATCACCGAACGCCTGCTGGAAGCCCAGCAACGCGGCCTGTGGGAAGAACCGGGGGATTACCGCGAGGCCCTCGAAGACCTGCTGCTGGACATCGAGGAACAGTGAGGGCTCAGCCCTGCGCCACGCTGCCGTCTTCCCCCGGCCGGCGTTCGCCGGGGTTCTTGCCCTCGCGGGAGTGGTGTTCGATCACCGCGTTCAGCTCCGCCCCCAGCAGCAGCACCGCCGCCGACAGGTAGAGGTACAGCAGGAGGATGATGATGGCGCCGATGCTGCCGTACATGGCGTTGTAGGTGGCGAAGTGCTGGGCGTAGTAGCTGAAGCCGAACGAGGCCAGCAGCCAGGCCAGCACCGCCAGCACCGAGCCGGGGGTGATGAAGCGGAACTCCTGCTTCACGTCCGGCAGCAGGTAATAGAGGGTCGCCACCACCGCCATCATCAGCAGGATCGCGGCCGGAATGCGCAGCCAGTTCCACAGGATCACCACCGCCTCCTCGATGCCCACCCGCTGCGCCAGCCAGCCCATGGCCTGCGGCCCGGTGATCATCAAGCCCGCCGCCGCCAGCAGGAAGGCCGCCACGCCCAGGGTGTAGAGGACCGAGAGCGGAATGCGCTTCCAGGCCGGGCGGCTCTCCACCACGTCGTAGACCCGGTTCATCGCATCCATGCTCGAACGCACCGCCGACGAGGCGGACCACAGCGCCACCACCGCACCCAGGGAGAACAGCCCGGGCTTCTGCGTCTGCAACTGCTCGATGGCCGGGCGCACCAGGTCCATCGCCTCCACCGGGAGCACCAGCGCCGCCTGGGTCTGCAACCAGTCGAAGAAGGTCGGCAGGTGCAGGAAACCGATCAGCGCGATCAGCAACAGCAGGAACGGGAACAGGGAAAAGAACATCTGGAAGGCCAGCGCCGAGGCATAGGTCGGCAGTTCATCGTCGATGAACTCGTTGACGGTGCTGACCAGCAGGGTGCGCCCTTTGACGCCCTTCAGGCCCAGGTAGCGGATCATGGCTCGGCTCGCTCTAGTTCCTTGGCAAGGCAATGGACGGCGCAGCGGAGGCAGGAGTTCAGGGGGATTTTCCGACCGGCGGTCAGCCCGCCGCCGCCGCGCCTGGGCCGCGGCATCCCGGCGGGTCGCAGCGTTGCGCCGCGCTGCGCTTTGCGGCCGGCGGGGAATGATCGGCGCCACGACCGGTCTGTACACACAGCTCCCGTTGTCGATGGACCGCCCCGATGCACACGATTCGCCACCCCCTCCACGCGTTGCTCTGCACCCTGCTCCTGCTGGCGCTCTCGGGCTGCGCCAACCTGGCCCCACGGGACCCGGTGCGCATCGACCTGGTGGGCATGGAGCCGGTCCCCGGCCAGGGGCTGGAGATGCGCTTCGTGGTGAAGCTGCGGGTGCAGAACCCCAACGACACGCCCATCCGCTACAACGGCATCGCCCTGGACCTGGACATCAACGACCAGCCGCTGGCCAGCGGCGTCTCCGACCAGGCCGGGGAAATCCCCCGCTTCAGCGAAACCGTGGTGAGCGTGCCGGTGACCATCTCGGCGTTCTCCGCCCTGCGCCAGGCCTGGGGCGCCACCAGCAGCCGCAACACCCGCGCGGGCATTCCCTACAGCGTGCGCGGCAAGCTCGGCGGCGGGTTCTGGGGCACCGTGCGCTTCAACGACAGCGGCGTGCTGAACCTGGCCGAACCGGTGCAGGTGTATTGAGCGGTTGGGTAGCTGGAAGCACAGGCGGGGCGAGACGGAACGACGCCCCATGGAGCGAGATGGCGGGCGAGGCCGAACGGCCCCGCCAGGAGCGACCGAGCGCCTAACGCCCCAGCGCCAGGTCCACCAGTAGCTCCAGCGCCTGCGGCACCTCCACCTCCTCGGTGTCGATCACGCATTCGGCGTCCAGCGGCGGCTCGTAGGGGCTGTCGAGCCCGGTGAAGTTGCGGATGCGTCCTTCCTGCGCGGCCTTGTACAGGCCCTTCGGGTCGCGCCGGGCGCAGGCCTCGAAGGAAGTGCTGACGTACACGCAGTGGAACTCGCCCAGCTGGAACAGCGCCCGCGCCGCCTCGCGGTCGGCGCGGAACGGCGAGATGGCGGAGACGATCACCACCAGCCCGGCATCCACCATCAGCCGGGCCACCTCGGCGATGCGGCGGATGTTCTCGCGGCGCGAGGCATCGTCCATGCCCAGGTCACGGCAGAGCCCGTTGCGCACGTTGTCGCCGTCCAGCACGAAGGTGTGCAGGCCACGGGCGTTCAGCTCCATCTCCAGGGCGTTGGCCAGGGTCGACTTGCCGGCACCGGAAAGGCCGGTCAGCCAGATGCAGCAGGGGCGCTGGTGCTTGATCGCAGCGCGCGCGGACTTGGACAGGGCCAGGTTGTAGGGGCGGATCCACGCCGGCACGGCGGAGGAGTCAGGACTGGGCATAGCCAAGCATCTCGTAGTCGCGTTGATAGGCCCGTCGCACCAGGCGGCGGGTTCGAGCGGTACAGAACTGCCTCACCGGCGCCGCCTGGCGCTCGCATGAGACGTTGGCGCGGGGCAGGTCGGCCTGGACCCCGAGCCGCTGGCAGAGACGGTGGAAATCATGCGCCATGTTTTCCTGGCGGCCAATGAAATCCACGGCCAGTTGCCCGAGCGAATCGACCAGGAAATCGGTCTGCGGCGCAAAGTGTAGCTGGCGGTGGAGATTGTCCGGGTGCAGCCAGCGGGCGACGAACTCGTCGAAGTCGCGAAAGCTCCGCACCAGGCGCTGGGCCTCGGCATCACGGGTCGACAGCGGGTTGCCCCGCAGGAAGGCATAGGCCGAATAGGCCCGCTCCAGCGGATCGCGCACGAAGGTGAACTTGAAGCTTTCGGCGTACTGCGCCGGGAACTGCCGCTCGTACCAGTACAGCGGCAGGTGGCCGGGGTACCAGCCCTCGAACAGGCTGAGGCAGACACTGCTGCCGGCGCACTTGGGCACGTGGATGAACAGGCAGGCGCGCTGCTGGAACGGCTCGGGAAACGCGAGGTTGGCCGACATCGCCTTGTTCACGGCCTGGCGGTCCACCACCGAGAGGCGGTCCAGCAGGAAGCGCCGTTGCGCCTTGGGCAGGAGTTTCCAGAGGAAGCGTTGCAGCATCGGGTGGTCCTGGTAGTGCGGAGCCTCACGGCCCGGTGAGACACCTCTAAAAACTACCTGCGTTGTCATCGCGGCGTTAAAAACAGCCTCAAAATGCTCATTTACGCCACGTAAACTGCGTTTTTTCGCCTGTTTTTGCCTTGCGCTGACGGCCTCGCCTACGTTTTTAGAAGTGCTCTGTGATTGAGGTGGCCACATCCCTGTACGCAAGAGCAGTCATGCTCCCTGCGAAAACCTTATCAACCGCGATGCCACGGCTTATGCCCAGTTGGTAAAGAGTGTCAGCAAACCGATACAAAGCCCGGCCCGCACAGCCACCGCCAATCCGAGGCTAAAACCCTATACACTATGCGGCCTTTTTCGTGCCACACAGCGAGTACCCCGTGAGCAACCTGCCACCCTGCCCCAAGTGCAATTCCGAATACACCTACGAAGACGGCGCGCTGCTGATCTGCCCCGAATGCGCCCACGAGTGGTCCGCCGAGGCTGGCGAAGCCGCCGCTGAAGAAGGCCGCGTGATCAAGGATTCGGTCGGCAACGTGCTGCAGGACGGCGACACCATCACCGTGATCAAGGACCTGAAGGTCAAGGGTTCGTCCCTGGTGGTGAAAGTGGGCACCAAGGTGAAGGGCATCCGCCTGGTGGACGGCGACCACGACATCGATTGCAAGATCGACGGCATCGGCGCCATGAAGCTCAAGTCGGAGTTCGTGCGCAAGGTCTGACCCCCGCACCTCCGCGTCACGGGCGCACCCTCGCGGTGCGCCCGGCTCGTTTCAACCGCGCAGGCGCGCGGCCGCCTCCAGCAGCATCCGCTGCGTCCCCTCCCAGCCCAGGCAGCCATCGGTGATGGACACGCCGTAGCGCAGCTCGCACGACAGCGACTGGGCACCGTCGAACAGGTGACTCTCGATCATCACCCCGCGCAGGGCACTCTGGCCGGCCAGGCGCTGGTCGATCACGTCCGTCAGCACCGCCGGCTGGCGCAGCGGGTCCTTGCCACTGTTGGCGTGGCTGCAGTCGACCAGGATGCGCGGCGCGATCCCCAGTTTCTCCAGCCCTTCGCGGGCCGCCTGCACGCTGGCGGCATCATGGTTCGGGCCTTTGTGGCCACCGCGCAGCACCAGGTGGGTGTCCGGGTTGCCGGCGGTTTCCACCAGCGCCGGGCGGCCCTGGGCATCGAGGCCGAAGTGCTGGTGGGCGTGGGCCGCCGAGCGCATGGCATCGGTGGCGATGCCGAGGCTGCCGTCGGTGCCGTTCTTGAAGCCCACCGGCAGGTCCAGGCCGCTGACCATCTCGCGGTGGATCTGCGACTCGCTGGTGCGCGCGCCGATGGCCGCCCAGCTCAGGGCGTCGTCCAGGTAGCCGGCCACCAGCGGCTGCAGCAGCTCGGTGGCCACCGGCAGGCCGAGCCCGGCGATTTCCAGCATCAGCCGGCGGCTCAGGGTCAGGCCCTCGGCCATGTCGCCGCTGCCGTCCAGGTGCGGGTCGTACACCAGGCCCTTCCAGCCGACGGTGGTGCGCGGCTTCTCGACGTAGGCGCGCATCACCAGCAGCAACTGGTCGCTCACCAGCGGGGCCAGGGCCGCCAGGCGGCGGGCGTAGTCCAGGGCGGCCTCCGGGTCGTGGATCGAGCAGGGGCCGACCACCACCAGCAGGCGCGGGTCCTCGCCATCCAGCACGGCGCGCACGGCTTCGCGCTGGGCCTGGATCTGGCGGGCCAGCTCGACGGACAGCGGCAAGCGGCGGCGCAGCTCGGCGGGGGTGGGCAGGGGGCGGGTGGTGCGGGAGGACGATGATGCCGGAGCATCCAGGGCAACGACGTGCAAGGACTGGGCGGCGGTGGACAGGGCGGAAACGGACGAATTCATGGCTGGGTTCCTCGGCCGGCGCGGCAGGTCCGCGCGCGGCGCACTAACTGGGTGTTCGACTTGTCGGTGTGGGGGTGCGGGTGGAGCGGCTAAATCGCCAGTCGGTGCGGTAATAGCGATAGGTGCGGTAGCTGATCATGGTGCGATCCTCGGTAACGTCGTGGTGGTCTTGTGGACCGTCGGAAAACAAAAACCCCCGGTCGGGTTGCCGACCGGGGGTTTCGTGGAGCTTTGGCGGCGACCCTGCTGGAGTGGGCCGCCTGATGGGTATCAGGTCAGCCCGTAGCTAAACCAATACCCGTAGAAATAGCCGGTCGCAGCGGCCACACGCACACCCGCCACGGCCAGGGCCGGAGCAGCGATGAGCGAAGTGGACGGACGGTGCGACATGACGATCTCCAAAGCGAATGCTGGCTAACCTACTGCATCCCGAGGCGCCGTTCAATCACGGATTTCTATCGGCTGCATCGGCCTTTCGCTACCATGCGCGGCATGTCTGAGCAGGAACCCACCATGTCCGAACCTGGCCACTATCCCCTCAGCGCCGTGGTCGGCGCCGACGCGTTGAAGCTCGCGCTCTACCTCGCCGCCATCGACCCCGCCATCGGCGGCGTGCTGATCGAAGGCCCGCGCGGCATGGCCAAGTCCACCCTGGCCCGGGGCATCGCCGACCTGCTGCCGCGCGGCATCTTCGTCACCCTGCCCCTGGGCGCCAGCGAGGACCGCATCGTCGGCACCCTGGACCTGGACGCCGCCCTCGGCGAAGGCCGCGCGCGCTTCTCCCCCGGCCTGCTGGCCCGCGCCCACGAGGGCGTGCTCTACGTGGACGAAGTGAACCTGCTGCCGGACCACCTGGTGGACCTGCTGCTGGACGTCGCCGCCAGCGGCACCAACCGTGTCGAGCGGGACGGCCTGTCCCACGCCCACCCGGCGCGCTTCGTGCTGATCGGCACCATGAACCCCGAAGAAGGCGAACTGCGCCCGCAACTGCTGGACCGCTTCGGCCTCAAGGTCAGCCTCGACCACGCCCCGGCTCCGGCCGAACGCGCCGAGATCATCCGCCGTCGCCTGGCCTTCGACGCCGACCCCGCCGCCTTCATCGCCCGCTGGAATGCTGACCAGCAGGCCCTGGCCCGCCGCTGCCAGCACGCCCGCGAACGCCTCGCCGCCATCCCGCTGGACGACCACGCCCTGGACGCCATCGCCCAGCGCTGCTTCGACGCCGGCGTCGACGGCCTGCGCGCCGACCTGGTCTGGCTGCGCGCCGCCCGCGCCCACGCCGCCTGGCGCGGCGCGACCGCCATCGCCCCCGAGGACATCGACGCCGTGGAGCACTTCGCCCTCGCCCACCGTCGCCGCCACGCACCGCCGCCGGCCGCACAGCCACCCCGCGAAGCGCCTGCCCAGACACCTCGCCCCCAGCAGGACGCCAGCGGCGAAGGCCAATGGGGCGAACTGCCCGCCCAACCCATGCCCACCGGGGAACGCAGGGCCCTGCCCGCCTGGCCAAAAAAGCCCTGAGCACCCGCCCGCGCCACGCCAAGGGGACGGGTGCCAAGCCCCGGCCAGGGCGCCTCGGCCAAGGCCGCAGCGGCGCCCGCAGTCCCGGCCAAGGGGGCGCCATCGCCTGGCTGCCGACCCTGCTGCGTGGCCGCCCGCGCCGGGCCGAAGACCTCGTCCGTACACCCCGCAGCCGCGCAGCGGAACAGCTCTGGCTGGTGATCGTCGACGCCTCCGCCTCCACCCGCCGCCACGGCGCCCTGTCCCGTGCCAAGGGGCTGCTGGCCCAGCTCTTCGATGACGCCTACAAGGCACGCGCACGCCTCGCCGTGCTCGCCGCCAGCGGTCGCCAGGCCCAGTGGCATTGGCAGGGCCGCAAGGCCGACGCCCGCCTGCAACCCTGGCTGCAGGGCCTCGGAGCCGGCGGCGGCACGCCCCTGCCCGACGCCCTGGCCCAGGCCGCGCGCTGGCTGTCCACGCGCCAGCGGCAACGGCCCGGCGAAGAGCAGCGCGTGCTGATCCTCACCGATGGCCGCCTCAAGGACCTGCCAGCCCTGCAGCCCCTGGGCTGCACCACCCTGCTGGTGGACATCGAGTCCGGCCCCATCCGCCTCGGCCGCGCCCGCCAGCTCGCCACCCTCCTCGAAGCCGAGTACCAGGCGCTGGCGGATTGAACCGTCAGGGGTACACGGATTGAGACACCGCCCGTAGGGTGGGCTTCAGCCCACCAGCTCGTAGCCCGGGACCGGGGCTATCCCCAAGGCTGCGTGCCTGGAACTGGTGGATGGAAAGAACGCCATCCACCCTACGCGAGCCCCCAGCCCCGTAGGGTGGATGGCGCTCCACCGATCCACCTTTCGTTGCACGGACCTCCTCCCGGGACCGGGGTTACACCCAAGGCCACGTGCCCGAAATTGGTGGATGGAAAGAGCGCCATCCACCCTACGCACCCTCACGCCCCGTAGGGTGGATCGCGCTTCATCGATCCACCTTTCGTTGCACAGGACTCATCCCGGGACCGGCGTTATCCCCAAGGTCGCGCGCCTGGAATGGGTGGATGGAAGAGCACCATGCACCCAACGCGAGGCCCCCTCACGACCACACCACCTCGTCCATCAACCGCCTGGTGGAGCCACAAGGCGCGCGCGCCCGTGTTAGGGTCCACCCCTTTTTCCCCTTCGGAAGCGCCCATGACCCACGCCGTGCACTGTGCCGACAGCCCTGTCACCCGACTGGCCACGCGCCTGGCGTTCTTCGTCTCCGGTTTCGGTATGGCCTGTTGGGCGCCGCTGGTGCCCTATGCGAAGGCGCGCCTGGACATCGGCGAGGCGGTGCTGGGGCTGTTGCTGCTGTGCCTGGGGGCCGGCTCGATGCTGTCGATGCCGGTGGCCGGTGTGCTGGCGGGGCGGATCGGGGCGCGCCCGGTGATCCTGGTGGGCGGGGTGGGGCTGTGCTGCGCCATGCCGCTGTTGGCCGGCGCGGATTCCAGCCTGCTGCTGGCCCTCGCGCTGGCGCTGTTCGGCGCCTCCCTGGGCGCCATGGACGTGGCGATGAACATCCACGCCGTGGAGGTGGCGAACGATGCACCGGTGCCGCTGATGTCGGGCTTCCACGGCCTGTTCAGCCTCGGTGGCTTCGTCGGTTCCCTGGGCATGACCGGCCTGCTGGCGGCCGGCCTGGCACCGCTGCCGGCGATCCTCGTCGCCCTGCTGGTGGTGATCGCCGGCCTCGCCCTCGCCGCCCCGCGCCTGTTGCGCACCCGCTCGGGCGGCAGCGGGCCGCTGTTCGTGGTGCCACGCGGGCTGGTCCTGCTGCTGGGGGCGCTGACCTTCGCCATGTTCCTGGCCGAAGGCGCGCTGCTGGACTGGGGCGCCATCCTGCTGGTGGAGACGCGCCAGTTCGACCCGGCCAAGGCCGGGATCGGCTACGCGCTGTTCTCGTTGGCGATGCTCAGCGGCCGGCTCACCGGGGACCGGGTGATCGCCCGGCTGGGGGAATACCGCGTGCTGGTGGGCGGCGGCCTGCTGGCCACGGCCGGCTTCGCGCTGATGCTGCTGGCGCCGCACACCGTCCTGGCGCTGGCGGGCTTCCTGCTGGTGGGGCTGGGCGCGGCCAATATCGTGCCGGTGCTGTTCAGCGCTGCCGGTCGCCAGGGCACCATGCCGGCCAATCTCGCCGTGGCGGCGGTGACCACCGTGGGCTACGCCGGCGTGCTCGCCGGGCCGGCACTGGTGGGCTTCGTCGCCCAGGGGCTGGGGCTGGTGACGGCCTTCGTGATCCTCGGGGTGCTGATGCTCTCGGCCCCGCTGACGGCGCGCTGGTTCGTGCGCTGACCCGTTCAGCGGTCAGCAGAGTTGTATCTCTCGCAAGCCGGCGCGGTGAGCGCCAGCAAGCGTTGGTTGTAGCGTTTGGCGAAATCCCGGGCCGGCTGCTGGAGTTCAGCCATTTCCTCGGTACAAACCACGTCCGAGGTGCCCGGCACGACTCGGGTGGGAAACGGCCCCAGGCACTCAAGTGTCGCCGGGGACAGCCCCGGAAGCGTCCCCGTGTAACCGAGGACGAGCATGAATTCGATACGCCCCGCACGGGCTGCTTCCAGCGCCAGCGCCTCGGGCGACTGTTTCAGCAAGGCATTCAACGCGGCGGTCTCTTCACGCTGCGGCGGGCAATCCGGATCAGGATCAGCCTGAGCCTGAACGAGGACGACAGTGGACAAGGCAAGACCCCAGGCAAAAGCCGACCGGCTCATCACAGCTCCATGCAGGCTGGGCATCCCGGCCCGGCATCTGTCCGTTTAGCGAAGAGCAACGCTCACCCCTTCATCAACAATTCCGGCACCGCCCGCTCTTCGACGATGCGCGCCTGCACCCAGCGCAGCACCTGCTCTTCGCTCTCCAGGCGGTACCACTCGCCTTCCGGGTAGAGGCTGGCGGTGGGGCCGAGGTCGCAGGGGTATTGGCACTGGGTACGGGTGATGTGCACGCCGCCTGCGCATTCCAGCTTGCCGGCGACCTTGAGGGTCTCCCGCAGCTTTTTCCACAGCGGCAGCGCGCCCCGGCGGGTGCAGCGCGGGCCGTTGCACAGCAGCAGGCGCCGGGCATGGGGCGGAATGCAGGACCAGGCGTGGCTCTCCGGCAACGCCGGCACCTCGGCGCAGGCCAGGTGCAGTTCGGTACGCGCCACCAGGGCGCAGGCGGCGCCGGCCGGGTCGCTGTCGTACTGGCCCAGCAGGCTGGCGATGAACAGCTGCTCCGGCGCCGGGTACTGGCCGAGTTCGCTGCGCAGCCAGTCCAGGTGCGGCGGCGTGCTCTGCGGATCGAGGTCGATCACCAGCAGCGGGCGCGGGCTGGCCTGTACGGCCTCGCGCAGGGCGTCGAGGCCGGTGCCGGTATCGATCACATCGGCCAATGCAGCCTCGCCCCGCAGGGCGACCAGTTGGCGGCGGAACAGCTCAGCGAAGGCGCCCTCGGCGAGGTCGGGCCCGGCGAACAGCACGCGGGCGTAAACGGTGGCGGTCATGGTGTGTCCAGGTAGGGGCCGAGGGCCTGCCAGAGGGCCTCGACCGAGTCGAATTCGCGGGTCACCGGCGGCAATGCCGGGCGCTTGAGGATGAGCACCGGCAGGCCACGCTCGCGGGCCACCTGCAGCTTGGGCTCGGTGGATTGGCTGCCGCTGTTCTTGCTGATCAGTACGTCGGTGCCGAGGCGCTCGAACAGCGCACGCTCCTCGTCCAGGTGGAACGGCCCGCGCGAGCCGATCACCTCGAAGCGCTCGCCGGGGGCCTGCCCCTGCAGGCAGCGCACCGTCCAGTGCTGGTGCTCGGGCACGCTGTGCAGGTGCTCCAGCGGCTCGCGGCCGAGGGTGAAGAAGGGCCGGCGGAACGGCGCCAGCGCGGCCATCAGGCCGGCCCAGTCGTCCACCTCGCGCCAATCGTCACCGGGGCCGGCCTGCCAGCCGGCGCGGCGCAGCGCCCAGCAGGGCACCCCGGCCAGTTCGGCGGCGCGGGCGGCGTTGTGGCTGATCTGCGCGGCATAGGGGTGAGTGGCGTCCAGCAGCAGGTCGATGCCTTCCTCGCGTAGGTACTGCGCCAGCCCGTCCGCCCCGCCGAAGCCGCCCACGCGCACCTGGCAGGCCAGGTCCTGGGGCACCTTGCCGAGGCCGGCGAGGCTGTAGACATGGGCGGGGCCGAGGCGACGGGCCAGGGCCAGGGCCTCGGTCACGCCGCCCAGCAGCAGGAGGCGGCTCATGGCTTGAATGCTTCCAGCAGGGTGATGGGCAGGGCCGAGCGCCAGGTGTCGAAGTCCCCCAGCGGCTGGGCCTGGGCGACGGCAATGCGGGTCAGGCTGCCGCCGTGCTCGGCGCGGAAGGCCACCAGGGTCGCCTCGCTCTGCAGGGTCACGGCGTTGGCCACCAGGCGACCGCCCGGCTTGAGCCGCGCCCAGCACTGCGCCAGCACGCCGGGGTCGGTGACGCCGCCGCCGATGAAGATGGCATCCGGCACCGGCAGGCCCTCCAGCGCGGCCGGGGCTTCGCCGGCCACCAGTTGCAGGCCGGGCACGCCGAGGGCGTCGCGGTTGTGCTGGATGTGCGCCTGGCGCCCGGCGTTGGCCTCGATGGCCAGGGCGCGGCACGCCGGATGGGCGCGCATCCACTCGATGCCGATGGAACCGCAGCCGGCGCCCACATCCCACAGCAGCTCGCCGGGGCGCGGCGCCAGGCGGGCCAAGGTGACGGCACGGACATCACGCTTGGTGAGCTGGCCGTCGTGGCGATAGGCGTCGTCGGGCAGGCCGCAGGTGACCGGCAGCGCGCGGGTGCCGGGGTCGGCCGCCACCTCCACCGCCACCAGGTTGAGGTCGGCCACCGCCACGTCGCTCCAGGCGTTGGCCAGGCCGTCGAGCCGGCGCTCCAGGGGGCCGCCCAGGTGCTCCAGCACGGTGAGGCGACTGGCGCCGAAGCCTCCCTCGGCCAGCAGGGCCGCCAGGGCCGCTGGGGTGTGGCCATCGTTGCTCAGCACCAGCAGCCGCGCGCCGGGGTGCAGGTGGCCGTTGAGCACCGCCAGGGGCCGCGCCACGGTGGACAGCAGCGTCACCTCCTGCAGCGGCCAGCCCAGCCGTGCCGCCGCCAGGGCAGCGGACGAAGGCGCCGGCAGCACCTGCATCTCCTCGGCCGGCACCTGCCGCGCCAGGCTGGCGCCCACGCCGAACAGCATCGGATCGCCACTGGCCAGCACGCACAGGGCCGTGCCCCGCCGCGCCAGCACCGGCTCCAAGGAGAAGGGGCTCGGCCAGGGCGTGCGCACGGCACGGATGCAGCGCGGCAGCAGCGCCAACTGACGCGGCGCCCCCACCACTTCAGTGGCCCCCAGCAGCGCATGGCGCGCCGCCTTGCCGAGGCCCGCATAGCCGTCCTCACCGATACCCACAACCGTCAGCCAGGGCTGCATGGAAACTCCCGTCTCTAGCGAGGTGTCAGCTGCTTGCCGTTCCGACAGGCAGCCTTTTCCTCATGTCGCGCAAAGCGGGCATAATAGCGTCCTTCATTGGTTGCCGGCCCCTACAAGGCGCTGGCCAGTGCCCATCCGGACACTGAGGGAACACGGTCGCACCGTGGCTGCCCCCGCAACTGTAAGCAGCGAGTCCACGCACCCTGGCCACTGAGCAGCGCTCGGGAAGGCCGCGGAGGATGACGACCTGCCAGCCAGGAGACCTGCCGGTGAAACCAGTCGCGTGTGAGCGCATCGGGCGGGGTGTATCGATGCAAACGTGTCCCTGGGCTAGGGATATTCCGGTCGCCGCGACGCCAACCAGGGTGACCCGTTGAAACAGGCCGAATCCGCTGCCGCCACCGTCCGCCCCTCGGCCTGCCCGGGGCTGCTGCGCATCGTGCAATCCGGCGATGGCGGCATCTGCCGCATCAAGCTGCCCTGCGGCCGCCTGCAGGCCCGCCAGGCCCGCGCCGTGGCCGCTGCCGCCCGGCAGTACGCCAGCGGCGTGATCGAGGCCACCAACCGCGCCAACCTGCAGATCCGCGGGGTAAGGATCGGTGCCGAAGCGGCGCTGATCGACGCACTGCTGGCCGCCGACCTGGGCGCCCCCTCGCCAGGTGCCGACGACGTGCGCAACCTGATGGTCAGCCCGCTGCTGGGCCTGGCGCCTGACCACGAGACGACCGCCGCCCTGGCCGATCGCCTGCTGGCCCTGCTGCAGGACACCCCGCGCTTCCACGCCCTGTCGCCCAAGTTCGCCCTGCTGCTGGACGGCGGCGAAGCCCTGGCCATGCTGGAGCACCCCCACGACCTCTGGCTCTGCGCCCTCGGGCAGCAGGCCGACGCCCTCTTCGCCTTCGGCCTGGCCGGGTGCCCGCCGCAACAGGCGTACGACGCCCCCGCCCTGGGCGCCGTGCCCGCCGCCCAGGTGCCGGCCCTGGTGGAGGCGCTGCTGCAGCTGTTCCTCGACCGCGCCCGCCCCGAGCAGACGCGCATGCGCCACCTGCTGGCCGACCTCGGCCCCGCCGCCCTGCTGGCGGAGCTGGAAGCCCGCCTCGGCGCGCCCCTGCATGCCGTGCCGGACTGGCGCCGCGACACCGCCGGCGCCCTCGGCCACCTGGGCGCCGTGGCTGGCCGCCATGCCGGCGCCGCCGCCCCCCTCGGCCGGCTCGATGCCGAACAACTCATGGCCCTGGCCGACCTGGCGGACCAGCAGAGCGGCGGCCACCTGCGCCTCACCCCCTGGCAATCGGTGCTGCTGCCGGCCCCCCGCGACCTCGACGGCACCCTCGCCGCCCTCGCCGCCCTGGGTCTGGTCACCAACCCCGACGCGCCCCTGGCCCGGCTCATCGCCTGCACCGGCTCCAGCGGCTGCCCACGCAGCCTGGCCGACACCAAGGCCGACGCCCTGGCCCTGGCGCCGCACCTGCCGCCCCGGGTGCAGCTGCACCTGACCGGCTGCCCGCGCTCCTGCGCCGCCGCCCACGTCGCGCCCTTTACCCTGCTGGCCCGCGAACCGGGCCGCTACGACCTCTACCAGCGCGCCCGCAGCGGCTTCGGCCTGCTGCTGGCGAGCGACCTCGACCTCGAACAGGCCAGCGCCCGACTGGCCGCCACTCCTGACAGCTGGAGCTCCACCGAATGATCGATTACATCCGCGATGGTCAGGAGATCTATCGCCATTCCTTCTCCATCATCCGCGCCGAGGCGGACCTCAGCGCCATCCCGCCGGACCTGGAGAAGCTCGCCGTGCGCGTCATCCACGCCTGCGGCATGGTCGACGTGGTGCAGGACCTGGCCTTCTCCCCCGGAGCAGGTGCCGCCGGCCGCGCCGCCCTGGCCGCTGGCGCGCCGATCCTCTGCGATGCGCGCATGGTGGCCGAAGGCATCACCCGCGCCCGCCTGCCAGCCAACAACCCGGTCATCTGCACCCTCAACGACCCCGGCGTGCCGGAGCTGGCCCGCGAACTGGGTAACACCCGCTCGGCAGTGGCCCTGGAGCACTGGCGCGCGCACCTGGAAGGCAGCGTGGTGGTGATCGGCAACGCCCCCACCGCGCTGTTCTACCTGCTGGAGATGCTCGACGCCGGCGCCCCGAAACCGGCGCTGATCCTCGGCTTCCCGGTGGGCTTCGTCGGCGCGGCCGAGTCCAAGGACATGCTCGCCGCCGACAGCCGCGGCGTGCCCTACGTGGTGGTGCGCGGCCGTCGCGGCGGCAGCGCCATGGCCGCCGCCGCCGTCAACGCCCTGGCCACGGAGGTGGAGTGATGAGCGGCAAGGGACGGCTGATCGGCCTCGGCGTGGGCCCGGGCGATCCGGAACTGATCACGCTCAAGGCCCTGCGCCTGCTGCAATCGGCCCAGGTGGTGGGCTACTTCGTCGCCAAGGCCAAGGCCAATCGCGGCGAGGGCGGCAACGCCTTCGGCATCATCGAGCAGCACCTGGCGGACGCCCAGGTGCGCATGCCGCTGGTGTACCCGGTGACCACCGAGAAGCTGGAGCCGCCGCTGTCCTATGAAACGGTGATCAGCGACTTCTACGACACCGCCGCCCAGCAGGTGGCCGAACACCTCGACGCCGGCCGCGACGTGGCGGTGATCTGCGAAGGCGACCCGTTCTTCTACGGCTCCTACATGTACCTGCACGACCGCCTGGCCGACCGCTACGAGGTGGAGGTGGTGCCCGGCGTCTGCTCCATGCTCGGCAGCGCCGCCGTGCTCGGCCTGCCGCTGGTGTACCGCAACCAGAGCCTCTCGGTGCTCTCCGGGGTGCTCCCCGAGGCTGAACTCAAGGCCCGCCTGGCCACCGCCGAAGCCGCTGTGGTGATGAAACTCGGGCGCAACTTCGACAAGGTGCGCCGCGTGCTGGGCGAGCTGGGCCTGGCCGACCGCGCCCATTACGTCGAACGCGCCACCATGGCCAACCAGCGCATCGTGGCCCTGGACGAGGTGGACCCGATGGCCTCGCCGTACTTCTCGATGATCCTGGTCCCCGGCCAGAAATGGAGGGGCTGATGAACGCCCCCGCCATCGTCCTCCTCGGCAACGGCGGCCTGGCCGTCGCCCGTCGACTCCAGACGCTTTATCCACAGGCCCGGGTGCTCGGCCTCGCCGGCCGCGTCGACGGTGCCGACGAGCGCTACAGCGAGTTCGGCGAGACCCTGCGCGAGCTGTACCGCAACGACACCCCGATCATCGCCCTGTGCGCCGCCGGCATCGTCATCCGCACCCTCGCACCGCTGCTCGCCCACAAGGGCGCCGAACCGCCGGTGCTGGTCCTGGCCGAAGACGGCAGCGCCGTGGTGCCGCTGCTCGGCGGCCTGGGCGGGGTCAACAGCCTGGCCCGCGAGATCGCCGCCTGGCTGGACGTGGCCCCGGCCATCACCACCAGTGGCGAACTGCGCTTCGGCACCTGCCTGCTGGACCCGCCGGAGGGCTACGCCCTGGCCGACCTGGAACAGGGCAAGCGCTTCGTCGCCGACCTGCTCGGCGGCCAGACGCTGCACGTGGCCGGCGAGGCGCCCTGGCTGGAAGCCGTCGCCCTGCCCCGCGACAGCGCCGCCAAGCTGACCCTGCACATCACCCCCGAACAACGCCCCGCCGCCCGCGACGAACTGCTGATCCACCCCCGCGTGCTGGTGCTGCGCGTGGAGGGCGAGGCCTCGGCCGAGTCCATCCGCCAGGCCCTCGCCACGGCCGGCCTGGCCCCCCAGGCCCTGGCCTGCCTGGTGGCCGACCCGGCGCGCATGAGCGACGCCGGGCTGGCCGCCACGGCCGCCGAACTGGGCGTGCCGCTGCGCTTCGCCCGTGATGACGCCGACCTGCCCGCGCCGGTCGCCCGTCTCGGCGCGCTGCAGCTGTACCGCGCCGACGCGCCCCTGGACCCGACCCGCATCGGCCAGGCCCGGGGCCGGCTGACGGTGATCGGCCTCGGCCCCGGAGACCCGGCCTTCATGACCCCCGCCACCCGCCAGGCCCTCGACGAAGCCCAGGACCTGCTGGGCTACGAAACCTACATCCGCATGGCCGGCCCGCTGCGCGCCGACCAGGTGGCCCACTGCACCGACAACCGCGAAGAGCTGCAACGCGCCCGCCACGCCTTCGAGCTGGCCGCCAGCGGGCGCCGGGTGGTGGTGGTGTCGTCCGGTGATCCGGGCGTGTTCGCCATGGCCGCCGCCGTGCTGGAAGCCCTCGACGAATCCCGCGACCCGGCCTGGCAACAGGTGGACCTGCAGATCCAGCCGGGCGTCTCCGCCGCCCTGGCCACCGCAGCCAAGGCCGGTGCGCCGCTCGGCCACGACTTCTGCCTGATCTCGCTCTCGGACAACCTCAAGCCCTGGGACGTGATCGAACGGCGCCTCGACCACGCCGGCGCCGCCGACTTCGCCATGGCCTTCTACAACCCCATCTCCAAGGCCCGCCCCTGGCAACTGGCCCGCGCCCTGGAGATCGTCCGCCAGCACCGCACGCCCGAGACTCTGGTAGTGCTCGGCCGCGACATCGGCCGCCCGGCGGAGAAGCTCACCGTGACGACCCTCGGCGACCTCACCCCCGACCAGGTGGACATGCGCACCCTGGTGATCATCGGCTCCTCCCTCACCCGCCGCATCCCCCGCCCCGACGGCCACGAATGGGTCTACACCCCGCGCTGGTATCGCTGAGCCTCGTCCTTCGGGATAACCACAGTTCCCGGGCTGAAGCCCGGGCTACAGCGGTGGATCGATAGTCACCGGATGGCATCGCGGGCGGGGCTTGGATTGATGCGGTTCGCATAGCTCACCGCATCCTACGGACTCATACCGTTCCGCCGTCGAGACGGTGGATCGATGGAGCGCGATCCACCCGGCGCAGGCTCGCGTAGGGGGGATGACGCTCCTTTCATCCACCAACTCCCGGCGCCCAGGCCTGGGGATAACCCATTAGATCGGCGCTCACCAGATGGCGCCGAGGCCCCGTAGGATGGGCTGAGCTGTGCGAAGCCCATCATCCCAAGGTGGGTATGAATTGATGCGGTTCGCATAGCTCACCGCATCCTACGGACTCACTCCGTTCCGGCGTTGAGACGGTGGAGCGCGATCCACCCGGCGCAAGCTCGTGTAGGGGGGATGACGCTCTTTTCATCCACCAAGTCCAGGCACACGGCCTTGGGAGTGGGCGGGTCAGGCGTCAGCCTGGGGGCGGCCTCGGCGGCGGAATTCAACGGGGGTTTCGCCGACCCAGCGTTTGAAGGCGCGGTAGAAGGTGCTGGGTTCGGAGAAGCCGGTGCGTTCGACGATCACCTCGATGCGTTCGTCGGTCTTGAGCAGCAGTTCCTTGGCCAGGCGGCAGCGGTAGTCGGTGACCAGGTCGTTGAAGCGCACGCCGGCCATGGCCAGGCGTTCGCGCAGGCGGCGGGCGGGCATGTTGAGGCGGGCAGCGACCTGTTCCAGGGTGGCGCCGCCGTCCACCAGCAGTTCGCCGATCAGCTCACGCACCTTGCGCACCAGGTCCAGCCGCTCCACTTCCGCCAGTTGCCGACGGGCCAGGGACTCGTGCATGCGCAGCAGTTCCGGTGCGGCATGGCGCGAGGCCTTGTCCAGCACGGCGGCGTCGAACACCAGCGCGTAGCGCTCGGCACCCAGGCGTGCCGGGCAGCCGTAGACCGCCTGGTAGCGCTCGGCCGGCGCGCCCTCGGCGTGCATCAGCAGCACCTCGCGGGGGATGAAGTCACCTTCGGTCAGCGCATGGAACAGGCGGATCACCGCCCCGGCGAGCATCTCCGGGAAGTGCCGGTTGCTGCCGATGCTCTGGCCCAGGGACAGCACGGCGCGGTCGCCGTCCACTTCCAGGCGGGCATTGAGGGTGTCGGAGAGCAGGCGCACGTAGCGCAGGGCGTGGCGCAGGCCATCGCCGAAGGTTTCGCTGGAGAGGAAGAGGTATTCCAGCAGCAGGCCGTGGAAGGCCGGCAGGTGGCCGGCCAGGTAAAGGCCGACATGCTCCTCCCCGCACTCTTCCGCCGCGGCCCGCCAGAACTGGGCCTGGGCAGCATGGGGGAAGCGTCCGGCGGGCAGGCCGCCGGCTGGCAGGCCGAGCCGCCCCAACACCTTGTCAGGGTCGGCGCCGCTGGCGCGCAGGGCGTCGATCACCGCGCGCATCAGCGCCACGTCGTCGGTCAGGTCACGCATCATTTTCCGAATTCTTGTCATGCGAGGCGGGGGCCATCTTATGCAGCTTTTTACCGTGCGCTCAAGGCGCGCTTGAGCCGCCCGGACGGATTGACTGCCCTGCCAGGACGCCATGCGGCGCGGCCAATGTGCCGCCGGACGGGGCGGCTAAGCTGCATCGCGTTCGCAACGAGGAGATCGCCCATGGCCACCGACTGGCTCGACCTGCCCACCCTCCCGGCCCTGCCCGGCCTGTTCCTGCGTGCCGCCCTGCGCCGTGGTGCCAGCGGGCGCACCCTGCCCGACCTCGGCCTGCGCACTCAGGTGGAGGTGGATGCCCGCCACCTGGCGCGCTACCGCCAGGTCTGCGGCTTTGGCGACAACGGCCGGTTGCCGGCCACCTACCCGCACATCCTCGCCTTCCCGCTGCAGATGCAACTGCTGACCGACAAGCGCTTCCCCTTCCCGCTGCTCGGCCTGGTGCACCTGGAGAACCGCATCCGCGTACTGCGCACCCTCGGCGGCCTCGGGCCGTTCCGCGTCAGCGTCGCCGTGCAGGACCTGCGCCCCCACGACAAAGGCGCCACCTTCAGCCTCATCACCCGCCTGGAGGACCAGCTCGGCCTGCTCTGGGAGGGCGACAGCCGCATCCTCTACCGGGGCCTGCGCCTGGACGGCGCCCCCGCCCCCCGCGAGGAGGTCGACGCCCTGCCACTGACCGAGCTGGACCACTGGCGCGCCGCCAAGGACATCGGCCGGCGCTACGCCCGCGTCGCCGGCGACTACAACCCCATCCACCTCAGCGCCCCCAGCGCCAAGCTGTTCGGCTTCCCCCGCGCCATCGCCCACGGCCTGTGGAACAAGGCGCGCACCCTGGCCGCCCTCGGCACCCACCTGCCGGATGCCGGCTACGAAGTGGAGGTGCGCTTCCAGAAGCCCGTCCTGCTGCCTGCCGAGGTGCGCCTGCTGGCCAGCGTCGCCGGCGCCAGCGGCCAGTTCGCCCTGCGCGGCAAGGACGACCTGCCGCACATGGCCGGCAGCTGGGCGCCGCTGGCCGACTAGCGCCAGCACCGCCCCCTGCGCGGCGCTTGCACCCCGCCGCCCCCGGCACCAAGCTATGCGGCCTCCCAGGAGAGCCGCATGAACCTCGACGCCATTACCCGCCGCCTGCACGCCATTCGTGACCACAACGACTGGCGCCCATTCCACAGCCCCAAGAACCTGGCCATGGCCGCCAGCGTGGAGATGGCCGAGCTGGTGGAAATCTTCCAGTGGCTGACGGAAGACCAGTCCCGCCAGCTCGACGCCGACACCCTCCACCACGCCGGCCAGGAAGTGGGCGACGTGATCCTCTACCTGCTGCTGATGTGCAGCGAGCTGGGCATCGACATGAACCAGGCCGTGCTGGACAAGCTGGCCGACAGCGAACGGCGCTTCCTGCCATGACCGACGACCGCCATTTCGACGCCCTCGCCGCGCGCTTCGCGGAGAAGATCTACGGCGGCGCCAAGGGCGCCATCCGCCTCGCCGTGCTCCAGGCCGACCTCGGCGAAGCCCTGCCCGAACGCCCCCTGCGGGTGCTCGACGTTGGCGCCGGGCTCGGCCACATGAGCCTCTGGCTGGCCCAGCGCGGCCACCAGGTGACCCTCGCCGAACCGGCCGAACCGATGCTCGACGGCGCCCGCGAGCGCTTCGCCGAAGCCGGCTGCCAGGCCACCTTCATCCAGGCCCCCTGGCAGGCCCTGCCAGAGCAGCTCGACGGCCGCTTCGACCTGGTCATCTGCCACGCCGTGCTCGAATGGCTCGCCGAGCCCCACGCCATCCTCCCGGCCCTGCACGCCCTCACCGCCCCAGAGGGCTGGCTGTCCCTGGCGTTCTACAACCGCGACGCGCTCATCTACCGCAACCTGCTCAAGGGGCATTTCCGCAAGCTGCGGCGCAACCGCTTCGCCGGCGAAGGCCAGAGCCTCACCCCCCAGCGCCCGCTGGACCCGCGCGAGCTGGCCGCGCAACTCGGCACGCACTGGCGTGTCCAAGCGCAGAGCGGCATCCGCGTGTTCCACGACTACATGCCCAGCGAGTTCCAGGCCCGTGCCGAACTGGCCGACCTGCTGGAAATGGAACTGGCCCACCGGCGTCACCCGGCCTTCGCCGGCCTGGGGCGCTATCTACACTGGATCTGCCGCCCGCTATGAGCAGCGCCCCGGAAACGGGGCACCCAGAACCCGCCTCGACGGAGGCCACCATGCACCGCGCCACCCTCATCGCCAGCCTGCTGGTGCTCAGCGCCTGCCAGAGCCCCAACCCCTACCAGGCCCAGTCCCTGCCCATGCCGCCGGCGCCGCCCGGCGCCGCCACCCACTTCGACCGCAGCGCCTACCCCGCCGCCCCGCGCGACTTCGGCCGCTACCGCAGCTGGAGCTGGCAGGACGGCCGCCTGCCCGCCGGCAACACCTGGGTCACCCCCGAGCAGATGGCCGAGATCGTCAACGCCGGGCTCGACCAGCGCGGCCTGCGCCAGGCCCACGACCCGGCCGGCGCCGACCTGCGGGTGAGCGCCAGCCTGCGCTTCGAGAAACGCCTGCGCCAATACGAAGACCGCAGCGGCGTCTACTACGGCAACGACCCCTGGGGCGACCGCTACGGCGGCTGGGCCAGCGCCCCGCTGGTGCGCACCTACGAGGTGCAGGTAGCGGTGGTCTACCTGGAATTCCGCGACGCCCGCGACGGCCAGGTGGTGTGGACCGGCAGCGCCGAAACCGACGCCAGCGGCGAGCGCAGCGACCGCAACCAGGCCCTGCGCGAGGCCACCGCCGAAGCCCTCGGCGAGTACCCCCCGCGCTGAAACGAACCCCCGACAGCGTGCAAAACCTTGACCCAGACCCTTGCCGGCCACCCCGGCATGGGATTGGATAGGCCCCCCGGCCCAGGAGACCCACCATGATCCGCCGCCTGTTCCTGCTCGCCTCCGTCCTGCTGCTGGCCGCCTGCCAGAGCGTGGAGATCGACCGCGACTACGACCGCACCCGCGACTTCGGCGCCTACCGCAGCTGGGCCTGGAAAGAGCCCGCCCTGCAGTACCGCCCCGACGACCCGCGCCTGAAGAGCGACCTCACCGAACAGCGCCTGCGCGACGCCCTCACCCAGCAGCTCGACCAGCGCGGCCTGCGCCCCGCCGCACCCGGCGCCCGCGCCGACCTCTTGGTGCAGAGCTGGCTGATCGTCGACGATCGCCAGCAGCAGGTCAGCACCAACTACGGCGGCTACTGGGGCGGCAACTGGGGCAACTACTGGGGCGGCCCCGGCATGACCGAAACCCGCACCTACGACTACCAGGTGGGCACCCTGCAGGTGGACCTCTACGACAGCAAGGACGGCAAGCTCGTCTGGCGCGGCAGCGCCGCCCAGATCCTCCCCGCCACCCCACCCAGCCCCGCCGAGCGCGAAGCTGCCATCCGCGACACCATCGGCCGCATCCTCGACCACTACCCGCCCCGATGAGTCCCTCCATGTCCGTACTCAGCCACCGCCCCGTGGGCGCGGATGACCTCGCCGAGGTCGTCCGCTTCCCCCGCGACGCCGACGAACTCTTCTTCGCCTACCCCCGCGCCACCTGGCCCTTCAGCGTCGAGCAACTGGCCGACGCCATCGCCCAGCGCCAGGGCAGCACCGTCGCCCTGCTGGACGGGCGCATCGCCGGCTTCGCCAACTTCTACCAATGGGAACCAGGCGCCTACTGCGCCCTCGGCAACATGCTCGTGGCCGACTGGGCCCGTGGCCAGGGCGTGGCGCAGTACCTCATCGGCGTGATGGAACAGCAGGCCCGCGCCGGCTACGACGCCAAGCTGATGAAAATCTCCTGCTTCAACGCCAACACCGGCGGCCTGCTGCTCTACACCCGCCTCGGCTACCAGCCCCGCGCCATCGTCGAGCGCCAGGCACCGGGCGGCCAGCGCGTGGCCCTGGTGCAGATGGAGAAACCCCTGGTAGATAGCGCTTCATGACCCTTCGCCTCGCCCATCCCGCCGACCTGCCCGCCCTGGGCGACATCGAACGGCTCGCCGCCGAACGCTTCAGCACCACCCACCTGCCTGCGCACCTGCGCGGCCACACGCTGCCGCGCGACGTGCTCCAGCGCGGGCTCGACGCCGGGTTGCTGTGGGTGGTGGAACACGCCGGGCACGCCGTCGGCTTCCTGCTGGCCGAGCGTGAAGGCCAGGGGCTGCACATCGCCGAAGTCAGCGTGCACCTCGACCACGGCGGCCAGGGCCACGGCCGCGCCCTGCTGGAGGCCGCCGCCGAACGCGCCCGCACCGAAGGGTTGCCCTGCCTCACCCTCACCACCTTCGCTGACGTGCCCTGGAACCGCCCCTTCTACGAACGCGTGGGCTTTCAGGTACTGGCCGAAGCCGCCTGCGACAGCGCCCTCGCCGCGCACCTTGCCGCCGAGCGTGAAGCCGGCCTCAGCGGGCGCGTGGCCATGCGGCGGGTTGTTGGCTGAGGTCGGGGCCGTCGATAAACTGCGCCGGATATTTTCTGGACGGACCCACCATGCTCGAATGGACCACCCTCACAGCCCGCCAACGCGGCACCGCACTGATCGTGCTGCTGATGCCGCTCAGCCTGCTGCTCACCCAGCCCTTCAACGCACAGGCCCTGCTCGAAACCGCTGCCATATGCAGCCTGTTCGCCGGGCTCGCCCTCACCCCGCAAGTCGTGCGCGGCCGGCTTCTGCAAAGCCTGCGGGATGGCCAGCGGTTGCCCGCGCCCAGCCTTGGGCTGTTTGCAGGGGCTTTGGTGCTGATGGTGCTGGCGCGTCTGGTTGGGATGGTGGGCGCGTCGTAAGGCCGGAAGCGGCTTGCTGCTCGCAATGCCCCTAGGCGCCTTGCCGATCAGCGAGTGCTGCGGGTGTCACCCGCAGAACTGGAAAATCAGCGCTGGCACCTAGCCTTATCCCCAGCCAGCTGCAGCAGACGGCGGAACTGTTCGATGGCCTTGTGGATATCGTCCCGGGTGTCGCCGTCCCAGTCCTCCACCGCATCCAATTCCAAGCGCAAGGCGTAGAGGCGCTGCTCGATCTCCAGCCGCTCATCCGGCCCGCACTCGCTCGCGATGGCGTCCCAGCGTTCGGCCGGTGTCGACACCCAGGGCGGCAGGTCGCCACGGGCGGCTTCGATCAGGTGGGTGAGGCGGCTCATGCGTCCGGCGGGGGGGCGTCGATGGGGCTGGTCTGGCCGGCCTCGGGCAGCACCTCCCCGGTCAGCAGCCACCAGCGGAACTGTGGATAAAACCGACTCAATTTCTCCAGCTCATCTGCGCCGAAACGTGCCTTGCCGCGCTTGATGCTCTGCCAGCGCACGTATTCCTTGCTGTTGACCTCGGCGAGGTCTTTCAAACTGGTTATCTCGAGCAGATGAAGCGCTCGATCAGCCATCCCTTCAGCCATGGAATCACACCAATATGGACCATTGCCATAAATCAAAATCTGTGGATAATGCAGCGATGGAAATAGTCCATATGCCGCATCGCCTGGAACGGCCGGAATACTGAAGGAACCCTCCTAGAACTGGAAGGGTTACTCCTGCACGGCTAGGAATCCGAGCGGCGCTATGGAGTACCTAATGGACCCGCTTGAAAGGAGATTGAGCATGGCTGACTTCACGTTCGATACCGCCTGCGCGCTGATGGGCCGCACCGCCTGGATAGAACTGAACTGGCCCGACGTCCCGGAGCCCACCTTCACCTGCGTGCATATCGTCGGCGTGGTGATGGCGATGGAGGGCGTCTACGACGCCCCGCACTTCCTCACCTTCCAATACAACGGCTCGCAGATGTTCCCGGAAGAACTCTTCTGGTCGGACATCCGCGCATTGCATCCGGTAAGGACAGTGAAGAAGGGAGGGAAAGTGGCGGAAGGCAGTGGGAGTCGAACCCACCCAGGAACGGCTGCCGTCCCCCACCGGGTTTGAAGCCCGGCCACGCCACCGGGCGTGCTTGCCTTCCATATTGATCTATAAGGCTTTTTCCGTACCTTCCTGCTCAGCAAGCGGGGAGGTGTCGAAGAACTGTCGAAAATCTCTGGTGGGGCCGTATTCCAAAACATCCTGGAAGTGGCCTGGCGCCAGGTGCGCATACCGCATGGTCATCGACAACGAGGAATGCCCCAGGATCTTCTGCAACGATAGGATGTTCCCCCCGTTTGCCATGAAATGCGAAGCGAAGGTGTGACGCAGTACGTGCGCCTTCTGACCAGCAGGCAGCTTTAGACCGGCCTTCTCCACCGCTTCATCGAAACTGTTTCGACAGTTGGTGAATAGACCATGCTGCGCGAAGTGGTCAAGGATGCGGGTTTCCAGCTCGTGGGTGATCGGAATTGATCTACGACGCTTCGACTAGGTTTCCACGAAGTGGACTGCCCCACCTTTCACCCTGGACGGGACAAGCCCTTGTGCCTCTCCCCAGCGACAACCTGTAGCCAGGCAGATCGTGGATATCAGCTCGACATGGACGTGCTGCATGGAGCGAAGCGTGGTGAACAAGGTATTCAGCTGATCGTGATCGAGGTAGGCCAGCTCCCGTTCCTGGAGCTTCATAGGCTTCACCGTGGCCAGAGGGTTCGGGATGGGTTGACCACTACAACTCCAGCGACAAGCCGAGAAAAAAAGATTCGAGCAGGAAAAACGCTTCGAGTCAGCGCAATGTCAGTTTTGGTGGCACCAGCACAGCCAGCATCCGACCGAGCGAACCGCGCAAAAAAAGGCGGAGACGTGCGGCAGCTAGCCAAGCCAAGCCGACAGAAACCAAACAAGGAACATGCAAAAAAAAGAAAAGCCTTTACACATTTAGCATTTCTCTTGACAAAGACAGACCGATCCATGACATTTCATCGAAATACAGCTCTCTCAAGGAGAGCGTTTTCGTTTGAGGTGACCATGCAAGTCGAGTACGCAGACATCATTGCTCTCATAGAAGCATCATTAGAGGCCAATTACTCTGATGTCCGCAGTGTTAGTAACAGAATCGCAAAGACTGTTAGCCAACAGGATGTAGAAGCCGCCAAACAGATCAAATCGATATTACGACGCAAAGGGGTTCCATTAAGAAGCTCTGGATACATGGAAAGCCTTCCTGTAGACCCCAAATCAAGAATGCCACTTCTTGAGGAGCATCAATGGCCTGTAAGCCCTCTATTCTTGAACCAAGAAGCCAAAGAAATATTCGAGACGTATATCACTGACGTAGTCAATCTTGATCGCTTATTAAGAAATGGACTTGGCGGCCGAATGAACATGCTTCTTTCCGGCCCACCGGGAACAGGAAAAACACTAATAGCCGGACATCTAGCCGCACAGCTAAATAGACCACTATACGTAGTAAGACTGGATTCCGTGATCTCATCATTACTTGGAGATACCGCCAAGAACCTCAGACAGATATTCGAGTTTGTACCCGCTAAAAACGGCGTCCTTTTTCTAGACGAAGTAGATGCCGTTGCAAAGCTTAGAGACGACAAACACGAAATCGGCGAATTAAAAAGAGTTGTTAACACCCTAATTCAAGGACTTGACTCACTGGATGATCACACCATTGTGATTGCCGCTACAAATCACTCAGGCTTGCTTGACCCCGCTATCTGGAGACGATTTCCGTACAAAATACGATTTGAACTCCCGGACACGAGCATTCGCAAGAACTTGTGGGATCATTTCCTATTCCAAGACAAAGGAGAGGAGGAAGTAACAACGCTATTGGCAAAGCTTTCCGAAGGCCTAACAGGGGCAGACATCGAAAGCATCTCAATTGCAGCAAGAAGAAAATCTGTGCTCAGCGAGTCGCCAATAAACTTAGGATCGGTCATTAAGGCCGTTACCTCCAGCACTTCAGGAAATACCAGCATGCCAACCAATAGCGAAATTGGCAGCAGCGACAAAAAAGAAATAGCCCACTTACTCCATAACAAACACAGCGTCAGCAAAGTAGAAATATCAAAACTACTAAACATCAGCAGGCAAACAATTGCCAGCTACTTAAAGGAATAAGAAATGGCAAAGGGCAACGAGGGCAAACCCGTACTAAACCCAGTACTAACCTACCTGAAGACTCCATCCCCTAGAACGGTCCCCGGGGGTGGAAAGAATGAAAAGAGTATCATTTATTCGAGACTCACAACTCAAAGAAGCAAGCTTTCAAAGCAGCTGCTTGGCTTCTCCGGAAAAAGTCAAAAAATTAGGACGCACAATAATAAAATCCATCTCGTCGCCAGGATGTTCCCGGATTCACATGCTTCCTCCTGGACACCTAAAGATATCTTCAGGGTTGAGTACGGCTGCCAAATAATTGCCCCCGCCTTCGATGGCTACTTAATTGAAGTAGACACAAATGCCTTCGAAACCATTGCAACAAAAATATCAAAATCAAACAGCATAGTAGATAAAGTTGACATATCCCGCATAGAGTCGATCAACATCTTTGACTCCATAGAAACGCTAAGAAATAGATCAACATCTGAAATATGGCCTCAACAAAGCAATGACGAAGCTGCCGACTTCAACTTGTGGCTTCTGCCGTTTAGAGATGAAAAAGCAAGATATTCAGTAAAAAATGATATCCTCAAGTTGTTCCATGATGGTGACATCACTCTTGGCGATGACGACTTTCCAAATCCTTTCGGTGCAAAAGGAGAAATAACAGACAGAAGTAAGCAGCGGCTTCTTAGGACTCTTGAAAAATATACAAAGACGGGTATTGCATCATTTTCGGCAAAAATTAAAACTCCGGACGACCTGAGTCGCATTGCCGCTTCTGGAACCACATATCGCATCGAGCCTGTATCGACAATATGCTCCAACTCAACCCCGCCAGGAGATGGAAAAGAGCCTTCTATCCCTACAGAAAAAATTGACGAACTACCAATTGTAGTGATTATTGACGGTGGCAGAAGCGCCAAGAGTTATGAGCCCCTTGAAGTATGGTCCGCCCCACCGCTGGTAGATGATTTCTCCGCAAACAGAGTCCACGGAAATCAGATAACATCGCTTGTTTGCCATGGACACGAATGGAACAATAATCTTGCCCTGCCCGAACTAGCCTGCCGCTTCATTACGGCACAAGCGATAACCAAAGATGGAATAAAAAAACAACCCTCGCAGGATCAATTCATTGAATACCTAGAGGACGTTGCTCAGCGGACGAAGGAAAATACCAGGGTCTGGAACCTGTCTTTCAACGAGATAAAGCCATCTACAAGCCTCAATGAAGTCAGTTCCCTTGGCCACAAGATAAATAAAATCGCAAGGAAACACGGCCTACTTCCGATTATCTCCATCGGCAACAAGAATAAAAGCGGAAACACTCTATTGTGCCCGCCGGCAGACTGCGAAGCGGCATTAACTGTAGGTGGCAGAAAAGCAAGCCCAACAGGTGAGCCGAGTAGTAGTTGCAATGTAAGTTTGAAAGGCCCTGGCCCTGTAGGTATGAAAAAACCTGACCTATCGTGGTTTTCCAGCCTAAGAATGATCGGTGGAGTTACTAACACCGGAACAAGTTATAGTGCGGCGCTAATTTCGTCACTTGCCGCTCACACATTCATCAATCTTAAAAAACCGACCCCAGATTTGGTTAGGGCGCTCCTAATCAACAGCTCTGAACGTCAGGCCCATTGCAATGAGCTAGGCTGGGGGACACCATGGGCACCCGACCAGCTTCCATGGACATGCAAAGAAGGAACCGTGACCTTAGCATGGACGTCAAAATTAAGACCTGGCTTCGCCTACTACTGGAATGAAATTCCTATCCCTAAAGAAATGATCAAAAATGGCAAATTGTATGGAGCTGCCTCTTTAACCGCCATAATAAACCCAATAGTATCTGAACTGGGCGGATCTAATTACTTCGCCACAAGATTACAAGTTGCCCTTCAAGGCACAGCAGCAAATGGAAGTACAGTAAACCTGCTCGGCTCAATGAAAGAATCAAAAGAGAAAGAAGAAACTGCGAGAAGCGAGCTGGCAAAATGGAGTCCAATTAGAAGACATGCAGCTTCATTTTCAGGAAGGACTATTGACCTGTCATCCATGAGGCTGCATGCACGAGTTTACACTCGCGACCTTTACCAATTCGGCTTAGAAAGTCACCACGAACTAGACGAGCAAGAAATTTCCTTTGTCCTAACCTTTGAAGGTGCGGAAGAAGGCTCTGATATTTACAACTCTATGGCTAACCGTTTAGGAGCTGAAGTCGAAAGCGCAGTTATCGAAGAAAACATCTTGGTAGATTCCGACGCAACCTCCTAAACCGTGTCGAAATCGATGGCCAAGGAAGGCCAGCATTGACTAGGACGGCTAGCGACAGGAACTCCGCAAAACAGGGGACAGATTTATTTACACTACTCCACTTAGAGTATGAAATTAATCCGCCCCCATTTCTGCTGCACCATTAGAACAGACACTTAGGAAGGAGAGAAAAACCAAACAACCCGCCCCACTATTAAACACCACGCCCCCAGACCAAAGGATCAGGGGCCTCTTGATAGAAAACCTAACCCTCTATCAATAGACGGTATACCCTGTCATTTTCTTCCAAAGTTCTTTTCGATCAAGAACCTCCCCCTTATAAACAACCTCTCCAAAAGTATCATCAACAATTCTACGGCGCCCCTCGATACTTCCCGAATAGATATGGACATGAATTCCTTTTTCCTGGGGGCGATTTGCGGTCCATACAACAGCAGGAGTAGATGACCAAATCTCAAACTCCTTGCCTTCATAATCGTCTAAATTGATTGACCTATCTGGAACTACGTAGGTATTACTATTGTTGAATTGATCATGAAGCGGCTTCAATGGAGTCGACACAATCTTTCCATCACTCCAGACACTATCATTACCGCAATTCCCACAGAAATGCTTCGCATGGGGCGTAGTCGCAAAACTACCCAAATCCAAGTGCGGATATCCACATCTCTTGCAAGTAATACAAGACATCTCCCTACCATCCTCTAAGGAGCTAACAAACTCGAAAGCTGCTGGCGGGGTAACTTGTATCTGAGTAATATCCTGACTAGCAAAAAGGCCGAGATCCTGGTTGTAGGAGCATACGATCGCATCAAAATCCCGATCAATTTCCTTACGACCATTCCCAGCAAAGCGCTTATGAACATGAATTTTTGGTGCTCTAGGAACGATTGACTGCGAGGAAATCGCAGGTGGCAGTGAACACCAAACTCCTATCTCTTCGAAATCGTTAAAGTCAACAACCAAGGGATCAACCACATAGCTCATCTCCATAGCGTGACTACTACAGGTAACTTCCCCAGACTGAGGTATTGCAGCTATATCAGCCTTTGTCCCCCAGTGCATCTGATGGGTCTTACAGTACCATCTCCGCGCCCCATTCCTAAATTTCCCACACGGAACTATATGACAAGGAAGAATAGCATCTGAACCCGTCTTTCCGTCAAAGCTACCAAAGACCTCTTCTGAACTTACTGCGATATTCCCAATCGTTCGCCCAGGTGCCCAGCAAACGGCCGAAGCAATAGAGTAATGCTCAACCGGTTGCTCCAGGTCATCTTCATCAGAATATTTACGAATAAAGTTCTTTTTGGCCATTCCCGTACCAGGGTTTGACCATTCACATTCCCAGACCTCTACCCGCCCTGTTTCACGATTCAACCTTCTGGAATAAAACATAATACTTCCTAACAACCATCTCGAAAAAAGCGCACAAAAAAGCCAGACAAACCTTACAACGCTCTGACCAGCCCCAGCAGTCGCAACACGAAATAAAAACAACTTATCAATTGCCAACCACTAATTGACCAATAATAGACACAGGCACGACATTTGGTTACCAAAATCGCCCTTCGACTTCGCCCTCCCCTACATCGCGATGTCGCGCCTAGTCGTCAGGCAGAACCAGCTGCCGCGAAGCTAACAGTTTAAAGAAGCTGTCGAAAAAGTGTCGAAACCACAAACCAGCGAAGCCCAGCATAGGTCACTCAAGCTTTGGCCCAGGCGGCAGAACGGCTGGCGTTGACCAGCATTCACCATCAGTGAGCACGCGATGAAACGGGTTTGAAGCCCGGCCACGCCACCGGGCGTGATTGCCTTCCTTGTTGATCTGTAGGGCTTTCGCGTCAGCTCCGTTGCGACCTCACGTGGTGTCTACGAAGCGTCGATAGTTCGACGACCGCTAGCGCGTCCGCCTATGCCCTAGAGCGCGGCGAGCATATCGCATGATCGTCTTGATTTTCCAACCACCTGCACTCGGCCTGGGATGTCTGCTTTTGGGCCGGAAAGAACAGCCGTTTAGAGTAGGGGACAATAAGCCTGTCCTCTTTTCGGGCACACAGTGATGAGTATTTGCCGATTGCAACTCTGATACGCTCGCACCGTGCCGCTCCCGACAAAAAGGATTTCGTCATGCCGAACGCCGTTCGTTGCGTTAGTTTTTTCCTGTCGCTGTCCCTGTGCAGTCTGCTGCCCCTGGCCCACGCCGATATGTACAAATGCAAAAATGCCCAGGGATCGGTGACCTTTTCCGGCACGCCCTGCGCGGTCGATGCAACGAAAATCGCCTCACCCACCGCCACAAACGTTTCCTCATCAGCACCATCCAGCACGGCCCCAACGTCATCCTCCACCCTGGTCGGCAAATGGCGAACCGGCTATGGCATGACCTACGACTTCAAAGCCGACGGTAGCCTTCGCAGCGACGAAGTGCACCGCGACTTCAGCATATGGCGCACAGGCCGCTGGAAGCTGGCCGGAAAGCACCTAGTAATGACGTTCACCAAGATCGGCGGGGCGATTAGAAATGACTCTTTCAATGGCGAAGAGGCCGGCGATATCGAGTGGGAAGACGAGATGCGGATATTCCGTATGAATCACGACACATACATTAGAGTTAATTAAGGTTCCGGATGATAGCGGGTATTAGCCAATCTATGGCAGATAAATAAATTTTCCGCCTTTTCTGTTTTTCTCGACAGGCAGCAACCGGCCAAAAGCCGCCACTCAGGGCTTCTGTTCCCCATCGCGTAGTAATCCCTTGAGCGATTCCTGTATGGAGCCGAACCTTGTCTAGCACCCAGCCTGAACGTTAATGTGCAATCCGGCCGAAACGCCGGCAAAGGCTCTTGCCAAGTTGGAGCACAACTCTAGTTTCGGCGGGCGCAGAAAGTACATCCTAGGGCTATCAGCGCCGCCTGCAAGAAAATTTTATTCACCAATTGGGCCGTTTTCACCAATTGATGTCTTTTTATAGTTAGAACTCACAGGAGATTCTCTTGCGGTACGGAATCATCGAAATCAACCAGTCAAACCTGGACCACCATCATCTGTACCTTTCCAGCATCTATGATCTTTTTCCTGCCGACTCTATCGGTGGTGGATCTGATGCTGATCAAGCGCCACAGCTTTTGGAGGTTCACTCAGGCATCGGTGATCCTGTTGCTACGGACATCGCCGGGGACAAGAAGATTTTTAGGCGCCGGGCTTGGGTACGTGAGTTCTTCGCAGTCCATCAACTCAAGCCTGGAGACAGAGTTGTCGTGGAGCGCACGGGGCCGTATCGATTTCACGTGTACCCACTTAGGCCAGGTGAGTTCTAACAATTAATTCAAGCCGAACCCGCTGCGCGGATCGGATTAACTGAAACATTAGGGTTACATATGAAATTAATCATCGCTGCGCTTTTGGTAATGGTGAGTAAACTCGCCTATGCAGGCTACGACCTCCATATTACAAAAAAAGATTTTTGGGCTGACGAAAGCGGCCCGTGCATAAGCCGCGAAGAATGGAGCAACTACGTAAAAACGGATAATGAAATTCAGCGTGACGATAAAAATTCATTAGATGACTTCCTAGTTTCTCTGGAGCTTGAGAAATTTCCCATTTGGTACAACCCTGAGCTTTGCGAGATTTACACCAAAGACCCATCCGAAAACGCCATCAATAAACTCGTAAAGATATCTAAAATTCTCGGCGCAAAAGTTCAAGGCGATGACGGTGAAATCTACCCACTCAAGCCCTAGCTGGCGGTATAAACCGAGCGTTACTACCTTATTAACTTTCCCAAGCGCTACCTACCGAAGCAGCCATGCGTTGAGCACATGAAAGCCCACCGCATGACCACCCCCCAGAACCCCCGTCACCAAATAGAACGGCCAGCCATACAGCAGAAACCGCGCCGTATGCCCACTGAACAACGGCTGCCCCTCCAACGCGCCACCCGCCGCCAGGGCATCCGGGGCGTTGCTGAGCAGTACGACGGCCAGCCCAAGCCCCGCGCCCCAGCAGAACCCCTCCCACGCCGCACGGCGTAGCCCACCCCGGCCGGCCAGGATGGCGCGGGCCTGGCGGGTGCCCAGTGCCCACACGGCGATGGAAACGGGCAGCAGCCAGCAGGCGGAGAACAGCAGCGCGGCCTGTGCGTCAGGGGCGGCTGCCAGGGCGATGGCGCTCCAGCCGAACAGGAACAGGGCCGCATCCACGGCCCCGACGATCCAGGGTTTCATCCTTTGGCTCCTTCACCGGGCGGGGCGACGTCGTCGCCCATCAGGCCGCCAGTGTGCCCGGCGCGGTGCGTCCTACAGGCCTTGCCGGCCGGGGCGCTCGCGGTGCGCCGGGGGCTAGGGGGTGAGCAGGGCCAGGGCGGAGTCTTCGCGGATCTTGCGTTCGTCGCCGATGCGGCGGGTGTAGCCGATGCGGTCGAAGTGCTCCAGCAGCTGGATGCTGCGCTTGCGGCCGAGGCCGATGCGGTCGCGCCAGTGGGCGGCCTTGATGGTGCCGTGGGCGGCCTGCAGCTGGCGGGCGTGCTGGGCGAGTTCGCGCAGGGTGGCGTCGGGGTAGAAGAGGTCTTTCACCACCTGGTGCAGGTGCCCGAGGCGGGCGAGCTTGCGTTGCAGCAGGCGCATGGCGCTTTCGTCCACGTTCAGTTCGCGGGCCAGGTCGCGGACCCATGGCGGGTCGTAGCGGCCGGCCTCCAGCAGCGGCCAGATACGCTGGCGCAGGGCTTCGTCGGCGTCGTTGAGCTGTACGCGGTGGCCGGGCAGGTGCAGCCAGGGGCCGCTGGACTGGACGGCCTCGCGCACCATGAGCTGTTCCAGCAGGGCGATGAAGACCGGGCGCTCCAGTTCCGACAGGGCATAGCGGCGCAGGCGGTCGCGGTCGGGGCCGAGTTCGTCGGGCTGCTCGGCGTGGAAGCGCGCGAGGCCGTCCAGCAGGCGGTTTTCCAGGGCCTGCCAGCGGGCGCGGGTGAACAGCCGGGGGCCGAGGCGGGTGTCGATCTGCAGGGTGTCGGGCGGCAGCTGCCAGCCGCTGCGGGGGCGGTTGAACTGGCGTTCGAGCAGTTGTGGGTAGAGGCCGTTGTCGGCGGCGTCGAGCAGGGCCGGCAGTGCCTGTTCCAGGCTTGCGCTGCGCAGGGCCTGGAGCTGGGCGAGGCGTTCGGTGCTGCGGCGGTTGCGCGCGGGGGCGAAGGGGTCGAGGACGCGGCCGCCGCCGAGGGTGCGCTGGGCGGACTGGTCGCGCAGCACCAGCCGGTCGCCGTGCACGGCGTGGGCGGGGGCGTTGAGCAGCACCTGGGCGAAGGCCTGCTGGCCGGGGGCGAGGCTGTTGCCTTGCAGCAGGGCGACGCGGCCGGTGACGTCCTGGGCGCCGAGGTGGACGTGCACCGGCGTCCAGTGGGCGAGCGGATGGGGCTCGCCGGGCAGCAGGTGCAGGTCGATGTCGAGGCGGGTGGTGGGCGCGGCGAGGGCCGGCGCCAGCAGCCAGTCGCCCCGGTGCAGGTCGTCGACGGCGAGGCGCTCGCCGGCAAGGTTGATGGCGACCCGCTGGCCGGCGCGGGCGCTCTCCACCTGCTGGTTGCGGCTGTGCAGGCCACGCACCCGCAGCAGGCGCCCGGAGGGGCTGAGCACCAGTTCGTCGCCGATGCGCACCTGCCCGGCGAAGGCGGTGCCGGTGGCGACCACGCCGGCGCCGGAGACGCTGAAGGCGCGGTCGATGGGCAGGCGGAAGAAGCCGTCGTCGCGGCGGGTGGCGGCCAGCAGGGACTCGCCCAGCAGGGCCTGGCGCAGGGCGTCGATGCCCTGGCCGCCGAGGCTGTCCACCGGGAACACCGGGGCGCCGGCAAAGGGGCCGGGGGTCAGCAGGGCGGCGATTTCGGTGCGGACCTGGGCGATGCGCGCGGGCTCGACGCGGTCGATCTTGGTGAGGGCCACCAGGGCGCGGCGGATGCCGAGCAATTCGACGATGGCGAGGTGCTCGCGGGTTTGCGGCATGACGCCGTCGTCGGCGGCCACCACCAGCAGCAACAGGTCGATGCCGCAGGCGCCGGCGAGCATGTTGTGGACGAAGCGTTCGTGGCCGGGCACGTCGATGAAGGCGGTGCTCTGGCCGTCGCCGAGGTCGGCGTGGAGGTAGCCGAGGTCGATGGTGATGCCGCGCTCGCGCTCGGCGGGCCGGCGGTCGCCCTGCTGGCCGGTAAGGGCGGTGAGCAGGGCGGTCTTGCCGTGGTCGATGTGGCCGGCGGTTCCGACGATCACGGCAGGGCTCCGTCGAGGTGGGGCAGTTGGGCGAGGAAGGCGGGCTCGTCGTCGAGCTGGCGCAGGTCGAGCCAGAGGGCGTCGTCGTCGAGGCGGCCGATCACCGGGATGGGCAGGGTGCGCAGGCTTTCCTCCAGTTGCCGCAGGGCGCGGCCGCGCAGGCGCTTGGGCTGCTGCGGGCGCAGGCAGAGGGCGGCGCTGGGCAGGCGGGCGACGGGCTGGGCGCCGCTGCCGATCATGCCCAGGGCGGGCTCGACGCTGACCTGCCAGGTGGCGCCGAGCTGGGTGGCCAGGGGCGCGGCGAGGCGCTGGGCCTGGGCGAGGATGTCGGGCTGCGGCCGGCTGAGCAGGCGCAGGGTGGTGAGGCGTTCGGCGAGGCGCTCGGGGTCGCGGTAGAGGGCGAGCACGGCTTCCAGCGCGGCGAGGGTGAGCTTGTCTACCCGCAGGGCGCGCTTGAGGGGGTTCTTCTTGATGCGGCCGATGAGTTCCTTGCTGCCGAGGATGAGCCCGGCCTGGGGGCCGCCGAGGAGCTTGTCGCCGCTGAAGGTGACGATGTCGGCGCCGTCGCGCAGGGCTTCCTGCACGGTGGGTTCCTTGGGCAGGCCCCAGCGGGTGAGGTCCACCAGGGTGCCGCTGCCGAGGTCTTCCAGCAGGGGCAGCCCGTGGGCGTGGGCGATGCGCGCGAGGTCGGGGGTGGCGACGCTGGCGGTGAAGCCCTGGACGCTGTAGTTGCTGGTGTGCACGCGCATGAGCAGGCCGGTGCGGGCGCTGATGACGGCCTCGTAGTCCTTGGCGTGGGTGCGGTTGGTGGTGCCCACCTCGACGAGCTTCACACCGGCGCGGGCCATGATGTCGGGGATGCGAAAGGCGCCGCCGATCTCGATCAGTTCGCCCCGGCTGATGACCCCTTCCTTGCGTGCGCCGAGGCTGTTGAGGGCGAGCAGCACGGCGGCGGCGTTGTTGTTGACCACGGTGACGGCCTCGGCGCCGGTCAGCTCGCGGATGAGGCCGGTGATGAGGTCGTCGCGGTCGCCACGCTTGCCGCTGGCGAGGTCGAATTCGAGGTTGAGCGGGTAGCGGGCGGCCAGGGTGATGGCTTCGATGGCCTCCTCGGGCAGCAGGGCGCGGCCGAGGTTGGTGTGCAGCACGGTGCCGGTGAGGTTGAACACCCGGCGCACGCGGCTGGCGTGCCAGGCGGCGAGGCGTTCGCCGGCACGGCCGGCGAGCACGGCTTCGCTGAGTTCGATGGCGGCGAGCTGGCCCTGGCGTGCGGGCTCGCGCAGTTCGTCGAGCAGGTCGCGCAGGGTTTTCAACAGGGGCTCGCGGCCGTAGCGCTGCTGCAGCGGCGTGCAGGCGGGGCTGCGCAGCAGGCGGTCGACGGAGGGTAGACGAGGGGCTGACATGGGGGATTCCTTGAGCGGCGTCCGGGTTAGCGCGTGCGGGTTCGGTAGCGCGGTTGGCAAGGGATTGCGCTGGGGCAATGCCTGATTCGAGCGCGTCCCGCCATCGTCATCGCGTACCCTCCCGTGGCCGGCCGAGTCCATTGGGGTTGGTTGCTGAGTCTAGGTGCTCATTCGCTCCCAGGCGCGAGCAACAGGTTCGGCGCACGTCGCAGATACCCCTCCTCCGCCAGGCGCAGGTCGAGGTCGAGGCTGGCGAGGTCGTCGGCCTGGGCGTCGGCGTGGCTGTCGTGCTCCAGGTAGCAGTGCTTGAGGTAGCCCTGGCAGCTGGGGCAGGTCTCGGCGCGCAGGGGAGCCTTGTCGGCCGGGCGGTCGTCGCGTTCGACGCTGAGGTAGGCCAGGCGCTTGCTCTCCTGGCAGTGGCTGCACTTGACCCGCACGTAGTGCCATTCGCAGCTGCACAGGGAGCAGCTGAGGTAGCGCAGGCCGTTGTGCTGGCCGAGGTGGCGGACCATGCCGGCCACGGGCGGGGAGCCGCAGGCGGGGCAGACCACCTTGGCTTCGCCGTCCTGCACGCTGCCCTCGGGCAGTGCCAGCAGCCAGTGGCTGAAGGCGACCTGCAGGGCGCCCCCGAGGAAGGGGACGACGGCGGGCGGCAGCAGGTCGAACTGGCCGCTGAGCAGGCTGATGCCCCAGGCCTTGCGCTGGCCGGCGTCGGCCTGGCGCAGCTGCTGGAGGGCGGCGGCGACGGCGGGGTTGCCGGGGGCCGGCAGTTGGTCCAGCAGGGCATCCACGGCGGCCAGCCAGCCGTCGGCGCGCACCAGGGTTTCGAAGGGCAGCGGCGGCATGCGGTGCTCGCGGCTGCGGGCGACGGCTTCCGGTGCGGGGCCGGGCAGCGCGGGCGGGTTGTCGAGCACGCGCTGCTGGGCCTCGCAGAGGTCGGCGATCAGCAGCAGGTAGGCGGCCAGCGGGTGGCCGTCGGCGAGCTGGCGCAGGCGTTCGGCGCGGGTGGCGAAGAGGTCGCGCTGCGGCAGGTGGAGGAAGGGCGGGATGTTCGCCGCTGCGGCGATCTGTTCCGGTTCGAGCAATTGGCCTGACACGCAGGACTCCTTGTGAAGGTGCTGGATGGGGCGAGGTCAGTGCTTGCCGTCGCCCTTCTCGATGGATTTGAACCAGGCGCCATGGTGCTTGCGCGCCCAGCCCCGGCTGACCCAGCCGTGGAGCATGGCGCCGATGGAGCCTTTGACCCAGATGCCGGCGTAGATGTGCACGAGGATGCTGAGGATCAGCACCCAGGCGGCGAAGGCGTGCAGCAGGGCGGCGAGGCGGATCAGGTCGATGCCGAAGAAGTGGCTGAAGTACTGGCGCCAGATGACGATGCCGGTGAGCAGCAGGGTGATCATGGAGGCCAGCAGGACCCAGAAGAGGATCTTCTGCCCGGCGTTGTAGCGGCCGACTTCGGGGAGCCGGTCCTCACGGTTGTTGATGACGTCCTTCATCTGCCGCAGCCATTGGCCGTCGCCCTTCTCCCAGCGGTTGTGGTGGGCGAAACGCAGGGCCAGGACGCTGAAGAACAGGAACATCGCCACGCCCATGAAGGGGTGCAGGATGCGCGTCCAGGGGCCGCCGCCGAACAGGTGGGTGAGCCAGAACAGCGAGGGGTGGAACAGGGCCAGGCCGGAAAGCCCGGCGAGGAAGAACAGGATGGCCACCGCCCAGTGGTTGCTGCGCTCGGAGGCGGTGTAGCGCTGGATGTCTTTGTTCATGTCGTACTCCGTAACCCGGGGGCGCGTCCCTGCGCCCCTGACCGGCCCTCGCCCGCTGGGCGAGGGGGTTGTCTGTCAACGCGGCGCCCTGGGGTCGAACTCGTGGACCGAGGGGTCGACCTTGTGCACCGCCGGCTCGCTGGGGGGCGTTTCGTCCTCTTCCACGCGGTTGGGGCCGACCCGCACGTAGTGGAAGAAGCCGAACAGCGCCACCGCGCCCATGGCCAGCAGGCCGAGGGGCTTGGTGATGCCCTTCCACAACCCGACCAGCGGGCTGATGGCAGGCGCCTCGGGCAGGCCGGCGTAGAGCGCGGGCTTGTCGGCGTGGTGCAGCACGTACATGACGTGGGTGCCGCCGACGCCCTGCGGGTCGTACAGCCCGGCGTTGTCGTAGCCGCGCGACTTGAGGTCGACGATGCGCTCGGCGGCGTGCTCCTTCATGGCCTCCTTGGTGCCGAAGACGATGGCCCCGGTGGGGCAGGTCTTCACGCAGGCCGGTTCCAGCCCGACGGACACGCGGTCGGAACACAGGGTGCACTTGTACGCCTTGTGGTCCTTCTGCGAGATGCGCGGGATGTTGAAGGGGCAGCCGGTGACGCAGTAGCCGCAGCCGATGCACTTGTCCTGGTTGAAGTCGACGATGCCGTTGGCGTACTGGATGATCGCGCCGGGGCTCGGGCAGGCTGCGAGGCAGCCGGGTTCGGCGCAGTGCATGCAGCCGTCCTTGCGGATCAGCCACTCCAGCTTGTTCTCCTCGGGCTCGTGCTCGGTGAAGCGCATGACCGTCCAGGAGTCGGCCGTCAGGTCCATGGGGTTGTCGTACACCCCGTGGTTGTGGCCGACCTCGTCGCGCAGGTCGTTCCATTCGGAGCAGGCGACCTGGCAGGCCTTGCAGCCGATGCACTTGGACACGTCGATCAGCTTGGCCACCTCGCCCAGTTGCCGTACGGACGGGCTGGGCGTGGTGGTGGCGGAGCGGGCAATGATGTCTTGTGAGGCCATGGCGCTGCTCCTATGCCTTTTCCAGCTTGACCAGGAACGACTTGAACTCCGGCGTCTGGGTGTTTCCATCCCCGACGAAGGGCGTCAGCGTGTTGGTCAGGTAGCCGTTGCGCGCCACGCCGGAGAAGCCCCAGTGCAGCGGGATGCCGATCTGGTGGACGGTCTTGCCGTCCACCTCGAGCGGGCGGATGCGCTTGGTGACCACGGCCACCGCCTTGATGTAGCCCCGCTGGGACGACACCTTGACCCGCTCGCCGGCAACGATGCCCAGCTCCCGCGCCAGCGCTTCGCCGATCTCGACGAACTGCTCGGGCTGGGCGATGGCGTTCAGCCGGCAGTGCTTGGTCCAGAAGTGGAAGTGCTCGGTGAGGCGGTAGGTGGTCGCCGCATAGGGGAACTCGTCGGCGGTGCCGAGCATCTCGCGGTCCCCCGGGAACAGGCGGGCGGCGGGGTTGCTGGTGACCTTGCGGTTCTCCGGGTGCAGCGGGTTGCGGCCGATGGGCGTCTCGAACGGCTCGTAGTGCTCGGGGAAGGGCCCTTCGTTCATCTTGTCGAGGGCGAAGAATCGCGCTACGCCCTCGGGGTTCATGATGAACGGGTTCATGCCCTGCTCCGGCGGCACGTCGGGCTTGTAGTCGGGCACGTCGGTGCCGCCCCAGGCCTTGCCGTTCCACCACACCAGGCGCTTCTTCTTCGGGTCCCAGGGTTGCCCGTTGGGGTCGGCCGAGGCGCGGTTGTAGAGGATGCGCCGGTTGGCCGGCCAGGCCCAGGCCCAGCCGAGGGTCTGGCCCATGGCGTAGGGGTCGGCGTTGTCGCGGCGGGCCATCTGGTTGCCGGCGGCGGTCCAGCAGCCGGCGAAGATCCAGCAGCCGCTGGCGGTGCTGCCGTCGTCACGCAGCAGGGCGAAGCCGGGCAGTTGCTCGCCGGCCTTGAGCAGCGGTGCGCCCGTGGCCGGGTCGTTGAGGTCGGCCAGGGCCTTGCCGTTGAACTCGCGGGCGATCTCGTCCGGGGCCGGCTCGTCGGGGCGCAGGTAGTTCCAGTCCAGCCCCAGGATGGGGTCGGGGAAGGCGCCGCCGTCGCGGGTGTAGGCCGCGCGCAGGCGGTGGAACAGTGCGCCCATGATGGCGATGTCGGTGCGGCATTGGCCCGGCGGCTCGGCGCCTTTCCAGTGCCACTGCAGCCAGCGCCCGCTGTTGACCAGGGAGCCGTCCTCTTCGGCGAAGCAGGTGGTGGGCAGGCGGAACACGGTGGTCTGGATGCTGGCGGTGTCGACGTCGTTGTACTCGCCGGCGTTGCGCCAGAACTCGGACGTCTCGGTGGCCAGCGGGTCCATCACTACGAGGTACTTCAGCTTGGCCAGGCTCTCCACCACCTTGCCCTTGTTGGGGAACGAGGCGATGGGGTTGAAGCCCTGGCAGAAGTAGCCGTTGACCTTGCCCTGGTGCATCAGGTCGAAGTAGCGCAGCACGTCGTAGGCCGGCACGTCGAGCTTGGGCAGCCAGTCGTAGCACCAGTTGTTCTCGGCGGTGGCGGACTTGCCGAACCAGGCCTTCATCAGGCTGACGTGGAACTTGCCGTAGTTCTGCCAGTAGGACAGCTGCCCCGGCCGCGCGGGCTTGGCGGCGCGCTTGGCGATGTAGGCGGCGTAGTCCTGCTCGGCGTCGCCGGCCAGGGTCAGGTAGCCCGGCAGGGAGTTGGAAAGCAGCCCCAGGTCGGTCAGGCCCTGGATGTTGGAGTGGCCGCGCAGGGCGTTCATCCCGCCACCGGGCATGCCGATGTTGCCCAGCAGCAGCTGCACCATGGCGCCGGTGCGGATGATCTGCGAGCCCACCGAGTGCTGCGTCCAGCCGAGGGCGTACATGATGGTCATGACCTTGCCGGGCGCGGAGGTCTCGGCGATCTGGCTCCAGACCTTCTGCAACTGCTCGGGCGGGGTGCCGCAGGTTCGGCTGACCACCTCGGGCGTGTAGCGGCTGTAGTGCTTCTTCATCAGCTGGAACACGCAGCGCGGGTCTTCCAGCGTCGGGTCGACGCGGGCGTAGCCGTCCTCGCCCTTGGCGTAGCTCCAGGCGGATTTGTCCGGGTAGGCGCGCTTGGCCTCGTCGTAGCCGTTGAACAGGCCGTCTTCGAAGCTGAAGCCTTCGTTCACGATGAACGACGCATCGGTGTAGTGCCGGACGTACTCGTGCTGGATCTGGTTGGTGGTGATCAGGTAGTTGATCAGCCCCCCCAGGAACGCGATGTCGGTCCCGGTACGGATGGGTGCGTAGTAGTCGGCCACGGAAGCCGAGCGCGTGAAACGCGGGTCGACCACGATCAGCCGGGCCTTGTTGTGGGCCTTCGCTTCGGTCACCCATTTGAAGCCACAGGGGTGGGCTTCGGCAGCGTTGCCGCCCATGATCAGCACCAGATCGGCATTCTTGATGTCGGTCCAGTGGTTGGTCATGGCGCCACGGCCAAACGTCGGGGCAAGACCTGCCACCGTCGGGCCATGTCAGACACGTGCTTGGTTATCGAACCCCAGCATGCCCAGTGAACGCACCACCTTGTGGGTGATGTAGCCGGCTTCGTTGCTTGATGCCGACGCGGCGAGGAAACCGGTGGTGAGCCAGCGGTTGACCGTCTGTCCGGCGTCGTTCCTGGCCACGAAGTGGGCATCGCGGTCCGCTTTCATCAGCTGGGCGATGCGGTCGAGCGCCTCGTCCCATTCGATGCGCTTCCACTCGCTGGAGCCGGCTTCGCGGACCTCGGGGTACTTCAGGCGGTTGGGGCTGTGGACGAAGTCCAGCAGGCCGGCGCCTTTCGGGCAGAGGGTGCCGCGGTTGACCGGGTGGTCCGCGTCGCCCTCGATGTGGATGATGTTCTGCGCCACGTTCTTCGACGCATCGCCCTGGCTGTACATGATCAGGCCGCAGCCGACCGAGCAGTAGGGGCAGGTGTTACGGGTTTCGACGGTTCGCGCCAGCTTGAAATGGCGCACCTGGTCGGCGAAGGCGACCGGGGGTGCCATCCCCAGCGCCGCCAGGCTCGATCCTCCAAGGCCTACACCGCAGACCTTGAAGAACTGTCGACGGTTCATGTCCATCGTGGGTTCTCCTGCATCAGGCAAGGGAGTCGCTCTTCGGCGACTCTTCAGCCCCGGAAGCTTAGTCAAGCGAACCGCTCCGCGCATGGATCCAGAGCAATGGTTTGACCGAAATGCCCGAGCGGCACGTCAACCGGGCCGTTATCCCGCCGGGCGCAACTTCCTATGGTGAAGGCCCTTCTCCCCGCCCCGGTCCGCCATGAACACAGCCTATCCCCACCTGCTCTCGCCCCTGCACGTCGGCCCGCTGCACCTGCGCAACCGCGTGGTGATGGGCTCCATGCACACCGGCCTGGAAGACCGCCTGCGGGACTTCGACAAGCTGGCGGCCTACTACCGGGAGCGGGCGCGGGGTGGCGTCGGGCTGATCATCACCGGCGGCTTCGCGCCCAACCGGGAAGGCTGGCTGCTGCCCTTCGGCAGCAGCCTGACCCGCGGCCTGGAAGTGCCGGCCCACCGTCGCCTGACCCAGGCGGTGCACACCGAGGGCGGGCGCATCCTGCTGCAGATCCTGCATGCCGGGCGCTACGGCTATCACCCGCTGGTGGTGTCGGCCTCGCCGCTGAAGTCCCCCATCAGCTGGTTCGCCCCGCGCGAGCTGAGCGAGCGGGGCATCGAGCGCACCCTGCGGGCCTTCGTGCGCTGCGCGAGGCTGGCCAAGGCGGCGGCCTACGACGGGGTGGAGATCATGGGCAGCGAGGGCTACCTGCTGAACCAGTTCCTCTGCCCGCGCACCAACCAGCGCCGCGACCGCTGGGGCGGCTCGCTGGAAAACCGCATGCGCCTAGCGGTGGAGATCGTCCGGCGCATCCGCCGCATGGCCGGGGACGGCTTCGCCATCGGCTTCCGCCTGTCGCTGCTGGACCTGGTGGAGGGCGGCAACACCGCCGAAGAGGTGCAGCAGATCGCCCTGGCGCTGCAGGAGGCCGGCATCGACCTGCTCAACACCGGCATCGGCTGGCACGAATCGCGGGTGCCCACCATCGTCACTTCGGTACCGCGCGGGGCCTTTGCCGAGGTCAGCGCACGGCTGCGGCGCGTGCTGCGGGTGCCGGTGGTGGCCAGCAACCGCATCAACACCCCGGAACTGGCCGAGGCGCTGATCGCCGACGGCCAGGCGGACCTGGTGTCCATGGCCCGGCCGCTGCTGGCCGACCCGCAGTTCGTCGCCAAGGCGGCGGCGGGCCGGCCCGAGGCGATCAACACCTGCATCGCCTGCAACCAGGCCTGCCTGGACCACGCCTTCGCCAACCGCCGCGCCAGTTGCCTGGTCAACCCACGGGCCGGTTTCGAGACCGAGCTGCGCTACCGCCGCACCCGCCAGCCCAAGCGCATCGCCGTGGTCGGTGCCGGGCCGGCGGGGCTTTCCGCCGCCTGCGTGGCCGCCGAGCGCGGGCACCGGGTGACGCTGTTCGAGGCGGCGGCCGAGATCGGTGGGCAGTTCAACCTGGCCCGGCGTATCCCCGGCAAGGCGGAGTTCGACGAGACGCTGCGCTACTTCCGCACCCGCCTGGCGGAGCTGGGGGTGGAGCTGGTGCTGAACCGCCGCATCGGCCCCGGCGAGCTGAGCGGCCATTACGACGAGGTGGTGGTGGCCACCGGGGTGCGCCCCCGCGCACTGGCGTTGCCGGGCGGCGAACACCCCAAGGTGCTCAGCTACGCCGAGGTGCTGCTGGGCGCGCCGGTGGGCGAACGGGTGGCGCTGGTGGGGGCCGGTGGCATCGGCTTCGACCTGGCGGCCTTCCTGCTGCAGCCGCACACGCCGGACCCGGCGCGCTGGCGTGCCGAGTGGGGCATCGACCTGCAAGGCTCCACGCCCGGCGGGCTGGTTCCGCCGCTCGCCCTGCAGCCGCAGCGGGAGCTGTGGCTGCTGCAACGCAAGCCGGCGCCCCTCGGTCGGGGGCTGGGCAAGACCAGCGGCTGGATCCACCGCGCCCACCTGCAACGCCTGGGCGCGCGGATGCTGGGCGGGGTGGACTACCTGCGCGTCGACAACGACGGCCTGCACATCCGCCACGACGGACGCGAGCAGGTGCTGCCTGTGGATAACGTGGTGATCTGCGCCGGCCAGGAACCCGTGCGCGACCTGCACCCGGTGCAGGGCTCCGACCACCTGCGCCTGCACCTCATCGGCGGCGCCCGCCGCGCCGGCGAACTCGACGCCAAGCGCGCCATCCGCGAAGGCGCCGAGCTGGCGGCGCGGTTGTGAGGGGCTTCGAGATTCTCGGCGGCGCGGATAGACGCCGGTGGGCTGAAGCGGAACGCCGCCCGGCCCACCCTACGACCGATGCCTGAAGCTGTTTGGCTGCACCCTGTGGGAGCACTTTCAACATCGATGCGGTTCGCCGAGCTCACCGCATCCTACGATTCCGCCCCGTCCGTAGGATGGGCTGAGCTGTGCGAAGCCCATCGGGATGGCGTGCGGGATCGATCCACCAACGCCACGCTAATGGGCCGCTGAAGACCTCGGCCTCTCACATCCCTGACGGATCGATGCGGTTCGCCGAGCTCACCGCATCCTACGGTGCCGCTCCATCCGTAGGATGGGCTGAGCTGTGCGAAGCCCATCGTGACGGGCTCCGGGTGAGGGACTTCGAGATTCCTGAAGCCGCTGGGCTTCACGCATCCCAGTCGGTGTCGTCCTGCAGGCGTTCGGCGAGGTGGTCGAGGAGCAGGCGCAGGGCGTGGGGCATCTGCCGGCGGCTGCCGTAGAGGGCGTAGATGCCGAGCACCTGGGGTTCGTGGTCGGGCAGCAGCTGCACCAGGTCGCCGCTGCGCACCAGGGCGGCCACCGAGTAGCGCGGTTGCAGGCTGATGCCCTGCCCCGCCAGGGTGGCCTCCAGCAGCACCATGGATTCGTTGGCGCTGAGCCGGCCGCTGACCGGAACGGCGCTGGGCTCGCCGTCGCGGAAGAAGGTCCACAGGCTGCGACCGAAGTAGGAATAGGTCAGGCAGTCATGGCGCACCAGGTCCTCGGGGGTACGCGGCAGGCCGTGGCGGGCGACGTAGGCTGGGGTGGCGCAGACCACCGAGCGGCAGGTGCCGAGGCGCCGGGCGATGAGGTTGGGGTCGAGCTGGTTGGTGATGCGCAGGGCCAGGTCGATGCGTTCCTCGATCAGGTTGACCGCCTGGCTGTTCACCAGCAGGTCGATGCCCACGGCCGGATACTGCTGCTGGAAGCGGCCGATCTCGTGCACCAGCCAGGCCTGGGCGAAGGACTGGCTGCAGGTGACCCGCAGGCGGCCGCTGGGCGCCTCGCGGTGGTCACGCCCGAGGCTCTGCATGGACTCGGCCAGGGCGCAGACCTCCCGGCACTGCGGCAGCATCTGCTCGCCGGTGCCGGTCAGGCTCAGGCGCCGGGTGCTGCGGTGCAGCAGGCGCGCGCCGGCCCACTCCTCCAGCGCGGCGAGGTAGCGCGAGATCATCGCCCGCGACATGTCCAGGGCATCGGCGGCGGCGGTCTGGCTGCCCCGCTCCACCACTTCGACGAAGACCCGCATGGCAGTGATCCGATCCATGTCTATGCTCGCTATGTGCAACAAAGAAGCGCGGATTATGGCGTTTTTTGCCGTCTATCACGCAACTATCCTGCACGCCGTCACCCACTCACCGAGGTAGCCCACCATGGCCCCGTTCGCTCTCATCCGCCGCCTGCTGGCCGGCGCCCTGCTCAGCGCCGCCGCCGGCAGCGCCCTGGCCCAGCAACCCCTGGAACTGCAGGTCTACAACCCCGGCGAGCAGGCCGTGTTCCCGGTCAGCTCCTCCCTGCTGCTGGGCGAGAAGGACGCCCTGCTGGTGGACGCGCAGTTCTCCAGCCACCAGGCCGATGACCTGGTCAAGCGCATCCAGGCCAGCGGCCGCCGCCTGACCACCATCTTCATCAGCCACGGCGACCCGGACTTCTACTTCGGCCTGGACACCCTGCTGCGCGCCTTCCCGGACGCCAAGGTGCTGGCCACCCCGCAGACCATCGCCCACATCCAGGCCACCAAGGACCTGAAGCTGGCCCACTGGGGCCCGATCCTCAAGGACGGCGCGCCGCGCAACCTGGTGGTGCCGCAGCCGCTGCAGGGCGACAGCCTGACCCTGGAAGGCGAGCGCATCCGCGTGATCGGCCTGGACGGTCCGGACCCGAGCCACACCAGCCTCTGGGTGCCGTCCCTGCGCACCGTGCTGGGTGGCGTACTGGTCAGCGGCAACATGCACGTATGGACCGCCGACTCGCAGACCGTCGAATCCCGCCGCAACTGGGTCGGCGCGCTGGACGCCCTGGAAGCGCTGCAACCGCAACGCGTGGTCCCCGGCCACTACCTGGGCGAACCGGCCAAGGGCCTGGGCGACCTGCAGTTCACCCGTGACTACCTCAAGGCCCTGGAGCAGGAGCTGCCCCGCACCAAGGACGCCAAGGCCCTGGTGGCCGCGATGAAGAAGCGCTACCCCGACCTGCACGGCGTGGAAGACCTGGAACTGAGCGCCAAGGTGCTCAAGGGCGAGATGCAGTGGCCCTGATCTGAGACAGCGACCGGGGGGCGGCGGCATAATCGCCGCCCCCTTCGTTTCAGGAGATTCCCCCATGCCCAATGCCTGGTGGCTGCTTGCCCTGCCCTTCGTCGCCGGTTCCTTCCTCCCGCTCCAGGCGGGCATCAATGGCCAGTTGGCCAGGCAGGTCTCCAGCGTCATGAGCGCGGCGCTGATCTCCTTCCTGGTGGGCACGGTGGCGCTGTTCATCGTCGCCGCCGCGCAACGCGAACTGCCCAGTTTCACCGCGCTCAAGGGCCTCACCTGGTGGCACTGGAGCGGCGGCCTGCTGGGGGCCGTGTTCATCGCCACCGCCGCTTTCGCCGGGCCACGCATCGGCGCGCTGCTGTTCATGGTGCTGGTGCTCGCCGGGCAACTGAGCATGGCCCTGGCGCTCGACCACTTCGGCTGGGCCGGTTACCGCGAGGCGCCCATCAGCGTCGGCAAGCTGGCCGGCCTGGGCCTGATCATCGCCGGCGTGTGGATGATCCGCCGCGGCTGACCGGCCGTCAGACAAAGGTCGGCCAGGACAGTGGCCAGTTGATGTCAATGCGGAACCGGGTAAGCTCTGCCCACCAGCCGTATTTGTGATCACAACGCATGACTGACACAGAGCTGCCCCACCAGCCGGAGACCTTCCCGCTCTGGCGCGAGATCCAGGACACCCGCACCCGAACCCGCCTTGGCGGCCTCTACTACCTGCTGGCCTGGACCATTGCCTGGGCCTTCAGCGCCGCCCCCGGCGAGCACCTGCTGCTGGGCCTGGGCGGCACCCTGCTGTTCGGCGCCCTGCTGGTGGCGCGCCTCCGTCACTGCCCGGGCGCGGCCGCCAGCCAGGCGCAGCTCAAGCGCTGGCTGGACACCCACTGGGGGCTGATCCTGCTCACCTGCCTGGCCTGGGGCCTGGCCCACGCCTACATGATCCTCACGCCCGACTACCGGGACGCCCGCATCATCGGCACCCTCAGCACCGTCGCCTTCGGCACCGCCATGGCCTTCAACTTCGCCATGCGCCGGGCCTGGGCCATCCTCGCCTTGATGCTGCTGTACCTGCCGGGCCTGGCCGCCATGCTGCTTTCCCCCGAGCGGCTCACCGCCGAGCTGGTGACCCTGGCCTTCTACCTCAGCTACCTGCTGCTGGCCCTCAACCGCAGCCACCGCGAGTACCAGGGCACCCTGAACCTGGAGATGGAGCTGCTGCTGCAGCGCCAGCGCCTGGACGCCCTCAGCCGCACCGACGGGCTGACCCTGCTGGGCAACCGCCACCAGTTCAACAACCTGTTCCCGGCCATGGTCGCCCACGCCGCCCGCGAGGGCTCGCCGCTGTCGCTGGTGCTGCTGGACATCGACTTCTTCAAGCGCATCAACGACGAGTACGGCCACGCCGCCGGCGACCGCTGCCTGGAGCAGTTCGCCGAGCGCATGCGCCAGGTGTTCCGCCGTGACAGCGACGCCCTGCTGCGCCTGGGTGGCGAGGAATTCGGCGTGCTGATGCCCGGCACCACGCGGGAGCAGGCCGTGCAACTGGGCGAGAGCTTCCGCAGCGCCCTGGCCCGCGAGGGCCTGACCTATGACGGGCACACCCTGCCGATGACCACCAGCCTGGGCGTCGGCTGCTTCGACCCGCAGCACGACGCCAGTGCCGAGGCCTTCTTCAAGCGCGTGGACGATGCCCTGTACCGCGCCAAGAGCCACGGCCGCGACCGGGTGGAGACCGCCTAGGCCGCCACCCGCCGCCCCGCCTCAGAGGCGGAAGCGCCCCATCTGTCCGGCCAGGTCGTCGGCCAGCCGGCTGAGTGCCTGGCACTCCTCGCGGCAGCCGCGCACCTCGCCGGCGGTGGCACCGGCCAGGTCGGCGATGCCCTGCACGTTGCGGTTGATCTCCTCGGTGACCGAGGACTGCTCTTCGGTGGCGGCCGCCACCTGATGGTTCATGTCGCTGATGGCCTCCACCTGGTCGGTGATCGCCGACAGCGACTGGCCGGTGCGCTGGCTGGCCTCGACGCCGGTTCCGGTGGCCGATTGCCCGGCGCGCATGGAGCTGACGGCCGTTTCCGCACCGCTCTTCAGGCGCTGGATCATCTGCTGGATTTCGTCGGTGGAGGCCTGGGTGCGGCTGGCCAGGGTGCGCACCTCGTCGGCCACCACGGCGAAGCCGCGGCCCATTTCGCCGGCCCGCGCCGCTTCGATGGCGGCGTTCAGTGCCAGCAGGTTGGTCTGCTCGGAAATGCCACGGATCACCGCCAGCACCTGGTCGATGGACGCCACCTGCTCGGCCAGCTCGGTGACCGCCGTGGCCGCCTCGCCGATCTCCCCGGACATGCGCTCGATGTGGCGGATGGAATCCCCCACCACCTGGCGCGCCTGCACCGCTTCGTCCCGCGCCTTCTGCGAGCTGAGCGCGGCGCTGCCCGCGTTGCGGGCGATCTCCTGCACGGTCAGGCCCATCTCGTGCACCGCCGTGGCCACCATGTCGGTCATCTCCTGCTGGCGGCCGGCGCGCTGGGCGGTGTTCTCCACCACGGTGGTCACCTGGCCGACCGCGTCGCGCAGGCTGCGGCTGGTGCCGAGCACGTCGGCGATCAGCCCGCGCTGGCTCTCCAGGAAGCGGTTGAAGCCTCGCGCCAGGTCGCCCAGCTCGTCGGCGCGGCTGTCGTCCAGGCGCCGGGTCAGGTCGCCACCGCCACCGCCGATCTCCACCAGCGCCGCCGTCACCTGGCGGATCGGCCGCACCAGCCCACGGGCCAGCAGCACCACCAGCAACAGCGAGAGCAGCGCCACGCCGATGCCCACCAGACAGGTGGTGATCAGCGCCTGGCGCGCCTCGGCGTAGATCTCGCCCTCGGGCACCTCGCTCACCAGCACCCAGTCCACCGACTGCAGCGGCTGGGCCAGCGCCAGGAAGGGCTGGCCGTCACGCTCGAAGCGCACCGCCTGGCCCTGGCCACCCAGCAGCGCGCGGGCGGCGTCACCGCTGGTCAGGTCGGCCAGGGTGCGGCTGTCGTTGTAGTCCGACTGCGGGTGGATCTTCACCTTGCCGTCGGCGCTGACCAGGTACACCCGCCCGCTCTTGCCGAAGCGGAAGTCGCGGATCATCGCCGACATCGCCCCCAGGCCGTAGCCCAGGCCCGCCACCCCCAGGGTGCGGCCGCCGGCACTGACCCGCTGGTTGATGAACAGCGTCGGCTGGCGGGTGCTCTTGTCCACGTCGATGTCCAGCGAGCGCGGCTTGCCGCCATCGAGGAAGCCGTAGAACCAGGCGTTCTCCGCCGGCCCCCGGGTCAGGGTGCGGTCCAGGCCCTTGCCGGTGTAGTAGTGCCCGCTGTCCTGGCTGACCAGGAAGGTGACCAGGGCGTTGTGCTGCGCCTGCACGCCGGCCAGGTAGCGCACGAAGTCCGCCTGGCGTGCCGGGTCCTCGCCGGCGCCGAGCCAGTCGTGGACCAGGCTGTTGTCCGCCAGGGAGCGCGCCGCCGTCAGCGGCTCGGCCAGCACCCGCTCCAGGTCGTTGCGGATGGCCAGGGTGCTCTTGGGCAACGCCTCGCCCACCAGGTAGCGGTCGCTCAGGCGGAAGACCACCGCCGAGTAGAGGCCGACCACGATGAGGATGCTCACCAGCAGGGCCGCGCCCATGCTGAGGATCAACTGCCATTGGATACTGCGTTGCCAGAGGCGCATGGGCCTGTCTCCTGGGACTGTGTGGCTGAAAGGCACGCGACCGCCCTGCCCCGCCGGCACACGCCGGCGAGCCGCCACGATCCGGGGCGGGCAGGTGGGGCTCCTGGGGAGGGGCGAGGCGTTCGGACGTGCCTGTCCGGTTACGGGCCCGACCGCGCGCGAATGCACGGGGGCCGGGCGGGACGGCGGATTGTATACATGAAGCCGGACAATCCGGCAGCCCGCCCACACTGTTTTCTCGACCGCGGGGTCAAGTTGCTTGAGCGGTGGCTAGTCGATCACCCGGAACTCCAGACGAGCGGTCGCCCCGGCCTCGTCCAGCAGGCTCAGCTGATGGCGCCCCACGTCACCGGGCCATGCGTCCAGGGCGCCGTCCGGGCTGCTCTCGCCCAGGGGCGCGCCGTCGAGGAACCACCAGCGCCGGCCACTGCCCCCCAGGCTCGACAGGCGCACCCGCAGCGGGCCCGCGCTGGCCGCCGGGCGGCGCACCTGCTCGCCTTCGCGCAGGCCGACGATGGACAGCGGTGCGGCGCCGGGCAGCAGCACCGGCGGGCACGTCGGCGAGGGCGGCGGCAGGCGCCCGGCCAGGCGTTCGCGCCGGGGCAGCCAGGGTTCCAGCGGGGCGGGCCACAGCGCCACCTCGCGAGGCTGGGCGCCGGGGCAGCCCGGCGCGGTGCGCCGGCCCTGGGCGTCCACCCACCAGGTCTGGCGCAGGCCCAGGCCCAGCGGCTGGTCGGCCGCCAGCAGGGTCGGCGGGGTGGTGCCGTCGAGGGTCCAGGCCAGGCGCGGCCGGCGGCAGTTGGGGTCGTCCCGGGCCAGGGGCTGGCCGAGGGGCCAGCAGATCGCCGCGATGCCCACCGAGTCCGGGCGTGGGTCCGCCGGGGGCAGCACGCCGCGCTGGGCGTCGCGGTTGAGCAGCACATCGTGCACCTGCATCAGCAGCGGCGCCGCCGAGGCCAGGCCGAACTGGCCCGGCACCGGGGTGCCGTCGGGGCGGCCGATCCACACGCCCACCAGGTAGCGTGGCCCCACGCCCATGGCCCAGGCATCGCGGAAGCCGTAGCTGGTGCCGGTCTTCAGGGCCAGCAGCGGGCCCAGCGGCGCCGGGGCCTGGGGGTCCAGGTCCGGGCGGGACTGGCCGGCGAGGATGCGCCGCACGATCCACGCCGCTCCGGGAGACAGCAGGCGCCGCTCGCGCAGCCCCTCGTCCGGCTGCAGGCGGGGCGGGGCGGCACGGCCCTGGCGGGCCAGGGCGGCGTAGGCGCCTACCAGGTCCTCCAGCCGCGCCCCGGCGCCGCCCAGCACCAGCGCCAGGTTCGGCTCGGCGCCGGCCGGCAGCACCAGGGGCAGGCCGGCGCTGCGCAGCTCACCGGCGAAGCGCTTCGGCCCGTAGGCCTCCAGCAGCTGCACGGCCGGCAGGTTGAGGGAGGTGGCCAGGGCTTCGCTGGCCGCCACCGGCCCGCTGAAGCCGGAGGAGAAGTTGCCGGGGCGGTAGTCGCCGTAGCGGCGCGGCACGTCCTGCAGCAGCGATTCGGAATGGATCAGCCCGGCGTCCAGGGCCAGGCCATAGAGGAACGGTTTGAGGGTGGAGCCGGGGGAACGCAGCGAGGTGACCATGTCGACGTGGCCGAAGCGGCGGGCGTCGTCCAGCTCCACCGACCCCAGGTAGGCGCGCACCGCCATGCTCGGGTGCTCCACCACCAGGATCGCCGCCGAGGTGCGCTCCGGCAGCTTCGCCCGCCAGCCCAGCAGCAGGCTTTCCAGCCGCCGCTGCAGGGCGGCGTCGACGGTGGTGCGGATCAGCGGCGGGCTGCCCGGCCGGTTCAGCCGCCGCGCCAGCAGCGGCGCCAGGTTCGGTTCCTGGCGCGGCGCCAGCAGCACCGGCTCCTGCAGGGCTTCGTCCACCACCGCCTGGGGCCACACGCCGTACTCGGCGAGGCGCTTGAGCACCTTGTCCCGCGCGGCGGTGGCGCGCTCGGGGTGGCGGTCCGGGCGCAAGCGGCTGGGCGCCTGGGGCAGCACCGCGAGCAAGGCGGCCTCGGCGCGGGTCAGCTGCGACGGCGGTTTGCCGAGGTAGGCCCAGCTGGCCGCCGCGACCCCCTGCAGGGTGCCGCCGAAGGGTGCGCGGTCCAGGTAGAGGGTGAGGATCTGCGTCTTGGACAGGTGCCATTCCAACTGCAGGGTGCGCCACAGCTGGCGCAGCTTGCCGGTGAAGGTCCGCGGGTGGGGGTCGAGCAGCCGCGCCACCTGCATCGACAGGGTGCTTCCGCCGGAGAGCACCCGGCCGCCGCTGAGGTTCTGCCAGGCGGCGCGCCCCAGGGCCAGCGGGTTGACCCCGGGGTGGCGGTAGAACCAGCGGTCCTCGTAGGTGAGCAGCGCCTCCAGGTAATAGGGCGAGACCTGCTCCGGGGTCACCGGGTAGCGCCACACGCCGTCGGCGTCGGCAAAGCGCCACAGCGGGGTGCCGTCCTCGGCCAGCACCACCCGCGCGCGGTCGTCGGCCGGGAGTGGCAGCGGGAACAAGCGGTCGGCCAGCCACAGCAGTGCCAGCAGCAGGAGCGGCACGCTGATCCAGCGGCGCCGCGCCAGGCGGCGGGCGCCACGGTGGCAGGTGAAAAGCAACGACACGAACGGCACTCCAGGCAGCATCGGACAACGGCCGGCCCCGCCACCGCAGGGGGTGGGGCCGGCCTTCAGGGCATCGCCAAGACCGGGGGCGAGGCCATCAGCGGTCGTGGATCACCATCACCTCCGGCGCATCCCCCAGGGCCTGCCATTGCGGCCGGTACATGGACTCCACCTGGGGTGGCGGCACGCGGTAGGTGCCGGGGGTCACGGCGCGGGCCAGGTAGAGCAGGTGCGTGGTGTCGTAGCCGCTGACGTCCACGGCGGCCACGTAGCGGTCGTCGCGGAACTCCTGGTGCTTGATGGCCGCCCCCTGCATGGACTCCTGCAGGCCGCGCACTTCCTGGCTGGCGTCCTGCAGGCTGGCGGCGCTGTGGGCCAGGTTCTGGTTCTCCGGCTCCAGGCCGGCGGGCAGCAGGTCCACCACCAGGGCGTCGGGGGTGCGCTCGCGGGCCTGCACGCTGAGGTGCACCAGCACCAGCTGGCCGCTGCGCAGGTCGCGGATGTCCACGGGCTTGCCCTCCAGGCCCAGGTAGTCGCGCTGGATCGAGAGGTTCTCGCCGCCCGCCTTCGGTGCCTCCGTCGGGTAGCCGGACAGGGTCAGGCGCTGGTACAGCGGCGCCGGGCTGCGGCTGGTGAGGGTCAGCGGTTCGGCCAGGGCCTGCTCGTCGAAGCGCAGGTTGGCGTGGTCGCGGTCCAGGGTGCGAGCCTGCCCGGCGATGTCCAGGCTGGCCTGCCAGTCCGGCTCGGGCTTGCCGATCAGGTGGCGGCCGGCGAGGAACAGCGCGTTGCGCTCCTGGGTCGACAGCCAGTCACGGCCGGCCAGGCGATCCGACAGCGGGAACAGGCGGGCGTCGACCTGATCCGGCGCCAGGCCGCTTTCCTCCAGCAGGGCGAGGATCAGCGCCTCGTCCCGCAGGGTGCTGCCGTAGTCGGCGTACCAGCCATCGCCACGCACGGCCTGGGCCGCCAGCCCGGCCTCCAGCGCCTGGTCGGCGCGGGGCTGGTCGCCCATGGCCTTGAGGGCCACGGCCAGTTGCACCAGGGCCAGGCCCGAGCGCGATTCGGCACGCCGCTCGAACAGGCTGCGCAGGGCACCGAGGGGTGCCTGCTGGGTGCGGGCCAGCACGTAGCCGGCGTAGGCCTGCACGGCGAAGCGGCTGTAGTCGCTGTTGTCGGTGTAGTTCACGTCGATCTGGTTGCGGTCCTGCAGGTAGCGCAGCAGGCGCTCGTTGGCCTTGGCGAGGGCGGCGGCGGGCACGTCGAAGCCCTGCTCGCGGGCGCGCTGGAGGAAGTCGGTGACGTAGGCGGTCAGCCAGGGTTCCTCGTCGCTCTCGTTGCTCCACAGGCCGAAGCTGCCGTTGAAGCGCTGGATGCCCAGCAGGCGCCCGATGCCGATGGCGATGGCCTTGCGCCGCTGCTCGTCGGGCTCGTCCTCCAGGCCCAGGCGCTGGCGGGTGGCGGCGTCGAGGTAGAGCGAGGCGTAGAGCCCGCTGGTGGTCTGCTCGGCGCAGCCATAGGGGTAGGCGCGCAGGGCGCGGATGTGCTCGGCGATGTTCAGCGGCGGGCGCGCGGACACCGACAGCCGGGCCTCGCGGCCGATGGTTTCGAAGGCCGCCAGGGTGCCGGCGGGCAGGCTCCAGCTGTCGCCCTTGAGCACCGCGCGGAAGCTGCGGGTCTGCGCCGGCCAGGCCGGGCGGATGCCCAGGGTCCAGTCACGGGTCAGCGGTGCCAGGGCCTCGCCGGGCAGGGCCAGGCCGTTGACCGTGACGCGGATGCTGCCCTGGCCGAAGCCACTGAGGGCGCGCACCGGCACCCGCAGGGTGGTGCGCTGGCCGTCGGCCAGTTGCAGCGGGGTGGTCTGCCCGGCGGGGGCCTCGGCGAGGCGCAGCAGGCCGTCGGCCTCCAGCTTCACGTCGAGGGCCTGGGGCTGGCCGGAGAGGTTGGTCAGGTCGAGGGCGACGCTGGTCTCGTCACCGCCGGCGAGGAAGCGCGGAGCGGCCAGTTCGGCCACCAGCGGCGCGGCCACCACGGTCTTGCCTTCGGCCATGCCGTAGCGTTCGTCGGTCCACACCTGGGCCATCAGCCGCAGCTCGCCATTGAAGTCGGGGATGTCCAGGCTGACGTCGCCCTCCCCCTGCTCGTCGAGGGTCACCGGCACGCTCTGCAGGGCCACCAGGCGCACCTTGCTCGGCGGGCGCTTGCCACCGGCGGCGAGGCCGGCGTCACCGCCGAAGGCCAGGGAGGCGAGGCGCCCCTGGCCGGCTTCGATCAGTTGGCCGTACACGTCCAACTGGTCGGCGCCGTAGGCCTTGCGGCCGAACAGCGCGGCGAAGGGGTCGGGGGTGGCGTAGTCGGTGATGCTGAGGATGCCGGCGTCCACCGCCGCCACCAGCACATGGGCCTGGCGCGCCGGGGTGCCGTCGGCGTTCTTCGCTTGCACGTGCACGGCCAGGGGCTGGTTGGGGCGCATCTTCTCGGCGGCGCGCAGGGTCAGCGCCAGCTTGCGCGGGGCGCGCTCCAGGGGCAGGTGCAGCAGGCCGACGGCGCGCTTGGGCGTGACCCGCTCCTTGCGCTCGCCGGGGCGCACCACCAGGGCGCTGACGTAGAGGTCATGACGGGCCCATTCGCGGCCCACTGGGACCTCGAAGGTGCGGCCTTCGGCGGGCACGTCGATGTTCTGCCACCACAGCGGGCCGTCGGCGGACTCCACCAGCAGGTAGCCGCTGCCGGCCGCTGGCGGGGTGACGCTGATGCGTGCCACGTCGCCTTCGCTGTAGGCGGGCTTGTCCAGTGCCAGCTTGACCTGGTCGGGGCGCACGGCGCCGCCCTCGGTGTTGTCCTGCCAGCGGTAGCCGGCCCAGAAGCGCAGGCTGCTGACCATCCCGGTCTGCGGGTCTTCCACCTCGACCCGGTAGGGGCCCCACTGCACGGGGAAGCTGACGCGGGTGGTGCCGTTGGCGGCGACGTCCACCAGGCGTTCGTCGCTGATGAGGAATTTCTCGTTGTAGTGGTAGTTCCAGCCGCCGTCGTCGTCGTAGCTCCAGTAGTAGTCGCGGCGCTCGCGCACCAGGCGCACCTTGACGCCCTGGGCAGCCAGCTTGTTGCCCTCGGGGTCGGCGATCAGCAGTTCCACCTCGGCCATGCCGTTCATGTCCACCTGGTCGTCGGTGAACACGCCGCGCAGGCCGGGCAGGCGGGCGGCGGGCCACACCGGTTGCTCCAGGCGCCGGGTGACAGGGCGGCCGCCGGACTCCAGCAGGCTGGCCTGCAGGGTCAGCGACAGCGGCGAGCGGGCGCTGGCCCAGCGGCTTTCCAGCTCCAGGGCGCCCTTGCCGGCTTCGTCGAGCTTGACCTCGTCCAGCTCCACGTCCTGGCTCAGCTCCTCTTCGGTCACCGAGCCGAACTGGTAGCCGGGCAGTGCCTTCACCGCTTCGCGCAGCGGCCGTACGTAGAGCTGGCCGGTGAGGCGGTTGCCGGCGGCCGGGGCGCCGTAGAGGTAGCGCCCCTGCACCTGGAAGCGGGCGACGTCGCCGGGTTCCAGGGGCGTGTCGCTGCCCTTGATCTCCAGGGCCATGCGTTCGGGGAGGAAGTCCTCCACCTGGAATTCGTAGAGCTGCTTGTGGCCGTTGCCGAGGTCGATCAGCAATTGCCAGCGGCCGGTGGGGGCGTCCCCCGAAAGGGCCAGCTGGTGCTGGTAGAGGCCGTTGGCGTCGGGGCTCCAGACGAAGCTCTGGCTGACCTGGTCGTCCGGGCGGCGCACTTCGACGTTCACCGGCTGGGGCGCCAGGGCGTGGCCGTCGCGGTCTCGCAGCAGGGCGTTGAGCAGCACGGTCTCGCCGGGGCGGTAGAGGTCACGCGGGCCGAAGACGAAGAACTGCAGTGGTTGCTGGGCCGGGCCGGCGATGTCGAACTCGGACAGGTCCAGGGCCGGCGTGTCCAGGCGCAGCAGGCTGATCTGGTCGCCCTGGTGGCCCACCAGCACGCGGCCCTTGTCGGTCAGCGGCAGTTGCAGGTGGCCCTTGTCGTCGGTCTTGCCCTCGGCCAGCACGGTGCCTTCGGGGTCGAGCAGCTGCAGGTTCACCTCGGCCTGGGGCTTGCCGCCCTCCAGAGCCTGGGCGAAGACATCCAGGCGGCCGCCGAAGCGGTGGGCGGAGAGGCCGATGTCGCTCAGGGTGAACAGCGTGGCGGGGTTGCTGTAGCTGTAGCGGCCGGCGCGGCGCATCACCGCCAGGTACACGCCGGCCGGTTTCAGCGGCTCGATGCCGGCGATGGGCAGCAGCAGGTTCTCGCGGGTGTTGGGCGCGGGCTTGAGGTCGAAACGCCCGGAGTAGACCAGGTCGGCAGTGCGCAGCAGGGCGTCGCTGTCCCAGTAGCTCATCTGGCTGCGGCGGCCCCAGCGGGCAAGCAGCTTGGGCAGCTCGGCGGGGCGCACGCGGAAGAAGTCGACGTCCACGGCGTCGACGTTGAGGGCGATCACCGGCAGGCCTTCGGCAAGGCGGCTGGGCAGCAGCGAGCCCTGGCTGGCGAAGCCCACCGAGGGCTGCAGGTCGCGGGTGCGCAGCTGGCTGACGCTGGCGCTGGCCAGGCGGGCGTCGTTCACCCCGCGCAAGCCGGCGTCGATGGTCAGCTCCAGGTCACGCTTGGGCTGCAGGTGGCGCAGGCGCAGCTCCATGAGGTTGTCGTCCAGCTCCCAGGCGCCATCCACCTTGCCGCTGGCCTTGTCCACCAGGTGCAGGCGCTCGGCGAAGGGCTGCTCCGGGTCCAGCGGCACGGAGAAGGTCACCGACAGGGCGCTGGCGCCGTCGAGCTGGACTTCGGAGATGTCCACCACCTTCAGCTCGCGGCCGGCGTAGCGCTTGGCCAGCGCCGCGGTGTCCACCGGCGCGCGGGGCGCCTGGACCTGGGCAGCGGGTTCGGCGGCGGCCTTCTCGGCGGTGTGTTCGGGGGTGGAGGAATCGCAGGCGGCAAGCAGCCCCAGCGAGAGGGCCAGTAACAATCCTTTGTACGACGACATGGTGACTCCGGGGCGGGACGCGCGGTTGCGCGCGCGGCAACTATAGACGAGCCGTGATGCCAGTAAAGTCGCCGCCTTCACGCTTTGGACGGCATGAATGTTCCGCTTGGGTCTGCTCTCAATCCACGCAGGCAGTTTCTGGAGGCGCCCTCCAGTCGACGCCCCACGCACTTGCACCGCTATACTGCGCTGCCCTTGCGGAGCCCGAGAATGAGCCCGATTCGCGACGCCTGGCGGCACCGCCCCACCCACCGACGGGTGTGGGGTCTGGCCGCACCGATGATCCTCTCCAACGTTTCCGTGCCCCTGGTGGCGCTGGTGGACAGCACCGTGGTGGGCCACCTGCCCCATGCCCACCAGCTGGGCGCCGTGGCGGTGGGCAGCATGCTCTACACGCTGATGATCGGCGTGCTCGGTTTCCTGCGCATGGGCACCACCGGCTTCGCTGCCCAGGCCGCCGGACGGGCCGATGGCGGTGCGCTGCGCCAGGTGCTGCTGCAGGGCCTGCTGCTGGCCGGGGTCCTGGCGCTGGGCCTGGGGCTGCTGGCCCTGCCCTTCGGGCACCTGGCCCTGGGGCTGATGGCGCCCTCGGCGGAGCTGGACCAGCTGACCCGCGAATTCTTCCACCTGCGCCTGCTGGGGTTGCCGGCAGCCCTGGCCAACTACGCGCTGGTGGGCTGGTTCCTCGGCACCCAGAACGCCCGGGCACCGCTGGCGATCCTGCTGGGGACCAACCTGGCGAACATCGCCCTGGCGCTGTGGTTCGTGCTCGGCCTGGACTGGGGCGTGGCCGGCGCGGCCAAGGCGGCGGTGACGGCCGAGTGGTTCGGCGCCCTGATCGGCCTGGCGCTGACCCGGGGCGCGCTGCGGCGCCACCCGGGGCGCATCGTGGCGGGTGCCTTGCGCCGCTGGGCCAGCTGGCGGCCGCTGCTGGCGGTGAACCGCGACATCTTCATCCGCTCCCTGGCGCTGCAGCTGGTGTTCTTCCTGCTCACGGTGCAGGGCGCGCGGCTGGGCGATGCCACGGTGGCGGCCAACGCGCTGCTGCTCAACGGCCTGCTGGTGACCGCCTATGCGCTGGACGGCCTGGCCCACGCGGTGGAGGCCCTGTGCGGCCACGCCATCGGCGCCGGCAACCGCGCGGAGCTGCGCCGGGCCCTGGTGGTAGCGGGGGGCTGGTCGCTGATCGCCAGCCTGGGCTTTGCGCTGTTCTTCCTGCTCGGCGGCGGGCTGTTCATCGACCTGCAGAGCGACATCGCCGAGGTGCGCGCGGTGGCCCACCGCTACCTGCCCTACCTGGCGCTGCTGCCACTGGTGGCGGTGTGGAGCTACCTGCTGGACGGCCTGTTCATCGGCGCCACCCGCGCCCGCGAGATGCGCAACGCGATGCTGCTGGCGGTGCTGCTGAGCCTGCCGCTGGGGCTGGCCCTGGCGGGCCTGGGCAACCACGGGCTGTGGCTGGCCTTCCTGGGCTTCATGGCGCTGCGCGGCCTCAGCCTGGCGGGCCTGGCCTGGCGCCTGCAGCGGCGCGATGCCTGGTTCGCCGGGGCGCCTGCGCCCTCGAACGCTTCCCCCTCCCCTGCACCCTGAAGGAGCCTGCCATGGCCGACGCGATCGCTGCCTACCTGCATTACCTGTCGATCTTCCTGCTGTTCGCGCTGCTGGTGCTGGAGCACCGCCTGTTCAAGCTGCCGCTGGACCTGGACCGGGCCCGCAGCCTGATGCGCATCGACATCGCCTACGGCATCACCGCCAGCCTGGTGCTGGCCACGGGGCTGGCGCGGGTGCTGTGGTTCGGCAAGGGCAGCGCCTACTACCTGCACAACAGCCTGTTCCACGCCAAGGTCGGGCTGTTCGTGCTGGTGGCGCTGCTCTCCACCTTCCCCACGGTGGTGTTCCTCGGCTGGCGCAACAGCGTCAAGGCCGGCCAGGTGCCGGTGCTGTCGCCACGCACCGGCAAGCTGCTGGTGATCACCCTGCGCGCCGAGCTGACCCTGCTGCTGGTGCTGCCGCTGCTGGGCGCGCTGATGGCGCGGGGCTTCGGGGTGATCGGCTGAGCCCTTACAGGCGCATCCCCACGGCCAGCCGGTTGAAGGCGTTCATCAGGGCGCAGACGAAGCTGAGGTCGCTGATCTCGGTGTCGCTGAAATGCGCCTTGAGCGGCTCGTAGGCCGAGTCGGGGGCGCCGCTGCCTTCCAGCCGGGTCAGCGACTCGGCCCATTCCAGCGCGGCACGCTCGCGCTCGCTGTACAACCCGCTCACCCGCCAGCCGGCCAGGGCATCCAGGCGCGCCTGCTGCTCGCCGCCGGCGCGCAGGGCGCGGCTGTGCATCTCCAGGCAGAAGGCGCAGCCGTTGATCTGCGAGATGCGCAGGTACACCAGTTCGATCAGGGCGTTGCCCAGGGGGCTGTCCTGCAGGGCGTTCTTGGCGCTGAGCAGGCTTTGGTAGACACGGGGGGACAGTTCGCTGAACGGCAGTCTGAGTGCACTCATGGGAAAACTCCGATGGGGTTGAAGTAGGGGTGGGTGTCCAGCCGGGCGCGGATCTGCTGCTCGGCCTGGGCGACGGCTTCGGGGCCCTGGGCGAGCCCCTGGAGGTGGAAGAATTCGACGTGGTGCAGGCCGATCACCCCGAGGATGTGGCGCAGGTAGGGGGTGAGGAAGTCGGCCTGGCTGGCCCGCGCACCCAGGTAGGTGCCGCCGGAGCTGATGACCACGAAACAGGGCCGGTCTTCCAGCAGCCCATCCTTGGTGCCGTTGCGCAGGGTGAAGGTGCGCTGGATGCGCACCACGTAGTCAAGCCAGAGCTTGAGGCAGGCCGGCACCATGTAGTTGTGCATGGGGGTGGCGATCAGCAGGTGGTCGGCGGCCTCCACTTCACGCACCAGGGTTTCCGATACGGCGAAGGCGGGGTCGTCCTTCGCGGCGCGGGTCATCAGGGCGCGGGCGTAGTCACCGGTCAGCGGCGGCAGCGGTTCGGCCACCAGGTCACGCAGCTGCAGGTCGCTGCGCGGTTGCAGGCGCTCGGCCATCTCGCGGGCCAGGCGGCCGCCGAGGGAGGCTTCGCCGTTGGGGCTGCAGTCGATGAGCAGGGTTCGGGGCATGGGGTCCTCCGGTCAGGTGAGAAAACGGCTGAAGTGCAGGCCGGTGGCGAGCAGGCCCTGGCGGAAGTAGAAACGCTGGGCGAGGGCGTTGGCCAGGGCGGTGTCCAGCACCAGCTTGGCGCACCCGTCGGCGCGCGCCAGCCGCTCCACCTCCGCCAGCAACGCGGCGCCGACGCCCTGGCTGCGGGCGCCTTCGGCGGTGACCAGGTCGTCGACGTAGACGAAGCGGTCGTGGATCAGGTTGTCCAGGGTGCGGTAGCCGGCCAGCCCGAGCAGGCGGCCGTCCTGGCTGGCGGCCAGCAGCCGGTAGCCCTGCTGGCGCTGCCGGGCGACACGCTGGACGAAGGCCTCGGCGTCGACCAGGCGCGGGCGCAACTGGTGCATCAGGCCAAAGGCCGCGCGCAGAGCGGGTTCGTCCGCTTCGAGGTGGTGCAACTGCAGGGAGGCGTCGCTCATGGGGGCTGTCCGGTGAGTGGTTGGGCGCTACTCTAGGGCGCCCATGTCCCAGCCTACAGAGCCAAGATTCGAGGAAATGACCAGGCCATGACCACCCGCCCGTCGCTGGACCGTACCCTCGACACGCCGCTGTTCCTGCAGCTCTACCAACGCCTGCGCGAAGCCATCGAGCAGGGCCGCCTGGCGCCGGGGGCGCGGCTGCCCTCGCTGCGGGCCCTGGCCAGCGAGCTGAACCTGGCGCGGGGCACGGTGGAGGCGGCGTACCAGATGCTGATCGGCGAGGGCTATGCGGAGGCCCACGGCCCGGCCGGCACGCGGGTGTCGCCGCGCCTGGGCGGCAGCCTGCCGGAACGCCCGGCCACACCGGGGCCGGCCCGCACGGCGGCGCCAGCCGAGGCGCCCCGGCTGGAGCCGTTCCAGCTCGGCCTGCCGGCCCTGGACGCCTTCCCCCGCAAGCTGTGGACGCGCCTGGTGCAACGCCACCTGCGGGCCCTGGCCGGCCCGGCGATGATGACGCCCGACCCGGTGGGCCACCGTCCGCTGCGGGAAAGCCTGGCGGCGTACCTGGGGGTGTCCCGGGGGATCCGCTGCTCGCCCGAGCAGGTGTTCATCACCACCAGCCACCTCGCCAGCCTGGCGCTGGTGCAGCGCACGCTGATGCGCCCGGGGGACCGCATCTGGCTGGAGGACCCGGGCTATCACCACGCCCGCGAGATGCTCGCGGCGCTGCCACTGGACTGTGTGCCGGTGCCGGTGGACGGAGAGGGGCTGGTGGTGGAGGCCGGTTGCCGGCGGGCAGCCGACGCGCGCTTCGCCCTGGTCACGCCGACCCACCAGAGCCCCACCGGGGTGGCGCTGTCCCTGCCCCGCCGCCTGGCACTGCTGGACTGGGCGCGCCGGGCCGAGGCCTGGATCATCGAGGACGACTACGACAGCGAGTACCGCTACCACGGCCGCCCGCTGCCGGCGCTGAAGAGCCTGGACGAAGCCGGCCGGGTGCTCTACGCCGGGACCCTGAGCAAGGTGCTCTACCCCGGCCTGCGCATGGCCTACCTGGTGGTACCGGCGGCGCAGGTGGAGGCTTTCCGCCAGAGTGCGCGGCTGTTCCCCAGCGGCTGCCCGGAGCTGATGCAGGCGGCCCTGGCGGACTTCATCGAGCAGGGGCATTTCGCCCGCCACCTCAAGCGCATGCGCAGCCTCTACGCCGAGCGCCGCGCCCACACGCGGGAGGCGCTGCTGGCCGCGTTTGGCGAGGGCCTGCGGATCGACCAGCAGGCCGGCGGCATGCACCTGCTGGCCTACCTGGCGGACGGCCAGGACGACACCGCCATCGCCCAGCGCGCCCGCCAGGCGGGGCTGGCGGTGGTGCCGCTGTCGCGCTGGCGCCTGGAGAGCCGGGGCGCACCGGGGCTGGCGCTGGGCTTCACCAACATCGCCACCCCCGACGAGGCCCGGCACCTGGCCCAGCGGTTGCGGGCCGCCGTCGAAGCGACCGGGTAAACACCCAAACGCAGGGTGGGCTTCAGCCCACCGCTTCTGCCCCAAGCCCGTGCCAAACGGTGGATCGGCGCTCACCGGATGGCGCCAAGGCACCCGTAGGATGGGCTGAGCTGTGCGAAGCCCATCATCCCGGGCGGGGCTTGGATTGATGCGGTTCGCTGAGCTCACCGCATCCTACGGACTCACACCGTTCCGGCGACGAGACGGTGTGTCGGTGAAGTGCGATACAACCACCAATTACTGGCACCCAGATCCTGGGAATAACACCCGGAACCTGCGCAACAGAAGGTGGATCGGCGTTCACCGGATGGCGCCATGGCACCCGTAGGATGGGCTGAGCTGTGCGAAGCCCATCATCGCGGGTTGGGCGTGGATTGATGCGGTTCGCCGAGCTCACCGCATCCTACGGACTCACACCGTTCCGGCGACGAGACGGTGGGTCGGTGAAGTGCGATACAACCACCAATACCGGCACCCAGATCCTGGGGATAACACGCGAAACCTGCGCAACAGAAGGTGGATCGGCGCTAGCCGGATGGCGCCATGGCACCCGTAGGATGGGCTGAGCTGTGCGAAGCCCATCATCGCGGGCTGGCCGTGGATTGATGCGGTTCGCCGAGCTCACCGCATCCTACGGACTCACATCGTTCCGGCGCGCGATACGCCCTACGGGGGGGCGGGAGTGGAGGTTCGCGTAGGGGGGATGACGCTCTTTTCATCCACCGATTCCTGGCGCATGGGCCCTGGGGATAAATCCGCTCCCGGGCTGAAGTCCGGGCTTACGTTGGCTTCGTCCTGGCTGGCGGCGGAATGAAAAAGCCCCGGCATGGGCCGGGGCTTTTCGGGGCGCGGGGCGATCAGGACGAGAGGTAGGAGGAGCGGGTCAGGCCCAGGCGCAGGGCGTCCACGTAGTGGGTGCGCTCGCGAGGGCTGAGCTTGGCGCTGGCCACCTTGTCGCGGTAGAGGGCCATCAGCTCCTCGGGGGACAGGTGCACGTAGCGCAGCATGTCCTCGATGGTGTCGTGGGTCTCGATGCCGGCGTGGTACACGCTGCCGTCTTCGCGCTGGTAGACGTTCACCGAGTCGGTGTCGCCGAACAGGTTGTGCATGTCGCCGAGGATCTCCTGGTAGGCACCCACCAGGAACACGCCCAGGAGGTAGTCCTCGCCTTCGCGCACGTCGTGCACCGGCATGCTGGTCTCGATGCTCTGCTCGTCGACGTACTGCTTGATCTTGCCGTCGGAGTCGCAGGTCAGGTCCTGCAGCACGGCGCGGCGCAGGGGCTCTTCGTCGAGGCGCTGCAGCGGGATGATCGGCAGCACCTGGCCGATGGCCCAGGTGTCCGGCAGGCTCTGGAACACGGAGAAGTTGCAGATGTACTTCTCGGCCAGCTTGTCGTTCAGCTCATCGAGCACCTGACGGTGGGAGCGCTGGCGGGCCTTGAGCTGGTTGTGCAGGCGGCGGCAGATGGCGAAGTAGGTCTGCTCGGCCAGGGCCTTCTGCGCCAGGGTCAGCTTGCCTTCGGCGTACTGCGCGGCGGCGTCGCCGATGTAGTGGGTGGCGCGCCAGTAGGTCTCGGTGACCATCTCGGTGTCGGTCGGGCCGAGCAGGTCGAGCAGCCAGCGGACGATCTCGGGCTGCTCCTCGCTGTCGTCCACCACCGGTACGGCGTCGTTGTGGCGCTCGACGTCGGTGACCTGCATGACCAGCACGGCGTGGTGCGCGGTCATGGCGCGGCCGCTCTCGGAGAAGATGTGCGGGTGCGGCAGGCCCTGGGCGTCACAGAACTCCTTGAGCATGCCCACCACCACGCCGGCGTAGTCGTCCATGTCGTAGTTGATGGAGCTGGCGTTGCGCGAGTGGGTGCCGTCGTAGTCCACGCCCAGGCCGCCGCCGACGTCGATGTGGTCCACCGGCAGGCCGAGGCTGCGCAGTTCGGCGTAGTAGCGGATGGCTTCCTTGAAGCCGTGCTGGTAGTCGGCCAGGTTGGCGATCTGCGAGCCCATGTGGAAGTGCAGCAGGCGCACGCCCTGGTCGAGGCCGGCCTTGCGGAAACGCTCGACCACCGACAGCAGCTGGGCGGCGGAGAGGCCGAACTTGGACTTCTCGCCGCCGGTGTCGGCCCACTTGGAGGAGGCCAGGGACGACAGGCGCACGCGCAGGCCGACCTGGGGCGCGACCTTCAGCTCGGCGGCGGCTTCGATGACGAACTCCACCTCCGATTCCTTCTCGATGACGATGAAGACGTTGTGGCCGAGCTTCTGGCCCATCAGCGCCAGGCGGATGAACTCGCGGTCCTTGTAGCCGTTGCAGACGATGGTGCCGCCCTTGGGAGCGAGCGCCAGCACGGCCATCAGCTCGGGCTTGGAGCCGGCTTCCAGGCCGATGGAGACGTTCTGGGTGGCGATGATGTTCTCCACCACCGCTTCCTGCTGGTTGACCTTGATGGGGTACAGGGCGGTGTAGCGGTTCTGGTACTCCAGCCGCGCGATGTTGGCGTCGAAGGCGCCGGTGAGCTGGCGCACGCGCGACTGGAGGATGCCGGGGAAGCGCACCAGCAGCGGCAGGGACAGGCCCGCTTCGCGCAGGTTGCCGACCAGGTCGTGCAGGTCCACCGGTTCGCTGGACGGGCCGCTGGGACGCACGTCGACGCGCCCGGCCTCGTTGATGGCGAAGAAACCGGCACCCCAGTGGCGGATCCCGTAGACACTGCGGCTGTCCGCTACGGTCCAGCGGCTGCCATCGTCCTTGCGCGTGCGTCGTGCAGACATCGTGTTCCCCCTGTGGGATGAAAAGGGCCGAACCCGCCGGGACGTACCGGGCAGGCGTGGGCAGGTTAAAGCGGTCGTATGACGTTGGAGTGTTGACCGTGGCGATGACGGTCAGTTTAGAAAGCCGTGGCTCAGCCGCCGGATTTCTTGGCCTTGAAGCCGCGCTTGGCGAGCTCGTCGAGCAGCAGGTCCACGTGGTCGCCCTGGATCTCGATCACGCCGTCCTTGAGGGCACCGCCGGTGCCACATCGGCGCTTGAGCGCGCTGGCCAGTTCCTTCAGCTCGTCGCCGGCCAGCGGCACGCCGCTGACGGTGGTGACGGTCTTGCCACCCCGGCCCTTGGTTTCGCGGCGAACGCGCGCGATGCCGTCGCCGGCGGGCACGGTGGCTTGCTTGCAGGTGCAGGCGTCGATGGGCTGGGCGCAGTCCGGGCAGTGCCGGCCGCTGTCGGTGGAGTACACCAGGCCGCCGAGGGCGGCAAAGGACGAAGCTTTCTTGACCACCGGCTTTCCTCGTAGGGGTCAGGATAGCGACTGGTCGGCGGGGGGCCGACCGCGAAGCCCCACTCTGGCAGGGGCAGCGCAGCCCCGGCCGGGAAGCCGGGGTTGAAAGGCGGCGCAATTTAGCAGCATTCGCGGCGAATGCTAAGTGCGAATTTGCGCCATTGATCGTCAGATTGGCGACCCTGTTCGGCATCGTGCACGAAAGGGTCCGGGATATTGCACAAACCCGCGCCGGGCGGGGGTTTCAACCACGTCCCTAAGGAAGAAAGCAGCAGACTCTGCGCGCACACTGAAACAGAACAGGGCTCGAATGCCAAGGCAGGGACAACGCCCCTTCAGGAGGCCGAGTGGAATCGTCGTGGAAGGGGTTGAGCGACATGGATGTCGCGAGAGCGCTGCCGGGCCATGGATGGCCCGTCAGCGCGGGCCCCTGGAACGGCGATGTAGCGAGGGGACCCGACGCAGTCGGGCCGGATGCAGGGGCAAGTTTTTTGGTTCCTTTTCAACGATTGGAAAAGGGACTCGCCTGGGAAGGCGAAACAGAAAACACCCGCAAAACTCGCTAAGCAGCTGGGCTCTGATGCCCGCAGCAAGGAACGCCTTGCACCTCTATAGCGACGCCAGATAAAGACGCAACGCCTTGAGCGAGTCCGGGCAGCAGTTCTCCAGCGCCTGGGCCTCGTCGAGGCTCATGAAGCGCGCTTCCATCACCTCCTCCGGCTGCAGCCGCAGAGGCGCGTCGGACACGGCGGAGAACACCGCGCCCCAGAGGCGGTTGCCCGGCTCGTCGAAGTAGAAGCGCCCATGCTCGCGCAGGGGCACGCCGGCGATGCCGAGCTCTTCCTCCAGCTCACGGGCGGCGGAGAGGGCGTAGTCCTCCCCTTCCTGGACCATGCCGCCGGCGGCGACGTCCCAGTAGCCCGGGTACAGCGCCTTGCTCAGGGTGCGGCGATGCACGCAGAGCTGGCCGGCGCTGTTGAACAGGAGGATGAAGGTGCCACGGGAAACCAGCCCGCGCTCGCGCAGCTCGGCCCGGGGCAGGCCGCCGAGGAGGCGGTCCTGCTCGTCGACCCAGGCCACCCGCTCGGCGTCGGAGGCGGCACGGTGGGCCGCCTCGCGCGGGTCGAGGGCCATCAGCCCTGCTCCAGCAACTGGCGCAGGTCGATCACGGCGGCGTTGGCGCGGGAGATGTAGTTGGCCATCACCAGCGAGTGGTTGGCGAGTACGCCGTAGCCGCTGCCGTTGAGCACCATGGGGCTCCACAGGGGCTCCTGGGCGGCCTCCAGCTCGCGGATGATCTGCCGCACGCTGATGGTGGCGTTCTTCTTGGCCAGTACGTCGGCGAAGTCCACTTCGATGGCACGCAGGATGTGGGACAGCGCCCAGGCCTGGCCACGGGCTTCATAGAAGACGTTGTCGATCTGCAGCCAGGGCGTCTCGACGATCTCCTCGCTGACCTTGGGCACCACGCCTTCCTGGCCGTCCTGGGCCTTCACGTCGGTGTTCAGGCGGACCCGGCCGACGCTGGCGGACAGGCGCTGGGACAGCGAGCCCAGGCGGGTGGCGACGTCACCCAGCCAGTTGTTGAGGTTGTCGGCGCGGGTATAGAACTGGGCGCCGGGCTGGCTCGGGTCGGAGAGCCGGGCCAGGTAGCGGTCCAGGGCGCGGATGCCTTCCTGGTATTCGGCCTCGGAGGCCGGCAGGGCCCAGCTCTTGTTGTCGAAGTTGAAGCGCGGCTCGGCGCGGGACAGGTTGGCGTCCTCGGTGGACTGCGACTGGGAGCGGGCGAAGTCCTTGCGCAGGGCGCGGGTCAGGTCGCGGACCTGTACCAGCACGCCGTATTCCCAGCTGGGCATGTTGTCCAGCCAGAGGCCGGGCGGGGCCAGGTCGTTGGAGAGGTAGCCGCCGGGCTTGTCCAGCAGGGTCTGGGCGACCTGCTTGAGGGTCTCGACCGTGGTGTAGCCGGTGACCAGCTTGCGCTGGGCGCGCTCGGCCGCCGCCTGGGCGTTCTGCTGCACGGGGAACAGCTCGGGTTCCTGGCTCCAGTACCAGCCCACCACCCCCGCTCCCACCAGGTAGACGCCGAGCAGGGCGCCGAGGGCGCGGCTGACCCAGATGCCTCCCAGGTAGCTGCGGACATCGTCCACCGAATCATCGACGCGATCTCGTGCCTGGCCCGCACGCTTCTTCCAGTCCAGCATGGCTATGTCCTTCACTCATCCGTTCGGCAAGTTTCGACAGCGCCCTTGCGCAAGGGTGCCGCCGGCCTCGCACTATAAGTGAAGCGAGCGGCCTTGCCAGCGCCCAATGGCCAAACCAAGAGTGGGCCGGTGACAAGGTGTTGAGACGATGCGCACATTCGCGCTGTGACCCAGTGGCACTCCCGGAGAAAAGGTTGGCGCCAAGGGATCGGCGGTACTGGCACGACTGCAACGAGGTGCTAGCATAGCGCCACCATCCAGGTCGGATTTCGTCCAGAAAACGACCAGAAGCCCAGAAGCCCGTCATGACCGAACCCGAAGATCCGAGCCGCGATCGCCTGAAGACCTATTTCGCCCAACGGGTGATCCACCAGGCGCGCCATCTTCTGGAGGTCTGGCAGCGGCTGCAGCGCAGCGAGTGGCGGGAGTCCGACCTCACCGAGCTGACCGAGGCCAACACCCTCCTGCAGCGTTATGCCCAGCGCTTTGAACAGCCCGAGCACAGCCAGTTGGCCCAGAGCATCGAAGCCTGCCTGGTGGGCATCCAGGCCAACCGTGGGCGCCTGTCCAGCGAACTGATCACCGAGCTGAGCCAGCTGATGCAGCGCCTGTCGCGCACCGGGCTGCGCCATGGCGACCAGCTCGAACAGACCTTCCTGCCGCCCCTGCGCAAGCCGGTCTACCTGGCCCTGCAGGACGGTGAGCGCGCCGCACGCCTGGCCCAGCAGATGGAGTTCTTCGGCCTCTCGGCGCAGACCTGCGACAACGCCAACGCCTTCCGCGCGGCCATGGCCGAGCGACACCCGTCGGCCATCGTCATGGAAGTGGATTTCGCCGGCACCGGCATGGGCCTGGAGCTGGCACTCGAAGCGCAGAAGGGCCTGGAGCACAAGCTGCCGGTGCTGTTCTTCAGCCACGACGACACCGACACCCCGACCCGCCTGGCCGCCGTGCGCGCCGGGGGGCAGGAGTTCTACACCGGCACGCTGGACGCCTCCAGCCTGCTGGAACGCATCGAGACCCTGACCCGCACCGCCCACTACGAGCCCTACCGGGTGCTGGTGGTGGACGACTCCCGCGCCCAGGCAATGCACACCGAGATGACCCTGAACAGCGCCGGCATCGTCACCCGCGCCATCACCGAGCCGGTGCAGGCGATGGCAGCCCTGGCGGAGTTCCAGCCGGACCTGATCATCCTCGACATGTACATGCCCGAGTGCCTGGGCACCGAGCTGGCCAAGGTGATCCGCCAGAACGAGCGCTACGTCAGCGTGCCGATCATATACCTGTCGGCCGAGGACGACCTGGACAAGCAGCTGGACGCGATGAGCGAGGGCGGCGACGACTTCCTCACCAAGCCGATCAAGCCGCGCCACCTGATCGCCACTGTGCGCACCCGCGCCAAGCGCGCCCGCAGCCTGAAGGCGCGGATGGTGCGCGACAGCCTCACCGGGCTGTTCAACCACACCCACACCCTGCAGCTGCTGGAGGACGCCCGTTCCCGCGCACGCCGCGATGGCCGGCCGCTGTGCTTCGCGATGCTCGACATCGACCACTTCAAGAAGGTCAACGACACCTACGGCCACCCCATGGGCGACCGGGTGATCAAGAGCCTCGCGCTGTTCCTCAAGCAGCGCCTGCGCAAGAGCGACCACATCGGCCGCTACGGCGGCGAAGAATTCGCCGTGGTGCTGCCGGACACCGACCTGGAAGCCGCCCAGCGGGTGCTGGACGAGATCCGCCAGCGCTTCGCCGAGATCCGCTACCCGGCCCAGCCCCACGACCTGTCCTGCACCTTCAGCTGCGGCATCGCCGAGCTGAGCGATGACATCGACAGCAACACCCTCTCCAAGCGCGCCGACGAGGCGCTCTACCAGGCCAAGCGCAGCGGCCGCAACCGCGTCGAGCTGTTCCGCTGAGCCGTCCCGCAGCGTGACGCAGGTCACGCTGTCATCAAGCTGCAATCGAATCGAAATATCGTCGGGGTCCGCCGTCCTGTTCGTTGTAGGTCGAGGCCCCCATGCGCCTGAAGCAGCTCACCAACCTCAATACCCTTCTTCTCGTCACCGTGTGCCTGGCCCTGGGCGCCACGCTGTGGTGGTCCCAGCGCGCGCTGGAACGCCCCTACCAGGTGATGGAGCTGTACCTGGACCTGGCGCAGCGCGTGCAGCGGGACGTCAGCGACAACATCGAGGCCTACCTCGCCAGCGGTGATGCCCTGCGCCACAGCGCCGCCACCCAGGGCCTGGACGAACTGGACCAGCGCCTGCAGCAGTTGCCGCCGGAGCTGGCCAGCACCCTGCGCGGCGGCATCGACCCGCTGCGCGCCTTCGCGGCCGACCAGCTCCTGGCCGCCGGCAAGCTGGCCGGTGATCCGCAGGGCCTGCTGATCCAGGCTGAGCGCGAGCTGGACGGGGCACTGGAACAACTGGCGCGCTACGCCGACGCCGGCGACCCGGCCCACGCGGCGGACTACCGGGCGCCGCTGCTGGCGGCCTCCCAGCACCTGACACGCCTGGCCCACGCCCGCGCCAAGCTGGTGGAAAGCGGCCGTGACGAACTGGCGGCCGACGTGGAACGCGAACTGGCCGCCCTCGGCCAGGAATCCGCCCGCCTCGATGCCCTGCCCCTGCTGGGCGTGGCCGAGCAGAGCCAGTCCGCCTCCGACGACTTCGCGGCGATGATGGGCCTGGCCGACCAGGGCGAGCAGAAGGCCGCCGAGGACCGTGGCGTCGCCCTCAAACGCGAGCTGTCCAGCCTGGTTGGCCGCTACCCGGCCGAACTGCAGCGCACCCGCCAGCTGATCGCCAACCGCGCCGAACTGGCCAAGGCCACCCGCGCCCGCCTCGACGACCTGCGCCAGGCCCTGACTGCCCTGGAGCCCCTGGTGCGCGCCGAGCACGGCCGCATCCAGGGCGAGGTGCGGCTGATGCAGGGGCTGATGATCGGCCTGATCCTGCTCATCGCCCTGGCGGTGGACCGCATCCAGCGCAACCTCACCCGGGTGCTCGGGCGCCTGATGCAGGCGCTGTCCCACTGGGCCTCCGGGGACTTCAGCCAGCCCATCCACCTGGATTCACGCATCGACGACCTGCGCGGTATCGAGGGCTCCCTGGCGCGCCTGCGGGCCTACCTGGGCGACCTGGTGGGCACCATCCGCCACCACGCCGAACAGGTGCTGAGCAGCAGCCACACCCTGGCCGGCCTCAACGGCGGCCTGCACGACGGCGCCGAACGCCAGGCGGTGGGCACCGGGCAGATCCGCGATGCCTTGGGCGAACTGGAGGCCACCATCCAGCAGGTGGCCGGTGACGCGGCCCACGCCGCCGACGCCAGCCACGCGGCCGGCCGTGCGGTGGAACAGGGCCAGCGCATCATCGGCCAGAGCCTGACCGGCATGCGCACGCTGGTGGGCGAGGTGCAGAACAACGCCAGCGCCATCGAGCGCCTGGCCCAGGAGTCGGCCACCATCGAGAGCGTGCTGACGGTGATCCGCGGCATCGCCGAGCAGACCAACCTGCTGGCGCTGAACGCGGCCATCGAAGCGGCCCGCGCCGGCGAGCAGGGGCGCGGCTTCGCGGTGGTCGCCGACGAGGTGCGCACCCTGGCGCAACGCACCGCCGGCGCCACCGGGGAGATCCAGGAACTCATCGGCCGCCTGCAGACCGCCGCCCACCAGTCGGTGCAGGGCATGCGCGCCCAGGTGGAGCACGCCGAGGCCACCGCCACACGCGCCGCTGCGGCAGACGGGGCGCTGGACGAGATCGTCGACGCCATCCGCACCATCGCCAGCACCGCCGGGCAGATCGCCGAGGCCACCGCCAACCAGAGCGGCGCGGTGAGCGAGATCCGGGGCTACAGCGAGCAGATCCACCAGCAGGGCGACGACAACCTGCGCCACATCGGCCGCAGCCGCGACCAGGCGGAGCAGCTGCTGCAGCTGGGCGGCGAGCTGAACCAGGCGGTGCAGGCCTTCCGCGTCTAGCAGGCCATCGAAACCCGCCGGCCTGCGGCGACGTGTCGCGCCCCAGGCGCAGGCGGCGCGCCCAAGGGGACGGCGCATGACCTTTCGGCGCGATGAGAAAGCCGCTTACAGGATCGGCCTGCCGGGCGCGGACCGGCTCCGTTATCATGCCCGGCACCTTTGCCTGCCGAGTGTCCCATGCGTCGTCTGCTGACCCTCATCCTGCTACTGGCCACCCTGCCCGCCGTCGCCGGGCTGCTGGACGGCCGCCCCAGCGCCACCCTGGGCGCCCCGCTGAACAACAGCCAGGACTTCCTCCCGGTGCGCGAGGCCTTCCGCCTCAGCCTGGTGGAAAGTTCACCCACGGCGATCAAGCTGCGCTTCACCAACGCCGAGGGCTACTACCTCTACAAGCACCGCTTCCAGTTCCGCACCGAGCCGGCCGATGTCGGCCTGGGCGCGGCGCAACTGCCGGCGGGCAAGCACAAGACCGACGACTACTTCGGCGACGTGGAGGTGTACTACGAAGTCCTCGACGTCGACCTGCCGCTGAACAACCCGCAACAGCGCCCCTTCAAGCTGCTGGTGACCTACCAGGGCTGTGCCGACAAGGGCCTGTGCTACCCGCCGGAAACCGAGACGCTGCAGATCGGCGCCGCGTCTGCCGCCGCGCCGGACGGTGCGGTGCCGAGCGACGGGCTGGGCTGGAGCTGGCACGAGCTGGCGCTGTTCTTCCTCGCCGGGCTGGGCCTGACCTTCACCCCCTGCGTGCTGCCGATGCTGCCGATCCTCTCCGGCGTGGTGCTGCGCGGGCAGGTGGGCGGCGGCCGGGGCCTGGTGCTGTCGCTGGCCTACGTGCTGCCGATGGCGGCCTGCTTCGCCGTGCTGGGCGCGCTGATGGGCGTGTTCGGCGCTGAGCTGAACCTGCAGGCGCGCCTGCAATCGGCCTGGGTGCTGGTGCCCTTCGCGGCCTTCTTCGCGGCATTCGCCCTGGCCATGTTCGGCCTGTATGAACTGCGCCTGCCGGGCTTCCTCGCCGGCCCGCTGGACCGCCTGGCCGGCAGCACCCAGGGCGGTTCGATCTGGGGTGCGGCGGCGCTGGGGGTGCTCTCCAGCCTGCTGGTCTCGCCTTGCGTCTCCGCACCGCTGGCGGGCGCCCTGCTCTATATCAGTGCCAGCGGCGATGCCCTGGGCGGCGGCCTGAAACTGTTCCTGCTGGGCCTCGGCATGGGCACCCCGCTGGTGCTCTTCGCGGTGGGCGGCGGCGCGCTGCTGCCGCGCTCCGGCCCGTGGATGGTGGCGGTGCGCAATGCCTTCGGCGTGCTGCTGCTGGCGGTGTCGGTGTGGCTGCTGGAGCGCGTGCTGCCGGGCTCGCTGAGCCTGGCCCTGTGGGGCCTGCTGGCTGCCGGGGTGGCGCTGTTCCTCGGTACCCTGGAGTTCGGCCCCAAATCCCCGCGCCAGCGCCTGGCGCAACTCGCCGGGCTGGTGCTGCTGGTCTACGCCGGCGCCACCTGGGTCGGCGCGCTCAAGGGCGAGGCCGATCCGCTGCGCCCGCTGGGCCGTGCCGGCGTGGCCGGCGCTCCCCAGGCCACGGCAGCCGCCGGTGCCTGGATCACCGTGAAGACGCCGGCCGAGCTTGAGGCCGCCCAGGCCGCCGCCAAGGCCGCCGGGCAACCGCTGCTGCTGGACTGGTACGCGGACTGGTGCATCAGTTGCAAGGTGATCGAGCGCGAGGTGCTCACCGCGCCGGAGGTCACCGCGCAGCTGGGCCGCTACCGCCTGGTGCGCTTCGACATGACCGAGAGCACCGCCGAGCAGCGCGCCCTGCTGGACCGCTACAAGCTGTTCGGCCCGCCGGCCCTGCTGTTCTTCGGGGCGAACGGTGACGAATGGGCCGATCTGCGTGTCGTAGGAGAGATCCACGCCGCCGCGTTCGCCGACCACCTGGCCCGCGCCGGCTCGCGTCAATAAGCGGAACTTCATAAATCTGCCGCAATCTGCGGGCATCGTGTCGACTACTGGCGACACAGGGACAGTCACGACTATCCTTCACGGTCCCGCCTGGCCCCAATAAGGAAGACAGCCCATGGCCACCTTGCTCGTCCTGCACGGTCCCAACCTCAACCTGCTGGGGACCCGCGAGCCCGACAAGTACGGCGCCACCACCCTGGCCGAGATCAACCAGGACCTGGAGCGCCGCGCCCGCGAAGCCGGGCACCACCTAATGCACCTGCAGAGCAACGCCGAGTACGAACTGATCGAGCGGATCCACGCTGCGCGCAACGAGGGCGTGGACTTCATCCTGATCAATCCGGCCGCTTTCACGCATACAAGTGTCGCGCTACGTGACGCGATGCTCGCAGTGAGCATCCCATTCATCGAAGTGCACCTGTCCAACGTGCACAAACGAGAACCTTTCCGCCATCACTCCTACTTCTCCGACGTAGCCGTGGGAGTGATCTGCGGTCTGGGCGCCACCGGCTACCGCCTGGCCCTGGACGCGGCACTGGAACACCTTGAACGCCCCTGACCTCACCCTTGGGAGTTGATGATTAATGGATATCCGTAAAGTCAAGAAACTGATCGAACTGCTGGAAGAGTCCGGGATCGACGAGCTGGAGATCCGCGAGGGCGAAGAGTCCGTGCGCATCAGCCGTCACAGCAACAAGGCCATGGCCGCCCAGCCGGTCTACGCCGCTGCCCCGGCTCCGGTCGCCGCGCCCGTTGCCGCCGCACCGGCTGCTGCCCCGGCTCCGGCAGCCGACGCTGCCCCGGCTGCTGCGAAGCTGAACGGCCACGTGGTCCGCTCGCCGATGGTCGGCACCTTCTACCGCGCCGCCTCCCCCACCTCGGCCAACTTCGCCGAAGTCGGCCAGACCGTTAAGAAAGGCGACATCCTCTGCATCGTCGAAGCGATGAAGATGATGAACCACATCGAAGCCGAAGCCAGTGGCGTGATCGAATCCATCCTCGTGGAAAACGGTCAGCCGGTTGAGTACGACCAGCCGCTGTTCACCATCGTCTGAACCGCGGAGAGCCTGTGATGCTGGAAAAAGTCCTGATCGCCAACCGTGGCGAGATCGCCCTGCGCATCCTGCGCGCCTGCAAGGAGCTGGGCATCAAGACGGTAGCGGTGCACTCCACGGCCGACCGCGAGCTGATGCACCTGTCCCTGGCTGACGAGACCGTCTGCATCGGCCCGGCACCCGCCGCCCAGTCCTACCTGAACATCCCGGCCATCATCAGTGCCGCCGAAGTGACCGGCGCCACCGCGATCCACCCGGGCTACGGCTTCCTCGCCGAGAACGCCGACTTCGCCGAGCAGGTGGAGAACTCCGGCTTCGCCTTCATCGGCCCGAAAGCCGACACCATCCGCCTGATGGGCGACAAGGTGTCCGCCAAGGACGCCATGAAGAAGGCCGGCGTACCGACCGTGCCGGGCTCCGACGGCCCGCTGCCGGAAGACGAAGCGACCGCCCTGGCGATCGCCGAGGACGTCGGCTATCCGGTGATCATCAAGGCCGCTGGTGGCGGCGGTGGTCGCGGCATGCGCGTGGTGCACAGCGCCGACGAGCTGATCAAGTCGGCCAAGCTGACCCGCACCGAAGCCGGTGCCGCGTTCGGCAACTCCATGGTCTACCTGGAGAAGTTCCTCACCAACCCGCGCCACGTGGAAGTGCAGGTACTCTCCGACGGCCAGGGCAACGCCATCCACCTGGGTGACCGCGACTGCTCCCTGCAGCGCCGCCACCAGAAGGTGCTGGAAGAAGCCCCCGCCCCCGGCATCGACGAGAAGGCCCGCGCCGAAGTGCTGGCCCGCTGCGTCCAGGCCTGCATCGAGATCGGCTACCGCGGTGCCGGTACCTTCGAGTTCCTCTACGAGAACGGCCGCTTCTACTTCATCGAGATGAACACCCGCGTCCAGGTGGAGCACCCGGTCACCGAGATGGTCACCGGCGTCGACATCGTCAAGGAGATGCTCAGCATCGCCGCAGGCAACAAGCTCTCGATCAAGCAGGAAGACGTGGTCATCCGTGGCCATGCCCTGGAGTGCCGCATCAACGCCGAAGACCCGGACAACTTCATGCCCTCCCCGGGCAAGGTGAAGTACTTCCACGCCCCGGGTGGCAACGGCGTGCGCGTCGATTCGCACCTGTACAGCGGCTACTCGGTACCGCCGAACTACGACTCGCTGATCGGCAAGCTGATCACCTACGGCAAGGACCGCGACGAGGCCATGGCGCGCATGCGCAATGCCCTCGACGAGATCGTGGTGGACGGGATCAAGACCAACGTCCCGCTGCACCGCGACCTCACCCGCGACAAGGGTTTCTGCAAAGGGGGCGTGAACATTCACTACCTCGAGCACAAACTGGGCAAGAAGTAAGCCTGGTGAACCCCGAAGGGCCGCATAATGCGGCCCTTCTTCATTTCCGCCACGCAAAGGAATGCCCCGCCCGTGAAAGCAAGATTCAAGTCCATCGGCCGGGCCTTTCTGGAGGCCTTCATCTGCCTGGGGCTGGCCCTGCGCTCCAGCCTGCGGCCGGGCATCCTCATCGGCTCGTCGGGCCTCTGCCTGCTGATGACCAGCTTCTGGGGCTGGCTGTTCTATATCCACTTCGAGTTCATCGCCAAGGCCGCCGGGCTGATCGCCTCCTTCGTGATCATGGGCGCTGCCGCCCTCGGGTTGCTCCCAAGCGTCAGCGGCGGCCCGGCGACCATCAGCGCCATGGCCAACATCGCCCCGGCCCTGGCCTTGATGGCGGTCTACGCCGCACTGTTGGCAGTGGCCATCGTGGTCGTGCTCTACGCCGGCGCCGTGGTGCTCAGCATCCGCCTCAGCCTGCGCTGGGTGCTGATGGGGCGCCTGAAGACCCGTACCCGCAGCCACTACCCCAGCCAGCTCCAGCGCCAACCCGCCGCCACCGACCTGCTGCGCGCCGGCCGCTACCACCTCGGCCCCTGGCTGGGCCTCGGCATCGGCATCGGAATCGGCCCGCTGCTCTGCCTGCTGATCCCCGTGGTCAACGGCGTCCTGATGCTGATGCTGCTGGCTTACCTGAACGTGCGCTTCCTGGTGCCCGACGCCCTCGCCGGACTGGCCAGTGGCGCCGAACAGATGCGCGTGGTGCGGGCCCAGCGCGGCGCCCTCATCGCCTTCGGCCTGCTGATCCTCATGCTGGCGGTGGTTCCCGTGCTCAATCTGCTGCTCCCGGCCCTGCTCGGCAGCGGCGTCTGCCACCTCGCCTACCGCGGCCTCGACCGCCTGGACGCCGCGGCTGGCACGGCACCCGAGCCTCAAGTAAGCTTGCCCGCCCCGTAAGAGCCCCTTCTCCACGCCGCATCGAGGTTTCGCCATGCCCTGGTTACAAGTCCGTCTCGCCATCACCCCGGATCAGGCGGAAACCTATGAAGACGCCCTGCTGGAAGTCGGCGCCGTCTCGGTGACCTTCATGGACGCCGAAGACCAGCCGATCTTCGAGCCCGACCTCGGCACCACCCCGCTCTGGTCCCACACCCACCTGCTGGCCCTGTTCGAGGCCGACACCGACGAGACGGCGCTGGTGGCGCACCTCGAACTACTCACCGGCGGCGCCCTGCCGCAGCACCAGATCGAGCGCATCGAAGACCAGGACTGGGAGCGCAGCTGGATGGACAACTTCCAGCCCATGCGCTTCGGCCGCCGCCTGTGGATCGTCCCGAGCTGGCACGACGCCCCCGAGCCGGACGCGGTGAACCTGCTGCTGGACCCGGGCCTGGCCTTCGGCACCGGCACCCACCCGACCACCGCGCTGTGCCTGGAATGGCTCGACGGCCAGGAACTGGGCGGCTGCGACCTGATCGACTTCGGCTGCGGCTCCGGCATCCTCGCCATCGCCGGCCTGCTGCTGGGCGCGCGCCAGGCGGTGGGCACCGACATCGACCCGCAAGCCCTGGAGGCCTCCCGCGACAACGCCTCGCGCAACGGCATCGACCCGGCCCTGTTCCCCGTCTACCTGCCCGGCGACATGCCGCAACAGCCGGCCGACGTGGTGGTGGCCAACATCCTCGCCGGCCCGCTGGTGTCCCTGGCGCCGCAGATCACTGCGCTGGTCAAGGCCGGCGGCCGCCTGGCACTGTCGGGCATCCTCGCCGAGCAGGCCGAGGAGGTCCGCGCGGCCTATGCCGACGCCTTCGAGCTGGACCCGACCGCCGAGAAGGACGGTTGGGTGCGCATCAGCGGCGTTCGTCGCTGAGGCCCGCAAAGGATGCACAGCAGGAATGCGCCAGCGACGTGGCGAGTTGGTAGACTAGCGCGTCGTTTTGCCCGGACCGCCGCATGACCGATAGCTTCGTCACCCAGTGCCCCCATTGCCAGACCAGCTTCCGCGTGACCCGCGCCCAGCTGGCGGCGGCCCATGGCGCGGTGCGCTGCGGCGCGTGCCTGCATGTGTTCAACGCGGCCAAGCAACTGCTGGGGAGCCTGGCGGCGAAGGAAGCCTCGGCCCCGACGACGACCGCCCCGGCTGCAGCCACGCCACCCGCTCGCCCGGCTGCTCCGAGCGCGACGCCACCCACCCCCCGGGCTCCGGCTCCGGCTCCGGCTCCGGCTCCGAGCGTGCCCAGCGTCGCCACCGTGCTCAAGCCCCAGGCTGCCGCAACGCCGGCCCCCAGCGGCAAGAGCGGCGACAAGAACACCCTGTGGATCCACGACGACCTGGACCTGGACAGCCTCGACCTCGACGAGGAACTGGCCAAGCTGGAGCAGGAAGAACTCAAGCTCTCCCGCGAATTCATGGCCCTGCAGGCCGCCCCCAAGCCGGGCGAACAGCTGCTTGGCCAGCGTGACGATCCCGAACAACGCTACGACGAACGCTGGGCCGAAGCCCTGCTGCACGCCGAGCAACGCCCCACCGCCTCCGCCCCCCAGGCACCCGTGCCGCCGCCGCGCCCGGCCGAGCCGGAGCGCCGCGAACCTGCGCTCAACCTGGCCGCTGTCGAGGAAGAGGACGACCCGCTGCCGAGCATCGGCTCGGCCCGCGACGACGAGCCCGATGACGAACCGGATCTCCCCGCCCCCGGCCGCACCGCCGCGCAGGAACAGGACGAGGACGACGTTGACGAACCGCTGGACGACGCGCCGACCGAGCCCGTCGTGACCCGCAGCCCGCCGCGCAACGAACCGAGCCTGCGCGACAAGGGCCTGCTGGACCTGGACGACGAGCCCCTGCAACTGGAATGGCAAGCCCCGCGCAAACCCTGGGGCCGCTGGATCGGCTGGGGCCTGCTGAACCTGATCGGCGGCCTCGCCCTGGGCTTCCAGTACGTCTGGTACCACTTCGACGAACTGGCCCGCACCGACCAGTACCGCCCCTGGTTCGAGCAGCTCTGCCCCGAGATCGGCTGCCGCCTGCCTTCCAAGGTCGACGTCAACCTGATCAAGAGCAGCAACCTGGTGGTGCGCAGCCACCCGGACTTCACCGGCGCCCTGGTGGTGGATGCGATCATCTACAACCGCGCGGCCTTCTCCCAGCCCTTCCCGCTGCTGGAACTGCGCTTCGCCGACATCAACGGGCAACTGCTCGCCAACCGTCGCTTCAAGCCCGGCGAATACCTTGGCGGGGAGCTGGCCGGGCAGACGGAAATGCCGCCGCAGACGCCGATCCACATCTCGCTGGACATCCTTGACCCCGGTGCCAAGGCGGTCAATTACAGCCTGAGCTTCCACTCCCCGGAATAGCCTGACAGGCCCGCCGGACGCCGCTCCAGGGCCTTGCCAGAACCCCTGGCGATAAGCTCGGCACTGTTCAGAATTTGTTCAAAACAACCTTTATCCGGTCATCGAGAGCGGGTATGATGCCCACCCTTTTTCGTAGACCAAGATCCGGCCCCACAGGCAGGGAAGACCCATGTCGGCGGTACGCATCGGCCCGTATGCCCTACCCAACCAGGTGATACTCGCCCCCATGGCGGGCGTGACCGACCGTCCGTTTCGTCTGCTTTGCCGTCGCCTGGGTGCCGGCTTGGTAGTCTCCGAGATGGTCACCAGCGACGTGCGCCTGTGGAACAGCCGCAAGTCCCGGTTGCGCCTGCTTCATGAAGGCGACCCGGAGCCCCGTTCGGTGCAGATCGCCGGCGGCGACCCGGAGATGCTGGCCGAGGCGGCCAGGGCCAATGTGGCGCTCGGAGCCCAGATCATCGACATCAACATGGGCTGTCCGGCGAAGAAGGTCTGCAACAAGGCGGCCGGTTCCGCGCTGATGAAGGATGAAGCCCTGGTGGCACGCATCCTCGACGCCGTGGTGAAGGCCGTCGATGTCCCGGTCACGCTGAAGATCCGCACCGGCTGGGACCGCGACAACAAGAACGGCATCGCCGTGGCGAGGATCGCCGAAGAGTCGGGTATCCAGGCACTGGCCGTTCACGGTCGCACCCGGGCCGACCTGTACACCGGCGAAGCCGAGTACGACACCATCGCTGCGATCAAGCAGTCGGTGTCGATCCCGGTCTTTGCCAACGGCGACATCGACTCGCCACAGAAAGCCAGACAGGTCCTCGACGCCACCGGTGCCGATGCCCTGCTGATCGGTCGAGCGGCCCAGGGGCGACCCTGGATCTTCCGCGAGATCACGCACTACCTGGCCACCGGCGAACTGCTGGCGGTGCCGGGGCTTGAAGAGGTGGAACAGATCCTGCTGGAGCACCTTGCCGCACTGCACGCCTTCTATGGCGAAGTGATGGGCGTACGCATCGCCCGCAAGCATGTCGGCTGGTATCTCGCAACCCTGCCGGGCGCCAGGGAGTTTCGCGCCCAGTTCAATCGTTTGGAGTCCACGGACGCGCAGTGCGCCAGCGTTCGGCAATTTTTCGCCGAGCGTCACAACGAAGGGGATAAGGCCGCATGACGACGATGACCGAGAATTTTTTTGATGGGGCAACACCCGTGAGCGACAACGCCAACCTGAAACAGCACCTGACCACACCGACCGCCGAGGGCCAGACCCTGCGCGGCAGCGTCGAGAAGGCACTGCACAACTACTTCGCCCACCTGGAGGGCGCGACGGTCACGGACGTCTACAACCTGGTGCTCTCCGAAGTGGAGGCCCCGCTGCTGGAAACCGTGATGAACTACGTCAAGGGCAACCAGACCAAAGCCTCCGAGATGCTCGGCCTCAACCGGGGCACGCTGCGCAAGAAGCTCAAGCAGTACGACCTCCTGTAAGCACGTATTCGATAAAGAAAGGGCGGCCCCCGAGAACATCAAAGGCCGCCCTTTTTTACTGATTCCCCTGCTCCGATGGACATCGACATGACCGACCAGACCACCCGCCTCCCCGTTCGCCGCGCCCTGATCAGCGTTTCCGACAAGACCGGCATTCTCGAGTTCGCCCGTGAACTGGCTGCCCTGGGCGTGGAGATCCTCTCCACCGGCGGCACCTACAAGCTGCTCAAGGACAACGGCGTCGCCGCCGTGGAAGTCGCCGACTACACCGGCTTCCCGGAAATGATGGACGGCCGCGTGAAGACCCTGCACCCGAAGATCCACGGCGGCATCCTCGGTCGCCGCAACCTGGACGGCGCGGTCATGGAGCAGCACGGCATCAAGCCGATCGACCTGGTGGCGGTCAACCTCTACCCCTTCGAGGCCACCGTCGCCAAGGCTGACTGCGACCTGCCCACCGCCATCGAGAACATCGACATCGGCGGCCCGACCATGGTCCGCAGCGCCGCGAAGAACCACAAGGACGTCGCCATCGTGGTCAACGCCAGCGACTACGCCGGCATCGTCGAATCCCTCAAGGCCGGCGGCCTGACCTACGCCCAGCGCTTCGACCTGGCCCTCAAGGCCTTCGAGCACACCAGCGCCTACGACGGCATGATCGCCAACTACCTGGGCACCATCGACCAGGCCCGCGACACCCTGTCCACCGAAGACCGCAGCGCCTTCCCGCGCACCTTCAACAGCCAGTTCGTCAAGGCCCAGGAAATGCGCTACGGCGAGAACCCGCACCAGAGCGCGGCGTTCTACGTGGAAGCGAAGAAGGGCGAGGCCAGCGTCTCCACCGCCGTCCAGCTGCAGGGCAAGGAACTGTCCTTCAACAACGTGGCCGACACCGACGCCGCCCTGGAATGCGTGAAGAGCTTCGTCAAGCCGGCCTGCGTCATCGTCAAGCACGCCAACCCCTGCGGCGTCGCCGTGGTCCCGGAAGACGAAGGCGGCATCCGCAAAGCCTACGACCTGGCCTACGCCACCGACACCGAATCCGCCTTCGGCGGCATCATCGCCTTCAACCGCGAGCTGGACGGCGAAACCGCCAAGGCCATCGTCGAGCGCCAGTTCGTCGAAGTGATCATCGCCCCGAAAATCTCCGCCGCCGCCCGTGACGTGGTGGCCGCCAAGGCCAACGTACGCCTGCTGGAGTGCGGCGAGTGGCCGGCCGAGCGCGCCCCGGGCTGGGACTTCAAGCGCGTCAACGGCGGCCTGCTGGTGCAGAGCCGCGACATCGGCATGATCAAGGCGGAAGACCTGAAGATAGTCACCCAGCGCGCCCCGAGCGAGCAGGAGATCCACGACCTGATCTTCGCCTGGAAAGTGGCCAAGTTCGTCAAATCCAACGCCATCGTCTACGCCAAGAACCGCCAGACCGTCGGCGTCGGCGCCGGCCAGATGAGCCGCGTCAACTCCGCCCGCATCGCCGCCATCAAGGCCGAGCATGCCGGTCTCGAGGTCAAGGGCGCAGTCATGGCCTCCGACGCCTTCTTCCCCTTCCGCGACGGCATCGACAACGCCGCCAAGGCCGGCATCACCGCCGTCATCCAGCCGGGTGGCTCCATGCGTGACAACGAAGTCATCGCCGCCGCCGACGAGGCCGGCATTGCGATGGTGTTCACCGGCATGCGCCACTTCAGACACTAACGGTCGCACTCGGGCAGGTACTCGCCTGCCCGATCGCACCCTCGACTTTCGTGTCTGAACGCTTTTGTAGGGTGGATGACGCTCTTCTCATCCACCATCGGGGCCCCTGGCCCGCCTCCTCGAGGAAAACGCAATGAACGTATTGATCATCGGCAGCGGCGGTCGTGAACACGCCCTGGCCTGGAAAGTGGCCCAGGACCCGCGCGTCGCCAAGGTCTTCGTCGCCCCGGGCAACGCCGGCACCGCCACCGAAGCCAAGTGCGAGAACGTCGCCATCGACGTGCTGGCCATCGAGCAACTGGCCGACTTCGCCGCTGCCAACGTGCAGCTGACCATCGTCGGCCCCGAGGCCCCGCTGGTGAAAGGCGTGGTCGACCTGTTCCGCGCCCGTGGCCTGGCCATCTTCGGCCCCACCGCCGGCGCCGCCCAGCTGGAAGGCTCCAAGGCCTTCACCAAGGATTTCCTCGCCCGCCACAAGATCCCCACCGCCGACTACCAGAACTTCACCGAAGTCGAGCCGGCCCTGGCCTACCTGCGCGAGAAGGGTGCCCCCATCGTGGTCAAGGCCGACGGCCTGGCCGCCGGCAAGGGCGTGATCGTCGCCATGACCCTGGCCGAAGCCGAGGACGCCGTGCGTGACATGCTCTCCGGCAACGCCTTCGGCGACGCCGGTGCCCGCGTGGTGATCGAAGAGTTCCTCGACGGCGAGGAAGCCAGCTTCATCGTCATGGTCGACGGCCAGAACGTGCTGCCCATGGCCACCAGCCAGGACCACAAGCGCGTCGGCGACGCCGACACCGGCCCCAATACCGGCGGCATGGGTGCCTACTCCCCCGCCCCGGTGGTCACCCCCGCCGTGCACCAGCGCGTGATGGACGAGGTGATCTACCCCACCGTTCGCGGCATGGCCGAGGAAGGCAACGTCTACACCGGCTTCCTCTACGCCGGCCTGATGATCGACAAGAGCGGCGCGCCCAAGGTCATCGAGTTCAACTGCCGCTTCGGCGACCCGGAAACCCAGCCCATCATGGTGCGCCTGGAAAGCTCCCTGGTCCTGCTGGTCGAGGCCGCCCTGGCCAAGGCCCTGGACAAGGTGGAAGCCACCTGGGACCCGCGCCCCACTGTGGGCGTGGTCCTCGCCGCCGGCGGCTACCCGGGCGACTACGCCAAGGGTGACGTCATCGAAGGCCTGGCCGATGCCGCCGCCCTCGACGGCAAGGTGTTCCACGCCGGCACCGCCCTCAAGGACGGCCAGGTGGTCACCGCCGGCGGCCGCGTGCTCTGCGCCACCGCCATCGGCGCCAGCGTGTCCGACGCCCAGCAGCAGGCCTACCGCCTGGCGGAGAAGATCCGCTGGAACGGCTGCTTCTACCGCAAGGACATCGGCTACCGCGCCATCGCCCGCGAACGCGGCGAAGGCTGAAGGTAGGTAAAGTTCCGGTAAAACCTCGCAAAGGCGGCCCAAGTGGCCGCCTTTGTCATATTCCGCCGGCTGGGCCTTGGCTATAATCCGGCCACTCATTCATGAAGGGACCTCGCCGTGCGCCGGCTCAGGAATGCCATAGGACTTTGCGTCAGCCTGCTGCTGACCCTGCTGTGCCTGCATCCCCTGCACGCCGCAGAGGCGCCGCGCTGGAGCGCCCTGCTCGACCCCACCGCCAGCCTCCAGCTGGACGACGTCCGCGCCCAGCAATCCATCGCCCAGTTCACCCCCGTCGACCTCGACCGCCTCTACACCCCCGGCGGCGAGAGCGCCCTCTGGCTGCACTACCCGCTGCCGGCCGGCCAGCACGAACGGCTGCTGAGGGTCTTCGCCCCCTACCTCTCCTACCTCGACCTGTACGTGGTGCAGGACGGCGAGGTGATCGACCACATCCGCACCGGCAGCCGCCTGCCCTACGCCGAGCGACCGCTGCCCAGCCGCGACTTCCTGCTGCCGCTGCCCCAGCGCAGCGAGCCCCTGGACCTCTACCTGCGGCTCTCCTCCGAGCACGCCCTGCGCCCCACCATCAGCCTGCAGAGCGCCGCGCTGATGGCCGCCGACGACAGCCGCCCGCTGCTCTTCGGCCTGCTGCTGGGCAGCCTGGTGATGCTGGTGCTGCACAACGTCCTGCGCTTCGCTTACGCCCGCGCCGCCTGCAGCCTGTGGCTGGCCGCCACCCAGCTGTGCATCATCGCCACCGCCCTGGCGCTGCTGGGCATCAGCAGCCCCTGGCTGGACTTCTGGCCCGGCGCCCAGTCGCAGCTGGCCAACCTCTCCATGCTGGCCGCCATGGTCTGCGCTCTGGCCTTCACCGGCAGCTTCTTCCGCCGCGTCTGCCCCGACACCCCGCTCAACGGCCTGCTGCTCAGCGAAGCCGTGGTGATCGGCATCACCGGCCTGCTCCTGCTGGTGGCCACCGACCTGCAGTTCAACCAGCTGGTCTACGGCATGGGCGCCGTCACCGGGCTCAGCATCTTCGGCGTGGCGGTGCACCACTGGCGGTCCGGCTACCGCCCGGCGCGCCTGTTCACCCTGGCGCTGCTGGTGTTCTGCGTGGCGTTCCTCGGCTCGCTACCGGCGCTGTTCGGCTACTGGGCCGTGCGGTCGGAGTGGCTGGCCTTCGGCCTGCTCAGCGTCACCAGCGTCAGCGGCGTGCTGATGAGCATGGCCATGAGCGAGCGCCAGCGGCGCATCCTCCTCGACGACTTCGTGGTCAGCCGCGAACTGGCCGCCAGCTCTGCCGAACTCAAGGCCAAGGGCGAGTTCCTGGCCAAGATCAGCCACGAGATCCGCACCCCCATGAACGGCGTGCTGGGCATGACCGAGCTGCTGCTGGGCACCCCGCTGTCGGCCAAGCAGCGCGACTACGTGCAGACCATCCACAGCTCCGGCAACGAGCTGCTCACCCTGATCAACGAGATCCTCGACATCTCCAAGCTGGAGTCCGGGCAGATCGAACTGGACGACGTGCAGTTCGACCTCAACGCCCTGATCGACGACTGCCTGGACATCTTCCGCGCCAAGGCCGAGCAGCAGAAGGTCGAGCTCATCAGCTTCATGCAGCCCCAGGTGCCGCGCGTGGTGGGCGGCGACCCGACGCGCCTGCGCCAGGTGCTGCTGAGCCTGCTGGACAACGCCTTCAAGCAGACCGACGAAGGCGAGATCCTGCTGGTGGTGGCCCTGGACACCAGCGGCGCCGAACCGCGCCTGCGCATCGCCGTGCAGGACAGCGGCCGCCCCCTGGAAGCCGGCGAGCGCGATGCCCTGCTCAACGCCGAGCTGCACAGCAAGGACTTCCTCTCCGCCACCAAGCTCGGCGGCCGCCTCGGCCTGATCATCGCCCGCCAGCTGGTGCGCCTGATGCACGGCGACTTCGGCATCCAGAGCGGCGGCAACCAGGGCAGCACCCTGTGGCTGACCCTGCCCCTGGACGCCCAGCGCCTGGAACAGCCCGCCTCCGACCTCGACGGCCCGCTGCAAGGCGCGCGGCTGCTGGTGGTGGACGACAACGACACCTGCCGCAAGGTGCTCGTGCAGCAATGCAGCGCCTGGGGCCTGCAGGTCAGCGCCGTGCCGTCCGGCAAGGAAGCCCTGGCCCTGCTGCGCACCAAGGCCCACCTGCGCGAATACTTCGACGTGGTTCTGCTGGACCAGGACATGCCCGGCATGACCGGCATGCAGCTGGCCGCCAAGATCAAGGAAGACCCGAGCCTCAACCACGACATCCTGATCATCATGCTCACCGGCATCAGCAACGCGCCGAGCAAGATCATCGCCCGCAACGCCGGCATCAAGCGCATCCTCGCCAAGCCGGTGGCCGGCTACACCCTCAAGACCACCCTGGCCGACGAACTGGTCCAGCGCGCCGCCGGCGGCGCCGCCACCCTCCCCGGCTCCCAGGTCAGCTCGCCGCTCAACGTCCCCGGCGACTTCCGCATCCTCGTCGCCGAGGACAACAGCATCTCCACCAAGGTCATCCGCGGCATGCTGAGCAAGCTCAACCTGCAGCCGGACACCGCCAGCAATGGCGAGGAAGCCCTCAGCGCCATGAAGGAGCGCCAGTACGACCTGGTGCTGATGGACTGCGAGATGCCGGTGCTCGACGGCTTCTCCGCCACCGAAATGCTCCGTGACTGGGAGCGCGACGCCCAGCGCCCGCGCACCCCGGTGGTCGCCCTCACCGCGCACATCCTCAACGAGCACAAGGAGCGCGCACGCCAGGCCGGCATGGACGGCCACATGGCCAAGCCGGTGGAGCTGTCCCAGCTGCGCGAACTCATCGAGCACTGGGCCGCCGAGAAGGAACTGCGCCGCCTGCGCGAACCGGGCAGCGCCCTGCATTCCTGACTCGCTCGTAGCCCGGGCTTCAGCCCGGGATTCCGATCACGAATGAAATCGCCCCCACAGGCCTCACGCCCGCACGAACATGACCACTGCGTGGATGACGCTCTTTTCATCCACCAGACGGGGGCGGGCATGGCATGCCGATGTACCTGGCTCCGGGAGAGCGGTGGGCTGAAGCCCACCCTACGCCCGCCCTACGGCCACCCCGCACCTGCCCCGCGCCACGTCCGGCACCCACGCCGTGCTGACACGACGCGCCCCCCACATCCGGCGGCGTGCCGGCGTATGATTGCCCCTCGCCAGGGCGACCCGGATCAACGGGTGCGGCCCCCGGCGGCTCCTACACTCACACCACCGTTTCCTCGCGAGCCCGTCCGATGCTCTCCACGATGTTCAGCCTGTACCTGAAGATGCTGGTGCTCTACAGCCCCTTCTTCGTCCTCTCCTGCTTCATCGGCCTCACCCGGGGCTACACGGTGAAGGAGCGCAAGAAGCTCGCCTGGAAGGTCGCCCTCGGCACCCTGGTGGCCAGCGCCCTGCTCTACCTGTTCGGCCAGGCCATCTTCAACGTCTTCGGCATCACCATCGACGCCTTCCGCATCGGTGCCGGCGCCGTGCTGTTCATCTCCGCCCTCGGCATGGCCCAGGGCAAGCCGGCGGTGCAGGCCGACAACGTCCAGCAGGACGTCACCATCGTGCCGCTGACCATCCCCCTCACCGTCGGCCCCGGCACCATCGGCGCCATGCTGGTGATGGGCGCCGGCCACGTGCACTGGAACGACAAGTTCACCGCCCTCGCCGCCATCGCCCTCGCCAGCGTCACCGTCGGCGTGGTGCTCTACCTCTCCAACCGCATCGAACGCATCCTCGGCGAGCAGGGCCTGCAGATCGTCAGCCGCCTGATGGGCCTGTTCGTCTGCGCCCTCGCCGCCCAGATCATCTTCACCGGGGTGAAGAACTACCTCGCGCCCTGAAACCGTGCAGGGCCATACCTGACCGAGTGCCCAGGTTGGCGGCGCGCACCGCAATGAGGCGCGCCGACTCCCGGGTCACCCCCTTCAAAACCAACAAAATCCTTCCAGAACAACCGCTTGCCGCTCTTGGCACGGATGCTGCCATTGGACTGACAGCAGTACAGATGACCGTACTCATGTCCCCAAATCGGTCCCATCCCTGTTCCCATGAACAGCCAAGGAGGCTTTACATGAAGCGCCGTCCGTTCCTGAAGTCCACCCTCGCCGCCAGCGCACTGGTGCTCACCGGCCTGTTCCCCTTCACCCTCCAGGCCGCCGAGACCATCAAGGTCGGCATCCTGCACTCGCTGTCCGGCACCATGGCCATCTCCGAGACCTCGCTCAAGGACATGGCGCTGATGACCATCGATGAAATCAACGCCAAGGGCGGGGTGAACGGCAAGAAGCTCGAACCGGTGGTGGTGGACCCCGCCTCCAACTGGCCGCTGTTCGCCGAGAAGGCCCGCCAGCTGCTGACCAAGGACAAGGTCGACGTGGTCTTCGGCTGCTGGACCTCGGTATCGCGCAAGTCCGTGCTGCCGGTGTTCGAGGAGCTCAACGGCCTGCTCTTCTACCCGGTGCAGTACGAAGGCGAAGAACTCTCGCCCAACGTCTTCTACACCGGCGCCGCGCCCAACCAGCAGGCCATCCCGGCGGTGGAATACCTGATGAGCGAAGACGGCGGCAGCGCCAAGCGCTTCTTCCTGCTGGGCACCGACTACGTCTACCCGCGCACCACCAACAAGATCCTGCGCGCCTTCCTGCACAGCAAGGGCGTCGCCGACAAGGACATCGAAGAGGTCTACACCCCCTTCGGCCACAGCGACTACCAGACCATCGTCGCCAACATCAAGAAGTTCTCCGCCGGCGGCAAGACCGCGGTGATCTCCACCGTCAACGGCGACTCCAACGTGCCCTTCTACAAGGAGCTGGCCAACCAGGGCCTGGCCGCCACCGACGTGCCGGTGGTCGCCTTCTCCGTGGGCGAGGAAGAACTGCGCGGCATCGACACCAAGCCGCTGGTGGGCCACCTGGCCGCCTGGAACTACTTCGAATCGGTGGATAACCCGGTCAACGCCAAGTTCGTCGAGCAGTGGAAGGCCTACGCCAAGGCCAAGAACCTGCCCAACTACCAGACCGCCGTGACCAACGACCCCATGGAAGCCACCTACGTCGGCATCCACATGTGGGCCCAGGCGGTCGAGAAGGCCGGCACCACCGACGTCGACAAGGTCCGCGAGGCCCTCGCCGGGCAGACCTTCGCCGCCCCCTCCGGCTACACCCTGACCATGGACAAGACCAACCACCACCTGCACAAGCCGGTGATGATCGGCGAGATCCAGGACGACGGTCAGTTCTCCGTGGTCTGGCAGACCGAAGGCCCCCTGCGCGCCCAGCCCTGGAGCCCCTTCATCCCCGGCAACGACAAGAAGCCGGACTACGCGGTGAAGAGCAACTGACCGACTCCCCTCTCCCCTGCGGAGAGGGGCCAGGGAGCGGTGACGCCGCGCGCCGCCGCTTCCCATCCCTCTCCCTTCCCCGGGAGAGGGGGCTCACGGTGCCACCAAGGAAGCCTCCATGCCTGCCCTCTACCGGATCCTGCTCGCCCTGGCCCTGCTGCTGCCCCTGGCCGCGCGGGCCGGCGATGCCAACGACTTCGCCGCCGCCAACCCCACGCAACAGGCCCGGCTGCTCGAACGCTGGGCCGCCGAGCCCGACGCCGCCCGCCAGCCCCTGCTGGACGCCCTGCAGCAGGGCCGCTTCGCCATCGACGCCAAGCAGGCGTTCGTCGAGCGCGAAGGCGCCTGGCAGGCCCTCGAAGGTGACGCCGCACCCGCCGGCACGCCGAAGAAGCTGCGCCTGAACAACCGCCTGCGCGGCCTGCTGATCACCGCCCAGGCCAGCCACCAGTTGCTCGCCAGCGACCCGGCCCTGCGCCTGGCCGGCGCCCGCGAACTGCAGAAGAGCGCCAAGCCCGCGCAGCTCGCCCTGCTCAATGCCCGCGTGGTGGCCGAAGCGGACGGCGCCGTGCGCGACGCCCTGTCCCTGGCCCTGGCCAACCTGCAACTGGTCGACCCCGACCCGGCGGTGCGCCTGAACGCCGTGCGCCTGCTGGGCGAGACCGGCGACCCGCTGGCCCGCACCCGCCTCGAAGCGCTGCTCGACCCGTCGGTGGAAACCGACGCCAGCGTGCGCACCGCCGCCGAGACCAGCCTGGCCCAGGTCAAGCGCCGGCTGATGCTGGGCGAAGTGCTTGGCCAGGCCTTCGGCGGCTTGTCCCTGGGCTCCATCCTGCTGCTGGCCGCCCTGGGCCTGGCCATCACCTTCGGCCTGCTCGGGGTGATCAACATGGCCCACGGCGAAATGCTCATGCTCGGCGCCTACACCACCTACGTGGTGCAGCTCGCCTTCCAGCGCCTGGCCCCCGACCTGCTCGCCCTCTACCCCCTGGTGGCCCTGCCGGTGGCCTTCTGCGTCACCGCCGCCATCGGCATGGCCCTGGAGCGCACGGTGATCCGCCACCTCTACGGCCGCCCGCTGGAAACCCTGCTGGCCACCTGGGGCATCAGCCTGATCCTCATCCAGCTGGTGCGCGTGGTGTTCGGTGCGCAGAACGTCGAAGTGGCCAACCCGGCCTGGCTCTCCGGCGGCATCCAGGTTTTGCCCAACCTGGTGCTGCCGTACAACCGCATCGTCATCATCGGCTTCGCCCTGTTCGTGGTGGCGCTGACCTGGCTGCTGCTCAACCGCACGCGCCTGGGCCTCAACGTCCGCGCCGTCACCCAGAACCGCAACATGGCCGCCTGCTGCGGCGTGCCCACCGGCCGCGTGGACATGCTCGCCTTCGGCCTCGGCTCCGGCATCGCCGGGCTCGGCGGCGTGGCCCTGTCCCAGGTCGGCAACGTCGGCCCGGAGCTGGGCCAGGGCTACATCATCGACTCCTTCCTGGTGGTGGTGCTCGGCGGCGTCGGCCAACTGGCCGGCAGCGTCATGGCCGCCTTCGGCCTGGGGGTGGCGAACAAGATCCTCGAACCGCAGATCGGCGCCGTGCTGGGCAAGATCCTCATCCTCGCGCTGATCATTCTCTTCATCCAGAAGCGGCCCCAGGGCCTCTTCGCCCTGAAAGGACGGGTGATCGACTGATGAACCAGCCCCTGACCCTCACCGCCGCGCAAAAGGCCGGCCCGAAAGTCACCCTCGGTGTCGGCGCCCTGGTGCTAGCCGTGCTGATCGCCCTGCCGCTGCTGCACCTGCTGCCGGCCGACAGCCCGCTGCAGGTCTCGGCCTACACCCTGACCCTGGTGGGCAAGATCCTCTGCTACGCCATCGTCGCCCTGGCCCTGGACCTGGTCTGGGGCTACGCCGGGCTGCTGTCCCTCGGCCACGGGCTGTTCTTCGCCCTCGGCGGCTACGCCATGGGCATGTACCTGATGCGCCAGAGCGCCGGCGACGGCCTGCCGGCCTTCATGAGCTTCCTCGCCTGGAACGAACTGCCCTGGTACTGGGCCGGCACCTCCAGCTTCCTCTGGGCCCTGTGCCTGGTGGTGCTCGCCCCCGGCCTGCTGGCCCTGGTGTTCGGCTTCTTCGCCTTCCGCTCGCGGATCAAGGGCGTGTACTTCTCGATCATGACCCAGGCCCTGACCTTCGCCGGCATGCTGCTGTTCTTCCGCAACGAGACCGGCTTCGGCGGCAACAACGGCTTCACCGGCTTCACCCGTATCCTCGGCTTCGACATCACCGCCCCCGGCACCCGCGCCGTGCTCTTCCTCGCCACCGTCGCCCTGCTGGTGGCCAGCCTGCTGCTGGGCTGGCGCCTGGCCCGGAGCAAGTTCGGCCGGGTGCTCACCGCCCTGCGCGACGCCGAGAACCGGCTGATGTTCTGCGGCTACGACCCGCGCGGCTACAAGCTGTTCATCTGGGTACTGTCGGCCGTGCTCTGCGGCCTGGCCGGCGCGCTGTACGTGCCCCAGGTGGGCATCATCAACCCCAGCGAAATGTCCCCCACCAACTCCATCGAGGCCGCCGTCTGGGTCGCCCTCGGCGGGCGCGGCTCGCTCATCGGCCCGCTGCTGGGCGCTGGGCTGGTCAACGGCATGAAGAGCTGGTTCACCGTGGCCTTCCCCGAGTACTGGCTGTTCTTCCTCGGCGCGCTGTTCATCCTCGTCACCCTGTACCTGCCCAAGGGCGTGATCGGCCTGCTGAAGAAGGAGGACAAGTGATGCGCGCCACCCCGGACTTCATGCTCGAACCCATCCTCGACCCCAACCGCGACGCCGGCAGCGGCCGCGATGCCCTGGGCCTCGGCCAGGCCGCCGGGCAGGGCCTGAACACCCGCCACGGCACCATCCTCACCCTGGAGGACATCAGCGTCAGCTTCGACGGCTTCAAGGCCCTGCGCGACCTCAACCTGTACATCGGCGTCGGCGAGCTGCGCTGCATCATCGGCCCCAACGGCGCCGGCAAGACCACCCTGATGGACGTCATCACCGGCAAGACCCGCCCCGACACCGGCCAGGCCTGGTTTGGCGAAACCCTCGACCTCACCCGCATGAGCGAGGTCGAGATCGCCCAGGCCGGCATCGGCCGCAAGTTCCAGAAGCCCACGGTGTTCGAAGCCCTCAGCGTGTTCGAGAACCTGGAGCTGGCGCAGAAGACCGACAAGTCGGTGTGGGCCAGCCTGCGCGCCCGCCTCACCGGCGAGCAGCAGGACCGCATCGACGAAGTGCTCGCCACCATCCGCCTGGACAGCGCGCGCCAGCGCCCCGCCGGCCTGCTCTCCCACGGTCAGAAGCAGTTCCTGGAGATCGGCATGCTGCTGATGCAGGACCCGCAGCTACTGCTGCTCGACGAACCGGTGGCGGGCATGACCGACGCCGAGACCGAGTTCACCGCCGAGCTGTTCAAGGGCCTCGCGCGCAAGCACTCGCTGATGGTGGTGGAGCACGACATGGGCTTCGTCGGCACCATCGCCGACCACGTCACCGTGCTCCACCAGGGCCACGTCCTGGCCGAAGGCTCCCTCGCCCAGGTCCAGGCCAACGAACAGGTGATCGAGGTGTACCTCGGCCGCTGAGGAACGAACCCCAGGGTGGATGACGCCTTTCCCATCCACCCTGCGCACAGACAAGGACATCGACATGCTGAAAGTCGACCAGCTCCACCAGTACTACGGCGGCAGCCACATCCTCCGCGGCCTCTCCTTCGAAGCCCGGATCGGCGAAGTCACCTGCCTGCTCGGGCGCAACGGCGTGGGCAAGACCACCCTGCTGAAATGCCTCATGGGCCTGATCCCCGCCAGGGAAGGCACGGTGAACTGGGAGGGCCGCGCCATCACCGGGCTCAAGCCGCACCAGCGCGTACACGCCGGCATCGCCTACGTGCCCCAGGGCCGCGAGATCTTCGGCCGCCTCAGCGTGGAGGAAAACCTGCTGATGGGCCTCTCCCGCTTCAGCGCCCGTGACGCCAAGGCCGTGCCCGAATCCATCTACGAACTCTTCCCCGTCCTGCGGGAGATGAAACACCGCCGGGGCGGCGACCTCTCCGGCGGCCAGCAACAGCAACTGGCCATCGGCCGCGCCCTGGCCAGCCAGCCGCGCCTCCTGATCCTCGACGAGCCCACCGAAGGCATCCAGCCCTCGGTGATCAAGGAGATCGGCGCCGTGATCCGCACGCTGGCCGAACGCGGCGACATGGCCATCCTGCTGGTGGAGCAGTTCTACGACTTCGCCGCCGAACTGGCCGACCAGTACCTGGTGATGAGCCGGGGCGAAGTCATCCAGCAGGGGCGCGGGGAACACATGGAGGCCGAAGGGGTGAGGGGGTTGGTGGCCATCTGAAAAGCCCGCTCGCCGATCAGCGCGGCCCCCCACCTGCACCGAATCAGTTCAGGGCACGCCTCTTGCTTGCCCACTCGGTCAACTATTCCGAGAAACGCCACCGCCCCATGAACCTGCCTGCCACCCCGTTCACGCCGAGCTGGCCCGCCGAACTGGAGCTGGCTTACGCCCGCCAGGGGGAACGCACCATTCCGGTGCTGCGCCGCCACCTCGGCCCCCTGAGGGTGCAAAAGCACCTGCACGCCGAAGGCCCCGGGGTCTGCCAGCACATCATCGTTCACCCGCCCGGCGGCATCGCCGGGGGCGACCGGCTGGACATCCGCGCCCGGGCCGGCGAGGCCAGCTGGGTGCAGCTCACCAGCCCCGGCGCGGCCAAGTGGTACCGCGCCACCGCCCCGGCCCGCCAGGACCTGCAGCTCACCGTCGAGCCCGGCGCGACCCTGGAATGGCTGCCCCAGGAGACCATCCTCTACGCCGGCGCCCAGGCCGACCTGCACAGCCGCATCGACCTGCACGGCGATGCCCGTCTGCTTTACTGGGACATCGTGGCCCTCGGCCGCCCCGCGGCGGGCGAGCGCTTCGTCGACGGCCACTACCAGGCCGCCCTCGACATCCGCCGCGACGGGCACCTGCTGTGGCACGAGCGGCAACGGGTGGAAGGCGGTGACGGCCTGCTCGATTCCCCCATCGGACTCGCCGGTTTCCCGGTGTTCGCCACCCTGATCGCCACCGGCGAGATCGCCCCCGAGCTGCTGGAGCGTTGCCGCGAGCAACCGTGCGGCGGGCGCGGCGACCTCACCCAGTTGCCCGGCCTGGTGCTGGCCCGCTGCCTGGCCCCCGAGGCCCTGCAGGCCCGTGCCTGGCTCATCGAACTCTGGCGCCTGTTGCGCCCTGCCTTGCTCGGCCGCGAGGCCAAGCCCCCGCGAATCTGGAGTACCTGAGATGGACCTGTCGCCCCGCGAGAAAGACAAGCTGCTGATCTTCACCGCCGGCCTGGTGGCCGAGCGGCGCCTGGCCCGTGGCCTGAAGCTCAACTACCCGGAAGCCATGGCCTTCATTTCCGCCGCCCTGCTGGAAGGCGCGCGCGACGGCCAGACCGTGGCCCAGCTGATGCACTACGGCACCACGCTGCTGACCCGCGAACAGGTCATGGAAGGCGTGCCGGAGATGATCCCGGAGATCCAGATCGAAGCCACCTTCCCCGACGGCACCAAGCTGGTGACCGTCCACCAGCCCATCGCCTGAGGTCGCCATGCCCTACGTCATCCACGACGCGCGGGACGCCGACCTGCCCGGCATCCTCGCCATCTACAACGACGCCGTGGCCCACACCACGGCGATCTGGAACGAAACCCAGGTGGACCTGGCCAACCGCCAGGCCTGGCTGGCCGAGCGCCGTGCCGCCGGCTTCCCGGTGCTGGCGGCGGTATCCCCCGCCGGCGAGGTGCTCGGCTACGCCACCTACGGCACCTGGCGCAGCATCGAAGGCTTCCGCCACACCGTGGAGCACTCGGTCTACGTGCGCGAGGGCCTGCGCGGCCAGGGCATCGGCCGGCACCTGCTGGAAACCCTGGTGCACCGCGCCCAGGAGGCCGGGCTGCACGTGATGGTGGCGGCCATCGAGACGCAGAACAGCGCCTCCATCCACCTGCACCAGCGCCTCGGCTTCGTCGTCACCGGGCAGATGCCCCAGGTGGGGCGCAAGTTCGGCCGCTGGCTGGACCTGACCTTCATGCAGCGCCAGCTGGACGAAACCCCGTGACGTCGGCCCTGCAGATCGACCGGCTCGACGCCGCCGGCCTGGCCCGGCACCGCCCGGCGCTGGTGGCCCTGCTGCTGGACAGCGTCGGCCACGGCGCCTCGGTGGGCTTCCTCGCCGACCTGGATGCCGACGCAGCCGGGGCCTACTTCGACCAGGTGCAGCAGGCCCTGGCCGAAGGCGCGCAGTGGCTGTGGATCGCACAGCGCCAGGGCCGGCTGCTCGGCAGCGTGCAGCTCGGCCTGTGCCAGAAGCCCAACGGGCTGAACCGCGCCGAGGTGCAGAAGCTGCTGGTGCTCAGCACCGCCCGCCGCCAGGGCATCGCCCAGGCACTGATGCAGCACCTGGAGGCCGAGGCCCTGGCAGCCCGGCGCGGCCTGCTGTACCTGGACACCGAAGCCGGCAGCGACGCCGAGGCCCTCTACCGACGCCTTGGCTACACCTGCATCGGCGGCCTGCCCGACTACGCCTGCGGCCCGGACGGGACCTACCGGGCCAACGCCATCTACTACAAGACGCTCTTCGAGGCCTGACCATGATTCCCGGCGAATACCAGATCCAGGACGGCGAGATCGAACTCAATGCCGGCCGCCGCACCCTCACCCTCTCCGTGGCCAACACCGGCGACCGGCCGATCCAGGTCGGCTCGCACTTCCACTTCTTCGAAACCAACGACGCCCTAGCCTTCGACCGCGCCAGCGCCCGTGGCATGCGCCTGAACATCCCCGCCGGCACCGCCGTGCGCTTCGAGCCGGGCCAGAGCCGCGAGGTGGAGCTGGTGGACCTGGCCGGCGCGCGCCGGGTGTTCGGCTTCGCCGGGCGCGTCATGGGCGACCTTTAAACAACAGGAAGAACGCAGATGAAGATCAGCAGACAGGCCTACGCCGACATGTTCGGCCCCACGGTCGGCGACAGGGTGCGCCTGGCCGACACCGACCTGTGGATCGAGGTCGAGAAAGACTTCACCACCTACGGCGAGGAAGTGAAGTTCGGCGGCGGCAAGGTGATCCGCGACGGCATGGGCCAGGGTCAGCTGCTGGCTGCCGAGGTGGTCGACACGCTGATCACCAACGCGCTGATCATCGACCACTGGGGCATCGTCAAGGCCGACGTGGGTTTGAAGGACGGGCGCATCGCAGCCATCGGCAAGGCCGGCAATCCGGACATCCAGCCCGACGTCACCATCGCCATCGGCGCCAGCACCGAGGTGATCGCCGGCGAGGGCATGATCCTCACCGCCGGCGGCATCGACACCCACATCCACTTCATCTGCCCGCAGCAGATCGAAGAGGCGCTCATGAGCGGCGTCACCACCATGATCGGCGGCGGCACCGGGCCGGCCACCGGCACCAACGCCACCACCTGCACCTCCGGCCCCTGGCACATGGCGCGCATGCTCCAGGCCGCCGACGCCTTCCCGATGAACATCGGCTTCACCGGCAAGGGCAACGCCTCGCTGCCCGAGCCGCTGATCGAACAGGTGAAGGCCGGCGCCATCGGCCTCAAGCTGCACGAGGACTGGGGCACCACCCCGGCGGCCATCGACAACTGCCTGAGCGTCGCCGACCAGTACGACGTGCAGGTGGCCATCCACACCGACACCCTCAACGAGTCGGGCTTCGTCGAGACCACCCTGGGCGCCTTCAAGGGCCGCACCATCCACACCTACCACACTGAAGGCGCCGGCGGCGGCCACGCCCCGGACATCATCAAGGCCTGCGGTTTCTCCAACGTGCTGCCCAGCTCCACCAACCCGACCCGGCCCTTCACCCGCAACACCATCGACGAACACCTGGACATGCTCATGGTCTGCCACCACCTGGACCCGAGCATCGCCGAGGACGTGGCCTTCGCCGAAAGCCGCATCCGCCGGGAGACCATCGCCGCCGAGGACATCCTCCACGACCTCGGCGCCTTCAGCATGATCAGCTCCGACAGCCAGGCCATGGGCCGCGTCGGCGAGGTCATCACGCGCACCTGGCAGACCGCCGACAAGATGAAGAAGCAGCGCGGCGCGCTGCCCGGCGACGGCCCCGGCAACGACAACTTCCGCGCCAAGCGCTACATCGCCAAATACACCATCAACCCGGCCATCACCCACGGCATCAGCCACGAAGTGGGCTCGGTGGAAGTGGGCAAGTGGGCCGACCTGGTGCTCTGGCGCCCGGCCTTCTTCGGCGTCAAGCCGACCCTGATCCTCAAGGGCGGGGCCATCGCCGCGAGCCTGATGGGCGACGCCAACGCCTCCATCCCCACCCCGCAACCGGTGCACTACCGGCCGATGTTCGCCAGCTACGCCGGCAGCCGCCATGCCACCAGCATCACCTTCATCAGCCAGGCCGCCTTCGAGGCGGGCGTGCCCGCCCAGCTGGGGCTGCAGAAGAAGATCGGCGTGGTGAAGGGCTGCCGCAGCGTGCAGAAGCAGGACCTGATTCACAACGACTACACCCCGACCATCGAGGTGGACCCGCAGAACTACCAGGTGAAGGCCGACGGCCAGTTGCTCTGGTGCGAACCGGCCGAGGTGCTGCCGATGGCGCAGCGCTACTTCCTGTTCTGAGCGGCACCGGCCGGCGGGCTCAGGCGTCCACCGGCGGCGTCTGCTCCTCGGGCAGGGTCAGCTCGATGGTTTCCGCCAGGGAGTTTTCCAGGCGCTGCAGCTCGCCTTCCAGGGCCGCCTCGTCGTCGCCGTAGCGCTCGGCGATGCGGGCGAAGCCGTCGGCCACTTCGAGGAAGGCCATCACCACCAGCGGGTCGAAGTGGCTGCCGCTGGCGGCGCTGATCCGCTGGATCGCCTCATCGCCGCCCACCCGGGGGCGGTACGGGTGCGGTGCGGTCAGTTCGTCATAGTGGTCCGCCACCGCCATCAGCCGCGCCGCCAGGGGGATCTGCTCGCCCCGCAGGCCGTCGGGGTAGCCGTCGCCGTCCCAGCGCTCGTGGTGGGACTGGATGATCTGCCGGGCGTAGCACAGGAAGCCCTCGCCCTCGCCGCCCGCCAGGCGCCGGTCGGCCCGTTCCAGGGCTTCGCGGCCCAGGCGCGTGTGGCTCTGCATCAGCCGCAGGTCGTCGCCCTCCAGCGCACCGGGGTTGAGCAGGACGCGGTCCGGCAGGGCCACCTTGCCGATGTCGTGCAGCTGCGCCGACTTGGCCATCAGCGCCACCTTGTCCGGGGTCAGTTCGTCGGCCAAGGCCGGTTGCTGCCGGGCCAGGGCATTGCCCAGCAGGCGCATGTACAGCTCGATGCGCACCAGGTGGTTGCCGGCGGGGTTGTCGCGCAGGTCGGCCAGGTTCGCCAGGGCCTCGATGGTGGCCTCGTGCAGGTGGCTGATCTCGCGGGTGCGGCGGCGCACTTCCAGCTCCAGGTACTCGCTCTTGTCCCGCAGGAAGTCGGCGTTGGCCTTGAGCTGCAGCTGGGCCTGGATGCGCGCGAGGACGATGGGCGGGCTGATGGGCTTGGTGATGTAGTCCACCGCGCCGAGGTCGAAGCCGCGCTGCTCGTCCGCTGCCTCGCCCCGGGCGGTGAGGAACACCACCGGGATGTCGCGGGTGGCCGGGTCGGCCTTGAGCCGGGCGCAGACTTCGTAGCCGTCCATCTGCGGCATCATCACGTCCAGCAGGATCAGGTCCGGCGGCTGCCGGCCGCCGGCGATGCGCAGGGCCTTCTCGCCGTTGCCGGCGACCTTGACCCGGTAGCGGTCCATCAGCAGCTCGCTCATGAGCTCCAGGTTGTCGGGCGTGTCGTCCACCACCAGCACCACTTCACGCTCCGGTCTGTCCAGCATCCCGGTCATCACGGCACCTCGTCATAACGTGATTTCGCGCTGGTCGGCCAGCGCGCGCAGCGCTTGGTGCGCTGTCTCGAAGTCATAGGCCCGCACGGCCGATTCCAGGGCCCCGTAGCCTTCATTAAAGGCGCTGCGCAGCATTCCGGCCTGCTCGTCGAGCAGCCGCGCGGCCCGTGGGTCGTCCTCCTCCAGCAGGCGGGCGAGCTGGCGGCAGGTGCGCGCCAGCGCGGCGCTGTCGTCGACGGCTGCCGGGGGCGGCGCAGCGGCCTCGCGCTGCTGGGCCTCGATGGCTCCGACCAGCGCCAGCAGTGGCGGTTCCAGCTCGGTCAGCAGCTGTTCGATGCGCTCCGGCTCCGCCGCATCGGCCAGGGCCTGTTCGAGGGTGGCGGCCTGGACCTTGAGCCCATGGGCCCCGAGGCTGCCGGCCAGGCCGCGCAGGTCGTGGGCCTGGCGTTCGGCCTGGCTGCGCTGGCCGCTGGTCAGGGCTGCACGCATACGCTGGCTCCAGTCGCGCTGGCCCTCGGCGAAGCGCACCAGGAGCCGGCGGTAGGCGTCCTCGCGGCCGAGGGCGCGGCGTATCCCGTCGGCGATGTCGACCCCCGGCAGGTGCCAGGCCGGCAGCGGTGGCGCCACGGGGGGCGCGGCGGCCGGGCGGGGGCCGAGCCAGCGCGACAGGGTGCCCCACAGTTCGCGGGGCTCGATGGGCTTGGCGATGTGGTCGTTCATGCCGGCCGCCAGGCAGCGCTCGCGGTCGTCGGCCAGGGCGTTGGCGGTCATGGCGATGATCGGCAGGCGGGCGAAGCGACCTTCCTGGCGCAGCCGGCGGGTGGCCTCCAGGCCGTCGAGCACCGGCATCTGCATGTCCATCAGCACCAGCGCGTAGTGGCCGTCGGGCTGCCAGCGCAGGCGGTCGAGGGCGTCGAGGCCGTTCTCCGCCAGGTCCACCTGGAGGTTGGCCATCTCCAGCAGCTCGCCGGCCACCTCGCGGTTGAGCGGGTGGTCCTCCACCAGCAGCACGCGCTGGCCGTCGAACTGCGGCATGTGGGTCGCCTCGCTGCGCGGCGCGGCGGCCTGGCGCTGCAGCTGGCAGGCGTGGATGGCATGCAGCAGGCGCGGCAGGGTGAGGGGCTTTTCCAGGTACTGGTCGATGACGTCGACGCTGGGCTCGCCCTCCCCTGTCGTACTGGCGAGCAGCACCCACGGTGTCTTGCCCAGGGGCAGGGCCGCCAGGCGCCGGGCGGTCTCCAGGCCGTCGAGCCCAGGCATATGGCGGTCGAGTATCACCAGGCTGAACGGGTTACCCTGGGCATCGGCCTCCTGCAGGCGGGCCAGGGCGGCTTCGCCGTCGCCACAGTGCTCGGCCCGCAGCGCCAGGCTGGCCAGCAGGTCGCTGGCGGCGCGCCGGGCGCTGGGGTTGTCGTCCACCACCAGGGCACGCAGGCCGAGCAGGTCGGGGCGCAGCAGGTCCGGCTGGGGCTGTTCGGGGGCGATGGGCAGCAGCAGACGGCACCAGAACAGGCTGCCCTCGCCGGGCTGGCTGTCCACGCCCACATCACCGCCCATGGCTTCGGCCAGGCGCCGGCAGATGGCCAGGCCGAGGCCGGAGCCGCCGTAGCGCCGCGTGGTGGAGGTGTCGGCCTGCTGGAAGGACTCGAACAGCCGCGCCTGCTGGGCGGCGTCCAGGCCGATGCCGGTGTCGCGTACCGAGAGCTGCAGCAGCCAGCCGCCGTCGCGCGGCTCACCGCGCACGGCCACCTCCACTTCGCCGCGCTCGGTGAACTTGACCGCGTTGTTGGCGAAGTTGATCAGGATCTGGCCGATGCGCAGCGGGTCGCCCACCAGGTGCCGGGGCACCTGCGGGTCGATGCGGAAGATGAGTTCCAGCCCCTTGTCAGCCGCCCGTTCGCCCACCAGGGCAGCGAGGTTTTCCAGCACCAGGGTGAGGTCGAAGTCGATCTGCTCCACCTCCAGCTTGCCGGCCTCGATGCGGGAGAAGTCGAGGATGTCGTTGATCAGCCCCATCAGGTGCTGGCTGGCCTGGCGGATCTTCTCCAGGTAGTCGCGCTGGCGCGGTTCGGGGCCGGCACGCAGGGCCAGGTGGGTCATGCCGACGATGGCGTTCATCGGCGTGCGGATCTCGTGGCTCATGTTGGCGAGGAAGTCCGCCTTCAGCCGCGCGGCCTCTTCGGCCAGTTCCTTGGCGCGCTCCAGGGCCTCTTCGCTCTGCTTGCGCGCGGTGACGTCGCGGCTCACGCCCACCAGCCCCAGCAGGTGCCCGTCTTCATCGTCGAAGGTGGCGCGCACGGTGGCGTAGAGCAGCTTGCGGCCGTCGCGCTGGAGCACCCAGTCCTCGCTTTCCATGGGCCGGCTCATGGCCAGCGCGGCCTGGTCCTGGATCAGCCGCAGGCGGGCACGTTCGGTGGGCAGCAGCTCGGCATCGGTGTGCCCCACCAGGCCGTCGAGGTCCTGGCCGATCAGTTCGGCGAAAGCCTGGTTGGCGCCGAGGTAGCGGCCGCCGGTGTCCTTGAACCAGATCGGGTCGGGGATGGCGTCCACCAGCGCCTGCAGGGTGCTGCGCTGGCGCTGGGCCTCGGCTTCGGCGCGCTGGCGTTCCACCACCTGCACCGCCAGGCGGCGGTTCCACACCAGCACGAAGGTCACCAGCACCAGCACGGCGAGCCCGTAGGGCCAGCCCAGGGCCAGCAGCTCGCGCCAGTCCACGCTGTCGGCGGGGGGCAGCCAGCGCGCCAGGATGGCCTCGCGCTCGCTGTTGGTGACGCTGGCCAGGGCATGGTTGAGCAGCTCGGCGAGCATCGCCTGCTCGCGGAGCACGGCGAAGTGCAGGGCGCTGCCGGCCAGGCCGGGGTCGCCGCTGACCTCCAGGTTGCTGAGGTTGAGCCGGTGGATCAGGTAGCCGGCCGCCATCATGTTGCCGACGTAGGCATCGGCCCGGCCGGAGGAGAGTGCCCGCAGGGCGGCCTCGGTGTCGCTCGTCTCCACCAGTTGCAGGTCGCGGCTGCGCTGGCGCAGGCGGTCCTCCATGGCGTAGCCGCGTTCCACGGCCACGCGGCGCCCGGCCAGTTCCTCCAGGCTGCGGTAGGGCGTTTCGCGGCGGGAGTAGATCAGGCTGGTGGTGGTCAGGTAGGGGTCGCTGAAGGCCATCCAGCGCTCCCGCTCCGGGGTCTTGGCCGCCGACGGCACCACGTCCACCTCGCCCCGGCGCAGGGCCTCGCGGGCCTGGGGCCAGTCGTCGAAGTAGACCGGTTCCACGCCGAGCCCGAGGCGCTCGCCGAGCAGGCGCAGGAAGTCGGCGCTGATGCCCTGGTAGCTGCCGTCCTCGCCCATCAGGTCGAACGGTGGCCAGCCCTTGCGCTCCAGGCCCACGCGGATGCGCCCGTGCTCCTGCAGCCAGCGGGCTTCGGCGGTGGAGAACTCCAGCGGTTCGGCGGCCTGGCAGATGCTGCTCCCCAGCAGCAGGAGCAGCACCAGCCGGCCGAGCAGTCGCAGCATGATCGGTCCCTGTATCGCGGTCTTGACCGCTTCAGCTTAGCCACCCGGCGGGCGCCGGGCGGCTCAGCGGAACAGTTCGCCGGGGGTGACGCCGAATAGCCCGCGAAAGGCGGCGATGAACGCCGAGGGGGATTCATAGCCGCTGGCCAGGGCCACTTCGGTGACGCTGGCGCCGCCCTCCAGCGGCTGCAGCGCGGCGAGCAGGCGCAGGCGCTGGCGCCACTGGCGGAAGCTCAGGCCGGTCTCCCGCAGGAAGGCGCGGCTCAGGGTCTTCTCCGAGGTGTTGAGCCGGGCCGCCCAGTCCCCCAGGCCGAGGGCCAGGTCGGGCTGCGCCGCCAGTTCGTCGCAGAGCACCCGCAGGCGGCCGTCGGCCGGCATCGGCAGGGAGAAGCCGGCCTCGGGCAGGGCCCGCAGTTGGTCCAGCAGCACCGCCACCAGGCGCGCCTCGGCGCTGTCGCCCTCGGGGTACTCCACCGGCAGCAGGCAGAAGGCCTTGATCAGTTCGCGGGCCAGCGGCGTCACTTCCAGCACGCGGCACCGCTCCGGCGCCCAGGCGCAGGCATCGCGGCGCACGTAGAGGCTGCGCATCTCGGCGTGCATGGAGCTGACCACCTCGTGCTCCAGCCCGGCCGGCACCCACACGGCCCAGTGCGGCGGGGCGAAGAAACTGCCGTCGGCGGTGTGCACGCCGAGCACGCCGCTGATGGCGTAGGAGAACTGCACCCAGTCGTGGCGGTGGCGCGGCGTCCAGGAGCCGGCGCGCAGGCTCTCGGCACGGGCGTAGAGCGGGCGCGGCAGGGCATCGAGGGTGGGGATCAGCCGGGCGGGGCCGCGCTGCTGTCCGTTTGTCGACATGGATTGATCCTTTGTCGTTAGACGGTCGGATTCTGCCCCCGCTACCCTGCCGCCTCAATCCCCCGCTGCCCCGGAGGCCCCCGATGTCCGCTCTCAAACCCCTCAAGCGCCTGGTCACCGACTGGTTCCTCGGCGGCATGCTGCTGGCCGTGGCGCTGGCCTGGCTGTTCCCCAACGTGGGCCGCCACGGCGGCGTGCTGCACGCGGAGAACCTGATCAACGCCGGGGTGTTCCTGGTGTTCTTCCTGCACGGCATCAACCTCTCCACCGAGCAGATCCGCAAGGGGCTGGGCAACTGGCGCCTGCACCTGATGGTGCAGCTGTTCACCTTCGCGGCCTTTCCGCTGCTGTGGCTGGCGGCGGACCGCCTGCTGGGCACCCACCTGCCAACGGCGCTGATGCTGGGCTTCTTCTACCTGTGCGCGCTGCCCTCGACCATTTCCTCGTCGGTGGCGCTGACCGGCAGCGCCGGCGGCAACGTGCCGGCGGCGATCCTCAACGCCAGCCTGTCGAGCCTGCTGGGGGTGTTCATCACGCCCTGGCTGGTGAGCCTGGTGGCCGATGCCAACGGCGGCATGGACCTGGGCAAGACGCTGCTGGACCTGAGCCTGCTGCTGCTCCTGCCGCTGGTGCTGGGCCAGGGGCTGCGCCCGCTGTGGGGGCGCTTCTTCGCCCGCTACAAGCGCTACACCTCGGTGTTCGACAAGCTGGTGATCCTGCTGCTGGTGTTCGCCTCGTTCAGCGATTCGGTGGCCGCCGGCATCTGGCAGCAGCAGGGGCCGGAGACCCTGGCCATCGCCTTCGTCGGCAGTGCGCTGGTGCTGGCGCTGATGCTCTGGTCCACCACCCGCGCGGCGCGGGCGATGGATTTCAGCCATGAGGACGAGATTGCGGCAGTGTTCTGCGCCACCAAGAAATCCCTCGCCGCCGGCGCGCCGATGGCGGGGATCATCTTCGGCGCCAACCCCGCGCTGGGGCTGATCCTGCTGCCGATCATGCTGTACCACCAGATGCAGCTTATCGTCTGCTCGGTGATGGCCGAGCGCTACGCCCAGCGGGGCGCGGCGCTGGCGGCACAGGCGGCCTGAAGCGGCCGCCGGCGGGTCAGGCGCCCAGCAGGCTCTGCCCGCAGACCCGCATCACCTGGCCGGTGAGGCCACCGGAGCTGGGCTGGGCGAACCAGGCCACGGCTTCGGCCACGTCCTGGGGCAGGCCGCCCTGGCTCATGGAGTTCATGCGCCGGCCGGCTTCGCGGATGGTCAGCGGGATGGCGGCGGTCATCTGGGTTTCGATGAAGCCGGGCGCCACGGCGTTGATGGTGATGCCGCGCTTGGCCAGCGCCGGGGCCCAGGCCTGGGCCAGGCCGATGACGCCGGCCTTGCTCACCGCGTAGTTGCTCTGCCCGAGGTTGCCGGCGATGCCGCTGATGGAGGCGATCAGCACCACGCGGCCGTTGTCGTGCAGCTTGCCAGCGTCCAGCAGGGCCTGGGTCAGCACCTGGGGGGCCTTGAGGTTGACGTTGATCACCGAGTCCCAGAAGGCTTCGCTCATCTTCGCCAGGGTCTTGTCACGGGTGATGCCGGCGTTGTGCACGACGATGTCCAGCCCGTCGGGCAGCGCCTCCACCAGGCGCGCGGGGGCGTCCTCGGCGCAGATGTCCAGGGCCACCGCGCGGCCGCCTAGGCGGGCGGCCAGGGCTTCGAGGGCATCCTTGGCCTGGGGCACGTCCAGCAACACCACCTCCGCACCGTCCCGGGCGAGGGTCTCGGCGATGGCCGCGCCGATGCCCCGCGAGGCCCCGGTGACCAGCGCGCGCTGGCCGCCGAGGGGACGGCTCCAGTCCTTGACCTGGGCGCTGCTGGCGGCGAGCCGCAGCACCTGGGCCGAGACGTAGGCGCTTTTGGGCGAGAGGAAGAAGCGCAGCGCGCCTTCGAGCTGGTCCTCGGCGCCCTTGCCGACGTACACCAGCTGCACACTGCCGCCCCGGCGGATCTCCTTGCCCAGGGAGCGGGTGAAGCCCTCCAGGGAGCGCTGCACGCTGGCGGCGATCGGGTCCTTGAGGCTTTCCGGCGGGCGCCCCAGCAGCACCACGCGCGGGCATTTGCCCAGGCCCTTGAAGGTGGGCTGGAAGAAGTTGCGCAGCTCGATCAGCTGCTCGAAGCGGGTCAGCCCGCTGGCGTCGAACACCAGGGCCTTGAGCTTGGGCCCGTGCTCGGCGGTCCAGCGCGGCAGGCCGAAGCGGCCTTCCTCGGCGGCGAAGGACTGGTCGGTGAGTTTGTTCAGCACGGCGCTGGCGGCGTCGGCCAGGGCCCCCTCGCCGCCCAGCAGCAGGGCACCGTCCACCGGCCGCACGCGCCCTGCGGTCCAGCGCTCCAGGCGCAGCGGCGCGGGCAGGCCGAGGGCGCCGACCAGGCGTCGGCCGGTGGTGGAGTTGGCGAAGGCGAGATAACGGTCGGACATGGGGGCAGGCTCCTGCACGCATAAGAAGTGGGGCCACTCTACGCAGACAGCGCCGGCCCGCAATTGACCGCGTTGCCCGCCGCGCCGGCAAGGCGGCCAATGCGAGGGATGGCCTGGCGGCTAGTCTTGTGCCCACCTGCTGCACCCCGCATCCATTTCCCCAGGCAAGGAGTCACCCATGACCCAGCTGCGCCGGGTCGCCATCGTCGGCGGCAACCGCATTCCGTTCGCCCGTTCCAACACGGTGTACGCCACCGCCACCAACCAGCAGATGCTGACCAGCGCGCTGGAAGGCCTGGTGGAGCGCTACAACCTGCACGGCGAGCGCATCGGCGAATTCGTCGCCGGGGCGGTGCTCAAGCACTCCCGGGACTTCAACCTGGCCCGCGAATGCGTGCTCGGCTCGCGCCTGGCGCCGGAAACCAGCGCCTACGACCTCCAGCAGGCCTGCGGCACCGGCCTGGAAGCGGCCATCCTGGTGGCCAACAAGATCGCCCTGGGGCAGATCGAGAGCGGCATCGCCGGTGGCGTGGACACCACCTCCGACGCCCCCATCGGTGTGCACGAGGAGCTGCGCAAGATCCTCCTGGAGGCCAACCGCGGCAAGACCACCGCCGACAAGATCAAGACCCTGCTCAAGGTGCGCCCGCGCCACCTGGCGCCGCACATCCCGCGTAACGGCGAACCGCGCACGGGGCTGTCCATGGGCGAGTCCTGCGAGCTGATGGCGCAGACCTGGGCCATCCCCCGCGACGAGCAGGACAAGCTCGCCGTGGCCAGCCACCAGAAGCTGGCGGCGGCCTATGCCGAGGGCTGGCACAACGACCTGATGACCCCCTTCCTCGGCCTGACCCGCGACCAGAACCTGCGGGCGGACATCAACCTGGAGAAGCTCGGCACCCTGAAGACGGTGTTCGAGCGCGGCCCGCGCGGCACCCTCACCGCCGCCAACTCCACCCCGCTGACCGACGGCGCCTCGGTGGTGCTGCTGGCCAGCGAGGAGTGGGCCAAGGCACGCGGCCTGCCGATCCTCGCCTACTTCAAGGACGGCGAAGCCGCCGCGGTGGACTTCGTCAGCGGCAAGGAAGGCCTGCTGATGGCCCCGGTCTACGCGGTGCCGCGCCTGCTGGCACGCAACGGGCTGACCCTGCAGGACTTCGACTACTACGAGATCCACGAGGCCTTCGCCGCCCAGGTGCTGTGCACCCTCAAGGCCTGGGAAGACGCCGAGTACTGCAAGACCCGCCTCGGCCTGGAGCAGCCGCTGGGCGCCATCGACCGCAGCAAGATGAACGTCAAGGGCAGCTCCCTGGCCGCCGGCCATCCCTTCGCGGCGACCGGTGGTCGCATCGTCGCCAACCTCGCCAAGCTGCTGGACGCGGCGGGCCAGGGCCGCGGGCTGATTTCCATCTGCGCGGCGGGCGGTCAGGGTGTGACTGCAATCCTGGAGAAGTAATCCAATACCCGTGGCCGCAAGTCATCGCGGCCACGCGATGTAAGCAACTCCGTGATTTAGGGCGGCCCTGCGTGCAGGGCCGCCCTTTTTTTTCATTCGCGCGCCAGCGCCACCAGGCGCACCTCAACGCCCCCAAGGGCGGGTTATTGCCAAAACCCCTCGCCGCCGAGAAAATGCGATCAATTTTCATTTGATACTGCTTCTCGCGGTGACCCCATGGCCTCTTCCCTTTCGATCCAGGCGCTGTACAGCGAGCACCACGGCTGGCTGAAGGCCTGGCTGCGCAGCAAGCTGGGCAACGCGGCGGATGCCGCCGACCTGGCGCAGGACACCTTCCTGCGCCTGCTGGGCAAGGGCGAGGCACTGGAGCTGCACACCCCGCGCGCCTTCCTGCGCACCGTGGCCCGTGGGCTGGTGATCGATCACTGGCGTCGCGAGGAGCTGGAGCGGGCCTACCGCGAGGCCCTGGCCCAGGTGCCGGAGGCCGAGGCGCCCTCCCCCGAGACCCGCGAACTGGTCCTGGAGCTGCTGGAGCAGATCGCGACGCTGCTGGACCGCCTCAAGCCCAAGGTCCGCACGGCCTTCCTGCTGGCCCAGTGCGAGGGGCTGAGCCACCGCGAGGTGGCCGAGCGCATGGGCATCTCCCTGCGCTCGGTGGAGCGCTACGTGGCCGATGCGCTGTTCCATTGCTACCAACTGCGGTTCGCCGAATGACCCCGCGTCCCGCTCAACCCGACGAGCAGGTGGTGCGCCAGGCCATCGCCTGGATGCTGCGCCTGCGCGGCCAGCCCGACACCGGCGCGCTGCAGGCCTGCGAGCACTGGCGCAACCAGCACGCCAGCCACGAACTGGCCTGGCAGCGGGTGCAGCAGCTGGACCAGGAACTGGGCGTCGGCCTGCGCGCCCTGCCGCAGTCGCGCCAGGTGCTGGAAGACGCCCGTGCCGGCCTGCGCCGGCGCCAGGCGCTGAAGCTGCTGTCCGGGGCGGCCGTGGGGGGCGCGGCGCTCTGGCTGAGCCGCGACCTGGCGCCCTGGGAGCGCCTGACTGCGGACCTGGCCACCGCCACGGGCGAACGCCACGGCCAGCGCCTGGCCGATGGCAGCCGCCTGTTGCTGAACACCGACTCGGCGGTGGACCTGCGCATGACGGCGGGCCAGCGCCAGGTGCACCTGCGCCGGGGCGAGATCCTGCTGGAGGCAGCGCCCCAGGCCGAACCGTTGCACCTGCGCAGCGCACAGGGCTGGCTGCGTACCCGGGCTGCGCGCTTCGTCGCCCGGCTGGACGCAGGAGCGCTGCGCCTCTGCGTGCTGGGCGGCGAGGTGGAGGTGCTCAGCGGCACCGGGGGCCGCACGGTGGGGGCTGGGCGCACCGTCGAAGTCCGTGCCGGCGAGGTCCGCGAGCTGCCGCCACCGGCCATGGAACCGGGGGCCTGGGCGGATGGGCTGATCGTCACCCGCGATGTGCGGCTGGGGGATTTCGTCGCCGAGGTGGCCCGCTACCGCCCCGGCCGCCTGGCCTGCAGCGAGGCCGTGGCCGACCTGCGGCTGTCCGGGGTGTACCGGCTGGACGACACCGAGCGGCTGCTGGCACTGCTGCCACAGACGCTGCCCGTGCAGCTGCGCTACCGGACCCGCTGGTGGGTGACGGTGGAGGCGCGGGCCTGAGCGGATCAGCCGCCCGATGATCCCTGCGAATTTTTTTGGCGGGTTTTCCGGCGAAGCCCGGCAATGGGAATAACACCCATTCACCTTGCCAATCACGGACCCTGCCATGCGCGCCTCCCGCCCTTCCCGCCTTGCCCTTGCCGTTCGCGGCGCCCTGATCGCCGCCGCCCTCGCCACGCCCCTGCTGCCCGCCAGCGCCTCGGCGCAAACCGCCCAGGCCAGTGCCAGCCAGGGCTATGCGATTCCCGCCGGCCCGCTGGCCGAGGCGCTGAACCGCTTCGCCCGCGAGGCGGGCATCAGCCTGTCGGCGACGCCGGAGCAGACCCAGGGCCTGAACAGCGCGGGGCTGTCGGGCTACTTCGCGGTGGAAGAAGGGCTCGCCCGCCTGCTGCAAGGCACGCCGCTGCAGGCCGAGCCCCTGGGGGATGGCCGCTTCGTGCTGCGCGAGGCGCCCTCGGATGCGGCGCTGGAACTGGGCAGCACCCAGGTGTTCGCGCTGGGCAATGCCCTGGGCAGCGCCGAGGGCTACCAGGCCACCCACAGCCATGTGGCGACCAAGACCAGCAAGCCGCTGCTGGAAACCGTGCAGAGCGTGTCGGTGGTGACCCGCGAGCAGATCGACGACCAGGGCTCGAAGACCGTGCAGCAGGCGGTGCGCTACACCCCCGGGATCTTCACCGGCCAGGTGGGCGCCTCGAACCGCTACGACTACATCGTGATGCGCGGCTTCGCCGACAACAGCGTGGACAACGTCTTCCTCGACGGCCTGAAGACCATGGGCGACAGCGGCACCTTCAGCTCGCTGCAGGTGGACCCGTACTTCCTCGAACGCATCGACGTGCTCAAGGGCCCGTCGTCCGTGCTCTACGGCCGCAGCCTGCCGGGCGGCCTGGTGGCGCTGACCAGCAAGAAGCCGCTCTACACGCCCTACCACCAGGTGCAGGCCTCGGTGGGCAACATGAACCAGAAGAGCCTGGGCTTCGATTTCAGCGGCCCGCTGGACGAGGAGCAGCACATCGCCTACCGCGTGGTGGGCCTGGGCAAGGGCAGCGACACCCAGTTCGACCACGCCCGCGAGGAGCGCTACGCCATCGCGCCGTCCCTCTCCATCGACTTCAGCGAGGACACCTCACTGACCCTCCTGGGCTACCTGCAGCACGACCCCAACGGCGGCTACCACAGTGGCGTGCCGGCCGACGGGGCGCTGCATCCCCACAACGGCCAGCGCATCGACCGCGACTTCTTCGACGGCGAGCCGGGGCTGGACGACTTCGACCGCACCCAGCGGATGGCTGGCTACCAGCTGGAGCACCGTTTCAACGACGTCTGGAGCGCGCGGCAGAACCTGCGGGTGCTGGACGCCAGCGTGGACCTGTCGCAGGTCTACGGCTACCAGTGGACGGCACCGACGGCCAACACCCTGACCCGCTACTACTCCGGCGCCAGCGAGAAGCTGCGGGCCTACATCGTCGACAACATGCTGCAGGCCGAATTCGACACCGGCAGCGCGCGCCACATCCTGCTCACCGGCCTCGACTACCAGAATCGCAAGACGCGCGTGGACTGGACCTCGGCCAGCGTCTCGCCGCTGGATGCGTTCAACCCCGCCTACGGCAACGCGACGCTGGGCACCCTGTACCCGGACGACCACACCCGCCGCCTGGAGCAGACCGGCCTGTACGTGCAGGACCTGATCGACCTGGACCGCTGGCGCTTCTCCCTGGGCATGCGCCAGGACTGGGTGTCGGTCTCCGACGAGAACCGCACCAGCGGGACCAGGAGCGAAGCCGACTGGCGCCGCTTCACCGGCCGCGCGGGGGTGCTGTACCTGTTCGACAACGGCGTGGCGCCCTTCGTCAGCTACTCCGAGTCGTTCAACCCCAACGCCTATTCCGATGCCAGCGGCAAGCCGCTGGAGCCCACCGAGGGCACCCAGTGGGAGGCCGGGGTGAAGTTCCAGCCGCCGGGCAGCAACAGCCTGTACACCGCCTCGCTGTTCCACATCGTCCAGCAGAACGTGGCGTCGAAGCTGCCGCAGTACAGCTATTACGAGTCGGTGGGCGAGGTGCGCTCCCAGGGCCTGGAGCTGGAGGCCAATGCCCAGCTGAGCGAACGCCTGCGCCTGCTGGCCAGCTACACCTACACCGACATCACCTACACCCAGGCACTGGACGGTTCCCGGGGCAACACGCCGAACCAGGCGCCGAAGCACATGGCTTCGATCTGGGGTGAGTACCGCTTCGATGCCGGCGCGCTGGACGGCCTGCGCACCGGGCTGGGGGCACGTTACGTGGGCCGCAGCTGGGCAGACCGCGCCAACACGCTGCACGTGCCGTCCTACACGCTGGTGGATGCGCTGATCGGCTTCGACCTGGGCAAGGTGGGCCTGCCCGGGATGGACCTGGCGCTGAACGCCAACAACCTGCTGGACGAGGACTACGTGGCCTCGTGCTACAGCCTGGACTTCTGCTACTTCGGCGAGCAGCGCAACGTCACCGCCACCCTCAGCTACCAGTTCTGACCGGCGCCTGGACGAGGCTGCCCCGGCGTCGGGGCGGCCTCGTCCATGTGCGCGACAGACTTGCCACAGGAACGCGCCCATGCGCCCCCTTATCGTCCTGCTGCACCGCTACCTCGGCCTGGCCACGGCGCTGTTCCTCGCCCTCGCCGGGCTCACCGGCAGCGTGCTGGCCTTCCAGCACGAGATCGACGAATGGCTGAACCCGGCCTTCTACCACGCGCCCGCACGGGGGCCGCTGCTGTCACCGGGCGAGCTGGTGCAGCGCATCGAGCAGGCCGAGCCGCGCCTGCAGGTCTGGTACATGGAGGTGCCGGACGAAGCCGGCCACTCGGCGCTGATGGCGGCGGTGCCCCGTACCGACCCGGCCACCGGTGCGCCCTACGACCTGCACCACCGGGTGATCTACCTGGACCCGGTGAGCGGCGCCGAGCTGGGCATGCGCCAGTGGGGCACCTGCTGCCTGCAGGCGCAGAACCTCATCCCCTTCCTGCTGGATTTCCACTACACCCTGGCGCTGCCGGGCAACTGGGGGCTGATGCTGATGGGGCTGGTGGCGATCCTCTGGGTGTTCGACTGCTTCGCCGGCGCCTGGCTGACCCTGCCCCGTGGACGGCCCTTCCTGAAGAAATGGTGGACGGCCTGGACGCTGAAGCGCGGCGCCGGACGCTACCGACGCACCCTCGACCAGCACCGCGCCGGCGGGCTCTGGCTGTGGCTGCTGCTCCTGCCGGTGGCGGTGAGCAGCGTGGCGATGAACCTGCCGGAGCCGGTGTTCAAGCCGGTGGTGTCGCTGTTCTCCGAGGCGCCGCCGAGCACCTACCAGCAGCGCAGCCAGATGCCCCGCGAGGCACTGGGGGAGACGCGCCTGGACTACCAGCAGGTGTACCGGCTGGCGCAGGCGGAAGGCGCGCGGCAGGGCATCGAGGGGAGCATCGGCGAGCTGTACTACAGCGTCGAGTACAACTTCTTCGGGGCAGGGTTCGGCGGTCACGACGCCAACCCGCTGGAGAAGTCATGGCTGTTCTTCGATGGGGCCGACGGCCGCCTGATCGGCGCGGAGGTCGCCGGGCGCGGCACGCCGGGTGAACGCTTCTACCGGCTGCAGGCACCGATCCACGGTGGGCGCATCGCGGGGTTGCCGGGGCGCATCGTGATCGCGCTGCTGGGGCTGGCCATCGCCGGGCTGAGCGTCACCGGCGTGGTCATCTGGTGGCGCAAGCGGCAGGCCCGGCGCGCCAGTGCGGCCCGCGCCCGCGAGGGGCGGCGAGCCGCTTTCGGTCAGAACTTGTAGCTCAGGCCGAGGGAAGTGCTTTCGTTGTTCTTGTCACGACCGGGCAGGTTGGAGTCCTTGTCCTTGTGCTCGTAGCTGACGGTCATCACCAGGTCCTTGGTGAGCTTGTGACCGAGGGTGACGACGTGCTTGGTCTCGTCCTCTTCCTTGCCGGAGGGGTCGTGCTTGAAGTCGGTGTGACGGCGGCTGTAGGCGACGCTGGCGAAGCTGTCCCAGGGCAGCTTGCGGGCGTAGCTGATCTTCCAGCCTTCCTGCTCCTTGTCCTTGTTGCGCTTGTCGTTGTCTTCCACCTTGGGCGAGTAGCTGAGGTCGAAGCTGTCCTTGCCGGTGGGCTTGAAGCGGGTGCCGACCTTGAAGGTGTCGACTTCGATATCCAGCGGGCTGTCGTTCTCCAGGCCACGGTTCTCGTAGTTGTAGCGGGTGTACAGCTCCAGCACGCGGTTCAGCTTGTGACTGGCGCCCAGGGACCAGATGGTGCTGGAGAGGTCGTACTGGTGGTCCTTGTAGAGCTGCAGGTAGGTGACGGCGGCGTTGATCTTCAGGCGCCAGGCCGGGATGACGAAGGTGGGGCCGGTGGAGACCGCCCAGGTCTGCCGGTTGAGCTCGTCGCGGTCGTCCTGGCGGGCCTGGGCGATGTTGGCGCCGAGGTTCCAGCGGCTGCCACGGTCGTCGAAGCCGTAGCCGTAGCGCAGGCTGCCGGCTGCCTGCCAGCGGTTGTCGTGGACGGTGGACTTGGGCTTGGCGACCGGGGTGGGCGCGGTGTCGTCGTCTTCGTCTTCGCCGTCGTCGGCCAGGTCGTCTTCGTCCAGGTCGATGTCGTCGAGCAGGTCGTCGAGGCTGTCGTCGTCCTCGAAGGCCATATCGTCCATGTCCTCGTCGTCCTCGTCATCGAACGAGGGGTCCTGGGTCATGCCGGCACTGGCGTTGGCGGTGTCGGTGTCATGCACCCGGGCCACGGCGACGCGGCCGCCGAAGGTGTGGGTCTTGAGCTTCTTGGCGATGCGCTTGGCCAGCTTGGCGCCTTCCTTGGCCTCCGCGGAGTCGGGGGCGTCCTGCTTGAGCCGCGCCAGCTCGGCCTTGGCGGCCGGGTAGTCGAGGGCGTCGGCATAGACCTTGGCCAGGGCCAGGCGCGCGCGGGGGTGGCTGGCGCTCAGGCTCGGGTCGGCGAGGATGGCGCGGTACTGCTCGGCGGCACTGCCGAGCAGGCCCCAGCGGGCACTGCTTTCCGCGTCACGGGCGAGGGTCTGGTAGGGGCTGGCGATGCTGCACAGGGGCAGGCCGGCCAGAAGCAGAACGGCGGTCAGTCCGTTGAGTTTCATGGTGGGTTCCGGGAGGGCGGTCGATGGAATGGTGGGCAAGCCTATAGAGGCGGTTTGCCAGCGTCCAGAGCCCGGCCTGAATGTGATTTTGCATTCACAAAGTCCCGTCCCACGCGGGCTGCAGGCCTCTCCAAAAGACGACGAACGACTGTGGATAACCGCTTCGGCAGGCGCCGCTTTTCATCCTCCTGAAACGAAAAAGGCGCAGCCTGGGGGCTGCGCCTTTGTCTGTGCCGGACGGCTCGACTCAGAACGGGATGTCGTCGTCGAAGCTGTCGTAGTCCGGGGCCGGCTGGGCGGCCGGTTGCGGAGCCGGGCGGGACTCGCGCGGGGCGGACTGTTGCGGCTCGCGCTGCGGACGCGGGGCGCGCGGGGCGGAATCGCCATCGCTGCCGGGACGACCGCCGAGCAGTTGCATCTGGCCGTTGATGTCCACGACGATTTCGGTGGTGTAGCGGTCCTGGCCGTCCTGACCCTGCCACTTGCGGGTGCGCAGGCTGCCTTCGACGTAGACCTGGGAACCCTTGCGCAGGTATTCGCCGGCGATCTCGGCGAGGCGGCCGAAGAACACCACGCGGTGCCACTCGGTGCGCTCCTGCTGCTGGCCGGTCTGCTTGTCCTTCCAGCTCTCGCTGGTGGCCAGGGTGATGTTGGTCACGGCGTTGCCGTTGGGCATGTAGCGGACTTCAGGGTCGCCGCCGACGTTGCCGACCAGAATGACTTTGTTAACCCCACGGGCCATAACGTTCTCCTAGGCTTCAGCACGTTCGGGCGCCGGCTTGATCAGGCGCTCCAGGGACGTGCGGTCCAGTTTTTCGGTATCCACTTTGATATAGATGGCGGCTTCTTCGACCACCACCACGGCATCCGCCACTCCGGGCAAAGCCAGCAAACGCGGGACCAGCGTCGCATCGCCGAGGGCCGCTGCATCGAGCGGCTGGCGCAGGCTGGTCACGTACGGAGGTTCGCGCATAGTAACAGCAATGGCGACCCAAATCGCACAGAGCGCCGCACATCCGATGAACACGACGGACAGGCCGCCATGCTGGAACAACCAGCCGCCGAGGATGCCGCCGAGTGCGGCGCCGAGGAACTGGCTGGTGGAGTAGACGCCCATGGCGGTGCCCTTGCCGCCGGCCGGGGCGACCTTGCTGATCAGCGAGGGCAGCGAGGCCTCCAGCAGGTTGAAGGCGGTGAAGAAGACGATGGTGCCGATGACCAGGGCGCTCAGGGTGTCGCCGAAGGCCCAGAAGAACAGTTCGCAGGCGGCCAGCACGCTGACGGCGCCGATCAGCACGCGCTTCATCTGGCGCTTCTTCTCGGCGTAGATGATGAACGGGACCATGCCGAAGAACCCCACCAGCAGCGCGGTGAGGTAGACCCACCAGTGCTGCTCCTTGGGCAGGCCGGCCTTCTCCACCAGCGCCAGCGGCAGAGCGACGAAGCTGGCCATGAGCACGGCGTGCAGGGCGAGGATGCCGAAGTCCAGGCGCAGCAGGTCGGGGTGCCTGAGGGTCGGCAGCAACGCCTGGCGGGCCACGCCGGATTCGCGGTGCTGCAGCGGCGAGGCGGCGCGGGGGACGAACAGGGCGATGATCAGGATGCCGACCAGGGCCATGGCAGCGGTGATCCAGAACAGCCCGGCCAGGCCGAAGGCGCGGGTGACCAGGGGGCCGACCACCATGGCGACGGCGAAGGAGACGCCGATGCTCATGCCGATCATGGCCATGGCCTTGGTGCGGTGCTGCTCGCGCGTGAGGTCGGAGAGCAGCGCCATGACCGCAGCGGAGATGGCCCCGGCCCCCTGCAGGACGCGCCCCGCGATGACGCCCCAGATGGAGTCGGCGTTGGCCGCCAGCACGGCACCGGCGGCGAAGATCAGCAGGCCGATGTAGATCACCGGCAGGCGGCCGATGCGGTCGGAGACGATGCCGAAGGGGATCTGCAGCACCGCCTGGGTCAGGCCGTAGGCGCCGATGGCCAGGCCGATCAGCGCCGGGGTGGCGCCGGCCAGGTCCTGGCCGTAGGTGGCCAGGACCGGCAATACCATGAACATGCCGAGCATGCGGAAGGCGAACACCAGCGCCAGGCCACCGGCGGCGCGGGTCTCGCGACCGCTCATGCGTTCGGAATGGGGATCGTGCATAGATGCCTCGTGACAGGAAGTGCGGGAATGCGTCATGCCCCGCGTCGGGCGCTGGCACCCGGTCCCCGGGTGCGCGGCTGCTGCCTGCGCCGGAAAAATGCGGCGCATTCTAGCAGTCCCGGCCCGTCAGGACACTGCCGTGCCGCTTTGCCGCGCCCCTGGGGGCACCCGTATACTCGGGCGTTTTCCGCTCGCCATGCGAGGCCGCTGTGGACCAGATACTCATCCGTGGGGCACGTACCCACAACCTGAAGAACGTCGACCTCACCCTCCCCCGCGACAAGCTCATCGTGATCACCGGGCTGTCCGGTTCGGGCAAGTCGTCCCTGGCGTTCGACACGCTCTACGCCGAGGGCCAGCGGCGCTATGTGGAATCGCTGTCGGCCTATGCCCGACAGTTCCTGTCGATGATGGAAAAGCCCGATGTGGACACCATCGAGGGGCTGTCGCCGGCCATCTCCATCGAGCAGAAATCCACCAGCCACAACCCCCGTTCCACGGTGGGCACCATCACCGAGATCTACGACTACCTGCGCCTGCTCTACGCCCGCGCCGGTACGCCGCGCTGCCCGGACCACGATGTGCCGCTGGAGGCGCAGACCGTGAGCCAGATGGTCGACCAGGTGCTGGCCATGCCCGAGGGCCGCAAGCTGATGCTGCTGGCGCCGGTGATCCGCGAGCGCAAGGGCGAGCACCTGGCGGTGTTCGACGAACTGCGCGCCCAGGGCTTCGTCCGCGCACGGGTCAACGGCCGCCTCTACGAGCTGGACGAGCTGCCCAAGCTGGACAAGCAGAAGAAGCACTCCATCGATGTGGTGGTGGACCGCTTCAAGGTGCGCGGCGATCTGCAGCAGCGCCTGGCGGAATCCTTCGAGACGGCGATCAACCTCGCCGACGGCATTGCGCTGGTGGCGCCGATGGACGACGAGCCGGGCGAGGAGATCATCTTCTCCGCGCGCTTCGCGTGCCCCCATTGCGGCCACTCCATCAGTGAGCTGGAACCCAAGCTGTTCTCCTTCAACAACCCGGCCGGTGCCTGCCCCACCTGCGATGGCCTGGGGGTGAAGCAGTTCTTCGATGCCAAGCGCCTGGTCAACGGCGAGCTGACCCTGGCCGAAGGCGCGATCCGCGGCTGGGACCGGCGCAACGTCTATTACTTCCAGATGCTCGGCTCCCTGGCCGCGCACTATGGCTTCAGCCTGGAGGAGCCGTTCGACGACCTGGCGCCGGAGCACCAGAGGGTGATCCTGCAGGGAAGCGGCCGCGAGGACGTGGACTTCCGCTACCTCAACGACCGTGGCGACATCGTCAAGCGCTCCCACCCCTTCGAGGGCATCGTCCCGAACCTGGAGCGGCGCTACCGCGAGACCGAATCCAACACCGTGCGCGAGGAGCTGGCGAAGTTCCTCAGTACCCAGCCCTGCCCGGATTGCCGGGGCACCCGCCTGCGCCGCGAGGCACGCCATGTGTGGGTCGGCGAGAAGACGCTGCCGGCAGTGACCGGCCTGCCGGTGGGCGAGGCCTCGGACTACTTCGGCGTGCTGGAGCTGCCGGGGCGCAAGGGTGAGATCGCGGCGAAGATCCTCAAGGAGATCCGCGAGCGCCTGCAGTTCCTGGTGAACGTCGGCCTGGACTACCTGACCCTGGACCGCAGCGCCGACACCCTCTCCGGTGGCGAGGCCCAGCGCATCCGCCTGGCCAGCCAGATCGGTGCCGGCCTGGTGGGGGTGATGTACATCCTCGACGAACCGTCCATCGGCCTGCACCAGCGTGACAACGAGCGCCTGCTGGCCACCCTCACCCACCTGCGCAACCTGGGCAACACGGTGATCGTGGTCGAGCACGACGAGGACGCCATCCGCCTGGCCGACTATGTGGTGGACATCGGCCCGGGTGCCGGCGTGCATGGCGGCCGGATCGTCGCCGAAGGCACGCCGGACGAGGTGATGGCCCACCCGGATTCGCTCACCGGCAAGTACCTGTCGGGTCGGGTGAAGATCGAGGTGCCGGCCACCCGCACGCCCCGCGACAAGAAGAAGTCGCTGAAGCTCAAGGGCGCGCGCGGCAACAACCTGCGCAACGTCGACCTGGAGATCCCGGTCGGCCTGCTGACCTGCATCACCGGCGTGTCCGGTTCGGGCAAGTCGACGCTGATCAACAACACCCTGTTCCCCATCACCGCGACGGCGCTGAACGGCGCCACCACCCTGGAGGCAGCCCCCCACGACAGCTTTGACGGGCTGCAGCACCTGGACAAGGTGGTGGACATCGACCAGAGCCCCATCGGCCGTACGCCGCGTTCCAACCCGGCGACCTACACCGGGCTGTTCACGCCGATCCGTGAACTGTTCGCCGGCGTGCCGGAGTCCCGCTCGCGGGGCTACGGGCCGGGGCGCTTCTCCTTCAACGTGAAGGGCGGCCGCTGCGAGGCCTGCCAGGGCGACGGCGTGATCAAGGTGGAGATGCACTTCCTGCCGGACATCTACGTGCCGTGCGACGTGTGCAAGGGCAAGCGCTACAACCGCGAAACCCTGGAGGTGAAGTACAAGGGCCGCAGCATCACCGAGGTGCTGGACATGACCATCGAGGAGGCGCGCCAGTTCTTCGATGCCGTGCCGGCCATCGCCCGCAAGCTGCAGACGCTGATGGACGTGGGCCTCTCGTACATCCGCCTGGGGCAGTCGGCGACCACCCTTTCCGGCGGTGAGGCACAGCGGGTGAAGCTGTCCCGCGAGCTGTCCAAGCGCGACACCGGCAAGACGCTGTACATCCTCGACGAGCCCACCACGGGCCTGCACTTCGCCGACATCCAGCAGCTGCTGGACGTGCTGCACCGGCTGCGGGACCACGGCAACACGGTGGTGGTCATCGAGCACAACCTGGACGTGATCAAGACCGCCGACTGGCTGGTGGACCTGGGCCCGGAAGGCGGCTCCAAGGGCGGCCAGATCATCGCCACCGGTACGCCAGAGGAGGTGGCGGCGATGCCGCAGTCCCACACGGGACACTTCCTCAAGCCGTTGCTGGAGCGCGACCGCGCCTGATACGAAAAAGCCCCGCAGATGCGGGGCTTTTTCGTGGAGCGGTAGATCAGGCCAGGTCGAAGCGGTCGAGGTTCATCACCTTGGTCCAGGCGGCAACGAAGTCCTGGGTGAACTTCGCCTGGGCGTCGGCGCTGGCGTAGACCTCGGCGATGGCGCGCAGCTGCGAGTTGGAACCGAACACCAGGTCGACGCGGGTGGCGGTCCACTTCAGGGCGCCGCTGCTGCGGTCACGGCCTTCGAACAGCTCGGCGGCTTCGCTGGTGGGCTTCCACGCCGTCCCCATGTCCAGCAGGTTGGCGAAGAAGTCGTTGCTGAGCGTGCCGGGGCGCTGGGTCAGTACGCCGTGTGCGGTCTGCCCGACGTTGGCCCCCAGTACCCGCAGGCCGCCGACCAGTACGGTCATTTCCGGTGCGGTGAGGGTCAGCAACTGGGCACGGTCCACCAGCATCTCCTCGGCGGTTACGGTGAAACGCGCCTTCTGGTAGTTGCGGAAGCCGTCGGCCAGGGGTTCCAACACAGCGAAGGACTCGACGTCGGTCTGTTCCTGGGAGGCGTCCATGCGGCCCGGGGTGAAGGGCACTTCCAGGGCCTGCCCGGCGGCCTTGGCAGCCTGCTCGATGCCCACGCCACCGGCGAGGACGATCAGGTCGGCCAGGGAGACCTTCTTGCCACCGGCTTGCGAGCGGTTGAAGTCGGCCTGGATGCCTTCCAGCACGCCGAGAACACGAGCCAGTTGCGCGGGCTGGTTGGCTTCCCAGTCCTTCTGCGGTGCCAGACGGATGCGGGCACCGTTGGCGCCGCCGCGCATGTCGGAACCGCGGTAGGTGGAAGCCGAGGCCCAAGCGGTGGACACCAGTTCGCTGACCGAGAGGCCGGAGGCCTGGATGCGTGCCTTGAGCCGGGCGATGTCCTGCGCGTCCACCAGCGGGTGGTCGACGGCCGGGATCGGGTCTTGCCAGATCAGCTCTTCAGCCGGGACTTCCGGGCCGAGGTAGCGGGCACGCGGGCCCATGTCGCGGTGGGTGAGCTTGAACCAGGCGCGGGCGAAGGCGTCGGCGAAGGCCTGCGGATCCGCCAGGAAGCGGCGGGAGATCTTCTCGTAGGCCGGGTCCAGGCGCAGCGACAGGTCGGTGGTCAGCATGGTCGGGCGGTGCATCTTCGACGGGTCGTGTGCATCCGGGATGACCGCATCAGCGCCCTTGGCCACCCACTGGTGGGCACCGGCGGGGCTCTTGGTCAGTTCCCAGTCGTACTTGAACAGGTTCTCGAAGAAGTAGTGGCTCCACTGGGCCGGGGTCTGGGTCCAGGTGACTTCGAGGCCACTGGTGATGGTGTCCGAGCCCTTGCCGCTGCCGAAACTGCTGTGCCAACCGAGGCCCTGGGCTTCGATGCTGGCGGTTTCCGGGTCAGCCCCCACATGGGCGGCGTCGCCGGCACCGTGGGTCTTGCCGAAGGTGTGGCCGCCGGCGATGAGGGCGACGGTTTCCTCGTCGTCCATGGCCATGCGGGCGAAGGTTTCGCGGATGTCACGGGCTGCGGCGATCGGGTCGGGGTTGCCGTCCGGGCCTTCCGGGTTCACGTAGATCAGCCCCATCTGCACGGCAGCCAGCGGGTTCTCCAGGTCGCGGTCACCGCTGTAGCGGCTGTTGGGTTTCTCGCTGGTGGCCAACCACTCGCGCTCGGAACCCCAGTAGATGTCCTCTTCCGGCTCCCAGATATCGCGGCGGCCGCCGGCGAAACCGAAGGTCTTGAAGCCCATGGACTCCAGGGCGACGTTGCCGGTCAGGATCATCAGGTCGGCCCAGGAGATCTTCTGGCCGTATTTCTGCTTGATCGGCCACAGCAGGCGGCGGGCCTTGTCGAGGTTGACGTTGTCCGGCCAGCTGTTGAGCGGGGCGAAACGCTGGTTGCCGGTGCCCGCACCGCCACGGCCGTCTGCCGTGCGGTAGGTGCCGGCGCTGTGCCAGGCCATGCGGATGAACAGCGGACCGTAGTGGCCGAAGTCGGCGGGCCACCAGTCCTGGGAATCGGTCATGAGGGCGTGGAGGTCACGCTTGAGGGCCTGCAGGTCGAGGCTCTTGAAGGCTTCGGCGTAGTCGAAGCCGCTGTCCAGGGGATCGGACAGGCTGGAGTGCTGGTGCAGGATCTTCAGGTTAAGCTGGTTAGGCCACCAGTCGCGGTTGGACGTACCACCGCCGGCGGAATGCTGCGCACCGCCACCGGAAAAGGGGCACTTGGCTTGGGCGGGAGTCGTGGGCTTCTGGCTCATCTGTGATCGCTCCTTATCAGGTCGTCACCGGCCCGTGCCGGCGATGGAGGAAAGATTAGAATGCCATCAGCAAGAGAACCAATTTATTAACCGTAACAAAACAATAGAAAATAACTCTTACAAGATCGCGGGCATAAAAAAACCGGGCACTAGGCCCGGTTTCTTCGCAGCGACCGATTACTCGGCAGCGGCTTCGACTTCACCAGCGACCGGACGGTCAACCAGTTCGACGTACGCCATGGGGGCGTTGTCGCCAGCGCGGAAGCCGCACTTCAGGATGCGCAGGTAGCCGCCCTGACGGTTGGCGTAGCGCTTGCCCAGATCGTTGAACAGTTTGCCAACGATGGCTTTCGAACGAGTACGGTCGAAGGCCAGACGACGGTTGGCAACGCTGTCTTCCTTGGCCAGGGTGATCAGCGGCTCGGCAACGCGACGCAGTTCCTTGGCTTTGGGCAGGGTGGTTTTGATCAGTTCGTGCTCGAACAGCGATACCGCCATGTTCTGGAACATGGCCTTGCGGTGAGCGCTGGTGCGGCTGAGGTGACGGCCACTTTTACGATGACGCATGGTTCAATTCCTTACCAAACTAAGACGTTCGGTGATTACGACGATCAGGCAGTCGCCTTGTCGTCCTTCTTAAGACTTGCCGGCGGCCAGTTGTCGAGGCGCATGCCGAGGGACAGACCACGGGAGGCCAGGACGTCCTTGATCTCGGTCAGGGACTTCTTGCCCAGGTTCGGAGTCTTGAGCAGCTCTACTTCGGTACGCTGAATCAGGTCGCCGATGTAGTAGATGTTCTCCGCCTTCAGGCAGTTGGCCGAACGCACGGTCAGCTCAAGGTCGTCGACGGGGCGCAGGAGGATCGGATCGATCTCGTCTTCCTGTTCCACGACCACGGGCTCGCTGTCACCTTTGAGGTCCACGAACGCTGCCAGCTGCTGTTGCAGGATGGTAGCGGCGCGACGGATAGCCTCTTCGGGATCCAGGGTGCCGTTGGTTTCCAAGTCGATGACCAGCTTGTCCAGGTTGGTGCGCTGCTCGACACGGGCGTTTTCCACGACGTACGCAACGCGACGGACCGGGCTGAAGGAAGCGTCGAGCTGGAGACGGCCAATGCTACGGCTCTCGTCTTCGTCGCTCTGGCGCGCGTCAGCGGGTTCGTACCCACGGCCGCGAGCCACTTTCAGCTTCATGTTCAGCGAGCCGTTGTCCGCCAGGTTGGCGATGACGTGGTCACCGTTGACGATCTCGACATCATGATCCAGCTGAATATCGGCAGCAGTGACAACGCCCGGGCCTTTCTTGACCAGGTTCAGCGTTACTTCGTCACGGCCGTGCAGTTTGACAGCCAGACCTTTCAGGTTGAGCAGGATTTCAATGACGTCTTCCTGAACACCTTCGATGGCGCTGTACTCATGGAGTACGCCGTCGATTTCGGCCTCGACTACTGCACAGCCAGGCATGGAGGACAACAGGATGCGACGCAGCGCGTTGCCCAGGGTATGGCCGAAGCCACGCTCGAGAGGCTCGAGCGTGATCTTGGCGCGGGTCGTGCTGACCGCTTGCACATCGATGTGGCGAGGGGTCAGGAACTCATTTACCGAACTCTGCATGGATGCACCTATTTTCTAGCCCTTACTTGGAGTAGAGCTCGACAATCAGGTTTTCGTTGATGTCGGCGGACAGATCAGTACGAGCCGGAACGCTTTTGAACACGCCCGACTTCTTGTCGGCGTCGACTTCAACCCACTCAACGCGACCGCGCTGAGCGCACAGCTCAAGGGCTTGAGCAATGCGAAGCTGGTTCTTGGACTTCTCGCGAACAGCGACTACGTCACCAGCCTTGACCTGATAGGAGGGGATGTTGACGGTCTGGCCGTTCACGCTGATGGCCTTGTGGGAAACCAGCTGACGGGACTCGGAACGGGTAGCGCCGAAGCCCATACGGTAGACGACGTTGTCCAGACGGCACTCGAGGAGTTGCAGCAGGTTCTCGCCGGTAGCGCCCTTGCGACGGGCAGCTTCCTTGTAGTAACCGCTGAACTGACGCTCCAGTACACCGTAGATACGACGGACCTTCTGCTTCTCGCGCAGCTGGGTGCCGTAGTCGGACAGACGGCCACGACGGGCACCGTGCTGACCAGGAGCGGATTCGATGTTGCACTTAGACTCGAGGGCACGAGCGCCGCTCTTCAGGAAGAGGTCAGTGCCTTCACGACGGGACAGTTTGCATTTGGGACCAATGTAACGAGCCATTTCTCACTGTCTCCTATTACACGCGACGCTTCTTCGGCGGACGGCACCCGTTGTGCGGGATCGGCGTCACGTCGGTGATGCTGGCAATCTTGTAGCCGCAGGCGTTCAGAGCACGCACAGCGGACTCGCGACCCGGACCGGGACCCTTGACGTTGACGTCGAGGTTCTTCAGACCGTATTCCAGAGCAGCCTGACCGGCACGCTCGGCAGCCACCTGGGCAGCGAACGGGGTGCTCTTACGGGAGCCACGGAAACCGGAACCACCGGAGGTCGCCCAGGACAGAGCGTTGCCCTGACGGTCGGTGATGGTCACGATGGTGTTGTTGAAAGAAGCGTGGATATGGGCGATCCCATCAACCACTGTCTTCTTGACTTTCTTACGGGGACGAGCAGCAGGCTTAGCCATGACTTAATTCCTGTCGATTCGCGGGCGCAAAATTACTTGCGGATCGGCTTACGCGGGCCCTTGCGGGTGCGCGCGTTGGTCTTGGTGCGTTGGCCATGAACAGGCAGACCACGACGGTGACGCAGGCCGCGGTAGCAACCCAGGTCCATCAGACGCTTGATGTTCATGTTGATCTCGCGGCGCAGGTCACCCTCGGTGGTGAGCTTGGCCACTTCGCCACGCAGCTGTTCGAGCTGCTCGTCGGTCAGATCCTTGATTTTCACCGACGGGTTGACGCCGGTGGCCGCACAGATGTTCTGCGCGGTGGTGCGACCAACACCGTAGATGTAGGTCAGCGAGATAACAGTGTGCTTGTTATCTGGAATGTTGACGCCTGCAATACGGGCCATTCAATGAAAACTCCAGTTGACAGCTATCGGTGCCCCGGAAGCCAAGAAATAGGGCGCGCGATATTAGCGCTGTAATAACGAATAATCAACCCGGCAGCACACTAGCTGCCGGGCTCACGACGCGTGAATCACACTCAGCCTTGGCGCTGTTTGTGACGCGGCTCCGCGCTGCAGATCACGCGAACGATACCGTCGCGGCGAATGATCTTGCAGTTACGGCACAGCTTCTTCACCGATGCACGAACTTTCATCAGTAACTCCTAGAACCTTACGGCACTGCGTCAGCGGAGCATTCCGCCGCCGTAGCCCTTCAGGTTGGCTTTCTTCATGAGGGATTCATACTGGTGCGAAACGAGGTGCGACTGTACTTGGGCCATAAAGTCCATCACAACCACGACCACGATCAGCAACGAGGTCCCGCCAAGGTAGAACGGAACGTTTGCCGCAACCACAAGGAACTGGGGAAGCAGGCAGACAGCCGTCATGTACAGGGCACCGAACATGGTCAGACGAGTCAGAACGCCATCGATGTAGCGCGCAGACTGCTCACCAGGACGAATACCCGGGATAAAGGCACCGGACTTCTTCAGGTTCTCCGCCACGTCTTTCGGGTTGAACATCAGCGCTGTGTAGAAGAAGCAGAAGAAAACGATCCCTGCACTAAACAGCAGAATGTTCAACGGCTGACCAGGAGCGATCGCCTGCGAGAGGTCCTGCAGCCAGCCCATTTTCTCGGACTGACCGAACCATGCGCCCAGCGAGGCCGGGAACAGCAGGATACTGCTGGCGAAAATGGCCGGGATCACGCCCGCCATGTTCACCTTCAGCGGCAGGTGGCTGTTCTGCGCAGCAAAAACCTTGCGGCCCTGCTGACGCTTGGCATAGTGCACCGCGATGCGGCGCTGACCACGCTCGATGAACACCACAAAACCGATGATCGCAACAGCCAGGAGGCCGATGGCGATCAGGGCGAAGATGTTGATATCGCCCTGACGAGCAGACTCGAAAGACTGCCCAATCGCTCTCGGCAGACCGGCAACGATGCCCGCGAAGATAAGCATCGAGATACCGTTGCCGACACCGCGCTCGGTGATCTGCTCGCCCAGCCACATCATGAACAGTGCACCCGCCACGAAGGTGGTGACTGCCACGAAGTGGAAGCCGAAATCAGTCGAGAAAGCGACGCCCTGACTGGCCAGACCAACAGCCATGCCGATGGCCTGAACCAGCGCTAGGGCTACGGTGCCATAGCGGGTGTACTGGCTGATCTTGCGACGGCCAGCTTCACCTTCCTTCTTCAACTGCTCCAGCTGCGGGCTGATAGCGGTCATGAGCTGCATGATGATCGAAGCCGAGATGTACGGCATGATCCCCAGTGCAAAAATGCTCATGCGCTCCAGCGCGCCGCCGGAAAACATGTTGAACAGGCTAAGAATGGTCCCCTCGTTCTGCCGGAACAGTTCGGCCAGCCGGTCCGGGTTGATACCGGGCACTGGGATGTGCGCGCCGATCCGATAGACGATGATCGCCAGGAACAGGAAACGCAGTCGAGCCCAGAGCTCGGACAATCCGCCATTGCTGAGCGCGGAGAGAGCACCTTGCTTAGCCATTTAGTCCTCGAACTTACCGCCAGCTGCTTCGATGGCCGCACGCGCACCTTTGGTGGCGGCGATGCCCTTCAGGGTGACCGCGCGAGCAACTTCGCCGGACAGCATGACTTTTACACGCTGCACGTTCTGGTTGATCACGTTGGCATCCTTCAGCGCTTGCAGAGTGACGACATCGCCTTCCACCTTGGCCAGCTCGGAGGTGCGCACTTCTGCGCGATCCATGGCTTTCAGGGAAACGAAGCCGAACTTCGGCAGGCGGCGGTGCAGGGGCTGTTGACCACCCTCGAAGCCGGGAGCGATGGTACCACCGGAGCGAGAGGTCTGACCTTTGTGACCACGGCCACCGGTCTTGCCCAGACCGCTACCGATGCCACGGCCCGGACGGTGCTTCTCGCGACGGGCACCCGGCGCGGAACGCAGATCGTTCAGTTTCATGGATTAACCCTCGACACGCAGAAGGTAGTAAGCCTTGTTGATCATGCCGCGGTTTTCAGGAGTGTCCTGAACCTCTACGGTGTGACCGATACGACGCAGGCCAAGGCCCTTGACGCAGGCTTTGTGGTTGGCCAGACGGCCATTCACGCTCTTGACCAGCGTAACTTTTACAGTAGCCATGATCAGAGAATCTCCTCGACGCTCTTGCCACGCTTGGCTGCAACAGCTTCAGGGGACTGCATGTTCTTCAGGCCCTTGAAGGTGGCATAAACCACGTTCACCGGATTGGTAGAGCCGTAGCACTTGGCCAGGACGTTCTGGACACCTGCCACCTCCAGGACAGCGCGCATGGCGCCGCCGGCGATGATCCCGGTACCTTCGGAAGCCGGCTGCATGAACACCTTGGAGGCGCCGTGAGCGGACTTGATGGGGTACTGCAGGGTGGTGCCATCCAGTTCGACCTGGATCATGTTGCGACGGGCAGCTTCCATGGCCTTCTGGATTGCAGCAGGCACTTCGCGGGACTTGCCGCGACCGAAACCGACGCGACCCTTACCATCACCCACCACGGTCAGCGCGGTGAAGGTGAAGATACGGCCACCCTTTACGGTCTTGGCAACGCGGTTAACCTGAACCAGCTTCTCGATGTAACCTTCGTCGCGCTTTTGCTCGTTGTTCGCCATAACTTAGAACTCCAGCCCGCCTTCACGAGCAGCATCGGCCAGCGCCTTGACGCGACCGTGGTACTTGAAGCCAGAACGATCGAACGCTACCTGGGTAACACCAGCGGCTTTCGCGCGCTCGGCAACCAGCTGGCCGACTTTCTTGGCCGCGTCAACGTTGCCGGTGGCACCGCTACGCAGTTCTTTGTCCAGAGTCGAGGCGCTGGCCAGGACCTTGGCGCCGTCGGCCGAAATGACCTGGGCGTAGATGTGCTGGGAAGAGCGGTATACGCAGAGGCGTACGGCTTCCAGCTCGCGCATTTTCAGGCGTGCCTTGCGAGCGCGACGCAGACGAGTTTCTTTCTTTACGCTCATTTGCTATGCCCTACTTCTTCTTAGCTTCTTTACGACGCACGACTTCATCGGCGTAACGTACACCCTTGCCTTTGTAAGGCTCCGGCGGACGGAAGTCGCGGATCTCGGCGGCCACCTGACCAACCAGCTGCTTGTCGATACCCTTGATCAGGATGTCGGTTTGGCTGGGGGTTTCAGCGGTTACGCCTTGCGGAAGCTCGTAGTCAACCGGATGGGAGAAGCCGAGAGCCAGGGACAGCACTTGGCCTTTGGCCTGAGCCTTGTAGCCGACGCCGACCAGCTGGAGCTTGCGCTCGAAGCCCTGGCTGACGCCTACGACCATGTTGTTCACCAGCGCACGGGTGGTACCGGCCATGGCCTTGTTCTGCTGGTCGCCGTTGCGAGCGGCAAAGCGAAGCTCGCCGTTTTCCTGCAGGATTTCCACGGACGGATGTACTTTCAGCTCAAGAGTGCCCTTGGCGCCCTTGACGGAAAGTTGCTGACCAGCCAGCTTGATTTCAACGCCAGCGGGCAGCTTTACGGGGTTCTTAGCAACGCGAGACATGCTTCAACCCCCTTAGAACACAGTGCAAAGCACTTCGCCACCAACGCCAGCGGCGCGAGCAGCACGATCAGTCATCACACCTTTGTTGGTGGACACGATCGAAACGCCCAGACCGCCACGAACCTTCGGCAGCTGATCGACGGACTTGTACTGGCGCAGGCCAGGACGACTTACGCGCTTCAGCTCTTCAATGACCGGACGGCCTTCGAAGTACTTCAGCTCGATGGACAGCAGAGGCTTAACATCGCTGCTGACCTGGTATCCCGTGATGTAACCTTCGTTCTTCAGAACGTTGGCTACCGCCACCTTCAGCTTGGAGGACGGCATGCTTACGACAGACTTTTCAGCCATCTGGGCATTACGGATACGAGTTAGCATGTCCGCTAACGGGTCCTGCATACTCATGGGCTAGTTGCTCCTAAATACAAAAGAATAGCCTTGCGGCTAGAGTCACCTGCGAGCTCCAGGCACAAGAAGGCCTGAATCGGGCGAGCCGAATATTCTAGAGAGACCCTAGAAACGAATCAAGCCCCTTGCGGGGCTTGATTCGGCACATCCATGAAAGGCCGACGACTGGCGTCGACCTTCGACATCACCAGCTGGCTTTGACCAGACCGGGAACGTCACCACGCATGGCGGCTTCACGCAGCTTGTTACGGGACAGCCCGAACTTGCGGTAAACGCCGTGCGGACGGCCAGTGATGCGGCAGCGGTTACGCAGGCGCGATGCGCTGGCGTCACGCGGCTGCTTCTGCAGGGCTACCTGGGCTTCCCAACGCGCTTCCGGAGTGGAGTTCGGGTTGGCAATGATAGCTTTGAGCTCAGCACGCTTCTTGGCGTACTTGGCGACCGTCAGCTGACGCTTCAGCTCGCGGTTCTTCATGCTCTGTTTGGCCATATTCCTGCTCCAATCAGTTGCGGAAGGGGAAGTTGAAAGCGCGCAGCAGAGCGCGACCTTCATCATCATTGCGGGCGGTGGTGGTCAGGGTGATGTCCAGACCACGCAGCGCATCGATCTTGTCGTAATCGATTTCCGGGAAGATGATCTGCTCTTTCACACCCATGCTGTAGTTGCCGCGACCATCGAAGGACTTGGCATTCAGGCCGCGGAAGTCACGAACGCGCGGCAGGGAGATGGAGAGCAGGCGATCCAGGAACTCGTACATACGATCGCGGCGCAGCGTCACCTTGACACCGATCGGCCAACCCTCGCGAACCTTGAAGCCGGCAATGGACTTGCGGGCGTAGGTCACGACGGCCTTCTGACCGGTGATCTTTTCCAGGTCGGCTACTGCGTTCTCGATGACTTTCTTGTCACCGATAGCTTCGCCGAGACCCATGTTCAGGGTGATCTTGGTAACACGCGGAACTTCCATCACGTTAGCCAGCTTCAGCTCTTCTTTCAGCTTGGGCGCGATTTGCTTCCGGTAAATCTCTTTCAGTCGTGCCATGGTGTTCTACCTATGATTCTCAAGCGCCAACCGGCTTCTGGGTGGACTTGAAGACACGAATTTTTTTGCCGTCTTCGATCTTGAAGCCAACGCGGTCAGCCTTGTTGGTTTCGCTATTGAAGATGGCGACGTTGGAGACGTGCAGGGGCGCCTCCTTCTCGACGATACCGCCCTGGATGCCGGACATCGGGTTCGGCTTGGTGTGGCGCTTCACCAGGTTGATCCCACCGACGACCAGACGGTCGTCAGCGAGAACCTTGAGCACCTTGCCACGCTTGCCCTTGTCTTTGCCGGCGATGACGATGATCTCGTCGTCACGACGAATCTTTTGCATGACGGCTTCTCCTTACAGCACTTCAGGGGCGAGCGAGACGATCTTCATGAACTTCTCGGAACGAAGCTCACGGGTCACAGGCCCGAAGATGCGGGTACCGATCGGCTCTTGCTTGTTGTTCAGCAGAACAGCAGCGTTGCCGTCGAAGCGGATGATGGAGCCATCAGGACGGCGAACACCGTGCTTGGTGCGGACCACGACAGCAGTCATCACCTGGCCTTTCTTGACCTTGCCACGGGGAATCGCTTCCTTGACGGTGACCTTGATGATATCGCCGATACCGGCATAGCGACGGTGCGAACCACCCAGGACCTTGATGCACATAACGCGACGAGCACCGCTGTTGTCAGCGACGTCGAGCATGGATTGAGTCTGAATCATATCTTTCTCCGACCCTTAGTCCTTAGACTTCCACGGCACGTTCGACGATTTCCACCAGCGCCCAGGACTTGGTCTTGGCCAGCGGACGGGTCTCACGGATGGTGACCTTGTCGCCGATACGGCACTGGTTGGTTTCGTCGTGAGCGTGCAGCTTGGTCGAGCGCTTCACGTATTTACCGTAGATCGGGTGCTTTACACGGCGCTCGATCAGGACGGTGATGGTTTTGTCCATCTTGTCGCTGACGACGCGGCCGGTCAGCGTGCGGACGGTTTTCTGAGCTTCAGCCATGATCACTTACCTGCCTGCTGGTTCAGCACAGTCTTGACGCGAGCGATGTCGCGCTTCACTTGCGAGAGCAGGTGAGACTGCCCCAACTGGCCAGTTGCCTTCTGCATACGCAGGTTGAACTGGTCGCGCAGCAGACCGAGCAGTTGCTCGTTCAGCTGCTCTGCGGTTTTTTCACGAAGTTCATTCGCTTTCATCACATCACCGTCCGCTTAACAAAGGAGGTGGCGAGCGGCAGCTTTGCAGCAGCCAGGGCGAAGGCCTCACGCGCCAGCTCTTCGGAAACACCCTCGATCTCGTAGAGCACTTTGCCCGGCTGGATCTGGGCTACCCAGTACTCGACGCCCCCCTTACCTTTACCCATACGAACTTCGAGGGGCTTCTTGGTGACAGGTTTGTCGGGGAATACACGGATCCAGATCTTGCCACCACGCTTCACGTGACGGGTCAGGGCACGACGTGCCGCTTCGATCTGGCGAGCGGTGAGACGACCGCGAGAAACCGCCTTCAGGGCGAACTCGCCGAAGCTGACCTTGCTACCGCGGTGAGCCAGACCACGGTTGTGGCCGGTCATCTGCTTGCGGAATTTTGTACGCTTGGGTTGCAGCATTTTGCGTACTCCTTACTTAGCAGCTTTTTTACGAGGAGCGGGCGCTACGGGCTTCAGCTCTTCCTGGCGGCCACCAATGACCTCACCCTTGAAGATCCAAACCTTCACACCGATCACACCGTAAGTGGTGTGAGCCTCGTAGGTTGCGTAATCAATGTCGGCGCGCAGGGTGTGCAGGGGCACACGGCCTTCGCGGTACCACTCGGTACGCGCGATCTCGGCACCGCCGAGACGACCACTGACCTGGATCTTGATGCCTTTGGCACCAAGACGCATGGCGTTCTGTACCGCACGCTTCATGGCGCGACGGAACATAACGCGACGCTCGAGCTGCTGAGCAACGCTCTGAGCAACCAGCATACCGTCGAGTTCCGGCTTGCGGATCTCTTCGATGTTGATGTGCACAGGCACACCCATTTGCTTGGTCAGGTCCTGGCGCAGCTTCTCGACATCCTCACCTTTCTTGCCGATCACGATGCCGGGACGAGCGGTGTGGATGGTGATGCGTGCGGTTTGAGCCGGACGATGGATATCGATACGGCTTACGGACGCGCTTTTTAGTTTGTCTTGGAGGTACTCACGGACCTTCAGATCGGCAAACAGATAGTCGGCATAAGTGCGCTTATCTGCGTACCAGACGGAGGTGTGCTCCTTGACGATTCCCAGGCGAATGCCAGTGGGATGTACTTTCTGACCCATCTGATCGACTCCGTTACTTGTCCGCAACCTTGACAGTGATATGGCAAGACCGCTTGACGATGCGATCAGCGCGGCCCTTGGCACGCGGCATGATGCGCTTCAGCGAACGCCCTTCGTTAACGAAAACGGTGGAGACCTTGAGGTCATCCACATCAGCGCCTTCGTTGTGCTCGGCGTTGGCAACGGCCGACTCCAGCACTTTCTTCATGATTTCAGCGGCTTTCTTGCTGCTGAAGGACAGCAGGTTGAGCGCCTCGCCCACCTTCTTCCCGCGGATCTGGTCGGCGACCAAGCGGGCTTTCTGGGCGGAGATTCGAGCGCCCGACAGCTTAGCGGCTACTTCCATCTTTCCTTACCCCTTAACGCTTGGCCTTTTTGTCCGCAGCATGCCCGCGATAGGTGCGGGTAGCGGCGAACTCGCCCAGTTTGTGGCCGACCATGTCTTCGTTCACGAGAACGGGGACATGCTGGCGACCGTTGTGTACAGCGATGGTCAGACCGACCATCTGCGGCAGAACGATGGAACGACGCGACCAGGTCTTGACCGGTTTGCGATCGTTCTTTTCCACCGCCACTTCGACCTTCTTCAACAGGTGAAGATCGATAAAGGGACCTTTTTTCAGAGAACGCGGCACAGTCGTATCCTCGATTATTTACGGCGACGGACAATCATGTTGTCAGTGCGTTTGTTCGCGCGAGTCTTCGCACCCTTGGTCGGGAAGCCCCACGGCGAAACCGGATGACGACCACCAGAAGTACGACCTTCACCACCACCATGCGGGTGGTCGACCGGGTTCATGGCAACACCACGAACGGTCGGACGAACGCCACGCCAGCGCTTGGCACCAGCCTTGCCCAGCGAACGCAGGCTGTGCTCGGAGTTCGAGACTTCGCCCAGGGTCGCACGGCACTCGGCCAGAATCTTGCGCATTTCGCCGGAGCGGAGACGCAGGGTTACATAGGCACCTTCACGGGCAACCAGCTGAGCAGAAGCACCAGCGGAACGCACCAGTTGAGCACCTTTCCCCGGCTTCAGCTCTACACCGTGAACGGTGCTACCAACCGGGATATTGCGCAGCTGCAGGGTGTTGCCAACCTTGATCGGTGCATGAGCACCGGAGATCAGCTGATCACCCGCCACAATGCCCTTGGGAGCGATGATGTAGCGACGCTCGCCGTCGGCGTACTTCAGCAGAGCGATGTGCGCAGTACGGTTCGGATCGTATTCGATACGCTCTACAACGGCAGGGATACCGTCCTTGTTGCGACGGAAGTCGACCAGGCGGTAATGCTGCTTGTGACCACCACCAATGTGGCGAGTGGTGATGCGGCCGTTGTTGTTACGACCACCGGACTTGGACTTCTTCTCAACCAGCGGAGCATAGGGAGCACCCTTGTGCAGATCCTGGTTGACGACCTTGACCACGAAACGGCGGCCAGCGGAAGTCGGTTTGCATTTAACGATTGCCATGATGCACCCCTTTACTCAGCGCTGCTGGCGAAATCGAGATCTTGGCCAGGCTGGAGAGCGATATACGCTTTCTTCCAGTCATTGCGCTTGCCCAGACCACGAACGGTGCGCTTGGTCTTGCCCTTTACGTTCAGGGTGTTGACTGCGGCGACCTTCACGCTGAACAGGCTCTCTACGGCCTTCTTGATTTCCAGCTTGGTTGCATCGGAAGCAACCTTGAAGACGAATTGGCTCTTGCCATCTGCCAGAACGGTAGCCTTCTCGGAGATGTGCGGGCCAACCAGCACTTTGAATACGCGTTCCTGGTTCATGCCAGCAGCTCCTCGAATTTCTTGATGGCCGACACGGTGACCAGCACCTTGTCATAGGCGATCAGGCTTACCGGATCGGAACCCTGGACATCACGCACATCGACGTGAGGCAGGTTGCGAGCGGCAAGGTACAGGTTCTGGTCGACGTCATCGGAGATGATCAGCACATCGCTCAGACCCAGACCATTCAGCTTGCCCAGCAGGGCTTTGGTCTTCGGCGCTTCAACAGCGAACTCAGGCACTACAACCAGACGATCCTGACGAACCAGCTCGGAGAGAATGGAGCGCAGAGCTGCGCGGTACATCTTCTTGTTGAGCTTCTGGGAGTGATCCTGGGGCTTGGCAGCAAAGGTGGTACCACCGGAGCGCCAGATGGGGCTGCGAATGGTGCCAGCACGAGCACGACCAGTGCCCTTCTGACGCCACGGCTTCTTGCCACCACCGGAAACTTCGGAGCGGGTCTTCTGCGCACGGGTGCCCTGACGACCGCCAGCCATGTAGGCTACGACAGCTTGGTGAACCAGGGTCTCGTTGAACTCACCACCAAAGGTACGCTCGCTGACTTCGATAGCCTGAGCGCCACTTACATTCAATTGCATCTCAGCTTCCTCTCTTAACCGCGAGCCTTGGCAGCCGGACGCACGAGCACGTCGCCACCGGTGGCGCCGGGAACAGCACCCTTGACCAGCAGCAGGTTGCGCTCAGCATCGACACGAACCACTTCCAGGGACTGGACGGTTACGCGCTCGGCACCGAGGTGACCGGACATTTTCTTGCCCTTGAAGACACGACCAGGAGTCTGGCACTGGCCAATGGAGCCCGGGACGCGGTGAGAAACGGAGTTGCCGTGGGTATTGTCTTGACCACGGAAATTCCAGCGCTTGATGGTACCGGCGAAGCCTTTACCTTTGGACTGACCCGTGACATCAACCAGCTGACCAGCTTGGAAGATCTCGGCGGTGATCTGATCGCCTGCCTGGTACTCGCCTTCTTCAAGACGGAACTCCCAGACACCACGACCAGCAGCCACGCTCGCCTTGGCGAAGTGACCGGCCTGGGCCTTGGTTACGCGAGAGGCACGACGCTCACCGACAGTTACCTGCACGGCGCGATAGCCATCGGACTCTTCGCTTTTGAATTGGGTCACACGATTCGGCTCGATCTCGATGACCGTAACCGGAATGGAGACACCTTCTTCGGTGAAAATGCGGGTCATGCCGCACTTACGACCGACTACACCAATAGTCATGTTGTAAACCTCATGAGTGTACGGGGCTTTCACCCGCTATGGCCGCCCATTTCAGAGCGTTACACGACTAAGAACCCGAAGGTCATTAGCCGAGGCTGATCTGCACTTCCACGCCTGCAGCAAGGTCGAGCTTCATCAGCGCGTCAACGGTTTTATCCGTCGGCTGGACGATGTCCAGAACACGCTTATGAGTGCGGATTTCGTACTGATCGCGCGCGTCTTTGTTGACGTGCGGAGAAATCAGAACGGTATACCGCTCCTTGCGAGTAGGCAGAGGAATCGGACCACGCACCTGAGCACCAGTACGTTTCGCGGTTTCCACGATTTCCTGGGTGGATTGATCGATCAGGCGATGGTCAAAAGCCTTCAACCGAATACGGATTTGTTGGTTTTGCATTTTGACCTCAGACTCTATCTCTGCTTGCCCCCAACAGACGGACTACGCCTGTTAAAAGGAGGCGCAATTGTACGGACGGCCCCAGGGGGTGTCAACTTTTAACCAATCCAAAAGAAAAGGGCCCCGAAGGGCCCTTTTCTCTGATGCAGGATCGTCGATTACTCGATGATCTTGGCGACAACGCCGGCGCCAACGGTACGACCGCCTTCGCGGATTGCGAAGCGCAGGCCATCTTCCATGGCGATCGGAGCGATCAGGGTGACGACCATCTTGATGTTGTCACCCGGCATTACCATTTCAACGCCTTCCGGCAGCTCGCAGTTGCCAGTCACGTCGGTGGTACGGAAGTAGAACTGCGGACGGTAGCCCTTGAAGAACGGGGTGTGACGACCACCTTCTTCCTTGGACAGCACGTACACTTCACACTCGAACTTGGTGTGCGGCTTGATGGTGCCCGGCTTGGCCAGAACCTGACCACGCTCTACTTCGTCACGCTTGGTGCCACGCAGCAGGATACCAACGTTCTCACCAGCACGGCCTTCGTCCAGCAGCTTGCGGAACATTTCAACGCCGGTGCAGATGGTCTTGGAAGTAGCACGGATACCAACGATCTCGACTTCCTCTTGAACGCGAACGATACCGCGCTCAACACGACCGGTCACAACGGTGCCACGGCCCGAGATGGAGAACACGTCTTCGATCGGCATCAGGAACGGCTGGTCAACGGCACGAATGGGCTCCGGAATGTAGGAATCCAGGGTCTCTACCAGCTTGCGAACAGCGGAAACACCGATTTCGTTGTCGTCTTTGCCTTCCAGCGCCATCAGCGCGGAGCCGATGACGATCGGAGTGTCGTCGCCCGGGAAGTCGTAGGTGTTCAGCAGATCGCGAACTTCCATCTCGACCAGCTCCAGCAGCTCGGCGTCGTCAACCATGTCGGCCTTGTTCAGGAACACGACGATATAGGGAACGCCTACCTGGCGGGACAGCAGGATGTGCTCGCGAGTCTGCGGCATGGGGCCGTCAGCAGCGGAGCAAACCAGGATCGCGCCGTCCATCTGGGCAGCACCGGTGATCATGTTCTTCACGTAGTCAGCGTGACCGGGGCAGTCAACGTGAGCGTAGTGACGAGTAGCGGAATCGTACTCAACGTGGGAGGTGTTGATGGTGATACCGCGAGCTTTCTCTTCCGGAGCGTTGTCGATCTGATCGAACGCACGAGCCGAACCACCCCAGGTCTCGGAGCAGACTTTGGTCAGGGCAGCAGTCAGAGTGGTCTTGCCATGGTCAACGTGACCAATGGTGCCGACGTTGACGTGCGGTTTGTTACGTTCAAATTTTTCCTTAGCCACGACAGTAAACCTCTTACTTAAAGGGCGGGATTAGCCTTGTTTTTTAACGAGCGCTTCGACGATGTTCGACGGAGCTTCGGCGTACTTGGAGAATTCCATGGAGTAGCTGGCGCGACCCTGAGACATGGAGCGAACGTCGGTCGCATAACCGAACATCTCACCCAGCGGAACCTCGGCACGGATAACCTTACCGGAAACCGAGTCTTCCATACCCAGAATCAGGCCACGACGACGGTTCAGGTCACCCATCACGTCACCCATGTAGTCCTCGGGGGTTACCACTTCGACCTTCATGATCGGTTCAAGCACCTTACCACCGCCCTTCTGGGCCAGTTGCTTGGTCGCCATGGAGGCCGCGATCTTGAACGCCATTTCGTTGGAGTCGACGTCGTGGTACGAACCATCGAATACGGTAGCCTTCAGGCCGATGAGCGGATAACCGGCAACAACGCCGTTCTTCATCTGCTCTTCGATACCCTTCTGGATCGCAGGGATGTATTCCTTCGGAACCACACCACCGACGACTTCGTTGGTGAATACCAGACCCTCGGTGATGTTGCCTTTTTCGTCCACGTCAGCCGACGAGAAGCGAATCCAGCAGTGACCGAACTGACCACGACCACCGGACTGACGAACGAACTTGCCTTCGATCTCGACGTTGTCCTTGGAAATGGTCTCACGGTAGGCCACCTGTGGCTTACCGATGTTGGCCTCTACACCGAACTCACGCTTCATGCGGTCGACGATGATGTCCAGGTGCAGCTCGCCCATACCACCAATGATGGTCTGGCCGGACTCTTCGTCGGTCTTGACGCGGAACGACGGGTCTTCCTGGGCCAGCTTGCCCAGAGCGATACCCATCTTCTCCTGGTCAGCCTTGGTCTTCGGCTCGACAGCCACGTGAATCACGGGCTCCGGGAAGTCCATGCGCTCGAGGACGATCGGTTTGTCCGGATCGCACAGAGTGTCACCTGTGGTGACGTCCTTCATGCCGATCAGGGCCGCAATGTCGCCTGCGCGCACTTCCTTGATCTCGTCACGCTGGTTGGCGTGCATCTGCACCATACGGCCAACGCGCTCTTTCTTGCTCTTCACGGAGTTGATGACCGACTGGCCAGACTCCAGAACGCCCGAGTAGACGCGCACGAAGGTGAGGGTACCAACGAACGGGTCGGTAGCGATCTTGAACGCCAATGCGGAGAACGGCGCGTTGTCGTCGGCATGACGCTCGTCTTTCGGAGCCTCGTCGCCCAGATCGATGTGGTCCGGGTGGATACCCTGGATGGCCGGAATCTCGGTCGGAGCAGGCAGGAAATCGATGACGGCATCGAGAACCAGGGGCACGCCCTTGTTCTTGAACGAAGAACCGCAGACAGCCGGAACGATCTCGCAGGCGATGGTGCGCTGACGCAGACCAGCCTTGATCTCCTCGATGGAAAGATCACCTTCCTCGAGGTACTTGTTCATCAGCTCTTCGTTGGCCTCGGCAGCCGCCTCAACCATGTTGGAGCGCCACTCGTTGGCCAGGTCGACCAGCTCCGCAGGAATCTCTTCCTCGCGGTAGGAGGTACCCTTGTCGTCTTCGTTCCAGTAGATGGCCTTCATCTTCAGCAGGTCGACCTGCCCCTGGAAGTCATCTTCCGCACCGATGGCCAGCTGAACCGGAACCGGGGTGTGACCCAGGCGGTTCTTGATCTGACCAACCACACGAAGGAAGTTGGCACCAGCGCGGTCCATCTTGTTCACGTAGACGATACGCGGAACACCGTACTTGTTGGCCTGACGCCATACGGTTTCGGACTGCGGCTCAACGCCGGAGGTACCGCAGAACACCACGACAGCGCCGTCAAGCACGCGCAGGGAGCGCTCTACTTCAATGGTGAAGTCGACGTGGCCGGGGGTGTCGATGACGTTTACACGGTATTTGTCGTACTGACCGCGCGAACCTTCCCAGAAGGTGGTGATCGCAGCGGACGTAATGGTGATACCGCGCTCTTGCTCCTGCACCATCCAGTCGGTGGTAGCAGCGCCGTCGTGCACCTCACCCATCTTGTGGCTGAGACCGGTATAGAACAGGATCCGCTCGGTAGTGGTGGTCTTGCCCGCGTCAACGTGGGCGCAGATACCGATGTTCCGGTAGCGGTTAATTGGTGTGGTACGAGCCATAAAGCCCTCGCAAAAGTATTGATGCCGTGATTAGAAGCGGTAGTGCGAGAACGCTTTGTTGGCCTCAGCCATGCGGTGTACGTCTTCACGCTTCTTGACGGCTGCGCCTTTGCCTTCGAAGGCATCCAGCAGCTCACCAGCGAGACGCAGGGCCATGGACTTCTCGCCACGCTTGCGCGCGGAGTCCACCAGCCAGCGCATTGCCAGCGCATTGCGACGAGACGGGCGAACTTCGACCGGCACCTGGTAGGTAGCACCGCCTACACGGCGGGACTTGACTTCGACCAGCGGAGCGATGGCGTCGAGAGCTTTCTCGAAGATCTCCAGGGGATCGGTGTTCTTGCGTGCTTTGACAGTATCCAGTGCACCGTAAACGATGCGCTCGGCCACGGCCTTCTTGCCGCTTTCCATCACGTGGTTCATGAACTTGGCGAGGATCTGGCTTCCGTATTTCGGATCGTCCAGGATCTCACGCTTGGCTGCTACACGACGTCTTGGCATTGATAAGCCCTCAAACGGTCTTCAGGTTAGCCCGGCACGATAACCATTCGGTTACGGCCGACCTTACTCTTATCGACTCAGTAAAAAGAATTCAGGTTGAAGCGCCGGATTACTTCGGACGCTTGGTACCGTACTTGGAGCGCCCCTGCTTACGGTCTTTGACACCAGTGGTATCCAGAGAACCGCGAACGGTGTGGTAGCGAACACCCGGGAGGTCTTTTACACGACCGCCACGGATCAGCACTACGCTGTGCTCCTGCAGGTTGTGACCTTCACCACCGATGTAGGAGGTGACTTCAAAACCGTTGGTCAGGCGAACACGGCAAACCTTACGGAGTGCGGAGTTCGGTTTTTTCGGCGTGGTGGTGTACACGCGGGTGCACACGCCACGACGCTGCGGGCAGTTCTGCAGCGCAGGAACGTCGGACTTGTCGACGATACGCTTGCGCGGCTGACGTACCAGCTGGTTGATAGTTGCCATCTATAAGCTCCACTGTTGTCTTTCGACGCTATTGCCCTAAAGCAAAATGGCAGAGCTCAGCGCCCTGCCAAATTTAGGGGTGCATGAGTCTAAAGAGACTCAATCCCCCAGTCAAGACAAGGCCCTGGGCAGCACAAGGTCGCCCAGGGCCCGCCTGATTAGTTGCCGCTGGAGTTCAGCGCTTCGGTCAGCGCTGCTTCCACCTCGCTCGCGCTTACGCGGACCGGCTTGCCGGCTTCGCGCTGACGCTTGCGCTCGCTGTGGTAGGCCAGGCCGGTACCGGCCGGGATCAGACGACCCACCACGACGTTTTCCTTCAGGCCACGCAGGTAGTCGCGCTTGCCGGTGACCGCCGCCTCGGTGAGGACGCGGGTGGTCTCCTGGAAGGATGCCGCAGAGATGAACGACTCGGTGGACAGCGAAGCCTTGGTGATACCCAGCAGGACGCGCTCGTACTTGGCGATGAAGCGATCTTCACCAGCCAGACGCTCGTTCTCCTCCAGCACCTGGGTCAGTTCCATCTGGTCGCCCTTGATGAAGCTGGAATCCCCGGACTCAGCGATCTCTACCTTACGCAGCATCTGACGCAGGATGGTCTCGATGTGCTTGTCGTTGATCTTCACGCCTTGCAGGCGGTACACGTCCTGGATTTCATTGACGATGTACTTGGCCAGCGCACTGACGCCCAGCAGGCGCAGGATGTCGTGCGGGTTGCTCGGACCGTCGGAGATCACCTCGCCACGGTTCACCTGTTCGCCTTCGAACACGTTCAGGTGACGCCATTTCGGAATCAGCTCCTCGTAAGGATCGCTACCGTCGTTCGGCGTGATGACCAGACGGCGCTTGCCCTTGGTCTCCTTGCCGAAGGAGATGGTGCCGCTGATTTCCGCCAGGATCGAAGGCTCTTTCGGACGACGAGCTTCGAACAGGTCGGCAACGCGCGGCAGACCACCGGTGATGTCACGGGTCTTCGAGGTTTCCTGCGGGATACGGGCAATAACATCACCCACGCCCACCTGAGCACCGTCGGCCACGCCAACCAGGGCGTTCGCCGGCAGGAAGTACTGGGCCGGTACGTCGGTACCCGGCAGCAGCAGCTCCTTGCCATTGGCGTCGACCAGCTTCACAGCCGGACGAATGTCCTTGCCGGCAGCCGGACGATCCTTCGGATCCAGAACCTCGATGTTGGTCAGGCCGGTGAGTTCGTCGGTCTGACGCTTGATGGTGATGCCTTCCTCCATGCCGACGAAGGTCACGGTACCCTTCATCTCGGTCACGATCGGGTGGGTGTGCGGGTCCCACTTGGCAACGATAGCGCCCGGGTCGACCTTGTCACCTTCCTTCACGGAGATCACGGCACCGTACGGCAGCTTGTAGCGCTCGCGCTCGCGACCGAATTCGTCAGCCACTGCCAGCTCGCCGGAACGGGAAACCGCCACCAGCGCGCCATCGACACGCTCGACGTGCTTCAGGTTATGCAGGCGGATGGTACCGCCATTCTTGACCTGGACGTTGTCGGCTGCCGAGGTACGGCTGGCCGCACCACCGATGTGGAACGTACGCATGGTCAGCTGGGTACCCGGCTCACCGATGGACTGGGCGGCGATGACGCCGACCGCTTCACCGATGTTCACCTGGTGACCACGTGCCAGGTCACGACCGTAACACTTGGCACAGATGCCATAGCGAGTTTCACAGGTGATCGGCGAGCGGACTACAACCTCGTCGATGCTCGCACGCTCGATGAACTCGACCCACTGCTCGTCGATCAGGGTACCGGCCGGGACGATGACTTCGCCGTCGTCGCTGCCAGGCTTGAACACGTCCTTGGCGATGACACGACCCAGGACGCGCTCGCCCAGAGGCTCGACCACGTCGCCGCCTTCGATGTGCGGAGTCATCAGCAGGCCATGCTCGGTACCGCAATCGATCTCGGTCACGACCAGGTCCTGCGCCACGTCGACCAGGCGACGGGTCAGGTAACCGGAGTTCGCGGTCTTCAGTGCGGTATCCGCCAGACCTTTACGAGCACCGTGAGTGGAGATGAAGTACTGGAGTACGTTCAGGCCCTCACGGAAATTCGCGGTGATCGGGGTCTCGATGATCGAGCCGTCCGGCTTGGCCATCAGGCCGCGCATACCGGCGAGCTGACGGATCTGGGCCGCGGAGCCCCGCGCACCGGAGTCCGCCATCATGTACATGGAGTTGAAGGACTCCTGATCGACTTCCTTGCCCTCGCGATCGACCACCTTCTCTTTCGAGAGGTTCGCCATCATCGCCTTGGACACTTCGTCGTTCGCCTTGGACCAGAGGTCGATCACCTTGTTGTACTTCTCGCCCTGGGTAACCAGGCCGGAGGCGTACTGGGACTCGATCTCCTTCACTTCCTCGGTGGCGGCATCGATGATGCGTGCCTTCTCATCGGGAATGACGAAGTCGTTCACACCGATGGAAACGCCGGAAATGGTGGAGTAGGCGAAACCGGTGTACATCAGCTGGTCGGCGAAGATGACGGTATCCTTCAGACCCACCACGCGGTAGCACTGGTTGATCAGCTTGGAGATCGCCTTCTTCTTCATCGGCTGGTTGACCACGTCGAACGACAGGCCTGCCGGAACCACCTGGAACAACAGAGCACGGCCGACGGTGGTGTCGACGATGCGGGTGTTCTTGGTGATACCGCCGTCCTTGTCCTTCACGGTCTCGTTGATGCGGACTTTCACACGGGCGTGCAGGGACGCCTCGCCGGCGCGGAACACGCGGTCGACTTCCTGCAGGTCAGCGAAGACGCGACCCTCACCCTTGGCGTTCACCGCCTCACGGGTCATGTAGTACAGACCGAGAACCACGTCCTGGGACGGAACGATGATCGGCTCGCCGTTGGCAGGCGACAGGATGTTGTTGGTGGACATCATCAGCGCGCGCGCTTCCAGCTGGGCCTCGAGGGTCAGCGGAACGTGGACGGCCATCTGGTCACCGTCGAAGTCGGCGTTGTACGCGGCGCAGACCAGCGGGTGCAGCTGGATGGCCTTGCCTTCGATCAGTACCGGCTCGAACGCCTGGATACCCAGACGGTGGAGGGTCGGCGCACGGTTCAGCAGCACGGGGTGTTCGCGGATGACTTCGGCGAGTACGTCCCAGACCTCGGGCAGTTCGCGCTCGACCATCTTCTTGGCCGCCTTGATGGTGGTGGCCATGCCGCGGGCTTCGAGCTTGCCGAAGATGAACGGCTTGAACAGCTCAAGGGCCATCTTCTTGGGCAGACCGCACTGGTGCAGACGCAGGGTCGGGCCCACGGTGATCACGGAACGACCGGAGTAGTCCACGCGCTTACCGAGCAGGTTCTGACGGAAGCGACCTTGCTTGCCCTTGATCATGTCGGCCAGGGACTTCAGCGGGCGCTTGTTCGAGCCAGTGATGGCACGGCCGCGACGGCCGTTGTCCAGCAGAGCATCGACAGCTTCCTGCAGCATGCGCTTTTCGTTGCGCACGATGATGTCCGGAGCGGCCAGGTCGAGCAGGCGCTTCAGACGGTTGTTACGGTTGATGACCCGGCGATACAGATCGTTCAGGTCGGAGGTCGCAAAGCGACCGCCATCCAGCGGAACCAGCGGACGCAGGTCCGGCGGCAGCACCGGCAGGACGGTCAGCACCATCCACTCGGGGTGGTTGCCGGAATCCTTGAAGGCTTCCATCAGCTTCAGGCGCTTGGACAGCTTCTTGATCTTGGTTTCCGAGTTGGTCTGCGGAATCTCTTCGCGCAGGCGGCCGATCTCGTGCTCCAGATCGATGGCGTTCAGCAGCTCGCGGACAGCCTCGGCACCCATGCGGGCGTCGAAGTCGTCACCGAACTCTTCGAGGGCTTCGAAGTATTGCTCATCGTTCAGCAGCTGACCTTTCTCAAGGGTGGTCATGCCCGGATCGATCACTACGTAGCTCTCGAAATAGAGCACGCGCTCGATGTCACGCAGGGTCATGTCCAGCAGCAGGCCGATACGGGACGGCAGGGACTTCAGGAACCAGATGTGGGCAACAGGGGAAGCCAGCTCGATGTGGCCCATGCGCTCACGGCGCACCTTGGCCAGCGCGACTTCCACACCGCACTTCTCGCAGATCACACCGCGGTGCTTGAGGCGCTTGTACTTACCGCACAGGCACTCGTAGTCCTTCACCGGGCCGAAGATCTTGGCGCAGAACAGGCCATCGCGCTCCGGCTTGAAGGTACGGTAGTTGATGGTCTCCGGCTTCTTCACTTCACCGAAGGACCAGGAACGGATCATCTCGGGCGAGGCCAGGCCAATACGGATGGCATCGAACTCTTCGATTTGACCCTGGTTTTTCAACAGATTCAGCAAGTCTTTCAAGGCCTTTCCTCCTCACGGACCCGCTACGACCGGCCTTGACCAGCCGTAGCGTTCTGGGCGTCGCGTGTTATTCGGTTTCCAGTTCGATGTCGATGCCGAGCGAACGGATCTCTTTGATCAACACGTTGAAGGACTCGGGCATGCCGGCCTCCATGCGGTGATCGCCATCCACGATGTTCTTGTACATCTTGGTACGGCCGTTCACGTCGTCGGACTTCACGGTCAGCATCTCCTGCAGGGTGTAGGCGGCGCCGTAGGCTTCCAGCGCCCAGACCTCCATCTCCCCGAAACGCTGGCCACCGAACTGCGCCTTACCACCCAGCGGCTGCTGGGTAACCAGGCTGTAAGAGCCGGTGGAACGTGCGTGCATCTTGTCGTCGACCAGGTGGTTCAGCTTCAGCATGTACATGTAGCCAACGGTGGTCGGACGCTCGAACATGTTGCCGGTACGACCGTCGAACAGGCGCATCTGGCCGCTCTCGGGCAGATCGGCGAGCTTCAGCATCGCCTTGATCTCGCGCTCCTTGGCACCGTCGAACACCGGGGTAGCCATCGGCACGCCGCCGCGCAGGTTCTTCGCCAGATCGAGGATTTCCTGATCGCTCAGTTCATCCAGGCTCTCCTGACGCCCACCGATCTCGTTGTAGATCTCGTGCAGGAACTTGCGCAGCTCGGCGATCTTGCGCTGCTCTTCGAGCATGCGGTTGATCTTCTCGCCCAGGCCCTTGGCCGCAAGGCCCAGGTGGGTTTCGAGAATCTGGCCGACGTTCATACGCGACGGTACACCCAGCGGGTTGAGGACGATGTCCACCGGCGTGCCATTGGCATCGTGGGGCATGTCTTCGACCGGCATGATCACGGAGACCACACCCTTGTTACCGTGGCGGCCCGCCATCTTGTCACCCGGCTGGATGCGGCGCTTGATGGCGAGGTACACCTTGACGATCTTCAGGACGCCCGGCGCCAGGTCGTCGCCTTGCTGAAGCTTGCGCTTCTTGTCTTCGAACTTGTCGTCCAGCAGCTGGCGGCGGTCGGAGAGGTAGGCCTGGGCCTTCTCGAGCTGCTCGTTCAGAGCGTCGTCCGCCATGCGCAGCTTGAACCACTGGCCGCGCTCGAGGCCGTCGAGGTACTCGTCGGTGATCTCGGTGCCTTTCTTGAGGCCGGCGCCACCTTCTGCAACCTGGCCGACCAGGGCGGAACGCAGGCGCTCGAAGGTTGCACCTTCGACGATGCGGAACTCTTCGTTCAGGTCCTTGCGAATCTCGTCGAGCTGCATCTTCTCGATGGACAGAGCACGGGAGTCGCGCTCCACGCCATCACGGGTGAAGACCTGGACGTCGATGACGGTGCCCTTGGTACCGGTTGGCACACGCAGGGAGGTGTCCTTAACGTCGGATGCCTTCTCACCGAAAATCGCGCGCAGCAGCTTCTCTTCCGGAGTCAGCTGGGTCTCGCCTTTCGGGGTGACCTTGCCGACCAGGATGTCGCCAGCCTGTACTTCGGCGCCGACGTAGACGATGCCGGCTTCATCCAGCTTGTTCAGCGCAGCCTCACCCACGTTCGGGATGTCCGCGGTGATTTCTTCTGGGCCTAGCTTGGTGTCACGGGCGACGCAGGTCAGTTCCTGGATGTGGATCGTGGTGAAACGATCCTCCTGGACCACGCGCTCGGAGAGGCAGATGGAGTCTTCGAAGTTGAAGCCGTTCCAGGGCATGAACGCGACGCGCATGTTCTGACCCAGGGCCAGTTCACCCATGTCGGTGGACGGACCATCGGCCAGGATGTCGCTGCGCGAAACCTTGTCACCCTTCTGCACCAGCGGACGCTGGTTGATGCAGGTGTTCTGGTTGGAACGGGTGTACTTGGTCAGGTTGTAGATGTCGACACCGGCTTCGCCAGTCTCGACTTCGTCGTCGTTCACACGGACGACGATGCGGCTGGCATCGACAGAGTCGATCACGCCACCACGACGGGCCACGACGCAGACACCGGAGTCACGGGCGACGTTGCGCTCCATGCCGGTACCGACCAGCGGCTTGTCGGCACGCAGGGTCGGCACGGCCTGACGCTGCATGTTCGAGCCCATGAGTGCGCGGTTGGCGTCGTCGTGCTCGAGGAACGGGATCAGCGAGGCAGCGACGGAAACGACCTGCTTCGGCGATACGTCCATGAGGGTGACGTCTTCCGGCGCCTTCACGGTGAACTCGTTCAGGTGACGCACAGCCACCAGCTCGTCGATCAGTTGGCCCTGCTCGTTGAGCGTGGCAGACGCCTGAGCGATGACGTGGTCAGCCTCTTCGATGGCGGAGAGGAAGACGATCTCATCGGTCACCTGGGTGCCTTTTACAACACGGTAGGGGCTCTCGAGGAAACCGTACTGGTTGGTGCGGGCGTAGGTGGCCAGGGAGTTGATCAGACCGATGTTCGGACCTTCGGGCGTCTCGATCGGGCACACACGGCCGTAGTGGGTCGGGTGTACGTCGCGGACTTCGAAGCCCGCGCGCTCGCGGGTCAGACCACCTGGGCCGAGTGCGGAAACGCGGCGCTTGTGAGTGATCTCGGACAGCGGGTTGTTCTGGTCCATGAACTGGGAGAGCTGGCTGGAGCCGAAGAACTCCTTGATCGCGGCAGCCACGGGCTTGGCATTGATCAGGTCCTGAGGCATCAGGCCTTCGCTCTCCGCCATGGACAGGCGTTCCTTGACCGCACGCTCGACGCGCACCAGGCCAACACGGAACTGGTTTTCGGCCATTTCGCCAACGCAACGGACACGACGGTTACCCAGGTGGTCGATGTCGTCGACGATGCCCTTGCCGTTGCGGATGTCGACCAGGGTCTTGAGGACCTCGACGATATCTTCGCGACTGAGGACACCTGGCCCCTCGATCTCGGTGCGACCGATCCGGCGGTTGAACTTCATGCGGCCGACAGCAGACAGGTCGTAACGCTCGGCGCTGAAGAACAGGTTGTTGAACAGGGTCTCGGCAGCCTCCTTGGTCGGCGGCTCACCAGGACGCATCATGCGATAGATTTCCACCAGGGCTTCCAGCTGGTTGCTGGTGGAGTCGATCTTCAGGGTGTCGGAGATGAACGGACCGCAGTCGATGTCGTTGGTGTACAGGGTCTCGATGCGGACGACCTGTGCCTTGGCGATCTTGACCAGGAGGTCGGTGGTCAGCTCGGTATTGCACTCGACGATGATCTCGCCGGTGGCCGGATGCACGATGGCCTTGGCGGTGGTGCGACCGAGGACGTAGTCCAGCGGAACTTCCAGCTCGCTGATGCCAGCCTTCTCCAGCTGGTTGATGTGGCGGGCGGTGATACGACGGCCCTGCTCCACAATCACCTTGCCGGACGGATCCTTGATGTCGAATACGGCGACTTCACCGCGCAGGCGCTGGGGCACCAGTTCCAGGTGCAGGCCTTCGCCCTTCACATGGAAGACGTTGGTGGCATAGAAGGCGTTGAGCACTTCCTCGGTGCTGTAGCCGAGCGCGCGCAGCAGGACGGAGGCCGGCAGCTTGCGGCGACGGTCGATACGAACGAACACGCAGTCCTTCGGATCGAACTCGAAGTCCAGCCAGGAACCACGGTATGGAATGATCCGCGCGGAGTACAGCAGCTTGCCGGAGCTGTGGGTCTTGCCACGGTCATGGTCGAAGAACACGCCCGGGGAGCGGTGCAGCTGGGAGACGATCACGCGCTCGGTACCGTTGATGATGAAGGTACCGTTTTCGGTCATGAGCGGGATTTCGCCCATGTAGACTTCTTGTTCCTTGATGTCCTTGATGGCCTTGTTCGACGACTCCTTGTCGAAAATGATCAGACGCACCTTGACGCGCAGCGGAACGGCGAAGGTCACGCCGCGCAGCACGCATTCCTTGACGTCGAAGGCCGGCTCGCCAAGGCGATAGCCAACGTATTCCAGAGCGGCGTTGCCGGAATAGCTGATGATCGGGAATACAGACTTGAAGGCCGCGTGCAGGCCGATATCACGGATCCGCTCCTTGCTCGCGCCCGCCTGCAGGAATTCGCGGTACGAATCCAGCTGGATGGCCAGGAGGTAGGGTACATCCATGACGTCCGGCAACTTGCTAAAGTCTTTGCGGATACGTTTTTTCTCAGTGTATGAGTAAGCCATCAGCGTTCCCCAGCTTGGTCACCTGCTTATTTGGCTCCTCCGACGGGAGTAGCCAGAAAATCGTGCAAACCCCTTGGTTTGCGCCACCTTGGTCGGTGGGAGCCTCACATTCCAGGTAGCCGCCATGAGGCGGCCACCTAGAACGGAAAAAGGCCGGTGGCCTAAGCCACCAGCCATCAGCCTTTCGCTTACCGCTCAGGCTGTAGACGCAAGGTCGTCGCTTACTTGAGCTCGACTTTGGCGCCAGCTTCTTCCAGAGCCTTCTTGGCAGCTTCGGCTTCTTCTTTCGAAGCGCCTTCCTTGACCACGCCCGGGGCGCCGTCAACAACTGCCTTGGCTTCTTTCAGGCCCAGACCGGTCAGCTCGCGAACGACCTTGATCACGTTCACTTTCTTGTCGCCAGCTTCAGCCAGGACGATGGTGAACTCGGTCTGCTCTTCAACAACAGCAGCAGCGGCAGCCGGGCCAGCAGCAACAGCTGCAGCAGCGGTAACGCCGAACTTCTCTTCCATTGCCTTGATCAGTTCAACAACTTGCATCACGGACATTTCGGATACGGCGTTGATGATGTCTTCGTTGGTCAGAGCCATGACTCTAATTCCTGTATTGATGGATGGCCTCAGGCGGCCATCGAATTAATCGAATAAAGCGAAAGGACGGGCGCGGCCTTATCAGGCTGCGGCGCTTTCCTTCTGGTCGCGGATTGCCGCCAGGGTACGAGCCAGCTTGCTGGTGGCGCCTTGGATAACGCTCATCAGCTGGGATACGGCTTCGTCGTAGGTCGGCAGGGTTGCCAGTACGTCGATCTGGTTGGCTGCGATCAGCTTGCCTTCAAACGCGGCGGCCTTGATCTCGAACTTGTCCTGACCCTTGGCGAACTCCTTGAAGATACGGGCGGCAGCACCCGGATGTTCCTTGGAGAAAGCGATGAGGGTCGGGCCCTTGAACACGTCGCCGAGCACTTCAAAAGAAGTGCCTTCGACGGCGCGACGGGCGAGGGTGTTACGTACGACTTTGACGTAAACACCAGCCGCGCGGGCCTCTTTACGGAGTCCGGTCATGGCAGCCACAGTCACGCCACGGGCATCAGCCACGACAGCGGACAGGGCAGCTTGGGCAGCCTCGTTGACTTCAGCGACGATGGCCTTCTTGTCTTCGAGTTTAATTGCCACGGGTTCACTCCTGGATGTTACCGGTTCGTCCAGCCGAGGCCGGACGGCGTTTTGGTGTCTGATTCGGTAAACGAATCGGGAGCACCATCTGCGTAGGCTCGGGGATCGCTCCCCGGTTTGAGGCATGGCCGCCTACGGTCTTGGATAGCCCCCGCCAGGCAGGGACCCCAATACCTGCGCAGCGGGCACAAGGCCCACTGCGACTTTGTTCCTTAAGCTTCCAGGGAAGCCTGATCGATCTGCAGACCTGGGCCCATGGTGGTGCTCAGGGTCACGCGCTGCACATACACCCCCTTGGAGGTGGACGGCTTGAGGCGCTTCAGGTCGGACAGCAGGGCTTCGACGTTCTGCTTCAGCTTGACCGGCTCGAAATCAACCTTGCCAACGGAAGCATGGATGATGCCGTTCTTGTCAGTACGGAAGCGTACCTGGCCAGCCTTGGCGTTCTTGACAGCGGTAGCCACGTCGGGAGTAACGGTACCGACTTTCGGGTTCGGCATCAGGCCACGGGGGCCGAGAACCTGACCCAGTTGACCGACAACGCGCATTGCATCGGGAGATGCGATCACCACGTCGTAGCTCAGGTCGCCAGCCTTCATTTCGGCAGCCAGTTCGTCCATGCCAACCTTGTCAGCGCCGGCAGCCAGAGCGGCTTCGACACCAGGACCCTGGGTGAACACGGCAACGCGAACGCTCTTGCCAGTGCCATTCGGCAGGACAGTGGCGCCACGAACAACCTGATCGGATTTGCGAGGATCAACGCCGAGATTGATGGCGATGTCCACGGACTCCTTGAACTTGATGGTGGACAGCTCAGCAAGAAGCTTGGCTGCATCTTCGAATGCATATTGCTTGCCGGCTTCAACCTTGGCAGCAATTGCCTTTTGGCGCTTGGTCAGCTTTGCCATTTACACGCCCTCCACGTTCAGGCCCATGCTACGAGCGGAACCGGCGATGGTACGCACGGCCGCATCCAGGTCAGCTGCAGTCAGATCCGCCTGCTTGGCTTTGGCGATATCTTCCAGCTGTGCACGGGTAACGGTGCCAACCTTCTGGCTGTTCGGACGGGAGGAGCCGCTGGTGATGCCAGCCGCCTTCTTCAGCAACACGGAAGCCGGGGTGCTCTTGGTCTCGAACGTGAAGCTACGGTCGCTGTAGACAGTGATGATCACCGGAGTGGGCAGACCGGGCTCCATGCCCTGGGTCTTGGCGTTGAACGCCTTGCAGAACTCCATGATGTTCACGCCGTGTTGACCGAGAGCGGGACCAACCGGCGGCGAAGGGTTGGCCTGGCCAGCCTTCACTTGCAGCTTGATGTAAGCCTGAATCTTCTTAGCCATTTATGACTCCATTTGCGGGTTCAAGCGCCCAAGGGCTCCCCGATTTCATTGCGTTTATCCCAGTGACGACAAAACCCCGCAACCATTGGCTGCGGGGTATGGGATGCATCTACAGCTAGACCTTTTCGACCTGGCTGAACTCCAACTCGACAGGAGTGGAGCGACCGAAGATGAGCACAGCAACCTGAATGCGGCTCTTCTCGTAATTAACCTCTTCAACCACGCCATTGAAATCCGCAAACGGACCATCAATGACCCGGACAGTCTCGCCCGGCTCGAACAGGGTTTTGGGCTTCGGCTTGTCACCACTATCAGCAACACGGCGAAGAATCGCCTCAGCCTCACGCTCAGTGATGGGAGCGGGCTTGTCCGCAGTACCACCGATGAACCCCATGACACGAGGAGTGTCCTTGATCAGGTGCCAGGTGGCTTCATTCATCTCCATCTGGACCAACACATATCCAGGAAAGAACTTCCGCTCACTCTTGCGCTTCTGACCATTGCGCATTTCGACCACTTCTTCTGTCGGCACGAGGATCTCACCAAACTGATCCTCCATACCCGCAAGCTTCACGCGCTCAACGAGAGAACGCATGACATGCTTCTCATAACCGGAATACGCGTGAACAACGTACCAACGCTTAGCCACGGGGCACCCTTTAACCAACAATCATCGAAACAAGCCAACCCAGCAGGGAATCCAAGCCCCACAGGAGCAGCGCCATGACAAGAACAACCGCAACCACAATCAGCGTGGTCTGAGTAGTTTCCTGACGAGTCGGCCAGACCACCTTGCGGATCTCGACACGCGCTTCTTTGGCCAGAGAAAAGAACGCCTGCCCCTTGACGGTCTGCAGCGCAACAAAAGCGGCAGCACCACCCAGAACCAGGAGAGCAAGGACGCGATAGATAATCGGCTGATCAGCGAAGTAGTGGTTGCCCACAACCCCCACAACAACCAGAAAAGCCACAACGATCCACTTCAACGCATCGAAGCGAGTTTCTTTGGCTTCAAGCTTGGCATTCATTGGAAAGGACCTTGTGTGGAGATTGCCAGACCCCAGGACCGGGAAATCTGGCAGGCCAGGAGGGAATCGAACCCCCAACCTGCGGTTTTGGAGACCGCCGCTCTGCCAATTGAGCTACTGGCCTGTAACAAAATCAGGCCGACCATTATGCCGGCCTGATAACGCAAGATCAACTACTTATTCGATGATCTTGGCGACGACGCCGGCGCCAACGGTACGACCGCCTTCGCGGATTGCGAAGCGCAGGCCATCTTCCATGGCGATCGGAGCGATCAGGGTGACGACCATCTTGATGTTGTCACCCGGCATTACCATTTCAACGCCTTCCGGCAGCTCGCAGTTGCCAGTCACGTCGGTGGTACGGAAGTAGAACTGCGGACGGTAGCCCTTGAAGAACGGGGTGTGACGACCACCTTCTTCCTTGGACAGCACGTACACTTCACACTCGAACTTGGTGTGCGGCTTGATGGTGCCCGGCTTGGCCAGAACCTGACCACGCTCTACTTCGTCACGCTTGGTGCCACGCAGCAGGATACCAACGTTCTCACCAGCACGGCCTTCGTCCAGCAGCTTGCGGAACATTTCAACGCCGGTGCAGATGGTCTTGGAAGTAGCACGGATACCAACGATCTCGACTTCCTCTTGAACGCGAACGATACCGCGCTCAACACGACCGGTCACAACGGTGCCACGGCCCGAGATGGAGAACACGTCTTCGATCGGCATCAGGAACGGCTGGTCAACGGCACGAATGGGCTCCGGAATGTAGGAATCCAGGGTCTCTACCAGCTTGCGAACAGCGGAAACACCGATTTCGTTGTCGTCTTTGCCTTCCAGCGCCATCAGCGCGGAGCCGATGACGATCGGAGTGTCGTCGCCCGGGAAGTCGTAGGTGTTCAGCAGATCGCGAACTTCCATCTCGACCAGCTCCAGCAGCTCGGCGTCGTCAACCATGTCGGCCTTGTTCAGGAACACGACGATATAGGGAACGCCTACCTGGCGGGACAGCAGGATGTGCTCGCGAGTCTGCGGCATGGGGCCGTCAGCAGCGGAGCAAACCAGGATCGCGCCGTCCATCTGGGCAGCACCGGTGATCATGTTCTTCACGTAGTCAGCGTGACCGGGGCAGTCAACGTGAGCGTAGTGACGAGTAGCGGAATCGTACTCAACGTGGGAGGTGTTGATGGTGATACCGCGAGCTTTCTCTTCCGGAGCGTTGTCGATCTGATCGAACGCACGAGCCGAACCACCCCAGGTCTCGGAGCAGACTTTGGTCAGGGCAGCAGTCAGAGTGGTCTTGCCATGGTCAACGTGACCAATGGTGCCGACGTTGACGTGCGGTTTGTTACGTTCGAATTTTTCTTTAGCCATCGAGAACGTCTCCCATCAATGAATTGAGCGAGTCACGCCACCATTAAAACAAAGGCAGATATTTTCATATCTGCCTTTGTAAGATGGAGCTCATGAGCGGATTTGAACCGCTGACCTCACCCTTACCAAGGGTGTGCTCTACCAGCTGAGCTACATGAGCCAAACACATTGCACAAACATCAAACCTGGAGCGGGTAGCGGGAATCGAACCCGCATCATCAGCTTGGAAGGCTGAGGTTCTACCACTGAACTATACCCGCGGAGCCTGGTGCTCACGCTTGAATCTGGTGGAGGGAGAAGGATTCGAACCTTCGAAGTCTATGACGTCAGATTTACAGTCTGATCCCTTTGGCCACTCGGGAATCCCTCCAATCGGGAGGCGGCATTTTCATCGTAGCCGCCCCTGCTGTCAAGCTTTTTCTCATTAAAATCTTGAGGTTAGCTATTTTTGACAGCGCTTCTGCAAACATCTCTTTAGGCCTGTCTGCGAAGCGGGCGCCATTCTATGCAAACTATTCGTGAGATGCAACACCCTGGCAGGGCATAATTTTGTGCTGAAGACCCGGAAAATCTTTCACAAGCGTCGCTAGCAAAGCGTCATCCACAAGTCGACGGCCCTCTCCATCCACGCGAACCCAGTAATCGCGGTGAGCGCGTGGCAACTCACGCATAAGAGGCTCGTACCCCGCATCCTTGAGACGCGTCATTACACTCTCGGCCGAGTCAAGTCTTGGAAAAATCCCAAGTGAGATGCCGTTCTGCAGGTCGCCCTGACTGATCAGGTAGCTGTCGATCTTGCGAGCCTGGAGCTCCTTCAATTGCCGCAACGATGCCTGCCTGGAGGCAAGCGGAGCGAGATAGACCCAGTAGTCAACGCCTGCAGCAGCATCCACACTTTGAATGCTGCTCTGGATATTCAGGGCTAGCAGCCTTTGCTCAACACCCTTCACTTGCTCCTCACGATCCAGGCCTCCCAAAAACAGACAAACCTGAGCATCAGGCAAAGGCGCTGACTGCTGCTGAGCACGAGGGGCAGTATTTTCCTTGGACTCACTCAACAAACGAATGTCTTGCTGCCCCCCCCTGTAAAGAGACAGTGTCTCGACTTCTTTGACCTGGAGAGGGGCCTGTTGTTGGTGCCAAACGTAATAGAAGAGATTCAGCACCAATAAGAGCAGGAACAGCCAGCGCATGGACAACCTCAGTCAAATGGACACGCAATCGCAAGTCCGGAAAAAACTAGATCAGGAGCCAATCTCGCATTGGGCACTTCCTCTTTTACCAATGCAGCATCCCCTCCGGTGAGAAAAATGCAGAAATCCTCTCCCAACTGTTGTCGGGCCAGATCCAATTGCATGCGCACGAACCCCTTGAGCATCAAAAGGCAACCTCGCTCAACGGCTTCAGCGGTGTTCCGCCCTGGCTTCATGTGCGCCACCGCTTGAGCGGCAGCTTCGTCGTCATACCGGATTCGTCGCGTATGCGTTCTGAGCTGGCTACGCATGAGTGGCACTCCTGGACATATATACCCCCCGAGATGCACGCCACTGGAAGTTACGAAGTCGGAGGTGACCGCCGTACCGAGATCAAGCACGAGCGATGCGCTCTTGCTGACGTGGTAGGCGGCAACGACAGCAAGCCATCGATCCAATCCAAGCTTGTGGAAATCCTCATAGCCATTAACGACTCCCGCCAATACCTTCGAAGAGGATGCGAGCAGAGGCCTTGCATGAAACGCTTGTTCAAGAGCCTGCAGCAGCGCGGAAGTTTCCTCCTCCGAGCGCACACTGACTAATCGGCACTGCTGAATGCCTGAGTAGTCGGAGGCCTTGATTGCCTGGATGACATTGTCGCCATCAGCAGCAACACCTGAAATGAGCGCTCCTTCACTGTCGGTGCCAAGCAGGCGCCATTTGATGAAGCTGTTGCCACAGTCAAGCTCTAGAATCATCTCGCAACCTCAAACTGAGCTCTCCCCCGTTTAGCAGCAACTCGGTGCCCCCCACATCAAGGCGAAGAGCGCCACTTTTATCAATACCAAGAACCACACCGTCCACACGCTTGCTGGCGGTTAGTACGGATACCTCCCTTCCGGTCCACGCATGATGGAGCTCCCACTCCCTCCGAACAGCAGCGAACCCCTCTCCCAGGCAACGGCGGAGCTCACATAGAAGAGCAGCAGCAATTTGCGTGCGATCCTGAAGGGATCCAATCTCGGAACGGACGGACGTCCACTCCTGGGTAATTTCTGCCTGTCGGCTCAACATATTGACGTTGAGCCCGACACCAATAACGACATTACAGATATCAGCTGGATCTCCCACGAGTTCGATGAGAATTCCGGCAATCTTCCGCTCCGCCACCAAAACATCATTGGGCCACTTGAGCTGCGCGGAACTCACACCTAGCGACTGAAGAACCCGCAACACGGCAACACCAACCAGCAGACTCATTCCCTCCAGCTGTCTGGCGCCTCCATCTATCCTGATTACGCATGAGAGATAGAGATTCTCACCATAGGGCGACACCCAGGCTCGCCCTCGACGACCGCGCCCACCAGACTGGTGCTCCGCCAAGACAACAAATGGCGCCTGTACGCCCTGGGATAACAAGCGCAGTGCTTCCGCGTTTGTAGAGTCAATGCTCTCATGGATAAAGATTGGCCACGGCTCACCTAGGGCGAAAAGACGCTCCTGGGAAAGAGGCTCGAATGGAGAAGCAAGGCGATAACCTTTTCCCCGGACCCTATGGATATCCAGGCCGTAAGCAGCCTCGAGGTGCTTCAGATGCTTCCAGACAGCAGCACGGGAAATGCCAAGCGCCTCACCCAGGAACTCTCCGGAATGAAACTGGCCATCCTGAAGGAGACGTATCAGATTCAACATAACGCTCAGCCTCTTTACGAGGCAGGCATCATAGCGGCGCCCTGTTGGGTTGCATAGAAAAGGGATGGGGTGCAGGACTTAACGACTGGGCCCTGCTGCATGAAAGGTCGACTCGATTTTCATCCGCGCAAAGTCAAACCCCCGATCACCTTTCGATGATCGGGGGTTTGGTATAGGTGCTTGACGATGACCTACTCTCACATGGGGAAACCCCACACTACCATCGGCGATGCATCGTTTCACTACTGAGTTCGGGATGGGATCAGGTGGTTCCAACGCTCTATGGTCGTCAAGCAATTCTTTAGGGTGATCGTCGAGACGCTCACCCGAATTCGGGTATGTGACAGTACTTTGCGGTTCAATCGAACTTTCGGTTTGTCGACTTCACCAACAACACCAGATTGTTTGGGTGTTATATGGTCAAGCCTCACGGGCAATTAGTATTGGTTAGCTCAACGCCTCACAGCGCTTACACACCCAACCTATCAACGTCGTAGTCTTCGACGGCCCTTTAGGGGATTCAAGATCCCAGTGAGATCTCATCTTGAGGCGAGTTTCCCGCTTAGATGCTTTCAGCGGTTATCTCTTCCGAACATAGCTACCCGGCAGTGCCACTGGCGTGACAACCGGAACACCAGAGGTTCGTCCACTCCGGTCCTCTCGTACTAGGAGCAGCCCCTCTCAAATCTCAAACGTCCACGGCAGATAGGGACCGAACTGTCTCACGACGTTCTAAACCCAGCTCGCGTACCACTTTAAATGGCGAACAGCCATACCCTTGGGACCGGCTTCAGCCCCAGGATGTGATGAGCCGACATCGAGGTGCCAAACACCGCCGTCGATATGAACTCTTGGGCGGTATCAGCCTGTTATCCCCGGAGTACCTTTTATCCGTTGAGCGATGGCCCTTCCATACAGAACCACCGGATCACTAAGACCTACTTTCGTACCTGCTCGACGTGTCTGTCTCGCAGTCAAGCGCGCTTTTGCCTTTATACTCTGCGACCGATTTCCGACCGGTCTGAGCGCACCTTCGTACTCCTCCGTTACTCTTTGGGAGGAGACCGCCCCAGTCAAACTGCCCACCATACACTGTCCTCGATCCGGATGACGGACCAGAGTTAGAACCTCAAGCATGCCAGGGTGGTATTTCAAGGATGGCTCCACGAGAACTGGCGTCCTCGCTTCAAAGCCTCCCACCTATCCTACACAAGCAGGCTCAAAGTCCAGTGCAAAGCTACAGTAAAGGTTCACGGGGTCTTTCCGTCTAGCCGCGGATACACTGCATCTTCACAGCGATTTCAATTTCACTGAGTCTCGGGTGGAGACAGCGCCGCCATCGTTACGCCATTCGTGCAGGTCGGAACTTACCCGACAAGGAATTTCGCTACCTTAGGACCGTTATAGTTACGGCCGCCGTTTACCGGGGCTTCGATCAAGAGCTTCGCTTGCGCTAACCCCATCAATTAACCTTCCGGCACCGGGCAGGCGTCACACCCTATACGTCCACTTTCGTGTTTGCAGAGTGCTGTGTTTTTAATAAACAGTCGCAGCGGCCTGGTATCTTCGACCGGCATGGGCTTACGGAGTAAATCCTTCACCCTCACCGGCGCACCTTCTCCCGAAGTTACGGTGCCATTTTGCCTAGTTCCTTCACCCGAGTTCTCTCAAGCGCCTTGGTATTCTCTACCCAACCACCTGTGTCGGTTTGGGGTACGGTTCCTAGTTACCTGAAGCTTAGAAGCTTTTCCTGGAAGCATGGCATCAACCACTTCGTCATCTAAAAGATAACTCGTCATCAGCTCTCGGCATTGAGCGCCCGGATTTTCCTAAGCACCCTGCCTACCACCTTAAACTTGGACAACCAACGCCAAGCTGGCCTAGCCTTCTCCGTCCCTCCATCGCAGTAACTAGAAGTACGGGAATATTAACCCGTTTCCCATCGACTACGCTTTTCAGCCTCGCCTTAGGGGCCGACTCACCCTGCGTCGATTAACGTTGCGCAGGAACCCTTGGTCTTTCGGCGTGGGTGTTTTTCACACCCATTGTCGTTACTCATGTCAGCATTCGCACTTCTGATACCTCCAGCGAGCTTCTCAACTCACCTTCACAGGCTTACAGAACGCTCCTCTACCGCGTCACTTACGTGACACCCGCAGCTTCGGTGTGTGGTTTGAGCCCCGTTACATCTTCCGCGCAGGCCGACTCGACTAGTGAGCTATTACGCTTTCTTTAAAGGATGGCTGCTTCTAAGCCAACCTCCTAGCTGTCTAAGCCTTCCCACATCGTTTCCCACTTAACCACAACTTTGGGACCTTAGCTGGCGGTCTGGGTTGTTTCCCTTTTCACGACGGACGTTAGCACCCGCCGTGTGTCTCCCACGCTCGGCACTTCCAGGTATTCGGAGTTTGCATCGGTTTGGTAAGTCGGGATGACCCCCTAGCCGAAACAGTGCTCTACCCCCTGGAGTGATACGTGAGGCGCTACCTAAATAGCTTTCGAGGAGAACCAGCTATCTCCGAGCTTGATTAGCCTTTCACTCCGATCCACAAGTCATCCGCTACCTTTTCAACGGGAGTCGGTTCGGTCCTCCAGTCAGTGTTACCTAACCTTCAACCTGCTCATGGATAGATCGCCCGGTTTCGGGTCTATACCCAGCGACTAAACGCCCTATTAAGACTCGCTTTCGCTACGCCTCCCCTATTCGGTTAAGCTCGCCACTGAATATAAGTCGCTGACCCATTATACAAAAGGTACGCAGTCACCTAACAAAGTAGGCTCCCACTGCTTGTACGCATACGGTTTCAGGTTCTATTTCACTCCCCTCTCCGGGGTTCTTTTCGCCTTTCCCTCACGGTACTGGTTCACTATCGGTCAGTCAGTAGTATTTAGCCTTGGAGGATGGTCCCCCCATGTTCAGACAAAGTTTCACGTGCTCCGTCCTACTCGATTTCACTTCCAGGACCCTTTCGCGTACGGGGCTATCACCCACTATGGCCGCACTTTCCAGAGCGTTCCGCTAAAATCCAAGAAGCTTAAGGGCTAATCCCCGTTCGCTCGCCACTACTAAGGGAATCTCGGTTGATTTCTTTTCCTCAGGGTACTTAGATGTTTCAGTTCCCCTGGTTCGCCTCTTGCACCTATGGATTCAGTACAAGATACCTAGGTTATCCTAGGTGGGTTCCCCCATTCAGAGATCTCCGGATCAAAGTCTGTTTGCCGACTCCCCGAAGCTTATCGCAGGCTACCACGTCTTTCATCGCCTCTGACTGCCAAGGCATCCACCGTATGCGCTTCTTCACTTGACCATATAACCCCAAGCAATCTGCCAGTGGTCATGGTGTGAAGACGACATTCGCCGAAAATTCGCGCTTGAACTCGCAAATTTTGCCTTGAGTTGCTGAGTGCAGTGAAACACTCAACAAGTCACTTCTATCACATACCCAAATTTTTAAAGAACGTTCTGGCGCAAAGACCAGAAATCAATACCTGAACCAGGTACTCATTTCTGAGCTTTCAGCGATTGTGTGGATGGTGGAGCCAAGGAGGATCGAACTCCTGACCTCCTGCGTGCAAAGCAGGCGCTCTCCCAGCTGAGCTATGGCCCCTTCAGACCTGCTGCGCCCTCGACAATTGGTGGGTCTGGGCAGATTCGAACTGCCGACCTCACCCTTATCAGGGGTGCGCTCTAACCAACTGAGCTACAGACCCAATCGTCACACTTTCGGGTCTAAACCCAATCGCTTTTCGCAAGTGAATCAAGCAATTCGTGTGGGAGCTTATGAAGAAGCTGATGTCTTCGATTAAGGAGGTGATCCAGCCGCAGGTTCCCCTACGGCTACCTTGTTACGACTTCACCCCAGTCATGAATCACTCCGTGGTAACCGTCCTCCTTGCGGTTAGACTAGCTACTTCTGGAGCAACCCACTCCCATGGTGTGACGGGCGGTGTGTACAAGGCCCGGGAACGTATTCACCGTGACATTCTGATTCACGATTACTAGCGATTCCGACTTCACGCAGTCGAGTTGCAGACTGCGATCCGGACTACGATCGGTTTTATGGGATTAGCTCCACCTCGCGGCTTGGCAACCCTTTGTACCGACCATTGTAGCACGTGTGTAGCCCTGGCCGTAAGGGCCATGATGACTTGACGTCATCCCCACCTTCCTCCGGTTTGTCACCGGCAGTCTCCTTAGAGTGCCCACCCGAGGTGCTGGTAACTAAGGACAAGGGTTGCGCTCGTTACGGGACTTAACCCAACATCTCACGACACGAGCTGACGACAGCCATGCAGCACCTGTGTCAGAGTTCCCGAAGGCACCAATCCATCTCTGGAAAGTTCTCTGCATGTCAAGGCCAGGTAAGGTTCTTCGCGTTGCTTCGAATTAAACCACATGCTCCACCGCTTGTGCGGGCCCCCGTCAATTCATTTGAGTTTTAACCTTGCGGCCGTACTCCCCAGGCGGTCGACTTATCGCGTTAGCTGCGCCACTAAGATCTCAAGGATCCCAACGGCTAGTCGACATCGTTTACGGCGTGGACTACCAGGGTATCTAATCCTGTTTGCTCCCCACGCTTTCGCACCTCAGTGTCAGTATCAGTCCAGGTGGTCGCCTTCGCCACTGGTGTTCCTTCCTATATCTACGCATTTCACCGCTACACAGGAAATTCCACCACCCTCTACCGTACTCTAGCTCAGTAGTTTTGGATGCAATTCCCAGGTTGAGCCCGGGGCTTTCACATCCAACTTGCTGAACCACCTACGCGCGCTTTACGCCCAGTAATTCCGATTAACGCTTGCACCCTTCGTATTACCGCGGCTGCTGGCACGAAGTTAGCCGGTGCTTATTCTGTTGGTAACGTCAAAACAGCAAGGTATTAACTTACTGCCCTTCCTCCCAACTTAAAGTGCTTTACAATCCGAAGACCTTCTTCACACACGCGGCATGGCTGGATCAGGCTTTCGCCCATTGTCCAATATTCCCCACTGCTGCCTCCCGTAGGAGTCTGGACCGTGTCTCAGTTCCAGTGTGACTGATCATCCTCTCAGACCAGTTACGGATCGTCGCCTTGGTGGGCCATTACCCCACCAACTAGCTAATCCGACCTAGGCTCATCTGATAGCGTGAGGTCCGAAGATCCCCCACTTTCTCCCGTAGGACGTATGCGGTATTAGCGTTCCTTTCGAAACGTTATCCCCCACTACCAGGCAGATTCCTAGGCATTACTCACCCGTCCGCCGCTGAATCATGGAGCAAGCTCCACTCATCCGCTCGACTTGCATGTGTTAGGCCTGCCGCCAGCGTTCAATCTGAGCCATGATCAAACTCTTCAGTTCAATACTGCTTGGGTTTTGAGAAAACCCTAAACTTGGCTCAGCAATCGCAAATAAACTCTCGAATTCACGAGTGTTACTTGTGTTGCTGATAATCAGTCGACTACCAGTCTTACATCACAAGCACCCACACGAATTGCTTGATTCAAATTTTTAAAGAGCGTTTCGATCAAGTCTTTCGTCTCAACCGAGGCCGCGCATTCTACAGCAGCCTTTCTTTCTGTCAAGCTGTTTTTCGAAGAATTTTTTCTTTCTACTCAACAACTTGCGCATCCGTCGAAACACTCTTCAACATCAGCGGGAAGCGAATCATACAGCATTCAAACTCGCTGTCAACACCTCTTTTCAGCAATCAACCTGACCAGCAGATCAATCACCGCGAATCCGCAACCACTCCGGAACCGCACCCCGCTTAAAACACTTAACTCATTGATTTTCAAGGAGTTTTCGTTGTCCGCCGTGGGAGTGGTGCGCATTATAGAGACCTCAGCCACGGCGTCAATACCTATTTTCGAAAAATCATTCCGCCTTCAGCGAGATGCGCGCGAACGCCTTCTTACCCGCCTGACATACATGACTTTTACCCAGCTCGAAGACGAACGAGCGATCGACCACTTGCCCATCGACGCGCACGCTGCCTGCCGCCAAGAGATCGCGCGCCGCAGCAGCGTTCTTCACTAACCCCGCCTTATTAAGGACAGACGACACCGGCATACCCTCGGATGCGAGCAACTCCACCTCAGGCAGGTCCTCCGGAAGCTCGCCATCCTTCATGCGATTGCCGGCCGAGCGATGAGCAGTGGCCGCCGCCTCCTCACCATGGAAGCGAGCCACGATTTCCTCAGCCAGCTTGATTTTGATGTCACGAGGATTGGCCCCAGCCTCAACATCAAGTTTGAACTGTTGGATTTCTTCCATGGAGCGGAAGCTGAGCAACTCGAAGTAACGCCACATCAAGCTGTCCGGCATCGACACGAGCTTGTTGTACATGACGCCCGGCGCTTCCTGGATGCCCACATAGTTCCCCAAGGACTTGGACATCTTCTTGACCCCATCGAGCCCTTCGAGCAACGGCATGGTCACGATGCACTGGGAAGCCTGCCCATAGGCACGCTGCAATTCGCGCCCCATCAACAGGTTGAACTTCTGATCGGTACCGCCCAACTCGACATCGGCGCGAAGCGCAACAGAGTCATAGCCCTGCACCAACGGGTAGAGGAACTCATGGATCGCAATCGGTTGGTTGGTGGCGTAGCGCTTACTGAAGTCATCCCGCTCCAGCATCCGCGCCACTGTGTACTGGGAAGACAGACGAATGAAGTCAGCCGGCGACAGCTGATCCATCCAGGTGGAGTTGAACGCCACCTCGGTCCGCTCGGGATCCAGGATCTTGAAAACCTGCGCCTTGTAGGTCTCCGCATTCTCCAGCACCTGCTCTCGAGTCAACGGAGGGCGAGTGGCACTCTTGCCGCTGGGATCACCGATCATTCCGGTGAAGTCCCCGATCAGGAAAACCACCTGATGCCCCAGCTCCTGAAACTGACGCAGCTTATTAATAAGGACGGTGTGCCCCAGGTGCAGATCAGGTGCCGTCGGATCGAAGCCGGCCTTGATGCGCAGCGGACGCCCCGTCTTGAGCTTCTCGATCAGCTCCGCCTCGACCAGTACTTCTTCCGCACCGCGCTTGATAAGCGCAAGCTGCTCCTCAACCGACTTCATGTAAGGCCCCGTGCCACGTAAAAACAAAAGGGAACCAAACATACAAGATCGCTGACTAATTACAAGTTTTGCGCCCGCAGCCAGACCGACCGCCGAAAGGTCGGTTCCCGAGGTTGCCTGAGGGCCTATTTGATTATATTTTAGGCAGTTAGATCACTTTCTTAATAACACCACACGCCATGACGCATAACGTTCCCAAAGCGCCGCGCTATCCGAAGAGCCATCTGCTGGCCGCAAGCGGTGTAGCTGCGCTTCTGAGCCTGGCCTTGCTGGTGTTCCCGTCTCGGGAAGTCGAGGCGAAGAAGACCTACATCAATCTGGACATGGACAACGGCGCTGAAGCGCTGATTCAGGAAAAGGACGATCTCCGACAGGGCCTATCCAGCGAAGGCGAGTCAAGCACTCCCTTTGCCACCATCGAACCGTCCGCGGATGCCAAGGACAGCGCAGATAGCGATTCCAGCACGGATGAGCAGGATGCTTCCACATCAGCCTCCTCCCCGAGTACACCCGTCGATCCTGGCCTGAAGACCGTCAAGGTCGATAGCGGCGATACCCTGTCCACGCTGTTTGCCAAGGTCGGCCTCTCGGCGAGCGTGCTTCACGAGATTCTCGACAGCAGCAAGGATGCCAAGTCCCTCACCCGCCTCAAGGTCGGTCAGCCCTTCGAATTCCGGCTGACCCCGGAAGGCGAGTTTCAGAGCCTCCATTCCCAGCTGAGTGACCTGGAAGCCGTCACACTCGCCAAGACCGAGAAGGGCTACGACTTCAAGCGCGATATTGCCAAGCCTGATATTCATTCGGCTTACGCGCACGGTGTGATCGACAGCTCGCTGTTCCTTTCCGCCAAACGTGCCGGCCTCTCCCACAACCTGACCATGGACCTGGCCAACATCTTCGACTACGACATCGACTTCGCACTCGATATCCGAGAAGGCGACGAGTTCGAGGTCATCTATGAGAAGAAGACCGTCAATGGCAAGGAAGTAGGCTCGGGCGCCATCCTCGCAGCGCGGTTCACCAACCGCGGCAAGACCTACACCGCTGTCCGCTTTGCCAATGCCCAAGGTATCGCCAGCTATTTCCGTGACGATGGCACTGCGATGCGCAAGGCCTTCATCCGTACCCCCGTGGACTTCGCTCGGATCAGCTCCCGCTTCTCGCTGGGCCGCAAGCACCCCATCCTGAACAAGATCCGCGCGCACAAGGGCGTAGACTACGCCGCTCCACGCGGAACACCGATCAAGGCAACGGGTGATGGCAAGGTCATGCTCGCTGGGCGCCGTGGTGGCTACGGCAATGCCGTGATCATCCAGCACAGCGGCAAGTACCGCACCCTCTATGGGCACATGCAGGGCTTCGCCAAAGGCATCAAGACCGGCGTGAGCGTCAAGCAGGGCCAGATCATCGGCTACATCGGCACCACCGGGCTCTCGACCGGCCCGCATCTTCACTACGAGTTCCAAGTCAACGGCGAGCACGTCGACCCGCTCAGCGTGAAGCTCCCCATGGCCGATCCGCTCATCGCCAGCGAGAAGAAGCGCTTCCTGCAACTGAGCAAGCCGCTGATGGCACGCATGGACCAGGAAAAGGCCACCATGCTTGCCCAGAACAAGCAGCAGTAAACGCATGCCGTACTACATCGGGGTCATGTCCGGGACCAGCCTGGACGGACTGGACATCGCCCTGATTGCGCAAGACAGCCGCCCACGGCTTCTGGCCTCCCATTACATCCCCATGCCGGGCGACCTGAAGGACACCCTTCTCGCACTGTGCTCCCCCGGCGAGGACGAACTCGCCCGCGCGGCCCTGGCGGAGCAACGCTGGGTGCAACTCGCTGCACAGGGTATCCAGCAGCTCCTCCAGCAAGCAGGGCTCGGCCCCGATGCCATTCGGGCAATAGGCAGTCACGGCCAGACGGTACGCCACGAGCCTGGCCGGGGATTCACGATCCAGATCGGCAACTGTGCGCTCCTGGCAGAGCTGACCGGCATTACCGTTGTCGGTGACTTTCGTCGCCGGGACATGGCCGCAGGCGGGCAAGGGGCCCCATTGGTCCCTGCCTTCCATGAAGCCCTTTTCGGCAACGACTGCCATCGCGCCGTCCTGAACATTGGAGGCTTCAGCAATCTTTCGCTCCTACAGCCAGAGCGCCCGGTCTTCGGCTTCGACTGTGGCCCCGGCAATGTTCTGCTGGATGCCTGGATAGCCCGCCATCAGGGCAAGCCCTACGACGCGGATGGCGAATGGGCCGCCAGCGGCCAGATCGACGCAGCCCTGCTCCAGACGCTGATGGCAGACGAATTCTTCCTCGCTCAAGGCCCCAAAAGTACGGGAAGAGAGCACTTCAACCTGCCCTGGCTGGACGACAAGCTGGCACGAATGGACACGCCGCATTCTGCCGAGGACGTCCAGGCCACCTTGCTGGAGTTCACCGCACGCACAGTCACCGACGCCCTGCATGCTGCTCAGCCGAGCACTGATGAGCTGCTGGTGTGTGGCGGCGGCGCGCGAAATCGCACCCTGATGAAGCGATTGGCCGACTTGCTCCCCTCTACCCGGGTTTGCAGTACCGATGAAGCCGGCGTATCTGCGGACTGGATGGAAGCCATGGCCTTTGGCTGGCTCGCCCACTGCTGCCTGGAAGGCATACCCGCCAATCGCCCGAGCGTGACTGGCGCCCGGGGCCCCCGCATACTCGGCGCGATCTACCCCGCCTGAAACGAAAACGCCGTGCATGAGCACGGCGTTCGGTAGACAAAGTCCGATCAGATCGAGAAGGACTGCCCACAGCCGCAGGTAGTGGCCGCATTGGGGTTCTTGATCACGAAGCGCGAGCCTTCCAGGCCTTCCTGGTAATCCACTTCGGCGCCTGCCAGGTACTGGAAGCTCATGGGGTCGACTACCAGGCTCACACCGTCACGCTCGACGATGGTGTCATCGTCCGCCACGTCTTCATCGAAGGTGAAACCGTACTGGAAACCGGAACAACCGCCACCGGTGACGAAGACACGGAGCTTCAGGCGCGGATTGCCTTCTTCATCGATCAGGTTCTTCACCTTGCTTGCGGCTCCCTGGGTGAACATCAGGGCGGTAGGGGTGAAGGATTCGACACTCATGATGCAACTCTCCCGGCTTGACGCCGCCATACTGCGCTATGGCGCCGCATTATCCGCTTACCCTAGAAAACTGGTCAACTATTAAGCATCGGCCTCATCGACCCGCGACGGCAGCTCGAGCGGCTTGGCGGACTCCTTGATCTGGCCCAGGCGCCCGTCGATCTGCGCGCCCATGGCCATCTCCATCAATCCATACAACACCGTACCCTTCACCCGCGCCCGTGCGCCCAGTTCCAGGTGCTCGCTGGCGTACACATCGCCCTGCACCTCACCATCGATGATGACGTGGGGCGCACGAATCTCACCCTGGACCAACCCGTCCACGCTGATGCGCACCATGCCTTCCACGGCAGACAAATTGCCCGTCAGGCGCCCATCCACCTGCACCGCGCCCTGGAAGCGCAGATCGCCCACCAGCTCGGCGCCGGTCGCGATGATGCTGGTCTTGCCGCTGTAACGCTGCAGGTCTGCCTTGGGTTTCTGCTTGTTCCACATAGGTTCATGACTCCTCGTCGGTCCAGTCGAACGTGCGCGTCAGCGGCTCACGCTGCCCCTCCACCCGCGCGCTCACCTCGATGCGACGTGGAACGAAGCCTTCCGGCAACTCCAGTTCGATGAAGCGCCCGGCATCGGGAATGGCCTGGAAATACTTGAATGAAAAAGGCACACCGCCCTTCGGCAGGTCCTTCGCCAGATCAGCCAGGAGCAAGGCCTTCTCCTTGTTCCCCTGGCGACCCAGGATGCGAATCGATAAAGCCCCGGCGAGCGCACGCTCGTCCTTGCCCACCCGGCTCAGCATCAGCCGCATGCGGTAGCGGGACGGCGTGTCCGTGCCGTGCACCTCCAGCGCGCGAATACGCAACCCATCCGCCTGGCGCTCGGGAGCCAGCACGCCCTTGTAGACCGCCAGCTCCTGCTGCAGGGCAAAAACCTGCTCCTCCATCATCTTGATGGCCTGCCGGCTCTGTTCATTGGCCTGCTGGCCCAGGCGCTCGCCACTCTCCAGCACCGCCTGGCGCTGACGCAGCTGCTCCAGTTCGCGGGTCTGCTCCTGGTTCTGCTGCAGCAACCGATCCCGCTGCTCGACCGCCTCGCGAGCATGCTCCGCCTGCTGCCAACCACCGGCGAAGAAGGAAGCCGGCAACGCCAGCACCAGCACACACAGCACCAGTCTCAGCAGACGTTCACGACGTGGATCACTGACACGGACTTCCCAACTGGCCATCAGCGGGCGCAGTCCAGGGATCGGAACAGGACAGAGAAGGCAAGAGCCATGCGAAACCACCTGGCCAGAGCGGCCCATTGCAAAGGCGCCGATGATAAAGCCCGATCCGCCATGGGCCAACCGCCGGGGTGACGCGCTGCCGCCTGAGCCTCTACTATCGGACCGATCTCACACAACGGACATTTTCCATGCTCTACCTCTGGCTCAAGGCCTTCCACATCATCGCCGTCGTCTGCTGGTTCGCCGGCCTCTTCTACCTGCCGCGCCTGTTCGTCTATCACGCCGCAGCGGAAGACCAACCCAGCCGAGAGCGCTTCTGCATCATGGAGCGCAAGCTCTACCGCGGCATCATGGGCCCCTCGATGATTGCCACCCTCCTGCTGGGCGGCGCGATGCTGTACCTCAACCCTGGCTGGTTCAGCCAGGGCTGGCTGCACGCCAAACTCACCCTCGTAGTGCTGCTGATCGGCTACCACCACGCCTGCGGCGCGATGCTCAAGCGCTTCGCCCGTGGCGAGAACGCCCGCAGCCATGTCTTCTACCGCTGGTTCAATGAAGTCCCAGTGCTCTTCCTGCTGGCCATCGTCATTCTGGTCGTGGTCAAACCCTTCTGATCCCATCCAAGAGGACCATCGGATGTCACTGCCCGCCCTGCTCGAGAATCGCCTGCGTCTGCCCCTCGTCACCGCTCCGATGTTCCTGGTCTCGGCACCGTCCATGGTCCTGGCCAGTTGCAACGCCGGTGTCGTCGGCAGCTTCCCCGCCCTGAACCAGCGCGAGAGCGCCGGCTTCGCCGCCTGGCTTGATGAAATCGCCGCTGGCCTGACAGCCGATGCGGCCCCCTACGCCGTCAACCTGATCGTCCACGGCAGCAACCCCCGCCTGCAGGCCGACCTGGCCATCTGCGTGGAGAAGAAGGTGCCCATCGTCATCACCAGCCTGGGCGCCGTGAAGGAGGTGGTGGACGCCGTGCACGGATACGGCGGCCTGGTGTTCCATGACGTCACCACCCGCCGCCATGCCGAAAAGGCTGCAGAAGCCGGTGTAGACGGGCTGATCGCCGTCGCAGCCGGCGCCGGTGGTCACGCCGGAACCTGGAGCCCCTTCGCACTGGTCGCCGAGATCCGCCAGTTCTTCGACAAGACCCTGCTCCTGGCAGGCTGCCTCAACCATGGCCACGAGATCCTCGCGGCCCAGCTCCTGGGAGCGGACCTCGCCTACCTGGGTACCCGCTTCATCGCCACCCAGGAAAGCCAGGCCAGCACCGCCTACAAGCAAATGCTGCTGGACGCACGGGCGGCCGACATCATCCACACCCCGGCCGTCTCGGGCGTCCCGGCCAGCTTCATGCGCCAGAGCCTGGAGGCCGCCGGATACGACCTCGCCCGACTGAACGACAAGGCGGATGTCAACTACGGCGAGAAGCTCAAGCCCGTGAGCGATGAAGCCAAGGCCTGGAAGACCGTCTGGTCGGCGGGCCAGGGCGTCGGAGACATCCACGACCTCCCCACCGTCGCCGAGCTGGTGGAGCGCCTCGACCGCGAATACCGCGCCGCCCTCCAGCACAGCGCACGCCTGGCCCAGCCCTACCTGGGATGAAGCGCCGTCAACTGCTCGCAGGCCTCGGTGCACTGGGCGCACTGGGGCTCTGGGCAGCGCGCCCTGCCGGCCAAGGCGCGCCTCATTCCCCCTACTTCGCACAATTGCAGGGGCTGCTGCGCCAACAGGGCGGCGGTGTGCCTCAACTGGTCATCGACCTCGACCGGCTCGACGCCAACGCAGACCTGCTGAGCAGCCGCCTCGGCGGCATGAAGCTGCGCCTGGTGAGCAAGTCGCTCGCCTCCACGGGCTTGCTCGACTATCTCTCCAAGCGCCTCGGCACCCGGCGCTTCATGGTCTTCCACCAGCCCCAGGCCAACCAGTTGGCCGAGGCATTCCCTGACAGCGACCTGCTGCTCGGCAAGCCACTGCCGGTCGCAGCCGCCCTGGCCTTCTACCAGCAGCTCGCCGCCAATGCGCCATTCGATCCGGATCGGCAGGTCACCTGGCTGGTGGACAGCCCGGAGCGCCTGGCGCAGTACCGTGACATGGCACTCGCCCTACAGCGTCCGCTGTCCATCGCCCTGGAGATCGACATCGGCTTGCGGCGCGGTGGGCACAGCTCGCCCGAGCGTCTCGCCGCCAGCCTCGCGCTCGTCGAGCACTCCCCCGAAGTGCTCAAGCTGCGCGGACTGATGGGTTACGACGCCCATGTGGCCCACGCCCCCTTCTGGATCGGAGACGCCTTCGACCAGGCCAATGCCCGCTACCGTGACTTCCTGGAACAGGCCACGCACGCCAGGAAGGCCTGGCCAGAAACACCGTTATTGAATGGTGCCGGTAGCCTCACCTGCATGCGCCATCTGACAGGCCCCAGCCCACTGAATGAGATCGCCGTAGGTTCGGCGCTGCTCAAGCCCTCGGACTTCGAGGCCGAGAGCCTCGGCGCCTACCAGGCCGCCTGCTGGATTGCCGCCCCCGTGCTCAAGGCAGGGAGCGGCACCCTGCCCTACCTCGAGGACGCCCAGCGCCTTGTGAGCGCATGGAACCCGAATCGCGGACAGGCCTTCTATCTATATGGTGGTGACTGGCAAGCCATCCCGGCCTCGCCGGCCGGGCTCGCCTACGACCCGCTCTATGGCCGCAGTGCCAACCAGGAGCGGCTGATCGGCTCGGCGGCCAATGGCCTGCAGCCCGATGACTGGGTGTTTCTCCGTCCGCAGGTATCCGAGGGCCTGCTGGCCCGGTTCGGCTCCATGAGCCTGTTGCGACGCGGTCGTCTCGTCGGACGCTGGAAACCCTTGCCCACAGCGTGAAGCCCCCCGCTTTTTCTAGCCTCCCCGGCTTGTAACCTGGGCGCCCCCACCAGTACGCTTTGCCATCCTCAACCCTACAGCCGACAAGGATGCCCGCATGTCCGACGCTCGCTACAAGATCGTATTCGAAGGTGAACTGATGCCCGGTGCGGCACTGGACTCGGTCAAGGAGAACCTCGCCCGCCTGTTCAAGAGCGACGCGGACAAGATCGACGCCCTGTTCAATGGTCGCCCCGTCGCCCTGAAGCGCGACCTCGAAGACGGCGAAGCGGACAAGTACCTGGCCGCCCTGCAACGTGCCGGTGCCAGTGTCCGCAAGGAACCGGACATCGCCGCCGGGCTGAGCCTGGTGGAGACCGAGGATCACCCCAACCCGGATGCCGCGCCCCAGGCAGCGGAAGACCAACCCGACATGACCTGCCCCAAGTGCGGCCATACGCAGCCCAAGGCCATCGAGTGCCAGGCCTGCGGCATCGTCATCGAGAAATTCCTGGCCCGCCAGGCCCAGCTCGCGGAGAGCACGCCGGCCGTGGTCGCACCGGGAACCGTCGCCGCATCTCCCTATGCCACACCCCAAGCCCAAGTCAGCGACTCCCTGCCGGAGTTCGGCGAGTTGCGCCCCTTCGGCGTTACCGGCCGCATCGGTCGGATGCGCTACATCGCCTGGTCGCTGGTCCTGATCATCGCAGCCCTGCCGGTCATGGGCCTCACCGCACTGCTGATGTCGCAGTTCCCGGTGTTCGGCGGCATTCTCTTCGCGCTGGAAATCATCGCCCTGGCCGTGGTCAGCGTGCAGTTCGGCGTCCAGCGCCTGCACGACATCGGCTGGTCGGGCTGGTTGTACCTGCTGAACTTCGTCCCCTTCGTAGGCTCGGTCTTCCCGCTGCTGATGATGGTGATTCCCGGCACCCAGGGTCCCAACCGCTACGGCCAGATCCAGCCGCCGAACAGCACCTCGGTGCTGGTCATGGCCTGGATTTCCATCGGCACCGGCATCCTCAGCGTCCTGGCCATCATCGGTGTGCTGATGTTCGCCGGTGTCGGCGCCCTCAGCGCCCTGGACTCCGACTTCTCCGACAGCAGCTACGAGATGCCGGCCGACGTGGACGGCAGCGACTATGCCGCCGCCCCCGCCGACGAGGCGGAGTACTCAGACGACCAGGCCGAGGAAGCCGAAGCACCGGCTGAACAGGACGACTACGAGTCGAACTGAGCAACCTCCCGGGGCCGGCGCTGTCCAACCCGGCCCCACCAGGAGATTCACGATGCCCCGCTATGCCCTCATCACCGGCGCCTCCAGCGGCCTGGGACTGGCCCTCGCAGAGGCCCTGGCTCGCCGGGGCCGCCACCTGATCCTGGTGGCTCGCCAGCGTGATGCGCTCGAGAGCATCGCCTATGAGCTGACCCAACGCTTTGGCGTCGAGGTCCTCTACCGCACCTGTGACCTCGCCGAACCCCTCCAGCTATCCGGCCTGCTGCATGAGCTCAACCAGGGCGGTCGCCAGATCGACCTGCTGGTCAACAACGCCGGCATCGGCAGTGCCGGCCTCTATGTCCAGCAACCGTGGGGCCATGAGCAGGAGCTGATCGAATTGAACATCCTCGCCCTGGCACGGCTCTGCCATGAGATCGGTGGCGCCATGGCCGGGCGGGGCGAAGGGCAGATCCTCAACGTCGCCTCCGTTGCCGGGTTCCAGCCCGGCGGCTGGATGAGCAACTACTACGCCAGCAAGGCCTACGTGCTGCACTTCTCCGAAGGCTTGCGCGAGGAGCTGAAGGGCCACGGAGTTAAGGTCTCCGTCCTCTGCCCCGGCCCCGTACGCACCGCCTTCTTCCGCCATGCCCGCATGGCCGGGGAGAAGCTGGAGGGCTCGCCCCTGCTGATGAGTGCGGAAGAAGTGGCGTTGTACACCGTACGCGCCCTGGAAAAGAACCGCGCCATCATCATCCCGGGCTGGCGCAACCGCCTGGCGGCAAAGGCAGCACGCTTCATGCCGCGCTGGCTGACACGTCGCCTCACTGCCCGCATCAATCGCCGCTTCGTGGCCGGCTGAACGCACCCGCTCAGTCCGCGCGCACGCAGCGACTGGCCGCCCAGCTTCGCAGGGCCGCCAACTCTTCCGACATGATCACCGACAACGGCGCCGTCCCCTGCAATTGCTGCAGGAGCAGCGCCTGGCTGACATCGCTTTGCGCTGCCTGGGCGGCGTAGTACATGCCCACGACGGCCTGCTCGATCTCGGCGCCGGAAAATCCATCGGACGCCGACGCCAGCGCCGGCAGGTCGAACAGGGCAAGGTCCATGCCCCGACGGGACAGGTGGATGCGGAAGATCTCCGCACGGGTCGCCGGGTCCGGCAGGTCGACGAAGAACAGCTCGTCGAAGCGCCCCTTGCGCACCAGCTCCGGCGGCAGGCGATGAATGGCGTTGGCGGTGGCGATCATGAAGACCGGCGCCTTGCGCTCGGACATCCAGGTCAGCAGCGTCCCGAGCACTCGCTGGCTCACGCCCCCGTCATGGTCACCGCTGGCCAGGCCCTTCTCGATCTCGTCCATCCACAGCACGCATGGCGCCATCTGCTCGGCGAGGCGCAGCGCCTCCCGCAGGTTGCGCTCGGTCTCGCCGAAGAACTTGTTGTACAGGCAGGCGAAGTCCAGGCGCAGCAGGGGCAGCCCCCAAAGGCCGGCGACCGCCTTGGCGGCCAGGCTCTTGCCGCCGCCCTGTACCCCCACCAGCAGCATGCCCTTTGGGCGGTCCTCGGCCTTGCCGTCGATGAAAGCCTCCTGGCGCTCACCGAGCCAGCGCTTGAGGCTGACCAGGCCGCCCACCTCGGCAAAGCGCGCCGTGTCGTATTCGAAACTGAGCACGCCCTCCAGATCCAGCAGCTGGAACTTGGTCTTGTTCAGTTCCGGCAGGTCTTCCTGGGTGATCGCGCCGTCATCACAGATCACATTGCGGGCCAGGGAGCGCGCCTCACCATGGCTGAGCCCCCGCAGGTTCTTCACCACCTGCTGGAGGGTGCGGTTGTCGGTGCGCACCCGGGCGCCACGGTTGCGCTCGCTCCAGCGGGTCGCCTCCTCCCGGACGATGGCCAGCAGCTCATCCTCGCTGGGCAACGCCAAAGTGAAGCGGGCGCTGTAGCGTTGTACCTCCGGCGGCAGGCGCAAGGCGTGGGACACCAGCACCAGGGTCGGGCGCTGGGGCGAGTCGGCCATGGCCACCTCCTTCAACAGCCGCACCAGCCGGGGGTTGTCCTCCAGGAACGGGTGCAGGTCGCACATCACATACAGGCTGGACTGAAGGTCGCCCTTGATCAGACGCAGCGCTTTCTCGGGGTCGACCGTCTCCTCGCCCCCCAGGGGCTCGCCGCCGAAGCCGAGACGCTGCAGGCCCTCGGTCACCGACCAGGTGAACAGGCTCATGCCCCGCTTGACCGCGAGGGTGGTGAGGGTCTCCAGCACGCGTTGCTCATCCCAGGACTCGATGACGATGAGCTTGACCTTGGAGTCGAGCACCAGGCCCAGGTCGTGGATGTCGTTCTTCACACAGGCTCCTTGTGGGGTTCCGCTGCTGGCCGGAGTCGATGGTCCGCCGCTAGACTCGGGCGATTCTTATATCAGCCCGGAGAATCCAGGTGGACTGTCTGTTCTGCAAAATCGTCGCTGGGCTGATCCCGGCGCGCACGTTGTACGAAGACGATCACATTGTCGCGTTCCATGACATCGGCCCACAGGCGCCGGTGCACTTCCTGGTCATCCCAAAGCGACACATCGAAACCCTCAACCACCTCACCGAGGACGACCGTGAGCTGGCCGGCCACATCCTGTTCACGGCACAGCGCCTGGCCCGGGAGCAGGGCTGCGAAGAAGGCTTCCGCGTGGTGATGAACTGCAACGAACTGGGCGGGCAGACGGTCTATCACATCCATATGCACGTGCTCGGACAGCGCCAGCTGGACTGGCCCCCGGGCTGAGCCTCGAGTCAGCGGGCAGCGCCGGAATGCGACTGATCCCGATCAAGCCCGGCGGGGAGCAATGGAGTAAACTCTCCGCCAGTTTTCGCCTGTCGAGGTGCCCCATGGCTACCGAACGTCACTACTCACCCGCCGACCGCCTGCTGCTGCAGGCCGATGCCGCCCTCAAGACACTCCTGCCGTTCAAGGGCCAGCCTTACCGCCCGTCGCCCGCCAACCTGCAGGACGATGCGCCGATGAACGAGGACGACACGCGCCACGTGGCCGGCCTGATGCGCATCAACCACACCGGTGAGGTCTGTGCCCAGGCGCTGTACCAGGGCCAGGCACTAACCGCCAAGCTGCCCGAGGTGCGCCAGGCGATGGAGCACGCCGCCGAGGAAGAGATCGACCACCTGGTCTGGTGCGAGCAGCGCATCCGTGAACTGGGCAGCCGCCCCAGCGTGCTCAACCCGCTGTTCTATGGCTTGTCGTTCGGTGTGGGTGCCATGGCCGGCCTGATCAGCGACCGCGTGAGCCTGGGCTTCGTCGCGGCCACCGAGGACCAGGTCTGCAAGCACCTGGACGAGCACCTGCACCAGATCCCGCCGCAGGACGCCAAAAGCCGCGCCATCCTCGAACAGATGCGGGTCGACGAGGAGCACCACTCCACCACCGCCCTGGAAGCCGGCGGCCTGCGCTTCCCCGCCCCGGTGAAGTTCGGCATGACACTGCTGTCCAAGGTGATGACCAAGAGCACTTACCGGATCTGATCCGGGCACAGCACACGAAAACAAAAGGGCGCCATTCGGCGCCCTTTGTCATTCCAGCTCGCAGCCCTCAGCGGGGCATGTTGCGGGCATAGAAGATTTCCAGCATCTCGTGGCGCACGCGCTCTTCCACCTGCTGGCGCTGTTCAGCGGTCAGGTTGGAGGTGGCATCGCCGAACAGGTAGTTATCCAGTTCGAAGTCCTTGAGCAGCATCTTCGTGTGGAACAGGTTCTCCTGGTACACATTCACGTCGGTCATCTGGTACGCGTCGCGGGTGTCGTCGGACAGGTAGTTCTGGATCGAGTTGATCTCGTGGTCGATGAAGTGCTTGCGCCCTTCCACGTCACGGGTAAAGCCACGCACGCGATAGTCGACGGTGACGATGTCGGAGTCGAACTGGTGAATGAGGTAGTTCAGGGCCTTGAGCGGCGAAATCACGCCGCAGGTGGACACGTCGATGTCCACTCGGAAGGTCGCGATGCCTTCCACCGGATGGATCTCCGGGTAGGTGTGAACGGTGATGTGGCTCTTGTCCAGGTGGGCCAGGATCGTCTCGGGCAACGGGCCGGGGGATTCCTCGATCTGGCTGTCGGTGGGCGTCACCGGCTGCTCGGAAATGAGGATGGTGACGCTCGCACCCTGGGGATCGTAATCCTGCCGGGCGATGTTGAGGATGTTGGCACCGATGATATCGACCACGTCGGTGAGGATCTGGGTCAGGCGCTCGGCGTCGTACTCTTCGTCGATGTACTGGACGTAGGCCTGCTGGTCCTCGGGGGTTTCCGCGTAGCAGATGTCATAGATGTTGAAGCTCAAGGTCTTCGTCAGGTTGTTGAACCCGTGGAGCTTGAGTTTGCTTTTCACCGTTTGTGAACTCTCGTCGTGTGCGGCTCTGCCGCGTGGTTGAGCATGCCCGTCAGAAGCGCACGACACTTCTGCGTAGGACGGTTTACACCTCTTCGCGATGGCGATTGTGGTTATCGGTTCTGGGGCAGAAGGCCCCTGGAATTCGAGGGGGCGCATTATGCAGATGACGAAAGCCATCTACCAGAGTTTGCGCCCCCAATATGATGATCGGATGTCGATGGCTCAGCCGAGTTCGACGATCTCGTAGTCGTGGGTGATCTCGACGCCCGCCCGCCCCAGCATGATGGAGGCGGAGCAGTACTTCTCGGCGGACAGCTCGACGGCCCGCTTGACCTGGGCTTCCTTGAGGCCGCGCCCTTTCACCACGAAGTGCACGTGGATCTTGGTGAACACCTTCGGGTCCTCGTCGGCACGCTCGGCTTCGAGGAACGCCTCGCAACTTTCCACCGGCTGGCGCGACTTCTTGAGGATGCTCACCACGTCGAAGTTGGTGCAGCCGCCCAGCCCCAGCAGGAGCATCTCCATCGGCCGCACGCCGAGGTTGCGGCCACCGCTTTCCGGCGGGCCATCCATCACCACCGCATGGCCGCTGCCGGACTCGCCGAGGAACAGGGCCTCGCCCGCCCACTGGATACGCGCTTTCATCACCAGACTCCAGGCTCTGAGAAAAAGGGGCGCCAGCTTATCACAGCGCCTGGCGGCACCCCGGCGTCACATACGCTGGTCGAATAGTTCCCCGGCAGTTGTTATCTGCGTCTCAAAATCGGCTCACCGGTCACGGTGCGTCTGTTAAGCTGACGTCGGATAACTGGCACACTTAGCCAGATAACTAATAAGAAAGTGCCTGTTGGACAAGGGCTTATCTATTTATATTTCGGGACTCGGGCATGGTAGCTATTACCCTCACTCCAAAGATCAAGAACCTCGACAAGCTTCTCGCGCATTGTCACCGCCGCCGTTACACCGCCAAGAGCACCATCATCTATGCGGGCGACCGCTGTGAAACGCTCTTCTTCATCATCAAGGGCTCCGTCACCATCCTGATCGAGGACGACGACGGCCGTGAAATGATCATCGCCTACCTCAATGCCGGGGACTTCTTCGGCGAGATGGGCCTGTTCGAAAAGGAAGGCGCCGAGAAAGAGCGCAGCGCCTGGGTCCGCGCCAAGACCGAGTGCGAAGTAGCCGAGCTCAGCTACGCCAAGTTCCGCGAACTGACGCAACAGGACCCGGAAATCCTCTACGCCCTGGGCAGCCAGATGGCTGACCGCCTGCGCAACACCACCCGCAAGGTGGGTGACCTGGCCTTCCTCGACGTGACCGGCCGTGTCGCTCGCACCCTGCTGGACCTGTGCAAGCAGCCCGATGCCATGACTCACCCGGACGGCATGCAGATCAAGATCACCCGTCAGGAAATCGGCCGCATCGTCGGCTGCTCCCGCGAGATGGTCGGCCGCGTGCTCAAGAGCCTGGAGGAACAGGGCCTGGTGCACGTCAAGGGCAAGACCATGGTGGTCTTCGGGACCCGCTGAGACGCGCATATGAAAAAGCCGGCAGGACGCCGGCTTTTCCATGTGCACATCGATCAGTTCGGGTCGGCGCTCAGCTTGACCCGCCCACGCTCCGGGAAGAACAGCCGACGCAATTCGGTCCCGGGCTCCTCGGCACGCATGAACGCCTCGCCCACGAGGAAGGCATAGACCTCGCTGACTTCCATCAGCTCGACATCCGCCCGGTTGAGAATCCCACTCTCGGTGACGACGATGCGGTCGCGCGGTATGCGCGGCAGCAGGTCCAGGGTGGTCTCAAGGCTCACGTCAAAGGTGTGCAGGTTGCGGTTGTTGATGCCCACCAGCGGCGTATCCAGGGTCTTCAGTGCCCGCTCCAGCTCATCGCCATCGTGCACTTCCACCAGCACATCCAGCCCCACGTCCTTCGCCGTGGCAGCCAGCTCCGCCATCTGCAGGTCGGACAACGCCGCAGCGATCAGCAGGACGCAATCGGCCCCCAACGCACGGGCCTCGACGACCTGATAGGGGTCGATGAGGAAGTCCTTGCGGATCACCGGCAGCGAGCAGGCCGCCCGGGCTTCCTTCAGGTACTCGTCGGCACCCAGGAAGAAATCCACATCGGTGAGCACCGACAGGCAGGTGGCGCCACCGTCCTGGTAGCTGCGGGCGATCTGCGCGGGCACGAAATTCTCGCGGATGACGCCCTTGCTCGGGGACGCCTTCTTCACCTCGGCAATGACCGCTGGCTCGCGCCGCGCCACCTTGTCCTGCAAGGCCCGGGCGAACCCGCGCGGTGCGTCGGCCGAACGGGCCAGCGCTTCCAGTTGGCTCAGCGACGTGCGGGCACGCCGCTCGGCGACTTCCTCGGCCTTGCGGGCGAGGATCTTTTCTAGGACGGTCGGGACGCTCACGCTTCGTTCTCCACTCGGAACACCGCGGTGAAGGAGGCCAGCTCCTCCAGCTTCTCGCGGGCAAGGCCGGTGTGCAGGGCATCGTGGGCCAACTGCACACCCTCTTTGAAGGTGCTCGCATGGTCCGCCGCATAAAGCGCGGCGCCAGCGTTGAGCACGATCATCTCTGCGGCCTTCTGGCCGTTCTCGGTCTTGCGACGCCCCAGGGCATCGCGGATCAGTTCAAGGGACTGCTGCGGGCTGTCCACAGTCAGGCCGATCAGGCTCTGGCTCTTGATGCCGAAGTCCTCCGGCTGCACCTGGTATTCGGTGACAACACCGTCCTTCAGCTCGGCCACATGGGTCGGCGCCGCCAGGCTCAGTTCGTCCAGCCCGTCCTTGGAATGCACCACCAGGATGTGCTGGCTGCCCAGGCGCTTGAGCACCTCGGCCAGCGGCCGGCACAGCGCCTGGCTGAACACCCCCACCACCTGGTGCTTCACCCCGGCCGGATTCGTAAGCGGGCCGAGCATGTTGAACAGCGTGCGCAGCCCCAACTCGCGGCGCGGGCCGGCGGCGTACTTCATCGCCTTGTGGTGGACCTGGGCGAACATGAAGCCGACGCCTACATGCTCGATGCAGCGGGCCACCTGTTCGGGCTTCAGGTCCAGGTAGATGCCGGCGGCCTCCAGCACGTCGGCGCTGCCGGTCTTGCCGGACACCGCGCGGTTGCCGTGCTTGGCCACCTTGCCCCCTGCCGCCGCGACCACGAAGGTCGCCGCCGAAGACACGTTGAAGATATTGGCGCCATCGCCGCCGGTGCCGACCACGTCCACCACGCGATCCAGGCTCGACAGTTCCACACGGCTGGCCAGCTCACGCATCACCGACACGGCCCCGACGATCTCGTCGATGGTCTCGCTCTTCATGCGCATGCCCATCAGGAAGGCACCGATCTGCGCGTCGGTGCACTGCCCGGTCATGATCTGGCGCATCACCGCCTGCATTTCCTCGGTGGTCAGGTCCAGTTGGTTGACCACGCGGCCGAGGGCTTCCTTGATGTCCATGTCAGCGTACCCCGCCCTGTTGCTTGAGGAAGTTGGCGAACAGCTCGTGCCCCTGCTCGGTGAGTATGGACTCCGGATGGAACTGCACACCCTCGATGTTCAGGGTCTTGTGGCGCAGCCCCATGATCTCGTCCACCGAACCGTCTTCGTGCTGGGTCCAGGCGGTCACCTCCAGGCACTCCGGCAGGGTTTCGCGCTTGACCACCAGCGAGTGGTAGCGGGTCACCGTGAGCGGATTGTTCAGGCCCTGGAACACGCCCTGGTCATGGTGGAAGACCGGGCTGGTCTTGCCGTGCATCGCCTGGCGCGCCCGCACCACATCGCCGCCGAAGGCCTGGCCGATGCTCTGGTGGCCCAGGCACACGCCCAGGATCGGCAGCTTGCCGGCGAAATGCAGGATGGCCTCCAGCGACACGCCCGCCTCGGTAGGGGTGCACGGGCCCGGGGAGACGACGATGCGCTCGGGCTTGAGCGCCTCGATCTGAGCGATGCTCAGCTCGTCATTGCGGATCACATGGACATCGGCACCCAGCTCGCCCAGGTACTGCACCACGTTGTAGGTAAAGGAGTCGTAGTTATCGATCATCAGCAACATGGCAGTGTCCTCAGGCGTCGGTCTTGGTGGTCTGCTCGGCGAGCGCCACGGCACGGAACATGGCGCGGCGCTTGTTCAGCGTCTCCTCCCATTCCAGTGCGGGGACCGAGTCGGCAACGATGCCGGCGCCAGCCTGCACGTGCAGTTGCCCATCCTTGATGACCGCCGTGCGGATCGCGATGGCGGTGTCCATGTTGCCGTTCCAGGCCAGGTAACCCACGGCACCGCCGTAGACGCCACGCTTGACCGGCTCGAGCTGGTCGATGATCTCCATTGCACGGATCTTCGGCGCACCCGACAGGGTGCCCGCCGGCAGGATCGCCCGCAGCGCATCCATCGCGGAGACGCCGTCCTTCAGCTGGCCGGTGACGTTGGAGACGATGTGCATCACGTTGGAGTAGCGCTCGATCACCATCTTCTCGGTGACCTTCACCGAACCGGTGGCGGACACGCGCCCCACGTCATTGCGGCCCAGGTCGATCAGCATCAGGTGCTCGGCCAGCTCCTTGGCGTCGGACAGCAGGTCCTCTTCCAAAGCCCGGTCGGCCTCCTCGGTGGCGCCACGGGGACGGGTGCCGGCAATGGGGCGCACGGTGACCAGGCCATCCTCGACCCGCACCAGCACCTCCGGCGAACTGCCCACCACATGGAAGTCGCCGAAGTTGAAGAAGTACATGTAGGGCGTCGGGTTGAAGCAGCGCAGCGCCCGGTAGAGGTCGATCGGCGCGGCCTCGAAGGGCACCGACATGCGCTGGGAGATCACCACCTGCATGCAGTCGCCCGCCAGGATGTATTCCTTGATCTCGCCCACTGCCCGCTCGTAGTCCTCGCGGGTGAAGCTGGAGCGGAAGTCGCTCTGCAACTCCACCGGCAGGCTCGGGTCGACACCCAGGCGCGGCACCACCGGCTGGCGGAGTGTCTGCCGCAGCGCATCGAGGCGGGCCTGGCCCTGCTCGAAAGCGTCTGGCTGGCTCGGGTCCACCAGCACGATGGCGTGCAGCTTGCCCGCCAGGTTGTCGAACACGATCACCGCATCCGACACCATCAGCAGGATGTCCGGCGTGCCCAGGGGGTCAGGGTTCGGGCAGTTGGCCAGGCGTTTCTCGACATAGCGCACGCAGTCGTAGCCGAAGTAGCCCACCAGGCCACCGTTGAAACGCGGTAGGCCGTCGATGGGCGCGACCTGGTAACGCTCCTTGAACGCCTCGACGAAGGCCAGCGGGTCTTCGCTGTCCACGGCCTCCACCACCTGGTCATCGACGCTGACGCTGACCTTCGCGCCATGGGCGCGCAGCACGGTGCGACTGGCCAGGCCGATGATGGAGTAGCGCCCCCACTTCTCGCCGCCCTGGACCGACTCCAGCAGGTAGGAGTACGGCGCATCGGCCAGCTTCAGGTAGAGGGAAAGAGGGGTGTCGAAGTCCGCCAGGGTTTCGAAGGCGAGCGGGATACGGTTGTAGCCTTGGGCGGCCAAACGCAGGAATTCATCGCGGGTCATGATCTGCCTCGTGGGGCGAGGAGCCCGGGTGGGCTCCTGGATAAAAGACGTCGGTGTGCAAGCGCGCCGGACCGGTCCGGCCAGAATGGAATCAGGCGCGCCAGCGCCAACGGGCCACGGCCTTGATGATTCGCATGGAGGCTCGTTCGAGCCAGAGCTTGCAGGGAACCAGCACGTTTCTATCTCTTCTATGAGGCAGATGATCTGGGGAGTCGGGCGACATTAGCGCAGCGCCGTGTGCGGCGCAACCGCCAGGCAGCAGCTCGCGCAGGTCGTCCACCACCAGTGCCGGCTCCTCCTCGTCGATGGGCCGACCGTGGTTGTAGCCGTAGCTCAGCGCCACGCACTTGACCCCCGCCGCCTTGGCGGCCAGCACGTCGTTGCGCGAGTCACCGATGAACAGCGCCTCGTTGCGACTGACGCCGGTCATGTGCATCACATGCAGCAACGCAGCCGGGTCCGGCTTCTGCTGGGGCAGGGTGTCGCCGGCGATGATCAACGGGAAGTAGCGCCCCAGCTTCATCTGGTCCAGCAACGGCGCCACGAAACGCTCGGGCTTGTTGGTGATCAGCGCCAGCTCGATCTTGCGCTTGCGCAACCACTTCAGGGTTTCCGCCACGCCCGGGTAGACCTCGGTCAGCGCATGGCTGTCGGCATAGGCCTCCAGGAAGATCTCCAGGGCCTTCTCCGCGTCCTCGTCATGCACGGCGCTGTGGTCGATGCCACCGGCCAGGGCCCGGCGCACCAGCACCCGCGCACCGTTGCCGACCCAGTCGCGCACGCGCTCGACACCGGCGGGCGGACGTCCGAGGCTGACCAGCATGCGGTCCACCGCGGCGGCCAGGTCCGGCACCGAGTCGATCAGGGTGCCGTCCAGGTCGAACATCACCAGACGCGGCAGGCGGCCGTCGAACAGCCGTTGCAGCGCGTTCATCAGGCCTGGGCCAGCTCGGCGCGCATGGCGGCGATGACTTCGGCGTAGTCCGGCGCATTGAAGATGGCCGAGCCGGCGACGAAGGTGTCGGCACCTGCGGCGGCGATCTCGCGGATGTTCTTCACGTTCACCCCACCGTCGATCTCCAGGCGGATGTCGCGGCCCGAGGCCTCGATCAGCGCACGGGCTTCGCGCAGCTTGTCCAGGGTGCCGGGGATGAACTTCTGCCCGCCGAAACCGGGGTTCACGCTCATCAGGAGGATCATATCCACCTTGTCCATCACGTACTTCAGGCTGTCCAGCGGAGTGGCCGGGTTGAACACCAGGCCGGACTTGCAGCCGCCGTCGCGGATCAGCTGCAGGGAGCGGTCGATGTGCTGGGTCGCTTCCGGGTGGAAGGTGATGTAGGTGGCGCCGGCTTCAATGAAGTCGCCGATGATGCGGTCCACCGGGGAGACCATCAGGTGCACGTCGATGGGCGCGGTGACGCCGTACTTGCGCAGCGCCGAACACACCATCGGGCCGATGGTCAGGTTGGGCACGTAGTGGTTGTCCATCACGTCGAAGTGGACGATGTCGGCGCCGGCAGCGAGCACCTTGTCCACATCCTCGCCCAGGCGTGCGAAATCGGCGGACAGGATCGACGGGGCGATGGCGAAGGGTTGCATGAGAGACCTCGGTGCAGAATCACGGTGGCGCGGATTGTAGCCGCATTCGTTTTTCACCGGTGACAATCGCGACATTCAGTCCTGAATGCGACAGACAGAGGAGCGAAGAATGGGTGCCTATACAACGGTGGCTGGCTGGATCGAACTGGATTACTCACTCACGACTGAAGAAATCGCAGGGTGTATTGAGACCACAGGGGAAGACGTTGCGAGACTGCTGAATGACGATCAGAAAGCGCTTTATCGAGGCGGCTGGATGATTCAACCCGAAGCGATCAACGGTTCTCGATTCGTGTTCTTTGGTGCGCCGATCAGAACGGCAGCCATTCCCTACATCCGATCCCAGGTGATGGCGCTTTCACGTTTGGTAGCGTGCGGCGATGACTACACCATCCACCCGAGCGGCCATTTTCTTCTGACCGAGGACGGCACTCACGGCATCCCGGATACGGAGTGGATCATCGAAGAGGGGCACATCAGCGACAGGCTGAAGTGAATGCGCGCCAGGGAGCGCGCATGAAGGCAGAGCCACGCCCTCGTCGCGAACGAGCACAACGAGGGGGCCACCCTATATGGAAGTCACTCCGGCATGGAGGTACGCATCTTCTCGCTGCGGCCGCGCAGCCACTCCAGGGTCAGCAGCAGCACCACCGAGAAGCCGATCAGCAGGGTTGCCGCCGCGGCGATGGTGGGGCTGAGGTTCTCGCGGATGCCGCTGAACATCTGCCGGGGCAGGGTCGCCTGCTCGGGGCCGGCGAGGAACAGGGTCACCACCACCTCGTCGAAGGACGTGGCGAAGGCGAACAGCGCCCCGGAGATCACACCCGGCGCGATCAGCGGCAGGGTGACGCGGAAGAACGTGGTCAGCGGCGGCGCACCCAGGCTGGCGGCGGCACGCACCAGGTTGTGGTTGAAGCCCTGCAAGGTGGCCGACACGGTGATGATCACGAAGGGCACACCCAGCACGGCGTGGACCATGATCAGCGACAGGTAGCTGTTGCCCAGGCCCATCGGCGCGAAGAACAGGTAGCTGGCGACACCGACGATCACCACCGGCACCACCATCGGCGAGATCAGCAGGCTCATCACCAGCGCCTTGCCGCGGAACTCGCCCCGGGTCAGGCCGATGGACGCCAGGGTGCCGAAGACCATCGCCAGCAGGGTCGCGGCGGGCGCCACGATCATGCTGTTGGTCAGCGAGCGCATCCACTCGGCCGAGCTGAAGAAGTCGGCGTACCAGCGCAGGGAGAACCCCTGCAGCGGGTACACCAGGAAGGTGCCGGAGTTGAACGACAACGGCACGATCACCAGCACCGGCAGGATCAGGAACAGCAGCACCAGGCCGCAGAGGATGCGCAGGGTGTAGAACCACAGGCGCTCGACCGGGGACATGTAAGGACTCAGCATTTCTTATCTCCTCAACCCAGGCGCAGGCGGCCGGCGCCCACCAGCCAGCTGTAGACGACGTAGAGCACCATGGTGGCCAGCAGCAGCATCCCGCCCAGGGCGGTGGCCATGCCCCAGTTGATGGTGGTGTTGGTGAAGAAGGCCACGAAGTAGCTCACCATCTGGTCGTTCGGGCTGCCCAGCAGCGCGGGGGTGATGTAGTAGCCGATGGACAGGATGAACACCAGCAGGCAGCCCGCGCCCACGCCGGCCACGGTCTGCGGGAAGTACACCCGCCAGAAGCTGGCGAACGGGTGGCAGCCCAGGGAGATCGCCGCCCGCATGTAGCTGGGGGAGATGCCCTTCATCACGCTGTAGATCGGCAGGATCATGAACGGCAGCATGATGTGCACCATCGCCACGTACACGCCGGTGCGGTTGAACACCAGCTGCAGCGGCTGGTCGATCAGGCCCAGCTTGAGCAGCGCGCCGTTGATCAGGCCGCCGGATTGCAGCAGCACGATCCACGCCGCCACGCGCACCAGGATCGAGGTCCAGAACGGCAGCAGCACCAGGATCATCAGCAGGTTGCTCTTGCGCGTCGGCAGCGTCGCCAGCAGGTAGGCCAGCGGGTAGGCCAGCGCCAGGCAGATCAGGGTGATCACAGCGCCCATCCAGAAGGTGCGGGCGAAGATGTCCAGGTAGATGGCCTGGTCCGGCGTGGCCGGGGCCACCTCGCCGAGGTCGTCGATGCGGTGGTCGACGGCCGCCAGCAGGTAATAGGGGGTCAGGTTCGAGGCGTTGCGGCGAATGGCCTGCCAGTAGGCCGGGTCGCCCCAGCGCTCGTCGAGCCCTTCCATGGCGTCCTTGTAGGAGCCCGGTTCGCTCTTGAACGGCAGCGCACGCGCGGTCTTGGCCATCAGGCTGCGGTAGCCGGCCAGCTCCATGTTCAGGCGCTTGGACAGGTCACCGATGGTCTGGTTCTTGCGCGCATCGGCCAGGTCCAGGGCCAGGGCCTTGTAGACCGGCTCGGCGGGCAGGGCCTTGCCGTCCCAGGTGCCGATGGCTTCCACGGTACGCGGCAGGGCAGACACCACCTCGGGGTTGCTCACGCTCTTGTAGAGCAGCGCGCCGATGGGCACCAGGAAGGTCAGCAGAAGGAACAGCAGCAAGGGCAGGATCAGCGCCTGGGACTTCAGGCGGTTGACCCGTTCGGCACGCGCAAGGCGCTGCTTCAGGGTCGGGCCGGTGACGACAGTGGCCATGGCGAACTCCGGTGGATCTCTGGGTACTCCCCTCCCCCGCGAGGAGGAGGGGATGTGCTGGGTGGCCGGTTACTTGGCGGCCCAGGAGTTGAAGCGCTGCTCCAGCTGCTCGCCGTAGTCAGCCCAGAAGGTGACGCTCATGGCGACCTGGTCCTTGATGTTCTCCGGAGTGGTCGGCATGTCCTTGAGCAGCGCCTTGTCCAGCAGCGGCACCGCCTGGGTGTTGGCCGGGCCGTAGGCGATGTTCTCGGAGTAGATCTTCTGCTGCTCGGGCTTGACCGAGAAGGCGATGAATTTCAGCGCAGCATCCTTGTCCTTGGCCCCCTTCGGGATGGCCCAGGCGTCGAAGTCGTAGATGCCACCGGCCCAGACGATCTTCAGGTTGCTTTCCTTCTGCACGGCAGCGATGCGGCCGTTGTAGGCGGAGCTCATGACCACGTCACCGGAGGCCAGGAACTGCGGCGGCTGGGCGCCGGCTTCCCACCACTGGATGCTGGGCTTGATCTGGTCCAGCTTCTTGAAGGCGCGGTCCTGGCCTTCCTTGGTGGCCAGCACGGTGTAGACGTCCTTGGGCGCGACGCCGTCGGCCATCAGGGCGAATTCCAGGGTGTACTTGGCACCCTTGCGCAGGCCGCGCTTGCCCGGGAACTTGCTGGTGTCCCAGAAATCGGCCCAGCCGGTGGGGGCGGTCTTCAGCTTGTCGGCGTTGTAGGCCAGCACGGTGGACCAGACGAAGAAGCCGACGCCGCAGGGCTGGATGGCCCCCGGGACGAAGTCTTCCGCCTTGCCGAACTGGGCCGGGTCCAGCTCCTCGAACAGCCCCTCGTCGCAACCACGGGCCAGCTCGGGGGACTCCACTTCCACCAGGTTCCAGGACACGCTGCCGGTGTCGACCATGGCCTTCACCTTGGCCATCTCGCCGTTGTACTCGCCGGCGATGATCTTGTTGCTGGTGGATGCCTGGAAGGGTTCGTAGAACGCCTTCACCTGGGCATTCTTGTTAGCGCCGCCGAAGGACACGACGGTCAGGTCGGCTGCCATGGCCTGTGCGGCGCATGCCAGCCCCAACGCAAGGGCAGTGAGCTTCAAGGATTTGGACATTGTTGTTCTCTCCATAGTGCAAGTGCAGGGTTGGGGTTAAGCCTCGGGCGGGCGTCAGTCGTCCACCGCCACCGGGTCCAGCGCGCGGACATGCTCCACATGCCAGCCAAGCGGCACCACGTCGCCGACGGACAGGGACGGGTCCAGCTCGGCAATGGGCTGCTTGACGAAGAAATCGGAATGACCGCAGACCTCCAGGCGAATGCGCACGTGGTCGCCCAGGTAGATGAACTCTTCCACACGGCCGGAGAAGCGGTTGGCGCAGGACTCGCTGGCACTGTTCAGGCGCACGCGCTCGGGGCGCACCGACAAGGTCACCGGCTCACCGGGCTGGCCGACCTTGACCGCCAGGGCCTGGACCTTCTCGCCGCGCGGCAGCACCACCACGCACTGGTCGCCGTCACGGCTGAGCAGCTGGCCGTTGATGCGGTTGTTCTCGCCGATGAAGTTGGCCACGAAGGTGTTGCAGGGGAACTCGTACAGCTCGCGCGGCGGGGCGATCTGCTGGATCTCGCCCTGGTGGAACACGGCCACGCGGTCGGACATGGTCAGCGCTTCGCCCTGGTCGTGGGTCACGTACACCACGGTCACGCCCAGGCGCTGGTGGATGTGCTTGATCTCCATCTGCATGTGCTCGCGCAGCTGCTTGTCGAGCGCGCCCAGCGGCTCGTCCATCAGCACCAGCTGCGGTTCGAACACCAGCGCACGGGCCAGGGCCACGCGCTGCTGCTGGCCGCCGGAGAGCTGGGCCGGGTAGCGGTTGCGGAAGCTGTCGAGCTGGACCATGGACAGCGCACGCTTCACGCGCTCGCTGATGTCGGTCTTGTTCATGCCGCGCACGGTGAGCGGGAAGGCCAGGTTCTCGGCCACCGTCATGTGCGGGAACAGGGCGTAGTTCTGGAACACCATGCCGATGTCGCGCTTGTGCGGCGGCACGTTGTTGATGGAGCGCCCAGCCAGGAGGATCTCGCCATTGGTCGGGGTCTCGAACCCGGCGAGCATCATCAGGCTGGTGGTCTTGCCGGAGCCGGAGGGGCCCAGCAGGGTCAGGAATTCGCCTTTGCGAATGTCCAGGTTGAGGTCTTTGACGATGAGGGATTCGCCGTCGTAGCTCTTCTGCACGCCACGGAAGCTGACCAGTACATCGTTCGCCGGAATCGAGGCCATCACCGCACCTTTTTGATTTTTGTTTATGCCGTGCCGAGAGACTAGAGAAGCCGGCAGGCCACGCAAATCGGGCGCTATGAGACTTTGCTATAAGGGGCGCGGAGGATCGCTTGTAGGGATCGCCCTACAATCCTGAGCGATTAGATCGGGCATTCACAGGTCGGAAGCGGCCCCCTCCCTTCCCGGCAAAAGCCGCTTCAGAGCAGCTTGTGTTCCACCGCGTACTTCACCAGGTCCGCCACCGAATGCACCGCCATCTTCTGCATCAGGCGGGCCTTGTGGGTACTCACCGTCTTGCTGCTGACGGCCAGGTGCTGGGCGATCTCGTTCACCCCTTCGCCCCGCACCAGGCGCTCGAATACCGAGAACTCCCGCTCCGAGAGCAGCGCGTGGGGCGGCCGCGAATCGGTCAGGCCGACTTCGAACACCATGCGGTCGGCCAGGTCCGGGTCGATGTAGCGCCCGCCGGACGCCACCTTGCGGATCGCCGTGAGCAACAGCGCCGGGTCACTGTCCTTGGTGGCATAGCCGGCGGCGCCGATCTTCAGCGCTCGCGCGGCCATCTGCGCCTCGTCGTGCATGGACAGCACCAGCACCGCCGGCGGGTTGCTCAGTGCGCGGATGCGCGGGATCGCCTCGAGGCCGTTGACCCCGGGCATGGAGATGTCCAGCAGCACCACCTCGCAGGGCGTGTGCCGCAGGGTTTCGAGCAGTTGCTCGCCATTGCTCGCCTCGCCGGCCACGCAGAGGTCCTTGGCCAGGCCGATGAGCTGCTTGATGCCCTCGCGGACGATGGTGTGGTCTTCGGCCACCAGTACTCGGATCACGCGGTCGTCTCCTTCTCCAGGGGAATACGCACCTCCAGGGTGCTGCCTTCGCCCGGCTGGCTGTGGATGGACAGGCTGCCGCCCAGCATCAGCACGCGCTCACGCATGCCCACCAGGCCAAACGATGCCCCCGGACGGCAGGCATCGGGGTCGAAGCCGATGCCGTCGTCGCTGATGGAAAGCCGCAGCCAGCCGCCTTCCGGGGCCAGCTCCAGCTCGACACTCTGCGCGCGGGCGTGGCGCAGCACGTTGGTCAGTGCTTCCTGCAGGATGCGGAACAGCCCGATGGCCTTGGCATCGGACAGCGCCGGCGGCGCCTCGGGCACCGTCACCAGGCAGGGGATGCCGCTGCGCGCCTCGAAGCGCCGGGCCTGCCACTCGATGGCCGAGCCGATGCCAGCGTCGAGGATCGGCGGGCGCAGCGCCGTGGCCACGTCGCGCACCAGCTGGAAGAGCTGGGCGATCAGGCGCTTCATGCTGTTCAGGCGCTCGCCCAGGCCGGCATCGCTGCCACCGTAGGCCAGCTCGCACATGGAGGTTTCCAGCTTGAGCACGGTGAGCACCTGGCCGAGTTCGTCATGCACCTCGCGGGCGATACGGGCCTTCTCTTCCTCCCGCACGCTCTCCAGATGCGCCGACAGGTCGCGCAATTGCGCCCGCGAAGCGGCCAGCTCCAGTTCGATGCGCTTGTTGGCGGTGATGTCCCAGACCACGCCGTCCCACACCGCGCGGCCATCCTCGAAGATCCGCGCGCTGGCCTTGATGTCGGCCCAGCGCTGCTCACCATCGCGGGTGAGGATGCGGCCCTGCCAGTGCCAGTCGCGGTCCTCCGCCAGGGCGGCCATCTGGCTGGCCCAGTAGCCGGACTCGTCATCCGGGTGGACCAGCCCGCGAATGCCGCGCCCGGTGTTCAGCAACTCCTCGGCGCTGTAGCCCACCAGCGCCTCGCTGCCGGCGCCGATGAAGGCGAACGCCGCATGGGCGCTGCCACTGGGCCGCTCCAGGCGGAACACCAGCCCGGGCACGTTGGAGGCGATGCCCTTGAGCCGCGCCTCGCTCTCCTCCAGCGCCTCGTGGGCACGGCGGCGTTCGGTGATGTCGGTGAGGAATACCACCAGGTATTCGGAGGTGCCGAAGCGCAGGAAGCTCAGCGATACGTCCATCGGCACCAGGCGCCCATCCTCGCGCTGGCACAGGGTCTCGATGTTCTGCGCGCTCTCATTGCTGTTGCGCGCACGGCGCCAGAGGTTGAGCCAGCGGTCCATCGTGAGATTCGGCTGCAGGGCCGACAGGGGACGATCCACCAGGGCGCCCGGCGCATAGCCGAGCATCTGCTCCACTGCCCGGTTGGCGTAGCGCACATGGCTGTCCCAGTTGACCCAGAGGATGCCCACGGTGCTGTGGTCGATGGAGAACTGCGTCAGCCGCAGCGCTTCCTCCGCCGCCTCCCGCAGCTGGATCGCATGGCGAGCCTCCAGCAGGCGCTTCTCCAGCGCACGCTGCTGCCGCCGCAACCAATAGATGATGGCGCCCGCACTGGCCAGCAACAGGCCGAACAGCAGGCAGAGGTTCTGCCAGAAACCCGGGGACTCGCTGGCGCGGGGGTAGCGCGCCTGCAGCCAGTGCTCGTGCAGCTGGTCCAGGTCCTTCGGCGGGATCGCCCGCAGGGCGACATCCACCAGGGTCGACAGCTCCGGCCAGTCGCGCCGGGTGGCGACCCGCAGCAACTGCGGGAAGCCGATGTCCGCCACCACGGCCAGGCCGGTGAACTCCTGCTCGCGGGACAGGCGGCTGAGCTGCGCCTCGTCGATCACGGCGTAGCGCACCTGCTGTTCCAGCACCGCGCGCAACGCCTGGCGTTCGCTGGTCACCGCCTGCAACGCCAGGCCGGAATAGGTGGCCCGCAGGTAGTCGGCCACCGGGCTCGGTGAGCGCAGCGCCACCGGTTCGTTCGCGCCGAGCTGTTCGATGTCCACCGCGCCGGTGGTGGTGGCGCGCTCCCCCACCATCAGCTGCGGCACCCGCATGTAGGGGTCGGAGAACAGCCACAGGCGCAGGCCGGCGGGGGTCTGGATCAGGCCGGGGGCGATGTCCACCTGCCCGTTGCGCAGGGCGTGCTCCAGTTCGCCCATTTCATTGAAGCTGCGCCAGACCAGGTGCACGCCGAGTTCGGCGGCCAGGCGCTCCATCAACTCGACATTGAGGCCGGACAGCTGCTGCAGGCGGCGGTCCAGTTGCGCATAGGGGGCTTGCAGCACGATGCCGGCGCGCAGCTCATTGTGATTTTCGAGCCAGGCGCGCTGGCCGTCATCGAGGGACAAGCTCGGCGACGGCTGCGCCAGGGACAGCCCCGGCAGCAGGCAGGCGAACAGGATGGACAGGCACAACGAGCGAATCATGCGACGGGACACCACGACGACCCGGGATCGGGGCGGACATACCTTACTCCAGCGCCGCCCCTGGAGGCGAAGGCAGGCCTGACAAAAAAACAGCCAGCCTATAGGCTTCCGCCTGTTGCCCCACCCGGACGCCCGCCATGCCCCGCCGCACGCTCGCCCTTGCGACCCTCGCCCTGGCCCTGCTCTGCACCGCCGCCCAGGCTGAAGACCCACCCGCCGAGAAAGGCGACGCCGCTCCGGCCGATGGCACCGGGCAGCCGGCCGAAAAGCCGGTGGAGCGCGCGCCACTCGACGAGCGTAGCCAGGAGGATGCCAAGGCCCTGGAGCAACGCCTGCCCCAGGCTGAACAGCAGCAACTGACAGCGGGCAGCGAGCCGTTCCTCGCCCTGTGGCAACCGGCCAACGTCGGCACGCCCAACGGGGTGGTGATCCTGATTCCCGGCGATGGCGAAACTGCGGACTGGCCCCGGGCGATTGCCCCCCTGCGCACCAAGCTGCCGGACGTGGGCTGGCACACCCTGAGCCTCACCCTGCCCGACCCGGCCGGCGATGAGCCGCCACCGCGGCCGGCGGATACCCCGCCGCCAGCGGCCAGCGAAGGCGGGACGCCTGCGGAGCCGCCGAAGTCCGAAAGCGCCGACCCGGCCAATCCGCCCCCCCCGCCGGAGCAGGCCAGCACGGCGGAGCCCAGCACCGACCCGGCGCCGCCACAGCCGACGGCCGAGGAGCGACGCAAGACCCAGACCGAGCGCATCTCCGCCCGCATCCAGGCGGCCATCGGCTTTGCCCGCCAACAACAGGCCACCACCATCGTCCTGTTGGGACACGGCAGTGGCGCCTGGTGGGCGGCGCGCTTTCTGACCGATACGCCGTCCAGCGGCGTCGAGAATCTGGTGATGGTGGCGGCCGAAGTGCCCGCCGGCTACGAGCCTCCGCTGGAGGAGCTGGCCCCGCGCCTGCCCCAGGCCGTGGGCGACCTCTATTACCAGCAGGCGCCCACCGCTGCCGCTTCGGCGCTGAAGCGCTTGCAGGCGAGCAAGCGGGTCAAGCACCTGGACTACGTGCAGGTGCCGCTGGCGGACTGGTCCGCCAGCCAGGATGCCAAGCAGGAGCAACTGGTACGGCGCGTGCGCGGTTGGCTGGACAGCCACCTGAAAGGCGCTGCGCCAAAGCGCCCCGCAAGTAGCGGCGCCACGGCCCCCACGCCACCGGCAGCGCCGGCGACGCCGAGCATCTGATCAGCGGAAGCCGTGGCGCTCGCGGATGAGGTTGTAGGCGCTGTGCAGCTCGCGGGTCCGCTCGGTGGCCTCGCGCACCCGCTGCGGGGTGGCACCCGCGCCGGCGAGCTTGTCGGGGTGGTGCTGGCTGATCAGGCGCCGGTAGGCACGCTTGATGACCGCAGGCTCGCTGTCGGCGCCCACGCCCAGTAGCGCCAGCGCCTCCTGATAGGCCCCGCCCCGCTGCACGGGTGCCCCACTGGGCTTGTCGAAGCCGACGCTGAGCGATTCCACTTCGTTCGCCGGCCAGTCCAGCCATTGCCCCCATTGCAGGATCAGCTCCCGCTCCTGGCGAGCGATGCGCCCATCGGCCGCCGCCATCTGCCAGCACGCACGCAGCAGCGCTTCGCCTGCCGCACGCTGGTGGCGCAAGCGGCGCAGGGGCCGGCGCAGGTCGCCCTCGCCGTTCTTGCCCCGGGTGAAGGCTTCGATGGCACGGCGCTGGGCCGCGTCGTCCAAGCCGAGGCGACGCATCTCGGCACGGGCTTGCTGGATATGCACCTCGAGAACCCGCCCCCCACTCTTGGCCAGGCGACCGAGGAGGCGGAACAGCAGCTCATGCTCGTCACGGCGGCGTACCCATTGGAGCAGGCGTGACCAGGAGTTGAGCTTGAAGCGTCGGTCCGCCACCTGGCCCAGCAGGCCGCCGAGCAAGGCACCGGGGATGCTGGCGATGAGCATGCCGGCGACGGCGCCCAGCAGGGTCATGGGCCAGAACATCTCAGCGCTCCGCCTCGACCAGGCGCTCGACCTCGGCCAGCCGCTCCAGGGTGCCGACATCCACCCAGTGGCCCGGGTGATGTTCACCGCTCACCTGAGCGTGCCCCATGGCGTCGCGCAACAACGGTGCGAGCTTGAAGGCACCGGGCTGGCAACCTTCGAACAGGCGCGGGTCGAGCACGGCGATGCCGCTGTAGGTCAGCCCCGGCTCACCGGGCACGCCATCGCTGACGCGCCCTTGGTGGAGCTGGAAGTCGCCACCCGGGTGATGGGCCGGGTTGTCCACCAGGACCAAGTGGGCCAGGCCATCGAGCGGTGCACGCAGACGGGCGAAGTCGTAGTCGGTCCAGATGTCGCCGTTGACCACGAGGAAGGGCTCGTCGCCCAGGAGCGGCAGCGCCCGATGGATGCCGCCGCCAGTTTCCAGCGGCTCGTCCTCGGGGGAGTAGCGGATGCGCAGGCCGAACCGCGCGCCGTCGCCAAGGTGGTCTTCGATCTGCTGGCCGAGCCAGGCGTGGTTGATCACCACGTCGACGAACCCGGCTGCAGCCAGCGCCTTGAGGTGGTACTCGATCAGCGGAACACCGGCCGCACGGACCAGGGGTTTGGGCGTGTGCAGGGTGAGCGGCCGCATGCGCTCGCCCTTGCCGGCGGCGAGGATCATCGCCTTCATGCGGGCACCGCCGCATGACGGGGCAGGCTGGCCAGCAGCTCGGCCAGGGGCGCGAGCTCGGGCCGGCGCGCCAGCACGGCTTCTATATAGGAGAAGAAGCGCGGGACATCGCCCAGGTAGCGGGGCTTGCCGTCACGGTGGCAGATGCGGGCGAAGATGCCGATGACCTTGAGGTGGCGCTGCACGCCCATCAGGTCGCTGGCGCGGAGGAAGTCATCGAGCTGCGGCTGCACCGGGATGCCGGCCTCGCGGGCAAAGTTCCAGTAGCGCTCCAGCCAACCGCGCACCCGCGCTTCGGGCCAACTGAGGAAGGCATCCTTGAACAGGCTGGTGACGTCGTAGGTGACCGGGCCGTAGACCGCGTCCTGGAAATCCAGCACGCCGGGGTTGGGCGTGCTGAGCATGAGGTTGCGCGGCATGTAGTCGCGGTGCACCAGCACACGGGGCTGCGCCAGTGCGCTGTCGACCAGCAGGTCGCAGGCCTTCGACCAGAGCGCCTGCTGGGTAGCGTCCAGGGTCACTTCGAGGTGGCGCTGCAGGTACCAGTCGGGGAACAGCTGCAGTTCGCGACGCAGCAGGGCGTCGTCGTAGCAGGGCATCGGCACGTCGAGGCTGCGGCGTTGCAGGGCGATCAGGGCCTGGAGGGCATCCTCGAACAGGGCATCAGCATTGTCGGCGTCGATCACGTCCAGGTAGGTCTGGCGCCCCAGGTCGTCCAGCAGCAGGAAGCCCTGTTCAAGGTCGGCCGCGAGGATGCGCGGCACATGCAGGCCTGCCTCGGCCAGCATACCGGCGACCTTGACGAAGGGGCCGCAGTCTTCCTGGGGCGGCGGGGCATCCATCACGATCAGCGTGCGGGCCTCGCCCTGCCAGCGGAAATAACGACGGAAGCTGGCGTCGCTGCTGGCCGGAGCCAGGCTCGCCGCGGGCACTTCGCCCCAGCCCTCACGCTGGAAAAGAACGGGGAGCTGCTGCTCCAGCCAAACGCTAAGTTGTTGAAGCCGTACATCTTGGTGGGGCATCGAGAGGTCTCCGACGGCGCTAGCCGTTGCGCGGGTCATGCTTTATTATCCAGCATCTTTTTCAGCCCATCGAGAGGCGTGCGGCCCCCCGCGGGCCGATGGCGCGCAGGAAGCCCGGACTAACAAGATGGCAGTAAAATCTCCCGCGTTTCGTAAAAAATTCCCCTTGCTGGTCACCGGCGGTCTGCTGGCCCTGCAACCTGTAGCCACTCCATTCGTTGTCGCCGCTGACCAGTTTGACTGCCAGGCGTCCACCACGGGCGGCTGGGCCTGCACCCCCAAGGCTTCCGCGTCGAACCTCCCGCCCCGGCCGATACACAGCGAGAGCGCCGTCAGCTCCACCGTGGGTGTCGCCAGTGCACAGGCAGGCAGCAACGGCCAGGTAGCCAGCGGCGAAGAAGCCAAGCCGACGCTGGTCACCGAATCCGGTGGTCGTGCCCTGGCTTCCCGCAGTGCCGACTACAGCCACCTCGACTGGGTCCCGCGTGAAAAGCTTACCGCCGCACAACTGGCCGAGACCGGCCCGTACTGCGCAGGCGCCTACATCGAGCCGACCCGCCCGGGCATGAACGACAAGACGCCCAAGGCGGATGCGCCCACCTACATTTCTGCCAAGGCCTCGCGCTACGAGCAGGAGCAGCAGGTGGCCACCCTCGCCGGTGACGTGGTGATGCGCCAGGGCAGCATGCAGGTCGAGGCCGATGAGGCCAACCTGCGCCAGGCCGAGAACCGCGGCGAGCTGGTGGGCAATGTCCGCCTGCGTGACAACGGTGCACTGGTAGTAGGCGACCGGGCCGAGCTGCAACTGGACAACGGCGAGGCGAAGATCGACAACGCCGAGTATGTCCTGCACAAGTCACACGTACGCGGCAGCGCTCTCTACGCCAAGCGCCAGGACGACGCCATCATCCGCCTGAAGGACGGCACCTACACCCGCTGCGAGCCGGGTGACAACGCCTGGAACCTGAAGGGCAACAACATCAAGCTGAACCCGGCCACCGGTTTCGGCACCGCGACCAACGTCACCCTGCGGGTCAAGGATGTACCGGTGTTCTACACCCCCTACATCTACTTCCCGATCGACGACCGTCGCCAGTCCGGTTTCCTCCCGCCGAGCATCGGCAGTGGCAGCGATACCGGTTTCACCCTGCTGACGCCCTACTACTTCAACCTCGCCCCCAACTACGACGCGACGCTGTACCCGCGTTACATGGCCAAGCGCGGTTTGATGATGGGCGGCGAATTCCGCTACCTCACCCAGAGCAGCGAAGGCCAGGTCAGTGGCGCCTACCTGAACGACGAGAACGACGACCGCAAGCTGCAGTCGGAGTATAAGGACAAGCGCTGGCTCTACAGCTGGCAACACACCGGCGGCCTGAACTCCCGTCTGCTGGCCGAGGTGGACTACACCGACATCAGCGACCCCTACTACTTCCAGGACCTGCCTACTGACTTTGATGTAGAACGTAACACCTACGTCAACCAGCGCGGCACCCTGACCTGGCGCGGCGACAGCTACACCGCGCGCCTCAATGCCCACGCCTATGAAATGGCAACCGTTACCGACATCACCCCGTACAATCGCCTGCCCCAGCTCACCCTGGATGGCACGTTGCCGGTGGATGCGGGCGGCCTGAAGTTCGACTACTCGACCGAGTTCGTGCGCTTCGAACGCAGCCTGCGCAACGGCAACTTCATCGACGAGAACGGCCAGGCCACTCCGTGGAACGACACGCGTATCCAGGGCCTGGCACGCGCCGACGGCAACCGTATCCATGTCGAGCCGGGTGTCAGCCTGCCACTGGACTGGAGCTACGGCTTCCTGAAGCCCTCGGTGAAATACCTCTACACCCAGTACGACATCGACCTGGATAGCCAAGGCAAGTCGACACTGCTCGACGGGCAGACCTTCAAGAGCAGCCAGGACCGCACCGTACCGATCTTCAGCGTGGACAGCGGCCTGTACTTCGACCGCAACACCACCCTGTTCGGCAACAACTATCGCCAGACCTTGGAACCGCGCCTGTTCTACCTCTACGTACCCGAAGAGAAGCAGGACAACATTCCGGTCTTCGACACAGGCGAAAGCAGCTTCAACTACGCATCGCTGTTCCGCGAGAACCGCTTCACTGGACGTGACCGCATCGGTGATGCCAACCAGGTCTCCCTGGGCGTGACCAACCGCTGGATCCAGCCGAACGGCTTCGAACGCCAGCGATTCAGCATCGGCCAGGCCTTCTACTTCGAAGACCGCAAGGTCCAGCTGCCCGGTATCGACTACCGCCTGCGCAACTCCGCCCAGGCCAGCAGCTCGCCCTACGCGATGGAATACCTGTATCGCTTCAACCGCGACTGGCGCCTGAGTTCCGAGTACAACTGGGATCCTGACGCTGGCCAGACCCGCTCCGGCAACCTGATGTTCCACTACCAGCCGGAAGACGAAGTCAACAAGGTGGTCAACTTCGGTTATCGCTACCGTAATGACGCCGTGGTCTACAACCAGACTACTGGCCAGTGGCAGGAAGGTGGCGACTACGTAGACCCAGTCACCCGCAACGTGATCAAGGACTACTACAAGATCCAGCAGCACGACGCCTCGGTCATCTGGCCCATCGTGCCGCAGTGGGCCGCCATTGCACGCTGGCAGTACGACTACAACCGCAACCGCACGCTGGAAGCCTTCGGGGGCTTCGAGTACGACAGCTGCTGCTGGAAGCTGCGCCTCATCAACCGCTACTGGGTCAGCTACGACGAAACCACCCTGTCGCCCGACCTGAACGAAAAAGCCGACCGTGGCATCTTCCTGCAGATCGTCCTGAAGGGCCTCGGCGGGATCATGGGCAACAAGGTTGAAAGTTTCCTCGACACCGGCATCCAAGGTTACCGTGAACGTGAAGACCAAGCTTTCTGATTGTCTGCGCCCGCTGATGCTGGGCGCCCTGCTCCTCGGGACCGGTGCGCAGGCCGAGGTTCAGACCCTCGACCGCGTAGTGGCGATCGTCGACAACGACGTAGTCATGCAGAGCCAGCTGGACCAGCGCGTCCACGAGGTCCAGCAGACCATTTCCAAGCGCGGCGCAGCGCTCCCCCCGGAGCACGTCCTGCAGCAACAGGTACTCGAGCGCCTGATCATCGAGAACATCCAGCTGCAGATCGGCGACCGCTCCGGTATCCGCATCACCGATGAGGAGCTGAACCAGGCCATCGAATCCATCGCCCAGCGCAATGGCATGAGCGTGGATCAGTTCCGTTCGGCACTGGCCCGTGATGGCCTGTCCTACCAGGACGCCCGCGACCAGGTCCGTCGCGAGATGGTCATCAGCCGTGTGCGCCAACGCCGCGTGGCCGAGCGCATCCAGGTCACCGACCAGGAAGTGCAGAACTTCCTGGCCTCCGACCTGGGCAAGCTGCAGCTGTCTGAAGAGTTCCACCTGGCCAACATCCTGATCCCGGTTCCGGACGGCTCGTCCCCGGACACCATCCAGGCTGCCGAGCGCCAGGCCCGCGACCTCTACCAGCAACTGCGCCAGGGCGCCGACTTCGCCCAGTTGGCGATCTCCCGCTCTGCCGGTGAAACCGCCTTGGAAGGCGGCGAGATCGGCTGGCGCAAGGCTGCCCAGCTGCCCCCGCCCTTCGATGCCATGATCAGCGCCCTGTCACCGGGCGAGGTCACCGAGCCGGTACGCACGCCGAGCGGCTTCATGATCCTCAAGCTGCTGGACAAACGCGGTGGCAGCAGCCAGGTTCGCGATGAAGTGCATGTGCGTCACATCCTGCTCAAGCCCAGCGAAATCCGCAGCGAAGCCGACACCAAGCGGCTGGCCGAGCGCCTCTACGAGCGCATCCAATCCGGGGAAGACTTTGCCGAACTGGCGAAGAACTTCTCCGAGGACCCGGGTTCAGCCCTCAACGGCGGCGACCTCAACTGGATCGACCCCAACGCCCTGGTGCCCGAGTTCCGCGAAGTGATGGAAAACACCCCGGCCGGCAAGCTCTCCCGTCCGTTCAAGAGCCCCTACGGCTGGCACGTGCTCGAAGTACTCGGCCGCCGCGCCACCGACAGCAGCGACCAGATGCGCGAGCAGCAGGCCATCAACGTCCTGCGCAACCGCAAGTACGACGAAGAGCTGCAAGCCTGGCTGCGTCAGATCCGCGACGAAGCCTACGTCGAAACCAAGCTCTGACCCGCTTCACCGGCGGGGACTCGCCAGCGCTAGAATAAGCGCCCGAGTTCCCCGCCGGAGCCCTCCTGATGCCCCCCCTGCGTTTTGCCCTCACCCCCGGTGAGCCTGCCGGTATCGGTCCCGACCTTTGCCTGCTCCTTTCTCGCGAAGCCCAACCCCATCCGCTGATTGCCATCGCCAGCCGGCAACTGCTTGAGCAGCGCGCCCGCACCTTGGGCGTCGATATCAATCTCATCGAGGTCACAGCCGAGCGATTACCCACCGCCCCCGCTGCCGCGGGAGCGCTCTACGTCTGGGATACGCCCTTGGGGGCAGAAGCAACGGCCGGCCAGCTCGACACCGCCAACGCGGCCTATGTCCTGCAGACGCTCACCCGCGCCGGCCAGGGCTGCCTGGATGGATTGTTCGACGGCATGATCACCGCCCCGGTGCACAAGGGCGTGATCAACGACGCCGGCATCGCCTTCTCCGGCCATACCGAATTCCTCGCCGACCTCACCCGCACCCAGCAGGTGGTGATGATGCTGGCGACCCGGGGGCTGCGCGTCGCCCTGGTCACCACTCACCTGCCGCTGAAGGATGTCGCCGCCGCCATCACGACGGAGCGCCTGGAACGGGTCACGCGCATCCTCCACGCCGACCTGGTGGACAAGTTCGGCCTGAGCCGGCCGCGCATCCTCGTCTGCGGCCTCAACCCCCACGCAGGGGAAGGCGGCCACCTGGGACGGGAAGAGATCGAGGTGATCGAGCCCTGCCTGCAGCACCTGCGCGCCGAGGGCATGGACCTGGTCGGCCCGCTGCCGGCCGACACCCTGTTCACCCCCAAGCACCTGGAGCACTGCGACGCAGTCCTGGCCATGTACCACGACCAGGGCTTGCCCGTGCTCAAGTACAAAGGCTTCGGCGCCGCCGTGAATGTCACCCTGGGCCTGCCGATCATCCGCACCTCGGTGGACCATGGCACCGCCCTGGACCTTGCCGGCACTGGCCGCATCGACGGCGGCAGCCTGCAGGTGGCGCTGGAGACCGCCTACCAGATGGCCACCAGCCGCCAACGCACCGCTTGATGCCAACCAGCCGCTGCCCGGATTGCCACCGGGCAGCGGCGAGCAGCACCTCAGCGCCGCTTTTGCCTTAAACTACGCGACCTCGTTTTTTCGCTTTGTGCTCTTGCTTGATGCTTGCAGCTTGAAGCCTGGAGCCGCCTCTCTATGTCCGAATACCAACACCGCGCCCGCAAACGCTTTGGCCAGAACTTCCTGCACGACGCCGGCGTCATCCACCGCATCCTGCGTGCGATCCACGCCAAGCCTGGCGAGCACCTGCTGGAGATCGGCCCCGGCCAGGGCGCGCTGACCGAAGGCCTGCTGGGCAGTGGCGCGCAACTGGACGTCATCGAACTGGACCTGGACCTGATCCCCATCCTCAACGCCAAGTTCGGCGCCGAGCCACGCTTTCGCCTGAACCAGGGCGATGCCCTGAAGTTCGACTTCAACCAGTTGGGCGCCGAGCCCCGCTCCCTGCGAGTCGTGGGCAACCTGCCGTACAACATTTCCACCCCGCTGATCTTCCACCTGCTGGACAACGCGCCGCTGATCCGTGACATGCACTTCATGCTGCAGAAGGAAGTGGTGGAGCGACTGGCGGCCGAACCCGGCGGTGGCGACTGGGGCCGCCTGTCGATCATGGTCCAGTACCACTGCCGCGTGGAGCACCTGTTCAACGTCGGCCCGGGCGCCTTCAACCCGCCGCCGAAGGTGGACTCCGCCATCGTCCGCCTGGTCCCCCACGAGACCCTGCCGCATCCGGCCAAGGATCACCGCCTGCTGGAACGCATCGTTCGCGAAGCCTTCAACCAGCGCCGCAAGACCTTGCGCAACACCCTGAAGGCCCTGCTGGACGCCGAATCCATCGAAGCCGCCGGCGTGGATGGCAGCCTGCGACCCGAGCAACTGGACCTGGCCGCGTTCGTCCGTCTGGCCGACCAGCTTGCCGCCAGGACAGGCACCGCCTGAGCTCCTAGACTTTTTTCATTGCGCGAGAGAGCCCACCCAGTGTCCGAACCCCGCTACCAGATCGACGTCAGCGTCACCACCCGCTACCTGCCTGAGCAGTCGCAGCCGGACGACAGCCGCTACGCCTTCTCCTACACCATCACCATCGCCAACAGCGGCGATGTGGCCGCCCGACTGATCTCCCGTCACTGGGTCATCACCGATGGCGACGGCCAAGTGCAGGAAGTGCGCGGAGCCGGCGTGGTGGGGCAGCAGCCGCTGATCGAGCCGGGCGCGCAGCACGTCTACACCAGCGGTACGGTCATGACCACCCGCGTGGGCGCCATGCAGGGCAGTTATCAGATGCTGGCCGAGGATGGCCACCACTTCGACGCCCCCATCGCCCCCTTCCGCCTGGCCGTACCCGGCGCACTGCACTGAGGCCCGCCATGACGACCTATGCCGTTGGCGATCTGCAGGGCTGCCTGGATCCCCTGAAGTGCCTGCTCGACCGGGTCGCCTTCGATCCGGCCCGGGACCGCCTCTGGCTGGTGGGCGATCTGGTCAACCGCGGCCCGAAGTCCCTGGAGACCCTGCGCTTCCTGTTTGCCATGCGCGACTCGGTCACCTGCGTGCTCGGCAACCACGACCTGCACCTGCTGGCCGTGGCTCACAATGTCGAGCGGCTGAAGAAGTCCGACACCCTGCGGGAAATCATCGAAGCTCCCGACGCCGGGGACCTACTGGACTGGCTGCGCCGGCAGAAGCTCGTCCACTACGACGAGGCCCGCGACATCGCCATGGTGCACGCCGGCATTCCCCCCATGTGGACGCTGGCCAAGGCGCTCAAGCGCGCCGCCGAAGTGGAGGAGGCGCTGCTCGATGACGCGCGCCTGCCGCTGTTCCTCGAGGGCATGTACGGCAATGATCCCGCCTGCTGGGACAGCGACCTGCACGGCATCACCCGCTTGCGGGTGATCACCAACTACTTCACCCGCATGCGCTTCTGCAAGGCAGACGGCACCCTCGACCTCAAGAGCAAGGAGGGCGCGGACACCGCACCGCCCGGCTATCGCCCCTGGTTCGCCCACCCGTCCCGCAAGACCCGTGGGCAGAAGATCATCTTCGGCCACTGGGCAGCCCTCGAGGGCAAATGCAATGAACCCGGCCTGCATGCCCTCGACACCGGCTGTGTCTGGGGCGGCACCATGACCCTGCTGAACATCGACAACGGCCAGCGCATCAGCTGTGACTGCAAGGAGCCCCGACATGAGTGAATTCCAGCGAATCCCGCCGGAGCGGGCCCAGACCCTGCGCGAACAAGGCGCCGTGGTGGTCGACATCCGTGATCCGCAGAGCTTCGCGCAGGGCCACATCAGCGGCTCGCGCCACCTGGACAACTACTCCCTGGCCGACTTCATCGCCCAGGCCGACCTCGACGCCCCGCTGATCGTCGCCTGCTACCACGGCAACTCCAGCCAGGGAGCCGCCGCCTACCTGGTGGGACAGGGCTTCTCCGAGGTCTACAGCCTCGACGGTGGCTTCGAGCTGTGGCGCGCCACCTACCCAACCCACGTAGCACAAGGCGGCGAAGAGTAAAAAAACTGCGGATGGCGCAAACCCGCGCCATCCGTAGCCTTGCGCACCTTCCTGACGAACGGCAACACGCTGTTATCACTCCGTCATCCTTGACCTCGCCGATTCCGAACTACTCTTAGGGCAGGCCATCCAAAAAGGAGAGCCGGCACACCGGTTCCGGGCCATCGGCAGCGACCATTTGGTGTACTGGGGGATTCTCTTCGGCCGACTCGTCGGACGACTGCCCACCCGCGTGACCGATCCCGCCGGCTCCCGTATCCAGCGAGGTGACGCAATGAGCATTTTCAGCCACTTCCAACAGCGCTTCGAAGCCACTCGCCAGGAAGAGTATTCCCTGCAGGAGTACCTGGACCTCTGCAAACAGGACAGGAGCGCATACGCCACCGCCGCAGAGCGCATGCTCATGGCGATCGGCGAGCCCGAGCTGTTGGATACCTCTTCCGATCCACGCCTGTCGCGGATCTTCTCCAACAAGGTGATCCGCCGCTATCCGGCCTTTGCCGACTTCCATGGCATGGAAGAGTGCATCGACCAGATCGTCGCGTACTTCCGCCATGCCGCGCAGGGCCTGGAAGAGAAGAAACAGATCCTCTACCTCCTGGGTCCGGTGGGCGGCGGCAAGTCGTCCCTGGCCGAGAAGCTCAAGCAGCTGATGGAGAAGGTGCCCTTCTACGCCATCAAGGGCTCTCCGGTGTTCGAGTCCCCGCTGGGCCTGTTCAACGCCGCCGAGGATGGCGCGATCCTCGAAGAGGACTACGGCATCCCGCGCCGCTACCTTTCCAGCATCATGTCGCCCTGGGCCACCAAGCGCCTGCAGGAGTTCGGCGGCGACATCAGCCAGTTCCGCGTGGTGAAGCTCTACCCGTCGATCCTCAACCAGATCGCCGTGGCCAAGACCGAACCGGGTGACGAGAACAACCAGGACATCTCCGCCCTGGTCGGCAAGGTCGACATCCGCAAGCTGGAGGAGTACCCGCAGAACGACGCGGACGCCTACAGCTACTCCGGCGCCCTGTGCCGCGCCAACCAGGGCCTGATGGAATTCGTCGAGATGTTCAAGGCGCCCATCAAGGTGCTGCACCCGCTGCTCACCGCCACCCAGGAGGGCAACTACAACAGCACCGAAGGCTTGGGGGCGATTCCGTACAGCGGCATCCTGCTGGCCCACTCCAACGAATCCGAGTGGCACAGCTTCCGCAACAACAAGAACAACGAAGCCTTCATCGACCGGATCTACATCGTCAAGGTGCCCTATTGCCTGCGCGTCACCGACGAGATCCGCATCTACGACAAGCTGCTGATCAACAGTTCGCTGGCCAAGGCCCATTGCGCGCCCGACACCCTGCGCATGCTCGCCCAGTTCTCGGTGCTCTCGCGCCTGAAGGAGCCGGAGAACTCCAATATCTACTCCAAGATGCGCGTCTACGATGGCGAAAACCTCAAGGACACCGATCCCAAGGCCAAGTCGATCCAGGAATACCGTGACTCGGCGGGCGTCGACGAAGGCATGAATGGCCTGTCCACCCGCTTCGCCTTCAAGATCCTGTCCAAGGTCTTCAACTTCGACCCCCACGAGATCGCCGCCAACCCGGTGCACCTGCTCTACGTGCTGGAGCAGCAGATCGAGCAGGAGCAGTTCCCCGCAGAGGTACGCGAGCGCTACCTGCGCTACATCAAGGAGTACCTGGCACCGCGCTACATCGAATTCATCGGCAAGGAAATCCAGACCGCCTACCTGGAGTCCTACAGCGAGTACGGCCAGAACATCTTCGACCGCTACGTGCTGTACGCGGACTTCTGGATCCAGGACCAGGAATACCGCGACCCGGAAACCGGCGAGATCCTCAACCGCGTGGCCCTCAACGAGGAACTGGAGAAGATCGAGAAACCCGCCGGCATCAGCAACCCGAAGGATTTCCGCAACGAGATCGTCAACTTCGTCCTGCGCGCCCGGGCCAACAACAACGGCAAGAACCCCAGCTGGCTCAGCTACGAGAAACTGCGGGTGGTCATCGAGAAGAAGATGTTCTCCAACACCGAGGACCTCCTGCCGGTCATCAGCTTCAACGCCAAAGGCAGCAAAGAGGAGCAGCAAAAGCACAACGACTTCGTCAAGCGCATGGTCGAGCGCGGCTACACCGAGAAGCAGGTCCGCCTGCTGTCCGAGTGGTACCTGCGGGTACGCAAGTCGCAATAACAGCAGCCGCAAGTCATCAGCTGCACGCTGCGTGCGGGGATCCCCGCCGCAGTCTGCGGTTGGCAGCCTGACGCTGCCCCGGAGGGGCATCTATGAGCTATGTGATCGACCGACGCCTGAACGGCAAGAACAAGAGCACCGTGAACCGCCAGCGGTTCCTGCGGCGCTACCGCGAGCACATCAAGAAGGCCGTGGAGGAGGCCGTCAGCCGGCGCTCCATCACCGACATGGAGCACGGCGAGCAGATCAGCATCCCCGGCCGCGACATCGACGAGCCCGTCCTGCACCACGGCCGCGGCGGCCGACAGACCATCGTCCACCCGGGCAACAAGGAGTTCACCGCCGGTGAACGCATCCCTCGCCCCCAGGGCGGAGGCGGCGGACGCGGCAGTGGCAAGGCCAGTAACCAGGGCGACGGGATGGACGAATTCGTCTTCCAGATCACCCAGGAAGAGTTCCTCGACTTCATGTTCGAGGACCTCGAACTGCCCAACCTGGTCAAACGCCACCTGACCGGTGCCGACACCTTCAAGACCGTGCGCGCCGGCATCAGCAACGAAGGCAACCCCTCGCGCATCAACATCGTCCGCACCCTGCGCTCCGCCCATGCCCGGCGCATCGCCCTCTCCGGCTCCAGCCGCGCCAAGCTGCGGGAGGCAAAGGAGGAACTCGCACGCCTCAAGCGTGAAGAGCCGGACAACTTCGGCGACATCCAGGAGCTGGAAACCGAGATCGCCCGGCTGCGCGCCCGCATCGAGCGGGTGCCCTTCCTCGACACCTTCGACCTCAAGTACAACCTGCTGGTCAAACAGCCCAACCCCAGCTCCAAGGCCGTTATGTTCTGCCTGATGGACGTCTCCGGCTCCATGACCCAGGCGACCAAGGACATCGCCAAGCGCTTCTTCATCCTCCTGTACCTGTTCCTCAAGCGGAACTACGACAAGATCGAAGTGGTGTTCATCCGCCACCACACCAGCGCCAAGGAAGTGGACGAAGAAGAGTTCTTCTACTCCCGCGAAACCGGCGGCACCATCGTCTCCAGCGCGCTCAAGATGATGCAGGAGATCATGGCTGAGCGTTATCCCATCAACGAATGGAACATCTACGCCGCCCAGGCCTCGGACGGCGACAACTGGAACGACGACTCACCCATCTGCCGCGACATCCTCATCAAGCAGATCATGCCGTTCGTCCAGTACTACACCTATGTCGAGATCACCCCGCGCGAGCACCAGGCGCTGTGGTTCGAGTACGAGCAGGTGTGCGAGGCGTTCGCCGACACCTTCGCCCAGCAGCAGATCGTCTCGGCGTCCGACATCTATCCGGTGTTCCGCGAACTCTTCCAGCGCCGGCTGGTTACCTGAGGGCTGCGCCATGACCGCGAAAGAGAAGAAAAGGCAGCCGATCTCCACGGGATCGGAGTGGACCTTCGACCTCATACGAGCCTATGACCGCGAGATCGGCCGCCTGGCCGAACGCTATGCACTCGACACCTACCCCAACCAGATCGAGATCATCACTGCCGAACAGATGATGGATGCCTACGCCTCCGTGGGCATGCCACTGGGTTATCACCACTGGTCCTACGGCAAGCACTTCCTCAGCACCGAGAAATCGTACAGCCGCGGCCAGATGGGCCTCGCCTACGAGATCGTGATCAACTCCGACCCCTGCATCGCCTACCTGATGGAGGAGAACACCATCACCATGCAGGCGTTGGTGATCGCCCACGCCTGCTATGGCCACAACAGCTTCTTCAAGGGCAACTACCTGTTCCGCACCTGGACCGACGCCAGCTCGATCATCGACTACCTGGTGTTCGCCAAGCAGTACATCAACCAGTGCGAAGAACGGCACGGCATCGATGCCGTGGAGAATCTGTTGGACTCCTGCCACGCCCTGATGAACTACGGGGTGGACCGCTACAAGCGCCCCTACCCCATCTCTGCCGAAGAAGAGCGGCGCCGGCAGAAGGAGCGCGAAGAGCACCTGCAACGTCAGATCAACGACCTCTGGCGCACCATTCCCAAAGGCCATGGCAAGTCCGACGACAAGGACAAGGGCCGCTTCCCGGCCGAACCCCAGGAGAACATCCTCTACTTCATCGAGAAGCACGCCCCGCTGCTGGAGCCCTGGCAGCGCGAGATCGTGCGCATCGTGCGCAAGATCGCCCAGTACTTCTACCCACAGCGCCAGACCCAGGTGATGAACGAAGGCTGGGCCACCTTCTGGCACTACACCCTGATGAACGACCTGTACGACGAAGGCCTGGTCACCGACGGCTTCATGATGGAGTTCCTCCAGTCCCACACCAGCGTGGTCTACCAGCCCAGCTTCGACAGCCCCTACTACAGCGGCATCAACCCCTACGCCCTGGGCTTCGCCATGTACCGTGACATCCGCCGCATCTGCGAGGAGCCCACCGAGGAAGACAAGCGCTGGTTCCCCGACATCGCCGGCAGCGACTGGCTCTCCACCATCAAGTTCGCCATGAAGAGCTTCAAGGACGAGAGCTTCATCCTGCAGTTCCTCTCGCCCAAGGTGATCCGCGACTTCAAGCTGTTCAGCATCCTCGACGACGACCAGAAGGACGAACTGCTGGTCCCGGCCATCCACGACGAACCCGGCTACCGGATCATCCGCGAAACCCTCGCCGCCCAGTACAACCTCGGCAACCGCGAGCCCAACGTACAGATCTGGAACGTCGACCGCCGGGGTGACCGCTCGCTCACGCTGCGCCACCAGCAGCACGACCGCAAACCGCTCGGCGAATCCACCGAAGAAGTGATGCGCCACTTGCACCGCCTGTGGGGGTTCGACATCCACCTGGAAACACTCAACGGCGACAACATCACGGGGACCTTCCACATGCCCCCAAAGGGTGAACGGGGCGAAGACGGCGAGTACCCGCGCCTGGATCTGGTCATCCCGCCCATTTGATCGGTTGACCGCCTGCCCGGGTGCGCCCGAGCATGCGGTCCATCGCCCATGGAGAGCGTCGATGCGCCTGTTCCTCGTCCTGCTGCTGTGCCTGGCACTGGCCACCTGCTCCAGCCACATCCCCGGCATTCAGGTCACCCATCCGGCCAACCCTTCGCTGGTGGGCCACGCCAGCTTCGAACTCATCGCTCCCGAGCAGGCCGTGCAGGGTGAAGCCCCCTACCGCGCCCACTACCGACAGCTTGCCCCACTGCTGCGCCAGCAACTGGCTGAGCGCGGCTACCACGAAAGCCAGCAGCCGGAGCTGCGCGTCTACTACTGGCTGGCCCTGCAGGATGCTCCGCTGGAATTCCGTGTCGACGAAGCACCACCCTCCCCGCTCGGCTCCTACCAGGCCATCCACCGCCTGCGCGACGCCACCGGCACCCTGCGCCTGCGCATTACCGACCTGGCAGGCCAGGTGCTCTGGGAAGGCACCGCCAGCACCGGCCTCAGCCCCGCCTGGGACAGTGCCGAACTGCTACAGACCGCCGTCGAGGCACTGGTCCGGCAGATACCGGTCGCCACGGCCGGCCAGGCTGCTATCCTCCGCAGCCTCGGAGGAAATGAGCATGCAGATATACAAGGTGGGCGGCGCCGTACGTGACCGTCTGTTGGGCAGACCGGTCACCGAAAACGACTGGGTAGTGGTGGGCGCAAGTGCCGAACAGATGCTGGCGCTTGGCTACAAACCGGTGGGCGCCGACTTCCCGGTGTTCCTCCACCCCGACACCGGCGATGAGTACGCCCTGGCCCGCACCGAGCGCAAGAGCGGGCGTGGCTATGGCGGCTTCACCTTCTACGCCAGCCCCGACGTAACCCTAGAAGACGACCTGATCCGCCGCGACCTCACCGTCAACGCCATCGCCGAAGACGCCGACGGCCGCCTGGTCGACCCCTACGGTGGCCAGCGCGACCTGGAGCAACGCATCCTCCGCCACGTCTCCCCGGCCTTCGCCGAAGACCCGCTGCGCGTCCTGCGGGTCGCCCGCTTCGCCGCCCGCTACGCCCCACTGGGCTTCCGCGTCGCCGAGGAAACCCTCGGGCTCATGGGCGAGATCGCCGCATCCGGCGAACTGGATGCGCTGACAGCCGAACGTACCTGGAAGGAAGTCTCACGCGCCCTGATGGAGCCCCGGCCCGATGTGTTCATCGAGGTCCTGCACGCCTGCGGCGCCCTGAAGGCCTGGATGCCGGAACTGGATGCCCTGTTCGGCGTGCCCCAGCCACCGGCCCACCATCCTGAAGTCGACACCGGCCTGCACGTCCTCGCAGTCCTGCGCCAGTGCGCCGAGCATCGGCAGCCCCTCACCGTGCGCTGGGCCTGCCTGCTGCACGACCTGGGTAAGGGCCTGACTCCGCCGGAAGAGTGGCCCCGCCACCTCCAGCATGAACAACGGGGCCTGGCGCCGATCAAGACGGTGAACGAGCGCAGCAAGGCACCGCGCGACTGCCAGGAACTCGCGCTGCTGGTGTGCGAGTACCACACCCACGCTCACCGCGCCCTGGAGCTGCGTCCCGGTACCCTGGCCACGCTGATGCAGGCCTTCGACGTCTATCGCCGCCCGCAGCGCTTCGATGAATTCATCGCCGCCTGCGAGATGGACGCCCGGGGTCGTACCGGCCTGGAAGACCGGGACTATCCCCAGGCCGCCTACCTGCGTGGTGCCGCGACGGCGGCCCGCGCCGTCGGCGTGAAGGAGCTGATGGCCAAGGGACTCAGCGGCGCAGCCCTCGGCGAAGCGCTATCACGGGAACGGATCGCCGCACTCGCCGCCTACCGCTCGGCCCATCAGCCCGCTGCTAGCCAGTAGCCACACCTGCCTGTCCTTGGTAGGCTGCCAAATATTTGGCCCATCTAGACTTTTGATTTATCAAATGGATATTGGCGCCGTTTTTTTGGCGAACACTCTCGCGCGCAGCGAGAGCCCAGGAGGCTGCAGGTGCTCTCGTGGAACCTTCATCCCTGGCAGCTGGGCCTGCTGTTGGGGCTGCTGGCGCTCAGCGCAACGGCCCAGGAGCCGACACCGAATCCGGCCGAGATCCGTGGTGAGCGAGTACGCCAGGCGGTAGAAGGCATCCTGGCCTACAGCCGCTGGCCGCAGCCCAAGGACCGGATCGCCCTGTGTATCACCGGCCCGACCCAATACGCGGACCGCCTGCTTGCCGGCGTGAGCCGCGACTACGAGATTCCCGTTTCCAGCCGACGCCTGCTCCAGGACTCTCCAGACCTGGAAACCACGTGTGATGCCCTCTACATCGGCATCCTCGACCTCGGGTCACGCCAGCGGTTGCTGGGTCGCCTGGCCGACAAACCCGTGCTGACCATCAGCGAAAGCGCCGATGCCTGCAGTGATGGCAGCCTGTTCTGCCTGGATATCGAGAATACCCGCGTCAGCTTCGCCGTTAATCTGGATGCCGTCGCCCGCAGCGGTCTGCGCATCCATCCCCAGGTCCTGCAACTGGGGCGTCGCAACAAGGCTCAGCCATGAACCGTCGACGCCAGGTCACCCGCCCTCATGCCTACACCCTCAGCCGCCTGCTGTGGCGGACGCAACTGCGCGGCATCCTGCTGGCCATGAGCCTCACCGCACTCACGCTGACCCTGCTGGGCATGCTCGCACTGCGCAACTACGCCGAGTACCAGTTGCACCTGCTCGCCCGCTCCCTGGGCTACACCCTCGAAGCCGCCGTGGTCTTCCGTGATGCAGCCGCCGTGCAGGAAAGCCTTGAACTGATCGCGGCCCCCGAGGACCTGGCAGAAGTGCGCGTACTGGACAGCCAGCGATCCCTCCTGGTGGACTGGCAACGCCCCGCCACCCATGGCTGGAGCACGCTTGAACGCGGCCTGGCCGACCTGCTGCTCAGCCAACCCTTGCGCTACCCCATCCAGTACCAGGGGCGCACCGTTGGCGAGCTGCAACTGAGCAGCCAGGGCAGCAACCTGAGCCGCTTCCTGCAGAATGGCGCGCTGGCGCTCCTGCTCTGCCTCGCCATCGGCAGCCTGGTCGCCAACCTCTACTCGCGCCGCACCCAGCGCGAGCTGATGGCACCGCTGCGGGCCTTCTCGGCCGTGGCCCGCACCATTGCCCGGGAGCGCACCTTCGCCCGCCGGGTGCCCTCGTCCCCCATCGTCGAACTGCACGAGCTGGGAGAGGACTTCAACCAGCTGCTGGATGAGATCGAAGCCTGGCAGAACCAGCTGCAGCGGGAGAACGCCTCGCTGGCCCACCAGGCCAGCCACGATCCCCTGACCGGCCTGCCGAACCGCAGCCAGTTCGAACCGGCGCTGACCCGCGCCGTGCGGCAAGCCAAGCTGACTGGCGGGCGCTTCGCCCTCCTGTTCCTCGACTGCAACCGCTTCAAGGCCATCAACGACGAACTGGGCCACGGGGCTGGCGACCAGGTCCTGATCAGCATCGCCGAACGACTGCGCAGCCAATTGCGCGAGGAGGACCTCGTGGCCCGCCTGGGCGGGGACGAGTTCGCCGTGCTGCTGTCGCCACTGCATGACCTCGAAGACGCCCAGCGCATCGCCGACAAGATCCTCGCCAGCATGCTGCCCCCCATCCCCCTGACAGGCAGCAGCGAGATCGTCGCCTCGCTCAGCATCGGCATCGCCATCTATCCCCAGGACGCCAGTTCGCTCGACGAACTGCTCCAGCAAGCCGATACCGCCATGTACAGGGCCAAGAGGAACCAGAGCGGTCGTCAGGCCGCCTCCCTGCGTTAACGCTGTCTTTTACCCCCGTTGTTCAGGAGAACCACCATGAAAATCCACCCGAGCCTCCACCTGACCTGGCTGCTGATCGCCTTCCTGTGGATAACCGGGTGCCAGAGTGCACCGCCCAAGCCAGGCCTGAGCGAAGAACAGGTGGCCATGCTCAAGGCCAAGGGCTTCAAGCTGACGGATGAGGGCTGGGCCTTCGGCCTCTCCGGCAAGGTGCTGTTCGACAACAACTCGGAGCGCATCTCCGACGCCAGCCGCCAGACCATCGCGGACATCACCCACTCCCTGCTGAAGGTGGGTATCACCGGCGTGATCCTCGAAGGCCACACCGACAACTACGGCGCGCCGGACTACAACCGGCAACTCTCGGAGCGTCGGGCCGGCAGCGTAGGGGCGGTAATGGAGGAAAACGGCATGCAGAAGCAGGCCATCCAGCTGCGCGGCATGGGGCAGACCCGCCCCATCGCCGACAACGCGACCTCGGCGGGCCGCAAGGAAAACCGCCGAGTGGTGATCATTGTCGTCGCGGACTGAGGATCAGGCAGGCGCCGGGTAGGCCTGGAGGAGCTCGCCCGGCGTCAACGCCAGGCCTCGCCAACGGAAGGCGGCCGGCCACAGCGCCTGGTCGATGGACGCCTCCAGCCAGAGGTCGGCGAACGGACGCTGCACGCCGGGGTGTTGCAGATCCGGCGCCAGCAGCGCCAGGGGCCAGAGCACGAAGGCATTCTTCAGGACTTCCGCCCGCGGCAGCACCAGACCCTCGAAGTCACCCACCAGATCGCCGTAGAGCAGTACGTCGATGTCCAGGGGCAGCCCCTTGCGCCCGGGCGCGTAGCGGCCGTTGTCCGCCTCGATCTCCTTGAGCCGGCGATCCAGGTCATGCAACGGCAGATCGGTACGGGCCTCGACCACCAGGTTGAAGAAATTCCCGCTGCGAATCCCCACCGGCAAGCTCTCGAAAACCGGCGAGCAGCGCATGTCCTGCAGGAAACTGGAGAGGGCTTCGAGCCCCGCCACGAGATGGCGCTCCCGATCGATGTTGCTGCCCAGGCCCAGGTAGATCGTGGTCAGCGGCATCCGCGTTCGATCTCCACGCCGACGCTGCTGGCAGCGGACACCGCGCCGGGCTTGTGCAGCCGCAAGCGGATCCACGGGATGCCGAACTCGCTCATCAGCAGCGCCACCAGGCGCTCGGCGAAGGTTTCCACCAACTCGAAGGTCGCCTCGCTGGCGAAAGCCTGGATGCGCTGGGACACGGCAGCGTAATCGAGCGCCTTGCTCAGGTCGTCGCCTTCCGCAGCCGGGCGGTTGTCCCAGGCCATGCTGAGGTCCAGACGCAGGCACTGTCGGATACTGCGCTCCCAGTCGTACGCACCGATAACGGTATCGACTTCCAAGCCCTCGATGAAAACCGTGTCCACGTCAGTGTTGCCCCGCTAGAATCAGGGCTTCCTCGCCCTGGAATGGATACCAATGTTCTGGCTGCTGGCGATCCTCGCCTACCTGCTCGGCTCGCTGTCCTTCGCCATCCTGCTCAGTCGCGTGTTCGGCACTGCCGACCCGCGCGCCGAAGGTTCGGGCAATCCCGGGGCCACCAACATGCTGCGGGTGGCCGGCAAGCGCCTCGCCATCCTCACCCTGCTGGGCGACCTGCTCAAAGGGCTGCTGCCCGTGCTGGTCGCCCGCCTGATTGGTCTCGACCTGCAGGAGCAGGCCTGGGTCGGCCTGGCTGCCGTGCTCGGGCATCTCTACCCGCTGTACTTCAACTTTCGTGGCGGCAAAGGCGTCGCCACTGCCGCCGGCATGCTCCTGGGGCTCTACCCACCAGCAGCGCTGCTGGCACTGTCGGCATGGGTGCTCACCTTCTACCTGACCCGCACCAGCTCGCTCGCCTCGCTCATCGCCACGCCGCTAACCCTGCCATTGCTGGCCTGGCAACAGCCGGCGGCCCTGCTGCCGATGTCCGCGCTGTGCGGGCTCATCGTCTGGCGGCACCGGGGGAATCTACGCGACCTTTTCGCAGGACGCGAACGACATTTCTGAAAATCGGAGTGGATGCCCGGAAGACTCCGGGCGGTCCAGCCTCAGATGGCCGGCAGGCTCTCCATCGGCCAACGCGCCTGTACACCGATGGCCGGGCCATCCTTCTGGCCGGCCAGCAGCCGCTGGCAACCGGCGTAGGCGATCATCGCGCCGTTGTCGGTGCAGAAGCGCGGGCGGGCATAGAACACCTCTCCGCCCAGCTCACCCAGCATCGCCCCGAGGGACTCGCGCAGGGACTGGTTGGCGCTGACGCCGCCGGCGATGACCAGGCGCTTGAGGCCGGTCTGCTTGAGCGCACGCTTGCACTTGATCACCAGCGTCTCGACCACCGCCTGCTGGAAGGCCAGGGCGATGTCGCAGCGCGTCTGCTCGCCGGCATCGCCCGCGTCGCGGCACTGCTGCCAGGTGTTCAGGGCGAAGGTCTTGAGACCGCTGAAGCTGAAGTCCAGCCCGGGACGATCGGTCATCGGTCGGGGGAAGGTGAATCGCCCCGGGGTGCCGGACTGCGCCAGCCGGGCGATCTCGGGGCCGCCCGGGTAGCCCAGGCCGATGAGCTTGGCGGTCTTGTCGAACGCCTCGCCGGCTGCGTCGTCCACCGACTCGCCGAGCACCTGGTAACGGCCAATGCCGTCCACCCGCACCAGTTGGGTGTGCCCGCCGGAAACCAGCAACGCAATAAAAGGAAAGACCGGGGGCTGCTCCTCCAGCATCGGCGCCAGCAGATGCCCTTCCATGTGATGGACACCCAGCGCCGGCACACCCCAGGCAAACGCCAGGGCCTGGGCGCAGGAAGCGCCAACCAGCAGGGCGCCCACCAGGCCGGGGCCGGAGGTATAGGCAATGCCATCGATGTCTTGCGGACTGCGGCCGGCCGCTGCCAGCACCTCACGAATCAGCGGCAGCATGCGCTTCACGTGGTCGCGGGAGGCAAGCTCCGGCACCACGCCACCGTAGACGCGATGGAGATCGATCTGACTGAACAGCGCATCGGCCAACAGGCCCTGCTCACTGTCGTAAAGGGCGACGCCGGTCTCGTCGCAAGAGGTCTCAAGACCCAGCACCAGCATGAGGATCGAACCTTGAAGGACTAGCCAATGAAGAAGGCGCGCATCATAATCGCCGCCCCCCTCCCCGACCAGCGCTTTTCGACTGAAGGCTTTGCATTCCAGGGGGCAAGGGGTTAATATCCGCAACCCTTGAAAACCGACGTTCTCCCGCACTCTAAGCCAGGAGCACGTTCACCCCCGGTAATTAGTGAAGGTACGACCTGGATGCCAGCCGTCAAAGTTAAAGAGAACGAACCCTTCGACGTAGCCCTGCGTCGCTTCAAGCGCTCCTGCGAGAAAGCCGGTGTACTGGCCGAAGTCCGCAGCCGTGAGTTCTACGAGAAACCCACCGCCGAGCGTAAGCGCAAAGCCGCTGCCGCCGTTAAGCGCCACGCCAAGAAAGTGCAGCGCGAACAGCGTCGCCGCGAGCGCCTGTACTGAGTTAACAGGCTTCGCCGCACGCTCAAGCATCGCCCGGCCTCGGCCGGGCGAGTGCATTAATGGGGCACCGCAATCCACTCCGCTTCGCATCGCGAAGATCGGAGTTTTCGTTTTTACAGCCCGGGTCCACCCGACGTCGCCGCGATTGCGACAAGGGCCTATGCTTTGAGCCTTTTCGTCTCCTGAGCACCCTATGGCCGGCCTGATCCCGCAAGGATTCATCGATGACCTGCTGAACCGCACCGACATCGTCGAGGTGGTGGCATCGCGCATCCAGCTGAAAAAGGCCGGAAAGAACTACAGCGCCCTCTGCCCGTTCCATAACGAGAAGAGCCCCTCCTTCAGCGTCAGCCCCGACAAGCAGTTCTACTACTGCTTCGGCTGCGGCGCCGGCGGCAACGCGCTGGGTTTCATCATGGATCACGACAACCTGGACTTCCCCCAGGCTGTCGAAGAGCTGGCCCGCAAGGCCGGCATGGAAGTACCACGCGAGGAAGGCGGCCGCAGCAATCGCCCGCGCCAGCCGACCGATTCACCGCTGTACGCCCTGCTCAGCGCGGCCTCCGACTACTACCGGAGCGCCCTGAAAAGCCATCCGACCCGCAAGGCGGCCGTCGAGTACTTGAAGGGGCGCGGCCTCTCCGGCGAGATCGCCCGCGACTTCGGCCTGGGCTTCGCCCCACCCGGCTGGGACAACCTGCTCAAGCACATGGGCGCCGACGCCCTGCAGCAGAAGCACATGATCGACGCCGGCCTGCTGATCGAGAACAGCGAGACCGGCAAGCGCTACGACCGCTTCCGCGACCGGGTCATGTTCCCCATCCGCGACAGCCGCGGACGCATCATCGCCTTCGGCGGCCGAGTACTGGGGGATGACAAGCCCAAGTACCTCAACTCGCCGGAAACCCCCGTCTTCCACAAGGGACAGGAGCTCTACGGGCTCTACGAAGCACGCAAGAGCAATCGCAACCTCGACGAGATCATGGTCGTCGAGGGCTACATGGACGTGATCGCCCTCGCCCAGCAGGGCCTGCGCAACGCCGTGGCCACCCTTGGCACGTCCACCAGCGAAGAGCACGTCCGCCGCCTGTTCCGCCTCGTACCCAGCATCCTGTTCTGCTTCGATGGCGACCAGGCCGGACGCAAGGCTGCCTGGCGCGCCCTGGAAGCCACCCTGCCGAGCCTCGAAGACGGGCGCCGCGCACGCTTCCTGTTCCTTCCGGAAGGCGAAGATCCGGACAGCCTGGTCCGCGCGGAAGGCACCGACGCCTTCCGCGCCCGCATCACCCAGCACGCCCACTCGCTGGCGGACTACTTCTTCCACCAACTGCAGGAAGAAGCCGACCCGCGCTCCCTGGAAGGCAAGGCACACCTGGTGACGCTCGCCTCACCACTGATCGACAAAGTGCCCGGCGCCAACCTGCGCGCCCTGATGCGCCAGCGACTGGCCGAGATCACCGGCCTCAGCGGCGACGCCATCGGCCAGATGGCGCAGGCAGCCCCCGTCAGCGAACACATGCCGTACACGGAGGATTACGCCTACGAGGCCGCCCCCGCCTACGACGCGTACGGCGACTCCATGCGGGAGATGAGCTACGAACCACCCGTCGCCCAACCGAAGCGCGAGTGGAAAAAGGACGGCTGGAAGAAGGATGGCCGCAAGTGGGATCGCAAGGGCGAACCGCGTCGCCCCCCACGCACCGAAGTGCATGTCGAATCCCCCACGCTGACCGCACTGCGCACGCTGCTGCACCACCCACAACTCGCGCAGAAAGTCGAGAATGCCAGCCACTTCGCCGCAGAAGACGACAGCTACGCCCAGCTCATGGTGTCGCTGCTGGAAGCCGTACAGAAAAATCCCCAATTACGTTCACTGCAGTTGATCGCCCGCTGGCACGGCACCGAGCAAGGGCGCCTGCTGCAGGCACTGGCGGAAAAGGAATGGCTGATTTCCAGCGACAACCTTGAACAACAGTTTTTCGACACTATAACTAGGTTGTCGGCCCGCCAACGCGAGCGCAGCCTTGAACAACTGCTACGCAAAGCCAAGCAAAGCGAACTCAGCGCAGAAGAGAAAGACCAGCTGCGCGACCTTCTCAGCCGTAGTCCATCCTCAGCCCCCTCCCGCCCAACTGGCGCGTGAGGCCTCGGTTCTGGTATAATCCTCGGCTTGTTTTTAGCCCGCCAAGACCTTCAGTGGATAGGGTGTTATGTCCGGAAAAGCGCAACAGCAGTCTCGCCTCAAAGAGTTGATCGCCCGCGGTCGTGAGCAGGGTTACCTGACTTACGCGGAGGTCAACGACCACCTGCCGGAGGATATTTCCGATCCGGAACAGGTGGAAGACATCATCCGCATGATCAACGACATGGGGATCAACGTATTCGAGAGTGCTCCGGATGCGGACGCCCTGTTGCTGGCCGAGGCCGACACCGACGAAGCCGCAGCGGAAGAAGCCGCAGCCGCTCTCGCCGCGGTGGAGACCGACATCGGCCGCACCACCGACCCGGTCCGCATGTACATGCGCGAAATGGGCACGGTCGAGTTGCTCACCCGCGAAGGCGAGATCGAAATCGCCAAGCGCATCGAGGAAGGCATCCGCGAAGTGATGAGCGCCATCGCCCACTTCCCGGGCGCCGTGGACAGCATCCTCGCCGAATACCAGCGCGTCACCACCGAAGGTGGCCGCCTCTCCGACGTCCTCAGTGGCTACATCGACCCCGACGACGGCAGCCTGCCGGCCGAGGAAGTCGAGCCTGTCGAACTGAAAAGCGACAGCGCCGCCAAAGCCAAGGATGAAGACGAAGAAGACGAAGAAAGCGAATCCGACGACACCGAGGAAGAAGGTGACGGCGGTCCGGACCCGGAAGAGGCCCTGCGTCGCTTCACCGCGGTATCCGACCAGCTCGAGAAGGCCCGCAAGGCCCTCAAGAAGCACGGCCGCGACAGCAAGCAGGCCACCGAGGAGCTGCAAGCCCTCGCCGAACTGTTCATGCCGATCAAGCTCGTGCCCAAGCAGTTCGACGCCCTGGTCGAGCGCGTCCGTGGCGCCCTGGACCGTGTCCGTGGCCAGGAACGCGCCATCATGCAGCTGTGCGTCCGTGACGCCCGCATGCCGCGCGCCGACTTCCTGCGCCTGTTCCCCGGCAACGAAGTCGACCTGACCTGGGCCGAAGACATCGCCAAGGGCAAGGCCAAGTACGCCGAAGCCATCGGCAAGCTGCTGGACGACATCAAGCGCAACCAGCAGAAGCTGGTGGACCTCGAGAAGGAAGTCGACCTCAAGGTCGCCGAGATCAAGGACGTCAACCGTCGCATGTCCATCGGCGAAGCCAAGGCCCGCCGTGCCAAGAAGGAGATGGTCGAGGCCAACCTGCGTCTCGTGATCTCCATCGCCAAGAAGTACACCAACCGTGGCCTGCAGTTCCTCGACCTGATCCAGGAAGGCAACATCGGCCTGATGAAGGCCGTGGACAAGTTCGAATACCGCCGCGGTTACAAGTTCTCGACCTACGCCACCTGGTGGATCCGCCAGGCGATCACCCGCTCGATCGCCGACCAGGCCCGCACCATCCGTATCCCGGTGCACATGATCGAGACCATCAACAAGCTCAACCGCATCTCCCGCCAGATGCTCCAGGAAATGGGCCGCGAGCCCACCCCGGAAGAACTCGGCGAGCGCATGGAGATGCCCGAGGACAAGATCCGCAAGGTCCTGAAGATCGCCAAAGAGCCGATCTCCATGGAAACCCCGATTGGTGACGACGAAGATTCGCACCTGGGTGACTTCATCGAGGACAGCACCATGCAGTCCCCGATCGACGTCGCCACGGTCGAAAGCCTCAAGGAAGCCACTCGCGAAGTCCTCGCCGGCCTCACCGCCCGTGAAGCCAAGGTCCTGCGCATGCGTTTCGGTATCGACATGAACACCGACCACACCCTCGAGGAAGTGGGCAAGCAGTTCGACGTCACCCGTGAACGTATCCGCCAGATCGAAGCCAAGGCACTGCGCAAGCTGCGCCACCCGTCGCGAAGCGAGCATCTGCGCTCCTTCCTCGACGAGTAAAAGACAAGACCCCCGGCCCGCCCGGGGGTCTTTCTTTTCGCTACCAAAGCCCCATTTCCCCCGACTACACTCACGCCTGTATCCAACTTGGAACGGGACCCTCATGGCGCGTCTGTCTGCCATTCTCCTGCTGTGCCTGGCGTTCTGGATTCCCACATCCGGAGCCCTGACCCTCACGCAGGCAGAACAAGACTGGCTCCAGGCCCATCCCACCCTGCGCCTTGGCACCGATGCCGCCTGGCCCCCCTTCGAATTCCGCGACACCCAGGGCCGCTACCAAGGCCTGGCCGCCGACTACGCCCGACTGATCGAAGACCGCCTCAACATCCGCCTCGAGCCCATCGACCCCGGCAGCTGGGGTGAAGTGCTCAAACGCGCCAAACGCAACGAAATCGACCTGCTGCCCGGCATCATGTCCACGCCCGAGCGCCAGGACTACCTCAGCTTCACCCGCCCCTACCTCGACTTCCCCATCGTCATCCTCGCCCGCGAAGACGGCCCCCGACCCAAGACCCTCAAGGACCTGTACGGCCTCAAGGTCGTCGTCGTCGACAGCTACGCCCCCCACGAACTGCTCCACACCCACAACCCCGACCTCAACCTGCTCACCGCACCCACCGTCGCCGCCGCCCTCCAGGTTCTCGCCACCGGCCAGGCCGACGCCTTCGTCAGCGACCTCGCCTCCAGCGTCTGGAGCCTCCGCCAGCTCAAGCTCGACGGCCTCTTCATCAGCGGCGAAACGCCCTACCGCTACCAACTGGCGATGGCCACCCCCAAGAGCGAACCGATCCTCATCGGCATCCTCGACAAAGTCTTCGCCGAACTCACCGCCGAACAGGTGGATGCCATCCAGGACCGCTGGGTCGGCGGCGTCATCGACCGCCGCCCGGTCTGGACCGACCAGCTCATCTACGTCATCCCCGCCCTGCTCGGCGCCCTGCTCGTCCTCGTACTCGTCCTGCGCATCAACCGCCGCCTGCGGGGCGAAATGAACCGCCGAACCCTGCTCGAAGAAGAACTTCGCAACAGCGAACAGCACTACCGCGGCCTCGTCGAAAGCCTCAACGCCATCGCCTGGGAGATGAACCTCGACGACTACTGCTTCACCTACGTCTCCCCCCACGCCGAACGCCTGCTCGGCTACCCCCTCGATGAATGGAAACAGCCCGGCTTCTGGCAACGCACCCTCCATCCCGAAGACGCCGAACACGCCTTCTGCTACTGCCAGCAAGAGACCCAGGCCGGCCGCGACCACAGCTTCGACTACCGCATGCTCGCCGCCGACGGTCGCATCCTCTGGATCCGCGACATCGTCACCCTCATCCACCACGGCCACGTTCCTGTCATCCGCGGCCTCATGATCGACATCACCGAAGCCAAGCACACCGAAGAAGCCCTGCGCCTCTCCGAACAGAAGTTCGCCACCGTCTTCCACCACTGCCCCGACGTCATCGCCCTCGCCCGCCGCAGCGACGGCCGCCTGCTCGACGTCAACCAGACCTTCGAGCAACAGACCGGGCTCAGAGCCGCACAGGCCATCGGACGCACCGCCACCGAACTCGGCCTCTGGGCCGACCCCAGCCTTGCCGCCGGCCTGCTCCAGCGCATCCAGCACGAAAGCCTGCACAACCTCGAAATGGCCTTCCGCCGCAGCGACGGCCGAGGCTTCACCGGCCTCCTCTCCGCCCAGCCCACCGACGTCGAAGGCGTCCCCGCCCTCATCATCGTCGTGCGCGACATCACCGTCCTGCAGGAAACCCAGCAGCGCCTGCGCCTCTCCGAAGAGAAATTCGCCCGCGCCTTCCACGCCTCGCCCGACGGCCTCCTCATCACCCGCCTCGCCGACGGCTGCCTCATCGAAGCCAACGAAGGCTTCACCCGCATCACCGGCTACGAACTCGGCGAAGCCGACCACCGCACCACCCTCGACCTCGGCATCTGGGTCAACCCCGCCGACCGCGACCACATGGTCAAAGCCATCCGCGAAGACGGCGGCCTGCGCCACTACACCGCCCCCATCCGCAGCAAGGACGGCAGCCTGCGCATCTGCGAACTCTCCGCCCAGCCCCTGCCCGTCGGCGGCGAAGCCTGCATCCTCACCATCGCCCGCGACGTCACCGACCGGCAGAAGATGCAGGAAGAACTCCTCCAGGCCGCCACCGTCTTCGAAAGCACCGCCGAAGGCGTCATGATCACCGACACCCAGCAACGCATCCTCGCCGTCAACCGCGCCTTCACCACCATCACCGGCTACGAAGAACACGAAGCCCTCGGCCAGACACCCCGCCTGCTCGCCTCCAACCACCACGAACGCGGCTTCTACGTCGACATGTGGGACCAGCTCAACCGCGAAGGCCACTGGCAAGGTGAAATCTGGAACCGCCGCAAGGACGGCGAAACCTTCCCCGAATGGCTCACCATCAACGCCGTCCGCAACCCCGAAGGCCAGATCACCCACTTCGTCGGCGTCTTCGCCGACATCTCACCGCTCAAGCAAGCCCAGGCCCGGCTCGACTACCAGGCCCACCACGACCCCCTCACCGGCCTGCCCAACCGCGTCCTCTTCGAAAGCCGCCTGCGCCAGGCCCTCGCCGCCTGCGAACGCGAAGGCCACGAAGGCGCCGTCCTGTTCCTCGACCTCGACCGCTTCAAGCACATCAACGACAGCCTCGGCCACCCCATCGGCGACGTCCTCCTCAAGAGCATCGCCACCCGCCTCGGCAACCAGCTCGGCCGCAACGACACCGTCGCCCGCCTCGGCGGCGACGAATTCATCATCCTCCTGCCGCACCTGCGCCAACCCGAAGAGGCCCAGCAACTGGCCGAGCGCCTGCTCGCCTGCTTCAACGCCCCATTCGAAACCCAGGACCACGAATTCTTCATCAGCGCCAGCATCGGCATCAGCCGCTTCCCCGAACACGGCAGCGACACCGCCACCCTCGTCAAGAACGCCGACGCCGCCATGTACCAGGCCAAATCCAAAGGCCGGAACCGCGTCGAGCTCTACACCCGCGACCTCACCTTCCAGGCCACCGAACGCATGGCCCTGGAAAACGAACTGCGCCGCGCCCTCGAACGCCACGAACTCTGCCTCTACTACCAACCCAAGCTCTGCCTGCGCAGCGGCCGCCTGATCGGCGCCGAAGCCCTCCTGCGCTGGCAGCACCCCCTCTTCGGCGACATCTCCCCCGAACGCTTCATCCCCCTCGCCGAAGAGAACGGCTTCATCCTCACCCTCGGCGACTGGGTCATCAGCGAAGCCTGCCGCCAGATGCGCGAATGGCAGGACCAGCACGTCCCCTTCGGCCCCCTCTCCGTCAACCTCGCCGGCGCCCAACTGCGCCAGCCCGGCATCGTCCAGCGCATCGACCAGCAGCTCAGGAGCGCCGGCGTCCCCGCCGAACGCCTGCAACTGGAAATCACCGAAACCTTCATCATGAGCCAGGCCGAAGAAGCCCTCGCCGTCCTCCACGCCCTCAAGGACCTCGGCCTGCAACTGGCCATCGACGACTTCGGCACCGGCTACTCCTCCCTCAGCTACCTCAAGCGCCTCCCGCTCGACATCATCAAGATCGACAAATCCTTCGTCCGCGGCCTCCCCCACGAACAGGAAGACGCCGCCATCGCCCGCGCCATCATTGCCCTCGGCCACAGCATGCAGCTCACCGTCATCGCCGAAGGCGTCGAAACACCCGCCCAGGAAGCCTTCCTCCGCGCCGAAGGCTGCGAACAGATCCAGGGCTACATCGTCAGCCGCCCCGTCCCCGCCGACGTCTTCGCCCGGCAATTCCTCAGCCCCAGTCAAACGGTTGGCGCCCCCGACAAGGCGCCGGTATAATCCGCCCGCCTTCTGAGGGCCTATAGCTCAGTCGGTTAGAGCAGAGGACTCATAATCCTTTGGTCCACGGTTCGAGTCCGTGTGGGCCCACCAAACAAAAAGCCGCGCATTGCGCGGCTTTTGCGTTTCTGGCCCCAGGCCACCCCCCACCAAAGGAGCCCCCGACCGGCACGCAATTCCATAGTGCCAGCACGGTTTTTTTCGCTACTATCCGACCACTCACGACTCATGAGTGACGGAAATGGACTTCACACCGTTCATCGCCCAGGTCTGGACCACCTTCGCCTGGTTCATCCCGCTGATGATCCTCATCGGCCTGCTCAAATCCCCCCTCGGCAAAGGCTATGTCGGCGAACGCCTCGTCCGGCTCTTCGCCCACTGGCAACTCGACAGGCAGACCTACCACCGCCTGCACAACGTCACCCTGAATACCCCGGACGGCACCACCCAGATCGACCACGTCTTCCTCTCCCGCTACGGCATCTTCGTGCTGGAGACCAAGAACATGAGCGGGTGGATCTTCGGCAGCGAACAGCAGGCCCAGTGGACGCAGAAGCTCTACAAGCACAGCTACAAGTTCCAGAACCCGCTGCGGCAGAACTACAAACACCTCAAGGCCCTGGAAGCCACCCTCGGCATCGCCCCCGAGCACCTGCACTCCGTCATCACCTTCGTCGGAGGCAGCACCTTCAAAACCGCCATGCCCGCCAACGTCACCGAAGGCATCGGCTTCATCCGCTACATCAAGTCCTTCCAGCAGCCGGTCTTCAGCGACGCCCAGGTCGCCACCCTGGTCCGCACCCTGCAAACCGGCCGCCGCGCGCCCACCCTCGCCACGCACCGCGAGCATGTGCAGAACCTCCAGCGCCGCAACGACCCGACCGCCGAGCGGCAATGCCCCAAATGCGGCAATGCGCTGGTGATTCGTACGGTGAAGTCGGGGCCGAAGGCGGGGCAGAGGTTTTGGGGGTGTTCGGGGTTTCCGAAGTGTCGGACGGTGCAAAGCCTCTGACCAGATCCGGATAGCCACAAACGGCTGGCATACAGACCCACTCACTCAACTGGTTGCTGATTCAAATGCCTGGCTATTTCACGCCATTCAGCTCTGAAGGAGCGGCGCAAATAAGCAACCAGCGCTCTATCGAAAACACGCCGAATCGCCGAGCCACGTAGCTGTTGATGGCGGGTACCAATAGCGGCTGAAATCCAGGCCTTATCAAACGCCGTCCATATCGGAGGCACTGGCGTCTGCAAGTTCTGATAGCAGACAGGCGCAACCTCCTCGAAAAATGCGTACTCAATCAGAGCTCGGTCAAACCGCCGCACATTGCGCGCGACAGCAGCGTAATCAACGGAGTTATCGACAAAGACATCTGACAACGCGGACCAGAGCTGAACCTGCTCCTCATGTGTCAAAGCACGCTCCACTTGGAAAACTCCTCCAACTCCTCGTCCAGCGCATCTGCCGCCAGGCTGCCGGCAATGCCGCCAATCGCACTCCCGGCCACCACCACGGCGATAGCGCATATGGGCGCACCAGGCCCACAAATGAGAGACACGCCGAAGAGTCCTGCGACATAGCCCCCGACGGCACCACCACCTATCACCATGCCTTGGCGCGCGGTTTCCTTGACCTTGTTGTCCGCGTTGAGGATTTCATAGGTCGCGAATGCGGCGGTTACCAGGATGCCAACCTTGCCCATGACCTGCAGACGACGCGTACCTTTGGTGACTTTTGCGTTGTCCCTGCCAGAAGACTCGATCACCGCGTAATGAATCATTCTCTTTTGCTCAACGGTCAGGGCGTCGTAGGGCTTTCCAAACTTATCGATGGCGTACTTATCAAGCAGCGCCGGCAGAGTAGGCGGCGTTTTCTTATGCTGCTCGGCTTTCGCCAACCCCACTGCCGACGTGAACTTGCGGTGCTCTGCCATGATCTTGTTGCGCATTTCGTAGCAATACTCCACGCCCGCTTTGCTGCTCATTCTTCCAGAAGCAACTTCGGCGCGAACCTGAGCGGAAATTCGCTTGATGTTGGCCGCGTAGCTCGCCCGGGTCTTCGCATCGCTAATGGCATCAAGCGCAAACCGCGTGGCTGCACCTTCCATGCCTGCAATGGCTTCATCCAAGGGCGAACGGCCTAGGGTGTGCTGGCTCTTGGATTTGAACTGCCCTTTGATCTCAAGAGTCGAGGCCATTCGCGATGCCCCCGTTAATGATGGAAAGAAGACACTCAGTGACAGAAGGCTGCTCGCTCTCCACCGACACGGGCATCTCAAGACGCGTGCAGACCGAACCCGTGGGATTGGAAAACAGCACGGTGTTGTTGGCATCGAAACAACTTGAGAGCGTCGTCCCGTCATCAAAGTGGGCGATGCACGTCCAACCGGCATAACTCTCGACCGCGGGAATCTGAAAGCCGATCCACGGGCGATTCTCCAAAGGCATCGGCGCACTAAAGGGCGCAGCCACCACGGTGTCGCCGATCAGAATATCGCCAGAACCGCTAATGACTGCGCCCCCATGACTGAGCGTGCTGCCGAGCAAGGCAGCGTTCTGCCCGTTGATGAGGACGCTGGCCGAAACGGCCCCCGAAACAGCCTGGCCACAGCCCGCAGCGTCGCCCAGCCGTGCAGCAGGCAGGTTATTGAACAGCACATCCGGGGAGCCAGTTTGGACAGGCGTGACGCCATGCCCCGGGACAGGGCAAATCGTGGAGTCACTCAAGCGTGCAGCAGGTTTGCCAGACATTGTGGGTACGCCTCTCGAGCTTTCTGCGGGGCTTTATGTTTACTCCCTCGAATGGCTCCTCACGTCCTACGAGCAGCGGGATATTCGGTAGTACTTTTCCGGCACTGATGGCGAGCACGGGTATTCGCTAACCACATCAATTGAAAGGCAACGGTGACTCACCATAGGCACCCGGTCTGCCAAAGCCCTGCCTCTGACTGAACGCTTTCCCACTGGCCACCTGGTCTGGACCTTTACTGATCCCGCGCACCTCCGACAATTCCTACTCCTCACCGGCATTGCCGTCCTACACACTCGGCTCGTAGCGTCTCCCCCGTCGCAGCGCTGACTGCGGCCGGGAGTGGAATCCCGAAGACGGTAGTAAGCATGTACGCCATAAGCAGGGTCAGCGAATGGAAGTTCCGTTCGTTGCCTCTGGCCTTCTATGGCGGACCGTGCGAGGCGGGCGCAAGCCCACCGGTTCCTATCGTCCCGGTATTCCACACCTCGCACGGTCCGCCACCCTCATGCAGTCAGGAACCGGTGGCGGGCTCCCCCTACAAGGAAGGAGTCTCACCATGTCCTACGAGTGCTACATCCCCACGGTTTTCCACCGCCATCACCGCGCATTGCGTGCCCTGCTGATCGACGACCAGGTCTGGTTCGTCGCCCAGGACCTCGGCCCCCTCACCAACCACCGCTTCGACGAACGCCTGTCGCGCAAGCTGGACCCGGACCAATGGCGCCACGCCCGCGTGGAGTACGTACAGGGCGGAGAGCAGGAGGTGCTGCTGATCAACGAAAGCGCGGTGTTCGAGCTGCTCAAGGTCAACTTCTACCACCCCGAACACCGCGCCCTGCGCCAATGGCTGACCCAGGACGTGGTGCCCGCGCTGCGTTCCGCCGCCACGCCGCAACTGCCCCGCCAGCGCCGGGTGACCTGGCAGGGGCGCGAGTTCAGCCTGATGGAATGGCAGGGCCGCCAGTGGGTGCGGGTGCGCGATGTGGCCGACCTGTTCGAAGGCCGCGAATTCGCCACGCGGCACTAGCCCGCCGTTTCAACGCCGCAGCGGCAACGCAGCCCGTTCAACCGCCTGCTGGAGCGGAACCGGGGGCCCGCAGTGCCCCCGGTGCTTCAGCGCTTGGCGATGATGTACACCGCATGGACGATGCCGGGGATGTAGCCCAGTAGGGTGAGCAGGATGTTCAGCCAGAAGGCGCCGCCGAAACCCACCTGGAGGAAGACGCCCAGCGGCGGCAGGAGGATGGCGATAAGGATGCGGATCAGGTCCATGACGACTCCGTGCAAGTCAGTGGGTACCTGCAGTCGACCGCCGCTGCGCCACGGGGGTTCAGGCTTTCTTGCCGGGCCGGCGAGGCGGCTTCCATAATCGCCGGCGTTTCCCTTCCGGAGCCGTGCCCATGGCGATCTCCCGCGACGACCTCGACCCCCACGGCCTGATCATCGGCGTCTCCCCCGAGCGTTTCCGCGAAGTGGCGATGCCGCTGCTGTTCGACCACCTCGATGCCCAGTGCGAGGGCACCATCGCGGTGAACCGCCAGGCGCGCATCGTCTGGATCAACGACAAGTACGCCCAGAAGCTCGGCATCGCCGACCCGCGCTCGGTGCTCGGCCGCGAGGTGGAAGACGTGCTGCCCGCCAGCCGCCTGCGTGAGGTGGTGCAGAGCGGCGCGCCGAGCATGCTCGACCTGATGGCCTTCGGCGACGAGCACTTCGTGGTCACCCGCATCCCCCTGCGCGACGCCGACGGCACCCTGGTCGGCGCCCTCGGCTTCGTGCTGTTCGACCGCGCCCGCCACCTGCAGCCGGTCATGGCCAAGTACAACCAGTTGCAGACCCAACTGGCCGCCGCCCAGCGCGAGCTGGCCCGCGCCCGCCGTGCGCGCTACACCATCGCCGGCTTCATCGGCACCAGCGCCGCCGCCAGCGAAGTGAAGCGCCAGGCCCGCCGCGCCGCCCAGCTGGACGCCACCGTGCTGCTGCGCGGCGAGACCGGCACCGGCAAGGAGCTGCTCGCCCAGGGCATCCACAACCTGTCGCTGCGGGCCAGCGGGCCCTTCGTTGCGGTGAACGTGGCGGCCATCCCGGAATCCCTGGTGGAGGCGGAGCTGTTCGGCACCGCGCCAGGCGCCTACACCGGTGCCGACCGCCGCGCGCGGGCCGGCAAGTTCGAGCTGGCCGACGGCGGCACGCTGTTCCTCGACGAGATCGGCGACCTGCCCCTGCCGCTGCAGGCCAAGCTGCTGCGCGTGCTGCAGGAGCAGGAAGTGGAGCCGCTGGGCTCCAACCAGGTGAAGACCCTGAACGTGCGGGTGATCGCCGCCACCCATGTGGACCTGGAGTCCAAGGTGGCCGCCGGCGAGTTCCGCGAAGACCTCTACTACCGCCTCAACGTCCTCGCCCTGCGCCTGCCGCCTCTGCGCGAGCGCCGGGAAGACCTGCCAGCGCTGATCGAGCACCTCGCCGACGACATCGCCAGCCGTTCCGGCCAGCCGCCGCTGGAGCTGACCGACGACGCCCTCGCCCTGCTCCGCGCCCAACCCTGGCCGGGCAACGTGCGCGAGCTGCGCAACCTGCTGGAACGGGCGCAGCTGCTGGGCGACGGCACCCAGCCCCTGCATGGGGCGGAGCTGGCCGAGCTGCTGGTGGACCCGCTGCCGCCCAACGCCGAGCCCGCCCCAGCGCCCGAGCCGTCCGCACCGAGCGATGTCCGCCCCCTGGCGGACAGCCTGGCCGAGGCAGAACGCGCCGCCATCCTCACCGCCCTCGCCGCCTGCGACGGCAACCGCACCCGCGCCGCCGAACGCCTCGGCATCGCCCGCGCCAGCCTCTACAACAAGCTCCAGGCCCACGGGTTGTAGCAGGGCCTGCGGGCGCGTTTCCCCGGGCTGAAGCCCGGGCTACGGGTCGGCACGCCGGTGGATGGGGAAGCGGCATACCCCCACGGAACGCCCAGGCGGCGTAGGGTGGATCGCGCTTCACCGATCCACGCGGTGCGGGGTTGATCGCCGGGCAGGGCGTGCGTTTACCTGCAGCCACGGTGTTTGAGGCGGGCGCGTTGGTGGATGGAAAAGCGCCATCCACCCTACAGCCCGGGGGCCTCGCGCTTGGGTTATGGGGCGTCCATATTTTTGGACATCGCTCGAAATAGGCGTCCAACAATCAGGACACCGTCTATTTATGTGGACGCTTGAACCGCTGCGTTCTCTTTCCCGCCAATGGCTCAAACCCACTACCAGCGCCTTCCCCAGGGCTTTTCAGCCCACCTGGCACAGCTTTCGCTCTATACCGGCAAAGGGCCGACCCAGGCCCGGCCGCTGCGGCGGTTCAAAACAACAACAAGAAGGAAATCCCATGGGTACCCTCGGAATCCTGCTGTCCCTCGCACTGCTGATGTTCCTGGCCTACCGCGGCTACAACGTGCTGATCCTGGCGCCGCTGATGGCGCTGCTGGCGGTGCTGTTCGCCGGTGATGCGGCGTTGATGCTGCCCACCTACACCCAGGTGTTCATGAAGTCCCTGGGCGGCTACCTGATCCAGTTCTTCCCGCTGTTCCTGCTCGGCGCCATCTTCGGCAAGTTGATGGACGACTCCGGCTCGGCCCGCGCCATCGCCCAGGGCATCGTCACCCGGCTGGGGCGCGAGCGGGCCATCCTCGCCATCGTGCTGGCCTGCGGGCTGCTGACCTACGGCGGCGTGTCGCTGTTCGTGGTGGCCTTCGCGGTGTACCCCATCGGCACAGCGCTGTTCCGCGAGGCGGGCATTCCCAAGCGGCTGCTGCCCGGCGCCATCGCCCTGGGTGCCTTCACCTTCACCATGACCGCCCTGCCCGGCACCCCGGCGATCCAGAACGCAATCCCCAGCCCCTTCTTCGGCACCGACGCCTTCGCCGCGCCCATCCTCGGGCTGATCGGCGGGCTGATCATGCTCGGCCTCGGCAGTTGGTGGCTCGCCGCCCAGGCCCGCACGCTGATGGCCGCCGGCGAAGGCTACGGCAGCCACAAGGACGACCCCACCGAGCAGGGCGGCCTGCCGGTGACCGGCTTCTGGCTGGCGCTGCTGCCGATCCTGCTGGTGATCGCGCTGAACTTCCTGATGGCCAAGCAGGTGCTGCCCAACCTCGACACCAGCTACCTGGCCAAGCCCGAATTCGGCGGCCTGCAGGACGCCAAGTCGGTGATCGGCATCTGGTCGATCATCGTCGCCCTCAGCGCGGCGGTGCTGCTGCTCATCGGCCTGCACTGGCGGCGCTGGGTGGACCTGAAGCAGAGCCTCAACGACGGCACCTTCGGCTCCATGCTGCCGATCCTCAACACCGCCTCCGAGGTGGGCTACGGCACGGTGATCGCCTCCCTCGCCGGCTTCGTGGTGATCCGCGACCTGGTGCTGAGCGTGCCGGGCAACCCGCTGGTGTCCGAGGCGGTGGCGGTGAACATCCTCGCCGGCATCACCGGCTCCGCTTCCGGCGGCATGTCCATCGCCCTCAAGACCCTCGGCGCGCAGTACCTGGAGATGGCCAACGCCGCCGGCATCAGCCCCGAGCTGCTGCACCGGGTCGCCGCCATGGCCTCCGGCTGCATGGACACCCTGCCCCACAACGGCGCGGTGATCTCGCTGCTGGCCATCTGCAAGCTGACCCACCGCGATTCCTACAGATTCATCTTCATGAACACGGTGATCTTCCCCCTCGCTGCCCTGGTGGTGGTGATCACCCTCGGCAGCCTGTTCGGCAGCTTCTGATGAGTAGCCCGTGGCAGCGAATTCATTCGCGATGCGGCCCGCAGGGGCGCCCCGGGTCCGCTGCGCGGCCCTTCGCGGCTGAAGCCGCTCCCACGGGAGAACCCGGCCGCCCCCAATTCCACGCTCGAGGTACGACATGAGCAAAGTGATGAGCGCCGCCGAGGCGGTGGCGCGTATCCCCGACAACGCCCACCTGGCCACCGGCGGCTTCGTCGGCATCGGTTTCGCCGAGGCCATCGCCATCGCCCTGGAGCAGCGCTTCCAGGCCGAGCAGGCGCCGCGCGACCTGACGCTGGTCTACGCCGCCGGCCAGGGCGACGGCAAGGGCCGGGGCCTCAACCACCTGGCCCACGAAGGGCTGGTGCGCCGCGTCATCGGCGGCCATTGGGGCCTGGTGCCCGGGTTGCAGAAGCTGGCGGTGGAGAACCGCATCGAGGCCTACAACCTGCCCCAGGGGGTGATCTCCCAGCTGTTCCGCGACATCGCCGCCGGCAAGCCGGGGCAGCTGTCGCGGGTGGGCCTCGGCACCTTCGTCGACCCCGAGCACGGCGGCGGCAAGCTCAATGCCCGCACCACCGAGGAGCTGGTGCGGCGCATGCCCCTCGACGGCGAGGACTACCTCTTCTACAAGACCTTCCCCATCCATGTCGGGGTGGTGCGCGCCACCAGCGCCGACGAGGACGGCAACCTGACCATGGAGCGCGAGGCGCTGACCATCGAGAGCCTGGCCATCGCCATGGCCGCACGCAATTCCGGCGGGCTGGTGATCGCCCAGGTGGAACGGGTGGTCGCCCGTGGCTCGCTCAACCCGCGCCAGGTGAAGATCCCCGGCATCCTCGTCGACTGCGTGGTGGTGGCCGCGCCGGAGCATCACCAGCAGACCTTCGCCACCGCCTACAACCCGGCCTTCGCCGCCGAGGTGCGGGTGCCCGAAGGCAGCCTGCCGCCGATGCCGCTGGACCTGCGCAAGCTCATTGCCCGCCGCGCGGCACTGGAACTCAAGCCCGGCGCGGTGGTGAACCTGGGCATCGGCATGCCCGAAGGCGTGGCGGCGGTGGCGGCGGAAGAAGGGGTGATCGACCTGCTCACCCTCACCGCCGAGCCCGGCGTGATCGGCGGCGTGCCGGCCTCGGGCCTGGACTTCGGCGCGGCCTGCAACCACAGCGCGCTGATTGACCAGCCCTACCAGTTCGACTTCTACGACGGCGGCGGCCTCGACCTCGCCTTCCTCGGCCTGGCCCAGGCGGATGCGGCGGGCAACCTCAACGTGTCTAAGTTCGGCACGCGCCTGGCCGGCGCCGGGGGCTTCATCAACATCAGCCAGAACGCCAAGGCGGTGGTCTTCGTCGGCACCTTCAGCGCCGGCCCGCAGGACATCCGCATCGAGAACGGCGCCCTGCGCATCGTTCAGGACGGCGAGCTGCGCAAGTTCGTCCGCGAGGTGGAGCACCGCACCTTCGCCGGCCGCCTCGCCGCCGAAGCCGGCAAGCCGGTGCTCTACGTGACCGAGCGCTGCGTGTTCCGCCTCACCCCCGAGGGCCTGGAGCTGATCGAGGTCGCGCCGGGCATCGACGTCGAGCGCGACATCATCGAACGCATGGACTTCCGCCCCATCGTCAACAAACCCCAACTGATGGATGCGCGGCTGTTCCAGGAGCCCCGCCTGGGCCTGCGCGCCATGTTCGACGGTTGTGCGTGAAACCACGGGCCCACCCTTGGGCCCGTGGCTTTTTTCAGGTGCATCCCGTAGCCCACCCTGTGGGAGCGGCTTCAGCCGCGATGCTCGTGCTTTACCTCGTTCGCGAATGAATTCGCACCCACCGAGCCAGAGCGCTTCGTAGCCCGGGCTTCAGCCCGGGAACCCCTCCGACTGGCACCGCCCCCGTAGGAGCGAGCCCTGCTCGCGAAGGCTCCTCCCCGGCATGCCCGTCCCCGGACTGAAGTCCGGGCTACAGGTGGCCACCCTGTGGGAGCGGCTTCAGCCGCGATGCTCGTGCTTTACCTCGTTCGCGAATGAATTCGCTCCCACCGAGCAAGAGCGCTCCGTAGCCCGGGCTTCAGCCCGGGAATCCCTCCGGCTGGCACCGCCCCGTAGGAGCGAGCTTTGCTCGCGAACGCCCATCCCAGGCACCACCGCCATCCCCGGACTGAAGTCCGGGCTACAGATGGCAGACCCTGTGGGAGCGGCTTCAGCCGCGATGCTCGTGCTTCACCTCGTTCGCGAATGAATTCGCTTCCACAGAGTCGCGCCTACCGCTCCCCCAACTTATGCCGCGCGGCGTACAGGCAGATCATTTCCATCGCCAGGGTGGCGCCGGCCAGGGCGGTGACTTCGGCGTTGTCGTAGGGCGGCGCCACTTCCACCACGTCCATGCCCACCAGGTTGATGCCGCGCAGGCCGCGGAGGATTTCCAGCGCCTGGTGGCTGGAGAGCCCGCCGCACACCGGGGTGCCGGTGCCGGGGGCGAAGGCCGGGTCGAGGCAGTCGATGTCGAAGGTCAGGTACACCGGGTTGTCCCCCACCCGCTCGCGGATGCGCTCGGCGATCTGCTCCGGGGTGTGGCGGTGCACCTCGCGGGCGTCCAGCACCTGGAAGCCCATCACGTCGTCGTTGGTGGTGCGCAGGCCGATCTGCACCGAGCGCGCCGGGTCCACCAGGCCCTCGCGGGCGGCGTGGAAGAACATCGTCCCGTGGTCGATGCGCTGGCCCTCCTCGTCCGGCCAGGTGTCGCTGTGGGCGTCGAAGTGGATCAGCGACAGCGGCCCGTGCTTGGCCGCATGGGCCTTGAGCAGCGGGTAGCTGATGAAGTGGTCGCCGCCCAGGGTGAGCATCGCCGCGCCGGCCTCGAGGATGTGCGCGGCGTGGGCCTGGATCGCCTCCGGCGTGTGCTGCGGCGTGCCGTGGTCGAAGGCGCAGTCGCCGTAGTCGATCACCGCCAGGTGGTCGAAGGGGTCGAACTCCCAGGGAAAATGCCGCGCCCAGGCCATCTGCACCGAGGCGGCGCGAATGGCGCGCGGCCCGAAGCGGCTGCCGGGGCGGTTGGTCGTGGCGGTGTCGAAGGGCACCCCGCTCACCACCAGATCGACGCCGGTGAGGTCGCGGCTGTAGCGCCGGCGCATGAAGCTGGTGATGCCGGCGTAGGTGGCTTCGGCGGCCGTGCCCAGCAGGCTCGGCCGGGTGATGGCCTGGTCGTTGTCGAAGGCGTGTTCCATGTCATCGGGCTCCGTCGGGGGTGGGGTGTGCGTGTGCGCGGGGTCAGTACTGGGTGCGGAAGCGCGTCCAGATGCGGGTGCGCTCGCGCTGCTCCTTGAGGGTCAGCGCCTGCTCGCCGAACAGGCGGTCGCGCACGGCCTGGTCCGGGTAGATGTCCGGGTCGTTGGCCACCGCCGGGTCCAGCAAGGGTGTGGCGGCCTGGTTGGCGTTGGCGAAGAACTGGCTGTTGGTCAGCTCGGCGATGGCCTCGGGGCGCAGCATCCAGTCGATGAAGGCGTGGGCCGCCTGGGGGTGCGGCGCGTCGGCGGGGATGGCCAGGGTGTCGAACCAGATCAGCGTGCCCTCGCGGGGGATGCGGTAGACCACCTCGAAGGGCATCTTCGCCTCACGGGCCTGCTCGGCGGCGATGGCGGCGTCGCCGTTGTAGGTCAGCGCCAGGCAGATCTCGCCCTTGGCCAGGTCGTTGATGTGCTTGCCGGCGCCGACGTAGCGCAGGTTCGGCTGCAAGGCGGTGAGCAGCTCATGGACCGCCGCGAGGTCGGCCTTGGCGGTGCTGTACGGGTCCTTGCCGAGGTAGTGCAGGGCCACGCTGATGACCTCCTGGGGCGAGTCGATCACGGCGATGCCGCAGTCCTTCAGGCGGCTGGCGTATTCGGGCTTGAACAGCAGGTCGAGGCTGTTCAGCGGCGCATCGGGGATGCGCTTCTGCACCGCGTCGCGGTTCAGCCCCAGGCCGATGGTGCCCCAGGTGTAGGGCACGCCGAAGCGGTTGCCGGGGTCGACGCTGGCGAGCTTGGCCAGCAGCTGCGGGTCGAGGTTGGCGTAGTGGTGCAACTGCTCGCGCTGCACCGGCTGCACCGCATTGGCCTTGATCGCGCGCGCCAGGCCGCTGCTGGCAGGGAACACCACGTCATAGCCGCTGCCGCCGGTCATCAGCTTGGCGTCGAGGGCCTCGGCGCTGTCGAAGATGTCGTACTTCACCTTGATGCCGGTCTCGGCCTTGAAGCGCTCCAGCGCCTGGGGCGGGATGTAGGCGGACCAGCTGTAGAGGTTCAGCTCCCGGTCCTGCCCATGGGCGGGCAGGACACAGGCGGCGAGCAGGACGAACAACAGGGAAAGGCGCATGGCGAAAGCTCCCGGAGCGGTGATGGGGCGATCCTGCGCCGGGCTTTGCTTCGGATAAATATGAAGTGTTCTACTTTGGCATCGCTCGCCATCGATGTTTGGAGATTCCCATGCTCGCCCAACTCCAGGACCTGGACCTGCAGCTGCTCAGGCTGTTCGTCACCGTGGTGGAAAGCGGCGGCTTCAGCGCCGCCCAGGGCGCGCTGGGGGTGGGCCAGTCCACCATCAGCACGCAGATGGCCAAGCTGGAGACGCGCCTGGGCTTCCGCCTGTGCGAGCGCGGCAAGGCCGGCTTCCGCCTGACCCCCAAGGGCGAGCAGGTGCTGGCGGCCACGCGGCGGCTGTTCGGCGCCATCGAGACCTTCAAGGGCGAGGCGCGGGGCATGGCCGACATGCTCCTGGGCGAGCTGCGCATCGGCCTCTCCGAGTCCCTCGACGATGCCGTGATGCAACGCCTGGCCGATGCCATCCGGCGCTTCCGCTCGCGCCGCCAGGCGGTGCGCATCGAGCTGCTCAGCGCCATGCCCGCCGAACTGGAGCGGCGCCTGCTGCAGGACCAGCTGCACCTGGCCATCGGTTACTTCTCCGGCAACCAGCAGGCGCTGGCGCACCGGCCGTTGTTCGTCGAGGAGCAGCTGCTGTTCTGCGGCGCCGGGCACCCGCTGTTCGACCGCACGCGCGTGACCGAGGACGACCTGCGCCAATGCGACCGGGTGCTGCACCCCTACCGCTTCATCGGCGAGGCCGAGCCCTTCCAGTCCGCCGCCAGCAGCGCGGTGACCGAGCAGGTGGAAGGCACCCTGGCGCTGATCCTCTCCGGCGCCCACATCGGCTACCTCCCCCGCCATATCGCAGCGCCCTGGGAGGCACGCGGGCAACTCCGCGCCCTGCTGCCGGAACGACTGGGCTTCGACGTGGAATTCCGCCTCACCCACCACCGCGGCCGCGAACCCAGCGAAGCGCAGCAGGCGTTCGTCGAGGATTTGGTGGCCGCCTTCGGCGGGGTGGATCGGGCGTAGGGTCACGGCGAACAACGACCACCCCCGGCTCCTGTAGGGGCGAATTCATTCGCCCAGGCAGTGCGCAGCGCTGCCCGGCTCGGAGCCTCCGGGAGCACCGCGGGTGGATGGAAGCGCGCCACCCACCCTGCACCCGGCGCGTCCCGCTACAGGTACCAGCGGTATTCCCGGGCGCTGACTTCGTTGATGAAGTCGAGGTACTCCTGGCGCTTGTTCTCGCAATAGACCATGACGAATTCGCTGCCCAGGCCCTGGTTGACCACGGGGTGGTCGCGCATGGCGGCGACGGCGGTGAGCATGTCCTTGGGGAAGTCGATGCCGCTGGAGCGGTCTTCGTTGAGCGGGGCGATGGGGTCGCGGGCGGCGTCGAGGCCGTGCTCCATGCCGGTGAGGATAGCCGCCAGCACCAGGTAGGGGTTGGCGTCGGCGCCGGCCAGGCGGTGTTCGATGCGCAGGTTGCGGCCGTCGGACTCGGGAATGCGGATGCACGCATCGCGGTCTTCGAAGCCCCAGCTGGCGCGGCTGGCGGCGTTGACCATGGCGCCGTAGCGGCGGAAGGCGTTGTGGTTGGCGGCGAAGATCGGCATGCAGTGGGGCAGCAGGTCCAGGCAGCCGGCCACGGCGTGGCGCAGCGGGCGCTGGCCCTGGGCGTCCAGCAGGTTGTGGCCGTCGCGGTCGTAGAGGCTGACGTGCACGTGCATGCCGCTGCCCGGTGCCTGCAGGTAGGGCTTGCTCATGAAGCTGGCGCGCAGGCCGTGCTTGAGAGCGACGCCACGGGTGCTGCGGCAGAACAGGGCGGCCCAGTCGGCGGCCTTGAGGCCGTCGTCGCAGTGGCCGAAGTTGATTTCGAACTGGCCGGGGCCGAGTTCGGCGGTGATGACGTTGGCGGCCACGCCCTGTTCGTTGGCAGCGTCGACCATTTCGTGCAGCACGCTGGAGAAGCGCGAGAGGCGCTCGATGTGCATGTTCGGCTGGTCGTCCTCGTCTTCGCACAGCGGGTCGCGGGGGAAGCGCGGCAAGCCGGCGTCGAGCTTGCGGTCGAACAGGTAGAACTCCAGCTCGAAGGCCACCACCGGGCGGATGCCGCGCCGCTCCAGGCGCTGCAGCACGCGGGCGAGCACTTCACGGGGTTCGAATTCGATGGGCGCTTCGGTGCCGTCGGAGGTGATCAGCATCTGCCCCAGGGGCTCCTTCTCCCAACGCACCGGCACCAGGGTGCCCGGCACCAGGCGGCGCGGGGCGTCCGGGTCGCCATCGGCGAAGCAGTAGTCACCGATGGGGTACAGCCCGCCCTGGGTGCCGAGCAGCACGCAGTTCTGCGGGACCTTCAGCGGGCCGCCGGCGGCCACCTTCTCCAGCATGTCGATGGGGTAGCGCTTTCCGTAGAAGTGCCCGGGGATGTCCAGGCAGATGAGGTCGACGTAGCGGATGTCCGGGTGACGTTCGCGGAAGGCGCGGACTTCGCTGAGCAGATCGGGGTGTCTTGTTGTTGTCATCACTGCGGTCCTGCAAGGGAAAGGGGTGTTCGGGGGAGAAGCCGCCGGGTGTCAGGTGAACACCCAGAGCACCCGCGTCGGCCGTTCGGAGAGGTTGGCGTAGCGGAACTGCGCATGGGGCGGCAGCTGGAAGCTGTCGTTGGCGTAGAGGGTCACCGGCTCGGCGTCGTCGCCGTACCAGAGCGTCAGCTCGCCTTCGAGGACGAAGCCGCCCTGCTCGGAGCTGTCGTCCAGGTGCCCTTCGCCGCTGGTGGCGCCGGGCTCCAGGTGGCTTTCGAGCATGGAGAAGCCGCCGGACATGGTCGGCGAGGCCAGCACGTCGGTGATGCCGCCGGCGTAGTAGAGGGTGCGGCGCTCGTCGGGGCGGGTGACCCAGGGGATCTCGCGGGGCTTGCTGAGGCTGTAGAAGTAGGTGGTCGGCACCCCCAGCGCTTCGCTGATGGCGGTGAGATCGGCCACCGTGGGGCGCGAGAGGCCGCGCTCGACCTGGGAGAGGAAGCCCACCGAGCGGTCGATGCGGGTGGCCAGGTCGCCCAGGGTCACGTTCTTGTGCTTGCGCAGGTCGCGGATGAGGATCGCGAGGCCTTCGATTTCGTCTTGCTTGTCCATCTGGAATCTCCGTGGTGCCCGCCGGGTGCCGGCGGGCGGCCCTTCAGATCACGTCGCGCAGGCGGTAGTACGCCTTGCCGATGGCCTCCAGCGGCGGCGCCAGCAGCGCGCCACCGGGGAAGCCGGGGTTGTTCAGGCGCTGGTAGAGCCCCAGCAGGCGGCCGTCACCGAGAATGGCGTCGGCCACGGCACGGGCACCGGCCAGGGTCGGCAGCACGCCGTGCCCGGAAAAGCCCTGCAGCCAGTAGCGCTGGCCGCTGCGGCCGATGTCCGGGGTGCGTTTCATGCTGCAGTCCAGGTGCCCGCCCCAGCCGTACTCGATGCCCACGCCGCGCAGCTGCGGGAAGACCCGCTCCAGGTGCGGCCGGGTGGCGGCCGCTACGTCCCTGGGCAGGCCGCCCAGGTAGGTGCAGCCACCGCCGAAGAGCAGGCGGTTGTCAGGGGTGAGGCGGAAGTAGTCGGGGACGAACTGGTTGTCGATCACGCAGCTGTTGCGCGGCAGCAGGGAGCGCGCCAGCGCCGGGTCCAGCGGTTCGGTGGCGACCTGGTAGGAGCCCACCGGCAGCACGCGCCGGGCCAGGGCCGGGTCGAGGCGGTCGATGTAGGCGTTGCAGGCCAGCACCAGCACGTCGGCGCGCACTTCGCCTTCGGCGGTGCGCACGCTGTAGCCCTCGCCGCGGGTGCGGTATTCCAGGGCCTGGGTCTGTTCGAAGATGCGCCCGCCCGCCGCTTCCAGGGCATTGGCCAGGCCGTGGGCGAGCTTGAGCGGGTCGAGGTGGCCGGCCTCGGGGTCGTAGAGGGCGGCCTGGTAGCGCGGGCTGCCGATCCAATCGGGCAGTTCGTCGCGCTCGATGACGCGCAAGGCGTCGTAGCCCCACTTCGCCTCGGCCTCGCGCTGGGCCTCGTGCAGCTGGCCGACCCGGCGCGGCAGCACGGCGGCCCACAGGCTGCCGCTGCGGTAGTCCACCTCGAAGCCGTGGCGGGCGGGCAGCTCGCGGAGCTCTTCGGCGGCCCAGCGCATGCTGTCCCATAGTTGGCGGGCGCCATCGACGCCGAGCGCCTTCTCCAGCGGAGGCATGTCGCAGGACCAGCCCAGCAAGGCCTGCCCGCCGTTGCGCCCGGAGGCCGCCCAGGCCAGCCGGCTGGCCTCCAGCAACACCACGCGCTTGCCAGCCAGGGCCAGGCGCAGGGCGGTGTGCAGGCCGCTGAAGCCGCCGCCGACCACCACCACGTCGCAGTCCTGGCTCGCCTGTAGGCGCGGGCGCAGCGGGATGGGGCCGGGGAAGGCGGCGGCGTACCAGGTACCGACATGCTGGGCGGATTGCTTGAACATGGGGGCCTCGTGAAATTTTGTGGATTTAATTTCATGAAAATCTATCCAATAAATTTCACAAAGCCAACCCCGGAGCGAACCGACGAGAACCCTTTCACGCGGGGCCGGTCCCACTGGCTGCAACACCTTGAAGCGCGAGCGGAAGCCGATCACCCTGTACGCCCGGCGCCGCCGCCCATCACTGCCCTGGCCGAGGAGCCTCCATGCGTCCGTCACTGTCCCGCCTGTCCGTCCCGCTGCTGGCCGTCGCCCTGCTGGCCGGCTGCACCCACACCGCCAAGACACCGGAGCGCCCTGCCGAGGCGCAGGCGCCGGCCAACGTCATCCGCGAGACGCCGCCCAGCGAGCTGGAGGTGCTGCAGGTGCAGGCCCAGCGCGGCGACCCGGAGAGCCAGTTCAAGCTGGGCAGCCACTTCTTCGTGGCCAAGGACTACCGCCAGGCCCAGTACTGGTGGGCCCGCGCCGCCGACCAGGGCAACGCCGTGGCGGCGGTGAGCCTGGCCTTCCTCTACACCGGCCGCAACGACCCGGCCCTGGCCAACCAGCCGGAGATGCTGCGCTACCTGAACCAGTCCGCCGCCGCCGGCAACCCCATGGCCCAGCACGTGCTCGGCAGCCTGTACCTGCGGGGCGAAGGCGTGCCGCGCGACCCGGACCAGGCCCGCCGCCTGTACCAGTCGGCCTGCGCCCAGCACTACGAGGCCAGTTGCAAGGCGGTGCAGGCGCTGCCGGGCCACTGAGCATGCGCACGCCCCTGGCCTTCGCTTTGCTGGCGTGCTGCTTGTACGCCAGCGCAGAGGACCGCCCCAACGGCTGGCTGGTCCTCAGCAGCGCGGCGACCACCTTCGCCCCGGCCACCACCAGCAACCTGAGCCGCGAAGGCCAGACACCCCCGCGCTACGCACGGGCGCGGGACGATGCCGCCGCCTTCGTCGCCAGCGACGGCCACATCCGGGGCCCCGAGCTGGAACGGGCCCTGCGGGAGCTGCGCCAACAGCCGCTGCCCACCGGTACCGACGACCTGGCCCTGGCCCGCGCCATCCTCGCCTCCACACCCTGAGGCCCTTCAGCTGCCGATCCTGCCGGCGTCGCTCCGGGCCACGGGGGGCGTTCTCGGGCTACTCGTAGAACAGCGTGAGGGTGGCGGTGGTGATCACCGCGCCGGGGGCGATGTCCGGCTCGTGCTGGTGGTAGCGGGCGATGAGCGGGATGGCGCTGGGGCCACCCTGGGTACCGCTGGCCTGATGGAAGGCCTTGGTCCCGAGCACCAACGGCTCACCATCGCCAGCGCCCTTGAGCAGTTGCACGCCCACGCCCCTGGCCATGCCGGCGCCGGTGCTGTTCTGTAGCACCGAGTCCGCGACCTTCAGCCCGTCCACGCGGTAGTGGATGCGGATGTCCGGGTCGCAATCCAGGTGGATGTCAAACGGCCGCTCCCGGGCGGAACTGCCCACCCCCTCGAAGTGGTGGAGGTTGGCGGTGGGCAGGTGCACGGTGAGGGCCGGTTCGAGCAGCCGGCAACCCTTCTTGTTGAACACCAGGCGGGTCGGCGGGAAGGTCAGTTCGTTGGTCAGCAGGTTGTGGTAGTAGACCTGGATCGGCTTGATGGCGAAGGTGCCCGACTCGATGGGGCCGGTCTTGATCAGCTGGAACCACCACAGCTGGGCGGGTGCGTAGGTGGTGGCGGATATCTGCGTCTCGGTGCGCGGGTGGCCCATGAAGATGCCGCCGCTCATGGTGGCGGGCGGACGGCTACCGTTGTTGGCCCAGGCCACTTTGACACCGATGCCCGGCACGCCGCTTTCATACACATGTTCGAGGGCCGTCCGCTGCATGGTGGCGCTGTAGCCGTGGTCCATCCACAGGGTGCCGGGCCCCGTGCAGGTGGCGCTGGCGCTGCCGCCGCCCATCCAGCGGTTGGTGTCGTACAGCACGGTGCCGATCGGCGCGTCGCGGTGGACGGTCAGGGTGGTGGGCAGCGGCAGCTGGTTCTTGTGCCCCGACCCGCTGCAGCTGGCCCCCCAGGCCATGCCGGACGCGAGCAGGAGCGCCAGGGCGCTGGCCAGCCGGGTGAAAGGACGCGGGTTCATGAAGGTGACCGGGGGAAAAATGGGGGGCGAATTTTAATGACTCGCTCCGTCTCTCCCTGTCGGCCGGGCGTCCGGCGTGACCGCCGCGTCTGTAGGCAAGCGCCGTAGGACGATCGAGTGCCCTATTCGTAGAACATCGTGAGGGTGGCGGTGGTGATCACTTGGCCGGGGGTGACAGCGGTGTCGACCTGGTAATAGCGGGCGATCAGCGGAATCACGCTGAGGCCGGGCATCTCCCCGGTGTACAGGTGATAGGCCTTGGCACCCAGCACCAGCGGTGTGCCCCCGCCCGCGCCTTTGAGCAGTTGCACGCCTACGCCCTTGGCCATGCCGGCACCCTCACTGTTCTTCAGCACCGAATCGGTGATCTGGAGCCCGTCCACTCGGTAGGAGACATGAATATCGGCGTCGCATTCCAGGGGGATAGTGAACGGACGCTCCCCTGCCGAACTGCCGTAACCGTCGAAGTGATGCAGGTTGGCAGTGGGCAGCGTCACGCTGATGGCAGGGTTGAGCATTCGGCAACCCTGCTTGTTGAACACCAGTTGGCTCGCCGGGAAGGTGAGTTCATTGGTCAGCAGGTTGTGGTAGTAGACCTGGATCGGCGCGATCTGGAAGGTGCCCGAGGCGATGGGGCCGGTCTTGATCAACTGGACCCACCAAAGCTGGGCCGGCGCGTAGGTGGTGGCGGATATCTGCATTTCAGTGCGCGGGTACCTCATGTAGGAGCCCCCGCTCATGGTGGGCGGCGGACGGTTGGCGTTGTTCGCCCAGGCCACTCGGATACCGATGCCCGGAACACCCGACTCATAGACGTCCGGCAGTGAAGTGGCTGTCATGGCCGCTCTGTAGCCATGGTCCTGCCAGATGGTGCCCGGCCCGGAGCAGGAGGCAGAGGCCACGCCCGTGCCGATCCAGCCATGGGTGTCATAGAGCACCGAACCGATGGGCGCGTCGCGCTGCAGGGACAGCGTGGCAGGCAGCGGGAACTGGGTCTTGTGCCCCGAGCCCGTGCAACTGGCGCCCCAGGCAAGGCTGGACATCAGCAGGAGCGCCAGGGCACCTGCCAGCGTGCGGCATGCGGCGTGCTTCATGGGGGATGACCGACAGGGTAGGAAAAGGGGGTGGGAATTTTACCGATGCCATCAACATCGCCGTGTCGGCAACCCTTCACACCATCCTTGAATACCTGTAGGCAATCATCACTACATTCGTAGTCAATCAACCCACGAAATCGAATGGCCGGCCTGCCACGATTCGCCGGATATCCCCTCTCATCAAGCAATCAACGGCTTTTGGAGCCAGTGCCGTCCGATGCCCAGCCCCGGGACAAAGGCTATGGCGCGGACTCATTCCGGTCGCTCTCTAAGAATCCCCTCCTCCTCGTTCACGGTGCCTTCCATGAACACATCCCTGTGCCTTGCGTCCGGCAGTGTGCTTGCGCTGCTGGCAATGTCCGGCCTCGCCCTGGGAGCCAACTGCTCCGGGTCGGGGTTGAAGACCAGCTATCCACTCCCCGCCACCCTCACAATCCAGCGGGACGCACCGGTCGGTACCGTGCTGCATGACTCGGGGGGCTGGGTCGGCGGCGGCCAGGCATCGGCGCGCTGCTCGGGCTTCGGCACCTTCTGGCTCGATCTGGGCTTCACCGGCAACACCAAGGCCACCGGCCTGGAGCATGTCTACGAGACCGGCGTGCCAGGGGTCGGCATCAAGGTGGCCTGGAACAACAACCCCCAGTCCCGCCCGGCGGGCATGGACGGCGGGATCTACATGACCATCCCGCGCTCGACCACGCAGATTTCACGGGACACCTATGCGCCGGCCCAGCGCTGGTGGATCCAGTTGATCAAGACCGGGCCCATCGCCTCGGGCACCTACCAGATCGCGCCGATCCGCAACTACTACCACAACCTCCTGACCAACGAGCTGGTGTTCCCGGCGAGCCAGGTGATCTACCAGAAACGCGGGTGCCGGTTGCAGAACTCGTCCCTGGACGTACGCATGGCCAAGGCCCAGCTGCGGGACTTCACCGGGCCGGGCTCGACCGCGCGGCCGACGAATTTCCAGATTCCCCTGGAATGCGATCCGGACCTGCGCCTCTCCTACAGCCTGGACGCGCCGCTCAAGGCATCGCCTTCGGTGGTCCACAGCAGCGATACACGGGGCACGGCGCGGGGAGTGGGGGTGCAACTGCTCAGGGACAGCAACGGCGCCCCGGTGGTGTTCGGCGAGAAGGTCTTCTACACCGCCCTGGGGCCCGACCGGGGTGCGCTCCTCAACATCCCGCTCACGGCACGCTATTACCAGCTCGACACCGAGGTGGTGCCAGGCACGGTAGAGGCGCTGGTGCACCTGACGCTGTATTACGAGTGAGGCGAGCAGCGCCGTGAGCGCTGCCGAAAACAGGCCCAGGCCAAGCCAAGGCTCGGCAGCGGGTGCGTACGTCGTATCGGAGACCCGGCCGTCACTCGTAATACAGGGTGACCGTTGCAGTGGTCAGGATAAGGCCCGGTCTGATCTGCTCCTGGAACTGGTAGTAGCGGGCCTGGAGCTCGATTTTCATATCGCTGTTCGGTCTGTCGGCTGTGCCCAGAACATACTTTTGGCCAAGCAAGAGCGGCTGCACCCCATCTGATTGCAGCAGTTGCACGCCGATGCCACTCGCCAGCTTGAGCGAACCCGTGACGTTCTTGAGTACCGAGTCCGTCGCAGGCAACCCATCGATGCGGTAGGACACATTGACCCCTTCATCGCAGTCCAGATCGATGCTGAAGATTCGGGGGCGCGCCGTTGAGCCGATCCCCTTGAACTGGCCGATATTGGACTGCAGCAGCGTGACCGTCTGCGTTGCGCCGGTCGCCACACAGCCACGCTTCTGGAACACCACCTGCGACGAGAGAAAGTTGAGCTGGTTGGTCAGCTCATCGTCGTAGTAGATCCGCACCGGATTCATGCTGAGGACGCCCGAGTTGATCGGGCCGGTCTTGATCAGCTGGATCCACCAGCGTTGCGCGGGTGAATAGTGGTTTCGCGGGATTGGCGTTCGGCGCCGTGCAGAGCGCATCATCTCCCCGCCTTCCATGTGGGCGGGGGTGTCCAGGTTGCTGGACCAGGCAACCCGGATGCCGACACCCGGCAGGCCGGTGGCGTAGACGTCCGTCTTGCCAGGGACCGTGACCTCGCCGGGGCCGGAAACGAAGCCCGTCCCGATGTAGTGCTGGAAGAGTCCCATGCAGTCCACATAGGCATCGCCGGAGCCGATCCAGCCATGGGTGTCGTAGATGACGCCACCGATCGGCAGGTCGCGGGGCACATTGAGGGGGCTGGGGAACGTGAAGTTGGTACTCTGGCCGCGCTTCAGGCTGCAGCCCTGCGCATGGGGGCTCACCACCCCCATCACGGGGAACAGCGCGACCACCAAGAGATACATCAGAAGTCGAGACGGCGTGATCAACTGTGCTCTCCATACATCAAGCGGAGCAGGCATGCTAGGTATCCGTCACAGTGCGGAAAATCGGCCCTGGCCCCTCCAGCCGTAGGGCCCTATCAATACCTCACCGACCCGTTTCACCCCTTACATCAACCTGTGCGCCATTGGCCCAACCGGTAACCGATACCCACGATGCCCGAATACACCCAGCACGCCCTTGATGAAACTGACCGCCAGCTGATCGCCGCGCTGCAGATCAACGCCCGCGAAAGCGTCGCCACCCTCGCCCGCCGCCTCGGCATCGCCCGCACCACGGTGAACTCGCGCCTGGCGCGGCTGGAACGCAGCGGGGTGATCAGCGGCTACGGCGTGCGCCTGGGCCAGCGCGTGGCGGAAGGCGGCCTGCAGGCCTACGTGGGCATCACCGTGCGGCCACGCAGCGGCAAGGACGTGCTGCGCCGCCTGACTGGAATGGCCGAGGTGCAGTTGCTGTGCACGGTGAGTGGGGAGTTCGACTACGTGGCCTGGCTGCGCGCCGAATCACCAGAGCGGCTGGACCAGTTGCTGGACGAGATCGGCAATGTGGAAGGGGTGGAGCGCACCACCACCTCCATCATCCTCAGTTGCAAGATCGACCGCGGCCAGCCCCTGCCGGGGCCGGCCTGAGGGGTCAGCGGTAGAACAGGGTGATGGTGGCAAGCGACCCGACAAAACCTGGAGTAATGGTTGCACCGACCTGCTTGTACTGGGCCGTCAATGGAATCTGCAGGCTCGAAGGGCCTGATGCAGCACTGTTCCCCAAAGTAATCTCACTGCCCATGGGAAGTGGCCCTCCGGCACCGTGACGCAAAAGCAGTTGAATACCGACCCCATCTGCCAGTGACTTGCTCTCGGTATTTCCCATACCGGTATTGATCAATGTGGACCCGTCGACCCTGACTCCATCGATCCGATACGTAATCCTGACACTCGGCTCACAATCCAGCTTGATGTCGAAGTCCTTTGGTCGAGCCGTACTGCCTATCCCCCGAAAATCCTTTGGCCAGGATTTGTCTAAATTCACTGTCTGATCTCTCATTCGCAAGCTGCAGCCGCGGGTATTGAAAGCAAGTGCCCCCGGCAAGAACTGAAGAGCGTTAGTGATTTCGTTGCCATAGAACACCTGGATATTAGGAATCGAGAAATTGCCACTGGCCAAATTGCCCGTCTTGATCAGTTGAAACCGCCAGTGGCTGGCAGGGGTGTACCGCGTGGGTTTGAGCGTCGAATAGCTCAATGGCTCGGATTGCATGGGGTTAGTCATGAACTGGCCACCCTCAATATTGGGGGGTATCGGCGTTATTGCTCGCGACCAGGCCACCTTGATCCCCACTCCCGGCACGCCTGTTGGATAGACATTGGAAAAACCGGGCACGCTCGTACCGCTCATGAAGCCGTACTTCACGGACAACGGGCCGTGATGCAGAAACCCACCGCAACTCACATCGCCCGCTGGGCGCACGATCCATTGGGAGTCGTACAGCACGTATCCATTCGGCACATCACGAGGCACGGGCAACGTGGTGGGCAGCGGCGCCGTAGTAACAACAGTGGTGTACTTCAGCGTGCAAAAAGCATTTACCGCCCAGGCCTGCTGCATGGAGGCTGCCCACAGTAATCCAAAAAGGATCAGCGAACGACCACGCCAACTTCCCATAAAGCATCTCCCTGTGTCCCGGATACGAAGGCCCGCATGATGGCTGATCAGCTTGTCGGGACGCTCCGAGGTGACTCCCTTCTTCGTGAAAGCCGTAAACCTACGACTTAATGGAAATTTCCTAGGAACCCGATATCCACCTAGATCACCTCGTCACTTAGATAAAATCTCTCGTCGTTTTGAATGCACAACCAGCTTAATGACGACACAAATCGTCTTATGGACGAAATTCAGCCCCCCTAGAATGGCGCCAACGCTGCACAGACAGCCCCTCCAACATCCCTCGCAGGTCGCCATGCACAACAACAACCGCCACCCCGCCGACGGCAAGAACCCCATCACCATCTTCGGCCCGGACTTCCCCTTCGCCTTCGACGACTGGATCCGTCACCCCGCCGGCCTGGGCAGCATCCCGGCCGAGCACCACGGCGCCGAGGTGGCCATCGTCGGTGCCGGCATCGCCGGGTTGGTGGCGGCCTACGAGCTGATGAAGATGGGCTTGAAGCCGGTGGTCTATGAAGCCTCGAAGATGGGCGGGCGCCTGCGCTCGCAGGCCTTCGAGGGCACCGACGGGATCATCGCCGAGCTGGGCGGCATGCGCTTCCCGGCCTCGTCCACGGCCTTCTACCACTACGTGGACATGCTCGGCCTCAAGACCCAGCCCTTCCCCAACCCGCTCACCCCGGCCTCCGGCAGCACGGTGATCGACATCGAGGGCAAGACCTATTACGCGGAGAAGCTGGCGGACCTGCCGGCGCTGTTCCAGGAAGTGGCCGACGCCTGGGCCGATGCCCTGGAGGACGGCGCGCAGTTCGGCGAGATCCAGCAGGCCATCCGCGACCGCGACGTGAAGCGCCTGAAAGCGCTGTGGAACACCCTGGTCCCGCTCTGGGACGACCGCACCTTCTATGACTTCGTCGCCAGCTCCAAGGCCTTCGCCCAGCTCTCCTTCCACCACCGCGAGGTGTTCGGCCAGGTGGGCTTCGGCACCGGCGGCTGGGACTCGGACTTCCCCAACTCCATGCTGGAGATCTTCCGCGTGGTGATGACCGCCTGCGACGACAACCAGCACCTGATCGTCGGCGGCGTGCAGCAGGTGCCCATGGGCATCTGGCGCCATGCGCCGGAGCGCTGCGTGCACTGGCCGGCGGGCACCAGCCTGGCATCACTGCACAACGGCGCGGCGCGGCCGGGGGTCAAGCGCATCGTCCGTGCCGCCGACGGCCGCCTGGCGGTCACCGACACCTGGGGCGACACTCGCCACTACGCCGCCGTGCTCGCCACCTGCCAGACCTGGCTGCTGACCACCCAGATCGAGTGCGAGGAGTCGCTGTTCTCGCAGAAGCTGTGGATGGCCCTGGACCGCACCCGCTACATGCAGTCCTCGAAGACCTTCGTGATGGTCGATCGGCCGTTCTGGAAAGACAAGGACCCGCAGACCGGCCGCGACACCCTGAGCATGACCCTCACCGACCGCCTCACCCGTGGCACCTACCTGTTCGACAACGGCGACGACAAGCCGGGAGTGATCTGCCTGTCCTACTCCTGGATGAGCGACGCCCTGAAAATGCTGCCGCACCCGGTGGAGAAGCGCGTGAAGCTGGCCCTCGACGCGCTGAAGAAGATCTACCCGGACGTGGACATCGCCAGCCACATCATCGGTGACCCGATCACCGTGTCCTGGGAGGCCGACCCGCACTTCCTCGGCGCCTTCAAGGGCGCGCTGCCGGGCCACTACCGCTACAACCAGCGCATGTACGCCCACTTCATGCAGGACGACATGCCCGCCGAACAGCGCGGCATCTTCATCGCAGGCGACGATGTGTCCTGGACGCCGGCCTGGGTCGAGGGCGCGGTGCAGACCTCGCTCAACGCGGTGTGGGGCATCATGCGCCACTTCGGCGGCAGCACCCCGACGGACAACCCCGGCCCGGGCGACTGCTTCGCCGAACTCGGCCCCATCGCCCTGCCGGACTGACAGGAGAGCCCCATGCGCATCGCCCTCTACCAATGCCCGCCGCAGCCCCTGGACCCGGACGCCAACCTAGAACGCCTGCACCAACGGGCGGCCGAAGCGGCGCGGCATGGGGCGCGATTGCTGATCACGCCGGAGATGTTCCTCAGCGGCTACGACATCGGTCTGGAGGCGGTGCAGCGCCTGGCCCAAGCGGCCGACGGCGACTGGGCCGCGCGCATCGCCGGCATCGCCCGGGAGCACGGCATCGCCGTGCTCTACGGCTACCCGGAGCGGGATGACGCCGACGCGCTGTACAACGCGGTGCAACTGATCGATGCCCGGGGCGAGCGCCTCGGCCACTACCGCAAGACCCACCTGTTCGGCGAGCTGGACCGGGGCATGTTCAGCGCAGGCGAAGACCTGTCCCCGCTGGTGGAACTGGAGGGCTGGAAGCTGGGGCTGCTGGTCTGCTACGACGTGGAATTCCCCGAGAACGTGCGCCGCCTGGCCCTGGCCGGCGCAGACGCGGTGCTGGTGCCCACGGCGAACATGGTGCCCTTCGACTTCGTCTGCGAGGTGCTGGTGCGCGCCCGCGCCTACGAAAGCCAGTGCTACCTGGCCTACGCCAACTACTGTGGCGCCGAAGGCGAGATCCGCTATTGCGGCCTCTCCAGCGTCAGCGCCCCGGACGGCAGCCTGGCCGCCGTGTGCGGCCGCGAGGAAACCCTGGCCTTCGCCGACCTGCACCGGGACCTGCTGGACCGCTCCCGCCAGGCCCTGACCTACCTCAACGACCGCCGCGCCACCCTCTACGGTCCCCTGGTCTGAAGCGCGCCGGGAGTGATGGGCTTCGCACAGCTCAGCCCACCCTACGGCGACTCCCCGGCATTCCCCGCCTCCTGCTGCGATGGCCACGGCGCAGGGTGGATGGCGCTTTTTTCCATCCACCAATCGCGGCTGGGCCCGTGCGCCTCAACCCCGTGGTGACCCGCTCGTAGCCTGGGCTTCAGCCCAGGGAAGCGGTGGATCGATGAAGCGCGATCCCCCCTACGCCACGGTCACGTCCGCAGGATGCGGCGAGCCCCGCGAAGCGCGACAGGTCAGCACCAAGAAAAACCGCCCGGGGCAAAGGGCAGGGCCGCCAGGCGGTTGAGAAAAAGGACTCGAGAAGGGAATCAGGTCAGCACGGCGTGGGGACCGGTGAGGTAGTCCAGCAAACGGAACAGCGTCGGCGCCAAGGCACTGCACTGGGGGTAGCCATCACGGATCGCGGCGGCATCCTCCACCGAGCCTGGTCGCGCCAGGTCCTCCGGACAGGCCTGCAACAAGGCTTCGATGCTCTCCGGGGTGCTTTCCAGGTGGCATTGCAGGGCGATGGCGTGCTCGCGCCAGACGAACCCCTGGTTGGCACAGGCGGCAGAGCCGTAGAGCGGGATCGCGCCATCCGGCAGCCCGAAGGTCTCGCCGTGCCAGTGCAGGGCCAGCAGACGCTGAGGCAGCATTCGCCCGAGCGGAGAGCGGTCGGCCAGGGGATTCTTCTCCAGGGGCCACCAGCCGATCTCAACCTCGCCGGGGCGTACCTCGGCGCCCAGCGCTTCGGCCAGCAACTGGCCACCCAGGCAGATGCCCAGCACGCGCTTTTCGCCCTCCAGCGCCGCACGGATCAGCGCCTTCTCTTCCCGGAGCCAGGGGTAGAGCGCCTCATCGTGCACGCTCATCGGGCCACCGAGCACCACCAGCAGGTCGAAGTCCTCCAGCGAGGGCAGGCGACCATCGGCGTGGAGGGGGTAGATCCACGCCTGTGCGGCGCGCAGCTTCAGCCACTGGGCGATACGCCCGGGGCCTTCGAAGGGGACGTGCTGAAGGATGGCGACACGCATGTCAGGCGATCTCCGGTTCTTTGCTGCGGGCCAGGGAAAGCGCGCGATTGAGGCGTTTGAGCATTTCGTCGACGTTGGCGAGGCTGACGTTCAGCGCCGGGGTGAAGCGCAGGCAGTCGGCCTGGGGCGCGTTGATCAGCAACCCGTCCTCCAGCGCCTGGCGGGCCACCCGCGTGGCCGACTGGTGGATCAGCGGCATGCCCACCATCAGCCCATGGCCACGCAGGGGGCCGTGGCCGTGGCGGCGCGCCACCCGGGCGAGCCCCTCGCGCAGGTGCTGGGACACCTCGCGCACCTGTTCGAGAAAGCCGGGTTCCAGCACGGTCTTCAGCACCGCCAACCCCGCAGCAGTCATCAAGGCATTGCCGTGGTAAGTGCCGCCCTGCTCGCCGGGTTCGAAACAGCAGGCATTGCCCCGGGCCAGCAGCGCAGCCAGGGGTACACCGCCGCCCAGCCCCTTGCCGAGGGTGATGACGTCGGCACGGATGCCATACAGCTCCTCGGCCAGCAGGGTGCCGCAGCGGCCGACGCCGGTCTGCACCTCGTCGAGGATCAGCAGTACACCCCTGGCACGGCACAGGCGCTCGGCGCCCTGCAGGTAGTCGAGGGTGGCGGGGATGACCCCGGCCTCGCCCTGGACCGGCTCCAGCATGACGGCCACGGTCTCGTCGTCGACGGCGGCTTCGAGGGCCTCCAGGTCGTTGTAGGGCACCTTGGTGAAGCCCGGCAGCTTGGGCTCGAACAGGTGCTCGAAGGCAGGCTTGCCGGAGGCCGACATGGTGGCCAGGGTGCGCCCGTGGAAGCTGTTGCAGGCGGTGACGATGCGGTAGGCGCCGCCCCGGTGCACCTGGCCCCATTTGCGCGCCAGCTTGATGGCGCCTTCGTTGGCCTCGGCGCCGCTGTTGAGGAAGTAGACCTGGTCGCTGTCGGTGGCCTGGCACAGGCGCGAGGCCAGCTTGAGCAGGCTGCGGCTGTAATACGCCGGTCCGGGGTTGATCACCGCTTCGGCCTGGCGCCGCAGGGCGTCCACCACGACGCTGGGGCTGTGGCCGAGGCTGTTCACCGCCCAGCCCTGGGTGAAGTCCAGGTAGGCGCGGCCGTCGGCATCCCAGAGCCAGGACCCCTGGCCGCGGACGAAGACCTGTTCGGGACGCTCCACGGTCTTCATCAGGCGCATGCCGGCGAGCGGGTCACGCATGGTCGGGTACCTCTTCATGGCGGTATTCGATGCCCAGCAGGCGCAACCCTTCCGGGCCCTGTTCGAGGATGCGGCGCAATTCGCGGCGGCGCTCGATGTGCAGGCTGAAGCCTTCTTCCCGGGGGAAACGGGCGCGCAGTTCGCGGGTCACTTCGACGTAGCGGGCCTGGTTGACCGACAGCTCCGCCAGCAGCACCTGGTCGCGGCGCAGGCCGATGCGGTAGTCGCTCATGCCCGCATCCCCTCCAGCGGCAGCCCTTGCAGGCGGGCACTCCAGTCCTCCACTACGCCGGTGGCGAGGCGGCGGGCGGCGGTGTCGCGCCAGCGGGAGGAGAGTGCCGAGCATTGCTGCAGCTGCTGCAGGCCGGCGTGCTCCAGGGGGTAGTGGAAGTAGCTCTGGATGGCGTGGGCGACGGTCAGACCCGGGTAGGAGCGCTGGACCAGTTCCAGGGTGCTGTCGAGGCTGACGAAGCCGGGACGCAACACGCGGTAGAACCAGCCGCAACGGCCGGTCTCCTGCACCTGCTCCGGCAGCGCCGGGATGCCCCAGCGACGGCTCAGGCGATAGCACGGCGAGCGCGGCTGGCTGACCTGCAGCAGGGCGCCGCCCCAGCGGAAGATGTCGCCGATGCACACTTGGTCTTCGGTGAGGCCGTAGGTAGAAAGGTTCTCGCCGAAGCTCGGCGCCTTCCAGGCCAGGTGGCGGTAATGCTTGCGCCAGTATCGGTAGTGCTCGGCCGGGTAATGGTGCAGGGCGCGCTCGGGGCCGCCGTGGAAACGCTGATCGCCCTGCTCATCGCTGCCGAGCCCCTGGGGCCACAGCCACAGCCGGTGGTTCACCGGCTGCTTGTCGACCGCGCTGCTGAGCCCACCGCCGATATCTTCGGCTTTGCCTATGAAAACGCCTTGCACTACGATCCCGGACATTCGCCCTCTCCAGCGCGAGATACAGTCTCTGTGCTGATTAGGCTAGGGGCTTCGGGGTTGCCGGGCCATTTCGATTTTCCAGCTTTATCGATAACCAGGGCTTATGGATTTTCGCCAGCTTCGCTACTTCGTCGCGCTCTATGAAGAGGGCCATGTGGGCCGGGCAGCCGAGCGCCTGAGCCTGTCCCAGCCGGCGCTTTCCCAGCAGATCCGCCAACTGGAACAGGGGCTGGACGTGAGCCTGTTCCAGCGCAGCGGCAAGCGCCTGCTGCCGACCCTCGCCGCCCACACGCTGTACAGCCATGCGCTGCCGCTGCTGGATGGCCTGGAACGCGCCCGCGAGGCGCTGCGCGGGTTCCGCGGCCAGGCACCGCGCAGCCTGGCCATCGGCGTGCTGCAGACGGTCAACGCCAGCCTGGTACCGCTGCTGCTGGAGCGGCTGCGGGAGGCCCAGCCGCAGTTGGTGGTGCAGATCTACGAGCTGTCCGGGCTGGACATCGAGCGGCGCCTGCTGACGGGAACCCTGGACATCGGCATCGGCTTCCTGCCACCGCGACAGCCCGGCCTGCACAGCCGGCTGCTCTACGAAGACGAGCTGCAACTGGTGATCCCCACGGAGCATCCGTTGCGGGAGTTCAAGAAGGTATCGCTGAGCCAGGCGGCGGAACTGCCGATGCTGCTGTTGGGCGAGGAGTTCCGCGTGCGGCAGATCTGGCAGGAACAACTGGCGTTGATCGGCCGCCGGCCCAACGTGCAGGCGGAGCTGAACCAGATGGCCGGCATCCTCGACAGCCTGCCCCATACCCAGCTGGCCACCGTGCTGCCCGGACGGGCGCGGCAGATGCACGCCAACCAGTACCTGCTGTGGAAGCCCCTGAGCGAACCGCGCGTGCCGTTGAAGGTGGGGCTGGTATTCCGCGATGCCCAGCGCCAGCAGGCCACCCTGGAACTGCTGCACAACCTGCTGGAGAAAGTCCCGGCGCCGCCCTGGGAAGGCGTTTGAACGCGCAAAAGAAAAACCCCGCCGAAGCGGGGTTTCTGCAGACTTGTTTCCCTGACATCCCTGATCAACCGCCGTCCTGGCGGAGAATCCACTGCATCCATGTTTTTCAGTGCGCTTCCTGCGCGGCGTCCTATGGCGTGTAGATTAGTGAGCCCCACCAAGCGGCGATAGCAGCTATAGCCGTCAGATCTTGTAAGCATTCTCTTACATGACCCTACAAATGGTGCTTCCATCACATTCAATCGATTCATACGGGGCAATTTGCGAACCCAAGCAAGCGATCGCTTGGTTTTGTCTTGGCAAAACCCACTTGCTAGACTCCGCCAGTCCCGAATAACAACAAGCCCTACAAGGGGCGTCACCCTGGGTCATCACCATGCGCGTCGTTGCGATAGCCCTCTCCCTGGCAGCCCTTGCCGTCTCCAGCCCACTCTTTGCCGGTGGCCAGAATCGCTTGCCAGACCCCAAGACCGCGATCCGCGAGGCCTTCTGGAAACAGCTCTACGCCGGCCCCGACACCACCCTCTATTGCGGCAAGCCCTTCCAGGGCGAAAGCGGCCTGCTGGCGGCCAGCCCGGTCTACTCCATCAAGCAGATCAAGAGCGCCCTGCGCTGCGTGACCGACGCCCAATGCCGCGAGGCGAACCCGCAGTACCCCTACATGCTGGCCGACCTGCACAACCTCTACCCCGAGCTGGCACGGGTGGAACTGGCGCGACGCAACGCGCTGTTCGGCGTGGTGGGTGACGCCGCCTCTGCGCGCACCATCGATGACTGCCCGCTGAAGAGCAGCTTCCAGCTGATGGAGCCGAGGGACGAAGCCAAGGGCAACGTCGCCCGCGCCATCTTCTATATGCATGTGGAGTACGGCCTGCCCATCGTCGGCCAGGTGCAGGTCTTCAAGCAGTGGCACCGCCAGGACCCGCCCGACGCCGCCGAGCGCGCCCGCAACGACCGCATCGCCGCCCTGCAGGGCACGCGCAATCGCTTCATCGATGACCCGGCGCTGGTGGACAAACTGATTCCGGAATAGGTCCGCCCCGGTCGGGGCGGAAGGAGTTCGGCCGGGGAGCCCCGGCCGAAGGGTCAGGCGGAGATCGGCGTACGCCAGTCATCCGAGCCGGACGTGCCGGAGACCTCGTGGGTCCAGACGATCTTGCGGTAGGTGAAGTACACGTCTTCCAGGTGGGTGAAGTGCGCCATGTTCGGGTCCTGGCAGTTCGGCATGCGCGACTGCACATCGACGATCACCGCGTCTTCCAGCTCGATGGTGAAGTAGTGCTCCTGGGTGCCGGTGGAGGAGGTGCGGTACCACTCCAGGCGGCACTTGGACAGGCGCTCGCCGGACGTCAGGGCGTTGAAGATCAGCGGTGAGGACTTGTCGAACACCTTGGTGATCATCAGCGGCTTGTGGACACGCTGGCCGGTGGGCTGGCCGGACTGGGGATCACGGGGAATGATCACCTGGTGGTTGAAGGCCTGGACCAGGATCTGGTCCTCATGGCCTTCCTGGAAGATGTTGCCGACCGAATCTTCGGTGAAGGTGCCGGCGGTGATGAGGCCTTGTTTGGTGCCTTCGAGGGACAGGTACGCGGGAGTTGGCATGGCAGTCTCCTTGCCGTGGTTGATGAATGGCCTGATGACTTCAGGCCCCTTACTACAAACAAGGCACATGCCAATTCTGGAAACTTCTTTCAAACCAACAGGTTGCAAATAAAAGTGCAGCTCTCGCCCAATAAACCAACAAGAAATCCAAACATGACGGGCCATTTTCAACGCATTCAAAGCGCAACTTCTTGCGCACTTTCAATCAACTGAAAGTAGCCAATAGACCGCTCTAGAAAAGACCTTACAGGCAACTACAGGCTCGCAAAGACGCCGCGCTCAACACCTGTCTTTGTTTCCTACAGGTATTGGCGAACACACTTTTTAACCTCCCCTCCATAATCGGTCGCCCTTGAAGATGGCAATTGGCTACGACCGAGTTCTCACTTAACGCACTCGGACCCAGCAACGCTCAATTGCCCAACAGGAAGTCACCTTCAATTGGAGCCCAGCAGGGATGAGCTACTCCGGAAAACTCACCGCACATTATCAGGAGCTGGCTGCCAAGCCCGTCTCGGCGGAGAGCTTTGCGGGTGAAGACGTCCGCTATTCGCCGGAATTCGAAGCTCTGGAAAACGAGCTGGGCAAGGCTGCCTCCCTGCATACCAGCGCCCCCATCGACTGGCAGATGATCCGGGAGCAGAGCGAGACGCTGCTCCGTGCTCAGTCGAAGGACCTGCGCGCAGCCGCCTGGCTGACCTGGGCGCTCTATCAGTGCGAATCCTTCCAGGGCCTCCATGCCGGGCTGGCACTGCTGCTGCACCTTTGTGAAGAACACTGGGACGACCTGCATCCGCGCAAGTCGCGCACCCGCGCCGCCGCATTGGCCTGGCTGACCACACGCCTGGAGCCCTCGTTCGACGAAGCCGTGCCGATCAAGGAGCAATTGCCCCTGTTCCGCGACCTGGCGAGCGCCCTCACCCGCCTGGACCAGTGCCTGAGCCAGCGCCTGGAGGCCGATGCGCCCTTGCTCCTGCCCCTGTGCCGCCGACTCAACGAACGGGTGAATCAGGCCGCCAAAGGCCAGCCGGAGAACAACGCGGTCAGCGCCACCGTGGCCCAGGTCAAGCAGGTGGCCAGCCAGTTGCTGTCCTCCCCCAGCGCCGTGGAGAGCGAGCGGGACGCACAGAAGAACCTGCGCGCCCTGCAGGACGCCGCCCGCCCCCTGAACACCTGGTGGTTGCGCCAGAACACCACCGACATCCGCGCCCTGCGCCTCAATCGCACGCTGCTCTGGCTGGCGATCGACAGCCTCCCGGAGCGCAACGCCGAACAGATCACCCCCCTGCGCAACCTGCCCAAGGACAAGCTGGAGAACTACCGGGATCGGCTGGCCAAGGGCGAATACGCCGACCTGCTCGCCGAACTGGAAGGCAGCATCGCCCGCGCGCCCTTCTGGCTGGACGGCCAGCACATGGCCTGGGAATGCCTCCAGGGCCTGGGAGCGGAGGCCGCCATGCTCGAAGTCGAGCTGCAGTGCGCGCTGTTCCTGCACCGCTTGCCCGGCATCGTCGAACTGCGCTTCCACGATGGCAGCCCGTTCGCCGACCCGGCTGCCCGCAGCTGGATCAGCGCACACGTCCTGCCCCACCTGCAGACCGTCGACGCCACCCCGACGCCCACCAGCGGGCACGATGCGCCTGCCTGGGAGCAGGCCCTGCAGGAAGCCCAGACCATCCTGCGCAAGGACGGCCTCAAGGCCGCCACCCAGCACCTCAAGCAGGGCCTGCAATCAGCCCATGGCGGCCGCCAGCGCTTCTTCTGGCAACTGGCCATGGCCCGCCTCTGCTACCACGCCAAGAAATACGAGCTGGCCCGCATCCAGCTCGAAAACCTCGACCAGGACCTGCAGGACAGTGGCCTGCACGCCTGGGAACCCGACCTCGTCCTGCAGGTGCTCAACCTCCTGCACAGCTGCTGCGAGCTGCTGCCACAGAACCACAGCGTGCGCGAACGCAAGGACGAGGTTCATCGCAGGCTGTGCCATCTCGATCTCGAGGTGGTACTCGACTAGGCCCTCGGGCCCCCACGCAAAGGAGACATGTCATGGCCAAAGAAGGCTCGGTCGCCCCCAAGGAACGCATCAACATCACCTTCAAGCCCGCCACGGGCAACGCCCAGGAAGAAATCGAGCTGCCCCTCAAGCTGCTCGTGCTGGGGGACTTCACCCAGCGTGCGGACGACCGCAAGGTCGAGGACCGCAAACCGATCGGCATCGACAAGAACAGCTTCGACGAAGTGCTCGCCAAGCAGGAGCTGAGCCTCACGCTGAACGTGCCGAACCGCCTCCAGGAGGACAAGGAAGACGACGAGCTGGGCATCAGCCTGTCGGTCAACTCCATGAAGGACTTCAACCCCGCCAACCTGGTCGAGCAGGTGCCCGAGCTGAAGAAGCTGATGGAGCTGCGCGACGCCCTGGTCGCCCTCAAGGGCCCGCTGGGCAACGCCCCCACCTTCCGCAAGGCGATCGAAGGCGTACTGGCCGACGAGGAGTCCCGCACCCGCGTACTGGGTGAGCTGGGCCTCGGTACCAGCCAGGGCGAGTAACAACAGGAACAGATTGAAAGGACGCGAACCATGAGCATCAGCGCAGCACAGGAACAGTCGGCGAAGGCCGCCGAACACGGGATCCTCGACCGGATCATCGCCGAAACCAGCCTGACCCCGGAGGACGAGGCCTACGGCATCGCCAAGCGCGGCGTCTCGGCCTTCATCGAAGAACTGCTGAAGCCGCAGAACCAGGGCGAGCCGGTCAAGAAGGCCCTGGTGGACCGCATGATCGCGGAGATCGACACCAAGCTCAGCCGCCAGATGGACGAGATCCTCCACCACCCGGAGTTCCAGGCACTGGAATCCTCCTGGCGCGGCCTCAAGCTGCTGATCGACCGCACCAACTTCCGCGAGAACATCAAGATCGAGATCCTCAACGTCTCCAAGCAGGACCTGCTGGATGACTTCGAGGACTCCCCGGAGGTGGTCCAGTCCGGCCTCTACAAGCACATCTACACCGCGGAATACGGCCAGTTCGGTGGCCAGCCGGTCGGCGCGATCATCGCCAACTACTACATGAACCCCAGCGCCCCCGACATCAAGACGATGCAATACGTCGCCAGCGTCGCCTGCATGTCCCACGCGCCCTTCATCGCCGCCGCCGGACCGAAGTTCTTCGGCATCGAGAGCTTCACCGGCCTGCCCGACCTCAAGGACCTGAAGGACCACTTCGAAGGCCCGCAGTTCGCCAAGTGGCAGAGCTTCCGCGAACAGGAGGACGCCCGCTACGTCGGCCTGACCCTGCCGCGCTTCCTGCTGCGCAACCCCTACGACCCGGAAGAGAACCCGGTGAAGACCTTCGTCTACCGGGAGAACGTCGCCAACGACCACGAGCATTATCTCTGGGGCAACACCGCCTACACCTTCGCCAGCCGCCTCACCGACAGCTTCGCCAAGTTCCGCTGGTGCCCGAACATCATCGGCCCGCAGAGCGGTGGCGCCGTCGAGGACCTGCCGCTGCACCACTTCGAGAGCATGGGCGAGATCGAAACCAAGATCCCCACCGAGGTCCTGGTCTCCGACCGCCGCGAGTACGAGCTGGCCGAAGAAGGCTTCATCGCCCTGACCATGCGCAAGGGCAGCGACAACGCCGCATTCTTCTCCGCCAACTCCACCCAGAAGCCGAAGTTCTTCGGCATCAGCGAAGAAGGCCGCACCGCCGAACTGAACTACAAGCTCGGCACCCAGCTGCCCTACCTGTTCATCGTCAACCGCCTGGCCCACTACCTGAAAGTGCTGCAGCGCGAGCAGATCGGCTCCTGGAAGGAGCGCTCCGACCTGGAGCTGGAGCTGAACAAGTGGATTCGCCAGTACGTGGCCGACCAGGAGAACCCCAGCTCCGAAGTCCGTAGCCGCCGCCCGCTGCGCGGAGCCCAGGTGCTGGTCACCGATGTCGAAGGCGAACCGGGCTGGTACCGCGTGAGCCTGAGCATCCGGCCGCACTTCAAGTACATGGGGGCGGATTTCACCCTGTCCCTGGTCGGCAAGCTGGACAAGGAATAAGGGCCGGCAGATGGACGGTTACGGCAGCCTGTTCGAACGACTGGGCGGCAAGGCACGCGAACGCGTAGGGCTGAGCCGCGAAGTCGCCGTCATGTCATCCGTGGCCGACCACCTGGCCAAGATGCTCAGCACCCGGGCGGGCAGCGTGCAAACGCTGCCCGACTACGGGTTGCCCGACCTCAACGACATGCGCATGAGCCTGCACGACGCCCTCAACCAGGCCCGTGCCGCCATCGAGCGCTTCATCGAGGCCTACGAGCCGCGGCTGCAGGGCGTCCGCGTGATCGCACTGCCGCGTCGGCACGACCCACTCAACCTGTCCTTCTCCATCGAAGGCACGCTGAACATCGACGGCACCCGGCGGCAGGTCAGCTTCGCCGCCCACCTCGACGGCAGCGGCAAGGTCAAGGTCCAGTAAGGAGATTCCCCATGTCCGGCAAACCCGCCGCACGCCTGTCCGACCCGACGGCATGCCCCATCCCGTTCCACCTGATCAACCCGATCGCCGTTGGGTCACCCGACGTGCTGTTCGACGGCCTGCCCGCCGCGCGCCAAGGCGACCCGTCGGCCTGTGGCGGGGCCATGGCGGCCAACCTTTCCGCCACCGTACTGATCAATGGGCGTCCCGCTGCCACCGTGGGAAGCATCGGCAGTCACGGCAACGTCGTCCTCAGCGGTTCGGGAACCGTACTGATCGGCTGACGCATACGCGCCCTGGCCCTTTCGCCAGTCTTCGCCCAGGAACACCGGGAACACAGTCCTCCATGTCCTTCAACCACTACTACCAAAGCGAGCTGACCGCCCTGCGCCAGCTCGGGCGCCGCTTCGCCGAGCGCAGCCCGGCCTTGGCGCCATTTCTCGCCCAGGCGGGGCGGGATCCGGACGTGGAGCGCCTGCTGGAGGGCTTCGCGTTCCTGACTGGCCGGCTGCGGCAGAAGCTCGACGACGAACTGCCCGAGCTGACCCATTCGCTGATGCACCTGCTGTGGCCGAACTACATGCGCCCCCTGCCGGCGTTCAGCATCCTGCAGTTCGATCCGCATGACGGCGCGGGTGAGGCCTTGGTGGTGCCCCGTGAGACCTGCGTGGAAAGCAACCCGGTGGATGACGTGCGCTGCCGCTTCAAGACCTGCTTCCCCACCGAGATCCTGCCCTTGCGGGCCGATGGCCTGAGCTACTCCGTCACCGGGGATGGCGCCTTGCTCAGCCTGCGCCTGGCCCTGATCGGCGACGGCCACCTGGGCGACGTCCCCTTCGACCGGCTGCGCCTGCACCTGGCGGGCGAGCGCTACATCAGCCAGACGCTCTACCTTGGGCTGGTGCACGACCTCGACAACGTCGAGCTGGTGCCGCTGGACGCAAACAACGTCGCCCTGCAGGACGAGCGCGGCCAGCCCATCGGCCTGCGCCTGCCATCCACCAGCATTCGCCCCGTGGGCTTCGCCGAGGAAGAGGCGCTCATCCCCTACCCGTTGAACACCTTCCGCGGCTACCGCTACCTGCAGGAGTACTTCGCCTTCCAGGACAAGTTCCTCTTCGTCGACCTCACCGGCCTGGCCTGCCTCGGCGGCCTGCCCAAGGAGCAGCTGGAACAGGCCAGGGGCCTGGAGCTGCGTTTCGACATCCGTCGCAGCGGCATCCAGCGCCTACGCCCGACCCTGGACAACCTGAAGCTCTACTGCACCCCGGTGGCCAACCTGTTCCGCCACGACGCCCTGCCCATCCGCCTCGACGGCAAGCAGGACGAATACCTGATCCTCCCGGCCGAGTACGACCCGCAGCACTGCGGCGTGTTCTCCGTCGATACCGTCAGCGGCTGGCTGCCCGGCGGGGTCGGTCATCGCGACTACGTGCAGTTCGAATCCTTCGAGCATGACGCCAGCTTCGACGTGCCGATGCCCCGGCCGCACTACAGCGTGCGACAGCGCAACTCCCTGCTGCACGACGGGCTGGACACCTACCTCAGCTTCGGTGCGCGCAGCAGCCAGGAACAGGAAACCCTCTCCGTGGAGCTGACCTGCACCAACCAGAACCTGCCGCGCCGGCTGCGCCTGGGTGATATCTGCCGTCCCGGCGAGGGCGCACCGGACTTCCTCACCTTCCGCAACATCACCGCCGTGACCGCCAGCTACGCACCGCCGATCAACCGAGAGTTCCTCTGGAAGCTGATCAGCAACATGTCGCTGAACTACCTCTCGCTCGCCAACGTCGGCGCGCTGAAGGTGATCCTCGAAACCTACGACCTGCCGCGCTACTACGACCAGCACGCGGAAAAGGTCAGCAAGCGCCTGCTCAACGGCCTCAAGTCGATCCGCCACCAGCATGTGGACAGGCTCCACCGCGGCCTGCCGGTCCGAGGCCTGCGCACCGAGATGAGCATCGACCCCGAAGGCTACATCTGCGACGGCGACCTCTTCGTCTTCGCCTCGGTGCTCAACGAATTCTTCGCACTCTACGCAAGCCTCAACTCGTACCACGAGCTACGGGTCCGCAGCACACAGGGAGAGGTGTACCAATGGACACCACGCATGGGCCAGCAGCCCTTGCTCTGAGCCGCCTGAGCCAGGGCATCCGGGAATACGCGTTGTTCCAGGCCGTACTCCTGGCGATGGAGCACCTGCACCAGGCGGACGGCACGGACGAGGCAATCGACGAGGAACGCCTCTACGAGCGCATCGAATTCCAGGCCAACCCGAGCCTGGGCTTCCCCGGCACCGATATCCACAGTCTGACCTTCTTCGAAGAAGGGGGCGAGACGCGCGCGCGCATCTGCCTGAACCTCGTCCGTCTCTCCGGCTCGGGCTCGCCGCTGCCTGCCTTTTATGCCGAGCAGGTGCTGGGCGAAGGGGACGACGAAAACCCCACCCGGGATTTCCTCGACCTGTTCCACCACCGGCTGCAGCGGCTGCTGCTGCCGATCTGGCGCAAGTACCGCTATCGGTCGAGCTTCCAGAGTGGTGCCCGGGACGCCTTCTCCGAACGGCTGTTCGCCCTGATCGGCCTGGGCAGCGAGGAGCTGCGCAGCGCCGAGGAACTGAACTGGAAGCGCCTGCTGCCCTACCTCGGGCTGCTCAGCCTGCGCGCCCACTCGGCAGCACTGATCGAGGCCGTGCTGCGCTACTACTTCAAGCATGCCGAGCTGTTCATCGAGCAATGCATCGAGCGCAGCGTCGACATCCTCCAGGAGCAGCTCAACCGCCTGGGCCAGGCCAACAGCCAACTGGGCGAGGACCTGGTACTGGGAGAGCGGGTGCGCGATCGCGGCGGCAAGTTCCGCATCCACATCCGCCAGCTGGACTGGGAACGCTTCCACGAATTCCTGCCTATCGGCACCGGCTACCAGCCCCTCTGCGCGCTGGTGCGCTTCACCCTGCGCGACCCGCTGGACTACGACCTCCGCCTGGTACTGCGCCACGACGCCATCCGCGAACTGCGGGTCGGCGCCGACAACCCCTGCCGCCTCGGCTGGACCAGCTGGCTGGGCCGCGAACGTGCCGACGGCATCGTCTCGCTGCGCAGCCGCACTCATTAAGGACAGATGAGCCCATGATCAATATCGACCTGCAACAACTCGTCCAGGCCCTGGACGCCGACACCCGCCGTGACCTGGAGATCGCCGCCGAGCGCTGCGTCGCCCGGGGCGGCAGCCGCATCCTGGTGGAAGACCTCCTGCTGGCCATGCTGGAACGCACTGGCAGCCTGATCCACCGCGCCCTGCAGGACGGCGAGGTGGACGCAGCCGAACTGGCCGCCGCACTCCAGGCCAACCCGGAGCACAGCGCCTCGCGCAACCCGGTGTTCGCCACCGAACTGGTGCAGTGGCTGCAGGACGCCCTGCTGGTAGCCAACCTGGAACTGCAGCGCAGCCTGATCGACCAGGCCGCGCTGCTCCTGGCGCTGCTGCAGAATCCCCTGCGCCACGCGGGCACCCGCTACCACGCCCTGCTCGGCCGCATCAGCGCCGAACGGCTGCGGGACTTCGCCCGCGCGCAGCAGGCGGAGCCGGGCACGGCCAACGCCCCGTCCACAGGGGAATCGCTGCTCAAGCGCTTCACCCACAACCTGACCCAGCAGGCCCGGGACGGAAAGCTGGACCCGGTGCTGTGCCGGGACTCCGCCATCCGCCAGATGATCGACATCCTCGCCCGACGCCGGAAGAACAACCCGATCGTGGTGGGCGAGGCCGGGGTGGGCAAGACCGCCGTGGTCGAGGGCCTGGCCGGCCGCATCGCCAACGGCGAAGTGCCAGACGCCCTCAAGGACGTCGAGCTGCTGTCCCTCGACCTTGGCCTGCTACAGGCCGGCGCCAGCGTGAAGGGCGAATTCGAGCGGCGCCTGAAGGGCGTCATCGACGAGGTCCGCAACGCCCCGATGCCCATCATCCTGTTCGTCGACGAAGCCCACACCCTCATCGGTGCGGGTGGCCAGGCGGGCAGCTCCGATGCAGCCAACCTGCTCAAACCGGCCCTGGCCCGGGGTGAGCTGCGCACCATCGCCGCCACCACCTGGGCCGAGTACAAGAAGTACTTCGAGAAGGACCCTGCACTGGCCCGACGCTTCCAGCCCGTACAGCTCCACGAGCCCAACGTGCCCGAAGCGGTGACCATCCTGCGCGGGCTCGCCCGGGTGTACGAACGCAGCCACGGCATCTACCTGCGTGATGACGCCGTGGTCGCCGCCGCCGAACTCTCCGCCCGCTACCTCGCCGGCCGCCAGCTGCCGGACAAGGCCGTGGACGTCCTCGACACCGCCTGCGCCCGGGTGCGCATCAGCCTCGCGGCGGCGCCCGAGGCCCTCGAACGCCTGCGCGGCGAACAGGCCGAGGACACCCGCCAGCACCAGGCCCTGCGCCGCGACCTGGACGCCGGACTGCCGGTGGACGGTGCGACCCTCGACGACCTGGCCACGCGCCTTCGCCAGCGCGAGGACGAACTGCACGCCCTGGAGGCCCGCTGGGACCGCCAGCGCACCCTTGCCGAACAGTTGCTGGACCTGCGCCAGCGCATCGCCCGGCTGCGCCAGGGCGACGAAACGGTGCCCGCCGAAGCACCGGGCCTGGCCGAGCTGGAAGCACAGTTGCAGGACACCCACGGCGCCCTGCGGGACCTGCAGGCCACCGAGTCGCTGGTCAGCTTCGAAGTCTGCCCACGCCTGGTGGCCGAGGTGATCAGCCACTGGACGGGCATCCCCCTCGCCCAGTTGGCCCGCGAACACAACGCCCGGGTGCTGAGCTTCGCCGACGACCTGCGCCAGCGCATCCGCGGCCAGGACCAGGCCGTGCAGGCACTGGACCGCGCCGTGCGTGCCACCGCCGCCGGCCTGAACCGGCACGACGCCCCGGTGGGCGTGTTCCTCCTGGTGGGCCCCAGCGGTGTGGGCAAGACCGAGACGGCCCTGGCGCTGGCCGACCTGCTGTATGGCGGCGAGCGCTTCCTCACCACCATCAACATGTCCGAGTTCCAGGAGAAGCACACCGTCTCGCGCCTGATCGGCTCCCCGCCCGGCTACGTCGGCTATGGCGAAGGCGGCATGCTCACCGAGGCGGTGCGCCAGAAGCCCTACTCCGTCGTGTTGCTGGATGAAGTGGAAAAGGCCGACCCCGACGTGCTGAACCTCTTCTATCAGATCTTCGACAAGGGCATCGCCAACGACGGCGAGGGGCGCGAGATCGACTTCCGCAACACCCTCATCCTGATGACCTCCAACCTGGCCAGCGAGCGCATCGACAGCCTTTGCGCCGACGGCCACCAGCCCACGGCCGAGGCGCTGGAAGAGGCCATCCGTCCGCAGCTCGTGCGGCACTTCAAGCCGGCGCTGCTGGCCCGCATGCGCGTCGTTCCCTACTACCCCATCAGCGGTGCGCTGCTGGAAGAACTGGTGGGGCTCAAGCTCGAACGCCTGGGCACCCGCCTGCAGCGTCGCCAGCTGGAATTCAGCCACTGCCCGGAGCTGGTCGCGCACATCGCCAGCCTCTGCCAGCAGGCCGAGAGCGGCGCTCGGCTGATCGACCAGGTGGTGGAGTCCCGCCTGCTGCCCCAGGTGGCCGACCAGCTGCTCGCGGCCATGGCCACCGGCACCCCGGTCAGCCGCGCCCACGCCCGCCTGGGCGAACACGGCGCCATCGTCTGCGAGCTGTGCTGAGGAGATGGGCATGTTCGCGCAGATGCCGCAGCCGCTCGACTACGCCGAAACCCTGCTCGGGCAGTACGACCGGCTCGTCGGGCTGAGTGACAGCGACGAACTGCTGGGCAGCTTCGTCGGCGCCGCCGCCGAACTGAGCGGCTGCGAACTGGCGCAGCTCTACCTGCTGGACGCGGCGCGTACGCATCTGGGGCTGACGGCGGAATACCTCGAACCCCGCCTCCAGCCCCGGGACCGCGCCACCCTGCCCGCCGACTACCGCGACCAGCAGCTGCTGCAGTACAGCCTGTGCCAGGGCCAGCCCCTCGCCCTGGCCGAACTCAACCCGGGCCTGCACGACACCAGCTTCCTCCCCGAGGAAGGCGGCCCCTGGCGGGCGCTGCTGTGCCTGCCCCTGCGGGCGCACCAGGGCGCCATTCGCGGTCTGCTGCTCTGCGCCACCCGCCAGGCCCGCGAGCTGGCGGCCTTTACCGGCTCGCTGGAGCGCATGGGCCGTCTCATGCTGGCCCAGCTCGACCTGTTCCAGCGGTTGCAGCCCGCCGCCCGTGGCGACAGCTCTCGCAGCACGACGCCCCGCCCCTGCGCGCGCGGTTTCGGCCTGATCGGCGAGAGCAAGGTGATGCGCCAGACCTACCGCCTGATCGGCAAGGTCCTGCACAGCCCCTACACCGTGCTCATCCACGGCGAGACCGGCACCGGCAAGGAGCTGGTGGCCCGCGCGATCCACGACCACGGCCCAAGGCGGGAAGCCCCCTTCATCGTGCAGAACTGCTCGGCCCTGCCGGAGCAGTTGCTGGAAAGCGAACTGTTCGGCTACCGCAAGGGCGCCTTCACCGGCGCCGACGCGGACCGCGAAGGGCTGCTGGATGCGGCGAACGGCGGCACGCTGTTCCTCGACGAGATCGGCGACATGCCCCTGGCGCTCCAGGCCAAGCTGCTGCGGGTACTGCAGGAAGGCGAAGTCCGCCCGCTGGGCACGCCCCACCCGCACCGGATCGACGTGCGCATCATCGCCGCCACCCACCGTGACCTGCAGGCCATGATCGCCGCCGGCGAGTTCCGCGAAGACCTGTTCTACCGGCTGTGCCAGTTCCCCATCGAACTGCCGCCGCTGCGCCAGCGGGGCGAAGACATCCCCCACCTCGCCCGCCACTTCGCCAACCAGGCCTGCCGTTTTCTCCAGCGCTCGCCCTGCCTGTGGTCGGAGGAGGCGCTGGAGCGACTGGCCCGGCACCCCTTCCCAGGCAACGTGCGCGAGCTGAAGGCCCTGGTGGAGCGTGCCGTGCTGCTCTGCGACGGCGAGCTGCTGCCGTCCCACTTCAGCCTGCGTGGCACGCCCCTGCCCAGCGGGCAGCCCCTGAGCCTGCGTGAGCGCCTCGATCACTACGAGCGCGGCCAACTGATCGACGCCCTGCGCCGCCACGACGGCAACCGTGCACAGGCAGCCCGCGAGCTGGGCCTGCCCCGCCGCACCCTGCTGTACCGCATGGACCGCCTCGGCATCGGCACGGCGGATCTCTGAAGCGCCCGGCCATGCCCCTACCCCACTCACCCCCGACTTCCAAAGGAGGATGCCCGATGTTCCCCCGCACCCTACGTGCCCTCGCAGGCCTGGCGCTGTGCATCGCCCTGGCCGGCTGCAGCGGCAACTACAAGTTCGACGACGGCGACTACCGCCCGCTCGGCACCCCGCAGATCCTCAACCGCGGCAACTGACCGCCAGGGAGCGACACGCCATGGAACTGGTTCTAGAAATCGTTGGTGCCCAGCAGTTCGTCCCGACCACCTCCGGTCGCCGACGCTTCCTCCGCGCAGGCGGCAGCCTCGGCCGTGCCGAAGATTGCGACTGGGTGATCCCCGACCAGCAGCGCCACCTGTCCAACCGACACGCCCGCGTGAGCTACCGCGACGGGCGCTACTTCCTTACCGACACCAGCAGCAACGGCATCCGTCTCAAGGACTCGGGCGCTCACCTGCCCAAGGGCGAGGCCCACCCCATCGAGAACGGCACGGTGTTCTGCATGGGCAGCTTCGACATCCAGGCCCGCCTGGTGGCCACCCAGGACATACCGCTGGAGGACATCGGGCGGCCGACCCCGGCCGGCAGCATCATCCCCGACGACTCCTTCCTCGAGCTCGACCCCCTGGCGAGCCTCGACCAGGAAGAAGAAGCCGATCGGGACGACCTCCACGGGCTGCTCCAGGCCCCTGCCGAACCCCTGCGCCAGCCCCACGACCACGCACCCATCGAGCGGGACAGCCTGCCCCTGCCGGAGCTGGTGCCCCCAACCGAGCCGTCTGCAGCGCCCGTTGCTGCCGCCAAGGTGCCGGCCAGCTTCTGGGAGCGCCTGGGTGACGCCCTGGGTGTCGACCTCGCCCGGCTCGATGCGGCCGAGCGCGAAGCCCTTGCCCTGGAAGCCGCCCACCTGCTACGCCAGTGCGTCCAGGGCCTGCAGCAGAGCCTGAGGACCCGTGCGGAGATCAAGAACGAACTGCGCCTGCCCCTCACCTCGGTGCAGAACACCGACCTCGGCCCCCTGCGCACGCCCCTCGACGGCCGCGACAGCCTCGGCGCCCTGCTCGCCCCCGTACAGACCGGCGCGCCCACCGCACGGCTGGCGGTGGCACGGGCCTTCCGCGACCTGCAGGCCCACCAGGTGGCGCTGCTCAGCGCCAGCCGCGCCGCCGTCCGCGCCACCCTCGACCACTTCGCGCCCGAGCCGCTGGCCCTGCGTCTGGAGCGCGACGGACGCCTCTCGCGGCTGAGCGGAGCCGGCGGCCGCTGGCGCGCCTACCAGCGTTACCACCAGCGCCTGCGCCACGACGACGACTGGACCGAACGCCTGCTGGCCCGCGATTTCGCGCAGGCCTACGAGGAACAGGTCCGCCTCATCGCCACCCTTCACGGCACCCCAAGGGAATGATCGCCATGCCCCGCTTCAAGTCCTTCACCCTCCTGGCCGTGCTGGCGCTTCTCAGCGCCTGCTCGGCCCTGTCGCCCTACTCCGAGCTGACCAAGCTGGACCTCGACCTGCAGGCCAGCGACCAGTTGAACCCCGATCTCGACGGCCGCCCCTCCCCCGTGGTGCTACGCCTGCTGGAACTCAAGCATCCGGTGGCCTTCGAGAATGCCGACTTCTTCAGCCTCTACGAACGCGCCCGGGAAACCCTCGCCCTCGACATGGTGGCCAGCGAAGAGCTGGAGATCCGCCCCGGCGAGCGCCGCGAACTGAAGCTCAGCATCGACAAGGACAGCCGCTACGTAGCCCTGCTCGCGGCCTACCGCGACCTGCCCGAGACCCGCTGGCGCTATGTGATCGCCGTGCCGCCCCAGGAGCGCACCCGGATCACCCTGCACCTGGAGCGCAGCGGCCTGTTCGAACCCCACGACCTGCCCAACCGCGAGGTGCGCTGACATGCACACCCACAAGGTCATCTGGCGCGAAGGCATGCTCCTGCGCCCCCAGCATTTCCAGCAGAACGACCGCTACCACGACAACCAGATCCGCCAGCGCACACGCCTGCTCAGCCGCTACTGCTGGGGCTTCTTCCACCTGGAGATCGACCCGCAGTTCCTCGCCACCGGCAAGCTGGTGCTGAGCCAGGCCGCCGGCGTGATGCCCGACGGCAGCCTGTTCGACCTGCGCAGCCGCAGCGAACCGCTGGCACTGGACATCCCGCCCAACACCAACCAGACCCCGGTGTACCTGGCCCTGCCCCTGGTCACCGGCAACCACATCGAGGCCCGCCGCAGCGACCAGGCCGACGTGCTGGCGCGCTACACCGGCCATGACCTCGACGTGGCCGACTCCAATGCCGGCGAGGACTCCAGCACCCAGATCACCTGCGCCCGCCCCGACTTCCGCCTGCTCCTCGGCGAGCAGCGCAACGACGAGGCCTACGTACGGCTGAAGCTCTGCGACGTGCTCGACACCTCCCCGGAAGGGCGCATCACCCTGGACCCGGCCTTCATCCCCAGCCACCTGCACCTGGCCGGTTCCGCCTACCTGCTGTCCTGCCTGAAGGAAGTCATCGGCATGCTCGGCCACCGGGGCGACACCCTCGCCGAGCGCATCCGCTCCAACGGCCAGGTGGCCGGTGCCGAGGTCGGTGACTTCATGATGCTGCAGCTGATCAACCGCACCGACCTGCTGCTCCGACACTACCTCGACCAGGAGCACGTGCACCCGGAGGAGCTGTACCGCACCCTGCTGGCCATGCTGGGCGAGATCACCACCTTCTCCAGCGACAGCAAGCGTGCCCGCCTCGACAGCCGCTACCAGCACAACGACCAGGGCGCCAGCTTCCGCGCCCTGATGGATGCCCTGCGCCAGGCGCTGTCCATGGTGCTGGAGCAGCACGCCATCGAACTGGCCCTGCAGCAGCGCCAGTACGGCATCCTCGTGTCGCCGCTGAAGGACCACACGCTGCTCTCCACCTCCTCCTTCGTGCTCGCCGCCAGCGCGCAGTGCGAGCCCGAGGAACTGCGCCAGAACCTGCCCTCGCACCTCAAGGCCGGCGCGGTGGAGCAGATCCGCCAACTGGTCAACCTGCACCTGCCCGGCATCCGCGTGCGCCCGCTGCCCGTGGCGCCCCGGCAGATCCCCTTCCACGCCAACAAGACCTACTTCGTCCTGGAAATCACCGCGGAGGAGCGCAGCCAACTGGAGCGTTCCGGCGGCTTCGCCTTCCACGTATCCGGCGAATTCGCCGGGTTGGACCTGAAGTTCTGGGCCATCAGGAACTGAGCGCATGCACAAGGAAATGGACTATCCACAGGACGACCGCACCGTCCTGCTCGACCGCCGCAGCGACGCCCCCCATCGCGGCCCCCTCACCGACCTGGCCGACGCCCCGCGCCTCGAACAGCTGGAAAGCCGCATGGTGCATGCCGCCCGGCTGCGACCGGCCGAGGCCTTCAACATCAGCCTCAACCCGCTGGTCTCCGCCGCCGCCAGCCTGCTGTCGGAGATCGTGCGGCTCAAGCACAGCCAGCAGGGGGAGGACCTCGCCGTCCTCAACCAGGCGCTGGCCGACGGCGTCCGCCAGTTCGAGCAGCACGCCCTGCAGGAAGGCCTGGAGAACGGCGATGTGATGGCCGCCCGCTACGTGCTCTGCACCGTGCTGGATGAAGCCGTGGTCACCACTGCCTGGGGCGACCAGAGCACCTGGGCACAGATGAGCCTGCTCAGCCAGTTCCACAACGAAACCTTCGGCGGCGAGAAGTTCTTCCAGTTGCTGGACCGCCTGACCCGCAACCCGGTCAAGCACCTGGCCATGCTGGAGCTGATGTACCTCTGCCTGGCCCTGGGCTTCGAGGGCAAGTACCGGGTGGCGGCCCGCGGCATGCTCGAACTGGAGGCCATCCGCGACAGCCTCTACCGGCAGATCCGCCACCTGCGCGGCGACGTGCCCCGCGAGCTGTCGCCCCAATGGCAGGGCCTGCAGGAGCCCGGGCGCGGCCTGGTACGCAGCGTCCCGGCCTGGCTGGTGGCAGCCCTCACCCTGGCCTGCCTGCTGGCCATCTACGCCGGCTTCGCCTGGGTGCTCGACGATCAGCGCGAAGCCGTGCTGCAGCCCTTCCTCCCGGCCGCCTCCGGCCCACTGGACCTCACGCCGTAACACAGGGACCGTGTCATGAAAGATTTCTTCAAGAAGCTCGGCGCCGTACTGCGCCGGACCTGGGTCTGGAGCCTGCTGCTGGTGCTGATGCTGGCCCTGCTGGTGTGGTTCGCCGGCCCCTTGCTCGGCATCGCCGACCACAAGCCGTGGGAAGACGCCGGCAGCCGGCTGCTGAGCATCGCCGTACTGTTCCTCGCCTGGGGGCTGTTCATCGTCTTCAGCACCTGGCGAGGTGCCCGCAAGCGCGAAGCGCAACAGGCCACCGAGGACGGCCAGGAGCAACTGCGCCGTGAGGAGGAGGCCAGCGAGGAACAGCGCGAACTCGCCGCCCGCTTCAAGGACGCACTGCGCACCGTGCAGCGCTCCAGCCTGTACAAGGGCCAGGGCGAACAGCGCCGCCGGGACCTGCCCTGGTACCTGGTGCTCGGCCCCCAGGGCAGCGGCAAGACCACCCTGCTGGACTTCTCCGGGCTGGACCTGCCGCTCAACCAGAACGACCGCACCCTCACCCGCGACACCCACGGCACCCGCTATTGCGAGTGGTACTTCGCCGAGCAGGGCGTGCTGATCGACAGCCCCGGGCGCTACCTCACCCAGGGTGATCCGGAGGTGGACGGCGGCGCCTGGAACAGCCTGCTGGCCCTGCTGCGCAAGCGCCGTCGCACCCGCCCGCTCAATGGCGTGATCGTCAACCTGCCCCTCGACCTGCTGGCGAGCGGCGACGAGCAGGCCCTGGACGCCCTGGCGCGGCAGGTCCGCAAGCGCCTGCAGGAGATCCACCAGCGCCTGCATGCGGAAGTGCCCGTCTACCTGGTCCTCGGTAAGGCCGATACCCTGCCCGGCTTCGACGAGTTCTTCGACCACCTGTCCCGCGAGGAGAGCGACCAGATCCTCGGCGCCACCTTCCGCGAGGGGCAGAACGGCACCAGCGGCCAGGTGGTGCGCCAGGAGTTCGAAGCCCTGCTGCGGCGCCTCACCAGCCAGGTCATCACCCGCATGCACCAGGAGCGGGACACCGGCCGGCGGGGGCGCATCCTCGACTTCCCCACCCAGCTCGGGCGGATCGGCGAACCGCTGTGCGTGTTCATCGACATGGCCTTCACCGGCAACCGCTACCAGCGCGCCAGCCTGCTGCGCGGTTTCTACTTCACCAGCGCGCCGCACCTGCTCCAGGAGCTGGACGAAAGCACCGCCCGGGTCGGCGCCAACCTGGGCCTGCGCAGCAGTGCCCTGCCCACCCTGCGCGGGGGGCGTGCGCGCTTCATCCACCAGCTGTTCAGCCAGGTGATCTTCCCGGAGGCCGACCTGGCCGGGCTCGATCCACGCGAAAAGCGCCGCATCGACTGGGGCCAGCGCGGGCTCTACGCCGGCGCGTTCGGCTGCGTGGCGCTGTTCGGCCTGGCCTGGGCGGCGGGCTTCAGCAGCAACCACCAGCGCCTGGAGGCCGTGCGCGACCATGGTCGGGTGATCGAGACCCAACAGGCCCTGCTCGACCCTCGCGAAGACGCCCGCGCCGCCCTCACGCTGCTGGACCACAGCTTCGCCGCCACCCGCGTATTCCCCAGCGCCGCCGAGCGTTCGCTGCTGGAGCACAACGGCCTCTACCAGGGCGGACGCAGCCAGCCCGTGCTCGACGACGCCTACGGCCGCGCCCTGGAGCAGCAGTTGCTGCCGCGCATCGCCACCAGCCTGGAGGGCCAGGTACGCGCCAGCCTGGGCAACCGCGAGCGCCTGCTGGCCAGCCTGCGCGCCTACCTCATGCTGAACCTGCCGGAACGGCGCGACGCGGCCTTCCTCAAGAGCCAGCTGCAGGCCGAATGGTCGCTGCGCTACGGCGGCGATGCCGCAACCCAGGCCGCGCTGACCGAGCACCTCGACCGCCTGCTGGCGCGCCCCTTCGTCCACCCGCTGAACGAGCCCCTGGTGGCCCAGGCCCGCCAGCGCCTGCGCAGCGAATCCCTGGCCGCCGTGGTCTACCGCGTACTCCGCGACCAGGCCCGCAGCCTGCCGGAGTACAGCTTCGCCCAGCGCCTGGGGCCACAGGGCGCGCTGTTCTCCGGCACCGACTACCGCATCCCGGGCTTCTACACCCGCCAGGGCTACCAGCAGTTCTTCTCCGCCAAGGGCCTGCCCACCGTGCGTGAGCTGCTGCGGGACAACTGGGTGATGGGCGAAGGCGGCAACCTCAGCATGCAGGACCTCGGCCGCCTGATGGTCGAGCTGCAGCAACTGTACTTCCGCGACTACGCCAACCACTGGAGCGAGGCGATCAACCGCCTGAAGCTGGAGCCCCTGCTGGACACCTACCAGGGTGCCGAGCAACTGGCCGGGCTGACCGCAGCCAACTCGCCGCTGCTGCAATTGCTGGTGGAGGTGCGCGAGCACACCCGCCTGCCCGGCATCGCCGACGCCACCCCCGAGGCACCCGCCGAAGGCGCCAAGGCCGATGGGGCCCTGGGCAAGGTCGCCGCCGTCGCGGAGAAAGCCCGGGATGCCCTGGCCAGCAACCTGCCGGACACTGCGCGGCTAACCATGGAGCGCCGCTTCGAAGCCCTGCACCTGCTGCTGGACGACAACGGCGGCGCCGCAGCCGACCTGGTCCCAGTCATGCGTGCGCTCAACGAACTGCAGCTGCAATTGGCCACGCTGGCCCGCTCCAGCCAGCCGGAGCAGGCCGCCTTCGACCTCGCGCGCAACCGCATGGGCGGCCAGAGCGACGCCCTGGCCAACCTGCGCAGCAGCGCCTCGCGGCTGCCCCAGCCGATCGGCGGCTGGCTGGCGATGATGGCGGGGGAAAGCTGGCACCTGATCCTCAGCGGTGCCCACCAGTACCTCAACCAGCGCTACCAGAGCGAGCTGTACGGCTTCTACCTGAAGGCCCTGGACAAGCGCTACCCGTTCAACCCGCGCAGCCACAGTGATGTCGCCCTGAGCGACTTCCGCGAGTTCTTCAAGACCCAGGGCCTGGCGGAGCGCTTCTTCGATACCTACCTCAAGCCCTTCGTGATCGGCACGCCCGGCGAGTACCGCGTGCGCTCGGTGGACGGCGGCAGCCTGCCCATCGCCCGTGGTTTCCTCGACCAGATGGCCAACGCCCAGGCCATCCGCCTGAGCTTCTTCGCCGACAACCCCAACGAGCCGCAGGTGCGCTTCCGCCTGGAGCCCTACTCCATCGACCCGGCCCTGAGCCGTGCGGAGTTCCGCTTCGGCGACCGGCTGATGGAGTACCGCCATGGGCCCATCGTGCCCATGTCCTTCAAGTGGCCAACCGAAGCCGAGGAAGGGCGCAGCAGCCTGGTGCTGGAGGAGCTCAGCGGGCGGCGCATCGGCGTCGAGCGCAACACCGGCCCCTGGTCGCTGTTCCGCCTCTTCGACCAGATGCAGGCCGAATACCACAGCGGCCGCGACGTGCTGATGCTCAAGGCGGAAGTCGACGGCCTGCGGGCTCACTACCTGGTGCAGAGCCAGCGTTCTCCGAACCCCTTCGACCTCGGCATGCTGCGTGCCTTCCGCCTGCCGGTGAGCCTCTGATGCCGGGCGCCGCCTGGACCAGCGCCGCCCGTACCCACCCTGGCAAGGTGCGGGCGCGCAACGAGGACGCCTTCCTGGACAGCCCGGGGCAGGGCCTGTGGGTGGTGGCCGACGGCATGGGCGGCCACCACGCCGGTGACCGCGCCAGCCGCCTGGTGGTGGAAAGCCTGGCCGAGCTGCCTGCCTCGGGGGACTTCGCCAACCGCTTGCAGCACCTGCGCCGCCACCTGCACTGGCTGAACCGCAGGCTGGCAGACGAACTCACCGTCACCGACGGCCAGCGGAGGATCATGGGCAGCACGGTGGCCGCCCTGCTGGTGGAGGGCAGCCGCGCCGCCTGCGTGTGGGCCGGGGACAGCCGCTGCTACCTGTGGCGCTGGGGCTGCCTTTACCAGCTCACCCGCGACCACTCGCTGCTGCGCGAGCTGATCGAGGACCAGGGCATGAGCCCGGAGCAGGCCGGTCGACATCCGTCCGCCCATGCCCTGACCCGTGCCCTGGGCGGTGACGGTGCCTTCGCCCTGGATGTGCTGGAGCTGGAGCTGCACCCCGGCGACACCTTCCTGCTCTGCAGCGACGGGCTGTACCGCGAGCTGGACGAGGTGGCCCTGAGCCAGGCCCTCAGCCTCGCCTCGCCCATCGCCACCCTCGAGCAGCTCTTCGAGCAGGCCCTGCAGGGGGCGGCCCCGGACAACATCACCGCCGTGGTGGCGCGCCGATGAGCAAAGCCAGACGCCGCCGCAAGCCACGCCCGGCCATCACGCCGGCATCGCACGAGGGCTTCGCCTGTGCCAACAGCGCGCCGGCGGCCGACCTCGGCGAACTGCCGACCGTGCTCAACGGACGCTACCGCCTGGAGCGCCTGCTGGGCATCGGCGGCATGGGCTCGGTGTACCGGGCACGGGACCTGCTGTGGGAACAGTTCGGCGAACCGTCGCCCTGGGTGGCGGTGAAGCTGCTGAACGAGGAGTTCGCCACCATCCCCGATGCCAGCGCGCTGCTCTACAGCGAGTACGCCCTGGCGGTACGCCTGCGTCATCCGGCCATCGTCCGCTTGCACGCCTTCGAGGTGGACACCGCCTGCCGGCGTGCCTTCATCACCCAGGAGCTGCTCAAAGGGCTGCCCCTGGATCACCTGCTCTGTGACCGTCCGACCGGGCTGCCCTGGCTGGAACTGCGGGAGATCGCCGTGCCGCTGCTCGGTGCCGTCGCCCACGCTCACCACTGTGGTGTGGTGCACGGCGACCTGAAGCCGAGCAACGTGATACTCACCGACGCGGGGCCACGGCTGTTCGACTTCGGCCTGGCCCACGCCGACGGCGGCCTGCCCACCCTGGCACGGGAACGGATCGGCGCCTGGACACCCCGCTACGCCGCCCTGGAACTGCTCGACGGCGACAAGCCGAGCACAGCCAGTGACCTTTACGCACTGGCCTGCGTGCTCTACGAACTGGCGACGGGGCACCACCCCTATGGCCGGCTGGACGCCCGCCAGGCCCTGGAGCAGCACCGCCACCGGCGACTGGATGCACCCGGTGTCTTGCCCCTGGGAGCCTGGCGCGCCTTGCGGGCCGCTCTGGCGCCGACGGCCACGGCGCGCTGCATTGGGCTGGAGGAGCTGGAGGCGGCCTTCCGGCGCCGGGGGCCGTTGCTGCCGGAATGGATCAGGCGCCCCTTGGCGCGGATATGAAAAAGCCCCGCCAAGGCGGGGCTTCCTCATTCACGCTGCGCCTTAGAACTGCGCGGCGTCCAGCAGGTAGAGCGAGTCGCTGCCGGCCTTGACCGAGGCGGTCAGGGAGTGGATGCGCGGCAGCAGGCGGGCGAAGTAGAAGCGCGCGGTGCCGAGCTTGCTGGCGTAGAACTCGTCCTGGCCTTCCTTGCCGAGGGAGGCGCGGGCCATCAGTGCCCACATGTAGGCATAGGCGGTGTAGCCGAAGACCTGGAGGTACTCCACGGAAGCGGCGCCGATCTCGTTGGGGTTGGTCTTGGCGCTTTCCAGCAGCCAGGCGGTGAGGTCGTCCAGGTTGGCGATGGCGGCCTTCAGCGGCTCGGTGAACTCGGCCAGTTCGGCCGACGCGCCGCTGGCGAAGGCCTTCACCTCGTCGGCGAAGTGCTTGTAGAACGCACCGCCGCTGCCCACCACCTTGCGGCCGGCGAGGTCCAGGGCCTGGATGCCGTTGGTGCCTTCGTAGATCTGGGTGATGCGGCAGTCGCGTACCAGTTGCTCCTGGCCCCACTCGCGGATGAAGCCGTGGCCGCCGAAGACCTGCTGGCCGTGGACGGTGGTTTCCAGGCCGAGGTCGGTCAGGAAGGCCTTGGCCACCGGGGTGAGCAGGGCGACCAGTTCCTCGGCGCGCTTGCGCACCACCGGGTCCTCGCTGTACTTGGCGGTGTCCAGTTGCAGGGCCACGTAGCTGGAGAACGCACGGCCACCTTCGTTGAAGGCCTTCATGGTCAGCAGCATGCGGCGCACGTCCGGGTGGACGATGATCGGGTCGGCGGCCTTGTCCTTGGCGACCGGGCCGGTCGGGGCGCGGCTCTGGATACGCTCGCGGGCGTACTCGATGGCGCTCTGGTAGGAACGCTCGCCGGTGGCCAGGCCCTGGATGCCGACGCCCAGGCGCTCGTAGTTCATCATGGTGAACATCGCGGCCAGGCCCTTGTTCGGTGCATCGACGATCCAGCCGGTGGCGCCGTCGAAGTTCATCACGCAGGTGGCGGAGGCCTTGATGCCCATCTTGTGCTCGATGGAGCCGCAGGACAGGCTGTTCTTCTCGCCCAGGGAGCCGTCTTCGTTCACCAGCACCTTGGGCACCAGGAACAGGGAGATGCCCTTGGGACCGGCCGGTGCGTCGGGGAGCTTGGCGAGCACCAGGTGGATGATGTTCTCGGTCAGGTCGTGCTCGCCACCGGTGATGAAAATCTTGGTGCCGGTGATCTTGAAGCTGCCGTCGGCCTGGGGTTCGGCCTTGGTGCGGATGATGCCGAGGTCGGTACCGGCATGGGGCTCGGTGAGGCACATGGAGCCTGCCCAGGTGCCGGCGTACATGTTCGGCAGGTACTTCTGCTTCAGCTCTTCGCTGGCGTGGGCGTTGATGGAGAGGCAGGCACCGGCGGTCAGCATCGGGTAGAGGCCGAAGGACAGGTTGGCGGAGTTCACCATCTCTTCCACCTGGGCGGAGATGACCTTGGGCATGCCCATGCCACCGAACACCGGATCGCCACCGACGCCGACCCAGCCGCCTTCGGCGTAGGTGCGGTAGGCCTCGGGGAAGCCGGCCGGGGTGCTCACGCGGCCGTCGTTCCACTGGCAACCTTCTTCGTCGCCGGAACGGTTCAGCGGCGCGATGACGCCGCTGGTGACCTTGCCGGCCTCTTCCAGGATCGCCGACGCGGTATCGGCATCGACCACCTCGGCCAGGGCTGGCATTTCGGACCAGAGCTTGGCGACGTCGAAGACTTCATTGAGGACGAAGCGCATATCGCGCAGGGGCGCTTTGTAGTCAGCCATGTGCAAACCTCGCAGGAACTCTCAGGTGGCCGGTCAGGCCGGTTTCACGGAACAGGCCGGCAGTGTATCCGAACAACTCGACAGACACATAGGGTCAGTGTGTGACCATATAAAATATACGGGTCACACAAATTGCCCCTTGTGAAAAGGCCCGCACGCGGCGGGCCCGGTCGTTCTGACGATAGGCCGTCAGAGGGCGAACTGCTCGGCGGAGAGGGCCATCAGGCAGTCGCTGCCGGCTTCTGCGGCGGCCTTGTGGGCGGCGGTACGGGGCAGCAAGCGCTTGAAGTAGAAGTCGCAGGTGAGCAGCTTCGCTTCGTAGAAGGCGGCTTCGCCGGTGCCGGCGTCCAGCTGTTGGCGAGCGACCACCGCCATCTGCAGCCAGAAGTAGGCCAGCACGATGTAGCCGCTGTACATCAGGTAGTCCACGGAGGCGGCGCCGACTTCGTCGGGGTTCTTCAACGCCGCCATGCCGATGCGTTGGGTCAGTTCGCCCCATTGGCGATTGAGGTCGGCCAGTTGCGCCACCTGGGCCTTGAGTTGCGGGTGCTCGGCCTGGGCCTGGCAGAACTGGTGGACACGCTTGGTGAAGCCCATCAGCAGCTTGCCCTGGCTGCCCAGGACCTTGCGGCCCAGCAGGTCGAGGGCCTGGATGCCGTTGGTGCCCTCGTAGATGGGGGCGATGCGGCAGTCGCGCACCAGTTGCTCCATGCCCCACTCGCGGATGTAGCCGTGGCCGCCGAACACCTGCATGCCGAGGTTGGTGGCTTCGAGGCCGGTCTCGGTCATGAAGGCCTTGCAGATGGGGGTGAGGAAGGCCAGCAGGTTCTCGGCCTGCTCGCGCTCCTCGGCGCTTTCGGCGCCGTGGGCGATGTCCAGTTGCTGGGCCGTGAAGTACGCCAGGGCGCGGTTGCCCTCGTTGAAGGCGCGCATGGTCAGCAGCATGCGGCGCACGTCCGGGTGGACGATGATCGGGTCGGCGGGCTTGTCCGGCGCCTTGGGCCCGGTCAGGGCGCGCATCTGCAGGCGTTCGGTGGCGTAGCGCACGGCACCCTGGTAGCTGGCCTCGCCGAGGCAGAGGCCCTGCATGCCGGTGCCCAGGCGGGCGTGGTTCATCATGGTGAACATGCAGTTCAGGCCCTTGTTGGCCTCGCCGATGAGGAAGCCGGTGGCGCTGTCGAAGTTCATCACGCAGGTGGCGGAGGCCTTGATGCCCATCTTGTGTTCGATGGAGCCGCAAGACACGGCGTTGCGCTCGCCGATGCCGTCTCCTCGGGGCAGGAACTTGGGCACGATGAACAGGGAGATGCCCTTGGTGCCGGCGGGGGCGTCGGGCAGCTTGGCCAGGACGAGGTGAACGATGTTCTCGCTCATGTCGTGCTCGCCGGCGGAGATGAAGATCTTGGTGCCGGAGATGGCATAGCTGCCATCGGCCTGGGGCACGGCGCGGGTCTTGATGATGCCGAGGTCGGTGCCGCAGTGGGGCTCGGTGAGGCACATGGTGCCGGTCCAGCGGCCTTCGGTGAGGCGGGTCAGGTAGGTCTGTTTCTGTTCTTCGCTGCCGTGGGCATGGATGGCGGACATGGCGCCATGGGTCAGGCCCGGGTACATGGCCCAGGACTGGTTGGCCGAGGCGACCATCTCGCTAACGATCAGCCCGAGGGAGTGCGGCAGGCCCTGGCCACCGTAGGTGGGATCGGCGGAGAGACCGTTCCAGCCGCCCTCGACGTACTGGGAGAAGGCTTCCTTGAAGCCCTTGGGTGTGGTGACCACGCCATCCTTCCACTGGCATTCCTCTTCGTCACCGGAGCGGTTCAGCGGCGAGAGCACCTGCTCGCAGAACTTGGCGCCTTCTTCGAGGATCGCGGCGACCATGTCGGGGCTGGCATCGCTGGCGCCGATGGCGGTGTAGGTGGCGGGGAAGTCGAACAGCTCGTCGGTGAGGAAGCGCATGTCGCGCAGGGGGGCCTTGTACTCGGGCATGGCAGGGTCTCCTTGGCTGCGCCAGGCTCGGCGCCAATCTCCGGACCCTAAAGGCTGGGCGCCCCCTCGACAACGACGCTGCGGGCGCTGAATGCAGCGCCATAACCGGCCGTTCAGGTGGCCGGCTGGCGCACCCGCACGGCGCCCCGACGCGCCTGGCCGTGGAGGAAGACGCGGTTGCGCCCGGCGCTCTTGGCGCTGTACAGCGCCTGGTCGGCGGCCTTGATCACCTCTTCCGGGGTGCGCTGCTCAGCGTCGCGTTCGGCCACGCCGATGCTGATGGTCACCGAGACGCTCTGGGCCGCCGCCGCACCGCGCTTGGCACGGCCCTGCTGGTCGTTCTTCGGCCGGCTGTCGCGGTCACGCAGGTGCAGGGCATAACGCTCGATGGCCTCGCGCACGGCCTCCAGGTGGGGCTGGCATTCTTCCATGCTCTTGCCGGCGAAGACGATGGTGAATTCCTCGCCGCCGTAGCGGTAGGCCTTGCCGCCCCCGCCGACCCGCCGCAGTTGGCTGGCGACCATGCGCAGCACCTGGTCGCCGACGTCGTGGCCGTAGGTGTCGTTGAACTTCTTGAAGTGGTCCACGTCGGTCATGGCCAGCACGTAGTTGCGCCCCAACCGCTGCAGCCGTTCGTTGAGCGCGCGACGCCCCGGCAGGCCGGTCAGTTCGTCGCGGAAGGCCATCTGGTAGGCCTCGTGGGCCACCGAGGCGGTCAGGGCGAGCATGGTCAGGCTGGTCATCGCATGCAGGGCGTGGGGCAGGATGAACACCTTCGGCAGCATCCACCAGAGCCCCGCCAGGGCGATCACCTGTGCGGCGTGCTGCGGCCGGGGCTGGCGCAGGTAGGCGATGCCGAGGGCCAGCAGGGCGATGACGAAGGCGAAGTAGGAGAGCTGCACCAGGCTCATCCAGCTGCCGTGCAGCAGCGGCCAGCGCACGGGGGTGACGAAGGCCAGCATCGCCTCGGGGTAGCTCCGCCCCAGGGCCATGACCACGCCGAGGGTGGCCAGCAGGACAGCGCTGCGGGCGACGAAGTCCTGCAGCAGGTGGGTGCGTTCCTGCCAGCAGCCGAACAGGCCGAACAGCAGCGGCAGCACCAGGCTGGTGAGGTGGAACACCAGGGCCGCATCCTCCCGCACCACGCGCTCGGCCTGGAAGTAGTCGACCTGGGTGTCCAGCAGGTAGTAGCCGATGTAGATCGAGGCCAGCAGGAAGAGCTGGCGAAGGCGCCCATAGGCGGCGCAGAACGAGCCGCCTAGCAACAGCAGCAGGGTGGGCAGGACGTTGAACAGGGAGACGAAGAACTCGTTCATGTCCGCCAGGGTCCCCGCCACCGCACCGCCGAGCACCAGGGCCAGCGGCGGCAGGAAATGGCTGAAGCGGAATGACGGGAGTGTCCGCACGCGTCTGGGTCCGACTGGTTGGAAAGCAGGCCATATGATGGCACTTCCGCCGATCACTGGCACTCAGCCGGACGACGCACGGTGCCCGGCAGGGGACCGGAAATGAAGAAGCCCGCCGAGAGGCGGGCTCCTTCTAGACGCGCAGAACTCAGTAGCCCAGGGCGAAGTCTTCTTCGGCCAGGTCCATGAGGTTGCTGGCGCCGGACAGCATGGTTTCCACGTGGGTGCGGGTACGCGGCAGGATGCGCTTGAAGTAGAAGCGCGCGGTCTGCAGCTTGGCCTTGTAGAAGGCGGCGTCGCCTTCGCCGGCAGCCAGTTTCTCGGCAGCCAGGCGAGCCATGTCGGCCCAGAAGTAGGCCAGGCAGGCGTAGCCGGAGTACATCAGGTAGTCCACCGAAGCGGCACCGACTTCCTCGCGGTCCTTCATGGCGGCCATGCCGACCTTCATGGTGACCTCGCCCCACTCCTTGTTCAGCTTGGCCAGCGGCTCGACGAATTCCTTGACGGCTTCGTTGCTCTCGTTGGCCTGGCAGAACTTGTGGACGATCTTGGTGAAGCCTTTCAGCGCTTCGCCCTGGGTCATGAGGATCTTGCGGCCCAGCAGGTCGAGCGCCTGAACGCCGGTGGTGCCCTCGTACATCATGGAGATGCGGCAGTCACGCAGGTTCTGCTCCATGCCCCACTCGCTGATGAAGCCGTGGCCACCGTAGATCTGCATGCCGTGGGAGGCGGCTTCGAAGCCGACTTCGGTCATGAAGGCCTTGGCGATGGGGGTCAGGAAAGCCAGCAGGGAATCAGCGGCTTTCTTCTCTTCCTCGTCCTGGCTGTACTTGACGATGTCCACCTGCTTGGCGGTGAAGTACACCATGGCGCGGTTGCCTTCGGCGAAGGCCTTCATGGTCAGCAGCATGCGACGCACGTCCGGGTGGACGATGATCGGGTCAGCGGCCTTGTCCGGCGCTTTCGGGCCTGTCAGGGAACGCATCTGCAGACGCTCGCGGGCGTACTTGATGCCACCCTGGAAACCGATCTCGGCGTGGGCCAGGCCTTGCAGCGCGGTGCCCAGGCGAGCGGTGTTCATGAAGGTGAACATGCAGTTCAGGCCTTTGTTCGCCGGGCCGATCAGGAAGCCGGTGGCGCCGTCGAAGTTCATCACGCAGGTGGCGTTGCCGTGGATGCCCATCTTGTGCTCGATGGAACCGCAGGTCACGGCGTTGCGCGCACCGACGCCGCCTTCGGCGGTCGGCATGAACTTCGGCACGATGAACAGGGAGATGCCCTTGGTGCCCGCAGGGGCATCGGGCAGGCGGGCCAGCACGATGTGGACGATGTTGTCGGCCATGTCGTGTTCGCCAGCGGAGATGAAGATCTTGGTGCCGGACACCTTGTAGGTGCCATCGGCCTGGGGCTCGGCCTTGGTGCGCAGCATGCCCAGGTCGGTGCCGCAATGCGGCTCGGTCAGGCACATGGTGCCGGTCCACTCACCGGAAACCAGCTTGGTCAGGTAGGTGTGCTTCTGCTCGTCGGTGCCATGCTGCTCGATGGTGTTCATCGCGCCGTGGGACAGGCCGGGGTACATGCCCCACGCCCAGTTGGCTTCACCGACCATCTCGCTGATGGCCAGGCCCAGGGACTCCGGCAGGCCTTGGCCGCCGTGCTCGACGTTGTGGGCCAGGCTCGGCCAGCCGCCTTCGACGAACTGCTTGTAGGCTTCCTTGAAACCGGTCGGGGTCTTAACGCCCTCGGCGGACCACGTGCAGCCTTCGGTATCACCGACGCGGTTCAGCGGAGCGATCACCTGCTCACAGAACTTGGCGCCTTCCTCGAGGATGGCGTCGACCATGTCCGGGGTGGCGTCCTGGCAGCCAGGCAGGCTCTGATAGTGCGCTTCGTAGCCAAGCAGTTCATCGCGAACGAAGCGGATATCACGCAAGGGGGCCTTGTAATCAGGCATAGCGGTAAACCTCTACGGTGGTTCCTAGTTAGGTGACCGGTGAATCGGTCGCTTACAACTTCACGGTAGTCGTTGCCGGCTGCAGGGTGCCGCCCGCAATCAAACAGGTGTTTGAAACATACGTTTCGCACAGACCCTTGTCAAGCATCCACGCGGTGCCGTCAGGCACGGGTGTCCAGCAGGGGCGGGCTCTGTTCCGGTTGGGCAATTTGTGCGTAGAGACTCAGGTCGCTGGGGGCATTGGCCGTGCTGGAGGGCTGCGTCGCGTTGGCATCGCGCTCACCGTTTGCCTCTTCCAGGCGCAGCCGGGCGAGCTCAACCCGAGCCTCGGCGGCATGGCCGGCAGCCCGTGCCGCCACCTGGCGGTCCTGTGCGGACGGGTCGGCAGGTGCGAGGGCCGCGCGCTGCACGATATCCATCTTGACGAGGGTGGCCTCGGGGTCATCGGCCACCGGGCTGGCATCGATGCTGACCTCACCACTGACCGCATAGTCGAGGCCGTCGGGGCCGCGTTCGAAGTCATAGCTGGGGGCGCTGGCATAGCGGCCACCAACCGAGGCATGTGCCTGCTCGTGGGCACGGACCTTGCGATCGGTACTGACCAGCTCGGCGACGCGCTGCTGGTCTTCCTGGCTCAGCTCGGTGCTTTTGCTGGATGAACCCTGCTCAGACGAACGTGAAGAGGTGCCAGAAGAACGGCCGGGGGTTTCGAGGGCAGTCGATGGAGAAGCACCCGCCGCCCCTGACGACGCACGGGAGCGCGTGATGCTGACGAGGGGATCGAGAGCGAGACTGCCGATCCGCATAAGGCCCTCCGCGCCTGAGCCCGCTCACAGGCCTCCGCCGCGAAGATGGAGAGACCGGGCTCAGGCCTTGGTATCGACCAGGGTGCCAAGCAGTTCGTCGGCCGTTTTCACGACCTTCGCGCCTGCCAGGGCCTGGTACTTGCCGACGTCCAGGTCCACCAGGTTGGAAGCCAGGTCGGCGTTGCTGCGGTCATCCGAATCACCATCGGTACGCGCAGCCTGGGCATCGGTCGAACGCTGGACCGGCGCGCTGGCGATATCCGACGCGGCCTTGTCGATACGCTGCTGACCGGACTGCAAGGCGTTGAGCCCGTAGCTGAATGCACTGCCTGAGATTTCCATCGTCAACCTCGAACCAGGGGAACCACGTCGTAATTGAAGCAGATGCCGCTTAAAAAACGTACAAACAAAACGCGATGGACGACCGACGGCTTATAGCGGCAGCTTCAGCGGATGCAGTTCCAGATGCGCGGCGACGGCCTCGGCTGACGGCACCTCAAGGCGCGGCACGCGCCCAAGGCACGGCGCCGGCAGGCGCTCGGCGAGGGTCGCGAGGTTCTCCTCCAGCCGCGAAGTGGCCGGGTCGACGATGTTGGCCACCCAGCCTGCCAGCACCAGGCCGTCCCGCTGGATCGCCTCGGCACTCAGTACGGCGTGGTTGATGCACCCCAGGCGCACGCCCACCACCAGGATGACCGGCAGGCCCAGGCGCACCGCCAGGTCAGACAGGTTCTCCCCACCCGCCAGGGGCACGCGCCAGCCACCGGCCCCCTCCACCAAAGTGAAGTCGGCGTTGCGCGCCAGCACCGCGTTGACCGGCCCTGCCAGCGCTTCGACATCCAGCTGCCCCCCCGCCTCACGTGCCGCCAGATGCGGTGCGATGGCCGGTTCGAAGGCGAAGGGATTCACCTCCTCATAACGCAGCGGCAGGCTGCAGCCCGCCAGCAGGCCGAGGGCATCGCTGTTGCGCAGCCCCTCGGCGGTCCGCTCGCAGCCGGAGGCCACCGGCTTGGCGGCGGCGGTGCTCAGCCCGGCATTGCGGGCGGCCTGGAGCAGGCCGCAGGCGATGGTGGTCTTGCCGATCTCGGTATCGGTCCCGGTGACGAAAAAGGCAGCGCCCATTCAGGTCTCCTTGCGTAGCAGGCCGTGGACGACCTGGTAGGTCGCCGGCAACCCCAGGGCCTCGCGCCGCTGTTCGTAGGCATCGACCAGCGCCCGCATGCGGGCTCGCCCGGTCAGGCCGCCGGGGCGCCCAGGGTTGAGGTTGTGAGCCCCCAGTGCCTTCAGCTCGTGGGTCAGCTGGCGCAGGTCGGGGAAGTGCAGCACGTGGGGACGGCGCTCCAGTTGCAGCACCTGCAACCCGCTGTCGGCGCACAGCGCCTGGTAGTGGGTGAAGGCGCGGAAGCGGTTCACGTGAGTGAAGCCGTCCACTTCGCGCCAGCTGTCGCGCAGCTCCTGCAGGGTGCCGACGCAGAGGCTGCTGAACACCAGCAGGCCACCGGGGCGAAGCACCCGCCGTGCCTCTGCCAGCACCGCCGGGAAGTCCTCGCACCACTGCACGGCGAGGCTGCTGAACACCAGGTCAAGGCTGGCATCGACCAGCGGCAGGTGCTCGGCGTCACCGGCGATGAAATGCGCTGCTCCACCCAACGGGCGAGCGTGCTGGAGCATGCCCTCGGCCAGGTCCAGGGCCAGGCCCAGGGCACGAGGGAAGCGCTCCGCCAACTGGCGGGAGAAGTGCCCCGTCCCGCAGCCCAGGTCGAGCCAGCGCTGTGGTTCGAAGCCATCCGGCAGGCTCGCCAGCAAGTCGGCACCGACCTGGCGCTGCAGGCCAGCCACGGCGTCGTAGCTGGCGGCGGCGCGGGAGAAGGACGCCGCCACCTGGCGCTTGTCCGGCAGGCCGGGCACGGGTGGTACGGGGAATTCAGACATCGTCACCTTCGAACATGAACGCCAGCATCGCCGCCGCAACGGCATCCGCGCACTCCACCGGCAAGCCGTGGCTGGCCTCGGGGATCACCGATACCTCCACATCCGGCAGCTCCTCCAGCAGGGCATCCGCCGCCGAGGCGGGCACCAGGGTGTCGCGCCCGGCGAACAGGTGCAGTTGCGGCCCGGTGAAGCGGCCCAGGGCCGCGCGGGTATCCAGCTCGGCCAGCAGCTGCAGGCCGGCCGCGAGGATCGTCGGCTCGGTGGCCGGCTGCGTCACCTGCAGCTGCCGCGCCAAAGTGCGCGGGTCCCGCGCGCCCTGGCTGACCAGCAGGCGGAAGCGCTTGAGGGTCAGCTCCGGGTCGAGCCCGAAAGCCTCCTGGAAGTCACCGAACACATCGGCGCGCATGGCGCTCGGCCAATCGTCGCGGGCGCGGAAGCAGGCATTGGCGGCCAGCCCGATCAGGCCCCGGCAGTGCGTATCCCGCCGCGCGGCCAGCTCGGCGGCCAGCATGCCGCCCAGGGACCAGCCCGCCAGCCAGCTGTCGCCGGGCAGGCGTGCATCCAGCTCGTCGAGCCAGGCGGCCGGGTCGTCCAGCTCCGGCAACGGCTGGATCTGCACCGCCAGGTGCGGGGCGCGCTCGGCCAGGGCGTCGCGCAGGGGTTCGAGTGCAGCCGGGCCCAGGGCCCAGCCGGGGATGAGGATCAGTCGGTCACGCATCGGGTTGTCCTTCTTCGGCCAGCAGCTTCCAGCTTTCGGACAACGCCACCAGCAGACGTTCCACCTGCGCCTCGCTGTGGGCGGCACTGAGCGTCACCCGCAGGCGCGCGGCACCGACCGGCACCGTGGGCGGGCGGATCGCGCCGACCAGCAGCCCGCGCTCGCGCAGCAGGGCCGACAGCCGCAGCGCACGGGCGCTGTCACCCACCAGGATCGGCTGGATCGGCGTGGGGCTGTCCATCAGGTCCAGGCCGATCTCGGCGGCGCCCTCGCGGAAGCGGCGGATCAGCGCATCCAGGTGCTCGCGGCGCCAATGCTCGCGCTGCAGCAACTCCAGGCTTTTCAGGGTCGCGCAAGCCACCGCCGGCGGCTGGCTGGTGGTGTAGATGTAGGGCCGGGCGAACTGGATCAGGCTCTCGATCAGATCGTCGCTGCCGGCCACGAAGGCACCGGCGGTGCCGAAGCCCTTGCCCAGGGTGCCCACCAGCACGGGCACGTCCTCCAGGCCCAGGCCGAAGTGCTCGACGATGCCGCCGCCCTGGGCACCAAGGGGCCCGAAGCCGTGGGCGTCGTCCACCATCACCCAGGCACCCCGGGCGCGGGCCGCGGCACACAGGCCGGGCAGGTCGGCCAGGTCACCGTCCATGCTGAACACACCGTCGGTCACCACCAGGGTGTTGCCCTCAGCCTTGTCCAGCCGGCCCTCCAGGCTGGCGACGTCGTTGTGCAGGTAGCGGGAGAAGCGCGCCCCGGAGAGCAGCCCGGCGTCCAGCAGCGACGCGTGGTTGAGGCGGTCCTCCAGCACGGTGTCGCCCTTGCCCACCAGCGCAGTCACGGCGCCCAGGTTGGCCATGTAGCCGGTGGAGAACAGCAGCGCCCGCGGCCGCCCGGTGAACTCGGCCAGGGCCAGCTCCAGATCGTGGTGCGGGCCACTGTGGCCGATCACCAGGTGCGAGGCGCCGCCGCCCGCGCCCCAGCGCTCGACACCGCGCATGAAGGCGGCCTTCACCTCGGGGTGGTCGGCCAGGCCCAGGTAGTCGTTGGAACAGAAGGCCAGCATCGGCCGGCCATCCACAATCACCTCGGGCCCCTGGGGCGTTTCCAGCAGCGGGCGTTGGCGGTAGAGGTTTTCCGCACGGCGGGCGGCAAGGCGGGAGGCGAGATCGAAAGGCATCGCAATGGCTCACCGGCAGCGGGCAGGCGGCACACCTGCCTTACGGGGAATCGGGTTGCACGGGGTGGCGGGCGCGAGCACCCGCCACCGGGCGAACGTCAGGCCGAGGCGGCGTTGTAGAACAGCTGCGAATCGCGCTGCTCCACCAGGGCCTGCTCGATGGCGGCCTGGTGCACCTCGTCGGCGTGTTCCTCGCGCTCCTCGGGCTTGATGCCGAGGCGGGCGAACAGCTGCATGTCCTTGTCCGCCTGGGGGTTGGCGGTGGTCAGCAGCTTCTCGCCGTAGAAGATCGAGTTGGCGCCGGCCATGAAGGCCAGGGCCTGCATCTGATCGTTCATCTGCTCACGCCCGGCAGACAGCCGCACGTGGGACTGGGGCATCATGATCCGCGCCACCGCCAGGGTGCGGATGAAGTCGAACGGGTCGACGTCCTGTTCCTCGGCCAGGGGCGTGCCCTTGACCTTCACCAGCATGTTGATCGGCACCGACTCGGGATGCTCCGGCAGGTTGGCCAGCTGGATCAGCAGGCCGGCGCGGTCGTCCAGCGACTCGCCCATGCCGAGGATGCCGCCGGAGCAGATCTTCATCCCCGCTTCGCGCACGTAGGCCAGCGTCTGCAGGCGCTCGCTGTAGGTGCGGGTGGTGATGATGTTGCCGTAGAACTCCGGCGAGGTATCCAGGTTGTGGTTGTAGTAGTCCAGGCCGGCATCCGCCAGCGCCCGGGTCTGCTCCTGGTCCAGGCGGCCGAGGGTCATGCAGGTCTCCAGGCCGAGCTTCTTCACGCCCTTCACCATCTCCAGCACGTAGGGCATGTCCTTGGCCGAGGGGTGCTTCCATGCCGCGCCCATGCAGAAGCGGGTCGAGCCGATGGCCTTGGCCTCGGCGGCCGCCTCCAGCACCTTCTGCACCTCCATCAGCTTTTCCTTGTCCAGGCCGGTGTTGTAGTGGCCGGACTGCGGGCAGTACTTGCAGTCTTCCGGGCAGGCGCCGGTCTTGATGGAGAGCAGGGTGGAGACCTGAACGCGGTTCGGGTCGAAGTGCGCGCGGTGCACGGTCTGGGCCTGGAACAGCAGGTCGTTGAACGGCTGCTGGAACAGCGCCTTCACCTCGGCGAGGGTCCAGTCGTGGCGGGTAGCGATGGCGGCGGTTGCACTCATGGGAAGGGTTCCTACGACGCTTGGATGGCGCCTCTTGTCGGAGTGGCCCGGACCGATAGACCGGGCGTTCAGGCTAAGGGGCATCTTAATTTCGGGTTCGACGCTGTCAACCAGATTCGGGACACAGGTTTACAACTGTGCATTTTATGAACAAAAGAAAACCGCCCCTCTCGAAGGATCGGGGCGGTTCACGGGTGAGGGCGGCCGTGAGGATCAGTCGAGGAAGAACCGCTGCAAGCGCTCCAACCGCTGGTTGTACTGGCGCCGGATGGCCAGGGCCTCCTCGAGGTCGACGGCGACGAAGCGCGCCTTCTGGTTCGGCTGCATCTGCGCCATGCGATCCAGGTCCGGGCTGATGACCGTGCCGATGGTGGCATAGCCCCCGCCGGAAACGGCGTCGCGGTGCAGGATGATGGGTTCCAGGCCGCCGGGCACCTGGATGGAGCCGATGGGGTAGCAGGCATCGACGATGTTCGACGGATCGGACCCGGCACCGAACGGCTGCTCGCGCGGCTCGAACGCCAGCGGCGTCCCGCCCTTGAAGCGGTAGCCGGTGCGATCGGCCTCGGAGCCCACCGTCCAGGTGTCGGCGAAGAACTGCTCCAGCGCCTGCGGCGTCAGGCGGTGCACATAAAGGCCTGGCACCACCCGCAGCGTCATCTCGCCACCGACCTCGTCCTGCAGCGAGCGTGGCAGGGCCATGCCCTCGCGCCCACGTCCCGATGCGGGCCCCAGGGGGAGCTGATCACCGGCTGCCAGGCGCCGCCCTTCGAGGCCGCCAATCGCCCCGAGGCCATAGGTGGACCGGCTGCCGAGCACCTCGGGCACCGCAATGCCGCCCTCGATGGCCAGATACCCCCGCGCCCCCGCCTTCAGGTAGTCGAAGCCCAGCACCTGCCCGGCGCGCACCCGGAACGCGGCGTCCAGGGGCATTTCCTCACCGTCGAGGCGCGGCGTCATGCGCGCGCCGCAGACGGCGACCAGGGCGTCACGCTGGAACTCCAGCTGAGGCCCCAGCAGGGTGCACTCCAGCAGGGCGGCGGTGGGCGCATTGCCCACCAGCAGGTTGGCGGCGCGCAGGGCGAACTGGTCGAGCGCGCCGGAGGGTGGAATGCCCAGGTGGTAATGGCCTTCCCGACCGGCATCCTGGACCGATGTCGCCAGCCCGGGTTTCAGCACCTTAATCATTGAGCACCTCCTGCAGGGCCTGGGTACACGCACGTGGGTCCTGGATGAACGCACCCAGGTCGAAGGTGACCGGACGGATGCGCAGGCTGAAGGTTCCTGCCTCGACCTCGGCCAACGCCCGGTCATAGGCGTCGCGGTCGATGGCCTTGAACTGCACGATGTCGCCGGAGCGGAAGAACACCATGGAGTCCCGCAGGTAATCGAGGCGCTGCTCGGGGTCGTAGATGGGCGCGGGCGTCACGCCGAACATCTGGTAGCCACCGGCCCCGCGCACCGAGTAGATGCAGCCGAAGCAACCGCCGTGGCCCAGGGTGAGCCGGGGCGTATCGGTGCGCGGGCGCAGGTACTTGGGCACCTGCAACTGCCGATCGCGCTCAACCATCTGGTACATGAAGGGCAGCCCGGCGACGAAGCCGACCATGGAGACGAACCAGGGCGCGCCGCTGTGGGCCTCGATGAAGGCCTGGACGTCGGCATAGCCATTGATGCGCGCGGCGTATTCCAGGTCGGTGGACGCCGGGTCCTGGTGGCGATCGCGGAATCGCATCAGGGTTTCCGCCGTCCACGGGTCGTTGTAGAGCACCGGGATCTCGATGATGCGGGTCTCCAGGCGGCGTTCGGCAACAGCCTGGGCCTCCAGTTGCCGGACCCGCTCCAGCAGCGCCTCCGGCGCGATCACATCCGGGTTGAAGCGCACCTGGAATGAGGCGTTGGCCAGGCAGATGTCCAGCACCCCGGGCAGGGCCTCGCGCTCCAGGGCGCGGGTGATTGCCATGCCGCGGAAGAATGCCGGCAGGGACATGGATTCGGACACTTCGGCGAACAGGTGTTCATCTCCGCCGAAGCTGTAGCGCACGGCTTCAGTGTTCATGGGGGACCTCCACGGCAGCGGCCAGCAGGGCGGCACGCTCGACGAGCCAGGGTTCCAGGGTGCCGGTATCGAACTGCCCGTCGCGTACGGCGGCGTCCGCCAGCAGCAGGCGATGCAGCGGCAGGGTGGTGGCCATCCCGGTCAGGCGGGTCGCCGCCAGCGCCTGCTCGGCACGGGCGAACGCCTCGTTGCGGTCGGCGCCCTGCACCACCACCTTGGCCAGCAGCGAGTCGTAGTAGGCGGGCACCCGGTAGCCCTCGAAGAGATGGCTGTCCACGCGCACGCCCTCCCCCTGTGGCCAGCTCAGCGACTGCACCACGCCGGGGCTGGGGAAGAAGTTGCGGGCCGGGTCTTCGGCATTGATGCGCATCTCCAGGGCGGCGCCCTGCAGGCGGATCGCCTCCTGGGACAGGGACAGCGGCTCGCCGCCGGCGATACGCAGCATCCACTGCACCAGGTCCACCCCGGTCACCATCTCGGTCACGGGGTGCTCCACCTGGATGCGGGTGTTCATCTCGATGAAGAAGAACTCGCCGCTCACCGCATCGAAGAGGTATTCCAGGGTCCCGGCGCCGCGATAGCCGATCTGCCGGGCCAGGCGCACCGCGCTTTCACACAGGGCCGCACGCTGGGCCTCGCTGAGCGCCGGGGACGGCGCCTCCTCGAAGACCTTCTGCCGACGACGCTGCAGGGAGCACTCGCGCTCGAACAGGTGCACGGCGTGCTGACCATCCCCCAGCACCTGCACTTCGATGTGCCGCGCCTGGCGGATGAAGCGCTCCAGGTACACAGCGCCCGAGCCGAAGGCCGCCTGGGCCTCGCGCTGGGCCAGCGGAAACTCGCGGGCAAGCTCTTCCGCATCGTGGGCGATGCGAATGCCTCGTCCACCGCCACCGGCCGACGCCTTGATCAGCAACGGGTAACCCACCTCGACGGCGCAGGCGAGTGCCGCCTCGAGGCTGTCCAGCTCGCCAGGCGAGCCGGGCACCACCGGCACGCCAGCGGCCTTGGCGGTGCGCCGGGCCTCGGCCTTGTCGCCCATCTGGCGGATCGTCGCGGCATCGGGGCCGACGAAGACCAGGCCGGCCTCGACCACGGCCTGGGCGAACGCGGCGTTCTCCGAGAGAAAGCCATAGCCGGGGTGGATGGCATCAGCGCCGCTGTCCAGGGCCGCCGCGATCAGCGCCTCGCCGTTCAGGTAACTGCGGTCGGCTCGCGCCGGGCCGATCACCCGGACCTCATCGGCCAGCCGGGCCGGCAAGGCATCGACATCCGCCTCGCTGCACGCTGCCACGGTGGGAATGCCCAGGCCCTGGGCCGCACGGATGATGCGCACGGCAATCTCGCCGCGGTTGGCCACCAGCAATTTTCGGATCGAACCGGTCATCGGCCAGCCTCCTCAGTCGTCGCTCTGGATCACGGCCAGCAACTGGCCAGGCTCTACCGGATCACCGTCGTCCACGTGAAAGGCGACGAGCGTGCCGGCGACCTCGGTGGTCAGCTCCGAGAACTGCTTCATCACCTCCACCAGCCCCAGCACGGCGCCCACGTCAACACGCTCGCCGACACGCACGTAGTCGGCGGCATCGGGGGCGGGCTTGCGATAGAAGGTGCCGGGAAGCGGCGAAAGTACCTGATGTTCAGCCATGTCTTTTCCTCTTGTCGTCATTGTCTGGGCAGGCGTTGGCAGGGGTTCAGCGGGGCGCGCGTACAGCGATCCCGGCAGCGGCCAGGCGCTCCCGGGTGCGCTGGACCAGCGCCAGAGCACCGGGTGTGTCGCTGTGAATGCAGATCGAATCGAAGCGGATCGGGATGTCCTGGCCATTCACCGTCCGCACCTGCCCTTCGCGGCAGGCGCGCAGGACTTTCTCGGCCACCTGGTCCGGGTCCCACGCGGTGACCCGGCGGATGAACACGATGGAGCCGGTCACGTCGTACTCGCGGTCGGCATAGAACTCACGCACCACCGGCTGGCCCAGGGCCTCGGCCCAGCGACAGGTGGCCGAACCGTCCATGCAGAACAGCAACAGGGTCGGGTCCACGCGCTGCAAGGTCTCGACGAACAGGCGAGCCGCCTCCTCGTCGCGGGCCAGGTGCATGTAGAGCGCGCCATGGGGCTTGATGTGCTGCAACGCCAGCCCGTGAAGGCGGGCGAACTCCCGCAGCGCGCCCAGCTGGTAGAGCATGTCGTTGACCAGTTCGGTCGCAGGCGCCGCGATGTGCCGGCGACCGAACCCCACCAGGTCGCGAAAGCCGGGGTGAGCCCCGATCCCGACGCCATGCTGCTTCGCCAGCTCGACGGTGCGCGACATGATGTTGGGGTCACCGGCGTGGAAGCCGGTGGCAATGTTGGCGCTGCTGATCAGGGGCATCAGCTGGGCATCCACACCATCGCCGATGGTCCAGGGCCCGAAACCCTCGCCCAGGTCCGAATTGAGGTCGACCTCGATCATCCGCTGCTCTCCTCGTGCGCTCGACTATCGATGGCGAGACGTTAAGAGCGGGGGCGAGGCATTGGGAAGATCTATTATTCGATACACTGATATCTGAAAAATCGATACCCAAGGGCGTTCCCATGTCATTCACCCTGCGCCAGGTGCGCTACTTCATCGCCACCGCCGAAGTCGGGCAGATATCCCAGGCGGCGATCCACCTGAACATCTCGCAGTCGGCCGTCACCAGTGCCATCCAGGAGCTGGAGAGCCTGCTCGGCGTCAGCCTGTTCATCCGTTCCCCCCAGGGCATGACCCTCACCGACAGCGGCCGACACTTCCTCAACCACGCCTACTCGATCCAGCGCAGCGTGGAGGACGCCCTGAAGAGCCCACTGCCGGACACCAGCCTCGAAGGCAGCCTGAAGGTGGCCGCCAGCTACACGGTGATGGGCTACTTCCTGCCCTACCACCTGCAGCGCATGGCTCAGTGGTACCCGGGCATCCGGCTCGACCTCCACGAGCAGGAGCGCCAGGCCATCGAGCGCGGCCTGCTGGACGGCTCGCTGGACATGGCGGTGGTGCTGACCGCCAACCTGCGCCACCCGGACATCGCCGCCGAGACCCTGTTCAGCTCCGAACGGCGCCTGTGGCTGCCGAACCGCCACCCGCTCAGCGAACGGGTCTCCGTCGGGCTCGCCGACGTGGCCCCCGAGCCCTTCATCCTGCTGACCGTGGACGAGGCGGACCAGACCGCCCTGCGCTACTGGGAAGCCACCGAATTCCGCCCCAACGTGATCCTCCGCACCAGCTCGGTGGAGGCGGTTCGCAGCATGGTGGCCAACGGCTCGGGCGTCGCCATCCTGTCCGACCTGGTCTACCGCCCCTGGTCCCTGGAGGGACGGCGCATCGAAACCCTGTCGCTGACCGACGCGGTGCCCTCGATGAGCGTCGGGCTCGCCTGGCGCCGGGACCGCGTCTTCAATGAGCCGATGCAGGCATTCCGCGAGTACTTCCGGCATTCCTTCCTGGCGCCGCAGGTGAACAGCCCGCGACGCTGAACCCCCGTCGCCGCCACGAATCCAATGGCCGAATCCCCCACGCAAGGATCCACCATGGGCACAGAAGGTTTCTTCGGTTGGCTCGGCGAGGTGCTGGGCCGCGCCATCCGCTTCATCGTCGACCTGCTCTCCGGGTTGCTCGGCGGCATCTGGTCGGCAATGGACGACTTCTTCCACGGTCTGGCACGGGCCATCGGAATGGATACCTCGCTGTTCAGCTTCGTCGTGCTGTTCATCGGACTGATGCTGCTGGTGTCCGGCATCCGCGCCCTGGCGAGGAAGGGCATCATCAGCGGCCTCATCCTCACCCTGCTCGGCCTGGTGGTGATGAGCTGGCTCATCCATTGACCCCGAAGGACCACCATGGACGGACTCCTCCACCGGCTTCGCCGCCTGGCGCGCAGCCAGGCCCGCTGCCAGCTGTGCCTGGCCACCCTGGAGGGCGATGACGTCCACCCCATCTGCCCCGGCTGCCTGCTCGACCTGCCCTGGCTGGCCGGCCATTGCCGCCAGTGCGCCCTGCCCCTGCCGGCCGACGGGCTGCTCTGCGGCGGATGCCAGCGGCGGCCACCGGCCTTCGACAGCGCCTGCATGCCCTGGCGCTACAGTTTCCCCCTCGACGCCCTGGTCACCCGTTTCAAGCACCGTGCCGACTGGCCTGCCGGGCGCCTGCTGGCGGAGCTGTTCGCCGACCACCTGCGGCACACCCGGCAAGCGCTGCCGGACCTGCTGCTGCCGGTGCCCCTGGCACGGGCACGCCAGCGGGCGCGGGGTTTCAACCAGGCGCAGATGCTCGCCGACTGGCTCGGCCGCTCGCTGCGCCTGAAGGTGGAGGCCGGCTGGCTGCTGCGCACCCTGGACACCCCGGCCCAGCAAGGGCTGGATGCCGCCACCCGGCGACGCAACCTGCGCCGGGCCTTCGCCCTGGCACCCCGCGCGCGCCCCGCCGGTCTGCACCTGGCCCTGGTGGACGACGTGCTGACCACCGGCACCACCGCCCACGCCCTCGCCCGCCTGCTCAAGCGCGCCGGTGCCGTACGGGTGGACGTCTACTGCCTGGCCCGCACGCCCAAGCCGGGCAGCGTGCCCTGACAGGCGCTTGACGACCGCGCCCCGCTCACTCAGCCTGCGCGCCATGTCCACCGGGCCCCGACCACCATGAGCCAGCTGATCCCCCTCACCCAGCAACTGACCCGCCGCCCCCAGCGCATGGCGCTGCTGGAGCAGATCGCCATCCAGGGCTCCATCACCCGTGCCGCCAAGGCCGCCGGCCTCAGCTACAAGGCCGCCTGGGATGCGATCGACGAGCTCAACAACCTCGCCGAAAAGCCGCTGGTGGAGCGCAGCGTGGGGGGCAAGGGCGGCGGCGGAGCGCGCCTGTCCGCCGAGGGTGAGCGCCTGCTGGCGCTGTTCAAGCGCCTGGAAAGCCTGCAGGCACGCCTGGTGGAAAGCGCCGAGCACGAACAGGACCTGGAGCGCCTGGGCCGCCTGATGCTGCGCACCAGCGCGCGCAACCAGCTCAGCGGCAAGGTGGTCGGCCTGCAGGCCCACGGCCGCAACGACCTGGTGGAGATGGAACTGCCCGGTGGCGCCCGGCTGAAGGCGCAGATCACCCACGACAGCACCGAGAAGCTGGAGCTGGCCCTGGGTGTCGGCGTGGTCGCACTGATGAAGGCCGGCTGGCTGGAAGTGCGCCCGCTGCACGCGCCCGCGGATGCCCACCTGAACGCCCTTGAGGGCCGGATCGAGGCCATCGTCCCCGACGCGGAAGGCCCCAGCGAGGTGCGCATCGCCCTGGGCAGCGGCCAGACCCTCTGCGCCCTGGCCGAGCCGGCCCGCCTCGCCGCCGACGGCCTGCAGCCCGGCCAGCTGGCGCGGGTGCTGTTCGACCCCGGCCAGGTGCTGCTGGGCACGGCACTCTAGCCCGGTGGTTTCGGCAGGCCGGCGCGCGACCCGCTAGACTGTGCGCCCATCCGCTGGAGCCGCCCCATGTCCCATCCCTTCGACGCCCTCACCCCCGACCTGGTCCTGGATGCCGTGGAGAGCCTGGGCTACCTCAGCGATGCCCGGGTACTGGCGCTGAACAGCTACGAGAACCGCGTGTACCAGGTGGGGATCGAGGACAGCGCGCCCCTCATCGCCAAGTTCTACCGGCCCGAGCGCTGGTCCGACGCCGCGATTCGCGAGGAGCACGCCTTCACCCTGGAGCTGGAGGAACACGAAGTGCCGGTGGTGGCGCCCCTGCGCTGCGAGGGCGAGACGCTGTTTGAGCACGCCGGCTTCCGCTTCGCCCTGTTCCCCCGTCGCGGCGGCCGCGCCCCGGAGCCGGGCAACCTCGACCAGCTCTACCGCCTCGGCCAGTTGCTCGGCCGCCTGCACGCCGTGGGCGCGACCCGGCCGTTCCAGCACCGCGAGCAGCTGGCTGTGGATAACTTCGGCCACGCCTCGCTGCAGACGCTGCTGGAAGGTGGCTTCATCCCCAAGGGCCTGCTGCCGGCCTACGAATCGGTGGCCCGCGACCTGCTGAAGCGCCTCGACAAACTGTTCGCCGAGGTGCGCTACAGCCCCATCCGCCTGCATGGCGACTGCCACCCGGGCAACCTGCTGTGCCGCGACGAGGCGTTCCACGTCGTCGACCTGGACGACTGCCGCATGGGCCCTGCCGTGCAGGACCTGTGGATGATGCTGGCCGGTGAACGCCAGGAGCGGTTGGGGCAGCTCTCCGAGCTGATGGACGGCTACCAGGAGTTCCACGACTTCGACCCCCGCGAGCTGCCGCTGATCGAAGGCCTGCGGGCCCTGCGCCTGATGCACCACAGCGCCTGGATCGCCCGCCGCTGGGACGACCCGGCCTTCCCCATGCATTTCTCCTGGTTCGGCAGCGAACGCTACTGGGGCGACCAGGTGCTCACCCTGCGCGAGCAACTGGCGGTCCTGGACGAGGAGCCGCTCAGGCTGTTCTGAGGGCCTCACTCGTCCTCGTCGAAGACGAAGGCGTAGCCGTCCTCCATCAATTGTTCGAGGTAGCGCTCGAAGCTCGGCGCGATCACCGCGTAGGAATCGGGGTCGTGCAGGAAGCGCACGACCTGCCCCACCGCACCGCCCGGCGCCGGGTCGAAGTCCAGGTACAGCAACGAGGTGCCGCCATTGTTCATGCAGTGGGAAAAGCACAGGCGGCGATCCATCGGTAGCGCCGGGTCGATGCCGGCGCCGATCAGCTCCGGAAACTCGTCCAGGTAGCCGTCGTAGACCTGGAGGATGCTGTCGGTACGGCGACGCTCGGCGAGCATCTGCTCCACCGAGAGCAGGTAATAGGGGTACTCGAACACGTCCGAGCCGAGGATCAGCTCCTGCAACATGACCCCGCCATGGTCCTGCCAGTAGGTGCCGTTGATGCGCCGGAGCAGCGCCAGCAGGCTGTCGGGCACCTGGGGATAGGCCGCACGCAGCGCCTCCAGCTGGGCGGGCGTGGCCCCCAGGGCCTGGCCCAGGCGCTGACGGGACTCGGGGGGCAGGGCCTGCTCCAGGCCTTGCAGGTAGCGTTCGACGACGGTCATGGCGCACTCCTTGGGAAACCGGCGTGCAGTGTGCCAGCCGCCGGGCAGCATTGCCGCGACCGCCCTCCCATGCCGCCACGGAACCCGGTGCCGACCGCAACGTCACAGACAAGCGCCAGCGCGCGCCCTAAAATGGCGCGCTTCCTTCTACCTGCCGAACCAAGGACGCCTGATGGCCACCGCCAATCCCCGCCGGGGCTATGCCCTGGGCCTGACTGCCTATGTCATCTGGGGACTCTTCCCGATCTACTTCAAGCTGCTCGAGCGCATTCCCGCCCTGGAGATCATCACCCACCGGGCCATCTGGTCCGCCCTGTTCGGCGCCTTGCTGCTGGCGGTGTGGAAGCACCCGGGCTGGTGGCGGGAGCTGCGCGAGAACCCGCGTCGCTTCGCCATCCTCGGCGCCAGCGGGTTGCTGATCGCCAGCAACTGGCTGGTCTACGTCTGGGCGGTGAACAACGGCCGGATGCTGGAGGCGAGCCTGGGCTACTACATCAACCCGCTGGTGAACGTGCTGCTGGGCATGCTCCTGCTCGGCGAGCGCCTGCGCCGCCTGCAGTGGCTGGCGGTGGGCCTGGCGGCCGTGGGCGTGGCCCAGCAGATCTGGCAGGTGGGCGCGCTGCCCTGGGTGTCGCTGACCCTGGCGCTGACCTTCGGTTTCTATGGGCTGATCCGCAAGCAGGCGCCGGTGGCTGCGCTGCCGGGCCTGGTGGTGGAGACCTGGCTGCTGCTGCCCCTGGCCCTGGGCTGGCTCTTGCTGCACCCGGAGGCCAGCACCGGCCAGGCGGGGTTCTGGAGCGACCCGCAGGCCCTCTGGCTGGTGGCCGCCGGCCCGGTGACCCTGGTGCCGCTGGTGTGCTTCAACGCCGCCGCCCGCCACTTGCCCTACACCACCCTGGGCTTCCTGCAGTACCTGGCGCCGACCCTGGTGATGCTGCAGGCGATCTTCCTGTTCGGCGAGCACTTCGACCCGAACAAGCTGGTGGCCTTCTGCTGCATCTGGGCCGGCCTGGCGATCTACAGCGTCGATGCCTGGATGACCCTGCGCCGCAACCAGGGTTGAGCAATAAGTGAACGATGGGCTGCACGCCGCTGCTGGCGGGGGCTGCAGCCGTCGATCCCGAGCTTATCCACAGGCCCGTCCACGGCGGATGTGCACAAGCCCGGCGAGCTGATCAGTTTCCGACCAGCCGCCTGCAGCCCACGCCTGGAAAGGCCTGCGGCGGAGCATCCCCAACTTGTCCACAGGCTTGCCCCGGTTTTCCGTGGGTAAGCCTCAAGCGTCGGCGTTGAGCGTCAGTTCCACCATCAGGTCATCGGCCAGGGTTTCCAGCTGCGCCTGCAGGTCATCCAGCGACAGCGCCAGGGGCACGGCCAGGGTGGCCTCGGCGCGAAACAGCGGCTCGCTGCTCATGGGCGCCGGCACCACCTCGGTCTGCAACTGCTCCAGGTTGACCCCGTGGCGGGACAGCAGGTGGGTGATGTCACGGACGATGCCGGGGCGGTCGTTGCCCACCAGCTCCAGGTGGATGGTCTGCCAGCCGCTGGCCGGCTCGGTGCCACTGTCCGCCAGCATCACGCGGATGCCGTGCGTCTCCAGCCCTTGCAGGCCCGCCACCAGCTTGCCCTGGCCCTCGGCGGGCACGGCCACCCGCAGGATACCGGCGAACTGCCCGGCCATCCGCGCCATGCGGCTTTCCAGCCAGTTGCCGCCATGGGTGGCGATGCACTGAGCGATGCGCTCCACCAGCCCGGGCTGGTCGGCGGCGATCACGGTGAGTACGAGATGGTGCATGTCGGTCTCCTTGGTGCGGGGTCGCTCAGCGGCGATCCAGGCTCAGCCAGTAGGTCAGGTACACCTCGTCCCGCACGTAGCCGAGCCGCTCGTAGAGCGCCTGCCCGGCCAGGTTGGTCCGCGCGGTTTCCAGCTGCAGGCCGCAGGCGCCGGTGGCCTCGCCATGGGCGCGGGCGGCGTTCATCAGCCGTTCGCCCACCCCCAGACGGCGCGCCGAAGGGGCAACGAACAGGTCACTGAGCAGCCAGGCCGGTGCCAACGCCAGGGAGGACATGAAGGGATAGAGCTGGACGAACCCCTGGGCATGCCCGGATTCGTCGCGGTCGATGAGGATCACCGAATCGCCGCGTTCCAGGCGCTCGCCGAGGAAGTGGCGGATCTCCTGCAGCGGGCGGGGCACCCGGTAGAAGTCCAGGTAACCACTGAACAACTGGCTCAGCTCATCCAGGTCAGCGGCGGTCGCAGCGCGTACCGTCATGGTGGGGCTCCTTTTTTTGTAGTGGAGGCAGTATAGAAAAGAGCTGAAGGTAGTGGCTGATGACGCTGTCAGATGCTGCGACGCCGGGTCGCAGCGCCGCGAAAATCGTGATCGTGTACGGTTTGAAGATTTATCTGGAACAATCTATCGGTTTTTTGAGAACATTCTTGCCCCGCAGTGACCGTAAGTGGTTTTTCGGTCGCATAGCGACGCCCGACCCTGTTTTTTGTGACGGGTTCATGTAGTATGCCGCGGCTCGGACTACAAGCTTTCAGGCACGGTCCAGAGCGGATATTGAGCAGAGTGAGGCAAGCAATGACTGAGCGCGTTCAAGTCGGTGGCCTGCAGGTCGCCAAAGTCCTGTTCGACTTCGTGAACAACGAAGCCATCCCCGGAACCGGCATCGCTGCCGACGCGTTCTGGGCCGGTGCGGAGAAGGTCATCAACGACCTCGCGCCGAAGAACAAAGCCCTGCTCGCCAAACGCGACGAACTGCAGGCCAAGATCGACGCCTGGCACCAGGCCCGTGCCGGCCAGGCCCATGACGCCGTGGCCTACAAGGCCTTCCTGCAGGAAATCGGCTACCTGCTGCCCGAACCGGCCGACTTCCAGGCCAGCACCCAGAACGTCGACGAAGAAATCGCCCGCATGGCCGGCCCGCAGCTGGTGGTGCCGGTGATGAACGCCCGCTTCGCCCTGAACGCCGCCAACGCCCGCTGGGGCTCGCTGTACGACGCGCTCTACGGCACCGACGTGATCAGCGAAGCCAACGGCGCCGAGAAGGGCAAGGGCTACAACAAGGTCCGGGGTGACCTGGTCATCGCCTACGCCCGCGCCTTCCTCGACGAAGCCGCGCCGCTGGAGTCCGGCTCCCACGTCGACGCCACCGCCTACACCGTCAAGAACGGCCAGCTCGCCGTGAGCCTGAAGAACGGCAGCGAGACCGGCCTGAAGAACGCCGCGCAGTTCATCGCCTTCCAGGGTGACGCTGCCAAGCCCGCCGCCGTGCTGCTCAAGCACAACGGCCTGCACTTCGAAATCCAGATCGACCCCACCAGCCCCATCGGCCAGACCGATGCCGCTGGCGTCAAGGACGTGCTGATGGAAGCCGCCCTGACCACCATCATGGACTGCGAGGACTCCGTCGCCGCCGTCGACGCCGACGACAAGACCGTCGTCTACCGCAACTGGCTGGGCCTGATGAAGGGCGACCTCGCCGAGGAAGTCAGCAAGGGCGGCCAGACCTTCACCCGCACCATGAACCCCGACCGCGTCTACACCAAGGCCGATGGTTCCGAGCTGACCCTGCACGGCCGCAGCCTGCTGTTCGTGCGCAACGTCGGCCACCTGATGACCAACCCGGCCATCCTCGACGCCGCTGGCAACGAAGTGCCCGAGGGCATCCAGGACGCGCTGTTCACCAGCCTCATCGCCCTGCACAACCTCAACGGCAACACCAGCCGCAAGAACACCCGCACCGGCTCGGTCTACATCGTCAAGCCGAAGATGCACGGTCCGGAGGAAGTCGCCTTCGCCACCGAGATCTTCAGCCGCGTCGAAGACGTGCTGGGCATGCCGCGCAACACCCTCAAGGTCGGCATCATGGACGAGGAGCGCCGCACCACCGTCAACCTGAAGGCCTGCATCAAGGCCGCTGCCGAGCGCGTGGTGTTCATCAACACCGGCTTCCTCGACCGCACCGGTGACGAAATCCACACCTCCATGGAAGCTGGCGCCATGGTGCGCAAGGCCGCCATGAAGAGCGAGAAGTGGATCGGCTCCTACGAGAACAACAACGTCGACGTCGGCCTGGCCACCGGCCTGCAAGGCCGCGCGCAGATCGGCAAGGGCATGTGGGCCATGCCGGACCTGATGGCCGCGATGGTGGAGCAGAAGATCGGCCACCCGCTCTCCGGCGCCAACACCGCCTGGGTCCCCTCGCCCACCGCCGCCACCCTGCACGCGCTGCACTACCACAAGGTCGACGTGTTCGCCCGCCAGGCCGAACTGGCCAAACGCACCCCGGCCTCCGTGGACGACATCCTGACCATCCCCCTGGCTCCCAGCACCGACTGGACCGCCGAGGAGATCAAGAACGAAGTGGACAACAACGCCCAGGGCATCCTCGGCTACGTGGTCCGCTGGATCGACCAGGGCGTCGGCTGCTCCAAGGTGCCGGACATCAACGACGTCGGCCTGATGGAAGACCGCGCCACCCTGCGCATCTCCAGCCAGCTGCTGGCCAACTGGCTGCGCCACGGCGTGATCACCCGCGAGCAGGTCGAGGAAAGCCTCAAGCGCATGGCCGCCGTGGTGGACCGCCAGAACGCCAGCGACCCGCTCTACCGCCCGATGGCGCCGAACTTCGACGACAACGTCGCCTTCCAGGCCGCCCTGGAACTGGTGGTCGAAGGCACCCGGCAGCCCAACGGCTACACCGAGCCGGTGCTGCACCGTCGTCGCCGCGAGTACAAGGCCAAGAACGGCCTGTAAGCACGGCGCACCGCGTTGAAGAAACCGCCCTCCGGGGCGGTTTTTTTATGCGCCCCACCTCCAACGCCGTCATGGGCTTGCGTAACGCCTGCGCACAATTTTGTGTACAAAAAACCCAAAGCGCCCCGCGACTGGGCACGCCAAAACTGACTCGCAAGTCAATGATAGAAAAGGAAAATTCAATTCTTTCCCGGCAGCCCTCGCCACACCTGGCGTGAGAGCACGCGCAGCACGCAGATGAGCGCCAACGCCCGGAAAGTGGCATGGAACTCGCAATTGCACACAACTCAAACAAACCGTGCATACAGGCCGAGCCGACCATGAACCCAACCCCCGCCCATGTCGCCGCTGCACCCGGTGCCGCCACCGCGCCCACCGCCGCCTCACCCCAGCAAGCCGCCCTCAGCCCCCGGCTCTACAGCGCCGACCTCGCCCCCACCAAGGCCGAGGGGCGCCGCTGGGGGCGCTACAGCCTCTTCGCGCTGTGGACCAACGACGTCCACAACATCGCCAACTACTCCTTCGCCATCGGCCTGTTCGCCCTCGGCATGAGCGGCGCGCAGATCCTCGCCGCCTTCGCCCTCGGTGCCCTGCTCATCTACGGCCTGATGAACCTCTCCGGCTACATGGGCCAGAAGACCGGCCTGCCCTACCCGGTGATGTGTCGCATCGCCTTCGGCATCCACGGCGCCCAGTTGCCGGCGCTGACCCGCGCGGTGATCGCCATCGCCTGGTTCGGCATCCAGACCTACCTCGCCTCGGTGGTGCTGCGGGTGCTGCTCACCGCCCTGGCGCCGGAGTTGCGGGCCTACGACCAGGACAGCCTGCTGGGCCTGTCCACCCTGGGCTGGCTGACCTTCCTCGGCATCTGGTGCGTGCAGCTGCTGATCTTCGCCTACGGCATGGAAATGGTGCGGCGCTACGAGTCCTTCGCCGGGCCGGTGATCCTGGTCACCGTCGCCGCGCTGGCCAGCTGGATGTACATCCGCGCCGGGCTGCGCATCAGCTGGTCCATCGGCCAGCAGGCCGAAGGCGCCGGCCTGTGGCTCAAGGTGTTCAGCGGCGCCGCGCTGTGGGTGAGCCTGTACGGCACCATGATCCTCAACTTCTGCGACTTCTCGCGGAACTGCCCGGACCGCCGCACCATCAGCCAGGGCAACTTCTGGGGCCTGCCGGTGAACATGCTGCTGTTCGGGCTGATCGCCGTGGTCCTCGCCGGGGCCCAGTTCAGCCTCGACGGCACGCTGATCCAGAGCCCCACCGACATCGTCGCCGCCATCCCCCACACCGGGCTGCTGGTGCTCGGCTGCCTGGCCTTCCTGATCGTCACCGTGGCGGTGAACATCATGGCCAACTTCGTCGCCCCGGCCTACGTGCTCACCAACCTGGCCCCGCGCGTGCTGAACTTCCGCCGCGCCGGCCTGCTGGCCGCCACCCTGGCCGTGGTGATTCTGCCCTGGCACCTCTACAACAGCCCCGGCGTGATCCTCTACTTCCTCGGCGGCCTGGGCGCCCTGCTCGGCCCGCTGTACGGCATCATCGTCGCCGACTACTACCTGGTGCGCCGGGGCCGGGTGAACCTGCCGGAGCTGTACTCGGAGGCCCCCGAGGCGGCCTACCACTACCACCGCGGCATCAACCTGCGGGCCCTGGCCGCCTTCGCCCCCTCGGCGCTGATCGCCATCGTCCTCGCGCTGCTGCCGGCCTTCGAGAGCCTGTCGCACTTCTCCTGGTTCTTCGGTGCCGGGCTGGCGGCACTGATCCACGTCGCGCTCGCCGATCGCCGGCAGCCGTTCGTGGAGGTTTCGGGGGAATCCATCGCGGTGGACAGCGTCCACCACTGAACGAAGAACGCCTGGGCCGCTCGGCTCAGGCGCTCTTCAGGGCGAGGCAGGTTTCGACGGCCGCTTCTTTCGGCCTGGGCCGCCTCCGGACGACCTTCGGCTCCGGCGGCGTCCCCAGCTCATTGCGCGCCAGGGTGGTCAGGTGGGCCAGGTCGGGCGGCCCCAGCAGGAAGTCCAGCACCTTCAGGTGCAAGGCCTCCACCGCATCCTGCACCGTCGCATCGCCCGCCATCATCACCACCGGCAGGCTGGCGCGGGCCGACTGGCGCACCTGGCGCACCAGCTCCAGGCCGCTGCCGTCCGGCAGGTGCAGGGCGCACACCAGCAACCCGATGGAAGAGCGCGAGGCCAGCAGCTCCAGCGCCTCGGCACGGCCGGGCGCGTGCAGGCAGCGCAAGCCGAGCCCCTGCAGCTCAGCGGCCAGCCGTGGATACAGCGCATCGTCGCCGTCCACCAGCAGCACCGACGCCTGGTGCGGGCCGCGCACCAGCTCGTCCAGCGCGAGCAGTTCTTCTTCACTGAGCAGATCGCCGTAACTCATCGCGTCACCTATGCCCGACTCCCGGCCCGTCCACCTCATGGACGGCCAACTAGGGTGGGATAACGCCGCTTCGGCGGAGTTCCCTTGGCCCGCCGGACGGTCGCCGCCCCTTCCTATACTTACGTCCAATGGGCAGCCCCGGCCCCCAGCCACGACCATGCCGGGACAACAAGAGACACGCGGAAGCACGGCATGAGCACGACAGGCAACGCCTTCGAGCAGGCGGGCAAGCTCGCGGTGATGCAGAACGTCCACGGCACCATGGAGTTCCTGCAGAAGTTCCCACCCTTCAACCAGATGGAAAGCGCCCACCTGGCCTTCCTGGTGGAGCACTGCCTGCTGCGCTTCTATGGGCGCGGCGACTCCATCATCAAGCCCGGCGACGGGCCGGTGGAGCACTTCTACATCGTCAAGCAGGGCCGGGTTGTGGGTGAGCGCCCGCATTCGGCCAAGCGCGGCACCGAAACCACCTTCGAGATCGCCACCGGCGAGTGCTTCCCCCTCGCCGCCCTGCTGGGCGAGCGCGCCACCCGCACCGAGCACCTGGCCGGCGAAGACACCTTCTGCCTGCTGCTGGACAAGGCAGGCTTCGTCAAGCTGTTCGCCCTCTCCAACCCCTTCCGCGACTTCGCCCTGCGCGGCGTCAGCAGCCTGCTGGACCAGGTCAACCAGCAGGTACAGCTGCGCGCGGTGGAAACCCTCGGCGCCCAGTATTCCCTCGACACCCGCCTGGCGGAGCTGGCCGTGCGCCAGCCGGTGGCCTGCCCGCCGCACATGCCCCTGCGCGAAGCGGTGCGGCTGATGCACGAGAGCCAGGTGGGCAGCATCGTCATCGTCCAGGGCGACGAGCGCCCGGTGGGCATCTTCACCCTGCGCGACCTGCGCCGGGTGATCGCCGACGCCTGCGCCGACCTCGACCAGCCCATCGCCGAGCTGATGACCCAGCAACCCTTCCACCTGCCGCCCGGCGCCAGCGCCTTCGACGCCGCCATCGCCATGACCGAGCGCCACATCGCCCACGTCTGCGTGGTGGAGGACGGTCGCCTGCAGGGCGTGGTTTCCGAGCGCGACCTGTTCTCCCTGCAGCGGGTCGACCTGGTGCACCTGGCCCGCACCATCCGCCATGCCGGTCGCGTCGAAACCCTCGCCGCCCTGCGCGCCGACATCCGCCGCCTGGTGGACAGCATGCTCGCCCACGGCGCCAGCTCCACCCAGATCACCCACATCATCACCCTGCTCAACGACCACACCGTGTGCCGGGTGATCGAACTGACCCTGGAAGAGATGGGCGACCCCGGCGTGCCCTTCACCTGGCTCTGCTTCGGCAGCGAAGGGCGCCGCGAACAGACCCTGCACACCGACCAGGACAACGGCATCCTCTTCGAAGCCACCGACGACGCCGAGGCCGCCCTGCTGCGCGGGCGCCTGCTGCCGCTGGCCGAACGCATCAACCAGGCCCTCGCCACCTGCGGCTTCGAGCTGTGCAAAGGGCGGATCATGGCCGGCAACCCCGAGCTGTGCCTGTCGCGCAACGAATGGCGCCGGCGCTTCACCGGCTTCATCCGCGAGGCCACCCCCGAGAACCTCCTGGCCTCCAGCATCTACTTCGACCTGCGCGCCGTCTGGGGCGAGCACGACGGCTGCGACCAGCTGCGCCGCGAGATGCTCGCGCAGGTCGCCGACAACAGCCTGTTCCAGCGCATGATGGCCGAGAACGCCCTGCGCCAGCGCCCGCCGGTGGGGCGCTTCCGTGATTTCGTGGTGGCCCGCAAGGGCGCCGAGAAAGACACCCTCGACCTCAAGGTCCAGGGCCTCACCCCCTTCGTCGACGGCGCCCGCCTGCTGGCCCTGGCCAACGGCATCGAGAGCGGCAACACCCTCGACCGCCTGCGCCAGCTGGTGCAGCGCGAGGTGATCGACGCCCAGGACGGCGCCGCCTTCGAAGAGGCCTACCACTTCATCCAGCAGACCCGCATGCAGCAGCACCAGCAACAGGCCCGCCAGGGGCTCCCGCTGTCCAACCACCTCAACCCCGACAGCCTCAACCACCTGGACCGGCGCATCCTCCGCGAGTCCTTCCGCCAGGCCCAGCGCCTGCAGGCCAGCCTGGCGTTGCGCTACCAGCTATGAATGCCTTCTCCTGGTTCACCCGGCGCCAGCGCCCGGCCCTGACAGACGACCAGCAGCAGCGCCGCGACGCCCTGCCCGCGCCCCAGGCGCTGGACGACCGGCCCCTGGCCGAGCAGCGCTTCGTGGTGCTCGACCTGGAGACCAGCGGCCTGGACATGAGCCGCGACCTGGTGCTGTCCATTGGCGCGGTGAGCATCGAGGCCGGCGCCATTCCCCTCGGACGGGGCTTCGAAGCGACCCTGTACCGGAACGCCGCCACCTCCCCCGCCGTGCTCATCCACGGCATCGCCCCCAGCGTCTCCGCCGCCGGCCTGGCGCCGGCCGAAGCCCTGCTGGACTTCATGGACTACCTGGGCGACAGCCCGGTACTGGCCTTCCACGCCCCCTTCGACCAGCGCATGCTCGCCCGCGCCTTGCGCCAGGACCTAGGCCTGCGGCTGCGCCACCCGTTCCTCGACATCGCCGAACTGGCCCCCCTGCTCTGCCCCGACGCTGGCATCCGCAACGGCGGGCTGGACCAGTGGGCCGAGCATTTCGGCCTGCAGGTGCAGCAGCGCCACCACGCCAGTGCCGATGCCTTGGCCACCGCCGAGATGGCCCTGATCCTCTTCGCCCACGCCCGCCGCCAAGGGCTGGACAGCCCCGCCGCACTGTCCGCCGCCCTCGCCCGGCAGCAACGCCGCCAGCAGCAACCCGGGTTCTGACCGGCCGACGGCCTGCAATTGCGGCACTTCGCCGCCATCGGCATAATTGCGAATCATTCTCGCTCATGATTCGTACTCAGCCGGAGGTGGCCGTGTCGTCGGTGGACCCCACAAACCAGGAACTGGCCGGTGCCCTGTACCGCGACCACCGCGCCTGGCTGCTCGGCTGGCTGCGCCGCAGCCTGGACAACCACCACCGTGCCGAAGACCTCAGCCAGGACACCTTCGTCCGCCTGCTGGGCAAACCCGACCTCGGCCAGGTGCGCGAACCCCGTGCCCTGCTCACCACCATCGCCCGTGGCCTGCTGGTGGACCACTTCCGCCGCAGTGCCCTGGAGCGGGCCTACCTGGACGCCCTGGAACACCTGCCCGAACCCACCCAGCCAAGCCTGGAGGAACAGGCGCTGATGCTCGAATCCCTGCGCGAGATCGACCGCCTGCTCGGCAGCCTCTCGGCCAAGGCCCGCGCCGCCTTCCTCTACAACCGCCTGGACGGCCTCGGCCACGCCGAGATCGCCCAGCGCCTGGGCGTCTCCGTGCCCCGCGTGCGCCAGTACCTCGCCCAGGGCCTGCGCCAGTGCTACATCGCCCTCTACGGAGCGCCGCAATGAACCCGGCGCCGGTGTCCGCCCGCGTGCTGGACGAAGCCATCCACTGGCAGCTGTGCCTCGGTTCCGGCGAAGCCAGCGCCCAGGAACGGGCCGAATTCAACCTCTGGCACGCCGCCAGCCCCGAGCACGCCCTCGCCTGGTCGCGGCTCAACGGCCTGGATGCGCACCTGGGCGCCGCCAGCAGCGCACCGGCCCGCCACGCCCTGCTGGAGGCCCCGCGCCGCCGCCTGCGCAGCAGCGGCAGCGTGCTCGGCCTGTGCCTGGCCGGCGTGCTCGGGCTGCTCCTCGCCCAGCAGCACCGCCCGTTGGGGGACTGGCTGGCCGACGAAATGACCGCCAGCGGCGAGCAGCGCCAGTTGCAACTGCCGGACCACAGCCAGGTGCGCCTGAATAGCCGCAGCGCCCTCGACATCCAGTTCGACGGGCCGCAGCGGCGGCTCTACCTGCGCAGCGGCGAAATCCTCGTCGAAACCGCCCACGGCGACCCGCGCCCCTTCGTGGTCGCCACTGAACAGGGCGAACTGCGCGCCCTCGGCACCCGCTTCCTGGTGCGCCGGGAAGGCCAGGCCACCCGCCTGGTCGTGCTGCGCTCCGCCGTCGCCGCACACCCCGCACAGGCCGAGGACGAACGCATCATCGGCGAAGGCCAGCAGGTGCTGATGCAGGCCGACGCCCTGGGCCGCAGCGAGGCCGCCCCGGTGGGGGCCGACGCCTGGAGCCGCGGCATGCTGGTCGTCGACAACGTCCGCCTGGCGGACCTGCTGGAGCAGCTCGGCCAATACCGCCGTGGCTACCTCGGGGTCGACCCGGCGGTGGCCGACCTGCGCATCAGCGGCAGCTTCCCCCTCGGCGACACCGACCAGGCCCTGGCCGCGCTGCCACCCAGCCTGCCGGTGCGCATCGAGCGCCACACCGACTGGTGGACCCGCGTGGTGCCCGCCCACCGGACGCTCTCGCCCCCGTAGCCCGGGCTTCAGCCCGGGGGCGGTCGCCGTGCGGCACCCGATTTTTTTTCACAGCCCCTATCACTTTTCCATCCTGGCTCGGCAAGGAGTCATTGAGACTTATTTCCTATCAGGAGTCGCTCGCAATGACGTTTGCCTTCCGCCCCAGCCTGCTCGCAGGCGCCATCCTCCTAGGCAGCCTGGCGCCTCACGCCAGCGCCGATACCCAGCAATACCGGCTGCCCGCCGCACCCCTGGCCAGTACCCTGAACCGCATCGCCAGCGAGGCCGGCATCGTCCTCAGCATCGATCCGGGCCTGACCACCGGCAAGACGGCGCAGCCCGTGCAGGGCGAGTACTCACCGGTCGACGCACTGAATACCGCGCTGAACGGCAGTGGCCTGCAACTGGTGCAGAACGGCGGCAGCTACAGCCTGGCCGCGCTGCCGCAAGACACCATGGTCCTGCCGAGCACCAACATCGACGGCGCCGTTGCCAGCGAAAGCGCCTGGGGCCCCACCACCGGCTACCTGGCCCAGCGCACCGCCGCCGGCACCAAGACCGACACCGCCCTGGCCGAGGTTCCGCGTTCGATCTCCGTCGCCACCCGCGAGCAGATGCAGGCGCGCAGCGTCCACAGCCTCGACGACGCGGTGAAGTACATGCCGGGCATCGTCTCCAGCAGCTTCGGCAGCGACACCCGCTACGACTGGATGCGCGTACGCGGCTTCGAGCCGACCCACTTCCTCGACGGCCTGCCGTTGCCCCGTGGCGTGTACGCCAACCCGAAGCCGGAAACCTGGAACCTGGACCGCCTGGCCCTGCTGCGTGGCCCGGCCTCCTCCGTGTACGGCCAGACGCCGCCCGGTGGCCTGCTGGACATGGTCAGCCGTCGCCCGAGCGCCGAGACCCGCCATGAAATCGAGGTGCAGTACGGCAGCGACAACCACCGCCAGATCAACTTCGCCAGCACCGGCCAGATCGACGACCAGGGCCAGTTCCTCTACGGCCTGAGCGGCGTGGTGCGCGACAGCGGCACGCAGATCGACCACGTCGACAACAAGCGCTACAACCTCGCCCCCAGCCTGACCTGGAACATCGACCCCGACACCACGCTGACCCTGCTCTCGCAGTTCACCCGCGACGATACCGGCACCACCAGCCAGTTCCGGCCGATTCAGGGCACCAAGATCGACATGCCCTTCGGCAAGATCTCCCACCACAAGAACCTGGGCGATCCGGACTACGACTTCTACGACCGCACCTACTACGCGCTGGGCTACGCCTTCGAGCATCGCTTCAACGACGTCTGGCAGTTCCACCAGAACCTGCGCTACACCAAGTCCGAGCTGTCGTTCCAGACCGTCACCGTCAACAGCTACATCCCCTCGCTCGCCGGTTCCGGCTACGTGGTCGACGCCAATGGCAACGTCGGTCGCAACAGCACCAACACCGATGAGGCCATCAGCCAGTTCGCGGTGGACAACAACTTCCAGGCCGACTTCACCACCGGCGGCATCGATCACACCCTGCTGCTCGGCCTCGACCACCAGCGCATCGAAACCGACTACATGTCGGTCTTCGGCACCGCCTTCAACGGCTACGCCCCGCCGGACATCAACGTCAACAATCCGGTGCACGGCCAGCCCATCGTCCGCCCGCCACGCTCGCTGGCGTACTACGACTACAACCAGAAGACCATCCAGACCGGCCTCTACGTCCAGGACCAGATGGCCCTCGACCAATGGCGCCTGACCCTCGGCGGCCGCGAGGACTGGGTGCACACCGGCACCACCTTCCTCAACCAGGGCGATGCCACCAACACCGAGCGCGACAAGGCCTTCAGCGGCAACGCCGCCCTCAGCTACGTGTTCGACTCCGGCTTCACGCCTTACCTGTCCTACGCCGAGTCCTTCCAGCCCACCAGCAACGCCACCGCCTCGCCGACCGACTCGTTCAAGCCCACCGAAGGCAAGCAGTGGGAACTGGGCGTGAAGTACCAGCCGCCCGGCAGCGACATCCTGCTGAGCGCCGCCGTCTACGACCTGACGCAGCAGAACGTCTCGGTCACCCACCGCATCAACGGCACGCCGGTCACCAGCCAGGACGGCGAAGTGAAGGTCAAGGGCCTGGAGCTGGAAGTCGTGGGCAACGTCACCGACAGCCTGAAGCTGATCGCCTCCTACACCCAGGCGAAATCCGAAGTACAGGACGGCGAGTACAAGGGCAAGCGCCTGCAACTGATGCCCAACCGCCAGGCCTCGCTGTGGGCCAACTACACCTGGCACAACGGCGTGCTCGACGGCTTCGGCATCGCCGCCGGCGCCCGCTACACCGGCAACACCTTCGGCGACCAGGCCAACAGCGAGCTCGGCTTCGCCAAGTCCTACACCGTGTTCGATGCCGCCGTGCACTACGACCTCGGGCGTCTGAACAGCAGCCTGAACGGCGCGTCGCTGGCGCTCAACGCCACCAACCTGCTGGACAAGGACTACCTCTCCACCTGCGACGGCTACTACTGCTACTACGGTGACGAGCGCAGCGTCGTCGCCAGCGCCACCTACCGGTGGTGAGCCCCTCGCCGCACGCCACGCACTACCGAGGCCGCCCGCTGGGTGGCCTCGGGCTTCCGGACGAATCATGAAAACCACCACCCTCCGCCGCTGGTCCTTCGTCCACACCTGGACCAGCCTGATCTGCACGGCCTTCCTGCTGCTCCTGGCGCTGACCGGCCTGCCGCTGATCTTCCACCACGAGATCGACCACCTGCTGGGCGACGCCCCGGTATTGCGCGAGATGCCGGCGGATGCGCCGCGCCTCGACCTGCAGCAGCTGGTGCAGGCCGCCGAAGCCCACCGCCCCGGCGAGGTGGTGCAGTACCTGGGCTGGGAAGACGACGAGCCCAACGGCGTGGTGGCCATCACCGCCGCCACCGCCGGCACCGAACCCAACTCTTCCCACACCTTCATGCTCGACGCCCGCAGCGGCGAGCCAGTGGCCATGCCTTCGGCCAACGGCGGCTTCATGATGACCGTGCTGCGCCTGCACGTGGACCTGTTCGCCGGGCTGCCGGGCAAGCTGCTGCTGGCCTTCATGGGCCTGTTGTTCGTGGTGGCGATCGTCTCCGGCGTGGTGCTCTACGCCCCCTTCATGCGCCGCCTGGAGTTCGGCACCGTGCGCCGCGACCGCTCCCCCCGCACCCGCTGGCTGGACCTGCACAACCTGATCGGCATCGTCACCCTCACCTGGGCCCTGGTGGTCGGCGTCACCGGGGTGATCAGCGCCTGCGCCGACCTGGTGATCGCCGCCTGGCGCAACGAGAGCCTGGCCGCCATGGTCGAGCCCTACCGCGACGCCCCGCCGCTCACCGACCGCGCCCCGGCCACGCGCCTGCTGGAGATCGCCGCGAAGGCGACGCCGGGCATGGCGGCGGACTTCATCGCCTTCCCCGGCACGCGCTTCTCCAGCGAGCACCACTATTCGGTGTTCATGAAAGGCAGCAGCCACCTCACCTCGCACCTGTGGACGCCGGTGCTGATCGACGCACGCACCCTGGAGGTGACGGCGGTCGGTGAGCGCCCCTGGTACATGGATGCCCTGGCCATGTCCCAGCCGCTGCACTTCGGCGACTACGGCGGCCGGCCCATGCAACTGCTATGGGCGGCGCTCGATGTGTTGACTATCGTCGTGCTCGGCAGCGGGCTCTACCTGTGGTGGGCACGCCGACGTGCCCCGGCGCGCCGGCGGGAGGTCACGGCATGAACCTGACGCGCACCTTCGCCGTGCCCGCCATGCTGGCCGCGCTGACCGCCATCGGCCTGGTGGGCGCCCTGCTCGGCGACGGCATCTGGGACGCCCTGGCCTGGGTCGGCCTGGGCATCCCGGTCGCCCTCGGCGTGCGGCCCTTCCTGCGGCGCCGCTGAGCCGGGCGGGCGAACCCTCGGCGCGGGCAGGCGTCCATAGGGAGATATTCCTGACTGGAGGTCGCCATGATCCGCGCCCTGGCCACCGGCCTGATCGCCACCCTGCTCGCCCTGCCCGGCTTCGCCGCCGAGGTCCACTACTACCCGCTGCCGCCGGGCAGTGCTCCCCGTGACGTGGCCCCGGCCACCGATGGCCGGGTCTGGTACACCGCCCCCGCCCTGGGCCTGGTGGGGCTGCTGGACCCGCTCACCGGGCAGAGCCAACCCATGGCCCTCGGTGCCGGCTCCAGCCCCCGAGGCGTGGTGGTGGCCGAGGACGGCGCGGCGTGGATCACCGATGCCGGCCTCAACGCCCTGGTGCGTGTCGACCCCACCGGCCCCACGCTCAAGCGCTACCCGCTGCCCGGCCAGCTCGGCGACGCCGGGCTGGTGGCCGCCGCCTTCGATCGGGACGGGTTGCTCTGGTTCACCGGCCAGAACGGCTTCTATGGCCGCCTCGACCCACGCAACGGTGACCTGAAGACCTGGCCCGCTCCGCGCGGCGCCGGCCCCTACGGCATCACCGTCACGCCCAACGGCGAGGTCTGGTACGCCAGCCGCGACGGCCGCCACATCGCCCGCATCGACCGCACCAGCGGCGAAGCCGAGGTGATCGACAGCCCCGGCGGCGGCGAAGGCCCGCAGCGGATCTGGAGCGATGCCAAGGGCACCCTGTGGGTCAGCGAGCGCGGCAGCGGCCAGCTCAGCCGCTACGACCCCCTGGCCAAGGCCTGGACCCACTGGGCGCTGCCCAGCGCCGACGCCGAGGCCCATGCGCTGTACGTCGACGAGCAGGACCGGCTCTGGCTGAGCGACTTCCGCAGCAACGCCATCCTGCGCTTCAACCCCTTCAGCCAGCGCTTCACCCGCTACCCCAGCGACCAGGCCGACGCCCGCGTCCTGCACCTGGCCGGGCGCATCGGCGAAGTCTGGGGCGCCGAGTCCAACCGCGACCGATTGGTGGTGATCAAGGAGTGAGCGCGCACGGCGCGATCCGTAGCCCGGGCTTCAGCCCGGGAACGGTGCCGATGATCCCGGCGCTCCCACAAAACGGCACATAGCGGCTTCGTGCGTAGTGTTTCCCAACCACCATGGGCACTCGACACAGCCACGGATGGTGGATCGGTGAAGCGCGATCCACCCTACGGCTCGTCTTGAGCGGCTACGCCCTTCGTAGGATGCGGTGAGGCCACGAACCGCATCGCGTCGGGGCGTGGGGTGAATGGCGTTCCATCCACCCCACGCTCGGCCACAGCGCTTTTCGTAGCCCGGACTTCAGTCCGGGGACGTGGGCACCGGGCGCATCAGAACCGGTACGCCAGGGTGGTCATCAGGGTGCGGGGGTCGCCGGGCATGATCTGCACGGCACTGGTGGCGGTGCTGTAGTAGGTCTTGTCGGTCAGGTTGGTGAGGGCGGCGTGCAAGTCCCAGTGCTCGACCCGATAGCCCAGCAGCGCGTCCCAGCGGCCGTAGCCGGGCAGCACCACGGTGTTGGCGTTGTCGGCGTAGCGGTCGCCCACCAGGGTCACGCCGGTCTCGCCGTAGAAGCCCTGCTCGGGTTGCCAGCCGATGAACAGGCTGCCGTTGCGCTTGGCGACGTTGCCGATGCGCTTGCCTTCGAAGCCGTTGTTGTCCTTGACGATGGTGGCGTCCTGCAGGCCGATGCCGCCGCGTACCACCCAGTTGCCGTACAGCCGCCCGGTGGCGGTCAGCTCGGCGCCCCGGGAGCGCTGCAGGCCGGAGAGCAGCACGTTGCCGGGGTTGTTCGGGTCGCTGGTGCGGCGGTTGTACAGCTCGATCTCGTACAGCGCGAAGGTGGTGCTGAGGCGGTCGTCGAGCCAGTCGCTCTTCACCCCCACTTCCTTCTGCCGGGTCAGTTCCGGGTCGAGGGCGTTGGTGTTGCCCGCTGCGCCGGCGGTGATGCCGATCAGCCCGCCCCCCACCGGGGCGTAGCTCTTGCTGAACGAGGCGTAGAAGGAATGCTCCGGCACGGGCGTCCAGACCAGCCCGACGCGGGGGCTGAGGCTGTCGTCCACGCGGCGTTCGCGGCGGCCGTTGAGGCGGTTCTCGGAGTCCACCTCGAAGTGGTCGTAGCGCAGGCCGAGCAGCACCTGCCAGTGCTCGTCCAGGCGCACCTGGTCCTGCAGGTAGAGCGCGCGGCTGTCGATGTGGTGTTGGGCATCGCTGCTGGCGACCATGCGCCCGGTGTGCTGGCGGCCGGTGTCGGGGTCGAAGATGCCGAGGGCCGGCACGGCGTTGGCCGCGCCGGTGGCGTTGGTGTAGAGCTTCGGGTTGCGCTGCTGGCTGCCCAGTTCGACGCCGGTGAGCAGGCGGTGCTCGATGTCGCCGGTCATCACCAGCCCTTCCAGCTCGACGCTGTTGAACAGGTTGCGGGTGGTCAGGTCCTGCTGCCAGCGGGCGCGGCCGACGGTGCGGGCGGTGGCGTTGACGCTGGTGACGTAGGTGTTGTCGAAGCGGCTGTCGAGCATGAACAGCCCGAGGGTCTGGCGCAGTTGCCAGTCGGGGCTGAGGTCGTAGGTGAGGCGCGAGCGCAGGGATTGGGCCTTGTCGTCGATGTAGTCGCGCTGCGGGTCGCCGTAGGTGGTGTCGCGGCCGACGTCGGCGGGGCGGCCGTTGAGGCCGGGGATGCCACGGTCCGGGGTGCGGTTGTGGCGGCTGTACTCGTACTGCACCAGCCAGTTGAGGTCGGGGCTGAGCTGCCAGCTCATGGCCGGGGCGAACAGCTGCCGGCTGGAGTCGATGCCCTTGCGGAAGCTGTTGGCGTCCTGCTCGCCGAGGTTCAGGCGCAGGGCGATGTCGTCGCTGGCGTCGGTACTGAGGTCGGCGTACAGGCTGCGGTAGTCCTGGCTGCCCAGTTGCGCCTCGATGGAGGAGCCGAGGCCGGCCTGGGGCTGCTTGCTGATGCGGTTGACCAGGCCACCCTGGCTGCCACGCCCGTAGAGCACGGCGGCCGGGCCCTTGAGCACGTCGATGCGCTCGATGTTGTGCAGGTCGCGGGTGTACTGGCTGTCGTCGCGCAGGCCGTCGAGGTAGAAGTCGTTGCTGGCGTCGAAGCCACGGATGCGCAGGCCGTCGAAGCGGGTGTCGCTGGCGTCGCTGACGTTGGGCAGGCCGCTGAGCACCTGGCCGATGCGGGTGGCGCCGTAGTTGAGGGCGTCCTGGGTGCGTACCGAGTCGATGGCCTGGGGCACGTAGCGCACCGGCGTGGCGGTGCGGGTGGCGGTGGAGACCTCGCGGGTGCGGGTGTCCTGGCTGCCCTTGCCCTCCACTTCGATGGCCGGCAGTTCGGTGGACGCGCCGGCTGCGAGGGCCAGCGGTGCCATCAGGGTGGCGGCCAGGCCCAGGGCAATGCGGGAAAGGGCGGAGGGATGGGCGGGGTGGTGCATGATCGGCGTCCGGATCGTGGGGAAAGGGCGCAGATGATATTTATTTGCATTTGATATTGATAGCCATCTGATACCGATTCCCTACAATCCCGACACATCGCACCCTCACCTGCCCGGCTGGGGCTGCGGCTCGCCCCCTTGCCGCCGGGCCGGCTGCCGCACCCCGGTCACGCCTTCCGGGGCCACCTGGTAGCCGGGGAAATGCAGGGCGATGCGTGCGGCGAGCAGCCGGGCCTGCCGGCGTTCCTCAGTGAGCGGTCCCATCGCAGGCCTCCTCTTCGTCGTCATCGCGGCGGTACCAGAAGCGGAACAGCCCGTAGCCCAGCACCAGTGCGACCTGGGCCAGCGCGGCGCACATCTGCAGGAAGGAGTTGACGGTGGGGTTGGTGCGGGCCTCCATCACGCCGGTGAGGGCGTGCCAGAAGCCATCCGGGATGACGGTGAGGGCCAGGCTGGCCAGGGGCTTGCCGGTCAGCAGCCAGATCTCGATGACGCCGAAGCCGTTGGCGAACATCAGGCCGCCGAGGATGAACACCGAGATCACCAGCCCGAGGGCGAAGCAGGCGGAGAACTGGAACAGTGCGCGCATGGTGGGTCTTCCTTCAGTAGGCGGCGCGGCGGGGTGCCGCGCCGGGAGTTGGGGATCTGCCTGGGCTCAGGCCTGGGCTGGGGCCTGGGTTTGGGCTTGGAACGGGGCGGCGGGGCGGCCAACGGCGTACCAGTCGAGCTTGCGGGTCAGCACCATCACGCAGGCCAGCAGGCCGAACACCAGCAGCGAGCCCATCAGCAGGGCGTAGTCCTCGGCGCTGAGCAGGCCGTAGAGCATCCCGTACAGCGCGGCGAGGCCGGCGGTGAAGCCGCCACCGCGCACCCAGCTGTGCAGCACGCTGCTGACGTAGATGCCCACCAGCAGCACGCAGGCCGAGGCGGACAGCGCATAGGCCAGGCCGAACGCCAGGTGCTCGGAGAGCGACAGCAGCAGCAGGTAGAAGAACGCCAGGGCCAGGCCAACCAGGCCGTACTGCACGGGGTGGACGTTGATGCGCTTGAGCACTTCCACCAGGAAGAAGCCGGCGAAGGTCAGGCAGATGAACAGCAGGGCGTACTTGATGGCGCGGTCGCTCTTCAGGTACTGGTCCACCGGGTCGACGAAGCTGACCCCGAACACCCGGCTGTTGAAGGCCTGGCAGCGGTCCTCATAGGCACAGTCGGCCAGGGCCTGCTGCAGGTCGGTGGCGAAGAAGCTGGTCTGCCAGCGGGCGGTGAAGCCGTCCTCGCGCACCTCGCGCTCGGCGGGGAGGAACTCGCCGACGAAGCTGGGGTGCGGCCAGGGCGACTTCAGCTCCACCTGGCTGTCACGCCCCACCGGGGTGATGTGCAGCGATTCGGTGCCCTGCAGGTTGAGGGTGAAGCCGTAGTTGAGGGTCTGGGCCTCGCCGCTGACCAGGTGGGGCAGCGGTACATGCACGCCGCTGGCCAGGATCGGGTCGCCGCTGCCGGGCTGGAAGTCCAGGCTGCGGCCGTTCAGTTCCAGCTTGAGGGCGTTGTTGATGCCACGGATGTCGCTGATGCCCACCGCCAGGAACGGGGTCTCGAACTGGTAGTCCTCCAGCCCTTCCTCGATGCCGAAATGCGCCGGCACGGCGAATTCACCGCTGATGCGGCTGTCGCTCTTGTACAGCCGGGCCTGGTAGATGCCACGGGTCAGCAACTGGGTGTCGACGTCGCCCTGCAGGTGGAAGCGCTCGGGCAGGAAGAACAGCCGGCCGCGCTGCTCGCGCTCGTCCAGGTAGCGCTGGCCGGTCTTCTCGTGGGTCTTCCACTCGCGCACGGTGCGGCGGAACGGCACCACCAGCAGCGGGCCGGTCACCTGCTGGGCGTAGCTGGAACTCTGCGCGATGTTGGCCTGCACGCTGTCGCGGGCCATCTGACGCTCGTCGATCAGGCCGTCGATCATCAGCAGCGGGATCAGCAGCAGCAGGATCAGCAGGGCGATGGCGCCCAGCTTGAAGCCCAGGGTTCGGGTCATCTCGGACTCTCCTCATGTGTTCGATGGGGAAAGTCTGGAGCGCGCCTGGGATGGGGCTATGGGGGGAATGTGGAGTTTGTGTGGGAATTGGGTGAAGAGCCGGGATCGCTGCGCGATCCCGCCGGCCGATCACCCTGAGCGGAACGTTGGCTGGCGGTGGGCTGAAGCCCACCCTACGGGAGCAGGGCGGTCAGCACGACCCGCGGATGTACTGCTCCAGGTGCTGGATCAGGCTTTCCTGCTCGGCGGTGATGTCGCGCACCAGGTCGCGGATCGACAGCAGGCCGATCACCTTGCCTTCATCCAGCACCGGCAGGTGGCGCAGGTTCTTCTCGGTCATCAGCTGCATGCAGAACTGATTGCTGTCCTTCGGGCCGACCACGTAGAGGTTGGAGGTCATGATCTCCTGCACCTCGGTGCCGTAGGAGGAGCGGTCCTTGGCGGCCACCCGGCGCACGTAGTCGCGCTCGGTGACGATGCCCACCAGTTCGTCGCGCTCCATCACCAGCACGGCGCCGATGCCCTTCTCGGCCATCAGCTCGGCCGCTTCCAGCACGGTGGTGGTGGGGTCCACACGGTAGATCGTCGTGTGGGCTTTGCCCCGCAGTATTTCGGCAACGGTCTTCATCGGCTGCTCCCGGTTTTCTCGTGGTCGTGTGCACCGCGTTCCATCACGGCGGCGAACTGAGAATAGTCAATTGTGGGCGCCCGCAAAGGGCGGCAGCGGGTGCCGGTTCCGAGGGGGTGTCGAGCAAGAAATCTGCCAGCTGCTTCCCACGCGACGGGAGGTTCCGAACGGTCCTTCGGTGGATGGGAAAGCGCCACCTACACAGGTTGAGCGCAGCGCGGTCGTAGGGTGGGTCGCGCTCCATCGACCCACCACGCGGGGGCGGGCCCTGGTACGCGGTACATCGCGTCAATACGGGGCGCTACTCGGCACCAGTATGGTGCACAGGCGTTCAGACAGCGGGCAGCCGCAGGCGGACTTCGACGCCGCCGTCGCGGTTTTCCACCCGCAGGGCGCCGCCGTGCAGGTTGGCCACTTCCTGCACGAAGTTGAGGCCGAGGCCGGTGCTCTTGCGCCCGCTGCCGGGGCGCGGCAGGGAGTAGAAGCGTTCGGTGAGGCGGGCCAGGGCGTAGTCGGGGATGGCGTCGCCCTGGTTGAACAGGCACAGCGTCCAGTGGCTGCCCTCGCGCTCGGCAGCGAAGCGGATGAGGCCGCCGGGGGGCGTGAAGTCCAGGGCGTTGTCCAGCAGGTTGGCCAGGGCCTGGCGCAGCAGGAAGCGCTCCCCCTTCACCTCCACGTCGTCGCCGATGGCGTCTTCGACGCGCAGGCCGGCGGATTCGATGCGCGCCGCCTGGGCCTGCACCAGCTCATCCACCATCGGCGCCACCGGCACGCTGACGCGCTCCTCCAGGCCCTGGCGCTGCTCGACCTGGGCCAGGTACAGCAGCCGTTCGATGAGTTGCTGCAGGCGCGCGCCCTCGCCGGCGATGTTGGCGACGAAGCGCTGCCGCTGCTCGGCGGGCATGTCGCCCTCCAGCAGTTCGGCGGCGCCCCGGATGGCTGCCAAGGGGCTCTTCAGTTCATGGGTCAGGGTGTGCACGTAGCGCTCGACGTAGGCCTTGCCCTCCAGCTCGGTGCGCATGCGCTCCACGGCGCGGGCCAGCTTAGTCAGTTCGCCGCCGCTGAGGCTGGGCAGTTCGGCCCGCTGCCCTTCGCTGACGGCCTGGGCGTAGCGGGTCAGGCGCCGCAGGGAGCCGCTGAGCCACCAGGAGAGCAGGCCGCCGATCAGCAGCCCGAGGACGATGAGGCCGGCGCCGAGCCAGGCCAGGCGCACCTGGGAGCGGTAGATGTAGGGCTGCAGCGAGCGGTTGGGCTTGGCCACCGAGACGACGCCGATGATCTTCCCGTCGGCACGGATCGGCGCCGCCACGTACATCACCGAGGAGTCGGGGTCGGCCGGGTCTTCACGGGTGGAGCGGGCGCCGTACTGGCCGCGCAGGGTCAGCAGGACGTCGTTCCAGCCGGAGTAGTCCTGGCCCACGGCCTGGCCGGTGGAGTCCAGCAGCACACGGCCGGTGCCGTCGGTGACGTAGATGCGGTGGTTGACCTCGGTCTTGCGCACGCCCCAGATCTCGGCGCCGGGCTGGCGCTTGCCGTAGGCCTTGAGCAGCTCGGGCAGGTTGCTCTGGGTGAGGGTGCCGTCGCGCACCGGGTCGCGGAGGATCTCGGCCAGCAGGTTGGCGGTGTCCACCAGGGTTTCCTCGGTGGACTGGCGCACACCGGGGCGGATCTCGTCCATCACGGTGCTGAGCACGAAGTAACCGGCCAGGCCGACGAAGAGGAAGTAGACCAGGAAGATTCGGATGCCCAGTGGCATGGCAGGTCCTCGGGGCGCGGGCGGGCTCAGGCGCGGGGGTCGTAGCTGTAGCCGAGCCCGCGGTGGGTCTGGATCGGCTCGGCATCGGCGACCTGGCGCAGCTTGGCGCGCAGGCTCTTGATGTGGCTGTCGATGCTGCGCTCGTAGCCGGCGTCGCTGGCCACGCCGAGGGCGTCGAGCAGTTGCTCGCGGCTGAACACCCGCTCCGGCTGGCCGAGCAGGTGCTGCAGCAGGCGGAATTCGTGGCGGGTCAGGGCCAGCAACTGGCCGTGGTAGTGGATGCGGAAGCGCTCCAGGTCCACCTGGAAGGGGCCGTCACCAGCAGGAGCTGCGGGGGCGGCCGGGGCCGGCTCGCGCGGGGCCATGCGTTTGAGGATGGCGCGGACCCGGGCGGCCACTTCGCGGGGGCTGAAGGGCTTGACCACGTAGTCGTCGGCGCCGATCTCCAGGCCCACCACGCGGTCGATCTCGGCATCGCGGGCGGTGAGGAAGATCACCGGCACTTCGGAGAAGCGCCGCAGCCGGCGGCAGGCCTCGAAGCCGCTGATGTCGGGCAGGCCGACGTCGAGGATGACCAGGTCGAAGGGCTCGTGGGCCAGGCACTCCAGGGCCTCGCCCGCCAGGCTGAGCCAGGTGACGGTGAAGCCTTCGGATTGCAGGGCGTAGACGAGGGTGTCGGCGATGGCGGCTTCGTCTTCGACGATGAGAATGCTGGGCATGGCGTCCGTGCGAGGCGGCGGGAAAGCCGGCAGGGTGCCGTCGGGCCCGGGCGGCGTCAATCCCGCCCGGGCCGACGGTTCAGCACTGCGGCTTGCCGGCGGTGTACTTGCGGCCGGGGTAGATGGCGGCGCGGAATTCGCGCAGCGCCTTGGCGCCGATCAGCAGCGGGTAGTTGAAGCTGCTGCGGTCGGTGAGGTTGACCTCGACGGTGCGCTTGGTATCGCCCAGGCACATTTCCAGCTCGATGACCGGGCGCTTGGACGGGTCGGCCTTCTCGCGCTCGTCGTCCTCTTCGTCACCGGTTTCCTCGGCGCGGGTCTTGATCTTGCTGATGCGCGCCAGGCGGTGTTCGTAGAGGGTGTCGTCGGCGTCCTTGGTGGCCAGGCGGAAGCGCACCCACTCCTCGCCGTCGCGCTTGAAGCGCTCGATGTCCTTGGCCGAGAGGGAGGCGGTGAGGGCACCGGTGTCCATCTTGGCCTTGAGGGTCTGGCCGATCTCGGGCAGGCGGATGTATTCGTAGCGGCCGTAGAGGTCAGGCTCCTCGGCGGCAAAAACCGGCAGGGCGAGCAGGGTCAGCAGGGCGAGCAAGGGTTTCAAGTCGGTCTCCTCGGCGTGGGGGCGCGGTGGGCGGTTCTGTCGACGGGGCACGTGTGCCGGCAGGTTCTGGGACCGGCACGACGGGCCTTTGGTTCGGCGGTGCCGCGCAGTCTACCCGCCCACCTTCTTCAGGCGCACCCCGCCCCAGAGTTCTTCGAGGTTGCGGAAGCCCCAGTCCTCGGGGGATTCGCGGGCGACGATGCGGTCGCGGCCCTGCATGGCGGCGAGGTCGATCACCTCCTGGGGGATCGGCACCTTGGAGCGGGCGGAGAAGAACACCCGCACTTTGGGCATCAGCAGGGAGCCGCTGCCCTGTTCCAGCACCACGCCGAGGCGCCCGCTCTCCAGGCGCACCAGGGAGCCGGTGGGGTAGATGCCGACACATTTGACGAAGGCCTGGAAGACCTTGGGGTCGAAGTGGCCCTTGGTCCACTCGGCCATCTTGTGCAGGGATTCGGCCGGGTCCCAGCCCTTCTTGTAGGGGCGGTCGGAGGTGATGGCGTCGTACACGTCGCACACCGCGCCCATCCGCGCCAGCAGGCTGATCTGCTCGCCGGCCAGGTGATGGGGGTAGCCGCTGCCGTCGAACTTCTCGTGGTGGTGCAGGCACACGTCCAGCACCAGCGCGCTGACCTGATGGCTCTCCAGCAGGATGCGTGCGCCGGCCATGGGGTGGCCACGCATGGTGGCGAACTCGCTGTCGGTGAGCTTGCCGGGCTTGTTCAGCACGGCGTTGGGCACGGCCATCTTGCCGATGTCGTGGAGCAGCCCGGCGAGCCCGGCCTCGCGCACCTGGGGCTCGGGCAGGCCGAGCTGGCGGGCCAGGGCGATCATCAGGGCGCAGACGGCCACCGAGTGCATGTAGGTGTATTCATCGGAGTTCTTCAGCCGCGCGAGGCTGATGAGGGCATTGGGGTGGCGCAGCACCGAGGCGGAGATTTCCTCCACCAGCCCGTCGGCCTGGCTCAGCTCCACCACCTGGCCGAGCCGGGCGTCCTTGAACATGGCCATGACGGCGGCGCGGGAGCGCTCGCACAGCGCCACGGCCCGGGCCACTTCGTCTTCCAGGCTGACGGGGCGCGCGGCGGCGTTGTCGGGGTGGTTGGCGGCCAGCAGCTGGGCGTCGGCCTCTTCGTTGGCCTGCTCGGCCGTGACCTGGGCAGCAGCCTGGTCCGGGGCGAGGTCGAGGCCCTTGGAGGTGTCGATCCAGACTTCGGTGACGGCGCTGTCGAGAATGCGCGCCAGATCCTTCTGGGACTTCAGCAGAAAGCTGCTCTTCCAGAAGGGGTGGTCCATCCATGAGCCGCAGAGTTCCTGAACGTACATGCCCGGACGCAGGTCCGACACAGCGATCTTCTTCAACACGATGGGCACCGATGGAAACACACGAGAAACCAGGAACGAGGGCGATGATGCCTGATGGCCAGTGGCCGGAACAGCCGTTTCGCCTGACTTTATCTGAGGAAGGGGATGAGTGTCTTGGCAGCCGTTCACGCCTGCGTATCATGGCAACGCCACCCACAGGCCAAGGAGCCATGGACCCATGAGGGCGCTGCTGACCGGTATCACCACCATCCTCCTCGTGCTGATCAACACCCTGGCCCTGATCGGCCCGATGCTGCTGATCGCACTGCTCAAGCTGGTGCTCCCCGGCCAGGCCCTCAAGGACGCCTGCTCCCGCGCGGTGATGGGCATCGCCGAGGCCTGGGCGGAGAACTGCAAGCGCATCTTCGCCCTGCTCACCCCCACCCGCTGGGACATCCGTGGCGGCGACGGCCTGCGCAACGACACCTCCTACCTGGTGGTGTCCAACCACCAGTCCTGGGTGGACATCCCCGCGCTGGTGCAGGCCTTCAACCGCAAGGCGCCCTACTTCAAGTTCTTCCTCAAGCAGGAGCTGATCTGGGTGCCCTTCATCGGCCTGGCGTTCTGGGCGCTGGACTACCCCTTCATGAAGCGCTACTCCAAGGCCTTCCTGGCGAAGCACCCGGAGATGAAGGGCAAGGACCTGGAGATCACCAAGGCTGCCTGCGAGAAGTTCAAGCGCCTGCCGGTCACCGTGGTGAACTACCTGGAAGGCACCCGCTTCACCCCCGCCAAGCAGGCCCAGCAGGGCTCCCCCTACCGCTACCTGCTCAAGCCCAAGGCGGGCGGCGTGGCCTTCGTGCTGGCGACCCTGGGTGAGCAGCTGGATGCGATCCTCGACGTCACGCTGATCTACCCCGGCCAGCAGGTGCCGGGCTTCTGGGCCCTGGTGTCGGGCCAGGTGCCATGGGTGATCGTCGACATCCAGACCCGCGACCTCGACCCGTCCCTCTGGCAGGGCGACTACGAGAACGACCCGGTGTTCCGCCAACACCTGCAGGACTGGGTGAGCCGCCTGTGGTCCGAGAAGGACGCCCGCATCCACCAGTTGCGCAGCGAACTGCACGGCTGACCCTCGCGGCCGGGCGCCCGCCCGGCCCGCCCCGCTGCGCTTTCCGACGAAGCGTCGCAGCCCCCGTACCACCCGGCCTGAAGCCCTGTCTGAAATGGCTGTAGAGCGCGCCGCCATTGGCGTTGACGCGCTTTAGCGTGTTTATATTGAACGCCCGATCAATTTAAAAGGAACCCCGTCCCCGCTCCCGCACTCTCACCCGAATGCCCGAATCCGCGTTAAAGGAGATGCCGCTTGCCGACACCCTCGACCACCCACGCAGGGGGAACCCTGTGAACACCTCGACCCAAGTTTCCACCCCGTCCCTGCGCATGAACGCCCCAGTGCTGATCGGCTCGGCGGCCTTCGTCCTCATCTTCGGCCTGGCCGCCACCCTGTTCGCCGAACAGGCCGGTGAATGGCTCGCCCGCGCCCAGGCCTGGGCCTCCGGCAGCGTCGGCTGGTACTACCTGCTGGCGATGACGCTGTACCTGGTCTTCGTGGTGGTCACCGCGCTGTCCGGCTATGGCCGGATCAAGCTCGGTGCCGACCACGACGAGCCCGAGTTCAGCTACCTGTCCTGGGCCGGCATGCTGTTCGCCGCCGGCATCAGCATCACCCTGTTCTTCTTCTGCGTGTCGGAGCCGCTGACCCACTTCGCCCAGCCGCCCAAGGGCGAGGCCGGTGGCAGCGAAGCCGCGCGCCAGGCCATGCAGCTGCTGTTCCTGCACTGGGGCCTGCACGGCTGGGGCGTATTCGCCCTGGTGGCCATGGCCCTGGCCTACTTCGCCTACCGCCACAACCTGCCGCTGGCGTTGCGTTCGGCGCTGTACCCGCTGATCGGCAAGCGCATCAACGGCCCCATCGGCTACACCGTGGACGCCTTCGGCATCATCGCCACGGTGTTCGGCCTGGGTGCCGACATGGGCTTCGGCGTGCTGCACCTCAATGCCGGCCTGGACTACCTGTTCGGCATCCCCCACGACCAGTGGGTGCAGGTGGCGCTGATCGTGCTGATGATGGGCGCCGCCGTGATCGTCGCCGTCAGCGGCGTGGAGAAAGGCGTGCGGGTGATGTCCGACGTCAATATGCTGCTGGCCTGCTCGCTGCTGCTGTTCGTGCTCTTCGCCGGGCCCACCCAGCACCTGCTGAACATGCTGGTGCAGAACCTGGGCGACTACCTGGGCGCGCTGCCGACCAAGAGCTTCGACCTCTACGCCTACGACGGCGGCACCCGCTGGCTGGGCGACTGGACAGTGTTCTACTGGGCCTGGTGGATCGCCTGGGCGCCCTTCGTCGGGCTGTTCATCGCGCGGATTTCCCGCGGCCGGACGATCCGCGAATTCGTCTTCGGCGTGCTGTTCATTCCCCTGGGCTTCACCCTGGCGTGGATGTCGATCTTCGGCAACAGCGCCCTGGAGCAGGCCTTCAGCGGCGCCAGCGACCTGGCCACGGTGGCGGTGAACGAACCGTCCATGGCCATCTACCACCTGCTGGAAAGCTACCCCTGGAGCCGCGCGGTGATCGCCGTGACGGTGTTCATCAGCTTCGTGTTCTTCGTCACCTCCGCCGACTCGGGCACCGTGGTGCTCTCCACCCTCTCCTCCCGGGGTGGCGCGGTGGACGAGGACGGCCCGCGCTGGCTGCGGGTGTTCTGGGGCGCACTGACCGCGCTGATCACCATCGGCCTGCTGTTCGCCGGCAGCATCGACGCGCTGAAGTCGGCGGTGGTGCTCACCTCCCTGCCTTTCTCGCTGATCCTGCTGCTGATGATGTGGGGGCTGCACAAGGCCTTCTACCTGGAGTCCCAGCGCCAGCGCGCCCGCCTGCATGCGCCCTCGCCGGTGGACCAGCGCTCGCCCCGGCGCCGCAGCGGCTGGCGCCAGCGCCTGGCCCAGGCGGTGCACTTCCCCTCGCGGGACGAGGTGTACCGCTTCATGGAGGAACAGGTACGACCGGCCATGGAGGCCCTTGCCGAGCAGTTCCGCACCCGTGGCCTGACGGTGGAAACCCACATGGACCCGGCCGGCGCCAGCCTGAGCCTGGAGGTGGGCCATGGCGAGGAACACCCGTTCCTCTACCGGGTGGTGATGCGCGGCTACTTCACGCCCTCCTTCGCCGTCGCCGGGCTGGACGCGCGCAACCGCCAGAACCGCCGCTACTACCGCGCCGAGGTGCACCTGGCCGAGGGCAGCCAGGACTACGACCTGGTGGGCTACAGCCGCCAGCAGGTGATCGACGACATGCTCGACCAGTACGAGCGGCACCTGCAGTTCCTGCACCTGGTGCGTTGACTGCAGCCCCGGGCGAACGCCCGGGCGCCCTCCTGTCAGCCGCCCATAAAAAAGAGGAGCCGTCATGGCTCCTCGAAGGACAGGTACTGCGCCGGTAGAACGCAGCACCAGGGGTTGCGGCTCAGGCCTCAGGCGGCGCTGAAGGTCTTGTGCGGGTCGATGACGAATTTCTTCGGCACGCCGGCATCGAACTCGCCGTAGCCACGGGGCGCGTCATCCAGGCTGATGACCTGCACGCCTACCACTTCGGCAATGTTGATGCGGTCCCACATGATGGCCTGCATGAGCTGGCGGTTGTATTTCATCACCGGGGTCTGGCCGGTGTGGAAGCTGTGGGACTTGGCCCAACCGAGGCCGAAACGGATGCTCAGGCTGCCGATCTTGGCGGCGGCGTCCACGGCGCCCGGGTCTTCGGTGACGTAGAGGCCGGGGATGCCGATCTTGCCGGCCACGCGGGTGACCTGCATCAGCGAGTTGAGCACGGTGGCCGGGGCTTCGTGCTGGGCACCGGCATGGCCGTGGCCACGGGCTTCGAAGCCCACGGCGTCGACGGCGCAATCCACTTCCGGCTCGCCCAGCAGGTCGGCGATCTGCTCGTGCAGCGGGGTATCCTTGGACAGGTCGGCGATCTCGAAACCGACGGCCTTGGCGTGGGCCAGGCGCACCGGGTTGACGTCGCCGACGATGACCACGGCCGCGCCCAGCAGGCGGGCGGAGGCGGCAGCGGCGAGACCCACCGGGCCGGCACCGGCCACGTAGACGGTGGAGCCCGGGCCGACGCCGGCGGTGACGGCGCCGTGGTAGCCGGTGGGCAGGATGTCGGAGAGGCAGGTCAGGTCGCGGATCTTCTCCATCGCCTTGTCGCGCTCGGGCAGCTTCAGCAGGTTGAAGTCGGCGTAGGGCACCAGCACGTACTCGGCCTGGCCACCGGTCCAGTCGCCCATGTCGACGTAGCCGTAGGCACCGCCGGCGCGGGCCGGGTTGACGGTCAGGCAGACGCCGGTGTGCATCTCCTTGCAGGAGCGGCAACGGCCGCAGGCGACGTTGAAGGGCACGGACACCAGGTCACCGATCTTCAGGTTCTCGACGTCGCTGCCCTTCTCCACCACCTCGCCGGTGATTTCGTGGCCGAGCACCAGGCCGACCTGGGCGGTGGTACGGCCGCGCACCATGTGCTGGTCCGAGCCGCAGATGTTGGTGGAGACGACCTTCAGGATCACGCCGTGCTCGATCTTCCTGCCACGGGGGTCCTGCATCTTCGGGTAGTCGATCTTCTGCACTTCGACCTTGCCCGCTCCGAGATAAACGACACCACGATTACCAGACATGCATGAATCTCCTTTGTTGTTGTGGATACAAAGGCGCGGCCTGGGCCACGCGGCCTTGTACTGGAGCTTGTGTCTGTTGCCGGAGCCGCCGGGTGGAACTGGCAGGGCGGCTGCCGAAATCTGTAGCCGGACGCACGTCCGGGGTCTGGCACGCGCCTGGGCCGGGGCCCGGGCCACACCTGCTGGTTCAGAGCACCACGGTGCGGTTGGCGTTGAGGAACACGCGGCGCTCGATGTGGTAGCCCACCGCCTTGGCCAGGGTCAGGCATTCGATGTCACGCCCCTTGGCCACCAGGTCCTCGGGGTAGTGGGCGTGGTCCACCGGTTCGACGCCCTGGGTGATGATCGGGCCCTCGTCCAGGTCGTTGTTGATGTAGTGGGCCGTGGCGCCCACCAGCTTGACCCCCTTCTGGTAGGCCTGGTGGTAGGGCTTCGCGCCCTTGAAGCCAGGCAGCAGGGAGTGGTGGATGTTGATGGCCCAGCCATCCAGGCGCCGGCACAGCTCGGGCGACAGCACTTGCATGTAGCGGGCGAGCACCACCAGCTCGGCACCGGTGTCCTCGATCACCTGCAGCACGCGCCGCTCCTGGGCGGGCTTGTCGTTGGGGTCGAGGGGGAAGTGGTGGTAGGGGATGCCGTGCCAGCGGGCCAGCGGCTCCAGGTCGGGGTGGTTGGACACCACGGCCATCACGTCCATCGCCAGTTGGCCGATGCGCTGGCGGTAGAGCAGGTCATGCAGGCAGTGGTCGGCCTTGGAGACCATGATCACCACCTTGGCGCGGTAGCCCGGCGGGGTCAGCTCCACCTGCATGTCGAAGGGCGCCACGCGGGCGGCCAGGCCGGCACGGAAGGCGGCCTCGTCGAAGCCGTCGGGCTGGCGGAACTCGACGCGGATGAAGAAGCGCGCGGACAACCGGTCATCGAACGAATGGTGCTCGGTGACGTAGCAGCGTTGCTCGAACAGGTAGCCGGTCACCGCGTCCACCGTGCCGAGCACGCTGGGGCAGTGGGCGGTGAGGATCCAGGTATCGGGGGTGCGGCTCATGTCGGGGCCTCGGTAATCCGTGCTGTCAGGGGGCGCAGGGGGGAGGACGCTTCACCCCTCCACCTGCGCTGGCCTGCGGGTGGGCGGCAACGGCGCCGTCCACCCTCCATCTCACGCCTTGATCGCCAGCCCGTACTCGGCGCTGGCGTCCTGCAGCCAGAGCCAGAGGTAGTCGGAGAAGCTGCGGCGCACCACCAGTTCCCAGGTGTCCTCGCCGGTGTGGCGGATCACCGCCGTGGCCTTGGCGAAGTGGGTGCCCACCGCCTTGCCCACCGGGAAGTTGCTCGGGTGCACGTCGTAGGAGGTGGACTTCATCAGCAGCTCGCGCACCTTCGGCCCGCTCAATTCCAGCAGGGTCTGGCCGCCGCTGACGTTGACCACGGCGATGTGCTGGCCGTCCAGCGCCTCGCGCAGGCGTTGCTCGGTGGCGAACTCCTGGCCACCGGGGACGATCAGCAGCCACTCGTCCGGGCCCAGCCACTGCAGCGAGGTGTCGCCGTTGGCCACCAGGGTCAGCGCCACCGGCAGCTCCAGGCCCAAGGCCTTGTGCACGCCGCCGGCGAAGGCCGGGTCGCTGGCTTCGCCACGGATCACCAGGTGGCCCAGCAGCTTCTTCTCGCGCAGCACGACACCGGCGCTGGCCTTGCCCTTGCGCGCCAGCTCGTCGAGGCCGGCGTGGTGCAGGGGCGACTCGCCCTGGATGTTGCCCGGGCGTTGTTCGTAGACGTTGACGTTAGACATTCTGGCGATCCCCTTTCGGGTCATAGAACACGGAGCTGCAGATTTCGGCTTCGATCACGCTGCCATCGGCCAGCGGTGCGAAGACCCGCTCGCCCATGCGCTTGAGGCCGCCCTTGACCACGGCCAGGGCGAAGGCATGGCCGAGGCTGGCGCTCATGTAGCTGGAGGTGACGTGGCCGACCATCTTCATCGGGATGGACTGCTTGGGATCGAACACCAGCTGCGCGCCTTCCGGCAGGACCTTGTTCGGGTCCAGCGGCTTGAGGCCCACCAGCTGCTTGCGGTCCTCGCGCAGGCAGTCCTCGCGGTTCATGCCGCGCCAGCCGATCCAGGAGAACGGCTTGTTGCGGCCGACGCACCAGCCCATGCCCAGGTCGTCCGGGGTGACCGAGCCGTCGGTGTCCTGGCCGACGATGATGAAGCCCTTCTCGGCCCGCAGCACGTGCATGGTCTCGGTGCCGTAGGGGGTCAGGTTGTACTTCTTGCCGGCCTCGATCAGCTGCTTCCACACGCCCAGGGCGTAGTCGGCCTGCACGTTCACTTCATAGGACAGCTCGCCGGTGAAGGAGATGCGGAACACCCGCGCCGGTACGCCCCCCACCTTGCCTTCCTTCCAGCTCATGAAGGGGAAGGCGTCCTTGTCCAGGTCGATGTCGGTGACCTCGGCCAGCAGCTTGCGGCTGTTGGGGCCGGACAGGGTCATGGTGGCCCAGTGGTCGGTGACCGAGGTGAAGTACACCTTCATCTCCGGCCACTCGGTCTGGTGGTACAGCTCCAGCCACTCCATGACGCGGGCGGCGCCGCCGGTGGTGGTGGTCATGATGAAGTGGTTGTCGCCGACGCAGGCGGTGACGCCGTCGTCGAAGACCATGCCGTCTTCCTTGCACATCAGGCCGTAGCGGGCCTTGCCCACGTCCAGCTTGGTCCAGGCGTTGGTGTAGACGCGGTTGAGGAACTCACGGGCGTCCGGGCCCTGGATGTCGATCTTGCCGAGGGTGGAGGCATCGAGGATGCCCACGCTCTCGCGCACGGCCTTGCATTCGCGGGCCACGGCGGCGTGCAGGTCCTCGCCGTTCTTCGGGAAGTACCAGGGGCGCTTCCACTGACCGACGTCCTCGAACTCGGCGCCCTGGGCCAGGTGCCAGCTGTGCATGGCGGTGTAGCGCTTGGGATCGAACAGGTGGCCGCAGTGACGCCCGGCCACGGCGCCGAAGGTCACCGGGGTGTAGTTCGGGCGGAACATGGTGGTGCCCATCTCGGCAACGCTGATGCCCATCGAACGGGCGGCGATGGCCAGGCCGTTGATGTTACCCAGCTTGCCCTGGTCGGTGCCGAAGCCCAGCGCGGTGTAGCGCTTGACGTGCTCGACCGATTCGAAGCCCTCGCGGGTGGCCAGCTCGATGCCGGCGGCGGTGACGTCGTTCTGCAGGTCGACGAACTGCTTCGGCGCGCGGGCGGTGGACTTGTCGTGGGGCACCTGGAACAGCGCCAGGGTGGGCTCCTCGTGACGGATGGCGGCCTTGGGCACGACGCCTTCCACCGGCTTGAAGCCGGCTTCGGCAGCGGCCTTGGCACCGGCTTCGTAGCCGTCGGCGAGGACGTCACCGAGGCCGAAGACGCCGTTCACGGCACCGGCGCACAGGCGCTTCTGGAAGCCGCCCTCGCTGGGCACGAAGGCCAGGATGTCTTCACGCCAGGTGGGCTTGCCGCCCAGGTGGGAGGCCAGGTGCACCACGGGGCTGTAGCCGCCGGAGCTGACGATCAGGTCGCAATCCACCACTTCGCCGGGGCTGGTGACGCGGTGGCCCTTGACGTCGATGGCGCAAATGCGGGCACCGGTGACGCGCTTGCTGCCACGGCACTCGACCACGGCGCTGCCGGTGAGGATGCGCACGCCACGGGCGCGGGCTTCCTCGACCCAGGCGCCGCGCGGGTTGCTGCGGGCGTCGGCGACGGCAACCACTTTCTGCCCGGCGTCCAGCCAGTCCAGCACCACGCGGTAGGCGTAGTCGTTGTTGGTGGACAGCACCAGTTCGCGGCCGGGGGCCACGCCGTAGCGGTTGACGTAGGTGGAGACGGCACCGGCCAGCATGTTGCCGGGGACGTCGTTGTTGGCATACACCAGCGGCCGCTCGTGGGCGCCGGCGGCCAGCACCACGCGCTTGGCGCGCACGCGGTGGACGCGGTGGCGCGCCTGGCCGCGGGGGGCGACTTCACCCAGGTGGTCGGTGAGGCGCTGGTGGATGGTGAGGAAGTTGTGGTCGTGGTAGCCGTTCACCGTGGCGCGCGGCAGCAGGGTCACCTCCGGCAGGCTGGCCAGTTCGGCCAGAGCCTTGGCGACCCACTCGGCGGCGGGCTTGCCGTCGAGGGTTTCGCGGGTGTCCAGCAGGCTGCCGCCGAACTCTTCCTGCTCGTCGGCGAGGATCACGCGGGCGCCGCTACGGCCGGCCGCCAGGGCGGCAGCCAGGCCGGCGGGACCGGCACCGACCACCAGCACGTCGCAGTGCTGGTTGAGGTGGTCGTAGATGTCCGGGTCCACTTCGGTGGGCGAACGGCCCAGGCCGGCGGCCTTGCGGATGTACTTCTCGTAGGTCAGCCACAGGTTCTGCGGGTACATGAAGGTCTTGTAGTAGAACCCGGGCGGCATCATGCCGCCGCCGACCTTGCCGAGGATGCCCATCAGGTCGGTGTTGACGCTCGGCCAGCCGTTGGTGCTGCTGGCCACCAGGCCGCCGTACAGGGCCTGCTGGGTGGCGCGGATGTTCGGCACCTGGGCCTGTTCGGTGGAGCCCAGCTGGAGGATGGCATTGGGCTCTTCGGCACCGGCGGCGACGATGCCGCGCGGGCGGGAATACTTGAAGGAGCGACCGACGACGTCCACGCCGTTGGCCAGCAGGGCGGAGGCGAGGGTGTCGCCGGCGTAGCCCTGGTAGTTCTGGCCGTTGAAGGTGAAGGTCAGGGGCTGGCCACGCTCGACGCGGCCCCCCTTGGGAAGGCGGTTGACCTGGCTCATGCCGTTACTCCTGCAGGCGCTGCTTTCTTCTCGCCGGTGGTGGCTTCGGTGATGCTGGGCTTCTCACCGATCTTGTAGGTTTCGAGGATTTCGTAGGTCACGGTGTGGCGGGTGACGTTGAAGTAGCGACGGCAGCCGGCCGCGTGCACCCACAGCTCGTGGTGCAGGCCACGGGGGTTGTCGCGGAAGAACATGTAGTCGCCCCACTCCTCGTCGGTGCAGGCGCCCGGGTCCAGCGGGCGCGGGATGTGCGCCTGGCCCTTGGCGTGGAATTCCTCTTCGGAGCGCAGCTCGCCGCAATGGGGACAGAAGATGTGCAGCATGGCGGGTCTCCTTAGTGAGCCACGGCAGCGGCGCCGTGCTCGTCGATCAGTGCGCCGTTGTGGAAACGTTCGATGGAGAAGGGCTTGGCCAGCGGGTGCATCTCGCCGGTGGCCAGGCTGGCGGCGAAGACGTTGCCCGAGCCGGGGGTGGCCTTGAAGCCGCCGGTGCCCCAGCCGCAGTTGAAGAACAGGTTCTTCACCGGTGTCTTGGCGATGATCGGGCAGGCGTCGGGGGTGGTGTCGACGATGCCGCCCCACTGGCGGTTCATGCGTACGCGCGACAGCACCGGGAACATCTCGACGATGGCCTGCAGGGTGTGCTCGATGGTCGGGTAGGAGCCGCGCTGGCCGTAGCCGTTGTAGCCGTCGATGCCGGCGCCGATGACCAGGTCGCCCTTGTCGGACTGGCTGATGTAGCCGTGCACGGCGTTGGACATGATCACGCTGTGGATGATCGGCTTGATCGGCTCGGACACCAGGGCCTGCAGCGGGTGGGATTCCAGCGGCAGGCGGAAGCCGGCGAGCTTGGCCATGTGCCCGGAGTTGCCGGCCGTGACCACGCCGACGCGCTTGGCGCCGATGAAGCCGCGGTTGGTCTCGACCCCGATGACCGCGCCATCCTGCTTGCGGAAGCCGATCACCTCGGTGTTCTGCAGCAGGTCGACGCCCAGGGCGTCGGCGGCGCGGGCGAAGCCCCAGGCCACGGCATCGTGGCGGGCCACGCCGCCCCGGCGCTGCACGGTGGAACCGAGGATCGGGTAGCGGGTGTTCTTGCTGCAGTCCAGGTAGGGGATCTCCTCGGCCACCTGGCGGGCGTTGAGCAGTTCGCCGTCCACGCCGTTGAGGCGGTTGGCACTGACGCGGCGCTCGGCGTCACGCATGTCCTGCAGGGTGTGGCAGAGGTTGTAGACGCCACGCTGGGAGAACATCACGTTGTAGTTCAGGTCCTGGGACAGGCCTTCCCACAGCTTCATGGCGTGCTCGTAGAGGTGCGCCGCCTCGTCCCACAGGTAGTTGGAGCGGACGATGGTGGTGTTGCGCGCGGTGTTGCCGCCGCCCAGCCAGCCCTTCTCCACCACTGCGACGTTCTTCACGCCGAATTCCTTGGCCAGGTAGTAGGCCGTGGCCAGGCCATGGCCACCGCCGCCCACCACGATCACGTCATAGACCGGCTTGGGCGTGGGGTTGCGCCACATGCGCTGCCAGTTCTCGTGGTGGCTCAGGGAGTGCTTGAACAGGCCGAAGCCGGAATAACGTTGCATGCTCGGACTCCTGGATCAGCGGTAGACGGGGAAGTCGGCGCAGAGCGCCGCCACCTGCCGGGCCACCTGGGCTTCCACGTCGGCGTCGCCGAGGTGGTCGAGGATGTCGCAGATCCAGCCGGCGAGCTCGGTGGACTGGGCTTCCTTGAAGCCACGGGTGGTGATGGCCGGGGTGCCGATGCGCACGCCGGAGGTGACGAACGGCGACTGCGGGTCGTTGGGCACGGCGTTCTTGTTCACGGTGATGCCGGCGCGACCGAGGGCGGCGTCGGCGTCCTTGCCGGTCAGGCCCTGCTTGATCAGGCTGACCAGGAACAGGTGGTTGTCGGTGCCGCCGGAGACCACGTCGTAGCCACGCTCGATGAACACCTTGGCCATGGCCTGGGCGTTCTTGATGACCTGGGCCTGGTAGGTCTTGAAGCCGGGCTCCAGCGCTTCCTTGAAGCACACGGCCTTGGCGGCGATGACGTGCATCAGCGGGCCGCCCTGGGCGCCGGGGAACACGGCGGAGTTGAGCTTCTTCTCGATCTCTTCGTTCTTGCGCGCGAGGATCAGGCCACCGCGCGGGCCGCGCAGGGTCTTGTGGGTGGTGGTGGTGACCACGTCGGCGTAGGGCAGCGGGTTCGGGTACAGGCCTGCGGCCACCAGGCCGGCGACGTGGGCCATGTCGACGAACAGCAGCGCCCCGACCTTGTCGGCGATGGCACGGAAGCGCGGGAAGTCGAGGGTCTTGGAGTAGGCGGAGAAGCCGGCGACGATCATCTTCGGCTTGTGCTCCACGGCCAGGCGCTCGACTTCGTCGTAGTCGATCAGGCCGGTGGCCGGGTCCAGGCCGTACTGCACGGCGTTGTACAGCTTGCCGGAGGAGGACACCTTGGCGCCGTGGGTGAGGTGGCCGCCGTGGGCCAGGCTCATGCCCAGCAGGGTGTCGCCGGCATTGAGCAGGGCCAGATAGACGGCGCTGTTGGCGGAGGAGCCGGAGTGCGGCTGGACGTTGGCGTAGTCGGCGCCGAACAGCTCCTTGGCGCGGTCGATGGCCAGCTGCTCCACCTTATCGACGAATTCGCAACCGCCGTAGTAGCGCTTGCCCGGGTAGCCTTCGGCGTACTTGTTGGTCAGGCCGCTGCCCTGGGCTTCCATCACCCGCTGGCTGGTGTAGTTCTCGGAGGCGATCAGCTCGATGTGGTCTTCCTGTCGGTGCGCTTCTTCCTGCATCGCGCTGAACAGTTCGTCGTCGTAGCCCTGGATTCGGTCTTGCTTGCTGAACATCGCTGATCTCCTGCGGTGCGGCTGTCGCACGGGGTTTGGGGGGCTGGTCGGAAGCCATCGCGGCAAGCGCCCACCGGTGTTTCCACCGGGGGCGACAGCGCCGGAATCTCCGGCCTGACCGGGCCTGTTGCGACCGATTGTGCGAAAACGCCTGGGGGGTGACTTGCCTGTTTACGACGTCCAAATGCTCAAACGACCCGGCCCGCGACACGGCGCTTTCAGCGGCCACCTTGCCTCCGGGGCGACAGGGCGCGGCGCCGCCAGGCAGCGCCGTCTTTGCCAAAAGCGACGACGCGATGGGAACAGTAGATGACGCCACGGGACATGGCCGCCGGCGCGGCGGAGAGGCGATGGATGAACACGCGTGGGTGGGTGATCCCCATAAAGCGTGAAGCACCCTGTGGATAACCTGTAGAGCGCTGGCGCCGCACCAGGCATGGCGAGGCTTCCCGGGCTTCGTACATTTCTTGAGCAGTATCAGCGGGTTGCAGCCGGTGCTTGCCCACAGAAACTGTGCACGGCCCTGTTCACAGCCTGTGGATAGATCGCCAAAGCCCACGCGTGGCGTGATTTTTGAGGGTTTGCGGAAAGGTTGTCCAGTCCGCCACTTGCCCACAGCGCAGCACAGTGGTCCGGACAGGCTGTGGATGCCGGCGTGCTGGACAAGCCGCCCGGGCACTGGCTAGCGTGCCGGCTCCCAGGCAATCGCCCAATGAAAAGGACGCCCCATGGTCACCTGCTACCTGCGCTACATCATCGATCCCTACAAGCTCGCCGAGTTCGAGCACTACGGGCGCCTGTGGATTCCGCTGGTGGAGAAGTTCGGCGGCCAGCACCACGGCTACTTCCTGCCGTCCGAGGGCGCCAACAACGTCGCCATGGCGATGTTCACCTTCCCCAGCCTGGCCGCCTACGAGACCTACCGCGCCCAGTCGATGCAGGACGCCGACTGCCAGGCGGCCTTCGCCTACGCAGAGCAGACCCACTGCATCCTCAGCTACGAGCGCAGCTTCTTCCGCCCGGTCTTCAACTGACCCCTCCCCCTGCGGCCTGGCGCCACCTCCGGTTCGCCAGCGCCGCCCGCCCCTGATACCCACAGGCACAGCGGACGCGTGCAGACGCAGCGCCCGAGGGGCGACGTGTCGGTTTTACGCGGGCGTGCGGATACGGAACGCGGGGAGAGGGCCCGGCCAGCGGCCAGGCCCGGGGGATGGGGTCAGTTGAGGTGCGCCAGGCACTGGTTGGTGACCTTGATCAGGCGCTCGTGGGTGGGCTTGGGCAGCGGGGTGGTCTGGTTCTTCAGCTCGTCCAGCTCGGCCTGGCTGAACTCGGCACCGACCTTGTCGGCAGCACAGCCGCAGTATTTCTGCAGCTTGTCCCCGGCCACCTGGGCCTGGGCGCCGGCGGCGCAGTCCTGGACGAAACGCTCGCGCTCGCCCGGCCCCCATTGGGCGGCGGCGGCCGACAGGCTGACGGAAAGGGTGGCGGCAACGGCAAGCAGGTGGGTGTAGCGCATCGGTGACACTCCTCAGGTGATGGCAGGGTCCGGCCCCGTGGCAGGTGCGGTTCTGTTGTGAGCCGCAAAGCCCGCTCGGAGTTCCTGAAGGCGCCCGGACAGCGCCTGGGTGGAAACAGATGTCGCCTGAGCACGTTTCCGTGCATCCAAGCTGGCGTTAACTTACATCCCATCGGCCGCCTACGCACGGGGCGGCACACCGAAAGGACCCTTCGATGACCGACAAGACCCAGCAATTCGCCAGCGACAACTACTCCGGCATCTGCCCGGAAGTGTGGGCCGCCATGGCCCAGGCCAACCAGGGCCATGAGCGCGCCTACGGCGAGGACAGCTGGACGGCGCGCGCCGCCGATCACTTCCGCCGCCTGTTCGAGACCGACTGCGAGGTGTTCTTCGCCTTCAACGGCACGGCGGCCAACTCCCTGGCACTGGCCTCGATGTGCCAGAGCTACCACAGCGTGATCTGCTCGGAGACGGCCCACGTCGAGACCGACGAATGCGGCGCGCCGGAGTTCTTCTCCAACGGTTCCAAGCTGCTGCTGGCCCGCACCGAGCAAGGCAAGTTGACGCCCGACGCGGTGCGCGAGATCGCCCTCAAGCGCCAGGACATCCACTACCCGAAACCCCGCGTGGTGACGCTGACCCAGTCCACCGAAGTAGGCACCGTCTATCGCCCGGAGGAAGTCCGCGCCATCAGCGCGGTGTGCAAGGAGCTGGGCCTGCGCCTGCACATGGACGGCGCGCGCTTCTCCAACGCCTGTGCCTTCCTCGGCTGCACCCCGGCGGAGCTGACCTGGAAGGCCGGCGTCGACGTGCTGTGCTTCGGCGGTACCAAGAACGGCATGGCAGTGGGCGAGGCGATCCTGTTCTTCAACCATGACCTGGCCGAGGACTTCGACTACCGCTGCAAGCAGGCCGGGCAACTGGCCTCGAAGATGCGCTTCCTCTCGGCGCCCTGGGTGGGCCTGCTGCAAGACGACGCCTGGATGCGCTACGCACAGCACGCCAACGGCTGCGCGCAGCTGCTGGCAGAGCTGGTGGCGGACGTGCCGGGGGTGAGCCTGATGTTCCCGGTGGAAGCCAACGGGGTGTTCCTGCAGATGTCCGAGGCGGCGCTGGAGTACCTGCGGGCGCGCAACTGGCGTTTCTACACCTTCATCGGTGCCGGTGGTGCTCGCTTCATGTGCTCCTGGGACACCGAGGAAGCCCGGGTACGCGAGCTGGCCGCCGACATCCGCGCTGCAATGGCCCAGGGCTGAAGCCCCGCTCCGCGACTTGTCCCCGATTACGGTGCATCAACCTGTGGACAAGCCGTGGAGCCCTCCCGCCAGGCCAGGCGCCGCAACGGCCCTGGCCTCCCGCCTGTTTTTCGTTCTATTTCAGCCACTTGCCGTACATTCATGCACAGCTGCTGTGCACCGGCCTGTCGACTGCCTGTGGATAGATCGCCACACCCTTTGCCAGACGTGGCGCACAGCCGATCGCTCATTTTTCATCCAGGCCTAAAGGCCGCGAAATGACTGGATGCTCCAGCCGGGTTCTGGATGTTCCACGGGGCATCGGCCCCAGGTTTTCCCCGATAACGGTGGGCAAGCCTGTGGACAACCTGTTCACCCCTGCTCGGACGCCACGGCGCCCGCGCTGCCTGGGCTGGAGGTCAGCCTGCGAGCAGGAACGCGGTGCCGGTGGGGTGGCTATGCACACCCACTGTGCAGGAGGCTGTGACCGACCTGTGGATAGATGACTGCAGCCCATGGCTGGCAAGGCTTTCAGCGCACTGATCAAATCCTGAACAGCCCGCTCCCGTGGAACCTCAAGCGGCTGGAAGCCTTGTCGTGCGCGGCCCGAGGGTACGCGGCCGATCCACAGATGCCGTGGACCAGCCTGTGGACAAGCTGTTCGCGAAACCCGCTGCGCCCCGCCCGACGTGGCTTTGCAGGCCCTGGTCGTTTTCCGTACAGGCCGATGCTGGGGACTCAGTAGTCGATGCAGACGTCGCCCTTGGGCACGCTGCAGCAGGAGAGGATGTAGCCCTCGGCGACGTCTTCGTCGGTGATGCCGCCGTTGTGCTCCATCTCCACCTCACCGGCGGTCTTCATCACCTTGCAGGTGCCGCAGATGCCCATGCCGCACGCCTTGGGGATATGCAGGCCGAGCTTGGCGGCGGCGGAATGCACGGTCTCGCCCGGGGCGACGCGGATGCTCTTGCCGGTGCTGCTGAATTCCACCAGGTGCTGGTCGGCGGCCGGTACGGGCGCGGCCTCGGCAGCCTCGGCGGCCAGTTCCTTGACCTCTTCGCGCACCTCGGGGGGCGTCGGGCCGAAGGCTTCCTCGTGGTAGCGCGCCATGTCGAAGCCCTTGGCCTGCAGCAGGCGCTTCACCGCGCTCATGTAGGGGGTGGGGCCGCAGCAGAAGATCTCCCGCTCCATGAAGTCGGGGGTGATCAGGTGCAGCATCGCTTCGTTGAGGTAGCCGCGGTAGCCGGACCAGGTCTCGCCGGCGTCGTAGCGCTCCACCACCAGGTGCAGCTTGAAGTTGGCGATCCGCGAGGCCATGTGGCGCAGTTCGCGATGGTAGATGATGTCCTTCGGCGTGCGGGCGCTGTGGACGAAGACCATGTCGACGTTGGCGTTGGTGTCGAAGAACCAGCGGGCCATGGACATCACCGGGGTGATGCCGACGCCGCCGGAAAGGTAGAGCACCTTGTCGGCGGGGTGGTCGATGGCGTTGAACAGCCCCACCGGGCCGTGCACGGGGAGGACATCGCCTTCCTTGAGGTTGTCGTGCAGCCAGTTGGAGACCTTGCCGCCCGGCACGCGCTTGATGGTGATGGAGAAGCTGTAGGGCACCGAGGGCGTGCTGGAGATGGTGTACGAACGCATGATCGGCTGCCCGTCGATCTCCAGCTCCAGGGTGACGAACTGGCCGGGCTTGAAGAAGAACAGGATCGGCTGGTCGGCCATGAAGCAGAAGGTGCGGACGTCCCAGGTTTCCTGGACGGTCTTCACGCAGCGCACCAGGTGGCGGCCGTTGGTCCAGGTCTGGGTGTTCACCGGGTTCAGGAAGCTGTTGCTCATACGCATCTCCGCGCGCCGTGGATCGGCGCCTTTGATCGGATTCTGCTGAACGCAAATCCCCACCACTTACCTGCCAGCGACATTCGCATGCTCATCGCGACCTGCCAGCAACCACAAGGGCTCGAGCGTCGGAAACGGATGCGGCCGTGTCGCCCGTGGATAAGGTCGTACCCCATGGCGACAGCACACTCGGCCCCAGCCAGAACACGAGGCTTTTCGAAAAACCACCCTCGTATCCGCAGCAGGGCCTGCAGTCGGCCAGGGAGAACAGAGGGGCACGTCACGCCGCCTTGCGTGACAACCGAATCAGCCACCCATTGCGGCGGTCGCCGGTGCGACCAGCCTTTTGAGGAGTTACCGATGGACGTCACTTCCCCCCTGAGCCTGGTCGACCCGCTCGAACCCGCACGCAAGGCCACGGCCGCCATGCTCAAGGAGCGCGACCACACCTTCTCGCTGCCCCAGCCGTTCTACAACGACGAGCGCCTGTTCCAGCTCGACATGCAGGAGATCTTCCACAAGGAGTGGCTGATCGCCGGCATGACCTGCGAGATCCCGGCCAAGGGCAATTACCTGACCCTGCAGGTGGGCGACAACCCGGTGATCGTCCTGCGCGGCGCCGAAGGCCAGGTCCATGCCTTCCACAATGTCTGCCGCCATCGCGGTTCGCGCCTGTGCGTCAGCGACAAGGGCAAGGTGGCCAAGCTGGTCTGCCCCTACCACCAGTGGACCTACGAACTGGACGGCCGCCTGCTGTTCGCCGGCACCGAGATGGGCGCCGACTTCGACATGAAGCAGTACGGCCTGAAGCCGGTGCACGTGAAGACCGCCGGTGGCTACATCTTCATCAGCCTGGCGGAGAACCCGCCGGCCATCGACGACTTCCTCTCCACGCTGGCCCATTACATGGAGCCCTACGACATGGAGAACACCAAGGTGGCCGTGCAGACCACCCTGCGTGAAGCCGCCAACTGGAAGCTGGTGATGGAGAACAACCGCGAGTGCTACCACTGCAGTGGTTCGCACCCGGAGCTGCTCAACACCCTGCTGGAGTGGGACGACGTGACCGACCCGCGCGCCAGCCAGGCCTTCAAGGACCAGGTGGCCGCCTGCACCCGGGCCTGGGACGCGGAGAAGATCCCCTATGCCCACGCCAGCTTCGGCCTGCGCAACCGCATCGTGCGCATGCCGCTGCTCGAAGGCACCGTGTCCATGACCATGGACGGCAAGCAGGGCAGCAAGAAACTGATGGGCCGCATCCAGAACCCGGACCTGGGCTCCATGCGCATCCTCCACCTGCCGCACTCCTGGAACCACTGCATGGGCGACCACATGATCGTCTTCACCGTGTGGCCCATCGGCCCGCAGGAGACCGTGGTCACCACCAAGTGGCTGGTGCACAAGGACGCGGTGGAAGGCGTGGACTACGACGTGGCGCGCCTGCGCGAGGTGTGGGACGCCACCAACGACCAGGACCGTCGCCTGGCCGAGGAGAACCAGCGCGGCATCAACTCCTCCGCCTACCAGCCCGGCCCCTACTCGAAGACCTACGAGTTCGGCGTGATCAACTTCCTCGACTGGTACAGCGAGCGGATGCTCAACAACCTGGGCGACACCCCGGCGACCAAGCTGCGCCAGGTCGGCGCCGAGTAAGCGACATGTCCCTGAGCCTGGGATTCCTCATCCTGCTCATGCTCTACGCGGCGCTGGCCTGCAAACGCTCCCGGCGCTGAAAGCAACACACTGAGGTCCCGTCAGGGACACCCCTCGCCCCCGTCAGGTCGTCGGCCCTGACGGGGGCTTTTTTATGTGGCCCATCGCGCCAGTGCGATGGGCCTTTTTCATGCCCGCAGAAAACCACTCCACCACCTGCGCAGGGGCGGAAAAGGCAAATGAAGGCAGTCGGTGCTGAACGAGGGGGCTTGGCTGTGTGTGCGAGGCGGGTGGAGCAGAGGTGCTTTTGCAGTGTGCCTGCGGCGGGATGACTGCCCGATTGTGGCCTTTAAGGGACGAAAGATCCATATAGGAAATTTCTGACGAGGACCACGAAATGAACGTGGTCACAAAATATCGGCAGTCGCAAATGGAACTGTGACGCAAGGGCGTCCCACCCGAGGTCGCCTACAGAAAAAGAGGACAGCAAAAAACTGGATTGTAGGAGCGCGCTGATTTTTACTCAGGTCATGTCTGTGAGGAGTCCTAAACATGAAAAAAATACTGAGTCTCTCCGCCGTCGCCCTTTTCCTGGCCCTGGGCGCTGCCCAAGCCAATGCTAACGAACCTGCTCATGGTCAGATCACCTTTCAGGGCCGAATCGTAAAGGATATGTGCAGCGTTCCTACAAGTGTCTGGCAGAACAATGTGGGACGCGCCAATGGCATCAGCCCGCGCACCCCGACCGATCCCTTCCATGACTCGGCCTGTGCAGGCGTCGCCCAGACCCAGAGCGTGGCGATGAAGCCCATCACGACCCGCTCGGGCCGCAAGGGCGGGATCATCACCGTCACCTTCAACTGAGTCAGTTCGGACGTGCAGAAAAAGACAGGGCCGGTAAAGACCGGCCCTGATGAGGAAAAGCGTTCAGATAGCCCAGGCGTCAGTCGGCGAACGCGACCTCGGAACGCCCGGTACGGGTGATACAGCGAACTTCCAACTGCTGGTAATTGAGATCATCCGGATCTGCTTCCGGCAGCCGGTACTCGAAGGTGCAACGCTTGTCGGGGTCGCTGCCCCAACGCACCACCAGCGATCCGGTCGGATCCAGCCCCCTCAGGAACGCACGGCCCGCCTGCCCCACCATTGCCAGGCTCTTGCCGTCGGCATCGAGCACTTCGGAGCCCAGCGGCGGGTTCTCGCCGTTGTCCCGCACGATCTTCAACAGCACCGGGATGCCGCTGATGGTCGGGTAGTTGAGCATGACCACCGCGCCATGGCGGGGCGCCACCGATTGCTCGGTGACCTGCAGCTCCACGTTGCGGAACAGCCCGGCCGGGTCGATCACCACCTGGTTCTGCCGATACGGGGACAGCCCACCGACCACGGCGTAGCCATTGCCGGCAATCCGCGTCCCGGCATCGTTCGACACATAGGCACCCTGGGCGCCTTTGGCCTCGATGATGGCGAGGGTTTCGCCCTGGGTCTGGGTGAAGTTGACGCCCCCCGGGTGGAGCACGATGGTGCCCATCGCACCGAGGTTCTCCTGGCGGTAGCCGGTGCCCTTGCTCAGCCCGGCATTGAGGGCCACGGCGGAGGCACGGTAGTTGAAGCTGCCACCGGTGTTGTTGAAGCGCTCGCCCTGGTCGCGACTGGTGGAGCCATAGAGGCTGTAGCTGGCCTGGGACTGTTCCCCGAGGGAGCCGCTCAGGCTGGCCTGGGTGCTGCTGCGACCCTTGGCGTAGTTGACCGACGTGCTGAGGCTGGCGGAACGACCCACATCGCCGATGGGGATGTTGAAGCTCATCATGTACTGGTTCTCATACCCCTCGCCCATGCGGGTACGTCCCACCGACAGGCTCATGGAGCCCCAGCGGTAGCTGTTGGAGTAGCCGCCCTGGAAGGTCATGTCGCCCTTGCGCGAGGCGTCCCAGTACTTCTGCGACGAGCCGCTCAGGTAGAGGCTGCCCATTTCCCCCGGCAGGGGTTGCGTGGCACTCACCTGGAAGCGGCTGCGCTGGCGATAGAGTCCACCTTCGGGGTTGCCATAGGCCTGGGCGTAGTCGCTGAAGCTCAGGTAGCCGCGACTGGAGAAGCGGTAGGCCGCCATGGTGAAGTTGGTCTGGGTCGCGTCCACCAGCTTCGAGTAGGTCATCCGGTAGCTGCGGCCGCCCCTGGGCGCCGAGTCCTCGGTGCGCTGGGGGGACTCCTTGACCTGCGACTGGGTCACGTCCAGTGCCAGGGCACCCAGCCCGGTACTCAGGGCCACACCGCCCTGAACCGCCATGTACTTCTCGGCGATGATGCTGCCGGTGTAGGCACTCCAGTCGTTGGAGATACCACGCTGGTAGGTGCCCTGGACGAAGCGAGGGACGCGCTCGGCCGAGTCGTTGCGGTACTCGCCGGCGGTGACGCTGAAGCGCGACATGCCCGGGCGCAGCAACTGGGCCACGGAGGCGTAAGGTACGAGGAAGGTGCGCTGGCGGCCATCCGCCTCGGTCACGGTGACCTCCAGGTCGCCGGAGTAGCCCGAGTCGTAGAGGTCCTCGATGCTGAACGGCCCGGGGGAGACCGTGACCTCGTGGAGGATCGACGCACCCTGGCGGATGGTGACCTTGGCGTTGGTCTCCGCCACGCCGCGGATGACCGGTGCATAACCACGCAGGGCGTCGGGCAGCATGCGGTCGTCCGAGCCCACCTGCACGCCCCGGAAGGGCACGCTGTCGAACAGCTCGCCCGGCGTGTAGTAGTCGCCCACGGTCAGTTGCGAGCGGATGCCGGTCAGGTCCCGCTGCACGTAGGTGCTGCTGTTGCTGTAGTGGCTGCGCGACGGGGCGCCCGACGAGCTGGAGCGGTTGTAGTTGCCATTGGTACGCAGCCGCCAGTCGCCCAGGTTGATGCCGTTGTTGAGCCCGATGCTGAGCTGTTGGGTATCGCCACTGTCGGTGTGGTTCCGGTAGAGGTTGGCGCTGTAGCCGATGAAACCGGCAGTGACGCCACGGTCCCAGTCCCGGGGATCCACCTCACCGCGCACCTGCCGCCCAAGGTAGGCCTGGGGGACGCTGAGGTAGGCGCTGAGTTCGGACAGATCGACGTTGACGCTGGAGGACGGCACCAGTTGCGTCAGGTCCAGGCACTCCTCGCTTTCCAGCTTCGCGCGGGCGGCCGCCGGGTCCGGAAGCTTGTCCAGGTCGAGGCCGATGGTGCCCAGTTGGGTCGGGGTGAAGCAGACCCGGGCGCCGTTGGGCGCGTCCTTGTCGTCCTGCAGACGGACTTCCTGGCGGCCTATCCAGCGCTCGTTGAGGAGGATGTCCAGCCGATAGGTGCCCGCCGGCAGCACGGTGCCGCGGCTGAAGCGGGACAGGTCCACCGCTTCACCCTGCCCCGAGCCATTGAACAGGAAGTCGGGGTTGAAGGCCGCAAAGCGAGGGCTATTGGGCAATTCGTCCGCATCGACGAGGCCCATGGCCCCCCCGAGCGAGGCCATGGCCACGGCAAAAGCCAACAGGTGTGGGCGTACGACAGGGCACCGCCGCTGACCGCCCGGGAGTAAGGCCCTTGTGAGGCCAACGGCATCCGTATCGGGAAGCGAAGTCATGGGTACACCTCGCATCGACCAGCGCGATGCTCCTTGGGATTCGTGTAAAGAAAATGGCGACTAATGCCCGGACCTACTTGTCCAGGCTGCTCTCCTGACCGACGCTGGCGCCGTAGTCGTTGATCCACTGCAGCACCACGCGACCGGATGCCGGCATGCCGGACAACCCGGTAACCGGGAAGTCGTGGCTGCCGAAGGGCCCGACCATGCCGCTGCCAGCCTTGTAGTCGCGGCCGTTGGCACGCAGGGCGATATCGCCGAAGGACACGTTGTAGGCACTGCGGTTGGTGGCCCTGAGCACGGGCTTACCGTCGATGCTGGCCAGGCTCCAGGCCACCTGCTCGATGGCGCGGTCCGGGCGGCCCGGCAGCCCCTCGGGGCGGTAGAACAGCTTGACCCGGGTGCGAATGGCGAACTGCATGTAGTTGCCGTCCTCGCTGGGCATGGGCGGCACGTCCAGCAGGTTCAGCCAGAACACGCTCTCGCGGTCCTTGGGCAGGGGCTCGCCGATGAAGGAAACCCTCACGCTCTGGCCTTTTCCGGGCTCTACACGAAACAGGGGCGGCGTCATGACGAAGGGTGCTTCAGCGTTCTCGGGGCGAATCTCGGGGTCACCCCGGTCGATCCACACCTGGACCAGGGAAGGCTGATTGCCGTCATTGCTGACGCGCACCCCGATCTCCTGCTGCTTCGCGGGGTAGATGAACCGGGTGCCATTGACCACGATGCCGGCATGGGCGCCGGACAGGGTCAACAAGGTCGTGACAGCCAGTAGCCATCGCGTGAATGAGATGCGCAGGGACATGGGGAAGTACCGTAGAGGCAACTCGCCCGGGAGGTCCCGGGCGAGTAGGGGGTATTACTCGTAGGTCATGGTGTAGGAGACATTCGTCAGCACAGGACCGGGCTTGATGGGATCGACCTTCGGGGCAAGGTAAGCGGCCGAGAACAACAACACGGCGTCGTTGTTGGTGCCGGTCACTTCCTCAAGGTTGTTGGTTCCATTCACCAGATTGATAGGATCACCGTTCTTGTTGAGGATCTGAACAAAGGCGTTGGATGCATTAGCGTCTTTGCTCTGGTTCTTGAGAACGCCTTCGACAGCATCGACCGTAGAGCCCGCGTCAAAATGAGCCTTGACCTTGGTGCCAGCAGTGCAAGCGCTGACGCGAATTTCGAACTGCTTGGCACCAGCCCTCTGGCCGGGAGCCAGCGAGGTTTGGGAAACGACTGGCATTTCCACATTTTGATTGAGGGTATTGCTGTCAATGGTGCAGGTCTTGCTGGAGACTTCGCCCTTGAAGGTGATCGTGCCGTCAGAAGCCAGTGCCAGGTTGCTCAGGCCGAAACCGACCAGGGCCGCGCCAGCGGTGAGGAACTTTTTCATTTAACTCTCCTGTAGAGGCGCCTGGTTCCACGCGCCGAAATGAAAGATTGACCTCTAGAGTCGGAACCAGAACTGAGCGCTTGCCGGCCTCGTATTGAGAACCGCATCGCACTTCAGCGTGGCGGGCACAATGATATCGACGGCCTCAAGCCGGGAATGGAGTCCCCGACCCATGCGGGCTGTAGGAAATTTCACCTGGATCTGAAACCTTTTCTGAGGCTGGCTTCAGAGCCCCAGAGGAAGGCGCCCGAGCGGGCGCCAGGAGGGAGAAGTGCGAGGTAGAGCGGCTACTGCTGCCGAGCGCTCAGGTCGTTGCGGCGGGCGAACTCGATGAGTTCGAGAAGCGAGGCGAGGTTGAGCTTCTGCTGGATGCGACTCTTGTAGGTGCTCACGGTCTTGTTGCTGAGCAGCATCCGCTCGGCGATTTCCTTGTTACCGAGGCCGGACGCCAGGTACTGCAGCACCATCAGCTCCTGGTTGGACAAGCGCCCCACCAACTCCTGCTCGCTGGCCGGCGCGCCCTGCCCCACCGGAAACACGTCGGCGGGGAAGAAGGTGAAGCCGGCGCTGATGGAGTTGATGGCGATCACCAGGTTCTGCAGGTCCTCCTCCTTGCTCACGAAGCCCCGTGCCCCCGCCTGCAGGCAGCGCTGACAGAAGCCCTCGGCGGGCAATGAGGTGAGCACCAGCACATGGCTGTCGAGCCCGAGCGAGCGGATGCGACTGATGACGTTGAGGCCGTCCAGGCGGGGAATGCCGATGTCGAGGATGACCACGTCCGGCTCGTGCTGGCGCACCATCTGCACGGCATCGACGCCGTTGTCGGCCTCACCCACCACCTCGAGCCCGTTGCGCTCCAGGAGCATGCGCACCGCCATGCGGATCACCGGGTGATCATCGACGATCAGGGCTGTTCTCATACTTGCGACCTCGCGCTGGACCACGGCTCGGGGGAGCCCCGACAAAACTGTGACACAGTCGTGCCACAGATGAAATTTCCTACAAACGCTACCGACGCTTCGCCTAGCTGCACTTGGACTGCCTGCGTAACGTGGCCGGACTTTTTACCAACCGAGCCCTCGCCATGAAGAACATCAGCATTCTGGTTCTGGAAGACGAACCCTTCCAGCGCCTGATCGCCGTCACCGCCTTGCAGAAGCTGGGGGTCCAGCGCATCCACCAGGCCGGCGATGGCGCCAGCGCCCTGGCCGAACTGCAGAGCTGCGGCGGCGTCGATGTCGTGCTGTGCGACCTGCGCATGTCGGGCATGGACGGCCTGGCCTTCCTCCGCCACGCCAGCCATTCCGGCGCCGTGCGCTCGGTGATCCTCAGCAGTGCCGTGGAAGCGCCCCTGCGCCAGGCCACCCAATCGATGATCCGCACCCTCGGGCTCGAATGCCTGGGCGACCTGGGCAAGCCCTTCGACATCGAGCGGGCCGCGCAGCTGCTGGCCCGCTACGAAGCCAACCAGGCCCGTGGGCTGGGCGAGCCGGAAGTCCTGGAGCTGCCCTCTCGCGACGAGTTGCTGGAAGGCCTGGAACTGGGCCAGTTCGAAGCCTGGTTCCAGCCCAAGGTGGACCTGCGCAGCGGCGAACTGATCGGTGCCGAAGCCCTGGCTCGCTGGCGCCACCCGCAGCACGGTGTGCTGATGCCCGCGCAGTTCCTGCAGATGATGGAGGCCCACGGCCTGATCAACCGCATGTTCTGGCAGATCTTCCGCCAGGGCCTGGAGTTGCAGCGCTGCCTCGCTCGCGAGGGCCGCTCGCTGAACATCGCCTTCAACCTCCAGCCCGGCCAACTGAGCGACAACGCCCTCCCCGAGCGGGTCCGCGAATACCTGGAAGAAGCCGGCCTGCCCGCCGATGGCATCACCTTCGAAGTCACCGAGACCGGCCTGTTCAGCGCCCCGACCACCAGCCTGGAGAACCTCGTTCGCCTGCGCATGATGGGTTGCGGCCTGTCGATGGACGACTTCGGCACCGGCTACTCCTCCCTCGACCGCCTCTGCGACCTGCCCTTCAGCCAGGTGAAGCTGGACGCCGGTTTCGCCCGCAAGCTCACCAGCCAGCCCCGCAGCGGCGCGGTGATCAGCAGCGCGGTGGCGCTGGCCAAGGCCATGGACATCAGCCTGATCATCGAAGGCATCGAGACCCGCCAGCAGCGCGAGCGCCTGCTGTCCCTGGGCTGCACCGAAGGCCAGGGTTTCCTCTTCTCGCGGCCGCTGGCCCGTCCGGACTTCGACCGCCTGCTGGTGGAGCGCCCGACGCTTCACTGAAGCTCCGGCATCTGCTGGAGCAGGCCACGCTCCAGGGCATCCAGGGCACGCCGCACGGCCTCCACGCCAGCCTCAAGGGCCTCGGTGCGCGGCCGTTCCACCACACTGGCCCGCGACAGGTACTCGCAGGCCTCGATCACCTGGGTGGCCTTGATCACCCGCGCCGCGCCCTTGAGCCGATGGGCCAGCTCGAACAGCGCCGATGCATCGTGCTGGCGCACCTGCTCTTCCAGCGCGGCGAGGTCGCGTCGGTTGGTGTTGAGCAACTCCCGCAGCAGGTTCACCGCCAGGCCTGGGTCGCCACCGGTCAAGGGTGCCAGCGGGCTCAGGTCGAACAACGCCGCAGCCTCCCCCGCCGGCGGCTCGACCGGCGCGGGTGAGGCGCCCGGGGCACCGCCGAGCTTTTCCTCCAGCAGGTCCAGCCCGATGGGCTTGACCAGGCAATCGTCCATCCCGGCCTTGAGGCCGCGCTCCACTTCTTCCTGCTGGGCGTCGGCGGTCAGCCCGAGGATCAGGGCCGGCACGCGCCCCTGCTGGCGCTCGTCCTCGCGGATGGCGCGGGCCAGGTCTGCCCCGTTCATGCGTGGCATGTGGCAGTCGGTGGCAACGACGTCGAAGGGCTGCTCGCGCCAGCGCGCCAGGGCATCCACTCCGTCCGCCGCCTCCACCACGGTGTGGCCCAGGTAGGCGAGCTGCTGGGCGAGGATCTGCCGGTTCACCGGGTGGTCGTCCACCACCAGCACTTTCAGCCTCCGCCGGGCCTGTGCCTCCTCCTGGCGGGCGATTTCCATCAGCGGGATCGGGTCGAGCCGCAGCAGGCGCAGCTCCACATCCACCCGTGTGCCGCGCCCGAGGGCGCTGTCCAGGGTCAGGCGGCCGCCCATCATTTCGCAGAGCGAGCGGCAGATCACCAGCCCCAGCCCTGCCCCTTCCATCGCCCCGGTGCTGCGCTGCACCTGCTCGAAGGGCTGGAACAGGCGCGCCTGGTCCGCCGGGTCGATACCGATGCCGGTGTCCAGCACGCTGAGGTAGACGTGCAACTGGTCGGACTCGCCGTCCTCGCCATGGATGCGCACGCTGACGCTGCCTTCACGGGTGAACTTGATGGCGTTGCTGACCAGGTTGGACAGCACCTGCTTGAAGCGCATGCCATCCACCAGCACATCGCCCTGGATGCCGCCATCGATGTCCAGGTTCAGCACCAGCCCCTTCTGCCGCGCCAGACCGTCGAACACCCGCGCCACCGACTCCACCAGCTCCCGCAGATTGGCCCGGCGCGGTGACAGGCTGAGCCGACCGGACTCGATGCGGGCGATGTCGAGGATGTCGCCGATCAGCTCCAGCAAGCCCTTCGCCGAGGTGTAGGCCACCTCGATGCTGGCCGGGTCGATGGGGCGGTCGGCCGCGCGCTTGAGTGCCAGTTCGAGGATGCCGATCACCGCATTCATCGGCGTGCGGATCTCATGGCTCATGGTGGCGAGGAAGGTAGTCTTGGCGCGGCTGGCCGCATCGGCCATGTTCTTCGCCGCTTCCAGCTCCAGCACCAGGTTGTGGTGCTCGGTGAGGTCCAGCCAGCCGCAGATCACTCCACGGGTGACCCCGGTGGAATCCTGGAAGGGCTGGATCCAGTGTTCGATCCACAGGGTGCGACCGCCCAGGGACAGCTCATGCACCGAGCGCTGCAGCTGCCCTTCGGCAATCGCCTGCAGCTGCCGCTGGTGGAATTCGGCAGCGTCCGGGAAATCCACCGGCAGCTCGGTCACCGTCAGGCCGATCACTGCCTCGCGGGGCAGGCCTAGGGTCTGCAGGTAGCTGCGGTTGCACGACAGCAGGCGTCCTTCGGTGTCCCGCACGTAGACCGGCGGCGGCATGCTGTCGATCAGTGTCTCGATGAAGCGCAGTTCATCCTGCAACTGGCGCTCGGCGAGCTGGCGTCGGCGCACCTGGCGCCGCAGGTGCAGCACCCAGGCCAGCACCAGCAGCAGGAGCACCGCCGCACCGATGATGATTCGCTGGATGAGCACACCGTAGTCGCGCCAGGTCTGCGGGCTCATGCCCGGCATGCCGCGCCAGCGGTTGGCCGTGGCAGCCAGTTCGTCGGGCGACAGCTCGGCCAGCGCCCGGTCGAGGATCGCCTGCAGCTCGGTATCGCCCCGACGCACCGCGAAGTTGGCCGTGGCCGGCCCCACCGGCGCCACCTGGGCGATGGCCAGGCGGCCCTGGAACATCCGCACCAGGTAATAGCGGGCCACCGGAAGCCCCACCAGGGCGGCATCGGCGCGGCCGGTGTCGACACTGTGCAAGGCATCCAGGGTCGAACCGGGTTCCACCAGTTCCGCCTTGGGGAAGGCACGGCGGATCGCCTCCCGCGCCACATGGCCGCGCCCCAAGGCGAGCACGCGACCGGACAGGTCCCCCACCGACTCGCCGAGGCCATCGGCGCCGGAACGGGTGACCAGCACGAAGGGGCTGCTGGTGATCGGCCGGGTGAAACGCAGCAGGGTTTCCCGCTCATGGTCCTGCGTCAGCAGCCCGACATCCGCCAGGCCGGAGGTCAGGGCGTCGATCTGGCCGGCGTAGCCGCCGGTGCGGCTGACGGCCTCGAAGCGCAGCCCGGTACGCAGCCGCACCAGGTCCAGCAGCTCGGCGATGATGCCCTGGAACTGCCCGTTGCCGTCGAAGAAGGCCAGGGGCGCCAGGTCGTCGTCCACCGCCACGCGCACCACCGGATGACGCTGCACCCAGCGCGCCTCCTCCGGGGTGAGCACCATGCGCTCGGCCGCCGGCATCACACCGTTGCCCACCCAACGGCGAGCGATCTCGTCCAGGCGCGAGCGACCGACTGCACGCAGTGCCCCATCGATCCCCCGCAGCAGTTGCGGGTCGGACTGACGCACCACGAAGGCCAGCTCGCCGCCGGGCCAATCCACATAGCGCTCGAAACGCACCGTGCCGTAGAAGGCGCGGTTCAGCAGGTAGTAGACCGGCACCACATCGGCCAGCAGCAGGTCCGCACGGCCGAAGGCGGCATCGGCAACGCCCTCTTCCACCGTGTCGACCGGCAGCGCCTGGGCGGACGGGAACAGCGCCACGGCATCGCCGTGCCCCGGCGTGTAGGCCACCTTCAGGCCCTTGAGGTCATCGGGAAACTCGCGGCGGTCATCGCCACGGCGGAACAACGCCAGCCGGCTGGAGCCGTAGGCCAGGCTGCGGGCAAGCCCCGGCTCCTGCTCGTCATGGCTGTCGGCACCGAACAGGTCGATGTCCCCGGCCAGCAGCGCCTTCTCCAGCGCCGCACGGTCGGGGTAGGCACGCAGGCGGATCTGCAGACCAAGCATCTGCCCCAGCAGCGCGGCCGCATCCGGCGTCATGCCCTGGTAGGCCCCCTGCCCCTGGAGAATCTCCAGGGGCGGATACCCCTGGGCCAGCACGCCTAAGACCAACTCACGGCGCTGGCGCAACCAGTGCCAGTCGGATTCGGAAATTTCCAACTCCTGCTGGTCCACCACCACCTGGCTGGACAGCGAGAGCGCGCGCCCTTCCTCGGCCAGGACGACACCGCCGAACGACAGGCACAGCAAAGACAGGCACAGGGAGAGTGTGCGGAGGACGGAAATACGGGACACAGACCCACCTGCAGGGAAAAGAGGTGTCGGGGAAACCTTAGTTCAAGAGCAGACAGGCGACCCTAAGGGGACGTACATAAAAGTAATACCTACATGTCTTGTAGGAAACTTCCCAAAAGACCAATCCCGCCGCGCACCGCAAATATAATCCGCGCTCTACATGCTTAGCCAAACTTTTTAAGCCGCCTCATCAGACGGATAAATCAGGTCGTACAAGTTAGCCGGGCAGAAAAACGAAGTATTCGGAATAGTCCGAAAGACAGCGAGCAAGATTCTGAGAAGAATCGCTCAATGCCAACTTGATCGACATCGCGCTCGGGCCCATACCCCCGTCGTTCGCGGTCAGGACGGCAAAAGACCGATCCTTTAACACACCTATACGGCAAGTTCCCGAAGGCTTCCGTGCGCCTTCCTATTGAATTGAGAAACTTGAGCAGGAGAACCAACCAGATGAGCAAGATTCTGCTGATCGACAACCAGCCCATGATTCGTTTCGCGACTCGCGTACTGCTGGAACGCGAAGGTTATGAAATCGTCGGTGAAACCGAAAACGGCGTGGAAGGCCTCAGCATGGCCCGCTCCCTGCGCCCCGACCTGGTCATTCTCGACATCGCCATTCCCAAGCTCGACGGCCTGGAAGTGCTGGGGCGCCTCAGCGCGATGGACGTGAACCTCAAGCTGCTGGTGCTCACCTCGCTGCCGGCCGCGCTGTATGCCAATCGCTGCCTGCAGGCCGGTGCCACCGGCTACCTCTCCAAGCAGGAGCAGGCCGTGAGCCTGATCTCTGCCACCCGCTCGGTGCTCTCCGGCTACAGCCTGTTCCCCAGCACCGTGCACCTGCCCTCCGGCGCCCAGGAAGGCGGCAGCCCGAACGACAGCCAGTTGCTGGACAGCCTCTCCGACCGTGAGCTGGCCGTGCTGCAGAACCTGGCCAACGGCAAGAACAACAAGGAAATCGCCGAGCAGCTGTTCATCAGCCACAAGACGGTCAGCACCTACAAGTCCCGCCTGATGGACAAGCTGAAGACCCGCAACCTGGTGGACCTCATCGACTTCGCCCGCCGCTACGCCTTGCCGACCTGACCCCGCGCCGAGCCCCGGCCCCTGCGCCGGGGCGCCGCCTTCATCGCTAAGACGGCAGCCCGATCACCCGCCCCACATACGCCGGCAGCGGACACGCCCGGTGCCCCTCGAACAACGCCCCGACCCGTTCCGCCACTCCGGGTGCGAACGCGCAGGAGCGCGCCGTAGCGGCGTCCACGTTCATCAGTATCTGCTCACTGGCTGCGAGCATCACCGGTTCGTCCGGCCGGTAGAGGCTGTGGTGGATGTGCAGGCGCTTGGTGTCCACGCCCAGCACCTGGGTGCGCACCTCCACCGCTTCATCCAGTTTCACTTCCGCCAGGAAGTTCAGGTGGCACTCCAGCGTGTACAGCGTGTGGCCGGTCTCCGCGCGCCCACCCTCGTCGAGGCCGATCACCTCCATCAACGCGTCTGTGGCGTAGCTGAAAACCAGCAGGTAGAACGCATCGCGCAGGTGGCCGTTGTAGTCCACCCACTCGGCGGGAATGCGCGTGCGGTAGGTCACCAGGGGTTTGCTCATGTCCGGGCTCCATTCCATCGAAAGGCCATGCCGGCTACTCCGCGAAGGCGAAGCCATGACGGGCCTTGGTGTCCTTGATCGCCGCCAGCACCGCCAGCAGGCAGTCGTCCCGGTAGCGTTCCAGCTCGGCGATGCTGCGCTCGCCCTGCTGCACCGCCGTGCCCTCCACCACCCGGTCGATCAGCGTCTCGGTCAGTTCCGGTGCCGGCAGGTAGGTCCAGGGCAGTTGCAGGGCCGGCCCGAACTGCGCCATGAAGTGGCGCATCCCCGCGTTGCCGCCGGCCAGGGTGTAGGTGAGGAAGGTGCCCATGAAGGACCAACGCAACCCCGCACCGAAGCGGATCGCATCGTCGATCTCCCCGGTGCTGGCCACACCGTCGTTGACCAGGTGCAGCGCCTCGCGCCACAGCGCCTCCAGCAGGCGATCGGCGATGAAGCCCGGCACCTCCTTGCGCACGTGCAGCGGGCGCATGCCCAGTGCGCTGTAGACCTGGATCGCCGCCTGCACCGCCTCGGGCGCCGTCTTCTCCCCGCCCACCACCTCCACCAACGGCAGCAGGTAGACCGGGTTGAACGGGTGCCCCACCACGCAGCGCTCCGGATGCTGCGCGTCGGCGTAGAACTCGCTGGGCAGCAGCCCCGAGGTGCTGGAGCCGATGATCACGTCCGGGCACGCCGCCGCGCTGATCTGCGCATGCAGCGCCAGCTTCAGCTCCAGGCGTTCGGGAGCGCTCTCCTGGATGAAGTCGGCGTCCCGCACGCACTCGTCGACGGTGTCGACGAAGCGCAGGCGCGCCTGGGACGCACCCGGCGCCAACCCCTGCTTCTCCAGGGCCGGCCAGGCATTGGCGATGCGGGCCCGCAGCGCGGCCTCGGCACCCGGTGCCGGGTCCCAGGCGACGACGTCCAGCCCGTGGGCCAGGGCGCGGGCGACCCAGCCGCTGCCGATCACGCCGCTGCCAAGGGCGGCGAAGGTTCTGATGTGAGTAGTGAAGGCCATGGTGGCTCCTGATCCTGTGTCGATTGGCGCTGCGTCCCGGGCTGAAGCCCGGGCGACGGCATATGAATGAGGGGTTTGCTCAGCCGCGGCGCTTGAGGTTCATCTTCTCGCGGCCCTCGGCCGGGCTCAGGGCACGGCCGCCCAGGCGCTCGATGATCTCGATGGCCCGCTCCACCAATTGCCCGTTGCTGGCGTGCACGCCCCGGTCCAGCCAGATGTTGTCCTCCAGACCGACCCGCACGTTGCCGCCCAGCAGCATCGCCTGGGCCACCATCGGCATCTGCATGCGGCCGATGCCGAAGCCGGCCCAGGTCAGGCCGGGCGGCAGGTTGTCGGCCATGGCCTTCATGGTCGTGGTGTCCGCCGGCGCCCCCCACGGAATCCCCAGGCAGATCTGGATCAGCGGGTCCTCCAGCAGCCCTTCCTTGAGCATCTGCTTGGCGAACCACAGGTGGCCGGTGTCGAAGATCTCCAGCTCGGCCTTCACGCCCAGCTCGGTGATGCGCCTGGCGCCCGCCCGCAGCTGGGCCGGGGTGGACACGTAGATGAAGTCGCCATCGCCGAAGTTCAGCGTCCCGCAGTCCAGGGTGCAGATCTCCGGCAGCAGTTCCTCCACATGGGCCAGGCGCTCCAGCGGCCCCACCAGGTCGGTGCCGGCGCCGAACTCCAGCGGCTGCTCGCCCTTGCCGATCTCCAGGTCCCCGCCCATGCCGGCGGTGAGGTTGATGATCACGTCGGTGTCGCTCTCGCGGATGCGCTCCACCACCTCGCGGTACAGCGCCACGTCGCGGCTCGGCTTGCCGGTACGCGGGTCGCGCACATGGCAGTGGGCGACGGTGGCGCCCGCCTTGGCCGCCTCGATGGCGGCGGCGGCGATCTCCTTCGGGGTGACGGGAATGGCCGGGTGCTTGCCGACGGTATCGCCGGCGCCGGTGACGGCGCAGGTGACGATGACTTCATGGTTCACGGTGGATTCATCCTTCTGCGAGGCGATCGGAAACCGTGCGCGGGCGAACCCGCGCACCGGGGTTGAACGGCATTACTTCAGGGAGGCGACGGCCTGGTCGCTGCTGCGGCCATCGAAGGTGGTCACGCCCTCCAGCCAGCCCTTGACCACCGCCGGATTGGCCTTGAGCCACTCGCGGGCGACCTTGCCCGGCTCCTGGCGCTCCATGATCGGCTGCATCAGCTGCGCCTCCTGGTCGCTGGTGAAGCGCAGGCTGGTGACCAGCCGGTTGGCATTGGGGCAACGCTGGGCGAAGTCCGGCGCGGTCACGGTGGAGACGGTGGCGGCGCCGTCGTTGGGGCCGAACACGTCCTCGCTGCCGGTCAGGTAGGTCACCGGCATCTGGATGTTCATCGGGTGCGGCTTCCAGCCGAAGAACACCACCGGCTTGTGGTTCTTCACCGCACGCTTCACCGCCGTCAGCATCGCCGCCTCGCTGGACTCCACCAGCTTGAAGCCGCCCAGGCCGAACTGGTTGCCATCGATCATCTTCTGGATCGCCAGGTTGGCGCCGGAACCGGACTCGATGCCATAGATCTTGCCGCCGAGCTGGTCCTTGAAGCGGGCAATGTCAGCGAAGGTGCGCAGCCCCTGCTCGGCGGTGTAGGTGGGTACCGCCAGCACCGCCACGGCATCGCCCAGGGACGGCTGGGCCGCCACCTTCACGGCGCCGCTGTCGAGGAAGGGCTTGATGTTGTCGTCCATGATCGGCTTCCAGTAGCCGAGGAACACGTCCACCTGCTTCTTCTGGATACCCGCGAAGATGATCTGCTGCGACGCCTGGGTCTGGCTGGTCTGGTAACCCAGGCTGCCCAGCAGCTCGTTGGCGACGGCGGAGGTGGCGACCACGTCGGTCCAGCCCACCACGCCCATGCGGATCTTCTGGCAACTGGCGTCGTCGGCGGCGAATGCAGCGGTGTGGGACAGGGCGAACAAACAGCAACCAGCGAATGCGGTAAGACGTTTCATCGATGCTCCCCTTGCGGCCATGCGGCTTTCTACTTGTTGTTCAGGAGGCCGGGGTCGACGGCTCCAGGCCCGTTCGACCCGCCCGGCGACTCCATCCGTGCTCGGGCGCCACGTCAACCCGATGGACACAACTTACGCAGCGCCCGCCCCGCCGATTCGAACCAGAACGACCACCTCTAGGACAGAAACGACCTCCCCGCTTGCACCCGCCGCATAGCTGGTTTTTAAGTGCTCATCGCCTCGTGGAACCCGCCCATGACCCAGACCTTCGGCTTCCTGCTGCTGCCCGGCTTCTCGATGATGGGCCTCATGTCGGCGGTGGAACCGCTGCGAGTGGCCAACCGCTTCCGCGGCGAGCTGTACCGCTGGCGCCTGCTCAGTGCCGACGGCGGCCCGGTGGCCGGCAGCAACAGCATGTCGCTCAACGTGGATGGCGGCCTGGAGGCCCCGGCCGCCGGGGATTGCCTGCTGGTGGTGGCCGGCTTCGAGCCGCTGGCCACCTTCAACCCGCGCCTGTCCCACTGGCTCAACCGCGCCGAGGCCAACGGCGTGCGCCTGGGCGGCATCGACACCGGCAGCTTCGTGCTGGCCGAGGCCGAACTGTTCGAGCGCCAGCGCCTGACCCTGCACTGGGAGGCCATCGACGCCTTTCGCGAACGCTACCCGTCGCTGACCGTCACCCAGGAGCTGTTCGAGATCGACGGGCGCCGCATCACCAGCGCCGGCGGCACCGCCAGCCTCGACCTGATGCTCACGCTGATCGCCCGCCAGCACGGCGAGGCCCTGGCGTTGAAGGTGTCGGAACAGTTCGTGCTCGGCCGCATCCGCTCCCAGCAGGACCACCAGCGCATGCAGATCGCCAGCCGCTTCAACGTGCACAACCGCAAGCTGGTGCAGGTGATCGGCGAGATGGAGCGCCACAGCGAGACGCCGCTGTCGACCTGCACCCTGGCCGAGCGCGTGGGCGTCACCCCACGCCAGCTGGAACGGCTGTTCCGCCTGCACCTGAAGGACACGCCGACCCGTTTCTACCTGGGCCTGCGCCTGGAAAAGGCCCGGCAGCTGCTGCGCCAGACCGACATGGGCGTGCTGGAGGTGGCCCTGGCCTGCGGCTTCGAGTCCTCCAGCTACTTCTCCCGCTGCTACCGCCAGCGCTTCGACACCACCCCGAGCCGCGACCGGCACGAACACCCGGACCCGCCGCAGCGATGAAGCGGCACAGCAGACGCAGGATGGCGTTGAGCTGTGCGAAACCCATCCTTGCCGGGCCCGGTTCGGGTTCGATTCGGTTCGCCGAGCTCACCGCATCCTACGGGTTGTGCACACGGTGCCGCGGGGGGTGGATCGCGCTCCACCGAGCCACCATCGAGCGCCACGGGAACGCCCGACTTTGGGCAGCCTCGTAGGATGGGCTGAGCTGTGCGAAGCCCATCATTACCAGGCACGACTCGGATGCGATGCGGTTCGCCGAGCTCACCGCATCCTACGGGCTATGCACGCAGCACCGCGGGTGGATCGCGCTCTACCGATCCACCGTCGGGCGCAACGGGCGGGCCGCACGATGCGGCTAGACCGCCCGCCCCTGCTCGGCCAGGGCTGCCTGCACCAGGGGGTGGAGGTTCTCGCCCTGGCGCTCCACCTGCCAGGCCATGAGCTCGATGCGCATGGCCGGGGTCCAGAAGTTCTGCAGGTGCTGCTGGACGCCTTTCACCGCCGCCTCCGGGTCCGGCTCGCTGCTGAAGAACTGGGCGATCTGGTTGGCCATCTTGATCAGGTTGTCTGTGCTCATCGGCGTGCCTCGACTCTCTCCGTCCTGCGGCGCTCCTTGAGCAGGCGCCGTTGTTCGTCACTGAACGCCTGATAGCGTTTCTGCCATTCGGAAGGCTGGAACACCTTCGTCACTTCCACCGCCGTCACCTTGTATTCCGGGCAGTTGGTGGCCCAGTCGGAGTTGTCGGTGGTAATCACGTTGGCGCCCGACTCGGGGAAGTGGAAGGTGGTGTACACCACCCCCGGCGCCACCCGTTCGGTCACCCGGGCACGCAGCACGGTCTGCCCCGCACGGCTGCCCACGCCCACCCAGTCGCCCTCGGCGATGCCACGGCTCTCGGCGTCGCTGGGGTGGATCTCCAGGCGGTCCTCCTCGTGCCAGGCCACGTTGTCGGTGCGCCGGGTCTGCGCGCCAACGTTGTACTGGCTGAGGATGCGCCCGGTGGTGAGCAGCAGCGGGTAGCGGTTGTTCACCTTTTCCTCGGTGGGCACGTAGCCGGTCAGCATGAAGCGCCCCTTGCCACGCACGAAGGCGTCGATATGCATGGTCGGCGTGCCGTCCGGCGCGGCGTCGTTGCACGGCCATTGCAGGCTGCCGTGACGCTCCAGCTCGGCGTAGCTGACACGGCTGAAGGTCGGCGTGAGGCGGGCGATCTCGTCCATGATTTCCGACGGGTGCCGGTAGTCCATGCGGTAGCCCAGGGCATTGGCCAGGGCCACGGTGGCTTCCCAGTCGGCCTTGCCGCCCAGCGGCTCCATCACCTTGCGCACGCGGGAGATGCGCCGCTCGGCGTTGGTGAAGGTGCCGTCCTTCTCCAGGAAGGAGCTGCCGGGCAGGAACACGTGGGCGAACTTGGCGGTTTCGTTGAGGAAGATGTCCTGCACCACCACGCACTCCATGGCCGACAGCGCGGCGGTCACGTGCTGGGTGTTGGGGTCGCTCTGGGCGATGTCCTCGCCCTGGCAGTACAGCCCCTTGAAGCTGCCACCCAGGGCCGCCTCGAACATGTTGGGGATGCGCAGCCCCGGGTCGGGCTGCAGGGTCACGCCCCAGGCCTGCTCGAACTGCGCCCGCACCGCCTCGTTGGAGACGTGGCGGTAGCCCGGCAGCTCATGGGGGAAGGAGCCCATGTCGCAGGAGCCCTGCACGTTATTCTGCCCGCGCAGCGGGTTCACCCCGACCCCCTCGCGGCCGACGTTGCCGGTGGCCATGGCGAGGTTGGCGATGCCCATCACCGCCGTGCTGCCCTGGCTGTGCTCGGTCACGCCCAGCCCGTAGTAGATGGCCGCGTTGCCGCCGGTGGCGTAGAGCCGGGCCGCCGCACGGATGGCGTCCGGGGCTACGCCGCAAACCGGACCCAGGGCCTCGGGGGAGTGCTCGGGACGGCTGACGAACGCACTCCAGCGGGCGAAGTCGGCCGGCTCGCAGCGGGCGTCGACGAAGTCCTGCTTCACCAGCCCCTCGGTAACGATCACGTGGGCCAGGGCGTTGAGCATGGCCACGTTGGTGCCCGGACGCAGCGCCAGGTGCAGCTCGGCGCGGGCATGGGGCGAGTCCACCAGGTCGATGCGGCGCGGGTCGATGACGATCAGCCGCGCGCCCTCGCGCAGGCGGCGCTTGAGCTGGGAGCCGAACACCGGGTGGGCGTCGGTGGGGTTGGCACCGATCACCAGGATGACGTCGGCCTGCATCACCGAGTCGAAGCTCTGGGTGCCGGCGGACTCGCCCAGGGTCTGCTTCAGCCCGTAGCCGGTGGGCGAGTGGCAGACGCGGGCACAGGTGTCCACGTTGTTGTTGCCGAAGCCGGCGCGCACCAGCTTCTGCACCAGGTAGGTCTCCTCGTTGGTGCAGCGGCTGGAGGTGATACCACCGATGGCGTCGCGCCCGTACTGCAGCTGCAGGCGGCGGAACTCGCCGGCGGCGTAGTTCACCGCCTCCTCCCAGCTGACTTCCTGCCACGGGTCGGTGATGCGCTTGCGGATCATCGGCTTGGTAATACGGTCCGGGTGGGTGGCGTAGCCCCAGGCGAAGCGGCCCTTGACGCAGGAGTGGCCGTGGTTGGCCTGGCCGTTCTTGTCCGGGACCATGCGCACCAGCTCATTGCCCTTCATCTCCGCACGGAAGGAGCAGCCCACGCCGCAATAGGCGCAGGTGGTGATGACGCTGCGCTCCGGCTGGCCCATCTCCACCACGCTCTTCTCCATCAGCGTGGCGGTGGGGCAGGCCTGCACGCAGGCCCCGCAGGAGACGCATTCGGAGTCGAGGAAGTTCTCCCCGCCGGCCGCCGCCACGCGGGAGTCGAAGCCGCGCCCGTCGATCGTCAGGGCGAAGGTGCCCTGCACCTCCTCACAGGCCCGCACGCAGCGGTTGCAGACGATGCACTTGCTCGGGTCGTAGTCGAAATAGGGGTTGGAGGTGTCCTTGGCATCGCTCAGGTGATTGGCTCCGTCATAGCCGTAGCGCACCTCGCGCAGGCCCACCTGGCCGGCCACGGTCTGCAGCTCGCAGTTGCCGTTGGCGGAGCAGGTGAGGCAGTCCAGCGGGTGGTCGGAGATATACAGCTCCATGACGTTGCGCCGCAGGCTGGCGAGCTTGGGCGTCTGGGTGCGCACCACCATGCCTTCGGTCACCGGCGTGGTGCAGGAGGCGGGGTAGCCGCGCATGCCGTCGATTTCCACCAGGCACATGCGGCAGGAGCCGAAGGCCTCCAGGCTGTCGGTGGCGCAGAGCTTGGGAATGGTGGTGCCGAGCAGCGCGGCGGCACGCATCACCGAGGTACCGGCAGGCACGCTGATTTCGCGGCCGTCGATGCTCAGGCTGACCTGCACCTCGCTCTGGCGGGCGGGGGTGCCCAGGTCGGTGTCCTTGGCGGGGTCGAAGATCTGGATCATTGCTCAGCCTCCGTGGGCGGCAGCCCGAAGTCGGCGGGGAAGTGCCTGAGGGCGCTGGTGACCGGGAAGGCGGTCATCCCGCCGAGGGCACAGAGCGAACCGTAGGTCATGGTGTCGCAGAGGTCCTGCAGCAGCAGGGCCTGCTCCTCGCGGGCGGTGATGTCGGTGGCGGCGATCAGCCGGTCCACCACTTCCACGCCCCGGGTCGAGCCGATGCGGCAGGGCGTGCACTTGCCGCAGGACTCCTCGGCGCAGAACTGCAGGGCGAAGCGCGCCATCCGCGCCATGTCCAGGCTGTCGTCGGCCACCACCACACCACCATGGCCGAGCATGGCGCCCATGGCGGCGAAGGCCTCGTAGTCCAGCGGGGTGTCGAACTGCGTGGGCGGCACCCAGGCCCCCAGGGGACCGCCCACCTGGGCGGCCTTCACCGGCCGGCCACTGGCGCAGCCGCCGCCGTAGGTCTCGATCAGCTCCCGCAGGGTCAGGCCGAAGGCCCGCTCCACCAGGCCGCCGTGACGGACGTTGCCGGCCAGCTGGAAGGGCATGGTGCCCAGGGAGCGGCCCATGCCGAAGTCACGGTAGAACGCCGCGCCCCGGGCCAGGATGAGCGGCACCGAGGTCAGCGTCAGCACGTTGTGCACCAGCGTCGGCTGGCCGAACAGGCCTTGCAGCGCCGGCAGCGGCGGCTTGGCGCGGACCACGCCGCGCTTGCCTTCCAGGGAGTCCAGCAGCGCGGTTTCCTCGCCGCAGATGTAGGCCCCGGCGCCGACTCGCACCTCCAGCTCGAAGGGCCGGCCGCTGCCGGCCACGTCCGTGCCGAGGTAGCCGGCATCACGGGCCAGCACGATGGCGCCGCGCAGGGCCTCCACCGCCTGGGGGTACTCGGAGCGCACGTAGATGTAGCCCTGGCTGGCGCCGACGGCGAGGCCGGCGATGGCCATGCCCTCGATCAGCAGGAAGGGGTCGCCCTCCATCAGCATGCGGTCGGCGAAGGTGCCGGAGTCACCCTCGTCGGCGTTGCACACCACGTACTTCTGCTCGGCGACGGCGCCACGCACCGTGCGCCACTTGATACCGGCGGGGAAGGCGGCGCCACCGCGCCCCCGCAGGCCGGAATCCAGCACCGCGGTGACGATCTCGTCACCGCTCAGCGCCACGGCGCGGGCCAGGCCTTCGAAGCCGCCGTGGGCACGGTAGTCGTCCAGGGACAGCGGCCGGGTGATGCCGGCACGGGCGAAGAGCAGCCGCTGCTGGCTCTTCAGGTAGGGCAGCTCCTCCACCGCCCCCAGGGCCAGGGGATGCTGGCCGTCACCAGCCAGGGCGTCGAGCAGGCCGGGCACGTCGGCTTCGCTGACCGGGCCGAAGCCCTGGCGACCCTCGGCCCCCTCCAGCTCCACCAGCGGCTCCAGCCAGTAGAGGCCACGGGAACTGGTGCGGCGCACCTCCAGCGGCAGCTGCCGGCGCGCAGCCTCGGCCACCAGGGCGGCGGCCACGGCATCGGCGCCTACCGCGCGGGCGACGGAATCACAGGGGATGCACAGCCTCAGCATGAGCCGTCCTCCAGGCAACCCTGCACCAGCGCGTGCAGGCGTTCAGGGGTCAGCCGGGCGTGGACCTTGCCGTCCACCTCGACCGCCGGGGAGCAGGCGCAGGCGCCCAGGCAATAGACCGGGCGCAGGCTGACGCGGCCATCGGCAAGGGTGCCGTGGTCGTCCAGCTGCAGTTGCTCGCGCAGTTGCGCCGCCAGGGCTTCGGCGCCCCGGCTCTGGCAGGACTCGGCGCGGCACAGGCGCACGGTGTGGCGCGCCGGCGGGGCGGTGCGGAAGTCGTGGTAGAAGCTGATCACCCCGTGGACCTCGGCCTGGCTGAGGTTGAGGGCGTGGGCGATCTCGGGGATGGCGAGGGCGGGAATATAGCCGGCGCCCTCCTGGATGGCGTGCAGGATCGGCAGCAGGGCACCGGGGGTGTCCTTCTCCCGCGCCAGCACGCGCTGAATCAGAGGCAGGTGAAGCGTCTCATCAGGCATACAGCGTTCCTCGGCTCCACAGGCCGGGCGCTGAGCGCCTGGGCCTGGAGGTTTCGGCTGCGGCAGCGCCGACCGCCACGGTACGCGGGCCGGTTGCCACCCTGTTGCCGGGACCGCACGTCTTCGCGCACGGGTCCGGGGCATTACGCGAGCTTGCCATCCCTGCGCCTGGGAAATTGCACCTCAGCGACCCTGTGCATGCTGAAACCGACGCCGGGCGACTTGCCGCCACCTTCTTATATAGATGCCCCGCAGCCCCATCGGCGGATGCCGGACGCACGGCCAGCCACGAGGCGCCGCCTCGCCGAACCCCGCATGCCTATCCGCGACCGGCTTGACGCTTTCGGCAATACCCCGGTCGCTTTTGCGCGATAGCGCCCAAAGCCCCGGGGATATGCTCCCTTCAAAGCGCCGGCAACCGATTCGGCGCGCCCGACACCAAGGGGACAGCCTGATGAGCCCAGCCGAACTGCACGCCGACAGCATCGTCATCGATGGCCTGATCATCGCCAAGTGGAACCGCGAACTCTTCGAAGACATGCGCAAGGGCGGCCTGACCGCTGCCAACTGCACCGTCTCCGTGTGGGAAGGCTTCCAGGCCACGGTGAACAACATCGTCGCCAGCAACAACCTGATCCGCGAGAACAGCGACCTGGTCATCCCGGTGCGCACCACCGCGGACATCCGCAAGGCCAAGGAACAGGGCAAGACCGGCATCCTCTACGGCTTCCAGAACGCCCATGCGTTCGAGGACCAGATCGGCTACGTGGAGGTGTTCAAGCAGCTCGGCGTGGGCATCGTGCAGATGTGCTACAACACCCAGAACCTCGTGGGCACCGGCTGCTACGAGCGCGACGGCGGCCTCTCCGGCTTCGGTCGCGAGATCGTCGCCGAGATGAACCGCGTCGGCATCATGTGCGACCTCTCCCACGTCGGCTCCAAGACTTCCGAGGAAGTCATCCTCGAATCGAAGAAGCCCGTCTGCTACTCCCACTGCCTGCCTTCCGGCCTGAAGGAACACCCGCGCAACAAGTCCGATGAAGAACTGAAGTTCATCGCCGACCACGGCGGCTTCGTCGGCGTGACCATGTTCGCGCCGTTCCTGGCCAAGGGCATCGACTCCACCATCGACGACTACGCCGAAGCCATCGAGTACGTGATGAACATCGTCGGCGAGGACGCCATCGGCATCGGCACCGACTTCACCCAGGGCCACGGCCAGGACTTCTTCGAGTACCTGACCCACGACAAGGGCTACGCCCGCCGCCTGACCAACTTCGGGAAGATCGTGAATCCCCTGGGCATCCGCACCGTGGGCGAGTTCCCCAACCTCACCGAGACCCTGCTCAAGCGCGGCCACAGCGAACGCGTGGTGCGCAAGATCATGGGCGAGAACTGGGTGAACGTCCTGAAAGACGTCTGGGGCGAATGACGCCAGCCGGAACCGAACACGAATCGTAGGGTGGATGACGCTCTTTTCATCCACCACCCCACCGCGCGGTGGCTCATCTCTGCGGCGGATGACTGAAGCGCCATCCGCCCGATACCTGACCTGAATTCGGAGTTATCCACATGGCCAAACACGCCCCTGAACTGCCCATCGAAGTCGACAGCGAGACCGGCGTCTGGACCACCGACGCCCTGCCGATGCTCTATGTGCCGCGCCACTTCTTCGTCAACAACCACATGGGCATCGAGGCCGAGCTGGGCCCGGAGCGCTACGCCGAGATCCTCTACAAGGCCGGCTACAAGTCCGCCTGGCACTGGTGCGAGAAAGAGGCCGAATGCCACGGCCTGGAAGGCGTGGCGGTGTTCGAGCACTACATGAAGCGCCTGTCCCAGCGCGGCTGGGGCCTGTTCCAGATCCAGGACATCGACCTCGACAAGGGCACCGCCAGCGTCAAGCTCAAGCACTCCGCCTTCGTCTACGTCTACGGCAAGGTCGGCCGCAAGGTGGACTACATGTTCACCGGCTGGTTCGCCGGCGCCATGGACCAGATCCTCGCCGCCCGTGGCAGCAGCCTTCGTACCGTCGCCGAGCAGGTCTACAGCGGCTCGGAAGAAGGCCACGACGACGGCCTGTTCATCGTCAAACCCCTGTAAGCCGGAGCACGCACCATGGCCTTCGAAGCAATGTTCCAGCCGATCCAGATCGGCAAGCTGACCATCCGCAACCGCGTGCTTTCCACCGCTCACGCCGAGGTGATCGCCACCGACGGCGGCATGACCACCGAGCGCTACATCCGCTACTACGAGGAGAAGGCCAAGGGCGGCATCGGCCTGGCCATCTGCGGCGGCTCGTCGGTGGTCTCCACCGACAGCCCGCAGCAGTGGTGGAGCTCGGTGAACCTGTCCACCGACCGCATCATCCCGCACTTCCAGAACCTCGCCGACGCCATGCACAAGCACGGCGCCAAGATCATGATCCAGATAACCCACATGGGCCGGCGCTCGCGCTGGGACGGCTACAACTGGCCGACCCTGATGTCCCCGTCGGGCATCCGCGAGCCCGTGCACCGCGCCACCTGCAAGACCATCGAGGTGGAAGAGATCTGGCGCGTCATCGGTGACTTCGCCCAGGCCGCGCGCCGCGCCAAGGCCGGCGGGCTGGATGGCGTCGAACTGTCCGCCGTGCACCAGCACATGATCGACCAGTTCTGGAGCCCCCGCGTCAACAAGCGCACCGACGAATGGGGCGGCACCTTCGAAGGCCGCATGAAGTTCGGCCTGGAAGTGCTCAAGGCCGTGCGCGAGGAAGTCGGCCCCGACTTCTGCGTCGGCCTGCGCATCTCCGGTGACGAGTTCCACCCCGACGGCCTGTCCCACGAGGACATGAAGCAGATCGCCAAGTACTACAGCGACACCGGCATGCTGGACTTCATCGGCGTGGTCGGCTCCGGCGCCGACACCCACAACACCCTGGCCAACGTCATCCCCAACATGAGCTTCCCGCCGGAGCCCTTCCTGCACCTGGCGGCCGGCATCAAGGAAGTGGTCAACGTCCCGGTGCTGCACGCACAGAACATCAAGGACCCGAACCAGGCCACGCGCATCCTCGAAGGCGGCTACGTGGACATGGTCGGCATGACCCGCGCCCACATCGCCGACCCGCACCTGATCGCCAAGATCAAGATGGGCCAGGTGGACCAGATCAAGCAGTGCGTCGGCGCCAACTACTGCATCGACCGCCAGTACCAGGGCCTGGACGTGCTGTGCATCCAGAACGCCGCCACCACCCGCGAGTACATGGGCGTTCCGCACATCATCGAGAAGACCACCGGCAAGAAGCGCAAGGTGGTCATCGTCGGCGGCGGCCCCGCCGGCATGGAAGCGGCCCGCGTGGCGGCCGAGCGCGGCCACGACGTGACCCTGTTCGAGAAGAAGGACCAGCTCGGCGGCCAGATCACCCTCGCCGCCAAGGCCCCGCAGCGCGATCAGATCGCCGGCATCACCCGCTGGTACCAGCTGGAGATCGCCCGCCTCGGCGTCGACCTGCGCCTGGGCACCGCCGCTGATCCGGCCACCATCCTCGACCTCAAGCCCGACATCGTGGTGCTGGCCAACGGCGGCCACCCCTTCATCGAGCAGAACGAGCACTGGGGTGCGGCCGACGGCCTGGTGGTGAGCGCCTGGGACATCCTCGAAGGCAAGGTGGAGCCCGGCAAGAACGTGCTGGTCTACGACACCATCTGCGAGTTCGGCGGCATGTCCGCAGCGGACTACCTGTCCGAGAAGGGCGCCCAGGTGGAGATCGTCACCGACGACACCAAGCCCGGCGTCGCCATGGGTGGCACCACCTTCCCGACCTACTACCGCAGCCTGTACCCGAAGGAAGTGATCATGACCGGCGACCTGGTGCTGGAGAAGGTCTACCGCGAGGGCGACAAGGTGGTGGCCGTGCTGGAGAACGAGTACACCGGCGCCCGCGAGGAGCGCGTGGTGGACCAGATCGTCATCGAGAACGGCGTACGCCCGGACGAGACGCTGTACTACGCCCTCAAGCAAGGCTCGCGCAACAAGGGCCAGATCGACGTCGATGCCCTGTTCGCCATCCAGCCGCAGCCCTGCCTCAGCGAGCCCGGTGACGGTTACCTGCTGTTCCGCATCGGCGACTGTGGCGCCCCCCGCAACGTGCACGCGGCGATCTACGACGCCCTGCGCCTGTGCAAGGACTTCTGACGCCGCCAGGTAGACGCGGGATGGGGTGAGCGACGCGAAACCCCTCCCGTGCATCCTCCCCGCGTTCACCCGGTCCCGTAGGGAGACCAGCAATGCTGAACACGATTCTTCCCCTCCTGCTCTTCACCGCCCTCGGCCTGGCCGTGCTCGGCGCCGCGAAGCGCTTCCTCATGTGGCGCCGGGGCCGCCCGTCGCAGGTCGACTGGCTCGGCGGGCTGATGAAGATGCCGCGCCGCTACCTGGTGGACCTGCACCACGTGGTCGAGCGCGACACGTACATGTCCAAGACCCACGTCGCCACCGCCGGTGGCTTCGTCCTGGCGGCGCTGCTGGCCATCCTGGTGCATGGCTTCGGCCTGCACAGCCGCATCCTCGGCTTCGCCCTGCTGGCGGCCACGGCGCTGATGTTCGTCGGCGCCCTGTTCGTCGCCAAGCGCCGGCGCAACCCGCCGGCGCGGCTGTCCAAAGGCCCGTGGATGCGCCTGCCGAAGAGCCTGCTGATGTTCTCTGCGAGCTTCTTCATCGCCACCCTGCCGGTGGCCGGCATCCTCCCGGCCGGCTTCGGCGGCTGGTTCCTCGCGGCCATCCTCGCCGTGGGCGTGGCCTGGGGCGTGTCCGAGCTGTTCTTCGGCATGACCTGGGGCGGGCCGATGAAGCACGCCTTCGCCGGGGCCCTGCACCTGGCCTGGCACCGCCGCGCCGAACGCTTCGGTGGCGGCCGCTCCACCGGCCTCAAGGCCCTGGACCTGACCGACCCGAGCGCCCCGCTGGGCGTGGAGAAACCCACCGACTTCACCTGGAACCAGTTGCTCGGTTTCGACGCCTGCGTGCAGTGCGGCAAGTGCGAAGCCATGTGCCCGGCCTTCGCCGCCGGCCAGCCGTTGAACCCGAAGAAGCTGATCCAGGACATGGTCATCGGCCTGGCCGGCGGCAACGACGCCTCCTTCGCCGGCAGCCCTTACCCCGGCAAGGCCCTGGGTGAGCACAGCGGCGGCCCGCACCAGCCCATCGTGTCCCTGGAGGGCAAGGCCCTGGTGGATGCCGATACGCTGTGGTCCTGCACCACCTGCCGCGCCTGCGTCGAGGAGTGCCCGATGATGATCGAGCACGTCGACGCCATCGTCGACATGCGCCGCCACCTGACCCTGGAGAAGGGCGCCACCCCGAACAAGGGTGCCGAGGTGCTGGAAAACCTCATCGCCACCGACAACCCCGGCGGCTTCGCCCCCGGCGGCCGGCTGAACTGGGCGGCCGACCTGAACCTGCCACTGATGAGCGACAAGCAGCAGGCGGACGTGCTGTTCTGGGTCGGCGACGGAGCCTTCGACATGCGCAACCAGCGCACCCTGCGCGCCTTCGTGAAAGTGCTCAAGGCCGCCAACGTCGACTTCGCCGTGCTCGGCCTGGAAGAGCGCGACAGTGGCGACGTGGCCCGGCGCCTGGGTGACGAAGCCACCTTCCAGACCCTCGCCAGGCGCAACATCGCCACCCTGGCCAAGTACCGTTTCAAGCGCATCGTCAGCTGCGACCCCCACAGCTTCCACGTGCTGAAGAACGAGTACGGCGCCCTCGGCGGTCACTACGACGTCCTGCACCACACCACCTTCATCGACGAGCTGGTGCGCGGCGGCGCGCTGAACCTCGGCCAGAGCAAGGCCGGCAGCGTGACCTACCACGACCCCTGCTACCTCGGCCGCTACAACGGCGAGTACGAAGCGCCCCGCGCCGTGCTCAAGGCCATCGGCATCGAGGTGAAGGAAATGGAGCGCTCCGGCTTCCGCTCCCGCTGCTGTGGCGGCGGTGGCGGCGCGCCGATCACCGACATCCCCGGCAAGCAGCGGATTCCCGACATGCGCATGGTGGACATCCAGTCAACCGGCGCCGAACTGGTGGCCGTCGGTTGCCCGCAGTGCACCGCGATGCTCGAAGGCGTGGTCGCCCCGCGCCCGGAGATCAAGGACATCGCCGAACTGGTGGCCGACGTGCTCATCGAGGCCCCGGCCGAGGTGAAGAAACCAGCCGCCGCCAAAGCGTCCATGGAGGTGGCGTGATGCCCATCCACCGCCTCCCCCGCCTGGAGACCCGAGCATGAGCGACATCATCCGCCGCGACCCACGCGCCGAGTGGATCGCCCGCAACCGCCTGCACCCGCTGCACGGCCTGCTGCAGACCCAAGGCCAGGCCAGCTGGATGGGCCCCAACGGCGTGCTGCGCAAGAACCCCCATGTGGCCGCCGCCGGCTTCATCGGCCCCAACGGCGTCAAGCGCATCGACCGCAGCGGCGCCCAGCAGGGCACCGCCGGCAAGCGCAGCAGCGCGCCCGAGGTGGTGCAGCTGCCACTGTTGGTCATCGAACAACCGGCCTTCCACATCTGCGTGGTGCCCGACATGGTCGGCGGCCGCCTCTCCAGCCACGACAAGGACCTGCTCGGCCTGGCCCGCAAGCTCGCCGGCAGTGACGGCGCCGTGGTGGCCGTGGTGTTCGGCGAGGACAAGGAAAGCGCCTTCGACACCGCTGGCGTCGACCGCCTGCTGCGCATCCCCGGTGAAGCCTTCGACGGCTACTCGCCGGAAGCGCGGGTGCTGGCCTTGAGCGCCGTGGAAAGCCAGCTGGCGCCGCGCCACTGGCTGCTGCCCGACAGCCGCACCGGTGGCGGCGAGCTGGGCCGGCGCCTGGCCGCCAAGCTCGGCGAACGCCCCGCCACCCGCGTCTGGCAGGTGGCCGACCAGCAGGCCACGGGCCGTGCCGGTGCCGGCCGTGAAGACCTGGTACGGCGCCTGCCGCGCCTGGTGCTGGCCGCCGCCGAATGCGCCGAGCCGGTCAGCGAGACCCGCCACGAGGCCCGCGCCCTGGAACTCACCCACGCCATCGCCCACAGCCTGCCGCGCATCGAAGACCTCGGCCCGGTGGCCGTGGACCCGGCGCAGATTCCCATGGCCGAAGCGGAGTTCATCCTCTCCGGCGGCAACGGCGTGAAGGACTGGGACCTGTTCCACCAGGCCGCCCGCGAGCTGGGTGCCACCGAAGGCGCCTCCCGCGTGGCGGTGGACGACGGCCACATGCCGCGCAACCGCCAGGTCGGCGCCACCGGCACCTGGGTCACCGCGCGGGTCTACCTCGCGGTGGGCATCTCCGGGGCCATCCAGCACCTGCAAGGCATCGGCGCCTGCGACAAGGTGGTGGCGGTGAACATGGACCCGGGCTGCGACATGATCAAACGCGCCGATCTCTCGGTGATCGGCGACTCCGGCGCCATCCTCGCCGCGCTCATCGAGCGGGTACGGCAATACCGTCAGGGAGGGGCACGCGATGCCGCATGACGCACTGAAGATCGTCAGCCTCGTCTCCGTCGGCGCCCACCCCACGTCCGGCCGTCCGCGCCGCGCCGACCAGGACGCCCGCGCGGTGGAGCTGGGCCTGCGCCTGGCCGGCCCGCAGCTGCGGGTGGTGCACGCCGGCGATCCCCGGGAAGACGCCCTGCGCAGCTACCTGGGCATGGGCCTGACCGAGCTGGTGGTGCTGGAGCAGGGCCCGCGTGACGACGCCCTGCCGGCCCTCGGCGATTTCATCCAGCACAGCGGCGCGCAGCTGGTGCTCACCGGCAGCCAGGCGGAAACCGGCGAAGGCTCGGGCATGCTGCCCTACCTGCTGGCCGAACGCCTCGGCTGGCCGCTGGTGGTGGGCCTGGCCGAAGTGGAGAAGGTGGACAACGGCGTCGCCCAGGTGCTGCAAGCCCTGCCCCGTGGCCAGCGGCGCCGGCTGAAGGTGCGCCTGCCGTTCCTCGCCAGCGTCGACAACGCCGCCCCGGCCGCACGGCAGAGCGCCTACGGCCCGGCGCGTCGCGGACAGCTAAGTGCCGAAGACGTGGACGTGGTAGAAGACGAGCTGTTCGCCGACAGCCAGCTGCAACCCGCCCGCCCGCGCCCCAAGCGCCTCAAGGTGATCAAGGCCAAGACCGGTGCCGAGCGGATGAAGGCGGCAACGGCCAAGGCCTCCGGTGGGGGCGGCCAGGTCCTCAAGGACCTTTCGCCGGAAGCGGGTGCCGAGGCTATCTTCAAACTGCTGCAGGAAGAGGGCGTGCTGCGCTGACGCAGCACCAGGAGGAGACACCGACATGATGCATGCCGATCTGATCGACCAGGATGACTTCCGCGACCGGCTGGTTGCACTGGGCCTCAGCATTCCGCCGGGGGTGAGCGCCGAACAGGCGTGCGAACACGCCGTCAGCGGCCTCAGCCCGGAACGCGCCACCGCCCTGCGGCGCCTGGTGGAGGAGCTGCTGGGCGGCAACGCCACCCTGCTGCCCCAGGTGCGCGAAGCCATCTCCCGCACCCTGCTCCCAGCCCTGGTGCCGCGCTGATTCCCCCGTAACGACGAAGGGCGCCGCTGGCGCCCTTTTTCATGCCCACGCAAAACCGTCGCCCGCCGACACGAAACATCCCCTGGCACCGATGGGCTTCGCACAGCTCAGCCCATCCTACGTCCGCCTCCGCCACCTCCATCGCACGCGACCGTAGGATGCGGTGAGCTCGGCGAACCGCATCGAATCCAGCAGCTCCCGCAAGCCGGCACCAGCCCCGTGGGAGCGGTTTCAACCGCGAAAGCCCCCACACCAAAACCCCAGGCAAAACCGCGTAGCCCGGACTTCAGTCCGGGAATGGGCAGGGTGCGCAGGGGAAGAACCTTCGCGAGCAGAGCTCGCTCCTACGGGCAGGTACCAGCCTGGGAAACTCCCGGGCTAAAGCCCGGGCTACGTCCAGCCCCGCCACCCATCGCACGCTACCGTAGGATGCGGTGAGCTCGGCGAACCGCATCGAGTCCCGCCGCGCCCACAAGCCAGCACCAGCCCCGTGGGAGCGGTTTCAACCGCGAAAGCCCCCGCACCAAAACCCCAGGCAAAACCGTGTAGCCCGGGCTTAAGCCCGGGCTACGGGGACGTTCTGGGGACGCACCCTGGCGCCGATGGGCTTCGCACAGCTCAGCCCATCCTACGTCCACCTCCGTCACCTCCATCGCATGCGACGTAGGATGCGGTGAGCTCGGCGAACCGCATCGAATCCCACCGCGCCCACAGGCCGGCACCAGCCCGTGGGAGCGGTTTCAACCGCGAAAGGCCCCCGCACCAAATCCCCAGGCAAAACCGCGTAGCCCGGACTTCAGTCCGGGGATGGGCAAGGGAAGAACCTCCGCGAGCAGAGCTTGCTCTTACGGGCGGGTTTCAGCAGGGGAGTTTCCCGGGCTGAAGCCCGGGCTACAGGGACGTTTTGGGGAACGGGGCCGCTGGGCGGCCCCGGGTGGGTTACAGGCGGACGCTGGCGAAGGTGGATTCGCTCTGCGCGCGGCTGAGGGCGACGCCGGCGGTGGAGGGGCGGCGCAGGTCTTCCGGCAGCGGCACCAGGGCGACGACGTTGGCGTTCTGGCCCGCGCGCTCGTCACGGGGCGGGATGCCGAAGTACTCGCGGTAGCACTTGGAGAAGTGCGGGGTGGAGACGAAGCCGCACACCGAGGCCACTTCGATGATCGACATGGCGGTCTGCTTCAGCAGCTGGCGCGCGCGGATCAGGCGCAGCTTGAGGTAGTAGCGCGACGGCGAGCAGTGCAGGTACTTCTGGAACAGACGCTCCAGCTGGCGACGGGAAACGTCGACGTAGCAGGCCAGTTCGTCCAGGTCGATGGGCTCTTCGAGGTTGGCCTCCATCAGCGCGACGATTTCCTGCAGCTTCGGCTGGTTGGTGCCGAGCATGTGCTTGAGGGGCACGCGCTGGTGGTCCTGCTCGTTGCGGATGCGCTCGTAGATGAACATCTCGGAGATCGCTGCTGCCAGCTCGCGGCCATGCTCGCGGCCGATGAGGTGCAGCATCATGTCCATCGGTGCGGTGCCGCCGGAGGAGGTGTTGCGGTTGCGGTCGATGGAGAACAGGCGGGTGGTCACGGCGGCGCGGGGGAAGGCTTCCTGCATGGCCGCCAGGCATTCCCAGTGCACGCTGCAGTCGAACCCGTCCAGCAGACCGGCCTTGGCCAGCGCCCAGCTGCCGGTGCACACGGCGCCCAGCTGGCGGCCCTGGCGGGACTGCACCTGCAGCCAGTGCAGGTGCTCGCGGGTCACGCTGTGCTGGATGTCCACCCCGCCGCAGACGATCACCGCATCCAGCGCCGGCGCGTTCTCCAGGCCGGCGTCGGGGGTGATCTGCAGGCCGTCGCTGGCGCTGACCGGCTTGCCGTCCTGGCTGAGGGTGTACCAGCGGTACAACTCCTTGCCGGAAAGCTGGTTGGCCATGCGCAGCGGTTCCACCGCCGAGGCCAGGGAGATCAGGGTGAAGTTGTCCAGCAGCAGGAAGCCGATGGTTTGGGGGACGCGATTCTGAGGCTGGGAGCCGGTGGTGGACTGTGACATCTGCGAAACCCTCACGCTAAACACGCATTGAGCCTCTATTGCGAGGCCCTCTTTCTTATTGGTGGTTCTGGTACGCGCTGACCCAGACGGTTGCCCTTTCTACAAGGCAAAGGCCATGCCTGGATTGATCAGCTGTTCAATAAAAATGCGTCGATTCATCCAAACCCCATGCCAGCGGGGCTAGGCGAGAGCGACAGAAACATTCTGATAGCGACCGCCAGGCCGCGTGGTTCCTGGCGTCTGGGGTGTTCGGTAGCACCGGACGGGAGGGCCGCTGTCACCCCGCTACATCCGGGAATGTGGGCCGTAACAGACGAACGGCGCGTGATGTGACCGATTGGTCAGGAGGTCTTTCCAGTCGCTCCGGGCGCGACGCACCAAAAGGCGGCGGCGCGCCCGGGCCGGGGGCACGGGCGGGTCAGCACTCGATGGCGCTGACGGCCAGGCCGCCGCGGGAGGTTTCCTTGTACTTGTCGTGCATGTCGGCCCCGGTGTCGCGCATGGTGCGGATCACCCGGTCTAGGGAGATGAAGTGCTCGCCGTCGCCACGCAGGGCCATCTGCGCGGCGTTGATGGCCTTTACCGCGGCGATGGCGTTGCGTTCGATGCAGGGCACCTGCACCAGGCCGCCGACCGGGTCGCAGGTGAGGCCGAGGTTGTGCTCCAGGGCGATCTCGGCGGCGTTCTCCAGCTGTTCGGGGCTGGCCCCGAGCACTTCGGCCAGGCCGGCGGCGGCCATGGCGCAGGCGGAGCCGACCTCGCCCTGGCAACCCACTTCGGCGCCGGAGATGGAGGCGTTCTTCTTGCAGAGGATGCCGACGGCGGCGGCGCCCAGGAAGTACGCCACCACGTCGTCATCGGAGGCTTCGGGGTTGAAGCGCATGTAGTAGTGCAGCACGGCGGGGACGATGCCGGCGGCGCCGTTGGTGGGCGCGGTGACCATGCGCCCGCCGGCGGCGTTCTCTTCGTTCACTGCCAGGGCATACAGGTTGACCCACTCCATGGCGCTCATGGTGGAGCCGATGACGTTGGGCTTGCCCAGGTCCAGCAGGCTGCGGTGCAGGCGCGCGGCACGGCGGCGCACGTTGAGGCCGCCGGGCAGCACGCCTTCGTGGCGCAGGCCGTTCTCCACGCATTCGCGCATGGCCGCCCAGAGGCGCAGCAGGCCGCTGCGGATCGCCTCGTCGCTGCGCCAGGCACGCTCGTTGGCCATCATCAGTTCGGACACGCGCAGCCCGTGGCGCTGGCAGAGCTGCAGCAATTCGTCGCCGCTGGAGAAGTCATAGGGCAGCGCGGTGGTGTCCTGGTCGAGGCGGCCGGAGGCGGCCTGCTCGGCATCCACCACGAAGCCACCGCCGACGGAGTAATAGGTGTCGCGGTGCAGTTCGCCGTCCTCACCGAGGGCCACCAGGGTCATGGCGTTGGGGTGGTAGGGCAGGTTCTCGTCCAGCAGGCGCATGTCCCGCGACCAGACGAAGGGCACCGGCAGGCGACCGTCCAGCAGCAGTTCGTTGCGCTCCATCAGCGTGGCGATGCGCGGGGCGATGAGCTGCGGGTCGATCTGGTCGGGCCACTCGCCCATCAGCCCCATGATCACCGCGCGGTCGGTGCCGTGCCCGACGCCGGTGGCGGACAGCGAACCATAGAGGTTCACCTCCAGCCGACGCACGCGCTCCAACAGGTGGCGCTCGCGCAGGGCGCCGACGAACAGCGCGGCAGCGCGCATGGGCCCGACGGTGTGGGAACTGGATGGGCCGATACCGATCTTGAACAGGTCGAACACGCTGATGGCCACGGGACTCTCCGCTGACTGGGTTGCATCGCGCACATCATCGGCATTTCCGTGAGCGGCGAACGTCCCACACCGACTTGCTCGTGTCCGAATGCGTCGCCCGTTATCCCCACATCGAGCGTGGAAAAACGACAGCGCCGTCCTGCTTGCGACCTGCTTCGTAGAAAGCGACACGTCTACGGCGCCATGATCCAGGCGCCCCGCTCCGGCCAGCAGCGCATCGTTCGCCACGCGGGTTTCCCCGATCCGAAACACCCTGTGGATAAGACCATGAACCCTAGAAAAACCTGGGGCCTGGCCGCAGCGCTGTGCTTTCCGCTGCTGGCCCAGGCTGCCGATCCGGAGTCCTGCTCCACCGTTCGCTTCGCCGATGTCGGCTGGACCGACATCACCGTCACCACCGCCGTGACCCGCTACGTGCTCACCGAGCTGGGCTACAGCACCCAGGTCAAGCGCCTGTCCGTGCCCGACACCTACAAGGCCATGGCGGACAAGAAGATCGATGTGTTCCTCGGCAACTGGATGCCGAGCATGGAGAACGACATCGCCCCCTACCGCGAGAAAGGCAGCGTCGACACCCTGGGCGCCAACCTGGAAGGCGCCAAGTACACCCTGGCGGTGAACAAGGCGGCGTGGGACGGCGGGTTGAAGAACTTTTCCGACCTGGCGCGCTTTCGCAAGGAGCTGGGCGGGAAGATCTACGGCATCGAGCCCGGCAACGACGGCAACAAGCTGATCGGCAGGATGATCAGCGAGAACGCCTTCGGCGTCGGTGACTTCCAGCTGGTGGAGTCCAGCGAGAGCAGCATGCTGGCGCAGGTGAAGCGCGCCGAGCACCTCAAGCAGTGGGTGGTGTTCCTCGGCTGGGAGCCGCACCCGATGAACAACACCTTCGAGATGCAGTACCTGGCCGGCGGCGACGACTACTTCGGCCCGAACTTCGGCGGTGCCACCGTCTACACCAACACCCGCGCGGGGCTGGCCAAGGAGTGCCCGAACCTCGGGCGCCTGCTGAAGAACCTGCGCTTCTCCCTGGCCATGGAGAACCACCTGATGGGCGCCGTGCTCAACCAAAGCACCAACCGTCGCCGCGAGGCCAAGGCCTGGCTGAAGGAGAACCCCGCCGACCTGGCGCGCTGGCTCGAAGGCGTCACCACCCGCGACGGAAAACCGGCGGATCCTGCCCTGAACCTGGCCGACGAACCCTGATTTCTGTCGTTCCCTCCACTCCACCGCAGCCCCCGGCTGCCCTGGCCTGCAGCCTGCTCAAGTGCTGCAGGCCAGTCGCCACGCGGGTTCCAGCGGTCGCGCCGGGCAAAAACTTTCTGTTAAGGTTTTCCGCCATTGGCTGATGTCGTCGCCCAACACGTCAGGGTCGTAAACCGACAATTGCCGGTATGCCGAGGCTATATCGTTGAGACAGCCGATTTCGTCGCTGTCGCACTCCCAGGGAGGTGCGGCAGACCGGGGCCCTCCGCCCCGGACCGAAGAACACAAAGCGGCCATGCCCTCCTGACGGGACGTGGCCCTACAAGAAATTTCGGATGTACGCGCACCTCCGGTCGAGGTGTGGAATGACCCAGGGATCGGGTCACGTAGCACTGCCAGAGGGTGTGGAAAGCGGTTTGCAACTCAGCGCAACGAAGGACAGGAACTCAAGGATTCGATCAGGCGTCCATGCCCTGCGGGGTGAGGGTGGCTGTCTGAATCCGTGGGCACCCGGTCGTCGGCTCGACGTCGCACAGCCTCCCTGCCAGGCCCTGGAACCAGTAAACCCACACAGGCAAGAACAGTCGACAGCACCTGGCGCCGCGCCCTGGATGGGAGCCCGCGAGCACGCGTGTCCGACAAGGATGCCTACCGAAGGGGAATGATCCCATGCAGTCTGGAAAAATCGTGGTCCAGAACCTCTACAAGGTTTTCGGCCAACAGCCACAAGAAGCCATCGACCTGCTCAAGCAAGGCTGGAGCAAGGAACGGATTCTCGCTGAACGTGGCGCGGTGATCGGCGTCAGCGACGTCTCGTTCAGCGTCGAAGAGGGCGAGATCTTCGTCCTCATGGGCCTGTCGGGCTCCGGCAAGTCCACCCTGATCCGCCTCATCAACCGTCTGATCGAACCGACCGCGGGCGACGTCTTCATCGACGGCCAGAACGTGGCCAAGCTGCCCAAGGCACAGCTGATCGACCTGCGTCGTCGCGACATGAGCATGGTGTTCCAGTCCTTCGCCCTGATGCCCTCGCGCACCGTGCTGGACAACGCCGCCTTCGGCCTGGAAGTGGCCGGCAAGAGCAAGAAGGAGCGCGAGCGTCGTGCCATGGAAGTGCTGGAGCAGGTGGGCCTGGCGCCCTTCGCCCACAAGTACCCCCACGAACTCTCCGGCGGCATGCAGCAGCGCGTGGGCCTGGCCCGCGCCCTGGCGGTGGACCCCTCGATGATCATCATGGACGAGGCCTTCTCGGCCCTCGACCCGCTCAAGCGCCGCGAGATGCAGGACGTGCTGCTGGAGCTGCAGAAGACCCACCGCCGCACCATCATCTTCGTCTCCCACGACATCGAGGAAGCCATGCGCATCGGTTCGCGCATCGGCATCATGGAAGGCGGCAAGCTGGTCCAGGTCGGCACCCCGCAGGAGCTGATCGAGAAGCCCGCCAACGACTACGTGCGCAACTTCTTCGACACCGTCGACACCAGCCGCTACCTCACCGCCGGCCAGCTCAAGGCCGACAGCGTCCCGCTCTACGTGCACAACGGCAAGGCGCCGGATGCGCTGCAGGTGTGCCGCGAGCTGCAGGCGATGGACAAGCACTACGCCTTCATCGTCGACGAGGACAACCGCTTCCGCGGCTCCATCAGCCTGGAAAAGATCGCCCTGCTGGTGGAGGACGGCCGCTCCCGCAGCCTCGAACCGGACCTGCTCAAGCAGATCGTGCCGGTGCCCGAGGACCTGCCACTGGACCAGGTGATCGAGCGCCTGGTGGACAACGAAGGCCCCATCCCGGTCATCGACCAGGCGGGCCACTATGCCGGGGCGATCAGCAAGGGCCGCCTGCTGAGCCGACTGCAGGGGGTGTGAGATGAGCGAGAAACTGGATCTGGGCAGCTGGGTCAACGACGTCGTCCAGCACCTGCTGGAAAACTACGGCGGCGCCTTCGAGAACGTGGGCGCCGTGGTCAGCGGCTTCTCCGAGCTGATCGAGCGCTTCCTGATGTGGCCGCCGGCCTGGCTGCTGATCGCCGTGTTCGTCGGCCTCGGCCTGTGGCGCATCGGCGTGAAGTTCGCGCTGTTCACCGCCGCCTCGCTGGTGCTGATCGTGCTCACCGGCTTCTGGGAGCAGACCGTGGTCACCCTCGGCCTGACCTTCTCCTCCACCCTCATCAGCCTGCTGCTGGGCATCCCGCTGGGCATCTGGGCCGCCAAGAGCGAGCGGGTGGCCATCATCATCCGGCCGATCCTCGACTTCATGCAGACCATGCCGGCGTTCGTCTACCTGATTCCCGCCGCCATGCTCTTCGGCCTGGGCCGCGTGCCGGGGATCATCGCCACGGTAATCTTCGCCATGCCCCCGGCGGTGCGCCTGACCAGCCTCGGCATCCGCCAGGTGAACAAGGAAATCGTCGAGGCCGGCCAATCCTTCGGCTGCACCAGCTGGCAGCTGCTATACAAGGTGCAGCTTCCCAACGCGATGCCGTCGATCATGGCCGGGGTCAACCAGACCATCATGATGGCGCTGTCGATGGTGATCATCGCCTCGATGGTCGGCGCCGGCGGCCTGGGCAACGACGTACTCGCCAGCATCCAGCGCCTGGACATCGGCCTGGGCTTCGAGAGCGGCATGGCCGTGGTGCTGCTGGCGATCATCCTCGACCGCATCACCGAGAGTTTCGGCACCCCGCGCGTCCAGGGTCGTGCCAGCCTGTTCGGCTGGTTCAGCGCCCGGGCACGGCTGCAGCGCCAGGTGAAGCCTTCCTAAGAAACGCCAATAAACGAGTACCAGGGGAGTTGCTGATGAAGAACATGAAGAAAATGGCGGGAGTCGGCCTGCTGGCCTGTGCGCTGATGCAAGGCGCCTGGGCCGGTGAGCCGGAAAGCTGCAAGCAGGTACGTTTCGCGGAAATCGGCTGGGCGGACATCTCCGCCACCACCGGCGTGGCCATGGTGCTGACCGAAGGCCTGGGCTACAACCCGCGCAAGATCATGGCCTCGGTGCCGATCGCCTTCACCGGCGTGAAGAACAAGCAGATCGACGTCTTCCTGGGCTACTGGGCGCCGTCGATGGACGCGGTGATCGAGCCCTTCACCAAGGACAACGGCGTGAAGGTGCTGCCGACCGCCAACCTCGAAGGCGCCAAGTACACCCTGGCCGTGCCCACCTACGCGGCCGAAGCCGGCCTGAAGAGCTTCCAGGACATCGCCAAGTTCAAGGACCAGCTGGGCGGCAAGATCTACGGCATCGAGCCGGGTAACGACGGCAACCTGCTGATCGACAAGATGATCAAGGGCAACCAGTTCGACCTGGGCAGCTTCCGCATGGTCGAGTCCTCCGAGGCCGGCATGCTGGTCCAGGTGCAGCGCGCCATCAAGAAGAAGGAGCCGGTGGTCTTCCTCGGCTGGGCCCCGCACCCGATGAACACCCAGTTCGACATCACCTACCTCTCCGGCGGCGATGACGTGTTCGGCCCCGACTACGGCGCCGCCAAGGTCTACACCGTGGTACCGCCGGACTACGAGGCCCGCTGCGGCAACGTCGGCAAGCTGCTGAACAACCTGCAGTTCAACGTCGAGATGGAAAGCCAGCTGATGGAGAACATCCTGAAGAAGGAAGACCCGATGAAGGTCGCCACCACCTGGCTCAAAGCCAACCCCGCCGTGCTCGACAAGTGGCTCGCCGGCGTCACCACCTTCGACGGCCAGGACGGCGCCGCTGCCGTCAAGAAGCACCTCGGTCTCTGACTTCCCTTTCCGCCACCGTGGCCGCCCGGCCACGGTGCGCGGACTCGCCAAGCCCGCCCAAGAACGGGTTCAGGCCTCCAACGTAGCAATGCTGCCAATCCCACCTGATGGAGCAATACGTATGCGAAAGCTGAAGTCCCTGTGTCTGCAATCCATCGGCATCGCCGCCCTGGCCCTTGGCCTCGGCACGGCCCATGCCGCTGACAAACCCACCCTGAAGATCGGCTACGTCAACGGCTGGGACGACAGCGTCGCTGCCACCCACGTCGCCGGCGAAATCCTCAAGGAACGGCTCGGCTACGGCGTCGACCTCAAGCCGGTGGAGCCCGCCATCATGTGGCAGGGCGTGGCCCGGGGCGACCTGGATGCCACCCTCTCGGCCTGGCTGCCGGCCACCCACGGCGAGTACTACGAGAAGCTCAAGGACAAGGTGGTCGTCCTCGGCTCCAACTACAAAGGGGCCAAGATCGGCCTCATCGTGCCGGACTACGTCCAGGCCAAATCCATCGAAGACCTGAACACCTACAAGGCCGATTTCGACGGCAAGATCACCGGGATCGACGCCGGTGCCGGCGTGATGCGCCGCACCGAGGACGCGATCAAGCAATACAACCTGGACATCAAGCTGATGCCCAGCTCCGGCCCGGCCATGGCCACCGCCCTGACCCGCGCCGAGAAAGCCCAGAAGCCCATCGTGGTGACCGGCTGGATCCCCCACTGGATGTTCGCCAAGTGGAAGCTGCGCTTCCTGGAAGACCCGAAGAAGGTCTTCGGCGATGACGAACACGTCGACACCGTGGTCAACCCGGGCCTGGAAGCCAAGGCCGCCGATGCCACCGCCTTCCTGAAGAAATTCTCCTGGAGCGGCGAGGAAGTCGGTGCCGTGATGCTGGCCATCCGCGAAGGCGCCAAGCCGGAAGAGGCCGCCAAGGCCTGGATCGCCAAGAACCCGCAGCGCGTGGAGGAGTGGCTGAAGTAAGCCGCGCCACGCTCGCCCAAGCCCCCGCCGGCCCTGCCGTCGGGGGCTTTTTCATGGGCCTTGCCCCAGCGCCTGGATGCCCTGCAGGGCAAAACCGCCCCATCACCGGGCACCTCGGCCCCTTCCCGCCTGCGACGACGACGCTGATTGATCAATCAATTAATTACGCCCTAGACTCCGCCTTCCCGATACCCACACAAAATGGTGGAAATCCCCGATGCCCAAGGTCGGAATGCAGCCGATCCGCCGCTCGCAACTGATCCATGCCACCCTCGAGGCCGTCGACAAGGTCGGCATGGCCGACGCCAGCATCGCCTACATCGCGCGCCTCGCCGGTGTTTCCAACGGCATCATCAGCCACTACTTCAAGGACAAGAACGGCCTGCTAGAGGCCACCATGCGCCACCTGATGCAGGCCCTCAGCACCGCCGTGCGCGAGCGCCGCGCCGCCCTGGTGGACGGCAGCCCCCGCGCCCACCTGCGGGCGATCATCGAGGGCAACTTCGACGACAGCCAGGTCAACGGCCCGGCCATGAAGACCTGGCTGGCCTTCTGGGCCGCCAGCATGCACCACCCCTCCCTGCGCCGCCTGCAGCGGGTCAACGACCACCGCCTCTATTCCAACCTGTGCTGCGAGCTGCGCAGGGTGCTGGACGTCCAGACCGCGCGTGCGGCCGCCCGTGGCCTGGCCGCGCTGATCGACGGGTTATGGCTGCGCAGCGCCCTCTCCGGCGACGTCGACACGCGGCAGTCCCTGCACATCGCCTACGACTACCTGGACCAGCAACTGGCCAAGGCCGCCCGCTGACCCCGTTTCCCGCGCTACCCAACGACGTGCTACCCGCCTGAAACGAAAACGCCCCGGGGTTTCCCCCAGGGCGTTTCGCATTGCGGGCCGGTCAGACCGGGCCGGGGACCGAAACCGGTGAACGGCGCTCCAGGGCTTCGCCGTCGAGGTCGGCGCGCATCGCCTTGAGCAGGGCGAACATGTACAGCAGCAGCACCACCGAGAACGGCAGCCCCGCCAGCACCACTACCGTCTGCATGGCGGTGAAGTTGCCGGCGAACAGCAGGCCGATGGTCACCAGGGTGATCACCACGGACCAGAAGATGCGCAGCCAGTTCGGCGCGTCCTCGTCCAGTTCGCCGCCCTTGCGGGACAGGTTGGCCAGCATCACCGAGCCGGAGTCGGCCGGGGTGAGGAACAGCACGAAGCCCACGCAGATGGACAGGCCGATCACCACCTTGGCCATCGGGTAGTGCTCCAGCAGCAGGTAGATGGACATGGACGGTTGCTCCAGCGCGGCCTTGCCCAGCTCCACGGCGTTCTGCTGCATCACCAGGTCCAGGGCGCTGTTGCCGAACACCGACAGCCAGGCCAGGGTGAAGCCCAGCGGGATCAGCATCACCCCGCACACCAGCTCACGGGCGGTACGGCCACGGGAGATACGGGCGATGAACATGCCGACGAAGGGCGCCCAGGAGATCCACCAGGCCCAGTAGAACAGGGTCCACAGGCCCATCCAGGCTTCGCTCTTGCCACTCTGGCCGGTGTAGACGTAGAGGTCGAAGGTCTTCAGCACCAGGCCGTTGAGGTAGTCGCCCAGGTTCTGCACCAGGCTGTTGAGCAGGTGCAGGGTATTGCCTGCCAGCAGCACGAACAGCAGCAAGCCGCTGAACAGGATGATGTTCAGGTTGGACAGCCGGCGAATGCCCTTCTCGATGCCCGACACAGCGGCCAGGGTCGCCACCAGGCTCATCACCAGGATCACCGCCAGCAGCGCAGTCTGGCTGTGCGGGTAGCCGAACAGGTACTCCAGGCCGGAGGAGACCTGCAGCGAGCCGATGCCCAGGTTGGTCACCAGGCCCAGCAGGGTGACGAAGATGCCGAAGCAGTCCACCGCATTGCCCACCGAACCCTTCATCAGGCGTTCGCCGAACAGCGGGTAGAGCGCCGAGCGCAATGCCAGCGGCTGGTTGTGGCGGTAGGCGAAGTAGCCGACGGCCAGGCCCACCAGCGCATAGATCGCCCAGCCGTGCACACCCCAGTGGAGGAAAGTCAGCTGCAGCGCCTGGCGTGCGGCGTGCTGGGTACCGGGCTCGCCTTCCGGCGGGTTGTAGAGGTGATCCAGCGGCTCGGACGCCGCGAAGTACAGCAGCGAGATGCCGATGCCCGAGGAGAACAGCATCCCCGCCCAGGCGCCGTAGCTGAAGTCCGGACGCTCGCCGTCCGCCCCCAGGCGCAGGTTGCCGTAGCGGGAGAAGGCCACGTAGAGGACGAAGAACAGGTAGGCACCGATCGCCAGCATGTAGTACCAGCCGAAGCTGCGGGACAGCCAGGCCTGGGCCTTGCCGAGCCAGAGGCCGGCCTGTTCGGGGAAGAGGATCAGCACGAGGGTGAGCAGCAGGATCGACGCCGTCGATCCGAAGAACACCACGGGATTCAGCCGCGGCTGCACACCGTGGCCGTGGTGGGAAGAGGCGGTACTCATGGACAGCAGAGCTCCAAGGCAGTTAAGGCACGCGCCTGTCGGCGCAACCACAGACCCGCGCCGCCCTGCCCGACCCGCTCATGAACCCCGGCGAAGCCTCTGCATTGCGGCCTGGACAGGGTGCGGCGAACTGCCGCACATCGGTCCATGCCGCGCAGCTTATTCTTTGTTGTTTGAACGTTCAATAAAAATAAAGTAGGCTCGTTTTCACCCTGATCGGGCGGCCCTTTGCCGTCCTGGAATCACGAGAAAGGGGTGCACAAAGGCACCCCGCCTTGCGTAACGAGACCTGAGAGGACAATCCCCATGGCCCGATTCGAAGAACAGAAGCTCTACATCGGCGGTCGCTACGTCGAAGCCACCAGCGGCGCCACCTTCGAGACCATCAACCCCGCCAATGGCGAAGTCCTGGCCAACGTCCAGCGCGCCAGCAAGGACGACGTCGAGCGCGCCGTTGCCAGCGCCGTCGAGGGCCAGAAGGTCTGGGCCGCCATGACCGCCATGCAGCGTTCGCGCATCCTGCGTCGTGCCGTGGACATCCTCCGCGAGCGCAACGATGAGCTGGCCGCGCTGGAAACCCTCGACACCGGCAAGCCCCTGGCCGAGACCCAGGCGGTGGACATCGTCACCGGCGCCGACGTGATCGAGTACTACGCCGGCCTGATCCCCGCCCTGGAAGGCGAGCAGATCCCCCTGCGCGAGACCAGCTTCGTCTACACCCGCCGCGAGCCGCTCGGCGTGGTCGCCGGCATCGGCGCCTGGAACTACCCGATCCAGATCGCCATGTGGAAGTCCGCCCCGGCCCTGGCCGCCGGCAACGCCATGATCTTCAAGCCCAGCGAAGTCACCCCGCTGACCGCCCTCAAGCTGGCCGAGATCTACACCGAAGCCGGCGTCCCGGACGGCGTGTTCAACGTGCTCACCGGCAGCGGCCGTGAAGTCGGCCAGTGGCTGACCGAGCACCCGCTGATCGAGAAGATCTCCTTCACCGGCGGCACCTCCACCGGCAAGAAGGTCATGGCCAGCGCCTCCAGCTCCTCGCTGAAGGAAGTGACCATGGAACTGGGCGGCAAGTCGCCGCTGATCATCTTCGACGACGCCGACCTCGACCGCGCCGCCGACATTGCCGTCATGGCCAACTTCTTCAGCTCCGGCCAGGTCTGCACCAACGGCACCCGCGTGTTCGTACCCAAGTCCCTGGCTGCCGCCTTCGAAGCCAAGGTGGTCGAGCGCGTCAAGCGCATCCGCCTGGGCAACCCGGAGCAGGCCAGCACCAACTTCGGCCCGCTGACCAGCTTCGCCCACATGGAAAGCGTGCTCGGCTACATCGAGGCCGGCCGCAAGGAAGGCGCGCGCCTGGTGATCGGCGGTGAGCGCGTGACCGAAGGCGAGTTCGCCAAGGGCGCCTATGTGGCCGCCACCGTGTTCGCCGACTGCACCGACGACATGACCATCGTCCGCGAGGAAATCTTCGGCCCGGTGATGAGCATCCTCACCTACGAGACCGAAGACGAAGTGATCCGCCGCGCCAACGACACCGACTACGGCCTGGCCGCCGGCGTCGTCACCCGCGACCTGGCCCGCGCCCACCGCGTGATCCACAAGCTGGAAGCCGGCATCTGCTGGATCAACACCTGGGGCGAGTCCCCCGCCGAAATGCCGGTGGGTGGCTACAAGCAATCCGGCGTCGGCCGCGAGAACGGCATCACCACCCTGGCCCACTACACCCGCATCAAGTCCGTGCAGGTGGAGCTCGGCGACTACGCCTCGGTGTTCTGAGCCCAGCCCCCGCAAGCCTCAAGCGACTCGGCTGCAAGCCCGCGCGCCGCACACGGCGCGGCCCGGCGCTTGTAGCCCGCAGCCCATCCGGAGGATGACCCATGGAATTCGACTACATCATCGTCGGTGCCGGCTCGGCCGGTAACGTACTGGCCACCCGCCTGACCGAAGACGCCGACGTCAGCGTCCTGCTGCTGGAAGCCGGCGGCCCCGATTACCGCTTCGACTTCCGCACCCAGATGCCCGCCGCCCTCGCCTACCCGCTGCAGGGCCGCCGCTACAACTGGGCCTACGAGACCGACCCCGAGCCCTACATGAACAACCGCCGCATGGAATGCGGGCGCGGCAAGGGCCTGGGCGGTTCCTCGCTGATCAACGGCATGTGCTACATCCGCGGCAACGCCCTGGACTTCGACAGCTGGGCCAAGGCCCCGGGCCTGGAAGACTGGACCTACCTCGACTGCCTGCCCTACTTCCGCAAGGCCGAGACCCGCGACATCGGCCCCAACGACTACCATGGCGGCGACGGCCCGGTGAGCGTCACCACGCCGAAGAACGGCAACAACCCGCTGTTCCACGCCATGGTCGAGGCCGGCGTGCAGGCCGGCTACCCGCGTACCGATGACCTCAACGGCTACCAGCAGGAAGGCTTCGGCCCCATGGACCGCACCGTCACCCCGGAAGGCCGCCGTGCCGCCACCGGCCGTGGCTACCTGGACCAGGCGCGCAACCGCCCGAACCTGACCATCGTCACCCATGCCCTGACCGACCGCGTGCTGTTCAGCGGCAAGCGCGCCATCGGCGTCGACTACCTCCAGGGCGACAGCGACCAGCGCATCACCGCCCACGCCCGCCGCGAAGTGATCGTCTGCAGCGGCGCCATCGCCTCGCCGCAATTGCTGCAACGCTCCGGCGTCGGCCCCAGCGACCTGCTGCGCGGCCTCGACATACCGGTGGTGCATGACCTGCCCGGCGTCGGCGCCAACCTGCAGGATCACCTCGAGCTGTACCTGCAGTACGCCTGCAAGGAGCCGGTCTCCATCTACCCGGCCACCAAGTGGTGGAACCAGCCGGCCATCGGCGCCCAATGGCTGTTCCTCGGCAAGGGCCTGGGCGCCAGCAACCAGTTCGAGGCCGGTGGCTTCATCCGCACCCGCCCCGAGTTCGCCTGGCCCAACATCCAGTACCACTTCCTGCCGGTGGCGATTAACTACAACGGCAGCAAGGGCGTGCAGGAGCACGGCTTCCAGGCGCACATGGGTTCCATGCGCTCGCCGAGCCGCGGCCGCATCCACGTGAAGTCCCGCGACCCGCGCCAGCACCCGAGCATCCTGTTCAACTACATGTCCCACGAGCAGGACTGGCAGGAGTTCCGCGACGGCATCCGCATCACCCGCGAGATCATGGCCCAGCCGGCCCTCGACCCCTACCGCGGGCGCGAGCTGAGCCCGGGCGCGGACAAGCAGAGCGATGCCGAGCTGGACGAATTCATCCGCAACCACGCCGAAACCGCGTTCCACCCCTCCTGCTCCTGCAAGATGGGCACCGACGACATGGCGGTGGTGGATGGCCAGGGCCGCGTGCACGGCATGGAAGGCCTGCGGGTGGTGGACGCGTCGATCATGCCGGAGATCATCACCGGCAACCTCAACGCCACCACCATCATGATGGCCGAGAAGATCGCCGACAAAATCCGCGGTCGCCAACCGCTGCCGCGCAGCACCGCCGCGTACTACGTCGCCGGTGACGCCCCCGTGCGCACCGAGCCGCAGCGCAAGGCGAGCTGACCCTCCGCGGGGGCGGTTCACGCCGCCCCCGCGTCTATTCCGGCAGCTCCTGCCGGATCATCCAATGCCCTTCCGGCGGCATCAGCCGGCTGATGTCGAAGTGATCCAGAGCCACCCGGTCGAGCATCTGGATGCGCGGACTCACCCACGTCGCCGCCTCCCTGTGCTCCAGTGCCCTCACGGCCAGGTCCATGGCAATTCGCGCCTGGATCACCGGCGAATCCGTGGGCGCCGCCAGTACCTGACCCTGGCGGACCTCATCCAGCACCCGCTCCGTGGCATAGAGCGACACCACCTGGGTCGGAAAGCGCGACGGCGACACCTTGACCAGGCTCGCCGCAAACGCTGCCGCCTCCGCATTGCCCAGCAGGTAGTCCAGGTGAGACTCCTGCGCCAGCAACTGGCGCACCAGCGCCGCCTGGGTGGTGCGATCAACCGGGCCGTAGCCGCCTTCCGCCAGGCTCACCGACGCCCCCTGGATAGCTTGCTGAACGCCCCGCTCGGCATCCAGCACCCACCCGGCATCACGGGGCCCGGGCAGCCATCCGATGCGGACCGGTGAACTGCCCGCGCGTGCCCGGATGTACGCCACCGCCACGCTGGCCATGTCGGCGAAATCCACCCGCGAATGGGCCGTCACCCCTGCGCACTCGATGCCATTGACCAGGTCGATCACCGGCGTGCCGCGTTGCTGCAGCTGCCGGATCTCGTCGCACAACCCCCGCGCTTCGATGGCCCCGATGATGAAGGCATCGGCACCGAGCTCGACACACCGGCTCAACTGCGCGCGTTGCACATCCGGGAACTGGTAGCCGCCGGCCTCATAGATCCCCAGCTGGACGCCCTGCCGCAGGGCCTCCTCGGACAGCCCCCAGGCCACACCCCACCAGTAACGGTCGATGCCATGGGGCAGCAAGGTACAGACGCGCCAGGGCCGGCTGGCACGCTCCAGCGGCACGTAATCGCGAGCCTGTCCGTCAGCGATCACCGGCACGGGAAACCACTCCGCCGCCTGGCAAGGTACCAGGGCCAGCCAGGACAGCAGCAGCGCACAGCAGATCCGCATCGAAGCCAGTCCTTAGCAAGCGCGAGGGGGATTCGCAAAGAGCCTAGCAGCCCGCATGCCACGGTGGATGACAGCCTTCGCCTACAGGCCTAAAGTCCCCGGGTCATCCGCTTGAGGATTCCCATGCCCGGCTCCCACCCCCTCGATCCCCGCACCGCCCGCCTGCTGCCCTGGCTCGTGGCCATCGCCTTCTTCATGCAGGCCCTGGACGGCACCATCCTCAACACCGCCCTGCCCACCATGGCCCGCGACCTCGCCGAGGACCCGCTGCGCATGCAGTCGGTGGTGATCGCCTACATGCTCACCGTGGCCCTGCTGATCCCCGCCTCCGGCTGGCTGGCGGACCGCTTCGGTACCCGCCGGGTGTTCCTCGGGGCGGTGCTGCTGTTCACCCTCGGCTCGCTGTTCTGCTCCCTCTCCACCACCCTCGGCCAACTGGTGGTGGCGCGGGTGGTACAAGGCCTGGGCGGCGCATTGATGATGCCCGTGGGCCGGCTGATGGTGCTGCGCAGCTACCCGCGCACCGAGCTGGTGCGGATCATGAGTTTCGTCACCCTGCCCGGCCTGCTCGGCCCGCTGATCGGCCCGACCCTTGGCGGCTGGCTGGTGGAATACGCCACCTGGCACTGGATCTTCCTCATCAACCTGCCGGTGGGCCTGCTCGGTGCCTACGCCGCCGGGCGTTTCCTGCCCGACCTGCGCAGCAGCGGCCCGGTACGCCTGGACCTGCGCGGCTTCCTGCTGTTCGGCACGGCGATGGTGCTGATCACCATCGCCCTGGAAGGCCTGGGCGAACTGCACCTGCCCCACGTACGGGTGATGCTCCTGCTGTTCGCCGGCATCGCCTGCCTGGCGGCCTACTGGCTGCACGCCATGCAGATCGAGCGGCCGCTGTTCCCGCCCTCGCTGTTCCGCACCCGCACCTTCGCCGCCGGCATCCTCGGCAACCTGTTCTCGCGCCTGGGCAGCGGCGCCCTGCCCTTCCTCACCCCGCTGCTGCTGCAGGTGGCGCTGGGCTTCAGCCCGGCCCAGGCGGGCATGACGCTGATCCCCCTGGCGCTCTCGGCCATGCTCGCCAAACCCCTGGCCAAGCCACTGCTGGACCGCCTCGGCTACCGCCGCCTGCTGCTGGGCAACACCGCCCTGCTCGGCGGCCTGATCGCCAGCCTGGCCCTGGTGGACGCCAGCACGCCCTACCCGGTGCTGCTGGCCCAGCTCGCCGCCCTCGGCGCGGTCAACTCGATGCAGTTCACCGCCATGAACACCGTGACCCTGCTGGACCTCGACGACCAGCAGGCCAGCAGCGGCAACAGCCTGCTCTCGGTGGTGATGCAGCTGTCCATGAGCCTCGGCGTCGCCGTGGCCGCCGCGTTGCTCGGCGGCTTTGGCAAGCCCGACGCCCAGAGCGTGCTGGAGGCTTTCCAGGCCACCTACCTGTGCGTCGGCGTGCTGACCCTGATGGCGGCGGCGATCTTCCTGCAGTTGCCCGCCGACAGTGGCCGCGCAGTCCGCCCGGTGGACGATGGCGGCCACTGAAACCCCGCCGCCGGTCGCCATCGGCCGGCGGTGATGACTCTTCATCCTGCTAAACTGCGCGCCCAGATGACCCACCAGGCCCCCTCCGTGAGCACCCTACCCTTCAGCAGCCTTCCCCTGTCCGCCGCCATGCAGGCCAACCTCGAGGCCCTCGGCTACCGGGAGACCACGCCCATCCAGGCCCTCGGCCTGCCCGTGATCCTCCAGGGCCGCGACCTCATCGCCCAGGCCAAGACCGGCAGCGGCAAGACCGCCGCCTTCGGCATCGGCCTGCTGGAAGGGCTCAACCCGCGCTTCTTCGGCTGCCAGGCCCTGGTGCTGTGCCCCACCCGCGAGCTGGCCGACCAGGTGGCCAAGGAACTGCGCCGGCTGGCCCGCGCGGCCGACAACATCAAGATCCTCACCCTGTGCGGCGGCATGCCGCTGGGGCCGCAGATCGGCTCCCTGGAGCACGGCGCACACATCGTCGTCGGCACCCCGGGCCGTGTGCTTGAGCACCTGCGCCGGGGCAGCCTGGTGCTCGATGGCCTGCGCACCCTGGTGCTGGACGAGGCCGACCGCATGCTCGACATGGGCTTCATCGAGGCCATCGAGGAAGTCGTCAGCATGACCCCGGCCAAGCGCCAGACCCTGCTGTTCTCCGCCACCTACCCCGACGGCATCGGCCGCCTGGCCTCGCGCTTCCTGCGTGATCCGCAGCGGGTCGAGGTGGAGTCGCGGCACGACGACCAGCAGATCGAGCAACGCTTCTTCGAGATCGACCCGCGCCAGCGCTTCGAGGCCGTGGCCCACCTGCTCATGCACGTGCGCCCGCAGTCCTGCATCGCCTTCTGCCAAACCCGCCAGCAGTGCCAGGAACTGGTGGAACACCTGCAGTCCCTGCGCATTTCGGCACAAAGCCTGCACGGCGAAATGGAGCAGCGCGACCGCGACCAGGTGCTGACCCTGTTCGCCAACCGCAGCCTCTGCGTGCTGGTGGCCACCGACGTCGCCGCCCGTGGCCTGGACATCGCCGGGCTGGAAGCGGTGATCAACGTCGAGCTGTCCCGCGATGCCGAGGTGCACATCCACCGCGTCGGCCGCAGCGGCCGGGCCGGGGAAAAGGGCCTGGCCCTGAGCCTGGTGGCCCCGGCCGAGGCCAGCCGCGCCTCGGCCATCGAGGCCCTGCAACAGGCGCCGCTGAACTGGCAGCGCCTGGATGAACGGGTGGTGAAGAATCGCGAGCCGCTTCTGCCGCCTATGGCTACGCTGTGTATCAGTGGAGGGCGCAAGGACAAGGTTCGCCCCGGGGACATCCTCGGGGCACTCACCGGCGAGGCTGGAATTCCCGGTACGCAGGTGGGCAAGATAGCCATCTTCGACTTCCAGGCCTTCGTGGCCGTGGACAGGAGCATCGCCCGCCAGGCGCTCCAGCGTCTTGCGGAAGGCCGTATCAAGGGGCGTGCCTTCAAGGTGCGCCTCCTCTAGCGACACCCCGGAACGGATCGATCGAAACACAGCGCTGGCGACAACGTGCCCGTCGTCGAGGCAATGGAGCAAGTAGTGCGCAACATTCTGGTCATCGAAGACAGTCCGCTGGTCCTGAAGATCCTGGAGCACCTGTTCCGCCAGGAGCCGGACCTGCAGCCGCTGTTCTGCGCCAGCATGGCCGAGGCCGAGGTGCTGCTGGAAACCTCGGCCGCGCTGTTCTTCGGCGCCATCGTCGACCTCAACCTGCCCGACGCGCCGGACGGCGAAGTGGTCGACCTGGTGCTGCGCCACGCCGTGCCCTGCATCGTCCTCACCGGCTCCTACGATGAGCAGCGCCGCGACAGCCTGCTGCTCAAGGGCGTGGTGGACTACGTGCTCAAGGAGAGCCAGCACTCCTACGAGTACGCCTTCCGCCTGCTGCACCGCCTGGAGCGCAACCGTGGCGTGAAGATCCTCGTGGCCGAGGATTCCGACGCCACCCGCAAGTTCGTCCGCCGGGTGCTGACACCGCACCAGTACCAGGTGATCGAGGCCTGCGACGGCGACGAAGCCCTGCGCATCCTCCAGGAGCAGACCGACATCGACCTGCTGCTGGTGGACCACGGCATGCCCGGCATCAGCGGCTTCGAACTGGTGAAGACCCTGCGCCAGAAGATGCGCCGCAACGAGCTGATCATCCTCGGCCTGTCGGCCGACACCAAGGGCTCGCTCAGCGCCATGTTCATCAAGCACGGCGCCGACGACTTCCTGCGCAAGCCCTTCTGCACCGAGGAGCTGAACTGCCGGGTGATGTTCAGCCTGGAGCGCCGGGACATGCTCAAGGCCCTGCGCCAGGCCGCGCTGTACGACTCGCTCACCGAGCTGTTCAACCGCCGCGCGTTCTACGAGCAGTGCGCCGAACGCCTGCAGCAGGCCCGGCGCAACAGCCAGCCCATCAGCGTGGCGATGATCGACCTGGACTTCTTCAAGCGCATCAACGACGACTACGGCCACGCCAGCGGCGACACCGCTCTGGTGATGTTCGCCAAGGTGTTCCGCCACAGCTTCCCCGATGCCGTGCTGGGCCGCCTGGGTGGCGAGGAGTTCGCCCTGCTCAGCGACGCCGACGGGGCCACCGTGCAGGCCACGCTGGACCAGCTGCGACGCAACTGCGCACGGCTGCGCTATGCCAACGAGGCACCGCCGCTGTCGTTCAGCGCCGGGGTCTACCACGGCGAGCCGGAGGAGCTGGAAGCGCTGCTGCAAAAGGCCGACCAGCGCCTCTACGAAGCCAAGAGCCAGGGGCGCGGGCGCACCCTGCTCTGACCCCCTCCAAGTCCTTGCTGCACCAGGCGCTCAGAGCCCCTGCCCTTCAAGAATGCGCTGGTAGGTGCCGTCCTCGCGCATCCCTTGCAGGGCCCGGTTGAAGCGCTCTACCACCTCACGGTGCTGCGGCAGGCTGCGCCGCACGAGGATCGCCAGGTTGTTCTCCGACAGCGGCTGCGGCAGGAACTCCAGCTCATCGCGGATGCCCTTGAGCTCGCGGCCGAAGTGATAGCGGGCCACCAGCTCGTCCTCCAGGGTCAGGTTCACCCGCCCCGCCGCCACCATCCGCGCGCCCATCTCGAAGCCCACCACCGGCACCCGTTTCAGGCGGGTGTCCTGGTCGAAGGCCGGCGAATAGGCGTAGCCGCGCACCACCGCCAGGCTGTAGGGCAGCAGGTCGTCCAGGTTCGTGTAGCGAAGGCCGCTGCCGCGTCGCTGCACGAAGCGGATGCGGTTGACCAAGTAGGGCTCGGAATAGAGGCCGTAGACGGCCCGGGCATCCTCGTACCAGGCGCTCACCACCACGTCGTAGTCACCGGTCTGCAAGCCCCGCAGCACCCGGGCCCAGGGCACCTCCACGTACTCCGTGGCGTAGCCGGCACGTTGCAGCGCGGCCTCCACCAGTTGCACGGCCACGCCATTGCCCGGCATGCGCGCATCGGTGAAGGGCGGCCAGACGTCGCCGACCAGCCGCAGCGGGTCCGCGCGCAGGCCGGACGCACCCAGCAGCGAGAGCAGGAACAGCAAGCGAAGGGTCTTGGTCATCGAAAGTCCCACTTCCTGGCAGGGACGGCAGCACGCCATTGAGCCGCCCTCTCAGGGTAGACCGACGCGGGCAGGTGCGCCGGCCAATCACTTGCCCCCGGCATGCCCACCGGCGCCAGCCGCTGCACAAACGCGGCATGTCGCTGTAACCCGCCTCGCCCGGGAAACATCCAAGCGGTAACCTCAGGCGTGCCGCTCCGTACGGCCGCCGTTCCGAATCGCCAGCTCACAAGGCCGCCATGCCCGCTACCTCGTTCAGCCACTCCCTGCGCCGCCTCTGGGCCCAGGACAAGTTCAGCTACAGCCTGCGCGTGTCCATCGCGCTGACCGGCAGCATGGCGCTGTGCTGGTCCCTGGACCGGATGGATGCCCTCATCCCGCTGTTCCTCGGCATCATCGCCAGCGCCCTGGCGGAAACTGACGACAGCTGGCAAGGACGTATCCAGGCGCTGCTGGTGACCCTGGGCTGCTTCAGCATCGCCTCCCTGTCGGTGGAGCTGCTGTTCCCCTACCCCTGGCTGTTCGTTGCCGCCCTGGCCCTGGCCAGCTTCGGCCTGACCATGCTCGGCGCCCTCGGCGAGCGCTACGCCACCATCGCCTCGGCGACGCTGATCCTGTCGATCTACAGCATGATCGGCGTCGACCAGCGCAACGGCGTGGCCGACGACCTCTGGCGCGAGCCGGCACTGCTGGTGAGCGGCGCCGCCTGGTACGGCCTGCTCTCGGTGCTCTGGCAGGCGCTGTTCACCCACCAGCCGGTGCAGCAGAGCCTGGCGCGGCTATACCGCGAACTGGGGCAGTACCTCAAGCTCAAGTCCAGCCTGTTCGAGCCCCTGCGCGAGCTGGACGTGGAGGCCAAGCGCCTGGAGCTGGCCCAGCAGAACGGCAAGGTGGTGAGCGCACTCAACGCCGCCAAGGAAATCATCCTGCACCGGGTCGGCAACGCCCGGCCGCGGCCCAAGGTCAGCCGCTACCTGAAGCTGTACTTCCTGGCCCAGGACATCCACGAGCGCGCCAGTTCCTCCCACTACCCCTACAACCAGCTGGCCGAGGCCTTCTTCCACAGCGACGTGCTGTTCCGCTGCCAGCGCCTGCTGCGCCAGCAGGGCGGCGCCTGCCAGGCCCTGGGCCAGGCCATCCAGATGCGCCAGCCGTTCGAGTACCACGACGGCACCCAGGCCCTGCAGGACCTGCACCGCTCCCTGGAGCACCTGCGCATCCAGAGCAACCCGGCCTGGCGCGGCCTGCTGCGCTCGCTCAACGCCCTGGCCAGCAACCTCTCCACCCTGGACCGGCTGCTGACCGACGCCAGCAACCCCGACGCCCTCGCCGACGCCCAGGACAGCAGCCTGCTGGACCGCTCGCCCAAGGGGCTGAAGGACGTCTGGGAGCGCCTGAAGCAGAACTTCACCCCCACCTCGGTGGTGTTCCGCCATGCCCTGCGCATGGCCATCGCCCTGTCCGCCGGCTACGGCGTGCTGCACCTGATCCACCCGAGCCAGGGCTACTGGATCCTGCTGACCACGGTGTTCGTCTGCCAGCCCAACTTCGGCGCCACCCGGCGCAAGCTGGTGCAGCGGATCATCGGCACGGTGATCGGCCTGGCCCTGGGCTGGGCGCTGTTCGACCTGTTCCCCAGCGCCCTGGTGCAATCGATGTTCGCCGTAGTGGCCGGGGTGATCTTCTTCACCAACCGCGCCACCCGCTACACCCTGGCGACGGCGGCGATCACCCTGATGGTGCTGTTCTGCTTCAACCAGATCGGCGACAGCTACGGCCTGTTCGTGCCGCGCCTGGTGGACACCCTGCTGGGCAGCCTGATCGCCGCCCTGGCGGTGATCTTCATCCTCCCTGACTGGCAGGGGCGCGGGCTGCACCGGGTGGTCTCCACCACCCTGGTCTACAACGCCCACTACCTGCGGCAGATCCTCCAGCAGTACGCCAGCGGCAAGCGCGACGACCTGGCCTACCGACTGGCCCGGCGCAACGCCCACAATGCCGACGCAGCGCTGTCCACCACCCTGGCCAACATGCTCATGGAGCCCGGGCACTTCCGGAAGGACGCCGACATGGGCTTCCGCTTCCTGGTGCTGTCCCACACCCTGCTCAGCTACCTCTCCGCCCTGGGCGCCCACCGCAGTGCCGAGCCGCTGGTGCTGGAGCCTACCCTGGCCGAGGCCGGCGAACGCATCGCCGCCACCCTGGAAGCCATCGCCGCCGCCATGGCCCAGCGCCAGCCGGTGGCCATCCACAGCGACAGCGAAGAGGCCCTGGCCAAGACGCTGGAGCAACTGCCTGACGACATGGACGAGCGCGTACGCCTGGTGCAGACCGAACTGGCCCTGATCTGCCGCCAGCTCGGCGCACTGCGGACATTGGCGGGGCATCTGGCGGGTGGGGAGATGGGTTCACCACCCGCACCGTCGATGTGACCCGCACGGAATCTCCCCATCTGTAGGGGCGAATTCATTTGCCCAGGGGCCATGCAATGGCCCCCAATCTCCCAGGCGATACAGCTCTCTCCCACTCCACTAAGCGCCCCATCCGTCAGCGCATCCCCGATGCATTGCCCTGTCACGCAAGAAGGACAGGGGCATGTCTCGGGACGACCTGCGCATCGGTCGCATCTCCACCGGCGGCCGGCTCTATCACGTCACCACCACCACCGAAGGGCGACGCCCGCTCTTCGAAGACCTGACCTGCGCACGCCTGCTGGTCAGCGAAATGCGCCGTCTTCAGGAGCAGCACCTGCTGGAATCACTGGCCTGGGCAGTGATGCCCGATCACCTGCACTGGCTGTTCCGTCTGCACGGCCCCCTGCCCCTCTCACAGGTCATCAAATTGCTGAAAGGGCGTTCATCGAAGCGGGTGGGTGAATGGCTCGGCACCAGGCAGCCAATTTGGCAGCGAGGCTTCCATGACCATGCGTTGCGAAGAGAAGAGGAGCTGCAGAAGGTCGCACGCTACATCGTGGCCAACCCGTTGCGGGCCGGCCTGGTCAGGAGCGTTCGCCTGTATTCGCATTGGGACGCGGTGTGGGTTTGAGGTGCAGGCAGCCCGGCGGGCTGCTGGGCGACTGAAGTCGCCCCTACATGGGTCCTAAGCCTCTACACCGTCCTGCCGGGCCTCCATCTCGCCCATCAACACCTTCACCCGCTCGCCCACCTTGCGCACGGCGGCTTCCTGGGCCGCGCTGGGGCGGGGGGCGTAGTTCATGCGCAGGCAGTTGCGGTACTTGCCGGAGGCGGAGAAGAGGCTGCCGGGGGCGATCTGCACCCCGTCCTGCAGCAGCTCGCGGTTGAGGCGCAGGGTGTCGAAGCCGGCCGCCAGTTCCACCCACAGCATGAAGCCGCCCTGGGGGCGGCTGACGCGGGTGCCTGCGGGGAAGTACCTCATCACCCAGTCGATCATCTGGTCCCGGCCCTGCTGGTACTGGGCACGCATGCGCCGTACGTGGGGCTCGTAGGCGCCACTGGCGATGAACTCGGCCAGTGCCAGTTGCGGCTGGGTGGCGGTGGCGCCGGAGGAGATGTACTTCATGTGCAGCAGGCGGTCGAAGTAGCGCCCGGGTGCGATCCAGCCCATGCGCAGGCCCGGCGCGACGGTCTTGGAGAAGGAGCTGCAGAGCAGCACGCGGCCGTCCTCGTCGAAGGACTTGATGGTGCGCGGACGCGGGTAGCGGTAGGCCAGATCGCCGTAGACGTCGTCCTCGAGGATCGCCACGTCGTAGCGCTGGGCCAGCTCCAGCAGGGCGCGCTTGCGGGCCTCGGGCATGATGTAGCCCAGCGGGTTGTTGCAGCTGGGGGTGAGCTGGATGAGCTTGATCGGCCACTGCTCCAGGGCCATCTCCAGCGCCTCCAGGCTGATGCCGTTGAGCGGGTCGGTGGGCAGTTCCAGGGCCTTCATGCCGAAGCCCTTCAAGGCCTGCATGGCGCCGTGGAAGCTGGGCGAGTCCACCGCGACGATGTCGCCGGGCTGGCACACGGTGCGGATGGCCGTGGAGAGCGCCTCGTGGCAGCCGGTGGTGATGATCAGGTCGCTGGCGGGAATACGGCTGCCGCTGTCCAGCAGCAGCCGCGCGACCTGTTCGCGCAGCGCCTGGGAGCCCTGCAGGCTGTCGTAATACAGCCCGCCGAGGTCACTGCGCCGAGCCGCCTGGGCCAGGTTGCGCAGCAGCGGGCGCAGGGTGGGGCTGGTGATGTCGGGCATGCCGCGTCCCAGTTGCACCAGGCCGTCGCGCGCGCCACGGCGCACCAGCTCCAGCAGGTCGCTCCACTGCGACACCTCCACCGGCCGCTGGGCGGCCCGCGCCACGGCGGGCAACTCGGGCATCTGCCGGCGCAGGGAGACGAAGTAGCCGGACTTGGGCCGGGGCTCTGCCAGGCCTTGGTCCTCCAGCACCCGGTAGGCCTGCTGCACGGTGCTGAGGCTGACGCCGTGCTCCTGGCTCAGGGCGCGCACCGAGGGCAGGCGGTCGCCAGGGCGGTAGTAGCCCTGCTCGATGCGCTCGCCCAGGGTTTCGGCGAGCTGGCTGTAGAGCGTCATGCTGTTCTCCCTGGTGGCTCACGCGCGGCCACCGACCATACAGATTCGCCGTCGATTGTGGATTCAGATGCCGAGCACGGCAATCTGTATGAAGAAAATTCCACAACCTTGAATCTGTATCGAACACGACCTGCCACCGGACAATGGCTTCGCCCCCAGAAAACACCAGGAGTCCGGAGATGAGCGGCTTGAGCGATGTACGGCTGACCCTTCACCCACAGGAACTGATACAGGCCAGCGAACGCGCCCCTGCATCGGTGCGGCTGCCCGGCAGCCCCTGGCAGCGCTTCTGGCTGCGCCTGGCGACCCGCAAGGCGCTGCTGGAGTTGGACGAGCACGCGCTGAAGGACATCGGCTTGACCCGCTCCCAGGCGCTGGAGGAAGGGCTCAAGCCGTTCTGGCGCGGCTAGTGGCTCACCCCAGGCGGAAGCGCGAGGTGTTGTCGTGCAGGGCCTGGCTGCCCAGGCGCAGTTGCTCGGCCACGCTCTGCACCGAGCGGGCCCCGCCCAGCAGCAGCGCGGCGGCCTGGTCCACCTGCTGGATGTTGCCGCTGACCTCGTCGGCGGTGGCGGCCTGCTGTTCGGCGGCGGTGGCGATCTGCGCCAGGCGGTCGCTGACCCGCTGCACGGCGTCGGCGATCCCCGACAGGTCGTCGCCCATGCTCAGCACGCTGCCGACGTCGCCCTCGGCCTGGCGGTAGGCGGCCTCCATCAGCGCCACGGCCTGGCTGACCACGCCTTGCAGGCTGGAGACGGTGTCGCCGATCTCCTGGGTGGAGTCCTGGGTGCGCTGGGACAGGCTGCGCACCTCGTCGGCCACCACGGCGAAGCCCCGGCCCTGTTCGCCGGCGCGGGCGGCTTCGATGGCGGCGTTGAGGGCCAGCAGGTTGGTCTGCTCGGCGATGCCCTTGATCACGTCCACCACACGGTTGATCTGCTGGGTCTGGTCGCGTAGTTGCTGCAACGCCGTGACCGTCTCGCCGAGGCGGCTGCTGAGTTCACGCATGCTGGCCCCGGTGCGGGCGCTGCGCTGGTTGCTCTGCACGGCGATCTGCCGGGTCTGCTGGGCGTCGGCGGCGGCGCCTTCGCAGCTTTCAGCCACCGTCTGGGCCGTGGCGGCCAGTTGATGGGCGGCGGCGGCGATCTGGCTGACCTGGCCCTGCTGCTGCTCCACCGAGACGAGGGTTTCCTCGGCCTGGTCGTTCAACTGGCGCACGGTGCCGCCCAGTTGCTGGCTCTCGCGGTTCACACCATCCAGGGAATTGCGCAACTGAACCAGCGCGGCGTTGAGGGCCTCGGCGATCTGCGCCAGGTCGTCCCGCCCATGCACCGCAGCGCTGACCCGCAGGTCCCCCGCACGCAGGCCCTCGGCGGCCTCGGTGATGGCCGCCGTGCCCCGCCGGATCGCCGCGTTGAGGCACAGCAGCATGTACAGCGCCAGCAGGGTCAGTACGGCAAAGCCACCGATCACCTGGGCCATGCTGGCCAGGGCCTCGCCACGGAAGACGCCAAGGCGCAGACGCAGCCGCTCGTCCAGCGCCACCTGCAGGGCCGTGAGCTGGCGCTCGGTCTGCTCGGCCTGGCTGATGAAGTCCGCCACTTCAAGGGTGAAGGGGTTGGCGTCGAACATGCCCTTGTCGACGGCGGCGAGATAACCCGACAGGGCCTCTTCGGCCTGGCCGAACGGTCCGTCGAGTTCGGTGTTGGGCAGGCCCTTCCCGGCAATGGCTTCACGGGCCTTGCGCAACTGGCGGACGGAGTCGTCGAGGGCGCGGCGCAGGTCACGCACGCCAACCCGGCTCTGCAATGTGAAATGCCGGGAGACCACCGCGCCATGGGCGCTGGCGACGAAGTTGCCGAGCAGCTCGCGGGTGCGCGGCTGCACGTAGGTGACCTGCTCCATCATCAGGTAGGTGTCCATCACCGGATCGAGGATCAGCCCGGTGCTGGTGGCTACCTGCTCGCGCAGGGACTGCAGGCTCTGCAGCACCGCCTGGTAGCGGTCCAGGGCATCGGGCAGGGCGACGCTCGTCAGGGCCTGGGGGCGGATGGCTTCGCTGCGGCTCTTCAGTTCGTCGAACAGCGTGCGGTTGGCCCCTTCCAGGGATTCGGCCTTCAGCTGCGCGTCGACCTTGTCCAGCATCGCCTCCAGTTGCCCGGCACGTTGCTCCAGGGTGGCCTTGGCCGCGACCTCGGTGCCCTTCCAGCGCGCCAGCAGGGTGCGCTGGGCGATGGTTTCGTCGAGGGCGTCGTCGAGGGTGACGATCGCCCGCAAGCCGCTGAGCTCGCCGTCGATCAGCGCCAGGCGCTCCTGATAAGTGCCGGCGATGATCCACAGGGCGTAGCCCAGGGGCAGGATGAACAGCAGGAACAGGATCTGGAACTTGCGGGCGAAGCTGAACCCCTCGAGGAGGCGGACACCCGGGCTGAACAGTGCGTTCATGACGAGACCTCTCTGAATCCGGTCGGCCCCTGGCCGTGGTCGTACAAGAGGCGCTCCGGCCATCAAGCCCCGCGACGGCTCCTTACGCGGGACCGGGCATGCCAGGCGGCATGCCGTGACTCAATGCAGCAGCGACTCCATCCGCTGGATCTCTACCCGCTGGCTGGCCACCAGGGCCAGGCCGTTGCCGCTGGGGTCCAACGCGTTCTGCGGTGGCAGCAGCCTGCGGTAGGCCGCTAACTCCACAATAGGCGGCAATTGGGCAGTGGGCCCGTTTTCACGGATCGCGTGGTAGAGGCCGAGGTTGACCAGATCCACCAGGCCGATGCCGGGCCCCGGGGATTCGCCCCACAGCCCAGCACCACGCACCACCTCGATGTAGCTCTGGTCCACCGCCCACTTCTTCAGCACCACCACCCCCAGCGACTTGCCGTATTCCCGGCACAGGCGGTTGTAGAGCTCGGTGGCGGGCACCTGGTCAGCCGCCTTGAACGCGGAAAGGATGGCCATGGCGCCCACCTCACTGAGGATAGTCGCCAACAGCACATGCTCACCGGAAACATGACCGAGCAGGCGCCCCAGCACGGCACTGATGGCCGCACGACGGGCCAGGCGGTGCCAGGTGTCGAGGAACAGTTTCTTGTGCGCCGGACTGTGCAGCGGGAACAGGCTCTTGATGCTGTGGACCATGGTGATGCGGTCCACCTCCAGCATGCCCAGCTGGCGGATGACCTCCTCCAGGCTCCTGGGCGGCGGTGTGCCGCGCAGGCGGGCGCTGGAGGCGTGCTTGACCAGGGTGGCGCTCAGCGCCGGGTCCTTGCTGATGACCCGGGCCAGGGAGCCGGTGGTGGCGTTGGGATCGGCCAGGGCACGGCGGATCTCCATGGTGATCATGGGCAGGCTGGGCAGCTGTTCCTCGCCGTTCATCAGCTGGGAAACCAGCTTGCGGTAGATCGAATAACCCGACTCTTCAGTACTCACCGATGTTCCTCACGTGGCCCTTTGCCATTCTAGCCAGCCGCCGGAGGCCCACACAGTGGGGCGACGCACGTTATTCAGGTACCTGGACGCCGGCCTCGGCCGCCATGCGGGCGAAGCGGCCGTCTTCCAGCAGGCGCTGGAAGGTCTCGTCGAAGCGGACCTTGAGCGCCTCGTAAGGCTCGCGCCGGGGGAAGGCGAAGTAGCCGTCCTTGCTGTCTATGGCCGGCTGCAGCTGGACCAGGCTGTCGGCCGGCAGGGCTTCGATCCAGGGGCGGGAGTTGCGCTCGTTGGTGGCCAGCAGGTCGATGCGCCCGTGCTGCAGCATCAGCAGGGCATTGCCCACACCCTCGACGCTGCGCAGGTCGAGGTGGGCACGGGCATGGTCGAAGCGGTCGCCGTAGATCCAACCACGGATGGCAGCGACCCGCTGCCCCTGCAGCCGCGCGTAGTCACCGCCCCATTCGAGGGGCTGGTCGCTGCGGGCATAGAACACCAAGCGGTCGCGGTAGAAGGCGTGGCGGGTGAAGAGCATGCGCATTTCCCGCTCGGGGGTGCGGTAGGGGCCGACGAGGATGTCAGCGCGGCCTTCGGCGACCATGAGCTGGGCGCGGGCCCAGGGATACAGCTCGAAGCGCACGCTGTCGCCCATCTCGCCCAGCACCACGCGCAGCAGATCGGCGCCCAGGCCGATGAAACGGCCCTGGCCATCCTGTTCGTACAGTTGCGGGAAATCGGTGCCGACGGCCAGCCATTCCCGGGCTTGGGCCAGGGGGCAGAACAGCAGGCACGACAACACCAGACCGGGCAACCAGGACGTGCGCTTCATGCCTAAGGGAATCTCGCAGAGGGACAGCGTCAGAGCCTAGCAGGCTTTACGCCCTCGTCAGGCAGTTGCGTCAGCCTCTCTCAGAAAGCCCCTACAACCGGCGCCCTGGCGCAATGGCTATAGTCCGCTCGTCATGCCCGCCTCAGGACTGCGCATCCTGCAGCCCTCCAAAGCTGGGGCGGGCATGGCTCCTCAGCCCTTCTCCCCGAGGTCGCGCCAGGTCAGGTACAGGCGCAGGTCGAACTCCAGTTGGTGATACCCCGGCAGCATGTGCTCGCAGAGCTGGTAGAACGCCTTGTTGTGGTCCCGCTCGCGCAGGTGCGCCAGCTCGTGCACCACGATCATCCTCAGGAATTCCGGCGCGGCCTCCTTGAACAGCGAGGCGACGCGAATCTCCTTCTTCGCCTTCAGCCGCCCACCCTGCACGCGGGACACGGCAGTGTGCAGGCCGAGCGCCTTCTGCACCACGTCCAGCTTGTTGTCGTAGACCACTTTGTCGATGGCCGGCGCACTGCGCATGTGTTCCTGGCGCAAGGCATTGGTGTAGCCGTAGAGCGCGCGATCGCTCTGCACGTCGTGGCGGTCGGGGTAGCGGCGGGCCAGGTATTCGCCCAGGCGGCCCTGGTCGATCATCTGCCGCACCTGCTCCTGCAGGTGAGTGGGGTAGGCCTTCAGATAGCGCAGCGGATCCATGGTCGGGAGGGGTTCGTGGAAGGGCGCCCATTGTACCGGGCGCGGCAGCAGGTGCCGGGATTTGTCATGACCATCACAGCGCCAGCATCGCCGTTCGTCGGGGCAATTCAGGCCCCTTCCAACCGCCTCGCTTACGGCTATTTGACAGCCGCGCCGGAGCGCCTCCGCACGGCACGCGGCTTCCCTGAAAAGGCGATGTACCGGCTGGTTACTTTTCGCGATGGCATTGCGATGTCAAACACTGATTTCGCCATTTTTATGGCGGCATGAATTTGACGATCAGTGATTCACGGGCGGTTTTGCACGCCGTATAAAGCCATCCGCCAGGTGACCCCTCTCGGGACACCCGGTACGAACAGCGGCTCAGGCCGCACTTAACCGCCCTACTTTTGGTTCGTGTGCAGTTGGCCGGATTGCCAGTGTAAGGGCGTCTCTAAAAGCGCAGCGATGACAACGCAGATCGTTTTTGGAGATGTCCGCAAGTGATTACACGCTCGTGGATGAGTTGCACCCCACTGAAAGTTCTCTTCGAGAACTCAGTCATGATCGACCTTGGAACCTGGAACCTGACCATCCCCGTCGGCGCTCCCTCTGTCACCATCGATACCCCCGCCCTGGTCGGCGGTTACCAGGACAACTACTTCAAGGCCAGCAACGGCACGCTGTTCTTCTGGACGCCAGTGAACGGCAGCACCACCGCCAACGCCATCTACCCCCGTAGCGAGCTGCGCGAGACCTTCGCCGACGGCCGCCTGCGCAACTGGAACTACAGCGCGGCGGACAACTACATGAGCGCGAACCTGGCAGTGGACCAGGTGCCCTCCACCGGCAAGATCGTGATCGGCCAGATCCACTCCTACGGCAGCACCAGCCCGCTGCTGAAGCTGGAGTACCAGTACAAGACCAAGACCGGCACCGGGAACATCGTCGCCAAGATCCGCAACACCCCGGCGGACCCCGACGGCGCAGTGAGCACCCTGCTCAGCGGCGTGAAGCTGGGCCAGCGCTTCACCTACGTGATCAACCTGTCGCCCCAGGGCCGCCTGAGCATCCTGGTGAACGGCACCCAGTTCAGCCAGCAGCTCGACGGTACCTGGGCGCCCAAGCCGCTCTACTTCAAGGCCGGCGTCTACGCCCAGGACAACGCCGGGACCGACAGCGAAGCCGGCAGCGCGACCTTCTACAACCTGAAGACCGAGCACCGGGCGCTGACTGCCGCGAACTGAGCCCAGCCCGACGAGCGCCCATGAAAAAGCCCCGCCGAAGCGGGGCTTTCTCCATGCACCGACGCCGGATCAGTTGACCTTGGCGTCCAGCTCACCCTTGGCATAGCGCTGGAACATGCCTTCCAGGGAGATCGGCTTGATCTTGGAGGCATTGCCGGCGGTGCCGAAGGCTTCGTAACGGGCGATGCAGATGTCGCGCATGGCCTTCACGGTTTCGCTGAAGAATTTGCGCGGGTCGAACTCGCTCGGGTGCTGGCTCATGTAGCGGCGGATGGCGCCGGTGGAGGCCAGGCGCAGGTCGGTGTCGATGTTCACCTTGCGCACGCCGTGCTTGATGCCTTCGACGATCTCTTCGACCGGGACGCCGTAGGTTTCCTTAATGTCGCCGCCGAATTCGTTGATGATGGCCAGCCAGTCCTGGGGCACCGAGGAGGAGCCGTGCATCACCAGGTGGGTGTTGGGGATGCGCTTGTGGATTTCCTTGATGCGGTCGATGGCGAGGATGTCACCGGTCGGCGGCTTGGTGAACTTGTAGGCGCCGTGGCTGGTGCCGATGGCGATCGCCAGGGCATCCACCTGGGTCTTCTTGACGAAGTCGGCGGCCTCTTCCGGGTCGGTCAGCATCTGGCTGTGGTCGAGGATGCCCTCGGCGCCGACGCCGTCTTCTTCACCGGCCTGGCCGGTCTCCAGGCTGCCCAGGCAGCCCAGTTCGCCTTCCACGGACACGCCGCAGGCGTGGGCGAATGCCACGGTCTGCTGGGTCACGCGGACGTTGTACTCGTAGTCGGCCGGGGTCTTGCCGTCTTCACGCAGGGAGCCGTCCATCATCACCGAGCTGAAGCCCAGCTGGATGGAGCGCTGGCAGACGTCGGGGCTGGTGCCGTGGTCCTGGTGCATGCACACCGGGATGTGGGGGAATTCTTCGATGGCAGCCAGGATCAGGTGGCGCAGGAAGGGCGCACCGGCGTATTTGCGGGCACCGGCGGAGGCCTGGACGATCACCGGGGAATCGGTCTTGTCGGCCGCTTCCATGATGGCGCGCATCTGTTCCAGGTTGTTGACGTTGAAGGCCGGGACGCCGTAGCCGAACTCGGCGGCGTGGTCCAGCATCTGGCGCATGCTGATGAGTGCCATGGTGTTTCAGTCTCCCAAGTGGGGTGGGCTGTCGAAATGCGAAGCCTGCCGCAGGGGCAGGCCGGGTTCAAGCTTCGCGGTGGATCCCACCGCGAAAGCGGATGTTCTCAAGGGTGGTGCGACTCAGGGCGCCTTGCAGCCGCGACCGATCAGGTCGTCGGTGGCCACCCAGTAGACCAGGCCTTCGTCACCCTTGGTGTGGAAGGCCAGGCGGTCATCGCTGTAGAGAGCGCCGGAGCCGGAAGGTTCTGCCTTGAGGCGATAAACGATGTCACCGCCGCCCAGGCGCACGTCCACTTCCTGCTGGGCCTTGTCGGCGTAGCGCCAGAACACTTCGGCCTGGCTGTCGCAGACCCAGTGGGTCCAGTTGTCCTCGGGCGCCTTCTGGCTGGCGCACCCGGCCAGCGCCAGCAGCGCTGTGAGGGCGAGAATGCCTTTCATCCTTCACTCCATGGCCGGGCGTTGCCGTCGGCTCACTGACAATGCTGTTCCGCGCTGCTGCCCAATGTCGGGTCCCCGCTGCTCTGGGCTTCCACCCGCTGGTCGTCGCGCGTCTGCGGCAGGACGACCTGGGGCGGGCTGAGCACCTCGCAAGGCTGGGGCGCCGGGCCTCCGGCACACCCGCTGAGCACGACGAACAAGGGCAACAGTAACGTTCTGATCCACATGGCGATGACTCCTTTATCGGTTTCCCTGAACGAGAGACCGCATGCTATCGCCATGATTCAGGCCATCTTTCAGGCCTTGGCGCGCTGCTCCAGCACCTCTACGGCCGGCAGCACCTTGCCCTCGACGAACTCGAGGAACGCGCCACCACCAGTGGAAATGTAGGAGATGCGCTGGGCCACGTCGTACTTGTCGATGGCGGCCAGGGTGTCGCCACCGCCGGCGATGGAGAAGGCATCGCTCTCGGCGATGGCCAGGGCCAGGGCCTTGGTGCCTTCGCCGAACTGGTCGAACTCGAACACGCCGACCGGTCCGTTCCAGAGGATGGTCTTCGACGACTTCAGCAGCTCGGCGAACTGGGCAGCGGTCTGCGGGCCGATGTCGAGGATCATGTCGTCATCCGCCACGTCGGCGATGAGCTTGACGGTGGCAGCGGCGGTTTCGGCGAACTCCTTGGCAACCACCACGTCCACCGGCAGCGGCACGCTGACCTTGGCAGCGATGGCCTTGGCGGTGTCCACCAGGTCGGCTTCGTAGAGGGACTTGCCGACCTTGTAGCCCGCCGCAGCGAGGAAGGTGTTGGCGATGCCGCCGCCGACGATCAGCTGGTCGCAGATCTGGCTCAGGGAGTTGAGCACGTCCAGCTTGGTGGAGACCTTGGAGCCGGCGACGATGGCGGCCATCGGGCGGGCCGGCTTGCCCAGGGCCTTGCCCAGGGCGTCCAGCTCGGCGGCCAGCAGCGGGCCGGCAGCGGCGACCTTGGCGAACTTGGCCACGCCGTGGGTCGAACCCTCGGCGCGGTGGGCGGTGCCGAAGGCGTCCATCACGAACACGTCGCACAGGGCGGCGTATTGCTGCGCCAGCTCATCGGCGTTCTTCTTCTCGCCCTTGTTGAAGCGCACGTTCTCGAACAGCACGACCTGACCGGGGGCGACGTCGACGCCACCCAGGTAGTCGGCCACCAGCGGCACCTCGCGGCCCAAGGCCTTGGACAGGTAGTCGGCCACCGGCTTGAGGCTGTTCTCCTCGGAGAACTCGCCCTCGGTGGGGCGGCCCAGGTGGGAGCAGACCATCACCGCTGCGCCCTTCTCCAGTGCCAGCTTGATGGTCGGCAGGGAAGCGAGGATGCGTGCGTCACTCTTCACGACGCCATCCTTCACCGGCACGTTGAGATCCTCGCGGATCAGCACGCGCTTACCCTGGAGGTCGAGGTCGGTCATTTTCAACACGGTCATGGGGTCAGTCCTTCACGGGGCTGGAGGTCAACGGGTTGTAGTAGCAGCCCGCAGGTAGTGGCCTGCGGTGTCGAGCATGCGGTTGGCGAAGCCCCATTCGTTGTCGAACCAGGCCAGCAGGTTCACCAGGCGCGGGCCGGACACACGGGTCTGGCTGCCGTCGACGATGGCCGAATGGGGGTCATGGTTGAAGTCGCAACTGGCGTGGGGCAACTCGGTGTAGGCCAGCAGGCCCTGCAACGGGCCGCTTTCGGCCGCCTCGCGCAGCACGCGGTTGATGGCGGCGGCGGAGGTGTCGCGGGCGGTCTGCAAGGTGATGTCTAGGCAGGACACATTCACCGTCGGCACACGGATCGCCTTGGCCTGGATACGCCCGGCCAGTTCCGGCAGCAGGCGCTCGATGCCCCGGGCCAGGCCGGTGGACACCGGGATCACCGACTGGAAGGCCGAGCGCGTGCGGCGCAGGTCTTCATGGTGGTAGGCGTCGATGACGGGCTGGTCGTTCATGGCCGAGTGGATGGTGGTGATGGAGACGTACTCCAGACCCACCGCCTCGTCGAGAAGTTTCAGCAGCGGCACGCCGCAGTTGGTGGTGCAGGAGGCGTTGGAGACCAGGCGCTCGGAGCCGCTGAGGCTGGCCTGGTTGACGCCGAAGACCACCGTGGCGTCGATGTCCGCCTCGCTGGCCATGGGCTGGGAGAACAGCACCCGCGGCGCACCGGCGGCGAGGAAGCGCTCGCCCTCGGCGCGGGTGGTGTACTGGCCGGAGCACTCCAGCACCAGGTCGACGCCCAGCGCGGCCCAGTCGATGCCCTCGGGCTCGGCGCTGCGCAGCACCTTCACGCAGTTGCCGTTGATGTGCAGGCAGTCGCCGTCCACCTTCACCTCGCCGGGGAAACGGCCGTGGGTGGAGTCGAAGCGGGTCAGGTACTCGATGCTGGCCTGGTCGGCCAGGTCATTGAGGGCGACGATCTCGAAGCCGTCACGACCGCCACGCTCGTACAACGCGCGCAGGACGCAACGACCGATGCGGCCGTAGCCGTTCAGGGCGACTTTGAAGGGGCGATGGCTGGACATGGGCGCTCGCTGGGCCGAAAGGAATGAGAACCCCGGACCCGGGCCATGACGGCCCGGGTCCGTACAGGTCAGACGTCCAGCAGTTCTTCGGCGGTGGCGACGATGTTGTCGACGGTGAAGCCGAAATGCTCGAACAGCGCCGGCGCGGGGGCGGATTCACCGAAGCTGGTCATGCCGATCACGCGGCCTTCCAGGCCCACGTATTTGTACCAGTAGTCGGCATGGGCGGCTTCGATGGCGATGCGCGCGCCCACCTGGACCGGCAGCACGGCCTGCTTGTAGGCGGCGTCCTGCTGGTCGAACAGGCTGGTGGACGGCATGGACACCACGCGCACCTTGCGGCCGGCAGCGGTCAGGGCGTCATGGGCCTGCACCGCCAGGCCCACTTCGGAGCCGGTGGCGATGAGGATCAGCTCGGGCTCGCCGTCGCTGTCCTTGAGCACGTAGCCACCCCGGGCGATGTCGGCCAGCTGGGCGGCATCACGGGCCTGGTGAGGCAGGTTCTGGCGGGAGAAGATCAGCGCGCTCGGGCCGTCCTTGCGCTCGATGGCGGCTTTCCAGGCCACGGCGGATTCCACCGCGTCGGCGGGGCGCCAGGTGTCCAGGTTCGGGGTCGAACGCAGGCTGGTGAGCTGCTCGATGGGCTGGTGGGTCGGGCCGTCTTCGCCCAGGCCGATGGAGTCGTGGGTGAAGACGTAGAGCACGCGCTGCTTCATCAGGGCAGACATGCGCACGGCGTTGCGGGCGTATTCCATGAAGATCAGGAAGGTCGCGCCGTAGGGGATGAAGCCGCCGTGCAGGGCGATGCCGTTCATGATGGCGCTCATGCCGAACTCGCGGACACCGTAGAACAGGTAGTTGCCGGCGGCGTCATCGGCGGAGACGCCCTTGCAGCCTTTCCACAGGGTCAGGTTGGAGCCGGCCAGGTCGGCAGAGCCGCCGAGGAACTCGGGCAGCAGCGGGCCGAAGGCGTTCAGTGCGTTCTGGCTGGCCTTGCGGCTGGCGATGGTCTCACCCTTGGCGGCCACTTCAGCGACGTAGGCAGCGGCCTTCTCGGCGAAGTCGGCCGGCAGTTCGCCCTTGATGCGGCGCTCGAACTCGGCGGCCAGCTCCGGGTGGGCAGCGGCGTACGCAGCGAAACGCTGGTTCCACTCGCTCTCGCGGGCAGCACCGGCGGCCTTGGCGTCCCACTCGGCATAGATGTCGGCGGGGATTTCGAACGGGCCGTGGTTCCAGCCCAGGGTGGCGCGGGTCAGGGCGATCTCGTCGTTGCCCAGAGGCGCGCCGTGGCACTCTTCCTTGCCCTGCTTGTTCGGCGAGCCGAAGCCGATCACGGTCTTGCAGCAGATCAGGGTCGGGCGGTCGGTGGTCTTGCGCGCGGTCTCGATGGCGGTGCGGATCTCTTCGGCGTCATGGCCATCGACATTGCGGATCACCTGCCAGCCGTAGGCTTCGAAGCGCTTCGGCGTGTCATCGCTGAACCAGCCGTGGACTTCGCCGTCGATGGAGATGCCGTTGTCGTCGTAGAAGGCGATCAGCTTGCCCAGGCCCAGGGTGCCGGCCAGGGAGCAGACCTCGTGGGAGATGCCTTCCATCATGCAACCGTCGCCCAGGAACACGTAGGTGTTGTGGTCGACGATGGTGTGGCCTTCACGGTTGAACTGGGCGGCCAGCACCTTTTCGGCGATGGCGAAGCCCACGGCGTTGGCGATGCCCTGGCCCAGCGGGCCGGTGGTGGTCTCGACGCCGGCGGTGTAGCCGTACTCCGGGTGGCCCGGGGTGCGGCTGTGCAGTTGGCGGAAGTTCTTCAGGTCATCGATGGACAGGTCGTAACCGGTCAGGTGCAGCAGGGAATAGATGAGCATCGAGCCGTGGCCGTTGGACAGCACGAAGCGGTCGCGGTTGGCCCACTGCGGGTTGCTCGGGTTGTGCTGCATGTAGTCACGCCAGAGCACTTCGGCGATATCGGCCATGCCCATGGGGGCGCCGGGGTGGCCGCTGTTGGCTTTTTGCACCGCATCCATGCTGAGGGCACGAATGGCATTGGCACGCTCACGACGGCTGGGCATCGCTGATCTCCTGCGGGTTGAATGACGCTGAACGAAAAAAGGCGGCTATTTTCGCCCAGCGGGCAGGCTCGGGGCAATGACAGATGGTCGAAGAGGCGCAGCTTCCCTCAGGCCGGGCTGCTCAGGCAGGGCGCACGGAACAGTTCGCCATGCCACAGGCCGGCCAGCGTACGGCGCATCACCAGGACCCAGACCAGCGCCAGGCCGGCGGCCAGCAGCAGCCCGAAGCCCCCGAAGGCGACCATGTCGGTCTGCCGCTGCAGCTCCAGGCTGGCCAGGGCGAACACCCCCAGCGGGAAGGTGAAGCCCCACCACCCCAGGTTGAAGGCCATGCTCTGGCGCCGGTAGTGCAGGGTGAACAGCAGGGCGATCACCAGCCACCAGAACCCGGCCCCCCAGAGCACGAACGCGCCCATCAGACCGGCGGCGGGCGCCAGGCTGCCCAGCCCTTCCAGGGGCGTACCGGCGAAGGCCGCAGGGGCGGCGTGGCCCAGGGTCATCAGCCCCAGGCAGCCGGTGGCCAGCGGCCCCAGGGGCAGCCAGCTGGTGGCGGCGAAGGCGGTGTCCGGCAGCTTGTGCAGGGCCAGGCGCAGCAGCACCAGGGTGATCAGGGAGAACGCCAGGGTCAGGGACAGGCCCCACAGCAGGTAGCCGCTCACCAGCAGCGGCCGCGCCAGCTCCGGCGCCAGGTGCGGCGCCAGTACCCCGGCACTGGCCGCCGCCACCTCGGGTGCGACGATGGGTAGCAGCCACACCGCCGTCAGGGACTCCAGGGCATGGCGCTGGTGGGTGAACATCAGGTACGGCACCAGCAGGGCGCTGCCCAGGGCCAGCAGCATGTCCAGCCACCACAGCCCGTGGGCCAGGGCATAGGCCGCCTCGCCCCAGCGCGGTCCACCGTAGAGCACCAGCCCGTTGATCAGCGTTGCCAGCCCCATGGGGATGGCCCCCAGGAACATCGACTGGACCGGGTGCGCCAGCATGGGCCCGACGGTTTCCGGGAACGCCACCAGGCGACCGATGAACAGCAGGCTGAAGGCCAGGAACAGCACCAGGTCCAGCGCCCAGACCACCTCCCCGAGCGACCGTAATGCGACCAGTGGGCCCGGCAGGTTGCCCAGCACCAGCGCCAGCACGCCGGTGCCCATGGTCACGGCGAACCAGCCGGGGATGAAATGGCGCACCAGGGCGCTGGGATGATCGAGGCGGGTGAAGGGGCGAGGCATGGCGGCTCCGGTCGGGCGGTCCCGTGTCAGACGATGCCTGCACGATACGGCCGGGCGTGCTATACGAAAAATACATCTTCGATATGCCAGGCATGCCTTTCATTTATGAATCTGCACCACCTCAAGGTCTTTCTCGCCGTCGCCGAAACCGGCGCCATCAGCGCCGGCGCCGAGCGCCTGCACATCAGCCAGCCAGCGGTCACGCGGGAAATCCGCGAACTGGAGGGGCGCCTGGGCCTGCCGCTGTTCGATCGGCAGCCCCGCGGCGTCACCCTGACAGAAGCCGGCCAGCGCCTGCTGGCCTACGCCGAGCGCATCTTCGCCCTGGAGCAGGCCGCCGAGCGCGAGCTGCAGGCCTTCGCCGGGCTGGGCGACGGCGAGCTGCAACTGGGCGCCAGCGCCACCCTCGGCAGCTACGTGCTGCCGCCGCTGATCGCGCGCTTCCACCAGGCCCACCCGCAGATCCGCGTCGAGCTGCGGGTCGGCAACACCCGCAGCATCCTCCGTGACCTGCAGGACCAGCGCATCGCCCTCGGCTTCGTGGAGGGCGAATTCGACCGCCAAGCCTGCGCCTTCCAGCGCCTGGAGCAGGACAGCCTGGTGGCGGTGTGCGCCCCCGATCACCCGTTGGCCCGACGGGGCACCCTGCGGGCCCGCGACCTGGCCGACTACCCGCTGTACCTGCGGGAAGAGGGCTCCGGCACCCGCGCCAGCATCGAGCAGGCCTACCACGCCCACGGCCTCGGCACCGACCCGCGCCTGGCCATCGGCAGTACCGAGGCGCTGAAGCACCTGGTGGCCCAGGGACCCGGCCTGGCCTGGCTGTCCCGCCGGGCGGTGGCAGACGAGCTGGCTGCGGGGCGCCTGATCGCCCTGACGGTGGACGACCTGCACATCGAGCGTGAGCTGCATGTGCTCTGGCTGCCGGGCCGCAGCCTGGCCCCGGCGCCGGCGGCCTTCCTGGCGCTGGCCCTGGACGGCCAGGCACCGCCGATCAGCAATATCAAAGAATCTTGATATTGGGATTGCGAGCAGGGGGAGCGCTGACTAGACTGCGCCCCCATGAACCTGCGCGTGCCCCAGATCCGCCATGACGACTGCGACGAGCTGGCCGCCCTGTGCAAGGCCGGCGGCGACCCGCTGCGGCTGAACGTGCTGCGGGCGCTGGCCAACGATTCGTTCGGTGTCCTGGAACTGGCGCAGATCTTCGCCATCGGCCAATCGGGCATGAGCCACCACCTCAAGGTATTGGCCCAGGCCGGACTGGTGGCGACGCGCCGCGAAGGCAACGCGATCTTCTACCGCCGCGCCATCGCCCGCAGCGACAGCCTGGGTGGCGCCCTGCACGCCGCGCTGCTGGTCGAGGTGGACGCCCTGGAGCTGCCGGACGACGTACTGGCCCGCATCGCCGAGGTGCATGCACGGCGTGAAGCCGCCAGCCGCGAGTTCTTCGCCCGCACGGCGGAGAAGTTCCAGGCCCAGCAGGACCTGATCGCAGGACTGCCGCAATACCGTGACAGCGTGCTGGCACTGCTGGACGCGCTGCGTCTGCCCGAGGCGGCCAGCGCCGTAGAGATCGGCCCGGGCGACGGTGGATTCCTGCCTGACCTCGCCCGCCGCTTCCGGCGGGTGGTCGCGCTGGACAACAGCCCGGCGATGCTGGAGCTGGCGCGCCTGCGCTGCGAGGCCGAAGGACTGGGGAACGTCGAGCTGAAGCTCGCCGACGCCCTGGATGACGAACAGGAAGCCGCCGACTGCGTGGTGCTGAACATGGTCCTGCACCATTTCGCCGCCCCGGCCGAGGCCCTGAAACAGCTGGCCCGCCACCTGCTACCCGGCGGCGCCCTGCTGGTGACCGAGTTGTGCAGCCACAACCAGAGTTGGGCCAGGGAGGCCTGCGGCGATCTCTGGTTGGGCTTCGAACAGGACGATTTGGCCCGTTGGGCCGATGCCGCGGGGCTCACGCCCGGCGAGAGCCTCTACATTGGCTTGAAGAACGGCTTTCAGATTCAGGTGCGGCACTTCGCCAAACCGGACTCGCGAAGCGACCTCACCCACCGGTAGTAAAGGAAACCGATAGATGAGCGAATACTCCCTGTTTACCTCCGAATCCGTGTCCGAAGGCCATCCGGACAAGATCGCCGACCAGATTTCCGATGCCGTCCTCGACGCCATCATCGAGCAGGACAAGCACGCCCGCGTGGCCGTGGAAACCTTGGTCAAGACCGGTGTCGCCATCGTCGCCGGCGAAGTGACCACCAGCGCCTGGGTCGACCTCGAACAGATCGTCCGCGACGTGATCAACGACATCGGCTACACCAGCTCCAACGTCGGCTTCGACGGCGCCACCTGCGGCGTGATCAACATCATCGGCAAGCAGTCCGTGGACATCGCCCAGGGCGTCGACCGCTCCAAGCCGGAAGACCAGGGCGCCGGTGACCAGGGCCTGATGTTCGGCTACGCCAGCAACGAAACCGACGTGCTGATGCCGGCCCCGATCCGCTTCTCCCACGCCCTGGTCGAGCGCCAGGCCGAGGCCCGCAAGTCCGGCCTGCTGCCGTGGCTGCGCCCGGACGCCAAGAGCCAGGTCACCTGCCGCTACGAGAACGGCAAGGTCGCCGGTATCGACGCGGTGGTGCTGTCCACCCAGCACAACCCCGAAGTGTCCATGGCCGACCTGCGCGAAGGCGTGATGGAGCTGATCATCAAGCACAGCCTGCCCGCCGAGCTGCTGCACAAGGACACCCAGTTCCACATCAACCCGACCGGCAACTTCGTGATCGGCGGCCCGGTGGGCGACTGCGGCCTGACCGGCCGCAAGATCATCGTCGACTCCTACGGCGGCATGGCCCGCCACGGCGGCGGTGCCTTCTCCGGCAAGGACCCGTCCAAGGTGGACCGTTCCGCTGCCTACGCCGGCCGCTACGTGGCCAAGAACATCGTTGCCGCCGGCCTGGCCGACCGCTGCGAGATCCAGGTCTCCTACGCCATCGGCGTAGCCCAGCCCACCTCCATCTCGATCAACACCTTCGGCACCCACAAGATCGCCGAAGACACGATCATCAAGCTGGTGCGCGAAGTCTTCGACCTGCGTCCCTACGCCATCACCAAGATGCTCGACCTGCTCCACCCGATGTACCGCGAGACCGCCGCGTACGGCCACTTCGGCCGCACCCCGCAGCAGAAGACCGTCGGCAACGACACCTTCAGCACCTTCACCTGGGAGAAGACCGACAAGGTCGACGCCCTGCGTGCCGCCGCCGGTCTCTAAGCCGACGCGAAGCAAAAAGCCCCGCCATCGTGCGGGGCTTTTTCGTTTACGGGCTTCGGCAACCGCGTATCGCACGCCCCGCGCGCGTGTTTTCCCACGCCCTAATCGGCCCTCTTTACCGGTACTCCTGGCGACACTGGCGGCTCGCAGCCTCACCCGAGCCACCCTGTTCAAGGAAGAACCATGCGCATCGCCACCCTGCTGCTCCTGCTGACCCTCCCCGTCACCACCCTCGCCACCCCCTCCTGCCCCGACTGGCCTGCAGACAAGGCCCGCCAGGAACTCACCACCATGGACACCCAGCTCACCGCCTGGAACCAGGCCTATCACCTCGAAGGTCACTCGCCGGTGGCGGACGAGCTGTACGACCAGGCGCTGGCCGAACGCGACCGACTCGGTCGGTGCTTTCCCTCCCTCGCGAGCGCCCCACCCGATCCGCTCGACGGCGCCGGCGGCAAGCAGTTGCACCCGGTGCCCCAGACCGGCCTCGACAAGCTGGCCGATGCCAGCGCCCTCGCCCGCTGGATGCGGGGACGCGAGGACCTCTGGGTGCAACCCAAGGTGGACGGCGTGGCCGTGACCCTGGTGTACCAGGACAGCCACCTGGCCCAGGCGATCAGCCGGGGCGACGGGCGCCAGGGCGAAGACTGGACGGCCCGCGCCCGCCAGTTGCCGGCGGTCCCCACCGAGCTGCCGGGGCTGGCCGGGCGGCAGGTCCTGCAGGGTGAGCTGTACTGGAAGCGCCCCGGCCACGTGCAGGCACAAGCAGGCGGCCAAGGTGCGCGGGGACGGGTCGCCGGGCTGATGGCGCGCCAGCGACTGAGTGAGGAAGATGCAGCAGGCATTGGCCTGTTCGTCTGGGACTGGCCCGGCGGCCCGCCCGAGATGGCGGTGCGGCTCGATCGCCTGGCGCAACTGGGCCTGGACGACACCCGCCGGCTGACCCGCCCGGTGCACAGCGCCGCCGAAGTCGAGAAGCTGCGCGAGCAGTGGTACCGCTCGCCCCTGCCCTTCGCCAGCGACGGCATCGTGGTGCGCCAGGGTCGCGCGCCGGCACCACGCACCTGGGAGCCACGACCGCCCCACTGGGCGGTGGCCTGGAAGTACCCCTTCGCCCAGGCACTGGCCGAAGTGCGCCGGGTGGAGTTCCGCATCGGCCGCACCGGGCGCATCACACCCCTGCTGCACCTGGAGCCGGTCACCCTGGAGGACCGACGCATCCAGCGTGTCGGCCTGGGCTCCCTGGAACGCTGGCAGGCGCTGGACGTCCGCCCCGGTGATCGGGTCGCGGTCGCACTGGCCGGGCTGACCATTCCGAGGGTGGACGCGGTGGTGACCCGCGCGGTGGAACGCACGGCGCTGGACGTGCCCGACCCGGCCCTGTTCCACCCCCTGAGCTGCTGGACGCCGGAGGCCATGTGTCGCCCCCAGTTTCTCGCCCGCCTGGACTGGCTCTCGGGCAAGCAGGGGCTGGACATGCGCGGCATCGGCGCCGGCACCTGGGAACAGTTGCTGCAGGCCGGAACGCTGGAGGGGCTGCTGGACTGGCTGGACCTGGAAACCACCCGCCTCGACACGGTGCCGGGCTTTTCCCACGCGCGCAGCCAGGCCTTCCACGAGGCCCGGGAGCGGGCCCTGAGCCGACCGTTCGCCGACTGGCTGAAGGCACTGGGGGCACCGCCGGGGCATAGCGTCGCTGAAGGAGCAGACTGGCGAGCGCTGGCCGCGCTCGATGAGGCCGATTGGCGACAGCGCCCTGGCGTGGGCCCGAAGCGGGCCGCGCAGCTAAAGGCGTTCTTTCATCATCCGCAGGTCGCCGACCTGGCAGCCCGCCTGGGAGCGGCGGGCGTGGAGGGTTTCGCGCCGGCTCAGTAGGCGCGGAATTCCTTGTGGCAGGCCTCGCAGGCGTCTTCCACCTTCTGCACCAGCGGCGCCATGGCCTGGGGCTGCAGCGGGCGGTTGGCCGTGGCGGTCGCCAGTTGGCCGGTGGCGGCCTCCAGCTCGCGAGCCAGGGTCTGGAAGCGCTCCTGGCGCTGCCACACTTCGTCACGGGCATCGCTGCCGTGCTCATCCTGGCGCACCTGGGGGAAGTGCTGCCAAGGCTGGTGGGCCAACTGGTCCAGCTGCTTGGCGTTGTCGGCGAACTTCTGCTCGTCGAAGGTCACCCGGCCACGCAGCATGCCGCCCATGTCTTCGCTGACATGGAGCATCTGCTTGAACAGTGCCTGGCGCTTGCCCAGAGGGGAGTTGGGATCGACACCGCCACAGGCGGTCAGGGCGAGGCAGGCGGAAAGCAGGATCAGGGCAGGGATCGTCTTCATGGGAGCGGTGCACCGAACGGCTGGCGGCGGGGGGCGCACAGTATCGACACCCGCCGGGCAAATACCAAGGGTGGCGACAGTTTGTCGCAGCCCTGCCCGCCCGGCGGCGTCGCCCGTCAGGCGGACACGAAGAAGAACGCGGCGATCAGTGCCATGCCGATGAACCACACCAGCGAACGCAGCAGCGCCCAGTCCGCCAGGTAGCAGACGAAATACACCACGCGACTGACCACGAAACCGACGGCCAGCAGGTCGAGAGTCTGCTGCGGCGCCTGGCCGATCTGGTGGGCGGCCAGCAGCGCGGCGGCGAAGGCCGGCGTGACCTCGAAGGCGTTGTGCTGGGCGTTGTCGGCACGCTTGCGCCAGCCGGTGAGGCCGGCGAGGAAGGTGCGCGGGTCGTGGTTCTGCCGCGGCCCGAAGTCCCCCCCGGTGAACTTCGCCACCCCCGTGGAGAGGTAGGGCAGGAACAGGGCGATCAGCAGGCACCAGTAGGCAAGGGTCATGGCGGGCTCCAGTCAGGAAGGGGAGCGCAGAGCCTCCCAGCCCTGGCCGGGGCTGTCCATGGCCGCCGCAACCGGGGTCGCGGCACGGCGGCCAATCCGGCGCTAGTCCTTGAACTGGTCGCGGATGTAGGTGATCTCGGTCTTGCCGTGGGCAGCGGGCTTGCCGTCGTCGCCGAGGTTGACGAAGACCATGCGGTCGATGGTGAGGATGCTCTTGCGGGTGATCTTGTTGCGCACTTCGCAGCGCAGGGTCAGGGAGGTGCGGCCGAACTCGGTGGCGGTGATGCCCAGCTCGATGATGTCGCCCTGGCGCGCGGAGCTGACGAAATTGATCTCCGACATCAGCTTGGTCACCACCCGCTGGCTGCCCAGCTGGATGATGGCGTAGATGGCGGCCTCTTCGTCGATCCACTTCAGCAGGCTGCCACCGAACAGCGTGCCGTTGGGGTTGAGGTCCTCGGGCTTGACCCATTTGCGGGTGTGGAAATTCATGGAATCCCTCCGGTTGGCGAGTGACGGCGCGATGATCGCAGGGCGCTGTCGGCTCGTCCAAGCGACGCACTCAATCGCCTCGATAGCAGCAGACGGAAAGCCTTGGGGAGTGCCGTTCGGGCCGCTATAATCTCCACCGCTTCAAACGGCCCACCGGGCCGTTCCCGCCACCTGTCCGAGGGGCGCTGCAGCAGGGCTGTCTTCGATGGCGCCTGTCAGGCTCGGATGGGGCGTTCCCCAAACGCATCAACGGCGCCCATTCGCACCCAACGAATGGAGAGTTCGCATGAGCGCTGTCATCACGCCTGCCGATTTCAACGATTACAAGGTCGCCGACATTTCCCTGGCCGACTGGGGCCGCAAGGAACTGACCATCGCCGAGTCCGAGATGCCGGCCCTGATGGGCCTGCGTCGCAAGTACGCCGCCAGCCAACCGCTGAAAGGCGCGAAGATCCTCGGCTGCATCCACATGACCATCCAGACCGGCGTCCTGATCGAGACCCTGGTTGCCCTGGGCGCCGAAGTGCGCTGGTCGTCCTGCAACATCTTCTCCACCCAGGACCAGGCCGCTGCCGCCATCGCCGCCGCCGGCATTCCGGTGTTCGCCTGGAAGGGCGAGACCGAGCAGGAGTACGAGTGGTGCATCGAGCAGACCATCCTCAAGGACGGCAAGCCCTGGGACGCCAACATGGTGCTGGACGACGGCGGTGACCTGACCGAGATCCTGCACAAGAAGTACCCGCAGATGCTGGACAAGATCCACGGCATCACCGAAGAGACCACCACCGGCGTGCACCGCCTGCTGGACATGCTCAAGGCGGGCACCCTGAAAGTCCCGGCGATCAACGTCAACGACGCGGTCACCAAGAGCAAGAACGACAACAAGTACGGCTGCCGCCACAGCCTGAACGACGCCATCAAGCGCGGCACCGACCACCTGCTGTCCGGCAAGCAGGCCCTGGTGATCGGCTACGGCGACGTGGGCAAGGGCTCCGCCCAGTCCCTGCGCCAGGAAGGCATGATCGTGAAGGTCTCCGAGATCGACCCGATCTGCGCCATGCAGGCCTGCATGGACGGCTTCGAGCTGGTCTCCCCCTACAAGGACGGCATCAATGACGGCACCGAAGCCAGCATCGACGCCGCCCTGCTGGGCAAGATCGACCTGATCGTCACCACCACCGGCAACGTCAACGTCTGCGACGCCCACATGCTCAAGGCGCTGAAGAAGCGCGCCGTGGTGTGCAACATCGGTCACTTCGACAACGAGATCGACACCGCCTTCATGCGCAAGAACTGGGCGTGGGAAGAGGTCAAGCCGCAGGTGCACAAGATCCACCGCACCGGCGCCGGCAGCTTCGATCCGGCCAACGACGACTACCTGATCCTGCTGGCCGAAGGCCGCCTGGTGAACCTGGGCAACGCCACCGGCCACCCGAGCCGCATCATGGACGGCTCCTTCGCCAACCAGGTACTGGCGCAGATCTTCCTGTTCGAACAGAAGTTCGCCGACCTCTCTGCCGAGAAGAAAGCCGAGCGCCTGACCGTGGAAGTCCTGCCCAAGAAGCTGGACGAGGAAGTGGCCTTGGAGATGGTCAAGGGCTTCGGCGGCGTGGTCACCCAACTGACCAAGCAGCAGGCCGACTACATCGGCGTCACTGTCGAAGGCCCGTTCAAGCCGGACACCTACCGCTACTGACAGCCCCAGGCCGTGGACCGCACACGCGGTCCGCGGCCTGCCGCTGGAAAGAGACTGCTTTCCATGTCCCAAGACCGTCGTTACAGCTTCGAATTCTTCCCCGCGAAGACCGAGGCCGGCCACGAGAAACTCCTGGCCACTGCCCGCACCTTCGCCGGCTACAAACCCGACTTCTTCTCCTGCACCTACGGCGCCGGTGGTTCCACCCGCGACCGCACCCTGCAGACCGTGCTGCAACTGGATGGCGAGATCCAGGTGCCGACCGCCCCGCACCTGTCCTGCGTCGGCGACAGCAAGGCCGAACTGCGCGCCCTGCTGGCCCACTACAAGGACGCCGGCATCCGGCGCATCGTCGCCCTGCGCGGCGACCTGCCCTCCGGCATGGGCATGGCCAGCGGCGAGCTGCGCCACGCCAACGACCTGGTGGAATTCATCCGCGCCGAGACCGGTGATCACTTCCACATCGAAGTGGCCGCCTACCCCGAGGTGCACCCCCAGGCACGCAATTTCGAAGAAGACCTCAAGCACTTCGTCAACAAGGTGAAGGCCGGTGCCGACAGCGCCATCACCCAGTACTTCTTCAACGCCGACAGCTACTTCTACTTCGTCGATCGCGTCCGCCAGCAAGGCGTCGAGATCCCGATCGTCCCGGGCATCATGCCGATCACCAACTACAGCAAGCTGGCACGCTTCTCCGACGCCTGCGGCGCGGAGATCCCGCGCTGGGTGCGCAAGCAACTGGAGGCCTACGCCGACGACACGGCCAGTATCCAGGCCTTCGGCGAGCAGGTGATCACCGAGATGTGCGAACGCCTGCTGCAAGGCGGCGCCCCGGGCCTGCACTTCTACACCCTGAACCAGGCCGAGCCCAGCCTCGCGATCTGGAACAACCTCAAGCTGCCGCGCTAGGTTCGCCTCCAGGAACCCGGGCGAGGCCATCGGCGCACAGGCAGGCACAGGCAAAAGCGCGCAATTCATCCGGCGCGAATGAGCACTTTGAGCCTGTTCTCAACGCGGCGATGACAACGCAGGTAGCGTTTAGAGAACCCGTTAGAGACCAAGGCCGGTGGCGGAACCGCACCGGCCCCTCCTCACCAAGGACGATGCCATGAAGACCTCGCCACGCCTCCTCCCGCTGCTGATCCTCGGCGGGCTCGCCAGCCCTGCCGCACACGCCAGCTACGACTTCTTCTGCAGCCCCACCTGGGCGCTGGTGGAAGACAACCTGAACACCTGCAGCAACCTGCCCTTCCTCAGCCCGGGCAACGACAGCCGCGCCAACCTCAAGCTGCTGCTCGCCGATGCGGGCCGCCTGAGCCTGCCGAGCCCGTTGCAAGCGTCCAGTGACTACGAAGGCGGCTACGCCCAGGCGCCCTTCGCCCTGGACATGCTCAACCCGGCCGCCCCGGAGAGCGAAGCCACCGAGGCGCCGACGGACGTGGATACCACCGCCACCGAGTCGGTCTCGCCGCGGGTGGAGAACCTGTCCCTGGCCCTGGAGCAGATCGGCGTGAAGCTGGAGGACGGCGCCCTGGCCGAACAGCAGTTCGCCGAAGGCGAAGGCAGCCGCTGCCGCACCAACAACCTGGACACCACCCAGGCCTTCGTCGAGCAGTTGGCCAGCACCAGCGGCCTGTCCGCCGAAGAGCGCAAGGCCCTGGCCATCAGCCGGGTGAACCTGCTGACCGTGTGTGGCGAAGGCGACCCGCAACCGGCCGACGTGCTGCCGACCGCCGGCACCGTCACCTCCGCCGACGGCCAGGCGTACCTCGCCTACCTGACGGGCGCCGACGCCTTCTACCGGGGCGACTTCGGCACAGCCCGCGAGCGCTTCACCCACCTGGCCGACAGCCCCCAGCCCTGGATCAAGGAAGCCGCCCTGTACCTGAAGGCCCGTGTCTCGCTGAACCAGGCCCAGGAAGGTGCGTTCGACGAATACGGCATCCCCGACCTGGCCAAGGTGGACCGCACCCTGCTGGACGCCAGCGACAACGAATTCAAGGCCTACCTCGCCGCCTACCCGGAAGGCGCCTACGCCGCCTCCGCACGCGGCCTGCTGCGCCGCATCTACTGGCTACTGGACGACAACCGTCGCTTCGCCGCCGAATTCGCCTGGCAGTTCGCCCAGGACGACGCCAAGCGCAACCTCGGCCTGCCCGAGCTGGTGGAAGAGTTGGACGTCAAGCTGCTGCCCGCGCTGAAGCCCGAGGACCTGCAGGACACTGCCCTGCTGGCCATGGCCGACCTGATGCGCCTGCGTCGCCCGGCCAAAGGCGAGCCGCCGCTGATCAGCCTGGAGCAACTGCAGGCACAGAAGCAGCGCTTCGCCGACCGCCCGGCGCTGCACGCCTACCTGGTCGCCGCCTGGCACTTCTACCGGGGCCACGATGCCGCCAAGGCCCTGGCGGCCCTGCCGGCGGAAGACCCGCAGGCGCGCCTGGACCTGGTCACCTTCAGCCAGGAAACCCTGCGCGGCCTGGCCCTGGAAGCCAAGGGGGATGCCGAAGGCGCCTACGCGCTCTGGCAGCGCCTGCTGCAACGCCAGCCCAGCGAACTGCAGCGCGGCCAGCTGGAACTGGCCATCGCCCTCAACCGCTCCCGTGCGGGCCAGGTCGACGCCCTGTTCACCGCCGACTCGCCGGTGCGCACCGCACCGATCCGCGAGATCCTCCTGCGCAACGTCGCCTCCGCCGACCTGCTGCGCCGCCAGGCGGTGGACAGCGCCGCGCCGCAGCGCGAACGCGACACCGCACTGTTCACCCTGCTCTACAAGGACCTGGTGTTCGGCGACTACGCCGCCTTCCTCAAGGACCAGCCGCTGATCCCCTCCCCGACGCCCAAGGTCGAGGACGGCAACGAGCTGGCGGTGGGTCGGTTCGTCTGGACCGGCCAGCAGGACGGCTATGCCTGCCCGAGCCTGACCGAGGTGGCCACCCGCCTTCAGGGCAACGCCAAGGACGCCCAGGCCGGCAACTGCCTCGGCGAGTTCATCCGCACCAACGGCTTCGACGGCTTCAGCCTCAACACCCAGCCGCCGAAGGACGAACTGGGCGGCTCGGCCAGCCAGTTCCCCGGCAAGCCGTACTCGCGCCTGGTCGGCTACATGGCGGTGATCGACGACGCCAAGGCCAGCGATGACGACCGCGCCTACGCCCTGTACCGCGCCGTGAACTGCTACGCCCCCGCCGGCTACAACACCTGCGACGGCCAGGACATCAGCAAGGCCCAGCGCAAGCAGTGGTTCCAGGCGCTGAAGACGCGCTACGCCAAGAGCCCCTGGGCCGAGGCGCTGAAGTACTACTGGTGATGCCCCTCGGGTTCGCCAGGCTCCTGGCCCTCGGCCTGATCCTGGCCAGCCCGCTGCTCGGCGCCAGCGAGCGGGTCGACGCCGCCGCCCACGATGCCTTCTGGTTGTGGAGCGGCGTGCGCCCGCAACCCCTGCTGGCCAAGGCCAAGACCCTCTACATCCTCCAGGGCCAGATCGACGGGCCGCGCCGCGCGGGCGATCCGGCGGCGCGCTTCATCGCCCAGGGCATGGCAGTGCCACGCCTGCGCCAGGGCGAGATCTGGGTGGTCTATCGCGCCCATACCCTGCGCTGGACCGAGGACGTGCACCGGACCCTGCTGGCCCAGCTGTCGCGCTGGAAGCGTGCCGGCAACACCGTCACCGGCATCCAGATCGACTTCGACGCCGGCACCCTCTACCTGGCCGAGTACGCCGACTTCCTCCAGGGCCTGCGCCAGCGCCTGCCACCCGAGTACCGCCTGAGCATCACCGGCCTGCTCGACTGGGGCAGCAACGGCGATCCCGAGGTGATCAACCGCCTGGCCCAGGTGGTGGACGAAGTGGTGGTGCAGACCTACCAGGGCCGCCACACCATCCCCGAGTACGGCCGCTACCTGCCGCGCGTGGCACGCCTGCGCCTGCCGTTCCGCATCGGCCTGGTGCAGAACGGTGAATGGCAGGCGCCCGACTACCTGGCAGCGAGCCCCTGGTTCAGGGGCTATGTGGTGTTCCTGCTGAATCCTTGAACGCGCCGGGATGTGAATCGGTCGAACCGTTGAGCGGTTGAATGGGCTGCACACGGGAAAGCCTCTGTTATACTCCGCGCTCCCGCCAGGCATTCGCCCGGACACTGGCCCTCCATTCCGCCAGTGGGACCGGACGGCACCGCGCTCCCCGTAGCGGCTGCTAAGGCCTGTACGAAAAGCATTTTTCGTCCAGTACCTCGCCAGGCTGACAAGTCCCCCGGGCCCAGCCCTAACTAGACAGGATCATCCATGTCCTTTGCCTCCCTCGGTCTCTCCGAGGCATTAGTCGGCGCGGTGGAAGCCGCCGGCTACGCCCAGCCCACTCCCGTGCAACAGCGGGCCATTCCCGCCGTGTTGCAAGGTCGCGACCTGATGGTTGCGGCGCAGACTGGCACTGGCAAGACCGGGGGCTTCGCCCTTCCGGTTCTCGAACGCCTCTTCCCCAACGGTCACCCGGACAAGTCCCACCGCCGCGCCGCGCGCCAGGCCCGGGTACTGGTCCTGACCCCGACCCGCGAGCTGGCTGCCCAGGTGCACGACAGCTTCAAGGTGTATGCGCGCGACCTGCCCCTGGCCAGCGCCTGCATCTTCGGCGGTGTCGGCATGAATCCTCAGGTGCAGGCCCTGTCCAAGGGCGTCGACGTGCTGGTGGCCTGCCCCGGCCGCCTGCTGGACCTGATGGGCCAGGGCAGCATCGACCTCTCCCACGTGGAGATCCTGGTGCTGGACGAAGCCGACCGCATGCTCGACATGGGCTTCATCCACGACGTCAAGAAGGTCCTCGCGCGCCTGCCTGCGCAGCGCCAGAACCTGCTGTTCTCGGCGACCTTCTCCAAGGACATCACCGACCTGGCGAACAAGCTGCTGCAAGACCCCGAGCGCATCGAGGTCACGCCGCCGAACACCACGGTCGAACGCATCGAGCAGCGCGTGTTCCGCCTGCCGGCCAACCAGAAGCGCGCCCTGCTGGCGCACCTGGTCACCGTCGGCGCCTGGGAGCAGGTGCTGGTCTTCACCCGCACCAAGCACGGCGCCAACCGCCTGGCCGAGTACCTGGACAAACATGGCCTGCCAGCCGCCGCGATCCACGGCAACAAGAGCCAGAACGCCCGTACCAAGGCCCTGGCCGACTTCAAGGCCAACGCCATCCGCATCCTCGTGGCCACCGACATCGCCGCGCGCGGCCTGGACATCGACCAGTTGCCCCACGTGGTCAACTACGAGCTGCCCAACGTCGAGGAAGACTACGTCCACCGCATCGGCCGTACCGGCCGTGCCGGTCGCAGTGGCGAAGCCATCTCGCTGGTGGCCCCGGACGAAGAGAAACTGCTCAAGGCCATCGAGCGCCTGACCAAGCAGCGCATCCCCGACGGCGACCTGCAGGGCTTCGACCCCTCCACCGTCGAGGCCGAGCGCCCCGAGGCACGCCCGCCGAAGCCGGAGCGCAAGCCCCGCGCCGACAAGCCCAAGCGCGAGCCGAGCAACGGCGACAAGCCCCAGGCCGCCCAGGCGGCTGCCGCCGATGGCGAAGGCAAGGCCAAGAAGAGCCGCAAGCGCCGCGGCAAAGGCAAGGGCAAGGCGGACGGCGCCCAACCGCAGCAGCAGTCGGCGAACCCGGCCGGCAAGCAGAACTCCCGCCCTGCCGGCCCGCCGCCGGTGCCGAGGGACCGCGACCCGGAAGAGTTCCTGGACGATGACGTGGACAACTTCGGCAACCGCGCCGACTACGTCAGCCCGTACCAGGACAAGGGCCGCGGCCGTCGCGGCGGCAATGGTCAAGGCCAAGGCCAGGGCGCCCGCAGCAACGGCGGCGGCGGCGGCGGCGGCGCTGGCAATGGCGGTCGCTCCCGTAACCAGGGTGGCGCCGGCGGCAGCGGTGGTGGCAATGGCCAGCGCCGTGGCGGCAGTGGCGGCCAGCGCGCCCAGGGCGGCGGCAACCAGGGTCGTCGGGAAGAACCCCGTCGTCGCGAGGAGCCGGCCGTTCAGGAGCCGCGCAAGCCAGCCCCGAAGATCATCCACAAGGAATCCCGCGCCGACCGTTTCCCGACGCCGGAGCAACTGGATGAGCTGAGCAACGGCAACCGGCCGCGCGGTGAGAAGCCCGCCCTGCTGACCCGCAACCGCTGACAGCAAGCCCCATTGAAGACGCCGGCCAAAGCCGGCGTTTTCATGTGCAGTGCCCGGTAACGCCAGGCCAACTGCCAGAAACAGAAACGCCGGCTTGCGCCGGCGTTTCCATTTCCCTGGGGAAGGTTACTTGCGCACACCTTCGAAGGAGATGATCAGCTCGACTTCCTGGGAAGCCGGGCCGAGGTCCTTCTGGATGTCGAAGTCCTTCAGCTTCAGGGTGGTGGTGCCTTCGAAACCGGCACGGTAGCCGCCCCACGGGTCGCTGCCTTCGCCGATGAACTTGGCCTTGATCACCACCGGCTTGGTCACGCCGTTGAGGGTCAGGTTGCCGGTCACGTCGGCGGTGCCTTCGCCGGTGGATTTCACACCGGTGGACTCGAAGGTAGCGGTCGGGTGCTTGCTGACGTTCAGGAAGTCACCACTCTTGATGTGCTTGTCGCGCTCGGCATGGTTGGTGTCGACACTGCCGGTCTTCAGCTCGACCTTCACCTTGCTGGCTTCGGGCGCCTTGGCGTCGAAGCTGAAGGTGCCGTCGAAGTCCTTGAAGGTGCCGTAGAGCCAGCTGTAGCCCAGGTGGCTGATCTTGAAGTTGACGAAGGCGTGCTGGCCCTGCTTGTCGATGACGTAGTCGGCAGCCATGGCCTGGCCAGCGAACAGGGCGGCACCGAGGGTCAGCGCGGCGAGGGATTTCTTCAGCATCGGTGTTTCTCCTTGTGAGGGTGCAGCGTTATTTGGCGGCGCGCCCGAGCATGCGGACCAGGGTGGCGTCGCGATCGATGAAGTGGTGCTTGAGAGCGGCCAGGGCATGCAGGCCGGCGAAGATCACCAGGCCCCAGGCGAGGTACTCGTGGACCACACCGGCCACGTCTTCCTGGTCGGGAATGGTGGTCAGGGTGGCGGGCACTTCGAACAGCCCGAACACCTCGATGCCACGGCCATCGGCGGTGGAGATCAGGTAGCCGGAGATCATCAGGGCGAAGAGGCCGGCGTACAGCGCCAGGTGGCCCAGCTTGGAACCCAGGCGAGTCATGCGGCCGTGATTGGCGGGTGCCGGCGGCGGCGGGCTCAGGAAGCGCCACACCAGGCGCAGGCCCATCACCAGGAACAGCAGCACGCCGATGCCCTTGTGGATATCCGGGGCGGTCTTGTACCAGCTGCTGTAGTAGTCCAGGCCGACCATCCACAGCCCCAGCCCGAACAGGCCGAAGACCACCAGGGCTACGCCCCAGTGCAGGAAAATGCTGATTGCGCCGAAGCGGTCGGAAGTGTTGCGCCACTGCATCAGGAAGGGTCCCTTGAAAACGAATGGCCACAAGCCTAGCGGCAAAAAGATCGAATTAAAGTAGAAAATGTCGCTTTGAAATATCGAGCAATACGATCATTGAAGACGACCCAGCGCGCCAAAAATTTAGCGATAGGACAGGTCTGACAGAGATGTCCGACGGCTGGCACAGCCGCCGGACGGGTGGAGGGGCGAGAGGATCAGAACAGCCAGGAGAAGAAGCCCTTCTTCTCCGGCTTGGCGGCCTCGGCCTTGGCCGGGGCGGCAGGTGCAGCGGCGGCGACCGGTTCCACCGGCTCCAGCGGTTTGCCGGCGAACAGGTCGCGGGCCTGGCCGGCGGCGCGCTGGCCACTGCGCAGGGCGCCTTCCAGGGTGCCCGGGTACAGGGCGTCGGTGTGTTCGCCGGCGAAGATCACCCGCTGCAGCGGCTTTTCCCACAGGCGCCAGTACTGGCTGATCTCACCCGGGCCGTAGGCCAGGTAGGCACCACCGGCCAGCGCATCCTTGCCATAGCGACGGACCTCGAAGCCCTGGAACTGCTCGCGGGCACCGGGGAAGAACTTGTCCAGGCGGATCAGCACCTGGTCCACCATCTGCCGGTCACCGAAGGCCTGCAGCAGGCGCGCGCTGTCGCCGGAGATGTTCACCAGCAGGTTGGCGCCGCCCTTCAGGGCCGGCTCGACCCACAGCATGCCCAGGCCCTGGTCGCTGTAGACCTCGCCGGAAAGGCGGCTCTTGCCCCACACCGGCTTCTTGAACTTGAGCAGCAACTGGTCGCGCCAGCCGTAGTTGATGTCCTTCAGCGCCTTGAGCTGCAGCGCCGACAGCGCCGGAGTGAGGCTGATCTTGTCCATCGCCGGCAGCGGCACGGCCAGCACCACGTAGTCGGCACGGTAGCCGGCGCCGCCGACCTTCACGGTCACGCCGTCCTTGTCCTGGACGATGGCCGAAACGCGGGCGTTGGTCTTCACCGTCTTCAGCTTCTTCGCCACGGCCTGGGCCAGGGCCGCGCTGCCACCGGGCAGTCGCGCGGCGCGCAGGTCGCCTTCCGGCAGGCCCCGGTAGACGCGGGCCTGCTGGGCCAGGTAGAGCAGCGACAGGCGCGACGGCTCGTCGTAGCGGGAGCGGATGCGCTGGTCCACCAGGGCGCGGGCGGTGGGCGGAAGGGCCAGCTTGTCCAGCCAGCGGGACGCGGTGATGGCATCCAGGCTCTGCAGGGTGTGGTTGACCAGCGGCTTGAGCGGGTCCTCGATGGACGCGGCGAGGTCATCCAAGCTCTTGTCGAAGCGCTTCAGGCCCTCGACGGTGGAAGGCGCCTCCTTCAGCAGGTCGGCCTCGGCGAAGTAGCGGCCATTCACCAGGTAGCCGGGGGCGCGCACGTAGTCCGGCGCCGGGACGGTGCCGAGCTTGAAGTCCTTGAGGTAGGCATGCAGGGTCGGCTGCAGCTTGGCGGAGCCGATCCACTCGGTGGTGGCCAGGCCGGAGCGACCGCCGATGGACGGCTTGGCCTCCAGCAGGGTGACCTGCCAGCCCTGCTGCTGCAGTTCATAGGCCGCCGTCAGGCCGGCCATGCCGCCACCGACGACGATGGCAGCAGGTTGTTTCTCCTTGCCCTGCGCACCGGCGCAGAACAAACCGATCAGGATCAGCGCGCACCCGCGCAGCCAGGCAGCAGACATTGGTTCCCCCAAGGAAAAGCGAGCGTCTTTCAAATGGCGCGCAGGATACGCCAGGCGCCCCCGGGCCACCAGAGAACCCCGTCGGCGATGTGCCGGATCGGCCGGCTTGTCCATCTCACCCCTATTGCATAGGCTTCCCCGACCTTTCCGGAGACCGACCATGGGCCAAAACGCCGACTGGATGCAGCGCGACCTCGCCGTGCTGTGGCACCCCTGTACCCAGATGAAGGACCACGAGTGCCTACCGGTGGTACCGATCCGCCGTGGCGAGGGCGTGTGGCTGGAGGACTTCGAAGGCAAGCGCTACCTGGACGCGGTCAGCTCCTGGTGGGTCAACGTGTTCGGCCACGCCAACCCGCGCATCAACCAGCGCATCAAGGACCAGGTCGAGCAACTGGAGCACGTCATCCTCGCCGGCTTCAGCCACCAGCCGGTGATCGAGCTGTCCGAGCGCCTGGTGAAGCTCACACCCCAGGGCCTGGACCGCGTCTTCTATGCCGACAACGGCTCCTCGGGCATCGAGGTGGCGCTGAAGATGAGCTACCACTTCTGGCGCAACCAGGGCCTGGAGCGCAAGAAGCGCTTCGTCACCCTGACCAACAGCTACCACGGTGAAACCGTCGCCGCGATGTCGGTGGGCGACGTGGCGCTGTTCACCGAAACCTACAAATCCCTGCTGATGGACACCCTCAAGGTGCCGACCCCGGACTGCTACCTGCGTCCGGAGGGCATCAGTTGGGAGGCCCATTCGCGGGCCATGTTCGCCCACATGGAGCAGACCCTCGCGGAGCACCACGAAGAGGTCGCCGCCGTGATCGTCGAGCCGCTGATCCAGGGCGCCGGCGGCATGCGCATGTACCACCCGATCTACCTCACGCTGCTGCGCGAGGCCTGCGACCGCTACGGCGTGCACCTGATCCATGACGAGATCGCCGTCGGCTTCGGCCGCACCGGCACGATGTTCGCCTGCGAGCAGGCCGGCATCGCCCCGGACTTCCTGGTGCTCTCCAAGGCACTCACCGGCGGCTACCTGCCGATGGCCGCCGTGCTCACCTCGGAGGCCGTCTACCAGGGGTTCTACGACGACTACCAGACCCTGCGCGCCTTCCTCCACTCGCACACCTACACCGGCAACCCGCTGGCCTGCGCCGCCGCCCTGGCGACCCTGGACATCTTCGAGCAGGACAACGTCATCGAGGCCAACCGCGCCCTGGCCACGCGCATGGCCAGCGCCACCGCGCACCTGGCCGACCACGCCCACGTCGCCGAGATCCGCCAGACCGGCATGGTGCTGGCCATGGAGATGGTCCAGGACAAGGCCAGCCGCACGCCCTACCCCTGGCAGGAGCGCCGTGGCCTGAAGGTGTTCCAGCACGCCCTGGAGCGCGGCGCCCTGCTGCGCCCGCTGGGCAACGTGGTGTACTTCCTGCCGCCCTACGTGATCACCCCGGAGGAGATCGACTTCCTCGCCGAGGTGGCCAGCGAAGGCATCGACATCGCCACCCGTGACGGGGTGAGCGTGGCCGTCGCCGCCGACCTGCACCCCAATCACCGCGATCCGGGCTAGCAGGCGGTTTAACGGCGGGCGGCGAAGCGGGTAAGCTTGCGGCTTTCCCTCTTCAGCCCGCCGAATCCATGCGCCTTTCCCGCTTTTTCATCGACGCCGCCCTCGCCCTCGGGCAACACGCCCTGCCCGAAGCCCAGGCCCACTACATCGGTCGCGTGCTGCGCCTGGCCGAAGGTGATGCCGTCCAACTGTTCGACGGCTCGGGCCAGGAATTCATCGGCGAACTGGTGGAGGTCGGCAAGAAGAGCGTCCGCGTCGAACTGCGCGAAGCCTTCGCCGGCCTGGCCGAGTCGCCGCTGCGGGTCCACCTCGGCCAAGGCCTGTCCCGGGGCGAGCGCATGGACTGGGCCATCCAGAAGGCCACCGAGCTGGGCGTGGCGGAGATCACCCCCCTGGTGAGCGAGCGCTGCGAAGTGCGCCTGAAGGATGAACGCGCCGACAAGCGCCTGGCCCACTGGCGCCAGGTGGCCATCAGCGCCTGCGAGCAATGCGGCCGCTCGGTGCTGCCGGTGATCCACCCGCCGGTGACGCTGGGGGAGTGGCAGAAGCAGGTGGAGGCGGACCTCAAGCTGGTCCTGCACCCGGTGGCCGAGCCCCTGGCCAGCCATGCACGACCAGCCACGCTGGCGTTCCTCATCGGCCCGGAGGGCGGGCTGTCCGACGCCGAAGTGGAAGCCGCCCAGCAGCAGGGCTTCCAGGCGGCACGCCTGGGCCCGCGCGTACTGCGCACGGAAACCGCGCCGGTGGTGGCGCTGAGCGTCGCCCAGCAGTTGTGGGGGGATTTCTAAGGGGGCAGGCCGCCGCAGCGGCTCAGCGGCTCAGATCAGGCCGGCGTCCGCCAGGAGTTGCTCCAGGCCGACCAGGTCCGGAATCTTGGCGATGCCGTCCTCCAGTTGCACCGAACCCAGCTCCAGGGGCAGCAGCTCGGCATTGGCCGAGGGCAGGTCGGTGTCGACCTTGAGGGAGCGCGGAATGCCCTGCACCAGCAGGGCGATGAACTTCACATGGGCACGGCTGCCCAGGGCGTTGAGCACCACCACCCGCGCGCTGGAGCCCACCTGGGGCTGGCCACCGCTGGCGGCTTCGAACGACAGCAGGGGCAGGCGCAGGTCGCGCCAGGCTACCTGGCCGAGGAACCAGGCCGGCATCCCGGCGGACGCTTGGGGCGCCCGGTAGGGGATCAGCTCCGCCACCGCCACGTTGGGCACCAGCAGGGTGCGGTCGGTCAGCGACAGCAGCAGCCCGGTCAGGCTGTTGGCGCTCTGGGTGTTGGCGACGGCTTGGCTCATGGCGTTTCCTTCAACGATTCTTCAAGACCACCGGCGGCGCGTCAGGCGCACTGCTCGGCCAGGTGGTTCACCAGCGCCTGGGCCAGCTCGCGCGGGTCGGCACTGAAACTGCTGTAGCCGCCTTCACGCAGGCTGTCGGGCATGCTCGAACAGACGCAGCTCTCGGCCCGCTGGGTCCAGATCGGCGCGCCCTGGCGGCGCACGTAGGCCGCTGCGGCGCTGCCATCACTGCCCATGCCGCTGAAGGCGATCACGCCGCACTGCTCGCCGAAGTGCTGGGCGAGGTTGAGCATGATCTGGTCGATGGATGGGCTGTAGGGCTCGGGCCAGGGGCGGTTGCCCATGAGCATCGCGCCGTCTTCGGCGAAGGTCAGCTCCTGGGCGATCGGCACCACCACCACCTCGCCGGCGCGCACGCGGTCGCCGGGGCGAGCCAGGTTGACCGGCCACTGGCTGTGGCGGCCGACGGCCTGGGGCAGGATGCTTTCGAAGGCGGGATCGATGTGCTGGGCGTAGAGGAAACCCACCGGCAGGCCGCCGGGCAGTGCATCAAGGAAGGCCTTCACCGCCGCCGGCCCCCCGAGGGACGCCGCCAGCAGCCAGACCTGGCGCGCCGGCTCGCCCGCCACCAGCGGGGTGTCCGCCAGGGCACGCGGCAGGTCCAGGCGGGCGGGGCGCTGGGCCTCGGCCATCAGGGCCTCCAGGCTCGGGCCGACCGCCACGGCGGGGTCTCCAACCAGGCGCTTGAGCTTGCCGAACAGGCGGCGCTCCCAGCGCGGGTAGTTTTCCGAATGGCGTTCCGGGGCGTGCCCTTCGCCGAACAGCACCGGGGCGCTGGCGCGCTCCAGCAGGCTGTCCACCAGCGGCGAGTCTTCCGATTGGGCCAGGTCCACCAGCCAGAGGTCGGCGTCGCAGGCACTCAGGGCGTCGTCGTCGAGGCGGGCCGGGTCACTGTTGAGGATCACCTGGTAGCCGTTGCCGACCAGCGCCTGCTGCAGCACATGGCGCTGCAGCGAGGTGTCGGCGATGACGGCGATGCGTGCAGAGGTTTTCTCAGTCATGTCCCTTGACCAGTCGCTGGATGGTTTCAAGCAGCAGGGACTCCTGGTACGGCTTGCCCAGGTAGTCGTTCACGCCGATGGCCATCGCCCGCTCGCGGTGTTTCTCGCCGGTACGGGAGGTGATCATGATGATCGGCAGGTCCTTCAGGCTCGCGTCGTGACGCACCAGGGTGGCCACTTCGAAGCCGTCCATGCGCGGCATCTCGATGTCCAGCAGCATGACGTCGGGGCGGTGCTCCTGCAGCTGGGCGATGGCGTCCACCCCGTCCTTGGCGGTCAGCACGTTCATGCCGTTGCGTTCCAGCAGGCGGCTGGTGACCTTGCGCACGGTGACCGAGTCGTCCACCACCATGACCACCGGCGGGCGGTCGTGGTCCAGTTCCGCCGGCAGGGCGGCCTGGCTGGTGGTGCGCGGCAGCATCTGCACCTGGTGGGCATGGCGCGCACGGATGGTCGCCAGCAGATCGAGAATCACCACCACGCGGCCGTCCCCGAGGATGGTGGCACCGGAGATGCCCTGCACCCCGGCGAACTGCGGGCCGAGGCCCTTTACCACGATCTCGCGGGAGCCGGCCAGGGCGTCCACCTGGACGGCCACGGCGTGCTCGGTGGAACGCACCAGGATCACCGGCAGCGGCAGGCTCTGGCCCACCAGCTTGGGATGCTGGCCATTGTTCAGCAGGTCGCCCAGGTACTTCAGTTCGTAGGCCTGGCCGGCGTACTCGAAGCGCGGCGCATCCGGCTGGTAGTAGGCCTCCAGCTCGTACGGGGAGACCCGCACGATACCTTCGATGGTGTTCAGCGGGATGGCGTAGAGGTCTTCGCCGGAGAGCACCATCAGCGCACGGTTCACCGACACGGTGAACGGCAGGCGGATGAGGAAGCGCGAACCCTCGCCCGGGGTCGACTCGATGCTCATGGAGCCGCCGAGCTGCTTGACCTCGGAGTGCACCACGTCCATGCCCACGCCACGCCCGGAGATCTGCGTGACCTTCTCGGCAGTGGAAAAGCCGGCCTCGAGGATGAACTGCAGCACCTCGTGGTCGGAGAGCTGGGAGTCGGCATCCATCAGCCCACGCTCGATGGCCTTGCGGCGCACGGCGTCGAGGCGGATGCCGCCACCGTCGTCGGACAGGGTCAGGAGGATGTCGCCACCCTCGCGGCCCAGGGTCAGGCGGATGGTACCGGCGTCGGGCTTGCCGGCGGCGCGGCGCAGTTCGACCGGCTCGATGCCGTGGTCGACGGCGTTGCGCAGCATGTGCTCCAGGGGCGCGACGATGCGCTCGAGCACGGTCCGGTCCATTTCGCCCTCGGCGTTGCCGACGAGGAATTCCACCTGCTTGCCCAGCTCGCTGGCCACCTGGCGCACGATGCGGCGCAGGCGCGGTACGAGGCGGTCGAAGGGCACCATGCGGGTTCGCATGAGGCCTTCCTGCAGCTCGGTGTTGACCCGTGCCTGTTGCAGCAGCAGGGTTTCGGCGTCGCGGTTACGCGCGGCCAGGGTTTCCTTCAGGTCCAGCAAGTCGGACGCGGACTCGAACAGTGCGCGGGAGAGCTGCTGCAGCTGGGAGTGGCGGTCCATTTCCAGCGGGTCGAAGTCCTCGTAGCCGGCGCGCTCGGCCTCGGCCTGGTAGCGGCTGAGGATCTGCGCCTGGGTCTCGGTGTCGAGGCGGCGGAGCTGGTCGCGTACCCGCTCGATGGTGGATTCCATCTCGCTCAGGGTGAAGCTGAAGTCGCTCACCTGCTGCTCGACACGGCCCCGGAAGATCGACGTTTCACCCGCCAGGTTGACCAGGCCTTCCAGCAGGTCGGCCGGTACCTTGACCATTTCCTGCGGCGCACGACGTGCGGCTGCATCCTGGGCGGCTTCCTGGGCCTTGAGCACGAACGGCAGGACCTTGTCCTCGGTCACCGCCACCGGCACGGCGCTCGCCGCCACGATGGGGGCTGCGAGGGTCGGCTGGGGCGCCGGCTCGTGGATCTCGGCAGGCGCTTCGGGCTCGTCCGCCAGGCTGGCGTCCAGGCGTTGGCGCAGTTGGTCCAGCTCGGCCTGCAGGCCTTCGAAGCCGGACTGCACGTCGAGGAACAGGCTTTCGGGCCAGGGCGCGCCTTGTTGCAGCGCCTCGGTCAGGTGCTGTTCCAGGTCGTGGCTGAGGTCGCCCAGGCGTTTCTGGCCGGCCAGGCGCGCACCGCCCTTGAGGGTGTGCAGCAGGCGCAGGAGGTCGTCGATCTGGGCGCTGTCGTCGCGGTTCTCTTCCCAGCGGCCGATGGTGCGCTCCATCGCTTCCAGCAGGTCATCACCCTCTTCGAGGAAGATGTCGAGGATGTCGGCTTCCGCCTCCTCGTCCTCCACCACGGGCGTGGCGACAGGCTGCAGGTGCACGCTGGAGGGCATGCTCAGCTGTTCGTCGGGGTTGGCACGGAAGCGGCGGATCGCCTCGATCAGCACGCTGCCATCCGGCACCGCGCGCTTGTCGCGCACGGCTTCGAGCATCTCGGCAAGGCGGTCGTGGCAGGACTGCAGCAACCCGAACAGCGTCGGGCTGGCACGCAGGCGGCCGCCACAGAGGCCTTCGTAGAGGAATTCCAGTTCGTGGGCGAGGTCACCGATCTCGCGAATCTCGGCCATGCGCGCACCACCCTTGAGGGTGTGCAGGTCGCGTTGCAGGGCCTCGACTTCCAGCAGGTTGTCGACGTCCTCCATCCAGCGCTGCAGGGCGTTGCCGGCGCTTTCGATGATGTCGAAGCCTTCCTCGAGGAAGATTTCCACCAGTTCGGGATCACGGTCATCGAAGGCGCTGTGGACCAGCTCGCTCACCACGGGAGCCGGTACAACCGGCTCGACCGGGGCGGGCGTCTCGGCCACCTCGGGCAGCGCCAGCTCGATGCTCGGCTCGTCGTCCACCTCCGGCAGCGCCGGGGCTTCATCCACCGGCAGCCATTCGGCGTCGGGCTCGGGCTCGGGCTCGGGCTCGGGCTCGGGCTCGGGCTCGGGAGAAAGTGTGGCTTCGGCTTCGGCTTCGGCTTCGGCTTCGGCTTCGGCTTCGGCTTCGGCTTCGGCTTCGGCTTCGGCTTCGGCTTCGGCTTCGGCTTCGGCTTCGGCTTCGGCTTCGGCTTCGGCTTCGGGGGCAGGCGACAGGTCGCCTTCGCTCTCGTCAAGCAGCCAGGCATCGGCCTCGACGCTTTCCACGAGCGCCGGCTCGTCGGACTCCGGCAGGGGCAGGTCTTCCAGCACCAGCGGGGCGTCGGCGTCGGGTTCGTCGAGGGTCGGCAGCGGCAGGACGTCATCGTCCAGCTCAGGCAGGCCGGCATCCAGTTCGAGGGGCGCTTCGGACACCTCATCCGGCAAGGCAGGCGCTTCCACCTCTGCCTCTGCCGGCGGGGCGATGGCCTCATTCACCGGGGCCTCGGCCACCGGCGCGACGGGCAGGCTTACCGTGCCGCCTTGGCGAAACGCACGAATCGCCTGGATCAGCGCCTCCGGGTTGCGCAGCGGTTGGCGGGCCTGGAGCTGGTCGAGCATCACGGCCAGGTCGTCATGGCTGGCCTGGAGCAGGCCGGCTAATGCCGGGGAATGGTTGAAGCGACGGTCCACCAGCCCTTCGTAGAGGGATTCGAGTTCGTGGGCGAGGTCGCCGATGGGGGCGATCTCGGCCATGCGCGCGCCACCCTTGAGGGTGTGCAGGTCACGCTGCAGCGAGTGCAGCGGCGCGTGGTTGTCCGGCTCGTCGAGCCAGCGTTCCAGCGCCTGGCCGGAGCTTTCCAGGATGTCCACGGCCTCTTCGAGGAAGATGGAGACCATCTCCTCGTCGAGGTTCTCGTAGGCCAGCGGTGCGGCAGGCGGTTCGACCGCGGCGGCAGGCTCGGCGGCCGGGACGGGCACCGGCTCGATGGCCTCGGCGGGCTCGTCGAGCAACTCCGGCAGGGTGACCGGTTCAAGGGCCGGCACTTCATCCAGCTCGGGCAGCGGCGGCAGTGCGTCATCGTCCGCGAGCGTCAGCTCAGCTTCGGTGGCGGGCGGCAGCGCCTGGTCCGGCTCTTCGACCAGCAGTCCGGTGTCGCGGTCCATGTCCAGCAGCGCGAGGGCTGCCGGATCGACGGCCTGCTGGAGCAGGTCGCGCAGGGCCTGGACCCGCTCCGGCTGGGGCGTGACCTGAAGGGCGGCGGCGACCTGGTCCATCATGCTGATCAGCGCTTCGTGGGCCCGTTCAGCCTCGTCGAAGAAGCGCTCGCTGACCGGCAGGCTGCCTTCCTCGACGGCACCGTAGGTGTCCAGCAGGGCTTCGCAGAGCTCTTCGATCTGCGGCAGCTCGGCCATCTCGGCGCCACGGCCGAGGGTGTTCAGTTCTTCCAGCAGGGCGCCCAGTTCCTGGCGCTCGGAGGGGTGCTCGCGCCAGCGGCGCAGCAGGTCCTCGGCATCCAGGAGGATATCCATGCCTTCGGCGAGGAAGATGGAGATCAGTTGCGGGTCGCGCCCGGCCTGGCCCTGATCGCCCAGGCGAGCGGCTTCGGCCGCGCCGATGCGCTCGGCGTGCAGGCGCTGGACGCGTTCGAGGAAGGCCTCGGTCCCGGGGATCGGGCGCAGCGGTGCGGTTTCCAGCTGCTCCAGGCCGATGCGGAACAGTTGCTCGGCATCGCGCAGCAGTTCGGCATCCACCAGGTCCATCTGGATCAGGTTGGTCTTGTATTCCTTGGCCAGCTTTTCCAGCGGCATGGCGATGGCGGCGATCGGCAGGATGCCAGCCATGTGCGCACTGCCCTTGAGGGTGTGCAGGGCGCGCTGGAGGTTGTCGGTCACCGGCTGCGGCAGGGACTGCGCGCAATCGGCGAGGAAGCCGACGAGGGTTTCCAGGTGGGCTTCGGCCTCGTTGCGGAAGATGTCCAGCAACTGCGGGTCGAGCGGCTCTTCATCGGTCGACGCGCTGGAAGCAACGGTCGGCGCGGCCACTTCGGGCTGAGAAGGAAGCTCGCCCACGGGCTCGGCAGCCTGTACGGAGACCGGGGCTTCAGATTTTGGGAGGCGCTGCCCCTTGGCCAGGGCGTGCGCCTCGGCGGCCAGGTGGTCGACATCGTCCCGCTGGCGCTGGGCCTTGGCGGCGAATTCGTCCACCAGTTGCGGCAGCAGGGCGACCACGTCGTTGACCACGCCCTTGACGTCCTCGTCCGGCTGGATGCTGCGGTCGAGCACGCGGTTGAGCAGGTTCTCGATGGACCAGGACAGCTCGCCGATGACCAGCGCGCGGACCATGCGGCCGCTGCCCTTGAGGGTGTGGAAGGCACGGCGGACTTCGGTCAGCGCGTCCTTGTCGTCCGTATTGGCGCACCAGCGCGGCAGGTAGTCGCCGATGGTCTCCAGCACTTCGCCGGCTTCTTCGATGAAGACCTCCAGCAGTTCGTCGTCCACCGGCTCTTCATCGGCAGGCGGCGGCAACAGGCTGGGCGGGACCTCGCCAGCAGGCGGGTTGATGGGCTGCACCGGGGCAGCCATGACATCGGCCATGGACAGCGCGCGGGGCGCTTCCTCGACCGGGGCGACAACGGGCTCCAGCGGGGCGGAGGGCAGGTCGACCTCCGGCAGGTCGAGGCCGCTCAGCTCCACGTCGTCCCAGCTGGGGGTGGATTCGGGCAGCGGCTCGAGGCTGAGGGGCTCGGCAGCCGGCAGCGGCTCGAGGGCCTCGAGGTCGAAGGAGGCGAAGGACTCGTCGGCCGGCTTGGCCTGATCGAGGGATTCCAGTTCCAACGGGGCGTCGAGGCTGAAGTCGATGACCTCGGGGGCCTGGACCTCCGGCTCGCCGAGGTTCCAGTTGTCATCGGAGACCAGCAGCGTCGGCGCGTCATCGGCCTTCAGCTCGGTGGTCTCGAAACTGTCGAGGGTGCCCAGCTCCAGAGGCTCGTCCAGCAGCGGCTGGGCTTCCAGCTCGGGCAGCGGCTCCAGTTCGGGCAGTGCGTCGAAGGCTACCGGCTCGAAGCTGTCCAGCGGTTCGAGCTCCGGCAGGGCATCCAGTGCAGGGTCCTCTTCCACCGGGGCGGAAGGCTCGGCGAAATCGGCATCGAGCGTGATTTCCGGCTCGGCTGGCAGGGGTTCGAAGGCCAGGGGCTCGACCGGCTCGGGCGCTTCCTCGGCGAGGACTTCGATCTCCTCCACCGGGTCGGCCAGCGGAGCGGGCTCTTCGGCCTGGAACTCCGGGAGATCGAGGATGGAGGGCTTGGCCTTGAGCGGGTAGCCCAGGTTCTCCAGGCTCTCCTCGGCCACGTCGAGGATCATGTCGCCTTGGGTGGCGTGGTCCTCGGAGAGGCGCTCCAGGTAGTACTCGACGCTGGTGATGGCGTCGGCCAGGGTGTCCAGGCTCTGCCAGTTGGGCACGGCCTTGCGGGCCAGGAGCTGTTCCTGGATGTAGCGGTTGCAGGCTTCCAGCAGGGCAGCGGCGCGGGCCAGGGGGATCATCGCCAGGCCGCCACGGACCTGGGTCAGCAGGTCGGGCACGCGGGCCAGGTGCTCGTGGTTCCACTGGGAGGCGATGAACTCGATGATCGCGTCCTTGGCCTGTTCGAGGCCATTGCGCGCTTCCTTGATCACCAGTTGGTGGATCTGCGCCACGTCGGTGGTGGGCAGGTGACTCTCTTCGCGGGAACCGTCATCGGCCGGGCCGACCATGCCGGCGAGGGTCGCCTCGACGTACAGCAGGGCGCCGGCGACGTCCATGAGAACGGCGTCGTTGGGCTCGCGCTGCCCGAGGGACAGGCTGTGGATGACGTCGATCTGGTCGAGGATGACCCGGCGCGGTTGGCCGAAGCCGAGCACGGCCAGGGTGTCGGCGATCTGCTTGAGGGGCGCGAGCAGGGCATCCAGTTCGGTGACGCCGCGGCGGTCGCTGCGCACGAAGATGTCGAGGCTGTCCTTGACGCGGACCAGCTCTTCGCAAAGGGCGGTGACCACCGAGCGCATGGCGTCGCGGTCGGGGCCGGCCAGGCGGGCACGCTCCTCGTCCACCACGTCGGTGTCGGGCAGGGCTTCGTCGAGGCGGTACTGTTCCTTGAGGGCACGGATGCGCGGCGACTGGGCCGGGGCCTTGGCGATGTAGAACAGCAGGTTCTTGACCAGTTCGTCCGGGGCCGGCTGGTTGATGCCATCGGCGCCCTGGTCGACCAGGCGCTTGAGTTCCTTGTCGATCTGGCGCAGCAGGGTGCGGACGGAGGTGCCGTTGACCACACTGCCATTGGCCAGGCCTTCGACCATGCCGGAGGCGATGGGCCACAAGGTGCCCAGCGGGGCTTCCTTGCAAAGCGATTCGAGGCGGGCGAAGACGCGGGCCATGTAGCCGAGGTTGGTGGCCAGGTCCTGGCCACGGATGATCCCCACCAGGGCCATCTGCAGCATCTGCCGCAGCTTGCGCAGCAGTACCGGCAGTTCGGCGGTGCGCATGCGGGCCAGCGCATCCACCGAGAGTGCGGGGGTGCGGCTGGAGAGATCGGGGGAGAACAGGCTGGTTTCGGACAGCAACTTCTCGCCACGGGCGGCGCGCAGGTCGTTGAGCAGCGGCAGGACGACCATGGGCAGGTCACGGCGCGCGCTCTGGATGCGATCCAGGTAGACCGGCAACTGCAGGATGGCCTGCATGAGCACTTCCAGGGCTTCGCCCTGGTTGGTCACGCGGCCTTCCATCAGTGCCTGGGCGAGCTGCTCCATTTCCTCGGCGAGCAGGGCCGCGCCGTAGAACTCGACCATCTGCAGGGTGCCGTGGACCTGGTGCACGTAGGTCTGGCAGAAACGCATGCGCGTCGGGTCCTGGGTGTTCTCGACGAACGCCTCCAGGGCCTGGCGGGCCTGCTTCAGGGTTTCCGCGATCTCGCCCTTGACCCACTCCAGGGCGACATAATCGTGCCGATCACTCATAGCCGTCTGCTATCCCTTCCGGGTGAATGCCAGAACCTGATCGTCGGCCACCGGCTCCAGGTCCGGATGGTGCCAACCAACCACTTCACCGACGCCGATCACCATGAGCCCACCGGGCGCCAGGCGCTCGGCCAGGCGGTTGAGGATTTCACGGCGACGCCAGCGGCGGAAATAGATCAGCAGGTTCTGGCAGAAAATTACGTCCATGCCGGACATTGGCGCCTTCGCCAGTTCCAGCACATTGAGCCGGGCGCAACACACGCGCGCGGCCAGGCTCTCCACAACTTTGAAACGGCCATCGCCCAGAGGCTGGAAGTAGCGCTCGCCCATGTCGCCTTCCAGGTGCTCCAGGCGCCGTGCGCCGTACACCCCCTCGCGGGCCTTGTTCAGGGCGCTGAGGCTGATGTCGGTGCCGGTCACACCAAAATAGTCGGGCCGCTCGCTGCCCGTGAGGGCCTCGGCGGCCGCGATGGCCAGGGAGTACGGCTCTTCGCCGCTGGAACAACCGACGCTCCAGAGGGCGAGGGGGCTGTCCAGTCCCTTGGCAACACGCTCGCGCAGATAGGAGCCGAGCAGGTCGAACGAGGGTCCGTGGCGGAAGAAACGGGTTTCCTGAACGGTGAGGCGGTCCAGCAGGGTCGACCATTCGACGGCACCACGCGGCCCGTCGGTGACCTGGCGGAAGTAGAGGGTGTAGTCGTCTACACCCAGCTCTCGCATCCGCGCGGTGAGGTTGGTCTGCAGGAACGAGCGTCGCTGCTCGTTGATGACCACGCCGGTACGTTCCTCGAGCAGCGATTGCCAGTCATGGAACTGCGCGGGGGTCATGTCGGCCATGGGTTTCAAGGCCCACACGCCGCCAGGCTGCATGCTGTCGTGCCTCTCGCTCATGGCCGTTGCGCCGCAGCCTCAGGCTGCGGCACCTCCCTTGGTCAGGCCCGGTCTGCGTCCGGCAGGTTGAAGCCGGATACCGACTTGCGCATCTCGCTCGCCATCTTGGCGAGGTTACCGATGCTCTTGGCGGTTGCCGTGGTACCGGCGGAGGTCTGCGAGGTGATCTCCTGAATGACGTTCATGGTGTTGGAAATGTGGCCCGCGGACGACGCCTGCTGGCGTGCCGCGTTGGAGATGTTCTGGATCAGGGCCGCGAGGGTCTTGGATACCTTCTCGATCTCTTCCAGGGCCACACCGGCGTCCTGCGCGAGGCGGGCACCGCGTACCACTTCGGAGGTGGTCTGCTCCATGGAGATAACCGCTTCGTTGGTGTCGGTCTGAATGGTCTTAACCAGGGCCTCGATCTGCTTGGTTGCGGCAGAGGAACGTTCTGCGAGGCGCTGTACCTCGTCCGCTACCACGGCGAAGCCTCGACCGGCGTCACCCGCCATGGACGCCTGGATCGCGGCGTTCAGTGCAAGGATGTTGGTCTGGTCGGCAATGTCGTTAATCAGGCTCACGATGTCACCGATCTCCTGGGACGATTCACCGAGACGCTTGATTCGCTTGGAGGTGTCCTGGATCTGCTCGCGGATGTTGTCCATGCCGGTGATGGTGTTGTGCACCACTTCGTTGCCCTTGTTGGCGATGGCTACGGAACGCTCCGCTACCGCGGAGGATTCCGAGGCGTTCGCCGATACCTGGTCAATCGACACGGCCATTTCGTTGATCGCGGCGGACGCACCGGCGATTTCCTGGGCCTGGTGCTCGGAAGCCTCGGCCAGGTGCATGGCGGTGGCCTGGGTTTCCTGGGCAGCGGCGGCTACCTGCACGGCGGTCAGGTTGATGGTCTCTACCAGTTCGCGGAGCTGGTCGATGGAGTAGTTGATCGAGTCCGCGATCGCACCGGTGAAGTCCTCGGTTACGGTCGCCGCTACGGTCAAGTCACCGTCTGCAAGGTCGGCAATTTCGTCGAGCAGTCGCAGAATCGCGGCCTGGTTACGTTCGTTCTTCTCGGCGGTCTCGGCCAGACGCTGGCGGGTGGTCTGAACCATGACCAGGCCGATCAGGATGATCGAACCCAGTGCCAGGGCACCGAGGATGTAGCCAGCCAGGGTGTTCAGGCTACGGCCGGCGGCTTGCTCTTCGAAGCCGGCGGCCAGCTGGGACGCCTTGTCCAGCAGGGTCTGGGAGCCGGTGAAGATGGTGTTGGCGGATTCACGGACCTGGAAGAGTTCGGGCGAGGTCTCAAGGATCTCGTCCACGGAACCGGAGACGAACTCGAACAGTTCGGAAATCTCCTGCAGGCGCTCCAGGGCTTCGGTGTCGGTCACCTTGGAGATTTCCATAGCGGCGTTGCCTTCGAGCATCGCGTTCAGTACGCGGCCGAACAGGCTGGCGTCGCGGCCGAACATGTCGGCGGCCTGTACGGAGTCCTGGTCACCGGCCAGTACCTTGTTCACGGAGCCGAGGATCCGTTCGGCCAGCAGCGACTGGCGCTGGGCCACGGACACCTGGGCAGCGGGCGCGCCGCTTTCCAGAAGGATGTCCACGACTTCCTCGTACTCAACCTGCAGCTGCGGGATGGTCTCGGCGAGGGTGCCGGCTACCTGGTGCAGGGAGAGTACGGTCTGCTCGCTGGCCAGGATGGCGTCGGAGTTCTGCCGCAGGCTGTTCCAGTCCGCCTGCACGGCGTCCATCTGGGCCTTGACGGCTTCGGGCGCCGGCGGCAGGCCGGTTTCCGCGTCACCGTTGAGCAGGATGTTCCAGCGCTTCTCGAAGTCGTTGCGCGCTTCCTTCAACAGGGCGAAGGCCTCGGGCTTGCCCGCCGCCGCTTCGGTGGCGTTCTTCGCGATACGCTGGGACAGGACCCGCAGCTCACCGGAGTGGCCGAGGTATTCCTGGTCGTGGTTCGCCTGCGTGTTGAGGTACGCGAAGTTGGCGAACAGCAGCACGATGGAGACGATCAGGACCACGAAGAGTCCGGCGATCAACGTACTGCTGCGCGCTCCCGCGAGTAGATTGCCTGCGTTCAGTTTTTTCATTATCGGGCCCCCGCCTGGACCAACTACACAACGATTTCCATGTAACGCCAAGGGCCGGTATAGACCGGCCCAACCTTGGATCAACGGCACACGCTGGTGCCTGGGTCAGCCGGAGACACTGCACTCCGGCCGATCGGGCCGCCCCTCCCGGAAACGGCCCTGCGCGCAGGCCCGAAGGCCTGCGCGTTGGGAACTAGACCGCGACGTCCAGGAACACCTGGTGCTGGGCCAGCGCATGAGGGCTGAACACCAGCCAGGGATGTTCACGCTGGAACACGCCGTGGATGAAGGGTTGGATGGTGGCCTCCAGCGGCGGCAGTTCCTCGGAGAACGAGCCCACCGGGAAGTGCTGCATGCCGAAGACTTCGTCGACGATGAGGCCGGCGAAGATTTCCTGGTGGTCGACCACCAGCACCCGGCGCTGCTTGCGCAGGGACGAGAGTTCGCCGCCGAAGAAGCCGCACAGGTCCATGATCGGTAGCAACCGGCCACGGACGTTGGCGACTCCCTTGACCCAGGGTTTCACCCCCGGCAGTTGGGTGTAGCGGGGCTCGTGGAGCACTTCGCCCACTTCGCCCATGGACGCCACGAAGAAGCGCTCGCCCATGCGAAAACCGATCCCACTCCAGGTCTGGACCGTTTCCTGCTGGGCGGGCAAGCCCGCCGCCAGGGCGCGGCAGTGCTGGTCGATCTCGAGGAGTATCTGGAATGGGGTCTTTGCGTCCGACATGCGGGGCTGAGCCTTCTTCTAGGGCATCACGGTGCTACCGGCATCAGCCGGCCAGCACCGCGTTGAGGGTTTTCAGCAGCGTGTCTTCGTCGATCGGCTTGGTCAGGTAGTCCTTCGCGCCCTGGCGCTTGCCCCAGACCTTGTCGGTTTCCTGATCCTTGGTGGTGACGATGATCACCGGGATGTGGCTGGTTTCGGCGTCCTTGGTCAGCTGACGGGTCGCCTGGAAGCCATTGAGGCCGGGCATGACGATGTCCATCAGCACGGCGTCGGGTTTTTCCTGGCGAGCCAGGGCGACGCCATCGGCGCCATTTTCCGCCTTCAGTACCTGATGGCCATGTTTTTCGAGCATAGCGGTCAGCTTGTACATTTCGGTCGGCGAGTCATCAACAATCAGAATACGAGCCATGTTTGTCCCCAATACGGAAAGGCACTTCCAGCCACGAGGGCCGGACTTCAGGAGGCTTGTTCCACCGGGGTGAAATCAGGCACGTGGGTCTTGATCGCGCCGAGCAGTTCTTCCTTGCTGAAGGGCTTGGTGAGGTACTGGTCGGAACCGACGATGCGACCCTTGGCCTTGTCGAACAGGCCGTCCTTGGAGGACAGCATGATCACCGGGGTGGACTTGAAAGCACTGTTGTTCTTGATCAGGGCGCAGGTCTGATAACCGTCGAGACGCGGCATCATGATGTCGACAAAGATGATGTTCGGGTGTGTGTCCGCGATCTTGGCCAGGGCATCGAAACCGTCGACAGCCGTGATGACCTCGCAACCCACCTTCTTCAGCAGAGTTTCAGCGGTGCGACGAATCGTCTTCGAATCGTCGATCACCATCACCTTCAAACCCTCGGAATGCTGTTCCATGTTCGCCCTACCATCGCCTCGGTGAGTCGTTATTAGCTTCGTTCAGTGCGCCTGAGGCCCTGTCAGCGACGGGCTGCGACCCAATCGTCGGGCCTTTTTAGCACACTCTCCAGACGCAAGCCAGAAACCGCCTACGCCATGGATTTGCCAGTTCGCACGGCGAGGTTTCCCTTGACCGCAACCGCCTCCAGCGCCACCCTGAGCGCCTCTTCCGGGGCCCGATCGAGGCCCCTTTCTTCACTTCACGAGTTGCGGAGACACCACCCATGAGCGTTCGCCTCGGGATCGTCATGGACCCCATTGCGCAGATCAACTTCAAGAAGGACAGCTCCCTGGCCATGCTTCTCGCGGCCCAGGCTCGCGGCTGGTCCCTCTTCTATATGGAGCAGCAGGATCTTTACCAGGCAGCGGGCGTAGCCCGTGCCCGCATTAAACCGCTCGAGGTGAAAGCCGACCCTGCGGGTTGGTATGTCCTCGGGGATGAGCAGGACACCCCGCTCGCCGACCTCGACGTGATCCTCATGCGCAAGGATCCGCCCTTCGACAACGAGTTCATCTACTCCACCTACCTGCTGGAGCAGGCCGAACGCGCCGGCGTGCTGGTGGTGAACCGTCCGCAGAGTCTGCGCGACTGCAACGAGAAGTTCTTTGCCACGCTCTTCCCGCACCTCACCCCGACGACTCTGGTGAGTCGACGGCCCGACATTCTGCGCGAGTTTGCAAAAGAGCAGCGTGACATCATTCTCAAACCCCTTGATGGCATGGGCGGTTCGATGATTTTTCGTCACCGCGAGGGCGACCCGAACCTTTCGGTGATCCTGGAGACCCTCACCCGCCACGGCGCCGAGCAGATCATGGCGCAGCGCTACCTGCCGGCGATCGTCGACGGGGACAAACGTATCCTGATGATAGACGGCGAACCGGTACCTTACTGCCTGGCGCGCATTCCCGCTGCCGGCGAGACCCGTGGCAACCTCGCCGCTGGTGGTCGGGGCGAAGCCCGCCCGCTGACCGAGCGGGACCGCGAGATCGCCGCCACCGTCGGTCCGGTACTGCGGGAGAAGGGCCTGCTGTTCGTCGGCCTCGACGTGATCGGCGACCACCTCACCGAGATCAACGTCACCAGCCCGACCTGCATCCGCGAGATCGACGCGGCGTACGACACCCGCATCGGCGAACGCCTGATGGACGTCATCGCCACCCGCCTGGAGGCGAACCAGAGCAAGCCGCAAGCTTGACGCAGTCAACACCTTGCAGCTTGCGGCTTGCAGCCTGCCGCCCCAGTTCGGCAGACTGCGCGCCACTTTGAGCAGACCCGATGTGCGATGAACGCAGCCGCTGACCTCCCCCGCTTCCCCTCCGCCAGCGTGCGCCCGGCGGACAGGCTCGGCTTCACCCTGTTCCTCGCCGCGGTGCTGCACATCGCGCTCATCCTCGGTGTCGGCTTCACCTTCAGCGACCCCAGCCAGATCAGCAAGACGCTGGAAGTCACCCTCGCCACCTTCAAGAGTGACGAGAAGCCGAAGGAAGCCGACTACCTGGCGCAGAACAACCAGCAAGGCAGCGGCACCCTGGAACACAAGGACACGCCCAAGACCACCGAGCAGGCGATGTTCCAGGACCAGGAGATCCGCAAGGTTACTCCGCCCGCCGCGCCCCAGCAGACCAAGCGCCAGGAAGCCCCCAAGGCGGCCATCGCCACCACGGCACCCAAGCCGCAGAAGACCCCGGTCAAGCGCGAGGAAGCCAAGCCCGAGCCCGAGGCGCCGCCCGCCCCCGTATTCGACAGTGCCCAGCTCTCCTCCGAGATCGCCAGCCTGGAGGCCGAGCTGTCCCAGGAGCAGCAGCGCTACGCCAAGCGCCCACGCATCCACCGCCTCAACGCGGCCTCGACCATGCGCGACAAGGGTGCCTGGTACAAGGACGAATGGCGCAAGAAGATCGAGCGCGTCGGCAACCTCAACTACCCCGAAGAGGCCCGCCGCCAGCGCATCTACGGCTCGCTGAGGCTGCTGGTGTCGATCAACCGCGACGGCACTCTTTATGAGGTGCAGGTGCTGGAGTCATCCGGCCAGCCGGTACTGGACCAGGCCGCCATGCGCATCGTCCGCCTCGCCGCCCCCTTCGCCCCCTTCACCGGCGACCTGGCCGATATCGACCGCCTGGAAATCATCCGCACCTGGCGCTTCGAGCGGGGCGACAGGCTCTCCAGCAACTGAACCGGCACCCTTGAAGCCGACGGCGCGAAGATCGACACTAGCGCCCATGAAAAGCACCGCGCCCAGCTACCTCAAGCACCACTTCCTGATCGCCATGCCGCACATGGACGATCCCAACTTCGCGCAGACCGTCACCTACCTGGTCGAACACAACGACCAGGGCGCCATGGGGCTGGTGATCAACCGCCCCAACGGCCTCAACCTCGGTGACGTGCTCGAACAACTGCGCCCCGACGACACCGCCCCCGCCCACTGCCAGAACCTGCCCATCTACGCCGGCGGCCCCGTGCAGACGGACCGCGGCTTCGTCCTGCACCCCAGCGGCCCGCAGTACCAGGCCACCCTGGACCTGGGCGACCTGGCGCTGTCCACCTCCCAGGACGTGCTGTTCGCCATCGCCGACGGCAGCGGCCCGCAGAAGAGCCTCATCGCCCTCGGCTATGCCGGCTGGCAGGCCGGGCAACTGGAGGCCGAGCTGGCCGAAAACGCCTGGCTCACCTGCCCCGCCGACCCGACCATCCTCTTCGACACCCCCAGCGACCAGCGCCTCGCCGCTGCCGCTGCACGGCTGGGGGTCAACCTCAACCTGCTCACCAGCCAGGCCGGGCACGCCTGATGGCCGGCCCGACAACCGCGCCCCGGCTGCTCCTCGGCTTCGACTACGGCACCCGCCAGATCGGCGTCGCCGTCGGCCAGGCCGTCACCGGCCAGGCCCGCGAACTGTGCGTGCTCAAGGCACAGAACGGCGTACCCGACTGGCAGAAGGTCGAGGCCCTGATCAAGGAGTGGCAGCCCGACGCCATCGTCGTCGGCCTGCCGCTGAACATGGACGGCACCCCCAGCGAGATGAGCGAACGCGCCGAGAAATTCGGCCGGCGCCTCAATGGCCGCTTCAACCTGCCCGTCTTCACCCACGACGAACGCCTGACCACCTTCGAAGCCAAGGGCCACCGCCTGGCGCAGGGCCAGCGCGGCGGCTACCGCGAACGCCCGGTGGACGCCCTGGCCGCCGCCCTGCTGCTGGAAGGCTGGCTGGCCGAGCACCCCGGACACGACTAGCGAGGAACGCCCATGACATTGCCCAACCCGGCCGAACTGCTGCCGCAGATGGCCCGCGCCCTGACCGACCACCTGGCGGCCCGGCACATCGACACACCGCGCTTCATCGGCATCCGCACCGGCGGCGTCTGGGTCGCCCAGGCCCTGATGGAAGCCCTGGGCCGCGACGACGCCATGGGCGTGCTCGACGTTTCCTTCTACCGCGACGACTTCACCCAGAACGGCCTGCATCCCCAGGTGCAGCCCTCCGAACTGCCCTTCGAGATCGAAGGCCAGCACCTGGTGCTGATCGATGACGTGCTCATGAGCGGGCGCACCGTGCGCGCCGCCCTCAACGAGCTGTTCGACTATGGCCGCCCGGCCAGCGTGACCCTGGTCTGCCTGCTGGACCTCAACGCCCGGGAGCTGCCGATCCGCCCCGACGTGGTCGGCGCCACCCTGTCCCTGGCCACCCACGAGCGGGTAAAATTGCTCGGCCCCGCGCCGCTCGCACTCGAGCGCCAGGTCCTCGCCGCCTCCTGAAAACCCGACCCCCAGGGCCCGCCCCATGCCGAACGCCAAGCGCCCGCTGCAGCTCAACGACCAGGGCCAGCTGCGCCACTTCCTCTCGCTCGACGGCCTGCCCCGTGAGCTGCTGACCGAAATCCTCGACACCGCCGACTCCTTCCTCGAAGTCGGCGCCCGCGCCGTCAAGAAGGTGCCCCTGTTGCGCGGCAAGACGGTGTGCAACGTGTTCTTCGAGAACTCCACGCGCACCCGCACCACCTTCGAGCTGGCGGCCCAGCGCCTCTCCGCCGACGTCATCAGCCTGAACGTCTCCACCTCCTCCACCAGCAAGGGCGAGACGCTGTTCGACACCCTGCGCAACCTGGAGGCCATGGCGGCCGACATGTTCGTGGTCCGCCATGCCGACTCCGGCGCCGCCCACTTCATCGCCGAGCACGTCTGCCCTGACGTCGCCATCATCAACGGCGGCGACGGGCGCCACGCACACCCGACCCAGGGCATGCTCGACATGCTCACCATCCGCCGCCACAAAGGCAGCTTCGAGAACCTCTCGGTGGCCATCGTCGGCGACATCCTGCACTCGCGCGTCGCCCGCTCCGACATGCTCGCCCTCAAGGCCCTGGGCTGCCCGGACATCCGCGTGATCGCGCCGCGCACCCTGCTGCCCATCGGCATCGAGCAGTACGGCGTCAGCGTCCACACCGACCTGGCCGAAGGGCTCAAGGACGTGGACGTGGTGATCATGCTGCGCCTGCAGCGCGAGCGCATGCAGGGCGGCCTGCTGCCCAGCGAAGGCGAGTTCTACCGCCTTTACGGGCTGACCACCCAGCGCCTCAAGCTGGCCAAGCCCGACGCCATCGTCATGCACCCGGGGCCGATCAACCGTGGCGTGGAGATCGAGTCCGCCGTCGCCGACGGCAGCCACTCGGTGATCCTCAACCAGGTCACCTATGGCATCGCCATCCGCATGGCCGTGCTCTCCATGGCCATGAGCGGCCAGAACACCCAACGCCAGATCAATCAGGAAGCCGAGGTGCAGAACTGATGCGTACCCACATCATCGGCGCCCGCCTCATCGACCCCGCCAGCGGCACCGACCAGGTCACCGACCTGTTCCTCCAGGCCGGCAAGGTCACCGCCATCGGCCAGGCACCGGTCGGCTTCGAGGCCGAGACCCGCATCGACGCCCAGGGCCTGGTGGCCGCTCCCGGCCTGGTGGACCTCAACGCCGCCCTGCGCGAGCCCGGCTACAGCCGCAAGGGCAACGTCGACAGCGAGACCCGCGCCGCCGCCGCCGGTGGCGTGACCAGCCTGTGCTGCCCGCCGCTGACCCGCCCGGTGCTGGACACACCCGCCGTGGCCGAACTGATCCTCGACCGCGCCCGCGAAGCTGGCCACGCCAAGGTCTTCCCCATCGGCGCCCTCACCCGCAACCTCGCCGGCGAGCAGCTGGCCGAGCTGGTCGCCCTGCGTGACACCGGCTGCGTCGCCTTCGGCAACGGCCTGGCGCCCATGAGCAGCAGCCGCACCCTGCGCCGCGCCATGGAGTACGCCGCCACCTTCGACCTGACCCTGGTGCTGCAGCCCCAGGACGCCGACCTGGCGGAAGGCGGCCTCGCCCACGAAGGCGCCACCGCCGGCTTCCTCGGCCTGGCCGGGATCCCCGAGAGCGCCGAGACCGTGGCCCTGGCCCGTGACCTGCTGCTGGTGGAGCAGAGCGGCGTGCGCGCGCACTTCAGCCAGATCACCAGCGCCCGTGGTGCCGAAATGGTCGCCGAGGCCCAGGCCCGCGGCCTGCCGGTCACCGCCGATGTCGCCATGTACCAGCTGCTGCTGACCGACGACGCCCTCACCGGCTTCTCCAGCCTCTACCACGTGCAGCCGCCGCTGCGCAGCCAGGCGGACCGCGAAGGCCTGCGCCAGGCGGTGAAGAGCGGCGTGATCGGCGCCATCGCCAGCCACCACCAGCCCCACGAAGCCGACGCCAAGCTGGCGCCCTTCGCCGCCACCGAGCCCGGCATCAGCAGCGTCGAACTGCTGCTGCCGCTGGCCATGAGCCTGGTGGAAGACGGCCTGCTGGACCTGCCCACCCTGCTCGCCCGCCTCACCGCCGGCCCGGCCCGCGCCCTGCGCTTGCCGGCTGGCCGCGTGGCGGTCGGTGCCCCGGCAGACCTGGTGCTGTTCGACCCGAAGGGCCGCACCCAGGCCGGCGAAGCCTGGCACTCGCGCGGGCGCAACTGCCCGTTCATCGGCGACTCGCTGCCCGGGCGCGTGCGCTACACCTTCATGGACGGCCACCTGACCTTCCAGGGCTGAAGCTGAAACCGCTGCAAACGAAAGGGGCCGTCATCGACGACCCCTTTTGCTTTCCGGCTCAACGCTGGGCGTTGAGCACCGAGATTTGCGTGTTCAAGGTCCAGAAGTCGTAGAGCACGCCCAGCAGGAAGAACCCACCGGTGAAGAAATAGAGGATGCCGGTGATCCATTTGCCCTGGTACATGCGGTGCACACCGAACACACCGAGGAAGGTCAGCAGCAGCCAGGCCACCGTGTAGTCGTAGGAGCCCGCGTTGAAGCGCAGGGCGGCCTCGCGCTCCATGGACGGGATCAGGAACAGGTCGATGATCCAGCCGATGAAGAACAGCCCCAGGGTAAAGAACCACAGGGTGCCGGTCACCGGCCGGCCGTAGTAGAAGCGGTGCGCCCCGAGGAATCCGAAGATCCACAGGAGGTAGCCGATCAGGGTGCTGTGGGTATCCGGGCGTTGCATGTGATCTCCTGATGACGGGCCGGCGACCGAAGGTCGTCGACGGACTTGCACAGGTTCCGGTCGCCGAAATACTGTATGCACGTACAGTTAATTTCAGAATCCGACCATGGAACTGATCGACAAGCTAACCGTGCTGGCCGACGCCGCCAAGTACGACGTGTCCTGCGCCAGCAGCGGCGCACCCAAGCGTGGCTCCACCGGCAAGGCCGGCATCGGCTCCACCAACGGCATGGGCATCTGCCACAGTTTCACCCCCGATGGCCGCTGCGTGGCCCTGCTGAAGATCCTGCTCACCAACTTCTGCATCTACGACTGCCAGTACTGCGTCAACCGCCGCTCCAGCGATGTGCCGCGCGCCCGCTTCACCCCGGAAGAAGTGGTGCGGCTGACCCTCGACTTCTACCGGCGCAACTGCATCAGCGGGCTGTTCCTCAGCTCCGGGATCATCCGCTCCGCGGACTACACCATGGAGCAGCTGGTGCGTGTGGCCCGGCTGCTGCGGGAAGAACACCACTTCCGCGGCTACATCCACCTGAAGACCATCCCCGACGCTAGCCCTGAGCTGATCGCCGAAGCCGGCCTGTACGCCGACCGCCTGAGCGTGAACATCGAGCTGCCCACCGAATCCGGGCTGGTGCGCTTGGCGCCGGAGAAGCGTGTGGCGCCGATCCGGCGCGCCATGGGTCGCATCCGCCTGGGCGTGGAGGAAGCGCAGGAGGAACGGCGTGGACCCGCCTTCGCCCCGGCCGGGCAGAGCACCCAGATGATCGTCGGCGCCGACGCCACCGACGACCGCACCATCCTCGGCACCGCCCAATCGCTCTACAGCGCCTACCGGCTCAAGCGCGTCTACTACTCCGCCTTCAGCCCCATCCCCAGCGCCCCCGGCGGGCTGCCGGCCGAGCCGCCACCGCTCATGCGCGAACACCGCCTGTACCAGGCCGACTTCCTCCTGCGTGGCTATGGCTTCCGCGTCGAAGAGCTGATCAGCAGCCCCGGCAACCTACCCCTGGACATCGACCCCAAGCTGGCCTGGGCGCTGGCCAACCGCGAACAGTTCCCCCTCGACCTCAACCGCGCCGAGCCGGCGATGATCGCCCGCGTGCCCGGCATCGGCGTGCTCAGCGCCCGGCGCCTGGCGGACCTGCGCCGCGAGCGGCGCATCCGCTACCAGGACGTGGTGCGCCTGCGCTGTGCCATGGACAAGGCCCGGCCGTTCATCATCACCCAGGACTACAGGCCCCGGCTGGCCGACCTCGAATCCACCGCCCTGCGCCGCCAGCTCGGCGACGCCCCGGCACAGATGGCGCTCTGGTGATGCACCGGCCCCGCTTCGACGGCAGCTTCGAAGGCTGGCGCAGCGAGGCCCGGCGCCTGCTGCAGGCCGGGATCGCCCCGCACCAGGTGGACTGGACGCCGGATGCCGGCCTGTTCGACAGCCTCAACCCCGCCCCGGCGGAAGCACCAGGCGGCACAGTGCGCATTCCTCGCGAACTGCCGGAATTGCTGGCCCAGGCCGCACGCTTCCGCCAGCAGGACCGCTGGGGCCTGCTCTACCGGGTGCTCTGGCGGGCTGCCCAGGGTGACCGCAGCGCCATGCTGCCGGGCGACCGCGACGGCGCCGAGCTGCACCGGCGGCTCAAGGCCGTGCGGCGGGAAGCCCACCACCTCCACGCCTTCCTGCGCTTCCGCCCGGGCCAGGCCCAACGCGGCGAGCCGGACTACCTGGCCTGGATCGAACCGGCACACGAGGTGCTCGACCTCGCCGCCGAACATTTCGTCCCACGCATGGGGTGGCACAGCTGGCTGATCGCAACGCCCGACGGCGTGGCCTGTTTCAACGGCGAGCGCCTGGCCTACCTGCCCCCGGGGCCACCCGGCCTGCAGGCCGCCATCGAGGAGCGCGACGACCCGGATCAATCGCTGTGGCAGGCCTACTACCGCAGCACCTTCAACCCGGCCCGGCTCAACCCGAAGGTGATGCGCGGCCACATGCCCGCACGCTTCTGGCGCCACCTGCCGGAAGGGCCGCTGATCCCCGCCCTGGTCAGCGCGGCCCGCACCGGCCAGCAGCGCCTGGCCCAGGCACCGGCAGTCGGCGCCCAGGACGGCAAGGCAGTGCTGATCAGCCCGCTGAAAGCCCAGCCGGTGCGCGAGGCCACCTCGGCCCTGGAACGCTGCCAGGCCTGCCCGCGCTGGCACGCCGCGACCTGCGCCGTGGCCGGACAGGGCCCGGAAACCGCCGATGTGATGGTGCTCGGCAGCCAGCCTTCCGATCAGGACGACCTGAGCGGACAGCCCTTCAGCGACCCCGCCGGCATCCGCCTGCGCGAAGCCCTGGCCAACGCCGGGCTGGCCCGCGAACGCCTGTACTTCACCCACGCCGTGAAGCACTTCGCCTGGCACAGCCAGGGGCTGCGCAGCGAGCGCGAGGCGCTGCCGGTGACGGAAGCCGAACTGACGGCCTGTGCCCCCTGGCTGGAGGCGGAACTGCAACAGGTCCGGCCGCGACTGGTGATCGCCCTGGGCGACGGCGCTCGCGCGGCCTTGCGCGGTTTCATTCCACCGCACCTGGCGGAACACGGTGGCGAGGTGCTGGAAACGAACCAGGCGCCTTTCGGCGCCTGGATCGCGGCTCCCTGGCCTGCTGGGAGCGACACACTGGAGGCCTTGGCGCGCCAGGCGGCGCAGTGGCTGGCGCCACTCAGCGGAAGCGACGGCCCGGATCGTCTTCCGAGACTTCCAGGGACAGCCCGCCACTGATGCTGGTCAGGTGTTCGCCGTCGGTCTCGGAACCGAGCTTGATCATCAGGCGCAGGTCGTTCGCCGAGTCGGCGTAGAGCAGGGCGTCTTCGTAGGTGATCTCGCCCTGGGAGTAGAGGTTGTACAGCGCCTGGTCGAAGGTCTGCATGCCCTGCTCGGTGGAGCGCTTCATCAACGGCTTGAGCTCGTGGACCTCGCCCTTGCGGATCAGGTCGGCCACCAGCGGGGTGTTGATCAGCACCTCGATCACCGCGCGGCGCCCCTTGCCATCCGGGGTCGGCACCAGTTGCTGGGCGACGATGGCCTTGAGGTTGAGGGACAGGTCCATCCACACCTGCTGCTGACGATCGGCGGGGAAGAAGTTGATGATCCGGTCCAGCGCCTGGTTGGCGTTGTTGGCGTGCAGGGTGGCCAGGCACAGGTGGCCGGTTTCGGCGAAGGCCACGGCGTGGTCCATGGTCTCGCGGGTCCGCACTTCACCGATGAGGATCACGTCCGGCGCCTGGCGCAGGGTGTTCTTCAGGGCCACTTCGAAGGATTCGGTGTCGATCCCCACTTCACGCTGGGTGACGATGCAGCCCTGGTGCTGGTGGATGTACTCGATGGGGTCTTCGATGGAGATGATGTGGCCGGAGCTGTTCTTGTTGCGGTAGCCGATCATCGCCGCCAGGGACGTGGACTTGCCGGTGCCGGTGGCGCCGACGAAGAGCACCAGGCCGCGCTTGGTCATGGCCAGCTTCTTCAGCACCTCGGGCAGCTTGAGCTGCTCCAGGGTGGGGATGTTGGTCTCGATGCGGCGCAGCACCATGCCCACCAGGTTGCGCTGGTAGAAGGCGCTGACGCGGAAACGGCCGATGCCCCGGGCGCTGATGGCGAAGTTGCACTCGTGGTTCTCGGCGAAGTCGCGGCGCTGCTGCTCGTTCATCACCCCCAGCACGGTTTCCCGGGTCTGCTCCGGCGACATGGGGTTCTTGGTGACCGGCATGACCTTGCCGTTGACCTTCATCGACGGCGGCACACCGGCCGTGATGAACAGGTCCGAACCGCCCTTCTCGACCATCAGGCGCAACAGTTTCTCGAATTCCATGGTCTTTCTCGCAATGTGGATGGCCGACCTGTTCGCTCGCGTACAGGCCAGTTCGGGCAGCCGCCCCGTTCAAGCAGACAGGGCGCCTGCCGGGGCGCCCTGTCGGGTCTAGAAGTTTTCCGGCGTCTTGGCCTTTTCGCGCGCGCTTTCGCGGCTGACCAGGCCCTTGGCCACCAGGCCCTTCAGGCAGCTGTCCAGGGTCTGCATGCCCAGGGCGCCGCCGGTCTGGATGGCGGAATACATCTGCGCCACCTTGTCCTCGCGGATCAGGTTACGGATGGCGGGGGTGCCGATCATGATCTCGTGGGCCGCCACCCGGCCGCCGCCGATCTTCTTCAGCAGGGTCTGGGAAATGACCGCCTGCAGGGATTCGGAGAGCATGGAGCGCACCATGGATTTTTCCTCGGCCGGGAACACGTCGACCACCCGGTCGATGGTCTTGGCGGCGGAGGTGGTGTGCAGGGTGCCGAATACCAGGTGACCGGTTTCCGCGGCGGTCAGCGCCAGGCGGATGGTCTCCAGGTCGCGCATCTCACCCACCAGGATGATGTCCGGGTCTTCCCGCAGGGCCGAGCGCAGCGCCTCGTTGAAGCCGAGGGTGTCGCGGTGCACCTCACGCTGGTTGATCAGGCACTTCTTCGACTCGTGGACGAATTCGATGGGGTCTTCCACGGTCAGGATGTGGTGGTACTTGGTGCCGTTGAGGTAGTCGAGCATCGCCGCCAGGGTGGTGGACTTGCCCGAACCGGTGGGGCCGGTGACCAGCACCAGGCCGCGCGGCACGTCGGAGATCTTCTTGAAGATCTCGCCCATGCCCAGGTCCTCCATGGACAGCACCTTGGAGGGAATGGTCCGGAACACGGCGCCGGCGCCGCGGTTCTGGTTGAAGGCGTTGACCCGGAAGCGGGCCACGCCGGGCACCTCGAACGAGAAGTCGGTTTCGAGGAATTCCTCGTAATCCTTGCGCTGCTTGTCGTTCATGATGTCGTAGATCAGCGCGTGCACCTGCTTGTGGTCCAGGGGGGGCAGGTTGATACGGCGAACATCGCCGTCGACGCGGATCATGGGCGGCAGCCCGGCCGAGAGATGCAGGTCCGAAGCGCCCTGCTTGGCGCTGAACGCAAGCAGCTCAGTAATATCCATGGGACTCCCCAATTCCAAGCGGTTAGAATGCCGCAGACCCACTCAGGCCGGGCTGTAGAGCGCAGGTAATGTCCACGATAGCAAAGAATATTGCAAAGGTTCGCGCGCGTATCCGTGAGGCGGCGCAAGCCTCTGGAAGGGATTCATCCACCATCGGCCTGCTGGCCGTGAGCAAGACCAAACCCGCCGACGCCATTCGCGAGGCCCACGCCGAGGGCGTGGCCGATTTCGGCGAGAACTACCTCCAGGAAGCGCTGGCCAAGCAGGCCGAACTCACCGACCTGCCGCTGACCTGGCATTTCATCGGCCCGATCCAGTCGAACAAGACCAAGCCCATCGCCGAGCACTTCCACTGGGTGCACTCGGTGGACCGGCTGAAGATCGCCGAGCGCCTTTCCGCCCAGCGCCCCACCCACCTGGCGCCGCTGAACATCTGCCTGCAGGTCAACGTCAGCGGCGAAGCCAGCAAGTCGGGCTGCGCACCGGAAGACCTCCCGGCGCTGGCCAAGGCCGTGGCCGGCCTGCCGAACCTGCGCCTGCGCGGGCTGATGGCGATTCCCGAGCCCACCGACGACGTCGCAGCCCAGCACGCTGCCTTCGCCCGCCTGCGCCAGTTGATGACCGACCTGGGCCTCGCCCTCGACACCCTGTCCATGGGCATGAGCCACGACCTCGAAGCGGCGATCGCCGAAGGCGCCACCTGGGTGCGTATCGGCACCGCCCTGTTCGGCGCCCGCGACTACGGGCAGCCGGCACCTTAATAAGGAAGGAACACGACATGAGCACTCCCCGCATTGCATTCATCGGCGCCGGCAACATGGCCGCCAGCCTGATCGGTGGCCTGCGCGCCCAGGGCGTTCCAGCCGACCACATCCGCGCCAGCGACCCCGGCGCCGAGCAGCGCGCCCGCATCGCCGCCGAGCACGGCATCGAGGTGGCCGAGAACAACGCCGACGCCGTGCGCGGCGCCGATGTGGTGGTCCTGGCCACCAAGCCCCAGGTCATGAAGGCCGTGTGCGAAGCGCTGGCCCCGAGCCTGTCCGCTGGCCAGCTGATCGTGTCCATCGCCGCCGGCATCCCCTGCGCCAGCCTGGCCCGCTGGCTGGGCGTCGACTCCATCGTGCGCTGCATGCCCAACACCCCGGCCCTGCTGGGCGAGGGCGCCAGCGGCCTGTACGCCACCGCCGCCGTCAGCGACGATCAGCGCCGCCAGGCCGAACAACTGCTGCAAGCCGTGGGCATCGCCCTGTGGCTCGACGAGGAGAAGCAGATCGACGCCGTCACCGCCGTCTCCGGCAGCGGCCCGGCCTACTTCTTCCTGCTGATGGAAGCCATGACCGCCGCCGGCGAGAAGCTGGGCCTGAGCCCCGAGGTGGCCGCCCGGCTGACCCTGCAGACCGCCCTGGGCGCCGCACGCATGGCCGTGGGCAGCGATGTCGGCCCGGCCGAGCTGCGCCGCCGCGTCACCTCCCCCAACGGCACCACCGAGGCGGCCATCAAATCCTTCCAGGGCAATGGCTTCGAATCCCTGGTGGAGCAGGCCCTGGGTGCCGCCGACCGCCGTTCCGCCGAACTGGCCGACCAGCTCGGGCAATGAGCATGCCGCGCTCAGTCGCCTGGTCACTGGCGCCCCTGCTGCTCTCGCTGGGCCTGCCAGCGCTGGCGGACACCTGCGCCCTGCAACCCGACCTGGCCCAGGCCACCCGCACCGCCTTCGAGCAGGTCCAGGCCGGCCTGGACGGGCAGGACGAAGAGCTGCCCACCGACGTTTCCCCGGCCATCGCCACCGCCGTGGAGGCCCACAAGGACGCCATCACCCGCGCCCTGGATGCGCGCCTGGCGTGCAGCGGTGCCGACCTCGATGCCGACGCCCTGCAGCAGGAAATGGCCCGCGAGCTGATGCCCGCCCAGCCGGCGCCGGAAGGCGAGGAAACCTCGGTGAGCCCCTATGCCGTGGCGCGTCACGACGAGCCGGGGCTGCCGCCGATGGTGGTGGTCCAAGCCGCCACCTCCATCCCCTGCGGCGGCGACATCCTGCTGCTCGGCTATGCCCGGGAAGGCGATCGCTGGGTACGCACCCTGGAATGGCGCAGCCCGCCGCTGAAGGAACTCTCCGACGCCTACGGCGACTTCTACCAATACGTGCGCCTGGCCGGCGGGCAGTTCGTCATCGCCCACGGCACCCCCTGGTGCACCTCGCGCTGGAGCCGCTTGGCCGTGGATGTGGTGCAGCCGCGCAATGGCGAGACCGCCCAGCGCACCCTGCACCACCTGCAGCAGGGCTACGTGCGCGACGAAACCGAGCCACGCCTGAAGGCCCGGCCCGACGGCTTCGAGCTACGCGCCGAAGTGGGCAGCCTGGACGCCGACCGCATGACCCGCGCCGGCATCTACCGCTACCGCCTGGATGGCGACGCCCTGCAGCGCATCCAGCCGGCCGCCAGCAACGGCCGGGGCTTCGTCGACGAATGGCTGATGGTGGACGATGCGCTGGCCGGCGACTGGAGCGCCCCGGAACAGCGCCAGCAGAACCTGAGCGCCCGCGAACAGCTCAAGGCGCAGCGCGCTGAGCCCGGCATCACCCTGCTCTACGGCCCGGTACGTGCCTGCAAGGACGCCGGCCGCTTCCAGGTGGAGATCCAGCTGTACGACAGCAAGAAGGACCTGCACGACCTGGCCTATGCCTACGCCACCATCCTCCAGCGCCCCGACGGTTTCACCCTGATGACCCTCGGCGACCATGAGGACACGCGCTGTAACGGACCGGACCTGATGGCCGGGCAGTGACACCCTCCATGCGAACCGGGAATCCCGATAAAGTAGCCCGCATCGCCGGCACCCCCGCTGGCCGTGCGCCCACCTCCACAAGGAACGCCCAATGACCGGACTCGCCTCCGCCGCGATCTATGTGATCCAGACCCTTGGCAGCCTCTACCTGCTGGTCGTACTGCTGCGCTTCATCCTGCAGCTGGTACGGGCCGACTTCTACAACCCCCTCAGCCAGTTCGTGGTGCGGGCCACCAAGCCCCTGCTGAACCCGCTGCGCAAGGTCATCCCCGGCCTCGGCGGGCTCGACCTGGCCTCCCTGGTGCTGGCCGTGCTGCTGCAATGGCTGCTGATGATCGTGGTGGTGCTGCTGATGGGCGCCAACCCCCTGGGCGCGCTGCCGCAGCTGCTGGTGTGGTCGGTGATCAGCATCACCTCGCTGTTCCTCAAGGTGTTCTTCTTCGCCATGATCATCAGCGTGATCCTCTCCTGGGTCTCCCCGGGCAGCTACAACCCCGGCGCCCAGCTGGTGAACCAGATCTGCGAGCCGCTGCTGGCCCCCTTCCGCAAGCTGCTGCCGAACCTGGGCGGGCTGGATATTTCGCCGATCTTCGCCTTCATCGCGCTGAACCTGCTGGATCGCTTCGTCATCGGCGGCCTGGCCGCCATGACCCAGATGCCGCCGCAGCTCAGCCCCTTCCTCTGATGAGCTGGTTCCGCTGGGACGGCGAGGACCTGATCCTCGCCTGCCACCTGCAGCCCAAGGCGAGCCGCGACGAGTTCGCCGGGCTGCACGGGGATCGCCTGAAGATCCGCCTCACCGCGCCGCCCGTCGAAGGCCGGGCCAATGCCCACCTGATGGCCTTCCTCGCCGACGCCTTCGGCGTCGCCAAGAGCCAGGTGAGCCTGGAAGGCGGCGAGCTTAACCGCCAGAAGCGCGTGCGCATCCGCACCCCGCGCACCCTGCCGGCGCTGCCCGGCCTGACCGCTCGGCAACCCTGACAGACCTTAAGGCGGGACTGTGAAGCCGCTCGATTGACGGCCAGCCGGGACGGCGGATAATTGCCGAACGCCCGCCCAGGCATCGGCCCGCTGTCGAGACGGCCGTACCATCGTTGTCGAGTTCCCCCCTTAGTTTCTGAACGCAGGACGCGTGAGCGGAAGGAGAGCCAGGATGAGCATGGAACGACTGAGTCAGCAGGTGGACGCCTACGTCGCCTGGAAGCGCGAGCTGATGCGGGAAATCACCCGCTACCGCAGCTGGCTGGAACACAGCCGCCTGAGCACCGCCGCCGTGCAGGACAAGCTCGAGCGCGCCCTGCGCCTGCTGCGCACCGATCACATCACCCTGGCCTTCGTCGGCGAGTTCTCCCGCGGAAAGACCGAGCTGATCAACAGCCTGTTCTTCTCCGAGTACGGCCAGCGCATGCTGCCGTCCCAGGCCGGGCGCACCACCATGTGCCCCACCGAGCTGTTCCACGACCCGCGCTCGGAACGTCCCTACATCCGCCTGCTGCCCATCGAGACCCGCACCGCCTCGGCCAGCGTCGCCCAGTTCAAGCGCATCCCCCGCCACTGGGTGAACATCCCCCTGGACACCAGCGACCCGGACAACATGGTCCAGGCCTTCACCCAGGTGGCCAAGACCAAGCCGATGCCGGTGGAACAGGCCATCCAGCTCGGCTTCCACCCCGACACCCTCGAACCCGCCGGCCGTCCCGGCATGGTGCTGGTACCCGCCTGGCGCCACGCCATGGTCAACTTCGACCACCCGCTGCTGCGCCAGGGCCTGCGCATCCTCGACACCCCCGGCCTGAACGCCCTGGGTGCCGAACCCGAACTCACCCTGTCCATGCTGCCCGCCGCCCAGGCGGTGATCTTCCTGCTGTCCGCCGACACCGGCGTGACCGCCAGCGACATGGACATCTGGCTGCAGCACATCCGCCAGCTGGACGACGACACCCAGACCAGCCTGTTCGCCGTGCTGAACAAGATCGACGTGCTCTGGGACGACCTGGCCGGCGAGACCTTCGTGCAGAACGCCATCCGCCAGATCCAGGACGCCACCGCCCGCCAGCTCGGCATCCGCCGCGAGGACGTACTGCCGCTCTCGGCCAAGCAGGCCCTGCTGGCCAAGGTGCGCAAGGACGACGAACTGCTCGCCCGCAGCCAGATGGCCAACCTTGAGCGCCTGCTCTGCGAGCGCATCGTCGCCCAGAAGGAACGCCTGCTGGAGACCCGCGTGGTCAACCAGGTCCTGGCGCTGCTGCAGAACAGCCAGCACGTGCTCAACCTGCGCCTGGAGAAGGTCCGCGAGCAGCAGGCGCTGCTCAGCACCCACCAGAACGACAACGGCCAGCTGCTGTTCGAGCTGACCGCCCGCACCAAGGAAGACCACGCCCGGCACCATCGCCGGCTGCTGGGCCTGAAGACCAACCAACGCCTGGTCAAGCGCCAGGGCGAGCTGCTGCGCGCTGCCGTGCGCCCCGAGCGCCTGGAGGAACACCTGGCGCGCGTGCGCCGCGACCTGACCGGCAGCTGGACCACCGTCGGCATCAACCAGGCCATACTGCACTTCTTCCGTGCCGTGGAGACCGACCTGCACGCCCTCGACCACGAGGCCGACGCCGCCAACCGCATGGTCGCCGCGCTGTACCGCCGGCATAACGAGGAAAGCCCGCTGCAGGGCGTCGACGCGCCACAGTTCGACCTCACCCGCTACTACCGCGAACTGGGGCAACTGCGGCAGAAGGGCGATCAGTTCCGCCTGCACCTGAAGACCCTGCTCACCGAGCAGCGCCTGCTGACCCGGCGCTTCTTCTCCACCCTGGTGCAGGAAGTGATCGGCCTGCACCAGCGCCTGCGCCAGGAAGTCGCTCAATGGGCCGCCGAAGCGCTGATGCCGCTGATGCAGAACACCCTGGAGCACAAGCAGCTGCTGGAAACCCACATGCTGCGCCTCAAGGCCCTCGCCCAGGACACCCAGCAGGCCCGCCAGCGCGTGCTCCAGCTGACCCGCTACGTGGACGAGCTGGAACGCCAGCTCAGCCAGGCCAACGACATGCTCCGCGCCCTGCGCCGCCCGGCGCCGATCCAGCGCCAGGGCAAGGTGGTCACCCTGCCGCGAGTGGCCCGCCAGCAGTGATCCAGCCCCCTCCCGGCACGCGCAGCCGCGCGCTTGCCGGGTGCTGCGGTGCTCTTTAGACTGGCGCCCTTCCTGAAAAAAGAGCAGCGGTTGCGATGCCCACCGTCATTCCCGAAGACTCCGTCGGCCTGGTGACGCCCCAGGTGCAGCGCTTCAGCGAACCGCTGTCGCTGGCCTGCGGCCGCACCCTCACCGACTACGAACTGGTCTACGAGACCTACGGCGAACTCAACGCCAGCCGCAGCAACGCGGTCCTCATCTGCCATGCGCTGTCCGGCCACCACCACGCCGCCGGCTACCACAGCATGGAAGACCGCAAGCCCGGCTGGTGGGACAGCTGCATCGGCCCCGGCAAGGCCATCGACACCCGGCGTTTCTTCGTCGTCAGCCTCAACAACCTCGGCGGCTGCAACGGCTCCACCGGCCCTTCCAGCCTCAACCCGGCCACCGGCAAGCCCTATGGCGCCGACTTCCCGGTGATGACGGTGGAGGACTGGGTGCACAGCCAGGCCCGCCTCGCCGACGCCCTGGGCATCGGCCAGTGGGCCGCGGTGGTAGGCGGCAGCCTCGGTGGCATGCAGGCGTTGCAGTGGACCATCAGCTACCCGGACCGCGTCCGCCATTGCCTGGCCATCGCCTCGGCGCCCAAACTGTCGGCCCAGAACATCGCCTTCAACGAGGTGGCCCGCCAGGCCATCCTCACCGACCCGGAATTCCACGGCGGGCACTTCCAGGAGCAGGGCGTGATCCCCAAGCGCGGCCTGATGCTGGCGCGCATGGTCGGCCACATCACCTACCTCTCCGACGACGCCATGGGCGAGAAATTCGGCCGTGGCCTGAAGAGCGAGAAGCTCAACTACGACTTCCACAGCGTCGAGTTCCAGGTGGAAAGCTACCTGCGCTACCAGGGCGAGGAGTTCTCCGGGCGCTTCGACGCCAACACCTACCTGCTGATGACCAAGGCGCTGGACTACTTCGACCCCGCCGCCGCCCATGGCGGTGACCTGGCGCGCACCCTGTCGGCGGCCAAGGCGAACTTCCTGGTGATGTCCTTCACCACCGACTGGCGCTTCTCCCCGGCCCGCTCGCGGGAGATCGTCGACGCCCTGACCGCCGCGCGGAAGAACGTCAGCTACCTGGAAATCGACGCCCCCCAGGGCCACGACGCCTTCCTCATACCGATCCCGCGTTATCTGCAGGCCTTCAGCGGCTACATGAACCGCATCGCCCTCTGACTAGGAAGCCCTCCCGTGCGAGCCGACCTCGAAATCATCAAGGACTGGATCCCCGCCGGCAGCCGCGTGCTCGACCTGGGCTGCGGCGACGGCGACCTGCTGGCCTGGCTGCGTGACCACAAGGAGGTCACCGGCTACGGCCTGGAGATCGACCCGGACAACATCGCCCGCTGCCTGCAGAACGGCGTCAACGTCATCGAACAGGACCTGGACAAGGGCCTCGGCAACTTCGCCAGCAACAGCTTCGACGTGGTGGTCATGACCCAGGCCCTGCAGGCCGTGCACTACCCGGACAAGCTGCTGGAGGAAATGCTCCGCGTCGGCCGCGAGTGCATCATCACCTTCCCCAACTTCGGCCACTGGCGCTGCCGCTGGTACCTGGCGCGCAACGGGCGGATGCCGGTTTCCGACTTCCTGCCCTACACCTGGTACAACACGCCGAACATCCACTTCTGCACCTTCCACGACTTCGAGGCGCTTTGTCAGGACCTCAGGGTGCGGGTGCTGGATCGCCTGGCCGTCGACCGCCTGCACAGGCACAATCTGCCGAGCCGCCTGTGGCCCAACCTGCTGGGCGAAATCGGCATCTATCGAGTCAGTGGCCCCGGCCTGCCTGAAAGCCGCATCGCGATCTGACCTGGAGGACCTCCACCATGCGTCGCCTCATCTTCTGCCTCTTCGCCCTCTGCCTGTCCCTGCCCGCCGTCGCGGAGCGCAAACAGACCTTCGGCGAGCTCGACGTGCACTACAGCGCCTTCAACTCCGGCTTCCTGCAGCCGGACATCGCCGCCGCAGCCGGCCTGGTGCGCAGCAAGACCCAGGGCGTGGTGAACATCGCCGTGCTCAAGGCCGGCAAACCCAGCACTGCCCAGGTCAGCGGCCAGGTCAAGGACCTGCTCGGCAAGGTCACGCCACTGGCCTTCCGCCAGGTCAGCGAAGGGGGCGCCATCTACTACCTGGCGCAGTTCCCCTTCACCCAGCGCGAAATGTTCAACTTCTCCCTCACGGTGCAGCAGGGCGACGGCGCCCCGCACACCTTCACCTTCGACCAGGAATTCTTCCCAGACGAATGATGCCCTTCAAGGAACTGGTGCTGGCCAGTCACAACGCCGGCAAGCTCAAGGAACTCCAGGCCATGCTGGGTGACAGCGTGCGCGTGCGCTCCATCGGCGAGTTCAGCGACGTCGAACCCGAGGAGACTGGCCTGACCTTCGTCGAGAACGCCATCCTCAAGGCCCGCAACGCCGCGCGCGTCTCGGGCCTGCCGGCCCTGGCGGACGACTCCGGCCTGGCGGTGGACGTCCTCGGCGGCGCGCCGGGCATCTACTCCGCGCGCTACGCCGGTGGCCAGGGCGATGCCGCCAACAACGCCAAGCTGCTGGACGCCCTGAAGGACGTACCGGAAGCCGGCCGTGGTGCGCAGTTCATCTGCTCCCTGGCACTGATGCGCCACGCCGACGACCCGCTGCCGATCCTCTGCGAGGGCCTCTGGCGCGGCAGCATCCTCTTCGAGGCACGCGGCGAGCACGGCTTCGGCTACGACCCGCTGTTCTGGGTCGCCGAATGCAACGCCTCCGCCGCCGAACTGGCCCCGGCGGACAAGAACCGCCTGAGCCACCGCGCCCGCGCCATGGCCCTGCTCAAGCAGCGGTTGGGGATATGAAGCCGGACGCCGGAAGCCCCGCGTCGCACGTCACACCCGACGCACCGGAGCACCTGCCCCAGGGCTTCCAGCTGCCGCCCCTGGCGGCCTACGTGCACATCCCCTGGTGCGTGCGCAAATGCCCGTACTGCGACTTCAACTCCCACGCCGCCGGCCCGGAGCTGCCCGAGACGGACTACGTCGACGCCGTGCTGGCGGACCTGGAACAGGACCTCGTCCACGTCCACGGCCGCCCGCTGACCTCGATCTTCTTCGGCGGCGGCACCCCCAGCCTGTTCAGCGCCGCGGCCCTGGGCCGGCTGCTGGAAGGCATCGAACGCCGGGTGCCCTTCGCCCCTGACATCGAGATCACCCTGGAAGCCAACCCGGGCACCTTCGAGCAAGCCAAGTTCTCTGCCTACCGCCAGCTCGGCATTAACCGCCTGTCCATCGGCGTGCAGAGCTTTCAGGGCGACAAGCTCAAGGCCCTGGGACGCATCCACGACGGCAGCGAGGCGATCCGCGCCGCCGACATGGCGCGCAACGCCGGCTTTGACAACTTCAACCTGGACCTGATGCACGGCCTGCCGGACCAGAGCCTGGAGGACGCGCTCTACGACCTGCGCACCGCCATCGCCCAGGGGCCGACCCACCTCTCCTGGTACCAGCTGACCATGGAGCCGAACACCGTGTTCTGGTCCCAGCCGCCCCAGCTGCCGGAAGATGACCTGCTGTGGGACATCCAGGAAGCCGGCCAGGCCCTGCTGGCCGAGGCCGGCTACGCCCAGTACGAGGTGTCCGCCTACGCCCGCGCCGGGCGCCAGGCCCGGCACAACCTCAACTACTGGACCTTCGGCGACTTCCTCGGCATCGGCGCCGGCGCCCACGCCAAGCTGAGCAGCCCCGAGGGCCGCATCCAGCGCACCTGGAAGACCCGCCTGCCCAAGGACTACCTCGACCCGGCCAAGGCCTTCCAGGCCGGCGCACGGGAGCTGGACGCCGACGAGCTGCCCTTCGAGTTCCTGATGAACGCCCTGCGCCTCACCGACGGCGTTCCCGCCGGGCTCTATCCCCAGCGCACCGGGCTGCCCCTGGCCGACCTGGCAGCTTCACGCCGCGAGGCCGAGGCCCAGGGCCTGCTCCAGGCCGACCCCGCGCGCCTGGCGGCCACGCCCAAGGGCCAGCTGTTTCTCAACGACCTGCTGCAACGCTTCCTGCCCTGAGGGCTAAGGACGATCGATGGACCTGATCCTGGACCTGGTAGCCACCCTCTCGCGCTGGAGCCGTGGCCACCTCTACGACATCTCCCTGGCCATCATGGCCACCCTGCTGGTGCTGCTCGGCCCGGGCATCAACGCCTGGATCCAGCAGCGCATCGGCGGGCTCAACTTCCTCTTCCGCACCCTGCTGTTCGTCACCCTCTGCGCGCTGGGCTACGGGCTGGCGATGATCTTCCTCACGCCCTGGCTGGCCAAGGGCCTGGGCTACTTCAACAACTACACCCTGGCCCCCGTGCTGCTCCTGGTGTTCTTCCTGATCGGCGTCCTGGCTGATCGGAGCTGAGTCCGGGCCAAAGCAAACAACTGCTCTCTCCTCCAGTCTCTCCTCATGGAAAAGTGTGGAGCGTGATGGGCGCGCACGCTGGAGTCGTGCCGAGCCACGGAGGTGAGGCAGGAAAAATGCCCCTTCAGGAGGCCGAGTGGAATCATCGCGTAAGGGGTTGAGCGACATGGATGTCGCGAGAGCGCTGCCGGGCCATGGATGGCCCGTCAGCGCGGGCCCCTGGAGCGACGATGGAACGAGGGAACCCGACGGCAGTCGGGCCGGATGCAGGGGCGAGCCTTTTTGGTTTCTTTTTTGGCGACTGAAAAAAGAAACTCGCCCGGCAAGGCGAAACAGGCGATATCAACAAAACTCAGCAATCAACCGTTCCGCACGGTACAGGGAAACAACCAATAAAAAACCGCCCCGAAGGGCGGTTGGAGCGTGGCCAGGCAGGCCGGAATATCAGTTGCCTTCGCGGCGCAGGGCCTGGGGCGTGAAGTCACGCGGGCCGAGGGGCGCTTTGAAGTCGTACATCGGTTCGTTGTTGTCCAGGCCATCGGCGAAATAGCGCGAGCCGGCGAAGTCGTAGATGGTCTCCAGGGTGCTGCCGAACATGGGGACATCGTAGTAGCTGATCGGGTGACTTTCCTGCAGGCCGGTCAGTTTTCCGTCCTTGTCGTACAGGTCCACCGCGAGGATCTGCCAGCTGTCCTCATCGATGTAGAAGCGGCGCTTGGCGTAGGGATGGGTGAAGCCCTTGCGCAGCGCGGCTTCGACGATCCAGACGCGGTGCAGCTCGTAGCGCAGCAGGTCCGGGTTGACGAACTTGGTCTTGAGGATCTGATCGTAGGGGATGCCCTTCTGGTGCACCGCGTAGCTGTTGTACGGCACGAGCATTTCCTGCTTGCCCACCAGCGTCCAGTCGTAGCGTTCCGGCGCGCCGTTGTAGGAGTCGACCACGTCGGCGGTGGCCATGCCGTTGGTGTCCGGCTGCAGGGTGTCGTAGGCCAGCATCGGCAGGCGACGGACGCGACGCTCGCCCCGGTTGAAGCGCCAGGCCTTGCGGATGGACAGCACCTGGTCGAGGGTTTCCTGCACCACCAGCGCCGAGCCCGCGAGCTTGGCCGGGGCCACCACCGCGTACTTGTAATAGAAGATGGTGTTTTCCAGGTCCTTCGGGGTCACGCCGTCGCGGCCGTAGACGAAGTAGATGTTGCGATCCAGCTTCAGCAGGTTGTAGCTGCCGTTGGCCAGCACCGCCGCCTGGTTGGTGACGAAATGGATCTGGTCACCGCGGTAGCGCAGGATGTGGTTCCAGATCACCTCCAGCCCGCTGGCCGGGATCGGGAACGGGATGCCCGCCGCCACACCCTGCACGCCGTTGCCGCCGGCGATCAGCTCGCCATTGAGGGCATTGAGGCGGGTCGCGTCGTAGATGCGCTGGGGGGCGGCTGCGCTGCGGTGGGTCGGGAAGACCCGAATGGAATAGTCGGGGTAGGTTTCCACCAGCGCCTTCAGGCCGGCAGGCAGGTGCGCGGCGTACTGGCTGGCATTGCGGGCCGTGATCACGTACTTGGGCGATTCGCCGGCGTAGGGATCGGGGTGGTGCATGCCCGGCTGGTAGCTGGCGGGCGGGGTGGACAGGCCGCCGTCCCAGGCGGGAATGGAACCCTCGGCGTTGCCGGCGCGCTGGCCGCCCAGCGGCGTCAGCTCCCCTCCCAAACGCGCGGCCTGGTCGGCGTCGACCTTGGCCTGGGCCTGCAGGGCGCAGGACGCCAGCAGCAGAATTGCTAACTTTCTCAACACAGCCTTCTCCTCGCGGCGCTCACGGGTGGCGTCGCTCTTGTTCTTGTGCCACCGCCGGCGAGGCGGGGCCTGTTCAGTGTCGGATCAGGTGAGGGGTGCCGTCCTGGCGGCCGGGTGGTCCCGGTCTGTGTATAGGGTCGTTCCTGGATGCCCCGTGCTGCCAGGGCACGGGGCGGGTACTGCGGTGGATCAGTCGATGCGCTGGAACTTCAGGTCCCAGACACCGTGACCGAGGCGCTCGCCACGGCGTTCGAACTTGGTCACCGGGCGCTCTTCGGGGCGCGGCACGTAGCGGCCGTCCTCGGCGAGGTTGCGGTAGCCCGGGGCGGCGTTCATCACCTCGAGCATGTGCTCGGCGTAGTGCTCCCAGTCGGTGGCCATGTGCAGCACGCCGCCGACCTTGAGCTTGCTGCGCACCAGCTCGGCGAAGCTGGGCTGGACGATACGGCGCTTGTGATGACGGGCCTTGTGCCACGGGTCCGGGAAGAACAGCAGGACGCGGTCGAGGCTGGCGTCAGCGACGCAGTCCCGCAGGACTTCGAGGGCATCGCAGGTGTAGACGCGGATGTTGTCGATGTTCTGGGTCAGCATGCCGTTGAGCAGCGCACCGACGCCGGGGCGGTGCACCTCGACGCCGATGAAGTCCTCGCCCCGCGAGGCGGCGGCCATTTCCAGGGTCGAGTGCCCCATGCCGAAGCCGATCTCGAAGGTGCGCGGTGCACGGCGTCCGAACACCGCGTCGAAGTCCTGCAGGCCGTCGGCCAGCTCCAGGCCGAAGCGCGGCAGGCCCTGGTCGAGCCCGCGCTGCTGGCCGTCGGTCATGCGGCCGGCGCGCATCACGAAGCTCTTGATGGTGCGGTGGCGTACTTCGCCGTTCTCGTTCGGCGAATCCAGCTGTTCAGTCATGGAGGTTCTCAGCGAATCAGACCATCCAGCGGCGAGGAGGCGCTGGCGTAGAGCTTGCGGGGCATGCGGCCGGCCAGGTAGGCCAGGCGGCCGGCGACGATGGCGTGCTTCATGGCCTCGCCCATCATCACCGGGTCCTGGGCATGGGCGATGGCGCTGTTCATCAGCACCGCGTCGCAGCCCATCTCCATGGCGATGGTGGCGTCGGAGGCGGTGCCGACACCGGCGTCGACCAGCACGGGCACGCGGGTCTCCTCGAGGATGATCCGCAGGTTGTAGGGGTTGCAGATGCCGAGGCCGGAGCCGATCAGGCCGGCCAGCGGCATGATGGCGATGCAGCCGATCTCGGCCAGCTGGCGGGCGACGATGGGGTCGTCGCTGGTGTACACCATCACGTCGAAACCTTCCTTGACCAGCACTTCGGCGGCCTTGAGGGTCTCGATGACGTTGGGGAAGAGGGTCTTCTGGTCGGCCAGCACTTCCAGCTTCACCAGGTTGTGGCCATCCAGCAGCTCACGGGCCAGTCGGCAGGTGCGCACGGCCTCGATGGCGTCGTAGCAGCCAGCGGTGTTCGGCAGGATGGTGTAGCGGCTGGGCGGAATCACGTCGAGCAGGTTGGGCTCGCCCGGGTTCTGGCCGATGTTGGTGCGGCGCACCGCCACGGTGACGATCTCGGCGCCGGAGGCCTCGATGGCCAGACGGGTCTCGTCGAGGTCCTTGTACTTGCCGGTGCCGACCAGCAGGCGCGACTCATAGGTCCGACCTGCCAGGGTGAATGGCTTGTCGATCGGCTTCTGACTCATGTGGACTCCTTGCGGGCGGCTAGCCGCCTCCGATGGCGTGTACCACTTCCACCTGGTCGCCATCGCGCAGGACGGTGGCGGCATGCTGGCTGCGCGGCACGATGTCGAGGTTGAGCTCGACCGCGACACGGCGGCCAGCCAGGTCGAGTCGGACGATCAGGTCCGCGACGGTCAGGCCGTCGGGCAGTTCGTGGGATTCGCCGTTCAACTGGATGCGCATGACGGGACGGTCACAACATTGGGGGGCCCGCATTCTAGCCCCGAACCCTGGGGATGACCAAGGCTGAATGACGCCATTCGTCCTGCTTTTTGACGCCAGGGTCAGGCCTGCTTCAGCGCGCGGCGAGGCGCCACGCAGCAAGCCCCAGGCACAGCCAGCCGGCCAGGAAGGACACGCCGCCGAAGGGGGTGATGATGCCCAGCTTGCCGATGCCGCTGAGGGTGAGCAGGTAGAGGCTGCCGGAGAACAGCAGGATGCCGAGGGCGAAGCAGCCGCCGGCCGCGTTCACCAGGCGCCCCGGTGCGTGGAGGCTGAGCAGGGCGACGCCGAACAGCGCCAAGGCGTGGATCAGCTGGTAGTGGGTGCCGGTCTGGAACACCGCCAGGTGCTCCGGGCTCAGCCGGGCCTTGAGGCCGTGGGCAGCGAAGGCGCCGAGGGCGACGCCGGTGAAGCCGGTGAAGGCGGCGAGCAGCAGGAACAACCGGGCCATTGGGCACTCCAGACAGGATGAGAGCGGCCGCTATAATGGCGCGCCAACCCGCCCAGGCCAAGCCACGCATGATCCGATCCCTGAGTCGTCGCCTGTTCAAGCTGCTGATCTGGTTCGCCGCCGGTTCCGTCCTGCTGGTGCTGCTGTTCCGCTGGGTGCCGCCGCCCGGCAGCATGATCATGGTGGAGCGCAAGGTGGAGTCGTGGATCGATGGCGACCCCATCGACCTGCAGCGCACCTGGCGCCCCTGGAAGGAACTGCCCGACGACCTGAAGGTGGCGGTGATCGCCGCCGAGGATCAGAAGTTCGCCGAGCACTGGGGCTTCGACGTACCCGCCATCCGTGCCGCCCTGGCACACAACGAGCGCGGCGGCTCCCTGCGCGGGGCCAGCACCCTGAGCCAGCAGGTGGCCAAGAACCTGTTCCTCTGGTCCGGCCGCAGCTGGCTGCGCAAGGGGCTGGAGGCCTGGTTCACGGTGCTGATCGAGACGCTCTGGCCGAAGCAGCGCATCCTCGAGGTTTACCTCAACAGCGTGGAATGGGGTGACGGCGTGTTCGGCGCCGAGGCGGCCGCGCGCCACCACTTCGGCATCGGCGCGCCCTACCTGTCACGGCGCCAGGCCAGCCTGCTGGCCGCCGTGCTGCCCAACCCCCGGGAATGGAATGCCGGGCGCCCGGGCAGCTACGTCGCCCGCCGCGCCGGCTGGATCCGCCAGCAGATGAGCCAGCTGGGGGGCAGCCAGTACCTGGAGCAGCTCAAGCCGGCCGTGCCGTTCTGATCACTGCTTGAGGGTGGCGCGGGGCACTACGCGGATGCGGTGCACCTGGCCATCCACCACCTGGGCGGTCAGGCCTTCCACCGGGTAGACCCAGGCTTCTCCCACCCCCAACTGGAGCCGCAGGCGGGGCTGGCCGACGCTGGCCACCAGCCGCTCCGCGTCCGGCAGCTGCTGGGGGCGGACTTCCAGGGCTGACAAGCGGTGCTGCCCCAGTTGGTCCAGCATCTGCCGGCTGAGGGGCTGCTCGCCCTCCGGGGAGTGCCCGCCCAGGGCCTTGAGCAGGCTCGCGCGCTCGGCGTCGTCCAGGGCCAGTTCACCTTCCAGGTTGCAGGCATCCTCGCCTTCCCCTTCGCTGCGGAACAGCAGTTGCGGGCCTTCGCCGGCGTTGCGCAGCCAGAGCTCGCCATGGGCCTGATCGTCCAGCGCCGCCAGGGTCAGCGTGCCTTCGGCCATGGGTTCCAGCAGCGGCGATTGCCAGGCTTCCAGGCAGGCCAGGGGGGCGGCGGGCTCGCCACCCCGCTGCATCCAAATCGCCAGGCCGAAGAACAGCACGGCTACCAGCACAAACAACACGCCGTGGGCGGGGCGCAGGGACGGCATCGCCATGGTCGATTTCTCCGGGCAGAAAAAAGCCGCCCGTTGGGGCGGCTTTCGATCATGCGACGGCTCAGGCCTGGATGAAGCCCTTGAGCTTGTTCATCGCGTTCTTCTCCAGCTGGCGGATACGCTCGGCGGAGACGTTGTACTTGGCGGCCAGGTCGTGCAGCGTGGCCTTCTCCTCGGCCAGCCAGCGCTGGTGGAGGATGTCGCGGCTGCGCTCGTCCAGGCCTTCCAGCGCTTCGTGCAGGTTGGCAGTGGAGCTGTCGCTCCAGTCCGCTTCCTCCAGCTGACGCGCCGGGTCGTAGCGGTGGTCTTCCAGGTAGTGCGCGGGGGACTGGTAGGCCGCGTCGTCGTCGGCATCCGCCGCCGGGTCGAAGGCCATATCATGGCCGGTCAGCCGGCTTTCCATCTCGCGTACTTCATGGGGTTCCACGCCCAGGCTCTGGGCCACGGCATGGACTTCTTCGTTGTTCAGCCAGGACAGGCGCTTCTTCTGGCTGCGCAGGTTGAAGAACAGCTTGCGCTGCGCCTTGGTGGTGGCGACCTTGACGATGCGCCAGTTGCGCAGGATGAACTCGTGGATCTCGGCCTTGATCCAGTGCACCGCGAAGGACACCAGGCGCACGCCCATCTCGGGGTTGAAGCGCTTCACGGCCTTCATCAGGCCGACGTTGCCTTCCTGGATCAGGTCGGCCTGGGCCAGGCCGTAACCGGAATAACTCTTGGCGATGTGTACAACGAAGCGCAGGTGCGCCAACACCATTTGCCGCGCCGCTTCCAGATCCTGTTGGTAGAAGAGGCGTTCGGCCAGTTCGCGCTCCTGTTCGACCGTCAGCAGCGGGATGCCGTTGACCGCATGCACATAGGCATCCAGGTTCGCACCGGGGGCCAGGGCATAGACAGGTTGCAGGGAAGTGGTCATGCGAATCCTCCGATTCACTAAGCTCGCGCAGTGTAGCACTGGCCTTTATGACTGCAAGGGGGCGTAAAAGTTTCGTTACACCCCTCGTTTCCGCCCCGTCCCGGGGCGGTTCTGCTAGCGCGGCGCCAGCTCGCTGAGGTGGCGCGCCACCGCCAGCCAGGCGCCGATGTAGCCCAGCAGGATGGCGCCGAGCAGCAGCGACAATCCGTCGCCCAGCGGCACGCCGACAAGGGCGAAGTCACTGCCGTACAAACCGGCCAGGCGCACCACGGCGTCGTTCAGCCAGTCCAGCCCGTAGGCCAGCACCAGCCAGGCCAGCAGGCCGGCACCCACGCCATACAGCGCGCCCATATAAAGGAAGGGACGCCGCACGTAGCTGTCGGTTCCACCCACCAGCTTGATCACTTCGATCTCGATCCGGCGGTTCTCGATGTGCAGGCGGATGGTGTTGCCGATCACCAGCAACAGCGCCAGCACCAGCAGCACGGTGAGCCCGAAGATGAAACGCTCGCCCAGCTTGAGGATGGCGCTCAGGCGCTCGACCCACACCAGGTCGAGCTGGGCCTGCTGCACCCGGGGCAGCTCGGCCAGGCGCAGGCGCAGGGCTTCCAGGGTGGTCTTGTCGACTTCCTTGGGCGTCACCAGGATCACGCCGGGCAAGGGGTTCTCCGGCAGCTCCTTGAGTGCCTGGCCCAGGCCGGTCTGCTGCTGGAACTCTTCGAGCGCCTGCTCGCGGCTGATCCACTCGGCTTCGGCCACGTCGGGCATGCCGGCGATCTCGTCGCGCAGCTTGCGGCCGTCGGCTTCGCTGGCGTCCATCTGCAGGAACAGGGAGATCTGCGCCGCGCGCTGCCAGGAGCCGCCCAGGCGTTCGACGTTGTTGAGCAGCAGCGACAGCCCCATGGGCAGGCTCAGGGCAATGGCCATCACCAGGCTGGTGAAGAAGCTGCCGATGGGCTGCCGGCCCAGGCGGCGCAGGCTGTCCATCAGGCTGGCACGGTGGCTTTCCAGCCAGGCCGCCAGCAGGGTGCGGAAATCCGGGCCGTCATCGCCGTCTTTATGCGGCTCCTCGGGACGGGCCGTGGCGCCCACGCGCTCGGCGGGCTTGGGTGGCGGCATGCGGGATGCGCTCATCAGCCGGCCTCCCCGTCGCCGATCAGGCGGCCGCGTTGCAGGGTCAGCATGCGGTGGCGCATGCGGGCGATCAGTGCCAGGTCGTGGCTGGCGATCAGAACCGTGGTGCCCAAGCGGTTGATGTCCTCGAAAACGCCCATGATCTCGGCGGCCAGGCGCGGGTCCAGGTTGCCGGTGGGTTCATCCGCCAGCAGCAGGGCCGGGCGATGCACCACGGCGCGGGCGATGCCCACGCGCTGTTGCTGGCCGGTGGACAGGTCGGCCGGGAACAGCTCGGCCTTGTCCGACAGGGACACACGCTCCAGAGCGATGCCCACGCGCTTGGCGATCTCCGGCTTGGACAGGCCGTGGATCTGCAGCGGCAGCGCCACGTTGTCGAACACGGTGCGGTCGAACAGCAGCTGGTGGTTCTGGAACACCACGCCGATCTGCCGGCGCAGGAAGGGGATCTGGGAGTTGGTGATGGTGGAGAGGTCCTGCCCGGCCAGCAGCAGCTTGCCGGTGGTGGGACGCTCCATGGCCAGCAGCAGCCGCAGCAGGGTGCTCTTGCCGGCGCCGGAGTGGCCGGTGACGAAGAGGAACTCGCCCCGGCGGACGCGGAAACTCAGTTCATGCAGGCCGACATGGCCATTGGGATAGCGCTTGCCGACCTGCTCGAAGCGGATCATGCGCGCTCCTGCTCGGCGAACAGGGCGCGGACGAAGGCCTCGGCCTCGAAGTCGCGCAGGTCGTCGATACCTTCACCCACGCCGATGTAGCGAATCGGCAGGGCGAACTGCTTGGCCAGGGCGAAGATCACGCCGCCCTTGGCGGTGCCGTCCAGCTTGGTCAGCGCCAGGCCCGACAGGCTCACCGCCTGGTGGAACTGCTTGGCCTGGTTGATGGCGTTCTGGCCGGTGCCGGCGTCCAGCACCAGCAGCACTTCGTGGGGAGCGGTCTCGTCCAGCTTGCCGATCACGCGGCGCACCTTCTTCAGCTCCTCCATGAGGTTGTCCTTGGTGTGCAGGCGCCCGGCGGTGTCGGCGATCAGCACATCCACACCACGGGCCTTGGCGGCCTGCACGGCATCGAAGATCACCGAGGCGGAGTCGGCGCCGGTGTGCTGGGCGATGACGGCGATGTTGTTGCGCTCGCCCCACACCTGCAGCTGCTCGACGGCAGCAGCGCGGAAGGTGTCACCGGCGGCGAGCATGACCTTCTTGCCCTCCAGCTGCAGCTTCTTGGCCAGCTTGCCGATGGTGGTGGTCTTGCCGACGCCGTTCACGCCGACCACGAGGATCACGTAGGGGCGCTTGGCGCTGTCGATCACCAGCTTCTGCTCGACGGGCTTGAGCAGGCTGGCCAGCTCGTCCTGCAGCGCCTTGTACAGCGCATCGGCGTCAGCCAGCTGCTTGCGCGCGACCTTCTGGGTCAGGCTCTGGACGATGGCGGTGGTGGCCTCGACGCCGACGTCGGCGGTCAGCAGGCGGGTCTCGATCTCGTCCAGCAGGTCGTCATCGATGGCCTTGCGCCCGAGGAACAGGCTGGCCATGCCCTCGCCGATGCTGGCGCTGGTCTTCGACAGGCCCTGCTTGAGGCGGGCGAAGAAGCCGGCGCGGGCCGGCTCGGCGGCCACCGGTGCAGCCGCCTCGGGGACGGCCTCGGCAGCCGGAGCGACTGCCGCCGCCTCGGGCAGCGGCTCCACCGGCACGGCAACCGGCGCCGGCGAGGGCACCACGGCGGGGACCTCTGCAACGGGCTGCTCGGCCTGGGCCACGACGGGCTCGACCAGCGCAACCGGTTCAACAGGCACCGTCGGCTCGGCGGGGGCGACCACTTCAGGTACAGGTGCAGGTGCAGGTGCAGGTGCAGGTGCAGGTGCAGGTGCAGGTGCAGGTGCAGGTGCAGGTGCAGCAGGCTCGGGGACGATGGGCGCGGGCGCAACCGGCTCGGGCTGAGCGGCGCTCACCGACTCGGGCGCCGGAGCGGACGTCGGAACCTCGGCGGTTTCGACGGCCGGTGCGGCCTCAGGGGTGGGCTCGGGCTGGGCCGGCGCCGCGTCCTGGGACTTGCGGCGGAACCAGCCGAACAGGGATTTTTTCTCGGCCGACTCGGCCGGCGTCTTCTTGTCGTCGTTGGAACCAAACATGGGTAGCTTGCATCTCAAGGAGCGGCCGCTGCGGGCCTGGCCCGACAGCTTGGCCGCGCCGGAAAAGGATGGAGTATCCTAGCACCTCTTCGCCCGCAGGCGGTACGCCCCGCGGGCCCGTCGGACAGGTCCCCAGTATTGATGAAAGCGATCACCCGCCAGGCCACCGGCCTGCTGCTCGGCAGCCTGTTGCTGCCCATGGCGGCCTTCGCCGCCGAGACCCAACCCACCCATGAATACACCCTCGAAAACGGCCTGAAAGTCATCGTCAGAGAAGACCACAGGGCCCCCGTGGTGGTTTCACAACTTTGGTACAAGGTCGGCTCCAGCTACGAAACGCCCGGCCAGACCGGCCTCTCCCACGCCCTCGAACACATGATGTTCAAGGGCAGCAGCAAGCTCGGCCCCGGCGAGGCATCCCTCGTCCTGCGCGACCTCGGCGCGGAGGAGAACGCCTTCACCAGCGACGACTACACCGCCTACTACCAAGTGCTGGCCAAGGACCGCCTCGGCGTGGCCTTCGAGCTGGAGGCCGACCGCATGGCCAGCCTCCGCCTGCCGCCCGAGGAGTTCCAGCGCGAGATCGAGGTGATCAAGGAAGAGCGTCGCCTGCGCACCGACGACCGCCCCGGCGCCAAGGCCTTCGAACGCTTCAAGGCCATGGCCTACCCGGCCAGCGGCTACCACACCCCCACCATCGGCTGGATGGCCGACCTCGAACGCATGAAGGTCGAGGAACTGCGCCATTGGTATGAGGCCTGGTACGTGCCCAACAACGCCACCCTGGTGGTGGTCGGCGACGTCACCGGTGACGAGGTCAAGGCCCTGGCCCAGCGCTGGTTCGGCGCCATCCCCGCGCGCCCGGTGCCGCCGGCGAAGCAGCCCCTGGAGCTGCCCACGCCCGGCGAGCGACGCCTCGTCGTGCACGTGAAGACCCAGCTGCCCAGCCTGCTGATGGCCTTCAACGTGCCCAGCCTGGCCACCGCCAAAGACGCCCGCCAGGTGCACGCCCTGCGTCTGGCCTCGGCCCTGCTCGACGGCGGCTACAGCGCGCGCCTGCCCAGCCACCTGGAGCGGGGCGAAGAACTGGTGAGCGGCGCATCCGCCAGCTACGACGGCTACAGCCGGGGCGACAGCCTGTTCACCCTCAGCGCCACCCCCAACGCCCAGAAGGGCAAGACCCTGGAGCAGGCCGAAGCCGGCCTCTGGCGCGAGCTGGAGGCCCTCAAGCAGACGCCGCCCAGCGAGGACGAGCTCCAGCGCGTGCGCGCCCAGGTGATCGCCGGCCTGGTCTACGAGCGCGACTCCATCACCAGCCAGGCCTCCACCATCGGCCAGCTGGAGACCGTCGGCCTGTCCTGGCGCCTGATGGAGCAGGACCTCGCCGCCCTGGAAGCCGTCACCCCGGCGGATATCCAGGCCGCCGCCCGCACCTTCTTCACCCGCGACCGCCTCAGCGTCGCCCACGTACTGCCCGAGGAACCCCGCCATGAGTGAGCGCAACGGCCTGCGTTACGGCCTGCTCGGCCTGGCCCTGATCGCCCTGCTGGGCGTGCTCGTCCTGATCGTCAACCGCCCCGGGGAGGCCGTGGCCGCCACCGAGGCGAGCGACGCCCCCAAGCTGGCCTCCATCGCCGAACTCGACGGCAAGGCCCCGGCCAGCCGCAAGCTGGACATCCAGCAGTGGGAAACCGCCGAAGGCGCCCGGGTGCTGTTCGTCGCCGCCCCCGAGCTGCCGATGTTCGACCTGCGCCTGACCTTCGCCGCTGGCAGCAGCCAGGACGGTGACACCCCCGGCCTGGCCACCCTGACCAACGCCATGCTCAACGAAGGCGTGAAGGGCAAGGACGTCACCGCCATCGCCCGGGGCTTCGAAGGCCTGGGCGCGGACTTCAGCAACGGTGCCTACCGCGACATGGCCATCGCCGGCCTGCGCAGCCTCACCGACCCGGCCCAGCGCGAGCCGGCTCTGGAGCTATTCACCCAGGTGGTGGGCGCGCCGACCTTCCCCGAGGACTCCCTGGCCCGCATCAAGAACCAGATGCTCGCCGGCTTCGAGTACCAGAAGCAGAACCCCGGCAAGCTCGCCGGCCTCGCCCTGTTCGAGAAGCTCTACGGCCAGCACCCCTACGCCCACCCCAGCGAAGGCGACGCGAAGAGCGTGCCGGGCATCACCGTCGCCCAGCTCAAGGCCTTCCACCAGAAGGGCTACGCCGCCGGCAACGTGGTGATCGCCCTGGTCGGCGACCTCTCCCGCGAGGAAGCCGAGGCCATCGCCAGCCGCGTTTCCCAGGCACTGCCCAAGGGCCCGCGCCTGGCCAGGACCGAGGCGCCCAAGGGGCCGGAGCCCGGCACCACCCACATCGAGTTCCCCTCGGCGCAGACCCACCTGCTGCTGGCCCAGCTCGGCATCGACCGCGCCGAGCCGGACTACGCCGCGCTCTACCTGGGCAACCAGATCCTCGGCGGCGGCGGCTTCGGCACCCGCCTGATGGAAGAAGTGCGGGAGAAGCGCGGCCTCACCTACGGCGTCAGCTCCGGCTTCACCGCCATGCAGGTGCAGGGCCCGTTCATGATCGGCCTGCAAACCCGCGCCGAACTCAGCGACGGCACCCTCAAGCTGGTCAAGGACATCGTCCGCGACTACCTGGCCCAGGGCCCGACCCAGAAGGAACTGGACGACGCCAAGCGCGAACTGGCCGGCAGCTTCCCGCTGTCCACCGCCAGCAACGCCGACATCGTCGGCCAACTGGGCGCCATCGGCTTCTACGGCCTGCCGCTGACCTACCTGGAGGACTTCATGAAGCAGGTCCAGGGCCTCAGCGTCGAGCAGGTGAAGGCGGCCATGGCCCGCCACCTCGACCCGGACCGCTTCATCATCGTCACCGCCGGCCCCACGGTTCCCCAGAAGGAACTGCCGGCACCGACCGAGAAGCGCTTCAAACCCAGCTTTGGCATCCCGGAGCACTGATGGCCACACGTACCCCGAAGAAGCCCTCGGCCCATGGCGGCCAGGGCCAGCTGCGCATCATCGGCGGCGAGTGGCGTTCGCGCCGCTTCGCCTTCCCCGACGGCCCCGGCCTGCGCCCGACGCCTGACCGCGTCCGCGAAACGCTGTTCAACTGGCTCGCCCCTTATATAGAAGGCGCGCGGGTGCTGGACCCCTTCACCGGCAGCGGCGCGCTCTACCTGGAGGCACTCTCCCGAGGGGCCCGCGAAGCCCTGGCGCTGGACCTCAACCCCGACTCGGTGGCCGCCCTGCGCGGCACCCTGGACACCCTGCGCTGCGGCACCGGCCAACTGCTGCAGGCCGACGCCCTGCGCTACCTGGCCAACCAGGCCGCGACGCCCTACGACCTGGTGTTCCTCGACCCGCCGTTCAACCTCGGCCTGCTGCAACCGGTGTGCACGTTGCTGGAAGAGCGTGGCTGGCTGGCCAACGACGCCTGGGTCTACACCGAAAGCGAAGCCGCACCTTCCTCCCTCGGCCTGCCGGGCAACTGGCGGCTGCACCGGGAGAAGAAGACCGGCAACGTCCACTACGCCCTCTGGCACCGCACCGCGTGAACGACTTCCGCCCCGCCTGGTGGCTGCCCGGCCCGCACCTGCAGACGCTGTGGTCGCCCTTCTTCCGCAACCCGCCCCGGCTGGAACGCCAGCGCGAGCGCCTGTGGCTGGAGGATGGCGACTTCATCGACCTGGACTGGTACGGCCCCCATGACGCCCATGCCCCGCTGGTGCTGGTGCTTCACGGGCTGACCGGCTCGTCCAGCTCGCTCTACGTGCTCGGCCTGCAGCAGCGCCTGGCGGAGCAGGGCTGGGCCAGCGTGGCGATCAACTGGCGCGGCTGCTCCGGCGAGCCCAACCTGCTGCCCCGGGGCTACCACTCCGGCGCCAGCGAAGACCTGGCCGCCACCGTGGAACACCTGCGCCGCACCCGCCCCCTGGCGCCGCTCCATGCGGTGGGCTACTCCCTGGGCGGCAACGTGCTGCTGAAGTACCTGGGGGAGTCCGGCGAGACCTGCCCGCTACAGGGCGCTGTGGCGGTGTCGGTGCCGTTCCGCCTGGATCAGTGCGCCGACCGCATCGGCCTGGGTTTCTCCAGGGTCTACCAGCGGCACTTCATGCGCGAGATGGTCGCCTACGTGCGCGACAAGCAGCGCCTGTTCGCCCACCAGGGCATGGCCGACCGCCTGTCGGTGCTGGAGCAGCTCGGCCCGCTGGACGGCCTGCGCACCTTCTGGGACTTCGATGGGCGCATCACCGCGCCGCTGCACGGCTACGCCGATGCCGACGACTACTACCGGCGCGCCTCCAGCCGCTTCTTCCTCGGTGCCATCCGCGTGCCGACGCTACTGATCCAGTCGGCGGACGACCCCTTCGTGTTCCGCCACAGCGTGCCGGAGGCCCACGAACTGTCCGCCAGCACCCGGCTGGAGCTGCACGACAAGGGGGGTCATGTGGGCTTCATCGGCGGCTCGCCGCGCCAGCCCGACTACTACCTGGAGCGGCGCATCCCCGCCTGGCTGGCCGCACTGCCGCGCTGACAGGCCTGCGCCTGGCCAACGTCAGCCCAGCGGCGGCACCACCTGCTCCAGCGGCACGAACAACCGGGCCTGGAGCGCCGCCACGGCTTCCCGGCAGCCCTCGGTGACGTAGCCCGCCTCCAGCGCCAGCACCTGGTAGATGCCGCGCATCAGCAGGCGCTGGTCCAGGTCGCCCGGGGCGCTGCGGGTGGTGCAGAGGAAGCGCACCCAGGAGGTCATGATGATCCAGCTGTTCAGCGCCAGCGCCTCGATCTGCGCCGCATCCATGCGCAGGATCCCCACCTCGACGAAGCCCCGGTAGATCGCCTGGGCATGCCCCAGGCAGCGCTGGGCGAACACCCGGTAGCGCGCCGCCAGCTCGTCATCGGACTCCAGCAGGTGCTCCAGGTCGCGGTGCAGGAAGCGGTAGTGCCACATGGCCGCCAGCAGCGCCTCCAGGTAGAAGGTCTTGTCGTCCATGTTCAGCGGCCGGTCCTGGGGCAGGCGCAGGAAGGTGTCCACCCGCGCCTCGTACTCGGCGAACAGCTCCGCGATGATCATCTGCTTGTTGCGGAAGTGGTAGTACAGGTTGCCCGGTGACATCCCCAGGTGCGCGGCGATGTGGTTGGTGGTGACCGTCCGCTCGCCCTGGGCGTTGAACAGCTCCAGGCTGCTCTGCACGATGCGTTCGCGGGTCTTGATGCGTGGGGCCATGGGCGGGTCGGTCTCACAGGCGCCAAAAAGGTGGCCGAGGGTAACAAAACTACCCAGAGGCCGTGAATCGGCGCCCCGGGGGCGGGCAGCCCAACTTTTCGTTTGGTAGGCAAGCGTCGGCCGGCCGCGTCATGCTATTTGACACTCTAGAGCAATTACTCTAGAAATCGGCATGTCCAACAATAACGAAGAGGTGCCGCCATGGTCGCCGATGTCGCCTACCTGCAGCAGACCCAGCAGCAGATCAGCCAGCTGGAAGAACTGTTCGCCCGCCAACGTGCCGCCTATGGCAACCACCCGATGCCCAGCGCCGAGCAGCGCATGCAGTGGCTGCAGTCGCTGCGCGACCTGATCTTCAACGAGCAGGACGCCCTGATCCGCGCCGTCAGCCAGGACTTCAGCAACCGCTCGGCGGACGAGACCCTGCTGGCCGAGATCATGCCCAGCCTGCACGGCATCCACTACGCCCGCCGCCGCATCCGCCGCTGGATGAAGCCCTCCCGCCGCGCCGTCGGCCTGGCCTTCCAGCCCGCCTCCGCCAAGGTGGTCTACCAACCCCTGGGCGTGGTCGGCGTGATCGTGCCGTGGAACTACCCGCTGTTCCTCGCCATCGGCCCGCTGGTGGGTGCGCTGGCCGCCGGCAACCGGGTGATGATCAAGATGAGCGAATCCACCCCGGCCACCTCCCAGCTGTTCAAGGAGCTGATGGCGCGCATCTTCCCCGAGGACCAGGTCGCCGTGGTGCTGGGCGAGGCCGACGTGGGCGTCGCCTTCTCCAAGCTGCCCTTCGACCACCTGCTGTTCACCGGTGCCACCAGCATCGGCCGCCACGTGATGCGCGCCGCCGCCGAGAACCTCACCCCGGTGACCCTGGAGCTGGGCGGCAAGTCGCCGGCCATCGTCTCCGCCGGCGTCCCCCTGGCGGACGCCGCCGAGCGCATCGCCTTCGGCAAGACCATGAACGCCGGCCAGACCTGCGTCGCCCCCGACTACGTGCTGGTCCCGCGGGACCGCGTGCAGGGCTTCATCGACGCCTACCGCGAGGCGGTCAACCGCTTCTACCCGAAGCTGGCGGACAACCCCGACTACACCGCCATCATCAACGAGCGCCAGCTGCAGCGCCTGAAGGGCTACCTGCAGGACGCCGAAGCCAAGGGCGCGCGGCTCATCCCGCTGTTCCCCGGCGACCAGGCCCGCCGCCTGGCCCACACCCTGGTGCTGGACGTGAACGACGACATGAAGCTGATGCAGGACGAGATCTTCGGCCCGCTGCTGCCGGTGGTGCCCTACGACCGCCTCGACGACGCCCTCGCCTACGTCAACCAGCGCCCGCGCCCGCTGGCCCTCTACTACTTCGGCTACGACAAGCGCGAGCAGCAGCACGTGCTGGAGCAGACCCACTCCGGCGGCGTCTGCCTGAACGACACCCTGCTGCACGTCGCCCAGGACGACATGCCCTTCGGCGGCATCGGCCCGTCCGGCATGGGTCACTACCACGGCCACGAAGGCTTCCTCACCTTCAGCAAGGCCAAGGCGGTGTTCGCCAAGCAACGCTTCAACGCCGCCCGGATGATCTACCCGCCTTACGGCAAAGCCATTCAGAAACTGGTCTACAAGCTGTTCGTTCGCTAACCCTGCAAGGGACCTGATGGGGTCACAACAACAATGACAGACACCACCCTCCAAGCGCCGGGGCTTACCCGGCGCGGCCTGCTGAAAGTCGGCCTCGTCGGCGGCGCATTCCTCGCCACCGCCGGGGTCACCGCCACCCTCACCGGCTGCTCCACCTCCACACCGGCCAACGGCATGGTCGTGCTGCGGGACTCCGACCTGCCCTGCCTGAAGGCACTGATCCCGGTGATGCTCGCCGGCGCCGTCGCCGCCGAGCAGATGCCCCAGGCCGTTGCCGGCACCATCCAGAGCCTGGACAACGCCCTGGCCCACCTCTCCCCGGAGATGCTCAAGCTCACCGTGCAGCTGTTCGACGTGCTCGCCCTGCCCATCACCCGGGGCCCGCTCACCGGCATCTGGGGCAGCTGGGAGAACGCCAGCGCCGACGACGTGCGCACCTTCCTCTCGCGCTGGCAGAACAGCTTCATCGGCCTGCTGAAGATGGGGCACGCCTCCCTGCTGCAGCTGGTGATGATGGCCTGGTACAGCCGGCAGGAAGCCTGGGCGCACTGCGGCTACCCCGGTCCGCCGACCGTCTGAGCGCCGCTACCACAACAAGAACCCCGCGCCCCGACCGCCAGGCCGGCCGGCGCGACCGAGGATTGAGCTGATGCCCGTACCTGATCTGTTCGCCGAGGGCCTGGCCCGCGGCTGGAAAACCCACAATGGCTCCCGCCTGGAGCAGGACCTGACCCTGGAAGCCGACGTCGCCATCGTCGGCAGCGGCGCCGGTGGCGGCACCACCGCCGAGATCCTCAGCGCCGCCGGCTACAAGGTGCTGATCATCGAGGAAGGTCCGCTGAAGACCAGCAGCGACTTCAAGATGCAGGAAGCCGAGGCCTACCCCTCCCTCTACCAGGAAGGCATCGGCCGCATGTCCAAGGACGGCGCCGTCACCATCATGCAAGGCCGTGCCGTAGGCGGCACCACCCTGGTGAACTGGACCTCCAGCTTCCGCACCCCCGAGCCGACCCTGGAGCACTGGGCCAAGGAGCACGGCGTCAAAGGGCACAGCCCGGCCGAGATGGCCCCCTGGTTCGAGAAGATGGAACAGCGCCTGGGCGTCGCGCCCTGGGCCATCCCGCCGAACGCCAACAACGACGTGCTGCGCCAGGGCTGCGAGAAGCTCGGTCTGCACTGGAAGGTCATCCCGCGCAACGTGCGCGGCTGCTGGAACCTCGGCTACTGCGGCATGGGCTGCCCGACCAACGCCAAGCAGTCGATGCTGGTCACCACCATCCCCGCCACCCTCGACAAGGGCGGCGAGCTGCTCTACCTCGCCCGTGCCCAGCGCCTGCTGATCCAGGGCGACAAGGTCACCGGCATCGAATGCCAGGCCATGGACGAACGCTGCGTCGCCCCCACCGGCCGCACCATCACCGTCAAGGCCCGCCACTACGTGCTGGCCGGCGGCGGCATCAACACCCCCGGCCTGCTGCTGCGCTCCGACGCCCCCGACCCTCACGGCCGCGCCGGCAAGCGCACCTTCCTACACCTGGTGAACTTCTCCGCCGCGCAGTTCGACCAGGTCATCAACCCGTTCTACGGCGCGCCGCAATCCATCTACTCCGACCACTACCAGTGGGACGACGGCACCACCGGGCGCATGTCCTACAAGCTCGAAGTGCCGCCGCTGCAACCGGCGCTCACCGCCACCCTGCTCGGCCGCTTCGGCGAGGACAACGCCCTGCGCATGGAGCAACTGCCCCACACCAACGTGATGCTGGCGCTGCTGCGCGACGGCTTCCACCCAGAGAGCGCCGAAGGCACCGTGGAGCTGCGCGGCGACGGCAGCCCGGTGCTCGACTACCGCCTCACCGACTACACCTGGGACGGCCTGCGCCGGGCCTTCCACACCATGGCCGAGATCCAGTTCGCCGCCGGCGCCAAGGCCGTGCTGCCGCTGCACGCCGATGCCGACTACGTGAAGACCCCGGCCGAAGCCCGCGAACTGATCGACCGCCTGTCCCTGGAGCTGTACCGCACCCGCCTGGGCAGCGCCCACGTCATGGGCGGCTGCGCCATGGGCGAGGACCCGAAACAGGCCGTCACCGACAGCCTCGGACGCCACCACCAGCTGGAAAACCTGTCGATCCACGACGGTTCGCTGTTCCCCACCAGCATCGGCGCCAACCCCCAGTTGTCGGTCTACGGCCTCACCGCCCAGCTCTCCACCGAGCTGGCCAAGCGCCTGGGCAAGGCCTGACGCCCCCCGGGCCCGCGCCCGGCGGGCCCGGCATTCGACGGACCGCGTGAACCGCACCTGTGCGCCTTTGCCGCAGGGTGCGGCCTGCGCTACCATCCGACTCCCTTACGGACCCACCCCAGGACGTAGCGATGAACCGAGTGCTGTATCCGGGCACCTTCGACCCGATTACCAAGGGCCATGCCGATCTGATCGAGCGTGCCTCCCGCCTGTTCGACACCGTGATCATCGCGGTCGCCGCCAGCCCCAAGAAGAACCCCCTGTTCTCCCTGGAGCAGCGCGTCGGGCTGGCCAAGGAAGTCACCAAGCACCTGCCCAACGTCGAAGTGGTGGGCTTCTCCACCCTGCTGGCGCACTTCGTCAAGGAACAGAACGCCAACGTGTTCCTCCGTGGGCTGCGCGCCGTCTCCGACTTCGAGTACGAATTCCAGCTGGCCAACATGAACCGCCAGCTCGCCCCGGACGTGGAAAGCATGTTCCTCACCCCGTCCGAGAAGTACTCCTTCATCTCCTCCACCCTGGTGCGCGAGATCGCGGCCCTGGGCGGCGACATCAGTAAGTTCGTCCACCCCGCCGTGGCCGACGCCCTCGCCGAGCGCTTCAAGCGCTGACCGCCGGCCGGCGCGCACAGGTGGTGCGCCGGCCCCCGCATTCCGGCACAATTCCGCTCCTGTTCCGATAGACCGCCGTGTTTGGACGGCTGGAGTTGTTCCATGTCCCTCAAGATCACCGACGATTGCATCAACTGCGACGTCTGCGAACCCGAGTGCCCCAACGGCGCCATCTCCCAGGGTGAAGAGATCTACGTCATCGACCCCAACCTCTGCACCGAGTGCGTCGGCCACTACGACGAACCGCAGTGCCAGCAGGTCTGCCCGGTGGACTGCATCCCCCTCGACGACGCCAACGTCGAAAGCCGTGACGAGCTGATGGCCAAGTACCTCAAGCTCACCGGCAAGGCCTGACCGGCATGGGCAGCCCGGTGCTCGGCAGACCCTGGCAGCGGGGGCTGATCGCGGCCCTGGCCCTGCTGGCCAGCACCGCCCTCCAGGCCGCCACCCCGCAACGCGCCGCCGTTGCCAGCGCCCAGCCCGCCGCCACCGTCGCCGGCCTGGAAACCCTGGCCCTGGGCGGCAATGCCTTCGACGCCGCCGTCGCCATCAGCGCCGCCCTGGCGGTCACCGAGCCCCATGGCTCGGGCCTCGGCGGCGGCGGCTTCTTCCTGCTGCGCAAGGGTGGCGCCAAGCCCGAGTACCTGTTCCTCGACGCCCGCGAACGCGCGCCCCTGGCGGCCCGCCCCGACCTCTACGTGCGCGACGGCAAGGTGCAGCCGCAGCTGTCCATCAACGGGCCGCTGGCCGCCGCCATTCCCGGTCTGCCCGCCGCCCTGGCGGACCTGGCCGGCCACCACGGCCGCCTGCCCCTGGCCGACAGCCTGGCCCCGGCGATCCGCCTGGCAAAGGACGGCATCTCGGTGGACCGGGTGTACATCGAACGCGCCGGCTTCCGGGCCGCCGCCATGCGCGACGACCCCGAGACCGCGCGCATCTTCCTCGATGCCAAGGGCCAGGTGCCCGAAGAATTCAGCCTGCTGCGCCAGCCGGAGCTGGCGCGGACCCTGGAACGCCTGGCGCGCTACGGCAAGGCCGGTTTCTACGCAGGCGAGACCGCCGAGAAGCTGGTGGCCGGCGTGCGCAAGGCCGGCGGCATCTGGACCCTGAAGGACCTGGACAGCTACCGCGTGGTGGAGCGCCAGCCTCTGCGCTACCCCCTGGCCGACGGCCGCGAGCTGATCGGCGCACCGCCGCCCTCCGCCGGTGGCGTGGCCCTGGCCCAGAGCCTGGCGATGTTGCAGCAACTGCCCTGGCGCGACGGTGACCGCCTGCAACGCACCCATTACGTGGTCGAGGCGCTGCGCCGCGCCTACCGTGACCGGGGACTGCTGGGCGACCCGGACTTCGTCCGCAACCCGCTGGACAACCTGCTGGCACCGGCCTACCTCAAGCAGCTCGCCGCCGGCATCGACCCACGCCGGGCCACCCCCAGCGCCAGCCTGCCGCCCGCGCCCGCCTGGCGCGAGGGCGACCACACCACCCACTTCGTGGTCATCGACCAGGACGGCAACGCGGTTGCCGCCACCCTCTCGGTGAACCTGCCCTTCGGCGCCGCCTTCGTGCCGCCCGGCACCGGCGTGCTGCTCAACAACGAGATGGACGACTTCGCCGCCGATCCCAACGGCGCCAACACCTACGGCCTGGCCGGCAGCCAGGCCAACGCCGTGGCCGCCGGCAAGCGCCCGCTGTCGAGCATGAGCCCCACCTTCATCGAGAGCGACGCGCAGTTCACCGCCTTCGGCACCCCGGGCGGCAGCCGCATCCCCAGCATGGTGCTGCTGTCGATCCTCGAATACCTCGACGACCAGCCGGTGAGCCGCTGGGCAGCGGTGCCGCGCTACCACCACCAGTACCTGCCGGACGTGGTCGAGCACGAGCCGGACACCTTCAGCGCCGCCGAGAAGGCCGAGCTGCAGGCCCGTGGCTACAGCCTCAAGCAGGTGGACCGCCGCTACGGCAACCAGCAGGTGCTGCTCTGGGACAAGCGCGGCGGGCAGATCGAGGTGGCCAGCGACCCACGGGGCGTGGGCCTGGCGGAAACCCTGGCACCCCGGACGCCCGAGGCGGTCAACGGAGCTCGATGAGGCTCCCTTCGCCCTCGTCCTCGAGGGTGCGCATCACGCTGAACAGCCCCTGTCCCTGGCCGATCATCAACACGTTGCGCAGGCTCTGGATGATGCGGCTGGCATAGCCCAGGTCGTTCATCAGCGAGCTGGTCTGCAAGCCGTCCAGCTGCCCCGCCCGCACCGCCGCGAACAGGTGTTCGCGGAAGGCGCCGTCGAAGGCCGCCGCCTGCTCGTCCAGCCACTCCAGGTGCTGGTTCCAGACCTCCTCGGGCAGCTCCGAACGCCCCAGCTCACGCACCTTCTGCAAGGCGCCCAGCAGGTGCCGACGCAGGTCCAGGTAGGCATCGCGCACCGATGAGGGGCCTTCGCCGAGGTAGCGGCCGAGGTTCTTCTGCAGGTGCTTGGCGTCCTTCACCGCGTCCACCAGCTGCAGGGCCGCCACCTGGCAGCTCAGCCAGAGGCGCTGGTGGGGTTCGTCCAACTGCACCTCCAGGCGCCCCATGAAACTCAGCAGGTCGCCGTAGACGCCCTTCACATGGCGCTGGTAGAGCGCCTCGGCATCCAGGTGCAGGCGCTCGGGGATGATCTGCAGGGCGGCCTCGTCCGGGCGCGAGCGGTTGAGCTGGTCCACCGGCAGGTAGAGCGCGTGGCAGATCACCTCCAGGCTCAGCCGCCCCAGGTGCCGCAGCTCCTGCAGCACCGCGCTGCAGGCCGCCTCGGAGGAGTCCAGCGCCCGGGCGCTCAGGTAGCGGGCCGTGGTGCGCTCCGGCTCCACCGGCCCGGCCACCAGCTCGGTGATCAGCACCTGGGGCTCCTCGCGTTCCGGCAGCCAGCGCACCAGCAACCCGGCCAGGCGCTGCTGCCAGGGCCAGAACAGGGCCACGCCCAGGGCGTTGAACAGGGTGTGGAACATCGCCAGCTGGATCAGTGCGTTGCCTTCCAGCCCCACCGGCTCGGCCAACGCCCGTACCAGCCAGGTCAGCGGCGTGAGCAGGGTGAAGGCCACCACCGCCGTCACCACGTTGAACAGCACGTGGGCCAGGGCCAGCCGCTGGCCGCTGCGGTTGCCCCCGAGGGAGCCGACGAAGGCCGTGGTGACGCTGCTGCCGACATTGGAGCCGATGGCGATCGCCAGGCTCTGGCCCAGCTCCAGCTGCCCGCCGGCCAGGGCCGCGAGGGTCAGCATCAGGGCCGCGTGGCTGGACTGCAGCACCACGGTCACCAGCATCCCCACCGCCATGAACAGCAGGCTGCCGAGCACGCCATCGACCCGCAGCCCGGTCATGTCGAAACCGTCACCGAAGGTGGAGAAGCCGTCCTTGATCTGGTCGATGCCGAGGAAGACGAAGGCGATGCCCAGCACGATGCGCCCGGCGGCCTTGCTGCGCGGGCCGATGAAACCCGCCAGCACCCCGAACACCAGCAACGGCAGGGCCAGTGGCGAGAGGCTGAGGTTCTGCCCGGCCATCGCCAGCAGCCAGATGCCGCTGGTGGCGCCGAGGTTGGCGCCGAAGAGGATGGCAATGCCACCGGCCAGCTGGATCAGCCCGGTGCTGATGAAGGCGATGGTGAGCAGCGCCACCAGGGTGCTCGACTGCAGCAACAGCGTGCCGCCGACGCCGAACATCAGCCCCTTGAAGGGCGTTGCGGTGCTGCGGGCCAGCACCTGCTCCAGCTTGCCGCCGGCCAGTTGCCGCAGCCCGTCCTCCAGGCACTGCATGCCGAACAGGAACAGCGCCAGCCCCGCGCACAGCTGCAACCAGCCCGGGCTGTACCAGAAGCTCGCCGCCAGCCCGGCCGCTCCCAGCACCAGCAGCGCGATCAGTTGAAACCCCTTCATCCACTTCCTCCATCCCTGGCGGGGCCGGTCCAGCGCCGGCCCCCAATGCAAACGGCCCCTTGCCCGCTACCGGGCAAGGGGCCGTGAACGGCCTGGCAGGCCGCAGCCGAAACGGATCAGTCCTTCTGGTAGCCGCTGCTGGTGCAGCCCAGGCAACGCACGAAGGCTTCCTTGCCCGGATCGACCACCAGGGCCTTGCCGGCGGCGCCGACGTTACCGCCCAGGGCGCTAAACGGCAGGCTGACCACGAACAAGCCGGCACCGATCACGGTGGCACCGATCAGCAGCGGACGGGCGATCAGCAGGTCGCCGGCCATGGCGAAGGCGGGGGGCGCTTCGACGGTGTAGGTGGGGTCGCCGCTGGCATTCTGCTGCTGCACCGTCTCGGCCTGCGCCGGGAGCGCCATGAGGCCGGTGGTCAGCGCCAGGACGGCAGCGGAAGTGCGAAACAGGTTCATGATGCAATCCTTCGGCTATTTGTAGGAGTAATCGTGCGGCTAACTATAACAGCGCCGTTTGCCTTGTCAGCGTGACGGCCATCAATCGCCGTTAAAAGCGTAGTCGGGATTCTTCGGCACATAGGGGCGGTAGAAGGCCAGCAACTGGCGCAGATCGGCCTCCTCGTTCCCGGTGGGCTGGAACGGCGCACCGATGACGATGCGCCGGTGCTGGAAGTCCAGCGCCGCCGGCACGATGGGCACGCCGGCCCCGCAGGCGATGTGGTAGAAGCCGCTCTTCCAGCGTTCCACCTTGCGCCGCGTGCCCTCCGGCGACAGCACCAGGATGAACTGGCGGTGTTCGGCGAAGGCCTCGATGGCCTGCTCCACGGTGTTGAGCTTCAGGTGCCGGCGGATGGGAATGCCGCCCCAGTAGCGCATCAGGGCGCCGAAGGGCCAGCGGAAGATGCTGTGCTTGCCGAACCAGCGGGCGTTCAACCGCAGGATGAACTTGGCAGCGATGAACAGCACGAAATCCCAGTTGGAGGTGTGGTGGGCGCCGATCACCACGAACTTGTCGAGGGGCGGCAGCTGCCCCTCGATGCGCCAGCCCATGAGCCGGAAGACGGCATGGCCGAGTGCCTCCGCAAGCGCATTGCGGGGCAGGTAGTTGCCGGACATCGTTCACCTCTTGTTCTTGTTCTCGGCAGGTGTCGGTGGAGCAGCCCCTAGCGCTGGCAGCGGGGGCAGTAGACGCTGGCGCGCTGGCCCAGCCTGACCTCCCGCAGGGTGGAGCCGCAGACCTTGCAGAAGTCCCCGCCACGCCCGTAGGCGAACAGCTCCTGCTGGAAGTAGCCGGGCTGGCCATCGCCGCCGACGAAGTCCCGCAGCGTGGTGCCGCCGCGCTCGATGGCATTGGCGAGGATGCGCTTGATCTCCCCGGCGAGCTTCAGGTAGCGGGCGCGGGACACGCTGCCGGCCTCCCGGCGCGGGTCGATGCCGGCGGCGAACAGCGCCTCGGTGGCGTAGATGTTGCCCACGCCCACCACCACCGCGTTGTCCATGATGAAGGGCTTCACCGCCATGCTGCGCCCGCGGGAAAGGCTGAACAGCCGGTCGCCGTCGAAGGCCTCGGTCAGCGGCTCGGGCCCCAGGTTGCGCAGCAGCTCGTGCCCATGGGGGTCGAGGCTCCAGAGCAGCGCACCGAAGCGGCGCGGGTCGGTGTAGCGCAGCGCCAGGCCCGACTCCAGCTCGATGTCCACGTGCTCGTGGCGCGCGGCCTCCAGCCCGGCTTCCACCAGGCGCAGGCTGCCGGACATGCCCAGGTGGCTGATCAGCGTTCCCGCCTCGGCCTGCAGCAGCAGGTACTTCGCCCGCCGCTCGACGGCGACGAAGCGCTGCCCGGACAGGCGCACGTCCAGGTCCTCGGGGATGGGCCAGCGCAGGCGGCGCTCACGCACGACGACGCGACTCACGCGCTGCCCTTCGAGGTAGGGGGCGATGCCCCGCCGCGTGGTTTCGACTTCGGGTAGTTCAGGCATGTGGATCTCGGCAGACAGCGGGGAGGGCGCTCAGTTGGCGCCCAGTTCGCGGATGTTTTCCTTGAGGTTGTCGAAGTCGTAGTCGGAGAGACCGACGTAGTCGAGCACCAGCCGGTGGATGCTGTCCCACTCGTGGTCGTCCGCCTGGCCACCCAGGACCAGGTGCGACGAGCAGATGTGCTCGGACATCTTCAGGATCGCCAGCAGGGTCTTCAGCGGCGCATCGCGACCGGAGTCGTCGCTGAAGATGGCCAGGGCGTTGTGGTGGTTGGCGATGGCCTCGCACAGGTGCTCGGGCAGGCGCCAGGAACGCGCGGTGAAATAGCCCACCACCGCGTGGTTGGTGTTCAGCAGGCGGTTCTCGGTGTCGACGATGCGGCGCTCGTCGCAGGCGCTGGCGTAGGCCTCCTCCAGCACCGTCATGTAGTCCGGGAAGCGCTTGAGCATCAGCGGGATGCCGCAGTTGTGGAACAGCCCCAGCGCGTAGGCTTCGTCCGCCTGCTGGTAGCCGATGCGCTTGGCCAGGGTCAGGCAGGTCATGGCCACGTCCTGGGCGGTGTCCCAGAAGCGGTTGAGGGTGACGATGGTCTCGTCGGTCATCTCGCCCTTGATCGACTGCGCGTTGATCAGGTTGATCACCGTGTTGCAGCCCAGCAGGTTCACCGCCTGCTGGATCGAGGCGATGCGGTTGGTGAGCCCGTAGAACGGCGAGTTGACGATCTTCAGCAGCGCCCCGGAGAGCCCCGGGTCGTGACTGATGAGCTTGGCGATGGTGCGCAGGTCCGGGTTCGGCATGACCTGTTCCATCTGCAGGTCCACCATGATCTGCGGCTGCGGCGGCACGCTGATCCCCTGGAGGAAGTGGCGGATCTGTTCGGCGGAGAGTTCTTGGGCCATGACAACGGAGACCAAGGGAGGGAATTCGGGACGACAGTCTAACTCTAGCCGGCGATGGCCAGAACACTCCTTTGAGCTGAACTTTCCGGCGGCACCACGGCTCGGAACCTGCATACCCCCAACGCGAACAGGAGGCAGCATGAACCCCTCGATCAAGGGCAAGCGCGTGGCGCTGCTGGTTACCGATGGCTTCGAACAGGTGGAACTGACCGGCCCCCGCCAGGCGCTGGAGCAGGCCGGCGCCACCGTCCACATCCTCGCCCCGACGGTCGGCACCGTGACCGGCTGGCACCACACCACCCCGGCGGACCGCTTCCGGGTCGACCACACCCTCGACAGCGTGCGCATCGACGACTACGACGCCCTGGTCCTGCCCGGTGGCGTGGTCAATGCCGACACCCTGCGCACGGACCCGCTGGCCCAGGAACTGGTGCGCGACGCCGCCCGGGCCGACAAGCCCATCGCGGTGATCTGCCACGGCGCCTGGCTGCTGGCCAGCGCCGACCTGGTGAAGGGCAAGACCCTCACCAGCTGGCCGTCCCTCACCGACGACCTGAGAAACGCCGGCGCCCATTGGGTGGACCAGGAGGTGGTGGTCGACGGCAGGCTGATCAGCAGCCGCAAGCCCGACGACATCCCCGCCTTCAACCAGCGCCTGCTGGAGGCCCTGGCCGCCTGAGCCGACGCCCGCCGGTAGCAGGCTCGGCGGGCGCCTTCGGGTATACTTCCGCTCTTTTTTCCGGAGAGCGACCCATGTCCCTGCCCAGCCTGCGCCTCAAAGCCAATGCCGATCGACGCCTGCGCGCCGGCCACCTGTGGGTCTACAGCAACGAGGTGGACGTGGTCGCCACCCCGCTGAACGCCTTCCAGCCGGGCGACCAGGCCATCCTCGAAGCCGCCGGCGGCAAGCCCCTGGGCGTGGTCGCCCTGAGCCCGAACAACCTGATCTGCGCCCGCCTGGTCTCCCGCGACGTCAAGCACGTGCTGGACAAGTCCCTGCTGGTGCACCGCCTCAACGTCGCCCTGAGCCTGCGCGAGCGCCTGTTCGACAAACCCTTCTACCGCCTGGTCTACGGCGACTCCGACCTGCTCCCCGGCCTGGTGGTGGACCGCTTCGGCGACCACCTCGTGGTGCAGCTGGCCTCCGCCGCCATGGAGCGCAACAAGGACGCCGTGCTGGATGCCCTGGTGCAGGTGCTCAAGCCCCGTGGCGTGCTGTGGAAGAACGACTCCGCCGCCCGTGATGCCGAAGGCCTGGAGCGCTACGTGGACACCGCCTTCGGCGTGGTGCCCGAGTGGGTCGCCCTGGAAGAGAACGGCGTGAAGTTCGAAGCCCCGGTGCTGGAAGGCCAGAAGACCGGCTGGTTCTACGACCACCGCATGAACCGCGCCCGCCTGGCCCCCTACGTGGAAGGCAAGCGCGTGCTCGACCTGTTCAGCTACATCGGCGGCTGGGGCGTGCAGGCCGCGGCCTTCGGCGCCAGTGAAGTGTTCTGCGTCGACGCCTCCGGCTTCGCCCTCGACGGCGTGGAGCGCAACGCCACCCTCAACGGCGTGGCCGAGAAGGTCACCTGCGTGGAAGGCGACGTGTTCGAAGCCCTGAAGGAGCTGAAGGCCGCCGAAGAGCGCTTCGACGTGGTGGTGGCCGACCCGCCGGCCTTCATCAAGCGCAAGAAGGACCTGAAGAACGGCGAGGCCGCCTACCGCCGCCTCAACGAACAGGCCATGCGCCTGCTGAACAAGGACGGCATCCTGGTCAGCGCCTCCTGCTCCATGCACCTGCCCGAGGACGACCTGCAGAACATCCTGCTCGGCAGCGCCCGCCACCTGGACCGCAACATCCAGCTGCTGGAGCGCGGCGGCCAGGGCCCGGACCACCCGGTGCACCCGGCCATCGCCGAAACCCGCTACATCAAGAGCCTCACCGTCCGCCTGCTGCCCAACAGCTGAGCATGACCACCCCGCAGGTCCGGGCCTTCGGCAGCGCCGACGGCCCCGGCCCTGTGGGTCCACGGCGCCCGGCACGGGCAACCCGGCCTTGGCCGCAGCACAGTGCCGACGCGCTGATGCAGACCTGTCGCCGGCAGCCCTGAGCACCGGTCGCGCCGGCCTTCCGCCCGGCGCCTGCCTGGGATTAGAATCCCGACTCCCCCTGCCACACCCTCAGGCGGGCCAGTGAGCCCCGGCCGAGCGCACGGTGATCCCGCAGCGCCCTCACGCCATCTCCGGACACGACGGGTACATCCCCTCACCACCGGCACCTTCACGCTCACGACACGACCATTACCTGATCAGCCTGCAGGACACCGAAATGCCCGATTACCGCTCGAAGACCTCCACCCACGGCCGCAACATGGCCGGCGCCCGCGCCCTCTGGCGCGCTACCGGGATGAAGGACGAAGACTTCAAGAAACCGATCATCGCCATCGCCAACTCCTTCACCCAGTTCGTGCCCGGCCACGTGCACCTGAAGGACCTGGGCCAGCTGGTCGCCCGCGAGATCGAGAAGCACGGCGGTGTGGCCAAGGAATTCAACACCATCGCCGTGGACGACGGCATCGCCATGGGCCACGACGGCATGCTCTATTCCCTGCCGAGCCGCGAGATCATCGCCGACTCCGTGGAGTACATGGTCAACGCCCACTGCGCCGACGCCATCGTCTGCATCAGCAACTGCGACAAGATCACCCCCGGCATGCTGATGGCCGCCCTGCGCCTGAACATCCCCGTGGTGTTCGTCTCCGGCGGCCCGATGGAAGCCGGCAAGACCAAGCTGGCCAATCACGGCCTCGACCTGGTGGACGCCATGGTGGTGGCCGCCGACGACTCCTGCTCCGACGAGAAGGTCGCCGAGTACGAGCGCAGCGCCTGCCCCACCTGCGGTTCCTGCTCCGGCATGTTCACCGCCAACTCCATGAACTGCCTGACCGAGGCCCTGGGCCTGTCGCTGCCCGGCAACGGCTCCACCCTGGCCACCCACAGCGATCGCGAGCAGCTGTTCCTGCGTGCCGGCCGCCTGGCCGTCGAGCTGTGCCAGCGCTACTACGGCGAAGGCGACGCCTCCGTGCTGCCGCGCAACATCGCCAACTTCAAGGCGTTCGAGAACGCCATGACCCTGGACATCGCCATGGGCGGCTCCACCAACACCATCCTGCACCTGCTGGCCGCCGCCCAGGAGGCGGAAGTGGCCTTCGACCTGCGCGACATCGATCGCCTGTCGCGCAAGGTGCCGCAGCTGTGCAAGGTGGCGCCGAACATCCAGAAGTACCACATGGAAGACGTGCACCGTGCCGGCGGCATCTTCAGCATCCTCGGCGAGCTGGCCCGTGGCGGCCTGCTGCACACCGACGTGCCCACAGTGCACAGCCCGAGCATGGCCGACGCCATCGCCCAGTGGGACATCACCCAGACCGACGACGAAGCCGTGCACACCTTCTTCAAGGCAGGCCCGGCCGGCATCCCGACCCAGGTCGCCTTCAGCCAGAGCACCCGCTGGGACAGCCTGGACGACGACCGCGCCAACGGCTGCATCCGCTCCGTCGAGCATGCCTACTCCCAGGAGGGCGGCCTGGCCGTGCTCTACGGCAACATCGCCCTGGACGGCTGTGTGGTGAAGACTGCCGGCGTGGACGAGTCCATCCATGTGTTCGAAGGCACCGCGAAGATCTTCGAAAGCCAGGACGGCGCCGTGAAGGGCATCCTCGCTGACGAAGTGAAGCCGGGTGACATCGTCATCATCCGCTACGAAGGCCCGAAAGGCGGCCCGGGCATGCAGGAAATGCTGTACCCCACCAGCTACCTGAAGTCCAAGGGCCTGGGCAAGCAGTGCGCCCTGCTCACCGACGGCCGCTTCTCCGGCGGCACCTCGGGCCTGTCCATCGGCCACGCTTCCCCTGAAGCCGCCGCCGGTGGCGCCATCGGCCTGGTGAAGGACGGCGACAAGGTGCTGATCGACATCCCCAACCGCAGCATCAACCTGCTGGTGTCCGATGAAGAGCTGGCCGCCCGCCGCGTCGAGCAGGACAAGAAAGGCTGGAAACCCGCGCAGCCCCGCGCCCGCAAGGTCTCCACCGCCCTCAAGGCCTACGCCCTGCTGGCCACCAGCGCCGACAAGGGCGCCGTGCGCAACAAGGCGATGCTGGAAGACCTGTAAGCGCTGCCTGCGAACGGAAAAGCCCGGCCTCGTGCCGGGCTTTTTATTCCCATTGCTGTTCATCAGGAGCCTGCCGGACCTCATGCAGAACCTGAAGCTCGAATTCGAAGAGAACGCCGTCGAGTTCTACATCGCCTCGCTTGCGAGAGGAATTCTCGAAGGCATCAAGAGCGGCGCCCTGACTGCGGAGACCGGAATCTGGTCCCTGGGCCGCCCTGTATTGCGCAACGCCCTGGCAACCACCTCTATCAGCACGGAGTTGATGGAGGTTCTGGAAGACTTCGACGAGCTCGACGCCCTGGCCGAACTCGGCATAGACCCACAGCCCACGCTACAACGCATGATCGATGCACTGGACCGGTGCCAACGCTCCACCGATAACCGCGAAACGAGCCTGATCATTCGCGCCTTCAGTGCTCCGTAGGGTGCACCTGTCATGTAGGGGCGACTTCAGTCGCCCAAGGCCGTGCTGCGGCCCCATGCCCGGCCGGAAGCGGGCGAATGAATTCGCCCCTACACAGACGCGTCCGCAGCAGGCGGTTCGCGAGCAGAGCTCGCTCCTACGAAGCGCTCAACGCCCCTCGCCGCACTTGACCATTCAGGTAGAATCGCCGCTTTTTCGCCGGCCGCCCCCACCATGACCCCACTGGAAACCCCCTCCGCCCCCGAGTCCCGCAACGAACTGGTCTACGGCCTGGAGGACAAGCCACGCCCGCTGGCGGCGATCCTGGCTGCCCTGCAGCACCTGCTGGCGATCATCGTCCCCATCGTCACCCCCGGCCTGCTGATCTGCCAGGCGCTGGGCGTGTCGGCCCGCGACACCAACCTCATCGTCTCCATGTCCCTGGTGGTCTCCGGCATCGCCACCTACGTGCAGTGCCGCCGCTTCGGCCCCTTCGGTGCCGGGCTGCTGATCGTCCAGGGCACCAGCTTCAACTTCGTCGGCCCGCTGATCGCCGGCGGCGCGCTGATGGTCAAGCAGGGCACCCCGGTGGAAGCGGTGATGGCGGCGATCTTCGGCGTGGTCATGGCCGGCGCCTTCATCGAGATGGGCGTGTCGCGCATCCTGCCGTTCATCAAGCGCCTGATCAGCCCACTGGTGACCGGCATCGTGGTGCTGATGATCGGCCTCACCCTGATCAAGGTCGGCCTCATCAGCATGGGCGGCGGCTTCGGCGCCATGGCCAACGGCACCTTCGCCAACGGCGAGAACCTGCTGCTCTCCGGCACCGTGCTGGCGGTGATCCTGGTGCTCAACCGCATCCCGGTGGTGTGGATGCGCAGCTGCGCCATCGTCATCGCCCTGCTGGTGGGCTACGCCCTGGCCGGCGCCCTGGGCCGCCTGGACTTCAGCGGCATGCACGAGGCACCGCTGATCCAGGTGCCGACCCCGCTGCATTTCGGCCTGGGCTTCTCCTGGTCGCTGTTCGTGCCGATGCTGGTCATCTACCTGGTGACCTCCCTGGAAGCCATCGGCGACGTCACCGCCACCAGCAAGGTCTCCCGCCAACCGGTGGAAGGCCCGCTGTGGATGCAACGGATCAAGGGCGGCGTGCTGGTCAACGGCGCCAACTCCCTGCTGGCCGGCGTGCTCAATACCTTCCCCAGCTCGGTGTTCGCCCAGAACAACGGGGTGATCCAGCTCACCGGCATCGCCAGCCGTCACATCGGCGGCTGGATCGCCCTGATGCTGATCCTGCTGGGCCTGTTCCCGGCCGTGGCCGGCGTGCTCCAGGCCATGCCCGAACCGGTGCTCGGCGGCGCCGTGATGGTGATGTTCGGCGCCGTGGCCGCCTCGGGCATCAACATCCTCGCCGGCATCGAGCTGGACCGCCGCGCACTGCTGATCATCGCCGTGTCCCTGGCCCTGGGCCTGGGGGTGTCCCAGGTGCCGGAGTTCCTCGCCCACATGCCGGCAGCGGTGCGCAACGTGCTGGAGTCCGGCGTGGCCACCGGCGGCCTGTGCGCCCTGGTGCTGAACTGGTTCCTGCCGGAAACCCCGCGCTCCGCCGCGTGAGGCAGAATGGGCCTCGTTCCCCCACGAGGCCCCTTCCATGACCCTGCGCATCGGCCTGATCGCCGACACCCACGGCCTGCTGAGGCCCCAGGCCCTGGCGGCCCTGGAAGGCTGCGACCACATCCTCCACGCCGGTGACATCGGCAAGCCCGAGGTCCTCGACGCCCTGCGCCAGCTCGCGCCCCTCAGCGTGGTGCGCGGCAACAACGACACCCAGGACTGGGCCCAGGCCATTCCCCACGACCTCAGCCTGCAGTTGGGTGGGGTCCACCTCTACCTGGTCCACGACCAAGCCGACATCCCCGCCGACCTCGCCACGCGCGGCGTCGACGCCATCGTCACCGGCCACTCCCACAAGCCGCTGATCACCCAGCGCGACGGCATCCTCCACATCAACCCGGGCAGCGCCGGGCCCCGGCGCTTCAAGCTGCCGATAGCGGTGGGGTCGCTGCTGATCGAGGACGGGCGAGTCCGCGCGGAACTGCGCGAGCTGGACATCTGAACGGGGGCGCCCGGCCCGCCTAAAGGGTTGATCCGGGCATGGGGTGGACGTCGTTTCTTACGTCCACCCGCGCTGTGCCAACCGGCTCAGCGCCGCTCCCACACCTGGAAGGCGTAGGCGGGGGTGGTGTCGCTGACGGGGTACTCGATGCTGGAAGCCAGGTGCCAGTCGGCAGCGGGCACCTCGGGGAAGAAGGCATCGCCTTCCGGTTCCAGCTCCACCTGGGTCAGGTACAGGCGGTCGCCATGGGCCAGGCCCTGGGCGTAGAGCTGGGCGCCGCCGATCAGCATCACTTCCTCGGCGTCCTCCTCGCGGGCCCACACCTCGGCGCGGGCCACGGCCTCTTCCAGGCTGGCGAACACCTCGGCGCCCTCCAGCTGCAGGCCGGCCTGGCGGCTGACCACCAGGTTCAGGCGCCCCGGCAGCGGGCGGCCCAGGGAGTCCCAGGTCTTGCGGCCCATGATGATGGGCTTGCCCAGGGTCAGGGCCTTGAAGTGCTTGAGGTCCGCCGGCAGGTGCCAGGGCAGTTGGTTGTCGCGGCCGATGACCCGGTTGCGGGCCTGGGCGGCGATGAGGGCGAGGGGGAGGGTCTTTTTCATGGCGGCGAGAATACCAGAGGCCATGGCCACCGCCAGCCGGCCTTTCCTTCTGTCGCCGCCAACGGTGTCACGCCCGGCAACACATGCCCGGGCGGCGCACGACAAACCGTCATCTATCCTGCCGCAGGCTTGCGCTTCCCTACCGCAAGGAGACGCCCCATGGCATCCACCCCGACCCTGCGGCATTGGCTGGCGGCCTGCAGCCTGACGTTGCCCCTCTGCACCTTCGCCGCACCGGACCCGGTGCAATCCGCCCTCGACTGGGCCACCCAGCAGCCCCAGGCCAGTCGCGCCCCGGCGCGCGCCGAGGGCCAGCCCCTGGTGATCGGCCATCGCGGCGCCAGCGGCTACGTGCCGGAGCACACCCTGGCGTCCTACGCCCTGGCCGCCCTGCAAGGCGCCGACTACGTGGAGCCGGACCTGGTGATGACCCGCGACGGCCACCTGGTGGCCCGCCATGACAACGAGCTGGGGCTGACCACCGACGTCAACCGCCACCCCGAGTTCGCCGACCGCAAGCGCACCCAGAGCGTCGACGGCGTGCCGCTCACCGGCTGGTTCAGCGAGGATTTCACCCTGGCCGAGCTGAAGACCCTGCGCGCCATCGAGCGCATCCCCCAGGTGCGCCCCGGCAATGCGCGCCTGGACGGTGCCTTCGAGATCCCCACCCTGCAGGAGATCATCGACCTGGTGAAAAGCCTCCAGCTCAGCCAGCAGCGCCGCATCGGCCTGTACATCGAGACCAAGCACCCCACCCACTTCCAGCAGCTCGGCCTGGCCATGGAGAAGCCGCTGCTGCGCACCCTGCAACGCAACGGCTACATCGACCGCCGCGCGCCGGTGTACATCCAGTCCTTCGAGGTGGACAACCTGCAGCGCATCGCCCGGCAGAGCAGCCTGCGCCTGGTGCAGCTGTACGGCAGCGGCCAGCCCTATGACCAGCAGGTGCTGGGTACCGGCCTGACCTATGCACGGATGGCCAGCCCCGAAGGGCTGCGCGCCGTCGCCCGCTACGCCGCCGGGGTCGGGCCGGAGAAGGGCTATATCATCCCCCGCGACAGCGCCGGCAACCTCGGCCAGCCCACCCGCTTCGTCGCCGACGCCCATGCGGCGGGCCTCAAGGTGCACCCCTACACCTTCCGCGCGGAGAACGCCTTCCTGCCCACCAACCTGCGCCAGGGCAGCGACCCGCAGGCACGGGGCGACATCCAGGCAGAGATCCGCGCCTTCCTCGACGCCGGCATCGACGGGCTGTTCATCGACCAGCCGGACCTGGCCGTGCAGGTCCGCGACGGGCGCGCGGCACCGTAGCGCGCCCCCAGGCGGGCGGTCCACCGGCCGCCCGCTGCACCACCCCTGGCATCAGCGGTTATGCTTCTGCCTCGTCCCATGGGAAGAGAAGCCGCGTGACCGACTCCGCGAACCCCACCCTCACCGATCTGCAACGCCTCTGGCTCACCGAAGCGATCCGCCTGCGCGAAGAGCACGCCGGCCCGCTGGAGGACAGCGAAGCCAACCGCCGCGCCAACGCCGGCGAGGGCGACCTCGCCCAGCGCATCCAGGCCCGTGCGCTGTTCCTCGCCCAGCGCGACGGCCAGCTCGGCGCCCTCGTCCACTGGCTGCAAGGCGCCCGCCTGGCGGCCTGGGCCCTGGTGCTGCTGGCCCTGGCCAGCGGCGCCACCCTGGCGGCAGCGGCCCTGGGCGACGGGCAGCGCCCGGTCAACGTGTTCTGGGCCCTGGGCGGGCTGCTCGGCCTGCACCTGCTGACCCTGCTGGGCTGGAGCCTGGGCATCCTGGCCGGCGGCCACGCCAGCGCCCTCGGCCGCCTGTGGTGGTGGCTGTGCGCACGCCTCTCGCGGGATGCCGCGGCCGCCCAGCTGGGCCCGGCGCTGCTGGTGATGCTGCAGCGCCGCCGCCTGACGCGCTGGGGCCTGGGCGTGCTGGTCCATGGTTTCTGGACGCTGGTGCTGGGCACCGCGCTGCTGACCCTGCTGGCCCTGCTTTCCACCCGCCGCTATGGCTTCGTCTGGGAAACCACGCTGCTCGGCAGCGACACCTTCGTCGCCCTCACCCAGGGCCTCGGCGCCCTGCCGGCGCTGCTCGGCTTCAGCCTGCCGGACAGCGACACCATCCGCGCCAGCAGCGACATGCTCGCCGACGCCGCGCCCCGCCAGGCCTGGTCCGGCTGGCTGCTGGGGGTCACCCTGGTCTACGGCCTGCTGCCGCGCCTGGGCCTGATGCTGCTGTGCCTATGGCGCTGGAGCCGTGGCCGCGCCTGGCTGGCGGTTGAGCCCGGCCTGCCCGGCTATGCCCTGCTGCGCGAACGCCTCAACCCGGCCAGCCAACGCCTGGGCGTGGTGGACGCCGACCCCGGTCCCCAAGGGCCGATGACCGAGGCCACACTGCCCTTCGAAGGGGCGGGTGCCCTGCTGGTGGGGATCGAACTGGACGACAGCCGCCCCTGGCCGCCCGCGCTGCCCAAGGGCGTGGACGACGCCGGGGTGCTGGACAGCCGCGAGCAGCGCCAGCGCCTGCTGGACCAGCTCAGCCGCTTCCCGCCCCAGCGCCTGGCGATCGCCTGCGACCCGCGCCGCTCGCCGGACCGGGGCACCCTGGCGCTGATCGGCGAACTGGCGCGCAGCACCGTCGAGGCCCGGGTCTGGCTGCTGCCGGCCCCGGCCGGCGAGGCGCTGGACAGCCGGCGCCTGGAGGAATGGCACCAGGCCCTCGACCGCCAGGGCCTGCGCCACGCCGACAGCGCTCCCTTCCACTGGCTGGAGCATGGCCATGACTGAGCCCCTGCGCCTGGCCGTGGTCGGCCACACCAACGTCGGCAAGACCTCGCTGCTGCGCACCCTGCTGCGGGACCGCAGCTTTGGCGAGGTCTCCCACCGCCCCAGCACCACCCGCCATGTCGAGGGCGCGCGGCTATCCGTCGACGGTCAGCCACTGCTGGAGCTGTACGACACCCCCGGCCTGGAGGACGCCATCGCCCTGCTGGACTACCTGGAGCGCCTGGACCGCCCCGGCGAGCGGCTGGACGGCCCGGCCCGCCTGGCGCGCTTCCTCGACAGCGCCGAGGCGCGCCAGCGCTTCGAGCAGGAAGCCAAGGTGCTGCGCCAGCTGATGGCCTCCGACGCCGGCCTGTACGTCATCGACGCCCGCGAGCCGGTGCTGGCCAAGTACCGCGACGAGCTGGCGGTGCTGGCCATGTGCGGCCGGCCGCTGCTGCCGGTGCTGAACTTCGTGGCCGGCCACGACCAGCGCGGCGAGCCCTGGCGCGAGGCCCTGGCCCGGCTGGGCCTGCACGCCCTGGTGCGCTTCGACAGCGTGGCGCCGCCGCTGGACGGCGAGCCGCGCCTCTACGACAGCCTGGCCCTGCTGCTGGAGCGGGGCCGCCCGCAACTGCAGCGGCTGGTGGACGACCAGCAGGCCCAGCGCCACCTGCGCCGCCAGGCCGGTGAGCGCCTGGTGGCCGAGCTGCTGCTGGACGTGGCGGCCTGCCGCCGCAGCGTGGCCACCGAGGCCGAGGCCCTGCAGGCTGCCACCGAAGCCTTGCGCCAGCAGGTGCGCCAGCGCGAGCAGCGTTGCGTGGAAGCCCTGCTGCGGCTGTACGCCTTCAGCCGGGAGGATGCCGCCGCCAGCGACCTGCCGCTGCTGGACGGGCGCTGGGGTGATGACCTGTTCAACCCGGAAACCCTGCGCCAGCTCGGCGTGCGCCTGGGCAGCGGCGTGGCCGCAGGCGCGGCGGCCGGTGCCGGGGTGGACCTGCTGGTGGGCGGGCTGACCCTGGGGGCTGCGGCCGCCATCGGCGCACTGGCCGGCGGCGCCTGGCAGACGGTCGGGCATTACGGCCAGCGCCTGCTGGGCAAGCTGCGCGGGCATCGCGAACTGACGGTGGACGACGGCATACTGCGGCTCCTGGCGCTGCGCCAGATGGAACTGCTGCGGGCACTGGAGCTGCGCGGCCATGCGGCGCTCGAAGCGATTCGCGTGGACGCGCCGGCGGACGAGCAATGGCGCCAGGGCAAGCTGCCTGCCGCCCTGGGCAAGGCGCGGGCCCACCCGGAATGGTCCTCGCTGAACCCCGGCGCGGAGCTGGAGCAGGCCGAGCGCCAGGCCGAGCTGGAGCGCCTGGCAGCCGAACTGGCCGCTTAAGAACGTTGGCGTGGGCGGCTAGAGGCCCGGGGCCTCGATGAGAACGCGATCGTCCCGGCAGGCATTGCGGTCACCGGGACGGCGCTCGGCGAACTGGCCATCCATCACCCCCACCAGGCTGTCGGCGGGTTTGAGCGCGCGGGGCAGGCTCACCCGCACCTCTTGCAGATAGCCGCCCCGGGTGCACACCAGCAGGAAGTTGTTGCCGGCCCGGGGGTTGCCGAACTCCTCACTGACCTTCTGGTAGAACGCGGCCTGGGAGATGGCGCCGCCGACGTTGCTGGCGATGTACTGCCCGGCGCGGGTGGCATCCAGCTGACGCACCAGCTCGGCGGCGCGGCGGAAGTAGGCGTTGGCGTCCATGTCGGTCTGGCAGGTGCCGTGCTTCTCCCACTGGTAGCGGCTGAAGTCGTCGCCGTAGCCGACGTTGGGCATCCACGGCCGCAGGGTCGCGCGGGTGCTTTCGTCCAGCACCAGCGCCGGCCCTGCGCAGTGCCCGTAGCGGGTGCCGCAGGCCTGGCGGTTGGGCCAGAGGCCGTGGAGGGTGAGGTGGTTCAGTTGCAGGTCACCGCTGGCCAGGGCGTCGCACTCCGGCTTGCGCCCCTTGTAGGCGACGTGCTCGCAGAAGCCGGGCTGCCAGGTGGCGGCAAGGACGTAGCCGTCATGCTGGCCCGGCACGTTGCAGACCCCGCCCTGGGCGGCATTCCCGGTGCCCTGGCGGGCGCCAAGGCTGAGGTCTTCCACCTGGCCGCAGCCGACCGGCACCCAGCGCAGCGGCGTGGCGTTGTCCGGCAAGCGCACCCGCAGCCAGTCGTAGTCCCGCTTGTTGACCTCCACCACCCGGTAGCGCTGCCCCGGTTGCAGGGTGGCGCCATCGGGGTTGCTGCGCTTGCGGATCGACTGGTAGGCCTCGCAACGCTGCGAGGCGACGAAGCCGCCCTGGGCGGGCTCGGCATGGGCGGCGAGGGTCCAGAGGCCGACGAGGCCGGTGAGCAGGGCGGCGAGCGGGGCGTTCATGGCGGGCTGTCCTGGAGCAGGCGGGCCGGGGCGGGCGCCCCGGCCGGGGGGTCAGACGGCGACCGGGGCCTTGATGTGCGGGTGGGCCTGGTAGCCGACCAGTTCGAAGTCCTCGAACTTGAAGGCCAGCAGGTCCTTCACCTCGGGGTTGAGCTTCATGGTGGGCAGCGGCAGCGGCTCGCGGGTGAGCTGCAGGTCGGTCTGCTCGATGTGGTTGGCGTACAGGTGGCAGTCACCGCCGGTCCAGATGAACTCGCCGGGGGCCAGGTCGCAGACTTGGGCCACCATCAGGGTCAACAGGGCGTAGCTGGCGATGTTGAAGGGCACGCCGAGGAAGATGTCCGCCGAGCGCTGGTACAGCTGGCAGCTGAGCTTGCCGTCGGCCACGTAGAACTGGAACAGCGCGTGGCAGGGCGGCAGGGCCATCTGGTCCACCAGGGCCGGGTTCCAGGCGGAGACGATCAGGCGGCGCGAGTCGGGGTTCTTGCGGATCATCTCGATCAGCTTGGCGATCTGGTCGATGGATTCACCGTTGGGCGCCGGCCAGCTGCGCCACTGGTAGCCGTAGACCGGGCCCAGGTCGCCGTTCTCGTCAGCCCATTCGTCCCAGATGGAGACACCGTTTTCCTTGAGGTAGCGGATGTTGGTGTCGCCCTGCAGGAACCACAGCAGCTCGTGGATGATGGACTTCAGGTGGCACTTCTTGGTGGTCACCAGGGGGAAGCCCTCGGCCAGGTCGAAGCGCATCTGGTGGCCGAACACGCTGTAGGTGCCGGTGCCGGTGCGGTCGCTCTTGAAGGTGCCGGTTTCGCGCACCAGGCGCATCAGGTCGAGGTACTGCTTCACGGGGTGACTCCTTGGGCGGCTTCACGACGGTGCGCCCAGACGATCAGTGCGAGGCCGCCGATGATCATCGGCAGGCAGAGGATCTGGCCCATGGTGACCCAGCCGAAGGCCAGGTAGCCGAGCTGGGCGTCCGGTACGCGGACGAACTCCACGGCGAAGCGGAAGATGCCGTAGAACAGCGCGAACATCCCGGAAACCGCCATGGTCGGGCGCGGCTTGCGCGAGTAGAACCAGAGGATGACGAACAGCGCGACGCCTTCCAGGGCGAACTGGTAGAGCTGCGACGGGTGGCGCGGCAGGTGCGCCGGGTCGGTGGGGAAGATCATCGCCCAGGGCACGTCGCTGGCCTTGCCCCACAGCTCGGCGTTGATGAAGTTGCCGATGCGCCCGGCGCCGAGGCCGATGGGCACCAGCGGGGCGATGAAGTCCATGAGCTGGAAGAAGCTCTTGTTGTTGCGCTTGCCGAACCAGAGGGTGGCGAGCATCACGCCGATCAGGCCGCCATGGAAGGACATGCCGCCTTTCCAGACTTCGAGGATCAGCAGCGGGTTGGCCAGGTAGGCGGGCAGGTCGTAGAACAGCACGTAGCCCAGGCGCCCGCCGGCGATCACCCCGAGGGCGACCCAGAACACCAGGTCGGAGAGCTTCTCCTTGGTCCAGGTCGGGTCGAAGCGCTCCAGCCGGCGCGAGGCCAGCAACCAGGCACCGCCGATGCCGATCAGGTACATGAGCCCGTACCAGTGGATTTTCAGGGGTCCGAGGCTGAACGCCACCGGATCGATCTGGGGATAAGCCAGCATCACGACTCCTTAGATCAGAAAACTCAGCCCGACCGCGAACAGCAGCAGGGCAAACAGGCGCTTGAGCAGGCGCGGGGGCAGCCGGTGGGCCAGGCGCGCGCCCAGGCGGGCGAAGAACATGCTGGTGAGGGCGATCCCCACCAGCGCCGGGAGGTAGACGTATCCGACACTGTGCGGCGGCAGGTGTTCGTGGTTCCAGCCCAGCACCATGAACGACAGGGCGCTGGCGATGGCGATCGGCAGGCCGCAGGCGGAGGAGGTGGCCACGGCCTGCTGCATCGGCACGCTGCGCCAGCTGAGGAAGGGCACGGTGAGGGAGCCGCCGCCAATCCCGAAGATCGCCGAGGCCCAGCCGATGAACACGCCGGCGGCGGTGAGGCCGGGCTTGCCGGGCACGTCACGGCTGGCCTTGGGCTTGAAGTCGAGGGCCATCTGCAGGGACACCAGGATGGCGAAGCAGCCGATGATCTTCTGCAGCATCGGGCCCTGGATCAGCTTGGCGGTGTAGGCGCCGATGGCGGCGCCGAGCAGGATGCCCAGGGTCATCCAGGCGAAGATCGCCCAGCGCACCGCGCCCTTGCGGTGGTGTTCGCGCACGGCGTTGATCGAGGTGAAGATGATGGTCGCCAGGGAGGTGCCCACCGCCAGGTGGGTGAGGACGCTCGGATCGAACCCCTGGGCGGTGAAGCTGAACACCAGCACCGGCACGATGATCATGCCGCCGCCGACGCCGAACAGGCCGGCCAGCACCCCGGCGAAGGCGCCGAGCACCAGGTAGAGCAGGAATTCCAAGCGACACCCCCGGAAGCAAAGCGGCATGGTAACGGAAGGCCGCTTGCCGCTCCAATCAGGGCGACGGCCGTTCCCGCCCCGCTGCGCGAATCGTCGGTATTCTCGACGCCTTTTCCTACAGCCCCTAGACTCGGCCGAGGATCACGGAGAAGGAGCCTCACCATGTGCCTGATCACCTTCGCCTGGCGCCCAGGACATGCCACCCCCTTGGTACTGGCCGCCAATCGCGACGAGTTCTACGAGCGACCGACCCGCGCCCTCGGCGCCTGGCACGACGTGCCGGGCCTGCATGCCGGGCGTGACCTGGAAGCCGGCGGCACCTGGCTCGGCCTGGGGCAGGGCGGGCGCTTCGCGGCGCTGACCAACATCCGCGACCCACGCCATCCGGCCACCGGTCGCTCACGGGGCGAGCTGTGCGTGGGCTTCCTCGGCGGCACCCAGACTCCGGAGGCCTTCATGGCCGAGGCGCACCGGCGCGCGGCGGACTACGCGGGCTTCAACCTGCTGGTGGGCGACGGCCACGAGCTGTGGTTCCTGCACTCCCGAGGCCCCGGCCCGCGCCGCCTGGAGGCGGGGCTCTACGGGCTGTCCAACGCCGACCTCGACACCCCCTGGCCGAAGGTGCGCAAGACCAAGGCTGCCCTGGCCGAGTGCCTGGACGTGGTGCGCCCGGCGGACCTGCTCAACCTCATGCACGACCCGCAGCCGGCCTCGGACGCGACCCTGCCGGACACCGGCGTCGGGCTGGAGACCGAGCGCATGCTGTCGCCGGTGTTCATCGCCAGCCGCACCTATGGCACCCGCGCCACGACGGCCCTGATCGTGCGCGGGGACGGCAGCCGCGAGGTGGTGGAGCGCGGCTTCGGCCCGTTCGGCAAGCCGCTGGACGATGTGCACCTGAACCTGCGCACCCGCTAGGGCGACGGGCAGACGATGACGCAGTCGCGCTGCTGCTTGGCGCGATAGAGGCCGTCGTCCAGCCGCTTGAGCAGGGCGGTGATGTCCTCGCCCGCCACCAGGCTGGCCACGGCGAAGCTGGCACTGAGACGCCGGGGCAGGTCCGTCCCGGCCTCGGGAATCCGCCGGTGCAGACGCCAGGCCAGCTGCAGCAGGGCCTCGGGGCCGGTGTCCGGCAGCAGCAGGATGAATTCCTCGCCGCCCCAACGGGCGAAGCAGTCCTCCTCTCGCAACACAGCCCGAATCTGCTCGGCCACGGCCTGGAGGATGCGGTCGCCTTCGGCATGGCCGTGCTCGTCGTTGATGCGTTTGAAGTGATCGAGGTCCAGCATCACCAGGCCGGTGGGGCAGTGGTGCCGCTGGAAGCGCTGCCATTCCCGCTGCAGCCGGGTCTCGAAGCAGCGGCGGTTGGCGATGCCGGTGAGCGGGTCGGTCTCGCTGAGGCGGATGGCGGCCTCCACCTGCTCGGCCAGGGCCCGGTTGGCCTGGGCCAGGGCCTCGGTGCGGCAGGCCACCAGGGCCTCCAGGTCGCCATTGATGCGCAGCAGTTCCTGGTTGCGCTGCTGCAGTTCCAGCTCGGCGAGCTTGCGCTGGTGGACGTCCCGGTGGGCGCCGATCATGCGGGTGGGCTGGCCGTCCTCGTCGAACTCGACGAAGCGCCCGTGATCGCTGATCCACAGGTAGCGGCCGTCCTGGCAGCGGCAGCGGTATTCCTCTTCATAGACCTCGGAGCGGCCTTCCAGGTAGGCGTTGAAGCTCTGCATGACGCGAGGCAGGTCGTCGGGGTGGATGATGTTCTCCCAGGTGTCGACGTCCTCGGGCAGGCTGTTGCGGGGGAAGCCGAGCATGGCGTACCAGCCGGGGCTGCGGGTGACGTGGCCGCTGCGCATGTCCCAGTCCCATATGCCGTCGCTGACGATCTCCAGGGCGTGGCGCAGGGTGCGTTCCACATCGCGGTCGGTGGCGGAGGGCTCGTCCATAAGCGGCAGCTCCTGGATGCCCGCAAGCGCGGTGCATCGGGTCGGGCGGCACGCGGAGCCGCCCGCTGGAGGCGGCTCAGGCCTGGATGGTCGCGGCCGGGTTGATCACGCGGCCCAGGCCCAGGTTGCGCAGGGCGAGGTGCAGCGCGCTGTGGATGACTTGAGGGTTGTCGATGCCCATCAACTGGTCAAGGAGCTCGCGGGCCTTGCTCAGGCTGAGCTGACGAAGCAGCCATTTCACCTTGGGCAGGTTGGTGGCGTTCATCGACAGGCTGTCGAAGCCCATGGCCAACAGCAGCACGGCGGCCGCCGGGTCACCGGCCATCTCGCCGCAGATGCTGACGGGCTTGCCTTCGGCATGGGCGTCGTTGACCACCTTGAGCAGCGCCTGGAGCACGGCGGGGTGCAGGTAGTCGTAGAGGTCGGCCACGCGCGGGTTGTTGCGGTCCACCGCCAGCAGGTACTGGGTGAGGTCGTTGGAGCCGACCGAGAGGAAGTCCACCTGGCGCGCCAGCTCGCGGGTCTGGTACACGGCGGCGGGGATCTCGATCATCACGCCGACCGGCGGCATGGGGATGTCCACGCCCTCGTCGCGCACCTCGCCCCAGGCGCGGTGGATCAGGTGCAGGGACTCTTCCAGCTCCTGCACGCCGGAAATCATCGGCAGCAGGATGCGCAGGTTGTTCAGGCCTTCGCTGGCCTTGAGCATGGCGCGCACCTGCACCAGGAAGATCTCCGGGTGGTCGAGGGTGACGCGGATGCCGCGCCAGCCAAGGAAGGGGTTGCTTTCCTTGATGGGGAAATAGGACAGCGCCTTGTCGCCACCGATGTCCAGGGTGCGCATGGTCACCGGCAGCGGGTGGAAGGCGGCGAGCTGCTCGCGGTAGATGGCGAGCTGCTCCTTCTCGCTGGGGAAGCGCTCGTTGATCATGAACGGCACTTCGGTGCGGTACAGGCCGACGCCTTCGGCGCCACGCTCCTGGGCGCGGGTCACGTCGGCCAGCAGGCCGGTGTTGACCCACAGCGGCATGCGGTGGCCGTCGAGGGTCTCGCACGGCAGGCTGCGCAGGGCGTCGAGGCCCTTGACCAGCTGGCGCTCCTCCTCGACCACTTCGCCGTACTGCTTGCGCAGTTCCTCGGAGGGGTTGGTGAAGACTTCGCCGTGGTAGCCGTCGACGATCAGCTCGATGCCGTCGACCTTGGAATAGGGCAGGTCGACCACGCCCATGACCGTGGGAATCCCCATGGCCCGGGCCAGGATGGCAACGTGGGAGTTGCCGGAACCGAGCACGGAGATCAGGCCCACCAGCTTGCCTTCCGGCACTTCGCCGAGCATGGCCGGGGACAGCTCCTCGCTGACCAGGATGGTGTTGTCCTGGTAGACCAGGTTCTGCTTGCGCTCTTCCTGCAGGTAGGCGAGCAGGCGGCGGCCGAGGTCCTTGACGTCGGAGGCGCGCTCGCGCAGGTAGGCGTCGTCCATCAGCTCGAAGCGCTTGACGTGCTCCATCACCACCTGGCGCAGGGCACCCTGGGCCCACTGGCCGGAGCGGATGACCTTCTTCACTTCCAGGCCGATGGAGTCGTCGTCGAGCATCATCAGGTAGACGTCGAACAGGGCACGCTCTTCCGGGCGCAACTGGCTGGCCAGCTTGCTGGAGAGGCGGCGCATGTCCTCGCGCACGGACTCCAGGGCCTGCTTGAAGCGGGCGACCTCGGCCTCGATGTCATCCACCGGGCGGTCGGGCACCACCTCCAGGTCGGCCGGCGGCAGCACCACCACGGCGGTGCCCACGGCAGCGCCCGGCGCACCGGGCACGCCGACGAACTTGGCCTCCTGGATACCCTTGCCCTGGCGGCCCAGGCCACGGATGGAGCCGGTGGCCTCGGCATGGGCGATGACGCCCGCGAGCTGGGCGCTCATGGTGACGAGGAAGGCTTCCTCGCCCTCGTCGAACTGGCGACGCTCCTTCTGCTGCACCACCAGCACGCCCATCACCCGACGGTGGTGGATGATCGGCGCGCCGAGGAAGGAGGCGTAGCGCTCCTCGCCGGTCTCGGCGAAGTAGCGGTAGCGGGGGTGATCGGCGGCGTTCTCGAGGTTCAGCGGCTCTTCGCGGGTGCCCACCAGGCCCACCAGGCCTTCGTTGGGGGCCATGCTGACCTTGCCGATGGAGCGCTTGTTGAGACCCTCGGTGGCCATCAGCACGAAGCGGTTGGCCTCGGGGTCGAGCAGGTACACCGAGCAGACCTGGCTGCCCATGGCCTCCTTCACCCGCTGCACGATGATCGCCAGCGCCGCCTTGAGATCCTTGGCGGCGTTCACTTCCTGGACGATCTTGCGCAGGGTATTGAGCATGGCCGTGTAGCCTTTCTCCGGGTCAGTCTTGCGCCAGCAGGCGCGGGGCGAGTTCCTTGAGGGCGCGACGATAGACTTCTCGCTTGAAGGTCACGACCTGTCCAAGCGGGTACCAGTAGCTGACCCAGCGCCACCCATCGAACTCGGGCTTGCCGGTCAGGTCCATGCGCACCCGGGTCTCATCGGACTTCAGGCGCAACAGGAACCACTTCTGCTTCTGGCCGATGCACAGCGGTTGGCTGTGCGTGCGCACCAGGCGCTGCGGCAGACGATAGCGCAGCCAGCCACGGGTGCATGCCAGGATCTTCACATCCTGCTCTTCGAGGCCGACTTCTTCGTTCAATTCGCGGAACAGCGCTTCTTCGGGCGTTTCGCGCGGGTTGATGCCCCCCTGGGGGAACTGCCAGGCGTCCTGATTGATGCGTCGCGCCCACAGCACCTGCCCGACATCATTGGCGAGAATGATGCCGACATTAGGGCGGAAACCATCGGGATCGATCACAGCGGACAACCTCGCTTGCGCATGTCGCGGCATTGTTCCACAAAGCCTGTAAACGCGGCAATGCGGGCTTTTCACGCAATGGGCAGCCCCCGGAAAAGGGGGTATCCTGCGCGGCCTTCGGCAGCTTCCAGCAAGGTGATAGACGTGCGCCTGGCCCTTTTCGACCTCGACAACACCCTCCTCGGCGGCGACAGCGACCACGCCTGGGGCGAGTACCTCTGCGAACGCGGCCTGGTGGACGCCTCCACCTACCGGGCGCGCAACGACGCCTTCTACCAGGACTACCTGGCCGGCACCCTCGACGTACAGGCCTACCAGGACTTCTGCCAGGAGATCCTCGGCCGCCACGACCTGGAGCAGTTGGCCACCTGGCACCGCGAGTTCATGCGCGACCGCATCGAGCCGATGCTGCTGGCCAAGGGCGAGGCACTGCTGGCCGAGCACCGCGCCGCCGGCGACCGCCTGGTGATCATCACCGCCACCAACCGCTTCATCACCGGCCCGATCGCCGAGCGCCTGGGCGTGGACGACCTGCTGGCCACCGAGTGCGAGGTGCTGGACGGCCGCTACACCGGCCGCAGCACCGACGTGCCGTGCTTCCGCGAAGGCAAGGTGGTGCGCCTGGAGCGCTGGCTGGCGGAGAACGGCCTGAGCCTGGACGACGCCAGCTTTTACAGCGACTCGGTGAACGACATGCCCCTGCTGGAGCGGGTCAGCCGCCCGGTGGCCGTCGACCCGGACGACCGCCTGCGTGCCGAGGCCCAGGCCCGTGGCTGGGCAGTGATCTCGCTGCGCTGACCCACGCGGGCCGCGCCCGGCGGCCCGTCAGAGCGGCTTGGCCACCATCAGGAAGAAGATCGCCACGAAGGCGATGAACGCCGGCCAGCCCAGCACGAACCAGATGCGCATATAGAGGAAGGCCCGCTCCGGCAGGGCCTGGCCGCCGGCCAGCGCCTGGGCGGCCATGTCGCGCACGCGGATCTGCAGCCACACCACCGGCAGCCAGCACAGCCCGGCGAATACGTAGAGCCCCACGCTCCACAGAATCCAGAACTGGTTCAGCGGCCAGCCCGCCACCTTCGCCAGCGCCAGCCCGCTGAGGGGCTGGAACACCGCCGTGGTGGCGATGAACAGCCAATCGGCGGTGACCAGGTGGCGGAAGGTCACCGCGATCACCTCCAGCCGTTGGCTGCGCCAGGCCCGCAGGGCGTAGTAGGCCGACCCCAGCCCGGTGCCGAACAGCAGGGTGGAGGAGAGGATGTGCAGGGTCTTCAGCAGCAGGTACAGGCTCATCGGGCAGGCGTCCGTGGTGGGGGCTCCAGCCACAGCACCCAGAGGGTGGCGACCATGAGCACCAGGTTCTTGCCGACCGCCGCGTAGGGGTCGGCCCAGTAGTGGGGCAGCAGCAGGGTGATCAGCAGGGTGTAGACCAGCATCAGGCCCAGTTGGGCCTGCAAGGCGCGCACGCGCCAGCGACGGACCAGCAGCCCGAGCCCCAGCGCGGCATCCAGCAGCGAACCGCTGACCACCGCCAGGCTCGCCGGCCAGCCGTTCACACCCATGTCGGCCATGATGCGCAGCCCCCAGTCGTACCCCGGCCCCAGGCAGACGAAGGCCGTCCCGAGCCAGATCAGTGCCAGCACGGCCAGCATCGCGGGGCGCATCAGGCGGATGATCACCCGCTCCGGCTGCGGCCAGCCACCCGTCAGGCGCAGGGCCAGGGGTACCGCGCGATAGCCGCAGAGCGCCGCCAGGGCATCCGGCTCGGCGAGGTTGTCGCGCCGTGCCAGGGTCATCAGTTGAGGGTCGAGAGCCCGCCAGCCGAACCCACGGGCCGCCCGCGCGCCCAGCGCCGCGAGCGCACCGGGCAGACGCAGCCAGCGACCGGGGCCACGCCCGCGCACACGGCGGAGCAGGTCCAGCAGGCCACCCTGGGTAAGGATGTCGGGGCCCACCAGCGGCACCGCGCAGGGCTGTGCCGGCCAGTGGAGGACCAGCGCCAGCACTGCGCCGGCCAGGTCGTCCACATGCACCGGGCGGCTGCGCGCGCCGACATCCGGCAGGGGCGCGACGGGCAGGCAGGCCAGGGCTTCCAGCCAGCCGCTGCTGGCGCCGCCTTCACCCAGCACCAGGGACGGGCGCAGCACCACGGCGGGTATGCCGAGGCCGAGCAGGTGCGCATCCGCCCGCGCCTTGCTGGCCAGGAAGGGCACATCCGGGTGATCACCCGTCCCCAGCGCGGAAAGCTGCAGCACCGCCGCGCCATGGCGGGCCGCGAGGTCGAAGAGAGCCTTGGGCCCATCCGCCTGCAGCCTTTCCAGTCGTGCGGAATCGGGCAACAGCGCGCCGGCGGCGTTGATCACCAGGTCCACGCCCGCCGGCCAGGGGAAGCCGTCGGGGTCGTCCGCCAAGCGCTCGAGGTCGAGGGCGCGCCACTCCACGCCCGGGCAGGGAGTCCCGCTGCCGGTGCGCGACGTGGCCACCAGGCTGTGGCCCGCACCAAGGAGAGCGGCCAGCAGACGCTGGCCGATGAAACCGCTGGCACCCACCAGCAGGATGCGGTTGAACGCCAAGTCAGACCGGCCGCACGAGGATGAGGCCGAGGATCACCAGCAGCAGGATCAGGCCCAGGGCGGCATAGCCAAGGCTGAAGCCGAGGAAGCGCCCGCGCGGGGCGGCCAGTTCGGCCGGGCCGGCATGCAGCACCAGCAGGCGGCGACTGGCCAGCAGCCAGGCGATGCCAGCCAGCAGGTAGAGCAGGCTGCTGCCCAGTACCCAAGTCAGGCCCAGGGGAATGCCGCGCTGGTCCAGCACCAGCCAGCCGGACACGGGCGCAGCGAGGCCCAGCAACAGCAAGGCCGGCACGCCGAACAGCGCGGCCTGGCGCGGGCTCGGTGCCCAGCCTGGCAGGGCGCCGTGCCAGGCTCGCAGGACGAACCAGAAAAGCAGGAGGGCCACCGCCATCAGCAGGGCGATCGCCAGGCCGTTGAGGCCCAGCAGCAGGTCAGCGTCCATCATCCTTCCTCCAATCGGGCGACGGGCTCAGTGTAGTCGCCCGGTCTGCGGCTTCAGCTGAGGAACAGCCGGTAGGCCGGGTTTTCCGTTTCGTCCCAGTAGGGGTAGCCGATGGCGGCGAGGGCCTCGGGCACCAGGTGGCGCTCCTCCGCCGGTACCTGCAGCCCCGCCACCACGCGGCCGTCGGCGGCGCCGTGGTTGCGGTAGTGGAACAGGGTGATGTTCCAGCGCCCGCCCAGCTTGTCGAGGAAGTTGAACAGCGCACCGGGGCGCTCGGGGAATTCGAAGCGGAAGATCGACTCGTCCTCCACCCGGGGTGCACGACCGCCCACCATGTGGCGGATGTGCAGCTTGGCCAGCTCGTTGTCGGTCAGGTCCAGCACCGGGAAGCCCTGCTCGCGCAGGCCGTTGACCAGCGCCTCGCGGGGGTCGTTGAGCGGGTGGGTCTGCACGCCGACGAAGATGTGCGCCTCGTTGTCGGTGTTGTAGCGGTAGTTGAACTCGGTGATCTGGCGCTTGCCGATGGCCTCGCAGAACGCCTTGAAGCTGCCCGGGCGCTCGGGAATGGTCACCGCGATGATCGCCTCGCGCTTCTCGCCCAGCTCCGCGCGCTCGGCCACATGGCGCAGGCGGTCGAAGTTGATGTTGGCGCCGGAGTCGATGGCCACCAGGGTCTGGCCCTCGATGCCCTCGCGCTCGACGTAGCGCTTGATGCCCGCCACGGCCAGGGCACCAGCGGGCTCGGTGATGGAGCGGGTGTCGTCGTAGATGTCCTTGATCGCCGCGCAGATCTCGTCGGTGCTGACGGTCACCACTTCATCGACGTGATGGCGGCAGATGTCGAAGGTGTGCTGGCCGATCTGCGCCACCGCCACGCCATCGGCAAACAGCCCGACCTGGCCCAGCACCACGCGCTCGCCGGCGGCCATGGCGGCCTGCAGGCAGTTGGAGTCATCCGGCTCGACGCCGATCACCTTCACCTCGGGGCGCAGGTACTTCACGTAGGCGGCAATGCCGGCGATCAGGCCGCCGCCGCCCACCGGCACGAAGATGGCGTCCAGGCGCCCCGGGTGCTGGCGGAGGATCTCCATCGCCACGGTGCCCTGCCCGGCGATCACATGGGGGTCGTCGTAGGGGTGGATGTAGACGAAGCCCTTCTCCTCCACCAACTTCAGCGAGTAGGCCAGCGCCTCGGGGAAGGCGTCGCCGTGCAGCACCACCTTGCCGCCCCGGGCGCGCACGCCCTGGATCTTCAGCTCGGGGGTGGTGCGCGGCATGACGATGGTGGCTTCGATGCCCAGCTCGCGGGCCGCCAGGGCCAGGCCCTGGGCGTGATTGCCGGCCGAGGCGGTGACCACGCCACGGGCCAGTTCCTCGGCGGACAGCTGGGCCAGCTTGTTGTAGGCCCCGCGGATCTTGAAGGAGAAGACCGGCTGCAGGTCCTCGCGCTTGAGCAGCACCTGGTTGCCGAGGCGCTCGGTCAGGCGTGGCGCGCGTTGCAGCGGGGTTTCCACCGCGACGTCATAAACGCGCGAGGTGAGGGTCTTCTTGACGTAGTCTTCGAGCATCACGGCTTCACTGGCGGGCGGGGCGGGAGCTGCGAGTCTACCGCAGGCGTCCGTCGACCGACCACACGGGATGCGGGGTTTTGCCGTGGCGAGCGGCTATACTGCGCGCCCCCGGATACCCCTCACAACGTGGACCCCCGCATGAACCAGGACCAGCTCAAGCAGGCCGTCGCCCAGGCCGCCGTCGACCACATTCTTCCGCTGATCGACAGCAAAAGCGTCATCGGCGTCGGCACCGGCTCCACCGCCAACTTCTTCATCGACGCCCTGGCCCGCCACAAGATGGCCTTCGACGGCGCCGTCGCCAGTTCCGAGGCCACTGCGCAGCGCCTGAAGGGCCATGGCATCCCGGTCTACGACCTGAACACCGTGGACGCCCTGGAGTTCTACGTGGACGGCGCCGACGAGAGCGACGAGCACCTGAACCTGATCAAGGGCGGCGGTGCCGCACTGACCCGCGAGAAGATCGTCGCCGCCGTGGCACGCACCTTCATCTGCATCGCCGACGCCAGCAAGCTGGTGCCGGTGCTCGGCGCCTTCCCGCTGCCGGTGGAAGTCATCCCCATGGCCCGCAGCCACGTGGCCCGCCAACTGGTGAAACTGGGCGGCGACCCGGTCTACCGCGAAGGTGTCGTCACCGACAACGGCAACATCATCCTCGACGTGCACAACCTCTCCATCGTCGACCCGAAGGGCCTGGAAGCGCAGATCAACGCCATCGTCGGCGTGGTCACCAACGGCCTCTTCGCCGCCCGCCCGGCCGACCTGCTGCTGCTCGGCACCGCCGAAGGCGTGAAGACGCTCAAGGCCTGACCAACAGCGCCCGGCGCGCAACGCGCCGGGCCCGCCCTGCAACACCGGCCTCTTCAGACGCTCGCCATCGACCATCAAAGTGCCATCAGTCTTGAGGCTCTGTTAGGCTCTGCGCCGCGATACATCCCCCACCCCTCAAGGAATGCCATGAAGAAGGAAACCTTCATCCCCCTGGCGCTGTGCGCCCTGCTGACTGGCTGCTTCGAAACCCCCATCGAGAAGACCGACAAGGCCATCAGCCTCTACCGCCCCGATACGACCGCTGCGCAGCAGTTGCAGGAAGCCCATGAGCTGCTGGAGAGCGCTGCCGAAGACAAGGAGCCCCGTGCGCAGTACATGCTGGCCAAGATGTACGAGCGTGGCGACGGCGTCGCCCAGGACTACAACAAGGCCTTCGCGCTCTACACCCAGTCGTCCCTCAACGGCAACGGCGACGCCTCCTACATGCTGAGCCGCTACGTCGAAGACGCGCAGTTCGGCCAGAAGGTGGACGTGCAGCAGGCGAAGAACTTCCTGGAAAAGGGCGCCAGCCAGGGCTCCTACACCGCCAAGCTGCTGCTGGGCCTGGCCCTGCTGAACGGCAACCCGCCGTTCCGCCAGGACGTCGACCAGGGCGAACGCCTCCTGCTCGAAGTCGCCGAGAAGGACCCAGTGGAAGGCCACCGCCTGCACGCCAACCTGGGGCTGGCCAACCTCTATGCAAACCCCACCCTTGGCAAGCTCGCCCCGGAGAAGGTCGTTACGGCCTATGAATACCTGGCGCAACACGGGCCCTACGGCTACCCGCCGATCCTCATGGGTCTGTTCGACGGCCACATCCCCGCGCTGGCGGATGAAGCCCGCCGCCGCGCCGTATTCGAGCAGTACGCCGAGAGCAACGCCCGGGTGAAGCTGCTCTACCTGGCCGGCGCCATCGGCGATGGCGAGGGCGCCCTGATCAGCGAGGCCGACTATCGCGCGCTGCTGGCCGAGACATCCGCCAAAGGCGATCGACTCGCTTCCGAACTGGGTTGCCGCCTGTTTGCCCCGCCCCTGAAACGCAAGATGGGTCGTGGCGACCCCGCCCAGGCGGAACAGGTGCTGGCCTGGTGCGATGCCGACGCCCGCACGGGCTCAGCCTTTGGCCAGAGCAACGCCACCGCCCTCAACCTGCTAAAGCGCGACTTCAAGCAGACGTTCATCTGGGCCAGCGTGGCCCTGGCCGATGGCAACCAGGACGGCAAAACGGCCCTGGTGCTGCTGGCGGGTGCCGGCTACAGCCCGTCGGAGGCAGAAATGAACGACCTCGTCCAACAGGCCAAGACCCTGCGCAGCGACATCAAGACCGCCCAGGCGAACTACCGCGACAAATCCCTCGACCTTCCCCTGGTCGAACGCCCCTGGTACTGACGGGGCTGTCCGGGCGCCTCTCCCGAGGCGCCCGGATTCAATCCCTGGCCGGCCGGCTGAACACGTAGAACAGGTTCGGCTCGCTCACCAGGTACAGGTTCCCCTCGTTATCCATCGCCACGCCCTCCGCCTGGGGGACGCTGGCCTTCAGCCCGTGCATGCCGCGCAGCAGGGACAGGGTGCTGATGGGGCGGCCGTCGGCGTTGATTTCCAGCACCAGCCGCGACTCGTCGGACAGCGCCAGCAGATGGCCGCTGCGGTCGTCGTATTGCAGGCTCGACAGGTCGCGAACGAACAGCCCGGCGTCGCGCTCGGGGTCATCCACCACGTGCACGGCGAAGGGCTTATCCGGGTTGGTGTGGGGGAAGCCGTGGATCTCGTAGATGCGCACCGGGTCGCGCTCCTTGGCCACGAACAGGCGCTGGCCCGCCGTGTCGTAGGCCAGGCCCTCGAAGCCCTTGTTGCCGTTCAGACCGATGCCCAGGGAGAGCTGCTGGGACTCGGCGGCATCGACGCGGGTGGTGTGCTCGTCCAGCTTCACCTTGATCAGCCGCTGCTGGCGCTCGTCGGTGATGACGTAGGTGCCGGGCGCGACGTATTCGATGGCCTCCGGGTCGCCGAAACCGTCCAGGTCGATGCGCCGGACGATGCGGCCGTCCAGCGAGAGCTCGATGATCTGCGGACGCTTGTTGGTCACCGTGAGCAGGCTGTGGCGCTCCGGGTCGTAGGTCAGCGCCGACACATCGGCATCCAGCCCCTCGATGGGGCGCGCCTCCACCGTCACCTGATAGTCAGGCAACCAGATGGAGCGCTCCCGCCATTCCGAGGCGTGGCGCCATTCTTGCAAGCTGAACCAGCCTCGCTCGAACAGGCGAAACTCTTGGGCGGCGATGCCCAGCACCACGAACACACAGAACAACAGGCCGGAAACCAGCCAACGGGGACGCAGGAAGGAGCGCATCGGGACGGACTCAGGGGATTCAGGAGGCGCTGCGAGGATAACGCAGTGCGCCAGGGTGAAGCCTGAAACCAACCTTAATGCCCGACCACAGCGCACGAACCGTGCCCCCACCGTTACCAAAGGGGACGAACCATGGCGGCGTCATTGCTACCCGAACGGGTCCTGACCACCCTCCACACCGTCGCACTCGCGGTCCAGGCATTGGCCGACGAGGTGCCGCGCACGCGCCTGCTGGAAGGCAGCGGCGTCGCCTGCCGCGATCTCGACACCCCCGACAAGCTGATCAACCACGCCCAGGAACTGCGCGTCTTCGCCAATGCCCTGGCCTGCACCCGCGACCCGGCACTGGGCCTGTCACTGGGCCTGCGGATGCACGTCTCCGCCTACGGCATCCTCGGCTACACCATGCTCGCCAGCCGCACCCTGCGTGACGCGCTGAACCTGGCCCTGACCCACTCGGCGCTGCTCGGCAGCTATTTCAAGCTGACCTTGGAAGAGGACGGCGCCGAGGCACGCCTGGTGGCCACACGCTACCGCTATGCGCCGGAGCTGATGGTGTTCAACAGCGAGCTGTGCCTGACCTCTCTGCTCACGGTGATCCGCGACCTGCTCGGCGAGGCCATCCGCCCGCGCCGGGTGGCGCTGCCCTATCGCCCGCCGCTGCACGCGGCGGCCTACACCGAGCGGCTCGGCTGCCCGGTGGACTTCGGCGCCGCCCACACCGCCCTGTGCTTCAACGCCTCCCTGCTGGACCGCCCGCTGCCCCTGGCCGACCCGGTCAGCTGCCACCACGGGCTGCAGCAGTGCCAGCGGCTCTCGGCCCAGCTCACCCAGCGCCACGACGTGCTGGAGCAGATCCGCGAGCAGTTGGAGGACAACCTCGCCGAGGACATCAACCTCGACGGCATCGCCCGCCGCCTGCACCGCTCCGAACGCACCCTGCGCCGCCACCTGCAGCGCATGAACACCAGCTACCAGCGCCTGCTCGACCAGGTGCGCTACGAGAAGGCCCGCCACCTGCTGCTGCAGACGGACCTGCCGATCTACCTGATCGCCGAGCAGCTCGGCTACGCCGAAACCGCCAGCTTCCGCCACGCCTTCCAGCGCTGGAGCGGCCAGCCGCCGAGCCAATATCGCCGCTGACCGACGCCCTCGGAAAAAGCCCGCCCACCCATTTCGTCACCGCCTGCCTACGCAGCGGCGGGCGCTCGCCTGCGCGCCGCGTAGGACGTGCAGAAGGCCTCGACAGGTTGTCCGGAATTATCCCCTTTTGACCGTTTCTATCGTTCTGGCCCTCCCTCGCCGCTGACAGAATCGAAGCCATCAGGGGTGGCCAGCAGCGCCCGCAAACCCCAATAAGAACAATCCCTTAGAGCGTGTGATCAGCATGTCCAGCGCGATCAGCATCGACCGAGTGTGCATGGAGTTCGGCGACCCGGGGCACGGCGTGCGCGCCCTGGACGAGGTCTCCCTGGAAATCCGCCCCAACGAGTTCTTCACCCTCCTGGGACCCTCCGGCTGCGGCAAGACCACCCTGTTGCGCCTGATCGCCGGCTTCGAGCAACCCACCTCCGGTGCCATCCGCCTCTATGGCGAGGAAATGCAGGACCTGCCGCCCTTCCGCCGGTCGGTCAACACCGTGTTCCAGAGCTACGCGCTGTTCCCGCACATGACGGTGGCGCAGAACATCGCCTTCGGCCTGGAGATGCAGGGCCGCCCCCGCGCGGAGATCGACGCCACCGTGCAACGCATGCTGCAGCTGGTGAAGCTGCCGGACGTGGGCAAGCGCCGCGCCGACCAGCTCTCCGGCGGCCAGCAACAGCGCATCGCCCTGGCACGTGCCCTGGCCAGCCAGCCCAAGGTGCTGCTGCTGGATGAGTCCCTCTCTGCACTGGACATGAAGCTGCGCAAGGAGATGCAGATCGAGCTCAAGCGCCTGCAGCACGAGACCGGCATCACCTTCATCTTCGTCACCCACGACCAGGAAGAAGCCCTGACCATGTCCGACCGCATCGCGGTGATGAACAAGGGGCAGGTGCTGCAAGTGGGCTCGCCCACCGAAATCTACGAGGCCCCGGTGAACCGCACCGTGGCCGACTTCATCGGTGAGACCAACTTCCTCGACGCCGAAGCCAGCGAGAGCGGCCTGCTGCTCGGCGACGGCCAGCGCCTGGGTCTTGCGCAAGGCGAACGCCGTGGCCCGGTGACCCTGGCCATCCGCCCGGAGCGGGTGGAGCTGGATGCGGCGGGGAACCTCGAAGGCGAGGTGGAAACCGTGGTCTACGTCGGCACCGACACCCTCTACCTGCTGCGGGTCGCCGGCCAGAGCGGCTTCCGCGTCCGCCGGCAGAACCGCGACGGCGCGGGCGATGCCCTGGCCTCCGGCACCCGCGTGCGCGTGCAGGTCCCGCCCACCGCCATCCGGGTGCTGCCGCGATGAGCAGCCCGCGCGTGCTGGCCGAGGCGCGGCACCTGAGGCGCCGCCTGGCGCTGGTGTCGCCGGCCATGCTCTGCCTGGTGCTGTTCCTGCTGTTGCCGCTGGGCATCATGCTGCTGGTGTCCTTCCTGCAGCCGGGCGACTACGGCGGCGTGAAGTGGGGCGAGTACTCGCTGGAGGCGTACATCAACTTCCTCTACGAGCGCGACCTGGACGACAGCCTCGCCTTCAACACCGACTACCTGCAGATCTTCCAGCGCTCCTTCTGGCTCTCGGTGATGACCACCGCCGGCTGCCTGCTGATCGGCTTCCCCACGGCGCTCTACCTGGCCCTGCAGGACGAACGCCGGCGCAACCTGCTGCTGTTCCTCGTCACCGTGCCGTTCTGGACCAACCTGCTGGTGCGGGTCTATGCCTGGATCCTGCTGCTGCGCAACGGCGGCCTGGTGGACAGCGGCCTGCATGGCCTGGGCCTGACCGACGGAGTGCTGGGCGTCCTCTACACGGACACGGCGGTGATCATCGGCCTGCTCTACACCTTCCTGCCGTTCATGGTGCTGCCCATCTACACCAGCCTGGAGAAGCTCGACTGGCGCCTGGTGGAGGCGGCCTTCGACCTGGGTGCCAACCGCTTCCACGCCCTGCGCCGGGTCATCGTGCCGCTGGCCATGCCGGGCATCATGGCCGGGGTGATCCTGGTGTTCATCCCCTCGCTCGGCAACTACATCATTCCCGAGCTGCTGGGGGGTGGTAAGTCGCTGATGATCGGCAACCTCATCCAGCTGCAGTTCGGCGCCTCGCACAACTGGCCCCTGGGTGCCGCCCTGTCGTTCGCCCTGCTCGGCTTCGTGCTGGCGGCCATGCTGCTCTACAGCCTGCGCTTCAAGGGCGCCGCCGGAGGCCACCCATGAACATGCGCAACCCGCTGTGGCGCTTCACCGGCGTGCGCCCCGTCGCCTGGCTGTTCTTCGCCTTCCTCTACGTGCCGATCCTGGTACTGGTGGTGCTGAGCTTCAACGGTGGCCAGTCGGCGACCATCTGGGAGAGCTTCAGCCTGAAGTGGTACGCGGTGGTGGCCAATGACCCGGAGATCGTCCGCGCCGCGAAGAATTCGCTGATCGTCGCCAGCCTGGCCACCCTGATCGCCACCACCCTGGCGACCCTGGCAGCCCTGGGCATGCGCGGCCGCACCTTCCGCGGCCAGGGGCTGATGAGCGGGGTACTGGGCCTGCCGCTGCTGGTGCCGGAGATCGTCACTGCGGTGGCCACGCTGATGTTCTTCGCCTTCATCGGCCTGAAGCTGTCGCTGTTCACCATCCTCATCGCCCACGTGGTGTTCTGCATCCCCTTCGCCTACCTGCCGATCCGCGCCCGCCTGGAGGGCCTGGACCCGCGCCTCGGGGAGGCGGCCGCCGACCTCTACGCCTCGCCGTGGAAGGCCTTCTGGAAGGTGACCTTCCCCCTGCTGATGCCCGGCATCCTCTCCGGGGCGATGCTGGCCTTCATCATCTCGATGGACGATTTCGTCATCACCTACTTCGTCGCCGGGGCCGGCTCGACGACCCTGCCGGTGTACATCTTCAGCTCTATCCGGATGGGCATTTCCCCGAAGATCAATGCCATTTCCTCACTGATCCTGGTGATCTCCATTGCGTTCGTTGCGTTGTCCTACTACATCGGCCAGCGCAAGCGCTGAGCCCAAGGAGCCCGACATGAGCCGTACCCCACCGTTCGCCCTGTCTCTGCTGCTGACCCTAGGCCTGGCCGGTACCGCCCAGGCGGCCGGCACCCTGCACTTCGCCAACTGGTCCGACTACTACCCGCCGGAGCTGTTGAAGAAGTTCGAGCAGGACACCGGCATCAAGGCCACCCTGGACGCCTACGACAGCAACGAGACCCTGCTGGCCAAGCTGAAGGCCGGCGGTGGCGCCTACGACGTGGTGGTGCCCTCCGACAGCTTCATCCAGATCATGGTGCAGGACGGTCTGCTGCAGAAATTCGACAAGAGCAAGCTGCCGAACCTGAAGAACCTCAAGCCCAACTTCCAGACCCTGGATTTCGACCCCGCCCACGACTACAGCGTGCCCTACCTCTGGGGCACCACCGGCTACAGCTACGACAGCAAGCAGGTGCCCGGCGGGGCGCTGGAGGAAAGCTGGAAACCCTTCTTCGAACCGCCGGCCGAACTCAAGGGCAAGGTGGTGGCGCTGAACTCCATCGAGGACCTGTACATCGCCGCGTCCCACTACCTGTCCATCGACCAGTGCACCGAGGACCCGAAGGACGCGAAGAAGATCCAGGACCTGCTGCTGGGCCAGAAGCCGCTGCTGGCCATGTACAACAGCGACGGCACCATCGAGCGCATGGCCGCCGGCGAAGTCGCCATGCACATGCAGTGGAACGGTGCCTACCACCGCGCCCATGCCCAGCGCGACAGCCTGGTCTACGTCTATCCGAAGGAAGGCATCCACGTCTTCATCGACAACCTGGTGATCCCCAAGGACGCGGTCAACGTCGAGGAGGCCCACGCCTTCATCAACTGGATGATGCAGCCGGAGAACATCGCCGCCGCCTCCAACTTCGCCAAGTACAACAACGCCGTCGCCGGCTCCGAGCAGTTCATGGAGAAGGAGCTGTTCGATGACCCGGCCATCAACACCCCGCAGGACAAGCTGGACCGCCTGAAGACCTTCAAGCTCTGCTCGCCCAAGGCGCTGTCCCTGCGCAGCAAGGTTTGGACCAAGCTGAAGAAGTGATCCCGCAGCGGCCCGCCTCGGCGGGTCGCCGCACGGCATGCACAGGCCGGTGCATGCCGCACCCGAGGGTGTTGCCCGATGCGGCGCACCCGCTGGCCATCGAAGAAAGAGAGAAACCGCCATGCCTTGCCTGACCCGCACCACCCTCCTGCTGACCGGCGGACTGCCCGCCGACTGACGCGCCGGATCGTCCCGGACCCGACCCGAACCGCCGATTCCCCAGACTGGCGGCCTGCCCTGCAGGCTGCCCAGCGAGGTACTGCCATGAACACGTCCACCCTCGACACCGCCTCCGCCAGCGGAGCCTTCGTCCACAGCGCCCAGGGCACCCGCCTGCGGCGCATCCTCGGGCTGCCGGCCCTGGTCTTCTTCGGCCTGGTCTACATGGTGCCGCTGACGGTCTTCACCACCTACGGCGTGGTCACCGAGACCACTGGCGGGCGCACCGCCCTGGCCTACGTGGTGACCCTGGCGGCGATGCTGTTCACCGCGCTGTCCTACGGCTTCATGGTGCGCCGCTACCCGGTGGCCGGCTCGGCCTACTCCTATGCCAGCCTCAGCTTCGGCCCCGGTATCGGCTTTCTCGCCGGCTGGTCGCTGCTGCTCGACTACCTGTTCCTGCCGATGATCAATTACCTGGTGATCGGCCTGTTCCTCAACATCGCTTTCCCCGAAGTACCGGCCTGGGTCTTCGTGGTCGGTGCCATCGGCCTGGTCACCGTGCTCAACCTGCTGGGCATCGGCTCGGTATCGGGCATGAGCAACCTGATCGTGATCGCCCAGCTGGTGTTCGTGGTGGTGTTCCTGGCCATGGCCTGGCGCCTGCTGGGGGGCGCGCCGATCGACTGGATGGCGCCCTGGCAGGGTGACGGCTCCCAGGCGGGCTTCGCCCCGGTGATGGCGGGCGCGGCGATCCTCTGCCTGTCGTTCCTCGGTTTCGATGCGGTGTCCACGCTCGCCGAGGAGGCCCGCGAGCCGCGCAGGGACATCCCCCGGGCGATCCTGATCACCACCCTGGGCGCGGGGGTGCTGTTCATCCTGCTGGCCATGGTCAGCCAGCTGGTGTTCCCCGGCAGCCACTTCCAGGACGCCGACGCCGCGGCCGCCGAGGTGATGCTCAAGGCCGGGGGCGGCTTCCTCCAGGCCTTCTTCACCGCAGCCTACGTGGCGGGCGCGGCCGGCTCGGCCCTGGCCTCCCAGGCCTCGGTGTCGCGCATCCTCTACAGCATGGGCCGCGACGGCATCCTGCCGCGCCGGGTGTTCGCGCACCTGTCCCAGCGCTTCCACACACCGACCCTGGCGATCCTGCTGGTGTCGCTGATTTCCCTGCTGGCGGTGGTGATCGACCTCGGCACCCTGGCCTCGATGATCAGCTTCGGCGCCCTGGTGGCCTTCTCGGTGGTGAACCTGGCGGTGATCCGCACCCACCTGCTGGACGGCCAGCGCCACGGCCCGGCCGACCTGCTCCGCTACGGGCTGGTGCCACTGATCGGCTTCGGCCTGATCGCCTGGCTGTGGACCAGCCTCAGCCACCAGACCCTGGTCTTCGGCCTGGCCTGGTTCGCCATCGGCTTCATCTACCTCATCGTCTTCACCCGCGGGTTCCGCCGTCCGGCGCCGCAGGTGCAGTTTTCCGAGCACTGACCCCAAGGAGGACACGACATGCTCGTCATCTACAGCGACGACCACCACCTGCACCACGGCAAGCACGAACTCATCGGCGGCCAGTTCACCCCCTGCTTCGAGAAGCCCAGCCGCGCCGACATGGTGCTGGACCGCGCCCGTGCGGTGAACCTGGGCCCGGTGCAGGCGCCCATCGATTTCGGCCTGGAGCCGATCCTGCGGGTGCACAGCGAGGGCTTCGTGAACTTCCTGCGCACGGCCTGGAGCGACTGGCAGGCCAAGGGCCGCAACCACGACATGCTGCCCATCGCCTGGCCGACTCGCCGCCTGCGCCAGGCCGAACCCACCGACATCGACGGCCGCCTGGGCTACTACTCCTTCGACGCCGGCGCGCCGATCACCGCCGGCACCTGGCAGGCCATCACCAGCTCGGCCAACGTCGCCCTCACCGGGCAGGCGGAACTGCGCAAGGGCGCGCGGGGCGTGTTCTCCCTGTGCCGTCCGCCGGGCCACCACGCCGCCGCCGACTACATGGGCGGCTACTGCTACCTGAACAACGCTGCCATCGCCGCCCAGGCCCTGCTGGACGCCGGCGCCAAGCGGGTGGCCATCCTCGACGTGGACTACCACCACGGCAACGGCACCCAGGACATCTTCTACGACCGTGCCGACGTGCTCTTCACCTCGATCCACGGCGACCCGCGCTTCGAGTACCCGTACTTCCTCGGCTTTGCCGATGAGCGCGGGGCCGGTGTGGGCGAGGGGTTCAACGTCAACTACCCACTGGCCTCGGGCAGCGACTGGTCGGTGTGGGGCCAGGCGCTGAACGATGCCTGCAGGCGCATCGCCGCCTATGGCGCGGACGCGCTGGTGGTGTCGCTGGGGGTGGATACCTTCAAGGAAGACCCGATCTCGCAGTTCAAGCTCGACAGCCCGGACTACCTGCGCATGGGCGAGGCCATCGGCCAGCTCGGCCTGCAGACCCTGTTCGTGATGGAGGGGGGGTATGCGGTGGAGGAGATCGGCATCAACGCCGTCAACGTGCTGCAGGGTTTCGAAAGCGCCAGGCCCTGAACCAGCAGCCCCCTGCCGGCACATGCTGGCAGGGGGCTGTGTGAATGCATCTCCAGCTGATCGGCCCGCTCAAGAGCGGGCCGATCGCATGTCAGTCAAGACGCTCGCCGGTTTCGTGGACCATTCGGCGCGCCAGCGCGAGGTTGGCCTGGGACCGGTCCAGCACGAAGTAGACGAACACGCCCTCGAAGCGGGAGATCGGGCAGAGGATGTGATACTGCTTGCCCAGCGTGATGAGGATGTCGTCGATCTGGTCCTTCACGCCCAGCAGCTTCATGGTCTTGAGCTTGGCGCGCACCACCTCCGTGTTGCCCGCTGCGGCGATCTCCAGGTCCAGCCCGCTCCCCGCCGACGCCAGGATCATGCCGCTGTTGCTGTCGACCAGTGCCGCACAAAGGGAGCCAGTGGTTTCACTGATCAGACTTTCCAGTAGTTGCTGATGATTGCTCATGGGTCTTCCTTACTCCTTGGGTTCACGATTCAAAGGCATCTGCAGTCAGTTGAGCCAGGCTCGTCACCAACCGCTCCAGCTTCCAGAGCTGCTGGCCCAGCGCGGTGTCTTTCGTGGACACCGACATCAGCACCAGCATGGAGGTGGGCAAAGGCACGGACAGCAGGACCACGACCCGGTCACTGCTCTCCAGAACGGTGCGCTTGTAATCCCTCGCACCGAGCTCACGCAGCATGGCCTGGCCGATGGCCTGGGCTGAGCTGCTCATGGCCGCCAGGCGGCGGGAATACTCATCGCCCTCGTGATGGCTGGCCGTCACCACGAAGCCGTCCTCGGTGGTCAGGAGCAGGCTTCGTATCTCGCTGTTTTCTTCGCGGAACCGGTTGATCAGGCGCTCCAGCAGGCGCCTGGTCATGTCCGTCATCTCTTTCAATGGGCACCTTCCAACAGGGCACGGGCCTCAACCTGGCAGACCACTGCTTCGAGCAGGAGCAGCACCTCGTCGCGCTGACGGACATCCACTCCCATCACGGGGAACGCGAGCCCCTGAGCCTCCAGGACCTCCGCATAGCGCTCCAGCTCTGGGGTCGGGGAGAGGTCCATCTTGACCACCCCGATCACAACGGCCACGTCGCCCTCCAGGTAGCGCTGCAGCACATCCAGGTAGTGCCGCAGCTCATCCAGGGGGTTCGCGGACTGGTTGTCGCAGAGAATCACCACACCCAGGGAGCCACGGGCGAGGATCTCCCACATGAATTCGTAGCGCTGCTGACCCGGGCAGCCATAGAGCATCAGCTGATCGCCCTGGCCCGGGGCGGTGACTTCCCCATAATCCAGGCCCACGGTGGTCAACGCCTTGGACAAGGACGGATCGTTGTTCGCCACCTCGGTGCGTACCGGTGGTGTGTTGCTGATGCTGCCGATGGCCGTCGTCTTGCCGGCACCGCTCGCGCCGAGGAAGAGGATCTTGTAAGTCGCCACGGTCACAGGCTCAGCCCCAAGGTGCTGCGCAGGCGCTGGAAGAACCCCCTGCCGATACCCGAGATCTGGCTGGCGGCATCCGCGCTCCTCTGCTGCAACTTGCCACTCAGTGCGCAGGCATTCAGCAAACCATGGATATCCGCACGGGCAAGACTCACGTGCCGGGCCATCTGGTCCACGCTCAGGTAACCGCGCCTCAGCAGGGACGCGAGTTGCAAGGCGCCAGATCGCAACGGCTGAAGGGGCCAGCTGGTCAGGGAGAATGCCCCATCGCCATCCAACCCCTTGAGCAAGCGGGGGTGCGCAAGGCCGGCCTGCCAGAGCAGTCCGCCCAGCGAGCGCCAGTTGATCTGCTCTGCCTGGGGCTTGTGCCGGGCAACCAGCAGCGTTCCGCCTTCCAGGAGCAGGGCACGGAGTTCCGAGGCACTGGGCGCGGTGTCCGATTCCACGCAGAAACGCCCGGCATCGAAGTCCAGATAGAGCGAGTGGCGCGCGCCGCTGAGCACGTAGCTGCCGCCCAGTTGCAGGCGGACGATGTCCCAGAGCTGCTCGACCAGCGTTCCGTCGAAAGACCTGTCTGCACGGCGGACCAAACGCAGAAGGTCATCGACCGTACTGGCGAAGCTGAGGTGCGGGTCCTGCGGGCCGCCATCGGCAATGAAAGGAACGACCTTCAACGACAGGCCCTTGCGGCGGCCCAGTTCGGTCGCATAGCGGGAGAAGGGGGAATCAGGGGAGAGCACCACCAGGTCGCAGCGCTCAAGCGAAGGCAGGGAGAGGTCCTCGACAATGTGGATGGCCAATCCGGAGCGTGTGCCCGCCTCATGAATCAGCTCACGGACGAAACGATCCTCGTGCAACCCCAGGCCGAGCATCAGGACATTCATCTGACTCACCTCGTCGGTCTATGACTAAGTCTTCGAGCGAGAGGCGATGGTAGTGACTCGGATCAAGGGGCCGCTGTAGGCGGACCCCACTTCGGCTTGAGGAATGTTCCCGGCGGAACACGCCATTCCCCAGATCAATGACAGCGCTGCCGCCGGATGGAACGCAGGGCGCACGCTGGTGCGCCCTGGGGAGGGGAGACAGCTCCGCGTGAGCGATCAGTTCACCCGTTCGACGAACTCCACGTCGATCTCGCGGCCCATCAGGTCGCGATCCACTTCACCGGTGAGCTTCACAGTGGCCTTGTCGTCGATGGACTGGGTCGGCCAATCCTCGTCGTCGATCTCCACCTTGATGGTGCCGGTGGCGTCCTTGAACTCGTAGATATCGCCCTTGATGCGCTTGACGATCTGCCCCTGGAGGACAACGGTCGCATCGTCGCTGGCCTGCATGGCGGCGGCGACGGTGGTGATCGCCTGGTTGGCGCCGGGGCCGGTGTAGGTGGACGCCAGAGCGGCGGTGGAGAACAGCGGGGCGATCAGCAGGGCAAGGTATTTGGCGTTCATGGTTGTGATCCCGTATCGGTGTGTGGTTGACGGGATCAGGCTAGGGCCGGGCGCTGAAACGAGGCTTAAAAGCCCCTTAAGCGAACCTTAAGCGGGCAGGGCGACTCAACCACGCTCCGTCACCTGGGGTGCGCTGCGGCGGAAGACATAGAACAGGTTGGGCTCGCTGACCATATAGATGTCACCGGCTTCATCCATGGCCACGCCTTCGGCACGGGGGATGCGGCTTTCCAGGCCATTGAAGCCGCCCAGCAGGCTGATGAAGCTCACCGGCTCACCGGCCTCGTCCAGTTCCAGCAGCAGGTTGGATTGCGCGGACAGCGCCAGGACATGACCGGTACGCGGATCGACACTGAGGGCCGACAGGTTGCGCATACCCAGGCCATAGCTGGGCAGTGGCTGGAGTTCACCCGCCAGGCTGCGGCTGCCATCGGAAGCAAGGCTGAACATCGCGGTGGGCTCGCGCTCCTTGCCCAGCAGCAGACGCCCTTGGGCAGCGTCCCAGGCGATGCCTTCGAAACCCTTGTTGCCGGAGTCGGCAAAGCCCAGGTCGAACTCGTCGGCGTCGTGGACGTCCAGCTCACGGGTCAGCGGATCGAGGGTGAAGATCGACAGGGTGCGACGGCGTTCGTCCGTCACGGCGACATTGCCGTTCTCCAGCACCGCCACGCCTTCGAGGTTGGCGAACCCATTGAGCGGGATGCGCCGCAGCACCTCGCCCTCGCGGGAGATTTCAACCAGCATCGGCGTCTTGCCGGTCACGGTGAACAGGGTGCGCGTCACCGGGTTGTAGGCGAGGTCCGAGGCTTCATCATTCTCCAGGCCCGCCAGCGGCTTGCCCTGGAGGACAGCCCGGTAGCCCGGTAGCCAGATGCTGTCGGCCTGCTCGCCCTTGCTCAGGTTGCGCTCGCTCAGCCAGAGCTGGGCACGGTCATCGAGGTGCAGGTAGCGCAGGGCGCCGCCACCGAGGATCAGCGCGGCGCCCAGGAGAGAATAGCGGAGGGTGCGGGGGAACTTCATGGCCGACGACTGCTTCGGGCGAATGGCCGTCTGATGCTATGCCAGCCGAAAAGTTCCCCGCCAGTGAATTTCAGATGACGCCGCTTTCGAAGGTGCTGTGGCCGACCAGCTCCAGCACCAGCGCATCGCCCTTGCTGAGCGGGCCGACGCCGACCGGCGTGCCGGTCAATACCACGTCGCCCGGTTGCAGGCTGAAGTGCTGGCTGATGGCCTGGAGCAACGGAAGGATGGGGTTGAGCATGTCGCGGCTGTTGCCGTCCTGGCGCACCTCGCCGTTGATGGTCAGGCGGATGCCGATGTCATCCAGGGCCTCGACGGCATCTCCCGGAACGAAGGGCGCCAGCACGCAGGCACCGTCGAAGGCCTTGGCGACCTCCCAGGGCCAGCCCTTTTCCTTCAGCTTGGCCTGGACGTCACGCAGGGTCAGGTCCAGCGCCGGGGCGAAGCCGGAAATGGCATCCCGGGCCTCTTCGGCGCTGGGGTGGCGCGACAGCGGCTTGCCGATCAGCACGGCGATCTCCGCCTCGTAGTGCACGGCACCCCGGTCCTCGGGAATGGAGAACCCGCCCTCGATAGCCACCACGCTGGACGCCGGCTTGATGAACAGCAGCGGCTCGGTGGGCACCGGGTTGTTCAGCTCCTTGGCGTGCTCGGCGTAGTTGCGGCCGATGCATACGACCTTGCCGAGGGGGAAGTGGATACGGGTGCCGTCGACGTACTGGTGCTGGTAGCTCATTAACCGACTCCTGAACGGTGAATACGAAACAGGCGGTGGATCGCTCCACCGCCTGCCTGGTCAGTTGAAGATCTTGCCGGGGTTCATGATCCCGTTGGGATCGAACACCGCCTTGATCGCCTTCATGATCGCGATCTCCGGCTCGGAACGGCTGTAGCCCAGGTAGTCGCGCTTGGTCATGCCCACGCCGTGCTCGGCGGAGATCGAGCCGTTGTACTTCTGCACGGTCTCGAACACCCACTTGTTCACGGTGGCGCACTTGGCGAAGAACTCGTCCTTGGACAGGGCGTCCGGCTTGAGGATGTTCAGGTGCAGGTTGCCGTCGCCGATATGGCCGAACCAGACCACTTCGAAGTCGGGGTAGTTGGCCTCGACGATGCGGTCGATGTCGTGGAGGAAGGCCGGGACCTGGCCGACGGTGACCGAGATGTCGTTCTTGTACGGTGTCCAGTGGGAGATGGTCTCGGAGATGTACTCGCGCAGCTTCCACAGGTTCTGCAGCTGTTGCTCGCTCTGGCTCATCACGCCGTCCAGCACCCAACCCTGCTCGACGCAGTGCTCGAAGGTGGCCAGTGCGTCGTTGGCGACTTCCTCGGTGGTGGCCTCGAACTCCAGCAGCGCATAGAAGGGGCAGGGCGTCTCGAAGGCCGCCGGCACATCACCACGGGCCAGCACCTTGGCCAGGGCCTTGTCGGAGAAGAATTCGAAGGCGGTGAGGTCCAGCTTGCTCTGGAAGGCGTGCAGCACCGGCATGATCGAATCGAAGTCCGGGGTGCCGAGGACCATGGCGGTGAGGTTCTTCGGCGCGCGGTCCAGGCGCATGGTGGCCTCGACCACGAAGCCCAGGGTGCCCTCGGCGCCGATGAACAACTGGCGCAGGTCATAGCCGGTGGCGTTCTTGATCAGGTCGCGGTTCAGCTCCAGCAGCTCGCCGGTGCCGGTGACCACCTTCAGGCCGGCGACCCAGTTGCGGGTCATGCCGTAGCGAATGACCTTGATCCCGCCGGCATTGGTGCCGATGTTGCCGCCAATCTGGCTGGAGCCTGCCGAGGCGAAGTCAACCGGATAATACAGGCCCTTCTCTTCCGCGAAGTTCTGCAGCTGCTCGGTCACCACGCCCGGCTGGCACACCGCCGTGCGGTCGTATTCGTTGAAGGCGAGGATCTGGTTCATGTAGTCGAACGCCACCACCACCTCACCGTTGGCCGCCACCGCAGCGGCCGAAAGCCCGGTACGCCCGCCGGACGGCACCAGCGCCACCTTGTGCTGGTTGGCCCAGCGCACGATGGCCTGCACCTGCTCGATGGTCTTGGGGAAGACGATGGCGGTCGGGGCCGGGGCGAAATGCTTGGTCCAATCCTTGCCGTAGGCCTCCAGGGAGGCGGCGTCGGTCAGCACCTTGCCGGGTTCGACCAGGGTCTTCAGTTCTTCGATCAGGGCGGCGTTGGTCATCAGAGGAACTCTCGAATCATTCATGGTCGCCCTGAGAACGTTTCAGGTCGCAACCGAGCAAGGAAAAAGGAAGGCATGCTAGCATACGCACCCCGTGAATCATGCCTTACAGGCGTTTTACGGGGTAGCTGCCGCACAGCCTGCTTCTGACTTCACTACCGGGACAAATAGGTACGCAGATGAGCAAGACCTCTCTCGAAAAGAGCAAGATCAAGTTCCTTCTCCTCGAAGGCGTCCACCAGAACGCCGTCGACACCCTGAAGGCCGCCGGCTACAGCAACATCGAGTACCTCAAGGGCGCGCTCTCGGGTGACGAGCTGAAGGAAAAGATCGCCGATGCCCACTTCATCGGCATCCGCTCCCGTACCCAACTGACCGAAGAAGTGTTCGACTGCGCGAAGAAACTGATCGCCGTGGGCTGCTTCTGCATCGGCACCAACCAGGTCGACCTCGACGCCGCCCGTGCCCGTGGCATCGCGGTGTTCAACGCCCCCTATTCCAACACCCGCTCGGTCGCCGAGCTGGTCCTGGCCGAGGCCATCCTGCTGCTGCGCGGCATTCCGGAGAAGAACGCCTCCTGCCACCGCGGCGGCTGGATCAAGTCCGCAGCCAACTCCTTCGAGATCCGTGGCAAGAAGCTCGGCATCGTCGGCTACGGCTCCATCGGCACCCAGCTGTCCGTCCTCGCCGAGGCCCTGGGCATGCAGGTCTACTTCTACGACGTGGTCACCAAGCTGCCCCTGGGCAACGCCCAGCAGGTGGGCAACCTGCACGAGCTGCTGGGCATGAGCGACATCGTCTCCCTGCACGTGCCGGAACTGCCGTCCACCCAGTGGATGATCGGCGAGAAGGAAATCCGCGCCATCAAGAAGGGCGGCATCCTGATCAACGCCGCACGCGGCACCGTGGTCGAGCTGGACCACCTGGCCGAAGCCATCAAGGACGAGCACCTGATCGGCGCCGCCATCGACGTGTTCCCGGTGGAGCCCAAGTCCAACGACGAGGAATTCGCCAGCCCGCTGCGTGGCCTGGACCGCGTGATCCTGACCCCGCACATCGGCGGCTCCACCGCCGAGGCCCAGGCCAACATCGGCCTGGAAGTGGCCGAGAAGCTGGTGAAGTACAGCGACAACGGCACCTCCGTGTCTTCCGTGAACTTCCCCGAAGTGGCCCTGCCGTCGCACCCGGGCAAGCACCGTCTGCTGCACATCCACCAGAACATCCCGGGCGTGATGAGCGAGATCAACAAGGTGTTCGCCGACAACGGCATCAACATCTCCGGCCAGTACCTGCAGACCAACGACAAAGTCGGCTACGTGGTGATCGACGTCGACGCCGAGTACTCGGACCTGGCGCTGGAGAAGCTGCAGCACGTGAATGGCACCATTCGCAGCCGCGTCCTGTTCTAACCTCAGGGCTGCTGCGCGTCGGCGATACGGCGTTGGGAACGGTCTCGAAGTGCTCATTTACAGTCGTAAACTCCGCGCTTCTCGACCATTCCCGCCTTGTATCGCTTCAGCTCGCGAGCCCTGACGACGGAGCTGGACAGTAAAAGGGAGGCCTCGGCCTCCCTTTTTCGTGCCTGCGATTTCACGTGCATCAACGATGCGCCGTGAGAATGGCCTCGACGTGCTCATTTACAGCCGGGAACGCCGTGCCTCTCGCACCATTCCCGCCTTGTCTCGCTCTAGCTCGCGAGCTCTGACAACGGAGCTGGACAGTAAAAGGGAGGCCTCGGCCTCCTTTTTCGTGCCTGCGATTTCACGTACATCAACGATGCGGCGTGAGAATGGCCCCGAAGTGCTCATTCACAGTCGGGAACACCGCGCCTATCGACCATTCCCGCCTTGTCTTGCCCTGGCTCGCGAGCGCTGACGACGAAGCTGGACAGTAAAAAGGGAGGCCTCGGCCTCCCTTTCTCATGCGTGCGTTTTCACGCTCATTTCACGGTGACCGTGATTTTCTCGGAGATCACCGGCGGGTCCAGCGGGACGTGGTTCTTGTCGCCCACCAGCAGTTGCAGGGTGTGCTTGCCCGGCGGCAAAGTCACTTCGGTTTCGGTCTGGCCCTTGCCGAAGTGCTTGAGGTTGTCGGTCATCGGCAGCGGCATGTTCATCGCCGGCTCCTGATCCAGGTCGATCAGCAGGTGGTGGTGGCCGGTCGCCGGTGCATCCACGCCTGCCGGCGCGACGCCCATGCCCTTGAGACCGAACTTGACGGTAAACGTCTTGTCCACAGTGGCGCCGTTGGCGGGCTCGATGAAGTAGACCTTGGCACCCTCGGGTGCTGGCGTGCGGGGCATGTCAGCAAGAGCGGCCGCGGAAAAGGCCGAGAGCAGGGCCGCCAGGCCAAGGGGGGCGTACGCAAGCTTCATGACGAATCTCCTTGTTTCGTGAGCTACACAGACCTCCCGCCGCTGCGTAGGTTCACCGCCGGACCGTTCCGCCGGGTCTACGCTGGAGAAGCGGGAAGGCACCCATCAGACCATAACCGAGGTTTTCCCATGCGCCTGTTGTACTGCCTGTTGTTTCTACTGCCCCTGGCTTCGCCGTCGGTCCGGGCGGACCTCATCGACGATGTGTGGGAGCGGGGCAGCCTGCGGATCGCCCTGGTGGAAAACGATGCAGCCTTCGCCCTGCGCGACGGCGAACAGCTGCAGGGCTACGGGGTGGACCTGGGCAACGCCCTGGCCGACGAGCTGAACGTGAAGGCGGACTTCATCCCGGTCAGCCCCGACGAGCTGATGGAGAGTCTGCGCAGCGGCAAGGTGGACATCGCCCTCGGCAGCAGCCTGAAGACCGCCGGCGAGGACCCGCAACTGGAGCTCAGCGAGCCCTACACCCACACACCCGCGCCCCCGACTATCGCCACGAACCCGGCCGCCCAGGGCCTGGCGCCCAGCCCGTCGAAGCCAGCCGCCCCGGCGGAAGGCATTCCCTTCCGCCGCGACAACCCGGCCTTCCGCAGCGCCCTGAACAATGCACTGGGCAAGCTGCGCAGCACGGGCCACCTGGAGCAGTTGGAGCAGAAATGGCACGGCGGCCACGAGGCACCCGCCGCGGCAGCACCGCAGGCGCCCGCCTCGGCGCCGGAACCCACCCCCGAACCGGCGGCCTCAGAGTAGGTCGCCCGTCTCCAGGGCTGCGAGGCAGGCCTGCGCGGCCTCCAGCTGCGTCTCGTTGAACACCCGTACCCCGGCCTGCCGTAACAAGGCGGCCGTCACCCCCTCCCCGGGGATACGGGTGCCGGTGAAGGTGCCGTCGTAGGCCTCCTCGTTTCCGCAGGACGGGCTCCGCGCCTTGAGTACGGCCACCGCGATGCCGTGGTGCCGCACCAGCTCCAGGGCCAGGCGCGCGCCGGCGACGAAAGCCGTGGTGACGTCCTCACCGCCATCGGTCATCACCCGCGCCTGCCCCTCCAGCACCTGGAGGCCCTGCCCACCGGGAATCTCGGCCGGCGGGCGCGGCGTCGGCAGCCCGCCTTCCACCTCGGGACACACCGGCACCACCCGCCCCTCGTCCTGCCAGCGTTGCAGCAGGTCATAGGGGCCGTGGGCGCCGCCGTCGTAACGCACCCGCTGCCCGAGCAGGCAGCGGCTGATCAGAATCTTCTGCATGGTGATCTCCTCGGCGCGCAGGGTACTCCCGGGCCACACCCGGTAACAGCCCGAGGCCCCACACCCCGTCGCACCCACCTTTGGCTGGCCCATCCTTCGGCGGGAAACGCCGTCCGGCCCTGGCATCCGCCACAGGCCCCGCCCACACTGCGGCCGCCCCTTCGCGAAGGACAGTCGCCATGCCCATAACAAGAAAAGCCCTGCCCCCGCTCCTCGCCTGCCTCACTCTGCTGGCCGCCAACACCAGCCACGCGGACCTCCAGGTCCTGGACAACGGCCAGCTCGGCCAGGTGACCGGCCAATCCGGCCTGAGCATCCGCCTGGACGTGATGTCCCGCATCGACCGGCTGACCTGGACCGATGACGGCGGCAACGCCTCCCTGCGCAACATCCGCATCGACAACGGCTGCCTCAGCGCCGCCGATTGCCCCAACGGCGCCGGTGGCAGCTTCGCCCTCGGCCCGGCGCAGCTGGGCCTGACCCTGCCGGTGTTCAACGTCGACCAGCCGACCCTGATGGTGGATGTGATCAAGAACGCCAGCGGCGTCGAGCAGATGGTGCTGACCCTGCCGGACCTGACCACCATCAACGACCAGCTGATCCAGTCCGGGCTGCCGGCCCAGCGCATCCGCATGCGGGTGGCCGCCGACATGTACGTCGGCGAGAGCAGCCTGGGCAGCATCGAGGTGCGCGACATCGTCGACCTGCGCGGCACCCTCAAGGTCTGGGGGCACTGAGCCCCCTGGCGATCAGAGCGGCGTATCGCCCCGGCGGCGGAACCAGCCGGTGAGGGACAGCCGCTCGCGGTTGGCCGGCAGCACCTCGTGGGGCAGGTCGCCGGAAAGGAACACCACCAGGGTCCCGGCCTCCGGCTCCACGTCACGGATCGAGCCGTCGGCGAAGTAGAGCCGCAACTGGCCACCCTGCTCGGGCTGCCAATCGGGATTGAGGTAGAGCACGGCGGAGACCGTGCGGCGGTCGTCATCGCGGAAGCGGTCCACGTGCTTCCGGTAGAAGGCGCCGGGCGGGTAGAGCGCAAAGTGCGCCTCGAAATCCTCCAGCCCCAGGAACAGCTCGCGGTTGAGCACCAGCCGCAGCTCGTCCATCAACGCCAGGTAGCGATCGGAAACCTCGGCCTGCCCCGGTTCCAGCCAATCGATGCTGTCGCCGCGGATGCCCTCGCGGACCTGCAGCGCATCGCCACGGCCGATGCCGGCCTGGCTCAGCACCCCAGCCGCAGCACGCGCCCTGCATTCGCCGGCCAGCGCCGCCACGAAGTCGTTGTCCAATGCGCTGGCGAGCAGGCACCAGCCTTGGCGGGCAAGGCCATCGGCAAGCGTGTCCGGGGAAAATTCGAAAGGGGGGGTCGGCATGGTCGGGGCATTCTAAATGGGCGCTATAACGCCGCCTACAGGGCGAAAGGAAAAATCTTTCACGCCCGACGAAAGCCTCCTGCAAGCACGCTTCACCGCCCCTGCAACCGCCCGCCAGGCCTGGCGTCCATAGCCTAGAACGAATTTCGTGCGCAGGGCCCCGGCATGCCTCGACAAGCACCCCAAGCCCCCGGAAAATAGCCCGCGCCGCACCACCCCCGTGAATCGTCGGCACCCCGGCCGAACCGAGCCCGCCCCTCCGGGTCCTAGAACAACACCGGCTCTCGTTTCCCCCCAGGAGATCCCATGCGCCTGCTTCTCGCTGTCACCTTCCTGCTACTCGGTCTGCCGGCGTTGGCCGACGACCACGCCAGCCTTTACCAGGCGGCGGGCTGGCCGGAACAGCGGACGCATTTCACCGACGCGCTGAGCGCCGCGCAGCAGCGTTACCAGAAGAGCCTGCCGCCGGCCGTCTACCAGGCACTGGTGGACAACAGCAACCGCCGCTTCCAGGGCCAGGCCATGGACCAGCGCGCCCTCGCCGCACTGCGAGCCAACCTGAACGATCCACGCCCGGCCCTGGCCTTCTTCCAGTCGCCGCTGGGGCGCAAGGTCACCGCCGCCGAGGTTCTGGCCACCCGCCGTGACCAGCTCGCCAAGAACGCCAACGGCCTGCCGCGCATGGAAGCCAGCGCCACCCGCCAGTTGCAGGTGCGCCACCTGGCCCAGGCCCTGCCGGCGCGGGAGGCGGGTGCCGAGGTCAGCCTCGCCCTGGCCGGCGTCGCTGCCGACAGCCTGAGCCAGATGCTCCCCGGCCTGCTGGGCGGCGGCCAGGCCCAGGGCATGCTCGACGGCCAGCGCCAGCGCCTGATGGAGCAGATCGGCAACGACCTGGACAACACCCTGCTGTACGTCTATCGCGGGCTGTCGGACCCGGAAATGGAAGAATTCGTCACCTTCGCCGAATCCCGCGAAGGCCGCGCCTATTACCAGGCCGCCCTGGCCGCCGTACGCGCCAGCCTGGCGGTGGGGCAGGACGCCTCCAGCCTCGCCCCCTGAGGCGAGGCCCGCCCACTCACGCCAGGCGCTGCCTGAGGAATTCGAAGTAGCGCTCGCGGTAGGCCGCCGACTCGTTCACCAGGTGATGCCCGGCACCGGGCAGCATCAGCACCTCGGGCGCATCGAACTTGGCCTGCAGCACCTGCAGGTTGTGCCGCCAGTCCACCGTCATGTCGCCATCGCCCTGGATCACCAGCGGCCGATGTGGGCTGCGCTGGGCGGCCTCGATGCGCGGCACCCAGCGCGACAGGGCACCAACCCAGGCGGTGGGCAGGCTGCGCGGCTGCAGCGGGTCGCGGTTGTGGACGAAGTCGATGAACTCGGCATCGCTGGAGTTGACGCTGAAGCGCCGGGGGATGGACTCCACGAACGGGCGCAGCATCAGGTAGCTGAAACGCGACCAGCCCCAGGCACGCGGGCGCACCAGCGGGGCGAACAGCAGGGTGCGGCCCAGCCCGGGCGGCGGCGAGCCGGTGAGCAGGAAATCCAGCAGGATGGCCCCGCCCGTGCTCTGCCCGGCCAGGTGCCAGGGCTGCGGCAAACCCAGCCGCCCGGCCTCGCCAAGCAGCGCCACCAGCACCGCCTGGTACTCGGCGAAATCGCCGATGCTGGCCCGCTCGCCACTGGACAGACCGTGCCCGGGCAGGTCGCAGGCGATCACCGCAAAGCCCATCTCCAGCGCCCAATCCACCAGGTGGCGGTACAGCCCCATGTGGTCGTAATAGCCGTGCAGCATCACCAGGGTGGCGCGGGGCTGTGCCGGCCACCAGGCCTGGGTGGCGATGCGGTAGCCGCCCACGTCCAGGCTGCCGAGGCGCACATGGGGCGCCGGCTTGCGCATCGCCAGGTCCAGCCCGTAGTAGCGACGGTAGGTCGCCGCCAGCTCCAGGTCTGGGGCGTCGGCGGCCAGCGGGCGCAGCAGCGGGCGCAGTTGTTCGGGTTGCGGAGCGTCGGACATCGGGGCTTCCAGGCGGCAGGGCAGTCGGCTCGCCGCTTCTCGGGGCGGCAGTGGCTGCCGATATTCAGCTGCACGGCCGGCCATGGCAAGCTATGCGCCCCGCACAAGGTCGGCTCCCATGCGTTCATTTCCCCTCAAGTCCCTGCTCCTCGGCCTGCTGGCCCTGGCCGTCATCATTGCCCTGGGCCTGGCCTACCGCTGGTACGAGGGGCGCTACATCCGCCCCTTCGACGAGCGCACGGCGCTGTTCTCCGGCGATGCACTGCACCTGCCGGCCTCCCTCGCCGGACCGGGGCCGATCCGCCTGGTGCATTTCTTCGACCCCGCCTGCCCATGCAACGTCGGCAACCAGCAGCACCTGGGGGAGCTGATCGAACGCTTCGCCGACCAAGGCGTGACCTTCTATGCGGTGCAGAAACCCGGCAGCCAGGGGCACCTGCCGCAGAACCTGCAGCGCATGCAGCTGCTGGCCGGGCTGCCGGGGGCCGAGGCCATTCCCGCCACGCCTGCCGTGGGCATCTGGGACCGCGGCGGCAAGCTGGCCTACTTCGGCCCCTACAGCGAGGGGGCGGTGTGCAACTCGGCCAACAGCTTCATCGAACCCATCATCGAGGCGCTGCTCGCCGGCCGTGCCGTGGAAGCGACCCACACCCTGGCGGTGGGCTGCTACTGCGAATGGGCGCCGGCCGGCGGCTGATCCAGCCCGGCCGGGCGGAAGCGCTGGAAGATGGCCTCCGTTTCACCGCTGGCGTTCATTGCCCGCAGCTCCCCATTCAGCGCCTTCACCAGCGCCTCGCCCCGGGGCGAACTGCGCGCCACCAGCAGGTAGAAGGCCTTGCGCGACGGCAGCACGAGGTAGCGCAGGGTTCCGTCGGCCCGGTAGGCGCCCAGTTCGATGCCGCCGTAGAGCGGTTCGATCTCGCTGGGGAACAGGTCGCAGCGCTGGCGCGTCACCAGGTCCAAAGCCTGCTGCACACTGGCCACCCGCTGGGGCTCATCGGTGATGCCGTAGGGGTCGTAGTTGTAGCCGATCACGCCGCACAGCCGCTGGCTGGCCAGGGCACCCGGCGCCTTGATGTCCGGCGGTGAGGGAAAGCGGGTAGCGGAATAGAACAGCCCGAGGCGGGTGTGGTAGAGCGGCTCGCTGTAATGGGCGAAGGCCGCCCGCTCGGGGGTGTAGCTGGCGTCCCAGGTCACCTCGCAGTTCTGGCGGGAGGCGTAGTCCGCCAGCTCCTGCTGCACCCGCGCCCAGGGCAGGTAGCTCACGTCGTAGTCGTATCCGAGGTGCTTCAGCGCGGTGAGCACCAGGGTCGCGGCCGAACCGGTGAGCCGCGATTGATCGGGCTTGCCGTCATGGCGCTCCCAATAGGTGAAGGGTGGCCACTCGTTGCCGCCACCGAGGCAGATCTTCACCGGCTCCGCCGCCCAGGCGCCTGCGCCCCCGGCCAGCAGCCCCAGCATTGCCACACATCTGAGCATTGCACCGCCCTCATCCAGGTCTGGCCGACGCCCCTGTCACTACGGTCGCCTTCCCTGCCGCCACCGCGATGGCCCTTGAGGACGCGGTGTCATTCCGAGCATAGACCAGCCGAGGCGACCGACAGGTGCCGGGCGCCCGGCGTATGCCCCTCCCAGCGCTGGAAGGCCCGGTAGAACGGCGACAGCTCGGCGAAGCCGCAGGCACGGGCCACCTCGCGCACGCCGTGGCCGGCGTCGAGCAGCTCCCGGGCACGCATGCGCCGCACCTCGTCATGCAGGGCGCGAAAGCCCGTGCCCTGTTCGGCCAGGCTGCGCTGCAGGGCACTGCGGGTCATGCCCAAGGCCTGGGCGCAGGCAGCCAGGGTGCAGTCACCACGCTCCAGGCGCAGAGCCAGCCAATAGCGCACCCGCTCCTGCAGCTGGTTCTCCACCAGCTCCGCCAGTTGCCGCTCGGCCTCCCGCTCCAGCACCTCGAACACCCTCGGGCTGGCGCTGCCCAGGGGGCGGGCCAGCAGCGACCGGGGCAACAGCAACGCATCGTGGGGCTGGGCGAACAGCGGCTCCACCCCGAACAGCCGACGGTGCTCAGCCAGGCGCCGGGGCGCGGGGTGGCGGAAGCACACACCCAACAGCGGCAGCGGCTCCCCCAGCACCGCGCCGAGCATGCGGCTCAGCAGCAGGGCGACGCACTCCACCTGCTGGCGCAGGTGCCCCACCCCGACGTAGTGCAGGTCGATGACCAGCCGGGCCACTTCGCCGTGCTCCTCCAGGCGCGCGGCGAAGCCGCCGGAGGCGACGTGCTGGTAGCGCACGAAAGCCTCCAGGCCCTGGCGCAGGTCACGGGCGGCCTGCAGCAGGTAGCCCATCACGTCCATCGGCCGGGGGCGCATGACCTCGCCCAGGTGCAGGCCGATGTCGTCGTCACCGGTCATGCCGGCCATGGCCAGCCAGAAGCGCGGGGCGCTGTCGTGGTCCTCGCGGCCGTCCAGCCAGGGCACGGACGGTGCCAGGCCGAACACCCGGCGGTAGGTGTCGGTAGGGTCCAGGCCAAGCTCGGCCAATGCTTCGTAGAGCAGGCGGCGCAGGGTCGAGGAATGGGTCAGGGCAGGGCGGGGGAACGGCGAGAAATCCATGGCACCTCCGGAGCGACCAAATGCTCTGCGCTTCGCAGCATTTGGTCAATGCCAGCGCAGCGGCCGCTGCGCAGAATGGCGCCCACTACAACAAGGAGAATCCGCCCATGAAACGTACCCTGACCGTCCTTGCCGTGGTGGTGGCCGCCGCCGCTGCCGGCGCCACCTGGTACACCCAGAGCAAGAAGCCGGTGCGCGATGGCGAACTGGCCCTGAGCAACCTCCAGGCCCCGGTGAGCGTCCGCTACGACGAACGCGGCGTGCCGCACATCCGCGCCGAGAACGAAGCCGACATGTACCGCGCGCTGGGCTTCGTCCACGCCCAGGACCGCCTGTTCCAGATGGAGATGCTGCGCCGCCTGGCCAAGGGCGAGCTGGCCGAAGTGCTGGGCCCGCGCCTGGTGGAGACCGACCGCCTGTTCCGCACCCTCGAACTGCGCCACCACGCCCAGGAATACGTGCGCCGGATGGACCGCAACAGCCCGTCGGCCAAGGCGCTGGAGGCCTACCTGGACGGCATCAACCAGTACCAGGCCAGCCGTCCGGCCCCGGTCGAGTTCGACCTGCTGGGCATCCAGAAGCAGCCGTTCACCGTCGAGGACACCTTCGCCGTGGCCGGCTACATGGCCTACAGCTTTGCCGCAGCCTTCCGCACCGAACCGGTGCTGACCTACATCCGCGACGAGCTGGGCGCGGACTACCTGCGCGCCTTCGACCTGGACTGGCACCCCGAAGGAGTGGTGGGCCAGAAGCTGGCCGCTGCCGACTGGAAGGCCCTCAACAGCCTCGCCCGGGTCAGCCACCAGGCGCTGGTGGAAGCCGGCCTGCCGCAGTTCGAGGGCAGCAACGCCTGGGCGGTTTCCGGCAGCCGCACCGCCAGTGGCAAGCCGCTGCTGGCCGGCGACCCGCACATCCGCTTCGCCGTGCCGGCAGTGTGGTACGAGGCGCAGATGAGCTACCCGGGCTTCGACCTCTACGGCCACCTGCAGGCGCTCAATCCCACCGCGTCGCTGGGGCACACCGCCCGCTTCGCCTGGAGCCTGACCATGTTCCAGAACGATGACCTGGACCTGGTGGCGGAGAAGGTCAACCCGGACAACCTCAACCAGGTCTGGTACCAGGGCCAGTGGGTGGACATGACCCAGCGCGAGGAAGTGCTGAAGGTGAAGGGCGCTGACCCCATCACCCTCACCCTGCGCCGCTCGCCCCACGGCCCCATCGTCAACGACGCCCTGGGTGCTACCGCCGGCAAGACCCCGATCGCCATGTGGTGGGCCTTCCTGGAGACCGAGAACCCGGTGCTGGACGCCTTCTACCAGCTCAACCGCGCCGACACCCTGGACAAGGCCCGAGCGGCGGCGGAGAAGATCCACGCCCCCGGCCTCAACGTGGTCTGGGCCAATGCCGACGGTGACATCGGCTGGTGGGCCGCCGCACGCCTGCCGAACCGCCCGGCCGGGGTGAACCCGTACTTCATCCTCGACGGCAGCCAGGGCGAGGCGGACAAGCCGGGCTTCCTGCCCTTCAGCGCCAACCCCCATGAGGAGAACCCGGCGCGCGGCTACATCGTCTCGGCCAACTACCAGCCACAATCGCCCACCGGCGTGGCCATCCCCGGCTACTACAACCTGCCGGACCGCGGCCAGCGCCTGGACAGCCGCCTGGCCGACGCCAGCGTGAAGTGGGACCTGAACAACAGCCAGGCCCTGCAACTGGACACCGCCACCGGCTACGGCCCGCGCCTGCTGGCACCGCTGCTGGACGACCTGCGGGCCGCCGCCGGCAACGACGACGAGCGCGCCCTGGTGGAGCAACTGGCCGCCTGGAAGGGCGATCACCCGCTGGATTCCACCGCCGCCACGCTGTTCGAGCAGTTGATCTACGAACTGGCCAAGGGCGCCTTCCACGACGAACTGGGCGATGCCTTCTTCGACAACCTGCTGTCGACCCGCGTGCTGGACGTGGCCCTGCCACGCCTGGCCGCCGACGCCCAGTCGCCCTGGTGGGACGTGCGCGGCACCGAGGCCCGGGAGAGCCGGGCCGATGTGGTCAAGGCCGCCTGGCAGGCCAGCCTGGCGCACCTGGAGAAGACCTTCGGCACCGACCACGCGAACTGGACCTGGGGCCGGGCCCACACCCTCACCCACGGCCACCCGCTGGGTCAGCAGAAGCCGCTGGACCGCCTGTTCAACGTCGGTCCCTTCGCGGCACCGGGCGCCCACGAGATGCCCAACAACCTGGCCAACCGGGTCGGCCCGGCGCCGTGGGAGGTGGTCTACGGGCCGTCCACCCGCCGCCTGATCGACCTCGCCGACCCGGCCCACGGGCTCGGCATCAACCCGGTGGGACAGAGTGGCGTACCGTTCGACCGTCACTATGCGGACCAGGCCGGGCGCTACATCGAGGGCCAGTACGTGCCGATGCACATGAGCGACGAGGACGTGCAGGCCAACACCCGCGACACGCTGAAGCTGGTGCCACGCGCCCAGTGACCCGAACACGCCCCCGGCCCCAGCGGGCCGGGGGCGTTGTCGTTTCTACGGCGTGCTCGTGGTACTCCAGGCCCGCTTGCTTCCCCCACCCGCTGGGTACGGCCGGCCTGTACAGCTCCACGCCAGGACACGCCCAAGAAAAAGGCCACCCGAAGGTGGCCTTTTTCGTTTCACGCGGCGATCAGGCCGAAGCCGGCTGGGCGCTGCGCTTGTTGCTGGAAGCGGCTTCCAGGGCCATGGCTTCCATGGCCTCCTGGATGGCGCGCTTGCGGCGCTCTTCGGCCTTGCGGCTGAAGTACCAGGCCAGGAAGGTGAACAACGACACGCTCAGCAGGATCAGGCTGGCGACGGCGTTGATCTCCGGCTTCACGCCCAGGCGCACGGCGGAGAAAACCTCCATCGGCAGGGTGGTGGAGCCGGGGCCGGAGACGAAGCTCGCCAGTACCAGGTCGTCCAGGGACAGGGCGAAGGACATCATCCCGCCCGCCGCCAGGGACGGCGCGATCATGGGGATGGTGATCAGCAGGAACACCTTCCACGGGCGCGCGCCCAGGTCCATGGCCGCTTCCTCGATGGACAGGTCCAGCTCCCGCAGGCGCGCCGACACCACGATGGCCACGTAGGCCGAGCAGAAGGTGGTGTGGGCGATCCAGATGGTCACCAGCCCGCGCTCCTGGGGCCAGCCGATGAGCTGGGCCATGGCCACGAACAGCAGCAGCAGGGACAGACCGGTGATCACCTCGGGCATGACCAGCGGCGCGGTGACCATGCCGCCGAACAGCGTGCGGCCACGGAAACGCGGGATGCGGGTCAGCACGAAGGCCGCCAGGGTGCCCAGGGCCACGGCGGAGATGGCGGTGTAGAACGCGATCTCCAGGGAGCGCATCACCGAGGTCATCAACTGGGTGTTGTCCAGCAGGCCGACGTACCACTTGATCGACCAGCCGCCCCACACCGTCACCAGCTTGGAGGCGTTGAAGGAGTAGATGACCAGGATGACCATCGGCAGGTAGATGAACAGCAGACCCACCCACAGCATCAGGTTGGAGAAACTGAAGCGCTTCATACCTTGCCCTCCAGTTCCTTGGCCTGGTTACGGTTGAACAGGATGATCGGGACGATCAGGATCGCCAGCATCACCACCGCCAGGGCGGATGCCACCGGCCAGTCGCGGTTGTTGAAGAACTCCTGCCACAACACCTTGCCGATCATCAGCGTCTCCGGTCCGCCGAGCAGCTCGGGGATCACGAACTCGCCCACCACCGGGATGAACACCAGCATGGAGCCGGCGATGATGCCGTTCTTGGACAGCGGCACGGTGATCTTCCAGAAGCTGTTGAAGTTGCTCGAACCGAGGTCGGAAGCGGCTTCCAGCAGGCTGAGGTCGTGCTTGACCAGGTTGGCGTACAGCGGCAGCACCATGAACGGCAGGTACGAATAGACCACGCCGATGTACACCGCGAGGTTGGTGTTGAGGATCTGCAGCGGTTCGCTGATGACTCCGATGGTCATGAGGAAGCCGTTGAGCAGGCCGTTGTTGCTGAGGATGCCCATCCACGCGTAGACGCGGATCAGGATCGCGGTCCAGGTCGGCATCATGATCAGCAGCAGCAGCACGGTCTGCGACTCCTTGCTGGCGCGGGCGATGGCATAAGCCATCGGGTAGCCGATCAGCAGGCAGAGCAGGGTGCTGAAGAAGGCGACCTTCAGCGAGCCCAGGTAGGCCGCCAGGTAGAGTTCGTCCTCGTTCAGCATCAGGTAGTTGCCGAGGTTGAGGGCGATCTGCAGCTGGTTATCGGCCCAGGTGTAGATCTCGGTGTACGGGGGGATGGCCACGTCCGCTTCCGCGAAGCTGATCTTCAGCACGATGGCGAAGGGCAGCAGGAAGAACAGGAACAGCCAGAGGAACGGGACCCCGATCACCGCATGCCGGCCCGTGGGCAGGCGCTTCTTTATGCTGGATATTTTCATGACCGCAGCACCACCCCGCTGTCGTCCTCCCACCATACGAAGACTTCATCTTCCCAGGTCGGCCGGGCACCGCGACGTTCGGCGTTGGCAACGAACGACTGGACGATGGAGCCGCCGGGCAGCTGCACGTAGAACACCGAGTGGCCGCCGAGGTAGGCGATGTCGTGGATCTTGCCGCGGGACCAGTTGTACTCGCAGGTGGGCTGCTCGGTAGTGACCAGCAGCTTCTCGGGGCGCAGGGCGTAGGTGATGCGCTTGTCCTGCACGGAGGTGGTCACACCGTGGCCGACATAGATCGGGCGCTCCAGTTCGGCGCAGGCGATCAGGGCATGGTCTTCGGCGTCATCCACCACTTCGCCGTCGAACAGGTTGACGTTGCCGATGAACTCGCACACCAGGCGGCTGATGGGGGTCTCGTAGATGTCCACCGGGCTGCCGATCTGCTCGATGCAGCCCAGGTGCATGATGGCGATGCGCTGGGCCATGGTCATGGCCTCTTCCTGGTCGTGGGTCACCATCACGCAGGTCACGCCCACGCGCTCGATGATCTCCACCAGTTCCAGCTGCATCTGCGAACGCAGCTTCTTGTCCAGGGCGCCCATGGGCTCGTCGAGCAGCAGCAGCTTGGGTCGCTTGGCCAGGGAGCGGGCCAGGGCCACGCGCTGGCGCTGGCCGCCGGACAGCTGGTGCGGCTTGCGCTTGGCGTACTGGGTCATCTGCACGAGCTTGAGCATCTCGTTGACCCGCTCTTCGATCTCGGCTGCGGGCAGGCGATCTTGTTTGAGTCCGAAGGCGATGTTCTGCGCGACAGTCATATGCGGGAAGAGCGCATAGGACTGGAACATCATGTTGATGGGGCGCTCGTAGGGCGGCATGTCGGTGATGTCGACACCGTCCAGGTAGATGCGCCCTTCGGTCGGGCGTTCGAAACCGGCGAGCATCCGCAGCAGGGTCGACTTGCCCGAGCCCGAGCCTCCCAGGAGGGCGAAGATCTCGCCCTTGTTGATGGTCAGCGAGACGTCGTCGACCGCGAGGGTCTCGTCGAACTGCTTGGTTACCCGGTCGATCTTGACCAGCACCTCTTTGGGTTGCTGGCCGCCCTCGAGGGCTTTCTTGTAGGCGCCGGAGGCTATAGCCATTACCACACACTCCCAGATTCTTGCTTAGCCGGCCATTATGGCCGGTCGCGTTCAGTACTGCCTGAAAGGCGCGAGCCGTTCATCCTGGTTCGCCCTGCGCCCGCTTGTGTAGGCACCGCACGCTCCCTGCCGCGCGGCGCCCCTGTTATCACTTGCCCGATTTCACCTTGGTCCAGGTGCGGGTCATCAGCCGCTGGACCTTGGGCGGCAGCTCTGCCGATACGTAGAGCTTGTCCAGGACCGCTTGTGGCGGATAGACGGACTCATCGGTCCGTACTTCCTGCTTCATGAACTCGCCGGCCTTGGTGTTGGGGTTTGCATAGCCGACGCTGTCACTGACCTGGGCGATCACCTCGGGACGCAGCAGGTAGTCGATGAAGGCGTGGGCCTCCTTGACGTTGGTGGCGTCGGCCGGGATGGCGATCATGTCGAACCAGAGGTTGGCACCTTCCTTCGGGATGGCGTAGGCGATCTTGACGCCCTTGCCGGCTTCCTCGGCGCGCGCAGCGGCCTGGAAGATATCACCGGAGAAGCCGGCGGCCACGCAGATGTCGCCGTTGGCCAGGTCGCCGATGTACTTGGAGGAATGGAAGTAGGTGACGTAGGGGCGCACCGCCATCAGCTTGGCCTCGGCCTTCTTGTAGTCGGCGGGGTTCTTGCTGTTGGGGTCCAGGCCCAGGTAGTTGAGCACGGCCGGCAGCATCTCGTCGGCCGAGTCGAGGAAGGCGACGCCGCAGCTGCTGAGCTTCTTGATGTTCTCGGGCTCGAAGAGCACGGACCAGGAGTCGATCTTGTCGACGCCCAGCGCCGCCTTGACCTTCTCTTCGTTGTAGCCGATGCCGTTGGTGCCCCACAGGTAGGGAACGGCGTACTGGTTGCCGGCGTCGTTGGCCTCCAGGCGCTTGAGCAGCGCGGGGTCGAGGTTGTCCCAGTTCTTCAGCTGGGCGCGGTCGAGCTTCTGGAAGGCGCCGGCCTTGATCTGCTTGCCGAGGAAGTGGTTCGAGGGGACGACCACGTCATAGCCGGTTCGCCCAGCCAGCAGCTTGCCCTCGAGGGTCTCGTTGGAGTCGAAGACGTCGTAGACCGGGCGGATACCGGTTTCCTTCTGGAAATCGGCCAGGGTGGTCTCGCCGATGTAGTCGGACCAGTTGTAGATGTGCACCGTCTGCTCTGCCTGGGCCTGGCTGGCCAGGGTCAGGACGGCAGCGGTGATCAGGGTTTTGCCGAAGGAAACTCGCACACTTCAGTCCTCTTGTTTGCGCCGGGCCGCCCGCACGCAGGCAGGGCGGCAGTCATTGGGTTCGGGGTTCAGCGCCCGCTCTTTATCCGGGTCCAGTCACGGGTCAGCCAGCGCTGCACTTCGCGGGGGCGTTCCCGGGCCACGTAAAGCTTGGCCATCACGTCCGGTGCAGGGTACACGCCGGGGTTGTCGCGCACGCTGGCATCCACCAGCGGCGTCGCGTCCTTGTTGGCATTGGCATAGGACACGTAGTTGCTGATGCTGGCGATCACATCGGGCCGCATCAGGTAGTTGATGAAGGCATGGGCCTCCTCGACATGCTGGGCGTCGCGGGGGATGGCCAGCATGTCCGCCCACATGGCGGTGCCTTCCTTGGGGATCACGTAGCGGATCTCGTCCTGGCGTCCGGCTTCCCGGGCGCGAGTGGCGGCCTGGAGCATGTCGCCGGAATAGCCGAAGGCGATGCAGATGTCGCCGTTGGCCAGGTCGGCGATGGACTTGGAGGAGTGGAAGTAGGTGACCGAGGGGCGGACCTGGAGCAGCGCGGCGGTGGCCTTGTCGAAGTCGGCCCGCTCGTGGCTGTGGGGCGACATGCCCAGGTAGTTGATCATCTGCGGGATGACTTCGTCGCCGGTGTCCAGCAGGGCGACGCCGCAGGCGTGCAGCTTCTTCACCACGGCAGGATCGAAGAGCAGCGACCAGGAATCCAGGGCCGCGTCGTTGCCGAGGATGGCGCGGACCTTGTCGACGTTGAGGCCGATGCCGTTGGTCCCCCACAGGTAGGGGACGGAGTATTCGTTGCCCGGATCACCACTGGCCAGGCGTTCCAGCACGGCGGGATCGAGATGGGCGAGGTTGGGCAGCTTGGACTTGTCCAGCTTCTGGTAGGTACCGGCCCGCACCTGCTTGGCCAGGAAGTGGTTGGTGGGCACCACCACGTCGTAGCCGGAATGGCCGGTGGCGAGCTTGCCGTCGAGGGTTTCGTTGGAGTCGAAGACGTCGTAGACCACCCGGATGCCGGTCTCCTTCTGGAAGTTCTCCAGGGTGCCGGGGGCGATGTAGTCCGACCAGTTGTAGACGCGCACCACCCGCTCTTCCGCGCTGACGGCGGACATGAGGAGGGCGCTGGCCAGCAACCCGTACAGCCAGGGACGTTTTCGCATGAGCGATCCTCTCGGGGATGACCGTCCCCCGGTTCAACCAGGGGACGGGGTACGACGGCTTACTTGCCCGACTTGATGGTGGTCCAGGTACGGGTCATCACGCGCTGCACCTTGGCCGGCAGGTCCGGGAAGGCGTAGAGCTTGGCCATGGTTTCCTGGCTCGGGTAGATGCCCGGGTCGGTACGGATCGCCTCATCCACCAGCGGGGTCGCGGCGGCGTTGCCGTTCGGGAACTGAACGACGTTGGTGATCTCGGCCATGATCTCCGGCTTCATGATGAAGTTCATGAAGGCGTAGGCGGCGTCGGGGTTGGCGGCATCGGCAGGGATGGCGACCATGTCGAAGAAGGTGCCGGCACCTTCCTTCGGAATGTTGTAGGCGACCTTCACGCCACCCTTGGCCTCTTCGGCGCGGGACTTGGCCTGGTACACGTCACCCGAGTAGCCGACTGCCACGCACAGGTTGCCGTTGGCCAGGTCGGAGATGTACTTGGAGGAGTGGAAGTAGGTGACGTAGGGACGGATCTTGAGGAACAGGGCCTCGGCTTCCTTCAGCTCCTTCGGGTCCTGGCTGGTGGGCTTGTAGCCCAGGTAGTGCAGAGCGATGGGGAGGATCTCGGTGGGCGAGTCGAGGAAGGAGACGCCGCAGGACTTCAGCTTCTCGATGTTCTCGGGCTTGAACAGCAGGTCCCAGGAGTTCACCGGGGCATTGTCACCCAGGACGGCCTTGACCTTCTCCGGGTTGTAGCCGATGCCGATGGAGCCCCACATGTAGGGGAAGGCGTACTGGTTGCCCGGGTCGGACACTTCGACGGTCTTCAGCAGGTTCGGGTCCAGGTTCTTCCAGTTCGGCAGCTTGGACTTGTCCAGCGGCTGGTAGACCTTGGCCTTGATCTGCTTGGCCAGGAAGTTGTTGGAGGGCACCACGATGTCATAACCGGACTTGCCGGCCAGGAGCTTGGCTTCGAGGGTCTCGTTGGAGTCGAAGACGTCGTAGACCACCTTGATCCCGGTTTCCTTGGTGAACTTCTCCACGGTGTCCGGGGCGATGTAGTCAGACCAGTTGTAGACGTGCAACACCTTTTCTTCTGCCTGGGCCACGCCGGCCACAGCGCCAGCCAGCGTCACGGCGAGCAGGGTCTTGCCGAAGGTTTTGAACATGCGGGTAGCTCCGTTTGTTGTTTAAGTGTCCGAGCGGCGTCGTAACCGAATACGCCACCGCCCGGTGAGCCTGGCCAACGCACTGGCACAGTCTAGGGTGGGGGGCGGTGCTTACAACAGCTCGCGGTAGCGATTGTTTGCAAACTCGCCCATTTGCTCAACCCAGAACTGCACTCGCGGTGAGGTCAAGGCACTTGCGAGCCTTGGTCACCAGTTCGTCGATCTCGTCCTTGGTGATCACCAGGGGGGGCGAAATGATCATCGTATCGCCCACCGCCCGCATGATCAGGCCATTGCGGAAGCAGTGCTCGCGGCACTGCATGCCCACGCCCAGGTCGTTGAAGCGTTCGCGGGTCTTCTTGTTCTTGACCAGCTCGAGTGCGCCAACCATGCCCACTCCACGCGCTTCACCGACCAGGGGATGGTCAGCCAGCTCCTGCCAGCGTTGCTGCAAATATGGTGCCGTTTCCGCCTTCACCTTCTCGACGATCTTCTCGTCACGCAGGATGCGGATGTTCTCCAGGGCCACGGCGGCCGCCACCGGGTGACCGGAGTAGGTGAAGCCGTGGTAGAACTCGCCGCCCTGGTTGAGGACCTCGACGATCTCGTCACGGACGATGACGCCGCCCATGGGGATGTAGCCGGAGGTCAGGCCCTTGGCGATCGGCATCAGGTCCGGGGCGTTGCCGTAGTACTGGCTGCCGAACCATTCGCCGGTACGGCCGAAACCGCAGATCACTTCGTCGGCGATGAACAGGATGTCGTACTTGGCGAGGATCTCGCGGATCTTCGGCCAGTAGGTTTCCGGCGGGACGATGACGCCACCGGCGCCCTGGATGGGCTCGGCGATGAAGGCGGCGACGTTCTCCTCGCCGACTTCGAGAATCTTCTTCTCCAGCTGCTCGGCCGCCCAGACGCCGAACTCGGCCGGGGCCATGTCGCCGCCCTCGCCGTACCAGTAGGGCTGGGGAATGTGCACGATGCCGGGGATCGGCAGGTCGCCCTGGCCATGCAGGGCCTTCATGCCGCCGAGGCTGACGCCAGCGACGGTGGAGCCGTGGTAGCCGTTCCAGCGGCCGATCACCACTTTCTTCTTCGGCTGGCCCTTGGTCGCCCAGTAGTGGCGGACCATGCGCAGCACGGTGTCGTTGGCCTCGGAGCCGGAGCCGGTGAAGAACACATGGTTCATGCCGTCCGGCGCCAGCTCGGAAATGGCCTTGGCCAGTTCGATGGCCGGCGGGTGGGCGGTCTGGAAGAACAGGTTGTAGAAGGGCAGTTCGCGCATCTGGTTGGCCGCGGCCTGCACCAGCTCCTCGCGACCATAGCCGACGTTCACGCACCACAGGCCGGCCATGCCGTCCAGGATCTTGTTGCCTTCACTGTCCCAGACGTAGACACCTTCGGCCTTGGTGATGATGCGTGCACCCTTGGCATTCAGCGCCTTGTAGTCGGTGAAGGGCGGCAGGTGGTGGTCACGGCTGAGGGCCTGCCACTCAAGGGTCCTTGGATTGGTCACTTGGCTGTTCATTTCCATACCTCGTTAAACACTCTTCGGCGACGCCGGCCTTCACGGCCGGCGTGCCGGTTCCTGATCAGACGGAGAGCAGCAGGAACTCACGTTCCCAGGAGCTGATCACCCGTTTGAAGTTTTCGTGCTCGGCACGTTTCACGGCCACGTAGGCCTTGATGAACTTGCTGCCCAGGTACTTCTCGATCTCCCGGCAGGATTCCATCCGTTCCAGTGCTGCCTCGATGGTCAGCGGCAGGCGCAGGTTGCGGCGCTCGTAGCCACGACCCTTCACCGGCGCACTCGGCTTCACGCCTTCCACCATCCCCATGTACCCGCACAGCAGGCTGGCGGCGATGGCCAGGTAGGGGTTGGCGTCGGCGCCGGCCAGGCGGTTCTCCACGCGGCGGTTCTGCGGGCTGGCATCCGGCACGCGCAGGCCCACGGTGCGGTTCTCCTCGCCCCACTCCACGTTCACCGGCGCCGAGGTATCGGGCAGGAAACGACGGAAGGAGTTCACGTTCGGGGCGAACAGCGGCAGCAATTCGGGGATGTATTTCTGCAGGCCCCCGATGTGCTGGAGGAACAGGTCGCTCATCGAACCGTCATCGTTGGAGAAGACGTTCTTGCCCGTCTTGATGTCGATCACGCTCTGGTGCAGGTGCATGGCGCTGCCCGGCTCGTCGGTGATCGGCTTGGCCATGAAGGTGGCGGCCACGTTGTGCTTGAGGGCGGCCTCGCGCATGGTGCGCTTGAACACCAGGATCTGGTCGGCCAGGTCCAGGGCATCGCCGTGACGGAAGTTGATCTCCATCTGCGCCGGGCCTTCCTCATGGATGAGGGTGTCCAGGTCCAGGTCCTGCGTCTCGCACCAGTCGTACATGTCCTCGAACAGCGGGTCGAACTCGTTCGCGGCATCGATGGAGAAGGACTGGCGGCCGGTTTCAGGACGGCCGGAGCGGCCCAGCGGGGCCTGCAGCGGGAAGTCCGGGTCGTCGCAGCGCTTGGTCAGGTAGAACTCCATCTCCGGCGCGACGATCGGCTTCCAGCCCTTGTCCGCGTAAAGCTTGAGCACCTTCTTCAGCAGGTTGCGGGGCGACAGCTCGATGGGGTTGCCCTGCTTGTCGAAGGTGTCGTGGATGACCATGGCGGTGGGCTCGATGGCCCAGGGCACCAGGTAGACGGCCTTCTCGTCCGGGCGGCAGAACATGTCGATGTCCGCCGGGTCGAGCAGGTCGTAATAGATGTCGTCCTCGACATAGTCGCCGGTGACGGTCTGCAGCAGCACACTCTCGGGGAGGCGCATGCCCTTCTCGTCGAGGAACTTGTTGGTCGGCGAGATCTTGCCGCGCGCAATGCCGGTAAGGTCGCTGATCAAGCATTCAACTTCGGTGATTTTGCGTTCTTTCAGCCAGCTGGTGAGCTGGTCGAGCTTGGTAGTCATAAAGACCTCAGGGTTTGAGAGCCTCGACTGGAATAGCCGGGCTCAGCGTTGCCCCGCCCTCTCCCTGCAAGCCTCACCAAAGGCCTGGAAGATGGCGAGATATACGGGGTTGGAGCGAACCTGCCACTCGGGGTGCCACTGTACGCCGAGTGCGAAGGACCTGGCGCCTTCGACCGATACGGATTCGACCAACCCGTCGGGCGCCAGCGCTTCAACTCGAAGGCCGGGCGCCAGACGTTCAACGCCCTGGCCGTGGATGGAATTGACAAGAAACTCGCCCGGCACACCGAGGCCGGCGAGCACACCACCCGGTTGCACGGAAACCGGGTGGCGCGGTGCGTACTGGACCTCCAGCGGCTGGTCTTCAGGCTCGCGGTGGTCCATGAAGCCCTCGACCTCATGCACCTTCTGGTGCAACGAGCCGCCGAAGGCCACATTCATTTCCTGGAAGCCCCGGCAGATGCCCAGCACCGGCACGCCACGCTCCACTGCAGCACGCAGCAGGGGCAGGGTGATGGCATCGCGATCAGGGTCGTGGAGGGTGCCGGGCGCACTGGCCGGGCCGGAATAAAGATGAGGTTCTACGTTGGAAGGCGAACCGGTGAACAGGAGTCCGTCTAGACTCTCCAGCAGGGCATCGATGTCCAGAATATCGCCCAGCGCCGGAATGATGAGGGGGATACCGCCAGCCCCAAGGGCTACCGCCCGAAGATATTTGTCACCTGCAACATGGTAGGGATGTGGACCGATCTGCTTGGTGCAAGCGGTTACGCCGATCAACGGCAGGCGAGACATGGGGCACCCGTTTTATTGCTGTTATGGGTTTCGGCCGAGCTTAGCGTTGTTCATTTTTTTACACAATAGGGCTGTAAAAAATTGAACACACCCCACTGGACGCCGCGCCGGGCATGGCTCCGAGCAGGGCCAAGATGCCCTGAAACGCCCCAAAATTGGCCATCGAGCCCCGCTTTAGGGCAAAATAGGGCGCTATTGACATCCAGGGGGCTTTTCGATTGACTCAACCCCTAGTCAATACGTGATTGATATTTTTAACAAGAAAGGTGTTGCATCATGTCGGTACCCCCGCGTGCCGTTCAGCTTCAAGAAGCGAACGAGTTCCTTAAGGAACATCCTGAGGTCCAGTTCGTCGATCTCCTGATCGCAGATATGAATGGTGTGGTTCGAGGCAAGCGAATCGAACGCGCCAGTCTCCACAAGGTCTACGAAAAAGGTATCAACCTCCCCGCCTCCTTATTTGCCCTCGACATCAACGGCTCCACCGTCGAAAGCACCGGCCTCGGCCTGGACATCGGCGATGCGGACCGTATCTGCTACCCGATCCCCGGCACTCTGTGCGACGAGCCCTGGCAGAAGCGCCCCACCGCGCAACTGCTGATGACCATGCACGAAATCGAAGGCGAGCCGTTCTTCGCCGACCCGCGTGAAGTCCTGCGCCAGGTCGTGGAGAAGTTCGACGAGCTGGGCCTGACCATCTGCGCCGCGTTCGAGCTGGAGTTCTACCTGATCGACCAGGAGAACGTGAACGGCCGTCCGCAGCCGCCGCGCTCCCCGATCTCCGGCAAGCGCCCGCAGTCCACCCAGGTCTACCTCATCGACGACCTCGACGAGTACGCCGATTGCCTGCAGGACATCCTCGAAGGTGCCAAGGTCCAGGACATCCCGGCCGACGCCATCGTCAAGGAAAGCGCCCCTGCCCAGTTCGAAGTCAACCTGCACCACGTGACCGACGCCCTCAAGGCGTGCGACTACGCGGTCCTGCTCAAGCGGTTGATCAAGAACATCGCCTACGACCATGAAATGGACAGCACCTTCATGGCCAAGCCCTACCCGGGCCAGGCGGGCAACGGTCTGCACGTGCACATCTCCCTGATCGACAAGAAGACCGGCAAGAACATCTTCGCTGCCGATGATCCCGAGCAGAACGCCGCCCTTCGTCATGCGGTCGGCGGTGTGCTCGAGACCATGGCCGCCTCGATGGCCTTCCTCTGCCCCAACGTCAACTCCTACCGCCGCTTCGGCGCACAGTTCTACGTGCCGAACGCGCCGAGCTGGGGCCTGGACAACCGCACCGTGGCCGTTCGCGTGCCCACCGGCAGCTCCGATGCGGTGCGCATCGAACACCGCGTAGCCGGTGCCGACGCCAACCCGTACCTGATGATGGCGGCCATCCTGTCCGGCATCCACCATGGCCTGACCAACAAGATCGAGCCCGGTGCGCCCATCGAAGGCAACTCGTACGAGCAGCTGGAGCAGAGCCTGCCGAACAACCTGCGCGACGCCCTGCGCGAACTGGATGACAGTGAAATCCTGGCCAAGTACATCAGCCCGGACTACATCGACATCTTCGTCGCGTGCAAGGAAAGCGAGCTGGAGGAGTTCGAGCACTCCATCTCCGACCTCGAATACAACTGGTACCTGCATACCGTGTAATCGAGTGCAGAAACGCCGGCCCCAGGGCCGGCGTTTTTTTGCCTGCAATCCGCCTCCCCGCGTGCGGGCTGGGCAGTGGAAAACGCGCAAAGGCCCGAGCTAGAGAGGCCCAGGCGCTGATGTGAATCAACCTGCTGAACCTCATGCCGCCGCACAATGCTGCGCCATCCACCAGGGAGGACTCCATGCCCCGCTTCCTCGCCCCATTGCTGCTCGCGTTGCTGCCGACCCTTGCCGCCGCCGACGAGAGCATCCGCGTCTACAACTGGAACGACTACATCGCGCCCCAGGTCCTCAAGGACTTCGAGCAGCAGACCGGCATCCGCGTCGACTACCGCACCTACACCAGCGCCGAAGAGCTGCTCAAGGTCATCGACAGCGGCGAAGCGGCCGACGTGGTGGTGCCCTCCCACAACAACCTTCCCGAGCTGATCCGCGCCGGCAAGCTGCAGCCGCTGGACCTCGCCCGCCTGCCCAATCGCAAGCACCTCGACCCGCAGCTGATGAGCAAGCTCGCCGGCGTCGACCCCGACAACCGCTACGCCGTGCCCTACCTGTGGGGCGCCGTCGGCCTCGCCGTGAACGGCCCGCAGGCCGAGAAAGCCTTCGGCGGCCCGCTGCCCAACAGCTGGGCCGTACTCTTCGATCCCGCGCAGAGCAAGCGCCTCTCCAGCTGCGGCATGAGCGTGCTGGACGCCCCGGACGAAGCCCTCTCCGTACTCATGACCTACCAGGGCCGCAGCCTCGCCCGCACCGCGCCCAGCCGGCTCAAGCGCTCGGCCGAAGTCCTGGCAGGCCTGCGCCCGAACCTGCGCTACATCGACAGCGAGCGCTACATCGAAGACCTCAACAAGGGCCACCTGTGCGTCGCCATGGCCTGGGTCGGCGACGCCCTGAACGCCGCAGCCGCCGGCCAGCCGGTGCGCTTCGTGGTGCCCGACGAAGGCTCGGTGCTGTTCATCGACAACCTGGTCATCCCCAAGAGCGCCAACCGCGCCGACCTGGCCCACCGCTTCATCGACTTCCTGATGCAGCCCGAGGTCGCCGCCCGGATCACCAGCGAAACGCTCTACCCCAACGGCAACGTCGACTCGCGCCAGTTCCTCGAACCCAGCCTGCGAGACCAGCCCGGCCTCTACCCGGACAAGGAGACCAAGCGCCGCCTGTTCGCCCTGGAGCCCCTGCCCGAGAAGCTCGGCGCCACCCGCGACGAGATCTGGACCGCCTTCCGCGACGGCCGCTGAGCCATTCAGCCCAGGCAGTCGCGCAGACCGCGCTCCAGGGCTTCACGCCCGGCAAACCCCTGCCGGGCGATGAACACCAGCTGTGAACCCTCCGCCCGCTCCCGCATCGCCTCGAACTGGCTGCGTCCGCCCACCTGCTGCAGCCAGAGGCTCTCCTCCCGCCCGGCCAGGCGTATGCAGCCCTTGATACGGAAGATTTCCGCCGGCACCTGCCCCAGCCAGGCCTGCAGGCGCGCACCGTCGAAGCGCTCGCCGCTGCGCCACAGCCAGCTCTCGAACAGCCCGGCGTGGGCCACGCCCGCCACCGGCACCAACCCCGGCGCCCGCTGCGCCGGCTCCAGCCACAGCGCCTCCGGCAGGTCGGCCTGCACCCCGACATGCACCAGCGCCCGCCCCGGCAGGGCCTGCCGCACGGCGGCCAGGGTGGCCTCGTCCACCAGGTCCGCCTTGTTCAGCAGCAGCACATCGGCCGCCGCCACCTGGGCGCGGGCCAGGCGTGCGTAGTCGCCCTCCAGCGCCAGATGCCGCGTGGCGTCCACCAGGGTGATCACCAGGTCCAGCCGCAGCAGGTCACGCAACTGTGGATAACCCAGGGTCTGCACGATGCGCTGCGGGTCGGAAACACCACTGCACTCGATGACGATGCGCTCCAGGCGCGGCGAGAGCTGCGCCAGGCTGGCCAGCTGCGCCAGCAGGTCCTCCTGCACCGTGCAGCAGATGCAGCCGTTCTGCAGGCTGTACACCGCATCGGTCACCTCGGCCACCAGCGCCGCATCGATGTTCAGCGCACCGAAATCGTTGACGATCACCGCCAGCCGGCTGTCCCCGGCCTGCCGCACCATGCGGTTGAGCAGCGTGGTCTTGCCCGCGCCGAGAAAGCCCGCCACCACCGTGACCGCGATGCGCTCAGCCATCCTGGCGTGCCCCCGACTCGATCACCGGCGGCTCGCCGCGCCACACCGCCTGCAGCCCCAGGCCCGCCAGCGCCTCGCCCCGGTCGTACACCAGTTGCCCCTCGACGAAGGTCAGCAGCACCTGGGTGCGGTGGATGTAGTTGCGCGCCGGCTGGGCGAACAGGTCGCGGTCGAGCACGATCAGGTCCGCCGCCTTGCCCACTTCCAGGCTGCCGGTGCTGGCCTCCAGCCCCATGGCGAGCGCCCCGTTCAGGGTGGCCACCCGCAGCGCCTGGGGCAGGCTGATGGGCTCGCCGAAGCAGGCCGGGTCGTCGTTCCAGGGGTTCTGCCGGGTCACCATCGTCTCCAGCGCCAGCCAGGGATCGATGGACGCCACCGGCCAGTCGGTACCGAACACCGCCGTGCCACCGGCCTCCAGCACCCCTTTGAAGTCGTAGATGCGCTTCAGCCGCTCCTGGCCGTAGCCCGAACGCGCGCCACTGGCGAAGGGCGTCGGGTACCAGGCCGCCGGGGAGAACTCGGCGATCACCTGCAGCGCCTGGAAACGCGCCAGGTTGCCCGGGTGCAGCAGCGTACTGTGGGCACACTGGTGGCGCACCCCGCTGAAGCCGTTGCGCCGCCGCGCCTCCGCCACCGCATCGAGGAACACGTCGGACGCGCCATCGCCGGTGCAGTGGGCGATCACGCGGATGCCCCGGCGGTCCATGTCCACCAACATGTCGGTGATGTGCTCCGGGGTAAGGTTGAGCTTGCCGCGCCAGTCCGACTCGTTCGGCCAGGGCGTCAGCAGGAAGGAGGAGCGCGGCTCCACCGTGCCGTCGAAGTGGAACTTCACCGCGTTGGCGCTCAGCCGGGCGCTGCGGTAGTAGTGGCGCTCGCCGGCCAGCAGCTCCCAGCGCCGACGCACCGGGAAGATGTCGTCCTGCCAGCTGATCGCCGCCTCGATGCGCACCGTCAGCTCGCCGGCGTCGTCCAGCGCCTTCAGCGCCTGCAGGCGGTGTTCGCAGACGTGCACGTACTTGCTCGCCGTGACCCCGCGCGAACTCTGGAAGTGCACGCCATCACGGTAGGCCCGGCGCAGCACCGCCACCGGGGTCGGCGGCATGGCGGCGTGGATCATCGCGTAGGCGCCGTCGATCATCAGCCCGGTGGGCTCGCCGGTCAGCGGGTCGCGCTCCAGGTAGCCGTTGCGCGGGTCGGGGGTATGGCGGTCGATGCCCGCCAACTGCAGCGCCTTCGAGTTGACCATCATGGTGCCCCACATGCGGTCCAGCAGCGCCACCGGGCGGTCCGGCATCACCGCATCGAGCCAGGCGCGGCCGGGCACCAGGCCCGCCTCGCGGAAGGTGTAGCGCACCCAGTACTGGCCGTGGATCCAACCCTCCCCGGGGTGGGCATCGGCATAGGCGCGGATCGCTGCCTCCAGCTGCGCCGGCGTCGGGTCCTCGATACCGACATCGAGGTCGTCGCTGTAGCGCGGCGCCAGGGCCAGGTCCGGGTGGGTGTGCATGTCGTGCAGGCCGGGCATGCAGAAGGCCCCGTCGAGGTCGTGCACGCGGGTCTGCGGGCCACGCAGCGCCTGCACGGCGGCACGGCTGCCCACGGCCAGCAGGCGCCCCCCGCCGATGGCCACCGCCTCGGCCCAGGGCTGCGCCGGGTCCTGGGTGTAGAAGCGACCGTTGTCGAGGATCAGGTCAGCAAAATGGCCCGTGGCCGAATGGGTCGAGGAGAAGTTGTCGGCGTCAGTCATGGCGGCACCTTGTGATTTTCGGGCGTGGCCAGGCCCGGCGCGCGAATGCACCGTGAGCCTGGTTCGGTCAGGAATTGCGGTGGGTCAGCGCGAGCGTTGCAGGCGCTGGATAAAGCCGGCGATGCGACGGCAGGCTTCCTCCAGCTCGGCATCGGAGACGGTGAACGAGAGCCGCACGAAGCCCCGACAACTGGCGCCGAAGGCTTCGGCATCAAGCACCGAGACGCCGGTCTCGCGGAACAGCTGCCAGGCGAAGTCCATGCCCGACAGCCCCGTCTCGCGCACGTCCACCAGCATGAACATGCCCGCTTCCGGCACCTTGCAGCGCAGCAGCGGCACATCGGCGAGCCCCCGCACCACCAGGTCGCGGCGGCGGCGGTAGGTCTCGCGGGCGTCCCCCACCACCGCCTCGTCCAGCTCCAGGGCCTTCAGCGCGGCAGCCTGGATGAAGCCCGGCAGGCCGTAGATCATGCACAGCATCAGGTTGTCCAGGTGGCCGATCAGCGCCGGCGGCGCCACCACCCAGCCCACCCGCCAGCCGGTCATCGCATGGGTTTTGGACAGACTGTTGAGCACCACGGTGCGCGCCGCCATGCCCTCCAGGCTGGCGATGCTGCGGTGGCTGCGCTCGTAGGTGAGCTGCCCGTACACCTCGTCGGAAATCACCCAGAGGTCATGACGACGGGCCACCTCGGCCACCGCCTGCAGCTCGTCGGCGGTGTAGACGTTCCCGGTGGGGTTGTTCGGCGTCGCCAGGGCGATACCCCGGGTGCGCGGCGTGAGCACCGCCGCCAGGGCTTCGGCGGTGAGGCGGAAGTCGCCCTCCGCCGGCTGCGGGATGCTCACCAGGCGGGCGCCGGAAGCCTGGATGCTGGCGGCGTAGGTCAGGTACATCGGCTCCGGCACCAGCACCTCGTCGCCGGCCTCGAACAGGCACAGCGCCGTGGCGAACAGGCCGTTCTGCGCCCCGGCGACCACCGCCACCTGCTCGGCGCCCACCGGGATGCCCAGCAGCCGGCGCTGCTTGGCGGCGATGGCCTCGCGCAGGGCAGCGCGGCCGATCACCTCGGTGTAGTGGGTGTCGCCCTGGGCCAGGGCCTCGACGGCCGCCGCGCGGATCGGCTCGGCGGTGGTGAAGTCCGGGTCGCCGATGCTCAGGACGATGGCGTCCTCGCCGCGCGCCTGGGCGGCACAGGCCGCGTAGTGGATGTCCCAGGCGCTGACGGTCTCGCCGCTGATGCGCCCGACCAGGGATGAATACTTCATGCACGGCTCCTTGGGGTCCGGGTCCATGGGTTCAGGCCTGGCGCTGCGGCGTACGGCCGATGCGCGCGAAGCCCTGTTCGATGAGGAAGGCGAGGACGATGTACACCACCGCCACCACCAGCAACGGCTCGTACACCTTCAGCGTCTGCGCGCGCACCAGGTTCGCCGCCCCCAGCAGGTCGGTCACCGCCACGGTGGAGGCCAGCGCCGTGGACTTGAGCAGCATCACGCTCTCCCCGGCCAGGGCCGGGCGCAGCATCTGCAGGGCCCGTGGCATCCACACCCGCCGCAGCACCTGCGCGGGTCGCATGCCATAGGCCCGCGCCGCCTCCAGTTCGCCCCGGGGCACCGCCCGCAGGCCACCGCGCAGCACCTCGCCCACATAGGCCCCCACGCTCAGGGTCAGGGCCAGCGCCACGTACCAGAAGCCCTCGCGCAGGTAGGGCCAGAGCAGGCTGTGGCGGATCAGCGGGAAGCTGGCGAACACGCTGCCGAGGCCGTAGTAGAGGATGTAGATCTGCACCAGCAGCGGCGTGCCCCGCAGCACGCTGGTGTAGAACCGCGCCGCGCCGGCCAGCAGCGGGTTGCGGGCCAGCCGCGCCAGCGCTACGGCAACGGCCAGCAGGAAGCCGAAGACCGCCGACACCAGCAGCAGCTGCACCGTCAGCAGCACGCCACGGGAAAGCTCGCCGATGAAACCGTCCAGCCAGGAAAAGTCCATGGGGCCTCCTAGGCGAGCCGGGGCATCCACCGCTCGAAGCGCGCTTCGATACGGCGGAAGACCAGCCCGGAACACAGGGTGATGACGTAGTAGAAGGCCGCGACCACCAGGTAGAACATCAGGTAGTGCTTGGTCGAGGCCGCCGCCTGGCGCCCCGCGCCCAGCAGTTCGCTGTAGCCCACCACGCTGATCAGCGCGCTGTCCTTGACCAGCACCAGCCAGAGGTTGGACAGCCCGGCGACCACGTGGGGCAGCATGCTCGGCAGCAGCACCCGGCGCAGCACCAGCAGCGGGCGCATGCCGTAGGCCCGCGCCGCCTCCACCTGGCCCACCGGGATGGCCTCGATGGCGCCACGGATGATCTCCGCCGAATAGGCGCCCTGGACGATGCCCAGCACCACGATGGCGGCGAGGAAGCCGTTGACCTCCACCGGCGGCTGGCCGGCGGCGGCCATCAGCAGGTTGAGCAGGTCGGAGCCGGCGTAGTACAGCAGCAGGATCAGCAGCAGCTCCGGCACCGCGCGGTACAGCGTGGTGTAGCAGTTGGCCCAGATCACCAGCCAGCGCGGCCCCCACAGCTTCAGCAGGGCCACGCTCAGCCCCAGCACCAGCCCGAGGACGAAGGCCCCCAGGGAGATGCCCAGGGTGCGGATGGCACCCTCGGCCAGGGCCTGCAGCCAGCCGTCAGCGAACAGCAGCCGGGAGAAGTCGGGCGCCATCATGGCCGCGCCGCGATGTCGGTCTTGAAGTAGCGACTGCGGATGGCGTCGTAGGTGCCGTCGTCGCGCAGCGCCTGCAGGGTCTGGTTGAGGCGCTCGCGCAGGGCATCGTTGCCCTTGCGCACCGCCGCGCCGACGCCTTCGCCCAGCAGCGGGTCCTGGGGCGCCACGCCCTTGCTGGCGAGCATGGCGTTGTCCGGCAGGTCGAGCAGCGGCTCCACCGCCAGCTGGTCGGCGAGGAGGATGTCGACCCGGCCGCTGCGCAGGTCGGCGAGCAGGTCGTCCTGGTCGTTGTAGTAGCGCACCGTGGAGGTCTTGCCGTAGTGAGCCTTGACGTACGCCGAGTGGGTGGTGGAGCCCTGCACGCCGATGATCAGGCCCTTGAGGCCTTCCGGCGTGGGCGCCACGTCCAGGCTGCGGTCGGCGACCCACAGCGCCGGGGTGAAGAAATAGGGCTCGCTGAAGTCCACCACCTGGCGCCGCTCGGGGGTGATCGACAGGGAGTTCAGCACCACGTCCACCTGCTGCGCCTTGAGCGCCGGGATCAGCCCGTCCCAGGCCATCTCGTTGAGCGGGCACTGGGCCTGCAGGCGTTCGCACACCGCACGGATCAGCTCCGGCTCGAAGCCGCTCCAGTCACCTTTGCCGCTCTTGAAGGAGAACGGCGGGTAGGGCTCCAGGGCGATGCCGAAGACGATGGTCTCCTGGGCCGTCGCTGCGTGGCTGGCGGTGGCCAGGAGCAGGGCGAGAAGGGTTTTCTTCATGTGGATTCCCTCGGTTGTGGTCGTTGTTGTCAGGGGATTCAGCGGTTGTCCTGGGCCATCACGAACTGCCGGCAGCGCTCGCTGCGCGGGTCCAGCAGCACCTGCTCGGGCGGACCCTGTTCCTCGATACGGCCCTGGTGGAGGAACACCACCTGGCTGGACACATCACGGGCGAAGGCCATCTCGTGGGTGACCAGGATCATGGTGCGGCCCTCCTCGGCGATGCTGCGGATCACCCGCAGCACGTCGCCCACCAGCTCCGGATCCAGCGCCGAGGTGGGCTCGTCGAACAGCATCACCCGGGGCCGCACGGCCAGCGCCCGGGCGATGGCCACGCGCTGCTGCTGGCCGCCGGAGAGGAAGGCCGGGTAGGCGTGGCGCTTGTCCGCCAGGCCGACCCGCTCCAGCAACTGCTCGGCGTGGGCGATGGCCTCTGCGCGGGGCTCGCCGAGCACATGCACGGGCGCCTCGATGACGTTCTCCAGCACCGTGCGGTGGGGCCAGAGGTTGAAGTTCTGGAACACCATCGCCAGGCGCGCCCGCAGCCGCTCCACCTGGCGCGGGTCGCCGATGCGCCCATGGCCGTGGCGGTCACGCTTGAGCAGCACGGCCTCGCCGTTGATGCGCAGGCTGCCGGCATCGGGAATCTCCAGCAGGTTGATGCAGCGCAGCAGGGTGCTCTTGCCCGAGCCGCTGGCGCCGATCAGCGACACCACGTCGCCCTCCCGCGCCTCCAGGGAGATGCCCTTGAGCACGGCATGGTCGCCGTAGCTCTTGTGCAGCCCCTCGATGGCCACCACCGGGGTGGCGCCGTCACATGCCTGGTTCATCGCTTCGCTCCCGTTCATTCGTCGTCCCGCGCCGGAATCCACCACTCTTCGCCACGCACGGTGCGGATGTACTCCGGCCAGCGGAACCGGTGCGGCGCCTCGAAATCGGCCGGCAGCAGCGGTGCCTGCCAGTGCTCGCCGCCGATGCCGCCCCCGGTGCGCCGGACGAACTCGTCCCGCGCGGCCCCCAGCAGCTCGGGCCGGGTGAGCAGGTCCACCAGGGTCGCGGCGATGGTCTTGGCCGCCACCTGGATCATCGGGTCGATGGTCTCGCGGATGCCGCCCAGGGCATTGGCCACCCAGTCCGGGTAGGGCGTGCCGGCGGCGGCGAGCATCGGCCGCGCCACCAGCAGGCGCACCGTCGGGCAATGCCAGGTGTATTCCGGGTAGTCGTCGGAGGTGAGGTGGCGCTGCCAGGCCGGCATCTGCAGGCGCAACTGGCGCTCGCACTCGCGGGGGTCGATGAGGGCCTCGGTGGCCGCGAGGAAGGGCCGCTCCATGGGCTCCAGCCCCAGGTTGGCCTGGATCTCCCGGGCCACGGCGATGGCCGCCTCGCCCCACTGCGGCGCACCGACGGCGGCCAGGTTGTCGTAGGTGGCCTGGGCCAGCACGTGGTTGGGCAACCCGCCACGGGACTTGCACACCCAGGTCTTCTTCCACTGGCAGCCGGTGGCCAGGGCCGCCGCAGCGGCGTTGTTGTCCATCACCCGGCAGACGGTCTCGGCCTGCTCGATGGAGTCGCAGCGCAGCAGGTACTGGATCTGCGCCAGGTGCGGCGGCAGGTTGTCGGCGGTGGCCTGACCGGCGGTGAGGATGGCCTCGTTGAAGCTCCACAGGCCGGTGAACGGCAGGGTGGAGCGGCGCAGGCTCTCGTTGAGGGTGTAGAAGTGCACCAGCGCGTCGTTGGCGCCCGGCGCGCGGGCCGCCAGGTGGTTCTGCGGGATCGGGCTGTAGGCGTCGGCGGCGATCCAGTCCTGGGGCGCCTCGCAGGTGAAACTGTAGATGAAGGCGTAGGCGATGCCGCAGTGGGTGTCCCAGGTGGTGGTGTTGTTCAGCGGCAGCATGTAGGTGGGGTGGAAGCTGATGGCCGCGTCGAGGTCGTCGTAGTACCCCTTGGCCGCGTGCACCGGCTTGGAGGCGCGCAGCTTCTCCGCCGGCTCGCCGAAGAAGCGCAGGGTGCCCTTGAGGCCGTGCGCCTGCATGGCGGCCTTGGCGGCCAGCACCCCGCCCAGGGCGCTGATGCCCAGGGCCGAGTGCGGGTCGGTGTGGCCCGGGGCGAAGCGCGACAGACCCTCGCGGGGCATCGGCCGGGTGGTGGCGGCCTGGCAGTTGCCGGGCACCGCGTCGTACTCGGCGTAGCTGGCCAGCACCGGTCCGTCGCCGGTGCTGAAGGTGGCGCAGAAGGCCGTGGGCATGCCGCCGCTGGCCTCCTCCACGGTGAAGCCCTCGCGGCGCAGCAGGTCGACGTACCAGGCGCAGGACTTGTACTCGCGGAAGGCCGGCTCGGCGAAGTGCCAGATCACCTGGTGCCAGTCGGACAGCGGCTGGCGATGGCGTTCCACCCAATCCAGGGCAAAGGCTTTGGCAGACATGGGCGCTCCGGGCTCAGGCAGGCAGGAAGTCGGCGGCGTCGAGCTCGACCAGGTGCGGCTCGGCGCTCCCGTCCAGCTCGCCGAGCAGCGCACCCAGCGCCTCCAGGCCGGCCACGCGGTGGTGGCGGACATGGCAGGCACGGGCCAGGGCGGCGAAGTCCGGCGCGAGGATGTCCACCCCCAGCGGCGGCACCTCGCGGGCCAGCATGCTGTCGCGGATCTCGCCGTAGCAGCGGTTGTTCCACAGCACCAGGATCACCCCGGCACCGGCCTCGCGGGCGGCGATCAGCTCGGCGCTGGAGAACTGCAGGCCGCCATCGCCCACCAGCGCCAGCACCGGGCGACGGGGGCAGGCCAGCTTGGCCCCGATGGCCGCCGGCAAGGCGTAGCCGAGGGTGCCGTAGCCGGTGCCGGCGTTGAACCAGCTGGCCGGCGCCGGGGCCCGGTAGCCCAGGGCGCCCTGGTAGACCGGCTGGGTGGAGTCGCCCACCAGGATCGGTGCCGGCAGGCTGTCGCGCAGGGTGTCCAGCAGGGCCTGCATCGCCCGTTGCCGGGGGCTCCAGCCGTCGCGCTCGCAGGTATTGACCCGCGCCACGGCAGCCCGGGCCCAGTCACCGTCGCCCGCTCCGGCGGGCAGTGCCGCCAGCAGCGCCTCCAGGCCAAGACGGGCATCGCCCAGCAGGCCGACGTCGGCCCGGGCGGCACCGAGTACCTGCAACGGATCGATGTCCAGGCGGATCAGCGGCGCCTCGACGCGGAAGGGGCCGAGGCCGAAGAAGTCGTAGTCGGTCTCGCCCAGCTCGGTCCCGACGGCAAGGACCGCATCGGCCTCGGCGAACAGCGCCCGGCCGTGGGCAGCGGATTGCACCCCGTCGAGCAGCAGCGGATGCCCGGGCTCCAGCAGGCCCCGGGCGTTGGTGGTGAGGGCCACCGGCGCCTGCAGGCGCTCGGCCAGCTGGCGCAGGGCAGGGCCGGCACCCCGGGCCCCGCCGCCAGCGAGGATCAACGGGCGCCGGGCGCGGGCCAGCAGGGCGACCGCCTCGGCCACGGCGGCCGGTGCCGGCGCGGCAGCCTCGGGCAGCGGGCGCGGACGCAGGTCCAGGCCATCGGCGGGCATCTCCAGCACGTCCAGGGGAATCTCGATGTGCACCGGGCGCGGGCGGGCGCAACGGAACAGGCCGAAGGCGCGGGCCAGCACCTCGGGCAGTTCGTCGGGGCGCTGCAGGGTGTGGCTGAAGGCGCAGACGCCGGCGACCATGGCGCGCTGGTCCGGCAGCTCGTGGAGGTAGCCGTGGCCCAGGGCCTGGTGCTCGCGGCGGCTGGTGGTGGAGATCACCAGCATGGGCACCGAGTCGGCGTAGGCCTGGCCCATGGCGGTGAGGATGTTGGTCATGCCCGGGCCGGTGATGATGAAGCACACCCCCGGCTTGCCGCTGGCACGGGCATAGCCGTCGGCCATGAAGCCGGCCCCCTGCTCGTGGCGCGGGCTGACATGCCGCAGGCGGCTGCCGTGCAGGCCGCGATACAGCTCGACGGTATGCACGCCGGGAATGCCGAAGACGGTGTCGACACCGTAGCCTTCGAGCAACTGGACGAGCGCCTGGGCACAACGGGCCATGCGAGCACCTCTTGTTCTGGTTATGGGCTCCCGGCTTCCGCCGGAGGAAGGGCTCCAGTATTGGTGAACGACACGCAACTACAATCGAATTGTTTTTGCCTTATTGTTCGATCCTGCTCACCATTCGACCTTTACCGCCGCCCTGGAGCCGCCCATGCGCTTCCCTTCGATGACAGCCCTGCGCGCCCTCGACGCCGTCGCCCGGCTGGGCAGCGTCTCCGCTGCCGCCCGCGAGCTGAGCCTGACCCGCAGCGCCATCAGCCACCAGATCAGCAGCCTGGAAGAGGCCCTCGGCTTCGCCCTCACCGAGCGCATCGGCCGTGGCATCGGCCTCACCTACCGGGGCGAGCGCTACGCCCGGGAGGTGCAGCGGGCGCTGTCCAGCCTGCGCGAGGCCGCCCTGGGGCTGGACCAGCAGGAGGTCTCCGGGCGGCTCTGCGTGAGCTGCAACCCCGGCTTCGCCACCTACTGGCTGTGCCACCACATCGGCTCCTTCCAGCGCCAGTACCCGCAGGTGCAACTGCAGGTGGTCTCGCCCCGCACGCCGGACGACACCCGCAACCCCCAGGCCGACCTGTTCATCGCCTACGGCATGGGCGACTGGCCGGACCAGTGGGTGGAGCAGATCGTCGCCTTGCGCTTCTTCCCGGTGTGCAGCCCACGCCTGATCAATGCCCACGGCGGGCTCAAGCACCCAACCGAGCTGGCGGGCTTCCCCCTGCTGCACATGAACGACCACAGCGACTGGCGGGTCTGGCTGGCCACCGCCGGCGCCTCCCAGGTGGACGCCTCCAGCGGCATCGTCTTCTCCGACGCCCATTGCGCCCAATCGGCCTGCATCGCCGCCCAGGGCGTGGCCATCGGCGACAACCTGCTCAGCGGCGATGCCCTGGCCCGGGGCCTGCTGGTGCGCCCCTTCGAGACCAGCATCGATTCGCCCCGGGGCTACTACCTGGTGGCCGACCCGTTGAAGGCGGAACGCCCGGCGGTGCGCGCCTTCGGCAACTGGGTGCGGCACCAGCTGCAGGCCACCACCGGCGACCTGCGCCGCGAGCGGCCCCACCCGGGCGAGCCGCAGGCGCTGGTTTGACAGCCCCCACGCCTTCACGGAAGCTGCCGCCTTCCGTGCCCATGCGCCACAGCGGACGTCTGCATGCCTGATCCGAGCCCCACGCCCTCCACCCGCCCACGCCGCAGCTACGTGCTGCCGGTGCTGCTGTCGCTGGCGGTGCTGCTGGGGCTGGGCAGCTGGCTGTGGATCGCCGGCGGGCGCCCCTACACGCCGGCCAGCACGCCCCGCGCCAGCCTCGACGACAGCCCCGCGCAATGGGTGGACGAGCAGCAGTGCGCCACCTGCCACGCACCCCAGGCCCGTGCCTGGAAGGGCTCCCACCACCAGCTCGCCCTGCAGGAAGCCAGCGCCAATACGGTGAAGGGCGACTTCAATGACGTCCGCTTCGAGGATGGCGCCGGCGCCACGCGCTTCTTCCAGCGCGACGGCGGCTTCTGGGTGAACACGGCAGGAGCGGACGGCCAGCAAGGCGACTACCGCGTGGCCTGGGTGATCGGCGTCGAACCGTTGCAACAGGTCCTGCTGGCGTTCCCGGACGGGCGCTACCAGGCCCTCGACATCGCCTGGGACGTGCAGCGCCAGGCCTGGTTCCGCCTGCCGGCGGGCCAGGGCGTCGACAGCAGGGCCGACAGCCACTGGGCCCAGCCCGGGCAGAACGCCAACCTGCAGTGCATCGACTGCCACACCAGCGGCTTCCAGAAGAACTACGACGCCGCGACCGACCGCTATGCCAGCCAATGGCAGAGCCCCGGCGTCGGCTGCCAGGCCTGCCACGGCCCGGCCTCGCGCCACCTGGAGTGGGCGCACTTCAGCGGCCTGCACGCCCAGGCCGGCTTCAGCCTGGACCTCAGCCGCGCCAGCAGCCGCCTCCAGGTGGAAAGCTGCGCGCGCTGCCACGCCCGTCGCACGCCCCTGGGCGAGGGCTACCAGGTGCAGGACCGTTTCATGGACGACTACCTGCCCGCCGCCCTGACCCGCGAGTTGTACGAGCTGAATGGCCACTTCAAGGAGCAGGTCTACGAATACGGCGCCTTCACCCAGAGCCGCATGTACGCGCGCGGCCTGAGCTGCACCACCTGCCACGACCCCCACGCCGGCACCCTGAAGGTGGAAGGCGACCGCCTCTGCACCCAGTGCCACAACCCCGAGGGCCGCAGCCGTGTCGCCGGCATCGACGACCGGGGTCTGCGGGCGCGGGACTACAGCAGCCCCGACCACCACCACCACCGCTCCGGCGAGGCCGGCTCGCGCTGCGTCGACTGCCACATGCCGTCACGCACGCTGCTGGGCAACGACCTGCGCCACGACCACCGCTTCAGCCTGCCGGACCCGGCCCACGCGCTGAAGCTGGGCACCTCGGATGCCTGCCAGGCCTGCCACGCCAACCTGCCCAACGAGACCCTGGTGGGCGAGTTCGAGCGCTGGTACGGCCGCACCCAGGCCGGTGCGCCACGCTATGACGAGAGCCTGGCCCTGGTGCGCCAGGGCAAGCCGGGCGCCTCGCGGGCGCTGTTCCAGCAGCTGGAGCGTGCCGACCTGCCGGCCATCCGCCGCGCGACCCTGCTGGCGGAGCTGCCGGCCTACCCCAGCGAGCGGGCACTGAAGGTGGCCGCCAACGACCTCAACCACGCCGCGCCCCAGGTGCGCGAGGCGGCCATCCGCGCCGTCAGTGCCCTGCTGCCGCCGGAGCAGCGCCGCGACCTGCTGGGCCCGCTGCTGAGCGACCGCGTGCGCGCCGTGCGCATCGCCGCCGCCCGCGACCTGCTGGGCATGCGCACCACCGGGCTGGGCAACTACCAGCGCGCCTGGAGCCAGGCCATCGGTGAATACGAGGCGGCCCTCAGCAGCCAGGCCGAGCGCCCGGAGGTGCAGCTGGCCCTGGCCGCCCTGCAGCAGGCCGACGGCCGTGCCGACCAGGTGGAAGGCCGCCTGCGCACCCTGCTGGCACGCAACCCGGACTACCTGCCCGGCACCGTCGCCCTGTCCCAGTGGCTGGACGCCAACCAGCGCGGCGACGAAGCCCTGGCCCTGCTGGACCAGGCCCTGGCCCAACACCCCGAGGCGGGCGCCCTGCACCATGCACGGGGCCTGGCCCTGCTGCGCCGGGGTGATCGCAGCGGCGCGCTGCAGGCCCTCGAACACGCCGTCCGGCTGGAGCCGGTCAACCCGGGCTACGGCTACGCACTGGCCACTCTGCTGCACGATGCCGGCCGGCTGGAGGAGGCCTGCCGGCGCCTGGAGCTGGTGCTGGAAAGCCAGCCGGCCCACCGCGAGGCCCGCCTGGCGCTGATCGCCTACTGGCGCGAGGCGGGGCAGATCCAGCGGGTGCAGGCCCTGCTGGCCGAGCTGGAGCAACTGAACCCGGACGACCCGGCGCTGCGTCGCGAGTGACGCCACGACGGTTCGCATCGAGCCGGCGGAACTCCGGGCACGGGCCTAGAATCCAAGGTGTCAGGTCCCCCCAACACCCTGGAGCCCGCCATGCGTACCCGTCTTGCTGCCACCGTCCTCGCCCTGATCGCCCTCCCCGCCGGTTCGGCCATGGCCGATACCTTCTGGCGCAACGTGATCTCCTCCGGCGCCACCACCGCCTCCACCTATGTCACCTTCAAGGACCACAAGCTGATCGTCGCGGCCCGCGAGGATGCCAGCAGCTTCGTCGCCAGCGACGGGCAGATCCGTGGCCCTTACCTGGAGGCCGCGCTGCGCCAGGTGCGCGCCGACAACCCCGGCCTCACCGCCAGCGACGAGGAGCTGGCCAGCGCCATCCTCGCCAGCGAATAACGCGAAACGGACGATACGCCGCACGGAACGCAACGGGAGGCCGGGTTAGACTGGCCTCCCGCAACCGGCACAAGGACCGCGCCCCATGGGCAATCCGATTCCCACCCTCAAGGTCATCCTGATCCTCACCATCGCCGTCGACATGTTCTGGTTCGGCGACCGCCTGCTGTCGATCTTCGGCTTCAGCTTCTACGAGATCCTCCCCGACAAGCTGATCAGCCTCATCGCCCTGATGAGCAACGCCCTGATGATCCTCTTCAACGTGCTGCTGATCGGGCTGCTCTCGCGGCTGCAGCTGAAGGACGAAAACTGAGCGCACGCCACCACCGCCCGGCAGGGGCAGCGCTCTGGCATCTGTAGGCAAACGATTGGGAATAAACGCAGCCCGACCGTTGGTGACACCGGCCGGGCGCGCCCCATTGCGGGGCGCAAGCGTGATCAGGCTTCGGCGACGGCGGCGTAGCCGGCAGCGTCCAGCAGCTTGTCCAGCTCGGCGGTGTTGGTCGGCTTGAGCTTGAAGAACCAGGCGCCGTAGGGATCGCTGTTGACCAGCTCGGGCGAGTCGGCCAGTTCTTCGTTGATGGCGATCACTTCGCCGGAGACCGGCGCATAGATGTCGGACGCGGCCTTCACCGACTCCACCACACCGGCTTCCTGGCCAGCGGCCAGGGCCTTGCCCAGCTCCGGCAGTTCGACGAAGACCACGTCGCCCAGGGCCTCCTGGGCATGGTCGGAGATGCCGACGGTTACGGTGCCGTCGGCTTCCAGGCGCGCCCACTCGTGGCTGGCGGCGTAACGCAGGTCGGCGGGAATGTTGCTCATTGTTCTGGCTCCTAAGGACAGTGGCGGGCAGCCCGCCTGGGAAATTTAGATCAAGGCCCTGCCATTGCGAACGAAGTTCGGCTGGACCACGCGAACCGGGTACCACTTGCCACGGATCTCCACTTCGGCGCGCTCACCGGTGGCCGCCGGGACCCGCGCCAGGGCGATGGACTTGCCCAGGGTGGGGGAGAAGCTGCCGCTGGTGATCTCGCCATCGCCGATGCCCTCGACCCGCACCACCTGGTGGGCGCGCAGCACGCCGCGCTCTTCCAGCACCAGGCCCACCAGCTTCGGGTGGGGGCCGGCGGCGCGCTCGGCCTCCAGGGCGCTGCGGCCGATGAAGTCACGCTCGGCGGGCTCCCAGGCGATGGTCCAGCCGAGGTTGGAGGCCAGGGGCGAGGTGTTCTCGTCCATGTCCTGGCCGTAGAGGTTCAGGCCGGCCTCCAGGCGCAGGGTGTCGCGGGCACCGAGGCCGATGGGGGAGATGCCGGCGCCGACCAGCTCGTTGAGCATGTCCACGGCCTGGTCACGGGGGAACATGATTTCCAGCCCGTCTTCACCGGTGTAGCCGGTGCGGGCGATGAACCAGTCGCCTTCGGGCAGGCCCTGGAAGGGCTTGAGTTCATGGATCAGCGCGGCGCGTGGGCTGCTCACCAGGTCGGCCAGGCGCTGGCGCGCGGTGGGGCCCTGGATGGCCAGCAGGGCCAGGTCGTCGCGCAGGGCCAGGCGCACGTCGAAGGCTTCGGCGTGGCGCTGCATCCAGGCGATGTCCTTGTCACGGGTGGCGGCGTTGACCACCACGCGGTAGCCCTCAACGGTGAGGTAGACGATGAGGTCGTCCACCACGCCGCCCCGCTCGTTGAGCATGACGCTGTAGAGCGCCTTGCCGGGGCTCTGCAGGCGGCTCACGTCGTTGGCCAGCAGGCGCTGCAGGTAGGCCGTGGCCTGGCTGCCGGCAACGTCGACGACCGTCATGTGGGACACGTCGAAGACGCCGCAGTCGCTGCGCACCTGGTGGTGCTCCTCGACTTGCGAGCCGTAGTGCAGCGGCATGTCCCAACCGCCGAAATCGACCATCTTGGCGCCAAGGGCCAAGTGCAGGTCATGGAGCGGTGTGCGCTGTCCCATGGGTTTCTCCTTCCGGGCTTGGCGAACTGCGATCCGCGCTCAAGCCCCCGCCAATCCTGGCGTTCAGGGCTGCCGGGGGCCTTTCGTGACACGGGGTCCGAGGGGCGGGCCGCAACGAATGGCGCGCATTGTAGCTGCAAGGTCGGAGACTGGACACCCGACGGGTGACCGGCTGGTCGAGCGGCTATACGCCACCCATCGGGCGGGCCGAACGGCGGATCAGCAGCACCACCGGCAGCAGCCCCACCAGCACCAGGCTGAGGGCCGGCAGCGAGGCCCGTGCCCACTCCCCTTCGCTGGTCATCTCGAAGACCCGCACGGCCAGGGTGTCCCAGCCGAAGGGGCGCATCAGCAGGGTGGCGGGCATTTCCTTGAGCACATCGACGAACACCAGCAGCGCGGCGCTCAGCAGCCCCGGTGTGAGCAGCGGCAGGTAGACCCGGCGGAACAGGCCGAGCCCGCCCACGCCCAGGCTGCGGGCCGCCTCCGGCAGTGACGGGCGGACCCGCGCCAGCGCGCCTTCCAGCGGGCCGTGGGCCACCGCGAGGAAGCGCACCAGGTAGGCCACCAGCAGGGCACTGAGCCCACCCAGCAGCAGCGGCTTGCCGCCCCCGCCGAGGGCAGAGGACAGCGGCACGACGACGGCCCGGTCCAGGTGGCTGAACACCAGCATCAGCGCCACCGCCAGCACCGAACCGGGCAGGGCGTAGCCGAGGTTGGCCAGGCCCACGGCGGCCCGCACAGGCCGCGTCGGCTGCTGGCGCCGGGCGAACACCAGCAGCAGGGCGACGCCCACGGTGATCAGCGCCGCCAGGCCGGCCAGGGCCAGGCTGTGCAGCACCAGTGCCTGGTAGCGCTCGTCCAGGTCGAAGCGGCCGCGCTGCCAGAACCAGGCCAGCAGCTGCAGCAGGGGAATGACGAAGGCGCAGGCGAACACCAGGGTGCACCAACCGCTGGCAGCCAGGGCGCGCCAGCCCTGCAGCCGGTAGAGCGGTGCGCCGCGACCGCGCTCCTTGGCCGGGCGCGGCACGCCCCGGGCACGGCGCTCGCCGTAGAGCACCAGGCCGACGCCGAGCAGCAGCAGGCTGGCCAGCTGGGCGGCGCTGGACAGGCTGAAGAAGCCGTACCAGGTCTTGTAGATGGCGGTGGTGAAGGTGTCGAAGTTGAACACCGAGACGGCGCCGAAGTCCGCCAGGGTCTCCATCATGGCCAGTGCCAGCCCGGCACCGATGGCCGGCCAGGCCACCGGCAGGGCGACCCGCCAGAACGCCTGCCAGGGGGACTGCCCGAGGGTGCGGGCGGCTTCCATGAGGCCGCGCCCCTGGGCCAGGAAGGCGGCCCGCGCCAGCAGGTAGACGTAGGGGTAGAACACCAGCGACAGCACCAGGATGACGCCCCCGGTGGAGCGCACCCGGGGCAGCCGCACGCCGCTGCCGAACCACTCGCGCAGGGCGCTCTGCACCGGGCCGGCGAAGTCGAACAGGCCGATGAAGACGAACGCCAGGACATAGGCCGGGATGGCGAAGGGCAGCATCAGCGCCCAGTCGAGCCAGCGCCGGCCGGGGAATTCGCAGAGCGCCACCAGCCAGGCCAGGCTCACCCCGAGCAGGGTGACGCCGGTGCCGACGCCGAGCACCAGCACCAGGCTGTTGCCCAGCAGGCGGGGGAGCTGGGTGTCCCAGAGGTGGGCCCAGATCTCCCGGTCCACGTCCTGCCAGGCCAGCAGCAGCACCAGCAACGGCAGGACCACCAGGCTGGCGGCGGCGAATGCCGGCCAGTGCCAGTGAAGGCGCGGCGAGCGCGGGGGCGCCGGCTCGCCGCTGGCGGGGTTCGCCAGAACCCCTTGGGCGGGGCTCAGCGCCACGCCACCCGGTCCATCATGCGGATGGCCTCGGCCTGGCGCTGGCCGGTGACTTCCACCGGCATGTCGTCGGCCTTGAAGGGGCCCCAGGCGGCCACTTCGTCAGACGGGTTCACCTTGGGGTTGGCGGGGAACTCCTGGTTGAGGCTGGCGAACAGGCCCTGGGCGTCGGGGCCGGTCATCCACTCCACCAGGGCGCGGGCCGCCTCCGGGTGCGGCGCGTGGCGGGTCAGGCCGATGCCGGAGAGGTTGACGTGCACGCCACGGTCCGCCTGGTTGGGCCAGTAGAGCTTGGCGCGCAGCTGCGGGTTCTGCTTGTGCAGGCGCCCGTAGTAGTAGGTGTTGACGATGCCGACGTCGCACTGGCCGGCGTCCACGGCCTGGATCACCGCGTTGTCGTCGGCGAAGGGGTCGGTGGCCAGGTTGGCGACCCAGCCCTTGAGCACCTGTTCGGCACGCTCGGCGCCCTGGGCTTCGATCAGCGCGGCGGTCAGCGACTGGTTGTAGACCTTCTTCGAGGAGCGCAGGCACAGGCGGCCTTCCCATTCCGGGCCGGCGAGGGCTTCGTAGGTGGAGAGGTCTTCGGGCTTCACCCGCTCGGTGGAGTAGACGAGGGTGCGGGCCCGCAGGGACAGGCCGGTCCACTGGTCGCTGCTGGAACGGTACTGGGCGGGGATGTTGGCCTTGACCGCATCCGAGCCCAGGGGCTGGAGGATGCCCATCTGCTCGGCCTGCCAGAGGTTGCCACCGTCGACGGTGAGCAGCAGGTCGGCCACGCCGTTCTCGCCCTCGGCCTTGATGCGCTGCATCAGCGGCGCTTCCTTGTCGGTGATGAAGCGGACCTTGACGCCGGTCTTGACGGTGTAGGCATCGAACACCGGCTTGATCAGCTCGTCGATGCGCGAGGAGTACACCACCACCTCGTCGGCGGCTTGCACGCTGGGGATGCCAAGGCCGACGGCCATCAGGGTGAGAAGGGTCTTGCGCGCCTTCATTGCTCATGCCTCTCGTGGTCGGAAAGGCTGGCGATAGTAATCAATCTCAGTTGCATGCAGGCCGGCCATGTATGACCGGGTGTTTCTCCGGGGCGCGAGGCCCCGGACGGTCAGGCGCGGGCGAGGTCCGGCAGGTCCCCGGAGAGGCCGAGGGCCTGGCGCACGAACAGCGCCTTGGCCTCGGGCTGCTGGTTGACCCAGCGCAGGCCGGCATTGCGCAGCCAGCGCAGGGGCAGCGGGTCGGCCTGGAACAGGCGCTCGAAGCCCTCCATGGCCGCCATCATCCCCAGGTTGTAGGGCATGCGGCGGCGCTCGAAGCGGCTGAGCACCTTCTCGTCCGCCAGGCGCTCGCCACGGGCATGGGCGTGCAGCAGCACTTCGGCCAGCACGGCGGCGTCGAGGAAGCCGAGGTTGACCCCCTGGCCCGCCAGCGGGTGGATGGTGTGGGCGGCATCGCCGATCAGCGCCAGGCCGGGCTCGACGTAGCGCTTGGCATGGCGCTGGCGCAGGGGGATGCACAAGCGCGGGTCGCTGTGCTCGACGCGCCCCAGGCGGTGCTCGAAGGCCTCGCCGAGGGCGCTGCAGAAGGCTTCGTCGCCCAGCGCCATGAGCCGCTCGGCTTCTTCCGGGGTGACGGACCAGACGATGGAGCACCAGTGCTCGTCGCCCTGGCGGTCCAGCGGCAGGAAGGCCAGCGGGCCGTCGTCGGTGAAGCGCTGCCAGGCGGTGCGCCGGTGCGGCTGCTCGCAGCGCACGCTGGTGACGATGGCGTGGTGCAGGTAATCCCATTCGCGGGTGGCGCAGCCGGCCAGGCGGCGTACGGCGGAGTTGGCGCCGTCGGCGGCGATCACCAGCGGGGCACGGAGCTGGCGGCCGTCCACCAGGGTCAGCAGCCAGTCGTCGCCGGAATGGCGCAGGTGTTCGAGGCGGGCATTGGGCATCAGGCCGATGCCGCTGTCGTGCAGGGGCTCCAGCAGGGCGTCCTGCACCACGCGGTTCTCGACGATGTGGCCGAGCACGTCGGCATGGACGCTGGCGGCGGAGAAGTGGATGGCGCCGGTGCCGGTGCCATCCCAGACCTGCATCTCGCCGTAGGGGCTGGCGCGCCGCGCGACGACGCCCGGCCAGGCGCCGAGACGGTCGAGGATGCGCTGGCTGGCGGCGGACAGGGCGCTGACGCGGGGCTCGAATGCGGCCTCGGCATCGAAGGGCTTGACGCTGAGGGGGCTGCCGTCGATCAGGAGGATGTCCAGCCCGCTGTCCTTGAGTGCCAGGGCCAGGGCGCTGCCCACCATGCCTGCACCGACGATGATCAGATCCGCTTGCATGTCCGTTCCTTATGCGCCTTGTCGCGCCTGCGGCTTGAGCCGCACGTAGAGGGTCTTTCGCACCCGGGCCACCAGGGTGCCTTGGCCGTCGTGCACGTCGACGTGCAGGTCGGGCAGGTACTTGTCGCCGCCGGCGGTGTGCTGGCGGATGCGCTCGATCAGCGCGTCATCGATGTGGAACTCGGCGTACACCGGCCCGCGCCCGGGGGCGATGAAGTCGATGTGGGCGGCCTTGTCCCAGACGATGTAGTCGCGCCCCAGCAGCTGCATCAGCATGAGCATGTAGAAGGGGTCGGTCATGCTGTAGAGCGAGCCGCCGAACTGGGTGCGGACGTAGTTGCGGTTGTACCAGCCCAGGCCCATCTTGACCCGCACCAGGCGGAAGTCTGCGCTGATCTGCCGCACGCGGATACCCGCCCCGAGGTAGGGCGGGTAGAGGTTCAAGGCCCAGCGCAGGATGCGCGCCTTGCGCGCCAGTCGGCGGTCCGCCATGGCGCGGTCAGACCGGGCGGGTGCCCAGGCCCATGGCCTGGCGGGCGAACCAGCGCTTGGCCGGGGGCAACAGGTCGAGGCCGAGCAGGCCCAGGTTGCGCCCGGTGGCCAGCAGCGGCTCCTTGTTGGAGAACAGCCGCGTGACCTGGTCGGAGAAGCCGACGGTGAGGTCCTGGTCCAGGCGCTGGCTGGCGAGGTAGCCCTGCAGGGTGGCGAGGTCGCCCAGGGGCGCGGTGCTGGCCAGCAGGGTTTCCGCCAGGGCCACGGTGTCGCGCAGGGACAGGTTGTAGCCCTGGCCGGCGATGGGATGCAGGCTGTGGGCGGCGTTGCCGAGCACCACCAGGTTGGGGCGCACCTGCTCCTCGGCCTCGATCAGGGTGAGCGGGTAGAGGTGGCGGGCGCCGACCTGGGAGAAGGCGCCCAGGCGGTAGCCGAAGGTGGCCTGCAGTTCGCCGAGGAAGGCACGGTCGTCGAGGCCGGCCAGGCGCTGGGCGTCATTGCCCGGCCGGGTCCAGACCAGCGCGCAGCGGTTCTCCGGCAGCGGCAGCAGGGCCATGGGGCCTTCGTCGGTGAAGCGCTCGAAGGCCTGGCCACGGTGGGATTCCAGCGGGCTGACGTTGGCGATCAGCGCGGTCTGCCCGTAGGGGTTGCGGCGCACGCCGATGCCCAGCTGCTCGCGCAGGCTGGAGCGGCCGCCGTCGGCGAGGATCGCCAGGTCGCATTCGAGCTGGGTCTCGTCGTTGAGGCTGAGGCGGTAGCCGCCTTCCAGCGGCTCCATGCGCACCACTTCCGCCGGGCAGTGCCAGGTGACCACGTCCGGATCCAGGGCCTGCCAGAGGCACTGCCCGAGCCAGGCGTTCTCCACCACGTAGCCGAGGGCGGGGACGCCCTCTTCGATGGCAGCCAGCCGCGCCGCACCGAAGCGGCCGCGGTCGGAGACGTGGATCAGCAGGATGGGCTCGGCGCGCTGGGCGATGGCCGGCCAGAGGCCGAGGCGTTCGTAGATGCGCCGGGTGCCGAAGGAGAGGGCGGAGGAGCGGGCGTCGTAGCTGGGCTGGTAGCTGTTGCCGGGGGCGAAGGGCTCGATCAGGACGATCTTCCAGCCCCGCTCGCGGGCACCTTGTTGCAGGGCCAGGGCCAGGCTGGCACCCACCAGGCCGCCGCCGACGATCGCCAGTTGGGTGCGGGCCATGTCAGGCGGCCTCGCTGCGGGCGGCGGCCATCAGGGCTTCGATCTCGGCGACGGTCTTGGGTACGCCACCGGTGAGGATCTCGCAGCCTTTCCGGGTGACCACGACATCGTCTTCGATGCGCACGCCGATGCCGCGCCACTTCTTCGGCACGTCCTGGTTGTCGACGCCGATGTAGATGCCGGGCTCGACGGTCATCGCCATGCCGGGCTCGAGGACGCGCCATTCGCCGCCGACCTTGTATTCGCCGACGTCGTGCACGTCCATGCCCAGCCAGTGGCCGGCACGGTGCATGTAGAAGGGTTTGTAGGCTTCGCGGGCGATCAGCTCATCCACCTCGCCCTGCAGCAGCCCCAGTTCCACCAGGCCGGCGGTGATGACCCGCACGGTGGCTTCGTGAGCTTCGTTCCAGTGCTTGCCGGGGGCGATCTCGAGGAAGGCGGCCTCCTGGGCGGCCAGCACCAGCTCGTAGATGGCCTTCTGCTCGGGGCTGAAGCGGCCGCTGACGGGGAAGGTGCGGGTGATGTCGCTGGCGTAGCAGTCCAGCTCGCAGGCGGCATCGATCAGCACCAGGTCGCCGTCCTTGAGGAGGGCGTCGTTCTCGCGGTAGTGCAGGATGCAGGCGTTCTTGCCGGCGGCGACGATGGAGCCGTAGGCGGGCATCTTCGCGCCGCCCTTGCGGAACTCGTATTCCAGCTCGGCTTCCAGGCTGTATTCGTAGAGGCCGGCGCGGGCGGCCTGCATGGCGCGGACATGGGCACGGGCGGAGACTTCGCCGGCCTCGCGCATGACCTTGATCTCGGCGGCGGACTTGTACAGGCGCATGTCGTGCAGCAGGTGGTCCAGGGCGACGAACTCGTTCGGCGGCTGGGCGCCCTGGCGGGCCTTGGAGCGGATCACGTTGACCCACTCCATGAGGTGGTGGTCGAACTCGGGGTTGGTGCCGATGGAGTAGTAGACCCGCGAGCGGCCTTCGATCAGGCCGGGGAGGATGTCGTCGATGTCACCGATGGGGAAGGCGTCGTCCGCGCCGTAGTCACGGGTGGCGCCGTCCTGGCCGGCACGCAGGCCGTCCCACAGTTCACGCTCGGGGTCACGCTCACGGCAGAAGAGCACGTACTCGCCGTGTTCCCGTCCGGGGATCAGCACCATCACCGCTTCCGGCTCGGGGAAACCGCTGAGGTACTGGAAGTCACTGTCCTGGCGGTAGACGTGCTCGACGTCGCGGTTGCGGATGTACACCGGCGCGGCGGGCAGGATGGCGATGCTGTTGGGCACCATCTGCTCCATCAGCGCCTTGCGGCGACGGGCGAATTCGGACTTCGGGATACGGGTCATGCGCGCTCCTTGATCGAGGGTGCCGGGATGGCACCCGTGACGCGGGTCAGTGCAGGGAGGTCTTCGGCGCCGGTGCGGCGCCCCGGTTGCATTCGCTGAACAGCAGCAGGGGGGCGACGCGCAGGTACTCCATCACTTCCATGTAGTCGGTCTCGCCGTCCTCGGAATCTTCCAGGGCGCTCTGCACCTGGGCGATGGAAGCAAGGTCCTGTAGGACTTCGACCGCTTCGCCTGACAGCGCACCTTCACGCGCGGTGAGGCCGAAGCCGCCAAGGAAACCCTGGCACCACTGGCCCAGGGCCGCTGCGCGTTCGGACAGGGGCGTTTCGTCGTCGGGCAGCAACAGCACGACGGCCATCTCGCCGCCGGTGAGTTCGCCCTTGACCATCTCCTGCAGGCCGATCAGGGCCTGGCGCAGGTTGTCCTCGGGCGAGGCGCCGAGCAGTTCGGCAGCATCCTCCAGCCAGGGCTCGGGCTCGAAGCCGGCTCCGGCGCAACTGCGCCCCAGGAGCAGGCCGTGGAGTTCGGCAGGGGAAACGGGCTGGCCGGTGCTGGCGAGCAGCGCGGCGAATGCGGAATACGGGGAGTTCGGGCTGGGCATGGGTGGCTAGGCGCCGGGGGGCGCAATCACTAGAATGACGGCCTCGTATCCTAGCATCGGCACGCGCGCCAAGACCATGCGACGTCGCCGCGGGGTTTGTCCCTGGATCGGGCCGGTCCTGTATAGTCCCCGTCCACTCATCGCCGAGTAGAAAGCCCATGGAAGATGCCGACCTGAAAGCACTCGCCACCCGCCTGGAACACCTGATCCAGCGCGTGGAGCAGCTCAAGGCGCACAACCGGCAACTGCTCGCGAACGAGAGGATGTGGAAAGAAGAACGCGCTCATCTGATCGAAAAGAACGAACTGGCCCGGCAGAAGGTCGAAGCGATGATTTCGCGCCTGAAAGCCCTGGAGCAGGATTCATGACCCAGTCCAATACCGTCACCGTCCACATCCTCGACAAGGATTACTGCATCGCCTGTCCCTCGGACGAGCGCGCCAACCTGGAAAGCGCCGCCCGCTACCTGGACGGCAAGATGCGCGAGATCCGCAACAGCGGCAAGGTAATCGGCGCCGATCGCGTCGCCGTGATGGCGGCGCTCAACATCACCCACGAACTCCTGCACAAGCAGCAGCGCCTCGACCAGGAGGCCACGTCCACCCGTGAACGGGTGCGCGACCTGCTGGAACGGGTCGACCACGCCCTGGCCACCGATCAGGATGCACCCGGGGCCTGACGCCACCGACCTTTCTTGGGGTATACTCGCCGCCAGCTCCCTGGTGTGTTTGCCAGTCGGTGATGTCCCTGAGCCGATACGCACAACCACGGGGGTTGTAAGTGGGGCCGGTGTGCATGTCCGCCTGACGGAAAGCCTTAACGCCTCCTGCAACCTCCACCTTGAACTTTCGGGTTCAAGGGCTAACCCGACAGCGGCATAACCGGGGAGTCATATTTTCATGGTCACTGCCGGCACCCTCTCCCGCCCGGCCCTGCGGCGCCTCCTCAGGCAACAACGCCGCCAGCTCTCCCCCCTCCAGCAGAAGAAAGCCGCCCGTGCGCTGTACCGTCAGCTCGCGCAGCACCCGCTGTTCCGCCGTGCCCGCCACCTGGCGCTGTACCTGCCCAACGACGGCGAGATCGACCCGCGACCGCTGCTGCGCGAGGCCCAGCGACGGGGCAAGGCCACCTACCTGCCAGTGCTCAATGCCTGGCCGCGCACGCGCATGGCCTTCCAGCGCCTGATGCCCGGCGAGCGCCTGGTGCGCAACCGCTTCCGCATCGAAGAGCCGCGCACCAATACGGCGCGGCAGCGGCCGGTGTGGACGCTGGACCTGCTGCTGATGCCGCTGGTGGGATTCGACGAGGAAGGCGGCCGTCTGGGCATGGGCGGCGGCTTCTACGACCGCAGCCTGGCCTACCGGTCACGCCGCAAGCAGGGGCAGAAACCGACGTTATTGGGCCTGGCCCATGAATGCCAGAAGGTGGATCGGCTGCCGCTGGCGAGCTGGGACGTCCGCCTCCAGGGCACGGTGACGGACGGCGGCTGGTATCGCTGAGGGCGCCGGAAGGACGGGCGCCCGGGGGTCAGGGCTGTTGCTGCTGGGTGATCACGCCAGCGGGAGCGCTGCCCTGGCGCTGCTCCCAGAGGCTCTGGGTGTAGCCCGTGGTGACCACGCCCAGGCCGAAGATGATGACCAGTACCCAGAGAAGATCGGGTTTACGCTTCATCGAAATGCCTCCCCCTTCAAGGCATGGTGCCCGCGATGACTTGCGGCGATTTTCTGGTTTTTTGAGTGGGCTGTGCGGCAACGTCCGGCTCGAAGCGCGGCATTTTCAGGCAAGCCGTGATAACGCGCAATTATGACGCCAACCGATTGTCGGCTAATCGTTACATTTCTTTCCGTTGGCGCAAGGACCACTTTTCAGGAGCAAAGTTCATGCCCCACTGGCTGATGAAATCGGAACCCGACGAACTGTCGATCCACGACCTGCAACGCCTCGGCCAAGCGCGCTGGGACGGGGTGCGCAACTACCAGGCGCGCAATTTCATGCGTGCGATGAACCCGGGCGACCTGTTCTTCTTCTACCACTCCAGCTGCCCGGAGCCGGGTATCGCCGGGATTGCCCGCATCGTCGGCGCCACCTACCCCGACCCGACGGCCCTGGACCCGCAGAGCCACTACTTCGACGCCAAGGCCAGCCACGAGAAGAACCCCTGGAGCGCCCTGGACGTGGAATTCGTCGAGGCCTTCGCGCGGGTCATCCCCCTGGCGCAGCTGCGCGAGGCAGAGGCCCTGCAGTCAATGCCGTTGGTGCAGAAGGGCTCGCGCCTGTCGGTGATGCCGGTGACCGATGCCGAATGGCAGGCCGTGCTGGCCCTGCGCTGAAACCGCAGCCCGTCAGGGCTGCACGATCAGGTTGTTGAACAACAGGTCCTCGACCAGCGGCTTGCCTTCTTCCTGGTTGAGCGCCTGCTGCACCTGCTTGAGCGCTTCCTGGCGCAGTGCTTCCTTGCCCTCCACCGAGCTGAGCGACTCGTCGGTCTGCTGGGCGAACAGCATCACCAGCTGGTTGCGGATCAGCGGCTCGTGGTACTCCACCGACTTCTTCGCGTCTTCCCCGGTGACCCGCAGGGAAATGTCGGCCTTGAAGTACTTCAGCTTCGGCCCGGCGCCGTAGTTGCCTACCAGCGCGGGCACCAGGTCGAGATAAAGCACCTTGGGCGCCTCGCCCTCCTTGGCCCCTCCCTCGGATTCCGAGGCGAAGGCGGAGAAGGGGATCAGCAGGGCCAGCAGCAGAGCGAGAGTGGTCTTCACGGGAGGGATTCCTGATGGGGCGTGCCCGCTAGCATAGCCACAGCCCGGGGCGAGCCCAAGCCCGATGCTTATGCAGCCCTATCAGGACCGGCCATGCTCGTTGACCGACCCTGCCCCCCGCCTACACTGCCTGACCACAGGGCCGGCGCCGGGCCGGTCGCCAACGAGGATCGAATCCCCCATGAAAGCCGTCCTGTGCAAGGCCTTCGGCCCCGCCGAGACCCTGGTGCTCGAAGAGGTTGCCAGCCCCGAGCCGAAGAAGAACGAAGTGCTGATCGACGTGCACGCCGCCGGGGTCAACTTCCCGGACACCCTGATCATCGAAGGCAAGTACCAGTTCAAGCCGCCGTTCCCCTTCTCCCCGGGTGGCGAAGCCGCCGGCACCGTCGCCGCCGTCGGCGAGAAGATCACCCACCTCAAGCCCGGCGACCGGGTCATGGCGCTGACCGGCTGGGGCAGCTTCGCCGAGCAGGTGGCCGTGCCCGGCTACAACGTGATGCCGATCCCCAAGGGCATCGACTTCAATTCCGCCGCCGCCTTCGGCATGACCTACGGCACCTCCATGCACGCGCTCAAGCAGCGCGCCAACCTGCAACCGGGGGAAACCCTGCTGGTGCTCGGCGCCTCCGGCGGCGTCGGCCTGGCAGCGGTGGAGATCGGCAAGGCCATGGGCGCGCGGGTCATCGCCGCCGCCAGCAGTGACGAGAAGCTGGAAGTGGCCAAGGCTGCCGGCGCCGACCTGCTGATCAACTACAGCACCAGCAGCCTGAAGGAGAAGGTCAAGGAACTGACCGGCGGCCAGGGTGCGGACGTGATCTACGACCCGGTGGGTGGCGACCTGTTCGACGAAGCCATCCGCTCCATCGCCTGGAACGGCCGCCTGCTGGTGGTCGGCTTCGCCAGCGGCCGCATCCCCGAGTTGCCGGTGAACCTGACCCTGCTCAAGGGCGCGGCGGTGGTCGGCGTGTTCTGGGGCTCCTTCGCCCAGCGCCAGCCCCAGGACAACCTGGCCAACTTCCAGCAGCTGTTCGCCTGGCATGCCGAAGGCAAGCTCAAGCCGCTGGTGTCCCAGACCTTCCCCCTGGAGCGGGCCGCCGAGGCCATCAACGCCCTCGGCCAGCGCAAGGCCGTGGGCAAGGTGGTGGTCACCGTCCGCTGAACCCTGGCCCCGGCAGCGCCGGGGCCTGCCCCATCACCCCTGCGCCAGCAGGGGTGGCGGGCGACGCGCGTACCACTGCGTCGCCTGCTCGTAGGCATGGGCCAGTTGCAGCACCGCCAGGTCCGCGTGGTGCCGACCGATGACCTGCATCCCCATCGGCAACCCCATCTCGTTGAACCCCACCGGCACGCTGGCCACCGGGCAGCCGGACAGGGTTCCGGGGATCACCACCTCCATCCAGCGGTGGTAGGTGTCCATGGACCTGCCAGCGATGGCCTTCGGCCAATCCCAGTGCTTGTCGAAGGGAAACACCTGGGCGCTGGGCAGCAGCAGGAAGTCATAACGCTCGAACAGGCGGCTGATGGCGCGGTACCAGTCGCTGCGGGTGACGGACGCGCGGTACACCTCCATGGCCGACAGCTGCAGGCCATTCTCCACCTCCCACACCGCCTCGGGCTTGAGCCGCTCGCGCCGCGCCGGATCGGCATGGGCCGCCGCCAGCGAGCCGGCCACCAGCCAGTGGCGCAGGGTTCGCCAGCAGGCCCAGAGGCGCTCCGGAGCAAAGCCCAGGGCCGCTTCCTCGACCTGGCAACCCAGTGCCTCGAAGTCCGCCAGGGCGCTGCCGCACAGCGCCAGCACGCCGGGCTCCATGGGCAGGTAGCCGCCCAGGTCACCGAGCCAGCCCAGGCGCGCGCCCGTGAAGTCCCGCTCCAGCGGCCCGGCGAAGGCCGCACCGGATTCGGCGATGGACAGCGGCGCGCGGGCGTCGAAGCCGGCCTGCACCGAGAGCAGCCAGGCCACGTCCCGCACGCTGCGACCCATCGGGCCCTCGTAGCCGAGCTGGTCGACGAACAGGTCGGCGCTGTCATCGAAGGGCACCCGCCCCTGGGACGGGCGGAAGCCGACGATGTTGTTGAAAGCCGCCGGGTTGCGCAACGACCCCATCATGTCGCTGCCGTCGGCCACCGGCACCATCTGCAGCGCCAGTGCCGCCGCCGCGCCGCCGCTGCTGCCACCGGCGCTGCGAACAGGGTCGTAGGCACAGCCGGTGACGCCGAAGACCGGGTTGTAGCTGTGGGAGCCGAGGCCGAATTCGGGGGTGTTAGTCTTGCCGATGAGGATCGCGCCGGCCGCGCGGATGCGCTCCACCATGATGCCGTCGCGCTCGGGCACGTGGTCGCGGAATAGAGGCGAACCGAAGGTGGTGCGGATGCCCCGGGTCAGCGACAGGTCCTTGATGGCGTGGGGCAGCCCGTGCATCCAGCCGCGGTACTCGCCGCGGGCCAGCTCGGCGTCGCGCCGGTCGGCCTCGGCCAGCAGTTGCGCCTCCGGCTGCAGGCTGACCAGGGCGTTGACCTCGGGGTTGAAGCGCTCGATCTGCGCCAGATAGGCCTGCATCACCTCGCGGCAGGACACCTGGCGCAGGCGGATGCGTTCGGCCAGCTCATGGGCCTGCAGCTGGACGAGTTCGGGGTGAAGCGTGTTCGGGCTCATGGCGTGCAGCCTTCTTCCAGTTCCATCGGGGTTCGGGTCGCGTCGCTCGCGGTGCGGGCGCGTTGCCGAGGCGAGCGATGCCGCTGCGCCTGCCGGAGCAGGCGCGCATCGTCAGGCCTCGGGAGAGTCGGGTCAGCGCATCAGGCTGGTCCAGATGCGGTCGGCCAGGCGGATCGCCCCTTCGCCGCAGGTCTGGCTGAACACCACGCGGGTGCCCTCGGGAATGTGCAACTCCGGTGCATCCTTGAGGCTGGCGTCCAGGTAGGGCTCCACACCCTTGATCGGGCTCTGGTGCTTGAGGAAGTTCTGGGTCAGCGCCGCGTTCTCCGGCTGGCTGAGGAAGGCGATGAAGCGCTTGGCGTTCTCCGGATGCTTCGCCCCGGCGGGGATCACCAGGTTATCCACCCAGGCCATCACCCCCTCCTTCGGGTAGAGGTAGGTGAGGCTCGGCTTCATCTCCCGCGCCCGCATGGACGAGCCGCCCCAGAACATCGACATGTCCACCTCGCCCGAGGCCAGGTTCTCGCGGATCGAACCGGCCTTGGAGCTGTAGGTCTTCACGAAGGGCTTCTGGTTCTTCAGCAGCGTCAGCACCTGCTGCATCTGCTTCGGGTCCTCGCTGCACAGCGGGATGCCCAGGTAGAGGCTGGCGGTGTCGATCACCTCGCTGGCCGAGTCGAACATGTTGATGCGCCCCTGCAGCGCAGCGGGCGGGGTGAACAGCACGGCGTAGCTGTCGGCCGGGCCGTCGTAGCGGGCGCGATCGAGCACCACGCTGGTGGTGCCCCAGATGAAGGGCACGGCGTAGGCGCCTTCCGGGTCCCAGGCGGGCTTCTTCAGCTGGTCCTGGATGTTGGCGTAGTAGGGCTGGCCGGCCGGGTCGAAGCGTTCCAGCAGCTTCTCCTGCACCAGGATCGGCACGAACTGGTGGGAGGGGATGGCCACGTCGTAGCCGGCGCCGCCCTGCTTGAGCTTGGCCAGCAGCGTCTCGTTGGAGTCATAGGAGTCCACGGTGACCTTGATGCCGGTCTCCTGCTCGAACTTGGCCAGGATCGGCGGCGAGAAGTAGCCGCTCCAGCTCACCACGTTCAACTGCTCGGCCGCCTGGGTGGCCGACGCCAGGCCCAGGGCCAGCGAAATACCTGCAACAGCACTCAATGTGTTCATCGTCTTGCTCCGGTTTGGGCTCAGGCCTTCTTCTTGCCGAGCAGATAAGAGAGGGTCACGAACAGCACGGAGACCCCGAGGATCAAGGTGGAAACGGCGTTGACGTCAGGCGTCACGCCCATGCGCAACAGCCCGAAGATGAAGATCGGCAGGGTGGTGGTGCCGGCCTGGGCCACCATCATCGAGATCACGAAGTTATCCAGCGAGACGATGAAGGCCAGCATCAGCCCCGAGACCATGCCCGGCGCCAGCAGCGGCAGGGTGACCTTGCGGAAGGTCCGCCAGGGGCCGGCGTAGAGGTCGGCGGCGGCCTGCTCCAGGGACAGGTCCATGTCGTTCAGCCGGGCGCGGATCGGCAGGTAGGCGAACGGGATGCAGAACACCGTGTGGGCGATGATCAGGTTGCCGTAGCCCAGCGACAGGCCGAGGGTGGAGAACAGCGCCAGGGTGGCGACGCCAACCACGATCTCCGGCAGCACCAGCGGCAGCATGATCGTCCCCATGGACAGCCGCAGCCCCTTGAAGCGCGCCCCGCGTGAGGTGCCCAGGGCCGCCAGGGTGGCGATGGCGGTGGCAGCCAGGCTGGCACACACGGCGATCAGCAGGCTGTTGCCGGCCGCCTGGCGCAGGGCCTGGTTGGCGAAGGCGGCGCGGTACCAGTCCAGGCTGAAGCCGGCCCACACGGTGGCCGACTGGTTGGCGTTGAACGACAGCACCACCAGCACCAGGATCGGCGCGTAGAGGTACAGGTAGAACAGCAGGCTGAGGGCGCCGAAGCCGGGGAAGTCCCGCACGCCGGGGCGACGGTTGCGAAACAGGGCACGCATCATCGGGCACCTCCCGCCGCACGGCCGGCGCGCCAGGCGTAGACCATCAGCACCAGCATCACCGCCGCCATCAGCACCAGCGACAGGGCGGAGCCCAGCGGCCAGTTACGAGCGTCGCTGAACTGCCGGAAGATCAGGTTGCCCAGCATCATGCGGGTACCGCCGCCAAGCAGCTCAGGAGCCACCATCGCCCCCAGGCAGGGCACGAAGGTGAGGATGGCGCCGGCGAGGATGCCGGGCCGGGCGATGGGCAGCACCACCTTGCGCAGGGTGCGCCAGCGTCCGGCGTAGAGGTCCTGGGCGGCCTCCAGCAGGCGCAGGTCCATGCGCTCCAGGGTGGCGTAGATCGGCAGCACCACAAAGGGCGCGTAGGTGTACACCAGCCCGAGCAGCACGGCACCGTCGGTGTACAGCAGGTTCAGCGGCTGGTGGATCAGGCCGAGGCCCATCAGCGTGCCGTTGACCACGCCGGTGCCGCGCAGCAGCAGGATCCAGGCGTAGGTGCGGATCAGCAGGTTGGCCCAGAACGGCACGGTGATGAGGAAGATCAACAGGCCCCGCCGGTGCGCCGGCTGCATCGCCAGCCAGACGGCCACCGGAATGCCCACCAGCAGGGTGATGACGGTGGTGGCGGCGGCGATGCCGATGGAGCGCAGGGCGATCACCAGGTAGGCATCGGCGAAGGCCAGGCTGTCGTCCAGCTGGCGTTCGAACAGCAGCGAGACATAGGCCTCGACGCTGAACTGCGGGTTCACCCCGCCGTAGGGGTTGGCCTGCATGAGGGAATAGCCGACCACGATGAGGATCGGCACCACCAGGAACAGGCCGATGGCGACCAGCGCCGGCGAAACGCCGAGCAGGCTGGCCAGGGCGCGGCGGCGTTCCAGGCTGTGGGTGAGGGTGCGCATGGTCCTGTCCTCCTCAGTCCAGCAGCACGCAGGCGCTGCCCGGCTCGACCCGCAGGCCGGCACGGGCGCCTACCTCGGGCTGGCGTCCCTGGATGGCGTTGTTGGGCAGGCGCACGGTGAGCGGCGTGCCGTCGTCCAGGGCGACCCGGTACTGCAGGTCGGTGCCCAGGTAGACCCGTGCCAGCACCTGGCACGGCAGGCTGTCGGGCGTGGCGTCCGCCAGCAGGTGCAGGCGCTCGGGGCGCACCGAGAGGCTGGCCTCGGCCCCGATGGCCAGGCCGTTGCAGGCCGGCGCCTGGAGCACCGCACCGCCGGGCAGGCGGAAGTGCGCGCCCTGGCTGTCGAGCGCTTCGAGACGGGCCGGGAGGAAGTTGGTCTCGCCGATGAAGTCGGCGACGAAGCGGTTGCGCGGGCGCTCGTAGATGTCGTCCGGGCCGCCCACCTGCTGCACCTCGCCCTGGGCGAGCACGGCGATGCGGTCGGACATGGCCAGGGCCTCTTCCTGGTCATGGGTGACGAAGATGAAGGTGATGCCGGTGCGGGTCTGGATGCTCTTCAGCTCCTCGCGCATAGCCTGGCGCAGCTTCAGGTCGAGGGCGGAGAGCGGCTCGTCCAGCAGCAGCACCTTGGGCTGGGGCGCCAGGGCACGGGCGAGGGCGATGCGCTGCTGCTGCCCGCCGGAGAGCTGGGCCGGGCGGCGCTCGGCGAAGGCCTCCATCTGCACCAGCGCCAGCATCTCGCGCACCCGCTCGGCCACGGCGGCCTTGCTCAGGCGCCGGCCCATGGGGTGGGATTCCAGGCCGAAAGCGAGGTTCTCGGCGATCGTCATGTGCGGGAACAGCGCGTAGTGCTGGAACACGGTGTTCACCGGGCGGGCGTAGGGCGGCCGGTCGGCGATGTTCTCGCCGAACAGGCGGATCTCGCCTTCGGTGGGGAACTCGAAGCCGGCGATCATGCGCAGCAGGGTGGTCTTGCCGCAGCCGGAAGGGCCGAGCAGGGTGAAGAACTCGTTGTCGCGGATGTCCAGGTCGACGCGCTTCAGCGCCACCGGGCCGCTCTGGGGGTCGCCGTAGACCTTGCGCACGGCGCGGATGGACACCGCCGCAGTGGTCGGCGGGCTGTGCAGGGCACTCATGAATACCTCCGGTTCCTTCCCCTGCGCCCGGTGGGCGGGGGTCTTGTCGTTGTTCTGGCAGGACTAGAGACAGGTGCAGCGTCGGGCTCGGGGCCCGGTTGTTGTGGGGCTGCTGGGGACGGATGGTCGGGGAAAGGCGGTTGAGCAGAAAGCTCAATTTTCTTACAGTCGCTGTTAAAAAATTTAATACCTGACCGCGAGCCCTTCAGCCATGTCGATCCAGCGCCTGCCGCCGCTCAATGCCGTGCGTGCCTTCGAGGCCGCCGCCCGCCTGGGCAGCTACGTTGCCGCCTCGCGGGACCTCCATGTCACCCAGCCGGCCATCGGCCGCCACGTGAAGCTGCTGGAGGAGTGGCTGGGGGTGCGCCTGTTCGACCGTACGCCACGCGGCGTGTCGCTGACTGCGGCCGGGCAGCGCTACTACGAGAAGATCGCCAGCGCGCTGCAACAGATCGCCGATGCCGGCCATGAGCTGACCCCGGGCGGGACGGCGCGCTGGCTGAAGATCATGGTGGTGCCGGCCTTCGCCAAGCGCTGGCTGATGCCGCGCCTGGAAGCCCTGCTGGAACAGCGACCGGGGCTGAAGATCGCCATCGAGCCCAACCCCACCTTCGAGGCGGTGGACGGCCAGCGGGCGGACCTGGGCATCGCCTACGGCCTGCCCGGGCAATACGGCCGCCGCACGGTCACCCTGCTGCACCCCAACGTGTTCCCGGTCTGCTCGCCCGCGTACCTGGCGGCCCATGGCCCGCTGGCGGGCCCGGAAGAGCTGGCGACGCACAAGCTGATCCACGTCGACGACGGCGAGTGGTGGAACGCCTGGCTGGCGGCACTGGGCTGCCCGCTGCGGGTCAGCTCCGAGGTGCTCTACATCAGCAACGACCACGCCCTGAGCATGGCGGAGAAGGGCCACGGCATCGCCCTGGCCAACGAGGTGCTGGTGCACCAGGAGCTGGCCGCCGGCAGCCTGGTGCGTGCGCTGCCGCTGCAGGCACCGCTGGAGCGCTACCAGGCGCTGCTGCCGCCCGGGCCGCACAGCACGGACGTGGAGTGGTTCATCGACTGGCTGTCGGCGGAGCTGCGCCGGGAGTTCCCGGAGCTGGCCTGACGCCGGGCACGCCCGGCGTCGCGGGGTTCAGCGGGGCGCGTAGGCGAAGACGTCGGCGCGCATCTGGTGGGCATCCATGCCGGCTTCCACCAGGGCATCGAGGGTGGCGTAGACCATCGCGGGCGAGCCGCTGGCGTAGACGTGCAACGGCTTGAGGTCGGGGAAGTCCTCGCGCACGGCCTCGTGCAGCAGGCCGTGGCGGCCGGGCCAGTCGCTGGGGTCGCTGACCACCCGGTGCAGGGTGAGGTTCGGCAGGCCCTGCCAGTCGTCCCAGTGCGCCAGCTCGTAGAAGTCCTCCGGCCGGCGCATGCCCCAGTACAGGTGCACGGGGTGGGCGAACCCGGCGGCACGGCAATGCTCGATCAGGCTCTGCATCTGGCCCATGCCGGTGCCGGCGGCGATCAGCACCAGGGGGCCGTCGGGCAGCTCGGCCAGGTGGGTGTCGCCAAAGGGCAGGCGGACCCGCGCCAGGCCGTCGCGCTGCAGTTGCTGCAGGAGGGCGGCGGCGCTGGGCTCACGGCCGAGGACGTGCAGTTCGAGTTCACGCCCGGCGCTGGGGGCGGAGGCGATGGAGAAGGCGGACGCTTCGCCATCGTCCCGCTCGATCAGCAGGTACTGCCCGGCGTGGTAGCGCGGCGGCTTGCCGGCCGGGGCACGCAGGCCGACCCGCCAGACGTCCCCGCCGACCGGGGTGCAGGCGGTGAGCTGGCAGCTCAGGCTGCGCACCGGCAGTTCGCCGGGGGCGAGCACGCCGTCCCAGTGCAGGACGCAGTCTTCCAGGGGTTCGGCGAGGCAGGTGAACAGCTCGCCATGGTCCAGCTCGCGGCCGCCCTGGCGCACCCGGCCTTCCACCAGCAGGGCGGCACAGATGTGGCAATTGCCGTTGCGGCAGCTCTGCGGGCAGTCGTAGCCCAGGCGCCGGGCGGCGGCGAGGATGTTTTCCCCGGGGGCGGTTTGCAGGACCGCTCCGGAGGGCTGCAAGGTCACTCTCAAGAGGTGTTCTCTTTGTTATGGCGGGCGTTCAGGGGCGCCCTGGCCCCTGTGCTCAATCTATACCCAGGCTGGACCACATCTCGTCCACGCGACGGGTTACCGCCTCGTCCTTGACGATGGCGCGACCCCACTCGCGGGTGGTCTCGCCCGGCCACTTGTGGGTGGCATCCAGGCCCATCTTGGAGCCGAGACCGGAGATGGGCGAGGCGAAGTCCAGGTAGTCGATGGGGGTGTTGTCGATCATCACCGTGTCGCGCTTGGGGTCCATGCGGGTGGTGATGGCCCAGATCACGTCGTTCCAGTCGCGGGCGTTGATGTCGTCGTCGGTGACGATAACGAACTTGGTGTACATGAACTGTCGCAGGAACGACCAGACGCCGAGCATCACGCGCTTGGCGTGGCCGGGGTACTGCTTCTTCATGGTCACCACCGCCATGCGGTAGGAGCAGCCTTCGGGCGGCAGGTAGAAGTCGGTGATCTCGGGGAACTGCTTCTGCAGGATCGGCACGAAGACTTCGTTCAACGCCACGCCGAGGATGGCCGGCTCGTCCGGCGGGCGGCCGGTGTAGGTGCTGTGGTAGATGGGCTTGCGGCGACGGGTGATGCGCTCGACGGTGAACACCGGGAAGGTGTCGACCTCGTTGTAGTAGCCGGTGTGATCGCCGTAGGGGCCTTCCGGGGCCGTCTCGCCGGGATGGATCACGCCTTCCAGCACGATCTCGGCACTGGCCGGGACCTGCAGGTCGGAGCCGATGGCCTTGACCAGCTCGGTGCGGTGACCGCGCAGCAGGCCGGCGAAGGCGTACTCGGAGAGGGTGTCCGGCACCGGGGTCACCGCGCCGAGGATGGTCGCCGGGTCGGCGCCGAGGGCGACGCAGACGGGGTAGGGCGTGTTCGGGTGCTTCTGGCACCACTCGCGGAAGTCCAGCGCGCCGCCACGGTGGCTGAGCCAGCGCATGATGACCTTGTTGCGGCCGATCACCTGCTGGCGGTAGATGCCGAGGTTCTGCCGCTCCTTGTTGGGGCCGCGGGTGATGGTCAGGCCCCAGGTGATCAGCGGTGCCACGTCGCCGGGCCAGCAGTGCTGGATCGGCAGCTTGCCGAGGTCGACGTCGTCGCCTTCCTCGATCACGTCATGGCAGGGGGCGTCCTTGAGGACCTTGGGTGCCATGCTGATGACCTTCTTGAAGATCGGCAGCTTGGACCAGGCATCCTTGAGCCCCTTGGGCGGCTCGGGCTCCTTGAGGAAGGCCAGCAGCTTGCCGATCTCGCGCAGTTCGGAGACGTCATCCGCACCCATGCCGAGGGCCACGCGTCCGGGCGTGCCGAACAGGTTGCCGAGCACGGGGATGTCGTAGCCGGTGGGGTTCTCGAAGAGCAGCGCCGGGCCTTGCTTGCGCAGGGTGCGGTCGCAGATTTCGGTCATTTCCAGGATCGGCGAGACCGGGGCGGTGACGCGCTTGAGCTCGCCACGTTGTTCCAGGCCGCTGATGAATTCGCGCAGGTCGCGATACTGCATGCGTGAGCCTCTCGGGGCGTGCAGGTCGGGGCGCAGAGTTTAGCGCCGATGGGGGCCTTCCAGAAGGACGAATGAACACCCGGAAACGCGAAGGCCGGGTTTCCCCGGCCTTCGTGGCACCACGACCTGTTACTTGCTGCGCTTCATGGACATGAAGAACTCGTCGTTGGTCTTGGTGTCCTTGAGCTTGTCGAGCAGGAACTCGATGGCGGCGATCTCGTCCATCGGGTGCAGCAGCTTGCGCAGGATCCACATGCGCTGCAGTTCGTCCTCGGCGGTCAGCAGCTCTTCGCGGCGGGTACCGGACTTGTTGATGTTGATGGCGGGGAACACGCGCTTCTCGGCGATGCGACGGTCCAGCGGCAGCTCCATGTTGCCGGTGCCCTTGAACTCTTCGTAGATCACCTCGTCCATCTTCGAGCCGGTCTCGACCAGCGCGGTGGCGATGATGGTCAGCGAACCGCCTTCCTCGATGTTACGGGCGGCGCCGAAGAAGCGCTTGGGCTTCTCCAGGGCATGGGCGTCGACACCACCGGTGAGCACCTTGCCGGAGCTGGGGATCACGGTGTTGTAGGCACGCGCCAGGCGGGTGATGGAGTCCAGCAGGATGACCACGTCCTTCTTGTGCTCGACCAGGCGCTTGGCCTTCTCGATCACCATCTCGGCGACCTGCACGTGGCGGGTCGGCGGCTCGTCGAAGGTGGAGGCGACCACTTCGCCGCGCACGGTGCGCTGCATCTCGGTCACTTCTTCCGGGCGCTCGTCGATCAGCAGGACGATCAGGTGGCACTCGGGGTTGTTGCGGGTGATGTTGGCCGCGATGTTCTGCAGCATGATGGTCTTGCCCGCTTTCGGCGGGGCGACGATCAGGCCGCGCTGGCCCTTGCCGATCGGCGCGCAGAGATCGATCACGCGGCCGGTGAGGTCTTCGGTGGAGCCGTTGCCGGCTTCCATCTTCAGGCGCTCGTTGGGGAACAGGGGCGTGAGGTTCTCGAACAGGATCTTGTTCTTGGCGTTTTCCGGGCGGTCGAAGTTGATCGAGTCAACCTTCAGCAGCGCGAAGTAGCGCTCGCCCTCTTTCGGCGGGCGGATCTTGCCGATGATGGTGTCGCCGGTACGCAGGTTGAAGCGGCGGATCTGGCTGGGCGAGACGTAGATGTCGTCAGGGCCGGCCAGGTAGGAGGAGTCGGCGGAGCGGAGGAAGCCGAAACCGTCCTGCAGAATCTCCAGCACGCCGTCGCCCGAAATTTCTTCGCCGCTCTTCGAGTGCTTTTTCAGCAGGGCGAAGATCACATCCTGCTTGCGCGAACGGGCCATGTTCTCGAGGCCCATCTGTTCGGCCATTTCCAGCAGTTCGGCAATCGGCTTTTGCTTGAGTTCGGTCAGATTCATAGGAATGACGTAGATGAGAAATGAGGGAAGGAAAGCTTGTGAGCTTGAGAGGCCGCGCCGAGGGAGGCGACAGATCGCTGCGCGTGATTCGAGTTGGAATGCGTCGACGGCGGCTTGCAGAGGGCAGCGGAGTGACGCTGCGGGCCCGAATTTAACACCGGGTTTCGGGTGAGTCCAGTACTGCGCCGACAAAAAACCCCGCATCGAGCGGGGTTTTTACGGAGATTCCCGGAGGGAAAATCAGATGTTGGCGTCCAGGAAGGCAGCCAGCTGGGACTTGGACAGGGCGCCGACCTTGGTGGCCTCGACATTGCCGTTCTTGAACAGCATCAGGGTCGGGATGCCACGCACGCCGTACTTCGGCGGGGTGTCCTGGTTCTCGTCGATGTTCAGCTTGCAGACCTTCAGCTTGCCTTGGTAGTCCTTGGCGATCTCGTCCAGGACGGGGGCGATCATCTTGCACGGACCGCACCATTCGGCCCAGTAGTCGACCAGCACCGCGCCCTCGGCGCTCAGTACGTCCTGCTCGAAGCTGGCGTCGGTGACGTGGGAGATGAGTTCGCTCATGGATGTTCTCCGGATTCGGAAGCGGAAATAGGCGGCCATCATAGCCCGCCTCGGGCGTGACCGAAAGCCGCGGCCGATTGAGTGTGCCTATGGGCTCGCTGGCGAAAGTTGATCGATAGCGGATCGCGAAGGGCCGCGCGGCAATCGGTCGCGTGGGTCACAGGTCCGGCCGGGCAGCGGGATGGCGCGCCGGCCGATCAGCGGAGACGGTCTGTGGGGAAGGCGCGCGTTGGCGTGTCACCGTGATCGTGGCAGGATGGCGCGGTTAAGAAACGAGACACCGGACCATGCCTTCGACCCGACGCCCCGCCAACCTGTCCCTGATCGCCGCCATCGACCTCGGCTCCAACAGCTTCCACATGGTGCTGGCCAAGGTCGACCACGGTGAAATCCGCATCCTCGAGCGCCTGGGGGACAAGGTGCAACTGGCCGCAGGCCTGGACGAAGAGCGCGTGCTCAGCGAAGAGGCCATGCAACGCGGCCTCGACTGCCTGCGGCGCTTCGCCCAGATGACCAACAGCCTGCCGGAAGGCGCCGTGCGCGTGGTCGGTACCAACGCCCTGCGCGAGGCCCGCAACCGCAGCGAATTCATCCGCCGCGCCGAAGCCATCCTCGGCCACCCGGTGGAGGTCATCTCCGGCCGCGAGGAGGCCCGCCTCATCTACCTGGGCGTGTCCCACAGCATCGCCGACACCCCCGGCAAGCGCCTGGTGGCGGACATCGGCGGTGGCAGCACCGAGTTCATCATCGGCCAGCGCTTCGAATCGCAGCTGCGCGAGAGCCTGCAGATGGGCTGCGTCAGCTTCACCCAACGCTATTTCCGCGACGGCAAGATCACCCCAGCGCGCTACGCCCAGGCCTACACGGCTGCCCGCCTGGAGCTGATGGGCATCGAATACAGCCTGCGCCGCCTCGGCTGGCAGCAGGCGGTGGGCGCCTCCGGCACCATCCGCGCCGTGGGGCTGGCTATCCAGGCAGCAGGCCTGGGCAATGGCGAGATCAACCCGGAAGGCATCGCCTGGCTCAAGCGCAAGCTGTTCAAGCTGGGCGAGGTGGAGAAGATCGACCTCGACGGCATCAAGCCCGACCGCCGCGCCATCTTCCCGGCCGGCCTGGCGATCCTCGAAGCCATCTTCGAGGCCCTCGAACTCAAGCACATGACCCACTCCGAAGGCGCCCTGCGCGAAGGGGTGCTCTACGACCTGCTCGGTCGCCACCACCACGAGGACGTGCGCGAGCGCACCCTGAGCGCGCTGATGGAGCGCTGCCACGTGGACCTGGAGCAGGCGGCACGGGTCGAGGCCAAGGCCCTGGAAGCCCTGGAGCAGGTGGCCGGCGACTGGCAGCTGGACGACGAGTGGCACCGCGACCTGCTGGTGTGGGGCGCGCGCGTCCACGAGATCGGCATGGACATCGCCCATTACCAGTACCACAAGCACGGCGCCTACCTGATCGAGCACTCGGACCTGCCGGGCTTCTCCCGCCAGGACCAGCAGATGCTGGCCCTGCTGGTACGCGGCCACCGGCGCAACATCCCCAAGGACAAGTTCGCCGAGTTCGGCGACGAGGGCGAGAAGCTGATCCGCCTCTGCGTGCTGCTGCGTTTCGCCATCCTTTTCCACCACATCCGCACCAACCAGGAGACGCCCCAGGTCCGCCTGAAGGTGGGCCCGCAGAGCCTGGACGTGCAGTTCCCGGAAAACTGGCTGGCGGCCAACCCGCTGACCCAGGCGGACTTCGAGCAGGAAGCCACCTGGCTCAAGCGCATCGACTTCACCTTCAGCGTGCGCTGACCGGGGCGATTCGCCAGGCAAGAAAAACGGGGCCCAAAGGCCCCGTTTTCATGTCCGCGTTCAGCGCGCGCTGATCGGCGGGTTGAGCAGCTTGTCCAGCAGGATGGCCTGCGCGTTGCGCGGGTTCTGGTTGCCGCTGGGGCTGTTGCGCAGGTAGCGGCCATCGGGCTGCAGGGCCCAGCTGTGGGTGTTGTCGGCCAGGTAGGTCTCCAGCTCCTTCTTCACCCGGGTGATGAGCTTCTTGCCTTCCACCGGGAAGCAGGTCTCCACCCGCATGTCGAGGTTGCGTTCCATCCAGTCGGCACTGGAGAGGTAGAGCTTCTCGTCGCCGTCGTTGAGGAAGTAGTAGATCCGGCTGTGCTCGAGGAAGCGGCCGATGATCGAGCGCACCTGGATGTTGTGGGACACCCCAGGGATACCCGGGCGCAGGCAGCACATGCCACGCACCACCAGGTCGATCTTCACACCGCTCTGGCTGGCCTTGTAGAGGGCGCGGATCACCTTCGGGTCGGTCAGCGCGTTGACCTTCACCATGATGTGCGCCGGCTTGCCCTCGCTGGCGTGCTGGGCCTCGCGGGCGATCATGTCGAGGATGGTCTTCTTCAGCGTGAAGGGCGCATGCAGCAGCTTCTTCATGCGCAGGGTCTTGCCCATGCCGATGAGCTGGTTGAACAGCTTGTGCAGGTCCTCACCGAGGGCCTCGTCCGCCGTCAGCAGGCTGTAGTCGGTGTACAGGCGCGCGTTGCCGGCGTGGTAGTTGCCGGTGCCCAGGTGGGCGTAGCGACGCAGCTCACCGCCTTCGCGACGCAGGATGAGCATCATCTTCGCGTGGGTCTTGAAGCCCACCACGCCGTAGATGACCACGGCGCCGGCCTGCTGCAGGCGGCTGGCCAGCTGCAGGTTGGACTCCTCGTCGAAGCGCGCGCGCAGCTCGATCACCGCCGTCACTTCCTTGCCGTTGCGCGCCGCCTCCACCAGGGAATCGACGATCTCGGAGTTGGCACCGGCACGGTACAGGGTCTGCTTGATGGCGAGGACGTTGGGGTCCTTGGCCGCCTGGCGCAGGAAGTCGATCACCGGGGTGAAGGACTCGAAGGGGTGCAGCAGGAGGATGTCCTGCTTGCCCACCACGTTGAACAGGTTCTCGGCCTTCTGCAGCAGCTTGGGGATCACCGGCGTGAAGCTCGGGTGCTGCAGCTCGGGGTGGCTGTCCAGACCGGTGATGCTGAACAGGCGGGTCAGGTTCACCGGCCCGTTGACCTGGTACAGCTCGCCCTCGGAGAGCCCGAACTGCTTGAGCAGGTAGTCGGACAGGTGCTTCGGACAGGTGTCCGCCACCTCCAGGCGCACCGCATCGCCGTAGCGACGGGAGAACAGCTCGCCGCGCAGCGCGCGGGCCAGGTCGTCCACGTCCTCGGTGTCCACCGCGAGGTCGGCGTTACGGGTCAGGCGGAACTGGTAGCAACCCTTCACCTTCATGCCGGGGAACAGGTCGTCGGCGTGGGCGTGGATCATCGAGGAGAGGAACACGAAGTTGTCCCCCGGCCCGCTGATCTCCTCCGGCACGCGGATCACCCGCGGCAGCAGGCGCGGCGCCGGGATGATCGCCAGGCCGGAATCACGACCGAAGGCATCGACGCCCTCCAGCTCGACGATGAAGTTGAGGCTTTTGTTCACCAGCAGCGGGAAGGGGTGCGTCGGGTCGAGGCCGATGGGGCTGATGATCGGCGCGATCTCGTCGCGGAAGTAGCGGCGCACCCAGGTCTTGAGCTTGGGCGTCCAGTAGCGGCGGCGGATGAAGTTGACCTGGTGCTTGGCCAGCTCCGGCAGCAGCACGTCGTTGAGGATGCTGTACTGCCGCCCCACCTGCTCGTGCACCAGCTCGCTGATGCGGGCCAGCGCCTGGTGCGGCAGCAGGCCGTCGGCGCCGGCCTGTTCACGGGCGAAATTGATCTGCTTCTTCAGGCCGGCGACGCGGATCTCGAAGAACTCGTCGAGGTTGCTGGAGAAGATCAGCAGGAACTTGAGGCGCTCGAGCAGGGGGTAGGTCTCGTCGAGCGCCTGCTCCAGGACACGGATGTTGAACTGCAGCTGCGACAGCTCCCGATGGATGTACAGGCTGCTGTCATCCAGGCCCGGGATCGGCGCGGGAGGCGGGGGGGCCTCCACGGGAGCCGGTGCGGGAACCTGGGCCTCCACCACCGGCTGCTCCGGGGCGGTCTGGGTGTCGGGGGTTGCGGCTGTATTCAATCCGTCGGTGTTCATTCAAGTTCCTGCTGGGGAGTCAGGCTCCCTTCTTGAGCATTTCTGCGGCACGCACCGCGAAGTAGGTAAGAATGCCATCGGCGCCGGCGCGTTTGAATGCGGTCAGCGATTCGAGAATCACCGATTCGCTCAGCCAGCCGTTCTGGATGGCCGCCATGTGCATGGCGTACTCGCCACTGACCTGGTAGGCGAAGGTCGGTACGCGGAAGGCCTCCTTCACGCGCCAGACGATGTCCAGGTAAGGCATGCCCGGCTTGACCATGACCATGTCGGCACCTTCGGCGAGGTCCGCTGCCACTTCGTGCAGGGCTTCATCACCGTTGGCCGGGTCCATCTGGTAGCTGGCCTTGTTGGCCTTGCCCAGGTTGGCCGCCGAACCGACTGCGTCGCGGAAGGGGCCGTAGTAGGCGCTGGCGTACTTGGCCGAGTAGGCCATGATCCGCACGTTGGGGAAGTCGGCCAGTTCCAGGGCCTCGCGGATGGCCTGGATGCGGCCGTCCATCATGTCGGAGGGGGCCACCACCTGGGCACCCGCCTCGGCATGGGACAGGGCCTGCTTGACCAGCGCGTCCACGGTGATGTCGTTCTGGACGTAGCCGTCCTCGTCGAGGATGCCGTCCTGGCCGTGGGTGGTGAACGGGTCCAGGGCCACGTCGCTGATCACCCCCAGCTCCGGGAAGCGGGCACGCAGGGCGCGGATGGCGCGCTGGGCGATGCCGTCCGGGTTCCAGGCTTCGGCACCGTCGAGGGACTTCTTCTCCAGCGGGGTCACCGGGAACAGCGCCAGCGCCGGGATCCCCAGGGCCACCCAATGCTCGGCCGCGTCCAGCAGCAGGTCGATGGACAGGCGCTCCACGCCCGGCATCGAGGGCACGGCTTCGCGGCGGTTTTCGCCATCGAGCACGAACACCGGCAGGATCAGGTCATCGACGGTCAGGGTGTTCTCGCGCACCAGGCGGCGGGAGAAATCATCACGGCGGTTGCGGCGCAGGCGGGTAGCAGGGAACAGGCGGTTGGCGGGGGTAAAGCTCACGGCATACTCCAGGGTCCGGGGGCGGACACAGTGCGACATTTTAAGCGGGCAATTATGACCGAATGGTAACAATGCATGACAGCGACCCTTGGTCGCGTCGACAGGCGCAAAACCCGACCGCGCAAGCCCCGACGGGTTCACAAGCCGACCATCGGCTGGCCATTGGCCAACCCGGGGAGCTTTCCCCGCAACCACATCCCGGTTAGGCTTCGCGTTCATTTTTGCCGCGCTGCCTGATGATGCTGCAACAATTCCTCCAGGATTTCGGGTACTTCGCCCTCTTCCTCGGTACCTTCTTCGAGGGCGAGACCATTCTCGTCCTGGCCGGATTCCTCGCGTTCCGCGGCTACATGGACATCAACGTGGTCGTCGCCACCGCCTTCTGCGGCAGCTACGCCGGTGACCAGCTGTGGTACTACCTGGGCCGCCACAAGGGCCGCCAGATCCTCTCCCGCCGGCCGCGCTGGCAGGCCATGGGCGACAAGGCGCTGGACCACATCCGCCGTCACCCGGACATCTGGGTACTGAGCTTCCGCTTCGTCTACGGCCTTCGCACCGTGATGCCGGTGGCCATCGGCCTGTCCGGCTACCCGCCGCTGCGCTACCTCATCCTCAACGGCATCGGTGCCATCGTCTGGGCCCTGGCGCTGGGCTTTGCCGCCTACCACTTCGGCGCCGTGCTCGAAGGCATGCTCGGCAACCTCAAGCGCTACGAGCTGATGGTGCTGGGCGGCCTGGTGCTGATCGGCCTGGCGCTCTGGCTGCGCCGTCGCATCCGCAACAGCCGCGCCATCCGTGAGGAACGCCGCCGGGAAAGCAGCGAGGAAAGCTGACTCAGGCTGTCACCGGCCGGGCCATGCGCAACCCGGCCAGCAGCCCCAGGCTGACCACCAGGTACAGCCCCAGGCCCACCCCGACCGGCATCGTCACTGCCCCCAGCCCCACCGGCCCAGCCGCCCCGGCAAGCACCCCGCAGGACGCCAGCCGCGCCAGCTCCAGCCCCATCGCCCAGGGCCGGCTCTCCAGCCAGGCGCCGATGGCGAACAGGCCGAACGCCAACCAGCCCCCGCCCAGCAGCAATGCCGGCAGCCCCATCCCGTCTCCTTTTGCCAACAGGTAGCTGCCCCCCAGCAGGTACAGCGCGAACTGCAGCGCCGCGTAGGCGGTGCGGGCCGGCGACAACGGCACCTCGTACTTGCGGAAGCGGGTCAGGTCCGGCTTGGCCAGCGGGTAGCGCTCAGCCACGTCCGCCGGCCGCCAGCCGGTGCGCATGAACCAGATGCGCAGCCGGTCCCACCAGGAGCGCGCCCGCGCCGCGTCCTGCCACAGCTGGGCGTAGAACTGCAGGTTGGCCCACAGCGGGTTCCAGCTGGCCAGCGGCGTGGTCACCCCGAACACCACCGGCTCTTCGTCCAGCTCCTCCTGGAAAGTGCCGAACAGCCGGTCCCAGAGGATGAACACGCCACCGTAGTTGCGATCCATGTACACCGGGTTCTGCGCGTGGTGCACCCGGTGGTTGGACGGGGTGATGAACACCCACTCCAGCGGCCCCAGCTTCGGCACATGGCGGGTATGCACCCAGAACTGGTAGAGCAGATTCATCGCCGCCACCGTCAGGAACACCAGCGGCGGGATGCCGGCCAAAGCCATCGGCAGGTAGAAGATCCAGCCGAAGATGAAGCCGGTGCTGGTCTGCCGCAGCGCCGTGGACAGGTTGTACTCCTCGCTCTGGTGGTGCACCGAATGCGCCGCCCAGAGCACGTTGCGCTCATGGCCCAGGCGGTGGTTCCAGTAGTAGCAGAAGTCGTAGAAGACGAAGGCCGCCACCCAGGTCCAGGGGCTGGCCGGGTCCGGCGCCAGCAACCCCAGGTGCTGCCAGGCGAGGGTGTAGGTGAGAACGCCCACCGTCTTGGTGAGCAGCCCGCAGGTGGTGGACAGCACCCCCGCGCTGAGGCTGTTGATCGCATCGGCGGTGCGGTAGGTGCGCACGCCGCGCCAGCGGTCGGCGAGCAGTTCGAGGCCGATCAGCAGGAAGAACACGGGAACCGCGTAGAGGACGTAATTCATGGGAAGGCCGTATCGTTCGGACGTTGCAGGGGCTAGGATTGCCAGCCTCGATGCTACGCCCGAGCGGCCCGCCGCCCCTGGCGCGGCATGACAGCCCGACCGGCATATGACGACAGATGCGTACACCTCTCAGACGACTGCTCTCGCTTCTTCTGCTGGCCACCGCCAGCGCCGCCCTGCTGGGCCTCTACCCCTATCGCCAGGCCTTGCTGCCGGTGGCGGACGACCTGCCCACCGCGCGCCAGCGCCTGGCCGACCACCTGAGCCTGTACACCCCCGCCGGTGACGGCCCGTTCCCCACGGTGCTGGTGTTCCACGGTTGCAGCGGGCAGAGCCCCGGCTTCGTCGACAACGTCCGCGACTGGCTGCTGCCCCAGGGCTATGCCCTGCTGTTCGTCGACAGCTTCGGCGCCCGCGACATCCGCGACTGGCACCCGGTCTGCGACGGCAAGCGCCTGTGGGGCAACGAGCGCGCCCTGGATGTCTACGCCGCGCTCGACCTGGCCCGCGCGATGCCCAAGGTGGACCGCCAGCGCCTGGCCCTGCTGGGTTACTCCCATGGCGGCTGGACCATCCTCGATGCCCTGTCATACGACGGCGCTGCCGGCCACGGCTTCCCCGCTGCCGGAGACGGCGCGCTCGACGGCGTACGCGGCGCCATCGCCTTCTACCCCTACTGCGGTTTCCCCGCCCACCTGCGCCAGGGCGTGGCCCATAGCGCCCCGGTGCTGATGTTCCTCGGCACGGCGGATCGAATCACCGACCCGCGCCAGTGTCTATCAGCCATGGAGGGGCTTTCGCCGGAGCGGCTGCAGGTGGTGCAGTACGCCGGGGCCGGCCATGTGTTCGACCAGCGCAGTGACCTGAATACCTACCAACCCGGGCTGGCCGAGGATGCCCATCGGCAAGCCCAGGCCTTCCTCCAGGAAACCCTGGGGGCAGCCCCGTGAAAAGGAGAGAACCATGAACAAGCACGTTGCCGTCATCCTGTCCGGCTGCGGTGTCTACGACGGCGCCGAGATCCACGAGAGCGTCATCACCCTGCTGCGCCTGGACCAGCGCGGGGCCAAGGTGCAGTGCTTCGCCCCCAACGTCGCCCAGCACCACGTGCTCAACCACCTCACCGGCGAGGAAATGCCCGAGAGCCGCAACGTACTCACCGAGTCCGCGCGGATCGCCCGTGGCGCCGTGAAGGACGTGCGCGAGCTGAAGGCCGAGGACTTCGACGCGCTGATCATCCCCGGAGGCTTCGGCGCCGCGAAGAACCTCAGTGACTTCGCCTTCAACGGCCCTGCCTGCCAGGTCCAGCCGGACGTGCTCGCCGCCGCCCAGGCCTTCGCCCAGGCCGGCAAGCCCGTTGGCCTGATCTGCATCGCGCCGCACCTGGCGGCGAAGATCTACGGCGAGGGCGTCGCCTGCACCATCGGCAACGACGCCGACACCGCCAAGGCCCTGGAAAGCATGGGCGCCCAGCACGTCGAGTGCGCTGTCGGCGACATCGTCGAGGACGAAGGCCGCAAGCTGGTGAGCACCCCGGCCTACATGCTGGCGCAGTCCATCAGCGAAGCCGCTTCCGGCATCTACAAGCTGGTGGACCGGGTGCTGGAACTGACCCACGCCTGACCCGCGCCTGCCCCCTGAGGAGCGGCCGCCCGGCCGCCCCTCCAGGCCGATCCGGCCATTCCCTCCGCTGCACGGGCCAGCCCCCTTGTCCGAGCACCTGCGGCTGCGGCAGCGTCGAATCCCTGCCTTTCGTGCCCAGGTGCGCCATGCCCGACAACACCTTCATCCTCACCCCGGAGCTGCAGGACGCGGTGCGCCAGTTCTTCGAGCGCATCCCCTTCAACCAGTCCCTCGGCATCCAGCTGGATGAGCTGTCCGCCGAGCGGGTGACCATGCACCTGCCGATGAAGCCCGAGCTGATCGGCAACTTCGTCCACGGCATCCTCCACGGCGGCGTGATCGCCTCGCTGCTGGACGTCACCGGCGGCGCCATGGCGCTTATCGGCGCCTTCCAGCGGCACCAGCACCTGTCCACCGGCGAGCGCATGGCGCGGCTCTCGAAGCTCGGCACCATCGACCTGCGCATCGACTACCTGCGCCCCGGACGCGGCACGCGGTTCACCGCCACGGCGGTGCCGCTGCGCGCGGGCAACAAGGTGGCGGTGGTGCGTTCGGAACTGCATGCCGACGACGGCACGCTGGTGGCGGTGGGGACGGGTACCTACCTCTGCGGCTGATCAGCCCCGGCTGAGGCGTGTCAGCAGGCGGTCCAGCGCATTGGCGAAGGCCTGGCGCTCGCGCTCGCCATAGGGGGCCTGGCCGCCGCCCATCTGGCCCTGGTCGCGCAGGTCGGTCATCAGGTTGCGCACTGCCAGGCGCTCGCCCATGTTGCGCTCGTCGAACTCGCGGCCCCGAGGGTCGAGGGCCGCCACACCCTTCTTGATCAGCCGGTCGGCCAGCGGCACATCGCTGCAGATCACCAGGTCGCCCGGCTCGGCCTGCTCCACCAGGTGATCGTCCGCCGCATCCGGCCCGCTGGGCACCACCACCAGGCGCACGCAGGCGAAGGCCGGCTTGACCTGGCTCTGGCCGGCCACCAGCACCACCTCGAAGTGGCGCTTGAGGGCGAACTTGATGACCTGGTCCTTGGCTGCCCGGGGGCAGGCATCGGCATCGATCCACACACGCATGGGCGTCTCCTGCAGGGAAATGGGCGCGCAGTATGCCAGCGGACGGGCTCCGACGCCGACGGGAGACGAATCGTACGCCCCTTCATTGCCACCAGGGCGCCATCACCGCCCGGCCTTTTCGCATATACTGCGCCGGCTCGTCCCGGCACCGTGACGAAGCCCCCTCGCGTGGGGATTGGCAGGACGCCGCCGTACAGCCAGTGCACGCCTGGATCAGCCCTCACCGGCTGGCAGTATCAAGGATTGGAAGAGGCCGTCATGCTCCCCCGTGCACTCACCGCCCTCGCGGTCTGCATTCCCCTCGCGCTCAGCGGCTGCACCGCCTTTCGCAGCTACCAGAGCGAACTCACCGAAACCAGCCAGTACCTCGCCAGCGGCAACGTCGACGGCGCCATCGGCCTGCTCGAAGCCAACAACGACGGCGAGGACAAGGACCTGCTGTATTACCTGGAGAAGGGCGAGCTGCTGCGCTCCCGGGGCGACTTCGCCGGCAGCCAGGCCGCCTGGCGCCAGGCCGACCAGCAGGTGTACCGGTGGGAAGAGGCGGTCAAGGCCGACCCGGGCCGCTACCTGGCCGAGTTCAGCGCCTACCTGATCAACGACAAGATGCGCCGCTACGAGGGCTACGACTACGAGAAGGTCATGCTGACCACGCAGATGGCCCTCAACGACCTGGCCCTCAACGACTTCGACAGCGCCCGCACCGAGATCAAGAAGACCCACGAACGCGAGGCGCTGATCGCCGAACTGCGCGACAAGGAATACCTCGAGCGCGAGGAAGAGGCCGAGCGCCAGGGCGTCACCACCGAGCTGAAGGACCTCAACGGCTACCCGGTGGGCGCCCTCAACGCCCCCGAGGTGCTGGGGCTGAAGAACAGCTACCAGAGCGCCTTCAGCCACTACCTCGCCGGCTTCGTCTACGAAGCCCTCGGCGAGCGCGGCCTGGCCGCCCCCGGCTACCGCAAGGCCGCCGAGCTGCGCCCGGAGACGCCGCTGCTGGAACAGGCCCTGCTGGACCTCGATTCACCGCCACCGGAGGCGGACGAAAGCGAGGTGCTGGTGGTGATCCAGAGTGGCTTCGCCCCGGCCCGTGACTCGGTGCGCATCCCCCTGCCGCTGCCCCTGGATTCGGGCCTGGTGGTCAGCACCGTGTCCTTCCCGATACTGCGGGACGACAACACCACCCGCCCGCCTTCCGACCTGCTGATCGACGGCGAGGCCGCCGAGCTCACCGAGCTGGGCAGCATCCGCGCCATGTCCTACCGCGCCCTGCTGGACGACATGCCCGGGATCATCCTGCGCACCACCGTGCGCGCCGTCTCCCGTGGGGTGGCGCAGAAGCAGCTGAACGACAACGGCAACCCCTGGGCGAGCCTCGCCGTGGGCTTGATGTCGACCCTCACCGAAGGCGCCGACGAGCGCACCTGGCGCACCCTGCCCAACAGCATCCGCGTCGCCCGCCTGCGCCTGAGCCGGGGCGAGCACCGCCTCACCCTGCCCACCGCCCACGGGCTCGCCGAGCTGGATCTGAAGGTGGAACGGCCCTACCAGGTCATCCCCGTCCGCGTGGTGGCCGGCCAGGTCTTCGCCCACGGCGCCGCCACCCGAACCCCAACGCCCGGCGTGCCCGCCGTGGCCAGCACCCACATGCCCTGAGGACACACATGCGCACCTTACTGATCGCCGGGCTCACCCTGGCCCTGCTCACCGGCTGCAGCCACGAAACCGCCTCCAGCAAGCTGGCCCCCATGGGCGAGGTGGAGGACATCGAGGTCGACACCATGCGCGTCGCCCGCGAGAACGGTTTCCTCACCGTCAAGGTGAAGCTGGTCAACACCCACAAGCAGAACCGCACCCTCTACTACCGCTTCGCCTGGCTGGACAAGGACGGCTTCCCGGTCGCCGGCGAGGAAGCCTGGAAGGCCCTGCCCCTCTACGGCTCGCAGACCACCTACCTGCCCGCCATCGCGCCGGTGCCCCAGGCCACCGACTTCCGCCTGGAAATGAACACCCCTGACTGACCCTGAACCCGACCGTCAAGCGAGAGCCCCCATGCGCCTTTTCCGCACCACCTGCATCGCCGCCTTCGTCATCGCCGTTTCCGGCTGCGCCTCCAAGCCCTCGCCGGTGCTCGGCGGCGGCAACATCAGCTACGGCGACAGCAAGGCCGTCGAGCTGATCACCAACGAATTCGGCTCCACCGACCTGCAGATGATCGCCGAGTCCATGACCCGTTCCCTGGCCCAGTCCGGCGTGCTGCGCGGCCGCCCGGTGATCCAGGTCTACGACGTGAAGAACAAGACCAGCGAATACATCGACACCCGCGAGATCACCACCAGCATCAAGACCCAGCTGCTGAAGTCCGGCACCGCCCGCTTCGCCAGCGACAACACCGACATGCAGAGCCAGGTGGACCAGCTCAAGCTGCAGAACCAGAGCGGCCTGTACAAGAACTCCACCGTCGCCAAGACCGGCAACATGGTCGCCGCCAAGTACCGTCTCGAAGGCTCCATCAGCTCCATCGTCAAGCGCAGCAGCGACTACAAGGACGTGTTCTACAAGTTCAGCCTGCAGCTGATCGACGTGGAAAGCGGCCTGGCGGAGTGGATGGACGAGAAGGAAATCCGCAAGACCACGGAGCGCTGACCCATGCGAGCACTGATCGGCCTGTTGGCCGCGGCCCTGGCCTTCGCCAGCCAGGCCGCACCCAAGGTGGCGGTGGCGGACCTGGCCTACGAGCAGCAGGTGAGCCAGTACTTCCGCACCGTCGACTCCAAGGACAACGCCCAGTACGGCCCCTACACCGGGCATTCCTCCAGCAGCTACCACGAGGAAGAGGGCAACTACAGCTACGTCGAGCGCGGTGAGCTGCGCAAGTTCTCCGGGGACATCCGTGGCGAGATCATCAAGCGCGGGCGCTTCCAGCTTGTCCAGGCCCGCCCCTTCAGTGGCGACCCGGAAAGCCAGGCGATCTACGACGTGATCCAGCGTATCCGTGACGGGCAGTTCCCCGGTGCCGACTACGTGCTGTTCGGCACCGTGTCGGATGCGGACTTCCGCCAGGACACCAACGCCCTGGACAACACCGACAGCTACTCCAGCGTGCTGGGCCTGACCCTGGTGGCGGACTTCAGCCTGATCGACACCAAGACCTTCCAGGTGTCCTCGGCCTTCACCGCCATGGGCGAAGCCCAGGACGTGAAGCTGGTGAACGGCCGTGATGCACGCATCAGCCACAACCGTGGCCGCGTGGTGCGCGAGGTGTCGCGCTCGCTGGGCGAAGACGTCGCCCGGCAGATGGAAGAGCAGCTGGGCGGTGGCACCACCACCTTCGACGTCCAGCCCATGCAGCCGGCGCTGCCGCCGGACGAGCCGGCGCGCATCCTGCGCTGACCCGGCGTGACGGGCGGCCCACAGGGGTCGCCCGTCCGACCCCCTCAGACCCGGTAGAACGCCTGGCAGCACTCACGCAGGGCGTTGGAGAGGCTGTCGTCCTCCAGTTCGATCAGGTCCAGTTCCAGCTCATCCGGCAGCATCTGCGCCACCAGCGTCGCCAGGCGCCGACGGCCGCCCAGGTCGGAGCCCGTCACGCCCAGCAGCAGGCGCGGCTCGGGGCCGATGGCGGGGTCGCGCAGGGCGGCCAGGTAGGCCTCGGTCAAGCCCATGTCACGGCAGGCGGCATGCAGCGCACGCTCCAGCGGCGGATGGCTGACGGGGGCGATGGCGAGGTCGGGGGAGTCGCCGTAGACCCCGGCGTGGGTATGGGATGGCGGCATGCCGGTGCTCCGCAAAAGAAGACCGGCAGCCTATTGGCCGGGCGCCGCGCTGTCGCGGCGCCGGGTCACGCTTGGGGCATCGACTGCATCACGCCGGGGCGCGGCGCACGGTGGCCAGCAGGGCGGCAGCGCCGACGAACAGCGCAGCGAAGGTGCGGTTCATGGTGCGCTGCTGGGCCGGGGAGCGCAGCAGGCGCAGCACCTTGGCAGCCAGGCCGGTGTAGCCGGCCATGACGATCAGGTCGACGGTGATCATGGTCGCGCCCATCACCAGGTACTGCGGCAGCAGCGGGGCGTGGGGGTCGATGAACTGCGGCAGCACGGCGAGCATGAAGACGATCGCCTTGGGGTTGCTCACGTTCACCAGGAAGCCGCGCAGCACCATGGTCAGCGGTCGGCCCAGAGGACGCTCGCCGGCACCGGCGTCGAGGTCACTGGGCAGCGCGCGCCACTGGCGGTAGGCCAGGTAGGCGAGGTAGGCCACGCCGAACCACTTGATCAGCCCGAAGGCCATGGCCGAGGTGGCGAGGATGGCGCCCACGCCGGCAGCGACGATGGCGATCTGCAGCGCCAGGCCCAGTTGCAGGCCGATGGCGTTCCAGTAGCCACGCAGGAAGCCGTATTGCAGGCCGGAGGACATGGACGCGATGGCGCCCGCGCCAGGGGACAGGCTGATCACCCAGCAGGCGACCAGAAATGCGAGCCAGGTGTGCAGAGCCATGGCAGGACCTCGGGAATTTCAGGGTTGGGGTCAGGCAGCCTACTCCGCAGCGGGTTCGCTGCACAGCCCCCGGCCGGCGCTCAGCGCCAGCGGCGCACGGCCTTCTGGAAGAACAGGCTGTTGGGCACCTGGATCAGCGCGCCAGCGGCCCCTTCGGTGACGTCCTGCAGGGTGGTGTAGAAGAGGTTGATGGCCACCACGCGGCCCTTCACACCGGGCTTGTCGGCGCTCTCCACCACCTCCACCGTGTCGCCCAGGCGGAACGGCCCGAGGGAGAAGATCAGCACCGCGCAGAACATGTTGGAGAGGACGCTCCAGATGGCGAAGAACGCCACCGCTGCCACGGCGGTGAAGCCGGTGATGGCCGTCCACAGCACCTCGGCCGACACCCCCAGGCGCTCCAGCACCAACATGAAGGCGCTGCCCAGGATCATCCAGCGCAGCAGGCCGCGCAGCGGCAGCAGCAACTCCTGGGGCAGCTGCGGGTAGCGATTGCCCAGGCGGGTGATGCCCCGCGTCACCAGGCGCTGGACCAGCCAGGCGAGGAACAGGATGAGCAGCACCTGTGCGCTGCGGATCAGCGGCTCGCTCCAGGCGGCCAGCAGGTCGAGCTCGTCCATCAGTCGGCGGCCTCCAGTTGGGCCTGCAGCGACTCGAGGTGCTCCAGGGCTTCCAGCCACTGTTCTTCCAGCTCGGCCTCGCGGGCCTTCAGGCGGGCCTGTTCGGCCAGGGCCTCACGCAGCTCGTCCTTGCGCGCCGATTCGTAGAGGCCGGCGTCGCCCAGGCGGGTTTCCACCTCGGCCAGTTGCTCGTGGACCTTGCCCAGGTCCTTCTCCAGCTTCTCGGCCTGCTTCTTGAACGGCGCCAGTTGCTGACGCAGGGCGGCGGCGGCCTGGCGCTGGGCGCGCTTGTCGGTGCCGGCGCCATTGGGGGCCGAGGGAGCGCTGCTGGCCGGCGCCTGGCGGGCACGGTAGTCGACGAGCCAGCGGGCGTAGTCGTCGAGGTCGCCATCGAAGGGCTGGATGCGGCCGTCGGCCACCAGCAGGAACTCGTCGGTGGTGCTCTTGAGCAGATGGCGATCGTGGGAGACCACCAGTACCGCGCCGGCGAACTCCTGCAGGGCCATGGTCAGCGCCAGGCGCATCTCCAGGTCCAGGTGGTTGGTGGGTTCGTCGAGCAGCAGCAGGTTGGGTTTCTGCCAGGCGATCAGCGCCAGGGCCAGGCGCGCCTTCTCGCCACCAGAGAAGTTCAGCACCGGCTCGTCGCAGCGGTCGCCGCGGAAGTCGAAGCCGCCGAGGAAATCGCGCAGGGTCTGCTCGCGCTCGGCCGGGGCGATGCGCTGCAGGTGCAGCAGCGGGCTGGCCTTGGGATCGAGGGAGTCCAGCTGGTGCTGGGCGAAGTAGCCGATGGCGAGGTTCTCGCCCCGGGCCAGGCGTCCGGCGACAGGCGCCAGCTCACCGGAAAGGGTCTTGATCAGGGTGGACTTGCCCGCGCCATTGGGGCCGAGCAGGCCGATGCGCGCACCGGGAACGAGCTGCAGCTTGACCTGCTGCAGCACCACCTTGTCGCCGTAGCCGAGCTGGCCTTCGGACACGTCCAGCAGCGGGCTGGAGATCTTGTCTGCCTCGCGGAAGACGAAATCGAAGGGCGAATCGACGTGGGCGGGCGCCAGTTCCTCCAGGCGCTCCAGGGCCTTGATACGGCTCTGCGCCTGGCGGGCCTTGGTGGCCTGGGCCTTGAAGCGGGCGATGTACTTCTCCATGTGCGCACGCTGGGCCTGCTGCTTCTCGTAGGCCTGTTGCTGCTGCGCCAGGCGATCGGCGCGGGTGCGCTCGAAGGCCGAGTAGCCGCCGCGGTAGAGGGTCAGCTTCTGCTGCTCCAGGTGGGCGACGTTGTCCACCACGGCATCGAGGAAGTCGCGGTCGTGGGAGATCAGCAACAGGGTGCCGGGGTAGCCCTTGAGCCATTCCTCCAGCCAGAGGATGGCGTCGAGGTCCAGGTGGTTGGTGGGCTCGTCGAGCAACAGCAGCTCGGACGGGCACATCAGCGCCTGGGCCAGGTTCAGGCGCATCCGCCAGCCACCGGAGAAGTCGCCGACGCGGCGGTCCATCTGCTCGGCAGTGAAGCCCAGGCCGGCCAGCAGCTTGCGGGCGCGGGCATCGGCGGTGTAGCCGTCGGCGCTGTCCAGCTCGACGTGCAGGCGCGCGATGGCGGTGCCGTCATGGCCGGCCTCGGCGGCGGCCAGTTCGGCCTGCACGCGGCGCAGGTGCACGTCGCCGTCGAGGACGTAGTCCACCGCCAGGCGGTCGAGGGTGTCTACCTCCTGGCGCATGTGGGCGATGCGCCAGTCGGCCGGCACGAAGCAGTCGCCGGCGTCTGGGCCGAGCTCGCCGCGCAGCAGGGCAAAGAGGCTGGATTTGCCGGCACCGTTGGCGCCGATGAGGCCGACCTTCTGGCCGGTGTGCAGGGTCAGTTCGGCGCCTTCGAGCAGGCGCTGGGGACCGCGCTGTAGAGTGAGGTTCTGGAGTCGGATCATAATGGCGGCGGAGTTTATCAGCTTCATTCCGCCACCGCCCGGTACACGCCATGCCCCCCGATCTATGGAATTTCGCCCTGCAACTCTACGCCCGGCCCGGCGTCGAGGCGGCCTGCCTGGCGCTTCAGGAAGAGGGCGCGGACGTCTGCCTGTTGCTGGCAGCCCGTTGGCTGGAGGCGCGCGGCGTCACCTGCACGCCCGAGCGCTGCGACACCCTGCGCAATCTGGCAGAACCCTGGCAGCGAGACGTGGTGATGCCCCTGCGTCGCCTGCGCCAGGACTGGCGAGACGGTGCGCAACAGGATGGGGAACGGGCGGCCCTGCGGCAGCGGTTGAAGGACCTGGAGCTGGACGCGGAGCGGGCATTGCTGGCGCGCCTGGAGCAGGCTGCCGCGCATTGGCCGGCGAGCCAGGACGAGCAGGGTTGCTGGTTGGAGGCCTTGGCGGGGGATGCCGGGAAGGCCTGCGACGCGCTGGATCGACTGCGCGCCGCAGGCCGGATGCCTTAGGCGGACGGCGTCGCCGGAGCGGCGGACTCGGGGGTCGCAGCAGGAGCAGCCGGAGCCGCGGCGGGTGCAGCCGGTGTGGCCGGCTTGGCGGCAGGAGCCTTGGCTACAGCCTTGGGCTTGGCAGCGGGTTTGGCGGCCGGCTTGGCGGCGGGTTTCGCAGCAGCAGGCTTGGCCGCAGCGGGCTTGGCAGCAGCCGGTTTCGCGGCGGTTGCCTTGGCCGGGGCCTTGGCGGCCGGTGCTTTGGCTGCCGCTGGTTTGGCGGCAGGCTTGGCAGCTGCAGCAGCCGGCTTGGCCGGGGCGGCCTTGCTGGCAGCCGGTTTGGCGGCCGGTTTGCTCGCGGCCTTGGCCGGCGCCTTCGCGGCAGGCTTGGCAGCGGGTTTCGCGGCGGCCTTGCTGGCGGCGGGTTTGGCCGCAGCCGGCTTCGCGGCCTTGGCGGGCGCGGCCTTGCTCACGGCGGGCTTGGCAGCCGGTTTGGCGGCAGCAGGTTTGGCAGCGGCCTTGGTGGCCGGCTTGGCCTTGGCTTCACGGGCGGCGAGGGCCTTGTTGGCGGCTTCCTTCACCTTGCCGACGCCCTGGGCCAGCTTGAGGCTTTCCTGGGCATCACGCTTGAGCTCGATGATGTAGGCACGGGTCTCGGCCTGGCGGGCCTTGAGGGCTTCGAGCAGCTCCTCCAGCTCGGCGATGGCGTCTTTCGCCTTGGCCTGGGCCTTGGCCTTGCCGGCCTTGGCGGCGTCCTGCAGCTTGGTGCGGGCGCCGTGGAGTTTCTCCTGGGCCTTGCCGCGCTGCTTCTCCAGTTTGGTCAGCAGTTTCTCGGCATCGACCAACGCCTGGCTGCAGGCGTTCTCGAGGTGTTCGATCAGGCTGTGGGACAGTTGCTGGAGCAGGTGCAGCGGGGTGCTAACGGGCTTCTTCTTGGCCGACATGGCGCGCCTCCGGGCGGTCGATGGTGCGGCCCATACTAGACCCCGATTCAACGCGTCGCTAGCTCCCTGCCGCGCACCGGTTCACGGCGCTGGCATAATCGCAGCCCCTGCCTTCCGGAGTGTTTTCCATGCGCCGTCTCGCCCTGTTGCCCCTGTGCCTGCTGCTGGGTGCCGCGCATGCGGCGGACGACCAGAAGGACCTTGCCTACAGCATGGGCGCGAAGATCGGCGAGCGCCTGCGCGCCGAGGCGCCAGGGCTGCCGCTGGACGAGCTGCTGCGCGGGCTTTCGCGGACCTACAAGGGCGAGAAGCCCGAGTTGGACCCGGCGCGCATGGAGAAGCTCCTGGAACACCACGAAGCGAGCCTGGAGCAGGCCGGCTCAAGCACGAAGCGGGCGCAGACGGCAGAGAAGTATGTCCTGGCCCTGGAGCGGGGCAAGTACGGCGTGAAGGAGTTGCCCGGCGGCATCCTGGTGACCGAGCTGCGCCACGGCAGCGGCCCGAAGCCTTCGGCCAACGGCCAGGTGCGGGTGACCTATCGCGGCCAGCTGGCCGATGGCAGCGTGTTCGACGAGAGCAGCACGCCGCAGTGGTTCCGCCTGGACAGCGTCATCACGGGGTGGCGGGAAGCCTTGCAGCAGATGCCGGTGGGCGCACGCTGGCGGCTGGTGATTCCTTCGGAGAAGGCCTATGGAGCGGAGGGCGCCGGGGATGTGATCCCACCCCATGCGCCCCTGGTGTTCGAGCTGGAGCTGCTCGAAACGAAGTGATCAGGCGAGCTGGGTCGCCTGGTCCTGATGGGCGGTGTGCAGCACCTCGATGAGGCAGTCCTCCAGGTCGAAACGCTCGTGCAGCAGTTGCCCCAGGCGTTTCAGCTCGGTCTTGAAGCAGATCTCGCGGTTCTCGCTGCCGTCGCAGCAGTCGTTGAAGCCGAGCGCGGCCTCGGTGATGGCCTCGATGCGCGGGTAGATCTGCTTGGCCAGTTCCAGGCCGCGCTGATCTCCAAAGGCCCGCGCCTCGTTCATCAGTTGCTCGTAGACCTCGAAGTGGCCGGCCGAGACATAGTCCACCAGCACTTCGCAGAAGCCTTGCAGCGCCTCGGGCGATGGCACTTCGGGGCTGTGGTCCAGGCGGGTGAAGACGCCGATGAGTTCCTGGCGTTCCTGCAACCAGCGGTCGATCAACTGGTGTACGCCACCCCAGCGTTCCTGGGCGTTCTTGCAGCTCTCGAGCATGATGACCTCGCGTCCCTAACCATTGATGCTGTCGTCTGCACCGAGACGGTTTTTTGTCGATCGGGGCATGTGAAGGGAGACGGGACATGGAAGCGGCAGCTTTCCGACGTCACGTGCGGGCCAGAGTATGCCGCTGCCAACGGGCCTTCAAGGCACCCGGCGGGAAAATTTCATACAGGCGTTTGATCGTCGAACCGCGCCATCTCTGGCCCGCTGGGGCCAGGCATGGCGGGAGGGGAAGTCAGGCGCGGCGCAGCAGCTGGAACAGCGAGAAGAGGATGCAACCGGCGAAGGCCAGCAGGCTCCATTCGGGGATGCTCATGCCAAACAGCGTCCAGGTGACCTCGGCGCAATCGGCGGTGCCATGGAGCATCAGCTTGACGATCTCCTGAAACGGCAGCGCCTCCATCATGAACTCCAGGCTCGGCAGGCAGGCCGGCAGCTGGTCGGCCGGAACACCCTGCAGCCAGACCTGGCGCCCGGCGGTGGCGGCACCACCGGCGGCAAACAGCAGCGCCAGCACCGAGTAGACGCGACGGCCCTTGACCTGCGGGTTGTGCAGCGCCGCCGCCAGGCAGGCGATGCCGAACAGAATGATGAAGATGCGCTGGACGATGCACAGCGGGCAGGGCTCCAGCCCCTCCACATGCTCCAGGTAGAGGGCACCGGCCATCACGGCGACGCAGGCGAGGAAGGCGGCGAAGAAAAGCGGACGCGGGCTGGCCAGGCTCATGGCGGCTCCCAGGGAAATGAAAGGCCGTTACGGTAGAGGAAGGGCCTTGGCCTTTCAAGACGACGGGCTAGTCTGCAGCGGGTACCCATCCGGAGAAGAACGCCATGCGTCGGTTGATCCCGCTCCTGCTGCTCGCCCCGCTGCTGGCCGAGGCCCGGCTGCCCCTGGAACAGATCCGGCTGCCGCCGGGTTTTCGCATCGAGGTGCTCAGCGACCAGGTGCCCAATGCACGGGAAATGGCCTGGGGCGCGGACGGCACCCTGTTCGTCGGCAGCAACGCCGCCGGTAATGTCTATGCGGTGGACCCGGGCAACGGTCGCGCACGCATCATCGCCAAGGGCCTACAGATGCCCGTGGGCGTCGCCTTCCACCAGGGCGACCTCTATGTGTCGGCGGTCAGCCGCATCCTCCGCCTGCGCGACATCGAGTCGCGGCTGGACGCGCCACCCAGCCCCGAGCAGGTCGGCCCGGACTTCCCCACGGAGACCCACCACGGCTGGAAGTTCATCGCCTTCGGCCCGGACGGCAAGCTGTACGTGCCGGTGGGCGCGCCCTGCAACGTCTGCGAGCGCGACCCGGACCTGTACGCTGCCCTGCACCGCATGAACCCCGACGGCAGCGGGCTGGAGCTGGTGGCCCGGGGCATCCGCAACACCGTCGGCTTCGACTGGCACCCGAAGACCGGGCAACTGTGGTTCAGCGACAACGGCCGCGACCTGATGGGGGACGACGTGCCGGACTGCGAACTCAACCGGATCAGCACCACCAACCCGCATTTCGGTTTCCCCTACTGTCACGCCGGCACGGTGGCCGACCCGCAATTCGGCGGGCGGGCCTGCAGCGAATTCGTGCCGCCAGTGGCCAGGCTCGGACCCCACGTGGCCCCGCTGGGACTGCGCTTCTACACGGGCACGCAGTTCCCGGCGGCGTACCGAGACAACCTGTTCATCGCCGAGCACGGCTCATGGAACCGCAGCCAGAAGATCGGCTACCGCATCAAGCGCGTGGAACTGAATGGGGACGGCAGCCTGAAACGCCAGAGTGTGTTCGCCGAAGGCTGGCTGCAGGGGCAGCAGGCCTGGGGCCGGCCTGCCGATGTGCTGGTGGCCCCGGACGGGTCGCTGCTGGTGAGCGACGACCAGGCCGGGGCGATCTACCGCATTCGCTACGACGCCGATCAGGCGCGCTGATCGGCGGGTTGCGGCAGGCGGGGCAGGCGCTCCGCCAGGCCCTCCTGGAAAAGCTGGTTGCTGCGTTCCAGCTCGCCCATGTGCGCCAGCAGGCGTGCCAGCTCGCCGCACAGTTCCGGCTCGCGGCCGAAGCTCAGGCCCGTCTCGAAGTAGTCGCGGGCCTTGCCCCACAGGCTGTTCTGCAGGCTCAGGCGGCCCAGGGTGAGGAACAGCACCGGATCGCCCGGCTGCTCCTTGAGGAAGCCCTCGGCGGTCTGCAGCTGGCGCGCCGGGTCAGCCCCGCGCAGGCGGCCGTAGAAACGCACCAGCTCGCGGTCGTAGCCGCGCTTGAGGGCGATGCGCACGGCTTCCTCGGCTTCGGGCTCGGCGCCCAGGTGGCGCAACTGCTCGGCAAAGGCCAGCACCAGGCGCGGTTCGGCACGCTGGGCTGCAGACAGGTGCTGCCAGGCCTGGATCAGGGGGTTGAGGGCGTTCTCGCCCTCGTTCAAACCGGCCTGCCCGGCATGCACCAGGCGCTCGCTCCAGGCATTCAGTTCCAGCTGGGCGATCTCCGACTCCGGCAGGGCCTTGTTCTTGCGCAGCTCCGGAACGAGCCCCACCAAGGCCGCCAGGTCGCCGCGCTGGCGCTGCAGCTGGACCAGCTGGCGCAGCACCTGGTGGTGCTTGGGGTGGTGCTCGTGCATGGCCTTGAGGGTGTCGAGCGCGCCATTCAGGTCGCCACGCTCCTGCTGCAACTCGGCATGGGCCAGGGCGATGGCCAGTTCGGCCTGGGGCTGGCGCTCCAGGGCCCGCTCCAGCAGTTGGTCGCTCTCTTCGTACTGGCCGATGCGGTTGGCCGCGCGGGCCGCGCCCAGGTAGAACATCAGCGGCTGCGGATCCGCCTCGGCGGCGCGGCGCAGGTGACGCAGCGCACGGGCCCAGCGGCCTTCGGCCAGGTCGAGCAGCCCCTGCTCCGAGGCCAGGCGCACACGGCGCCGGGCATTGCGTCGCGACCAGGGGTTGATCACCCCGCCGGAGACGAAGATCAGGCTCAGCACCAGGCGCACGCCCCACACCAGCAGCGCAAGCACGGCCACCAGGGCGAGGAAGGCCCAGAGGCTGGATTCATAGCGGAAGCCCTTGTAGGCGAACAGCACGTAGCCGGGGTGCTGGACCACGGCGACGCCCACCAGGGCGACCGCAGCGGCCACCAGCAGGAGGATCAGGACGATGCGTCTCATTGGCCCTGGCCCTCCGCTGCCGGCGTGTCTTCGAGGTCCTGGCCGGCGGCCGGCTCAGCCTGCGCCGGGGCCTTGGCCTGGCCCTTGGGCTCGGCGATGCGCTGGCCACGGGCGAGGTAGGCCTGGACGGCCTCCAGGGCCGGGGCCAGGTCCGGCGTGCTGACTTCGACCGGCTGCTCGGCGAGCTCGCCAAGGCGGGCCATGAGGGCGCGACTCTCGGGGTTCTCGTCGTTGAACTGGGTGTCCAGCACGTCCCGGGCCTGCTTCAGCGACTGCTGGTAGACCTGGGTCTGGCCGTGCAGCGCCGCCCACTGGGCCTGCTCCAGGGCCAGGGAGAGGGCCAGACGGACCTGGGACAGGCCCTGGCCGCTGAGCAGCGGCTTGATGTTCTGGTCGGCATCGAACTGGATGCGGAAGTAGTGGGAGAGCTTCTCCAGCCATTCACCCCACCAGCTGCCGCCGTCGCCTTCGGCGGCCATGTTGCGCAGCACGCCACCCTTGTCCTCGAAGGCCGGGGCCAGGGGCTGCAGGCTGGCCGCCTGCTCGCGCAGGGCGCCGAGCTGGAGGAACAGGCCGGTGCGGTCCGGCTGCGGGGTGGTGCGCAGGGCTTCGAGGCTGCGGGACAGCTGCTCGCGGGCGCCGAAGGCGGCCGGGTCGTCCTGCTCGCGGAGGATGTCGTCGGCGGCTTCCACCAGGGCCTTGGCACTGGTGATGTCCTGCAGGGCGGAGAGGCGCAGGCTGGCCAGGCGCAGCAGGTGCTCGGCCTCGGCCAGGCGCCAGTCCTTGCGGCTGGCGCCGAGGACGCTTTCCACCCGCTGGCTCAGGCGCTGCTGGTCGTTCTGCAGGTTGGCCAGCAGGCGGCGACGCTCGTCCAGCTCCTCGGGGGTCGGCAGGCGGTCGATGCGCTCGGCCAGGCGCTTGTCGCTCTGCTCCAGGCTCTGGGCGCGCCCCTGGGCGTCCTGCACCAGGCTTTGCTGCTGCTGGTCACGGGCCTCGATGGTGTGCAGTTGCCAGAGGCTCCAGCCGCCGACGCCGGCACCGGCGGCGCCGATGAGCAGGGCGAGAAGGGCAAGGCCGTTGCCTCGCGCGGCGGGCTTGCCGGTGGGGGGCACGACGGCCTCGGAAGCCGGGGATTGCTGCTCGGGTTTCACCAGGTCTGCTTCGCTCACGTATCCATCCTTTGCATCAGGGGGCCGGGGCTGGTTGGTTCTCCAGTGCCGCCAAAAGAGCCGCGGCGCTGGCACCGCGGCAATCCACAACATCAAGCGCCCCGGCGTCCCGGGCCGACTGGGCCACTCGGGGGCTGGGAACGAACAAGGGTAGACGGGCCAGGTGCGGCCAGGCGTCGGCCGCCAGCTCCAGCAAGTGCTGGAGGCCCTGCCCACTGCTGACCACCAGGCCGTTCAGGCGTTCCGCCTGGATGAGGCGCGTCAGGGCGCCTTCCGGGTAGGCCGGCAAACGGCGGCGGTAGAGTTCCAGATAGTCCACCGAGGCGCCTTGGCCGCGCAAACGCTCGCCCAGGAATTCTCGGCCACCCTCGCCACGCATGATCAACACACGGGGTGCCGGGCCGGCGAGCACCTCGGTGAAACGGGGCAGGGCCAGCAGGGCTTCGCTGTCGTCGCCGTCGGTTGGCCAATGCACGTCGAGCCCACGCTCGGCCAGCACCTGGCCGGTGGCGGCGCCGACGCTGAACCACACCGGGCCGGCAGGCGGCTGCGGCCAATGGCGGTCCATGCGGGCCAACCCGAAGCGCGCGGCCGGCTTGCTGACCACGACGATGGCGTTGTAGCGGTCGAGATGGAGCAGGGGCTGGCACTGCCCGGGGGCTTCGTCCAGCGGTTCGATCTCCAGCAGCGGGAGGCAGGCGCTGTGCACGCCCCGGTCGGCCAGCAGGGCGGCCAGGGCTTCACTGTCGTCGCGAGGACGGGTGATCAGCAGGCGCCAGCCTGTCACGGATGGCCTGCCTCGCCATAGACCGCCTTGAGGATGGTTTCCGCGCCCTGGCCGAGCAGGTCTTCGGCCACGCGCACGCCCAGTTGCTCGGCCTCATCCGACGGCGCGCGGGACTCGGCATGCAGCAGCTGGCCGCCATCGGGCTGGCCCACCAGGCCGCGCAGCCAGAGCTGGTCGCCCTCGAGCACGGCGTAGCAGGCGATGGGCACCTGGCAACCGCCATTGAGGCGCTTGTTGAGGGCGCGCTCGGCGTTCACCCGTACGGCGGTGTCGCGGTGGTGCAGCGGGGCGAGCAGGGCGTGCACTTCGGCATCGGCAGTGCGGCACTCGATGCCCACGGCACCCTGGCCGCCAGCGGGCAGGCTGTCGTCGACGCTGATGGAGGAGCGGATGCGGTCCTCGAAGCCCAGGCGGATCAGGCCGGCGGCAGCAAGGATGATGGCGTCGTACTCGCCGGCATCCAGCTTGGCCAGGCGGGTGTTGACGTTGCCGCGCAGGAAGTGGATGCGCAGGTCCGGGCGACGGGCCAGCAGCTGGGCCTGGCGGCGCAGGCTGGAGGTGCCGACGATGCTGCCGGCGGGCAGGGCATCGAGGCTGTCGAAACGGTTGGAGACGAAGGCGTCGCGGGGGTCTTCGCGCTCGCAGATGCAGAACAGGCCCAGGCCCTCGGGGAAGTCCATCGGCACGTCCTTCATGGAGTGCACGGCGATGTCGGCCTCGTTCTCCAGCAGGGCGGTTTCCAGTTCCTTCACGAACAGGCCCTTGCCGCCGATCTTCGCCAGCGGCGCATCGAGCAGCTTGTCGCCCCGGCTGACCATGGGCACCAGGCTGACGCGCAGGCCGGGATGGGCCTGTTCCAGGGCGGACTTGACGTATTCGGCCTGCCACAGGGCCAGGGCACTCTTGCGGGTGGCAATGCGGATTTCGCGGGGCATGTAGGAATTCCGGAAGCGAGACTGCCCGGCATGATAACAGGCCACGCACGACCGGCGCGCGAGGCAAGACTCGCGCGCCGGCGGCGGTTGGTCAGAGGTTGTGCATCAGCTTGCGCACACCCGCCACATGGCGACGGCTGACGGTAAGCGCATCGCCATTGAGCCCCTTGAGGTAGAGCTGGAAGTGCCCGAGCGGGGTGCGCTGGAGCCGCTCGATGCGCTCGCGGGCCACCAGGGCGTTGCGGTGGATGCGCACGAAGCGGTCGCCGAACTCGTCCTCCAGCGCCTTGAGCGGCTCGTCCAGCAGCACCTCACCCTGCTCGTGGCGCAGGGTCACGTACTTGTGGTCGGCAATGAAGTAGATCACCTGGTCCAGTGGGATCAGCTCGATGCCCTTGCGAGTCCGCGCGCTGATGTGGGAGCGCGGCCCCACGCCACTTTCCGCAGCCGGGCGGGTGAGGGCAGCCAGTTGCACCCGATTGGGCCGTTCGGCCTTCTTCAGTGCATCGGCCAGGGCCTCGGGCCGGACGGGTTTGACCAGGTAGCCCACGGCGCTGACCTGGAAGGCATCCAGGGCGAACTCGTCATGGGCGGTGCAGAAGATCACGGCCGGCGGTGCCTCTTTCTCGCACAGTCGCGCGGCGACCTGCAGGCCATCGAGCCCGGGCATGCGGATGTCGAGCAACACGACATCCGGCTTCAGGCTGTCGATCAGGGTGAGAGCCTCCTCGCCATTGGTGGCGGCGGGCTCCAGGACTCGGTAGCCATCGAGCTCTCCGACCAGGCGGCTGAGGCGCTCTCGGGCAAGTGGTTCGTCATCGACGATCAGGACATTCATATTGCTCGGGCTTCCTGCGTGAGTCTCGCACAAGGATAGCGTAGACAGGTGAAGTGGCGACCGTCACGGCGCTCCACGCTGAGACTGGCTCCGGGGCCGAAAAGTGCCGTGAGTCGGGCATCAATGTTGGTCAGTGCCTGATGGGTTCCGCGCGAAGGCCGGTTTTCCGCCCCTTCATCGAAGGGATTGCTCACGCGGAGCAGGAACACCCCATCCTGGTACTCGGCTTCGACCCGCACCAGCCCACCCTCGATCCGCGGCTGGATGCCATAGATCAGGGCATTTTCCAGCAGCGGCTGCAGTGTGAGTTGCGGAATCGGCAAATCATCAGGCACATCGTCAACCTGCCACTCCAACTGTAGCCGTTCTCCGAGACGATATTGCTCGATCGAGAGATAGCGCCTGGCCAGTTCCATCTCATCGCTCCAGCGCACCAGGGTGCCGGGCTTGGCCAGGCTGGCACGGAACAGGTCGGAGAGGTCCAGCACCGCCTGTTCCGCCTTCACCGGGTCGATGGCGACCAGGCTGGCGATGCTGTTGAGGCTGTTGAAGAGGAAGTGCGGGCGGATGCGCGCCTGCAGGGATTCGATGCGCGCCTTCAGTTCGGCCTGCTGCTGACGCCGCCACTGGCTCTGCAGGTAGAAGTAGCGCAGCACCAGGGTCGACATGATCAGGCTGATGAGCCCGTGGCGCAGGTAGAGGTTCACTTCCCCGGCCCTTGGCAGCGGCCCGCCGAGTTCGTAGTAGTCCGCCACGGCGGTGCAGGCCAGGGTCAGCCCCACCACGAGGAGCGAGCAGGCGATACCGGCGGTGGCCGGGCTCAGCCGGGCGAGGAATGGCCGCAGGCGGCACAGCAACGCCGCCGACAGCAGGACGATCCACTGCACGAACAACGAGGTCAGCGCCAGGCGGATCCAGTTGAAGTCCGGCACCAGCGGTTCGGCAAGCACCAGCACCAGCACCAGCAGCTCCGCCAGCAGCACCAGGCCGAGCAGGGCCTCCGGCTGGCAGAGCTCCGGCAGGAAGAAGTCGTCGTCGGGGGCGGCTGTGCGGCCCTGGGCAGGGGATCGTGGCATCCGGGCAGTGTTACCGGGCGGCGCATGGCCAGCAAGCCGGCACACACTCGCCGGGCGAAATCGATCACCGAAACGCCGACACGACTGCAAATCTGTGAAGCACCCGACACTCCCCGGCCGGTCGGCCGCGCCATCGGGGCACGCCGGTTTTGCCGGCAAGGCTGCTATCATCGCCCCCCATCACGGCCCTCGGCCTTCCTTCACCGCCAGCTATCGAGCCCAGTCATGAGCACCGACAAGACCAACCAGTCCTGGGGCGGCCGCTTCAGCGAGCCCGTCGACGCCTTCGTCGCCCGCTTCACCGCCTCCGTCGACTTCGACAAGCGCCTCTACCGCCACGACATCATGGGCTCCATCGCCCACGCCACCATGCTGGCCGAGGCCGGCGTGCTGACCGTCGAAGAGCGCGATGCCATCGAGCAGGGCCTGAAGGAAATCCAGGCCGAGATCGAAGCCGGCACCTTCGAGTGGCGCGTCGACCTGGAAGACGTGCACATGAACATCGAGGCCCGGCTGACCGACCGCATCGGCATCACCGGCAAGAAGCTGCACACCGGCCGCTCGCGCAACGACCAGGTGGCTACCGACATCCGCCTGTGGCTGCGTGACGAGATCGACCTGATCCTCGCCGAACTGACCCGCCTGCAAGAGGGCCTGCTGGGCCTGGCGGAAGCCGAGGCGGACACCATCATGCCCGGCTTCACCCACCTGCAGACCGCCCAGCCGGTTACCTTCGGCCACCACCTGCTGGCCTGGTTCGAGATGCTCAGCCGCGACCACGAGCGCCTGGTGGACTGCCGCAAGCGGGTCAACCGCATGCCCCTCGGCAGCGCCGCCCTGGCTGGCACCACCTACCCGATCCAGCGCGAAGTCACCTGCCGCCTGCTGGGCTTCGAAGCCATCTCCGGCAACTCCCTGGACGGCGTCTCCGACCGTGACTTCGCCATCGAATTCTGCGCCGCCGCCTCCCTGGCGATGATGCACCTGTCGCGCTTCTCCGAAGAGCTGGTGCTCTGGACCAGCGCCCAGTTCCAGTTCATCGACCTGCCCGACCGCTTCTGCACCGGCTCCTCGATCATGCCGCAGAAGAAGAACCCCGACGTGCCCGAACTGGTGCGCGGCAAGTCCGGTCGCGTGTTCGGCCACCTGGCCGGCCTGCTGACCCTGATGAAGGGCCAGCCGCTGGCCTACAACAAGGACAACCAGGAGGACAAGGAGCCGCTGTTCGACGCCGCCGACACCCTGCGCGACTCGCTCCGCGCCTTCGCCGACATGGTCCCGGCCATCAAGCCCAAGCGTGAGGTCATGCGCGAAGCGGCCCGTCGCGGTTTCTCCACCGCCACCGACCTGGCCGACTACCTGGTGCGCAAGGGCCTGCCCTTCCGTGACTGCCACGAGATCGTCGGCCATGCCGTGAAGTACGGCGTCGAGTCCGGCAAGGACCTGGCCGAGATGAGCCTCGACGAACTGCGCCGCTTCAGTGACCAGATCGGCGACGACGTGTTCGCCGTGCTGACCCTGGAAGGCTCGGTCAACGCCCGCGACCACATCGGCGGCACCGCCCCGAACCAGGTCCGCGCCGCCGTTGCCCGTGGCCGCCAGCTGCTGGCCAGCCGCTGAGGCAACGGGACACGAAAACGCCGGCATCAGCCGGCGTTTTCATTTCCAGCCCAGAACACTCAGCCCTGGGTCCGCGCCTTGATCATTGCCAGGAACGCCGGCATGTCCTGCGCCTTGTCCTCGGCGATGCGCTGCACGTGGGGGTTCTGCGCCAGTTGCTGAAGCAGCGCGCGGGCGGCGGGCAGTTCGGCCAGGAAGTCGACGCCCATCACCTTGCGGCCCACCTCGTAAGCGAGGTCGACGCTGTAGAGGAAATACAGGTCCGCCAGGGTCAGCGTTTCGCCCGCCACGAAGGGCGCGAAGCGAGCATGACGCCCCAGCGTCGCGAAACCGGCGGTCAGCTCGACACGGGCCTTCTCGCGAATGGCCTCGGGCACCGCAACACCGAAGAACGCCTGCATGTGGCAGGTGCGTGCCGGCAGCTCGATGTACAGCTCGATTTCCCGGCACAGGGCGCGGACCACCGCACGGGCATACAGGTCGCCAGGCAGCAGCGGGTGCTCGGGGAAGCGTTCTTCCAGGTAGTCGAGGATGGCGCTGGTCTCGTTGATGAAACCGTGCTCGGTCTCCAGTACCGGCACCTTGCCGCGTGGGCTGCAGGCGAGGAAGGCCGGCTCCTGGCTGGCGTGAACCTTCACTTCCTCGAAGGGCAGGCCTTTTTCCAGCAGGGCCAGCTTGACCATGTTGTAGTAGTTGCTGACGCAGAATCCGTGGAGCTTGAGCATGGGGCCTCCTGGGCCAGTGCGTGGACCGGCCAGTTATAGCCGTGGCATCGGTGGCCTGCCAGTTGCATCGATCCGGTGAATGGACGGCGGCGACCTGCCGGCCGCCGTGGCACACTGCGCATCCGAACCGAACAGGAACCCGCCATGAGCGAACACGACGACAGCGAAGAAGCCTTCGCCGAGGAAACCCTGATCCAGGCCGTGGAGAACCAGATCGAGGCCGGCGAGCCCGCTGCAGCAAAGGCCACCTTCAACAAGCTGACCCTGGTGGGCTACGAGCGCGAGGAATGCCTGCAGATGATGGCTCTGGTGCTGGCCTGCGCCATCCAGCGCCTGGAGGCCGACCAGCCTTTCGACATGGCCTGGTATGAAAGCGCATTGCGGGCCCTGCCGGACCTGCCGGAAGAAGCACAGGATTGATCCAGGCCACGGCTTGCGCGGGCTGCCGCCGCTAGCATCACGCCCTCATCCCCCACAGGAGCCCCTGCATGGCCAAGCGTTCGGCGTGCCCGTTCCGGGGTCTTCTTCGCCTGGGCCTGCTCCTGTTGCTTGTGGCTGGCGGCCACGTGGCAAAGGCAGAGCCGCTGCAAGTGGGCGCCGAGGATGACTGGTACCCCTACACCGCCTGGCGGGACGGGCGCATCCAGGGCATGTCCGCCGACATCGTGCGGGCTGCATTCGCCGCCGTGGGCGAGGACGTGGAGCTGGTGCCCTATCCCTACGCACGCTGCATGCAACTGGCCCAGTCCGGACGCCTGGCCGCGTGCTTCAACACCGCGCCCAATGCCGAGATCGAGCGTGACTACCTGCTGCCCCGGCACCCGCTGTTCCGCGACGACATCCTCCTCTGGGCCCCCAGCTACCGCGCCACGCCGGTGACCGACCTCGGCCAGCTCGCCGGTCGGCGGGTCGCCGTGACGGTGGGCTACGAGTACGGCGAAACCTTCGACCGCCTGGCCGACGTGGTGCGCGTGACGGTGCGCAAGGACATCAGCGGTTTCCTGATGCTGCAGCACGACCGCGTCGACTACGTAGCCGCCTACCGCGGCACCACCGAGGCGCTGGTACGCGACAATCCCGAGCTGCGCGGGTTGTTCACCGCTGTCGCCACCCTGCACCAACCCGAGCTTTATCTGTCCTTCTCGCGCCAGCATCCAGGGGCGCCGGCCCTGTTGCAGCGCTTCGACGAGGGCATGGCGATCATCCAGGGCAACGGCCGCTACCGCGCGATTCTGTCGCAGTGGGGCGTGGGCGGCTGAATCCGCATCTACACTCTCTGGGAGCCGGCCCGTCCGAAGGCCGGTACAGGACGACCAGGAGCCCCACATGACGTCGTACACCCCCGAATTGATCGCCGAGCTGGAACTGCTGACCCTGTTCAACCTGGACAACACCCAGGAAGGCCTCAAGGTCCACAACAACGCCGCCCCCAGTCTGATCGAAGCCGCCTTGCGCCTGCACCACAAGGGCCTGCTGACCCAGCCCGACGGCGGCTACCTCACCAGCCTCGGCCTGGACGCAGCCGAACACGCACAAGGCCTGCTGACCATCCTCACGACCGCACCCGCCCTTTCGAACTGACCCCGCGACGTCTCGCCCCGCACCGCCCCTGCCCGCCGGCATCGCCGGCTGGTAGGCTGTGCGCATTCTTCCGGCAGACGCTTCGATGACCCGCACCCAGGAAATCCGCCCCGACATCGACGACGGCATCGACCGCAAGGTCCTGACCCAGCTGCGCGCGCGCTTCCTGAAGGTCAACGCCGGTCGGCTCGAACGCGCCCTGCTCGGTCTTTCCAGCCGCCAGCAGATGGTGCTGCGCCTGCTGCCCCTGCTGTTCCACGTCAACCACCCGCTGTTGCCGGGCTACGTCTCGGGGCAGACCCCTGCCGGGGTCTGCGGCTACGAGCCGGACGACGACGTGCTCGCCGAAGCCCAGCGCCTGACCCGCTCGTTCGCCTACAAGGGCCGCCGCGGTTCGGCGCCGACACCGATCCAGGGCCTGTTCCTGATGGGCAGCCTGGGCACCGTGGCCCAGGCCGAGCAGAGCGACATGGACCTGTGGGTGTGCCACGACCCGGAACTGCCGGCACCGGCCATCGCCGAGCTGCGCCGCAAGTGCGACCTGCTTGAAGCCTGGGCCGCGACCCTGGGCGCCGAGGCACACTTCTTCCTGATCGACCCCCAGCGCTTCGTGGTGGGCGACCGCGAGACCCACCTCACCTCCGACGACTGCGGCACCACCCAGCACTACCTGCTGCTGGACGAGTTCTACCGCACCGCCATCTGGCTCGGCGGGCGCACGCCGCTGTGGTGGCTGGTGCCGGTGTACGAGGAAGGGCGCTACGCCGACTACACCGCCAAGCTGCTGTCGCGCCGCTTCATCCGTGCCGAGGAAGTGCTGGACCTGGGGCACCTGTCGCACATCCCCGTGGGCGAGTTCGTCGGCGCCGGTATGTGGCAGCTGTTCAAGGGCATCGAGTCGCCCTACAAGTCGGTGCTCAAGCTGCTGCTGACCGAGGTCTACGCCAGCGAGCACCCGAAAGTGCAGTGCCTGTCGCTGCGCTTCAAGCAGGCGGTGTACGCCAACCACCTGGACCTGGACGAGCTCGACCCGTACATCGTGATCTACCGCCGGCTGGAGGAATACCTGCTGGCCCGGGGCGAGCGCGAGCGCCTGGAGCTGATCCGCCGCTGCCTCTACCTGAAGATCGACAAGAAGCTCAGCCGCCCGCCACGCAACCGCGCCAAGAGCTGGCAACGCCTGCTGTTCGAGCGCCTGACCCGTGAGTGGCGGTGGGATGACCGTCAACTGGCGCTGCTCGACAGCCGCAGCCAATGGAAAGTGCGCCAGGTGGGCACCGAGCGCCGGGCGCTGGTCAACGAGCTGACCTACAGCTACCGCTTCCTCTCCGAATTCGCCCGCGCCCAGCACGCCATCAGCTCGCTCAACAGCCGCGACCTGGGCGTGCTCGGCCGTCGCCTGTACGCCGCCTTCGAACGCAAGGCGGGCAAGGTGGAGTTCATCAACCCCGGCATCGCCCCGGATCTGGCCGAGGACACCCTCACCCTGGCCCAGAGCCCGAGCCCCGAGCGCGAAGGCGAGACCCTCTGGGCGCTCTACCCGGGCAGCCTCAACGCCCTCGAATGGCGCGACTTCGCCCCGATCAAGCGGGCCCGTGAACTGGTTGAGCTGCTGGCCTGGTGTCACCGCAACGGAGTGATCGACGCCTCAACGCGCCTATCCCTGCACCCGGGCGACAGCGACCTCACCGAGTACGAGCTGTCCAACCTTGTCAGCAGCCTGCAACAGGGCTTCCCGCTGCCGCTGCCGATGGTGGACGAGGCCGCGCTGCTGCGGCCGAGCGTGCCGCGCCAGGTGCTGCTGCTGGTGAACGTGGGCATCGATCCGCTGAAGCAGCACAGCCAGATGAACCTGCACATGACCACCGAGCGCACCGATTCGCTCGGCTACGCCGGCTCGCGGGAGAACCTGGTGCTGACCCTCGACCAGGTGACCCTGAACAGCTGGAACGAGCTGCTGGTGACCCGCTACGACGGGCCCTACGCCCCGCTGGACTGCCTGCGCGAATTCCTCAACAGCGTGGACCCCGCTGCGCCACCGGACCTGCGGGTGCGCTGCTTCTGCCGCAACCGCGCGCAACCCATCGCCCAGCGGGTGGAGGATCTGTTCCTCGACACCCTCGCCCTGCTCGGCAACGGCCAGGTGACCCGCTACCTGCTGCAGGTGCAGCAGCAGTACCACGTGCTGGAACTGCTGCCGGGCCAAGTAGCCCACACCGCGCTGCCGGACATGCCGGCGCTGCTGGAACACCTGGGCGAGGACCTGCCGGCCTACAGCCCGTTGCAGCTGGATCGCTACGCCCTGGAGAACGAGGACCTGGCGCTGATCCTGCCGCTGGGGCGCCCGGGCTGCATCCAGGTGTTCTACCGCCAGGACGGCGAGACGGCGGAGCTCACGGTGCTCGACGAGCACAACGCCGTGTGGCGCCAGCGCCTGCCCTTCCGCGATCCGCAAAGTCTGCTGACGCCGCTGCAGCGCTTCCTGCAGTCGGTGCTCTACCGGCGCAACGCGCTGCTGCCGCTGGACCAACCGGCCCCGCAGAGCGGTCTTGAGGTTCTTTATTACGAGGTGCTGCCGTCGCCGCCCTTGCGCGCGCAGCAGGTGGAACGGCGGGTTGCGCCGCAGTCACCGGTGAGCCACCCGTTCTACGACGTGCAGGCGATCGTCGAGCCGCTGGACACGAACCGCGTCCACATCACGCTCTACTGCAACCACCGGGAGTTTTCCGAACTGGAATACGGCGGCGAGCTGTTCGCCGCCGTGGCGCGCCACATCCTCGCCCAGCGCAGCACCGCCGAGCGCTACCCCTGCTACATCACCGACCTGGACCTGTCGCGGGTCCTCGGCGAGGGGCATGCGCAGACGGTGCACTACCTGCGCTACAAGGCGGAGCTGGAACGGGAACTGAATCGGGCGCTGGGCCTGGCCTGACGCCAGGCCCGGAAGGGCTCAACGGTCGTATTCGCCCGCAGCCTCGGGCTGGTACTCCACAGCCAGGAGCGTCAGCTTGAGGGTCTTGCCGCCGGGCACCGGCCAGTCGATGTCCTGCCCCACGGAGAGGCCGAGCAGCGCACTGCCCACCGGCGCCAGCACCGACACCTTGCCTTCGCCACCGGCGTCCTGGGGGTAGACCAGGGTCAGGTGGTAGTCCTTGCCACTGGCATCCTCGCGGCAATGCACGCGGGAATTCATGGTCACCACGCCCGGCGGCACCTCGTCGTGGCCCACCACCTGGGCGCGGGCGAGCTCCCGCTCCAGCGCCTCGGCGCCGGGGCCGAACTCCTCCAGTTCATCGAGCAGACGCTCCAGTCGCTGAAGGTCGAGGCGGGTGATGATGATCGAGGGTTGAGTGGTCATGGCAAATCCGATACTCCGGTTCCTAGGCTCGAAAAAGCGAAAACCCCGCCCGAAGGCGGGGTTTCCAGATGCTGTTCAGGCCGTACGCCATGGCGACGGCCCGACCGACACTACGTCACCACGGAGGCTCTTGGCAAGACCATCCGGTCATGGCCGTCGCGCCGCGAGGCGCTGGGCAGCGTCGCGGCAAATCTGCCGGCGACGGTCGTCGCTGGCTTCCCCCCACTGCAGAATCTCACTCAGGCTGCGCCCGCATCCGATGCAGATATCGGCGTCGTCCAGGCAGCAACGGCGCACGCAGGGTGACGCGGGCCGAGGCTCGGGCGGCGGCTCAGAGCTCGTCGAACTCAAGGTCTTCGCCCGCCTGCTCGCGGGTCACGCGGGCGAGCAGTTCGCCCAGCGGCTCGTCGCTGGTGTCGCAGATCCAGCGTTGCGACTCCGCGTCGTAGTCGAAGTGGAAGCCGCCGGAGCGGGCCGCTACCCACAGCTGGCGCAGGGGCTCCTGGCGGCTGAGGATGACCTGGCTGCCGTTCTCGAAACGGATGGTGAGGACGCCCGCGCTGTTCTCCAGGTCCACGTCCAGGTCGCTGCCATCGAAGAGGTCCTCGACGGCCTCCTGGACTTCGTCGACCAGATCGTGGAAACGCGCTTCGCTCAAACTCATCGGATGTACCTCAGGAAAAATGGAAACGTGGGCGACCTTTCAGCGCCCGAGGTGGCGACGGTACTCGCCTGGGCTCTGCCCGGTCCAGCGGCGGAAGGCCCGCGCCAGGGAGCCGGCCTCGCTGAAGCCGACCAGGAAGGCGATGTCGGCCAGCTCCAGGGCCGGATCGCGCAGATAATGCAGCACCAGTTGCTGCCGCGTCTCGTCCACCAGCTGGCTGAAGGTCAGGCCTGCGTCACGCAGGCGCCGCTGCAGGGTACGCGGGCTCAGGCCCAGGTCGGTGGCCAGGTGTTCCAGGTCGGCGCCGTCCTCGGCCAGGCGCCCGGCCAGAGCCAGGCGCGCCCGGTCGAGCACGCTCTGGCCCTGGCGCAATTCCCCCAGCAAGCGGTCGGCGTAGGCATCGAGCATCTGCCGGACGTGCGAGTCGGCCTGGCCCAGGGGCGTGGCCAGCAGACGGCGGGGGAACACCAGGGCGTTGTCGGGTTGGCCGAACAGCACCGGGCAGCGGAATACCCGACGGTGCTCGGCGTCGTCGGCAGGCGCGGGGTGCTGGAAGCGCACCTCGGTGGGCGGGATGTCGAGCCCGCTGATCCAGCGCCCGAAGGTGACCCAACCGGCCAGGGACTCCTCCGCCACCTGGTCGCGCAGCAGCGGCAGCGACGGCTCCCAGGCCAGCCGCACCAGGGGTTCCTGGCCGGCGCGCGGAGGCTCGTCGTCCAGCTCCACCTGGCCGAGGTTGCCCACCAGGGCGGCATAGCGCGCCTGGCGGTGGAGGGCGTCGGAAAGGGTCGGGCAACTCATCAGCAGGTAGCCGAGCACGCCGTAGTAACCGGGGCGCACCGCCTCACCCAGGTGCAGCCCCAGGCGCGGATCCTCCAGCCGCGCCATGGCCTGGCCCAGGAGTTCGAGATAGGCACTGGCGGCGATGCGCTGTTCGCGCTGGGCGAGGATGGAGGGGGTCAGCTGGATGCCGGCAAGGAAGGCCGCCGGCTCGATGCCGTGGCGCGCCACGTGGTCCACCAGGCCCTGGAGGTAGGCAACCGAAACCGAGCCGGCAAGGGGGGAAGAGGGGTCCATTCGGCCTCCGTTTTTGCCGCCCATCCTAGTGGCGCGAAAGCCCGTTTGGCTAGGCGCAGCGCCCGCCCGGCGGGTGTTTCGGCGCATAGGCAAGGCGATGGGTGGTCGGTATACTCCCGACCCAATTACGCATTGTTCAAGGATCTCGCCATGAAGCGGCTGCTCACCCCCATCGTTGCGCTCCTCGCTGTTGCCTGCCTGCTGGGCGGCTGTGGCCAGAAAGGCCCGCTGTACCTGCCTGACGACACCAAGTCCTCCTCCGAACACGCGCACTGAGGGGCCTAGATGGACGCTTTCACTTACCGCGACGGTGAGCTGTTCGCGGAAGGCGTGGCCTTGTCCGCCATCGCCTCGCGCTTCGGCACCCCCACCTACGTCTATTCCCGCGCACACATCGAGGCGCAGTACCGCTCCTATGCCGATGCCCTGCAGGGCGTGCCGCACCTGGTCTGCTACGCGGTCAAGGCCAACTCCAACCTGGCGGTGCTGAACCTGCTGGCGCGCCTGGGCTCGGGCTTCGACATCGTCTCCAGCGGCGAGCTGGAGCGCGTGCTGGCCGCCGGTGGCTCGGCTGACCGCATCGTCTTCTCCGGCGTCGGCAAGAGCCGCGACGACATGCGCCGCGCACTGGAAGTGGGCGTGCACTGCTTCAACGTGGAGTCGGTGGACGAGCTGGAGCGCCTGCAGGTGGTCGCCGCCGAGATGGACGTGAAAGCGCCGATCTCCCTGCGGGTGAACCCCGACGTGGACGCTGGCACCCACCCGTACATCTCCACCGGCCTGAAGGAAAACAAGTTCGGCATCGCCATCGAACAGGCGGAGGCCGTCTACCTGCGCGCCGCCTCGCTGTCGAACCTGGACGTGATCGGCGTGGACTGCCACATCGGCTCCCAGCTGACCAGTCTGCCGCCCTTCCTCGACGCCCTCGACCGCCTGCTGGCACTGGTCGACCGCCTCGCCACCCAGGGCGTGCACATCCGCCACCTGGACCTCGGCGGTGGCCTCGGTGTGCGCTACAAGGACGAGCAGCCGCCCGTTGCCGGTGACTACATCAAGGCCGTGCGCGAGCGCATCGCCGGGCGTGACCTGGCGCTGGTGTTCGAGCCGGGCCGCTACATCGTCGCCAATGCCGGCGTGCTGCTGACCCAGGTGGAATACCTCAAGCACACCGAGCACAAGAACTTCGCCGTGATCGACGCGGCCATGAACGACCTGATCCGCCCAGCCCTGTACCAGGCCTGGATGGACGTGGTGCCGGTGCAGCCGCGCGACGGCGAGGCCCAGCGCTACGACCTGGTCGGCCCGATCTGCGAGACCGGCGACTTCCTCGCCAAGGACCGCGACCTGGCCCTGGCCGAGGGCGACCTGCTGGCCGTGCGCTCGGCCGGTGCCTACGGCTTCGTCATGAGCTCCAACTACAACACCCGCGGCCGTGCCGCCGAGGTGATGGTGGATGGGGAACAGGCCTACGAAGTGCGTCGCCGCGAAACCCTCGAGGAACTCTACGCCGGCGAAAGCCTGCTTCCGGAGTAAGTCCATGCTGCTGCGTTTCACCAAGATGCACGGCCTGGGCAACGACTTCATGGTGCTCGACCTGGTCAGCCAGCACGCGCACATCCAGCCCAAGCACGCCAAGCAGTGGGGCGACCGCCACACTGGCATCGGCTTCGACCAGTTGCTGATCGTCGAGGCCCCCACCAATCCGGACGTGGATTTCCGCTACCGCATCTTCAACTCGGACGGCTCCGAGGTGGAGCAGTGCGGCAACGGCGCCCGCTGCTTCGCACGCTTCGTGCTGGACAAGCGCCTGACCGTGAAGAAGCAGATCCGCGTCGAGACCAAGGCCGGCATCATCGAGCTGGATGTCCGCGCCGACGGCCAGGTCCGGGTCGACATGGGCCCGCCGCGCCTCGTGCCCCAGCAGATCCCCTTCGTCGCCGAGGCCGAGGCCCTGAGCTACCCGGTCGACGTGGACGGCCAGACCGTCCAGCTCGCCGCCGTGTCCATGGGCAACCCCCATGCCGTGCTGCGCGTCGAGGATGTGGACCGCGCGCCGGTCCACGAGCTGGGCCCGAAACTCGAACACCACCCGCGCTTCCCGCAGCGGGTCAACGTCGGCTTCCTGCAGGTCCAGGATCGCCACCAGGCCCGCCTGCGGGTCTGGGAGCGTGGCGCTGGGGAAACCCGTGCCTGTGGCACAGGCGCCTGTGCCGCGGCCGTCGCGGCCATTCGCCAGGGCTGGATGGACTCCCCCGTGCAGCTGGAGCTGCCGGGCGGCAAGCTGACCATCGAATGGGCCGGCCCCGGCCAGCCCGTGATGATGACCGGCCCGGCCGTACGCGTGTACGAAGGCCAGGTCCGCCTATGAACGAGCCGAGAGCATGAGCGAGAAGCACCCCGACGCGCCGCGCGCCCTCGATTCCGAGTCGGTCGCGGCCTACCTGCGCCAGCACCCGGAGTTCTTCGTCGACCACCAGGAGCTGATCCCTGAACTGCGCATCCCCCACCAGCCTGGCGAGGCCGTCTCGCTGGTGGAGCGCCAGGTGAAGCTGCTGCGCGAGCGCAACATCGAGATGCGCCACCGCCTGTCCCAGCTGATGGACGTGGCCCGCGACAACGACCGCCTGTTCGACAAGACCCGCCGCCTGGTGCTCGACCTGCTGGACGCCAATACGCTGGAGGAAGTGGTCGGTGCCATCGAGGACAGCCTGCGCCATGAGTTCCAGGTGCCCTTCGTCAGCCTGATCCTGTTCAGCGACAGCACCCTGCCGGTGGGCCGCAGCGTCTCCAGCGCCGAAGCGCACCAGGCCATCGGTGGCCTGCTGGTGGCGGGCAAGACCATCTGCGGCGTGCTGCGGGCCCACGAGCTGGAGTTCCTGTTCGGCGCGGAAGAGGGCGCCAAGGTCGGCTCGGCCGCCGTCGTCTCCCTCAACCACCAGGGCCAGCACGGCCTGCTGGCCATCGGCAGCCCGGACCCACAGCACTACAAGAGCTCCCTCGGCACCCTGTTCCTCAGCTACATCGCCGAAGTCCTGGCCCGGGTGCTGCCGCGCCACGCCACTCCGCTGCGCTCGGTGCGCTGAGCGCAGCGCGCCGGGAGGACCGATGAAGGCCGATCTGGAGCGCTACCTCGAACACCTGCGCAGTGAGCGCCAGGTTTCCCCGCACACGCTGGAAGGCTACCGGCGCGACCTGGAGAAGGTCGTGGCCCTGGCCGAAGGCTTCGGCCTCGATGACTGGACCACACTGCAACCCCGCCCGCTGCGCAGCATGGTGGCGCGCCTGCACCAGCAGGGGCAGTCTGCCCGCAGCCTCGCCCGCCTGCTCTCCGCCGTACGCGGCCTGTACCGCTACCTGATCCGCGAGGGCCGCTGCCGTCACGACCCGGCCAGCGGCATCAGCGCGCCCAAGGGCGAACGACGCCTGCCCCGCACCCTGGATGCCGACCGCACCCAGCAGTTGCTGGATGGCGCAGTGGAAGACGAGTTCATGGCCCGCCGCGACCAGGCCATCCTCGAGCTGTTCTATTCCTCCGGCCTGCGCCTGTCGGAACTGGTGGGCCTGGACCTGGACCGCCTGGACCTGGCCGACGGCAGCGTGCGGGTGATCGGCAAGGGCAACAAGATCCGCGAGCTGCCCCTCGGGCGCATGGCGCGCCAGGCTCTGGAGCGCTGGCTGCCCCACCGCGCCAGCGTGTCCCCGGTGGACGGTGCCGTCTTCGTCACCCGCCAGGGGCGGCGCATCGGCCCCCGCGCCGTGCGCGAAAGGGTGCGGGTGGCCGGGGTGCGCGAGCTGGGCCAGCACGTCCATCCGCACATGCTGCGGCACTCCTTCGCCAGCCACATGCTGGAGTCCTCCCAGGACCTGCGGGCGGTGCAGGAACTGCTCGGCCACGCCGACATCTCCACCACGCAGATCTACACCCATCTGGACTTCCAGCACCTGGCGGCGGTCTACGACAAGGCCCACCCCCGGGCACGACGCAACGGAGCCAAGGACGAGGAATGAGCATCCAACTGGTGACCTTCGACCTGGACGACACCCTGTGGGACGTCTCGGTGGTGATGCAGGGCGCCGAAGCCGCCCTGCGCGAATGGCTGGGCAACGAGGCGCCGCGCCTGGGCCCCGTGCCGATCGAGCACCTGTGGGCGATCCGCGCCCGCCTGGTGGACGCCACCCCCGGGCTCAGGCACCGCCTGAGCGAGCTGCGCCGGCGCATCCTCTTCCATGCCCTGGAAGAGGCCGGTTATCCACAGGCCGAGGCTGCGGAGCTGGCGGAGACCGGCTTCCAGGTGTTCCTGGCTGCGCGGCACCGCATCGACCTGTTCCCCGAGGTGCACCCGACCCTGGAGCGCCTGGCCAACCACTACCGGCTGGCGGTGATCACCAACGGCAACGCCGACGTCCGCCGCCTGGGCCTGGCGGACTACTTCCAGTTCGCCCTCTGCGCCGAGGAACTGGGCATCGGCAAGCCGGACCCACATCCCTTCGAAGAAGCGCTGCGCCGGGCCGGCGTCCCCGCTGCCCAGGCGGTGCACATCGGCGATCACCCCAGCGACGACATCCAGGGCGCCCGCAATGCCGGCATGCGCGCGGTGTGGTTCAACCCCCAGGGCAAACCCTGGGACGGCGACGACCACCCCGACGCGGAGATTCGTACCCTGGACCAGCTACCCGCGCTGCTGGAGCGCTGGCACCGGGGCGCCTGACCCCGAATCGCAGGCATGAAAAAGCCCGCATCAAGCGGGCTCTTCCAGGCGACTCACTCAGATGGGGCGGCTGCCGTACTTGCTGTCCGGCTTCTTGGGCGGGTCGGCGACCACGTTGGGCTCCACCTCCTGCACCTTGCCGCCACGGGCCAGGAATTCCTCCATGGCACGGGCCAGCGCATCGCGCTCCTTCTGCTTGGCTTCGACGCTGGGCAGCTCCTCGACCTCGACGGCAGCGGCTTTCTTGCCCTTGCCGGCAGGGGCGGGGGATTCGCCGTCATCGCTGTCGTCGCCACTGTCCTCGGCGGCAGCCAGCTCCTCGCCTTCGTCCTCGTCGCCCGCTTCGAGCTCGTCTTGTTCCAGTTCTTCGTCGCTCATTCTTCTACCTCGTGTCTTGCAAGAGCAGGTTAGTTATAGCCCAGTCGCGCCAGGTTTCTACGCGCCCGGAAAAAATCACGATGCCTCGCCGTAGAGGGTCGCCAGCACCCGGCGCGCACCGCCCTGATCGCGGTGTTCGCCGAGGTAGATCCCCTGCCAGGTACCCAGGGCGAGCGCCCCGTCACGCACCGGCAAGGTCAGCTGGCAGCCCAGCAGGCTCGACTTGAAGTGCGCCGGCAGGTCGTCCGGGCCTTCGTAGTCATGTTCGTAGCCACCCTCGCCCTGGGGCACGAGGCGGTTGAAGAACCGTTCGAAATCGCGCCTCACGGAGGGGTCGGCATTCTCGTTGACGCTCAGTGAAGCCGATGTGTGTTGCAGCAGCAGGTGCAACAGACCGATACGGCAGCGACCCAGTTCCGGCAATCCGGCCAGCAGCTCGTCGGTGACCAGGTGGAAGCCTCGTGCACGCGGCTTCAAGGTGATCAGCGTCTGGTGCCACATGGGCGCCACTCCCTCGGATTTCGCTCGGCGCGCATTCTAGCGCGGCCTCTGAAAAAGCAAAGGGCGCCTTTCGGCGCCCTTGGCAGCGGTTCGCACGCCCCGGAGGGGCCGGCGGGCTTACAGGTTGTAGCCGCGCTCGTTGTGCTGCGCCAGGTCGAGGCCGACGGTCTCTTCCTCTTCGTTGACCCGCAGGCCGATCACCAGGTCCAGCACCTTGAGGATCACGAAGGTGACCACAGCGGTATAGACGACCGTGAAGGCCACGCCCTTGAACTGGATGAACAGTTGGGCCGCGATGTTCTCGACGGTGCCGAAGCCACCCAGGGCCGGTGCTGCGAACACGCCGGTCAGCAGGGCGCCGACGATGCCGCCGATGCCGTGCACGCCGAAGGCGTCCAGGGAGTCGTCGTAGCCCAGCTTGCGCTTGAGGCTGGTGGCGCTGAAGAAGCAGATCACGCCAGCGGCCAGGCCGATGACCAGGGCGCCCATGGGGCCGACGGTGCCAGCGGCCGGGGTCACGGCGACCAGGCCGGCGACCACACCGGAGGCGATGCCCAGGGCACTCGGCTTACCGTGGGTCAGCCACTCGGCGAACATCCAGCCCAGGGCAGCGGCCGCGGTAGCGATCTGGGTGACCAGCAGGGCCATGCCCGCAGTGCCGTTGGCAGCCACGGCGGAGCCGGCGTTGAAGCCGAACCAGCCCACCCACAGCATGGCCGCGCCGATCAGGGTGTAGCCCAGGTTGTGCGGGGCCATCGGGGTGGTCGGGTAGCCCTTGCGCTTGCCCAGCACGATGCAGGCCACCAGGCCGGCGATACCGGCGTTGATGTGCACCACGGTGCCACCGGCGAAGTCCAGCACGCCCCAGTCCCACATCAGGCCGCCGTTGCCGCTCCACACCATGTGGGCAATCGGCGCGTAGACCAGGGTGAACCACACGGCCATGAAGATCAGCATCGCGGAGAACTTCATGCGCTCGGCGAAGGCACCGACGATCAGGGCCGGGGTGATGATGGCGAAGGTCATCTGGAAGGTGATGAACACGCTTTCCGGCACGGCGTACACCAGGCTGCTGGTGTTCAGGCCGCTGAGGAAGGCCTTGGACAGGCCGCCGATGAAGGAATTGAAGTTGACGACGCCCTGCTCCATGCCGGTGGTGTCGAAGGCCAGGCTGTAGCCGTAGACGACCCAGAGCACGCTGATCAGGCCGGTGATGGCGAAGCATTGCATCATCACCGAGAGGACGTTCTTGGAGCGGACCATGCCGCCGTAGAACAGCGCCAGGCCGGGGATGGTCATGAACAGCACCAGTGCCGTGGCGACGATCATCCATGCGGTGTCGCCACTGTTCAGCACGACCTCGTCGGCGGCCATGGCCAGGCCGGGGGTAACGAGGGACAAAAGGGCTCCTAGCCCTGCGGCTTTACGCAGAGTCATGTGGTTTTCTCCTGGGGCGTTGGGGTTCGGAGGCTTAGATCGCGTCGGTGCCGGTTTCGCCGGTACGGATGCGGATGGCCTGTTCCAGATTCACGACGAAGATCTTGCCGTCACCGATCTTCCCGGTGTTGGCCGCCTTGGTGATGGCCTCGATGACACGGTCGAGCTGGTCATCGGCGATGGCGACGTCGATCTTCACCTTGGGCAGGAAGTCGACGACGTACTCGGCGCCACGGTACAGCTCGGTGTGGCCTTTCTGGCGCCCGAAGCCCTTGACCTCGGTAACGGTGATGCCCTGCACGCCGATCTCGGACAGCGACTCGCGCACGTCATCGAGTTTGAACGGCTTGATGATGGCAGTGACTAGCTTCATGAAACTTCTCCCGTATTTGGTGGACTTGCCCCAGGAAAACGAACCCGGCTCAAGTCTAAGCGCAGTGCCTGGCTTTGTAACGCGTCGAACCGCCCTGGCCCGGCCCGCTTCGACGCCAACCAACCGCTCCTGGCGAAACACTCCCCCGCCTCGCCTGACGCACCGGTACTGCATCGGTGCACCCTTCACCAGCGCTAAAGCAGAAAGCTTGCCAGCTCGCCCAAAAGCCCCGTTTTTCAAGCAGATAGTGGCCCTTGGCCGTGGCGCCGGGCGGCACTGCCCCAAAACGATGCACGGAAAAGGTGCACGCGCACTTCAGCCATTGCTCGGAAATCGTGCGTCGGCCTGTCGCCCGACTCGGCCGGGACCCCGTGGTAAACTCCGGCCCGCCCTGTCAACGGATGCCCACCATGCTGCCGCCCAAAGCCCTGCTCGATGCCCTCGGCTCCCACGCCTCCCGCCTGTTCAATGGCGACACCCCGCTGCCCCGCGCCGAATTCGAGGCCCAGTTCAAGGCCCTGATGCAGAGCGCCTTCAGCAAGCTGGACCTGGTCAGCCGCGAGGAATTCGACAGCCAGATGGTGGTGCTCGCCCGAACCCGCGCGCGCCTGGAAGCCCTGGAGGCGAAGGTCGCGGAGCTGGAAGCCCAGCTGAACCCGCCGCCCACGGAGTAAGCCACTCCGGCCGGGCGGACCGATCAAGGAGCGATCCATGTCCCTGGCCCTCGTCCACAGCCGCGCCCAGGTCGGCGTGGAAGCCCCCGCCGTCACGGTGGAGGCGCACCTGGCCAACGGCCTGCCGTCCCTGGCCCTGGTCGGCCTCCCGGAAACCGCCGTCAAGGAGAGCAAGGACCGCGTCCGCAGCGCCCTGCTCACCAGCGGTTTCGAATTCCCCCTGCGGCGCATCACCCTCAGCCTTGCACCGGCCGATCTTCCCAAGGAAGGCGGACGCTTCGACCTGGCCGTCGCCCTCGGCATCCTCGCGGCCAGCGGCCAGGTGCCCGCCGCAGCCCTGGAGCAGTTGGAGTGCCTCGGCGAGCTGGCCCTGTCCGGTGCCCTGCGTCCGGTGCAGGGCGCGTTGCCCGCTGCGCTGGCGGCTCGCGCTGCCGGACGGGCGCTGGTGGTGCCCCGGGAAAACGCCGAGGAGGCCAGCCTGGCCAGCGGCCTGACGGTGTTCGCCGTGGGTCACCTGCTGGAGCTGGCCGCCCACCTCAACGGCCAGTCGCCGCTGGCACCGTTCCAGAGCCAGGGCCTGCCGCTGCAGGCCGCGCCCTATCCCGATCTCGCCGATGTCCAGGGCCAACTGGCAGCCAAGCGTGCGCTGCTGGTGGCCGCCGCAGGAGCCCACAACCTGTTGCTGTCCGGCCCGCCCGGCACCGGCAAGACACTGCTGGCCAGCCGCCTGCCAGGCCTGCTGCCACCGCTGGAGGAACACGAGGCCCTGGAAGTGGCCGCCATCCATTCGGTGGCCAGCCAATCGCCGCTGGCGTGCTGGCCCCAGCGTCCCTTCAGGCAGCCTCACCACAGCGCGTCCGGCCCGGCCCTGGTAGGTGGGGGCAGTCGTCCGAAACCCGGCGAGATCACCCTGGCGCACCAGGGCGTGCTGTTCCTCGACGAGCTGCCGGAGTTCGACCGCAAGGTGCTGGAGGTCCTCCGAGAGCCCCTGGAAAGCGGCGAGATCATCATCGCCCGGGCCAACGACCGGGTGCGCTTCCCGGCGCGCTTCCAGCTGGTGGCGGCCATGAACCCCTGCCCCTGCGGCTACCTGGGCGACGACACCCATCGCTGCCGCTGCACACCGGAGCAGATCCAGCGCTACCGGGCCCGGCTCTCCGGCCCGCTGCTGGACCGCATCGACCTGCACCTGACGGTCGCCCGCGAAGCCACACACCTGGGCGCGCCCGTCAGCGGCGGGCTCGACAGTGCCACCGCTGCCGGGGAAGTCGGACGAGCCCGGCGTCGGCAACTGGCTCGCCAGGGCTGCGCCAACGCCTTCCTCGACCTGTCCCGGCTGCACCAGCACTGTCCGCTGACGCCCGACGACCAGCATTGGCTGGAGCAGGCCTGCGAGCGCCTCGGGTTGTCCCTGCGTGCCGCGCACCGGCTGATCAAGGTGGCCCGCACTCTCGCCGACCTGGCGGACGCGCCCGACATCCAGCGCCACCACCTGGCCGAGGCCCTGCAGTACCGGCCGACCAGCAGCTGAAAAAACTATGAGGAACAAGGCGCCGAAAGAGCCGATCTATCGACTCTGTTAGACTGCGCCGCCTTCCGCCCTTGGCGGCCATCCGATCGAAAGGAGAGCTAGCTCAATGGAGGCACGTTCGTCTTCCCCATCCACCCTCAACCCACCGGTGTTCTACGGCTCTGCCGTCCTCGTCATCGCCCTGGTGCTCTACAGCACCCTGGCCCGCGACCAGGCCCAGTGGTTGTTCGGCCAGATCCAGCAGTGGATCGTCCTGAACGCCAGCTGGTTCTACGTCCTCAGCGTCGCCCTGATCCTCATCACCGTCGTCTTCCTCGCCGTCAGCCGCTTCGGCGACATCCGTCTCGGCCCCGACCACAGCCGCCCCGACTACGGCAACGGCACCTGGTTCGCCATGCTCTTTGCCGCCGGCATGGGCATCGGCCTGATGTTCTTCGGCGTCGCCGAACCCCTGATGCACTACGTCAACCCGCCGGTAGGCGACCCCCACACCGTGGCCGCCGCGAAGGAGGCCATGAAGCTGACCTTCTTCCACTGGGGCCTCCACGCCTGGTCGATCTACGCCATCGTCGCGCTGATCCTGGCCTTTTTCTGCTTCCGCCATGACCTGCCGCTGACCCTGCGCTCGGCGCTCTACCCGCTGATCGGTGATCGCATCTACGGCCCCATCGGCCATGCGGTGGACATCTTCGCCATCCTCGGCACCGTGTTCGGCATTGCCACCTCCCTGGGCTACGGCGTGCTGCAGATCAACGGCGGCCTGCACCACCTCTTCGGCGTACCGGTCAGCACTCCGGTGCAGCTGGCACTGATCGCCGGCACCTGCGGCCTGGCCACCCTCTCGGCAGCCAGTGGGCTGAACAAGGGCATCAAGGTCCTGTCGGAGCTGAACCTGGCGCTGGCGACCCTGCTGATGCTGCTGGTGCTGGTCCTCGGCCCCACGGTGTTCCTGCTGCAGACCTTCGTGCAGAACACCGGCGGCTACCTGTCGGAGATCGTCAGCAAGACCTTCAACCTCTATGCCTACGAACCCACCGACTGGATCGGCGGCTGGACGCTGCTCTACTGGGGCTGGTGGTTGTCCTGGTCGCCCTTCGTCGGGCTGTTCTTCGCCCGCATCTCACGCGGCCGCACCATCCGTGAGTTCGTCTGCGGCGTGCTGTTCGTCCCGGCCGGCTTCACCCTGCTGTGGATGACCATCTTCGGCGACACCGCCATCCACATGGTGCTCAACCAGGGCTACCTCGACCTGGTGGAAACGGTGCAGCAGGACAGCTCGCTGGCACTGTTCGCCTTCCTCGACCACTTCCCCCTGTCCACCCTGTTGTCGCTGCTGGCAGTGGCGATGGTGGTGGTGTTCTTCGTCACCTCGGCCGACTCCGGTGCCCTGGTGCTGGACATGCTGGCCTCGGGAGGGAAGGAGAACACCCCGCTGTGGCAGCGCTTGTTCTGGTCGATCCTCACCGGCGTGGTGGCCATGGCGCTGCTGCTGGCCGACGGCCTCAAGGCCCTGCAGACCGCCACCATCGCCAGCGCGCTGCCCTTCGCAGCGGTGTTGCTGGCCGCCACCTGGGGCCTGCTCAAGGCCCTGCGGCTGGACGCCACCAAGCGCGGCATCCGCTACCAGGCGCTCGCCCTGTCGCGCCCGGCGCAGCAGCAACTGGGTGGTTGGCAAAGGCGGCTGCGCAACATCCTCATGTTCCCCCGGCGCAGCCATGTGACCCGCTTCATCGACGAAGTGGTGCGCCCGGCCTGCCTGGAGGTGGCCGAGGAGCTGCGCAAGCAGGGCTGCGCGGTGGAAGTGCTGAACGGCGAGGACGGCCGCTGCAAGCTCAACGTCGGCCATGGCGAGGAGGTGGACTTCAGCTACGAGGTGCGCCCGCGCTCGCTGCTGCTGCCGCGCTTCATGGCCCGCGAAGGGGGCGAGGAGAACGGAGACGCCCGCAAGTACTTCCGCGCCGAGGTGTACCTGCGCGAGGGCGGCCAGGACTATGACGTGATGGGCTGGAGCCGGGAGGAAGTGATCGGCGACCTGCTCGACCAGTACGAGAAGCACCTGCACTTCCTCCACGTGGTGCGCTGAGCACCCGCGGCAGGGCCCGGCTGGCCGGGCCCCGGTGGGTCAGCGGAAGCGGCCCACTTCCTGGCGCAACTCCTCGGCCAGGCGGTCCAGCTCCCGGGCCGTCTGCGCCAGGTTCGCCACCACCTCACGCTGCTCGCTGTTGGCCAGGGCGATGCTCTGCAGGTTGCTGCTGAGCAGGGTCGCGGTGCTGCTCTGCTCCTGGGTGGCGGTGGTGATGGCGGTGACCTGCTCGCCGGCGGCGGCGCTCTGCTGGGCGATCCGTGCCAGCGCATCGGCCACCTTGGCGTTGCGCGCCAGGCCTTCCTGCATCAGCGCCTTGCCGTGTTCCATGGTGCTGATGGCGCTGGCGGTCTCCTGCTGGATGCTGCCGATCATGCTGGATATCTCGGTGGTCGCCTCGCGGGTGCGGCCAGCCAGGCTGCGCACCTCGTCGGCCACCACGGCGAAGCCACGGCCCTGCTCGCCGGCCCGGGCGGCCTCGATGGCGGCATTGAGGGCCAGCAGGTTGGTCTGGTCGGCGATGGCGGTGATGACGCCGACGATGCCGCCGATCTCCTGGGAGCGCTGGCCCAGGGTGTTGATCACCTCGGCGGTGCCGTTGAGGGCGTTGGCGATCTGTTCCAGGGCCGTGGATGCCTCGTCCATCGCCACCTGGCCGATGCGCGTCTGCTGGGCGTTGTCGCTGGCCAGGCGTTCGGTGGCACGCATGTTGTCGGCGATGTTCAGCGAGGTGGCGCTGAACTCCTCCACCGCGCCGGCCATGCTGCTGATCTCGCCGGACTGCTGCTCCATGCCCTCGTGGGCGCCGCTGGCCAGGCCCGAGAGCACCTGGGAGCGGCTGCTGACCTGCTGAGCGGAACTGCGGATGTGCGCCACCATGGTCGACAGCGCCTCGCCCATCTGGTTGAAGCTGCCGGCCAGCTCGCCGATCTCGTCACGGCTGGACACGTCCAGGCGCACCCCGAGGTTGCCGGCGCCCAGGGCGCGGGCCTGGTCCACCAGGTCGCCCAGGGGCTTGAGGCGCAGGCGCAGCAGGCCGATCACCGCAGCCACCGCCAGCACCATCGCCAGCAGGCTGCCAAGGGCCAGCTGGCTGCCGACTCGCCAGGTGACCTCGCCGATCTCCTCCTCGGGCATGCTCGCCACCACCTGCCAGGGCCCGTCGGCGAAGGGCACGGCGATGCTGAAGAAGTCCTCGGTGCCGTCGCTCCAGAACAGCCCCTTGCCGGGGTTGGCCTGCAGGCTCTTGAGGGCATCGCCGATGGCTTCCGGGCGGCGCACGCCGGCGGGGGCCACCAGCCATTTGCCGGTTTCGTCCAGCAACGCCAGGGAGCCGGTGCGCCCGATGCGGAAGCGCTCCAGGTTCCTGAACTGGGCGTTCTGCGCGTCGGTGTAGTCGAAGCCGACGAAGAGCACGGCGATCACCGCACCGGTGTCGTCGCGCACCGGGGTGTACTGGGTCATGTAGTAGCGGTCGAACAGCAGGGCTCGGCCCACGTAGTTCTGCCCGGCCAGCAGGCGCTGGTAGGCCGGGTGGGCGTGGTCGAGCACGGTGCCGATGGCGCGGGTGCCGTCCTGCTTGTTCAGCGAGGTGGTGATGCGCACGAAGTCGGCGCCATCGCGGACGAACACCGTGGCGACGCCAGCGGTGAGCTGGCGGAATTCGTCCACCAGGGTGAAGTCGTTGTTCAGCACCTGGCCGTTGAGGTACAGCGCCGGCGGGGTCAGGGCCGCCACCGGTACGCGCTCGCCGCTGTGCAGGGTGAGGCCCTGGGCGAAGCGCTGCTCGAACAGGCTGGCCAGGCGCTGGGTGCTCTCGCGCAGGCTGCCATGGAAGGTGGTGAGCTGGTCGGCCAGCAGGCGGGCCTCGCTGGCCAGGTGCTCCTCGCGGGTGGCCAGGTTGGCCTTGTCCAGCGAGCGCAGGGCGAAGAGGGTGCTGCCGCTGATCAACAACACGAGGATCAGGGCGAGGGCGGCGGCGAGCTGCCAGGCAATGCGTGACCTGGGCTGGTTCATGGGGGGAATCTCCGGAAATAGGGCAAGGCGACACGCGAGGAGGTCTCTGCCCCCTTCGCGGGGCGGCGAGAATACTTGAGTGCCCTACTGAGGTATAGGACGGCTGTGCTTCGCTGCGAGCTGTTCTTTCCGATGTTGCCGTCAGGCCGACGAACGGCCGCTCAGTCCAGCAATTCCACGGCCGGCAGGTCCATGGCGGCCACTTCGGCGAGGAGGAAATCCCGCAGCCGCTGCAGGCGTTCCTGGTCCCGGCGACCGCGTGGCCAGACCAGGTAATAGCTCTCGCCGCTGGCCACCGCAGCCGGCCAGGGCAGGCCGATGCGGCCGCTGGTGGCGTCCTCGGCGATCATCACCAGGTCGCCGATGGACACCCCATAGCCCCGGGTGGCGGCGACGATGCCCAGCTCCAGGGTGTCGAACACCTGGCCACCCTTCAGCGAGACCTGCTCCTCCAACCCCATGCGCTGCAGCCAGCGCCGCCAGTCGCGGCGGTCCGGCGTGGGGTGCAGCAGCTCGGCCTGGCGCAGCTGCTGTACCGTCCAGGGCTGCCGGGCCTGGGCGGGCTCGCAGACCGGGATCAGCCACTCCGGGAACAGCCGCGTCACCTCCCAGTCCTGGGTGAAGTGGCCGTCGGAGAGCAGCACCGCGCAGTCGAACGGCTCGTGCTGGAAGTCCACCTTGTCCACGTCCATCCAGGCGCTGGTGAGCTGCACCTCGTTCTCCGGGCTGAGGTGGCGGAAGCGCGACAGCCGCGCCAGCAGCCAGCGCATGGTGAGGGTGGAGGGGGCCTTGAGGCAGAGGTTGCCGTCGTCCACCCGCAGGATGGAACAGGCGCGCTCCAGGGCGTCGAAGCCCTCGCGCAGCCCGGGGAGGATGACCCGCGCGGCCTCGGTCAGTTGCAGGTGGCGACCCCGGCGCTCGAACAAGCGACAGGCGAAGTGCTCCTCCAGGGTGCGGATGTGCCGGCTCACCGCGCTCTGGGTGATGGCCAGTTCCTCGGCCGCGCGGGTGAAGGACGCGTTGCGCGCCGCTGCCTCGAAGGCACGCAGGGCATAGAGCGGGGGCAGGCGGCGGGACATGGCGACACTCTCGCATGAGTCAGAGTCATGGAAGGGATCATTTTTTTCCTTTTGTGGCGGGGCTTCAAGGCCTGGGAGAATTCGCCGCATCAGGGCCGCCCGCCTGGCGTCTCTCCCCTCCGTGGTGATCATTACTCATGCCTGCATCCCTCCGGCCGGAACTCCTGGCCATCCTCCGCCTTGCCGGCCCGCTGATCGCCGCGCAACTGGCCAACGTGCTGATGGTGTTCACCGACACGGTGATGATGGGCCTGCTGGGCCCGGCCGAACTGGCTGCCGGCGGCCTGGGCGCGGCGAGCTATTCCTTCGTCTCGATCTTCTGCGTGGGGGTGATCGCCGCCGTGGGCAACCTGGTGGCGATCCGCCACGGCGCCGGGGACGTGGCCGGTGCCGCGCGGCTGACCCAGGCCGGCATGTGGCTGGGCTGGGGCCTGGCCCTGGCGGCCGGGCTGCTGCTGTGGAACCTGGCGCCGCTGCTGCGGGTGTTCGGCCAGGAGGCGCACAATATCGAGGGCGCCATGCAGTTCCTCTCCACCCTGGTGTTCGCGCTGCCCGGCTACATGACCTTCATGGCCCTGCGCGGCTTCACCAGCGCCATCGGCCGGCCCGGCCCGGTGATGGCCATCAGCATCGGCGGGGCGCTGGCCAACTTCGCCCTCAACTATGTGCTGATCCACGGCTGGTTCGGCCTGCCCCGGCTGGGCCTGGCGGGCATCGGCCTGATCACCGCGCTGGTGATGACCGCTATGGCACTGCTGCTGGCCTGGCACGTGACGCGTCACCCGGCCTATGCCGCCTACTCGCTGCGCCACGGCCTGCTGCAGCCGCGCCTGGACGACCTGCGCGAGCTGCTGCGCCTGGGCCTGCCCATCGGCGGCACCTATGCGGTGGAGTCCGGCCTGTTCGCCTTCGCTGCGCTGTGCATGGGAGCCCTGGGCAGCCAGGCGCTGGCCGCGCACCAGGTGGCGATCATGTCGGTGTACGTGGCCTTCATGGTGCCGGTGGGCATCTCCTATGCGGTGACCTTCCGCATCGGCCAGCACTTCGGCGCCGGCCGCCTGGAGGACGCACGCCGCGCCGGGCGGCTGGGCATCGGCCTGGGCGCCGGTTGCATGCTGAGCTTCGCCGCGCTGTTCTGGCTGGCGCCGGAGTGGGTGGTGGGGCTGTTCCTGGAGCGTGGCAACGCCGAGTTCGAAGCGGTGGTGCAGATGGCCGTGGGCCTGCTGGCGATCGCCGCCTGGTTCGAGCTGTTCGACGGCATCCAGACCATCGCCATGGGCGCCATCCGGGGGCTGAAGGATGCCAAGACCACCTTCCTGGTCGGCCTCGGCTGCTACTGGCTGGTGGGCGCCCCGGCGGCCTGGCTGCTGGCCTTCCACTTCGGCTGGGGCCCGCAGGGCGTGTGGTGGGGGCTGGCCTCGGGCCTGGCCTGCGCGGCGCTGGGGCTGACCCTGGGCTTCGAGTTCAAGACCCGCCGCCTGCTGCGCGGCGAGCCGGCGGTTGCCGCCCGGGCTTCGGTGGCGGCCTGAGGCTCAGCCCTCGGGCTGGCCGAGGGCCGGCTGGCGCACGCCGAACACCAGGAAGCGCGCCAGCTCCACCAGCGGCAGGGGCTTGCTGATCCAGTAGCCCTGCACCTGGTCGCAACCGAACTGGCGCAGCAGGGCGAGCTGGTCGGTGTTCTCGACGCCTTCGGCCACCACTTCGAGCTTGAGGTTGTGCGCCAGGTTGATCATGGCCCGCACCAGTTGCTGGTTCTCCGGGCGCGCCTGCATGCCGCCGACGAAGCTCTTGTCGATCTTCAGCAGGGTGATGGGCAGGCTGTTGAGGTGGACGAAGGAGGAGAAGCCGGTGCCGAAGTCGTCCAGGGAGAAACGCACGCCCACCTTGCCCAGTGCCTGCATGGTGGTGAGCACCTGCTCGCTGCGGCGCATGACGGCGGTCTCGGTCAGCTCGAACTCCAGCCAGCGGGCATCCACGCCGCGCTCGTCGATGAGGCGGGTGAGGGTGGGCAGCAGCTGGCTGTCCTGGAACTGGCGGAACGACAGGTTCACCGCCATGTGCAAGGCCGGCAGGCCGCGCCCGCGCAGCCACTGCATGTCGCGCAGGGCCCGGGCGATGACCCAGTAGCCCAGCGGCACGATCAGCCCGCTCTGCTCGGCCAGGGGCACGAACTCGCTGGGCGCCAGCAGGCCGCGCTCGGCGTGGCGCCAGCGCACCAGGGCTTCGAGGCCGACGATGCGGCCGGTCTTCAGGCACAGGCGCGGCTGGTAGTGCAGCTCCAGTTCGTCCCGGCGCAGCGCCCGGCGCAGCTCGCCTTCCAGGTCGGCGAGGCTGCGGGCGCCCCGGTTGAGGTGCGCGTCGAAGAGGTGGAAGGTGCAGCCCTGGGCACCCTTGGCCTGCTGCATGGCGATGTGGGCGTGCCACATCAGCGGGTCGGCGCCTTCGTCCGGGCGGGCATGGGCAAGGCCCAGGCTGCAGCCGATCAGCAGGCTCTCGCCATCGACCCAGAAGGGCTCGCCGAGGGCCTCCATCAGGCGCGAGGCCAGGCGCTCGGCGCGTTGCGGGTCGCGGCGGGTGTCCAGCAGCAGGGCGAATTCGTCGCTGCCCAGGCGGGCGACCTGGTCACCGGGGGACAGCTCGGCCTTGAGCCGCGCCACCACCTGCAGGATCAGCCGGTCGCCGGCCTGGTAGCCGAGGGCATCGTTGGCGTGGCGGAAATTGTCCAGGTCGAGGTGGCCGAGGGTCAGGCCGTTGCCGCCGTATTCCACCAGCCGCGCGGCCAGGAGGGTCTGGAAGCCCTGGCGGTTGGCGATACCGGTGAGCGGGTCCTGCTCGGCCAGGCCCTGCAGGGTGCCCTGCATCCGCTGGCGTTCGCCGAGGTAGCGCAGGCAGCGGCGCAGCAGGTCCAGGTCAAGGCGCTCGCGCGGCAGCCAGTCATGGACGCCGGCGGGCAGCTCGCCCGGGTCCTGCTCCAGCAGCAGCACGGTGGGCAGGTGGCAGCGGCCGGGCATGGGCAACAGCTCGGCGGTGCAGAAGAGGATGCCTTCGGTGCCGTCGTCGAACAGGCTCGAGGCGGCTTCCCAGGTGGGGGCGGTGATCAGGAGGTAATCGGGCCCGAGGGCCTCGAACAGCGGGCGAACCCCTTCCGCCCAGCCAGGCGTGTCCGCCAGCAGCAACAGGTGCAGGGGCTTCGCGAGCGCAGACAATCGGACCTCCCCAGGTCACAAGAAGCAGTGGCGCCAGGCGCCTGTTCGCGTCGTAGTCGACGTCGTCTTATTCGTGCACTACCGGCACGTTGTTGGCTCACCGGGCTCGAATGAGATCGCCTCTCAGACCCAGGTGCCGGAACAATCGTACTGGAAGTGTGGAAATAGCCAAGTCGCAACCTGCCCCAAAGGGGGGCTGGATCACACTGTGGAACGGACTTCGGCATGCCCGGCGGGGTTTGGTAGAATGCGCGGCCATTCCCTTCCCCCGTACAGCCCGCATGTCCCGACTCAACCCCCGGCAGCAGGAAGCCGTGAACTACGTCGGCGGCCCGCTCCTGGTGCTCGCCGGTGCCGGTTCCGGCAAGACCAGCGTGATCACCCGCAAGATCGCCTACCTCGTCCAGCAGTGCGGCATCCGCGCCCAGCACATCGTCGCCGTGACCTTCACCAACAAGGCCGCCCGCGAGATGAAGGAGCGCGTCAGCAGCCTGCTGCGCGGGGCCGAAGGCCGTGGGCTGACGGTGTCCACCTTCCACAACCTGGGCCTGAACATCATCCGCAAGGAGCACGCGCGGCTGGGCTACAAGCCGGGGTTCTCGATCTTCGACGAGACGGACATCAAGGCGCTGCTGTCGGACATCATGCAGAAGGAGTACTCGGGCGACGACGGCGTCGACGAGATCAAGAACTGCATCGGCAACTGGAAGAACGACCTGGTGCTGCCCGAGGAGGCCCTGGCCAACGCGCGCAACCCCAAGGAGCAGACCGCGGCCATCGTCTACCTGCACTACCAGCGCACGCTGAAGGCCTACAACGCGGTGGACTTCGACGACCTGATCCTGCTGCCGGTGAAGCTCTTCCAGGACAACCCGGACATCCTCGAAAAGTGGCAGTACCGGGTGCGCTACATGCTGGTGGACGAGTACCAGGACACCAACGCCAGCCAGTACCTGCTGGTGAAGCTGCTGGTGCAGCACCGCGCGCAGTTCACCGTGGTGGGCGACGACGACCAGTCGATCTACGCCTGGCGCGGCGCGCGGCCGGAGAACCTGATGCAGCTGAAGGAGGATTTCCCCTCCCTCAAGGTGGTGATGCTGGAGCAGAACTACCGCTCCACCAGCCGCATCCTCAAGTGCGCCAACGTGCTGATCGCCAACAACCCCCACGTGTTCGAGAAGCAGCTGTGGAGCGAGATGGGCGTGGGCGACCCGATCCGGGTGATCCGCTGCCGCAACGAGGACGCCGAGGCCGAGCGCATCGCCATGGAGATCCTCACCCTGCACCTGCGCACCCAGCGGCCCTACAGCGACTTCGCCATCCTCTACCGGGGCAACCACCAGGCCAAGCTGATGGAGCTGAAGCTGCAGCACCACCAGATTCCCTACCGGCTCTCGGGCGGCACCAGCTTCTTCGGGCGCCAGGAAGTGAAGGACCTGATGTCCTACTTCCGCCTGCTGGTGAACCCGGACGACGACAACGCCTTCCTGCGGGTGATCAACGTGCCGCGCCGGGAGATCGGCTCCACCACCCTGGAGAAGCTCGGCAACTACGCCACCGAGCGGAAGATCTCGATGTACGCCGCCGCCGATGAGATCGGCCTGGCCGAGCACCTGGACAGCCGCTACACCGAGCGCCTGCAGCGCTTCAAGCGCTTCATGGACAAGGTCCGCCAGCAGTGCGCCGAGAGCGACCCGATCGCCGCCCTGCGCAGCATGGTGATGGACATCGACTACGAGAACTGGATCCGCCAGAACGCCTCCAGCGACAAGGTCGCTGACTTCCGCATGGGCAACGTGTGGTTCCTCGTGGATGCGCTGAAGAACACCCTCGAGCGCGACGAGGAAGGCGGCATGACCATCGAGGAAGCCATCGCCAAGCTGGTGCTGCGCGACATGCTCGAACGCCAGCAGGAGGAGGAAGAGGGCGCCGAGGGGGTGCAGATGATGACCCTGCACGCGTCCAAGGGCCTGGAGTTCCCCTACGTGTTCATCATGGGCGTGGAGGAGGACATCCTTCCGCACCGCTCCAGCATCGAGGCCGACACCATCGAGGAAGAGCGCCGCCTGGCCTACGTGGGCATCACCCGCGCCCGGCAGAACCTGGCGATGACCTTCGCCGCCAAGCGCAAGCAGTACGGCGAGATCATCGACTGCTCACCCAGCCGCTTCCTCGACGAGCTGCCGCCGGAAGACCTGGAGTGGGAAGGCATGGACGACACGCCGACCGAGGTGAAGGCGGTGCGTGGCAACACGGCGCTGGCGGACATCCGGGCGATGCTGAAGAAGCCCTGACCGGGCCTGCGGAGAAGTCTGACCGAACGGCCAGAAGGGCATCGCGCGATGGCCCCTGGCCAAGGTAGAATGCGCCGCTTCATCAGCGACAGCCGCTTCGCAGGAAGCCCCTCCCGTGGACATTCTCAAAGAAAAGATCCTTTCCGAAGGCATCGTGCTTTCCGACCAGGTGCTCAAGGTCGACGCCTTCCTCAATCACCAGATCGACCCCAGGCTCATGCAGTTCATCGGCCATGAGTTCGCCGAGCGCTTCCGCGGCCAGGGCATCACCAAGATCGTCACCATCGAGGCCTCGGGCATTGCCCCGGCCGTGATGGCCGGCCTCGAGCTGGGCGTACCGGTGATCTTCGCGCGCAAGTTCCAGTCGCTGACGCTGAAGAACGACCTGCTGATCTCCAAGGTGTTCTCCTTCACCAAGCAGACCGAGAGCACCATCGCCATCTCCGCCAAGCACCTGACGGCCGCCGACCATGTGCTGGTGATCGATGACTTCCTCGCCAACGGCCACGCGGCCAAGGCGCTGATCGACCTGATCGGCCAGGCGGGCGCGAGCATCGCCGGCCTCGGCATCGTCATCGAGAAGTCCTTTCAGGACGGGCGCCGCCTGCTGGAGGAAGAGGGTTACCGTATCGAGTCGCTGGCTCGTGTGGCCTCCCTCGCGGACGGCAAGGTCAGCTTCATCGACTGACCCGTTGCCGGGCCCGAACACCTCGGGCCCGGCGGCGCTGCGACAACGAGTCGCACCGCGCAGGCACAAAAAAGCCGCCCTCGGGCGGCTTTTTCGATGCTTCGCGACGCTTACAGGCCGGACATCTTCTTGATGGTGGCTTTCAGCTCGTCGTCGGTGCAGTCGGCGCAGGTGCCCTTCGGCGGCATGGCGTTGATGCCGGTGATGGCCTTGGCCAGGATGCCGTCGAGGCCGCCCTGGTGGTCTGCACGCTCTTTCCAGGCTGCGGTGTCACCGATCTTCGGTGCACCCAGCACGCCAGCGGTGTGGCAGGCGCCACAGTGCTTGGCGATGATGTCGTCCGGCGTACGTGCGCCGCCGCCTGCAGCCGCTGCCACGGCGCCGACACCCTTGCATTCCTGACCCTGCACGCAGACCTCGCCCACCGGCTTGATGCGCTCGGCGATGGCGTCGTCGGTCGCGGCCTGGGCGCTAACTGCCCACAGGGCCAATACGGCAACATGCGCTGCCAGCATCTTATTTATCAGGTTCACCCTTTCACCCTCATCGTGGCTAGATACGCCCGCGGCCACGGTTTCGCGAGCGGGCGCAAGTATAACGTCATGGCCGTCTGGCCGAAACAACCCAACGCGTCGCAGGGATATCGGCGGCAGCGGTCTTTCAGAAGTTTGCCGGAGTGGTCGCGCTGATCAGGCGAGCCGGCAGGTCGAACGGATTGCGGAAGCGGTGCGGACGGCTGCTTTCGAAGTAGTAGCTGTCGCCCGGTTCGAGGATGTACACGTCGTTGCCGACGGTCAGTTCGAGACGCCCTTCGACCAGCATGCCGGCCTCTTCGCCCTCGTGGGCGTACATCTCGTCACCGGTGTCGGTGCCCGGCGGGTAGGTCTCGTCTAGGAAGGCGATGGCGCGGCTGGGATGGGCCTTGCCCACCAGCTTCATGGTGATGGCGCCACTGCAGATGTCGGTGAGTTCGGAGGCCCGATAGACCACCTGGGTCTGGTTGTCCTGCTCCAGGTCGAGGGAAAAGAACTCCACCAGCGACATGGGGATGCCCCCGAGCACCTTCTTCAGCGAACTGATGGAGGGGCTGACGCTGTTCTTCTCGATCATGGAAATCGTGCTGTTGGTAACGCCTGCACGTTTGGCGAGTTCACGCTGGGAAAGGCCTTTGAGCTTGCGGATAGCTTGCAGTCGAACACCGACGTCCAATGCTGGGATCCTCCTCTGGATTCTTGTTAGGGGGGCTTGGTGCGCGCAATCATGCGGCTAGCGTTCAGTATTTACAACACTTCGGCCGTCAATACTGCGCAAAAAAACAACCCCCCTGAGAAATCCCAGGAAAATCATGAAGTTGGCAAGCAACCAATGGTCCGCAGGCCCCGCTGGGCGAGGCTCAGCGCTCGCTCAAAGGGACCCGGCGCAGGTTGCAGAAGATCTGGTAGGGGATGGTCCCGGCATGCATCGCCACCTCGGCGGCAGACACCTGGTTGCCCCACAGTTCGACACGGCTGCCGAGGCCGGCCTGGGGCAGGTCGGTGAGGTCGACGGTGAGCATGTCCATGGAGACCCGGCCGATCAGCCGCGAGGGCTGGCCGTCGATGGCCACCGGCGTGCCGGTGGGCGCATGGCGCGGATAGCCATCGGCATACCCCATGGCCACCACGCCGACCCGGGTCGGCCGTTCGGTGACGAAGCGCGCGCCATAGCCCACCGGTTGCCCGGCCGGGAGTTCACGCACGCTGATGACCTTGGACTCCAGGGTCATCACCGGTTTGAGGCGGTCAGCCAGTGGATGCGCCTGCTCGAAGGGGGTGGCGCCGTAGAGCATGATGCCGGGGCGCACCCAGTCACTGGGAACCTGGGGCCAGCCCAGCAGGGCCGGCGAGTTGCGCAGGCTGACTTCCGCCGCGATGCCGGCGCGGGCCTGCTGGAACACGGCGACCTGCTGGGCGCAGCTGTCGCTGTCCAGCTCGTCGGCACGGGCGAAGTGGCTCATCAGCACCACCTTGGCCGCCTTGCCACTGGCCAGCAGGCGCTGGTGGGCATCGCGGAACTCGGCGGGGTGGAAGCCCACCCGGTGCATCCCGGAATCCATCTTCAGCCAGAAGGTCAGCGGCCGGGCGAGGGTCGCTCGCTCCACCGCCTCCAGCTGCCAGGGGGCATGCAGGACGCACCAGAAATCATGCTGTTCGATCTGCGGCAGCTCGTCGGCCTCGAAGAAGCCTTCGAGCAGCAGGATCGGCGCGCGGATGCCCGCTTCACGCAGGGCCAGCGCTTCTTCGATGCACGCCACGGCGAACCCGTCGGCCTCGGCCTCCAGGGCACGGGCGCAGCGGACGGCGCCATGTCCGTAGGCATCGGCCTTGACCACCGCCAGTGCGCGGGCACCGGAGGCTTCACGGGCGAGGCGGTAGTTGTGGCGCAGCGCTTCGAGGTCGATGAGGGCACGGGCGGGACGCATGGCGGGCACTTCTTCTGGTTATGGAAAAAACCCGGCTCGGGCGCCGGGCTGAGGAAGGGGTCAGGGCAGGGCGGCGACGACGGTCATCTCCACCAGCACCTCGGGGGAATACATCCGGGCCTCGACACAGGCGCGGGCCGGGGCGGCGCCCTTCGGCAGCCAGGCGTCCCAGATCGCGTTCATGGCAGCGTAGTCGGCCGCCATGTCCTTGAGGTAGATGGTCACCGAGAGCAGGTGGCTCTTGTCGGTACCGGCCTCGGCCAGCAGCTTGTCGATGCTGGCGAGGGTCTCGCGGGTCTGCTGGCCGATTCCGGCGCTGAGCTTCTCGTCAAGCTGGCCGGCCAGGTAGACCGTGCCGTTGTGGATGACGATTTCGCTGTAGCGGGTTTCAGTGTGCAGTCGCTGGATTGGCATTGCTCGAGGTCTCCTTGGAATTGCCGTAGCGGAAGATGTCCAGGCCTTCGGCGCTGATCTGCGGGCGCTTGCGCGCCATCAGGTCCGCCAGCAGGCGGCCGGAACCGCAGGCCATGGTCCAGCCAAGGGTACCGTGTCCGGTATTGAGGAACAGGTTGCGGTACGGCGTGGCCCCGACGATGGGGGTGCCGTCCGGGGTCGCCGGACGCAGGCCGGTCCAGAACTCGGCCTTGGCCACATCGCCACCTTCCGGGTAGAGGTCGGTGGTGATCATTTCCAGGGTCTCGCGACGGCGTGGGTTCAGCGACAGGTCGAAGCCGGCGATCTCCGCCATGCCGCCGACGCGGATGCGGTCGTCGAAACGGGTGATGGCGACCTTGTAGGTCTCGTCCAGGATGGTCGAGGTCGGGGCCATGGCGCCGTTGGTGATCGGCACGGTCAGCGAGTAGCCCTTGAGCGGGTACACCGGGGCCTTGATGCCCAGCGGCTTGAGCAGTTGCGGGCTGTAGCTGCCGAGGGCGAGCACGTAGCGGTCGGCGGTTTCCAGCTTGCCGTCGATCCACACGCCGTTGATGCGGTCGCCGGCGAAGTCCAGGCGCTGGATGTCCTGGCCGAAGCGGAACTCGACCCCCAGCTGCACGGCCATCTCGGCCAGGCGGGTGGTGAACATCTGGCAGTCGCCGGTCTGGTCGTTGGGCAGGCGCAGGGCGCCGGCGAGCTTGTGCTTGACGCTGGCCAGGGCCGGCTCGACGCGGGCGATGCCGTCGCGGTCGAGGATCTCGTAGGGCACGCCGGAACGCTCGAGGACGGCGATGTCCTTGGCGGCGGCGTCGACCTGGGCCTGGGTGCGGAACAGCTGGGTGGTGCCGAGCTGGCGGCCTTCATAGGCGATGCCGGTTTCGGCGCGCAGCTCATCGAGGCAGTCGCGGCTGTACTCGGACAGGCGCACCATGCGCTCCTTGTTCACCGCATAGCGGGACGCGGTACAGTTGCGCAGCATCTGCGCCATCCAGAGGTACTGGTCCAGGCTGCCGGTGGCCTTGATGGCCAGGGGCGCGTGGCGCTGCATCAGCCACTTGATGGCCTTGAGCGGCACGCCGGGGGCGGCCCAGGGGGATGCGTAGCCAGGTGAGACCTGGCCTGCGTTGGCGAAGGAGGTTTCCATGGCGACGGCCGGCTGACGGTCCACCACCACCACCTCGAAGCCTTCCCGGGCCAGATAGTAGGCACTCGCGGTACCAATCACGCCGCTGCCCAGCACCATTACTCGCATGTCTGCCTCCACCGCGACGGCCTTGCCGGCGCGTTTGTTATTTTGAGCGTAGATGTCGGCAGTATAAGAAGGCGTGACCAGTGATATTCACTATATAGCCAGCTATATTTGGCGATAATTCTTGGCAATATCGGCTTTTGCGGAGGGGCATCCACCATGAGAACCCAGCATCAATCGCGTCGTGAGCTGGACAAGATAGACCGGAATATTTTACGCATCCTCCAGGAGGACGGCCGCATCTCCTTCACCGAGCTGGGCGAGCGGGTGGGGCTGTCGACCACGCCCTGCACCGAGCGCGTCCGCCGCCTGGAGCGCGAGGGGATCATCATGGGCTACAACGCCCGCCTGAACCCGCAGCACCTCAAGGCCAGCCTGCTGGTGTTCGTCGAGATCAGCCTGGACTACAAGTCCGGCGACACCTTCGAGGAGTTCCGCCGCGCCGTGCTCAAGCTGCCCCACGTGCTCGAATGCCACCTGGTGTCCGGCGACTTCGACTACCTGGTGAAGGCCCGCATCAACGAGATGGCCTCCTACCGCAAGCTGCTGGGGGACATCCTCCTCAAGCTGCCCCACGTCCGCGAATCCAAGTCCTACATCGTGATGGAAGAGGTGAAGGAAACCCTCAGCCTGCCCATTCCCGACTGAGCCGATCCTTGCCCCGGGGGCACAGGGATTTTTCCCGAAGCCCCCTTGGCGCATGGAGAGGGGCCTGCCTATCCTGCGTCGCTTTTTTCAAACACAAGAATCAGGATTGCGCCCATGAACGCCAGCGTTCGCCAACCGGTCCACAGTGACCGCCACGCCCCCTCCTACTACGCCGCCACCGCCAACCGCCAACTGGCCTACCCGCCCCTGCAGGGCGAGGTCCGGGCCGACGTGTGCATCGTCGGCGGGGGATTCTCCGGCCTCAACACCGCCATCGAACTGGCCCGCCGCGGCATTTCGGTGGTCCTGCTGGAGGCCCGCCAGGTGGGCTGGGGCGCCAGCGGGCGCAACGGCGGCCAGCTGATCCGTGGGGTCGGCCATGACGTCGACCACTTCTCGCCGGTGATCGGCGTCGAAGGCGTGCGTGCCCTCAAACTGATGGGCCTGGAGGCCGTGGAACTGGTGCGCCAGCGGGTGGACGAGTTCGCCATCGACTGCGACCTGACCTGGGGTTACTGCGACCTGGCCAACACGGCCCGTGACTTCGCCGGCTTCGCCGAGGACATGGAGGAGCTGCGCGGGCTCGGCTATCGCCACGAAATGAAGCTGGTGCAACCCGGTGACATGCGCAGCGTAGTGGGGTCCGACCGCTATGCCGGCGGGCTCATCGACATGGGCTCGGGCCACCTGCACCCGCTCAACCTCGCCCTGGGCGAGGCGGCGGCGGCCACCTCCCTGGGCGTGCGGATATTCGAACACTCCGCTGCCACGCGCATCGACCACGGCCCCGAGGTGACGGTGCACACCGCCAGCGGCCAGGTGAAGGCCGCCACCCTGGTGCTGGGCTGCAACGCCTACATCGACGATCTCGACCCGACACTGGGCGGCAAGGTGCTCCCGGCCGGCAGCTACATCATCGCCACCGAGCCGCTGCCCGAAGACCTGGCGCGGCAGCTGCTGCCGCAGAACATGGCGGTCTGCGACCAGCGCGTGGCCCTGGACTACTACCGCCTTTCCGCCGACCGCCGCCTGCTGTTCGGCGGCGCCTGCCACTATTCCGGGCGTGATCCGGCGGACATCGCTGCCTACATGCAGCCGAAGATGCTGGCGACCTTCCCCCAGTTGGCCGACGTACGCATCGACTACCAGTGGGGCGGCATGATCGGCATCGGTGCAAACCGCCTGCCGCAGATCGGCCGACTGCCCGAACACCCGAACGTCTACTTCGCCCAGGCCTACTCGGGCCACGGGGTGAACGCCACCCACCTGGCGGGCAAGCTGCTGGCGGAAGCCATCTGCGGCGAGCAGGGCAGCGGCTTCGAGGTGTTCGCCAAGGTGCCCCACATCACCTTCCCCGGCGGCAAACTGCTGCGCTCGCCGCTGCTGGCGCTGGGGATGCTCTGGTACCGCCTGCGCGAGACGCTAGGCAACAGCCTGGCGCGCTGACCCTCAGGCGCCCGGGGAGCCGGCCGGGGCGTCTTCGCCCATCGGCTCCCGGGTCCAGGCCAGCCAGACGAACCCCGCCGCCCCCACGGCCATCATCAGCGGCAACGCATGGCCGCTGATCCACTGGCTGGCGGCGCCGGTCACCAGCGGCCCGATCAGGCAGCCGATGCCCCAGAGCTGGGCGACATGGGCATTGGCCCGCACCAGTTCATCGTCCCGGAAACGCTCGCCGATCAGGATCAGCGCCAGGGTGAACAGCCCGCCGGCGCTGGCGCCGAACACCACCCACACCGGCCAGATCAGCACCGTGTGCAGCACCAGCGGCACGCTCAGGCTGGACAGCAGCAGGGCCAGGCCGCAGGCCCGGAACAGCGCACGCCGGGGTACTCGGTCCGCCATCCAGCCGATGGGCAATTGCAGGGCCGCATCCCCCACCACCACCACGCTGGCCATCAGCAGGGCCACCTCCTGGGTGAAGCCCTGGCGCAGGCCGTAGACCGGCAACAGGGTGAGCATCATCGCTTCGAAGGCCGCGAACAGCACCACCGCCCAGGCGATGGTCGGCATGCGCTGGCAGAAGACCCAGAGGCCACGCCCGGAGGCGCCGTGCTCGTCGACCTGGGGCGCGCCGCCCCGCCCGAGCAGGAGCAGCGAACCGCCGATCAACAGGCCGGTGCCGGTCCAGAAGCCGCGGTCCGTCTCGCTGCCCAGCAGGGTCAGCAGCAGGGGGCCGGACAGCTGGCTCAGCGCATAGCCGGTGCCGTACAGCGCCACCAGGCGGCCACGCCACTGCTCCACCGCCAGCTGGTTGATCCAGCTCTCGCCGAGGATGAACACCACGGTCAGCGCCACGCCGATGAACAACCGCAGCAGCAACCAGACCGGGTAGCTCTGCACCAGCGCCAGCAGCGCCACCGAGGCTGCCCCCAGCAACAGGCACAGCTGCATCAGCGGGACGGTGCCGAAGCGCGCCGCCAGGCGGCCGGCCAGGGAAGCGCCTAGGAGCACGCCCACCGCCGGGGTGGCGGCCATGACGCCGATGGCGAACGAGCCGTAGCGCCAGCTCTCCAGGCGCAGCGACACCAGCGGCATGGTCACGCCCAGCGCCAGGCCGATGCTGATGACGGCGCCACACACGGCGAAATAGGTGCCCCAACGCATGACGGTGTTCCTCCCGTTTACGGCTACTGGCTGGCGGAAAAGCAAAAACGGCCGGGCTCCCGAAGGGAAACCCGGCCGCAGGTGTGGCTCTCGCGGAGCCGGCCCTCCCCGAGAGGAGGGCGGACCTTGGCGCGACCGGAACCGGCCGCGCCGTGTCAGGCGGTCAGACCGCCGCTGTTCAGAGCTTGATCCAGGTGGCCTTCAGCTCGGTGTACTTGTCGAACGCGTGCAGGGACTTGTCGCGACCGTTGCCGGACTGCTTGAAGCCACCGAACGGCGCGGTCATGTCGCCGCCGTCGTACTGGTTGATCCACACGCTGCCGGCCCGCAGGGCCTTGCCCACCAGGTGGGCGCGGGACAGGTTGCTGGTCCACACCGCAGCCGCCAGGCCGTAGATGGTGTCGTTGGCGATGGCGACGGCCTCGGCCTCGTTGTCGAAACCGATCACCGACAGCACCGGCCCGAAGATCTCTTCCTTGGCGATGCGCATGGCGTTGGTCACGCCGTCGAAGATGGTCGGCTCGACGTAGGTGCCGCCGGTCTCTTCCATCACGCGCTTGCCGCCGGCCACCAGCTTGGCGCCGTCGTCATGGCCAGCCTGGATGTAGGACAGCACGTTGTTCATCTGGGTGGTGTCCACCAGTGCGCCGACGTTGGTGGCCGGGTCCAGCGGGTTGCCCGGTTTCCAGCCCTTGATGGCCTCGACCACCATGGGCACGAATTTCTCCTTGATGGAGTTCTCCACCAGCAGGCGCGAGCCGGCGGTGCAGACCTCGCCCTGGTTGAAGGCGATGGCGGCGGCGGCGGACTCGGCGGCAGCCTTGAGGTCCGGGGCGTCGGCGAAGACGATGTTCGGGCTCTTGCCGCCGGCTTCCAGCCAGACGCGCTTCATGTTGGATTCGCCGGCGTAGATCATCAGTTGCTTGGCGATCTTGGTGGAGCCGGTGAACACCAGGGTGTCGACGTCCATGTGCAGGGCCAGGGCCTTGCCGACGGTGTGGCCGAAGCCCGGCAGCACGTTGAACACGCCCGCGGGGATGCCGGCCTCGATGGCCAGCTGGGCGATGCGGATGCCGGTCAGCGGCGACTTCTCGGACGGCTTGAGGATGATGGAGTTGCCGGTGGCCAGTGCCGGGCCGAGCTTCCAGCAGGTCATCAGCAGGGGGAAGTTCCACGGCACGATGGCGGCGACCACGCCCACCGGCTCGCGGGTCACCAGGCCCAGCTCGTTGTGCGGGGTGGCGGCGACTTCGTCGTAGATCTTGTCGATGGCCTCGCCGCTCCAGCGGATGGCGCGGGACGCTGACGGCACGTCGATGTTCAGCGAGTCACCGATCGGCTTGCCCATGTCCAGGGTTTCCAGCAGGGCCAGCTCTTCGGCATGGGCGTCCAGCAGGTCGGCGAAGCGGATCATCACTTCCTTGCGCTTCACCGGGGCGAGGCGCGACCAGACACCGGATTCGAAAGTGGCGCGGGCATCCTTGACCGCCACTTCGGCGTCGGCCAGGTCACAGCTGGCGACCAGGCCCAGCACACGACCATCCACAGGGCTGATGCACTCGAAGGTGGCACCGGATGCAGCCGGGGTGTATTCGCCATGGACGAAGGCGCGGGTCTCGATCTGCAGGGACTTGGCGCGCTGTTCCCAGTCGGCACGAGTGAGGGTGGTCATGGGGCGTTCCTCTTACTTTTATTAGTGGAAGTGCCGGCAGGGGAGGGACCGACACTGTCAAGAATTCTGCAAGGCCTACACGCGGCCAAAGCTGTGCGACACCCTAAACCAGAGGCCCCTGGATTTTCAATATTTTTGACACTGCCGGGAACAGGGGCCTTGTAATGTTCATTTTATTAAACATAGACTCAGGACCGGTACGCCCGCGCTCCGCATTTCCCGCCACCGTGCATGGCGGGATTCCGAACACCTGCCGGGCAGAATAAGAAACAGGCCGCCCCGCGCGACCTCCACAACGCCGCTACGGAATCGCCATGAACATCGAATCCATCGTCGACTTCGCCACCAGCCCCGCCACCGCCGAGCACTACCGCCCCGCGCCCGAGAAGGTCCTCAAGGGCGACCCCGAACAGAGTGTGCGCAACCACTACGGCAGCCCCTGCGGGCAGTTCAACGTCGGCATCTGGGAGGGCGCGGTCGGCCAGTGGACGGTGAACTACACCGAGCATGAATACTGCGAGATCCTCCAGGGCGTCTCCGTCATCCGCGACGCCGCCGGCAACGCCAAGACCGTGCGCGCGGGCGACCGCTTCGTGATCCCGGCCGGCTTCTCCGGCACCTGGGAAGTGCTGGAAGCCTGCCGCAAGGTCTACGTCATCTTCGAGCAGACCAAATAAGCCTGCCGACACCCGATGCTTGTCACCCCTGGCCCGCGAAAGCGGGCTTTTTTATGTCCTGCGCCTGGCACGCCAAATCGCAGGCATGAAAAAGCCCGCCATGAGGCGGGCTTTTCGCAAGGGCCGGATCAATTACTTGATCTTGGCTTCCTTGTAGATAACGTGCTTACGCACGACAGGATCGTACTTCTTGATCTCGATCTTGTCGGGAGTGGTGCGCTTGTTCTTGTCGGTGGTGTAGAAGTGGCCGGTACCGGCGCTGGACACCAAACGGATCAGTTCACGCATGATTTGCTCCTTAAACCTTTTCGCCGCGAGCGCGCAGCTCGGACAGAACGACGTCAATGCCACGCTTGTCGATGATGCGCATGCCCTTGGCGGAAACGCGCAGACGCACGAAGCGCTTCTCGGACTCGACCCAGAAGCGATGGTGCTGCAGGTTCGGCAGGAAACGACGACGGGTTTTGTTGTTTGCGTGGGAAATGTTGTTCCCGGTAGCCGGACCCTTACCGGTTACTTGACAGACTCTAGACATGCCTCAGCCCTCTAAACCTCATGCCCAACCCGGCATGGGTTGGCCGCTTGAACTCTCAATTGTGGGCGTGTTTAGCGCCCGTCTCGTCAGGGTCTTACCGGCCGCACAGTGATTGCGAAAGACCGGGCCCCAGAAAAGAGCGCTGCTTTATACCAGAACACCCCTAGTGCAGCAAGGGCTCCACCAACTTACCCACACCCTGCCGCCCGGCCACGGCGTGCGTTCCGCCGCGAGGCGGGGCGCCTCGCCCTGGCGACCATTCGTCGGCAACTGCGATTGCCCCACCGCGCTGGCTGGGCTAGCGTTCGCCTCCTGGCCAACGCATCCCGAGGAATCCGCCATGCGCCTTGCCCTGCTCCCCCTGCTGTTCGCCCCGCTGCTGGCACAGGCTGCCAACCTGAGCGTGTGCACCGAAGCCAGCCCGGACGGGTTCGACGTGGTGCAGTACAACGCCCTGACCACCACCAACGCCTCGGCCGACGTGCTGATGAACCGCCTGGTGGAATTCGATGCCCAGGCCGCCCGCCTGGTGCCGGGCCTGGCCGAGCGCTGGGAGGTGTCCGAGGACGGCCTCAGCTACAGCTTCCATCTGCGCCCGGGGGTGCGCTTCCACCGCACCGACTACTTCGCCCCGAACCGCGAGCTGGATGCCGACGACGTGCTGTTCAGCTTCCAGCGCATGCTCGACCCGGCCAACCCCTGGCACAAGGTGGCGCAAAGCGGCTTCCCCCACGCCCAGTCCATGCAGCTGCCGGGCCTGGTGCGCTCGGTGGAGAAGGTCGACGCGCACACCGTCCGCTTCAACCTGACCCACCCCGATGCCACCTTCCTGGCGATGCTCAGCATGGGCTTCGCTTCTATCTATTCCGCCGAGTACGCCGACCAGCTGATGAAAGCCGGCACGCCGGAGAAGCTCAACGCCCAGCCCATCGGCACCGGCCCCTTCGTGTTCAAGCGTTTCCAGAAGGACGCGGCGATCCGCTACAGCGCCAACCCGGACTACTTCGCTGGCAAGCCGGCGGTGGACAACCTGGTGTTCGCCATCACCCCGGATGCCAATGTGCGCCTGCAGAAGCTGCGCCGGGGCGAATGCCAGATCGCCCTGTCGCCCAAGCCCCTGGATGTGGGGCAGGCCCGCCAGGACAGCAACCTACGGGTCGTGGAGACCCCGGCCTTCATGACCGCCTTCGTCGCGCTGAACAGCCAGCATCCGCCACTGGACCAGGCCAAGGTGCGGCAGGCGATCAACCTCGCCTTCGACAAGGCCAGCTATATAAAGGCCGTGTTCGAAGGCACCGCCACACCGGCTGACGGCCCGTTCCCACCCACCACCTGGGGCTACGCCAAGGACTTGCCCGGCTACGCCTACGACCCTGGCAAGGCCAAGACACTGCTGGCCGAAGCCGGGTTGCCGGACGGTTTCAGCACCACCCTGTGGACGCGCCCCTCCGGCAGCGTGCTCAACCCCAACCCGAACCTGGGCGCGCAGATGCTGCAGGCCGACCTGGCCAAGGTGGGCATCCGCGCCGACATCCGCGTCATCGAGTGGGGCGAACTGATCCGGCGCGCCAAGGCCGGCGAGCACGACCTGCTGTTCATGGGCTGGGCGGGCGACAACGGCGACCCGGACAACTTCCTCACGCCTCAATTCGCCTGCGCCTCGGTGCAGTCGGGCCTGAACTTCGCCCGCTACTGCAACCCGGACCTCGACCAGTTGATCAGCCAGGCCAAGGCCACGCCGGACACCACGGCGCGCAGCGATTTCTACGCCCGAGCCCAGGCGATCATCCATGAGCAGGCCCTGTGGCTGCCCCTGGCCCACCCCACGGCATTCGCACTGGTGCGTGCCAACGTGCGCGGCTATGAGGCCAACCCCTTCGGCCGGCAGGACTTCTCCAAGGTGGAGCTGGCGCCTTGAACGAGCTGGCCGAGCGCTACCTGCCGGATTTCCAGTTCGTCGAGCGTCATCACCTCGACCTGGACACCTCCGCTGCACAGGCACTGGACGCTGCCAGCCAGCTCTCCACCCACGACGATCCGCTGGTCAGGAGCCTGCTCCGCCTGCGCGAAGCCCCCGCGCGCCTGGCGAACCGACTGGGCTGGCGCAACGCACTGGAGGCCCGGCCGGCCTTCGGCCTGCATGAATTCACGCTGCTGGAACGCAACGGCGACCAGGCAATGGCCTACGGCCTGATCGGGCGCTTCTGGCGTACGGATTTCGGTCTGGAAGCGGTCCCTGACGCACAGGCCTTCATGAGGTATGAGGAACCGGGCGTCGCCAAGCTGGTGATGACCTTCCACTGCTCACCACGCCCGGCGGGTGTTCGCCTGCACACGGAGACGCGCGTCCACTGCCCGGATCGCCGCAGCCGCCTGCTGTTCACCCCCTACTGGCTGGCCATCCGCCCCGCCAGCGGGCTGATCCGGCGGCGCATGCTGGCAGCCATTCGCCGCCAGCTCGCGAGCGCGGCCTAGAGCCAGCCGTACTCGGCCAGGGACAGCGGCTCGCCATCGCCCACCACGAAGTGGTCCAGCACCCGCACATCCACCAGCGCCAGCGCATCCTTCAGGCGGTGCGTCAGGTCGCGGTCGGCCTGGCTGGGTTCGGCGATGCCGGAAGGGTGGTTGTGGGTGAGGATGAGCGCGGCGGCGTTGTGCGCCAGGGCGCGCTTGACCACCTGGCGCGGGTAGACACTGGCGCCGTCGATGGTGCCGCGGAACAGCACCTCGAAGGCCAGCACCCGGTGGCGGGTATCGAGGAACAGGCAGCCGAAAACTTCGTGGGGCTCGTGCCGCAACTGGGCCTTGAGGTAATCCCGCACCGCCCGGGGGTTCTCCAGTGCCGAATCCCGCCGCAATCCCTCGGCCAGGTGCCGACGGGCCATTTCCAGCACCGCCTGCAACTGGGCGAACTTGGCCGGCCCGAGCCCCGGCCGCTGGCAGAACGTGGCCAGGTCCGCCTCCAGCAGCGGGCGCAGCCCGCCGAACTGGACCAGGAGCTGGCGCGCGAGGTCCACGGCGCTCTGCCCCGGCAACCCGGTGCGCAGGAAAATGGCGAGGAGTTCGGCGTCGGTAAGGGCCGCCGCGCCCTGTTCGAGTAGCTTTTCCCGCGGGCGTTCCGCTGCGGGCCAATGACGGATGCTCATGACACCTCCCTGGTCGGCTGCGCCGCTGTTCCCATACGGGCGCTGTGCTATCTTAGCCAACCTTTTTTGCGCGGTGATCCGGCCCTGGGGAGGCGCCGACACCGCAGCGCACCACTCCACCTCTATTACTAAGGCAGGCCTATGCAGCGGCTCTATCGGAAACGCATCGTCCTGGGCGTGGGGGGCGGCATTGCCGCCTACAAGAGTGCGGAGCTGATCCGCCGCCTGCGCGACCAGGGCGCGGAAGTCCGGGTGGTGATGACCCAGGGCGGCCGCGAGTTCATCACACCGCTGACCCTCCAGGCCCTGTCCGGCCACCCCGTGCACCTCGACCTGCTGGACCCGGCCGCCGAAGCCGCGATGGGCCACATCGAGCTCGCCCGCTGGGCCGACCTGGTGCTGATCGCCCCGGCCACCGCCGACCTGATGGCGCGTCTGGCCCAGGGCCTGGCCAACGACCTGCTGACCACCCTGGTGCTGGCCACCGACGCCAAGGTCGCCCTGGCCCCGGCGATGAACCAGGCCATGTGGCGCGACCCGGCCACCCAGGCCAATGCCCAGTGCCTGGCCCAGCGGGGCCTGCACCTGTTCGGCCCAGCGGCCGGCAGCCAGGCCTGCGGCGATGTCGGCCCGGGCCGCATGCTGGAGGCCGACGACCTGGCCCAGCAGGCCGCCAACCTGTTCGAACACCAGGCACTGACCGGCCGCCACGTGCTGATCACGGCCGGCCCGACCCAGGAGAACATCGACCCGGTCCGCTACATCACCAACCACAGCTCCGGGAAGATGGGCTTCGCCCTGGCCGAAGCGGCGGTGGAGGCGGGCGCCAAGGTCACCCTGATCACCGGCCCCGTCCACCTGCCGACCCCCGACCGGGTCAACCGGGTCGACGTGGTCAGCGCCCGCGACATGCTCGCGGCCTGCGAAGCGGCCATGCCCTGCGACCTGCTGATCGCTGCGGCAGCCGTGGCGGACTACCGCCCCGAAGTGGTCGCACCGCACAAAATGAAAAAGGACCCCACCAGCGGCGAAGGCCTGCTGCTGCAGCTGGTGCGCAACCCCGATATCCTCGCGACCCTGGCCGGCCGGGCCGATCGCCCCTTCAGCGTCGGCTTCGCCGCCGAGACCGAGAACCTGCTGGAGTACGCCTCGCGCAAGCTGCGCGACAAGAACCTCGACCTGATCGTTGCCAATGACGTGGCCAACCCCAGCATCGGCTTCAACAGCGAGGAGAACGCGATCACCATCATCGATCGCGGGCTGCACCAGACCAGCTTCTCCCAGACCAGCAAGGGCAAGATCGCCCGCCAGCTGGTTGCCTTCATCGCCGACCGCCTCAACCAGGCCTGAGACTCCATGCACGCACTGCAAGCCAAGATCCTCGACCCCCGCCTCGGCAGCGAGTTCCCGCTGCCCCAGTACGCCACCCCCGGTTCCGCCGGCCTCGACCTGCGCGCCATGCTCAAGGAAGACCTGACGCTGGAGCCCGGCCAGACCGTGCTGATTCCCACCGGCCTCTCGATCCACATCGCCGACCCGGGCCTGGCCGCGTTGATCCTGCCGCGCTCCGGGCTTGGCCATAAGCACGGCATCGTGCTCGGCAACCTGGTGGGTCTGATCGACTCCGACTACCAGGGCGAGCTGATGGTGTCCTGCTGGAACCGTGGCCAGAGCGCCTTCACCCTGGCCGTCGGCGAACGCCTGGCCCAGCTAGTCTTGGTGCCTGTCGTGCAAGCGCATTTCGAACTCGTCGACGAGTTCGGCCAGAGCGAGCGCGGCGCCGGCGGCTTCGGCCATTCGGGCAGCCACTGATTCCGCATTGACCTCAGGATGAATCGCGGGGGAGACCTTCAGTGAAACTCTTCAAGCGCAATGCCAAGGACACCGACACCGGCATGCTGGCCAGCCCCACCGAAGCCAGGGAGCCCGCCAAGGGCGCCAAGGCCGGCAGCGGCCTGCTCACCGACCTGATGCCCGGACTGATCGCCTCCGCCGTCGGCGTGGCCGCGGGCAGTGCGCTGCTCTGGCTCACTCTGGTGGACAGCGGCGAAAAAGCCCAGCGCGCCCAACTGGCGCAGGCCTGGGCGGACAGCCAGGGCGCCTCGTTGCGCCAGGCCCTCGGCCAGCTGGTTGCCGACACCACCGCCGCCGCCCGCAATCCGGCGCTGGCGGACGCCCTCAACAGCGGCGACCCGTCCCGCGTGCAGGTCGCCGAGCGCGGCCTGGGCTACTGGAATGCCGTGGTGGATGCCCACCTCAACCTGCCCGGTCAGGCCCAGCAGAACAGCCAGCGCGCAGCGCCGATGAACTTCGCCGCCCTGGACATGCTGCGCCGCGCCGAAAGCGGGCAGAAGCCCGCACCCGAGGCCTACAAGGTCGGCCAGCGCTGGCTGGTCTACAGTGCCGCGCCGATCCGCCTGGCCGACAACGCCCCGATCCAGGGCACGCTGTTGCTGGTGGTGGACCTGGAGCGCCTGCTGAGCGCCCTGGCCCCGCTGCCGGATGGCACCGGCCAGCTGCAGTTCACCCAGCAGTTCGGCAACGCCCCCGCCCAGACCCTGGCCCAGCGCGGCAGTGCCGCCGACGGCACGCCCATCGCCGTGGCCAGTGGCAACCCCAACTGGAAACTGACCTTCACGCCCAGCAGCCAGCTGGGCAGTTCGGGCATGCCGGTGCCGCTGCTCGGACTCGCCGCCCTGCTGTCCCTGGTGGGCGCCCTGGCCGGCCTGTACCTGGTGCATGGCGGCCTGCAACGCAAGCTGAGGGAAGACGTCACCCAGCTCAGCCAACTGGTGCAAGAACTCTCCAGCGGCAAAAGCGTCAAACCCAACAGCCTGCGGCTGCCGGCGCTGGATGCGCTGGCCCAGTCACTGGCCCGGCAGTTGCGGCGCAAACCGGAACCGGTGGCGCCCAGCGTCGGCGACGAGCGCAAGGCCAGCCCTGCAGCAGCCCCGGCTGCCGCACCGGCCAAGGTGATCGAACCCCTGGAGCTGGCCAACCCGCTTTTCCAAGATACCGACATCCTCGATATCGACATTCTCGACGAAGACCAGGACCTCCTGGGATTGGAGCAAACCCCTGCCATGAGCACCCCGCAAGCCGCCCCCAACCTGCCCGCCAGCATTTTCCGCGCCTACGACATCCGTGGCGTGGTCGGCGATACCCTGACCGCCGAAACCGCCTACTGGGTAGGCCGTGCCATCGGCTCCGAAAGCCTCGCCCGTGGTGAGCCGAAAGTCTCGGTCGGCCGCGACGGCCGCCTTTCCGGCCCCGAGCTGGTGCAGGCGCTGATCCAGGGCCTGATGGACTGCGGCTGCCATGTCACCGACATCGGCATGGTGCCGACCCCGGTGCTGTACTTCGCCGCCAACGTGCTGGACGGCAAGTCCGGCGTGATGCTCACCGGCAGCCACAACCCACCGGACTACAACGGCTTCAAGATCGTCGTCGCCGGCGAGACCCTGGCCAACGAGCAGATCACCGCCCTGCACACCCGCATCAAGAACAACGACCTGGCCACTGGCGTGGGCAGCGTCCAGCAGGTCGAGATCCTCGACCGCTACTTCCAGCAGATCCGCGACGACATCGCCATGGCCAAGCCCATGCGCGTGGTGGTGGACTGCGGCAACGGCGTGGCCGGCGTCATCGCACCCAAGCTGATCGAGGCCCTGGGCTGCAGCGTGATCCCGCTGTACTGCGACGTTGACGGCACCTTCCCGAACCACCACCCGGACCCGGGCAAGCCGGAGAACCTGGAAGACCTGATCGCCAAGGTGAAGGAAGAGAACGCCGACCTGGGCCTGGCCTTCGACGGCGACGGCGACCGGGTGGGCGTGGTGACCAACGAAGGCACCATCATCTACCCCGACCGCCTGCTGATGCTGTTCGCCAAGGACGTGGTGTCCCGCAACCCGGGCGCCGACATCATCTTCGACGTCAAGTGCACCCGCCGCCTGACCTCCCTCATCAGCGGCTACGGCGGCCGGCCGGTGATGTGGAAGACCGGCCACTCGCTGATCAAGAAGAAGATGAAGGAGACCGGCGCGCTGCTGGCCGGTGAGATGAGCGGCCACATCTTCTTCAAGGAGCGCTGGTACGGCTTCGACGACGGCATCTACAGCGCCGCCCGCCTGCTGGAGATCCTCAGCCAGGACAAGCGCGACGCCGAACACGTGTTCACCGCCTTCCCGAAGGACATCTCTACCCCGGAGATCAACATCACCGTCACCGACGAGAGCAAGTTCCGCCTGATCGAGCGTCTGCAGCGCGAGGGCACCTGGGGCGATGCCAACCTCACCACCCTGGACGGCGTGCGCGTCGACTATCCCAAGGGCTGGGGCCTGGTGCGCGCCTCCAACACCACGCCGGTGCTGGTGCTGCGTTTCGAGGCCGACTCCGAGGCGGAACTGGAGCGCATCAAGGAAGTGTTCCGCGCCCAGCTCTACGCCGTCGCCCCCGATATCAACCTGCCGTTCTGATCCACGGAGCCCCGCATGACCCTCAGCCGTGACGCCGCATCCCAAGTCGCCCAGGTCCTGTCCGAAGCACTGCCCTACATCCGCCGCTTCGTCGGCAAGACTCTGGTCGTGAAATACGGCGGCAACGCCATGGAAAGCGACGAGCTGAAAGCCGGGTTCGCCCGCGACATGGTCCTGATGAAGGCCGTGGGCATCAACCCGGTGGTCGTGCATGGCGGCGGCCCGCAGATCGGCGACCTGCTCAAGCGCCTGTCCATCGAGAGCCACTTCATCGACGGCATGCGCGTCACCGACGCGCAGACCATGGACGTGGTGGAGATGGTGCTCGGCGGCCAGGTGAACAAGGACATCGTCAACCTGATCAACCGCCACGGCGGCAGCGCCATCGGCCTGACCGGCAAGGACGCGGAGCTGATCCGTGCGAAGAAGCTCACCGTCTCCCGCAAGACCCCGGAGATGACCCAGCCGGAAATCATCGACATCGGCCATGTGGGCGAAGTGACCAGCGTGAACACCGAGCTGCTGAACATGCTGGTGAAGGGCAACTTCATCCCGGTCATCGCCCCCATCGGCGTCGGCCAGGACGGCGAGTCCTACAACATCAACGCCGACCTGGTGGCGGGCAAGGTGGCCGAGGCCCTCAAGGCCGAGAAGCTGATGCTGCTGACCAACATCGCCGGCCTGATGGACAAGGAAGGCAAGGTGCTCACCGGCCTGACCACCGAGCAGGTCAACGAGCTGATCGCCGACGGCACCATCTACGGCGGCATGCTGCCGAAGATCCGCTGCGCCCTCGATGCGGTGCAGGGTGGCGTCACCAGCGCGCACATCATCGACGGGCGTGTGCCCAACGCCGTGCTGCTGGAGATCTTCACCGACAGTGGCGTCGGCACCCTGATCAGCAACCGCCGCCGCGCCTGAGCCCCACCCGAATAAGCCGGAGCGATCCGGCTTATTCATTTCCCCGATCCGGCTTGCATCCCTCCACCCCGACGTGAATGCTCGGCACATCCTCATCAGGAGCCGTGCCATGCCCGCACCACCCGACCGGAACGCCTTCACCTTCCTCCACCCGCTGCGCGTACGTTGGGCCGAGGTCGATCCCCAGGGGATCGTCTTCAACGGCCACTACCTGACCTACGCCGATGTCGCCATCACCGAGTACTTCCGCGCGCTGGGTGTGCGTTATCCACAGGACCTGATCGCCGACGGCGGGGACTTCTTCGCCGTGCGCACCCTGCTGGAGTACCTGTCGCCAGCCCGCTTCGACGACACGCTCACCCTGGGCATCCGGACACGCCGGTTGGGCGGCTCGAGCCTGACGTTTGCGCTGGGCATCTGGCGGGGCGAGGAGGCGTTGACCAGTGGGGAGATCGTCTACGTGCACGCAGACGCAAGGACGCGGACGAGCCGGCCCTTGCCAGCCTGGCTGAGGGAAAAGGTGAGAGGCTTCGAGCGCTGCGCCGCCGAGGAGTGACTCAGCGGTTCAACAGCTCGGCGAGGCGGGCGCGGTCGGCGGCGAAGGTCGCCTGGGCCTTCTTGCGCTCGTCTTGGTAGCGGGCGATGTCGTCGTCAAGGCGCTTGTACTCGCTGCGCACGTTGTCGATCTGGGCTACCAGCGCCTCGGGCACCTGGCGTCCGGCACGCTCGTTGTCAGCGGCCTGGGCCTGCAGGTTGGCCTGCTGGGTACGCAGGGACTGCTGGTTACCCTTGGCCACGGTGATCAACCCGTCCAGCTCGGAGAGCTTGCGCTGGAGCGCGCGGTCGACGTCCTCGACGCTGGTGTAGAGCCGCAGCAGCTGGGCATCGGAGCCAGCACGGGCCTTGTCGGCCTGCATGCGCTGGCGTTCCTCGAGGGTGGGCGCCGGCGGCACGGTCTTCACCACACGGCCCTGGTCGTTGAGGACCTCGTAGCCCTTGTCGATGAACTGCGGCGGAACGCCGAGGCGGTCCAGTACGGTGACACCCTTTTCATTGGTGTAACGGTACAGCTCGGCCTGGGCGGCCAGCGGTGCCATCGCACCCAGAATCAAGGCAAGTCGGATCGCACCCGGCTTCAGCATCGGCACACCCTGTGGTCGCTGGAGAGTCAGATTCCGTAGTCTGCGCGGTAACGCTCCACCGCAGGCAGGTACGACTTCAGTTCAGCATCCCCGGCCAGATATTCCAGCACCTGCTCCAGGGACACGATGCTCACCACCGGCATGCCGAAGTCACGCTCCACTTCCTGGATCGCCGACAGCTCGCCCTTGCCACGCTCCTGGCGGTTGAGGGCGATCAGCACGCCCGCCGCCTGGGCCTGCTGGCCCTGGATGATCTGCATCACCTCGCGGATCGCGGTACCGGCGGTGATCACGTCGTCGATGATCAGCACACGCCCGGCCAGCGGTGCGCCCACCAGGGTGCCGCCCTCGCCGTGGTCCTTGGCTTCCTTGCGGTTGAAGCACCAGGGCAGGTCGCGGTCATGGTGCTCGGCCAGCGCCACGGCGGTGGAAGCCGCCAGCGGGATGCCCTTGTAGGCAGGGCCGAACAGGACGTCGAAGGAGAGCCCGCTGTCGACGATCGCCGACGCGTAGTAGCGCCCCAGGCGAGCCAGCGCGAGGCCGCTGTTGAACAGGCCGGCGTTGAAGAAATAGGGGCTGGTGCGCCCGGACTTGAGGGTGAATTCGCCAAAACGCAGTACACCGCGTTCGATGGCAAAGCGAATGAAGTCGCGCTGATACGCCTGCATGGTGAAAAAGCCCCGGACGGCACGGATTTAGCTAAATAGAAAGAGCTCGGGTATCATACACGCACGAGTTTTTGGGGGCCATTTATGCGGATCATCAGTGTGAACGTGAATGGTATTCATGCTGCAGCCGAGCGAGGACTCCTCAGCTGGCTGCAAGCACAGAATGCCGACGTGATCTGCCTGCAAGACACCCGTGCCTCTGCCTATGACCTGGACGACCCGGCCTTCCAACTGGATGGCTATTTCCTCTATGCCAGCGATGCTGAAGTGCCAAGCCAAGGCGGCGTGGCGCTTTATTCGCGCTTGCAACCCAAGGCAGTGATCTGGGGACTCGGTTTCGAGTCCTGTGATCGTTATGGGCGCTACCTGCAGGCGGATTTCGACAAAGTGAGCATCGCCTCCCTGCTGTTGCCTTCGGGCCAGGGTGGCGATGAGAACCTGAACCACAAGTTCAAGTTCATGGAAGATCTGGCGCACTACCTGAACAAGCAGCGCCGCAAGCGTCGCGAGTACATCTATTGCTCGTCGCTCTACCTCGCCCACCAGAAGCTGGACGTGAAGAACTGGCGCGACTGCCAGCAGCTCCCCGGCTTCCTGGCGCCCGAGCGCGCATGGATGGACGAAGTGTTCGGCAACATGGGTTATGTGGATGCCCTGCGCGAAGTCAGCCGCGAAGGCGACCAGTACAGCTGGTGGCCGGACAGCGAGCAGGCCGAGATGCTCAACCTCGGCTGGCGCTTCGACTACCACATCCTCACGCCCGGCATGCGCCGTACCGTGCGCAGTGCCCGCCTGCCTCGCCAGCCGCGCTTCTCCCAGCACGCTCCGCTGATCGTCGACTACGACTGGCTGCTGAGCATCTGAGTGCAGCGCCCATAAAAAAGCCGGCATTCGCCGGCTTTTTCGTTCGTGCATGCGCTACTTCAGTGGCCGCCAGGCGAAGGGGTAGCGATAGTCCTTGCCCTCGTTGGCCTTGATGCCACCCATGATGGTCAGCACCAGCGCGGCAATGCCCAGCAGGGGCAGCAGGAAGACGCCGATCACCACGAACATCAGCAGGATGCACAGCAGCCCCGCCAGGCTCACGGTGATCTGGAAGTTCAGCGCCTCCTTGCCCTGGGCATCGATGAAGGGGTCCACGTCCTTCTTCATCTGCCAGAGGATCAGCGGCCCCAGCAGGTTGCCGAAGGGAAAGACCGCACCGAGGAACGCAGCGAAATGGCAGAACATCGCCCACTGCCTGACGTCCTGGTTCGGTTGCTGTACGGGGGTGGGCTCATTCATGGGGTGCGTCCTCGTCGTGATGGGCCGGGTCAGTCGGCCAGAGCGGCCTTCTGGATCCGGAACAGTTCGTCCATGCCCTGGCGCGCGAGGGCCAGCATGGCATTGAGCTGCTCGGGCTGGAAGGGCTCGCCCTCGGCGGTGCCCTGGATTTCGATGAAGCCACCACCGTCGGTCATGACCACGTTAAGGTCGGTCTCGGCCGCTGAGTCCTCCAGGTAATCGAGGTCCAGCACCGGCTCACCCTGGTAAACGCCGACGGAGACGGCAGCGATCATCTGCTTGAGCGGCTCGCCCTTCAGGGCACCACGCTTCTTCAGTACCTTCAGCGCATCCACCAGGGCCACCATGGCGCCGGTGATGGAAGCCGTGCGGGTGCCGCCGTCGGCCTGGATCACGTCGCAGTCCAGGTAGATGGTGTTCTCGCCCAGCTTGCTCATGTCCAGCGCGGCACGCAGGGAGCGGCCGATCAGGCGCTGGATCTCCAGGGTGCGGCCACCCTGCTTGCCACGGCTCGCCTCGCGCTGGTTACGCTCACCGGTGGAGCGGGGCAGCATGCCGTATTCGGCAGTCAGCCAACCCTGGCCCTGGCCCTTGAGGAAGCGCGGCACGCCGGCCTCGACGCTGGCGGTGCAGATCACCTTGGTATCCCCGAATTCGACCAGCACCGAGCCTTCGGCGTGCTTGGTGTAGTTGCGGGTGATGCGGATCGAACGCAGCTGGTCAGCTGCGCGGCCACTGGGACGTTTCATCTGGGAATACCTGTCGGAGGGAAAATCCCGGCCATTATAGAGGGGCCTCTGCCCCCGGGACATCATCGCGTTGGGAGGGGCCACGGAGTCGGCTACAATCGCCGCCCTTACCCACACCGAGAGGACTCCCCATGGTGCACAGCATGACCGCCTTCGCCCGCGTCGAGCAGGCCGGCACCCACGGCACCCTGAGCTGGGAACTGCGCTCGGTCAACCACCGCTACCTCGAACCCCACCTGCGCCTGCCAGAAGCCTTCCGCGACCTGGAGGGTGCCGTGCGCGAAGCGCTGCGCCAGGGCCTGTCCCGAGGCAAGGTCGAATGCACCCTGCGCTTCGCCGAAGCCGAGGCTGGCAAGCCCCTGCAGGTCGACAGCGAGCGAGCCGCCCAGGTGGTGGCCGCCGCCGAAGCCGTGGCCGCCCTGGTCAGCCAGCCGGCGCCGCTCAACCCGCTGGAGATTCTCGCCTGGCCTGGCGTGCTGGTGGCCGACGCCGCCGACCCCCAGACCCTGAACGCCGCGGCCCTGGAGGCCTTCGGCAAGGCCCTGGAAGAACTCAAGACCGGCCGCGCCCGTGAAGGTGCCGACCTGGCCCGCCTGCTCAACGAGCGCCTCGACGCCATGCAGGAGGAAGTCGTCGCCCTGCGAGAACTGGTACCGCAGATGCTCGGCCTGCAGCGGCAGAAGATCCTCGACCGTTTCGCCGAGATGAAGGCCGAGCTCGACCCCCAGCGCCTGGAACAGGAGTTGGTGCTGCTGGCACAGAAGAGCGACGTGGCCGAGGAGCTGGACCGCCTCGGCACCCACATCACCGAAGTGCGCCGCGTGCTCAAGGCCGGTGGCGCCGCCGGCCGCCGCCTCGACTTCCTCATGCAGGAACTCAACCGCGAAGCCAATACCCTTGGCTCCAAGGCCTTCGACCCACGCTCCACCCAGGCAGCGGTCAACCTCAAGGTGTTGATCGAACAGATGCGCGAACAAGTGCAGAACATCGAGTAAGAGACCCATCCATGACCGTCACCCCCGGCACCCTGTACATCGTCTCGGCCCCCTCCGGCGCCGGCAAGACCAGCCTGGTCAAGGCCCTGGTGGACACCGACCCGCGCATTCGCGTCTCGGTCTCCCACACCACCCGCGGCATGCGCCCCGGCGAGGTCGATGGCGTGAACTACCACTTCGTCAGCCGCGAAGCCTTCGTGCACATGCTCGAGCACGGCGACTTCATCGAGCATGCCGAAGTCTTCGGCAACCTCTACGGCACCTCCCAGCGCTGGCTGCTGCAGGCACTCGCCGAAGGCCACGACCTGATCCTCGAGATCGACTGGCAGGGTGCCCAGCAGGTTCGCCACCTGATGCCCCAGGCCAAGTCCATCTTCATCCTGCCGCCGAGCCAGGAGGCCCTGCGCCAGCGCCTGGACAACCGCGGCCAGGACAGCGCCGAGATCATCGAGCGCCGCATGCGCGAAGCCGTCAGCGAGATGAGCCACTACGTCGAATACGACTACCTGGTGATCAACGACGACTTCGCCGTCGCCCTGGAAGACCTGCGCGCGATCTTCCGCAGCCAGCGCCTCGCCCAGGCCAGCCAGCAGATCACCCACGGCGCGCTTCTCGCCCGCCTGCTGGCCTGATCAGCATGACCACCGGGAAGCGCTGAGCATTCAGCGCTTCCCTTAATGCTGGTGATTTTTTAGACTATCCAGTCCGCTCCGCCCGTTCCGGGCAAAGCCATCGCCATCCCACTCTGTGCTACGAGGAACACCATGGCCCGCGTTACCGTTGAAGACTGCCTGGAAAACGTCGATAACCGCTTCGAGCTGGTCATGCTCGCGACCAAGCGTTCCCGTCAGCTGGCCACCGGCGGCAAGGAGCCGAAGGTAGCCTGGGAAAACGACAAGCCCACCGTCGTCGCCCTGCGTGAGATCGCCGCCGGCCTGGTTGATTACGAAGTCATCGCCCAGGAAGACATCGTGGAAGAAGAGCCGCTGTTCGCTGCCTTCGAGGACGAGTCCAACGAGGCGCTCTGATTCCCATGCCCGGTCGACGTCGCACGGCGCAGGGAGGCCATAGCCGGAAAGGAGAACTGCCTTGCCTGGCATAGAAACCTTCGCCGAACGGCTCTCGACCTATCTCGGCCCGGACCAGGTCAACCTGGTCCGCCGGGCGTACTACTACGCCGAACAGGCCCATGACGGGCAGCGTCGCCGCAGCGGCGAGGCCTACGTCACCCACCCCCTGGCCGTCGCCAACATCCTCGCCGACATGCACATGGACCATCAGAGCCTGATGGCCGCCATGCTGCACGACGTGATCGAGGACACCGGCATCGCCAAGGAGGCGCTCACCGCCCAGTTCGGCGACACTGTGGCCGAGCTGGTGGACGGGGTCAGCAAGCTGACCCAGATGAACTTCGAGTCCAAGGCCGAGGCCCAGGCCGAGAACTTCCAGAAGATGGCCATGGCCATGGCCCGCGACATCCGCGTGATCCTGGTCAAGCTGGCCGACCGCCTGCACAACATGCGCACCCTGGAAGTGCTCTCCGGCGAAAAGCGCCGCCGCATCGCCAAGGAAACCCTGGAAATCTACGCCCCCATCGCCAACCGGCTGGGCATGCACAGCATGCGCGTGGAATTCGAGGACCTCGGCTTCAAGGCCATGCACCCCATGCGCTCCGAGCGCATCCGCGCCGCCGTCCGCCGGGCCCGGGGCAACCGCAAGGAAATCGTCGCCAAGATCGAGGAATCCCTCACCCATTGCCTCGCCCGCGAAGGCATGGAAGGCGAGGTGATCGGCCGCGAGAAGCACCTCTACAGCATCTACAAGAAGATGCGCGGCAAGCGCCGGGCGTTCAACGAGATCATGGACGTCTACGCCTTCCGCATCATCGTCGACAAGGTGGACACCTGCTACCGCGTGCTCGGCGCCGTGCACAACCTGTACAAACCGCTGCCCGGTCGCTTCAAGGACTACATCGCCATTCCCAAGGCCAATGGCTACCAGTCCCTTCACACCACCCTGTTCGGCATGCACGGCGTGCCCATCGAGATCCAGATCCGCACCCGCGAAATGGAAGAGATGGCCAACAACGGCATCGCCGCCCACTGGCTGTACAAGTCCGCCGAGGACGACCAGCCCAAGGGCACCCACGCCCGCGCGCGCCAATGGGTCAAGGGCGTGCTGGAACTGCAGCAACGTGCCGGCAACTCCCTCGAATTCATCGAGAGCGTGAAGATCGACCTGTTCCCCGACGAGGTCTACGTCTTCACGCCCAAGGGCCGCATCATGGAGCTGCCCAAGGGCTCCACCGCGGTCGACTTCGCCTACGCGGTCCACACCGACGTCGGCAACACCTGCATCGCCTGCCGCATCAACCGCCGCCTGGCGCCCCTGTCCGAGCCGCTGCAGAGCGGCGAGACGGTGGAGATCGTCACCGCCCCCGGCGCACGGCCCAACCCGGCCTGGCTCAACTTCGTGGTCACCGGCAAGGCCCGCACCCACATCCGCCACGCCCTCAAGCTGCAGCGCCGCTCCGAGTCCATCAACCTCGGCGAACGCCTGCTGAACAAGGTGCTGGCCGGCTTCGAAAGCAGCCTCGACAAGATCACCCCCGAGCGCATCCAGGCCGTCCTCGGCGAATACCGCCTGGAAGTGCTGGAAGACCTGCTGGAAGACATCGGCCTCGGCAACCGCATGGCCTACGTCGTGGCCCGCCGCCTGCTGGCCAGCGATGGCGAACAGCTGCCCAGCCCCGAGGGCCCGCTGGCGATCCGTGGCACCGAAGGCCTGGTGCTCAGCTACGCCAAGTGCTGCACGCCGATCCCCGGCGACCCCATCGTCGGCCACCTCTCCGCCGGCCGCGGCATGGTGGTGCACCTGGAAAGCTGCAAGAACATCGGCGACATCCGCCACAACCCGGAGAAGTGCGTGCAACTCTCCTGGGCCAAGGACGTCACCGGCGAATTCAACGTCGAGCTGCGCGTCGAGCTGGAACACCAGCGCGGCCTGATCGCCCTGCTGGCCAGCAGCGTCAACGCCGCCGACGGCAACATCGAGAAGATCGGCATGGACGAGCGCGATGGCCGCATCAGCGTCGTCCAGCTGGTGATCAGCGTGCACGACCGCGTGCACCTGGCCCGGGTCATCAAGAAACTGCGCGCCCTCAAGGGGGTGATCCGCATCACCCGGGTGCGCGCCTGACGGCCCGCTGAACCCACGGAGGCGAGGCCGCCCGGGCACACCCGCCCATGGCCAGGCCCGTCTCCAACCGCGCCCATCCGGGCACAGCCCGGGGTGCTTTCACCTGTACAAGGAGTTTCCATGAGCAAGACCGTGATCAACAGCGACAAGGCTCCCGCCGCCATCGGCACCTACTCCCAGGCGATCAAGGCCGGCAACACCGTCTACATGTCCGGGCAGATCCCCCTCGATCCCAAGACCATGGAACTGGTGGAAGGCTTCGAAGCCCAGACCGTCCAGGTGTTCGAGAACCTGAAGGCCGTCGCCGAAGCCGCCGGTGGCTCCTTCAAGGACATCGTCAAACTCAACATCTTCCTCACCGACCTGTCCCACTTCGCCAAGGTCAATGAAGTGATGGGCCGCTACTTCGAGCAGCCCTATCCGGCCCGCGCCGCCATCGGCGTGGCCGCGCTGCCCCGTGGCTCTCAGGTCGAGATGGACGCCATCCTGGTCCTCGAGTAAACCCGATGGCCGCAGCGGGCTGCCTTGCCCGCTGCACCCGGCCAAAGGAAGGAACCCCGCCATGCGCCAAGCCCTCATCCTCCTCATCTGCGCCGCCCTGCTGGCCGGTTGTGCCGGCACGCCCAGCGACCCCAGCGGCGTCTGGATCAACCAGACCGCCATCGACGAAGCCGCCCGTGAAGGCAAGTTGCGCGAGGCCCTGCTCGCCTACGGCCCCAACCTGGAGTGGAGCCTCGACACCCACGCCGGGACCGCCAACTACAGCAACGGCTTCGAACTGGGCGAGGGCCGCCTGGTCCCCCAGGGCAAGGGCCGCTGGCAGGTGGACTTCTACGGCGACGACTACCACGAGCACCTGAACCTCAAGGGGCGCCAGCTGATCCAGGAAGCCAGCGAGAACTTCCCCGAACAGCACTTCGTACGCCCGGCCGAACCCGCCGCCGACGGCGCACCGGAAGGCAGCAGCTTCGAGTACGCCCTCTACAAGACCTACCTCGGCGGCACCTGGAAGATCCTCGAAGGCACGGGGCAGGGCGGCCTGGTACTGTTCCACCCCGACGGTCGCCTGGAAGGGCTACCCGGCGCCGACCGCTTCGCCCTCTGCCTGGCTGGCGACTGCGCCGCCATGAGCGGCGAGAACGACAGCATGTGGCTGCAACTCGGTGACCAGGGCGCACCCTGGATCTTCGTCCACGACGGCAACCGCCTGGAGATCCTAGAGACCGGCAACCGCGCCCAGATCGACGAGATGCCCGAGTACTACCCCGGCAAGCGCGCCTGGGTGCTGGAGCGCCAGTAAAGCCCGGCAGCGGCTAGAAAGCCCCGACCACCAGCCAGCCCCCCAGCAACGCCAGCAGCCCGCCACACAGCCGATCCAGCGCCACCACCCGCCGTTGCAGCCAGGCCTGCCAGCGGCGGTGTGACACCAGGCGCACCAGCCCCAGGTCCCAGCCCAGCACCACCAGGGTCATCCAGGCCATGCACAGGGCCAGGCCCCAGTCGGGCATCTGCGCCGAGCGCAGCACCCCGAACAGCCCGGCATAGAAGATCGGCAACTTCGGATTGACGCTGCTGGCCAGCAACCCTTCCAGCACGCCCCTTCGCCAGGAGCCAAGACCCGCTTCCGCGCTGGCTTCGGGCAGGTCGAGCCGGCGCCGCGCCATCAAGGCCTGAGCGCCCAGCCACAGGAAGTAGCCCCCACCCAGCAGCTGCAGGGCGCGCCACACCCAGCAGCCCTCCGCAGGCAGCAGGCTCAGCGCCAGCAATACCAGCAGCATGCTCGCCAGGTTCGCCAACGCGATGCCCCAGGCACAGCCGGCGGCGTGCAGGCGCCCACGGGTGAGCCCCGCGCGAAGCAAGAGGAAGAAATCCGGACCGGGCGACAGCAGGGCAGCGAAGTGGGTGCTGGCGACCAGCAGGAACAGAGCGAGCATATGACCTCCACGGCAAGGCGGTGGAGTCTCGCCAGGGCCCGGTGCTCGCGTATTGGAAGAAAGTCGGGTCGGGCAGGGCGCCCGTCAGCGCAGCGCCTCGCGGCGGAAACGGCCAGGCGTCACCCCGGTGAAACGGCGGAAGGTGCTGGAGAAGTGCGCCTGGTCGTAGAACCCCAGCTCCAGCGCCAGACTCGCCAAGGGTTCGCCTGCCAGCAGCCGCTGCTTCGCCTCGCGCACCCGGCGCTGCAGCTGGTAGGTGTGGGGCGGCACTCCGTAGGCACGGCGGAACGCCTCGATCAGGTGGCGTGGATGGCGCTGCAGCAGGCTGGCCAGGTGCTCCAGGCTCACTGCCTCGCGGTAGTGCGACTCCAGGTAATCGCGCAACTGGGCGGTCACCCCGCCGTCGCGCGCACCGATGCCCGTGGGGCGCAGCCCCCCATGACGCACGAACACCAGCTCCAGCAGCTCCAGCAGCTCGCTTTCCAGCGCCAGTGCGTCGCCTCGCTCGAACTCCCCGGCCAGGCGTGCCAAGGCCTGGGCCACGGCACCGTCATCGCCCGGGTTGAGCGCGCCAAACCCCCGTGGCAGGGCCTTGCGCCCGAGCAGGGCCGGCAGGCGGGCTTCTTCCACGTAGAGCATCCGGTACACCAGCCGAGGCGACTCGGCGTGTCCCGTGTGAGGCTCCTCCGGGTTCATCAGCGACAGGGTGCCGGCGGGCAGGGCATGCCGCGCACCCCGGCACTGGTAGCCGCCTACGCCATGCAGGATGGCACCGATGGCGAAGGCATCGTGGCTGTGACGACCAAAGGGCTGGCCGGAGAAGTCGGCATGGAACAGCTCGACCCCAGGCAGCCAGGCCTTGGCCAGCAGCCGGTTGGCATCCACCTCAGGCGTCCTTGAGGATCGCCGCGTAGCCCTCGCGGAAGCTGGGGTACTGCGGCTCCCAACCCAACGCCCGGGCCCGGGCATTGCTGCAGCGCTTGCTGCCGGCCCGACGCACGGTGGAGGACTCCGACCAGTGCGTCACCCCCAGGCGCTCGCGCAGCCAGGCCACCACCTCATCAAGCGGTGCCGGCGCATCGTCCACGCCCAGGTAGCAGGACGCCAGCGGCGTCCCGGCCTGTTCAACACGCAGCAGGTGGGCCAGCAGGCCAGCGGCATCGTCCACGTGAATGCGGTTGCCGTAGAGCGGCGGCTCGCTCGCCACCCGGTAACCCATGCGCACCTGGTTCAGCAGCCACTCGCGGCCCGGCCCGTAGAGCCCGGTCAGGCGCACCAGGGTGGCCGGCAGGCCGCTGTCCAGCGCCAGCTGCTCGGCCTCGCGCATGACGCGACCCGAATAGCCATCCGCCTCGGCGGGGGCGTCTTCGTCGATCCACTCGCCATCGCGCTGCCCGTAGACGCCGCTGCTGGAGACGAACAGCAGGCGCCGGGGCTGCTGCCCGCTCTCGCGCAACCAGGCCAGCACGTGGCGCAGGCCCTCGACGTAGGCCGCGCGATAGCCTTCCTCGTCATGGCGGCTCGCCGCCACGCAGAACACCACCGCATCGAGCGCGTCCGTCGGCCAGTCGACCGGCCGCTCGGCGCGCTCCAGGTCACCCGCGATGGGCAGCACGCCCGCCGGCAGCGCCGAGACATTTCGCCGCAGGCCGTGGACCCGCCAGCCTTCAGCCAACATCCTCAGGGCCAGTCGGCTGCCTACATCGCCACAGCCGGCAATGAGCAAACGCGGGGATTCGGACATGGGAGCGTCTCCGTAAAAGTGCTGAGAACAAGGACTGGGGCGGGGTGATGCGAAATCGCGCGCGTCCGTCCGGATCGCGGCAGAGGGGTTACATTATCACTTTTACAAACAAGAATTACTTGCAATAATGCTCCACCTTTGTCCGCGACGGCTCCTCAACGGCGGGCGAAACCGCAATTAACCTTCAGGTCCGGCCATGAAACCTATTGCACCCAACGCCCAGCCCGCTTCGTTCTCCCGTCGCGCCCGCCCCCTGGCGGCGCTCCTGTTCGGCCTGGCCCTGCTGCCCGCCGGCGCAGCCTTCGCCGAAGAGCCCACTGCACCAGCTGCCGCTACGGCCAGCGCCCAGCCAGCCGCAACGCCGAGCGCTACCGCGCCGACCGAAGGTGCACAGCCGATCGCCAGCGCGCCCGCCGCACCGGCCAACGCCGAACTGCTGAGCACGCTCCAGGCCCTCGGCCCCCAGGCCACCCCGGAGCAGATCCGCGACACCGCCCGCCAGACGCTGCAGGCACAGGGCGTTGCCCCGGAAGAGATCGACAAGACCCTCGCCGCCATCGACCAGGGCCTGAACCTGGGCAACGACCTCGCCGCCGCCCTGGCCGGTACCGCGCCCGAAGCCGTCGAAGAAGGCCTGCCGGCCCACGACCTGTCGCCCTGGGGCATGTACCAGAACGCCGACATCGTGGTGAAAGGCGTGATGATCGGCCTGGTGCTCGCCTCGATCCTCACCTGGACCATCTGGCTGGCCAAGAGCATCGAGCTGCTCGGTGCCAAGCGCCGCCTGCGCCGCGAGCTGGTGGCCCTGAAGGCCGCGCGCAACCTGCCGGAAGCCGCCGACAAGACCGCCGCCCCGAACAACCTGTCCCAGGTGCTGGTGCAGGACGCCCTCGACGAGCTGAAGCTCTCGACCAACACCCGCGAGAAGGACGGCATCAAGGAACGCGTCAGCTTCCGCCTGGAGCGCCTCGTCGCCGCCAGCGGCCGCAAGATGAGCATGGGCACCGGCGTGCTCGCCACCATCGGCTCCACCGCGCCCTTCGTCGGCCTGTTCGGCACCGTGTGGGGCATCATGAACAGCTTCATCGGCATCGCCAAATCCCAGACCACCAACCTCGCCGTGGTCGCCCCCGGCATCGCCGAAGCCCTGCTGGCTACCGCCATGGGCCTGGTCGCGGCCATCCCCGCCGTGGTCATCTACAACGTCTTCGCCCGTTCCATCACCGGCTACAAGGCCCAGGTCGCGGACGCCTCCGCCCAGGTCCTGCTGCTGGTCAGCCGTGACCTGGACCACCCGCCGGCCGACCGCGCGCCGGCCCCGCACATGGTCAAAGTGGGCTGATCCATGGGACTGCATCTGAACGAAGGCGGTGACGATCTCCAGGAAAGCCACGAGATCAACGTCACCCCATTCATCGACGTCATGCTGGTGCTGCTGATCATCTTCATGGTCGCGGCGCCCCTGGCCACGGTGGACATCAAGGTCGACCTGCCAGCCTCCACCGCCAAGCCCGCGCCACGCCCGGACAAGCCCATCTACCTGAGCATCAAGGAAGACAAGAGCCTGTTCCTGGACAACGACCCGGTGAACCAGGCGCAACTGGCTGCCGTGCTCGACCAGCGCACCGGCGGCGACAAGGAAAAGACCATCTTCGTCCGTGGCGACAAGGCGGTGGACTATGGCCGGCTGATGGAAGTGATGGACGCCCTGCGCGGCGCCGGCTACCTGAAGATCGGCCTGGTGGGACTCGAGACGGTCGGGAACTAGATGAGCCAGGCAAAGCGAAACCTGTCCTGGGCCATCAGCCTGCTGGTGGTGCTCGGCCTGCACGTCGCCCTGTTCTGCTGGGCCCTGTTCTGGAAGGTCAGCGCCGAGCCCATCGAGCTGCCGCCGCCGGCCATGATGGTGCAGCTCGAACCGCTGCCGGCCCCCACGCCGCCACCCGCCCCGCCGCCACCGCCCCAGGTGGAGCCGGAGCCCGAGCCGTTGCCGAAGCTGGCCGAAGCGCCCAAGCCGACCATCGCCATCGCGCCGAAGCCCAAACCCAAGCCGAAACCGCCGAAGCCCAAGCCCCCGGAGCCCAAGCCCGAGCAGAAGCCCCAGGAGCAGGAGTCGCCCAAGGAGCAGGTGGCCGCACCCACGCCGCCGGCACCGCCCAGCGACGCCAAGCCCGCCGCCCAGCAGGAGAGCATGGCCAGCGCCATGACCCAGGCCCGCGAAACCTGGCAGAGCAAGCTGCTGGCGCACCTGGCCAAGTACAAGCGCTACCCGGAGGACGCCCGCCGTCGCAACATCGAAGGCGTCAACCGCCTGAGCTTCACGGTGGACGCCGAAGGCAAGGTCCTGGCCTACACCCTCACCGGCAAGTCCGGCAGCGCCTCGCTGGACCGCGCCACACTGGAAATGATCCGCCGCGCCCAGCCGCTGCCCCCGCCGCCGCCGGAGATCCTGGTCAACGGCGCACGGGAAGTGACGGCCCCCTTCGTCTACTCCCTGCGCAAGGATCGCCGCTGAGCGACCGCCGCCCCGCCCGGGGCGGCACAGCGGTTGGTTCCATTGACTGCAGCCGCTATGCTTGCGCCTCTTCAATGGAAAATCGCTATGACCCTCACCGAACTGCGCTACATCGTCACCCTCGCCCAGGAACAGCATTTTGGGCGTGCCGCCGAACGTTGCCACGTGAGCCAGCCGACCCTCTCCGTCGGGGTGAAGAAGCTCGAGGACGAACTGGGCGTACTGATCTTCGAGCGCAGCAAGAGCGCCGTGCGCCTGACGCCGGTCGGTGAGGGCATCGTCACCCAGGCCCAGAAGGTCCTCGAACAGGCCCAGGGCATCCGCGAGCTGGCCCAGGCCGGCAAGAACCAGCTGGCCGCCCCGCTCAAGCTCGGCGCCATCTACACCGTCGGCCCCTACCTGTTCCCGCACCTGATTCCCCAGCTGCACCGGGTCGCCCCGCAGATGCCGCTGTACATCGAAGAGAACTTTACCCACGTCCTGCGCGACAAGCTGCGCACCGGCGAGCTGGACGCGATCATCATCGCCCTGCCGTTCGCCGAAGCCGACGTGCTGACCAAGCCGCTCTACGACGAGCCCTTCTACGTGCTGCTGCCCGCCGACCACCCCTGGACGGCGAAGAAGACCATCGACAGCGAGCTGCTCAACGACAAGAGCCTGCTGCTGCTCGGCGAGGGCCACTGCTTCCGCGACCAGGTGCTGGAAGCCTGCCCGACCCTGCGCAAGGGCAGCGAGGAAACCGCCCGCCACACCACCGTGGAATCCAGCTCCCTGGAGACCATCCGCCACATGGTCGCCTCCGGCCTGGGCGTCTCGATCCTGCCGTTCTCCGCCGTCGACAGCCACCACTACGCCCCCGGCGTCATCGAGGTCCGCCCGCTGACCCCGCCGGTGCCGTTCCGCACCGTGGCCATCGCCTGGCGCGCCAGCTTCCCGCGCCCCCGCGCCATCGAAGTGCTGGCCGACTCCATCCGCCTCTGCTCGGTCGCCCGCCCCCAGGCTGAAGGCGAACCCAGCGCCACATGACCGAACTGGCACAGGTCCCGGTCACCGCGCTCAAGGGGGTGGGCGAGGCGCTGGCCGAAAAGCTCGCCCGGGTCGGCCTGGAGAACCTCCAGGACATCCTCTTCCACCTGCCGCTGCGCTACCAGGACCGCACCCGCGTGGTGCCCATCGGCGCCCTGCGCCCCGGCCAGGATGCCGTGATCGAAGGCCAGGTGACCGGCGCCGATGTGGTCATGGGCAAGCGCCGCAGCCTGCTGGTGCGCCTGCATGACGGCAGCGGCTCGCTGAGCCTGCGCTTCTACCACTTCAGCAACGCCCAGCGGGACGGCCTCAAGCGTGGCACCCAGCTGCGCTGCTACGGCGAGGTCCGCCCCGGTGCCTCCGGCCTGGAGATCTACCACCCCGAGTACCGCGCCCTGAACGGCGACGAGCCGCCGCCGGTGGAACAGACCCTCACACCCATCTACCCGACCACCGAAGGGCTGACCCAGCAACGCCTGCGCAACCTCAGCCAGCTCGCCCTGGCACGCCTCGGCCCCCACAGCCTGCCCGACTGGCTGCCGGACGAACTGGCGCGCGACTACCGCCTCGGCCCGCTGGACGAAGCCATCCGCTACCTGCACCGGCCGCCGCCGGATGCCGACCTCGAAGAGCTCGCCGAAGGCCGCCACTGGGCCCAGCACCGCCTCGCCTTCGAGGAACTGCTCACCCACCAGCTTTCCCTGCAACGCCTGCGCGAACAGCAACGGGCCCAGGCCGCACCGCAGTTACCCCCGGCCAAGGACCTGCCCCGTCGCTACCTGGCCAACCTGGGCTTCCAGCCCACCGGCGCCCAGCAGCGCGTCGCCGCCGAGATCGCCTACGACCTCGCCCAGCCCGAGCCCATGCTGCGCCTGGTGCAGGGCGACGTCGGCGCCGGCAAGACCGTGGTCGCCGCCCTGGCCGCCCTGCAGGCCCTGGAGGCCGGCTACCAGGTGGCGCTGATGGCCCCCACCGAGATCCTCGCCGAGCAGCACTACCTCAACTTCAGCAAATGGCTGGAGCCGCTGGGCATCGAAGTCGCCTGGCTCGCCGGCAAGCTCAAGGGCAAGGCCCGTGCCGCCGCCCTCGAACGCATCGCTGCCGGCGCCCCGATGGTGGTCGGCACCCACGCGCTGTTCCAGGACGAAGTGACCTACCGCCGCCTGGCCCTGGTGATCATCGACGAACAGCACCGCTTCGGCGTGCAGCAACGCCTGGCCCTGCGCCGCAAGGGCATCGACGGCCGCCTCAGCCCGCACCAGCTGATCATGACCGCCACCCCCATCCCGCGGACCCTGGCCATGAGCGCCTACGCCGACCTGGACACCTCCATCCTCGACGAGCTGCCCCCCGGACGGACGCCGGTGAACACCGTGCTGGTGGCCGACAACCGCCGCGAGGAAGTCATCGAACGCGTACGCGCCGCCTGCCATGAAGGGCGCCAGGCCTACTGGGTCTGCACCCTGATCGAGGAGTCCGAGGAGCTGACCTGCCAGGCCGCCGAGACCACCTACGAGGAACTCTCCCTGGCCCTCGGCGACCTGCGCGTCGGCCTGATCCACGGGCGCATGAAGGCCCCCGAGAAGGCCGCCGTGATGGACGCCTTCAAGCGCGGCGAACTGCAGCTGCTGGTGGCCACCACCGTGATCGAGGTGGGCGTTGACGTCCCCAACGCCAGCCTGATGATCATCGAGAACCCCGAGCGCCTCGGCCTGGCTCAGTTGCACCAGCTGCGCGGGCGCGTCGGCCGGGGCAGCGCCGCCAGCCACTGCGTGCTGCTCTACCACCCGCCGCTGTCGCAGCTGGGCCGCGAGCGCCTGGGCATCATGCGCGAGACCTGCGACGGCTTCGTCATCGCCGAGAAGGACCTGGAACTGCGCGGCCCCGGCGAGATGCTCGGCACCCGCCAGACCGGCCTGCTGCAGTTCAAGGTGGCCGACCTGATGCGCGATGCCGACCTGCTGCCGGCCGTGCGCGACGCCGCCCTGGCCCTGATGGAACGTTGGCCGCAGCATGTGAGTCCGTTGTTGGAGCGCTGGCTGAGACACGGCCAGCAATACGGGCAAGTGTGATCCAGCGCACAGTGCGCCGGTCGCCTGACCCATCAGTCCTGATGGCTGCTCGTTATACTCCGGGCAGTCGCTTTGAAGCCGGATAACGCCATGACCGAAGTCGCATTCGCCCCGGACCAGGAACCCCACGCACCCGACGTGATCCTGCAACTGCTGGACAAGCTGGGCATCGCCAGCCAGGTCCGCGCCGACACGCCCGACCTGCCGGCCGAGCGCCGGGTCCAGGCGGTGCTTCTGGAGGATGCCGTCGGCGCCCTGCTGGTGCTCTACCCGCGCAGCCAGCTGCTGGACCTGAACCGCCTCGCCGAGCTCACCGGCCGCAAGCTGGTCACCATCAAGCCCGAGCGCTTCGAGCGCATGCTCGGCAAGCACGACCTGAACACCCTGCCGGCCCTGCCGCCGCTGACCAGCTCGCCGTGCCTGTACGACGAGCGCCTGCTGCAGGAACCCTCGCTGCTGATCGACTCCGGGCACACCGGCCTGGTGCTGGAGATCCCCACCGAGCAGTACCGCCAGTTGCTCAGCAAGGCCAGCGCCGCCCGCTTCGGCGAGCCGCTGGAGGGCATCCGCCTGAACCTCGACCGCCCGGACGACGACCGCGCCGAGATCAGCCAGGCCGTCCAGGCCTTCACCGCCCGACGCATCCAGCAGCGCCTCGAGGAAACCATCGAGATCCCGCCGCTGCCGGAAACCGCGCAGAAGATCATCAAGCTGCGGGTCGACCCCAATGCCACCGTCGACGACATCACCGGCGTGGTGGAGACCGACCCGGCCCTGGCCGCCCAGGTGGTGAGCTGGGCCGCCTCGCCGTACTACGCCGCGCCGGGCAAGATCCGCTCGGTGGAGGACGCCATCGTCCGCGTGCTGGGCTTCGACCTGGTGATCAACCTGGCCCTCGGCCTGGCTCTGGGCAAGACCCTGAGCCTGCCCAAGGACCAGCCCCAGCAGGCCACGCCCTACTGGCAGCAGGCGGTCTACACCGCCGCCGTGATCGAAGGCCTGACCCGCGCCATCCCCCGTGCCCAGCGCCCGGAGGCCGGCCTCACCTACCTCGGCGGCCTGCTGCACAACTTCGGCTACCTGGTCCTGGCCCACGTCTTCCCGCCGCACTTCTCGCTGATCTGCCGGCACCTGGAAGTGAACCCGCACCTGCCCCACAGCTACATCGAGCAGCATCTGCTGGGCATCACCCGCGAGCAGATCGGCAGCTGGCTGATGCGCTTCTGGGACATGCCCGAGGAGCTCTCCGCCGCCCTGCGCTTCCAGCATGACCCGAACTACGACGGCGCCAACCACGCCTACCCCAACCTGGTCACCCTGGCCGTCGGCCTGCTGCGCCAGCGGGGCATCGGCATGGGCCCGCAGATCGCCCTGCCGGACGAGCTGTTCGAGCGCCTGGGCCTGTCCCGGGAGAAGGCCGACGACGCCGTGAACAAGGTGCTCGAAGCCGAAGCCGCGCTGCGCGAGCTCGCCTCCCAGTTCAACCACTGAGCCATCTGCATCACGAAAAAGGGCCCCTCGGGGCCCTTTTTGTTGCGCGCGGAACCGCCGGCTACTTGAGCAACGCCCGGCGCTTGGCGAAGACCCCGGGCAGGGCCTCCAGGCTCGCATCCAGCAGGCGCTTCACGGCCGGCCGCTCGTAGAGTTCGGCATAGGCCTGGACCTGCTCGCTGGGCATCTGCCGGTAGGCATAGAGCATGAAGGACTCCACCGCCTGGACGCTGCTGGCGTGGATGCCCTCGGCCTGCTGGGCGGTCTGCTGGGCCAGGGCCGGCTCGCTGATGCGCTCGCCTCGCTGGCGCAGGCTGAGCAGCGCCAGGGTCTTGCCCACCTCGTAGCGCAGCAGGGCCGCCAGGTCGGTGGTGCGGGCCGCGCGGTCCAGGCGGTGCACCAGCTCCACGCGGTCGGCCCGGGGCGGCTTGTCGGCCAGTTGCTTGCGGTAATCCACCAGCCCGTCGTCCACCTCGCGCTCGGCGGCGGTGAAGCGCCGGGCCAGCTCGCTGTCCAGCGCCTGCTCGACCTCGGCCAGCTGCGCCGCCTCCAGCCGAGGGGCCACGGCCGCCGCCAGGTCGGCGCACACCGCCTCGGCGGCAAAGGCGCTGGCCAGCTGCTTCTGATAAGACTCGGGGGCGCCCCGCTGCAACAGCGTGCCGCTCTGCTCGCAGAGCAGGCGCACGCCGGCCAGTTCGAAGGCACGGTCCAGCTGGGCGGGGGCAGGGGGTGTGGGGGCTGCGAAGGCAGCGGCGCTGGCGAGCAGCAGGGGCAGGGCGATCAGGACTCGCATGGGCAGGCTTCCATCAGGACGACGCGGGCGCGCGCCTCGCGGAACGCGCCTGTTCAGCCTAGCGAAACGCCTGGAGGCTCACCAGCGGAGGGGCTCAGGCCGCCTGCTTGTCGGCGGGCTTCTTCTTCGGCACCAGATGCTTGGTCAGGCCCTGGAACCACAGCACCAGCGCCGGGTTGCCCTGGATCTGGATGTCCTTGTTCTGGATGCCCTGCATGAAGGCCAGCTGCTTGTTCTTGGCGTTCATGGTGGCGAACCCGTAGGCGCCATCCTTGAAGCCGATGGCGAAGGCCGGCGAAGCCGCCACGCCGCGCTTGCTGGTGACGCGCTGGTCCTTGACCACGAAGTGACGGGCCACCTTGCCATCGAGGGTATGCAGCTGGAACACCAGGTCCTTGCCGGCCAGTTGCTCGCGGAAGGCGGCATTGTCACGGCTGGCCTTGGCCATCATGCGGCCCAGGACCCAGAGCAGGAGTCGGAATTTCATCGGCGAGCGCCTCGGTCGGAAGGGGAACGGGCGCGCATTGTAGCGGTTTGCGAGCGGGACTACAGCCCAGCCTGGAGATGGGTTGAAACGCTCCCGGGGCCGGCTGGGGGCCCCGGGAACACTGTCCTTAGTTGATCGAGTCCCTGAGGGATTTGCCCGGCTTGAAGGCCACGGTGTTGCTGGCCTTGATCTTGACCGGTTGGCCGGTCTGCGGGTTCTTGCCGGTGCGAGCACCACGGTGGCGCTGCACGAAGGTGCCGAAACCGACCAGGGTCACGCTGTCCTTGCGGTGCAGCGCGTTGGTGATTTCTTCGAGAACGGCGTTGAGAACACGATTGGCCTGATCCTTGGTGAGATCGGCCTTCTCGGCGATGGCGGCGGCGAGTTCCGGTTTACGCATAGATGCCTCTGTGACGGTTTGTTGTTTTTGTGTCCGTGCTGTTCATCCAGAACAGCGCCCAAGGCGCCGCAACAGCTCTGCGCTGCGGCAGACCTCGGGGAGGATGGCATGCCACAAAGGCCCGCGCCAGTGTTGTCCGACAGTTTTGACCTACAAGCCGAGGGCGGATCCGACAGAAGGCCGGCCGTTCATGCCAAGACCGGCGGCAGTTCACGGTTCAGCGCGAGCTTCTCCTGCACCGCCGCGCCGGTGAGCGCATAGCCCAGCAGGCGCCCGGAGGCATCGCGGCAGAGCGCCTTGATGTCCGCGCCGGCCCCTTCCACCGTCCATTCGCCGTCCAGGCCACGGGGCGGCGGCGAGACCACCAGCGGGCAGGCCGGGGTCTTCACCGTCACCGGCATCGGCCCGTAGCTGACCGCCGTCGGCGTGCCGGCCAGGGTCTGCGCCAGGGCCCGGGCGCTGGCCATCAGCGGCATCACGTAGAGCAGGTTGATGCCGTCCACTTCCGCGCAATCCCCCAGCGCGTAGATGTTCGAGTGGGAGGTGCGCAGCTCGCGATCCACCACCACGCCGCGGTTCACGTCCAGGCCCGCAGCCGCTGCCAGGGCGGTGCGCGGACGCAGGCCCACGGCGGAGACCACCAGGTCGCAGCTGAGGTGGGTGCCGTCGGAGAGGTGCGCCTCCAGCGCCTCGCCAGCGTGGTTCAGGCTGGCGAGCACCGGCCCCAGGTGGAAGCGCGCGCCGATGGCCTCCAGCCCCGCCTGCACGGCACCGGCCGCCGCCGGGTGGAGCAGGCCGGGCATGACCTGCTCGCAGGGGGCGACGACCTCCACCTCGTAGCCGCCCAGGGTCAGGTCGTTGGCGAACTCGCAGCCGATCAGCCCGGCGCCGAGGATCAGCACCCGGCGCTTGCCGGCGGCCGCTGCGCGGAAGCGCGCATAGTCTTCCAGGTCATTGATGGGGAACACCGCGTCCCCCGCATCGCCCTCCACCGGTACACGGATCACCTCGGCGCCCCAGGCCAGCACCAGGTCGCGGTAGGCCACGGCCTCCTCGCCGATCCAGATCTGCCGGTGCCCCGGGTCGATGCCGGTGATGCGGGTGTGGGTGCGGATCTCCGCCTTCAGCTGCTCGGCCATGGCGCCGGCCTCGGCCATCGCCAGGCCGTCGGCGTCCTTGTTCTTGCCAAAGCCGGTGGACAGCATCGGCTTGGAATAGGAGCGGCCGTCGTCGGCACTGATCAGCAACAGCGGCGTCTCGCCGTCCAGCTTGCGAAACTCCTTGGCCAGGTTGTAGCCGGCCAGGCCGGTCCCGACGATCACCACAGGTGCACTCATCACTCACTCCTAGGACGAAAAACGACGCGACGGCCCGCAGGCCGTCGCTCAGAAAACCACCAGGACTCAGCGGATCTCGATCATCTCGAAGTCCACCTTGCCCACCCCGCAATCAGGGCAGACCCAATCCGCCGGGACATCCTCCCAGCGCGTACCGGGGGCGATGCCCTCCTCGGGCAGCCCCAGGGCCTCGTCATAAATGAAGCCGCACACCACGCATTGCCACTTGCGCACACGCACCTCCACCCCAGCGGGAACGATCGGCCGAACCTACTCCAAACCGCCCGCGCTCGCCAAGCAGGCAGCCGCGCGCCCCGACGGAGGTTGGGGCGTGACCAGGGGTATCAGGAACGGGGAGGGAGAGAAACAGGGCCCCACGCAGAACGCGGGGGCCCGGGAGGATCAGCCGATCTCGATCATCTCGAAGTCCAGCTTGCCCACGCCGCAATCCGGGCACAGCCAGTCGGCCGGCACGTCTTCCCAGCGGGTACCGGGGGCGATGCCGTCGTCCGGCCAGCCCTGGGCTTCGTCATAGATCAGTCCGCAGACCACGCATTGCCATTTCTTCATATCTGCCTCGGGAAACTCACGGTTGCGCGCGCAACCTAACCCAATCGCCGGGCAGCGCCAAGACGCCCGCCGACCACCGCCCTGTGACAACCGGGCCCGTCCGGAGCGCGCCGGGCTGCGTGCTACACTCCCGCGCCGCCCAAGCCCCCCCGCAGGTCCATCGTGTCGAACGCCGTCCTCGTCCACCCGCCCCGCTGGCTCAGCGCCCAGCAGCTGCACCCCGCGCCCGCTGCCGAGGTGCGCGACTGGCTGTTCGACCAGGGGTCGCTGACCCGCCGCCTCACCGCACAGGCCCAGGGCGCCTTCAGCGTCACCCCGCTCCACGAAGCCTGGCAGGTGCTGCGCAGCGACGAATGCCAGGCCCTCGGCGTGCCCGACGGCAGCCAGGGCTGGGTGCGCGAGGTGTACCTGCGCGGCCATGGCGAACCCTGGGTCTTCGCCCGCAGCGTCGCCGCCCGCAAGGCCCTGGAAGGCTCCGGCCTGGCCCTGGCCGACCTCGGCGGCCGCTCCCTCGGCGAGCTGCTGTTCAGCGACCGCGCCTTCGCCCGCGGCGCCATCGAAGTCACCCGCTACCCGGCGTCGCTGCTGCCGGCCGACGTGCGCGAGGAACGCCTCTGGGGCCGCCGCTCCTGCTTCCGCCGCGACGGGCTGGGCGTGCTGGTGGCCGAGATATTCCTCCCCACGCTGTGGCGGCAGGCCGGAATCGAGGCCGTATAATCCGCCGCACGTCCAGCGGAGGCCCCCGATGTACATCCAGTTCCTGCGATCGCTCAACCGCCTGCACCCGCGTGCCTGGGACTTCGTCCAGCTCGCCCGGCTCGACCGTCCCATCGGCGTCTACCTGCTGCTCTGGCCCACCCTCTGGGCCGTGTGGATCGCCGCCGACGGCCACCCCAGCCTGAAGAACGTGCTGGTCTTCGTCCTCGGCGTCGCCGTCATGCGCGCCGCCGGCTGCGCCATCAACGACTACGCCGACCGCAACTTCGACGGCCACGTCGCCCGCACCCACGCCCGCCCCCTGGCCACCGGCGCCATCCGCCCGAAGGAAGCCCTGGTGTTCTTCGCCGTGCTGCTGGCCATCGCCTTCGGCCTGGTGCTGCTGACCAACGCCACCACCGTCTGGCTGTCCTTCGGCGCCGTGGCCCTGGCCGCCTGCTACCCCTTCATGAAGCGCTACACCTTCTACCCCCAGGTGGTGCTGGGCGCCGCCTACTCCTGGGGCATCCCCATGGCCTTCACCGCCGCCACCGGCGAACTGCCGGCCACCGCCTGGCTGATCTACATCGCCAATCTGCTGTGGACCGTGGCCTACGACACCTACTACGCCATGACCGACCGCGAGGACGACCTGAAGATCGGCATCAAGTCCACCGCCATCCTCTTCGGCGACGCCGACCGGGCGATCATCGCCACCCTCCAGGGCCTCGCCCTGCTGTGTCTGCTGCTGGCCGGCAGCCGCTTCGAACTGGGCCTGTACTTCCACCTCGGCCTGCTCGGTGCCCTGGCCTGCTTCGCCTGGGAATTCCACAGCACCCGCGACCGCGACCCGCAGGCCTGCTTCAAGGCCTTCCTGCACAACCACTGGGCGGGCCTGGCGATCTTCATCGGCGTGGTGGCCGACTACGCCCTGCGCTGAGCACGCGCCCGGCACGGCCGTCGTCTCCGCCACGGCCGTGTCATATCACTGCAATAATTCCGTTATCTAATGCGCGCAAACCCTCAGAACCAGCGACCCGAGGCGGATACATGGTTGGCAAGAACATCCTGATCGTCGACGACGAAGCACCGATCCGCGAAATGATCGCGGTGGCCCTGGAAATGGCCGGCTACGAGTGCCTGGAGGCGGAGAACACCCAGCAGGCCCACGCCAGCATCATCGACCGCAAGCCCGACCTGATCCTGCTGGACTGGATGCTCCCCGGCACCTCCGGCATCGAACTGGCCCGGCGCCTGAAGCGCGACGACCTGACCAGCGACATCCCGATCATCATGCTCACCGCCAAGGGTGAGGAGGACAACAAGATCCAGGGCCTGGAAGTCGGCGCCGACGACTACATCACCAAGCCCTTCTCGCCCCGCGAACTGGTGGCCCGCCTCAAGGCCGTGCTGCGCCGTGCCGGCCCCACCGACAGCGAAGCCCCCATCGAGATCGGCGGCCTGCTGCTGGACCCCATCAGCCACCGCGTCACCATCGACGGCAAGCCGGCCGAGATGGGCCCCACCGAATACCGCCTGCTGCAGTTCTTCATGACCCACCAGGAGCGCGCCTACACCCGCGGCCAGCTGCTGGACCAGGTCTGGGGCGGCAACGTCTACGTCGAGGAACGCACCGTGGACGTGCACATCCGCCGCCTGCGCAAGGCCCTGGGCGACGCCTACGAGAACCTGGTGCAGACGGTGCGCGGCACCGGCTATCGTTTCTCCACCAAGGGCTAGAGCCCTCGCCGTACAAGGACGCGACCGTTGAACCAGGACTGGCGCCGTGCCGTAATCCGCCGTTTGATCCTCCTGCTCGGTGCCTGCCTCCTCGCCGGCTTCATCTCCGGTGAATACGGCTGGGCCTTGGCGATCGGCCTGGGCGCCTACCTCGGCTGGACCCTCAGCCAGCTGCTGCGCCTGCACAAATGGCTCAAGGAGCACAAACCCGACGAGCCACCGCCGGACGGCTACGGCCTGTGGGGCGAAGTGTTCGACAGCATCTACCACCTGCAACGCCGCGACCAGCGCGTGCGCGGGCGCCTGCAGGCGGTGATCGACCGCGTGCAGGAGTCCACCGCCGCCCTCAAGGACGCCGTGGTGATGCTCGACAGCGAAGGCAACCTCGACTGGTGGAACCGCGCCGCCGAAAACCTGCTGGGCCTCAAGACCCCCCAGGACAGCGGCCAGCCGGTCACCAACCTGGTGCGCCACCCGCGCTTCAAGGAGTACTTCGAGCAGGAGAACTACCGCGAGGCCCTCGAACTGCCCTCACCGGTCAACGACCGCCTGCGCCTGCAGTTCCACATCACCCAGTACGGCAACCGCGAGCACCTGATGCTGGTGCGCGACATCACCCGGCTCCACCAGCTGGAGCAGATGCGCAAGGACTTCGTCGCCAACGTCTCCCACGAGCTGCGCACCCCGCTGACGGTGATCGCCGGCTACCTGGAGACCCTGCTGGACAACGTCGACGACGTGAACCCGCGCTGGGGCCGCGCCCTGCAACAGATGCACCAGCAGGCCGGGCGCATGCAGAACCTGCTCAACGACCTGCTGCTGCTGGCCAAGCTGGAAGCCACCGACTACCCCTCCGACAACCAGCCGGTGGAGGTCGAGGCCCTGCTGCAGAGCATCCGCCACGACGCCCTCGCCCTGTCCGGCAGCCGCCAGCACCGCATCGAACTGGAGGCCGACGCCGGCGTGCGCCTGCGCGGCAGCGAGGCCGAACTGCGCAGCGCCTTCTCCAACCTGGTGTTCAACGCCGTGAAGTACACCCCCGACGGCGGCGACATCCGCATCCGCTGGTGGGGCGACGAACTGGGCGCGCACCTGGCCGTGCAGGACTCCGGCATCGGCATCGAAGCCAAGCACCTGCCGCGCCTGACCGAGCGCTTCTACCGGGTCGACTCCAGCCGCGCCAGCAACACCGGCGGCACCGGCCTGGGCCTGGCCATCGTCAAGCACGTGCTGATCCGCCACCGCGCCCGCCTGGACATCAGCTCCGTGCTCAACCACGGCAGCACCTTCACCTGCCATTTCCCCCCCGCACAGGTGGCCGGCGAGCGCTGAGACAGGCATCACGGCGCCCCCGGGGCCCCATGCTCCCGGGGCCTTCCGCCCGCTTGCAAACTCAAGGCCCAGCCTTCACCCTTAGCCGATCATTCGCCAGCCCTGACCCCTAATGGACCCTTCCACAAGCTCCACCTTCTCCAGCTATTTCGCCGATTTCGGCCTCGTCCTGTTCGCCCTCTTCCTCGTGCTGCTCAACGGCTTTTTCGTTGCCGCCGAGTTCGCCATGGTCAAGCTGCGCGCCACCCGCGTGGAATCCATCGCCGACCAGCACGGCTGGCGCGGCGGCATCCTGCGCACCGTGCACAACCAGCTGGACGCCTACCTCTCCGCCTGCCAGCTGGGCATCACCCTGGCCTCCCTCGGCCTCGGCTGGGTCGGCGAGCCGGCCTTCGCCCACCTGCTCGGCCCGCTGCTCAGCGCCGTCGGCGTGGAGTCGGAGAAACTGCTCCACGGCATCTCCTTCTTCGCCGCCTTCTTCGTCATTTCCTACCTGCACATCGTGGTCGGCGAGCTGGCGCCCAAGTCCTGGGCCATCCGCAAGCCCGAGCTGCTGTCGCTGTGGACCGCGGTGCCGCTGTACCTCTTCTACTGGCTCATGTACCCGGCCATCTGGCTGCTCAACGCCAGCGCCAACACCATCCTGCGCATCGCCGGCCAGGGCGAGCCCGGCCCGCACCACGAGCACCACTACAGCCGTGACGAGCTCAAGCTGATCCTCCACTCCAGCCGCGCCCGCGACCCCAGCGACCAGGACATGCGCGTGCTCGCCTCCGCCGTCGAGATGGGCGAGCTGGAAGTGGTGGACTGGGCCAACTCCCGGGAAGACCTGATCTACCTGGAGCACGATGCCCCGCTGTCCGACATCCTCGGCGTCATCCGCCGCCACAAGTACAGCCGCTACCCGGTCTACGACGACCGCAAGGGCGAGTTCATCGGCGTCCTGCACATCAAGGATCTGCTCCTGGCCCTGTCCGCTCTGGACAGCCTGCCCGAGTCCTTCGACCTCGCCGAACTCACCCGCCCGGTGGAACGCGTCAGCAAGCACATGCCGCTGCCGCGCCTGCTGGAGCAGTTCCGCCAGGGCGGCGCGCACTTCGCCCTGGTCGAAGAGGCCGACGGCAAGGTGGTCGGCTTCCTGACCATGGAAGACGTGCTCGAAGTGCTGGTCGGCGACATCCAGGACGAACACCGCAAGACCGAGCGCGGCGTGCTCGCCTACCAGCCCGGCAAGCTGCTGGTGCGCGGCGACACCCCGCTGTTCAAGGTCGAGCGCCTGCTCGGCATCGACCTCGACCATGTCGAAGCCGACACCCTCGCCGGGCTGATCTACGACAGCCTCAACCGGGTTCCCGAAGAGGAAGAAGTGCTGGAGACCGAAGGCCTGCGCATCATCGTCAAGAAGATGAAGGGCCCGAAGATCGTCCTCGCCAAGGTCCTGCGGATCGACTGATCCACCGCGTCATGACAACGGGGCCCACGGGCCCCGTTCTCGTTCCCGCCCAGGCTGTGACTCGGCCAGGCGCAGAGCGAGGGTGGGGTGGGCGTAGGGTGGGCTTCAGCCCACCGCTCAAACGCTCCAGCACCCTAGAACAGATCCAACTGTTCCCCAGCCGGCAGCACCGATACCGCCGGAGCCGCAGAAACGGCCACCGATGCCGGAGGCGCCGCCGGCTGCGGCTCACGGGCCAGGCGCTCGGCCAGCCCCGCCGCCCGCTCGGCGCGGGTGCTCACCGCCTCAGCCAGGCGCTGGGGCAGGCCCCAGATCTCCACCCGCTGCCGGGCGCGGGTGATGCCGGTGTAGAACAGCGAGCGGCTGAGCAGCGGGCTCGGCTGCTCCGGCAGCACCAGCAGCACCTCGCGGAACTCCGAACCCTGGCTCTTGTGCACCGTCATGGCGAAGGCGCTGTCGTGGCTGGGCAGGCGGGCCGGGGAGAAGGGCCGGTGGCCGTCCTCGCCCTCGAAGAACACCCGCAGCCCATTGGGGGTCGGCAGGCAGATGCCGACGTCGCCGTTGAACAGCCCCAGGGCGTAGTCGTTCTGCCGCACCATCACCGCCCGTCCCGGGTACCAGCGCTCGCGGCTGGCGATGCCCAGACGGCGCTTGATGCGCGCCTCCAGCGCCTCGTTGATCCCGGCCACGCCCCAGGGCCCCTCGCGCTGGGCGGTGAGGGCGCGGAATTCGGCGAAGGCCGCGAAGGCGGCCGTCGGGTCGCCCCGGCGCGCCGCACTGATGAAGGGGGCGTAGCCCACATCCAGGCGCTCCAGCAGCGCGGCCTGCAGCGGCCCGGCGTTCCAGGCCAGGTCGGCGCGGCCCTCGCGCAGCAGCGCCAGGGTACCGCGGGCGTCGCCGGCGTTGATCCGCCGCGCCAGCTCGCCGATGCCGCTGTCCCCGGCGAAGCGGTGGCTGTGGGTCAGCAGCACCACCGAATCCCCCAGGCGCGAGGTGGGCGTCTCCGCCGGCACCGGCTGGCCGGTGATGCGCTCCAGCTCGGCCGCCGCCGTGGTGTCCAGGCCGCGGCCCTCGCAGAGTTCGGCGAACACCGCGCCGGCCTCCACCGCCGCCAGCTGGTCCTTGTCCCCCAGCAGGATCAGCCGCGCCCCCGGGGGCAGCGCGTCCACCAGCTTGGCCATCAGCGCCAGGTCCACCATCGAGGCCTCGTCCACCACCAGCACGTCCAGCGGCAACGGGTTCTCGGCGTGGTGGCGCACCCGGGGGCTGTCGCCGTGGCTGCCGAGCAGGCGGTGCAGAGTGCGCGCCTCCTCCGGCAGCAGGGCCTTCACCGCGTCGCTCACCGGCAGGTCGGCCTTGGCGTTGCGGATCGCCTCCGCCATGCGTGCCGCCGCCTTGCCGGTGGGGGCCGCCAGGCCGATGGCCAGGCGCTCGCCGCCGGGCTGCTCCAGCAGGGACGCCAGCAGGCGCACCACGGTGGTGGTCTTGCCGGTGCCGGGGCCGCCGGAGATCACCGCCAGGTTGCGCCGCACCGCCTGGGCGGCGGCCAGCCGCTGCCAGTCCGGCGACTGGGTGTTGCGGGCGAACAACCGCGCCAGGGACTCGCCCAGCTGCGCCTCGTCCACCGGCGGGCGGGCGGTGGCCAGCCCCAGCAGGGCCTCGGCCAGGCGCGCCTCGTAGGCGTGGTAGCGGCTGAGGTAGAGACGGTCGCCGTCCAGGGTCAGCGGCGCGTAACCGCCGGCCGTGGCCACCAGCGGCGAGGCCGCCAGCTGTGCCCGCCAGGTGTCCAGGGGCGGCAGGTCGAAACCCTCGATGCCCTCGTCGAACACCCGCTGGCCGGCCAGGCGGGCCAGGGGCAGGCACACGTCGCCCGCCGCCAGGGCCTGGCAGCAGAGCACCCCGGCCACCAGCACCGGCAACGGCGCGTCGGGCTCCAGGTGCAGCAGGCTGTCGGCGAAGAAGCGCTCCAGCGGCCCCAGGGGCAGGTCGGCAGGCGTCACGGGTGGCCCTCCTCGAACAGCCGGTCCAGCGCGTCCAGCAGCGCGTCGTCCGGGCGGTGGAAGTACACCCCGGCGTCGGGCATGCCGCGCAGGAACAGGTAGTAGGCGCCGCCCAGCCCGTCCGGGCCGAAGCCGTCCAGGCGCTGGCGCAGGAAGCGCCGCAGCGCCACCAGGTAGATCAGGTACTGCAGGTGGTAGTGCTCGGCGGCGATGGCCTGCTCCAGGCGTTCGCCGCCGTAGTAGCTGGCGTCGGGACCCAGCCAGTTGGACTTGTAGTCGGCGATGTACCAGCGCCCCTGGTGCTCGAAGGTGAGGTCGATGAAGCCCTTCATGAAGCCGTTGAGGGTGTCGAACTCCAGGCGCTCGGCCGCCGCGCGCATGGGCGCCGGCAGGCCGTGGGCCGGGTCCGCCAGCACCGCGCGCAGGCCGTGCAGGTCGAGCTGGCGCACCGGGAAGGTGAAGCCCAGTTCCGGCAGGCGCCGCGCCGGGTCGAGCCCGGCCAGGGTCAGGCCGGCGCCGTCGAGGTCGGTGTCCAGCACCTGGCGCAGGTGCAGGGTCGCGGTCTCGGCCCATTCCAGCGGCAGGCCGTGGCCCTTGAGGTGGGTGTCCACCAGCGTGGCCAGCTCGCCCTCGCCGCGCACCCAGTCCTCGAGGATGGCGTGCAGGCAGGTGCCCGCCCGGGCGCCGCGCGGGAAGGCGTGGAAGCCGCTGCCCGGGTCGGTGGCCGGCGGCACGAAGAAGGCGTCGCGGTCTGGCGCCTCCATGTGCATGCCGGCCGCCAGGCCGGAGAAGCTGCCGACCCGCCAGGCGCTGTGCAGGGTGCGCTGCAGCTGCGCCAGGGCCGTCGGCGGCGGGGCGCGGTGCTCGCCCTGGGCGCTGGCCTCGGCCTCGCGCAGGGGCACCACGGCGATGTCGCCCGCGCTGTCGGCGGCCAGGGCCTCCAGCTCCTTGCGCAGGCCGGGGCCTTCCAGGGCCGCCAGGTGGCCGGCCAGTTCGTCCAGGGGCGCGTCGCCGGGCAGGGTGCGGCCGTGCAGCAGCCAGGCCAGGGCGCTGGTGTGCAGCCCGTCATCGGGCAGGCCGCCGTCCTTCTTCGGCTTGGGCACCGCCACCGGGCCCCAGTGCAGCCAGAGGCGGTCGCGGGGGCGGGTGAGGGCCACGTAGGCCAGGCGCAGGCGTTCGGCGAAGCGCTCGCGGCGGGCGCGCTCGCGGTGGGCCTCCAGCTCGGGGCCGCCCAGGTCCAGCAGCGGGGTGCCGTCCTCGGCGTGGCAGGTGATGTCTTCGTCCCGGCGCAGCAGCGCGCCGTCCCACAGGTAGGGGCAGAACACCAGCGGGTATTCCAGGCCCTTGGAGGTGTGCACGGTGACGATCTGCACCCGCTCGGCATCGCTTTCCAGGCGCAGCAGGGCGTCGTCGCCGTGGCTCTCGGCCTGGCACTGGGCGATGAACCAGGCCAGTAGCGGCTCCAGGCCGGGGCGCAACAGGCTCTCGGCCTGCAGCAGTTCGGCCAGGTGCAGCAGGTTGGTCAGGCGCCGCTCGCCGTCGGGCAGGGCGATCAGCCGCTCGGCCACCGCCTGCTCGTCGAGCCAGGCGCGGAAGGCCCGCATGAAGCCGTGCTGCTGCCACAACTGGTGGTAGCGCTCGGCGCGTTCGCGCTCCTCGTCCCAGGCGTGCTCGTCGTCCTGGCAGCGGGCCAGGGCCTGGGCGTCGCGGCCCAGCAGGCGGGTGGAGAGGGCATAGCGCAGCACGCCCTCGCGCCCCGGCTCGGCGTAGGCGGCGAGCACGGCGGCCAGCTCGGCGGCCTCTTCGCTGTGCCAGACGCTGTCGCGGCCACGGCGCACGCTGGGCACGCCACGGGTGGCCAGCTCGGCGGCCACGTCGCCGGCCTGGCGGTGGCTGGCCACCAGCACGGCGAAGTCGCCGCCGCGTAGCGGGGTGCGCACGCCGTCGGCCTCGAAGTAGGCCTGGCCGGCGGCGCTGGCGGCCAGCAGGGCGGCGATGCGGCGGGCGGTGTCGATGGCCACCGCGCGGCCGGCCTCGCCCTTGCCGAGGGGCTCGTCCCCCAGCCACACCAGCTCCAGCGGGGCGCCGCCCTCGGGCAGCACCAGCTGCGGGCGCGGCTTGTCGCTGGCGCCCACCGGCGGGTAGTCCAGCCCCGGCTCGGCGAACGGGCGGGGGCGGTCGAAGACCCGGTTCAGCGCGGCGATCAGGCGTGGCACGGAGCGGTGGTTGGTGGCCAGGCTGTACTGCCGGGCGGCCTCGTCGCGGGCCTTGAGGTAGGTGGCCAGGTCCGCGCCACGGAAGGCGTAGATGGCCTGCTTGGGGTCACCGACGAAGCACAGGTCGCCCCCGGCTTCGCCGCCCGGGTAGACGCGGCGGAAGATGGCGTACTGCACCGGGTCGGTGTCCTGGAATTCGTCGATCAGCGCCACCGGGTAGCGCTCGCGCAGGGCGGCGGCCAGGGCGTCGCCGGCCTCGCCCTGCAGCGCCTCGTCGAGGCGGTTGAGCAGGTCGTCGAAGGCCAGCAGGCGCTGAGCCGCCTTGCGCTGGGGCAGCTCGCGGTTGAGGGTGTCGAGCAGGCGCACCTGCAGGGCGATCAGCCGTGCCTCGCCGGCCGGTTTGGCCGCCTCCAGCGCGTCCACCAGGCCTTGCAGGGCCGAGCAGAGCGGGTAATCCGGCAGGTCGAAGCCCTTCTTGCAGCCCTTGGCCAGCGCCTCGCGGGCGAGCTTCTCCAGCCCCGCCGGCGGGGCGAAGAGCGCCGCCGGGTCGGCGAAGTAGGCGTCCAGCTCGCTGTGCCAGAGGGCGAACTTGGCCGCGTCGTAGCTGCGCTTGTTGAGCCCGTCGAAGGCTGCCAGCTCGGCCAGGCAGCTGGCCGCGTGGCGCAGCCACAGGCTGCGGGCGTGTTCCCAGGCGTCGCAGGCCGGGGCCAGGTCGCCCGGGGCGTCGTCGCGGGGCTCGATGCGCAGGTAGGGCTTGCCCAGGTGCCCGCGCAGGCGCTGGCGCAGGCTGGCCGGGGTCAGCCGCTTCTGCGCCAGGAAGCGCGCCCAGGCCGGCTCGGCGGCGGCCAGTTCGGCGCGCCAGAGGTCGGCGAGCAGGGCGTCCAGCACGTCGCGGTCGTCGGCCGCCAGTTCGCTGTCGAAATCCCCGCCGGCCTCGAAGGCCGCGTCCTGCAGGGCGCGCTGGCAGAAGCCGTGGATGGTGAAGATGGCCGCCTCGTCGAAACCGTGCACCGCCAGCAGCAGGCGGCGGTGGGCGTCCTCGCCCGGGTAGCGGGCATGCAGCCCGGCCAGCACCGGGTCCGGCGCCGGGGCGCCCTCGTACATGGCCAGCAGCGCCGCCAGGCGCGCGCGGATGCGCTCGCGCAGCTCGGCGGTGGCGGCGGTGGTGTAGGTGACCACCAGGATCTGCCCGACGCCGAGCTGGCGCTCCAGCAGCAGGCGGGCGTAGAGCGCGGTCAGGGTCCAGGTCTTGCCGGTGCCGGCGCTGGCCTCGATCAGGCTGCGGCCGTCGAAGGGGGAGTCGAGCAGGTCGAGGCTCATGCGTCCTCCTCGCCGTCATCGGCCAGGGCATCCAGGGCCGGGCCGAGCAGGGCCTCGGCAAGGGTTTCGAAGCGTGCGTCCAGGGGGTCGCGGTCGCGGAAGGCGAGGGCGTACCAGGGGTCCTGGGATTCGCCACGGGGGCCGAAGTCGAGGCCTTCCCAGGCCAGCCGGGCCTTGCTGCGCGCCGCTTCCAGGGGTTCCTTGCGGCCGGGCTTGCGCCAGCCGGAGGCGAAGCCGTGGCTGGCCTTGGTGATCAGCGGCAGCGGGGTGCAGAGGGCCTCGCGGTAGGCCACCAGCCAGGGCTCCAGCAATTGCCGGGCGTTGGCCAGGGGGCCGGCCTGCCAGTCCCCGGCCGGTGACAGCAGGCGGCTCTCCCGGGCGATGCCGGGGGGCGCGGCGATGTTCAGCAGCAGGTGGCGCAGCCAGAAGGGCGCCAGCTCCCATTCGCCGAGGCGGTTCAGGCGCCAGCCGAACAGGCCATCTTCGGTCACCCCGTCGAGCCAGCCGTGGATGCGCACGCCGGCCAGTTCCAGGTCCACCAGCAGTGGTTGCGGCGCGCTCTCCGGGCGGGCGTCGAACAGCCGGGGGGCGAAGGCACGCACCGGGCCGCGCAGCTGGCCCCACAGGGCGTGGCCGAGTTCGCCGCTGGGCAGCCAGCCGGCGGCGCGGGCGATGCGGCGCTCGTCGGCCTCGGACCAGCCGCGCTCGACGGCGTCCAGGGCGAGCTGGCGCAGGCCGCGCCAGGCGGGGCCTTCGAGGGCGAAGGGCTCGTCGCTGGCGAGGGCTTCCTCGGGCTCGGCCAGGTGCAGGCCGAGGCGCTGCTCCAGCAGGAAACGCGCCGGGTGGCGGAAGCACTGCACCAGCATCGAGGGTTCCAGGGTCAGCCAGTCGGCGTCGGGCGCCGGCAGCGGCTCGGCGAAGGGCGCGGTGGCCGGCTGCGGTTCGCCGGCCAGGCGCTGGGCGGCGCGGAACCAGGGGGCGGCATAGCCACGGTGGACGCCGCCGGCGAAGTTGCCGGGGGCGAAGGGCTGCAGCGGGTGGTTGACCAGCACCCGCTGGCTTGCGGGGGCGCCGTCGGCGTGGGCGGTGAGGTCGACGGTTTCCAGCAGTTCGCTGACCAGCACCGAGGGCGGCAGCGCGGCGTTGTCCCGGGGGTCGCGGCCGACGTAGCTGATGTACAGGCCGTCGCGGGCCGACTGCAGGGTTTCCAGCAGCAGGTAGCGGTCGTCCAGGCGCCGGGCGCGGTCGCCCCGGCGCGGCCGGCGGGTGATCAGGTCGAAGCCGGCAGCGGGAGTGCGCCGGGGGAAGGCGCCGTCGTCCAGGCCGAGCAGGCACACCAGGCGGAACGGCAGGCTGCGCATGGGCACCATGGTGCAGAAGGTCACGGCGCCGGTGAGGAAGCCCGAGGCGCCGCCGCCGGCATCCAGCGCGGCCACCAGTTGCTGGCGCACCAGGGCCAGCTCCACCGGGCGGGTGATCAGCGCGGCCTCGCCCTGCTTGCGCAGCTCGCCGCAGGCCTGGGACAGCAGCAGCAGGGTCTCGCCGGCCTCGCGTTCGTCGAACAGCTGGTCGATCAGCCCCTGCAGGGTCTCGGCCCAGTCCGCCAGCGGGCGCGGCCGGGCCAGGTCGTCGGCGAGCACGCCAAGGCGCTGGATGAAGCCGGCCAGGCGGCCGAGCAGTTGCGCGCGGGCGCCTTCGAGGGCATCCAGCGGCCAGCTGTCCCCCAGCAGCGGCGGGGCCTCGCCGGCCAGCCGGGGCGGCGCGGCGAAGCCCAGCACCAGGCGCTCCAGGCCCTGGCGCCAGCTGAAGGCGTCGTCCTCGGGCAGGCCCAGACGCACCCGGTGGCGGGCATCACGGCCCCAGCGCACGCCGGCTTCGCGCAGCCAGTCGCGGATCAGCGGCAGGTCATCGGCGTCGATACCGGCGCGGGCCGCCAGGGCCGGCAGTTCCAGCCAGGCCAAGAGTTCCTCGGCGGCGAAGCGGCTCTGGGGCAGTTCCAGCAGGGCGAGGAAGGCCTCCACCAGCGGCAGCTCGGCGCGCAGGCTGCGGTCGGCCAGGCTGTAGGGGATGCGCGGCACGCCCTCGCGGGGGGCGAACACCGCTTCGATGTAGGGGGCGTAGCGCTCGATGTCGGGGGTCAGCACCACCACTTGGTCGGGGGTCAGCCCGGGGTCGGCGGCGAAGCGGGCCAGCAGCTGGTCGTGCAGCACCTCCACTTCCCGCAGCGGCGAGTGGCAGACGTGCACCTCCAGCGAGCGGTCGTCCGGGCGCAGCGCCAGGCGCTCGTCGGCGTGGCGGGTGCGCAGCCGCAGGATGTCGTTCTGGATGGCGCGCAGCAGGCTGTCGTCGTCCAGGCCGTCGTCCTCGGCGTAGATGCCGAAGTCCTGCCCGCCAAGGGTGAACAGGGCGTCGAAGAAGTCGCGCCCCTGCTTGCCGAGGCTGGCCAGCAGCGGGTGGCCGACGTCCAGGTACCAGTCGTCGATGCCCGGCTCCGGCAGGGCGGCCAGCTCACGGATGTCGCGGATGTCGCCCCAGGCTTCGCGGCAGGGGTTGAGGGCGAAGAGGATGACCTCGCAGTGCCGCGCCAGCCCTTCCAGCACGCGCATGTGGTGCGGCGGCAGGCTGCTGATGCCGAACACCACCAGGCGCTCGGGCAGCCCGGCCAGGGGCGCCGGGTCGTGCAGCCGCGCCAGCAGGTCGCCCAGCAGGCGCGCGCGGTGGGGGTGGCCGTCGACGGTGAGGGCCTGCCAGAGCAGCGCCTGCCAGGCTTCGTCGGGGCCCAGCCCGAGCAGCTCGCCGCGCTCCCAGGCGGCCAGCCAGTCGTCGCGGTAGAGCAGGTACTGGTCGAAGACGTCGGCGATGCGTGCGGCCAGGGTCAGGCGACGGCGCTCGTCCCCGCCCTCCAGGTACTGCGCCAGGCGCGGCGCCTGCTCCAGGTGCGCGGGCTCGCAGAGCCAGTCGTAGAGGCGCCAGGTCAGGGTGGTGGGGTTGAAGGCCGACTGCGGCGGCAGTTCGCCCAGCACCTGGCGGGTGAGGTCCCAGACGAAGCGCGCCGGCAGCTGCACGTCGAGCTGCATGGCGATGCCCTGGGCGCGGGCCAGTTGCAGGGTCAGCCAGCGGCCCATGCCCTGGCTCGGCACCACCACCTTGGCCGGGGCCAGCGGGTCCGCCAGCGGCTGGGCGAGCAGGGCGCAGGCCAGCTCGCCGAGGCTTTCCAGGTCGTTGGCGTGGTAGAGGTTGAGCATGGGCGGGCCGCGTCGATCGGGAGCGCACAGGGTATCAGTTGACCCGATTGGGGGCGACGCCGCGCGCGGACAGGAATTGCCGACTTAACTGGCTTACAGGGAGGTGGATGCGCGCAGCGCGGGGCTGGCCCGATGCGCCTCGGAACATGACAATCGCGTGACAGTCTGATGTCACGGCGCCGCCACGCGGCGCCCTCGTCTGTGGGGCCTGGTCCTGCCAGGGAATGGCGGCAGCCAGGGCCCCGGGAACGTGTCGCGATCTCCGCCCGGCAATTGGGGCGGCGCGCGACCGGCTTCTTGAAGGAGGGGTCCGATGCTCACCTTGCTCAACCTGCTTTCCGCCGTGGCCCTGCTGGTCTGGGGGACCCACATCGTGCGGACCGGCATCCTCCGGGTCTACGGCAGCGACCTGCGGCGCCTGCTCGGCCACGCCATGCGCCGCACCCCGCTGGCCTTTGCCGCCGGCATCGGCGTCACCGCGCTGGTGCAGAGCAGCAACGCCACGGCGCTGCTGGTCACGTCCTTCGTCGCCCAGGGGCTGATGGGGCTGTCCTCGGGGCTGGCGATCATGCTCGGCGCCGACGTCGGCACGGCGCTGATGGCGCGGGTGCTGACCTTCGACCTGTCGTGGCTGTCGCCGCTGCTGATCTTCTTCGGGGTGATCCTGTTCCTCTCGCGCAAGCAGACCCGCCTCGGCCAGATGGGCCGGGTGGCCATCGGCCTGGGGCTGATCATCCTCGCGCTGCAGCTGATCGTCGCCGCTGCCGAGCCCATCACCACCGCCAAGGGGGTGAAGGTGCTGTTCTCCTCGCTGACCGGCGACGTGATGCTCGACGCCCTCACCGGCGCGCTGTTCGCCATGATCACCTACTCCAGCCTGGCGGCGGTGCTGCTCAGCGCCACCCTGGCGGCGGCCAAGGTGATCCCGCTCAAGGTGGCGCTGTGCCTGGTGATCGGCGCCAACGTCGGCAGCGGCATCCTGGCGATGATCAGCGCCACCTCGCAGAACGCCGCCGGCCGCCGGGTGGCCCTGGGCAGCCTGCTGTTCAAGCTCGCCGGCACCCTGCTGGTGCTGCCGCTGGTGGGCCCGCTGGCCAATTGGCTGGACACCTGGCCGTTCTCCACCGCCGAGCTGGTGATCGCCTTCCACGTGCTCTACAACAGCGTGCGCTGCCTGCTGTTCCTGCCGCTGACGCCCTACATGGCGCGCTTCTGCGACTGGCTGCTGCCTGACCGCGAGCAGCCCACCGACGTCGCGAGACCGCGCCACCTGGACCCCACCGCCCTGGACACGCCGAGCCTGGCCCTGGCCAACGCCGTGCGCGAGACCCTGCGCCTGGGGGACATCGTCGAGCAGATGCTCAACCACCTGCTGGCGCTGATGCGCGGCGCCGACCCCAGCCTGGGCCGCGAGATCCACCGGCTGGACGACGACATCGACGCCCTCTACACCGCCATCAAGCTCTACCTGGCGCGCATGCCCCGCGAGGACCTCAGCGAGCGCGACAGCCGGCGCTGGGCCGAGATCATCGAGCTGACCATCAACCTGGAGCAGGCCGGCGACCTGATCGAGCGCATGCTCGGCGACGTGCAGCACAAGAAGACCGCCCAGCAGCGCTCCTTCTCCGACGCCGGCCTGGCCGACATCGGCGACCTGCACCAGCAACTGGTGGACAACCTGCGCCTGAGCCTCTCGGTGTTCCTCAACGGCGACCAGGAGAACGCCAAGCGCCTGCGCCGCGCCAAGCAGCGCTTCCGCGTGCTGGTGCGGCGGCTGTCCCATGCGCACCTGGAGCGGCTGCACCAGCAGGTGGTGGAAAGCATGGAGACCAGCGCCCTGCACCTGGGCCTGATCAGCGACATGAAGCGCCTCAACTCGCTGTTCTGCGCCATCTCCTACGCCGTGCTGGACAACCCCGAGGCCCCGCTCAGCGCCCGGGACGAAGACGACATCGACCCGCAGCGCGACGTCGAAGTGGCCTACCCGCCGGAGATCACCTCGCACCGCTGACAGCGCTTTCCGACAGACGCGGCCTTGGGCAGAATCCTGCCCATGAGCCCGCCTGCCACCCCCTCCGGACACGCCTCGGTCAGCGCCAGCCTGACCCAGGCCGTGCTGCACGCCGCCGTGGCCCTGGGCCTGCCCAGGGCCGCGCTATTGCAGGACAGCGGCCTGGCCGAAGCCGACCTCAACGACCCCGACGCGCGCATCCCCTTCACCCGGCAGGAAGCCCTCTGGCACAGCATCGCCCGTCACCTCGACACCCCCGAACCCGGCCTGGCCCTGGGCAGCGCCCTGGCCCCCGGGCAGTTCAGCGTGCTCGGCTACCTGCTGCAAAGCAGCCCGACCCTGGGCGAGGCCCTGGAAGCGGAACTGCGCTACCAGCGCCTGGTGGGCGAGGGCGGCACCCTGGTGGTGGACGCCCGGGGCGACGAGCTCTGGACCCTCTACCGCCCCCTCGACCCCCGTGCGCCCGCCACCCGCCCACGGGTGCTGGCGCTGATGGCCTTCTGGGTGGGGCTGATGCGCCCGCTGCTGGACGACCTGCGCCTGCTGCGCGCCACCTTCCAGCACCCGGCCCCGGCCGACCTGGCGCCCTACCAGGCCTGCTTCGGCTGCCCCCTGATCTTCGACGCCGCCGACTACGCCCTGGTGCTGCCCTTGAGCCTGCGCCAGACCCCGCTCAAGCAGGCCAACCCGCCCTTGCAGGCGGTGCTGCGCCAGCACGCCGAAGCCCTGCTGGCGCGCCTGCCCAGCGAAGGCCTGCGGGCGCGGGTGGTGGCCCTGCTGGGCGCCCAGCTGGCCCATGGCGAACCCGACCGCGCAGCCCTGGCCAGCGCCCTCGGCCTCAGCGAACGCACCCTGCAGCGCCGCCTCGCTGAAGAAGGCAGCAGCTACCAGCACCTGCTGATCGACACCCGCCGGCAACTGGCCGAGCGGCACCTGCAGGACGCCGACCTGCCCATCGCCGAAATCGCCCTGCTGCTCGGCTACTCCGAACCCAGCGTGTTCTTCCGCGCCTTCCGCCAGTGGACCGGAATGACCCCCGGCGAATACCGCCAGGCCCGGCGCCAGGCGGCACAGGCGTAGCCGAGGCGGCGCTAGCGGCGCCCGTCCCGGGCAGCGAGAAAGGCCAGGAACGCCTCGCGGCTGCTGTACCTCGGCACATAGCCGAACACCGCCTTCAGCCGCCGGTTGTCCAGCACCGGCCGATAGCGCAGGAAGTCCAGCTGCTCCGGCCCGTAGCGGGTCAGCCGCAGCGGCCGCAGCAGCCCCAGCACCAGGCGGATCAGCCCCGCCGGCAGCGGCCGGTAGGGCTTGCCCAGCAGCCCGGCGATCTCCGCCAGGGACAGCGCGCCATCCCCGGCGAGGTTGTAGAGCCCGGTGCTGCCGCGCTCCAGGCCCTGGACGAGGATGTCCACCACGTCCTCGTCCCAGATGAACACGAAGCGGCTGTCGTGCCCGCGCACGCCAAGCACGCTGGGCTTCTCGAACAGCGCGGTGATCTGGTTGTCCACCTGCCGGCCGAGGATGGTGCCGGGGCGCAGCACCAGCTGGCGCAGCTGCGGATGCGCCCGGCGCGCCTCGGCCAGCAGCCGCTCCACCTCGCGCTTGTGGCGGGCATAGGCGAAAGCGTCGTGACCGCGCAGGGGCTGGTCCTCGTCGATCCACTCGGCGTTGTCGGGGTGGTAGCCGTAGGCGGCGCCGGAGCTGGTCACCACCAGTTGCCCGACGCCTGCCGCGATGGCGGCGTCCAGCACCGCGCGGGTGCCGCCCACGTCGATGGCGTGCAGGGTGGCCTCGTCCATGCCCGGCGGCGGCGTCACCACCGAGGCCAGGTGGACGATGGCGTCCGGGCGCCAGGCGCGGATGCAGTCATGCACCGCCCGGGCCTGGCTGACGTCGAGCCAGGCCCGCGCCACGCCCTCGGGTGCCGGCCACTCGCGCACGTCGGTGGCCAGCAGCGGCCAGTCCGGGTGGCGCGCGGCCAGGGCCTCCACCAGTTGCCGGCCGATGAAGCCGCCGCCGCCGGTGATCAGGACGCGCATGCCGGCACCTCCTCGGGCAACGGGCGGTTGCGCCAGTACGCCACCAGCAGCAGGCCGCTGACCAGGTGCCAGGTGCCCCAGAAGGCCGCCACCAGGGCCATGTTCGGCTCACCGCCGAACTGGGCGAAGATCAGCCCCAGCGCCAGCCCGGAGTTGTGCATGCTGATCTCGATCACCATGGCCCGGCGGTTGGCGCCGTGCTGCCGGGCCAGCACCGCCATCAGCCAGCCGAGCACGATGGCGCTGGCGTTGTGCAGCACCACGATGAAGAACACCAGCCCGAGGTTGTCGACGAACAGCCGCCAGTTGCCGGCCACCGCGCCGGCCACGAAGACCACGAAGGCCAGCAGCGCGAAGCGCTTGAACCAGGGCATCGCCCGGGTCGCCCAGCGCGGCCACAGGTTGCCCACCAGCATGCCCAGCGCCAGGGGCAGGCCGAGCAGCAGCAACACGCTCACCAGCAGGCCGCCGCGGTCCATCGCCAGGGCATCCAGGCGCCCGGCCAGGTAGGCCGCGCCCTCGGGGTTGAGGCTGCTGGTGAGGGCGAAGTTGAACGGCAGCAGCACCAGCGCCAGCAGGCTGGACAGCGCGGTCATGCTCATCGACAGCGCGGTGTTGCCCCGCGCCAGGTGGGTCATCACGTTGGACAGGTTGCCGCCGGGGCAGCAGGCCACCAGCAGCAGGCCCAGCTCCAGGCCCGGGTGCAGGTCCACCAGCAGCGTCACCCCGAGGGTCGCCCAGGGCAGGATCAGGCACTGCCCGAGCATGCCTGCCAGCACCGGCTGCGGCTGCCGGAGCACGGCGAGGAACTGCGCGGTGCGCAGCTCCAGGGACACGCCGAAGATCATCACCGCCAGCACCAGGCCGAGCACCAGTTGCTGGTTCGCGTCGTAGTTCATGCAGGGCGCCTGTCATTGTCGTTGTGTCGGGCACTCTACCTGCCCCCCGTGGCCGCCGGCAGTGACCGGTCCGGCCAGCGGTCATGGCGAATCGCGACAGACTGACGCGGGTCAATATTCGACCAGGGACCGCTGCCTAGAGTGCGTAGCCTTTTGCCATCAGCCTGAAGCCCCTGCCCATGGATCGCTCCGAACCACCGCTCGTCGCCATCAACGACCCCGCGCTGGCCTGCCTGCTGCGCGACATGCTGCCGGCCATGGGCATCGTCTGCGAGGTCGTCGAGGACGCTGCCGACTGCTCCCGCGCACCACTTTGCCGCTGGCTCAATGACCCGTCCTTGAGCGACGCGATCCGTTTGCGCCTGTTGCTGGACGAGGCCATCGCGGTGCTCGAACGCACCCGCCATGCCTTCAAATCCCGTGAACTCGGGCACTTGCGCCGGCGCCTGGAAGAGGCGCGGGAAGAGTTGTCGCACCCCGCCCCGCTGGTGTAAAACCCAGCGCTGCGAAGGCCCCGCAGGCAGCGGGGGCCGGCTTTGCCGGGCAGGACGAAGGGCCTGCAAGACAAGGCGCCACGGGAGGCCGTTCCAATTGGAACGGCCTCCCGTGGCGCCTTTTTTATTGCCCGTGATCCATGGGAGACGCTATGGAGCTGAAAGGACAACTGGAAGGCCTGCGCGCACGCATCGGCCTGAGCAACCGCGAGATCGACCAGCGCTGCCGCTACCTGGACTGGCAGGCCCTGGACGCGGAGCGCCTGAACCGCCATGCCGACGCCATGGAGGCCGTCCACCTGGCCTTCGTCGAGCACCTCTACGCGCACCTGGAGGCGTTCCCGCCGCTGGCCAGCATCCTGCGCAACCCGGCCACCCTGGCCCGGCTCAAGGCCAGCCAGCTGGACTACTACAAGCGCCTGTGGAGCGGCCCCTACGACCCGGACTACGTGCTCAACCGGCTGCGCGTGGGGCTGGTGCACCAGCACGTCGGCGTGGACCTGAAGTGGTACCTGGGCGCCTACCGCCTGTACCTGGCGCAGATGGTCGAAAGCCTGCTGGGCGACAGCGACGCCACCCGCACCCTGGGCAGCCTGCTGAAGGTGGTGTTCTTCGACATCTCCCTGGCGGTGGACACCTACAGCGCCGCCCAGCGCCAGGCCCTGGAGGACAGCGAGGCGCGCTTCGCCCGCGCCCTGCGCGGTGCCCACGACGGCATCTGGGACTGGGACCTGGCCCACGACCGGCTCTACGTCTCCGAGCGCTGGGCGAGCATGCTCGGCCTGCCCCGGGACGCCCTCGGCGAGACCAGCGCCGCCTGGTTCGCCCGCGTCCACCCCGACGACCTGCCAGCCCTGCGCCAGGCCATCGACGCCCACCTGCGTGGCGACGCGCCCTGGCTCAGCCACGAGTACCGCATCCGCCAGCAGACCGGCGGCTACCTCTGGGTGCAGGTGCGCGGCGTTGCCGAAGGGCAGCGCATGGCCGGCTCCCAGAGCGACATCAGCCAGCGCAAGGCCACCGAGCACCAGCTCAGCCATGCCGCCCGCCACGACCCGCTCACCGGCCTGGCCAACCGCCTGCGCCTGGACGAGCTGCTGCAACAGGCCCTGCAGCGCCAGCTCAAGCCCGGCGCTCGGCAGGCGGCGCTGCTGTTCATCGACCTGGACCGCTTCAAGCTGATCAACGACAGCCTCGGCCACGCCGTGGGCGACCGCGTGCTGGTGGAGGTGGCCCAGCGCCTCAAGCGCTGCCTGCGCCCCGGCGACCACCTGGCGCGCTTCGGCGGCGACGAGTTCGTCGTGCTGCTGGACGACCTGGCCCACCTGGGCGATGCCGAACAGGTGGCCAAGCGCATGCTGGAAAGCCTGCACCAGCCGTTGCACCTGGACGACCGCACCCTGGTGGTCAGCGCCAGCATCGGCTTCACCGCCCTGCAGGCCGAAGGCCAGACCATCGACGCGCTGCAGGCGGCGGACCTGGCGCTGTACCGCGCCAAGGAATCCGGCAAGGCGCAGATCGCCCGCTTCAGCCAGGACCTGCAGACCGCCGCCAAGCAGCGCCTGGAACTGGAAAGCGCCCTGGCCCAGGCCCTGGCGCGGCAGGAGTTCTTCCTCCACTACCAGCCCATCTGCCGGGTCGACCAGGGCCAGCCGCGCCTGGTGGCGGTGGAGGCCCTGCTGCGCTGGCGCCAGGGCGATGCCCTGGTGTCCCCGGCGCGCTTCATCCCGGCCCTGGAGGAGTCCGGCGAGATCATCGCCGTGGGCGACTGGGTGCTGCGCGAGGCCTGCCGCCAGACCCGCGCCTGGCAACGGGCCGGCCAGGCCGACCTGCGCTGCTCGGTCAACCTCTCCAGCCGCCAGCTGCACCAGCCGGGCTTCGCCCAGCGGCTGCGGGCGATCCTCGCCGAGACCGGGCTGGACCCGGCCAGCCTGGTGCTGGAGATCACCGAGAGCCTGCTGATGCAGGACGGCGCCGACACCCTCGCCTGCCTGCGCGAGCTGGCCTGCCAGGGCGTGCGCCTGGCGCTGGACGACTTCGGCACCGGCTACTCGTCCCTCGGCTACCTCAAGCGCTTCCCCCTGCACATCCTCAAGGTGGACCGCAGCTTCATCGCCGGCGTGCCCGACGACGCCGAACTGCGCACCATCTCCCGCGCCATCATCGGCCTGGGCGCCAGCCTCGGCCTGGAGGTGATCGCCGAAGGTGTGGAGAGCCCGGCCCAGCTGGACTTCCTCCTCGACGAGGACTGCCGCTACGCCCAGGGCTTCTGGTTCAGCCAGCCGCGCGCCCCGGACCACCTGCAGCGCCTGCTGGACGGCGAGGACAGCTTCGCCTGCCTGCACGGGCAGCCCAGCCGCACCTTCGAGGGGGTCCAGCGATGAAGCGCAACCTGCCGGTCACCGGACGCGCGGTGGACTTCCCCGCCGACGCCAACATCCTCTCCACCACCGACCTGAAAGGCGTGATCACCCACGTCAACCAGGACTTCATCGACATCAGCGGCTTCACCCGCGAGGAGCTGCTGGGCCGCAGCCACAACATGGTGCGCCACCCGGACATGCCGCCGGCGGCCTTCGAGCACCTGTGGCAGACCCTCAAGGCCGGCCGCAACTGGATGGGCCTGGTGAAGAACCGCTGCAAGAATGGCGACCACTACTGGGTCAGCGCCTTCGTCACCCCGGTGGTGCGCGAAGGCCAGGTGGTGGAGTACCAGTCGGTGCGCACCCGCCCCACCCGCGAGCAGGTGGCCCGGGCCGAGCGGCTCTATGCCGAGCTGTCCAGCGGGCGCCCGCTGCGCCCGCCGCCCCTGCCATTGCACCTGCGCCTGCTGGGCGGCCCGTTGCTGGGTGGCGTGCTCGGGTTGCTGACCCACGCCGTGCTGGCCCCCGAGGGCGAGTGGGCCGCGCTGCCCTCGCTGCTGGTGGCGGTGCTCACCGCCGGCGCCTGGCTGCGCTGGCAGCTTCGCCCGCTGGACGCCCTGCTGGCGCGGGCCGGCGCCATCGCCGACAACCCCCTGAGCCAGGCGGTGTACTGCCAGCGCCACGACGAATTCGGCCGCCTGGCGCTGTGCCTGCAGATGCTGGAGACCGAAGCCGGCGCCCTGGTGGGGCGCATCGCCGAATCCTCCCACCTGCTGGCCGAGCACGCCGAGCGCCTGGCCGAGGCGGTCAGCCGGGGCAGCGCCGGCAGCCAGCGCCAGCTGGAGGAGACCGACCAGGTGGCCGGCGCCATGAGCCAGATGGCCAGCAGCGTGCAGGAGGTGGCGCGCAGCGCCCAGCACAGCGCCAGCGCCGCCGACCGCACCGACGACGCCGCCCGCCTGGGCCGCGAGGAAGTGCAGGCCACCTGCGAGCGGATCGCCGAACTGGACCGCGAGGTGCGCGAGGCCGGCTGGGTGGTGGAAACCCTGCAGGCCCGCAGCGGCGAAATCGGCCAGGTGCTCGACGTGATCCGGGGCGTGGCCGAGCAGACCAGCCTACTGGCGCTCAACGCCGCCATCGAGTCGGCCCGTGCCGGCGAGGCCGGGCGCGGCTTCGCCGTGGTGGCGGACGAAGTGCGGGCCCTGGCCGGGCGCACCCAGCAGTCCACCGCCGAGATCCACCGCATGATCAGCGCCCTGCAGAGCTGCAGCGAACAGGCGATGCAGGCCATGCGCCGCAGCGGCGAACGCGCCGGCGACAGCCTGGAGCAGGCCCGGCGCGCCAGCCAGGCGCTGGAGCAGGTCAACCAGCAGGTGGCGGCGATCACCCACATGAGCCTGCAGATCGCCAGCGCGGTGGAGCAGCAGGGCGCCGCCGGCGACGAGATCCAGCGCAGCCTGGAGGCCATCCGCCTGGCGGCCGACCAGAACGCCGCCAGCGGCCAGTGCAGCCACCACAGCGCCGGCGAGGTGGCAGGGCTGGCGGTCAACCTGCGGCAGTTGGCGCTGCAGTTCTGGAGCGGGCGGCGCAGCCTGTCGTAGACGGGCACGGGGGCGGACGATCCGCTATGCTCGGCGCTTCGTTCCCGCCAGCCGCCGTCCCCGCCCGCCATGCGCTACCTGCTTTGCCTGCTGCTCCTGCTCGGCACCCCGGCCCACGCCTTCGACCGTGACCAGGTCGAAGGCTACCTGCTGGAGAACGGCCTGCAGGTCATCCTCAAGCCCACCCCGAACCGGGGCCACGTCTCCATCCGCCTGGTGGTGGGGGTCGGCTTCGACGACTTCGCCTGCGACGAGAAAGAGCTGCCGCACCTGCTGGAGCACCTGTTCTTCAGTGGCCTGCCCGGCAACGGCGAGGCCGACCTGGAGGCGCGCATGCAGGCCCTGGGCGGCGAGTGGAACGCCTTCACCAGCGACAGCGACACCGCCTTCGTGCTGGAAGTGGCCGCGCGCAACCAGCGCCAGGCCCTCGACCTGCTGCTGGCGATCCTCCGCGAAACGCCCCTGGACGAGGGCCGCGTCGCCGCCGCCAAGCGCGTGGTGCAGCGCGAGGGGGGCGGCCACTACTCGCACCTGGAGCGCCTGCTGGACCACCAGTCCCTGGGCCGCGAGGCCCACGAGCAGCTCGCCGTGGAGCTGGGCCTGGCCTGCGCCGAGCGCCCCTCGGTGGAGGGGCTGACCTTGGAGCGCCTGCAGGATGTGCGTGACACCTGGTACGGCGCCAACAACATGTCCCTGATCGTGGTCGGCGACCTCGACCCGCGCCTGCCCGCCTACCTCGATCGCCGCTACGGCGAGCTGCCGCCGGTGGAGGTGCGCGAGCACCCGGCGCTGCCCACCATCAGCGCCGAGGCCGCGCCGCGCCTGACCCTGCGCAAGGGCCTGGTGGGCAATGGCGCCACCCTGCACTGGATCTTCCCCGAGCCGCTGGAGGATGGGGCCGACTACGCCACCCTGGAGCTGCTGCAGGACTACCTGGACTGGGAGCTGTACCAGCAGCTGCGCATCCGCAGCGGCCTCTCCTACGGCCCCTGGACGGACCGCCGCGCCTATGGCGGGCAAAGCTTCACCAGCCTCAACGCCGACCTGGAGCGCGAGGACCTCGACGAAGCGGTGCAGGTGCTGCAGGACACCACCCGGCGCCTGCGCGAGCATGGCGTCGACCGGACCAGCTTCGAGCGCCTGCGCCGGCTGGCGGTGGATCGCCAGGCCTGGGCCGCCCAGGGCGACGTGGCCCTGGCGGACTACTACTGGGGCGCCCTCGGCACCTACCAGGACGGGCGCTTCGAGAGCACCGCCAAGGCCTTCGCCCAGGTCACCCCGGAGCAGGTCGACAGCACCGTCCGGGCGCTGTTCGCCGAACCGGGCTACCTGCGCATCGAGGCACCGCTGCTGACCTACGAGCAACTGGCCTGGCTGCTGGCCGCGCTGCTCGCCCTGCTGGCCCTGGCCGGCTGGTGGCTGCACCGCCGCCTGCGGCGCTGAACTGGCCGTCGGCCCGGCTTCTCAGCCTGCGGCCGACGGCAGTATCCTTCCGCCCCCGCCTGCCACGCCGCCCTGCCATGACGTTCTGGAAAGACCGCCTGTTCGCCCTCATCGCCTTCATCCAGCGCCACCCGCGCCTGGTGGCGCTGTACGGGTTCTGCTCGGGGGTGGGCAGTTTCATCCTGGTGGACCGTGGCGCGCGCCTGGCCAAGGTGGTGGCGGTGCTGATGCTGGTGAGCTGGGTCTGGCTGCTGGCGGAGAACCTGTTCCGCCGGGCCATCGAGCGCTGGCTGAAGATCGAACTGCCGCCGGCGCTGACGCGCTTCCTGACCCAGCTGATCCACCAGGAAAGCTTCTTCTTCGTGCTGCCGTTCTTCTTCATCACCACCAGCTGGAACAGCGGCCAGGCCCTGTTCACCGGGGTGCTGGGGCTGGCGGCGCTGTTCTCCATCACCGACCCGGTCTACAACAACGCCCTGGCACCGCGCCGCTGGCTGTACCTGGCCTACCACTCCCTGGCGCTGTTCGCCGTGCTGCTGACGGCGCTGCCGATCATCCTGCACCTGACCACGGCGCAGAGCTTCCAGTGGGCCCTGGGCATCGCCGTGCTGCTGTCGTTCCTCAGCCTGTGCAGCGCCATGCGCGTGCGCAGCCTGCGCCGGGGCCTGGCCCTGGTGGGGCTGACCCTGGCCCTGGGCGCCGCCGGCTGGCTAGGCCGGGTGATGGTGCCGCCGGCCACCCTGTGGCTGACCGAAGTGGCGGTGACGCCGGAGATGAACCAGCGCACCCCAGGGCAGGGCGTGGAGCAGATCTCCGCCGCCAAGCTGCGGGCCGACGGCCTCTACGCCTACACCGCGATCAACGCCCCGCGCGGGCTGAACGAGCGCATCTACCACGTGTGGCGCTTCGAGGGCCGCGAGGTGGACCGCATCGCCCTCGACATCCACGGCGGCCGCGAGGCCGGCTACCGCGCCTGGACCCACAAGCAGCGCTTCCCCGCCAACCCGGTGGGCAAATGGCAGGTGCGGGTGGTGACCGAGGCCGGCCAGATGATCGGCACCCTGCGTTTCGAGGTCACCGAAGACCCGTTGCCGCCCAAGCCCCGTTGAGCGGATGCACGGCCCAGCGGCGGTGGGATGCCGTGGCGGTGGGCTGAAGCCCACCCTACGAACGGTGGCTCGGGGTTCGATGCGGTTCGCCGAGCTCGCCGCATCCTACGAACGGCACTCGGCACGGCCACGACGGTGGATCGGTGAAGCGCGATCCCCCCTACGAAGCGGGGCATGGCGGCAAACGCAGGATGGGCTGAGCGGTGCGACGCCCATCATTGCCCGGGCGCCGGGTTCGATGCGGAGCGCCATAGCCCGGGCTTCAGCCCGGGAAGCGCCGGGAAGCCGGGATCAGCCGAAGAACCAGTAGCACACGCCGATGGAGGCCAGCACGCCGGCGAAGTCCGCGAGCAGGGCGCAGCCCACGGCGTGGCGGGCGCGCTGGATGCCGACGGCGCCGAAGTACACGGCGAGCACGTAGAAGGTGGTCTCGGTGCTGCCCTGCACGGTGGCGGCGACCAGGGCGGGGAAGCTGTCCACCCCCTGGCTCTGCATTGTCTCGATGAGCATGGCCCGCGCGGCGCTGCCGGAGAACGGCTTGACCAGCGCGGTGGGCAGGGCGTCGACGAAGCGGGTGTCCCAGCCGGCCCACTCCACCAGGCTGCGGATGCCGTCCAGGCCGAACTCCAGTGCGCCCGAGGCGCGCAGCACGCCGACGGCGCAGAGCATCGCCACCAGGTAGGGCAACAGGCCCTTGGCCACGTCGAAGCCTTCCTTGGCGCCGTCCACGAAGGCTTCGTAGACCGGCACCTTCTTCAGGGCCCCGGCGAGCAGGAAGACCAGGATCAGCCCGAACAGCACCAGGTTGCCCAGCAGCGAGGACAGCGCCGCCAGGGCGGTGGCGGAGAGCCCGGCGAGCACCGCCATGAAGGCGCCCAGCAGCAGCGCACCGGGCACCAGGTAGGCCAGCACCACCGGGTCCCACAGGCGCAGGCGCTGCATCACGGCAACACTCAGCAAGCCCACCAGGGACGAGGCGGTGGTGGCCAGCAGGATGGGCAGGAACACCAGGGTCGGGTCGCTGGCACCCTGCTGGGCGCGGTACATGAAGATCGACACCGGCAGCAGGGTCAGGGACGAGGCGTTGAGCACCAGGAACAGAATCTGCGCGTTGCTCGCCACGGTGGCGCTGGGGTTGAGCTCCTGCAGGGCCTTCATGGCCTTGAGGCCGATGGGGGTGGCGGCATTGTCCAGGCCCAGGCCGTTGGCGGCGAAGTTGAGGGTGATCAGCCCCAGCGCCGGGTGCCCGGCCGGCACCTCGGGCATCAGCCGGCGGAACAGCGGCCCCAGCAGCCAGGCCAGGCGCTCCACCAGCCCGGCGCGCTCGGCGATGCGCAGGAAGCCGAGCCAGAGGGTGAGGGTGCCGAACAGCAGCACCATGACCTCCACCGAGAGCTTGGCCATGGCGAACAGGCTCTCCACCATGGCCGCCCAGACGCCGGGATCGCCGCCGATCCAGCGTGCCGCCGCGGCGGTTGCCGCCACCAGGAAGAAGCCGAGCCAGAGGCCGTTGAGCATGGGGATGTCCCTCGAATCCGATGGGGGCGGATGATAGCGGCGGGCATCGGGGCGGCGCCAGAAGGGCTACCGGACGGGTGGCCAGCTGTGGGCTGGACATCAATGAGCCGCGCCGGGCGTCCCGTGTGGAACGCCCGGCGTCGGTTTCGCCTGACCCGGCCCGCCTGTGCGGAGGTACCCCTTGTACCCCTAGGTCATGCCGCTCCTGTCGACGCGGAACAACCCGGCCCCCTGGTCATGTGGCCCCGCCTGCGGGGCCTGTGGTCTGAATGCTCAGTACCAGTTCGGATCACGCCGGAGCTCGGCGTCGAGGATCGCCTTCTGGGCCTCGTCCGGCTCGCCCAGCCAGCGCAGGCTGGCGTGGCGGCTGGGCGATTTGTCCGCCGGCAGGCCCGGCGGGACCTGCACCAGCAGGGCGTAGGCGTCCTCCTTGTCCCAGCTGAAGGCCACCAGCAGCTTCTGGTGGGCGCAGTCGGCGCTGTCGCACAGCTGGCCCACCAGGTACTTGTCGCCATCCTCGTTGACCGCCTGCATGGGCGTGGCGGTGCCGCTGAGGTTCATCACCCATTCGGGCAGGCGGCTTTCGTCCTCCACCAGGTCCTGCCACGTCTCGCGGTACTGCGGGTCGGTGCCCAGCAGTTCGTTGAGGCGGTACTCGGCGTCGGTGTCGGCGGCCAGCGCCGTGCTGCCGGCAAGGCCCAGCAGCAGGGCGGCGCAGAGTGGGCGCAACGTGCGCATCGGGCCTCCCTAGCCGCGGCGGCGGCCGAAGATGAACGAGACGATGAACAGCACCAGGAACAGCACGAAGAGGATCTTCGCGATGCCTGCGGCGGTGCCGGCGATACCGCCGAAGCCCAGGACAGCGGCGACGATGGCGATGACGAGGAAGGTAAGGGCCCAACTGAGCATGGTGAGTTCTCCTGCGTGGTAGGTAGGTTCAGCGCGCCAGGCCGAGGCCGAGGTCGTGCTGTGCACCGAACGAGGCGGAGGCTTCGTCCTGGGGCGTGTGGGGATCCGGGGTGTCGAGGTCGAGGTCGCTGAGGTAATGGCTTTCCAGCAGCGCGTTGCCCATCGCCAGGGCGCTGGCCAGGGCCAGCAGGCTGAGGGTGAGCAGGGCGGCGAATACGAGGGCCAGGGTCCACATGGTCGTGCTCCTTGGGGTCAGAACACCCAGCGCGGTTGCTGCGTCGGTTCGAGGAAGCGCTGTTGCGCCACGGTGTGCAGGTCGTCCGCCGGCGCGGTGGCCGGGCGCTGGTCCGCCGCCGGCGTGGGCACCACTTCGATGTGGGCGGGCAGCGCGGGCAGGTGTTCGCGAGCCTTGAGGGCGCTGCGCAGCTGGTGTTCCACCAGCATCAGCAGGAACACCGCGAAGGCGACCAGCAGGCCTTTGCCGATGAGCGCGAGACGGGGTTGTGGACGGTTCATGCCGGTTCTCCTCCCTGCACAGGTGGCGGACGGGGCCGCCTCAGGCCATGGACTGCTTGAGGCTGCGCATGCGGTCGTGGCAGGCGCGGACCTTGGGCATTTCCACCGCGATCAGCTCGCGGACCTTGGGTTCGGCGGTCTCCAGGGCATCCTCGAAGGCGTGCAGGATGCGGTCCTCGGCCTGCTCCAGCTGGCCGACGTAGGCGGCGTACTCGTCCTTGGCCAGGGCGGCGCGGGTGTCGGCATAGACCTGGCGCAGGGTGCCCATGAGGGTGCCGCCGGTGGAGGGCGTCTCGTGGTTGGCGGCGACGCGCACGGTGAGCGCCTGGATGACCTCGGTCTTGGCACTGGCCATCTCGCGGAACAGGCTCTGCAGGTTGGGGTCGCGGACTTCTTCGATGGCGTGCTGGTAGAAGCGCTCGCCGTCGCGGGTGATCTCGATCAGTTCATTCAGTTGTGCGGTGGTGCTGGTCATCTTCCGTTCTCCTGGTCCGAGCGATTCCGGACGCTCTCGGCAGGAGATTTCGCAAGCGTTGTGCCAGGTTTTGAAAAAGTCGTTTTTCCTTTTAAAACAGTCAGTTAGCCTCGCTCCGAAAATACCGCCTGCATGCAGGCTGCAATCCGTGTAAGAAATCATCTTGCAACTTGCACGATCTTTCCTGGACTAAGCACCAGACGGCCACCTAGGCCCCCTACGCGTCCCGCCCCGGTGGCGGGGTACGCGCCCTCGAACAACGACACGACACAGCGGAGCAAGAACATGGCATCGGCAACGGAAACCCGCGGACGCATCCTGCTGGTGGATGACGAATCGGCGATCCTGCGCACCTTCCGGTACTGCCTGGAGGACGAGGGCTACAGCGTGGCCACCGCCAGCAGCGCGGCGCAGGCGGAGGCGATCCTGCAGCGGCAGGTGTTCGACCTGTGCTTCCTCGACCTGCGCCTGGGCGAGGACAACGGCCTGGACGTGCTGGCGCAGATGCGCGTGCAGGCGCCGTGGATGCGGGTGGTGATCGTCACCGCGCATTCGGCGGTGGACACGGCGGTGGACGCCATGCAGGCCGGCGCGGCGGATTACCTGGTCAAGCCCTGCAGCCCCGACCAGCTGCGCCTGTCGGCGGCCAAGCAGCTGGAAGTGCGCCAGCTGACCGCGCGCCTGGAGGCCCTTGAGGGCGAGGTGCGCAAGCCCGGTGACGGCCTGGACTCCCAGAGCCCGGCGATGATGGCGGTGCTGGAAACGGCCCGGCAGGTGGCCAACACCGACGCCAACATCCTCATCCTCGGCGAGTCGGGCACCGGCAAGGGCGAGCTGGCCCGCGCCATCCACGGCTGGAGCAAGCGGGCGAAGAAGGCCTGCGTGACCATCAACTGCCCGTCGCTGTCGGCGGAGCTGATGGAGAGCGAGCTGTTCGGCCACACCCGTGGCGCCTTCACCGGGGCCAGCGAGAGCACCCTGGGTCGGGTCAGCCAGGCCGACGGCGGCACGCTGTTCCTCGACGAGATCGGCGACTTTCCCCTCACGTTGCAGCCCAAGTTGTTGCGCTTCATCCAGGACAAGGAATACGAGCGGGTGGGCGATGCTGTGACCCGCCGCGCCGATGTGCGCATCCTCGCCGCCACCAACCTCAACCTGGACGAGATGGTCCGCGAGGGGCGCTTCCGCGAGGACCTGCTCTACCGCCTGAACGTGATCACCCTGCACCTGCCGCCGCTGCGCGAGCGCACCGAGGACCTGCTGGGCCTGGCCGAGCGCTTCCTCGCGCGCTTCGTGAAGGACTACGCGCGGCCGGCCCGGGGCTTCAGCGAGGCGGCGCGGGAGGCGCTGCTGAACTACGCCTGGCCGGGCAACGTGCGCGAGCTGCGCAACGTGATCGAGCGCGCCAGCATCATCTGCGGCCAGGAGCTGGTGGACGTCGGCAACCTCGGCCTGAGCGAGGCGCCGAGCGCCAACAACGCCCCGCGCATCGGCGCCGCCATGAGCCTGGAGGACCTGGAGAAGGCCCACATCGCGGCGGTGCTGGCCACCAGCGACACCCTGGACCAGGCGGCCCGGACGCTCGGCATCGACGCCTCCACGCTGTACCGAAAGCGCAAGCAGTACGGCCTATGAGGTTCCCGATGAAGCTGCGCACACGGCTGTTCCTCAGCATCTCCGCGCTGATCACCGTGGCCCTGCTGGGACTGTTGCTGGGGGTGACCAGCGTGATGCAGCTGGCGCGTTCCCAGGAGCAGTTGATCGCCTACAACTTCTCCACCATCGACCTGGGCGAGCAGATGCGCCGCCACCTGGGCGACCAGTTGGTGCTGCTGACGGCGCCGCACACCGACCCGGTGAAGCTGCACGACGCCCAGCAGCACTTTCGCAGCGTGGTGGAGCGGGGGCTGATGAATGCGCGGGACGAGAGCACCCGGGAGGGCTTCCGGGCCATCGCCGAGCATTTCGCACGCTTCGTCGAGGTGTCGGCAACGCCGGCCCGCGACGACCGCCAGCCGATGGACGATGTGGCCTTCAGCGAGGCCCTGAACGCCACCCGCAACGCCATGCTGGACCTACAGCGCCTCGCCCTGGACAACATCTCCAGCACCGAGCGCTACACCCGCGAGCGGGCGGTGCTGGTGGCCGGGTTGCTGGGCCTGCTGGCCCTGGCGGTGCTGCTGATCGGGGTGGTGACCGCCCACGGCATCGCGCGGCGCTTCGGCGCGCCCATCGAGGCGCTGGCGCGGGCGGCGGACCGCATCGGCCAGGGTGATTTCCAGGTCACCCTGCCGCTCTCCTCGGTGAGCGAGATGGCCTCCCTGAGCCGGCGCTTCGGGCTGATGGCCGAGGCGCTGCGGCAGCTGAAGGAGACCAACATCGAGAAGATGCTGGCCGAGCAGCGGCGGCTGAAGGCGGTGCTGGACAGCATCGACGACGGCTTGCTGATCCTCGACCGCGATGGCCGCATCGAGCACGCCAACCCGGTGGCGCAGCGCCAGCTGGCCTGGGACACCGAGCAGCTGGGCCAGCCGCTGAGCCGGGCCCTGGCGGTGCCGGCGCTGGAAGAGACCACCCGGCGGGTGCTGGCCGGCCAGGCCCTGGACCAGGTGCACCCGGACCTGGACATCCTCGCCGAGGGCGAGCACCGCCTGCTGAGCTGGCGGCTGACCCCGGTGAGCCTGGACGATGCGCGGGTGCTGGGCGCGGTGATGGTGCTGCGCGACGTGACCGAGCAGCGTGCCTTCGAGCGGGTGCGCAACGAGTTCGTGCTGCGCGCCTCCCATGAATTGCGCACGCCGGTGACCGGCATGCAGATGGCCTTCGGCCTGCTGCGCGAGCGGGTGAAGGTGGCGCCGGACTCCCGCGAGGCGGACCTGCTGCAGACGGTGGACGAGGAGATGCAGCGCCTGGTGCGGCTGATCAACGACCTGCTGCACTTCTCCCGCTACCAGAACGGCATGCAGACCCTGACCCTGGCGCCCTGCGACCTGGACGAGCTGCTCGGCGGGGTGCGCGAGCGCTTCCTGGCCCAGGCCGAGGAGCGGCAGGTGGCCATCGAGCTGGACCTGCAGGGCCCGCTGCCCCGGGTGCCGGTGGACCGGCCGCAGCTGGAGCGGGTGCTGGACAACCTGATGAGCAACGCCCTGCGCCACGCCCCCCGCGACGGGCGTATCCGCCTGCAGTCACGCCGCCACGGCGAGCGGGTGATCCTCAGCGTGGAGGACAACGGCGACGGCGTGCCCTACAGCCAGCAGGCGCGCATCTTCGAGCCCTTCGTGCAGCTGGGGCACAACCCCGGCGGCGTGGGCCTGGGGCTGGCGCTGTGCAAGGAGATCGTGCGGCTGCACGGCGGGCGCATCGGCATCTATTCGCGCCCCGGCGAGGGGGCGCAGTTCTACCTGACGCTGCCGGTGTAGAAGCGGCGCTCAGCGCGCGCCGCGGTTGAGTACCAGCAGCAGAGCGGCGGTCTCGGCGTCCGGCTGGCCGTCGTAGCGGCTCGGGCGGTACTTCATCTGGAAGGCGGCGATGACGTTGCGGGTGGCTTCGTCCAGCTGGCCGTTGCGTGGCACGGCGTAGCCCTGGCGCTCCAGCTGCATCTGGAACCAGTCCACGGTGGGCAGGGCGGTGGCGAAGCGCACCTGTTCCTCGGCCACGGCGCGGTCGTCCGGCCAGGGCACCAGGCCGGCGTCGGCCAGGCGCTTCCAGGGGAACAGCGGGCCCGGGTCGACCTTGCGCTGGGGAGCGATGTCGCTGTGGCCGATGATGCTGCCCATCGGCAGGCCGTGGCGCTTGACCAGGTCCTTGAGGAGCGGGATGAGGGCGTTGATCTGGCCCTCGTCGAAGGGCTCCCATTCCAGCCCGTGGCCGGTCTGCCGGTAGCCTTCGTTGACCAGTTCGATGCCGATGGTGCTGGCGTTCAGCCAGGTGCGCCCCTGCCATTCGCTCTGCCCGGCGTGCCAGGCGCGGCGGTCCTCGCCCACCAGCTGGTAGACGGTGGGCGGCTGGGCGCCGATCAGGTAGTGGGCGCTGACGTCGCCTTCGGTCAGCAGGTGCAGGGAGTTGGCCAGGTTGGTGGAGGTGTAGTGCAGGACGATGTACTGCACCCGGCTGTTCTGGTTCTGCGAGGGGTGGCTGCGGTCGATCTGCAGGCCGTCGTGGGCGCAGCCACCGAGCAGGGTCAGGCACAGGCCGAGGGGGAGAAGTCGTTTCATGGGCGGATGTGCAACACGCTTTGCAGGTTGTCCAGGAGCATGTCGACGCTGAGCATGATCAGCAGCATGCCGGTGAGGCGCTCGACGGCCATGAGGCCGCGCTCGCCGAGGAAGCGCTGGAGGAAGGCGGCCTGCAGGAGGATCACGGCGGTGCAGGCCCAGGCCAGGATCACGGCGATGTACAGCTCCCACAGCTGGCCCTGGTGGGTGTTGCGCAGGGTCATCAGCACGGCGAGGGCGGAAGGGCCGGCCACCGCCGGGGTGGCCAGGGGCACCAGCATCGGTTCGCCGCCGGGCAGGTCGCCGAGCACGCCTTCGGGCCGGGGGAAGATCAGCCGCAGGGCGATGATGAAGAGGATGATGCCGCCGGCGATGGCGATGGCCTCGCGGGACAGGCCCAGGCCGCTGAGGATGTTCTCGCCGAAGGTGAGGAACAGCAGCAGCAGGCCGAGGGCGAACACCAGCTCGCGCAGGGCAACCTTGAGGCGTCGCTCGGGGGCGACGTTCTTCAGGGCGGCGATGAAGATAGCGATGTTCCCGAAGGGGTCGGTGACCAGGAAGATCAGCACCGCGATTCCGAGGATGTCCATGAGCGCTCCTGTGCGGGATACGGAATGGTAGGAGGGTGGGCCGGGTGCCGTCGAGCGGCACCCGGCGAGGCGTCAGAAGCGGTAGCGCAGGGTGCCGCGCAGGGCGCGCTGGTCGCCCGGCAAGGGCAGCAGGCGGTCGTCGCCCTGACCCAGGCCGCCGCTCTGCTGCAGGTACTGCAGGCCGAGCAGCAGCTCGCGCTCGCGGGAGAAGAAGTAGTCGCCGGCATCGAAGCTGAGTTGCGGGCTGAAGCCGAAGCCGGCCGCCCGCGAGCCTTCGCTGCCGGCCCAGTCGAGGCCGCCGTCCAGCAGCCATTCGCTGTCGCCGATGCCGAAGGCATACAGCCAGGTGCCGCTGAGCTGGGCGGTGCGGCCCGGTTCGCGGGCGTCGTCCCGGGGCAGCAGCGCCAGGTCCAGCAGCTCAAGCTCCGGCGCGGCGACGATCAGGCTCAGCCCGCTCAGGGCCAGGTGCTCGGCACTGCTGGCGTGCCAGCCGAGGCCGGCGCTGGCCAGGGGCGGGCGCGGGGCCTCGTTGCCGGGGCGGACGAAGCTCTCCCCGGCAGAATAGGGCAGGGTGGTGAACGCCAGGTTGCTGTCCATCAGCGGCAGCAGGGATTCGGCAGGCGCCTGGGCGGAGCACAGGCCCAGGGCCAGCGCGCCCAGCCAGCAGGCGGCGCGGTGGAAGGATGCACGCATCGAAAGGCTCCGGTGAGGATGACGGCCCCCCGTTCATCGCGGGGGTGCCAGGCAAGGGGGCGCGATTATACGCAGCCGCCCGGCGTGCGTCCGGCCCTTCCGGACGGCACTGTTCAACGACCGGAAATTGCCTATAACGTGTACAGACACTAGGACAACCCGGGAAACGGACCTGCCCAATGAGGACCCTCGCCATGCGTCGCCTGCTCTGGTTCAAACAGGACCTGCGACTCGACGACCACCCGGCCGTGCAGGCCGCCCTGGGCGCCGAGCGCGTGTTGCCGCTGTACGTCTTCGACCCGACCCTGCTGCGCCCCGGCCCCCTCGGCACCCGCCCGATGGGCGTGCACCGCATGCGCTTCCTGCTGGAAAGCCTGGCAGCGCTGGACGGCGAGCTGCGCCACCGTGGCTCACGCCTGCTGGTGGTTCAGGGCGTGGCGTCCCAGGTGATCCCGGCGCTGGTGGACCACCTGCAGCTGGACGAGGTGCTGACCCTGGACGAGGTGGCACCGGCGGCGCGGACGCTGATCGAGGAGACCCGCCAGGCCCTGGCCGGCGTGCCGCTGACCACCTTCGCCGGCGATACGCTGTTGCGCCGAGAGGAGCTGCCGGCGCCGGTGGAGGCCCTGCCGGCGGTGTTCAGCCAGTTCCGCGACCAGGTGCAGCAACGCCTCAGCGTGTTCCAGCCGCGCTCGGCCCCGGCCGCCCTGCCCCCGACGCCGGAACCGGCGGACCGGCTGTTCGAGCCGCTGCCGAGCCTGTCCCGCCTCGGCCTGGGGGAGCCCCTGGCCCATGTGAACAGCACCTTCCCCTTCGCCGGCGGCGAACCGGCGGCCCTGGCCCGGGTGCGCGACTACCTGTGGGAAGGGCGCGGGGTGCGCGACTACGAGACCACCCGCTACGGCCTGACCGGAACCGAATATTCCTCGAAGTTCTCCCCCTGGCTGGCCAACGGCTGCCTGTCGGCACGCCGGGTGGTGGCGGAGCTGCGCCGCCACGAGGCGCAGTACGGCGCCAATGCCTCGACCCGCCTGCTGTGGGAACAGGTGCTATGGCGCGACTTCTTCCGCTGGACGCTGCTGCGCCACGGCGAGGCGCTGTTCCAGCCCGGCGGCGTGCGCGCCACGGCGCGGGCACCGCAGAACCTGGACGCGCGCTTCGAGGCCTGGTGCCACGGGCGCACCGGCCTGCCCCTGGTGGATGCGGCCATGCGCGAGCTGGCGACCACAGGCTTTCTCGCCCACCGCCTGCGCCAGGTGGTGGCCAGCTACCTGGTCAGCGACCTGCAGCAGGACTGGCGCCATGGCGCGGCCTGGTTCGAGGAGCACCTGCTGGACCACGAGCCGGCGAGCAACTGGGGCAACTGGGCCTACTTGGCCGGGGTGGCGAGCGATCCGCAGCGCAGCCAGGCGTTCAATGCCCTGCGCCAGGCGCGCCATCTGGACCCGGAGGCGGAGTACGTGAGCCTGTGGCTGCCGGAGCTGCGGGCGGTGCCGCGCAACCTGCGGCACACACCTTTCGTGCTGTCGCGCCTGCAACTGGATGCGCTGGACTACCCGCGCCTGGAGCAGGTGCCGGAGGCGTGGAAGCCCTACCTGACGAGCGCAGCGTAGGCGGCGCTCAACCCAGTTCGATGCGGTTGCGGCCGCCGCGCTTGGCCCGGTAGAGGGCCTGGTCGGCACGCTCGAACGCAGCCGCGTCGCTTTCCCCCTGCGCGAAGGACACCAGCCCGCCCGAGAGGGTGATGGTCACCGGCTCGCCCTTGAAGTGGAACGGGCACTGCTCGATGCCGGCACGCAGGTTGTCCAGCAGCTGGCGGCCGCCGTCGAGCTGGGTGGCGGGGATCAGCAGGACGAACTCCTCGCCACCGAAGCGGGCGATGAAGTCGGTCTTGCGCAGGCGCTTGGCGATCTCGCCGGCGATCAGCTTGAGCACCTTGTCGCCGGCCAGGTGGCCGTAGTTGTCGTTGATCCGCTTGAAGTGGTCGATGTCCAGCACGCCCAGCAGCAGCTCGCCGCCGTAGCGCTTCCAGCGCGCCACTTCCAGCTCCAGGCGTTCGCTCCAGGCGGCGCGGTTGGGCAGGCCGGTGAGGGTGTCGCGCAGGGCTTTCTGGCGCTGCTCTTCAAGGTGGTCGCGGAAGGTGTTGGCTTCCTGCTCCATGGTGGAGACGCGCTCGATGAGGCTCTGCAGGCGCCCACTGACCTCGGCCTCACGCACTTCGCGCTCGCGCTGGAAGCTGTTCATGGTGCTGAGCAGGCCTTCGAGGCGCTGCTCGACGGCGCGCTTGAGGTCGTCCAGGTCGGTGGCTTCCTGCACGCTGCTCTGCAAGCCGCTGACCTGCTCGCGCAGCTGGTCGTCGAGCTGGCGGGCGTTCTGCAGTTCGTCGTTGTAGCCCTGGTGGGCGCTGGTGAGGGTGGCGACGAAGGCCGCCAGGCGCTCGTTGAGCTGCTGCAGGTAGCCGGCGAATTCGCGATGGCCGTTGTCGGTGATGGCCAGCACCAGCACGGCGAGGTCATCCAGCACGGGAACCAGTTCGTACCAGTTGAGGTTGCCTTCCAGGCGCCGCCGCAGGTCTTCGGCCTGGGGCTTGTGGCGTTCGGGCAGCTCCAGTTCGTCCAGCAGGCTGCGCAGGCTGGCGGCGACGTGGGGGGCGACCGCGCTGTAGCCGGGCTCGGGGGCGGGCGGCAGTTCGTAGGCCGGGTCCCCTTCGCCGGTGATCAGGCTGTGGGGCATGGGTAGGCTGTCGAGGCCCGGGCGGGGTTCATCCGCAGCGGCTACGGACCGGACGGCGGACGCGGGCGCTGCCTCGGGCGTGGCCGGGCTGGGCGCGAGGGCGACCGGGGCGGCTACGGGCGGGGCATCCGGCGCTGGGGTGCTGGGGGCGACGGCGTCTGCCGCCGGCTCGGGAGCGCTCGGCGGGGCTGCGGTGCTGGTTGCAGGTGCAGGTGCAGGTGCAGGTGCAGGTGCAGGTGCAGGTGCAGGTGCAGGTGCAGGTGCAGGTGCAGCAGCCTGGGGCGCGGCGGCGGGGCTGTCCAGCGCGTCGTCGTCCTCATCGTCGTCCGGGGCCGGGGCGGGCACCGGGGCAGGCGCGGCCGGAGCGTTGGCTACGGGGGCATCTTGCGCGGCGGGCAGGGCCTCGTCGGCCCCGCCCTCGCCGTTGCCGAACAGGCGCTGCAGCAGGCCGGGGCGCGGCGGCGGGGCGTCGCCGGTCAGCACTTCGAGGGCGCGGTTCTGCAGCTCGCTCAGTTCGCTGAGCAGGGCGGGCATCTCACGGGAGCTGCCGGCGCGCTCGTCGAGGCGCTTGGCGAACTGCTTGAGGGATTTGCGCACGTCCCGTGGCACGTCGAGCTTGAGCAGCTGGTTGGCCAGGCCACCCAGGGCGCCGACGTTCTGCTGGATGCGTTGCTGGCGGCGCTGCTCGGAGTCGAGCACGGCCTTTTCCAGCCGGGGGATGAGGGCGGACAGGCCGGCGTCGATCTTGTCGCCACGGATGATCTCCCGCAACTCCTGCATGCAGGCGTCCACCGACTTGTCGGTGCCTTCGGCGGCCAGGGAGCTGCGCACCAGGCCCCGGCGCAGCAGGTCGAGGCGCGCCTCCCAGAGGCGTTCGAGCTTTTCCTGCTCTTCCAGGCTTTCCAGGTACTTGGCTTTCCAGCGCTGGCCGTCGTCGCTCATGGTGCGGATCCGGAAGGGTCGAGCCTGGCCGGGAGTGCGTCGCCGCGCAGGAAGGCGGGCAGACGGATGTCCACGGCCACCGGCAGGTGGTCGGAGATGGGTTGGCTGAGCACCTGCACGCGCTCCAGGGTGAGGCTGGGGCTGAGCAGGATGTGGTCGAGGCAGCGCTGGGGGCGCCAGCTCGGGAAGGTGGCCTCGACCTGCGGCGCCAGTAGCCCGAGGTCACGCAGGGGCGAGTGGTGCAGCAGGTCGGTGGCGTGGGTGTTCATGTCCCCCATGAGCACCTGATGGCGGTAGTTGCCGATCAGCTCGCGGATGTAGGCGAGCTGGCGGGTGCGGGCCTTGGTGCCGAGGGCGAGGTGCATCATGACCACCACCAGGGCGTCGTCGCCCTCGCCGAAGCGCATGAGGATGGCGCCGCGACCGGGCGGGCCGGGCAGGGGGTGGTCTTCCAGCTGGGTGGGCTGCAGGCGGCTGAGCAGGCCGTTGCTGTGCTGCGCCAGGCGCCCGAGGTTGCGGTTGAGTTGCTGGTACCAGTAGGGAAAGGCACCGAGCTGGGCCAGGTGTTCGACCTGGTTGACGTAGCCGGAGCGCAGGCTGCCACCGTCCACTTCCTGGAGGGCGACGAGGTCGAAGTCACCCAGGAGGGCGCCGATGCGCTGGAGGTTGCCGGCTCGCCCGGCATGGGGCAGGAGGTGCTGCCAGCCGCGGGTGAGGTAGTGACGGTAGTGACCGGTGTTGATGCCGACCTGGATGTTGAAGCTGAGCAGGCGCAGCCGCCCGTCTTCGGGCAAGCCGCTGGCGTCGCAATGAGGGTTGACCTGCGCGGTGCGCAGGCCAGCGGTGCGATCGTTGCTCCAGCGGCGCAGCATGGGCCTGCCCCGGTGCCGCTTACTTCGCGGCACGCTCCTTGGCGATCAGGTAGTCGGCGACGGCAGTGGTCTGCTCCAGGCCACCGGAGGAGCCGATGTCGAAGCGGTACTTGCCGTTGACGATGAGGGTCGGTACGCCGGAGATCTGGTAGGCAACGGCCAGCTTCTTGGCTTTCTCCATCTGGCTCTTCACGCCGAAGGAGTCGAAGGCCTTGAGGAAGGCTTCCTTGTCGACACCGTGGGCGGCGAGGAAATCAGCCATGGCTTCCTTGGTGGCGAGCTTGTTGCCTTCCTTGTGGATGGCGTCGAACACGGCTTTGTGCACGCTGTGCTCCACACCCATGCTCTCGAGGGTGATGAACAGCTGGCCGTGGACGTTCCACAGGCCGCCGAACATGGCGGGAACGCGCACGAAGTTGACGTCTTCCGGGAGCTTCTCGGACCAGGCGTTGACGGTCGGTTCGAATTGGTAGCAGTGCGGGCAGCCGTACCAGAACAGCTCCACCACCTCGATCTTGCCGGGCTTGGAGACCGGCACCGGGCTGCTCAGCTCGACATACTGCTTGCCCACCTGGATGTCTTCGGCGTGGGCGGCGGTCATGCCGAACAGGCTCGCGCTGGCGAGTACGGCGGAAAGGATCAGGTTACGCATGCTTGGCTCCTAGACGGATCGTGGGGTTCTGCGACGGGCCCAGCTTCGACCGGGGGCCGCTGGGCGGGTTCCGCATTGTAGCGAGGCTGCCAATGAAAAAGGGTGGCCATAGCCACCCTTTCATTTACCGTTTACTACCGCTCGGGAAAGCTTAGTGCAGACCCTGGATATAGCTGGAAACGGCTTCGATGTCCTTGTTGCTCAGCTTGGCGGCGATGGCGCGCATGATCATGTTGTCGCCGTCGTTGGTGCGGTTGCCTTCGCGGAAATCGGTCAGCTGCTTGGCCACGTACTGGGCATGCTGGCCACCCAGGTGCGGGAAGCGGGCAGCGGCGTTGCCGGCGCCGTTCGGGGAGTGGCAGCCGGTGCAGGCGGGCATGCCTTCTTCCAGCTTGCCGCCACGGAACAGGGCTTCGCCACGGGCCACCAGCTTGGGATCGGCGGCGCCGACACTGCCGGACTGGCTGGAGAAGTAGGCGGCGATGTCCTGCAGGTCCTGGTCGCTGAGGTTGGTCAGCAGGCCGGTCATTTCCAGCACCTGGCGCTTGCCGTCCTTGATGTCATGCAGCTGCTTGAGCAGGTAGGGCTCGCCCTGGCCGGCGAGTTTGGGGAAGTTCGGGGCAAGGCTGTTGCCGTCCGGACCGTGGCAAGCGCCGCATACGGCGGCCTTGGCCTGGCCGGCCTTGGCGTCGCCTGCGGCGTGGGCCAGACCGGTGATGCCCAGGGTCAACAGCAGACTCACGAGTACTTTGTTCATCAGCTAATCCAATTACGGCTAAGGGTGAAAGAATCTAGCGCCCGACTACCTTCGTTATTGGCTCATCCACTGGATGACCGCTTTGTAGTCTTCGGCACTGCAGTCCATGCACAAGCCTCGGGGAGGCATGGCGTTCAAACCATTGATGACGCTCTGAACCAGAGCATCAGTGCCCTTGGCCAGTCGCGGCTCCCAGGCCGCCTTGTCGCCCTTCTTGGGCGCCATAGGCAGTTGACCATTGTGGCAGGCCCCGCAGGTCCGGTTGAAAACGGCTTCCGGATCCTGAGCAGCCTGAGCGCCAAAGGCCAGCGCCGCAAGGCTTGCGACGAATACCATCTTCTTCATGATCAACCTCATCAGAGGGGCTTCGCCGGGCTTTCTGCAGTGCCCTGGTCGTTCCCGTGGCCCTTGTACCCTGGGGGATAAAGCGCACACTAAATCTGCGGCATTATATACTGGCGCTGCCCAAACGGAAACGAAACCGCCCTCTGCGACACCAGGTCGCACCCTGTGGACTCCTTCATGTCATTCAAGAATCCGATCATCGGCCTGTGCCAGCAGGCCCGCTTCCTCATCAGTGCCGCCAAGGTGGACCAGTGCCCGCCCGACCAGGGCCTGGAGGTCGCCTTCGCCGGCCGCTCCAACGCCGGCAAGTCCAGCGCGCTGAACACCCTGACCCACGCCAACCTGGCGCGTACCTCGAAGACCCCGGGCCGCACCCAGCTGCTCAACTTCTTCTCCCTGGACGAGGACCGCCGCCTGGTGGACCTCCCCGGCTACGGCTACGCCAAGGTGCCGATCCCCCTCAAGCAGCACTGGCAGCACCACCTGGAGGCCTACCTGAGCAGCCGCGAGAGCCTGGTCGGCCTGGTGCTGATGATGGACATCCGCCACCCGCTCACCGACTTCGACCGCCTGATGCTGGACTGGTCCAGCGCCGGCCACATGCCGCTGCACATCCTCCTGACCAAGGCCGACAAGCTGGCCTATGGCGCCTCGAAGAACGCGCTGCTGAAAGTGCGCCAGGAAATCCGCAAGGGCTGGGGCGATGACGTGAGCATCCAGCTGTTCTCCGCACCCAAGCGCCAGGGCGTGGAAGAGGCCCAGGCCGTACTGGCCCGCTGGCTGCAGCTGGGCGAGGAATTCGAAGAAGACGGCGACGGCGCATCCGACGCCTGAATCGCAGGCAAAAAAAACCCCGGACTTCGTATGGGGAGGGGGAAGTTCCGGGGTTCAAGTCTGAACCGCTAGGGCGGGGTTCAGATATCTGCCAACACTAAACACAGCAAAAGGAGCATCGAAGGCTTCACCAGCCATTCCCAGTCTCTGACCGGGCATGCTTCACAAAAGTTCACCGCTGCGTCAGAAATTATTCGTCCGGTCAGCGCTGCCCCTTATGCGAAACAGCGCTAAGCCGATGGGCGCACTCAGTGCGCCTCGTCCCAGTTGTCGCCCACCCCGACTTCCACCACCAACGGCACATCCAGCTCGGCGGCATCGCTCATGAGCGGACGGATGGCGTCGCGCACGGTGTCCACCAGGTCCTCGCGCACCTCCAGCACCAGTTCGTCGTGCACCTGGAGGATGACCCGCGCATCCAGGCCGCTCTCCTGCAGCCAGGCATCCACCGCCACCATGGCGCGCTTCATGATGTCCGCCGCCGTGCCCTGCATCGGCGCGTTGATCGCGGTGCGCTCGGCGCCCTTGCGCATGGCCTGGTTCTTCGAGTGGATTTCCGGCAGGTACAGCCGGCGCCCGAACAGCGTCTCGACGAAGCCCTGGGCAGCCGCCTGCTCGCGGGTGCGCTCCATGTAGGCGAGCACGCCGGGGTAGCGGGCGAAGTAGCGGTCGATGTACGCCTGGGACTGCTTGCGGTCGACGCCGATCTGCTTGGCCAGGCCGAAGGCGCTCATGCCGTAGATGAGGCCGAAGTTGATGGCCTTGGCGCTGCGGCGCTGGTCATTGCTGACCTGGTCCAGCTCGACGCCGAAGACTTCCGCCGCCGTCGCCCGGTGCACGTCGCGGTCATGACGGAAGGCGTCCAGCAGGCCTTCGTCCTTGGCCAGGTGGGCCATGATGCGCAGCTCGATCTGCGAATAGTCCGCCGCCAGCAGCTTGTAGCCCTTGGGTGCGACGAAGGCCTGGCGGATGCGCCGCCCTTCGGCCGTGCGGATCGGGATGTTCTGCAGGTTCGGATCACTGGAGGACAGGCGCCCGGTGGCCGCCACCGCCTGGTGGTAGGAGGTGTGGATGCGCCCGGTGCGCGGGTTGATCTGCTCCGGCAGCTTGTCGGTGTAGGTGCTCTTGAGCTTGCTCAGGGAGCGGTACTGCATGATCACCTTGGGCAGCTCGAAGTCCTGCTCGGCCAGGTCTGCCAGCACGTTCTCGGCGGTGGAGGGCTGGCCGGTGGCGGTCTTGGCCAGCACCGGCAGGCCGAGCTTCTCGTAGAGGATGGCGCCGAGCTGCTTGGGCGAGCCCAGGTTGAACTCCTGCCCGGCCAGCTCGTAGGCCTGGCGCTCCAGGGCCACCATCTTCTCGCCCAGTTCCAGGCTCTGCTGGCCCAGCAGCTTGCCGTCCACCAGCGCACCGTTGCGTTCGATGCGCGCCAGCACCGGCACCAGCGGCATCTCGATGTCCTTCAGCACCGTGACCAGGGACGGGACGGCCTCCAGCTTCTGCCACAGCGCCTGGTGCAGGCGCAGGGTCACGTCGGCGTCCTCGGCGGCGTAGGGGCCGGCCTGCTCCAGGGCGATCTGGTCGAAGGTCAGCTGCTTGGCGCCCTTGCCGGCGATGTCCTCGAAGCGGATGGTGCTGTGGCCCAGGTACTTCAGGGCCAGGCTGTCCATGTCGTGGCGGGTGGCCGTGGAGTCCAGCACATAGGACTCGAGCATGGTGTCGAAGGCGATGCCCTGGACAGTGATGGGGGTCGAGGCGTTGGCCAGGACGTTCATGTCGTACTTGGCGTGCTGGCCGACCTTGGCCTTGGCCGGGTCTTCCAGCAGCGGCTTCAGGGCCTGCAGCACCGCGTCGCGGTCCAGCTGCGCGGGCACGCCCATGTAGCTGTGGGCCAGGGGCACGTAGGCGGCTTCGCCGGCTTCCACGGCGAAGGACACCCCAACCACCTGCGCCTGCTGGGCGTCGAGGCTGGTGGTCTCGGTGTCGAAGGCGATCAGCGGCGCCGCTTCCAGCTTCTTCAGCCAGGCGTCGAACTGCGCCTGCTCCAGCACGGTTTCATAGCGCGTCTCGACGGCCGGCTCCGCAGGGGCATCCAGCAGGGCCAGTTGTTCGCCGTCCGACTTGGCCTGGCGCTGCAGGTCATCCAGCCAGCTCTTGAACTCCAGGGTGCGGTACAGCTCGGCCAGGGCCTCGCGGTCCGGCTCGCCGGGGTGCAGGGCATCGATCGCGACGTTCAGCTCCACGTCGCACTTGATGGTGGCGAGCTGGTAGGACAGGTAGGCCATGTCCTTGTGCTCCAGCAGCTTGGCCGGCAGCCCCTTGGCGCCGCGGATCGGCAGCTCGGGCACCTTGTCCAGGCTGGCGTAGAGCACATCGAGCCCGCCGCCCACGCCGGTGAGCAGGCCCAGGGCGGTCTTTTCGCCCACGCCGGGCACGCCGGGGATGTTGTCGACCTTGTCGCCCATCAGGGCCAGGTAATCGATGATCAGCTCAGGACCGACGCCGAATTTCTCTTTCACGCCATCGATGTCCAGCGTGCTACCGGTCATGGTGTTGACCAGCGTAATGTGCGGATCGACCAACTGCGCCATGTCCTTGTCGCCGGTGGAGATCACCACCTGGCGCCCGCCCGCCGCGCTCTGCCGGGCCAGGGTGCCGATCACGTCGTCGGCCTCCACGCCCTCGACGCACAGCAGCGGCAGGCCCAGGGCCCGCACCGTCGCGTGCAGCGGCTCCACCTGCACCCGCAGCTCGTCGGGCATGGACGGCCGGTTGGCCTTGTACTCGGCGAACATCGCATCGCGAAAGGTCCCGCCCTTGGCGTCGAAGACCACCGCGAACGGGCTGTCCGGGTACTGCTTGCGCAGGCTCTTGAGCATGTTCAGCACACCCTTGACCGCACCGGTGGGCAGGCCCGCCGAAGTCATCAGCGGCGGCAGGGCATGGAAGGCGCGGTACAGGTAGGAGGAACCGTCGACGAGGACGAGAGGGGCTTGGCTCATGCGTGAATTCAACCTTTATTCACCGGACCCGCAGTAGAATGGCCCGGTCATTGACGATAAGGGACAAGGTTACCACCATGCGCGCTTTCAACCGCCTGTTGCTCGCCGGTCTGCTGGCCCTCCTGCCGGTGAGTGTCTTCGCCGACGACGAGGCCCCCTCGCCGGAACCCGATGTCACCATCCGCCAGGACGGCGACAAGACCATCCAGGAATACCGTGTGAACGGCTTCCTCTATGCGATCAAGGTCACCCCCAAGGGTGGCAAACCCTATTTCCTGGTCCGCGCTGACGGCGACAGCAACTTCATCCGGTCGGACAACCCCGACATGCTGATCCCGCAGTGGGAGATCTTCAGCTGGTAAGGCCGCCACGGTGGCCGTAACAAGGTAGTCGAATGTCCGTTTTCACCCCGCTGCAGCGCCCCGAACTCGAAACCTTCCTCGCCCCCTACGGGCTGGGCCGGCTCCGGGACTTCAAGGGCATCGCCGAAGGTTCGGAGAACAGCAACTTCTTCGTCAGCCTGGAGCGGGGTGAATACGTCCTGACCCTGGTGGAACGAGGCCCGGTGGCCGACCTGCCGTTCTTCATCGAACTGCTGGACGTGCTCCACACCGCCGGCCTGCCAGTGCCCTACGCCCTGTGCAGCGAAGACGGCCAGGCCCTGCGCAGCCTCGCCGGCAAGCCCGCGCTGCTGCAGCCGCGCCTCGCCGGGCGCCACCTGCGCGAACCCAACCCGCACCACTGCGGCGAAGTCGGCACGCTGCTGGCGCGCATCCACCTGGCCACCCGCGACCAGCCCATCGAACGCAAAAGCGACCGCGGGCTGGACTGGATGCTCAGCGAAGGCCCGCACCAGGCCGAGCGCCTCGACGCCCAGGCCCGTCCGCTGCTGGAGCAGGCCCTGGCCGAGATCGAACGCCTCAAGCCCCGCATCCAGGCCCTGCCACGAGCCAACCTGCACGCCGACCTGTTCCGCGACAACGCCCTGTTCGACGGCCCGCACCTGGCCGGGGTGATCGACTTCTACAACGCCTGCTCCGGCCCGATGCTCTACGACCTGGCCATCACCCTCAACGACTGGTGCTCCGACGACGACGGCCAGCTCGACGAGGCCCGCGCCCGCGCCCTGCTCGGCGCCTACGTTGCCCTGCGCCCCTTCACCGCCGCCGAGGCCGAACTCTGGCCGACGCTGCTGCGCGTCGCCTGCGTGCGCTTCTGGCTGTCGCGCCTGATCGCCGCCGAGGCCTTCGCCGGCCAGGACGTGCTGATCCACGACCCCGCCGAATTCCAGCGCCGCCTGGCCCATCGCCAGGTGGTGGAGCTGCCGCTGCCCTTTGCGCTCTAGGGCGCCTCTGCGCCCCGTAGGGTGGGCTTCACCCCACGCGGGTGCCTGTCTGTCCTAGGCATCCCCGTCGATACTCCGCTGCCCAAGCTCGGGCATACCGCAAACCGTAGCCTGGGCTTCAGCCCAGGGATGGCGGGTGTAGACGGTCATGCATGGTGGTTTCAAGGGGTTTGCCGGCGCAACGCATGCTTGTCTGGCGTGAAGATACGCTTAGGCGCAGACATCCCTGTCGATACTCCGCTGCCCAAGCTCAACCCCGGCCCGGCCATCCATGGCCGGTCGTTCGCCCTTCAAAACGCATGCTCGTCTGGCGTGAAGATCCGCTTAGGCGCAGACATCCCTGTCGATACTCCGCTGCCCAAGCTCAACCCCGGCCCGGCCATCCATGGCCGGTCGTTCGCCCTTCAAAACGCATGCGTTTTGAACGGGCTCACCCACATTTCGAGTGCCCGCAGTTGAGGCAGGTGGCGCAGCCGTCCATGCGGACGACGGCCTGGGTGTTGCACTTGCCGCAGAGCTGGGCGCCGGGGGGGAAGCCTTCGCCGGGTTCGGCGGTGGTGGTGCCGAGGCTGGCTTCGTAGGCGGCGCGCTTTTCGGCGAGGAAGCGCTGCTGCTCCGGATCGGGCTGGGGGCCCTGCATCAGGCCGATGGCCACCAGGTGGCGCTCCAGCACGGCGCCGATCTCGGCCACCAGGGAGGGCATGTACAGCCCGCCGCGCTTGAGGTAGCCGCCACGGGGGTCGAACACCGCGCTCAGCTCCTCCACCAGGAAGGTGCAGTCGCCGCCCTTGCGGAACACCGCCGACATGATGCGGGTGAGGGCGACGATCCACTGGAAGTGCTCCATGCCCTTGGAGTTGATGAAGATCTCGAAGGGCCGGCGCTGCTCGTGGGGCGTGCCGGGGTTGAGGACGATGTCGTTGATGGTCACGTACAGCGCGTGCTCCGACAGCGGCGACTTGATCTTGTAGGTCGCCCCCACCAGGGTTTCCGGGCGCTGCAGGGTCTCGTCCATCTGCACCACGGCGGCCGCTTCCTCGGCGGCGCGGCGGGCGCGCTCGGCCTCCACGTCCACCACCTGGAAACCCTTGATCCGCTGGTTGATCTTCACGCTCATCGCCGCCTCCGCTCAGTAACGCCCGTAGTAGCCCTCCTTGAGGGCCTCGTACAGGTTCGCCGCCGTGTGCACCTCGCCGTCGTACTCCACCTCCTCGTTGCCCTTCAGCTCCACCACACTGCCGTCCTCCAGTTCGAAGCGGTAGCGGGTCTTCTCCAGGTCCGCGTCCTTCACCAGCACGCCCTGGAAGGCCGCCGGGTTGAAGCGGAAAGTGGTGCAGCCCTTCAGGCCCTGGCGCCAGGCGTAGAGGTAGATGTCCTTGAAGGCCTCGAAGGGGTAGTCGGTGGGCACGTTGGCGGTCTTGGAGATGGAGGAGTCGACCCACTTCTGCGCCGCCGCCTGGATGTCCACATGCTGGGCGGGGGTGATGTCCTCGGCGGTGACGAACCACTCCGGCAGGCCATGGCCCGCCGACTCGGCCCCCGGCGCCGCCTGCGGGTCCACCAGGGCGCGGTAGGCCAGCAGCTCGTAGCTGACCACCTCGACCTTCTGCTTGGTCTTGCGCCCGGGGCGGATCAGGTTGCGTGAATAAACGTGGGCGAAGCTCGGCTCGATGCCGTTGGAGGCGTTGTTGCCCAGGCTCAGGCTGATGGTGCCGGTGGGGGCGATGGAGCTGTGGTGGGTGAAGCGCGCGCCCACCTCAGCCAGTTGCGCCACCAGCTCCGGCGCGTGCTCGGCGATGCGCTGCATGTAGCGCGAGTAACGCGCGTGCAGCACGCTGCCGGGCACCGAGTCACCCACCTTGTAGCCGTCGGCAGCCATCTCCGGGCGCTGCCGGAGCATCGCCTCGGTCACCGTGAAGCGCTGCGCCAGCAGCGGTGCCGGGCCTTTCTCCTTCGCCAGGTCGAGGGCCGCCTGCCAGCCCACCAGGGCCATCTCCCGGGCCACTTCCTCGGTGAACACGCAGGATTCCGGGCTGCCGTAGCGCAGGCCGAGCAGGGCGAGCGCCGACCCCAACCCGAGGAAGCCCATGCCATGGCGGCGCTTGCCGGTGATCTCCTCGCGCTGCTGCGCCAGGGGCAGGCCGTTGATCTCCACCACGTTGTCCAGCAGGCGGGTGAAGACCTTCACCACCTCGCGGAAGCGTTCCCAGTCGAACCGCGCCTGGTCGGTGAACGGGTCGTCGACGAAGCGGGTCAGGTCGATCGAGCCCAGCAGGCAGGAACCGTAGGGCGGCAGCGGCTGCTCGCCGCAGGGGTTGGTGGCACGGATCGCCTCGCACCACCAGTTGTTGTTCAGCGCGTTGACCCGGTCGATGAGGATGAAGCCCGGCTCGGCGTAGTCGTAGGTGGAGGCCATCACCATGTCCCACAGGTGCCGCGCCTTGAGCCGACCGTAGATGCGGCAGGCCACCCGGCCATCCTCCCGCACCTGGTAGCCCGCGTGGATCGGCCAGTCGCGCCAGAGCACCTGGGCCGGGTCGTCCAGGTCCACCTCGTCCAGCTCGCGGGCATGCAGGGGAAACACCAGCGGCCACTCGGCGTCCTGCTCCACGGCCTGCATGAAGGCATCGGTCACCAGCAGGCTGAGGTTGAACTGGCGCAGGCGGCCGTCCTCGCGCTTGGCGCGGATGAACTCGCGCACGTCCGGGTGGGCGATGTCGAAGGTGGCCATCTGCGCCCCACGCCGGCCCCCGGCGGAGCTGACGGTGAAGCATATGCGGTCGTACACGTCCATGAACGACAGCGGCCCGCTGGTGTGCGCCCCGGCACCGGAAACGAAGGCGCCCCGGGGGCGCAGGGTGCTGAACTCGTAGCCGATGCCGCAGCCGGCCTTGAGGGTCATGCCGGCTTCGTGGACCTTGCCGAGGATGTCGTCCATGGCGTCATGGATCACCCCCGAGACGGTGCAATTGATGGTCGAGGTGGCCGGCTTGTGGGCCTGGGCACCGGCGTTGGAGAGGATGCGCCCGGCCGGCAGCGCCCCCTGGCGCAGGGCCCAGAGGAAACGCTCGTACCAGTGCTCGACGTCCTTCGGCTCCACCTCGGCCAGGGCCCGGGCCACCCGTTGCAGGCTGTGGTCCGGGGTGTCGTCCAGCGGCGTACCGTCGCGCCGGCGCAGGCGGTACTTGCTGTCCCAGATGTCTTCGGAAGCCGCCTGCAAGGGCAGCGGCAGGCGGGTCTTTGCGGGGGAGCCGGTGCGGGTCATAGGGGTCGGAGCCTCCTGTCGCCGGGGCAGAGATGTCCCGAGAGGAAGTTAGACCGTCGACCAACGAAAAGTCGTCGCGACTCGACCGATGGTGTGGCTTGTGCGCGCGCAGGCTACGCGCTGTGGATAAGTGGCCCGGGGCGCCTCAAAGCGCCTCCAGGCACCCCGCCAGGCCCTGGGCCAGGTCGTCCAGCAGGCGCTCGTAGCCACCTGCGGCCACCGGCACCTGCATGCCCAGTGCGTCCAGCTCGGCCAGGCGCACCGGCAGGCCCTGGGTCAGGGTCTCGGCCAGGCGCGGGCGCACCGGCGGCTCGCTGAACACGCAGCTGGGGCCGGCCGCCCGCAGGCGCTCGCGCATCGCCGCCACGTGGCGGGCACCCGGCTGTACCTCGGCCGCCACGCTGAACACCCCGGCGTGACGCAGGCCGTAGGCGCTCTCGAAGTAGTCGAAGGCCTCGTGGAAGACGAAGAACGGCTTGCCGCTGACGGCCGCCATGCGGGCCTTGAGGCGAACGTCGAGCTGGTCGAGGCGCTCGCCGAAGGCCTTCAGGTTGGCCTGGTAGCGCGCCGCGTTGGCCGGGTCCGCCGCCGACAGGTCCGCCGCCATGCGGGCAGCGATCACCCGGGCGTTGGCCGGCAGCAGCCAGAGGTGCGCGTCCAGGGAGCCGGGGCGGTGGTCATGGTCGTGCTCGTGGGCGTCCTCGTGCTCATGCTCGTCGTGGCCGAGGGCTTCGAAATGGCGCAGCTGCATGCCCGGCAGGTCCTGCACCGCCACAGCCGGCGCGCTGCGCCCGGCGATCACCTTGGGCAGGAAGCCTTCCAGGTCCGGGCCGACCCAATACAGCAGCGGCACCTCGCGCACCCGCCGTACGTCGGACGGCCGCAGCGCGTACTGGTGCGGCGAGGCCCCCGGCGGCAACAGCACCTCGGGCTCACCCACGCCGTCCTGAACGGCAGCGGCGATCAGCTGCAGCGGCTTGATGCTGGTCAGCACACGGACGTCGGCGCCGGCCGGCAGCGCCAGGCAGGCAAGGAGGGCGAGCAGGACGAGACGCGACACGGGGAGGACTCCGACACAAAGGCGTAATAGAATAACGTCTCTTTGACTCAACGTCGCCGCCATGCTCAAGCCGATCAAGACCCAAGCCCCCCTGGCCTGCCGCCCCCACGACCACTCCCACTGCGTGCGGGATGCGCTGGCCGAGGCCGAAGCCCTGTGCGCCCGCGACGGCCTGCGCCTGACCGCCCTGCGCAAGCGCGTGCTGGAGCTGGTCTGGGCCAGCCACAAGCCCCTGGGCGCCTACGACATCCTCGGCGTGCTGACCGAGGAAGACGGCCGCCGCGCCGCACCGCCCACGGTGTACCGCGCCCTGGAGTTCCTCCTGGAGAACGGCCTGGTGCACCGCATCGCCTCGCTCAACGCCTTCGTCGGCTGCAACCACCCCGGCGAAGCCCACCAGGGCCAGTTCCTGATCTGCCGCCAGTGCCAGACCGCCATCGAGCTGGAACAGTCGGCCATCAGCGACGCCATCGTCGCCAGCGCCCAGGCCGTCGGCTTCGCCGTGGAAGGGCAGACCGTGGAAGTGGTCGGCCTGTGCGCCACCTGCCGGGGCAAGGCATGAGCCAGGACGCGCTGATCCGCCTGGAGGGCGTCGGCGTCACCTTCGCCGGCCAGGCAGTGCTGCAGGACGTGGGGCTGACCCTGCGTCCCGGCGAGATCGTCACCCTGATCGGCCCCAACGGCGCCGGCAAGACCACCCTGGTGCGCACCGTGCTCGGCCTGCTGCAGCCCCAGCGCGGCAGCGTCTGGCGCAAGCCGCGCCTGCGCATCGGCTACATGCCGCAGAAGCTCCAGGTGGATGCCACCCTGCCGCTCACCGTGCTGCGCTTCCTGCGGCTGGTGCCGGGGGTCGACCGCGCCGCGGCGCTCGCCGCCCTCAGCGAAGTGGGCGCTCCCCAGGTGATCGACAGCCCGCTGCAGACCGTTTCCGGCGGCGAGTTGCAGCGCGTGCTGCTGGCCCGCGCCCTGCTGCGCGAGCCCGAGCTGCTGGTGCTGGACGAACCCGTGCAGGGCGTCGACGTCGCCGGCCAGGCCGAGCTGTATCGCCTCATCACCCAGCTGCGCGACCGCCTCGGCTGCGGCGTGCTGATGGTCTCCCACGACCTGCACCTGGTGATGAGCACCACCGACCAGGTGGTGTGCCTGAACCGCCACGTGTGCTGCTCCGGCCACCCCGAGCAGGTCAGCTTCGACCCGGCCTTCGTCGAGCTGTTCGGCAAGGACGCCCAGAGCCTGGCCGTCTACCACCATCACCACGACCACGAACACGACCTCCACGGCGAAGTGATCGAGCGCCCCGGCTTCCCCACCGGCACCCGCTTCACCCCCGTTCACACGCACGGCCCCGACTGCAACCATGGCTGATTTCCTCGTCAACGCCCTGCTCGCCGGCCTTGCGCTGGCCCTGGTGGCAGGCCCGCTCGGCTCCTTCGTGGTGTGGCGGCGCATGGCCTACTTCGGCGACACCCTGTCCCACGCCGCCCTGCTGGGCGTGGCCCTGGGCCTGATGCTCGACATCAGCCCGACCCTGGCGGTGACCGTCGGCTGCGTGCTGCTGGCGGTGCTGCTGGTGACCCTCCAGCAGCGCCAGCCGCTGGCTTCGGACACCCTGCTGGGCATCCTCGCCCACAGCACCCTGTCCCTCGGCCTGGTGGCCCTGAGCTTCATGAGCGAAGTGCGGGTGGACCTGATGGGCTACCTGTTCGGCGACCTGCTGGCGGTGAGCCCCACGGACCTCGCCTGGATCCTCGGCGGCAGCGCCCTGGTGCTGGGCCTGCTGGTGCCGCTGTGGCGGCCGCTGCTGGCCATCACCGTGCACGAGGAGCTGGCGCGGGTGGAGGGCCTGCCGGTCACCGCCATCCGCCTGGCGCTGATGCTGCTGATCGCCGTGGTGATCGCCGTGGCCATGAAGATCGTCGGCGTGCTGCTGATCACCTCGCTGCTGATCATTCCCGCCGCCGCCGCCCAGCGCCACGCCCGCACCCCCGAGCAGATGGCCGTCGGCGCCAGCCTGCTGGGCCTGGTGGCGGTGTGCGCCGGCCTGGCGCTGTCCTGGTTCAAGGACACCCCCGCCGGCCCGTCCATCGTGGTCTCGGCGGCGGCGCTGTTCCTGCTCAGCTTCGCCGCCCCGCGCCGCACCTAGCCGACCGTCGCCGGCTCGCTGCGCGCGGGCTGGCGGACGCTTGAGCGGCGATCCTCGAGGATCATCCGCGCCGCCTTCTCGGCGATCATCAGCGTCGGCGAGCAGGTGTTGCCCGACACGATGGTCGGCATGATCGACGCATCCACCACCCGCAGCCCCGGCACCCCGTGCACCCGCAGGCGCGCGTCCACCACCGCCTCCCGGTCCGCACCCATGCGGCAGGTGCCCACCGGATGGAAGATGGTGGTGCCGATGTCGCCCGCCGCCTGGCGCAGCTCCGCCTCGCTCTGCAACGCCGGGCCCGGCAGGTACTCCTCCGGCCGGTAGGGCGCCAGTGCCGGCGCGGCGGCGATGCGCCGGGTCAGGCGGATAGCGTCGGCGGCCACCCGCAGGTCCTCCTCCTCGCTCAGGTAGTTCGGCTGGATCAGCGGTGGCGCCTTCGCCTCGGCGGCGCGGATGTCCACCCGGCCCCGGCTGGCCGGACGCAGGTTACACACCGAGGCGGTGAAGGCGGGGAAGGGGTGCAGCGGCTCACCGAAGCGCTCCAGGGACAGCGGCTGCACGTGGTACTCCAGGTTCGCCCGTTGCTGCTCCGGGCCGGAGCGGGCGAAGGCGCCCAGCTGGCTCGGCGCCATGGCCAGCGGGCCGCTGCGGCTGAGCAGGTAGCGCAGGCCCATGCCGGCCTTGCCCCACAGGCTGCCGGCCATCTGGTTGAGGGTCGGCACGCCGCTGACCTTGTAGATCAGCCGCAGCTGCAGGTGGTCCTGCAGGTTGCCACCCACCCCCGGCAGCTCGTGCCGCACGCCGATGCCGAGGCGCTCCAGCAGCGGCCGCGGGCCGATCCCCGAGCGCTGCAGCAGCGTCGGCGAACCGATGGCTCCCGCCGCGAGGACCACCTCCCGCGCGGCGAAGCTGCACAGGTCGCCCCGCCAGCGCGCCACCACGCCACAGGCGCGGCCCTCTTCGAGCACCACCCGCTCCACCTCCACATCGGTCAGCACCCGCAGGTTCGGCCGGCCCAGCACCGGCCGCAGGTAGGCCTTGGAGGCGTTCCAGCGCACGCCGCCGCGCTGGTTCACCTGGAAGTAGCCACAGCCCTCGTTGTCACCGGTGTTGAAGTCATCCACCGGGGCGATGCCGGTCTCCCCGGCGGCGGCACGGAAGGCCTCCAGCAGCGCCCAGGACAAGCGCTGCCGCTCCACCCGCCACTCGCCCCCGGCGCCGTGGTGCGCCGACGCGCCGCCGAAGTGGTCCTCGCAGTGCTTGAACAGCGGCAGCACCTCGTCCCAGCCCCAGCCGGGGTTGCCCAGCGCCGCCCAGTGGTCGTAGTCCGCCGCCTGGCCGCGCATGTAGATCATCCCGTTGATCGATGAGCTGCCCCCCAGCACCCGCCCGCGCGGGTAGCCCAGGGAACGGCCGTTCAGCCCCGGCTCGGCCTCGGTGCGCAGGCACCAGTCGGTGCGCGGGTTGCCGATGCAGAACAGGTAGCCCACGGGAATGTGGATCCACGGGTGGTTGTCGCGCCCGCCGGCTTCCAGCAGCAGCACGCGACAGGCCGGGTCGGCCGATAGCCGGTTGGCCAGCAGGCAGCCGGCCGGGCCGGCGCCGACGATCAGGTAGTCGTAGGGGAGGGGTTCGAGGTCCATGGGGCCTTCCTCTTATTGTCATTTTGTCGGGCAGGGCCGAGCCTAGCAGGCCGCCGGCCCGGTCGGCCGGAAAGGCCGGACCCGCCTCGGCTGATTTTCCCGACGGCCGGCGAACGCCAGGCCAGGCAACGGGTCTGATAGCACGCTGAGGGCAGGCCCGCGCCTACACTTTTGTCCTGCCCGGTCGCGCCGTGTAGAATTGCGCGTTTTTTGAACAAACCGAGAATCGCAGGAATGAAGCCGTTCGCAACCCGATACCTTCCCGTTATCGCGATTTCCCTGCTGTTAGCCGCGTGCCAGAGCAAACCCCAGGACACCGTCATCCCCGCCGATGAACTGGTCACCCGTTTCCGCCAGCTCGACCTGACCCTGGCCAACGGCCAGCTCGCCGAGGCCGAGACCCAGCTCAAGGCCTTGCAGACCAGCGCCGCCGGCGACACCCGCCTCGAGCAGTACCAGCGCCAGCTCTCCGAAGCCTGGCTGAAGAAGGGCCAGGCCGCCCTGCAGCAGGGTGACCTCAACAGCGCCACCACCGCCCTCAGCCACGCCCGCAGCCTGATGCCCCAGGCCCCGGCGCTGACCACCGGCCTGGACGGCGCCATCGCCCACGCCCGAGCCAGCGAAAGCGAGCGTGCCGCCCAACTGGCCGCCGCCCGTGAAGCCGCCGCCCGTGCCGAGCAGGCGCGCCAGCAGCAGCTCGCCGCCCAGCGCCAGGCCGCCACCCCGGCGCCCCAGGCCCAGCCGGTGGAGGAGAAGCCCGCCGCCCCCGCACGCCCGGTGCGCCGTGTCGCCAACGACGTGGCCCTGCCGATGCTGGACAACGACGACAACGAGCGCCTGCGCAGCCTGCTCGACGCAGTGGCCGCCGACGTGGTCGCCTTCGACTGCGACGTGCGCCTGCATGTGCGCGAAGCCAAGCAGTACCCCTGGGTGGTGGCCCTGCTCCAGGCCCGGGTGAAGAAGCTCGACCCTACCTACAAGCTGCGCCTGGCCCACAGCATCGACCCCAGCCAGACCCCGCGCCTGCAACTGAACCCCGCACGCTGATCCCCCGCGCCCGGCCCCCTCGCGGGCCGGGCCGCAAAACCCCGCTTTCGCCCCCGCGTTATTCCAAGTGGCTATACCCCTAGGCCGACAAAGATTTTCGGCCACACCCCGCGAAGCGGTAGACTACGCGGCTTTTTAGGCCCCATCGGGCCCCCGAGAGCCCCACAAGGTTTCCCTACGTGATCGAATTCCATGACGTCCACAAGGCGTATCGAGTCGAAGGCCGCGACATCCCCGCGCTGCGACCGACCGACCTGAGCGTGGCCCAAGGCGAAGTGTTCGGCCTGATCGGCCATTCCGGTGCCGGCAAGAGCACCCTGCTGCGGCTGATCAACCGGCTGGAGGAGCCCAGCGGCGGGCGCATCGTCATTGACGGCGAAGACATCACCGCCCTCGACGCCGAAGGCCTGCGGCGCTTCCGCCAGCGCGTCGGCATGATCTTCCAGCACTTCAACCTGCTGTCCTCCAAGACCGTCGCCGACAACGTCGCCCTGCCGCTGAAGCTGGCCGGCGAACTGTCCCGCGCCGAGATCGAGCAGCGCGTCGAGGAACTGCTGGCCCGGGTCGGCCTCGCCGCCCACGCCCGCAAGTACCCCGCCCAGCTTTCCGGCGGGCAGAAACAGCGCGTCGGCATCGCCCGCGCCCTCGCCACCCGACCGAAGATCCTGCTCTGCGACGAGGCCACCAGCGCCCTCGACCCGCAGACCACCGGCCAGGTCCTGCAGCTGCTGGCGGAGATCAACCGCGAGCTGAACCTGACCATCGTCCTCATCACCCACGAGATGGACGTGATCCGCCGCGTGTGCGACCGCGTTGCGGTGATGGACGCCGGCGTCATCGTCGAGCAGGGCCCGGTGGCCGACGTCTTCCTCCACCCGCAGCACCCCACCACCCAGCGCTTCGTCCAGGAGGACGAGCAGGTGGACGAAGGCGAGCAGCGCGAGGACTTCGCCCACGTCCAGGGCCGCATCCTGCGCCTGACCTTCCAGGGCGAAGCCACCTACGCCCCGCTGCTGGGCACCGTCGCCCGCCAGACCGGGGTGGACTTCAGCATCCTGGCCGGGCGCATCGACCGCATCAAGGACACCCCCTACGGCCAGCTGACCCTGGCCCTCACCGGCGGCGACATCGAGGCCGCGCTGGCCTGCTTCCGTGAAGCGGACGTTCACCTGGAGGTCCTGCGCTGATGAACGAACTCATCGCCAACATCGACTGGTACGAAATCTGGCTGGCCAGCCTCGACACCCTCATGATGCTGGGCGGCTCGCTGCTGTTCACCGTCCTGCTGGGCCTGCCGCTGGGCGTGCTGCTGTTCCTCACCAGCCCGCGCCAGCTGTTCGAGAACCGCGCCGTCTACAGCCTGCTGTCGCTGGTGGTGAACGTGCTGCGCTCGCTGCCGTTCATCATCCTGCTGATCGTGATGATCCCCTTCACCGTCCTCATCACCGGCACCTCCCTGGGTGTCGCCGGCGCCATCCCGCCGCTGGTGGTGGGCGCCACGCCGTTCTTCGCCCGCCTGGTGGAAACCGCCCTGCGCGAAGTGGACCGCGGCATCATCGAAGCCACCCAGGCCATGGGCGCCACCACCCGCCAGATCGTGGTCAACGCCCTGCTGCCGGAAGCCCGGCCGGGCATCATCGCCGCCATCACCGTCACCGCCATCACCCTGGTGTCCTACACCGCCATGGCCGGCGTGGTGGGCGCGGGCGGCCTCGGCGACCTGGCCATCCGCTTCGGCTACCAGCGCTTCCAGACCGACGTCATGGTGGTCACCGTGGTCCTGCTGCTGGTGCTGGTGCAGATCCTGCAGACCGTCGGCGACAAGCTGGTGGTGCATTTCTCCCGCAAATGAAAGGATGGCCGGCGTCCACCCGACCCGGCCCTCGCATTCCCATAAGGAGCGTTCCATGAAAAAACTGCTGGTGGCCGCTGCCGCCTTCGCCGCCCTCTCCGCCCAGGCCGACACCCTGACCGTGGCCGCCACCCCGGTGCCCCACGCGGAGATCCTCGAATTCATCAAGCCCCAGCTGGCCAAGGAAGGCGTGGACCTGAAGATCAAGGTCTTCACCGACTACGTGCAGCCCAACGTGCAGGTGGCCGAGAAGCGCCTGGACGCCAACTTCTTCCAGCACCAGCCGTACCTGGATGAGTTCAACAAGTCCAAGGGCACCCAGCTGGTGAGCGTCGCCGGCGTGCACATCGAGCCCTTCGGCGCCTACTCCAGCAAGATCAAGAAGCTCGACGAACTGCCCCAGGGCGCCTCGGTGGTCATCCCCAACGACGCCACCAACGGCGGCCGTGCCCTGCTGCTGCTGGCCAAGGCCGGCGTGATCACCCTCAAGCCCGAGGCCGGCATCACCGCCACCCCCAAGGACATCGCCGAGAACCCCAAGGGCATCAAGGTGCGTGAACTGGAAGCGGCCACCCTGCCGCGCGTCCTGACCCAGGTCGACCTGGCCCTGATCAACACCAACTACGCCCTGGAAGCCAAGCTGAACCCCACCAAGGACGCCCTGGCCATCGAAGGCAGCGACTCGCCCTACGTGAACATCCTGGTATCCCGCGCGGACAACAAGGACAGCGCCGACATGCAGAAGCTGGCCAAGGCCCTGCACAGCCCCGAGGTGAAGAAGTTCATCGAGGAGAAGTACAAGGGCGCCGTGGTACCGGCGTTCTGATCGCTTCCCGGTCATGAAGAAGCCCGCTCATCGAGCGGGCTTTTTTGTGGCTGTGCCGCCGTTCCTCGGTTGCCACCCCCTGAGAACCCTGCAGCCACGCGCTCCCGGCACTCCTCTTGGAGGGCAGAGTGGTGCAGATCCGAAGCGCACGCTGACGTCGTGTCAGGCGACCAAGGGGAAGCGGGGACACTGCCCCTTCAGGAGGCCGAGCGCAGTCGTTGCGCAGGGGGACGAGCGGCATGGATGCCGCGAGAGGCGCGCCAGGCCAGGGATGGCCCATCGCGCCGGCCCCCGTAGCAGCGACGGAGCGAGGGGAGTCCCGCGAAGCGGGACCCGGATGCAGGGGCGAGCCCTTTTGGTTACTTTTCTGGGCGATTGAGAAAAGTGACTCGCCTGGGAAGGCGAAACAGAACGCATCAGCACACGCGATAACGAGCTGGGCTCGAATACCTCAAGCAGTTGGCATCACTGCGATGCGACCACCCGCTCCGGCCGCGACCAGATCCACGCGGCCCCGAACGCCATCCCCACTCCGGCCATGACCACCGACGGCGTGTGCGACACGGTGCAGGCCATCAACGTCAACCCCAGGCTCATGCTGACGCTGGCCGCCAGCTTGGTGCGGCGGGTGATCACCCCGCCACGGCGCCAGTTGCGCAGCGGCGGGCCCAGCAGGCGGTGGTTCTCCAGCCAGGCGCTGAGGCGCGGCGAGCCGCGGGAGGCGGCCCAGGCCGCCAGCAGCACGAACTCGGTGGTGGGCAGCCCCGGCAGCACCACGCCCAGCAGCGCCAGGCCGATGGCCAGGTAGGCCAGGGCCACCCACAGCCAGCGCAGGCGGCCAGGTGTGGGGGCGGGGGTATCAGGCAAAGCAGCGTTCCAGGTGGTCGGTGAAGCGGTTGAACGCCGCGATGGCGGCGGCCTCGGCCAGGCGCTCCTGCTCGGCGTCCAGCGCCAGGCCGTCGAGGGTGGCGACGAAGGCCTTCCAGCCCTGGGCGCGGCCGCCGGCCGGCTCGCCCAGGTGGCGGGCGCCGAAGGTGTCGGAAAGGCCCAGGCCCTCGGCACGCTTGTAGAGGAACGCCGCGCCGAGCTTGGAACCCTCGGAAACGAACAGCCAGCCCAGGGCCGCGCCCAGGCTCAGCCCGACGGTGGGCGCCTCGCCCTCGACCGCCGGCAGCGGGTGGCCCAGGTCCGCCAGGTCGGCCTTGGCCTGCTCGTGACGGGCACGGGCCGGCAGGTCCTCGAACAGCTGGCCCAGGCTGGCGTCGGCGTATAGCCCGGCCAGGTCCATCTGGAACAGGTACTGCGCCGCGACGAAGCGGGCGAAGTGCTCACGCTTGCCGAACGGGTCGTGGCTCTTCACCAGCGCGTCCAGGCGGCTGTGGGGCTCGTGGGTGACCTGGTTCAGGCGCTGGGAGCGCAGGGGATGGGACAGTTGCGGCTGGGATGCGGTCATGGCGATGTCTCGATTCGAGTGAACTGCCCAGGCGAAGCGCCGGGCCTTTCACACATGACGTTTTAGCGAACGAGACTCAGTAAAAATAATTGGACAGCGCCGTCATACCGTGTCGGCTAGCCCCGCGCCTCGTCGCTGAAATACCCCGCCAGCGCCTCCAGGTCCCCCGGCACCAGTTGCCCCGCCAGATACCGCAGCTGCAGCCATGCGCGCAGGTAGCCGTAGCGCGCCTGGGCCAGGTCGCGGCGGGCGCTGTAGAGCTGCTGCTCGGCATCCAGCACGTCGAGGTTGACCCGCTCGCCCCCGGCCACGCTGCGCCGGGTCGCTTCGATCAGGGTGCTGGCGGACTCCACCGCCAGGGCGTAGGCGCGCAGCTTGGCGGCGCTGCTGGCGCAGAGGTTGAACTGCTGGCGCAGCTGGTTGAGGGTCTCGGCGGTCTGCGCGTCGAGGCTGTGGCTGGCCTGCTCCACCTCGGCCACGGCGCGGCGGGTGGAGGCGCTGACGGCGCCCCCGGCGAACAGCGGCAGGCTGATCTGCAGGCCGATGCTGTCGGTGTCGTATTCCTGGTTGTAGGTGCTCTCGGAGCCGGAGCGGGTCTTGCTGGTGCTGGCGTAGGCGCTGACGGTGGGCAGGTGCCCGGCGCGGTTGCGCTCCACCGCGTAGCGGGCCCGGTCGAGGGCGTGGCGCTGGGCGGCCAGCTCCGGATTGGCGGCCAGGGCGAGGTCGCGCCAGGTCTCGAATCGCGCCGGTTGCAGCGGCTGCAGGGTGAAGTCCTCCGCCAGCGGGGTGAGGTCCTGCACCGCCAGGGGCTCGCCGACGATGGCCTGCAATTGGCGCAGGGCGGCGTCGAGGTTATCCACAGCCTCGATCTCCTGGGCGCGGGCTAGCTCCAGGCGGGCGCCGGTTTCCAGCAGGTCGGTGCGGGTGCCTTCGCCGGCCTGGAACAGCCGCTGGTTGAGCTGCAGCTGCTCGGCATAGGCGCGGCGCTGGGCCTGGACCAGGGCGATCTGGTCCTGGGCGAACAGCGCCTCGCTGTAGGCGCTGAACAGGCGCACCAAGAGTTCCTGGCTGCGCCCGCGGTAGCGCGCGTCGGCCATCAGCGCCTCGGCCTCGCCCTGGCGGTAGGCGGCCCAGGCGGCGTAGTCGAACAGCGGCTGCTGCAGAGTCAGGGTGGAGGCGCGGCTGCGGTAGTCACGCTGGCTGGTGACGTTGCCCTGGGTGCTGGCCTGGGTCACTTCGGAGTCATTGCGCGCGCTGCTGTAGCTGTAGGACAGCGTCGGCAGCAGCCCGGCCCGGCCAATGGCGCGGGCCTCCTGGCCGGCATCGCGCTCGGCCAGGGCGGCTTGCAGGGTCGGGTCGTTGCGCAGGGCCAGGGCGTAGGCGTCGCGCAGGTCGAGGGCGCTGGCCGGCCAGGCGAGCGCCAGCAGCAGGGCGGGGAGCAGGGCGCGCATCAGTCCTCCGACAGGGCTAGGTGCAGGCGGTCGGCCAGGGGCTTGAACAGGTAGTTGAGCAGCGAGCGCTCGCCGGTGCGGACGAACGCCTGCACCGGCATGCCCGGGCGGATGTCGAGGCCGGCCAGTTCCCGGGCACCGTCCTCGCTGACGCGGATGCGCACCTGGTAGTAGGGCTCGCGGGTCTGCTCGTCGAGCAGGCGGTCGGCGGACACCAGCACCAGCTCGCCGGGCACCCGGGGCGTGCTGCTCTGGTTGAAGGCGGCGAACAGCAGCTCCACCGGCAGGCCGGGGCGCAGGCGGTCCACCAGCTCCACCGGGGCGCGGGCGTCCACCAGCAGCGGCGCATCGCGGGGCACCACCTCCATCAGTTGCTGGCCGGGGGCGATGACCCCGCCGGGGGTGAACACCGCCAGCCCCACCAGGGTGCCGGCCACCGGGGCGCGCACCTCGGTGTGGGCCAGTTCGAACTCGGCGCTGGCCAGGCGGCTGGCCAGTTCGCCGAGGCGCAGGCGGTTCTCCACCTGCTGCTGGTGCAGGTCGCGGCGGTACTCCTCGGCCTGCTGGCGTTCGCGCCAGCCCAGCTCCTGCACCTGCTGGCGGGCGTGGCCGATGGCGCCGACGGCTTCGCCCAGCTCCCCGTCGAGCTGGGCCAGCAGGCGCTCGTTCTCCAGCAGGCGGTTGCGCGGGATGTAGCCCTCCTGCGCCAGCCCGCGCAGCCCCTGGAGCTGCTGCTGCAGGGCTTCGCGCTGTTCGCGGCGGTAGCGCTGGGCGCTCTCCAGCCCGGCGAGGTGGGCGCGGGCACCGGCCAGCCCCTCGCGCAGGGCGGCCTGTTGCAGGCGCTGGGCTTCGCGGCGGCTGGCGAACAGCTGCTGGTGCAGGGCCTGGCTGGCCTGCATGTCGGGGTCGTCGGCCGGCAGGCTCGGCGGGAAGCGCAGCTGCGCCTGCCCTTCGGTTTCGGCCGCCAGGCGCACGGCGGCGGCCTGGGCGTCGCGGTATTGCTGGCGCAGGGTGTCGCGTTCGGCGCGCGGGCGGGTGGCGTCGAGGGTGAGCAGCACCTGGCCGGCGCTCACGGCCTCGCCGTCGTGCACCAGCAGGCGCGCCACCACGCCGCCGGTGGGGTGCTGCACGGCCTGGCGGTGGCCGGCGACCACCACGCTGCCGCTGACGGCGACGCCCTTGTCCAGCGGGGCGAGGGCAGCCCAGAGCAAAAAGCCGCCGAAGCCGGCCAGCACCAGCCAGCGGCCGAGCCGCGCGGGGCGGTGGTCGTCGAGGGGCAGCACATCGGCCAGGGGGCGGGGGGCATCGGGCAAGGCGGGCATGGCAATCCTCGGCTCAGGAGCGGGTGGCATCCAGGCGGTAGTTGAGGCTGTAGGCGGAGGCGGCCCGGCGGGGGGCGGGCGCAGGGGCCGGGGCGACGGCGGGCGGTGCAGCGGCGGGCTCGCGCTGCAGGGCCTGGAGCACCCGCGCGGCGGGGCCGAAGGCCTGCATCTGGCCGCCCTTGAGCACCAACAGGTGGTCGACGCTGGCCAGCAGGCTGGGCTTGTGGGTGATCAGCACGCGGGTGCGGCCGGCTTCGCCCAGGCGGGCGAGGGCGTCCAGCAGGGCGTGTTCGCCGTCTTCGTCGAGGTTGGCGTTGGGCTCGTCCAGCACCACCAGGGCCGGCAGCCGGTAGAGCGCGCGGGCCAGGCCGATGCGCTGGCGCTGCCCGCCGGAAAGGCCGGCGCCGCCCTCGCCCAGGCGCGTGTCGTAGCCCTCGGGCAGGCGCAGGATGAGTTCGTGCACGCCGGCCAGGCGCGCGGCCGCCACCACCTGCTCGGGGTCCGGCTCGGCGAAGCGGGCGATGTTCTCGGCCACGCTGCCGGCGAACAGTTGCACGTCCTGGGGCAGGTAGCCGATGTGGTCGCCCAGGCGCTCGCGGTCGGCCTGGGCGAGGTCGGCGCCGTCCAGGCGGACCTTGCCGCCGGCCGGCTCGGCGGCACCCACCAGCAGGCGCGCCAGGCTGGACTTGCCGGAACCGGAGGCGCCGATGATGCCGAGGGACTGCCCGGCCTCCAGGGCAAAGCCGATGGCGGCCAGGCAGGGTCGCCGGCTGCCGGGGGCGAAGGCGGACAGCTGCTCCACCTCCAGCGCGCCCCGTGGCGCCGGCAGGGGCATGCCGGCACGGCGTGGCGGCTCGGCCTGCAACAGGGCCTGCAGGCGCTGCCAGGCGTCGCGGGCGCCGCTCCACTGGCGCCACACGGCGATCAGCTGGTCGATGGGCGCCAGCACCCGCGCCATGAGGATCGAGCCGGCGATCATCATCCCCGGGGTGATCAGGTGTTCCAGCGCCAGCCAGGCGCCGAGCCCCAGCACCAGGGACTGCAGACCCAGGCGCACGCCCTTGGAGAGGGCACCGACGGCGGCCATGCGTTCGCTGGCCAGCCCCTGGCAGGCGAGGAAGCCACGGTGCTGCGCCAGCCAGCGCGCCCGCAGGCGGCCGAGCATGCCCATGGCGTCGATGGCCTCGCCGTTGCGCAGGTGCCCGGTGGCCTGCTGACTGGCCTGTTGCGCCAGTCGCCCGGCCTGCTGCAACAGGCCGTGGCTGACCCGCTCGTTGAGCCAGGCCAGGGCCACCAGCGCCAGGGCGCCGACCAGGGCGAAGAGGCCGAGCCAGGGGCTGAACAGGCCGATCACCACCAGGTACACCGGGAACCAGGGGGCGTCGAAGAAGGCGAACAGCGCCGGCCCGGTGGCGAACTGGCGCAGGCTGTTGAGGTCGGCCAGGGCCTGGGCCGGGCTGGCACCGCTGCGGCTCGCGGCGCGGTAGGCGGCGTCGTGGACGCGGGCGTTGAAGGCCATGTCCAGGCGCGCACCGAGGCGGATCACCACCAGGCTGCGCAGCCACTCCAGCGCGCCCATGAAGGCGAACAGGCCGAGGGCCATGAGGGTCAGCATCAGCAGCGTCATGGCGTTGCCCGAGGCCAGGACGCGGTCGTAGACCTGCAGCATGTACAGCGCCGGCACCAGCATCAGCAGGTTGATCACGGCGGTGAACAGGCCGACGTTGAGCAGCGCCGGGCGGCTGGCGGCCAGGGCCTGGCGCAGGTCATCAGGGTGAAGGGTGGTCATGGACGGCCCCAGGGGCGCCGGCGGCAGGTTGACGCCCACCCCGGCGGCTCACAGAATTCGCACCCTCCGCAGCCCTCGCCCGCCAAGACTCGGGCTGCGGGGGTCACTCCACGCGAATGGGGGTCACCCTCCATTCGCGTCTCCTTTTCCCGCCGATCAGGCCGCCAGGGCCAGGTCGTCCAGCGGCTGCTGCAGGCCCACCGCTTCGGCCGGTGCCACGCTCAGCGGGCCGGCTGCCAGGGCGGCCGCCACGGCGTCGAAGGTGCTGGCGGTGGACACGCCGTAGTCGTCCAGCAGGTCGTTCAGCACGCTTTCCAGGGCGCTGGTGTTGCCGCCCATCAGGCCGTAGACCACCTGGTGGACCGCGCCGGCGTGGCCTTCGCTGAGCAGGCTCGACAGCCCCAGGCCGCTGAAGCTGGCCTCTTCCTTGCCCGCGCCGAACTCGAAGCCCGAGGCGGTCTTGGTCAGGTCGCTGCCCAGGGACACGCTGTCCAGGTTGCCGTACAGGGTGTGGGCCGGGCTGGAGAACAGCGAGTAGCTGAGGTTGCCTTCGGCGACGAAGCCGGCGTCGCTGTTGGGGCTGGTCAGGGCGTACTCGGTGCCGCTGAGGGCGCCGGGGTAGAAGCCGCCGGTATTGACGCCGTCCTGCACCTGGCCGGGGCGGTGGTTGGCATCGCCGAAGTAGCCGGCCCAGTCGGCCAGGTAGTCGGTGATGGTCCAGCTGGCGTAGGTGGCGGAGTAGGAAATCGAAAGGCTCATGCAGTGTCTCCAGTTGAGGTTTCCGCCGCGCGGCACGGCGCTGCGCGACGGCTTTGCCCGTCATGGGCAAATCCGGGTCAGAAGGTGTATTCCACGGTGCCCTGCAGGGTGCGGCCCCGGCCGAGGGTGAAGGCGAGCACGTCCCCCAGGGGCACCAGGTAGGCGCGGTCGGTGACGTTTTCCAGGGCCAGGCGCAGGGTCAGGTTGTCGGTGGCCTTGTAGCTGCCGTAGAGGTCGTAGACGGTGTAGGCCTTCCAGTCCGCCGGGTAGACCTGCTCGCGTGCGGCGGCGTCGCCGGCGTCCAGGGCGTAGCCCTCGCTGTAGCGGGCCCGCGCGCCGAGGTCGAGGCGGCCGTCGAGCAGGCGGGTGCCGAGGGTCAGGCTGCCGCGGTCCATGGGCATGTGCTCGGCGCTGCCCATGTGGCCGCCGCAGCTCACCATGGCGTTGGCGGTGGCGTTGGGCACGTAGCCCGTCACCGGCGGACGGCGGCCGCTGCCGTAGACGGGGGACACCGCGCCGCCGAGCCAGGCCTCGTTCGAGCAGTACTCGTTCTCGCCGATCATGTGGGTGTAGGCGAGGTTGCCGTAGTAGGCGCCCATGTCGTAGTCGAGGGCGTACTCGACGCCCCGGAAGCGGGTGCTGGTGCGGTCGTTGACGTAGGCCGACACCCCCAGGGCGGCCACCCCCACCCCCGGGCGCTGCAGCCCGACCGACATGTAGGTGAAGTCGTCGATGCGGGTGTCGAAGTAGGCCACCTTCAGGCCCAGGGCATCGCCGTCGGTGAAGAGGTTCTGCTTGAAGATGTTGACCCCCACTTCCCAGGACTGGGAGCTTTCCGGCTTGAGGAAGGGGTTGGGGTACATGGTTTCCGCGCTGCTGCCGTGGGGCCGGCCGGAAATCAGCGTCTCGGTCACCGCCGGCGGGCGCCAGCCCTCGCCGTAGCGGGCGAAGAGCTGCAGCCAGTCCGGGCCGGGCTTGAGGGCGATGCCGAAGGTGGGCGAGAACGCGCCTTCCTCGCGGTCCACCTCGTAGCGCAGCGGGACGCTGTAGGTGGGGTTGCCGGGGGTGTTGAGGCGATAGAGGGTGATGTTGAAGCCCGTTTCGCCCTCCAGGTGGTAGCGGTCGTAGCGCAGGCCGGCGTCCAGGGTCAGCCAGTCGTCGTAGTCGAGCTGCAGGTTGGCGAACAGGCTGCCCATGGCGCGGTCGCCCTTGGGGGTCATGCCTTCGGACACCGGGAAGCCCACGGCGGAGCCGCTGGCCACGGCCTGGGTGGAGTCGGGGCGGACCTTGTCCTGGAAGTACTCCAGGCCGTAGTTGGCCTTGAGGGTGGTGAGCTCGCCGAGCAGGAAGGTGGAGGTGTTCTCCAGCTGCAGGCCGTAGGTGTCGGTCTGGTAGGTGATGGCGTAGCCGGCGCTGCTGCCACGGGCCAGGGTGGTCTGCCGGTTGCGGTTGTCGACGTGGTAGAGCTTGGCCTTGAAGTCCACCAGCAGGTCGTCGGGGCTGTAGCTGTAGTCCAGCGCGACGTTCTGCGACACCACGTTGCTGCTGCCGAGCTTCTCCCAGAGCTCGGCCTTCTCCACGTTCATCATGTTGGCGTCGTCGTAGGCCACCTGGGTGCGCAGGTAGCTGAGCTGCACGCGCTGGTCGGCCGGCAGGTTGAGGCCGAGCTTGGCCAGGCGCGAGCGCATGGTGGAGCCGGAGTAGGCCACGGGCGAGTGCTTGATGCGCTCCTCGACGCCAGGGTTGAAGCTGGAGCCGGTGCGCAGCTGGCCGATGCTGCCGTGGGTGCCGGGGTCGTAGTCGCCCAGGTGGCGCTCGCTGGCGGCGAAGAGGAGGTCGCCGACCTCGTTGCCCAGGGCAAAGGCACTGCTGCCGATGAAGTCGGTGCCGTTGGCGTAACCGCCCAGGCCGGTGGTGGCGCGCACGCGGCCGCCGAACTCCTTGCCTTCGTGGATAAAGTCGCGGGCGTTGAGGGTGCTGAACTCGGCCACCCCGCCGATCACCCCGGCGCCGCCCATGCCGGAGGTGGCGCCCTTCTCGATGGTCACGGCGGAGAGCAGTTCCGGGTCGATGTACATCGTGCCGTTGCGCTGCTGGTGGCCGCTCTGCTGGAAGTTCTGGCGCATGCCGTCGATGTTCATGTTGACCCGGCCGTAGTCCTGCAGGCCGCGGATGTTCACCGAGAGGCCCGGGTCCTGCTGGCTGACGGCGGTGTACACGCCGGCGCTCTGTTCGAGCATGTCGGCGGCGTGACGCGGCGGGTTGCGGTCCAGTTGCTCGCGGTCGATCACCGCCACCGAGCGGGGGGACTCGTAGACCCAGTCGTGGGCGTTGGCCTGGCCCTGCACCTGAGTGGCGCCCAGCTCCAGGACGTCGCCGCTGGCTTCGCGCACCAGGCTGACCTCACGCGGGGAGGTGAAGCGGAAGCTCACCGGGGTGCCCCGCAGCAGGCGGCGCAGGGCCTCGTCGGCGGCGTAGCGGCCCTGCACCGGGGCGCCCTGGAGGTCGGCGAAGCGCGAGGCGTCGAAGATCACCTGCACGCCGGACTGTTCGGCGAAAGTGAGCACCGCCTGGTCGAGGGCCTGGGCCGGGATGTCGAAGGCGACCTGGACGGCTTCGGCGTGGACCTGTTCCACCGCGACCAGGGGCAGGGCCCCCGCGCCGATCAGGGCCCAGTGTCCCCCCAAGACGAGCAGCGAACGGCGGAATCGCCGGCCCATCCCTTTGCGTGCGTTCATCGTGTGTTCCTGTGGCTGCTTGGTGTTGTTCGGTGAATGCAAATCACTCTCAACAGCAAGACGCGCCACTCACGCAAAGTCAGTAAAAGAAATTTCCGCGCGGGTGGGAGGGCAGGCCGCAGGCCCGTCGATACGGGCCCGGGAGGGTCAGTAGAGGAAGGTGGCGCCGGGCACGTCCAGGCGCTGGGCGTGCAGTTCGTGGGTGAGGGTGTCGAGGGCCTCGTCGAGGATGTCGAGGCGGAACACGCCGCTGACCTCCCGGCGCGCCAGGCGGGCGTCGGTGACCACCAGGCGGCGGGTGCGGTAGCGGTTGAGCTGTTCGGCCACCTCGGCCAGAGGCACCCGGTCGAACACCAGCACCCCGCGCCGCCAGCTGCTGGCCCGCTGCAGATCAAGCCCGAGCAGGGGCTGGATGCCCTGGACGCGGTCGTAGCGGGCGCTCTGGCCCTCGCTCAGTACCCGTTCACCGGGAACGCCTTCGAGGTTCACCGCGACGCTGTGTTCGAGCACGCCGACCCAGGCCCCTTGCCCGCGCTCCCCCACCAGGAAGCGGGTGCCGAGGGCGCGGGTGGTGCCACCGGCACTTTCCACCACGAAGGGCCGGCGTTCGTCACCCCCCATGGGCGCGACGCTGAAGCAGGCTTCCCCGGCCAGCAGGCGGACGCGCCGCTCGCCGTCGCTGTAGAGGACGTCGATGGCGCTGCGGGAGTCCAGCTCCACCTCGCTGCCGTCGGGCAGGGTGACCCGGCGTACCTCGCCGGTGCCGGAAGCGTAGTCGGCCAGCAGGGGCATCAGCAGCGGACGGCCCGCGTCCACGCCCAGCACCGCCACCAGCAGCAGCGCGGCGACCCCGCTGGCCCAGCGCCAGCGACGGCGCGTGCGGGGGGCCGGGCGCGCGGCGTCCCTGGGTGCACGACGGCGCGACGGTTCACCGGCAGCCGGTTCGTCGGCCAGTTGGCCAAGGGCGTCCCAGGTGGCCTGGGCGAAGGCCAGCGCCTCGGGGTGGCGCGGGTCGGCCTGGCACCAGCGCGCCAGGGCCTCGGCCAGCGCCGGGTCCGGGTCGCCCTGGCTGAGGCGCACCGCCCAGTCGGCGGCTTCCTCGCGTATTTGCTGCTCCCGCAGGTGCTGGCTGATCACGTCGGTCTCTCGTTTCTCGTTATAGGAAGGCTGACGTTCGGGGACGCCATTCACCGTAAACCATCCGTCAGTCGCTCCGCGGGCCGTCCTGCAGGCGCTGCATGACATGGGCGAGGGCCTTGGCCAGGTGCTTCTGCACCGAGCTGTCGGAGATATCCAGCTGGCGCGCCACTTCGGCATGGGTCAGGCCGTGCAGGCGGTTGAGGCGGAAGATCTCGCGGGTGCGCGGCGGCAGCTCGGCCAGGGCTTCGCGCAGGCGGCGCCGATGCTGCTCGGCGGCGGCCTGTTCGTCCAGGGGCGGGGCGTCTTCGACGATCTCGTGCAGGGCTTCCTGGGGGACCAGGTCGGTGCGCCGGCGGGCCTGCTGGCGCACGTGGTCCACCAGCAGGTTGTGGGCAGTGCGGTAGAGGTAGGCGGGGCCGTTGTCGATGGCGTCCTTGCCGCGCTGCTCGGCCAGGCGCAGGAAGCTTTCCTGCACCAGGTCGGCGGCCAGTTGCGGGTCCCGTACCTTGCGCGTCAGCAGGCTGCGAAGGGCCTTGGCGTGCTGGATGAACAGGCTCTTGAGATCGGGCTCCGACAAGCGCGCTCCCTGGCTTTGACAGGAGAAGGGAGCGCCATCCTAGTTTTATTGAGAATCAATTTCAAATAAGAAATCGATACGGAATCAGCTGGCCGGGGTCACCAGAACCGGCAGCTGTTCCTTGAGCTTCTGGTTGTTCAGCGGGGCGCGGATGAAGCCGCGCTGGGTGCCGTCCGGGCCGATCACCACCAGGTTGCCGCTGTGGTCGACGGTGTAGTTTTCCTTGCTGGTGTCGGCCGGGATGAACGGGATGCTGACGGCGTTGGCCAGCTTCTGGATGCTGGCCAGCTCGCCGGTGGCGCCGAGGAAGGCCGGGTCGAAGTAGCCCAGGTACTGCTTGAGCTGCTGCGGGGTGTCGCGGTTGGGGTCGACGCTGACCATGACGATGCGCACGCGGTCGCGCGCGGCCTCGGGCAGCAGGCCCTTGAGCTCGCGCATCTGCGCCAGGGTGGTGGGGCAGATGTCGGGGCAGAAGGTGTAGCCGAAGAACAGCAGGCTCCATTTGTCCTTCAGTTCGTTCATGGCGATCGGCTTGCCGTCCTGGTCGGTCAGGCTGATGGCGGGCACGGTGCGCGGCTGGGGCAGCAGGACGATGCCGGCGTCGAGCAGGCGGGTGGGGTCGGCCTGGCGCTGGCCGTTGAGCACCTTGTTCACGGTCAGGCCCAGGACCAGGGCCACCAGGGCGATGAGGACGAATACGGTTTTCTGCACGCGGGTCATGGTTGCTCTTCGCTTGGAATGGGCGGTGCCGGCAAGCCTATCAGGCCCGGTGGGCCGGGGCTCGTCCGAACGCGGGGATGCGGCCTGCCCCTCGCGGCACTGGGCGCGAGGGGCGACGCATCAGGACCTACTCAGGGCCCGGGGGGCTCAGACCGCCAGCAGCAGGTAGTGATCCAGCAGCAGGGCGATGAAGAGCAGGAAAAGGTAGGCGATAGAGTACTTGAAGGTGCCGATGGCGGCGTGCGGTCGGCTGTCGCGGTAGAGCCTCCAGGCCCACTGCAGGAAGCGCCCGCCGAGCAGCACGGCGCAGGCCAGGTAGAGCAGCCCGCTCATGTGGATGGCGTAGGGCAGCAGGCTGACGGCGAACATCACCAGGGTGTAGAGGACGATGTGCACCTTGGTGTAGTGCTCGCCGTGGGTGACCGGGAGCATGGGGATGTCGGCCTTGGCGTACTCGGCCTTTCGGTGGATGGCCAGGGCCCAGAAGTGCGGCGGGGTCCAGGCGAAGATGATCAGCACCAGCAGCAGCGGCTCGGCGGAGACGTGGCCGGTAACGGCGACCCAGCCCAGCAGCGGCGGGGCGGCCCCGGCCAGCCCGCCGATGACGATGTTCTGCGGCGTGGCGCGCTTGAGGAAGCCGGTGTAGAGCACGGCGTAGCCCAGCAGCGAGGCGAGGGTGAGCCAGGCCGCCAGTTCGTTGGTGAAGCGCAGCAACAGGGCCAGGCCGGCCACCGCCAGCAACAGGGCGAAGGCCAGGGCCGCCAGCGGCGAGACGCGCCCGCTGACGACGGGGCGCTTGAGGGTGCGCGCCATGATGGCGTCGATGCGCCGGTCCACCACGTGGTTCACCGCCGCCGCCGCGCCGGCGCAGAGGGCGATACCGAGGTTGCCGAACACCAGGACCTCCCAGGCCACGCCGGCGCGGGTGGCGAGGAACATCCCCACCAGGGAGGTGATGATCATCAGCAGCACGACCTTGGGCTTGGTCAGTTCCAGGTAGTCCCGCCAAGTGGCGTGGACCTGGGTGTGTCCATGCTGGAGCAGCGTGGCCATGGCGTCTCTCCTTCTTCTTGTCGTCAGGCGGGCTTGCCGGCAGGCAGGCGCAGGGCGGGGTCGCCCGGTTCGATTGCCAGGGCTGGGGCGCGCACGCGGTAGTTCACCAGCACCAGGGTCAGCAGCAGCAGGGCGCCGCCGCCGTTGTGGGCCACGGCCACCGGCAGCGGCAGGTGGAAGAGCACGTTGCTGATGCCCAGCCCCACCTGCAGCGCCAGCACCGCCAGGAGCAGCCCGGCGAGGCGCCCGAGGCCTTCGCCGCGCAGGCGCCAGGCCAGCGCCAGCAGGGTCAGGGTCACCACCAGGGCGCCAAGGCGGTGGGTCATGTGGATGGCGGTGCGGGCGTCGCTGTCCAGCTGGCCGCCCAGGTAGTTGGGGCCGATGTGCTGGGTGAGGTGGAAGCCGTTGGCGAAGTCCATCGCCGGCCACCACTGGCCGTGGCAGGTGGGCAGGTCGACGCAGGCCACCGCCGCGTAGTTGGAGCTGACCCAGCCGCCCAGGGCGATCTGCCCGATCACCAGGGCCAGGGCCGCTGCCGCCAGCCGCCGCAGGCCCGCCGGCAGGCCGAGCGCCGGCAGCGCACCGGAGAGGCGCAGGCTGAGCAGGAACAGCAGGGCCAGGGTGGTGAAGCCGCCGAGCAGGTGGGCGGTGACCACCTGGGGCCAGAGCTTGAGGGTGACCGTCCACATGCCGAAGGCGGCCTGGGTGATGACCACGCCGAGCAGCACCAGCGGCAGGCGCAGGGGCTGGCCGTCACGCCCGCGCCGCACCAGGGCGTGCACCGCAAGGCCGAGGATGGCCAGGCCGAGGGTGCCGGCGAAGTAGCGGTGGATCATTTCGTTCCAGCCCTTCTGCGCCTCCACCGGGGCTTCGGGGAAGTGGCGCTCGGCGTGGGCCAGCTGGGCGTCGGTCTGCGGTACGCCGATGAAGCCGTAGCAGCCCGGCCAGTCGGGGCAGCCGAGGCCGGCGTGGGTGAGCCGGGTGTAGGCGCCGAGCAGCACCACCACCAGGGCCAGTACCGTGGCGACGGCGGCGAGGGGGAAACCGGGTCGGGAGGTGCGGGGCATGGCAGTCTCCTGCGGGCCGGGTCAGCCGATGTTGGACAGCTTCAGCAGGTGGCGCAGGTCGTCGAGCACGCGCTTGCCGGGTACCTGGCCGTCGTAGCGCAGCACCAGGTTGCCGTGGGGGTCGACGATCCACAGCTGCGGGACGCTGCCGCCGCTGGCCTTGCTGTAGGTGGCCGGATCCAGGCCGTAGCGGGCCAGGCGCGGGTAGTCGCGCTCCAGGGTCTGGCGGAAGGCTTCGTCGAGGCTGCCACTCAGGGCCAGGGCGTGGTCGGCGCGATTGGCTTCGCGGCCCAGGCCGATGTTGATCTGCCGGGCGAGGTAGACCAGCTGCTGGCAGTCGGCGGCGCAGCCGGCCGGGGCGGTCACCAGCAACTGCCAGCGCTCGGGGGCGGCGGCGCCCTGCACGCCGAGGTCTTCGCGCTGCTGGCCGTTGCCGATCAGCGTGCCGTGGTAGCTGCGCCCGTCAGGCACCCAGAAGCGCAGGTGGTACATGGCCGAGGCCAGCACCATGGGGCCGATCACCACGGCGAGGATCAGCAGCAGTTGCAGGCGCCCGCGGGCGCGGCGCGGGCGTTCAGGCAGAGCGAGGGCTGGCGTCATCAGGAAGCTCCCGTGCTTGGCGGATGCCGAGGTAGAGGTACAAGGCGCAGAGGGCGACGGCCATGGCGAACCATTGCACGGCGTAGCCCAGGTGGCGTTCGGGGCCCATGGCCACCACCGGCCAGTCGGTGTCGTAGGCAGCGCTGCCGGGCTCCAGGCGCAGTTCCAGGGGCAGGCCGCCACGGCCGAGGCGCTGCCAGAGCGCGGTGGCGTCCACCTGGTTGATCAGCTGCGGCCAGTCGCGGCTCTCCACGTGGCGCAGTTCGACGCTGGCGCCGGGCGGGAGGTAGGCCCAGGCATCGAGCACCTGGGCGGCGGCGGGGGTGTCGAAGGTCGGCGGGGTGCGGCGGTCGGGCCAGGGCAGCCAGCCCCGGTTGACCAGCACCCAGAGCCCGCTGGCGGGGTCGTAGAAGGGTTGCAGCAGTTCGACGCCGGGGCGGCCGTTGCGGATGCGGTTGTCCAGCAGGAGGCTGTGCTGGGCGTCGAAGCGACCCTGCAGGCGCACCCGCATGAAGGCGGGTTCGGGCTGGCGCTCCAGCTCCAGCACGCTCACCGGGTCGGCCTGCCGGCGGGCTTCGTAGCCGGCCAGCAGCTGGCGCTTCTCCTCGGCGCGGCCGAGCTGCCAGAGGCCCAGGCCGACCAGCAAAGGCAGCAGCAGGAGCACCGCCAGGGTGGGCACCCAGCCGGGTCGGAAGCGCCGGGCCCGGGGTCGCCGGGTGCCCGGGTAGGGCTGGCTATACTGCACGACGTCCCCCTTCTGTCGACGGAGTCGCCCCATGCTCAAGGCGCTCATCCTGGTGTTGCTGCTGGCCATGGTGGCCAGCCTGTTCAGCGGGCTGTTCTTCCTGGTCAAGGACGCCGGCAAGGGCCCCCGCCTGGTGAACGCCCTGACCCTCCGTGTGGTGCTGGCCGCGTCGATCCTGGCGCTGGTGGCCTGGGGCTTCTACAGCGGCCAGCTGGTGTCCCACGCCACCTGGTAATGCCTGCGGGCGGTTCAGAGCACGTAGACGAAGATGAACAGCCCCACCCAGACCACATCCACGAAGTGCCAGTACCAGCTGGCGGCTTCGAAGCCGAAGTGGTGTTCGGCGTCGAAGTGGCCGCGCAGGATGCGCACCAGCATCACGGTGAGGATCAGGGTGCCCATGGTCACGTGGGCGCCGTGGAAGCCGGTGAGCATGAAGAAGGTGGCGCCGTAGATGCCGGAGCCGAGGGTCAGGCCCAGCTCGTGGTAGGCGTGCACGTATTCCTCGGCCTGCAGGGCGAGGAAGCTGGCGCCGAGCAGGATGGTCAGGGCCAGCCAGATCTTCAGTAGCTTGCGGTTGTTCTTCTTCAGCGCGTGGTGGGCGAAGGTGACGGTGAAGCTGGAGGACACCAGCAGGATGGTGTTGATCAGCGGCAGGTGCCACGGGTCGATCACCGCCTTGGGTCCGGGGAACAGCTTGGGATCGGGGGTGTTCAGCAGCGGCCAGGTGTACTGGAAGTTCGGCCAGAGCATGTTGGCCACGCCCTTGGCCCCCTCACCGCCCAGCCAGGGACCGGCCCACATGCGGACGTAGAACAGGGCCCCGAAGAAGGCGGCGAAGAACATCACCTCGGAGAAGATGAACCAGCTCATGCCCCAGCGGAACGAGCGGTCCATCTGCGAACTGTAGAGCCCGCCGCGGCTTTCCTTGATCACCGCGCCGAACCAGCCGAACAGCATGTAGGCCAGGCACAGGGCGCCGATGAAGAAGATCAGCGGGCCATTGGACTCGGGCCGCGCGGCCTTGAGGTCGTTGAACCAGGTGCCCAGTCCGTAGACGGTGATGAGCATGCCCAGGGTGGCGATGATCGGCCACTTGCTCTGGGCGGGGACGTAGTACTGCTCGTGGCTAGCCATCGTGTCGTTCTCCTTGCGCGCCTCAGTTCTTGGCGACTGGCGGCTTGCGGGCGGTGATGTCGAACAGCGTGTAGGCGAGGGTCAGGTGGTGCACGTCCGCCGGCAGGTCGCGGTCGACGATGAAGCGCACCGGCATCTCGATGCGTTCGCCCGGCTGCAGCACCTGCTGGGTGAAGCAGAAGCACTCGGTCTTGTGGAAATAGGCGGCGGCCTTGGACGGCGAGATGCTGGGGATCGCCTGGGCGGTCATGGGCTTGTCGGTGGTGTTGTGGGCGATGAACAGCATTTCGTTGCTGGCCCCCGGGTGCACCACCAGGTCGTCCGCCTTGGAGCGGAACTCCCAGGTCATGTCCGCCGCGTTGGTGGCGAGGAACTGCACCCGCACCTGGCGCTGGGCGTCCTGCACCTGGCTGCCTTCGTAGGCGCTGGTGTTGGTCTTGCCGTTGATGCCGAAGGCGACGCACATGACGTCGTAGATCGGCACCAGGGCGAAACCGAAGCCGAACATCGCCACCACCAGCACCAGCAGGCGCAGGATCAGGCGGCGGGTTCCCAGCTCGCCGTCCATGTCACTTCACCTCGGGCGGGGTGCTGAAGGTGTGGTACGGCGCCGGCGAGGGCACGCTCCATTCCAGGCCCTCGGCACCGTCCCAGGGCTTGGCCGGGGCGGGTTTGCCGCCACGGATGCACTTGATGACGATGAACAGGAACAGCAGCTGGGTGGCGCCGAAGGTGAAGGCGCCGATGGAGGAGATCATGTTGAAGTCGGCGAACTGCAGGTTGTAGTCCGGGATGCGCCGGGGCATGCCGGCCAACCCCACGAAGTGCATGGGGAAGAAGGCGAGGTTCATGCCGATGAAGCTCATCCAGAAATGCAGCTTGCCGAGGGTCTCGTCGTACATGTGGCCGGTCCACTTGGGCAGCCAGTAGTAGGCCGAGGCGAAGATGCCGAAGATGGCGCCGGGCACCAGCACGTAGTGGAAGTGGGCCACCACGAAGTAGGTGTCGTGGTACTGGAAGTCCGCCGGGGCGATGGCCAGCATCAGCCCGGAGAAGCCGCCGATGGTGAAGAGGATGACGAAGGCCACGGCGAACAGCATCGGTGTCTCGAAGGTCAGCGAGCCCTGCCACATGGTGGTGGCCCAGTTGAACACCTTCACCCCGGTGGGCACGGCGATCAGCATGGTGGCGTACATGAAGAACAGCTCGCCGGTGAGCGGGATGCCCACCACGAACATGTGGTGCGCCCAGACGATGAAGGAGAGGAAGGCGATGGAGGCGGTGGCGTAGACCATCGAGGTGTAGCCGAACAGCGGCTTGCGCGAGAAGGCCGGGATGATCGAGCTGACCGCGCCGAAGGCGGGCAGGATCATGATGTACACCTCGGGGTGGCCGAAGAACCAGAACACGTGCTGGAACAGCACCGGGTCGCCACCGCCGGCGGCGCTGAAGAAGCTGGTGCCGAAGTGGATGTCCATCAGCATCATGGTCACGCAGCCCGCCAGTACCGGCATCACCGCGATCAGCAGGAAGGCGGTGATCAGCCAGGTCCAGACGAACAGCGGCATCTTCATCAGGGTCATGCCCGGGGCACGCAGGTTGAGGATGGTGGCGATCACGTTGATCGCCCCCATGATCGAGCTGATGCCCATCAGGTGGATGGCGAAGATGAAGAAGGTGACGCTCTCCGGCGCGTAGGTGGTGGACAGCGGGGCGTAGAAGGTCCAGCCGAAGTTGGGCCCGCCGCCGGCGCTGAACAGGGTGCTGATGAGCAGGCCGAAGGCCGCCGGCAGCAGCCAGAAGCTGAAGTTGTTCATGCGCGGCAGGGCCATGTCCGGCGCGCCGATCATCAGCGGGATCATCCAGTTGGCTAGGCCGACGAAGGCCGGCATCACCGCGCCGAAGACCATGATCAGGCCGTGCATGGTGGTCATCTGGTTGAAGAAGGCCGGCTCGACGATCTGCAGGCCGGGCTGGAACAGCTCGGCGCGGATCACCATGGCCATGGAGCCACCCACCAGGAACATGGTGAAGGCGAACCACAGGTACATGGTGCCGATGTCCTTGTGGTTGGTGGTGAGCACCCAGCGCATCAGGCCCTTGGCCGGGCCGTGGTGGTGATCATGCCCGGCATGATCGTGACCAGTGTGGTCCGGATCGATCACTGCACTCATGTCATTTCTCCTCGGCTTGTTTGAGGGCCAGGACTTCCTTGGGCGTGACCATGTCGCCCTTGGCGTTGCCCCAGGCATTGCGCTCGTAGGTGATCACGGCGGCGATGTCGACCTCCGACAGCTGCTTGCCGAAGGCGGCCATGGCGGTGCCGGGCTTGCCGTGGAAGACGATGTCGAGGTGGCCTTCCTTCGGCCCGGTGGCGATCTTCGAGCCCTTCAGCGCCGGGAACATGGGCGGCATGCCTTGCCCTTCGGGCTGATGACAGGCGGCGCAGGTGGTGTGGTAGACCTTGTCGCCACGGGCCACCAGTTCGTCGAGGGTCCAGTCCTTCTCGGTCAGTTCCTTGACCTTGGCCACCTCGGCCTTGCGCTCGTCGAGCCACTTGGCGAAGTCCTCGCGGGACTTGGCCTCGACCACGATGGGCATGAAGCCGTGGTCCTTGCCGCACAGCTCGGCGCACTGGCCGCGGTAGAGGCCGGGCTTCTCGATGCGGGTCCAGGCCTCGTTGACGAAGCCGGGGATGGCGTCGCGCTTGACCGCCAGCGCCGGCACCCACCAGGAGTGGATCACGTCGGCGGCGGTGATCAGGAAGCGCACCTTGGTGCCCACCGGGATCACCAGCGGCTCGTCCACCTCCAAGAGGTAGTGCTCGCCCTTGTCGGCCTTGTTGTGGATCTGGTCGGCGGGCGTGGCCAGGTTGCTGAAGAACTCCACGTCCTGGCCCAGGTACTTGTAGTTCCACTTCCACTGGTAGCCGGTGATCTGGATGTCCAGCTCCGACTCGGAGGTGTCGTAGATGTTGATCAGGGTGCGGGTGGCCGGCACCGCCATCGCCACCAGGATCACGAAGGGCACGACGGTCCAGAGGATCTCCACCGTGGTGCTTTCGTGGAAGTGGGACGGTTCCTGGCCGGTGGAGCGCCGGTGGACGAGCATCGACCAGAACATCACGCCGAAGACGACCACGCCGATCACGACGCAGATCCAGAAGATCGTCATGTGCAGGTCGAATACGGTCTGACTGACTTCAGTGGCGCCGGGCGTCATGTTGACCGTCCAGGCCGCCTGGACCGGGGTCAACGTCAACCACAGCAGGAATCCCATCCAGGCACGCGGATGTCGCATCATTGCGGGTTCCCCTTATCGTTCTTGTTCTTCCCGCCGGCTGGGCCAGCGGCTGGGGGACGGTCGTCAATACGGCTGACTTTAACGGCCGACCTCTAGCACGTGGTGCACAGTCGGGTGTCATCAGGTAACGCCTTCGGGTCGGAGTATAGACAGGGGGTCCGACCTGGCAATTCGCGGGGAAATTTATCCTGTGCGGAACGTTCCCAGCGCCGCAGGCCGCGCCGGACGTGGCTTCGCTGGTAAAGTAAATGGGACCCGTTATCGCTTGGATGCATAAGCGTTACGCGATTATGACAATCCGGTCTTAGCCGCCGGCCACGGCAGGCTAAGGTCTGTTCTTCCCATCCCATGTCCTGAATCAGGAGCAGTCATGAACACCCTCGCCCTGCGCGAACTGATCCGCCAGGCCCACGCCCAGGAAGCCGTCCACGGCCACCTGGCGCGCCTGCTCGATGCCCAGCTGTCCCGCCTGCACCCGGCCATCCGCCTGCCTGGCGACGATGCCCACGGGGTGCTCTCGCGCTTCGTCGCGGCCTACATCGACCAGGTGCCGGACGTGCTCGACGCCGCCGCCAGCGTCGCGGCCGAAGCCGGTATCGAGGCGGAGGTGAAGCCGGTGCTGAAGGTGGCCGAGCACTTCTTCCTGCAGCCGCCCAGCGTGGTGCACGGGCACGAGGGGCTGGACGGCCTGCTGGACGAGGCCTACCTGGCCCATCGCCTGGTGGAGGAGGTGAACGACCGCTACATCGCCCACCTGGGCGAGCCGCTGATCCCGCTGGACACCACGGTGGCCAACCTGATCGCCCACCAGCTCATCGGCGAGCCCTTCGCCAACCAGCTGGACGAGGCCGTCCACCTGGCGGTGGACGGCATGCTGGACCCAGGCGTGTTCCAGCGCGAGTCGGTGCAGCAGTACCGCGCGCGGCGGCACGACCCGAAGGTGGAGGCGGCGTGGAAGCGCTGGCCCTGCCTGTCGCGCCAGCTCGGCGTCGAACTGCAGCTGGACCCGGCGCCCTGCGCCACCGCCTGACCCTCAGACCGTCCGCCCCCGCAGGCTCAGCCGTCGCCCCTCCAGGCGCCGGTTGAGCCCGCGCGTCTCGATGCACAGCTCGCCACCCTGGCGCTCGGCGTTGCGGCCCCAGTCCTGCAGCAGCTCCATGCAGGCGTGGTCGATGTAGCTGAGCCGGTCCAGCGGTACGTGCAGCCGGACGCTCGGTGCCACGCCCTCCAGGGTCGCGGCCAGCTGCGGCACCCGCAGGAAGGTGGCTGCGCCCACCAGGCGCAGCTCCGCCTCGTTCGGGCCGATGGGCGCCAGGACGATCTTCAGCCGCGAGGCCTTCCAGGCCAGCTTGGCCAGGGTCAAACCGAAGCCGATCAGCACCCCGGTGAGCAGGTCGAAGGCGACGATGCCCAGCGCCGTGGCGGCATGGATCGCCAACGGTGCGCGCCCGTAGCGGCCGAGGCCGCGCAGGCTCTTGAGGTCCACCAGCTTGATGCCCGTGTAGACCAGCACACCGGCCAGGCTGGCGATGGGGATCTGCTGCAGCAGGCCCGGCAGCAGCGCCACCAGGGCCAGCAGCCAGGCGCCGTGCAGCACCGCCGAGAGGCGGGTCCGCGCGCCGGCCTGGACGTTGGCCGAGCTGCGCACGATCACCCCGGTCATCGGCAGCGCGCCGAGCACCCCGCACAGCAGGTTGCCGACGCCCTGGGCCGACAGCTCGCGGTCCAGGTCGGAGCGCGGGCCGCTGTGCATGCGGTCCACGGCAGCGGCGGAGAGCAGCGTCTCGGCACTGGCGACGAAGGCCAGCACCAGCGCCGCCAGCAGCAGCTGAGGATCGGCCAGGCGCAGCAGGTCCGCCGGCTGCAGCCAGTCGATGGCCTCGCCGAGGGTGGCCGGCACCTGCACGCGGTTCACCTGCAGGTCGAGCCCGCTGGCCGCCAGGGTGGCCAGGCCGACGCCGATCAGCGCGCCGGGCAGGAAGCGCAGCGCGCCCGGCCGCCAGCGTTCCCAGGCCAGCATCACCAGGATGGTGCCGAGCCCCAGCAGGGCGGCATCGAGGTCGCCGCCGGGGCCGAACTGGCGGGCCGCCTCCAGCAACGTGGCGGGGAAGGCCAGCAGGTTGTCCAGGCCGGAGGCCTGGGGGCTGGCGTCGAACATCACGTGGACCTGGGACAGCACGATGAGGATGCCGATGCCGGCCAGCATGCCCTGCACCACCGCCGGGGCGGTGACGCGGAACCAGCAGCCCAAGCGCAAGCGGCCGGCCAGCAGTTGCAGGGCGCCGGCCAGCACCAGGATCGGCCCGAGCATGGCCACGCCGTGCTCGCGCACCAGTTCGAAGACCAGCACGGCGAGCCCGGCCGCCGGACCGCTGACCTGCAGCGGCGAGCCGGCCAGCCAGCCCACCACCAGGCCGCCGATGATGCCGGTGACCAGGCCCTTGGCCGGCGGCATGCCGGAGGCGATGGCGATGCCCATGCACAGCGGCAGGGCAACGAGGAAGACCACCACCGAGGCGAGCGCCTCCCGTGGCAACGTGTTCTTGAGTTCAGCAAGGCGCATGGCGAATTCTCCTGAGCGCAGCAAGGGGCACGGCAGCCCAGCGGGTGCCGTGGCAAGGGGCGGGCGTCAGGACGCCAGGTAGCGGGGACGCGGGGTGGCCATGCTCGCGCTGGCCTCCTCCAGCGGGCGGAAGCCGCCCGTCTCGGCGTCGTAGGCGCGGATGGCAGCGGTCTCGATGTCGTAGACCCAGCCATGGATGTACAGCTGGCCGGCCGCCAGGCGGGCGGCGACGGCGGGGTGGGTGCGCAGGTGGTCCAGTTGGGCCACCACGTTCTCCTCGGTGAGCACGCCGAGGGTGTCGTGGGCAGCGCAGGTGCAGTTGCGCTCCACCAGGCTGCGGGCCACCTCGGCATGGCGCAGCCAGGCGCGCACGGTAGGCATGGGGCCGAGGGTCTCGGGGGCCAGCACCGCCTTCATGGCGCCGCAGTCCGAATGGCCGCAGACGATGATGTGCTGCACACCCAGGGCCAGCACGGCGTACTCGATGGCGGTGGAGACGCCGCCATTCATCTGCCCGTAGGCCGGCACCAGGTTGCCGACGTTGCGGGTGACGAACAGGTCGCCGGGGGCGCTCTGGGTGATCAGCTCGGGGGCGACGCGGGAGTCGGCGCAGGTGATGAACAAGGTGCGCGGTGCCTGGCTGCGGGCCAGGCGCTGGAACAGAGCCCGCTGCTCGGGGAATACCTGCTCGCGGAAGCGCCGGCAGCCGTCAACCAGCGCGGCGAAGGTGGCCTCGGCGGGGTGGCCGCCGAGGCCGGCAGACTGCCCGGGTCGAATGCGGTGAATGTCCTGTTTCATGGGTCCTCCTGAAGGTCGGATGGGCGTCATGCCCCGGTGGGCTCCGCACGGGTTGGCGGAGGGCGCTTCAACTAGGCGGTCGAAGCCCCTACAGACCTTAAACACGAGCCTTAACTCAACCTGAATAAACCGCTCTGGCATGCGGCTTACAGACGAGCGGACGATGGCACGCCGCCAGCGTCGGCCAAGAGCGCAACGCGCCGGGAGGGGTGCGAAACGGAGGGGAACAGCGGGGACGGGAAGAGGGAGGAGACCCGCAGGGCCCCGGCCACAGCCGGGGCGCCGGGGGCTTACAGGTAGCGGGCGCGGGGCGTGGCCATCGGCAGCGGGCCGTCGCCGATGGTGCGGAAACGGCCGCTCTCGGCGTCGTAGGCGCGGATGGCGGCGGTCTCGATGTCGTAGACCCAGCCGTGGATGAACAGCTGCCCGCTGGCCAGGCGTGCGGCCACCGAGGGATGGGTGCGCAGGTGGTCCAGCTGGGCCACCACGTTCTCCTCGGTCAGCACGCCCAGGGTCTCGTGGTTGGCGCAGCCGCAGTTCTCGGCGACCACGGTGCGGGCCACTTCGGCGTGGCGTAGCCAGGCCTTGACGGTGGGCATGCGCTCCAGCTGCTCGGGGTTGAGCACCGCCTTCATCGCGCCGCAGTCGGAGTGGCCGCAGATGATGATGTGGTGCACGCCGAGGGCCATGACGGCGAACTCGATGGCGGTGGAGACGCCGCCGTTCATCTGGCCGTAGGGCGGCACCACGTTGCCGACGTTGCGGGTGACGAACAGGTCGCCCGGCGAGCTCTGGGTGATCAGCTCCGGGACGATGCGCGAGTCGGCGCAGGTGATGAACATGGCGCGGGGTTTCTGCTCATGGGCCAGGCGCTTGAACAGCTCTTCCTGCTCCGGATAGACCTGGTCGCGGAAACGCTGGAAACCTTCGACGATGTTGCGCAGCGCTTCTTCGGCGCTTTCCTGGGGTTGCGGGGTATCGTGCTCGTCGCTCATGCCGACCTCGTTCGCCTTGGACTCTGTAGGGGTAAGTGGGATTACTTTACCGATACGGTCGGATTTATCCGACCCCCTACAGGACACCGTTCGGCGCGTTGCGGTCACACACCGGGCGCGTAAAACCCGTGCCGTTCATCCCATCGCTCACAGCAGGGCCATCTGCCCGCCGGGCGGGCAGAAGCGCGAGCAGTCCAGCGCCACGTCACCGCGCTTCTCCAGCCCCAGGCGACGCATGGCCACGGCGAAGCGCTGGGCCAGCAACGCGGCAAAGGCGCCTTCGCCGGTGAAGCGCTTGCCGAAGCGGCTGTCGTACACCTCGCCGCCCCGGCACTGGCGGATGATGCTCATCACGTGGGCCGCGCGTTGCGGGTAGTGGGCCTGGAGCCATTCCTCGAACAGTGGCGCCACCTCCCGGGGCAGGCGCACCAGCATGTAGGAGGCGCTGCGTGCGCCGGCATCGCGGGCCGCCTCCAGCAGGCTCTCCAGTTCGCTGTCGTTGATCATCGGGATCATCGGCGAGCACAGCACGCCCACCGGTACGCGGTTCTCGCGCAGCACGCGAATCGCCCGCAGCCGCGCGGAGGGCGCCGCTGCGCGCGGTTCGAGGATGCGCTTGAGCTCATCGTCGAGGGTGGTGAGGCTGATCATCACCTTCACCAGGCGCTGCTCGGCCAGCTGGGTCAGCAGGTCGAGGTCACGCAGCAGCAGCGAGCCCTTGGTGACGATGGTCAGCGGATGGCGGTAGCGCAGCAGCACCTCCAGCACCTGGCGGGTGATGCGGTGCTCGCGCTCGATGGGCTGGTAGGGGTCGGTGTTGGCCCCCAGGGCGATGGGCGCGCACTGGTAGCCGGGCTTGCTCAGCTGCTGCTCCAGCAGGGCGGCGGCGTTGGTCTTGGCGATCAGCCGGGTCTCGAAGTCGATGCCGGGGGACAGGTCCCAATAGGCGTGGCTGGGCCGCGCGTAGCAGTAGATGCAGCCGTGCTCGCAGCCACGGTAGGGGTTGATGGAGCGGTCGAAGGGCAGGTCCGGCGACTGGTTGCGGGCGATGATGCTCTTGGCCGTCTCGATGCGTACCTCGGTGGCGCGGGTCGGCGGCACTTCCTGGTACCAGCCGTCGTCCTCGGCCACCGAGAGGGTCGGGGCGAAGCGGTTGTAGGGGTTGCTGCCGGTTCCCCGACCACGGGGCGGGAGGGTGACGGACATGGCGGGGCGCTCCGAAAATACTGTATGCATGAACAGTATATTCAGACAGCGCCATGCGCCAGACGGTTTTCGTCGGAAAGCCCTACTCGTCCTCGCTCGGCGGCGTGAACGGCTCGATGAGGTACTGCCGGCCATGGGCCTTGCAGTCGGCCAGCGTGCCTTCGGCGGAGGCGCGCAGCTGCAGGAAGCTGCTGCCGAAGCGCTGCTCGTCGGTGTCCACCAGGCCGTTCTTGAGGTCCACCGAATTGGCCATGGCCATGGAGTCGGCGTACTTGAACTCATCGCCCCAGCCGGACTTGCCGCCCCAGAGGACGATGCGTTCGCCCTCCTGCCAGTGCACCGCCGCCTTGCGCGAGCCATCCGCCCATTGATAGCCGACCACGCAGAAGTGGTTGGGCCGGTCGTTGCGCTGGGCCTGCACCAGCAGGTAGCGCATGTCCTGCTCGGGGTTGGCGAAGGCCTTGTCCGCGTTGATGTCGAAGCGGGCCACCTGGTCGGTATAGATCGACGGCCCGAAGGCGCCAGCCGCGCAGGCGCCGAGCGCAACGAAAAGCAGTGTGCTGGAAAGCCATCCAGCGAGGCGTGAACTGTTCATTTCTTCGGTTTACCCGGGTTGTTGGGGTTGTCGATGAAAGCCTGCTGGAGGCTGAAGAACACTTGCCCGCCCTTATCGAGAGCCTTGACGAAGTAGCCGCCTGGATCGTTGCCAGCCGTCATCCAGGCGTAGAGCGCTGGCTTGTAGGGTTTGGCCACACTTCTGCCCGCTGCAACGTCCAGAGCGTTCTGCACATGCTGCCGCAGGAAGGCGAAGCGCAGGTCGGAGCCGTCGTTGGCCAGTTTCACGTAGCCGTCGACCTTGACCTGCTTGGAGCCGATGGCGGGGTAGTTGCCGAACCCTTCGAACTGCAGCGGGTCCTTGGCGGTGATGAACGCCGTCATGGTCTTGCCGGCGGGTTTGCCGAAGTGCTTCGGCTCGGAAAATGCCATGCGGTTCTCGATGACCTGACGCATCAGCTGCATGGAGTAGAGCGCTTCCTCCAGGCCAGCGGCATTCGGCGGCACCACCGATTCGGCCAGAAGCAGGCGGGCGAGACAGCCCTCGTCGGTCTTGCCATCGGGTAGTTGGAGCGCTTCCAGAACGTTGATGACCACATGGATGCCGGACGGCAGGTCGTCGACGGCGGAAAAGGCCTCGACCCGAACCCCTTCGCATGCACGCAGCGCCTTGATGGCAAGGGTCTGCTCGGCCTGACGGTCGTTAGCGTTCTGGGTGATTTCCAGACAGGCGTTGGCGCTCTTGATGCGGTAGTGCTTCTTGCCCGGCCCCAGGCCGTTGAGCTTCAGTCGCAACGTGTTACCAACCACGAGGTCGAGGGTGCCGACGACCGGCTTGTTGTTTCGGGTGAAGGTGGGCACTGGGGGAATCTCCTTGCGCTGTCGCTGCGTCGTGCTGCAGCTCCCTGTGCGCGGCGGCACAGCCGGGAAAACTACTCCCGGCCCCGCGTCCGGGCAAGGCGACAGCACGGCGGAAGTGACGCAGTTCGCCTCACGCCTCGCAGGCGCAGCGCTCCAGGGCATCGAGGTCGGCCGCCATGATCGCCGCCAGGTGCCGGCTGACCTTCTCCACCGGCCAGTCCCACCAGGCGATGGCCAGCAGGCGCTCCACCACCGCATCGGGGAAGCGCTGCTTCAGCGGCTCGGCCGGGTTGCCGCCGACCACTGTGTAGGGCGGCACGTCGCGGGTCACCACCGAGCGGGAGGAGATGATGGCGCCGTCGCCGATCTTCACCCCGGGCATGATCAGCGCCTCGTAGCCGATCCACACGTCGTTGCCGATCAGGGTGTCGCCCTTGTTGGGGAACTCCGACAGGTCGGGCATGTGGTGTTCCCAGCCACCGCCGAAGATCTGGAAGGGGTAGGTGGAGAAGCCGGAGAGCTTGTGGTTGGCGCCGTTCATGATGAACTTCACCCCACGGGCGATGGCGCAGAAGCGTCCGATCACCAGGCGGTCACCGATGAAGGGGAAGAGGTAGAGCACGTTGCGCTCGAAGTGCTCCGAATCCTCCGGGTCGTCGTAGTAGGTGTATTCGCCGATCTCGATCTGCGGGTTGCTCACCGTGTTGCGGATGAAGCAGACCTGGGGGAAGCCCGCCATGGGGTGCGGGTTGCGAGGGTCGGGGCCGTGCATGGCACCTCCTGTGCGCTGCGAAGGGGGGAAGGAGCGCCGCCGGGATCAGCCCGGCAGGCGACGCACCCGAAGGTTGCCGTAGCCGTTGGCGGCCGGCTCACCACCGATCTCGACCCGGCCCTGGGCGGCCAGTTCCCGCGCCCGCCAGAAGAGGAAGAAGTCGGTGGCGAAGAAACCATCGCAGCTGGCCATGACGTCGGCCATCACCCGCGCCAGCGGCTGCCAGTCGGAACTGCAGTGCTGCAGCAGATCGGCATCGATGAAGCTGAAGTCCTCGCCATGGAACACCTCCTGTCGCCAACGGCGGATGCCGGCACCTTCGGCCAGCACGCTGCGCCATTGGGTCGCCAGGTAATGGCGGCGCTCGGGCCCCACCTGCCTCGGCAGGTAGCGCTCGGCCAGGTCGGTCGGCGTGTGCATGGCCACCGCGCGGCGGTGGGTGACGCTGCTGTCGCCGCTACCGCAGGGCACTTCCCAGAACGGCAGGTCGCTGTGCTCCAGCACCGCGGCAACGCGGGCCAGCAGCAACTGCTCGGAGGCGCTGTCGCCGTGCCAGACGGTCACCCCATGGTCCTGATCGGCCAACCCGGCGAGCCACTGCGCATCCGCTCCCAGGTCACGCTCGAAGTCCGGCATCGGGTGCACGCCCTCCGGCCAGACCGCCCGCCAGAAGGCGGCGCGGCGGGCGCAGGGCGGCTGCTCGATGTCCTTCAGCGGGCCGACGGCGAGGTCGTCACGCAGCACCCGCAGCCACTCATGGGCCACGGAATCGCCGAGGACGATGCCGACGCCTTCGGCCGCGTTGTCACCGCATACCAGATGCCACATGACGCCCTCCTTGGCCTTGTCGCTACTCGCTGGATTTCTTCAGCTTGGGATTGGGGAAGAACTGCACGCTCTGCACCTTGGGGTCGGCCGGCTTGGGCTTGGCCTGGTTGACCCGGGTGCCGAGCTCCTTGGGCACCGACTGGCCCTGGGCGTTGAGGGTGTCGGCGTAGCCGCAGCCGACGCACTGGCGGTGCGGCACGCCGTCTTCGTCCCACATCTGGATCTTGTCCATCTCGCTGCAGGCGGGGCACACGGCCCCGGCGATGAAGCGCTTCGGCGTGGCGGTCATGCAGCGTCCTCCGTGAGGCCGCTGTGGCGCAGCAGGGCGTCGATGGAGGGCTCGCGACCACGGAAGTCGACGAACAGCACCATGGGCGCCTGGGAACCGCCCCGGGCGAGGATGGCGTCGCGGAAGGCACGGCCGGTGGCCGGGTTGAGCACGCCTTCTTCCTCGAACTTCGAGAAGGCGTCGGCGGAGAGCACTTCAGCCCACTTGTAGCTGTAGTAACCGGCGGCGTAACCCCCGGCGAAGATGTGCGCGAAGCTGTTGGCGAAGCGGTTGAACGCCGGTGGGCGCATCACTGCCACTTCGTCACGCACCGCTTCCAGCACGTCGAGCACGCTGCGGCCATCGCCGTGGGTGGCATGCAGTTCGAAGTCGAACAGGGAGAACTCCAGCTGGCGCACCATCATCAGGCCGGACTGGAAGTTCTTCGCCGCCAGCATCTTGTCCAGCAGGTCCTGGGGCAGGGGTTCGCCGCTCTGGTAGTGGCCGGAGATCAGCGCCAGGCCTTCCGGCTCCCAGCACCAGTTCTCCATGAACTGGCTGGGCAGCTCGACGGCGTCCCAGGCCACGCCGTTGATGCCGGAGGCGCCGGCGTGCTCGACGCGGGTGAGCAGGTGGTGCAGGCCGTGGCCGAACTCGTGGAACAGGGTGGTGACTTCGTCGTGGGTCAGCAGCGCGGGCTTGTCGCCGACGGCCGGGGTGAAGTTGCACACCAGGTTGGCCACCGGGGCGACCAGTTCGCCACGGGCGTTGCGGCGCTTGTCGCGGGCGCCGTCCATCCAGGCGCCGCCGCGCTTGTTGGCACGGGCGTAGAGGTCGAAGAAGAAGCGGCCGACGTGCTCGCCGTTCTCGCGGATCTCGAACAGGCGCACGTCCGGGTGCCAGGTGTCGAAGCCGCTGAGTTCGCGGATCTCGATGCCGTAGAGCCTCTGCACGATGGCGAACAGGCCGGTGAGCACCTTGTCGATGGGGAAGTAGGCGCGCAGGGTTTCCTGGGAAATGCTGTAGCGCTGCTCACGCAGCTTCTCGCTGAAGTAGCCGACGTCCCAGCTCTTCAGGTCGGCCACGCCACGTTCGGCGGCGAAAGCCTTGAGCTCGTCCAGGTCGCGGGCGGCGAAGGGCTTGCTGCGCTGGGCCAGGTCCCGCAGGAAGCCGAGCACCTGGGGGGTGGTCTCGGCCATCTTGGTGGCCAGGGACAGGTCGGCGAAGTGGGCGAAGCCCAGCAGGCGGGCCAGCTCCTGGCGCAGGTCGAGGATCTCGGCCATCACCGGGCCGTTGTCGTTCTGGCCGGCGTTGGGGCCCTGGTCGGAGGCACGGGTGGCGTAGGCGGTGTAGACCTCTTCGCGCAGGGCGCGGTCGTCGGCGTAGGTCATCACCGCGTAGTAGCTGGGGAATTCCAGGGTGATCAGCCAGCCGTCCAGGCCCTTGGCTTCGGCGGCCTGCTTCATCTGCGCCCTGGCCGAGTCGGTGAGGCCGGCGAGGGCGGCTTCGTCGGTGACGTGCTTGGTCCAGGCCTGGGTGGCGTCCAGCAGCTGGTTGGAGAAGCGGCTGCCCAGCTCGGAGAGCTTCATCTGGATCTCGCCGTAGCGCTGCTGCTTGTCGGTGGGCAGGTCGATGCCGGAGAGGCGGAAGTCGCGCAGGGCGTGTTCGAGGATGGTCTTCTGCGCCACGTCGAAACCGGCGGCCTCGGGGCTGGCGGCCAGGGCCTCGTAGGCCTGGAACAGGGCGCGGTTCTGGCCCATTTCGGTCCAGTACTCGGACAGCTTGGGCAGGCAGGCCTCGTAGGCGTTGCGCAGTTCGGCGCTGTTGCAGACGGCGTTAAGGTGGCTCACCGGGCTCCAGGCACGCCCCAGGCGCTCACCCAGTTCATCCAGTGCCAGCACCAGGCCCTTCCAGCTGGGGGTGCCGTCCTGCCCGGCCAGCAGCGCAGCGAGGGCGGCGCGGTTGTCGGCCAGGATCTGGTCGACGGCGGGCTCGACGTGCTCGGGCTTGATGGCGGAATAGGGGGGCAGGTCGAAATCTTGCAGGAGGGGATTGCTGGAACTCACGGCATTCACCTGTAGCGTCTTGGAAAAGGGTTCTAGGCTCGGAAAAACAAGAAGGGGGCGCAAGGCCCCCTCGACGAATCACTTTTTCTTGCTGGTCCGCGACATGGACCAGGCGCCGTTCTGTGGTAAACCGCTGACCCCCTTGGCGACCTTCTGGATCTCCCCTCCCTGGCGCAGGAATGCTGCGACCTGATCATCGAGGGTTGCACGGGTTTCCAGGGCCACTTCGGCTTCAGCCTTACGTGCGGAAGCTCTGATACGCAGGGTGGACATGACACTCTCCTTATCCAAAGGCGGCCAGCCAGTATGCCAGATTCTTGACAGCTTTGCAGAAATAGTGTTCCGACAGCCGGAAACCGACGTGCCAGAGGGTTCTCCGAACCGTGTGGGCCGCATCTTAATTACAATCGCCTTCCACCACAGCCACAGGACTTTCTATGAGCCCGATTAGAGCCTACCGCGGCCTGTCGCCCCAGCTGGGCGAGCGGGTCTTCGTCGATCCGTCCGCCGTGGTGATCGGCGACGTGCACCTGGGCGAGGACAGCTCGGTGTGGCCGCTGGCGGTCATCCGCGGCGACATGCACCGCATCCGCATCGGCGCCCGCACCAGCGTGCAGGACGGCAGCGTGCTGCACATCACCCACGCCGGCCCGTTCAACCCCGACGGCTTCCCGCTGGAGATCGGCGACGACGTGACCATCGGCCACAAGGCCCTGCTCCACGGGTGCCGGATCGGCAGCCGGGTGCTGATCGGCATGGGCTGCATCGTGATGGACGGCGCGGTGATCGAGGACGGCGTGGTGCTCGGCGCCGGCAGCCTGGTGCCGCCGGGCAAGCGCCTGGTCACAGGCTACCTCTACGTCGGCAGCCCGGTGCGCCAGGCGCGCCCGCTGACCGACAAGGAAAAGGCCTTCTTCACCTACAGCGCCGCCAACTACGTGAAGCTGAAGGACCACCACCTCGCCGAACACACCGGCGCCTGAGCCGCCCCTTCCAGACAGCAGGACCGCATGCGCTACCAGAACATCCTCTTCGACCTCGACGGCACCCTCACCGACCCGCGTGAGGGCATCACCCGCTCCGTGCAGTACGCCCTGGCCCAGCTCGACATCCACGAGCCGGACCTGACACAGCTGGAACACTTCATCGGCCCGCCGCTGCTGCAGTGCTTCATGCAGACCTACGACCTCAGCGAGGCACGCGCCTGGGACGCGGTGAACCACTACCGCGACCGCTTCAAGGTCACCGGCCTCTACGAGAACCGCGTGTTCGACGGCGTCGACCCCTTGCTCGCGCGCCTCGCCCAGCAGGGCCGCACCCTGTACATCGCCACCAGCAAGCCCACCGTGTTCGCCCGGGAGATCGCCCGGCACTTCGGCTTCGACCGGCACTTCCGGCACATCTACGGCAGCGAGCTGGACGGCACCCGCACCCACAAGGTGGAGCTGATCGCCCACCTGCTGGCGGAAGAGGGGCTGGACCCGGCGGACACGCTGATGATCGGCGACCGCAAGCACGACCTCATCGGCGCCAGCCAGAACGGGCTGCACGCCGCCGGCGTCGGCTATGGCTTCGGCAGCCGCGAGGAATTGATGGCCGAGGCGCCGACCTACTACTTCGCCACCCTCGGCGAACTGGACCGCGCCTTCGGCTGAGGTCAGTTGCCGTTGCGCTGGTAGAGGATCTTGCGGGTGCCGTTCTCGCAGGAGCCGACCACCATGTTGGGGTCCTCCACCTCGCCGGCGGGCACGATCTCCAGGGTGTAGGCCGTCACCCCGGCGGCCTGGATCTTCACCTCGATCTCGGCCTTCAGCTCCTCGCACGGCTTGGGCGCGGCCATCACCGCGCCCGAGGCCAAGCCACACAGCATCACCAGCATCCACCGCTTCATCGTGCGTCTCTCCCTTGTCTCGAATCCGCTGTCATTCGACCGGAGCCGCCGGGGCGGAGTTCGCCGCCTGCAGCTCGGCCAGGCGCGCCTCCCGTGCCGCCGTCGGCAGGGCTGCCAGCGCCGCCACCCGGGCATGGAAGTCGCTCCAGCCGTCCGCCTGGCTATAGAGCGCAGCGAAGGCCGGCACCCAGCGGTCGTAGAGGCCGAAAGGCAACAGCTTGGCGTTGTTCATCGGCCCCGCCATCCAGCCGTCATAGCGCCCCACGCCGCCCCAGGAGCCATCACGCAGGGCACGGTAGTCGCGCCGCAAGCGCTCGAACTCGGCGGCCTTGGCCTCGCGCAGCTCGGCGTCCGGGCGACCACTGGCATAGAGCGCCTGGAGCCGCTCGCGGCTGGCCAGCACCAGCGCGGTGAACTGCTCGCGCTGGCGCAGGGACGGATCCTCCCCGGTTGCCAGGCCCCGCGCGGCGCGCCATTGGCGCAGCCCTTCGCGCTCCACGAAGCTGGCGTAGGACTCGTTGAAGGCGCTGTCGTCGGTCACGTACAGCCGCTGGTGGGCCAGTTCGTGGAAGATCACCGCCACCAGCCGATCCTCGCCCCAACCGAGCATGCTGCTGAGGATCGGGTCATCGAACCAGCCGAGGGTGGAATAGGCCTCCACACCGCCGACCCAGGCGTCGAAGCCGTCCTCGCGCATCAGCGCCGCCGCACCCCGGGCGCGGCCCTGCTGGTAGTAGCCGCGGTAGGCCACGCACCCGGCGATGGGGAAGCAGTGGGTGACCGGCGCCAGGGAGAACTCCGGCGTGGCAAACACGTTCCACACCACGAAGGGCCTGTGGATATCCGCATAGACCCGGTAGCTGCCGTTGTCCGGCAGGACCAGCTGCTGGCTGGCGTAGTCCCGCGCTTCCTGCGCCAGGGCCAGGCGCTGGCGCAACGCCGGGTCACGGGCCGGGTCGGCGACGATGCGTGCCACCGGCTCGCGGGCGCGCAGCAACTGCCACTGCCCGGCGGCCAGTTGTCCGTAGTAGTCCAGCGTCGAGCAACCGCCCAGCACCAGGGCGAGCAGACAGGGAACCGCGAGGGTGCGGCAGCGGTCGAGAAAGGCGAGAAAAGAGGAGGGCGGCATGCGCCGAAGCTAGCGCAACGCCCCCGACCACGCCAGAAGGAGTTGCCCATGCGTCGCCTGCTCGTCCTTGCCCTGCCCCTGAACCTGGCCGGCTGCGGCCTGATCATGCCCAGCCCCGACCCGGACCAGGCCTGGATCGCCTTCGCCCCGCAGCAGCGGGGCGCACTGGAGGCCGCACGGGTGGACGAACGCCCGCTGGAGGACGACCGCTACTTCCAGGTCCAGCCCGGGCGCCACGCCCTGGAGGTGCGCTACCGCTTCGACGTGGACGGCAGCGCCATCGGCACCGCCCAGCCGAGCCTTGCCCGCACCTGCCTGCTGACCCTGGACTATGCCGACTTCGCCGCCGGTCAGCGCTATGAAATGCGCGCGGGGGAGATCGGTTTCCGCCCCTGGGTGCGGCTCTACGACGAGCGCCAGCGGGAAGTGGCCCGCGCCCGTGAAGGCCGCTGCGGTGATGTCTGAACGGGGCTGCCGTCGCGCCCCGGCGGGTTTATCCTGAGAGCCCGCCCCACGAGGTGATCGCCATGCACAAGCCCGCCCTGCTGCTCCTGCTCGCCAGCCTCGGCGCCTGCGCCAGCCCGTTGCCGACGCCCGACCCGAACCAGGCCTGGGTGGAGCTGCGCAGTGATCCGGGCACCACGCTGATGGCCAACCGGCAGGATGGCGAGCGCACCCGGGACGGGCGCTTCTACCAGCTCAGCCCCGGCGCCCATGAACTGGAAACCCGCTTCCAGTTCGACATCCCCGGCGGGGGCGGCTTCAACACCAGCAGCGGCCCGACCCAGCTCACCTGCCACATCCGCTTCCGCTACGACGGCTTTGCCGCCGGCCAGCGCTATCGCCTGGAAGCCCGACCGGTGGTGATGAGCGCCCAGGCGCTGCTGCGCGACGCCCAGGGCCAGGTGGTGGCGCGGGGCGACGTGCTCGGCTGCGGCCCGCTCTGACGCTCAGCCGCGCAACCCGGCGAGGATGTCGAAGGCCCGCAGGCGGTGCTCGTGCTGGTAGACGTCGCAGGTGAAGATCAGCTCGTCCGCCCCGGTCTGCTCCAGCAGCACCTCCAGCTTGCTGCGGATCTTCTCCGGCCCGCCGACCATCGCCAGGCCCAGGAAGCTGCCCACCGCCTCCTTCTCGTGAGGCAGCCAGCGCCCGGCCATGCTTTCCACCGGCGGGCGCAGCACCAGGCTCTCGCCGCGCATCAGCGCCAGCACCCGCTGGTAGACGGTGGTGGCGAGGAAGTCCGCCTCCTCGTCGGTGGGCGCCGCCACCAGCGGCACGCCGAGCATCACGTAGGGCGCATCGAGCACCTCGGACGGGCGGAAATGGTTGCGGTACACGCGGATCGCCTCGTGCAGGTAGCGCGGGGCGAAGTGCGAGGCGAAGGCGTAGGGCAGGCCCTTCATGCCCGCCAGCTGGGCGCTGAACAGGCTGGAGCCGAGCAGCCAGATCGGCACGCGGGTGTCCATGCCGGGCATGGCGATCACCTTCTGGCCCTCCTGGCGCGGGCCCAGCAGCTGTTCCAGCTCCTCGACGTCACGGGGGAAGTCGTCGGCGCTGCCCAGGCGGTCGCGCCGCAGCGCCTGGGCGGTGAAGTGGTCCGCCCCTGGCGCGCGCCCCAGGCCCAGCTCGATGCGGCCCGGGTAGAGGGTGGCCAGGGTGCCGAACTGCTCGGCCACCACCAGCGGCGCATGGTTGGGCAGCATCACCCCACCGGAACCGAGGCGCAGGGTCGAGGTGTTGGCGGCGAGGTAGCCCAGCAGCACGGCGGTCGCCGAGCTGGCGATGCCGTCCATGTTGTGGTGCTCGGCCACCCAGAAGCGCGAGAAGCCCAGCCGCTCGACGTGCTGCGCCAGGGCCAGGGAGTTGTGCAGGGCCTGGGCGGGGCCGCCGTGGTCGCGGATCGGCGCCAGGTCGAGGACGGAAAGGGGAAGCGAGGAAAGCGCAGTCATGGTGATCGGGCCTTGCGAGGGGAAGGCGGAAGACCTTCCGTAGGACAGGATGCGCCTACTCTAAGTTGCCCCTTTCGATCGGACCAGAAGGCACTTTTCCGTGCCTCAGGCACCTTCTGGTAAGCCTCTCACCGCTGCGGACGGGTCGTTCCGGCAGAGAAGGAACGCCTGTAAGTTGAAGTTAACGCGCAGAAAAAAGCCGGCATCGAGCCGGCTTCTTCCCAGATACGGTGAATCACTTGCGCTGGTAGACGATTTCCTTGGTGCCCGCCTCGCAGCTGCCCACCACCTTCTTGTCGGTGACGCTGCCCTTATCGACGATCTCCAGGGTGTAGGACGTCGCACCCTTGGCCTTGATCTTCGCGTCGATCTCGGACTTCAGCTCTTCACAGGGCTTGCCAGCGGCCATGGCCGAACCGGCGAGCGCGAACAAACCAGCAGCCAACAGCAGTTTTTTCATCGGTAACGCTCCCTCGTTGCAGAAAAGAAACGGCTCGTGCGAGCCATGGAGACGACCCGTCTCCGGGGTTGGCCGGGCACCCAGGCCCGGCCGAACGCGAACAGCCTAGCTCAAGGTGCCGGGGATTTCTGTCAGACAGTTAGCTATCGCTGAGTCGGAAGCCTACTTTCAGCGTCACCTGGTAATGGCCCACCTTGCCGTTCTCGATGTGGCCGCGGGTTTCCACCACCTCGAACCACTCCAGCAGCTTGATGGTCTTGGCCGCCTGCTCCAGCGCGTTGCCGATGGCGTCCTCGATGCTGGTGCGGGACGAGCCCACGATCTCGATCTTCTTGTAGGTGTGGTGATCCGACATAGCCGTTCTCCTTGCCTTAACGATGATTCGCCTGCCAGTTCTGGCACGTGCCTCGGGCGATAAGTTCAGATTAGCTGCACTCCCTCGCGCTGCCGTGGTCGCAAAACGTACACCCCACGACAGAGAAGACACCCCATGGCGTTCTTCATGAACCGGCGCAAGCAGCGCGCCCTCGACGACATCCAGCGGGAAATCGACCACCTGCGCGGCCGCATCGACCACATCCGCGGGCGCACCGAGGCCGCCACCGGGCAGGCAGTGGCCACGCTGAAGACGGAAACGGGACAGATGGCCCGCGCCCTGGACCACGGGCGCGAATGGGTGACCCGCAGCGCCTGGACGGCCGGGCGCGGCGCGCTCGCCTATGGTCGCCGGCACCCGCTGGCCGCGACGGGCCTGGCCGTGGGTGCGGCAGGCGCCGTGGCCCTGGCCTGCCTGCTGCAGGCGCGCGCCCAGCGGCGCTGAGTGATCAGGGCTGGTGCTCGATACGGTTGTCCACGCCCTGAACCCTGATCCGCGGCTCCGAACCGCTCCAGCGCAGCAGGTTGTCAGCCCCCGACAGGGTCGCCACGACCGGCCCCCTGAAGACCAGCTCCAGGTTGTGGTCGGCGCCGCTGACCTCCAACAGCGCGTGATTCGGGGCGCGGCCTTCGAGGGCCGCCTGGACGCGGTTCTTCGCGGTGTCCACCTCCAGGCGCTCGACGCGCCCGGCGGTGACCTGGTTCTGAATACCCGAAACGCTCAGCGCCCCACCCTGTTCCAGGCTCACCTGGTGGTCCGAGCCGTACACGGTGACGGCACCGCAGGTGCCGGTGAGGCGGATGTGATTGCCGGAGCCGGTGATCTCCACGTCCTGCCCCTGGCAGGGCACATCACGGGTCAGGCCGACGCCGTCGATGCTCACGGGTTCGGCCTGGGCGAGGGGGGCAAGGGTCAGGGCCAGCAGGGCGCCGGCGAGGGGAAACTTGGGCATGGACGCATCCTTCTTCCATTGGGCATGCCCGGCTGTGACCGGCCGTGGCCCGGGAAAGTTGCACGCCCTGGGCAGAAGCGTGACGCCGTAGACGTCAGCGCCCCAGCTCCTGGCGCAACCAGCCCGCCAGGGCATCGGCGCGGCGGTCGGCCTGCCGGCCGTTGATCCACAGCGCCAGGCGCGCGGGCGTCTCGACGAACCCCCAGGGCGCCACCAGGCGGCCCGAGGCCAGCTCGTCCGCCACCAGCTGCTGCGGGGCGATGGCCACGCCCAGGCCGGCCACCGCCGCCTCCAGCAGGTAGTAGAGGTGTTCGAAGCCCTGGCCGAGGCGCAGCCGATCCACCGCCAGCCCCTGGGCTCCGGCCCATTGCGGCCAGGCCTGGGGCCGCGAAGTGGTGTGCAGCAGCGACTCGTCCAGCAGGACCACGGGGGGCGCACCGGCCAGCCGGTCATGCCGCGCGTAGCGGGGGCTCAGCACCGGGCCGATGGATTCCGCCGCCAGTTCCACCACCCGCAGGTCCGCCGGCCAGGGCGGTGCGGCGAAGCACAGGGTGGCGTCCACCCCGGGTCGCCGTGGATCCAGCTCGCCCTCGCTGGCGGACAGCTGCAGGCGCAGGTCCGGCAGCTCGCGGTTGAGGCGGTCCAGGCGCGGGATGAACCAGCGCGCCAGCAGGCTACCGGGGCAGGCGAGGACGAAAGGCGCCTCGTCGCTGCGCCGTGCGAGGTCGGCACAGACCCCGCGCAAGCGTTCGAAGGCCTCCGCCGTGGCGTCCCGCAGGCGCTGGCCGGCATCCGTGAGTTTTACGCCGCGCCCGTCCTTGCTGAACAGCGCCACGCCGAGGGACTCCTCCAGTTGCCGCACCTGGCGGCTCACCGCCCCGTGGGTGACGTGCAGCTCATAGGCGGCGCGGCTCATGCTCTGCAGCCGCGCCGCGGCCTCGAAGGCGCGCAGGGCGTTGAGGGAGGGTAGGTCCTGGCTCATCTCAGTCCGCCAGTTCCGGCAGGAAGGCCGTGTCCATGGCATAGCGGCGCGGGTTGGCCGGGTCGATCAGCACCCGCACCCAGCCATCGTCGGGCAGGAAGCGGGACGGGTCGAACCAGAGGTTCTCGCTGTTGAACACATGAAGCTTGCCGGTGGCCGGGTTCTTCCACTGGGCCACGATGCGCCAGGGGTGCTGGCCATTGACGCTCAGCGAGCCGTTGAGCCGTACGTCGACCACCTCGGCCATCACCGCCTGGCCGCTCACCGCCAGTTGCGCCGCGCGGCGCCGGGCCAGCAGCGGCGGCACCACGAAGCACGAGCCGATCAGGGCGAACACCGCACCGATGCCGCCGAGCACCAGGGAACCGACCCAGTTGTCGACGAAGCTGTCCAGGTGCGCATCGCGGGGGTCTGCCGGGTCGTAGTAGACCCTCGCCGACTCGCCCAGCTCGAAGGCCGGCGGGCTGCTGCAGCCGCTGCTGGTGTGCTCCACCGCCTCACCCGCCGCCGTGCGGAAGGCCACCGTCGGGCAGCCGCCGCTGATATCGATCACCTCCGCCGAGGCCAGCGTCATGCGTGCCTGGTCGCTCAGCCGCGCCACCTGCACCGCCACCGCCCCCGCGATCATCAGACCGCCCAGGGCGGGAAACACCCACAACCATCCCAGTTTCATGTGTCGATCTTCCTGTGAGTAAAAATCACACGTCGAGGCGGAATTATCGGTTTTTCTACCGCCCCGTCCAGTCGTAGACTGGCCACCATTGTCCCAGCCACCCAACGGATGACCGCCATGCCTGGTTCACAGAATTCCTATCGCAACGGCCCGGACGCCAAGGGCCTGTTCGGCGCCTTCGGCGGCCAGTACGTCGCCGAGACCCTGATGCCGCTGATCCACGACCTGGCCCGCGAATACGAGAAGGCCAAGGAAGACCCGGCCTTCATCGAAGAGCTGGCCTACTTCCAGCGTGACTACGTCGGCCGCCCGAGCCCGCTGTACTTCGCCGAGCGCCTGACCGAGCACTGCGGCGGCGCCAAGATCTACCTCAAGCGCGAAGAGCTGAACCACACTGGCGCGCACAAGATCAACAACTGCATCGGCCAGATCCTCCTGGCCCGCCGCATGGGCAAGAAACGCATCATCGCCGAGACCGGCGCCGGCATGCACGGCGTGGCCACTGCCACCGTGGCCGCCCGCTTCGGCATGGAATGCGTGGTGTACATGGGCACCACCGACATCGACCGCCAGCAGGCCAACGTGTTCCGCATGAAGCTCCTGGGCGCCACCGTGATCCCGGTCACCGCCGGCACCGGCACCCTCAAGGACGCCATGAACGAGGCCCTGCGCGACTGGGTGACCAACGTCGACACCACCTTCTACCTGATCGGCACCGTCGCCGGCCCGCACCCGTACCCGGCCATGGTCCGTGACTTCCAGGCCGTGATCGGCAAGGAAACCCGCGAGCAGCTGGCCGAGAAGGAAGGGCGCCTGCCCGACTCCCTGGTCGCCTGCATCGGCGGCGGCTCCAACGCCATGGGCCTGTTCCACCCCTTCCTCGACGACGCCTCAGTGCAGATCGTCGGCGTGGAAGCCGCCGGCCACGGCATCGAGACCGGCAAGCATGCCGCCAGCCTCAACGGCGGCGTACCGGGCGTGCTGCACGGCAACCGCACCTTCCTGCTGCAGGACGACGACGGCCAGATCATCGACGCCCACTCCATCTCCGCCGGCCTGGACTACCCCGGCATCGGCCCGGAACACGCCTGGCTGCACGACATCGGCCGCGTCGAGTACACCTCGATCACCGACCACGAAGCCCTGGAAGCCTTCCACCAGTGCTGCCGCCTCGAAGGCATCATCCCGGCCCTGGAGAGCTCCCACGCCCTGGCCGAAGTGTTCAAGCGCGCGCCCACGCTGCCCAAGGACCACATCATGGTGGTCAACCTCTCCGGCCGCGGCGACAAGGACATGCAGACCGTGATGCACCACATGCAACAGAACCAGGAGAAGCACTGATGAGCCGCCTGCAGACCCGCTTCGCCGAGCTGAAGCAGCAGAACCGCGCAGCCCTGGTGACCTTCGTCACCGCCGGCGACCCGAACTACGACGCCTCCCTGGCGATCCTCAAGGGCCTGCCGGAGGCCGGTGCCGACGTGATCGAACTGGGCATGCCCTTCACCGACCCGATGGCCGACGGTCCCTCGATCCAGCTGGCCAACATCCGCGCCCTGGCCGGCAAGCAGAACCTGGCCAAGACCCTGCAGATGGTCCGGGAATTCCGCGGGGGCAACCAGAGCACCCCGCTGGTGCTGATGGGCTACTTCAACCCCATCCACCACTACGGCGTCGAGCGCTTCGTCAACGACGCCAAGGCTGCGGGCGTGGACGGCCTGATCGTCGTCGACCTGCCGGCCGAACATAACGACGACCTGTGCCTGCCGGCCCAGAACGCCGGCATCGACTTCGTCCGCCTGACCACCCCGACCACCGACGACGCCCGCCTGCCGACGGTGCTCGCCGGCAGCTCCGGCTTCGTCTACTACGTCTCGGTGGCCGGCGTCACCGGCGCCGGCTCCGCCACCCTGGAGCACGTGCAGGCCGCCGTGACCCGCCTGCGCCGCCACACCGACCTGCCGGTGGCCATCGGCTTCGGCATCCGCACCGCCGAACACGCCGCCAGCATCGCCCGCCTCGCCGACGGCGTGGTGGTGGGCTCCGCCCTGGTGGACCAGATCGCCAAGGCCGAAACCGCCGAACAGGCCGTCGACGGCGTCCTCACCCTCTGCAAGACCCTGGCCGACGGCGTGCGCAGCGCCCGCGCCTGAGGAGCAAGCCCACTCGCACGGACTTCGTAGGGTGGGCCGGACGGCGTTCCGCTTCAGCCCGCTGAGTCCGTAGGGTGGGCTTCAGCCCACCAAAGCAAAAACCCACACGAGGCAACGGATTGCCATGTCGAACTACCGCCGAAGCCTGGTGCCCGGCGGCACCTTCTTTTTCACGGTCACCCTGGCCGATCGCCGCGCCACTCTGCTGACCGATGCCATCCACGCGCTGCGCCGGGCCTACTCGATGGCACTGCAACGGATGCCGTTCGAAACCCTCGCCATCTGCGTACTGCCGGACCACCTGCACGCCATCTGGACGCTACCGCCCGGAGACACCGACTTTTCCCGTCGCTGGAGCCTGATCAAGAGCCAGTTCTCCATGACGGTTCCACCGTCCCCGCGCTCGGCCAGCAAGGCGAACCGGCGGGAGAAAGGCATCTGGCAACGGCGCTTCTGGGAGCACCAGATAAGGGACCAGAACGACCTGCAGCGGCATGTGGACTACATCCACCACAACCCGGTGAAGCATGGGCTGGTCACCCAAGTGAAGGACTGGCCCTATTCGAGCTTCCATCGCTACGTGCGTAACGGGTTGCTACCGGAAGACTGGGCAGGGATTGGGGAGGATGCGGGTGGTTTCGGTGAGTAGCGGGGGCATCGTGGTGGGCTGAAGCCCACCCTACGTCCAGCACCGGAGTTCTCGGTAGGGTGGGCTTCAGCCCACCGTTGTTCCTAAACCCGCAACTCGATAGGCCGTCGGCCCAAACGACTTATCCACAGGGACGCGAGGATCACCGCGCCGCCCAGGGCGAGGCGGGGGAGGTCGGCGTCGCGGTTCCAGATCAGCAGGTTGACCAGCAGCCCGGCGGGTACGTGGAGTTCGTTCATCACCGCCAGGGTGCCGGCGCTGACGCGGGTGCTGCCCTTGACCCACCAGAACATCCCCAGTGCCGTGGCGAACAGCCCCATCCACAGCAGCACGCCCCATTGCACGATCGTCTGCGGCAGGCGCTCGGGGTTGCCGAAGAGCAGGAAGGAGGGCAGCGCCAGCACCAGCGCGCCGAGGAAGAAGTGGCCGAAGAAGCGGTGCAGCGGCTGCTCCACCGGGTAGCGCACCAGCAGCCGGCGGCACAGCACCTGGCCGGCGGCGAAGGTGGCGTTGGCCACCTGCAAGAGGATGAAGCCCAGCAGGTACTCCCCCTCCAGCCGGTCGAAACGGATGATCACCCCGCCACCCACCGCCACCAGTGCGGCCAGCAGCGCCCAGGGGCTGAAGCGCCGGGCCAGCGCATCGTCCAGCAGGGTCACGTAGATCGGTGTGAGGACGGTGAACAGCAGCACCTCCGGCACCGTGAGCACCGCGAAGCTGCGGTACAGGCACAGGTAGGTGATGCCGAACTGCAGCGCACCGGCCAGCCAGAAGCCGGCCAGCAGGCGGGTCGGCAGGCCACGCCAGCGGGTGAAGGGCAGGAACACCAGCGCCCCGATCAGCACCCGCGCCAGCACCGCGAAGTCACTGTCCACCCGACCGGCCAGGTACTCGCCGATCAAACTGAAGGAGAAGGCCCAGAGCAGGGTGACGATGAGCAGGAAGGGCATGGACGGCCTCCGGAAACGCGGGCCGCGATGATAGGCGCTGCCTCGTCGTTCGTCATCGCGGGTGCTTGACTGTACTTGGTAACCAAGTACAGTGGCGCCCCATGAGCACAGCGAATCCCCCCACGCGGCATGCCGCTGACGACGCCCTGGAAGGGCTGTTCGTCGAAATCTTCGACGGCCACCTGGCCCCCGGCGAGGCATTGCCTGCGGAACGGCTGCTGGCCGAACGCTATGGCGTCTCGCGCATCACCGTGCGCCAGGCGGTGCACAAGCTGAAGGACGCCGGCCTGGTGGAAGTGCGCCAGGGCGGCGCGAGCCGGGTGCTGGACCCGGCCCGCGCCGATGCCCGGGTGTTCGAGCTGCTGCTGCGCTACGGCGCCCGCCTGCGCTCGGACGCCGCCCGACGCCTGCTGCGCGACCTGGACGAGTACCAGCAGCTCTATGCCATCGGCCTGCTGGAAGCGGCGGCGCGCCACGCCACGGACGACGAGCGGGCCGAGCTGCTGGCGGAGGTGGAAGGCTGTCCGGCCACACCGACCCCGGAGCAGTTGCAGGCCCTGGAGCGACGGGTGTGGCAGCGGCTCACCGCCTTCGGCCGCAACCGTGTGCTGCAGATGGAAATGGCCCTGTGGCAGCGCTGGCTGGGCGAGGAGCCGCCTTCGGCGGGCGACCCGGCGGAGCTGCGCTGGTTCTACCTGACCCTGGTGCGCCAGCTGCACGCCCGGCAGGACCCGATCCCGTTCTACCTGGCCTCGGTGCGTACACCGGCCGCCTGAACCCGTCGCCACCCCGGATTGGGTGGTTTTTTTCGACCCGATCAACTTGGTAACCAAGTGGAGATACAGGATGTACACGCGATTGCTCGATGCCCTGGGTGTTTCCCGCCGCTCCCTGCTGCGCCTGGGCGGCGCGGCGCTGCTGACCGGGCTGGCCCGGGGTGGACAGGCCTCGCCCGGCGGGCCGCCGGACCGGCAGGTGGACGTGGTGGTGGTGGGTGCGGGCCTCTCCGGCCTGGTGGCAGCTAGACGCCTGGTGGCCGCAGGGTGCCGCGTGCAGGTGCTGGAGGCCCGCGAGCGGGTCGGCGGGCGCACCCTCAACCAGCCCCTGGGCGAAGGCATTGAGGTGGACGGTGGTGGCCAGTGGGTCGGCGGCAGCCAGCAGGCGGTGATGCGCCTGGCCGGTGAACTGGGCGTGCCGCTGGTGCCGCAGTACACCCAGGGCGAGATGGCGGCCCTGATCCAGGGCCAGCGCTACACCTTCCCGCCCGAAGGCCCCGGCCCCAAGGCGCGGGCGTTGATGGACCGGCTCGAAGCCATGGCGGCGCGGGTGCCGCCGGAGGCGCCCTGGAAGGCGCCCCGCGCCGAGGCCTGGGACGCCATGAGCGTGGCGGCCTGGCTGAAGGCCCAGCGCGCGGACGAGGAAGCCGTCGAGGCGGTGGCGACCACCCTCTCCACCACCCTGGCCAGCGAGCCGGACCGGGTCTCGCTGCTGTGGTTCCTGTTCTACCTGCGTTCAGCGGGCGGCTTCACCGCCCTGGACGACCAGGCCCAGCAATACCGTTTGCGGGGCGGGGCGCAGCGCCTGTCCCTGTTGCTGGCCGAGCCACTGGGCGACAGCCTGATCACCGGCAGCCCGGTGAGCCGGATCGACGGCTGGCTGGAGGGCCCGCTGCGGGTCCACAGCGAACGGGCGGTGATCAGCGCCGAACAGGTGGTGGTGGCGATGATGCCGGCCGATGTCAGCCGCATCGGCTTCAGCCCCGCCCTGCCGCCGGGGCGCGAGGCTTTGCAGCGCAACTGGGCCGCCAGCGGCGGGATCAAGGTGCACCTGCGCTACCCGGCACCGTTCTGGCGCGCGGCCGGTCTCTCGGGTGCCGGCCTGGTCACCGACGGGCTGGTGCAGATGACGGTCGACAGCACCCCGGAAGGCCAGGGGGACGGCGTGCTGCTGGCCTTCCTCGATCCGGCCCGCGCGGGCGGCGACCCGGCCCGGCGGCGCAAGCGGGTGCTGCGCGAGCTGAGCCGCCTGCTGGGTGATGAAGCCGCGCGGCCGCTGGTCTATGTGGAGCAGGACTGGTCCCAGGAGCGCTGGAGCGCCGGCTGCGTGTCGCCCCTGCCACCCGGTGTGCTGGCGCGCAACGGCCACTGGCTGCGGGCGCCCCTGGGCCGGCTGCACTGGGCCGGAAGCGAAGCCTCGCCGATCTGGTGCGGTTACCTGGAAGGGGCGGTGCGCGCCGGCGAACGGGTCGCGCAGGAGGTGCTGGTGGCGCTGGGGCGGGCCTAAAGGTCGTACTCGATGGCCCCATCCTGCAGACCAGCCAGGTCCAGCGGACGGACCTCGCCCATCCACAGCGGAAAGTCGCGGTGGTCCTTCAGGTCGCTGCCGGTGATGGGGTGCACCAGCACGTTGAGGCCACCGCGGTTGAGCGCCAGCCAGGGCACCACGTCGCCAAACAGCTCGGGCTTGAAGGCCAGCTGGCAGCTCCAGTCCGGGTGCGGGCCGACCCGCTTCTCGTGGACGCGGCCCATCTTCAGCGGGAAGCGGCGGGCCGCCTCCTCGCACAGCGCACGGGCCTGGGGCAGGGTCTCGGCGTCGAAGTAGACGTGGGCGTGGAAGCCCTTGATGCGGGGGGTGGCAAAGGCCGACATGGCGGTCTCCCAAAAACGGAGGCTGCCATGGTAGCCGCTTGCGCCCGGGGCTGCTCAGTCGGCGCGGGTGCTGCCGGGCAGCAGCTCCGGCGCTTCACGCTCCAGGTGCGCCTGCATGGCCTCCAGTTGTTCCAGCGCGGCGCGGGCCTCGTCCAGCTCGGCGGGGCTGCGTTCGCCGCTCTGGGCGGCGGCCTCAATGCGCGCGCGGATCTCCGGGATCTGCTGCACGCCGGCGGCATAGGCCTGCACCAGCTCGCGGGTCTGGCGCTCCTCCAGGGCGGCATAGGCCTGTGGATCGGCCCGTTCGGCCTCGCTGGCGGCCTGGCGTGGCTTGAGCCCGCCCAGGGCCGGGCTGCGCGGGTCGCCGTGTTCCACCGTCCACTGCATGAGCTGCTGGGCCTGCTGAAGATCCAGGGGCGCCGGGGATGGCGGGGCCTCGTCCACGGCCTTGGCGGCAACGGGGGCCGCCGGTGCGGGGGAGGCCGGCGGCTGCGAGGCCGTCGGAACGGGCACAGGCGGAAGGCTGGCCGGCGCGGACGGCGCCCGGGCAGGCGACGCCACGACCACCGGGGCTTCGCGCCAGCTCCAGGCCGCACCCACGCCGGCGCTGACCAGCACGCTGGCCAGGGCCAGCCCCAGCCAGCCCTTCACAGCCCCTCCACGCGGGCATCGGCCAGCAACTGGCGGATGCGCGCCTCGAACTCGGCGGCCAGTTGCTCACGGGCCACGGCCTGGTTCACCTCGTAGCGCACGCTCGGGTCCGCCAGGGGCAGCTGGCGGTCCTCGCGGCTGCGCACGCGGAGGATCTCGAAGGCACCGTCGATCAGCATCGGCTGCGACAGGGTGTTGGCCTTCTGGATCAGCGCGGTCTTGTGCAGCAGGTCCAGCTTCGGGTCGTCGGCGCGGATCAGCCCGAGGTCCCCCGGCGGGGTGCGGGCCTTGTCGTCCGCCAGGGAATGGCGGCGCACGGCCTCGTCGAAATCCAGGCCCTGCTGCAGTTCGGCGTAGAGGCGGTCGGCGCTGGCCTGGTCCCCCACGCGCAGGTGCGCGGCCTGGACCTGGGCGACGTTGCGGTAGTTCGCCAGGTTGCGCTGGTAGTAGGCCTCGGCGTCGGCGTCGCTGACCCGGGCGGCCCGTGCCCGCAGGTTGTCGGACTCATGGTGGAAGTCGCTGTAGAGGCCGACCTGGTGCAGGTAGCGCTGACGCACCAGGCGATCCCGCACCAGGGTGCGCAGGCCCTGGCGCTCTTCGGCGCTGAAGCCCTCCTGGCCGAGGCGGTACCAGAGGCGATCCCGCTGAATCCGGGCCTGGACCTGGCGCGCCAGGTAGCCGAGGTTGCCCTGCTGCAGCTCCACGCGGCCCTGGACGTTGTCGCCCTGGTAGAGGTCGAGCAGGTCGAGGCGCTGTTCGGCTTCGCCGGGGAACTGCCAGCGGATCAGCTCGGTGGCTGCTGCTTCGCGGGTCTGGGTCGGGTCCAGCTGCAGGCTGTCCACCACCAGCACCCGGGCGGCGGGGGCCAGCACCTGGCGCAGGCGCTCCGCGCTGAGCGGCCGGGGCTGGCGCAGGTAGGGGCTGAGGTCTTCCTCGGCGCGGCGGCCGAAGTACTGCTCCAGCAGGTTGCCGGCCTCGATCTCGACACTGGCGTCGAGGTCGCGGCGGTTCTGCTCGTTCAGCTGCGGCTCCAGTTCCCGCGCCAGCAGGTGGTTCTCCACCAGGCCGCGGCGCAGCTGGCGCGGGTCGGTGTTGAACTTGACCCGGGTGAGCACCTGTTCCAGCAGGGCGATGCTGCGCCCGGGCAGGCGCTGACCGTCGATGCGCAGGTCCGGGGCGCTGGGCATGGCCTGCGCGCCGCCGAGCCAGGCGCCGAGCAGCAGCGCCAGGCCCCGCCGGCGCCAGGGGCGATCAGAGGCTTTCACGGGCATTGAAGCTGCGTGCGCCCTTGGTCAGCACGGTGACGGTCAGGGCGATGGACTCGGGAATCAACTCGCGGGCGACCCGCAGCCGGGTGGCGTAGCTGGTGTCGTAGAGCGGCTCGGGGTGGGCGTAGGCGACCTGGCCGGTCTGGGTCAGCAGTTCGCGGATGCTGCGGGCCGGGTCGTAGCGGCTGATGAGGTTGGCCACGGCGGTGGGGTCGTTGAGCTTCTCGCTGGCGTAGTGGTCGTCGACCCAGCCTTCCCAGCTGACGTGGCCGTTGGCCGAGGTGATCCACACGTGGTGGGGCTGGGCCACGTCGCCGGTGGCGTGCAGGGCATAGCCGATGGTCTGCAGCGAGGGGGCGGCGCGGAACTGGTCGAACCAGTAGCCGGCGAGGTTATCGATGGGCTGGAAGGCGGCGGTCTGGAAGTCGCCGTAGTGCTCCTGCCAGTTGGACCGGCTGCCGCGCCGGTAGTGGGCCTCGGTGGTGTCGAAGTCCTCGCGTTTCAGCTCGCGGTTGTACAGGTAGACCTTGGCGTACCAGTCCACGTCGGCGATGGTGCCGTCCACCTTGTGGTAGCGGTAGTCGTAGCCGCCGTGGGGGTTGCCGTGGGCATCGCCCTGGCGGCCCATGTTGAGGAAGTGCCAGTAGGAGGTGTAGTTCACCAGCTTGGCGGCGGCATTCCACACCGGGGCGTATTCGTAGCCGACCCACCAGCCACCCAGGCGCGTGTCGCGGAAGTCGTCCACGTCGTAGGCGGCCTGGCCGAGGATCTCGCCGGCCTTGGCCTCGCTGCCGGCAGCACCGACGTAGAAGGCATAGGCCTGGCGCATCTCCTCGGTGGCGTAGGCGGAGTTCATGTACGCCAGGGCATCCTTGACGATGTTCTTGTGGGTGGGCTGCGACCAGGCGTGGGCCTGGCCGGCGAGGGCGCACAGCACAAGGCTGGCGACCAGGCGGGAGGTCGGTCTCATTGGGGGCAGCGCTCTTTGGAGTGGTGGTGTGTCAGTAATGGGCGAAGGTTGTGGCCTTTGCATGACGCTCAGGCCGGCGCCCCGTGACGGGCATCACATAATAGCGGCGCCCAAACGATGGTTCGGGTCTGCAGACGTTTCGCGCTCAGATTGCGATGCCCTCGCGATTGCGGATCAGATGTGCCTGTCGAGCAGCATCGCCCAGCTCCTGCTGCAGCCAGTCGACGAAGCATTTCATCAGCCGGGCGCGGCGTTTGCGCTCGGGCTGGACCAGGTAGTAGCCGAGGTCCGAGCACACCCGGCCTTCCAGCAGCGGGGCGAGCAGGCCCTGCTCCAGCAGGTCGTCCACCAGGTAGCGCCAGCCGATGGCGACGCCCTGGCCGGCGATGGCGGCCTGGATCAGCAGGGTGTAGTTGTCGAAGCGCAGTGCGCCGGAGGGCGGGCTCTGGCTGATGCCCAGCTCGCGGAACAGGCTGCTCCAGTCGAACCAGCGGGTGCGCACCTCCGGCTTCAGGTGCAGCAGCGGCAGCTCGGCCAGCGCGGCGGCCGGCAGCGGCGTGGCGCGCCCGGCCAGCAGGCGCGGGCTGGCGATGGGGAAGACCTCCTCGCGGAACAGCAGCAGGGCATCGCCGTGCTTGAAGCGGCCGTCGCCGAAGGCGATGGCGATGTCCACCTCCGAGCGCAACATGTTCATGGTGCGGTCGCTGGTGACGAGGCTGACGTCGATGTCCGGGTTGGCTTCATGGAAGCGGTGCAGGCGCGGCATCAGCCAGTAGGCGGCGAAGGCGAAATCCGTGGCCACCTGCAGCACCTCGTGCTGGCTGCGGGCGCCCACGGCCTCCAGGCCGGCCTGGATCGCCTGCAGGCCTTCCTGCACGTGGAGGAACAGCACGCGCCCGGCATCGGTGAGCTCGATGCCGCGGTAGACGCGGTCGAACAGCCGGGTCGCCAGTTGCTTCTCCAGCCGCTGGATCTGCTGACTCACCGCCGGCTGGGTGGTGCCCAGCTCCACGGCAGCGGCGGTGAAGCTGAGGTGGCGGGCGGCGGCCTCGAACACACGCAGCAGGTCGAGGGCGATGTCAGGGAAATCTGCCATAAGCCTTGCTTATCCGAGTCATGTCTCCCCGTGCGGTTTACCGGGGCGAGGGGCTGACGCAATCATCAGCGCCAGCACTCTCGCATAATTCATCGGTATGGATAAGCGCACGATGAAACGCCCCAACATCCTCTTCATCATGGCCGACCAGATGGCCGCGCCGCTGCTGCCCTTCTACACCCCGTCCTCCCCGCTGAAGGTGCCGCACCTGGCACGCCTGGCCGCCGAGGGCGTGGTGTTCGACTCGGCCTACTGCAACAGCCCGCTGTGCGCCCCTTCGCGCTTCACCCTGGTGAGCGGGCAGCTGCCGTCGAAGATCGGCGCCTATGACAACGCCGCCGAGTTCCCCGCCGACATCCCCACCTACGCCCACTACCTGCGCCGCCTCGGCTACCGCACGGCGCTGTCGGGCAAGATGCACTTCTGCGGCCCGGACCAGTTGCACGGCTACGAGGAGCGCCTGACCAGCGACATCTACCCCGCCGACTACGGCTGGGCGGTGAACTGGGACGAACCGGATGTGCGCCCGAGCTGGTACCACAACATGTCCTCGGTGCTGCAGGCCGGGCCGAGCGTGCGCACCAACCAGCTGGATTTCGACGAGGAGGTGGTGTTCAAGGCCCGCCAGTACCTCTACGACCACGTGCGCCAGCGGGCGGACCAGCCCTTCTGCCTGACGGTGTCGATGACCCACCCCCACGACCCCTACACCATCCCGGCCGACTACTGGGCCCGCCACGACGAGGCGGCGATCCCCATGCCCCGCGTGCACTTCGCCGACCACGAGCAGGACCCCCACAGCCAGCGCCTGCTGAAGGTCATCGACCTGTGGGGCAAGCCGCTGCCGGAAGCGAAGATCCGCGATGCCCGCCGGGCCTACTTCGGCGCCTGCAGCTACGTCGACGACCAGGTCGGCGCGCTGTTGAAGACCCTGGCCGAGTGCGGCCTGGCCGAGGACACCCTCGTGGTGTTCTCCGGCGACCACGGCGACATGCTTGGGGAGCGGGGCCTCTGGTACAAGATGCACTGGTTCGAGATGGCCGCCCGGGTGCCGCTGCTGGTGCACGCCCCGGCGCGCTTCGCGGCCCGCCGGGTGACGGCCTCGGTGTCCACCGTGGACCTGCTGCCGACCCTGGTGGAACTGGCCGGCGGCCACCTGGAGGCGAACCTGCCGCTGGACGGTCGCTCGCTGCTGCCGCACCTGGAAGGCCGCGAAGGCCACGACGAGGTGCTGGGCGAATACATGGCCGAAGGCACCACCAGCCCGCTGATGATGATCCGTCGCCGGCAGTGGAAGTTCATCTACTCGGAGCAGGATCCGTGCCTGCTGTTCGACCTGGCCAACGACCCGCTGGAGCTGGAGAACCTGGCCGGCTCCGCCGAACACCAGGCGCTGCTGGCAACCTTCCTCGACGAGGCGCGGGCGCGCTGGAACGTCGCGGCCATCGCCGAGGCGACCCTCGCCAGCCAGCGCCGCCGCCGCTTCGTCGCCGAGGCCCTGGCCCAGGGCACGCTGACCAGCTGGGACCACCAGCCCTTCGTCGACGCCAGCCAGCAGTACATGCGCAACCACATCGACCTGGACGACCTGGAGCGCCGCGCGCGCTTCCCCCAACCCTGAGGACCGCCCCATGAAGACGCTGATCCCTGCCGTGGCCGCCGGCCTGCTGAGCACCATCCTGGCCCTGGCGGCGCAGGCCGAGGACGCCCGCTGCGCCACGGTGAAACTGGGCGACCCGGGCTGGAGCGACATTGCCGTGACCAACGGCGTGGCACGCCTGCTGCTGGACGGGCTGGGCTACCGCACCGAGACCCAGACCCTGGCGGTGCCGATCATCTTCGCCGGGTTGCAGAAGGGCCAGGTGGACGCCTTCCTCGGCAACTGGATGCCGGCCCAGCAGAGCAACTACGACCGGTTCGTCGCCAGCGGCGAGGTGGAGCGGCTGGCCGAGAACCTCACGGGCACCGAGTACACCCTGGCGGTGCCGCGCTACGCCTACGAGGCCGGGGTGAAGACCTTCGCCGACCTGGACAGCCATGCCGAGCGGTTCAAGCACACCCTGTACGGCATCGCCGCCGGCTCGCCGGCCAACGTTTCCATCCAGGAGATGATCCGGTCGAACGAGTTCGGCCTCGGCGACTGGAAGCTGGTGGAGTCCAGCGAGCAGGCGATGCTGGTGCAGGTGGGCCGGGCGGTGAAGCGCAAGGACTTCGTGGTGTTCCTCGGCTGGACGCCGCACCCGATGAACGTGCAGTACGACCTGGTCTACCTGAAGGGTGGCGAGCGCTACTTCGGCGAGAGCGGCAGCGTGAACACCCTGGCCCGCAAGGGCTACGCCCAGCAGTGCCCGAACGTGGGCCGGCTGCTGGCCAACCTGCAGTTCACCCAGGTGATGGAAAACAGCGTGATGGACCAGGTGCTGAGCGGCAAGGCCAGCAACGAGGCGGCGGTGAAGGCCTGGATCAAGGCCAACCCGGCAGCCATGGAGGCCTGGTTGAACGGCGTGACCACCCGCGAGGGCGGCGATGGGTTGGCAGCGGTGAAGGCGAAGCTCTGAGCCCGACCGCTCACAGGCCCGGGGGCGCTTTCACGGTCGAAACCGCGCCCACCGGGCGGGCTGGCAGCGTTGCCCTTCCGAATGACCGCGCTCCCGTAACCGAGCCACAGCGACGCCGCCATGCGCCCACCCCGTCTCTTCCCCTTCCTCCACTGGCTACCCGGCCTGCGCCCCCGGGCCGTCGGCCGTGACGCCCTGGTGGGGCTGACCGGGGCGGTGCTGGCGCTGCCCCAGTCCATCGCCTATGCGCTGATCGCCGGGCTGCCGGCGGCCTATGGGCTGTATGCCGCCGTGGTGCCGGTGATCGTCGCCTGCCTGTGGGGCTCGTCGCGGCACCTGATCGGCGGGCCCACGGCGGCCATCTCGGTGGTGCTGATGGCCAGCGTCAGCCCCCTGGCCTTGCCGGGCAGCCAGGACTACATCGGCCTGGTGCTGCTGCTGACCTTCCTCGCGGGGGCCTTCCAGTTCCTCATGGGGCTGTTGCGCTTCGGCGCCCTGGCGAACTTCGTCTCGCAGTCGGTGGTGCTCGGTTTCACCCTGGGTGCGGCGTTGGTGATCGCCCTGGGGCAGGTGCCCAACCTGCTCGGCCTGGTGCCGCCGGAGGGTCGCGCCACAGCCTGGCAGAGCGCGCTGGCGCTGGCCGCCCACCTGGGCGAGGCACACGGGCCGTCGCTCACCGTGGCCGGGGTGAGCCTCGGCGTGTCGATTCTGACAAGGGTGCTGGCGCCGCGCCTGCCGGCCCTGCTGCTGGGCCTGCTCGCGGGCAGCCTGCTGGTGATGGCGCTGCCCGGCCCGTTCGGCGCGGTGGCACGGGTGGCGGCCTTCCAGGGCAGCCTGCCGCCACTGGCGACGCTGCGCTTCGATGCCGAGGACATGCTGCGCCTGCTGCCGTCGGCGGTGGCGTGCGGGCTGCTGGGCCTGGTCACCAGCCTGTCCATCGCCCGCGCCCTGGCCAGCCGCTCGGGGCAGGTGCTGGACATGAACCAGGAAACCCGTGGCCAGGGGCTGTCCAACCTGGTCGGCGCCTGGTTTTCCGGCTACCTGTCGGCGGGCTCCTTCACCCGGTCGGGGCTCAACCTGCAGGCGGGCGCCGGCTCGCCCCTGGCGGGGGTGTTCTCGGCGCTGTGGGTGGCGCTGTTCGCGTGGGGCGGCGCGGACCTGATCGGCCACATCCCGCTGCCGGCGATGGCCGCCGGCATCCTGATGATCTGCTGGGGCCTGCTGGACGGGCGCGGGGTGCGCCAGCTGTGGCGGGTGAGCCGGGCGGAGTTCGCGGTGATGGCCCTGACCCTGGCGGCGACCCTGCTGCTGGAGTTGCAGACGGCAATCTATGCCGGGGTGCTGGCGTCGCTGTTCTTCTACCTCAAGCGCACCTCGCAGCCACGGGTGCTGCAGGCCCGGCAGGGTGACGAGGAGGTGCTGCGCATCGAGGGGTCGATCTTCTTCGGGGCCTGCCCGTACCTGCAGCGGCTGATCCAGAAGAGCCAGGCCGGGCGCCTGGTGCTGGATGCCCACTACGTCAATTTCATCGACTACGCGGGGGTCAGCCTGCTCCACGACGAGGCCCGTCGCCTGGGCGGGGAGGGCCGCTGCCTGGTGCTGCGCCGGGCCCGCCCGCAGGTGGAGCGGGAGCTGCGCAAGCTGGAGGGCGAGGGCAGCGGCCTGCTGATCGAGCCGTAGCCCGGCGTCAGGCCGGGGGTCGCTCAGCCCTCGGCGAGCTGGCGACGCAGTTCGGCCAGTACCGGGGCGCTGTCGGGCAGCACGCCACGCCACAGCAGGAAGGCTTCGGCGGCCTGCTCCACCAGCATGCCGAGGCCGTCGAGGGTGCGCGCGGCACCGTGGCTGGCGGCCCAGCGGTTGAAGGCGGTCGGTTCCTTGCCATACATCATGTCGTAGCAGGCGGTGTGGCGCGGCTGGATGAGGCTGGGGGCGATGGGGGGCAGGTCGCCGGCCAGGCTGGCGGAGGTGCCGTTGATGATCAGGTCCACCGGTTCTTCCAGCCAGTCGAAGCCGCTGGCGGACACCGGGCCGAGGTCGGCGAACAGGCGGGCGAGGGCTTCGGCCTTTTCCACGGTGCGGTTGGCGATCACCAGGGACGCCGGTTTTTCCGCCAGCAGCGGTTCGATCACCCCGCGCGCGGCCCCTCCGGCGCCCAACAGGAGGATGCGCTTGCCGGCCAGGGACAGCCCGGCATTGCGGGTGAGGTCGCGGACCAGCCCGGCGCCGTCGGTGTTGTCCCCGAGCAGGCGGCCGTCGTCGAGCTTCTTCAGGGTGTTCACCGCACCGGCGCGCTGGGCGCGGGCGCTGAGCTGGTCGGCCAGTTCGAAGGCCTGCTCCTTGAAGGGCACGGTGACGTTGCCGCCCAGGCCGGTGGCGAAGAAGGCGCGGGCGCAGCCGGTGAAGTCGTCCAGCGGGGCGAGGACCGCTTCGTAGCTCAGCACCTGGCCGGTCTGCTCGGCGTAGAGGCGGTGGATGAGCGGCGACTTGCTGTGGCCGATGGGGTTGCCGAAGACGCAGTAGCGGTCCATGGGGAAGTCCTTGGGGCAGGGCCGGGGCGGTTCGGGAACCCGCTTCGGCGCGTCACGTGGGAAGGGCCGCCAGGGCGGGCCCGGATCAGCGGCGGAGTCTACATCGGTGGATGCGCTTGCCGGGGCCGGGCCGGCGCACCTGGCCGGGCGCGGAGCGTCAGGGCTGGGTGGCCAGCCAGTCGCGGTCCTGGAGGAAGTACTCGGTGAGGCGTGCTTCTTCGCTGCCCGGCTCGGGCTTCCAGTCGTAGCCCCAGCGCACGTGGGGCGGCAGGGACATGAGGATGGATTCGGTACGCCCGCCGGATTGCAGGCCGAACAGGGTGCCGCGGTCGAACACCAGGTTGAATTCGACGTAGCGGCCGCGGCGGTAGGCCTGGAATTCACGCTGCTGTTCGGTGAAGGGGGTGTGGCGGCGACGGCGGATGATCGGCAGGTAGGCTTCCAGGTAGGCGTCGCCGATGGCGCGCATGAAGGCGAAGCTGGTGTCGAAGTCCCACTCGTTGAGGTCGTCGAAGAACAGGCCGCCGATGCCGCGCGGCTCGTTACGGTGCTTGAGGTGGAAGTAGCGGTCGCACCAGGCCTTGTAGCGCGGGTAGACGTCCTCGCCGAAGGGCGCGCAGGCGTCGCGGGCCACCTGGTGCCAGTGCACGCAGTCTTCCTCATGGCCGTAGTAGGGGGTGAGGTCGAAGCCGCCGCCGAACCACCACACGGGGGCCTCGCCTTCCTTCTCGGCGATGAAGAAGCGCACGTTGGCGTGGGAGGTGGGGACGTGGGGGTTTGCCGGGTGGATCACCAGGGACACGCCCATGGCCTGGAAGCTACGTCCGGCAAGCTCCGGACGATGGGCGCTGGCCGAGGGCGGCAGGCTGGTGCCGAACACGTGGGAGAAGTTGACCCCGCCCTTTTCGATCAGCGCGCCGTTCTCGATCACGCGGGTGCGACCACCGCCGCCGGCGGGGCGGTCCCAGGCGTCCTCGAAGAAGCTGGCCTGGCCATCCTCGGCGGCGAGGGCAGTGCAGATGCGGTCTTGCAGATCGAGCAGGTAGGCCTTCACGGCCGCAATGTGTTCACTCACGTCGGATACACCTTGAGTCGGCTTGCGAGCGCCGCCGGACGGGGCTTGCGGGGAAAAAAGAGGGCGCAAGCATACCACCGCCGGGGGCTGGCGGTGGCTTGACGGCGATCAAGCGGAAGGCTTGGATGAGGGCCTTTCCCATGCAGGAGCCTGAACCATGCCCAGACGCATCCAGTTTTCCCGATACGGCGGTCCCGAGGTGCTGGAACTGGCGGAGGTGGCGCTGCCACAGCCCGGGCCGGGCGAGGTGCGGGTACGCAACCATGCCATCGGCCTGAACTTCATCGAGACCTACTACCGCAGCGGCCTGTACCCGGCACCGGGCTTTCCGTCCGGGCTGGGCAGCGAGGGCGCGGGGGTGGTCGATGCGGTGGGCGAGGGCGTGTCACGGGTGAAGGTGGGCGACCGGGTGGGCTACGCAACGGGCCCGCTGGGCGCCTACGGGGAGTTCCACGTGCTGCCCGAGGGGCACCTGGTGACGCTGCCGGATGCCATCGGCTTCGAACAGGCGGCGGCGGTGCTGCTGAAGGGGCTGACGGTGCAGTACCTGCTGCGCCAGACCCATGCGCTGGAGGCCGGCGAGACGGTGCTGTTCCACGCGGCAGCCGGCGGGGTCGGCTCCATCGCCTGTCAGTGGGCGAAGGCCGCGGGGGCGAAGCTGATCGGCGTCGCCGGCTCGGCGGAAAAGGCCGCGCGGGCCAAGGCGCTGGGCGCCTGGGCGTGCATCGACAGCAGCCGCGAGGACGTGGTGCAGCGGGTGCTGGAGCTGACCGATGGGCAGAAGTGCCGGGTGGTGTACGACTCGGTGGGCAAGGACACCTGGGCGACCTCGCTGGAGTGCGTGGCGCCGCGCGGGCTGCTGGTGAGCTTCGGCAATGCGTCGGGGCCGGTCACCGGGGTCAACCTGGGGGTGCTGGCCCAGAAGGGCTCGCTGTTCGTCACCCGTCCGACCCTGGGCGGCTACGCGGACACGCCGGTACGCCTGCAGGCGATGGCGGACGAGCTGTTCGGGATGATCGCCAGCGGGGCGATCCGGGTGGAGATCGGCCAGCGCTACGCCCTGGCAGAGGTGGCGCAGGCCCACGCCGACCTGGCGGGGCGACGCACCCAGGGCTCCAGTGTGCTGCTGCCCTGAACGCATCAGCCCCGGACAGTGCCGGGGCTGTTCTGGCCTGGAGGCCGGAGGCGGTCTTCAGGAGGGGCGGATCACCCGTCCTGTGGCCAGGTCACGGATGGTGCTGGGCTTGCGGCGGCCCCCCAGGGCGCCGCCGAGCACAGCGTCCAGTTGGCCGGGGAAGTACTGCTGGACCCGCAGGCGCGACATGGCGGCGGGCCGCCCGCCGGGGTTGGCAGAGGTGGAGACCAGCGGCCCGACTTCAGCGCACAGGGCGCGCACCAGGGGGTGGTCGGTGACGCGCAGGGCGACGCTGTCGTGCTGGCCGGTGATCCATTCGGGCAGCAGGCCCTGGTGGGGCACCAGCCAGGTGTTGGGGCCCGGCCAGCTGGCGGTGAGCTGGTCGATCCAGGCGTCGGGCAGGCCGTCGAGGAGGAAGTCGAACTGCTGGATGTCGTCGGCCACCAGGATCAGGCCCTTTTCCACCGGCCGGTCCTTGAGCGCCAGCAAGCGGTAGACCGCGTCCGCATTCCACGGATCACAGCCAAGGCCCCACACCGCTTCGGTGGGGTAGGCGATCACGCCGCCTTCTCGAACGATCCGCGCCACGCGTTGAACCTGCCATTTGTTGACCATCGCCTGCTCCCGGAAAAACGATGGCGCGAGTGTACAGGGCTCACCCGCGGCGATGAACCCAGCGCCCCGCCTCGCAGGCGACACAGCCGTCGAGCTCCAGTTCGGTGAGGCTGGCCAGTACGCGGGGCAGGTCCCAGCCGCTGGCGTGGGCCAGGGCCTCGCTGCTGTAGGGGGCGGCCCGCAGCAGGTCCAGCAGCGGGTGCTGGCGGGGGGCTTCGATCGGCTTGGCAGCTGGGAGCGGTGCCACCTGCTGCCAGCCCCGCAGGGCTTCGAGGATGTGCTCGGTGGTCTCCACCAGCACGGCGCCTTCGCGGATCAGTTGGTGGCAACCCCGCGCGCCCGGGTGGTGGATGGAACCGGGCAGGGCGTAGACCTCGCGGCCCTGGTCGGCGGCCAACCGGGCGGTGATCAGCGAGCCGCTGGAGGGGCTGGCTTCCACCACCAGCACGCCCAGGGACAGCCCGCTGATGATGCGGTTGCGGCGGGGGAAGTTGGCGGCCTGGGGCGGGCAGTCCAGAGGCAGTTCGGACACCAGGGCACCGCCCCCGGCCAGCAGGTCCCGGGCCAGCCCGGCATGGCGCCGGGGGTAGAGCCGCTGCAGGCCGGTGCCGAGCACGGCGATGGTCTTGCCGCCGGCATCCAGTGCGCCCTGATGGGCGGCACCGTCGATGCCCAGGGCAAGGCCGCTGGTGATGGTGAACCCTCCGCCAGCCAGGGCGCGGGCGAAGGCGTGGGCGTTGTCGAGCCCGGCGGCGGAGGCGCGACGGCTGCCGACGATGGCCAGTTGCGGGGTCTCCAGCAGGCCGGGGTCGCCCTGGAGGAAGAGCAGGGGCGGGGCGTCCGGGAGTTCGGCGAGCAGGGCGGGGTAGCGCGGATCATCCCAGGTGATCAGGTGGCAGTCCGGCCCCTCCAGCCAGGCCAGCGCATGGGCGGCCCGCTCGCGGATGGCGGCATCCCGGCGCGGGCCGGCACAGGCTTCCGGCAGGCCGAGGGAACGCCAGGCGGCAGCCGGGGCGCTGAGCGCGGCAGAGGCGCTGGCGAAGGCTTCGATCAGGGTGTGGAAACGGCGGGGGCCGACTTCGGGGAGGCTGTGCAGACGGAGCCGGGCTTCCAGCTCGGCGGGGGAGAGGGCGGGCGGCATGGGGTTCGTCCTTGACCGGTGCCGCATCGCGCGGCTGGCCGCCCTGTATACAACAAGCCCCCGCTAGGCGGGGGCTGATTGGCACTACGGATTTTGTACCTTGTCCATCACCGCCAGTTGGCGGCTCGCGGCCAGGACCAGCCCGTAGCTGAGCTTGTCGTAGGTGCGGAACACCATCAGCAGGCCGGCACGCTCGTCGGGGATCTTCACCATCTCGCCGGTGACCCGGTCACGGACGGTTTCGCCGGTCTTGTAGACCGCCAGTACGTTGCCCTCGACCAGGCCATCGCGCTTGCCCTTGTTCAGGGTGACCACATCGAACTGGCCGATCTGGTTCACGCCACGCGGCACATCAAGGATCACACCCTTGATGTCACCGGCCGGTGCACTAGGCATGAAGGTGGAGGTGACGGCACGTTCCTCGGTGGGGAACAGGCGATCGCCCAGGCGGACTTCCTGGGTGGAGCGGGTCAGGTTGAGGGTGGCGACATCGCCTTCCTCGGCCACCACGTCACCGCCGCCGATGTCATCGGCGTTGATGCCGAGGAATTCCTGGGTCTTCGGATCCAGGTAGGTCTTGCCCTGACGGAAGATGCCGTAGGTGGGGTTGGCCGCATCGAACTTGCCACGGGCATAGACGCGATCACCCGCACCGCTCACCACGCGCTCGGCATTGCCGGCGACGATGTAGGGCGCGCCCTGGAACTGCTCGGGGGTGTCGACGATGCGGTTGGACAGCAGGAAGCTGTTGATGGCCCCCAGCGGAATGGTCGGAATGGCCTCGGCCATCGGTGTGCTGCGCACCTGCGGCGACAGCTTGATGGTGCCGCGGGACGCGCCACGATCCAGCACCAGACGCGGCTGGCCATCGACATACACCAGGCTCAGGGTGTCGCCGGGGTAGATGAGGTGCGGGTTCTGGATCTGCGGGTTGGCGTGCCAGATTTCCGGCCATTTCCAGGGTTCGCTGAGGAACTTGCCGGAGATGTCCCAGAGTGTGTCGCCACGGACCACCGTATAGCGTTCCGGATGGCCGTCCTTGAGCTCCACCGCAGCCTGTGCCAGCCCGTTGGCAGCCAGGAGCAGCAGGGCGAGTAGTGATTTCCTCATGCGGTGAATCCCTTTATTATGTGCGTTCACGCGAAACGGCCTGAAAGCCGCCCCAACCGGGCTTTTCAGGCGTTTTTCAATGCTGCTCATCATCTTAGCAGCGGATTTTGACTTTATTCCACAAGTGCATCACAAACCCATATGGCGATCCTGAACATCCTCGAATTCCCTGATCCGCGCCTGCGTACCATCGCCAAACCGGTGGAGGTGGTGGACGACGCGCTGCGCCAGTTGATCGACGACATGTTCGAGACCATGTACGAAGCCCCCGGCATAGGCCTGGCGGCGACCCAGGTGAATGTGCACAAGCGCGTGGTGGTGATGGACCTGTCGGAGGACAAGTCCGAGCCGATGGTCTTCATCAATCCCGAGTTCGAGTCCCTGACCGACCAGATGGACCAGTACCAGGAAGGCTGCCTCTCGGTGCCCGGCTTCTACGAGAACGTCGACCGCCCGCAGAAGGTCAAGATCAAGGCCCTGGACCGCGATGGCCAGCCGTTCGAGATGATTGCCGAAGGCCTGCTGGCGGTGTGCATCCAGCACGAATGCGACCACCTCAACGGCAAGCTCTTCGTCGACTACCTCTCCAGCCTCAAGCGCGACCGGATCAAGAAGAAACTGGAAAAGCAGCACCGCCAGCAGGCTTGATCCCCGAACCCCAAAGGCTTGCTCCGGCAAGCCTTTTTCTTTTTAGAGAGTGAGCCCCGCATGACCCAAGCCCTGCGCCTCGTCTTCGCCGGCACCCCGGAGTTCGCCGCCGAACACCTCAAGGCCCTGCTCGACACCCCTCACCAGATCGTTGCCGTGTACACCCAGCCCGACCGCCCCGCCGGCCGCGGCCAGAAGCTCATGCCCAGCCCGGTCAAGCAGCTTGCCCTGCAGCACGGCCTCCCGGTCCTGCAACCGCCGACCCTGCGCGACCCTGCCGCCCAGGAAGAACTGCGCGCCCTGGCCCCGGACCTGATGGTGGTGGTCGCCTACGGCCTGATCCTGCCGCAGGTGGTGCTGGACATCCCGCGCCTCGGCTGCATCAACAGCCATGCCTCGCTGCTGCCGCGCTGGCGCGGCGCCGCACCGATCCAGCGGGCGGTGCAGGCGGGCGACGCCGAGAGCGGCGTCACCGTGATGCAGATGGAGGCGGGTCTCGACACCGGCCCCATGCTGCTCAAGGCCACCACCCCGATCACCGCCGGCGACACCGGCGGCAGCCTGCATGACCGCCTCGCCCAGCTCGGCCCCCAGGCCGTCGTCCAGGCCATCGCCGGTCTTGCCGCCGGAACGCTGCAGGGCGAGGTGCAGGACGACGCCCTGGCCACCTACGCCCACAAGCTCAACAAGGACGAGGCGCGGATCGACTGGAGCCGCCCGGCCGACGAACTGGAGCGCCTGGTGCGTGCCTTCAACCCCTGGCCCATCTGCCACAGCACCCTCGACGGCCAGCCGCTGAAGGTGCTCGCTGCCGAGCCCGCCGAAGGCCGCGGCCAACCCGGCCAGATTCTCGATGCCAGCAAGGACGGCCTCACCGTGGCCTGTGGCGCAGGCGCCCTGCGCCTGACCCGCCTGCAACTGCCCGGCGGCAAGCCCCTGGCCTTCGCCGACCTCTACAACAGCCGCCGCGAGCAGTTCGCCCCCGGCCAGGTGCTCGGCGCATGAGCCCGCGCCTCGCCGCCGCCCGTGCCCTGGCGGCCGTGCTCAACGGCAAGGCCTCCCTCGGCGGCAGCCTGCCTGCCCAGCTGGACAAGGTGGACCCGCGCGATCGCGGCCTCGCCCAGGACCTCGCCTTCGGCGCCGCCCGCTGGCAACCCCGCCTGTCGGCCCTGGCCGAGCGCCTGCTGCAGAAGCCCTTCAAGGCGGCCGACCGTGACGTCGAGGCCCTGCTGCTGGTGGGCCTCTACCAGCTGTTCCACACCCGCATCCCGCCCCACGCGGCCATCGGCGAAACCGTCGGCTGTGCCGACAAGCTGAAGAAGCCCTGGGCCAAGGGCCTGCTCAACGCCGTGCTGCGCAATGCCCAGCGCCAGGGCGAGGCGATCTTCGCCGAGTTCGAGCGCGACCCGGCCGTACGTAACGCCCACCCGCGCTGGCTGCAGAAGGCCCTGAAGGCCGCCTGGCCGGAACAGTGGGAAGCCGTCTGCGCGGCCAACAATGCCCACCCGCCGCTGATCCTGCGGGTCAACCGCCGTCACGGCGACCGCGATGCCTACCTCGCCGAACTGCGCCAGGCAGGGATCGAAGCCGAGCCCTGCCCCTTCAGCCGCGATGGCATCCGCCTGGCCGAAGCCTGCGACGTCACCGGCCTGCCGGGCTTTTCCGAAGGGCGTGTCAGCGTCCAGGACGAAGCCGCGCAACTGGCCGCCGACCTGCTGGAACTGGCCCCCGGCCAGCGGGTGCTGGATGCCTGCTGCGCCCCCGGTGGCAAGACCTGCCATTTGATGGAAGCCGAACCTAGCCTGGCCCAGGTGGTCGGCGTGGACCTGGAAGAAAGCCGCCTGGTGCGCGTGCGCGAAAACCTGGCGCGCCTGGGCCTGGATGCCCAGTTGATCGCCGCCGACGGCCGCGATACCGCGAGCTGGTGGGACGGCAAACCCTTCCAGCGCATCCTGCTCGATGCCCCGTGCTCGGCCACCGGCGTGATCCGTCGCCACCCCGACATCAAGCTGACCCGCAAGGCCGAGGACATCGCGCCCCTGGCCACCCTGCAAGGCGAGCTGCTGGACGCCCTCTGGCCCACCCTCGAGGTGGGCGGCATCCTGCTCTACGCCACCTGCTCGGCGCTGCCGGCGGAAAACAGCGAGAACATCGCCGCCTTCCTCGCCCGCACCCCCGGCGCGCGGGAGCTGGATATCGCCGGCGGGTTCGGCCTCAAGCAACCCCATGGCCGCCAGCTGCTGGCCCGGGAAGACGGCCATGACGGCTTCTACTATGCCAAGCTGATGAAGATCGCCGCGTCTCCCCGCGGCTAACGGAGCAATCAGTGAAGATCATCATTCTCGGGGCCGGCCAGGTCGGCGGCACCCTCGCGGAACACCTGTCCGGCGAAGCCAACGACATCACCGTGGTCGACACCGACGGTGATCGCCTGCGCGACCTCGGCGATCGCCTGGACATCCGCACCGTGCAGGGCAAGGGCTCGTTCCCCACCGTGCTGCGCCAGGCCGGTGCAGACGACGCCGACATGCTGGTGGCCGTGACCAACAGCGACGAGGTGAACATGGTCGCCTGCCAGGTGGCCTACACCCTGTTCCACACCCCCACCAAGATCGCCCGCGTGCGCGAGTCGGCCTACCTGACCCGCGAGGCGCTGTTCGACAACGAGGCCATCCCGGTCGACGTGCTGATCAGCCCCGAGCAGGTGGTCACCAACTACATCAAGCGCCTGATCGAGTACCCCGGCGCCCTGCAGGTGATCGACTTCGCCGAGGGCAAGGCCCAGCTGGTAGGCGTCCGCGCCTACTACGGTGGCCCGCTGGTGGGGCAGGAGCTGCGCCAGATCCGCGAGCACATGCCCAGCGTCGACACGCGCGTGGCGGCCATCTTCCGCCGCAACCGGCCGATCATCCCCAAGGGCGACACCGTGATCGAGGCGGACGACGAGGTGTTCTTCATCGCCGCCAAGGCCCACATCCGCGCGGTGATGAGTGAGCTGCGTCGCCTGGAGGACAGCTACAAGCGCGTGGTCATCGCTGGCGGCGGCAACATCGGCGAGCGCCTGGCCGAGGCCATCGAGAGCCGTTACCAGGTGAAGATCATCGAGATGAACCCGGCCCGCTGCCGCTACCTGTCGGACACCCTCGACAGCACGGTGGTGCTGCAGGGCAGCGCCTCGGACCGCGACCTGCTGGTGGAAGAGAACATCAACGACGCCGACATCTTCCTGGCCCTGACCAACGACGACGAGGCCAACATCATGTCCTCGCTGCTGGCCAAGCGGCTCGGCGCGCGCAAGGTGATGACCCTCATCAACAACCCTGCCTACGTGGACCTGGTACAGGGCGGCGAGATCGACATCGCCCTCAGCCCCCAGCTCGCCACCATCGGCACCCTGCTCACCCACGTGCGCCGGGGTGACATCGTCAGCGTGCACTCCCTGCGCCGGGGCGCGGCCGAAGCCATCGAGGCCATCGCCCACGGCGACGCCAAGTCGAGCAAGGTGGTGGGCAAGATGATCGAGGACATCGCCCTGCCGCCGGGCACCACCATCGGTGCGGTGATCCGTGACGACGAGGTGCTGATCGCCCACGACGACACGGTGATCGAGTCCGGCGACCACGTGATCCTCTTCCTCGTGGACAAGAAGTACATCCGCGACGTGGAGCGGCTGTTCCAGGTCGGCCTGACCTTCTTCTGACGCCGCCAACCGGGCGAGCGCGGTATCCAGATACCGGCCGCCCGGTTTTCAGCCACTTCCTACATCCCCTCCCTGCGAGCCGGCGGTAGGGTTCGGACCCTCCCGTTCCGAGGGCCCGCCATGTCCCGCTTCGAACCCCTCCTGCCGCTGCGCCAGAACACTTACCTGCCTAACGCCGTGACCGGGCGAGCCCAGCGCCATGCGGTGATCCGCCGGATCCTCGGCGTGCTGCTGATGCTGTTCAGCAGCACCCAACTGCCGCCCCTGCTGATCGACCTGTACTACGGCGAAGGCGCCTGGCAGGGCTTTCTGATGGCGCTGCTGATCACCCTGAGCATCGGCCTGCTCATCTGGCTACCGGTGCGCGGTGCCAACGGGGACCTGAAGATCCGCGACGGCTACCTGATCACCGCGCTGTTCTGGACCGTGCTCGGCACCTTCGGCTGCATACCCTTCCTGCTCATCGACACGCCGCGCATGGGCCTGGTGGACGCGCTGTTCGAGTCCGTCTCGGGCATCAGCACCACCGGGGCGACCGTACTCACCGGGCTCGACCAGCTGCCCAAGGCGGTCCTCTACTACCGCCAGCAGCTGCAGTGGTTCGGCGGGATGGGGATCATCGTTCTCGCGGTGGCGATCATGCCCATGCTCGGCATCGGCGGCATGCAGCTGTACCGCGCCGAGATGCCCGGCCCGCTGAAGGAGCAGAAGCTCTCGCCACGCATCGCGGAAACCGCGCGCACCCTGTGGCTGATCTACTGCGGTCTGACCCTGGCCTGTGCGCTGGCGTACTGGGCCGCCGGGATGAGCCTGTTCGACGCCATCTGCCACAGCTTCTCCACCATCGCCATCGGCGGCTTCTCCACCCACGACGCCAGCATCGGCTACTTCGACAGCCCGCTGGTGGAGGCCGTGTGCATGTTCTTCCTGGTGGTCTCGGGGGTGAACTTCGGCCTGCACTTCCTCGCCTGGCGACAGCGCAGCCTGCGGCACTACCTGCGCGACGCGGAATGCCGCACGTACCTGTTGCTGCTGCTGGGCACCTTCGTGATCTGCGCCACCACGCTCATCGTCCACCAGCACTACGAGGCGCCGCTGCAATCGATCCGCTATGCCGCGTTCATGGTGGTCTCGGTGGCCACCACCACCGGCTTCGGCCTGGCCGACTTCAGCACCTGGCCGACCCTGCTGCCGCACCTGCTGCTCTACACCACCTTCATCGGCGCCTGCGCCGGCTCCACCGGCGGCGGCATGAAAGTGATGCGCATCCTGCTGGTGCTGCGCCAGGGGGTGCGGGAGTTCCAGCGGCTGCTGCACCCCAACGGGGTGTTCACCCTCAAGCTGGGGCGCCGTCACATTCCCGAGCGGGTGGTGGAGTCGGTCTGGGCCTTCTGCTCCATCTACCTGATGACCTTCGTGGTGCTGCTCCTGCTGCTGATGGCCATGGGGCTGGACCAGCTCACCGCCTTCTCCACCCTGGCGTCCTGCATGAACAACCTGGGCCCGGCCCTGGGCGAAGCGGCGGCGCACTACGGCAACCTGCCCGATGGCGCCAAGCTGGTGCTGAGCCTGGCCATGGTGCTGGGGCGGCTGGAGGTGTTCTCCCTGCTGATCCTGCTCAGCCCGGCCTTCTGGCGGTTCTGAACCTCGGGGTTGGGCGCTCGCGTCGATCAGGGTAGGGTGAGCGCCTCGACAGCCCGGGGACAGGACCATGATCGATTCACTGGAGAAGATGCTCGCCAAGGGCGTGGACAACGCACTGCTGCGCTTCGGCCTGGGCAAGGGCTACCTCGACCAGGGTGATGCGACGGCAGCAACGCTGCACCTGCAACGCTGCGTCGAGCAGGACCCGGCCTACTCGGCGGCCTGGAAGCTGCTGGGCAAGGCACTGGAGAGCACCGGTGACAGTGAGGGGGCTCGCCAGGCCTGGGAGCAGGGCCTGAGCGCCGCGCAGGCCAAGGGCGACAAGCAGGCGGAGAAGGAGATGGGGGTGTTCCTCAAGCGCCTCGCCCGCCGCCAGGGAGGGCAGTGACATGGTGCGCACCGTACTCGCCCTGGGGATTGCGGCGTTCGCCTTGGATGGCGTCGCTGCCCAACCGGTGCCGCCCTACCAAGTCGACTCGATCAAGCCACCGATACTGGAAGCCCCGCCTTCGGCCGAACCTGCCCTGACCGAAGCCTGCCACGCCTGGAAGCTGGACGCGCGGGGTGCCAGCCGATTCTTCACCCTGGCCGAGTTGCTGGACGGCGTGGTGCTGCACCATGCGTTCTCCTGGGTGCCCTGCAGCATCGAGGGGCGCCTGCATGACGGCCGCGGCCAGGTGTGGAACTTCCGCATCAACGGCGGCGCCACGGCAACGACCTGGCGCGGTGAAGGGCCGACCCGGGAGGAGTATCGCTGGGGCTGCCGCCGCCAGGCGTGCGAACCACTGGTGCTGCTGACGGCGGACGAAGAAGGCTAGGGGGATTTCCGGGAGCGGTTGGTAGCGGATCAGGACTCGACGAAGCGCAGGCCGACGCCCTCGGCGTCCACCCGCATGATCTCCATCTGCAGGATCGGCGCTTCGAAGGGCAGGTCCTGCACCTGGCCGGTGAGGATGGTGCCCACCGGCAGGGCCACCAGGTCCGGGTGGCGGACGTACACACCGCCGTCCGACAGGTCGCGGGTCTGGGCGAAGAGATCCCCGAAGCTCTCGTGACTGATCTTGATCCGGCACTTCATCGGCGTACGGGGATGCTGGCGCTGGTTGGAGGACATCGCGACACACCTTGGATTGGTCTGAGCGGTTTTTTAGCCTAAAACCACCGACTCGCCCAGCAGAAGGCGCAAAAAAGGCGCCGAAGCGCCTTTTCTCAATACCAGCGGGCTTCGCCCTCAGGGCGCTTCTTGAAGCGCTTCATGCTCCACATGTACTGGGTCGGGTAGGTGCGCACGTAGCGCTCCACCACGGCGCTCATCGCCGCCACGCCCTCTTCCACGTCGTCGCTGTACATCCCCTCCGGCGCAGCCTCGAGGATGACCTTGAAGCCGGAGCCATCCGCCAGGCGCAACGCATGCAGGAACACCCCGCGCGCCTTGCCGCCGGCGAGCATGCCGGGGACGAACTTGCTGGTCAGCGCCAGGGTGCCGAGGAAGGGCACGAACACGCCGGCGGACAGGCTCGGCTCCGGGTCGGCCGGAATGCCCACCGCGCCGCCCCGGCGCACTTCCTTGATGACGCTGAGGATGCCTTCCTTGGTAGACGGCGCGACGCGGTTGCCGAGCTGCACGCGCTGCTTCTGCAGCAATTCGTCCACGGCCTTCAGCTTCGGCGGGCGGTAGAAGATGATCGGTTTGCACTGGGCACAGTAGAAGTGGTTCAGCACCTCCCAGTTGCCCAGGTGACTGGTGATGCCCACCACGCCCTTGCCGCTGGCCAATGCCTCGTGCAGCACCTCCAGGCCTTCCACTTCGCGCACCAGGCCGATGGACTTCTCCGCCGGCCAGATCCAGGCGCAGGCGCTTTCGGTGAGGGTGCGACCGATGTCCATCAGGCTCTGGCCGACACGCTGGTCGAGCTCGGCCGGGGACAGTTCCGGAAAGCACTTGGCGAGGTTGATCCGCGTGACCTCGCGGGAGCGGTTGGGCAGCTTCCACATCAGCCAGCCGATTGCCGCGCCCACGGCTTGTACGGCCCGCCAGGGCAGCAGGGCGAAGAGGCGCAGGAAGCCGACCACGAGGGCGCCTTTGAGCTTGTCCACAGGCAACTCCAGGGCAAGGAAAAGCGCGCATTCTACCGTGACGCGCGCTCAGGTGCGGGACGGACCGTCAGCCCGCCAGGTGCGGATGCCGGTCGCAGTCGAGGGTGTGGTCCATGACCATGCCGGTGGCCTGCATGAAGGCGTAGCAGATGGTCGGCCCGACGAAGGTGAAGCCCAGCTTGCGCAGCGCCTTGCTCATCGCCTCGGCCTCGGCCGTCACCGCCGGCACCTCGCTGCGGTCGGCGAAGCGGTTGATCCGTGGTGCGCCGCCGACGAAGGACCAGAGCAGGGCGGAGGGGTCCTCCAGGCGCAGCCAGGCCTGGGCGTTCTGCCGGGCCGCGCGCAGCTTGGCGCGGTTGCGGATGATGCCCGGGTCCTGCATGCGCACCTCGATTTCCTCGTCGGTCATCTGCGCCAGGCGCTGTGGGTCGAAACCGAACAGCACCTCGCGGTAGCGGGCACGCTTCTTCAGCACCGTGATCCACGACAGGCCGGCCTGGAAACCCTCCAGCAGGAGCATCTCGAACAGCGCCCCGGCATCCCGTTGGGGCACGCCCCATTCCTGGTCGTGGTAGGCGATGTAGAGGGGGTCTTCGTTGCACCAGAAGCAGCGTGGCATAAGGCTTTCCATGCGGTTGCGGCGGGTCGGATCGGGTATACTCGCGCCCTTTCAGTCGAATACCCAGCACAGGTGAAATTCGTGAGCCAGACTACGCCCGCCGTGCGCACCTTCCAAGACCTGATCCTCGCCCTGCAGCAGTACTGGGCCGAGCAGGGCTGCGTGGTGCTCCAGCCCTACGACATGGAAGTGGGCGCCGGTACCTTCCACACCGCCACCTTCCTCCGTGCCATCGGCCCGGAGACCTGGAACGCCGCCTACGTGCAGCCCTCGCGCCGCCCCACTGACGGCCGCTACGGCGAGAACCCCAACCGCCTGCAGCACTACTACCAGTTCCAGGTGGTCCTGAAGCCCAACCCGGAGAACTTCCAGGAGCTGTACCTGGGCTCCCTGAAGGCCATCGGCATCGACCCGCTGGTGCACGACATCCGCTTCGTCGAGGACAACTGGGAGTCCCCCACCCTCGGCGCCTGGGGCCTGGGTTGGGAAATCTGGCTGAACGGCATGGAAGTCACCCAGTTCACCTACTTCCAGCAGGTCGGCGGCATCGAGTGCTACCCGGTGACCGGCGAGATCACCTATGGCCTGGAACGCCTGGCCATGTACCTGCAGGGCGTGGACTCGGTCTATGACCTGGTGTGGACCGACGGCCCCTTCGGCGTGGTCACCTACGGCGACGTGTTCCACCAGAACGAGGTGGAGCAGTCCACCTTCAACTTCGAGCACGCCAACGTGCCGAAGCTGTTCGAACTCTTCGACTTCTACGAGAGCGAGGCCAACCGCCTGATCGAGCTGCAGCTGCCGCTGCCGACCTACGAGATGGTCCTCAAGGCCTCCCACACCTTCAACCTGCTGGATGCCCGCCGCGCAATCTCCGTGACCGAGCGCCAGCGCTACATCCTGCGCGTGCGCACCCTGGCCCGCGCCGTGGCCCAGAGCTACCTGCAGGCGCGCGCGCGCCTGGGCTTCCCCATGGCGACCCCCGAACTGCGTGACGAAGTACTGGCCAAGCTGGAGGCGGAAGAATGAGTGCACAAGATTTCCTCGTCGAACTGGGCACCGAAGAGCTGCCGCCCAAGGCCCTCAAGTCCCTCGGTGACGCCTTCCTCGCCGGCATCCTCGGCGGCCTCAAGACGGCCGGCCTGAGCCACGGCGCCGCCCGCGTCTACGCCGCGCCGCGCCGCCTGGCGGTGCTGGTCGAGCAACTGGCCACCCAGCAGCCCGACCGCAGCGTCAACCTCGACGGCCCGCCGCTGCAGGCCGCCTTCGACGCTGCCGGCAACCCGACCCAGGCCGCCCTCGGCTTCGCCAAGAAGTGCGGCGTCGACCTGGCCCAGATCGACACCAGCGGGCCGAAGCTGAAGTTCAGCCAGACCATCCCCGGCCAACCCGCCAAGGGCCTGCTGGCCGGCATCGTCGAGGCTTCCCTGGCCGCCCTGCCGATTCCCAAGCGCATGCGCTGGGCTGCGCGCCGTGAAGAGTTCGTGCGCCCGACCCAGTGGCTGGTGATGCTCTTCGGCGATGACGTGGTGGACTGCGAGATCCTCGCCCAGAAGGCGGGCCGCGAGTCCCGTGGCCACCGCTTCCACAACCCCGCGAACATCCGCATCAGCAAGCCTTCCAGCTACCTGGAGGACCTGCGCGCCGCCTACGTGCTGGCCGACTTCGCCGAGCGCCGCGAGCTGATCGCCAAGCGCGTCGACCAACTGGCTGCCGAGCAGAAGGGCAGCGCCGTGGTACCGGCGGACCTGCTGGACGAGGTGACGGCGCTGGTCGAGTGGCCGGTGCCGCTGGTGTGCTCGTTCGAGGAGCGCTTCCTCGAGGTGCCCCAGGAAGCCCTGATCACCACCATGCAGGACAACCAGAAGTACTTCTGCCTGCTGGATGCCAACGGCAAGCTGCTGCCGCGCTTCATCACCGTGGCCAACGTCGAGAGCAAGGACCCGGCGCAGATCATCTCGGGCAACGAGAAGGTCGTGCGTCCGCGCCTGACCGACGCCGAGTTCTTCTTCAAGCAGGACAAGAAGCAGAAGCTGGAAACCTTCAACGAGCGCCTGAAGAACGTGGTGTTCCAGGCCCAGCTCGGCACCGTGTACGAGAAGGCCGAGCGCGTTTCCGCACTGGCCGCCCACATCGCCGAGCGCGTCGGCGCCGACCCGGTGAAAGCCGCCCGTGCCGGCATCCTCGCCAAGTGCGACCTGGCCACCGAGATGGTCGGCGAGTTCCCGGAGATGCAGGGCATCGCCGGCTACTACTACGCTCTGAACGATGGTGAAGCGGACGACGTCGCCCACGCCCTGAACGAGCAGTACATGCCGCGTGGCGCCGGCGCCGAGCTGCCGCAGACCCTGACCGGTGCTGCGCTGGCGGTGGCCGACAAGCTGGACACCCTGGTGGGTATCTTCGGCATCGGCATGCTGCCCACCGGCAGCAAGGACCCCTTCGCCCTGCGCCGCCAGGCCCTCGGCGTACTGCGCATCCTGATCGAGAAGAAGCTGGACCTGGACCTGGACGACGCCGTCGGCTTCGCCATCGCCCAGTACGGCGACAAGGTGAAGGCGGACGGCCTGGCCACCCAGGTGCTGGACTTCATCTTCGACCGCCTGCGCGCCCGCTACGAAGACGAAGGCGTGGATGTGGCGGTGTACCTCTCCGTCCGTGCCCTCAAGCCGACCTCGGCCCTGGACTTCGACCAGCGCGTGCAAGCCGTGCAGGCCTTCCGCGCCCTGCCCGAAGCCGCAGCCCTGGCCGCCGCCAACAAGCGCGTCTCCAACCTGCTGGGCAAGGCCGAAGGCGAAGTACCGGCCGTGGTCGACAGCGCCCTGCTGCAGGAAGACGCCGAGAAGGCCCTTGCCGCGGCCGTGGCAGAGGCCGAGCGTGCCGTGGCCCCCATGGCAGCCGCCCGTTGCTACAGCGAAGCCCTGGGCCGCCTGGCGAGCCTGCGCGAGCCGGTGGATGCGTTCTTCGAGGCGGTGATGGTCAACGTCGATGACGCGGCCGTCCGTGCGAACCGCTACGCCCTGCTGGCGAAGCTGCGCGGCCTGTTCCTCGGCGCCGCCGACATCTCCGTTCTCGGCTAAAGGCTGAGCCAACCGCAGGCGACACGTCTGCGGTTGGCTGCCAGGACGCACCATGAAATTGCTCATCCTCGACCGCGACGGCGTCATCAACCATGACTCCGACGCCTACATCAAAAGCCTCGATGAATGGATCCCGATCCCGGGCGCCATCGAGGCCATTGCGCGCCTCTCGCGTGCGGGCTGGACCGTGGCCGTGGCCACCAACCAGTCGGGCATCGCGCGTGGCTACTACCCCCTGGAAACCCTCGACGCCATGCATGCGCGGCTGCGTGAGCGGGTGGCGGAGCAGGGCGGCGACGTCGGCCTGATCGTCCATTGCCCCCACGGGCCCGACGACGGCTGCGACTGCCGCAAACCCAAGCCGGGCATGCTGCTGCAGATTGCCGAGCACTACGGCGTACCGTTGGGCGGCATCTGGTTCGTCGGCGACAGTAGCGGTGACCTGGAGGCGGCCAGAGCCGTCGATTGTCAGCCTGTGCTGGTTAGAACCGGCAAGGGCGAGCGAACCCTGGCCAAAGGCGTGCCCGGGGACGTCCTCGTATTCGACGACCTGGCGGCCGTCGCCAACCATCTCCTCAGTTAGCCAAGGCAAGGAACCATGACGACAGTGCAGGCCATCAGAACCGTCCTCTTCTACCTGCTGCTGTCGTCCAGTGCCTTCGTCTGGGGCACGATCAGCTTCCTGGTCGCGCCCTTCCTGCCGTTCCGCGCACGCTACCGCTTCGTGATCTGGCGCTGGTGCCGCTTCGCGGTCTGGCTGGCCAAGGTGGTGGCGGGTGTCGACTACCGCGTTGGGGGCATGGAGAACATCCCGCAGACGCCCTGCGTGATCCTCTCCAAGCACCAGAGCACCTGGGAAACCTTCTTCCTCTCCGGCTTCTTCGAACCCCTCAGCCAGGTGGTGAAGCGCGAGCTGCTCTACGTGCCGTTCTTCGGCTGGGCAATGGCCCTGCTGCGCCCCATCGCCATCGACCGCAGCAACCCCAAGGCTGCGCTAAAGCAGCTCGCCAGCCAGGGCGACGAGCGCCTGCGCCAGGGGGCCTGGGTGCTGGTGTTCCCCGAAGGGACCCGGGTTCCGGTGGGGCAGATGGGCAAGTTCTCCCGCGGCGGTACTGCACTGGCAGTCAACGCAGGGCTGCCGGTGTTGCCGGTAGCGCACAACGCCGGGCTGTTCTGGCCCAAGGTGGGCTGGGCCAAGTACCCCGGCACCATCCAGGTGGAGATCGGCCCGGCGATGTACGCAGAAGGGGAGGGGCCTCGTGCCATTGCCGACCTGAACGACCGCGCCTACGCATGGGTCGAGCAGGCCCAGCAGCGGATCGAAGGCGCCGCGCCCCAGCCTGTGGAAGCGGCGGACTCCACGCCTGCCTGATCTGTTGAAAAGCTGTGGATAAAAATTCCGCCTATTGATTGTTTCCAGCCTGAGGCCCGCGCCAGTCGGGCCTCACAGCTTTCCCCTGGAAAACCGACGATTGGTGCATAAACTGATTGCCCGGACGGGATTCAGCGCTTCAGGTAGCGCGATTCCAGTGCATTGAAACAGCGCACCAGGCGATCCCGCTCCACACCGGGGAATGCCTTCTCGAACTGCACCATCAGCACGCCGACCTTTACCCTGCCGCTGCGCAGCTGTCGCTCGAGATAGTCCATCAGCACGTCATCGCTGACGGCCGCTGCCTCCGGCGAGCCTTGGGTTTCCTGCATGTGGCGCACTCCTTTCCTGTTCCCAATAAAAAGCCCCGGCACAGGGCCGGGGCTGGAAGCATAGCCAAGCACTCGGGTGGGTTACACGTCGAGGTTGGACACCGCCAGAGCGTTGCTCTCGATGAAGTCGCGGCGGGGTTCCACCGCATCGCCCATCAGGGTGTTGAAGATCTGGTCCGCGGCGATCGCGTCCTCGATGGTCACCTTGAGCATGCGGCGGACGTTCGGGTCCATGGTGGTTTCCCACAGCTGCTCCGGGTTCATCTCGCCAAGGCCTTTGTATCGCTGGATGGTGTGGCGCTTGGTGCTCTCGGTCATCAGCCAGGCCAGGGCGTCCTTGAAGCTGCTGACGGGCTTGCGGCGCTCTCCACGCTGCACGTAGGCCCCCTCTTCCAGCAGGCTGTTGAGCTGCTCGCCGAGGGTAGTGACCTGGCGGTAATCATTGCTGGCGAAGAAGTCGCGGTTGAAGGTCACGTAGTGCGACAGGCCATGAGCGGTCTGCTGGACTTCGGGCAGCCACAGGTGGCGCTCGCGGTCTTCACGCAGGCTGATGGAGTAGGTCAGGCCGGACTTCTCCGCACCCTTCAGGCGCTCTTCGAACTGCTTGAGCCAGCCCTCCATCGCGCCCTGGTCGGACAGCTGCTCCACGCTGACGCGGGGCAGGTAGACCATGTGCTCGGTGAGCTCCTGCGGGTACAGGCGGGACAGACGCTTGAGGGTGCGCATGACGGCGCGGTATTCGTTGACCAGACGCTCCAGGGCTTCGCCCGACAGGCCCGGGGCGTTCTCGTTGACGTGCAGGCTGGCGTCTTCCAGGGCCGACTGGGTCATGTACTCGTCCATGGCCTCGTCGTCCTTGATGTACTGCTCCTGCTTGCCACGCTTGACCTTGTACAGCGGCGGCTGGGCGATGTAGACGTAGCCGCGCTCGATCAGCTCCGGCATCTGACGGAAGAAGAACGTCAGCAGCAGGGTACGGATGTGCGAACCGTCCACGTCGGCGTCGGTCATGATGATGATGTTGTGGTAGCGCAGTTTCTCGATGTTGTACTCCTCGCGCCCGATCCCGCAGCCCAGTGCGGTAATCAGGGTGCCGACTTCCTGGGAGGACAGCATCTTGTCGAAACGGGCCTTTTCCACGTTGAGGATCTTGCCCTTCAACGGGAGGATGGCCTGGGTCCTGCGGTTGCGGCCCTGCTTGGCCGAACCACCCGCGGAGTCACCCTCCACGATGTAGAGTTCGGAAAGGGCAGGGTCCTTCTCCTGGCAGTCGGCGAGCTTGCCGGGCAGGCCGGCGATATCCAAGGCGCCCTTGCGACGGGTCATCTCGCGGGCCTTGCGCGCAGCCTCACGGGCGCGGGCGGCATCGATCATCTTGCCGACGACGGCCTTGGCTTCGTTGGGGTTCTCCAGCAGGAAGTCGGCAAAGTACTTGCCCATTTCCTGCTCAACGGCGGTCTTCACCTCGCTGGAGACCAGCTTGTCCTTGGTCTGCGAGCTGAACTTCGGATCCGGCACCTTGACCGAGATGATGGCGGTCAGTCCTTCACGGGCATCGTCGCCGGTGGTGGCGATCTTGTACTTCTTCGCCAGGCCTTCCTGCTCGATATAGTTGTTCAGGTGACGGGTGAGGGCAGAGCGGAAGCCTGCCAGGTGGGTACCGCCGTCACGCTGGGGAATATTGTTGGTGAAGCAGAGGATGTTCTCGTTGAAGCTGTCGTTCCACTGCAGCGCCACCTCGACACCCACGCCGTCTTCTTCGCGCTGGATGTTGAAGTGGAAGACCTCGTTGACGATGGTCTTGTTGGTGTTCAGGTACTCGACGAAGGCTTTCAGGCCGCCCTCGTACTTGAACATTTCTTCCTTCCCGCTGCGCTCGTCACGCAGGAGGATGCCCACGCCGGAGTTGAGGAAGGACAGTTCGCGCAGACGCTTGGCGAGGATGTCCCAGCTGAAATGGATATTGGTGAAGGTCTCGGCAGAGGCCTTGAAGTGCACCTCGGTGCCGGTTCCGTCGGTCTCGCCAACGGCACGCAGGGCGAACTGGGGAACGCCGTGGCGATAGATCTGCTCCCAGACCTGGCCTGCACGGCGGATGGTCAGGCGCAGCTCCTCGGACAGGGCGTTGACCACGGAAACCCCCACGCCGTGGAGGCCGCCGGACACCTTGTAGGTGTTGTCGTCGAACTTACCGCCGGCGTGAAGCACGGTCATGATGACCTCGGCAGCGGAGACCCCTTCTTCCTTGTGGATATCCACCGGAATGCCCCGGCCGTTGTCACGGACGGTGATCGACTCATCGGTGTGGATGGTGATGCTGATCTCGGAGCAGTAACCCGCCAGGGCTTCGTCGATGGAGTTGTCCACCACTTCGAAGACCATGTGGTGCAGACCGGTCCCATCGTCGGTATCGCCGATGTACATACCCGGGCGCTTGCGTACGGCGTCCAGTCCCTTCAGCACCTTGATGCTGGAAGAGTCGTACGTGTTGTTCTCGCTCATGCTTCACTCCGATGATCAAAGGTCTGGGTGATACCACCATGTTCCACGTGGAACATGGCTACCGGCGTATCCGTTCGCCAGCCGTCCCTCATTAGTTCGTGATCGACGCAGGTGATGAATACCTGGCAATCCAATTCGTCCAGCAAACGGCAAAGGGCGCGCCGGTGCTGTTCATCCAGTTCAGACGGAAGGTCGTCCACCAGATAGATGCATTGGCCATGTTTGGCCTGGTTGAGCAGGTGCCCCTGGGCGATGCGCAACGCGCACACCACCAGCTTCTGCTGGCCTCGGGAAAGAATCTCGGCGGCGTTATGCCCGCCTAATCGCAACCGCAGGTCGGCACGCTGGGGGCCGGCTTGGGTATGCCCCATTTGCTGGTCGCGGAGAAGGGAAGTGGCCAGCACATCGGCAAGCTCCTTGTCCTTGTCCCATCCGCGGTAATAGCTGAGGGTGAGCCCTTCGATCTGTACCAGCTCCTGCAGGGTGCGCTCGAAAACCGGCTTCAACGCCTGGATATAGGCTCGTCGATAGCCATCGATTTCCGCACTCGCGAGAGTCAGTTCACGGTCCCAGACCGCCTGCGAAACGGCGTCAAGTGTACCATGCCGGAGCCACGAGTTCCGCTGCCTCAGCGCCTTCTGCAGGCGCTGCCAGGCGGGGAGAAAACGAGGTTCCACGTGGAACACTCCCCAGTCGAGAAACTGCCGACGAATCTTTGGGGCACCTTCCAGAAGACGGAAGCTGTCCGGATTGATGACTTGAAGCGGCAAGGTCTCGGCAAGCTGAGCAGCGCTCTTGGCATTCTGCCCGTCGATACGGATCTGGAACTCCCCATTCCGTTCCCGGGATATGCCCAGGCTGCTGCTACGCCCCTCCAGGAGTTCGACCTGGCCGAAGACCGTGCAGGCTGGCTGGTCGTGCTGGATGACAGGCTGCAGCTTGTTGCTGCGGAAGGACCGGGCAAGCCCGAGCAGGTAAATGGCTTCGAGCAGACTGGTCTTACCGCTGCCGTTGTCGCCATGGATGATGTTGATGCGGGGGGAGGGGGAGAGCGTCACCGGGTGCAGGTTTCGCACCGCGGTGACGGTGACGCGGCTGAGGGACATCGAGCGTGTTACAGGCGCATCGGCATGACGACATAGGACGAGTCGTCGTTGTCGGCTTCCTGGAGCAGGGCGCTGCTGTTGGAGTCGGACAGGATGAGGCGCACTTGGTCGGTGGTCATCACACCCAGCACGTCGAGCAGGTAGCTGACGTTGAAACCGATCTCCAGGTTGCTGCCACCGTACTCGACGGCCACTTCCTCTTCCGCCTCTTCCTGCTCCGGGTTGTTGGCCTGGATCTTCAGCAGGCCGGCCGCCAGTTGCAGGCGAATGCCGCGGTACTTCTCGTTGGACAGGATCGCGGTGCGGCTGAAGGCCTCACGCAGAGCCTGGCGATCACCAACGACGAGCTTGTCGCCGCCACGGGGCAGCACACGCTCGTAGTCCGGGAACTTGCCGTCGACCAGCTTGGAGGTGAAGGTGAACTCGCCGGTGGTGGCGCGGATGTGGTGCTGGCCGAGCACGATGCGGACTTCGCCATCCTGTTCGGTGAGCAGGCGCGCCAGTTCGAGGATGCCCTTGCGCGGCACGATCACCTGGTGACGATCCACGCCTTCGATGCCGGCCTGCATGGCGCACATCGCCAGGCGGTGGCCATCGGTGGCAACGGCGCGCAGCACGCCGGCGTTCACTTCCAGCAGCATGCCGTTGAGGTAGTAGCGCACGTCCTGCTGGGCCATGGCGAAGCTGGTGCGCTCGATCAGGCGACGCAGTTTGCTCTGCACCAGGCTGAAGTTCAGCGAGCCCGGGCCTTCTTCCACGGTGGGGAAGTCATTGGCAGGCAGGGTGGAGAGGGTGAACTTGCTCCGGCCGGCCTTGATCAGCAGCTTCTGCTCGTCGACGCGGATATCGATCAGCGCATCGCTGGGCAGGCTCTTGCAGATGTCCATCAGCTTGCGCGCCGGTACGGTGATCTCACCCGGCTCAGCCGCTTCTTCGAGGACTACGCGCCCGACCAGCTCGACCTCAAGGTCGGTACCGGTCAGCGACAGCTGCTGGCCTTCAACCACCAGCAACACATTGGAGAGGACCGGCAAGGTCTGGCGGCGCTCGACGACGCCGGCGACCAGTTGCAGGGGTTTCAACAGGGCTTCGCGTTGAATGGTGAAATGCATGGTCTAGTCCCTTGCCTCAATGGGCTGCGCTTGAACAGTCACGTGGTCAGTGTACGCAGCAGGTTCTTGTAGTCCTCGCGGATATCCGCGTCGGATTCCCTGAGTTCCGCAATCTTACGACAGGCATGCAGAACAGTCGTGTGGTCTCGTCCACCAAAGGCGTCGCCGATTTCCGGCAAGCTGTGGTTGGTCAGTTCCTTGGACAGTGCCATGGCCACCTGGCGCGGCCGCGCGACGGAGCGCGAGCGGCGCTTGGACAGCATGTCCGACATCTTGATCTTGTAGTACTCGACGACGATGCGCTGGATGTTGTCGATGCTGACCAGCTTGTCCTGCAGGGCCAGCAGGTCCTTCAAGGATTCACGGATCAGCTCGATGGTGATCTCGCGCCCCATGAAGTGCGCATGGGCGATGACCCGTTTGAGCGCACCTTCCAGCTCACGGACGTTGGAGCGGATGCGCTGGGCGATGAAGAACGCGGCATCGTGTGGCAGGTCGACCTTGGCCTGCTCGGCTTTCTTCATCAGGATCGCCACACGGGTCTCCAGCTCCGGCGGCTCCACGGCCACCGTCAGGCCCCAGCCGAAGCGGGACTTCAGGCGCTCCTCGAGCCCCTCGATCTCCTTCGGATAGCGGTCACTGGTGAGGATCACCTGTTGGCCACCCTCCAGCAGGGCGTTGAAGGTGTGGAAGAACTCCTCCTGGGAACGCTCCTTGCGGGCGAAGAACTGGATGTCGTCGATGAGCAGCGCGTCCACCGAGCGGTAGAAGCGCTTGAATTCGTTGATCGCATTCAGCTGCAACGCCTTGACCATGTCAGCGACGAAACGCTCGGAGTGCAGGTAGACGATCTTCGCGTTGGGGTTCTTCTTCAGCAGGTGGTTACCCACCGCGTGCATCAGGTGGGTCTTGCCGAGGCCCACGCCCCCATAAAGGAAGAGCGGGTTGTAGCCGTGCTTCGGGTTGTCCGCCACCTGCCAGGCTGCAGCACGGGCCAACTGGTTGGACTTGCCTTCGACGAAGTTCTCGAAGGTGAAGGTGCGGTTCAGGTAGCTGGTGTGCTTCAACGCCCCCTCGACCTGCACCGAACGCTCCGTGCGAACGGCCGGCGGTGCCGAGACGGAAGCGAGCGGATCGAGGCTCGCGCGGCTTTCCTCGACGGTCTCGACACGCTGTGCAGCCACCGGCGCAACCGGCGCAGGGGTGATCACAGGTGGCGCGGAAACCGGAACGGGCGCGACACGGGGCGGCGGTGGGTTGCGCTTGCTGCCGATCAGCAACGACAGCGCAGGCGCCAGGCCATTGCCTCGCTCACTGAGCAACTCCAGCAGGCGACCCATGTACTTTTCATTGACCCAGTCCAATACGAAACGATTGGGGGCGTAGACCCGGAGTTCGTCACCCTCGGCCTCGACCTGCAACGGACGGATCCAGGTGTTGAATTGCTGGGCGGGCAGTTCGTCGCGCAGAAGATCGACGCACTGCTGCCAAAGTTCCACTGACACGGATGTCCCCCAGGTAGGAAAGGAGTGCGGTGAAAAAGCTGGCGCATAGTGTAGCGGTCAGCGGCCAAGTTATCCACATGCAATTCGTCGATTCGCCAAGGAAAATCAATGTCTTATTGACGCACCACGCAGCACCTGGGATAGCCCGTGAAAGCTGTGGATAACGACCGCTTAGCTCGGTATACAAGGCCCTGGATAACCCAGTGCACAAAGAGCCTGTGGACAACGGACCGATTTATGCCCCGCTTGCCAACAGCCCCGGCACAGCTGCTCCCCGACTTGCTGACAGGCTTTTCCCGGGCCAGCTTGTGCGCAACCCGGCCCCTTGAGGCAGTTTTCCACAGGCAGAGGGTCTCACTACATCTGTAAGCTCATTCATCCTTCTTTAATCCGTCTTCTTTTCTATCTATTCCTGCCTGGGATTCATCGCTGGTTGGAAATTGACCTGCTCACGCCATTTCTCTAGAATTGCCGGTCTCTTAAACGGGGGCCACCTCGGCCCGTTGTGATCAACCAGGTAACGAATCATGAAACGCACTTTCCAGCCCAGCACCCTCAAGCGCGCTCGTACCCACGGTTTCCGTGCTCGTATGGCCACCAAGAACGGCCGCCAAGTCCTGTCGCGTCGCCGCGCCAAGGGCCGCAAGCGCCTGACCGTCTGATTCACCCGGAACAGGTGGTGAGTCGAGGCTTCGGCCGGGAAAAGCGACTACTGGTCCCCCGGCAATTCAAGGCGGTCTTCGACTCCCCTTCCGGCAAGGTCCCCGGCAGGAATGTCCTGCTGCTCGCACGTGACAACGCCCTCGATCATCCCCGCTTGGGCATGGTGATCGGCAAGAAGAGCGTCAAGCTGTCCGTCGAGCGCAACCGCCTCAAACGCCAGATACGCGAATCCTTCCGCCACAACCTTGAGTTGCTGGCTGGCTGGGACATCGTGATCGTGGCCAAGCGAGGCCTGGGCGATCTGGAGAACGAAGAGCTCAAGCAGCAATTCGGCAAACTCTGGAAGCGCCTTGCACGCAGCCGGCCTCGCCCTGAGTCTCCGACCGAACCAGGGATGGCCGACACCCCTCATGCGTAAACTGGCCCTCGTCCCGATCCAGTTCTATCGCTACGCCATCAGCCCGCTGATGGCCAGTCACTGCCGCTTCTATCCCAGCTGTTCCTGTTATGCACAGGAGGCCATCGAACGTCATGGCGTCCTGCGTGGTGGCTGGCTGACCCTGCGTCGACTGGGTCGCTGTCACCCCTGGAACCCCGGCGGCTACGACCCGGTTCCCCCTGCCAACACATCCCAATCCTCTTCGATGGCCGAGTAATCATGGATATCCAACGCTCGATCCTGATAGTCGCCCTGGCGATCGTGTCCTACCTCATGGTTCTCCAGTGGAACCAGGACTACGGCCAGGCCGCACTGCCGACCACCAGCACCGCCGCCTCCAGTGCACCGTCTTCCCTGCCGGAAACCGGTTCGCCGGCCCAACGCAGCAGCGACGACGTGCCCACCGCCGAGGGACCTGGCCAGGCCAGCGCCCCCATGACGGCACAGAGCGCGCCGAGCAATGAGCTGATCCGTGTCGACACCGACGTGCTGAACATCGCCATCGACCCGAACGGTGGTGACATCGTCCAGCTGACGCTGCCGAAGTACCCCCGTCGCCAGGATCACCCGGATGTTCCGTTCCAGCTGTTCGACAACGGCAACGAGCGTACCTACCTGGCCCAGAGCGGTCTGATCGGTGCCAATGGCCCGGATGGTCGTGCCAGCGGCCGCCCGGTGTATGCCTCTGCCCAGCGTCAGTACAAGCTGGCCGACGGCCAGGATCAGCTGGTGGTCGACCTGACCTACAGCGACGCCGGTGTGAACTACACCAAGCGCTTCACCTTCACCCGCGGCCAGTACGACCTCAAGGTGACCTACCGCATCGACAACCAGAGCGGACAGCCCTGGACCGGCAACCTCTATGCCCAGCTCAAGCGTGACGGCAGCGGTGATCCGTCCTCCAGCACCGCCACCGGCGTCTCCACCTACCTGGGTGCCGCCGTCTGGACCCCGAGCGAGCCCTACAAGAAGATTTCCATCAAGGACATCGACAAGCAGGAGTTCAAGGAAACCGTCGATGGCGGCTGGGTCGCCTGGCTGCAGCACTACTTCGTGACGGCCTGGATTCCTGAAAAAGGCCAGACCAACATCATCCAGACCCGCAAGGACACCAAGGGCAACTACATCGTCGGTTTCGTCGGCTCCAGCCTCAACGTCGCCGCGGGTGGCCAGGGTGAAAGCTCGGCCGTGCTGTACGCCGGTCCGAAGATCCAGAACCACCTGAAGGAACTCTCCCCAGGCCTGGAACTGACCGTCGACTACGGCTTCCTGTGGTTCATCGCTCAGCCGATCTTCTGGCTGCTGCAACATATCCACAGCCTGATCGGCAACTGGGGCTGGTCGATCATCGCCCTGACCGTGCTGATCAAGCTCGCCTTCTTCCCCCTCTCCGCCGCCAGCTACAAGTCCATGGCCCGCATGCGTGCCGTATCGCCCAAGCTGCAGGCGCTGAAGGAACAGTTCGGTGACGATCGCCAGAAGATGTCCCAGGCGATGATGGAGCTGTACAAGAAAGAGAAGATCAACCCGCTGGGCGGCTGCCTGCCGATCCTGGTGCAGATGCCGGTCTTCCTGGCCCTGTACTGGGTACTGCTGGAAAGCGTCGAGATGCGCCAGGCCCCCTGGATGTTCTGGATCACCGACCTGTCGATCAAGGATCCGTTCTTCATCCTGCCGATCATCATGGGCGCCACCATGTTCATCCAGCAGCACCTGAACCCGACCCCGCCGGATCCGATGCAGGCCAAGGTCCTCAAGCTGATGCCGGTGATCTTCACCTTCTTCTTCCTGTGGTTCCCGGCCGGCCTGGTGATCTACTGGGTGGTCAACAACTGCCTGTCCATTGCACAGCAGTGGTACATTACCCGGCAGATCGAAGCGTCCACCAAGGCCAGTGCCTGACGCCAGAACCGCCTGAAAAAAGACGCCCCCATCGTGGGGCGTCTTGCTATCCGCTCGTTGAAGGAGAGCCCATGAACGCGCCCCGTGAAACCATCGCCGCCGTCGCCACCGCCCAGGGTCGGGGTGGTGTCGGTATCGTGCGCGTCTCGGGTCCCCTGGCGGGACAGATCGGCGAGGCCGTCACAGGTCGCTCGCTCAAGCCCCGATTCGCCCATTACGGCGCCTTCCGGGACAGCGAGAACGGCGCCCTGGACGAAGGGCTTGCCCTGTACTTCCCCGGACCGAACTCCTTCACCGGGGAAGACGTCCTAGAGTTGCAGGGGCACGGCGGCCCCGTGGTGCTCGACCTGCTGCTCAAACGCTGCCTCGCGTTGGGCGCACGCCTGGCACGCCCTGGTGAGTTCAGCGAGCGCGCCTTCCTCAACGACAAGCTCGACCTGGCCCAGGCCGAGGCGATCGCCGACCTGATCGAAGCCAGCTCCGAACAGGCCGCGCGAAATGCCCTGCGCTCCCTGCAGGGCGCTTTCTCGGCTCGGGTACACGGGTTGACCGAGCGACTCATCCAGTTGCGCATCTATGTCGAGGCCGCCATCGACTTTCCGGAAGAGGAAATCGACTTCCTCGCCGATGGCCATGTGCTCGGCCTGCTGGACGGCGTTCGCGCGGACTTATCCACAGTCCTCAAGGAAGCAGGGCAGGGCGCCTTGCTGCGGGACGGCATGACCGTTGTCATCGCCGGGCGCCCCAACGCCGGCAAGTCCAGCCTGCTGAATGCCCTGGCGGGGCGAGAGGCAGCCATCGTCACCGACATCGCCGGTACCACCCGAGACGTGCTGCGTGAACATATCCACATCGACGGCATGCCCCTTCACGTGGTGGACACCGCCGGCTTGCGCAGCACCGACGACCATGTGGAAAAGATTGGCGTGGAACGTGCCCTGAAGGCCATCAACGAGGCTGACCGCGTCTTGCTGGTGGTGGACGCCAATGCACCGGAAGCGGCCGCCCCCTTCGCCCTCTGGCCGGAGTTCCTCGACACCTCGCCCGACCCCGCCCGGGTGACGCTGATCCGCAACAAGGCGGACCTGAGCGGCGAAGCCGTGGGGCTGGAAATCTCCGCCGACGGCCACGCCACCCTGAGCCTCAGTGCACGCTCCGGCGCCGGCCTCGAGCTGCTGCGGGATCACCTCAAGGCCTGCATGGGCTACGAGCAGACCGCCGAGAGCAGCTTCAGCGCCCGCCGCCGGCACCTGGAATCCCTGCGGCAGGCCAGCACCCATCTGGATCATGGCCGTGATCAGCTCACCCACCTGGGCGCTGGCGAGCTGCTGGCGGAAGACCTGCGCCTTGCACAGCAGGCCCTGGGCGAAATCACCGGTGCATTCAGCTCCGACGACCTCCTGGGCCGGATCTTCTCCAGCTTCTGCATCGGCAAGTAGCCGCTCCGCCCCCCACGACCACTTCCCCCCTCCCCATGCTGCCAACCCACGGCAGCGTGGAACGGGCGGCTGCGCGCCGAATAAACCCTGTTGATAACCTGGCCTGAACCCCGTCCATAACCCTGGGTAAAAGACGGAGGATAACTGCCCTGTGCATAAGGGCATCTTTCATCCACAGGCCCGACACGGGCATCCCCCAGGAAACCGCCAGGAACTCGACAGGCTTATCCTTGGCTACACGCATTTTGTTTAGTGGCTTACAGGTACTTATCCACAGAAAGGTGCTTCACCATACATAAACACAAGAACAAGCTCTTTAAGAAATTCTCTTCTCTTTTCTTTTTCTACCCGCGAAGGTTTTCCACAAGACGTGGTTAGTCAGGGAAAGCGGGTGTGGAAAACTTACGGAATCACCAATTGGCTATTTTTTGTGCAGAAGGCTTCATTCAAGAAGGCTAAATCCCTATACTTGCGGCCTTCCCTATTTCCCCCTTCCAGAACAGGCACGAGGTGCGTGGTGGATTTCCCTTCCCGTTTTGACGTGATCGTGATCGGCGGCGGTCATGCCGGTACCGAGGCCGCGCTGGCATCCGCCCGCATGGGCGTTAAGACCTTGCTGCTGACCCATAACGTCGAAACCCTGGGCCAGATGAGCTGCAACCCGGCCATCGGCGGCATCGGCAAGAGCCACCTGGTCAAGGAAATCGATGCATTGGGTGGCGCCATGGCCACTGCCACCGACCTGGGCGGCATCCAGTTCCGCGTACTCAACAGCCGCAAGGGCCCGGCAGTACGCGCTACACGTGCCCAGGCTGACCGTGTTCTCTACAAGGCGGCGATTCGCGAGATCCTGGAAAACCAGCCGAACCTGTGGATATTCCAGCAGGCCTGCGACGACCTGATTGTGGAAAACGACCAGGTGAAGGGGGTCGTGACCCAGATGGGCCTGCGCTTCCATGCCGAATCCGTGGTACTGACCACTGGCACCTTCCTCGGCGGACTTATCCACATCGGGCTGCAGAACTATTCAGGTGGTCGTGCCGGCGACCCGCCGTCCATCGCCCTGGCTCACCGCCTACGTGAGCTGCCCCTGCGGGTCGGACGCCTGAAGACCGGCACCCCGCCGCGCATCGATGGCCGCTCCGTCGACTTCTCGGTGATGACCGAGCAACCCGGCGATACGCCGATCCCGGTGATGTCCTTCCTGGGCAACAAGGAGCAGCACCCGCGCCAGGTCAGTTGCTGGATCACCCACACCAATGCCCGCACCCACGAGATCATCGCCAGCAACCTCGACCGCTCGCCGATGTACTCGGGAGTCATCGAAGGGGTCGGCCCGCGCTACTGCCCGTCGATCGAGGACAAGATCCACCGCTTCGCCGACAAGGACAGCCACCAGGTGTTCCTCGAGCCGGAAGGCCTGACCACCCACGAGCTGTACCCGAACGGCATCTCCACCTCGCTGCCCTTCGATGTGCAGCTGGACATCGTCCGCTCCATCCGTGGCATGGAGAACGCCCACATCGTGCGTCCCGGGTACGCCATCGAGTACGACTACTTCGACCCGCGCGACCTCAAGTACAGCCTGGAGACCAAGGTCATCGGCGGCCTGTTCTTCGCCGGGCAGATCAACGGCACCACCGGCTACGAAGAGGCCGGTGCACAGGGCCTGCTGGCCGGCGCCAACGCCGCACTGCGTGCCCAAGGCCGTGAAGCCTGGTGCCCGCGTCGCGATGAGGCCTACATCGGCGTGCTGGTGGATGACCTGATCACCCTGGGTACCCAGGAGCCCTACCGCATGTTCACCTCGCGGGCCGAGTACCGGCTGATCCTCCGCGAGGACAACGCCGACCTGCGCCTGACCGAAAAAGGTCGCGAACTGGGCCTGGTGGACGACCGTCGCTGGGCCGCCTTCGAGGCCAAGCGCGAGGGCATCACCTTGGAAGAGCAGCGCCTGAAAAGCACCTGGGTACGCCCCGGTACGCCCCAGGGCGACGCGATCGCCGAGCGTTTCGGCACGCCGCTCACCCACGAATACAACCTGCTCAACCTGCTCAGCCGCCCGGAGATCGACTACGCCGGCCTGGTGGAAGTGACCGGCAACGGCGCCGAGGATCCGCAGGTGGCCGAACAGGTGGAGATCAAGACCAAGTACGCCGGCTACATCGACCGCCAGCAGGACGAGATCGCTCGCCTACGCGCCAGCGAGAACACCCGCCTGCCCGATGACCTGGACTACGCCGCCATCTCCGGGCTGTCCAAGGAGATCCAGCACAAGCTGGGCAACGCCCGTCCGGAGACCCTGGGGCAGGCCTCGCGCATCCCCGGCGTCACCCCGGCGGCCATCTCGCTGCTGCTGATCCACCTGAAGAAGCGTGGTGCCGGTCAGTCGCTGGAGAGAAGTGCCTGATGTCCCTCGTCACCTCCCGGCACGCCGAAGAACTGACCCAGGGCGCCGCGACCCTGGGCGTAGCGCTCGATGCCCGTCAGCATGAGCTGCTGATGGGCTACCTGGCCCTGCTGATCAAGTGGAACAAGGCCTACAACCTCACCGCTGTGCGCAACCCCGACGAGATGGTGTCGCGCCATCTGCTGGACAGCCTCAGCGTGGTGCCCTTCGTCGCCGAGCGTGGCAATGACTGGCTCGACGTCGGCAGCGGCGGCGGCATGCCCGGCGTGCCCCTGGCGATCCTGTTCCCCGAGCGTCGCTTCACCCTGCTGGACTCCAACGGCAAGAAGACCCGCTTCCTCACCCAGGTGAAGCTGGAGCTCGGTCTGGACAACCTCGGTGTGGTCAACGCACGCGTCGAAGCCTTCCGTCCGGAGCAACCCTTCGCCGGCATCGTCTCCCGCGCATTCAGTGCCCTGGAGGACTTCGCCAACTGGACCCGCCACCTGGGCGACCGCGACACCCATTGGCTGGCCATGAAGGGGCTGCGCCCGGATGACGAACTGGCGCGCATGCCCGAAGACTTCAAGGTCGAAGCGGAGCACACCCTCGCGGTTCCCGGTTGCCAAGGCCAACGCCATCTGCTGATACTGCGCCGCACGGAATGAAGGGGGGTAAGGCAGCCATGGCCAAGGTATTCGCGATCGCCAACCAGAAGGGCGGAGTGGGCAAGACCACCACCTGCATCAACCTGGCTGCGTCGCTGGTCGCGACCAAGCGTCGTGTCCTGCTGATCGACCTCGATCCCCAGGGCAACGCCACCATGGGCAGCGGCATCGACAAGCACGCCCTGGAGCATTCCATCTATGACGTCTTGATCGGCGAGTGCGACCTGGCCGACGCCATGCAGTTCTCCGAGCACGGTGGCTACCAGCTGTTGCCGGCCAACCGCGACCTGACCGCGGCGGAAGTGGCCCTGCTGGAAATGAAGATGAAGGAAAGCCGCCTGCGCTATGCCCTTGCACCGGTGCGAGAGAACTACGACTACATCCTCATCGACTGCCCGCCGTCCCTGTCGATGCTTACCATCAATGCCCTGGTGGCGGCCGATGGCGTGATCATCCCCATGCAGTGCGAGTACTACGCACTGGAAGGACTGTCCGACCTGATCAACAGCATCCAGCGCATCGGCCAGTTGCTGAACCCCGAACTGAAGATCGAAGGCCTGCTGCGCACCATGTACGATCCGCGCATCAGCCTCACCAACGACGTCAGCGCCCAGCTCAAGGAGCACTTCGGCGACAAGCTCTACGACGCCGTCATCCCCCGCAACGTACGCCTCGCCGAGGCGCCCAGCTTCGGCATGCCGGCGCTGGTGTACGACAAGCAATCCCGTGGCGCCATCGCCTACCTTGCGCTGGCTGGCGAAGTGGTTCGCCGACAGCGCGCCGGCGCCAGAACAGCTACCGCATAAGGAAACCGCATGGCAGCGAAAAAACGAGGCCTGGGTCGTGGCCTGGACGCCCTGCTGGGCGGCAACAACGCCACCGTCCTGCAGGAGGAGGCCAGCAAGGCCGATACTCGCGAGCTGCAGAACCTGCCCCTGGACCTGATCCAGCGCGGCAAGTACCAACCCCGCCGGGACATGGATCCCACCGCCCTCGAAGAGCTGGCCCAGTCGATCAAGGCCCAGGGCGTCATGCAACCCATCGTGGTGCGCCCCATCGGTGGTGGCCGCTTCGAGATCATTGCCGGTGAGCGCCGCTGGCGCGCCAGCCAGCAGGCCGGCCTGGACCGCATCCCGGCCCTGGTGCGTGAGGTGCCGGACGAAGCCGCCATCGCCATGGCGCTGATCGAGAACATCCAGCGTGAAGACCTCAGCCCGATCGAAGAGGCCGTGGCGCTTCAGCGCCTGCAGCAGGAGTTCCAGCTCACCCAGCAACAGGTGGCCGAAGCGGTGGGCAAGTCCCGCGTCACCATCACCAACCTGCTGCGCCTGATCGGCCTGCCGGAAGAGGTGAAGACCCTCCTGGCCCATGGCGACCTGGAAATGGGCCATGCCCGTGCACTGCTCGGCCTGCCCCTGGAACGCCAGGTGGAAGGCGCGCGACATGTTGTCGCACGCGGGCTCACCGTGCGCCAAACCGAGGCACTGGTGAGGCAGTGGCTGAACACCCGCGAGAAGCCTGTCGAAGCGGTCAAGTCCGACCCGGACATCAGCCGGCTCGAACAGCGCCTGGCTGAGCGCCTGGGCGCTCCGGTGCAGATCAAGCACGGGCAGAAGGGCAAGGGACAGCTGGTGATCCGCTACAACTCCCTCGACGAATTGCAGGGTGTCCTGGCCCACATCCGCTGAAACATCTGGGCATGTAGCGGATAGTCGGATTTCACTACCGGGCAGTTGAACGGGGGGGGTTAGGCCCCTATACTCTGCGCGCAATTTTGTCGGCACAAAGTATGCCAAGTCATTGATTCAAGGCGCCGACTCAGAGGACATGCTGCGATGGATATCCGCACGCCGAATCGCTTGCCCTTCCATCGTCTACCGGTCTTCCCGGTGCTGCTCGTCCAAGGGGTCGTATTGCTGATCGCCACCGTCGTTCTCTGGCAGTGGCGCGGCACGGTCGCCGGGTACTCTGGCTTGTGCGGTGGGCTTATCGCCTGGTTGCCGAACCTGTACTTCGCCCACAAGGCCTTCCGCTACAGCGGTGCCCGGGCAGCCCAGGCGATCGTCCGGTCGTTCTACGCCGGCGAGATGGGCAAGTTGATTCTGACGGCAGTGCTCTTCGCACTGACGTTTGCAGGCGTGAAACCACTGGAGGCGCCGGCCTTGTTCGGTGCCTTCCTGCTGACGCAATCGGTCAGCTGGTTCGCTCCCCTGCTGATGAGAACAAGATATTCGAAACCTTAGGGCGTTTGAGGCAAACATGGCAGAGCAAACCGCTTCGGGCTATATCCAGCACCACCTGCAAAACCTGACCTTCGGTAAGCTGCCGTCCGGCGAGTGGGGCTTCGCCCACACCGCCGAACAAGCCAAGGAAATGGGCTTCTGGGCGTTCCACGTGGACACCCTGGGCTGGTCCATCGGCCTCGGTCTGCTGTTCGTCTTCCTGTTCCGCATGGCGGCCAAGAAGGCCACCTCCGGCGTTCCCGGTGGCCTGCAGAATCTGGTGGAAGTGATGGTCGACTTCGTCGACACCAACGTCAAAGACACCTTCCACGGCCGTAACCCGCTGATCGCCCCGCTGGCGCTGACCATCTTCGTCTGGATCTTCCTGATGAACGCCATCGACCTGGTCCCGGTGGACTGGATCCCGATGCTGGCCGCCAAGATCTCCGGCAACGAGCACCTGTTCTTCCGCGCCGTACCGACCACCGACCCGAACGCGACCCTGGGCATGGCCTTCTCCGTGTTCGCCCTGATCATCTTCTACAGCATCAGGGTGAAAGGCATCGGCGGCTTCATCGGCGAACTGACCCTGCACCCCTTCAGCAGCAAGAACATCGCCGTGCAGATCCTGCTGATCCCGGTGAACTTCCTGCTCGAATTCGTCACCCTGATCGCCAAGCCGATCTCCCTCGCCCTGCGACTGTTCGGCAACATGTACGCCGGCGAACTGGTGTTCATCCTGATCGCCGTGATGTTCGGTGCCGGCATCCTGCTGCTCAGCGGCCTCGGCATCGCCCTGCAGTGGGCGTGGGCCGTGTTCCACATCCTGATCATCACCCTGCAGGCCTTCATCTTCATGATGCTGACCATCGTCTACCTGTCGATGGCGCACGAAGACAACCATTGATAGCGCGCGGCGCCTCCTGGCTGTCTTCCCCTCGGGGAGGAACAGCAGGAGGCGTCTCAGGCTAGCGATGGTCCCGCCGCAGTCCGCGCGGGAATGCCCGAAAGGGCGATGGGAACACCAAAACGATTTCGTTCTACCGCTTCACTTAAACCTAACCAACACGACATAAAGTCGGGAGGAAAAATGGAAACTGTAGTAGGTCTCACCGCGATCGCCGTAGCTCTGCTGATTGGTCTGGGTGCCCTGGGTACCGCTATCGGCTTCGGTCTGCTGGGTGGCAAGTTCCTGGAAGGCGCTGCTCGCCAGCCGGAAATGGTCCCGATGCTGCAGGTCAAAATGTTCATCGTCGCCGGCCTGCTGGACGCCGTGACCATGATCGGCGTTGGTATCGCTCTGTTCTTCACCTTCGCTAACCCGTTCATTGCTCAGGTAGCCCAGTAATCCCTTCCTTAGGGAATTGGACTGACAACGAACGAGCGAGGTGTTGGCGTGAATATTAATGCAACCCTGATCGGCCAGTCCGTCGCGTTCTTCATCTTCGTACTGTTCTGCATGAAGTTCGTGTGGCCTCCGGTCATCACGGCACTGCGCGACCGTCAGAAGAAGATCGCCGACGGCCTGGACGCTGCCAACCGCGCGGCTCGTGACCTGGAGCTGGCCCACGAGAAAGTGGCCCAGCAACTGCGCGAGGCCAAGACTCAGGCAGGTGAAATCATCGAGCAAGCCAAGAAGCGTGCTACCCAGATCGTCGACGAAGCTCGCGATCAGGCCCGCACCGAAGGCGAGCGCCTCAAGGCGCAGGCTCAGGCCGAGATCGAGCAGGAACTCAACGGTGTCAAAGACGCGCTGCGTGCCCAACTGGGTAGCCTGGCCGTCAGCGGTGCCGAGAAGATCCTGGGTGCCACTATCGATCAAAACGCGCACGCGGAGCTGGTTAACAAACTGGCCGCCGAAATCTAAGCGAGGGCGATCATGGCAGAACTGACCACGCTGGCCCGACCTTACGCCAAGGCGGCTTTCGAGTACGCCCAGGCCCATCAGCAGCTGGCCGCCTGGTCGGCCATGCTTGGCCTGGCCGCTGCGGTGTCTCAGGACACCACCATGCAGCAGGTGCTCAAAGCCCCGCGTCTGACGAGCGAAGAGAAAGCCAACACCTTCATCGAGGTGGTTGGCGACAAATTCGATGCTCAGGTAGGCAATTTCATCCGCGTCCTCTCCGAAAACGGCCGCATCGGCCTGTTGCCGGAGATCGTCGAACTGTTCGAGCTGTACAAGGCCGAGCAGGAGAAGTCGATCGACGTGGAAGTCACCAGTGCCTTCGCATTGAACACTGAACAGCAAGACAAACTCGCCAAGGTTCTCAGCGCTCGGCTTGGCCGGGAAGTGCGACTGCACGCTGCGGAAGACACCAGCCTCATCGGCGGTGTCGTGATCCGTGCCGGCGACCTGGTTATCGATGGCTCGGTTCGCGGCAAGATCGCGAAGCTGGCCGAAGCGTTGAAATCTTGAGTTTGAAGGGGCAGCAGAGCAATGCAGCAACTCAATCCTTCCGAAATTAGTGAAATCATCAAGGGGCGTATCGAGAAACTCGACGTCTCTTCCCAAGCCCGCAACGAAGGCACCATCGTCTCCGTCTCCGACGGTATCGTCCGCATCCACGGCCTGGCCGACGTGATGTACGGCGAGATGATCGAGTTCCCGGGTGGCGTCTACGGCATGGCACTGAACCTGGAGCAGGACTCCGTAGGTGCCGTGGTACTGGGCAGCTACCTGAGCCTGGCCGAAGGCATGAGCGCCAAGTGCACCGGCCGCATCCTGGAAGTCCCGGTTGGTCCGGAACTGCTGGGCCGCGTCGTCGACGCACTGGGCAACCCGATCGATGGCAAGGGCCCGATCAATGCCAAAGCCACCGACGCTGTCGAGAAAGTGGCTCCGGGCGTGATCTGGCGTAAGTCGGTCGACCAGCCGGTACAGACCGGCTACAAGTCGGTTGACGCCATGATCCCGGTCGGCCGTGGCCAGCGCGAGCTGATCATCGGTGACCGTCAGATCGGCAAGACCGCCCTGGCTGTCGACGCCATCATCAACCAGAAGAACAGCGGCATCCGCTGCGTCTACGTAGCCATCGGTCAGAAGCAATCGACCATCGCCAACGTCGTACGCAAGCTGGAAGAAACCGGCGCCCTGGCCAACACCATCGTGGTGGCTGCCTCGGCTTCCGAATCCGCTGCGCTGCAGTTCCTGGCTCCCTACGCCGGCTGCACCATGGGCGAATATTTCCGCGACCGCGGTGAAGACGCCCTGATCGTCTACGATGACCTGTCCAAGCAGGCCGTCGCCTACCGCCAGATCTCCCTGCTGCTGCGCCGCCCGCCGGGCCGCGAAGCCTACCCGGGCGACGTGTTCTATCTCCACAGCCGCCTGCTGGAGCGCGCATCCCGCGTTTCCGAGGAATACGTCGAGAAGTTCACCAACGGCGAAGTGAAAGGCAAGACCGGTTCCCTGACCGCCCTGCCGATCATCGAAACCCAGGCTGGTGACGTTTCCGCGTTCGTTCCGACCAACGTGATCTCCATCACCGACGGTCAGATCTTCCTGGAATCCGCCATGTTCAACTCGGGTATCCGTCCGGCCGTCAACGCCGGTATCTCGGTATCCCGCGTCGGTGGCGCCGCCCAGACCAAGATCATCAAGAAGCTGTCCGGTGGCATCCGTACCGCACTCGCCCAGTACCGTGAACTGGCGGCCTTCGCCCAGTTCGCCTCCGACCTGGACGAAGCCACCCGCAAGCAGCTGGAACACGGTCAGCGCGTTACCGAGCTGATGAAGCAGAAGCAGTACGCGCCCATGTCCATCGCTGACATGTCCGTGTCTCTGTACGCTGCCGAGCGTGGCTTCCTGACCGATGTGGACGTGAACAAAGTTGGCGCCTTCGAAGCAGCCCTGCTGGGTTACTTCAACCGTGAGCTGGCCGCACTGATGGCCAAGATCAACGAGAAAGGTGACTTCAACGACGAAATCGACGCAGGCATCAAGTCCGGCATCGAGAAGTTCAAGGCCACCCAAACCTGGTAAGCCGCAGCGGGGGCCCCAGGGCCCCCGCCTGCTAACCCGAAAGGTGTCAAATGGCAGGCGCAAAAGAGATTCGCAGCAAGATTGCGAGCATCAAAAGCACGCAGAAGATCACCAGCGCCATGGAAAAGGTGGCCGTCAGCAAGATGCGCAGGGCTCAGCAGCGCATGGCTGCCAGCCGTCCGTACGCGGAGCGCATCCGCCAGGTGATCGGTCATCTGGCCAACGCCAACCCCGAGTACCGCCACCCCTTCATGATCGAGCGCCCCGTCAAGCGCGTCGGCTATGTCGTGGTGAGTTCGGACCGTGGTCTGTGCGGTGGCTTGAACACCAACCTGTTCAAGGCCCTGGTCAAGGACATGGCGAGCAATCGCGAGCAAGGCGTGGAGATCGATCTCTGCGTGATTGGCAGCAAGGGTGCGGCGTTCTTCCGCAACTTTGGTGGCAATGTCGTTGCTGCGATCAGCCACCTCGGCGAAGAGCCGTCGATCAACGATCTGATCGGCAGCGTCAAGGTGATGCTCGATGCCTACCTCGAAGGTCGCATCGATCGTCTGTCCGTGGTTTCGAACAAGTTCGTCAACACCATGGTGCAGAAGCCCACTGTGGAACAGCTCGTTCCGCTTGTGGCGACTCCGGATGAAGCGCTCAAGCATCACTGGGACTACCTGTACGAACCCGACGCCAAGCAGCTCCTCGACGGGCTGATGGTGCGTTACGTGGAGTCGCAGGTGTACCAGGCGGTGGTCGAGAACAACGCCGCCGAGCAGGCTGCGCGGATGATCGCGATGAAGAATGCCACCGACAACGCCGGTGAACTGATCAGCGATCTGCAGCTGATCTACAACAAGGCGCGTCAGGCAGCGATCACCCAGGAAATTTCGGAAATCGTCGGCGGCGCTGCCGCGGTTTAAGAACGGTTCAAATATTCAGAGGAACCAAAGATGAGTAGCGGACGTATCGTTCAAATCATCGGCGCCGTTATCGACGTGGAATTCCCGCGTGATCAGGTACCGGCCGTATACGAGGCGCTGAAAGTTCAAGGCGCCGAAACCACCCTCGAAGTCCAGCAGCAGCTGGGCGACGGCGTGGTTCGTTCCATTGCCATGGGCTCGACCGAAGGTCTGAAGCGTGGCCTGGACGTCACCAGCACTGGCGCAGCCATCTCCGTCCCGGTTGGCAAGGCCACCCTGGGCCGCATCATGGACGTCCTGGGCAACCCCATCGACGAAGCCGGCCCCATCGGCGAAGAAGAGCGTTGGGAAATCCACCGCGCTGCTCCGTCCTACGCCGACCAGGCGGGTGGCAACGAGCTGCTGGAAACCGGCATCAAGGTGATCGACCTGGTCTGCCCCTTCGCCAAAGGCGGCAAGGTAGGCCTGTTCGGTGGCGCCGGCGTGGGCAAGACCGTGAACATGATGGAACTCATCCGTAACATCGCCATCGAGCACAGCGGTTACTCCGTGTTCGCCGGCGTGGGCGAGCGTACCCGTGAGGGCAACGACTTCTACCACGAGATGAAGGACTCCAACGTACTGGACAAGGTCGCCCTGGTTTACGGCCAGATGAACGAGCCGCCGGGCAACCGTCTGCGCGTTGCACTGACCGGCCTGACCATGGCCGAGAAGTTCCGTGACGAAGGCCGTGACGTACTGCTGTTCGTCGACAACATCTACCGTTACACCCTGGCCGGTACCGAAGTGTCCGCGCTGCTGGGTCGTATGCCGTCCGCTGTGGGTTACCAGCCGACCCTGGCCGAGGAAATGGGCGTTCTGCAAGAGCGCATCACCTCCACCAAGACCGGTTCGATCACCTCCATCCAGGCCGTATACGTACCTGCGGACGACCTGACCGACCCGTCCCCGGCGACCACCTTCGCCCACCTGGACGCCACCGTCGTACTGTCCCGTGACATCGCCTCCCTGGGTATCTACCCGGCCGTTGACCCGCTGGACTCCACCAGCCGTCAGCTGGACCCGCTGGTAATCGGCCAGGAGCACTACGAGACCGCCCGTGGCGTGCAGTACGTACTGCAGCGCTACAAGGAGCTGAAGGACATCATCGCGATCCTCGGCATGGACGAGCTGTCCGAATCGGACAAGCAACTGGTAGCCCGCGCTCGTAAGATCCAGCGCTTCCTGTCCCAGCCGTTCTTCGTGGCCGAAGTCTTCACCGGCTCCCCGGGCAAGTACGTTTCCCTGAAGGACACCATCGCGGGCTTCAAGGGCATCCTCAACGGTGACTACGACCACCTGCCCGAGCAGGCGTTCTACATGGTCGGCGGCATCGATGAAGCCATCGAGAAAGCCAAGAAACTGTAACCCCCTGAGCGCCCGGCAACGGGCGCTTACGTGAGGCAAGCGTATGGCTATTACTGTCCACTGCGATATCGTCAGCGCCGAAGCGGAGATTTTCTCCGGTCTGGTCGAGATGGTGATCGCCCACGGCAACCTGGGCGACCTGGGTATCACGCCGGGCCACGCCCCGCTGATCACCGATCTCAAGCCGGGTCCGATCCGCCTGGTCAAGCAGGGCGGCGAGGAGGAGGTGTTCTACATCTCCGGTGGTTTCCTCGAAGTGCAGCCGAGCATGGTGAAGGTCCTGGCCGACACCGTGGTCCGCGCCGGTGACCTGGACGAAGCCGCTGCTCAGGAGGCCCTCAAGGCCGCTGAGAAGGCGCTGAACCAGAAGGGCTCGGAGTTCGACTACAGCTCCGCTGCCGCCCGTCTGGCAGAGGCCGCGGCCCAGCTGCGTACCGTCCAGCAGTTGCGCAAGAAGTTCGGCGGCTAAGCCACCGCTCTTCATCGCATGCAAGTAAAAGGGTAGCCTTGGCTACCCTTTTTCTTTTCCGGCATCGCCGGTTATCCACAGGCTCGGAAGCGTCCTTTCATGTCCCTCGATATCGTCATCCTCGCCGCAGGCCAGGGCACCCGCATGCGCTCGGCGCTGCCCAAGGTTCTCCACCCCGTTGCCGGCAAGCCCATGCTCGGGCACGTCATCGACAGCGCCCGTGCGCTGCAGCCCCAGGGCATCCACGTGGTCATCGGCCACGGGGCCGACCTTGTGCGTGAGCGCCTCGCCGCAGACGACCTCAGCTTCGTCCTGCAGGCCCAGCAGCTGGGCACCGGCCATGCCGTGGCCCAGGCCCTGCCGCAGCTCAGTGCCGAGCGCGTGCTGATCCTCTATGGCGACGTGCCGCTGATCGAGGAAGCCACCCTGCGCCGCCTGCTGGACAAGGTCCAGGACGACCAGCTCGCCCTGCTCACCGTCGAGCTGGACGACCCCACCGGCTACGGCCGCATCGTGCGGGACGCCCAGGGCGTGGTGAAGGCCATCGTCGAACACAAGGACGCCAGCCCCGAGCAGCGTGCCATCCGCGAAGGCAACACAGGCATCCTCGCCGTCCCCGGCAAGCGCCTGGCCGATTGGCTGGGCCGGCTGTCCAACCACAACGCCCAGGGCGAGTACTACCTGACCGACGTCATCGCCATGGCCGTGGCCGACGGCCTGGTGGTGGTCACCGAGCAGCCCCAGGACGCCATGGAAGTGCAGGGCGCCAACGACCGCATCCAGCTTGCCGAACTGGAGCGTCACTACCAGCAGCGGGCGGCCCGCCGCCTCATGGCCCAGGGCGTGACCCTGCTGGACCCGGCGCGCTTCGACCTGCGTGGCGAAGCCAGCGTGGGCCGCGACGTGCTCATCGACGTCAACGTCATCCTCGAAGGCCGCGTGGTGATCGAAGACGACGTCCAGATCGGCCCCAACTGCGTCATCAAGGACAGCACCCTGCGCCGCGGCGCCATCGTCAAGGCCAACAGCCACCTGGACGGTGCCGAGCTGGGCGAAGGCGCCGACTGCGGCCCGTTCGCCCGCCTGCGTCCCGGTGCCGTGCTGGGTGCCAAGGCCCATGTGGGTAACTTCGTCGAACTGAAGAACGCCGTGATGGGCGAGGGCGCCAAGGCCGGCCACCTGAGCTACCTGGGTGATGCCGAGATCGGCGCACGCACCAACATCGGTGCCGGCACCATCACCTGTAACTACGATGGCGCCAACAAGTCCCGCACCGTCATGGGCGAAGACGTCTTCATCGGCTCCAACAGCGCCCTGGTAGCGCCCGTGACCCTCGGTGACGGCGCCACCACCGGTGCCGGCTCCACCATCACCCAGGACGTACCCGCCCACAGCCTCGCCGTCGGCCGCGCCAAGCAGCGCAACATCGAAGGCTGGAAGCGCCCCGTGAAGAAGAAGTGAGTTGTGGATAACCCCGCCTGTGGATAAACCGCAGGCCCGACAGAAGGCGACCGAGGTCGCCTTCTGTCGTTTCCGGGGTTGACGCAAAAGCTTCGTTGAGTTTTGATTCGCCCACTTTTTCTTTCGAATCGAAACTTGCGAGATGTCGAAGCGCAATACGCCCCAGCGTCGCCATGCCATCCTCGCCCTGCTCGCCGAGCAGGGCGAGGTCAGCGTCGACGCCCTGGCCAAGGCCTTCGCCACCTCGGAAGTGACCATCCGCAAGGACCTCGCCGCCCTGGAGGCCAACGGCCTGCTGCTGCGTCGCTACGGCGGCGCCGTGCCCGTGCCCCAGGAGTTCATCAGCGAAACCAGCCAGCCGGTGTCCCGCTACAAGCAGGCCATCGCCCGCGCCGCCGCCGAGCGCATCCGTGAGCACGCACGGATCATCGTCGACAGCGGCAGCACCACCGCCGCGCTGATCCCCGAACTCGGCCACCGCCCCGGCCTGGTGGTGATGACCAACTCACTGAATGTCGCCACCGCCCTGCGCGAACTGGAGCACGAGCCGGTGCTGCTGATGACCGGCGGCACCTGGGACCCGCACTCCGAGTCCTTCCAGGGCCAGGTCGCCGAGCAGGTGCTGCGCTCCTACGATTTCGACCAGCTGTTCATCGGCGCCGACGGCATCGACCTGGCCCGTGGCACCACCACCTTCAATGAGCTGCTGGGCCTGTCCCGGGTCATGGCCGAGGTCGCCCGCGAGGTGATTGTCATGGCCGAGGCCGACAAGGTCGGGCGGCGCATCCCCAACCTGGAGCTGCCCTGGAGCAGCATCCATACCCTGATCACCGACGAGCGCCTGCCCCAGGACGCTCGCCAACAGATAGAAGCGCGCGGCATCACGCTGGTCTGCGCGCCTGTGGATAACTGAGGAGACAACCCATGTGTGGCATCGTTGGCGCAGTGGCTGAACGGAACATCACCGCCATCCTCGTCGAAGGCCTCAAGCGCCTCGAATACCGTGGCTACGACAGCGCCGGCGTCGCCGTGCTGGACAACCAGGGCGGCCTGCAGCGCCGTCGTCGCGTCGGCAAGGTCAGCGAACTGGAACAGGCCCTGGCCGCCGAGCCCCTCGCCGGCCGCCTGGGCATCGCCCACACCCGCTGGGCTACCCACGGCGCGCCCACCGAGCACAACGCCCACCCGCACTTCTCCGGCGACCTCGCCCTGGTGCACAACGGCATCATCGAAAACCACGAACCCCTGCGCGAGCACCTCAAGGGCCTGGGCTACGTCTTCACCTCCGACACCGACACCGAGGTCATCGTCCACCTGCTCGACCACCACCTGTCCAACCTCGGCGACCTCACCGAAGCGCTCAAGGTGGTGGTGCGCGAACTCCACGGCGCCTACGGCCTGGCCGTGATCAGCCGCAGCCAGCCCGACCGCCTGGTGGCCGCCCGCAGCGGCAGCCCGTTGGTGATCGGCCTGGGCCTGGGGGAAAACTTCCTCGCCTCCGACCAGTTGGCCCTGCGCCAGGTCACCGACCGCTTCATGTACCTGGAAGAGGGCGACATCGCCGAGATCCACCGCGACCAGGTGCGCATCTGGGACAGCGCCGGCCAGCCCGTGCAGCGTGAGCAGGTGCAGTACCACGAAGGCGCCGAGGCCGCCGACAAGGGCGAGTACCGCCACTTCATGCTCAAGGAGATCCACGAGCAGCCCAAGGTCGTCCAGCGCACCCTCGAAGGCCGCCTGGGCGCCGACCACGTACTGGTCAACGCCTTCGGCCCCCGCGCCGCCGAGCTGTTCGCCAAGGTACGCAACGTGCAGATCGTCGCCTGTGGCACCAGCTACCACGCCGGCATGGTCGCCCGTTACTGGCTGGAAGAGCTGGCCGGCGTCCCCTGCCAGGTGGAAGTGGCCAGCGAGTTCCGCTACCGCAAGGTGGTGGTCCAACCCGACACCCTGTTCGTCACCATCTCCCAGTCCGGCGAGACCGCCGACACCCTGGCCGCCCTGCGCAACGCCCGCGCCGGCGGCTACCTGGCGAGCCTGGCCATCTGCAACGTCGGCACCAGCTCCCTGGTGCGCGAGTCCGACCTCACCCTGCTGACCCTGGCTGGCCCCGAGATCGGCGTCGCCTCCACCAAGGCCTTCACCACCCAGCTGGTGGCCCTGCTGCTGCTCACCCTCAGCCTCGGCCAGGTGCGCGGCAACCTCGACAAGGCCCGCGAAGCCGAACTGGTGGAAGCCCTGCGCCGCCTGCCCACCCACCTGGGCGAGGCCCTGGCCATGGACAAGACCGTGGAGAAGGTCGCCGAGCTGTTCGCCGAGAAGCACCACACCCTGTTCCTCGGCCGTGGCGCCCAGTACCCGGTGGCCATGGAAGGCGCGCTCAAGCTCAAGGAGATCTCCTACATCCACGCCGAGGCCTACCCGGCCGGCGAACTCAAGCACGGCCCCCTGGCCCTGGTGGACGCCGACATGCCGGTGGTCACCGTGGCGCCGAACAACGAGCTGGTAGAGAAGCTCAAGTCCAACCTGCAGGAAGTCCGCGCCCGTGGCGGCGAACTGATCGTCTTCGCCGACCGCCAGGCCGGCATCGACAACGGTCCCGGCACCCACGTGGTGGCCATGCCCCACACCGTCGACATCCTCGCGCCGATCCTCTACACCCTGCCGCTGCAACTGCTGTCCTACTACGTCGCCGTGCTCAAGGGCACCGACGTCGACCAGCCGCGCAACCTGGCCAAGTCCGTCACCGTGGAGTGACGGGCCGCCCGCACGGCGCCCGTTGGTCTTTAGTGGTCTGTCCCGCACTGGCAGATGTCGCTTGGGCCAAGGGCAGCAGGTGACGCGATTCGGGCGCTGGCATCGCTCGGTCCGCTGTGGGTCGATGAAGCAGTCGTAAACCTACGTATTATTCTGCCGAGTGATGAATGGCAGGCTTTGCAATCGGTAGCGTCCGTGCTCCCTGACTGGATGGCCGAAGCTATTGAAAAGCACTCCGCCAATTAGATTTAGGCGGGTAGTAAGGGCGCTTGCTTGGCTGTTGTCATAGCCGCTCAGGCCTCAGCTCCGCGGCGCCGCCAAGGGATAGCTGTATGCAGGGTACGAAGATTCCATTTGGAGAGCGTGACGGAACGCTTTACCGTGCTTTCGAGGTTGAGAATGGCCTCGGCTGCGGTTGCATCTGTCCTGGGTGCTGTAAACCGCTGAATGCTGCGAATGGTGGGCAGAAAGTCATCCCGCACTTTCGCCACGCCCAGTCGGAAGATTGCGTTCGTGGCTATAAGGAGGCGGTACGGCGGGCTGCAGTTGCGCTGATAGCTGCTCGGCGGGGATTAACACTCCCTGCGTTCTATCACCAAGTCCGCGCTGCAACCTCCTCTGGGCACTCCCTGTTTCGAGATGTGGCTTTCAAGGCAGCACCTGTTGGCGGAGATGCAGTAGAGCGATTCGTGGATCTTGGCGATGTGCTTGCGCATGCTGTCCTTACTTCTGACAACCGCCAGCTGATTATCCAGATCAAGGTCTTCTCTCGAGCAGAGCACGAGCGCTATCAGCGGCTATCCAGCATTGAGGCGTCCTCCGTCGAAATTGATCTCAGCGGGCTTAGCCTTGATCAGATCAACGATTCAGTGGCCTTTGAGCGAGCAGTGCTTTCCGACCATGCCACTCGATCGTGGATTCGATCGCTACGCGGAGAGATGCTGATCAAGCGCGCTGTAACTGAGCTGGCCGCCGAGGTCGACCTCTATAACACCCAGTGGGAGCAGGAGCGGGCACGCCAGCAAGCGATCGAGGAAGCAAAGCGAGTTGAGCAGGAGGAAAAGGCTGCCGAGCACACAGCTGCACTCTGGTCTGTCCCGCGCTGAGTGGACACTGACTTTAGGTGGATAATGTCCACCGCAAGGAGTGTTCATGACCCAGACCAGACGACGTTTTCCCGAATCCTTCAAACGCGAGGCGGTAGACCAGGTACTTGCAGGCACGCCGCTTCGTCATGTAGCCGAGACGCTGGGCATCGCTGAAAGCCTGTTGGGCAAATGGAAGCGCCAGTACGAGCAGCAAGGTGACGATGCCTTTCCGGGCAACGGCAAGCAGCGAGGCGAGAGCGCGGAACTGCGTCGTCTACGCCAGCAACTGGCTCAGGTCACCATGGAGCGCGATGTTTTAAAAAAGGCGCTCGCCATCTTCTCGCAGCCCACGAAGTGAAGTTCCGCGCCATCGAGGCGTTGGCCGGTCGCTATCCCGTAGCGCCAATGTGTCGGCTGCTGCGGGTATCCCGCAGCGGCTTCTATGCATGGCAGCAGCGACCACCTTCGGCGAGAGAGATGGCGAATCGGCGTCTGAGCAAGGAGATCCGCACCATCCACCATGAGGTGAATGGGATCTATGGCCATCGCCGAATCAAGGCCGAGTTGGCGGCCATGGGGCATGCGTGTGGTCGACACCGAGTCGCTCGACTGATGCGCGAAGCCGGCCTGCGTGTTCGTTCGCGCAAGCGTTGGCGGCTGGTTTCCAGCAGTCGTCATGCTCTGCCGATTGCCCCGAACCATCTGGATCGCCAGTTCGCCTCGGATCGCGCCAATCGGCACTGGGTCTCGGACATGACCTACGTGCGGACGGCCCAAGGCTGGCTATATCTGGCCGTCGTGCTCGATCTCTATTCACGCGCTGTCGTCGGTTGGGCGATGCACCACCGCATGCAGCAGGCTTTGGTACATGCCGCGCTGGAGATGGCCGTTGCACGTCGACAGCCGAAAAAAGAAGTGCTGCTGCACTCGGATCGTGGCAGCCAATACTGCGCGTACGACTACCAGGCCTTGCTTCGGCGACATCGAATCGTGCCCAGCCATTCACGTCCGGGGAACTGCTGGGACAACGCCGCGATGGAGAGCTTCTTCCGTTCGCTGAAGGCTGAGCGGGTGTACCTGACTCGCTACGCCAGTTACCAGGAGGCGAAAACCGACCTGTTCGACTACATCCGCTTTTACAATCACCGCCGTCGCCACTCGACGTTGGGCTATCTCAGTCCGATGGAGTTTGAGCGGCGAAATGCGAGCAGTAGCTCTTAACTACCTGTCCACCAGTCCCGGGACAGACCACTCGCAGCTCACAGGCAGTCCCAATTGGAGGCTGCTGAAGCACAGCGATCTGCTGGGTTGCCTCTGAAGGGTGAGCGCGGGGCTCGTGAGTGCTGAGTGGAGTTGATCGTCAACCAGACACTGCGTGCCGCCCGAGACTGGGGTGGCCAAGCGGTTGAGTGCTCTGCCTGCTGCCTGCTTAGTCCGCCGGGATCCCACTTTTGTCTCTTTTGCACCAGTGAGTCGAGCACGATGACCCGCATCCTGGTGCCGGCAGATGTTGCTGCCACTATCTACCTGCGGATGCGCAGCTCGGCTAAGCCGGATCGCTCTCTGAGGATGGCCCCCGCCCTAGTGGTTCAACCAGATATCTAAATGATTAGTGGGCGTCTAGGCCTAGAGGGTTTGGCTCGGAGCGCAGGAAGATGGTTGACGAGTGGACGGGTTGACAGGTTGACGAATTGGCTATGGGGTAGTAGGCTTGAGTAGCTGGCGAAAAAGCGATCAGCGAGTGAGGAAGATTATGAAGACTGCTATCGAGTTCACCGAAGCCACTAGCCACAGCGAGGCCGCTAAGTCAGTGCTGCGTGAAGGCTTTGAGCAATTCATGGAAAAGCTTTCTCAGGCTCAACTGTTAGAGTTGGCTAGGAAGGGTAATCAGGAAAAGTACTTCGATACGATTCGAAATACCATTGCAATAAAGGATGGAGAAAAGCTGAGCCCAAAGATGCGAAACCAAATCGCATACGCAAAAGGCAAGGAGCTCGCTTTAGAAAAGGTAAAGGAAGCTTACGAACTGCTTGAGTCGAAAACTGTGTGCCAGATACTGGGTATTACCCGGCAAGCACTTAACAAAAGGGTTCAGCTGTGTCAGGTCCTTTCCTATACCGACGCGTCGCGACGGAAGTACTATCCATCATTTCAGTTCGAGAATAATACGATAATCCCTCAAATTGGGCTGCTGACAAAGACAACTGCGATAAGCCCAAAAAGCGAGGAAGAAGTAAATGTTCTATTAGGATTTTTGGCTCAAAATATGGATTACTCTAATCCGGGTGAGCCAGAGAATTTGAAACCAAGGTACATGCTTTTGGCTGATGAAAAGGCTTTCGAGATAATTGTTCGTGATTTCAAGAACAGACTGTCGATGGGCAGGTAAGCCGGGCCCATGGCTGGGCCCGGCTCCTGTTTCACTCGATGGGTACTTGCAGACGATTCAGAAGTTCACCGACAGTCTCTTCGGTAGAAAGCTCCAACTCCCCAAGGGGAGTCTTTCTCACTGCCTTAAGCTGCTCGGGGCGATCAGCAAAGAGCGCCAGGTTGCATTCATTTTGTCTACCAGCGCTAGGGTATACCTGCGATGTATAGATGATGCCGTCGACGTGATCGGTGTGTCGCATTACCACATCACTTAAGGCTTGGGTAAAGGCATAGCCTTGGCTTCCCTGGCCTTTCGACTGAACAATTGCTCCTAGACGCCTTCCTGTATTCGCTACCAGTCTTGCAGAGTCCACTACCTTCAGCAGGCGTGCCGCCTCAAGCTCATGAAGAGACCGAGCTTCGATCTCCTGCTGTGTTACAGGTGTACCCTCGCCTGCTTTTCCATGTTGAACCGTTTCCGCTACAGCCACGACGTCGGAAAACGCGACATAGCAGACCCCAATAGTTCCTTGGGGGTCTCCATACCGAGAGTCGGATTTAGGGTTGTAGTAGAGCGGGTTGGAGTGCTCAGTCTCCTGAACACGGAAGGTTGGGGTGCCTTTGGGGATCTCCGTAAGCGGCAAACCGTGCTTTTCTATGGCATCTTGAATCGTCTGCTTAAGTGCTTCGAGTTCGTCTTTTCTCTTTGTCATTAGTTGTAGGGCCTCTAATAGGGTTAAATTTTCTGCTCATGGTCGAATTCCATTTGCAAGTTGGTTTCTGCTTGCAGGTGGCTGAGCACTTGCAAACACGTACGCGCAGTGGGTCGCTACTAGATTTCGCTTATGGCCCATGCGCGCAACCATATTTAACCGAAGAATATTTATCTTGACTAGAGATTTTTTAGGTGCGTGGCAAAAAATAAATAAGCTTAATTAATAAATTACTAAAGCCGCTAAAACAAAGGCGCAGCTGGAGGCTGTAGGGGGGTATAGGCTGAAAGCCTTTACGTGGAATTAATTTGATTAAACAGGAGGAATCAAGAGAAGCGCGCCAGCACTCCTGCACCGCTCATTTCTTGCGGCCAGTTTTGGCCTAGCCGAATGGCATCTTGCGGGCACTCGACTACTCCCTCAGTCTGGCTTTTGCCCTGAGGTGTGGTGCAGAGGCGAGGATTTATGCAGAGCTTCCTGGGATGTGAGGGCTCAAATACACAGATAGCACCTCACCCCAGCAGTTCTGGTCAGTCGATGAGCATATTCATTTGCGACGCCAGTAATCCTTTCCGTCTCGAGACTCAGGATAAGGGGGCCAAACCGCAGCAGAGCGAGGAAGTCGGAGCAGGGTAATGACGTACTCATACCGCTCGGAATGAATCTTCATTTCACGAACGCAAGCACTGCGATCAGCATGTGGGAACCAGAGTGAGGCAGGAAGCTCAATCCCCTTTCGTTCTTGGGTAATCGTTGAGCAAGCTGCTAACGAGCCCGCAGGGATTGGTATGGGGCTCTGGCGTGTTCGGAAAAAAGCACCATTACGGCGTGCTGCCGAGCTGGAAAACGCCCATTTCATGAAGCCATCACGTGACAGTATCAAGACTGCACTGTCCTCGGTGCACTCAATCCACTTCAGGGCGGCAGCGGTAAGTGAAACGCCATAGCGATCCGCACAATGGCGCAATACCTCAATATCAGTGTCTGGGGTGAGTTGGCTGCGAAAGTCGTTTAGGGGCATCAGCAGAAAAGATGCGAACAGATCGGCTTCGGCCTCAATGTTCTTGTCCTCCCATGACAGCATGTCATCACTGCTGCATTGAAATTCGTCGCGCTTGAGGCGATGGAGGATGTAGTGCCCCAGCTCGTGAGCTTGAGTGAAACGAATACGGCCTGGAGATTTCAGGCCGTTGTTGTATAGCAGCATCCAGCGGTTTTTAGCTTCGTTGGCAAACAGTGCACCATCGAAGTTTTTGATGTCGACAGCCTCTACCTTAACGATCGGGTCGGGGTACTTGAAGACCTCGAAGGCGCCAAGGGCAAGCTCGCTAACATCAACAGGGAAGCGATCAAGCCCGAGGGATTGGCTGATCTGATCACAGATTTTGGTCAGATGGATGGCGGCTTTCTGCGGTGTCCATACCTTGCCATCAGGCATCTTTAAAAGTCCTTTTTGAACGTATCTAGAATCCTCCTAAGCTGCGCTTTCGCATCCGGCTCCAGATTCTTGTAGCCGCGGAAGAAGGCTTCATCGAGATGCTTTTCTTCCGGCTCACGTAGATCATCCTCGAAAAAGTAAGCCGTTCCTACTCCGAGAACATCCGCCAGCGCTGTGAGCTTCTCTGCTGAGGGTCTTTGGGACTCTCGGTTCTCCAGCTCCCATAGGTAGCTCTTGCTGAGCCCTGCCATGTCCGCAAGCTTTTCCAGGGTCAGCCCACGCTGCTTGCGCAGGTCGCGGAGCTTCTCGCCGAGACGGGTAGTCATCGTCGTGTCTCCTCCATAGTCGTTAAACACAAAATACCACGATTCCGAACAAATCGTTTGACAAAGGCGATAGGCGCGAGCAGTCTGTCACAAAGTTCGCTATTCCGAACTTTTTTTCCTGGCTCGACGACTAGCCCTTTCAGCTCCTCGCCCGGCCTCTAGAAGCGTGTGGACTGAGGGGGATGAAATGGCAAGAGAGCATATCGACCATAAGGATATAGCGCGGTTCGCCGAGGAAAAGGTGAATCTGCCTAAGGAAAAGGCTCAGCAGTATCGCGAGCAAGCTCAGCGGCTGCAGGACAAGCTGGAAGGGTACCTGGCGGACCACGACGATTTCTCTCTGAAACGCATGATGCTGTCTGGCAGCCTGGCCAAAGGGACGGCGCTTCGCTCGCTGAATGACATTGATGTTGCCGTGTACATCAGTGGCTCTGAGGCGCCGCACGATATCCGTGATCTTCTCGACTATCTGGCGGAGAGGCTGCGCAAGGCTTTTCCTAACTTCACGCCTGATCAAGTCAAGCCACAGACCTACTCGGTAACCGTGTCCTTCAAAGGTTCAGGCCTGGATGTCGATGTTGTGCCGGTGCTGTACTCCGGCTTGCCAAATTGGCGGGGCAACTTGGTGAGCCAGGAGGATGGGTCTTTCCTGGAGACAAGCATTCCGTTGCACCTTGAGTTTGCCAAGGCGCGTAAACGTGCTGCCCCTACGCATTTTGCTCAGGTTGTTCGGCTGGCCAAGTATTGGGCACGTCTGATGAAGCAGGAGCGTCAGGATTTCCGATTCAAGTCCTTCATGATCGAGCTGATCATGGCCAAGCTGTGCGACAACGGAGTCGACTTCTCCGACTATCCCGAAGCCTTGCAGGCGTTCTTTACCTATCTGGCTGCAAGCGGGTTACGACAGCGGATTGTTTTTGAAGACAACTACCCGGCCTCGAAAGTCGGAGCGTTGTCTGACCTCGTGCAGATCATCGATCCGGTTAACCCCAGTAACAACGTCGCGCGTCTGTATACGCAGCGCAACGTTGACGCGATCGTTGATGCAGCAATGGAAGCGGGAGATGCCATAGAAGCTGCGACCTACGCGCCCACCAAGCAGTTGACGGTTGGCTATTGGCAGAAAGTCTTCGGCTCTTCATTCCAGGGGTAAGAAAGCCATGTCCTCCTACAGCTTTACCGTTGCTGAAACGCAAACCTTCACCATCACTCACGCCCGACACATGGCTGCCAAAGTAGCGACTGACCTTAAGCGGGTTCAGCGCTTCTACGGCTACCCCAGCGATTCCTCGATCACGCAGTACGAAGCGGAACTAATTGTGATGCTTAAAGCCGGGTATCTCGGGGAGGTGACCTACGGCTTCAAGCGTGGCAACGATTTCATCGAGCCCACTCTGCGCTACACAGCGGGGGATCTGGTAGGCGCAGGTTCGGATGATGATCCGGGAAAGGTGCGTCCTGGGAAAGACGTGACTGGGGCGTCCTTCTCCAGCTACATGACTTACAGCTCGAAGTACTACAGCGATGCGGCGGCTGAGCGGGAGAGCGCCCTAAAAGATTTGCCTTTTAAGCGAGAAGGCGCGCCAACACCGGGGGTCAGTGGCTATCTAGAAAGTGACAAGACCTATTCGGCAGGTGGCCGTGCCCTCAATCGTGCAAGCGTAAGGAGCTACTGATGAACGTAAAACCGTCTCTAGATGAACTGTTTGAGCGGCGCGTAAGCTTCCCGGACTTCGAGCCCCAAGAGCGTTTGGCACGCCTCGTCGGACTGGACGCGCATAAAGAGCGGCTGGCTAAAATATTGGGTCTTTTGGTCAACCCGTACGGTTTGCAAGAGTGGGCCGAGAAGCATCACCCGCAGGCCCGCGCAGCTGTTGATGCGGTTATGCGCCGTCCCCCTTTAGCCGTTCTGGCAGGTGATGTCGGCTCGGGTAAAACCGAACTTGCTGAAACCATCGGTGATGCTGTCGCTCGGCAAGAGGGTATCGACATCACCCTCTACCCTTTGAGCCTCGCGACTCGCGGACAGGGCCGTGTGGGAGAAATGACCCAACTGGTTTCAGCCGCATTCGACTACACCATCGAGGCTGCAGAGAAGCTCAAGAACTCAAGCGGGAAGGCCCGCGGTGCTGTGTTGCTGCTGATTGACGAAGCTGATGCTTTGGCCCAATCCCGAGAAAATGCACAGATGCACCACGAGGATCGTGCAGGGGTAAATGCCTTCATTCGAGGCATTGACCGCATTGCCAACCAGAAGCTTCCAGCGGCAGTGCTGATGTGTACCAATCGACTCAAAGCTCTTGATCCCGCGGTGCAGCGGCGAGCCGCTGAGGTACTGACGTTTGGTCGCCCTGACGAGGCCCAGCGGCGCTATTTGTTGAGTTCGAAACTAGAAGGCCTAGGTCTTCCGGCTCTTGCGATTGACCAGCTAGTGAAGCTGACAGGACCCCGGGAAGCGAATGAGCCTGGCTTTACATTCTCGGATATCAACCAGCGACTGATTCCTTCCATCATTCTTGCTGCCTATCCGAACAAGGCCGTGGACGCGCGTGAGGCACTGCTCACCGCTCAAGAAATGAAGCCCACGCCAGCGTTCCAGGATCGCTGAGTCACTGCTGTGTGACTGATCAGAGAGGCAGAGTTATGACGCAAGCAGTTGTCACTCGTCGTGATGGTGATGTGTTTCAAGCGCGAATGTTCTGGCTTTATGCCGCCCGCTTGCTCGACGAAGGAGGCCCAATCATCCGCGTGGGTTTCGAGTCCGGGTTGAAAGGGTTCGACGATATTTGGGTTGAATATGATCCTCGTCGCGCGCCTCAAGATCATCGAGGCAACTCGGTTCATATTGAACGAATGCAATGTAAGTGGCACGCGATCCCTGGCTCGTTTACTCATGGGGATCTAGTACGACCCGATTACATCAATGCGACTACCACCTCTATGCTGCAGCGTGCTCTCGCTGCGCATCGACATGACATGGCCAATGAGTGCACGTCTAGGCTGGTTTTAGTCACCAACCACATGGCAGATCTAGCTGATGCCTTGGCGAAATGCATTCGCTCAAAGTCCCTAAATCTCGATGTGGATAAGCTGTTTCAAGGAACAACTGAGCGTAGTGCGACTGGGAGCTTGCGTAAGCTGTGGCGCGACCACCTCGGTGTAGAAGAAGAGGAGCTACGGGCACTTTGTAATCGTCTGGCTTTCCACCTGACCCGCGACTCGTTGGATGGGTTGCGCGATCTTTTGGACAGCGCATGTCGTGCGAATGGGTTGGTTAGGCCTGAGCCGAACGCGAGCGTCACTGTCTACGACGGAAATATCTTCGAATGGGTCGGGCAACGCAGAGCTGTGTTCGACCGATCAGACTTTAAAGATAAGTGTGCGCAAGAAGGGTTACTGGCCGAAAAGCCGAAGGCAGCTCCACTGATATTTGGCGTGAAGTCGTTCGAGCACGCCCTCGATCGAATGGAGAGCCGCTGTGCTCAGGTGCTGAATTTGGTCCCAGAGTTTGATGAGCGGACGATACGAGATGAGAGCTCCTGGAGAGATTCGCTTCTGCCCAAGCTCCGAGAGTTTTTATTGAATGTGCCCTCCGAAGATGGGCGTATCCGTCTGGCGATCGAGGCTCATGCCACTCTGGCTTTTGCGGCTGGAGCTGTACTCGATGCTAAATCTGGAAGGCTGACAGAATTAGAGCAGCGCTCGCCTGTCATGAAGATTTGGGCGCCAGATGACGAGACCCTGAGCAGTGCGTCCAACGGGTGGGTATTCTCTGAGCACGAACTAGATCCCGATGGTAGCGGCACAGTCTGTGCGGTCAGTTTGACTCGTGAGACGGAAGGTTCGGTACGGCAATTTCTTGAGGAGAACCCGGGGCACTTCCGTCGTCTGCTGGTAGCGACTTTGGTGGGGGGGGCCTCGCCACGAGCTCTTACGTCAGGAGCTCATGCAAACCACCTAGCCGAGCAGCTAGCCACGAAAATCGCAGCCGATCGAGCGGTCGACTTAGCGGCGAGGCGTGAGCGCTATCACCTGTTCATTTCGGCACCTAATGCTTTCACGTTTTATCTTGGAAGGCAGGCACCACTACTTAAGCCACTGACGTTGTACGAATTCGATTTTGATTTCCAGGCCGATGGATCTTATCGGCCATCGCTGTCGTATCCAGAGATAACTTCAGCCACTAGTTAGGGAGGCGGCTTAACTGCAGCTTCAGCAATCTATGGCCGCGGATAGCACAGTACGCGACACCATAAGCTCCAGAGGAATGAATGTATGCATATGACCGGGCTTGAGCGATTGGCGCGAAGCATGATTGCGTTAGGTATAGATATTCAGCAGTTCCTCTTTGTAAACGGAGCTGCGACCTTTGATTGCCTTTTCTCGATGAGAGGAGACTTCGAGTTGACGATGACGTCTCGTGGCGAAAACCCTAAATTCTTTCAGTTTCAGGTCACGGACAATTTCCACATGTCCGCCTACCTGGGTGATCTCTTCCAAGATCTGATGAGCGTGCTCAAGACCCATGGCATGTCCACAAATGAATTTAAATCTTCAGATTTTTTCCAGGCACTTAATGCAGCTGTGCCGCACGAGGCAAGCCCGGATAGGGCACCGACCCCGCAGCAAATCTTGACCCTTCGTCATGATCTTGAGGAGAGAGATCGGCCATTCTTCGATGCCTGGATCTACTGGGGGCCGGATAGGGGACCAACTGCGTCCAATCTTAAGAAGACCCTAATAGTCTTTGGGCCTGATGCAATGCAGTTCAGCCTAAGGAACCGAGCCTCTTCTAGATGGAGCGCTAATGACCTTGGCCGCGCCTGGCAGGGCTAGACCAAGACGAACCTAGCAGCAATGAGGCTAGGTTGCGTCATTAGTGAGCGTGGCTCGAAAGCGCTCGAACAGACTTTATTACTACGCGTTAGAGCGTTTTTCTGAATTCCTAGCAAATCGAACAGACTTTCAATAATTTCCTTACGGGCTGGAAGGCCCGGGTTTGGGCACACGACAGAACAGACTTTATTCCTGATTATCACCGTGGCAGGCCTCCAGCCACGGGCGCCGTGGGCCGTGCACAGCCGCCGGGACTGGATCACATCCCGTTCAATGGCGGTTGACCCGAGGGGAGCGTCATCTTCTAATCCGCCCCTCGATCTTGAACATGGACTGTTTATGCCCTCCGCCGAAGCGCCCTCGGCACCTGCTGCCGCTCCCTCCCAGCCATTGCCTGACACCGCTCGCCGGCAGAAGCGCGCCGGCTTGCTGACCCTCAGCCTCATGGGGGCCACGCCCCTCGTCCTGCTGGCCTGGGACCCGATGTACCGCGACGTGCAGGTCTTCGACAGCCTGGCGGTCTGCGAGCAGGGCACCACCCTGACCGCCGAGCAATGCCTGCGGCTGCGCGACGAAGCGTTCCGGCGCACGGCCCTGATGGCCCCGGTCTACACCAGCTTCATGGCCTGTGAGCGCGACTTCATCCGTATCAGTGGCAACTGCAAGGTCGGTGACTGGTGCGCGGCCGACGCCGTGCAGAGCTGCACACAGGGCGACGACGGCCTGGCCCGCCCCCAGCCGGTGGCGTTCCTGGTCAGCGATGCCTTGATCAGACGCCTGCGCAGTGGCGAACCGGACGATTGGAGCGAGATCGGCCTCGATGAGTTGCAGCCGGTCTTCGGCATGAGCGAAGACACCCTCTATGGCAGCGGCACCTACGTCAGTGGCCATTACGGTGGCTACTACGGCAGTGGTGGCCGCAACCTGCACCTGTTCACCGGCCAGGGCCAGTACCTGGGGGATCAGCGTACCCGCCAGGCCAGCGTGCATCGCAGCCAGTTGCAGGCGTCCGGTTATGCCCAGCAGTTCCAGAGCGGGCAATTGCCGACGCGCCTCCAAGGCGTTGCCAGCCGCGGCGGGTTCGGCGCGACGGCCCGCAGCAGCCTGGCCATGGCCAGCGGGTAACCGATCATGTGGATACGGATTGGCCTAGTGCTTGGTTGCCTCTTCGGCAACTCGATCGCCCAGGCAGCGGGTCTGGATAGCAGCATTGGCGAGGCCGATGCACGTCTCGAGGAGCTGCGTCGGCTCATCGCCGAAAAGCCCGACCGGCTGCGGGTGCGCCTGCCGAACAGTCGCGAATGGCAGAGCCTGGAATCCCTCGGTCTTGCCCCTACCTGCCGGGCGCCCGTGCTGGTGCGTCTTGCGGCCCCTTTGCGGGCGTTTACGCAGTGCGGCGGCATAGAGGTGACCGAGGAAGGCGTGAGGTGGATGACGACCTCGATCTTCTGGACCCATGACCGTACCTGGGAGCATGGGCGGATGCTGCACATGCAGGTCAGGAGTTTCGCCCGTCAGAGCAGACCCACCGATGACGTCGACCTGCGCGCCGAGTCGCCACTGGTCAAGGCCCTGGTGGACGCCAGGCCGGTCGAACTGGAAAAGCTCGCCGAGCTCTGGGCGACCCTGCGCCAGCAACCGTTGCCGGCCCGACCGGATGGCCAGTGGGGGGCCAGCGAGTCCTGGCCCACCGGCCTGCTGGCGTTGCATACCGATGGGCGGATCAAGCTGGCCGGCTCGAACCTGGCGGGCTTGCATGCCTGGCAGGCCTGGTGGGCGAGCCAGCCTCGGACCGAGAACGTCACTGCGTTGGTGGGGGTCGACCTGCAGCTGGGAGGCAAGTCCCCGGCCTTGCAGTTGGGCGAGTTCACGCTGGGCCAGACGCCCTTTGCGGTGGTGGTGTTGCCGGCTGACCAGCAGCCCCGCGATGAGCCTGCGCTGTGGCGTGATGACAGTTGGCAATTGCTGATGGTGCGCACCGATGGCAAATGAATACCTGAAAGCAACCCTGGTGACCGAAAATGGCGGCCCGCTCGACGTGTCGGAGCCTCGCATCGTGCGCGTCGACTCGGCCAGCGGCAGTGCCATGCTGGTCGGCGCCACCCATGGGTTGACCCTGATGCTGGGCTGTATGACGCCGCTGGTGATCGGCCTGATGTTCGCCGCGCAGCTGGCCTGTGACCTGCCGCCCTGGCCCGTGGGCAACTACGAGCTGACGTTGCTGGTCTGGACCGTCCTCTGGTTGGCTTTCCTGGGTTACAGCCTGTGTTGCGGCAGCTACGTGGAGACCTACCTGTTCAACCCGCAGCAGCGGCGGCTGTGGCACCTGAACAGTGGTGAGGTGCTCGACCTGAAGGCGCTGGCCGAGCTGGCACGCGCCCGCCAGAAGCCAGCGGATGCCGCCGCGACCGACGCGTCACCGCAGGAGCGCCTGTTGCCCATGGCCGCCGAGCGACTGTTGGGGATCAACTGGCAACGGCTGCAAAAGCTTCAGCCCTACCGACCCAGCCCATTGCGCGCCTACCTGCGCAGCTTCTGGGCCGTGGACGCCTGGTGGATCGCGGGGGTAACGGTGGGCACCTGCCTGCTGGTCATCCTGCTGATCGTTGGCTCGCTCGCCGGCCTGCTCCTTGCTGCAATGGCGCTGGCTGCCGCCTGGCTGGCCAGCGCCCTGGCCGGTTTCTGCCTGCAGCATCAGGCACTGAGGCGGGCCGAGGCCCTGCTGCGCGGGCGTTCAATCGAGGATGTAGTGCGGAACAAAGCGTGAGCTGTCCTGGGTGATGGCGCTGCGGTCTTCGCGAATGCCCATGCCCACGGGCCGGCCACCGACCAGCCAGCTGCCGATGATGGGGTGCTCCCCACCCATGCAGGGCGGCGGACACCAGCTCTGCAGAATCGCCGGCCCCTGCTCGTAGGGGCCGGGCGTCGCCAGCTCCACACCGCCCTCGCTTTCCACCTGGATGTTCGCCCCCTCGCGGGAGAAGAACGGCTTGCGCACCCAGCGCGGGCCCAGCAGGGCCGCATCCGGCTCATCGGCGAAGCAGGCCGGGATCAGGTTGGGGTGGCCGCGATGGCGCTGCCAGAGCAGCGGCAAGATCGCCTTGTTCGATAGCAGGGTCTTCCAGACGGGCTCGATGAAGCGCGTCCGGCTCCGGGCCAGATGGTGGGCGAAGTCCTCCTCCAGCAGCCACTCCCAGGGGTAGAGCTTGAACAGCTGGATCAGCGGCTGGTCGTGCAGGTCGACGAAGCCCTTGCCGGGCACATGGCCGATGTCGTCGATGTACAGCAGATGGGGCTGCAGGCCGGCCTGGTTGGCACAGTCGGCCAGGTAGGTGACGGTGCCCTCGTCCTCGATGTGGTCGCGGCAGCAGGCCAGGTGGAAGGGCTCACCCGCCAGGCCGATGCGCTGCAGGCGCTCGACCAGCGCATCCTGAATGAGGTTGTACTGGTCGGCTCGCTCCGGCAGCACGCCGCGCTCGCGGCACTGCTCCAGCCAGACCCACTGGAAGAAGGCCGCCTCGTAGAGGCCGGTCGGGGTGTCGGCGTTGTACTCGTAGAAACGCGCAGGGCCCTGGCCGTCGTAGGTCAGGTCCATGCGCCCGTACAGCGCCGGCTCGCGTGTACGCCAGCTGTCGCGGATCAGCGTCCAGTGCGCCTCGGGCACCGCCATGCGCCGCAGCAGGGCTTCGCTCTCCACCGCGTCTTCCACCAGGGCCAGGCACATGGCCTCCAGCTCGGCGCTGGGTGCCTCGATGTCGTCCTCGATCTGCCGCAGGCTGAAGCGGTAGCAGACGCTTTCATCCCAGTAGGGTTCGCCGCCGATGGAGTGGAAGTGGAAGCCGAGCGTCGAGGCTTGCTCGCACCAGTCGTGGCGCGGCGCGATGGTGTGCCGATGCATGAAACGTCCGTGTTGGCCTGGAAAATGGGTCGCCATTCTAGCGACCCGCCAGGGCCTTGGTTGTTGATCGAGGCGGCAACCCGGTGAGGGCGTCGTTCTTAGCCAGCCGCCGGGAAGCGCAGGCGGAACTCCGTAGGGCCGGCCGGTTCGCTGCTTACCTCCACCGAGCCCCGGTGCAGGCTCATGATCGAACGCACGATGGCCAGGCCCAGGCCGGTGCCGCCGTCCGCCCGGGCGCGGCCGGGGTCGACCCGATAGAAGCGCTCGAACAGGTGGGGCAGGTGCTGCGGGGGAATGCCCGGGCCCGGGTTGCGCACCGCCATCACCAGGCTGTCGCCTTCCCGGCGGGCCTCCAGGTGGATGCAACTGCGCGGCGGGCTGTGGCGGATGGCGTTGGACAGCAGGTTGGACAGCGCCCGCTGCACCATCAGCCGGTCCCCCAGCACCTGGCCTTCGCCCTCCACCACCAGCACCTGCTGCTTGTCGTCGGCGGGCAGGGTGAACAGGTCGGCCACCCGGCGCGCCTCGGCGCCGAGATCCAGCGGGGTCATGGGCACCAGCGCCGCCGGGTGGCTGACCTGGGCCAGGAAGAGCATGTCGGTGACGATCCGCGCCAGGCGCTCCAGCTCCTCGGTGCAGCACTCCAGCACCGCCTTGTAGACCTCCGGCGGGCGCTCGCGGGAGAGGGTCACCTGGGCCTGGCCCATCAGGTTGCTGATGGGCGAACGCAGCTCATGGGCCAGGTCGTCGGAGAACTGCGCCAGCTGCTGCACGCCGCCGTCCAGGCGGTGCAGCATCAGGTTGATGGATTGCGCCAGCTCCCCCAGCTCCCGGGGCAGCGACGCCACGGGCAGGCGGTGGGAGAGGTCCTCGGTGGAGACCTTCGCCGCCACCCGGCGGAAGCGTGCCAGCGGCGCCAGGCCGCGCTGCACCACCAGCCAGGCGCCGCAGCCGATCAGCAACAGCACCAGCGGCAGCGTCGCCAGCGCCGAGCGCAGGTAGGCCGCCAGCAGGGCGCGGTCGCTGCGCCGGTCCAGGTTGAGGAACAGGCGCACCGCCTGGCCGTCGGGCAGCACCAGCTCGCGGTAGGCCGCCAGCACCTCGCTGCCGTCCTCCAGGTACAGGGTGCGGTAGCGCACCTCCGGGCCCGCCGGCAGGTCCCGCAGGCGTTCCGACAGCGGCAGGCGCCCCAGCTCCAGGCGCACCGGCCCGCCGGTGCGGGCATCGAACAGCGCCAGGCTGAGGTCGTCGTGGCCCTTGATCTGGTCGCCCACCACGTGGGGCCGCAGGCTGTTGCCCAGATCCAGCGCCAGGCTGTGCTCGATCTGCTTCAGCTTGCTCTCCAGGGCCTCGCGGGCGCGGGCATCCAGCGCCCCGTCCAGCCCATAGACGGCCAGCAGGGCCAGCACCACCACCAGCACGGCGCCCATCGCGCCGACCGCCAGCCCCAGCCGGACGGACAGGCTGGCCGGCTTCATCCGCGGTCTTCCAGCACGTAGCCGACGCCGCGCAGGGTGTGGATAAGTTTGTTCTCGAACGGGTCGTCGATCTTCGCCCGCAAGCGTCGGATGGAGACCTCCACCACGTTGGTGTCGCAGTCGAAGTTCATGTCCCACACCAGCGAGATGATCTGGGTGCGCGACAGCACCTCGCCGGCGCGGCGCATCAGCAGGTGCAGCAGGGCGAATTCCTTGGTGGTCAGGTCGATGCGCTGGCTGCCGCGGAAGGCCCGGTGGCGCCCCGGGTCCAGCTCCAGGTCGGCCACCCGCAGCACCTCCGGCACGGCGATCTGCTCGGCGCGCCGCAGCAGGCTGCGCACCCGTGCCAGCAGCTCGGGAAACTCGAAGGGCTTCACCAGGTAGTCGTCGGCACCCAGGTCCAGGCCCTTCACCTTGTCCGCCAGGCGGCCCCGGGCCGAGAGCATCAGCACCCGCGTGGCGGTGTCCTGGCGCAACTGGCCGAGCACGCCGAAGCCGTCGATCTGCGGCAGGTTCACATCGAGGATGACCAGATCGTACTGGTGCTGGCGGGCCAGGTGCAGGCCGTCGACGCCGGTATGGGCAGCGTCCACCACATAACCGCTTTCGCTCAGGCCCTGGTAGAGGTAATCGGCTGTCTTGGGCTCATCCTCGACAATAAGGATCCGCATGGGAATTCATCCTGCATATAGAAGGAAAAGTGCCCGGCTCATTGTTCGAACAAGAGGGCAGCGATAAATAAGTCAATTAAGAAAAACGACCGGAAAGTTGCGCAGGCTAAACCCTGTAGTCACTTCAAGGTCAAGCGATCAGACCCGCCAGCGCCGCCTGCCACGAGGCTTTCAGCGCGGCGTAAGGCCTGTGGATAACACCGGTAGTTGTTTCAAGTTGCTACGGAAGTTGCCCGGAAGTTGTTCGGGGCGGTGCGATGCTAAACCAGATAAGTGCCCCCGGAACGGGCATTACATATTTGTAATCCGTGCGTCACCCTGGGGATAAGTGCCCCGCCCTAGAGTCCCCGGCGTTATCGGATCAACCCCTGGAAGTTGCCAGGCGTTGATCGCTTCCAAGACGCAGAGGACTTCCACCGTGTACCGACCCAAGCCCCCCAAGCGCCTGCGCCCGAGCCTGGCCGTCCTGGCCCTGTGCCTGGCGTTGCCGCCCTTCGCCACGGCCGCCGAGCTGGACTTCGCCACCGCCCTCGCCACCGCCTACCAGGGCAACCCCGAACTGGCGGCCGCCAGCCAGGGGCCGGGCATCGCCGCCGGCGAACGCCGCCAGGCCGCGCTGCTGCCCAACCCGGAACTCTCCTGGGAGATGGAGGACACCCGCAGCGCCACCCGCACCACCAGCGTCAGCCTGGCCCAGCCCCTCGAACTGGGCGGCAAGCGCGGTGCCCGTGTCACCTACGCCGAGCGCGGCCAGGCCCTGGCCGAGCTGACCCTGGAGCAGCGCCGCAATGCCTTGCGCGCCGACACCCTGCTGGCCTTCCAGGCGGCCCTGCGTGCCCAGGCGCGCAGCGAGCTGGCCGACGCCTCCCTGGCCCTGGCCGAGCGCGGCCTGACGGTGGCCCAGGCGCGCATCCGCGCCGGCAAGGCCGCCCCCATGGAAGCACTGCGGGCCCAGGTCCAGCAGGACGAGCTGACCCTGGAGCGCGACCGTGCCCGCACCGAGCAGCGCCAGGCCTACCAGCGCCTCGCCACGCTCATGGGCGAGCCACGGCCCGGCTTCGAGCGGGTCGCCGGGCGCCTCGGTCCGTTGCCGTCCCCCCCGGCCGAAGCCCGCCTGCTGGCCCGCCTGGGTGACACCGCCGACCTGCGCCTGGCGCTGGCCGACGTGGCGCGGGAAGAGGCCGGCCTGGACCTGGAGAAGGCCCGGCGCTACCCCGACGTCACCGTCAGCATCGGCAGCCAGTACAGCGCCGAGGACCGCCAGCGGGTGAACCTGGTGGGGGTGTCGCTGCCGCTGCCGCTATTCGACCGCAACCAGGGCAACGTGCTCTCCGCCAGCCGCCGCGCCGACCAGGCCCGCGACCTGCGCAACGCCACCGAGTTGCGCCTGCGCGGCGACGTGGCCATGGCCCTGGAGCAATGGCGCCGTGCCCAGGCCGCCATCGACGCCCACGACCGCAGCATCCTGCCGGCTGCTCAGCAGGCGGTGGACAGCGCCACCCGTGGCTTCCGCATGGGCAAGCTGGCCTTCCTCGACGTGCTCGACGCCCAGCGCACACTGATCGACGCGCGCAACCGCTACCTGCAGGCCATGGCCGAGGCCACCGAGGCCTGGGCCAGCCTGGAGCGCCTCTACGGCGACCTGTCGGGCCTCGACGGCCCGGCCTGAAGCATGCCCCGTCGCCACCCCTGGCTCGGCCTGCTGGTGCTGGTGGCGGGCTGCGGCTACGCCCCCGGCGTACCCAGCGAGCCCGACGGCCACTGGTGCCGCCACGACCTCTACCGCGCCTTGCACATCATCGTTTCCCTTCGAGAGGACACCCCATGGACATGAAACGAGGCCTCGCCCTCGGCCTGCTGCTCGCCCTCGGCCTGGGCGCGGGCGCCACCCTGCTGCCGGCCATCGGCAGCCCGTCGCCCCAGGCCACCGACGACCCGCCGCCCTCGGCCCATGCCGACGAGGAGGGCGGCGACCACGATGAGGAGGAGGGCGCCATCGCCCTCAGCCCCGCGCAGATCCAGGCCGCCGGCATCGAGCTGGTGAAGGCCGCTCCCCGCGCCCTCAGCCAGCGCCTGGCCCTGCCCGGCGAGATCCGCCTGGACGAGGACCGCACCGCCCACCTGTTCCCCCGTGCCGCCGGCGTGGTCGAGCAGGTCAGCGTCGGCCTCGGCCAGGCGGTGCAGAAGGGCGACCTGCTGGCGGTGATCGCCAGCCCCCAGGTGTCCGAGCAGCGCAGCGAACTGGCCGCCGCCGAACGCCGCGTGCGCCTGGCCCGCACCACCTTCGAGCGCGAGCGCCAGCTGTGGCAGGAAGGCATCTCCGCCGAGCAGGACTACCTGCTGGCGCGCCAGGCCCTGGATGAGGCCGAGATCGCCCTGGGCAACGCCCGGCAGAAGGTCAGCGCCCTCAGTGGCAGCCTCGCCCAGGGCGGTGGCAACCGCTACGAGCTGCGCGCGCCCTTCGCCGGCATGGTGGTGGAGAAGCACCTGGTGCCCGGCGAGGTGGTGAACGAGAGCAGTGCCGCCTTCACCCTCTCCGACCTGTCCCGCGTCTGGGCCACCTTCAGCGTCTCGCCCCGTGACCTGGCACGGGTCCGCGTGGGCCGCCCGGTCACCGTCAGCGCCCGCGACCTGGGGGCGGAAGTGGCCGGCTCGGTGGCCTACGTCGGCAGCCTGCTGGGTGAGCAGAGCCGCACCGCCACCGCCCGCGCCACCCTGGAGAACCCGGAACTGGCCTGGCGCCCGGGGCTGTTCGTCAGCGTGCAGCTGGCCACCGACACCCGCGAGGTGCCCGTCGCCGTGCCCGAGGCCGCCGTGCAGACGGTGGAGGACCGCAGCGTGGTGTTCGTCCGCACCGACACCGGCTTCGCTACCCGCCCGGTGACCCTGGGGGCCCGCGACCAGGGCTTCGTGGAGGTGAGCGACGGGCTGGAGGCGGGGGTCGAGCTGGCCGCCGCCGGCAGCTTCACCCTCAAGTCCGAGCTGGGCAAGGCCAGCGCCGACCACGCCCACTGACGAGTAGCCACCATGTTCGAACGCATTCTCCGCTTCGCCATCGAGCAGCGCCTGCTGGTGATGCTCGCCGTGCTGGCGATGGCCGGCCTGGGCATCGCCAGTTACCAGAAACTGCCCATCGACGCCGTCCCCGACATCACCAACGTCCAGGTGCAGATCAACACTGCCGCGCCCGGCTCTTCGCCCCTGGAGACCGAGCAGCGCATCACCTTCCCCATCGAGACCGCCATGGCCGGCCTGCCGCACCTGAAGCAGACCCGCTCGCTGTCCCGCTCCGGGCTGTCCCAGGTCACCGTCACCTTCGAAGACGGCACCGACCTGTACTTCGCCCGGCAACTGGTCAACGAGCGCCTGCAGACGGCCCGCGAGCAATTGCCCGAAGGCGCCGAGGCGGTCATGGGGCCGATCTCCACCGGCCTCGGCGAAATCTTCCTGTGGACGGTGGAAGCCGAGGAGGGCGCCCTCAAGGCCGACGGCACGCCCTACAGCGCCACCGACCTGCGGGTGATCCAGGACTGGATCATCAAGCCGCAGCTGCGCACCGTGCCCGGCGTCGCCGAGATCAACACCATCGGCGGCCACGCCAAGCTGTTCCAGGTCGCTCCCGATCCGGCGCGCCTGGCCGCCTACCGCATCACCCTGGCGGACCTGGTCACCGCCCTGGAGCGCAACAACGCCAACGTCGGCGCCGGCTTCATCGAGCGCAACGGCGAACAGCTGACCATCCGTGCCCCCGGCCAGCTGGAGGGCATCGAGGACATCGCCGCCATCGTCGTCACCCAGCGCGAGGGCACGCCCATCCGCGTGCGCGACGTGGCGCGGGTGGCCATCGGCGAGGAGCTGCGCAGCGGCGCCGCCACCGAGAACGGCCGCGAGGTGGTGCTGGGCACCGTGTTCATGCTCATCGGCGAGAACAGCCGCAGCGTCTCCCAGGCGGTGGCCGAGCGCCTGGAGAGCGTCAACCGCAGCCTGCCCGCCGGCGTGGTGGCGGTGCCGGTGTACGACCGCACCCACCTGGTGGACAAGGCCATCGCCACGGTGAAGAAGAACCTGATCGAGGGCGCCATCCTGGTGGTGGCTGTGCTCTTCCTGTTCCTCGGCAACATCCGTGCGGCGCTGATCACCGCCCTGGTGATCCCGCTGTCGATGCTCTTCACCTTCACCGGCATGTTCGCCAACAAGGTCAGCGCCAACCTGATGAGCCTGGGCGCGCTGGACTTCGGCATCATCGTCGACGGCGCGGTGGTGATCGTGGAGAACGCCATCCGCCGCCTGGCCCACGCCCAGCAGCGCCATGGCCGCCTGCTGACCCGCAGCGAGCGCCTGCACGAGGTGTTCGCCGCCTCCCGCGAGGCGCGCCGGGCCCTGGTGTTCGGCCAGCTGATCATCATGGTGGTGTACCTGCCGATCTTCGCCCTCACCGGGGTCGAGGGGAAAATGTTCCACCCCATGGCCTTCACCGTGGTGATCGCCCTGTTCGGCGCGATGATCCTCTCGGTCACCTTCGTCCCGGCGGCCATCGCCCTGTTCATCACCGGCCGCGTGCGCGAGGAAGAGAACGCCGTGATGCGTGCCGCCCGGCGCGGCTACGCCCCGGTGCTGGCCTGGGTGATGCGCCGGCGCAACCTGGCCTTCGCCCTGGCGGCCGCCAGCGTGCTCGGTGCCGGCGTGCTGGCCAGCCGCATGGGCAGCGAGTTCGTCCCCAGCCTCAGCGAGGGTGATTTCGCCCTGCAGGCCCTGCGCGTGCCCGGCACCGGCCTCGGCCAGTCGCTGGACATGCAGCAGCGCCTGGAACGCGCCCTGGTGGCGCAGGTGCCGGAGGTGCTGCGGGTGTTCGCCCGCACCGGCACCGCCGAGATCGCCTCCGACCCGATGCCGCCGAACATCTCCGACGCCTACGTGATGCTGCGCCCGCGCGAGCAATGGCCGGACCCGGGCAAGAGCCGCGAGGCGCTGGTGGCCGAGATCCAGCAGGTGGCGGCCGGCGTGCCGGGGAGCAACTACGAGCTGTCGCAGCCGATCCAGCTGCGCTTCAACGAGCTGATCTCCGGGGTGCGCAGCGACGTGGCGGTGAAGGTCTTCGGGGACGACATGGACGTGCTCGGCAGCACCGCCCAGCGCATCGCCACGACCCTGCAGCAGGTGCCCGGTGCCTCCGAGGTGAAGGTGGAGCAGACCTCCGGGCTGCCGGTGCTCACCGTCAACATCGACCGCGACAAGGCCGCGCGCTACGGCCTCAACGTCGGCGACGTGCAGGACACCCTGGCCATGGCCGTCGGTGGTCGCCAGGCCGGCACCCTGTTCGAGGGTGACCGCCGCTTCGACCTGGTGGTGCGCCTCGACGAGGGGCTGCGCACCGACCCGCAGGGCCTGTCGCGCCTGCTGCTGCCGCTGCCCGGCGGCGCGGCGGACGGCATCGCCTTCATCCCCCTGGGGGACGTGGCCACCCTCGACCTGGAGCTGGGGCCGAACCAGGTCAGCCGCGAGAACGGCAAGCGCCTGGTGGTGGTGAGCGCCAACGTGCGCGGCCGCGACATCGGCTCCTTCGTGGCCGAGGCCGAGGCGCGCATCCAGGCCGAAGTGCAGGTGCCGGCCGGCTACTGGACCACCTGGGGCGGCCAGTTCGAACAGCTGCAATCGGCCGCGCGGCGCCTGCAGGTGGTGGTGCCGGTGGCGCTGCTGCTGGTCTTCACCCTGCTGTTCATGATGTTCAACAACGTCAAGGACGGCCTGCTGGTGTTCACCGGCATCCCCTTTGCCCTCACCGGAGGGGTGCTGGCGCTGTGGCTGCGGGACATCCCCCTGTCGATCTCCGCCGGGGTCGGCTTCATCGCCCTGTCCGGGGTGGCGGTGCTCAATGGCCTGGTGATGCTGGCGTTCATCCGCAACCTGCGGGAGGAGGGGCGTTCGCTGGTGGATGCGGTGAACGAAGGGGCGCTGACCCGGCTGCGGCCGGTGCTGATGACGGCCCTGGTGGCCTCCCTCGGTTTCGTGCCCATGGCGCTGGCCACCGGCACCGGGGCGGAGGTGCAGCGGCCGCTGGCCACCGTGGTGATCGGCGGCATCCTTTCGTCCACGGCGCTGACGCTGCTGGTGCTGCCGGCGCTCTACCTGCGTGCGCACCAGCGCGACGAGGAAGAGGACGAAGCCGACGAGCGCGGCTGACCCGGGCGGCGCCACCCGAGTTCGCGGGTGGCGCCGGTGGTGTCAGTCGGCGCTGACCAGCTGGGTTTCCCAGCCGTCGTAGCGGCCACCGTGGTCCTCGGCCAGGTGGAACAGCGGCAGGGTGACGCTGTCGATCTCGGCGAAGGAGGGCAGGTCCTTGCGCCACAGGTGCACGCTGTACTGCCCGTCTTCGTTGGCCGCGATCGGCACCCGCAGCGAGAAGCCCAGGGCCTGGGCGCGGTTGGCGAAGGCCTGGGCGTCGCCGGCCTCGGCGAATTCGGCCCAGTGGTCGATGTCACGCGGGGTGTCGAGGCGGTCGCCGTTCTGTTCCAGGGTCTGGCAGACCCGGCGGTTCTGGATGCACTGGTGGTCGATGGCGCTGGGGTACAGGTACTCCAGGTAGGTCGACCAGCCCGGGTCGGGGTTGCTGCCGGCCTCGAAGCGGTAGTCCGGGAAGCCCCGGAACGCCTCGGCCACGCGGGCTTCCCAGCCTTGCGGGTGGGCGGTGTAGAAGAAGAAGTCGCGGCAGCCGTTGGTGGTGCAACGCCCGACGTAGGCGTGGTCGGCATCCTCCAGTTTCGGCAGCACGGCGTCCTCCAGCGCGATCAGCGCGTCGTACTCCTCGTTGCTCGACAGGCCGTCGCCCCGTGGCGCGTTCATCTCCACGCGCACATAGGCCATGGCCGGCAGGCGCTCGATCGGCGCCTCTTCCACGGCACCCAGGTCGACAAACAGCGATGCCGGGCGGTCATCCACCCGGGCGAAATAGAAATCCCAGTTCTCGGTCATCAGTCTCCCTCCCTGTTGGGGTGGCGAGACTGTAGCGGGTTTGCCGGGGCAAGAAGCGGACCTGGCGCACGGCGGGCCGTGGCGTGGCAATCGGTCGCTGGAGAGAGGAGGGAGAGGATTTGCGACCGGACGGCCACAAAAAAAGGCGCCCATCCGGGGCGCCTCAGGGTCCACCCCATCCAAAGGAGCGGAAGCGGGAGGTGGACGTATTGCCTGGGGAAATCAGTTGTTGGCGCGTTCGGCGCCCCTGGCCTCGGCCTTGTCGGCGTCGCGCTGGGCGGTGAGTGTCTGGCTGTCGTCGGCCGGGCGGGCGAGCTGGGCATCGCGGGCGGCCTGGACCATCTGCTGGGCGCGTTCCGAGCCGTCTTCGGCGAGGGCGGCGGTGGCGTTCAGGCCAAGCAGGGCGATCAGGAGAAGACTGGCTTTCATGGGGGTAACCTCGTTCATCTTTCGGGATTGGCGTCGAACCACGAGGCCCATGCTAAGGAGCGGAAGCTAACAGGACGGTGAGGCGCGGATTACATCTTTGATATCCGGGCCGACCCCCGTGGGCCGGCCCGGACGGCCCGTCAGAGTACGTTCAGCGGGTACTCGACGATCAGGCGCACCTCGTCCAGGTCCGACTCGAAGTCGGTGGCGCGGGTGGTGGCCTGGCGCAGGCGCAGGGACAGGTCCTTCAGCGAGCCGCTCTGCACCACGTAGCGGGCCTCGATGTCGCGCTCCCAGCGCTTCTGGTCCACCAGCGGGTCGCCGTTGCCGTCGCGGCGCATGTAGGTGCTGTTGGCGTGGGAGTAGTCCGCGTCGGTGCCGCGGGCGTAGCGGGTCATGAAGCTCAGGCCCGGCACGCCGTAGGCGGCCATGTCCAGGTCGTAGCGGAGCATCCAGGAGCGCTCCTTCGGCGAGTTGAAGTCGCTGTACTGGATGGAGTTGTCGAGGAAGATCGAGTCGGACTGGCGCAGGTAGTCGAAGTCGTCGTCACCGGTGTTGCGCTGGTGCGACAGCGCCAGGGTGTGGGCGCCGTAGCGCACGCCGACCTTGCCGCTGTAGATGGTGTTGTCGAACGTGCCCAGCAGGCGGCGCCCTTCGTCGGTGGCCTTGTACAGGTTGAGGCCGCCGATCAGGGCCAGGTCCTCGCCCAGCGGGTACTCCAGCTGGAGGCCGGCGTAGTGCTGGTTCCAGGCGTCCTTGAGGCGGCTGCTGTAGAGGCTCAGGCCCAGGTACTCGTTCACCTGGTAGTCACCGCCCAGGTAGGCCACCCAGGGGGCGTCCACGCGGCCGGCGTAGAAGGTGGCGAAGTTGCCGCGCATGCCGCTTTCCTGGGGCTGGCTCATGGCGTGCAGGCGCCCGGCCTGGACCTTCAGGCCCTCCAGGCTGGTGTTTTCCAGGGTCACGCCACGGAAGCTCTCCGGCAGCAGGCGGGCGTCGCCGTAGTGCACCACCGGGGTGGTGGGGAACACGTCGCCGGCCTTGAGCACGGTGTCGAAGGCCCGCACCTTCAGGGCGCCGCCGGTCTTGGAGTAGCGGTCCTCGGCCTCGCCCCGGCTGTTCACCGGCAGCAGGTTGACGCTGCCGCCCGGGCCGTAGCGGCCGTCGCCGGTGTCCAGCTTCAGGCCGAGCATGGCGAAGGCGTCGATGCCGACCCCTACCGTGCCTTCGGTGAAGCCGGACTGGAAGGTGGCGATCACACCGTGGGCCCAGGCTTCGGTGTAGCCGTTGTCGGTGGGGCTGGACTGGCCGTGGCGGAAGTCCCGGTTCATGTAGAAGTTGCGGTTGAGGACGGTGAGGCTGCTGCCTTCGATGAAGCCTTCGGGCTTCTGCTCAGCGGCCTGCAGGGGTGTGCTGGCGGCGAGGGCGACGAAGAGGGCCAGAGGGGCCCGTGCGGATTGGATCATCGGATGCTCCTGTTCGTGTATGGCAGGTCGTGGAGGCCATGTCGTTGTTGTTATCGAACACGCCGACGCTCACGCGGGCGGCGCGCGGCGGGGCTATCGTGGCAAGCGCCGGATAACCCGGAGATGAGGCGCTGATTACAATTCCGTAATCCGCCCGCCATGGGGACAGGGGCAGCCGGGGGCCTCAGGCCGGGCGCAATGCCACGGCCTGGGAGCGGGAAGGGCAGTTGGAGGGGGCCGGGCGGGGAAGGGGGCTCAGGTCCAGAGCCAGTGGATTTCCGCCACGGCGTCGTGGGCGTGCAGGCTCTCCTCGTGCTCCACACGCACCTTGAATGCAGCCAGGTCCGGCAGCGCCCGCAGGGGCTCGGCCAGGCGCCGCGCGGCGTCCTCGCAGAACATCAGGTTGTGGCCATTGGCCAGCGCAAAGGCCTGCTCGTCGGCGCGCTTCACGGCAGTCTGCAGCGCCGTGCCCAGGGCGGCTTCGCAGCGGTCCACCAGCTCGATCCAGTCCGGCGCCTGAAGCGGGTCCGCCGGGCGCAGCCACAGCCGCGCCTTGCTGCGCTGGCTGTGGGGCGTGGCGGGCATGGCCGCTTCGCTGCCCAGCCATTCATGCAGGGCTTCCCAGGTGGGTGCCTGCCCGGCGAAGCGTTCGCTGAAGGCACGCTGGGTCATCTGCCGTGACAGCGCCGCCGAGCACGGGCAGGTGGAGGAGTAGCCCAGTTCCAGCATGAGTTCCACGTGAAACCCCCGTGGATCCAGGCTCAGCGCGATTTCGAAGGGGTAGGCCTTGTGCCCCGACAGCGGGCTGACCAGCGCCGGACGCTTGAGCAGCAGCTCACCGGCCACCCGCAGGTGTGCCGAGAGGGACAGGCCCTGGTGGCTGTCGAGGAAGTGCTGCAGCAGCGCCTGCAGGGCGGTGAGGGTCAGCTCCTCGCCGGCCAGGGCCTCCAGCGCCAGGTACAGCCGCGACATGTGGATGCCGCGTACGCCTGGGGTGTCGAGGCTGACGCTGGCTTCCACCCGCGCCTGCACGGCTTGCCCGGCCACCTGCAACGGCAAGCGGATGCCGGCCATGCCGACGCGGTCCAGCGGGGCGAGGGTGGCCTGGGTCTGGCTGGCCACGTCGGGCAGGGAGAGGTCGTTCATCGTCGGGCTCGGCTTGCGGGGAATTCGATATGTTATGTTATAACACTTGAAAATCAAGCCACCCTTGCCGAAGCCATGCACCTCATCACCAGCGAAGACGACCTGCTCAGCCAACCGGACGAGCAGTACATGGACGACGCCCAGCAAGCCTTCTTCCAGCGCCTGCTGGAGGCCCAGCGGGACGACCTGCGTACGCGCATCGACAACGAGATGAACGAGCTGCGGGAGATCGAGCCCGCCAGCGACGAGGTCGACGTGGCCGCCCGCGAAGAGCAGCGCCAGTGGCAACTGCGCCGCCTGGAACGGGAAAAGAAGCTGCTGGACAAGATCGACAGCGCCCTGGACCGCCTCGCCCGTGGCGAGTACGGCTGGTGCCGGGAGACCGGCGAGCCGATCGGCCTGCGCCGCCTGCTGCTGCGGCCCACCGCCGAGCTGTGCATCGAGGCCAAGGAGCGCGAAGAGCGTCGCGAACGGCACCTGCGCGACGCCTGAACTCATAACCGTGCCCTGAAGAGGATTCCGCCATGCAAGAGCGTCTTCCCGTCACCGTGCTGTCCGGCTTCCTGGGAGCCGGCAAGAGCACCCTGCTCAACCAGATCCTGAAGAACCGCGAGCACCTGCGGGTCGCCGTGATCGTCAACGACATGAGCGAGATCAACATCGACGGCAGCGAGGTCCAGCGCGACGTCAGCCTCAACCGGGGCGAAGAGCGCCTGGTGGAGATGAGCAACGGCTGCATCTGCTGCACCCTGCGCGAGGACCTGCTGGAAGAGGTCGGCCGGCTGGCCCGCGAAGGCCGCTTCGACTACCTGCTGATCGAGTCCACCGGCATCTCCGAACCCTTGCCGGTGGCCGAGACCTTCACCTTCCTCGACGAGGACGGGCGCGGCCTGTCCGACGTCGCCCGCCTCGACACCCTGGTCACCGTGGTGGACGGGGTGAACTTCCTGCGCGACTTCCACCAGGCCGAGAGCCTGGCCAGCCGTGGCGAAACCCTGGGGGAGGACGACGAGCGCGCCATCACCGACCTGCTGATCGACCAGGTGGAGTTCGCCGACGTCATCCTCATCAGCAAGATCGACCTCATCAGCCAGGCCGAGCGCGAGGAGCTGACCGCCATCCTCCAGCGGCTCAACACCGAGGCGGAGATCCTGCCCATGAGCATGGGCCGCGTGCCGCTGGACAAGGTGCTCAACACCGGCCGCTTCGACTTCGAGCGGGCCGCCCGCGCGCCGGGCTGGCTCAAGGAGCTGCGCGGCGAACACCAGCCGGAGACCGAAGCCTACGGCATCGCCTCCAGCGCCTACCGGGCGCGGCGGCCGTTCCACCCCGAGCGCTTCCACGCCTTCCTCAACCGCGAATGGCGCAACGGCCGCCTGCTGCGCTCCAAGGGCTTCTTCTGGCTGGCCAGCGCCTGGCGCGAGGCCGGCAGTTGGTCCCAGGCCGGCGGCCTGATGCGCTACGGCCATGCCGGGCGCTGGTGGCGCTTCATCCCGCGCGAGCAGTGGCCCCAGGACGAAGAAGGGCTGGAAGCGATCTTCAAGCACTGGGATCCGCAGGTGGGCGACTGCCGCCAGGAACTGGTGTTCATCGGCCAGGGCATCGACTTCGAGCGCCTGCATGCCGAGCTGGACGACTGCCTGCTGGACGATGCCGAGATGGCCCAGGGCGTCGAAGGCTGGTCGCGCCTGCCCGATCCCTTCGGCGGCCTGGTCGGGGAGGCGGCGTGATGGAAGCCCTGGCCCTGCCCCCGCCGCCCCGGGCGGCCATCGGCGACAACCCGGCGGTGCTGGGCGAAGCCCTGCGGGACGAGGTCAACCTCGCCGTCTGGGAGCGCCAGCTGCCCCTGCACATCAGCGACTACGCCCGCTGCCTGCTGGGGCTCGGGGAACCCTTGAGCGAGTCCCTGACCCTGGAACTGCCGGACCCGGAGGCGCCCCTCGACCTGAGCAACCTGGCCCGGCGCTTCGCCGACATCGACGGCCATGCCGGCTTCCTCGCCGACGTGGCCTGGCTGGTGCGCGCCTTCGCCTGCCTGCTGGATGCCCGGCGCATCGGCCTGCGCCTGCGGCGCCTGGACCGCGCCATGTGCCCGCGCTACCACGTCGACCACGTGCCCCTGCGGCTGATCACCACCTACGCCGGTGCCGGCAGCCACTGGCTGCAGGAAGGCCAGATGCCCCGCAGCCGCCTGGGCGACCCCGCCGCCGAGCCCGCGGCCGTACCCGCCGGGCAGACCCTGGCGGCCGGCCATGTGGCGTTGTTCAAGGGCGAGAAGTGGCTGGGTAACGAGGGGCGAGGGGTTATCCACAGGTCGCCGGACGTCCTTCCGGGCGAGGCGCGGCTGCTGCTGACGCTGGATTGGCTGGCCTGAGCGGCAGGTGTGGTTGTGCTCGATGGGGTTCGCACCGCTCACCCCATCCTACGGGCTGGGGCGGCGGGCCTGCCGGTGCTTATCCACAGGTCAAAAAAAGGGCCACCCGAAGGTGGCCCTGCATCACCGAGGCCCTGCCGGCTGAGCCGGCATGGGCGAGGTACCCGGGGCTATTTCACCGCCTGGCTGTTACCGGCTGATGACGACGGGCTTTCCCAGGTGCCTTTGCCCTGGCCCTCGCAGAACGGCTTGAGGTAGCGCGCGTCGCTGGCGACGCCGTAGTAGTAGAGGTCCTGGCGGTAGGCGATGTTGCTGACCTGACTGTTGCGGCAGACGCCGAAGGCCCCTTCGGGGCACTGCTCGGCGTAGCTCACCTCCACCTTTTGGCCCGGCATCTCCGGCTTGCAGAAGCCGTCGCGGAACAACTGGGAGGGAATGCTGCGGTTGGCCTGGCAGACCTTCACGTCCAGCCGGTCGCTCTGGCTGTGGACAATGCAGGCTTCCGCCAGGGCCTGGGACGAGGCGAGCAGCAGCAGGGGCAGCAGGAACACACGCATGAAGCACCGACCGGGATCGTTGAGATGCGCGACTCTATCACGCCTTCAGGACACCTCTAAAAACTACCTGCGTTGTCATCGCAGCGTTAAAAACAGGCTCAATATGCTCATTTACCGCGCGTAAACTGCGCTTTTCGCCTGTTTTTGCCTTGCGCTGACGGCCTCGCCTACGTTTTTAAAGGCGTCCTGTTATTCATAGACTGTGACACCGCACCATGGCACCCATGCTGACCCACATCCCCACCCACCTGGTGGCCGGCCCTCTCGGTGCCGGCAAGACCAGCCTGATCCGCCACCTGCTGGCCCAACGCCCCGTGGGCGAACGCTGGGCGGTGCTTATCAACGAATTCGGCCAGGTCGGCCTGGATGCCGCGCTGCTGGAAACCGGCGAGGACGGTATCAGCCTGGCCGAGGTGGCCGGCGGCTGCCTCTGCTGCGTCAACGGCGCGCCCTTCCAGGTCGGGCTCGGGCGCCTGTTGCGCAAGGCGCGGCCGGACCGGCTGTTCATCGAACCGTCCGGGCTGGGCCACCCGGCGGAGTTGCGTCGGCAGCTCGTTGCGGCGCCCTGGACCGTGGTGTTGGCCCTGCAGCCCACCCTGGTGGTGCTGGATGCCCAGGCCCTGGCCCGTGGCGAGCCGCTGCCCGCCAGCCAGCAGGCGGCACTGGAAGATGCCGGGCTGCTGGTGCTGAACAAGGCCGAGGGCCTGCAAGCCGACGTTCGACAGCGTATCGCCCAGGCCCTGCCGGCGGTGCCCCAGTGTTGGACCGAACAGGGCCAGCTTCCGCTGGAACGCCTGCCCGGCCTGGCGGCGCGCGCCGGCGCGGCTGTGGATAACCTCGCGCTGCCCAGTGCCCCGCCGTCTTTGCCGACCCTGTGGACAGACCCCACCCGGCCCGTATGCCAGGCCGGCGGTCAGGGGGACGGCTGGAGCATCGGCTGGCGCTGGCACCCGTCCCAGCGCTTCGACCCGGAGCACCTGGCCGCCTGGCTCCAGGGCCTGGACTGGCGCCGCGCCAAGCTGGTTATCCACAGCGCGCAAGGCTGGGTCTCGGCCAACGTCCTGGACGGCGCCCCGCTGCACTGGCGCCCCAGTGAGTGGCGGCGGGATTCGCGGCTGGAGCTGATCTTCAGCGAGCCGCAGGAGGAGGCCGCCCTCTCGGCGGGGCTGGAGGCCTGTCGGTTGCGGGAGTGATGCCTCTCCAGCACTTGAGAGGGAGTTAGGCTGATTATCGAGTTCTGCTGGTGTTTTCTGTTTCGCCCTCCCGGGCGAGCCCCTTTTGGCAGTCGCCCCAAAAGGAGCCAAAAAGGCTTGCCCCTGCATACGGCCCGACTACGTCGGGTCCCCTCGCTACATCGTCGTTCCAGGGGCACGCGCTGACGGGCCATCCCTGGCCCGGCAGCGCTCTCGCGACATCCATGTCGCTCAACCCCTTCCACGACGATTCCGCTCGGCCTCCTGAAGGGGCACTGTCCCCGCCCAACCTCTCAAGCCAAGCACTGGTTCTATGTGCGCCCGGACGTAGAGCGCGAGGCGTGCAGAAACGAAAACGGGCCCTTGCGGGCCCGTCTGCGGAATAAAACGGCTACGGCAAACCGCAGCCAGGGCCAGGGCGGCCCAAGGGAATCAGTCGTCGTTCATGCGCGAGTGGGTGCGGGTGTCCTTCATGAACAGGTACACCATCAGCGAGCAGGCGATGCAGGCGGTCACGTACCAGTAGAAGCCGCTCTCCATGCCGATGCTCTTGAACCACAGCGCGATGTACTCGGCGGTGCCGCCGAAGATGGACACGGTCAGCGCGTAGGGCAGGCCCACGCCCAGGGCGCGGATCTCGGTGGGGAACAGCTCGGCCTTCACCACGGCGTTGATCGAGGTGTAGCCGCTGACGATCACCAGCGCCGCCATGATCAGGAAGAACGCGCCCCACCAGGTCTCGATGGTGTGCAGGGTGCTGAGGATCGGGTAGGTGAACAGGGTGCCCAGCACGCCGAAGGCGATCAGGATCGGGCGCCGGCCGATCTTGTCCGAGAGCGCGCCGACGATGGGCTGCAGCAGCATGAACAGGAACAGCGTGGCGGCCGAGATCATGGTCGAGTCGTCCTTGCTCATGCCCACGGTGTTGACCAGGTACTTCTGCATGTAGGTGGTGTAGGTGTAGAAGGCCAGGGTCCCGCCCATGGTCAGGCCGACCACGGTCAGCACTTCCTTGGGGTGGCGCATCAGGGTGCGCAGCAGGCTTTCCTTGGGCTTGTCCTTCTTCTGGGTGAAGGAGTCGGTCTCCTCCATGCCGCGACGCAGGAACATCGCCACCACGGCGCAGGCCGCGCCGATGAAGAAGGGTACGCGCCAGCCCCAGCTGTCCAGCTGCTCGGTGGTCAGGGTCTGCTGCAGCACGATCAGCACCGCCAGGGCGATGAGCTGGCCGGAGATCAGCGTCACGTACTGGAAGCTGGAGTAGAAGCCGCGCTGTTCCTTGGTGGCCATCTCCGACAGGTAGGTGGCGGAGGTGCCGTATTCACCGCCCACCGAGAGGCCCTGCAGCAGGCGGGCGATCACCAGCAGGATGGGCGCGGCGATGCCGATGCTCTCGTAGCTGGGGGTCAGGGCGATGATCAGCGAGCCGAAGCACATCAGCAGCACCGAGGCCAGCAGGGCAGCCTTGCGGCCCTTGCGGTCGGCGTAGATGCCCATCAGCCAGCCGCCGATGGGGCGCATCAGGAAGCCCACGGCGAAGATCGCGGCGGTGTTCAGCAGCTGGGCGGTCAGGTCGCCCTGGGGGAAGAAGGCCTTGGCGAAGTACAGCGAGAAGGCGGCGTAGACGTACCAGTCGTACCACTCCACCAGGTTGCCCACCGAGCCGCTGAAGATCGACTTGATGCGCTGGGATGTGGTGCGGGTTGCTGCTGAGGCAGTCAGGGTGCTGGAGCTTTCCATCGTGGTTCCTCGAGTCGTTGTTGTTGTGTGCACGGACTGGCCGGGCTTGGACAGGCGCCATAGCAGGACCTGTGCCAGGGGCCGGAGACCGCGCCGTTGCTGGGGTTCGGCTCGATGGAGGGGCATCGCTGCGCGGAATCCCGCCGATGCCGGAACGGGCAATGAGCGGGTTCTTGCCGAGTGCCCGGTGCTGGCGTGCGCATGCCTTCGGCATGGCTTCCGGGCACCGCGCCGCACATGGAAAGTGCCAGGGGCAGGTGTTCATCCCCGATTCCGGTGGAGCACAGCGTGGACAAGCTGTGGGCAGCTTCCCGTGTGCCCCGTCATCCGTGGCTTTCAGGCATTCGATCAGGATTTGAACAGGGCAGGGCCTGTGGATGGGCTTCCGCCCTGTGGGCGACTGTCCTCAAATAGCGTGGATGAGCCTGTGGAAAAGCTGTAGCCACCCCGCCAGAGGCCAGGCTGTACGCTGCCTGTGGAGGGTTGATCACTTAATGTCCAACGGGATAAGTGAGCGGATACGGCCTGTTGGGTATCGTCCCCAATTCCCGTGGACGGTACTGTGCCCAAGCTGTGGATAGATCGAAAAAGCCCAGTATCAATGGGCCTTTCATACGTTCGTACAGTTTCTGATCAGTAGCTGGGCCCTGCCATGCACCGGTTCTCCGCGGCTGTGAACTGTGGACAAAACCGCTGCATGATCCACACCTGTCCCCAAACGCCGGGGATGAGCCTGTGGACAAGCTGTAGCCAGACCGTCGGAGGCCTGATTTGGCGGGGCTTCTGGCGTTTAGATCGTTTTTTGATCGATGCGCGGGCACTCCAGTCGTGTGGAAAAGGCCTGCGCCGGTGGCCTTGCTGTCCACATTGCCCCCAGTATCCGGGGAAGACCCTGTGGAAAAACTGTACGCACCTGCCTGTTACCCACTGTTGGCGGGCTGTTCAGCCGATTGATCATTAATTGAGCCCTTGCTGGCCGGACGGTGCAGGCATCTGGCGTGTGCCGGACAGGCCGGGCCGGAGCGGCAGTCGGCCTGTCAGAAGGGGCGTTCTCCCTGCTATCCACACCGTCCCCAATAACGGTGGAAGGGCCTGTGTACAAGCTGTCTGTACCTCTCTGAAGGCCAGGGATTGCAAGGCCTCCAAGGGTTTGTACGAATTCTGAGCGATGGCCCGGGCGCACCGCAAGCAGCGGTGGTGTTTGCCTGTTCATCACGCTATCAACAGTCCCCAGATCAGGTGGAACAGCCTGTTGATAAGCTGTGCTCAATCGCTTGCAGGCCTTTATTCATAAGGCTTTCATCGATCTGATCGCGTATTGACCAGGGGTGCGAGGACGATTGGATGCACACAGCGAGCGACGCACTGGCGGTACTGTCCACAATTGTCCCCGCTTAAAGGGGAAAAATCTGTGGATAAACTGTTTTCAGTTGTACACAGGCCGTGTCGGGTGCGGCACGGAGCAAACTGTGCATTTACTGATCATGTTTTCGCAAGGCCCCGCCATACAAGGGATTTTGCGGAGTGAAGGGGGTGCGGGGTGTGGAAAAGCCCCGCCTGGGAGCTTTCCCCAGATAGCGTGTATCAACCTGTTGAAAAGCTGTGTCCACAGTGCTGAAGGCCCCGATTGACGGGGCCTTTGGCGTTCAGGTGGATTTATGATCACAGGGCCGGAAGGCCCTGTGGATGGCTCAGTCGTCTTCGCCGGGGAGGAAGTCGCCACGGGCCAGGCCGTGGCGTTGCATCTTCTCGTTGAGGGTGCGTCGCGGCAGTTGCAGCAGCGCCATCACCGCCTTGATGTCGCCCTTGCTGCGGGCCAGGGCCTGGCGCAGGCATTGCGCCTCGTAGGCTTCCATCAGCTCGGCCAGGGACGGCGCGCTGTCCTCGCGGGGGGCGTCCAGCGGCGCGGCCAGCCCCAGCACGTGGCGCTCGGCGGCGTTGCCCAGCTCGCGCACGTTGCCGGGCCAGTCGTGGGCCAGCAGGTGCGCCAGCTCGGCCGGGGTGAGGTTCGGCACCGGGCGCTGCAGGCGTTCGCCGGCCAGGGCGGCGAAGTGTTCGAACAGCAGGGGGATGTCCTCGCGGCGGTCCCGCAGCGGCGGCAGTTGCAGCTCGGCGACGTTCAGGCGGTAGAGCAGGTCCTCGCGGAAGCGCCCGGCGCGTACTTCGTCGCGCAGGTCCGGCTTGGTGGCGGCCACCACCCGCACGTCGATGCGGATGCTCTGGTTGGAGCCCAGGCGCTCCAGTTGCTGCTCCTGCAGGACCCGCAGCAGCTTCACCTGCTGGGCCAGGGGCATGCTCTCGATCTCGTCGAGGAACAGGGTGCCGCCGTTGGCGTGCTCCAGCTTGCCGATGCGCTTGCCCTGGGCGCCGGTGAAGGCGCCGCTTTCATGGCCGAACAGCTCGCTCTCGAAGAGGTTCTCGGGGATGGCGGCGCAGTTGAGGGCGACGAAGGGCCGTTCCGCGCGCGGGCCGAAGTCGTGCAGGCAGCGCGCGACGAGTTCCTTGCCGCTGCCGGTGTCGCCCCGCAGCAGGACGTTCACCGGGGTCTGCGCGAGGTCCAGCACCTGTTTGCGCAGGTGCAGGATGGGCCGGGAGATGCCCAGCAGGCGGCCGTCCAGTTGCGCGCGGCTGTCCGCCTGCTGGCGCAGGCGGCGGTTCTCCTGCTGCAGGCGGCGCTTCTCCAGCGCGCGCTTGAGGCTGCCCAGCAGGCGCTCGGGGGTGAAGGGCTTCTCGATGAAGTCATAGGCGCCCAGGCGCATGGCCTCCACCGCCTGGGGCACGTCGCCGTGGCCGGTCACCAGCAGGAAGGGCAGGTCGCGGTCGCGGGCCTGGACCGCCTCCAGCAGGGCCAGGCCGTCCATGCCCGGCATGCGCAGGTCGCTGACCACCACGCCGGGGAAGTCCGGTTCCAGGGCGTGCAGGCACTCGGCGGCGCTGGCGCACAGGCGCACGGCGAAGCCGGAGAGTTCCAGCCATTCGCGCACGGCTTCGCGGATGGCGGCTTCGTCGTCGACGAAGATCACGTGGGGGGAGGTCATGCTCGCTCCTCGGGGGGGCTGGCCGGCAGGCTGAGGCGGAACACCGCGCCGGGGCCACGGTTTTCCGCAGACAGGCGCCCGCCCAGTTCATGGACGATGGCGTAGGACACGGCCAGGCCGAGGCCCAGGCCGTCGCCCACCGGTTTGGTGGTGAAGAAGGGATCGAAGACCTGGGGCAGGACCTCGGCGGGGATGCCGCCGCCGTTGTCGGCGACCTCCAGGCACCAGTGCTCGCCGTCGCGTCGCAGGCTGATCTCCACCTTTGGCGAAGCCTGGCCGTCGACGGCATCCAGGGCGTTGCGCAGCAGGTTGACCAGCACCTGCTCCAGGCGGATGGCGTCGCCCTGGACCCAGGCCGGCTGTTCCAGGCGCTGGACGATGTGGGCGTCGCTGTCGCGCAGGCGCGGGGCGAGCAGTTGCAGGGCCTTGCCCACCACGTCGCCGAGTTCCAGGGTTTCCCGCAGGCCGCCGGGGGTGCGGCGGGCGTAGGTCTTCAGGTGGCCGGTGAGGGCGGCCATGCGCCGCAGCAGCTCGTCGAGGCGGTCGAGGGCCTTGCGCGCCGGCTCCAGCTGGCCGTTGTCCAGCATCAGGCGCAGGCTGCCCAGGTGCATGTGCAGGGCGGTCAGCGGCTGGTTGATCTCGTGGGCGAGGGCGGCCGACATCTGCCCCAGGGCGGCCAGCTTGGCGGCCTGCACCAGGCCGTCCTGGGCGGTGCGCAGGTCGGCGGTGCGCTGCTCCACCAGGCGCTCCAGCTCCTCGCGGCTCTGCTGGCGCAGGCGCGCCAGGCGCCAGCGCTGCTGCAGGAACAGGCCGAGGAAGAACAGCGCCGCCCACACCCCGCCGGCGGCCAGGCTGGCGGTGCGGGCGCTGCTGGCGGCGCCCTGGGGGCGGTGCAGCAGGTGCAGGGTCCAGCCCTCGCTGGGCAGCGCCTCGGATTCCCAGAGGTAGTCCTGTTCGCCGTCCGGGCCGTTGACCCGCACCAGGCGGCTGCCCTCGCCGAAGTCCTCGCGGGTCTGGTGCTCCAGGGGCACCAGGGGCTTCTTGTCGTACTGCCGGGTGGCGGCCAGCTCGGCACGCTGCCCTGCGTCCAGCGGCGCCAGCTCGCGGTAGCGCCAGTCCGGCTGGTTGGCGATGAAGACGATGCCCTTGGCGTCGCTCACCAGGATCACGTCGGGGCGTTCGCGCCACTGCTGCTCCAGCTCGGGGAACTCCAGCTTGACCACGATGGCGCCGAGGAAGCGCCCGGCATCGTCGTGGATGGCATGGGAGAGGAAGTAGCCGGGGATGCCGCTGACCACGCCCACGGCGTAGAAGCGTCCGGTGCCCTGGGTGCGGGTTTCCAGGAAGTAGGGGCGGAAACCGTAGTTGTGGCCGACGTAGCTGGTGGGCAGGCGCCAGTTGCTGGCGGCGATGGCCAGGCCGTCTTCGCGCATCAGCTCCAGGGTGGAGGAGTGGGCGGCACCGTTGATGCGTTCCAGCTTGAGGTTGAGCTGCCGTTGCAGGTCGTCGGTCAGCGGTGCCTGCAGCGCCTGGCGCAGCTCCGGGTCCAGGGCCAGCACGGCGGGCAGGGCGCGGTAGCGCTCGATCAGGGTGCTCAGGGCGCTGCGGTAGAGCCCGAGCTGGGCGCCGGCCTGGAGGCCTTCCTCGCGCAGTGCGGCGTACTCGGCCTGGCGCCCGGCCTGGTGCATCGACAGCAGCAGGCCGATGACGAACAGCAGGGTCAGCGGGACGATGCGCGGGGGCAGGCTGGGCACGGGCGGGTCCGGGGTGGTGCAGAGGGGCTGCGACGATAGCACGAGCGGGGCGGCGGCGGCCTGTGGATAACCCCTGGAGCCCGGAGCCGGCGGGTCGGCACGGGTATCCACAGGCTGCCGGTGGGCGGCATCCGGCGATACACTGCGCGCTTCCCGTTGCGAGCCTGTCCCATGTCGTTGATCGCCTGGTCCCATTCCACGTCCGCCGGTTTCACCCTGCGTGGCTGGCACAGTCCGCCCAGCGGCCGGCCGCTGCTGCACTTCCTGCACGGCAACGGTTTCTGCACCCGCGCCTATGCGCCGATGCTGGCGCGCCTGGAGGCACACTTCGACCTCTGGCTGTGCGACCTGCAGGGCCACGGCGAGAGCGATCACGGGGGGCGCTTCCTGGGCTGGAACCGCAACGCGGAGCTGGCCGTGGAGGCGTTCGAGGCTGGTCGCGGGCGCTTCGGCGAGGTGCCGCGCCTGGCCCTGGGGCACAGCTTCGGCGGCGTGCTCACCAGCCTGGTGCTGGCCCGCCATCCCGCGTTGTTCCAGCGTGCGGTGCTGCTGGACCCGGTGATCTTCACCCCGGCGATGATCGGGGTGATGGCCTTCAGCGAGGTGCTCGGCCTGCACCGCCGCACCACCCTGGCCAAGCGCGCCCGGGCCCGACGCCACCAGTGGAGTGATCGCGAGGCGGCTTTCAAGGCGCTGCAGGGGCGCGGCATCTTCCGTGGCTGGCGCGACGATGCCCTGGCGGCCTACGTGGACCATGCGATCAAGGCGGTGGAGGGCGGTGTCGAACTGAAGTGCCGCCCCAGCCGCGAGGCGGAGGTGTTCAGCTCCTGCCCGAAACGCCTCTGGCCGTCGCTGGCACGCATCGCCACGCCGACCCTGATCCTCCACGGCGAGGCCAGCTACCCCTTCGTCGCCCGTTCGGTGGCGCGACTCTGTGCCCTCAACGGCCACGTCAGCGCCCAGGTAGTGGAGGGCGGCCACTGCTTCATGCAGGAAGACCCGGACGCCGCCGCCGAGCGGGTGGCGGACTTCCTCGGGCGCGGCCTGTGAGCGACCCGCGCCGCGAGGCGGTCTGGCTGGCGCTTTCGGAGCTGTGGCTGGACACCGAGCTGGACGCGGGCGACCTGTTGCGGCTGGCGCGCTGCCTGCGCGAGAGCGGTTATCCACAGGCCGAGCTGGAGGCGATCTACGCGCTGGAAGTGGCGCCTGCCGTCTGGCTCAACGCCTGGAGCGTGGCGGGGGTGTGGCAGGGGTTCGATCCCGACTGGCTGTTCGAGCGCTGCCGGCATAACCAGGCACGGCGGGTGCGGCTCGGCTTCCGCCTGTGCTGCCGGCTGCTGCGCGGCGCCATGACCGGCGCCACACGGGCGGACTGGAACGGGGTTATCCACAGGCTGGAGGGGCTCGGCGAGGGCTGAGCCCGGCGGGTCATTCCACCTGGCGCTGCTCGTCCTGGCGCGGGTGGTTGCGGCGCCAGGTGTCCAGCTGGATGACGTTGCTGGCGACGACTTCCGGCTCGCGCGGGGCCTGGAAGGGGTGCGGGTCCATCTCGATGCGCCCCAGGTGGTTGCCGAACATCTGCACCGTGCCGGTCAGGCGCTGCTCGCCGGTGACGGTGAATTCGAAGCCATAGATGCGCGCCAGGCGCCGGTGGCCCTTGGCATCGCGGACGATGGCCATGCGCTGCAGGGCGACGTTGCCGTCCAGCAGGTCCACGTCGAAACGGGCGCAGTGTTGTTTCACCAGCACCAGGGCGCGCTCGCGCACACCGTGGCCGCGCCAGAGCCAGGCGGCGCCGGCGGCAAGCAGCAGGAACAGGAAGACATCGGCCAGACTGATCATGATCACTCCCCTCGGATGCGCTGAAGCTTAACCCATCCGTGGCCGATCAGAAGGCCAGCTCGAGGCGATTGCGACCCTGCTGCTTGGCTCGATAAAGCGCCTGGTCGGCCGCCTCCTGGAGGGCCTCCAGACCTCGCTCCGCCGGGGCTTCGGCCAGGCCGATGCTGACGCTGACGGCCAGCGCCTGACCGTCGATTTCGATGCGCAGCTGCTCCACGGCCTCACGCAACCGTTCAAGAAAACGACGGGCGGCATCGGCCGGGGTGTCGGGCAGCAGGAAGACGAATTCCTCGCCGCCGATCCGGGCGAACACGTCGGTGCTGCGGGCGGCCGCCTGGCAGAGGCGGCTGAAGGCCTGCAGCACCTGGTCGCCGGCGGCGTGGCCATGCTGGTCGTTGATGCGCTTGAAATGATCGATGTCGAGCATCGCCAGGCACAGCGGCTGGCCCTGGCGCAGGGCCCGCAGGCGCTCCTGCTCGGCGCGGGCGTCGAAGGCCCGGCGGTTCAGGGCGCCGGTCAGCGGGTCGGTGGTGGCCTGCAGGCGCAGGCGTTCCTCCAGGGCCTTGCGGTGGCTGACGTCGCGGATCTCCATCAGCCGCTGTCGGTCGTCCAGCACCGTCACCGAGCACTCGACGGCGAGCAGGGTGCCGTCCTGGCGCTGCACGGCGAAGTCGCGCGGGGTGCCGTCGGCCTCCGTCAGCAGGCGCTCCAGCGCAGCCTGCTCGCTGGCCGGGAACAGCGCCTGGGGCGTGCGCTCGCGCAGGCCGTCGCGGGGCAGGCCGAACAGGCTGTCGAGGGCCGGGTTGCTGTCCTGGATGCGGCCGTCCTGCAGCACCATCAGGCCGACGCTGGTCAGGCCCATCAGGCGCTCGAAGCGCTGGGCGCCGGCCTCGGCCTGCTCGGCGTGGCGCTGGCTGTCGAGGAGGATGCGGCGCATGGTCATCAGCGCCAGGCCCACCAGGGCGATGACCCACAGCGGGATGCCGAAGTTGTAGGGCAGCAGGTAGGCCACCGAGCGGGTCACGTCGGGGTGCTCCACCGCGTTCAGCCAGTCGTGCACGGCGATGCCGCCCCGCAGCAGGGTGACCAGGGCGTAGCCCAGCAGCACCACGCCGACGCCGGCACACACCCCGCGCAGCTGGGGTTCGCGCGGGTGGCGCAGCAGGGCGCTGGCGGCCTGCAGGGGCAGCGCCCCGCCGATGGCGGCGTAGACGGCGATCAGCAGCTCGCTGTTGAGCGGTGCCACCCACCAGTGCCAGCTGTTGAAGGCGGCCATCAGCCCGGCACTGGCCGGCACCGTCCAGACCGGCAACGGCCGGCCGAGGAAGCGGAACACCCCGAGCATCAGCACTGCCTCGCCGGCCAGCTGGGTGGCGTTGCCGAGGACGTTGAGCACGCGGTTGCCGGTGGCGACGAAGACGAAGAAGGCGAGGATGCCGAGGATCAGCAGCCAGGCGCCGGCCGCCCAGAAGCCGGGACCGCGATAGGGGCGCGAGACGTACCAGAGCCCGGTGCAGGCCAGGGCGCTGCCCAGCATCAGGTTGAGCCCGAGCAGCATGGGCGAAAAATACAGGGATTCCATGGTGACGGTGGGTGCCGGCAGGTTGGAGAATCCTGCCATTATGGCCGGCGAACCGAGCCCGCACCTCCTGGCATTCGATCCACCCCGACCCGAAGGACCTTCCATGTCGCGCACGCCCCATCTCCTCAGCATCCAGTCCCATGTGGTGTTCGGCCACGCCGGCAACCGCGCGGCGGTGTTCCCGGTCGAGCGCCTGGGGGTGAAGGTCTGGCCGCTGAACACCGTGCAGTTCTCCAACCACACCCAGTACGGGCAGTGGACCGGCGAGGTGCTGCCGCCCCGGCAGATCCCCCAGCTGGTGGAGGGCATTGCCGCCATCGGCGAGCTGGGCAACTGCGATGCGGTGCTGTCCGGCTACCTGGGCAGCGCCGCCCAGGGCCGCGAGATCCTCGAGGCGGTGGCCCGCATCAAGGCGGCCAACCCGCGCGCGCTGTACCTGTGCGACCCGGTGATGGGCCACCCGGAAAAGGGCTGCGTGGTGGCCCCTGAAGTGAGCCGCTTCCTGCTGGAGGAGGCCGCGGCGGCCGCCGACTACCTGTGCCCCAACCAGCTGGAGCTGAACAGCTTCGCCGGGCGCCGCCCGGAGTCCCTGGAGGACTGCGTGGCCATGGCCCGCGCGCTGCTGGCCCGTGGCCCGCGTGCAGTGCTGGTGAAGCACCTGGACTACCCCGGCCGCGCCCCGGAGGACTTCGAAATGCTGCTGGTCAGTGCCGACGGCAGCTGGCTGCTGCGCCGGCCGCTGCTGGCCTTCCCGCGCCAGCCGGTGGGTGTGGGCGACTTGACGTCCGGGGTGTTCCTCGCCCGTCTGTTGCTGGGGGACACCCTGGTGGCGGCCTTCGAATTCGCTGCTTCCGCAGTGCACGAGGTGCTGCTGGAAACCCAGGCCTGCGGCAGCTACGAACTGGAGCTGGTGCGGGCCCAGGACCGCATCGCCCACCCGCGCGTGCGCTTCGAGGCGCGTCGCCTGGGCTGACCTGCGGCCATCTGACTCAGGGCACGTCCAAAAACGTCGGCGAGGCCGGAAGCCGAAGGCAAAAACCGGCGAAAAAGCGCAGTTTATGTGCTGTAAATGAGCATTTGAGGCTGTTTTCAACGCCGCGATGACAACGCAGGCCGTGTTTGGAGGTGCCCTTCAGCGGCTATGCTTGCCGGCGCTGTATCGCTAGCATGGCGCGGTTTCCGGCGTGGTTGCCCACGCCACCCTCCAACGGACCCGGGAGACGGGATTGGCTCATCACGGACGCATGCGCTTCGGCGCCTGGCTCGGACTGCTGGCCCTGTGGCTGGTGGTGGCCGGTCCGTTGCTGTCCCAGGTCCGCGCCCAGGCGGGCGAACTGCCGGCCTGGCTGGCGGAGATGGCCTGCGCCTCCGGGCGTGATTCGGCCAAGCTCCCGGCCCACCCCGACCACCTGCTGGCCAAGTGCGGCTACTGCACGCTGCTCTCCGCCTCCCCGGCACTCACGCCCGCACCGCTGCTGCCCGCCCTGTTGCCGGCCACGGCGTTCTTCGCCCCGCTGGAGCCGGAGGCGGGCCATGGTGCCGCCTCGGTATTCCCCGGTGCCCGGCCCCGCGCACCGCCGTCGCTCGCCTGAAACCGTCTGCCGCCGCGCGCCCCTGTGCGCGGCGTTCCCGGCGTCCGGATGGCCGTTTTCAGGCCCGGCGCCGATCGACTTTCCAAGGAGTGACCCCATGCGCAAGACCCTGATTTCCGCCGCTGCCCTACTGGGCCTGTTCAGCACCGCCGCCCTGGCCCACGAGTACCAGGTGGCCAAGCTGCACATCGACCACCCGTGGGCCCTGGAGCTGCCGCCGGTGTCCGCCAATGGCGCGGCCTACCTGGTGGTGCACAACAACGGCGACACCCCGGACCGCCTGGTGGGCGCCGACACCCCCCGTGCCGGCAAGACCGAGATCCACGAGCACGTGCACAAGGACGGGGTGATGAAGATGCAGCAGGTGGAAGGTGGCCTGGCCATTCCCGCCGGGGGCGAGGTGCGCCTGGAGCAGGGTGGCTACCACCTGATGATGTTCGGCCTGAAGCAGCCGCTGAAGGATGGCGAGCGCTTCCCCCTGACCCTGCACTTCGAGAAGGCCGGCGACCTCAAGGTGGAGATCGCCGTGCAGAAGGCCGCCCCCGCCGCCGAGAAGGCCCACGCCCACGGCGAACACGCCGAGCAGGGCGACCACAGCCAGCACAGCGGTCACGCCCAGTAACCGCCTGCCGGCCTGCACCCGCCAGCAGGGGCCCTCGCCCCTGCCGGGTGCAAGCCGGATTCTCAACCCTGGACGTCGTCCTCGCCGCGCAAGGCGCGGTAGCGGCGTTCCAGTTCCTGGCGGATCTCCCGCCGCTGCTGACCCTGCACGTAGCGACGCTTCTGGTCGGGGGTCTGCGGCTCCAGCGGCGGGACCGGTGCCGGGCGGCGCTCATCGTCCAGCGCCACCATGGTGAAGAAGCAGCTGTTGGTGTGGCGCACCGAGCGTTCGCGGATGTTCTCGGTGATCACCTTGATGCCGATCTCCATGGAGGTGGTGCCGGTGTAGTTCACCGAGGCGAGGAAGGTCACCAGTTCGCCGACGTGCACCGGCTGGCGGAACACCACCTGGTCCACCGAGAGGGTCACCACGTAGCGCCCGGCGTAGCGGCTGGCGCAGGCGTAGGCCACCTCGTCGAGGTACTTGAGCAGGGTGCCGCCATGGACGTTGCCGGAGAAGTTGGCCATGTCCGGGGTCATCAGGACGGTCATCGTCAGTTGTGCGTTGCCGGGTTCCATCGGGGCTCCAGAGGCAGTGTGAGTCGGGGTGCGTGACGCGGTGCCAACCGCGCCGGGACGGGCGCCCGTATGATGGGCGTCTTTTTCCCAAGCAAGGACGCCCTCCCATGCCGGCAGGCTACACCTGGCGCCCCACGTGGCGCTGCGAAAACTTCATCCTCCTTCCTATCGCCCGAGTGCAGCCATGAAGCGCGCCGTGATCGGTCTGCTCGGCAGTGCGGTGTTGGTGGGCGCCCTGGTGACGGGGGGCGCGCTGCTGCTGCGGGACGACCCGCTGCGTCCGGAGGTGGCCGACTGGCTGCGGGATGCCCGCCACGAGGGCGCCGACAGCGCGGCATTCCTTTACCTGATGGGCATGGATGCGCCGGCCGACCAGGCGCCGGAGGCCTACGGCCGCGAGCGGCTGGACCTCTACGAGCGCTGGTACGCCCAGCACGGGGCGACGGATGACGCCCAATTGCCTGACCTGCCCGGACTTGAACTGTCCGAAATCCCCCAGCTGTGTGACCTGGGGCAGGACGGCTGCTGGGAGAGCCTTGTGGCTCGGGAGGGTGAGCTGGATGCGTGGGTGCGCGACCATGGCCTGCTGATCGGACGCTACAACCACCTGCTGACGCTGGATGACTATCAGACGCTGACCACCGAAGGTGCCAGCGAGCCCTTGCCGAAGCTGTCCCCTCTCAATCGGGCCCAGCAGATGTTTGGCCTGCAGATCATGCAGCGAGCTCGCAGGGGCGAGGGTGAGGAGGCCCGGCGTTTGTTGGCAGAGGAGTTGGTCAGCCTGCGCCGCCTCTTGGCGAGGACGGACCAGCTTGTCGTGAAAGTCATGACCAGCAAGCTGATCGACCGCAACCTGGAGTTGCAGGCCCGCCTGTACCGTCAGGGCTGGATGCCTGTACCGCAGCAGCCAGCACCGCTGAACGAGGCGGAGCGTGCCCTGGTCAAGCCGTTGCAGCGGGAGCTGCTGTACATCGCGACGCTGTTCCAGAGCCTGCCCGGTGGCAAGGAGGTACCGTTGAAGGAGCGCATCGGCATGGCACTGCTGGTGCGGCCGAACATGAGCCTCAATGCCACGTTTCCGCCCTTCCGCCAGGTTGCCGAACTGTCCCGGCTGGAACCGAAGGACTTTGCCCGCGAGGTGAAGGCGCAGCCTCTGGTGGTTCCGCAGCCCACGGGCTGGCGCAACTGGATGGGGGATCGACTGGTGGGAACCGCCGGGCCGGACTACCGCGCCTATGCCGGCCGCATCCAGGACCTGGACGCGAAGCTGCGCCTGCTGGCGTTGCTGGACGATCTGCCCGCCGAGCCGTCCGGCTGGGCGGCGGCGCTGGCGGCCTCGCCTGTGGATAACCCCTATTACCCCGGCCAGCCGGCGCGCCTGGAGGGCGGGAACCGGGTGTGCTTCGCCGGGCCCCTCGAACCCAAGCCCAACGCCCGCTGCCTGCCGCTGCGCTAACGCTGTGGATAACCCTGCCGGCCCCTGGGTCGGCAGGGCCTCCAGCGGTCAGGCGTGGGTCAGGTACCAGCGCCAGTCCTGCTCGCCCACTTCGCTGACGAACTGGCGGAACTCTTCCCACTTGATGGCGAGGTAGATCTTCAGGAACGCCTCGCCCAGGGCGTCCTTCGCCCAGGCGGACTGCTCAAGATTGCGCAAGGCGGTGAGCCAGTCGGTGGGCAGGGTTTCGCGGGCCTGCTCGTAGCCGTTGCCGACGATGGGCTTGCCCGGGTCGATCTGTTCGCGGATGCCGGTGTGGATGCCGGCCAGGATGGCCGCAGCCGCCAGGTAGGGGTTGGCGTCGGCGCCGCAGATGCGGTGCTCCACGTGGCGGCTCTTCGCCGGGCCGCCGGGCACGCGGAAGGACACGGTGCGGTTGTTCACACCCCAGCTCTTGGCCAGCGGCGCGTAGCTGTTGGCCTGGAAGCGCCGGTAGGAGTTGGCGTTGGGGCAGAAGATCGCCAGGGCGTCGTTGAGCGTGGCCATCATGCCGCCGATGGCGTGGCGCAGCAGCGGGGTGCCGTGGGGGTCTTCGCTGGCCATCAGGTTGTTGCCCTCGGCGTCGGCCAGGCTGACGTGCATGTGCAGGCCGCTGCCGGCCAGGTCGCCGAAGGGCTTGGCCATGAAGCAGGCGATCAGCCCGTGCTTGTTGGCCACGCCCTTGACCAGGCGCTTGTAGCGCAGGCCTTCGTCCACCGCCTGCAGCGCGTCGAAGCGGTGCTCCAGGGTCAGTTCCAGCTGGCCGGGGGCGTATTCGGAGATGGCGGTGCGCACCGGCAGGCCTTGGGCTTCGCAGGCGGCGTAGAGGTCGTCGAGGAAGGGCTGCAGCTGTTCCAGCTCGTACACGCCGTAGACCTGGGGCGCCTGCGGGCGCACGCCGTTGGCTTGCAGGGCGGGCTGCGGGCGGCCGTTGGCGTCGCGCTGCTTGTCCAGCAGGTAGAACTCCAGCTCCACCGCCATGACCGGGTGGTAGCCGTCTGCCTTGAGCCGGTCGATGGTGCGCGCCAGCACGTGGCGCGGGTCGCCGGCGGCGGCCGGCTGGCCCTGGGTCGGGTGCATGCTCACCTGCACCTGGCCGGTGGGGGTGGCGCGCCAGGGCTGCAGGCACAGGGAGCCGGCGAGGGGGTAGGTCCAGCAGTCGGCATCGGCCACTTCCCAGACCAGGCCGCTGGCTTCCACGTCCTCCCCCTGCAGGGTGAGGGAGAGGATGGAGCTGGGCAGCGGGCGGCCGTTCTCGTAGATGGCCAGCAGCTCGTCGCGGTGCAGCAGCTTGCCGCGGGGGATGCCGTTGGCGTCGATCAGCATCAGCTCGATGCTGCGGACTTCGGGGTGGCGTTCGAGGAAGTCGCGGGCTTCCTGGGGATGGGCGAAGGGCATGGGGGTTCTCGCGTCGGGTGGCTGGCGCGTCCTCCAGCCACCGGTGGTTGGGTGTGGGCGGATGACAGCGCCATCCGCCCGACCGGTCTACGGACTATTCGCGGGCGCCGGGGATGGCCAGCAGCTCGGTGATGGCCTGGTCCAGGGTGGCGATCAGCTGGTCCACGTCCGCCTCGGAGGTAGCGGGGCAGCACAGGGTCATGTTGTGGAACGGCGTGATGAGGATGCCGCGGTTGATCAGGTACAGATGCAGTGCCATCTGCAGCTCGTCATGGAAGGCGGCCTCGGCCTCGGCACCGGTGCGCGGGGACACCGGGCAGAACTGGAATTCGCTGCGGGCGCCCAGCTCGGTCACCGACCACTTCAGGTCGTGCTGGGCGATGAGCCGGCGGAAGCCGTCGGCCAGGCGCTTGGCCAGGGGCAGCATGTGGTCGTAGGCGGCCTGGGTCATGACCTCTTCGAGGTTGGCGCGCATGCAGTGCATGGCCAGGGCGTTGGCCGAGAGGGTGGTGCCCATGCCGCTGTGGCCGTGGCCATGGCTGTCTTCCTGGGCCTGCCTACGCGAGGCGGCCATGCGTTCGGCCATCTCCGCGCTGCAGCCGAAGATGCCGCAGGGCACGCCGCCGGCGATCGGCTTGCCGACCACGAAGAAGTCCGGGTCGAGGTTCCACAGGCGGGTGCAGCCGCCGATGTCGGTGGAGATGGTGTGGGTCTCGTCGATGATCAGCAGGCTGCCGTACTTTCGTGTCAGCTCGCGGCACTTCTGCATGAAGCCCGGGTCCGGCAGGACCATGCCGATGTTGGTCATGGCCGGCTCGCAGAGCAGGGCGCAGACGTCGCCCTGGGCCAGGGCGGCCTCCAGGGCCTCGACGTCGTTGAAGGGGATGGCGCGGCTGTACTGGGTCAGGTCGTAGGCCTGGCCCACCAGCCCGGAGCGGTGCACGGTGCGGCCGTCGCGGCTGCGCACCATCACGTCGTCCACGGTGCCGTGGTAGCAGCCGTCGAACACCAGCAGGGTCTTGCGGCCGGTGACGGCACGGGCCCAGCGCAGCACGTAGCGGTTGGAGTCGGTGGCGGTGGCGGTCACCTGCCAGTAGGGCAGGCCGAAGCGGGCGGCCAGCAGCTCGCCGCAGACCACGGCGTCTTCGCCGGGGAGCATGGTGGTCAGGCCGTTGCCGGCCTGCTCGGCGATGGCACGGGCCACCGGGTCCGGCGAGTGGCCGAACATGGTGCCGGTGTCGCCCAGGCAGAAGTCGATGTATTCGTGGCCGTCCACGTCATAGAAGCGGGCGCCCTTGGCGCGCTCGACGAACAGCGGGCAGGGGGTGGACCAGTCGGCCATCCAGTGCATCGGCACGCCGGCATACAGCGAGTTGCGGGCGCGCTCGGCGAGGGCGACGGACGTCGGGTTGCGCTCGATGAAGCGGGTGCGCTCACGGGCGGCGAAGGTTTCCACGGCGGCTTGGCTGATACCACTGGCGGTCATGCTGAACACCTCGTTCGAATTTCCGCACATCGTGATTTGTGATCACATTTGTGTCAAGCATTGGCCGGATACGTCGTTTGGAGTAGGCTTTCACCTGCTTTGTGATCACAAGGAGGCGAAAGCAACCGTCCCCCTGCTGATCGAGTCCCGTGTCCGCACAGCCCGTGCGGGCCTCCCCAACCCTTGATATAGACGGTGTCCACGATGCGCGATTGCAGCCTGACCCTCAGCCAACTGCCGGCCCCGCCGGTTTCCGCACGGTGATCCGCCATGGCCGAGAACCTGCAGGAACAGCTGTACCTCCGACTCCGTGAAGGCCTGCTGGCAGGCCAGTTCAAACCCGGCGAGCGCATGAAGATCCGCGACCTCGCCGCCGCCTGGGGCACCAGCCCGATGCCGGTGCGCGCCGCGTTGCAGCGCCTGGTGGCCGAAGGCGCCCTGGAAGGCGAGCCGCAGCGCTCGGTGCGGGTGCCGGTGATGACCCGGGAACGCTTCGCCCAGGTGTTCCAGGTGCGCCTGGCGCTGGAAGGGCTGGCGGTGGAAACCGCCGTACCGCGCCTGAGCACCGATGAGCTGGCGACCTTGCAAGGCTGCGTCGAGCGCATGGAAAAGGCCCTGGAGCGCCGCGACGTGCAGGGCTACCTGGACGACAACAGCCTGTTCCACCTGACCCTCTACCGCGCCTGCGCCAACCCGACGCTGCTGCGCATGATCGAATCCCTCTGGCTGCAGGTCGGGCCCTTCTTCAACCAGCTGTTCACCGAGGCGGACCTGTCCCTGCGCCTGAACGACTTCCATGAAGACGCCTATGAGGCCGCGCGGGCAGGCGACGCCCGTGGCGCGCGGGCAGCCATCGAGCAGGACATGCAGTTCTTCGGCAACTTCCTGATGAACCTGCTGGCGCTGGAAACCAGCCAGGCCCGCAGCGGCGGTTGAAACCTGTTTCGGTTTGTTTCGCGGAAATGATGGCGTGAGACCGGGTGTTACTCTCCGGAAAAGTCTTACATAGACCTTCCAGAGTTCTTACGTGGCTCTTCGGGGCCAAGGGAGTAACCCCGGGCGCGGCGACCACGCCTGCGCACTGACGAGCAAGAGGAGCCGGTGCGCCATGCATGCCATCAGTTTCATCCAGGACCTGGCCGTGATCATGCTGGTGGCCGCCATGGTCACGGTGCTGTTCCATCGCTTCAAGCAGCCGGTGGTACTGGGCTACATCCTCGCCGGCTTCCTCATCGGGCCGCATACGCCGCCCTTCGCGCTGATCCACGACGAACACACGATCAAGATCCTCGCCGAGCTGGGGGTGATCTTCCTCATGTTCTGCCTGGGGCTGGAGTTCAGCCTGCGCAAGCTCTTCCAGGTGGGGGCGACGGCCTTCATCGCGGCCTTCCTGGAAATCGTCCTGATGATCTGGATCGGCTACGAGATCGGGCGCTTCTTCGGCTGGAGCACCATGGACTCGCTGTTCCTCGGCGCAATCCTGGCGATCTCCTCCACCACCATCATCATCAAGGCCCTGGGCGACCTGAAGATGAAGCACGAGCGCTTCGCCCAACTGATCTTCGGCGTGCTGATCGTCGAGGACATCCTTGGCATCGGCATCATCGCGCTGCTGTCCGGCATCGCCCTGTCCGGTTCGGTAGAGACCGGCCAGGTGTTCGCCACCGTCGGCAAGCTCAGCCTGTTCATGGTGGTCGCGCTGGTCATCGGCATCCTGCTGGTGCCGCGCCTGCTGGCCTACGTGGCGAAGTTCGAGAGCAACGAGATGCTGCTGGTGACGGTGCTGGGGCTGTGCTTCGGCTTCTGCCTGCTGGTGGTGAAGCTGGAGTACAGCATGGTGCTGGGGGCCTTCCTGATCGGCGCGATCATGGCCGAGTCTCGCCAGCTGGCGCAGATCGAGCGCCTGGTGGAGCCGGTGCGGGACCTGTTCAGCGCGATCTTCTTCGTCGCCATCGGCCTGATGATCGACCCGGCCATCCTGCTTGACTACGCCTGGCCCATCGCGGTGATCACCGTCGCCGTGGTGCTGGGCAAGATGCTCTCCTGCGGCGTCGGCGCCTTCATCGCCGGCAACGACGGACGCACTTCGCTGCGGGTGGGGATGGGGCTGTCCCAGATCGGCGAGTTCTCCTTCATCATCGCGGCGCTGGGCATGACCCTGAAGGTGACCAGTGACTTCCTCTATCCGGTGGCGGTGGCCGTTTCGGCCATCACCACGCTGCTCACGCCCTACCTGATCCGTGCCGCCGACCCGTTGTCACTGCGGCTCGCCAGCCTGGTGCCGCCGCGCATCGCCCGGGTGTTCAACCACTACGGCGACTGGCTGCGCAGCATCCAGCCTCACGGCGAGGGCGCGCTGCTGGCGGGGATGATCCGCAAGATCCTGCTGCAGGTGGGGATCAACATCGCGCTGGTGGTGGCCATCTTCCTCTCGGGCGCCTACTTCGCCGGCGCCCTGACCGGGCATGTGGCGAACTGGGTGGCTGCGGAGAACCTGCAGAAGGGGCTGGTCTGGGGGGCGGCGCTGCTGCTCTCGCTGCCTTTCCTGATCGCCGCGTACCGCAAGCTCAAGGCGCTGTCGATGCTCCTGGCGGAGATGGGCGTGCGCCCGGAGAAGGCCGGGCGGCACACGGCGCGGGTGCGCAAGGTGATCGCCGAGCTGATCCCGCTGCTCGCCCTGGTGGGCTTCATGCCGCTGCTGATGGCGCTGTCGGCGAGCATCCTGCCGACCGTGGAGCTGCTGGTGCTCATCGCCCTGCTGGCGGCAGGCGTTATCGCACTGGCCTGGCGCTGGCTGATCCGCGTGCATTCACGGATGCAGATCGCGCTGATGGAGACCCTGGAGCAGAACCCGCCCAGGCCGCCCCACTGAGGCCCGCCGGCTCAGCTGGCGAGCCAGACGTCCCGGGCCCAGTGCCAGACGGAGTCCCAGCTCTCGTCGGTCATCTCGCCCTCGGCGCCGGACCACAGCAGCACCTCGCCCTCGGCGTCGACCACGTAGTAGTCGTCGCCATCCTGGCAGATCGGCACCAGGTCGCGGGGCAGGCCCAGGTCCCAGGCCACGGCGGTGACTTCCGGCAGGTAGGTGTGGGACTGCGGGTCGGTGACGGTCACCGGCTCCAGGCGGCCGTAGACCACGTCGCTGACCTTGAGCAGGAATTCGCGGAGTTCGAAGGGCAGGTTGATCAGCAACTGTTCCTCGATCTCCACCAGCAGCTCCTCGTCGGGCAGCTCCAGCGGGACGGGAACCGGTTCGTTGAGTTCGCGCAGCTGTTCGATGACTTCTTCCACGGCGACAGGCCCTCGTGCATTGGGATGCGCTTTATACAGTAGCCGGCGTGTCGGAAAAACCGTCGCGGGGCGACGTGCTGCGCCGGCATACTGCCCGGCCTGATCGACTACGCGAGGCCCGCACATGACCCTGGACTGGAGCTGCCAGCACCACGACGCCCTGACCAAGGAGGCGCTCTACGCCATCCTCGCCCTGCGTACCCAGGTGTTCGTGGTGGAGCAGAAATGCCCCTACCTGGAGGTGGATGGGCTGGACCTGGTGGGCGACACCCACCACCTGATGGCCCGTGACGGTGAACGCCTGGTGGCCTACCTGCGCCTGCTGGACCCGGTTCGCCAGGGCGGCGAGGTGGTCATCGGCCGGGTGGTGATCGAGGCGAGCGCGCGCGGCGCGGGCCTGGGCCGGCCGCTGATGGCCCAGGCGCTGGAAGCCTGCGAACGGCTCTGGCCGGGAATGCCGGTGTACCTGTCGGCCCAGGCGCACCTGCAGGGGTACTACGGGCGGTTCGGCTTCGAGCCGGTGACCGAGGTGTACCTGGAGGACGACATCCCCCATATCGGCATGCGCAAGGCGGCGGGCGCGGGGATGACCGAGACGGTGTGATGCCGTGCAGGGGCGAATTCATTCGCCAAGGACCGCGCCAAAGCCATGGTCAACGCCCCCGTAGGATGGCGCTGAGCGCAGCGATGCCCATCGGGCCGGGTGCAACATGTGGTGCCACGGCCTGGCGTGGACGCGATGCGCTTCGTGGCCTCAGCGCATCCTACGGATCGTGTACAGCCCGACCGGGGAGTGGGCGGCGGGAGTTGGTGGATGCGAAGAGTCTTATCCGCCCTTCATCCTCAAGGCCCGACAAAAGAAAACCCCGGGACAAGCCCAGGGTTTCTTCATGCCAGTGTCGCGATCAGTTCTGGCGGATGCCGGCCACCAGCCAGGGCTGGTTGTCGCCGTTGACGCGCTCCATGCGCCAGCTTTCGCTGAACACTTCGCCCTGGTCGAAGCGGGAGGTCTTGGAGACGCCGCTGAAGGTGAGGGTGGCGACGGTCTTGTCGGCCAGTTCGTCGATACCGTCCAGTTGCACCTGCAGGTTGTCGATGTAGGTCGACTGGAAGCCTTCACCCAGGCTGGCGCGCTCTTCCTTGAGGAAGTTGAGCATCTGCGGGGTAACGAACTCGGCGATCTTGTCCATCTCCGCAGCGTCCCAGTGTTGCTGCAGGGCGAGGAAGTGCTCGCGACCGGCCTCGACGAAGCGGGCTTCGTCGAACCAGCTCGGCGCGTTGAAGGCACGAGCCGGGGCCGCCGGGGCGGCGCTGCCGAAGATCGGCGCCTGCTGCTGCGGCATTTCACGCTGGAAGGGGGCACCACCGGCTGCACCGGCCATGGCCGGCTGGCCCATCTGCTGGCGCTTGCGGGCGGCGATGAAGCGGAAGATGACGAAGGCGATCAGGGCGATGATCAGGAAGTCGAAGATCTGCATGCCTTCGAAGCCGTCGCCCATGAACATGGAGGCCAGCAGGCCACCGGCGGCGAGGCCGGCCAGCGGGCCGAGCCAGCGCGAGGCACCACTGGCGGCAGCCGGGCGGCCCGCTGCGTTCGGCGCGGCGGCCGGGGTGTTGGGCTGGGCCTGGCGGGTCTGCTGGGTCTGGTGGGTCGGCGCGGCACCGGAGGTCTTGCCCCCGCCCATCCGCTTGGCGTTGGCGTCCAGGCTGAGCGTCAGGCCGACGCACAGGGCCAGGGCGATACTGAGGAATCGGCGCATCACAGGCTCTCTATAGGGTTGGGAATCACGCGCGCCATGCTGCCCAGTCACCGGGGTGATGACCAGCGAGAGAATGTATCGGGATTTTTAGCGAGGCGTGGGGGCGGGCGCATGCCGGCCCCCCGGAGGGGATCAGAGCGCTTCGCTCCACAGGCTGAACGCGAGGCGGTGCCGCGCGCCTGGCGCCAGGTGCAGGACGTCGTCCATCACCTGGGCGGTCTCGATGCAGAGCATGCGCTGCCAGGCGTCGGGGGCGAACTGGGAGAGGCGGGTGGACTTGTCGATCCAGGGGTTCCACACCACCGCCGAGGACGAGCCCTCGGCCTCCAGCACCACGCGGCGGTTCCAGCCGGCATCGTGGATGGCCACACGGCGGGGGACGCCGAGGTAGATGCGGTCGGTCTCGCCGCTGAAGGCCACGTCACCGGCCTGCCGGCGGCGGCTCCAGCCGTCCAGGGTCTCGATGTAGTCGCAGCCGTCCAGCCCTTCGACGCGGGCCTGGTGGATGTCGCTCACGGCGAAGTAGGTGTGCAGCGCCTGGCTGATGGCCAGGGGGGCGTCGCCGAGGTTCTCGGTGTCCAGGGCCAGGTGCAGGCGCTGGGCGTCGAGGCGCAGGGTGAGGCCCAGGCGGGCGGCGTGGGGCCAGCCGGGGAGGGGCTGGCGTCGGGTGTCGAGGCTGAAGCGCAGCTGCACCTCGCCGTCGAGGGCTTCGACGCCGTCCAGCTCCCAGTCCAGGCCGCGTACCAGGCCGTGGGCAGGGGCGTTGCCGTCACCGGGGTAGCACGCCTGCACGGCATCGGGGTTGCGGCGCAGGTCGCCGAACCAGGGCCAGCACACCGGTACGCCGCCGCGTACCGACTGGCCGCGCTGGTAGCCGGCCTGTTCGCTGAGCCAGATCAGCGGCTGCTCGCCGTGGCGGCGGTAGCTGAGCACCTGGGCGCCCTGCTGGGCGACCAGCAGCTCGGCTTCGGCGGTGAGTACCCGCCAGCAGGCGAGCGAGTCCATTTCGATGCGTTCGATCTGCGGGGTCGCGCGGGTCATCGGCGTTCTCTCGTGGGGGATGGCCCGAGCTTGGGCAAGGGCAGGGCCGGCGAGGTTCCCGCCGGCCGGTGCATCAGCTGCGGCGGGGAACCGGGCGGGTGCGGCCGCTGCCGTCGATGGCGACGAACACGAACACCGCTTCGGTGACCTTGCGCCATTCACTGGAGAGGGGGTCGTCGCTCCACACTTCCACCAGCATCTGGATCGAGCTGCGGCCGATCTCCAGGGTCTGGGTATAGAAGGAGAGCTGGGCGCCGACGGCGACCGGGACGAGGAAGGCCATGCGGTCGATGGCCACGGTGGCGACGCGTCCGCCAGCAACCTTGTTGGCCATGGCGGTGCCGGCCAGGTCCATCTGGGAGACCAGCCAGCCGCCGTAGATGTCGCCGAATCCGTTGGTTTCGCGCGGGAGCGCGGTGATCTGCAGGGCCAGGTCGCCCTGGGGAGTCAGGTTTTCTTCTTCTTCGATCTCGATCATGCCTGGGGTGCCTCTACCCCTGTGCTGCTCTGATTTGGCTTCGGTGGGCGGGGAAGGGCACGCTGCCCTGCAAAGAATCCCCGGGCGCCCGTCGACCCACTGCCCGTCGTCCGTGCGCAACAGCGCGCAGTATATAGGTCGGCGTGGCGGGCGACGACCGCCCGGTCGGGCTTTGTCGCGGTCATACGTCAGAGATTGTGTGCCCGGTAGGCCTTTTTGCTATGTTGCGGACCGGCCCGCCGCCAACGCAGTGGCGGGCACGCTTTGCCTGCCCCCGAACAAGAGACCCCACATGGCCACCGTTTCCGCCTCCGAGGCGCCCGCGCGTCCCCTGACCCGTAGCGACTACAAGACCCTGTCCCTGTCCGCCCTGGGCGGCGCCCTCGAGTTCTACGACTTCATCATCTTCGTGTTCTTCGCCGCCGTGGTGGGCAAGCTGTTCTTCCCCGCCGAGATGCCCGAGTGGCTGCGCCAACTGCAGACCTTCGGCATCTTCGCCGCCGGCTACCTGGCGCGGCCGCTGGGGGGCATCGTCATGGCGCACTTCGGCGACCTGCTGGGGCGCAAGCGCATGTTCACCCTGAGCATCTTCCTCATGGCGGTGCCGACCCTGGTGATGGGCCTGCTGCCCACCTACGCGCAGATCGGCATCTGGGCGCCGCTGGCGCTGCTGCTGATGCGGGTGATCCAGGGCGCGGCCATCGGTGGCGAGGTCCCCGGCGCCTGGGTGTTCGTGGCCGAGCACGTGCCGGCGCGGCACGTCGGCTACGCCTGCGGAACGCTCACCTCGGGCCTCACCGCCGGCATCCTGCTGGGCTCGCTGATGGCGACCCTGATCAACACCCTCTACACCCCGGAAGAGGTGCAGGCCTGGGCCTGGCGTGTGCCGTTCCTGGTGGGCGGTGTGTTCGGCCTGTTCTCCGTGTACCTGCGCCGCTGGTTGCACGAGACGCCGGTGTTCGCCGAGCTGCAGCAGCGCAAGGCGCTGGCCGAGGAGGTGCCGCTGAAGGCGGTGCTGCGCGAGCACCGGGGCGCCATCGCCATCAGCATGCTGCTGACCTGGGTGCTGTCGGCCGGCATCGTGGTGGTCATCCTCATGACCCCCACCGTGCTGCAGACCGTGTACGGCTTCGACGCGGCCACCGCGCTCAAGGCCAACAGCCTGGCCATCGTCTGCCTGACCGTCGGCTGCATCGCCTCCGGCGCCCTGGCCGACCGTCTCGGTGCGGGCCGTACCTTCCTGGTGGGCGGGCTGCTGCTGGCGGCCAGTTCCTGGACCTTCTACTCCAGCCTCAAGGCGCACCCGGACTGGCTGTTCCCGCTCTATGCGCTGACCGGGCTGTTCGTCGGCACCATCGGCGCGGTGCCCTACGTGATGGTCAAGGCCTTCCCGCCGGTGGTGCGTTTCTCCGGCCTGTCGTTCTCCTACAACCTCGCCTACGCCATCTTCGGCGGGCTGACACCGATGATCGTGTCGCTGCTGATGAAGTGGGACCCGCTGGGGCCGGCCTACTACGTGGCGGCCCTGTGCGGGGTGGCGGTGTTCATCGGGCTGTACCTGATCGGGCAGAAGCGCTGATCGAGCGCACTTCGTGGGGCACTCCCGTAGGGTGGGCTTCAGCCCACGCTGAGCACCACTGGTGGGCTGAAGCGGAACGCCGCCCGGCCCACCCTACGTGGCCGTCATGTACGGGGCGGCGATGCGGTTCGCCGAGCTCACCGCATCCTACGACCGGCTCTATGCGCTGTGGGGCTGGCCTGGCCATCACCGGGCGGTGGAGGTTACCCGCCAGACCGTGTTGCCGACGTCGTCGGTCACCAGCAGGGCGCCCTGGGCGTCCAGGCGCACGTCCACGGGGCGGCCCTGGGCGTTGCCGTCGGCGTCGAGGAAGCCGGTCAGCACGTCCACCGGCTGGCCATTGGGCTTGCCGTCCTTGAAGGGCACGAAGATCACCTTGTAGCCGCTGTGGGGCTTGCGGTTCCAGGAGCCGTGCTGGGCGACGAACAGGCCGTTCTGGAAATCCGGCAGGGCGCTGCCGCGGCCGAAGGCGATGCCAAGGGAGGCGGTGTGCGGGCCCAGGGCATAGTCCGGCACCAGGGCGCTGGCGACCTTCTCCGGGTTGGCCGGTTGCACGCGTTCGTCGACGTGCTGGCCGTAGTAGCTCCAGGGCCAGCCGTAGAAGCCGCCGTCCTTCACCGAGGTGATGTAGTCGGGCACCAGGTCGCTGCCGATCTCGTCACGCTCGTTCACTGCCGTCCACAGCGCGCCGCTGTCCGGCTCCCAGGCCAGGCCGTTGGGGTTGCGCAGGCCACCGGCGAACAGGCGCTTGGTGCCGCTGGCGCGGTCCACTTCCCAGATCGCGGCGCGGCCTTGCTCCATCTCCAGGCCGTTCTCGCCGACGTTGCTGTTGGAGCCGACGGTGACATAGAGCCGGGTGCCGTCGCGGCTGGCGATGACGTTCTTGGTCCAGTGGTGGTTGATGCCCGCCGGCAGGTCGGTGACCCGCTGCGGCGTGGCGTCGATGCGGGTCTGGCCGGGCTGGTAGGGCACCTTCACCAAGGCGTCGGCGTTGGCGACATACAGGGTGTCGTCCACCAGGGCCATGCCGAAGGGCGAATGCAGGTTTTCCAGGAAGGGCGTCTTCAGGTCGGCCACGCCGTCGCCGTCGGTGTCCCGCAACAGGGTGATGCGGTCGGCGCTGGGGGTGCGGGCGCCGGCCTTCTCCATGATCTTGCCGGCGATCCAGCCCTTGAGGCTGAAGCCGCCGTCACTGGCCGGGGCGTTGCTCTCGGCCACCAGCACGTCGCCATTGGGCAGCAGGTACAGCCAGCGCGGGTGGTCCAGGCCCTCGGCGAAGGCCTTCACCTCGGTGCCCTGGGTGGCCTGGGGACGGCCGCCTGCGGGCCAGCCGGTGGCGGGGGCGATGTTCACCGTGGGGACCAGGGTCTTGTTCGGCGCGGGCAATTGCGGGGTGGGGCCGGTGCCGTCGGCCACCTGCAGGGCGGCACGCTCGCCGCAGGCGGCACAGAGGACGGCGAGGCTGAGGGGCAGCAGGTGCAGCGCTTTCATGGGGTTCTCCTTGAGCGGGCCTGGTGGGCTTCCTGTCGGGATGAGTGGCGGTCGCCAGGGATTGGACCGGCATGATGGCCATTCATCCAATTGTCATATTCGGGTCATAGAGTGTTCACACGGCCTTCCGATACTGGCCCCCGACTCATCCAACCCTATCCTCTGCTAGGAGCAAGGCATGAAACTGAAGCGTTTGATGGCGGCCCTGACCTTCGTCGCCGCCGGCGTTGCCACCGCCAGCGCGGTTGCCGCCGTCGACCCGTCCATCCCGTCCTACACCAAGACCACCGGTGTGTCGGGCAACCTCTCCAGCGTCGGTTCGGACACCCTGGCCAACCTGATGACCCTGTGGGCCGAAGCGTACAAGCGCGAATACCCCAACGTGAACATCCAGATCCAGGCTGCCGGTTCCTCCACCGCGCCGCCGGCCCTGACCGAGGGTACCGCCAACCTCGGCCCGATGAGCCGCAAGATGAAGGACGTCGAGCTGCAGGCCTTCGAGCAGAAGTACGGCTACAAGCCCACCGCCGTCCCGGTGGCCGTCGACGCCCTGGCGATCTTCGTGCACAAGGACAACCCCATCAAAGGCCTGACCATGCAGCAGGTCGACGCCATCTTCTCCGCCAACCGCCTGTGCGGTGGCAAGAGCAACATCAAGACCTGGGGTGAGCTGGGCGTGACCGGCGACCTGGCCGACAAGCCGATCCAGCTGTTCGGCCGCAACTCGGTATCCGGCACCTACGGCTACTTCAAGGAAGAAGCCCTGTGCAAAGGCGACTTCAAGGCCAACGTCAACGAGCAGCCGGGCTCCGCCTCCGTGGTGCAGTCCATCAGCCAGTCCCTGAACGGCATCGGCTACTCCGGCATCGGCTACAAGACGTCCAGCGTGAAGACCGTGGCCCTGGCCAAGAAGGAAGGCGGCGAGTTCGTTGAAGACAACGAGCAGAACGCCCTGAACGGCAGCTACCCGCTGTCCCGCTTCCTCTACGTCTACGTCAACAAGGCCCCGAACAAGCCTCTGGCCCCGCTGGAAGCCGAGTTCATCAAGCTGGTGCTGTCCCAGCAGGGTCAGCAGGTTGTGGTGAAAGACGGCTACATCCCGCTGCCGGCCAAAGTGGCCGAGAAAGCCATGAAGGATCTGGGCCTGTAATCCAGGGCAGATGAAGGGGCGGCTTCCCCCATCGGCCGCCCCGCAAGGATGCGACGGCGTCGGGTGATCCCCGGCGCGAAGGCCCGCCCCCGGCATCACGCCCCGGGCGGGCTTCGTTGCGTCACCACGCTGTCATCTTTCTGTCATACGAAGGCTTTAGGGTGTGCCCCATGAATGACCTGGCCAGTTCTCCCATGACCTCGACGAATCCCCCCGCGCGCATCGACTTCAATACGCCGGCGATGCAGCGCAAGCGGCGCATTCGCGCGCTGAAAGACAACCTGACCCGCTGGTACGTGCTGGTGGGCGGCCTCGCGGTCCTCGCGGCCATCACCCTGATCTTCTTCTACCTCGCCTACGTGGTGCTGCCCCTGTTCAAGGGTGCCGAGCTGACCGCGAAGAAGGTGCAGGCCCCGGCCTGGCTGCAACAGGAGACCGGCAAGCCGCTGCTGCTGACCCTGGAAGAGCAGAACCAGGTGGGCATGCGCGTTTCCGACAAGGGCGAGGTGGTGTTCTTCGCCACGAAGGACGGCGCCGAACTCCAGCGCGTCGCCCTGCCGCTGCCGGAAGGTGTCAGCGTCGCCTCCATCGGCCAGGACCAGCCCGGCCAGCCGCTGGTGGCCCTCGGCCTGTCCAACGGCCAGGTGCTGCTGTTCAAGCACAGCTACCAGGTGACCTACCCGGACAACAAGCGCGTGATCACCCCGCGTATCGACTACCCCTTCGGCGACAAGCCCATGGCACTGAACCCCGAGGGCAAGCCGCTGGAGCACGTGGCCGTCAACCAGAACGACGAGACCCTGGTCCTGGCCGGCTCCACCGGCAACCAGCTCTACGTGCAGGAGCTGGTGAGCCAGGAGAACATGCTCACCGGCGAGACCACGGTCGAGCAGAACGCCATCGCCCTGCCGCAGATGGTCGAGCCGATCAAGGCCATCTACGTCGACCCGCGCCAGCAGTGGCTGTACGTGATCAACGGGCGTGCCCAGGCCGACGTCTTCAGCCTGCGTGAGCACGCTCTCAACGGCCGCTACAAGCTGTTCGAGGACGGCGACCGCGAAACCACCGCCAGCGCCCTGCTGCTGGGTGGCATCTCCCTCATGGTGGGCGACTCCAAGGGCAGCATCGGCCAGTGGTTCATGGTCCGTGGTGCCGACGGCGAAGCGCGCCTGACCCACATCCGCAGCTTCCAGCTGGGCAGCGCCCCGGTGGTGCAGATCGCCCCGGAAGAACGCCGCAAGGGCTTCCTCGGCCTGGATGCCAGCGGCAAGCTCGGCGTCTTCCACAGCACCGCCGAACGCACCCTGCTGATCGAGCCGGTGACCGAAGGTGCCGGCATGCTGGCCCTGTCGCCCCGCGCCAACCGCGTGGTGGTGGAGGCCGATGGCAAGTTCCTGCCGTTCCGCCTGTCCAACCCGCACCCGGAAGTCTCCTGGAGCGCGCTGTGGGGCAAGGTCTGGTACGAGAGCTACGACGCGCCCAAGTACGTCTGGCAGTCCACCGCCGCCAACACCGACTTCGAGCCCAAGCTGAGCCTGGCGCCGCTGACCTTCGGCACCCTCAAGGCCGCCTTCTACGCCATGCTGCTGGCCGCTCCGCTGGCCATCGCCGCCGCCATCTACACCGCCTACTTCATGGCCCCCGGCATGCGCCGCAAGGTCAAGCCGGTGATCGAACTGATGGAAGCGCTGCCGACGGTGATCCTCGGCTTCTTCGCCGGCCTGTTCCTGGCGCCCTACGTCGAAGGCCACCTGCCGGGCATCTTCAGCCTGCTGCTGCTGACCCCCATCGGCATCCTGCTGGCCGGCTTCATCTGGAGCCGCATGCCGGAGTCGGTGCGCCTGCGCGTGCCGGACGGCTTCGAAGCCGCCATCCTGATCCCCGTCGTCCTGCTGGTGGGCTGGTTCGCCCTGGGCATGAGCCCGCTGCTGGAAACCTGGTTCTTCGGCGGTGACATGCGCCTGTGGATCAGCAACGACCTGGGCATCACCTACGACCAGCGCAACGCCCTGATCGTCGGCCTGGCCATGGGCTTCGCGGTGATCCCGAACATCTTCTCCATCGCCGAAGACGCCATCTTCAGCGTGCCCAAGAGCCTCACCTACGGCTCCCTGGCCCTGGGTGCCACGCCCTGGCAGACGCTGACCCGCGTGGTGATCCTCACCGCCAGCCCGGGCATCTTCTCCGCCCTGATGATCGGCCTCGGCCGTGCGGTGGGCGAGACCATGATCGTGCTGATGGCCACCGGCAACACCCCGGTGATGGAAGTGAACATCTTCGAAGGCATGCGCACCCTGGCGGCCAACGTCGCGGTGGAGATGCCGGAATCCGAAGTGGGCGGCTCGCACTACCGCGTGCTGTTCCTCGCCGCGCTGGTGCTGCTGATGTTCACCTTCGTGATGAACACCCTGGCCGAACTGATCCGCCAGCGCCTGCGCAAGAAGTACGCATCCCTGTAAGGCGGCCCGCGCCGCGATGGCCCCCTCCCGGCGGGAGGGGGTGTGGACAAACAAGCGCCTCCGGCCCCGGGCGGGAGGCACTGGAAGACTCACGAGTTGGAGACATCCGTGAAAAAGGTTTCCCTCAAGAACTGGTTCGAGAGCGGCGCACCGGGCGTCTGGATGAGCGGTGGCGCCGTGGCCATCGCCGTCATCATGACCATCGGCCTGCTCTCGGTGATCGCCGTGCGCGGCCTCGGCCACTTCTGGCCGGCCGACCTGGTCGAAGCGCAGTACAGCATCCCCGGCCAGGCCCCCAAGGCGGTGATCGGCGAGGCCGTGCAGATCGAGGAAGTGCCCAGCGCGCGCCTCAAGAGCGCCGGCCTGCCGGTGCAGGACGACAGCCCCGAGTTCATGACCCGCGAGCTGCTCAAGGTGGGCAACCGCGAGGTCTACGGCGCGGACTTCACCTGGGTGGTGGGCGAGTGGCTGAAGGACCTGCAGAAGCCTGCTGACCTGATCGCCATGGAGCGCCGCGAGTGGGGCAACTTCTACGGCCGCCTGGTGAGCGTGAAGGAGAACGGCAAGGTGATCGCCGAAGGCGAGGCCGCCATGCCCGTGCTGCAGGAGCGCCTGAAGCGCGTCGACGACCTCTACGCCCAGCTCTACCGGCTGGAGAAGAAGGAGATCGGCGGCATCAACCACGGCCTCGAACGCCTGCGCCTGGAAGGCCGCAAGCTGGAACTCAAGGGTGAGCTGGACGCCGTGGCCCAGGCCGACCTGGCCGCGCGCCGCGCCGAGCTGGACGCCCGCTACAAGACCCTCGAAGGCCAGCTGACCGAGCTGCACCAGGCCTTCAACCGCGACAGCGTGGTGGTGCGCGAAGCCGGTGGCCAGGAGCAGGAAATCACCCTGGGCAAGGTGGTGCACGCCTACCAGCCCAACGCCATGGGCGTGATGGACAAGCTGGGCTTCTACTTCAAGAAGCTCTGGGAATTCCTCGCCGACGACCCGCGTGAAGCCAACACCGAGGGCGGCATCTTCCCGGCTATCTTCGGCACCGTGATGATGACCCTGATCATGGCCGTGATCGTCACCCCCTTCGGCGTGGTGGCCGCCATCTACCTGCGCGAGTACGCCAAGCAGGGCGTGCTGACCCGCGTCATCCGCATCGCCGTGAACAACCTGGCCGGCGTCCCCGCCATCGTCTACGGCGTGTTCGGCCTGGGCTTCTTCGTCTACGTGGTGGGCGGCTCGCTGGACCGCATGTTCTTCCCCGAGGCCGCCCCGGCGCCGACCTTCGGCACCCCGGGCCTGCTCTGGGCCTCGCTGACCCTGGCGATCCTCGCCGTGCCGGTGGTGATCGTCGCCACCGAGGAAGGCCTGGCGCGCATCCCCCGTGCGGTGCGTGAAGGCTCCCTGGCCCTCGGTGCGACCAAGGCCGAGACCCTGTGGAAGATCGTCCTGCCCATGGCCAGCCCGGCCATGATGACCGGCCTGATCCTCGCCGTGGCCCGCGCCGCCGGCGAAGTGGCGCCGCTGATGCTGGTGGGCGTGGTGAAGCTGGCCCCGAGCCTGCCGGTGGACGGCAACTACCCGTACCTGCACCTGGACCAGAAGATCATGCACCTGGGCTTCCACATCTACGACGTCGGCTTCCAGAGCCCCAACGTCGAGGCCGCCCGCCCGCTGGTGTACGCCACCGCGCTGCTGCTGGTGCTGGTGATCGCCCTGCTGAACTTCTCGGCCGTGGCCATCCGCAACCACCTGCGCGAGAAGTACAAGGCGCTGGAAAACTGATCGAACGCCCGGCGGCCCCCAGGGCCGCCGCGCCTGAATACCTGAGCGCGTAGCCACCGGCTACGAACGGAGCGAGACCATGCAACACGAGACCCACAGCCACGGCGTCAACATCTCCGCCCTGGGCCGCGGCAAGCAGAGCCTGAACCTGGCCGACGAGACCGTCGCCCTGGAAGTGCCGGGCCTGAACCTGTTCTACGGCGAGAAGCAGGCCCTCTACGACGTGCGGATGAACATCCCCAAGCAGCGCGTGACCGCCTTCATCGGCCCGTCCGGCTGCGGCAAGTCGACCCTGCTGCGTTGCTTCAACCGCATGAACGACCTGGTGGACGGCTGCCGCGTGGACGGCGAGATCCGCCTGGACGGCAACAACATCTACCGCAAGGGCGAGGAAGTAGCCGAGCTGCGCCGCCGCGTCGGCATGGTGTTCCAGAAGCCCAACCCCTTCCCCAAGAGCATCTACGAGAACGTCGTCTACGGCCTGCGCATCCAGGGCATCAACAAGAAGCGCGTGCTCGACGAAGCCGTCGAGTGGGCCCTGAAGGGCGCCGCCCTGTGGGACGAGGTGAAGGACCGCCTGCACGAATCCGCCCTCGGCCTCTCCGGCGGCCAGCAGCAGCGCCTGGTCATCGCCCGCACCATCGCGGTCGAGCCTGAAGTGCTGCTGCTCGACGAGCCCTGCTCGGCCCTCGACCCGATCTCCACCCTCAAGGTGGAAGAGCTGATCTACGAGCTGAAGAGCAAGTACACCATCGTCATCGTCACCCACAACATGCAGCAGGCCGCGCGCGTCTCCGACTACACGGCGTTCATGTACATGGGCAAGCTGATCGAGTTCGGCGATACCGATACGCTGTTCACCAACCCGGCCAAGAAGCAGACCGAGGACTACATCACCGGCCGCTACGGCTAGTGGCCGGGGCGGCCCGCCTGCGCGGGCACCCACGGGTGGACCCGGACAACACGAATGACCTGTAGCTGGCGGCGTGGAGCCTGCAGCTTTCGCGGAGCGAACAATGATCGACAAAGACAGCCTTACCCACCACATCTCCCAGCAGTTCAACGCCGAGCTGGAAGAGGTGCGCAGCCACCTCCTGGCCATGGGCGGCCTGGTGGAGAAGCAGGTGAACGACGCCGTCACCGCGCTGATCGACGCCGACTCGGGCCTGGCCCAGCAGGTGCGCGAGATCGACGACCAGATCAACCAGATGGAGCGCAACATCGACGAGGAGTGCGTGCGCATCCTCGCCCGTCGCCAGCCGGCCGCCTCCGACCTGCGCCTGATCATCAGCATCTCCAAGTCGGTGATCGACCTGGAGCGCATCGGCGACGAATCCTCGAAGATCGCCCGCCGCGCCATCCAGCTGTGCGAAGAGGGCGTCTCGCCCCGGGGCTACGTCGAGGTGCGCCACATCGGCGACCAGGTGCGCAAGATGGTCCAGGAGGCGCTGGACGCCTTCGCCCGCTTCGACGCCGACCTGGCCCTGTCGGTGGCCCAGTACGACAAGAACATCGACCGCGAGTACAAGACCGCCCTGCGCGAGCTGGTCACCTACATGATGGAAGACCCCCGCGCCATCAGCCGCGTGCTCAACGTCATCTGGGCCCTGCGCTCGCTGGAACGCATCGGTGACCACGCGCGCAACATCGCCGAACTGGTGATCTACCTGGTCCGCGGCACCGACGTGCGTCACATGGGCCTGGCCCGCATGCAGGAAGAGGTGAAGGGCTCGGCCAAGTCCGAGTAAGCTTCGCCTACGGACCGGTCGCCCTTTTCCCGCTGGACCCGTCGCGCCCCGGCTTGCCCGGGGCGCATTCTATTTGGCACAGCGCTATCGCCCGCAGCTATGCTTAGGTCCGGTCTGAGAGGAGTGGTTGATGAGCAAAGTTACTGTGCTGGTGGTGGACGACGCGTCCTTTATTCGTGACCTGGTGAAAAAGGGCCTGCGCGACCATTTCCCGGGTATCCAGATCGAAGAAGCGGTGAACGGCCGCAAGGCCCAGCAGATGCTCAGCCGCTCGTCGGTGGACCTGATCCTCTGCGACTGGGAGATGCCGGAGATGTCCGGCCTCGAGCTGCTCACCTGGTGCCGCGCCGAGGAAAGCCACAAGACCACGCCCTTCGTCATGGTCACCAGCCGTGGCGACAAGGAGAACGTGGTGCAGGCCATCCAGGCCGGCGTCTCCGACTACATCGGCAAGCCCTTCTCCAACGACCAGCTGGTGACCAAGGTCAAGAAGCAGCTGGCCCGCGCCGGCCGCCTCGAAGCCCTGGCCGCCTCCGCACCGCCCAAGATGCTCAGCACCGGCGGCTTCGCCAACGACTCCCTGGCCGCGCTGACCGGTGGCAAGGGCGCCGACGTGGTCAAGCCCAGCAGCCCCGGCGCCAAGCCGGCGGTCCAGGCCGCCGCTGCCTTCGCCGCGCCGGCCAAGAGCGCCGCGCCCAAGGTGCCCGCCGGCCGTGGCCAGGCCCAGTTGCGCCTGCCCTCGGCGGTGCTCTCCTGCGTGATCAAGACCATCAGCCTCAAGGACGCCCACCTGGTGGTGAAGCGGGGCGACCCGCTGCCCCAGGTACTGGAAAGCGCCGTGCTCGACCTGGAGCAGGGCGAGGGCGGCGAAGTGGCGCGCCTCAACGGCTACCTGCACGCCGTTGCTGCGCTGGAGCCCAAGCCCGACAGCGAGTGGCTGCAGCTCACCTTCCGCTTCGTCGACCGCGACCCGCAGAAGCTCGACTACCTGTCGCGCCTGATCGCCCGCGGCACCGCCCAGAAGCACTTCGTCCCCGGCGCCTGATGCCCGCCGGTCCGCCCGGACCGGCCCCCAGCCAACCCCGTCACAGCCCGACCGTCGGCGCCTCGCACAGGACCGGCGGCGCTGCTAGGCTTGCCAGCTCATAACACTCATGAAACGTGCAGTCATGCCAGGGCGCGCTCTACTCCTCTGCTGCTTGCTGGTGGCCGCCATGCCCGCCAGCGCACTGACCATCTACAAGTACACCGACGCCAACGGCGTGGTGACCTACACCGACAAGGCCGTCTCCGGCGCCCAGGTGTTCGTCTTCCGCGACCGCATGGTGGAGCGGCTGGACCGCTCGGTGAAGCTGGAGACCCAGAAACACGACGCCGGCGAGACCCTGCTGGTGCGCAACGATCTGTTCGCCCCGGTGGAAGTGGAGCTGAGCCTGGAGAACGTCAGCAACGCCGTCGGCGATCCTGGCCGGCCGATCCGCTGGGTGCTCCCCCCGCGCAGCAAGATCCGCCTGGTCACCCTCAGCCCCGAGAACCCCGGCAAGGCCCTGCGCTACAAGCCGCGCCTGCGCTACGCCCTGGGCGATCCCCGGCAGCAACCCTCGCTGTACCGCTACCCGCTGCCCTGGCTCGGTGGCCCGTTCCGTCTGACCCAGGGCGCCAACGGCCAGTACAGCCACTTCACCCCCAAGGGGCGCTATGCCCAGGACGTGGCCATGCCCGAAGGCACGCCCATCGTCGCCGCCCGCGCCGGCATGGTGGTGAAGACCGAGAACCGCCAGAGCGGCCGCGGCGAGAACCCCTCCGGCAACTTCGTGCGCATCCTCCACGACGACGGCACCATGGGCGTCTACCTGCACCTCATGAAGGGCTCGGTGCAGGTCCAGGAAGGCCAGCGCGTAGCCCTCGGCGAGCAGATCGGCCGCTCCGGCAACACCGGCAACAGCACCGGCCCGCACCTGCACTTCGTCATCCAGCGCAACGTCGGCCTGGCCCTGGAGTCCATCCCCTTCGACTTCGCCCAGCCGGTGGACAGCCTGCCCAACTTCGCCGTCGGCGGCGAATGACGGCGCTTGCGTCAATCCGCACGGCGCGCCTAAGATGCGCGCCTTCCCCCCCAACCCGACAGCAAAGGAGGTTCATCATGCAGACACTGACCACCCTTTGCAGGTCGCGCCAGGCTTAATCGCTTCTCCGTCCTCCTTCTCGACGGTTCCGCATCGCCCGGCCCCAGGCCTGCCAAATCCAAGCATTTTCGTTTCAACCCATTTGGATTGGACCATGGGCACTTGCATTCGCAATCTGGCCGACGGCATCACCCTGATCGCCGCGGACGACACCTGGATCGAAGGAAAAGCGATCCAGCAACTTGAAACCACCGCCCGCCTGCCGGGCATGCAACGGGTGGCCGGCATGCCGGACCTGCACCCGGGGCGCGGCTACCCGGTGGGCGCCGCGTTCTTCTCCAGCGGCCGTTTCTACCCCGCCCTGGTGGGCAACGACATCGGCTGCGGCATGGCCTTCTGGCGCACCGACATCCCCGTCGCCAAGCTCCACCTGGACAAGCTGGAGAAGCGCCTGGGCTCCCTCGACGCGCCGCTGGACGACAGCTGGCACGAGGCGATCGCCGCCTTCGGCCTGCCGCCCTGCGGACACGAGCGCTCCCTGGGCACCATCGGTGGCGGCAACCACTTCGCCGAGCTGCAGCAGCTCGACGAAGCCTACGACGCCGACGCCCTGGCGGCCTTGGGCATCGACCGCAAGCACCTGCTCCTGCTGGTGCACAGCGGCTCGCGTGGCCTGGGCGAAGCCATCCTGCGCGAGCAGGTGGACCGCTTCAGCCACGCTGGCCTGGAGGCCGGCAGCCTGGAGGCCGAGCACTACCTGGCCCGCCACGACGGCGCCCTGCGCTTCGCCGAAGCCAACCGGCAACTGATCGCCCGGCGCATCCTCGACCGCCTGCGTGCAGACGGCGAACAACTGCTGGACGTGAACCACAACCTCGTCTCCGCCGCGACCATCGGTGGCGTCGATGGCTGGCTGCACCGCAAGGGCGCCACCCCCGCCGACCAGGGCGTGATGGTCATCCCCGGTTCCCGGGGTGACTACAGCTACCTGGTGGCCCCGGTTCCCGACGAGCGCAGCCTCAACTCCCTGGCCCACGGCGCCGGGCGCAAGTGGATGCGCAGCGAGTGCAAGGACCGCCTCGCCAAGCGCTACAGCGTCGAGCAGCTGGAACGCACCGCCCTTGGCAGCCGGGTGATCTGCGCCGACCGCGCGCTGATCTACGAGGAAGCGCCGGAAGCCTACAAGGCCATCGACTCGGTGGTCGGCGCCCTGCGCGATGCCGGGCTGGTGCAGGTGCTGGCGCGGCTCAAGCCGGTGCTGACCTACAAGACGCGCGGAGGGTGCTGCTGATGATCCTCCTGCAACTCTCGGCGGCCCAGGGACCGGACGAATGCGCCCTGGCCGTGGCCAAGGCGCTGCAGCGGCTGATGCACGAAGCCACGCAGCGGCAGGTGCGCGTCCAGGTACTGGAGCGGGAGGAGGGTGCCCGGCGCGGCACCCTCGTCTCCGCCCTCCTGGCCCTGGACGGCGATCAGGCCGACGGCCTCGCCCGGGACTGGGAAGGCACCCTGCAATGGACCTGCCCCAGCCCCTACCGGCCCAACCACGGGCGCAAGAACTGGTTCTTCGGCGGGGCCCGCTTCGCCCCGCCGCCGGCCAGCCTCGAAGGCGAGATCCGCTTCGAAGCCCTGCGCGCTTCCGGCCCCGGCGGGCAACACGTCAACACCACCGACTCGGCGGTGCGCGCCACCCACCTGGCCAGCGGCATCAGCGTCAAGGTGCAGAGCGAGCGCAGCCAGCACGCCAACAAGCGCCTGGCCATCCTCCTCATCGGCCAGCGCCTGGCGCAACGGGCCGATGAGGCGGACGGCGCCCTGCGCGCGGAGCGCCGCCTGTTCCACCACCGGGTGGAGCGGGGCAACCCGTTGCGCTGCTTCAAGGGCGAGCGGTTCGAACCGGTGTGAACACGCGCGCAGGTCGGGTTCGCCCGCACCTGCGCGTCATCGGTGATCCATCAACTGCTCTGGCTGGCCTTCATCGAGGCCAGCAACGTGCCTTGCGGCGGCGCTGCCCGGAAGTGCCGGTACAACCCGTCGAAGATCGCGTTCGCCACCCGCTGCTGGTGGCGGGCATCGATCAGCCGACGGCAATCACCCGGGTTGGACATGAAGCCGGTTTCCACCAGCACCGAGGGGATGTCCGGGGACTTGAGTACGGCGAAGCCCGCCTGCTCGACCCGCTTCTGGTGCACGCCCGCCACACCCTGCAGGCTGCCCAGGATGCTCTTGCCCAGGTCCAGGCTGGTGGCAATGGTGGCGGTCATCGACATGTCGAGGATCACCCCGGCCAGCATCGGGTCCTTGTCCTTCAGCGACAGCAGACGCTCGGCACCGATCAGGTCCACACGGTTCTCGCGCTCGGCGAGCCAGCGCGCCGTGGTGGACGTCGCACCGCCCTGGGACAGCGCGAAGACCGACGCCCCGGAGGCACTGCGCCTGGGCGCCGCATCGGCATGGACGGAGATGAACAGATCGGCGTTGCGCCGCCGGGCGATCTCGACCCGCTTGCGCAGCGGCACGAACACGTCGTCATTGCGCACCAGGTGGGCCTTGAAGCCCTTCTGGGCATTCACCTTCCTGGCCAGCAGGCGGGCGATGGCCAGTGCCACCGCCTTCTCCTGCTCACCGTTGAAACCGATGGCGCCCGGGTCCTTGCCGCCGTGGCCCGCGTCGATGGCGACGACGATGTCCCGCTGCCCGCCCGCAGGGGCGACCGCCGGAGCGGCCGGCGCCCACGCAGGGGTGGGCGTGAGCGGCTGGAAGTCCAGCACCAGCCGGTGCCCCTTGCCCTCCCCAGGTGGTAGCAGGAAGCTGCTCAGCTGCGCCGGTGCCTGCAGGTCGAACACCAGCCGCGTGCTGCGGCCCTGCAGACCACTGCGGACCGAACGGATCGGCCCCTGGCCCAGCGCCAGGTCTTGCAGCTGAGCCAGCAGGCGGGTGTCGTCCAGGTCGACGATGACCCGCTCCGGCGCGGCCAGCGCGAAGCTGCGGAAGTTCACCGGGCCGCTGAGGTCCAGCACGATGCGCAGGCGGTCGGCCGTCCGCCAGCTGCGAACCTGGGTGATGGCCTGGGCGGCGGAGGCCGTGGAAGCGAAGGGCAGGGTGAAACCGGCGAGCACGAACTTGAGCAGATGACGGCGATCCATGAGGGGGCTCCATCGCATCGAGGAAAGCAGGATCGGTCAATTATGTTATAAAGTAACATTTTTGCGCAGCCTGATTCCGGCTCTACGCTCCCTCTACCGTGCGTTTCGCACCCACAAAAAACGGGGCCCTTCGGCCCCGTTCTTCATTCCAGCTGGCGGTCACGCCCGGGCTTATTCCCCCGGGATGTCCTTGCGCAGCTTCACCGCCTCTTCCTTGCGTCCACGGGCGATGCGCATGCGGATGTTCAGCGCCTCCACGCCCAGGGAGAAGGCCATGGCGAAGTAGACGTAGCCCTTCGGCACGTGGACTTCGAAAGCCTCGGCGATGAGCACGGTGCCCACCACCACCAGGAAGGCCAGGGCCAGCATCTTCAGGCTCGGGTGCTTGTCGATGAAGGCACTGATGGTGCCGGCGGCGGCCATCATCACCAGCACGGCGACGATGATCGCGGCGACCATCACCGGCACGTGGGAAACCATGCCCACGGCGGTGATCACCGAGTCCAGGGAGAACACGATGTCGATGATGGCGATCTGGATGATGGTGGCGATGAAGTTGCCGCCCTTGCCCTTGGGCGCCTCGCTGGCCTCGTCCTCGCCTTCCAGGCTGTGGAACATCTCGGTGCTGCTCTTCCACAGCAGGAACAGGCCGCCGAAGAACAGGATCAGGTCACGGCCGGAGATGCCCTGGTCGAACACATGGAACAGGTCGGCGGTGAGCCGCATGATCCAGGTGATCGACAGCAGCAGCAGGATGCGCGTGACCATCGCCAGCGCCAGGCCGAAGAGCCGGGTGCGTGCCTGCATGTGCGGCGGCATGCGGCCCACGAGGATGGCGATCATGATGATGTTGTCGATGCCCAGGACGATCTCCAGGGCGGTCAGGGTGAAGAAGGCGACCCAGATTTCCGGGCTGGTCAGCCATTCCATGATGCGTGTACCTCGTGGTGTCGACGGCTAGGTTGGAGCACGGCCACGCCGGAAAGTGCGAGCCTTTCCGGCGTGAATGAATTAAAGGAGGCGCCTGACCCTCACGGGGTGCCGAACAGCGGGAAGACCCCGAGCAGCAGCGCGGCGAGCAGGATACACAGGCAGATCAGAACCGCCCACTTCAACGTGAAGCGCTGGTGGTCGCCGAATTCGATCTTCGCCAGGCCCACCAGCAGGTAGGTGGAGGGCACCAGCGGGCTCAGCAGGTGCACCGGCTGGCCCACGATAGAGGCCCGCGCCATCTCCACCGGGCTGATGCCGTAATGGCCCGCCGCCTCGGCCAGCACCGGCAACACGCCGTAATAAAAAGCGTCGTTGGACATGAAGAAAGTGAACGGCATGCTCACCACCGCCGTGATCACCGCCATGTACGGCCCCATGGACGGCGGGATCACCGCCAGCAGGCTCTTGGACATCGCCTCCACCATCCCCGTGCCGGAGAGGATGCCGGTGAAGATGCCGGCCGCGAAGATCAGCCCCACCACCGCCAGCACGTTGCCGGCATGGGCCGCCACGCGCTCCTTCTGCTGCTGCAGGCAGGGGTAGTTGATGATCATCGCGATGCTGAAGGCCACCATGAACAGCACCGGCAGCGGCATCAGGCCGAGGATCAGCGTCACCATCAGGGCAGCCGTCAGCGCCGCGTTCACCCACAGCAGCTTCGGCCGGCGCGCCTCGGGGAACTGCGACACGCTGATGTCCACATGGCTTTCCGGCAGGTCAGGCAGCTGCAGCACGCCCAGGCGGGCGCGCTCGCGCTTGCCATAGGCCCAGGCCAGGCCGAACAGCGCCACGGCACCGGCCGCCATCGCCGGGATCATCGGCACGAAGATGTCCGACGGGTCCACGTGCAGCGCACTGGCCGCACGGGCGGTGGGGCCGCCCCAGGGGGTCATGTTCATGATCCCGCCGGCCAGGATGATCAGCCCGGCCATTATCAGCGGGCTCATGCCCAGGCGGCTGTACAGCGGCAGCAGCGCCGCCACGCAGATCATGTAGGTGGTCGCGCCGTCGCCATCGAGGGAGACGATCAGCGCCAGTGCCGCCGTGCCCATGGACACCTTCAGCGGGTCGCCCTTCACCAGCCGCAGGATCGCGCGCACCGGCGGGTCGAACAGGCCCGAGTCGATCATCAGGGCGAAGTAGAGGATGGCGAACATCAGCATCACGCCCGTGGGCGCCAGCTTGGTGATGCCCTCCAGCATCATCGGGCCGATGCCGGCGGCGAAGCCACCGATCAGCGCGAAGGTGATGGGCACGATGATCAGGGCGATCAGGGCGGACAGGCGCTTGGTCATGATCAGGAACATGAAGGTCATGACCATGGCAAAACCGAGGAAGGTCAGCATGGGAATCTCCGGACGAAAGGCGACGAGGACGGGCGCCGGTCAGCGCGCAGCGGGTCGGGTACGGAGAGGGGGCGGAACGAGGCCGGGGAGGCGGCAGGAGCGGAACATGGCAATCACCCATCTTGTTGTTGTCGGGGTGCCTGGCGCGGAACGGGCAGCGCCGGGCGGCCGGTCTGTGCCGGCGGTGGGGCGATGCTAAGGGGCGAAGCTTTCAGCCAGCTTTCGCTGCGAACCGGCAGCGAACGTGCAGCGAAATCCGGACGGGCGGTCAGCCCGCCCCGGCTTGCAGCAATACCAGCACGGCCACCAGGGTGGCGCCGGAAAGCAGCGTCTGCAGGGTGATGATCCCCGCCATCAGGTGGCCGTCGCCGCCCAGCTGGCGGGTCAGCACATAGGCGGTGGGCGCCGTCGGCAGGGCGAAGAACAGCACCAGGATGCTGCTCTCCATCGCCGGCAGCCCGAGCACTCGCGCCACGACGAAGGCCAGCGCCGGCATCGCCAGCAGCCGCGCCGCGCAGTTCCAGCCCAGGGCTGGCAGCTCGCCACCCAGCTCGCGGGGTTGCAGCGCCGCCCCCACGCAGAGCAGGCCCAGGGGCAGGCTCGCCACCGCCAGCAGGTTGAGCAGCCGGTCCAGCCCGCCGCCCAGGCCCAGCCCCGTCAGGTTGTAGGCTGCGCCAGCCAGGCAGGCGAGGATCAGCGGATTCTTCACCATCGGCAGCAGCAGGCCCCGTGCGCTGACGCCGCGCTCGGCAGTCAGCGACCACACCGACAGCAGGTTCACCGTCGGCACCATCAGCGCCAGCATCAGCGCCGCGATGGCCAGCCCCTCCTTGCCGAACAGGCTGCCGATGGCCGCAAGCCCCAGGTAGGTGTTGAAGCGCAGCACACCCTGGGTGATCGCCCCGAAGCGCGCCGCCGGCCAGCCCAGCAGGCGCCGCGCCAGCAGCAACGCCGCCCAGCCGAGGCCCAGGCCCAGCAGCACCGCCAGCGCCAGGCGCGGCAGCGCCGGGTTGTCCAGCGGCGCCGTGGCCAGGCTGCTGAACAGCAGCGCGGGGAACAGGATGAAGTAGTTCAAACGCTCGGCGGCCGGCCAGAAGGCCTCGCCGGGGAAGTCGACCCGCCGCAGCACGTGGCCGGCGACGATCAGGGCGAACAGGGGCCAGAGGGCCTGGAGCAGGGTCAGCACGGGCGCGTCCGTTTGTCCGGTGGCGAAGGCCGCATCTTGTCCGCCGCGGCCCTCACGGCGCAACCCGCAACGCGCTAGGCTGCGCCTTTGCCAAGGAGTACGCCATGACCACCGCACACACCGGCGGCTGCCACTGCGGCCGCCTGCGCTACCGCTTCGACGCCCCGCTGGCCGACATCGCCCACTGCCATTGCAGCGACTGCCGGCGCATCACCGGCGGCCTGGTGACCACCTGGATCACCGTGCCCCGCGCGGCGTTCACCTGGCTCGACGGGGAGCCGGCGGAGTACCGCTCCTCCGCCACCTGCAGCCGCTACTTCTGTGGCCATTGCGGCTGCCACCTGGCGCTCTACACCAGCCTCAGCCCGGACAGCCTCGACGTCACCGTGGCCACCCTCGACGACGCCCACCAGGCCCCGGCCGACCGCCACATCTGGGTGCGCAGCCGCCTGCCCTGGGTGACCCTCGACCCGCACCTGCCGGAGGAGCAGGAAGAGGCGCTGTGAGTTATCCACAGCGCCCCATCAGCGCGGCGCCGGGCATTCCCGGACTGAAGTCCGGGCTACGGGCTCAGCGCCATCCTACGGGGGAGTTGGCCGTGGCTTTGGCGCGGGACCGCGTGGATCGGTGAAGCGCGATCCACCCTACGGTTGGTGCTACTTGGTCGCGTAGGGTGGATGCCGCTTTTTGCATCCACCAAATGCCCCCGCCCGCACTCTGGTCGGGCTGGGCACGATCCCATCGCGTTCATGCCAGGCCGTGGCACCACCTGTTGCGCTCGGCCTGATGGGCATCGCTCCGTTCAGCGCCATCCTACGGGGGTGCTGGCCATGGCTTTGGCGCGGGTGCGTGGATCGGTGGAGCGTACGGCTGTAGCCCGGGCTTCAGCCCGGGAGCGGCGCCGGGCATTCCCGGACTGAAGTCCGGGCTACGGGCTCAGCGCCATCCTGCGGGGGCGTTGACCGAGGCTTTGGCGCGGGACCGCGTGGATCGGTGAAGCGCGATCCACCCTACGGTTGGTGCTACTTGGTCGCGTAGGGTGGATGCCGCTTTTTGCATCCACCAAATGCCCCCGCCCGCACTCTGGTCGGGCTGGGCACGATCCCATCGCGTCCACGCCAGGCCGTGGCACCACCTGTTGCACTCGGCCCGATGGGCATCGCTGCGCTCAGCGCCATCCTACGGGGCGTTGACCATGGCTTTGGCGCAGGGTGCGTGGATGTATGAAGCGTACGGCTGTAGCCCGGGCTTCAGCCCGGGAGCGGCGCCGGGCATTCCCGGTCTGAGCGCCATCCTGCGGGGTGTTGGTCGTGGCTATGGTGCGCGATCCACCCTGCATCCCTGGGAGCGGGCTCAGGGCAGTTCGAGGCCGCCGGCGGCTTTGTGCAGCTGGCGCAGGTGGGCGCTGAGCTGGTCGAGGTTGGCCTGGGTGGCGTCGAGTTCGGTGAGGATGCGCGGGTCGATCAGTTCGCGCAGTTCGCGGTCGAGGCTGTCGGTGAGCTGGCGCAGGGTGCGCTGGCGGTTGGCGCTCTCTTCCTGCAGGCGTTGCCATTCGCTGGCCTGGGGCAGGCCGTAGCCGCTGCCTTGCAGCAGGTCGGCCGGGCGGCTGAGGAAGCCGCTGTTGGCGAGGATCTGTTCGAGGGTGCCGCCGGCGCGGGAGAACTCGGTCTGGCCGAGGGTGGCGCGGTTGTCCAGGTAGCGGCGCTTGAGGTTGTCCTGGGCGAGCAGCATCTGCCGGCGCATGGCGGCCTGCTCCAGCAGCAGCAGGGCGGCGCTGCCACGCAGGTCGGCGTGTTCGATGTAGGGGCGGCGGCGGGTGGCGTCCTGGGCGAGCCAGGTTTCCACGTCGGCCTCGGGCAGCCCCAGGCGCTGGCGGGCGATGTCGAACATGGCCTGGTAGCGGTCGCGGAAGGAGTCGAAGCGGTAGCCCAGGCGCAGGGCTTCCTTCGGGTCGCGCAGGGGGCTGGGGTCGGCCACGCCGCGCCCTTCCAGCACCGCGAGGAGGCCGTTGGGCATGATGCTGTCGAGGTCGTCCAGGCGCGGGTCGGCGGTGCCGCTGCGCAGCAGCTTGAGGGTCTCGACGGCGCAGTTGTTGGAGAGGAACCAGTAGTTGCCGTCGTAGCTCCAGTGCATCTCGGCGGCACGCTCCACCAGGTTGTGGACCTGCTCGCGGTCCAGGCGCAGGGGCACGGAGGCGAGGCTGCGCATTTCCACCTTGGTGTACTCGTCGATCACCTGGGCCAGCGGCAGGACGAACAGCCGCGAGGGGTAGGCGCCGGTGAGGCCGTCCCAGCTGGAGAGCTGCACATCGCCGACGAAGGCGCGGTAGGAGAGCACCAGGTGCTGGTCGAGGTCGAGCCGGCAGTCCGGGCCGCGCGGGCGACCGGGGGCGCAGATCACCAGGCGCAGCATGGTGTGGCCCCAGCGGCTGGCCCAGTTGTCGTTGGCTTCGGCGAACAGGTAGTCCACTTCGTAGACCCGCTCGGGGTCGAGGCGCCCCAGGGGTTCGCGGCCGAAGTCGCGCCCGGCGTTGAGGTAGGCCAGTTCGCTGGCGCAGGTGCCGGTGGCGTCCGGGGCCCAGCCGAAGTGGTCGCGGAAGTAGCGGTACAGCGCGGGGCGTCGGCAGCGGTAGTCGGGGTCGAGGAGGAAGTACTCCATGTTCACCGCGACGAATTCGCGGGGGTTGGTCAGCTCGTAGAGGTCGGGGCTGCGGGCGGCCTGGTGGTTGTCCGCTTCGCGCTCGCCGCGCTGGCCGACGCGCTGGGGCCAGCCAGCGAGGTCCAGCAGGCGCGGGTCGTCGCTGAAGGTGAAGCGGCGGGCGGTCTGCCCCCGGCATTCGCTGCGCAGGCCGACGGCACCGGTGCTGGCTTGGGCGCTGCGGCAGCGGAAGCCGAGGCTGCGCTGGGCGGCGTCGCGGTAGTGGGCGCGGTCGTAGAGGTGGGTCAGCTCGTGGAGCACGGTGGCAAGCAGTTCGCGGCGCACGGTGCCGTGGGGGCGCGTGGTCTTCTCGCGGGCGGCGCTGCCGTCGGCGAGGGCGGGCAGCAGGGCGCGGTTGAGGTCGAGGGCGTCGATGCGGGTGGCGCGGCCGTAGGCGTTGTCCGGCAGGTCATCGGCCCAGGTGACTTCCACCTGGCGGTCGAGGCGTTCGACGAAGCGCGGCGGCAGCTTCTGCAGGGCTTCGTCGAGCAGGGCCTGGCTGGCCTGGCGCTGGGCGGCGTCGAGGCTGTCGGTCTTGAGCGCCAGGCGCAGATCGGCCCGTGCGCTGGCGCAGGCCAGCAGGGCGGCCAGGCCGAGCGCACCGAGGCGCCACAGACGCAGGCTCAAGGGCGCCGCTTCAGAGGGCGAGGATGGCCTGGGCGAGGGCTTCGTCGCTGGCGTCGCGGGCTTCCGGCAGGCGGGTGCGCAGGGTGTCGAAGGCGGCTTCGAGCTGCACGCCACGGATGGCGCCTTCGCTGGCGACGAAGCTGGCGGCGTCGTCGCGGGCCTCGCGGATCACCTTCATGTCGCGGATGGAGGTGGTGGTGTCGGAGGTGAAGTCGATGCTGCGGCCCAGTGCACGGACGACGATGTTGCTGGTGGCGACCAGGGTCTGGGCCTGGGCGATGCCGGTGAACAGGGTGAGGGCGGTGGCAGCGACGATCAGCGTGCGACGCATGGAGGGTCTCCGGAGGTGAAAACTGTACGGGTCATTGGACGTCAAAGCGGCCGCCCGGTTCAGCGCAAGCGCAGCGGCACCGGCGCGGCGGGCGCCAAGGCTAGCGAAAGGCGCCAGGCGCGGCCATAGCCTGCTGTCGCGGCTGTGAACCGGGTGGCGCCGATCGGTGGCCTCAGAGGGCGAGGATGGCCTCGGCCAGTTGCAGGTCGCTGGCCTGCAGCTGCGGGGCCTTGGTGCGGATGTGCACCAGGGCGGCTTCCAGGCGGGCGCCACGGATGGCGCCTTCGCTGGCGACGAAGCTGGCGGCGTCGTCACGGGCGGCGCGTACCAGCTTGCTGTCGCGCAGGGAGGAGGAGGCGTCCGAGGTGGCGTCGGCGGTGGCGCTGAGGGCGCCGACCAGGGAGTCGGTGGTCACGGCAAGGCTGGAGGCGAAGGTGGTGCTGGAGAAGGCCAGGAGCGCAGCGGCACCGAGCAGGCGGAACGAGGGCATGGGGAAACTCCTGTACGGCAGGGGGACGCCCGCCAGGGCGTCCCATCGACACGGTGCCCCGGGGCGGGGCGGCGCCGATTTTCGCACAGGGCCCAGCGCAGCGGCAGAGCAGATGACCGCCGGGTCGCGTTTCAGCGCCAGAACGGCTTGTCCAGCTCCACGCGGCGGTCGCTTTCGCTGAGGCCGATGTCGGCCAGCTGCTGGGCGTTGAGCTGGGCCAGGTGGCTGCGGGTGCGGGCGTTGCGCTGCCATTCGACGACGCGGGCGTACAGGCGCAGGAACAGCGGCGCACGGGGTGCGGGCGGCAGCGGGGCAGGGCGGGCGTGGAGGTGGCGTTCCATGGTTGTGGCTTCCCTGTTGGTGTGGGGCAGTCCATGGTCGCGCGGCGGGGGGGGCCTGGGCAGGCACAGCGGGGTGGAATTGTACGGGTCCAGGTGCGGATATTCGTGAACTGTTATGCCCGTATCCGGCACATCTGTACCAGCGCCCGGTTTCCCGGGACCGTAAAAACGAAAACCCGCCGGCTGAGCGGCGGGTTCTGTCGGTACTGCGGTGCGGCTTGCGCCGCGCTGGCTCAACGCCAGAAGGGCTTGTTCAGCTCCAGTTCACGCTGCGCTTCGCTGATGCCGGCGTCAGCCAGCAGGCGGGCGTCCAGCATGGCCAGTTGACGACGGCTGGCGATGCGGCGCTGCCACAGCAGCAGGGTGGAGATGACGCGCAGCGGCCAGGAGGCTTTGGCGCTCGACTCGTGGGAGTTGAAGATCAGGTCGGAACTGAGGGTACGTTCCATGGCGGTGCTTCCTTCCCGCTTGTGGCGGGGCTAGAGGGGTTGTCTGGTGGCTATTTTCTAGCCGGAACAGCCGACCCAGTAGTCACAGCTACCGAAAATTGTATGGCTACTAGAAAGCAAGCTAACTAACTGTATTGGTAAAATTTTAGTCAGCTGTACCGGTCACCCGTTGAAACCCTCGGCATTCAACGGGAAACCGGATTTTCCTCTGGGGAAGTGCCTTTTGGCAGGGGTTTGGAGCAGTACAGTTGGCCTTTTACCTGATGCAGTTTTTTGACCTGTTTGTCAGGTAAAAGGCCGTTCGGCGGGGGCTCAGCTGGCCAGCATGCGGCCGGTTTCTTCCAGGTTGATGTGCCAGGCCATGGCCTCGCGGAGCAGGTGCGGGGTGTGCCCGCCCTTGGCGCAGGCGGCGCTGAAGTACGCATCGAGCGCCGGACGATAATCCGGATGCACGCAGTTGTCGATGATGACCCGTGCGCGCTCGCGCGGGGCCAGGCCGCGCAGGTCCGCCAGGCCCTGTTCGGTGACGAGGATGTCGACGTCGTGCTCGGTGTGGTCCACGTGGCTGACCATGGGCACTACGCTGGAGATGGCGCCGCCCTTGGCGATGGACTTGGTGACGAAGATCGCCAGGTGGGCGTTGCGGGCGAAGTCACCCGAGCCGCCGATGCCGTTCATCATCCTGGTGCCGCCGACGTGGGTGGAGTTGACGTTGCCGTAGATGTCGAACTCCAGGGCGGTGTTGATGCCGATGATGCCCAGGCGCCGCACCACTTCGGGGTGGTTGGAGATCTCCTGCGGGCGCAGCACCAGCTTGTCCTTGTAGCGCTCCAGGTTGCCGAACACGTCGGCGTTGCGGCGCGCGGAGAGGGTGATGGAGCTGCCCGAGGCGAAGCGCAGCTTGCCGGCGTCGATCAGGTCGAAGGTGGAGTCCTGCAGCACCTCGGAATACATGGTGAGGTCCTGGAAGGGCGAGTCGATCAGGCCGCACATCACCGCGTTGGCGATGCTGCCGATGCCGGCCTGCAGCGGGCCGAGGTTGTTGCTCATGCGGCCGTCGGCCACTTCACGGCCGAAGAAGGCGATCAGGTGGTCGGCGATGGCCTGGGTCTCGTGGTCCGGCGGCAGCACGGTGGACAGCGAGTCGGGCTGGTTGGTGAAGACGATGCCGGCGATCTTCGCCGGGTCGATCGGGATCGCGGTGCTGCCGATGCGGTCGTCCACGCGGGTCAGCGGGATCGGCGTGCGGGTCGGGCGGTAGGTCGGGATGTAGATGTCGTGCAGCCCTTCCAGGTTGGTGTGGTGGGAGAGGTTGATCTCCACGATCACCCGCTTGGCGAAGATGGCGAAGCTGGCCGAGTTGCCCACCGAGGTGGTCGGCACGATGTGGCCCTGCTCGGTGATGGCGGTGGCCTCGATCACGGCGATGTCCGGCAGCTTGAGCTGGTGGTTGCGCAGCTGCTCGACGGTTTCCGACAGGTGCTGGTCGATGAACATCACGCTGCCGTCGTTGATCGCCTTGCGCAGGGTGCTGTCCACCTGGAACGGCATGCGCCGTGCCAGTACGCCGGCCTCGGTGAGCTGCTTGTCGAGGTCGTTGCCCAGGCTGGCGCCGGTCATCAGGGTGATGCGCAGCGGCGAGGCCTTGGCGCGTTCGGCCAGGGCGCGGGGCACGGCCTTGGCTTCACCGGCGCGGGTGAAGCCGCTCATGCCGACGGTCATGCCGTCTTCGATCAGGGCCGCGGCCTCGGCCGCACTCATGACCTTGTCCAACAACGAGGGCAGGCGTACGCGATCAGGGTACATGGAGGAAAACCTCAGGGCTTCAGGGTGGGGAGGAAGGCGCGCAGTCTAGGGGCTGCGGCGCGGGGCGACTTCTATACCAAGGTCGAAGAGGCCGCTCTGGACGGGGCCTTTGCGCGCGCCATGGTGGTGCTTCGGAGGGCGCTTTTGAATGCGGCGGATTGGCGCGGCGCAGACGGCCGCGCGGGGTATGGCGAGGGGCCCGGGCAGGCCCCTGCGGGGGTCAGTCGGCGCGTTCGCCGCACAGGTCCAGGGCGAACCAGCGTTCCGTCGCCTCGGCGTCCAGGCCGGCGCCGATCAGGGCGAACAGCTTGGCCAGGGCGGCCTCGCGGGTCATGCCGCCGGCCGACACCAGGCCACTGGCGGCCAGTTGGCTGCCGGCGGCGTAGACACCGAACTCCACGTGCCCGGCCGGGCACTGGCTGATGGCCGCCAGCACCACGCCGCGCTGGCGCGCCTCGCGCAGCACCTGCAGCAGCTCGGCGTTGTCCGACGGGCCGGTGCCGCTGCCGTAGCACTCCAGCAGCAGGCCCTGCACGCCGCTGCCCAGCAGGGCCCGCAGGTGCGCGGCCTGCAGGCCGGGGAACAGCGGCACCACCGCCAGGTTGACCGGCTGCCGACGGATGGCGAAGTCCAGCTCCGCAGGCACCGGGGCGTGCTCGCCGTGGCGCGGGCGCGGCAACACGGTGAAGGCGTCCAGCGCCTCGCTGTACAGCTTGCTGACCCGGGCGCCGTGCATCAGCGCGCCGTTGAACCACAGGTGCACGCCGGGCGCCACGCCAGCCGCGAGGGCCGCCAGGGCGCCGCACAGGTTGGGCCAGGCGTCGCTGCCCTCGGCCCCGGCCGGCAGCATGGAGCCGGTGAGCACCACCGGCACGCCCAGGCCGAGCAGCTGGAAGCTCAGGGCCGCAGCGCTGTAGGCCAGGGTGTCGGTGCCATGCAGCAGCAGCACGGCGTCGTGCCCACCTTCGCGCACTGCGTCGACGATGACGTCGCGCATGGCCAGCCACTGGGCCTGGGTCATGTTGGCGCTGTCCAGCAGGGGCAGCATCTCGGCGAAGGTGAAGTCCAGGGCCGGCGCAGTGGGCTGGCTCGCCAGGTGCTCGCGCATGCGCGCCTCGAAGCCGCCGGCCGGGGCCAGGCCCTGGGCGCTCTGCAGCATGCCGATGGTGCCGCCGGTGTAGAGGACGAAGAGGTTCTTGACTGCGCTCATGCCTTGCCCTGGTCGTACGGGGAGTAAAACGGTGGGCCAGCATAACGCTGAATCCGGTCGCGAACGCGAGCCGATCCCACCAGAAAAGGTTGCCTGATATGAAAATGCCGCTTCCCCGCAGGGCGGAGAAGCGGCATCCGGTGACGCGCGGGGCGCTTAGCGGTGGCTTTCCGCCAGGCCGGCCGGGACCTGCTGCGGAGCCGCTTCGGTGACCGGGTTGATCGGCCAGGCGGCGCGGTCCAGGTCCAGGTCGGTGAACTTGCTGGCGTCGAACACCGGCTGGTCGATGCCGGCCTTGCGCTGCTCGTCGTAGTCACGCATCACCCGCAGGCCGACCTTGATCAGCAGGGCCAGGGCCAGCAGGTTGACGAAGGCCAGGCAGGTCATGGTGATGTCGGCGAAGGCGAACACGGTGCCCAGGTTCTGCATGGAGCCCCAGCAGATCAGTGCCAGCACCAGGCCACGGTAGGTCAGCAGGGCGGCGCGGCTGCGGCCGGCGAGGAACTGCAGGGCGTTCTCGCCGAGGTAGTAGTTGTAGAGGATGCAGGTGAAGACGAAGAGGCTCAGCGCGACGCTGACGAAGATCCGGCCCCAGTCACCGACCACGGCGGCCAGGGAGTTCTGGGTCAGGACGATGCCGTCGCCTTCGAAGCCCGGGGTGTAGAAGCCGGACAGCAGGATCAGCAGCGCGGTGCAGGTGCAGATCACGAAGGTGTCGAGGAACACGCTGAACGCCTGGACCACGCCCTGGGCGGCCGGGTGCTTCACGGCGGCCACGGCGGCCACGTTCGGGGCGCTGCCCAGGCCGGCTTCGTTGGCGAACACGCCACGCTTCACGCCCATCACGATAGCGCTGCCCAGCAGGCCGGCGAAGGCCGGTTCCAGGCCGAAGGCGCTCTTGACGATGGTCACCAGCATGCCCGGGACCAGCTCGATCTGGGTGGCGATCACGTACAGGGTCACGCCGATGTAGGCCAGGGTCTTGACCGGCACCAGCAGGTCGGAGACGGCGGCGATGCGCTTGATGCCGCCGATGAACACCAGGCCCAGCAGCACGGCCAGGCCGATCCCGGTGTACTGCACCGGCAGGCCGAAGGCGTTCTCCAGGGAGTGGGTCACGGTGAAGGACTGCAGGCCGTTGAAGGCGAAGCCGTAGGTCACCAGCAGCAGCACGGCGAAGGTCACGGCCATCCAGCGCAGCTTCAGGCCGTGCTCGATGTAGTAGGACGGGCCGCCACGGTACAGGCCGTCGCCATCGGCGCGCTTGTAGACCTGGGCTAGGGTGCACTCGAAGAAGCTGCTGGACATGCCGACCAGGGCGGTCACCCACATCCAGAACACGGCGCCCGGGCCGCCCAGGGTCACGGCGATGCCGACGCCCGCGATGTTACCGGCGCCGACGCGGCCGGCGAGGCTCAGCATCAGGGCCTGGAAGGAGCTCAGCTGGCCTGCCTGGCCGCGGATGGATTCCTTGAAAACGCTGAACATGTGGCCGAAGTGGCGGAACTGGACGAAACGGGAGCGGAGGGTGAAATACCCGCCCAACCCGACGATCAGCACGATAAGCAGTTTCCCGGACAGGAAGTCGTTGAGCGCTTCGAGCATTGGAGAATTCCTCGATTCTTATTGTTCGAACGATGGAGTGCCGCGAGCGGGTCGAGGCAGAGGCGCGCATGGTTGGGCATGGCCGTCGGTCAGGCAATTTCGCAGGTTGGCTCAAAATGGTGCGAGTTGACGCTACAATCGCGCCGCTCGCGTCAGCTGGAGGGGCGGGAATTGTCAAACAATCTGGGTGCCAACCTGAAGTTGCTGTGCAGCCACTACCGCTCTATCTCGGAGGTTTGCCGGAAGCTGTCGATCAACCGTGCGCAGTTCAACAAGTACCTCAGCGGCCAGAGCGCGCCGACGGCCTACAACCTCAAGCGCATCGGTGATTTCTTCGGTGTCGAGGACTATGAGCTGGGCCTGCCACCGGAGCAGTTCGCCCGCCTGATCGGTGCCCGCCGCCCCCACGACAGCAGTGCCCCCAGCGACGACCCACTGATGCAGATGCTGCGCCCCCTGCGCGAGCACGCCGGCGACCTGTCGCGCTACTGCGGCTACTACTTCGAATACTCCAACTGCATGTCGGTGCCCGGCACCATCCTGCTGTCGCTGGTGCACCTGTGGGAGGAGCGCGGCACCTTCCTGTTCGAGCGCCAGGAACGCCAGGAGCGCTCCAGCGCCTCCAACGTCGAGGCCGAGGACTGGGTGCGCTGCCGCTACCTTGGCGCGGCGTTCCAGCTGCAGGACCGGCTGTTCCTCGCCGACTTCGAGTCGCTCACCCTCAATGAGATGAGCCAGACCATCCTCATCCCCAGCTTCAAGAGCCGCATCACCCGCCTCAACGGCCTCAAGACCGGTGTCTCCAGCGGCGACCGGCGCAACCCCGCCTGCACCCGCGTGGTGTGGGAATACCTGGGGCCGGAGATCAACCGCGTCAGCGCCTACCGCCAGGTGATGCTCTACCGCCCGGACGACCCGCGCATCGACGAGGACATCCGCCGCCGCCTGCAGGTCGGGCCGCTGCAGAACAACCTCTTCGAAATCGAATGACCCACCCGCTTCAAGGAACCCCCCGACCATGGACGTTCTCCGTCACCCCCGCTCCCTCGCCCGTGCCCTCGTGCTGCTGTTCGCCGGCCTCCTGCTCGCCGGCTGCGGCGGCGTGAAGGGCAAGGGCTACCTGTTCACCCGCGACAGCCAGGCGCTGCGCCTGAACGATGAGGCCACCCTGCACCAGGGCCACAAGGAGCTGGAGTTCAGTCCCACGCCGAGCTTCTTCGGCACCTTGCGGCTGAAGGACGAGCGCGACGACGTCAGCATCGACGTGCCCCGCAGCGCCTACGGCAAGCGCTCGTTCTTCATCGACGGCCGGGAGGCCGGGCTGAACTACGACATCCAGGCCCGCTGGCGCGAGGAGCGCGAACTGCAGACCGAGCGCGATCGCCAGGAGTCCTGCACCGCGCCGGGCTATTGCACCCGCACCGTGAGCGTCCTCAATTGCGACGGCAAGCGCTACCTCAGTGGCACCGAGCGCTACGGCGACCACCTCGACGACCAGAACTGCCGGCGCGAGCAGGTGACCCGCACCGACTACTTCCGCGATTGCCCCGGCTCCCGCCCGGTGCGCGAGCGTTACCAGGTCTACCGCCTGCTGGTGAACCTGTCCTTCACCGACCCCGTCCACAAAGGCCCGCCCGCCGCCGAGTTCGACGGCGAAAGCCGCCTGCGCGACCGCTTCCTGGAACGCCTCTCCGAGGGTGCCTGCCGGGTCAATTGACCCCGCACCACCCTCCGTGCCACCGCCTGGCCGCGACGTGATGCGCTTCGTGGCCTCAGCGCATCCTACGGTTCGCCCGAGGACCAACGGGAGGCGTCGGGTGCGGTGCCGAACGCTTCAATCGGCACCCGTAGGATGGCGCTGAGCGCAGCGAAGCCCATCGATCCGAGCGCCAAGGCCATCCGAGGTGCCTCCCTTGGCCGCGACGTGATGCGCTTCGTGGCCTCAGCGCATCCTACGGTTTGCCCGAGGGCCAACGGGAGGCGTCGGGTGCGGCGCCGAACGCTTCAATCGGCACCCGTAGGATGGCGCTGAGCGCAGCGAAGCCCATCGATCCGAGCGCCGAGGCTATCCGTGGTGCCGCCACTTGGCCGTGACGTAATGCGCTTCGTGGCCTCAGCGCATCCTACGGTTCGCCCGAGGACCCACGGGAGGCGTCGGGTGCGGTGCCGAACGCCTCAACGACACCCGTAGGATGGCGTTGAGCGCAGCGAAGCCCATCGATCCGAGCGCCGAGGCTATCCGTGGTGCCGCCACTTGGCCGTGACGTGATGCGCTTCGTGGCCTCAGCGCATCCTCCGGTTCGCCCGAGGGCCAACCGGGTGGCGTCGGGTAGACCGCGCTTCATCGATCCAGGCGGACCCCGTCCCCCAGCCTGCTCAGAACCCCATCTGCCACTGGGCGATGAGGGCGTTGTTGCGGGCGTTGCTGCCCAGTTCGCCGCTGTAGGCGAGGCCGATGCGCTGGGTGCTGCTCAGGCCGAGGTCGAGGCCGGTTTCCACCAGCAGGCTGTTGCGGTCCAGGGCGGTGCCTTCGACGCGGAAGGCGCTGCCGCCGCTGAGGAAGGCCTGACGGGTGCTGCTGTCGACGTCGCCGTAGACGTGGCGCCAGGCCAGGGACAGGCGCGGCACCAGGGTCATGCCGTTGTCCAGGGTGCCCAGGTGCGCCAGGCGCAGGCCGAGGCTGCTGGTGAAGTTGCCCTGGTGCTGGTCGTCCACCCGCAGGGCGGCGGCTCCGCCCCGTTCGGCGTAGCCGTCGCGGGCGTAGTACTGGTAGCCCAGCCCGGCAAAGGGCTCGGCCTGCCAGCGCCCGCTGCCCAGGGCGTAGCCCAGTTCGCTGACGGCCTGCAGGCTGTGGGCGTCGTAACGGCCCTTGAGGCGGTCGCTGAATCCGTCGAACTCAACCGTACGGCGGCTCTCGCCGTCATGCCGGCTGTAGGCGGCGCCCAGGCGCAGGGACAGCGGGCCGTCCTGGCGCAGGCCGTAGAGGCCCAGGTGCAGGCTCTCCACATCGCCCTTCAGGCTGCGTCCGGCATCCAGCCGGGTGCGCGAGTAGCCACCCAGCACGCCGAGGCGCCACTGGCCGTCGAGGGCCCAGTCGGCGCCGAGCACCGCCCCCCGGGTATCGCTGTCCAGGTCGGCGCTGCCGGCCTGGCCGTCCAGGCGGCCGTGGCTGCCCAGGCCTTGCATCCACAGGCGGCCTTGGGCGGCGGGGTCGTTGAGGTTGCGTGCCGCTTCAGGCACGCCGAGGGCCGCCAGTTGCGGTCCGTCTTCCAGCGAGCGGGCGCTGAGCAGCCCGCCGGTGCCGCTGGCCCCGACGCTTTGCAGTGCGCCGAGCATGGCGCCGGTGACCTGGCCGGTACTGGCCAGGCTGCTGCCGGCGAGGCTGGCGTTGCCGGCGGCGGCCAACTGGTCGAGGGCCTGCCCGGCGCGGGTGCCGTCCTGCACCACCAGGGCGTTGTACAGCTGCGGGCTGCCCTGGGCACTAATGCTGCCCGCGACCGTGGCGGCGTTGCCGTTGCCGGCGAGGCTGGCGAAGGCCACGTCGTTGCGGGTCAGCTCCAGCTCCACGCTGTTGGCGCCGTAGCGCAGGCTCGGGGTGAGAAAGGCGAAGGTGCTGGTGACGCTGGCGAAGCGCCCGCTGACACCGCCGGCCGCCTGGATCACCTGGTAGCGGCTGGTGTTCGGGTAGGTGCCGGCGCTGGCACGGACATCCAGGCGGGCGCCGTCGAGGCTGACCCGGCCGTCGGCCTGCAGCGGGCTGTGGCTGCCGTCGGCCGCGACGGCGAAGGCCAGGGTGGAACCGGCCGCGAGGTCGAGGTTATCCACATGGCCGCCGCCGGCGTAGGTGGCGCCCGAGGCGATGCCCAGGGTGCCGCCGATGCGCCCGAGGTTGACCAGCTCGGCGCCGGCCAGCACCTGGCCGCCTTCGCTGAAGTCGTCGGTGTCGAGGGTCCAGCGGCCGGCGCTGACCTGCAGCCATTCGAAGCGGGTGCTGTTGCCGAAGCTGCCGCCGCCGACGTCGTCCAGGGTCAGCACGTCGCGGCCGGCGCCGCCGTCCACCCGGCCGACGAAGCGGCTGCCGCTGCGCAGGGTGAGGCTGTCGGCGCCGCCGCCCAGGTCCAGGGCCACGCCGCCGGTGCTGCTGATCAGGCCGCCGTTGATCACGCTGTCGGCCTGCTCGCCGATGATGCGCACGGCATCGCCGCCCAGGCCGAGGATCTGCCCGAAGTTCTCCAGGTGGGTGGCATAGGGGGCGCCGCCGGTGGCGCTGTCGTCGATGAGGATGGCGTTGGCCGCCCCGCTGATGGTGGCGCCGGCGTGGTTGAAGATTGTCCCGCCGCCCATGGCGATGCCTTCGCTGGTGTTCGGCGAGCCGTCCTTGGAACCGCCGGCGCCGGTGCCTTCGATGATGCCGTGGTTGTCGATCCAGCCCTGGCCGTCGATGTCCACGCCATCGCCGTCGCCATCGGGCACCAGGCCGTTGTAGGCACCGGTGATGCGCCCGTAGTTGGTGACCCGGCCGTTGCCGTCGGAGCCGAAGCCCGAGCCGTTGCGGCCGATGATCACGCCGCCTGCGTAGTTGACCAGCTCGGCGCCGGCATCGGTGGTGATGCCGTGGCGGCCACCGGTGATGGTGCCGTGGTTCTCCACCTTGCCGCCGGTGGAGGCGTCGAAGTCGATGCCGTCGAACTTGGCGTCGGCGCTGGTCATGTCGCCGCTGCTGATGGTGCCGTAGTTGGTGATGGTGGCGTTGTTGCCGACGCGCATGGCGTCCTCCCGCACACCGCGGATCAGGCCGGTGGCGCGGTTGGTGATGTCGATCTGCACGTTGGTCTTCAGGTCCTTGAGCATGATCGCGCGGTCGGTCTGGGAGATGACGGTGCCGGCGTTGTCGATGGACACGCGGGTGCCGGCCAGGTCGCCGCTGATGCGGATGGCCTGCTTGGCGGCGTCGAGGGTGGCGCCTTCGCGGTTGATGATCTGGTAGGTGCGCGCGGGGTTGCTGCCGGAGGCGTCGAGGCCGCGGTCGGCGGTGGACTTGATCAGGCCGCTGTTGTCGACGACCACGCCGGTGCCGCTGGTGGCGTTCTTCAGCTCCACGCTTTTGCCGCTGGTGGTGATGCTGCCGCTGCTGCCCACCTGGAGGGTGGTCTCGCCGCTGAGCACCTGGCCGGTGGTGGTGGCGCTGTTCACGGTGACGGTGGCGGCGCTGGCCAGGCCGGTGCAACCGGCCAGGGCGAGGGTGATGCAGCGGGCGAGCGGGGACGGCGAGCGGAGCATGGCGGCAACCTGTTGGGGGTCTTGTTGGCTGGCCGCTCTTTATAAGGAAGAAGTCTTACCGTTCCGTAACAGCGGTGTGACGGGAATAAGGGAGTGGGGCGGGCCATCCCGCGTCGCCCGTCGAGGTGACGGGCTGCAACGGGGCGGGATGGCACCGGGTGCGGCCTACGCCGGCCGCAGATCCTCCAGCCGGCGGCGCTGGCGGCCTTCGCCGTCGAAGTTATCCACAGCCAGCCAGGCCTCGAAGGCGCTGCGCACGGTGGGCCATTCGCCGTCGATGATGGAGAACCAGGCGGTATCGCGGTTCTGGCCCTTGATGACCATGTGCTGGCGGAACAGCCCTTCGTAGCGGAACCCCAGGCGTTCGGCGGCGCGCATGGAGCGGGCGTTGGCGGCGTTGCACTTCCACTCCAGGCGGCGGTAGCCGAGGTCGTCGAAGGCGTGGCGGGCCAGCAGCCAGACCGCTTCGGTGGAGGCCGGCGAGCGCTGCATGGCCTGGCCGAAGGCGATGTGGCCGATCTCGATGGCGCCATCCTTCGGGGCGATGCGCAGGTAGCTGAGCAGGCCGGTGACGCGGCCGCTGGCCAGGTCGACGACGGCGTAGAACAGCGGGTCGCGGTTGGCGGCGTGGCCGGCGAGCCAGGCGTCGAAGGGCACGCGCTCGGGGAAGGGGCCGTAGGGCAGGTAGTTCCACAGCGCCGGGTCGTGGCCGGGGCCTTGCAGGGCGTGCCAGAGGTCGTCGCCGTGGCGCGCCGGGTCGAGGGCTTCCAGGCGCACGAAGCGCCCGGGCAGGGCGCGGTGGTCGGGGGTGGGGCGGGGTTGCCAGTGGCTGAGGTCGGTCATGGGGCGGTCCTCACAGGACTTTGCGGTACTGGACGAAGCCGGAGCGGTTGGCGATGCGGTCGTAGAGCTGCATGGCGTCGGTGTTGGTCTCGTGGGTCAGCCAGTGCACCCGCGAGCCGCCGGCGGCCTCGGTGCGGGCGTAGACGTATTCGATCAGCGCGCGGCCGATGCCGGCGCCGCGCAGGCCCTCGGCAACGAACAGGTCCTGCAGGTAGCAGTAGTTGCCCACCGTCCAGCAGCTGCGGTGGTCGATGCAGTGCACCATCCCGACGGCGCGGCCGTCCTGCCAGGCGAGGGCGGCGTGCATGGGTTCGGCCGGGTCGAGGAAGCGCTGCCAGGTGACGGCGCTGGTGGCCTCGGGGATCTCGGTCTTGTAGAAGCGCTGGTAGCCCTGCCAGAGGGGCAGCCAGGCGGCGTGGTCATCGGCGGTGACGGGGCGGATCTCGAGGCTCATGGGGCGTCCTTGTGGGCTCGGTTGAGGATCAGGAAGTGGACTGCAGCCGGGCCGCCAGGGCCTGGTCGCGCGGATCGGCGGAGGCCTCCAGGCCGGCGCGGACACCGGCCTGGTCGGCAGCGGAACGGTTCTGGCCGAGCTTCCACTTGCCTTCCAGGCGGCGGATCGGCAGGGCGAAGCCGACGATGGCGCGCAGCATGCTGGCCAGGTAGTCGGCCGGGGCTTCGTCCACGGACCAGGGGCGTGCCTGACGCGCTTCGTGGCGGTCGCTGAGCTGGCGCACCAGGGCCAGCAGGCGTTCGGGGTCGTCGAACACTTCGGCCTGGCCCCAGGCGTGCACGGCGATGTAGTTCCAGGTAGGCACCGCCTTGCCGTGCTCGGCCTTGCTCGGGTACCAGCCGGGGTGGACGTAGGCGTCCGGGCCGCTGAACACCACCAGGGCTTCGCTGCCAGCGGCCAGGTCGCGCCAGTGCGGGTTGGCCCGGGCGAAGTGGCCGTAGAGGGTGCCGAACTCGCCTTCGCCGGGGGCCAGCAGCAGCGGCAGGTGGCTCGCCTGCAGGCCCTGGGGGCCGGCGCTGGTGAGCAGTGCGAGGCCGCTGGCGTCGATCTGGGCATGGAGCTGGGCCAGGTCGTCCTGGCGGAAGGCGGCGGGGCAGTACATGGTCGGTCTCCTCGGCGATGGCTTCATGCTAGGCAGGGAATTGGCCTTGTGTAAGATCCATTGGCCGCCACTTTCATAGAGCCAATCGAGGCCGCCATGACCGCCACGCCCCCCTTGCCCGTCGACCTCTCCGGCATCCGCCTGGACCCTGCGCGGGGGCTGTCCCGCCAGCTCTACGAGGCGCTGCGCGAACGCATCCTCGACGGGCGCCTGGGCAGCCGCACGCGCCTGCCCGCCAGCCGCGACCTGGCGGCGCTGCTGGGCATCTCCCGCAACACCGTGACCCGCGCCTTCGACCAGCTCTATGCCGAGGGCTATGTGGAGGGGCGTGTGGGCGACGGCACCTACGTGGTGGAGTTATCCACAAGCCCGCCGGTGGCCCTGCCCGAACCGCCCGGGCCGGCGCCGAGCGTGGCCCTGGAGCGCCTGGAGCGGCATCACCTGCCGGCTTCGCCGGAGCGCGCGCCCCGGGCCTTTCGCATCGGCGTGCCAGCCTTCGACCTGTTTCCCTTCGAGACCTGGGCACGACTGTCCGCGCGCTTCTGGCGCAAGCCGTCGCTGGCGCGCCTGGGCTATGGCGACCCGGCGGGCGACCGGGGCCTGCGCGAGCTGGTGGCGGCCTACCTGCGCAGCAGCCGGGGCCTGGCCTGCGATGCGGAGCAGGTGGTGATCACCTGCGGTGCGCAGCAGGCCATCAGCCTCTGTGCGCAGTTGCTGGTGCAGCCGGGGGACCGGGTGGCTGTGGAAAACCCCGGCTATCGCGCGGCGGGCCACGCGTTCGCGGTGGCCGGTGCGCAGCTGGTGGGAGTGCCTGTGGACAACGAGGGGCTGGTCTGCCCGGCGCTGTCCGCTGTGGATAACTGCCGGCTGGTGTACCTGACGCCGTCCCACCAGTACCCGACGGGGGTGACGCTGTCCCTGGCGCGGCGCCTGGAGCTGCTGGAGTGGGCCGAGCGCGAGGGCGGCTGGATCATCGAGGACGACTACGACGGCGAGTACCGCTACAGCGGGGTACCGCTGGCGCCCCTGGCCTCGCTGGACCGGCAGGGGCGGGTGCTCTACGTCGGCACCTTCTGCAAGATCGCCTTCCCGGCCCTGCGCCTGGGCTACCTGGTGCTGCCGCCGGCCCTGGCCCAGCCCTTCGCCCGGCGGCTGGCTCTGGACATGCGCCATTCGGAGATCGGCACCCAGGCGGTGATGGCGGAGTTCATCGCCGCCGGGCACTTCCAGCGCCATGTCCGGCGCATGCGCCAGGCTGCCCGGGCGCGTCGCGATGCCTTGCTGCGGGACTGGCCGGCGGCGATTCCCGGTTGTGCACCGATGCCGGCGGTGGAAGCGGGGCTGCACCTGTGCATCCGCGTCGACAGCCTGGAACGGGAGCAGGCACTGCTGGGCGCCGCGCGGGCGGCGGGGGTGGAGATGAACGGGTTGAGCGGCTATTGGCTGGAGGACAGTGACGAGCCTGTGGATAACCGCGCCGGGCTGGTGCTGGGCTTCGCCGCCGTGCCCGAGCCGGAGATCGCCGAGGCGGTGCGGGTGTTGCGCCGGGCCTGGCGGGTGTAGGTGCCGTAGAGGCTTCGGTGTCGGGGGATAGCCCGGCCGGTGGATAAAAAGAGCGTTATCCATCCTACGCAATGACCGGCACCCGTAGGGGGATCGCGCTTCATCGATCCACCAGCGGAGTTGCGGCGGGTCCGGATGGTGGGCTGAAGCCCACCCTACGCCTAGGCAGCCCCCGTAGCCTGGGCTTCAGCCCAGGGATGTTCGACTCCAAGTCCCCGGGCTGAAGCCCGGGCTACGGCTGGCGGGTGTAGATGCCGCAGGGGGAGGCTTTGGTGTCGGGCGTGAGTCCGGTCGGTGGATAAAAAGAGCGTTATCCACCCTACGCAATGACCGGCACCTGTAGGGTGGATCGCGCTTCATCGATCCACCAGCGGAGCTGCGGTGGGCTCCGATGGTGGGCTGAAGCCCACCCTACGCCTAGGCAGCTCCCGTAGCCTGGGCTTCAGCCCAGGGATGCTCGGCTCCAGGTCCCCGGGCTGAAGCCCGGCCTACGGGGCTAGCGGTTTTAGGTCCACAGGGGGCTTCGGTGTCGGGGGGTAGCCCGGTCGGTGGATAAATAGAGCGTTGTCCACCCTACGCAATGATCGGCACCCGTAGGGTGGATCGCGCTTCATCGATCCACCAGCGGAGTTGCGGCGGGTCCGCATGGCGGGCTGAAGCCCACCCTACGTGGGGCACTTTTCCACAGGCAAAAAAAAGGATGGTCAGACGACCATCCTCTAGAATGAGGGGCTGCGCCCCTCCTGGTGAGACGGTAAGGCTCAGGCCTTCAGCGGTACGAGGCGCGGGGCGATCATGTTTTCCGGGCGGAGGATGTCCGCCAGCATGGAGTCGTCCAGCAGCTTCTCTTCGCGAACCAGTTCCAGTACGCCGCGGCCGCTGATCAGGGCCTCCTTGGCGATACGGGTGGAGTTCTCGTAGCCGATGTAGGGGTTGAGCGCGGTGATCAGGCCGATGGAGTTCTCCATCAGGCGGCGGCAGTGCTCTTCGTTGGCGGTGATGCCGACGATGCAGTGCTCGCGGAGCATGTCCATGGCGCGCTGGAGCAGGCGGATCGAGTCGAAGATCTTGTAGGCGATCAGCGGCTCCATCACGTTCAGCTGCAGCTGGCCGCCTTCGGCGGCGAGGGTCAGGGCCAGGTCGTTGCCGATCACTTCGAAGGCGACCTGGTTGACCGCTTCCGGGATCACCGGGTTGACCTTGCCGGGCATGATCGAGCTGCCCGGCTGGCGTGCCGGCAGGTTGATCTCGTTGATGCCGGTGCGCGGGCCGCTGGAGAGCAGGCGCAGGTCGTTGCAGATCTTCGACAGCTTGACCGCGGTGCGCTTGAGCATGCCGGAGAACAGCACGAAGGCGCCCATGTCGGAGGTGGCTTCGATCAGGTCGGCGGCGGGCTTCAGCGGCTGGCCGCTGATTTCGGCCAGGCGCTCGACGGCCAGCTTCTGGTAGCCGGGGTCGGCGTTGATGCCGGTGCCGATGGCGGTGCCGCCCAGGTTCACTTCGGTCAGCAGTTCGGGTGCCAGGCGACGCAGGCGGTCCAGGTCCTCGCCCAGGGTGGTGGCGAAGGCGTGGAATTCCTGGCCCAGGGTCATGGGCACGGCGTCCTGCAGCTGGGTGCGGCCCATCTTCAGCACATGGGCGAATTCTTCACCCTTGGCGGCGATGGCCTGGATCAGGCTGTCGAGGCTGGCCAGCAGGGCGTCGTGGCCGAGCAGCAGGCCGAGGCGGATGGCAGTGGGGTAGGCGTCGTTGGTGGACTGCGCCATGTTCACGTCGTTGTTCGGGTGCAGGTGCTTGTATTCGCCCTTCTGCTTGCCCATCGCTTCGAGGCCGATGTTGGCGATGACCTCGTTGGCGTTCATGTTGGTGGAGGTGCCGGCACCGCCCTGGATCATGTCCACCACGAACTGGTCGTGGTACTCGCCACGGATCAGGCGGGCGCAGGCCTCGGTGATGGCGGCGTGCTTGTCGGCCGGCAGGTGGCCGAGCTGCTTGTTGGCGTCGGCGGCGGCCTGCTTGACCATGGCCAGGGCGACTACCAGTTTCGGGTAGTGCGACAGCGGTACGCCGGAGAGGCGGAAGTTCTGCACGGCGCGCAGGGTCTGGATGCCGTAGTAGGCATCGGCGGGGACTTCGAGGGTACCGAGCAGGTCTTTTTCGACGCGGAAGGATGCAGCAGCGGACATGATGCGATTCATCTCTGGAAGAACACGGCTAGTGCCGCGATGCCCGCTAATCTAAGGCTCCAGGCATTTTTAGACCAATGCTGTTATTCGCTGCCCTATGCACAATCGGCATAATGCAGGTGTGACGCCGCTTCGCTGGCAAGCGTGTGCACCAAAATCGAGCATTCCCTGGAAGGCCCCATGAACCTGGAAACCAAATGGCTGGAGGATTTCGTCGCCCTGGCCAACACCCGCAGCTTCTCCCAGGCCGCCGAGCGGCGCTTCGTCACCCAGCCGGCGTTCAGCCGGCGCATCCGCAGCCTGGAGGCGGCGCTGGGGCTGACCCTGGTGAACCGCTCGCGCACGCCGATCGAGCTGACCGACTCGGGCCAGCTGTTCCTGGTCACCGCGCGCAGCATGGTGGAGCAGCTGGGGGAGGTGGTGCGCCGCCTGCACCACCTGGAGGGCCAGCAGGGCGAGGTGTTGCAGTTCGCCGCCGCCCACTCCCTGGCGCTGGGCTTCTTCCCGCAGTGGATCGCGCGGTTGCGGGTCGAGGGGCTGAACATCTCCAGCCGCCTGATCGCCACCAACGTGGGGGAGGCGGTGCACTCGCTGCGGGAGGGGGGCTGCGACCTGATCCTGGCCTTCTATGACCCGGACGCGGCGCTGCAGATGGACCCGGAACTGTTCCCGTCCATGAGCCTGGGGCGCACCGAGATGCTGCCTGTGTGCGCGGTGGACGCCGAGGGCAAGCCGCTCTACGAGCTGGACAGCGGGCAGAGCGTGCCGCTGCTGGCTTACAGCGCTGGAGCCTTCCTCGGGCGTTCGGTGAACCTGCTGCTGCGCCAGCGGGCCCTGCGTTCCACCACGGTGTACGAGACGGCGATGGCCGACAGCCTCAAGAGCATGGCGCTGCAGGGCCTGGGCGTGGCCTGGGTGCCGCGCTTCAGTGCCGAGGCGGCGCTGGCGCGGGGGGATCTGGTGGTGTGCGGCGGGCCGCACTGGCACGTGCCGCTGGAGATCCGCCTGTACCGCTGCGCGCTGGTGCGCAAGGCTGCCATCCGCCTGCTGTGGCGCAAGCTGGAGGGCGGGCTGGGGGCGACGCTGGAGGGAGGAGGGGCCGGCTGAGCCGGCCCCGGCGGGTCAGGGGTTGATGACGATGCGGCCTTCGATCTTGCCGGCGCGCATCTGGTCGAAGATGCCGTTGATGTTGTCCATCGAGTCCTTGTGGATGGTGGCCTTCACCAGGCCTTCACCGGCGAAGTCCAGCGCTTCCTGCAGGTCGGCACGGGTGCCGACGATGGAGCCGGTGATGCTGATGGCCTTGAGCACCACGTCGAAGATCGGCGTGGGGAAGTCGCCCGGGGGCAGGCCCACCAGGGCCACGGTGCCGCCGCGACGGGCCATGCCGATGGCCTGGCCGAAGGCGCTGTTGGACACGGCGGTGACCAGCACGCCGTGGGCGCCGCCGATGTCGCGCTGGATCACCTCGGCGGGGTTCTCGTTGCGTGCGTTGATGGTCAGGCTGGCGCCGAGCTTGCGGGCCAGGTCGAGCTTGGCGTCGTCGACGTCGATGGCCGCCACATGCAGGCCCATGGCGCGGGCGTACTGCACGGCCACGTGGCCGAGGCCGCCGATGCCGGAGATGGCCACCCACTGGCCGGGGCGGGCGCCGGTGACCTTCAGGCCTTTATAGACGGTGACGCCGGCGCAGAGGATCGGCGCGATCGCGTCGAACTCGACGTCCTTGGGCAGCAGCCCGACGTAGTTCGGGTCGGCCAGCACGTATTCGGCGTAGCCACCGTTCACCGAGTAGCCGGTGTTCTGCTGGCCTTCGCAGAGGGTTTCCCAGCCGGTCAGGCAGTGTTCGCAGCAGCCGCAGGCGGTGTACAGCCAGGGCACGCCGACCCGGTCGCCTTCGCGGACGCGGGTGACGCCGCTGCCGACGGCGGCGACGTAGCCGACGCCTTCATGGCCGGGGATGAAGGGCAGGGCGGGTTTCACCGGCCAGTCGCCCTCGGCGGCGTGGAGGTCGGTGTGGCAGACGCCGGAGGCCTCGATCTTCACCAGGATCTGGCCGGGGCCGGGCAGCGGCACCTTCACTTCCTCGATCCGCAACGGTTCACCGAAGGCATGGACGACGGCGGCTTTCATGGTCTTGTTCATGGCTTTCACCTCCTGGCTGTGGAGCCTGGGAGTGTGCCGTGCCGAGCGTGACAAACCTTGCGCTGGGACAAGGTTACGGCCCGTGGCGGGCACCGCGTGACGGACGGTCGAGGCGGGTGATTACCGCGCCCGCCTTTGCGGTATACTGCGCGGCCTTCGGCCGGCAGCGCACGCCGGCCCACATCGCAGACAAGCCACGCCCTTGAGCGTGGCTTGTTGGTTTTCGACCCTTGATGAGGTACGACGATGAGCGCACTGGTAGGCGTGATCATGGGCTCCAAGTCCGATTGGAGCACCCTCAGCCACACCGCCGAGATGCTGGACAAGCTGGGCATCCCCTATGAAGTGAAGGTGGTCTCCGCCCACCGCACCCCGGACCTGCTGTTCCAGTACGCCGAAGAGGCCGAGGCCCGCGGCATCCAGGTGATCATCGCCGGTGCCGGCGGTGCCGCCCACCTGCCGGGCATGTGCGCGGCCAAGACCCACCTGCCGGTGCTCGGCGTGCCGGTGCAGTCGTCCATGCTCTCGGGCGTCGACTCGCTGCTCTCCATCGTGCAGATGCCGGCGGGCATCCCGGTCGCCACCCTGGCCATCGGCAAGGCCGGTGCGGTGAATGCCGCCCTGCTGGCCGCCAGCATCCTCGGCCACCAGCACCCGCAGTACCACGCGGCGCTGAAGGCCTTCCGCGAGGAGCAGACCCGCACCGTTCTCGACAATCCGGACCCGCGCGAGGCCTGACCCATGAAGATCGGCGTGATCGGCGGCGGCCAGCTCGGCCGCATGATGGCCCTGGCGGGCACCCCGCTGGGCATGGACTTCGCCTTCCTCGACCCGGCCCCCGACGCCTGCGCTCAGGCGCTCGGCGAGCACATCCGCGCCGACTACGGCGACCAGGACCACCTGCGCCAGCTGGCGGACGAAGTGGACCTGGTGACCTTCGAGTTCGAGAGCGTGCCGGCCGAGACCGTGGCCTTCCTCTCCCAGTTCGTGCCGGTCTATCCCTCGGCCAATGCCCTGCGCATCGCCCGTGACCGCTGGTTCGAAAAGTCGATGTTCAAGGACCTGGGCATCCCCACCCCCGAGTTCGCCGACATCCAGTCCCAGGCGGACCTGGACGCCGCCGTGGCCGCCATCGGCCTGCCGGCGGTGATGAAGACCCGCACCCTGGGCTATGACGGCAAGGGCCAGAAGGTCCTGCGCAGCCCGGCGGACGTGGCCGGTGCCTTCGCCGAGCTGGGCAGCGTGCCCTGCATCCTCGAAGGCTTCGTGCCCTTCACCGGCGAAGTGTCCCTGGTGGCGGTGCGCGCCCGTGACGGCGAGACGCGCTTCTACCCGCTGGTGCACAACACCCACGAGAACGGCATCCTGCGCCTGTCCATCGCCAGCACCGACCACCCGCTGCAGAGCCTGGCCGAGGACTACGTCGGCCGCGTGCTGCGCGAGCTGGACTACGTCGGCGTGCTGGCTTTCGAATTCTTCGAAGTGGACGGCGGCCTGAAGGCCAACGAGATCGCCCCGCGCGTGCACAACTCCGGGCACTGGACCATCGAAGGCGCCGAGTGCAGCCAGTTCGAGAACCACCTGCGCGCCGTTGCCGGCCTGCCGCTGGGTTCCACCGCCAAGGTGGGCGAGAGCGCCATGCTCAACTTCATCGGCGAAGTGCCGCCGGTGGAGAAGGTGATCGCCGTCGGCGACTGCCACCTGCACCACTACGGCAAGGCCTTCAAGGCCGGGCGCAAGGTCGGCCACGCCACCCTGCGCAGCGCCGACCTGCCGACCCTGAAGGCGCGCATCGCCGAGGTCGAGGCGTTGATCGCCGGCTGAACCCCTGCCGCTGCGCTGCTGTCTGATCAAGGGCGTGTCCACGGACACGCCCTTTTTCATTCAGGATTCAGGAGTGACTGCCATGGGGCTCATCGGAACGCTATTCATCGGCCTGGTCGTGGGCCTGGTCGCACGCTTCCTCAAACCGGGCGATGACAGCATGGGCTGGATCTGGACCATCCTGCTGGGCATCGGCGGTTCCATCGCCGCCACCTACGGCGGCCAGGCGCTGGGCATCTACCGTGCCGGGCAGGGGGCGGGCTTCATCGGTGCGGTGGTCGGCGCCATCGTCCTGCTGATGATCTACAGCGCCATCAAGAAGGACTGAGGGCTGGGAACCGGGAACGGGCGCGGCTAGTCTTAGCGCCTGTTTCCCGCCCGCGAGCCCGCACCATGCGCCGTACCCTGCTGTTTCCCCTGCTGCTGTGCAGCGCCCTGGCCCACGCCCAGCTCCCCGAGACCGACTGGCTGGAGCTGATGCCCCCGGAGGACCGCAAGGCCCTGGAAGAGATGCCGGACATCAGCCACAACACCCCCGAAGGCGAAGGCACCTTCACCAACAAGGGCGGGCTGAAGCAGCAGGACAAGGACCTGCCGGCGGTGATGTATTCGGCGAAGACGGTGGCCACGCTCAACGGCAAGAAGATCCGCCTGGGGGGCTACCCGGTGCCGCTGGAGACCGATGCCAAGGGGCGTAACACGCTGTTCTTCCTCGTGCCTTACCCGGGCGCCTGCATCCACGTACCGCCGCCGCCGCCGAACCAGATCGTGCTGGTGCGCTTCCCCAAGGGCATCGCCCTGGACGACATCTACACCCCGCTCTGGGTGAGCGGCACGCTCAAGGTGGAGCCGGTCAGCAACGACCTGGCCGACGCCGCCTACGCGATGGACGCCGGCGAGGTGCGGGTGGTGCAGGACGAGGACCTCTGACAGGCCTCAGGCCACTTCGCCGCGGATGTACTGCTCCAGGTGCAGGATCAGGTTGTCCTGCTCGGCCATGGCTTCCTTCACCAGGTCGCCGATGGACAGCAGGCCGATCAGCTGGCCGTCTTCCACCACCGGCAGGTGGCGCATGTGGCGGTCGGTCATCAGCGACATGCATTCGCGGATGCTCTGCCGGGCATGGACGGTGAACACCGGCTCGGTCATGAACTCGCGCACCGGCGTCGCCACCGAGGAACGCCCCTGGAGCACGCCGCGCCGGGCGTAGTCACGCTCGCTGACGATGCCCACCAGGCGACCGCCTTCGGTGACCGGCAGGGCGCCGATGTTCTGCTCCGCCATCAGGCGCAGGGCCTCGAGCATCGGGGCATCGGCCTCGATGGTGTGGACCTGCTGGCGAGGCTTGGCGTGAAGCATCTGGGCGACGGTTTTCATGGCTTCTCCTCCCTGGGGATGGCGCTGACTGGAAGCGCAGGATGCACCTGCAGCCGGTGCGGCGGCCAAGTGGGAATTTTCATGATGACCATTGAGAAATTCATGAGCCGGGCAGATGCTGCGGTGGGCCCGGATGGTGGGCTGAAGCCCACCCTACGCGGTGCGGCTCCCGTAGCCTGGGCTTCAGCCCAGGGAGATTCGACTCCAAGTCCCCGGGCTGAAGCCCGGGCTACGGCTGGTAGGTGTAGATGCCACAGCGGGGAGGCTTCGGTGTCGGGTGTGAGTCCGGTCGGTGGATAAAAAGAGCGTTATCCACCCTACGCAATGACCGGCACCCGTAGCCTGGGCTTCAGCCCAGGGATGTTCGGCACCAGGTCCCCGGGCTGTAACCGTTGGGGCATAGGCAAAAAAAGGGAGCCTTTCGGCTCCCCACGGGGACTTCGGGTCGGGATCATTCGATCTCGATCAGCACTTCGCCCGGGTTGACCCGGTCGCCCTTGGCGACGTGGATCGCCTTGACGGTGCCGGCGATGGGCGCCTGGACCTCGGTTTCCATCTTCATGGCTTCGGTGATCAGCACGGCCTGGCCGGCCTTGACGCTGTCTCCGTCCTTGACCAGCACGTCGACGATGTTGCCCGGCATGGTGGTGCTGACATCGCCCGGTGCGCTGGCGCTCTTGCGCTTGTTGCCGCCGCCGCCGATGAATTCGTTCAGCGGCTCGAACACCACTTCTTCCGGCATGCCGTCGATGGACAGATAGAAGTGGCGCTTGCCGTCGCTCTTCACGCCCACGCCGGTGATGTCCACGCGGTAGCTCTCGCCGTGCACGTCCACCACGAACTCGGTGGGTACGCCCTCGCCGCCGACCGGAGCCGGGCCCTGGCCGTTGGGGATGGGCAGCAGTTCCTCGGGCTTGAGGGTGCCGGCGGCGCGCTCTTCGAGGAACTTGCGGCCGATGTCCGGGAACATGGCGAAGGTCAGCACGTCTTCCTCGGACTTGGCCAGGCTGCCGATCTCGGCGCGCAGCTTGTCCAGCTCGGGCTTGAGCAGGTCGGCCGGGCGCACGTCGATGACTTCCTCGTTGCCGATGGCCTGGCGGCGCAGCTCTTCGTTGATCTGCCCGGCGGCCTTGCCGTAGCGGCCTTGCAGGTAGAGCTTCACCTCGTTGGTGATGGTCTTGTAGCGCTCACCGGCCAGGACGTTGAAGAAGGCCTGGGTGCCGACGATCTGCGAGGTGGGGGTGACCAGGGGCGGGTAGCCCAGGTCGGCGCGCACGCGCGGGATCTCTTCCAGCACTTCGCCCATGCGGTTGAGGGCGCCCTGTTCCTTCAGCTGGTTGGCCAGGTTGGAGATCATGCCGCCGGGCACCTGGTTGACCTGCACGCGGGTGTCGACGCCGGTGAATTCGCTCTCGAACTGGTGGTACTTCTTGCGCACGGCGTGGAAGTACAGGCCGATCTCCTGGATCAGCTCCAGGTCCAGGCCGGTGTCGTAGGGGGTGTTGCGCAGGGCCGCGACCATGGACTCGGTGCCGGGGTGGCTGGTGCCCCAGGCCATGCTGGAGATGGCGGTGTCGATGCGGTCGGCACCGTTCTCCACGGCCTTGAGCTGGCACATGCTGGCCACGCCGGCAGTGTCGTGGGAGTGCACGGCCACTTCCAGGGGCAGGGCATCCTTCAGGGCCTTGACCAGATCGCCGGTGGCGTAGGGGGTCAGCAGGCCGGCCATGTCCTTGATGGCGATGGAGTCCACGCCCATGGCGGCCATCTGCTTGGCCTGCTCGACGAAGGCGTCGATGGTGTGCACCGGGCTGGTGGTGTAGCAGATGGTGCCCTGGGCGTGCTTGCCGGCGGCCTTCACCGCCTCGATGGAGACGCGCAGGTTACGCACGTCGTTCATGGCGTCGAAGATGCGGAACACGTCGATGCCGTTGACGGCGGCCTTGGCCACGAAGGCGCGGACCACGTCGTCGCTGTAGTGGCGGTAGCCCAGCAGGTTCTGCCCGCGCAGGAGCATCTGCAGGCGGGTGTTGGGCAGGGCGGCCTTGAGCTTGCGCAGGCGCTCCCACGGGTCTTCCTTGAGGAAGCGCACGCAGGCGTCGAAGGTGGCGCCGCCCCAGACTTCCAGGGACCAGTAGCCGACCTTGTCCAGCTTGTCGCAGATCGGGAGCATGTCCTCGGTGCGCATGCGGGTGGCCAGCAGCGACTGGTGGGCGTCGCGCAGGATGGTGTCGGTGACGGTGACTTTTTTGCTCATGTTCTGAATCCTTCCCCTACAGGCCGGCGTGGGCAGCGATGGCGGTGGCGATGGCGATGGCCAGGTGCGACGGGTTGCGCTTGATGGAGTACTGGGTCAGTTCCGGGTGGGCCTCGACGAAGCTGGTGTTGAACTGGCCGCTGCGGAACTCGGGATCGCGGAGGATCTCCTGGTAGTAGGCGGCGGTGGTCTTGACCCCCTGCACGCGCATGTCGTCGAGGGCGCGCAGGCCGCGGTCGAGGGCTTCTTCCCAGGTCAGCGCCCAGACGATGAGCTTCAGGCACATCGAGTCGTAGTAGGGCGGGATGGTGTAGCCGGTGTAGATCGCCGTGTCGGTGCGCACGCCGGGGCCGCCGGGGGCGTAGTAGCGGGTGATCTTGCCGAAGGAGGGGAGGAAGTTGTTCTTCGGGTCCTCGGCGTTGATGCGGAACTGCAGGGCGTAGCCCCGGTGGATGATGTCGTCCTGCTTGACCGACAGCTCCAGCCCGGAGGCGACGCGGATCTGCTCGCGGACGATGTCGATGCCGGTGATTTCCTCGGTGATGGTGTGCTCCACCTGGACCCGGGTGTTCATCTCCATGAAGTACACCTCGCCTTCGGCGAGCAGGAACTCCACGGTGCCGGCGTTCTCGTAGCCCACGGCCTTGGCCGCGCGCACGGCCAGGTCGCCGATGTAGGCGCGCTGCTCGGGGGTGAGCTGCGGGCTGGGGGCGATCTCGATGAGCTTCTGGTTGCGGCGCTGGATCGAGCAGTCACGCTCGAACAGGTGCACGGTGTTGCCGAAGGAGTCGGCCAGCACCTGGGCTTCGATGTGCTTCGGGTTGACGATGCACTTCTCCAGGAACACTTCCGCCGAGCCGAAGGCCTTGGTGGCCTCGGAGATCACCCGGGGGTAGGCCTGCTCCAGTTCCTCGCGGCTGTTGCAGCGGCGGATACCACGGCCGCCGCCGCCGGAGGTGGCCTTGAGCATCACCGGGTAGCCGATGCGGTCGCCTTCGCGCAGGGCCTCGGCCAGGTCGGCGACGTTGCCCTCGGTGCCGGGGGTGACCGGTACGCCGGCCTTGATCATGCTGCGGCGCGCCTCGGTCTTGTCGCCCATGCGGCGGATGACCTCGGCGGACGGGCCGATGAACTTGATCCCGCGCTCGGCGCAGATCTCCGCCAGCTCGGAGTTCTCCGAGAGGAAGCCGTAGCCGGGGTGCAGGGCGTCGCAGCCGGTCTCCACGGCCAGGTTCACCAGCTTGCGCGGGTTCAGGTAACCGGCCAGCGGGTCTTCACCGATGCTGTGGGCTTCGTCAGCGCGCTTCACGTGCAGCGCATGGCGATCGGCCTCGGAGTAGATGGCCACCGAGCGGATGCCCATCTCGGCGCAGGCGCGCACGATGCGGACAGCGATCTCACCCCGGTTGGCGATGAGGATTTTCTTGATCACGAGTGTTCCCTCGACCAAGTGGGCAGGCGAACGGCGTAGGCCGGTCGGCGAGTGACCGAGCCAGGCTGGACGGTCGCGTATCTAACCTAAATCGAAGTTTGTGAATAACCAAAATCAATAATTATTGGGATATCCATTAGGAAGGCCTTATAGTCCGGCGCCGCACCCCCCGATTTATCGAGGTCCATGATGCGCAAGACCCTGCTGCGCATGACGTTGCGCCAGCTCCAGGTGTTCCGTGCCGTGTACGAGAGCCGCTCCTACAGCCGCGCGGCAGAGGAGATGGCGCTGACCCAGCCGGCGGTGAGCCTGCAGATCCGCCAGCTGGAAGAGCTGGTGGGCCAGCCGCTGTTCGAATACGTGGGCAAGAAGCTCTACCAGACCGACGCCGCCGAGGCGCTGTACGTGGCCAGCGGCGACATCTTCCAGCGGCTGGAGAGCCTCGACATGCAGCTCTCCGACCTGCAGGGCTCGCTGCAGGGGCAGCTCAACCTGGCGGTGGAGTCCAGCGCCAAGTACTTCGTGCCCCACCTGTTCGCCGCCTTCCGCCAGCAGCACCCGGACGTCAGCCTGCACCTCACGGTGGTCAACCGCGCCCAGGCGATCAAGCGCCTGGCAGACAACCGCGACGACCTGGTGATCATGTCCCTGGTGCCCCAGGACATGGCCCTGGAATTCCTGCCGTTCCTGAACAACCCGATCATCGCCGTGGCCCCGCCGGACCACCCGCTGTGCCACGCCCGTAGCCTGACCCTCAAGGACCTGGAGCCCTTCCCGCTGCTGGTGCGCGAGGCCGGCTCCGGCACCCGCAAGGCCTGCGAGGAGTACTTCCAGCAGAAGCGCGCGCACTTCGCCCACACCCAGGAAGTCACCTCCCTGGATGCATTGCGCGAGTGCGTGGTGGCGGGCCTGGGCATCGGCCTGCTGCCCCGTCATGCGGTCAGCCTGGAGCTGGCCACGGGGTTGCTGCGGGAACTGCCGGTGGAGGAACTGCCGCTCTACCGCAGCTGGTGCGTGGTGCATGCCAAGGGCAAACGGCTGTCACCGGTTGCCCAGGCCTTCATCAGCTACATCCGCGAAGAACGCGCCCAGATCAGCACGCTTTCGCAGCGTTTCGACGGCGCTTTGCCGTTGTCGACAACAGGTAGTTGATGGCGATCAGGTCGGGATAATCGTCGATCTCGGCCTTCAGGCGCCGTTCCTCGGCGTGGGCCTCGATGGCGCGGCGGAAACGCATCCGGCGCTGATCTTCGAGTTTGCGGCGGGTCTTGCTGTCGAGGACGGGGGCGTCCGAACGCACGTCATGGGGATGAGTCATGTCGGGTCTCCAGGGGCTCCGTTGTCGGAGCCCTCAGCATTTGCGCAGCAGGTGACCGTTTGAAGACGTGCCGTTGAACATCCCGTGACGCCGATGGGTGATTGCTCGCTGCTGGGGCTCTACATAGAATGAGACTTTTTCTCATTTGATGTCGGTCAGGCGCATGTCGCCAGGGAAGTCCTCCATGCCAGTCGCCCCCCACCAGAGCTGCTCCGGTGATCCGCTGCAGCAGCTTTACCGTGAACACCATGGCTGGCTGCTCAACTGGCTGCGCAAACGCCTGGGCAATGGTGCCGATGCTGCCGACCTGACCCAGGACAGCTTCCTTCGCCTGCTGGTGGCCCGACCGCAATCGATCGAGGCCCCGCGAGCCTACCTGGCGACCGTGGCCAATCGCCTGCTGATCAACTTCTACCGGCGCAAGTCGCTGGAACGCGCCTACCTCGATGCCCTGGCGGAGTTGCCCGAGCCTGCGGTGCCGTCCCTGGAGCAGCAGGCGCTCCTGCTGGAGGCCTTGCAGGAGGTCGACCAGGTGCTTCAGCGGTTGTCTGCAAAAGCCCGTGAGGCCTTCCTGCTGTCCCAGCTCGAAGGTTGCACCCAGGAGGAAATCGCCCAGCGCCTGGGTGTGCATGTGCGCTCCGTGCAGCGCTATCTCGCCCAGGCGTATGAGGAGTGCATCGTGATTGCAGGGGATCTGTTGTGAGCGCAGGTCCCATCGAACGGAGGATTGCTCGGGAGGCGGCGCGCTGGTTCGTTCGCCTGCAGGCCGGGGCCAGTGAGGCGGTGCACGCCGAGTGCGCCCGCTGGCGGGCCAGCCATGAGGCGCACGAACGCGCCTGGCAGATTGCCGAACAGTTTCATCAGCGGCTACAAGGCATTCCGCCTGCCATTGCCGGACAGGCCCTGGGGCGGCCGGCGACAGCGGATCGCCGAGCATTGCTGAAGCTGCTGGCCCTGGCTGCCCTCGCCGCGCCCTGCGGGGTCATCGGCTATCGGGCAACGCCCTGGCGCAGCTGGGTGGCAGACGAGCGTACGGCAGTCGGCGAGCGACGCGAGATCCAACTGCCCGATGGCACCCAGGTCGTCCTCAACACCGCCAGTGCCCTTGATCTGGCGTTCGATGAGCAGCGACGCCTGCTGCGCCTGCACGCTGGTGAAATCCAGGTGTCCACCGCCGTGGACGCGTCTGGCCGACCGTTCTGGGTGCAGACCCGTGAGGGCCTGGTGCGACCGGTGGGGACGCGCTTCACCGTGCGACAACGCGAGGGGCTCACCCAGGTGGCAGTGCAGTCGGGCGCCGTCGAGCTGAAGCCCGTCGGTGCCCCTTCGGCCACTCTGCTGGGGGCGGGCTACCAGAGTGAGTTCGACGATCTGCGGATGGGCGAGGTGAGGCCGTTGCAGCCCGGAGCGGACGACTGGGTGCGTGGTGTGCTGCGGGCCGAAGGGCTCACCCTGGGGGCATTCATCGAGGAGCTGGGACGCTACCGACCCGGTGTGCTGCGCTGTGACCCTGCCGTCGCCGGGCTGCGCATCTCCGGTGCCTTCCAGTTGGCCGATACGGACCAGGTGCTGGAGTCCCTGGCGCGTACCTTGCCTGTGGATATCCACTACCGGACCCGATACTGGGTGACGCTGGCTCCACGTGCCTGAGGCGCTGCATACGCGCTAATGAGAATTGTTGTCGTGTTTTCGCGGCTGGCGTGTCCCTTCCTCGACACTGCCAACCACAACACGGGGACACCCTGATGCAGCCCGCCACTCTTTTCTCCCTCCACCCACTGGCCCAGCGGGTCCGCTGCCTGGCTCTCATGCTGGCCGCCAGCACGGCGGCCGTCGCCCTTCCGCTCAATGCTGCGGATGGGGCCCGTCACTTTGCCGTACCGGCCGGTTCCCTGGGGACGGCGCTGGTCGAGTTCGCCGTGCAGGCCGGGATCACACTGCCGATCGACCCGGCCCTGGTCCAGGGGCGTTCCAGCCCTGGCCTGAACGGTGACACCGGCATCGAAGCCGGGTTGGAGGCTTTGCTGCATGGCAGCGGTTTGCGTGCTGTTCGCGAGGGTGAGGGGCTCTATGGATTGCAGCCGGTGGGCGACGAGGCTGGCCTGCAACTGGCGCCCACCACCGTCGCCAGCACCGCAAGCGAGTCGGCCTATGGCCCCGTGGTCGGCTACATCGCCACGCGCAGCGCCACCGGAACCAAGACCGACGCGTCGTTGCTGGAGGTTCCGCAGAGCATCAACGTGGTCACCGCCGACCAGATGCAGGCCCAGGGCGCGCAGGACCTCACCCAGGCCCTGCGCTATACGCCGGGTATCGGGGTGAACGGTTTCACCGATCGCAACGTGATTGCCGACGAAATCACCAGTCGCGGATTCGCGCCGGCAGCGCTTTACCTGGATGGAGCCTACCTCCCGTATGCCGGCAGCCTGGGCGGAGCCCCGCAGATCGACCCCTACACGCTGGAGCGGGCCGAGGTCCTCAAGGGGCCGGCGTCCGTGCTCTATGGGCAGAACCAGCCGGGTGGCCTGGTCAACCTCGTGTCCAAGCGGCCCACCGGGGAAACACGCAACCAGGTCAAGTTCGGCCTGGGCGACAACCATCGGGTCAATGGCGCGCTGGACACCCAGGGTGTACTGGATACCGAGCAGGACCTGGCCTACCGGCTGGTGGCCCTGGCGCACAAGGGCAATGGCCAGGTCGATCACACCCGCAATGGCCGTCTGCTGCTGGCGCCGAGCTTCAGCTGGGCGGTGTCGGATGACACCGACCTGACCTTGCTGGCGCAGGTGCAGCGGGACGATGGCAAGGCGGACTACCAGGCCCTGCCCAGGATCGGCAGCCTGGTTCGGGGGCCGAATGGGCAGCGGATCGACCGCGACTTCTTCTCCGGAGACTCGAACTACAACGACTACCAGCGCGACCAGTACGTCCTCGGCTACGACTTCGAGCACCGTTTCGACGATGACCTGAAGTTCCGTTCCACAGCGCGCTACATCGATGTCCGTGACCGCTACAAGGGCTTCTACCTGCGGGGTTTCGTCGTCGACGGACTCGGCCAGACCGACTACACGCGGGTCAACCGCGTGAAGTTGGATTGGCGCCAGCACAACACCACCTACACCCTCGACAACAACCTGACCTACAGCTTCGACACCGGCCCCGTGCAGCACACCACGCTGGTGGGCGTGGACTACCGCGACTTCAACCGCAAGTACCAGGGCTACAACGCCTACAGCGTGCTGCCCATCGACCTGTACGGCCGCAACAACTACGACACCAGCAGCGTCACCCCGCAGTTGGATACCCGCTGGGACAACACGGTCCGCCAGACCGGTCTCTACCTGCAGGACCAACTGCGCCTGGGCAATTGGCTGCTGACTCTTGGCGGTCGCCAGGATTGGGCGGAGGTTGAGAACAAGGACCTGCTGGCGCGTACCGAGACGACGCAGCGAGACAACCGGTTCACCGCACGGGCCGGGCTGACCTACCTGACCGCATTCGGCCTGGCGCCTTACATCAGCTATTCCGAGTCCTTCATGCCCACCGTCGGGACGGGCGCGCCGGAGCGGGGTGGCAAGGCGTTCGAGCCCATCGAGGGTATCCAGTACGAGGCGGGCGTGAAGTACCAGCCCCACGAGGACCTGCTGCTGACCGCATCGGTCTTCGAGATCACCCAGAAGAACGTGCGGACCGGCGATGTCGACTATCCCCAGTACGAGATCCAGTCCGGGCAAATGCGCACGCGGGGTGCGGAGCTGGAGGCCAAGGCGCGCCTCGGGCGCTTCGATGTCCTGCTCTCCGGCAGCTACCTCGACGCCTTCTACACCCGCGACACCTACGGCAACGAAGGGAACCGCAGCGAGGCCCAGGCGCCCGTATCCGCCGCTGCCTGGGTGGATTACCACCTGGTCGGGCTGCCCGGTGTCACCTGGGGAGCGGGTGCCCGTTACACCGGACGCAAGCCCGGCGACGCGGCCAACAGCTTCAGCACCCCCGCCTATGTCGTCTACGACACCACCCTGCGCTACCAGTTGGGGGAACTGTCGGCTGACCTCAAGGGCCTGCAGGCCAGCCTGAACGTGCAGAACCTCTTCGACCGCGACTATGTGTCGGACTGCAACTATGCCTTCGGCTGCTACTACGGCCAGGAGCGCACGGCGAGCCTTGAAGTCACCTACGACTGGTAAGCCGTACTGCCGCTAGAACAGGGCGTCCAGCAGTCCATGCTGGCCGCCCGGTGGCTTCGGTGCACGTGGTCGCGCCCACGAGTCGCTGGACCCAGGAGGAAGCCGAGCGCCGCCTGGCGCCGGCGGTGATCGAGTGCGCGCGGGCCATCCGCACCTCGATCCGAACGCTCTAGCCGGTCGCTTTCAGCGGGCGGCTCAGTCCTCGGCGTTCTTGATCGACTTCGGCGACAGACGCAGGCTGCGCAGGCTGCGCTTCACGCTCTTGAGGTGGTTGACCAGGCTCGGGCCACGGGCCATGGCCACGCCCATGGCCAGCACGTCGATCACCACCAGGTGGGCGATGCGCGAGGTCAGCGGGGTGTAGATCTCGGTGTCTTCCTGCACGTCGATGGCCAGGTTGACGGTGGCCAGGTCCGCCAGGGGGGTCTGGCTGGGGCACAGGGTGATCAGCGTGGCGCCGGTCTCGCGGACCAGGTTGGCGGTGATCAGCAGGTCCTTGGAGCGGCCCGACTGGGAGATGCAGATGGCCACGTCGGTGGGCTTGAGGGTCACCGCCGACATCGCCTGCATGTGCGGGTCGGAATAGGCCGCGGCGGTCAGCAGCAGGCGGAAGAACTTGTGCTGGGCATCGGCCGCCACCGCACCGGAGGCGCCGAAGCCGTAGAACTCCACGCGCTGGGCCTGGGCGCAGGCGGCGATGGCGGCCTGCAGGGCCTGCGGGTCGAGCTTCTCGCGCACGTCCATCAGGGTGTGCAGGGTGGTGTCGAAGATCTTCAGGCTGAAGTCCGCCACCGAGTCGTTCTCGTGGATGGCGAACTGGCCGAAGCTGGCGCCCGCCGCCAGGCTCTGCGCCAGCTTCAGCTTGAGGTCCTGGAAGCCGCCACACCCGATGGCACGGCAGAAGCGCACGATGGTGGGCTCGCTGACCCCGACGCTCTGCGCCAGGTCGGCCATGGAGCTGTGCATGACGGCGGCGGGGTCGAGCAGGACGTGATCGGCGACTTTCAATTCCGACTTGCGCAGCAGATGGCGCGATTGGGCGATATGTTGCAGCAGATTCACTGGGCAGGCTCTTCGAAGTGGGGAAGTACGCCGCAGGTCGCGATCTATTCGGCCGGGCAACTCGGTTATGATCGGCGACGGTCAGGCTGTAGTGACCGTGTAGTTATACTACATGACCCGCTTCCCCGCCCAGGCAAACCACGCAGGAGTGCACACGTGACCCAGCCTTGCGACATGTTGGTCTTTGGCGGCACCGGCGATCTGGCGCTTCACAAGCTGCTGCCGGCGCTCTATCACCTGCATCGCGACGGCCGGCTGCATCCGCAGCTGCGCATCCTCGCCATTGCCCGCAATCCCCTGGACATCGACCGCTACCGCGCCCTGGCCGAGCGCCATTGCCGCGCCCAGGTGGCCCGTGCCGAGTTCACCGAGCAGGCCTGGGCCGGGTTCGCCGAGCGGCTGGACTACTTCGCCATGGACGTGTCCCAGAGCGCCGACTTCGGCCGCCTGGCGCGCCACCTCGGCCCGCTGGAGGGGCGCACCCGCGTCCACTACCTGGCCATCGCCCCGCGCCTGTTCGAGGACATCGCCCGGCACCTGCAGATCGCCGGGCTCGGCGGGCCGGACGACCGCATCGTGCTGGAGAAGCCCATCGGCCATTCCCTGGAGTCGGCCCGGGCCATCAACGCTGCCATCGGCAAGGTGTTCAGCGAATCCCAGGTGTTCCGCATCGACCACTACCTGGGCAAGGAGACGGTGCAGAACCTCATGGCGCTGCGCTTCGCCAATGCCCTGTTCGAGCCGATCTGGCGCGCCGGTCACATCGACCACGTGCAGATCAGCGTGTGCGAGACCCTGGGCGTGGAGAACCGTGGCAGCTACTACGACCAGGCCGGCGCCATGCGCGACATGGTGCAGAACCACCTGCTGCAGCTGCTCTGCCTGGTGGCGATGGAGGCGCCGGTGCGTTTCGACGCCGAGGCGGTGCGCAACGAGAAGGTGAAGATCCTCGAAGCGCTCAAGCCCATCTCCGGGCTCGACGTGCAGGACAAGACCGTGCGCGGCCAGTACAGCGCCGGCAAGATCGGCGGCCAGGAAGTGCCGGCCTACTACTTCGAGAAGAACGTCGACAACGACAGCGACACCGAGACCTTCGTCGCCCTGCAGGTGGAGATCGACAACTGGCGCTGGGCCGGCGTGCCCTTCTACCTGCGCACCGGCAAGCGCCTGGCGCGCAAGTACTCGGAGATCCTCATCCAGTTCAAGCCGGTGCCCCACCGCCTGTTCAACGGCGGCGAGGCCAACCGCCTGCTGATCCGCCTGCAGCCGGAGGAGCGCATCAGCCTGCAACTCATGGCCAAGAACCCCGGCAAGGGCATGCGCCTGGAACCGGTGGAGCTGGACCTGAACCTGGCCCAGGCCTTCAGCCAGCGGCGCTGGGATGCCTACGAGCGGTTGCTGCTGGACGTGATCGAGGGTGACTCGACGCTGTTCATGCGCCGCGACGAGGTGGAGGCCGCCTGGCGCTGGGTCGACCCGATCCTCGAAGGCTGGCACGAGCACTACCAGAGCCCCCGCAGCTACCCCGCCGGCTCCAGCGGCCCGGAGCAGGCCCACAGCCTGCTGGAGCTGCAGGGGCGGGCCTGGAACGACTGAGCCCCATTCTTTCGCGAATGAATTGGCTTCCACAAAAAAGCCAGACCGCTGCCTAGGCTGGACGTCACCGGCTGGGCTCGGCCCGGCTCCGCTGATGGACCGGTGTAGCGGGCTCCACCCCAACGATGGGCTTCGCACGGCTCAGCCCATCCTACGAGTCGAGCAGGCCCGTAGGATGCGGTGAGCTCGGCGAACCGCATCGATCGGTCACGGCGTTGTGGGCGTGCAGCGGCATTGCTCCAGCGCAATACCCATGGTTTGGGGCTTGCCTAGAATGCGCGATTTTTCGCGTCACGAGCCCCGCCCATGTCCCGCCTTCCCGCCCCCGAACTGCTGTGCCCCGCCGGTACCCTCAAGTCCATGCGCCACGCCTTTGCCTACGGTGCCGATGCCGTCTACGCCGGGCAGCCGCGCTACAGCCTGCGGGTGCGCAACAACGAGTTCGACCACGCCAACCTGGCGCTGGGCATCGCCGAGGCCCATGCCGCCGGCAAGCGCTTCTACGTGGTGGTCAACATCGCTCCGCACAACGCCAAGCTGAAGACCTTCCTCAAGGACCTGGAGCCGGTGGTGGCCATGGGGCCGGATGCGCTGATCATGTCCGACCCGGGGCTGATCATGCTGGTGCGCGAGCACTTCCCGGCCATGCCCATCCACCTGTCGGTGCAGGCCAACGCGGTGAACTGGGCCAGCGTCGAGTTCTGGCACCGCCAGGGGCTGGAACGGGTGATCCTCTCCCGCGAGCTGTCCCTGGAGGAGATCGGCGAGATCCGCCAGGCCGTGCCCGGCATCGAGCTGGAGGTGTTCGTCCACGGCGCCCTGTGCATGGCCTATTCCGGGCGCTGCCTGCTCTCCGGCTACATCAACCACCGCGACCCCAACCAGGGCACCTGCACCAACGCCTGCCGCTGGCAGTACAAGGCCGGTGAAGCGCGGGAAGACACCCTCGGCGACATCGTCCACGCCTGCCAGCCGGCGCCGACCCTGGGCGAGGGGCCAAGCACCGAGCGGGTCTTCCTGCTGGAGGACGAGACCCGCCCCGGCGATTTCATGCCCGCCTTCGAGGACGAGCACGGCACCTACATCATGAACTCCAAGGACCTTCGCGCCGTGCAGCACGTGGAACGCCTGGTGGCCATGGGGGTGCATTCGCTGAAGATCGAGGGGCGCACCAAGTCGCACTTCTATGTGGCCCGCACGGCCCAGGCCTACCGCCAGGCCATCGACGACGCGGTGGCCGGCCGGCCCTTCGAGCCGCGCCTGCTGGAGCGCCTGGAGTCACTGGCCAACCGGGGCTACACCGAGGGCTTCCTGCGCCGGCACACCCACGACCACTACCAGAACTACGCCTTCGGCAGTTCGCGGCCTTCGCGCCAGCAGTTCGTCGGCGAGCTGACCGGCGTGCGCCGGGGCGAACTGGCCGAGGTGGTGGTGAAGAACCGCTTCGAGGTGGGCGACCGCCTGGAGCTGATGACCCCCGCCGGCAACCTCGGCTTCATCCTCCATGGGCTGCAGGCCGGCGATGGCAGCCGCCGCGAGGTGGCGCCGGGGGACGGCCACGTCCTCTACATCCCGCTGCCTGCCGACCTCGACCTGGAGCACGGGCTGCTGCTGCGCGACCTGCCGGAGCCGGTCAGCGCCACAGCGTAGCGCTCTGCTCGCGGAGCAGCGCGGTGAAGGCCGAGGCCTCCACCGGCGGGCTCAGCAGGTAGCCCTGGATCTCGTCGCAGCCCTGCTCCTTGAGGAAGTCCAGCTGCTCGGTGGTCTCCACGCCCTCGGCCACCACCTTCAGCTCCAGGCCGTGGGCCATGGCGATGATGGCGCGGGTGATGGCGGCATCCTCGCCGCCCAGCGACAGGTCGCGGATGAAGGTCTGGTCGATCTTCACGTAGTGCACCGGGAAGCGCTTGAGGTAGCTCAGTGACGAGTAGCCGGTGCCGAAGTCGTCGATCGCCAGCTTCACCCCCAGCTCGCGCAGCTGGTGGAAGGTGGCGATGACGTGCTCGACGTTCTCCAGCAGGTGGCTCTCGGTCAGCTCCAGTTCCAGCAGGCGCGGCGGCAGGCCGGTCTCCGCCAGCACCTGGCGCACCAGGGCCACCAGGTTGCCCTGGCGCAACTGGTGGCCGGAGAGGTTCACCGAGACGCGGATGTCCGCCACGCCCTGGCGCTGCCAGTCGCGGGCCTGCAGGCAGGCCTGGCGCAGGACGAACTCGCCGATGGGGGCGATCAGCCCGGTTTCCTCGGCCAGGCCGATGAAGTCCCCCGGCGGGACCAGCCCCATCTGCGGGTGGCGCCAGCGTACCAGGGCCTCGGCGGCGTTGAGGCTGTCGTCGGCCAGGCACAGTTTGGGCTGGTAGAAGACCTCCAGCTGACCCTCGTCGATGGCCTTGCGCAGCTGGGTTTCCAGTTGCAGGCGCTCCAGGGTGCAGGCCTGCAGGTTGTCGGTGAAGAACTGGAAGGTGTTCCCGCCCAGGTGCTTGGCGTGCTGCATGGCCATGTTGGCCTGGCTGACCAGGGTGGTGATCTCCCGCGCGTTGTCCGGAAGCAGGCTGATGCCCAGGGAGGCGCTGACCACCAGCTCCTCGCCGCCCACCGTCATCGGCGTGCGCAGCTTGGCCAGCAGGCGGCTGGCGGTGCGCGCGAGGCTGGAGAGGCTGCCGTAGCGGTCGAGGATCAGCGCGAACTCGTCGCCGGACAGCCGCGCGATGGTGTCCGCCTCCGGCGCGGCCTGGGCCAGGCGCCGGCCCATCTGCCGCAGCAGCTGGTCGGCCAGCTCGTGGCCGAGGCTGTCGTTGAGCACCTTGAAGCGGTCCAGGTCGATGTGCAGCAGCGCCAGGCCGTGGCCGTGCTCGCGGGCCCGCTCGCTGGCCTGGTGCAGGCGGTCGCGGAACAGCGTGCGGTTGGCCAGGCCGGTGAGGTCGTCGTAGTGGGACAGGTAGCGCAGGCGCTCCTCGGCCTCGCGCCGGGCCGAGAGGTCGGAGAAGAAGCCGACGATGTGGCTGGCCTGGCCGCGTGAGTCGCGCACCACGTTGAGCTGCAGCCACTGCGGGTAGAGCTCGCCGTTCTTGCGGGTGTCCACCAGCTCGCCCTGCCAGCAGCCGTCGTGCTCCAGCTGCTGGTGGATCAGGTGGTACTGGCGGCGGCTCTCGCGGGTGCCGCTGATTTCCGCCACGGCGCGGCCGAGCACTTCCTCGGCGCGGTAGCCGGTGACCTGGGTGAAGGCCTGGTTGACCGCCAGCAGGCGGTAGTCCGGGTCGAGGATGACGATGCCTTCGCTGGCGGCCTCGAACACCGTGGCGGCGAGGCGCTGCTGCTCCTCGGCCTGGCGCCGGGCGGTGACGTCGCGGCGGGTGCCGACCATGCGCAGCACGCGCCCGCGCGCGTCGCGCTCCACGGCGCGGCCGCGGTCTTCCACCCAGATCCAGCGGCCGTCACGGTGGCGCACACGGTAGTCCACCGCGTAGTCCTCGCTGCGGCCCTTGAGGTGGTCAACCAGGGCGCGGCGCAGCAGCGGTACGTCATCGGGGTGCAGGCAGGGGCGCAGGTCGCTGAGCACCCGGGACACCTCGTCGCTCTCCAGGCCGAAGATGGCCTTGAGCTGGGTGTGGTGCACCTCGTCCGTTTCCAGGTTCCAGTCCCACAGGCCCAGCTCGCTGGCCTCCAGGGCCAGGGCCAGGCGCGCCTCGCTCTTGGCCAGGGCGTGGGTGGCGTCGGCCAGTTCCAGGGTGCGCTGGGCAACGCGGATCTCCAGCTCGTCGTGGGCACCGCGCAGCTCCCGCTCGGCACGGCGGCGCTGCTCCACCTCGCGGGCCAGTTCGGCGTTGAGCCCTTCGGCGCGGCTCTTGGCGTGCTCCAGGTTGTCGATCAGGGCCTGGTTCTGCAGGCGCTGCAGCAGGCTGTTGCGCACCAGGCGGTTGACCTGCAGCGCCACCACCATCAGCGCCGCCAGCAGGGTCAGGCTCAGCAGGCCCCAGCCGCGCAGCATCGGGTGGCCGCTGGCGAGCAGCCAGCTGACCGTGGGCAGCAGGCAGGGCAGGGCGAAGGCGAGGAAGGCCGGCAGGCTGACGGCATAGGCGACGCTGGCGGAGAGGATGGCGGCGGCGACGAGCCCGTAGACCAGCGCCTGCTGCAGGAAGGCGTCCGCCGGCACCAGGAAGACCACCGGGAAGGCCAGGGTCAGCCCCGAGGCGCCGGCGCCGAGCAGGAAGGTGCGGTGCCAGTGCGGCTGGGCCTGGCGCGAGGGCAGGGCGCGGTTGAAGGCGGCGACCTGGGTCAGCCGCAGCACGGCCAGCAGGACCAGCCAGAAAAGCCAGCCGGAGAGCAGGGCCGCCAGTTCGGAACGCCACAGCAGGCAGGCACAGGCCAGCCCGTTGAGCAGCATGAACAAGGTCGGGACCCGGGAGCCCTGGTAGAGCAGGCGCGTGCGTTCGATCGCCAGGTCGGCGGCGAACGGGGGGCGCAGCGGCGCGGAATCGTCGTCGGCAAACGCAAGGGAAGCCTGGTTGGGAGTCGCGGTCATAGGCGATGTTCTTGTAATGGTTGCCTAGGCGTCGGCGGAGCTTACCCGAGCCTGCGGAGTCGCCAAAGGGTTATGTGATGCCTTTCTCCCTTGCGCCTCCCAACTTTTGGCGGGCGCTCTGGCACGCAGGCTGCGTGCCGTCTGGCCGACCGCCCGGTCATCGGTTTGCCCTGCCTGGGCCGCCCCCCTAGAATGCCGCGATGCAAAACGACCCCGAACTCCTCATCGCGTCCCTCAACGATGCCCAGGTGCAGGCTGTGGCCGCTCCGCTGGGCCGCCAGCTGGTGCTGGCCGGCGCCGGCTCCGGCAAGACCCGCGTGCTGGTGCATCGCATTGCCTGGCTGATCCTCACCGAGGGTGCCTCGCCTCATTCCATCCTCTCGGTGACCTTCACCAACAAGGCCGCCGCCGAGATGCGCCACCGCATCGAGCAGCTGCTGGGCATCAACCCGGCCGGCATGTGGGTGGGCACCTTCCACGGCCTGGCGCACCGCCTGTTGCGCGCGCACTGGCAGGAGGCCGGGCTGGCGGAGAACTTCCAGATCCTCGATGGCGACGACCAGCAGCGGCTGATCAAGCGGGTGATCCGCGACCTCGGGCTGGACGAGCAGCGCTGGCCGGCGCGCCAGGCGCAGTGGTTCATCAACGGGCAGAAGGACGAGGGCCTGCGCCCGCAGCACATCCAGGCCGGCGGCGACCTGTTCCTCGCCACCATGCTGAAGATCTACGAGGCCTACGAGGCCGCCTGCGCGCGCACCGGGGTCATCGACTTCTCCGAACTGCTGCTGCGCGCCCTCGACCTCTGGCGTGACAAGCCGAGCCTGCTGGCGCACTACCAGCGGCGCTTCCGCCACCTGCTGGTGGACGAGTTCCAGGACACCAACGCCGTGCAGTACGCCTGGCTGCGCCTGCTCGCCCAGGGTGGCGAGAGCCTGATGGTGGTGGGCGACGACGACCAGTCCATCTACGGCTGGCGCGGCGCGCGGATCGAGAACATCCAGCAGTTCGCCAGCGACTTCCCGGATGTGCAGACCATCCGCCTGGAGCAGAACTACCGCTCCACCGCGGCCATCCTCAAGGCCGCCAACGCCCTGATCGCCAACAACAACGGCCGCCTGGGCAAGGAACTCTGGACCGACGGCCCGGACGGCGAGCCGCTGGGTCTCTATGCCGCCTACAACGAGCACGACGAAGCCCGCTACGTGGTGGAGAGCATCGAGAGCGCGCTGAAGGACGGCATGACCCGCAGCGAGATCGCCATCCTCTACCGCTCCAACGCCCAGTCGCGGGTGCTGGAAGAGGCGCTGCTGCGGGAGAAGATTCCCTACCGCATCTACGGCGGCCAGCGCTTCTTCGAGCGCGCCGAGATCAAGAACGCCATGGCCTACCTGCGCCTGCTGGACGGCCGTGGCAACGACGCTGCGCTGGAGCGGGTGATCAACGTGCCGCCGCGCGGCATCGGCGAGAAGACCGTGGAAAGCATCCGCGAGTTCGCCCGCGCCCAGGACGTGTCCATGTGGGAGGCGATCCGCCTGCTGCTGGCCAACAAGGGCCTGTCGGGGCGCGCGGCGTCGGCCCTGGCGGTGTTCGTCGAACTGGTGGAGAACCTTGCCGCCAAGGTCCTGGAGATGCCCCTGCACCTGATGACCCAGACCGTCATCGAGCAGACCGGGCTGATCACCTACCACAAGGAAGAGAAAGGCGAGAAAGGCCAGGCCCGGGTGGAAAACCTGGAGGAACTGGTCAGCGCCGCCCGCGCCTTCGAGAACAGCGAAGAGGACGAGGAGCTGACGCCGCTGCAGGCCTTCCTCAGCCACGCCTCCCTGGAAGCCGGCGAAGCCCAGGCCGATGCCTTCGAGGACAGCGTCCAGCTGATGACCCTGCACAGCGCCAAGGGCCTGGAGTTCCCTCTGGTGTTCCTGGTGGGCATGGAAGAGGGCCTGTTCCCCCACAAGATGAGCATGGAGGAACCCGGCCGCCTGGAAGAGGAGCGCCGCCTGGCCTACGTCGGCGTCACCCGCGCCATGCAGCGCCTGGTGCTGACCTACGCCGAGACCCGGCGCCTGTACGGCAGCGAGACCTACAACAAGGTTTCGCGCTTCGTCCGCGAGATTCCCGCCTCGTTGGTGCGCGAAGTGCGCCTGGGCAATACCGTCAGCCGCCCGATGGCTGGAAGCGCCTCGCGTACGCCGTCGATGTTCAGCGGTGCCGAAGTGCCAGAGACCGGCTTCACCCTCGGCCAGCGTGTGCAGCACGCGCTGTTCGGCGAGGGCACCATCCTCAACTTCGAAGGCGCCGGCGCCCAGGCGCGGGTGCAGGTGAAGTTCGAGAGCGAAGGCAGCAAGTGGCTGATGCTGGCCTACGCGAAGTTGCAGCCGCTCTGAGGCCGGTGTGGCCGGGAGGGTCTGGTTTGCCCTTCCGGCCGTCGCTTCCCTGGCTGTACCTGCTCGATCCTCCGGACGCTCCCTGCCTCTCGCTCCTCGAGGGCTATGCCAACCTTTGGCTGCTCTCCAGCCCCTTTCCCCAGTGGGCGATCCATGAGCGCACGCCGACAGCACCCGCCTGAAACACCACCCATAAAAAACCCCGGCACGAAGGCCGGGGCTGGGAAAGGTGGAGCGCAGGCGTGTGATCTCAGTCCACGGCCTTGACCATGTCTTCCAGGACTTTCTTGGCGTCGCCGAAGACCATCATGGTCTTGTCCAGGTAGAACAGTTCGTTGTCCAGGCCGGCGTAGCCGCTGGCCATGGAGCGTTTGTTGACGATCACGGTCTTGGCCTTGTAGGCCTCGAGGATCGGCATGCCGGCGATGGGCGACTTGGGGTCGTTCTTCGCGGCCGGGTTGACCACGTCGTTGGCGCCCAGGACCAGCACCACGTCGGCCTGGCCGAACTCGGAGTTGATGTCTTCCATCTCGAACACCTGCTCGTAGGGCACTTCGGCCTCGGCCAGCAGGACGTTCATGTGGCCGGGCATGCGGCCGGCGACCGGGTGGATGGCGAACTTCACGGTCACGCCACGGTGGCTCAGCTTCTCCGACAGTTCCATCAGCGCGTGCTGGGCACGGGCCACGGCCAGACCGTAGCCGGGGACGATGATGACGGTGTCGGCGTTGGTGAGCAGGAAGGCCGCGTCGTCGGAGGAGCCCGACTTCACCGGGCGCTGCTCCTGGCTGCCGCCCGAGCTGCCGGCGTCCGCGTCGGCACCGAAGCCGCCGAGGATGACGTTGAAGAACGAGCGGTTCATCGCCTTGCACATGATGTAGGAGAGGATCGCGCCCGAGGAGCCCACCAGCGAACCGGCGATGATCAGCATCGAGTTGTTCAGCGAGAAGCCGATGCCGGCCGCCGCCCAGCCCGAGTAGCTGTTGAGCATCGACACCACCACCGGCATGTCGGCGCCGCCGATCGGGATGATGATCAGCACGCCGATGACGAAGGCCAGGGCCACCAGCACGGCGAAGGCGCGGATGTCACCGGTGAAGGTGAAGTACAGGCCCAGTGCGAGGATGGCCAGGCCCACCAGCAGGTTGACCATGTGCTGGCCCTTGAACACCACCGGAGCGCCCTGGAACAGGCGGAACTTGTACTTGCCCGAGAGCTTGCCGAAGGCGATCACCGAACCGGAGAAGGTGATGGCACCGATGGCCGCGCCGAGGAACAGTTCCAGGCGGTTGCCCTTGGGAATGGCGTCGCCCAGGGTGGCGACGATGCCCAGGGACTGGGGCTCGACCACGGCGGCGATGGCGATGAACACGGCGGCCAGGCCGATCATGCTGTGCATGAAGGCGACCAGCTCCGGCATCTTGGTCATTTCGACGCGCTTGGCCATGATCGAGCCGGCGGTGCCGCCGACCAGCAGGCCGACGATGACGTAGCCGATGCCCTGGGTGGCGAGCTCAGCGCCGAGCTTGTAGATCAGGCCGACGGTGGTGAACACCGCGATGGCCATGCCGATCATGCCGAACAGGTTGCCGCGACGGGACGTGGTCGGGTGCGACAGGCCCTTCAGGGCCTGGATGAAGCACACCGAGGCGACGAGGTAGAGAACAGTGATCAGGTTCATGCTCATGGTCAGTGTTTCTCCGCAGCCGCTTTCGGCGCTTTCTTCTTGAACATTTCCAGCATGCGGCGGGTGACCAGGAAGCCACCGAAGACGTTCACCGCGGCCAGGGCCACCGCCAGGGTGCCCATGGCCTTGCCCAGGGGGGTGACGGTGAGCGCGGCGGCCAGCATGGCGCCGACGATCACGATCGCGGAGATGGCGTTGGTCACGGCCATCAGCGGGGTGTGCAGGGCGGGGGTCACGTTCCACACCACGTGGTAGCCGACGTAGATGGCCAGCACGAAGATGATCAGGTTGTAGATGCCGTCAGAAATCAGGTCCATGTCCGCTGCCCCTTAGCCGTTGGTGCGGACGACTTGCCCGTCGCGGCACATCAGGCACGCGGCGACGATGTCGTCTTCGAGGTTGAGGTGGAACTGGCCGTCCTTGTCGATGACCAGCTTGAGGAAATCCAGCAGGTTGCGGGCGTACAGCGCGGAGGCATCGGCCGGCACCAGGGCCGCGAGGTTGCCGTGGCCGACGATGGTGACGCCGTGCTTGACCACCACCTGGTCCAGCTCGGTGAGCGGGCAGTTGCCACCCTGGGCGGCGGCCAGGTCGATGACCACGGAGCCCGGCTTCATTTCGGCGACGGTGGCCTCGTGGAGCAGGGTCGGGGCCTTGCGGCCGGGGATCAGCGCGGTGGTGATGACGATGTCGGACTGCTTGGCGCGCTCGTGCACGGCCTTGGCCTGGCGCTCCATCCAGGAGGCGGGCATGGGGCGGGCATAGCCGCCGACGCCCTGGGCGCATTCGCGCTCTTCATCGGTCTCGAAGGGCACGTCGACGAACTTGGCGCCGAGGGACTCGATCTGCTCCTTCACCGCCGGGCGCACGTCGGAGGCTTCGATCACTGCACCCAGGCGCTTGGCCGTGGCGATGGCCTGCAGGCCGGCGACACCGGCGCCGAGGATCAGCACGCGGGCGGCCTTCACGGTACCGGCGGCGGTCATCAGCATGGGCATGAAGCGCGGGTAGTGGTTGGCCGCCAGCATCACCGCCTTGTAGCCGGCGATGTTGGCCTGGGACGACAGCACGTCCAGGCTCTGGGCGCGGGAGGTACGCGGGGCGGCCTCCAGGGCGAAGGCGGTCAGGCCACGGGCGTTGAGCCGGGCGATGGTTTCGTTGCTGAAGGGGTTGAGCATCCCCACCAGGACGGCACCGGCCTTCATCAGGGCGGCTTCGTCGTCGCTGGGAGCCACGACCTTGAGCACCAGGTCGGCACCGAAGGCGGCAGCGGCATCACCCAGGGTGGCGCCGACGGCTTCGAAGGCGGCGTCGGGAATGCTGGCGTTGATGCCGGCCCCGCGCTGCACGGTGACCTGATGGCCTTGGCCGATCAGCTTCTTGATGGTCTCTGGCGTCGCGGCAACCCGCGTTTCGCCGGCCTGGGTTTCGAGAGGAACACCGATGTGCACGTAAAAACCTCCTGCGTGATCGTTTTACTTATGAGTCCAGTGCACTGCGATGGCGCTCTGGCGGGCGGATCAGCACGACGCCGCCGGGTGCGCATGGCGCGACCAGGACGGGCGCGGCATTTTGCAGGTGAACCGAATGGCCATCAAGGAGTTCTGGAGCAAAACGCAACAAGAACTACAAGTCACCTACTGACCGTTTTCCCGGTGATAAGGTTCGATCTGCCTCCAGCCCTTGTCTAATGGGCCTTTCGGCGTTCTTTTGTCTTCCGTGAGACGCCGGGGCTCGTGGAAAAGCGCCTGGCACGCCGGAACCTCGGGAAGGCTGCGCAATCCTGCCGTGTCCAGCGTGGGGACTGTTAGTCAGCGTTTTTTATAGTTGCCATAAGGTCCCGGAAATCCGGGCTTCTGTAGTTTTCATGAATAGTTGACTACAGGGTCAGGTCGCTCTGCGGCGGGGCTTTGAGCCGGGTGTGCGGGGTGGGTGTGGCGGATTGTCGCGATAGTGCCTCAGACCAGCAGGCCAAGGGTCTTGGCGCGCATCACGGCCTGGGTGCGGCGTTTCACGCCGAGCTTGCTGTTGATCTTCTTGGTGTGGGTCTTGACGGTGTTGACCGAGATGAACAGCCGCCCGCCGATCTCTTCGTTCGAGCAGCCCTCGGCCAGCAGGTGCAGCACCGCCTGTTCCCGCTGGCTGAGCAGTGCCACGGCCGCCGGGGTGCCGTTCGGCAGGGCGGCCCATTCCTGCAGTAGGCCGTTGAGGCCCAGTGCCGAGGCCTGCTGGCGGGCTTCGCGCTCCAACTGGGCGGCGTCCTCCTGGCCGAGTTGCCGCGCGGCCTCGGCCAGTACCAGGCCGACTTCACAGGCCAGCGGCCGGTACTGCAGGCGCTCGCAGCGTTGCAGGAGGCTGCGCAATGCCGCTTCGGCCTGCTGCGGGTGGCCGGCGCTGAGGTGCACCCGGGCCAGCAGCAGCTGGTTGCGCAGGGGCAGGGTGGGGTAGTCGAGCGGGGCCATCCAGGGGTGTTCGCCCTCGAAGTAGCGCTGGATGCGCAGGCCCACCGGCTCGACCCGTTCCCAGCGGCCCTGGCGGGCCAGCACGCGCATGCTCTGCAGGCTGAGGGCGCCGTTGAAGCACAGGCGCCAGACCTGCCGGCAGTGCATCTGCCGCTCGGCTTCGCGCAGGTGCAGGAAGGCCTGGTCGAACTCGCCCTGGCGCGAGCTGCGTTCGGCGAGGCCGAGGTAGCCGTGCAGGGCGAAGGGGTCGGCGCAGGCCAGGGCCTGTTCCAGGCCGCTGTCCAGGGCGGGGCCGGCTTCGTCGAGGCGACCGTGGAGCAGGTGCAGTTCGGCCTGGATCAGGTGCAGGCGGCCCAGCAGCAGGCCGTCGACGCCCCGGCGCCGGGCGGTGAGGGCGAAGCTCTGGGTGACCAGGCTCTGGGCGCGGGTGAGTTCGCCCCGCAGGACCAGCAGGCGGATGCGGTCGAGGTTGATCAGCACCTCGAAGAGCACGCTGCCCTGGCGCCGTGCCAGTTCGAGGGCGTCGTGCAGCAGGGCGGCGGCCTGGTCGGGCTCGCCTTCGGCCATGGCCAGCCGGGCCAGGGCGGAGTGGCACAGCAGCAGCGGCATCCAGTCCCGTTCGGGCAGGTGTTCCAGGGCTTCGCGGCAGTGCTGTCGGGCTTCGCTGGCGGAGCGTCCGCGCAGGGCGGTGAGCACGCCCTGCAGGGCCTGGCCGTTGGCGATCAGCTTGCGGTTGCGCCGTGCGTCGGCCTGGGGCAGGAAGCGGCCGAGGTGCTCGATGCAGGCCTGGGCTTCGTCCAGGCGCCAGGCCAGCAGCAGGGCCCAGGCGCTGAGGGTGAGCAGGCGCGGGGTGCTTTCCAGCAGCACCTGGGGCAGGCGGTCGCGCCAGGCGAGCAGGTGGGCGAGGTGCTGTTCGCCGGTGAGCCATTCCTGGCCGAGGTGTTCGAGGTAGTTGGCGGCCACTTCCGGCTGCTGGGCGCAGAGCGCCTGTTCGATGGCGTCTTCCACCTGGCCGGCGGCGATGAAGACCCGGCAGGCGGCCAGGTGCAGGTGGGTGGCGGCTGCGGGGGCGAGGCGGTTGCGCAGCACCCGGGCGACGATGGGCAGGACGCGGTACCAGCGGCCCTCTTCGTCCAGCGGCATGAAGAAGGCATGGCGGGCGAGAAGACGGGCGAACAGGGCGGCGCCATCGCCGTCCTCCCAGAGTTGCTGGCAGAGCTCGGCGCTGACCCGGGGCAGGTGCACCAGGGCGAACAGGCAGCGGGCTTCGTCGTCGTCCAGGCGGGCCAGCAGTTCGTGGTCGAGGTATTCCTTGAGCCAGCAGTGGTGGGCGCCGACGTTGCTGGCGGCGGCCGGGGGGAAGCGGCTGCACAGTTGCAGGCGGACGCCGGCGCACCAGCCTTCGCTTTCCGCCCACAGCTCGTCGCGCAGGGTCGGGTTGGCCTGGGGGGCGATCAGGTCCACCAGGCGCTCCTGCTCGTCACGGGTGAGGGCGAGCTGGGCGGCGTCCAGCTCTTGCAGGTCACCGGCCAGCAGCAGGCGCGGCAGGTTCCACTCGGGGCGCTGGCGGGCGCTGACCAGCAGCTGCAGGTTGGGTGGGGTGCGGGCGAGCAGCAGGTCGATGCAGGCGTCCAGTTCGGGAGGCGGGTCGGCGGGGTAGTCGTCGAGTACCAGCCACAGCGGCCGCGAGGGGTCGCCCAGCAGTTGCCAGAGGGCCTGTTGCGGGGGCAGGTCGGGGGCCGGGCGCTGCAGGGCGGTGGCGACCTGGGCGACCAGGCGCTCCACGGGGAGGGCTTCGCCACCGAGGCCGATCCAGGCGATGGCGTCGTGGGTGTCGGCGCCGGCCCGCAGCAGTTCGCTGAGCAGCACGCTCTTGCCGAAGCCGGCGGGGGCACAGAGCAGGCGCAGGCGCGCCGGTTGCTCCAGCAGGGGCGCCACCAGGCGCGGCCGGGGCACGTGCGCGGGCGGCAGGCGGGGCACGCCGGGACGGTCGGGTCGGGGGGCGGTGCGGGGCATGGCGGTTCTCGGTGTTGTCGTTATGGTGAACCGTGGTCGTTCAGGCTAGACATCCGCTGCCATCGCGCAAAGGCCCATGCGCCGGCGTGATGGCGGGTCATAAGGGGGCGCCCGTCCCTGGGCGCGGTGTGCTCAGCGGATGCCGGCGTTGCGCAGGGCGGCGGGGGTGTAGTCGGCGCCGCTGGCCTTGAAGCCGAACTCGGTGCCGTGCTTCTCCTCGTTCTTCAGGCCGAGGGCGATGTAGCGGCCGGCGATGATGTCGTAGAGGGCTTCGAGGGTGTAGGCGGAGACCTGCTGGCCGTAGTGGTACTCGGCGTGGCCTTCGCCGACGCGCCACAGTTGGCCGCGACCGTCGTAGTGGTCCACCAGGGCCACCTGCCAGCTGTCCTCGTCGAGGTACATGTGGCGCTTGGCGTAGATGTGCCGCTCGCCGGACTTGAGGGTGGCGACCACTTCCCAGACCCGGTGCAGCTCGTAGCGGGTGAGGTCCTGGTTGATGTGGCCGGGGCGGACGATGTCGGCGTACTTGAGGCTGGTGGAGTCGAGTTTGTAGCTGTTGTAGGGGATGTACATCTCCTTCTTGCCGATCAGCTTCCAGTCATAGCGGTCGGGGGCGCCGGAGAACATGTCGAAGTTGTCGGCGGTGCGCATGCCGTCGGCGGCGGTACCGGGGCCGTCGTAGGCGACCTGGGGGGCACGGCGCACGCGGCGCTGGCCGGCGTTGTAGATCCACGCCAGGCGCGGCTCCTTGACCTGGTCGATGGTCTCGTGGACCAGCAGCACGTTGCCGGCCAGGCGCGAGGGCGCGAGGACCCGCTGCTTGAAGTAGAGGAGGATGTTGGCGGCCTTGTCCTTGTCTAGGTCGGTCATGTCGGCGGGGAAGGCGACCTCGTCCTGGAACTGCACGGGAGAGAAGGAGCCGTTGGTCTGCGGGGTGACCTGGACCACCAGGCGCCGGGCGTTGCCGCCGCGGTAGCGGGTGATGTGGTTCCACAGCACCTGGACGCCGTCCTTGGGAATCGGGAAGGCGTAGTAGTGGCTGTCGGCGAAGTTGGAGAGGCCGTTGCCGCCGTCCACCGGCTGGGTGTTGAGGGCGCTCTGCCGGGCGGCGGCGTAGATGGCCTCCGGCGCGGCGGCGGTGCGGTGGGTGGGGTAGACCGGGATCTTGTAGGTCTCGGGATAGCGCTTGAACATCGCCAGCTGCCCTTCGGAGAGCCTGGCTTTGTACTGATCGACGTTCTGGGCGGTGATGGTGAACAGCGGCTTCTCGCTGGCGAAGGGGTCGGCGAGGAAGCCGTTGGCGTCGATCGGTGCGGCGTTCTTCGCCAGGCCGCCGGTCCAGGCGGGGATGCTGCCGTCGGCGTTGCCGGCCTTCTCGGCGCCCAGGGGGGTGAGGGTGGTGCCGAGTTGGGCGGCCTCTTCGGGGCTGACGGCCGCCATGACCTGGCAGGCCAGCAGGCCGAGTACCAGTGCGCCACCTTGCAGGATTCTTATGGTTTTCATGGTGCGAGTCCTATGCGCGGGGTCAGAAGTTCAGACCGAAGCTGAGGGCGACGAAGTCGCGATCAGTGGTGGGGTTGTAGTGGCCGCCGAAGAAGTCGGTGTAGCTGAGGCTGGCGGTGTAGGTGTTCTGGTATTCGGCGGTGAGGCCGAGGCTGATGGCCTTGGAGCCTTCGTTGAAGTTGGGGCCGTAGCCGTCGACGTCATGGGACCAGGCGAGGCTCGGGCTGAGGTTGATGCCGGCGATGACGTTGGGGTAGTCGAGCACGGCGCGGGCGCGGTAGCCCCAGGAGTTGCTGGTGTAGAAGCCCTTGTCGTTGCACTCGCGCTGGGCGGGGCTGGAGGCGGTGAGGGCGATGCAGGTGGCCTGGGAGGAGAGCTGGCCGGGGCCGTAGATCGGGTCGCGGCCGTAGCGCAGGGAGCCGATGTCGTCGTCGAGGCCGCTGATGTGGTTGTAGCCGACTTCGGCCACCAGGGTGAGGCGGCTGGCGCCCATGACCTGGTCGACGAACTGGGTGGCGGTGACCTGGGCCTGGGTGACCGGCTTGCGCTCGTAGCCATGGATGATGGCGCCGGCGGTGTTGCTGCTGTGGCCGCTCTCGAACACCGGTGAGGAGGGTACCGCCAGGGCGGCGAAGGACAGGTCGGTGCTGTTGAGCTGCAGCGGCATGTTGGGGCGGTAGCTGATCTCGCCGGCCACGGAGGTGCCTTCGATGTTGGTCTGGAAGCTCAGGCCGTAGAGGCGGATGTCCTCGGGGTATTCGATGAAGTAGCGGGCGCCCGGTGCACCGGGGATCACCGCGAGGCTCGGGCTGGTGGTGCGGATGGTGCTGAACACCGGGCCACGGCTGTGGTAGTTCATGGCGTAGGCGCCGAATTCGGTGTCGTTGAACTCCGGCACGAACCAGCGCAGGGCGACGCCGAACTGGCCGCTGTCGCGGGCGTCCTTGTCACCGGCGCGGGGGATGTAGAGGGTGCTGCCGGTGTTGGTGGAAACGCCGGGGGCGAGGTCGGGCCCGTTGACGATGAGGCGGTCGGTGCAGCCGTCGGCGACCACGTCGGAGGTGGAGAAGAAGGTGCCGCAGTTGTCGGCGACGGTCTGGTCCCATTCCAGCTGGTAGAAGGCTTCGGCCGAGAGGTTCTCGGTGAGGCTCTGGGACAGGTAGATCATGTTGACCGGAATGAGGCCTTCCTTGATCTCGGCGCCCGGTCGGCGGAAGGCGGCGGCGTCGATGGGGTTGATGCTGTTGATGCTGTTGCCGATGAAGGTGCTCTCGCCCCAGCTCACCACCTGCTTGCCGACCCGGACCGAGCCGGGCAGGTCGCCGAGGTTGTAATTGTGGTAGAGGAAGGCATCGAGGATCTGCGCGCCGGAGGCCTTGGCACCTTCCTTCCGGTTGTGGTCGTCGATGTCGTAGAACTCGCGGTGCTCGTCCTTGAGTTCGAAGTCATACCAGTACTTGCCACGGATGAAGATGCCGGTGTCGCCGTACTTCAGCTCGAGGTCGTGGATGCCCTTGAAGATCTTCGAGAAGGTCTCGCCCTTCTTGAAGTTGAGGCGGCCATCGTCGCTGGTCCGGGACAGGGCGGTGCCGCCGCTGGCGGTGGAGATGAAGTCCCGGTCCGGGGCGCGGGTGCTCCAGCTGGCGCCGACGGACAGCGAGGAGTCCAGCTGCCCTTCGATCTCCCCGATGTTGAAGTTGATGGCGAAGGCGGGGGCGCTCAGCCCCAGTGCCACGGCGGCGGCCAGCGCGTGCGGCCGGAAGATTCCGCGCATTGTTCTTGTTGTCATGCGGCTCTCCAGTGAAGGAATGAGGGAGGCTTCATGCTAGTCAGCGCGGTCGGGGCCCATAACTGCCTGAATGGGCGATTTGCGGCATCACCCGTGTGGGTGATGCGGTGGGATGGGGCGCGGGGAAATGACCTGTTCTGGTGCGTCGGGCGGGGATTCGGGCTGGGCTGTCACCTTGCGTGACAGGGCGCTGGGTGGGGTGTTTCGCCTCAGGATTCGCCTGCTTCCTGGCGATACCGGGCGGCGGCTTCCAGCAGCCAGTCGCGGAAGGCGCCGAGCACGGCGGACTCGACCTTGCGCTCGGGGATGAACAGGTAATAGGCCTTGTCGCTGCGGCAGCTGTGGGTGAGGGCAGTGACCAGGCGGCCTTCCTCCAGTTCGCGCTGGATGAGGAAGGGGGGGATGAGGGCGACGCCCATTTCGTGCATGGCGGCCTGGGCGAGCATGGAGAAGAGTTCGTAGCGTGGGCCGCTGAGGTCGCGGGCGACGTTCAGGCCGAGGGAGTTGAACCACTGGCGCCAGGCGTAGGGGCGGGTGGTCTGCTGCAGCAGCGGCAGGCGGGCGATGTCCTCTGCGCTGAGGCTGGTCCGGCCGCCCAGCAGGCTGGGGCTGCACACCGGTACGGAATGCTCGTGCATGAGGAAGTGGGACTGGGTGCCGGACCAGTCGGCGGTGCCGAAGTGCAGGGCGGCGTCGAAGTCGGTGTCGGCGAACAGGAAGGGGCGGGTGCGGTTGGTGAGGTTGACGGTGACTTCGGGGTGCAGGCGCTGGAAGTCCTTCAGCCGGGGCAGCAGCCATTGGGTGCCGAAGGTGGGGACCACGGCGAGTTCGATGGCCATGGCGCCCTGCTGGCCCATGACGGCGAGGGTGTCCCGCTCGACGGCGTCGAGCTGGCTGGCGATGCGCCGGGAGTAGGCGAGGCCGGCTTCGGTGAGCTTCACGCCACGTCGGGAGCGGCGGAACAGTTCGATGCCGAGGAAGTCTTCCAGGCCGCCGATCTGGCGGCAGATGGCGCTCTGGGTGAGGGCCAGCTCTTCGGCCGCCTTGGTGAAGCTCTGGTGGCGGGCGGCGGATTCGAATGCGACCAGTGCGCTGGTGCTGGGAATCTTGCGGCGCATTGTGTACGGCTACCTCACAAATGACGGGCCTTTGGCGGGGCTATGAAGCGTTCGGAGTGAGAAATTAGCACAAGAGGGTGCGAAAACCTCGTTTGCCGGGCTTGGGGGCGCTGTCTAGGATTGTTCCCCACAACGCGCGGACACTCCGCCTGATCCCATCCCTTATTCGAGGACCTGCCCATGGCTGCCAAAGCTTCCTTCAACTGGATCGACCCGTTGCTGCTGGACCAGCAACTGACCGAAGAGGAGCGCATGGTGCGCGAGAGCGCCCAGCAGTTCGCCGAGGACAAGCTGGCGCCGCGCGTGCTGGAGGCCTTCCGTCATGAGCAAACCGATCCGGCGATCTTCCGCGAGATGGGCGAAGTGGGCCTGCTGGGCGCGACCATTCCGGTGGAGTACGGCGGCAGCGGTCTGAATTACGTGTGCTACGGGCTGATCGCCCGCGAAGTGGAACGCATCGACTCGGGCTACCGCTCGATGATGAGCGTGCAGTCGTCCCTGGTGATGGTGCCGATCAACGAGTTCGGCAGCGAGGCGCAGAAGCAGAAGTACCTGCCGAAGCTGGCCAGCGGTGAGTGGATCGGCTGCTTCGGTCTGACCGAGCCGAACCATGGTTCCGACCCGGGCTCGATGGTGACCCGTGCGAAGAAGGTGGATGGCGGCTATCGCCTGAGCGGCAGCAAGATGTGGATCACCAACAGCCCGATCGCCGATGTGTTCGTGGTCTGGGCGAAGGACGATGCCGGCGACATCCGCGGCTTCGTGCTGGAGAAAGGCTGGGAAGGCCTGAGCGCGCCGGCGATCCACGGCAAGGTGGGCCTGCGTGCCTCCATCACCGGCGAGATCGTGATGGACAACGTGTTCGTGCCGGAGGAGAACGCGTTCCCTGAGGTGCGTGGCCTGAAAGGTCCGTTCACCTGCCTGAACTCGGCTCGCTACGGCATCTCCTGGGGGGCGCTGGGTGCCGCCGAGTTCTGCTGGCACACCGCGCGCCAGTACGTGCTGGACCGTCACCAGTTCGGTCGCCCGCTGGCGGCCAACCAGCTGATCCAGAAGAAGCTGGCCGACATGCAGACCGAGATCACTCTGGCTCTGCAGGGCTGCCTGCGCCTCGGCCGGATGAAGGACGAGGGTACGGCGGCTGTGGAGATCACTTCGATCATGAAGCGCAACAGCTGTGGCAAGGCGCTGGACATCGCGCGCATGGCCCGCGACATGCTGGGCGGCAACGGCATCTCCGACGAGTTCGGCATCGCCCGTCACCTGGTGAACCTGGAGGTGGTCAACACCTACGAGGGCACCCATGACGTCCACGCGCTGATCCTCGGCCGCGCGCAGACCGGTATCCAGGCGTTCTTCTGATCCGGTCCCTGTCCGGGCCCTTCTATATATAGAGGGGCCCGGCTCTGCTTATTTCTTCTTCCGCAGGTGATTCCATGGCTGGTGCCCTCTCCCATATCCGCGTGCTCGACCTGTCCCGTGTGCTTGCCGGGCCTTGGTCGGGGCAGATCCTTGCTGACCTCGGTGCCGACGTGATCAAGGTGGAGCGGCCGGGGAGTGGCGACGATACCCGCGCCTGGGGGCCGCCCTTCCTCAAGGACGAAAGCGGGCGGGATACCAGCGAGGCGGCGTACTTCCTCTCGGCCAACCGCAACAAGCAGTCGGTGACCATCGACTTCACCCAGCCGGAAGGCCAGGCGCTGGTGCGAAAGCTGGCGGCGGAGTCGGACATCCTCATCGAGAACTTCAAGGTCGGTGGGCTGGCGGCCTATGGGTTGGACTACGAATCCCTGAAGGCGATCAATCCGCGGCTCATCTATTGCTCCATCACCGGCTTCGGTCAGTTCGGCCCCTATGCCAAGCGGGCGGGTTACGACTTCATGATCCAGGGGCTGGGTGGGCTGATGAGCCTGACCGGGCGCTCGGATCAGGAAGAGGGTGCCGGGCCTGTGAAGGTGGGGGTGGCGCTGACGGACATTCTTACCGGGCTCTATTCCAGCGTGGCCATCCTGGCGGCCCTGACCGCCCGTGAGACCACCGGCCGGGGACAGCACATCGACATGGCGCTGTTGGACGTGCAGGTGGCCTGCCTGGCGAACCAGGCGATGAACTACCTGACCACGGGCGTTCCTCCCCGGCGCCTGGGCAATGCGCATCCGAATATCGTGCCGTACCAGGACTTCCCCACGGCGGATGGTGATTTCATCCTCACGGTTGGCAACGACGGGCAGTTCCGCAAATTCTGTGAGGTGGCCGGGCATCCGGAATGGGCGGACGATCCGCGCTTTGCCAGCAACAAGGCACGGGTGGCGAACCGGGCGGAGCTGATCCCGCTGATCCGCCAGGCCACCGTATTCAAGACCACGGCCGAGTGGGTGGCGGCACTGGAAGCGGTCGGCGTGCCCTGCGGACCGATCAACGACCTGGCGGCGGTATTCGAGGATCCCCAGGTTCTGGCCCGGGGGCTGAAAGTCGAATTGCCCCATGCACTGGCCGGTGCGGTGGCCCAGGTGGCCAGCCCGCTGCGCCTTTCCGATACGCCAGTGGAGTACCGGATGGCACCGCCGCGCCTGGGCGAGCACACGGCATCCGTACTGGAGCGTGTGCTGGGGCTGTCGGCGGAGGCTATCGAGCGTCTGCGGCAGGAAGGGGTGGTGTAGCCACCTCTATAAAGAGGCCTGGAAGCCGGGCGTAAACTTTTTCCGAAAAGGGGGTTTACACCCATCTTCACTCATGTAGAATGCGCGCCTCGCTGAAGCGGAACGCTCTGCCAAGCGAGCTAAGTTGTTGAGTAGAAAAGAAAATTTCGAAAAATAGCTTGACGGAAGAAAGAGGTGCTGTAGAATACGCGCCTCGCTTCGGAAGAGAAATAGAACGAAGCGCAAGTTGTTGAGTAGAAAGAAAAAATTCTTCGAAAAACAGCTTGACAGAAAGAAAGGCTGCTGTAGAATGCGCGGCCTCGGTTGAGACGAAAGACTTGATCGAAACGCTCTTTAAAAATTTGAATCAAGCAATTCGTGTGGGTGCTTGTGATGTAAGACTGGTAGTCGACTGATTATCAGCAACACAAGTAACACTCGTGAATTCGAGAGTTTATTTGCGATTGCTGAGCCAAGTTTAGGGTTTTCTCAAAACCCAAGCAGTATTGAACTGAAGAGTTTGATCATGGCTCAGATTGAACGCTGGCGGCAGGCCTAACACATGCAAGTCGAGCGGATGAGTGGAGCTTGCTCCATAATTCAGCGGCGGACGGGTGAGTAATGCCTAGGAATCTGCCTGGTAGTGGGGGATAACGTTTCGAAAGGAACGCTAATACCGCATACGTCCTACGGGAGAAAGTGGGGGATCTTCGGACCTCACGCTATCAGATGAGCCTAGGTCGGATTAGCTAGTTGGTGGGGTAATGGCCCACCAAGGCGACGATCCGTAACTGGTCTGAGAGGATGATCAGTCACACTGGAACTGAGACACGGTCCAGACTCCTACGGGAGGCAGCAGTGGGGAATATTGGACAATGGGCGAAAGCCTGATCCAGCCATGCCGCGTGTGTGAAGAAGGTCTTCGGATTGTAAAGCACTTTAAGTTGGGAGGAAGGGCAGTAAGTTAATACCTTGCTGTTTTGACGTTACCAACAGAATAAGCACCGGCTAACTTCGTGCCAGCAGCCGCGGTAATACGAAGGGTGCAAGCGTTAATCGGAATTACTGGGCGTAAAGCGCGCGTAGGTGGTTCAGCAAGTTGGATGTGAAAGCCCCGGGCTCAACCTGGGAATTGCATCCAAAACTACTGAGCTAGAGTACGGTAGAGGGTGGTGGAATTTCCTGTGTAGCGGTGAAATGCGTAGATATAGGAAGGAACACCAGTGGCGAAGGCGACCACCTGGACTGATACTGACACTGAGGTGCGAAAGCGTGGGGAGCAAACAGGATTAGATACCCTGGTAGTCCACGCCGTAAACGATGTCGACTAGCCGTTGGGATCCTTGAGATCTTAGTGGCGCAGCTAACGCGATAAGTCGACCGCCTGGGGAGTACGGCCGCAAGGTTAAAACTCAAATGAATTGACGGGGGCCCGCACAAGCGGTGGAGCATGTGGTTTAATTCGAAGCAACGCGAAGAACCTTACCTGGCCTTGACATGCAGAGAACTTTCCAGAGATGGATTGGTGCCTTCGGGAACTCTGACACAGGTGCTGCATGGCTGTCGTCAGCTCGTGTCGTGAGATGTTGGGTTAAGTCCCGTAACGAGCGCAACCCTTGTCCTTAGTTACCAGCACCTCGGGTGGGCACTCTAAGGAGACTGCCGGTGACAAACCGGAGGAAGGTGGGGATGACGTCAAGTCATCATGGCCCTTACGGCCAGGGCTACACACGTGCTACAATGGTCGGTACAAAGGGTTGCCAAGCCGCGAGGTGGAGCTAATCCCATAAAACCGATCGTAGTCCGGATCGCAGTCTGCAACTCGACTGCGTGAAGTCGGAATCGCTAGTAATCGTGAATCAGAATGTCACGGTGAATACGTTCCCGGGCCTTGTACACACCGCCCGTCACACCATGGGAGTGGGTTGCTCCAGAAGTAGCTAGTCTAACCGCAAGGAGGACGGTTACCACGGAGTGATTCATGACTGGGGTGAAGTCGTAACAAGGTAGCCGTAGGGGAACCTGCGGCTGGATCACCTCCTTAATCGAAGACATCAGCTTCTTCATAAGCTCCCACACGAATTGCTTGATTCACTTGCGAAAAGCGATTGGGTTTAGACCCGAAAGTGTGACGATTGGGTCTGTAGCTCAGTTGGTTAGAGCGCACCCCTGATAAGGGTGAGGTCGGCAGTTCGAATCTGCCCAGACCCACCAATTGTCGAGGGCGCAGCAGGTCTGAAGGGGCCATAGCTCAGCTGGGAGAGCGCCTGCTTTGCACGCAGGAGGTCAGGAGTTCGATCCTCCTTGGCTCCACCATCCACACAATCGCTGAAAGCTCAGAAATGAGTACCTGGTTCAGGTATTGATTTCTGGTCTTTGCGCCAGAACGTTCTTTAAAAATTTGGGTATGTGATAGAAGTGACTTGTTGAGTGTTTCACTGCACTCAGCAACTCAAGGCAAAATTTGCGAGTTCAAGCGCGAATTTTCGGCGAATGTCGTCTTCACACCATGACCACTGGCAGATTGCTTGGGGTTATATGGTCAAGTGAAGAAGCGCATACGGTGGATGCCTTGGCAGTCAGAGGCGATGAAAGACGTGGTAGCCTGCGATAAGCTTCGGGGAGTCGGCAAACAGACTTTGATCCGGAGATCTCTGAATGGGGGAACCCACCTAGGATAACCTAGGTATCTTGTACTGAATCCATAGGTGCAAGAGGCGAACCAGGGGAACTGAAACATCTAAGTACCCTGAGGAAAAGAAATCAACCGAGATTCCCTTAGTAGTGGCGAGCGAACGGGGATTAGCCCTTAAGCTTCTTGGATTTTAGCGGAACGCTCTGGAAAGTGCGGCCATAGTGGGTGATAGCCCCGTACGCGAAAGGGTCCTGGAAGTGAAATCGAGTAGGACGGAGCACGTGAAACTTTGTCTGAACATGGGGGGACCATCCTCCAAGGCTAAATACTACTGACTGACCGATAGTGAACCAGTACCGTGAGGGAAAGGCGAAAAGAACCCCGGAGAGGGGAGTGAAATAGAACCTGAAACCGTATGCGTACAAGCAGTGGGAGCCTACTTTGTTAGGTGACTGCGTACCTTTTGTATAATGGGTCAGCGACTTATATTCAGTGGCGAGCTTAACCGAATAGGGGAGGCGTAGCGAAAGCGAGTCTTAATAGGGCGTTTAGTCGCTGGGTATAGACCCGAAACCGGGCGATCTATCCATGAGCAGGTTGAAGGTTAGGTAACACTGACTGGAGGACCGAACCGACTCCCGTTGAAAAGGTAGCGGATGACTTGTGGATCGGAGTGAAAGGCTAATCAAGCTCGGAGATAGCTGGTTCTCCTCGAAAGCTATTTAGGTAGCGCCTCACGTATCACTCCAGGGGGTAGAGCACTGTTTCGGCTAGGGGGTCATCCCGACTTACCAAACCGATGCAAACTCCGAATACCTGGAAGTGCCGAGCGTGGGAGACACACGGCGGGTGCTAACGTCCGTCGTGAAAAGGGAAACAACCCAGACCGCCAGCTAAGGTCCCAAAGTTGTGGTTAAGTGGGAAACGATGTGGGAAGGCTTAGACAGCTAGGAGGTTGGCTTAGAAGCAGCCATCCTTTAAAGAAAGCGTAATAGCTCACTAGTCGAGTCGGCCTGCGCGGAAGATGTAACGGGGCTCAAACCACACACCGAAGCTGCGGGTGTCACGTAAGTGACGCGGTAGAGGAGCGTTCTGTAAGCCTGTGAAGGTGAGTTGAGAAGCTCGCTGGAGGTATCAGAAGTGCGAATGCTGACATGAGTAACGACAATGGGTGTGAAAAACACCCACGCCGAAAGACCAAGGGTTCCTGCGCAACGTTAATCGACGCAGGGTGAGTCGGCCCCTAAGGCGAGGCTGAAAAGCGTAGTCGATGGGAAACGGGTTAATATTCCCGTACTTCTAGTTACTGCGATGGAGGGACGGAGAAGGCTAGGCCAGCTTGGCGTTGGTTGTCCAAGTTTAAGGTGGTAGGCAGGGTGCTTAGGAAAATCCGGGCGCTCAATGCCGAGAGCTGATGACGAGTTATCTTTTAGATGACGAAGTGGTTGATGCCATGCTTCCAGGAAAAGCTTCTAAGCTTCAGGTAACTAGGAACCGTACCCCAAACCGACACAGGTGGTTGGGTAGAGAATACCAAGGCGCTTGAGAGAACTCGGGTGAAGGAACTAGGCAAAATGGCACCGTAACTTCGGGAGAAGGTGCGCCGGTGAGGGTGAAGGATTTACTCCGTAAGCCCATGCCGGTCGAAGATACCAGGCCGCTGCGACTGTTTATTAAAAACACAGCACTCTGCAAACACGAAAGTGGACGTATAGGGTGTGACGCCTGCCCGGTGCCGGAAGGTTAATTGATGGGGTTAGCGCAAGCGAAGCTCTTGATCGAAGCCCCGGTAAACGGCGGCCGTAACTATAACGGTCCTAAGGTAGCGAAATTCCTTGTCGGGTAAGTTCCGACCTGCACGAATGGCGTAACGATGGCGGCGCTGTCTCCACCCGAGACTCAGTGAAATTGAAATCGCTGTGAAGATGCAGTGTATCCGCGGCTAGACGGAAAGACCCCGTGAACCTTTACTGTAGCTTTGCACTGGACTTTGAGCCTGCTTGTGTAGGATAGGTGGGAGGCTTTGAAGCGAGGACGCCAGTTCTCGTGGAGCCATCCTTGAAATACCACCCTGGCATGCTTGAGGTTCTAACTCTGGTCCGTCATCCGGATCGAGGACAGTGTATGGTGGGCAGTTTGACTGGGGCGGTCTCCTCCCAAAGAGTAACGGAGGAGTACGAAGGTGCGCTCAGACCGGTCGGAAATCGGTCGCAGAGTATAAAGGCAAAAGCGCGCTTGACTGCGAGACAGACACGTCGAGCAGGTACGAAAGTAGGTCTTAGTGATCCGGTGGTTCTGTATGGAAGGGCCATCGCTCAACGGATAAAAGGTACTCCGGGGATAACAGGCTGATACCGCCCAAGAGTTCATATCGACGGCGGTGTTTGGCACCTCGATGTCGGCTCATCACATCCTGGGGCTGAAGCCGGTCCCAAGGGTATGGCTGTTCGCCATTTAAAGTGGTACGCGAGCTGGGTTTAGAACGTCGTGAGACAGTTCGGTCCCTATCTGCCGTGGACGTTTGAGATTTGAGAGGGGCTGCTCCTAGTACGAGAGGACCGGAGTGGACGAACCTCTGGTGTTCCGGTTGTCACGCCAGTGGCACTGCCGGGTAGCTATGTTCGGAAGAGATAACCGCTGAAAGCATCTAAGCGGGAAACTCGCCTCAAGATGAGATCTCACTGGGATCTTGAATCCCCTAAAGGGCCGTCGAAGACTACGACGTTGATAGGTTGGGTGTGTAAGCGCTGTGAGGCGTTGAGCTAACCAATACTAATTGCCCGTGAGGCTTGACCATATAACACCCAAACAATCTGGTGTTGTTGGTGAAGTCGACAAACCGAAAGTTCGATTGAACCGCAAAGTACTGTCACATACCCGAATTCGGGTGAGCGTCTCGACGATCACCCTAAAGAATTGCTTGACGACCATAGAGCGTTGGAACCACCTGATCCCATCCCGAACTCAGTAGTGAAACGATGCATCGCCGATGGTAGTGTGGGGTTTCCCCATGTGAGAGTAGGTCATCGTCAAGCACCTATACCAAACCCCCGATCATCGAAAGGTGATCGGGGGTTTGACTTTGCGCGGATGAAAAGTCTGCTGGGGATAACCCCAGTCCCGCTTCGAGTATTTCCGACTCCCCTTCCTTTGCAGCACGCTCGCTTGGCCAAGTAGCTTCATACCTTCGTACGAACAGGGCGTGACATTTCCTAATAACGCCTGATTGTTGCCTGGGTGGCCCTCCCTGAGACTGGCTCGACTTACCCTTCGAGTCCGGTCCTTTCGACATGAAGCTAACGCTTACCCCTCCCCTCAAGGCCAGCTATTGGATGGAGTCCATCGAGCATGGCGAGAGCCCGTTCGCTCCTCTGACTGGCAAGCACAAGGTCGATGTCCTCATCGTCGGTGGTGGCTTCGTCGGGCTTTGGACAGCCCTTTCCATCAAGCAAATGGAGTCCCAGGCGCGCGTCATGCTGGTCGAGCAGGATGTCTGTGGCGGCGGTGCATCCGGGCGCAATGGAGGATTCGTCATGTCCTGGTGGCCCAAGATCGGAACCCTCCTGAGCTTCTGCGATGCCAACCAGGCACGCTTCCTGGGCGAACAGGCCGAGCGTGCCATTTCCGAACTCGGGGAGTTCTGCGAGGAGCACCAGATCGACGCCCATTACCGGCAGGCAGGTTGGCTGTGGACCGCCACCACCCCACGACACGTCGATACCTGGAATACGACGCTCGCTGCCTGTGAGCGACTGGGTGTGAGCCCATTCGAGCGGGTCGATGCCAATGAGGTGGCCCGGCGAACAGGCTCCCACGTGCATCTGGCGGGGGTCTTCGAACGTAGCAACGCCACCGTTCAGCCAGCTTTGCTGGTAAGTGGAATGAGACGGGTAGCGCTGGCCAACGGTGTGGAGATCCACGAGCACACCGGAGTGACCGCCATCAGCCCCGGCGAGCCCGTGGAGGTGAGTACAGCCAGTGCCAGTATCCGAGCGGACCGCGTCGTGCTTGCCACCAACGCCTGGGCAGCCGCATTGCCCGAACTCGCCAGTGCGATAGTGCCCGTCAACAGCTCCACCGTCGTTACCGAGGCGATTCCCCATCGACTGGCCGAGATCGGCTGGACCGGTGGCGAGGCCATTACCGACTCTCAGTTGATGGTCGACTACTACCGAACCACCCACGACGGTCGCATCGCATTCGGCAAGGGCACCGGAGCCCTCGCATATGGTTCGCGGATTGACGCCACCTTCAGCGATCACCCGCCCAGTCTTCGCCTTACCGAGGCCGATCTGCGCCGTACCTATCCCATGCTCAACGACGTCGGTATCACTCACCGCTGGTCCGGCCCGATCGACCGCACTTACGACAGCCTGCCCGTATTCGGTCGACTCGCCGGGCATACCAACATCCACTACGGCATCGGCTGGAGCGGCAATGGCGTTGGCCCCAGCCGCCTCGGCGGCCGCATCCTCGCCAGCCTGGCCCTGGGGCGTGACGATGCCTGGAGTCGCTGCCCCCTGGTGGAGCGCCGCTTTCGCCGGTTCCCACCTGAACCCCTGCGCTACATCGGCGGTTCCCTGGTGCGCAGCGCCGTGATGCGCAAGGAGCGCGCAGAGCTGAAGGGCGATGAGCCTGCCCCACTCGACCGCTTCCTCGCCTGCTTCGCCCCCGCCGGCCTGGAGGATAAAGGCTGAAGGGCTGTATCCCGCAGCGTGCTGCACCTGAGAGGCCGCTTCACTCCCCCCTGATCCCAATAAAAGAGGAAATAACAAATGGGCATCAACCAACGAATCGAAACGGAGTCCGGCCTCGAAGCCCATGCTCTGGGCTCGCTCGAGACCGTCGCCATCATCATCGGCACCAATATCGGCGCTGGCGTGCTCAGCATGGCCTACGCCGCCCGCAAGGTCGGCTACCTGCCGTTGCTCGCCTGCCTCGCCATCACCTGTTTCTTCTGCATCATCACCATGCTCTACGTCGCAGAAGCCTGCCTGCGCACACGTGGCAACAATCAGCTCAGTGGCCTCGCGCGGCGCTACCTGGGCACGTTCGGAGGTTGGCTGATCTTTATTGCCGTCGCTGCCAACAGCTATGGCGCCCTGGTCGCCTACATGAGCGGCAGCGGCAACATCATGGCCGACTTCTTCGGCCAGTACGGCCTGACTCGGGAGATGGGCAGCCTGTTGTTCTTCATCCCCTCCGCGCTGGTTCTCTACCTCGGCCTCAAGGCCCTTGGCATCGGAGAAAAGCTCATCAGTACCGGCATGGTGCTGATCGTCTGCGTACTGATCGCCGCCACCCTCACTCATGCGGACACCCGCATCGCCCACCTGTGGCGAAGTGACTGGCAGTACGTGGTCCCCATCTTCAACCTCGCCGTATTCGTCTTTGGCGCTCAGTTCCTTGTGCCGGAACTGGTGCGCGGTAACCTCACGACGCCCAGGCGACTCCCATGGCTGATCATCCTCGGCATGGTCCTCACCTTTATCCTGGTCGCCGCGATACCCGCTTCCGTGATCGCTCTGGTGGGGCCCGAAAATCTCAGCGAAGTGGCCACGCTCAGTTGGGGCAGGTCCCTTGGGCAGTGGGCCTACTACACCGCCAACACCTTCGCCTTGCTGGCCATGCTGACCTCTTACTGGGGGCTGGGCGGCTGCCTGTTCACCAACTTCTTCGACCATTTCCGCCTGGGCAGCGAGCGCAACCTGCGCAAGCGCCTCCTGGTTCTCGCCCTGGTCTCCGTACCGCCCTTCCTGCTGGCCTATTCCGGCATTGGCGGCTTCGTCAACGCCCTCTATTTCGCCGGCACCTTCGGTGGTGTGTTGATGGGCATCATCCCGATCCTGCTGCTCAACGCCGCGCGCCGCTCCGGTGACCAGGCACCGGCATTCACCTGTGGCTGGTATGCCCATCCCATGATCCAGGTCGCGATCATCCTCATCTTCGCTGCCAGTGGCCTCTACGCCATCGCCTCCGCACTCGGCATGTTGCCGGCCAGCTGGTGAGGTCCGGACCGGCGGCCCCTGGCGATTACACTGGTCGCTCAACCCTGGAGCAGCCTGGACATGCCCTTCACCCTGCGAGAACTCCTCGCCCTACCGGCACTCCGCTCGCGACTGGTGAGCGGAGCCGCCGGCCTTGATCGACCCGTCCGCTGGGCCCACGTCTGCGAGCTCCCCGATCCCACCGCATGGCTCGGGGAGGCTGACCTGCTCATGAGCACAGGCCTCGGTATCCCCGCCGCTCCCTCGGAGCAGCGTCGCTATGTCCAGCGACTCATGGAGGCCGGTCTGGCCGGCCTGATGATCGGCGAAGACATGCAAGCGCCAGCTGACCTCGAAGCGCTGTGCGACGCCGCGGAGCGCCTGGGCTTTCCCCTTGTCTTCACCGAGTACGGCGTCCCCTTTGCCGCCGTTACCCGCGCCATCGCCGATGCCGGACGCAGCATCGAGCGCGAACGGCACCTGGCGCTCCAGCGCATCTACGAAACCGCCCGGTTGAGCCTGGGTGGCCTCGGGCTGGCGCCACTCCTGGCCCGCCTGGAAAAGGACGTCGCAGCGGCACTTCACCTGATCGACAGCCGCACCCTGGCGCCTTGGGATGAAGCCTTGCCAGCCCTTGCCGAAAGCGCCCGACTGGCCATCAGGCAAACGCGCGCTCAGGGGCGCACAGGGCTCTCGCCCATGTTGCAGCGTTATCCCCATCCCGACGGCGAGATGCTGGGCATGGCCCTGCCATCGGAGCCCGACTGCCTGCTGGTGGTCCGCGCTGGTGAACTGCCCGACTACGCGCTGCTGCATCACCTGCTCGCGATCGTGGGAATCGAGCTCGAACGCATGCACGTCGAGAGCGAGCGCCGGCTGCGTCTGGGGTCCGAGCTTCTGGATGACCTGTTGAACGGGCGCGCAGCGTCCCATCAAGCCGAGCAGCGCCTGCAGGCGCTCATGCCGGGCCTGCCGCTCACCGCATTGCAGCTGTGCATTGCTCGGATGCCGCTCGAAGACGCTCCAGGCAGGGAAGACATTCTGCAGCGCTGGGGCCAGCGCGGTCTGCTGCGGATCCAGGGCCATGAGATCGTCCTGCTTCAACCCGCTGAGCGGATTGGCGAACTGCAGGCCGAGTTGGGCGCAGAGCTGGGAGCGAGCAACCCGGTGGAACGGCCCGAGCGATTTGCCGACGCGCTGCGCGAAGCACGTCTCGCTCTCGCGCATGCAGGCCCCCGGATGCCCCTGATCCTCTACGCCACCCTGGGGCCGGGGGCGCCCTGGCTGCCCCGCTCCCTGGATGAAGCCGAGCGCACTGCGCGGCAGACGCTCGGCCCATTGCTGGAACAGGAGCGAGCCCAAGGTGCGCCGCTGCTGCACAGCCTGCAGGTCTTTCTCGAAGAGAATCGCTCCTGGCAGGCAGCCGCCCGGCGCCTGCACGTCCACAAGCAGACCCTGGTGTATCGCATGCGGCGTATCGAAGCGATCACGGGCCGTTCCCTGGACAGCACCGAAGACGTCACCGTCCTCTGGCTTGCCCTGCGGGCGGCTCGCCTCGCGGGGATCGGGCCGTCGTGAAGAGGTAGCCTCCGGGCGGGTGCAGAAACACAAAGGCCCCCTGGATTTCTCCAGGGGGCCTTTCGTTGTCTGGCGCATCCGGCGGGATTCGAACCCACGACCCCTGCCTTCGGAGGGCAGTACTCTATCCAGCTGAGCTACGGATGCTTGAGAGCGCGCAATCATACCTGCACGTGACGTCGGAGTCCATTTTGCGTGGCGTGTTCTGAATATTGAACGCGCACGCTCCTCGTCACGGATTCTGCACAGCAAAACCCGACGGGCGCTCATTTTTTTGTCTGTTTTATCGAACGTAGTATTGCCCTTTGATCCCTCTGGCCCTAGCATTCGTTTGAGATTTCAAACGCCCCTTGCACTGCCAAGCCCGGCTGCTGCAATCGACTTCCTTTCCTGGCCAATCCTGGGGTTGGCCGAACAAAAACAACGGACCCCGGCTCCTTGTAACCGGTGCGAAGGAGACAGAGATGCAATTGAAAGATGCCACGCTGTTCCGCCAGAAAGCCTACATCGACGGGGCCTGGCTGGACGCTGACAGCGGCCAGACCATCAAGGTCAACAACCCGGCCACGGGTGAGATCCTGGGTACCGTTCCGAAGATGGGCGCTGCCGAGACCCGCCGTGCCATCGAAGCTGCCGAACGTGCTCTGCCGGCCTGGCGTGCCCTCACCGCCAAGGAGCGTGCGGCCAAGCTGCGTCGCTGGTTCGAACTGATGATGGCCAACCAGGACGACCTGGGCCGCCTGATGACCCTGGAGCAGGGCAAGCCGCTGGCCGAAGCCAAGGGTGAGATCGCCTACGCCGCCTCCTTCATCGAATGGTTCGCCGAAGAAGCCAAGCGCATCTACGGCGACGTCATCCCCGGCCACCAGCCGGACAAGCGCCTGATCGTCATCAAGCAGCCCATCGGCGTGACCGCGGCCATCACCCCGTGGAACTTCCCCGCTGCGATGATTACCCGCAAGGCCGGTCCGGCCCTGGCCGCCGGCTGCACCATGGTGCTCAAGCCTGCTTCCCAGACCCCGTACTCCGCCCTCGCCCTGGCCGAGCTGGCCGAGCGCGCCGGCATCCCCAAAGGCGTGTTCAGCGTCGTCACCGGCAGCGCCGGTGAAGTGGGCAGCGAGCTGACCAGCAACCCCACCGTGCGCAAGCTGTCCTTCACCGGCTCCACCGAGATCGGTCGCCAGCTGATGGCCGAATGCGCCCAGGACATCAAGAAGGTGTCCCTGGAACTGGGTGGCAATGCCCCCTTCATCGTCTTCGACGATGCCGACCTGGACGCCGCCGTCGAAGGCGCACTGATCTCCAAGTACCGCAACAATGGCCAGACCTGCGTCTGTGCCAACCGCCTGTACGTGCAGGACGGCGTGTATGACGCCTTCGTCGAGAAGCTCAAGGCCGCCGTGGCCAAGCTCAACATCGGCAACGGTCTGGAAGACGGCGTCACCACCGGCCCGCTGATCGACGAGAAGGCCGTGGCCAAGGTCCAGGAACACATCCAGGACGCCGTCAGCAAAGGCGCCAAGGTCGTTTCCGGCGGCAAGCCCCACGCCCTGGGCGGCACCTTCTTCGAGCCGACCATCCTGGTCGACGTACCGAAGAACGCCGCCGTCGCCAAGGAAGAGACCTTCGGCCCGCTGGCCCCGCTGTTCCGCTTCAAGGACGAGGCCGAAGTCATCGCCATGTCCAACGACACCGAGTTCGGCCTGGCCTCCTACTTCTACGCCCGTGACCTGGGCCGCGTGTTCCGCGTGGCCGAGGCGCTGGAATACGGCATGGTGGGCATCAACACCGGCCTGATCTCCAACGAAGTGGCGCCGTTCGGCGGCATCAAGGCCTCCGGCCTGGGTCGCGAAGGCTCCAAGTACGGCATCGAGGACTACCTGGAAATCAAGTACCTCTGCCTCGGCGGGATCTGAACCTGATGCAAAGACGGGGCAAGGCGCGAAAGAGCGCGCGGCGCCCCAGCTCCACAACCTGAACCGACGAACCTCCGGCGGGCCTGCGCAGTCGATCATCGAATGCTGCGCAAGCGCCCACCGGGGGTATTCATCCTTGAGACTGCGCCGCCCGATGAGCGGCCGTGAGGAAGACATGAGCAAGAACGAATCCCTGCTGAAACGCCGTGCCGCCGCTGTAGCCCGTGGTGTTGGCCAGATCCACCCGGTCGTCGCCGAGCGCGCCGAGAACGCCACCGTCTGGGACGTGGATGGCCGCGAGTACATCGACTTCGCCGGCGGCATCGCCGTACTGAACACCGGCCACCTGCACCCGAAGGTGATCGCCGCTGTCCAGGAGCAGCTGACCAAGCTGTCCCACACCTGCTTCCAGGTACTGGCCTACGAGCCCTACATCGAACTCTGCGAAGAGATCGCCAAGCGCGTACCGGGTGACTTCGCCAAGAAAACCCTGCTGGTCACCTCCGGCTCCGAAGCCGTCGAGAACGCCGTCAAGATCGCCCGCGCCGCCACCGGCCGTGCCGGCGTCATCGCCTTCACCGGCGCCTACCACGGCCGCACCATGATGACCCTGTCCCTGACCGGCAAGGTGGTCCCGTACTCCGCCGGCATGGGCCTGATGCCCGGCGGCGTGTTCCGTGCCCTGGCCCCGTGCGAACTGCACGGCGTGAGCGAAGACGACTCCATCGCCAGCATCGAGCGCATCTTCAAGAACGACGCCCAGCCCCAGGACATCGCCGCGATCATCATCGAGCCGGTCCAGGGCGAGGGTGGCTTCTACGTCAACTCCAAAGCCTTCATGCAGCGCCTGCGCGCCCTGTGCGACCAGCACGGCATCCTGCTGATCGCTGACGAAGTGCAGACCGGCGCTGGCCGTACCGGCACCTTCTTCGCCACCGAGCAACTGGGCATCACCCCGGATCTGACCACCTTCGCCAAATCCGTCGGCGGCGGCTTCCCCATCTCCGGCGTGTGCGGCAAGGCCGAGATCATGGACGCCATCGCCCCCGGTGGCCTGGGCGGCACCTACGCCGGCAGCCCGATCGCCTGCGCCGCGGCCCTGGCCGTGCTGAAGGTGTTCGACGAAGAGAAACTGCTGGAGCGCAGCCAGGCTGTTGGCGAGCGCCTCAAGGCTGGCCTGCGTGACATCGCTGCCAAGCACAAGGTCATCGGCGACGTCCGCGGCCTGGGCTCCATGATCGCCATCGAACTGTTCGAAGGCGGCGACGTGCACAAGCCCGCTGCCGAGCTGGTTGGCAAGATCGTGGCCCGTGCCCGTGAGAAAGGCCTGATCCTGCTGTCCTGCGGCACCTACTACAACGTGATCCGCTTCCTGATGCCGGTGACCATCCCCGATGCCCAGCTCGACAAGGGCCTGGCCATCGTCGCCGAGTGCTTCGACGAACTCGCCTGAGGCTCACCAGCCAGGCGTACTTGAGACCCGCTTCGGCGGGTCTTTTTTTGCCCCGGATCAAGCCGATTTCATCCAGCCGGTCAATATGCCATCGGGCCACTACTCAGCCCTTCATCGGCGCTTTAGACTTGTCGCCTTCATTTTTGCCAACTCCGTCGCACCCACTCACGGCGCTCCCGCAGTAGCCCGAGGTACCCATGACCGCCCACGCCAAGGTTCCGGAAGTCCTGATTGCCGAGGCAGACCCGTGGACGGCCGACCTGCTCGCCCAACTGGTGCTGGATATCCGCGCCGACGCCAACCTCGTACGCGTCGCCGACGCGCCCACCGCCCTGGCGCGCTGCAAGCGCCGCCTGCCCGACCTGGTGATCGCCGACGGTGAACTGCAGGGCGGTGGCGGCCTGGAGCTGCTGCGCCAGTTGCGTCGCCACCCGCGCACCCCCATGCTGCCGTTCGTGCTCATCAGCGCCCGGGTGGATGCCGGCAGCGTGCGCGCCGTGTTGCCCCTGGCGCCGTCTGCCTACCTGGGCAAGCCCTTCAATGCCGAGAGCCTGCGCCAGCGCCTGGCCAGCCTGCTGCCTGCCGGCGAAGGCCGCGAGCCGACCGCACCGCTGCTGGTGGCCACCCTGGAGGAATACCTCGACAGCGTGCGCGAGGAAGGGCAGGGCGCCCCCCTGCTCAGCGACGTGCGCGACGCCGTCAGCCGCTGCCTGCAGGCCAGTGACCTCGACCTGCGTGACCTCGACGAAGTCTTCTCCCGCGACCCGCAGATCACCGCCCGGCTGATCGCCGCCGCCAACAGCGCCGCCCAGCACCTGGGCACGCCCTGCCAGACCCTCACCCAGGCCCTGCAGCGCCTGGGCGTAACCCGTGTGCTCAACCTCGTGCTCGGCATGGCCCTGGAACGCAACGCCCGGCTGCGCGACCCGCGCCTGGCCGAACTGGCCGACATCGCCTGGCGCGAGGCCCAGCGCAGCGCCGAGCTGGGCTACTGGATGGCCAGCGAACTCGACCTGGATGCCGAGCTCTGCTACACCGCCGGCCTGCTGCACAACATGGGCGAACTGGCCCTGCTGCGCAGCCTGCAGGACTGGCAGGACGCCGGCGGCACCCTGGAGGACGACGCACTGGAAACCGTGATGCGCAAGCGCGCCGCCGGTTTCGGCTCCGCCCTGCGCATCCGCTGGCGCCTGCCCTTCGGCCTGCGCGAACTGGTGGCGGCCTTCTACGGCCTGGGCAGCGGCGTGTTCTCCCGCGAGGCGCTGACCATGAACCTCTGCGCCGGCCTCCTGCGCCTGCCCGCCAACGCCGCCCCGCGTGACCTGCTGGACGAGCGCTCCGCCCGCCTGCTGCGCCTCGATCCCTCGCTGCTGGATCGCCTGCCGGCCCGCCTCATGCAGGCCTGATGGCCTCCTCGACGAAGTCCAGGCGGTCCTGACCGAAGAACATCTCCGTGCCCACGAAGCAGGTGGGCGCCCCGAACACCCCGCGCCTGACCGCCTCCTCGGTGGCCGCCTTCAGCGCCTCTTTCACCTCCGCCTCGGCCGCCAGTGCCTGCACGGTTGCCGGGTCGAAGCCGGCCCCTTCCAGCACGGCCGCCAGCACGGCCGGATCGCCCAGGTTCTTCGAGTCCTGCCAGAGCGCGCGGAAGGCCGCGTCCAGGTATGCCTCGAAGCGCTCCGGCTCGTGCAGCTGCAGACCGGTGGCGATGCGCATCAGGGCCAGGGTGTTGATCGGGAAATGCGGGTTGAACACCATCGGCACGCCGTAGCGACGGGCGAAGCGCAGCATGTCCACCAGGGTGTAGCGCCCCTTGGCCGGCACGCTGATGGGCGAGGCGTTGCCGGTGGCCTGGAACACCCCGCCCAGCAGCATCGGCCGGTAGCGCAGCGCTGCACCGTGGCGGGCGCACAGCGCCGGCAGCTGGGTCCAGGCCAGGTAGCTGGCCGGGCTGCCCAGATCAAAGAAGAATTCGACGCTCTTGTTCATGATTTTTCTCTTTCTTGTCAGCGAATTCGTGAGACCGCGCGAGCGACGTTCAGGCTAGGCGGCGGGGCGTCGGGAAAGCGGAGTTGGGGTCTGCCAATGAGCATTTCACGGCGCCACGCCAACAACGCCTGAGCGTCGCGCAGCCGGTCGTCAGTAATCACCAGCGTTCCATCCAGGGGCGCAGATCGAGTTCGAACGTCCACGCATCCCGCGGCTGGCTGTGCAGGAACCAGTAGTTGTCGGCGATGTGCTCGGGGTCGAGGATGCCGTCCTGGTCCTTGCGCGCGTAGAGGTCGGGGAAAGTGTCGCGGATGAACGCCGTGTCGATGGCGCCGTCCACCACCACATGGGCGACGTGGATGTTCCTCGGCCCCAGCTCCCGCGCCATGCTCTGGGCCAGCGCGCGGATGGCGTGCTTGGCCCCGGCGAACGCGGCGAAGCCGGCCGCCCCGCGCAGGCCCGCCGTGGCCCCGGTGAACAGCAGCGTGCCGCGCTCGCGGGTGACCATGCGCTTGGCCACCGCCTGGCTGGTGAGGAAACCGGCGAAGCAGGCCATCTCCCAGATCTTGAAGTACTTGCGCGGCGTCTCGTCGAGGATGCTGCACGGCACGTTGGCGCCGATGTTGAAGACGAAGGCCTCGATCGGACCGATGTCGCGCTCGATCTGCTCCACCAGCGCGTTCACCTCCTCCTCCTTGCGAGCGTCCGAGCCGAAGCCGAAGGCCTGGCCGCCTTCGGCGCGGATCTCGTCCACCAGCGCCTGCAGCTTGTCCGCGCTGCGGCGGGTCACGCAGGCGATGTAGCCCTCGCGGGCGAAACGCTTGGCGATGGCTCCGCCCGTGGCGTCCCCGGCGCCGATCACCAGCACCACCTTGTTCGTATTGTCCTGACGGGTCATCGCGGATCACCTTGGGTAAACGGTCGTTAGGTGAACGGACGTTATGCTACAGTCCGCGCCAGCGTCAAGCGAGGAAAGCCCCATGCGTTACTCCCCCAGCCACAAGGAAGAAACCCGCCAGAAGCTGCTGGAAAGCAGCGGCGCCATCGCCAAGGGCGGCGGTTTCGCCAGCACCGGCGTGGATGCCCTGATGAAGGCCATCGGCCTCACCGGCGGCGCCTTCTACAGCCACTTCCCCTCCAAGGACGACCTCTTCACCGCCGTGGTCGAGCGCGAACTGTCCGGCAGCCTGATCGGCCAGGCCGCGCGCGAACCGGGCTTCGACCGCGCCCGCCTGCAGCGCTGCCTGCACCACTACCTGAGCCTGGCCCACGTGCAGGACCCGGCCGCCGGCTGCGCCATTCCCGCCCTCGGGGCTGAGATCGCCCGGGCGGATGCCGTGGTCAGGGAAACGGCCGAGCACTGGCTGCTGCAACTGCAGCGCGCCTGGGCGTCGATCCTCGAGGATGGCGACCTGGCCTGGGCCCTGCTGGCCCAGTGCGTCGGTGCCCTGGTGGTGGCGCGCATGCTGGCCAGCCAGCCCGCGCAGGAAGCGGTGTTGCAGGGCAGCCGCCGGTGGGTGGACGACTGCCTGGAGGGCGCGCGCAGCGCCTAGAGGGGCACTTCCAGGGCTGCCGGCCTGACGGCCTCGCCTACGTTTCTGGAGGCGCCCTGGAAGGGTCAGATTTCCTGCATGTCGAAGTCGGCCTTGCCCACGCCGCAATCCGGGCAGACCCAGTCCTCCGGCACATCGCCCCAGGCCGTGCCGGCCGGGATGCCTTCCTCGGGCCAGCCCTTGGCTTCGTCGTAGATCAGGCCGCAGACCACGCAGATCCAGGTTTTCATGCCGTTACCTCTTGTCGTTCACGGGGGCAGGAAGCGGGTCGAGGGGCTCGGCCAGCGGGCAGCGATAGTACGTGCAGACGGGCCGCACGGCGGCCCATCCAAGGTTGGGGCGGAAGGTCAGGCCGTGTGGGCCTGGAGCGGGCGCTCCTGCTCGCGGGCACGCCAGCGGTTGGCGCGGGCGAAGGTGCCGAAGTCGTTGAAGCGCACCCCCATCTCGCGCATCACCCGGTGGGCCACCGGCGCGGCCATCTGGCGGATGTAGAAGGGCTCCTTCACCACGAAGTGGTGGATCGCGTGGGTGCTGCCGAAGTTGAAGCAGAACGCCTGCAGCGGCCACAGCCACCAGGGGTTGAGCACCTGGGTCTGCTGGATCACGTTGCCCGGTTCCACGTCGCCGTAGTAGTGCATGTTGGAGCTGACGAAATGCAGGCAGAAGGTGCGCAGCACGTTGGGGCCCACCAGCACCACCACCGCGATGTCCACGCCGTGCATCACCGCCAGGGTGGTGTCCGACCAGGCCACCGGCGTGCCCAGCAGCGCGCTCACGCCGTTGATGGCGTGGAAGCCGAGGAAGACGTACCAGGTGCCCCAGTTCATCAGCGCCAGCGGTGCATAGACCTTCAGCGTGCGCACCAGGATGAACTTCCTGTGCTCCCAGCTCCTGGCCCGCAGCATGCGGATCAGCGAGGACATCACGTTGTCGCCCACCATCAGCAGCCGGGCGATGCCCCAGGGCTCGCCGTTGGTGATGGCGCGCTCCTCCATGTCGGCCTCGGTGCCGGAGACCTTGTGGTGGTTCAGGTGCAGGTGGCGGCGGACCCACGGGTTGATGGTGCTCGGCCGGGCCAGCCACACCAGCGCCATCATCAGGTTGTGCGGCACCTTGCGCTTGCGGAAGTACATGCTGTGGATCAGGTCGTGCTCCAGCTCGTGGGTCAGCGAAGCGAAGAACGCATTCAGCAGCAGGCACGCCCACCCAGGCAGCACATCGTTCAGGTAGAGCAGTGCCGAGCCCACCATCCCGGCCAGGGCGAAGGCCAGGATCGCCGCACCGATGAAGTCCTGGTGACGCAGAAAGGGGTAGCGCTGGCGCAACTCGGCGCCACGGGCCATCACCACTTCGCGAATGTGGGCTGATCGCTGCGGGTCATCGAGGGGCGTGGGGCTTGCGGTGATCGGGGGCATGCTTACATCCTCTTGTCCGTCTTGTGGGCACCACTGTGCCGCCGCCCCGGCGGTGCCGCCCGACCGAGCACGCCAACCTGTTGACCGGACACGCCAACCTGCATGAGCGCCGAACCCACCACCCTGGCCAGCTGGACCCGCGCCCTGCGCAAGCAGCTCGACGCCCTCGGCCTCGACAGCGCCGCCCTCTGCCGGCAGGCCGGGCTGGACCCGGCGCTGATGGACGACCCCAACGCCCGCTACCCGCTGTCCGCCACCACCCGCCTCTGGCACCTGGCCGTCGCCGCCAGTGGCGACCCCGCCCTCGGCTTGCGGGTCTCGGCCTTCGTCGGCCCCACCACCTTCCACGCTCTGGGCTACGCCCTGATCGCCAGCGCCAGCCTGCGCGAGGTGTTCGAACGCATCGAGCGCTACCACCGGGTGGTCAGCGACGCCCTCAGCCTCCGCCTGCACTTGGAAGACGAACGCTACGCCTTCCACCTGCAGGTGCCGGTCGATGGCCCCGCCCCGGCCGATGAAGCCATCGACGCCTTCGCCGCGCTCTACGTCCGCACCTGCCGCAACCGCCTCGGGCGCGACTACGCCCCCCTGGCCGTGCACCTGCGTCGCCCCGAGCCCGCCGACCCGGCGCCCTGGCACCAGGTGTTCCGCTGCCCGCTGCGCTTCGCTGCCGAGGAAAATCGCCTGGAATTCGCCCGCGCCGACTTCGAGCGGCCCCTGGAAGGCGCCAACCCCGAACTGGCCGAACACAACGAAGCGGTGCTCAAGCGCACCCTCGAACACCTGCAGGGCCCGAGCTGGTCGAGCCGCGTACGGGCCTGCCTGGAAGCGCGCCTGCCCAATGGCGAACCCTCCGCCGAAGGCATCGCCCAGACGCTTCACCTCAGCCTGCGCAGCCTGCAGCGCCACCTGGCCGACGAAGGCACCCGCTACGAGCACCTCCTCAGCGACACCCGCCACGCCCTGGCCCTGGCCCACATGCGCGACCCGCGCTGCTCCATCAGCGAGATCGCCTACCTGCTCGGCTTTGCCGACACCAGCAGCTTCAGCCGTGCCTTCAAGCGCTGGACCGGGCAGAGTCCCAGCCAGTACCGCGAGGGCCTGTCCCGCTGAGCGCGGCCCCGGCGGCTGCCCGTGCTGGCGAGGGGCCGGCCGAGCAGCCAGAATGCCTACCCATAACAAGAACCGCCGAGGCCCGCATGCGTCCCGCCTATGCCCGCCATCCCTACGCCTTCATCCTCCACGCCCTGGGCCTGGCCCTGCTGATGCTGGTCTACGGCCGCTGGCAGGTGCCGCTGGCCTGGAGCGTGCCGGCCTACCTGATCCTCGCCCTGTGGCCCTGGCTGGGCCCGTGGAAGGTGCCGGAAGAGCCGACCTCGCTCATCGATCCCGCCGCCGATGCCCGTCTCGAACGGGAGCGCCGCCTGGAACAGGACGCCGCCGAGCGACGGCAACTGGAGGCCGAACTGGCCGACGCGCACGCCCGGCTGCACACCCACCGACAACACGCCCAGGTGCTGCTGGATGAAACCGCCGAGGCACAGCCGCTGCCCCACGCCGAGGGGCTCGACGCCGCCACCCGGCAGGTACGCGACGCGGTCGAACAGGGGCGCGCCACCCTCGATGCCGCCCAGCAGCGGCTCACCGCCCAACTGGCGCGCAGCGGGGAAGGGCGCCAGCGGGTCGAGGCCCTGGCCACCCGCAGCGAAGCCATCCAGCAGGTGGCCCAGAGCATCCAGTCCATCGCCAGCCAGACCAACCTGCTGGCCCTCAACGCCGCCATCGAAGCCGCCCGCGCCGGGGATGCCGGGCGCGGCTTCGCCGTGGTGGCCGATGAAGTCCGCAACCTCGCGGCACGCACCGCCCAGGCCACCGAGGAAGTCGGGCGCATGGCCGAGGACATCCGCCAGCAGACCGCCGCCGCCGTCGAACACCTGGCCAGCCAGGACCAGGGTCTGGCCGACGGGGTGGCCGCCCTGGCACCGCTCGGCGAAACCCTGCAACGGCTCGACCGGGACAGCCAGGCGGTCGGCGAGGTGCTGGCGCCGCTGCATGCGGAATGGTCGGCATGTCACGCCCGGCAGCAGGCCCGTTGCGACGCCTGGGCGGAGTGGGCCCGCCAATGGGCGGCGGAGTAGGGAACCGTCAGCGCACCTGGTGGGCCAGTTCGCGCAGCAGGCGGTTCACCTCCTGGCTGCTGCCCTCCATGTCGTTCACCGCCTGCAGCAGGGCCCGGTGGTTGTTCCCTGGCAGCTCGTCCAGCGCGCTTCGTGCCGCCTGGTGGACCCGTGCATGGGGCGCGGCGAGCGCCTGGAAGGCACGCAGCGAGCCGTACCGTGCCTGGATCGCCGAAGACTGGTACCACTGGCCCAGTCGGCAATGCTGGTGGTCGCTCAGGTTGGCGTGGTGTTCACCCTTGAACAGGTGCTGGTAGACCCCCAGCTTGAACAGCAGGTGGTCCAGCTTGACCGCCTCGGTGAAGGCGCTGAGGGCGATGCCCTCGATGAAGCGATTCATGTGCTCGCCCAACTGCACCATTTCATCCAGCGTCTGTGCCGAGTTGGACACGTTCTCGGACAGGCGCGTCGACTCGCTGGACAGACTGCCGATGGCCTGGCTGGCGCGACCGGTTTCCTGGTTGATGCTGTCCACCAACTGGCTGATTTCCTGGGTTGCCTGGCTGGTACGCCCGGCGAGGGCGCGCACTTCATCGGCCACCACGGCGAAGCCGCGACCCTGCTCACCGGCCCGTGCGGCCTCGATGGCGGCATTGAGCGCCAGCAGGTTGGTCTGGTCGGAAATCGCCTTGATCAGGTCGACGATGCGGCTGATCTCCTCCACGCGCTGGCGCAGCAGGTTGACGCTTTCCACACTGCTCACGCCCTGTTCGGCCATGGAGGCCAAAGCGCCGGAGAAACCACCCAGCAGGCTGGAGGTTTCCTGGAACACCCCCTGGTGGCGCTGCAGCTTTTCCACCTCCACCTGCAGTTGCTCGGCCTGGGCAACCACGCTGTCGCGGGTGTCCGACAGGGAGTCGGCGAACAGCCCCAGCTTGCCGTGCAGCTCGCCGTGGAGCTGGTGCTGCGCCAGCACGCTGTCCGCCTCCGTATGGCGGGCCTGGCCCTGGCGGCGAAGGGCCTCCAGCTCCTCGCGTAGTTGCTGGTTCTCACGGGTCAGTTGGTTGACCTGGCTTTCGAGTTCTTCACTGCGTTGACGCCACTTCCCACCGAACATAAGGACTCCGGGAACAGCGAGGACAGGTTTCCAGCTTATCGCCTCGCCGCGGCGATTCTTGAACCGTTCAGCGCCCGCCGGCCGCGCGCTGGCGCAGGCCGTCCAGGTCCAGCAGCTCGATGCCGCCGTAGGTGAGGCGCACCAGGCCCAGCGCCTCCAGCTCCTTGAGGATCTGGTTGGTGGTCTGCCGGGAAATGGCCAGCATCTGCGCCAGCTGCTCCTGGGCCAGGTGGATCACCCGGCGCTGGCCGTCCGCCTCGCCGTAGCCCTCGGCGATCAGCAGCAGGCGCCGGGCCAGGCGCTGGGGCGCAGGCAGCAGGCTCATCTCTTCCAGAGCGATGAACGCCAGGCGCAGCTTCTGGCTCATCAGCAGGGCCATGTCGCGCCAGCGGGCCGGGTGCTGTTCCAGCAGGCGCAGCAGCGCCGCCTGGGGCACGTTGAGCAGGTGGCTGGGGCTTTCGGCAAAGGCGTCGTGGGTACGCGGCTGGCCGTCGAACAGGCAGATCTCGCCGAACCAGTGGGGCGGCTCCACCAGCGCCAGCAGCGCCTCCTTGCCGTTCTCCGTGCTGCCGCCCACGCGGATCGCCCCGCCCAGCACCGCGTACAGGCCGCAGGGCGGATCGCCGCGGCGAAACAGGCGCTGCCCCGCCGCCAGCTCCAGCGGGCGTGCGGCACCCAGCAGGGCCTCGCGGAAGTCCTGCGGCAGGCTGGCGAACCAGTGGCCGGCGAGCAGGCGTTGGTGACAGTCGGAAAGTTCGGGCATGGCGGGCTGGGGTTTGTCGGCTAGGTGACAGAGGATAGGCCAGTGCAGGCGCCATTATCGACCGCACTGCCCGAACCCGAGGAAACAACAATGAAAACCCTCATCGATCACCTGAGCCAGTACGCCGACTACCACCGCGACCGGCGCAACATCTTCAGCCACTTCATCGGCATCCCCATGATCGTGGTCGCCGTGGCCGTGCTGCTGTCCCGCCCGGGCCTGCCCGTCGCCGGCCTGTGGCTGTCGCCTGCCAGCGTCGTGGCCCTGGCCGCCGCACTGTTCTACTTCCGCCTCGACACGCGCTTCGGCGTGGTGATGACTGCGCTGCTTGGCCTCAGCCTCTGGGCCGGCCAGCACCTGGCCGTGCAGTCCACCGCCGTGTGGCTGGGCGCCGGGCTGGGGTTGTTCTTCGTCGGTTGGGTCATCCAGTTCATCGGCCACTACTACGAGGGCCGCAAGCCCGCCTTCGTCGACGACCTGATGGGGCTGGTGGTGGGCCCGCTGTTCGTGGTGGCGGAACTGGGCTTCATGCTCGGCCTGCGCAAGGAGGTGGAGCGCGCCATCGAGGAACGCTCCGGCCCCACCTGCATCCGCGAGAAAAAGGCCACCGCCTGAGCCGCTCTGTGGATAACCCGCGCCAGGGTGGACCGCGCTTCACCGGTCCACCTCCGGCGATACCCGCCACACCGAGGGTGGACGTGAAAAGCGACGTCCACCCTGCGCCCGGCCGATCCCCGCGCCCCTGCGGGAGCAGACTCATCCGCGATCGGTCGCAGGCTCAGCTGTGGATAACCCGCGCTGCGACCTGTTCCCTCAACCGCCTGCCGCCAGCAACTGGGTGCTCATGGAGCGCGCGTGGCGGTCCACCATCATCGGTGCGTAGGGGCGGCCGGAGGCGCTGACCAGGGTGTTGCTCTGGCTGTTCATGTCGGCGAGTGCGGCCTTGAGGAAGCCCCAGCGGGTCTTCAACTTGCCCACCACCGGGTCGGCCTTGTCCAGGGGCTGGAGCTGGGCGTCGATGGCCGGCAGCAGGGTGCGCTCGTCCTGGCCGATGTAGGTGTCGCCGTTCTCCCGTGCGATCTCGAAGGTGCCGATGTAGGCGCGGCTGAGGTACTGCACGGCGAGGTACTCGACCTTGGCCGGCAGCTCGCCCTGGGGGGTGTTGCCGGGGGCGGCGCGGGCGGCGATCAGCAGGTCGCGCAGGGATTTGGCCAGCTCCTGGGGGAAGCGCCAGGGCACGTCCTCCTCGTTGTGGCCGTAGGAAACACCCTGCTGCAGCTGGGTAACAAGGGCGCGGTACTTCTGCCGAAGCCCGTCGCTGGGCTGCGGCACCGCCTGGAACGCGGCATCCAGGGCCTGGAGGTCGGCCTCGAAGCGGGCCTTGTGGGTCTCCTGGAAACCTTCGCCCCGGTACAGCAGCAGGCTGCTGGTGGCGCGGCAGGCGTGGACCTGGACCTGGTCGATGGGGGCCAGCTCGGCGGCCAGGGCCATCCCGGCCCCGGCAAGGCCCAGCAGCAATCCGATGAAAGCGCGTGATAGAGCGTGTGAAAGCATCCCGGCGTGCTCCTTTTCTTGTTGTTGTGAGCAGACGAAGGACGGGCCCGTGGGGCCCGCCCGGTGCGCGCACAGCCTACTGCGACGCGGGATGGACGGAATTACCCGAAAGAGTGATTTGGTGCCGGCGGGGCCTTCATTCCGACGGTCGAACCAGTTGGCGCAGGCGCTCGGCGCTCTCCGGGTCGGCGGGGAACAGGGTCTCCAGGGCCAGCTCCGAGAGGGTGATGTCCACCGGCGTGCCGAACACGGTGATGGTGCTGATGAAGCGGATCACCCCCAGCGGCGTGTCCAGCAGCAGCGGCACCAGCACCGCATCGCCGCTCGGCGTCTCTGCGCTGGGCGGCGCCGGGTAGGCTGCCAGCTCGGCATGCAGGGCGGCCAGGGCCTCGTCACCGCTCGCCTCCAGGTCCCGGCGCAGGCGCGCCAGCAGGTGGGCGCGCCAGGTGCCGAGGTTGAGGATGCGCGGCGCCAGCCCCTCGGGGTGCAGCGACAGGCGCAGGGCATTGATCGGCGGCACCAGCAGCGCCGGCGAGACACCCGCCACCAGCGCCATCACCGCGTCGTTGGCGGCCAGCAGGTTCCAGTGCCGGTCGATGGCCAGGGCCGGGTTCGGCTCATGGGCCTTGAGCAGTTGCCCGATGGCCTGGCGGGCGGCGTCCAGGGCCGGGTCGTCGAGGCTGTGCTGCGGGTAGAGCGGGGCAAAGCCGGCGCTGGCCAGCAGCCGGTTGCGCTCGCGCAGGGGGATCTCCAGGTGCTCGGCCAGGTGCAGGAGCATCTCCCGGCTCGGCTGGGCCCGTCCGGTCTCGACGAAGCTCAGGTGGCGGGTGGAGATGTCGGCGCTGCAGGCCAGGTCGAGCTGGCTGAGGCGGCGGCGCTGGCGCCAGTGGCGCAGCAGGGCGCCGATGGGGAGATTCGGTGCGTTCATGGCAGCGACGATAGTCGAGGCCGGTAGGGCTGGCCATTACCTGCCAGGTAATCGACGCGATGCTGCGGGACGGCGAATCCTCGGCCTGTCGGCAGCGGCCTTCGCCGCCGCCTCGTCCAGCCAGGAGACTCGCCATGAACACCGTGCAACCGAATCCTCTGCTCCGCCGTGTCCTGCAACTCGATGCCCTGCTCAGCGGCGGCGCCGGCCTGCTGCTCTGCCTGGGGGCGGCGCCCCTGTCGGCTCTGCTGGGGCTGCCCCTCGCGCTGCTGCAGATCGCCGGCCTGTTGATGCTGCCCTGGTGCGGCGTGCTGCTGTGGATGGCCCGCCGTGTGCCGCTGGACCGGCGCGCGGTGTGGGCGGTGATCGCCGTCAACGCCGCCTGGGTGGTGGACAGCTTCCTGCTGCTGGCCAGCGGCTGGGTGCAGCCGACCTTCTGGGGCCAGGTCTTCGTCATCGCCCAGGCGCTGGCGGTGGTGCTGTTCGCCGAGCTGCAGTACCTGGGGCTGAAGCGCTCGGCCGAGGCGGTCTGTGGATAACCCGGGCAAGCCGGTCGCTGCTGTCCATGCACCCTGGGCGTTCGCTCACGCGGGGTCCACCCTGCCCAGGGTCGCGCGCCCATGAAAAAGCCCCTCCGGGGAGGGGCTTGCGGGTCACCGGCTCAGAGCGAGGACGCGGCCTGCCAGGCCTTGGGTTTGAAGAACAGCGTCTCGCCGCGGGCCAGGCCCACCAGGCTGTCGTGGTCCTTGACCACTTCGGCCTCGATCAGCTCGTCCTGCCCGTCCACCTTCAGGGTGACGCGGGTGATGGCGCCCAGCGGGCGGATGTCGCGCACTTCGGCGGCGCGGTGTTCCTCCACCGCCTGGCGCGACAGGGACACCTCGTGGGGGCGGAACAGCACGTGCTCGTCGCTGCCCAGGTAGAGGCGGTTGGAGTCACCGAGGAAGTGGTAGACGAAGTCGCTGGCCGGGTTCTCGTAGACCTCGCCCGGGGCGCCGATCTGCTCGATCACGCCCTTGTTCATCACCACGATGCGGTCGGCCACTTCCATGGCTTCTTCCTGGTCGTGGGTGACGAACACGGAGGTCAGGTTGATCTCCTCGTGCAGGCGCGCCAGCCAGCGGCGCAGCTCCTTGCGAACCTTGGCGTCGAGGGCGCCGAAGGGCTCGTCCAGCAGCAGGATCTTCGGCTTCACCGCCAGGGCGCGGGCCAGGGCGATGCGCTGGCGCTGGCCGCCGGAGAGTTGCTCCGGGTAGCGGTCGGCGAGCCAGTCCAGCTGCACCATGTTCAGCAGTTCGTGGACCTTCTCGGCGATCTCCGGCTCGCTGGGGCGCTCGCCCTTGGGCTTCATGCGCAGGCCGAAGGCGACGTTGTCGAACACGCTCATGTGGCGGAACAGGGCGTAGTGCTGGAACACGAAGCCGACGTTGCGATCACGCACGTCGTGCTGGGAGACGTCCTCGCCGTGGAACACGATGTTGCCGGCGTCCGGGGTCTCCAGGCCGGCGATGATGCGCAGCAGGGTGGTCTTGCCGCAGCCGGACGGGCCGAGCAGGGCGACCAGCTCGCCGCTCTGGATGTCCAGGTTGATGGCGTTCAGCGCGCGGAAGGCGTTGAAGTTCTTGCTGACGTTACGGATTTCGATGGACATGGGTTACTCCTCCGCGTCGGCGTGACGTAGGCGGGACAGACGGGCTTCGCTCCACTGCTTGAGCAGCAGGATGAACAGCGCCAGGAGCAGCAGCAGGCTGGCGACGCTGAACGCGGCGACGTGGTTGTACTCGTTGTAGAGAATCTCGACGTGCAGGGGCAGGGTGTTGGTGACGCCGCGGATGTGGCCGGACACCACCGACACCGCGCCGAACTCGCCCATCGCCCGCGCGGTGCACAGCACCACGCCGTAGATCAGGCCCCATTTGATGTTGGGCAGGGTCACGTGCCAGAACATCTGCCAGCCGTTGGCGCCCAGCAGGCGCGCGGCTTCCTCTTCCTGGGTGCCCTGTTCCTGCATCAGCGGGATCAGCTCGCGGGCGACGAAGGGCACGGTGACGAAGACGGTGGCCAGGACGATGCCGGGCAGGGCGAAGACGATCTGGATGTCATGCTCGCTCAGCCATTCGCCGAAGTAGCCCTGGGCGCCGAACAGCAGGATGTAGATCAGGCCGGCGATCACCGGGGAGACGGAGAAGGGCAGGTCGATCAGGGTGACCAGGATGCTCTTGCCACGGAACTCGAACTTGCTCACGCACCAGGCGGCGGCGACGCCGAACACCAGGTTCAGCGGCACGGAGATGCCCACGGCGATCAGCGTCAGCTTCAGGGCGGAGAGGGCGTCCGGTTCGAGGATGGCCTCGAAGAAGGTGCCGAAGCCCTGCTTCAGCGCCTCGCTCAGGACGATGTACAGCGGCAGCAGCAGGAACAGCGCGAACACCAGCCAGGCGGCGGCGATCAGCGCGCGACGGCCCCAGACGTTGCCGCGACGGGCAGCGTTGGCGGAGGTGGCGGTCAGGGTAGCGGAACTCATGGCGGCCTCCTCAGGGGGTTTCGATGCGGCGCTGCAGCAGGTTGATCAGCAGCAGCAGGATGAAGGAGACCACCAGCATCAGCACGCCGATGGCGGTGGCGCCGGCGTAGTCGTACTGGTCCAGCTTGACCATGATCAGCAGCGGCAGGATCTCGGTCTTCATCGGCATGTTGCCGGCGATGAAGATCACCGAGCCGTACTCGCCCACGCCCCGGGCGAAGGCCAGGGCGAAGCCGGTCAGCCAGGCGGGCAGCAGCGCCGGCAGGAGGATGTGGCGGAACACCTGCAGCGGCTTGGCGCCCAGGCAGGCGGCGGCCTCTTCCACCTCGCGGGGGATGTCGGCCAGCACCGGCTGCACCGTGCGCACCACGAAGGGCAGGGTGACGAAGGTCAGCGCCAGGGTGATGCCCAGCGGGGTGTAGGCGATCTTGAAGCCCAGGTCGGTGGCGAACTGGCCGACCAGGCCGGCCGGCGCATACAGCGCGGTGAGGGCGATGCCGGCGACGGCGGTGGGCAGGGCGAAGGGCAGGTCGATCATGGCGTCAATGATCTTGCGCCCGGGGAAGTCGTAGCGCACCAGCACCCAGGCCAGCAGGGTGCCGATCAGACCGTTGATCACGGCGGCGGCCAGCGCGGCGCCGAAGCTCAGTTTCAGCGCGGCCAGCACACGGGGTGAACTGACGATGCCCCAGAACTGGGTCCAGCTCAGGTCGAAGGTCCGAAGGAACATGGCACCCAGCGGGATCAGGACCAGCAGGCTGAGGTACACCAGCGTGTAGCCCAGCGTCAGCCCGAAGCCGGGTATGACGGGGGAGATACGTCGAGACATCATCTGTCCTTTTTCTGCGTTGGAACGCTCAAGCCCGATGCCAGCCGTCGCTGGCCCGGGCACGGCAAAGGGAAGCTCGCGCTTCCCCTTGTCCGGGCGGGATTGGAGCCCGCCCTTGTTTCTGCTTCAGCGGCGCGTCATTGCGCCTGGTAGATCTGGTCGAAGATGCCGCCGTCGTTGAAGAACTTCGGTTGCGCTTCCTTCCAGCCGTTGAAGTCCTTGTCCACGGTCACCAGATCCAGTTTCGGGAACTGGTTGGCGAACTCGGCAGCGACCTTCTCGTTGCGCGGGCGGTAGAAGTTCTGCGCGGCGATGCGCTGGCCTTCCTCGCTGTACAGGTACTGCAGGTAGGCTTCGGCGACCTTGCGGGTGCCCTTCTTGTCGACGTTCTTGTCGATCACGGAAACCGGCGGCTCGGCGAGGATCGACAGGCTGGGCGCGATGATCTCGAAGTTCTCGCCACCCTGCTCCTTGAGGGCCAGGAAGGCTTCGTTCTCCCAGGCCAGCAGCACGTCGCCGATGTTGTTGTTGACGAAGGTGATGGTCGAACCGCGGGCGCCAGTGTCGAGAACCGGCACGTGCTTGTACAGGGCCTGCACGTATTCCTGGGCCTTGGCGTCGCTGCCGTACTGCTTCTTCGCCCAGGCCCAGGCGGCCAGGAAGTTCCAGCGGGCGCCGCCGGAGGTCTTCGGGTTCGGGGTGATGACTTCCACGCCGTCCTTGGTCAGGTCGCCCCAGTCCTTGATGCCCTTGGGGTTGCCCTTGCGCACCAGGAACACGATGGTCGAGGTGTAGGGGGTGCTGTTGTCCGGCAGGCGTGCCTGCCAGTCCTCGGGGATCAGCTTGCCGAGCTTCTGCAGCTCGTCGATGTCGCCTGCCAGTGCCAGGGTCACCACGTCGGCCTTGAGGCCATCGATCACCGCACGGGCCTGCTTGCCCGAGCCACCGTGGGATTGCTGGATCTTCACGTCTTCGCCGCCCTGGGCTTTCCAGTGCTTGGCGAAGGCGGCGTTGTAGGCCTGGTACAGCTCACGGGTCGGGTCGTAGGAGACGTTGAGCAGTTCGGTCGCGGCGGCCACGGGGCCGACCACCAGTGTGGAGAGCAGGGCGCCGGCCAGGCTGGCCAGGGCGAAACGGCGGATGGACATGGAGGCTCCTCAGAATTTGGTCGTGTCGGCGAGGGTGTTGTTATTGGGCACGGCCGAGCGGCGACGTGCGGGTGGCCCGCCGAGGTGGTCGGCGCGGCAGCCCTCCGGTGGTCCAGTCGGGCCTGTGTCTCAACCGTGCTTGGCCGGTTGCTGCAGGCGGAACTTTTCCTTGCGTTCGATCTGGACCACCTGCCCGTTGTGGACGGTGATCTCGACGGCACCGAACCGCAGGCCGTTCAGTGCACTCTGGATTTCGCGCAGGATGCTGGCCTCGTCCTGCCCGTCGATGCTACGGAGGGTTGCGCTCATGATCTTGCTCCTTGATGAGAGGCCCCGCGTCGATGAACAGGTTGTTCGCGTGGCGTGGGCGCATTTAAGCAAGGCGCAAATATTCTTAAAAATACTATTTAAGAATTTTTATATAACTTTCAGGCAGGTTGGCGTCAGATCAGCGGAATCTGCCCCGGGTGCTCCTGCGGGTGGGTCACCTGGTACCACTCCGCCTCCAGCTCCGCCGCCGGGCGCGGGCGGTTGAACAGGTAGCCCTGGCCCTGGTCGCAGCCCAGGCCCAGCAGCGTCTCGATCTGGTCCTGGCGCTCGATGCCTTCGGCCAGCACCTGCAGGCCCAGGCTGTGGCCGAGGGCGGTCACCGCGCGGGCGATGGCCATGTCGTCCTGGTCCTGGGGCAGGTTGCGCACGAAGCTCTGGTCGATCTTCAGCTTCTGCACCGGCAGGCGCTTGAGGCGCTGCAGGGAGGAATAGCCCGTGCCGAAGTCATCGATGGCCAGGCGCACGCCCAGGGCGCAGAGGCGCTGGAGCAGCTCCAGGGCGGTGTCCGGGTCTTCCATCACCGCGCTTTCGGTGATCTCCAGCTCCAGGCGCCCCGGCTCCAGGCCGGTTTCCCTGAGGACACGGGCGACGCGGGTGTCCAGCTCGCCCCGGCTGAACAGGCGGCAGGAGACGTTCACCGAGATGAACGAGAGCGCCAGGCCGCGCTCGCTCCAGGCTTGCATCTGGCGGCAGGCGCGCTCCAGCACCCAGGCGTCGATGGCGCCCACCAGGCCGCTTTCCTCCGCTACCGGGAGGAACTCGCCGGGCGGCACCAGCCCGCGTTGCGGGTGCTCCCAGCGCACCAGGGCCTCGGCGCCCAGCAGGCGGCCGGTGGCCAGGGCGTGGATGGGCTGGAAGTAGACCCGCAGCTCGTCCCGCTCCAGGGCCTGGCGCAGGGCGCTGACCAGCTCCACCCGCTGGCGGGCCTGCTCGGTGAGGTCCTGGCTGTAGAAGGCGAACGTCTGGCGCCCGGCGCTCTTGGCCTTGAACAGGGCCGAGTCGGCGTTGCGCAGCACCTGCTCGACGTTGGTCGCGTCCCCCGGGAAGCGGGCGATACCCAGGCTGGCACTCATGAACAGCGCGCGGCCGCCGGATTCGAAGGGGGCCTCCAGGCGCTGCTGGATGCGCCCGGCGAGGTCGGCGGCCTGCTCGGCGCTGCGTCGCTCGGCCAGCAGGCCGAACTCGTCGCCCCCCAGCCGGGCCAGGGTCATGCCGCCCTCGGCCAGCGGCCCCAGGCGTTCGCCCACGGCCTTGAGCAACTGGTCGCCGACGTTGTGGCCGAGGCTTTCGTTGATGTGCTTGAAGTGGTCCAGGTCCAGCAGCACCACGATGCCCTCGCTGCCCTCCCGACGGGCGCGCTCCAGGGCGTGCTCCACGCGTTCGGTGAACAGCAAGCGGTTGGGCAGGCCGGTCAGCGGGTCGTGGTGGGCGAGGAAGTCCAGCTCGTTCTGCGAGCGCTTGATGGCGCTGATGTCGGAGAACACCGCCACGTAGTGGGTCAGCGCCCCGTCTTCGTCGTGGATGGCGCGGATGTTCTGCCACAGCGGGTAGGTCTCGCCGTTGCGCCGGCGGTTCCAGATCTCCCCGCTCCACTCGTTGCGGTTGGCCAGGGCGTTCCACATCGACTGGTAGAACGTTCCATCGTGCCGGCCGGACTTGAACAGCATCGGCGTACGGCCGATCACCTCCTCCTCGCTGTAGCCGGTGATGCGGGCGAAGGCCCGGTTGACGTGGACGATGCGTTGCTCCGCGTCGGTGACCAGTACCCCTTCCTGGGTGCTGTCGAACACCGCCGCCGCCTGGCGCAGGCTGGCGTCCTGCTCCCGGCGCGCCTGCAGGTACGCCCTCAGGCGGCGCAGGTACAGGCAGATCAGCAGGTAGAGGAAGGCGCTGCTGAGCAGTACGAAGAACAGGCCCTTCGCCGATTGCAGCAGGTCGCGCTGGGCATCGCCGAGCGGCAGCTGGCGCAGCAGGTAGTCACTGAAGATGACCCACAGGCAGGACAGCAGGAAGTAGGGCAACACCACGCGCATGGCGCTGAATCGGGCTCTCATGGGGTGGTCGGGGCCGTGTCGGATTTGTGATCGGTTGCGCATTATAGATGAACGCGCATTCATCTCTTTCTTATCTAAAGAACAGGATGGTTTTCTCACGAAGCATGGGGATAATGAGGTCGTTTGTCCGACAAATCATCGCGGGCAGATCTCGTTCCTTCTTCCCCCGAGGTTATGCACCCCATGTGGTACAACGGTTTTCTCGACCTGTCGGCCTGGCAGCTCGTGGCAGTCACCCTGGTGATGACGCACATCACCATCGTCAGCGTCACGGTCTACCTGCATCGCTACTCCGCCCATCGATCCCTCGAACTCCACCCGGCCCTCAAGCACTTCTTCCGTTTCTGGCTGTGGATGACCACCGCCATGAACACCCGTGAGTGGACGGCCATCCACCGCAAGCACCACGCCAAGTGCGAAACCGTGGACGATCCCCACAGCCCCGTGCACAAGGGCCTGTCCACCGTGCTGCGGCGCGGCGCGGAACTCTACCGCGAAGAGGCCCGCAACGAGGAGACCCTGCGCATCTACGGCAAGAACTGCCCGGATGACTGGCTCGAACGCAACGTCTACTCGCGCTACCCCATCGGCGGCGTGACCCTGATGGCGATCATCGACCTGGCGCTGTTCGGCGCCGCCGGCATGACCGTCTGGGCCGTGCAGATGATGTGGATTCCCGTCTGGGCCGCCGGCGTCATCAACGGCCTCGGCCACGCCATCGGCTACCGCAACTTCGAATGCCGCGACGCCGCCACCAACCTGGTGCCCTGGGGCATCCTCATCGGCGGTGAAGAGCTGCACAACAACCACCACACTTACCCCAACTCCGCCAAGCTCTCGGTGAAGAAGTGGGAGTTCGACCTGGGCTGGGCCTGGATCAAGCTGTTCAGCCTGCTCGGCCTGGCCAAGGTGCAGCGCGTCGCGCCCATCGCCCACCAGGTAGCCGGCAAGGGCAACCTGGACATGGACACCGCCATGGCCATCCTCAACAACCGCTTCCAGATCATGGCCCAGTACCGCCGCCTGGTGATCGCCCCGCTGGTGAAGCAGGAGCTGGCCAAGGCCGACGAGTCGGTCCGCCACCTGTTCCGCCGCGCCAAGCGCCTGCTCTCCCGCGAGACCAGCCTGCTGGACGACGGCCACCATGCCCGCATCGCCGCCATGCTGGAGCAGAGCCAGGCCCTGCGCACCATCTACGAGAAGCGCCTGGCCCTGCAGCACATCTGGGCCAAGACCAGCGCCAACGGCCACGAGATGCTCGAAGCCATCAAGCAGTGGGTGCACGAGGCCGAGGCCAGCGGCATCCAGTCCCTGCGTGACTTCGCCGAGCAGCTCAAGACCTACTCGCTGCGCCCGGCGACTGCCTGAGGTCCAGCGGGTTACGGAAAGGCCGGCACATGCCGGCCTTTTTCATGCCCGCGCATCACGCCCTCCACCCAACGAGCGCGCAAAAAAAAGCCGCCCGGGGAGGGGCGGCTGGAACAAGACACCGGGCGGGTTAGGAGCGGATACCCGGTGTCAGGAGGTCAGGGAAGGAAGGAAACGCGGTCAATCAGCTGTCCTGGGCGGTGTCGGCCGGTTGCTCGGCACCCTGGCGGGCGACGGCCTGCTCGTGAGCGGCGTCGATGGCGCGCTGCTGATACTGCGCATTTCGCGCAACAAAGGCGGAGGACTCTTCAGCGAAGGAGAACTGGGCGAAGGACAGGGCGAAAGCGGCGAAGCTGGCAGTAATGAAGAGATTGCGTTGCATGGCGTGATCCTCGGCGGGATGCATCTGGGAACGGGGGCCATCTTAGGCGCCGGCCCCACCCGGAAAAACCGCCAGGCAGGTGAATCACAATTGCTTCTAGCGCAACAATGAATTCGGTCGAGCCCAGTGCCGAGGATCGTCCAGCACCGCGTCGTCCTGGGCGAACAGCGGGGGCAGTTCGGCCTTGAGGAAGTCCACCCAGGTGCGGATCTTCGCGTCGATGAAATGCCGCGACGGGTAGATCGCATAGATGTTGCGCTCGCGCAGGCGGTGTTCCGGCAACAGCCGCAGCAGGCTGCCTTCGCGCAAGGGCTGGCAGGCGACGAAGGAGGGCAGCAGGCAGAAGCCCATGCCGGCCTGGGCCGCCCGCGCCAGGGACTCGGCCACGTTCACCTGGAAGGCCTCCGCCGGCAGCACGTCGTATTCGCCGTGCTCGTCGCTCAGGGTCCAGTTGTCCTGGTAGAGCGGGTCCAGCAGGCGCAGGTAACGGTGCCGGCGCAGGTCCGCCGGGCCGCTGGGCACGCCGTGGCGGGCCAGGTAGTCGGGCGAGGCGCAGAGCACGCTGTACATCTGCCCCAGTGACTGGGCGATGCGCTGGGAGTCCGGCAGCTCGCGGGCGAAGGTCAGCACCACGTCCTGGCCGTCCTCGATGGGGTCGGGGTTGCGCTGCGACAGCGTCAGCTCCACCACCACCTCCGGGTACAGCGCACTGTAGCGGGCCACCAGCCCGGTGACGTGCTGCAGGCCGAGGCCGGTCATGGTGTGCACCCGCAGGCGGCCGCTGGGCTTGAGGTGCGCCCCGCGCGCCTCGGCAGCGGCCTGGTCCACCTCGTCGAGGATCGAGCGGCAGCGCTGCAGGTAGCGCTCACCCACTTCCGTCAGCCCCAGGCGCCGGGTGGTGCGGTGCAGCAGCCGGGCCTGCAGCTGCTGCTCCAGCTCCGACACCAGGCGCGACACCTGGGCGGTGGACAGGTCCAGGGCCTGGGCGGCGGCCGTGAAGCTGCCGGTCTCGATGACGCGAACGAACACACGCATGCTGTTCAGGGTGTCCATTGTTACTCCTCGCGCAAGGCTGCTTCTCTGGGGGCGCGGATTATCAGGGAAAAGCGGCCCAATATACTGCGGTGCCGAACTGTTTCCCATTTCGCTGGTGTGCCGCCTTCCGGCCCGTTCCGTGGCCTTGCGGCCTGTTCGTCCAGCGCCGCCAGAGGTAATTCATGACCCCCGATCAACGCTTCGCGCGCCGGGTCCGCGCCGCCATCGTCGCCTTCGTCCTGCTGTTCGCCTACTTCCTCGCCGCCGACCTGTGGATGCCCGTCACGCCCCAGGCCCAGCTGACCCGTCCGGTGGTGCGCCTGGCGCCCCGCGTCGGTGGCCAGGTGCTGGACGTGGCCGTGGCCAACAACCGCCACGTCGAGGCCGGCCAGGTGCTGTTCCGCCTCGACCCCGAGCCCTACCGCCTCGCCGTGGCCGCCGCCGAGCTGGCCGTGGAGGCGGCCGCGCGGGACAACGCCGAGCTGGACGCCGGCCTCGCCGCCGCACGGGCCTCGCTGCACGCCGCCGAGGTGACCGCCCGCGAGCTGGAGCGCGAGACCGACCGCCTTGCACGCCTGGTGCAGACCCAGCACGTCTCCCGCCAGCTCTACGAACAGACCGAGTCGCGCCGCAGCGCCGCCCGCGCCGACGTCCTCGCCGCCCAGGCACGCATCCGCGAGCAGGAGGCCCGCCGGGGCACCGCTGGCGCCGACAACCTGCGCCTGCGCCAGGCCCGCAACCAGCTGGAGCAGGCCCGCCTGCAACTGGCCTACACCGAGGTCCGCGCCGAGCGCGCCGGGGTGGTCAGCAACCTGCAGCTCTCGCCGGGCGCCTACGTCGCCGCCGGCACCCCGGTGGCGGCCCTGGTGGTCGACGAGGTGGACATCAGCGCCGACTTCCGCGAAAAGGCCCTGCGCTATGTCGGCCCGGGCGATGCCGCCGCCGTGGTCTTCGACGCCTGGCCGGGGCACATCTTCCCGGCCCGGGTCAGCGCCATCGACGCTGGCGTGCGCGAGGGCCAGCTCGATGCCAACGGCGACCTGGCGGCTCCCGCCAGCTCCGACCGCTGGGTCCGCGATGCCCAGCGCCAGCGCCTGCACGTGGTGCTGGAGCAGGCGCCCGAGGCGCCTCTGCCCAGCGGCGCCAAGGCCACGGTACAGCTCTACCCCCACGACTCGCCGCTGGCCAGCGCCCTGGGCCGCGCGCAGATCCGCCTCATCGCCTGGCTCCACTACATCTACTGAGTCCGACAATGAAGCGCGCCCTCGACGAAAACGGCCTGCGCCAGTGCCTGCGCCTGGCTTGCGGCGGCACCCTCGGGCTGTTCATCTGCAAGCTGATGAGCTGGGACAACGGCTCGTTCTTCTGCGTCTACCCCATGCTGCTGCTCGGCCTGGTGCCCACCCTCAACGCCCACCTGATCCGCCAGTTCCTCGCCCAGGCGGTGCTGGTGAGCCTGGAGACACTGGTCATCTACGGCCTGTTCGGCGACCGTCCGCTGCTCATCGTGCCCCTGGTGTTCCTCGCCTTCCTCTGGCGCTTCGCCCTCATGGCGCGTGGCCCGCTGTTCCTGTTCGGCGCCCTGGGCTGCGTGTTCCTCTCCATGCAGCTGCACTTCGCCAGCTACCCCGACACCCACCTCTACGACCTGGTGGCCAGCAACCTGGTGGCCGCCGGCCTCACGGTGCTGATCGCCTGGCTGATGTTCTACCTCTTCCCCGACGCCGAACCGCGCGCACCCCGCGTCCTCCCGGAGAAGGACCTGCCCAGCCGGCGCCACGAGGCCGTGCTCGGCGCCAGCCTCGCCACACTGTCCTTCATGCTCTTCCAGACCCTCGACCTCAGGGACTCGCTGTCGGCCCAGATCGCCTCGATCCTGGTGCTGTTTCCGATGCACTGGCACGGCATCCGCTTCGCCGGGCGTATCCGCGCCCTCGGAACCCTGCTCGGCTGCGTCATCGCCCTCAGCCTGCAACTGCTGCTCTACGACCACTACGACGTACTACCGCTCGTCACCTCGCTGTACTGGATCGCCGCGTTTTTCTGTGCCCGGGTGCACGTATTGGAGGGTGCACAGGGGGTTGGCTTCGGCGCGTTGACAACTTTGGCCATCGTTTTCGGTCAATACCTGACGCCGAGTCACGACATGATGTTCAGCCTGGCCTATCGGCTCAGTTCGGTTTGCGTAGCGGTCTTCGTCACCCTCCTTGCGGTGTTCGTCCTACACCGGCTCCTCAACCGTTTTGCCGCCACCCGCCACCAGAGCCATGCTTGATTCGGCCTTGCCCCGCCTGCCCGGGATGGGCGGGCTCAACCCGATCGAGGACGCGAAGGAAGGCTATGGGACGGATGGAAAACCTGGACGAAATACCCAGCGAGGCGGAAAAGCTCACCCTGGCGCTGCTGCACAGCCGGGGTGAGGTGGAGCGCCTGCGCGAACGCGAGGCGCTGTTCAACGTGCTGCTGGGCAGCGTCAACGCCGTGCTCTGGGCGCTGGACTGGGAGGCGCAGAAGATCGTCTACGTCAGCCCCCACTACGAGCGCCTGTTCGGCCGCCCGGCCGAGCTGCTGATGGTGGACGTCAACGAATGGCGCAACTGCATCTACCCCGACGACGTCGAGTACGCCGCCAGCAGCCTTGCCCAGGTGCTGGAGAAGGGCGCCATCGAGGCCCGCGAGTACCGCATCATCCGTGGCGACGGCCAGGTGCGCTGGCTCAGCGACAAGTGCTTCGTCAGCCGCCAGGGCCAGGCCGGGCAGACCACCCTGGTGGTGGGCATCGCCGAAGACATCACCGAGAAGAAGACCCTGGAGGCCGAGCTGCAGCGCCTGGCCACCACCGACGTGCTGACCGGCACCAGCAACCGCCGGCACTTCTTTGAATGCGCCCAGCGCGAGTTCGACGTCGCCGAGCGCTACGAGCGCTCCCTGGCCTTCCTGCTGCTGGACATCGATGACTTCAAGCAGATCAACGACACCTTCGGCCACCAGGTGGGCGACGTGGTGCTGCAGCGCATCGCCCAGTGCGGCGCCGGTGCCCTGCGGCGGGTCGACCACTTCGGCCGCATCGGCGGCGAGGAGTTCGCCGCCGTGTTCCCCGGCTGCGACCCGGCCCAGGCCCTGCAGGTGGCCGAGCGCCTGGAGCGCGAAGTGCAGCGGCTGTCGTTCAGCGCCAACGGCAAGGTGTTCAACGTCACCCTCAGCCAGGGCCTCACCACCCTGCGCCCCGGCGACACCCTCGAACAGCTCTACACCCGCGCCGACGAGGCCATGTACACCGCCAAGCGCAGCGGCAAGAACCAGATCGTGCAGGTCTAGCCAGCCGGCCATGCGGGCTTCGTGCCGTAGGGGCGGCTTCAGCCGCCAAGCGGGCCGCAGGCCCGCCCTTCGGAATCCATGGGACCGCTATGCGGTCCTTGGGCGAATGAATTCGCCCCTACAGGTTCATCGCCACCACGGTCCACCCTGCGCCCCCATTCTTCGCGCTCGCCCTACGGCTGGAACGGCGATTCGTTGAGGATCACCCCCGTCTCGTCCACATAGCGCTGCCAGGCCTCGATCAGCCCGGCCAGCGCTTCCGGCCGCTCCTGGGCCAGGTCGTGGATTTCCCCCGGGTCCTTCTCCAGGTCGTACAGCTGCCAGGTTTCCGGCCCCACCGGCGCGGGGATGTACACCGCCTTCAGGTGCCCCTGGCGGATGGCACGCATGCCGAACAGCTCCCAGCCGGTGGCCGTCCTGCCGTCGTGCACCTGGGGCGTCTCGCCCGAGAGGTAGCCGAGCCAGGAGCGCCCGCGCACCGGCGCCACCTCGCGGCCGCGCCAGCGGGTACCCGGGTGGCGCACGCCGGCCAGGTCCAGCACCGTCGGGGTGATGTCCATCACCGTGGCGAAGGTGTGGCTGATCTGCTTCTGCCGCCGCAGCTGTGGATAACGCACCAGCGCCGGCACGCGGATGCCGCCCTGGGTGGTGAAGGCCTTGTACAGGCGCGACGGCGCCGTGGCCGCCTGGGCCCAGCGCGGGCCGTACCAGACGTAGGAGTTGGCGCGGCCGATGTTCTCCAGGCTGTTGTCGTAGTGCTGGTCGAGGAAGCTCTTCAGGTTCGGGCCGAACTTGGGGAAGGCCTCCAGCAGCGCGCCCTCGGCGCCGTTGTCGGACATGAAGAGGATGAAGGTGTCGTCCTCCAGGCCCTGCTGGCGCAGGTAGTCCAGCACCCGGCCGATGTTCCAGTCCATGCGCTCCACCATCGCCGCATAGACCTCCATGGTCCGCGCCGACACCTGGCGTTCCGCCTCGCTCAGCGCGTCCCACTCGGCGCTGATGGCCCGCACCGGGTGCGCTTCCACATCCGCCGCCACCAGCCCCAGCGCCTTGAGCTTCTCCAGGCGCTCCAGGCGCAGCGCCTCGGGCCCGGCGTCGTAGCGGCCCCGGTAGTTATCCACAACCTCGACCGGCGCCTGCAGCGGCCAGTGCGGCGCCGAGAAGGGCAGGTAGGCGAAGAACGGTCGGCTCTGGTCGCGTTCCTTCAGGTACTGGATCAGCCGGTCGGCGAAGGCGTCGGAGGAATAGAAACCCTCCGGCAGTTGCTCGATGAAGCGGTCGTCTTCCACGTACAGCGCCGGCGTCGCCTTGAGGATGCCCGGCGTGGTCTCGTCGTAGGGCGGCTCGTAGCCATAGTGGTTGGCCGCCCCCGGCAGCAGCGAGAAGGAGCGCTCGAAGCCCCGCGCATGGGGCGCCCGCTCGGCGGTCAGGCCCAGGTGCCACTTGCCGGACATCAGCGTCTGGTAGCCCGCCTCGCGCAGCAGCTCCGGCAGCGCCACCACGCGGTCGTTGAGGTAGCCCTCGTAGCCCGGCTTGCCGATCAGCTCCGGCGTCAGCGCCTCGGCCATGGTGCCGATGCCGGCGATGTGGTGGTCGGTGCCGGTGAGCAGCATCGAGCGGGTCGGCGAGCAGGTGGGCGCGGTGTGGAAGTCGGTCAGGCGCAGGCCGTCGAAGGCCAGGCGGTCCAGGTTCGGCGTGGCGATCTCGCCTCCGAAGGCGCCCAGGTCGGAGAAGCCCAGGTCGTCGGCGACGATGATCAGGAAGTTCGGGCGTTTGCTCATGGAGGCTCCAGGGTCAGAGGGCGATGGATTCGAAGGGCAGGTCGGCCAGCCGGGGCGGCTGCGGCGGGCGGTAGTCGCCATCGCCGGTGAGCTGGTGCAGCAGCGCCTCGCGCACCTGGTGGAAGTCATGGCCGGTGCGCTGGCGCGGGCGCGGCAGGTCGATCGGCACCACCTGCTTGATGCGCCCGGGGCGGGGCGCCATCACCACCACGCGGTCGGCCAGGTAGATGGCCTCCTCGGCGTCATGGGTGACCAGCAGGGTGGTGATGCGCTGGCGCGCGCGGATGGCCAGCAGCTCGTCCTGCATCTGCTGGCGGGTCAGCGCATCGAGGGCGCCGAAGGGCTCGTCCAGCAGCAGGATGCGCGGGCTCGCCACCAGCCCCCGGGCGATGGCCACGCGCTGGGCCATGCCGCCGGACAGCTGGTGCGGGTAGGCCCCCTCGAAGCCGCCCAGCCCCACCAGCTGCACGAACTGCTGGATGCGCCGGGCGCGCTCGGCCCGCTCCAGCTTCTCGTTGACCAGGCCCAGGCCGATGTTCTGCGCCACCGTCAGCCAGGGGAACAGGCGGTGCTCCTGGAACACGATGCCGCGTTCGCCACCGATGCCGCGCACCGGCTGGCCGTCCACCTCGATGCGGCCGTCGAAGGCGGTGTCCAGGCCCACCAGCAGGCGCAGCAGGGTGGATTTGCCGCAGCCGCTGGAGCCGACGATGGCGATGAACTCTCCCTCCTCGATATCCAGGCTGAAGTCCTGGATGGCCTGGAAATCCTGGCCATCCACCTCGAAGACCTTGCCGACCCCGGCGAAGCGCACCGTCGGCGCGCGGGTCGTGGCGGGTGGCGACACCCGGTGGAATGCGTTCATGCGGTTCTCCAGCGCGTCGCGCGCGCTTCGATGCGTTGTCCGAGGGTGCCCAGCAGCGCGCCCACCAGGCCCACCAAGACCATGGCGGCCATCACCTGGTCCATGCGGAACAGCTGCTGCGCGCCGAGCATGTAGCTGGCGATGCCGCCGTCCGAAGGCATGAAGTACTCGGCGCCGATGGTGCCCAGCCAGGCGTAGATCAGCCCCAGGCGCAGGCCGGCGAAGATCGCCGGTGCCGCACCCGGCAGCACCAGCAGGTGCAAGCGCTGGCCCAGGCCGAGGCGCATCACCTGCGCTGCCTCGCCGAGCTGCGGCGAGAGCGCCAGGACGCCGCGCTGGGTGGCGATGAACAGGGGGAAGAAGGCCGCCAGGGCGACGAAGGCCAGCTTGGCCGCCTCCCCCAGGCCGAACCAGGCGGTGAGCAGCGGCACCCAGGCGAAGATCGCCACCTGGCGCAGGGCCGAGAGGCTGGGGCCGGCGAAGCGCTCGGCACGGGCGGAGAGCCCCAGCAGCAGACCGAGCGCCAACCCCGCGCCGCCCCCCAGCGCCAGGCCTGCCACGGTGCGCTTGAGGCTGGCACCCATGGCCGTGGGCAGGCTGCCATCCAGCAGCCCCTGGTGCAGGGCACGCAGCACCTCCAGCGGGGAAGCGAGGATATTGGCGTCGACCCAGCCCAGGCTGCTGCTGGCCTGCCACACCGCCAGCAGCACCAGGGGCAGCACCGCCGCCTGCAAGCGCTGCCAGCCCCGCAGGTGCGGACCGCGCGGGCGCTCGGCGGTGGCCGGGTGCGGCCAGAACAGCAGGCGGGCGTCGAGCAGGTTGATGCCGCGATCCATCAGCGCGCCCACCAGGCCGATCACCAGGATGCAGACGAACACCAGGTCGAGCATGAACAGCTGGCGGCCCCAGACCATCAGGTAGCCGATGCCCTCGCTGGATGCCAGCAGCTCCACCGCCAGCAGCGAGGTCCAGCCGGTGGCCAGGGCCAGGCGCAACCCGGCCATGAAGGCGGGCAGGGCAGCCGGCACGACCAGGCGCCAGGCCAGCAGGTGCGGCGGCAGGCGCAGCACCGCCGCCGCCTCGCGCAGGCGTGGCTGGGCATCGCGCACGCCGGCCAGGGTGTGCAGGGTCACCGGCACCACCACGGCCTTGACCAGCACCACCAGCTTCAGCGCCTCGCCGATGCCGAACAGCAGCATGAACAGCGGGATCCACGCCAGGGTGGGGATCTGCGCCAGGGCCACGAAGCTCGGGTAGACCAGTGCCTCGGCCCGCCGCGACAGCCCCAGCCAGGTGCCCAGCAGGGTGCCGGCGGCGACCCCGAGGGCAAAGCCCAGCAGCAGCCGCTGCAGGCTTATCCACAGGTGCGCCCAGAGCTCGCCGGAACCGAACTCCACCGCGCTCTGCCACACCAGCGCCGGAGACGGCAGGATCTGCCCGGACATCCACTGGCCCCGCGCGGCCAGCCACCACAGCAGCAGGAGCGCGGCGGGCAGGGCCCAGGGCAGCAGCACGGCACCGACCCGGGGGCGTCGGCGCACGGCTGGCAGGGGCAGGGTGGGGAACGGCGTCTGGATCGTGCTCATCGGGTCTCCCGGCGCGCCATGAATATTTCCCGGAGGCATAAGAAGCGCTGGCTTCTGCTGTTCCAGGGATAAGAAGGGCTATTCATAGGGAGCGGCGGGGGAGGGCGGCAAATGCATTTGCCGAATATTTTCCATGCGCGCGGCGCATACCGGCCTGGCGGGTGCGGCAGTGCTGACTTAAGCATCCAGGGAATAAGTGAATGAGTTTTTATTATTTAATTTGCCGTTCAGCCTGTGGATAAGGTGCCGCCATCGACCTTATCCACAGGAGCCCCGCCATGTCCCTTTCCCTGCCGCGCCTCATCGGGCGCTTCGTCCCCGCCTTGTTGGCGGGCTGGCTGGGCACCCTCGCCCTGCCTGCCCAGGCAGCCGCCCCCAGCACCCTGCGCATCGCCGTGCCCGACCTCAGCGCCGGCAGCGAACACAGCGGCGGTGGCGTGGTGGACGTGCTGCGCAGCCGGCAGATCCTCGAACAGGAATTCGCCGCCGACGGCATCCGCGTCGAATGGCTGTTCTTCAAGGGCGCCGGCCCGGTGATCAACGAAGCCCTGGCCAACGGCCAGGTGGACTTCGCCTACCTCGGCGACCTGGCCGCCATCATCGGCAAGGCCAGCGGCCTCGACACACGCCTGCTCAGCGCCACCGCCCGCGACGTGAAGAGCTACCTGGGCGTGGTGCCCGGCTCGGGAATCAAGACCCTGGAGGACCTCAAGGGCAAGCGCGTCGCGGTGTTCCGCGGCACCGCCAACCAGTTGTCCTTCGCCAACGCGCTGGCCAGCCGAGGCCTGTCCGAACGCGACTACAAGGTGATCAACCTCGACTTCAACGCCGCCAACGCCGCCCTCGCGGCCAAGCAGGTGGACGCCTCCTGGGGCCTGGCCGGGCTCATCGCCCTGCGTGAGAAGGGCCTCGCCGAACTGCCGCTCAGCACCCGCGACCTGGGCGGCGCAGGCAGCACCCAGGCGGTGCTGGTGGGCACGGGCGCCTTCGTCCGCGACTACCCCGAGATCACCGCGCGCCTGGTCAAGGCCCAGCAGCAGGCGGTGGAGTGGCTGCGCGACGACAACCACAAGCAGGCCTACGTCGAACTGGTCTCGCGCCTGGCCAGCTACCCGCCGGTGATCCTCGGCACCGACCTCAAGGACGACAGCTTCCACACGATCTTCGACCCGCGCCTGGATGCCGACTTCCTCGCCCGCTTGCAGAAGGGCGTCGACTTCGCCGCCGAACAGCGGCTGATCCGCAAACCCTTCCAGGTGAGCGACTGGGCCGAACCGCGCTTCCTCGATGCCGCCCTGGCCGAGCAGGCCCAGGCCTCGCGCTGAACCTCGATTCGCAGGGTGGGCTTCAGCCCACCGACGGAGTCACGGTTGGCCCCGATAGAGGACCGGCGGACCGCCCTCCAGGCGCCTGGTCGCCCTCCGTAGGATGCGGTGAGCTGTGCGAACCGCATCGAACCCCGGGCGCCCGGCAACGATGGGCTTCGCACAGCTCAGCCCATCCTACGCTCGCCTCCGCGCACCGATTCGTAGGGTGGGCTTCAGCCCACCGACGGAGTCACGGTTGGCACCGATCGTGGACCGGCGGGCCGCCCCCCAGGTGCCTGGGTGCCGTCCGTAGGATGCGGTGAGCTGCGCGAACCGCATCGAACCCGAGGCGCCCGGCCATGATGGGCTTCGCACAGCTCAGCCCACCGACAGGTGCCCCCACGGGCCGCGTCCGTCAGGCGCTCTGGCGTTCTGGCGCCGCGTCGGCCTGGTCCCGCTCGACGATGATCTCGATCAGCGCCCGCGCGGCGGGGGAGAGGCGGTAGCCGGTGCGGGTGACGATGCCGCAGCGGGCGGAGAGGCTGTCCAGGTTCTCCGGCAGGTTGCGAAAGCCCAGCAGCGCCAGCTCGCCGCGCTCCAGGTGGGGCGCCAGGGTTTCCAGCATGGCCAGGCCCACCGCATCGGTCTGGCTCACCACCTGCACCAGCGCGGGCACGTGTTCGCATTCCACGTTGAGGCTGAAATCGGCCTTGCCGCTGAAGCCGGCCAGCAGCTTGCGCACCCCCGCCGGCAACCGCGTGGCGGCCAGCGGGTAGTCGAACAGGTCGTTGGTGGAGAGGCTGTCCTTGGCCAGCAGCGGATGCCCCGCCCGGCAGAAGAAACGCCCCCGGCGCGGGCTCAATTCGCGGGTCTGGAAGTTCGGGTCGGTCTCGAACTGGCGGATGTCGGCGATGAAGAACTCGATCTCCTCCCGCGCCAGCAAACGGCCCAGGGTCTCCCAGTTGTTCACCTCGAAGCGCGCGTTCACCCGTGGATGGCGGCGGATGAACGCTGCCAGCGCATCCGGCACCAGGCTCGCCGCTGGCGCCGGGCCGCAGCCGAAGTGCAGCTCGCCGGCGTCCAGCTTGGTCATCTGGTTGATCTCGTGCACCAGGTTGCTGGCGCCCTGCACCAGGCGCAGCGCGTGCTGCAGCACCACCTGGCCCTCCGGCGTGGGGCGCAGGTCCTTGTTGCCCCGGTCCACCAGCTGGCAGCCCAGCGCCTGCTCCAGGCCCTGGATGCTGCGGCTGAAGGCCGGCTGGGTGATGCCCATGGCATCGGCCGCGCGGACGAAGCTGCGGTGTTCGATCAGGGCGACGAAGTAACGGAGTTGGCGCAGGTCCATACATGCTCTTCCGGCATCGAAAATATAGGGCGAAGGCATTTGCCGGCCTCTGGGGGCTGGTTTTAAATGCAGGCTCTTATTCCGTCAACGAAGCTTAGTTAGATAAATAAGATTCAAATGGAATAAGCATATGGCCCAGCCCAGAGGGGGACCTGCACCATGAAACCGCTTGCCATGCCCATCGCCTTGCCGCCGTGCCCGTGCCCCATGTCCGTCCGGATGGGGTGTCGCTGAGGCACCGTCCCAGCGGCTGAGCGCCCCGCGCCGCGCCGCACTCCCTGAACACCGCGCTGCCGTTGCCCGCCTGGGTGACGCGGCCCCGCTCGGCCCGGCGCCGGGCCCGATGCCAAGGAACCGATCATGAGAAACCGCCGTACCGCCTTGCGGCCGCCTTTCACCCTGCGCCGCCTCGACGCCAGCCTGGCCCTGCTGCTGGCCTTCGGCAGCGCCCCCGCCTGGGCCGCCGAGCGGCCTGCCGACAACCCGAAGGCCGAGGAGGACGTGGCCCTGCAGAAGGTCACCGTCACCGCCCGTCGCCGTGAGGAAAACGCCCAGGATGTCCCCACGCCGATCACCACCCTGGGCGGGGAAAACCTCGAAGCCCAGCGCATCTACAAGGTGCAGGACCTGCAGCAGGTGCTACCCAGCGTCAACGTCGCGTTCATCCATGCGCGGCAATCCAGCGTCGCGGTGCGTGGCATTGGCAACAACCCGGCCAGCGACGGCCTCGAAGGCAGCGCCGGGGTCTACCTCGACAACGTCTACCTCGGTCGCCCGGGCATGGCCGTGTTCGACCTGCTGGACATCGAGCAGCTGGAGCTGCTGCGTGGCCCCCAGGGCACCCTGTTCGGCAAGAACACCACCGCCGGCGTGCTCAACATCAGCACCCGCGCCCCCACCTTCAGCCCCGAGCGCACGGTGGAGGTCTCCGGCGGCCAGGACGGCTACTTCCAGGCCAAGGGCACGGTCAACGGCGCCCTCACCGACACCCTCGCCGCACGCCTGTCGGCCTACCGCACCCGCGACGACGGCTTCATCAAGAACATCCACACCGGCGACGACCTCAACGGTGGTGAGCGCCAGGGCGTGCGCGGGCAACTGCTGTTCAAGCCCAACGACGACTTCAACCTGCGCTGGATCAACGACTACAACGAGGAGGACTCCAGCACCGGCACTATGGTGGTCTACGGCGCGCCGGCCCGTTACTGGCAGCGCGCGGCCCTGGCGGGTGCCTCGCCGGTGCGCGACCCGGACGACAGGAAGGTCAACATCGACGGCCGCCAGAACGTCAGCGTCCACCAGGGCGGCAGCTCGGGGGAGGCCAACTGGAACCTCGCCGGCGGCTACACCCTCACCTCCATCAGCGCCTACCGCTACTGGCACTTCACCCCGGCCAACGACGAGAGCCTCAACGTACCGGCGCTGCTCAACACCGGCGTGGAAGTGCACGACCGCCAGTTCTCCCAGGAGATCCGCCTGGCCTCGCCCACCGGCGGCGCCTTCGACTACGTGGTCGGCGCCTACGTGTTCAACCAGAACCTCGGCAACAAGACCTTCACCGACTACGGCTCCCGGGCCGACCTGTTCCTGCTCGGTGCCAACCTCAACGCCTTCAACAACGTCAGCACCCAGGCCAACGGCAAGATCGAGACCGACAGCTACGCGCTGTTCGCCCAGGGCACCTGGCACCTCACCGACCGCCTCGATTTCACCGCCGGCCTGCGCGGCACCTACGAGGAGAAGGACGCCAAGGTCGAGCGTTTCGCCCCGGTGGGCGGCGCTGCCGTCAGCGGCCAGGCTGCCGCCATCCGCGCGGCGCAGCTGGGCGCCTACGACTCGGGCGACCTCAGCCTGCACAACGCCGCACCGTCCTTCCTGCTGAACCTGGCCTACAAATTCGACGACGACCTGCTGGGCTACGCCTCCCTGGCCCATGGCGAGAAGTCCGGCGGGGTGAACCTGGCGGTGGGCTCGGCCCCGGTGGCCGGTGCCGACTCCCTGGTGGTCGGGCCCGAGCGCGCCAACGACGCGGAGCTGGGCTTCAAGAGCACCCTGCTGGACAACCGCCTGCAGCTCAACGCCAACCTGTTCTGGACCGGCATCCACGGCTACCAGGCCACCACCCTGTACCAGGCGCCGGGCTCCACCAACGTCGTGCAGGTGCTGGCCAACGCCGGCAGCGTGCGCTCGCGTGGCCTGGAGTTCGAGGCCACCGCGCTGCCCCTGCGCGGGCTGACCCTGCGCTTCAACGGCTCCTACAACGACGTCACCTACCTCAGCTTCAAGGACGCCCCGTGCCCCGGCGAGGTGAGCACCGCTCCCGGCGCGCCGGCCACCTGCGACCTGACCGGCGAGCGCGTGGTCGGCGCCTCGAAATGGATCGCCAACCTCAGCGGCGAATACAAATGGCAGCTGGAGAACCGCATCGAGCCCTACCTCACCGCCAGCTACGCCTACCGCTCCGAGGCCGAAGGCACCCTGGACAACTCCGACCTTTCCAAGATCGACGGCTACGGCCTGGTCAACCTCTCGGCCGGCGTGCGCCGCGACCTGGGCGACGGCCAGGTGGACGCCTCCATCTGGGTGCGCAACGCCACCGACACCGACTACTACCTGAGCGCCTTCGCCTACCTGAACGGCGCCTACACCGCCTCGGTGGGTGCCCCGCGCACCGCCGGGGTCTCCCTGCGCTACGACTTCTGATCCCCAGCACCACCCACTCAACGCGAGGACCGCACCATGAGCAACGCAGCACTGGCCACCCAGCAGCCCGAGATCCAGCTGGACATCCACCCCATCGCCGGACGCATCGGCGCCGAGATCCGTGGCATCAGCCTCTCCGCCGAGCTGGACGCCGCCACCGTCGACGCCATCCAGGCCGCCCTGGTCCGTCACAAGGTGATCTTCTTCCGTGGGCAGACCCACCTCGACGACCAGGGCCAGGAGGCCTTCGCCAAACTGCTCGGCGACCCCGTTGCCCACCCCACCGTGCCGGTGCGCGAAGGCACCCGCTACCTGCTGCAGCTCGACGGCGCCGAAGGCCAGCGGGCCAACTCCTGGCACACCGACGTGACCTTCGTCGACGCCTACCCCAAGGCCTCCATCCTGCGCAACGTGGTGGCCCCGGCCGCCGGTGGCGACACCGTCTGGGCCAACACCGCCACCGCCTACAACGACCTGCCGGGCGAACTGCGCGAGCTGGCCGACAAGCTCTGGGCCATCCACAGCAACGAATACGACTACGCCGGCGTGCGCCCCAATGCCCCGGTGGAAAAGCTGGAGGAGTACCGCAAGGTGTTCACCTCCACCGTCTACGAGACCGAGCACCCGGTGGTGCGCGTGCACCCCGTCAGCGGCGAACGCAGCCTGCTGCTGGGGCATTTCGTCAAACGCCTCAAGGGCCTGTCCCAGTCCGACTCGGCGCACATCTTCGCCGTCCTCCAGGGCTACGTGACGCGCCTGGAGAACACCGTGCGCTGGCGCTGGCAGCCCGGTGACGTGGCCATCTGGGACAATCGCTCCACCCAGCACTACGCCGTCGACGACTACGACACCCAGCCGCGCATCGTCCGCCGCGTGACCCTGGCCGGCGACGTCCCGGTGGGCATCGACGGCCAGCGCAGCCGCACCACCCGCAAGGGCTGACCCCGCCACCCTCCGCAGGGCGACGCTCGTCGCCCTGCGGCTTCCCGGTCTCGTTCGCGATCAGCGCCTGCATCGCGGTTGTGCCACCCCCACACCCCTGTCACGCATCGATGCGGTTCGCCGAGCTCACCGCATCCTACCGACCCACTCCGTCCGTAGGATGGGCTGAGCTGTGCGAAGCCATCGTTGTGGCTGGCTGCGGATCGGTGGCGTGGACCCACTTCACCGATCCCCGCCGTAGCCCGGACTTCAGTCCGGGAGGCCCCGCTCCCCGACCTCGCGGCGGACGCTTCGCGAGCAGAGCTCGCTCCTGCGGTTGCGCCCATCGCGGTTGAAACCGCTCCCACTCGCACGGGCGTATTTGATGAATCCCGTGCAGCTTCCCGGGCTGAAGCCCGGGCTACGGTAGCCCCTGCTGTCACGCATCGATGCGGTTCGCCGAGCTCACCGCATCCTACGGGCCTGCTCCGTCCGTAGGATGGGCTGAGCTGTGCGAAGCACATCGTTGTGGCTGGCTGCGGATCGGTGGTAGGGACCTCGCTTCACCGATCCCCGCCGTAGCCCGGACTTCAGTCCGGGGAGATCCCGCTCCCGACCTCACGGCTGACGCTTCGCGAGCAGCGCTCGCTCCCGCGGTTGCGCCCATCGCGGTTGAAACCGCCCCCACTCGCTCGGGGGTATTCGATGAATTCCGTGCAGCTTCCCGGGCTGAAGCCCGGGCTACGGTAGCCCCTGCTGTCACGCATCGATGCGGTTCGCCGAGCTCACCGCATCCTACGGGCCCGCTCCGTCCGCAGGATGGGCTGAGCTGTGCGAAGCCCATCGTTGTGGCTGGCTGCGGATCGGCGGTGTGGGCCCTACTTCACCGGTCCACCGCTGGCGCCACCTGCAACACCGCGGGTGGGCGTGAAACGCGACATCCACCCGGCACGGCGTCCATCCCAAACCGCCGCCTGCGCGGTCTTTCGATGCCTTCCCGGCATATTTTCAATGCCGCCAAGGCATCAGGTTTTAAAATTCTTTAAAAATCAATTGGTTAGAAATTTATATTCCTTAAAGTGATTACAAAATCATTAAAAATTACTTTATGGGATAAGCGTCCGAACCAATCATTCCCGTCGTGGCCGACCGCTCTGGATCGGCCCTCACGCGGCCCAGCCGCCCGTTTTCGATCACCGGCCCCGGCCGGTTTCTTCAACCAGGAGTCCTGCCGATGGGCAATGTCCTCAAGGCCGACAGCGCAAGTGGCCTGCCGAGGCCTGATGTGCGCGCGCCGGGTGAGGTGCGCGACCTGGGCGTGCAGGTGCGCCAGGCGCTGGCCGCCTCCCGCTTCCGCAGCGGCCAGGCCCGCGTGCTCGGTCGCCGCGAGGCGTGGCTGCTGGGGGCCTTTGCCCTGGTGCTGCATGCCGGTGTCCTCTACTGGGTCAGCAGCAAGCCCACGCCGCCGCTGCCCGAGGTGCCGCCCCAGGTGCCGCCGATGACCATCGAATTCACCACACCGGCCCCGCCCGTGGTGGAGCCGCCGCCCCCTGAGCCACCGCCCCCGCCGCCGGTCGTCGAGCCGCCGCCCCCGGTGGTGGAGGAGCTGGCGGTGAAACCGCCGCCCAAGCCGGTGCCCAAGCCGAAACCCGCGCCCAAGCCCGCGCCGAAACCGGCTCCCAAGCCCGTGGAGGCTCCGCCACCCCCGCCGAAGGTCGAGGCCCCGCCCGCGCCGTCGGCACCCCCGGCTCCGCCCGCTCCGGCTCCGGTCACGCCGCCCTCGGCCAACGCCGGTTACCTGCGCAACCCGGCGCCGGAGTACCCCGCCTTCGCCCAGCGCCGTGGCTGGGAAGGCACGGTGCTGCTGCGGGTCCATGTGCTGGCCAGCGGCTCGCCCAGCGAGGTGCAGGTGCAGAAGAGCAGCGGCCGCGACCTGCTCGACGAGGCGGCGGTCAAGGCCGTCAAGCGCTGGACCTTCGTCCCCGCCAAGCGCGGCGACGTGGCCCAGGACGGCTGGGTCAGCGTGCCCATCGATTTCAAACTGAACTGAATACCGGCGCCCTGCGCCCTGTGAGGACTGCACCATGGACCTAATCAGCAACCCCTTCGGCTCCGTCGAGCACCTGGTCATCTGGCTGCTCATCGGCTTCTCGGTCGTCACCTGGGGCCTGGCCCTGGTCAAGGCCATCCAGTTCGCCCGCCTGAAGCACCGCGACCGCCAGTTCCAGAAGCGCTTCTGGAGCGCCACCAGCCTGGACAGCGCCGCCGAGCTGGTGCAGGGCCATGGCGGTGCCGTGGCCGATGTAGCCCGCGCCGGCTTCGCTGCCTTGCAGGTACCCGGTGGCCAGCCCGGTGACCTGAGCCAGGCGATCAACCATCAGGACCGCCTCGAACGCGCCCTGCGCCAGCAGATCCAGCGCCAGCGCCGCGCCCTCGAGTCGGGCCTGGCGGTGGTGGCCTCCATCGGCTCTACGTCGCCCTTCATCGGGCTGTTCGGCACCGTGTGGGGGATCATGGAGGCGCTCAAGGGCATCAGCCTGGCCGGCTCCGCCAGCCTGGAGACCGTGGCCGGCCCCATCGGTGCGGCGCTGGTCGCCACCGGGGTGGGCATCGCCGTCGCGGTGCCGGCGGTGCTGGTTTACAACTACTTCCTGCGCAGCCTCAAGCTGACCGCCGCCGACCTCGAGGACTTCGCCCACGACTTCTACCTGCTGGCCCAGAAGAGCGCCTTCAGGCTGATCGTCAACCCCGCTCCGGCCCGTGCGGCCGGCGCCGTGAAGGAGGCGTCCTGACATGGCCTTCTCCACCCAGGACAGCGACGAGGTCCTCTCCGAGATCAACGTCACCCCGCTGGTGGACGTGATGCTGGTGCTGCTGGTGGTGTTCATCGTCACCGCGCCGCTGCTCACCAACGCCATCCCCATCAACCTGCCCAAGACCGAGGCCGTCGCCCCGCCGGACCAGAAGGACCCGCTGGTGGTGAGCATCGATGGCGAGGGCAAGGTGTTCATCAACAAGGACGAGATCCAGCCCGACCTGCTGCAGGCCAACCTGGAGGCCGCCAAGGCCAAGGATGCCGAGCTGCGGGTGCAGCTGCAGGCCGACGACAAGGTGGACTACGGCGCGGTGGCCAAGGCCATGGCTTCCATCGAGCGGGCCGGGATCACCAAGCTGGCGGTGATTACCGCTCGCTGAAGGATTGGCTGCCCGCCTTCAGGCAGGGGGCGGGCGGCCTTTTTTATGACCACGCGGGGCCGATGCGCCCTGTAGCCGGCCCGGCCGTGTTCACCGCCCCGGCGGTGGGGCAGAGCGGTGGGGCGTGGCCCTCAATCCTCCACCTCGAAGAACGCCGGCGGCACGGCATCGGCCAGCCACACGCCGTTGTCCGCCCGGTAGAAACGATGCCCGGCCTGGTGCATGCGTGCGGCGGCGATGCGCAGCAGCACCGGCTGGCCGTAGCGGGTGCCGACGGCGATGGCGGTGTCGCGCTGGTCCGAGAGGTGCACATGGTGGCGGCGGCCGGGGCGCAGGCCCTGGGCGCGGATGGCCTCCATGAAGCGCGAGGCGGTGCCGTGGAAGAGGTACTCCGGCGGCACCTGCTCGGCGTAGTCGATGGCCACGCCGGCGGCAGTGTGGCCCTGGGCGGCGCGGATGCGCTGGCCGTCGTCGGAGAGGCTGAAGCGCTTCTTGTCGTTGCTCGCCACCACCTCCAGCACCTGCTCGCGGTCGATGGCCTGGCCAGCGGCGCGGGCGAGGCGGATGAGGGTGTCGAGGTCGGCCCAGCCTTCGCGGTCCAGGGTCAGGCCGATGGCGCCGGGTTGGTGGCGCAGGAGGTAGCTGAGGTACTTGCTGAGGGTGGTAAGGCGTTTGTCCATTCGGGGTGGGGTCGTGTCGTCCATGGGGCGGCCATTTTAAAGGCAGTCACCGGTCGGCGGCAGGGGGATCGTCCCTAGTCAGGTCTATTTGATAAGCATTATCATCTCGCTCCCTTCCTGGCCCCGCCGGCTTCTCCATGCCCGACCAGCCCCTCCCGCCGACCCTTGCCGAGGCCGAGCGCGCGAAAGCCGCGCCGCGCGAGGTGCTGCTGCGCACCTTCCTCGCCGAGCGCTCGCGCATGGAGGCGCTGGTGAATCGCCAGGTGCGCTGCCGGGCCACGGCGGCGGACCTGGTGCAGGAGCTGTTCCTGCGCTTCTGGCGGCGGGCCGATGCCCAGGTGGAGGACCTCGCCACCTACCTGCTGCGCAGCGCGCGCAACATGGCCATCGACCACCTGCGCAGCGAGGGTTCGCGCTCGCGTACCGAGGCCGGCCTGCTGGCCGAGCAGCACCTGCCGGAGCCCGCCGACCCGGAGGCGGCCCTGGCCGCCGGACACGACCTGCGCCACGTGCAGGCAGCCCTGCGTGCGCTGCCCGAACGCACCCGGCACATCTTCCTGCTCAACCGCATCCACGGCCGCACCTACGGCGAGATCGCCCAGGCCATGGGGCTGTCCCAGAGCGCGGTGGAAAAACATATGATGCGCGCCTTGGAGGCCTGCAAGGCCAGCCTGGCGGAGCCCTCCGCCGGCCCATCGCCCGGGAGCGCGACCTGATGAAGCCCGATCCACAGCGGCCGCCAGCGGCCAGCCCTCGCCAGAGCGCCGTCGAACAGGCGGCCTGGCTGTGGGCGGGGCGCATGCAGGACGATCCCGATGCCGGCCAGCGCGAGGCCTTCGAGCGCTGGCTCTACGCCGACGTCCGCCACATCGATGCCTACGCCCAGGCCGAAGCGCTCTGGCGCCGCACCTGGCCGGCCGCCGCGCTGCTGGCGGAGGAGGAGGCGGACCAGCTGCGCCAGTACCTGGCGCCGCGTTCCGTGCCCTCGCAACGGCGCGCCCGCTGGGGTGGCGTGCTGGCCATGGCCGCCAGCCTGGTGCTGATGGTGTGGGCCGGCGGCTGGCACCCGCTGGACCGCCTGCAGGACCTGGGTGCCGACTACGTGTCCGCGCCGGGGGAAGTGCGCACCCTCACCCTGGCCGATGGCTCTCGGGTGGTGCTGGATGCCGACAGCGCCCTCAGCGTCGACTACCGCGCCGATGAGCGCCACGTGGTGCTGCACCGGGGCGGTGCCTACTTCCAGGTCACCCATGGCGAGCCGCCCTTCGTGGTGGAAGCGGCCGGGGGCGAGGCCCGCGTGTTGGGCACCCGCTTCGGCGTGCGCCTGCAGCTCGGCGGCGCACGGGTCACCGTGGAGCAGGGGCGGGTGGGCGTCCGCGCCCGGGCGGATGCCCCGCAGCAGGTGCTCACCGCCAACCAGCAGGTGCGCTACCTCGACGGCCGCGGGGGCGAGGTCTACCCGGTGGATGCCGAGGCCCAGCTGGCCTGGCGCCAGGGCCGGCTGACCTTCTACAAGACGCCGCTGGCCGACGTGCTCGACGAGCTGGGCCGCTACTACCCGGGCCGCATCCTGCTGCTGGACACCGACCTCGCCGGGCAACGGGTCAGCGGCAGCTTCCCCAACAACGACCCCCGCGCCGTGGTGGATGCCCTGGGCGCCGTGCTCGGCTTCCAGCGCCACGAAGTGCTGGGCCGGGTGATGCTCCTGCGCTGAGCTGTCAGCCACGTTCCGCTGCCCTTCCTTCTCGCGTCTCCCCCGCCTGTCGGTCATGGCAACGCCGTGGCCTGTGGAAAACCGTCTGCGCCGTTCCGACGTCGCCTGCCGCCTGTGGAAAAAAACTTCAGGGCAGGGGTGAGGTGTTCCCGCTCGGCATCCGTGTAGGGGTGATGGAATGCGATTTATTCGCAACGAGAAGCCACAGCCAGGGGTACGCCTTACATGAATCACAGCTCATCGCGGTTGCAGCGCGGCGCCTTCAAGCGCCTCGGACTGGTCTCGGCCCTGCTCGCCCTGGGGAGTGCCCCCTGGGTGCCCCAGGCCCTGGCCGAGGCCCCGGCGGCGCTGGCGCGGGAGCAGGTCTTCGCCATCGAGGCGCAGCCCCTGGCCCCGGCCCTGGCTGCCTTCACCCGCAACACCGGGCTGGCGGTGGTCTACACCCAGGCCCTGCCGGAAGGGCGCAATGCGCCGGCCGTGAAGGGCCGGATGAGCGCCGAGCAGGCCCTGGCACGCCTGCTGGCCGGCAGCGGCTTCAGCTTCACCGAGGCGGCGCCGGGCACCCTGACGCTGGTGCCGGTGGCCAGCTCCGACGCCCTCGACCTGGGCGCGGTGAACGTCGATGGCACCCGCCAGGCGGAGAGCGCCGCCAGCTACCAGCCACCGCCCACCACCCGCCTGGCCCGCAGCGACACCCCGCTGCTGGACATCCCCCAGGCGGTGGCCGTGGTCCCGGCCCAGGCGCTGGTGGACCAGCAGCCACAGAACCTCGACGACGCCCTGGCCAACGTCAGCGGCATCACCCAGGCCAACACCCTCGGCAGCACCCTGGACGCGGTGATGAAGCGCGGCTTCGGCGACAACCGCGACGGCTCGATCCTGCGCGACGGCATGCGCACCATCCAGGGCCGCAACCTCACCGCCAGTGCCGAGCGGGTGGAAGTACTCAAGGGCCCGTCCTCGATGCTCTACGGCATCCTCGACCCGGGCGGCGTGATCAACGTCATCAGCAAGAAGCCGCAACTGCAGGCCTACCGCGCCATCACCGCGCGCGCCTCCACCTACGGCGACGGCAAGGACGGCAGCGGCGGCACCCTCGACGTCACCGGCCCGCTGGGGGATTCCGGCCTGGCCTACCGGGTGATCGCCGATTACGACGACGCGGACTACTGGCGCAACTTCGGCCACAACCGCGACAAGACCTTCGCCCCGTCCTTCGCTTGGTACGGCGAAGACACCACGGTGAACCTCAGCTTCGAGCACCGCGAGTACTCGGTGCCCTTCGACCGCGGCACTCTCTTCGTCGGTGGCAAGCCGCTGAACATCCCAGTAGAGCGCCGCCTGGACGAGCCCTACAACATCACCGAAGGCCGCTCGGACCTGACCATCTTCGACCTCTCGCATCAGCTCAGCGAAGACTGGGAGGCCCACTTCGCCTACAGCTACAACCGCGACACCTATGACGACTACCAGGCGCGGGTCACCGGGATCGACGTCGCCACCGGAACGGTTGGCCGCCGCCTGGACGGCACCCGGGGCGCGGTGAGCACCGAGCATTTCGCCACCTTCGACCTGGACGGCAAGGTGCAACTCGCCGGCATGCAGCACGACCTGCTGATGGGCGTGGACCACGAGTACCGCAAGTTCTATCGCGAAGACCTGATCCGCCAGAACACCACCCGCCGTCTCAGCTACACCAATCCGGTCTATGGTCAGGTTCCGGTGCCCACCACCGTATTCGCCAGTGACAGCGACCAGACCGATCGCGTGGTCACCCAGTCCGCCTTCTTCCAGGACTCGGTGCATCTGAACGAGCAGTGGATCTTCATCGCCGGTGCCCGCTACCAGCTCTACGACCAGCTCGCCGGTCGCGGTCGCCCCTTCAACAAGAACACCGATATCGACGGCCAGGTGTGGGTGCCCCGCGTCGGCCTGGTCTACAAGATGACCGACGAGCTGTCCCTCTACGGCGGCTACACCGAGTCGTTCAAGCCCAACTCCACCATCGCGCCGCTCACCAACAACGCATCGATCAACACGGTGGAGCCGGAGGAGGGCAAGTCCTGGGAGATCGGCGCCAAGCTGGATATGCCGGGGCGCATCACCGGCACCCTGGCGCTGTTCGATATCGTCAAGGAGAACGTCCTGGTCACCCAGAACGTGACAGTCAATGGTCGGACCGACACCATCGCCAGCGCCGCCGGCGAAGTGCGCTCCCGGGGCATCGAACTGGACCTCACCGGCCAGGTCACCGACAACCTCAGCCTGATCGGCACCTTCGCCCTGCTCGACGCCAAAGTGACCAAGGATCCCAAGCTCAAGGGCAACGAGCTGCAGAACGTCGCCAAGCACACCGGCTCACTCTCCGCCGTCTATGACTTCGGCCCGTTGTTCGAGGGTGATCGCCTGCGCGTAGGCGGTGGTGGTCGCTATGTCGGCTCCCGCGAAGGGGATGCGGAGAACACCTTCAACCTGCCGCACTACGTGGTCGCCGATGCCTTCGCCAGCTACGAAACCCCGCTAGGTGACAACCGCCTGAAGCTGCAGCTGAATGTGAAAAACATCTTCGACAAGACCTACTACAGCTCCTCGGTGAACCAGCTCAACGTCTCGGTCGGCGACCCACGCCTGGTGCAGCTCTCCAGCACCCTGGAGTTCTGAGTACCGGTCTACTCCGCGTGGTGGACCGGTGAAGCGGGGTCCGCCCTACATCCGGCCCCCACCGCAGCGGATCGTTAATCTGGCCGTAACGATCCGCCGCCGGGCTTGATTGATGACCAGCCGGTCGCGCTCCTAAGGTTCGCTCCACGACAGCGGAACCCGTGGAGCCACCATGACAACAACACCCACCTCCCCGCCGCAGTGGTCGCGTCGGCGCGCGGAAAAGCAGCGCCGCCTCGACCGCGTGCGCCACCTCGCCGACGGCGCGGTGCTGCCCGGCGAGCGTATCGTCGAGGCCCTCGAAGCCCTGATCGCCCCCGGCGACCGGGTGGTGCTCGAAGGCAACAACCAGAAGCAGGCGGACTTCCTCTCCCGCGCCCTGGCCAAGGCAGACCCCGGCCGCCTGCACGACCTGCACATGATCATGCCCAGCGTCAGCCGCGCCGAGCACCTGGACCTGTTCGAGCGCGGCATCGCCCGCACGCTGGACTTCTCCTTCGCCGGCCCGCAGAGCCTGCGCATCGGCCAGCTGATGGAAGACGGCCTGCTGGAAGTCGGCGCCATCCACACCTACATCGAGCTGTACTCGCGGCTGGTGGTGGACCTGATCCCCAACGTCACCCTGGTGGCCGGCTTCATGGCCGACCGCGAGGGCAACCTCTACACCGGCCCCAGCACCGAGGACACCCCGGCCCTGGTGGAGCCCACGGCCTTCTCCGACGGCATCGTCATCGCCCAGGTCAACCAGCTGGTGGACGACGTGCGCGACCTGCCGCGCGTGGACATCCCCGCCTCCTGGGTGGACTTCGTGGTGGTGGCCGACAAGCCCTTCTACATCGAGCCGCTGTTCACCCGCGACCCGCGCCACATCAAGCCGGTGCACGTGCTGATGGCGATGATGGCGATCCGCGGCATCTACGAGAAACACAACGTCCAGTCCCTCAACCACGGCATCGGTTTCAACACCGCCGCCATCGAGCTGATCCTGCCCACCTACGGCGAGTCCCTGGGGCTGAAGGGCAAGATCTGCCGCAACTGGACGCTCAACCCGCACCCGACGCTGATCCCCGCCATCGAGACCGGCTGGGTGGAAAGCGTGCACTGCTTCGGCACCGAGCTGGGCATGGAGGGCTACATCGCCCAGCGCCCGGACGTGTTCTTCACCGGCCGCGACGGCTCGATGCGCTCCAACCGCATGCTGTGCCAGCTGGCCGGGCAGTACGCGGTGGACCTGTTCATCGGCGCCACCCTGCAGGTGGACGGCGACGGCCATTCCTCCACCGTCACCCGGGGCCGCCTGGCGGGCTTCGGCGGTGCGCCGAACATGGGCCACGACCCGCGCGGCCGGCGCCACTCCACCCCCGCCTGGCTGGACATGCGCGCCGAACCCGAGGCCCTGCTGGCGCGCGGCAAGAAACTGGTGGTGCAGATGGTCGAGACCTTCCAGGAAGGCGGCAAACCCACCTTCGTCGAGACCCTCGACGCCGTCGACGTGGCCCGGAAGACCGGCATGCCCCTGGCGCCGATCATGATCTACGGCGACGACGTCACCCACCTGCTCACCGAGGAAGGCATCGCCTACCTGTACAAGGCGCGCTCCGATGAGGAACGCCGCGCCATGATCGCCGCCGTCGCCGGGGTCTCCGCCATCGGCCTGCGCCACGACCCCAGGGACACCGAGCGCATGCGCCGCGAAGGGCTCATCGCCCTGCCCGAGGACCTCGGCATCCGCCGCACCGACGCCAGCCGCGAGCTGCTCGCGGCCAAGAGCATCGCCGAGCTGGTGGAGTGGTCCGGCGGCCTCTACAACCCGCCCGCCCGTTTCAGGAGTTGGTGATGAGCGCACTCACGTTACGCGACGCCGACCTGCCCCTGGCCGACTGGCTGGCGGACCGGGCGGTGGACGCCCTGATCGACGAGGCCGACCTCACGCCCAAGCCGGGCCTGGTGGACCGGCGCGGCAGCGGTGCCCACACCGACCTGCACCTGGGCCTGATGCACGCCTCGGCGCTGTCGCTCTGGCCCTGCTTCCGGCAGATGGCCGAGGCTGCCCTGCAGCACGGCGAGGTCGGCGTGCCCCTGCGCGAAGCCCTGGGCCGCATCGGCCGCGAAGGCGAGGCGGCGATGCTCGCCACCACCGCTGGGGTCAACACCCACCGGGGGGCCATCTGGGCACTCGGCCTGCTGGTGGCGGCCTGGGCGCTGGAGCCCGACAGCCGCGACGCCCGCGCCATCGCCCTGCGGGCCGCGCGCATTGCCCTGATCGACGACCCGGCCGCCCCCGCGCCGCGCAGCCACGGGGCCGAGGTGTGCCGTCGCTACGGCGTGCGCGGTGCGCGGGAAGAAGCCCAGCTGGGCTTCCCCGCCGCCCTCGACCACGGCCTGCCACAGCTGCAGCGCAGCCGCGCGGCCGGAGCCGGCGAGCAGAACGCCCGGCTCGATGCGCTGCTGGCAATCATGGCCGAGCTGTCCGACACCTGCGTGCTCTGGCGCGCCGGCCCGGAGGGGCTGCAGGCCACCCGCGACGGTGCCCGCGCGGTGCTCGCCGCCGGGGGCGCCGCCAGCCTCGCCGGGCGCCGTCAGCTGCGCGCACTGGAGGCACGCCTGCTGGCCCTCAACGTATCCCCGGGCGGAGCCGCCGACCTGCTGGCCGCCTGCCTGTTCCTCGATCAAGCCGGGAGCCTGTGACATGGAAACCCTGACCTTCGAATTCCCCGCCGGGCAACCCGCTCGCGGCCGCGCCCTGGTGGGCTGCGTCGGCTCCGGCGACCTGGAAGTGCTGCTGGAGCCCGGCCGTGCCGGCACCCTGGCGATCCAGGTGATCACCTCGGTGAACGGCAGCGGCCCGCGCTGGACGCAGCTGTTCCAGCGCCTCTTCGCCGGCCAGCAGCTGCCGGCCCTGAACATCGACATCCACGACTTCGGCGCCACGCCGGGAGTGGTGCGCCTGCGCCTGGAGCAGGCCCTGGAGGAGGTGGCCCATGACTGATACCGCCCGCCTGCTGGCGGCCCGCAGCTTCGTCGAACTGGGTGCCCGCCAGCGCGCCCGCGCGCTGCTGGACGACGGCAGCTTCCGCGAGCTGCTCGGCCCCTTCGATCGCCTCATGTCGCCCTGGCTGGTGCAGCAGGGCATCGTGCCCCAGGCCGATGACGGCGTGGTGGTGGCCAAGGGCAGCCTCGACGGCCGCCCCCTGGTAATCGCCGCCATCGAGGGCGCCTTCCAGGGCGGCAGCCTGGGCGAGGTCGGCGGCGCCAAGATCGCCGGCGCCCTGGAGCTGGCGGTGGAAGACAACCGCCAGGGCATACCCACCGCCGCCGTGCTGCTGCTGGAAACCGGCGGCGTGCGCCTGCAGGAAGCCAACCTGGGCCTGGCCGCCATCGCCGAGATCCAGGCCGCCATCGTCGCCCTGCGCCAGCACCAGCCGGTGGTGGGCGTGATCGCCGGTGCCGTCGGCTGCTTCGGCGGCATGTCCATCGCCGCCGGCCTGTGCAGCCACCTGCTGGTGACCCGCGAGGCGCGCCTGGGCCTCAACGGCCCCCAGGTGATCGAGCAGGAAGCCGGCATCGAGGAATACGACGCCCGCGACCGGCCCTTCATCTGGAGCCTCACCGGTGGCGAACAGCGCCACGCCTGCGCCCTGGCCGACGCCTACGTGGCCGATGACGTGGCAGCCCTGCGCGAGGCCCTGGCCGGCCTGCTGGCGGCCGGCGAACCCGCCGCCCCGCGCTGCCGCCGCCCCGACGAATTCCTCGCCCGCCTGGCCCGGCTGGGGGAGGACTGTGACCAACTGGACGCCGCCCAGGTGCGCGCCCTCTACCAGGGAGAGCTGCAATGAGCCGAGGACTGAACTGGCTGCACGGCCTGGCCGGCGGCACCCCGCTGGCGGGCTTCCCCGCTTCGGTGCAGGTGATCGACGGCGAGGTGGGCAGCCGCGCCGCGCGCTTCATCGCCGTGGTGCCCGACCCGCGCAACCCCTTCCCCCGCGCCCGCAACGGCGAGGTGGGGCTGCTGGAAGGCTGGGGCCTGGCCAAGGCCGTGGATGACGCCATCCAGGCCGATGCGGGGCGTGCCGACAAGCGCGTGCTGGTGGCCGTGGTGGACGTGCCCAGCCAGGCCTACGGCCGCCGCGAAGAGGCCTTGGGCATCCACCAGGCCCTGGCCGGCGCGGTGGACGCCTACGCCCGTGCCCGCCTGGCCGGGCACCCGGTGATCGGCCTGCTGGTGGGCAAGGCCATGTCCGGCGCCTTTCTCGCCCACGGCTACCAGGCCCAGCGGCTGATCGCCCTGGACGATGCCGGGGTGATGGTCCACGCCATGGGCAAGGCCGCCGCCGCACGCATCACCCTGCGCAGCGTCGACGAGCTGGAAGCCCTGGCGGCCAAGGTGCCGCCCATGGCCTACGACCTGGACAACTACGCCTCCCTCGGCCTGCTCTGGGAGCGCCTGGCTGTGGATAACCCCGACAGCCCCGGCGCCGCCGACCTCGACCGGGTGCGCGACTGCCTGGTGCGCGCCGTGGCGGACATCGGCACCGGCACCGACCTGTCCAACCGCCTGGGCGCCGAGAACCGCGCCGCCTCCTCGGCGGTGCGTGCCCAGTTGCGGGCGCAGTGGTAAGGCCCGGCCGGGAGCCCGCCATGGACCGCCTCCAGCCACACGACCTGCTCTGGGGCCTGGCCCCGGACCAGCTGCCCGTCGAGGCCCCGGCCTGGGCGCGGCAGGTGCTGGCCGCCGGGCTGCCGGTGGTGGTGCGCCGTGCGTGCTGCCCGGCGGGCCAGGTGGCCGTGGGGGTGCGTGGCGCCACCCGCGCCGAGCGTTTCGCCGCCTGCATGCCGGTCGCCGCCGTACAGCGACGCCTCGCCCCCGAGCAACTGCGCCTGCGCGCGCCGGGCGAACTGCCGGCCTTGCGGGCCCTGGCCCAGGTGACGCCCTTGATGGACGCCCTCGGCCTGCCCTGGGGCCCCACTGGCGGGGTGGGCTACCAGCTCGCCACCGGACGCGACGTGCTGCACGCGGAGAGTGACCTCGACCTGCTGCTGCGCACCGCCGAGCCCCTGCCGCGCGCCTGGGCGCGGGAGCTGCTGGTGCTGTTCGAAGACCTGCCCTGCCGCGTCGACCTGCAACTGCAGACCCCTCAAGGCGGCGTGGCCCTGCGCGAGTGGGGCGGCAGCGCCCGCAGCGTGCTGCTCAAGTGCGATGCCGGCGCGCGGCTTGTGGATAACCCCTGGCAGCCCCGGGAGGACGCGGCATGAGCAGCCTGTTCGCCTTTCCCGGCCAGGGTGCCCAGCAGCCCGGCATGCTCCAGGCCCTGCCGGCAGCGCCGGAAGTGCGTGCCTGCCTGGACGAGGCCGCCGAGGTGCTGGGGGAGGACCTGGCCCGGCTCGACAGCGCCGAGGCCCTGCGTTCCACCCGTGCGGTGCAGCTCTGCCTGCTCATCGCCGGGGTCGCCAGCGCCCGCCTGCTGCTGGCGCGCAGCCCGGCGCCGGACTACGTCGCCGGGCTGTCCATCGGCGCCTACCCGGCGGCGGTGGTGGCCGGCGCCCTGGACTTCGCCGATGCCCTGCGCCTGGTGGCCCTGCGTGGCGAGCTGATGCAGCGGGCTTATCCACAGGGCTACGGCATGACCGCCCTGCAGGGGCTGGACCTGACCACGGTGGAAGGGCTGCTGGCCGAGGCCGAGGGCCCGGTGTTCATCGGCAACCTCAACGCCGACAACCAGATCGTCATCGCCGGCAGCGACGCCGCCATGGCCGCCATCGCCGAGCGGGCCCGCACCCTGGGGGCCGGCCTGGCGAAGCGCCTGGCGATGAGCGTGCCGTCCCACTGCCCACTGCTGGAAGCGCCGGCCCGTGAGCTGGCGGCGGCCTTCGCCGAGGTGCCGCTGCGGCGCCCGGCGATCCGCTACCTCAGCGGCACCACCGCGCGGCCGATCCACGACCCGGAGCGCCTGCGCGACGACCTCGCCTTCAACATGTGCCGCGTGGTCGACTGGCACGGCACCCTGCGCACCGCCTATGAGCGCGGCGTGGGCCTGTTCATCGAGCTGCCCCCCGGCGCCGTGCTCAGCGGCCTGGCGCGGCGGGTGTTCGAAAAAGGAACGGTGATCGCCTTTCAGGGCGCCCGCCTGGATACGCTGGACGCCCTGTTGCGCCAGGAGGTGGAGCACTCCCGATAAGCGCCGTGCAACTCGAAGGATAAAAACAAGCCACTTCGACCCGAACACGAGGACAACAACAATGATCATCTACGGTGTGGCCTTCCTGGCCCTGTGCACCCTTGTCGGCCTGTTCATCGGCGAACTCCTGGGCAAGCTCCTGGGCGTTCCCGCCAACGTCGGCGGTGTCGGCATCGCCATGCTGCTGCTCATCTTCGTCGGCAGCGCCCTGCACAAGCGCGGCCTGATGGGCGCCAAGAGCGAGCAGGGGGTGGAATTCTGGAGCGCCATCTACATCCCCATCGTGGTCGCCATGGCCGCCCAGCAGAACGTGCTCGGCGCGCTGTCCGGCGGGCCCATGGCGATCCTCGCCGGCATCGCGGCGGTGGTCCTCGGCTTCGCCATGGTCCCGGTGCTGGACCGCCTCGGCCAAAAGAAGCCCGACGCGGCAGCCGCCGCTGATGCCCTGAAGCCTGCGCAACGGTGACCGCCATGTACGAATCCATGCTGAAAGTGATCAACGGCTACGGGCTGATCAGCGGCTTCGCCGTCATCGGCGTCACCATGTGGCTGTCCTACTGGCTCTCCGCCACGCTCACCCGGGGCCGCCTGCACGGCTCGGCCATCGCCATCTTCCTCGGCCTGGTGCTGTCCTACGTGGGCGGGGTGATGACCGGCGGGCAGAAGGGCCTGGTGGACGTGCCGCTGCTGTCCGGCATCGGCCTGCTGGGCGGCGCCATGCTGCGGGACTTCGCCATCGTCGCCACGGCCTTCGGGGTGAACATTGAGGAACTCAAGCGCGCCGGCGTGTCCGGGGTGGTGGCGCTGTTCCTCGGCATCGGCACCTCCTTCGTCGCCGGGGTCGGCGTGGCGCTGGCCTTCGGCTACACCGACGCGGTGAGCCTGACCACCATCGGCGCGGGGGCGGTGACCTACATCGTCGGCCCGGTGACCGGCGCGGCCATCGGCGCCAGCTCCGAGGTAATGGCGCTGTCCATCGCCGCCGGCCTGGTGAAGGCCATCCTGGTGATGGTGGCGACGCCCTTCGTCGCGCCCTTCATCGGCCTCGACAACCCGCGCACGGCGGTGATCTTCGGCGGCCTGATGGGCACCTCCAGCGGCGTGGCCGGGGGCCTGGCGGCCACCGATCCGAAGCTGGTGCCCTACGGTTGCCTGACCGCCGCCTTCTACACCGCCCTGGGCTGCCTGCTGGGCCCGTCGCTGCTGTTCTTCATGATGCGCGGCCTGGCCGGCTGAGGGGCTCGCCGGGTTTTTCGACGGCGGTCAGTGCGGGCCCTGCCGCAGGCTGTACATGCGGCATTCGGCCAGCAGCGCGAGCAGGTTGGGGTCGCGCTCGCGGGCCTTGAGGAAGACCACGCCGATGTGCTGCTGCAGGCGGTAGCGCGCCTGCAGCGGGATCAGCTTCACGCGGTTCTCGTACACCGCTGCGATGCGTCCGGGCAGCAGGGCGTAGCCGACCCCGGAGCTGACCATGCTGAGCAGGGTGAAGATGTCGTTCACCTGCATCGCCACCTTTGGCTCGAAGCCCGCCTGCTGGAACACCCGCGCGCCGTCGCGGTGGGTGGCGAAGCCCTGGGTGAGGGTGATGAAGGTGGAGTCGGCCAGGTCCGCCAGGTCCACCTCCGGCTGCTCGGCGAAGGGCGAGTCGGTGGGCACGGCGAGGAAGATGTCGTCGGAGAACAGCGGCAGCTGCTCGCAGTCCGGGTCGCTGACGCTCTCGTCGAGGGACACCAGCATGGCGTCCAGCTCCAGGTTCTTCAGGCGGTAGAGCAGGTCGGCGTTGGAGCCCAGGGTGAGGTCGATGTTCAGCTCGCTGCGGCGGATCTTCAGGCCCATCACCAGTTGCGGCACGGTCTTCACCGTCAGCGAATAGAGCGCACCGAGCTTGAAGCGCTCGGCGGAAAAGCCCGCCGCCTCGCGGGTCAGGCGCACCATGTCGAGCACGTCCTGCACCAGCTTCTGGGCCTTCTCCTCCAGCACGTAGGCGCTTTCCAGCGGTGTCAGGTTGCGCCCCTCGTGCTTGAACAGCGGGCAGCGCAGGGCGCTCTCCAGGGAGTGGATGGCGCGGTGCACGCTGACGTTGCTGGTGCCCAGCGCCGCCGCCGCGCGGGACAGGTTGCCCGCGCGCATGAAGGCGAGGAAGGTCTCCAGTTTCTTCAGGGTCAGCTCGTCGTCGATCTGCATGGCGCCGCGTTCCGGTGCTGGGGAGCGAGGGGCTCATCCTACTCGTTCGGTCTGGTGGGGCGAGGATGACCTGCAGCTATAAGCTAATAATGCATAAGTAAATAAATTCTTATTCCTTAACAGATATATGACGAGCCCCTAGACTGCCCTTCATCGAACGTCTCGCAAGGAGGGCTCGCCATGCGCAGCCAGGCCATTCGCTACTTGATCCTGCCAGGATGGCAGGGCTCCCCCGACGACCATTGGCAGAGCCACTGGGAGCGCACGCTGCCCAACGCGCAGCGGGTGGAGCAGGCCGACTGGGACCAACCCGACCGCGCGGCCTGGGTGGCGGCGCTGGAGCGCGCCATCGATGCCGAACGCACCCCGGTGATCCTCGTCGCCCACAGCCTGGGCTGCGTCACCGTGGCCCACTGGGCGGCCCAGGCCGATCCGGACGTGCTGCGCCGGGTGCGCGGTGCGCTGCTGGTCGCCCCGGCGGATGTGGAGCGCCCCGGCTGCCCGGAGGCGCTCACCGGCTTCGCGCCGATCCCCCGCATGGCCCTGCCGTTCCCCACACTGCTGGTGGGCTCCGACAACGACCACGCGGCCAGCCCGCAGCGGGCCTTGCAACTGGCCCGTGACTGGGGCGCCGAGCCGGCCATCCTCGCCGGCGCCGGGCACATCAACGTGAAGTCCGGCCACCAGCGCTGGGAGCAGGGCTTCGCCTACCTCTACCGCCTGCAGGGGCGCATCGAGCAACTGGCCCGCCTGCGCGCCTGAGCCGGGCGCGCCTCCATTCATCGCGTGACGTCCGGGACCTGCCAGCGCGCAGGCCCCGGCGGGAGATTTCGTCCATGAGCCAGCCAGCCAATGGCCAACCCCTGCTGACCTTCGCCGACGCCGACCGCAGCCCGCTGAGCATCCGTGCCCGCGCGCTGGTGTTCGTCGATGCCCGTTCGCGGCGCCTGCGGGAGGAAATCGAACACCTGGCACCGGCCGCCGTGCCGGTGCTGATCCAGGGCGAGACCGGCACCGGCAAGGAGCTGCTGGCGCGACAGATCCACCGCGCCAGCGAGCGGCCGGGGCTGTTCGTCGCGGTCAACTGCGGCGCCATCAGCAAGGCCTACGCCGAGGCCGAGCTGTTCGGCCACGCCCCCGGCGCCCATGCCGGCTCGGCCAGCAGCCGCGCCGGCTGGTTCGGTTCGGCCAATGGCGGGACGCTCTACCTGGACGAGATCGGCGACCTGCCGCTGCCGCTCCAGGCGCGCCTGCTGGCGGCCCTGGAAAGCCGCGAGGTGACCCGCGTCGGCGCCCAGCAACCGACCCCGGTGGACGTGCGCCTGGTGGCCGCCACCAGCATCGACCTGGCCCAGGCAGTGCGTGCCGGCAAGTTCGACGAGCGGCTCTACCAGTACCTCAACGAAGGGCGCGTGGAACTGCCGCCGCTGCGCGAGCGCCCGGACGACATCCTGCCGCTGGCCGAGTACTTCCTCGGCATCTACGCCCAGCGCCTCGACCTGCCGCTGCCGCTGATCGGCGCCCAGGCCCAGGCGGCGCTGGAGGGCTACCCCTGGCCGGGCAACACCCGCGAGCTGGAGAACAGCATCCACTTCGCCCTGCTGGTGAGCGACGGCGAGGAGATCCTGCCGCACCACCTCAACCTGCCGCCCGCACCGAGTTATGCACAGCTCGCCCAGCAGCTGCGCCAGCTGGCGGCCAACGATGTGGACAACCTGCGCCAGCTGTTCGCCGAGGTGCTGGCGGGGTAGGGCGTCGAGGGGGCAAGGGGTGGGGCGACGCGATGTGACCCACCCGGAGGCAGGCCTTAGCCGTGCAGGTGGAACAGCTTGTGCACGATGCGCCAGCGGCCGTCGATCTTCAGCAGCGAGAGGTAATCGGTGAAGTCCAGGCCGGCGTAGACGTCGGTGACCTTGGCCAGGGCGGTGTCGCCTGTGAGGTCCAGGGACTCCAGCCGCCACACCGGCGCTTCGCCCTCGGCTACCACCGGCCCCTTGGCCTGCAGGCCGGCGATGAAGGCTTCCGGCGAGAGCCACTGCAGGTCCGGGCCGAAGTGCCCGACGATGCGGCTGTCGGGGTGGAAGGCGCTGCGCAACAGCGTCGCGTCCGCCCGCACCATGCCTTCCACGTAATCCCGTACCACCGCCTCGATGGCCTGGCGTTCCGCTTCCATGTCTGTGCTCCTGTCGCATGGGAAAGGCCAGAGCCTAGCCCGCCCGGGCCGATCCCGCAGCTCCCGGGGTTCCGTACCGCGAACCCTCCCGACCGCCATCACACGGGTGGGGCTCATACCGCCCATCACTCCGATGCACGGCGCGCGGCTCGGGGCTGGACGGTGGATCGGCGAAGCGCGATCCCTCCTACGGGTGCAGCGTCACCCCACGGGGCCTGGATCAATGGATCTGCCCGGTCGCCTGGAGGCGCTCGCGGGTGGCGCGCAGGCGCGGCAGGGGCAGGCACACCAGCAGGGTGGCGACCAGCACGGCCACGCCCATCAGCGGCAGGTTGGCCAGGCCCATCCCGGTGCTCAGCCACAGGCCGCCGACGAAGGCACCGCTGGCGTTGCCCAGGTTGAAGGCCGCGTGGCTGAGGGTGGCGGCGAGGCTGGCGGATTCGCCGGCCTGTTCCACCAGCAGCAACTGCAGCGGCGAGGAGATGGCGAAGCTCGCCACGCCCCAGAGGAACAAGCAGGCCAGCGCCAGCACCGGCACCTGGGCGAAGACGAACAGCCCCACCAGGCACAGGGCGCTCACCGCGAAGGCCCCGGGCAGGGCGAAGCGGAAGCCCTTGTCCGCCAGGCGCCCGCCCAGCAGGTTGCCGAGGGTCAGGCCGATGCCGAACAGCAGCAGGGCGAAATTGGCGTGCTCCGGGCTGAAGCCGGAGACATCGCGCAGCAACGGGCTGATGTAGGTGAACACGCCGAACAGCGCCACCGACGACAGGCTGCAAACCCCCAGCGCATGCAGCACCGGGCGCCGGAAGATGCCGTCCCAGGCACCGGCGGCATTGGGCTGCGGCCTGGCGGTGGCCGGCAGCCAGAGGAACTGCGCCAGCAGCGTCAGCAGGCCCAGGCCCGCCACCACCATGAAGGTCACCCGCCAGCTGGTGGCCTGGCCCAGCCAGGCGCCGGCCGGCACCCCGAGCACGTTGGCGATGGTCAGCCCGCTGAGCACCAGCGCCATGGCAGAGGCACGGCGATGGGGCGGCGCCAGCTCGGCGGCCAGCAGGGTGGCGCAGCCGAAGAAGCCGGCATGGCTGAAGGCGGTGAACATGCGCGCCGCCAGCAGCCATTCGTAGCTGGGGGCCAGGGCGCAGGCGAGGTTGCCCAGGGCGTAGGCGCCCATCAGCCACAGCAGCGCCTGGCGCCGTGGCAGGCGCCCCAGCAGCGGGCCCAGCAGCGGCGCGCCGATGACCACGCCCATGGCGTAGGCGCTGACCAGCAGGCCGGCGTCGGAGAGGCTCACGGAGAGGTCTTGGGCCACCTCGGGCAGCAGGCCCATGATGATGAATTCACTGCTGCCGACGACGAAGCCGCCAAGGGCCAGGGCGAGCAGGGGGAGGGAGAGGAGGGTCGAGGGATTCATGGCAAGAGGCAGGGCTTGTTGCGAGGGGGCGCGGATTCTACGCGCTTTCCCGCGTCATGACCCGGCAGTCTGGCGGATTCGGGCCCTGTCACCGACCAAGCGCCTGGTGGTCCGTTGTGGCTGTAGGGGGGACCGTACTTTATCGGTCCACCATCGGCGTCACCCTCCACTCCGCTGGTGGATGGGAAGAGCGCCATCCACCCTGCGGGGGGCGTTGGAACGAGCGGTTTGAGGGGGCGAATGGGCTACGGCTGTAGGGGCGAATTCATTCGCCCAAGGACCGCGCAGCGGTCCCATGGATTCCGCAGGGCGGGCCTGCGGCCCGCTTGGCGACTGAAGTCGCCCCTACAGGATCAAGAGCGATAGGCGTTAGCCCACCAGGAACTTGGCGAGGAATTGCCGGGTGCGTTCTTCCTTCGGGGCGCTGAACAGGGTCTTGGCGTCGCCCTGTTCGACGATCACGCCCTTGTCGATGAAGATCGCGCGGTTGGCCACGTCGCGGGCGAAGCTCATCTCGTGGGTGACGATGACCATGGTGCGTTTCTCCTCGGCCAGCCCGCGGATGGTGGTCAGCACCTCGCCCACCAGCTCGGGGTCGAGGGCGGAGGTGGGTTCGTCGAAGAGGATCACGTCCGGTTCCATCGCCAGGGCGCGGGCGATGGCCACCCGCTGTTGCTGGCCGCCGGAAAGGCGCTTGGGGTAGGCGTCTTCCTTGCCCGCCAGGCCGACCTTGGCCAGCAGCGCGCGGGCGCGTGCGATGGCGCGCTCGCGGGGTTCCTTCTTCACCACCACCGGGCCTTCGATGACGTTCTCCAGCGCGGTGCGGTGGGGGAAGAGGTTGAAGTTCTGGAACACGAAGCCGACGTGCTGGCGCAGCTGGCGGATCAGCCATTGCTGCTGCTTCAGGGGCTGGTTGGCGTCGATCTCGATCCGCCCCAGCTGGAGGGTGCCGCCGTCGGGCTCTTCCAGCAGGTTGAGGCAGCGCAGCAGGGTGGTCTTGCCCGAGCCGCTGGGGCCGATGATGGCGACCACTTCGCCCGGTTCGATGGTCAGGTCGATGCCCTTGAGCACCGCCTGGCCCTTGAAGGACTTGGTCAGGTTACGGACGGTGATCATCAGCTGTCCTGTTCGTGGCGGTTGACCCGGGCTTCGAGGCGCGCCTGGACGTGGGCCAGCAGGGTGGCCAGCACCCAGTACATCAGCGCGGCGGCCAGGTACATGGTGAAGATCTCGAAGGTGCGCGCGGTGATCAGCTGCGCCTGGCGGAACAGCTCCGGCACCTGGATGGTGGCGGCCAGGGCGGTGTCCTTGACCAGCGAGATGAAGCTGTTGCCCAGCGGCGGCAGGGCGGTGCGCGCGGCCTGGGGAAGGATGGCGCGCGTCAGCGCCTGGCTGCGGCTCATGCCGATGCTGGCGGCGGCTTCCCATTGCCCCTTGTCGATGGAGGCGATGGCGGCGCGGAGGATTTCCGAGGTGTAGGCGGCCATGTTCAGCGAGAAGCCGATCAGCGCCGCCAGCAGCGGGCTCAGCTCCAGGCCGAGCTGGGGCAGGCCGTAGTAGATGATGAACAGCTGCACCAGCAGCGGGGTGCCGCGGAAGAACGACACGTAGACCCGCGCCAGGCCGCGCACCGGGGCGATGGCGTAGAGGCGCGCCAGGGCCAGGGCGAAGCCCAGCAGCAGGCCGAAGAACATGCCGCCGAGGCTGAGGACCACGGTGTAGAGCGCGCCCTTCAACAGGAAGGGCGCGGAATCCAGCACCAGTTGCAGGCTGCCGTCTTCGATCATTGGGTCACGTCAGCCTTGAACCACTTCTCGGACAGGGCCTTGAGGGTGCCGTCGGCCTTGAGCTTGGCCAGGGCCTTGTCCAGCGCGGCGAGCAGCTCGGGGTTGCCCTTGCGCAGGGCGATGCCGGCCTCCTGGCGGGAGAAGGGCTCGCCGGCCACGGCCAGGCGGCCGCCGGTCTTGTCGACCATTTCGAAGGCGGCCAGGCGGTCCACCAGGATCACGTCGATGCGGCCGACGTTGAGGTCCTGGAACTTGGTGGGGTCGTCGTCGTAGGTGCGGATGTCGGCCTGCGGGACGTTCTCCTTCAGCCACTGCTCGTAGTTGGTGCCCAGGCCCACGCCGACCTTCTTGCCGGCCAGGTCGGCGGCGGTCTTGATCTCGCCTTCCTTGCCCTTGCGCACCAGGGCCTGGATGCCGGAGACGGTGTAGGGGGTGGTGAAGTCGTACTTCTTCTTGCGCTCTTCGGAGATGGTCACCTGGTTGATGGCTACGTCCAGGCGACGGGATTCCAGGGCGGCGAGGATGCCGTCCCACTTGGTCGGCTGGAACTCGGCCTTCACGCCCAGCTCCTTGGCCAGGGCTTGTGCCAGCTCGACTTCGAAGCCGGTGAGCTTGCCGCTCTCGTCCTGGTAGTTGAAGGGCGGGTAGGTGCCTTCCAGGCCGATCTTCAGGGCGCCTTTCTGCTGGATGTCCTTCAGGTCGGCGGCGGCGATGCCGGCCAGGCCGAGACCGAGGGCCAGTGCCAGGCTGGCGAAGAGGGCGGGACGACGGAGAGTTGCTGCGTGCATAAGGGGCCTCGCGGGGGCAGTTGGCGAATGGAGGGTCGCCACTCTAAGGGAGTTCCATATATTCGTTTAAATACATAAAAAACCACAAAATGCATTTCTGGTTATAAGTCGTGGTTCGCATCACCCGCTGGATGATAGGCGAACAGCGCCGGTGAGCCGCCGGTGTGCAGGAACAGCAGCGGACCGTCGCCGTCGAAGGCCTGGCGGGCGATGCCGTCCAGCAGACCGGCGAAGGCCTTGCCGGTGTAGACCGGGTCCAGCAGCAGCCCTTCACAGGCGGCGGCACGGCGTACGGCGGCGAGGGTGCCGGCATTGGCTTCGCCGTATCGCGGGGCGAAGTACTGGTCCCACAGCTCCACCTTCAGGCCGTTGGGCACCGGCACGCCCAGCAGCTCGGCGGTGCGCTGCAGCAGGCCTTCCACCTTGGGGCGCTGGGTGGCGTCGGGGCGCGACACGGTGACGCCCACCACGCGGGTGCCGGGCAGGGCGTGTTCCAGGGCCAGGGCGAGCCCGGCGTGGGTGCCGGCGCTGCCGGAGGCGAGCACCACGGCGGCGAAGCGCTCGCCGCTGGCCTGGATCTGCTCGGCCAGCTCCAGGCCGGCGCGCACGTAGCCCAGGGCGCCGAGGGCGTTGGAGCCGCCGATGGGCACCACGTAGGGGGTGCGGCCTTCGGCGCGCAGGCGCTCGGCGGCCTCGGCCAGCAGCTGGTCGGCGGTGTCGAGGTTGGGCACCTGCTGCACCTCGGTGCCGAACAGGTCCAGCAGCAGGCGGTTGCCGTTCTCCAGGTAGTTGCGGTCGGTGGTGCCGATGGGGTTTTCCAGCAGGGCCACGCAACCCAGGCCCAGGCGCGCAGCCAGGGCGGCGGTCTGGCGCACATGGTTGGACTGGATGGCGCCGGCGGTGACCAGCACGTCCGCGCCCTGGGCCAGGGCGTCCTGGGCGAGGTATTCGAGCTTGCGCACCTTGTTGCCGCCGAGGGCGAAGGGGGTCAGGTCGTCGCGCTTGACGTACAGGCCGCGCCCCAGTTCCCGGGACAGGCGCTCCAGCTTTTCCAGCGGGGTCGGTGCGGTGACCAGTTCCAGGCGGGGAAAGTGGGCGAGGGCAGTGGCGAGCATGGCGGGCATCCGGGGGTGTCTGGTACAGGCCGCCACTCTAGTGAGGCGGGCCGGGTCAGGCAATTCACGAGGGCGACATTCGATGTGGGCACGGGGACCGTGTCGGGTACGGGCTGGGGTGTCTTTTAATTCCATAAAAGAATATATGAATAAAAAATTAGTATTTGTTCGTTATAAAAAATCACCGTAACGTCCGCTCCAACCCGGCACCATCCAGGCCGGGACCCGAACCCCCGCTCATGGCTGACGATCCAGCCGGAGCCCCTGAGATCAAGGAACATCATGAAGAAGTCCCTGCTGTTGACCGCTCTGGCTGCCGCCCTTTCCGTCACCCTGGCCCACGCCGGCGAGAAGCTCGTGGTCGCCGCCACCCCGGTGCCCCACGCCGAGATCCTCGAACTGATCAAGCCGCAGCTGGCGAAGGAAGGGGTCGATCTGGAGGTGAAGGTGTTCACCGACTACGTGCAACCCAACGTGCAGGTGGAAGAGAAGCGCCTGGACGCCAACTACTTCCAGACCAAGCCCTACCTGGACAATTTCAACAGCGGCAAGGGCACCCACCTGGTGATCGTGCAGGGCGTGCACGTTGAGCCCTTCGGCGGTTACTCCAGCAAGTACAAATCCCTGAAGGACCTGCCGGACGGCGCCACCATCGCCATCCCCAACGAAGGCAGCAACAGCGGCCGCGCCCTGCTCCTGCTGCAGAAATCCGGCCTGCTGAAGCTGAAGGACCCGAGCAACGCCCTGGCGACCCCGAAGGACATCGCCGAGAACCCGCACCACTTCAAGTTCAAGGAACTGGAAGCGGCCCTGCTGCCGCGCGTGCTGAACCAGGTCGACCTGGCGCTGATCAACACCAACTACGCGCTGGAGGCCAAGCTCAACCCGTCCAAGGACGCGCTGGTGCTGGAAGACCGCAGCTCGCCCTACGTGAACTACCTGGTGGCCCGTCCTGACAACAAGGACAGTGACGCCATCAAGAAACTCTCCGCCGCGCTGACCAGCCCGGAAGTGAAGGCCTTCATCGAGCAGAAATACTCCGGCGCGGTCGTGCCGGCCTTCTGATCAACCGCAAGCCACGGTGGTGCGGCGAACGCCGCGCCTCTCCTCACGCCGACGAGTCTCGACTATCGTCGGCGTTCTTTTTTTATGTGGGAGCGGATTCATCCGCGAATGCGTGCCGCAGGCACGCGCTGCAAGGCCCGGGACCGCTGCGCGGTCCATCGCGAATGAATTCGCTCCCACGCGCTCGCCTGCCTTTGGAGAATTCCCCATGCCTGAATCCAGACCCGGCCTTTCCACCCGCGCGGTGCACAGCGGCAACGACGTCGACCAGCAGATGGTCACCCGCCCCAAGACGCTGCCCATCTACGAGTCCTCGGTGTTCGTCTACGACAACCTGGAGCAGGTGGACGACTTCCTCGCCGGCAACCCGGACAACTACATGTATACCCGCATCGCCAACCCCAACCAGGCGGCGCTGGAGCAGCTGGTGCGGGACCTGGAAGGCGGCGAGGCGGCGCTGTTCTCCGCTTCCGGCATGGCTTCGGTGAGTGCGGCGCTGCTGGGCCGGCTGAATGCCGGCGACCACCTGATCGCCAGCCGCGAGCTGTACGGCACCACCCAGAGCCTGATCGAGAAGGAGCTGGCGCGCTTCGGCATCACCGCCACCCTGGTGGAGATCAACGACCTGGCGGCGGTGGAGGCGGCCATCACCCCGGCCACGCGGCTGATCTACACCGAGACGGCCTCCAACCCGCTGGTGCGCATCAGCGACATCCCCGCCCTGGCCAAGCTGGCCAAGGCCCACGGGCTCAAGCTGCTGGTGGACAACACCTTCCTCTCGCCGGCGCTCTACAACCCGCTGGCCGCTGGCGCCGACCTGGTGCTGCACAGCACCACCAAGTACCTCAATGGCCACAGCGACGCCACCGGCGGCATCCTCGTCGGCGACGCCGAGTGGATCGCCCAGGCACGGCGCTTCCAGATCAATGCCGGCGGCAGTTCCAGCCCCTTCGAAGCCTGGCTGACCTTCCGTGGCGCCAAGACCCTGGCCCTGCGCATGAAGGCCCACTCCGCCAACGCCCAGGCCCTGGCCGAAGCGCTGGAGGCCCATCCGCAGGTGGCGAAGGTGTTCTACCCGGGGCTGCCCTCGCACCCGGACTTCGCGCTGGCCCAGCGGCTGTTCCCCAAGGGCGCCTCGGGCATGCTGAGCTTCACCCTCAAGGGTGGCCTGGCGGAGGTGGACGGCCTGATCCGCGGCCTGCAGCGCACCGCGTTCGCGCCCTCGCTGGCCGGCGTGGCCAGCAGCATCACCCACCCGGGCAAGACCAGCCACCGCGCCCTGTCGGCCGAGGCCCTGGCGGAGCTGGACATCCACGAGGGGACCATCCGCGTATCGGTGGGGATCGAGGACGCCGCCGACATCATCGGCGACTTCGTGCAGGCCCTGGACCGGCTCTGACCGGCCCCGGGCCCGGGGGAGGGCTCAGACGGCGACGGCGAAATGCCAGCGCACGTCCTGCTCGGCGAGGGCGCTGAGCACCCACTCGTAGTCCTGCAGGTCTTCGAGGAAGGCATCGGCGTTGGACAGCGAACGCGGCTGGCTCACCAGGTGCCCCTGCAGGGCACGCACGGTGCGCAGCCCGTCCTCGGGGCTGAACCACTGCTCGCAGGCGAGCTGGTCGTCCAGTTCGAGGCCTTCGAGCAGGTCGGCGAACTCGTTCGGATCCTGGCTGACGAAGTCCCACAGCGACTTCACCTTGAGCCGTTTGCAGAGGTCGTCGACCTCGACTTCGTCCACCTGGACGACGGTACTGCCGTGGACGAAATCATCGAGCCCGGCGACGGGTTTCTCAGGAACGATGTAGATGGCTGCACTCATGGCTGACGGGCCCTGACGGTGGTGGAACACACTGCTTTAGGGGCCCCAGCATAGCGACAGTTCCACCCGCGAAAGGGGTCAACAGCCAGCTTTGCAACGACGTTCACACCGGTTTCAGGAACTGCGTTGCGCCTTGGCAAAAGGCTGGCAGAAGGCCATTCGGACCCGTCCGAAGATCGGTGGACAAGCGGCTCGCCCCCGCTCCGTATCGGAGCGGGAGGGGACCGTTCAGAACGGCTTGTCGCCGAGGATGGTGGCGCGGTGCATCACGCGGCGGGCGGGGCGGTAGTCGTCGACGGCGAAGTGCTGGGTGATGCGGTTGTCCCAGAAGGCCACGTCGTTCTCCTGCCAGCGCCAGCGCAGGGTGAACTCCGGGCGGGTGGCGTGGGCGAAGAGGAAACGCAGCAGGGCGTCGCTTTCCGCCGCCGACAGCTCGTTGATGCGGGTGGTGAAGCCTTCGCTGACGAACAGGCCCTTGCGCCCGGTGACCGGGTGGGTGCGCACCACCGGGTGGCTCACCGGCGGGTGCTTGCGCTTGGCCGCTTCCAGCTTCTCGCGTTCCTCTGCCGTCAGGCTGAAGCGCTCCTCGGGGAAGGAGCGGGCCAGGTCGTGGGTGGCGGTGAGGCCTTCGAGCATCCGCTGCAGCGGCGCGGAGAGGGCTTCGAAGGCGGCGCTGCTGCTGGCCCAGAGGGTGTCGCCGCCCACCGGCGGCAGCAGCTTGGCGCTGAGCACGGCGCCCAGGGCCGGGGTTTCCATGAAGGTCACGTCGGTGTGCCAGAGGGCGTTGTCGCGCACGTCGGTGACGGCGGTGTCGAGCACCAGCACTTCCGGCTGCTCGGGGATGTTGGGGTAGATGGGGTGGATGTGCAGGTCGCCGAACTGGGCGGCGAAGCGTGCCTGCTGGGTGGGCGCCAGGGGCTGGGCGCGGAAGAACAGCACCTGGTGCTTGAGCAGGGCGGCCTCGATGCCATCGCGGTGTTCGGCACTCAGCGGCTCGCGCAGGTCGACGCCGCCGACCAGGGCGCCAAGGGCGGGGCTGAGGGGGGTGATGTGCAGGGGCATGACGGGCCTCGATCAGTGATTCTGCCCGTGCCAGGGCACGAGCTTGCGTTGCAGGGTGCGCAGGCCGAGTTCCAGGGCGAAGGCGACCAGGGCGATGACCAGGATGCCGAGCACCACGACGTCGGTGACCAGGAACTGCGCGGCCGACTGGACCATGAAGCCGAGGCCCTGGGTGGCGGCCACCAGTTCGGCGGCGACCAGGGTCGACCAGCCGACGCCGAGGCCGATGCGCACGCCGGTGAGGATGTCCGGCAGGGCGCTGGGCAGGACCACGTGGCGGATCAGCTGCGCCGGGGTGGCTCCGAGTGACTGCGCCGCGCGCAGGCGCGCCGGGTTGACGTTGCGCACGCCGGTGGCGGTGGCGATGGCAATGGGGGCGAAGATGGCGAGGAAGATCAGCAGCACCTTGGACAGCTCGCCGATGCCGCACCAGATGACGATCAGCGGCAGGTAGGCCAGCGGCGGGATCGGCCGGTAGAACTCGATCAGCGGGTCGAAGATGCCGTGGGCGATGCGGTTGCGGCCGATGGCGATGCCCAGCGGGATGGCGGTGAGCACGGCGGCCAGCAGGGCGGTGCCGATGCGCGCGAGGCTCGCCAGCAGGTGCGCCCAGAGGCTGGAATCCATGTAGCCCTGGGTGGCCAGCTGCCAGCCCTTGCGCAGCACCGCCTGGGGGCTGGGCAGGAACAGCGGCTCGATCAGGCCGGCGGTGGTCACCGCCCACCAGGCCAGCAGCAGGCCGACGAGGGTCAGGCTGCTGATGGCGAAGGTGGAGAGGCGCCAGGTGCGGGGTGCGGGGGCCGCTGCCTTGTTTTCCGGCAGGGGCAGGTCGAGGCTGCTCATGCGCTTCTCCTTTGCCGTTCGGCGAAGACCTGGGCGAGGACGTGTTCGCGGGTTTCGATGAAGGCCCGGTCGGACTTGATCGCCCGTGCACTCTCGCCGGCGGCGTAGCGGCGGCCGAAGTCGAGGGTCAGGCGCTCGCTGATGCGACCGGGGTTGGGTGACAGGAGGATCAGGTCGGTGGCGAGGAACACCGCTTCCTCGATGTCGTGGGTGATCAGGAACACCGGCTTGGCGGCGCGCTGCCAGACCTGCAGCAGCAGTTCCTGCATCTGTTCGCGGGTGAAGGCGTCGAGGGCGCCGAAGGGTTCGTCCATCAGCAGCACGCGCGGGTCGGCGGCCAGGGCCCGGGCGATGCCGACGCGCTGGCGCTGGCCCCCGGAGAGTTCCCAGATCTGGCGCTTCTCGAAGCCGGCGAGGTCGACCAGGGCGAGCATCTCGCGGGCCTTGGCTTCGCGCCGCGCACGGGGCACGCCGGCCAGTTCGAGGCCGAAGGCGACGTTGCCGAGGACGTTCTGCCAGGGCAGCAGGGCGTCGTCCTGGAACACCACGCCACGCTCGGCGGAGGGGCCCTGCACGGGCTTGCCGTCGAGGCTGATGCGACCGTCGCTGGGGGGCACGAAGCCGGCGATGAGGTTGAGCAGCGTGGTCTTGCCGCTGCCGGAAGGCCCCAGGGCGACCAGCAGCTGCTGTGGCCCGAGGGTGAGGGAGATGTCGGTCAGTACCGGCTCGGCCGTGCCGGGGTACTGTGCGCTGATGCGCTCCAGCTGGAGTAAGGCCATTTTCTTCGACGCTCTTCTGAATGTGTCGGATCGAGCGAGTTGGAGCGGGGCCAGTCGCAAACGACCGGGGCTGCTGCAGGTGAGCAAGCCCAGGTCGTTTTCAACAACGCCCCGCCGACGCGCCGCCGATCAGTTGGTGACGTACTTGGCGCTCACGTAGGGGGCGTAGTCCGGCAGCACCGCATCGACCTTGCCCTGCTCCTTGAGGAAGGTGGCGGTCTGGTTGATGGCCTGGGTGGTCGGCGCGCCGAGGGCGGTGGCCTGGTCGGCGGCCAGCGGGAAGACGTTGCCCTGCAGCAGCAGCGGGATGTCCTCGGCCTTGGCGCCGGAGAGCTTCACCACCTTGTCGATGTTGGCCTTGTCGGCCAGCCAGGCTTGCGGGTCCTTGCGGTAGTCGGCGTAGGCGTCGAGGGTCACCTTGGCGAAGGCGCGGACCGCCTCGGGGTGCTTCTCGGCGAAGTCCTTGCGCACGATCCAGGCGTCGAAGGTCGGGGCACCGAGCTTGCCCAGCTCACCGGAGCTGATCAGCACCTTGCCGTTGGCCTTGGCCACGCCGAGCGCCGGGTCCCAGACGTAGGTGGCGTCGATGTCGCCGCGCTGCCAGGCGGCGATGATGGCCGGCGGCGCGAGGTTGAGGATGGTCACCTTGCTCGGGTCGATCTTCCAGTGCTTGAGGGCGGCCAGCAGGCTGTAGTGGCCGGTGGAGACGAAGGGCACGGCGATCTTCTTGCCGACCAGGTCCTCGGGCTTGGTGATGCCGGCGCCGTTGCGGGCGACCAGGGCCTCGGCGTCGCCGATCTGGGTGGCGATGAGGAAGGTCTGGATCGGCAGCTGGCGGGTGGCCGCCGCCGCCAGGGGGCTGGAGCCGACGTAGCCGATCTGCACGTCACCGGAGGCGACGGCGGTGATGACTTCGGCGCCGCTGTCGAACTTGCGCCAGTCGATCTTGGAGGCGCTGGCCTTTTCATAGGCGCCGTCGGCCTGGGCGACTTTCGCCGGGTCGACGGTGGTCTGGTAGGCGACGGTGAAGTCGGCAGCGTGGGCGCTCAGGGCCAGACCGCCGACGGTCAGGGCCGCCAGCAGGCGGCGGGCGAAGGGGGAACGATTCATGGTGGTGCTCCTCACGGGCGGCTGGCCGGCGCGAGGCCGGGCCACGGGACTGGAATAGGGGGGGTAGTGCTGGGAGTCCGGTGGTCCGGTGAAGCGAAATCTAAATGATCTAAAAACAGCTCAATAAATACTATTTGGTTATTAGTTTATGAGCGGCCGTGAGGGTGCCGACGCCTTTGCAGGCCAGGAGAGGCGTGGGACTGCGAATTCCGTCCGCTGCCGAGTCATTGGGGATGGCGCCAGGCGACCAAAGTCGGTAATTTGCGCGCCCTTTCGAGTAACTGATGTGGCCCGTCCACGGGCAGCTCCCCGCCAGAGGGAGGCTATCAGGCGTTTTATTCGATTTAGTTACAACAACGTGACGATAAATTCTTTTTAAGAATTAAACCCCTTGTCCTAGATTGGCCGCCACCTGAGGCAGGCCCACTGCAAGGGGCGCTACGGGGATTTTCTGACCCACGGGTCATTCCACTTCGCTAGTCGTCTGTACATAGCGGCGTGTACGTCACCGACCAGAACAACCTAGAAACACGCACCACTGGAGCATTGCATGAACAAATCTACCCTGGCCCTGGCCATCGCTGGCGGCCTGCTGGCCCAACAGGCCGTTGCAGGCGGTTTCATCGAAGACAGCAAGGCCACCCTCGGCCTGCGCAACTTCTACATCAACCAGGACAACCGCGAAGGCACCAATAACCCTTCCAAGCAGGAAGAGTGGGGTCAGGGCTTCATCCTCAACTACACCTCCGGCTACACCGAAGGCACCGTGGGCTTCGGCGTCGACGCCCTGGGCCTGCTGGGTGTGCGCCTGGACTCCGGCAAGGGCACCCACTACAACAATGGCAGCAATGCCTATGGCGGCCTGGTGTTCCCGAGCGAAAGCAATGGCCGCGCTGTGGATAACTTCAGCAGCCTGGGCCTGACCGGCAAGGTCCGCTTCTCCAAGACCGAAGCGCGCATCGGTACCCTGCAACCGAAGCTGCCGGTGGTGACCTTCAACGACGGTCGCCTGCTGCCGCAGACCTTCGAAGGTGGCCAGGTCACCTCCAACGAGATCGACGGCCTGACCCTGACCGGTGGCCAGCTCGAGCACGCCAAGGGCCGTAACTCCAGCGACGCCCGTGGCCTGTCCATCGGTGGTGCCAACAGCTCCAGCAACTACCGGAACGGCCAGTTCAGCAACAAGTTCTACTTCGCCGGTGGCGACTACAAGGTCACCAAGGATCTCACCGCGCAGTACTACTACGGCAACCTGGAAGACTTCTACAAGCAGCACTTCCTGGGCCTGACCCACAACCTGCCGATCGGTCCGGGCAGCCTGAAGTCCGACCTGCGCTACTTCTACAACACCTCCGACGGCAAGAACTCCAGCGCCGCCGGCCGTGCCGATGGCTACGTGGCTTCGGGCTACTACGGCGGCAACCGCACCACCGGTGAAGTAGACAACCGCACCTGGAGCGCCATGTTCACCTACACCCTGGGCAGCCACGCCGCCAGCCTGGGCTACCAGCAGCTCTCCGGCGACAGCGCCTTCCCGTTCCTGAACCAGGGCGACGGTGCCACCGCCTACCTGATCACCGACCGTCAGATCGGCAAGTTCCTCAGCGCCGGCGAGCGCACCTGGGTGGCCGAGTACGGTTACGACTTCACCAAGGTCGGCGTACCGGGCCTGAAGGCCGTCGGCACCTACCTGAAGGGCTACAACATCGACACCGCCAACGGTGGCCAGGGCGAGTGGGAGCGTGACTTCCGCCTGGACTACACCCTGCAGGACGGCCCGCTGAAAGGCCTGGGCATCTCCTGGCGTAACGCTGCCCTGCGCAGCGACGTGACCCGCGACCAGGACGAGAATCGCCTGATCCTGAGCTACACCCTGACCCTGCTGTAAGCAGCGTCATCGAGCCCCGCTTCCGCCCCTGGCGGAGGCGGGGCTTTTTTGTGCCTGGGATTCGGGGATGGCGTTCGCCTGGCGTGCGGTACGGCGTCCCAACCGGTCCACGAAGCCAGGCAAGGCCGTCGTCCGGGGCACGGATTTGGCGAGCAGCGCGCGCCCCTGTGGGGAGGAAAGTGAGCCGATTCATATAGCTCTTAAAGTTATAAATAAATTGTCATTTATTCTTTTTAATTTTCAAAAACCTTGCGCATAGTGAGCTCCACGGAACGCCACCCCACGACAGAGGAGCCACACCATGACCATCCGACTCGGCGACATCGCCCCCGACTTCGAACAGGATTCCAGCGAAGGCCGCATCCGCTTCCATGAGTGGCTCGGTGGCAACTGGGGCATCCTTTTCTCCCACCCGGCGGACTTCACCCCGGTGTGCACCACCGAGCTGGGCCTGACCGCCAAGCTCAAGGACGAATTCGCCGCCCGCGGCGTCAAGGCCATCGCCCTGTCGGTGGACCCGGTGGACTCCCACATCCGCTGGATCGATGACATCAACGAGACCCAGAACACCGTGGTCAACTTTCCGATCATCGCCGACGCCGACCGCAAGGTGTCTGACCTCTACGACCTGATCCACCCCAACGCCAACGACACCCTCACCGTGCGTTCGCTGTTCATCATCGACCCGAACAAGAAGGTGCGGCTGATCATCACCTACCCGGCCAGCACCGGCCGCAACTTCAACGAGATCCTGCGGGTGATCGACTCCCTGCAGCTGACCGACAACCACAAGGTCGCCACCCCGGCCAACTGGCAGGACGGCGACGATGTGGTGATCGTCCCCTCGCTCAAGGACGAGGACGAGATCAAGCAGCGCTTCCCCCGCGGCTACAAGGCCGTACGCCCCTACCTGCGCCTGACCCCGCAGCCCAACCGCTGAGCCTGGAGGCACGACCATGGTGGTGGTGACCCTATCCGGCAGTCCCAGCCCGAATTCCCGCTCCGCCGCCCTGGTGGCGCGTGCGCGGCACTGGCTGGAGCGGCACGGGGTCGAGGTGACGGGGTTCGCCGTGCGCGACTTCCCCGCCGAGGACCTGCTGCACGCGCGCTTCGACAGCCCCCGCGTGCAGCACCTGATCGAACAGGTCGGCCAGGCCGACGGGCTGCTGGTGGCCACGCCGGTCTACAAGGCGTCGTTCGCCGGCGCCCTGAAGACCCTGCTGGACCTGCTGCCCGAGCGGGCCCTGGCCGGCAAGGTGGTGCTGCCCATCGCCACCGGCGGCAGCAAGGCCCACATGCTGGCGGTGGACTACGCCCTGCGTCCGGTCCTGGCGGCCCTCAAGGCCGAGGACGTGCAGCACGGCGTGTTCGCCGACGACGGCCAGGTGGCGTTCGAGAATGGCGGGGTGCAACTGGCCCCGTCCCTGGAACAGCGCCTGGACGAAGCTCTTGAACGGTTCCACCAGGCCCTGGCCCGCCAGCCGCGCCCGCTGGACCCGAACGCCCTGCGCCACGCGCGCTGGAGCGTCTGACACGAACAACCCGCTCCCTGTGGAGCAACCGAACCGGCCTTACTCTCCCGCCAACGAGGCGAGCAGGCGCACACAAGCACGAGCGAAGTACGAGGAGAGCGCCATGCGCACCATCACTTTGCGTCGGAGCCTGGCTGCGCTGTTCACCGCGGCCCTGGCATTCGGCGCCATCACACAGGCACAGGCCGAGACCCTGCGGATCGGCTACCAGAAGTACGGCACCCTGGTGCTGCTCAAGGCCAAGGGCTCCCTGGAGAAGCGCCTGGCCGCCCAGGGCATCGACGTCAAATGGACCGAGTTCCCCGGCGGCCCGCAGCTGCTGGAAGGCCTCAACGTCGGCTCCATCGACTTCGGCGTCACCGGCGAGACCCCGCCGGTGTTCGCCCAGGCTGCCGGTGCCGACCTGCTCTACGTCGCCTACGAACCGCCGGCGCCCACCAGCGAGGCGATCCTCGTGCCCAAGGGCTCGGCGATCCAGTCGGTGAAGGACCTGGCCGGCAAGAAGGTCGCCCTGAACAAGGGCTCCAACGTGCACTACCTGCTGGTCCGCGCCCTCGAAGAGGCGGGCCTGAAGTACAGCGACATCCAGCCCGTGTACCTGCCCCCGGCCGATGCCCGCGCCGCCTTCGAGCGTGGCAGCGTCGACGCCTGGGTGATCTGGGACCCCTTCCAGGCCGCCGCCGAGCAACAACTGCAGGCCCGCACCCTGCGCAACGGCAGCCAGCTTGTGGATAACCACCAGTTCTACCTGGCCACCCGTGACTACGCGACCCAGCACCCGCAGGTGATCAGCGCCCTGGTGGAAGAGGTCCGCGCCGTGGGCGAGGACTCCAAGGCCGACCCGGACAAGGTGACCGAGCAGGTCGCACCGCTGCTCGGCCTGCCCAGGGACATCACCGCCATCGCGGTGAAGCGCCAGGGTTATGGCGCGCAGTTCCTCAGCCCCGAGGTGGTCACGGCGCAGCAGAAGATCGCCGACACCTTCACCGACCTGAAGCTGATCCCGAAAAAACTCAGCATCAAGGACGTGATCTGGACGCCGCCCGCCAAGGTCGCCCAGCAACCCTGACCCACGCCTGGCCCCGCGCCCGGACGGCGCGGGGAAGGCCCTGCTACCGCACACGAACCATCATCGCGCGGCTACGCCACGCCGGCGCGCTCACCCTGGAGTTATTGCGATGAGTCTCAACCTCTTCTGGTTCCTGCCGACCCACGGCGACGGCCACTACCTCGGCACATCCGAGGGCGCCCGTGCCGTCGACCACGGCTACCTGCAGCAGATCGCCCAGGCGGCCGACCGCCTCGGTTTCGGCGGCGTGCTGATCCCCACCGGCCGTTCCTGCGAGGACTCCTGGCTGGTCGCCGCCTCGCTGATCCCGGTGACCCAGCGCCTGAAGTTCCTCGTCGCCCTGCGCCCGGGGATCATTTCGCCCACCGTTGCCGCGCGCCAGGCCGCCACCCTCGACCGCCTCTCCGGTGGCCGGGCCCTGTTCAACCTGGTGACCGGGGGCGACCCGGACGAGCTGGCCGGCGACGGCCTGCACCTGAACCATGAGGCGCGTTACGAGGCGTCCGTCGAATTCACCCGCATCTGGCGCCGCGTGCTGGAGGGCGAGACCGTCGACTACGACGGCAAGCACATCCAGGTGAAGGGCGCCAAGCTGTTCTACCCGCCGTTGCAGCAACCGCGCCCGCCTCTGTACTTCGGCGGTTCCTCCGAGGCCGCCCAGGACCTGGCCGCCGAGCAGGTGGAGCTGTACCTGACCTGGGGCGAGCCACCGGCCGCCGTGAAGGAGAAGATCGAACAGGTGCGCGCGAAAGCCGCCAAGCTCGGCCGCAGCGTACGCTTCGGCATCCGCCTGCACGTGATCGTGCGCGAGACCAATGAAGAAGCCTGGGCTGCCGCCGACCGCCTGATCGCCCACCTCGACGACGCCACCATCGCCAAGGCCCAGGCGGCCTTCGCCCGCTTCGATTCCGTCGGCCAGCAACGCATGGCTGCCCTGCACAACGGCAAGCGCGACCAGCTGGAAGTCAGCCCCAACCTCTGGGCCGGCGTCGGCCTGGTGCGTGGTGGTGCCGGTACCGCACTGGTGGGCGATGGCCCCACCGTGGCCGCACGGGTCAAGGAATACGCCGACCTCGGCATCGATACCTTCATTTTCTCCGGCTACCCGCACCTGGAAGAGTCCTACCGCGTGGCGGAACTGCTGTTCCCCCACCTGGACGTGGCGCGCCCGCAGGCGAGCGATGGCCTGGCCTTCGTCAGCCCCTTCGGCGAGATGGTGGCCAACGAGGCGCTGCCCGAGCGTCGCCTCAAGGTCTCGCAGAGCTGAGGGCGCCGAGATGAACGTCCAATCAATCCTCCAGCGCCTCGCGCCCTGGGCCTTGCCGGTGGCGTTGCTGGTCGCCTGGCAGGTCGCCGTCGAGACCGGCCTGCTTTCCACCCGCATCCTCCCGGCACCCAGTGCCGTGGTGACCGCCGGCTGGCACCTGGTGGCCAGCGGTGATCTCTGGACCCACCTGGCCATCAGCGGCTGGCGCGCCGGCATCGGCTTCGCCATCGGCGGCAGCATCGGCCTGCTGCTGGGCTTCATCACCGGGCTCTCCGCCTGGGGCGAGCGGCTGCTGGACAGCTCGGTGCAGATGATCCGCAACGTGCCGCACCTGGCGCTGATCCCGCTGGTGATCCTGTGGTTCGGCATCGATGAGTCGGCGAAGATCTTCCTCGTCGCCCTCGGCACCCTGTTCCCCATCTACCTCAACACCTACCACGGCATCCGTAACGTCGACCCGGCGCTGGTGGAGATGGCGCGCAGCTACGGCCTCTCCGGCTTCGGCCTGTTCCGCCAGGTGATCCTGCCCGGCGCGCTGCCCTCGATCCTGGTGGGGGTGCGCTTCGCCCTCGGCTTCATGTGGCTGACGCTGATCGTCGCCGAGACCATCTCCGCCAATGCCGGCATCGGCTACCTGGCGATGAACGCCCGTGAGTTCCTGCAGACCGACGTGGTGGTGCTGGCGATCGTGCTCTATGCCGTCCTCGGCAAGCTGGCCGACCTCGCCGCCCGTGGCCTGGAGCGCGCCTGGCTGCGCTGGCACCCCGCCTACCAGCCCAAGGGAGGTGCGGCATGAATGCGTTGTCCACGCCGCAGCACCTCAAGCGCGGCATTCCCCTGGTGGTGCAGGGCATCGGCAAATCCTTCGGTGAGCGGGAGGTGCTCAAGGGCATCGACCTGCGCATCCCCGCCGGCCAGTTCGTCGCCGTGGTCGGCCGCAGCGGCTGCGGCAAGAGCACCCTGCTGCGCCTGCTGGCCGGGCTCGACCAGCCCAGCCGGGGCGAGCTGCTGGCCGGTTCGGCCCCCCTGGCCGAGGCCCGCGAGGACACCCGGCTGATGTTCCAGGACGCGCGCCTGCTGCCCTGGAAACGGGTGATCGACAACGTCGGTCTGGGCCTCTCCGGCGACTGGCGGCCCAAGGCCCTGGACGCCCTGGAAGCGGTGGGCCTGGCCGACCGCGCCCGGGAATGGCCGGCGGCGCTGTCCGGCGGCCAGAAGCAGCGCGTGGCCCTGGCCCGTGCGCTGATCCACCAGCCGCGCCTGCTGCTGCTGGACGAACCGCTGGGCGCGCTGGACGCGCTGACCCGCATCGAGATGCAGCAACTGATCGAGCGGCTCTGGCAGCAACACGGCTTCACCGTGCTGCTGGTGACCCACGACGTGAACGAGGCGGTGGCCATCGCCGACCGGGTGATCCTGATCGAGGACGGCGCCATCGGCCTCGACCTCACGGTCGACCTGCCTCGGCCGCGTACCCGTGGCTCGGCCCGGCTGGCGGCGCTGGAGGCCCAGGTCCTCGAACGCGTGCTGTCGCAGCCGGCGCCGCCGCCGGAACCCGAACCTGTTTCACCCCTGCCCACGCAGTTGCGCTGGGCACTCTGATCTTCATCCCACGACCCCGAGCAAAGGAAAAACGCCATGACCATCAAAGCCATCAACGTCCGCAACCAGTTCAAGGGCACCATCAAGGAAATCATCGAGGGCCCGGTGCTGTCGGAGATCGACGTGCAGACCGCCGCCGGCATCGTCACCTCGGTGATCACCACCCGCTCCGTGCGCGAGCTGGAGCTGGGCATCGGCTCCGAGGTGATCGCCTTCGTGAAGTCCACCGAGGTGTCCATCGCCAAGCTGTGAGGCAGCGGGGTGTGATCGTGGGGGGAAGCGGGAATCGCTGCGCGATCCTTCGCGAATGAATTCGTTCCCACATGACCGTGCCTTGTACCGACATGAAGAGCCCCCGCGTTTGCGGGGGCTCGTTCGTTGGGGACCGCTGCGCGGTCCTTGGGCGAATGAATTCGCCCCTACAAATCGATCCGTGTGGGAACGCATTCGTGATGACGCACGGTGCGCCCCCGGGGTGTAGGGGATTGCCCGACGAAACCGCTCCCATAGGGAAGTGCCTTGTGCCGGAATGAAAAAGCCCCGCGTTCGCGGGGCTTCGTTCATCCAGCGGTGGCTCAGCGCTTCTGCGGTGCCGGCTGCTGCTGGGTGATGCAGTGGATGTTGCCGCCGCCGAGGAGGATCTCGCGGCCGGGCACCATCACCACGTCGTGCTGCGGGAACAGGCGCTTGAGGATGGCTTCGGCCTCGGCGTCCTTCGGGTCGTCGAACTTCGGCGCGACGATGCCGCCGTTGACGATCAGGAAGTTGACGTAGGAACCCGCCAGGCGGATCGACGGGTCGCGCTCCTGGGTGCCTTCCACCAGGTCGACGCCGGCGCATTCTTCCTCGGTGGCGTGGATCGGGCCGGGGATCGGCATCTTGTGCACCACCAGCTGGCGGCCCTTGGCGTCGCGGGCCTGCTCCAGCACCTTCATCGCGGCCTGGCAGCGCGGGTAGTTGGGGTTGGCCGGGTCGTCGGTCCAGGCCAGCAGCACTTCGCCCGGGCGCACGTAGCAGCAGAAGTTATCCACATGGCCGTCGGTCTCGTCGTTGTAGAGGCCATCCGGCAGCCAGATGATGGTGTCCACCGCCAGGTGGTCGCGCAGCACCGCTTCGATCTCCTCGCGGTTCAGGTGCGGGTTGCGGTTGCGGTTGAGCAGGCATTCCTCGGTGGTGATCAGGGTGCCTTCTCCATCGACGTGGATGGAGCCGCCTTCCAGCACGAAGCCTTCGGTGCGGTAGCGTGCGCAGCCTTCGATCTCGAGGATCTTGCGGGCCACCTGGTCGTCACGCTGCCAGGGGAAGTAGAGGCCGCCGTCGAAACCGCCCCAGGCGTTGAACGCCCAGTCCACGCCGCGCACTTCGCCCTGGTCGTCGATGACGAAGGTGGGGCCGGTGTCACGCACCCAGGCGTCGTCGGTGGTGATCTCCACCACGCGGATGTTGGCGTCGTCCAGGCGCGCGCGGGCGTTCTCGTACTGGGCGGCGGAGGCGCACACGGTCACCGGCTCGAAGCGGGCGATGGCCTTGGCCACGGCGGTGAAGGCGGCCTGGGCGGGCTTGCCGCCGAGGCGCCAGTTGTCCGGGCGCTCGGGCCAGACCATCCAGGTGCGGGTGTGGGGCGCCCACTCGGCGGGCATGTGGAAGCCATCGGCGCGGGGCGTGCGGATCGGGGTGCTCATGGGGCGGTCCTTGGTGGAGGGCGCAGGCCGTTGATGAGGCCGGCCTGCGGCGCCGGGTCGGTCATTCGGAGAGGGTTTCGCCGTCGAGGGTCGCGATCGGCCAGTACAGGTTAGGACGGCGGTCGCGGAACACGCCCCAGGCGGTGCGTACCTTCTCCAGTTCGTCGAGGTCGAAGCGGTGGACAAGGATACCTTCTTCGACCTCGTCGAGTTCAGCCACCTTGCGGCCGAACTGATCGGCAATGAAGGACGAGCCGTAGAAGGTGATGTCGTAGCCGTCCTGCTCTTCGCGGCCGATGCGGTTGGAGGCGATCAGCGGCATGACGTTGGCGCCGGCATGGCCCTGTTGCACGCGCTGCCAGTGGTCGCGGGAGGTGATGGTGGCGTCGTGGGGTTCGCTGCCGATGGCGGTGGGGTAGAACAGCAGTTCGGCGCCCATCAGCGCCATGCTGCGGGCGCATTCGGGGAACCACTGGTCCCAGCAGATGCCGACGCCGATGCGGGCGTAGGCGGTGTCCCAGACCTTGAAGCCGGTGTCGCCGGGGTTGAAGTAATACTTCTCGTGGTAGCCGGGGCCGTCCGGGATGTGGCTCTTGCGGTAGACGCCGAGGTTGCTGCCGTCGGCGTCGAGGATGGCGATGCTGTTGAAGCGGGCACGGCCGGCGCGTTCGAAGAAGCTGATGGGCAGCACCACCTTGAGTTCGGCGGCGAGCCGGCTGAAGTGGGCGATGGCGGCGTTCTCCTCCACCGGGGTGGCCAGCTGGGCGTAGTCGGCGTTGGGCTTCTGGCAGAAGTAGGGCGTCTCGAACAGTTCCTGGATCAGGATGATCTGCGCGCCCTGGGCGGCGGCCTGGCGCACCAGCTTCTCGGCGTTGGCGATATTCGCGGCACGATCCCAGGAGCAGGCCATCTGGGTGGCGGCGACGGTAACGATGCGGGACATGGAACACCTCGTCGAACGGTTGCGGACCGGTGCCGGATATTCATCGGCATTCCGGGGGATTCCGTGCGATCGGTCGCGGTCCAGTCGCGCGGATGGCACCGTTATATTCGATAAAAATCCGTTTTGAAAGGGATTTTTAGCATTCACTCAGCGTGAGGAGGCTTTTAGTTCGATAACTATCGGCTTTTCAGGCGTCCTGGATGGCGTCGCGCTTGGGCAGGCAGTGCGGCAGGTAGAGCCCCAGGTAGGCGTCGAACACGCGCATGCCTTCCTCGGCCAGGCGGGGGGTGATGTGGCCGTGCTGCTGCACGGAACGCGCGTAGACGCGGTCGCCCAGCTCCATGGCCAGGGAGAAGACGTTCAGGTCCTCGGGCAGGGCGGGCAGCGGGAAGTGGCGCTCGAACACGGCGTGCATCAGGTGGCCCAGCTCGATGTCCAGCTGGCGGTCGGCCTGGGTCACTTCGGTGAGCCCGTGCTGGGCGAGGATCAGCTGGCGGGCGGCGGCGTCGGCATCGTAGATCGCCAGCATGCGCTCCTCGACGATCCGCGACAGGTCGCGCCAGCTGCGCAGTGCGGTGTGGTCCACCGGTTGTTGCAGGCTGGCGCGGAAGGCGGCGTGGACGTCGGCGGTCAACGCTTCGAGGATCGCCGGGACGCTGGAGAAGAAGTGGTAGACGGAGGAGGGCGGCATCTCCGCCCGCTCGGCGACGCTGTAGATCGACAGGTTGGCCACGCCCTGTTCGGCGAGCAGGCACCGGGCGGCGTCGAGGATGGCGGCGATGCGCAACTGGCTGCTGGCGCGGGGCTTGCGGGCGGTGGCAGGGCGGGACATCGGCGGCTCCTCGGCGGTGAGGCGCTATTGGACGCCAGCCGCCGGGGCCGGGGCAAGGGGCTCAGTCCGCCGGGGCGGGCTCGACTTTCAGCAGCACGCCGTCCTGGCCGACCACGCGGACGTGGCTGCCGGCCGGCAGGTCCGGGCCGACCACCAGCCACACCGAGTCGCCGGCGCGGATCTTGCCGCGCCCGCCCTCGATGGCCTGCAACAGGGTGAACTGCCGGCCCAGCAGCTCCTGGCCGCGGCGGTTCAGGCCCGGTTGGTCGGAGGCGCGCACGGCCACCTGCTGGCGCCGCCACCAGTAGGCGGCGGTGGCCACGGCGAGCAGGCCGAAGAGCACGAACTGCGCCTGCCAGGGCAGGTCCGGCACGAAGAACACCAGGGCACCGACCCCGGCGGCGGCCAGGCCGATCCACAGCAGGTAGCCGCCGGCGCCGAAGACTTCGAGGATCAGCAGCAGGGTGCCGAGGGCCAGCCAGTCCCAGAAGGCGAGGTTCTGCAGGTACGCCAGCATGTTCAGCCCTTCTTGTCGCCGAAGGTGGCCTTGACGATCTCGCCGATGCCGCCGACCGAGCCGATCACCTGGCTGGCTTCCAGCGGCATGAGGATCACCTTGCTGTTGTTGGCGCTGGCCAGGTTGCCGAGGGCTTCGACGTACTTCTGGGCGACGAAGTAGTTCACCGCCTGGACGTTGCCGGTGGCGATGGCGTTGGACACCACGCGGGTGGCCTCGGCTTCGGCGGCGGCGGCCCGTTCGCGGGCTTCGGCTTCGAGGAAGGCGGCGGCGCGCTGGCCTTCGGCGCGGAGGATCTCGGCCTGCTTCTGGCCTTCGGCGGTGAGGATGGCGGCGGAGCGGGAGCCTTCCGCTTCGAGGATCTGAGCGCGCTTCAGGCGCTCGGCCTTCATCTGGCTGGCCATGGCTTCGACCAGGTCGTTGGGCGGGCTGATGTCCTTGATCTCGATGCGGGTGACCTTCACGCCCCAGGGCGCGGTGGCTTCATCCACGGTGTGCAGCAGGCGTTCGTTGATGGCGTCGCGCTGGCTGAGCATGGCGTCCAGCTCCATGGAGCCGAGCACGGTGCGGATGTTGGTCATCACCAGGTTGCGGATGGCGTGTTCGAGGTTGTTCACCTCGTAGGCGGCCTGGGCGGTGTTGACCACCTGGAAGAAGCACACGGCGTCGATCTGCACCATGGCGTTGTCGGCGCTGATGGCTTCCTGCGGGGGGATGTCCAGCACGCTTTCCATGACGTTGACCCGGCGGCCGATGCGGTCCACCACCGGGACGATGATGTTCAGGCCGGGCTTGAGGGTGGTGGTGTAGCGGCCGAAGCGCTCGACGGTCCACTCGAAGCCCTGGGGCACGATCTTGAACCCCATGAAGACGATGGCCACCGCGAGGGCGACGAAGAGGATGACGACGGTACTGATGCCCATGCTGTACTCCTTGGCAGTGTGTCGGGCGGGGCGTTGCGCCCCGTGGTCCAGGTCGGTTGGCCCGGCACCTTTGCACAGCTCAGTGTGGCCTGCAAATACGCGGGGCGCCGCCGAGTCCCGTGGTTATTTCTGTTCGCTCTGGGGGGTGACGCGCAGCACTTCCTCCACCGTGGTCTGGCCGGCGGCGATCTTCTGCGCGCCGGACAGGCGCAGGCTGCGCATGCCGTCCTTGAAGGCCTGGCGGCGCAGGGCGACGAGGTCGGTGTCGGCGGTGATCAGGCTCTTCACGCCGTCGCTCAGCAGCATGATCTCGTAGACCCCGGCACGGCCGCGGTAGCCGGTGTCGCGGCATTCCAGGCAGCCCACGGCGCGGTGCGCGCCGGTGGGCAGCGGGGCGCTCCAGGGGCGGGTGAGGTTCTGCCAGTCCTCTTCCTCCAGCTCCATGGGCGCCTTGCAGTGCGGGCACAGGGTGCGCACCAGGCGCTGGGCCATGACCCCGAGCAGGGTCGCGCGCAGCAGGTAGTAGGGCACGCCCAGCTCCAGCAGGCGGGTGATGGCGCTGGGGGCGTCGTTGGTGTGCAGGGTGGAGAGCACCAGGTGGCCGGTGAGGGCGGCCTGGATGGCCATCTCGGCGGTCTCCAGGTCGCGGATCTCGCCGACCATGATGATGTCCGGGTCCTGGCGCATCAGCGCGCGCACGCCGCTGGCGAAGCTGAGGTCGATGTTGTGCTGCACCTGCATCTGGTTGAAGGCGCCTTCGATCATCTCGATGGGGTCTTCGATGGTGCAGACGTTCACCTCGCTGGTGGCCAGCTGCTTGAGCGTGGTGTAGAGCGTGGTGGTCTTGCCCGAGCCGGTGGGGCCGGTGACCAGGATGATGCCGTTGGGCTGGTGGGTCATGCTCTGCCAGCGCTTCAGGTCGTCCTGGGAGAAGCCCAGCTGGTCGAAGCTCTTGAGCAGCACCTCGGGGTCGAAGATCCGCATCACCATCTTCTCGCCGAAGGCGGTGGGCAGGGTCGACAGGCGCAGCTCCACCTCGCCGCCGTCCGGGGTCTTGGTCTTGACCCGGCCGTCCTGGGGCTTGCGCTTCTCGGCCACGTTCATCCGCCCGAGGCTCTTCAGGCGGCTGACGATGGCCATCGTGACCTGGGGCGGGAACTGGTAGACGTTGTGCAGCACGCCGTCGATGCGGAAGCGCACGGTGCCCTGCTCGCGGCGCGGCTCGATGTGGATGTCGCTGGCGCGCTGCTGGTAGGCGTACTGGAACAGCCAGTCGACGATGTTGACGATGTGGGCGTCGTTGGCGTCCGGCTCCTGGTCGCTGGCGCCGAGCTTGAGCAGCTGCTCGAAGTTGCCCACGCCGCTGATCTTCTGGTCCACGGCGGTGGCGCCACTGACCGACTTGGCCAGGCGGTAGAACTCGGTGGTGAAGCGTTGCAGGTCGGCGGGGTTGGCCACCACGCGCCTGATGGGGCGCTTGAGCACGTGGGTGAGGTTGCTCTCCCAGCTGTGCACGAAGGGCTGGGCGCTGGCGATGGTGACGCTCTCGCTGTCCACCGCCACGGCGAGGATCTTGTGGCGCTGGGCGAAGGCGTAGGACATCAGCGGGGTGACGACGGCGACGTCGATCTTCAGCGGGTCGATGCGCAGGTAGGGCTGGCCGCAATAGTCGGCCAGCCACTGGGTGAGGGTCTCCAGCTCCAGCTTGCGGCCGGGGCGCTTGAGGTCGTCCACCTGCTGGCTGGCGAGGAACTCCAGCGGGTGCTGCTGGTTGTTCACCGCGCTGCGGCGGATGGCCAGGCATTGCTCGGCGGTGTCCTGGGCGATCCGGCCCTGGTTCACCAGCTCCCGGAGCAGGTCATTGAGATCCAGCCAGCGATCCTGGGCGGCCGATGCGAAAGCCGACATGCGTTCTCCTTGGTCGTGCAGTCCCGACGGGAAAGCGTAGTCAATGCGCCTTCCCCGCAGGGTGCCAAGGATGCCCGAAACCACCCTCCCAGGGCCAAGCTGTTTGCGTGACCCGGTCGGCAGCCTGACCGATCAGCCAGTAACCTGCAGCTCCACGCCGAGGATGCCGACCTGGCTGCGCAGGCGCCGGGCGATGACCTCGGCGCGGTGCAGCGGCAGGTCGGTGAGGACCACGTCGATGCGCAGGTCGTCGTCCAGGTGGCGGGCCTCCACCCGCAGCGGCAGCACCTGCAACTGGGCGAAATGGCCGAGCAGGCGCAGCAGCAGGTCCGGTTCGGCGGCGGCGTGCACGGCGAAGCGCAGCGGGCGAGGGGCCTCGTGGGGCTTCCAGGGGTCGCTGCGCGTCCCTTCGGTGGACGGGGTTGCGGGCAGCGGCTGGCAGGCGGCGGATTCGCGTTCGAACATGGCGGGGGCTCCGGTTGGGATGGGCACAGTTTCCCAGCCGAAGCGGCAAAATATCTGCCTATCTCGCGGGCTTATCGGGTTCTTTGCACATAGAATTTCCCCGTATTGCCTGATGAGGGGAAAAACATGCCTTTGGAACTGGACGCCTACGACCGCCGCATCCTCGACCTGTTGCAGGAAGATGCGGGGCTTTCCACCGCCGAGATCGCCGAGCGCGTCGGGTTGTCCCAGTCGCCGTGCTGGCGACGCATCCAGCGGCTCAAGGAGGAGGGGGTGATCCGTCGCCAGGTCACCCTGCTGGACCGGCGAAAGATCGGCCTCAACGCGCAGATCTTCGCCCAGGTGAAGCTCAACGCCCATGGCCGCTCAAACCTCACCGAGTTCGCCGAGGCCATGCGCGGCTTCCCGGAAGTGCTGGAGTGCCATGTGCTGATGGGGGCGGTGGATTTCATGCTGCGCATCGTCACCCGGGACATCGAGGCCTATGAGCGCTTCTTCTTCGAGAAGCTGTCCATGGTGCCGGGCATCCAGGAGGTGAACTCCATCGTCGCCCTCTCGGAGATCAAGTCCACCACCTGCTTGCCGGTGGAGGGGTAGTGCTGGAACCTTCATGGGCACCCTTGTAGGGGCGACTTCAGTCGCCAAGCGGGCCGTAGGTCCGCCCCTTGAGGTCACGACGGGACCGCTGCGCGGCCCTTTCGCGAATGAATTCGCTCCTGCCGGGCGGGCCCACGGTGCACGGGACGGGACTGCTGCGCAGTCCTTGGGCGAATGAATTCGCCCCTACGGGAGCCGCCCATGAGCCGATGTGCGTAGGGCGGGCCGCGCTTCATCGGTCCACCTGGCGTGTAGCCCGGGCTTCAGCCCGGGAGCAGGACGGACCATCCCCGGGCTGAAGCCCGGGCTACTGGATGTAAACCCCGCAGGCACAAAAAAGGCCGGCAGAGGCCGGCCTTTCTCGTTGTGCAGCGGGTCAGGCGTTGAGGCCGGTGGCCTCGTCGGCGCCGATGTGCACGTTCATGCACTGCACGGCGGCGCCGGCGGCGCCCTTGCCGAGGTTGTCCAGGCGGGCGACCAGGTTCAGGCGGTCGGCGGAGCCGAAGACGAAGAGGTCGACGCGGTTGGTGTCGTTGCAGCCCTGGACGTCGAAGAAGCCGCCGTCGAGGTTGCCGTCGTCACCGGCCGGCATCACCCGCACGAACTGCTCGCCGGCGTAGTGCTGGCGGTAGATCTCGGCGATCTCGGCAGCGCTGGCCTTGCGCGCGAGGCGCTCGGTGTAGAGCGGCACGGTCACGGCCAGGCCCTTGAGGAAGGGGCCGACGATGGGGTTGAACACCGGTGCCTGGGCCAGGCGAGCCTGGACGCGCATTTCCGGCAGGTGCTTGTGCTCCAGGCCCAGGGCGTAGGGGCGCGGGCTCATCAGCTTGGCGTCATTGCCGGCTTCGTACTGGGCGATCATGCCCTTGCCGCCGCCGCTGTAGCCGGTGAGGGAGAAGGCCGAGAGCGGGTAGTCGGCGGGCAGCAGGCCGGCGTCGATCAGCGGGCGCACGGCGAGGATGAAGGCGCTGGCGTGGCAGCCGGGGACGGCGATGCGCTTGCTGGTGCGGATATTCTCGCGCTGGCCGGCGGCCAGTTCCGGCAGGCCGTAGGCCCAGCTGTCGTCGGTACGGAAGGCGGTGCTGGCGTCGATGATGCAGGTGTTCGGGTTGGTCACCAGGGACACCGCCTCGCGGGAGGCGACGTCGGGCAGGCAGAGGAAGGCGACGTCGGCGGCGTTGAGGAAGCGCGCACGTTCGGCCGGGTCCTTGCGCTTGTCATCGGCGATGCGCAGCAGCTCCACGTCGGAACGGCCGGACAGGTAGTCGAGCAACCGGAGGCCGGTGGTGCCTTCCTGACCATCTACGAACACTTTGAAAACCATGGCGGACTCACTCGGTAAAGACGAAGGAACCCCAGCCGGGGCTGATGGGGCGTGCATTGTAACCAGGCCCGCAGGTCACGGCGATGGGCGTTCCTCGGTGGCCTTGCGGGCGGCGCCCGGGGGCGTCAGGCCCATGGAGACATAGACGCTGGTGAGGGCGTCGACGCCCATGTCGGCGGGGCGTACCCAGTCCACCGGGACGTAGAGCAGCCCGCCGCCCACCGGGATCGGCGCGGTGGGCACGAGGATGGCGCAGTAGGCGCGGCCTTCCAGCTCGATGGGCTCGGAGCTGGGCTGCAGCGCCAGCACGGCGGCGCCGTCGCCGCCGAAGAAGCACCACACCGGCTGCATGGTGGTGATGTCGGCGTTCTTGTCCTTGTCGAGCATGCCGACGAAGCGGTCGGCGACGTTGTAGACGTTGCCGATCAGCGGGGTGCGGCGCAGGGTCTGGTCGAACAGCCAGGCCAGCGGCCGGCGCAGGCCCAGCTGCACGGCGAGGCCCAGGGGGTAGAGGCTGCCCAGCAGCACCAGGGTGCCGACGAACCAGGCCAGGACCGGATTGCTGGCGAACGGCTGGCCGAGGGCGGCGAGCAGTTGGCCGATGAGGGTGGAGGGGCCCACCAGGCGGTTCAGCAGGCTGACGATCCAGGCCAGCAGCGCCAGGGTCAGGACCAGCGGCAGCAAGGCCAGCAGGCCGGTGAACCAGGTGGTGATCAGGGAGCGGAGGCTGTGCTTGAACATGCGGGGGCTCCAGGCCCGCCACCCGGGGTGGCGGGCCGGCGGGTCACTTCAGCAGGTGTTTCCAGGCCTTCAGGGTCAGCAGGTGCTGGGCCTGGGCGCTGCGGGCCTCACGGCTGGCGTCGTCCAGGGGCTGGGAGGCCAGTTCGGCGAGCTTGCTCAGTTCGCCGAAGCAGCGGTCCACCTCGGGCACCTCCACCAGCACGCCACGGGCCAGGCGCAGCCAGACCAGCAGGCGCTCGATGCGCGGCAGCTGCTCGGCCAGGTCTTCCGGCTGGCGGCGGTAGCGGTCCAGTTGCAGGGCGACGGCTTCCTCGGCCAGCAGGCGCGGCAGCCAGCGGCCGATGGCTGCCTGGCCCTGGCGCTCGCCGCGGGCGTTGCGGCCCTGGGTCCAGCTGCGGCCCAGCAGCCAGCGCGAGGCTTTCAGGGAGAACAGGCCCCAGCGGGTGCCGGCCAGTTCCTCGGCGAAGCGCGCCGGGGCGGCCTGGCGCACGCTTTCGTCGTTCTGGCCGGCGTTGACCACCGGGCGCCAGTCGCCGATCAACGCATCCAGCGCCTGGCGCAGCTCATGGCTGGTGGGGCGCGGGGCGGCCTGGCCGAGGCTGCCCAGCAGGGCGCGCAGGTCGACCAGTTGCTGCAGCCAGTCGGCCAGCAGCTTCCAGTGGCCGTTGAAGCGGTACTGCTCGGCCAGGCGCTGGCTGTTGCCCAGCAGGGTCCAGCCGAGGGCGGGGATGGTGTCGTCCAGCGGCTGTTCGAAGGCGAGTTCAGGGGCGGGCAGGCTGACGCTGTAGCTCTGGGCGTCATACAGGCGGTAGCCGCGCTCGGCCTTGCTGATGTCGCAGGGCATCAGCGGCAGGTCGGCGGCCAGGGCCTCGGCCAGCTCCAGCAGGGCCTCGGGCTCGCCCTGGCGCAGCTCCAGCTCCAGCTCGCAGATTTCTTCCGCCTGGTCGCCGGCGATGACCTTGCCCAGGTCCAGGGCAGCTTCGATCACCACCTTGGCCTTGCCACGGCCCCAGGCCACTTCGGCGCGCTGGCGCACGAAGTCGGTGGTGAACAGCGGGGCCAGGGTCTTCTTGTCCAGCTCGGCAAGGCTGGCGGGCCAGCACTCGTCGCTGAGCTTCTTGGTGTCAAGCTTGGCCTTGGGCAGGTACCAGTCCCACTCGTTGCGCTCGGACAGCCCGGCCACGCTCTGGCCACGGGTCTTCAGGGTCTGGATGAACTGGTCGCCGTCGCGGCGCATGCGCAGCGCTACGCGGGCCTGGGCCAGGTCGCGGGCGGGGGTGTCGTAGTACTGGTTGAACAGTTCGCGGGTCTCCCAGCCACCCTTGATGCGCTTCTTCAGCAGCGGGTGGTCGCGGAGGGCGTCGAGGGTCTCGCGGCTGGCGCGGAGCTTGATTTCGGTTTCTTTCTGCATGGCCGGACTTTCTGGTGCAGCGCGGGATGGCTGTCGAGGGCGTGAAGTCTACAGCAGCGCGGCGGGGCCTGCCGGGTGGTTTCGCCAGCGGTGACGCCTGCCTATGATGGGCGCTCGTCGGTGGAGAACCCCCATGCGCCTTCCAGACCTGAAGACCCAGTTCGCTGCGTTGATCGCCGCGCCCTCGGTCAGTTGCACCCAGCCCCATTGGGACCAGTCCAACCTGCCGGTCATCGAGCTGCTGGCCGCCTGGCTGGGCGAGCTGGGCTTCACCTGCGAGATCCAGACCGTGGCGCCGGGCAAGGCCAACCTGCTGGCCACCCTGGGCAGCGGCCCCGGCGGCCTGGTGCTGGCCGGGCACAGCGACACCGTGCCCTTCGACGCGGCGCTGTGGAAAACCGACCCGCTAGCCCTCACCGAGGTGGGCGATCGCTGGTACGGCCTGGGCAGCTGCGACATGAAGGGCTTCTTCCCGCTGGTGATCGAAGCGGTGCGCGAGCTGGACGGGCAGGTGCCACGCCAGCCGCTGATCGTTCTCGCCACCTGCGACGAGGAAAGCTCCATGTCCGGCGCCCGCGCCCTGGCGGCGGCCGGTCGGCCCCTGGCGCGGGCGGCGGTGATCGGCGAGCCCAGCGGGTTGAAGCCGGTCCGCCTGCACAAGGGCGTGATGATGGAGCGCATCGACATCCTCGGGCAGAGCGGCCACTCCTCCGACCCGGCTTTGGGCCGCAACGCCCTGGAGGCCATGCACGAGGGCATCGGCGAGCTGCTGGCGCTGCGCCGCGAATGGCAGGCGCGCTTCCACAATCCGCTGTTCAATGTGGCGGGGCCGACCCTCAACCTGGGCTGCATCCACGGCGGCGACAACCCCAACCGCATCTGCGGCCAGTGCAGCCTGGAGTTCGACCTGCGGCCCCTGCCGGGCATGGATCCCGAGGTGCTGCGCGAGGCCATCGGCCAGCGCCTGCGCCCGGTGGCCGAGCGCCACGGCGTGTCCCTCGACTACCGGCCGCTCTACCCGGCGGTGCCGCCGTTCGAGGAGCCGGCCGACAGCGAGCTGGTGCAACTCGCCGAACGTCTAACCGGGCATGCCGCAGAAGCGGTGGCCTTTGGCACCGAAGCACCGTATCTTCAGCACCTCGGCTGCCAGACCCTGGTGCTGGGCCCTGGCGACATCGCCTGCGCGCACCAGCCCGACGAGCACCTCGAACTGTCACGGATCGCACCTACGGTGGCGCTGTTGCGTCAGTTGATCCGCCATTACTGCATCACCCCAACCCAACCAGGGCACCTCTGAAAACGTAGGCGAGGCCGTCAGCGCAAGGCAAAAACAGGCGAAAAAGCGCAGTTTACGTACGGTAAATGAGCATTTTGAGCCGGTTTTTAACGCCGCGATGACAACGCAGGTAGTTTTCAGAGGTGCCCGCCAGATGACTCCCCAGGAGGGCTTCCGTTGATGTTGCTGCGACGACGATAAACGCAACGCCACCTGCTCCGTTTCCGGAGTAGCACCGTTCATTTCGCCCCCGTCACAGGCATTCGGAATCCCATGCACGACTACGTCAACTGGCTGCGCCATGCTTCGCCCTACATCAACGCCCACCGGGACTGCACCTTCGTGGTGATGCTGCCCGGCGAGGGGGTTGCCCACCCGAATTTCGGCAACATCGTCCACGACCTGGTGCTGCTGCACAGCCTGGGCGTGCGCCTGGTGCTGGTGCACGGTTCGCGCCCGCAGATCGAGGCACGCCTGGCCGCGCGCGGGCTGACCCCGCACTTCCACCGCGACCTGCGCATCACCGACGGCCCCACCCTGGAATGCGTGATCGACGCCGTGGGCCAGCTGCGCATCGCCATCGAGGCGCGGCTGTCCATGGACATCGCCGCCTCGCCGATGCAGGGCTCGCGGCTGCGGGTCACCGGCGGCAACTTCGTCACCGCGCGGCCCATCGGCGTCGTCGACGGGGTCGACTACCACCACACCGGCGAGGTGCGCCGGGTCGACCGCAAGGGCATCGGCCGCCAGCTGGACGAGCGCTCCATCGTGCTGCTCTCGCCGCTGGGCTATTCCCCCACCGGGGAGATCTTCAACCTGGCCTGCGAGGACGTGGCGACCCGTGCCGCCATCGACCTGGGCGCGGACAAGCTGGTGCTGTTCGGCGCCGAACGCGGGCTGATCGACGAACACGGCCGACTGGTGCGCGAGCTGCGCCCGCAGCAGGTGCCGCAGCACCTGGCGCGGCTGGGCAACGGCTACCAGGCCGAGTTGCTGGACGCGGCCGCCCAGGCCTGCCGCAGCGGGGTCAAGCGCAGCCACCTGGTGAGCTACGCCGAGGACGGTTCGCTGCTCACCGAGCTGTTCACCCGTGACGGCGGCGGCACCCTGGTGGACCAGGAGCAGTTCGAGTCCCTGCGCGAGGCCACCATCGACGACGTGGGCGGGCTGATCGAGCTGATCACCCCGCTGGAGGAGCAGGGCATCCTGGTGCGCCGTTCGCGGGACGTGCTGGAGCGGGAGATCGGCCAGTTCAGCATCGTCGAGCGTGATGGCCACATCATCGCCTGCGCGGCGCTCTACCCGATCGCCGATTCCGAGGCGGGGGAGCTGGCGTGCCTGGCGGTGAACCCGGAGTACCGCCATGGCGGTCGCGGGGACGAGCTGCTGGAGCGCATCGAGGAACGGGCCCGGGCCCTGGGCCTGAAGACCCTGTTCGTCCTCACCACCCGTACCGCCCACTGGTTCCGCGAGCGCGGCTTCCAGCCCAGCGGCGTTGAGCGCCTGCCGGCGGCGCGGGCCTCGCTGTACAACTACCAGCGCAATTCCAAGATCTTCGAGAAGGCGCTGTAACGACGCGGGCTGCGCACCTGGGGTGCGCAGCCCGGTGTGGGGCGGGGATCAGAAGCGGTCGCGGATCACGGCTTCGTCGAAGGCCAGCTTGCCGATGCGCGGCTTGGCTTCGACGGCTTGCTTGCCGACGGCGACCATCAGGCCGATGACGTGGTTCTCCGGCAGGTTGATCAGCTTGGCCACGGCGTCGAAGTCGAAACCGTCCATGGGGCAGCTGTCCAGGCCACGGCCGCGCGCGGCCAGCATCAGGGTCTGGGCCACCAGGCCGCAGCTGCGCATGGTTTCGTCACGCTGCACCTGGGGCTTGCCGCGGTAGTAGTTGTCGATGGCGCCGGCCATGAATTCCTGCACCGGTTGCGGCGCGTCGGCCCAGACGCGGGCGGCGTCCTGTTCCCAGGCGTCGAGGCGGGCGCAGATCACCACCAGCATCGAGGCTTCGGTCACCTGGGCCTGGTTCCACGCTACTTCGCGGATCTGCTGGCGCAGGGCGGGGTCGCTGACTTCCACCAGGCGCACGTGCTGCAGGTTGAAGGCGGTGGGGGCGAGCAGGGCCAGCTTCAGCAGTTCGTCCTTCTCTTCGCGGCTCAGGCTGTGCTGGGTGTCGTAGCCCTTGATGGCGCGGCGGGTACGGATGGCTTCGTCGATGTGCATGGTCGGCTCCTGGTCAGGCGCAACGGTGGAAAGGGTGCGCCATCCTAAGCAGGCCGGTGAACGCCGACCAGTGAGGAATGGCGATAAAACACATCGAATTCATCACCTCCGGGTATCGGCCAGTTGCTGGCGCACCTCGGCGTAGGGGTAGGCCTCCAGGGCGCCGAAGGCGGGCAGGCTGCGGGCCTTGAGGCGGGTGAACACCGGGGTGGCGATGCCGCAGAGCAGGCGGGTCAGGCAGTCGACGCTGGGGGCGCGGCCCTTGGCCTCGCGGTAGCGCTCGATGAAGGCCTGGCAGCGGCCTTCCAGATCCTGCCCGGCGAGGGGCGCCAGCGGTGCCGGCGGCGGCAGCACCGCCACCCGGCCGGCGCACACGGAGCAGTGGCCGCAGGCGGCCGGGGCGGCCTGGTCGCCGAAGTAGCGGGCCAGCCGGGCGCTGAGGCAGGTGTCGCTGGCGAACAGCGCGAGCATGGCCTGGATGCGGGCGATCTCGCTGTCCTCCTGCTGGCGGAAGTAGCGGTGGAGCTCATCGGCCAGGGCCTCGGCGTCGAAGTCGGGCTGGCGCAGGGCGTAGACCTCGGTCATCTGCTTGCTCTCCAGCTCGATCCAGCCGCGCTCCTGGAAGAAGTCCAGGGCCTTCACGACCCGCGCGCGCTCGGCGGTGTGGTCGCGGTAGAGCCGGTCGAAGTCCACGGTGCACCAGATGCGCGCGCGGGTGGAGGTGTCCACCAGGGCCTGGACGAACTGCCGGCGCTCGCCCTCGAAGCGCGCCAGCAGCGCCTCGGGCTCGATCAGGTACTTGAAGCGGTATTCGGCGAAGTAGGCGAACAGCGGGGCGATCAGGCCGCGCAGCTCCAGCTGCACCAGCAGGGTCTTCAGCGGCAGCGGGCGGATGTTGCTCTGCTCGGAGAGGGCGCCGGCCATCAGCTCCCAGCGCCCGTCGGGGCCGGTGGCGCTGCGCAGTTCCTGCAGCACCTCGGCGATGCCGTCGCGCTCGGGGGTGTCGCCGTAGACGAAGTTCTCCAGCACGTTGAGGCCGTCGCGGTTGGCCAGCACCAGGCATTCCGAGGGTTGGCCGTCGCGGCCTGCGCGGCCGATCTCCTGGCTGTAGTTCTCCACCGACTTGGGCAGGTCGTAGTGCACCACCAGGCGGATGTCGGCCTTGTCGATGCCCATGCCGAAGGCGATGGTGGCGACCATCAGGTTCACCTCGCCGTTCATGAAGCGCCGCTGCAGGCCTTCGCGCACGCTGTGGTCGAGGCCGGCGTGGTAGGCGCAGGCGTCGATGCCCTGGCGGGTGAGGTGGGCGGCCAGCTCTTCGGCGCTCTTCTGCTGGGTGACGTAGACGATGCCGGGCTTGCCGGGCCGGGCCCGCAGCCAGTCCACCAGGTAGCGGCGGCGCTGCTCGCCGGCCACGGGCTCCACCTGCAGGTGCAGGTTGGGCCGGTAGAAGCCGGTGGTGACCACGTCGGCGGAGTCGATGGCGAACTTGCGCTGCATGTCGGCGATCACCGCCGGGGTGGCCGTGGCGGTGAGCAGCAGCACTTGGGGGATGCCGAACTCGCGCTGGTAGTCCGGCAGCTTGAGGTAGTCGGGGCGGAAGTTGTGGCCCCACTCGGAGATGCAGTGGGCTTCGTCCACCACCAGCAGGGAGATCGGCACCTGCTGGATGAAGTGGCGGAAGCGTTCGTTCTTCAGCCGTTCCACCGAGATCATCAGGATCTTCAACTCGCCGCTGCGGGCGCGGGCCATGACCTCGGCAGCCTCCTCGCGGCTCTGGGCCGAGTCGATGCTGGCGGCGGCGATGCCGTGGGCGTGGAGGAAGGCCAGCTGGTCCTGCATCAGCGCCAGCAGCGGCGACACCACCAGTGTCAGGTGCGGCAGGTGCAGCGCGGGCAGTTGGTAGCAGAGGGACTTGCCGGAGCCGGTGGGGAAGATCGCCGCGGCCGAGCGGCCGGCCAGCACGGCGCTGACGGCGGCTTCCTGGCCGGGGCGGAAGCGGTCGTAGCCGAAGACGCGGGCGAGGGTGGCGAGGGGCATGGCGTCACTCCGTTGTGTGGGGCTGTCGATCATGGCCCGAAGTGCAACACAGCGGCGCCGTTGCAGGGTAGGGCAGGGCACCGACCGGTCTGTCAGTAGGATGGAGCGGGTGTTGTTCCGCGAGGAGCAAGCTCCATCGTTGTCTGCCCCCGGGAGCGCGGTTGGTGGATGAGAAGAGCGTCATCCACCCTACGCCAGTGGCGGGCTGCAGCACGGGGCGGTGCCCAATGAAAAAGCCGCCCGTAGGCGGCTTCTTCGTACAACGGGTCCCTTACAGCTTGGGACCGGCGTTGCGGATGGCGTCGGAGACGTCGAACTTCTTGAAGTTCTCGACGAATTTCTCGGCCAGGGCCTTGGCGGCCGCGTCGTAGGCGGCTTTGTCAGCCCAGGTGTTGCGCGGGTTGAGCAGCTCGGTCTCGACGCCCGGAACGGCCTTCGGCACGTCCAGGTTGATGATGTCCAGGTGCTCGGTCTCGGCACCGACCAGCGCGCCGCTCTGGATGGCTGCGATCACGCCACGGGTGGTGGGGATGCTGAAGCGCTTGCCGACGCCGTAGCCACCGCCGGTCCAGCCGGTGTTGACCAGGTACACCTTGGAGCCGAAGCCCTGGATGCGCTTGATCAGCAGTTCGGCGTACTCACCGGCCGGGCGCGGGAAGAAGGGGGCGCCGAAGCAGGTGGAGAAGGTGGACTTGATGCCGCCGCCGGAACCCATTTCGGTGGAGCCGACCAGGGCGGTGTAGCCGGACAGGAAGTGGTAGGCCGCCTGTTCGTTGTTGAGGATGGAGACGGGCGGCAGTACGCCGGTCAGGTCGCAGGTCAGGAAGATGACCGCGTTCGGCTCGCCGGCACGGTTGGCTTCGACGCGCTTCTCCACCAGGTGCAGCGGGTAGGCGGCACGGGTGTTCTGGGTCAGGCTGTCGTCGCTGTAGTCGGGCAGGCGGGTTTCCGGGTTGAGCACGACGTTTTCCAGCACGGCGCCGAACTGGATGGCTTTCCAGATCACCGGCTCGTTCTTCTCGGACAGGTCGATGCACTTGGCGTAGCAGCCGCCTTCGACGTTGAACACGGTGCCCACGCCCCAGCCGTGCTCGTCGTCACCGATCAGGTAACGGCTCGGGTCGGCGGAGAGGGTGGTCTTGCCGGTGCCGGACAGGCCGAAGAACAGGGTGGTGTCGCCGTCTTCGCCGACGTTGGCGGCGCAGTGCATCGGCAGCACGTCTTTTTCCGGCAGCAGGAAGTTCTGCACGGAGAACATGGCTTTCTTCATCTCACCGGCGTAGCGCATGCCGGCGATCAGGACTTTCTGCTGGGCGAAGTTGAGGATCACGCAACCATCGGAGTTGGTGCCGTCACGCTCGGGCTCGCAGACGAAGTTCGGGGCGTTGATGATCTGCCATTCCTGGCGGCCCTGCGGGTTGTACTGCTCGGGGTTGATGAACAGGCAGCGGCCGAACAGGTTGTGCCAGGCGGTCTCGGTGGTCATCTTGACGGCCAGGTAGTGCGCGGGGTCGGCACCGACGTGCACGTGGGAGACGAAACGCTCGCGTTCGGTCACATAGGCTTCGACACGGGCCCACAGTGCATCGAACTTGTCCGCCGGGAAGGGACGGTTGATGGCGCCCCAGGCGATCTTGGCGTCGGTGCTCGGCTCCTGGACGATGAAGCGGTCAGCCGGAGAACGGCCGGTGCGATGGCCGGTCTGCACGACCAGCGAACCGTTGGCGGCCAGTTCACCTTCGCCACGGCGGATGGCTTCTTCGACCAGTTGCGCGGCGCTGATGTCGGTGTACACGGCTTTAGTGGCTTGCGTCATGTGGTTCCCCGTCGGCCAGAGGCCGAGTCCTCCAATGCGAAATGTAGTGAGCCTTGCGACCCGCTACAGCGAAAAAAGTGCGCCGGATTATGCCAGAGGAAACCGGGCGATTGCGAGATGACTGGATGTAAGGCACGTCCTGCCTGGGTTCCAGGCGAAATCAGGGGGTGCTGGAGGGGTTCTCCGTGACCACTCATCGGGGGCCGAAAGACCGCTACAAGACTTGAATCGCACCTGCCGGTCACGTTCCGGACCGCAGCTGCTGAAGCGACGATGCAGCGGGGGCCCCGGCGACATATCCACAGGGGCGCCCTCGCTACAAATGGGTAGCAGCCTTACGAATTCCGCCGAACGGTGCTCAGTGGCGGGTTTCCGACGGCGCGCGGCTGCCGCCACCGGCGAACAGCTGGGCCACGTCGGCGGCGTCGAAGCGGTAGCGCTGGTTGCAGAACTGGCAGTCGATCACCACGGCACCGCCCTGTTCCTCCACCAGGGCCTCGGCGTCGGCCTGGCCGAGGCTGACCAGGGCATTGGCCGAGCGCTCCCGCGAGCAGCTGCAGTGGAAGCGCAGCGGGCGGGGGTCGAACAGGCGCACGGTCTCTTCGTGGAACAGGCGGTGCAGGACGGTTTCGTTGTCCAGGCCCAGCAGTTCCTCGGCGGTGAGGGTGTCGGCCAGGGTGGTCAGGTGCTGCCAGCTGGCGGCACGGGCTTCCGGGTCCTTCAGGCGGTCGGCGGGCAGGGCCTGCAGCAGCAGGCCACGGGCGTTGCGGCCGTCGGCGTTGAGCCAGAAGCGGGTCGGCAGCTGTTCGGAGTTGGCGAAGTAGGTGGACAGGCACTCGGCCAGGTTGGCGCCTTCGAGGGTGACGATGCCCTGGTAGCGCTGGCCCTGACGGGGGTCGACGGTGAGGGTCAGCACGCCTTCGGGCATCAGCTGCCGCAGGTCGGCGTCGGCGCCGATCTGCTCGGCGTGGTAGCGGGCGATGCCGCGGATCTCGCGCTCGCTGGAGCACTCCACCATCAGCAGCGGCACGGCGCCGCTGGAGCGCGCCTGCAGCACCAGCAGGCCGTCGAACTTCAGGGTGCCCACCAGCAGCGCGGCGGCGGCGAGCATCTCGCCCAGCAGCTGGGCCACCGGTTCCGGGTAGGGGTGCTTGGCCAGGACGTGGGTGTAGCTCTCGCCCAGGGAGACCATTTCACCGCGTACGTCGGTGTCGTCGAAGATAAAACGCTGGGAATTGTCGGAAATAGGCATGGGGGCAACCACAAGAGGGTGACAGATCGGTGACAGCGCACTATAAAGCGCGCCATTCCGCTGCCCGCGATAGATGAGGATGGGAATTTTATGGAGAAACCAATGCGCGTCCAAGCCTCCTGGCGATGGCCGGCCCTGCTCGGGCTGCACCTGCTGGCGGCCCTGGTACTGGCCAGCTGGCTGTGGCCGACCACCCGTGAACTCTGGGACCTGGCCGACGATGCCGCCTACCGGGCGCTGAACGGCTCCCTCGAAGGCCGCCCGGTGTGGATGGCGCTCTGGGCCTTCGCCAGCACCCGCCTGTTCGACATCCTCGCCGGCGGCTTGATGCTGGCGCTGCTGATCCGCCAGGACTGGACCTTCCGTCGCCATGAGCTGCGCCCGGCGCTGTTCACCTTCATCGCCCTGCTGGCCATGCTGCTGGTGGTGCGCTCGCTGTTCACCAAGATCGGCGTGCACTTCGGCTGGCAGCACGCGAGCCCTTCGGTGGTGCTCGGCGGTATCCAGCTGAGCGACCAGTTCCCGCTGCTGGAAAGCGTGTTCGAGGTGAAGGACCGTTCCAGCCGCAGCTTCCCGGGGGACCATGCTTCGGTGCTGATGCTCTGGGGCCTGTTCATGGCGATCTTCGCTCGTGGCTGGAAGCGCGTGACCGTGCTGGTCATCGCCACGGTGCTGATGCTGCCGCGCCTGGTGGCCGGTGCCCACTGGCTGACGGACGATGTGGTCGGTGGCCTGGTGATCACCCTGATGGTCATCGCCTGGGGCTTCTGCACCCCGGCCGGCAGCCACCTGGCGCACCTGCTGCAGTGGCTGGCCAGCCCGGCGCTGCGCCTGGGCGGCTACATCCCGCTGGTGAACCGCCTGGCGCTGCTGGATACCAAGCGCCTGCGCTGACCTACTCGGCGGCGCCGCGCAGGGAATGGATCTGCCGGCGCTGCTTCTTGGTGGGCCGTCCGTCGGTCTGCACCCCCAGGGCCCCGGCCTTGCGCAGGGCGGCCGCTTCTTCACGACGGGCGATGCTGTCCGCCGTCTCTTCGTACAGCGCCTGGGCCTCGGGCGCGCCCCGGCGCACCACCGACAGGGCACGAACCACCACGGTACGTTCGTCGAAGCCGGTGCGGATCACGTACTCGTCGCCGACCCGTGGCTCCTTGCCCGGCTTGCAGCGCTCGCCCCGGTGATGGACCTTGCCGCCCTCGATGGCCTCCTTGGCCAGGGCGCGGGTCTTGTAGAAGCGCGCGGCCCAGAGCCACTTGTCCAGGCGCACCTTGTCGTCGTCTTTCTCGCGCATCGTTGCTTTCCCTCCGGGGCACCCTGCGGGCGCCCGCACATCGTCGGCCGGTGGCGGATGCAGTTGTCACACGGCCCATCTAGAATGCCGGCAACTCTACCGGAATCCCCGCCGTGAAGACCTTCGATCACCTCTCCGTGGTCGGCCTGCGTGAATGGATCGCCCTGCCGGAGCTTGGCATGGTCGGTCTGCGAGCGAAGGTCGACACCGGGGCGAGCACCTCCAGCCTGCATGCCAGCGACATCGTGCCCTTCGAGCGCGATGGCGAGCGCTGGGTGCGCTTCACCGCGCACCTGGGCACCCTGGTGCAGCGGCGCCACCGCTGCGAGGCGCGGCTGGTCTCGGTGCGCACGATCAAGAGTTCCAACGGCCAGGCCCAGAGCCGCTACGTCATCAGCACCACCGTGGTGCTGGGCGATCGCGCCTGGCCCATCGAGTTCACCCTCGCCTGCCGCAAGGCCATGCGCTACCGCGTGCTCATCGGCTCCAAGGCCCTGGTGGACGGGCAACTGGTGGTCAACCCCGCCCTCAGCTACGTACAGGACAAGCCGACCCTGCCGGCGTTCGATTCCCTCCCAGGTGCCCAATGAAGATTGCCGTGCTGTCGCGCAACCCGCGTCTGTATTCGACCCGTCGTCTGGTGGAGGCCGGCCAGCAGCGCGGTCACGAGATGGTGGTCATCGACACCCTGCGGGCCTACATGAACATCGCCAGCCACAAGCCGCAGATCCACTACCGCGGCCGTGCACTGGAGGGCTTCGACGCGGTGATCCCGCGCATCGGCGCCTCGGTCACCTTCTACGGCTGCGCGGTGCTGCGGCAGTTCGAGATGATGGGGGTCTACCCGCTCAACGAGTCCGTCGCCATCTCCCGCTCGCGGGACAAGCTGCGCTCCCTGCAACTGCTCTCGCGCAAGGGCATCGGTCTGCCGGTGACCGGCTTCGCCCACTCGCCGGACGACATCCCCGACCTGATCCGCATGGTCAACGGCGCCCCCCTGGTGATCAAGGTGCTGGAAGGCACCCAGGGCATAGGCGTGGTTCTGTGCGAGACGGAGAAGGCCGCCGAATCGGTGATCGAGGCCTTCATGGGGTTGAAGCAGAACATCATGGTGCAGGAGTACATCCGCGAAGCCGGCGGCGCCGACATCCGCTGCTTCGTGGTGGGCGACAAGGTGATCGCCGCGATGATGCGCCAGGCCAAGCCCGGCGAGTTCCGCTCCAACCTGCACCGGGGCGGCACCGCCAGCCTGATCAAGATCACCCCCGAGGAACGCATGACCGCGATCCGCGCGGCCAAGGTCATGGGCCTGTCGGTGGCCGGGGTGGACATCCTGCGCTCCAACCACGGCCCGCTGGTGATGGAGGTGAACTCCTCGCCGGGCCTGGAGGGCATCGAGACCACCACCGGCAAGGACGTCGCCGGCATCATCATCGAGCACCTGGAAAAGCACGCCGGCCCCAACCTCACCCGTACCAAGGGCAAGGGCTGAGGCCCGTCCAGCCGTTCCTCAGGCCGAGTCGGCCAGGGCGCGCTCGCGGCGCTGCAGCCAGGCCAGGAAGGCCGGCCCGTCCAGCGGCTCGCTGATATGGAAGCCCTGGCCCAGGGCACAGCCCAGCCGGCGCAGGGACTGGTACTGGGCGTCCGCCTCGATGCCTTCGGCGACGCATTCCAGGCCCAGGTTGCGGCCGATGGCGAGGATGGTCTCCACCAGTGCCGCGTCGCTGCCCTCTTGCTCCAGCCCCTCGACGAAGCTGCGGTCGATCTTCAGCCGGTCCAGCGGCAGGCGCTTGAGGTAGATCAGCGAGGAGTAGCCGGTGCCGAAGTCGTCGATGGCGAAGCGCACCCCCAGCTGCTTCAGCTCCAGCATGGCGGCGATGCAGCGTTCCACGTCCTCCATCAGGCTGCCCTCGGTGATCTCCAGCTCCAGCGCATGGGCCGGTACGCCGTGACGTTGCAGGCAGTCGCGGACCCGCTCGACGAAGTCCGGCTGGCGCAGGTCGCGGGGGCTGATGTTGATCGCCAGCACCAGGGCGGGCCGGTGCGGCAGCCACTGGGCGAGGTTGGCGCAGGCCTGGTCCAGCACCCAGTTGCCCAGTTCGAGGATCAGCCCGGTCTCTTCCGCCAGGGGGATGAACTGCGCCGGTGACACCACGCCGCGGCTGGGCGTGCGCCAGCGCAGCAGCGCCTCGGCGCCCACCACCTGGCCGCCGGCCAGCTCCAGCTGCGGCTGGAACTCCAGGAACAGCTGGCCCCGCGCCAGGGCCTGGCGCAGGTCGCTCTGCAGTTGCAGGCGCTGGTCGATGGCGGCCTGCATGGCCGGGGCGAAGAAGTGCAGCGCATTGCGCCCGCCCTGCTTGGCCCGGTACATGGCGGTGTCGGCCTGCTTGAGCACGTCGGCGGCGCCCTGGCCGTCGAAGGGATGCAGGGCGATGCCGATGCTGGCGCTGACCGCCAGCTCGTGCTCGCCCACGCGGTAGCTGCCACGCAGGCTCTGCAGCAGCTTGGCGCCCACCTCGGCGGCGTGGTCGGCAGCGCCGTCGGCCTCCGGTGCCAGGGCCTCCAGCAGCACCACGAACTCGTCGCCGCCCAGCCGCGCCAGGGTGTCCTCGGCACGCAGGCAACCGGCCAGGCGCGCGGTCACTTCCCGCAGCAGGGCGTCGCCCACCGGGTGGCCGAGGCTGTCGTTGACGGTCTTGAAGTGGTCCAGGTCGATGAACAGCAACGCACCGAAGCGGCCGTCGCGGACCTCGCGGGCCATGGCGTGCTGCAGACGGTCCAGCAGCAGGCGGCGGTTGGGCAGGCCGGTGAGTTCGTCGCTGTAGGCCAGGCGCTCGATCTCGCGCTGGTAGCGCTGGCGCTCGGAGATGTCGGTGATGCTCAGGCGGATCAACTGCCGGTCGCGGCCCGGCAGGCGCACCAGACGCACCTCGCAGGGGCGCACGCGCCCGGCGAAGTCGCGCATCAGCCACTCGAACAGCGGCGTTTCGCCGGCCAGGGCGGCGCGGGCGTGGGCGCGGCCGACCTCCTGGGAGCTGCGCCCGTCGGCCTGGTAGGGCGGGCTGAAGCTGTCGGGCATGCGCCCGAGCAACTGCTCGCGGGGCAGGCCATAGAGCCGTGCGGCGTTCTCGTTGGCATCGGTGATGCCGCGTTCCAGGTCGAACACCAGGATGGCCTCGGGGGCGTGTTCCACCAGCACGCGATAGCGGTCCTCGGCCTCGCGCCGGGCGCTGACGTCCTCCACCAGGATCAGCAGGGCGTACAGCCGGCCCTCGGCGTCGCGCACGCCACGGACGTTGACGCGGGTGTCCACCGCGCTGCCGTCCGGGCGCAGGAAGCGCTTGTCCAGTTCGTAGCCGTCGCGCAGGCCCTGGCGCAGCTCCACCAGCAGCTCGCTTTCCTGGGGGCGGTCGTCCGGGTGGGTGATGCTCATCCAGTCGTGGCCCTGCAGCTGCTCGCGGGAGCGTCCGAGGATGCTGCACAGCTTGAAGTTCACTTCCTGCCAGCCCTGTTCCGGCGAGCACAGGGCCATGCCCATCAGCGGGGCTTCGAAGAACAGGTGCAGGTGCTCGTCGCGCTCGCGCTGGCGGCGTTCGGTGCGTTTCTGCTCGGTGAGGTCCTGCACCGCACCGTAGATGCGCATCACCTGGTCGCCGTCGCTCTCGGCCAGGCCCTTGAAGCGCAGGGTGCGCGCGATGCCCTTGGCGCTGGTGATGCGCAGCTCCAGGTCGAAGGGGGTGCCGGTCTCCTGCACCCGCTGCAGGGTGGCTTCGGCCTGCTGGCGGCTGGCGGCGTCGAAGAACTCCAGCACCCGTTCGAAGCTGGGGGCGCCGTCGGCGGGGTCGAGGTCGAAGATGCGGAAGGTGCCCTCGCTCCAGAACAGCGTGCGTGCCGGCAGCTGCAGCACCCAGCCGCCGAGGTCGGCGATGGCTTCGGTCTGGCTCAGCAGGTGGGTCTGGCGCAGCAGTTCCTCGCGGCGCATGGCTAGCTCCTCGGCCAGCAGCTCGCGGGTGCTGACGTCGTGCTGCAGGGCGACGAAGTGGCTGATGCCCTCGCCGTCGCGCATCGGCGCCAGGGTCACCTCGTTCCAGAACAGGCTGCCGTCCTTGCGGTAGTTGCGCAGGATCGCCTGGGTCGGCTTGCCCTGCTCGATGGCGGCGCGCAGGTGCCGCAGGGCGGGCTGGTTGCGGTCGTGCCCGACGAGGAAGCGGCAGTTGCGGCCGAGGGCATCTTCGCGGCTGTAGCCAGTGATGCGCTCGAAGGCGCTGTTGCAGTAGATCAGCGGGAAGTCGGGGTCACGGGCATCGGCGATGGTGACGCCCAGCGGAGTCGCCTCCATGGCCAGGTTGGTCATGGCCAGCTCGCGCTGCATCTCGGCGCGGCGCCGCAGGTTCAGGCGCAGGTCGCTGAGGCTGCGCCCCACCAGCAGGGCGGAGACCATCAGCAGCAACACGCTGAACTGCAGCTCGATGCGCCGCGTCTCCAGCCACTGGCTGGCCTCGCCGAGCTCGCGCAGGGCCGGCAGCGCCAGCACGCTGATGGTGGTGACCACCGCGCCCCAGAGTGCGCCGCTGAAGCCCCAGCCCAGGGCCAGGCCGAGGATCGCCAGGCCGATCACCGGCAGGGTCATGGGCAGCGGCATCACCGCCATCAGCAGTGGCAAGGCCACCGCCGGCAGCAGCAGGGCGGGCCAGGGCGGCAGGCGGCGGATGGCCTCCGGCAGCGGCTCGTAGACGCCGAGCGCCCAGCCGTTGCGGCGCAGCCAGGGGGTGCCGTAGACCAGCAGCGGCAGGCTCAATACCAGGGTGGTGAGGCTGTCGCCCAGCCACATCTGCAGGCTGGCCAGCAGCCAGGCCTGGCGGGTGATGACGCCGGTGGCCAGCAGGCTGCCCTGGACGCCGAGGCTGACCAGGGTCACCGGCACCAGCACGCCCAGCAGCATGAAGCGCAGCAGGCTGGCGAAGTCCGGCAGGCCGGCCTCGGCCTGGTGCCGGCGCAACAGCAGCCAGGCGACGCCGATGGCGAGGGTTTCGGGCAGGGCGTAAAACGGTGCCAGGTGCCAGTCCAGCCCCCACAGCGGGATGCTCGCCACGGCGTTGAGGTAGACGCTGGCCAGTACCCGGGGGCCCCACCAGAGGGTCAGCACCAGGCCGAGGGCGAATGGCAGGTACCAGAGCGCGACACCGCCCGAAATCTGGGTGCCCAGCGACATCCAGGTGGCCAGGTGCAGCAGGGGCAAGGGCACCCACCAGGTCCATCGGGGCGCAAGGGCGTGGGCGTCGGGCATGGGGGCCTCTTGTCGACGCAGGGCTGGGCAGGGTTCAGGGCGCCTAGAGTACGTGGATCAGGGCAAAGTGACACTATCGAAATGAGCGCCGTTGCGGCGCGTCGACAGAAGGCAGGCGGGCCCCGGGCCGGCCAGGCGACCCGGGGCTTGCAGGAGGGATGGACTCAGGCCGCGTCGCGCGGCAGCAGCAGCCCCAGGGGCAGGCAGACGCGGGCTTCCAGGCCGCCGCCGGAGCGGTTGCGCAGCTCGACGCTGCCGCCGTGCTGGGCGGCGATGCGCTTGACGATGGCCAGCCCCAGGCCGGTGCCCTTGCCACCCCGGGCGCGGTCGCCGCGGATGAAGGGGTTGAAGATGTCGCCCAGCTCGGCCGGGTCGATGCCCTGGCCGCGGTCCAGCACGCTCAGCACCACGTAGGGCGCAGCGTGGTCGCCGGCCACGTAGGCCGCCACTTCCACGCCGTTGTTGCCGTAGCGCAGGGCGTTCTCGATGAGGTTGGCGAGCAGGCGCTTCATCGACACCCGGCGCAGCGGTACCGGCGGCACCGGCTCCAGGCACAGGCGCACCTGTTCCTCCTGCTGGTTGTAGGGCGCCACCACTTCGCGCACCAGTTCGCCCAGGTCCATTTCCTCCACGCGTTCGTCGCGGCCATCGCGGATGAAGGCGAGGAACTGGTCGAGGATGGCGTCCATGTCCTCGATGTCGCGGACCATGTCCTCGGTCAGCTCCGAGTCGGCGCTCATCAGCTCCAGGGACAGCCGCAGGCGGGTCAGCGGCGTGCGCAGGTCATGGGAGACGCCGGCCAGCATCAGCTCGCGCTCGCGGGCGGCCTGCTCGACGTCTTCGGCCATCTGGTTGAAGGCGCGGTACACCTCGGTCATCTCGCTGGGCGTGTCGCTCACCGGCAGGCGCACGCTGCGGCCCTGGCCGAGATGGCGGGCGGCGAACACCAGGCGCTTGAGCGGGGCGTTGAGCTGGCGCACGAAGATCCAGGCGGCGGCGGTGGACAGCAGGCCGATGCCGAGGAACCAGCCGAGCACGCTCCAGATGCGCTGGCCGCGCAGCGGGTGCGGGTAGAGCGGGATGCGCACCCAGTCCGGGCCGAGGCTGGGAGCATGGACCCAGAGCGCCGGCGGGCTCTTGGCGCGCAGGCGGACTTCGGTCTGCGGGCCCAGTTCGGTCTGCATCTGCCGTTCGAAAATCTCGCTGTAGGGCCAGTGCTGTTCCGTCTGTGGCACGTCCTCCTGGCTCACCCGGGCCAGGCCGGCGGCGCGGGCCAGCTGGTCGCGCTCGCCCTCGCTGGCGGCCCAGTAGGCGCGCAGGGTCAGCGCCGCGCCGTGGCTGTACTGGCGGTCCACCAGCACGTCCTCGTTCATCATCAGGTACACCAGGGTCAGCGCCTTGGAGAACAGCACGACGATGAGCACCAGCCAGAGGGTGCGGGAGAAGAAGCTCTGCGGGAACCAGTAGGGCGCTTTCATGGGCGGGCGGGTGCCGGGGGCGGACGTGCCGCGCGGGGGGCGCGCGGCGGGAAGGTTCACTTGTTGCCGTCCGGCACGAAGACGTAGCCGACGCCCCAGACGGTCTGGATGTAGCGCGGCTTGGACGGGTCGGGCTCGATCAGCCGGCGCAGGCGCGAGATCTGCACGTCGATGGAGCGCTCCAGGGCGTCCCACTCACGGCCACGGGCCAGGTTCATCAGCTTGTCGCGGGTCAGCGGTTCGCGGGCGTGCTGGACCAGGGCCTTGAGCACGGCGAATTCGCCGGTGGTGAGCATGTGCACGTCATCGCCGCGCTTGAGCTCGCGGGTGGCCAGGGACAGCTCGTACTCGCCGAAGCTGACCACCTCGTCCTCGCTGGACGGCGCGCCCGGCACCTGGGGCGCCTGGCGGCGCAGCACGGCCTTGACCCGGGCCAGCAGCTCGCGCGGGTTGAAGGGCTTGGCCAGGTAGTCGTCGGCGCCCAGCTCCAGGCCCTGGATGCGGCTGGATTCGTCGCCCTTGGCGGTGAGCATGATGATCGGCACCTGGTTGTTCGAGGCGCGCAGGCGGCGGCAGGCGGAGAGGCCGTCCTCGCCGGGCAGCATCAGGTCCAGCACCAGCAGGTGGAAGAGCTCGCGGGCCAGCAGGCGGTCCATCTGCTCGACGTTTTCCACCGCGCGCACGCGGTAGCCCTGTTCCTCGAAGAAGCGTTCGAGCAGACGGCGCAGGCGCGCGTCGTCGTCGACGATCAGGATCTTTTCACCCTCGGCGTTGGGGATGCTGCTCATGGTCACTCCAGATTCTTCGGCGCGGCATTATCGCTCAGGCCACCGGTGCGGCGGCCCGTCCATTGTTAGCAGATTTTTCCCCCAACGGTTCCCTGGCCGGCGCGGGCCGGTGTTTATAATGCGCCGCTCTTTTGCCCGGTCGGGCCTTGCCGGCCGGTTCTTCCGTTGCTTACAGGTGTGTTTTTTCTCAATGGACAGCATCAACAACCGTATCGCTGAAGAGCTGGGTGTACGCCCGCAGCAAGTCGCCGCCGCCGTTGCCCTGCTCGACGAGGGCTCCACCGTGCCCTTCATCGCCCGTTACCGGAAGGAAGTCACCGGCAGCCTGGACGACACCCAGCTGCGCACCCTGGAAGAGCGCCTGCGCTACCTGCGCGAGATGGAGGACCGCCGTGGCGCGATCCTCGCCAGCATCGAGGAGCAGGGCAAGCTGACTCCGGAACTGGCCCGCGAGATCAAGCTGGCCGACACCAAGACCCGCCTCGAAGACCTCTACCTCCCCTACAAGCAGAAGCGCCGCACCAAGGGCCAGATCGCCCTGGAAGCCGGCCTGGGCGAGCTGGCCGATGCGCTGTTCGCCGACCCGAGCCTGGCCCCGGAGGCCGAGGCCGCGCGCTTCATCGATGCCGAGAAGGGCTTCGCCGACACCAAGGCCGTGCTGGAAGGCGCCAAGTACATCCTCATGGAGCGCTTCGCCGAGGACGCCACCCTGCTGGCCAGCCTGCGCAGCTACCTCAAGGACAACGCCACCCTGTCCGCCCGCCTGGTGGCCGGCAAGGAGCAGGAAGGCGCCAAGTTCAGCGACTACTTCGAGCACGACGAAGCCCTCAAGGGCGTGCCGTCCCACCGTGCCCTGGCGATCTTCCGCGGGCGCAACGAGGGCGTGCTGAGCATCGCCCTGAAGGTGGGCGAGGAGCTGCCGGGCACCATGCACCCCTGCGAGGTGATGATCGGCGAGCGCTTCGGCGTGAAGGACCAGGGCCGCGCCGCCGACAAGTGGCTGGGCGAGGTGGTGCGCTGGACCTGGAAGGTCAAGCTCTACACCCACCTGGAGACCGACCTGCTGGGCGAGCTGCGCGAAGCCGCCGAGACCGAGGCGATCAACGTCTTCGCCCGCAACCTGCATGACCTGCTGCTGGCCGCCCCGGCCGGCCCGCGCTGCACCCTGGGCCTGGACCCGGGCCTGCGCACCGGCTGCAAGGTGGCCGTGGTGGATGCCACCGGCAAGCTGCTGGACACCGCCACCGTCTACCCCCACGTGCCCCACAACAAGTGGGACGAGACCCTGGCCACCCTCGGCAAGCTCTGCGCCAAGCACGGCGTCGAGCTGATCGCCATCGGCAACGGCACCGCCAGCCGCGAGACCGACAAGCTGGCCGGCGAGCTGGTGCGCAAGCTGCCGGGCCTGAAGCTCACCAAGATCATGGTCAGCGAGGCCGGCGCCTCGGTGTACTCCGCCTCGGAGCTGGCGGCCAAGGAATTCCCCGAGCTGGACGTGTCCCTGCGTGGCGCCGTCTCCATCGCCCGCCGCCTGCAGGACCCGCTGGCCGAGCTGGTGAAGATCGACCCGAAATCCATCGGCGTCGGCCAGTACCAGCACGACGTCTCCCAGCTGCAGCTGGCGCGCAGCCTGGACGCCGTGGTCGAGGACTGCGTGAACGCCGTCGGCGTGGACGTGAACACCGCCTCCGCCGCCCTGCTGGCGCGCATCTCCGGCCTCAACAGCACCCTGGCGCAGAACATCGTCACCTACCGTGACGCCAACGGCGCGTTCAAGACCCGCGACGAACTGAAGAAGGTGAGCCGCCTCGGCGAGAAGACCTTCGAGCAGGCCGCCGGCTTCCTCCGCGTGATGAACGGCGACAACCCGCTGGACGCCTCGGGCGTGCACCCGGAGACCTACCCGCTGGTGCAGCGCATCGCCGCCGACACCGGCCGCGACATCCGCACCCTGATCGGCGACTCGGGCTTCCTCAAGCGCCTGGACCCGGCCAAGTTCACCGACGAGACCTTCGGCCTGCCCACCGTCACCGACATCCTCAAGGAACTGGACAAGCCCGGCCGCGACCCGCGTCCCGAGTTCAAGACCGCCGAGTTCCAGGACGGCGTCGAGAGCCTCAAGGACCTCAAGCCCGGCATGGTGCTGGAAGGCGTGGTGACCAACGTCACCAACTTCGGCGCCTTCGTCGACATCGGCGTCCACCAGGACGGCCTGGTGCACATCTCCGCGCTGTCGGAGAAGTTCGTCAAGGACCCGTACGAGGTGGTCAAGGCCGGCGACATCGTCAAGGTCAAGGTCATGGAGGTGGACATCCCGCGCAACCGTGTCGGCCTGTCCATGCGCATGAGCGACACCCCCGGCGAGAAGGTCGAGGGCCCGCGCGGCGGCGGTCGTCCGCAGGGCGGCCAGCGCCCTGATCGCGGTGCCCCGCGCCAGCAGCAGGCGGCCCCGGCGAACAACGCCATGGCCTCGCTGTTCGCCAACGCCAAGCAGATCAAGAAGAAGTAAGGCCATGGCACTCGATGACCCGCAGACCGCCAGCGCCTTCAGCCGGCTGCTCGGCATCGAAGCGGTGAGCCTCGGCGACGGTGTCGCCGAGGCCCGCCTGCCCATGGGCGAGCACCTGCGCAACCGGGGCCAGGTGATGCACGGCGGGGCGATCTTCACCCTGCTGGACATCGCCATGGGCCTGGCCTGCACCAGCGTCCACGGCTTCGACCGGCGCAGCGCCACCATCGAATGCAAGATCAACTACATCCGCCCCGTGGCCGACGGCGAGATCACCTGCCGGGCCCGCGTGCTGCACGCCGGCTCGCGCACCCTGGTGGTCGAGGCCGACGTGCTCCAGGGCGACAAGCTGGTCGCCAAGGGACAAGGCACCTTCGCCCAGCTGTAAGCGCCAGGACGGCGACGCTCTATTCTGGACGAAGCGACAACGCAGTCATGTCCGCCCCTTGTAGACCGATCAGTCCACCCTCATATTGGGGCGACTGTCCACTGGGACCCACAGGATTCCAAATTGAGCGACCTTCTCTCCCGCCGCCTGGCGCTGCTTGGCGAGCGAGCCAACCTGTCCCTGCTGACCCAGTGCCTGCACGGCATCGAGCGTGAATGCCTGCGCGTCGACCCGCGTGGCCAGCTGGCCCTGACCGACCACCCGGTTGCCCTGGGCTCGGCCCTGACCCACGGGCAGATCACCACCGACTACTCCGAGTCGCTGCTCGAATTCATCACCCCCACCGAGCACGACCCCGCCGCCACCCTCGACGACCTCGACCGCATCCACCGCTTCACCTACCAGAAGCTGGACGGCGAATACCTGTGGAGCGCCTCCATGCCCGGCCGCTTGCCGAGCGAGGAAGCCATCCCCATCGCCCACTACGGCACCTCGCCCATCGGCCGGCTGAAGTACGTCTACCGGCGTGGCCTGGCCGTGCGCTACGGCAAGACCATGCAGTGCATCGCCGGCATCCACTACAACTTCTCCCTGCCCGAGGCGCTGTGGCCGCTGCTCAAGGCGGCCGAGGGCGATACCCAGAGCGAGCGCGACTACCAGTCGGCGCGCTACATCGCCATGATCCGCAACTTCCGCCGCTACAGCTGGCTGCTGATGTACCTGTTCGGCGCCGCCCCGGCACTGGACGAGAACTTCCTGCGCGGCCGTCCCCACGACCTCGACCGCCTCGACGCCGACACCCTCTACCTGCCCTGGGCCACCAGCCTGCGCATGAGCGACCTGGGCTACCAGAACAACGCCCAGGCCGGCCTGACGCCCTGCTACAACAGCCTCGACAGCTACCTGTCGAGCCTGCGCCAGGCCGTCTCCACGCCGTACCCGCCCTATGCCGAGATCGGCACCAAGCAGAACGGCGAGTGGGTGCAGCTGAACACCAACGTCATCCAGATCGAGAACGAGTACTACTCCTCGATCCGCCCCAAGCGCGTCACCTACACCGGCGAACGCCCGATCCAGGCCCTGATGGCCCGTGGCGTGCAGTACGTCGAAGTGCGCTGCCTGGACATCAACCCCTTCCTGCCGCTGGGCATCGACCTCACCGAGTCGCGCTTCCTCGACGCCTTCCTGCTCTACTGCGCCCTGGCCGACAGCCCGCCGATGGCCGGCGACGAGTGCCGCGCCTGCACCGACAACTTCCAGCGGGTGGTCAAGGAAGGCCGCCGGCCGGGCCTGCGCCTGCAGCGCCCCGACGGCGAGATCGGCCTGGTGGAGTGGGCCGGCGAACTGCTGGACCGCATCGCCCAGACCGCCGCGCTGCTGGACCGCGCCCAGGGCGGTGAGGCCCACGCCCAGGCCCTGGCCGAACAGCGTCGCAAGGTCGAGGACCCGTCCCTGACGCCGTCGGCCCAGGTGCTGGCGGAGCTGCGCGAGCGGGGCGAGAGCTTCAGCCAGTTCGCCCTGCGCCAGAGCGAGGCCCATGCCCGCGCGTTCCACGAGCGCCCGCTGGACGCTGCCGACGTGGAGCGCTTCGAGGCCATGGCCCGCTCGTCGCTGGAGGAGCAGGCACGCCTGGAGGCCGAGCCCGAGGGGGACTTCGACACCTTCGTCGCCGCCTACCAGGCCAGCATCCTCGGGCTGCTGAGCAACTGAGGCAAACGGAGCGAGCGCCGCGTCACAAAACCGACAAGCTGGGGCTCCAGGTGGGACAAGTGGCCATCCATGCCGGAAAGCCGACGGCTAGCATGGTGCCTGAACCCTTCTGCGAGCCTGCGTCATGGCGCCGCCCGATCACGATCAAGAGCCCGCTCCACCGCTGTGGAGCCTGGAAGACCTGAACAAGGCCTACCAGCAGGGCTACATGGCCGGTCTCACCGGCCAGCCCATCGACCCGCAACCCTACGCGGCGGACGTCCTCGCAGCGGCCTGGGAGGCCGGCTGGGACGACGGCCATGACCAGTACGAACTGCAGCGGCCGCCGCGCATCGCCTGAGTCACTCCTCGAACGCCGCGTCCAGCGGCACCCGGTAGCCGATGGCCAGCCGGTTGGTCTCGTTGGCCATTGCCACCACCGCCTGCAGCTCGCCGAACATCGCCTCGCTCATGCCCGCCTTGCGCGCCGCCGCCGTGTGCGAGCCCACGCAGTAGCCGCAGTTGTTGGTCACGCTCACCGCGATGTAGATCAGCTCCCTGGTCAGCGGGTCCAGCTCGCCGTCCGCCACCATCACCTCCTTCAGGCTTTCCCAGGTACGGCGCAGGGTCTGCGGGTGCCGGGCGAGGGCCTTCCAGAAGTTGTTCACCTGGTCCACCTGGCGGGTGGCCATGATGTCGTCGTAGACCGCACGGACTTCAGGCGAGGCATTTGCATATTCGATCAAGTGCTTAGACGACATGGTGTTTCTCCTTTTAGGTTATTAGGCAACGCAGTATAGGCAGCCGCCCGTACCGTCATACCACCCAGGAGCATGGTCATGTCGAAACACCGTCTGGGCCGTCTGGCCTTCACCCTTCCCCTGTTGCTGCCGTTGCTGGCCCAGGCCGCCCAACCCGGGCTCTGGGACACCTACGCCACGCTGAAGAGCAAGACCTGGGTCGACCTGACCCACCCCTACGACGAACAGGTCCCGCACTGGAAGGGCTTCGACAACGCCCAACGCAAGACCCTCTACACCGTCGACAAGGACGGCTTCCAGGTGGACCTCTACACCCACGTCGGCCAATGGGGCACCCACGTCGACCCGCCCGTGCACTTCCACAAGGGCCTGCGCAGCATCGACCAGATCGACGTGAAGGAGCAGTTGCTGCCCCTGGTGGTGCTGGACATCCACCAGCAGGCGGCGAAGAACCCCGACTACGTGCTGACCCTGGCCGACGTGAAGGCTTGGGAGGCCAAGCACGGCCCGGTGCCCGAAGGCGCCTTCGTCGCCCTGCGCAGCGACTGGTCCAAGCGCTGGCCGAGCCAGGAGAAGATCCAGAACGCCGACGCCCAGGGCGTGGCCCACTACCCGGGCTGGAGCAAGGAGGCCCTGGTCTACCTCTACGAGACCCGCAAGATCACCGCCTCCGGCCACGAGACCACCGACACCGACCCGGGCATCGCCACCAGCAAGGACGACTACTCCCTGGAGTCCTACATCCTCGGCAAGGACCACTACCAGATCGAGCTGCTCGCCAACCTCGACCAGGTGCCCGAGGCCGGCGCCCTGGCCGTGGTCAGCTTCCCGAAGATAGCCCGTGGCACCGGCTTCCCCGCCCGGGTCTTCGCCATCCTGCCCTGACCCGTCCACCACCCGGCCCGGCCGCTCAGGCCTGGCCGACCCCCATCAACTGCTCCACCAGCCAGCCCAGCGCCGCGTCGGAGTCGCGCTGGGCCAGGCTCACCAGGTCCAGGTGGAACGGCCCCAGGGCGAAGGGCAGGGGGTGCACCGCGAGCGGCAGCAACCGCGCGAAGTGCGCCGCCAGCCGCGCCGGCAGCACCACCGTGAGGTCGGTGCCGGCCACGATGTGGGCCGCCTGCAGGTAGTTCGGCGTGGTGTAGACGATGTCCCGCGCCAGGCCCTGTTCCCCCAGCCACTGGTCCACCATGCCTTTGGTCTGGCCCCCATGCACCCACAGGTGGCGTAGCCTCAGGAAGGTCGCCAGGTCCGGCGCCTGTTGCAGCTGCGGGTGATCGCGGCGGGCCACGAGGCGCAGGCTCTCGCTCATCCAGCGCCGCGCCCGGAAGCGTGCCGGAATGCGCTCGAAGCGCCCCAGCACCAGGTCCAGCTCGCCCTGGTCCAGTGCCTCGGCCGGCAGGCTCGGGGTCAGGTGGCGGATGGCGATGCGCAGTCCTGGCGCCTCCAGGGCCAGTTGTTGCAGCAGCCGGGGCATGGCGATCAGCTCCACGTAGTCGGTCACCGCGATGGTGAAGCGCTGCTGGCTGCGCGCCGGGTCGAAGCCCTCGCCGGTCACCAGGCTCTGCTCGATCTGGCGCAGCGCCGCGCGGATCGGCATCTCCAGCGCCAGGGCCCGTGCCGTGGGCTGCATGCCACGGCCCACGCGGGTCAGCAGCGGGTCGCCGAGCAGTTCCCGCAGGCGGTTCAGGGCATTGCTCACCGCCGGCTGGCTCAGCGCCAGGCGTTCCGCCGCGCGTGACACGCTGCGTTCGCGCAGCAGGGCATCGAGCACCCGCAGCAGGTTCAGGTCGAAGTTGGAAATATTCACGACGGGAATGCGGCCTATCACAAGACTAAATTTCAAAAATAGTACCGGCTTCCTTACTGTGTTCCACGGCTTTCACGCTCCCCACCCCCAGAACAACAAGAGGACGAGGCAATGACCCGCACCCCCTACGACATCCAGCACGCCGCCGTGATCGGCGCCGGCACCATGGGCCGCGGCATCGTCATGAGCCTGGCCAGCACCGGCATTCCCGTGCGCTGGCTGGACAGCAACCCGCAGATGCTCGAACAGGGACTGGGCGTGGTGGCCGACACCTACGCCCACAACGTGCGCCAGGGCCGCATCGACGAAGCCGAGGCCGCCGCCCGCCGCGCGCGCATCCAGCCGGTGCAGGGCTACGCCGACCTGGCCGAGGTGGACCTGGTGATCGAAGCGGTCTACGAGAACCTCGACCTCAAGCAGCAGATCTTCCGCGAGCTGGACGCTCGGCTGAAGCCCTCGGCCATCCTCGCCAGCAACACCTCGGCACTGGACATCGACGCCATCGCCGCCGTCACCGCCCGCCCCGAGCAGGTCCTCGGCCTGCACTTCTTCAGCCCGGCCCACATCATGAAGCTGCTGGAGATCGTGCGCGGCGCCAGGACCGCCCAGCCGGTGCTGGACGCGGCCCTGGACCTGGGCAAGCGCATGGGCAAGGTCAGCGTCGTCGCCGGTAACTGCGACGGCTTCATCGGCAACCGCATGCTCCACACCTACGTCCGCGAGGCGCGGATGATGCTGCTGGAAGGTGCCTACCCGCATCAGGTGGACGCCGCCCTGCAGGCCTTCGGCTTCGCCATGGGCCCGTTCCGCATGTACGACGTGGTCGGCATCGACCTCGAATGGCGCGCCCGCGAGCTGTCCGGCAAGGGCCAGGACGACCCGGCGGTGCAGGTGGACAACCGCCTCTGCGCCCTTGGCCGCTTCGGCCAGAAGTCACGCATGGGCTACTACCGCTACGCCGAAGGCAGCCGCCAGGCCGAGCACGACCCGGAAGTGGACGCCCTGGTGCTGGCCGTCTCCGAGCAGCTCGGCTTCCAGCGCCGGGCCATCGGCCAGGAGGAAATCCTCGAGCGCTGCCTGCTGGCCTTGGTCAACGAAGGCGCGAAGATCCTCGAAGAGGGCATCGCTGCCTCCAGTGCCGACATCGACACCGTCTACCTCAACGGCTACGGCTTCCCCGCCGACAAGGGCGGCCCCATGAGCTGGGCCGACGGCCAAGGCCTGGAGGCCCTGCGCGAGCGCCTGGAATACCTCGCCGGACGCCACGGCCTGCACTGGCAACCCGCCGCCCTGATCCAGCGCCTGGCCGCCGAAGGCCGGGGCTTCGCCGACTACCGCCTGGAGGCCTGAGATGAGCTACACCGCCCCCCTGCGCGACATGCGCTTCGTGCTCCATGAACTGTTCGACGCCGCCGGCCACTGCGAACGGCTGGGCAATGGCCTGGACCGCGAGCTGATCGACGGCGTGCTGGAAGAAGGCGCGCGCTACACCGGCGAAGTCATCGCCCCGCTCAACCGTGCCAGCGACGAAGAGGGCGTGACCCTCGAAGGCGGCGCCGTCACCACCCCCACGGGCTTCCGCGAGGCCTACCAGCAGTACTGCGACAACGGCTGGGCCAGCATGACCGGCCCGGTGGAGCACGGCGGCCAGGGCTTCCCGCAGCTGGTGGCCGCCAGCTTCCACGAGATGCTGATGGCCGCCAGCCTGTCCTTCCGCGTCTATTCCGGCCTTACCGAAGGCGCCGTGCTGGCGCTGCACACACACGGCAGCGAGGCCCTCAAGCGCGACTACCTGGGCAAGATGGTCAGCGGCGTGTGGACCGGCACCATGTGCCTCACCGAGCCCCAGGCCGGCACCGACCTGGCCCTGCTGCGCACCCGCGCCGAGCCCCGGGCCGACGGCAGCTACGCGGTCAGCGGCAGCAAGATCTTCATCAGCGGCGGCGAGCAGGACTTCTCCGAGAACATCGTCCACCTGGTGCTGGCGCGCCTGCCCGATGCCCCCGCCGGGGTGAAGGGCATCTCGCTGCTGCTGGTGCCCAAGTTCATCGCCAACCCCGACGGTACGCCGGGGGCGCGCAACGCCCTGTCCTGCGGGGCCATCGAGCACAAGATGGGCATCAAGGGCGCCGCCACCTGCGTGATGAACTTCGACGGCGCCACCGGCTGGCTGGTGGGCGAGGCCAACCAGGGCCTGGCCTGCATGTTCACCATGATGAACGACGCCCGTTTCCAGGTCGGCCTGCAGGGCCTGGGCATCGCCGAACGTGCCTTCCAGGGCGCGCTGGCCTATGCCCGCGAGCGCCTGCAATCCCGCGCGCTGACCGGCCCGGCCGAGCCGGGCAAGGCGGCTGACCCGATCATCGTGCACCCCGACGTGCGGCGCATGCTTCTGACCCAGAAGACCCTCACCGAAGGCAGCCGCATGCTGGCCGCCTACTGCGCGCGCCAGCTGGACCTGGAACACGCCGTCCCGGACGCCGACGTGCGCCGCGCCGCCAGCCGTCGGGCCGCGCTGCTGATCCCCATCGTCAAGGCCTTCCTCACCGACATGGGCCAGGAGGTCGCCAGCCTCGGCGTGCAGGTCTACGGCGGCCACGGCTACATCCGCGAGTGGGGCATGGAGCAGCTGATGCGCGACAGCCGCATCACCCAGATCTACGAAGGCACCAACGGCATCCAGGCCCTCGACCTGATCCGCCGCAAGCTGATGGGCGACGGCGGCGCCGAACTGTTCGCACTGGTGGACGAACTCACCGCCCAGGCCGACGCCCTGCTGGGCGATGCCGAGCTGGCCGAAGCGGCGGGCGCCGTGCTGGCGCGCCTGCACGAATGGCGCGACCTCACCGCCACGGTGCTCGACCGCGCCCGGCACGACCCCCAGGAGATCGGCGCCTGCTCGGTGGACTACCTTCAGTACGCTGCCTACGTGCTGCTCGCCGCGCTCTGGCTGCAGGCCGCCGGCCGTGCCCGCCAGGCCCTGGCCGACGGCATCGGCGAAGCCGACTTCTACCAGGCCAAGCTGCACAGCGCGCGCTTCTACCTGCGCCGCGTGCTGCCACGGGCCAGCGGCCACCGCGAGGCGCTGCTCGGCGGCGCCGACTGCCTGATGGCGTTGCCGGAGGCGCACTTCGCCTTCTGAGCCCGGGCCACACAACAACAAGAGGACGCCCCATGCAGCCCTTCAGCTTTGCCACCACCGCGCAGATCCTCTGCGAATCCGGCTCCGCCACCCGCCTCGCCGAGCTGTGCCGCGAACGCGAGGCCCGGCGCGTACTGGTCGTCACCGACCCGGGCATCACTCGCCTGGGCATGCTCGACCCGATCCTCCCGGGCTTCGCCGCCGCCGGCCTGGCGGTGGAGGTGTTCGACCAGGTGCAGGCGGACCCGCCGGAGGCGGTGGTGCTGCAGGCGGTGGACCAGGCGCAGGCCTTGCGCGCCGAGCTGGTGATCGGCTTCGGTGGCGGCAGCTCCATGGACGTGGCCAAGCTGGTGGCGCTGCTGGCCCACCCGGCGTGCGGGCAGGCGCTCCAGGACATCTATGGCGTCGGCAACGCCCGGGGCCGGCGCCTGCCGCTGATCCAGGTGCCGACCACCGCCGGCACCGGCTCGGAAGTCACCCCCATCGCCATCGTCACCACCGGCGAGACCACCAAGCTGGGCGTGGTGTCGCCGCTGCTGCTGCCCGACCTGGCGCTGCTGGACGCCGACCTCGCCCTCGGCCTGCCCGCTGCCGTCACCGCCGCCACCGGCATCGACGCTATGGTCCACGCCATCGAGGCCTACACCAGCCGCCACAAGAAGAACCCGCTGTCCGACCTGCTCGCCCGCGAGGCCCTGCGCCTGCTCTGCGCCCACCTCGACGAGGCGGTGCACAACGGCCGCAACCGCGAAGCGCGCCAGGCCATGCTGCTGGGCGCCTGCCTGGCCGGGCAGGCCTTCGCCAATGCCCCGGTGGCGGCGGTGCACGCCCTGGCCTATCCCCTGGGCGGGCACTACCACATCCCCCACGGGCTCTCGAATGCGCTGGTGCTGCCCCACGTACTGGGCTTCAACGCCGAGGTGGCCGCGCCGCTCTATGCCGAACTGGCGCCGCTGGTGCTGGGCCGCAAGCTGCAGCCGGGCAACGTGCTGCACCTCACCGAGCAACTCATCGTCGAGCTGGCCGACTGCAGCGAGCGCAGCGGCCTGCCCACGCGCCTGCGCGATGCCGGCGTGGCCGAGGCGATGCTGCCGCAGCTGGCGAAGGACGCCATGTTGCAACAGCGCCTGCTGGTGAATAATCCGCGCGATGTCAGCGAGCGCGATGCGCTGGCGATCTACCAAGCCGCCTATTGAGACGACGCGTCATGAACCAGCCCCAGCACCTGCGCAGCGACTACCGCCACTTCCAGCCGATCACCACCCGCTGGCACGACAACGACGTGTATGGCCACGTGAACAACGTCGTCTACTACGGCTTCTTCGACACGGCGGTGAACACCTACCTGATCGAAGTGGGCGGGCTGGACATCCACGACGGCGACGTCGTCGGCTTCGTGGTCAGCTCTGCCTGCGACTACTTCGCCTCCATCGCCTTCCCCGAGCGCATCGAGGTGGGCCTGCGGGTCGGCAAGCTGGGCAACAGCTCGGTGCAGTACGAACTGGCCATCTTCAAGGTCGGCGAAGACGACGCCTGCGCCGCCGGCCGCTTCGTCCACGTCTTCGTCGACCGCGCCAGCAACCGCCCGGTGCCGATCCCCGAGCGCCTGCGCGCGGCCCTGGCGGAGCTGGTGGTGGCGGGCTGATCGTGGTGCCGGCAGGCCCCTTCCCGGGCTGAAGCCCGGGCTACGGCTCTTGCCTTTGCCGGCGGGTTTTTCACCAGATCGACCCTAAACAGCCGGAATGGCGACATCCTGCGGGGTGCGCCGACCGGTCGCTCTACCCTAAAGCGCCGCAAGCACGCAGAATGCGCAGCCAAATCCGCTGCGCTTCCAGACTGCAGGGCGACAAGACCCTGCGGCCCGTGGGATTTTTTCCCGTGAAGGCCGGGGGAGCGCAGGGGGGTCCATTGGTACGGTCGCTGCGGCGGCCCCTGTCTGTGAACCTGCCATGTCCCAAGCCAACCGCTCCATCCTCCAGCGCCTGAAGGGCACCAGCCTGGTCACGCGCATCCTCGTCGGGCTGGTGGCCGGCGTTCTCCTGGCGGTGCTCAAGCCCGAGGCGGCTGCGGCCGTCGGCCTGCTCGGCACCCTGTTCGTCACCGCCCTGAAGGCCGTTGCGCCGGTGCTGGTGTTCGTCCTGGTGATCGCCGCCATCGGCAACCACAAGCCCGGTGAGCGCACCCATATCCGCCCGATCCTGTTCCTCTACCTGATCGGCACCTTCTCCGCCGCCGTGGTGGCGGTGCTGGCCTCCAGCCTGTTCCCCTCGACCCTGCACCTGAGCGCCGCCGCCAATGAGCTGGCTCCGCCCGGGAACATCTCCGAGGTGCTGCTGAGCCTGCTCTCCAGCGCGGTGGCCAACCCGGTCAAGGCACTGATGGAGGCCAACTTCATCGGCATCCTGGTCTGGGCCGTCGGCCTGGGCATCGCCATCCGCCAGGGCAGCGAGACCACCCGCGCGGTGTTCAGCGACCTGTCCCATGGCGTGTCGCTGATCGTTCGCGTGGTGATCGCCTTCGCTCCGCTGGGCATCTTCGGCCTGGTGGCCTCGACCCTGGCGACCAACGGCCTGAAGGTGCTGGCGGACTACGCCCACCTGCTGGCAGTGCTGATCGGCTGCATGCTGTTCGTGGCCTTCGTGGTGAACCCGCTGATCGTCTACTGGAAGATCCGCCGCAACCCCTTCCCGCTGGTGCTGACCTGCCTGCGCGAGAGCGGCATCACCGCCTTCTTCACCCGCAGCTCGGCGGCCAACATCCCGGTGAACCTGCAGCTGTCGGAGAAGCTCGGCCTGCACGAAGACACCTATTCGGTATCGATCCCCCTGGGCGCGACCATCAACATGGCCGGCGCGGCCATCACCATCACCGTGCTGACCCTGGCGGCGGTGAAGACCCTGGGCATCGCCGTGGACATCCCCACCGCCATCCTGCTCAGCGTGGTGGCCTCCGTCTGCGCCTGCGGCGCCTCGGGCGTGGCCGGTGGTTCGCTGCTGCTGATCCCGCTGGCGTGCAGCCTGTTCGGCATCCCCAGCGAAGTGGCGATGCAGGTGGTGGCCGTGGGCTTCATCATCGGCATCCTGCAGGACGCCGCCGAGACTGCGCTGAACTCCTCCACCGACGTGCTGTTCACCGCCGCGGCCTGCATGGCCAAGGGTGACGTGCGCGATCCGGCCCAGGTCGGCAACGCCGGCTGATCCCCTCCGGCACGCTCGCCTCAGGGCGTGCCGTCTTTCCCGTCCGCCGTCGGCGGGTCCAGCCAGAGGCTGGCATCCGTCGCCGGCAGGCCGCTGTCCAGTTCGATGATCCGCCGCTCGCCGAGCCGTGCCAGGTCACCCAGGTGTCCGTAATGGCGCAGGAACAGCGCACGGAAGCTGCCGTCCTCACGCACCTGTTCGAAGCCCTCGGCAAAGCGCCGGGCCAGCTCGGCATCGTTCCGGTTGAAGGCAAAGTACACCGGCATGGCGTAGCGCAGGGCCAGGTGCGGCTCGACCATCAGGTCCGGGTGCCCCTGCACCTCCATCCAGGCCTCGCTCAGGGCGCGGTGGAAGTAGTCGAAGCGGCGCTGTTCCAGCATAGGCAGCAGGTTGCCGGGGTTGGCCATGCCCAGCACCGGCAGGTGGTTGCGCTCGAAGATCGGGAAGTCGCTCCACTGGCTGCCGAAGCCGCCGATGCGCTGGCGCAGGCCTTCCACGTCCTGGACCTGGGCGAAGTCGGCCTGGCGGTCGCGGCGGATGATCAGCACCCGGTAGCCGAGCATGCCGGCGTGCATGTCCATCGGCAGCATGTCCAGGGTGGCCAGGCGCTCGGCGTTGGGCGGTACGTAGGCGAGGTCCACCTGGCCTTCGCGCAGCAGCGCCAGGCAGCGGTCCTGGGACGGATCGGGGCGCTCGTCCCCGGGGGCGATGCGGGCGGCACCGTAGCGGTCGGCGGTGCGCGCGAGGATCAGGTTGGCCAGCTCGATGCGGTAGGCGTAGTTCGCCCCGTGGTATTGGCAGACGCGCAGCAGGCGTTCCGCTCGGGCGGGCAGGGCAGGCAGCAGCAACAGGCAGCACAGCAGGATCAGGGTGTGGCGGACAGGACCCATGACGGTTCCACGGCAGTCGGCGAACAGGCACCAGCACAATAAGGGTGCAAGATTACAGGCTTCCCGGCGTTTCACCCAAACGGGGTTGAGCCACTCGTCACCCAGCGCTATGCTCGCCCGCGGTCGGCAGTTCACCCAGGCGTCACCGGTGCCCATTCGGGCAGCTAAACCTGCCACGAGCCTCAGGCTCATTCTCGACCGACACTCGTCCTGTGCCGCGTCGGAAGCCGGTGACCCCCGACATCCTCCTGCGAGGACTTGGCACACACGAGGAACGCATTGTGTCCAAGACGCTCATTCCCTTCTCCACCCCCGACCTGTCCGCCCTGGCCCGATCGCTGGTCCGCCAGCTTGGCGAGCGCGAGGGGCCGCCCAGCCATGTGGACATGCTCAACCTGCTGGCCCGTGCCCGTGGCTTTCGCAGTTACCAGGCCCTGCGCGCGAGCCAGGCCGCCGAGCGCCAACTGGCCGAACCCGCCCGCGCCGAGGCGGTGGACTACGTGCTGGTGCGCCGGTTGCTGCGCTATTTCGACGAGCAGGGCCGCCTGCGTAGCTGGCCGGGCAAGCACAGCCACCGGCGACCCTGCCTGTGGGCGGTCTGGATGGCCTTGCCGCCGCGCACGCGGATGAGCGAGCGCGAGGTGGACGCTCATATCCGCACTGCCGCGAGCCTGGGCGATCACGTGCTGCTGAGGCGCGAACTGGTGGATGCGGGCTGGCTGGTGCGGACCCCCGACGGGCGCGAGTACCGCCGTGTCGAGCAGCGGCCGGACGCCGTGGCGATGGCCCTGCGGGCGCAGCTGGGCCGGCGTACCGGCTAGGGCGACGGGTTGCCGTTCCTGGGGTCGGCGTGCCATGCGCCGGCCCTTGGCAGGTCTTCTACCTGCAACCGTGGCCACTGGCGCAGCCAGCCTTTTGCCTGCACGCGCTCGGCGAAGGTGTGCGGGTGGCGATGCCGCAGGTTGGGAGTCAACCGCAATGCAAGCAGGCCGGTCTGGACGAAGGGCGTGGCGATCTCGATGCCGCCGCCGGAGCGCAGGCGCACGCCGATGGCGGTTTCCACTTCGGGCCAGCGGGCCATGGCGTCGCAGCTGTCGCGGTAGGGGGCGTCGCCGTTGCGCAGGTGCATGCGTGCCTGGTTCTTCACCGACCAGCGCAGGTGCCCGGCCTGCTGGCGCAGGTGCGCCTCGATGCGAGCGTCGGCTTCGGCGTCGGGCTGGTCGGGGTCGAAGTGGATCAGGTCGATGTCGTTGAGTGGGGTGGGATGGCGGTAGCCGTGCAACTGGTCCCAGGCGAGGTTGCGGACGAAGCCGGCAGCCAGCCAGGCGTCCTTCAGGCCGAGGCTGGCCAGGCAGCGCAGGGCCAGCAGGCGCTGGGCGTCGGCCCGTATCCAGCGCTGCAGGTGCAGGTAGGGGCCGGCCCGGGTCAGGGCCGGCGGTTGCGGTCGATCATCCGCGGTCAATGGTGGTGCCTGTGCTTGCGCGGGCCCCAGCCACGGCCGGGGTGGTGGCGCTCGCCGCGATGGCGGCCGTCGCGCCAGCCTTCGTCCTGGCGGCTTTCATTGCCCATGTAGTTGCCCAGCGCGCCGCCGGCACCACCGCCTGCCGCGGCCCCCACCACCGAGCCGGTGTCGCCGCCGACCTGGCGGCCGAGCACGTTGCCGCCGGCAGCGCCCAGGGCGCCCCCGATGGCGGCTTCGGTACGGTTGCGGCGGTCAGCCCCCACCACGCTGCCGGCCGCGCCGCCGACGCCGGCGCCAATGGCCGAGCCGGTGTTGCCACCGATGGACTGGCCGACGACCGAGCCCAGTGCCCCGCCCAGTGCACCCCCGACGCCCGCCTCCAGGGTGCCGCCGGCGAAGGCGCCGCCACTGGCGAGGCAGAGGGAGAGGAGAAGGACCGAGGATTGCTTCATGGAGGTGACGCCTCTGTAGGGAACGTGGGGCGATATGTGCCACGGCGAAGCGGCATGCGGAAGCCCTTGCCGACGAGTTGCGCGGCTTTTTTCACATTCCCTAAGTATTTGTTTTTGTGGGAGAACTTGCGGTGTCTGGGGCTGTCTGAGGCTTATTCCGACATGCCGTTTCCGGTGCCGTCCATGCTGGCACCGCGACAGCGCCGCCGGGGTTTCCGGCGACGCCGTCGGCGCCTCACAGGATGCGGTTGCCTTCCCGGCTCGGTTGCAGGCGGATGGCCACGAACTTGGAGGTGGGGGTGTGGCTGCCCACGCCGTGGCTGTCCAGCGGCACCAGCGGGTTGGTCTCCGGGTAGTAGGCGGCGGCCTGCCCGGCGGGAATGTCGAAGGCCAGCAGGGTGAAGCCTTCCACCTTGCGCTCCACGCCGTCGTCCCACAGCGACACCATGTCCACTTTCTGCCCCGGCTGGTAACCCAGGCGGTCGATGTCGGCTGCGTTGGCGAACACCACGTGGCGCTGGCCGCGCACGCCCCGGTAGCGGTCGTCGAGGCCGTAGATGGTGGTGTTGTACTGGTCGTGGGAACGCAGGGTCTGGAGGATCAGGTCCGGCTGCTGGCCGGTGGCGCGCACGCGCTCGTGCAGCAGGGTGGCCGGCAGGGCATGGGCCTTGAAGTTGGCCTTGCCGGTGGCGGTCTTCCAGGTGCGGTCCGCCGCGGAGTTGCCGAGGTGGAAGCCGCCCGGGTTCTTCACCCGCTGGTTGAAGTCGTGGAAGCCGGGGATGGTTTCGGCGATCAGGTCGCGGATGCGGTCGTAGTTGGCCACTAGCGCGTCCCACTCCACCGGGTGGTCGCCCAGGGTGGCCTTGGCGATGCCGGCGACGATGGACGGCTCCGAGCGCATCTGCTTCGACAGCGGAGCCAGCTGGCCGTAGGAGGCGTGGATCATGCTGAAGGAGTCCTCCACCGTCACCGCCTGCGGGCCGTGGGCCTGCTCGTCGATGTCGGTGCGGCCCAGGCACGGCAGGATCAGCGCGTCGCGGCCGGTGGTGAGGTGGCTGCGGTTGAGCTTGGTGCTGATCTGCACGGTGAGGTCGCAGTTCATCAGCGCCTGGTGGGTGCGCGGGCTGTCGGGGGTGGCCTGGGCGAAGTTGCCGCCGAGGCCGATGAAGACCTTGGCGCGGCCTTCGAGCATGGCGTTGATGGCTTCTACCGTGTTGTGGCCGTTCTCCCGCGGGACCTTGAAGCGGAAGCGCTGCTCGATGGCGTCCAGCAGGGCCACCGGCGGACGGTCGTTGATGCCCATGGTGCGGTCGCCCTGCACGTTGCTGTGGCCGCGCACCGGGCACAGGCCGGCGCCGGGGCGGCCGATGTTGCCGCGCAGCAGTTGCAGGTTGACCAGTTCCTGCAGGGTCGGCACCGAGTGGTGGTGCTGGGTGAGGCCCATGGCCCAGCAGACGATGACGCGGTCGGCGCGGCGGTACATCAGCGCCGCCTGCTCGATCTCGGCCTTGGCGAGGCCGGACTGCGCCTCGATGTGGGCCCAGTCGGTGGCGTCCAGCTCGGCCAGGTAGGCGTCGAGGCCGTCGGTGTGCTCGGCGATGAAGGCGTGGTCGAACACCGCCGGCTCGCCCTTGGCCTGGGCTTCGCGCTCCCACTGCAGGAGGAACTTGGCGATGCCGCGGATGGCGGCCATGTCGCCGCCCAGGGCCGGGCGGAAGAAGGCGGTGTTCAGCGGGGCGGAGCCGTTGGTGAGCATCTCCAGGGCGTGCTGGGGATGCTGGAAGCGTTCCAGGCCGCGTTCCTTGAGCGGGTTGAAGCAGACCACCTGGGCACCACGCTTCACCGCTTCGCGCAGCGGTTCGAGCATGCGCGGGTGGTTGGTGCCGGGGTTCTGGCCGAACACGAAGATGGCGTCGGCATGCTCGAAGTCACCGAAGGTCACGGTGCCCTTGCCGATGCCGACGCTCTGGCCGAGGGCGACGCCGCTGGCCTCGTGGCACATGTTCGAGCAGTCGGGGAAATTGTTGGTGCCGTAGGCGCGGACGAACAGCTGGTAGAGGAACGCCGCTTCGTTGCTGGCCCGGCCGGAGGTGTAGAACTCGGCCTGGTTCGGGTCGGGCAGGCGCTTGAGGTGGCTGGCGACGAGGGCGAAGGCGGCGTCCCAGTCGATGGGCACGTAGTGGTCGCTGTCGCGGTCGTAGCGCATCGGCTCGGTGAGGCGGCCCTGGTATTCGAGCCAGTAGTCGCTCTGCTCGCGCAGCTGGCTGACGCTGTAGCGGGCGAAGAAGGCGCGGTCCACGCGGCGCTTGGTGGCTTCCCAGTTCACGGCCTTGGCGCCGTTCTCGCAGAACTTCACGCGGCCGTCTTCGGGTGAGTCGCCCCAGGCGCAGCCGGGGCAGTCGAAGCCGCCGTTCTGGTTGGTCTTGAGCAGGGCGCGCAGGTTCTTGAACGGCTGTTTGCTGTCCAGCCAGAAGCGCGTGACGCTCTTCAGCGCGCCCCAGCCGGCGGCGGCGCCACGGTAGGGTTTGTAGCGGGGTTGCACGGGTTGCAGGCTCATTGCGGGGTGTCGTTCTCGTGGCGCGGCGCCGGGCTGTAGACCCGGGGTGCGCTGTGGTGGGGCAGGTGGATGAGGTTGAGGCGGTGGCGGCGGGCCCATTGCACGGTCAGTGCGGTGGGCGCGGACAGGCTGACCAGGGTGGACAGCCCGGCACGCACGGCCTTGTGGATCAGTTCCAGGCTGCAGCGGCTGGTGACCACGGCGAAGCCGGCACGTGGGTCCTGCCCGCTTTGCAGCAGGGCGCCGATCAGCTTGTCGAGGGCGTTGTGGCGGCCGATGTCTTCACGGCAGAGGGCCAGGGTGCCGTTGCTGTCGACGAACAGGGCGGCGTGCAGGGCGCCGCTGCGCCGTGCCAGGTCCTGCTGGTCGGCGATGCGCTGGCGCAGGTCGGCGAGGTGTTCCAGGGGCGGTAGCGGGCTGCGGGCGAGCACGTCGAGGTTGGGCAGCGCCTGCTCCAGGGCCTCGACGCCGCACAGGCCGCAGCCGGTGTTGCCGGCCAGTTGGCGGCGCTGGTCCTTGAGGGCCCAGAAGGCGCGGCTGGCGATCTCCACCTCGGCGCGCAGGGCTTCGCCGGCACCGCTGACCTGGATGTCGTAGAGGTCGTCGAGGCTGCCGATGATGCCGGCGCTGAGGCTGAAGCCGACGATGAAGTCCTCGATGTTGCGCGGCGAGACCATCATCACGGCGTGGCTGATGCCGTTGTAGGCGATGGCCAGGGCACTTTCCTCGGCCAGGGCGGCCTCGCCGGGCTGCGCGCTGCCACCCAGTTCGACGTACTGGTAATCGGTGGGCGGTGGCGGTGGCTCGACGGCGCTGAACGGACGGCGGGAGGCGCGACGGGGCATGGCGGGGTCTCCCCTGCGGCGGATTGACTCAGGCAGCCTAGGCCGGTCGGGGGGCGCCGTCTAATCGCTTTGCCCGATGCCGTGATCGATATCGTCTATCGGTCAGGTTTGCGCACCTCTGGCTCGGGCTCAGGCGCTTGCCAGAAGGTCCCGGGCTTCGCTGAAACAGGTGTCGGCGAGGGTGGAACGGGGCAGTCCACGGCGCTGGATGAGCCCGAACGGGGCAAGGGTATTGGCTTGCTCGATGGGTGTCAGCGCCAGGTGCTCGGCGAGGGCGTCGAGGCCGCTGGCCAACGGCATGATGGCGCAGCACAGGCCGGCGCTGACGGCCTGCAGCAGCTGGTGCACGGCGTCCGTCTCCAGGCGCGGGCGGGGCGTCAGGCCCCGGCTGCGGAAGCCGTGGTCGATGGATTGGCGGAAATGCATGCTGCCGGAGAGCAGGCCCAGGGGCAGGGTGGCCAGCTGTTCCCAGGTCAGGGCGGCGTCGCTGAAGGGGAAGTGGCGACGGTCGTGCAGCAGGCCCATGCGGGTGTCGGCGATCTCCAGGTACTCGAAGTGCTCGCGGTCGAGGCGGTCCAGGTAGCACAGGCCGAGGTCGAGCTGGTTGCTCGCCAGGCGTTCGAGGATCTGCTCGGAGCTGAGGGCGAAGAGCTGGAAGCGCAGGTTGGGGTGACGTTCGGCGAAGGCGCGGATCAGCCCCATGGGGTCGTAGCCGGCCAGGGGCACCAGCCCCAGGCGCAGGGTGCCGACCAGTTGCCCGCGGCAGGCGGCGGCCTCGGCCTGCAGGCCGTCGTGGGCGGCGAGCAGGGTGCGGGCCCAGGCGAGCACGCGCTGGCCGGCCTCGGTGAAGCCTTCGAAGCGCTGGCCACGCTGGACCAGCTCCAGGCCCAGCTCCTCCTCCAGCTTGCGCAGGCGCATGGACAGGGTCGGCTGGGTGATGTGGCAGCGCGCGGCGGCCTGGCCGAAGTGGCGCGTCTCATCCAGCGCGACGAGGAACTTGAGCTGCTTGATGTCCATGCCAGCGGTCCTCAGAGGCCGGTGCAGAGCTGGCGGTAGTCGTCCACCGCGTCGAATTCCTCGGTGTCCTTGTCGGCGCCCTGGCTGTCGGGGCGGCGCACGGCCAGCAGGTGGGCGACGCCATGGGCGCCGGCGGCGCGCAGGATCGGCAGGCTGTCGTCGATGAACAGCGCGCGGGCCGGGTCGAACGGGCAGTCGGCCTGCAGGGCCTGCCAGAACTGTGGGTCTTCCTTGGGGTAGCCGTAGTCGTGGGAGCTGATCATGCGGTCGAACCAGGGCGCCAGCTCGACCCGCTCCATCTTCAGCGAGAGGGAGTCGCGGTGGGCGTTGGTGATCAGCATCACGCGCTTGCCGGTGCGGCGCAGGGTGGCGAGGAACAGGTCGGCGTCCGGGCGCAGGGCGATCAGGTGCGCCACTTCGCGCTTGAGGTCGCGGATCGACAGGCCCAGCTCGCGGCTCCAGAAGTCGGTGCAGTACCAGTTCAGCTGCCCGGCGTGCTGGCGGAACAGCGGCACCAGCTCGGCGTCCGCCAGTGCGCGGCTGATGCCGTGGTGCTCGGCGTAGCGCTGGGGCAGGTAGTCGAGCCAGAAGTGGTTGTCGAAGTGCAGGTCGAGCAGCGTGCCGTCCATGTCCAGCAGCACGGTGTCGATGGCGGGCCAGTTGAGGGTGGGCATGGGTGTCCGGGCTGGGTCGAGGGTGGTGGCCGTGGGTGCGCCCTGCACGGTCGTCAGGGTGCAATCTCCGACACGGACAATCGGAAAAGCCGGGGTATGATAACCCGCCGGTCCCAACCAGGAGTTCGTCATGCGTCAGAAGCCCACCGTGCTGGCCCGCGAGATCGTTGCCAGCAGCCGCCTGTTCAGCGTCGAGGAGCTCCAGTTGCGCTTCGCCAACGGCGTGGAACGCACCTATGAACGCCTGGTGGGCAAGGGCTCCGGCTATGGCGCGGTGATGGTGGTGGCGCTGCCCGATCCGGAGCACGTGCTGTTGGTGGAGGAGTACTGCGCCGGCACCGACGACTACCAGCTGTCCCTGCCCAAGGGCCTGGTGGAGCCCGGCGAGGACGTGCTGGAAGCCGCCAACCGCGAGCTGAAGGAAGAGGCGGGCTTCGGCGCCCGCCGCCTGGAACTGCTCACCGAGCTGTCGCTGTCCCCCGGTTACATGAGCCAGAAGATCCAGGTGGTGCTGGCCCGCGACCTCTACGAGGAGCGCCTGCCGGGCGACGAGCCCGAGCCGCTGCGGGTGGAGCAGGCCAGCCTGCACGACCTCATCACCCTCAACGAACACCCGCAATTCAGCGAGGGGCGCGCCCTGGCGGCGCTGTACCTTGCCCGAGACCTGTTGACCCGCCGTGGAGAATTCCCTGCATGAGCCACCCTTTGCTGCCCGCTGTCCTCGATCTGGTGGACCGCGCCGGTCACGCCATCCTGCCGTTCTGGCGTGCCGAACTGGCCGTTGAGGAAAAGGCCGATGCCTCCCCCGTCACCGCCGCCGACCTGGCCGCCCACCGCGTGCTGGTGGAGGGTCTGACGGCGCTGGCGCCGGATATCCCGGTGCTCTCTGAAGAAGCAGCCGACATCCCCCTGGAAACCCGCGCGGGGTGGCAGCGCTGGTGGCTGGTGGACCCGCTGGACGGCACCAAGGAGTTCATCGCCGGGTCCGATGAATTCACCGTCAACGTCGCGCTGATCGAAGAGGGTCGCGTGGTGTTCGGCGTGGTCGGCATCCCGGCCAGCGGCCGTCGCTACTACGGTGGCGCCGGCTTGGGGGCCTGGCAGCAGGATGTCGGCGGTGTGGCCCATGCCATCCGCGTGCGCCCGCAGCCGGCCGAGGCTTTCACCCTGGTGGCCAGCAAGCGCCACTCAAGCCCGGCCCAGGAGCGCCTGCTGGCGGGGCTCGGCGAGCGTTTCGGCGAACTCTCGCTGGCCAACATCGGCAGCTCCCTGAAATTCTGCCTGCTGGCCGAGGGGGCGGCGGATTGCTACCCGCGCCTGGCGCCGACGTCCCAGTGGGACACGGCAGCGGCCCAGGGCGTGCTGGAGGGGGCCGGTGGCGAGGTGCTGGACCTGGCGGGTGCGCCGCTGGGCTACGGGGCGCGGGAATCCTTCCTCAATCCCTCCTTCCTGGCCCTGCCGGCGCAGGCCGCATGGCGCGGCGAACTGCTGGCGCTGGCCCGCGAGCTGGCGTGAGCCGGCTCCCTGAACCGGGTGGGCCGGGTGGTGTTCCGCCAAAGCCCACCAGGCTCAGTTCAGTCAGTCAGGATCAATCGAGCATGTCGCTGAAGCGTTCGTCGCGGGCGTAGAGCAGCGGGCGGGCGAAGCCGGGGACCTTCACGCCGTCTGTGGAGACTTCCAGCTCGCGGTCGTCGATCAGGTCGTTGCCGAAGTTGTAGATGATGTCCAGCTCGCCCATCAGGGCGCGGGCGTCGTAGTCGCGGGCGGCGGCGCGGGTGGCCTCGCGCTTGTCCAGGTAGGCGGCGAAGGCGTCGGCGCCGTGGCGCTTGTGCAGCATGCGCTCGGCCAGGCGCGGGCTGATCACCACGCCGGTGGCGTTGTTGCCGCCGAAGCCCTTGGAGTTGATGAAGCAGATGTCCAGGTTAGCCCGGTCGCGCTGGTCGGCCAGGGGGATGGCCAGGCGCTGCTGGTGGACGTCGTCGGCGACCCGGTCGATGGTCTTGATGCCCGGCAGGATGCCGTAGCGGAAGGTGCCGAGGGCGGAGATCAGCTGGTCGCCGCTGGCGGCGGCGAGGGAGTGGCCGACGAAGGCCTTCACGGCGGTCAGCGGCCAGTTGTCGATGCCGAAGGCGCCGGCCACGCGGTCCAGCAGCTCGGATTCGGTGACACGGTTGGCCGGGGTGCTGGAGCCGTGGGCGTGGACGAAGCTGCGCTGGCGCACGGCGTCGCTGCCGAACAGCTGGGTGGCGCTGGCCACGGCCTTGGCCAGGGTCAGGTAGTTGCCCGGGCCGGGGGCGGAAATGGACTTCTTGAAGCCGTCGGCGTTGATGAACACGTCGGTAACGGCGCCGTGGATGTCGGCGCCCAGCTGCAGGGCCAGCTCGTCATCCATCAGCACCACGTACTGGCTGGACTCGGCCAGGGTGAAGCCGCAGTTCTCGCCGAACGGACGGCTGGCGCGGCGGAAGTCCACGTCGTCGCGGCCGCCGACCTGGCGCAGGCCGTCTTCGGTGGCCAGGGCGCCCATGGCGCCGTAGCCGTCGATGCATTCCTGGTTGATCGGTGCTTCGGCGTTGCCCACCAGGGCGACGCGGGCGCGGCCGCTGGTGATCTGCTCGATGGCCTTCTGCAGGTTGTAGAGGAAGGTGGCGCAGGCGCCGGTGACGCTGCCGGTGGTGCCGACGCTGCCCAGCACGTAGGCGTTGATGAAGTCGGCGGGCATGGTGTTCAGGCCCAGGGGCAACTGCTTGGCGGTGACGCGGCCGCCCTTGAGGCGCGACTGCATGAGGCCGCCGAAGCCGTTCTCGTCGAGCTGGCTCATGATGCTGCCGGAGAACACGGCGATCTCGTCAGGCTGCACCTGGTCGACGATCTGCTGCCAGGGCAGGCCGATGGAGCGGATGGCGTCGGTGGCGGCCACCACCGACAGCTGCAGGCCGCGGGGGTGGAAGCGGGAGTTGTACAGCTCGCCGGGCTCGAAGCCGCTGGGCAGCTGGCCGGCGGATTTCACCGGCAGCGCGCGGAAGCTCTCGACCTTGAAGTCGCTGGTGCCGCCGAGGGTGACGCGCACCTCGCCGCTGTCCAGGATTTCCACGCTCCAGCTGGCCGGCAGGGGCTCGGGCAGCTGCTTGCGCGAGGTGATGAAGGTGATGCGGGCGCCGTCCTCGGGGGTCACGCCGATGCTTTTCTGCCAGGGCGCGGCGTCCACGTCGAGGAAGCTCTTCTCGATGCGGCGCACCAGGGTGGAGGCCAGCACGCGCTCGCCGTAGCGGGCTTCGATGGCGGGCAGGTCCAGGGGCTTGCCGTCGGCGTCCAGGTACTGGCCGTCGACCACGGTCACCAGCTTGGTCATCACGGCGAGGCCGGCCAGGGTTTCCTGGCGGGTGGCGGCATCGAGGCTCTCGATCACGGTGCGGCGGAATCCGTGGTGGAAGGAACTGCGTCCTGCCGCGTTGTAGCCGCCAAAACCAACGATGACCGGAAGTCGGGACATGACTGGAACACTCCTCAAATGACCATGGCGTGGCAGGGCCCGGTGACGACGCGGTGAAGACGGGCCAAGGAGACCGCAGGAGCGGCTGGCCAGGGGTGCGAGGTCGGGGCCCGGTCACGGACCGGGTGGCAGCTCGTACGAACCGAATGCCATACCTGACGCGGCCTATGACCGTCGAGTCACTTGGAGAGCGGCCGGTGCTGCCGGCCAGGAAGGCGCCCGGCGGCCCGCGAGGGCGCGCCGGGCCTGGGCTTCAGCGGAAGCTGAGGCCGGGGGTGGCGGTGCTGACGCGGGTGCCGGCCTGGCCCCGAGCGATGGCTTCGATGTCCTTCAGGGCACCGATCACCGCAGGACGGCCGGTCTCGCGGGCGAACTCGCAGGCGGCCTGGACCTTGGGCCCCATGGAGCCGGCGGCGAAACCGAGGCGCTCCAGTTCGTCGGGGTGGGCCTGGGCAATGGCCTTCTGGGTGGGCTTGCCCCAGTCGACGTAGGCGGCGTCCACGTCGGTGGCGATCACCAGCAGGTCGCTCTCCAGCTGGCGGGCCAGCAGGGCGGAGCAGAGGTCCTTGTCGATGACTGCCTCGACGCCCTTGAGCTTGCCGTTCTCGTACATCGTGGGGATGCCGCCGCCGCCGGCGCAGATGACCACCGAGCCTTTCTCCAGCAGCCACTTGATCGGGCGGATCTCGAAGATCTGCTTGGGCCTGGGGCTGGCGACCACGCGGCGGAACTTGTCGCCGTCAGGAGCGATGGCCCAGCCTTTCTCGGCGGCCAGGCGCTCGGCGTCCTCGCGGGGGTAGACCGGGCCGATGGGTTTGCTGGGGTGCTGGAAGGCGGGGTCGGCCGGGTCCACTTCCACCTGGGTGAGCAGGGTGGCGAAGGGCACTTCGACCGGGAGCAGGTTGCCCAGCTCCTGTTCGATCATGTAGCCGATCATGCCTTCGGTCTCGGCCCCGAGCACGTCCAGCGGGTAGGGGTTGGCGGCGTCGTAGGCGGCGCCCTGGAGGGCCAGCAGGCCCACTTGCGGGCCGTTGCCGTGGGCGATCACCAACTCGTTGCCGGGGGCGACCTTGGCGATCTGCTCGCAGGCGACGCGGACGTTGTCCCGCTGGTTGTCGGCGGTCATGGCTTCGCCTCGGCGCAGCAGGGCGTTGCCGCCCAACGCGATGACGATTCGCATGGTGGTTCTCCTAGTGCAGTGAGAGGGGCGGTTGGCCGCCGCCTCTCGGGATCACTGAGGGTCCTGAGCACCATGGGGCTGGATAGCCCCGTGGCGAACTGGAATCAGATGTCGGCGAGGGTCGAGACCAGAATCGCCTTGATGGTGTGCATGCGGTTTTCCGCCTGCTCGAAGGCGATGTTGTAGGGGGACTCGAAGACGTCCTCGGTGACTTCGATGCCGTTCTTCAGGTTCGGGTACTGCTCGGCGATCTGCTTGCCGACCTTGGTCTCGCTGTTGTGGAAGGCCGGCAGGCAGTGCATGAACTTGGCCCGGGGGTTACCGGTGGCCTTCATGATGTCCATGTTCACCTGGTAGGGCAGCAGCTCCTTGATGCGCTCGCCCCAGGCTTCCACCGGCTCGCCCATGGAGACCCACACGTCGGTGTGGACGAAGTCCACGCCCTTCACCGCTTCCTTCGGGTCTTCGGTGAGGGTGATGCGGGCGCCGCTTTCCTCGGCGAACTTCTTGCACGCGGCGACGTGTTCATCGCTGGGCCAGAGGGCCTTCGGTGCGGCGATGCGTACGTCCATGCCGAGCTTGGCGCCGATCAGCAGCAGGGAGTTGCCCATGTTGTTGCGGGCGTCGCCCAGGTAGGCGTAGCTGATGTCGTGCAGAGGCTTGTCGCTGTGCTCGCGCATGGTCAGCACGTCGGCGAGCATCTGGGTCGGGTGGTACTCGTCGGTGAGGCCGTTGAACACCGGCACGCCGGCGTAGGTGGCCAGTTCTTCGACGATGTCCTGGTGGAAGCCGCGGTACTCGATGGCGTCGTACATGCGGCCGAGCACCCGGGCGGTGTCCTTCATGCTCTCCTTGTGGCCGATCTGCGAGGAGTTGGGGTCGATGTAGGTGACGTTGGCGCCCTGGTCATAGGCGGCGACCTCGAAGGCGCAGCGGGTGCGGGTGGAGGTCTTCTCGAAGATCAGCGCGATGTTCTTGCGCTTGAGGTGCTGCTGCTCGGTGCCGGTGTACTTGGCGCGCTTGAGGTCGCGGGAGAGGTCCAGCAAGTAGCGCAGCTCGCGGGTGCTGTGGTGCATCAGGCTCAGCAGGTTGCGGTTGTGCATGTTGAAGGCCATGGTCGTTCTCCTTGTGGGCAGGTCGGAAGAAGGGCCCCGCCTGTACTGCTCGTGGCGTCGGCGGGGCGGAGGCGGCCGTGGGTGACGGCCGCCGCCTGGTCTCAGTAGTCGATCGGGTCGCGCAGGATCGGGCAGGTCATGCAGTGGCCACCGCCGCGGCCGCGGCCGAGTTCGCTGGCACTGATGGTGACCACCTCGACACCCGCCTTGCGCAGCTGGGTGTTGGTGTAGGTGTTGCGGTCGTAGCCGATGACCACGCCGGGCTCCAGGCAGACCACGTTGTTGCCGTCGTCCCATTGCTCGCGCTCGGCCTCGAAGCTGTCACCGCCGGTTTGCACCACGCGCAGTTGCTTGAGGCCGAGGGACTCGGCGACCACGTCGACGAAGTGCTTCTCTTCGCGGCGGATGTCGATGCCGTAGGGGCGGCTCTCGTCCGGACGCAGGATGAAGGGCACGATCTCGCGCACCACTTCCGGGAAGATGGTCACCAGGTCGCGGTCGCAGAAGGTGAACACGGTGTCCAGGTGCATGGCAGCGCGGGACTTGGGCAGGCCGGCGACGATGATCTTCTGCGCCGCGCCCTTGCTGAACAGCGACTGTGCCAGTTGGCCGATGGCCTGGCGCGAGGTGCGCTCGCCCATGCCGATGAGCACCACGCCGTTGCCGATGGGCATCACGTCGCCGCCTTCGAGGGTGGCCATGCCGTGGTCCTTGTCCGGGTCGCCGTACCAGACTTCGAAGTCGGCGCCGGTGAACTGCGGGTGGAACTTGTAGATGGCGGTGGTCAGCAGTGTTTCCTGGCGTCGCGCCGGCCAGTACATGGGGTTGAGCGTGACGCCGCCGTAGATCCAGCAGGTGGTGTCGCGGGTGAACTGGGTGTTGGGCAGCGGCGGCAGGATGAAGCTGGAGTGGCCCAGGTAGTCGCGGTACATCTTGATCGCGCTGACCCCTTCGCTGTCCGGCAGGTCGGAGCCGGCGACGCCGCCGATCAGGTATTCGGCGAGCTTGCGCGGCTCCTGCTCTTCGAGCCAGGCGCGCACTTCGTTGACCAGGCCGACGCCGACCTGGTCGGGGGTGATCTTGCGGTCGAGGATCCACTTCAGGGCCTCGGGGTTCTGCACGATGTCGGTGAGCAGGTTGTGCATCTCCAGCACCTCGATGCCGCGCTCGCGCATCTTGGTGACGAAGTCGAAGTGGTCGCGTTTGGCCTGGTTGACCCAGATGACATCGTCGAACAGCAGTTCGTCGCAGTTGTTCGGGGTCAGCCGCATGTGGGCAAGGCCCGGGGAGCAAACCATCACTTTATGCAGTTTGCCGGCTTCGGAGTGGACGCCGAGTTTGACGTTGGACATGGCAGGTCTCCTTGCGGATCAGAGGGTCAGGAAGCCGTCGTAGAGGCCATAGGCCGCTACCAGCGCGCCGATGACGACGGCGGCGAAGATCAGCTTCTCGACAGGGGTGAATACCGGTTGGCCGAGTTCATGCTTGGCCTTGGCGAAGAGGATGGCGCCGGGGGCGTAGAGCAGCGCCGAGAGCAGCAGGTACTTCACGCCGCCGGCGTACAGCAGCCAGGTGGCGTAGACCAGGGCGAGGCCGGCGATGGCCAGGTCCTTGCCGCGCTCGCTGGCGTCCTGCTCGTAGGTCTCGCCCCGCAGCGGCAGCAGCACGGCGTAGGCGGCGGACCAGAAGTACGGCACCAGGATCATCGAGGTGGCCAGGTAGATCAGTGACAGGTAGGTGCTGTTGTTGAACAGCGTGACGATGAGGAACAGCTGCACCATGGCGTTGGTCAGCCAGAGCGCGTTGGCGGGAACGTGGTTGGCGTTCTCGCGACGCAGGAACTCCGGCATGGTGTGGTCCTTCGCGGCGGCGAAGAGGATCTCCGCACACAGCAGCACCCAGGACAGCAACGCCCCCACCAGCGAGACCACCAGGCCGACGCTGATCAGCACCGCGCCCCAGTGCCCCACCACGTGCTCCAGCACGGCCGCCATGGAGGGGTTCTTCAGCTGGGCCAGTTCCGGCTGGGTCATGATGCCGAGGGACAGCACGTTCACCAGCACCAGCAACAGCAGCACGATGACGAAGCCGAGGATGGTGGCCTTGCCGACGTCGCTGCGCTTCTCGGCGCGGGCGGAGAAGATGCTCGCGCCTTCGATGCCGATGAACACCCAGACGGTGACCAGCATCATGTTGCGCACCTGGTTCATCACGCTGCCCAACTCGGGGTTCTTGGTGCCCCAGATGTCAGCGGTGAAGATGTCCAGCTTGAAGGCGAACAGGCAGATGAGGATGAACAGGAACAGCGGCACCACCTTGGCGATGGTGGTCACGAGGTTGATGAAGGCCGCTTCCCGGATGCCGCGCAGCACCAGGAAATGCACCGCCCAGAGCACCACCGAGGCGCCGACGATGGCTGCGGGCGTGTTGCCCTCGCCGAAGATCGGGAAGAAGTAGCCGAGGGTGCCGAACAGCAGGACGAAGTAGCCGACGTTGCCCAGCCAGGCGCTGATCCAGTAGCCCCAGGCCGAGGAGAAGCCCATGTAGTCGCCGAAGCCGGCCTTGGCGTAGGCGTAGACGCCGCCGTCGAGGTCGGGCTTGCGGTTGGCCAGGGTCTGGAAGACGAACGCCAGGGTCAGCATGCCGACGGCGGTGATCGCCCAGCCGATGAGGATCGCGCCGGCATCTGCACTGGCTGCCATGTTCTGGGGCAGGGAGAAGATCCCGCCGCCGATCATGGAACCGACCACCAGGGCGACGAGCGCGCCAAGTCGGAGTTTGTGCGTGGAGTCTGACATCTTGCACCTCCATTCGAGTAGGAACTGTGCTTAGTTGGCTCTTCCTTTCATGGAAGAGTGATGACGTGGGTCAATAGCCAGCTAACGATGTGCGAGGAACAATTTCCGACAGAAAACCTGAACAGCTCGACAGCTTTCCATGAAGGACTGCGAGCCGCGATTGGCGGGGCTTTTGGCCTTCCCTGGAGCAGCGTCCGGTTCAAGCTAGACGGTTTTCATTTCAATTCAAGTTGAGGGGATTGGTGATGGCGCGGGTGAGCGGTTTCGCCTTGCTGCCGAAGGGAATGACGCTACGAGGCGGTAATTGCGTTCCGCTATAAGCAGGCCCAGGGACAGGGCATCCCCCCCGACTTCTCGACATCGGTGGAGGTGAATGATGTTCCGCCCCGGACACCTGGATATCCGCAGCGAGGCGCTGGGCGCGTTCCCGGCCTATCGCTTCGACCTGGACTACGCACTGCGTCAGGACGACGACGGCCCCTATGTGCACTTCGACCTGGTCGGCGAGGTCAGTGGCCAGCCCTTCCAGGATCGCTTCCGCCTGCACCGCGACGTTGCCTACAACTTCCTCCACCGCACCTGCCGCTGCCTGCGACGGCACGGCCTGGCACCGGGCGCGCTCGAACCCCTGGCCCATCACCGGGACTACGTGCGGGTGTTCGATGACCTGCGCGCGCAGCTCCACGCGGCACCGGGGACGCCGGTGGACCTGGAGCGATTCCTGCGGGAGCGGGAGGAGTGACGAAGAGCCCGGCGGATGGCCGGGCTCTTCACCGGTGACGGCAGGCGTGTGGCCCGGCGCCTGGCTGCAGGGCAGCCGATCGAGGGAGTGACCCGCTGGCGGCTTGTGGCCGTTGCGGGCGGGCGCCGGCCGGTGGCGGGTGCCCAGGCCCGGCGCGTGCCGGGCACGTGCGACTGAGCAAGGGCTGTGCCAGGCCCATTCCATGGCTGAAACCCTTGCCCGGCGTGCCCTGTGGCTGCAGAGCGCGTGTGGCGCTGGGCGGTTTTCCGCCTAGCCTTCGCCGTCGTCGTTCGGATTTCCGCCGATGAAGGCCAGGTTGTGCTTGCGCAGCTTGTCCGAGAGGGTCTTGCGCGGCAGACCGAGGGCTTCCGCCAGGCTGCGCATGGAGCTGTGGGGGTTGGCCAGCTCGGCCTGGATCAGGGCCTTCTCGAAGGCTTCCACCTGTTCGCTGAGGCCGCCTCCGCTGAGGGGCACCTCCGGCGCGCTGTTGTCCAGCGCCAGGTCCAGGCCCAGGGCGAAGCGTTCCGCGGCGTTCTGCAGTTCGCGCACGTTGCCCGGCCAGTTGTGGGCCAGCAGGGTGGCGCGCTGGCCGGCGTCCAGCGGGCGCGGCTGGCCGCCGTGTCGGGCCGAGGCGGCTTCGGCGAAGTGGCGGAACAGCAGGAGGATGTCTTCGCCCCGCTCGCGCAGCGGCGGGATGCGCAGGCTGGCGACGTTGAGGCGGTAGTAGAGGTCGGCGCGGAAGCGGCCCTGGTCGGCGGCCTGGCGCAGGTCTTCCTTGGTGGCGGCGATGATGCGGATGTCCAGCGGGATCAGCTGGTTGGCCCCGAGGCGCTCCACCACCCGCTCCTGCAGCAGGCGCAGCAGCTTGACCTGGACATCGGGGCTCATGCTCTCGATCTCGTCGAGGAACAGCGTGCCACCGTTGGCGTACTCGAACTTGCCGATGCGGCGCTTGGTGGCGCCGGTGAAGGCGCCCTGCTCGTGGCCGAACAGCTCGCTTTCCACCACCGATTCGGCCAGGGCGCCGGCGTTGATGGCGACGAAGGGGCCGTCGCGCCGGCTCGACAGGTCGTGCAGGGCGCGGGCGACCACCTCCTTGCCGGCCCCGGTCTCGCCGAGGATCAGCACGTCGGCCTGGGTGGCGGCGAGGGCGCCGACCTGGTCGCGCAGGCGCTGGCTGGCGGCGGACTGGCCGATGATGCGGGCGCTGAGCTGCTGCCGGTCGGAGAGGGCCAGGCGCAGGCTGCGGTTCTCCAGCACCAGGCGGCGCAGGTCGAGGGCGCGGCGCACGCTGTCCAGCAGGTCGTCGCTGGCGAAGGGCTTCTCCAGGAAGTCGTAGGCACCGGCGCGCATGGCCTGCACGGCCAGGGGCACGTCGCCGTGGCCGGTGATCAGCAGCACCGGCAACTGCGGGTCGCGGGCGTGCAGCTGGCGCAGCAACTCCAGGCCGTCGATGCCGGGCATGCGGATGTCGCTGACCACCACGCCGGGCCAGTCGGGATCGAGGGCGTCGGCGACGCCCTTGGCATCCCCCAGGCTGGCGACCTTGAGGCCGGCCAGGTCGAGGGTCTGGCTGAGGGCCTGGCGCAGGTGCGGGTCGTCGTCGATCAGCAGGACCTGGACGGTGGGGTCGAGGGGTACGGTCATGAGGCGATGTCCTCGGGCGACAGGGGGTTGGCGCCGGGTACGGCGGTGCGCAGGCGCAGGATCAGCAGGGCACCCCCTTCGGGGTGGTTGTCGAACAGCAGTTCGCCACCCAGGGCGCGCATGAGGCTGTCGCAGATGGCCAGGCCGAGCCCCAGGCCCTGGGCGCTGGTCTTGGTGGTGAAGAAGGGTTCACGGGCCCGTTGCAGGGCCTCGGCGCTGAAGCCGGGGCCGTTGTCCCGCAGGTGCAGTTCGACGATGCCGGGTTCGGGGGCGGCGGTGCTGATCCAGATGCGCCGTGGCTGGGGCTTTTCGCCCAGGGCGTCTAGGGCGTTGGCCAGGAGGTTGCCCAGCACCTGGCGCAGGCGGGTTTCGCCGGCCTGTACCCAGAGCTGGGCCTCGGGCAGGTCGCGGACCAGTTCCACGTCCATGGCGCGGCGGCGCTTGGCCAGCAGGGCGAGGGCGTCGTCCACCGCCGGCTGCAGGGCGACGCTCTCGGGGGCGTGGCGGTCGCGCCGGGCAAAGGCGCGCAGGTGGGCGATGATCGAGGCCATGCGCCCGGTCAGTTCGCTGATCAGGTTGAGGTTGGCGCGGGCGTCGTCGTGGCGCTGGTGGTCGAGCAGCACCACGGCGTTGTCGGCGTAGCTGCGGATGGCCGCCAGGGGCTGGTTGAGCTCGTGGCTGATGCTGGCGGACATGGTGCCGAGGGCGGAGAGCTTGCCGGACTGCACCAGTTCGTCCTGGGCGCGCACCAGTTCCTGCTGGGCCTGCTCGCGTTCGAGCACTTCGTCCTTGAGGCGGTTGTTCAGGGCCTCCAGGTCGCGGGTGCGCTCCTGCACGCGGGCTTCCAGCTCCTGGCGGGCGCGGGCGTCGAGGGCGATGCGGTCGAGGTAGTGCCGGCGGCGCTGCATCATCAGGCCGATGAGCAGCAGCAGGGCGAGCAGGGTGGCGGCGACGATGGCGTCGGTGGTGCGCACCTGGCGGTCGATCAGCAGGCGCGGGGCGAGGATGCTGACGGTCCAGCCGGTTTCCTGCAGTTCGCGGCTCTGGGTGATCCAGTCCTGGCTGCGCAGGCGCAGGGGCTCTGGCACCTGGGTCGGGTAGGGCTGGTTGGCGGCGATGGCGGCGCGCTCGGCGGCGTCCAGCTCGCGGGTGGCGTGGAAGCGCCACTGGGGGCGGGAGGTGATGATGGCGACGCCGTTGCCGTCGGTGACCATCAGTTGCTCGGGTGTGTTGCCCCAGAGGGTTTCGGCGTCGTCCAGGTCGACCTTGACCACCAGGATGCCGATCACCCGGCCCTGCTCCTGCACCGGGCTGGCGTAGAAGTAGCCGCGCTTGCCGGAGGTGGTGCCCAGGCCGAAGAAGCGCCCCTGGCGGCCCTGCAGGGCTTCGCGGAAGTAGGGGCGGAAGGAGAAGTCGCGGCCGACGAAGCTGTCGGCCTTGTCCCAGTTGGAGGAGCTGAGGGTGCGGCCTTCTGGGTTCATCAGGTAGATGACGTCGGCCCCGGTTTCCTCGCGCACCTCACTCAGCAGGCGATTGGCGGCGTCCAGGCGGGCCTTGTCCTGGGGGGCGGCCAATTGTTCGCGCAGGGCCGGGAGGTCGGCGAGGATCGGCGGCAGCACCTCGAAGCGGCGCAGGGTGCCCAGCAGGTTGGCGACATAGAGGTCGAGGGTCTGCCGGTTCTGCTCGGCCAGGGTGCGGTTGTAGTAGCGGTCGGCCAGGTGGTGCGCGGGCCAGAGCAGGGGCGCGAGCACCAGCGCCAGCAGCACGAGGCTGCGCCAGCGGGGTCGGTAGGGGAGGGTGTTCGCGGTCATGGTGTCAGGATGCGCCCGGGGTGGGGCGCATTATGACACCGGCGGGCTCAGCGAGGGTGGCGCAGGCACGCCTCCAGCCCCTGGCGCCAGTCGGGCAGGGCGACGTCCCAGTCGCGCCGCAGCTTGCTGCCGTCCAGCCGCGAGTTGAGCGGCCGTTGGGCGGGCGTCGGGTAGGCGCTGCTGGGGATGGGCTCCAGGCGGGCGCAGGGCTTGCCTTGGGCCTTGAGCGTCTCGGCGATGGCGCTGGCGAAGCCGAACCAGGAGGTCTCGCCGCCGGCCGTGAAGTGGTAGGTGCCCCAGGCCTGGCGGCCTTGTTGCCAGCGCTGGATCAGGGCGGCGGTGGCGATGGCGATGTCGCCGGCCCAGGTGGGTGCGCCGACCTGGTCGTCCACCACGTTCAGCTGTTCGCGCTCCTGCAGCAGGCGCTGCATGGTGAGCAGGAAGTTGCGCCCGTGCAGGGAGTAGACCCAGCTGGTGCGCAGGATCAGGTGTGCACCGCCCACCGCGCGGATCGCCTCTTCCCCGGCCAGCTTGCTACGGCCGTAGACGCCCAGCGGGTTGGGTTGGTCGTCCTCGGTATAGGGCGCAGTCTTGCGGCCATCAAAGACGTAGTCGGTGGAGTAGTGGATCAGCGGCGCGCCCAGGGCAGCGGCCTCTTCGGCCAGCACGCCGGGGGCAGTGGCATTGAGGGCGAAGGCGGCCTCGGGCTCGCTCTCGGCCTGGTCCACGGCGGTGTGGGCGGCGGCGTTGATGATCAGGTCCGGGCGCTCGGCGCGGACCCGCTGGCGGATGGCCTCGCTGTCGGCAAGATCGAGACGGTCGCGGCCCAGGATCAGCAGTTCGCCCTGGCCGGCGAGGGCCAGCGCCAGTTCACGGGAGACCTGGCCGCTGTGGCCGGTGACGAGGATCTTCACGGGAACACCTCGGCGTCTTCCAGGCGCACGCCGGCCTGGTCCTTGGCGGAGAGCTGGGGGGCTTCGCCCAGTTGCCAGTCGATGGCGAGCGTCGGGTCGTCCCAGCGGATGCAGCGTTCATGGGCCGGGGCGTAGTAGTCGGTGGTCTTGTAGAGGAACTCGGCGAACTCGCTGAGCACCACGAAGCCGTGGGCGAAACCTTCCGGAACCCAGAGCTGGCGCTTGTTCTCGGCGGACAGGTGAACGCCGACCCAGCGACCGAAGGTGGGCGAGCTGCGGCGGATGTCGACGGCGACGTCGAGCACCTCACCAGCGGTGACGCGCACCAACTTGCCCTGGGGTTGCTGCAGCTGATAGTGCAGGCCGCGCAGCACGCCCCTTTGCGAGCGGGAGTGGTTGTCCTGGACGAAGTCCCGCTTGAGGCCGGTGGCCTCTTCGAAGGTGCGGGCGTTGAAACTCTCCATGAAGAAGCCGCGCTCGTCGCCGAAGACGCGGGGTTCGAGGATCAGTACGTCCGGCAGGTCGGTCTTGATGACGTTCATGCCTGTTCTCCCGCCAGCTTGAAGAGGTACTGGCCGTAGCCGGTCTTGCCGAAGGCCTTGGCCCGCTCCAGCAGCAGCGTCTTGTCGATCCAGCCGTTCTGGTAGGCGATCTCTTCCAGGCAGGCCACCTTGAGTCCCTGGCGGTGCTCGATGGTCTGTACGTACTGGGCGGCTTCCAGCAGGCTGTCGTGGGTGCCGGTGTCCAGCCAGGCGAAGCCGCGGCCGAGTTTTTCCACCCGCAGATCACCGCGTGCGAGGTAGGCATTGTTGACGTCGGTGATCTCCAGCTCACCACGCGGCGAGGGCTTCACGGCCTTGGCGATCCGGATCACGTCGTTGTCGTAGAAGTACAGCCCGGTAACGGCATAGCTGGACTTGGGCTTGGCGGGCTTCTCCTCGATGGAAAGGGCCTGGCCTTGCGCATCGAACTCGATGACGCCGAAGCGCTCCGGGTCATTGACCCAATAGCCGAAAACGGTCGCGCCCTTGTCACCACTGGCCGCGCGCTTGAGCTTCTCGGTGAAGTGCTGGCCGTGGAAGATGTTGTCGCCGAGGATCAGGCACACCGAGTCGTCACCGATGAAGTCTTCGCCGATCAGGAAGGCCTGGGCCAGGCCATCCGGCGAGGGCTGTTCGGCGTAGTCGAGGCTGACGCCGAAGGCGCTGCCATCGCCCAGCAGGTTGCGGTACTGCGGCAGGTCCTGGGGGGTGGAAATGATCAGGATCTCGCGGATGCCGGCGAGCATCAGCACCGAGAGGGGGTAGTAGATCATCGGCTTGTCGTAGATCGGCAGCAGCTGCTTGGACACGCCGAGGGTGATGGGGTGCAGGCGGGTGCCGGAGCCCCCCGCGAGGATGATGCCTTTCATGCGTGGGCTCCCAGCCGTTCGCGTTGATAGCTGCCGTCCTGTACGTGGCGGCACCATTCCAGATTGTCGAGGTACCACTGCACGGTCTTGCGCAGGCCGCTGTGGAAGGTCTCCTGGGGTTTCCAGCCCAGTTCCCGCTCGATCTTGCCGGCGTCGATGGCGTAGCGCAGGTCGTGGCCCGGGCGGTCCTTGACGTGGGTGATCAGGTCCTCGAAACGGGCGATGCCGGCGGGCTTGGCCGGGGCCAGCTCTTCCAGCAGGGTGCAGATGCCGCGCACCACCTCGATGTTCTTCTGCTCGTTGTGACCGCCGATGTTGTAGGTCTCGCCCACCTGGCCACGGGTCACCACCTCCACCAGGGCGCGGGCGTGATCCTCGACGAACAGCCAGTCGCGCACTTGCAGACCATCGCCGTAGACCGGCAGCGGCTTGCCTTCGAGGGCGTTGAGGATCATCAGCGGAATCAGCTTCTCGGGGAAGTGATAGGGGCCGTAGTTGTTCGAGCAGTTGGTGAGCAGCACCGGCAGGCCATAGGTGCGGTGCCAGGCACGGACCAGGTGGTCGGACGCGGCCTTGCTCGCGGAGTAGGGCGAGCTGGGGGCGTAGGGCGTGGTCTCGGTGAACAGGTCGTCCACACCATGCAGGTCGCCATACACCTCGTCGGTGGAAATGTGGTGGAAGCGGAAGGCTGCCTTGCGCTCGGCGTCCAGGGACGACCAGTAGGCGCGGGTGCTTTCCAGCAGGGCATAGGTGCCGACGATGTTGGTCTGGATGAAGGCCGCCGGGCCATCGATGGAGCGGTCCACATGGGACTCGGCGGCCAGGTGCATGATGGCGTCCGGTTGGAACTGGGCCAGTGCACGGCTTACTGCTTCGCTGTCGGCGATATCGGCCTTGAGGAAGCGGTAACGGGGATGGCCTTCGATGCTGGCCAGCGATTCCAGGTTGCCGGCGTAGGTCAGCTTGTCGAGGTTGAGGACCTCATGGTCCGTCTCGTTCAGCAGGTGTCGGACGAGGGCCGAACCGATGAAACCGGCTCCGCCGGTGATAAGGATGCGCATGTTGTGGACCTGTTGTGACGTGGGGTATGAGCCGCGAACGGCCTATGGTCGTGGATTGTGCAGGGCCTTCCAAGTCCTTTGGTGGGCGAAGCCGGATGTCCGGGGAAGTGCGCTGGCCGGATAGCAAAAAGCCCCGCAATAGCGGGGCTTTAAAAGATGGTGCCGGCACCAGGAATCGAACCCGGGACCTACTGATTACAAGTCAGTTGCTCTACCTGCTGAGCTATACCGGCGAGGGGCGCCATTATAGCGATTGGCTGGGCCGAGTAAACCTCCCTCGGAGGGAGGGCGTGATGTCGGCCGATGCTTATGCACAAAAGGCATGAAGCTGGGACGATCGTGCAGCAAGCCTGTGACGCTGTTCATGGAAATGCCGCAAGTGGCTGTTTCACAGGCGCTTTGCCGACCTGGCCAGAAAATGACCGACTCGACCAACGTGGCGGCTTGAAGGCGTTCCGGGGTGTTGCTCAGAAAGCATCAACAGAGTTATCCACAGGTTCTGTGGGCAACTTTTCGCGTTCGGCCAAGAGCATCAGATTGCGCGGCGTCAGGTGGTGGGCGCAGAAGGGACCGGCCTTGACCCGGTAGCCCTGCTCCTCCAGGTACAGCGCCCGATCCAGCAGCAGCCAGCATTCCAGGGGACGCCGGTAGAGGGCCCGCAGCAGCTCCAGGTTGCGTACCTGGGCCAGGCGTTGCCAGCCGAGGGCTTCCAGCGCTGCCCAATCCGGTTCGGTGGTGATGGTGAGCACGCGAAGGGCTGCCAGGTCATGGCAGTACCGGTCGAACGGCTTGTCCAGCCAGGCGACCGGCAAGGAGGGCGTGGTCAGGTAGGTGTCGCTGCCGCGCAGTTGCCGCTGCAGGTGGTCGAAGGCCAGGCGGCGGGCCATGGAGCGGTCGCGCTGGCGACGGACGCGCGCGCCTGCGGTGACGGTCTCGCTCTGCACCAAGCGCAGGTCACGGCGGCCCAGGTGGAGTGTGCTGGCCTGCGCGGCGGCGGAGAGTGGGGTGTAGGCCTCGTTGGCGATGCGGTTGTAGCAGCAGGGGGCAATGGCGAGCTGTTGGCAGCCGGCCTGGCTGGCCAGCTGCATGAGGCGCACGTGCAGGTCGCCGCAGGCATGCAGGGCGACGGTGGTGTGTTCCGGGGCCAGGCAATGGCCCGTGTCGGGTGCCAGCACGTCCTGCTGGCGGTGGAGGGCCTTGATCGGTACGCGATCACTCAGGCGTTGCCCGTCCTCCACCAGCTGTGGGTCCAGTTCCAGGGCTGTGAGCTCGCCGTGGCGCCAGGCCAGAGCGCGGCCGAGGTGGCCCTTGCCGGCGCACCAGTCCAGCCAGTGCCGGGGTTGGCTCTGGAAGGCGAGGTGATCGGCGAAGGCGCGGATCTGCTGCCACTTGCGCCCGGGTACATCCAGCTCCAGTTTGGCCGGCCATTCGCCGTTGCCCAGGCTGTCCAGCGGCGGCAGTGTGGTCAGGGCGCGGGCTGTGGCGGCCAGTTCGGCGAAGGGCGCCGGTGCGTCGGGCAGGACCAGCTCACCATGGGTGGCTTCGGCCTGCTCCAGTGTCCGGCTGCGCAGCCAGGCCGCGAGTTCGGGAAGCTCGGATTCCCAGAGCAGGACAGGCTCGGTGAAGGGCTCGGATTGCCAGAAGCGCTGCCCGTCGACGAGGAAACGGTCGAGCGCCTGGAAGCGTTCCAGCAGTTCGGCGCCCTGGAGCGGAGCGGGATGAGGCATCTGGGAGGACGTGGGGTGATGTCGGGGAGCCGGAGTATACGCCGCTCCCGGGTGGGAGCGGCGCTCAGGGTCAGCGGCCCTGGCAGGCGTCGACCCGCAGCCATTTCTCCAACAGGCGGAAGGCGCGGACCAGTACGAAAGCGATCACCAGGTAGAAGACCCCGGCGGCGAAGAAGATCTCCACCGGCAGGTAGGTGCGGGCGATGATGGTGCGTGCCATGCCGGTCAGCTCCAGCAGGGTCACCGTGCTCGCCAGGGCACTGGCCTTGAGCATCAGGATCACTTCGTTGCTGTAGGCCGGCAGGCCGATGCGCGCCGCGCGCGGCAGGATGATGTGCACCAGCGTCTTGGCCTGGGACATGCCCAGTGCCCGTGCCGCCTCGATCTCGCCCGGCGGGATGGCCTGGATGGCCCCGCGGATGATCTCGGCGATGTAGGCGGCGGTGTGCAGGGTCATGGTGATGACCGCACACCAGAACGGGCTGCGCAGGTACGGCCACAGGTCGCTGTGGCGCACCGCCTCGAACTGGGCCAGGCCGTAGTAGATCAGGAACAGCTGGACCAGCAGCGGCGTGCCGCGGAAGAAGAAGATGTAGCCGTAGGGCAGGGCACGCACGTACCAGTGGCGGGAGGCGCGGGCGATGCCCATGGGCAGCGCCAGGATAAGCCCGGCGACCACGGCGATGGCCACCAGCTCCAGGGTCAGCAGCGCCCCGTCGAACAGGCGCGGCAGGTACTTGATGATCACGTCCCAGTTCATGCCGCGCTCCTCTTGAAGCCGCGTCCGGCGCGTTTTTCCAGCCAGTGCATGCCGATCATGGCGAGGACGGTCAGGCCCAGGTAGATGAAGGCCGCCACCAGGTAGAAGGTGAAGGGCTCCTTGCTGGCGGTCACGGCGATCTGCGAGCGGCGCATGATTTCCTCGAGGCCGATCACCGAGACCAGCGCGGTGTCCTTCATCAGGATCATGAACAGGTTGCCCAGGCCCGGCAGGGCGATGCGCCACATCTGCGGCAGGATCAGGCGCCAGAGGATGCGCCCGTTGGACAGGCCCAGTGCCAGGCCGGCCTCACGGTGCCCCTTGGGGATCGCCAGGATGGCGCCGCGGAACACCTCGGTGGCGTAGGCGCCGAAGCACAGGCCGAGGGCGATGGTACCGGCGGCGAAGGCCGACAGCTCCAGACCGGGCACGCCGATCGTCTCGCCGATAGCGCGCATGAGGTTCACGGTGCCGAAGTAGATCAGCAGCACCCAGAGCAGCTCGGGCACCCCGCGCACCAGGGTGGAGTAGGTCCCGCCAAGCCACTGCAGCGGCTTCTTGGGGGAAGTCTTGGCCAGCGCACCGAGCAGACCCAGCACCAGACCGAGCGACAGCGCGCAGAGCGCCAGCTTGATGGTCATGAGGGTGCCGGCCGCCAGGGCGGGGCCGAATCCGTAGAGGTCGAGGTTCATCTGCAAGGCTACTGCTGGGGACCGGCGCCGCGTGGGCGGCGCCGGTCAGGCGGGCATCAATAGATGCTGAAAGGGAAGTACTTGTCGTTGATCTTCTTGTAGGTGCCGTCCGCGACGATTTCCTTCAGGGCCGCGTTCAGCTTCTCGCGCAGGGGGTCGCCCTTGCGCACGGCGATGGCGATCTTGTCGTTGTCGAACACCGGCTCGCCCTTGAATTCGAAGCCCTTGCCGGCATCACTCTTGAGCCATTCCCAGTTCACGAACTTGTCGGCCAGCACGCCGTCGACGCGCCCGGAGGCCAGGTCGAGGTAGGCGTTTTCCTGGGTGTCGTAGAGCTTGATGTCGACGATGTCCGCCATGTTGTCTTCCAGCCAGGTGCCGGCGATGGTGGCGCGCTGGGCACCGATGACCTTGCCTTTCAGGCTGGCCTTGTCGGTCTTGAAGTCAGCGTCCTTGGCGGCGATGAACTGGAGCTTGTTGGTGTAGTAGGCGTCGGTGAAGTCGACGGCTTGCTTGCGTTCCTCGGTGATGGACATCGAGGCGGCGAGGAAGTCGAACTTCTTGGCGTTCAGGGCCGGGATGATGCCGTCCCAGTCGGAGGTGACCACGTCGCACTCCACCTTCATCTTGGCGCACAGGGCCTGGGCGACCTCGACGTCGAAGCCACCGACCTTGCCGCTGGCATCGATCAGGTTGAAGGGCGGGTAGGCGCCTTCGGTGCCGATCTTCAGCTTGTCGGCGGCCACGGCGTGGGTGCCGAAGGCCAGGGTGGCGGCAGCGGCCAGCAGGATCTTCTTGTAGTTCTTCATGCGTACTTGCTCCGTGTTTTAGCGATTGCTGGACATGAATTGTTTGCAACGCGCCGAGGTCGGGTTTTCGAACACCTGCTGCGGCGGACCCTGTTCCTCCACCAGGCCCTGGTGGAGGAAGACCACCTCGGTGGACACCTGGCGGGCGAAGTTCATCTCGTGGGTCACCAGCAGCATGGTCCGGCCCTCTTCGGCGAGTGCGCGGATCACGTTAAGCACTTCTTGTACCATCTCGGGGTCGAGGGCCGAGGTGGGCTCGTCGAACAGGATCACTTTAGGCTGCATCGCCAGCGTCCGCGCGATGGCCGCGCGCTGCTGCTGGCCGCCGGAGAGCTGGGCGGGGTAGGCGTGGCGCTTGTCGGCGATGCCGACCTTGGCCAACAACGCCTCGGCCACCTCGGTGGCTTCGGCCTTGCTCTGGCCGAGCACGCGGCGCGGCGCCTCGATGATGTTGTCGAGGACCGTCATGTGCGGCCAGAGGTTGAAGTTCTGGAAGACGAAGCCGATCTCGCTGCGCAGGCGATTGATCTGGCGGTTGTCGGCGGCCACCAGTTCGCCGGAGCGGGCGGCCTTCAGCTTGAGTTCCTCGCCGGCCACGATGATCTGGCCCTTGTGCGGGTTCTCCAGCAGGTTGATGCAGCGCAGGAAGGTGGACTTGCCGGAACCGGAGGAACCGAGGATGGAAATGACGTCACCGTCGCGGGCGGTCAGGGAAATGCCCTTCAGCACCTCCAGTTCGCCGTAGCGTTTATGCAGGTCGCGGATTTCTAGCGCGGGCGTGGCCTCGGCCATGGGGGTTCCTCTTATTGTTCGGATGCGCTCCGGCTGCGATCGGCCTTCCTGGCGAGGGGGCAACCTAGCATAGGCCCCAGGGGGCGCCAAGGGCGCTTCCGGGGCGTGACCGGGCGGTTTCGCTGGCTTGTCGCATCATTGCAGGCGATTGTCGCGCGGACGCAAGAAGGCCTGGAAAAGCGGGTGCGGCGCACCCTACGCGCAAACGCCTGGCAATTCCAGTGCCAGGCCGTCGCGGTCAGCGGGCGAGGAGGGCGCTGACCTTGCCGCGCAGTTCCTCGATGCCGAAGGGCTTGGCGATCACGTCCTGGAGGGCGGCGCGGGCGGGGTCGGGGCGGATCGATTCGGCGTAGCCGGTGGCGAACAGCACGCGCAATGACGGGTGCAGGGTGCAGGCCCGCGTCGCCAGTTCCTGGCCGTTCATCCCGGGCAGGCCGACATCGGTGAGCAGCAGGTCCACCGACTCGTGCTCCAGCAGCGCCAGGGCCTGGGTTGCGTCGCCGGCTTCCAGCGCCTCGTAGCCGAGTTCTTCCAGCACTTCCACGGTGAGCATGCGGACCACCTCGGCATCCTCCACCACCAGCACGCGCCCCAGGGGCGGGGTGCCCTGCCCGAGGGCATCGGCGTGACGTTCTTCTATGGGCAAGGAAACCTCCGACGGGTTCATGGCGGGCGCTTGCCGGCGCCGGGCTGGGCGATATAGCACGGTTGGCGCCGAGGCGCCCCCGTGTCCGCGCCGCATCGGTGCGCGGGGCACCCGGACAGTGCGTGACCGGGTACGGCAGTTTAGAAGAACACGGGCAGAAAAAATTCCCACAATTTATGTGAACCTTTCCCACGCTTAAGGTGCTCCAAGCGAAGCGATAATGCGGAACCCCATCGTCGCCCAGGATTCGATTGGTTAATGCAAACACTCGCATTACCATGCCGGACCCGCAGTTTTACCCTTCATATCGGTGATTTTCGGCGCTAAGCCAGGGAAGCCAGATGACCAATGATCTGACAGACGAGACGCGTTTCCGTCGCATCCTCGCGCGCAACGTTGCGTTGCCGCTGGGGGTGGGCGTCGCCGGGGCCGCCCTGTTCGTGGCCCTGATCTCCTACCTGCTCTATGTCCTCAGCTGGGTCGAGCACACCGACCAGGTGATCAGCAATGCCAACGATGGCCTGCGCCTGTCGGTCGACCAGGAATCCGGCATGCGCGGCTACCTGATCAGCGGCAATGCAGCCTTCCTGCAGCCTTACGAACAGGCGCGGCCGCGGATCAAGGCCGCCATGGAGGGCCTGCGCGAACTGGTGGCGGACAACCCTGCCCAGGTCGAGCGGGTGCGCGCCATCGAAGCCCTGCAGGGTGAGTGGGACCGCTTCGCCACCCAGATGATCAGCCGCAAGCAGAACGGCGAGAACGTCTCCGACACCGTCAGCGAAGGCCGTGGCAAGCAACTGGTGGACGCCATCCGCGAGCAATACCGCACCTTCATCAACATGGAGCGGCAGCTGCGCCACGAGCGCAACGAAAAGGCCAACTCCACCGCCATCTTCACCATCAGCCTCTACCTGCTGTTCAGCCTGACCTTCGCGGGGGCGCTGGCGTACTTCGGGCGCCGTGAGCTGGTGGCGCTGTCCAGCACCTACGGCGAGTCCCTTGCCCAGCAGCGTGCCCACAGCGAGCACCTCACCCAGCAGCGCTGGCTGGGGGACGGCCAGGCGGCCCTGTCGGAGCGCCTGCTCGGCCAGCAATCGCTGCCGGTGATCGGGCGTAACGCCCTGGAATTCCTTGCCGCCTACCTGGGCATGGCCGTGGGCGCCCTGTACCTGCGGGAAGAGGGCGGCACCCTGCGGCGCGTCGCCAGCTACGGCCTGGAGCGCGACGACCAGGCGCCCGACCAGATCCTGCCGGGCGAAAGCCTTGTGGGGCAGGCGGCCCAGGAGAACCGCGTGATGGCTCTGGACGACCTGCCCGCCGGCTACCTCAAGGTCGCCACCAGCCTCGGCCAGACCGACGCCGAAGGCGTGCTGCTGGTGCCCACCCACAGCGACGGCGTGGTCAACGGCGTGCTGGAGCTGGGCTTCCTGCGGCGCCTCTCCGCCCGCGACCAGGCGCTGATGCCGCTGATCGCCGGCAACCTCGGCACCGCCATGGACGCATCCCGCTACCGCCAGCGCCTGCAGGAAGTGCTGGGCGAGACCCAGCAGCTCAACGAAGAGCTGCAGGTGCAGCAGGAAGAGCTGAAGACCGCCAACGAGGAACTGGAAGAACAGTCCCGCGTGCTGCGCGAGTCCCAGGCCAGCCTGGAGGCCCAGCAGGCCGAACTGGAGCAGACCAACGAGCGCCTGGCCGAACAGGCCCAGGAGATGGCCGCCCAGCGCGATGACCTGGACGACAAGAACACCGCCCTGCAGCAGGCCCGCCTGGAGCTGGAGGCCCGTGCCGAGGAGCTGCAGCGCGCCAGCCGCTACAAGTCCGAGTTCCTCGCCAACATGTCCCACGAGCTGCGCACTCCGCTGAACAGCTCGCTGATCCTCGCCCGCCTGCTGGCCGACAACCCCGAGGGCAACCTCAACGACGAGCAGGTCAAGTTCGCCGAGTCCATCTATTCCGCCGGCAACGACCTGCTCAACCTGATCAACGACATCCTCGACATCTCCAAGGTCGAGGCCGGCAAGCTCGACCTGCGCGCCGAGAACGCCCCGGTGCGGCGCCTGGTGGAGGGCCTGCGCGAGCTGTTCACCCCGCTGGCCGAGCAGAAGGCCCTGGCCTTCAGCGTCGAGGTGGCTGACGACGTGCCCGACCAGCTCTGCACCGACCGGCAACGGGTGGAGCAGATCATCAAGAACCTGCTGTCCAACGCCATCAAGTTCACCGACCAGGGCGCCGTGTCCCTGCGGGTCGAGCGGGTTCCGGAGGGCATCGCCTTCGCCGTGCGCGACAGCGGCATCGGCATCCGCGCCGACCAGCTGGACCTGATCTTCGAGGCCTTCCGCCAGGCCGACGGCACCACCAACCGCCGCTACGGCGGCACCGGCCTCGGCCTGTCCATCTCCCGCGACCTGGCGCAGCTGCTTGGCGGCAGCATCCAGGCCAGCAGCGAGCCGGGCCGGGGCAGCCTGTTCACCCTGGTGCTGCCGGAACACTGGGCGCCGGCCGAGGAGCCGCCGGCGCCCTTGCCCGCGCCCAAGCCCAGTGCGCCGACTCCGCCGCCCGCCCGCCCGGCCGTGGCGGCGACCCTGGCACCGGCCACCCACGCGCCGATCCCCACCTTCCCCGACGACCGTGACCAGGCCCCGTCGGATGAGCGCTGTGTACTGGTGATCGAGGACGAGCCCAAGTTCGCCCAGATCCTCTACGACCTGGCCCACGAGCTGGGTTACCGCTGCCTGGTGGCCCATGGCGCCGATGAAGGCTTCCACCTCGCCGAGCGCCATGCACCGGACGCCATCCTGCTGGACATGCGCCTGCCCGACGAGCCGGGCCTCTCGGTGCTGCAGCGCCTCAAGGACACGCCCCGCACCCGCCACATTCCCGTGCACGTCATCTCGGTGGAGGACCTCAGCGAGGCCGCGTTGCACCTGGGCGCGGTGGGCTACGCGGTCAAGCCCACCACCCGCGAGCAGCTCAAGGACGTGTTCGCCCGCCTCGAAGCCAAGCTCACCCAGAAGGTCAAGCGCGTGCTGCTGGTGGAGGACGACGCCCTGCAGCGCGACAGCATCGCCCGGCTGATCGGCGACGACGACATCCAGATCACCGCCGTCGAGTTCGGCGAGCAGGCCCTGGAGCTGCTGCGCAGCACCCTGTTCGACTGCATGATCATCGACCTCAAGCTGCCCGACATGCAGGGCAACGAGCTGCTGCGGCGCATGGGCAGCGAGGACATCTGCTCCTTCCCGCCGGTGATCGTCTACACCGGGCGCAACCTCTCCCGGGACGAAGAGGCCGAGCTGCTCAAGTATTCCCGCTCCATCATCATCAAGGGTGCGCGCTCGCCGGAGCGCCTGCTGGACGAGGTCACCCTGTTCCTGCACAAGGTCGAGTCGGAACTCTCCAGCGAACGGCAGAAGATGCTCAAGACCGCCCGCAGCCGCGACCGTGTGTTCGAAGAGCGGCGGATCCTGCTGGTGGACGACGACGTGCGCAACATCTTCGCCCTCACCAGCGCCCTGGAACAGAAGGGCGCGCGGGTGGAAATCGCTCGCAACGGACGTGAGGCGCTGGACAAGCTCGAAGCCGTGGACGATATCGATCTGGTGCTGATGGACGTGATGATGCCGGAGATGGATGGCTACGAAGCCACCCGGCGCATCCGCCAGCAGCCGCGCTGGGCCAAGCTGCCGATCATCGCCGTCACCGCCAAGGCGATGAAGGACGACCAGGACCTGTGCATCCGCGCCGGCGCCAACGACTACCTGGCCAAACCCATCGACCTGGATCGCCTGTTCTCGCTGATCCGTGTCTGGCTACCGCGTCTGGAGCGCATCTAGATGGCCGACCGCACCCAGGAAATCGAGCTGCGCCTGCTCATCGAGGCGATCTACCTCAAGTACAGCTACGACTTCCGCGACTACTCGGGCGCTTCCCTCAAGCGCCGGGTGCTCTACGCCCTGCGGCAGTTCGACTGCGCCACCATCTCGGCCCTGCAGGAGCGCATCATCCACGACCCGCAGGCCTTCCACGAGCTGCTGCAGTACCTGACGATCCCGGTCAGCGAGATGTTCCGCGACCCCTCCTACTACCTCGCCCTGCGCCAGGAGGTGGTGCCCATCCTGCGCACCTACCCCTCGCTCAAGGTGTGGATCGCCGGCTGCAGCACCGGCGAGGAAGTGCATTCCATGGCCATCCTGCTGCACGAGGAAGGGCTGCTGGAGCGCACCCTGATCTACGCCACCGACATCAACCCGCGCTCCCTGGAGAAGGCCCGGCGCGGCATCTACGCCCTCGACGACATGCGCAAGTACAGCGAGAACTACCGCCTGGCCGGCGGCCAGGGCTCGCTGTCGGACTACTACACCGCCGCCTACGACGGCGCCCTGTTCGACAAGCTGCTGCGCGAGAACGTGACCTTCGCCGACCACAGCCTGGCCACCGACAGCGTGTTCTCCGAGACCCAGCTGATCTCCTGCCGCAACGTGCTCATCTACTTCAACAAGCAGCTGCAGGACCGCGCACTCGGCCTGTTCCACGAATCGCTCTGCCACCGCGGCTTCCTCGGCCTGGGCAGCAAGGAGAGCCTCGACTTCTCCGCCTATGCCGGCCACTTCGAAGCCCTCAACCGCCCGGAACGGGTGTTCCGCAAGCTATGAACGGGCCCGAGCGCACGGCCGTTGTGGTGGGCGCCTCCGCCGGAGGGGTGGAGGCCCTGCTGCAGGTGTTCGCCGGGCTGCCGGCGGGCTACCCGCTCACCCTGGCCTGCGTGCTGCACCTGCCCGAAGGGCGCGAGAGCCTGCTGGCCGACCTGTTCGCCCGGCGCCTGGCGGTGCGCGTGCGCGAGGCCCGGGACAAGGAGAGCCTGGCCCCCGGCACCCTCTACGTCGCCCCGCCGGGCTATCACCTGTCCATCGAGCGCGACGCCAGCTTCTCCCTCAGCCGCGAGGAGCCGCTGCACTTCTCCCGGCCTTCCATCGACATCCTCTTCGAGTCCGCCGCCGACTGTTACGGTGAGCGCCTGGTGGGGGTGCTGCTGACCGGCGCCAACGAAGACGGTGCCCGCGGGCTGGCCTATATCCAGCAACAGGGCGGCCTCAGCGTCGTGCAGGACCCGCACGACGCCCAGGTGCCGACCATGCCCGAGGCCGCGCTGGCCACCCACCGTCCCGACCACATCCTCCCGTTGCGGGGCATCCGCGACCTCCTGGCACGACTGGACCCATCCCATGCCGAGTAATCCACCAAGCAAGCTGCTGATCGTCGACGACCTGCCGGAGAACCTGCTGGCCCTGGAAGCCCTGATCAAGGAGGAAGGCCGCGAGGTGCACCAGGCCGCCTCCGCCGACGAGGCCCTGGCCCTGCTGCTGGAGCACGAGTTCGCCCTGGCCATCCTCGACGTGCAGATGCCGGGCATGAACGGCTTCGAGCTGGCCGAACTGATGCGCGGCACGGAGAAGACCAAGCACATCCCCATCGTCTTCGTCAGCGCCGCCGGCCGCGAGCTGAACTACGCCTTCAAGGGCTACGAGAGCGGCGCGGTGGACTTCCTCTACAAACCGCTGGACACCCACGCCGTGCGCAGCAAGGTGGCGGTGTTCGTCGAGCTGCACCGCCAGCGCAAGCTGATGGCCCAGCAGCTGGAAGCCCTGGAGGCGGCGCGCCGCGAGCAGGACACCCTGCTGGCCGAACTGCGCGCCACCCAGGCCGAGCTGCAGCGCGCGGTGCAGATGCGCGACGACTTCATGTCCATCGTCTCCCACGAGCTGCGCACCCCGCTCAACGGCCTGATGCTTGACACCCAGCTGCGCCAGAACCATCTGGCCAAGGGCAACGTCGCGGTGTTCACCGAGGCCCGCCTGCGCACCCTGTTCGACCGGGACGAACGGCAGATTCGCAGCCTGGTCCGGCTGATCGAGGACATGCTCGATGTCTCCCGCATCCGCACCGGCAAGCTCTCCATCCGCCCCGAGCCCTGCGAGCTGGGGCAACTGGTGCGCCATGTGGCGGAGAACTTCGCCGCGCAGATGGAGGCTGCCGACTGCGCGCTGGACCTGCAGGTGGAGGACGGCGTGACCGGCGTGTGGGATGCCTTCCGCATCGAGCAGGTGGTCAGCAACCTGTTCAGCAACGCCCTGCGCTATGGCACCGGCAACCCGGTGCAGGTGGTGGTGCGGCGTGACGGCGAATGGGCGCGGGTGGAGGTGCGCGACCAGGGCATCGGCATCTGCGCCGAGGACCAGAAGCGCATCTTCCAGCAGTTCGAACGGGCCGGCGGCGCCGATAAGGTGGCGGGGCTGGGGCTGGGGTTGTTCATTTCCGAGCAGATCATGCTCGCCCACGGCGGCCGCATCGAGCTGTGCAGCACGCTGGGGGTGGGTTCCACCTTCAGCCTGCTGCTGCCGACTGCCTGAGGCGGTTCAGGCCGCCAGCGGCCGCGCCAGGGGCAGGTGCAGGGTCGCTACCAGGCCGCCTTCCGGCTTGTTGTGCAGGCTGGCGCTGCCGCCCAGGCGCTCCATGATCATCGCCACGATGGACAGGCCAAGGCCGGCGCCGTGGCTGTTGCCCTCGCTGTAGAAGCGCTGGAACACCCGCTCCAGCTTGTCCGGCTCGATGCCTGGGCCCTGGTCGTCCACGGCCAGCAGCAGTTCATCCCCTTCCCGCCGCAGTGACACCCGGATCAGCCCGCCGGGGGGCGAGTGGTTGACCGCGTTGGCCACCAGGTTCTGCACGGCGATGCCGATCACCCCGGCATCGCTGTCCAGGTGGTAGTCGCCGGGCTCGATCTCCATGGCCGGCTCCATGCCCTTGCCGATGATCCACGGGGTGAGTTCGGCCAGGGTGTCGGTGACCACCTTGGCCAGGTCGATGGGGGTGCAGGGGCGCTGGGCCAGCAGTGGCTCGACCCGTGCCATGGTCAGCAGCTGGTTGACCACCCGGCTGAGCCGGTCCACCCCGCCGATGAGGAAGTCCAGCGCCTTGCGCCGGTCCTGTTCGTTCTCCGCCTGCAGGGCGTTCTGCGCGTGCAGCCGGAGGATGGCCAGCGGCGTGCGCATTTCGTGGGCGGCGTCGGCGATGAAGCGGTGTTCACGGCGCAGCAGCGCGTCGATCTGCCCGAGCAGGCGGTTCAGGGCTGCCTGCATGGGTTCCAGCTCCCGGGGCAGCGGCACCAGTTGCAGCGGTTCGAGGGATTCGGCGTGCCGTGCGCGGATCACCCGGGCCATGTTCTGCAGCGGCTTCAGGCCCCAGCCGATGGCCAGCCAGACCAGCAACGCCAGGGCCAGGCTGCCCACCAGGAAGGGCGCCAGGGTGTGGCGGACGATGCGCGAGACCAGGTCGCCGCGCACGTCATTGCGCTCGCCCACCCAGATCAGCACGTGCTGTTCCGGTACCGGCAGGAGGAAGCCGCGCCACTGGCGGCCGTCCAGGGTCAGGTTGCTGAAGCCCGGCTCGCGCAGCGGCTGGTCGAACTGCGGGGCGCTGGGGGTGCGCACCAGCACGTCGCCGTTCTCCCGCCACACCAGGAAGGCCAGCTTGCTCTCGTAGGGGTGGCCGACACGGTGCTTGCCGGCCTTGGCCAGGGCGTCGTTGTAGGCGGCGTAGAGGGCCTGCCGCTCGGGGTCGGCCAGCGGCATGCTCATCACCCCCTGCAGCAGGCGGGCGTTCTGCGCCAGGTGGGCGTCGTAGATCTCGGCGATCTCGTGGCTGCTGTCGTGGTGGTTGTACAGGGCGAGCAGGCCGGTGCCGAGCAGCAGCAGCGCCATGACCCGCCACAGCGTGCGCTGGCGCAGTGAACTCATGCCTGCCCTTCCACCAGGTAGCCGATGCCACGCACGGTGCGGATCAGCTCGCTGAAGAGCTTCTTGCGCAGGTGGTAGATGTGCACTTCCAGGGTGTTGCTCTCGGCCTCTTCCTCCCAGCCATAGAGCAGCTGGGTCAGGCGCTCGCGGGTGAAGACCTTGCCCGGCTGGGCCAGCAGTTCGTGCAGCAGCAGGTATTCCTTGGGCGTCAGCACCACGGTCTGGCCGTTGTAGGTGACCTGCTGGCTGGAGGGGTCGAGGGTGATCCCGGCGTGCTCGATCAGCACCGTGGCGCGGCCCGTACTGCGGCGCAGCAGGGCGCGCAGCCGGGCCTTCAGCTCGTTGAGGTCGAAGGGCTTGACCAGGTAGTCGTCGGCGCCCGCGTCGAGGCCTGCGATGCGGTCCTCGGTGGCGTCGCGGGCAGTGAGGATGAGCACCGGCAGGGTGGCGCCGCCGCCGCGCAGGCGCTTGAGCAGCTCGATGCCGTCCAGGCGCGGCAGGCCGAGGTCGAGCACCACCAGGTCGAATTCCTCGGTCTGCAGGGCGTGCAGCGCGCTGGCGCCGTCCTGCAGCCAATCGATGGTGTAGCCCTCCTGGCGCAATCCGGTGCGCACCCCTTCGCCGAGGGCGGGGTCATCCTCTACCAGCAGCAGACGCATGCTCAGTCCTGTTTGTCCTTGATGTCCTTGAGTAAAGCATCGATCTCGGCGCGGCGGCCCTTGTCGGCCAGCTCGCGGCCGGGGCGCGGCGCGGCCTGCAGTGCTTTCTGCAGGGCAGCGCGGGCCTCGCTGTAGCGGCCCTGGCGTGCCAGGTGGTCGCCCCAGAAGTAGAGACTGTCGATGCCCTCGGGGTTGATTTGCAAGGCCTTGTTGAGCAGCGCCTCGGCCTTGTCGGCATCGCCGAAGCCGATGGGCCAGCCGGGCACGCGGTCATACAGGGCGGCGAGGCTGGTGTAGGCCGAGCCCTGCAGGGCATTGGGGTCTACGGCCAGGGCCTGTTCCAGGCTGGCGCGGGCGTCCTTCACCTTGCCGAGGGCGCCGAGCCCGCCCTGGGCGCCGGCCCAGCTGCTGGTGACGATGCCGTTCCAGATCCACGCTTCGGCGGCCTTGGGTTGCTCGCGGGTGAAGGCCTGGGTCTCCACCGCCAGCTTCTCGAAGGCGTTGGCGCGCTCTTTTTCGGGCAGGTTGTACTGGATCTCCGCCCAGCGCTGCTGGATGGTGGCCAGGCGCTGGGTGCTGGCGGGGTCGAGGGCCCAGGCCAGCGGGGTGGCCAGGAGCAGGCCGATCAGCATCAGGCGTTTCATTTCGCGTGTTCCTTGTGGTTGGCGTCGCTGTAGCGGCGGATCAGGGGAAGCTGCTTGCGCAGGGCGCGGTCGACCAGGCCGGGCAGCATGCCGTTGAGGCGCACGAAGAGCTTCTCCGGCCAGCCCAGGTAGAGCTCGCTGCGGTTGTTCTGGATGGCCTGCAGCACCGCCGAGGCGACGTCGCGCGGGTCGTCCATGCCCACCTTCAGGGCATCGTTGAGGGCCACGGCGGCATCGCTGTTCATGCTGGTGCGGGTGGCGCGGGGCGCGACGTAGAGCACGTCCACGGGGGTGTCCGCCAGTTCCCGGCGCAGCGCTTCGGAGAAGCCGCGCAGGGCGAACTTGGTGGCGCAGTAGGTGGCGTAGCCGGGGTAGCCGATGGAGCCGTAGGTGGAGCCGACGTTCACCACCAGCGCCTGGCTCTGCTCGCGCAGCAGCGGCAGCATCTGCCGGGTGAGGTGCAGGGTGGCCTTGAGGTTGAGGTCGATCAGGTCGTCCAGGGCGGCTTCGTCGAGCTGGTCGAGCAGGGCGAAGCGGTTGATCCCGGCGGCGTTGATCAGCAGGTTGGCGCCGCCCATGGCGCGCGCCTTCTCGACGATCCGCTGGCGGGCCTCGGGCTCACGCAGGTCGGCACCCAGCCAGCGCAGCTTGTTGGGGTAGCGCTTGAGCAGGTCGGCCAGCGCGTCGGACTGACGACTGACCGCGATCACCAGGGCACCGGCGGCGCACAGTTGCTCGGCCAGCTGCAGACCGATGCCACCGCTGGCACCGGTCAGCACCACGCGGCACTCAGGCAAGCGCATGTCGCACCTCGTTCGGGCTCACCTGGGCACGCGGCAGGCCGAGGAACATGTCGGTGTAGAGGCGGTAGACCACCTTGGCGGCATGGATCACGGCTTCCTGGTCTTCCGCGCGGTCCAGGCGGTTCATCAGGCTGCGGTAGGTGGCCATGTGGTCGATGTCCAGGGCGCCGTGGGAGCTGAGGTAGCTGAAGGCGGTGGGCGGCAGGCTCAGGCTCTCGCGGATGGTGCCGGCTGCCTGGGTGGCCAGGGCGATGCTGGTGCCTTCGAGGACGTTGACCATGCCGAACAGGCCCACCGGGTTGTCACGGGCAATCAGGTCGTAGAGGAAGGCCACCATCAGCTCGATGGACAGGGCCGGGCGGCTGTTGCGCACCTGTTCGGCGTCGCCCCCGCAGGCGGCGATGTCGTTGAGGATCCACTGCTCGTGGCCGTACTCCTCCTCGATGTATTCGCACACGGCACCGCGCAGCCATTCCAGGCGGCCCGGCAGCTTGGCGCCGCAGGCCATCATCAGCGGTACGGTGTGGCGCACGTGGTGGTAGGCCTGGGTGAGGAAGGCGACGTAGCCCTCCAGGCTGACGACGCCGGAGAGGGCGTCACGGATGACCGGGGCATTGAACAGGGCCTGGCGTTCCTGGGCGGTGGCGTCTTGCAGGGTGTCGAAGAAAGACATGGTGTCGAACCTCATTCGTTGACGAGTTCAAAAAGGGAATCGCGGTAGTGGGTGAGGATCTCGGCGCGGCGTGGGCGGCCGTTGGCGGTGAGCATCCCGTTGGCGGTGCTGAAGGGTTCCGGCAGGCGCTGCCAGCTGTGGATCCGGGCGTAGTCGGGGAGGGCGGCGTTGCTGCGCTGCACGGCCTGCTCCAGGGTGTCGTCGCTGGCCTTCGGGTCCAGCGGCCAGAGCAGCGCCAGGTTGTGGTCCAGGCCCTCGCCGTAGACGAACGCCTGGAGGATCACACCGCCCTGGGTCAGCTCGGCCTCGATCCACTCGGGGTTCACGTTGCGGCCGAAGCTGGTAATGAACTGGTTCTTCTTGCGCCCGGCCAGGTACAGGTAGCCGTCTTCGTCGAAGCGACCGAGGTCGCCGGTGGGCCACCACTGGCCCTGGAACGGCGGCTCGCCCAGGTAGCCGAGCAGGGTGCTGCCGCTGACCAATACTTCGCCGTCCTCGGCCAGCATCACCTGCACATGGGGCAGCGGGCGGCCGACGCTGCCGGCACGGTGGGCTTCGGGGCGGTTCAGGCACACCACCGAGGCGCATTCGGAGAGGCCGTAGCCCTCGAACACCGGCAGCCCCACGGCCTCGGCACGCTCCAGCAGGCTCGGGGCGACCCGGGCACCGCCGACGGCGACGAAGCGCAGCGGGCCGACCTTCATCAGGCCGCGTTCGACGGCAGTGACCAGGCCCAGCAGCAGTTGCGGCACCAGGATCATGCTTTCCGCACCGCTGAGGGCGATGCAGCCCAGCAGGCGCGTCCAGTCGACGCCACTGGCGCCGTTGATGCCCATCTGTGGTTGCGGCAGCACGGTGAGGCTGGCCCCGGCGATCAGCGCCGCGTACAGCCCGAGGTTTTCCAGCAGCACCGCCAGGGGCAGCACCGCCAGGTACTTGCCCGGCTCGGTGGAGCGGCTGGCCTGCTCCAGCTGATGGGCCACCCGCAGCATGGCTTCGGCCGAGAGGCACACGCCCTTGGGCGAGCCGGTGCTGCCGGAGGTGTAGGTGATCTTCGCGGTGCCGGCCGGCAACTGGCTGGCGCCCGCAACCGGGCGGTGCCAGAACGGCTGGCCCCAGGTGAAGCCGGCGCTGCGCAGCTCGTCGCTCAGTGCGTCACCGGCCAGCACCAGGCTGGCCTGGCTCTGGGCGAGGCAGTGGGCACGCTGGGCGGCGCTGAAGAAGGGCGGCAGGATCACGCAGGGACGCTCGGCGAACAGCGCCGCCAAGTCCCAGAACAGCGCTTCGGGGCCGTTATCCAGGGCGAAGGCGAAGACGCCAGCGGGCTGCTCGCGCAGCAGGGCGACGCGGCTGTCCACTTCGTCCAGCAGCTGGGCGTAGCTGTAGCTGCGCTCGGTGCCGCGGACCGCCACCTGGTGCGCCCGCTCGTGGGCGTGCTGGCTCAGGAGGTCGTGGAACTGTCGGACTTCAGGCTGCATGGCCGGCCTCCGCGAGGAGCAGGGGAAACCCCAGGCGCTGGAACACCCCCTGGCGCTCCAGTTCGTCGTGGCCGTAGCGGATGTCGCCGGCATAGACGCGGGGCTGCAGGGCGTAGTAGCTGCCCCAGGCAGCTCCTTCATCGCCCAGCCGTTCGGGGTCGGCTTCGGCCAGTTGCACCGGCTCCAGGCCGAGGCGGCGGAAGCTGTTGATCAGCCCGGCGGCCCCGGTGAAGGAGACCCAGCGCAGGTCGCGTGCGGCCAGCAGCCAGGTGACGGCGATGATGATCAGGCGGGCGTTGCCGGCGTTGAGCGAGCTGAGGTTGCCCACCTCCACCAGTTCGACGCGGTCGATCGGGCGGCCGACGGCCTGGGCCACGGATTGCTCCAGGGGCGCATCCAGGTAGCGCTCGAGAAACAGCGGCCCGCTGGCGGCGATGCGCATGCCGGCCACGGCGGTCAGTTGGCCGGCGCCGTCACGCAGGGCCAGCAGCTCGGGCAGGAAGTGCTGCACGTCGGCATCGTGGGCCTGCTCGAAGCGGTCGTGGACGAAGGCTTCCAGTTCGGCACGGGCCGGGTCGTCGGCCTGGTGCAGGGTCAGGCTGTAGCGGCGCTCGCCCAGCCCGAAGTGAAGGGGGAACAGGGCATTCCATTCCAGCTCAGTCATGTGGCGCACCCATCGGTTCGTTGGATGGTGCGCAGTATCGGGAGGGATTCTGAAGGCAGTCTTAAGGTGGCTTAAGGCTGGAAAAAAGTTTTTCGAGGGCGGGAAGCGGGTTGCCGGGCTAAAACGCAGGCAACAAAAAACCGGCGCTAGGGCCGGTTTTCTGTGTGTTCCTGATGATGCCTGGCACCACCTGGAACTGAATGGTGGTGCCCAGGGACGGAATCGAACCGCCGACACGGGGATTTTCAATCCCCTGCTCTACCAACTGAGCTACCTGGGCAACGGGGCGCTATTAAACGGATTTCGAAGGGGGGAGTCAAGCGTGTCCTGAAAAAATTTTTCAGCCTTTACGGGCGCTTACGCGCTCGGGGGGACATAGCCCTCGGCCTGGGCGTATTCCTCGCCGGAGAGGAACTTGTCCATTTCGGCCTGGAGGAACTTGCGATCCTCGGCATTCATCATGTTCAGGCGACGCTCGTTGATCAGCATGGTCTGGTGCTTCTGCCACTCTTCCCAGGCTTTCTTCGAGACGTTGTTGAAGATGTCTTCGCCCTTGGCGCCGGGGTAGGGCGGTTTGTCGAGGCCGGGCAGTTCCTCGTGGTACTTGCGGCACTGGACGGTACGGGTCATGGCGAATCTCCTGCATTCAATACGTCGGCGGCGCGCTTGAGCAGCTTCTTGACCGGAGCGGCCAGGCCCAGGCGCGGCGGGGTGGCGAGGTTATACCAGAGCCAGTCGGCATCGGCCATTTCGCGGTGGCTGCCCTCGACGGGCACCAGCCAGGGTTCGATGGCGAGCTGGAAGTGGCTGAAGGTGTGGGTCAGGCCGGGCAGTTCGCGGGCCTGGCCGAGCTGCAGGGCGTGCTGCGTGGCCAGGGGGGCGAGGGCGTCGAGGTCGTCCAGCTCGGGCAGGCTCCACAGGCCGCCCCAGAGGCCACTGGAGGGGCGCCGGTAGAGCAGGATGGCGCCATCCTGGTTGGCCAGGATCGGCATCAGGGTGCGCTTCTGCGGCAGGGCCTTGCGCGGCTTGGGCACCGGGTAGCGGATCTCCAGCCCCAGCAGGTGGGCCTGGCAGCCTTCGCGCAGGGGGCAGAGCAGGCAGCTGGGCTTGCTGCGGGTGCAGAGGGTGGCGCCCAGGTCCATCATCGCCTGGGTGTAGTGGTTGACCCGTTCGTGGGGCGTGAAGCGCTCGGCGACGGCCCACAGCTGCCTGGCCACCTTGGGTTCGCCGGGGTAGCCCTCCTGGGCGACGTAGCGGGCCAGGACGCGCTTGACGTTGCCGTCGAGGATCGGTGCGCGCAGGCCCATGGACAGGCTGGCGATGGCGCCGGCGGTGGAGCGGCCGATGCCGGGCAGCTCGGCGAGCTGCTCGACGTCGCGGGGGAATTCGCCGCCGTGGCGCTCCATGACGATCTTCGCGGTCTTCTGCAGGTTGCGCGCGCGGGTGTAGTAGCCGAGCCCGGTCCACAGGTGCAGCACTTCGTCCTCGGGCGCCTCGGCCAGGTCGCGTACGGTGGGCAGGGCGGCCATGAAGCGGTCGAAGTAGCCGAGCACGGTGCTGACCTGAGTCTGCTGCAGCATGATTTCCGAGACCCATACCCGGTACGGGGTGATGCCCTTTTGCCAGGGCAGGTCGTGGCGGCCGTGGAGGTCGTACCAGGCGAGTACGGCGCTGGAGAACTGCTCGGGTGTCATCGCTTGAACAGCCCCTTCAGTGCGTCCTTGAGTTCCGGGCTGACCTTGTCACCGAGCTTTTCTTCGAGCTTCTCGCTGAGCTTGTCGCCGGCCAGCTTGGCGGCGATCTTGCCCATGCCGTCCTTGTCCAGGCGGCAGGCCTTGGCGCCGATCTCCAGCGGGCCGCGGCAGTGCAGCGGCCATTCCAGGCCGACGTAGCGCTGGTTGACCTGGCAGGCCGGGTCGGCCATGGCGCCCTTGTCGCCTTCGATGACGATGCCGGCGCGGTAGTCCATGCCCAGCACGCGCAGGTCGACGTCGCCATTGCCGTTGAGGGTCAGGCCGGGGATGCGCGCCTTGAGGTCGGGGTTGCTGGCCACGCCGTTGGTGAAGGTGAGGCTGCCGCGCAGTTCCTGGAAGGGGGTTTCCTTGCCTTCGTAGCTGGTGGTGAGGGTCTTGCGGTTGAGCAGGGCGATGCCCTGGCAGAGCTGTTGCTCCAGGTTGGCGTCGAGCAGGGCGCCGTCGTTGAGGACGAAGCTGGCGGTGCCGTTTAGGGCGTCGATCCAGGCCTTCTCGCTGTTGCCACGGGTGCGCAGGTCGGCGTTGAGGTCCAGGGCGCCGCGAACCGGCGGCTTCTGGTCGAGGGCCTTGAGGATCTTCTCCACCGGCACGTGGCTGATGCGTTTGCGGGCGCTGAGCTGGGGGACGTCGCTGCGCACGTCGAGCTGGGCGCTGGCGTCGAATTCACCGCCGTAGAGGCCGCCGCGGAGCTGCTCCAGGGTGATCTGGCCGGCCTTGCCACGGGCCTTGAGGCGGGCGTCGGTGATCGGCAGCTTGTCCAGCGTCAGCTGGCCGAAGGCCAGGTCGGCTTCCAGGTCGAGCTTGCGCAGGCTGTCGAGGGGCAGCAGCGGGGCTTCGCTCCAGGCTTGCTGGGTGGGCTTCTCGGGCAGCGGGGTGGTGCCCTGGCCGGCGCTGGCGACGGTGCCCTGGATTTCGGCCTGGCGGGCGCTGGCGTCGTCCTTCTTCTTCGGCGGCAGGTAGCGGTCGAGGTCGAGCTTGTCGGCCTTGAGCTGGGCGCGCAGGGCCTGGCGCTCGATGTCGGCCACGGCCAGGCGGCCGTTGAAGCTGCTGTCGTCGAGCTTGAGGGTCAGCTGTTCCAGGGCGAGGTCGCTGGGGCTGCCCTTGAGCTGGGTGGCCAGTTCGAAGCGCTTGAGGGTGTTGGCGTCCTGCATGGCCGGCAGTTCGACGCCGAGGCCGGTGAGGAATTCGCGCAGGTCGAGCTGGGCGATGGACAGGCCGCCTTCCAGGCGCGGGGTCTTGTCCAGGTCGTGGACCTTCAGTTCACCCAGTGCGCGCAGCTGGTTGGCGGAGAGCTTGAGGCTGTTCCATTCGGCGATGTTGGCGCCGAGGTCGGCCAGCAGCTGGCCCTGGGCGCTGAAGGTGAGGGTCTTGCCCTTGAACGGTTCGCCCGAGGCTTCGCCGCCGAGCTTGGCGTCTTCCAGCTGGTAGCGCTTGAGGGCGCGGTCGAAGCGCAGGCTGGCGGTGAGTTCGGTCTTGGCGCGCAGCACCGGCTTGTTGGTGCCGAAGAAGGCGCTGAGCTTGAAGGGGATGGCGGCGCCTTCGCGGATGGCGCCGGTGGTCAGTTCGATGCCTTCGGCGCTGTACTGCTGGCCGGTCTTGGCGTCGGTGTAGTCCACGCGGGCGTTGTTGACGGTGAGGCTGTCGATGTCCAGCTTCAGCGGCCGTTCGGTGCCGGCGGGCTTGGGCTGTTCCGCCGGCGCGGGGGTGCCTTCGGCGGCGGGGGCCGGCGTGCTGGCGGCCTGGGCCGGGCGGCCGATGTCTTCCCAGTTGCCACGGCCCTTCTCGTCACGGGCCAGGGTCAGGTCGAGGCCTTCGACGCGGATGTCGCTCATCTGCACTTCCTTGCGCAGCAACGGCATGACGCGCACGGAGAGGCCGAGCAGGGCCAGGTTGGCGAAGGGCTTGTCGGGGCTGGCGGCGCTGGCCAGGGTGGTGTCGTGCAGTTCCAGGCCGAGCCAGGGGAACAGGCTCCAGCCGATGTCGCCCTTCAGGTCCAGCTCGAGGTTGGCCTTGTCGCGGGCGATCTGGCGGATTTCATCCTTGTAGTCGTTGGGATCGAACAGGTGGGTCAGGGCGAAGCCCAGGGCCACGATGATCAGCAACAGCCCGAGGAGCAGCAGGCCCAGGAGTTTGCCGATGGATTTCATGGACGAGTCCTTGTGAAGAGTGCCGGAGGAAGGGCGCGAGTATAGCGCCAGCGGTTGTGCTGTTTGATGGCCAAACGCGGCGGCGGTTCACCGGGCTGGCGCCTGCGGCCCGTCTGACTGGCGCGTGCCGTCGCGTGATGGGGGCGGCGGCTGGTCTAGGCTGCGCTGCACAACGACAAGAACGGGAGATGCGCCATGAACGTGGCGGTGCTGGCCTTTCCGCTGTACATCCTGCTGATCCTGCTGGAGCTGGCCTACGAGCGGCACAGCGGGCGTTCCACCTACCGCCTGGCCGATGCGGCCACCAGCGTCAACACCGCCGTGCTGCGGGTGGTGCTGGAGGGGCCGCTACGCCTGTTGCTGGTGCTGCCCTACGCCTGGCTCTACGAGCACGCGCGCCTGCTGGAGCTGGACCCGACCTCGCCCTGGGTGTGGCTCGGGGGCTTCGTGGCGGTGGACTTCTGCTTCTACTGGGCGCATCGCACCCTGCACCGCTACAACCTGCTTTGGGGCGCGCACCAGCCGCACCATTCCAGCGAGGACTTCAACCTGTCGACGGCGCTGCGCAAGGGCGCATTCCAGACCGCCTTCGACTGGCCCTTCTACCTGCCCCTGGCGCTGCTGGGGCTGCCGTTGCCGCTGTTCCTGGTGCTGCTCGGGGTGCAGCTGGCCTACCAGTTCTGGATCCACAGCCAGCACATCGGTCGCCTCGGCTGGCTGGAGAAGGTGCTGGTGACGCCGTCCCTGCACCGGGTGCACCACGGGCAGAACCCGCGCTACATCGATCGCAATCACGGTGGGGTGTTCATCTTCTGGGACCGCCTGTTCGGCACCTGGCAGGAGGAGGACGAGCCGGTGGTGTATGGGGTGACCACGCCGGTGCGCACCTTCGACCCGCTGCGCCTGCAGTTCAGCTGGTGGCGCCTGCTGTGGGCCGATGCGCGGGCGACCCGCTCCTGGTGGGACAAGCTGCGGCTGTGGTGGATGCCCACCGGCTGGCGCCCGGCGGACGTGCGCCAGCATCCCTGGCCGTCGATGGACGGGCCCCGCCATGAGCCGCACCACGGGGCGAGCCTGACGGGTTATGCGCTGGCGCAGTTCCTGGCGATCAACCTGCTGGCGCTGGCGTTTCTGCTCAGCGTGCGTCAGGCCCTGGCTTGGGAACCCTGGCTGCTGGTGCTTGCGATCCTCTGGGGCTGCGTGAGCCTGGGGCTGCTGTTCGACGGGCAGCGCCTGGCACCCCGGCTGGAGGGCGCGCGGCAGCTGGGGCTGGCCGTGCTGGCGATGGGCTGGGCGCTTTGGGCGGGCGGCCCGGCCTGGGTCGGCTGGGCGCTGGCGGGGTTCCACCTGGCCAGCCTGCTCTGGCTCGGCTGGCTGCTGCGGGAGCGCCCGTCGGTGGTGCCGGCCTAGCAGGCCGGGTCGAGGGGCAGGTGCAGCCGGGCGGCCAGGGCCTGGGCTTCCAGATGGTCTTGGGGGCCCTGCAGGCGCAGTTCGCAGCCGGCCTCGCGGGCCAGGCGGGTGGCCTCGTCCAGCAGGCGGCGGGCTACGCCCCGGCGGCGGGTGACGCTGCGCACGCACAGGTGGGAGAGCCGCCAGGCGTCGCGTTCGCAGCGCAGCAGGGCGGCGCCCAGCAGGCGGTCGTTGAAGCGGCCGGTCAGCAGCCGGCCCTCCGCCAGGCCTTGTGCCACCAGGTCCCCGGCGTCGGCATAGGGCGGCAGCAGCCAGGCCGGGGCGTCTGCGTAGATGCGGCCCAGGTCGGTGCGGTCCTGCTCGCTGAGCTGGGTGGGGCGTTCGACGATGACAGGCATGGGTGTCCTTGTTGAGGCCAGGGGGTGGGGTCCGGATAATACGCGCCGCAGGCCGAATCATCGTGGGATTGTTTCGCCTGCTAGTGTGAGTTTGTGGGCGGTGCGTGGGGAGACTGTGCGCACCGCTCGACCCACCTGCGTGCATATCAAAAAAACAGGATAACGACACAATGAGCAGTACCCTGAGCTTGGGCGGCGATGCCGTCCGGCCCGCGTTCCTTTCCAAGGAACGCACCATCGCCCGACCGGGCTTCAACCGCTGGCTGGTGCCGCCGGCGGCCCTGGCCATCCACCTCTGCATCGGCATGGCCTATGGCTTCTCGGTGTTCTGGCTGCCGCTGTCCAAGGCCATCGGCATCACTGCGCCGGTGGCCTGCTCCCCGGAGATGAGCTTCATCGCCCAGGTGTTCTCCAGTGACTGTGACTGGCCGATCTCCATGCTGGGCTGGATCTACACCCTGTTCTTCATCTTCCTCGGCTGCTCGGCCGCCATCTGGGGTGGCTGGCTGGAACACGCCGGCCCGCGCAAGGCCGGCCTGGTCTCGGCCTTCTGCTGGTGCGGTGGTCTGCTGATCTCGGCCTTCGGCGTCTACATCCACCAGATCTGGCTGATGTGGGTCGGCCTGGGGGTGATCGGCGGCATCGGCCTGGGCCTGGGCTATATCTCGCCCGTTTCGACCCTGATCAAGTGGTTCCCGGACAAGCGCGGCATGGCGACCGGTATGGCCATCATGGGCTTCGGTGGTGGTGCCATGGTCGGCGCGCCGCTGGCAGCCGAGCTGATGAACCACTTCGCCAGCGCTGAAAGCGTCGGTGTATGGCAGAGCTTCGTGGTGATGGCGGTGGTCTATTTCATCTTCATGGTGGGCGGCGCCCTGGCGTACCGCGTGCCGCCGACCGGCTGGAAGCCCGAGGGCTGGACCGCGCCGGTGAAGAAGGCCAACAACGCGATGATCACCAAGGGCCACGTCCACGTGAACACCGCGTGGAAGACCCCGCAGTTCTGGCTGGTCTGGGCCGTGCTGTGCCTGAATGTCTCTGCCGGCATCGGCATCATCGGCATGGCCTCGCCCCTGCTGCAGGAAGTGTTCGGCGGCAAGCTGATCGGCAACCACCTGAGCTTCAACGAGCTTGACGCCGCGCAGCTGGCGCAGATCGCCGCCATCGCGGCCGGCTTCACCGGCCTGCTGAGCCTGTTCAACATCGGTGGCCGCTTCTTCTGGGCGTCCTTCTCCGACCTGATCGGCCGCAAGGCGACCTACTTCGTGTTCTTCGCCCTGGGCTTCCTGCTCTACGCGCTGGTGCCCTGGACCGGCCACCTGGGCAGCGTGGCGTTCTTCGTCTTCTGCTTCTGCCTGATCCTGTCCATGTACGGCGGCGGCTTCGCCACCGTGCCGGCCTACCTGGCGGACCTGTTCGGCACCCAGATGGTCGGTGCCATCCACGGTCGCCTGCTGACGGCCTGGGCCTTCGCCGGCATCCTCGGCCCGGTGCTGGTGAACTACATCCGCGAGTACCAGCTGAGCGTGGGTGTCGAGCGCGCTGCCGCGTACGACATCACCCTGTACATCCTCGCCGGCCTGCTGGTGCTGGGCTTCCTGTGTAACCTGCTGGTGCGCCCGGTGGCGCCGAAGTACTTCATGACCGACGTCGAACTGGCCGCCGAGCGCGCCATCGGCCATGACGCCAGCCAGAGCACCCAGGTGCTGGAGTGGTCGGCCGACCCGTCCAGCCGCCCGCTGGTGATCGCCGCCTGGCTGGCCGTCGGCCTGCCGCTGGCCTGGGGTGTGTGGATCACCCTGCAGAAGACCGCCGCGCTGTTCGGCTGATCGTCCCTGCACCGGGCGATGTCGGCGTCTTGCCGGCATCGCCCGGCTTCCTCCGCCGATCGGCTTCAAGCCTGTGGAAAACTCGGCCTATAATGTCGCCCCTTTCGCCCAATGATTTTGCGGAGTTGGTGATGGCCGAACGTAAGGCATCCGTTGAGCGCAACACCCTGGAGACCCAGGTCAAGGTCTCGATCAACCTGGACGGCACTGGCAAGGCCCGCTTCGATATCGGCGTGCCCTTCCTTGAGCACATGCTCGACCAGATCGCCCGCCATGGCCTGATCGACCTCGACATCGAGTGCAAGGGTGATCTGCACATCGACGACCACCACACCGTGGAAGACGTCGGCATCACCGTCGGCCAGGCCTTCGCCCAGGCCATTGGCGACAAGAAGGGCATCGTCCGCTACGGCCATGCCTATGTCCCGCTGGACGAGGCGCTGTCCCGCGTGGTGATCGACTTCTCCGGCCGCCCCGGCCTGCAGATGCACGTCCCCTTCACCCGCGCCACCGTCGGCGGCTTCGACGTGGACCTGTTCCAGGAGTTCTTCCAGGGCTTCGTCAACCACGCCCTGGTGACCCTGCACATCGACACCCTGCGTGGCCACAACACCCACCACCAGATCGAGACCGTCTTCAAGGCCTTCGGCCGCGCCCTGCGCATGGCCATCGAGCTTGACCCGCGCATGGCCGGCCAGATGCCGTCCACCAAGGGCGTGCTCTGATGCAGACCGTCGCAGTCATCGATTACGGCATGGGCAACCTGCACTCGGTTGCCAAGGCCCTGGAGCACGTCGGCGCCGGCCGGGTGCTGGTCACCAGTGACGCCAGCGTGATCCGCGAGGCGGACCGCGTGGTGTTCCCCGGCGTGGGTGCGATCCGCGATTGCATGGCCGAGATCCGCCGCCTGGGCTTCGACAGCCTGGTGGCCGAGGTCAGCAAGGACCGCCCGTTCCTCGGCATCTGCGTCGGCATGCAGGCGCTGCTGGAGCACAGCGAGGAGAACGACGGCGTCGACTGCATCGGCCTGTTCCCGGGCCAGGTGCGCTTCTTCGGCAAGGACCTGGCCGAGGCCGGCGAGCCGCTGAAGGTGCCGCACATGGGCTGGAACGAGGTGCAGCAGAGCGTGGCTCATCCGCTCTGGCACAACATCCCGGACCTGGCGCGCTTCTATTTCGTGCACAGCTACTACATCGAGGCCGGCAACCCCAAGCAGGTGGTCGGTCGCGGCCACTACGGCAAGGACTTCGCCGCCGCGCTGGCCGAGGGCTCGCGCTTCGCCGTGCAGTTCCACCCGGAGAAGAGTCACACCCACGGCCTGCAGTTGCTGCAGAACTTCGCCGCCTGGGACGGCCGCTGGTAAACCCATGAGCCGCGGGAAGAAGGCCCCCAGCCTGCAACTCGACGCGACCCAGACCCAGGACGCCGTGCTGGCCATCAAGCGTTTCATGGCCGACCGCTTCGAACTGGAGCTGGGTTCCTTCGAGGCCGAGGAAGTCCTGGACTTCTTCGCCCGCGAATTCGCTCCGCATTTCTACAACAAGGCGATCTCCGACGTGCAGGCGCACCTGAAAGACAGGTTCGACAGCATCGAGAGCGACTTGTGGGCGCTCGAGAAAGCCTGAGCGCACCGCCGACTCCACTGACTTCGAACAGGTTGAACCGATGCTGATTATCCCCGCTATCGATCTGAAGGACGGTGCCTGCGTGCGCCTGCGCCAGGGCCGCATGGAAGACTCCACGGTGTTCTCCGACGACCCGGTGAGCATGGCCGCCAAGTGGGTGGACGGTGGCTGCCGCCGCCTGCACCTGGTGGACCTCAATGGCGCCTTCGAAGGCAAGCCGGTGAACGGCGAGGTGGTCACCGCCATCGCCAAGCGCTACCCGAACCTGCCGATCCAGATCGGCGGCGGCATCCGCTCCCTGGAAACCATCGAGCACTACGTCAAGGCCGGCGTCAGCTACGTGATCATCGGCACCAAGGCGGTGAAGGAGCCCGAGTTCGTCACCGAGGCCTGCAAGGCCTTCCCCGGCAAGGTCATCGTCGGCCTGGACGCCAAGGACGGGTTCGTCGCCACTGACGGCTGGGCCGAGGTGAGCAGCGTGCAGGCCGTGGACCTGGCCCGCCGCTTCGAGGCTGATGGCGTCTCCGCCATCGTCTACACCGACATCGCCAAGGACGGGATGATGCAGGGCTGCAACGTCGAGGCCACGGCGGCCCTGGCCGCTGCCAGCCGCATCCCGGTGATCGCCTCCGGCGGCATCCACAACCTGGGCGACATCGAGAAGCTGCTGGCCGCCAAGGCCCCCGGCATCATCGGTGCCATCACCGGTCGCGCCATCTACGAAGGCACCCTGGACGTCGCCGAGGCCCAGTCCTTCTGCGACAGCTACAAGGGCTGATCCCATGGTCGAGTGCCAGTCCATCGAGCAGGTCAGGGAACAGATCGACGCGCTGGACCGGCGCATCGTCCAGTTGCTGGCCGAGCGCAGCGGCTATGTCCGCCAGGCGGCGCGCTTCAAGACCGACGCGGATGCCGTCCGCGCCCCGCAGCGCGTGGAGCAGGTGATCGCCAAGGTCAGGGCGCTGGCGGCCGAGAACGGTGCACCCGTCGAGGTCGTCGAGCAGGTCTACCGGGCAATGATCAACGCCTTCATCGACGCCGAGCTGGCCGAGCACGCGGCCCTGAATCCTTCCGCCTGAGGGCGGCAGTAGGAGAGAGAACATGGCTTTAGCCAAACGCATCATCCCCTGCCTCGACGTGGACAACGGCCGCGTGGTGAAGGGCGTCAAGTTCGAGAACATCCGCGACGCCGGTGACCCGGTGGAGATCGCCCGCCGCTACGACGAACAGGGGGCTGACGAGATCACCTTCCTCGACATCACCGCCAGCGTCGACGGCCGCGATACAACGCTGCACACCGTCGAGCGCATGGCCAGCCAGGTGTTCATCCCGCTCACCGTGGGCGGTGGCGTGCGCACCGTGCAGGACATCCGCAACCTGCTCAACGCCGGTGCCGACAAGGTCTCCATCAACACCGCCGCGGTGTTCAACCCCGAGTTCGTCGGCGAGGCGGCCTCGCGTTTCGGCTCCCAGTGCATCGTCGTCGCCATCGACGCCAAGCGGGTCTCCGCGCCGGGCGAGACGCCGCGCTGGGAAATCTTCACCCACGGCGGCCGCAAGCCCACCGGGCTGGATGCAGTGGCCTGGGCGGCGAAGATGGAAGAGCTGGGTGCCGGGGAAATCCTCCTGACCAGCATGGACCAGGACGGCGTGAAGAGCGGTTACGACCTGGGCGTTACCCGCGCCATCAGCGAGCGTGTGCGTATCCCTGTGATCGCCTCCGGTGGCGTCGGCAATCTCGAGCACCTGGCCGCCGGCATCCTCGACGGCAAGGCCGATGCGGTGCTGGCCGCGAGCATTTTCCATTTCGGCGAATACACTGTTCCGGAGGCGAAGGCCTACTTGGCCAGCCGGGGCATCGTGGTGCGCTGAGCACGATTCTTGCCTTCATTTATGCTTTGGCTGCAACCGTGATCCGGTTCGCAGCCTGGGCAGCCGAGGCCGATACCCTGTACCCGGGGTCAGGCCCGTTGGTTTTACCCATCCTCCTTACAAGGTAGTTGCATATGTCGAAACGCCTCCTGCTCGCCCTGGCGAGCACTCTCCTGGTGCTCGCCGGGACCGTTCGCGCCGAAGTGGACGAGAACTACACCGTGGTGCTCCTGACGGAGAACTTCCCGCCGTACAACATGGCGATCAACGGGAAGAACTTCGCCCAGGAAGACAACATCGACGGGATCGCTGTCGACATCGTGCAGGCAATGTTCAAGCGCGCCGGGGTCAAGTACACCATGACCCTGCGCTTCCCCTGGGACCGCATCTACAAGCTGGCGCAGGAGAAGGCCGACTACGGCATCTTCGTCACCGCCCGCCTGCCGGAGCGCGAGGCCTCCTTCAAGTGGGTCGGCCCCATCGGCCCGGACGACTGGGTCCTGCTGGCCCGTGGTGACAGCACCATCAGTGTCAGCAGCCTGGAGCAGGCCAAGCAGTACAAGGTGGGCGCCTACAAGGGCGACGCCATCCACCAGGCCCTGACCGACAAGGGCATCGAGGCGCATGCCTCCCTGCGTGACCAGGAAAACGCCAAGAAGCTGGAGAAGGGCCAGATCGACCTCTGGGCCACCGGCGATCCCGCTGGCCGCTACCTGGCCAAGCAGGAAGGCATCACCGGTCTGAAGACCGTGCTGCGCTTCAACCAGACCCCGCTGTACCTGGCGCTGAACAAGAACGTGCCGGACGAGGTGGTCAAGAAGCTCCAGGACGCCCTGGAGCAACTGCGTAGCGAAGGCTTCGTGGACAAGACCATCAACAGCTACCTGTAAGAACCTCGCGACCGGCCCAACAGCCGGTCGCTTGCCATTGGATGGCAGGACGGGCTGAGTGAACGTCTGTGGGACCGTGCCCACGCAGGGATGCCGCTGGCCATAATCACAACACCAACGCGAGCGGTAGAACGATGCACAAGCTATTCAGACCTCTTCTGGCCCTGGGCCTGATCACCCTTTCCCTGGCGGCTCGCGCCGAGCTTCCGGCCGACTACAAGGTGGTCCTGCTCACCGAGAACTTCCCGCCCTTCAACATGGCGGTCGACGACAAGAACTTCGCCCGTGACGACGGCATCGACGGCATCAGCACCGATATCGTCCGCGAGATGTTCAAGCGCGCCGGCATCTCCTACAACCTGACCCTGCGCTTCCCCTGGGATCGCCTCTACCGCCTGACCCAGGAGAAGCCCAACTACGGCCTGTTCTCCACCACCTACACCGAAGAGCGCAAGCCGCAGTTCAAGTGGGTCGGTCCGCTGGCCAAGAGCGGTTGGGTGCTGCTGGCTGCGCCGGGTAGCACGCTGAGCGTGAAGGACCTCAAGAGCGCCGGGCAGTACCGCATCGGTGCCTACAAGAACGACGCCGTCAGCCAGTACCTGGAGACCCAGGGCCTGAGCCCGCAGAACGCCCTGCGTGACCAGGAGAACGTGAAGAAGCTGGAGAAGGGCCAGATCGACCTGTGGGCGACCACCGACCCGGTGGGACGCTACCTGGCCAAGCAGGAAGGCGTGACCGGGCTGCAGACCGTGCTGCGCTTCAACGAGGTCGAGCTGTACCTGGCCTTCAACAAGGACACCCCCGACGAGGTGATCGAGCGACTGCAGAAGGCCCTGGACCAGATGCGCGCCGAAGGCTTCGTCGAGGAAGCGACCAAGAACTACCTCTGAGTCCCGTCTCCCAGCCGGCGCGCCGTAATGGTGCGCCGGCTTCGCCTTACTTCAGGCCGTAGCGATAGATGCGCCGGTCGTTGCTGTCGTACCAGTTGCCCTTGGCCCAGAACACCTGGTCCTGATTGCGGTCCAGCCCGAGCACGCCCAGGTAGCCGGCGATGGCCAGGCGCGACCAGGAGCGGCCGCCGTCGCGGGAATAGAACACCGCATCCGCTGAAATACGCGCCGACTCGCCATCCTCCGTGGGGTACAGCCACTGGGGCACTTCGTAGCGGCTGTCGGTATTGGCCAGCAGCACGCCGTTACCCGCCAGGAACCCTCGCAGCCCGCTGGACGCCGGGAGCGGCCAGAAGGGCGTGGGCAACGCGCCGTTGACCTGCCAGGTGCCGCTGTCCCGCTGCCACTCGGCCACCTCCGTGGCGCGTTCGCCCTCCCGGCTGATCACGCCGTACACCTGGCCCTGGCCGGTGCCCACCAGCTCTTCCACCAGCACGCCGGTGTCCCGCTGCAGCGGGCCGATGCGCCATTGCCCGCCTTCGCGGACCAGCTCCGCGCGGGTGGTGACGAACAGCGGGGTGTCGAGGTAGCGCCCGCCGGGCTTGCCGTAGAGGAAGGACTGCCCGATCCACAGCGCCGCGTGGTCGTCGTCGTACTGCCAGACGTGCGGGGTGATGGTGCCGAAGGTCCCGGCGCTGTCGCCCCACTCGGCGTCGGCGGGCGCGCGTTTGCGGATCTCGTCCAGGCCCACCAGCAGGTTCTCCGAAGCGGCCAGGGCCTGGCGGGTGTGCCCGCGATCGGGGGAGTAGTAGAGGCCGGCACGGTTGTCGGCGACGGTGTCGGGCTCGTAGTCGTACGCCGCGCTGGGTGTGGCGCTCTGCGGCAGGGTGGCCCAGGCCCAGACCTGGTCGGCATCGTGGAAGTAGGGCTTGAGGGACCAGGCCAGGTTATCGGCCTCGGGGAAGAAGCCGTCCGGCAGCACCTGCCAACTGGCGCCCTGGTCATCGCTGCGCAGCACCACGGTCTGCTGCAGGCCCTCCAGCGGGTCCTTGCCGGGGCGATCCACGCCGGTCAGCAGGAACAGGCTGCTGCCGTCGGCATTGGCCACCAGGCAGGCGGTCTCGTCCAGGCGGGCGACCTGGACGAAGCGGCCCTGCTCATCCAGCCGCGACAGGTAGGTGGTCTGTGCTTCACGGGACAGGCCGCCGAAGAACGGGGTGAAGGTGCTCGGTTCGTCGCCGTCGTCGGGCTTCTTCTCGCCACGGATCAGTTGGCTGAGGTCCTGGCCTACTGCTTCGTCCTCGGAGCGGTCGCCTTCCATGCGTCCCACCAGCCAGGTATTGCGTGGCGTGGCCACGACGCCGGTGCAGTACTGCTCCATGGCGCGCTGCTCGATGCGTTCGACGCTGCCGACCACGGCCTCGTCGGGGCTGGCGCCACCCAGTTCCAGCTTGGCGCTGGTGATGATCCAGATGAAGCCGAGGGGCACCACGGCGGCAAGGGCCACGGCGGCGAGCGGTACGAAGTGGTCACGGCGGAGGGGCATGGCGGGCTTCCGTTCAGGGCGGGCGGCCAGCCTATAGCCCTGGCGCGCGCTTGCCCAGGCTGGCGCGGTGCTAGCGGTACTGGCCGCCCTTGCCGTGGGCGGCCATGGCGCGGTTGCTGCGCAGGGCGATCATCTGCGGCACGCTCACCAGCTCGAAGCCGCGGGCGGCCAGGCGCGGCAGCTCGCGTTCGAGCAGGGCGAGGGTGGCCGGGTGAGGATGACCGATCATCACGGCAGTGCCCTGCTTGCGCGCCAGGCTGAGGGCGGCCTCGAACTGCCGGGCGATGGCCTCGGGGTGCTGGTCGTCATCGAGGAACACATCCCGGGAGAGGCTGGCCAGCCCGACCTTCTGCGCTTCGGCGGCGGCGACGGTGGCGGCGCTGGTGCGGCTGTCGACGAAGAAGCGGTGGTCGGCCTGCAGGCGCTTCATCAGCCAGGCCATGGCCTCGGGCTGGGCGGTCATGCGGCTGCCCATGTGGTTGTTCACGCCCTGGCTGTAGGGCACGGCGGCGAAGGCTGCGTCCAGCCGCCGGGCCAGCTCGGCCTCGGGCAGGCCGGGGTGCCAGGCGAAGGGACCGCCGGCGGGGTCCATCGGCAGGTGCAGCATCACCGTGCGGCGGGCGTCGTGGGCGCGCCGGGCCAGGTCGGTGGCGTGAGGAGTATCGGGGATGATCGCCAGGGCGACGGTGGCCGGCAGGGCGAGGACGCGGCGGTCGCGCTCAGGGGTCTGCCCCAGGTCGTCGATGATCAGCGCCAGGCGGGGTCGCGCGTGACTGGCCGGTGCAGCGGGCTTGGCCGAGGGTTTGGCCGGAGTTGGCGTGGGTTGTGTAGGCGCGGGAACAGGAACAGGAACAGGTGCGTGGGCGGGTGCCGGTGAGGCACCGACAGCGGGAGCCCGCGGGTTGAGGACCAGCGGGCCCGGCCGGATCGGCTCCGGCTGGGCCACCGGCGCCTGCTCCGGCGCCGCCAGGGGCAGCCGGGGCAGGGGTGGCAACGGCTCGCGGGCCTCGGCCACCAGCGCGCCGAACAGCAGCGCGAGCAGCCAGGCGCGGCGACGCACCCTACTCTCCGCGGGTGACGTTGAGCCCTTTGAGCAGGTTGAGGGCCTGGTTCAGCTGGAAGTCGTCGTCCTGCGGACGCGCGGCGGCAGCCTTGCCCTTGCTGGAGCTGGGACGGTCGGCGCCGCCGTTGCCGTTGCCCAGGTGGCCGGCCAGGTCCGCTTCCTTGAAGTTCTCGGTGTCCTGCTCGCGGGTCACCTTGGCGCGGCTGACCTCGATGTCCGGGACGATGCCCTGGGCCTGGATGGAGCGGCCGTTGGGGGTGAAGTAGAGCGCGGTGGTGAGCTTCAGGGCGCGGTCGTTGTTCAGCGGCAGCACGGTCTGCACCGAGCCCTTGCCGAAGCTGTCGGTGCCCATCAGCACGCCACGCTTCTGGTCCTGCAGGGCGCCGGCGACGATCTCGGCCGCCGAGGCACTGCCGCCGTTGATCAGCACCACCAGCGGTACGCCTTCGCTGGCGTCGGCCGGGTCGGCGGAGAAGCGCAGCTCGGAGTTGGCGATGCGGCCCTTGGTGTAGACGATCAGGCCCTTGGTGAGGAAGTGGTCGGCCACTTCCACCGCAGCCTGGAGCACGCCGCCGGGGTTGTTGCGCAGGTCCAGCACGAGGCCGGCGAGCTTCTTGTCGCCGTTGTCCTTGCGCAGCTTGGCCAGGGCCTTGCCCACTTCCTCGCCGGTGTTGACCTGGAACTGGGTGATGCGGATGTAGCCGTAGTTCTTGTCCAGCAGCTGGCTCTTGACGCTCTTGACCTTGATCACCGCGCGCTTGAGCTCGACGTCGAAGGGCTGGCCGCCCTCGCGCACGAGGGTCAGGACGATGGGGCTGCCGGCCTTGCCGCGCATCTTGTCGACCGCTTCCATCATCGACAGGCCCTTGGTGGGCTGGCCGTCGATCTTGACGATCAGGTCGCCCGGCTGGATGCCGGCCTTGGAGGCGGGGGTGTCGTCGATGGGCGAGACGACCTTGATGAAGCCGTCCTCGGTGCCCACTTCGATGCCCAGGCCGCCGAATTCACCGCTGGTGCTCTCCTGCAGCTCCTGGAACGCCTCGGGCTCTAGGTAGGCGGAGTGCGGGTCGAGGTTGCTGAGCATGCCCTTGATGGCGTTCTCCAGCAGGGTCTTGTCGTCCACCGGCTCGACGTAGGCCGATTTGATGCGGTCGAGCACCTCGGCGAAGGTGCGCAGCTCGTCGAGGGGCAGGGGCGCCTTGCCGGGGGCCGGGGCCGGTGCGGCTGCAGCGGGCGCGGCGGCTTTGGACTCCTGGGCGGCGTGGATGAGCGGCGAGCCCACGAGCAGCGCCAGGGCCATGGCCAGGGGGGTAAGGCGGGACAGATGCGGCATGCGTATCAACTCCTACGGGATTGGGTGGCGCTTATCCTTGCGCTCGGCACCACTGCGCGGGGTCGCTGGGGCGCCCCTGCTGGCGGATGGCGAAATACAGCGCGGGTGTGTCCTGGCCGCCGGTGGTGCCGACGGTGGCGATGGACTCACCGGCTTTGACGACGTCGCCGGCGTTCTTCAACAGGCTCTGGTTGTGGCCATACAGGCTCAGGTAGCCGTTGCCGTGGTCGAGGATGACCAGCAGCCCGGCGCCGCGCAACCAGTCGGCGAACACCACGCGCCCGCCATGGATGGCGCGCACCTGGCTGCCGGCGGAGGCTCCGATGAGCACACCGTCCCACTTGGTTCGTTCGTCTTCGCCGCGCGGAGTTCCAAATCTCGCCACCAGGCGACCATTCACCGGCCAGGGCAGCTTGCCCCGGGCGCTGGAGAACGGGCCGCCGTAGGAGGTGCCGGCGCTGGAGACCAGCGGGCCTTCGACGGTGCGCGGCGGGGTGCCGGGGGTGCGTTTGAGGGCTTCTTCCTGGCGCTGGCGCTCGGCCAGTTCGCGCTTGCGCGCTTCCTCGGCTTCGCGGGCCTGGCGGGCCAGGGTTTCCTCGATGGTCTTGAGCACGCGGCCGAGCTCGGCCTGTTCCTGCTCGCGGGCCTTGAGCTTGCGGTCGCGGTCGCTGACGTCGCGGTTGAGCTTGGCCAGGGCCAGCTGGCGCTCCTTGCGCAGGGCAGCGAGCTGCTCGCGGCGGCCGTCCAGGGCGCTTTTCTGCTCGACGAGGGCGGCCTGCTGGGTGGCGATGTCGCGTTCGACGTTGGCCAGCTGGCGCAGGGTCTCGTTGAAGGTGGCCAACTGCTCCATGCGCGCCTGGCTGAGGTAGTCGTAGTAGGTGAGGGTGCGGGCGAACTTCTCGGGGTTCTGCTGGTTGAGCAGCAGCTTGAGGTATTCCTGCTGGCCGCTCTGGTAGGCGGCGCGGGCCTGGATGCCGATCAGCCGCTGCTGTTCAGCGCGCGCGCCCTGGAGTTTTTTTTTCTCCTGATCCAGGCGCTTCACCTCGCCTTCGCCCTTGTCCAGCTCCTGCTGGAGGTCCTTGACCTGCTTCTCCAGCTGGCCCATGTCGGACTCGGTCTTCTTCAGGTCGGCCTGGACGCCGGATTTCTCCTCCTGCAGCTGCTTGAGCAGCTTCTTCAGCTCGGCGACGTCCTTGGCGGCCTGGTCCAGCTGCTGCTGGGTCTGGGCGCGTTCGTCGGCGAAGGCCGGTGCCAGGAGGCAGGCGCAGAGGAGGAACGTGAAGGCGCGGAACATGAGGGGTGCGTCACCAGGCGGGAGGACCGGCCTAGTATGCCCGTCACGCTCTGTAAAAAAAACGCCCCGGGGCCTGCGCACCGGGGCATTCGGACCAATCCGAGGGGCCGGCGGTCGGCCCTGGGGTCATTTCAGCTCGACGATCGGGGTGCCGGTCATCTCGGGCGGCACCGGCAGGCCCATCAGGGTCAGCACGGTGGGGGCCACATCGGCGAGGACGCCGCCTTCGCGGATGCGGGCGGGGCGCTTGCCGTAATAGATGAAGGGCACGGGCTCGCAGGTGTGTGCGGTGTGGGCCTGGCCGGTGGCTTCGTCTTCCATCTGCTCGACGTTGCCGTGGTCGGCGGTGATCAGCGCTTCGCCGCCGACCTTGTCGAGGGCGGCGGTGATGCGGCCCAGGCAGGTGTCCAGGCACTCGACGGCCTTGACCGCCGCCTCGAACACGCCGGTGTGGCCGACCATGTCGCCGTTGGCGTAGTTGACGATGATCACGTCGTAGCGCAGGTGCTCGATGGCGTCGACGATGCGGTCGGTGACCTCGGGGGCGCTCATCTCCGGCTGCAGGTCATAGGTGGCGACCTTCGGCGAGGGGATGAGGATGCGCTCTTCGCCGGCGAAGGGCTCTTCGCGGCCGCCGGAGAAGAAGAAGGTGACGTGGGCGTACTTCTCGGTCTCGGCGATGCGCAGCTGGGTCTTGCCGTTGTTGGCCAGGTATTCGCCGAGCACGTTGTTCAGGGATTCGGGCTTGAACGCGCTGGGGGCGGGGATGCTGGCGGCGTACTGGGTCAGCATCACGTAGCCGGCCAGAGCGATTTCGCGGGCACGGGCGAATTCCTTGAAGCCGGGCTCGACGAAAGCGCGGGACAGTTCGCGGGCGCGGTCGGCGCGGAAGTTCATGAACACCACGGCATCGCCGTCTTCCACCCGCACCGGCGCGCCGATGGTGGTGGCCTTGACGAACTCGTCGCTCTCGCCGCGCTCATAGGCGGCGGCCAGGCCTTCGGCGGCGGTGGCGGCGGTGAACTCGCCACGGCCTTCGGTGATCAGGTTGTAGGCGGCTTCGACGCGGTCCCAGCGGTTGTCGCGGTCCATGGCGTAGTAGCGGCCGATCAGGCTGGCGATGCGGCCCTTGCCGAGGCGGGCAAAGGCGGCGTCGAGCAGTTCGATGGAGGGCTGGGCGCTTCTGGGCGGGGTGTCGCGGCCGTCGAGGAAGGCGTGCAGGTAGATCTTCTCGGCGCCGCGCTGGGCGGCCAGTTCGGCCATGGCGACCAGGTGGTCCTGGTGGCTGTGCACGCCGCCATCGGAGAGCAGGCCCATGAAGTGCACGGCCTTGCCGGCGGCGACGGCCTTGTCCACGGCGTCGACGATCACCGGGTTGGCGAAGAACTCGCCGTCGCGGATGGCCTTGGTGACGCGGGTGAAGTCCTGGTAAACCACGCGGCCGGCGCCGAGGTTCATGTGGCCCACCTCGGAGTTGCCCATCTGCCCGTCGGGCAGGCCCACGTCCATGCCGGAGCCGGAGATCAGCCCGTTGGGCTGGGTCGCGCGCAGGTGGTCATAGACCGGGGTGCGGGCGGCGTGGATGGCGTTGTAGTCCGGGCTGTCACTGTGACCGAAGCCGTCCAGGATGATCAGGACCAGGGGTTTGGGCGTGGCTGTCATGGCGTCCGACTCGCAAGGGGGCGTGAGCAAAAAGGGAGCGGCATTTTACGTACAAGTTCCTTGTACGTCACCGCTGGCCGGGGTTTGGTGGACCTGTGGCGCTGTGTATACTGGCCGGCATTTTACCGCCCCGGGACCCGTCGATGCTTGCCCACCTGATTGAATTTGCCACTAACCACTATGTGCTGAGCGCTATCTTCGTCGTCCTGCTGGTGCTGCTGATCGCCCATGAACTGCGCCGCAGCGGTCGTGCGGTGAGCACCCGCGAGCTGACCGCGCTGGTCAACGCCGGCCAGGGCCTGGTGCTGGACGTGCGCTCGGTGAAGGACTTCGGCACCGGCCACATCGTCGACTCCCTGAACATCCCCTTCGAGAAGCTCGCCGCCCGCATGGCCGAGCTGGAAAAGCACAAGGACAAGGCCATCATCGTGGTCGATGCCATGGGCCAGCACGCTGGCACCGTTTGCCGTGACCTGAAGAAGGCCGGTTTCAATGCGCTCAAGCTGTCCGGCGGTATCGGCAGCTGGCGCGGCGAAAACCTGCCCCTGGTGAAGTGAAATGCCGAACGTCGTCATCTATTCCAGCGACTGGTGCCCCTACTGCATGCGAGCCAAGCAGCTGCTGCAGAGCAAGGGCGTCCAGTACGAAGAGATCAAGGTGGACGGGAAGCCCGATGTACGCGCCGAGATGACCCGCAAGGCGGGCCGCACCTCGGTGCCCCAGATCTGGATCGGCCCGACCCATGTGGGCGGCTGTGACGACCTCTATGCCCTGGAGCGGGCCGGGAAGCTGGATGCCCTGCTCGAGGCTTGACCCTCCGGTAACGGACGAACAAGAAGGTTCTGCCAAATGACTGAACAAGCAAACGGCGCTTCCCAGGAAGCCGCACCGCAATTCTCCCTGCAGCGCATCTACGTGCGTGACCTGTCCTTCGAGGCCCCCAAGAGCCCCGAGATCTTCCGCCAGGAGTGGTCCCCCAGCGTCGCGCTGGACCTGAACACCCGCCAGAAGAACCTGGACGGCGACTTCTACGAAGTCGTGCTGACCCTGTCCGTGACCGTGAAGAACGGCGAGGAAACCGCCTTCATCGCTGAAGTGCAGCAGGCCGGCATCTTCCTGATCAAGGGCCTGGATGCGGCGTCCATGAGCCACACCCTGGGCGCCTTCTGCCCGAACATCCTGTTCCCCTATGCTCGCGAAACCCTGGACAGCCTGGTGGTGCGCGGCTCCTTCCCGGCGCTGATGCTCTCCCCGGTGAACTTCGATGCCCTGTACGCCCAGGAAATGGCGCGTATCCAGGGTGGCGAAGCCCAGGCCTGAGCCGTTCCGGCTCCATGAAAAAGCGCCCTTCGGGGCGCTTTTTTGTTGGCGGCGACCGGCCCGGGGTCAGTCCAGGCAGAAGCCGTGCTGGCGCCAGGCCTCGTAGACCGCCACGGCGACGCTGTTGGAGAGGTTCAGGCTGCGGCAGCCCGGGCGCATCGGCAGGCGCAGGCGCTGGGATTCGGGCAGTGCGTTGCGCACGTCGTCCGGCAGGCCGCGGCTCTCCGGGCCGAAGAGAAACGCGTCGCCCTTCTCGAAGGCGACATCGTGGAACAGCCGGCTGCCCTTGGTGGTGAAGGCGAACACCCGGGGTTGGCCGAGGCTGGCCAGGCAGCTGTCCAGGTCGGGATGACGCCGCAGGGTGGCGTACTCGTGGTAGTCCAGCCCGGCACGGCGTAGGCGCTTGTCGTCCAGCTCGAAGCCCAGGGGCTCGATCAGGTGCAGGTCGCAGCCCGAGTTGGCACACAGCCTGATAATGTTGCCCGTGTTTGGCGGGATTTCCGGTTGAAAGAGGATGACGTGGAACATGCGTGGCCCCGAGCCCGAAACAGGGCGGCATTCTAGCGCCGAAAAGGACGAGCGTAGGCGTCTGTTGCCGCGCTTCATCGGCTCGCTGGCGATCTTCGGCCTGCTGCTGGGAATGATGATCGGCCGCCTCACCGAACCCGAGCCCACCCGCCTGGAGCGTATCGAGGTGGCCGAGGGTGGCCTGGTGCTGTGGTTCAACCGCACGCCGCGCCAGACCGCCGAGCACCGTGACGGCGCACTGGCCTTCGTCTTCGAAGCGCGCGCCCAGTCGGCCCAGGGGCGCCTGCAGATGGCGGGGCGACCGGTGAACTGGCGATTGCAGATGACGCCCGCCGGGGCGGTGCTGCACTTCGTGGCCATGCGCCCGTTGAAGGGCGAGTGGCAGGGGGCTTGGGTGGACGGCCAGTGGCGCCTGTCCATCGACCTGCACGAAGGGTAGTGAAAAGAAAAGGGCTCCGGGCCTGCCTGTACCCGAAGCCCCTGAAGGCTGCTCGCCACGGTGCGTGGCTGGAGCGCTACAAGAAAGGGGATTCCCCGGCCTGCCTGTACCAAGGTCCCCGAAAGGGTTTGCCCGTTGCCGCGCCTGGGGCGGCGGCTGCGAGCGGCTGTAAGAAGGGGGATTCCCCGGCCTGCCTGTACCAAGGTCCCCGAAAGGGTCTTGCCCGTTGCCGTGCCTGGGGCGACGGCGGCGAGCGGTTGTAAGAAAGGGGAATCCCCGGCCTGCCTGTACCTGGGCCCCCGAAAGGGTTTGCCGCTGTTCGGTCGCGGAGCGGGGCTCGACGCGGGACCGGGCAGCGGGTGGTGCATATAAAGAGGGGGCTTCTCGGCCTGCCTGTACCAAGGGCCCCTGAAACTGTACGTACCAGGACCAATGCAGAGGCTGTGCCAAGTTGTGTTCCGGCGTGGTTCTGTCGGCTGTGGATAACGCTGCAAGCCAGTGGATACGCGGCCTGCAGCTTTACAGGCAGTGCCTTCGCGGAGGGGGTGAAGGGGCTCTGACAGGCAGACGCTGAGCCCGCGCTTCGGCACAGGGCTGGGGCATCTGATCGAACGGTTGCACAGGTGCGGGGCAGGCGGCTGATGCGTTGAAAGGCCTGCTGCAGAGCGATTGCCAATGAAAAGGCCGCCCGCAGGCGGCCTTGGAGGGCGGGGAGGGGTCAGGCGTCGTCGCCGTCGTCCTCGTCGGCACCGTCCACTTTCATGCCCAGCTCCTTGATCTTGCGGGTGAGGGTGTTGCGCCCCCAGCCCAGCAGCACGGCAGCGTCGCGGCGGCGGCCGGCGGTGTGCTTCAGGGCGGTCTCGATCATGATCCGCTCGAAGGCGGGTACGGCGGTGTCCAGCAGGCTGGACTGGCCACGGCCCAGGGCCTGGTCGGCCCATTGGCGCAGGGCCTGCTCCCAGTTGGTGACTGGCGCCGCGTCCTGGGGCTGGGTGAGCAGTTCCGGCGGCAGGTCGTCGACATGCACTTCGCGGCCCGAGGCCATCACGGTGATCCAGCGGCAGGTGTTCTCCAGCTGGCGCACGTTGCCCGGCCAGGGCAGGTTCTTCAGGTATTCCTCGGTCTCCGGCTTGAGCAGCTTGGGCTCCACGGCCAGTTCCTGCGCCGCGCGGGCGAGGAAGTGGCGGGCCAGGGCGGGGATGTCCTCGCGGCGGTCGGACAGCCGGGGAATGTGGATGCGGATGACGTTGAGGCGGTGGAACAGGTCCTCGCGGAACTTGCCAGCCTGCACCAGGTTTTCCAGGTTCTGGTGGGTGGCGGCGATGATGCGCACGTCCACCTTCACCGGGGTGTGGCCGCCCACGCGGTAGAACTCGCCATCGGCCAGCACCCGCAGCAGGCGGGTCTGGGTGTCGGCGGGCATGTCGCCGATCTCGTCGAGGAACAGGGTGCCGCCGTCGGCCTGCTCGAAGCGGCCACGGCGCTGGTTGGCCGCGCCGGTGAAGGCGCCTTTCTCATGGCCGAACAGCTCGGACTCCATCAGGTCCTTGGGGATCGCCGCCATGTTCAGGGCGATGAAGGGCGAGGCGGCGCGCGGGCTGTGGCGGTGCAGCGCATGGGCCACCAGCTCCTTGCCGGTGCCGGATTCGCCGTTGATCAGCACGGTGATGTTGGAGTGGCTGAGGCGGCCGATGGCACGGAACACCTCCTGCATCGCCGGCGCTTCGCCGATGATTTCCGGGGTGCGCGGCTGGTTGGCCGGGGCCACCAGGTTCTGCTGTTCCTGGGCGTGCTGGAAGGCGCGCTTGACCAGGGAAACGGCCTCGTCGACGTCGAACGGCTTGGGCAGGTACTCGAAGGCGCCGCCCTGGTAGGAGGCGACTGCGCTGTCCAGGTCGGAATGGGCGGTCATGATGATCACCGGCAGGCGCGGGTACATCTCACGGATGCGCGCCAGCAGGTCCAGGCCGCTGGCTCCGGGCATGCGGATGTCGGAGATGATCACGTCCGGCTGCTGCCGGGTCAGGCGGCTGAGCACGCTGTCGGCGCTGTCGAAGCTCTGGGTGGTCATGCCTTCCTGCTGCAGGGCCTTTTCCAGCACCCAGCGGATGGAGCGGTCGTCGTCGACGATCCAGACGGTTTCACTTCGGGTCATGAGGATGCGGCTCCTTGTTCCAGCGGCAGGAAGAGCGAGAAGACGGTGTGGCCGGGGTGGCTCTCACACTCGATCAGGCCCTGGTGCTGGCTGATGATGTTCTGGGCGATGGCCAGGCCGAGGCCGGTGCCGTCCGGGCGCCCGCTGACCATGGGGTAGAAGATGGTGTCCTGCAGCTCGGGGGGGATGCCCGGGCCGTTGTCGATGATCTCCACCTTGGCCACCAGGCGATGGCGGGTGTGACCGATGGTGAACTGGCGCAGGGTGCGGGTGCGCAGGGTGATGCGGCCCAGGCGCAGGTCGTTCTGGCCGGACAGGGCCTGCATGGCGTTGCGCACGATATTGAGCACGGCCTGGATCATCTGTTCCTTGTCGATGAACACGTCCGGGATGCTCGGGTCGTAGTCGCGCACCAGGTTGACGCCGCCCTGGCTCTCGGCCTCCACCAGGCTGCAGACGCGCTCCAGCACCTCGTGGACGTTGGTCATGGCCAGCTGCGGCAGCTTGTTGGAGCCGAGCATGCGGTCCACCAGGTTCCGCAGGCGGTCGGCCTCTTCGATGATGACGTTGGTGTAGTCCTTCAGGCTTTCCTCGGGCAGCTCCCGGGCCAGCAACTGGGCAGCGCCACGGATGCCGCCCAGGGGGTTCTTGATCTCGTGGGCGAGGCCGCGCACCAGCAGCTTGGTGGTTTCCTGCTTGGAGAGTTGGGCCTCTTCCTTGGTGATGCGCAGCAGGCGGTCGCGGGGGTGTACTTCCAGCAGCAACAGGGTGGCGCCCTTGTTGAGGATGGGCGTCACCGCGTAGTCCACCGTGATGGTCTGCCCGGAGAGCGAGGTCAGCATGGCCTCGCGCTTGGTGAAGGGGTGGGCCTGTTCCACGGCCTGGCGCAGGGACGCCAGGGCCTCGGGGGATTCGGTGAACAGCTCGCTGATGAACTGGCCGTGGCTGCGCTGGCCGCTGACGGCCAGGAGCATTTCCGCCGCCGGGTTCATGTACTCAAGGCGCAGGTCGGCATTGAGCAGGATCACCGCGGTGGTCAGGTTGTCGAGCAGCAGTCGATGCAGGGCGTCGTTGATGGTCATGGGTCGGTCATCTCGGCGATGCGCGGGAAAATGCAAGAAGCAAACCAAGCCCTGAAAAGACGCGCGGAATGCCGCCCACAGCGGTGCCCGGCCACGCGACGGCGCATGCCGGGGCGCAGCGGGCGAACCAAAATGGGGAGAGTATAGAAAGTGGTGCGCCTGCTCGCACCGAAATGGTGCGAGGTGCGATCAGAGGAACGGCAGGATGCCGATGATGCCCTTGTCCGGCTCTTTCGGCTTGTCCTTCAGCGGGCATTCGGGGCGCACGCCCCAGTCGGCTTTCTTGCAGGGGTTCACGCGGCGTTTCTGGTCGAGGGATACGCGTTTCACGTGCACCGGCTGGTTGGGGGTGCGCTCCACCACGCGGCCCTGCGTGTCGATGATCTCCACCGCCAGCTGGTGGGTGCCCCGCTCCAGGTTGCTGAGGGGGAAGACCGGGCTGCGGCCGGGCTCGCCCTGGACGTTGCCGTCGAGCACCAGGCGGTAGTTGTGGCCGTCGCGCAGTACCGGATCGCTGGTGGCGGTGACGATCAGGCCGCCGTCGCCGGTGACGGTGGCATCAGGCTCGGGGATCAGGATGCGCAGCACCTGGTAGCCCTGCTCCCGTGGGATGGGGGCGGGCGGCGCCACCAGTGGCGCACCGCGCTGCGGGGTCATGGCGTTGGAGGGGGCCAGTTCGATGCGTTTGGCATTGCCGGGCTTGGGCTGGTCGGTGAAGACGCGGTTTCCCTCCTCGTCGATGTAGGTGTAGACCTGGGCGACGGCGGGCAGGCTGGCGAGAAGCAGGCAGAACAGGAGCGTGCGCATGGGGCGGGCTAGGTTCTCGGCGTGGGTTGCGGGCGCAGGGCCGGGCTTTTGAGGTCGACCCGCTGCAGGGTGAAGGTCTGGGTGTCGCTCTGCTGCACTACCTTCTCGCCCTCCATCACCTGGACGGACACGCTGTGCTCGCCACGGCTGGCGTTGGTGACCTGCAGGCGCGGGACATTGGCGGGGCTGCCATAAGGTTTGCCATCCATCACCAGGCGCAGACTGTGGCCGGGCTGCAGGCGCGGTTTGATGCGCACATCGAGGGTGAACGAGCCGTTGTTGGCGCGCAGGGCTTCGTCGTTGGGCAACACCAGGCTCAATTGCTCGTAGGCGGCGCTGACCTTCTTCTCGGGTTCGGCCGGCGGCGGGGCAACGGGTTTCTGGGCCTCGACGGTGTTGGTCGGCGGCAGGTCGACCGTTTCCACCTTGCCCCCTTCCGGCGGCTGGTTGGTGAACACGGTATGGCCGTTGGCGTCGGTGTACTTGTAGATCTGCGCGCTGGCGGGCAGGGCGAGCGTCAGCAGCAGGCAGGCGAGCATGGGGCGCATGGCCGGTCTCTCCGGATGGGAATGGCGCTAAGCCTTGCACCGGTGGGCGGTGCTGGCAAGTTCGGGCTGCCGGTGCTGTGCGGTGTCGCCGAAAACCCGGGCCGGGAACGGGGTTGCGGGGATGAAAAAAGGCCTCCCGAAGGAGGCCTCTCGAAACGTGCCGCTGGTGCGGCACTCTGCCTGGGCAGGCGACTGGATCAGACGCTGTAGTACAGGTCGTATTCCAGCGGGTGCACGAAGGTGCGCACCTTGATCTCTTCTTCGCTCTTCAGCTCGATGTAGGCATCGATGAAGTCGTCGGAGAACACGCCGCCCTTGGTCAGGAAGGCACGGCCCTTGTCCAGCTCTTCCAAGGCTTCCTTCAGGCTGCCGCAGACCTGCGGGATCTCTTTCGCCTCTTCCGGCGGCAGGTCGTACAGGTTCTTGTCGGCGGCATCGCCGGGGTGGATCTTGTTCTGGATGCCGTCCAGGCCGGCCATCAGCAGGGCTGCGAAGCACAGGTAGGGGTTGGCAGCCGGGTCCGGGAAGCGCGCTTCGATGCGGCGGGCTTTCGGGCTGTTGACGTACGGGATGCGGATCGAGGCGGAACGGTTGCGGGCGGAGTAGGCCAGCATGACCGGGGCTTCGAAGCCGGGCACCAGACGCTTGTAGGAGTTGGTGGACGGGTTGGTGAAGCCGTTCAGCGCCTTGCCGTGCTTGATGATGCCGCCGATGAAGTACAGGGCGGTATCGGACAGGCCGGCATAGCCTTCGCCAGCGAAGGTGTTCTTGCCATCCTTGGAGATGGACATGTGAACGTGCATGCCCGAGCCGTTGTCGCCGTACAGGGGCTTCGGCATGAAGGTCACGGTCTTGCCGTAGGCGTCGGCGACGTTGTGCACGCAGTACTTCAGGGTCTGGACTTCGTCAGCCTTGGCAACGAGGGTGTTGAACTTCACACCGATCTCGTTCTGGCCGGCGGTGGCCACTTCGTGGTGGTGAACTTCGACCACCAGGCCCATTTCTTCCAGGGCGTTGCACATGGCGGTACGGATTTCGTGGTCGTGGTCGACCGGCGGTACCGGGAAGTAGCCGCCCTTCACGCCCGGACGGTGGCCCTTGTTGCCGCCTTCGATGTCGGCGTCGGTGTTCCAGGAGGCCTGTTCGGAGAAGATCTTGAACATGGAGCCGGAGATGTCGGACTTGAACTTCACTTCGTCGAAGATGAAGAACTCGGGCTCCGGACCGACGAATACGGTGTCACCGATACCGGTGGACTTCAGGTATTCCTCGGCGCGACGGGCGATGGCGCGCGGGTCGCGGTCGTAGCCTTGCATGGTGCTCGGCTCGATGATGTCGCAGACCAGGATCAGGGTCGGCTCTTCGGTGAAGGGGTCCAGGACGGCGGTGCTGTCATCCGGCAGCAGGATCATGTCGGAGGCTTCGATACCTTTCCAGCCGGCGATGGACGAACCGTCGAACATCTTGCCGTGTTCGAAGAAATCGTCGTCGGCGTCACGGGCCGGCATGGTCACGTGCTGCTGCTTGCCTTTGGTGTCGGTGAAGCGCAGATCAATCCACTTCACGTCGTGTTCTTTAATCAGTTGAAGCGACTTCGACATGTTGTCCTCCAGGTGGATGAGGGCGGCATTCATGCGACCCCCAATAAAGGTGAAGCCGGGGCGGGATAGTCCGCCAGGGCGACCTGCCTCACAAGGGAGCAATTTGCGTGCCAGTGCCCAGGAATGGGCCGGAGCCCCACAGCTCAGGCGGGCCGGGGACTGCGGCCGGTTTGTGCACAGTTTTGCGCACCATAAACGTGCCAGTTTGATGTGTCGTGCACCGTATTGGTGCTCGATTGTGGTGCGTGATTGATTTTGGTCAAAGCTTGAACAATTTCCGCTATAATCCGCGCCCCTCTTTTTCCGTCGCCTTTGCGGGCGCAGTTTTTCCATGAAACTCATCATCAAGGTCTTCCCAGAAATCACCATCAAGAGCCGGCCGGTGCGCAAGCACTTCATCCGCCAGCTCGCGAAGAACATCCGGTCCGTGCTGCGCGACCTCGACCCGGATGTCGAGGTGTCTGGCGTCTGGGACAACCTGGAGCTGGTGACCCAGTGCACCGAGCCCAAGCTGCTGGCCGAGATGATCGAGCGCCTGAGCTGCACGCCGGGCATCACCCATTTCCTGGAAATCAACGAATACCCGCTGGGTGATTTCGACGACGTCTTCGAGAAGTGCAAGCTGCACTACGCCGACCAGCTGCCCGGCAAGATCTTCGCCGTGCGCTGCAAGCGTGCCGGCAAGCACAGCTTCAGCTCCATGGAACTGGAGCGCCACGTCGGCAGCCGCCTGCGTCGCGAGTGCGGTGCCGCCGGCATCTCGCTGAAAAACCCGGAAGTGGAAGTGCGGATGGAAGTGCGAGACCAGCGCCTGTTCGTCATCCACCACCAGCACGAAGGCCTCGGCGGCTACCCGCTGGGCTCCCTGGAGCAGACCCTGGTGCTGATGTCCGGTGGTTTCGACTCCACCGTCGCCGCCTTCCAGATGATGCGCCGCGGCCTGATGACTCACTTCTGCTTCTTCAACCTCGGCGGCCGTGCCCATGAAGTGGGCGTGATGGAAGTGGCCCACTACCTGTGGGAGAAGTACGGCCGTTCCCAGCGAGTGCTGTTCATCAGCGTGCCCTTCGAGGAAGTGGTCGGCGAGATCCTCGGCAAGGTCGACAACAGCCAGATGGGCGTGGTGCTCAAGCGCATGATGCTGCGCGCCGCCACCCACATGGCGAAGAAGCTGCACATCGATGCCCTGGTGACCGGCGAGGCCATCTCCCAGGTGTCCAGCCAGACTCTGCCCAATCTCTCGGTGATCGACTCGGCCACCGACATGCTGGTACTGCGTCCGCTGATCGCCAGCCACAAGCAGGACATCATCGACACCGCCACCCGCATCGGCACCGCCGAGTTCGCCAAGCACATGCCCGAGTACTGCGGCGTGATCTCGGTGAACCCCACCACTCGCGCCAAGCCGGGCCGCATCGAGCACGAGGAAGAGCAGTTCGACATGGCCGTGCTGGAGCGCGCCCTGGAGCGCGCCCGCCTGGTGGCCATCGACCGCGTGATCGACGAGATGGGCCAGGACCTGCAGGTGGAGGAAGTGCGCGAGGCCCTGCCGGGGCAGATCATCCTCGACATCCGCCACCCCGACGCCCAGGAAGACGAGCCGCTGGCGCTGGAAGGCATCGACGTGCAAACGCTGCCCTTCTACGCGATCAACAGCCGCTTCAAGGACCTGGACGCCAACCGCCAGTACCTCCTGTATTGCGACAAGGGCGTCATGAGCCGCCTCCACGCTCACCACCTGCTCAGCGAGGGGCATACGAATGTGCGCGTTTATCGCCCGGCTTAAGCAGCCCGGGCTCTACGGCGGCAGCATCCGTCACCGCCCCCCCGACCGGCGGCCGCGCCGAATCGACTGATCTTCATACAGGCCGCCTAGACTCAGCGGCACACCGAATCCCCTGATCGAGATACACCCGTGATCGAAAAACTGCGCAACATCGCCATCATCGCCCACGTCGACCATGGCAAGACCACCCTGGTAGACAAACTGCTGAAGCTCTCTGGCACCCTCGACCGCAAAGAAGCGGAATCCGAGCGCGTGATGGACTCCAACGACCAGGAGAAAGAGCGCGGCATCACCATCCTGGCGAAGAACACCGCCATCAAGTGGAACGGCTACAACATCAACATCGTCGACACCCCCGGCCACGCCGACTTCGGTGGCGAGGTGGAGCGCGTGATGTCCATGGTGGACTCCGTGCTGCTGGTGGTCGACGCCCAGGACGGCCCCATGCCGCAGACCCGCTTCGTGACCCAGAAAGCCTTCAAGGCCGGCCTGCGTCCGATCGTCGTGGTCAACAAGATCGACCGTCCGGGCGCGCGTCCCGACTGGGTCATCGACCAGATCTTCGACCTGTTCGACAACCTCGGCGCCACCGACGAGCAGCTCGACTTCCCGATTGTCTACGCCAGCGCCCTGAACGGCATCGCCGGCCTCGACCACGAGAAGATGGACGACAACATGGACGCCCTGTTCCAGGCGATCATCGACCACGTCCCGGCCCCGGTGGTGGACACCGAAGGCCCGTTCCAGATGCAGATCTCCCAGCTGGACTACAACAGCTTCCTCGGCGTGATCGGCATCGGCCGCATCGCCCGCGGCAAGATCAAGACCAACACCCCGGTGGTGGCCGTCAGCGACGACGGCAGCAAGCGCAACGGCCGCGTCCTGAAGATCATGGGTCACTCCGGCCTGCAGCGCGTCGAAGTCGCCGAAGCCGAAGCCGGTGACATCGTCTGCGTCAGCGGCATGGACGAACTGTTCATCTCCGACACCCTGTGCGACCCGCAGAACGTCGAAGCCCTGCCGCCGCTGACCGTCGACCAGCCCACCGTGAGCATGACCTTCCAGGTCAACGACTCGCCCTTCGCCGGCAAGGAAGGCAAGTTCGTCACCAGCCGCAACATCAAGGACCGTCTGGAGAAGGAACTGCTGCACAACGTCGCCCTGCGCGTCGAAGCGGGCGATTCCGCCGAGAAGTTCAAGGTCTCCGGTCGTGGTGAGCTGCACCTGTCCGTACTGATCGAAACCATGCGCCGTGAAGGCTTCGAGATGGGCGTAGGTCGTCCGGAAGTGGTGATCATCGAGAAGGACGGCGAGAAGCAGGAGCCCTACGAGAACGTCACCATCGACATCGAAGAGCAGCACCAGGGCTCGGTGATGGAGCAGATGGGCCTGCGCAAGGGCGATCTGACCAACATGATCCCCGACGGCAAGGGCCGTGTACGCCTGGAATACACCATCCCGGCGCGTGGCCTGATCGGCTTCCGCAACAACTTCCTGACCCTGACCTCGGGCACCGGCATCCTGACCTCGACCTTCAGCCACTACGGCCCGATCAAGGCCGGCGAAGTCACCAACCGTCAGAACGGCGTACTGGTCTCCATGGCCACCGGCACCGCCCTGACCTACTCGCTGGAAACCCTGCAGAGCCGCGGCAAGCTGTTCCTCGCCCCGGGCGACGAGATCTACGAAGGCCAGCTGTGCGGCATCAACAGCCGCGACAACGACCTAGTGATCAACCCCACCAAGGGCAAGAAGCTCGACAACATGCGCGCTTCCGGCAAGGACGAAGTCATCGCCCTGGTTCCGCCGATCAAGTTCACCCTGGAACAGGCGCTGGAATTCATCGCCGACGACGAGCTGGTGGAAGTGACGCCGAAGTCCATCCGCCTGCGCAAGAAAATGCTGAACGAGAACGACCGCAAGCGCTACGAGCGCAGCAAGGTCTGATCTCCGATCAGTAACTGAAAAGCCCCCGCCGGATCGCTCCGGCGGGGGCTTTTTGTTGGGTGTGTCGCGGTGCTGTCCAGGTGTTGTGCGCTGGCTGTACCGTATGCGTCGGTCTTCCAATCAGCGTGATTTGCAAGGGACTGTATGGACTCTCCCAATTTCCTCATGCCCATGCTGGTGGTCAGCTCTCTGATCGTCGCCAGCCTGATCCTGCTTCCTTTCATGGTCGTACGGCTGACTCAGCCCCGTTGGGCGCTTTTCAAGTCTGCAATCGAGTTCGTTCTCATGGCCTGCCTTCTTTCGGCCCTGTTTACCGGGGCTGTCGGCGTACCCGTTGCACTCGCTCTTGCGGTGCTCAGCCACCGCCGCCGTGCTTCACGATACGCCGCGTCCTCTCCCGGTCCGGAGGAGAGCTGAGGCGGCGCCGAAAGGGCTAGTGCTCCCACCGCCCCGGCGCATAGGAAAACATCGGCAGCGACCAGCCGAAGCGGATCGCCGACAGCCTCAGCAGCAGGCCGACGCTGAAGGAGGCGAGCAGGTTGATGTCCTCGTTCACGCCCTGCTGGCGCAGGCCCAGGTAGAGCAGGGCGACCAGCAGGGAGACGCTGGCGTAGAGCTCCTGGCGCAGCACCTGCGGGGTGCGGTTGCAGAGGATGTCGCGGAGGATGCCGCCAAAGATGCCGGTGATGATCCCGGCCATCGCCACCACCGGCAGCGCGTAGTCCAGGCCCAGGGCGACGTTGCAGCCGATCACCGTGAAGGCGATCAGGCCCATGGCATCGAGCACCAGGAACAGCTGCCGCAGGTGGTGCATGAAGCGTGACAGCAGTATGGCCATTAGGCCGGCGCCTATGGTGAGGAAGATGTACTCGGGGTGCTGGGTCCAGCTCACCGGATAGTGGCCGAGGAGGATGTCGCGGACGGTGCCGCCGCCCAGGGCGGTGAGGAAGGCGATGAGGCTGACGCCGAACAGGTCCATGTTGCGGCGACCGGCAGCGAGGGCGCCGGACATGGCTTCTGCACAGATGGCGATCAGGTAGACAGAGGTAAGCACACAGAACTCCTGCGTTGTGCTGCCCCTCCCCCTGTCCTGTGTACCTGAGAGTTTCTACGGCGTGTGCCGTTTGCCCCTTCGGTGGGCCGCTCGCCGGCGGCCGCTCTCCAGTTGGCGATCATGGAAATCCGCAGTGACTGCTGCCTGAGCGATTATGGGAGTTTGCGCCTTCGGCGGGAGCGCATGGCGCCCCTCTCTCCTGCGGGGCGCGGAGTATATGCGTTGCACCAAAGTTGTGCGAGCGGTCAGCTTCCCTGTGTCAGGTGCGGAACACGCCCAGCCCGCTCTTCAGGGCGCGGGCCGTATCGCCCAGTTCGGCGGCGGAATGGTTGATGGCGTCCACGTCCTGGCGGGTGTGCTCGAAGGCGCTGCGCATGTCCCCCAGGCGGCCGGACATGTCGGCCACCGCGTGCTGGATGTGTTCGCTGCTGGCCAGGGCCTGCTCGACGTTGGCGTTCACCTCGCCCATCTGGCGCACCAGGGTGTCCAGGGCGTCCAGCGCTTCGTCGGCATTGCCGGCCAGGGCGCGGGAACGCTCGGCGGTACTGCCCATGCGCTGGGCGATCTGGCGGATGGCGCCGGTCACCTGGTCGATCACCCGGTGGGCGTCGCTCAACACGCTCTTGGTCTGGCCCGCCAGCTTGCGCACCTCGTCGGCCACCACGGCGAAGCCCCGGCCGGCGTCCCCGGCGCGGGCGGCTTCGATGGCGGCGTTGAGGGCCAGCAGGTTGGTCTGTTCGGAGATGCCGGCGATCATCTGCAGCACCTGGCCGATCTGCTCCGCCTCGCGGCTGAGGCCGTCGAGGTCGGTGGCCAGTTCGATGTTGGACGAGGTGCTGCCGTGCACGTCGGCGATCAGCTGCTGCAGCTCCTGGTGGGCCCGGCTCAGCTCGCTGCTGGTGCGCTCGAGGTTGCTGCGCACCGCGCCGGCCAGGTTGGAGGATTGCCCGGCGGCCTGCTGGATGGACTGGCCGTGATGATCCACGTCCGCCAGCTGGTGGGCGGCCTGCTGGATCTGCTGGGTGATGTCGTCGGCGCGGCGGAGGAAGGTTTCCGCCAATTGCTGGTTGCTGTCGGCCATGCCGAGGGCGCCGGCAAGGGTCTGGCGCAGGTCCTGCAGCAGGCCGGACAGGCGCGTGCCCATCTGCCCCAGCTCGTCCTCGCTGGTGACGGCCAGCGGGCGGGAGAGGTCGCGGTTCTGGGCGATCTGGTTGAGCTGGCCGGTCAGGCCGCGAATGGCGTGCACCAGCATGCGGGTCACCAGCCAGGACAGCAGCAGGCCGATGCCCAGGGTCACGCTGCCGATCAGCAGCAGGCTGTGCAGGCTGTCGGTGATGGCCTGGTCGAGGCTGGTCAGGGTCACGTCCACGCCGACGACATAGGGCTGGCCGCTGGCAGTGCGCATCGGCAGGAAGATGGAGCGGAAGGTCCCGTAGCTGTCGGTGTATTCGTCGAACTGCGCCTGGCCGCTGCGGGCTGCCTGGATAACCGCCGGGCTGGCGTCCTTGTACTCCTCCAGGTGCTTGGCGTAGCTGTCGCTGGCGATCTCGTCGCCGCTGGCGCCGTCGGAGAGGTAGAAGACCCGGCCGCTGCCGTCGACCATCAGGGTGTAGGCGAACTTCAGGCCCACCTCGCCGGCGTACTCGCCCAGGTTGCGCACCTGCTGCAGGTACTCGCCCTCGCGCAGGCCGTCGGCGGTGCGCGTGCGTTCCAGGTAATCGTTGCCCAGCAGGCGCGGCACGGCATGGGCGGCGGCACGCAGGCGGTTGTCCATCTGCTCGCGGATGTCCAGCGACTTCACGTACTGCGCGTAGCTGATGAAGGTGGCGATGCTGATCAGGTTGACCAGGGTGATGGCCAGCAGAATCTTGGTCTGCAGGCTGACAGAACGCAGCGACGGCATGAGGTCAGTTCCATCCGAGAGGGGAGTCCGGCCGTCGTTGCGTCGGCCTACATTTTGTTTCGGAATACTCTGACAGAACTTGAGTGGCAAGTGGCCAGGTCGTGCCTGGGATTTCGAAGATTTTCCTCGCCCCCCCCCCTGGCCGTTCTTTTGTGTGACGCAGGCCCATGCTCAAGCGGGCGCCATCGGTAGAATGGCCACTCGCCATCACCGGGGTGGTGGCGTGTGCGCAATGGGTTGAGCAGCAAGGGTGAGGGGCCGGTATCCGGCGTCTTGCCAAGGAGAAGCAAGCCAGTGACTGGCCTGACGGTGGTGATTCTCGCTGCGGAGAGCGGCGTAAAGCGTGAGCGCTGGACCCGGGAGTCCGTGCCCAAGCAGTTGATCAAGGTGCGTGGCGAGACCCTCCTGGGTCGCACCCTGAGGATGCTGGAGGCCCGGGGCGTGCAGTGCCCCTGGTTGCTGACCGCCGACGAGGCCCTCGCCCGTCTGCCGGTACGGGCCTGGTGCCCGGTGCGCCGGGATACCAAGGCTGACAGCCTGCTGTCGATCCGCCCGCTGTGGCAGCGCGGCGACCTGCTGGTGCTCTACAGCGATGTGTATTACTCCGAGGCGGCCTTCGAGGCGATCTTCGCCGGCGCGGGTACCCGCTTCTTCGGGCGCGACGGCCGCAGTGCCTACACCTTCAAGAACTACGGCGAGCTGTTCGCCCTGCGCATCACCGCGGCGGACCGGCCCCGGGCGCGCCAGGCCCTGGAGGCGACCGTGGACTTCCACCGGCGTACCGGCAATCAGAGCTTCTGGACCTTCTACCGGTTGATGGCGGGGTTGCCCCTGGAGGATACGAAGGCCATCGAGCGGGATTGCTTCGTGGACATCCACGATGAGACCGACGACATCGACTTCGTCGAAGAGGTGCCGCAACTGCTGGCAGCCATCGACAAGCCGCTGAGCTGGCGAGTGCGTCATCTGCTGCGGCGTCTCAGCCTGCTGAACAAGAAGCGTCGGGATCGCAAGCGGCTCATCCTCGCTGGGGCGGGCAGTGTGCAGCCATCTGCCTAGGCGGGTGGTGCTTGTTCAGTCTGAGAAAACGCATGACCCCGGTAGTCCAGCACGCCGGGGTCATGCGTCAGGTCGGGGTTACAGCGCTGTCTTGCAGCTCACGCCCACGGCCTTGAACGCGTTGATCACATCCGCCGTCGGCAGGCTGCGGTTCTGCGCTGAGCGGATCACGCCGCAGGCACCCTGGTCGAAGTTGCTGGTCTCGGTCCAGTAGAAGCGGTTGGCGTCGACGAACACTTCGAAGGCCTTGCGGGTGTTCCAGCCGGTGGACTGGGCCAGCAGGTAGAAGGCCCGGTTGTACACCCCGCTGGCGTGGTGCACGTCGATGCCGTCGTAGTAGTCGCTGGCGTTGTCGATGGAACTGCCGTCACGGCTCGGCTGGTCCATGTAGCGCAGTGAGCCGGTGCCCTTGAAGATCTCGGCGCCCACCTTCCAGTCGTTCTGGCCTTTCATGTAGTACTCGGCGGCCTCGCCGGCCATGTCCGAGAAGGCCTCGTTCATGCCGCCCGACTGCCCCTCGTAGACCAGGCCGGAGTTCAGCTCGGTGAAGCCGTGGCTGACCTCGTGGGCCGACACGTCGAGGGAAACCAGCGGGTAGAAACGGTTCTTGCCGTCGCCGAAGGTCATCGCCTGGCCGTCCCAGAACGCGTTCTCGTAGCCGTTGCCGTAGTGGACCTTCATGTACAGCTTCTTCTCGTTCAGCGGGCGCAGGCCGCCGAACCAGTTGCCGTACATCTGGAACACCACGTTGCCGAAGTAGTGGGCGTCGTTGAGGGGCGAGTAGGCGCCGTTGGTCAGCTTGTACTCGTTGTACGGGCAGGCGAAGCGGAAGGGCTTGGTGCTGGTGTTGCTGGTGCTGTTGCCGAGGTTCACGGTGATCACGTCGCCGCTGTTCATCTCGCAGCGGTCATTGACGATCAGCGGGCCGTACTGGGTGCCGTACAGGTAGCGGCCGGTCTTGGTGTTGCCACCCGGGCCGGTGGCTTCGGCGTGGGCCAGGCCCTCCCAGCGGCGCAGCACCTCGCCGGTGTTGGCCTCGATCATCACATGGGGCCGCGACGGCTCCGGCCCGCCGACGAAGAACGAGACCACATAGGCCAGCTGGGCCTGCTTCTGCTCGTTCAGGCGCACCACCAGTTCGCTCTGCTCGTTGCTCACCGGCTGGCTGGTGTTCACCAGGCTGCGGGCCTGCTGCAGGGCCTGCTCGGCGCTGAGGGTCGGGGTGGCGTCGCGCACCAGGTCCTGCTCGATGCCGGCCACCAGTCGCCCGGCGCGCCGGGGCTGGCTGCCGGTGGCGGCCTCGGTGATGGCTTCGCCCCAGACGCGGACGCCCTTGTAGTACTGCTGGTAGCGGGTGACCTGCGTGCCGCTGGGCAGGCGGGTGCTCGATTCCTTGACCAGGTCATCGTCCGCCACGCCGAGGGCGGCGCGGATGTCGCCACCGGCCAGGCCGGAGCGCGGGGTGGGGAGGGTGGATACGTCGATCAGTTCCGCCGCGAATCCCATCGCGGGGGTGGCCAGGGCAGCCACGATCAACGAGTGCTGGAACAGTTTCCTTTGCATGGCGTGGTTCTCCTTTTTTGTTGGGAAACGGAGGGTGACTCCGTGTTGCTCCGGCGGCCTTGTGGGGGTGAGAGCGGAGCGAGACACCGCGCTGGCCCGGTGGGTGGCCCGGGCCAGGGCGATGAGCGCTTAGATATAGACGGGTGATTTCGAATATCAAAGATGTTCGAAGAGAATTTATTGATATCGAGTCAATTCAAAGAACTTAAGTCCTGCTTAAATCCTAGTGCGACAAGGGTTTCGCTGGGGTGACCCAAATTGGTGCAGTCAGGGAAGGCGACGAAAGGACGTGCAGCGAAGGGCGAGAGGTCGCCTGGAGCGTTATAGCCGGCTTCGACTTCTTGTGCGAGGCCGTTGGTCAAGTCGGCATTTTCGCCATAGCGTCCGTTAACCATGTCAGTTATATGGCGAATTGATGTCATCTACGTTGTGTCGGACGTGGGACTTTGCTTTGACGAAGTTTTCACAGGGGGTTCGGCACAGTCCCTTCGGATAGCGCCGACCCTGTCGGCATCCGAAGCTCGAACTGGGGAGTCTGTATGTCGCAAGCACAGGTTGCAGGGAAGCGCGGAAAGGTCGACTGGGCCGGCATTGGCCGGTTGTTCCTGTACTTCTGGCTGTTCTCAGGCCTCACCCAGACCCTGATCCTCGCCACCGGCACCAGTGGTTTCACCGGCTTCCGCCAGGCCTTCCTGCTGAGCGGTCTGTGGCTGATCCCGGTGCTGCTGTTCCCCGCCCGTACCCGGCTGATCGCCGGCGTCATCGGCGTGCTCCTGTGGCTCGCCTCCCTGCCGGCGTTCTTCTACTTCCTGGTGTACGGCCAGGAGTTCTCCCAGAGCGTCATCTTCATCATGTTCGAGTCCAACACCGCCGAGGCCAGCGAGTACCTGACCCAGTACCTCGCCTGGTGGATCCCGCTGGTGGTGCTGGCCTACGCCGGCGTGGCCTGGCTGCTGTGGCGCGGTCTGCGGCCGATCTACCTGCCCCGGCGTACCGCCTGGGTGGCCAGCCTGGTGCTGGGCATCGCCCTGCTGGGCTACCCGGTGACCCGGCAGATGGTGGTGAACGCCAACATGGCCGAAGCCATGGACGCCATCGACAAGCGCCTGGAACCGGCCGTGCCCTGGCAACTGGCCGTGGGCTACCGCCAGTACCGCCAGCAACTGTCGAACATGCAGGACCTGCTGGAAGGCAACCGCGCCGTCGCCACCCTGCCGGGCCTGAAGGACAGCCTCGGCAACGCGCCGGCCACCCTGGTGCTGGTCATCGGCGAGTCCACCAACCGCCAGCGCATGAGCCTGTACGGCTACCCTCGCGCCACCACGCCCAACCTCGACCGCCTGCGCAACGAGCTGCAGGTGTTCGACAACGTCGTCACCCCGCGCCCCTACACCATCGAGGCGCTGCAGCAGGTACTGACCTTCGCCGACGAGCAGCACCCCGACGCCTACCTGTCCACGCCTTCCATCGTCAACGTGATGAAGCAGGCCGGTTACAAGACCTACTGGATCACCAACCAGCAGACCCTGACCAAGCGCAACACCATGCTCACCACCTTCTCCAAGCAGGCGGACGAGCAGTTCTACCTGAACAACAACCGCAACCAGAACGCCCGCCAGTACGACGACGATGTCTTCGAGCCGTTCTCCAAGGTCCTGGCCGAGGACGCCCCGCGCAAGTTCATCGTGGTGCACCTGCTGGGTACCCACATGAGCTACCAGTACCGCTACCCGGAAGCGTTCGAGCGCTTCACCGACCGCCAGGGCGTGCCGCCGAACGTCACCGACGACCAGCTGCCCACCTACAACAGCTACGACAACGCCGTGCTGTTCAACGACCACGTGGTCTCCACCCTGATCGAGCGCTTCAAGGCCACCGACCCCAACGGCTTCCTGCTCTACCTGTCCGACCACGGTGAGGCGGTGTTCGACCCCGAGCACCCCACGGTGCTGGGGCGCAACGAGGCGGCGCCCACCTCGCCCATGTACACCATCCCCTTCATGGTCTGGACCAGCCCGAAGTGGAAGCGTGACCACCCGCAGCAAGTGGCCGGCGTCGAGTCGCGTCCGCTGAGCAGCAGTGCGCTGATCTACACCTGGGCGGACCTGGCGGGCCTGCGCTTCGACACCTTCGACCCCAGTCGCAGCGTGGTGAATGCCGCGTTCAAGGAGCGCCCGCGGCTGATCGGCAACCCGGACCAGCCCAAGTCGCTGATCGACTTCAGCCTGATCAAGCCAAAGCCCAAGGCGCCCGCCCCGGTGGAGGTGGCCCGTGAGGGCGATGAGGTGCCGCTCAAGAGCGGCCCGCCCAGCACCCGGGGCTGACCCCCAGCGGCCCGTGTCGGATGACGCGGGCCGTTTCGTTTCACCCCCTCGTCCGATCGCGCCGCTCTTCCATGAGCGGTGAGGGCGTCTTTTTTGTCGGTTTTTCCATCCCGTGCATGGAATGGGGCAGGGCGCTGTTGCATCATGCCGCCCCAGCGTTTCACCGCCCCAACCGACGAAGGATTCCCCCATGGCCGGAGCCAGCCTGCTCACCCTGATCGACGACATCGCCAGCGTGCTCGACGACGTTTCCCTCATGACCAAGGTCGCCGCGAAGAAGACTGCCGGCGTGCTGGGAGACGATCTCGCCCTCAATGCCCAGCAGGTTTCCGGCGTGCAGGCCGAGCGTGAGTTGCCGGTGGTGTGGGCCGTGGCCAAGGGCTCGGCGGTGAACAAGGCCATCCTGGTGCCGGCCGCGTTGCTGATCAGCGCCGTCGCTCCCTGGCTGGTGACCCCGCTGCTGATGGTGGGCGGCGCCTACCTCTGCTTCGAAGGCTTCGAGAAGCTCGCCCACAAGTGGCTGCACAGCGCCGAAGACGACGAGAAGGCCCATGCCGAACACGTTGACGCCCTGGCCAAGAGCGACGTCGACCTGGTGACTTTCGAGAAAGAGAAGATCAAGGGGGCCATCCGCACCGACTTCATCCTCTCGGCCGAAATCATCGCCATCACCCTCGGCACCGTCAGCGAGTCCAGCTTCGCCGTGCAGGTCGCGGTGCTGGTGGGCATCGCCGCGATCATGACCGCCGGTGTCTACGGCCTGGTGGCCGGCATCGTCAAACTCGACGACCTCGGTTTCTACCTGGTGCGCAAGGCCAGCGCGACGGCCCAGGCCATCGGTCGCGGCATCCTGCGGGCCGCGCCGTACATGATGAAGGCACTCTCGGTGATCGGTACCGCCGCGATGTTCCTGGTCGGTGGCGGCATCCTCACCCACGGCATTCCCGCTACCCATGAGCCGATCCACCACCTGGCCGAGGCCGCCGGGGCCGTTGGCGTGGCCGTCCCGACCCTGGTCAACGGCGTGGTCGGCATCCTCGCCGGCGCCGTGGTGCTGATGGGCGTGAGCCTGGTGAAGAAGGTGCTGGGCAAGGGCTGACCTTCAGCCGCCGCGCGTTCCCGGGCGGAAGCCCGGGCTGCAGGAGCCCCGCCTGGGGCGAGGGCGATCAGGCCTCGATCGGCTTGAAGGCGCAGTAGCCGGGGCGGGGGCCGATCTTCGGGTGGTTGCGGCAGGTTTCCGGGCGCTTGTCGTAGATGGTGCACAGGCGCGTCTTGCGGTTGAGGAAGTAGCAGTCGTTGTTGCTCATCCGCGTCAGGGTGAAGAGCCCGGTCTTCTGGTTGAAGCGCTCCACCACCCCGTCCTTCATCAGCCGCTTGGCGATGTTCTTCAACGGCTCGCCGCGCTCGAATTCGTCCACCAGCTCCATGCGGATCAGGTCGCTCAGGCGGGCTTCCACCGGCATGGTGCAGCAGCTGGAAACGCATGCGTGGCACATGCTTTTCTCGTAGCGGATCCAGGTTTCGGTGCGATCGAGATCGGCGCCGACGATCAGCAGGGTCTTCATGTCAGGGCAGGGTCAGGGCTTGGAGGGGCGCGCATCATAGCGGGATTGGCCAATTTGTGAACAGCGCGCCGCCGACCGGCGCGTGACGGCCCGAATTTCCGTGAAATTGCTGTGTCTGTGAGGCAACCGGCATTCGTCTGTAGGGAGCGGCACCTTGCGCCGAATATACTGGCGCATCGCCGCAAGGCCCGGCCTCGATGCCGGCACGGCGACTTTCTCACTCTCGGGAAGACAGCGCATGCAATGGATTTTCATGCTGGTCGGCTTGGCCATGGGGGCGGCGGCTGGTGAATCGATCACCGGCGCCTTGCTGGGGGGGCTGATGGGCCTCGGCCTGGGGCAGGCGATCCGCCTGCAGGGCCTGGGGCAGGAAAATGCCCGCCTGCAGAAGGAACTCCGCGAATTCTCCACCCGCTTCGAAAAGGGCACCGAAGCCCTGTTCCAGCGCCTGCTGGAGGTGGAGAAACGCACCGCCGAGCGGCCGACCCGCGCCCCGGCGGCCGACGCGCCGCCCACCCCGGCGGTGGAAACGCCCGCCGCTGCGCCTCAGCCCGAGGTCACCGCCCGGCCCGAGCCGCAGCCTGAAGAGACCGAACTGGTCTGGGAACTGCCGGCCGACGTGGAGCCGCCCGTGGCCGCGCAGGTCGCCGCCGAGGGGCCTGCCGCGCCCGAAGCGCCGCTGGACTGGACCCTCGAGCCCCTCCCCGAACCCGTTGCCGCCGCTGAAGCGGCGCCTCAGCGACCGGAGCAACCTGCACCACGCCCCATCGTCCGGCATGCCCCGGCGCCCCGCAGCGAGCCGGCCTACCGCCACGAGCCCTCGCTGTTCGAGCGCGGTTTTGCCGCGGCCAAGGCCTGGCTGTTCGGCGGCAACACCGTCCTGCGCATCGGTGTGCTGCTGCTGTTCCTCGGCCTGGCCTTCCTGCTGCGCTACGCCACCGAAGGCATGGTGGTGCCGATCCAGGTGCGCTACGCCGGCGTGGCGGCGGCCGCCATCGCCCTGCTGGGGCTCGGCTGGTGGCTGCGCCGCCGCAACCCCTCCTATGCCTTGATGCTGCAGGGCGCGGGGATCGCGGTGCTGTACCTGACGGTGTTCGCGGCCATGCGCCTGCACCCGCTGCTGGACCCGAAGGCCGCGCTGGTGCTGCTGGTGGTGGTCACGCTGTGCTCGGCCGTGCTTGCGGTGCTGCAGGATGCACTCGGCCTGGCCGCTGCTGCGGCGCTGGGCGGTTTCGCCGCGCCGATCCTCACCTCCACCGGCAGCGGCAACCATGTGGCGCTGTTCTCCTACTTCGCCCTGCTCAATGCCGGCATCTTCGCCATCGCCTGGTTCAAGGCCTGGCGCCTGCTCAACCTGATCGGCTTCGTCGGCACCTTCGGCATCGGCATGGCCTGGGGCAACCGCTCCTACACGCCGGAGCTGTTCGCCAGCACCGAGCCCTTCCTGGTGCTGTTCTTCCTGATGTACGTGGCCATCGGCCTGCTGTTCGCCCGTCGGCGCCTGCGCGAGGCGGCCAACGCACCGACGGAGCGCGACGCGCTGTTGAATTGGTCGGTCCGCCAGGGTGACTACCTCGATGCCACCGTGCTGTTCGGCCCGCCGCTGGTGGGCTTCGGCCTGCAGTACGCGGTGATCCGCCACTTGGAATTCGGTGCCGCCTTCAGCGCCCTGGCCCTCGGCCTGTTCTACATGGTGCTGGCGCGCCTGGTGGCCGGGCGCACCGCCGGCCGCGCGCTGCTGCTGGTGGAAACCTGCCTGGCCCTGGGCGTGGTGTTCGGCACCCTGGCCATCCCGCTGGGGCTGGACGCCCGCTGGACCTCTGCCGCCTGGGCGGTGGAAGGGGCCGGCATCTTCTGGCTCGGCCTGCGCCAAGGGCGCCCGCTGGCCCGCGCCTTCGCCCTGGCCCTGCAGGCCGGCGCGGCGCTGGCCTTCATCAGCGGCCTGGAGCTGGGTCGCAACAGCCTGCTGGAAGGCGCGCCTCTGGGCGCCCTGATGCTGGGCGTGGCCGGCCTGTTCAGCTACTGGCAGCTGCGCATCACCCCGGCGGACCGCCTGCGCAGCCACGAGCCCGGCCTGCAGCCGGTGCTGGCGGCCTGTGGCCTGGGCTTCCTCTACCTGATCGCGCCGCTGTGCTGGTACGCCGAAGGCACCGCCATCGCCTGGGCGCTGGCCGGCCTGGCCACGCTGTTCGCCGGCCTGCGTCTGCGTTCGCGCACCTTCCTCTTCGCCGCTTTCGCGGTGCAACTGCTGGGTGGGGCGGTGTTCCTGCTGGGCATCGACCGCGACAGCCTGGGCGTCGGCGGCGCGCTGGGCTGGCGCAGCCTGATCACCGCCTCGCTGATCGGCCTGGCGCTGATCGGCGGCATGCTGGTGGCCGCGCGGGACGAGATGGTGCGCGACGACGCGCGCCTGCTGCGCGGTATGTCCGTGGTGCTGTTGGCGGGCCTGGTGTTCATCAACCTGGCGGTGCTGTTCGTCCTGCCGTGGCGCTCGGCCGCCGCCGTCTGGGGCGGCAGCGGCCTGCTGATCATCTGGCTCAGCCTGCACCTGCAACTGCGTGCCAGCTTCGTCTTCGGCCTGGGGCTGCAGGCCGTGGCCGGCATCACCTTCCTGGCGGTCAGCCCGCTGCTGCTGGGTGAGCTGAGCAGCGAAGGGCTGCGCCCGCTGGCCCATGCCGGCTTCTGGACGCCGGCCGTGCTGGCCCTGGCGGCGCTGGTGGGGGCCTGGCGCCTGCACCGCGAGCACCGCCGCGAAGACCCGCGCCTGCCGGGCGTCAGCCTCGGCCACCTGGCCCAGCTGCTGCTGGTGTGGAGTGCCGGCTGGTGGGCCCTGGCGGGGTTGTCGGAGATCATCCGCTTCGCCGAGCCGGCGCTGCGCGTGCCCCTGGCGCTGGTACTGGCGGCCCTGAGCGTGGCGGCCTGGTCGCAACTGGCGCGTCGTGAACGCTGGGAAGGCCTGGCGCTGCTCTGCCTGCTGCTGGTGCCGGCGGCGCTGGTGGCCCTGCTCGGTGCCTGGACGCCGCGCTACCACCCGGCGGCCGACTTCGGCTGGCTGGGCTGGGGGCTGGTGTTCGCCGCTCACCTGCTGGTGCTCAAGCGCCTGCATGACCTGCTGCCGGAGGGCGCGCGCAGTGCCGCCCATGTGCTCGGCTGCTGGTTGATCCTCGGTGTGTTGGCGCTGGAGCTGCGCTACCTGCTCCTGCTGCTCTCCGAGCACTACAACGCCTGGCGCTGGCTGGGCTGGGCGCTGCTGCCGAGCCTCTACCTGCTGGCGATGACCCGCCTGCCGCGCTTGCCCTGGCCGGTGTCCGCGCACCCGCGCGAGTACCGCCTGTGGGCCGCGCTGCCGCTGGCGCTGATGATGCTCGGCTGGTTCTGGGTGGCCAACGCCTGGAGCGACGGCAGTGCCGATCCGCTGCCCTACCTGCCGCTGGTCAACCCGCTGGAGCTGGGCCTGCTGTTCGCCCTGCTGGGGGTCAGCCTGTGGCTGCGCGACTACCTGCCCGAGTTCGGCCTGGGCGAAGACGTGGAGCTCTGGCTGCCCCAGGTGGTGGTGGGCGCCTCGCTGTTCGCCCTGGCCACGGCCGTGGTGTTCCGTACCGCCCACCACTGGGGCGGCGTGCCCTTCACCCTGCAGGCCCAGCTGGATTCCATGCTGGTGCAGGCGGGGCTGTCCCTGGTCTGGACCACCATCGCCCTCGGCCTGATGGTCGGCGGCCACCGCCGCGTGCACCGCGAGCTGTGGCTGGTGGGCGCGGCGCTGATCGGCGTGGTGGTGGCCAAGCTGTTCTTCGTCGAACTGGGCAACCGGGGCGGCCTGGAACGCATCATTTCCTTCATCGGCGTCGGCGTGCTGCTGCTGGTCGTCGGTTACTTCGCGCCCTTGCCGCCCAAGCGGGGCGCCGCTGAAACGGAGCAGGTCAGTACATGAGTCGTCTAACCCTGTTGCTGGGCGCCTGCCTGGCAGTGGCCAGCCCGGCATTCGCCGCCGAGAAACTCGCCGACTACACCGCCCAGATGCCGCTCAAGGTGGAGGGGCAGGGCCCCTGGTACCGCCTGGAGTTGCCCATGGCCCTGCAACTGGCGGCAGCCCATGGCGACCTGCGTGACCTGCGGGTGTTCAACGCCGAGGGTGAGCCGCTGGCCTACTCGCTGACCCGCAGCGAAGGCAGCACCGCCCGCACCGAGCAGGCGCTGGACCTCAAGTGGTTCCCCCTGCGTGGCCCGGCCAATGTGGACAGCGCGCCCCGCGTGCGGGTGGAGCGCAGCACCACCGGCACCCTGGTGGAAGTGGTGCCGGAGGAGCCCGCCGCGCCGGGCGAGCGCCTGCGCGGCTGGCTGCTGGACGCCAGCGCCGCCCAGGGCCCGCTGGAGCGCCTAGTGCTGGACTGGACGACGGGCGAAGAGGGCTTCCAGCGCTTCTCCATCGAGGCCAGCGACGACCTGCAGGACTGGCGCCCCTGGGGCACCGGCCAACTGGCCCGGCTGAGCTTCGGCGGGGATCGCATCGACCAGCGTGAAGTGGCGCTGCCGGGCCAGCCCGCCCGCTACCTGCGCCTGTTGTGGCTGGACGCCGAGGCTCCGGTGCTGTCCGCCGCGCGGGTCACCACGGCCAGCCGCGAGAGCCGCCCGGCGCCGATGGTCTGGTCCGATCCGCTGCCGGCGCGCCGCGAAGGGGAGGGCGAGTACCGCTGGGACCTGCCGCTGCCCATCGCCGCCGAGCGCCTGTGTTTCGCCCTGGAGCAGCCCAACACCCTGGCACCGGTCCAGCTGCAATCGCGCAACGACCCGGCCGGCCAGTGGCGGCCGCTCACTTCAGGCCTGCTCTACCGCCTGCCGGGGGAGGGCAAGGAGAACGTCCATGACGAGCTGATCCTCTCCGGCTGGGACCGCATCCAGCAGGTGCGCCTGAAAGTGGACCTGCGTGCCGGCGGCTTCGGCACCCAGGGCCCGGCGCTGCGGGTGGGCATGCGCGCCACCGAGGTGGTGTTCCTCGCGCGGGGCACCGGCCCCTTCGTGCTGGCCGTCGGACGCCCAGCGGCCACGTCCTCGGCGCTGCCGCTGGGCACCCTGGTGCCCGGCCTGCGGAACGACTCGCTGGCGAAGATGGGCCAGGCGCGTATCGAGGGCGACCTGCGCGTCACCCAGGCCGTGGCGGAGGACAAGGCCGCCGTCCAGGCCGAGCAGACCGACTGGAAGCGCTTCGGCCTCTGGGCCGTCCTGCTGCTGGGCGTGGGGCTGCTGGTGATGATGGCGGTCAGCCTGCTGCGCGCCCAGAACAAGGGCGCATAAGCGGCGTTGTTGCCACCATCTGTCACATGGATGGTGGCTTTTTGCTGTATCGTTGCGCGGTCGCGCGGTATGGGCCGCGCCTCTTTTCCAGACAGGTTCCGACGCCGTGAAACGCGCTTTCTTCCCGCTGCCCCGTGCCCTTGTCCGGCATGCCGGGGCCGCTCGCCCTGTGGAAGCGCGTCGGTGAGCCTGTGTTCGATCCCGGGCTGGAGCCTCACGCCGCCGGTGCTGTTCACCGGGGTGGTGGCGGTCGGGGTCATCCTGCTGGCGCGCTGGGTCGGCCGGCAGCGTTACTTCCCCGGCCGCGCCAGCTTCATCCTCATGCACCTGGGCATCCTCTGGTGGCTGGGGGCCGCCGGCCTGGAGCTGGCTGCCGAGGGCGCCTCGTGCAAGGTGCTGTGGGCCACCATGGCCTGGCCGGGCATTGTCGGGGTGCCGACGCTCTGGGCGGTGTTTCTCTGGCAGTACGTCAACAGCATCCGTGAGCCCCTGTCTCCACGTCGCTACCTGGCCCTGTCCATCGCGCCGCTGCTGGCCTGGGCGCTGGCGGCCAGCAACCCCTGGCACCAGGCCTTCTACGGGCCGGGCACGGCGCCGCTGAGCGACCTGCCCGGTGCGCCGGTGCGTTACGAGCACGGGGTGCTGTTTCACGGCGTGGCGGTCTACGTCTATCTGCAGATGCTGTTCTGCCTCTACGTGGTGGCGCGCGCGGTGCTGGCCAGCCACGGCCTGCACCGCCGGCACTACCTGGCGTTCGTCTTCGTCACCTGCGTGCCCTGGGTCGCCAATGCGTCCTACGTGATGTTCGGCTGGACCCTGTTCGGGTTCGATCCGACCCCCTTCAGCTTCGCCTTCACCCTGGCGGCGTTCTCCTGGCTGATCGTCGGTGTGCGCCTGTTCGACCTGATGCCGGTGGCGCGCCACCTGCTGCTGGAGGAACTGCCCGATCCGGTGCTGGTGGTGGATGCCAAGGGCCGTGTCATCGAGGCCAACCCGGCGGCCCTGCGCCTGGCCGGTCTGCGCGGTGGCTGGCAGGGCCGGGTGCTGGCGGAGTGGCCGGTGGTCGGCCAGCCGCTGCAGGCGCTGTTGCAGGAGTCGGGCAACCTGGAGGCGATGCTCACCCTGGAGGCGCCGGAGCGGTACTTTGAGGTGCGCTGCCGGGCCATCGAGCGGCTGACCCGCACCGGCAACCACGTGCTGGGGCGGATGATCTACCTGCGCGACGTCACCGCGCGGCATTGCAGCGAGCTGCAGCTGGCCGAGGCCCTTGCCACCAGCGAGGAACGCCTGCGGACCATCTCCAGCCTCCACGAGCAGTTGCGCCAGCAGGCCCTGCGCGACCCGCTCACCGGCCTCTACAATCGCCGCTACCTCAGTGAGTTCTTCGAGCGCGAGATGGCCCGTGGCCTGCGCGAGCAGAGCCCGATCGCCCTGGCGCTGATCGACCTGGACCACTTCAAGCAGCTCAACGACCGCCACGGCCACCTGGTGGGGGACGACGTGCTCAAGGGCGTCGCCGGCTACCTGGAGTGCAGCCTGCGCAGCTCGGACGCGGTGTTCCGCTTCGGCGGCGAGGAGTTCCTGCTGGTGATGCCCGGGGCCGATGCCCACGAGGCGGCCGAGCGCCTGGAGGCGATCCGCCGTGAACTGGCCACCACGGCCCTGGTGACCCGCAACGGCGAGCTGCGGGTGACCCTGTCCGCCGGCCTGGCGGTCTGGCCGGGCCAGGGGCAGGGCCTCGACGAGCTGCTGCAGATCGCCGACGCCGCCCTCTACGAGGCCAAGCGCAACGGCCGCAACCGCGTCTGCAGCCTGGCGAGCCTTTCGTCCTGAGCCGTCACTGAACCTGTGCGCCCGTGTCGCGTCTGATCCTTCGGCACCGCTTCGTCAGGGCCCTGCCTACCGTCCGCCGTGTCGCCTGGCGTGAAGCAATGCGCCGCGAGTCGCGCTAAACTGCGCGCGTTTTTTCCCCATTCCATCCGGAGCCAATTCATGTCCCGCGTTACCCTCAGTCGCTATCTGATCGAGCAGACCCGTAGCCACAACACCCCTGCCGATCTGCGCTTCCTCATCGAGGTGGTGGCGCGTGCGTGCAAGGAGATCAGCCACGCGGTGTCCAAGGGCGCGCTGGGTGGCGTGCTGGGCAGCATGGGCACCGAGAACGTCCAGGGCGAAGTGCAGAAGAAGCTCGACGTGCTCTCCAACGAAATCCTGCTGGAAGCCAACGAATGGGGCGGCCACCTGGCCGGCATGGCCTCCGAGGAAATGGACAACGCCTACCAGATCCCCGGCAAGTACCCCAAGGGCGCGTACCTGCTGGTGTTCGACCCGCTGGACGGCTCCTCCAACATCGACGTCAACGTCTCGGTCGGCACTATCTTCTCGGTGCTGCGCTGCCCGGATAAGTACCTCTCGCAGAATGACAGCCTGAACGAACAGGCCTTCCTCCAGCCCGGCACCCAGCAGGTCGCCGCCGGCTACGCCATCTATGGCCCGCAGACCATGCTCATGCTGACCCTGGGCGACGGCGTGAAGGGCTTCACCCTGGACCGCGAGCTGGGCTCCTTCGTGCTCACCCACGACAACATCCGCGTGCCGGAAACCACCGCCGAGTTCGCCATCAACATGTCCAACCAGCGCCACTGGGAAGCCCCGGTGAGCCGCTACGTGGGCGAGATGCTGGCCGGCAAGGAAGGCCCGCTGGGCAAGAACTACAACATGCGCTGGATCGCCTCCATGGTGGCCGACGTGCACCGCATCCTGACCCGTGGCGGCGTGTTCATGTACCCCTGGGACGCCCGTGAGCCGGAGAAGCCCGGCAAGCTGCGGCTGATGTACGAAGCCAACCCGATGTCCTTCATCATCGAGCAGGCCGGCGGCGCCGCCACCAACGGTCGCCAGCGCATCCTCGACCTCCAGCCCGAGTCCCTGCACCAGCGCGTGCCGGTGTTCCTGGGCTCCAAGGAAGAAGTGGCCCGGGTCACCGGCTACCACCTGGAGTAACCCATGCAGCCCTGGCAGCCGCTGCTGGACTGGTGGTTCGGGCCCGAGGCCCCGGCCAGCGAGGTGGTGGCGAGCCGCCAGGGCCTGTGGTTCGGCAAGCGTGACAGCCAGGACCGCGAGGCCAGGGAGCGCTTCGGCCCGCTGGTGGAGCAGGCCCTGGCCGGCGGCCTCGCCGAGTGGGGCCAGTGCCCGGACGGCTGGCTGGCCCGGTTGCTGTTGCTGGACCAGTTGCCGCGCATGATCTTCCGCGACCAGCCCCGCGCCTTTGCCGGCGATGCCCTGGCCCGCGAGCAGGTCCGCGACGGCCTGGCGCAGGCGTGGGACCGGCAGCTCCCGCCGATCCGCCGCGTCTTCGCCTACCTGGTGCTGGAGCACGCCGAGGACCTGGCCCTGCAGGACGAGGCCGTGCAGCGCTTCGCCGCCCTGCGGGATGCGCTGCCCGAGGCCGAGCGCGGCCCCTTCGACAGCTACCTGGACTACGCCGAGCGGCACCGCGCGGTGATCGCCCGCTTCGGTCGCTTTCCCCACCGCAACGCCATCCTGTCGCGCGCCTCCACCGAGGCGGAGCTGCGTTTCCTCGAGGAACCCGGCTCGCGCTTCTGAATCCAATGGGCATCCGCCGCCTCGCTGTGCCAAGCTTTGCGGCGTTCCTACCCCTGAACGGAGTCATCCATGCGCCTGCGTATCCTCGCCCTGCTGTCCGTCTGCGTCGCACTCGCCGCGTGCAACAAGATCAACCAGGAGAACTACTCCAAGATCAAGGCCGGCATGGCCAAGACCGAGGTGGAGCAACTGATCGGCGAACCCACCGAATGCTCCGGCGCGGTCGGCCTCACCAGTTGCACCTGGGGTGACCAGCAGACCTTCATCAGCATCCAGTTCGCCGCCGACAAGGTGGTGATGTACCAGGGCAAGGGGCTGAAATGATGCGCCGGGCCCTGTTTGCCGCCGCCCTGCTGCTGGCTGGCTGCGCCGGCACCGGCAGCCCGGCGGAACCGCCGCGCACCGCCGGGCAGGTGGACCTGCAGCGCTACCAGGGCACCTGGTACGAGCTGGCGCGCCTGCCGATGTTCTTCCAGCGCAACTGCGCCCAGTCCGAGGCCCACTACAGCCTGGAAGGCGAGGGCCGCGTCGGGGTGCTCAACCGCTGCCGCACCCCCGAGGGCGAGTGGCAGGAGGCACGCGGCTACGCCGTGCCCCAGGTGGAGGGGCAGACCGACAAGCTCTGGGTGCGCTTCGACAACGTCTTCACCCGGCTCTTCCCGAACCTCGCCAAGGGCGACTACTGGGTGCTCTACCTGGACGAGGGCTACACCACCGCGCTGGTGGGCAACCCGAACCGCGAATACCTGTGGATGCTCTCGCGCACCCCGGTGGTTTCGGAGAAGACCCGCGCGCGCCTGGTGCGCCTGGCCCAGTCCCAGGGCTACGACACCGACCGTCTGATCTGGCGCACACCCGACAGCCAGATGCCCTGACCCCGGCGGCGGGCCGTCAGCCCAGGACGGTCCGCAGCACCTCGGCGAAGGCCCAGGCCGTCGCTTCCTCGGCAGGGTGGTGGCCGTTGCGCACCACCCAGCGTCCGCCCACCATCACATCCCGCACCTGGCGGTCGCCGCCGGCGAACAGCCAGCGGTTGAGCAGCGCATCCCCCTCGGCGGTGGCCAGGTAGGGGTCGGTGCCGTCCAGCACGATCCAGTCGGCCCGGCTGCCCACGGCCAGCGCCCCCACCGGTTGCCCCAGGGCCTGGGCGCCGCCGGCCAGGGCCGCATCGAACAGGGTGCGGCCCACCTGGGGCTGCTCCGGGCGATTCAGGCGATTGCGCCGCTGGTCACGCAGGCGCTGGCCGTATTCCAGCCAGCGCAGTTCCTCCACCACGCTCACCGACACATGGCTGTCGGAGCCGATGCCCAGGCGCCCGCCCCGGGCGAGGAAGTCCACCGCCGGGAAGATCCCGTCGCCCAGGTTGGCCTCGGTGGTCAGGCACAGGCCCGCCACCGCACGGCTGCGGGCCATGGCCTGCACCTCATCGGCCTCGGCGTGGGTGGCGTGCACCAGGCACCAGCGCGGGTCCACCGGCGCGTGTTCGTACAGCCACTGCAAGGGGCGACGGCCACTCCAGGCCAGGCAGTCGTCCACCTCCTTCTGCTGCTCGGCGATGTGGATGTGGATCGGCCGGGCCCCGTCTTCGGCGGCCAGCACCGTGGCCAGTTGGTCGGGCGTCACCGCCCGCAGGGAGTGGAAGCACAGCCCCAGCCCCTGATCCGCCGGCAGTGCCTCGCGCAAGCGCTGTTGCAGGGTCAGGTAACTGTCGGTGCTGTGGATGAAACGGCGCTGGCCCTCGTTGGGCGGCAGGCCGCCGAAGCCGGCGTGGCTGTAGAGCACCGGCAGCAGGGTCAGGCCGATGCCGCTGTCGCGGGCGGCGCGGCTGATGCACAGTGCCAGCTCCGCAGGGTCGGCATAGGGGCGGCCGGCCGGGTCGTGGTGCACGTAGTGGAACTCGGCCACGGCGGTGTAGCCGGCCTTGAGCATCTCCACGTAGAGCTGGCGGGCGATCACCTCCATCTGCTCGGGGCTGAGGCGGCCCACCAGGCGGTACATCAGCTCGCGCCAGGTCCAGAAGCTGTCATTGGGGTTGCCCGCCACCTCGGCCAGGCCGGCCATGGCCCGCTGGAAGGCATGGGAGTGCAGGTTGGGCATGCCCGGCAGCACCGGCCCGTGGAGCCGCTCGGCGCCCTCGGAACCGGCATCGGGGAGGACCTGTTCAAGCAGGCCGGAAGCCCCGACCTCGAAGCGGACATTGCGTGCCCAGCCCGAGGGCAGGAGGGCTCGTTCAGCGTGGAAGGCAGGCATGGCGCGGGCTCCCGGTGAGTGGTCTTATTTGTATATACATATACAGACGTTGTAGGGCGCCGTAAACTTGCGGCTGTCCGTGCTTGTCCGCCGGTGTCGAATCCGGTACATGCCGGTAGCGGGTGCCTGCCTGGTGCCCGCCGTTTCCACAAGGAGATTCCCGTGTCCCCATCGCCCTCCGCGCCGTCCTCCCTGGCCGCCCAGATCGGTGACGCCCCCGCGCCGCTGTACGCCCGGGTGAAGCAGATGATCACCCAGCAGATCCAGTCCGGCGCCTGGCCGCCGCACTACCGGGTGCCGTCGGAGAGCGAGCTGGTGAGCGAGCTGGGCTTCAGCCGCATGACCATCAACCGTGCCCTGCGCGAGCTGACCGCCGACGGCCTGCTGGTGCGCATGCAGGGCGTGGGCACCTTCGTCGCCGAGCCCAAGGGCCAGGCTGCGCTGTTCGAGGTGCACAACATCGCCGAGGAAATCGCTGCCCGTGGCCACCGTCACCACTGCGTGGTGGTCAGCCTGCAGGAAGAGCAGGCCGGCCCCGAGCGCGCCCTGGCGCTGGACCTGCGCGAAGGCCAGCGGGTGTTCCACTCGCGCATCGTGCACTTCGAGAACGACGTGCCGGTGCAGATCGAGGACCGCTACGTGAACCCCGCCGTGGCCCCCGACTACCTAGCCCAGGATTTCACCCGCCAGACGCCCCACGCCTACCTGTCCCAGATCGCCCCGCTCACCGAGGGCGAGCACGTGGTGGAGGCCATCCTCGCCGACGCCGACGAGTGCCGCCTGCTGCAGATCGAACGGGGCGAGCCCTGCCTGCTGATCCGCCGTCGCACCTGGTCCGGGCGCAACACCGTCACCAGCGCCCGCCTGCTGTACCCCGGCTCGCGTTACCGCCTCGAAGGACGCTTCGGCTCATGAACCGCATCCGCCTGCTCAAGGCAGCCGACTACCCGCGCATGCCGTGGAAGAACGGCGCCGGCTCCACCCTGGAGATCCTCCGGGATGCCGGGGACGGCCTCGACCGCTTCGGCTGGCGCCTGTCCATCGCCGATGTCGGCCAGTCCGGCCCGTTTTCCGCCTTCAGCGGCTACCAGCGCGTCATCACCGTGCTGGAAGGTGCCGGCATGCGCCTGACCGTGGACGGCCAGCCTTCCCGCGACCTGGGCCCCCTGGATGCCTTCGCCTTCGACGGCGGGGCGGTCGTGGACTGTACCCTCATCGACGGGCCGATCCGCGACTTCAACCTCATCTACGCCCCCGCGCGCTACGCCGCCCGCTTGCAATGGCTGCGCCTCGACGGGCCGCAGTCGCTGTTCAGCGATGCCGATCACCTGCTGCTGTTCGCCGCCGAAGCAGGCGCCGGCCTCCAGGGCGGCCCGCTGCTGGAACGCCACGACTGCCTGCACCTGGAGCGCTCGGGCAGCCTGTCCGAGGTCCGTCTCGAGGGGGCCGGCACCCTCTGCCTGATCGAGCTGCTGGCGCGCTGAGGCGCGCCCGACCTTCCCTGCCTTCCCCGCGCTGTTCGCCCTTGCCGGGCACCCCCGTCCGCCTGCCTCCCACTGTTACCGAACGCCTCAACGGTGTGCGGTGCTGCTCCCGAATGATGCGCCGCTGCCCCAGGTAGCGGTCGGATCGGTTGCGCCCGTGTAAACCGGGGATGCCTGCCCGAGCCCAGGTAATCCGGCGCTTTCCTCCGTGATGCAGGCGCAGCGGAGCGGGTTGGTCCCTGAATTGCATATGCTTGTATGTACAAGTAGATACGTGTCTGTTCCTGAGTCCTGAACACCCTGTAACCGGAGACGCGCGATGCCTGGCAACCTTTCAGCGACTGCACAGCCGAACCGCACCCTGGCACTCGTCCGCCTGCTGGGCTACAGCGCCATCGGGCTCGTGCTGTTCTTCGTCCCGTTCGAGATCGCCGGCCGTTCCACCATCCTGATCGACCACGCCGCCTCGGCCCTGCAGGTGCACGCGCGTCCGCTGGTCATCGGTCTGGCGTTGCTCTTCATGCTCTACGGCGCCATCGAGCCCTGGCGCAGCGGGCGCTGGCGCCAGGGCTTCACCCACCTGGTGTTCAGCGTCCTCAAGGGCGTCGGCTTGCTGGTCGGGGTCGCCTACCTGTTCCAGGTGGGGCCCGCCGCCGTCTATGAGCCGGGCATGCTGCCGTTCCTCTTCGACAAGCTGGTGCTGAGCCTGGCCCTGATCGTGCCGCTGGGGGCCCTGGCGCTGGTGTTCCTCATCGGCTTCGGCCTGCTGGAGCTGGTGGGCGTGCTGATGCAGCCGGTGATGCGCCCCATCTGGCGGACCCCGGGCAAGTCGGCCATCGACGCCGTGGCCTCCTTCGTCGGCAGCTACTCCGTCGGCCTGCTGATCACCGACCGCATGTACCAGCAGGGCCACTACAGCGTGCGCGAGGCCGCCATCATCGCCACCGGGTTCTCCACGGTGTCGGCGCCCTTCATGGTGATCATCGCCAAGACCCTCGGCCTGATGGGGCAATGGAACCTCTACTTCTGGGGCGCCATGCTGGTGACCTTCGCCGTGACCGCCGTCAGCGCGCGGATCTATCCGCTGTCGCGGCTGCCGTCCGAAGGCCGGGCCGAACCGCCGCTGGCACCCGGTGCCAGCCGCCTGGCCAGTGCCTGGCGCGCTGGGCTGGAGCAGGCCGCCCAGGCCCCGACGCTGGCATCGGCCCTGCGGGAAACCTTCATCGATGGCCTGCGCATGACCGCCGCCATCCTGCCCAGCATCCTTGCCGTCGGGCTCCTCGGGTTGCTGGCCGCCCGCTACACGCCGCTGTTCGACGCCGTCGGCCTGCTGCTCTATCCCGTTACCTGGCTGCTGGGCCTGGGCGAGCCGATGGTGGTGGCCCGCGCCCTCGCTGCCGGCCTGGCCGAGATGTTCCTGCCGGCGATGCTGCTCAAGGACGCTGACGTGCTGGTGCGCTTCGTCACCGCCATCGTGTCCGTCAGCAGCGTGCTGTTCCTGTCCGCCTCGATCCCCTGCGTGCTGGCCACGCGGATCCCGCTCCGCCTGCGGGACCTGCTGCTGGTCTGGCTGCAGCGCACCCTTCTCAGCCTGGTGTTCAGCGTGCCGCTGGCCTACCTGGCGCAATTCCTGGGCTGGCTGTGAGCCGCCCGAACATCCATCCACCTTCGCTGGAGACTGCCATGACCAAGTACCGCGACATCGAGATCCGCGCCCCGCGCGGCACCACCCTCAACGCCCGGAGCTGGCTCACCGAAGCCCCGCTGCGCATGTTGATGAACAACCTCGACCCCGAGGTGGCGGAGAACCCGAAGGAGCTGGTGGTGTACGGCGGCATCGGCCGCGCCGCGCGCAACTGGGAATGCTTCGACGCCATCGTCGACAGCCTGAAGAAGCTCGGCGACGACGAGACCCTGCTGGTGCAGTCCGGCAAGCCGGTGGGGGTGTTCCGCACCCACGCCGACGCCCCCCGCGTGCTGATCGCCAACTCCAACCTGGTGCCGCACTGGGCCACCTGGGAACACTTCAACGAACTGGATGCCAAGGGCCTGGCCATGTACGGCCAGATGACCGCCGGCAGCTGGATCTACATCGGCAGCCAGGGCATCGTCCAGGGCACCTATGAAACCTTCGTCGAGGCCGGCCGCCAGCACTACAACGGCGACCTCAAGGGCCGCTGGGTGCTCACCGCCGGCCTGGGCGGCATGGGCGGCGCCCAGCCCCTGGCCGCGACCCTGGCCGGGGCCTGCTCGCTGAACATCGAGTGCCAGCAGAGCCGCATCGACTTCCGCCTGAAGACCCGCTACGTGGACGAGCAGGCCAAGGACCTCGACGACGCCCTGGCACGCATCGCCCGCTACACCGCCGAAGGCAAGGCCATCTCCATCGCCCTGCACGGCAACGCCGCCGAGATCCTCCCGGAGCTGGTGCGCCGGGGCGTGCGCCCGGACATGGTGACCGACCAGACCAGCGCCCACGACCCGCTCAACGGCTACCTGCCCGCCGGCTGGACCTGGGAGCAGTACCGCGACCGCGCGCAGACCGACCCGGCCGGCGTGGTCAAGGCTGCCAAGCAGTCCATGGCCGTGCACGTGCGCGCCATGCTCGACTTCCAGAAGCAGGGCATCCCCACCTTCGACTACGGCAACAACATCCGCCAGATGGCCCAGGACGAGGGCGTGGCCAACGCCTTCGACTTCCCCGGCTTCGTCCCGGCCTACATCCGCCCGCTGTTCTGCCGGGGCATCGGCCCGTTCCGCTGGGCCGCGCTCTCCGGCGACCCGCAGGACATCTACAAGACCGACGCCAAGGTGAAGGAGCTGATCCCCGACGACGCCCACCTGCACCGCTGGCTGGACATGGCCCGCGAGCGCATCGCCTTCCAGGGCCTGCCGGCACGCATCTGCTGGGTCGGCCTGGGCCTGCGCGCCAAGCTGGGCCTGGCCTTCAACGAAATGGTGCGCTCGGGCGAACTGTCCGCACCGGTGGTGATCGGCCGTGACCACCTGGACTCCGGCTCGGTGGCCAGCCCCAACCGCGAGACCGAGGCCATGGCCGACGGCTCCGACGCCGTCTCCGACTGGCCGCTGCTCAACGCTCTGCTGAACACCGCCAGCGGCGCCACCTGGGTGTCGCTGCACCATGGCGGCGGCGTGGGCATGGGCTTCTCCCAGCACTCCGGCGTGGTGATCGTCTGCGACGGCACCGACGCCGCTGCCGCGCGCATCGCCCGCGTGCTGACCAACGACCCGGCCACCGGCGTCATGCGCCATGCCGATGCTGGCTACGCTGTGGCCATCGATTGCGCCCGCGAGCAGGGCCTGAACCTGCCCATGATCGGCAAGGGGGAATAAGCCGAAATGAATGCCTTGCACCTCACTCCCGGCCACCTGACCCTGGCCCAGCTGCGCGCCGCCTTCCAGCAGCCCCAGCGCATCACCCTCGACGCCTCGGCCGATGCGCCCATCGCCGCCAGCGTCGGCTGCGTCGAAGCGATCATCGCCGAGGGCCGCACCGCCTATGGCATCAACACCGGGTTCGGCCTGCTGGCCTCCACCCGCATCGCCCCCCATGACCTGGAGAAGCTGCAGCGTTCCCTGGTGCTGTCCCACGCCGCCGGAGTCGGCGAGGCGCTGGACGACGCTATGGTGCGGCTGATCATGCTGCTCAAGGTCAACAGCCTGGCGCGCGGCTTCTCCGGTATCCGTCGCGCGGTGATCGACGCCCTGGTGGCGCTGCTCAACGCCGAGGTCTATCCGCACATCCCGCTCAAGGGCTCGGTCGGTGCCTCCGGTGACCTGGCGCCGCTGGCGCACATGTCCCTGGTGCTGCTCGGCGAGAGCCGCGCCCGCCACAAGGGCCAATGGCTGCCCGCCCGCGAGGCCCTGGCCATCGCCGGGCTGGAGCCGCTGACCCTGGCCGCCAAGGAAGGGCTGGCACTGCTCAACGGCACCCAGGCGTCCACCGCCTACGCCCTGCGCGGGCTGTTCGAGGCCGAGGACCTGTTCGCCGCCGCCACCGTCTGCGGCAGCCTCAGCGTCGAGGCCATGCTCGGCTCGCGGGCACCGTTCGACGCGCGCATTCATGCCGCCCGTGGCCAGCGCGGCCAGGTGGATGTGGCGGCGGCGTACCGCGAGCTGCTCACCGCCAGCAGCGAGATCGCCCGCTCTCACGAGAAGTGCGACAAGGTCCAGGACCCGTATTCCCTGCGCTGCCAGCCCCAGGTCATGGGCGCCTGCCTGACCCAGCTGCGCCAGGCCGCCGAGGTGTTGGAGATCGAAGCCAACGCGGTTTCCGACAACCCCCTGGTGTTCGCCGAGGAAGGCGACGTGGTGTCCGGCGGCAACTTCCACGCCGAGCCGGTGGCCATGGCCGCCGACAACCTGGCCCTGGCCATCGCCGAAGTGGGCTCGCTGTCCGAGCGGCGCATCTCGCTGATGATGGACATGCACATGTCCCAGCTGCCGCCCTTCCTGGTGGAGAACGGTGGGGTCAACTCGGGCTTCATGATCGCCCAGGTCACCGCTGCCGCCCTGGCCAGTGACAACAAGGCCCTGGCCCATCCCCACAGCGTCGACAGCCTGCCCACCTCGGCCAACCAGGAGGACCACGTGTCCATGGCGCCGAACGCCGGCAAGCGCCTCTGGGCCATGGCCGAGAACGTGCGCGGCATCCTCGCCATCGAGTGGCTGGGGGCCTGCCAGGGGCTGGACTTCCGCACCGGCCTGAAGACCTCGCCGAAGCTGGAGCAGGCCCGCACCACCCTGCGCCAGCAGGTGCCCTACTACCAGGAGGACCGCTTCTTCGCCCCCGACATCGAGGCCGCCAGCGACCTGCTGGCCAGCGGTTGCCTCAACGCCCTGGTGCCGGCCGGCCTGCTGCCGAGCTTCTGAGCCCCTTCGCCGCCCCGGTCCCGGGGCGGCTCCATGCCTGCCTCTGCATGACAAGAACAATCAGGAGAGCAATGGAATGACCACGTCACACTCTTCCCTCCAGCGAGGCCTGAGCGCCCGCCACATCCGCTTCATCGCCCTGGGCTCGGCCATCGGCACCGGCCTGTTCTACGGCTCCGCCTCGGCCATCCAGATGGCCGGCCCTTCCGTGCTGCTGGCCTACCTGGTGGCCGGTGTCGCGGTGTACATGGTGATGCGCGCTCTCGGTGAAATGGCCGTGCGCAACCCCACGCCCGGCGCCTTCGCCGAATACGCCAGCACCTACATCGGTCCGCTGGCCGGGTTCATCACCGGCTGGACCTATGCGTTCGAGATGGTGATCGTCTGCCTCGCCGACGTGACCGCCTTCGGCATCTACATGGGGTTCTGGTTTCCCGACGTGCCCCGGTGGATCTGGGTGCTGTCGATCATCTGCTTCATCGGCGCGCTGAACCTGTGCACGGTGAAGGTTTTCGGTGAGCTGGAGTTCTGGCTGTCGCTGATCAAGGTCGGGGCCATCGTTGCCATGATCCTCGGCGGCTTCGGCATCATGCTCTACGGTTTCGGCCTGGAGACCGGCCATGCCGGCACCGGTCTCGAGAATCTCTGGCAGCACGGCGGTTTCATGCCCCATGGCTTCGGTGGCCTGGTGGCCTCCCTGGCCGTGGTGGTGTTCGCCTTCGGCGGCATCGAGATCATCGGCGTGACCGCTGCCGAAGCCCGCGACCCGCAGAAGGTCATCCCCCGTGCGGTGAACGCGGTGCCGGTGCGCATCCTGCTGTTCTACGTGCTGACCCTGTTCGTGCTCATGGCGATCTTCCCCTGGCCGCAGATCGGCACCCAGGGCAGCCCCTTCGTGCAGATCTTCGACGGGCTGGGTATCGGCTCGGCCGCCATGATCCTCAACCTGGTGGTGATCTCCGCCGCCGTGTCGGCCATCAACAGCGACGTATTCGGCGCCGGTCGCATGCTCTATGGCCTGGCGCTGCAAGGCCAGGCGCCGTCCGGCTTCGCCCGGGTCTCGCGCCATGGCGTGCCCTGGCTGACCGTGGTGGTGATGGCTGGCGCACTGCTGATCGGCGTGGTGCTGAACTACCTGATCCCGGAGCGGGTGTTCCTGCTGATCGCTTCCATCGCCACCTTCGCCACCGTCTGGGTCTGGCTGATGATCCTCGTTTCCCAGGTGGCCATGCGTCGGCGCATGAGCCCGGCCGAACAGCAGGCATTGGCGTTCAAGGTGCCGTTCTGGCCGGTGGGACCGGTCCTGGCCATCGCCTTCATGCTGTTCATCTTCGCCGTGCTGGGCTGGTTCCCGAAGACCCAGATGGCGCTGCTGGTGGGGCTGGTGTGGATTGCACTGCTGGTGCTCGCCTACTGGCTCTGGGTGCGTCCGTCGGGCCGCGAGCCCGAGCCGCTCGCCGAACTGCCTTGAACCCCGTGCCGCCCGCAATGCGGGCGGCCTCATCCATGGAGGATCCATGACCCTCGCCCATTCCAGCCATGCAAAGGGCCCACGATCATGAAGACGCTCTGGCACAACGCCCACATCGCCACCCTGCGGGACGGGCGCTACTCCATCATCGAGCACGGCGCGCTGCTCACCGAAGGTGCGCTGATCCGCTGGGTCGGCCCGCTGGCCGAGGCCCCGGATACCGGCGATGCCAGGCGGGTCGACCTCGGTGGCGCCTGGGTCACCCCGGGGTTGATCGACTGCCACACCCACCTGGTGTTCGGTGGTGACCGCAGCGCCGAGTTCGAGCAGCGCCTGGAGGGCGTCAGCTACGCCGAGATCGCCGCCCGGGGCGGTGGCATCGCCAGCACCGTGCGCGCCACCCGCGAGGCCAGCGAGGACGAACTGCTGGCCAGCGCGGTGACGCGCGCCCGGCATCTGCTGCGAGACGGCGTCACCACCCTGGAGGTGAAGTCCGGCTACGGGCTGGACCTGGCCAGCGAGCGCAAGATGCTGCGGGTCGCCCGGCGCCTGGGTGAGGTGCTGCCGGTGACGGTGAAGACCACCTGCCTCGCCGCCCACGCCTTGCCGCCGGAATACGCCGGCCGCGCCGACGACTACATCGAAGTGGTCTGCACCGAGATCCTGCCGGCACTGGCCGCCGAGGGCCTGGTGGATGCGGTGGACGCCTTCTGCGAGCACCTGGCCTTCTCCCCGGCCCAGGTCGAGCGGGTGTTCCAGGCTGCGCGCGGACTGGGGTTGCCGGTGAAGCTGCACGCCGAGCAGCTGTCGTCCCTGCATGGTTCCAGCCTGGCGGCGCGCTACGACGCCCTGTCGGCGGACCACCTGGAATACATGACCGAGGACGACGCCATCGCCATGGCCGATGCCGGCACCGTCGCCGTGCTGCTGCCGGGCGCCTTCTACCTGCTGCGCGAGACCCAGCTGCCGCCCATCGACGCCCTGCGTCGCCACGGCGTGACCATGGCGGTGGCCAGCGACCTCAACCCCGGTACCTCGCCGGCGCTGTCCCTGCGGCTGATGCTCAACATGGCCTGCACCGCGTTCCGCCTGACCCCGGAAGAGGCACTGGCCGGCGTCACCCTCAACGCCGCCCGCGCCCTGGGCCTGGCCGAGCGTTGCGGCAGCCTGGAAGCGGGCAAGCTCGCCGACTTCGTCGCCTGGGACATCCAGCGCCCGGCGGAGCTGGCCTATTGGCTCGGCGGCACCTTGCCCAACCGGGTGGTGCGCCACGGACAGGAGATCGACCTTGGATAACGTCCTCGACTTCACCCCCGGCCGCGTGCCGCTGCTGATCAGCATGCCGCACCCCGGCACCCGCCTGACCCCGGCGGTGGAGGCCGGCCTGAGCGATGCCGCGCGCTCGCTGATCGACACCGACTGGCACATCCCGCTGCTGTACGACTTCGCTGCCGAGCTGGGGGCCGCGACCCTGGCGGCGCGCTACTCGCGCTACGTCATCGACCTCAACCGCCCGGCGGACGACACGCCGCTCTACGCCACCGCCACCACCGGCCTGTTCCCCGACGTGATGTTCGACGGCCAGCCGCTGTTCCGGGCGGGGTGCGAGCCTTCGGCCGAGGAGCGCGCCGGTTACCTGGACGGCATCTGGGCGCCGTACCACGGGCGCATTGCCGAGGAGCTGGCGCGGCTGAAGCGCGAGTTCGGCTATGCGCTGCTGTTCGACGCCCACTCCATCCGCGCCTTCATCCCCCGCCTGTTCGACGGCCACCTGCCGGACTTCAACCTCGGCACCAACGCCGGCGCCAGCTGCGACCCGGGCCTCGCCGATGCGCTGGTCAGCGTCTGCGCCCGCGTCGAGGGTTACAGCCACGTGCTCAACGGCCGCTTCAAGGGCGGCCACATCACCCGCCACTACGGCCAGCCGGCCCAGCACATCCACGCCGTGCAACTGGAACTGGCCCAGCGCACCTACATGAACGAAGAGGAGCCCTTCGCCTTCCGCGAAGATCTCGCCGTTCCCACCCGCAAGGTCATCCGCCAGCTGCTGCTGGCGATGCTCGCCTGGGGGCGGGAGCGCTACGGGCGATAGACCCTGCACCAGGTAGCCCGGGCTTCAGCCCGGGGAGGGGCGGGCACTTTCCACCTTTCCCGGGCTGAAGCCCGGGCTACGACGGATGCAGACGCTTCGGCGGGCCGTTCGGCCTCGAGCCGACAGAGCGCGGGTGGTCACCCTGCAAGGCTCTCCGGCCCCCTATCCGGACGTGCCATTCATGGTGATGTATCGACGAGCCCGCCAAGCCGGGGGCTGCTACTTCCTTACCCTGGCGCTGGCAGATCGGCGAAGCGATCTGCTCGTGCGCCATTTCGATCTGTTGCGCGAAGCGATTCGCCAGGCCCGCTCGCGACGGAGCTTTCGCCTCGATGCGATCGTTGTGCTGCCCGAGCACCTGCACATGGTGATGAGCCTGCCCGAAGGGGACGACGACTTCTCAAGCCGCATTGCGTCGATGAAGGCGGCCTTCGTCCGGGCGTTGCGTGCGCAGGGGCATCCCGTGAGACCCAACGCCAAGCGTGAGGCCGGGCTGTGGCAGCCTCGCTTCTGGGAGCACTTGCTACGGGACGAGAGGGATTTCGCTGCCCATGTCGACTACATCCACATCAATCCGCTCAAGCACGGCCTGGTCACACGGGTCGCCGACTGGCCGCATTCGAGTTTCCACCGTTACGTGCGGGAGGGCCTGTTACCGGCGGATTGGGCCGGGGGCGAGGAGAGCCGCATCACCGGAGCAGGCGAACGGCGTGCATAGCCGGAGTGTTGTGTGAGGTGCACGGACTCCCGGGCTGAAGCCCGGGCTACGGGTGGGTGTTCCCTTGTGCCGATGGTTCAGGCCGGGCGCTGGTGTAGCCCGGACTTCAGTCCGGGATGGTCTTGGGCGCACGGGATTCCCGGGCTGAAGCCCGGGCTACGGGTGGACGCTTCCTTATGCCGGTGGGGCCGGCTGGGTGCTTTCGTAGCCCGGACTTCAGTCCGGGGCGAGGCACAACGGCCGGGGTCACTCCCAACTGAGGCGGGCGAGCTTCCAGTCGCCGTCGTCGCGCCACCATTCGAGTTTCACGGCGTATTGGCGGGCGGCATCGGGGATGAGGCCTTCGGCGCCGGTGAGGGCGACGCGGGCGTCGGTGTGGCCCTTTTCACGGTAGGTGGTGTCGAGGCGGCTGTCCTGGCTCAGGGCGATGATCGACACGTTCTTGTGGCGCATGAACAGCAGCGCCATGGTGCGCCGTGCCCACTCACGGTCGTTGCCGTCGGCGGTGGTGAACTGCGGGTGCAGCTGCTTCATCACCGCGCCGGTGTCCTTCGCTTCCAGGTTGGCCTGCAGGGCCTTGACCGCTGCCTCCAGCTCGGCGGCCGGATCTTCGCGGCCGCAACCGGCGAGCAGGGCCAGGAACAGTACGATCGGTAGGGTGAACAGCCTCGCTGACATATTCGAACTCCATTTCCCTCGTTTATGATGCCGGGCACATTAGGCGGCGGATGTCCCGTGGGGCATTGGCCTAGAGCACAGAATCGGAGCCCAGCATGCTGACTTTGTATCCGGAAATTAAGCCCTACGCCCGCCACGAACTGGCTGTGGACGAACCGCATGTGCTCTACATCGACGAGAGCGGCACCCCCGACGGCTTGCCGGTGGTGTTCATCCACGGCGGCCCGGGTGCCGGCTGCGATGCCCTGAGCCGGCGCTTCTTCGACCCGACCCTGTACCGCATCGTCACCTTCGACCAGCGTGGCTGTGGCCGCTCCACCCCCCACGCCAGCCTGGAGAACAACACCACCTGGGACCTGGTCGCCGACCTCGAACGCATCCGCGAGCACCTGGGCATCGACCGTTGGGTGCTGTTCGGCGGTTCCTGGGGTTCCACCCTGTCGCTGGCCTACGCCCAGGCCCACCCGGACCGGGTGCGGGCACTGATCCTGCGCGGCATCTTCCTGTGCCGTCCCCAGGAGCTGAAGTGGTTCTACCAGGAGGGCGCGAGCCGGCTGTTCCCCGACTACTGGGAGGACTACCTGGCGCCGATCCCGGCGGACGAGCAGGACGACCTGATCCAGGCCTTCTACAAGCGCCTCATCGGCACCGACCAGATCGCCCAGATGCACGCCGCCAAGGCTTGGTCCACCTGGGAAGGCCGCACCGCCACCCTGCGCCCCAGCGCCTCGGTGGTGGAGCGCTTCAGCGAGCCGATGCGCGCGCTGTCCATCGCCCGCATCGAGTGCCACTACTTCGTCAACAACGCCTTCCTCGAACCCAACCAGCTGCTGCGCGACATGCCGCGCATCGCCCACCTGCCGGGGGTGATCGTGCACGGTCGCTATGACGCCATCTGCCCCCTGGAGAACGCCTGGGAGCTGCACAAGGCCTGGCCCAACAGCGAGCTGCAGATCGTCCGCGACGCCGGCCACGCCGCCTCCGAAGCGGGCATCACCGATGCCCTGCTGCGCGCCACGGACAGCATCGCCCGCCGCCTGCTGGACCTGCCGCCGGAAGAGGAAGCCTGATGAAGGCGCTGCTGCAACGGGTCTCCGCCGCCCGGGTGGACGTCGCCGGGGAGACCGTCGGCGCCATCGACCGCGGCCTGCTGGTGCTGGTGGGCGTCGAGCCCCAGGACACCGAGGCCAGCGCCGACAAGCTGCTGCACAAGCTGCTCAACTACCGTGTGTTCAGCGATGCCGAGGGGAAGATGAACCTGTCCCTCGGTGCCGTGGAGGGCGGCCTGCTGCTGGTCTCGCAGTTCACTCTGGCCGCCGACACCCGCAGCGGCCTGCGCCCGAGCTTCTCCAGCGCCGCGCCGCCGGCCCAGGGCGAGCGCCTGTTCGACTACCTGGTGGCGCGGGCCCGTGCCCAGCACGCCCAGGTCGCCACCGGGCGCTTCGGCGCCGACATGCAGGTGCACCTGGTCAACGACGGCCCGGTCACCTTCCTGCTGGAAAGCTGAGCCCGCTTCGCTCCGCGCCGCCTGTCCGATAGTGGCGTGCTTGTTGCTTCGGGTTGACTCGCCATCCACGGTCCGGGCGGTTAGGATTTCGCGCCATGCCCGTCGGGTCCGTGGGCGCCGCTTCACACAATAACGATCTGCCCTGTCAGGAGTAAGAATGAAGAAGCTTCTCGCATCCCTGTTGCTCTCCGCCTGCGCCTTCACCGGCCTGGCCCACGCCGGCGTCGTCGATGACGCGGTCAAGCGCGGCACCCTGCGGGTCGGCATGGACCCGACCTACATGCCCTTCGAAATGACCAACAAGCGCGGCGAAATCATCGGCTTCGAAGTGGACCTGCTCAAGGCCATGTCCAAGGCCATGGGCGTGAAGCTGGAGCTGGTGTCCACCAGCTACGACGGCATCATCCCGGCCCTGCTGACCGACAAGTTCGACATGATCGGCTCCGGCATGACCCTGACCCAGGAGCGCAACCTGCGCATCAACTTCTCCGAGCCCTTCATCGTGGTCGGCCAGACCCTGCTGATCCGCAAGGACCTGGAAGGCAAGATCAAGTCCTACAAGGACCTCAACGACGGCCAGTACCGCATCACCTCCAAGATCGGCACCACCGGCGAGATGGTCGCCAAGAAGCTGATCGCCAAGGCCCAGTACCACGGCTTCGACAACGAGCAGGAAGCGGTGATGGACGTGGTCAACGGCAAGGCCGATGCCTTCATCTACGACGCCCCCTACAACGTGGTTGCGGTGAACAAGGCCGGTGCCGGCAAGCTGGTGTACCTGGAAGAGCCCTTCACCTACGAGCCCCTGGCCTTCGGCCTGAAGAAGGGTGACTACGACAGCATCAACTGGATCAACAACTGGCTGCACCAGATCCAGAAGGACGGCACCTACGAGCGCATCCATGCCAAGTGGTTCAAGAACACCGCCTGGCTGAAGGACATGGAATAACGGGACGCGCTCCCCGCTGCACGCGACAGGTCCGGCCCACGAGGCCGGACCTGTCTTTTTCGCCCCCCAGGCATCGCCATGAGCGAGACCCATCGTGACTAGAAAACACCGCCGTACCTGGCCCTGGCACCTGCTGACGGGCCTGATCCTGCTGGTGGTCGCCTACGGCCTCTGGTACTCCACCTCCCTGATCTCCTACGAGTGGCGCTGGAACCGGGTGCCGCAGTATTTCGCCTACCAGGCCGAAGAGGCCCAGCGCGCGGCCGACTACGCGCGGGTCGAGGCCATTGCCGAGGAAGGCGCCAACGCCCGGGTGACCCTGGTCACCGAGGGCGGCGAGGAGCAACAGCTGCAGGTGGCCAAGGACAGCCTGCAGGTCAGCCAGGGCGACGACCTCTCCGAAGGTGACGTGGTCGGCGTGACCCGACACTGGGCGGCCGGCCCGCTGCTCTGGGGCCTCTGGACCACCCTGTGGATATCCGTGCTTTCCGGCGCGCTGGGGCTGGTGATCGGCCTTTTCACCGGGCTCTGCCGGCTGTCGCAGAACCCCACCCTGCGCGACCTCTCCACCGTGTACGTCGAGCTGGTGCGGGGCACCCCGCTGCTGGTGCAGATCTTCATCTTCTACTTCTTCATCGGCACTGTGCTGGACCTCTCCCGGGAGTTCGCCGGCGTCGCCGCCCTGGCGCTGTTCACCGGGGCCTACGTGGGCGAGATCGTCCGCGCCGGCGTGCAGTCCATCGCCCGTGGGCAGAACGAGGCCGCGCGTTCCCTCGGCCTCACCGGCGGCCAGTCGATGCGCTACGTGATCCTGCCCCAGGCGTTCAAGCGCGTGCTGCCGCCGCTGGCCGGGCAGTTCATCAGCCTGGTGAAGGACACCTCGCTGGTGTCGGTGATCGCCATCACCGAGCTGACCAAGAGCGGCCGCGAGGCGATCACCACCTCGTTCTCCACCTTCGAGATCTGGTTCTGCGTCGCCGCGTTGTACCTGGTCATCAACCTGCCGCTGTCGCAGATCGCCAACCGACTGGAGCGGAGGCTCGGGAAAAGTGATTGAAGTCCGTAACCTGATGAAAGTCTTCGATGCCCGTGGCCAGGAAGTGCGCGCCGTCGACGACGTGACCACCTCGGTCAAGCGCGGCGAGGTGGTGGTGGTGATCGGCCCCTCCGGCTCCGGCAAATCCACCTTCCTGCGCTGCCTCAACGGCCTGGAGGAACTGGACGCGGGTTCGGTGAGCATTGACGGCGTCGACCTGGCCAACCCGAAGACCGATGTGAATGCCTACCGCCGCGAAGTCGGCATGGTGTTCCAGCACTTCAACCTGTTCCCGCACATGACCGTGCTGGAGAACCTCTGCCTGGCGCAGAAGGTGGTGCGCAAGCGCGGCAAGGCCGAGCGCGAGGAGAAGGCCCGGGCGCTGCTGGCCAAGGTGGGCATCGCCCAGAAGGCCGGCGAGTACCCCTCGCGCCTGTCCGGCGGCCAGCAGCAGCGCGTGGCCATTGCCCGGGCGCTGTGCATGGAGCCGAAGGTGATGCTGTTCGACGAGCCCACCTCGGCGCTGGACCCGGAGATGGTCGGCGAGGTGCTGGACGTGATGAAGCAGCTGGCCCAGGAGGGCATGACCATGGTCTGCGTCACCCACGAGATGGGCTTCGCCCGCGAGGTGGCCGACCGGGTGCTGTTCTTCGACCATGGCAAGTTGCTGGAGGATGCGCCGCCGGCGCAGTTCTTCGACCAGCCCCGGGACCCGCGTGCGCAGGCGTTCCTCAGGCAGGTGCTGTAAGGGAATGGAAAGGGCCGCGATGCGGCCCTTTTTCTTTGATCGTCCAGGGGGGGAGCATCGAGAGCTTTGTCGCCAAGCTGGTTACCGAGCTCGGCGGATGTCACCTGTTTCGCCCCGCCGGGCGAGTTTCTTTTTTCAGTCGCCAAAAAAGAAACCAAAAAGGCTCGCCCCTGCATCCGGCCCGACTGCGTCGGGTTCCCTCGCTTCACCGCCGCTCCAGGGGCCCGCGCTGACGGGCCATCCCTGGCCCGGCAGCGCTTTCGCGACATCCATGTCGCTCAACCCCTTCCACTGCGGCTTCGCTCGGCCTTCTGAAGGGGCCGTTTCCCGGCCCCACCATCGAAGCTGAGCAGAGCATTCAGTTGCGCATCAAGCTGGGTTCAAAGGCGTCAATGCAGGGGCACAGCCGCCTGCAATTCGTTGTCCTCCAGCCAGTCCTGCGCCAGCTCCCTCAGGCGGGCCGCTTCGAAGTGGTGCCAGGCTTCCAGCAGCACCGGGTATTCCATCAGCACGTGGCGGAAGGCACGGGCCGGTTTGCGGCCGGCCAGGGCCTGTTGCAGGGCGGTGTAGGCGTGGGGGTGGACGACTTCGTGGAGGAATTCCTCCATCAGCCGCAGCTCGTCGCCGTGGGTGAGGGGTTCCACCAGCAGGAAACGCTCCGGCTCTTCGCGCAGGAGGGTTTCCAGCTGGGGATCGGCATCCTCTTCAGGGATCAGCAGGACCTTGCCGGTGAGCAGGTCCAGGTAGTGGTCCAGGCCCTCGGTGGAGAGGGCGAAGGCCAGTTGGTCGAGGTCGATGGTCAGGGGGCGCATGGCTCGGGCCTCGGCAAGGGGGAAGGCCCGATCCTACGCCCTCCGGCGGGCGGTGTCAGACCCGGAAGCGCCCGACCATCTGTTGCAGTTCGTTGCCCAGGCGTGCCAGCTCAACGCTGGACGCGGCGGTCTGGTCGCTGGCGGCGGCGGTCTGCTCGGAGATGTCGCGCACGTTGAGGACGCTGCGGTTGATCTCCTCGGCCACGGCGCTCTGCTGCTCGGCGGCGGCGGCGATCTGCTGGTTCATCGACTGGATGGCCGAGACGGCGCCGGTGATGGAGGTCAGCGAGTCGCCGGCCTCGCGGGCCAGGCGCAGGGTGTCTTCGGTCAGCTCCAGGCTGCTTTCCATCATGCCGGCGGCCTGCTGGCTGCCGTTCTGCAGGCCGGCGATCAGCTCCTGGATTTCCTCGGTGGACTGCTGGGTGCGCTGGGCCAGGCCGCGCACTTCGTCGGCCACCACGGCGAAGCCGCGCCCGGCCTCGCCGGCGCGGGCGGCTTCGATGGCGGCGTTGAGGGCCAGCAGGTTGGTCTGGTCGGCGACGGTCTTGATCACGTCCAGCACGCTGCCGATCTTGTCGCTCTCGCGGCGCAGCTGCTGCACGGACTCGGTGGAGCGGCCCACTTCGGCGGCGAGGCGGTCCACCTGGCCGAGGGCTTGGCGCACCAGGCGGTCGCCCTGGGCGGCTTCGCGGTCGGCGGAGGCGGCGGCTTCGGAGGCCTGCTCGGCGTTGCGCGCCACGTCGTGGACGGTGGCGGCCATTTCGTTCATGGCGGTGGCGACCTGGTCGGTCTCGACCTTCTGCGCGTTCACGCCGGCGCTGGTCTGTTCGGTGACGGCGGAGAGTTCTTCGGCGGCGCTGGCGATCTGGGTGACGCCGTCGCCGATGCGCCCGATCAGCTGGCGCAGGTTGCCGGCCATGGCCTGGAGGGCGCGCTGCAGCTGGCCCAGTTCGTCCTGGCGATCGGCCTGCAGTTCGGCGCGCAGGTCACCGTCGGCGATGCGCGAGGCGAAGGCCAGCGCCTGGCGCAGCGGGGCGAGGATCTGCCGGCTGATGGACCAGGCGGCGAACACGGCGAGGCTGATGGCCAACAGGGTGCTAATGAGCAGTTGGCTGCGGGCGCTGGTGGCGTCGCTGCTGCGGGCCTTCACCTGCAGCTCGTAGATCCGGTTGCCCTGGTCGCGCATGGTCTCCGCGTGCTTGCCCATGGTGTCGATGGCGGCGCGGCTGGCCTCGACGCCCTGGCCGAACTGGCGCACGGCGCTGAGGTAGGCATCGAAGGAGGGGCGGGCGCGGGCCAGGTAGTCGGCGAAATCGCCGGTGGCCTGCTGCCTGAGTGCGTCGAGGTCGCGCTGCAACTGCGCCAGGGCGGCCTGGGCCGGTTGTTCGGATTCCGGGGTCTGCTGGAAGACGAAGCCACGCACCAGGTAGCGGATGGACAGCAGCTGCTGGTTGAGCCCGGTGATGGTGCGGGTTTCGTCCAGTAGTGCAGGGTTGGTCGGGTCGCGGGCGAGGTCGTCGAAGCGCCGCTTCTGCAGTTCGGCGAACTGGGCGAGTACGGCCTCGGCGGACTTGATCAGCACGGCACGGGCGGCGTTGCGGTCGTCCTGGGCGCGGACCAGTGCGGCGAGGGACTGGCGGTAGGCGTTGATCTCGCTGCGCAGTTGCTCCAGTCGGGTCCGGCCTTGGGCGGTGTGGGCGTCGGCCTCCAGGCGGTCGCTGATGGCGAGCATGGCGTCGATCAGCTGTTCGATGTTGCGGGCGTGCTGCAGGTCGCCGGTGCTGACGAACTGCAGGCGTTGGGCGCGGGCGTCCTTGATGGTGTTTTCCAGCTCGCTGACGGTGACCATCTGGTCGCTGCTGTCGATCATGCGGTCGATGCCGCGGATGCCGGTGAACATCACCGCCAGGGTGAGGAGCAGGACGAGGCCGAAGCCGAAGGCAAGTTTGCGGCCGACCCGCAGGTCGGCGAGCCGTTGTGTGCACCAGTGGTACATGGTTTCTCCCGGGAATGCGTAAGCCCGGCGGTGCGCGGGGCATCGCCGTGGCGGGTGAGGCGTCTGTTGGAGTTATTGGGAAAGGCGCTGCCGAGACGGCGGCCTGTGACGCGGGGGCGGGAGAGTAGCCGGCGCCCCGGGGCGCCGGCAAGAATATGGTGGCAGTTTGATATTTCGTCTGATGGCCGGCCCGGACGGCTTGCTATCAGACGCGGAAGCGGCTGACCAAGTCCTGCAGGCTGCCGCCCAGGCGGGCCAGTTCGACGCTGGAGGTGGCGGTCTGATGGCTGGCGGAGGCGGTCTGCTCGGAGATGTCGCGCACGCTGACCACGCTGCGGTTGATCTCTTCGGCCACGGCGCCCTGCTGCTCGGCAGCGGCGGCGATCTGCTGGTTCATGGCCTGGATGGTGGACACCGATTCGGCGATGGCGCCCAGGCGGCGGCCGGCGCGGCGGGTCAGTTCGACGGTGCTGTCGGTCAGCTCGCGGCTGGTTTCCATCAGGCTGGCGGCGCGTTGGGCACCGCTCTGCAGGCCGGCGATCAGCGCTTCGATCTCCTGGGTGGATTGTTGGGTGCGCTGGGCCAGACCGCGCACTTCGTCGGCCACCACGGCGAAGCCGCGACCGGCTTCGCCGGCTCGGGCGGCTTCGATGGCGGCGTTCAGGGCCAGCAGGTTGGTCTGGTCGGCCACGGTCTTGATCACGTCCAGCACGCTGCCGATGCGTTCGCTCTCCTGCTTGAGGTGGGTGACGGCGTCGCTGGAGCGGGTGACCTCGTCGGCCAGGCGATCCATCTGCTGCACGGCGTCGTTGACGGCCGTCTCGCCTTCGCGGGCCTGGCGGTCGGCGGCGCTGGCGGACTGGGAGGCGTCTTCGGCGTTGCGGGCGACCTCGTGGACGGTGGCGGCCATCTCGTTCATGGCGGTGGCGACCTGGTCGGTCTCGACCTTCTGGGCGTTCACGCCGGCGCTGGTCTGGGTGGTGATGGCGGAGAGTTCCTCGGCGGCACTGGCGAGCTGGGTGACGCTGTCACGGATGCGGCCGATCAGGTCGCGCAGGCTGGCGTTCATGCGCTGGATGCTGCCCTGCAACTGGCCCACCTCGTCGCTGCGCTGCACCACCAGGTCCCGGCTGAGGTCGCCGGCGGCGATGCGCTCGGCGGCGTCGAGGGTGTCACGCAGGGGCTGGGTGATCTGCCGGGTGATGAGCAGGGCGGCGAACAAGCCGAGCACCAGGGCGATGATCGAGGCCACCAGCAGCATGACGTGGGTCTGGCGGGTCTCGGCTTCGAGCTTGGCGTTCTGTTGTGTGTACAGGCGCGCACTGATCTCCAGCAGGCGCTGGCCCTGCTGGCCCATGGCGTCGAACTGGGCCTGGGCGTTGTCGTTGGCGCGGCGATAGGCGCTGATGGCGTCGCGGTAGGTCTTGAGGTTGCTGCCAACGCGGGCCAGGTCGGTGTCGTCGTTGCCCAGGGTGGCGGCCAGCTTGGCCTGGTTGCCGAGGGCGGCGTCCACGGCTTGCAGGGCGGCGTCCTGGAAGCTGGGGTCGTTGCTGAAGGTGTAGCCACGGACCTGGAAGCGGGCCTGCATTACTGAGAGGCGCAGGTCGGCCAGTTCGTGGAACTGGGTGAGGCGGCCGGCATCGTCGAGGGTGATGTCGGCGAGGACGCGCTCAATGAGGTTGCCGATGGAGGCCATGGCGGCGTCGGCGCTGGTGCCCAGTTGGCTGCGCGCGCCCTCGCGGGTCTGGTAGGCCTTGCCGAGCTCGGTGAAGGCGGCCTGGTAGGCCTGGGTCGCCTGGCGGGCCTGCTCCATGTGCTCGCGGTCGCGGGCGTCGGTGAAGTGCTGTTCGAGGGTGCGGGTGTGGTCGTTGATGGCCTGCACGCGCGCGCGTACACGCTCGGCGTTGTTGGCGTCCTGCTTGAGCTGGTAGGCCTGCTGGCTGATCTGCAGGTCCTTGGCCAGCTCGCTGAGGTTGGCCGAGTCCTGGAGTTTCTGGCCTCGATCCAGGGTCTCGTCGATGGCGAGCCAACCGGTGAGGGTGATGAGCAGGGTGAGCAGCAGAACGAGGCCGAAGCCGATGGCGAGCTTGAGGCTGACACTGAGGTTACTGAACCAGCGTGACATGCTTCTTCTCCTGGCGAACGCGGCAGAGAGGTTGAGGGAGGTGGAAGTTTATCGGCGGATTGCCGGGGCGCTTGATGGGGCGCCTGTCAGAACAGGCGGGCGAGCAGAGCGGTAACCGCCGTCTCGACCCGCAGGATGCGTTCGCCCAGTTGCACCGCTTCGAATCCGGTGGCTTGCAGCTTCTCGACTTCGTAGGGGATCCAGCCGCCTTCGGGGCCGATGGCGAGGGTGACGGGGCCTTCCACGGCCCGTGGGCAGTCCGGCCAGGGGCCGGGGTGGCCGACCAGGGCACGGGTGCCGGCGGCGAGGGCGGGCAGGCGGTCTTCGACGAAGGGCTTGAAGCGTTTCTCGATCACCACCTCGGGGAGCACCGTGTCGCGGCCCTGTTCGAGGCCGAGGATCAGTTGCTCACGGATGGCGGCGGGTTCGAGGAAGGGGGTCTGCCAGAAGCTCTTCTCGACCCGGTAGCTGTTGAGCAGCACCAGGCGTGGCACGCCCATGGTGGCGACGGTCTGCAGCACGCGGCGGAGCATCTTCGGGCGTGGCAGGGCCAGCAGCAGGGTCAGCGGCAGCTTGGCCGGCGGCGGCTGGTCGAGGCTCACCTGCAGTTCGGCGTGGTCGGCTTCCAGGACGGTCAGCCGGCCTTCGCCCATGGCGCCGCCGAGCAGGCCGACCCGCAGGCTGTCACCGGCTTCGGCGCGGTGCACGTCATGCAGGTGCTTGAGGCGGCGGCCACGCAGGAGGGCGTGGCCGGGGGCGACGAAATCGCCCTCTTCCAGCAGCAGGAGGTTCACGGGCGGGTGGCGGGCGGCTGGTCTTCGGGCGCGCTTTCCGGCGTGTCGTTGCGCCGGCGCACCAGGCCGCCGCAGAACACGCCGACCTCGAACAGCAGCCACATGGGCACGGCCAGGAGGGTCTGGGAGAAGATGTCCGGCGGGGTGAGGATCATGCCGACCACGAAGCAGCCGATGATCACGTACGGGCGGATCTTCTTCAGGTAGGCCACGTCGACCACGCCGATCCAGATCAGCAGCACCACCGCGACGGGGATCTCGAAGGCGACGCCGAAGGCGAAGAACAGCGTCATGACGAAGTCGAGGTAGCTGGCGATGTCCGTCATCATCGACACGCCTTCGGGGGTGACACTGGCGAAGAAGTGGAAGATCAGCGGGAACACCAGGAAGTAGGCGAAGGCCATCCCGGAGTAGAACAGCACGATGCTGGACACCAGCAAGGGCATGGCCACGCGCTTCTCGTGCTTGTACAGGCCGGGTGCGATGAAGCCCCAGACCTGATGCAGGATCACCGGCATGGCGAGGAACAGCGCCACCACCATGGTCAGCTTGAATGGGGTGAGGAAGGGCGAGGCCACGTCGGTGGCGATCATCGTCGCGCCTTCCGGCAGGTACTGGCGCAGCGGTGCGGAGACGAGGGTGTAGATCTTCTGGGCGAAGTAGAACAGCCCGGCGAAGATCAGGAACACCGCCGCGACGCAACGCAGCAGGCGGGTACGCAGTTCGGCGAGGTGCGAGACCAGGGGCATCTCCTGGTCGTATTCCGGCTTCTGGTCGCTCATAGGGGGCGGGGCGGCTGTGGCGGTTCGGCGGAGGGGGGCGTGGCAGCCGGCGGGGTCGCCAGCGGGGCGGCGACCGTGGCGCCGGACGCGGCGGGTGTCGTGCTGGGCACGGGCTGGGCAGCAGGCGACGGTGGGGCGCTGGCTGCCGCGACGGGAGCCGGTACCGGCTGCGGGGCGGCCGGGGTGGGCGAGGCCTCGGCGGCTTCGTCGCGCTGCGCCGGGTCGGCCAGCAGGTTCTCCAGGCTGGGCGGCACGATGCTTTCCTTGATCTGCCGCTCCATCGCCATGATCTGCTCGTTGTGCAGTTGGCGACGGATCTCGTCGGCGCCGATCTCGCGCTCCACTTCCTGCTTGATGGCGTTGAAGCTGCGTTTCAGGCGGCCGATCCACAGGCCTGCCGTACGTGCAGCACCCGGCAGGCGCTCGGGGCCGAGCACCAGCAGGGCCACGAGGCCGATCAGCAGCAATTCACCAAAGCTGATGCCGAACATGGCGCATCAGTCCTTGCGCACAGTCGGCTCTTCGACCTTGTGTGCCTGGCCGTCGATGGTGTGCGGCTGGTTCAGCGGGGCGGCAGTCGGCTGGGCGGCGGGCTGCTGGGGCTGCTCGGCCTTCTGCTCCTCTTCGGTGTTCATGGCCTTGCGGAAGCCCTTGATGGCTTCGCCGACGTCGGAGCCGAGGTTCTTCAGGCGCTTGGTGCCGAAGACCAGGACGACGACGATCAGAATGACCACCCAGTGTTTCCAGTCGAAAATACCCATGGTTTGCTCCTGCGTATCGATTCGTTAGGCGGAAGGCTGGCGGGCGGCTTTTTCAGCGTGCCCGGACAGGCCGAAGCGACGCTCCAGTTCTTCCAGTACGGCCTGGGGATGCTGGCCGAGGGCGGCGAGCATGACCAGGCTGTGGAACCAGAGGTCGGCGGTTTCGTAGATCAGGTCGCTGCAGTCGCCGCTGGTGGCGGCATCCTTGGCGGCCAGGATGGTTTCAACCGATTCCTCGCCCACCTTCTCGAGGATCTTGTTCAGCCCCTTGTGGTACAGGCTGGCCACGTAGGAGGAGTCGGCCGGCGCGTTCTTGCGGGCTTCGAGCACCTCGGCGAGGCGGGAAAGGGTGTCACTCATGTGCATGTCCTGCGTGGTAGATCGCGTCGGGGTCCTTGATGACCGCGTCGACGGTCTTCCAGCCGCCGTTCTCGTAGACGCGGTAGAAGCAGCTTTCGCGGCCGGTGTGGCAGGCGATGCCGCCGATCTGCTCGACCATCAGCACGATCACGTCGGCGTCGCAGTCCAGGCGCAACTCGTGGAGCTTCTGCACATGGCCGGATTCCTCACCCTTGCGCCAGAGTTTGCCGCGCGAGCGTGACCAGTAGATGGCACGGTTCTCGGCCACGGTCAGGGCCAGGGATTCGCGGTTCATCCAGGCCATCATCAGGATGCGTCCGGTCTTGTGGTCCTGGGCAATGGCCGGGACCAGGCCGTCGGCGTTCCAGTGGATGTCTTCCAGCCAGTCGTTCATGTCGGTTTCCACGAGCAGGCCGGGTGCGGGCCCGGCCGGGGGCAGTAGTGTGCCAGCGCTGGCGCGGCCTTGGCTATCGGCGAAGTACGAGATATAGACCACTGGCCAGCATCAGCCAGGCCGGCCAGGCGGCGAGGTGCTGCTCCAGGCCGGTACTGGCCGCGCCCACCAGCAGGGCGGCGCCGATCAGGCGCGGGGCGAGGCCGTCGCTGGAGCGGCGCCAGGGTGGTGGCGGGTCGCTGGCGTGGGGCTGGCTCATGCGCTCCAGCAGGTCGCGGGTCATGCCGGCCAGGTGCGGCACCTGCTCGACCTGGGCCTGCAGGTTGGACAGCAGGCTCTTGGGGCTGACGCGCTCGCGCATCCAGCGCTCCAGGTAGGGCTGGGCGGTGCTCCAGAGGTCGAGGTCGGGGTAGAGCTGGCGGCCGAGGCCTTCGATGTTGAGCAGGGTCTTCTGCAGCAATACCAGTTGCGGCTGCACTTCCATGTTGAAGCGGCGTGCGGTCTGGAACAGGCGCAGCAGCAGCTGGCCGAAGGAGATGTCCTTCAGCGGCTTCTCGAAGATGGGTTCGCAGACGGTGCGGATGGCCGCTTCGAAGTCGTTCACCCGGGTTTCCGCCGGGACCCAGCCGGAGTCGATGTGCAGCTGGGCGACGCGGCGGTAGTCACGCTTGAAGAAGGCGATGAGGTTGCGCGCGAGGTAGTCCTGGTCCTCGGGGGTGAGGCTGCCGATGATGCCGCAGTCGATGGCGATGTACTGCGGGTTCCAGGGCTGGCGGGTGCTGACGAAGATGTTGCCGGGGTGCATGTCGGCGTGGAAGAAGCTGTCGCGGAACACCTGGGTGAAGAAGATCTCCACGCCGCGTTCGGCCAGCAGCTTGAGGTCGGTGCGCTGGTCGGCAAGGGTGGCCAGGTCGGTGACCGGGACGCCGTAGATGCGCTCCATCACCAGCACCTTGGGGCGGCACCAGTCCCAGTAGACCTGGGGCACGTAGAGCAGCGGCGAGCCTTCGAAGTTGCGCCGCAGCTGGCTGGCGTTGGCCGCCTCGCGCAGCAGGTCGAGCTCGTCGTAGATGGTCTTCTCGTAGTCGCTGACCACTTCCACCGGGCGCAGGCGGCGGGCGTCGCTGGAGAGACGCTCGGCCAGGCGGGCGATGAGGAACAGCCAGGCGAGGTCCTGGCGGATCACCGGCTTGAGGCCCGGGCGCACCACCTTGACCACCACGTCTTCGCCGCTCTTCAGGCGTGCGGCGTGGACCTGGGCCACGGAGGCGGAGGCCAGCGGGGCGACGTCGAAGCGGGTGAAGACGTCGCTGATGCGGGCGCCGAGCTGCTCTTCGATCAGGCGCACGGCCTGCTCGGGGTCGAAGGGGGGGACCTGGTCCTGCAGGCGTGCCAGCTCGTCGGCGATGTCCGGCGGCAGCAGGTCACGGCGGGTGGAGAGCAGTTGGCCGAACTTGATGAAGATCGGCCCGAGGCCTTCGAGGGCCAGGCGCAGGCGCTCGCCACGGGTCAGCTGCAGGTCGCGCCGGGGGAACCAGCGCCAGGGCAGCAGGCAGCCGAGCATGCGCAGCCACCAGGGCAGCGGGAGGTCGAATATCAGGTCGTCGAGGCGGTAGCGGATGACCACGCTCTGGATGCGCAACAGGCGGCGGACGGCGAGCAGCTTCATGCGTCTGGGGGACTTTTCCGGGTCAGGCGACCGATGCGGGCTTCGAGACGGTCGAGATCGATCTTGAGACGGTCCAGTTCGGCGAAGCGGGCTTCCGCTTCACGCTGGCCCACCAGGGTGCGGGATTCCTCGGCGAGGTAGTCGGCGAGGTTCTGGCGCAGGCTGTCCAGGCTCTGCCCGGCCCAGCCGGCGCGGCTGCGCAGGTGGCCGGCGAGCAGTTGGGTGCCCACCGGACCGAGCCAGCGGGAGACTTCGTATTCCCAGTCCAGCTCCAGGTCCTGCAGCACCGCGGCCAGTTCCATGAGCGCAGCGCTGTCGCCTTCCAGTTCCACCTCGGGGCGGTGCAGGACGGCGGTCTTCTCCTTGCTCAGGGCCAGGCGCAGCAGGCTCGCGGCGGGGGCGCGCAGGGTGCAGTCGGCCGGTGCGGCCCAGTGGGCGGCGAGGACCAGGCCGTCGCCGCCGGGCAGCAGGTAGAGCTCCAGCGCGGGGGCCTGGCAGTCGATGCGGATCACCTTGCCTTCCAGGCGGGACAGCCGGGGCAGGGCGGTGGCGTCGAGGCGCAGGACCCGGTTGAGGCCGTGTTCGGCGCCGGCCAGCAGGGCCTGGGTGAGCATCAGGGCTTGATGCCGCGATGCAGGGCGACGATGCCGCCGGTCATGTTGTGGAAGGTGGTCCGCTCGAACCCGGCTTCCACCATCATGGCCTTGAGGGTTTCCTGGTCGGGGTGCATGCGGATCGATTCGGCCAGGTAGCGGTAGCTCTCGGCGTCGTTGGTGATCAGCTTGCCCATCAGCGGCAGCAGGGTGAAGGAGTAGGCGTCGTAGGCCTTGCTCAGCAGGTTGCTGGTGGGCTTGGAGAACTCCAGCACCAGCAGGCGGCCACCGGGCTTGAGCACGCGCAGCATGGAACGCAGGGCGGCGTCCTTGTGGGTGACGTTGCGCAGGCCGAAGGCGATGGTGACGACGTCGAAGTGGTTGTCGGGGAAGGGCAGCTTCTCGGCATCGGCCTGGACGAAGCTGACGTTGCCGGCGACGCCGCTGTCCAGCAGCTTGTCGCGACCGACCTGGAGCATGGAGGCGTTGATGTCGGCGAGGACCACTTCACCGGTGGGGCCGACCAGGCGGGAGAACTGGCGGGTGAGGTCGCCGGTGCCGCCGGCGATGTCCAGCACGCGGTTGCCCGGGCGCACGCCGGACAGTTCGATGGTGAAGCGCTTCCACAGCCGGTGGACGCCGCCGGACATCAGGTCGTTCATCAGGTCGTACTTGGCGGCCACCGAGTGGAACACTTCGGCGACCTTGGCGGCCTTCTGGCTCTCCGGCACGTTCTGGTAGCCGAAGTGGGTGGTGGGTTCGGCGTCGTGGCCTTTGCGCGGTTCGTTCATGTCGCTGCCCCGGAATAGAATTGGCGGCCATTCTAGGCTTGTCGGCCTGGTTTGTCTTGGGCTGCGCCCGGCGCCTGGAGTGGCCTGCTATAGTCGCGCGACCTTAAGTCGCAGTCCGGAGACACCCATGGCACGCATCCACGTCGAACGTTCCCACCAGCTCGGAAAAGCCGCCGTGCGGGAGAAGGCCGAGCAGCTCGCCGAGCGCCTGGCGCGCGAGTACGACGTGCGTTACCAGTGGCGCGGCGACACCCTGGAATTCAGTCGTAGCGGGGCTGACGGGCGCATCGAGGTGAGCGACGACAGGGTCAATGTCGAGGTGAAGCTGGGCCTGCTGCTGTCGGCCATGGGCGGCAGCGTGAAGCGCGAGATCGAGAAGGCCCTCGACGAATACCTGGCCTGACGGCCGCCGCACCCGTCCTGCGGCTAGTATGCGGTTTCTAATTTTCCTGGCTAACGTGCACCCCAAGCCCCGATTCCGGGCGAGTCCCCCACAATCCGCGTGAGGTGCACCATGGCCAAGGCAGCCACCGCCAAGAAGAAAGTCGAAGTAGAGAAGACCCCCGTTCTTTCCGACGTACGCCTCTATGCCAGGAAGATCTGGCTGGCGGGCCTAGGCGCCTACGCCAAGGCCGGCCAGGAAGGCGTCGACTACCTGCGTGAGCTGGTCAAGGCCGGCGAAGGCGTCGAGAAGCGCGGCCGCAAGAGCGTCGATGCCGGTGTCGAGGCGGCCAACAGCCAACTCGATTCGGTCAAGGGCAGCGTGCTCGAGAGCGTGGCGGGCGTGAAGGAAAAGGTCGAGGTCCAGATCGACCGCATCGAGAAAGCATTCGACAACCGCGTAGCAGTGGCACTCAATCGCCTCGGGATTCCCTCCCGCCAGGACGTTGAGGCACTCTCTGCTAAGCTCGATGAGTTGAGCGCATTGCTCGAACACGTCGCGCGAACCAAATAAGGAGAGCAGGATGGCTGGTAAGAAGAAAACCGCAAAAGAAACCAACTCCTGGATCGGCGAGATCGAGAAATACTCGCGCCAGATCTGGTTGGCGGGCCTCGGGGCCTATTCCAAGATCAGCAACGACGGCACCAAGCTGTTCGACACCCTGGTCAAGGATGGCGAGAAGGCCGAGAAGCAGGCCAAGACCGAAGTCGACAAGCAGGTCGATGCCGTCAAGTCCCGTGTCGGTTCGCGCGTGGATTCGGCCAAGTCCCGGGTCGATGAAGTGAAGGACAAGGCGCTCGGCAAGTGGAGCGAGCTGGAAGAGGCTTTCGACAAGCGCCTGAACAGCGCCATCTCCCGCCTGGGCGTGCCCAGCCGCAACGAGGTGAAGGAACTGCACGGCAAGGTCGAGGCCCTGACCAAGCAGATCGAGAAGCTGACCGGTGTTTCCGCCAAGGCGGTCAAACCGGCAGCCAAGCCCGCCGCCAAGGCAGCGCCGGCGAAGGCCGCTGCAGCCAAGCCGGCCGCTAAGCCTGCTGCCAAACCGGCGGCCAAGCCTGCCGCCAAGGCTGCTCCGGCGAAAGCCACTGCTGCCAAGCCGGCCGCCAAGCCCGCGGCTGCCAAACCGGCTGCTGCTAAGCCCGCCGCCAAACCGGCTGCGAAGAAGGCTCCGGCCAAGAAGCCGGCTCCGGCGAAAGCGGCGGCTCCGGCCCCGGCGGCTGCGCCCACTGCTCCGGCAGCACCGGCTCCGGCCGCTGCGGATGCGCCGAGTGCGGCAACGCCCCAGGCCTGATCCCCTCAGGTCACCTGAACGCCCGGCCCATGCCGGGCGTTCTCGTTTCAGGCTTCCAGGTAGCGACGGGCGAGGCCTTCGACGGCCATCCGCGCCTCCGGGCGCAGGTGTGGCGCCACCAGCATCATGATCTGGAAGACCACCAGTTGGCTCTCGCCGGCGCCGTTGCCGAGGATGCGCTGGTAGTCCAGCGAGAACAGCAGGGTGAGGGTGATCTGCTCCACCAACTGGCCGAGGGCGGGGGTGTCGCTCACCAGCTGGTCGTCCGCCTTCAGGCGCGCCAGCAGGGCGGCCAGGGTGCGCTTGAGGGCGTTCAGCCAGTGGCGCATGCCGCGTGCGAGCCGGGGCAGGCGCCCGGCCAGGTTGGACAGGTCCTGGAAGAGGAAGCGGTAGCGCGCCACCCGCTCGACGATCAGGTGCAGGAACAGCCAGTACTCCTCCACGTCCAGCCGGGCGCCATCGGGTGGGTCGAGCAGGGGCTCGGTCTCGGCCTGGAAGCGCTCCAGCAGCGCCATCACCAGCGGCTCCTTGCCGTGGAAGTGGTAGTAGAGGTTGCCGGGGCTGATGCCCAGCTCGGTGGCGATCTCCAGGGTGGTGACGTTGGGTTCGCCCTCCTGGTTGAACAGCGCCAGGGCGCATTCGAGTATGCGGTCGCGGGTCTTCATCCTGCCTTCTTGTTCTGTTCTGCCGGACCCGCCCACCGGGTCCGGCGACTTCCTGTTCAGCGTACGTGTACGTAGGTGCCGGGCGAGGCCTCCATCGGCGGGTAGTCCGGGTTGCCCAGCGCCACCTGGGTTTCCCGCTGCTCGCCCGAGCGCGCCTGGATCCACTCCAGCCATTTCGGCCACCAGCTGCCGGCGACGCTCTCCGCGTCGTAGTACCAGGCACGGTGGTCGGAGCTGAGGGTGGGGTTCTCCAGGTGGGTGGCCTTGGGGTTGCCGGGCGGGTTGAGGATGCTCTGGATGTGGCCGCTGTTGGAGAGCACGAAGCGGCTCTCGCCCCCTAGCAGCAGGGCGGAGCGGTAGACCGACTCCCAGGGCGTGATGTGGTCGTTGATGCCGGCCACGCTGAAGCTGTCGACGGTGACCTTCTTCAGGTCGATCGGCGTGCCGCACACTTCCAGCGCGCCGGGGCGGGTCAGCGGGTTGTGCTTGAACAGGTCGAGCATGTCGCCGTGCATGGCGGCCGGTAGCCGGGTGTTGTCGTTGTTCCAGTAGAGGATGTCGAAGGCCGGTGGCTGGCGGCCCAGCAGGTAGTTGTTGATGAAGTAGTTCCACACCAGGTCGTTGGGACGCATCCAGGCGAAGATCTTCGACATGTCGCGGCCATCCAGCACGCCGGCCTGGTAGGAGCGGCGCTTGGCGGCTTCGAGGGTCTGCTCGTCGGCGAACAGCGCGGCCGGTGTTTCCACCTGGGAGTCCAGCAGGCTGACCAGGTAGGTGGCGCTGCTGACCTTGCGCAACTGCCGCTTGGCCTGCAGGTGGCCTTGCAGGGCGGCGATGGTCAGGCCGCCGGCGCAGGCACCGACCAGGTTGAGGTCCTTGCTGCCGGTGATAGCGCGGCACACATCGGTGGCTTCCTCCAGGGCCTGCACGTAGCTGGACAGGCCCCACTCGCGGTGACGCGCGTCGGGGTTGCGCCAGCTGATGGCGAACACCTGCAGGCCGTTCTTCAGGGCGTACTGGACGAAGCTCTTCTCCGGCGTCAGGTCGAAGATGTAGAACTTGTTGATCTGCGGGGGAACGATCACCAGGGGCTTGAGGTACTGCTTCTCGCTCATGGGCTTGTACTGGATCAGCTCCAGCATCTCGTTGCGAAACACCACCGAGCCCGGTGTGGTGGCCAGGTTCCGCCCGACTTCGAAGGCATGCTTGCTGACCTGGCTGGGCATGGCGTTGTTGTGCAGCAGGTCGTCGAACAGGTGGCGCGCACCGTTGATCAGGCTGAGGCCGCCGGTGTTGAACAGCTCCTTGACCGCCAGCGGGTTGAGCAGGCTGTTGGACGGGGCCACGGCATCGCTGAGCAGCGACAGCACGAAGCGTGCGCGGGTGCGGTCGTCCGGGGACAGCTCGCTGTCGTCGATCCACTCCATCAGGTGCTGCTGCCAGGCCAGGTAGGCCTGGAGCCCGCGCCGGTAGAAGGGGTTGAGCCGCCAGGACGGATCGGCGAAGCGGGCATCCTGCGGGTTGGGGGTGTAGGGCGTGTCTCCCAGCAGCACCCGGCCGAGCTTGCCGCCCAGCTTGAGCAGGTGGCGGGCGCTGTGCACCGGGCGCTTGGCGCTGTGCACGGCCAGGGTGCGGACGGTCGAGGCCAGGTCCTTGCCTCGGAGGCCGACAATGGCGCTCTGCACGTTCATGAAGTTAGCGGGGACCGGCAAGGCGCCCGAGTCCTTTTTCTCTCGCATGGGGGCAACACTCCGTAATCAGTCCATCGTCATGGAGGGTCAGCAAGGCTCGTACCACGAGCACAACAGGTGCATTCCAGACCAGTTCCCGGGAAATTCAAGTCCGGGCGGGCTGCACCGTGCCGGCGCTCAGGTAGGGAAGGGCCCCATCCTGGGGCGCGATTTGGCTCAGGGGGTGCGGGGCAGCAGCGGCTTGGGGTGCATGACTGCCCGCCGCCGCTCCTGGGCGAGGAACTTCATGATGATCGGCGCGACTGTTTCAGCGCGTGTCACCAGGAACAGGTGGCCGTCGTCGATCACGTGCAGCTCCGCATTGGGGATGCGCCAGGCCAGCAGGCGCATGTTCACCAGCGGGATGATCGGGTCGTCATCGCCGGCCAGCACCAGGGTCGGCTGGCGGATGCGGTGCAGCCAGTGGATGCTGGTCCAGCCGAGGCCGGCGAACAGTTGCCAGTAGTAGCCCAGCTTGCCGGAGGAGCGCACCTTGCTCGCGTGGGCCATGGCCAGGCCGGGGTCGCGGCGGAAGGCGCCGCCGTAGATGTCCGGGGCGATGTGCACGCCGTAGGACGGCTGGATGTAGCGCCGCGGGCTGGCCATGCGCATCAGCACCTTGGGCTTGCCGGGCACCATCACCGCGCCGGCGGAGGTGGCGGCGAGGATCAGCTTCTTGCAGCGCTCGGGGTAGTCGTGGGCGAACTGCTGGGCGAGCGCGCCACCCCAGGAGACGCCGATGGCGTTGACCTGGCCGTAGTCGAGGTAGTCCAGCATCCGCGCGGCGAGCTTGGCCAGGCCGGGGAAGCGGTAGGGCGTGCTGGGGGTGGAGGAACCGCCGACGCCGGGGACGTCGAAGGCGATCACCTCCTGGTCCGGGTCCAGCGCCTGGACGAAGGGGAACACCAGCTCGAGGTTGGCGCCGATGCCGTTGAAGATCAGCAGCGGCGTCAGGTGTTCGCCGCCCGGACGTACCGCAGTGCGGATGGTCTGGCCGTCGAGGTCGATGGTGCGGAAGACGAAAGGTTGCGGCATGCGCGAGCCCCTATGGGTGGATACGGCGGGCGGCGCCGGCTGGGGCTCCGCCTGGACTGCCGGGGATGAGCCGGCTCAGGCCGCCGCCCATTCGGGCGGCGAACCGGTTCGGCACGTCCGGGTGCCGGGGCGACGATGCGCGCGAGGCGCTATCAGCGCTCGTGGACATAGGTTCCTGGGGACGCCTCGCCGGCCGGGTAGGCCTTGTTGCCGAGGGTCAGCGTGGCTTTCTTCAGCTTGCCCGAGCGCTCGGCCAGCCAGGCCTGCCAGTGCAGCCACCAGGAGTCGGCGTGCTTGGTGGCGTTCTCCTGCCAGGCCTTCGGGTCGGCGGGCATGTCGCTGCCGGTGGAGAAGCGCGCCTTGGGGTTGCCGGGCGGGTTGAGGATGCTCTGGATGTGGCCGCTGTTGGATAGCACGAACTCGCACTTGCCGCCCAGCAGGCGGGCCGAGCGGTAGCAGGCTTCCCAGGGGGTGATGTGGTCGGTGGTGCCGGCCACGCAGAAGAAGTCGCAGGTGACCTTCTTCAGGTCGATCGGTGTGCCGCAGACTTCCAGCGCGTCGGGCCGGGTCAGCGGGTTGGTCTTGAACATCTCCACCAGCTCGCCGTGGAAGGCGGCGGGCAGGCGTGTGGTGTCGTTGTTCCAGTAGAGGATGTCGAATACCGGCGGCTCGTTGCCCAGCAGGTAGTTGTTCACCCAGTAGTTCCAGATCAGGTCGTTGGGCCGCATCCAGGCGAACACCTTGGCCATGTCCTTGCCTTCGAGCACGCCCGACTGGTACGAGCGGCGCTTGGCGGCTTCGAGGGTCTGCTCGTCGGCGAACAGCGCGACCTGGGTGTCGAGGTTGAAGTCCAGCACGCTCACCAGCTGGGTGAAGGCGTGCACCTTCTGCTCGCCGATGGCCTGGTAGTGACCCAGCAGGGCGACGGTGGTGATGCCGCCAGAGCAGGCGCCGAGCATGTTGAGGTCCTTGGCGCCGGTGATCTTCAGCACCACCTCGATGGTTTCCTTGAGGGCCTCGATGTAGGTCGACAGGCCCCATTCGCGCTGGGCCTTGGTGGGGTTGCGCCAGCTGACGATGAAGGTCTGGATGCCGTTGCGCAGGTTGAAGCGCGCCAGGCTCTTCTCCGGGGAGAGGTCGAAGACGTAGAACTTGTTGATCTGCGGCGGCACCACCAGCAGCGGGCGTTCATGCACCTGCTCGGTGATGGGCTTGTACTGGATCAGCTCCAGCACGTCGTTGCGGAACACCACGGCGCCTTCGGTGGTGGCGAGGTTCTTGCCGACCTCGAAGGCGTCCATGTTCACCTGGCTCGGCATGCCGCCGTTGTTCACCAGGTCCTTGGCCAGGTGGGAGAGGCCGTCGAGCAGGCTCTTGCCGCCGGTCTCGAAGAAGCGCTTGACCGCTGCCGGGTTGGCCATGGTGTTGGTGGGGGCCATGGCCTCGGTCATCAGGTTGATCACGAAGTGGCCGCGGCTGGTATCGGACTCTGACAGGTTGCTGTGCTCGATCCACTGGTGCAGTTCCTTGCGCCAGGCGAGGTAGGTCTGCAGGTAGCGGCGATAGAGCGGGTTCTGGCTCCAGGCCGGGTCGTTGAAGCGGCGGTCGTCCGCTTCGGGGTGCAGGTCGGAGGAACCGAGCAGCACGTTCTTCAGTTCGACGCCGAAACGGGCGACATGCTTGGCACTGTGGAAGGGCTGCTTGACGGCCTGCAGCATGACCATGCGTGCGGAGGTCAGCAGATCCTTCCCGCGGATGCCGATCACCGGGTTCAGGCCCAGGGTGTTCTCCGAGGCTTGTCGCTGCAGGTCTTCGTTGTTCTTGTTGCTCATCTACGACGCTCCATTGTCCTGAGACGGATACCGGCGAACTGCTGTACGGGACAGTTAAGCGTGGCCTGGTACTGCTCGGGTTACCGGGGGTGCGAAGAGAACTTCGCCTGTTTCTGTGAACCTTTGGTTGCCAAATGCATGGAACCTGCCAGTTCTGGTTACCCGAGTTTAGGTGAATGCGCAAGCTGGCCCGGGGGCTGGCGTGCGTCGAAGAGTATGGCGGCGGGATCTAGAAAATGCGCTCTAACCGCGTGCGCCCTGGCCAGGATGGGGCCAGGGCCTGCACCGCTTCAGAGCATGAGGCGGACGACGCTTTCGTCGGGGTCGCGGGAGCGCCCGGCGGCCTGGAGCTGCGCCAGGTAGTCCTTCCAGAGCTCGTCCTGGCGGGTGGCGAGTTCGTAGAGGTAGTCCCAGGTGAACAGGCCGCTGTCGTGGCCGTCGTCGAAGGTCAGTTTCAGGGCGTAGTTGCCGGCGGGTTCGACCTTCACCAGGGCGACGTTCTGCTTGCCGTATTGCAGCACCGGCTGGCCGTGACCCTGTACCTCGGCGGAGGGGGAATGCACGCGAAGGAATTCGGCGGGCAGGCTGTGGCGTTCAGTGCCGTAGCTGAGCACCAGGGTGCGGGATGCCTTGTGCAGTGCGATGGCGGTGGGGATGCGCATGGGCGGGGCTCCGGACCGGGGCGGCCAGCCGGGCGGGATGCCGCGGCTGGCACGCGAGTGTGTCGCACAGCTTAGAGGATGTAGCGCGACAGGTCTTCGTCCTGGGCCAGCTCGCCCAGGTGGCCGTTGACGTAGGCGGCATCGATGCGGATCGGGGCCTCCTCGTGCTGGGCCGCGAGGTCGCCGGCGCTGAAGGAGACTTCCTCCAGCAGGCGCTCCAGCAGCGTGTGCAGGCGACGGGCCCCGATGTTCTCGGTCTTCTCGTTGACCTGCCAGGCGATCTCGGCCAGGCGCTTGATGCCCTCGGGGGCGAACTCGACGTTCAGGCCCTCGGTCTTCAGCAGTGCGGTGTACTGCTCGGTGAGCGAGGCATGGGGTTCGGTGAGGATGCGCTCGAAGTCCTCCGGGGAGAGGGCCTTGAGTTCCACGCGGATCGGCAGGCGACCTTGCAGCTCGGGCACCAGGTCGCTGGGCTTGGCCAGGTGGAAGGCGCCGGAGGCGATGAACAGGATGTGGTCGGTCTTGACCATGCCGAGCTTGGTGTTGACGGTGCAGCCTTCGATCAGCGGCAGCAGGTCACGCTGCACCCCCTCGCGGGAGACGTCGGCGCCACCGACGTTGGCGCGCTTGGCGACCTTGTCGATCTCGTCGATGAAGACGATGCCGTTCTGCTCCACGGCTTCCAGGGCGCGGGCCTTGAGTTCTTCCTCGTTGACCAGGCGCGCGGCCTCCTCGTCGCGGACCATCTTCAGCGCGTCCTTGACCTTGAGCTTGCGGCTCTTGCGCTTGCCCTTGCCCATGTTGGAGAACAGGTTCTGCAGCTGGCTGGTCATCTCCTCCATGCCGGGCGGGGCCATGATCTCGACACCGGCCGGGTTTTCGGCCACTTCGATGTCGATTTCCTTGTCGTCCAGCTGGCCTTCGCGCAGGCGCTTGCGGAACAGCTGGCGGGTGTTGGTGTCCTCGCGCTGCGGCTCGTCACCGAAGCCGCTGCGCGCCGGCGGCAGCAGGGCGTCGAGGATGCGTTCCTCGGCGGCGTCTTCGGCGCGGTGGCGGACCTTGTGGATCTCCTGCTCGCGCATCATCTTCACGGCGGCATCGGCCAGGTCGCGGATGATCGACTCGACGTCGCGGCCGACGTAGCCCACTTCGGTGAACTTGGTGGCTTCGACCTTGATGAACGGGGCGTTGGCCAACTTGGCCAGGCGCCGGGCGATCTCGGTCTTGCCGACGCCGGTGGGGCCGATCATCAGGATGTTCTTCGGCGTCACCTCGGCCCGCAGTTCGGCGGGCAGCTGCATGCGCCGCCAGCGGTTGCGCAGGGCGATGGCGACGGCGCGCTTGGCGTCTTCCTGGCCGACGATGTGGCGGTTGAGTTCGTGGACGATCTCGCGGGGGGTCATGGACATGGATGTCGCTCCGGGGCTGGACAGGGCGCTCATTCGGCGCTGTCCAGCTCCTCGATGGTCAGGTTCTGGTTGGTGAACACGCAGATGGAGCCGGCGATGTTCAGGGCGGTCTCGGCGATTTCCCGCGCGGAGAGGTCGGTGCGCTGCAGCAGGGCGGTGGCCGCGGCCTGGGCGAAACCGCCGCCGGAGCCCATGGCGATCAGGCCGTGCTCGGGTTCGACCACGTCACCGTTGCCGGTGATGATCAGCGAGGCGTCCTTGTTGGCCACGGCCAGCATGGCTTCCAGGCGGCTCAGGGAGCGGTCGGTACGCCAGTCCTTGGCCAGTTCGACGGCTGCCCGCACGAGGTGGCCCTGGTGTTTCTCCAGTTGGCCTTCGAAGCGCTCGAACAGGGTGAAGGCATCGGCGGTGGCGCCGGCGAAGCCGGCCAGCACCTGGCCGTGATACAGCCGGCGCACCTTCTTGGCGTTGCCTTTCATGACGGTGTTGCCGAGGGAAACCTGGCCGTCGCCGCCCATGACGACTTTGCCGTTGCGGCGGACTGAAACGATGGTGGTCAAGGGAGGAGTCTCCACGCAGCGGGGCGAAAATGCCCGAATGGAAACCCAGATGGGGGAGCCCGCGCGGCTTTTCAACCGCGCGGGGGTGATTCGTCGATCAGCGTGCCTGCCGCTGTTGCAACAGGAGATTACCGAAGCCGCTGCCGGCCAGCTGTTTCTGTGCGGTGGCGAGCTGCTCGCGGCTGGCGAAGGGACCGACCAGCACGCGGTACCAGGTTTCCTCGCGCACGGTGCCGGACTCCACCTGGACGTTCTGGCCCAGCAGGATGATCTGGGCGCGGACGCGGTCGGCGTCTTCCTTCTTGCGGAAGGAGCCGGCCTGGAGGAAGAACTGGGTGGTGGTCGGCGCCTTGGCCACGGTAGGCGGAGGCGGCGGTACCTGGCCGGCGAGGGCGGCTTCGGCCCGTGCCTTGTCGATCTTCGCGGCTTCTTCCGGGGTCACCGGCTGCTGGGGCGTCGGCGGGGTGGCCGGCGTCTCCTTGGGCAGGGCGTCCGGCGGCACGATGACCTCTGACTCCGGCAGCAGCGTGTAGAAGTCGTACTTCGGCTTGGCCGGCTCGCTCTCCGCCGAGGGCTGCGCGGGCTGGGCCTGGCCCTGGGGCTTGGGCTTGCCGCCGGCGGCCTGCTGCTGTTGCTCGGGCTTGGCGCGGCGGATGTCGTCGCGGCCGGGCTCGAGCTTCATCAGCATGACCACGAAGCCGCCGATGACCAGGCCGATGGCCAGCCAGACCCAGCCAGGCACCGGTTTCTTCGCCGGTGCCTGGTAGCGGCTAGCTCCGCGTTTGGGGGCTGCTTTCTTCTTCGCCATGGGTCCGTTACATGCGTTCCAGGGTGTTCAGGCCGAGGAGTTCCAGGCCTTGCTTGAGGGTGCGACCGGTGAGGGCGGCGAGGCGCAGGCGGCTCTGCTGGGTGGCTTCGTCCTCGGCGGCGAGGATCGGGCAGTTCTCGTAGAAGCTGGAGAACAGGCCGGCCAGGTCGTAGAGGTAGGTGCAGAGGATGTGCGGAACGCCCTTGGCGGCAACGTTGTTGAGGATGTCGGCGAACTGCGCCAGTTTGGCGGCCAGGGCCTGCTCCTGCTCGGCGGCGAGGATGATCTGCCCGCCGATCTCGTCGACGCCCTTGCCCAGCTTGCGGAACACGCTGGCGGTGCGGGTGTAGGCGTAGAGCAGGTAGGGCGCGGTGTTGCCTTCGAAGCTCAGCATCTGCTCGAAGTTGAAGCTGTAGTCGCTGGTGCGGTGCTTGGAGAGGTCGGCGTACTTGACGGCGCCGATGCCGACGGCGCGGGCGATCTGGCGCAGTTCGGCCTCGTCCAGCTCCGGGTTCTTCTCCTTGACCAGGGCATAGGCGCGCTCTTCGGCCTCGTTGAGCAGGTCGATCAGCTTGATGGTGCCGCCGTCGCGGGTCTTGAAGGGCTTGCCGTCGGCGCCGTTCATGGTGCCGAAGCCCATGTGCTCCATCTCGAAGTCGGGGCGTACGAAGCCGGCCAGTCGCGCGGCGGCGAAGACCATCTGGAAGTGCAGGGCCTGGCGCTGGTCGACGAAGTAGAGGGCGCGGTCGGCCTTGAGCACGCCGCTGCGGTAGCGGGTGGCGGCGAGGTCGGTAGTGGCGTAGAGGTAGCCACCGCCGGCCTTCTGCACGATCAGCGGCAGCGGGTCGCCTTCGGCGTTCTTGAACTCGTCCATGAACACGCACAGCGCGCCGTCGCTTTCGGTGAGCAGTCCCTTGGCGCGCAGGTCGGCGACCACGTTGGGCAGGTCGTCGTTGTAGGCGCTCTCGCCCTTCACATCGGCCATGGTCAGCTTCACGCCCAGGCGGTCGTAGACGGCCTGGCAGTGGCTGAGTGAGATGTCGTTGAAGCGGTTCCACAGGCGCAGGCACTCGGCATCGCCGGCCTGCAGCTTGACCACCAGTTCGCGGGCGCGGTCGGCGAATTCGCTGGATTCGTCGAAGCGCTTCTTGGCGGCGCGGTAGAAGCCTTCCAGGTCCGACAGCTCGGCGTCGCTGTCCACCGGCTGCTCCTGCATGTAGGCCAGCAGCATGCCGAACTGGGTGCCCCAGTCGCCCACGTGGTTCTGGCGGATCACCTCGTCGCCGAGGAACTCCAGGACGCGGGCCACGCCGTCACCGATGATGGTGGAGCGCAGGTGGCCGACGTGCATCTCCTTGGCCAGGTTGGGGGCGGAGAGGTCGACCACCACGCGCTGGGCCGGGCCGGCCTTGCGCACGCCGAGGTGGGCGTCAGCCAGGGCGGCGTCCAGGCGCTGGGCCAGGGCCTGGGTGTTCTGGAAGAAGTTGAGGAAGCCGGGGCCGGCGATCTCCACTTTGCTCACCTGGTCGTCCTGGGGCAGGGCGGCGATCAGCTTCTCGGCCAGGTCGCGCGGCTTCAGGCCGGCGGGCTTGGCCAGCATCATGGCGATGTTGCTGGCGAAGTCGCCGTGGGTCTTGTCCTTGGTGTTTTCCACCTGGATGGTGGGGGTCAGGCCTTCGGGCAGTACGCCTTCGCTGGCGAGACGGTTCAGGGCGTGCTGGATCAGCTGGCGAATGGTGTCTTTCATGTTCTGCTCTCGGCCGGAAGTCGGCGGCGCCGTGGCGCTGGTTGAAAACCGCGCATTATCGGCGTGCAGTGCCCGCCGCTTCAAGCGCCAGGCGCCGAGGGGCGCCTGTGACGGTGGGTCGCGTCAGAACAGGTCGATCGGGTCGACATCCAGGGACCAGCGTACGGCCCGGCCGCCGGGGAGCTGTTCCAGGGCCTGGGACCAGGGCGTGAGCAGGCGGTGCAGGGTGGCGCGGCTGTTGGCCTGGAGCAGCAGCTGGGCGCGGTGCTTGCCGGCGCGGCGCTCCATGGGTGCGGGGACGGGGCCGAGCAGCTCGACACCGCTGAGGTGCAGCTCGGCCAACTGCTGTTCGGCTTCGGCACAGGCGCTGTCGAGGAAGGCTTCGGCCTGTCCGGGCTTGTGCGCTTCGGCCCGCAGCAGGGCCAGGTGGGCGAAAGGCGGCAGGCCGGCGGCGCGGCGCTCGGAAAGGGCCTGCTCGGCGAAGGCGAAGTAGCCCTCTTCGGTGAGTTGCACCAGCAGCGGGTGGTCGGCCAGGTGGGTCTGGATGATCACCCGGCCCGGTTCCTCCGCGCGGCCGGCGCGACCGGCCACCTGGACGATGAGCTGGGCCATGCGCTCGCTGGCGCGGAAGTCGGCGGAGAACAGGCCGCCATCGGCGTCGAGGATCGCCACCAGGGTGACCCGGGGGAAGTGGTGCCCCTTGGCGAGCATCTGGGTGCCCACGAGGATGCAGGGCTCGCCCTTGTTGATGGTGCCGAACAGTTGGGCCATCGCATCCTTGCGCGAGGTGCTGTCGCGGTCGATGCGCAGCACGGGGAACTGTGGGAAGAGGATGCCGAGGCGTTCTTCGGCGCGCTCGGTGCCGGCGCCGATGGGGCGCAGGTCGACCTTGCCGCAGTCGGGGCAGTTGTCCGGGCGGCGCTGGACATGGCCGCAATGGTGGCAGCGCAGCTCGTTGTGGCGCTGGTGCAGGGTCATGCGGGCGTCGCAGCGGGTGCACTGGCTGATCCAGCCGCAGTCGTGGCACAGCAGGGTGGGTGAGAAGCCTCGGCGGTTGAGGAAGACCAGCACCTGCTGGCCGGCCTCCAGGGTCTGCTGGATGGCCTGTTGCAATGGGCCGGAGATGCCGCTGTCGAGCGGGCGGCTCTTCACGTCCAGGCGCAGGAAGCGCGGCTGCCGGGCGCCGCCTGCGCGCTGGGTCAGCCGCAGCAGGCCGTAGCGGCCGGCGTAGGCGTTCTGCAGGCTTTCCAGGGAGGGGGTGGCGGAGCCCAGCAGGATCGGCACGTTCTCCTGGCGGGCGCGGACGATGGCCAGGTCGCGTGCGTGGTAGCGCAGGCCTTCCTGCTGTTTATAGGAAGCGTCGTGCTCTTCGTCGACGATGATCAGCCCCGGGTTCTTCATGGGGGTGAACAGGGCCGAGCGGGTGCCGATGATGATGTCGGCCTCGCCGTCGCGGGCGGCGAGCCAGGCGTCCAGGCGTTCGCGGTCGTTGACGGCGGAGTGCAGCAGGGCGACGCGGGCGTTGAAGCGCCGGGAGAAGCGCTCGAGGGTCTGCGGGCCGAGGTTGATCTCGGGGATCAGCACCAGGGCCTGCTTGCCGGCCTGCAGGGTCTCGCGGATCAGTTGCAGGTAGACCTCGGTCTTGCCGCTGCCGGTGACGCCGGCGAGCAGGAAGGCGTTGAACTGGCCGAAGGAGGACTGCACCGCGTCGAAGGCGGCCCGTTGCTCGCCGTTGAGCGGCAGTTCGGCCTGGGCCAGCCAGTGTTCGTGGCGCGGCGCAGGGGCGTGGCGGCGGGTCTCCACGCGCGCCAGTCCCTTTTCCAGCAGCAGGTCGAGGCTGTCCTTGTTCAACTGCAGCTGTGCGAGCAGCTGGTGGGCGACGCCATGGGGGTGCTGGGCGAGGATGGCCAGGGCCTGGCGCTGGCGTGGTGCGCGGGCCAGGCGCGGGTCGTCGGCGCGGGCGCCTTCGCAGGCGTGCCAGAAGCGCTCCTGGCGGGCTTCGGCCGGTTCGCCCTGGCGCAGCAGCACGGGGAGTGCCCAGCTAAGGGTGTCGCCGAGGCTGTGCTGGTAGTACTGGGCCGTCCACAGGCAGAGCTGGAACAGCGGCGCCGGCAATGGCGGCTGGCGGTCCAGCAGGGCAAGTGCGGGGCGGAGCTTGTCCTCCGGGACTTCGCTGCGGTCGGTGACTTCCACCAGTACGCCGATGACTTCGCGACGGCCGAACGGCACCCGCACGCGTATGCCGGGCTGCAAGGCGGCCGGGGCCACGCCGGCAGGGGCGCGGTAGTCGAACAGGCGGCGCAGGGGCGAGGGCAGGGCGAGTCGCAGGATGGGGCTGGGCACGGGGAACTCCGGTGGGGGCCCGGGGATGCTAGGGGGATGCCGTTCCCGTCGCAAGCGGCGGGGTGGGTGCCGTGCGTCGCTCGGCGCAGGCTGCGCTTGCGCGTCGGGGAAGGTCTGGTATCATCTCGCGCCTGTTTCCGTGCGGTACTCGACATAGGGTCGGGTGGCGGCACGCCAGACCTGAGGATCAAGCCATGAAACCGGAAATCCATCCCGAATACGTAGCGATCGAAGCTACCTGCAGCTGCGGTAACGTCATCAAGACCCGCTCCACCCTGGGCAAGAACATCAGCCTCGACGTGTGCTCCGAGTGCCACCCGTTCTACACCGGTAAGCAGAAGGTCCTGGACACCGGCGGCCGTATCGATCGCTTCAAGCAGCGCTTCGGCGTGTTCGGCGCCAAATAAGGCCCGTTCGCCGGGAGGCTCGCAACGAGCTCCCAGCTGCACGAAAAGGCGCCCCGAGGGGCGCCTTTTTCATGCCCGTCTTCCGGGCATTGACGCTGTGCCGCCGGGCGGCGTAGAACCGCGGCTCCTGGCACGGTGGACCTCAACGAGGTGGCGATGCCCTTTCTTCCCTGGCTGCTGCTGGTCGTGTGCATGGCACTGGCGAGCGGGTGCGCGGTGAACCCGGCCACGGGGCGGGACGACTTCGTGCTGATGGACGAGGCGGCCGAGCAGGAGCTTGGCATCCGCTACAACCAGGACGTGCAGCAACGCTACCCCCGCTACCCGGATGCGCAGCTCCAGGCCTATGTCCAGCAGGTCGGGGAGCGGGTGGCCCGGCACAGCCATCGTCCTGACCTGGCCTTCATCTTCACGGTGATCGATTCGCCGGATCTCAACGCCTTTGCCCTGCCGGGCGGCTACATCTATGTGCACCGGGGGCTTTTGGCCTACCTGGGGTCGGAGGCGGAGCTGGCGGCGGTGCTGGCCCATGAGATCGGCCACGTCACGGCGCGCCATGGTGCGCGACAGCGGAGTCAGTCCCAGGCCTGGGGTGCAATCGGCCAGGTGGCGGCGCTGGGCACCGGGGTGGGGGCCGTGGCGGATGCGACGCAACTCCTGGGCGGGGCACTGGTGCGTGGCTACGGCCGGGAGATGGAGTTGCAGGCCGACGAGTTGGCGCTGCAGTACCTCGCGCGCAGTGGCTATGACCCGCAGGCGCTGGTGAGGGTCATCGAGGTGCTCCAGGCCCAGGATGCTTTCCTCCGCTCGGAGCGTGCTGATCCCGGTCGACAGGCTGGCGGCTACCACGGGCTGTTCGATTCGCATCCGGCCCACGAGGCGCGCCTGCTCCAATTGATGAGTCGAGAAACGGGCTCGGGGGTCTGGAATCGCGATGCCTACTTCCAGGCGCTGGATGGGTTGGTCATCGGTGGGCCGGTGGGGCAGGGCGTGCTGCGTGGTCGGCATCTCTCGCACGGGCCGCTGGGGGTGATGCTCGACTATCCGCCGGGGTGGCGAGTGGTCAGCGAGCCGGATTCCGTGACGGCCTACTCGCCAGATGGGGTCGTCTACCTCGGGTTGCGTTCGGAACCTGTCGATCCAGGGCTATCGCCGATGGCATTCCTCAGTGCTCGCGTGGGGGATCGGCATCTACTGGAAGCGCAAACCCTGGACGGCGCCGCCTTGCCCGGGGCGACGGCCTGGCTCGCTGGCCCGCCGGCCCGACGCGTGGCGGTGGCTTTCGGAGACGCGCGCGCGTATCTCTTCGTCGCCGGGGCCGAGAAGGACGCGGCCCTGCGGGATGCCGATGCACAGGTGTTGGCCACCGTTCTTAGTCTCCGTGGAGTGACGGAGCAGGATGCGTCCCTCGCCGAACCGGTACGGATTCGTACGGTTAAGGTGGGGAAGGGGCAGCATCTGACAGATTTCATTTCCGTCGGAAACGCTGCGGTTTCCACCCGCGAACTGGAAAATAGGATACGATTGCTCAACAATCTGTATCCAATCGGTGATGTGCAACCTGGGGATTGGCTGAAAGTCGTACGTTAGAGGGGTTGACGAGCCGTGACTGCCTAGTCTTGTAGGCCCCTTGCTTCTTGCGTATGCTCGCCCGTCCGTCTGTCATAACAGTAAAAGCGGAATGCCAACATGTCTGATCTGAAAACTGCCGCTCTCGAATACCATGCCCAACCCCGCCCCGGGAAACTGAGCGTCGAGCTGACCAAGCCGACCGCCACCGCCCGCGACCTCTCGCTGGCCTACAGCCCGGGTGTCGCCGAGCCGGTGCGCGAGATCGCCCGTGATCCCGAGCTGGCCTACAAGTACACCGGCAAGGGCAACCTGGTGGCAGTGATTTCCGACGGCACCGCCATCCTCGGCCTCGGCAACCTCGGCCCGCTGGCCTCCAAGCCGGTCATGGAAGGCAAGGGTGTTCTGTTCAAGCGCTTCGCTGGTGTCGACGTGTTCGACATCGAAGTGGATGCCGAGAGCCCCCAGGCCTTCATCGACACTGTCAAGCGCATCTCCATCACCTTCGGCGGCATCAATCTTGAAGACATCAAGGCGCCCGAGTGCTTCGAGATCGAGCGCACCCTGATCGAACAATGCGACATCCCGGTCTTCCACGATGACCAGCACGGTACCGCCATCGTCACGGCTGCCGGCATGCTCAATGCCCTGGAAATCGCCGGCAAGACCCTGCCGGAAGCCCAGATCGTCTGCCTGGGTGCCGGTGCTGCGGCCATCTCCTGCATGAAGCTGCTGGTGAGCATGGGCGCCAAGGTCGAGAACATCTACATGGTCGACCGCAAGGGCGTGATCCACGCCGGCCGCGATGACCTGAACCAGTACAAGGCGGTCTTCGCCCACGAGACCTCCAAGCGCACCCTGTCCGATGCCCTGGAAGGTGCGGACGTGTTCGTCGGTCTGTCCGGCGCCAACCTGCTGAGCGCGGAAGACCTCAAGCGCATGGCGGCCAACCCGATCGTCTTCGCCTGCTCCAACCCGGATCCGGAAATCCAGCCGGAACTGGCCCATGCCACCCGCAGCGACGTGATCATGGCCACCGGCCGTTCGGACTACCCGAACCAGGTGAACAACGTGCTGGGCTTCCCCTTCATCTTCCGCGGTGCGCTGGACGTTCGTGCCACCCGCATCAACGAAGAAATGAAGATTGCAGCAGCGCTGGCGCTGCGTGACCTGGCCAAGCAGCCGGTGCCCAAGGATGTCTGCGATGCCTACGGCGTGGCTTCCCTGGAGTTCGGCCGTGAGTACATCATTCCGAAGCCGATGGACAAGCGCCTGATCACCGTGGTTTCCGACGCGGTTGCCAAGGCGGCCATCGAGTCCGGCGTAGCAACCCTGCCGTATCCGAAGCACTACCCGCTGAAATCGGTGGACGATGTGTTTCAGGGCTGATTGCCGCTGATGTGAAGAACCCGCCTGCTGGCGGGTTTTTCATGTCTGGAGGATGTGTTCGGCTGGAAAGGAAGAGCCCGCTGATCGCGGGCTCTTCTCGTTTGCTCAGAACAGATCGATAGGGGCAGCTTCGTCCGCCGGCAGGGGGCTGCCTGGAATGCTGGAGCCCGGGTCGAGTTCGCTCATGGGCGGGGGTGAGTCTTCGCTCTTGAACAGTTCGAAGAATGCATTGGGCGTTCCCGGTGTTGCTGCGCGCCCGCTCAGGGGGTCGATGCGCAGCGTGAGAATCCCTTCGGGTTCTGGCTGGACGTGCTCCGGTTTGTCCTTCAGGGCTGCACTCATGTAGCTCATCCAGATCGGCAGGGCGACCGTGCCGCCGTACTCGTGCCGGCCCAGGCTCTCGGGCTGGTCGAAGCCGACCCACACCGTGGTGATGTAGTCGGCGTTGTAGCCGGAGAACCAGCTGTCCTTGGATTCGTTGGTGGTGCCGGTCTTGCCCGCGATATCGCCACGCCCCATGGCCAGGGCGCGTCGGCCGGTGCCGCGCTTGATCACGTCCTGCAGCATGCTGGTCAGGATGTAGGTGGTGCGGGCATCGACGATGCGTTCGGCGGTGGTCGGCTCCGCAGTTGCATCATGGTTGAGCTGGGTGTCGGGGGCGGCGTTGACCTGGGCCATGCTGGCGCTGGGTTTGTCGTCCTGCGGCACGCGGGGCGGGTTGGCGGTGAAGATGACCTTGCCTTCCCTGTTTTCGATTCGCTCGATGAGGTAGGGCTGGATCTTGTAGCCGCCGTTGGCGAAGGTGCTCCAGCCGGTCGCGATCTCCATCGGGGTGAGGGTGGCAGTGCCCAGGGCGAGGGAGAGGTTGCGCGGCAGTTCATCCTTGTTGAAGCCGAAGCGGCTGATGTAGTTGATCGCGTAGTCGATCCCCACGGCTTGCAGAAGGCGGATGGAAACCAGGTTGCGCGACTTGTACAGCGCTTCCCGCATGCGGATGGGGCCGAGGAAGGTGTTGTTGTCGTTCTTGGGGCGCCACACCTTGTCCAGGTACTCGTCGACGAAGACGATGGGGGCGTCGTTGACCAGGCTGGCGGCAGTGAAGCCGTTATCCAGCGCTGCACTATAAAGGAAGGGTTTGAAGCTCGAGCCGGGTTGGCGCTTGGCCTGGGTGGCGCGGTTGTAGTTGCTCTGCTCGAACGAGAAGCCGCCGACCAGGGAGAGGATGGCGCCGCTGTAAGGGTCGAGTGAAACCAGGGCACTCTGGGCTGAAGGCTGCTGGCTGAACAACAGGGCGCCGTTGGGTTGGCGCAGTACGCGGATCAGGTCGCCAACCTGTACCACGTCTGCCGGCTGGCGCGGGCGGGCGCCGAGGCTGTTGGTGTTCAGGTAAGGGCGGGCCCACTTCATGCTGTCCCAGCTGACGGCCTCTTCATTGCCGCTGCGAGTCAGCACGAGGATGCCGCTCTGCTCGACCTGGGTGACGATAGCGGGCTCGAGGCCGCCAATCGTGCGCTGCTTGGCAAGCTCCTGACCCCATCCTTCGCGGGTCATGCCGGGAAGTCGGGTTTCCGGGCCGCGGTAGCCGTGGCGCTGGTCGTACTCCATCAGGCCGCTGCGCAGGGCGACGTTGGCGGCTTCCTGCAGGTCGCTCGGTGTCGTGACAGTGACGCGGAAACCTTCGGTGTAGGCATCGCTGCCGTAACGTCCGACCATTTCGGCGCGAGCCATCTCTGCGATGTAGGGTGCGTTCACTTCTGGGGTCGGAACATGGTAGCTCGCGTCGATCGGTTCACTGATGGCGGCCTCGTAGCGCGCCTGGTCGATCTTGCCCAGCTTGAACATGCGCCCGAGGATCCAGTCGCGACGCTCCTTGCTGCGGGTCGGGTTGACCAGTGGGTTGAAGCGAGAAGGCGCCTTCGGCAGGCCGGCGATCATGGCCATCTGGGCCAGGCTCAGCTCCCGGATTGACTTGCCGTAGTAGACCTGTGCAGCGGCTTCGATGCCGTAGGCGCGGTTGCCCAGGTAGATCTTGTTGACGTAGAGCTCAAGGATCTCGTCTTTGCTGAGCTCTCGTTCGATCTGCAGGGCAAGAAGTATCTCGTTGATCTTTCTGGAGAAACTCCGCTCGCTGGTGAGGAAGTAGTTCTTCGCCACCTGCATGGTGATGGTGCTGCCGCCGCTCTGGATATGTCCGCTTTTCAATAATTGAGTGGCAGCGCGCACCAGGCTCGTGAGGTCGACGCCATAATGGTTGGCAAAGTTGTCGTCTTCCGCCGCCAGCAGGGACTGGATGAATTCCGGGGGGATGTCCGCGAAACGGATCGGTGCCCGCCTCATCTCGCCGAACTCGGCGATCAGCTTCCCATCGCTGCTATACACGCGCAGCGGTATCTGCAGCTGGATGCTGCGCAGGGAATCGACAGACGGAAGACTCGGGCTAAGGTAGAGATAAGCGCCGCTGAAACTGAGCAACAGCCCACAAAAAACAGCAACGCAAGACCACCAGAAAAACTTCAGCAGGCGTATCAAGATTCTTGGATTTCCAGGCAAAAGAATGAGTTAAGCGGAAACAGATCTGAAAAGGGAAAAACTGATCACATTATAAGCGTTTTTTTTCCCGGGGAGCCATTTGCGCTTCTGTCAAGACTGTTATTTAATGTGGAAAAACATAAATCGTCCGTAAGTCACGGACGCTGATAGGAAATCGGTCGTGCTAGGGCTCTTCAACAAGAAAGCGAATTCGCTGCTGGGGATCGACATAAGCTCGACCTCGGTCAAGCTCCTCGAATTGAGTCGCTCGGGTGGCCGCTACAAGGTAGAGGCCTACGCCGTCGAGCCGCTCCCGCCAAATGCTGTCGTCGAAAAGAACATTGCTGAGCTGGAAGGCGTCGGCCAGGCACTGTCGCGTGTGGTCGCCAAGGCGAAGGCAGGCTCCAAGCTGGCAGCCGTTGCTGTGGCGGGGTCGGCCGTCATCACCAAGACGATCGAGATGGATGCGGGGCTGTCCGATGACGAGCTGGAGAACCAGCTCAAGATCGAAGCTGACCAGTACATTCCTTATCCCCTTGAAGAAGTAGCCATCGATTTCGAGGTTCAGGGCGTTTCTGCACGAAACCCCGAGCGAATGGATGTGCTGCTGGCAGCCTGCCGTCGCGAGAACGTCGAGGTGCGCGAGGCAGCGCTTGCTCTCGCCGGGCTCACCGCGAAAGTCGTGGATGTCGAGGCCTATGCGCTTGAGCGCGCCTATGGGCTCCTTGCTTCCCAGTTGGGGAATGGATCGGAAGATTTGACGGTTGCGATCGTGGACATCGGCGCGACGATGACCACCCTGAGCGTCTTGAATAATGGTCGCACCATATACAGTCGCGAGCAGTTGTTCGGAGGTCGCCAGTTGACCGAAGAAATTCAGCGCCGCTATGGCCTGTCTGTCGAGGAAGCGGGCTTGGCCAAGAAGCAGGGCGGTCTTCCGGATGACTACGACAGCGAGGTTTTGCAACCGTTCAAAGAGGCAGTTGTCCAGCAAGTCTCGCGGTCGCTGCAGTTCTTTTTTGCAGCGGGTCAGTACAACGATGTCGACTACATCCTCCTGGCTGGCGGGACGGCCTCTATCCCTGATCTGGATCGCCTGATCCAGCAGAAGATCGGAACGCCGACGCTGGTCGCAAACCCCTTCGCCGACATGGCACTGAGCGGCAAAGTCAACGCAGGTGCGCTGGCAAGTGATGCGCCGGCCTTGATGATCGCTTGTGGCTTGGCAATGAGGAGTTTCGACTGATGGCGCGTATTAACCTGCTACCGTGGCGTGAGCAGCTGCGGGAAGAGCGCAAGCAGCGATTCCTGGTGGCCTTGGGCGGTGTGGTCGTTATTTCTGCAGGCCTCGTGTTCCTTGGTGACCAATACCTCAATGGCGAGATCGATAACCAGAACGCCAGAAATGAATTCGTACGCAAGGAAATTTCTGTTCTGGATACGCGCATCAAGGAAATCAGCGAGCTCAAGACGCGCCGGCAGCAGTTGCTGGAGCGCATGAAGATCATTCAGGACCTGCAGGGCAACCGCCCGATCATTGGTCGTGTCTTTGATCAGCTCGTTCGCACTCTACCCGATGGTGTGTATTTCACGACCGTGAAGATGGCAGGGTCCAGTATTGCCATCACTGGGGCAGCTGAATCCAACAACCGTGTTTCCAACTTGATGCGGAATCTGGATGCCTCCGAGTGGTTGACCGCACCGAACCTGACAGAAGTCAAGGCGATCACCGCCGGTGCTGTTGATCAAGCCAACGTGTTTCAACTGACCGTGCAGCAGACACAGCCTGCTGCGGACAATGCCGGAGCCAAGAAATGAGTCTGGCTGATTCTCTGGAAAGTCTGCGCAAGATCGACCTCAACGATCTTGACCTGAATAACGTCGGTTCCTGGCCGTCTGCCGTTAAGGTCATAGCCTGCATTTTGGTGATGGCTGCGATCTTGGCACTGGGTTACAACTTTCACCTCAAGGATCTTGAGGTGCAGCTCGACCAGCAGCGTGCTGAAGAAGAGTCGCTGAAGCAGCAGTTCACCACCAAGGCTTTCCAGGCTGCCAACTTGGAAGCCTACAAGGACCAGATGAAGGAAATGGAGACTTCCTTCGGTGCGCTTCTTCGTCAGCTTCCAAGCGACACCGAAGTTCCTGGTTTGCTTGAGGACATTACGCGCACTGGACTGGGTAGTGGTTTGGAGTTCGAAGAGATCAAGCTCCAGCCGGAAGTGGTTCAGCAGTTCTATATCGAACTGCCTATCCAGATATCGGTAGTAGGCAGCTATCACGACTTGGCGACATTTGTGAGTGGCGTCGCCAGCTTACCGCGTATTGTCACACTGCATGATTTCAGTATTGCTCCGCTCAGCCCGGAAAGTACTTCCAAACTGCGTATGAGTATTTTGGCCAAAACTTACCGATACAACGACAAGGGGCTGCAGAAATGATGCGCGTCAGCTCCAAGGCTGTTCTTGCCTTAGTGGTGTTTTCCAGTTTGTCGGGGTGCGGGAATAGCGGTGATTTCTCGGATCTTCAGGCTTACATGGATGAGGTCCGTGCGCGTCCCAAGGGGACCATTGAACCGTTGCCGAAGTTCCAGCCCTATGAGGCCTTTACTTATAGTGCCGCTGCACTACGGAGTCCCTTCCAGCCTCCGGTGAAAATCGATCTGGCTAACAAGGTGAAAGGCAGCAAGGATGTCCACCCGGATGAAACCCGGGTCAAGCAATTCCTCGAAGGGTTCAATATCGAGACCTTCGAGATGGTGGGTACGCTTTCCAATAACGGTGGGATGTTCGCGTTGGTCCGTGGGGCAGGAGGGGTGCACCGGATCAAGGTTGGCGATTATCTGGGGCGAAATGACGGCAAGGTTGTTTCTATCAGCGAAGGCAAGATTGATGTCGTCGAGATCGTCCCGGATGGAGAGGGTGGCTGGCTTGAGCGTCCTCGGAGTCTCACGCTCATGGAACGCTCTTAAGGGCGGGGTGACTTTATGAACTACAAACACCGGTCTGCACAACGGAATTTGACAATGAACAGCTCCCTAACGCGCCTTGGACTTTCTCTTCTGGCGGCCATGTTTTCACCCATGTTGCTGGCTGCTGACCTCAAGGCTCTGGACGTCGCGGCCCTGCCGGGCGGAAAGGTCGAGCTGAAACTCGGTTTCGACGGCCCCGTTGTACAGCCGAGAGGCTACACGATTGAGCAGCCTGCAAGGATCGCATTGGACCTGCCTGGCGTTGCCAACAAACTTGGCAGCAAGAACCGCGAGCTCGGGGTAGGTAACGCTCGGAGCGTCACTCTTGTCGAGGCGAAAGATCGCACTCGCATGATCATCAACCTGTCAACGTTGGTGCCTTACAGCACGCGAGTTGAGGGTAACAACCTTTATGTCCTGGTTGGCGATGCTGCCGGTGCTGCTCAACAGGCTGCACGCACCAGTGCGCCAGTAGCGGCTCCGTCACAGCCTGCCGCACCTGTAAAAGCGTTCGCGCCTGCGGGCAAGGCAATCAGCAACATTGATTTCCAGAGAGGCGAGCAGGGCGAGGGTAACGTTGTGATTACCCTGTCCGACCCCAGTGTGAGTCCCAACATCCAGGAGCAGGGTGGAAAGATTCGCCTGGACTTTTCCAAGACCCAAATTCCGGAGTCTCTGCGTGTTCGTCTTGATGTAAAGGATTTCGCGACCCCGGTTCAGTTCGTCAGTGCCTCTGGCAGCTCGGGTGATGCCAGTATCGTGATCGAGCCGACGGGCTTCTACGACTACCTGGCCTACCAGACTGAAAACAAGCTGACTGTCAGTATCAAACCGCTTACCCAAGAAGATATGGAGAAGCGCAAGACCGAGCGCTTTGCCTATTCTGGCGAAAAGCTCTCGCTCAATTTCCAGGATATTGATGTCCGCTCGGTACTGCAGCTGATTGCTGACTTCACCGATCTGAACCTGGTTGCGTCCGATACCGTACAAGGCAACATCACGCTCCGCCTGCAGAACGTACCTTGGGATCAGGCACTTGATCTCGTCCTGAAAACCAAGGGCCTGGACAAGCGCAAGGTCGGTAACGTGCTGCTGGTTGCACCAGCGGACGAGATCGCTGCCCGTGAACGCCAAGAATTGGAGTCTCAGAAGCAGATTTCCGAATTGGCTCCGCTGCGCCGCGAGCTCATTCAGGTCAACTACGCCAAGGCGGCTGACATCGCCAAGCTCTTCCAGTCCGTCACGAGCGGAGAGCCGTCAACCACCGATGAACGGGGCTCCATTACCGTCGATGATCGTACCAACAGCATTATCGCCTACCAGACCCAGGACAAACTGGACGAATTGCGTCGCATCGTTACCCAGCTCGACATCCCGGTTCGCCAGGTAATGATCGAGGCGCGGATCGTTGAGGCAAACGTCGACTATGACAAGTCGCTCGGTGTGAATTGGCGTGGTGCAAGTATTGGTGACAATAACTTCACCATCGGCGGCAAGGGCGGCGTTCGTACAGGTGCAAACCCGACCAGTCCTAATGCTGCACTGGGGACGTTCGTTGACATGGGGGCAACCAACTCGACGTCATCGATTGGTATCGGCTTCGTAACCGACAACACCATCCTCGACCTTGAACTCTCGGCAATGGAGAAGACCGGTAACGGTGAAATTGTTTCCCAGCCGAAGGTTGTCACCTCTGACAAAGAGACCGCCAAGATCCTGAAGGGTGCAGAAATCCCTTACCAGGAAGCCAGCTCCAGTGGCGCCACCAGCACCTCCTTCAAAGAGGCCGCTCTGTCCCTCGAGGTGACCCCGCAGATCACGCCTGACAACCGCATCATCATGGAAGTCAAGGTGACCAAGGATGCTCCTGACTTCTCCAATGCCCTTAATGGCGTACCCCCGATCAACAAGAACGAGGTTAACGCCAAGGTCTTGGTGAATGACGGCGAAACCATCGTGATCGGTGGCGTGTTCTCAAACACCCAGACCAAGTCGACCGACAAGGTACCGTTCCTGGGCGATCTCCCTTACCTCGGCCGGCTGTTCAAGCGTGACACCGTCCAGGACAAGAAAGCCGAGCTGCTGGTATTCCTGACTCCGCGTATCATGAACAACCAGGCTATCGCTGTGAGTCGCTGATATCAGTGCACAATCTGATCCTCGTTGGCCCGATGGGAGCTGGAAAGAGCACCATCGGGCGTTTGCTTGCCAAGGAACTCCGTTTGCCGTTCAAGGACTCCGACAAGGAGATCGAACAGCGAACTGGGGCGAATATTCCCTGGATTTTCGATGTGGAGGGGGAGCAGGGCTTCCGTGACCGCGAACAGGCCATGATCCAGGAGCTTTGCGAAGCCGATGGGCTGGTCGTGGCGACGGGTGGGGGGGCCGTGCTTCGGCCTGCCAACCGTGAAGCGCTGCGATCGGGCGGTCGGGTGGTTTACCTCCACACCTCTGTCGACCAGCAGATCGGCAGGACGTCCAAGGACCGCAACCGGCCGCTTCTGCGGACGGCAGATCCGGCCAAGGTCCTCCGTGACCTCATGGCCATTCGTGATCCGCTCTACCGTGAGATCGCCGACATCATCATCGAGACCGATGAACGTCCGCCGCGGATGGTGGTGCAGGAAATACTTGAGCGACTACAGGGCCTTCCGCCCCGTTAAAGGGCGGGCGGAACTGCGCTATCCTAGTGCCCTTTTTCATAGTGGGGGCCTCATGCGGACACTTCAGGTCGATCTCGGCGAGCGTAGCTATCCCATCCACATCGGTGCCGACCTGTTGTCGAAGGCCGAGCTGTTTGCGCCGCATATCGCGGGCAAGCAGGTGGCCATCGTCACCAACGAAACCGTCGCCCCGCTTTATCTCGAACGGCTGACCCAGACCCTCGCCGGCTACAAGGTCCAGCCAATCGTTCTGCCTGATGGCGAGTCCTTCAAGAACTGGGAAACCCTCCAGCTCATCTTCGACGGCCTGCTCACCGCACGTCATGACCGCCGCACCACCATCATCGCGCTGGGTGGCGGCGTCATCGGCGACATGGCCGGCTTTGCCGCCGCCTGCTACCAGCGTGGCGTCGACTTCATCCAGGTCCCGACCACCCTCCTGTCCCAGGTGGATTCCTCGGTCGGTGGAAAGACCGGCATCAACCACCCCCTCGGCAAGAACATGGTGGGTGCCTTCTACCAGCCCAAGGCCGTGCTGATCGATACTGCGACCCTGCGCACGTTGCCGCCTCGCGAACTCTCCGCCGGGCTCGCCGAAGTGATCAAATACGGCCTGATCTGCGATGCGCCATTCCTGGACTGGCTGGAAACGCACATGGAGGCTCTGCTGGCCCTCGAGCCGACGGCGCTGACCGAGGCCATCGAGCGCTCCTGCGCTGCCAAGGCCCGCGTAGTGGGTGCCGATGAACGCGAATCCGGCATCCGCGCCACCCTCAACCTGGGGCATACCTTCGGCCACGCCATCGAGACCCACATGGGCTACGGCGTCTGGCTGCATGGTGAGGCGGTAGCCGCCGGGACCGTCATGGCCCTGGAAATGTCCCGTCGCCTCGGCTGGATCGACGCCGCAGAGCGCGACCGCTCCATGCGCCTGCTGCGTGCAGCGGGCCTGCCGATCGTACCGCCCCAGGAGATGACTCCCGCCCATTTCCTGGAGCACATGGCCGTAGACAAGAAAGTGATCGATGGCCAGTTGCGCCTTGTGCTGCTGAGCCGGCTCGGAGAGGCGGTAGTCACCGCCGATTACCCGGGCAACATTCTGGACGAGACCCTGAGCGCCGATTACCGCGCCCTGGCCGAAGAGCTTGGAGAGTAAAAACAGTCCCATGAGCAGCCTGCACGCTGAAGAGGCCTTCCTGGCCCATTACCAGTTCACCCATGACCCGTTCGCCGCGCGGGTCCCCGGCTTCAAGTTCTACCCGGCCCAGCGCAAGCCCGTCCTCGGCCAGTTGCACCACCTGGCCCGCTACAGCCAGCTGTTGCTGGTCGTGACCGGGCCCAACGGCGCCGGCAAGACCCTGCTGCGCCAGGCCCTGGTTGCCAGCACCAACAAGCAGGCCGTGCAGAGCGTGGTCGTGTCCGCGCGCGGCGCCGCCGAGGCCGGTGGTCTGATGCGCCTCATCGCCCAGGCGCTCGGCATTCCGCAGGCAGACAGCCGCTCCATCCTCGCCCAGGTCGGCCAACTGGCCCTGACCGGCCAGGAGGTCTACCTCCTCGTCGATGATGCCGAGGACCTGGACGACACCGGCGTCGACAACCTGCTGGCCCTGGCGGCCGGCAGCGGCGAATCGCGTCCCCATGTCTTCCTCTTCGCCGACTCCTCGCTGCTGCCGCGCCTGGAACTGGTCGCCGATGGTGAAGAACGCTTCCACGCCATTGAACTTCTGCCCTACAGCGAGGACGAAACCCGCGAATACCTGGCGCAGCGCCTCGAAGGGGCCGGCCAGAGTATCGACCTGCTGACCGAGGAACAGATCGAAGACATCCACCTCCAGTCCGGAGGCTGGCCCGGCGGCATCAATCAGGCCGCTCGCGAGCTCCTGGTGGAAGCGATGCTCGCCGAGCGGGGCGCATCGCGCAAAGGAGGGTTCAGCTTGAATCTACCGAAGAAGCACCTGCTGGCACTGGGCGTCGTTGCCGTCGGTGTCGTCGCCGCCTGGCTGATGCAGGGTCGTTCCGAACACACCGCACCGGCCCAGCCCACTACGGCACAACTGCCCCTGGGCCAGGGCGTTGCCCCGTCCACGCCTGAGCAGCCGGGCAAACCCGGTGAAGCGCCGGCCGTCGAATTCGCCGGCTCGTCGCAGCCGCTGCCCCTGCCGCTGGTGGGCGAAGCCCAGCCGGTCATCCGTGAGCCGCTGGCCCAGGCCGCCGGGCAGGAAGACCAGGATGAAGCCGGTACCCCACCCGCAGGCAGCGCCGTGCCGCCCACCGTGACCACGGTCGCCCCGCCCGTCGGAGCCACGGCCAGCCCCGCGCCGGCCCAGCCGCCCGCCCCCATCGTCACCCAGCAGCCGGCTACCCGACCGGCACCGCCGGCCACCGCGCCTGCCGCTCCGGTCGTGGCCCAGGCCACCCCCAGTGCGCAGCCGACCAAGCCCGCAGCAACCCCGGCGCCGACCGCCAAGCCCGCAGTGACCGCACCGGCAGCCAAGCCGGCCGAGAAGCCTGCTGCCAAACCGGCTGCAGTCGCCTCCACGGGTGGTGGTGCAGGTGATGGTTGGTACCGTGCCCAGGCAGGTGGCAACTACGCCGTGCAGATCCTTGGCACCAGCTCCGAAGCCAGCGCCAAGTCGTTCGTCCAGCAGAATGGTGGCGAGTACCGTTACTTCAAGAAGCTGCACCAGGGTAAGCCACTGTACGTGGTCACTTATGGTAACTTCCCCAGCCGCAACGCTGCCCAGGCCGCCATCAAGGCCCTGCCCGCCAAGGTGCAGGCCGGCAAGCCCTGGCCGAAGAGCTTCGCCAGCATCCAGCAAGAGATGGCCCGCTGAGCCCGGTCCCGGGCTCACCTGTCACTTGGCATCCTCAGATGTGACCGGAAAGTCGCTAGCACGACCTTCCGGTCTATTCCTTCGCTTTTGCGACAAAAACTTTCACCGAATCGTCGTGCAGATTTGTAACGACCCCAGTGGATATGTACACTGACCTCCCTTTTGCCTACGCAAAGCTGGCGTCAAGTCTGGCGCGAGAGGTAACTGGTTGAATTAAAAGAAATTCCGCCTCTAAAAAGAGGCTGCTCTGGTGAGAGTTCCCCTATGAAAGCAGGTCTGTACCATCCTGATGAGTTCAAGGATAACTGCGGCTTCGGCCTGATCGCCCACATGCAGGGCGAGGCCAGTCACCATCTTCTGCAAACCGCGATCGAAGCACTGACCTGCATGACCCACCGCGGCGGTATCAACGCCGACGGCAAGACCGGCGACGGCTGTGGCCTGCTGATCCAGAAACCCGACCTGTTCCTGCGTGCCATCGCCAAGGAAACCTTCGGCGTCGACCTGCCTGGGCAATACGCCGTGGGCATGGTGTTCTTCAACCAGGACAACGCCCGTGCCGAGGTCGCCCGCGCGAACATGAATCGCGAGATCGAAGCCGCCGGCCTGCAGCTGGTCGGCTGGCGCAAGGTCCCGGTGGACACCAGCGTGCTCGGCCAACTGGCCCTGGAGCGCCTGCCGCAGATCGAGCAGGTGTTCATCAGCGGCGAAGGCCTGTCCGACCAGGAGATGGCGGTCAAGCTGTTCAGCGCGCGTCGTCGCTCGTCCGTGGCCAACGCCGCCGATGCCGACCACTACGTCTGCAGCTTCTCCAACAAGACCATCATCTACAAAGGCCTGATGATGCCGGCCGACCTGCAGCAGTTCTACCCGGACCTGGGTGACGAACGCCTGCAGACCGCCATCTGCGTCTTCCACCAGCGCTTCTCCACCAACACCCTGCCGAAGTGGCCGCTGGCGCAGCCCTTCCGCTTCCTCGCCCACAACGGCGAGATCAACACCATCACCGGCAACCGCAACTGGGCCGTCGCCCGTCGCACCAAGTTCGCCAACGAGCAACTGCCCGACATTGACGAACTCGGCCCGCTGGTAAACCGTGTCGGTTCCGACTCCTCCAGCATGGACAACATGCTCGAGCTGATGGTCACCGGCGGCATCGACCTGTTCCGTGGCGTGCGCATGATCATCCCGCCGGCCTGGCAGAACATGGAAACCATGGATGCCGACCTGCGTGCCTTCTACGAATACAACTCCATGCACATGGAGCCCTGGGACGGCCCCGCCGGCGTCGTGCTGACCGACGGCCGCCACGCCGTCTGCCTGCTCGACCGCAACGGCCTGCGCCCGGCCCGCTGGGTCACCACCAAGAACGGCTACATCACCCTCGCCTCCGAAATCGGCGTGTGGGACTACAAGCCCGAGGACGTCATCGCCAAGGGCCGCGTCGGCCCCGGCCAGATCCTCGCCGTCGACACCGAGACCGGCCAGATCCTCAACACCGAGGACATCGACAGCCGCCTCAAGTCGCGCCACCCCTACAAGCAGTGGCTGCGCCAGAGCGCCGTGCGCATCCAGGCCAAGCTCGACGACGACCACGGCGTCGCCAGCTACGACAGCGACCAGCTCAAGCAGTACATGAAGATGTTCCAGGTCACCTTCGAAGAGCGTGACCAGGTACTGCGCCCGCTCGCCGAGCAGGGCCAGGAAGCGGTCGGCTCCATGGGCGACGACACCCCCATGGCCGTCCTGTCCAAGCGCGTGCGCTCCACCTACGACTACTTCCGCCAGCAGTTCGCGCAGGTCACCAACCCGCCGATCGACCCGCTGCGCGAAGCCATCGTCATGTCCCTGGAGATCTGCCTGGGCGCCGAGCGCAACATCTTCTCCGAGTCCCCGGCCCATGCCAGCCGCGTCATCCTCAGCAGCCCGGTGATTTCCCCGGCCAAGTGGCGCGCGCTGATGACCCTCGACCGCGAAGGTTTCGAGCGCCAGGTCATCGACCTCAACTACGACGAGTCCATCGGCCTCGAAGCCGCCGTGCGCAACATCGCCGACCAGGCCGAAGAAGCCGTGCGCGCCGGCAAGGTGCTGCTGGTCCTCACCGACCGCAACATCGCCCCCGGCAAGCTGCCCGCCCACGCCTCCCTGGCCGTCGGCGCCGTGCACCACCGCCTGGTGGAGCAGGGCCTGCGCTGCGACTGCAACATCCTGGTCGAGACCGCCACCGCCCGCGACCCGCACCACTTCGCCGTCCTGGTGGGCTTCGGCGCCTCCGCCGTCTACCCCTACCTCGCCTACGAAGTACTGGCCGACCTGATCCGCACCGGCGAAGTCCTCGGCGACCTCTACGAAGTCTTCAAGCACTACCGCAAAGGCATCTCCAAGGGCCTGCTGAAGATCCTCTCGAAGATGGGCATCTCCACCATCGCCTCCTACCGTGGCGCCCAGCTGTTCGAAGCCGTCGGCCTGGCCGACGAAGTCGTCGACCTCAGCTTCCGTGGCGTTGCCAGCCGCATCCAGGGCGCCCGCTTCGTCGACATCGAGAGCGAACAGAAGCTGCTCGCCCAGGAAGCCTGGAGCAACCGCAAGCCGATCCAGCAGGGCGGCCTGCTCAAGTTCGTCTACGGCGGCGAGTACCACGCCTACAACCCCGACGTGGTCAACACCCTGCAGGCCGCCGTGCAGCAGGGCAGCTACGAGACCTACAAGCAGTACAGCGCCCTGGTGGACCAGCGCCCGGTGTCCATGATCCGCGACCTGCTCAAGGTCAAGGAGAGCACCCAGCCCCTGTCCCTCGATGACGTCGAGCCCGTCGGCGACATCCTCAAGCGCTTCGACTCCGCCGGCATCTCCCTCGGCGCCCTCTCGCCCGAAGCCCACGAAGCCATCGCCGAGGCCATGAACCGCCTGGGCGCGCGCTCCAACTCCGGCGAGGGTGGCGAAGACCCGGCCCGCTACGGCACCGTGCGCAGCTCCAAGATCAAGCAGGTCGCCACCGGCCGCTTCGGCGTCACCCCCGAGTACCTGGTCAACGCCGAAGTGCTGCAGATCAAGGTCGCCCAGGGTGCCAAGCCCGGCGAAGGTGGCCAGCTGCCTGGCGGCAAGGTCAACGGCCTGATCGCCCGCCTGCGCTATGCCGTGCCCGGCGTCACCCTGATCTCGCCGCCGCCGCACCACGACATCTACTCCATCGAAGACCTGGCCCAGCTGATCTACGACCTCAAGCAGGTCAACCCCCAGGCCCTGGTCTCGGTGAAGCTCGTGGCCGAGCCTGGCGTCGGCACCATCGCCGCCGGCGTGGCCAAGGCCTATGCCGACCTGATCACCATCTCCGGCTATGACGGCGGCACCGGCGCCTCCCCGCTGACCTCCATCAAGTACGCCGGCAGCCCCTGGGAACTGGGCCTCTCCGAAGCGCACCAGACCCTGCGTGGCAACGACCTGCGCGGCAAGGTCCGCGTGCAGACCGACGGCGGCCTGAAGACCGGCCTCGACGTCATCAAGGCCGCCATCCTCGGCGCCGAGAGCTTCGGCTTCGGCACCGCCCCGATGATCGCCCTGGGCTGCAAGTACCTGCGCATCTGCCACCTGAACAACTGCGCCACCGGCGTCGCCACCCAGAACGACAAGCTGCGCAAGGACCACTTCATCGGCACCGTCGAAATGGTGATGAACTTCTTCACCTACGTCGCCGAAGAAACCCGCGAGTGGCTGGCCCGCGTCGGCGTGCGCAGCCTCGGCGAACTGATCGGCCGCACCGACCTGCTGGACATCCTGCCGGGCGAAACCGCCAAGCAGGGCAACCTCGACCTCACCCCCCTGCTGGGCAGCGACCGCATTCCGGCCGACAAGCCCCAGTACTGCCAGGTGGACCGCAACCCGCCGTTCGACCCCGGCCTGCTGGCCGAGCGCATGTGGGACATGGCCAAGGGCGTCATCGAGAGCAAGTCCGGTGGCTGCTTCGACCTCACCATCGGCAACTGCGACCGCTCCATCGGCGCACGCATCTCCGGCGAGATCGCCCGTCGCTACGGCAACCAGGGCATGAAGGACACCCCCGTGACCTTCCGCTTCAAGGGCACCGCCGGCCAGAGCTTCGGCGTGTGGAACGCCGGCGGCCTGGACCTCTACCTCGAAGGCGATGCCAACGACTACGTCGGCAAGGGCATGACCGGCGGCAAGCTGGTCATCACCCCGCCCAAGGGCAGCCCGTTCAAGAGCCAGGAGTCGGCCATCATCGGCAACACCTGCCTCTACGGCGCCACCGGCGGCAAGCTGTTCGCCGCCGGTACCGCCGGCGAGCGCTTCGGCGTGCGCAACTCCGGCGCCCATGCCGTCGTGGAAGGTACCGGCGACCATTGCTGCGAATACATGACCGGCGGCTTCGTCTGCGTCCTCGGCAAGACCGGCTACAACTTCGGTTCCGGCATGACCGGCGGCTTCGCCTACGTGCTGGACATGGACAACAGCTTCGTCGACCGGGTCAACCACGAACTGGTGGAAATCCAGCGCATCAGCAACGAGTCCATGGAGGCCTACCGCAGCCACCTGCACAGCGTGCTGGTGGAGTACGTCAAGGAAACCTCCAGCGACTGGGGTGCCCACCTGCTGGAAAACCTGGACGACTACCTGCGCCGGTTCTGGCTGGTCAAGCCGAAGGCTGCGAACCTCGCGTCGCTGCTCTCCAGCACCCGAGCCAACCCGCAATAACAAGCGCCCGAGCCGCGAGCCCGCGCGTCACCGACGCCGGGCCCGCTGGCCAACCGTGATGAGTCTTGCAGCGTGCCGCCCTGACGTGCCGCTGCTGTTAAGAGGTTTTCCAAATGACTGAACGTCTGAACAACGACTTCCAGTTCATCGAGGTCGGGCGCAAGGATCCGAAGAAGAAACTGCTGCGCCAGCGCAAAAAGGAATTCGTCGAGATCTACGACACCTTCAAGCCCCAGCAGGCGGCCGACCAGGCCCACCGCTGCCTGGGCTGCGGCAACCCCTATTGCGAATGGAAGTGCCCGGTCCACAACTTCATCCCCAACTGGCTGAAGCTGGTCTCCGAAGGCAACATCCTCGCCGCCGCCGAACTGTCCCACCAGACCAACACCCTGCCCGAGGTCTGCGGCCGCGTCTGCCCGCAGGACCGTCTCTGCGAAGGGGCCTGCACCCTCAACGATGGCTTCGGCGCGGTCACCATCGGCTCGGTGGAGAAGTACATCACCGACACCGCCTTCGCCATGGGCTGGCGCCCGGACATGTCCAAGGTCAAGCCCACCGGCAAGCGCGTCGCCGTCATCGGCGCCGGCCCGGCCGGCCTCGGCTGTGCCGACGTCCTGGTGCGCAACGGCGTGACCCCCGTGGTGTTCGACAAGAACCCCGAGATCGGCGGCCTGCTGACCTTCGGCATCCCCGAGTTCAAGCTCGAGAAGCACGTCCTCAGCCGTCGCCGCGAAGTCTTCACCGGCATGGGCATCGAGTTCCGCCTCAACACCGAAGTCGGCAAGGACATCACCATGGAGCAGCTGCTCGGTGAGTTCGATGCCGTGTTCATGGGCATGGGCACCTACACCTACATGAAGGGCGGCTTCCCCGGCGAAGACCTGCCCGGCGTGCATGACGCGCTGGACTTCCTCATCGCCAACGTCAACCGCAACCTCGGCTTCGAGAAGTCCCCCGAGGACTTCGTCGACATGAAGGGCAAGCGCGTCGTCGTCCTCGGCGGCGGCGACACCGCCATGGACTGCAACCGCACCTCCATCCGCCAGGGCGCCAAGGCCGTCACCTGTGCCTACCGCCGTGACGAAGAGAACATGCCCGGCTCGCGCAAAGAGGTGAAGAACGCCAAGGAAGAGGGCGTGAAGTTCCTCTTCAACCGCCAGCCCATCGCCATCGTCGGCGACGGCAAGGTGGAAGGCGTCAAGGTCGTCGAAACCCGCCTCGGCGAGCCCGACGCCCGTGGCCGTCGCAGCCCCGAGCCGATCCCCGGTTCCGAAGAGATCATCCCGGCCGAAGCCGTGCTGATCGCCTTCGGCTTCCGTCCCAGCCCGGCGCCGTGGTTCGAGCAGTTCGACATCCGCATCGACAGCCAGGGTCGCGTCGTCGCCCCGGCCCAGGCGCAGTACAAGCACCAGACCAGCAACCCCAAGGTCTTCGCCGGTGGCGACATGGTGCGCGGCTCCGACCTGGTGGTCACCGCGATCTTCGAAGGCCGCACCGCCGCCGAAGGCATCCTCGACTACCTGGGCGTTTAAGCGGCAAGCCACACGCCGCCAGTGCGCAGGGTGGATGCCGCTCTTGGCATCCACCAGGCGGAGTGGCCGGTGAACACGGAAGGTGGACCGATAAAGCGCGGTCCCCCCTGCAGGCCATGTGGGCCGACGGGGCGCCAACTGCCCCTCGGCCTGTAGCCCTTCGCCGCGACATTCTGTCGCGAAAGACAAAAGGCACGGCACCCGCCGTGCCTTTTGCGTTGGGCTTTGCGAAAATGCCGGCACTTTTTTGCTGGGAACCTGCCATGACCGCTCTGAAGAACGACCGCTTCCTTCGCGCCCTGCTCAAGCAGCCCGTCGACGTCACCCCCGTCTGGATGATGCGCCAGGCCGGTCGTTACCTGCCCGAGTACCGCGCCACCCGCGCCAAGGCCGGTGACTTCATGAGCCTGTGCATGAACCCGCAACTGGCCTGCGAAGTGACCCTGCAGCCCCTGGACCGCTACCCGCAGCTGGACGCGGCCATCCTCTTCTCCGACATCCTCACCATCCCCGACGCCATGGGCCAGGGCCTGTACTTCGAGACCGGCGAAGGCCCGCGCTTCCGCAAGGTGATCAACACCCGCGCCGACATCGACGCCCTGCCCATCCCCGACGCCGAGGAAGACCTGGGCTACGTCATGGACGCCGTGCGCACCATCCGTCGCGAACTCGATGGCCGCGTCCCGCTGATCGGCTTCTCCGGCAGCCCCTGGACGCTCGCCACCTACATGGTCGAAGGCGGCTCCAGCCGCGACTTCCGCAAATCCAAGGCCATGCTCTACAACGACCCGCAGGCCATGCACGCCCTGCTGGACAAGCTGGCCCGCTCGGTCACCACCTACCTCAACGGCCAGATCCTCGCCGGCGCCCAGGCCGTGCAGATCTTCGACTCCTGGGGCGGCGCCCTCTCCGCAGCGGCCTACCAGGAATTCTCCCTGGCCTACATGAAGCAGATCGTCGACGGCCTGATCCGCGAGCACGAAGGCCGCCGCATCCCCGTCATCCTCTTCACCAAGGGCGGCGGCCTGTGGCTGGAGTCCATGGCCGACACCGGCGCCGAAGCCCTCGGCCTGGACTGGACCTGCGACATCGGCAGCGCCCGCGCCCGGGTCGGCGGCAAGGTCGCCCTGCAGGGCAACATGGACCCGTCCGTGCTCTACGCCAGCCCCACCGCCATCCGCAACGAAGTCAGCCGCATCCTCGCCGCCTACGGCCAGGGCACCGGCCACGTCTTCAACCTCGGCCACGGCATCACCCCCGAAGTGGACCCGGCCCACGCCGGCGCCTTCTTCGAAGCCGTCCACGAGCTGTCGGCCCAGTACCACGGCTGATCGCCACCCCAATGAAAAAGGCCGCATCAGCGGCCTTTTTCATGTCCACGCAGGCGTGTCAGTAAGCCGTGTAGCGCTCCTCCACCTGGCGCCGCTGCAGCGTGTATTCCTTCAGGTCGATCTCATTGCCCGCCAGTTTCGCGTCCAGCTCGTCCAGCGCCTTCTTGCGCTGCCGTTCGATGTGGGTACGGGTGGCCTGGTAGTTGATGGAGCGCGACGCCTCGTAGCCGCTCACCGGGTCCCAGAGGATCGACAGCGGCCACAGCAGCAGGTTGACCACCCCGAAGCCGTACTCCCGCCCGTAGAACGACCCGCCGCCCGGCAGCAGGCCCAAACCCGCGCCCAGGCCCGGGTTCTTTTCCTGCACCGCCATGCCGCGGGCTTCGTAGTGGTCCAGCTCGGCCTTCTGCACCGAGTTCAGGCCGGTGGCGCAACCGGTGGTGAGGGCGAGGGCCAGGGTGGCGATGGCAAAACGTACACGCACGGCTTGTTCCTTCTTGTTGGAGTTTGGAGACCCGCAAGCGCGGGGCCGCGAGGCTAGCACGGGGTCCTGGGGCGCCCGGGCGTAGGGCCTTGAAGGAAATTTCCGAGGATCAGGCGTGTATCGGCGGGCCCTTGAAGGGCGGCCGAGCCCACTGCCGCCAGAAAGCAAAAAGGCCGCACAAGGCGGCCTCTCTTCACGGCAACGCGGCTTACTTGACGTTGGCCACCTTGCCCTTCAGGGCAACGCCCGCCATCAGCGCACCGGCGTGGCACTCGTACTTGGCGCTGTCCTTGTACTCCTTGTTCTTGTAGTTGCTGGCGATGTCGACCACCGCGTTGGCACCGGCGGACTTGGCCGCGTTCTGCAGGCGGATCAGCGCCGATTGCAGGGCCCAGCGGCAGGCTTCCTCGTCGGTCTTGTTGAAGGCGTTGGTCTTCTGGCTGGTGGTCACGTTCGGGTTGATCACCGTCACCTGGCCCGCCGGGGTGTTGCCCGCCAGGTAGAACTTCACGGTGCCGTCCAGGCGGCCGGCCTGCACGGCCTCGGCGACCACGGAGTTGAAGTCGAGGAAGTGCGTCGTATCGCGGGCTTGGCTGATGCCCGGCAGCAGGGTGGCGGTGAGCAGGGCTACGGCGGTCCAGGTCTTGCGTTGCATGGTCGTCTCCTTGACGGCTTTTGGGGTCATTGTCCGGCGATCGCTGCGCGGGTCTGGATCTCGCGCAGGATGGTGTTGCTGAGGTTGTTCACCCAGCGGTTGTAGTTGCGGTGGATCTCGCCGTTCTCGTAGTTCAGCCCGCTGCTGTTGCGGTACTGGATGTCGAAGTCCAGGGGGCTGTAGACGATGGCGATCTCCGCGCGATGACGGTTGCGCACATTGATGCTGGCGCTGATCTCGGTCGGCGTGACGCGGGTCGGCGTCCAGTCGCGGGCCTGCAGCGCCGCGAGGATGGCCGCCTGCATCTGCGACTGGCTCACGTTCAGGCTGGGCGGCACCGGCTCGTGGGGGTTCAGGACCGGGCGCTGGGTGCTGCAGCCGGTGGCCAGTGCCAGGGCCAGCGCGAGGACGGCGAGGGGACGTGTTCCTTTCATCGTGGGGCTCCGTGTCAGCGCCAGCGACGGAAGATCAACGAGGTGTTGACCCCGCCGAAGGCGAAGTTGTTGTTCATCACGTACTCGTTGCTCATCTGGCGCGGGCCGTCGCGCAGGTAGTCCAGCTCGCCGCAGGCCGGGTCCACCGCGTCCAGGTTGAGGGTGTGGATGTACTGGTCGCGGTTCATCATCTCGATGCTGAACCAGGACTCCAGCGCGCCGCAGGCACCCAGCGTGTGGCCGAGGAAGCTCTTCTGCGAGCTGATGGGCATCTGCGCGCCGAACAGGCTGCTGGTGGCGAGGGTCTCCGCCACGTCGCCCTGCTCGGTGGCGGTGCCGTGGCCATTCACGTAGCCGATGGCCGAAGGCGGCAGGCCCGCGTCCTGCAAGGCCAGTTCCATTGCCCCGCGCATCGTCGCCTGCTCCGGCTTGGTGGTGTGCTGGCCATCGGCGTTGCAGCCGAAACCGACGATCTCGGCGTGGATCCGCGCGCCACGGGCCAGGGCATGCTCCAGTTCCTCCAGCACCAGGATGCCGGCCCCCTCGCCGATCACCAGGCCGTCGCGGCCGGTGTCGTAGGGGCGCGGCGAGGTGTGCGGCGCATCGTTCTTCAGGCTGGTGGCGTAGAGCGCATCGAACACCATCGCCTCGGTGGGGCAGAGCTCCTCCGCACCGCCGGCCAGCATCATCGGCAGGCGGCCGAACTTGATCGCCTCGTAGGCGTAGCCGATGCCCTGGCTGCCGCTGGTGCAGGCGCTGGAGGTGGGGATCAGCCGGCCCTTGAGGCCGAAGAAGATGCTGATATTGGCCGCCGCCGTGTGCGGCATCATGCGCACGTAGGAGTTGGCGTTGAGGCCGTCGGCCACCGAGTTCAGCAGCATGTTGCCGAAGGCCTTGATCTCCTCGGTGCTGCCGGTGGACGACCCGCAGGCCACGCCCATGCGCCCGTCACGGATGCGCTCGTCGCCCGCCAGCCCGGCGTCCGCCAGGGCCCGCTCGGCGGCGTAGACCGACAGCTTCGAGACCCGCCCCATGCTGCGCATCTGCTTGCGGGTCCAGTGCGACGGCGTGGTGAAGCCGTCGATGGGCCCGGCCAGGCGGGTGTTCAGCTCGGCGAAGCGGTCCCACTCGTCCATCCGGCGGATACCGCTGCGGTTGGCCGTGAAATGGCTCCAGATACTGTCCCAGTCGTCGCCCAGGGAGGTGATGCCGGCCATGCCGGTGACCACTACACGTTTCATCAGCACAGCCCACCGTTCACAGCGAGGACCTGCCGGGTGATGTAGCCGGCCTCCTCGGACATCAGGAAATTCACCGCACCGGCCACCTCTTCCGGCGTGCCCATGCGCTGGGCCGGGATCATCTTGAGGATCTCCTCCACCGGCACCCGCTCATCGAGGATCTCGGTGTCGATCAGCCCCGGCGCCACGCAGTTGACCGTGATGCGGCGCTTGGCCAGCTCGATGGCCAGCGCCTTGGCGGCACCGATCACCCCGGCCTTGGAGGCGCTGTAATTGACCTGCCCGCGGTTGCCCACCAGCCCCGACACCGAGGTGATGCAGACGATGCGCCCCGGCTTGCGGCGACGGATCATCGGCATGCTCAGCGGGTGCAGCACGTTGTAGAAGCCGTCCAGGTTGGTGCGCAGCACGCTGTCCCAGTCCTCGTCGGTCAGCGCCGGGAAGGCGCCGTCGCGGGTCAGGCCGGCGTTGCACACCACCCCGTAATAGGCGCCGTGGGCCTCCACGTCGGCCTCCAGCTGCTCGCGGCAGGCGGCGCGGTCGGAAACGTCGAACTGCAGCACCCGGGCGTTGCGGCCCAGGGCTTCGATCTCGGCCTTCACCGCCTCGGCCTCGTCGCGGCGCGAGCGGCAATGCAGCACCAGGTCGTAGCCCGAGCGCGCCAGGCGCAGGGCGATGGCGCGGCCGATGCCGCGGCTGGAGCCGGTGACCAGGATGGTCTCGGTCATGCTTGGGGTTCCTCCAGGTAGCTCGCCACCTGCGGCGGACGGAAGACGTTGAGGCGGGCGAAGGCCTCGACGCCCGGCCCGGTCAGGCGGCATTCGAAGACGCCCATGCCGCTGTCGTCCTGCAGGGAGCGGGTGGCGGTGATGTGCAGGTCCACGCCGGCCGGGAAGCGGTCGACGTTGCATTGGTAGTGGCGGGTGCCGAGCAGAAAGCCCAGCTCCACCGGTTGTCCCGCCTGACGGGCCTGGCAGCCGGCATAGGCGGCGATGCTCTGGGCCATCAGTTCCACGCCGACCCAGGCCGGCAGGCTGCCGTCGTCCTGGGTGAACAACCCCGGGCGCACGGTCAGGCGGGTTTCCACGTCCTCGTCGCCGAAGCGCAGGACCTGGTCGATCAGGATCATGTCCCCGGCATGGGGGACCAGTTCGGCTATCGGCCAATCGCTCATGGCGCGTCTCCGAGAATCAGGCTGATGTTGCTGCCGCCGAAGGCGAAGGAGTTGCTCATCAGGCGGCGCGGGCGCTGGGTAGGCAGGCGCGAGGCCCCGTCCACCAGGCGCAGGGCCGGCAGCTCGGGGTCGGGCTCGCCGTCCCAGCGGTGGGGCGGCAGGCGGTGCTCCGGGTTCCATGGGCTCAGGGCCAGCCAGCAGAAGGCCGCCTCCAGGGCCCCGGCGGCGCCCAGGGTGTGGCCGGTCAGCGGCTTGGTGGACGAAGCCGGCACGCCCTCGGGGAACACCGCCGTGGTGGCCAGGCTCTCCATCGCATCGTTGTGCTGGGTGGCCGTGCCGTGCAGGTTCAGGTAGTCGATCGCTGACGGCTCCAGCCCGGCATCGGCCAGGGCCTGGCGCATCGCGCGCTGGGCCCCCAGGCCGCTGGGCTCGGGGGCGGAGATGTGGTGCGCATCGGAGCCGGCACCCGCGCCCAGCAGGGCGATGCCGCCGGCGTCGCGCTCCATCAGGAACAGCGCCGCGCCCTCGCCGATGTTGATGCCCCGGCGGTTGCGCGAGAGCGGGTTGCACAGGCTGTCGGAGACCGCCTCCAGCGCGGCGAAGCCGTTCAGGGTCAGCCCGCACAGCGAGTCCACCCCGCCGCACACCACCGCATCGCACACCCCCAGCTGCAGCAGGCGGCGCGCGCTGAGCAGGGCCCGGGCGCTGGAGGTGCAGGCGGTGGAAATGCAGTAGGCCGGGCCGGCGCTGCCCAGCCAGGCCGCCAGGAAGGCCGCCGGCGCCACCAGCTCCTGCTGGGCGTAGCGGTAGTCCGCCGGCAGGGCGCCGGTGCGCAGCTGCTCACCGATGCCCAGGCTGGCTTCCTGGATGCCCGAGGTGCTGGTGCCCAGCACCACGCCCACCCGTGCCGCGCCATGGCGGGCCACGGCGGCGCGCAGTTCCGGCTCGATCTCCAGGGCGGCGGCCAGCAGCAGGCGGTTGTTGCGGCTGTCGCAGGCGGCCAGCTCGGCCGGCAGTGCCGGCAGTTCGGCGTCCACCGCGCCGAGGGTCAGGGTGCGCTCAGGCACCCAGTCGGCGTGGGGGCGCATGCCGGCGGTATCGCCGGCCAGGAGGTTGCGGGCCACGGCGGCCTTGCCCTGGCCCAGGGCACAGACCAGGCCCAGTGCGTTGAGGGATGCGGTCATCGAGGCTCCTCGCCCGTCAGCGGGCTGATGCGGTAATGCGGTCCTTCGCGGCGTTGCAGGTCGAATTGCAGGGGCGTGCGGTAGGCCACCCGCCAGCGGCCATCCAGCTCGCGGCTGCCGTCGGCGCCCACCTGCTGGTGAATGCCGGCGTAGACGCGGGGCAGGACCTCGGAAGGCACCAGCGCGTAGAGCAGCGCGGCGAACAGCTCGCGGGCTTCGGGGTTGGGCGGCAGCAGGCCGTCGTTGTGCCAGGCGCCGGCCTCCAGGCGCTGGCGCGCCAGGGGCACGCCCAGCGGATCGAACAGCGACCAGCGCAGCACGCCGCCCTCGTCCTGCACCACCAGCAGCCAGTCGCGCTGCTCGCCCTGGGCCTCCCGTGCCACGTGCAGCGACAGCGGCAGCCCCAGCGGCGGCACGCGCGCCGGCACCGGGGTGGTCCCGGCACAGGCGGCCAGCAGCAGGCAGGCCAGCAGGGTCAGCGCGCGCCAGGTCATGCTGCCGGTGCCTCCAGGGGCTTGCGGGCCACCAGGTTCACCAGCGTCTCGTTGCGTTGCCCGGGCGGGGGTGGCGTGCGCAGGCCCCAGCGCTCCAGCAGGCCGAAGTCGCTGGAGCGGCTCCACCACAGGTAGGGGTAGGAGACGTTGCGCGGCTCGAACACGAAGCCCTGGTCGCGCACCATCGCCTCGTACTCGGCGGCGGTGCGCTGCACATGCATCGGGTGGCGGAACAGCCAGCGGATCACCCAGGTGTCGATGTAGTAGCGCGTGGACTCGGCGAACAGCAGGTAGCCGCCCGGCTTCAGCACCCGCCAGAACTCCGCCAGGGCGCGCTCCTGCTCCACCAGGTGGTGGAAGGTCTGGTGGCAGAACAGCAGGTCCACGCTGGCGTCCGGCAGCTGCAGCTCGGCGCAGTCGCTGGCCAGCAGCTCCACCGCCAGCCCCTGGCGCTCGGCTTCGGCGCGGGCGCAGTCGAGGCTGTGCGGGTCGGCGTCCAGGCCGATCATCCGCGACGGCGCGAAGGCGTCCGCCAGCAGGCGGAAGGACTTGCCCTGGCCGCAGCCGGCGTCCAGCAGCACCGGCGCCTCCGGCAGCGGCGCGTGGAACAGGCCCTTGAGGTCGTTGATCGCCACCCGCAGCACGTGGTGCTCCCAGGTGTGGCTCTGCAGGAACCAGAAGCCGAAGCGGGTTTCCTCGACGTAGGTGGCGGCGGCGCGCTGCATGCTCATGCCCTCACTGCGCCGCGCACAGTTCGCTGATCATCCGCAGCCGGCGCTTGGGCTCGGCGACGAAGGGGTTGCGGGTGTCCCAGGCGTAGCCGGCGAGGATCGAGCAGATCATCCCGCGGATCTCCGGCGAGCCGCCCTGGTAGAAGATCACGTCCTGGAAGGTGCCCTCGTACCAGCCCTCCACATAGGCGCGGAAGGCGTCCACGCCCTTCTTCAGCGGCGTGGCGAAGTCGCTTTCCCAGTCCACCGGCTCGCCGTTCAACTGACGGTCCAGCAGGTTCGCCGCCATGCTCGACGAGCGCATGGCGATGGTCACGCCGGAGGAGAACACCGGGTCGAGGAACTCGGCGGCGTTGCCCAGCAGGGCGAAGCCCGGGCCGTGCAGGGTCTTCACGTTGGCCGAGTAGCCGCCCAGGGCGCGGGCCGGGGTGTCCCACACGGCATTGGCCAGCAGGCGGCGCAGGTTCGGCGTCTCGGCGACGAAGGCCTTCAGGCAGGCGTCCAGGTCCTCCGGGCGGTTGGCGAAGTGGCTGCTTTCACCGACCACGCCCAGGGAGCAGCGGCCGTTGCTGAAGGGGATCAGCCAGAACCACACGTCGCGGTACTCGGGGTGGATGGTGATGAGGATCTTCTCGCGGTCGAAGGCCGGGTCGTCGATGCGGTCCTCGATGTGGGTGAACACCGCCTGGCGCACCGGGAAGCTGGACGGCGCCTCCAGGTCCAGCAGGCGCGGCAGCACCCGGCCGTAGCCGCTGCCGTCGAGCACGAAGGCGGTTTCCACCTGGTACTGGCTGCCGTCCAGGCGCTGCACGGTCAGGCGCGGGCAGTCGCTGGATAAGTCGGCGGCGATGATCTCCTCCTCGTAGCGGATCTCCACGCCCTGGCGTGCCGCCTCATCGGCCAGCAACTGGTCGAAGGGCGCCCGCTGCACCTGGAAGGTGCTGCCCTTGCCGGGGGTGAATTTCTCCCGGAAGTCGAAGTCGGTGTAGCGCTCGCCCCAGGCGAAGGCCGCGCCGTGCTTGACCTGGAAGCCGGCGGCCATCACCGCGTCGAGCATCCCCGCTTCCTCGACGAAGTCCAGGCAGTGGGACAGCAGGCTCTCGCCGATGGAGAAGCGCGGGAAGCGCTGGCGCTCGAGGATCAGCACGTCGTGGCCCTTGCGCTTGAGCAGGGCGGCGGCGATGGCGCCGGAGGGGCCGGCACCGATCACCACCACCTGGCGTTGCTGGACTTCAATGGACTTCATGGGGACTCCTTTCCGAAACGGTAGAGGGAACGGCCCGGGCGCGTTGGGTCAGGGCCGGCAACAGGGTGGCGATCAGTCCCATCAGCATCAGCGCGAAGTACAGCTGCGCGCTGATGATCTGCTGCTGGAACAGGAGGTTGAGGAAGACGATCTCGGTCAGCCCGCGGGTATTGAGCAGCACGCTCTGGCGCCATTTCGCCGGGCTCGCGGCCAGGCGGCCCTCGGCCCAGGACAGCCCCAGCCAGTTGCCCGCCAGCTTGCTCAGCACCGGCAGCACCAGCAGCGCACTGAACTGCACCCAGGAATAGCCCTGCCAGGCCGTGTGCCAGTCGATCTGCAGCAGGCCGTAGGCGAGGATCAGCGGCACCGCCAGCCACACCTGCAGGGCGTGGAACACCGCCACCGGCAGCGGCAGGCGGAAGGGCACGCGCAGCGCCGCCATCACCAGCAGGTAGGCGATGCCGAACACCAGGGCATTGAGCTTGAGCTGTTGCAGGGTCAGCAGCAGGGCGAAGAAGGCCAGGCTGTAGACCAGCGGCGCGCGCACCCGCACCAGATACAGCGCCAGCGGCAGCAGCGCGGCCAGCAGCGGCCAGAGCAGGGTGGTGGGCGCGGCGCTGCCCTGGGCCAGGCCGAACAGGCACCAGCACATCAGGTCCATCAGGATCGCCGCCTGCAGCAGGCGGCGGATGGTCGGCTCCGGGTAGCCCAGGTGGCGCAGGTAGAGGAACAGCACCGGGATCGCGGTGAGGGCGAACAGCAGCCCCACCGCCACGTTCGACAGCCCGCTCGCCGTCGGCAACAGCCAGGTGGCGCAGGCCAGGCCGCAGAAGAACGGCACGAAGAAGCTCGGCAGCGCGATCTTCACGCTGGCCGCCTCCAGGCGCAGGTCGATCACGTCGCTGAGGATGTGCCCCAGCAGCAGGGTAAAGGCCAACCCGTACAGCGGCTTGAGCCAGGGCGCGGCGAGCACCTGGGCGTTGTCCAGGCCCACCGGCGTGGCCAGCCAGAGCATCACCAGGGGCAGGCCGAAGCTGGCCAGCAGCAACTGGCTGACGATGGGGATCAGCCCCAGCAGGCGACCCACCCGGGTGAACAGGGCGAACAGCCCCAGCAGGCCGATCCAGAACAGCACCAGAGTCATGCCGGCAGCTCCTGGCCGCGGGGCACGTCCGCCTGGGCCCAGGGCGCCAGCAGGAAGCAGAAGAACAGCCCGAGGCTGATGGTCAGGCCGAAATTGGCGATGGCCGGGGTCTGGCTGAGCAGCAGCAGGCCGAACGACAGCCAGCTGGTCAGGCCCGACAGCAGCGTGCCCAGCAGGCTCACCGCTGCGCCGCCCACCGCCTCGCGCATGAGGATCGCGTAGTCCACGCCGATGGCCGTCACCAGCAGCAGCCCGAACAGGCTGAACAGCGTCAGCGGCTGGCCCAGCCAGCCGAGGCAGGCCAGGGACGCCAGCGCCGCCAGCAGCGGCAGCGCCACCACCCGCAGCGCGCCGCCGAGGCCGAAGGGCAGGCACAGCAACAGCAGGATCACCGCACAGGAGGCCAGTTTCAGCTCGGCCGCGCTGACCTGGGTGGCGGCGAACAGCCGGTTCAGCTCACCGATGCGGTCCACCGCCTGCACGCCCTCCAGCCCGGCCGCGGCCTGCTCCAGCAGCGCCGGGGAGGCCGCGCCTTGCAGGCTGACGATGCCGGCCACCCGGCCCTGGGCATCACGCCCCAGCCAGAGCGGGCGCCAGGCCTCGCCCAGGGGGCCGGCCAGGGCCGCCTCCAGGGACAGCGGCGGGGTGTTCAGCAGGCGCGCGCGCTCGGCCTCCAGGGCGTCCAGCGGCAGGCCCAGGTCCAGCAGCGGCTGCCAATGGGTGGGCAGGGCCTCCAGGGCCTGGTGCAGGGCCGCCAGGCGGCTGGGCGGTGCCGCCAGCTGGCTGAGGGCGCGGTAGCCCTGCAACTGGCCGTCGGCCACCGCCCGGTCCAGGCGCTCGGTGAGGGCGGCCTGGCGTTCCAGCAACTGGGCCTCGTCGGTGGCGCGCACCAGGAAGAACTGGCTGGTGGGCTGCAGGCCGGTGAGGCGGGCGATCTCGCGGGCTTCGTCCAGCAGCTGCGGCTCGGCGCCGAGCCACTGGCGCAGGTCGTTCTGCGGGCGCACCTGCCACACCCCGGCGGCGCAGAAGGCCAGCAGGGCCAGCAGCCAGGGCAGGCTGCCGGTGCGCGCCAGCAGCGCCGTGCGGCGGGCCAGCAGGCCCTCGGCCAGGCGCAGCGGCGCCGTCGGCGGGGCCAGGCGCAGGCCGCCGAGCAGGGCCGGCAGCAGGCACACCGAGCAGAGGTAGGCGGCCACCAGCCCGGCGGCGGAGAACACCGCGATCTGGGTCAGCGCCGGGAAGGGGGTGAAGGCCAGGGCCAGGTAGCCCACCAGGTTGGTGCCCAGGCTCAGGCTGAGGCCGGGCAGGGTGGCGCGCACCGCGTCCCAGGCGCGCCAGCGCGGGTCGCTCCAGCCCTTGCTGAGGTAGTGCAGCGGGTAGTCGGCGGCGACCCCGGTGAGGCTGGCGCCGAGCACCAGGGTCAGCGCGTTGATCTCGCCGAACACCAGCACGCAGGCGGTGCAGCCCGCGCCCAGGGCCAGGGCCACCGGCAGCAGGCTGAGCAGGGTGCGCGGGCGGCGGAACACCACCAGCATCAGCAACAGCGTGCCGAGGCTGGCGCCGCCGCCGATCAGTGCGATCTCGCGGCTGGCCTTGGCCTGGCCGGCGGCTGCGTGCAGCAGCCCGCTGGCGGCCAGCAACCGGCCACCCTCGGCTTCCACCTGCTGGCGGGCCTGGGCCACCTGCCCGGCCAGCCAGGGCGGGGTCTGCATGTCGAAGGCGCCGTCACGGGTGCGCAGCCGCAGCAGCGCCCAGGTGGTGTCGCCGTCCTTCACCAGCAGCGCGCCGCTGGCCAGGTCGGCCCGCACCCGCCCGGCGGGCACCAGGGCCTGCTGGCCGAGGCCGGCCAGGCCCAGCCAGTCGTCCTCGGTGGCCACCAGGCCGGTGCTGGCGAAGGGGTCGAAGAGGCGTTCGGCGCGGGCGGCGACGAAGGCCTCCGGCTGCTGTTCCAGGCGCGTGCGGTCCGCAGCACCGAGCAGCGCCAGGCGGCTGTCCAGCAGTTGCCGGCGCACGGCCGGCAGGTCGGCCTCCAGGCTCCACTGGGCGCGCTCGATGTGCGGGTCGTTCTGCCAGCCCTGGCCCAGGCGCCGGGCCAGGTCGATGGCGCGCGCCGCGTCGGGGTGGCCCACCAGCAGCAGGACTTCGCGGTTGAGCGGTTCCTGCATGCGCTGCTCGGCCTGGCGCACCAGCGCATCCCCGGCGCCCTGGGGCAGCAGCGCGAGCATGTCGGCGGCCACCGGCGGGCCGTTGCGCCACTGCCAGGCGGCCAGCGCCAGCAGGCCCGCCAGGGCCAGCAGGAACAGGCGCGGCAGCAGGCGCTCAGCGCGCAAGGTCGGCGGCCTCGTCGGCGGTCAGGGTGTCGGCGGCCTGGCTGGCCGGCAGGCGCAGCAGGGTGCGGTCGCCCTGGGTTTCCACCAGCTCGATGCGCTCCACCAGGGCGCCCCCTTCGATGCGGATGGCGCTGAAGATCTGTTGCAGCAGCAGGGCGCGCGGCGCCAGGTGCAGGGTCCAGTGCTGGCTGTCGCCCTCCAGCGTCAGCGCGAAGTCACGCTCCAGGCCGCTGCGGTCGCCCTTGAGCACGGCGAGGAACAGCCGGCTCTGCTGGGCGGCGACGTCCTGGCCGGGCTGGGCCTGCCACTGGCCGTCCACGCGCCGGGCGATGCCCTGGTCGCTGATGCGGTAGTCCTGGCGCAGGGGCTTTTCCAGGCGCCAGAGCAGGCCGCCTTCGCGGGCCAGGGTGAACTGGCCGGTGCTGGTCAGGGGTTGCGGCAGGGCGCGCAGGTGCTTCTCCTGCACGAAGGGCCCGCGCACCACCGCCGGGGCGGCGAGGCGCTGGGCCAGCTGGTCGAGGTCGAAGGCCTGGGCAAGGCCGCTGGCCAGCAGCGCCGGCACCAGCAGCAGGGCCCGCAGCCAGGGCGCGCGGATCATGGCAGGGCGCGCTCCACGGCATCGGTGAACACCTTGGGCGAGGCCAGCTGCATCTCGCGGCTGGCGATCTCCACCGCCACCTGCACGCTGCTGGCGCGGGTCATGCGTTCGCCGGTCTCGGCGTCGGTGATCAGGTAGTTGATCTTCAGGCGGTTCTCCCACTCCACCAGGTCCGCCCGCACGCGGATGCGCTGGCCGAAGCGCGCGCCGCGCACGTAGCGCAGCTGCAGGTCGATGATCGGCCAGGCGTAGCCGGCGTCGCGCATGTGCCCGTAGTTGTGGCCGATGCGGTCCAGCAGGGCGCAGCGGGCCACCTCCAGGTACTTCACGTAGTGGCCGTGCCAGACCACTTCCATCATGTCCACGTCGAAGAACGGCACGAGGATCTCCACCTCGGCCTGGATCACCCCGGCGCTACGCATAGAGCCTCCAGTGGCGGGCGCGGATGCGCTCCAGGCACAGGCGCAGTTCGCCTTCCAGGGCGCGGTCCTCGATCACCGGCGGGAAGTCCCCGGCCAGTTGGCGGTGCATGGCGGCCAGGGGCGCGGGCAGGTCACGCTCGCCGGCACGCTGGCGCAGCCATACGCCCTGGTTGGCGGCCAGCAGGGTGGCGGCGGCCACCTGCTCGGTCAGTTCCAGGCTGCGCAGGGCGTCGCGGGCGGCGATGGTGCCCATGCTCACCTTGTCCTGGTTGTGGCATTCGGTGGAGCGCGAGAAGACGCTGGCCGGCAGCGTGTTCTTCAGCGCCTCGGCGGTCCAGGCGCTGGCGCCGATCTGCACGGCCTTGAAGCCGTGGTTGATCATCGCCGTGGCCTGGGGCGCGCCGGAGAGGTTGCTCGGCAGGCCGTGGTTGTAGCGCACGTCCACCAGCAGGGCGAGCTGGCGGTCCAGCAGGTCGGCGACGTTGCCCACCAGGTTCTTCAGGCTGTCCATGGCGAAGGCGATGTGGCCGCCGTAGAAGTGCCCGCCGTGCAGCACGCGCTCGGCCTCGGCGTCGATCAGCGGGTTGTCGTTGGCGCTGTTCAGCTCGGTTTCGATGAACTGCCGCAGCAGGCCCAGGCTGTCGGCCAGCACGCCCAGCACATGGGGCGCGCAGCGCAGCGAGTAGCGGTCCTGCAGGCGGTGCAGCGGCGCGGTCGGTGCGTCGATAGCCAGGTCCTGGCGCAGCCAGGCGGCCACCTGCATCTGCCCCGGGTGCGGCTTGGCGGCGAACAGGCGTTCGTCGAAGTGCTCGGGGTTGCCCTCCAGCGCCACCACGTTGAGCGCGGTGATGCGGGTGGCCAGTTGCAGCAGGTAGTCGGCACGGGCGTAGGCCAGGCAGGCCAGGGCGGTCATCACGGCGGTGCCGTTCATCAGCGCCAGGGCTTCCTTGGGGCGCAGCACCAGCGGCTCCCAGCCCAGCTCGGCGTGCACCTCGGCGGCGCTGCGGCGCTGGCCCTGGTAGACCACCTCGCGCTGGCCGGAGAGGGTGGCGGCCACGTAGGAGAGCGGGGTGAGGTCGCCGCTGGCGCCCACCGAGCCTTCCTCCGGGATCACCGGCAGCACGTCGTGTTCGAGGAACGCCTGCAGGCGCTCCAGCAGCTCCACGCGCACGCCGGAAACCCCGTGGCACAGCGACTGCAGGCGCGCCGCCAGCACCGCGCGGGTGGCGGCCTCGTCCAGCACCTTGCCCAGGCCGCAGCCGTGGAAGGTGAACAGGTGGCGCGGCAGGGCTTCCACCTGCTCCAGCGGCACGGCCACCACGCAGGAGTCGCCGTAGCCGGTGGTGACGCCGTAGATCACGCCTTCCTTGTCCAGCAGGGTGTCGAGGAAGCGCGCGCCCTTGGCGATGCGCTCGCGCCAGGCGGCGTCGCCCTGCAGCAGGGCGGGGGCGCGGCGCTGGGACAGGGCCACGACGTGCTCGATGGACAGCGGCTGTTCGCCGAACACCACCGGTTCAGGCTGTTGTGTCGTCATGTTCGTTCCAGAACGGATAGAAGTTGAACCATTGCAGCGGTGCCAGCAGGCACAGCTCGCCCAGGCGTTGGGCATAGCGGGCCACCCAGGCCTCGATCACCGCGTCACGCTCGCCCCGGCGCCACTGCACCTGCTCGGCGAAGGGTTCGAGGTGGACCTGGTAGCGCCCGCCGATCTTCAGGCAGGTCATCAGGTTGAGCGGGCACTTGAGCAGCCCGGCCAGCAGCCAGGGCCCCTGGGGGAAGGCCGCGGGACGACCGAGGAAGTCGACCCGGACGTTGCGACCGCCGTGCAGCGGCACGCGGTCGCCGGCAATCGCCAGCCACTCGCCGCGCTCCAGGCGTTCGCTCAATTGGAGCATGACCGCCGGGTCCAGCTCGCTGACCTGGATCAGCCGCAGGTGCGTGGCCCCGGCTTCGCCCAGCAGGCGGTTGAACTGTTCGGCATGGCGGGTGTGCACCAGCACGTTCATGGTCACCTGCTCGCTCAGCTCGGCCAGCGCGCGGCACACCTCCAGGTTGCCCAGGTGGGCGCCCACCAGCATCTGCCCGCGTGTGCTGCGCATGTGTTGGTGCAGGCCGCTGGGGTCGTGCAGGTCCACCTGGTCCAGGCCGATGCGCCCGCCCCAGATGTCCAGCTTGTCCAGGAGGGCATCGGCGAAGGCCATGAACTGGGCGAACACCGAGCCGAGGCTGGGCGCCAGCTCCGGGCGGCCGCTCCAGTCGGCCAGGCGCTGCTGGTAGTAGCGCGCCGCGCGGCGGGCCTTGCCGCCGAAGAGGAAGAAGTACAGGACGATCAGGTGCAGCAGCGGGCTGAGCACCCGCCGCCCGAGGCGCCGCGCGATCAGCGCGGTGAACTTCATCAGCAGGAAGCTGCCGCGCTCGCGCTGGTCGGCCCAGTGCTCGCGGCTCATCCCCGGCACCTGCGCCAGAGGATCAGCGGCGCGCGCAGCAACATGCCGAAGAACAGCTTGGCGTGCATCTTCGAGATCAGCGCGTTGTCGTGGAACAGGCGGAAGTGCGAGAGCCCGTCCAGCGGGTAGTGCACCTTGGTCGGCAGCCAGTGCATGGGCTGGTTGCGCCAGGCCAGGCGCACGAGGACCTCCGGGTCGAAGTCCATGCGCTTGCCGAGGCGGGTGGTCTCGGTGAGTGCCAGGGTCGGGGCCAGGGGGTAGACGCGGAAGCCGCACATGCCGTCGCGGATCGACAGCGAGAGGCTGTTGATCCACACCCACACGTGGGTCAGGTAGCGGGCGTAGAGGCGGCTCTTGGGCACGCTTTCGTCGTACTGCGGGTAGCCGCAGATCAGCTCGCCCGGGCGGGCCTGGGCGGCGGCGAGGAAGCGCTGCACGTCGGCGAGGTCGTGCTGGCCGTCGGCGTCCACCTGCAGGGCGTGGGAGAAGCCCAGCCGGCCGGCTTCGCGCAGGCCGGCCATGACGGCGCCGCCCTTGCCCTGGTTGACGGCCAGGCGCACCAGGTGGACGTCGGGCTGGGTGGCCAGCTGGTCCATCACCTGGGCGCAGGCGGGGCTGGAGGCGTCGTCCACCAGGACGCAGGGCAGGCCGTGCTGGCGCAGGGCGTCGACCACCAGGGGCAGGGCGTGCTCGTGGTTGTAGACGGGGATGACGGCGCAGGGCTTAAACATTGCGCGCTTCCCCTTGAAGTGCGTGGGTGTCTGGCTGATTGCCGTGCATGGTGGGCAGCGCCTGTTTCGCCTTGCCGGGCGAGTTTCTTTTTTCAGTCGCCAAAAAAGAAACCAAAAAGGCTTGCCCCTGCATCCGGCCCCGGCTTTGCCGGGGTGCCCTCACTCCGGCGTCGCTCCGGAGGTCGGCGCGACAGGCCATCCATGGCCTGACACGCCTCTCGCGGCATCCATGCCGCTCGTCCTCCTGCGCAACGCCTGCATTCGGCCTCCTGAAGGGGCGTTTGCCCCGCCCACCTTCTGAGCAGGGCATGAGCAGGTGTTCGCCGATCCAGAGCGGCAGGTTCATATCCACGGTTGAGAAGGCAACGCTGGTGTTAGGCATGGTCGGCCACCAGCAGGATGCGCCCGGAGGAGCAGGCGGCTTCGCCGTTGCGGAAGGCGAAGTAGAGCTTGCCCTTGTCGGTGTCGAAGCGCAGGGACAGGTGCAGGCGGTCGCCGGGGCGGACCAGTTGCTGGAACTTGAGGACTTCCATGCCGGCGAAGCGCGGGGGCAGGGTCATCACCTGGCGGGCGAGGTGCTGGGCCCAGTCGATCTGCACCACGCCGGGCAGTACGGGGGTGGCGGTGAAGTGGCCGGAGAAGTGGGCGAGGTCCAGGGGGACCTCCAGCTCCAGGCGCCATTCGCCGTCCTGTTCGTGGGCGCTGAGGGGTTCGACGCGGGTCGGGCGCGGGGCCTTGAGCTGGGCGTCCACCTGCACCTGGGGCAGTTTGCCCTGGCTGCTCCACGGCAGTTGCCGCACCAGGCGCCAGCGGCGCGGCAGGGCGATGGCTTCGCAGTGGCCGGCCAGGTGCTTGCGCAGGGTTTCGGTCAGGGCGCGGCGGCCGCCGTTGCGCAGGGCGTGCAGGCCCTGGGGCGAGAGGGCGACCAGGGCGCCGAGGAAGGCGCGGTTTTCCTGTACCACGCCCAGGCGCACTTCGGCGACGAAGGGGTGTTCGCCGAGGGCCTGTTCCAGCATGGGCAGGGAGATGCGTTTCTCTTCCAGCTTGACGATGCGGTCGAGACGGCCGAGCAGTTCGAAGCGGCCGTCGGCGTCGATGCGCACGGCGTCGGCGGTCTGCTCGCGGTGCCCCTCGGGCAGGTAGGGCGAGGTGAGGTGCAGGGCGCCGTCGGCGTCCTGGCCGACCACTACGCCGGCGAAGGGCGTCCAGCGGCTGCCGCCCTGGCGCCAGGCGATGCCGCCGGTTTCGGAGCTGCCGTAGATTTCCGTCGGCCACTGGCCGAGGCGCTGTTGCAGGGCTTCGGCGGCGTCCGCCGGCAGCGCGCCGCCGGAGGAGAACACCCGGCGCACGGCGGCCAGGGCGGGCCAGTCGAGGTTGTCGCCCATGCGTTTGAGCAGGGCGGGGCTGGCCACCCAGGCGAAGCCGGCGGGCGCGGCGGCGAGGCTGGCGCGCTGGAGGTCTTCGGCGAAGGGCTGGGCGCGGCGCACGAAGGGGCGGCCGGCGGACAGCGGCCAGAGCACGCGGAACAGCAGGCCGTAGATGTGCTGGGCGGAGACGCTGGCGACCAGGGTGGCACCGGCCAGGTCGGCGCCCCAGAGCGCTTCCAGGGCCTCTACTTCGTTGCCCAGCTGGCGCAGGGTCTTGCCGATCAGCTTGGGTTCGCCGCTGGAGCCGGAGGTGCACAGGGTCAGCCGGCAGTGCTCGGGGTCGAGGGCGGCGGCGGGCAGGGCCGGGCCGTCGAGGCCGTCGAGGCTGTCGAGCCAGAGGTCGCAGCCGTCGGCCAGGCGCCGGCGGGTCTCGGGCTGGGCGTCGGCCGGCAGCAGCACGTCGACGCCGGCACGCCAGGCGCCGAACAGGGCGATGGCCAGGTCTGCGCCGTCTTCCAGGTACAGGGCCACGCGCTGGGTGCCGCGTGCCTGCAGGGCGCCGGCCAGGGCCAGGGCGCGCTGGGCGAAGCCGGCGTGGTCAAGGGCGGGGTCGAGTGCCACCGGGCGCCCGGGGTGGGCGTCGAGCAGCAGCTCCTGTGGGACGATCCAGGTCACGCGAATCTCCGTACACGCTGGCGCACCAGCCATTCCCCGGCGAACAGCAGCCCCATCAGCAGGTAGGCGATGAGGCCGGTATAGAGCGTCCACCAGGTCAGCGGCGCCCACAGGGTGAGGGCGGCCGCCACCAGGCCGTTGAGCAGGAAGAACAGGGTCCACACCGCCGTCACGCGGCGGGTGTAGCGCACGGCCACCTCAGGCAGCTCGGGCTCGCGCAGGCGGGCCAGGCGTTCCACCACGGGCATGCCGTGCAGCAGGCTGGCGCCGAACAGGCCGAGCAGCACGGCGCTCATCAGCACCGGGTACCAGCGCAGCAGGTCGGCCTGGTTGGCCAGCCCCAGCAGCAGGCAGAAGCCCAGGGCGGCGAAGGCCGTCAGGCGGCTGCCGGGGCGCTGTGCGCTGCCCAGGCTGCGGGCCAGCCAGAGGCCGCCGAGCAGCAGGGCGAACAGGCGCGGCGAGAGGTGCTCCATGCCGTAGTACACGGCGAAGGGGTAGCCCAGCCCGGCCAGCACCAGCAGCAGCCCGACGAGCCGGCTCATTCGGCGGGGTTCACCAGGCGGTGCACGGCCTCGACCACGTCGCCCACGGTGCGCACGGCCTTGAATTCCTCGGCGGCGATCTTGCGCCCGGTCTGGCGCTTGATGTGGTCGATCAGGTCGACGGCGTCGATGCTGTCGATCTCCAGGTCTTCGTAGAGGTTGGCCTCCAGGGTGACGCGCTCGGGTTCCAGCTCGAAGAGCTCGACCAGGGCGTCGCGCAGGGTGGCGAAGATCTCATCACGGTTTTGCATCGCGGCCCCCTCAGGCGGCTTTCTGTGCCGACACGAAGGCCGCGAGGCTGGCCACGTTGGCAAAGTGTTTGCGGGTGTCCTTGGCTTCGGCGTCGATCTTGATGCCGAAGCGTTTCTGGATGGCCAGGCCCAGTTCCAGGGCGTCCACCGAGTCCAGGCCGAGGCCTTCGCCGAACAGGGTCTGCTCGTCGCCGATGTCTTGCGGGCCGATGTCTTCGAGGCCGAGGGCCTCGATGATCAGGTTCTTGATCTCAAGTTGCAGAGCGCTCATCCAGGCCGAGCTCCTTCATGAAATGGTGGTGGAGATGGTCGTTGAGGCGGCGCGAGGCGATCGGCGCCGGCCCCTGGTCGGCGAAGGCCTTGGGATCGATGTCCTGGCCGACGCGCAGATGGAAGTGGAAGCGCCGCGACGGGATGCTGTACCAGGGCTCGGCCTTGGTCAGGGTGGTGGGCGTCACGCTGATGGTCACCGGGGTGACGATGCGTGCGCCGCGCAGGGCGATGGCGGCGGCGCCCCGGTGGAACTGCGGGGCCTGCCCCGGCGTGGTGCGGGTGCCTTCGGGGAAGACGATCAGGGTCTGGCCTTCCTCCAGCACGCGGGCGGCCTCGTCGAGCATGTCCATGCTGCCGCTGTTGCTGATGTACTGGGCGGCGCGGATCGGGCCGCGCATGCAGGGGTTGTCCCAGAGGCTCTGCTTGACCACGCAGTTGGCGTCGCGGATCAGGCCGATGAGCACCACCACGTCGATCAGCGAGGGGTGGTTGGCGATGACCATCTGCCCGGGGCGGCCCAGGCGTTCGGCGCCTTCCACTTCATAGGTGAGCACGCCGCTGCGGTGCATGAACTGCACGAACAGCCAGAACAGCCGGCTGGTGGTGGCGCGGGCGCGGCGGCGGTGGTCGGTGGCGTCGCCCGGCAGCAGCGAGAGCAGGGGGAACACGAGGATGCGCAGCAGCACCCCGCCGATGCCGAACAGGGTGAAGGACAGGGCCGTGGCGATCAGGCGCCACCAGTAGGGCGCGTCGGGACGCTCGACGCTGGCCGGGGTGAGGAAGCGCTCCGGTGCGTTCATCGGGCACCTGCCGTGCGGGCGGTGGGGAGCGGGGCGCAGGGGCTCAGGGTCGGTTGCGTTGCCAGGTCCATGTACGGCTCTTCCAATGATGCTGAATACGTGGCAGGTCCAGGTGCAGGGCCCGCAGCAGGCCCAGGGCATGGGGCCAGGCGGCGGGGGTGGTCTCCGCCGGGGCGGGGGCCAGGGTCAGCGACCAGTCGTGGCCGGGCACCAGGCGCAGGGCCAGGGCGTAGGCGAACGGCACGTCGTCGACCAGGGGGCGGTAGAGGTCCGGCGGGCTCTCTTCGGTGATCACCAGCAGCACCGCCGGTGCGCCGTCGGCCAGCAGGCCGGCCGCTTCCAGCAGGGCGTGTTCCAGGCCGTCGCCTTCGGCGGCCACGGCGGTCATCTCGCTGGTGTCGCCCCGCAGGATCGACCACTGGCCGATGACCGCGTTGTGCACCGAGAGGCTGAACTGGGTGGGCGAGAGCGGCTCGCCGCGCGCCAGGTCCTGCAGCAGCGCGAGGGTGCGGGGCGTTTCCCCGTGCCGCGAGGCGAACACCATGGGCACCTGCTCGCCGTCGCTCACCAGGGGCCAGGCGACGCTCATGGCCATGCGTGCCAAGCGCGACAGGCGGCGGCGCTGCATGGCCGGGAGGAAGGCGACATCGGGCTGGGCATCGACAAGATCGGGCAGGAAAGGCTCTGCGCACCAGGCATGCCAGGCGTCCGCGGTTTCCAGGCCTGGGGCCCAGGCACGCCATTGTTCGATGCTGAAGTGAGTCACGCTGAAAGAGCTCTTCTCGGCCCCTGTCGGGCGTCCATGTCGACTGGCAATCGCTGACGGCAGAAGCCCGGTCGATGACGCCATAGCAAAGCGCCACATTATTTCAGTCCTACGGACCTATCTGCAAATTGCTGACACAAAATTCGGATGTAAGGCACAACTTCTGACGGGTGGGGAAAAGTCCTGCACGTCCCTCGCCCTTGTCATGGGCTTTGCATAGAATCCGGGGTCTATTCCAAGGGACAGGGGGTGTGAGATGCGGCGAGTGGTGTTCAACCAGAAGGGCGGCGTGGGCAAGTCCAGCATCGCCTGCAACCTGGCGGCGGTGAGTGCGGCGGAGGGTTATCGCACCCTGCTGATCGACCTGGACGCCCAGGCCAACTCCACCCACTACCTGACCGGTCTCACCGGGGAGGACATCCCCATCGGCATTGCCGACTTCTTCAAGCAGACGCTGGCCTCCAGCCCCTTCACCCGCAAGGGCAAGGTGGACATCTACGAGACGCCTTTCGACAACCTCCACGTGGTGACCGCCACCGCCGAGCTGGCGGACCTGCAGCCCAAGCTGGAGGCCAAGCACAAGATCAACAAGCTGCGCAAACTGCTGGACGAGCTGGCCGAGGACTACGACCGCATCTACCTGGATACACCGCCGGCACTGAATTTCTATACGGTTTCGGCGCTGATCGCGGCGGATCGCGTGTTGATTCCCTTCGATTGCGACAGCTTCTCGCGCAATGCCCTCTACGGCCTGCTGGCCGAGATCGAGGAGCTGAAGGAAGACCACAACGAGGATCTGGAGGTGGAGGGCATCGTGGTCAACCAGTTCCAGCCCCGTGCCACGCTGCCCCAGCAGCTGCTGGACGAGCTGGTCGCCGAGGGCCTGCCGGTGCTGCCGGTGAACCTGATGAGTTCGGTGAAGATGCGCGAGTCCCACCAGGTGTGCACGCCGCTGATCCACCTGGACCGCAGCCACAAGCTGACCCAGCAGTTCGTCGAACTGCACGACCTGCTGGACGCCTGACCTCCCACCGGGGCGCGTTGTGCGCCCCGTCTTTCCTTACTTGACGATCAGCACGTCGCACGGCGGCCGCTGCAGCAGGTGCAGTGCCTGGCTGCCGAGCAGGGCCTGGGCGACCATGCTGCGGCTGTGGCTGCCGAGGGCGACGAACTGCGGCTTGGCGGCGGCGATGCGCTCGTCCAGGGCGTGGGGCAGGGCGCCCTGGGTCACCTGCAGGTCGATGCTGGGGGTGTCCTTGACGTGGCCCAGCTCATCGGCCAGCAGGCGCTCCAGCAGGCCGCGCTGGGTGCCGACGTAGTCCCCGGCGGTGCCGGCCTTGGCCAGCAGGCGCCCGGTCAGCTCCATCACGTTCACCGCCGTCAGGCGGCCTTCCGCGCCCAGCAGCGAGCAGGCGGCGCGCAGCGCGTCGCAGGCGCACAGGGAGAAGTCCAGGGCCACCACGCCGCTGCGGTAGGGCTCGGGCTTCTCGCCCACCACCAGCAGCACGGGGATGGCCACGTGGCGGGTGACGCGCTCCAGGGTGGTGCCGATGAACAGTTCCGGTGCGTTGTGGTGGTGGTTGCCGATCACCAGCAGGTCGGCGCCGCTTTCCTCCACCTCTTCGAGAATCTGCAGGGCCGGCCGGCCCTTGCGCAGCAGCACCTGGGCGTCCAGGGCGCCGAGTTGCTCCAGGCGTTGCTGGAACAGCTTCTGGGCGCCGTCGCGCAGGTTCTCCTGCAGGGTGCTGGGCAGGTGGTCTTCAAGGACGTGCAGCAGCGTCAGGCGCGCGCCGTAGCCATGGGCCAGGGCGACGGCGCGCTGCAGGGCGAGGTCGGATTCGCGGCTCAGGTCGTGGGTGATGAGGATGTGCTTGAACATGGTGGCGGGAACCTCCTGTAAGGGCCTGTCGAAAACTACCTGCATTGACGGCCTCGCCTGCGTTTTCGGGGGCGAGGCTGGCGCTGCCGGAGTCAAGCAGGGCGCCCACCAGGGCGCTCAGGCCAAGAGGCGCCACTGTGAGGCATGGCGCCGCGCGGCAATTTGATCCACGGCAAGGGCCCCGCGCGATCAGTGGGCACGCAGCTGGTACAGCCCACGGCTCTTGGCCACCACTTCGCCGCTGGCGTCCACCAGGTCCAGTTCCAGCAGGTACTCGGCCTTGCCGGTCTCGCTGGCCTCGGCCTGGATGCGGGCGATTTCATCGGCACCGAGCCGCGCCTCCACGGTGATGTCGCCGGTGGCCGGGCGGCGGAAGCGCAGGTTCATCTCCTTGACGATGGGGTAGAAGCGCCGGGTGTCGAAGCTGGTGAGGAACAGCGCGCCGCCGGGCACCTCGGCCAAGGTGAAGAGGGCGCCGGCATAGAGGGTGCCGATGTGGTTCTGGTTACCGGCCAGCGGGGCCATCAGCTTCACGTAGCCCGGTTCCAGGGTCAGGGCCTTGAGGCCCATGCGGCTGACGAAGGCGATCTTGTCTTCGGTGAAGTGGCGGGCCATCTCTTCGTTGAATTGCATGGCGAACTCCGGCTGGACGAATGCCTGGAGCCTAGTCGCTCATGCCTACCGGGCAATGACCGGCGCGGCCAGCGGGGGTGACCGAAACGCTCAGGGGCATGGGCTCCAGCCGGGGGGGATGGGCGGCGTATGCCGGATGCTCGGGCGCAGGCTCCCGGACTGAAGTCCGGGCCACGGCTTGGCAGGGCGCTCCGTAGGATGGGCTGAGCTGTGCGAAGCCCATCATTGCCGGCGTGCGCATGGGCATCAGCCATTTCCCACGCGCTAACTGCCTTGCTGCTTCTCTGAGGTGCCCATAGCCTCTGTCGCCGGCGCCTAAGAAACGCCTTTACCAGAGCGGTCCTCCGCACCCGACAGCTATGCGGCTTTTTTGTGCTCGCGGCATAATCGCGCTCGCAAAAAACCTCTGCTCTGTCGGGAGTGGACTAATACAAGACCCGAAAGGGGAATATGTCCGGCCCGTCTCTGGTGGGTTTCTTAGCTCCCGGCACCAATCACGCCCTAAGAAGCGATCAGAGGTCATGGACATGCCCGATTCCCCCCGTCACGACGACGAAATCCTTATTCCTTCCCTGTTCACCCGTCATCGCCGCCAGCTCCGTGCGCTGTTGCTGGACGACGAGCCCTGGTTCGTCCTCAACGACCTGGCGCGGTTGATCAACCGCGTGCCGCTCGATGAGCGCGCGCCGCGCAACCTGGACCCGGACCAGCTGCAGCCCGCCTGGGTGCGCGACAGCCGTGGCGAGTACCGGCGGGAGCTGCTGGTGAGCGACTGCGGGGTCTATGCGTTGCTGATCTTCTACTACCACCCGGAGAACAGCGGCATCCGTCGCTGGATCAGCCGTGAGGTGATCCCGCGCCTGCGCGAGGCCCATCACCCGGACACCCTGCGGCCTTACCGCGATGTGGTGCAGTGGCAGACGTGCCCGCTGGAGGTGTTGCGCTGGCAGGGCAAGGCCTGGGTTCACCTGGGTGATTGCCCGGTCTTGCCCCAGGCCCGGCCCCGGGTCATCGGCTGACCGGCAGGCGCGCAACCTGCGGGGCGGGCGATGCGCCCCGTAGCCCGGACTTCAGTCCGGGGCCTGCTGCATGCCCGAACGCCCGCGATGATGGGCTTCGCACAGCTCAGCCCATCCTACGGGTGCCTGGTATGCGGTTTAGGTGATCCCTGGCTCTTGAGCCCGTAGCCCGGACTTCAGTCCGGGGCCTGCTGCATGCCTGAACGCCCGCGATGATGGGCTTCGCACAGCTCAGCCCATCCTCTACGGGTGCCTAGGCGATTCCCTGGCTCTTGAGCCAGCCCAGCAGTTGCGGCAGGGGCAGGGCGCCGCTCTGGCGGGCGATTTCGACGCCGCCCTTGAACAGGATGAGCGTGGGGATGGAGCGGATGTTGAGCTGCCCGGCCAGTTGCCGGTTGGCTTCGCTGTCCAGCTTGCCCAGGCGGCAGCGGCCCTGGAGCTGGGCGGCGGCTTGCTGGTAGGTGGGGGCGAAGGCCTTGCAGGGGCCGCACCAGTCGGCCCAGACGTCCACCAGCAACGGCAGGTCGCCGCGCAGCTGCTTGGTGAAGGTGGCTTCGCTGAGGTCGAAGGGGCTGGCCGGCAGCACGGCGGCCTTGCAGTGGCCGCAGCGGGGCGAGTCGCCCAGGCGGTTGGCGGGGATGCGGTTGAGGCCGGCGCAGTGGGCGCAGGGAATCATCAGGGGGTCGGTCATGGTCGGCTCCGGATCAGGTTTCCCTGATCTGGAGCCGACCGGCCGAATATCAAGCCCCGCGCGTCAGCCGCGCGATGCCTCCAGGGCCTGGCCGAGGTCGGCGAGGATGTCGTCGATGTGCTCGATGCCGATGGACAGGCGGACCATGTCGCGCGGTACGCCGGCCTTCTCCAGCTCTTCGTCGTTGAGCTGGCGGTGGGTGGTGGAGGCCGGGTGGCAGGCCAGGGACTTGGCGTCGCCGATGTTCACCAGGCGCACCACCAGGTTGAGGGCGTCGATGAAGCGCGCGCCGGCTTCGGCGCCACCGACGATGCCAAAGGAGAGGATCGCCGCCGGCTTGCCGTCGGTGTAGCGCTGGGCCAGTTCGTGCTCGGGGTGGTCCGGCAGGCCGGCGTATTTCACCCAGGCCACCTGGGGGTGGGCCTGGAGGAACTGGGCGACCTTCTGCGCGTTCTCGGTGTGGCGCTCCATGCGCAGGGCCAGCGTCTCCAGCCCCTGGAGGATGAGGAAGGCGTTGAACGGCGACAGGGCGGCGCCCATGTTGCGCAGCGGCACCACGCGGCAGCGGCCGATGAAGGCGGCGGGGCCGAAGGCTTCGGTGTAGGTGACGCCGTGGTAGGACGGGTCGGGGGTGTTGAGCAGCGGGAAGCGGTCCTTGTGCTCGGCCCAGGGGAATTTGCCGGAGTCGACGACGATGCCGCCGATGCTGTTTCCGTGGCCGCCGATGTACTTGGTCAGCGAGTGCACGACGATGTCGGCGCCGTGCTCGAAGGGGCGGCAGAGGATGGGCGTGGCGACGGTGTTGTCGACGATCAGCGGTACGCCGTGGCGGTGGGCGGCGGCGGCCAGGGCCGCGAGGTCGATGATGTTGCCGGCCGGGTTGCCGATGGATTCGCAGAACACGGCCTTGGTGCGCTCGTCGATCAGCGCTTCCAGGGCGGCGATGTCGTCATGGGCGGCGAAGCGCACCTGGATGCCGGAGCGCGGCAGGGTGTGGGCGAACAGGTTGTAGGTGCCGCCGTAGAGCTTGGCCACCGAGACGATGTTGTCGCCGGCCTCGGCGACGGTCTGGATGGCGTAGGTGATGGCGGCCATGCCGGAGGCCACGGCCAGGGCGCCGACGCCGCCTTCCAGCGCGGCGACGCGCTTCTCCAGCACGTCGTTGGTGGGGTTCATGATGCGGGTGTAGATGTTGCCGGCGACCTTGAGGTCGAACAGGTCGGCGCCGTGCTGGGTGTCGTCGAAGGCGTAGGAGGTGGTCTGGTAGATCGGCACGGCCACGGCCTTGGTGGTCGGGTCGGGGCTGTAGCCGGCGTGGATGGCAAGGGTTTCCGGTTTCATTGGGCCTGCGTTCCTTCAGGGTGCGATGGAGGTGCGCAGCATGAAAAACGCCGGGGCCCCGGGTCAATGACCTGAGGCAATCGGATTCGGGCGTTTTTAGACCGAAAAGCCAGGGAGTTAGATCGCCTCAGCGCAGCGCGATGTAGATGTTGAAGGCGCTGATGAGGGTGATCAGGGTGCCGACCAGGGTCAGCAGGGTGCGCGCCGGCAGCTTCTTGCACAGCAGGGCGGCGAAGGGCGCGGCGAACAGGCCGCCGAAGACCAGGCCGGCCACCATGAACCAGGTGTTCAGCTCGCCCGCCAGGAGGATGAAGGAGGTGGCGCTGGAGATGGTCAGGAAGAACTCGGCGAAGTTCACCGAGCCGATGGTGGTGCGCGGGTCGCTGCCCGAGCCCAGCAGGCTGCTGGTGACCACCGGACCCCAGCCGCCGCCACCGGCGGCGTCGACGAAGCCGCCGAACAGCGCCAGCTTGGCCACATGTTTGGGCGCGCGGCGCTGGGCGACGTGGCGGTAGGCCTTGCTGAGGATGTACAGGCCCATCAGCAGCAGGTAGGCGGAGATGAAGGGCTTGAGCACGGCGCCGTCGAAGGAGGTGATCAGCACCGCGCCGAGCACGGCGCCGATGATGCCGGGCAGCAGCAGGCGCAGGAACAGGGACTTGTTGACGTTGCCCAGCTTGACGTGGGAGATGCCGGAGAGGCCGGTGGTGAACACTTCGGCGATGTGCACGCTGGCGCTGGCCGCCGCCGGGGAGGCACCGGCAGTGAGCAGGAAGGTGGTGGCGGTGATGCCGTAGGCCATGCCCAGGGCGCCATCCACCACCTGGGCGAGGAAGCCCACGGCGACGGCGCTCCAGAAGCTGGGGCTGGTGAGGGCGCGTTCGATGATGTCGAGGCCGGTTTCGCCGCCGTGGTCACCGAAGAACAGGCGCCAGGCGAGGAAGCCGAGCAGGCTCACGAGGATCAGCACCGCGACCCACATCGCGGCGCGCAGCACCGGGTGGTTGTCGGGGTGGGTGACGAAGTCCTCGACGGGGGGGATGCCGAGCGCCTGGTGTTCGCTGTTGACCGGGCTCTGGCTGAGGTCGAGGTTGCGGATCTTCATGAGGGGTACGGCGCCTGACAGTGGGTGGTAGAACAGGCCGGAATAAGCAGGCGGCGAAGATAAGCGGCTTTGCTTAGAGAGTCTAAGAAGATTTCTGCAGGTTCTTATTCCATTTGCTTTGAAGGGGCATCGGCCACCGGGCTGTACCGGCCCATCCCTCGGCAACTGTATGCGCCGTCCGTTGCGGGCCCTGGGCTAGGCTGGGGGCCTTTTCCGGGAGGTGTGTATGAAGGTGCTGGGTGTTCTGGGCGGGATGAGCTGGGAGTCGACCCTGAGCTACTACCGGCTGCTCAACGAGGGGGTGCGTGCGCGCCTGGGTGGCCTGCATTCGGCGCCGCTGCTGGTGCATTCGGTGGACTTCGCCGGCATTGCCGCGCTGCAGGCCGGTGGCCGCTGGGACGAGGCCGGCCAGCGCCTGGCCGAGGCGGCGCAGGGGCTGGAGCGGGCCGGTGCCGGGGCGCTGTTGCTGGCCACCAACACCATGCACAAGGTGGCCCCGGCCCTGGAGGCGGCGCTGGCGATCCCGCTGCTGCACATCGGCGATGCGGTGGGCCACAGCCTGCAGGCGATGCAGGTGGACAACGTGGCCCTGCTGGGCACCCGCTTCACCATGCAGGAAGCCTTCTACCGCGAGCGCCTGGCGCAGCGCTTCGGCATCCGCGTGCAGGTGCCGGGGGCGGAGGCGATGGCCGAGGTGGACCGGGTGATCTACGGGGAGCTGTGCCAGGGCCGCTTCCTGCCGGCCTCGCGGGACTTCTACCTGGCCGAACTGGAGCGCCTGCGCGCGGCCGGCGCCCAGGCGGCGATCCTCGGCTGCACCGAGATCGGCCTGTTGCTGGAAGGCTGCGAGGCGCCGCTGCCGCTGGTGGACAGCACCGAGCGGCACGTGGCGATGGGGCTGGAGTGGTTGCTGGCGTCCTGAGCGGGGTTCAGGAGGAGCAACTGATCTCCAGGTGCTTGCCCCACTCCGGCGGGCGTTCGGCGTAGCGCTCCATGCCGGGCTGTTCGTCGAAGGGGCGGGCGAGCACGGCGTGCAACTGGCGCACTTCGCTGTAGTCCCCCTGCTCGGCGGCCTCGATGGCGCGCTGGGCCAGGTAGTTGCGCAGGATGTAGCGGGGGTTCACGGCGTGCATGCGCTGGCGCCGCTCGGCCGGTTCGCCACCGTCGCGGGCGGCGCGCTGGCAGTAGTCGGCGGCCCAGGCGTCGAAGCCGGCGAGGTCGACGAATTCGTTGCGCAGCACGGCCACGGCCTGCTCCGGCGCGTCTTCGCCGAGGCGGCGGAAGAAGCCGGTGTAGTCCACCGCGCTGGTCTGCATCAGTTGCAGCAGGCGCTGCACCCGGTCGGCGTCGTCGTCTTCGGCGCGGGTCAGGCCGAGGCGGCGGCGCATCAGGTCCAGCCAGTGGGCCTGGTACAGGGGCAGGAACAGGCCGAGGGTTTCGCGCAGTTCGTCCACCTCCACCTGGGGCGTGAGGGCCTGGGCGAGGGCGGCGAGGTTCCAGTGGGCGATGGGCACCTGGTTGCTGAAGCTGTAGCGGCCGCTGTCGTCGGAGTGGTTGCAGATGTGGTTGGCGTCGAAGTCGTCGAGGAAGGCGTAGGGGCCGAAGTCGAAGGTGATGCCGAGGATCGACATGTTGTCGGTGTTCATCACGCCGTGGCAGAAGCCGTAGGCCTGCCAGCGGGCGATGAGTTCGGCGTTGCGCTCGACGATTTCGCGGAACATCGCCGCCCAGGGGCGCTCATGGCCCTGCAGGTGGGGGAAGTGGCAGGCCAGGACGTGCTCGCCGAGGGCCTGCAGCTGCTCGTGCTGGCGGGTGTAATAGAAGTATTCGAAGTGGCCGAAGCGCACGTGGCTGGGCGCCATGCGCAGCAGGGTGGCGCCGGTCTCGCGGCGCTCGCGGTACACCGGGGTGCTGGAGCCGATCACGCACAGGGCGCGGCTGCTGGGGATGCCGAGGGCGTGCAGGTGTTCGCTGGCGAGGAATTCGCGGATGGAGCTGCGCAGCACGGCGCGGCCGTCGCCCATGCGCGAGTAGGGCGTCTGCCCGGCGCCCTTGAGGTGCAGGTCCCAGTGCTCGCCGGCCTGGTTGACCACTTCGCCCAGCAGCAGGCCGCGACCGTCGCCGAGGCGCGGGTTGTAGGCGCCGAACTGGTGCCCGGAATAGACCATGGCGCGGGGCGCGGCGTCGGCCCAGAGGCGGTGCCCGCCGAACAGTTCGGCGAACAGCGGGCTGTCGGCTTCGGCCGGGTCCAGGTCCAGCAGGGCCAGGGCGGCGGGGCTGGCCACCACCAGACGCGGGTCGTCCAGCGGGTCGGGCAGCACGTCGGTGGAGAAGGCGTCGCCGAGGCGGGCGAAGCGGTTGTCGAACTGCAGGGCGTCGAGATTTTTCATGGCGGCAGCTTGTCACGGCCCGGAGGCGGGGGAAACCCGTGGGGACCGACGGTCCCCACGGGGCGGGGTCAGGGCGCGGCGGGGGCCTCGTCCTCGGCGGCAGGCGCGGGGGCGGGCGGGAGCTTGCGGCTGAGGGTGACGTCCATCTTCGGCACCGAGGAGATGTTGATGCCGTGCTCCTGGAACAGCTGGTCGATGCGCCGGTTGAGTTCGTCGGTGGCCAGGCCCCGGTCGCCCAGTTCGCGCACGTACACCTTCAGCTCGTGCTCCAGGGCGGTGGCGCCGTAGGTCTTGAGCTGCACGCTGGGGGCCGGGTCGCGCAGCACGCGGCTGTTCTCCTGGGTGGCCTGCAGCAGCAGCTTGCGCACCAGCTCCAGGTCGGCGCCACGGTTGACGTTGTAGATCAGCACGATGCGGGTGACGGTGTCGGTCAGCGTCCAGTTGATCAACTGGCTGGTGAGGAAGGTCTGGTTGGGGACGATCACTTCCTTGCGGTCGCTGTCGGTGATGTGGGTGGCGCGGATGCGGATCCGGTTCACGGTGCCGGTGACGGTGCCGATGGTCACCAGGTCGCCGATGCGCACGGGGCGCTCGAACAGCAGGATGAGGCCGGAGATGAAGTTGGCGAAGATCGCCTGCATGCCGAAGCCGATGCCCACGGAGAGGGCGGCCACCAGCCATTGCAGCTTGTCCCAGCTGACGCCGAGGGTGGACAGCGCGCTGACGAAGCCGAGCCCGGCGATGGCGTAGGAGAGCAGCGTGGTGGTGGCGTAGGCGCTGCCCTGGGCGAGCTTCATGCGCGAGAGCACCAGCACTTCCAGCAGGCCCGGCAGGTTGCGTGCGAGCACGACGGTGATGCCGGCGATGATCAACGCGCCGAGTACGTCGAGCAGGCTGATGGGCACCTGGGTGGCGGCGTCGCCGGTGCCGGCGCCGTACTGGTAGAGGGTGATCTGGTCGAGGTAGGCGAACACGGTGATGAGGTCGGCCCAGACCAGGTACATGCAGGCGATGAAGCCGCCCAGCAGCGCCAGGCGGATCAGCCGCAGGGACTGCTGGTTGACCTGCTCGATGTCCAGCACCGGCTCTTCCACCGCGACTTCCTCGCCTTCGGCGTTCTCCTTGGTCTGCGCCTGGCGCTTGGCCAGGGCGCGGGCGTAGGCCAGGCGGCGGGCGGCCACGGCCAGGCCCCGGACGAAGGCGGCTTCGATCAGCAGGGCGAGGATCAGCAGGTAGAGCGTGTTGATCAGCCGGTCGGTGAGCTTGAGCGAGGTGTAGTAGTAGCCGAAGCCCACGGCGACCATGAAGGCCAGGGGCAGCAGGGTGAAGGCGATGCCGATCAGCAGGCGGAAGGGCGAGGTCTGCTCGCGCATCGGTTCGGCCAGCAGCAGGTTGCTCAGCACCAGGGCCATCAGGGCGTAGCAGGTGAGCACGACGATGATGCCGATGACGTCGTCGGCCAGGGCCTGGGGCTGGTGCTCGGCGACGGTCACCACGGCCACCAGGGCCATGACCACCACGCCGAGGCGGCGGATCTGCTTGCTCAGCAGCGCCACCTGGGGGCGCGGCCAGCGGAAGTGCAGCTCGGCGACGCCGCCCGGGGCGAGGATGCGGTACAGGGTGTAGAACACCAGCCAGGCCAGCGCCATCTCCAGCAGGGCGGAGCCGAGGGTGGCGTTCTGGCCACGGGCGTCGATGTGCAGGGCCAGGCCGCAGAGGGCGAGGAAGAGGGTCACCGGCAGCGCCAGCAGCACGTTGAGCAGCAGCGCCAGGGGCGTGTGCATCTGGCTGTCGCGCTTGTAGTGGCCGATGTCGCGGTGCAGGTCGTTGAGCTTGCTGTACAGCCAGCCACGCCGCCAGAGCAGGGCGCCGATCAGCAGCAGCAGGGGGATGAACAGCCAGGGGCGGTCCACCAGGCCTTCCCAGAGTTCGGTGACGCCTTCGCCCCAGGGCAGTTCGGCGAGCTGGGTCTTCAGGTGCTGCGGGGCGCCCTTGAGCCAGGCCAGGTCCAGCGGTTTGTTGCTGGGGATCCAGAACATCTGCTCTTCGAGGGTGTTGCGCAGGGCCTGGGCGGTGGTGGCGAGCTGCTTCTGGTTGAGCTGCAGGGTGATGGATTCGTTGAGCAGGGCGTTGAGTTCGCGGCCCAGGCGGTCGAACAGTTCGACCCGGGTGGTGGCCAGATCCAGCAGGGTTTCGCGCAGGTCCGGGGTGACCTGCTCGGGCGGCTGGCGGGCCAGCAGGTTGTCGACGTAGTCCTGCGGGTTGCCCATCTTGTCGCGCTGCTGGCCCAGTTCGAACTGGTAGAGGCGGATGTCGGCGATCTCGTCGGCGAGGTTGGCGTCCAGGCGCAGGTGCGGCAGGGCCTGCTTCTGCTGGTAGAGGATCTTGGACAGCAGCAGGCTGCCCTTGAGCACGCTGATCTGCTCTTCCAGGGCCTGGTCGGCCTGGCTGAGGGTGTCCAGTTGCTGGCGGGTCTGCAGGTTCTGCTGGGTCAGTTCGTTGAGGCGGTCGGTGGAGCGCAGCAGGTAGTCGGAGAGCTTGAGGTTGGTGGCGCTCTCGGCGGCCAGCAGGCTGTCGGGGGTGGCCTTCTGGGCCTCGCGGGAGAGTTCGGCGACGGTCTGCTCGGAGCTTTCCCGGCGCTTGATGTTGATCAGCGACTGCAGGTCCTGGCTTTCCTGCTCCAAGCGGTGGGTGCGTTCCACCATCAGGTCGCGGCGGCTGTTGCCCAGGTCCTGCAGCAGGCTGTTGCCGGCCAGTTCCTGGCGGCGCAGCTGGGTCTGGGCTTCGAGGGCGGCCAGTTCGGCGTTGTACTGGTCGCGCAGCTCTTCGCTGATGGGCTTGCCGGCGTCCTTGCCGACCTTGAGCAGGGCGTTGAGCTGCTGGGTGCGGGCCTGGTTGCTGCTGATCTCGGCCTGGGCGCGCTCGGGGCGGGTCTGGGCGGTGATGATCAGGCTGTTGGCTTCGGCCAGCTGCTTCTGCCCGTCGGAGAGCTGGGTGCTGCGCTGGCTGAGCACCTGTTCCAGCTGGGCGAGGCTGGACTTGGCGTAGCGTTCGCTCACCGGCACCTGGCGGGTGGCCTTGAGGCGGGCCAGCTCGCGCTGGGCGTCGCTGATCTGCCGGGGGGCCTCGGCCAGCTGGCGCTTGAGGTCGGCCAGGCGCTTTTCGCTGTCGGCCTGGTTCTCCAGCAGGGTGAGGGTCTGTTCGAGGATGGCCTTGAGGGCCTTCTGCTCGGCTTCCGGCAGCTTGCGCTCGGCGAGGGTGTCGAGGCTGTGCTGGACTTCGGTGCTGCTGGGCGGGGCGGCGGCGTGGGCGCCGGGGCCGAGCAGGCAGAGGCTGAGCAGGGCGGCAGTGAGTAAGGGGCGCAGGGAGGGCATGGTCGCGTGGGGCGGCTCTGGTTGGTTGCGGTGAATCTTATGCCAGCGTGGCGGGCCGGTTGTGGTGCCCGGTCACGCGGCGTTGATCAGGTCGCTGCTGCCGGCAGCAGCTTAGCTGCAATCGTCGTGATCAGAGGAACAGGCCCGGTCCGGGGCGGGCGTGACCTTCGGGGAATCTGACGCCGACCTTGCGCACCTTGTTCCCTTCCATCAGGGCGACGGTCCAGGTCAGGCCGTTCCACTCCACCTGGTCGCCCACCACCGGCTCGCCGCCGATCTCGTGGGCGATGAAGCGGCCCAGGGGCTGGCTGCCGTCGATGTCGTCCAGGCGCAGGCCGTAGAGCGCGGCCACGGCGGACAGCTGGGCGTCGCCTTCGAGGACGAAGTCGCCGAAGAAGCGCAGGTCCAGGCCGCGCTGGGGCGCCTGGCTGAACAGTTTGCCGAGGCCGGGCAGGTCCTGTTCGTGGCCGACCACGCAGAGGATGTCGCCGGCTTCCAGCACGGTGGAGCCGGAGGGGTGCAGCAGTTCGGTGCCACGGAACAGGGCGGCGATGCGGGTGCCTTCGGGCATCTTCAGTTCGCGCAGGGCGGCGCCGATGCACCACTTCTCGGCACCCAGGCGGTAGACGAACAGCTCCCACTCGCTGGTGGGGTGCACTTCCAGCCCGGCACGGGAGATGGGCGCCGGCTCCGGCGGTACCGTCACCCGCAGCAGCTTGGCCGCCCAGGGCAGGCTGGTGCCCTGCAGCACCAGCGATACCAGGACGATGAAGAAGGCGACGTTGAAGAACAGCTGGGCGTTGGGCAGGCCGGCCATCAGCGGGAACACCGCGAGGATGATGGGCACCGCGCCGCGCAGGCCGACCCAGGCGATGAAGGCCTTTTCGCGGTTGTGGAAGGCGCGGAAGGGAATCAGCCCCACCGCCACCGACAGCGGGCGGGCGACGAGGATCATCCACAGCGCCAGGCCCAGCGCCGGGACGATGATGGGCAGCAGGTCATGGGGGGTGACCAGCAGGCCGAGCACCAGGAACATGCCGATCTGCGCCAGCCAGGTCAGGCCGTCGAGCATGTGCAGGATGCCGTGGCGCGAGCGGATCGGACGGTTGCCGAGGAACAGGCCGAACAGGTACACGGCGAGGATGCCGCTGCCGCCCACGGCGTTGGTGACGGCGAAGACCAGCAGGCCACCGGCGACCACCAGCAAGGGGTAGAGGCCATTGGCGAGGGTGAGGCGGTTGATCAGCTGCAGCATCAGCCAGCCGCCGCCCAGCCCCAGCAGGGCGCCCAGGCCGAACTGCTGGGCGATGTGCACCGGGAAGCTCCAGCTGAAGCCGGTCTCGCCGCTGCTGAGCATTTCGATCAGGGTGATGGTCAGGAACACCGCCATCGGGTCGTTACTGCCGGACTCGATCTCCAGGGTGGCGCTGACCCGCTCGTTGAGCCCGCGCCCGCCCAGCAGGCTGAACACCGCTGCGGCATCGGTGGAGCCGACGATGGCGCCGATCAGCAAGCCTTCCAGCAGGCTCAGGTTGAACAGCCAGGCGGCGGCCACGCCGGTCAGGCCGGCGGTGATCAGCACCCCGACCGTGGCCAGGGACAGCGACGGCCAGAGGGCCACGCGGAAGGTCGCGACGCGGGTTCGCAGGCCGCCGTCCAGCAGGATCACGGCCAGGGCCAGGTTCCCCACCAGGTAGGCCTGGGGGTAGTTGTCGAAAATGATGCCGCCGGGCCCGTCGTTGCCGGCGAGCATGCCGACCACCAGGAAGATCACCAGGATCGGGATGCCGAAGCGCGAGCCGAACGCACTGACGAGGATGCTCATGCCCACCAGCAACGCGCCGATCAGGAACAGGCTGTTGATGGTGGTTGCATCCACGTTGGCGGAACTCCTGCAAAGGGGGTACGAGGGCGGGGCGGAAAGGTGCATGCAGCGTGCATGCCAGCCGGATTCTAACCTGCCGACCGCAACGGCCCGCAAGCACAGTTTGGCCATGATCCGCAGGTTTTTTGGAACGGGTCTGACGGGCGCGGGGACGTTTTCGACTTGTTGGTCGGCGTGTTGGGCCGTGGGGCGGATGAGTGGGTTCCGCAGGGCGGGGGACGTTCTTCCCCTCGCTGTCGGTTGTTGTACGGGCGATCTCAAGGCTTCTGGGACGGTGGTTCCAGCTTGGTGCGGGTTCTTTTACCTGGGTCACATTTCTGACGTGAAGGTGTGCAACTGGTCGTGTGGTCGTTGTGTGGCGCCCTGCACTTCTTAGAATTCGCGCCCCGATGTCGATGTGCCACCACTCCAAGGAAGGTCGTCATGCGCATGCAGCCGTTTGCAGTCGGCTTCTGCCTGCTGTTGTTTCCTGTTTTCCAAGTCTTTGCCGCCGATCCCGTGGTGCCGTCCCCTGGCGACCGCGACCTGATCCGCGACCGCCAGGAGCGGCTGCTGGAAGAGCAGCGCAAGCGCCTGCAGGAACTGCAGCAACTGCCCGGCCGCGCCGAGCCGGTGGCCCCCAGCCAGCCCCAGGCACAGGGCCCGTGCTTCGACATCCAGCGCATCCGCCTGCAGGGCGTGCACCTGATCAGCGAGGTGCGCCAGCGCGAACTGCTCAAGCCCTTCGAACACCAGTGCCTGGACAGCGGGCGCCTCAACGACCTGCTCAAGGCCATCACCCAGCACTACATCGACCGCGGCTACGTCACCTCCCGCGCCTACCTGCCGCAGCAGGACCTGGCCGACGGCGAACTGGACGTCATCGTCGTCGAAGGCCGCCTGGAGAGCGTGGAAGGCTCGGCGATCGCCAGCGACCGCGAACTGGCCCTGGCCTCCCCGGCGCAGACCGGCGAGCCGCTGAACCTGCGGGAACTGGAGCAACTGGTAGAGCAGATCAACCGCCTGCCCTCGCGCCCCGCCGAACTGGAGCTGGTGCCCGGCAGCGAAGTGGGCGGCAGCCGCGTCCAGCTCAAGGGCGAGCCCGGCAAGCCCTGGCGGGTCGGCGTCAACCGCCACAACGACGGCCAGCGCAGCACCGGCGAACAGCAGTGGGGCGCCAGCCTGGAATGGGACAGCCCCCTGGGCCTGGCCGACCAGCTCAGCCTGCGCGCCGGCGGCGACGCCGTCAGCGACCGCTGGCGCCACTCCGCCAACCAGAGCTTCGCCTACAGCCTGCCGTATGGCTGGTGGAGCTTCAGCTACGCCTACAGCCAGAGCTACTACCGCACGCGCACCCCGGGCCAGGGATTCGCCTTCGTCTCCGACGGCGAAAGCAAGACCCACCAACTTCGTGCCGACCGCGTCCTGCACCGCGACAGCGTCAGCAAGACCGGCCTCAGCCTCGGCCTCGCCCACCTGGAAACCCGCAACTACATCGAGAACGCCCTGCTGGGCAGCTCCAGCCCGCGCATCACCGAAACCCAGCTGGGCTTCAACCACGGCCGCCGGCTCGGCAGCGCCTTCGTCAACCTCGACCTCGGCTGGCAACAGGGCATCGGCGCCCTGGACGCCAAGAACAGCCGCATCGACGGCAAGAGCGGCACCAACGCCCGCTACGACAAATACAGCCTCACCGCCAGCTACCTGCAGCCCTTCCAGCTGCTCGGGGAAAACCTCAGCTTCGACAGCCTCATCAACTACCAGCGCAGCGAAGACGAACTCAACAGCCCCCAGCGCATCAGCATCGGCGGCCTCAGCTCGGTGCGCGGCTTCAAGGACCAATCCCTGTCCGGCAACAGCGGCGGCTACTGGCGCAACCAACTGCGCTGGACCCGCCCCGTGGACTGGGCCCCCTTGCAGCCCTTCGTGCGCCAGTACGGCCTCGCCTTCGCCTACGACCTGGGGCAGATCCAGGGCGACCGCAACAACGCCCGCAGCCATGGCCGCCTGAGCGGCAACGCCCTCGAATTCAGCGCCCGCGGCCCGAACCTGGCCGTCTCGCTCACCTTCGCGCGGTCCCTCGAACGCCCTGACGTCATCGAACGCCAGGAGCACCCGATCTACGCCCGCATCGACCTGTTCTACTGATTTCGCGTCACCCGGAGCCCCACCTCATGGACGTTCGCAGCCCCTTCTTCCAGAACATCGCCACCGTGCTCATCGGCGTCATGTTCCTCAACCCCATCGTCAGCACCGCCGCCGACCTCGCCGTGGACGCCGCCGCCGGCGGCAACACCAGTATTGGCGCCGCCGCCAACGGCGTACCCGTGGTCAACATCGCCACGCCCAACGGCAACGGCCTGTCGCACAACAAATTCAGCGACTACAACGTCGGCGAACAGGGGCTCATCCTCAACAACGCCACCAACAAACTGCAGAGCACCCAGCTGGGCGGCTACATCCTCGGCAACCCCAACCTCAACGGGCGCGCCGCCGGCGTCATCCTCAACGAAGTCACCGGCACCAACCCCAGCCAGCTCAAGGGCTACACCGAAGTGGCCGGGCAGGGCGCCCACGTCATCGTCGCCAACCCCCACGGCATCACCTGCGACGGCTGCGGCTTCATCAACACCCCCCGCGCCACCCTAAGCACCGGCGCCCCCGTGGTCGAGAACGGCGCCCTCAAGCGCTACGACGTCGACGGCGGACAGATCCGCATCGAAGGGCAGGGGCTCAACGCCAGCAACGTCGACCAGTTCGAACTGATCACCCGCAGCGCCCAGATCAACGCCGAACTGCATGCCCGGCAACTGGCAATGATCACCGGCCGCAACGACGTCGACGCCGCCACCCTCGCCGCCACCGCCAAGGCCGACGACGGCACCGACAAACCCCAACTGGCCATCGACAGCAGCGCCCTGGGCGGCATGTACGCCGGCGCCATCCGCCTCGTCGGCACCGAACAGGGCGTCGGCGTCAAACTGGCCGGTGACATGGCCGCCAGCGGCGGCGACATCCAGATCGACGCCAACGGCAAGCTCACCCTCGCGCGCACCGCCGCCAGCGGCAACCTCACCGCCAACGCCACCGACATCGAACTCACCCGAAGCACCTACGCCAGCGGCAACGCCCGCCTCACCACCGGCACCCTCGACAACCAGGAACGCCTCGCCGCCGGCGGCGACCTGCGCCTCGACGCCACCCACATCGACAACCCCGGCCGCCTCGAAGCCGGCGTACGCAGCGACGGCAGCGCCAACACCGACAACCCCGCCAGCGTCCTCGACATCCAGGGCGGCACCCTGCGCAACCGTGGCACCGTAAACGCCCAGGGCAGCCTCACCACCGACCTCGCCACCCTCGACAACCAGAGCGCCGAACTGGTCGCCACCGGCAGCGCCCGGATCAAGGCCAGCACCCTCGACAACCGCCAGGGCGGCCAACTCATCGGCCGGCAGGACCTGACCCTCGACGGCCAGACGCTGGACAACCGTGGTGGCACCGTCGCGTCCAATAAAGCCCTCACCGTCACCGCCCGCGACCGCCTCGACAACAGCCAGGACGGCCTCATCCTCTCCAAGGCCGACGGCCTCACCCTCGACACCGCCGTCCTGGACAACCAGAACGGCACCGTCCAGGCCGACAGCGGCGAACTCAAGGCCACCACCAGCACCCTCGACAACCGCAACGGCAAACTCCTCACCGGCCAGGGCGCCCTGACCGTCGACGCCCAGGACCTGCGCAACCAGCAAGGGCGCCTCATCGCCCAGAACGGCACCCTCACCGCCCGCAGCGACACCCTCGACAACACAGCCGGCCGCCTCCAGGGCGACAGCCTCGACCTCACCACCCGCACTCGCCTCGACAACAGCCAAGGCCACATCACCGCCACCCAGGGCAACCTCAGCCTCACCCGCGGCGAACTGCTCAACGACAACGGCCAGATCCAGGCCAAGCACAGCCTCACGGTGAACGCCGACAGCCTGCGCAACCACAGCGGCAGCCTCGGCGCCGACACCATCGACCTCACCCTCGGCGGCCTGCTCGACAACAGCGGCGGCCTGGTGGAAGCCGCGCAGACCCTCAGCCTCGACCTCAACGACGCCCGCAACGCCAACGGCAAACTGCGCGCCCTGGGCAGCAGCGGCGAAAGCGTCTTCCGCCTCGGCGGGCGCTTCGACAACGACAACGGCCTGGTGGAAATCGGCAACGCCGCCTTCCGCCTCAGCAGCACCCAGCTCAGCAACCAGGGCGGCACCCTGCGCCACGTCGGCAACCAGGGCTTCGGCCTCAACCTGGCCGATGTCGGCCAGGCCGGCGGCCGCTTCCTCACCAACGGCACCCTCAGCCTCGACGTAGCCGACTGGACCAACAGCAGCCTGCTGCAGGCCCAGCGCATCGACCTCAAGGTCGGCCGCTTCACCCAGACGGCCACCGGGCAACTGGTGTCCATCGACGACATCACCGCCAGCGGCACCGACTGGACCAACGACGGCCTGATCGAAACCCAGGGCAAGCTCCAGCTCGCCCTCAGCGGCCGCTACCAGGGCAACGGCAGCCTCAAGAGCCAGAGCGACATGACCGTCAGCGCCGCCAGCGCCGAACTGGGCAGCGGCGCCCAACTGCGCAGCGGCAGCAACGGCGACTTCCGCCTGGGCGGCACACTCTCCAGCGCCGGTCAGCTCAGCGCCGCCGGCGACCTGCTGCTCAAGGCCGGCAGCGTGGACAACCGCGGCACCCTCGGCGCGGCCAAGGCCCTGCGCCTCGAAAGCGACAGCCTGCGCAACGAGCGCGGCCTGGTGTTCAGCGGCGCGGACATGGTGCTGCGCACCGGCAGCCTGACCAACCTGCTGGGGGACCTCTACAGCCTGGGGAGCCTGAGTGTTGCGAGGGATGATGCCGGGGCCCAGCTGACCCGCCTGGAGAACATCTCCGGCTCCCTGGAAAGCTCGGGCGACATGAGCCTGCGGGCCGCCGTGCTGAGCAACCGCAAAGAGACCTTCGTCGAGGGGCGTGAGCTCACCTACGGCTACATCAGCGTGGTCTGCTACGACTGCAGCGGTGACCACCACAACGTCGACTACGTGGCCACCGAACGCTTCAAGACCATCGTCGCCAGCGATTCCGCCGCCGGCCGGATCAACTCGGGCGGCAATCTGGACATCCAGGGCGGTGCGGTCAGCAACCTGTACAGCAGCCTCAGCGCCACCGGCAACATCGCCATCGTGGCCACCAGCCTGGACAACACCGGCGCGGCCAGCGGCACCATCGAGCGCACGCGCCGCTTCAACACCGGGCGCGTCACGGACGGTACCGACGAGCGTTTCCGCGGGAACTACATCGACCCCTACAACGCCCGTCCGATGCCCAAGGAGATGCCCGGCGCGCTGTACGCCTGGAACCTGGTGAGCGACATCGAAACCCGCACGCCGACCGGATCCGCTGCGCCGGCCATCATCCAGGCGGGCGGCAACGTGAGCATCCAGGCGACCCAGCCGCTCACCAACGATGCCGTCATCACCGGCCAGGCACCCCAGGCCGGCGCGAGCCGCAGCCTGGACAGCCAGGTTTCCGATTCCAGCCAGCCGTTGGTGGTCCGGCTGAATGCCCAACTGGCACCCGACGTCCAGCAGCAGGCCATCAACCCCGTCGCCTTGCCCGGGTTCAGCCTGCCCCAGGGGCAGAACGGGTTGTTCCGGGTCAACACCGACCCCGGCCACCCCTACCTGATCGAAACCAACCCGGTATTCGCCAGCCTGTCGGGCTTCATCAACTCCAGCTACCTGCTGGACCGCCTGGGCTTCAAACCGGACGAGACCCAGCGTCGCCTGGGGGACGGCCTGTATGAGCAGCGCCTGCTCCGGGAGGCGGTCATCGCCCGTACCGGCAAGCGCTTCCTGGATGGACTGGCCTCCGACGAGGCCCAGTTCAAGTACCTGATGGACAACGCCCTCGCCAGCAAGGAGCGCCTCAACCTCGCCCCGGGCATCGCCCTGAGCGCAGAGCAGGTCGCCGCGCTGACCCACGACATCGTGTGGATGGAGGAGCAGGAGGTCAGTGGGCAGAAGGTGCTGGTACCGGTGCTCTACCTGGCCCAGGCCAAGGACCGCCTGGCCCCGAGCGGCGCGCTGATCCAGGGCCGCGACGTGGCGCTGATCAGCGGCACCACCCTCACCAACAGCGGCACCCTGCGGGCCAGCAACAACCTCCAGGCCTCGGCCCTCAACGTCAGCAACAGCGGCCTGATGCAGGCCGGCGAGCGCCTGTCCCTGCTCGCCACTGACAGCATCCGCAATGCCCGTGGCGGCCTCATCAACGGCAAGGATGTCAGCGCCATCGCCCTCACCGGCGACATCATCAACGAGCGCACCATCAGCCAGGAGTCCCGCAGCGGCAGGAACTTCAGCCAGCTCACCAGCGTGGTGGACAAGGCGGCCGGCTTCGAGGCCGGCAACAGCCTGAGCCTCACCGCCGGGAAGGACATCCAGAACATCGGCGGCAGCCTCAAGGCCGGCGGCAACGCCACCCTGAAGGCCGGCAACGACCTGGTCATCGCCTCTGCTGCCGAGGAAAACGGCAGCATGCGCCAGGACAAGCGCCATTTCTGGAGCACCACCAGCACCACCCAGCATGGGAGTGATGTGCAGGTGGGGGGGGATCTGAAGGCCAGCGCCGGGCAGGACCTTGCGGTGATTGCCAGCACCGTCAAGGCGGGGGGCGATGTCAGCCTGGAGGCCGAGCGCGACATCACCATCGCCGCGGCAGCCGACGAGACCAGCAGCGAGTACCGCTACAAGCGCAGTGGCAAGAAGGTCAACAAGCAGGACAGCACCGTCCGCCAGCAGGCGGCGGTGATCGAGGCGGGCGGCGGCCTCGATATCGAGGCGGGCGGCAACCTGCTGCTCAGCGCCAGCAAACTCAAGGCCGCTGAAGAGGCCTACCTGTATGCCGGCGAACAGCTGGCCCTGACTGCCGGACAGGACAGCGACTACCACCTGTACGACATGAAGAAGAAGGGAGCCTTCGGCGCCAAGAAGAGCCAGCGCGATGAAGTGACCGATGTCCGTAATGTCGGCACCACCATCACAACGGGGGGTGACCTCTCTCTGGTCAGTGAGGGCGACCAGCTCTATCAGCGTGCTCGCCTCGAAAGTGGCGGCAACCTGACCCTGGACAGTGGTGGCGCCATCACCTTCGAAGCGGTGAAGGACCTTCACCAGGAGAGTCACGAGAAGAGCAAGAGCAGCTTCGTCTGGAACTCCATGAGCGGCAAAGGCAATACCGATGAAACGGTGCTGCAGAGCCAGCTCATTGCCCAGGGCGAGATCGCCATCAAGGCGGTTGAAGGCCTGAAGATCGACGTCAAGCAGATCGATCAGAAGACCGTCAGCGAGACCATCGACGTCATGGTCAGTGCTGATCCGCAACTGGCGTGGCTCAAGGACGCCGAGAAGCGTGGCGACATCGATTGGCGACGCGTGAAAGAGGTACACGACTCCTTCAAGTACAGCCATTCGGGGTTGGGTGGCGGAGCGCAGATCATCATCGCGATCATCGTCACCTACCTGACTGCCGGTGCTGGATCCGTGATTGCTTCTACGGTTAGCGGTGCCGTTGAGGGCGGCCTAGCCGGAACGGTAGTAGGAGGGGTCGCTCAGGGCGCATTCCAGGCTGCTGCCGTACAGGGAACCATCAGCACCATCAACAACCGCGGAAACCTGGGCGCAATCGCCAAGGACATGACCTCCAAGGACGCCGTCAAAGGGTATGTGGTGGGCGGCGTGACAGCGGGGTTGGTGGGGAACTACAGCCCCGGCTCAATGGGGTTCAACTGGCAAAGTGTCGGCCAGGTGGCCAAGGTCACTGCAGTTCAAGCCGGTGTTAAGACCGCCGTTTATGGCGGCAGCCTCAAGGACAACCTCAAAAGCGCAGCAGTTGCCAACGCCGTTGCGATTGCAGGCGCCGCAGGTGCCGACGTCATCGGTGGATTGCGTCTTGAGACGGGCAGCTTCGAGAAGGTCGCACTCCACGCGACGTTAGGTGGCCTCCTGTCCGAAGCCATGGGTGGCGACTTCCGGACCGGTGCTATCGCCGCTGGCGCCAACGAGCTGATGCTCAAGTGGATTGGCGAACATGTGTTGCCAGCCGACCTCGATAAAACCAGCGATGCGTACCGGGAAGGGCGGGAGAAGCTGCTGGTCATCTCCCAACTCGTGGGTGCCCTGGCAGCAGGTATGTCAGATGGCAATGCGGAAATTGCAGCTGCGGTTGCGGCCAACGCGACGGCCAATAACTACCTGCGTCATCAGGATGTCCAGGCCCTTGTTCGAGAGCTTGATGGCTGTGAGCAGGCTGGCACCTGTGAGCAGATCAAGGCCAAGTACCAAAAGATCAGTGCGGAGAATACCGAGCGCCTGAAGAACTGCCGGGCAAACGGGAATTGTGAGCAGATCGAGCGAGAAGTAGCCGAGGGCAGAGCGGCAATGGACAAAGTCCAGGATCGCTATGCCAGTGCTGTATTGGAAAAAGAGTTTTCCAATCAACAATGGCGGGATGGCCAGGACGTCAAGAATATTCTTTTTGATATGGCCAGTGACAAGGCCAGAGATGCAAGTGCCCGAGATGCGGCAAAGCGTGAGGAGTATCTAAAGTCGGCGAGTCCGCAGGAGCTTCAGGCCCAGTTGGATGCAGAGGCGCGTGAGCTCTATATAAAAGATACGCAGAAGAAGCTGGACGAACTTATTGCCAATATGGATGGGCAAATCAATCAGTTGCCCGTGGAAGTTCGGGAGATACAGAAGCTACAGCAGGAATATGCCGGAAACTTCAAGGTCGTTGCGGAGTTGGGGCAAGCACTCAGTGAGATAGTCGAACCCGGTATCTGGGACGCACTGGGGCCCGCTGCCAAGCTGGCCAAGCTCGAGCGGCTGGCAACCGTCCTCAAGGCGGCGGGTGCGAGCAAGCTGAGTACCAAGGCTGCCGAGACCGTCATCGCTATCGAGGAGCTCAGTGCGAAGCTCAGAAAGCTGGAGGCGGGCAAGATCACTCCTTCTCAACAGGATCTAGCCAAGTACTCCAACCAGACCACCACTGGGAAGCTGGTCAAGCCATGCTGCTTTGCCGCAGGAACCATGGTTTCGACACCGGACGGCGACAAGGCGATCGAAACCCTCAAGGCCGGCGACATCGTCTGGAGCAAACCTGAGAAAGGCGGTAAGCCCTTTGCCGCAGCGGTCACCGCCACGCACGTGCGGACTGACCAGGCAATCTACCGATTGAGACTGAACGCCCTAGGCAAGGACCAGACCGACACTCTGCTGGTTACTCCGGGTCACCCCTTCTATGTGCCTGCTCGCAAAGATTTCGTACCAGCGATCAGCCTGAAGCCAGGGGATGAACTGCAGTCGTTGGGCGATGGCGGCAGCAATGACGCGTCCATACGGGTCGAGTCCATCGAGATGGTCCAGCCCCAGGGCGTGACCTATAACCTGACAGTGGATATAGGGCATACCTTCTATGTAGGGAGTCTGAAAACGTGGGTGCACAATACAGGGCCGTGCCTGCAGTGTGGGTCCGGTGGGTGTGTGGTGCATGCTACGGAGGGTCCAAAAGGGTTAGAGATAGCGTCGGGCAAGTTTGACTATCTATTTGGGCGTGTGGCTAGCAATTCCCACAACGCCGCTCGTTCGAATCAACTCGCCCTTGAGATGAAGAGGCTTGGTGTTCCAGATAATGCAAGTGGTTACCAAATGCTGACTGAGCACTTGGCTCTTTCGGTTAAAACCGAAGGCAACGTGGTGAATACGTTCACTAACCAGTTTGGAAAATTTGAGGTTAGGGAATCATTGTTTATGGGGCCATCAGGCAAGGCCGCGAATTTTCAGAGTACGTTTCAAGTTCTTGAGGACGGGACTCGAAAACTTAGCACAATCATACCTATTCATTAAGGAGGTCGGGGTGGACTTTCCAAGCATCAATGACTTTTTGGAAGAATTTGGTATTGAACCGGTCGAGATTGACCCAAGTTTGTCGTTATGTCGCTACATAAAAAAATCTGGCAGTAGTGAGTTGGAGGTTGATTTTTCTTTCAGCGCTGTAATGGGGTCGTTTCAGGTCGTGCTGCGGTTTGCTGAGCAGGAGTTGGCTATCATTACTTCGGAAAGTGTGAAGTTTATTGAGCTTTTTCGGGATGACGCGGGAGCAGGGATTCATGTCGTTTTTGATATCTGTACCTCGACATCAGAGGCTTGGGTGATGCTTGAACCTGACGTGAGTTGTCGGTGGTGGACATTGCGTAACGCATAATTTGAGTTGGTCAAAAAGAGGTAGCTGGTCCTGCTACGACGGGTGGGAAGGAAGTTTTTGCAAAGTATACAAAGGTCAATGTGAATGACCCCGCAGCAGACGCCATCGCAGCAAGGTTGGGTGGAGTTTCTTCAGTAAAATTTCCTGGTAAATTTAAAGATCGTGAATTTGATGTCTTTAGTGATGAGTTTATAGGGCAAACAAAGCCTGCTAATTTCCAAATGGGAAGCGCGTTCCGTAACCAAGCTAAAGGTACCTTTGGAAGCTGCTGTAGAATTAGGCCGAAAGTCTTATTTTCATTTTGATGGTGCGCCTAATTCGGCAGTTATTAAAAAATCAAATGAGTATGGAAGGCGATACGGTATAGAGCCAGTAATCGATAGGGCTCCATTGTAAGGAGATAGTTATGTATGAATTTCATGGTTGGATTAAATTATCAGAATCCCCTTCGGAAATGGATGAAGGGGGGCTAGATCAAAAAGTCAAAAAATTTAAAAATGAATTATCCAGCTTTGGATGGTCAAGCGGTAGAGGTGAAATTTTACTAATGAATGGCGTTTATACCCTTGTGTTAAACGCCATTCCTAATAGGCGGCGCACTGAAGCCGAAGACCTACAAAAAATAGTTGACATCGTGACGAAAGATTTTGCTGGGGCATATGGATTAATCTATGAGTACGATGAGCAGGCAAGTACTGAATATGGGCGCGGTGTGTTTTCAGTCAGAGTAATCAAAAGAGGAAAGTGCGAGGTTTTTTTAGATCCGTTTCTATCGCCAGTAATACCTGTCGTTGAGGGCAAATAATTTACAGGAGAAAAAGGGGGCAGATCTATTTTATTATTCCCCCAACATCGGCCTCGCGCTGGTGTTGTTTTATCTGCGGTCAGCGCCAAGCAATAGCTACCGAGGCGATTCAAACTGAGATGGCTATCTCTCTTTTTTGCTATTCATCACGTACCGCAGATGATGTCAAAGGAATACTTGATTCTTTGATCATGCAGCATCGGGATTTTTTTGCGGAAAAGTTCCTGATTTCTAGTCTTGATGACTTAAGAAGTCCTGCTACTTATTCTGATTCTGTTTTGGTGGAAATTGCACTTGAATACGGTATGCGTGCAAGTTGTTTATTTTTATTTGACCTTAACGACAAAAGTGCTGCAGGTTTACTGCCAGCGGTGGAGGCGACCATCAAGAGCGCACTGGGTGATAGCAATGTGCCAATCCTGTTTAATAACGAAGAGCGACGATAGAAAATACAAGCCTTATTAAATTAAATGCCAATTTATCAAATAAAGGTGGGGTTTCAGTTTTGATGCACAGGATGGCCTTAAGTCTAGTGATATGAATGTTTTTGTAGATCTTTATAAAGATGTTGCGATTGGTGGTGGTGAGGATATTTCTGGATTTATTTTTAATAAGCCAATTATTTAAAAGGTATCCTGCGTTGAAAGCATGTTCGAAAATACTTGGTCGTTAAATTGCGCCTGAATACCCTCTATCATAATGTTTCGAAAAGCGCATTTGGAATGTCGATGGGTGCCGTATGGCAACATATGACAGTTGAACTTATTGAGCTGTCATGCGGTAACCCGGATCGGGTCGATATTTTCTTTTCCCTGCTGGAGTGTTTCATCTTGGCGGGAGATATAAAGCTCGCATGCGACGGTACTTTTTTGAGTGGTTCGATTCCTGATCAGTTGAATATTCTAAAAGCGGCGTGGCCTAAGGAGCCAGGAGAGGATGATCTTGATGGCTTCGGCTTTTGGTTTCTTGCCGAAGCCCCTGCTGGAATTGTGTGGATAGACTCGGATGGAAAGGAGTTTTGGACTTAAGTCGCAGGTTATGGGGTGGAGAACGTGCGTAGCTTTTTAGATGTCAAAGAAAAGCTAGGCTTGAAAAGATTCTTATCAAGCGAATTAGGTACGTTGTATTTTGTACCTTACTCTTTGGGTTCTGCACGGATAATGGTTCGCCATTTTGACTCTGAGTTAAATCCTGAAAGCGTCAGTAGCTTTGTTGATATGCTGAGCTCCTGCAAGGGTTGGGTTGAGGCCCTACCAGGGCTGGCTGAATTTGTTAGGGTTGAGCAGCCTTTGGAAATTGGACTTGATTTTGTATCAAGACCACACCATACGTATTACATATCAACAGACTCCTATGTTGAAGAGTATGATCCAGCAGAAGCTCCGCCGGAGCTTGAGTTGATGAGAAAAATTGTCCGTGAATCAATTGGTGTCCTTGGTGGTGCTAAAAATAAAGTAATAGAAAAAATCATGAAGAGAAGCCTACTTGAGCCGGCAACTAAAACTTATTTCAATAGCGATGAGATGAAGTTCATAGTGGTGGAGCCAAGGTTCCTCGTGAGTGAAGTCGAGGCATGGGCTAAGAGTTAGTTATTTTTTGTAAACTTATTCGCGCTCTTGGTTGGTTCTAGGTGCTGCTGATTGTGAGTGGAACAAGTTGACGGAAGTGGTTCAGAGTGCTTGCTCACTTAGGTATATAGTTTGGCTTTAGCGACTCTTTGCTTAAAGGCAGAGCTCTGCTGTCTTTGGCAGATAATATGAGACGTACCTGCGCTGACTCAATAGCAAAAACAGAATTACTTAGGGCGGATGCTCAACCTTGGCGCGACCTATGTCCTGGTCTTCTGCAGTCGCCCCTATTTTTATTAGAGGTGGGAGGAATAATGGAAAAGTCAACGCGTTTGTATGAGTGTCATAGCTGCCTGATGGGGTCTAAAGATCCAGTAACATGCACGAATTGTGGAGTTTTAATCAGGAAGTTGGATCTTTCAGGGGCGATGGTGATCCCGCCTATTTGGGGTGTTGTGGTAATCAATGACATTAATCAGGAAGAGCTGGATGCTGTGAGCCGTGTGATAGATGAGGTGACGAATCGCTTCTATCAGAGTTTCTCTACTCTTGAAGTGGATGGCGCTCTAGCAATAGAGTGCAATGAGATTGCTGCTGCTAAGCTGATACCCAGATTGGAAGATGAGCTACGTGGACGTAGGCCGGATGTCGTAATTTGCTTTGAGGGTAAGCCGGAGTAGATAGCTGTCTTCAGCACCTGCAGTTTTTGAAAAAGACGATAAAAAAGCCAAATCACCCGCCCACTTCTGATTTTTCAGCCGGCGCGAGCACCTCGCGGCCGTTAATTCCTGCATTACAGGCACATCTCTCCCGCACTTGTCAGCAAGTGCCGGCGCGCGATCCGCAGATTTGAAGGATCGAATAAACGAAAGACCTGGAGGGTTATAAATAATGATTGATTTTTTGTTGAGATATAAAATTTCTCTCCAGGAGTTAAGAGCTTTCATTGCTCTGGTCGTGGGCGCTTCTGTGGATGAGGTCGTTGTTTTTCAGGATGCTGAGTTTTATGAGAGGGCTGGTGCGCTAGATTTGTCCAGCTGCAGATGTCTATGTGTTTTTTCGTACGTCTATGGGGAGGCTGCTATGTTGCTGCAGCTGTTCAGGTGTGAGATGAGTGCTGCGGATTTAAGGGGAAAAATAATATCTGCATCTTCTGTTCTGGGAGTTGAGTGTTATATTCCAGATCCCGTTGGTGAGGGTTGGGTTTATGTAGGGGGGAATGGAGTGGTGTCTGGTGTTAAAAGGATGTGCGACGATAATGAAGAGTATTTTTACTTTGGGTAAAGTGGTTCTTGTTCTGTTTTTGGAGTGTGGCGAAAGGCGAATTTATAAAGTGGGCGGATATATTTTTACTGGTAAAAGAAGAGCTGTAGGTGGCTATCTTGCTTAAGTTGAATAAATAATTGAATCGTTGCTTTGTTTGGCTTTGCCGTGGTGCGGGTCAAGGTAGCTAGGCACTTAAATGATTAAGATTTTTATCTGACCAATCGGCACTCTCCGAACATTGTAAGGTTCTGGGGGTGGTTGATAATATTTTTTTAGTTTGTTCGAATAATAACGAAGGTCTGGCTGATGCCGCTAACTGTATTTTCTGGTTGTCTTTATATTGTTGCTGGAATTGATGGAGTATTTTTCTAACAGTTGATGCAATGGTGTGATTGGTCTTTCGGGATGTTTTTATTCGGAGTGAAAGATTGAAAAAATCTAAAAATTTGTATGAGTGTCACAGTTGTCTTATGGAGTCTACAGACCCAGTAAGATGTACCCATTGTGGGGTTTTGATACAGGAGATTGATATTTCAAAAGCGATGTTCATACCGCCCGTTTGGGGGTATGTAGTGGTGGAAAGCTCTGATCAGGAAGTTCTTGAGGTTGTTAGGCGCATAACGAGCGAGGTAACAAGTGCCTTTTACCACAATTTCTATATTTCTGAAGTTACGGGTAAATTGCTTGTAAAATGCAACAACTATTCCGCTTCCCTGCTCATTCCTAGGCTGGAAGAAGAGCTGTCTAGTCGTAAGCCAAGTCTCTTGATTTATTTTGAGGGCAAGTCTGAGTAGATGGTTTTGTGGTAGGGGCTTAAGGCTGAATTCAATGGGTATAAAGAATATGAAGCGTACTTTTCTTATCGCATCCTTCGCTCTGGTGGCTGCCTGTTCCAATCAAGGCCCGGTGATTCCTCCGGTTACTTCCAATGACACACCCTCTGCCGCTATTCAGGCGTTCCGTGAAATCTGCCTGAAGACTGCGCCCGACTTTTCCCGGGCAGCGACTGCCGCCAAGGCATGGGGCGTCGAGGTGGGCGATATGGGCTTCATGGTGGCCGGCTTCAAGGCGGACAAGAGCCTGGGCGTTCAGATCCAGGCAGGGAAGGAGTGCGTCGTGACCACGCCTTCGCAGCGGGACGAGAGCCTTACCCGGCAATTGCTGGAAGCGGCTCGTGATTTGTCCAGTACGCCGGTTGCGCAAACATCGCCTGCGAAGATCACGCTGGATGGCCAGGTTTTCATCCTTGCCCATGACCGGGCGGGCGGTGAGGCGTATGTGCTTTTGAAGGCTGAAGACTGACCGCGAGCCATAAAAAAGCCCCGCATGTGCGCGGGGCGTGAAAGGTCCGGTTGGACTCAGAACCAGTCGGCTTGCATGCCCAGGCAGGTGTCGTCGCGGGCTTCGAGGATGGCCAGGCCTTCCTGCGCGCGGATGGCCTGTTCCAGCCAGCGCCAGCCGATGACGGCGTGGCCGAAGCTGTTGAGGTAGAGCGCTGAGTTGGCCAGGGCCTGGGCGACCTTGCCCTGCATCAGGTCGCCGAGCAGGGCGAGGGTGACGGTGGAGAGGCGGGCGAGCAGTTGCTCCAGCGGTTGGCGCAGGGCGTCCAGTTCGCTGTGGGCGGCGGCGCGCTGGCAAGTCTCGTTCATCAGGCGCTTGTGATAGCGGCTTTGCTCAGAATTTGGCCAATAAAATGGGCGTTCCGGTTGAGGCGCCTACCAACCTAGTTTGGGCTTATTGTGATGGGAAGATGGTGGTTGCGCGGCGCGCATCATTAGATAAAAGATCTCCACTGTAAATACGCCAGATCTTTTGAAGCAAGGTAAGTTCAAGTATTCAGTCCTAGGGGACCATAATGGAAAAAATGTCTTCTCTTGCATGTGAGGTGTGTGGCGGACGCTTAGAGGCTTTTAATGAGGGAAGTGCTCAAGGTTTAAAGTGTGTCAATTGTGACTGGTCATTGGTTACTACGCAGATTCCAGAAATCAGGGTTGATGAACAAGAATATTATGTCCTCTGTGATGGGGGGGTTAAGAGCGTGGCTCATATAAGAGCTGTTGCTGAAGTGTCAGGCCTAAATTTTTTGGAGGCTAGAAAGGCTCTTAAAGGGGGGCGTTTTGTAGTGTTCTCCGGTCAAGCAGTTGATGTTTTACGAGTTAAAGATATTCTTGGTTCTGCTGGGGTTCGGTATTCAATAGAGCCTGATTTCAGATGGGGCTGAACAAGCATTTCTTAGATGGTGCGACTAAGGTTCTCATGCGCCTGTAAAACTACAATGGCAATGACGTGAAGTTTATAATGGTGGATCCAGGTTTTTTCGTGAGTTAAGTCGAAGCATGGGGTAAAGGTTAATTATTGCTTATCAAGTGCTCGCGCTCTTGGTTGGTTTTAGGTACTGCTGATTTTTAGTTAAAAACTGACCAAAGTGGTTCAGGTCGCTTGCTCGTTAAAGTGTTCTTGCCACCAATATGACTTGGCTGTTAACGCTTCCTTGATCCAAAGCAGAGCTCTGCTGTCTTCGGCAGACAATATCAATGTACCTCCGCTGGATCGATAGCAAAAACAGCATTACCTAGGTCGGACGCTCGAGCTCGGTGTGACCTATGCTCTAGTCTTCTGCAGTTGCCCCTATTCTGATTAGAGGTGGAAAAGGTTAATGGAAAAAACAACGCGCTTATATGAGTGCCATAGCTGCCTGATGGGGTCTAAAGATCCAGTAACATGCACAAACTGTGGAGTTTTAATCAGGAGGTTGGATCTTTCAGGGGCGATGGTGATCCCGCCTGTTTGGGGTGTTGTGGTAATCAATGACATTAATCAGGAAGAGCTGGATGCTGTGAACCGTGTGATAGATGAGGTGACGAATCGCTTCTATCAGAATTTCTCTACTTTTGAAGTGGATGGCGCTCTAGTAATAGAGTGTAACGAGATTGCTGCCGCTAAGCTGATACCTAGATTGGAAGATGAGCTGCGTGGGTGTAGGCCAGATATTGTAATTTGTTTTGAGGGTAAGCCGGAGTAGATGGGCAACTTCAGTGCCTGCCGTTTTTGAAAATAGGGTCAGGATTTTTTCTTGTCTACAGGGTTGGGGAGAATTCTGCTTAAGTAGATTTCTATGCCTAAGTTAGTTGTGGGGATTGGAAGTATTCGTATGGTGGTCGGATCATTTAGAGTCTTCTGTTGAAGTATGGGGTTGGAGGCTTGGTTTTCACTGTTTGACTATTAAGAGATAAATATGACGGCAGGCGGTTCTGTTTTAGTAACTGGGTGGCTGATAATAATTGATTTTAAGCTGTATCTTGTTCAGGTTGATCAGGCCGAGCAGGTTGAAAATTGCGAGAGCTCTCAGAGAATAGAAGTGTCTGAGCCAGAAATAATTTTCTCGGTATTGGAGCGGATTTTGCCATTGGGAGGAGGTAATAGCTTTATATTTCACCGAGCTAGAGTTTGTGGCGTTATGACAAGTGGCGTGCAGAGAGTAGTCAAAGTGATTTCAATGTCGGTGGAAGAGAGAGGGGGTGGCTTTGTTTCAATCGCTATTGAGGGCAGCGCAGAGCGGCATAGGGCCAAGTATCAGGAATTTATCAGTAAGAGAGGGATAAAATCTAGCGATTGGCTCGATTACTATTAGGATTCAGCAGTGGTTTGCTGAGTTAATGGTCTAGTGATTTTTATTCTTCTTGTTTTGAGTTTTCCCTGCTCTTCTGCTAGCTATGTGGTAACGCGGTTGCATGCTGTGTGAGGTTTTTTGTTTTTTGGATTGCAAGGGCTTTGGCAGGCTGTAGATTATATTTTTCTGGTTGGCTTGTTGTTGTATTGGTTGTTGTCAATATTTTATGTGGTGGTGTGGTTGTTCTATTGGGTTGTGGTGTGCGCTTTTATTTGTTCGAGGTTGAGGGGAAGTGAAAAGAACTGCGAAGCTATATCAGTGCTATAGCTGCCTGAGAGAGTCTACAGATCCTTTAAATTGCACCAATTGTGGAGCGCCGATAGAGGAGCTTGATCTCACAAACGCAATGTTCATACCGCCCATTGGGGGGTATGTTGTGGTGGAAGGCTTTGATCAGGAAGCTCTTGAGGTGGTTAGGCGTATTGCGAGTGAGGTAGCAAATGCCTTTTACCACAATTTCTATATTTCAGAGGTTGCGGGTAAGTTGCTAGTGAAATGCAACGACTATTCCGCTTCCCTGCTCATTCCCAGGCTGGAGGAAGAGCTGTCTAGTCGTAAGCCAATACTCTTGATTTATTTTGAGGGCAAGTCTGAGTAGATGGTTTTGTGGTAGGGGCTTAAGGCTGAGTTCAATGGGTATAAAGAATATGAAGCGTACTTTTCTTATCGCAGCCGTCGCTCTGATGGCTGCCTGTTCCAATCAAGGCCCGGTGACTGCTCCGGTTGTTTCCAATCACGCACCCTCTGCCGCTATTCAGGCGTTCCGTGAAATCTGCCTGAAGACTGCGCCCGACTTTTCCCGGGCAGCGACTGCCGCCAAGGCGGTGGGCGTTGAGGTGGGCGATATGGGCTTCATGATGGCGGGCTTCAAGGCGGACAAGAGCCTGGGCGTTCAGATCCAGGCAGGGAAGGAGTGCGTCGTGACCACGCCTTCGCAGCGGGACGAGAGCCTTACCCGGCAATTGCTGGACGCAGCTCGTGATTTGTCCGGTACGCCGGTTGCACAAACCTCGCCTGCGAAGATCACGCTGGATGGCCAGGTTTTCATTCTTGCCCATGACCGGGCTGGCGGTGAGGCGTATGTGCTGTTGAAGGCTGAAGACTGACCGCGAGCCATAAAAAAGCCCCGCATGTGCGCGGGGCGTGAAAGGTCCGGTTGGACTCAGAACCAGTCGGCTTGCATGCCCAGGCAGGTGTCGTCGCGGGCTTCGAGGATGGCCAGGGCGTGGTGGACACCGGGCACTTCCCAGGTGAGGAAGAAGCGGGCGGCCTGCAGTTTGCCTTTGTAGAACTCGGTGTCGGCGGCGTTGCCGTTGGCCAGGCCTTCCTGCGCGCGGATGGCCTGTTCCAGCCAGCGCCAGCCGATGACGGCGTGGCCGAAGCTGTTGAGGTAGAGCGCGGAGTTGGCCAGGGCCTGGGCGACCTTGCCCTGCATCAGGTCGCCGAGCAGGGCGAGGGTGACGCTGGAGAGGCGGGTGAGCAGTTGCTCCAGCGGTTGGCGCAGGGCGTCCAGTTCGTTGTGGGCGGCGGCGCGCTGGCAGGTCTCGTTCATCAGGCGGTTGAGCTGCTTCAGGCCGGCGCCGTTGTTCTGCGCCAGCTTGCGCCCGAGCAGGTCGAGGGACTGGATGCCGTGGGTGCCTTCGTGGATGGGGTTGAGGCGGTTGTCGCGGTAGTACTGCTCCACCGGGTATTCGCGGGTGTAGCCGTGGCCGCCGAGGACCTGGATGGCCAGTTCGTTGGCCTTGAGGCAGAACTCGGAGGGCCAGGACTTGACGATGGGGGTGAGCAGGTCGAGCAGTTCGTGGGCCTGCTGGCGGGCGCTGTCGTCGGCGAGGGTCTGGGTGTCGTCGAACAGGCGCGCGGCATACAGGCCGAGGTCGAAGGCGCCTTCGACGTAGGCCTTCTGGGTGAGCAGCAGGCGGCGTACGTCGGTGTGCTGGATGATCGGGATCTGCGGGCTGCTCGGGTCTTTGCCGTCGGCGTGGCGGCCCTGGGGCCGGTTGCGGGCGTAGTCCAGTGAGTACAGGTAGCCGGCGTAGCCGAGCATGATGGCGCCCATGCCGACGCCGATGCGGGCCTCGTTCATCATCTGGAACATGTAGGACAGGCCGTGGTGGGGCTTGCCCACCAGGTAGCCGACGCATTCGCCGTTGTCGCCGAAGTTGAGCGCGGTGGAGGTGGTGCCGCGCCAGCCCATCTTGTGGAACAGGCCGGCGAGGATGACGTCGTTGCGTTTGCCGAGGCTGCCGTCGTCGTTGACCAGGAACTTGGGAACGATGAACAGGCTGATGCCTTTCACCCCGGGCGGGGCGTCCGGCAGCTTGGCCAGGACCATGTGCACGATGTTCTCGGAGATCGGCTGGTCGCCGCCGGAGATGAAGATCTTGTTGCCCTTGAGGCGGTAGGTGCCGTCGGCCTGGGGTTCGGCGCGGGTGCGGATGTCCGACAGGGAGGAGCCGGCGTGGGGCTCGGTGAGCGCCATGGTGCCGAAGTAGCGGCCTTCGATCATGGGGGCGAGGAAGCGGGCCTTCTGCTCTTCGCTGCCGAAGCTTTCGATCAGGTTGCTGGCGCCCATGGTGAGCATGGCGTAGGACGCGGTGCCGGCGTTGGCGGACTGGAAGTGGGCGAAGCAGGCCTGGGACAGCAGGTTGGGCAGCTGCATGCCGCCGACCTCGAAGTCGCGGGTGGCGTTGAGGAAGCCGGCTTCGATGAAGGCTTCCAGCGCGGGTTTGACCTCGGGGATCAACTGGGCGGCGCCGTCGACGTACTGCGGTTCGTGCTCGTCGTTCTTGCGGTTGTGCGGGGCGAAGAGCTCTTCGGCGATGCCGCGCGCGGTGGCGAGGGCAGCGTCGAAGGTCTCGCGGTTGTGGTCGGCGAAGCGCGGGCGCTGGGTCAGGGCTTCGGCATCGAGCACTTCATAGAGTTCGAAGGCCAGGTTGCGGGAGCTGAGCAGGGTCTCGGACATGGTCGGTCTCCGGTGGAATGCCCGGAGTCTAGATTGGTGAATGAAGGCCGCCTAGCAACATCCATGAGGGTGATGCAGCGGCCAAACCCGGCCTGGGTCGCGGCTGGTAAACTGCGCGCCTCGCGAGGAAACCATGCCATGAACTACCGTCACGCCTTCCACGCCGGCAACCACGCCGACGTGCTCAAACACCTGGCCCTGGCCCGGATGATCGCCCTGCTGTCGCGCAAGGACGCTCCCTTCGCCTACCTGGACAGCCATGCCGGGGTCGGCCTCTATGACCTGGCCGGCGACCAGGCCAGCCGCACCGGCGAATGGGAGGAGGGTATCGGCCGGCTGTGGGGCCGCGATGACCTGCCCGCTCCGCTGGCGGACTACCTGGGCACCGTGGCCGCGCTGAACCCGTCGGGTACGCTGCGCTACTACCCGGGCTCGCCGGAGGTGGCGCGCCGCCTGATGCGCCCCCACGACCGCCTGGTGCTGAACGAGATGCACCCGGAAGACGGCCAGGCGCTGAAGGAGAACATGGCCGGTGATCGCCGGGTGACGGTGCGCCTCGGTGATGGCTGGCACCTGCCGCGGGCGCTGCTGCCGGCGGCGGAGAAGCGTGCGCTGATGCTGATCGATCCGCCGTTCGAACAGGCCGATGACCTGGAGCGCTGCGTGACGGCGCTGAAGGAGGCGATTGGCCGGATGCGCCAGACGGTGGTGGCGATCTGGTACCCGATCAAGGACGAACGCCAGCTGAAGCGCTTCTACCAGGGGCTGTCGGCGTCCGGCGCGCCCAAGCTGCTGCGGGCGGAACTGATGGTGCACCCGACGGACAACAGCATCGGCCTGAACGGTTCGGGGCTGGCCATCGCCAACCCGCCGTGGGGCCTGGAGGAGGAGCTGCGCGAGGTGCTGCCCTGGCTGGCCGATGAACTGGTCCAGAGCCAGGGCGACTGGCGGTTGGACTGGCTGATCGCCGAGGGCTAGCAGACTTCCGCAGCGCCGATGGCGTTGCCGCTGCGGCGCTCAGGGGGCGATCAGCACTCGGGGTCAGGCCGGCAGGCAGACGCCGGTGCCGCCCAGCCCGCAGTAGCCGTTGGGGTTCTTGGCCAGGTACTGCTGGTGGTAGGCCTCGGCGTAGTAGAAGGCCGGTGCTTCGGCGATCTCGGTGGTGATAGCGCCGAAGCCGGCCTTGTCCAGTTCGGCCTGGAAGCGCGCTTCGCTGGCACGGGCGGCCTGGAGTTGGGCGTCGCTGGTGCAGTAGATCGCGGAGCGGTACTGGGTGCCGATGTCGTTGCCCTGGCGCATGCCCTGGGTGGGGTTGTGGGCTTCCCAGAACACGGCGAGCAGCCGTTCGTAGCTGATCACGCGCGGGTCGAACACCACCAGTACCACTTCGGTGTGCCCGGTGAGGCCGGAGCAGACTTCGTCATAGGTGGGGTTGGGGGTATGGCCTCCGGCGTAGCCGACGGCGGTGCTCCAGACCCCTTCCTGTTGCCAGAAGCGCCGCTCGGCGCCCCAGAAGCAGCCGAGGCCGAACACGGCCTGTTCCAGCCCGGCGGGGAAGGGCGCTTGCAGCGGGTGGCCGTTGACGTAATGAGCTTCGGGCACCGGCATCGGGGTCTCACGGCCGGGCAGCGCCTGGGCGGCGGTGGGCAGTTCGATCTTGTGGGCGAGGATCTGTGAGCGCAGGACCATGGCGTTCTCCTGAGGATGGGGCTGGTCGATAGACCCGCTTCGGGGCCTGATGTTACAGCGGCGTCAGTGAGCCGTGCGGCAGGGGTAGCGGTGCAGGCTCTCGATGAGCTGGGCGCCGGGAATGGGTTTGTCGAACAGGTAGCCCTGGCCGACGTCGCAGCGCTGGCGGCGCAGGAAGCCCAGCTGCGCGGCGGTTTCGATGCCTTCAGCGACCACCTTGAGCTTGAGCTTGTGGGCCATGGCGATCACGGCGGCGGTGATTTCCATGTCGTCGGAGTTGTCGGGGATGTCGTTGATGAAGCTGCGGTCGATCTTGATGACGTCGATGGGGAACTTCTTCAGGTAGCTCAGGGAGGAGTAACCGGTGCCGAAGTCGTCCATCGCCAGGGTGAGCCCGAGTGCCTTGAGGCGGTTGAGCTGCAGACGGGTGTCGTCGGTGGCCTCCAGCAGCAGGCCTTCGGTCAGCTCCAGTTCCAGCAGCGCGGGGGGCAGTTCCTCTTCCTGGAGGATGGCGGCGATGGAGCCCACCAGGTCGGGGTCGCTGAACTGCTTGGGCGAGAGGTTGATGGCGACCTGCACCTGGCCGAGGCCGGCGGCGCTGAGGCGGCGGCTCATGCGGCAGGCTTCGCGGATCACCCATTTGCCGATGGGGATGATCATCCCGGTCTCTTCGGCGACGCTGATGAACTGGTCCGGGCGGATCATGCCGCGCTCGGGATGCTGCCAGCGCAGCAGCGCTTCCATGCCGAGCAGTTGGCCGCTGCGCAGGCACAGCTTGGGCTGGTAGAAGACGTCCAGCTCGTTCTGCGCCAGGGCGCGGCGCAGGTTGTTCTCGACGAAGAGCTTGTAGCTGGCCTCGGCGTTGAGGGTTTCGGTGAAGAGTTGCAGTTGGTGCTTGCCGTTGGCCTTGGCCTTGTGCAGGGCGAGACCGGCGTGCTTCATCAGGGTCTGCGGGTCACGCCCGTGCTGAGGGGCGCAGGCGAGGCCGAGGGAGCCGGTGACGCTGATCAGCTGGTTGTCGACGAACAGGGGTTTGTCCAGGGTGCGGAGGATCTGGCCGGCGGTCTTCTGGCCGGTCTCCAGGTCGGCGCCGTCGAGCAGTACGGCGAATTCGTTGCTGGCGAAGCGGGCGAGGATGTCGCCGGGGCTCAGGGTGTTGCGCAGGCGCCGGGCGAGGCTGACCAGGAGCTTGTCGCCGGTCTGGTGGCCGAGGCTGTCGTTGATCCGCTTGAAGTTGTCGATGTCCACCAGCAGCAGGCAGAGGGGCGACTCCTGTTCGTGGCGGAAGCGCTCTTCGAGGCTGCGGATGAAGTAGGGGCGGTTGCCGAGGCCGGTGAGGTTGTCGGTGTAGGCCAGCTTTTCGATGCGCTGCTGGGCCAGCTTGTTGTGGGTGATGTCTTCGTAGATGCCGATGTAGTGCGTCAGCTCGCCGTTCTCGCCGAACACCTTGGAGATGGACAGCTGGCCCCAGTAGGGCTCGAGGTTCTTGCGGCGGCTGCGGAACTCGCCCTGCCAGCTGTTGCAGGTGCTGAGGCTGGAGCGGGCGTCGAACAGCAGGTCGCTGAGGTTCTCCAGGGCGGGCAGGTCGGAGAGGCGGCGGCCATGGACTTCGTCGGCGCTGTACTGGGTGATGGCGGTGAAGCTGGGGTTGACGTATTCCACCAGGCCGTCGCGGTCCACCAGCAGGAAGGCGCTGGCGCTCTGTTCGACCGCGCGCTGGAACAGGTGCAGGGCGGTGGTGGCGTCGAGGCGCTGCTGGTTGACCAGCACCTGGGCGAACTGGTCGGCCAGTTCGCCGGCGAAGGCGATCTCGTCGCTCTGCCAGACGCGGGGAGCGCCGGTGTGTTCCAGGCACAGGACGCCGACCACTTCACCGCCGATGCGCACGCTGGCGTCGAGCAGGGCGACGACGCCGGAGGGCTTGAGGTATTCCTCCTGCAGCTCGCTGGTGCGGGGGTCGCGCTGGGCACTGTGGGCGTCGATGGCGCGGCCGCTGTGCAGGGCCTCCAGGTAGCGCGGGAAACGGCTGACGTCGATCACCGGCGGCAGTTCGTGGTGCCCCTGGTCGCGCAGGTAGCGGCTGACCGGGCGCAGGGTGGTGTCTTCGAGCATCCACAGGGAGGCGCGGGCGACTTCGTAGGCTTCGCAGGCGGCCTGGGTGATCAGCCGCGCGGCTTCCTGCGCCGGGTCACCCGCGCTGTAGCGGTGGCGGGCCAGGCGGACGATGAGGCTTTGCTGGGCGCGGGAGCGGATGAGGTGCTGCAGGTGGTCTTCCTGGGAGCGCTGGTACAGCTCCAGGGAACTCTTGAGGCGGGCGTTCTGGGCTTCCAGCTCCTGGATCTGCTGGGCGTGGTCGGATTCCTCGACCGGGGTGTCCACCAGCAGCAGGTAGCCCCGCAGCAGCTGCCGGCCGTGCTGCTGGAAGGCTTCGCCGATCTCCAGCAGCTGGAGCACGCCATCGGGGCCGTGAAGCGGGTAGTGCACCTGGTAGTTGGCGCTGGAGACCAGTTGCTGCTGGATGTCGTCATGCAGCCGGTAGCGCGACTCGGGGCTCATCAGGCTGGCGTAGGGCGAGCCCACCAGGGCGCAGAGTTCGGTGGCGGGCAGGCCGATGTGGCGTTCGCAACTGGCATCGAGGAAGAGCATCGCCCAACTGGCTTCGTTCAGCCGCTCGAAACGCATGAGGCCAAGCCGCGAAGGGACTGGCAACTGCGTCACAACCTCGGCCACCGTACGGCTGGCGGCATCGGGATGGCTTTTCATCGGGCGGGTGGGTTCCAGTATGCTGGCCGAGTTCGGGCCTCGGCCCACTTCTAAAATTTGGCGTCGGGCAAGGGTGCATCATGCTGATGGGGCTGACAAGACAACTGGGTGGGGCTTTGTTGCTGTGCGGGCTGCTTTTTTCCGTTGGGGCGCGCGCGGCGGAGACGCAACCGGCCCTGAGCAGTGAGGAACAGGCGCGCTACCTGTCCGAGCTGAAGCGCCTGTACATGACCTCCGATGAGCGCAAGGCGCTGTTCGCCCACGCCAATTCGCTGCTCAGCACCTATGCCTTGAGCGCCGGCTACCAGGTTGGCCAGGCGGATCGCCGGGACCTGCGCTATCAGCTCAGCCTGGCGCGCCCGGGGGAGCTGATGCTGCGCGAGGAAACCCGCGCCGCCAATGGCACCGGGGTGGCGGTGCACAACCGCTTGCTGCCGGTGTTCGGCGTCGATCCGAGCATCAGCTACGAGTGCCCGCGTGGCGGCATCAGCTGCACCTTCAATGCGCCGGGCAGCAACGCGCCGCTGCTGACCATCGTGCGGGACGTGAAGGGCGCCGGCGAGCTGGCCAAGGCGCTGAGCTTCCTGATCCGCAACGTCCAGAAGGGTTGAGTTCCGGGGCCTTCCTCGGCCCTTGGCACCCGTTCTTTTCTTCTTCCTTGCCTTGCATCCTGCCGCGCATTTGCGCGGCGGGTCGTTGTTGTCTGCACCTCTATTTCGCACTCAAAAAAAACCCCGCCAATCGGCGGGGTTGAGGTACGAGCCTGACGTGCTCGCAATGAAGCAAAGGGTGTTACAGCAGCATGGTGCGGATGTCCGCCAGCACGTCGCCGAGGCGCTTGGTGAAGCGCGCGGCGGCGGCGCCGTTGATCACGCGGTGATCGTAGGACAGCGACAGCGGCAGCATCAGGCGAGGCTGGAAGGCCTTGCCGTCCCACACCGGCTGCATGGTGGCCTTGGAGACGCCGAGGATCGCCACTTCGGGCGCGTTGACGATCGGCGTGAAGCCGGTGCCGCCAATGTGGCCGAGGCTGGAGATGGTGAAGCAGGCGCCTTGCATGTCGTCGGCGGAGAGCTTCTTGGTGCGTGCTTTCTCGGCCAGGGCGGCGGCTTCGGCAGCAAGCTGCAGGAGGCTCTTCTGGTCGACATTGCGGATCACCGGGACCAGCAGGCCGTCCGGGGTGTCCACGGCAAAGCCGATGTGCACGTACTTCTTGCGGATCAGCGCCTTGCCGCTGGGGGCGAGGGAGCTGTTGAAGTCCGGCAGTTCCTTGAGCAGGTAGGCGCAGGCCTTGAGCAGCAGCGGCAGGACGGTGAGCTTGACGCCCGCCTTCTCGGCCACGGCTTTCTGGGCGACGCGGAAAGCTTCCAGCTCGGTGATGTCGGCGGAGTCGAACTGGGTGACGTGGGGCACGTTGAGCCAGCTGCGGTGCAGGTTGGCGGCACCGACCTGCATCAGGCGGGTCATGGCCACTTCTTCGATTTCACCGAACTTGCTGAAGTCCACGGTGGGGATCGGCGGGATGCCGGCACCACCGGTGGGCGCGGCGGCAGCAGCTGCCGGGGCATCCTTGGCCTTCTGCATGACCGACTTCACGTAGGCCTGCACGTCTTCCTTCAGCACGCGGCCGTGGGGGCCGGTGGCCGGAACGACCGCCAGGTCGACGCCGAACTCGCGGGCCAGCTGGCGAACCGCCGGGCCGGCGTGGACCTTGGCACCGCTGGAGCGGGCCGGTACGCCGGTGGTGTTGGCGGCGGCGGCGGACAGCGAGGCAATCGCCGAGACCTCGGCGGCGGCCACCGGGTGGGCGCCTTCCGGTACGCGGTGCAGCGGTTGCTGCTGGGCGGCCGGCTCGGCAGCCGCGGCGGCGCCTGCGGTCTTGAGCTTGAGGATCAGGTCGCCGGTGCCGACTTCGTCGTCCAGCTTGACGATGACGCTTTCCACCACGCCGGCGGCGGGGGAGGGAATCTCCATGGAGGCCTTGTCGGACTCCAGGGTGATCAGCGACTGGTCGGCCTCGACGGTGTCGCCGGCCTTGACCATGACTTCGATGACCTTGACCTTGCCGCTGGTGCCGATGTCCGGCACGTGGACGTCCTGCACGCTGGCGGCCGAGGCAGCCGGCGCTGCTGCGGGGGCGGCAGCCGGTGCCGGCGCGGCGGCAGGTGCAGCGGCCTGTGCCGGTGCCGGGGCAGCAGCGCCACCCGCGACCTTCAGCTTGATGATCAGGTCGCCGGTGCCGACTTCGTCGTCCAGCTTGACGATGACGCTCTCCACCACGCCGGCGGCGGGGGAGGGGATTTCCATGGATGCCTTGTCGGACTCCAGGGTGATCAGTGACTGGTCGGCCTCGACGGTGTCACCGGCCTTGACCATGACTTCGATGACCTTGACCTTGCCGCTGGTGCCGATGTCCGGCACGTGAACGTCCTGCACGCTGGCGCCCGAAGCAGCCGGGGCTGCTGCCGGGGCCGGTGCGGCAGCGGGCTTTTCCTCGGCCTTGGCGGCCGGGGCAGCAGCTGGAGCCGGGGCTGCGGCGGCACCTTCGACTTCCAGTTCCAGCAGTTCGTCGCCTTCCTTCAGGCGGTCGCCGAGCTTGACCTTGAGGCTCTTGATCACCCCTGCCTTGGGCGCGGGGATCTCCATGGAGGCCTTGTCGGACTCCAGGGTCAGCAGGCTCTGATCGGCTTCGATGCGGTCGCCGACCTTGACGAACAGTTCGATCACTTCACCTTCGCCGCTGCCGATGTCGGGTACGCGAATCAACTCACTCATCGCTACGCTCCTTAGCAGTCCAGCGGGTTACGTTTTTCGGGGTCGATGCCGAACTTGGCGATGGCCTCGGCCACTACGCGCGGTTCGATCTCGCCACGGTCTGCCAGGGCTTCCAGAGCAGCCAGCACAACCCAGTAGCGGTCCACTTCGAAGAAGTGGCGCAGCTTCTTGCGGCTGTCGCTGCGGCCGAAGCCGTCGGTGCCGAGCACCTTGTATTCCTTGCTCGGGACCCACTGGCGGATCTGGTCGGCGAACAGCTTCATGTAGTCGGTGGAGGCAACAACCGGGCCTTTGCGGCCGGTCAGGCACTGCTCGACGTAGGTCTGCTGCGGCTTCTGCTCCGGGTGCAGGCGGTTGCGACGCTCCACGGCCAGGCCGTCGCGACGCAGTTCGTTGAAGCTGGTGACGCTCCAGACGTCGGCGGCGACGTTGTACTCGTCACGCAGGATCTTCGCGGCTTCGCGGACTTCGCGCAGGATGGTGCCGGAGCCCAGCAGCTGCACGTGGTGCGCGGCTTCCTTCTTGTCCTCTTCGAGGAGGTACATGCCCTTGATGATGCCTTCCTCGGTGCCTTCGGGCAGCGCGGGCTGCTGGTAGGCCTCGTTCATCACGGTGATGTAGTAGAAGACGTTCTGCTGCTCTTCGGTCATCTGGCGGATGCCTTCACGCACGATCACCGCCAGCTCGTAGCCGTAGGTGGGGTCGTAGGTGCGGCAGTTGGGGATGGTGGCCGCCATGATGTGGCTGTGACCGTCCTCGTGCTGCAGGCCTTCGCCGTTGAGGGTGGTCCGGCCGGAGGTGCCGCCGATCAGGAAGCCACGGGCACGGCTGTCGCCGGCCGCCCAGGCCAGGTCGCCGATGCGCTGGAAGCCGAACATCGAATAGAAGATGTAGAACGGCAGCATCGGCTGGTTGTGGTTGCTGTAGGAGGTACCGGCCGCGATGAACGAGGACATGGCGCCCGCCTCGTTGATGCCCTCTTCGAGGATCTGGCCCTTCTTGTCCTCCTTGTAGAACATCACCTGGTCCTTATCGACGGGCTCGTAGAGCTGGCCGACAGAGGAGTAGATGCCCAGCTGGCGGAACATGCCTTCCATACCGAAGGTACGGGCTTCGTCCGGGATGATGGGGACGATGCGCTGGCCGAGCTCCTTGTCCTTGACCAGCTGCGCGAGGATGCGCACGAAGGCCATGGTGGTGGAGATTTCGCGGTCGCCGGTGCCGTCGAGGATGGCCTTGAGGGTATCCAGCGGCGGAGTCGGGATGCTGAAGCTGTTGGCACGGCGCTGGGGTACGTAGCCACCCAGGGCGGCACGGCGCTCATGCAGGTACTTGTGCTCGGCGCTGCCCGGCTCGGGACGTACGAAGGGCAGTTTTTCCAGGTCTTCGTCGCGGACCGGGATGTCGAAGCGGTCGCGGAACTGGCGCAGGCTGTCCACGTCCACCTTCTTGGTGTTGTGGGCGGTGTTCTGCGCTTCGCCGGCACCGGTGCCATAGCCCTTGATGGTCTTGGCGAGGATGACGGTGGGCTGGCCGGTGTGGTTCACGGCCTGGTGGTAGGCCGCGTAGACCTTGTACGGGTCGTGGCCACCACGGTTCAGCTTCCAGATCTCGTCGTCGGAAAGGTCCTGGACCATTTCCTTGAGTTCGGGGCTGTTGAAGAAGTTCTCGCGGACGTACGCACCGTCCTTCGCCTTGTAGTTCTGGTATTCGCCGTCGACCACTTCGTCCATGCGGCGCTGCAGGGAGCCGTCCTTGTCCTTGGCGAACAGCGGGTCCCAGAAGCGACCCCAGACAACCTTGTTGACGTTCCACTGGGCGCCACGGAAAACGCCTTCGAGTTCCTGGATGATCTTGCCGTTGCCGCGAACCGGGCCGTCGAGGCGCTGCAGGTTGCAGTTGATGACGAAGATGAGGTTGTCCAGCTTCTCGCGGCCGGCCAGGGAGATGGCGCCGAGGGATTCGGGCTCGTCGCACTCGCCGTCGCCCATGAAGCACCAGACCTTCTGCTTGCCAGCGGGGATGAAGCCGCGGGCTTCCAGGTACTTCATGAAGCGGGCCTGGTAGATCGCCTGGATGGGGCCGAGGCCCATGGACACGGTGGGGAACTGCCAGAAGTCCGGCATCAGCCACGGGTGCGGGTAGGAGGAGAGGCCCTTGCCGTCGACTTCGCGACGGAAGTTCTGCATCTGTTCTTCGCTCAGGCGGCCTTCCATGAAGGCGCGGGCGTAGATGCCGGGGCTGGCGTGGCCCTGGTAGAAGATCAGGTCGCCGCCGTGCTCCTCGGTGGGAGCCTGGAAGAAGTAGTTGAAGCCGATGTCGTAGAGGGTCGCCGAGGAGGCGAAGCTGGAGATGTGGCCGCCCAGGTCCGGGTCTTCGAGGTTGGTACGCATCACCATCGCCAGTGCGTTCCAGCGCACCAGGGAGCGAATGCGGCGCTCCATGAACAGGTCACCCGGCATGCGTGCTTCGTGGGAGACCGGGATGGTGTTGCGGTACGGCGTAGTCGTGGAGTAGGGCAGCTTGGTGCCGCTGCGGGCGGCCAGCTCACCCATGCGGGTCAGCAGGTAGTGCGCGCGGTCTTCACCTTCTTTGTCGAGTACGGACTCCAGGGCGTCCAGCCATTCCTGGGTTTCGACGGTATCGAGGTCTTGCATGGCTTGCTCCAGGGCGGAAAGGCTTCCAGAATCGGATGCCTATGTTCACTGCCGGCCTTTTGGGCAGGCAGAAGCTAATTCTTGGATTAACCGGGGGGTCGAACCGGCCTTGTGTAGTTTTACTACAAATCGACGGCGGATTCAGCTCTCTGGGCACAATCTTTCGTAGTAAAACTACAGATCCACGATGCGAGGCCTCTGGAACCGAGGCCCGGCGCGCGCCGATCACAGGATAGACCATGAGCCTGCCCCCGCTTGTCGCCCTGCCCCACCTGCTGCAACCCCTTGCCGAGCGCGCCCGCACCAGCTTTCTTGCCGGGCTCGAGCACCTCCCCGAATCGCTGCGCGCGACCTTCGAGCAGTGGCCCGAGGCACGCTGGGAGGCGTTTCGCCGGGTCTGTGCAGCCAGTGACTTCGTGGCTGAACAGGTGCGTCGCGATCCGGCCCTGCTGGTGCAGTTGGTGGAGTCGGGCGGGCTTGAATGTACACTCGAATCTGGAGGATTGTGTACAAAAATTGATGAACTCCTTGTCGATTGCGCAGACGATGAGGCGCTAGGCCGCTGCCTGCGGCGTTTTCGCAACCAGCAGCAGGTGCGCATCATCTGGCGCGACCTGACTCGCCAGGCCGATCTCGCCGAAACCTGCCGCGACCTCTCCGACCTCGCCGACGCCTGTATCGATCGTGCCTACCACTGGCTCTACCCGCGCCACTGCGCCCAGTTCGGTACGCCCATGGGCCGACGGTCAGGGCAGCCGCAGCACATGGTCATCCTGGGCATGGGCAAGCTGGGGGCGCATGAGCTGAACCTGTCCTCCGACATCGACCTGATCTTCGGCTATCCGGAGGGCGGCGAGACGGAAGGCGCGCGCCGTGCGCTGGACAACCAGGAGTTCTTCATCCGCCTCGGGCAGCGCCTGATCAAGGCGTTGGATGCCATCACCGTCGATGGGTTCGTGTTCCGTGTCGACATGCGCCTGCGCCCCTACGGTTCCTCCGGCGCGCTGGTGCTCAGCTTCAATGCGCTGGAGCAGTACTACCAGGACCAGGGGCGGGACTGGGAGCGCTACGCGATGATCAAGGCCCGTGTGGTGGGGGGCGACCCGGTTGCCGGGGCGCAACTGCTGGAGATGCTGCGGCCGTTCGTCTACCGCCGCTACCTGGACTTCTCGGCCATCGAGGCGCTGCGCTCGATGAAGCAACTGATCCAGCAGGAAGTCCGCCGCAAGGGCATGACCGAGAACGTCAAGCTCGGCTCGGGTGGCATCCGCGAGGTGGAGTTCATCGCCCAGGCCTTCCAGCTCATCCATGGCGGGCGCGACCTCAGCCTGCAGCAGCGTCCGTTGCTGAAGGTCCTGGCCACACTCGCGGGCCAGGGCTATCTGCCTGGCAAGGTGGTCGACGAGTTGCGCGAAGGCTATGCCTTCCTGCGCTACACCGAGCACGCCCTGCAGGCCATCGCTGATCGCCAGACCCAGATGCTGCCGGACGACGAGCTGGACCGCGCACGCGTTGCCTTCATCATGGGCTTCGACGATTGGGCGGCGTTCCATGAGCGCCTGATGTATTGGCGGGGCCGGGTGGGGTGGCATTTCCAGCAGGTGATTGCCGATCCCGATGAGGACGAGGCCGGCGGTGCCGGTGAAGCCTGCATCGGTGCCGAATGGCTGCCGCTCTGGGAGGAGGCGCTGGACCCTGAAAGCGCCGAGCGCCAACTGGAGGAAGCGGGCTTTCGTGATGCCCCGGCTGCCTTCAAGCGCCTCACCGACCTGCGCAACGGCCCCCAGCTGCGTGCCATGCAGCGCCTGGGGCGCGAGCGGATGGACGCCTTCATCCCCCGGCTGCTGGCAATGACCGTCGAGCATGCCACCCCCGACCTGGTGCTGGAGCGGGTACTGCCGCTGGTGGAAAAGGTCGCGCGCCGCTCTGCCTACCTGGTCTTGTTGACTGAGAACCCGGGCGCCCTGGAACGCCTGATCACCCTCTGCGCCGCCAGCCCCTGGATCGCCGAGCAGATCGCCCGCTACCCGTTGCTGCTGGACGAGCTGCTGAACGAAGGGCGTCTCTATCACCCGCCGCTGGCACCCGAACTGGCGGCCGAGCTGCGTGAGCGCCTGACGCGGATTCCGGAAGACGACCTGGAGCAGCAGATGGAAGCGCTGCGGCACTTCAAGCTGGCCCACAGCCTGCGGGTCGCGGCTTCGGAAATCGCCGGCACGTTGCCCTTGATGAAGGTGAGCGACTACCTGACCTGGCTGGCCGAGGCGATCCTCGACCAGGTACTGGCCCTGGCCTGGCGCCACACCGTGGCACGCCATGGCACGCCGCGGCGGGCCGATGGCTCGGCCTGCGACCCGGACTTCATCATCGTTGGCTACGGCAAGGTCGGTGGGCTCGAGTTCGGCCATGGCTCCGACCTGGACCTGGTGTTCATCCACGACGGCGACCCCCAGGCCGAGACCGACGGCGCCAAGCCCATCGACGGCGCGCAGTTCTTCACCCGCCTGGGGCAGCGCATCATCCACCTGCTGACCACCCAGACCACCTCCGGCGACCTGTACGAAGTGGACATGCGCCTGCGGCCTTCCGGTGCTGCAGGGCTGCTGGTGAGTTCCCTGGGCGCCTTCCAGCGCTACCAGGAGAGCGAAGCCTGGACCTGGGAGCACCAGGCCCTGGTGCGGGCGCGGGTGCTGGTGGGCTGTCCGCGCGTGGCGTCGGCCTTCGAAGCGGTCCGCCTTGCGGTGCTCGGGCGCGAGCGCGACATCGACACCCTGCGCCGCGAAGTCAGCGAGATGCGCGCCAAGATGCGCGACAGCCTGGGCAGCCGCTCGACCGCTGCCGGCACCGGCGAGAATGCCTTCGAAGCCGCATCGCCGTTCGATCTGAAGCAGGACGCCGGCGGTATCGTCGATATCGAATTTATGGTGCAATATGCGGCCCTCGCCTGGTCGCGACGGCATCCAGAGCTGGTTCGCTACACCGACAACATCCGCATTCTGGATGGTCTCGGCGCGGTGGGACTGCTGACCGCCGAGACCGTCAGCCTGCTGCAGGAGGCCTACAAGGCCTATCGTTCCGCAGCGCATCGCCTGGCCCTGCAGAAGCAGCCCGGCGTGGTGAGTGGGGACCAGTTCCAGGCGGAACGCCATGGCGTGATGCGGATCTGGCGCGAGTTGGGCTTGAGCTGACTGCCTGCCCACTCGCCGTGCTGAATCAATCGAACTCTTGAGGAGCTGGCAATATGTCGATGGCCGACCGTGATGGCGTGATCTGGTATGACGGCGAACTGGTGCCGTGGCGCGATGCGACCACCCACGTCCTGACCCACACCCTGCACTACGGCATGGGCGTGTTCGAAGGCGTGCGCGCCTACAACACCCCGGACGGCACTGCCATCTTCCGCCTGCAGGCCCACACCGACCGCCTGTTCGACTCCGCCCACATCTTCAACATGCAGATCCCCTTCACCAAGGAGGAGATCAACGAAGCCCAGCGCGCCGCCGTCCGCGAGAACGGCCTGGAAAGCGCCTACCTGCGCCCCATGGTGTTCTTCGGCAGCGAAGGCATGGGCCTGCGCGCCTCCGGCCTGAAGGTGCACGTCATCGTCGCCGCCTGGCACTGGGGCGCCTACATGGGCGAAGCCGCGCTGGAAGCGGGCATCAAGGTGCGCACCAGCTCCTACACCCGCCACCACGTCAACATCGCCATGACCCGCGCCAAGGCCAACGGCAACTACATCAACTCCATGCTGGCCCTGCAGGAAGCCATCTCCGGTGGCGCCGACGAGGCCATGCTGCTGGACCCGGAAGGTTACGTGGCCGAGGGCTCGGGCGAGAACATCTTCCTGGTCAAGGATGGCGTGGTGTACACCCCGGAAGTGACTTCCTGCCTCAACGGCATCACCCGCAACACCGTCCTGACCCTGGCCGGCGAGCTGGGCATCAAGGTGGTCGAGAAGCGCATCACCCGCGACGAGGTGTACATCGCTGACGAGGCCTTCTTCACCGGTACCGCCGCCGAAGTGACCCCGATCCGTGAAGTGGATGGCCGCCAGATCGGTGCCGGCCGTCGCGGCCCGGTGACCGAGAAACTGCAAAAGGCCTACTTCGACCTGGTGACCGGCAAGACTGCCGCCCACGGTGAATGGCGCACCCTGGTCAAGTAATCCGACTGAGCTGCATACCGCAAGCCGCAGGCTACAAGTGGGCGACCGCTTGGAGCTTGCGGCTTGTCGCTTGAGGCGTGAAGCTGCCCGCTTATGAAAATTCTGATCGTAGGCCCCTCGTGGGTCGGTGACATGGTGATGGCCCAGACGCTCTTCCAGTGTCTGAAGGCGCGCCATGGCGACTGCGAGATCGACGTTCTGGCCCCCGAGTGGAGCCGCCCCATCCTCGAGCGCATGCCGGAAGTCCGCCAGGCGCTGAGCTTCCCGCTCGGGCATGGCGTGCTCGAACTCGCCACCCGCCGGCGCATCGGCAAAACCCTGGCTGGCCAGTACGACCAGGCCATCCTGCTGCCCAACTCGCTGAAGTCGGCTTTGGTGCCGTTCTTCGCCGGGATACCCAAGCGCACGGGCTGGAAGGGCGAGATGCGCTACGGCCTGCTCAATGACATCCGCACGCTGGACAAGGCTCGTTACCCGCTGATGATCGAGCGCTTCATGGCGCTGGCATTCGAGCCCGGTGCCGAGCTGCCCCAGCCGTATCCACGCCCGTCCCTGCGCATCGAGGCGCAGAGCCGCGACGCCGCCCTCGGCCGCTTCGGCCTGGGACTGGATCGTCCGGTCCTGGCCCTGTGCCCCGGTGCCGAGTTCGGCGAGGCCAAGCGCTGGCCGGCCGAGCACTATGCCAAGGTGGCGGAAGTGAAGATCCGCGCCGGTTGGCAGGTGTGGCTGTTCGGCTCGAAGAATGACCACCCCGGCGGCGAAGACATCCGCATGCGCCTCATTCCCGGCCTGCGGGAAGAGGTGGTCAACCTGGCCGGGCAGACCAGCCTGGCCGAAGCCATCGACCTGCTTTCCTGCGCCGAGGCGGTGGTCTCCAACGACTCCGGCCTGATGCACGTCGCCGCCGCCCTGAACCGCCCGCTGGTGGCCGTGTACGGCTCCACCTCGCCGCAGTTCACGCCGCCTTTGGCCGAGCACGTCGAAATCGTCCGCCTGGGTCTGGAGTGCAGCCCCTGCTTCGAGCGCACTTGCCGCTTCGGGCACTACAACTGCCTGCGCCAGCTCAAGCCGCGCCCGGTCATCGAGGCCCTCGAGCGCCTGGTGGCGGACCCGATCGAGGTCGCCGGATGAGGGTTCTGCTGGTCAAGACCTCTTCCCTTGGCGATGTGATCCACACGCTGCCGGCCATCACCGATGCGGCACGTGCCATCCCCGGCATCCAGTTCGACTGGGTGGTGGAGGAAGGCTTCGCCGAGATTCCCGCCTGGCACCCGGCGGTGGCCCAGGTCATTCCGGTGGCAATCCGCCGCTGGCGTAAGAACCTGTTCCAGACCCTGCGCAGTGGTGAGTGGGGGCGTTTCAAGCGGCGCCTGCGGGAGACCCGCTACGACCTGGTGATCGACGCCCAGGGGCTGTTCAAGAGCGCCTGGCTGACCCGCTACGCCAAGGCTCCGGTGGCCGGGCTCGATCGCGAGTCCGCCCGTGAGCCCATCGCCGCGCGTTTCTACGACCAGCCCCATGCCGTCGCCTGGGGGCAACACGCCGTCGAGCGGGTGCGCCAGCTGTTCGCCAAGGCACTGGATTACCCGTTGCCACAGAGCACCGGTGACTACGGCCTGAATCGCGCGCAACTGGCCGACGCGCCGGGCGCCGCGCCTTACCTGCTGTTCCTCCACGGCACCACCTGGGGCACCAAGCACTGGCCCGAAGCCTACTGGCGCGAGCTGGCCGAGCGGGTTTGCGAGCATGGCTGGAACCTGCGCCTGCCGTGGGGCAATGCCGCAGAGAAGGCCAGGGCCGAGCGCCTCGCCGAAGGCCTGGATGGCGCCGCCGTACTGCCGCGCCTGTCCCTGGCCGGCATGGCCAAGGTGCTCGCCGGCGCGCGCGCCTGTGTGGCCGTGGACACCGGGCTGGGGCATCTGGCTGCCGCCCTGGATGTGCCGACCCTGTCGCTCTATGGTCCGACCAACCCGGGCTTCACCGGCGCCTACGGGCGTTCGCAGGTCCACCTGGGCAGCGACTTCCCCTGCGCGCCCTGCCTGAAGAAGCAGTGCGCCTACCAGCCGAGCGAAGAGGAGCGCCGTCGCTTCGACCTCAAGCGCGAGCAGCCCCTGTGCTTCACCCGGCTGAACCCGCAGCGGGTGGCCACCCAGCTGGAGGCCCTGCTGCTGACCGAGGACTCCCACTGATGCAACTGGCCTTCGTGCTCTACAAGTACTTCCCCTTCGGTGGCCTGCAGCGCGACTTCATGCGCATCGCCCAGGAATGCCAGCGTCGTGGCCACGCCATCCGCGTCTACACCATGATCTGGGAAGGCGACGTGCCGGACGGCTTTGACGTGCGGGTCGCGCCGGTGAAGGCGCTGTTCAACCACAAGCGCAACGAGAAATTCACCGCCTGGGTCGAGGCCGACCTGGCGCGCCAGCCGGTGGAGCGGGTGATCGGCTTCAACAAGATGCCCGGGCTGGACGTCTACTACGCCGCCGACCCCTGTTTCGAGGACAAGGCGCAGACCCTGCGCAACGGCCTGTACCGTCGCTGGGGGCGCTACAAGCACTTCTCCGACTACGAGCGCGCCGTGTTCGCCCCCGAGTCGAAGACCGACGTGCTGATGATTTCCGAAGTGCAGCAGCCGCTGTTCGTGAAGCACTACGCCACCCCGGTGTCGCGCTTCCACCTGCTGCCACCGGGCATTGCCAGTGACCGTCGTGCTCCGGCCAATGCGGCGGACATCCGTGCCGAGTTCCGCCGGGAGTTCAAGCTGTCCGACGACGACCGGCTGCTGGTGCAGATCGGCTCCGGGTTCAAGACCAAGGGGCTGGACCGCTCCCTCAAGGCGCTGGCGTCCCTGCCGCGGGAGTTGCGCAAGCGCACCCGGCTGATCGTCATCGGCCAGGACGACCCCAAGCCGTTCCTGCTGCAGGTGAAGGCCCTGGGCATTTCCGACCAGGTGGACATCCTCAAGGGGCGTAGCGACATCCCGCGCTTCCTGCTGGGTGCCGACCTGCTGATCCACCCTGCCTACAACGAGAACACCGGCACGGTGCTGCTGGAGGCGCTGGTGGCCGGCCTGCCGGTCCTGGTCACCGACGTCTGTGGCTATGCCCACTACATCGACGAGGCCGAGGCCGGTCGCGTGGTGCCCAGTCCCTTCGAGCAGGACACCCTCAATCGCATGCTCGCCGAGATGCTCACCGACGATGCGGCGCGCCAGCGGTGGTCGGCCAATGGCCTGGCCTTCGCCGATCATGCCGACCTGTACAGCATGCCCCAGCGGGCGGCCGACCTGATTCTCCAGGAGCGTCCATGAAGCTGGAGCTGAGGGCGCCTTTCGAACAGCTGTGGCGCGGGCGTGATGCCTTCGAAGCGGTAGAGGCCCTGCAGGGCCAGGTCTATCGCGAGTTGGATGGCCGCCGCACGCTGCGTACCGAAGTCGACGGGCGGGGCTACTTCGTCAAGATCCATCGCGGCATCGGCTGGGGCGAAATCCTCAAGAACCTGGTGACCGCCAAGCTGCCGGTGCTCGGCGCCGGCCAGGAGTGGCGGGCGATCCATCGCCTGCAGGAGGTGGGCGTGCCGACCATGACCGCCGTCGCCTTCGGCGAGCGCGGCGACAACCCGGCCCAGCAGCACTCCTTCATCATCACCGAGGAACTGGCGCCGACCGTCAGCCTCGAGGACTTCTCCCTCGACTGGCCGCGTAATCCGCCGCCCCTGGCGCTCAAGCGCGCGCTGATCGACGAGGTGGCGCGAATGGTGCGTGAGATGCACCGCGCGGGCGTCAACCACCGCGACTGCTACATCTGCCACTTCCTGCTGCACACCGACCGGCCGGTGACCCCGAGCGACTTCCGCCTGTCGGTCATCGACCTGCACCGCGCCCAGGTCCGCCCGAGCCTGCCGCGCCGCTGGCGCGACAAGGACCTGGCTGCGCTCTATTTCTCGGCCCTGGATATCGGGCTGACCCGACATGACTGGCTTCGCTTCCTGCGGGTCTATTTTGACCGGCCATTGAGCGAGGTCTTGCGCCAGGAGCGGCCCCTGCTGGCCCACCTGGCTCGCAAGGCGGCGAAGCTCTATGCGCGCAAGCAGCGCTATGGAGATGCACTCTGATGGCGGCTTGGACACTGGCCCCCGATTACGCCGCGCTGGCGGAGGACTTTGGCAGCCTGGATCGCGTCTTTGCCCTGGAGGCGGAGCGCATCACCAGCGATCCGCTGTCCGAAGTCGTACGCCTGGAGCGTAACGGCATCCGTTATTACGTGAAGCGCTATTGGGGGGCAGGCAAGGGCCTGCGTCGCTACCTCGGGCGGCCCCGGGTCAAGGCGGAGTGGCAGAACCTGCGCTGGTTCGCCAAGTGGGGCATACCCACCGCGCCCATCGTCGCCTACGGCATGGAGCGCCGGGGTGGCGCTTTTCTGCGGGGTGCGCTGATCACTCGGGAGTTGCTGGACACCGAGGACCTGAATCACCTCGCACTCACTGACGATCCGCGTCTGCTCGACCGGCGCTGGGTGGATGGCATCAGCCGGCAACTGGCCAAGGCAACCCGGACCCTCCACGATCACGCGTTTGCGCACAACGACCTGAAATGGCGAAACCTGCTGGTGGACCCGGCCGGGAAACTGTTCTTCATCGACTGCCCCACGGGAGCCTTCTGGTGGGGGCGCTTCCTGAAGCGACGGATCGTCAAGGACCTCGCCTGCCTCGACAAGGTGGCCAAGTACAAGCTGTCCCGCGTTCAGCGGATGCGCTTCTACCTGCAATACCGGGGGCTCGCGCGCCTGGATCGCAGCGGCAAGGCTCAGGTCCGCCGTGTGCTGGGTTACTTCGAGGGGCGTGAATGAACGACTTCGTGGCCCCTGACGACCTGGCCTGCCTGCAGGCCCACGGCTTGGCCGACTTCGATGCCTTGTGGGCGCTCAAGCTCGAAGCCGTGGACCTTCCCAACACCGAGCGCGGCGGCTGGAGCAGCGTGTTCCGCCTGGAGCTGGGGGAGCGGGCGTACTACCTCAAGCGCCAATCCAACCACCTGACCCGCAGCCTGGCGCATCCCTTTGGTGAGCCGACCTTTGCCCGGGAGTTCCGCAATATCCGCCGTTATACCAAGCTGGGGATTCCCGCTTTGCAAGCGGCGTTCTTTGGCGAGCGCCGTCGTCCGGGCGAGCACCGCGCCATCCTGTTGACCCGTGCTCTGGATGGCTGGCACGAGCTTGACCACTGGCTCGACCAATGGCCTGCGATCGAAGCCGGCCAGCGCGAGGCCCTGCTGGACGCCTGCGGCCGTTTGGCGCGGCAGCTTCACGGAGCCGGGCAGATGCACGGCTGCTTCTACCCCAAGCACATCTTCCTGCGCCCTGCCGCCGTTGGTTACGAAGCGTGCCTGATCGACCTGGAGAAGACGCGTCCGCTGCTGTTCGGTCGTCGCGATCGGGTCAAGGACCTGGAGCCTCTGTTGCGCCGTGCGCGTATCTGGAGCGCCGATGATATCCGGCGCTTCCTGGTTGCCTACCTGGGAAGCAGCGCCGATGTCGAGCATTGGGAACAGCTCCTGATGCGACGCCAGCGAGACAAGGAGAGCCGCGCATGAGGCTCGTTGAACTTGTTGGCATGGGGCGTTCCCCTGCCTTGCCCCTGCAGCTTGAGCTGAACGGCGAACTGCTGCAGTTGGAGACTCTGCTGCGTGTGTTGCCGGGCCAGCGCTATGTAGGTGCTGCGATGTGGAAAGGGCGCCGGGTGCTGGCCAAGTTGCTGGTGGGGGGCAAGGCAGCCCGCCACTTCGAGCGCGAGCGCCAGGGCGCCGAGCTGATGGCGCGCCAGGGCCTGCCGACTCCGGCCCTGCTGGAAAGCGGGCTGGCGCCCGGGCAGGGTGGCTGGCTGTTGTTCGAGTTCCTCGAGGGCGCCAGCAGCCTGTGGGACGAGTGGCGCCGGGTCGAAGGCGAGCCGTTGCTCTCCGACGGCCAGCAGCGCGTCGTGGGTGAAGCCCTGGAGCTGGTCGCCCACTTGCATGCTCTCGGCCTGGTGCAAGAGGACCTGCATCTGGACAACATCCTCCGGCATGACGGGCAGCTCAAGCTGATCGATGGTGGCGGTGTGCGTGCCGTCTGCGAGGGCGAACCCCTGCCCCGCGAGCAGGTGCTGGCCAATCTCGGGGTGTTCTTCGCCCAGTTGCCCGCCACCCTTGCGCCCTACCTGGAAGAGTTGCTGGTGCATTACCTGCTGGCCAACGGCGAGCACGCCTTGCCGCTGGAAATGCTGGAGAAGGAGATCGCCCGGGTCCGCCGCTGGCGCCTGCGTGACTTCCTCGAGAAGGTCGGCCGCGAATGCAGCCTGTTCAGCGTCCGGCGCTCGCTGTTCGGCCTGCGTGCCGTTCGTCGGGATGCCGAGGCGCGTGTGGCGCCGCTGCTGGCTGCGCCGGATGCCGCCATCGCCGCCGGTCATCGCTTCAAGGACGGCGGTGCCGCAACGGTGGCACGGGTGGAGCAAGGCGGCGAGACGCTGCTGGTCAAACGCTACAACATCAAGAGCCTGCTGCACTGGCTAAAACGCTTCTGGCGGCCGTCCCGTGCCTGGCACAGCTGGCGCGAGGGTCATCGCCTGGCCTTCCTCGGCATCGCCACGCCGCGTCCGCTGGCGGTGGAGGAACACCGTTGGCTGGGCCTGCGCGGACGCGCGTACCTGATTACCGAATATCTGCCGGGTCAAGATATAATCGCCCGTTTTCGAGACGCCCAGGCGGACGGTGCGAACCAGGGGCTGCCGCCGGAAGCCGAGCTGGAAGCCCTGGATCGCCTGTTTGCCGCGCTGATCCGCGAGCGCATCAGCCACGGCGACCTGAAGGGGCACAACCTGTTCTGGCAGGACGGGCACTGGTCTTTGATCGACCTGGATGCGGTTCGGCAACACGGCAGCGAGCGCAGCTTCGCCAGGGCCTATGCCAGGGATCGCGAGCGCTTTCTGCGCAACTGGCCGGCGGATTCGGCGCTGTACCGCCACCTGGATGAACGTTTACCCAAGGCCAGCTTGAAGCCCGAGGCTTGAAGCTGGGAATGAGCCCCGAGGGGCTGTGTACTGGACAACTTGCCGGGCGTCACGACGCCCGGCCGCTTTGATAGAGGCTTAACACTGTGGCACTGACGATCCTCGGCCTTTCCGGCGCCCTCAGCCATGATCCTTCCGCCGCGCTCTACATCGACGGCAAGCTGATCGCGGCCGCCGAAGAAGAGCGCTTCGTGCGCGACAAGCACGCGAAGAATCGCATGCCCTACGAGTCGGCCAAGTTCTGCCTGGAGCAGGCGGGCATCAAGCCGTCCGATGTGGATGTGGTGGCCATCCCCTTCGCCCCCATCAGCCTCTTCGGCAAGGCCCGTTGGCAATACGCCAAGCGCTACTGGTACGCACCGGATCGCGCCCTGGACGCGATCCTCATGGGCAACCGCCGCTACAAGCGCTACCGCAACAAGATCGTCTGGTGCCTGGAGCAACTGGGCTTCGACGCCAAGAAGGTGAAGATCGAGCCGGTGGAGCACCACCTGGCCCACGCTTCCAGTGCCTACCACTGCTCCGGCTTCAAGGAGAAGACCGCGATCCTCGGGATCGACGGCAAGGGCGAGTACGCCACCACCTTCTTCGGCTGGGGCGAGAACGGCAAGATCCACAAGATCAAGGAATTCTTCGACCCGGATTCCCTCGGCGGCCTCTATGGCGCGATCACCGAGTACCTTGGCTTCGAGATGCTCGACGGCGAGTTCAAGGTCATGGGCATGGCGCCCTATGGTGACGCCGCCAAGTACGATTTCTCCCGCCTGGCCAAGTTCGAGAACGGCGAGCTGGTGATCAACACCGACTACGCCAACGTCATCGGCTTCCGCCGCTACAAGGAAAACGGCAAGGGCTACTACTTCTCGCCCAAGCTGATCGAATGGCTCGGACCGAAGCGCCAGGGCGACATCGCCGACGACCCCTACATCCACTACGCCGCCAGCATGCAGGCGCTGTTCGAGAAGCTGGCGCTGGAGATGATGGACTACTACCTGGGCGACATCATCCGTGACACCGGCAAGATCGCTTTCGCCGGCGGTTGCGCGCTCAACGTCAAGCTGAACCAGAAGATCATCGCCCGCTCGGAGGTGAAGGAGCTGTTCGTGCAGCCGGCCTCCGGCGACGCTGGCACCGCCGTGGGCGCTGCGGCCTATGTCTCCCAGAAGCGCGGTGTGCCGGTGGAGAAGATGGAGCACGTCTACCTCGGCCCGTCCTTCTCCAACGAGGAGGTCATCGCCGCCTGCGCCAAGCACCCGAACAAGCCGGTGTTCAAGCGTATCGAGAACACCCCGGAGCGCATCGCCCGCATCATGGTCGACGGCAACCCAGTGGCCTGGTTCCAGGGGCGCATGGAGTTCGGTCCGCGTGCCCTGGGCGGTCGTTCCATCATCGGTTGCCCGAGCGTTCCGGGCGTTGCCGATCGCATCAACGAACAGATCAAGTTCCGCGAGCGCTGGAGGCCCTTCTGCCCGTCGATGCTCGATACCGTTGCTCCGAAGATGCTCAAGGTGGACCACCCGAGCCCCTTCATGACCTTCACCTTCGAGGTCAACGAGGAGTGGAAGGAGCGAGTCTCCGAGGTGGTGCACGAGGACGGCACCTCGCGGGCCCAGGTGCTGGAGCGTCGGCACAACCCGCGCTGGTACGACCTGATGCTCGAGCTGGAGAAGCTGACCGGCAACGGCGTGTCGCTGAACACCTCCTTGAACCGTCGCGGCGAGCCGATGATCTGCTCGCCGACCGATGCCCTGAACATGTTCTACGGGTCGGACCTGCAGTACCTGATCATGGAAGACATCCTCGTGGTCAAGGAAGGCGCCGAGTGGTATGAGCAGCTCTGAACCGCGCGTCCTGCAGTTCTGCCACGGCTATGACGGGCCCTTTCTGGATTGCGCCCGTCAGTACGCCGTGCTGTTCGAGGGCACCCCTTACAAGGTGACGACCGTCTACCTCACGGGCGAGCCGAGTGAGGCGGTGGTGCAGGGATCGGCTTCCGATGAAGTGATCTTCCTCGGCCAGAGCAGCCGTGACGTGAGGGGGCTCAAGCTCGGTGCGATCCGTGCGATCCGCAAGATCGTGGCAGCTCGCGATTTCCGTTTCTGCATTGCCCACCGTTTCAAGCCGATCTACATCGCCTTGCTGGGTACATCGCTGCCTGTGATCGGCGTGCACCATGCCTTCGGTGACTACCAGCGGTTGTCGCGCCGGGTGTTCGCCAACTTCTTCCGCAAGCGCCTGGCGTTGCTGGGGGTGTCCAACGCGGTGCGTGACGACATGCGCCGTTGCCTGCCCGACTGGCCTGCTGAGCGGATCGAGACCCTCTACAACCGGATCGATATCGCGGCGGTCCAGGCTGGGCTCAAGTCTCGCGAAGAGGCGCGCGAGGCGCTGGGCCTGCCCCAGGATGCCTGGGTGGTCGGTAATGTCGGCCGCCTGCACCCGGACAAGGACCAGGCCACGCTGATCCGCGGATTCGCCGAAGCGTTGCCGCAACTGCCAACTGGCAGCCTGCTGACCATCATGGGCAGTGGCCGGCTTGAGGCTTCCCTGAAAGCGCTGGCCGAGCAATTGGGCGTTACTGCACAGGTACGCTTCCTTGGGCAGGTCCCGGAAGGGCGGCGTTATTTCCGTGCTTTCGACCTGTTCGTGCTCTCGTCCGATCACGAGCCCTTCGGCATGGTGCTGCTGGAGGCGATGGCGGCGGAAGTCCCCGTAGTTTCCAGCGATAACGGGGGGGCATTCGAGGTTGTTCAAGGCGCTGGGCGATTATTCCGCTATCCGAACTCATCTATGTTGTCTGCCGTACTCATTGAGTCCGCTCAGAGTCCTTCCAGCGCTGTCGCTGAGCGCCTTGAGCAGGAGTTTTCCGACTCCGCAGCCAAAAGGCGCTTTTGGGCATTACCACTGGTCTCGCTACGGAGTGAGGCAGGGTGAGCGCCTGTCAGCGTCGTCTCGTGTATCTCCTGTACGGCGGACAGGCGGAATATCGGTGGGAGGCGAAGTACAGTCTTCTTTCGCTGCTGCGGCAGACTCCGCGAGAAGAGCTTCCCCAGATCCTTGTGTACACCGACAGGCCCGAGGATTTCCACGGCTGGCCAGTCGATCTGGAAGTGCTTGATGACGACCGGCTCAAGCAATGGCTTGGTAGCCAGGGCTATATGCACCGGTTGAAAGCAGCAGTGATGCACGATGCTTTCAACCTTCCAGGTTCCAGTATCTTCATCGATACCGATACTTTTTTTGCGGGCTCTGCGAGCAGGTTGTTCGAGCGCCTGGAAAAGGCCGATTGGTTGGTGGATGAAGTCGAGGCGCGTTGGGATGATTGGCGGGGCGAGCGTCTCCATGAAGCCGCAGCTGAAGTGCTGGAGCGTGAATACCAGATCAAGGGCGATATGCCGCTGATCAACTCTGGCGTGTTGGCTCTCAGAAACGAGCCGGTTGCTTGTTTGGATCTGGCGATCCGTCTGATTGACGAGATCTATCCGCTGGCACCTGATGTCCATGTTGTCGAGCAGTTCGCTGTCGGGTGTGCCGCATACTTAAGAAGGCTAGGGGCGCCCGCGAATGCTCAGGGGATTGTCAACCACTACTATGGCGACAAGCTTTTCTGGCGCTTGATGATCGCTGAGTTCTTCTCGATTCACGGGGAAGAGTTTTCCGAGCGTCTAGTTGCTGTTTCCGCCGAATTACCTTCGCAACGGCCCAAGCCTTCATTGCTGAAACGGCTCATGTTCCGCCTGCTTGCAATTGGACTGGATAAACAAGCTCGCAAGGGCGCGCGTGCGGCTTTTTTTGCGTTGCAAGTGCCCGGTGATCGATATTCCCGGTCGTGTGCGCCTGCCTATGCTCTTGATTGCCTGAACGCTCTCAAATCTGAGGAGGGTGAGCAGGATTTGCCGCCAAGTTGGCGGAAACTCCTTACGGCTTCCCAGGCGCAACGATTGGGCGATCTGCTCGAACAGGCGAGAAAATTGTGTTGAGATAACGCGCCCGCGTTTGCCTTGCTCCTCTATCTAAGTGGAATTGTGCCTGGCGTTTCGCGCATGACTGCAGGGTGTGGCTGGTTCTCGCGCGTTTGCGTGTTGAATGCGGCGCCCATAGAAGATTCGTTCTCTTTTAGTGGAGGTTTGGAAGCGTGGCCGTGTCCCCGAGCATTTGCTTTGTCATTCCCTATTTCGGGCGCTGGCCATTCTGGATGCCGTTGTTTCTGGAAAGTTGCCGGCTCAATCCCGACATTGACTGGCTGCTCTTCAGTGACTGTGGTGAGCCCGAGCATCTGCCGCCGAATGTCCGTATCGAGCCTATCGACTACGCAAGCTACTGCGCATGGGTATCTCAGCGCCTCGGCATTCCATTCGCGCCGGCAAATCCGTACAAGCTCTGTGATCTCAAGCCTGCCCTCGGCTACATCCATGAGGACAGGCTGCGGGGCTACGATTTCTGGGCCTTCGGTGATCTTGATGTTCTCTACGGGCGCTTGCGGCAGTACTTCACTCCCGAGCGACTGGCGCGCTATGACCTTTATTCCACTCACGCTCGTCGCGTTTCGGGCCATTTATGCCTGCTGCGCAACACCGCAGCGATGCGTGAAGTTTTCATGCGAATGCCGGAATGGCAGAAGCGGCTGAGTGACCAAGTGCATCACGCGCTCGACGAGGGGGCATTCAGCCGTCTGTTCCTGTGGCGCAAGAACTTCCCCGAACCGCTTTTCAACCTGGTTGGTCGCTTCAATCCATTGCGTCGGCGCAGTGAATTCATCGAGGCGTTCAGTACACCCAATGGGTGCATTCCATGGATTGATGGCAGTTTCCGTTTTCCTCAGCGCTGGTTCTGGCAAAGCGGTAGCTTGACCAACGACATGGATGGTGACCGCCAATTCCCCTATTTCCATTTCGCTATTTGGAAGCGGGATGCATGGAATACTCAGTCGGAACCCGCCTTGCAGGCGACGCAAGCGCTTGCTGAAACGCACGCCTGGGTGATCGACGAAAAAGGATTCGCAGAGTGGAAATGAACAAAGGACGCCGCATCAAGGTCCTGCAGTTGCACCCTGACTACAACATCAAGGCGCATGACTTTGCAGATCTGGGGGAACAGATTTTCCGGGCCTTGCCGTCGGAGCGATTCGAAACCGTCAACGCTTTTCTGCGGGGGTGCCCGGCTCCTGGGCAGCCTGTGAGTCGAGCCGAACGCTCGGTTTACTTCGGCTTTTCCGACAGCCAGCTCAAAGGCATGCGAATTCGCGCCATGTGGCGTCTTTACCAGTACTGCCGAAGCGAGCGCTTCGATGTGGTGATCTGTAATCGTTTCAAACCAGTGAACATGATGCTGATGCTCAACCGCTGGTTGAAGATTCCGCTTTGCATCGGTATCGCACATGGTTTTGGAGAGTATGACCGCGCTTACAGGCGGCGCCAGACCGCTCGGCTGGTCAGCGCATCCTGGCGCTTCGTCGGGGTTTCTCCAGCTGTGCGGCAGTATCTATTGGAGTGTCGCTGTGGTTTTACTGAGCGCAACACGGTTGCGATCACCAATGCCATCGATATTGTCCAGGCGGAAGCGCTGCAACTGCCTAGTGAGGTTGCGCGTGAGCAACTGGGGCTTCCCATGCATGCACGTTTGGTGGGGGCGCTGGGTCGTCTGGTTCCGGTAAAGGGGCACATGTATCTGGTGCAGGCGTTCTCGCAAGTTGCGGGGCAATTTCCTGATGCCCACCTGGCAATCATCGGTGCCGGGCGAGAGCATGATCGTCTGCAACAGGAGATCGAGCGTCTGGGGTTGGCGGGACGAGTTCACTTGCTCGGATTCCGCGATAACGCCTTGCGCTATGTCCGTGCGTTCGACATCTGGGCAATGCCTTCATTGGCTGAAGGGTTGGGCCTGGCGCTGCTCGAGGGCATGTGTGGGCGTCTGCCGGTTATCGCGAGCGATGTACCCGCCATGCTGCCATTAATCCAGGGGGCCGGCGGCTTGGCTGTGCCGCCGGCCAATGTGCCTGCCTTGAAAGAGGCATTGTCCCAATACCTCGCGCTAAGCGATGCCCAACTCGCAGAGAAAGGCGAAAACGCTTATCGCTATCTGCAGGAGCAGCACGACATAGATGTTTTTCGACAGCAGTATCTGGAACTGATTGAAACGGCTTTGGAAGAGGTAGCGAAATGACCCAGCAACAGCCTTTGGTGACCGTCATCGTCGCGTCCTATAACCATGCGCCTTACATCGAACAGTGCATCTTGAGTGTCATTCAGCAGACCTATCCGAACATTGAGCTGCTGGTGATCGACGATGGCTCCACTGACGACAGTGTTGTGCGTATCCAGCGCTTGCAGCAGCAATACGGATTTGATTTCCGTGTGCAGCAGAACAAGGGGCTGACCCATACCCTCAACGAAGCTGTGGCACGAGCCCAGGGAAGCCTGATTGCTCCGTTCGGCTCGGACGACATCATGGTTCCCGAGCGTATCGCGAAGCAGGTCGCCTACATGCAGGACAAACCGGAGGTCGGGATCTGTGCCGGGAACATTGAGCTGATCGATTCGGCTGGCCAGCTGTTTCCGGAGTCACGCCAACGTCGTGACACTGCGTTCCGCCGGCTGGATTTCGATGATGTATTCATGGAACGCAAGCCGTACCCTCCGGCGCCTACGCTGCTTTTCCGCAAGGAAGCGCTGGAGCGCGTGGGGGGGTTCGATCCGCAGATACGCTTGGAAGACCTGCTGATTGAACTCAAGATCACCCATGCGGGGTATTTTATCGATTGCCTGGGCGAGGTATTGGCGCAGTACCGGAAACACGGCAGCAACTCATCCAAGAACACGCCGTTCATGGTGGACAGTATCTTGCGCACCTATGCCTTGTTCAGTGCCCATCCCCAGTATGAGTTCGTCAGAACGCGCTTCCTCAGCTCGATGTTCCTGAAGTGCTCCAATCGTGATCGTCAGTATGCTCGCCAACTGCTCCGCCAGATTCCGTTCCGCTCCTGGAATAAGAAAACCTGGCGTGGATTGGGTCGACTGCTTTTCTCTCCCTTGGAGAAGCAGTGACCGGCAGCTTCATGCTGACTGATCGTTTGCCAGAACTGCCTTGGCGTAATGCCCTGCGTGCTGGGCATAGCCCTCAGCCAGTGCGTCGTTGAATTGCTCGAACAGCCAAGACCTGTCCTTGTCGTAGCGGCGCATATGTTTGAGGTTGCGTAGCCTTAGGCGCAGGCTCAGTGGCCGACGGCCAATTTTCATGTCGGCAAGATCGATCAAGCCGAGTTCGGAGCTTGGCAGCAGCAGTACGTTGCCCAGGTGAATGGAGCGGAAGTAAACGCCCTTCTCATGCAATAGGCCCAGCAGTTGGCCGAACTGCTTGACCAAAGGCTGTTGCTGCGAAGGCCCGGATTGCTCCAAGGCGTGCCTCAGGGTTTCACCGGGGAGGGGGCGATAGCGCACGGCTGTGCGATTGATAGGATCTTCGAGGCGATAGACCTCAACGATCTCCGGTGTGGCGAAGCCGAGTCTTTGCAGGCGCTTGGCGTTGTCGGCGAAACGCTTTGCGTACGGTTTCAATGTCTCGCTGGAGAGCAGACGGCGCTTGCGAAACAGCTTGAGGAAGCTGCCGTCGCTCAGTCGCAGAACCTTCGGGCCGAGCCCGTCCTGCTCCAGAACGGTCGAGTCGTGACTTAGCGCCTGCAGCTGCTCGTTGGAAAGAAAGAGCATCAGGTTGATTTCTCCTCTTGGTGTCCAATGCTCAGTGTGGCGACCCATGCCAAGGGGATCCACGTCAGCAGCCAGTGCTCTTTGGGGCGTGGCAGGATGCCCCCTCCCTCAGTCAGTCCTGCCCCCAGCCCATAGAGCACCAATGCCCCGGCGATGATGAAGCAGACGTCACTGCGGCGGTGCCAGCAGATCCACAGAGCGCTGGCATGCATGAGTAGCCAGCACACCCCTCCAACCAAGCCGGTATAGAAGAGCACGCCCAGGAAAAAGTTGTGGGGTTCGCTTAACGCAAAGCCAAGCTCTGGGATGACGAAAGAAACCGGGGCATCGAACCCGTGGCCTATCAGGGGGTGGAGCTGGATTTTCTCCAGTGCCAATTGCCAGATATCGAAGCGATAGGAGGTGCCGCGGTTCAGTAGGCTTTCTGGGTACAGCATAAGGAGGCAAGTCACGATGATTACGCCCGTCGCTGCGAGCAACATTGCCCGTCTGTCCCAGCAGCAGGCCACCAACCAGATTGACGCAATTGCAACTGCAATCAATGGCGTTCGGGAGCCTGTAGCGAGCAGGGCCATGAACAGCAGAGCCAGAGGCAAAAGTGAGACAAGACCGTTTCTAGGCGCGGCGGTCATTGCATAGCCGAGCCAGAGGATGCAGAAAAAGCCGAACAGATGCGAGCTGAGCAGGGGGTTGTCCAGCGCGCCGCTTCCGATCAGGCGGGCCCCCTCTGTGTAATGGCGGGCGAAATCGACCAGCGAGTAGGCCACAATCGGAATCATCAACAGTGCGGCCAGATGGACAGTTGTAAGAAGGCGCGAGCAGTTGTCACGCGCCATCAGTGCGCAGGCGACAAACAGCATGAGGATGTACAGCGGCCTCTTTAAGAGTGAACTTACGGATTCATCTGTAGTGGACCAGGCGATGCTGAGCAATGCCCAGGCGGAGAATGCTATGAAGGCAAGCGTGACGGGAGTCCGAAGCACACGCAGCGTCTGGGCAGGCTGCAACAGGAAGGCAATAAGCGCAGGGGCGGCCATGAGCGCATAGAAGAGCTTGTGGTACTGGTTGCGCTCACCCAACCAGGCAAGACCGGTCAGCAGGCAGAACAGACCGGCTGGTAGTACCCAGTCGCTGATGAAGTTGAACGCATTGCGCTGCCAGGCGCGTGAAGCGAGAGACATTGAACCCGCATCCCTGATGTCGAATCGAGGCGCGATTCTACGGGATACAGCCGGATATTTCGCGTGTCTGGCGGGGCCGAGGGGCTGTGATAGCATATGCGCCCGCTCTGCCCATGGCGCACTTCCATGACCGACAACTCTGCAGACTCGCGATCGACCTCGAGCCTGAAGATCTATTTCCGGCTGCTCTCCTACGTAAAGCCCTACATCGGCCTCTTCCTCATCAGCATCGTCGGGTTCCTGATCTTCGCCTCGACCCAGCCTATGTTCGGCTATGTGCTGAAGTACTTCGTCGACGGGCTGAACAACCCCGAGGCCAGCTTCTTCGCCGGCGTGCCCTTCGTGCAGGACCACCCCTGGCTGGCGCGCCTGCAACTGCTGCAGGCCGTGCCGCTGCTGATCGTGTTCATCGCGCTCTGGCAGGGGATCGGCTCCTACCTGGGCAACTACTTCCTGGCCAAGGTCTCGCTCGGTCTGGTCCATGACCTGCGTCTGGCGTTGTTCAACAACCTGCTGGTGCTGCCGAACCGCTACTTCGACAACCACAACTCCGGCCATCTCATCTCTCGCATCACCTTCAACGTCACCATGGTGACCGGCGCCGCTACCGACGCCATCAAGGTGGTGATCCGCGAAGGCATGACGGTGGTCTTCCTGTTCGCCTCCCTGCTCTGGATGAACTGGCAGCTGACCCTCGTGATGGTGGCCATCCTGCCGTTGATCGCCTTCATGGTGAGTAGCGCCAGCCGCAAGTTCCGCAAGCAGAGCAAGAAGATCCAGGTCGCCATGGGGGATGTCACCCACGTCGCCTCCGAGACCATCCAGGGCTACCGGGTGGTTCGCAGCTTCGGCGGCGAGTCCTACGAGTCGAGCCGCTTCCTCGACGCCAGCACCAGCAACACCGACCGCCAGCTGAAGATGACCAAGACCTCGGCGGTCTACACCCCCATGCTGCAGCTGGTGATCTACAGCGCCATGGCTGTGCTGATGTTCCTCGTCCTCTACATGCGTGGTGATTCCTCGGCCGGTGACCTGGTGGCCTACATCACCCTGGCCGGCCTGCTGCCCAAGCCGATCCGCCAGCTGTCCGAAGTCAGCTCCACCATCCAGCGCGGTGTCGCCGGTGCCGAGAGCATCTTCGAACAGCTCGATGAGGAGCCCGAGATCGACCGCGGCACCGTCGAGCGCGAGCGCGTCGAAGGCCGCCTGGAGGTCCGCCACCTGAACTTCCAGTACCCGGGCAGCGAGAAGCCCGTTCTGGACGACATCTCCTTCGTCGCCGAACCCGGCCAGATGGTGGCCCTGGTGGGGCGCTCCGGCAGCGGCAAGTCGACCCTGGCGAACCTCATCCCGCGCTTCTACCACCACGAGAACGGCGAGGTCCTGCTGGATGGCGTCGAGATCGAGGATTACCGCTTGCGCAACCTGCGCCGGCACATTGCCCTGGTCACCCAGCACGTCACCCTGTTCAACGACACGGTGACCAACAACATCGCCTACGGCGACCTCGCCGGCGCCCCGCTGGAAGACGTCAAGGCCGCTGCCGAAGCCGCCTTCGCCGCCGAGTTCATCGAGAGGATGCCCCAGGGCTACGACACCCTGGTGGGCGAGAACGGCGTGCTGCTGTCCGGCGGCCAACGCCAGCGCCTGGCCATTGCCCGCGCCCTGCTGAAGAACGCGCCGCTGCTGATCCTCGACGAGGCCACCTCCGCGCTGGACACCGAGTCCGAGCGGCACATCCAGGCCGCGCTGGATGAAGTGATGAAGGGCCGCACCACCCTGGTGATCGCCCACCGCCTCTCCACCATCGAGAAGGCCGACCTGATCCTGGTGATGGACCAGGGCCGCATCGTCGAGCGCGGTACCCACCGCGAGCTGCTGGCCCTCAACGGCTACTACGCCCGCCTGCACGCCAAGCAGTTCGAGGACGACGGCAAGGACGCGGTGGAGCAGGACGCCTGATGCTCAGCTACCTGCGCGCCTGGCGTGAGCGGGGCTGGGAGCCCATCGACGCCGCCACCTATACCCGTGCCTGGCACGAATTCGGTGGCAGCGTCGCCACCCACCCCGAGGTGGTCGAGCGCCTGGCCGGCCTGGCCGGCATCCCCGTGCGCTACCTGGGTCGGAACCAGGGCGGCCGCCTGGTCGCCGCACTGCCCACCTGGGGCCGACACCTGGCGCTGTCCAAGGACGTGCTCAAGCAACAGGGCAAGCGCGGCCTGTTCGACCTGGGCAACGCCGAAATCATCCTGCCCATCGCCGAGCAGGCCGGCGTAGCCCTGCGTCATCGGGCCCGCTATGTCTCGGCCCTCAACCTCGGCGGCATCACCGGCTTGCGCGAGCAGCCCGAGGGCCTGGCCCTGGCCCGCGAGCCGGAGGACTACAGCAAGAAGTTCCGCTACAACCAGCGCCGCGAGCAGCGCCTGCTGGAAGAGGCGGGCGGCGTGATCCGCCCTATGCTGGAGTTGGAACCGGCGGAGCAGGCGGCCATCTATGCCGACCTCTTCCACCGCCGCTGGGGCTTCGACGCCACCGGCAAGGCGCACCTGGCCGAGGTGTTCGGCCTGATGCGTGAGTTCATGACCGGCTCGCTGATCTACCTGGAGGACCGCCCCGTGGCCATCCAGGTGCTCTACCGGGTCGAGGCCCCGCGCTGGGTCAGCCTCGAATACATCAACGGTGGCGTCGACCCCCAGGAGCGCGCCTTCAGCCCCGGCAGCGTCCTCAGTTTCGTCAACACCCAGGCCGCCTGGGCCGAGGCCCGCGCCCTGGACAAGCCGCTGCGCTACTCCTTCGGGCGTGCCGACCGCGAATACAAGGACCGCTGGTGCCACCGCGTGCCCGTCTACCAGGTGTGAACCCATGAGCGGACGCAAGCAGCAACTGCTGAAACGCCACCGCCGGCAGAAGCGCATCGCGCTGCTGGTGGCCCTCGTCCTGCTGGTGGCACTGGGCATCGGCGTGGCCTGGTGGCTGGTGCCGCTGGCCCTGGTGCTGGGCTGGATCGCCCATGAGGCCTGGTTCGCCGACCACCTGTTCTACGCCCCGAGCGATGACTACCGCTACGCCTTCCCGGCTGGTACGCCCGAGTGGCCGCTCGACCTGGCCAGCGGCCTCGTCCACCTGCCCGAGGGCGCAGGCGCGGCGGACACGCTGATCCTGCGGGTGCGCCTGCGCGCGTCCTGGCTGGGCCGCTGGCTGGACCCGGCAGTCTGCGTGGGTGACGACTGCCAGGACTTCGAGCGCGGCGTCGATGGCTGGCGCTACCTCAACCTGACCGGCCAGCACGACGCGCTGCAGGCCGGCACCCTCGTCATTCGTGGGCGTTTCTGCCGGGTCGCCGCCGACGCCACTCTTTACGCCCTCGCCCAGCCGGACTTCCGCCAGCAGCGGGTGATGGTCATCGCCCCCCACGCCGACGACGCCGAACTGGCCGCATTCGGGCTGTACAGCCAGGCCGCCGAGGCCAGCATCGTCACCCTCACCCAGGGCGAGATCGAAGCCGAGCACTACCAGCGGCTCGGCCTGGACGCCGCCGAAGCCGCCCGCCTCAAAGGGCGCCTGCGCAGCTGGGACAGCCTGGCCATCCCGCTCTGGGGCGGTGTCCCGCAATCCCGCTGTGTGCAGCTCGGCTACTACTGCCTGCAGCTCCCGGCCATGGCCCAGGCGCCCGACCAGGGCTTCGGCTCGAAGGTTTCCAGGGATGCCGACGTCCGCACCGTGCGCCAGCACAACCCCATCGAGCTGCCCGGCGACGCCGACGGCGTGCCCAGCTGGACCAACTTGGTGGCTGACCTGGCGCGCCTGCTGGAGCATTTCCGCCCCGAGGTGGTGGTCACGCCCCATCCCGAGCTGGACCCCCACAGCGATCACGTCGCCGCGACCCAGGCACTGCTCGCGGCCATCCAGCAAGCCGACTGGCAGCCCGCCAGCCTGCTGCTCTACGCCAACCACCTGCACGACAACGACCGCTGGCCCATGGGCCCCGCCGGCCAGGGCATCGCGCTGCCACCGGCCATCGAGCCGCTTCCGGCCGACCCGCTGTGGAGCCTCTGCCTGGATGCCGCGCAACAGCGTGACAAGGCCCAGGCCCTGGCCATGCAGCATGACCTGCAGGGGCCGCTGCCCACCAAGAAACGCCTGCGCCGGCTGATCCAGCGCTGCCTCGCAGGCCGCCGCTGGCCAGCCACCGGCGAGGACGAATTCTTCCGCAAGGCCGTGCGTCGCCACGAGCTGTTCTGGGTCCGCCGGCTTTCCGATTGACGGGCGCCTTCGCCGGGGTGGATCGGCTGCTATGGTATGATCCGCGCCGTTTTTCCATGCCCTGGAGTCTTCATGAAGCTCACCATGCCCCGTTTCGATCTGGCCCCCGTTCTGGTGGTGGGCGATGTCATGCTCGACCGTTACTGGCATGGCGGCACCTCGCGCATCTCCCCCGAGGCGCCGGTTCCGGTGGTGCGTGTGGACCAGATCGAAGACCGTCCGGGCGGTGCCGCCAACGTGGCGCTGAACATCGCCGCCCTGGGCGCACCGGCGGCCCTGGTCGGTGTCACCGGTGAGGACGAAGCCGCCGAGAGCCTGCTCGCCAGCCTCGGCGCCGCCGGCGTGGATGCCCGCTTCCAGCGCATCGCCGGGCAGCCCACCATCGTCAAGCTGCGGGTCATGAGCCGCCACCAGCAACTGCTGCGCATGGACTTCGAAGAGCCCTTCGACACCGACGCCGAGGCCCTGGCCGCCGAGGTCGAACGCCTGCTCACCGGCGTCAAGGTGCTGGTGCTCTCCGACTACGGCAAGGGCGCCCTGAAGAACCACCAGGCGCTGATCCAGGCAGCCCGTCGCAAGGGTATCCCGGTGCTGGCCGATCCCAAGGGCAAGGACTTCGGCATCTACCGGGGCGCCAGCCTGATCACCCCCAACCTCAATGAATTCGAGACCATCGTCGGCCGCTGCGCCGACGAGGCCGAGCTGGTCGCCAAGGGCGCCCGGCTCATGCAGGAGCTGGACCTCGGCGCCTTGCTGGTGACCCGTGGCGAGCACGGCATGACCCTGCTGCGCCCCGGCCACCCGGCCCTGCACCTGCCGGCCCGTGCCCGCGAAGTGTTCGACGTCACCGGCGCTGGCGACACCGTCATCTCCACCCTGGCCGCCAGCCTGGCGGCCGGTGAAGACCTGCCCCAGGCCGTCGCCCTGGCCAACCTGGCCGCCGGCATCGTGGTCGGCAAGCTGGGTACCGCCGCCATCAGCGCTCCCGAACTGCGCCGCGCGGTGCAGCGCGAGCAGGGCTCCGAGCGCGGCGTGCTGAGCCTGGAGCAACTGCTGCTGGCCATCGAAGACGCCCGCGCCCACGGCGAGAAGATCGTCTTCACCAACGGCTGCTTCGACATCCTCCACGCTGGCCATGTGACCTACCTGGAGCAGGCCCGCGCCCAGGGCGACCGCCTGGTGGTGGCGATCAACGACGACGCCTCCGTCAGCCGCCTCAAGGGCCCCGGCCGGCCGATCAACTCGGTGGACCGGCGCATGGCCGTGCTCGCCGGTCTCGGCGCCGTGGACTGGGTGGTGAGCTTCAGCGAAGACACCCCCGAGCGCCTGCTGGGCGAGGTCAAGCCGGACATCCTGGTCAAGGGTGGCGACTACGGCGTCGAGCAGGTGGTCGGTGCCGACCTGGTCCGTGCCTACGGCGGTGAAGTGCGGGTACTCGGCCTGGTGGAGAACAGCTCCACCACCGCCATCGTCGAGAAGATCCGCAGCCGCTGATTCGCTGAGCTTTCCCTCGGTCCGACAGGGCCGACGCGCAGCAGCCCCTGAACGGGGTTTCCACTGGCCGAGGCGCCACAGCGGCGCGTCGGCCCGGTCATAGGCGCCCCTGGCGGCGCGCGCGCATCATCCCGGCATCCTCACCCCGCGTGGAGCGATGCCATGAGTACCGATGTGCAGGGCCGTGCCCTGTCCGTGCTGAACCGCGTGGCCCAGGCCGACTGGCCGGACCGGTTCAAGCTGCGCAAACCCTTCGAACGCCTCCTGTACACCGGCAGCCGTGCCGGCTTCCGGATGGCGGCCAAGCCCGCCAAATCTGCCAAGGCCCCGCGCCCGGCGGACCCGGACGGCCTCTTCGACCTGTCCCTCAGCGACGAGCAGCAGATGCTCGTGGAGATGCTCGGCGCCTTCGCCAGGGAGGTCCTGCGGCCGGCTGCGGAAGCGGCGGATGCCCAGGGCTGCGTTTCCGCCGAGCTGATCAACCAGGCCCTGGAGCTGGGCCTGGCCCACTACGGCGTCAGCGAAGCGCTGGGCGGCATGGCCGGTGAGCGCACCGTCGTCACCAACGCCCTGATCGCCGAAGCCCTCGGCGGGGGCGACCTGTCCCTGGCGGCCTCGCTGCTGGTGCCGCTGTCGGTGGCCAACTGCATCCGCCGCTGGGCCTCCCAGGAGCAGCAGGCCCGCTGGCTGCCCGCCTTCGTCGGGGCTGCGCGCCCGCCGGCCATGGCCATCGCCGCCAGCGAGCCGGGCCTGCTGGTCGACCCGCTGCGCCTGGCCACCCGCGCCAAGCGCAAGGGCCGCCACTACCAGCTCGACGGCGAGAAGTGCCTGGTGCTGGAGGGCCTCAACGCCAGCGCCATCCTGGTCGCCGCCCAGACGGCCGACGGCCCGGCACTGTTCCGCGTGGATGTCGGTGCCAAGGGCCTGAACCTGCGCCCCGAACCGGCCATGGGCCTCAAGGCCTGCGCAACCGCCCGGCTGAGCCTGAAGGGCGTGCGGGTGCCGGTGGAGGACCGCCTGGCCGGCAGTGCCTTCGATCTGGAGCGCTTCCTCGCCTACACCACCCTGGCCTGGTGCGCCCTCGCCGTGGGCACCGCCCAGGCCGCGCTGGACTACGTGGTGACCTACTGCAACGAGCGCGTCGCCTTCGGCGAACCCATCAGCCATCGCCAGGGCGTGGCCTTCATGGTGGCCGACATCGGCATCGAGCTGGATGCCATGCGCCTGATGGTCTGGCGGGCCTGCGCCCGTGCCGAGCGCGGCGAGGACTTCCGTCGCGAGGCCTACCTGGCGCGCCTGCTGTGCGCCGAGAAGGCCATGAAGATCGGCACCGACGCCGTGCAACTGCTCGGTGGCCACGGCTTCACCAAGGAACACCCGGCCGAGCGCTGGTACCGCGACCTGCGTGCCGTGGCCGTCATGGCCGGCGGCCTGCACTTGTGAGAACCGCTTTCTACCGATTGCGCGTCTAGCTCGAACGGTCGAAATCCGGCCCTGAGGACTTTGTGATGAACCTGGAAACCCCGAAGAAATTCCGTGGCCTGGCCAACCAGGCCCACCAGGTGGCGGCGAACTACTTCCGCCCCATCTCCCGCAAGTACGACAAGGCCGAGCACGCCTACCCCAAGGAGCTGGACCTGCTGGCCGCCCTGCTGGACGGCATGAACGCCGGCTCCCCCGATGCGGTCGGCGCCACCTCCGCCAGCAAGCGTGGCAGTGGCCAGGCGGAGGAGGGCGTGCGCAACGGCGGCAACCTCTCGGCCCTGCTGGGCGTCATCGAGCTGTGCTGGGGCGACGTCGGCCTGCTGCTGGGCATGCCCCGCCAGGGCCTGGGCAACGCCGCCATCGCCGCCGTGGCCAACGAGGAGCAGCTCAAGCGCTTCGGCAGCACCTGGGCGGCCATGGCCATCACCGAACCGGGCTGCGGCTCGGACTCCGCCGCCATCCGCACCACGGCGGTGAAGGACGGTGACCACTATGTGCTCAACGGCGAGAAGATCTACGTCACCTCCGGCGAGCGCGCCGATGCGGTGGTGGTCTGGGCCACCCTGGACAGGAGCCTCGGCCGCGCCGCGATCAAGTCCTTCGTGGTGGAGAAGGGCACCCCGGGCATGACCGTCACCCGCCTGGAGAAGAAGCTTGGTATCAAGGCCTCCGACACCGCCTCCATCAGCTTCAACGACTGCCGCGTCCCGGCGGCCAATCTGCTGGGCAACCCCGAGATCGACGTGCAGAAGGGCTTTGCCGGGGTGATGGAGACCTTCGACAACACCCGTCCCCTGGTGGCCGGCATGGCCATCGGCGTCGCCAAGGCCGCGCTGGACAGGACCCGCGAGCTGCTGAAGAAGGCCGGCTGCCGCTTCGACTACCGCAAGCCGCTGCTCAGCGTGAGCCACGCCGAAGCCACCCTCTATCGCCTGGAGGCCGAGTGGGAAGCGGCGCGGCTGCTGACCCTCAAGGCTGCCTGGATGGCCGACAACAAGCTGCCCAATTCCAAGGAAGCCTCCATCGCCAAGGCCAAGGCCGGGCGCGTCGCCAACGAGGTCACCCTCAAGTGCGTCGAGCTGTGTGGCGCGCTGGGCTACGGGGAAGACGAACTGCTGGAGAAATGGGCGCGGGACTCGAAGATCCTCGACATCTTCGAAGGCACCCAGCAGATCCAGTTGCTGATCGTGGCCCGGCGCCTGCTGGGCAAGAGCTCCAGCGAGCTGAAGTAGGCCGCGAGTGCGACTGGCAGGCTCAGCCCGCCAGTCGCCGCCGGCTCATCGGTGCGGTGCCGACCCGTGCCAGCCAGTCCTTCCAGCGCACCCGCTCGTCCCGCACCAGCCAGCCGTCCTGCTCGGCAAACCCTTCCGACAGCCACAGCCCCCGCGTGCTGGCCGGCTTCAGCTCGCCGTCCAGCAGGGTGAACAGCTCGCCGGTGGGCTGGCCGTCCTGGCAGGGCAGCAGGTAGATGTCCGGCCGGCGGCGCTCCAGGCTGGCCACCAGGGCCTCGCCCTGCAGCACTTCATCGACGTGGAACAGGCTCGGCTGGCGCGCCTCGCGGGGCAGCTCCAGGGCCAGGTCGTAGACCAGCTGCAGGGAAGCGGTGGGCAGGTGCACGTAGGCATGGGGGCGCTCCAGCAGCGTCAGGCTGCCGCTCTGCACCGGCCGTGCCGCGCCGGACAGCGGGCTGAGACGGAAGTAGGCGTGCTCCAGGTAATGCAGGGCCTTGGGGTAGGGCGTCGGCAGCCAGGTGTCGGCGAAACGGCCGGCGAGCCAGCCGTCCGGCGTCTCGATCAGGCATTCCTCGGCCACTTCCTGAATGGCGGTCAGCAGCGGCAGGTTCAGTTCATGGGCCGGCACATAGCCGGAAATGAGCTTGAGCACGGTGTCGCCCCGGTCCTGGCGGCGCTGGCGCACCACCACCCAGTAGGTCTGGCCGTGCAGGGTCAGGGTCAGGCGCACCGAAACCCCGAGGTTGGCCAGTTGCACCGAGAAGCGCTGGTTGTCGTCGATCACCAGGGGCTGGCGACGCCGTTCGAGCATCTGCGCGAAGTTCATCGGCAGGCCGAGGCTGCGGTAGGCCAGCCCGTCCGGGCTGGCGTCCACCTGCAGGGGCAGGGTCTTGAAGAGGGTCGGGTCCTTGCGTGCCAGGGTGCGCGGCATGGCGGCTCCTCCTTGCGTCGGGGTCGGCCGCGGGCGCGGCGTCAGGCTGGCCCACCCAGTACCGCGGCGGCCGTCGCGACATTATGGGACAGGTGCAGCGGATTGATGGTTCCGATGATGGCGCTGGTCACCCCTGGGTGACCGAAGATCAGCTCGAAGCTGGCCCGCACCGGGTCCACCCCGGGTGCCAGGCAGACATGGCCGCTGGCCAGGCCCTTCTTCACCAGCAGGCCCTTGGCGTGTTGGGCAGCATAGTCCAGCACCGGGCGCTCGCCCTGTTCGTTGAGGTTGTAGGTGACCATCGCGCAGTCGCCGCGCTCCAGCGCCAGCAGGCCGCCTTCCACCGTCTTGCCGGAGAGGCCGAAGGCGCGGATCTTGCCGGCCTGCTTCAGCTCGGCGAGGGTCTCGTAGACGCCGCTGTCCCGTAGCACCGCCACGTCGTTGCCGTCGGAATGCACCAGCACCAGGTCGATCACGTCGGTCTCCAGGCGCTGGAGGCTGCGCTCCACGGAGCGGCGGGTGTGGGCCGGGCTGAAGTCGAAGTGCGACTGGCCGGCTTCGAACTCCTCGCCCACCTTGCTGACGATCACCCAGTCCTGGCGCTGGCCGCGCAGCAGCGGGCCGAGGCGCTCCTCGCTGCGGCCGTAGGCCGGCGCGGTGTCGATCAGGTTGATGCCCAGGTCGCGGGCCAGCGCCAGCAGCTGGCGGGCTTCCGCATCGTCGGGGATGGTGAAGCCGGAGGGGTACTTCACGCCCTGGTCGCGGCCCAGCTTGACGGTGCCGAGCCCCAGGGGGGAGACCCGCAGGCCGGTGTCGCCGAGGGGGCGGTGCAGGTGGTGCAGGCTGTTCATCCCAGCAGTTCCTCCCAGGCCGGTTGGGCCACCGGCGGGCGGGGCAGGGCGGGCAGCGGTGCGTGCTGGCCGGGGCGGATGCCGTCGCGGTCCAGGCTGGCCAGCACACGGTCGGTGAAGTCCGGCGCCAGGGCCAGCTTGGTCGGCCAGCCCACCAGCAGGTTGCCCTGCTCGGCGAGGAAGGCGTTGTCCGGGCGCACCAGGCCGGATTGCGCCGGCTCCGCGCGCTCCACCCGCAGGGTCGCCCACTGGGTGCCGGTGTAGTCGATCCATGGCAGCAACTGCTGCATCTCCTGCTCGGCAGCGGCGATCTGCTCGGCCTCGTTGCGGGCCACGCCATCGGCTTCCGCCAGGTCGCCGCCCAGGTACCAGACCCACTGGCCATCGGCCGCCGGGTGGCTGGTGACGGTGACCCGCGGCTTCGGCCCGCCACCCAGGCAGTGGGCATACAGCGGCTTCAGCCCCGGCCCCTTGGCCATGACCATGTGCAGCGGGCGGCGCTGCATGGCCGGCTGCTGGATGCCCAGCGCCTGCAGCAGCGCCTCGTTGCCGGCGCCGGCGCTGAGCACGATGCGCTGGGCGCGGATCTCGCGGCCGTCCACGCGCAGGCCCACCAGGGCCTCGCCGTCGCGCAGTGGCTCCACCTGGTGACCGGCCAGCAGGCTGTCGCCGGCCAGCTCGGCCAGGCGGGCGATCACGCTGGGCACGTCCAGCACCAGCTCGGCCAGGCGGTAGACTTTGCCCTTGAATTTCGGGTGTTGCAGCGCCGGGGGCAGCTCGCTGCCGCTGACCGGGTCGACCCGGCCGCGCATGGCCTTGCTGGCGAAGAAGCTGGTGACGTTGCCGAACAGGCTGCCCGGCGACCACAGGTAGTGGGCGTCGGAGAGCAGGCGCACGCCGGAGAGGTCCAGCTCGCCGCTGCCGGCCACGGCTTCGCGCCAGCGGCGCGGCATGTCGGAGATGGCTTCGGAGGCGCCGGTGAGGGCGCCGTGCAGGGCGTACTTGGTGCCGCCATGGATGATGCCCTGGGACTTCACGCTCTGGGCGCCGCCCAGGCTGGCGGATTCCACCAGCAGCGTGGCATAGCCCAGCTGGCGCAGGCGGGCGTTGAGCCAGAGGCCGGCAATGCCGCCGCCGAGGATGAGGATGTCGGTGCTGAGGGGTTCGGCCATGGGAGACGACGCCTGGGAAAAAACAGGGGCGCAGTATAGCGCCCCTGTCGCGTGTGCCGTGCGTGGCCGTTCGCCGCTGGATCAGTGACCCGTGCTGCTGGAGAACAGCTGGATCACCACCACCCCCGAGACGATCATCCCCATGCCCACTACGGCCGGCAGGTCGAGCTTCTGCTGGTAGATCACCAGTGCGGCGATGCTCACCAGGACGATGCCGAGTCCGGCCCAGATGGCGTAGGCGATGCCCACCGGGATGCTCTTCACCACCATCGTCAGCATCCAGAAGGCGATGGCGTAGCCGCCGATGACCAGCACCAGCGGCAGGGGTTTGTTGAAGCCGTCGATGGCCTTCATCGAGGTGGTGGCAACCACTTCGGCGGCGATGGCGATGGCGAGGTAGATGTAGCCGGTCATGGTCAGGCCCTCCTGTCAGGTGGGCGGATTCTAGAGTTTTCCATGATGGGATAAAGTCATTACCCATCTGAATCAGAGATAGGTTGAGCCGCCATGCACTGGAACCTCGAACAGATCCGCGTCTTCGTCGCCGTGGCCGAGGGGCGCTCGTTTTCCTCCGTCGCACGGGACCTGCGCCGCGCCCAGTCCGCCGTCAGCACCGCCATTGCCCTGCTGGAAGAGGACCTGGGGGTGGCGCTGTTCGACCGCAGCAGCGGGCGCCAGCCCAGGCTGACGCTGGAGGGAGCGGCCCTGCTGGAGGAGGCCCGCGAAGTGCTGCGCCAGTGCCAGCGCCTGGAGGGTCGCGCCCAGGGGCTGTCCCGTGGCGAGGAGGCACGCCTGCGCCTGGCCCAGGACGAGGCCATGCCCTACCAGCCGGTGCTGGCCAGCCTGGAGGCACTGGGGGCGGCCTTCCCGCTGCTGGAGGTGCAGCTGGCCAGCAGCGCCCAGGGCGACGTGGCGCGCAAGCTGCTGGAGCGCCGCGCCGACCTCGGCCTGCTGTTCCACCACGAACACATGCCCGACGCCCTGGAGCGCCAGCGCCTCGGCACCATCGAGATGGTCACCGTCTGCGGCGCGACTCACGCCCTGGCCGCCAGCGGCTACGCCGACCGCCGCGAGCTGGTGCGCCACCGGCAGATCCTCATGGCCCCGCAGGACAGCCACTACCCCGGCGGCGAGCAGCTCGGGCCGCAGGTGTGGCGCGCCGACAGCTTCTACGTCATGGCCGAACTGGTGATGCGCGGGCTGGGCTGGGCCTGGCTGCCCCGGCACGTGGCGCAGTACCCGGCCTACCAGGGCCACCTGGTGGAGCTGCGCAGCGACTGGACGCCGCCCTCGCTGGTGGTGGAGCTGGTCTGCCGGCGCGACGAAGCCCTCGGCCCCGCCGCGCTGTGGCTGGCCGACCAACTGGCGGAGCACCTGCAGGCCCTGGGCTGAGGCCCAGCCGCCGGCGCCCGAAAACGCTTCGATTGCCGGACCGCTCAGTTATCATCCGCCCCCTGTCCGCATCACTGGCCTCACCATGAATCGCACCCTCTACACCCTGCTGTTCCATCTCGGCCTGCCCCTGGTGGCCCTGCGCTTGGCCTGGCGCGCCTGGCGGGCGCCGGCCTATGCCCGGCGCATCGGCGAGCGTTTCGCCCTCGGCCTGCCACCGCTCAAGCCGGGGGGCATCTGGGTGCACGCCGTGTCGGTGGGGGAGAGCATCGCCGCCGCGCCCATGGTGCGCGAGCTGATGGCGCGCCACCCGGACCTGCCCATCACCCTCACCTGCATGACCCCCACCGGCTCCGAGCGCATCCAGGCGCTGTTCGGCGACCGCGTGCAGCACTGCTACCTGCCCTACGACCTGCCCTGGGCCGCGTCGCGCTTCCTCGACCGGGTGCGGCCGAAGCTGGCGGTGATCATGGAAACCGAACTCTGGCCCAACCACATCCACCAGTGCGCGCGGCGCCGGATCCCGGTGGTGCTGGCCAACGCCCGGTTGTCGGCCCGCTCTGCACGGGGCTATGCGCGCTTCGCCAAACTCACCGCGCCGATGCTGGCCGAGCTGGACTGGATCGCCGTGCAGACCGAGGCCGAAGCCGAGCGCTTCCGCCAACTGGGCGCGCGCCCGGAATGCGTGGGGGTGACCGGCTCGATCAAGTACGACCTCACCATCGACCCCGCCCTGCCGGCCCGTGCCGCCGAGCTGCGCGCCGCCTGGGGCGCCAGCGGGCGACCGGTGTGGATCGCCGCCAGCACCCATGCCGGCGAGGACGAGATCATCCTCGCGGCCCATCGCGCGGTGCTGGCCCGGCGTCCGGATGCCCTGCTGATCCTGGTGCCGCGCCACCCGGAGCGCTTCACCCCGGTGTACGAGCTGAGCCGCCAGTCCGGCTTCGCCAGCCAGCGCCGCTCCAGTGGCGAGTCGGTGGCGGCGCAGACCCAGGTGCTGGTGGGCGACACCATGGGTGAGCTGCTGTTCCTCTACGCCCTGGCCGACAGCGCCTTCGTCGGTGGCAGCCTGGTGCCCAACGGCGGGCACAACCTGCTGGAGCCGGCGGCCCTGGGCAAGCCGGTGCTGTCCGGCCCGCACCTGTTCAACTTCCTCGAAATCGCCGCGCAACTGCGCGATGCCGGCGCCCTGCTGGAGGTGGACGGCGCCGAGGCCCTTGCCCGTGACGTCGAAGGGCTCTGGGCCGACGCCGCACGCGCCGCTGCCATGCGCGATGCCGGGCTCGGCGTGCTGCGGGCGAACCAGGGCGCGCTGGAGCGCCTGTTGGCTGGCCTGGCTGCCCGAATCAAGAAGTGAGGAGCGTCGCCGAGGCGGCGCTGGATCAGAAGGTCGGCGGGGTCACGATCCACAGCACCAGGGCATCCCGCTCGCCGGGGTTGCCGTAGCGGTGCGGCTCCTGGCTGGAGAAGGCGAAGCTGTCGCCTTCGTTCAGCAGGAAGTGGCGTTCGCCGACCCACAGCTCGAACTGCCCGCTCAGCACGTAGCCGGCTTCCTCGCCTTCGTGGCTGTAGCTCTCCTCGCTGTAGGTGCCGGGCGGAAAGCGCGAATGGAGGACCTCCAGCGAACGGCTGGGCTGCGGGCTGAGCAGCTCGTCGGTGATGCCGTCCTCGTAATGCAGGCTCATGCGGGCGTTGCGCCGCACCACGTAGCCCCGGTCGGCCTCGGCCACGGGGGCTTCGCTGCCGAAGAACCACTGGATGGTCACCCCCAGGCTGCGGGCGATGTTGAACAGCGCCGGGATCGAGGGGTAGGCGAGGTTGCGTTCCAGCTGGCTGATGTAGCCGGCGGTGAGCGAACTCTGCTCGGCCAGCTCGCTCAGGGTCATGCCGCGGCGCTTGCGCAGGCCGCGGATGCGGGTGCCGAGGAACTGGCTTTCAGGCGGTACGGCCTGGGGCGAGGGCGGCAGTGGGCTCATGGTCTGGCTGTCCTTGTAGGCCGGCGGCCCGGTGTGTCGGGCGCGGCATTGTAAGGCAGGTTCGACCCTTGCCGCGCGCCCCGGCTTCAGAGCGTCCAGGCTGCCTGCAGCCCCTCGAAGATCGCCTCTTCCGCCGTGCGGGCCGCCAGGCAATCGCCAATGCGCTGGAACGGCACCCGGCCTTCCAGGGCGCTGCCCAGCTCATCGAACGGCGCATGGCCCTGGCACAGCACCAGGGTGTCCACCTGCTCGAACAGCATCGGCTCGCCGCTGGCGCTGTGCAGCATGTACACCGTGTCGTCGTCGCAGCCATACAGCCGCGCGTAGGGGGTGACCGGGATGCCCAGGCGATGCAGCTCGCCGGCCATCTGGTCGCGCACGTACAGCGGCAGGCTCTCGCCGCAGTGGGTGCCGTTCACCGCCAGCCGCACCGCATGCCCCTGGCGCACCAGGTGCTCGGCGATGCCGGGGCCGATCCAGTCGCAGCGCCAGTCGGCCACCAGCACCGAGCGACCGACCTTCACCTCGCCGCGCAGCACCTGCCAGGCATCCACCACCTGCAGGTCGCCGCCGCGTTCGAACGCCGGCCAGTAGGGGCGGGCGCCGGTGGCGAGGATGACCCGGTCCGGGCGCTCCCGCTCCACCAGGGCCAGGTCCACCCGGGTGTTGCGCTGCACCTGCACGCCGGCCAGCTCCAGCTCGCGCTGCAGGTTGGTAGCGGCGCCGCCGAATTCGCTGCGCCGGGGCAGCAGTTGGGCCAGCAGCACCTGCCCGCCGAGCTGGGCGCCGGCTTCGTAGAGGGTGACCTGGTGGCCACGGCGGGCCGCCACGGCGGCCGCCTTCATGCCGGCCGGGCCGCCGCCGACCACCATCACCCGCTGCGGGCGATCGGTGGGGACGAGGCGCCCGAACTGCTGTTCGCGCCCGGTTTCCGGGTGCTGGATGCAGGAGATGGGGTAGCCCTTGTGGAAGTGGCCGATGCACGCCTGGTTGCAGGCGATGCAGGCGCGCACGTCGTCCACCCGGCCGCTGGCGGTCTTCTCCGGCATCTGCGGGTCGCAGATCAGCGCCCGGGTCATGCCGCACACGTCCGCCTGGCCGCTGGCGATGATCTGCTCCGCTTCCTGGGGCTGGTTGATGCGCCCGGTGACGAACAGCGGAATGCCCAGCCGGGCCTTGAAGTGCCCGGCGGTTTCGGCCAGGTAGGCCGGCGCCACCGCCATCGGCGGCACGATGTGTACGGCGCCGCCGAAGGAGGCGGAGGTGCCAGCCACCAGGTGCACGTAGTCCAGCTGCGGCTGCAGGGCGAGCACGGCGCTGAGGGATTCGTCCTCGGTCAGCCCCTGGGGGTCGCGCTCGTCGGCGGAGATGCGCAGGCCGACGATGAAGTCTTCGCCGCCGGCTTCACGTACCGCCTCAAGCACCTCGCGGAGGAAGCGCAGGCGGGCGTCGAGGTCGCCGTTGTAGCCGTCCTCGCGCAGGTTGACCCGGGGGTTGAGGAACTGCGCCGGCAGGTAGCCGTGGCTGGCCACCACCTCCACACCATCCAGCCCGGCCTCGCGCAGGCGCCGGGTGGCGGCGCCGTAGCCGGCGACGATCTCGTCGATCATGGCCTGGTCGAGGGCCCGGGGCATGACCCGGAAGCGCTCGTTGGGCGTGACGGACGGTGCGTAGGCCACCGCCAGCAGGCCGTTGGCGGTCTCCATGATCTCCCGCCCGGGGTGGAACAGCTGCGACAGCACCAGCGTGCCGTGGGCGTGGCAGGCCTTGGCCAGTTCGCGGTAGCCCTCGATGCAGGAGTCGTCCGTGGCCATCAGCACGTGGGAGGTGTAGCGCGCGCTGTCGTGGACGCCGGCCACCTGCAGCACGATCAGCCCCACGCCCCCTTCGGCGCGGGCGCGCTGGTAGGCGATCAGGGTGTCGTTGACGCGGTTGTCGGTGGGCATGCTGGTGTCGTGCCCGCTGGACATGATGCGGTTCTTCAGGCACTTGCCGCGCAGGTGCAGGGGCTCGAACAGGTGGGGGAAGGCAGTCATGGGGGCCTCGGCGAGGTCGTTTCTTATAAATTCATTACTTGTTTGTTTTAAGTAAAAAATCAACTTGTTTTTTTAATGGCGCGGCCCTAGCGTGAAAGCCCCCCTCGACGGGGCATCCCTGAACAACAACAAGACTGGGAGCACGTTCATGCGAAACCACACCTCATCTCCGTTCCACCGGCGCAGCGCGCCGTTCCTGCCCCGCCTGCTCACCTGCCTGGCCCTGCTGCTGCCCGCCCTGGGTGCCCAGGCGGCGCCCGACATGGTGGTGGTCGGCTACGGTGGCGACGGCCAGAAGGCCCAGGACGAAGCCTTCTTCAAACCCTTCGCGGCCGAGGATGGCCACCGCCTGATCCAGACCGAATACAACGGCGAGATGGCGCGCATCCGGGTGATGGCAGAGACCGGCCACGTGGACTGGGACCTGGTGCAGATCGAGGGGCCCGACCTGGTGCGCGGCTGCGAGAGCGGCCTGTTCGAGACGCTGGACTGGTCGCGCCTTGGGGGCCGCGAGGCACTGATCGACCAGGCCGCCCAGGACTGCGGCTCGGCCGCGATGGTGTGGGGCGTGGCCCTGAGCTACGACGCCGACCGCCTGAAGACGGCGCCCACCTCCTGGGCGGATTTCTGGGATCTGGAGAAATTCCCCGGCAAGCGCGGCCTGCGCAAGCGCGCCGTGTACAACCTGGAGTTCGCCCTGCTGGCCGACGGTGTGCCGGTCGGCGAGGTGTACAAGGTGCTGGCCACGCCGGCCGGGGTGGACCGCGCCTTTGCCAAGCTCGACCAGATCAAGCCGCAGATCCAGTGGTGGGAGGCCGGTGCCCAGCCCACCCAGTGGCTGGCGGCAGGCGATGTGGTGATGACCTCTTCCTACTCCGGACGCGTGGCCGCCGCGCACCAGGGGGGGCGCAACTTCACCCTGGTGCTGCCCGGCAGCCTCTACGGGATGGACTACTGGGCGGTGATCAAGGGCTCCCGGCACCTGCCCCAAGCCGAACGGCTGATCGCCTACATGAACCGCAAGGCGCCGCAGCTGGACTACATCGGCCGCATCCCCTACGGCCCGACCAACCGTGAGGCTGCCGCCGCGCTGGACGCCGAGCAGGCGCGCTGGATTCCGGCCACGCCCCAGGCCCTGGCGGACGCCCTGCCCATGGACGTGGAGTTCTGGGTCGACCACGGCGAGGAGCTGGAGGAGCGCTTCAACGCCTGGGCGGTGCGCTGATAGGTGCCGCTACCCGGCCCGCCCTCGTGGTGGGCCACTTCACCTTCCACCGACCCCGGAGCCTTCCATGACGCCGCTGCACGCCCCGCTGCCCCCTTCGTCCTGCTCCCCCGAGGAGCGCACCCTGCGCCAGGAGCTGGCCGCCTGCTACCGGCTGGTGGCGCACTTCCGCATGACCGACCTGATCTTCACCCACATCTCGGTGCGCCTGCCGGGGCCCGAGCACCACTTCCTGATCAACCCCTACGGGCTGATGTTCGACGAGATCCGTGCCAGCGACCTGGTGAAGATCGACCTGCAGGGCCGCCCGGTGGAGCCGACCCGCCACAAGGTCAACCCGGCGGGCTTCGTCATCCACAGCGCCATCCATGCCGCCCGCGAGGACGCCCGCTGCGTGCTGCACACCCACACCCGCGCCGGGTGCGCGGTGGCCGCCCAGCCGGCCGGGCTGCTGCCGGTGAACCAGATCTCCATGGAGTTCTATGGCCGCGTGGCCTACCACGGCTACGAGGGCGTGGCGCTGAATCTCGACGAGCAGAAGCGCCTGGTGGCTGACCTCGGCGACAAGCCGGTGATGATCCTGCGCAATCACGGCCTGCTGACGGTGGGGGAGACGGTGGCCCAGGCCTTCCTGCGCATGTACTACCTGGAGAAGGCTTGCGACATCCAGCTGGCCGCCCAGGCCGGTGGCGAGCTGCTGCTGCCGTCCCACGAGGTCTGCGAACACACCCAGCGCCAGTTCAACGAACCCGCGCGCCCGCTGGCGGACGGCGAGTTGAGCGACCCGGATGCCAACGAACTGGCCTGGCAGGCGCTGCTGCGCCTGCTGGACCGGGTGGCACCGGACTACCGCGACTGAGCCGCCCCGCCCGCCGTGCGGCGGGCGGGGCCGCCGGTCAGCGCAGCTCGGCCAGCAGGCCGCTCAGGTAGCGCTGCCCTTCGTCATCCAGCGCCTGCAAGGGCAGGCGCGGGACGCCCACGTCCAGCCCGGTCAGGCGCAGGCCAGCCTTCACGGTGGTGGGCAGGCCCCGGCGGGTGATGTAGTCCAGCAGCGCCAGCTGGCGATAGAACGACTCCCGCGCCTCGTCCAGGCGCCCCTCGCGCACCGCCTCGTAGAGCGCCAGGTTGTGCCGGGGGATGAGGTTGGGCGCTGCGGTGCACCAGCCTTTCGCCCCGGCCACCAGAGCCTCCAGCGCCAGCGGGTTGCAGCCGTTGTAGAAAGCCACCTGGCCGTCGGAAAGCAGGTGCAGCCGGTGCATGCGCTGGATGTCGCCGGTGCTCTCCTTGACCATCGTGACGTTCTCCACCTCCCGGACGATCCGCAGGATCAGCTCCACCGGCAGGTCCGTGCCGCTGGTGCCCGGGTTGTTGTAGAGCATCACCGGGACGCCGATGGCCTCGCCCACCGCACGGTAGTGGGCGAGGATCTCCGCCTCGCTGAGCTTCCAGTAGGACACCGGCAGCACCATCACCGCGCTGGCGCCCAGCTGCTCGGCCAGGCGGGCGCGGCGCACGGTGCGCGCGGTGGTCAGGTCGGACACGCTGACGATGCTCGGCACGCGGCCGGCGATGGTGCTCAGGCTGAACTCCGCCACCGCGTCCCATTCCGGGTCGCTGAGGTAGGCGCCTTCGCCGGTGCTGCCCAGGGGCGCGATGGCGTGCACACCGCCGTGCAGCAGACGTTCGATGGAGTGGCCGAGGGCCGGCAGGTCGAGGGCGCCGTCCGCGCCGAAGGGGGTGATGGTGTAGCCGATGATGCCGTGGAGGATGGAAGAGGACATGGGTGCACCTGGGGCAATGAACGAAAGGTCTTGTGTGGTGGTGCGCGGTCAGCTCAGGCAGTCGCCGTGCTGACGCAGGCTGCGCCGTGCGTAGTAGCTGAAGGCCGCGCCGTGGCGCTTGGGCGTGGAGATCCAGTCATGGGCCTCGCGACCGAGGGCCGGCGGGATGGGGCGGATCTCGCCGGCGGACATGGCCAGCAGCTGCATCTTCGCGGCGCGTTCGAACAGCAGCGCCAGCACGCAGGCTTCCTCGATGCTGGCACCGGTCACCAGCAGGCCGTGGTGGGAGAGCAGGATGGCGCGCTTGTCGCCCAGGGCGGCGGAGATGATCTCGCCCTCTTCGTTGCCCACCGGCACCCCCGGCCACTCCTTGAGGAAAGCGCAGTCGTCGTACAGCGGGCAGAGGTCCATGTGCGAGACCGCCAGCGGCACTTCCAGCATCGACAGGGCGGCGGCGTGCAGCGGGTGGGTGTGGATGATGCAGTTCACGTCCGGGCGGGCGCGGTACACCCAGCTGTGGAAACGGTTGGCCGGGTTGGCCATGCCCTGGCCCTGGAGCACCTTGAGGTCCTCGTCGACCCGCAGCAGGTTGCTGGCGGAAATCTCGTCGAAGCCCAGCCCCAGTTGCTGGGTGTAGTAGGTGCCGGGCTCCTCGGCACGGCAGGTGATCTGCCCGGCCAGGCCGGAATCATGGCCGCCCTCGAAGAGGATTCGGCAGGTCAGGGCCAGTTTTTGCCGGGCCGTCCACGTATTATCCAACAGGCTGGTCTGCATCTGCCGTTCGGCATGCTGGATCAGTTGGTCCTTGGGGAGGTGCATGGTAGTTGCCATGTGAGCATCCTTAGCCGGGTGACGCGAGTGGGGCTCGCGGTCATGTCGAAGCGAATGACACAAACAAAGCTAAATGACACAAAGTGTCATTGGCAAGAGAAAAGTTTCCCGCACCGACGCCAAAGGGGCGTTCTGCATGTCCATGCGATTGAAATTGTTGAGAAAAAAACTGGGGATGACCCTGGAAACGTTGGCCGAGAAGACCGGCATGACCAAGAGCTACCTGTCCAAGGTGGAGCGGGGCCTGAGCACGCCCTCCATCGCCACCGCGCTGAAGCTGTCGAAGGCGCTCAGCGTGCCGGTGGAGGAACTGTTCGCCGAGGAGGGTGCCGCCAGCGAGGGCTACAGCCTGGTGCGCCACGACGAGCGACAGCCGCTGGCGCGGGACGACGAGGGCCCGGGCTACGCCTCCCTCGCCCGGCAGATCGGCGACCGCGCGCTGCTGCCGTTCATCGTCCATCCCCCCCGGGACTTCAGCCATTCGACCTTCAAGGAGCACCTGGGCGAGGAGTTCATCTTCGTTCACCGGGGGCGGGTGGAGGTCGACTTCCTGTCCGAGCGCCTGACCCTGGAAACCGGCGACGCGCTGCACTTCAACGCCCAGAAGCCGCACCGCCTGCGCTCCCTGGGCGAGGAGCAGGCCGAGTTGCTGGTGGTGGTGCACAGCGAGGAGTGAGGCCGTTTCCCGGCCCCGCGGTTGAACGAACAGGAGCGTGGTGATGAATACGGAAGTGCGGTTTTCCCGGCTGGAGCCGGAGCAGCGCAAGGCTTTGCTGGTGGATGCCACCCTGGTCTGCCTCAAGCGCTACGGTTTCCAGGGCGCCTCCGTGCGCAAGATCTGCGCCGAGGCGGGTGTCTCCGTCGGCCTCATCAACCACCACTACGAGGGCAAGGATGCGCTGGTGGCCGAGGCCTACCTGGCGGTCAGCGAGCGGGTCATGGGCCTGCTGCGTTGCGCCGTGGAGTCCGCCCCGGCGCCTGCCCGGCGGCGCCTCTCGGCCTTCTTCCAGGCCTCGTTCTCGGCCGAGATGCTCGACCCCCAGCTGCTCGACGCCTGGCTGGTGTTCTGGGGCGCGGTGACCCACATCGAATCCATCCGCCGGGTTCATGACCAGTCCTACGGCAACTACCGCAGCCTGCTGGCCGACGCCCTCGCCCTGCTGGCGGACGAGGAGGGCTGGCCCGCCTTCGACGCCGGCCTCGCGGCCATCAGCCTCAGCGCGCTGCTGGACGGGCTGTGGCTGGAGTCCGGCCTCAACCCCGCCACCTTCACCCCCGAGCAGGGCGTGGTGATCTGCGAAGCCTGGGTCGATGGCCTGCAGGCCGGCGCCTACCGGCGTTTCCAGGGCGTGTGATCGAGCCGGCTGTGCGGGCCCTCAGCCGCCCGTCCGGCTCAGCCATTCGATGAACAGCGAGAACAGCTCCGCCTGGGAGCCGATCCCCAGCTTGATGTAGAGGTTCTTGCGGTGCATGCGCACCGTCTCGGGAGAGATCGCCAGGGCCTTGGCGCTGGACTTGGCCGAGTGACCGCGCAGCAGCAGGTGGCACACCTCCAGTTCGCGGGCCGTGAGGCGGCCGTCACCGAAATGCCGGAACGCCTGCTGCAACTGCGCAGCGAAGCTGGGCTCCGCCTGGGCCGGGGGCGCGGTCTGCGCCCAGTGGCGGCGGCCCAGTTCCAGCACCGTGGGGGCGAGGGCGCGCAGCAGGGCCAGTTGCCCGGGCTCGAAGGGGCGGGCGCTGAGGCCGTTGTAGAGGCTGACGGACACCCGCTCCCGCGGGCCCAGTTCGAGCATGAAGTAGCAGTCCTCCACCGAGCCGGCGCCCAGGTAGTAGGTTTTGTAGTACTGGCTGCTGAAGAAGTCGTCCGGGGCGATCTCGCCGAGGGTGTAGAAGCCTTCGGCCAGGCCCTGGTCCACCGCCAGGCAGAACGGGTCCAGCAGGTAGCCACGGGAGAAGTAGCGCTCGAGCAGCAGCTCGCGGCTGCCGGGTGGTATGCCGCGCTCGTGGAGCAGGGTGGGGGCGCTGCCGATGCGCTCCAGGCTGATCATCACCGACTCGATCGGCACCAGGCTGGCGAGGGCGTCCAGCAGGCGGCCGGGGAACGCCTCGGTGCCGCAGCTGGCGATGGCGCCGGCGAGGTGTCGGTGCCAGTTCTGCAACCTGTCCAGTTCCACCTGCTGCACCTGTATCACCGCCCGGCTCGCTGAGTTCGCGGCAGCATACCCCAGGGAAAAGGCGACGCCGAGCGTCGGCCCCTACCCTCAAATGGGGTATGTCCGTGGTCGGGACGGGTGCATAGGCTCCGGGCATCAACCAGCAGGAGAACCCCGATGTCCGTGTCCGTCCCGTTGCCGCCGCCCACCCGTGAACAGGCCCGCCTGGCGGCCCTGGACCGTGCCCACTACCTGCACGGCTACCACCTGTTCGACGAGCACCGCGTGCTCGACTCCCTGCAGATCGCCGGAGGGGAGGGTGCCTACATCCACGACCTGGCCGGCAACCGCTACCTGGATGCGGTGGGGGGCATGTGGTGCACCAACATCGGCCTGGGGCGCGAGGAGATGGTCGAGGCCATCGCCGAGCAGGCGCGCCAGCTCGCCTACTCCAACCCCTTCTGTGACATGGCCAACCCCCGTGCGGTGGAGCTGTGCGCCAAGCTGGCGGAGCTGGCGCCCGGAGACATCGACCATGTCTTCCTCACCACTGGCGGCTCCACCGCCGTCGATACCGCCATCCGCCTGGTGCACTACTACCAGAACTGCCGGGGCCTGCCGCAGAAGAAGCACATCCTCAGCCGTCGCCACGCCTACCACGGCTCCACCTACCTGGGCATGTCCCTCGGCGGCAAGCAGGTGGACCGCGAGAGCGGCTTCGACTTCATCCAGGACGGCATCCACCACCTCAGCGGGCCCTACCCCTACCGCGCCCCCGAGGGCATGAGCGAGGCCGACTACCTGGAAAGCCTGGTGGCCGAGTTCGACGACGCCGTGCGTGCAGTGGGGGCAGACAAGGTCGCGGCCTTCATCGCCGAGCCGGTGTTCGGCTCCGGCGGCGTGATGGTGCCGCCGGAGGGCTACCACGCCCGCATCTGGGCGCTGTGCCAGCGCTACGACATCCTCTACATCGCCGACGAGGTGGTCACCTCCTTCGGCCGCCTCGGGCACTTCTTCGCCAGCGAGGCGGTGTTCGGCATCCAGCCGGACATCATCACCACCGCCAAGGGCCTGACCTCGGGCTACCAGCCGCTGGGGGCCTGCCTGTTCTCCGAGCGCATCTGGTCGGTGATCGCCGCGCCTGACCAGGGCCGCTGCTTCACCCACGGCTTCACCTACTCCGGCCACCCGGTGGCCTGCGCGGCGGCGCTGAAGAACATCGAGATCATCGAGCGGGAAGGCCTGTTGGCCCACGTCGAGGACGTCGGCCGCTATTTCGAAGCGCAGCTGCGCACCTTGCTGGACCTGCCCATGGTGGGGGACGTGCGCGGCATACGCTTCATGGCCTGCGTCGAGCTCGTGGCCGACAAGGCCCGCAAGACCCTGTTCCCCGAGGCGCTGAACATCGGCGAGTGGGTCCACCTGCGGGCGCAGAAGCGCGGCCTGCTGGTGCGGCCGATGGTGCACCTGAACGTCATGTCGCCGCCGCTGATCCTCACCCGCGAGCAGGTCGACTTCATCGTGCGCGTGCTGCGCGAAAGCATCATCGAGACCCAGGAGGACCTGAAGCAGGCCGGTCACTGGTAGCGCCGACGCGGCGCCCCCGCGCCGCCCATTCCCCCACAGAGGAAAGCCCCCCGATGGACGACAACAAGAACAAGGTCCTGCGCTTTCGTGATGTCACGCTGTTCACCGTCTCGGCCATGCTGTTCATGGACCAGATCGCCCTGGCCGCGGCGCTCGGTTCCACCAGCCTGTTCTGGTGGGGCTACGTGCTCCTGCTGCTGTTCATCCCCATGGGGCTGATGACCGCCGAGCTGGGCACCACCTTCCCCGGCAGCGGCGGTGTCTACCACTGGGTGCGCCTGGCCTTCGGACCGCGCTGGGGCGCCCGGCTGTCGTGGATGTACTGGGCCAACAACGCCCTGTGGATGCCCTCGGTCTACATCCTCTTCGCCGCCATGCTCAGCGAGTTCTTCCTGCCCGGGCTGGGGTTGTGGAGCAAGATCGCCATCGGCGTGTTCCTGGCGCTGCTCACCGCCCTGTTCAACGCCATCAACCTGCGCATCGGCAAATGGCTGCCGAACCTGGGGGCGCTGATGAAGCTGGTGGCGGTGCTCGCGCTGGGCATCGGCGGCATCCGCTACGGCCTGGAGCACGGCTTTGCCAACGCGTTCAGCCTGGAGGCGATCCTGCCGTCTTCCGGGGTGCAGTTCGCAGCGCTGGGGGTGATGGTCTACGGCATCATGGGCACCGAGCTGGCCTGCTGCAGCGCCCCGGAGATGCGCAACCCGCACCGTGACATTCCCCGCGCGGTACTGGTCTCGGGCCTGCTGATCGCTGCCTTCAACGTGTTTGGCACCCTCGGCGTGCTGGCCGCGTTGCCGCCCGAGCAGACCGACGTCACGCGGATCTTCTCCGAGTCGCTCTACCAGATGTACGGCCATGAAGGCCTCGGTGGCGCCTTCGCCACCCTGGTGGCCTGCTTCGTGCTCTTCACCCTGTTCACCAACATGGTCACCTGGAGCATGGGCACCAACCGGGCGGCGGTGGCAGCGGCCACGGCCGGGGAACTGCCGGCAGTGTTCGGCGTGGTCCACCCGCGCTACCGCACGCCCATCGGCCCGGCGTTGCTGGCCTCTGGCGTGAGCATCCTGGTGATGCTGGTGTACGGCCTGGTCGCCCACAGCGCCGAGGAGCTGTTCTGGACCCTGCTGTCCATCTTCGCAATGATTTTCATGATGCCGTACGTGCTGATGTGCCTGGCCTTCATCCGCCTGCGCCTGGCCGACCCCACGCCGCGTGCCTTCCGCCTGCCGTTGGGCAATACCGCCGCCTGCACCTGGGCGGGCCTGGTCGGCTTGCACGTGGTCGCCGGCATCGTGCTCTTCGTGGTCACCCCCGGCGAGCCGATGGACTGGGGCAAAGCCAGCAAGATCCTCTGTGGCGTGGGCCTGGCGCTGCTCATCGGCGAAGTGCTGATCCGGGGCCAGGCCTTGCGCCAACTGGTGCCCCGTCCCTTGCTCGGCAGCCGCTGAGGCTGGCGCCGGCCCGGGGCCTGGCTGACCGGTGGCAGCCGGGCCTGCGTGCCTGCTTGTTGATCGGCCGTTCAGTAGTGGCTAGGCTGCTGCAGCCACCCTGGCCTCGGCCCGGGTGTCACCGTCCGACAACCAGAACAAGAAACGCCCCGGCACGCCGGAGGTGAAAGGTGATGGCGATGGTTCCCCGCGTATTGGTCGTCGATGACGATCCGGTGATTCGTGAGCTGCTGCAGAGCTACCTGGGCGATGAGGGCTACGAGGTGTTCTGCGCGGCCGATGCCGAGCAGGCCGAAGCCGTGCTGGCCAAGACCTCCCACCTCGGCCAGCCCGTGGAGCTGGTGCTGCTGGACGTCCGCCTGCCCGGCAAGGACGGCCTGACCCTGACCCGCGAGCTGCGGGTGCGCTCCGAGATCGGGATCATCCTGATCACCGGGCGCAACGACGAGATCGACCGCATCGTCGGCCTCGAATGCGGCGCCGACGACTACGTGATCAAGCCCCTCAACCCCCGCGAGCTGGTGTCCCGGGCGAAGAACCTGGTGCGCCGCGTCCGCCATGCCCAGGCCGAGCCCGGCCCCGTGCGCCAGGTGCTCAAGCAGTTCGGCGACTGGCTGCTGGACACCGACCGGCGCCGCATCATCGATTCCACCGGCCATGAAACGCTGCTCACCCAGGGCGAGTTCCAGTTGCTCAGCACCTTCCTGCGCAACAGCGGCCACACCCTCAGCCGTGACCAGTTGATGGACCAGATCCGCAACCGCGAATGGCTGCCCAACGACCGCTCCATCGACGTGCTGGTCGGGCGCCTGCGCCGCAAGTTGCGCGACGACCCCGCCGACCCGCAGCTGATCATCACCATCCACGGCGCCGGCTACCTGTTCACCGCCACCCCCAGCGAGGCCTGAACATGCGCTGGCTGGCACTCCTGGCCTGGGGCTGGTGCAGCCTCGGGCTGGCGGCCGAGACCATGCGCTATTGCGACTACCCGGTGTACCCGCCCGTGTCCTGGAGCGATGGCCAGGCCGTGCGCGGCCTGGCGCCCCAGGTGGTGAAGCGGGTGCTCCAGGAACTGGGCTACGAGATGCAGGTGGTGGTGCTCGGCAACTGGAAACGCTGCCTGATGGATGCCGCCAGCGGCCGCGTCGACCTGGTGCTGGCCTACCGCACCGGGGAGCGCCAGCAATACCTGGCGTTCGCCGAGGCGCCGGTGCTGCGGGAGGAGGTCGCGCTGTTCTACAACCGCCACAAGCCCCTGGCGGTGAGGAGCCTGGCCGACCTCGCCGGCTACCGTGGCGGGCTGCTGTTCGGGGAAAGCTACGGCACCGAGTTCGACCGCTTCGTCACCCGCCAGGGGCGCATCGAATATGTCTCGGACAGCCGGCAGAACTTCGGCAAGCTGATCCGCCAGCGCATCGACTTCATCCCCTACGAGCGGCGCACCGGGCGGCTGTTCGTGGCGGGCATGCCGGGCGGTGAGGCCATCGTCGACGCGCCCGAACCCCTGGCGGTGGACTCCTTGCGGCTGGCCGTGTCGCGGCGTTCACCGCTCCTGGCGCGGCTCGACGACATCGACCGCATCCTGCAGACGCTGCAGGCCGACGGCAGCCTGCAGCGCTGGCTGGAAGAGAGCGAGCGCGACTACCGCACCCAGGGGCGTCCCCTGGAGTCACCATGAAGGCCCTGCACGCCCCCGGACCGCTGGCCCGGCGCCTGCTGCAGCGGGTCCTCGGCTTCAGCCTGTGCGTCACCCTGCTGGCCGGCGCGGTGCAGCTGGGCCTGGAGTACCGGCGCGAGATGCAGGCCATCGAACAGCGCCTGGAGCTGATCCGCAGCGGTTACCTGGCCAGCTTCGAGCGCAGCCTCTGGGACCTCGACCAGGCCCAGCTGCGGGTGCAGCTGCACGGCCTGGTGGACTTCCCCGACGTCGCCTGGGCGAGCCTCGCCAGCGAGGATTTCACCCTGGTCCAGGGCGACATCCAGGTGCCCGGTCCGGTGCGGGTCGAGCATTTCCCCCTCGGCTACCAGCCGCCCGACGGCGAGCGGCGTGCCCTCGGAGAACTGACCCTGGCCATCGACCTCGGGGCCGTTCATCGGCGCCTCTGGCAGAGCGGACTGGACGGCCTGCTGTGGATGGGCGCCTTCCTCTGCGGCCTGGCGGTGGCCCTGAGCCTGCTGTTCCACAGCCTGGTGACGCGGCACCTGGAGCGCATGGCCGACTTTGCCCAGCGCATGGCCGAAGGCGACCTGCAGCAACCGCTGCACCTGGACAAGCGCGCCCGGCCCCGGCCGGACGAGCTCGACACCGTGGCCCAGGCCCTGGACACCATGCGCCAGGCCCTGGGGCGCGAGCGCAGCGAGCTGCAGCGCCAGGTCGAACGGCGTACCGCCAGCCTGCAGCGGGCCAAGGAGGAAGCCGAGGCTGCGAACGAGGCGAAGATGCGCTTCCTGGCGACCATGAGCCACGAGATCCGCACCCCGCTCAACGGCATCCTCGGCATGGCCGAACTGCTGCGCGACGCCGACCTGGGCACGCTGGAGCGCAAGCGCCTGCACGCCCTGCACAAGGCCGGGGAAGGCCTGCTGGCGGTGCTCGACGAAGTCCTGCTGTTCGCCCGCCTGGAAGACGGGGTGAGCCTGCCGGAAGCCGTCGAGTTCGACCTGGGCGAACTGCTGGACGAGGTGCTGACGCTGCTGGAGCCCCGCGCCGAGGACAACGGCACCGTACTCTCGCTGCGCCTGGACCCGTCGGTGAACCGCCGCTGCCGAGGGGCCGAACAGTTCCTCCGCCAGGTGCTGAGTAACCTGGTGGCCAATGCCGTGAAGTTCACCGCCGACGGTGACGTGCGGGTGGAGGTGACCGCCACCCCGGCCCAGGGCGCGGCCCAGCGCGTGCGCTTCGTGGTCAGTGACAACGGCATCGGCATTCCCGAGGCGGCCCAGGCGCGGATCTTCGAGCGTTTCGTCCAGGCCAGCGATGCCGTCACCCGCCGCTACGGCGGCAGCGGCCTGGGGCTGGCCATCAGCAAGCGGCTGGTGGACGCCATGGGCGGGCAGATCGGCCTGCACAGCCGGGAAGGCGAGGGCAGCCGTTTCTGGTTCGACATCGAACTGCAACCGGCGGCGCTCCCGGCTGCCCGGTCGGTGGGCAACGCACCTGCGGGCCGTGCCCTGCAGGTTCTGCTGGTGGAGGACGTGGCGCTGAACCGCGATGTGGCCCTGGGGCTGCTGGAACGGGACGGCCACCACGTGCAGGCCGTGGACGATGCCCAGCCCGCGCTGGACGCCTGCCGCCAGCAGGCGTTCGACCTGATCCTGCTGGATATGCACCTGCCGGGCATGGACGGCATCGAGCTGTGCCGGGCGATCCGCCAGCAGGCGGACGGGCTCAACCGGGCGACGACCATCCTCGCCTTCACCGCCAGCGTCGAACCGGCCAGCGTCCGCCGCTACTTCGAGGCGGGCATGCAGGGCGTGCTGGCCAAGCCCCTGCGCCTGGACGCCCTGCGTCGTGCACTGGCCATGCCCGGCAGCCCGCCGCCGGACGAGGCGGACGACGGAACCGCGCTCGACACCCGGCTGCTGGCCACCCACCGCGAACTGCTGGGGGAGAACCGCCTCGCCGCGCTGGTCGGCGCCCTGCGCCAACTGCTGGCCGAGCAGATGCCGCTGCTGCACGACGCCATCCGCGCCGACGACCGGGACGAAGTCGCCGGCCTGGCCCACCGCCTTGCCGGCAGTTGCCGGTCGCTGGGCTGGCGTGGCCTGGGGAACGGCCTGGCGGCCCTGGAAGCCGCCGCCCTGGCGGGCGAGGTGCTGCAGGGCTGGAGCGAGCGGCTGGACCGGGAATGGGCGGCGGCCGAGGCGCAGATGCAACAGCCCGCCTGAAGGACACTTATAAAAACTACCTGCGTTGTCATCGCGGCGTTAAAAACAGGCTCGTGCGCGAGTCCGATCAAAATGCTCATTTACCGCACGTAAACTGCGCTTTTTCGCCTGTTTTTGCCTTGCGCTGACTGCCTCGCCTACGTTTTTAAAAGCGCCCTGAAGCGAGACAGCTTCATTACAGCTTTTTACAACTTCGATCCCGGCGATCAACGGCGCCTTACATCTCCTTCGAATAATCCAGCGGTATCCGTGCTCGAGCCACGGCCTCTGATCGATTGGAGATAACAACAATGACCCAACGTAGAGTTCCGCTCACCCGCACCCGCCGCTCCCCGGAGGTGCGCCATGTCTGAGACCCATCACGCCGGCAGCGGCGAGAAAATCCAGCTCACCCGGGCGCTCAAGAGCCGGCACATCTTCATGCTCTCGCTTGGCGGGGTGATCGGCACCGGCCTGTTCATGGGCTCGGGCGTCACCATCGGCTCCGGTGGCCCGATGGGCGCCATCCTCGCCTACCTGGTCGCTGGCCTGCTCATGTACCTGGTGATGGTCTGCCTCGGCGAGCTGTCGGTGCAGATGCCGGTCTCCGGCTCGTTCCAGGCCCATGCCACGCGCTTCATCGGCCCGGCCACCGGCTTCATGATCGGCTGGGTCTACTGGATGAGCTGGGCCTCCACGGTGGGCCTGGAGTTCACCGCCGCCGGGATGCTGATGACGCGCTGGTTCCCGGATGTCCCCATCTGGGTGTGGTCAGGGCTGTTCGTGGTGGTGCTGTTCTCCCTCAACGCCCTGGCGACCCGGGCCTTCGGCGAGGCCGAGTACTGGTTCTCCGGCATCAAGGTGGCGGCCATCCTGGTGTTCATCCTGGTGGGGCTGCTGGCGGTGTTCGGCGCCATTCCCCTCGAAGGCCAGTCAGCGGCGCCGGGCCTGGCCAACCTGGTGGGGGATGGCCTGTTCCCCAACGGGCTGGCCGCCGTGTTCGCGGTGATGATGACGGTGGTATACGCCTTCCAGGGCTGCGAGATCATGGGCGTCGCCGCCGGCGAGACCGACCAGCCGGAGAAGAGCATCCCCCAGGCGGTGCGCAACGTGGTCTTCCGCGTGCTGATCTTCTACGTGCTGGCCATCGGCGTGCTGGCCGCCATCGTCCCCTGGCGGGAGGCGGGGCTGATGGAGAGCCCGTTCGTCCAGGTGTTCGACAAGGTGGGCATTCCCTATGCCGCCGACCTGATGAACTTCGTGATCCTCACGGCGATCCTTTCCGTGGGCAACTCCGGGCTCTACGCCTCCACCCGCATCCTCTGGGCCATGTCCAAGACCGGCATGGCGCCACGCCAGCTGTCGAAGCTGAGCGCCCGGGGCGTGCCGCTGTATGCGCTGCTGATCACCCTGTGCTTCGCCCTGCTGTCGCTGCTGACCAGCATCGTCGCCGCTGACACCCTGTTCATGGTGTTGATGGCGGTGAGCGGCATGGCCGGCACCGTGACCTGGATCGTCATCGCCTACGCCCAGTACCGCTTCCGCCGCGAGCACATGGCCAAGGGCGGCACCCGGGCCGACCTGAAGTACTCGGCGCCGTTGTTCCCGCTGGTGCCGTTGGCCTGCATCGCCATCTGCTGCTCGCTGTTCGTCTTCCTCGCCCTCGACCCCACCCAGCGGCCGTCGCTGTACTGGGGCTTCGGCTTCATCGCTGTGTGCTACGGCGCCTACTTCCTGATCCGCCGCAGGCGTGGTGGTGATGTGGGGGAGGAGATCGTCCCCAGCATCGGCTGATCCCCGTCTCACGACCAAGGCCCCGCACTGCGGGACCTTGGTCGTGGCTAATTTCCCCACAGCGTGTTGCTGATTGCTGAGTTCTGCTGATGTCGCCTGTTTCGCCTTGCCGGGCGAGTTTCTTTTTTCAGTCGCCAAAAAAGAAACCAAAAAGGCTCGCCCCTGCATCCGGCCCGACTGCCGTCGGGTTCCCTCGTTCCATCGTCGCTCCAGGGGCCCGCGCTGACGGGCCATCCATGGCCCGGCAGCGCTCTCGCGACATCCATGTCGCTCAACCCCTTACGCGATGATTCCACTCGGCCTCCTGAAGGGGTAGGTTTCGCCGCCCCACCTTCTGAGCCAGGTATGGGAATGGCTTGCGCTTCAGGCAGAAGGACCATGAGGCCGCTGGTGCAAGGCTCAGGAGGCTCGCAATAGCGGATTGGAACATCGCCTTTCCGTGGCGTAGGGATCTTTGTTCGATGTTGTAACGCTGCCGGATGCCGACGCTGTACGCGCGCCCTTCGGGGCCAGGGCTGGCGCGTTCCGGCGGCTTTGCACGCTTCGTTACAGGCGGCTTCCGGGGTGGATTGTGATCTTGTTGAACGACTGTTTAGCATGAGGCCACGCATTCGCCTCCGCACAATCAACGACAAGAACGAGGGCCGCATGACACAGCCATCCCCGCTCAGCCGGGTCCAGGGCGGTATCGCCTGGATCACCCTGAACCGCCCTGCGCAGCGCAACGCGCTGGACATCCCCACGCTCAAGAACCTGCTGGCCCAGTTGGACGCCCATGAGGCCGACCCGGCGGTGCGCGTCATCGTGCTCACCGGTGAAGGCCGCAGCTTCTGCGCCGGCGCCGACCTCGCCGAATGGGCCGAGGCCGAAGCCCGGGGCGAGCTGGAAACCTACGGCTGGACCGAAACCGCCCACGCCCTGATGCGCCGCCTGCATGGCCTGGACAAGCCGACCATCGCCGCCGTCAACGGTACCGCCGTGGGCGCGGGGATGGACCTGGCGCTGTGCTGCGACTTCCGCATCGCTGGCGCCTCCGCGCGCTTCAAGGCCGGCTACACCGGCATGGCCTACTGCCCGGACGCCGGCGCCAGCTGGCACCTGCCGCGCCTGATCGGCAGCGAAGCGGCCAAGCGCCTGCTGTTCCTCGATGAGCTGTGGAACGCCGAGCGAGCGCTGAGCACCGGCCTGGTCGGCGAGGTGGTTGCCGATGAACACCTGCTGGCACAGGTCGGCGAATTCGCCGCGCGCCTGGCCGCCGGCCCGACCTTCGCCTTCGCCCAGACCAAGCGCCTGATGCGCGAGGGCGCCAGCCGCACCCTGGCCCAGCAGCTGGAAGCCGAGCAGGCCGCCGGGCTGCTCTGCGGCCGCAGTGACGATGCCGCCGAGGCGCTGCGCGCCGTGGCCGAGAAACGTTCCCCCCAATTCAACGGCCGCTGACGGCTGCAGGTGATGCCATGGATTTTCAACTGACCCAGGAACAGGACATGCTCGTCGAGGCGGTCAAGGCCTTCGTCGAGAAGGAGCTGCTGCCCCACGAAGAAGCAGTGGACCGCGCCGACGCCGTATCCCCGGAGCTGGCCGCGCAGATTCGCGGCAAAGCCATCGCTGCTGGTTTCTACGCCTTCAACATGCCCGAGGACGTCGGCGGCGGTGGCCTGGACTACCTGTCCCAGGCGCTGGTCGAGCGCGAGTTGTCCAAGGTGTCCTGGGCGCTGCATGTGTTCGTTGCGCGCCCGTCGAAGATCCTCATGGCCTGCACCGGCGCGCAGATCGGCGACTACCTGCTGCCGTGCGTGCAGGGCGAGAAGATCGACTGCTTCGCCCTCACCGAGCCGGGCGCCGGTTCCGACGCCAACGCCATCAAGACCCGCGCCGTGCGTGACGGCGACGACTTCATCATCAACGGCGCCAAGCACTTCATCAGCCACGCCGGACACGCCGATTTCGCCATCGTCTTCGCGGTGACCGACACCTTCGAGCGCAACGGCAAGAAGCGCAACGCCGTGACCGCCTTCCTGGTGGACAAGGGCACCGCCGGCATGACCGTGCGCCGGGGGCCGAAGTGCGTGAGCAACAAGGGCTACCACACCTACGAGATCTTCTTCGACGACTGCCGCGTGCCGGCCTCCAAGGTGCTGGGTGAAGTGGACAAGGGCTGGGAAGTGGCCAACGCCTGGCTCACCGCCGGTCGCGTGATGGTGGCTGCCAACTGCGTCGGCCAGGCCCAGCGCGCGCTGGACCTGGCGCTGCAGTGGTCCGCCGACCGCAAGCAGTTCGGCCAGCCCATCGGCAGCTACCAGGGCATCTCGTTCAAGCTCGCCGACATGGCCACGCAGATTCGCGCCGCCGAGCTGATGACCCTGCACACCGCCTGGAAGATGGACCGCGGCACCATGACCGACGGCGAGGCCGGCATGGCCAAGCTGTTCGCCAGTGAAGTGCTGGGCAAGGTCGCCGACGAGACGGTGCAGATCTTCGGCGGCATGGGCCTGATGGACGAAGGGCCGGTGGAGCGCATCTGGCGCAACGCGCGCATCGAGCGCATCTGGGAAGGCACCTCGGAGATCCAGCGCCACATCATTTCCCGCGAACTGTTGCGTCCGCTGCTGCGCTGAGGCCCGTGCCATGAAACGCGAAAACCTCCAGCGCCTGCTGGCGCCCCGTCACCTCGCCTTCATCGGCGGCCGCAGCATGGCGCGCGCGCTCAAGCGCTGCGCCGAAGGCGGCTTCGCCGGGCCGATGTGGCTGGTCAACCCGCAATACGACGAACTCGAAGGCGTGCCCTGCATACGCACCATCGCCGACCTGCCCGAAGGGCCGGACGCGGTGTTCGTCGCCACCAATCGCGAGCTGACCCTGCAGGCCGTTGTCGAACTGGCCGCCAAGGAGGCCGGTGGCGCCATCTGCTACGCCTCCGGCTTCGCCGAGACCGGCGCCGAAGGCGAAGCCCTGCAGCGCCGCCTGCTCGCCAGCGCCGGTGACATGGCCCTGCTGGGCCCCAACTGCTACGGCCTGCTCGACTACCTGCACGGCGCCGCGCTGTGGCCGGTGGCCCACGGCGGGCAGCGGGTGGAGAAGGGCGTGGCGGTGCTCACCCAGAGCGGCAACTTCGCCTACAACCTGTCCATGAGCGACCGCTCGCTGCCCATCGCCTACATGGCATCGGTGGGCAACCAGGCGCAGCTGGGCGTGGCCGAGCTGATGGACGTGCTGCTCGACGAACCGCGCGTGACCGCCATCGGCCTGCACCTGGAAGGGCTGAGGAACGTTCCCGGTTTCGCCCGCGCGGCCTACAAGGCGTTGCAGAAAGGCATCCCGGTGATCGCCCTGAAGACCGGCGTGTCGCAGATCGGCGCCGAACTGGCGCTCAGCCACACCAGCTCCCTGGCCGGCTCCGACGCCCTGTACGACGCGCTGTTCGAGCGCCTCGGGGTGATCCGCGTCAGCGGCCCGGTGAGCTTCATCGAAACCCTCAAGGCGGCCGCCTGCGGCAACCTGCCGGCCGGTCCGCGCCTGGCGGCGCTGGCCTGCTCCGGTGGCGACGCCGGGCTGATCGCCGACTACGCCGAGCGCAACGGCCTGGCCCTGCCCAAGTTGGTCGACGCCCAGCGCGCCGAGCTGGCCCAGGTGCTGCCGGACTACGCCAACATCGCCAACCCGCTGGACTTCACCACTGCCATCTGGGGCGACGGCCCGGCGCTGGAACGCATGCTCGACAGCGCCCTGCAGACCGACGCCGATGCCGCCCTGCTGGTGCTGGACTACCCCGGCGAGGAAACCGGCGAGCGCCCGCAATGCGACCTGCTGCTGGCGCTTTACTGCGCGGCGCTGGAGCGCCACGGCAAGGTGGGCTTCATCGCCTCTGCGTTGCCGGAGCTGCTGCCCAGGCCGGCCCGTGAACGGCTGCATGCCCACGGCGTCGCCGCGCTGCAAGGCGTGGAAGACGGCCTCGCCGCCTGGGGGCGCATCGCCCATTACCGCCAGCGCCGCGACGCGCTGCTGGCCCGTGGCGAAGCGGCGCTGGTGCCACTTTGCCCGCAGGCGCTGGAAGGCGAAGGCCGCTTGCTGGACGAGTGGCAATCCAAACAGGCGCTGAAGGCCTTCGGCCTGCCGCTGCCGCGCGCGGCGTTGAGCACCCCGATGCAAGCCCGCGAAGCGGCCGCCGATGTCGGCTTCCCATTGGCGCTGAAAGTGGTCAGCGCGCAGCTGCCGCACAAGACCGAAGCCGGCGGCGTGGCGCTCAACCTGCGTAACGAGGCCGCGCTGGAAGCCGCGCTGTTCGACATGCGCGCGAACATCGCCCGCCACGCGCCCGGCGTGCCCTTCGAGCAGGTGCTGCTGGAGCGCATGGCCAACCCGCCGTTGGCCGAGCTGATCGTCGGCATCAAGCGCGAGAACGGCTTCGGCCTGGCGCTGGTGCTGGGCGCTGGCGGCATCCTCGTCGAGTTGCTCAAGGACAGCCGCAGCCTGCTGCTGCCCACCACCGATGCGGCGATCCGCGATGCCTTGCTCAGCCTGCGCAGTGCGCCGCTGCTCACCGGCTTCCGCGGCCGCCCGGCGGTGGACCTGGAGGCGCTGGTGGAAGCCATTCGCGCGGTGGCCGACTACGCCTGCGAACACGTGGACAGCCTGCTGGAGCTTGATGTGAACCCGCTGCTGGCGGACGCCGAAGGCGCCGTGGCGGTGGATGCACTGATCCGCCTCGCCGAATGACCGTCACGCTTCAGCCCTTGGGGAGACCACCCATGCAACAGACCACACCTCTCACCGGCGGCCAGGCCCTGGTCCGCCTGCTGGCCAACTACGGGGTCGACACCGTGTTCGGCATCCCCGGTGTACACACCCTGGAGCTGTACCGGGGCCTGCCCGGCAGCGGCATCCGCCACGTGCTGACCCGTCATGAGCAGGGCGCCGGCTTCATGGCCGATGGCTATGCGCGGGTCAGTGGCAAGCCGGGCGTGGCCTTCATCATCACCGGGCCGGGGGTGACCAACGCCGCCACCGCCATCGGCCAGGCCTACGCCGACTCCATCCCGCTGCTGGTGATCTCCAGCGTCAACCACACCGCCAGCCTCGGCAAAGGCTGGGGTTGCCTGCACGAGACCCAGGACCAGCGCGCGATGACCGCGCCGATCACCGCGTTTTCCGCCGTCGCCCTGAGTGCCGAGGATTTGCCCGAGCTGATCGCCCGCGCTTTCGCCGTGTTCGACAGCGAGCGCCCGCGCCCGGTGCACATCTCCGTGCCGCTGGACGTGCTCGCCAACCCGGTCGCCCGCGACTGGACCCATGAGGTGGTGCGCCGTGCCGGCCGTGGCCAGCCTTGCGCCGCCGCGCTGCGGCAGGCTGTGGATAAACTCCAGGCCGCCCGGCGCCCGATGATCATCGCCGGCGGCGGTGCGCTGCAGGCCGCCGATGCCCTGGCCGCGCTGAGCGAGCGCCTGGCCGCGCCGCTGTTCACCAGCGTCGCCGGCAAGGGCCTGCTGGCCCCGGAAGCGCCGCTCGCCGCGGGTGCCACCCTGTGCACCCAGGCCGGTTGGGACATGATCGCCGAGGCCGATGTGGTGCTCGCCATCGGCACCGAGATGGCCGACACCGATTACTGGCGCGAGCGCCTGCCGCTGACCGGCGAGGTGATCCGCGTCGACATCGATTCGCGCAAGTTCAACGACTTCTACCCGTGCGCCGTGGCGCTGCTGGGGGATGCGAAGGCCACCGCCGAGGCGTTGCTCGCCGCGCTGCCGGCTGCCGCGCGGGATGCGGCCAGCGCCCGTGAGCGCATCGGCCGGCTGCGTGAGCAACTGGAGGCCAGCCACGCCCCGCTGCAGCGCATCCACCAGGCGATCCTCGAACGCATCGCCCAGGCGCTGCCGGACACCGCCTTCATCGCCAGCGACATGACCCAACTGGCCTACAGCGGCAACTACCTGTTCCCCAGCCGGGCGCCGCGCAGCTGGCTGCACCCCACCGGCTACGGCACCCTCGGCTACGGCGTGCCGGCCGGCATCGGCGCCAAGTTCGGCGCGCCGGAGCGCCCCGGCCTGGTGCTGGTGGGCGACGGCGGCTTCCTCTACACCGCCCAGGAGCTGGCCACCGCCACCGAGGAGCTGGACAGCCCGCTGGTGGTGCTGCTGTGGAACAACGATGCGCTGGGGCAGATCCGCGACGACATGCTCGACCTGGACATCGAGCCCATCGGCGTGCTGCCGCGCAACCCGGATTTCGCCCTGCTCGGCCGCGCCTACGGCTGCGAGGTGCGCCAGCCGCAGAGCCTGGACGCGCTGGAGCAGGACCTGCGCGAGGGCTTCCGCCATCCAGGGGTGACCCTGATCGAGCTGAAACACGCCTGCGCCCAACAGGCCCGCTGACCCAAGGAGCTGCCCATGCGCTACTCGAACTTCACCCAACGCATCGCCGGAGACGGTGCCGCCGCCTGGGACATCCATTACCGCGCCCTGGCGCGTATGGAGCAGGGCGACGACATCCTGCTGCTGTCGGTGGGCGATCCGGACTTCGACACGCCGGTGCCCATCGTGCAGTCGGCCATCGACAGCCTGCTGGCCGGCAACACCCATTACGCCGACGTGCGCGGCAAGCGTTCGCTGCGCGAAGCCATCGCCCGTCGTCACAGCCAGCGCAGCGGCCAGGCCGTCACCGGCGATGACGTGGTGGTGCTGGCCGGCGCCCAGTGCGCGCTCTACGCCGTGGCGCAATGCGTGCTCAACCCCGGCGATGAAGTGATCGTCGCCGAGCCGATGTACGTCACCTACGAGGCGGTGTTCGGGGCCTGTGGCGCCACTATCGTGCCGGTCCCGGTACGCTCCGAGCACGGCTTCCGCGTGCAGGCCGAGGACGTGGCCGCGCGGATCACCCCGCGTACCCGCGCCCTGGCGATCAACAGCCCGCACAACCCCTCCGGCGCCAGCCTGCCGCGCACTACTTGGGAAGCACTCGCCAAGCTGTGCGTGCAGCACGACCTGTGGATGATCTCCGACGAGGTCTACAGCGAGCTGTTGTTCGAGGGCGAGCACATCAGCCCCGCCAGCCTGCCGGGCATGGCCGAGCGCACGGCGACCCTCAACAGCCTGTCGAAGTCCCACGCCATGACCGGCTGGCGCGTGGGTTGGGTGGTGGGCCCGCGCGCGCTCTGCGGGCACCTGGAGAACCTGGCGCTGTGCATGCTCTACGGCTCGCCGGACTTCATCCAGGACGCTGCCTGCACCGCGCTGGAGGCGCGCTTGCCGGAGCTGGAGGCCATGCGCGAGGCCTACCGCCAGCGCCGCGACCTGGTGCTCGACTGCCTGGCCGACTGCCCCGGCGTGCGCGCCCTGCGGCCGGACGGGGGCATGTTCGTGATGGTGGACATCCGCGCCACCGGGCTCTCCGCCCAGGCTTTCGCCGACCGGCTGCTGGACGGCCACGGGGTCTCGGTGCTGGCCGGCGAGGCCTTCGGCCCCAGTGCGGCGGGGCACATCCGCCTGGGCCTGGTGCTGGGCGCCGAGCCCCTGCGCGAGGCCTGCCGCCGCATCGCACGTTGCGCGGCCGAGGTGCTGGAGCAGGGCGCGTCCTCTTCCAATGACCCAGCGCGACGGGAGTTCGCATGAATGTATTGATCGTCCACGCCCACAACGAACCGCGCTCCTTCTGCGCCGCGCTGTGCCGACTCGCCGAGCAGACGCTGCGGGAGCAGGGGCACGCGGTGAAGGTGTCGGACCTTTATGGGATGAACTGGAACCCGGTGGCCAGCGAGGCGGACTTCCTCGAACGGCGCAACCCGGACTACCTGGTGTACGCCCTGGAGCAGCGCGAGGCGGTGACGGCCCAGACCCTGGCCGCCGACATCCGCGAGGAGCTGGACAAGCTGCTGTGGGCGGACCTGGTGATCTTCAACTTCCCGGTCTACTGGTTCTCCGTGCCGGCCATCCTCAAGGGCTGGTTCGACCGGGTGCTGGTCTCCGGCATCTGCTACGGCGGCAAGCGCTTCTACGACCAGGGCGGGCTGGCGGGCAAGCGCGCCTTGCTGACCCTGACCCTGGGCGGGCGCGACCACATGTTCGGCCCGGGTGCGATCCACGGCCCGCTGGAGGATATGCTGCGACCGGTCCTGCGCGGGACGCTGGCCTACACCGGCATGACGGTGCTGCCGCCGTTCGTCGCCTGGCACGTGCCCTATGTGAGCGACGACGTGCGGGCCGGTTACCTGCAGGCGTACCAGGCGCGGCTCGCCGGGATCGAGCAGGACACACCGCTGGTCTTCCCCCGCCTCGACCAGTTCGACGCGCGGCTGTACCCCTTGCCCGCAGAGGGCTGAATGGCTCAGGAACGAAAAAGCCCGGCATGTGCCGGGCTTTTTCATGGGGCCTGTCAGTTGGCCTTGTTGCGCAGGCTGGCTTCCGCCGCCTTGGCCAGGTCCGGGGGCAGGAAGTCCTTGTCCGGGTCGTAGTCCGCCTTGAGGAAGCCGGCCAGGGCTTCCAGGTCGGCCGGGCTCAAGGTGCCGGCGGCCTGCTTCAGGCGCAGGTTGTCGAGGATGTAGTCGTAGCGGGCGTTGTTGTAGTCGCGCACCGAGCTGTACAGCTGACGCTGGGCGTCCAGCACGTCGACGATGTTGCGGGTGCCGACCTGGTAGCCGATTTCGGTGGCTTCCAGGGCGCTCTGGTTGGAGATGATCGACTGCTTGCGGGCCTTGACCTGCTCGACGTCGGTGTTCACCGCGCGGTGGTAGTTGCGGGTGTTCTGCACCACCTGGCGGCGCAGGCTTTCGCGCTGCTGCTCGGTCTGGCTCAGGCGCTGGTAGGACTCGCGCACCTGGGAGCTGGTCAGGCCGCCGCTGTAGATCGGGATGTTCAGCTGCAGGCCGATGGTGCGCTGCTCGACATCGCTGCCGTAGCGCACGGGGCTGGTGCCGCTGTTGGTGAAGCCGAGGCTGTCGTTGTCACCCTTCTGATACTGGGCGACGGCATCCAGGGTCGGGGCGTGGCCGGATTTGCGCTGGCGCAGGGTTTCCTCGGCGGCATCCACGGCGTGGTTGCTGGCCTGCAGGTTGAGGTTCTGCTGGGCGGCGGTGTCGACCCAGGCCTTGGCGTCGTTCGGGCTGGGCACCACCACCGGCAGGGTGTGCTGGATGCCTTCGATGGCGCCGTATTCACGGTTGGTCAGGGTGGTCAGCGCCTGGAAGGCGTCTTCCACGTTGCGCTCGGCGATCATCCGGTTGGCGCGGGCGGTGTCGTAGCCGGCCTGTGCTTCGAGCACGTCGGTCTTGTCCGAGAGGCCCACGTCGAAGCGCTCGTTGGCCTGGTCGAGCTGGCGCTTGAAGGCCGCTTCCTCGGCCTTGGTGGAGGCGAGGTTGTCCTGGGCGCGGAGCACGGCGAAGTAGCCTTCGGCGGTCTGCAGGATCAGGTTCTGCTGGGTCGCGGAGAACTCCAGGGACGCCTGTTCGGTGCTGGCCTCGGCGGCCTTGAGCTGGAACCAGCGGTCAGCGCGGAAGATCGGCTGGCTGAGGCTGGCCTGGTAGACGATGCCGCTGCGCGAGCTGGTGGCCGAGGGCTGGTCCAGCTTGGTTCGGGTGTCGTTGGCGCTGGCGCCGCCATTGATCTGCGGCAGCAGGCCGGCACGTGCCTGGGGCACGGCCTCGCGCTGGGCTTCGAAGTTGGCGCGGGCGGCGGCGAGGTCGGCGTTGTTGTCGACCGCGTCCTTGTACACGGTTACAAGGTCCGTCTTGGCTGACAGCGGGGCGTTGGCTGCCCAGGCGGTTCCGGCGAATGCGGAGGCCACGGCAACAGCCAGTGAGAGTCTGCGCAGCATGATCAATCCTGGATTCAGTGGGGTCGGGCAAGGCTACGGGTGCCGTGGTACGCGGTCAAGACAACCGCCAGGCGGGCTGAGTGTAGTTTGCCGGACGTTATGTTGCCTGCCCGGAACAATACTGTTTTCAGCGGATTTCCTGACGCGCGGGTCATTTATTTACCGGCGCGGGCTTGGTTTGTGGCGGCGGGCTTGATTAGACTGCGCGAGTTCTTGTCGGGGTGCCTCGAATCGGAGGCTGAGATCGGAAAGTTCCGGATCCCGTTGAACCTGATCAGGTTAAGGCCTGCGTAGGGAACAAGATGTGCCTCTCCCGCCTTGCACTCCGGAGAGGTCCCTCTCGGCACCGGCCCCGGTGCACTCTGCCTTTCAGGTTCGCTCCGACATCACCCAGGAGCCTGCCGATGACCGCAAAACAACAACGAAACCTGAGCGAGAGCGCCCAGGTCGATCAGCAATCCGTCCAGCCGTTTCCCCGTTCCCACAAGGTCTATGTACAGGGCTCGCGCCCCGATATCCGCGTGCCCATGCGCGAGATCGCCCTGGACGTGACCCCCACCGCCTTCGGTGGCGAGATCAACGCGCCGGTGACCGTCTACGACACCTCCGGCCCCTACACCGACCCCGCCGTGCAGATCGACGTGCGCAAGGGCCTGGCAGACATCCGCAGCCCCTGGATCGATGACCGCAACGACACCGAACGCCTGCCGGGCCTGACCTCCGAGTTCGGCCAGCGCCGCCTGGCGGACGCCGAGCTGTCGGCCATGCGCTTCGCCCACGTGCGCAACCCGCGTCGGGCCAAGGCCGGGCACAACGTCACGCAGATGCACTACGCGAAGAAGGGCATCATCACGCCGGAGATGGAGTTCGTCGCCATCCGCGAGAACATGAAGCTGGCCGAGGCCCGCGAGGCCGGCCTGCTGAAGGAGCAGCACCCGGGGCACAGCTTCGGCGCTGCCATTCCGAAGGAGATCACCCCCGAGTTCGTTCGCGAGGAAGTCGCCCGCGGCCGCGCCATCATCCCCGCCAACATCAACCACGTGGAGCTGGAGCCGATGATCATCGGCCGCAACTTCCTGGTGAAGATCAACGGCAACATCGGCAACTCGGCCCTGGGCTCCTCCATCGAGGAAGAGGTGGCCAAGCTGACCTGGGGCATCCGCTGGGGCTCGGACACGGTGATGGACCTGTCCACCGGCAAGCACATCCACGAGACCCGCGAGTGGATCATCCGCAACTCGCCGGTGCCCATCGGCACCGTGCCGATCTACCAGGCCCTGGAGAAGGTCGGCGGCATCGCCGAGGACCTGACCTGGGACCTGTTCCGCGACACCCTGATCGAGCAGGCGGAGCAGGGTGTGGACTACTTCACCATCCACGCCGGTGTGCTGCTGCGCTATGTGCCTCTGACCGCCAAGCGCGTCACCGGCATCGTTTCCCGCGGCGGTTCGATCATGGCCAAGTGGTGCCTGGCGCATCACCAGGAGAATTTCCTCTACACCCACTTCGAGGAAATCTGCGAAATCATGAAGGCCTACGACGTGTCCTTCTCGCTGGGCGACGGCCTGCGCCCCGGCTCCATCGCCGACGCCAACGACGCGGCCCAGTTCGGTGAGCTGGAGACCCTCGGCGAGCTGACCAAGGTGGCCTGGAAGCACGACGTGCAGACCATGATCGAAGGCCCCGGCCACGTGCCCATGCACCTGATCAAGGAGAACATGGACAAGCAGCTGGAATGCTGCGACGAGGCGCCGTTCTACACCCTCGGCCCGCTGACCACCGACATCGCCCCCGGCTACGACCACATCACCAGCGGCATCGGCGCTGCGATGATCGGCTGGTTCGGTTGCGCCATGCTCTGCTACGTCACGCCCAAGGAGCACCTGGGCCTGCCGAACAAGGATGACGTGAAGACCGGGATCATCACCTACAAGATCGCCGCCCACGCCGCCGACCTCGCCAAGGGCCACCCCGGGGCGCAGATCCGCGACAACGCCTTGAGCAAGGCGCGCTTCGAGTTCCGCTGGGAGGACCAGTTCAACCTCGGCCTGGACCCGGACACCGCCCGCGCGTTCCACGACGAGACGCTGCCCAAGGAGTCGGCCAAGGTGGCGCACTTCTGCTCCATGTGCGGGCCGAAGTTCTGCTCCATGAAGATCACCCAGGAAGTGCGCGACTACGCCAAGGAGAACGGGCTGACCGACGAACAGAAGGCCATCCAGGCCGGGTTCGCCGAGCAGTCCGGGCGGTTCCGCGAAGAAGGCTCGGTGATCTACAAGCAGGTCTGACCGAGCCGGGCCCGGCGTGCCCCAGGCATCGCCGGCGCCCCGATCCACCCTCTTTCGCAAGCCGGGCCTGATGCCCGGCTTCGCGGTTTGTGGGCCAATCCTTGCCACCGTCCAACCAGGGCATCCGCCACGTGAACACCTCGCCTCGCTACTCGCCGTCCATCCCGGTCGCTTTCGACCAGCGCGTTCTCGGCACGCGCGACCTGTTTTCCTTCTGGTTCTCCCTGGGCCTCGGCCTGATGGTGCTGCAGACCGGTGCGCTGCTGGCGCCCGGCCTGGGTGGGAGCGATGCGCTGCTGGCGATCCTCCTGGGCACCGGCGTCGGTGTGCTGCTGCTGGGGGCTGCGGCGCTGATCGGCAGCGACACCGGGCTGTCGAGCATGGCGGCGATGAAGCTCAGCCTCGGCTCGGCCGGCGCGTCCCTGCCGGCGCTGCTCAACCTGCTGCAACTGGTGGGCTGGGGTGCCTTCGAGATCATCGTCATGCGCGATGCCGCGAGCCTGCTGGCCAGCCGCAGCTTCGGCGAGCAGGGCGCCTGGACCTCGCCGCTGCTCTGGACGCTGGTCTTCGGCGGCCTGGCGACCCTGCTGGCAGTGGCCGGCCCGTTGGCTTTCGTGCGGCGCATCCTGCGGCGCTGGGGCATCTGGCTGCTGCTGGGGGCCTGCCTGTGGCTGACCTGGGACCTGCTGCGCCGTGCGGACCTGGGCGCCATCCTGGCCAAGGCTGGCGACGGTTCGATGGGCTTTGCCCTGGGCTTCGACATCGCCATCGCCATGCCGCTGTCCTGGCTGCCGCTGATCGCCGACTACACGCGCTTCGGGCGGCGGGGCTCGGGGGTGTTCGTCGGCTCGGCCCTGGGCTTCTTCGTCGGCTGCCTGTGGCTGATGAGTCTGGGCGTGGCCTACACCCTGGCGTTCGCCGAGGGCAGCGATGCCAACGCCCTGCTGCTGGCCCTGGCCGGTGCCGGGATGGGCATTCCGCTGTTGCTGGTGCTGCTGGACGAGTCGGAGAAGGCCTTTGCCGACATCCATTCGGCGGCCGTTTCGGCGGGCATCCTGCTGCCGCTGAAGGTGGAGCAGCTGGCCCTGGCCATCGGTGTGCTGTGCACCCTGATCGCGGCCTTCGCGCCGCTGGCGGAGTACCAGAACTTCCTGCTGCTGATCGGCTCGGTGTTCGCGCCGCTGTTCGGCGTGGTGCTGGTGGATCACTTCATCCTGCGCCAGCGCCGTGCGGAGCTGGCGCCGCGCCGTGTGCTGCGCTGGGACACCCTGGTGGCCTGGGGCTGCGGTGTGGCGCTGTACCACCTGCTGGCCGCCCGCTGGCCGGAGCTGGGGGCGACCCTGCCGGCGCTGCTGGCGGCCGGCGTGCTGCAGTGGGGGCTCGGGCGGATCAGCCTCGGCCGGGGAAATACTCCGGCTTGAGGATGCCGTTGAGCTGCGGGTAGGGGATGGTCAGCTCCGGGTGTCCGCTGGCGTAGGGGGCGATGCTGTAGACGTCGTACTTCAGCAGCATCGCGCCACGGGCCAGAGCCACGTGCTCGGTGCGCTGGAAGGGCCAGGTGCTGGCGAAGTCGGCATCCTGGTCCAGCTTGTTGGCCGCCAGCCAGCGCTGGTGCGCCGCTTCCGCCAGCTTCCAGAAGGCTTCTTCCTGGCCGGGCAGCAGCATGTCGCGCAGGGTCAGCGCCTGCTCGCGCTTGCGGTCGTAGGTGATGAGGCCGCGCCCCGGCATGCCGTGGGCACCGCCGGTGGCCAGGTAGCTGGAGAGTTCGATGATCGTCAGTTGGTCATGCTGCTCGCGTACCTTGGTCTGCAGGTAGCTGGCCCAGCCGGGCTCGGCGCGGGCGAGGAAGTCCCGTTCGTAGGAGGCCAGCGAGGCCGGCAGCGGTGTGCCGGGGGCGTCCTGGGTCATCTGCAGCAGCCGGCGGGTGACCAGGCTTTCCAGCGCCGGTGCGTCGGGGAAGTGCACCACGTCGATGTTCACCAGCGGGCAGCTCTCGCCCTGGCAACCAGGCTTGAGGTGTTCCCAGGCCTGGCGTTCGACCTTCAGGCCGGTGTCGGGCGCAAGGCTCTGGCAGGCGCCGAGCAGGAGGGTGAAGGCGGCGAGCGCCAGTTTTTTGCGCAGGGAGAGGGAATCGGTCATCGGATCGGCTGTCTGCTGGACGGTGCGGTTTTCGACTGTTCCCGGCGCCATGAGTTCGCGGCGCCGGGCAGGAGGGGACGCATGATCCCAGTCCCCGGCCCGCCTGCAAAGAGGCTGCGCAAAGCCGAAACGGCGGAGTAGGATGCGCGGACGCAGAACCACCCGAAAGAGCGAGATGCAATGACAGACACCTTCAAACCCGGCCCTGATGCGATCGACGTGATTGAGCGCGAGGTGTGTTTCCGCGGCTTCTACCGCCTGGACCGCCTGCGCCTGCGTCATCGGCAGTTCTCCGGGCAGATGGGCCCGGAGCTCAGCCGCGAGCTGTTCGTGCGCCACGATGCCGTCTGCGTGCTGCCCTACGATCCGCAACGCGACGAGGTGGTGCTCATCGAGCAGTTCCGTGTCGGCGCCATGGAGAAGAGCCAGAACCCCTGGATGCTCGAACTGGTGGCCGGCCTCATCGACAAGGCCGAGGAACCGGAAGAGGTGGCCCGACGCGAAGCCGTCGAAGAGGCTGACCTGACATTGACTTCCCTCTGGCCCATCACCGCCTACTATCCTTCACCCGGTGGCTCCGACGAATTCGTGCATTTGTACGTAGGCCGTTGCACCGCAGAGGGTGCCGGTGGCGTACACGGCCTGGCGGAGGAGGGGGAGGACATCCGTGTCCACGTGCTGTCCTTCGCCGATGCCCTGGCCGCCCTGCGCGAGGGGCGCATCATCAACGCTGCCGCCATCATTGCCCTGCAATGGCTGGCGCTGAACCGCGACGAAGTACGGGGGATGTGGACGTGAACCTGTTGCGCGACCGCTACCGGGTGGACCTGGCCGGGCTGCAAGCCGCCTGTGAGGCCAACTACGCCCGGCTGATGCGGTTGCTGCCCCAGATGCGCGAGGCCCAGGCCTCGCGCCGCGTGGCCCTGAGCCAGGGCGAGCACCTGCTTGGGGTGTTGGCGCTGGACGTGGTGGAGGCATGCCCCTACACCACCACGCTGAAGGTGCGCCAGGAGCTGCCGCTGCCCTGGCTGCCGTCCCCGCAGCTGGAGGTCCGCGTGTACCACGACGCGCGCATGGCCGAGGTGGTCGCCGCCGAGAACGCACGGCGCCTGCGCAGCTTCTATCCCTACCCCAATGTCGACATGCACCAGCCGGACGAGAAGAGCCAGCTGAACCTCTTCCTGGGTGAGTGGCTGTCCCACTGCCTGGCCTGTGGTCACGAAGTCGAACCCGTCGTCTTGTAGGAAACTTCTTTCCGCCCATCTCCCGGGGCGCGCTAACTGTGAACCATTCCCGGTTCTCGGGTTTACCGCGTCACGCTTGTGCCACCATAATTCGTGGCATTCACCCCCAGGAGACTGTCTTGTCCAGCGCGAACCGCCACGCCGCTGCTCCTTCGGTCCTGCTCGTGCAGTTGTCCGACAGCCACCTCTTCGCCGAAGAAGAAGGACGGCTGCTGGGCATGAATACGCACGATAGCCTGAGCCGCGTCATCGACCAGGTGCTGGAGGAACAGCCCGCCATCGACCTGGTGCTGGCCACGGGTGACCTGTCCCAGGACGGCAGTCCCGAGTCCTACGTCCATTTCCGTGATCTCTGTGCCCGCATTCCCGCGCCGTGCCGCTGGTTCCCCGGCAATCACGACGAGGTCCAGGTGATGGAGCAGGTGTGCCGCGACAGCGACCTGCTGCAACCGGTGATCGACTTCCCCGCCTGGCGCGTGGTGCTGCTGGATTCCACCATCGGCGGTGCCGTGCCCGGGCATTTCCCGCCCGCCCAGCTGGCCCTGCTGGAGCAGGCGCTGAGCGAAGCCGGCGATCGCCATGTGCTGGTGAGCTTCCACCACCACCCGGTGCCCATCGGCTGCCGCTGGATGGACCCCATCGGCATCCGCAACCCGGACGCCCTGTTCGAGGTGCTGGCGCGCTTCAGCAATGTGCGCGGCGTGCTCTGGGGCCATGTGCACCAGGAGTTCGACCAGCTGCGCGACGGCGTACGCCTGCTGGCCTCGCCTTCCACCTGCGTGCAGTTCGCGCCGGGGAGCGAGGAGTTCCAGGTCGGCGGCGAGGCCCCGGGCTATCGCTGGCTCAGGCTGCACGGCGATGGCCGCCTGGAGACCGGCGTATCGCGGGTCACCGGAATCGATTTCGAAGTGGACTACAGCGTCAAAGGTTATTGACCTTGGCGCCGAGGCACGGCAAGAAGTACGACTGCCAGCCACACACTCCAGGACGCCACGTGCCCACCGCCGCCCCCGCCATCCTCTATATCCACGGCTTCAACAGCTCACCCGACTCCCGCAAGGCCCTCCAGCTCAGTGCCCTGATGCAGCGCATGGGGCTGGCCGAGCGGCTGCGCGTGCCGGCCCTGCACCATGGCCCGCGCCAGGCCATCGAACAGCTGGAGACGGCCCTCGCCGAGCTGGGCCGGCCGGTGCTGGTCGGCAGCTCACTGGGCGGCTACTATGCGACCCACCTTGCGGAGCGGCACGGGCTCAAGGCCATCCTGATCAACCCGGCGGTGAACCCGCACCGGCTGTTCGAGGGCCGCCTCGGGCCGCAGAAGAACTATTACAGCGGCGAGGAATGGGAGCTGACCCAGGCCCATGTGGACGCCCTGGCAGCGCTGGAAGTGGCACCTCCGCAGGACGCCAGCCGCTACCAGGTCTGGCTGCAGACCGCCGACGAAACCCTGGACTACCGCGAAGCCGAGCGCTTCTACCGTGCCTGTGCCCTGCGCATCGAGGCCGGCGGCGACCATGGGTTCCAGCGCTTCCCCGCCCATTTGCCGGCCCTGCTGGCGTATGCCGGTTTCCCCGCCCAGCAGTGGCGGGACATCGATTTTTCCGACCTTTGAACGAAAGGGAATCCATGGCCACTTACAACGCGGATGCCATTGAAGTCCTCTCCGGCCTGGACCCGGTGCGCAAGCGCCCGGGCATGTACACCGACACCAGCCGGCCCAACCACCTGGCCCAGGAAGTCATCGACAACAGCGTCGACGAAGCCCTGGCCGGCCATGCCAAGAGCGTCCAGGTGATCCTCCACGAGGACAACTCCCTGGAAGTGATCGACGACGGCCGCGGTATGCCCGTCGACATCCACCCCGAGGAAGGGGTGCCCGGCGTCGAGCTGATCCTCACCAAGCTCCATGCCGGCGGCAAGTTCAGCAACAAGAACTACCAGTTCTCCGGCGGCCTCCACGGCGTGGGCATCTCGGTGGTGAACGCCCTGTCCACCCGTGTGGAGGTGCGCGTCAAGCGTGAGGGCAACGAATACCGCATGGCCTTCGCCGATGGCTTCAAGGCCAGCGACCTGGAAGTCATTGGCACCGTCGGCAAGCGCAACACCGGCACCAGCGTGCACTTCTGGCCGGACGCCAAGTACTTCGACTCCCACCGCTTCTCCGTCAGCCGGCTGAAGCACGTGCTCAAGGCCAAGGCCGTGCTCTGCCCGGGCCTGCTGGTCACCTTCGAGGACAAGGCCGCCGGCGAGCGCGTCGAATGGCACTACGAGGACGGCCTGCGCTCCTACCTGGTGGACGCCGTCAGCGAATACCTGCGCCTGCCCGACGAGCCATTCGTCGGCAGCCTGGCCGGTGACAAGGAAGCGGTGGACTGGGCCCTGCTGTGGCTGCCCGAGGGCGGCGAGTCGCTGCAGGAGAGCTACGTCAACCTGATCCCTACGGCCCAGGGCGGCACCCACGTCAACGGCCTGCGTCAGGGCCTGCTGGACGCCATGCGCGAGTTCTGCGAGTTCCGCAACCTGCTGCCACGCGGGGTCAAGCTGGCCCCCGAGGACATCTGGGAGCGCATCGCCTTCGTCCTCTCGATGAAGATGCAGGACCCGCAGTTCTCCGGGCAGACCAAGGAACGCCTGTCTTCCCGCGAGGCGGCCGCCTTCGTCTCCGGCGTCGCCAAGGACGCCTTCAGCCTCTGGCTCAACGCCCACCCCGAGCTGGGCCTGCAACTGGCTGAACTGGCCATCAGCAACGCCGGCCGCCGCCTCAAGGCGGGCAAGAAGGTCGAGCGCAAGAAGATCACCCAGGGCCCGGCGCTGCCCGGCAAGCTGGCCGACTGCGCCGGCCAGGACCCGATGCGTGCCGAGCTGTTCCTGGTGGAAGGTGATTCCGCCGGCGGCTCCGCCAAGCAGGCCCGGGACAAGGAATTCCAGGCGATCATGCCGCTTCGCGGGAAGATCCTGAACACCTGGGAAGTCGACGGCGGCGAAGTGCTCGCCAGCCAGGAGGTCCACGACATCGCCGTGGCCATCGGCATCGATCCCGGCTCCAGCGACCTGTCCCAGCTGCGCTACGGCAAGGTCTGCATCCTCGCCGACGCCGACTCCGACGGCCTGCACATCGCCACGCTGCTCTGCGCCCTGTTCGTGCGTCACTTCCGCCCGCTGGTGGAAGCCGGCCACGTCTACGTCGCCATGCCGCCGCTGTACCGCATCGACCTGGGCAAGGAGGTCCACTACGCCCTCGACGACGCCGAGCGCGACGGCATCCTCGACCGCATGGCGGCCGAGAAGAAGCGTGGCAAGCCCCAGGTCACCCGCTTCAAGGGCCTGGGCGAGATGAACCCGCTGCAGCTGCGCGAAACCACCATGGACCCGAACACCCGGCGCCTGGTGCAGCTGACCCTCGACGACGGCAGCCTGACCCACGAGATGATGGACATGCTGCTGGCCAAGAAACGCGCCAGCGACCGCAAGAGCTGGCTCGAATCCAAGGGCAACCTGGTCGAGGTCCAGGTGTGAGGGCGGGCCTGTTCCTCGCCCTGCTGCTGTCCGCCCCGTCGTTGTGGGCCGCTGCCCCGGTGGAAGAGCTGCGGCTGGTGGCCGAGTACCCGGTGGCGGGCATGGACGGCGGCAACCTGTCCGGCCTGGCAGTCTGCGGCAAGGCGCTGCAGAGCGTGTCCGACCGGGTGGATGACCGTCTGTTCGTGCTGGAACCGGTGGATGGCGTCCTGCAGGCGCGCGCGGAAGCCTTCGAGGCGCCGCCGCCGCCGCCCAGCGGCCTGCCCTGGGGCGTGCGCACGCGCACCTGGTTCATGAACCTGTTCCGTGGCAACGAACTGGACCTGGAAGGCATCACCTGTGATGCCGCCGGCAACCGCTACCTGCTCAGCGAAGCCCATGCCGCCGTGCTGCAGGTTCGCCCGGAAGGCACCGCCGACTGGCTGCGCCTGCCGGACAGCCTGGTCCGCCAGGCCCGCGCCAGCGGCATGCTGCTGCACTTCAATGCGCTGCTCGAAGGGATCGCCATCGACCCCGCCGGGGAGCGCCTGTGGCTGGCCGCCGAACGCGAGCGCCGTGGGCTGATGGTGGTGCACCGCAAGCAGTCCACCTGGTCGTGCTCCGGGGGCTGCGTGATCTTCAGCGAGGCCGGCGAGGACACCCCGCCGCCGACCCTGGGGCGTGCGGTGCCGATGGCCAAGGACTTCGCCGACCTGTCGCTGTACAAGGGCAAGCTGTTCACCCTGGAGCGCCATGCCCATAAGGTCTGCCGCCGCGATCCGGCCAAGGGCCTGGTGGAGCGCTGCTGGTCGTTCGCTGCCGAAGCCCTCACCGAGCCCCGTCGCTATGACGTGGACTGGGGCATGGCCGAGGCGCTGGTGGTCGACGCCGACGGCGCCTGGATCGGCGTCGACAACGGCTCCAGCGTGCGCGCCGACGGCGAGTCGCGCCCGATCGTGTGGCGCTTTGCCAAGCCGACCGGAGGCTGGGAAGCACCATGACCCAGCAGGCGCCGGGCAAGCGTGTGGGCCGGGTGATGCTGGTGCTCGCCTGGGGCATTGCCATGCTCCTGGCCACACACTTCTTCGGACGCTGGGAAGACGGCAAGCGCAATCCCAACCAGGCGCCCACCTCCACCCGTGGCGATGGCTATGTGGAAGTGCGCCTGGCCAGTGGCAGCCAGGGGCATTACCTCGCCAATGGCCGTATCGATGGGCAGGCCGTGACCTTTCTGCTGGACACCGGCGCCACCGCCGTTGCCGTACCTGAAGCGCTGGCCCGGCGCCTGGCGCTCAAGCGCGGCGAGCCCATCACCCTGAGTACCGCGAATGGCCGCACCACCGGCCATCGCACCCATCTGGACGAGCTGCAGCTGGGCGACATCCACCTTGCCCAGGTGCCCGCCATCATCGCCCCCGGCATGGATGGCGACGAGGTGCTGCTCGGCATGAGCGCCCTCAAGCAACTCGAATTCACACAGCGCGACGGCACCCTGGTGCTGCGCCAACACCTGACACCGTGAGGCACGCATGAGCGAAACCCTCGATCTCTCCCTGGAAGGCGTGGAACGCCGTTCCCTGGCCGAGTTCACCGAGCAGGCCTACCTGAACTACTCCATGTACGTGATCATGGATCGCGCCCTGCCGCACATCGGCGACGGCCTGAAGCCCGTGCAGCGGCGCATCATCTACGCCATGAGCGAGCTGGGCCTGGATGCCGACTCCAAGCACAAGAAGTCCGCCCGTACCGTGGGCGACGTGCTCGGCAAGTACCACCCCCACGGCGACTCCGCCTGCTACGAAGCCATGGTGCTGATGGCCCAACCCTTCAGCTACCGCTACACGCTGGTGGACGGCCAGGGCAACTGGGGTGCGCCGGACGATCCCAAGTCCTTCGCCGCCATGCGCTACACCGAAGCGCGGCTGTCCCGTTATGCCGAGGTGCTGCTCTCCGAACTGGGCCAGGGCACCGTGGACTGGGGCCCCAACTTCGACGGCACCATGCAGGAGCCCCTGACCCTTCCGGCGCGCCTGCCCAACCTGCTGCTCAACGGCACCACCGGCATCGCCGTGGGCATGGCCACCGACGTGCCGCCGCACAACCTGCGGGAAGTGGCCAGTGCCTGCGTGCACCTGCTGGACGAGCCCTCGGCCACGGTCGAGCAGCTCTGCGAACACGTGCTCGGCCCGGACTTCCCCACCGAGGCGGAGGTCATCACCCCGCGTGCCGACCTGCTGAAGATCTACGAAACGGGCCGTGGCTCGGTGCGCATGCGCGCCGTGTACCGCGTCGAGGACGGCGACATCGTCGTCACCGCGCTGCCCCATCAGGTCTCCGGCGCCAAGGTGCTGGAGCAGATCGCCGCGCAGATGCAGGCCAAGAAGCTGCCCATGGTGGCCGACCTGCGCGATGAGTCGGACCACGAGAACCCCACCCGCATCGTCATCATCCCGCGCTCCAACCGCGTGGATGCCGACGAGCTGATGCAGCACCTGTTCGCCACCACCGACCTGGAGTCCAGCTACCGGGTCAACATGAACGTCATCGGCCTCGACGGGCGTCCCCAGGTCAAGGACCTGCGCACCCTGCTCACCGAGTGGCTGACCTACCGCGTCGGCACTGTGCGCCGCCGCCTGCAGTTCCGCCTGGACAAGGTGGAGAAGCGCCTGCACCTGTTGGATGGCTTGCTGATCGCCTTCCTCAACCTCGACGAGGTGATCCACATCATCCGCACCGAGGACCAGCCCAAGCCAGTGCTGATGGAGCGCTTCCAGCTCAGCGAAGCCCAGGCCGACTACATCCTCGACACCCGTCTGCGCCAACTGGCCCGCCTGGAAGAGATGAAGATCCGTGGCGAGCAGGACGAGCTGCTGAAGGAACAGAAGAAGCTGCTGGCCCTGCTGGGCAGCGACGCCAAGCTGAAGAAACTGGTGCGCGAGGAGCTGATCAAGGACGCCGAGACCTACGGCGATGCGCGCCGCTCGCCGATCGTCGCCCGTGCCGAGGCCCGCGCCCTGTCGGAAACCGAACTGATGCCCACCGAGCCGGTCACCGTGGTGCTCTCGGAGAAGGGCTGGGTGCGCTGCGCCAAGGGCCACGACATCGACGCCACCGGGCTTTCCTACAAGGCGGGCGACGGCTTCAAGGCCTCTGCGCCGGGCCGCTCCAACCAGTTCGCGGTGTTCATCGACTCCACCGGCCGCAGTTACTCCCTGGCGGCGCATTCGCTGCCGTCCGCCCGTGGCCAGGGCGAGCCGCTCACCGGCCGCCTGACGCCGCCGCCGGGGGCCACCTTCGAATGCGTACTGCTGCCGGACGACGACGCGCTCTACGTGATCGCCTCGGACGCGGGCTACGGCTTCGTGGTCAAGGGCGCCGACCTGCAGGCCAAGAACAAGGCCGGCAAGGCGTTGGTCAGCCTGCCGGAAGGTTCGCGGGTGATGGCGCCGCGTCCTCTCGGCAGCCTGGAGGAGGACTGCCTCGCCGCCGTGACCACCGAAGGGCGCCTGCTGCTGTTCAAGGTTGCGGACCTGCCGCAGCTGGCCAAGGGCAAGGGCAACAAGATCATCGGCATCCCCGGCGAGCGCGTTGCCAGCCGCGAGGAATACCTGGCCGACCTGGCCGTGCTGCCCGCTGGCGCCACCCTGGTGTTGCAGGCCGGCAAGCGCACGCTGTCGCTCAAGGCCGACGACCTGGAGCACTACAAGGGCGAGCGCGGACGGCGTGGCAACAAGCTGCCCCGTGGCTTCCAGCGGGTCGATGCACTGCAGGTGGAGCTGCCGGGCTGACCGCCCGGCGGCGCCTTGGCGCCTGCCATTCGACGCGCGAGGCTGGAGTCGTCCGCCGCATTGGCGGATGATAGTGCCCCCTGACGGCCCCGCCATGGCGGGCGCCCCGAGATGAATTCGAACAGGGCCGCCGCGTGCGGCCCGGAAGAGCAGACAGATGAACGTCGTACGACTTCCACTCCTGGCGCTGCTGACCAGCCTCCTGGGGCTGGCGGGTTGCGTCCACACCCCACCCGCGCCGCTCTACCAGCTGGAGACCGGCAACTCCGAGCTGCCCTCCCAGGCTGCCGGCATGGCCGTGCTGCTGGGCCCAGTGTCCGTGGCGGACTACCTGCAGCGCGAAACCCTTCTGCAACGCCAGCCCGACGGCAGCCTGACCGCCTCCACCGAGGGGCGCTGGGCCGGCAGCCTGGCCGGCGACATCGACCAGCTTCTGCTGCGCCAACTGGCCTGGCGCCTGGACAGCCAGCGCCTGGTGCTGGCCCCTGCCAACCCGGGTTTCACCCCGGATGCCCAGGTGCTGCTGAGCATCAACCGCCTGGACTCCGGCCCCCAGCGCCCGGCGGTGCTGGAAGCCCAGTGGCGGGTGCTGGACAAGGCCGGCCAACTGCGTGACAGCCGCCTGGTGCGCCTGGAGCAGCCCCATGACGGTTCGGCGGGCGATCAGGTTCGCGCCCAGAGCCAGTTGCTGCAGCAACTGGCCGAGCAACTCGCGGGCGCCGTGAAACCCCTGGAGGGCCAGGCCTCCGCGCCCGCTGCCGGGGAGACGCGCAAGCCCAGTCCCGCGCCCGCGCGCAACAGCCGGGAGCCGGCGCAACCGAAGATCCCGATGGCGGCTCCGGTGCGTACCGATGTGGAGGTGTTCCGCTTCTAGCGGTGTGCCGTTCCACCTGTGAAAACGCCGCGCATCCCCAGGGAGCGCGGCGTTTTTCATTTCAGCCAGGCGTTCAGGCGTGGTCGCGTTGCGGCGAGCGCAGCAGCAGGTGGCGCAGGGTGAAGCCGGACAGCGCGACAGCCAGGCAGGGCAACCAGACCCAGTGGGCTTCCGAAGCCAGCACGGCCAGGCCGCGGGCGCTGAAGAAGCCCTTGATGAAGGGCGAGACCTCGATGGGGCGCCAGGGCAGGAAGTAGCGCTCCTGGCTCCATGGCCAGAACCAGGCGACACCCAGGCCGCCGTTGGTGAGTGCGTCCAGGGCGCTGTGGCTGAGGGCCGCCAGGCCGACGAACAGGCCCGACTTCAGGGGACCGCAGCGCAGCGGGCGACAGAGCAGGGCGGCCAGTGCGGCGCAGAGCGCGGCGAACAGCAGCGAATGGCTGAATCCCCGGTGGCCGAAGGCATCGGCATAGGCGATGCCCAGCTTGAAGGCGAGCACGTCGGCGTCCGGCAGGCAGGCGGCAATCAGGCCGGCCAGCAGCAGGCGCGGGGGAATGACCCGGCTGCCCAGGGCGATGCCCACGGCGAGCACCGGCAGGGGATGGGTGATCAGTGTGGTCATGTTGCCGTTCCGTGGCGCCCGGCTCAGTGCCGGGCTTCGTGCATGCGGGCCAGCTGGCGTTCCAGCAGCGAAGGGTAGGGTTCCAGCAGGCGCTCGACGCAGCAGGCGCCTTCGGGGCTGGCGATGGCGCGCACACGCGCTCGCTGGCGCACCAGCGCGTCATCGGCGATGGCGCGGTCCACCAGCAGCAGGTTGCGGCTGTGCTGGCTGAGGGCGAGGGCGGCCTGGGTCACGTCGTCCAGCAGCAGGTCGCCTTGGCTCATGCCGGCCAGGCTGTCGCCGAGGGTCAGGCCCAGCTGCAGCTGGAGGGTGATGCCGCTGTCGGCCACCTCGATCTGCAGGGCGTGGCCCAGGGCACGCAGCAGCTCGCCGCAGCACAGCGCATGGGTGAGGTGGTCCTCGCCGCTGTCGAGGCTGTGGAACAGCATCAGGCTGCTGCCGTCGTTGAGGGTGTGCAGCTCGCCCTGGTAGAGGGTGGCAGCCTGGTCGAGGCAGTCGCGGTAGCGTTGCAGCAGGTCCAGCAGGCGCGAGCGCGGCAGGCGGCGCAGCTGGTCCTGGGCGCCCAGTTGCACTGCGAGCACGGCGCTGCGCTGGGGCACGCTGGGTTGCACCGGTGCGGGTGGCTCGACGGCCGGCGCACGGGGAGGCTCCTCCACCGGACGCAGTTCGGCGAAGGGGTCGTCATTGTCCGGGGTGAACAGGCGGCTGGGCAGCTCGTCCTCGACGTCGTAGCGGGTGTCGCGCAGGTCGCGGACCTCGAAGCCGTCTTCTTCGTCTTCCAGGCCCGGCTCGGGCTGGAGGTCTTCATCTTCGAGTTCCGGGTAGTCCGGCTCGGGCTCGGGTTCCGGCTCGGGCTTCTCCGGCACCAGGCGGGCCTGGAGCTGGCGAGCGAGGTCGCCCAGCTCGTCCTGGCGACCGGCACCGGGGGCGGGGTCGTCCGGGTCACGCAGCCACACCCGCAGTTGCAGCAGCGGCGTGGACAGGTGGCGACCCAGGCGCAGGCTGAGGGACAGCGTCAGGGCCAGCAGGATGAGGCTCAACAGGCCCATGCTCTGCAGGCTGATGGTCATCGGCTGCTGGAACTGCTGCATGTCCAGGCTCAGGCGCAGGTGCCCGGCGATGACTTCCTGGAAGGTGATGGGGGTGGAGTACAGCCCGGTGGTTTCGCCCAGCAGGCCTTGCTTGGGCCGCGAGCCGGCCTCGGCGAGGATGCGGTTGTCCACGCTGTAGATGGCGGCGTGGGCCACCAGCGGGTTCTTCACCAGGTTGTTGAGCAGGACGTTGAGGCTGAGGATGTCGTTGGACACCAGCAGCTCGGTGGCGGACGCGGCCGTCTGCGCGGTGAGGCTCTGGCCGAGGGCGTCGGCCTGCTGCTGCATGGCCTGGCGGAACTGCATGCCCATCACCCAGGCGTAGATCACCAGCGCCAGGGCAACCAGGAGCAGGCTGTGGCTGGCGATGCGCAAGGCGATCGGCACACGGCGCTGGCGCAGGGCGTTGAAGATCAGCAGGAAGAAGTTGTCGGGTTTGACGGACGTGGGCCGGTTCACAGAGCTCGGCTCTTCTCGGACGGAATTGGGGCGCAGTATAGCGAGCGCCCCCCGCAGGGCAAAGCGGCCGGCATGCTCGCCGGGCCGGGAAAGTGGGTAGAATGTGCGCCTTTTCCACTGCAGGAGGTGCGCCTTGCGCGAAATAGTCCTGATCAACATCACCGGTGAGGATCGGCCCGGTCTGACCGCGGCGATCACCGGCGTCCTGGCGCAGGGTGGCGTCAACATCCTCGACATCGGCCAGGCCGTCATCCACGACACCCTGTCGTTCGGCATCCTGGTGGAGATCCCCGGGACCGAGCAGGCCTCGTCGGTGCTGAAGGACGTGCTGTTCACCGCCTACAAGCTGGACCAGCAGGTGCGCTTCACGCCGGTGTCGGAAGCCGACTACCAGACCTGGGTCGGCGGCCAGGGCAAGGCCCGCCACATCGTCACCCTGCTGACCCGCAAGGTCACCGCCGAACAGCTGCAGCGTGTCAGCGCCATCACCGCGAAGTACGACCTGAACATCGACCACATCGACCGCCTGTCCGGGCGCATGCCACTGGACATGCCCGACAGCCAGGGCAAGGGCTGCATCGAGTTCTCCGTGCGCGGTGAGCCGGCCGACCCGGCAGCGCTGCGGGCCGAGTTCCTCAGCGTGGCCCAGGAGCTGAACGTCGACATCGCCTTCCAGCGCGATTCGGTGTTCCGCCGCAACCGCCGCCTGGCGGTGTTCGACATGGACTCGACGCTGATCGAGGCGGAGGTCATCGACGAACTGGCCAAGGCGGCCGGGGTGGGCGATCAGGTGGCCGAGATCACCGAGCGTGCGATGCGCGGCGAGCTGGATTTCCGCGCCAGCTTCAAGGAGCGCCTGGGGCTGCTCAAGGGGCTTTCCGAAGACGTGCTGCAGGAAATCGGTGCCTCCCTACGCCTGACCGAGGGCGCCGAGACGCTGTTCGCCGAGCTCAAGCGCCTGGGCTACAAGACCGCGATCCTCTCCGGGGGCTTCACCTATTTCGCCAAGCAGCTGCAGGTCAAGCTGGGCATCGACTACGTGTTCGCCAACGAGCTGCAGATCGTCGACGGCAAGCTGACTGGCGTGGCGGTGGAGCCCATCGTCGACGCCCAGCGCAAGGCTGACCTGCTGCGCGAGCTGGCCGAGCGCGAGGGGTTGCGCCTGGAGCAGACCATCGCCGTGGGCGACGGCGCCAACGACCTGCCGATGCTGGGCCTGGCCGGCCTGGGCGTGGCCTTCCGTGCCAAGCCGCTGGTCAAGCAGTCGGCCAAGCAGGCCATCTCCACCCTGGGGCTGGACGGCATCCTCTACCTGCTGGGGTTCCGCGACCGCGACGGCCAGGACTGAGTCCGGCCATCCAGGTATGAAAAAGCCGCCCGAGGGCGGCTTTTTCGTGTGTGGCTGAAGGCTTACTCGTCTCCGGAGGAGAAGTCGTAGTCCATCGACTGGCTGGGGCCCTGCAGGTAGTAGCCCTGGATGTAGTTGACCCCGGCCTGCCAGAGGGTGGCCAGCACGCTGGCGCTCTCGACGAAGGGCACGATGGTCAGCTTGGCCTGGGCGTGCAGGCTGGCCAGCAGGGTCTTCAGTGCTTCCTGGTTCTCGGCCTTGCCCAGGTCCTGGGTGAAGGAACCGTCGACCTTCACGAAGTCGATGTTCAGGTGCTTGAGGGTGTTGAAGGGGTTCAGCGCGCAGCCGAACTGGCTCAGCGCCACCTTGCAGTGAAGTTCTGCCAGGCCCTGGGTCAGGGCCTTGGCCTGCTTCAGGTAGGCGATGGCGTCGGGCTCGCTGAACTGGAAGATCAGCGCGTCGGAAGGCAGGCGCGCGGCCTTGAGGGCGACGCTCAGCCAGGGCAGCAGGGTCTGGTCTTGCAGGCTGGAGCCGGACAGGTGCACGAACAGGCGGGTGCTGTGACCCTTGGCGCGGTGCTCGGACAGCAGCTTGACCGAGTTGAGGATCACCCAGCGGTCGATCTTCTCGGCCAGACCGGCTTCCCGCGCGGCGCCGAGGAACTCGGCCGGCGGCACTTCCTCGCCCTGGGGGCTGAGCAGGCGCAGCAGCACTTCGTAGTGCTCGTGGCTGTCGCCACGCAGGCTGATGATGGGCTGGAACAGCAGGCGGAAGCTGTTGGTTTCCAGCGCCTGCTGGACCATGGCCACCAGGTTGCCGCGGCTGGCGGCGGCGGCCAGTTCGCTGGCGGGGTCGTACAGGCGCACGTCGTTGCCGTCGGTGATTTCATCGGCACAACGGTGGGCGCGGTCGATGACCTCTTCCGCACGCGGCGTGGTCTCGTTGAGGCCGGCGACGCCGATGGACAGGGTCAGCTGGGCGGTGCGGCCGCTGACGTCGAACAGGTGGCCTTCGACTTTCTTGCGCAAGGCCTGGAGGCCGTCGCGAGCCTGCTCCGGGCTGAGGCCGGGTTGCAACACGCTGAAGACGTCGTCGCTGAAGCGGGCGAGCTGGGCGTCGGCCGGGAAGTGGGTGCGCAGCAGGTTGGCCAGGTCGGTCAGCACCAGGTCGCTGCCACCGATGCCGATGTCCGCCTGCAGGGCGGAGTAGCGGTCGACACGGATGTAGGCGAGGCTCGCGGGCTGCCCGGCGTTGACGGCGCGCTCGGCGGCGGCATCCATCAGCTCGGTGAAGTGGTTGCGGTTGAAAAGGCCGGTGACCAGGTCCTGGCTGCTGATCTCGCGCAGCTTCTCTTCCAGTTCGGCGCTGGCGACTTCGGCGCGGATCACCACCTGGATGCAGGGTTCGCCATCGTAGGTGGCGGGGGAGAAGCTCATGCGGGCCTGGAACGCCTGGCCGTCGACCTTGCAGCCGGAGCAGGTGAGTTCGCTGTTGCCTTCGCCGTCTCGGTAGTTCTTGAGGAAGTCCTTGAACGCGGCCTGGTCGTCGCCGGTGATCAGGTCGATCATCGGCATGCCTTCAAGCTCGTCGGCATCTTCATAGCCGAACATCTCGACGTAGGCGCGGTTGGCATAGATGTGCATGCCGTCGTGGACGTAGGTGATGGCGTCCACGGAGCTGTCCAGCAGCAGCTGGCAGCGCTTCTCGGCTTCGCGCAGGCTCACCTCGGCGGCGCGGCGGGCGCGACGTTCCTCGAGGTTGGCCAGTTCGCGATTGGCCACCAGCACCAGGCGCTCATCCTCTCCTTGGGGCACCGCATCCTGGGCGCCGAGGGCCAGGGCTTCGGTGACGAGGTCCGGGTCGTTGTCCTGCACCAGCTGGATGAAGGGGATGTCCTTGGACTGGCGGCGGATCGCACCGAGGGCTTCGCCGGGGGAGAGGTTCTCGCTCTCGGGGGCTGCGATGAGCAGGTCCCAGGTCTGCTGGAGGGCTTCGGCGAGGTCTTCGCTGGACACCAGGCGATGGACACGGGTGGCGCGTCCGGCGTTACGGAAAAGGCTGACCAGGCGCTCGGCTTCGTTCTGCGAGTCTTCCAGGATCAGCAGACGGATGGTTTTCTTCTCGATTGCCATGGCGTGTGCTTAGACCGCGCCGAACGGGCGCTAAATGGCGACAAATGGGAGTGGCTGGGGAATCTACAGCGACTTCCAGAGCGAGTCAAAGTCTTCGTCCCCACCCGATCCGCGCTCTCCCGAAGCTGTGACAGGCTTCCCGTGCTGCTCCGTCGGCTGCTCGAACGGACGGTATTCGAACTGGCTGAAGCTGCCGGTCGAGGTCTGTCGGCTGGTGAGGACGGCACGGCGTTCGTCGCCGTGGATGTTGATCTGCACCTTGTTGCCTTCCTGGAACGGCAGGCGCGGCGTGATCAGGGTCGCCGGGCGGGAGATGGCCGAGATCTCGGGGAGCAGCAGTGCCCGCAGGTACTGGCTGTGCTGGTCGGCCTTGCGCAGCAGCTGCAGGCCGCACGGCTGGGCGTGGGGAGCGATCAGCTCGATGCCCATCTGGGTGCCGCCGCCGCGTACCTGGCGGATCCAGCGCACCACGGCAACGCTCCAGCCCTGGCTGGGGGCGTCCTGCACGCCGAGCAGTTCGCCGGCCTGGAGCTGGCTGGGGACCTCCTTGGGCCAGCTGAGGCAGTAGCCGCCGGGGCTGTGGTTGACGATGGTCAGTTCGAAGGTCGGGTAGTTCTCGCCGCTGGCCGTGGGTTCTGGCTGGGTGCTGGTATCGCCGGGTGTGACCGGCTTGCTGTACTGGATTTCCTCGTAGGGCAGGCCTTCGTCCCAGTTCTGCGGCTGGGCGTCGAAGGCGGTGTTCCAGACGTCGCCTTCGTCCTTGTTGATCGCCTTGAAGACCGCTTGGCCGGCTTCCTTGATCTTCAGGATCGCGCCGAACGGCTGCTTGCCGGAGAGGAAGAAGTGCAGGGCGCTCATGCCAATGCAGAGGGTCAGCGCGCCGCGCCCGGGCGTGCGCTGGAAGGTGCGCTCGGAGATGTCGCCCCAGGCGGAGCTGAGGTGCTGCAGGAGGTCGACGCTGATGCCTTCCGGTACCAGCAGGCGCGCCTGGGCGCGGTCCTCGGTAGCGAGGGTCAGGTAGTGCTTGATCGCATCCACCAGCGGCAGCGGGTCGATGCCCAGCAGGCCTGCCATTTCACTGGCCTGGAACAGCGATTTGTAGCGGGGCGGGCCGTCGACCTGCGGCGCGACGGCGAACAGGCTGGAGGCCAGTTCGGCGCCTTGCAGGCGCACCAGTGCGCTCCAGGGCTCCAGCACTTCGGCGAGCTTTGCGATGTTGTTCTGGCGCATCTGGTTGCAGCGGGCGCAGCCCAGCAGCAGGGCGACCAGGTAGGTCTGTTCGACGCTCAGGCCTTCGGTGTGGCGGGCCAGGCCGTCGCGCACGACGACGCGGTGAACCTGCCGGCTGCTGGCCAGTTGGTAGAGCTGGTGCAGTTCCAGCCACAGGCCTTCCGGAACCGGGCAGTACAGCTGGCTGGCGCGGATGAGGGCGGAGTTGAGGCTGTGCATGGCGCGCTGCAGGGCGATGGTCAGCAGTTGCTGGCCGTCGCGGGCCTGGCGCTGGGCTTCCTGCACGACGATCTGCTTGTAGCCGATGGCCAGGTGGTTCTGCAGGGCCTGGCACAGGTTGGCCACCTTGCGCGGACGTTCATCGAGGACGATGGCCTGGTTGAGGAAATGGCGTTCGAGGTGCTGGCAGACGAAGTACACCTCGGGACGGATCAGCTCCAGCAGGTGCAGGCGGTTGTCGCTGGGGGTGATGAGCTGGTTCAGCTCCACCAGCGCCTGGTAGAGCTGACGGGCAGTCTCGCCGATGTTGGCCTTGGGCAGCAGGGAGATCCAGCGCTTGATATCGCGGGGCGTAGCTTCACAGAGGGACAGGCTCTGCTTGCTCGGAGTCGGAACACGCAATAACAGGTGGGGACTCTGCTTGTCCATGTAACTCGGGTACTCCAACAGCAACGGGCCAGGCGTGTGGGAACGGTCTCTCGCACTCTAGCAGCATCATCGGGTCGCCGCAGCCTAACGAGAGGCCGGTGGCGGTATCGCGCGGACGGGCATGTCGAGCGGGCTTTGGGACGTTGGACCAGGCCAGGTGGCCGCGCGTTCAACGTCCCAGGGCCTGGCGGTCAGGCTTCCTTCGGCAGTGCCAGGAGCTGGCCCATGCTCACCGCGCTACCGGCGGCCAGGCCTTCGGCCCAGCGGATCTGCTCGGGCCCGAAGAGCACGATGGCGGTGGAGCCGAGCTTGAATCGACCCAGCTCGGCGCCTTTTTCCAGGCTGATCGGGGCGCGTGCGGCTTCGTCGTAGCGGAAGGTCTTCAGCTCGCGCTTGGGCGGCGTCACCAGGCCGGCCCAGACGGTCTCGATGGAGGCGACGATCATCGCGCCCACCAGTACCACGGCCATCGGCCCGCGCTCGGTGTCGAACAGGCAGACCACGCGCTCGTTGCGGGCGAACAGCTCCGGTACGTTCTCGGCGGTGCTCTGGTTCACGGAGAACAGGCGCCCCGGCACGTAGACCATTTCACGGAGGGTGCCGGCCAGCGGGGCGTGCACGCGGTGGTAGTCGCGGGGCGACAGGTAGATGGTGGCGAAGTCACCGCCCATGAAGGGCGCAGCACGTTCGGCGTCACCGCCCAGCAGCTCCAGCACGCTGAAGCTGTGGCCCTTGGCCTGGAAGATGCGGCCGTGCTCGATCGGGCCGAGCTGGCTGACCGCGCCGTCGGCGGGGCAGAGGATGGCGCCGGGGGTGCTGTCCAGCGGGCGTGCACCGTCCTTGAGTGCGCGGGTGAAGAAGGCGTTGAAATGCTCGTAGGCAGTGAGGTCCTCGACCAGCGCTTCGTTCATGTTCACCTGGTAGCGGCGGGCGAACCAGGCGGTGAAGGCGTTCTTGAACCAGCGGATGCGGCATTCGGCCACGCACCCGGCCAGGCGCGAGAGCAGGTGATGGGGGAGCAGGTACTGGCTGATGATGAACAGGCGTTCTTTCATGGTCTTTCCTTGGGTTCCGGGGCCTCAGGCCTCGACGGGCGTGTCCGGGTGGTTGCCCCACTCCGACCAGGAGCCGGCGTAGCCCTTCACGCGGGGGTAGCCGAGCGCCTTGGCCACCAGGTAGGTGAAGCCGGAGCGGTGGTGGGTCTGGCAGTGGGTGATCACTTCCTTGTCGGGGGTGATGCCCAGCCGGTTGAGGATTTCAGGCATGTCGCGGCGGATACGCAGCGCGCGCGACGGGTCCATGCCGGCGGTCCATTCGAAATTGATCGCGCCGGGGATGTGTCCGCCCTTGGCGGCCAGCACCTTGGTGCCGGCGTACTCGGCGGGGTTGCGCGCATCCCAGATCGCCAGGTCGGCTGCGCCGAGGCGGCTCTGCAGGTACTCGCGGGTGGCGGTCGGGGCGTCGTGCAGCACCAGGGGCAGCGGGCCGCCGGCGGGTGTGGGGGTATCGCCGGACGTGGCGTGGCCGTCGGCGAGCCAGGCATGCAGGCCGCCATCGACGTAGTGGTAATGCGGGTGGCCGATCACATCCAGCAGCCAGATGAAGCGCCCGGCCCAGCCGCCGCCTTCGTCGTCATAGACCACGTAGACCGCGTCGGGACGATGGCCCAGTTCACCGAACAGTGCCTCAAGGTCAGCCTTGGCCGGCAGCAGGCCGGGGGCAGGTGGCTGGCCCAACTGGGTGCGCTTGGGGTCGACGAAGCGGGCGCCGGGGATGTGGCCCTCGGCATAGCGGGCGGCGCTGGTGAGATCCACCAGGATCAGCTCAGGGGCATCCAGGCGTGCGGCCAGGTCGGCGGGCTCGATGACCAATGGCAGGCCGGCAAAGGCAGGCATGACGGGCTCCGGTAAGGGCGGAAAGCGGGAGATTGTAGCGGAAAGGTCAGCGCCCGCGACTGGCAAAGCCAAGCAGGGCGCGCTCGATGCATTGCATGGTCTTTCCGAAGGCCTGCAACCCGATGTCGGAGAACGGCTGGCCGCCCTGATCGGCAACCACCAGCAGCACCACCCGCCCATTGGCCGCCACGGAGCGCAGCAACAGGTGATCGGCCGGGAACAGGGCCTTGAGGTTGCCGGGGATGAAGGCGGAGTACTGCGCCGCGTTCTCCGGGCTCAGGCGCAGTTGGCCCGGCTGGGCAAGCAGGCGCTTGAGGACCTGGCTCTGGGCCGGGTCCAACTGCAGGCCGGCTGCCTCCTTGGGCAGGCCGCCGCTCTGCTGGACCATCAGGCGCGTCTGGGTCTTGTCCACCAGCAGGAGCAGGCTGCGGCGCATGCCGCAGGCGGCAAGTGCGTCGCGGGCGCAGGCGGTGAGCTGGACGATATTGGCGAAGGTGCTCGGCTCTTGCAGCAGCTGGGTGCAGAGGGTGCGCCATTCCTGCAGGGCGGCCGGGGGCGGCGGTGCCGGTTTGGCCGCATCGACCGGCCAGCGGCTGGTGCCCCACGGCCAGATGAGGCCTTGCGCCGGGTGCCAGAGCTCGGGCGTGGCGTGGTGGCGAGCACTTTCCACGGCCTGCTGGTGGACGAGCTGCTGCACGTCTGCCAGGGGCAGTTGCATGTAGAGCCCTGTCAGGCGCTGCCAGCGCAGGCTGTGGTCGCAGGTCCAGGAGTTGTGGGCCGAGATGGCCAGACCGTTGGCCAGCAGCACGGTGTTGGCGGGCTGGGTCAGCCAGCGGCGCAGGTCGGTATCGGCATCCAGTAATTGCTGCTGGTGCAGCGGATGCTCGTTGTCGCGCGCAATGTGCAGCGCCTTGACCAGCATGCGCTGCTGGGTATTCAGCAGGCGGTAGCCTTCAGTGATCCACTCCGGCAGTCGCCAATGCTCTGCAAGGGCCTGGCACAGGCGCAGGACGGGAACGCCGAGCAGGTCGCGCTCGACCTTGCGGGCGGGTTCGCCGCGCACCAGTACGCGCTTTTCCCAGGCGCTGAACAGCTCGGGATAGAGTGCCAGCAGCGGCCAGAGCGGCGAGAGGAAGAGCAGGCTGTTCCAGTGGATCTCCTGCCACAGCCTGGCCAGTCGGGCGGCGAACAGGCCGTTGGCCTGCTGGGATGCGTGCTGACTGATCAACAGGATCTGGCGGAGGGGCAGGGGAATGTCGTGTTCGGCAACGGCGGGCAGGCGATTGAGCAACTCTTCGGAGCGCTTCAGGCCGAGGCGAGTCAGGGCTACCTCGAGGCTTTCCGCCGGGCCGCCCAGTGCTGTCGCCGTGCGGTTCGCCTCGCGCATCAGGCTGAGGGCAAGGGCGGGGCTGTCCTGGATCATGTCGGCGATGTCGCGCAACGAACGGCGGCTGTCCCCCAGGGCCCGACGCACACGCTCGTGGCTGGCGGCAGGGATCGGCAGGCGAACACCGTCGAGCTGCTTGATCCAGCCTTCGAGGCTTGTGGGGACGGGCTTTGAGGTCTTCATGAGGTTTGTGCCGAACTGGCTTTTCGCCTTAACTGGCTATAGTCTGGCGCATAAGTTCCGATAATTAGAAGGGCTGTATTCGCGGCCCTGTTTTCACCCGGAAACTCCCTTCTCTCTATGGCAAAGATAATCGGCATCATCGTCGTCTTCGCCGCCGTGCTCGGTGGCTATGTCCTTTCACACGGCCAGATCGCCGCGCTGATCCAGCCCTTCGAGGTGCTGATCATCGGCGGTGCGGCGCTGGGCGCCTTCCTCCAGGCCAACCCCGGCAGCACCTTCATGCACGTGCTGAAGAAGTCGCTGAAGATGTTCAGCTCGCGCTTCACCCATGCGTTCTACCTCGAAGTGCTGCGCCTGCTCTACGAAATTCTCAACAAGAGTCGCCGTGAAGGGATGATGGCCATCGAGGCCGACATCGAGGACCCCAACGCGAGCCCGATCTTCAGCAAGTACCCGGCCATCCTCAAGGATGCGGGGATGGTGGCCTACATCAGCGACTACCTGCGCATCATGTCCTCCGGGAACATGGCCCCCCACGAGCTGGAAGGCCTGTTCGACATGGAACTGAACAGCCTGAAGGAAGAGCTGGAGCACCCGGCCCATGCCGTCAACCGGATCGCCGACGGCCTGCCGGGCTTCGGCATCGTGGCGGCGGTGCTCGGCATCGTGGTGACCATGGCGTTGTTAGGGCAGGTTGCCCAGGCAGAACTCGGTAAGCACGTGGCGGCGGCCCTGGTGGGGACCTTCCTCGGTATTCTCGCGGCGTACGGTTTCTTCGGTCCGCTGGCGGTCAGCCTTGAGCACGACGCGAAGGAAGAACTGAACCTGTACGAGGCCATCAAGGCCACCCTGGTGGCTTCCGCATCAGGGATGCCGCCGTCCCTGGCTGTCGAGTTCGGGCGCAAGGTCCTGTTCCCGGCGCACCGCCCGAGCTTCAGCGAGCTCGAACAGGCCGTCCGCGGCAGCTGATTGAAGACCGAGCATGGACAACAACCAGCCGATCATCGTCAAGCGCGTCAAGAAGAGCGCGGCCGGCCACCATGGGGGCGCCTGGAAGATCGCCTTCGCCGACTTCGCCACGGCGATGATGGCGTTCTTCCTGGTGCTCTGGCTGATGTCGTCAGCCACGCCTGAACAGAAGAAGGCGATCTCCGGCTACTTCCAGGACCCGATCGGCTTCACTGAGAGCGCCAGCCCCTACGTCATCGATCTGGGCGGTACCCCGACTCCCGCACCCGACCGCACCCTGAACCCCGAGCTGAAGGACGCCCCCGACGCCCAGGAACAGTCCGTCGACTCCTCCAGCAACGAGCAGATCCAGACCCGCCAGGTCGACCCGACCCAGGCAGAGAACCTGGCCGAGCAGGTTGAGCGCGAGCGCCTCGAGATGCTGCTGCAGGAGCTGCAGAACAAGGTCGAGGAGAACCCCGAACTGCGCAAGTTCAAGGACCAGATCCTCTTCGAGATCACCCAGGACGGCCTGCGCATCCAGATCATGGACGCTGCCAACCGGCCGATGTTCGACCTGGGCAGCGCGCGGCTGCAGCCGTACTTCGAGGACATCCTGTTGATCCTGGCCGAGACCATCAAGGCCGTGCCGAACAAGATCAGCGTCAGCGGCCACACCGACGCCAAACCGTTCGCCGGCAATGGCGAGTTCGGCAACTGGGAGCTGTCCGCCAACCGTGCCAACGCGGCGCGGCGCACCCTGGTTGCGGGCGGTTACCCGGATGAGCAGGTGGCGCGCGTGGTGGGTTATGCCTCGTCGGCCCTGTTCGACCGCAAGGACCCGCTCAACCCGGTGAACCGTCGCATCGACATCATCGTCCTGACCAAGCGTGCCCAGCGCGACATCGAGGGTGAACCCCAGCAAAGCAAAGAGGGCGCACCCGCCAATGCTCCGGCATCAGCGCCCGGCGCTGCTGCACCCGCCGGTGGGCAGCCGGCTTCAGGGACGGAACCCATGCAGCCCAAGGAGCTGCAGCAGAAGCTGAACATCTTCGAGGATGGGGTGCTGAAGATGGATTCGCAGAAGCAGCCCTGACCGGGCTCGCCGCTTGAATGAGAAAGGCCACGCATTGCGTGGCCTTTCTGCATCAGTACTCCGGCTCGGGGAGGCTGGCGATGATGTGCCGGTAGCTGCCCATCCGCTGTGGATGGATGCGGCCTTCCTCCAGTGCCTGGAGCAGCGCGCAGCCCGGCTCGCGGTCGTGCTTGCAGTCGCGGAAGCGGCAATGGCCGAGCAGGTCGCGGAATTCGATGAAGCCGGCTTCCACGTCATCACGGCTGACATGGCCGAGGCCGAACTCGCGGATGCCGGGGGAGTCGATGAGGTTGCCGCCTCCGGGGAAGTGGAACAGCCGGGCGGTGGTGGTGGTGTGGGTGCCCTTGCCGGTGAGTTCCGACAGCGCGCCGACGCGGGTATCCACGCCGGGCAGCAGGCTGTTCACCAGGGACGATTTACCCACGCCGGACTGGCCGACGAAGACGCTGGTGTGGCCGTCCAGGCGCGCACGCAGGTCATCCATGCCGCCTCCGCCATGGGCCGAGACCTCCAGCAACGCGTAGCCCAGTTGCCGATAGGCCTCCAGCAGGCTGTCGAGCATCGCGCCGTTCTGGTCATCCACCAGGTCGCACTTGTTCAGCAGCAGCAGCGGCTGGATGCCGGCGTGCTCGGCAGCCACCAGGTAGCGGTCGATCAGATTGGCGTGGGGCGTGGGCAGCGGCGCGAAGACGATGACGATCAGGTCGACGTTGGCCGCCACCGGTTTGAGCAGGCCACGCATGTCCGGACGGCACAGCTCGCTGGTGCGCGGCAGTTGCGCGACGATCACGCCGCTGCCCTGGTTGCCGGGGCGCCAGACCACGCGGTCGCCGGTTACCAGGGCGGGCAGGTTGGCGCGCAGGTGGCAGCGGACGACCTGGCCGGCGAGCTCGCCTTCCAGGGCTTCGACTTCTACCTGGACGCCGAAGTGGGCGATGACCAATCCGGTCTGCTCGGGGCCGAGGTCGCCGCCTTCCAATTCATCGACCAGGCGCGATTCGCGCTTGGCAGCGCGGGCGGCGCGTTCTTCCTGGATTTTTTCGATGCGCCAGCTTTGACGGCGGCTGAGGTGGCGTTTGGCCATGGGCTTCCGGGTCGGTAGAGTTTCGTGCGGGTTGGGCGCGGCGAGTCTAGCATGGGCGGCTGCTGAACACGGTTGGGAGAGGTGGATGAAGTCGGGGTTGGGCCTGTTCGGTCGGCCGTTGGGGCGTGCGCTCCTGGCACACGGGGCGGCGGTCGTGCTGCTGGCGCTGCTGGTGTATGCACTAGCCTGGCTGTTGGGGCAGCGCCTGCCTTTATGGGCGCTGGCGCTGCTGGAGGGTGGCCTGGCGGCGGGCATTGGCCAAAGGCTCGGGTTGTCCCGCTGGTGGGTGTGGATCAATCTGGCGTTCCTGCCGGCGCTGTTGCTGGTCCAGCACCTGGCGCTGCCGCCCTGGCTGTTCCTGCTGGGTTTCGTTCTGGTAGCGCTGGTGAACTGGAACAGCGTGTTCGAGCGCGTGCCGCTCTACCTCAGTGGCGACCGTGCTGTTCAGCTGTTGGGCGACTGGCTGGATGGGCAGCCACAGGCACTGCGCTTCGTCGACCTGGGTTGTGGCACCGGCGGCCTGCTGGTGCGCTTGGCGCGGCGCTTCCCGGAGCGGCACTTCGTCGGCGTGGAGACCGCGCCGCTGCTGTTCCTGCTCGCCTGGCTGCGCTGCCTGCCGCTGCGCAATTGCAGCGTGCGCTACCAGAGCCTGTGGCGCGCCGACCTGGCGACATTTGACCTGGCCTACTGTTTTCTCTCGCCAGAGCCCATGCCGCGTCTGTGGGAGAAGGCCCTTGGGGAGATGCGCAGCGGCAGCTGGCTGGTCAGCAACACCTTCGAGGTGCCGGGCGTGGCGCCACAGCATTCCCTGCCCGTGATGGTCGGGCGCCAGACGGTGCTGCTTTTCTGGCCGATGGGGCGTGCGTAATCCGCTAGAATTGCGCTCTGTCCCTAGAGAGCATTTCCGACATGCAGAACCCTCAGAACCTCATCTGGATCGACCTGGAAATGACCGGGCTGGATCCGGACAACGACGTCATCATCGAAATGGCCACCATCGTCACCGACAGCCACCTCAATGTGCTGGCCGAGGGGCCGGTGCTGGCCATTCACCAGAGCGACGAGATCCTTGCCGGCATGGACGAGTGGAACACCCGCCAGCACGGCCAGAGCGGCCTCACCCAGCGGGTTCGCGAGAGCCGCATCAGCACCGCCGAGGCGGAGGCGCAGACCCTGGCCTTCCTCGAACACTGGGTGCCCAAGGGCAAGTCGCCGATCTGCGGCAACAGCATCTGCCAGGATCGCCGCTTCCTCTATCGGCAGATGCCGAGCCTGGAGGCCTACTTCCACTACCGCAACCTCGACGTGTCCACCCTCAAGGAGCTGGCCGCGCGCTGGGCGCCTCACGTTCGCGATGGGGTGAAGAAGAGCAGCAGCCACCTGGCCCTGGACGATATCCGCGACTCCATCGCGGAGCTGCGTCACTACCGCGATCACTTCATCAAGCTGTGATCCCTCAGGCCTCGCTCGCACCGTGGCGGGCGAGGGCCCACCTCACGTGCTCGCGCACCAGCTCGGACGGGTGATCCCGCCGGGCGCGCAACGCCTCCAGGACCGGCACGGTGCTCGGGGCATTGCCCAGGCCCACGGCCAGGTTGCGCAGCCAGCGCTCGTAGCCGGCCCGGCGTAGCGGGGAGCCTTCCGTACGGCTGAGGAACTCCTCTTCCGTCCAGGCGAACAGGCTGGCCAGTTCGGTGTTGTCCAGGTTGTGCCGCGGCTGGAAGTCGCCCTGGTCGCTGGGGCGGGCGAAGCGGTTCCAGGGGCAGACGATCTGGCAGTCGTCGCAGCCGAACACGCGGTTGCCGATCAGCGGGCGCAACGCTTCCGGGATGGAGCCTTTCAGCTCGATGGTCAGGTAGGAGATGCAGCGGCGCGCGTCCAGCTGGTAGGGCGCGACGAAGGCGGCGGTGGGGCAGATGTCCATGCAGGCCGTGCAGCGACCGCAATGTTCGCTGCCGTGGGGCGCGTCCACGGGCAGCGGCAGGTCGACGAACAGTTCGCCGAGAAAGAAGTAGCTGCCGGCCTTGCGGTTGAGCACCAGGGTGTTCTTGCCGATCCAGCCGAGGCCTGCCTGCTCGGCGATGGCTTTCTCCAGCACGGGGGCGCTGTCGACGAAGGCGCGATGACCGAAGGGGCCGATGGCCGCCTGGATGCGGTCGGCCAGTTGCTGCAGGCGCTTGCGGATCAGCTTGTGGTAGTCCCGGCCCAGGGCGTAGCGGGAGACGTAGGCCTTTTCGGGCTCGGCCAGTACCTGGGTCATGCGCGTGTCGCCGGGCAGGTAGTCCATGCGCAACGACACCACCCGCAGGGTGCCGGGCACCAGTTCGTCCGGGTGCGAGCGTTTGCTGCCGTGGGCGGCCATGTAGTCCATCTCGCCGTGGTGGCCTGCCTCCAGCCAGCGTTGCAGGTGCGCCTCGTGCTCGCCGAGGTCGACATCGCTGATGCCCACTTGCTGGAAGCCGAGCTCGCGCCCCCATGTCTTGATGGCGTCGGCCAGTTCGTCGAGTTGCTGCGGGGAAAGGGGCATCGGGAGAGAGGGAAACAGTGGCGAGGTGCGTATAATTCTGCCAGACCCCTGCCTGAACTACCGAATCGCATGTCCGATCCTGTCGATGATCTGCCGCTGTCGCTTTATTCCTCCGAGCAGGTGCGCGCACTCGATGCCCGCCTGATCGCCGCGGGTACCCCCGGCTTCGAACTGATGCAGCGGGCTGCCCATGCCGCCTGGCGGGCCCTGCGTCGCCATTGGCCAGAGGCTGGCGAAGTGACTGTACTGGCCGGTCGCGGCAACAACGCCGGGGATGGCTACCTGCTGGCGGCCCTGGCGGCTCGTGCAGGTTGGCAGGTGCGCGTCCTGGCGGTTGGGGAGCCCCAAGCGCTGGCGGGTGATGCGGCGCTGGCCCGGGATGAGGCCCAGGCAGCAGGTGTTCCGATCATTGCCTGGCACGCCGAGGAGCCCCTGCGCGGCGTGCTGGTGGATGCGTTGCTCGGCACTGGCCTCTCCGGACCGGTGCGCGCGCCTTATGACGTAGCCATCCGCCAGATCAATGGCAGCGGCCTGCCGGTGCTGGCCGTTGATATTCCCTCGGGACTCAGTGCGGACACCGGCCAGGTGCTTGGGGTGGCGGTTGTCGCGACGATGACGGTGACGTTCATCGGCCTCAAGCTCGGCCTGTTTACCGGCCAGGCTCCTGATCATGTGGGGGCGTTGGTTTTCGATGACCTCAAGGCGGATCCGGAAGTGGTCGCCGCTCATCCGGTCCTGGCCCGCAGGCTGGCGCTCGGCGGCCTCCCATCCCTGCTGCCGAGGCCGCGCACAGCTCACAAGGGGCGCTACGGGCAGGTGCTGGTCGTGGGCGGCGAGCGTGGTACCGGCGGTGCAGCGTTGCTCAGTGCCGAGAGTGCTTTGCGCAGCGGGGCGGGGATGGTCTCCCTGGCGACCCGGGGCGAACACCTGGCCGCTGCCCTGGCGCGGGTGCCTGAAGTGATGAGCGTGGCCGTCGAGTCGACGGGTACGCTGCGGCCGCTTGTGGAACGTGCCGATGTGCTGGTGGTGGGGCCGGGGCTCGGGCAGGGCCCCTGGGGGTGGGCCTTGCTGAGCGTTGCGTCGGCCGCTGCACTGCCCCAGGTCTGGGATGCCGACGCACTGAATCTGCTGGCTGCGGGTGCTGTTCAACTGCCGTCCGATTGCGTGATCACGCCCCACCCCGGCGAGGCGGCGCGCCTGCTGGGTGTAGAGGTCGGCCAGGTTCAGGCTGATCGACCCGCCGCTGCCTTGGCGTTGGCCCGGCGTTACAGCGCCGTGGTGGTGCTCAAGGGGGCTGGCAGCCTGGTGGCCTCGCCCGATGGCCGCCTGGCGCTCTGTGACCGGGGGCATCCGGCCATGGCCACCGCCGGGCTCGGGGATGTCCTGGCGGGGCTGGTTGGCGCCTTGCTGGCACAGCACCTGTCACCCTTCGAGGCCGCTGCCCTGGCCACCTGGCTGCATGCCGTGGCCGGGGAACGCCAGGGGCTCAAAGGACGCGGCCTGGCGGCCAGCGATCTGATACCTACCATTCGTCAGTTGATCGAGGAGTATTCGCCGTGCCTGAGCTGAAGCTGTTCGCCCAGGGAGAAGACGCCATGACCGCCCTTGGGGCCCGGTTGGGGCATGTCAGCGGTGGGCGGGGGGTGATCTACCTTCATGGCGACCTGGGCGCGGGCAAGACGACCCTTTCGCGCGGCTTGCTGCGGGGACTTGGGCATGCCGGTGCGGTCAAGAGCCCGACCTTCACCCTGGTGGAGCCCTATGAGATCGATGGGGTCGCGGTCTATCACTTCGACCTGTACCGCCTGGTCGACCCCGAGGAGCTGGAATTCCTCGGTATCCGCGACTATTTCGAGGGCGATGCGTTGTGCCTGATCGAGTGGCCCGAGCGGGGTCAGGGCGTTTTGCCAAAGGCGGACCTTGACATTACCATTAGCGCCCATGCAGGCGGCCGCTCGCTGCATTTCTCGCCGCATACCGCGCGCGGCGAAGCCTGGTGTGCCGCCTTGGCCACGGGAGAATGAAGACGAGTATGGGGTGGAGTATGCGCTCGCGCGCACTGTTTGCCGGGATCGGTCTGCTGCTGGCAGCCTTTGCCACCAATATCCTGGCTGCCACCGAGGTCCGCAGTGTGCGGCTCTGGCGTGCTCCCGACAACACCCGCCTGGTCTTCGACCTGTCCGGCCCGGTGCAGCACAGCGTGTTCACGCTGACCGCGCCGGATCGCATCGTCATCGACATCAATGGCGCCCAGTTGGGCACTCAGCTGGACAAGCTGTCCATCGCCAACACGCCGATCAAGAGCGTCCGCTCGGCCCAGCGCTCGCCGACCGACCTGCGGGTGGTGATCGACGTGGCGCCCGGCGTCACGCCCAAGAGCTTCACCCTGGCGCCCAACCAGCAGTATGGCAATCGCCTGGTGGTCGACCTGTACGACCAGCCCTCTGCCGCCGAAGAGGCCAGCGCCCCGCAGGTAGCGACGGCGCCCAGCACGCCGCAGCCGCCGGTTTCCCCCACTCAGCCGTCCACCGGCAAGCTGCCGCCGGTTTCCGGTGGCAAGCGCGACATCATCGTTGCCATCGACGCCGGTCACGGCGGCGAGGACCCGGGCGCCCTCGGGCCCAAGGGGCAGCACGAGAAGGATGTGACGCTGGCCATCGCCAAGGAGTTGCAGCGCCAGATCAACCAGGAGCGGGGCTTCCGCGCCGAGCTGGTGCGTACCGGCGATTACTTCATTCCGCTGCGCAAGCGCACCGAGATCGCCCGCAAGAAGGGCGCCGACCTGTTCGTCTCGATCCACGCGGACGCGGCGCCGAGCCGCAGCGCGTTCGGTGCCTCTGTCTTTGCCTTGTCCGACCGGGGCGCCACGTCCGAGACGGCCCGCTGGCTGGCGGACAACGAAAACCGTTCCGACCTCATCGGCGGTGTGGGCAGCGTCAGCCTTGATGACAAGGACCGCATGCTGGCTGGCGTGCTGCTGGACCTGTCGATGACGGCCACGCTGTCCTCCAGCCTGAACGTGGGGCACAAGGTGCTGACCAACATCGGGCGCGTCACGCCGTTGCACAAGCGCCGGGTCGAGCAGGCCGGCTTCATGGTGCTGAAGTCCCCGGACATCCCGTCGATTCTGGTGGAGACCGGTTTCATCTCCAACCACCAGGAATCCCAGAAGCTGGCCTCCGCCGGGCACCAGCAGGCGCTGGCGCGCTCCATCCAGAGCGGCATCAAGCAGTTCTTCGTGCAGAACCCGCCGCCGGGTACCTACATCGCCTCGCTGCGTGATGCGGGCAAGATCGCCGCCGGTCCGCGTGAGCACATCGTCGCGTCCGGTGAGAGCCTCGCGCTCATCGCCCAGCGCTACCAGGTCAGCCTGGTGGCGTTGCGCAACGCCAACGGTTTGAAGAGCGACACCATCAAGGTCGGCCAGACCCTGAGCATCCCGGCCACCACGGCTCTGGCGGCCCAGCCATGAGCGACATGGCAGAACTGCGCCGCATCCACCTGCTCAGCCCGCGCCTGGCCAACCAGATCGCCGCCGGCGAGGTGGTCGAGCGCCCGGCTTCGGTAATCAAGGAGCTGCTGGAAAACAGCCTGGATGCCGGTGCGCGTCGGATCGACGTGGAGGTCGAACAGGGCGGTGTGAAGCTGCTGCGGGTCCGGGATGACGGTTGCGGCATCCCCTCCGACGACCTTCCCCTGGCCCTGGCGCGCCACGCCACCAGCAAGATCCGCGACCTGGATGACCTGGAACGGGTCATGAGCCTGGGTTTCCGGGGCGAAGCACTGGCTTCCATCAGCTCCGTGGCACGGCTGACCATGACCTCGCGCACGGCAGATGCCGACCAGGCCTGGCAGGTGGAGACCGAAGGGCGCGACATGGAAGCGCGCGTTCAGCCTGCCGCCCACCCGGTGGGAACCTCGGTGGAGGTGCGCGACCTGTTCTTCAACACGCCGGCGCGGCGCAAGTTCCTGCGGGCCGAGAAGACCGAGTTCGAGCATCTGCAGGAGGTCATCCGGCGTCTCGCCCTGGCGCGGTTCGATGTGGCCTTCCACCTTCGCCACAACGGCAAAACGGTATTCGCGCTGCATGAGGCCCGTGACGAGATTTCCCGCGCGCGGCGCGTTGCCAGCGTGTGCGGCTCGGCTTTCCTGGAGCAGGCGCTGCCCATCCAGGTGGAGCGCAACGGCCTGCACCTGTGGGGGTGGGTGGGGCTGCCGACGTTCTCCCGCAGCCAGGCGGACCTGCAGTATTTCTACGTGAACGGTCGGATGGTGCGGGACAAGCTGGTGGTGCATGCGGTGCGCCAGGCGTACCGCGATGTGCTGTACAACGGTCGCCATCCGACCTTCGTGCTGTTTCTGGAGCTGGACCCTGCGGCGGTGGACGTGAATGTGCACCCCACCAAGCACGAGGTGCGTTTCCGCGAGGGGCGCACCGTCCACGACTTTCTCTACGGAACCTTGCATCGCGCCCTGGGCGAGGTGCGTCCCGAAGACCAGCTCGCCGCGCCTGCGGCGGTCGCGCCCGTGGTTCGCCCTACCGGGCTGGAAGCGGGCGAGTTCGGTCCCCAGGGGGAGATGAGCCTGGCCGCCAATGTGCTGGAACGCCCTGTGGCCGAGCCTGCCTGGCGACCGACAGCCTCGTCTGGCGGTTATGCGCCGCCGTCCCGGCCTGCCGGCCCTGTAGGGACGGCCGAGGCCCAGGCGGCTTACCGCGAGTATTTCGCGCCGTTGCCGGATTCGGCGCCCGTGAGTCTGCCGGAAAGCCAGGGCGATATTCCGCCGCTGGGCTATGCGCTGGCACAGCTCAAGGGCATCTACATCCTTGCGGAAAACGCACAGGGGCTTGTGCTGGTCGACATGCATGCGGCTCACGAGCGCATCACCTATGAGCGCCTGAAGATCGCCATGGCCAGCGAGGGGCTCAAAGGACAGCCGTTGCTGGTGCCGGAATCCCTGGCGGTGAGCCAGCGCGAAGCAGACTGCGCCGAAGAGCACGCGGCCTGGTTCCAGCGGCTTGGCTTCGAGCTGCAGCGACTGGGGCCGGAGACCCTGGCGATCCGCCAGACACCGGCATTGCTGAAGCAGGCCGAAGCTTCCCAACTGGTGCGGGACGTGCTGTCGGATTTGCTCGAATACGGGACCAGCGACCGCATTCAGGCGCACCTGAACGAGCTGCTGGCGACCATGGCCTGCCATGGCGCGGTGCGTGCCAATCGGCGGTTGACCGTGCCGGAGATGAATGGTCTGCTCCGCGACATGGAGCAGACTGAGCGCAGCGGCCAGTGCAACCACGGGCGCCCCACCTGGACCCAGTTGGGCATGGACGACCTCGACAAGCTCTTCCTGCGGGGCCGTTGAGATGGGGGAGCGTTTACCGCCCGCCATCTTCCTGATGGGGCCGACTGCTGCGGGGAAGACCGATCTGGCCATCGAGTTGGCCCAGGCGCTGCCCTGCGAGTTGATCAGCGTTGATTCCGCCCTGGTGTATCGCGGCATGGATATCGGCACCGCCAAGCCGGATCGTGCCACGCTGGCAGCCTACCCGCATCAATTGATCGATATCCTCGACCCTGCCGACGCCTACTCAGCTGCGGATTTTCGCGCGGATGCGCTGGCGGCCATGGCGGATGCCACCGCCCGGGGCCGCATACCGTTGCTGGTTGGCGGCACGATGCTCTACTACAAGGCGTTGCTGGAGGGGTTGGCGGACATGCCCAGCGCGGATCCGGCCATACGGGCTGAGCTGGAAGGCCGTGCTGCGCGGGAGGGATGGGAGGTCTTGCATCAGGAGCTGGCAGCTGTCGATCCCGAGTCGGCGGCGCGCATCCATCCCAATGATCCCCAGCGCCTGACCCGGGCGCTGGAGGTGTACCTCTCTGGCGGTGTTTCCATGAGTGAGCTGCGGCGTCGACAGGCGTCGCAAAATCACGACGCCGGCCCCGCTGGGGCGGGGCATTTGCCTTATACTGTCGCGCAGCTGGCGATTGCTCCTGCGGATCGCCAGGTTTTGCATGCACGAATTGCGCAACGATTTCGTCTGATGCTGGAACAGGGGTTCGTCCAAGAGGTCGAAAACCTGCGCGAAAGACGTGACTTGCACGCAGGATTGCCGTCTATAAGGGCTGTGGGTTACCGCCAGGTATGGGAATACCTCGAGGGCAACCTGACCCGGGCCGAAATGGAGGAGCGAGGCATCATTGCCACGCGCCAGTTGGCCAAGCGACAGTTCACCTGGTTACGCAGTTGGGCCGATTTGCACTGGCTCGACAGCCTGGCTTGCGACAATCTGCCGCGCGCCTTGAAATACCTGGAGTCGGTCTCCATATTGGGCTAAGACCTCGCCAGTTACCGTCTATCCTTGGGGGTAGGGCGGCCAACTTTCTCGTCATTTGACAACTCATACGAATTAGATCCCTACAGGAGTGCGGCATATGTCAAAAGGGCATTCGCTACAAGACCCTTACCTGAATACCTTGCGTAAGGAACGCGTACCGGTTTCCATCTACCTGGTCAACGGCATCAAGCTGCAGGGCCAGATCGAATCCTTCGACCAGTTCGTGATCCTGCTGAAGAACACCGTCAGCCAGATGGTCTACAAACACGCCATTTCCACCGTTGTACCGAGCCGCCCTGTCCGCCTGCCCAGCGCCAGCGAACAAGAGCAGCCTGAGCCCGGTAACGCCTGATAGGAGTCTGCTTTGTTTTTCGAACGCCCAGGTGGAGGTGAACGTGCCGTCCTTGTTCATTTGGAAGGCCATGATCCTGAGGCGCGAGAAGACCCGCAGGAATTCCAGGAACTGGCTCGATCGGCTGGTGCGGATACGGTGGCCTTCATCTCCGTTTCCCGTCACCAGCCGACCGCCAAATACCTGATCGGCAGCGGCAAGGTCGAGGAGCTTCACGATCTGGTCAAGGCTGAGCAGGCTGAGCTTGTCATCTTCAATCACACCCTCACACCCAGCCAGGAGCGCAACCTCGAGCGCGCCTTCGAGTGCCGGGTGCTGGACCGCACCGGTCTGATCCTCGATATCTTCGCCCAGCGCGCCAGGACCCATGAAGGCAAGCTGCAGGTGGAGCTCGCGCAGCTCGAACACATGAGTACCCGCCTGGTTCGCGGCTGGACCCACCTGGAGCGCCAGAAGGGCGGTATTGGCCTGCGTGGTCCCGGTGAGACCCAGCTGGAAACGGACCGTCGCCTCCTGCGCGTGCGCATCCGCCAGATCAAGCAGCGCCTCGAAAAGGTCCGCAGCCAGCGTGAGCAGGCCCGGCGTGGCCGCAAGCGAGCGGATATCCCTTCCGTGTCACTCGTGGGATATACCAACGCGGGTAAGTCCACGCTTTTCAATGCCCTGACCACCTCAGAGGTCTATGCGGCAGACCAACTGTTTGCCACGCTGGACCCCACGCTGCGCCGGCTCGAGCTGGCCGATCTGGGGCCGATCGTGCTGGCAGATACCGTGGGTTTTATCCGCCATCTTCCGCACAAGCTCGTCGAGGCTTTCCGGGCTACCCTTGAGGAGTCCAGCAACTCCGACCTGCTGCTGCATGTGATCGATGCTCATGAGCCTGAGCGGATGGCGCAGATCGAACAAGTGCTGGCCGTGCTGGGGGAAATCGGTGCCGATGGATTGCCGATGCTGGAGGTCTACAACAAGATCGACCTGCTGGAATCCATGGAGCCGCAGATCCAGCGAGACGAGCATGGCAAGCCCGAGCGTGTCTGGTTGTCTGCCCGCGAGGGCAAAGGGCTTGAGCTGCTTGAGCAGGCGATTGCCGAGTTGTTGGGGGAGGACCTCTTCGTAGGGACCCTGAAGCTACCGCAGCGTTTGGGGCGACTGCGGGCGCAGTTCTTCGCACTGGGGGCCGTGCAGAGCGAGCAGCACGACGAGGCTGGCGATACATTGCTGGCAGTCAGGTTGCCGCGTGTCGAGCTGAACCGGCTTGTCAGTCGCGAAGGCTGGCAACCCCAGGCGTTCATCGAGCAACACACTTTGCAATAAGGCCGCGGAATGGCTTTTTGCCGCAGATAGCGGGCTTTCGGTAGCATTGGCGGACGTGCCTTGGGCGCGTCTTTGCTTTATCAGTATGGAGAGCGCTATGGCTTGGAACGAGCCGGGTGGCAACTCGAACAATCAGGATCCCTGGGGTGGCCGCCGTGGCGGTGACCGCAAGGGACCGCCGGATCTGGACGAAGCCTTCCGCAAGCTGCAGGACAGCCTTAATGGCCTGTTCGGGGGCGGCAAGAAACGAGGCGGCGATGAAAACCGTGGCGGTGGCTTCGGTTTGCTGGGTATCGCCCTGTTCATCCTTGTACTGGGCTGGCTCTACAGCGCGGTGTACGTGGTCGATGAACAGGAGCAGGCGGTGGTGCTTCGCTTCGGCAAGTACTACGAGACCGTTGGGCCTGGCCTGAACATCTATTTCCCGCCGATCGATCGCAAGTTCCAGGAGAACGTCACCCGCGAGCGAGCCTACAGCAAGCAGGGGCAGATGCTCACCGAGGACGAGAACATCGTCGAAGTGCCGCTCACTGTGCAGTACAAGATCAGTGACCTGCAGAAGTTCGTGCTGAACGTCGATCAGCCCGAAGTGAGCTTGCAGCACGCCACCGAGAGCGCCCTCCGTCATGTGGTGGGCTCGACCGAGATGGACCAGGTGCTGACCGAAGGCCGTGAGCTGATGGCCAGTGAGATCAAGGAGCGCCTGCAGCGCTTCCTCGACACCTATGGCACCGGCATCACCGTCACCCAGGTCAACGTCCAGAGTGCGGCCGCGCCCCGTGAGGTGCAGGAAGCATTCGATGACGTGATCCGTGCCCGTGAAGATGAACAGCGCGCCAAGAACCAGGCAGAGGCCTACGCCAATGGCGTGATCCCTGAAGCCCGTGGTCAGGCCCAGCGCATCATCGAAGAGGCCAACGGTTACCGTGAAGAGGTCATCTCCCGTGCCAAGGGTGAGGCTGATCGCTTCACCAAACTAGTGGCTGAATACCGCAAGGCGCCCGATGTCACGCGCCAGCGCCTGTACCTCGACACCATGCAGGAAGTCTTCAGCAACACCAGCAAGGTCCTGGTAACGGGTGACAAGGGGCAGAACAACCTGCTGTATCTGCCGCTGGACAAGATGATCGACAACCGCGGTGGTGCCAGTGCGGCAATACCGGCGCCGGCCACCTCGAGCGGTGCGGCCAGCGACCTGGGTTCGCGCGTCACCACCGATCTGCAGCAGCGCGATCTGCGTTCTAGGGAGAGTCGCTGATGGGTAACAAGTCGCTGATCGCCCTGATCGGGGCTGTCGTGCTCGGGCTGGTGGCCTGGAGCAGCTTCTACATCGTGGCCCAGACCGAACGAGCGGTTCTCCTCCAGTTCGGCCGTATCGTCGAGGCGGATGTCCAGCCCGGCCTTCACGTGAAGATCCCCTACGTCAACCAGGTGCGGAAGTTCGATGCGCGCCTGCTGACCCTGGATTCGCCTACCCAGCGTTTCCTGACCCAGGAGAAGAAAGCGGTGATGGTGGATGCCTATGCCAAGTGGCGGGTCTCCGATGCCGAGCGCTTCTACACCGCTACGTCCGGCCTCAAGCAGATTGCGGACGAGCGACTCTCCCGTCGTCTCGAGGCCGGCCTGCGCGACCAGTTTGGCAAGCGCACCCTGCATGAAGTGGTATCCGGTGAGCGCGATGGCCTGATGGCCGATATCACGCGTTCGCTGAACACCATGGCCAGCAAGGAGTTGGGTATCGAGGTCGTGGACGTTCGCGTGAAGGCCATTGACCTGCCTCGCGAGGTGAACCGCAGCGTTTTCGAGCGCATGAGCACCGAGCGCGAGCGGGAAGCGCGTGAGCATCGCGCCAAGGGTAGCGAGTTGGCAGAAGGTATCCGCGCGGATGCCGACCGTCAGCGCCGTGTACTGCTGGCCGAGGCCTACCGGGAGTCCGAAGAGCTTCGCGGTGATGGTGATGCCCAGGCGGCTGCCATCTATGCCAAGGCCTACAGCCAGGAACCGGAGTTCTATTCCTTCTATCGGAGCCTGCAGGCTTACCGCGAGAGCTTCGCCAAGAAGAGCGATGTGATGGTGCTGGATCCGCACAGCGAGTTCTTCCAGTTCCTGAACAAGGCTAAGTGAGGATGCGCCCCGGCGGACGAACCTGACCGCCGGGGTGACCCTCCGGGAAAACGTGTTATGATGGGCCAGCCGGGAAATCCCGGCTTTTTTGCGTCCGCGGGAATCATGTGGCAGGAAATCGGCATAGCGATCTGTTTTGTGCTGGTGCTGGAAGGCATCCTGCCCTTCCTCTATCCGCGCCGTTGGCGCGCCGCGGTGCTTGGGTTGGCGAGTCTAAAGGATCGCCATCTCCGCCTCATGGGCCTCGCCAGCATGTTGCTGGGGACCGGCCTCCTGTATCTGCTTCACTGAAGGCTTGCCGCCCGGCTAAGAGGGGAGTGGCGAAATGGCAACGGTAGATCGCTGGCTGCTGCCAGATGGAATCGAAGAAGTACTGCCGCCCGACGCGGCGCGCATCGAGGCAGCCCGCCGCCAGGTACTGGACCTGTTCCAGCGCTGGGGCTACGACTTCGTGGTAACCCCGCACATCGAATTTCTCGAATCCCTGCTCACGGGCGCCGGGCAGGATCTTGAATTGCGTACGTTCAAGGTCACGGACCCGCAATCGGGACGGCAGATGGGCTTCCGCGCCGACATCACGCCCCAGGTTGCGCGCCTGGACGCCCATACCCTGCGTCGCGAAGGGCCCAACCGGCTGTGCTATGCGGGCAGTGTCCTGCATGCCAAGCCGCGCGCACTTTCCACCTCCCGCAGCCCGATCCAGCTGGGTGCCGAGCTGTATGGCGATGCCAGCCCGGCCAGCGATGTCGAAGTCATCAGCCTGATGCTGGAGATGCTCGAGCTGGCCGATGTGCCGGACGTGCACATGGACCTTGGTCATGTCGGTATCTACCGTGGTCTTGCCCGTGCTGCCGAGTTGTCCGGCGAAGCTGAGCAGCGTCTTTTCGACGCCCTGCAACGCAAGGCGGTCGATGAGGTGGCCGAGCTGACCGAAGGCCTCCCTGCACACCTGGCCGGGATGCTTCGCTCCCTCGCCGAGCTCTGCGGTGATCGCCAGGTTCTTGAGCTTGCCCAGGGCGTCCTGGTGGATGCGCCCGAAGAGGTCCATGTCGCGCTCGATGAACTCGTCGCCATCGCGGATGAGCTGGAGCTGCGTTATCCGGAGCTTCCGCTGTACTTCGACCTGGGTGAGCTGCGTGGCTACCACTACCACACGGGCGTGGTCTTCGCGGCATTCGTACCGGGTGAAGGGCAGTCCATTGCCCAGGGTGGCCGCTACGACGACATCGGCGCCGACTTCGGGCGTGCGCGCCCCGCAACGGGCTTCTCCACCGATCTGAAGACCCTGGTGACCCTGGGGCGCATGCAGCTGGATGATGCGCCCGCCGGAATCTGGGCACCGGATGTCCATGACGTCTACCTCTGGCAGGCAATCAAGCGCCTGCGTGGCGAAGGCCAGCGCGTCGTTCAGGCGCTGCCGGGCCAGGATGTGGGCAGTGCGCAGGAAGTGGCATGCGATCGCCAGCTGATCCTGCAGGATGGGCGCTGGCAGGTTGCGCCCCTGGTTTAAGGTTTTCCCGCCGGCGCGCGCCGGCATCGAGCTTCCGAAGAGGACAAGTGTTATGGGTAAGAATGTCGTGGTCCTGGGCACCCAGTGGGGTGATGAGGGCAAAGGCAAGATCGTCGACCTGCTGACCGACCAGGCTGCAGCTGTCGTGCGCTACCAGGGCGGCCACAACGCAGGTCACACCCTGGTGATCGATGGCGAGAAGACCGTCCTGCACCTGATTCCGTCCGGCATCCTGCGCGAGAACGTGCAGTGCATGATCGGCAACGGCGTGGTTGTGGCGCCGGACGCGCTGATGCGCGAGATCACCAAGCTCGAGGAGAAAGGCGTACCGGTTCGCGAGCGCCTGCGCATCAGCCCCTCCTGCACCCTGATCCTCCCGTACCACGTGGCCCTCGACCAGGCGCGCGAGAAGGCGCGTGGTGACGCCAAGATCGGCACCACCGGTCGTGGCATTGGCCCGGCCTACGAGGACAAGGTTGCTCGCCGTGGCCTGCGTATCGGCGACCTGTTCCACCGCGAGCGTTTCGCCGCCAAGTTGGGTGAGCTGCTGGACTACCACAACTTCGTCCTGCAGAACTACTACAAGGAGCCGGCCGTCGACTTCCAGAAGACCCTCGACGAAGCCCTGGGCTATGCCGAGCTGCTGAAGCCGATGATCACCGACGTCGCCGCCCGCCTGCACGAACTGCGCAAGCAGGGCGCCTACATCATGTTCGAGGGCGCCCAGGGCTCCCTGCTGGACATCGACCACGGCACCTACCCCTACGTGACCAGCTCCAGCACCACCGCTGGCGGTACCGCCACCGGCTCCGGCTTCGGCCCGCTGTACCTGGACTACATCCTCGGTATCACCAAGGCCTATACCACCCGTGTCGGCTCCGGCCCGTTCCCCACCGAGCTGTTCGACGACACCGGTGCATACCTGGCCAAGCGTGGCCACGAGTTCGGTTCCACCACCGGTCGTGCCCGTCGTTGTGGTTGGTTCGATGCCGTCATCCTGCGCCGCGCCATCGAGATCAACAGCATCTCCGGCCTGTGCCTGACCAAGCTGGATGTGCTGGATGGCCTCGAAACCATCCGCATCTGCACCGGCTACAAGGACCAGAACGGCAACCTGCTGGACGACGCGCCGACCGATGCCGACAGCTACATCGGCCTGCAGCCGCTGTACGAGGAAATGCCGGGCTGGACCGAGTCCACCGTCGGGGCCAAGTCCCTCGAAGAGCTGCCCGCCAACGCCCGCGCCTACATCAAGCGCGTGGAAGAGCTGGTGGGGGCGCCCATCGACATCATCTCCACTGGCCCGGATCGCAACGAGACCATCGTCCTGCGCCATCCCTACGCCTGAGTGCGATGAACGAGAAAGGGCCGCTGATGCGGCCCTTTTTCTTTGCGAGACAGCGACCGTTCGTCGACCCCTTCTCCTTCCCCTCCACGCGTCCGCCCCGTCGCAGCCACACTCCATGGGCCGGGTTTCAAAAATTTGCGGCATGCCCCTTGCTGAGGACCTATATAAATCCCGGAAGTCGCCGTTAACCCAGAACGGTCGTTGAGGAGTAATCGTCGTGTCCGCCATCCTTTCCCTCCTGCAGAGCCGCCTGTTGCGGCCTGTATTCATCGCCCTAGGAATCGCCCTGCTGGTGCAGGTGGTGGTGGCTGTTGCACTGACCCGGGGCACGGTCGACGCCTTGGTCACGGACCTTGGCAAGCGCCTGGGGGATGACACCCAGCGTCTGTCCGGAGAGCTGGCCCAGGCGGGGCAGGAGGTGTCGGGAAGCCTTTCCAGCCTCTCCACCCAGACCCGTGAACGCCTGAGTGCCTCCCTTTCCGAGCGGTTGAAGGCCGAGCAGGGGCAGCTGCGCGAATCCCTCGAGCAGAGCCTGAAGGCATCCGCCAACGACCTGGCCCAATTGCTGGCGGCCGTAGCACCCCGCGCCATGTGGGACAGTGATATCCCTACCCTTTCCGAATTCGCTCGGCGCGCCCAGCGCAACCCCAATGTGCTGTTCGTGATCTACGACGATGCGCAGGGCCAGCACCTGACCCGCTACCTCAATCGCGAGAACGAAGTCATCAAGGTTCTGCTGGACAAAGGTCAGGGTGAGCGCGCGCTGGACAAGGTCCTGGATGCAGCGGCCCACGACCCCTCTGTCTACCTGGTCGAGGCCTCCATCAGTCCCAACGGAGTGGAGATCGGCAAGGTACGCCTAGGCGTTTCCACCGCCTCCGTCGAAACCCAGTTGAAAGCCCTGGACAGCCGCTTCAGTGCCCTCATCGCCAGCAGCGGTGACCTCGTGGCCCAGAGCCTTGCGGGGGCGGCTACCGGCAGCACCGCCGTGCTCACGGCGCGCTTGAAGTCTGCCCAGGACGCAGCCAGCAGCATGAGCACCGGTGCCCAGAACACCGTCGAGGGCGCCGCCCACGAGTTGCGGTGGCGCATCGGTCTGGCGCTCGTGCTGGTCGGTCTGGGCGTGCTGCTGGTCCTGGCGGTGGTGCTGGGGCATCGGGTGGTCAATCGCCTGCGCCTGCTCATATCCGCGTTGAATGACCTGGCGGCGGGCGAGGGCGACCTGACCCGGCGCGTGCAGATCGACAGCCGTGACGAGGTGGGGGAGATGGCGGGTGCGGTTAACCGCTTCATCGACAAGCTCCAGCCGATCGTCCGTGAAGCGGGCGAGGTGGCGGTGCGCACCGGTTCGGAGATCCGCTCCCTTGCGGAACGCAGCCGGGCGGCTGAGGCTGCCGCTGATCGGCAGCGCAACGAAGTCGCCGGCAGCCTGGAGGCTCTGGGCCAGATGGCGGCCGAGGCCCAGGCCGAGAGCCATGCCATGCAGACCGCGCTCCAGCAGGTCGGCGAGATTCGCCAAGCCACCCAGGACAGTGCAGCGATCGCCCGCAAGGTAGGTGGGCTGATCGAAACCCTGGAGGAGCGGGTCCAGAACGGTTCCGAAGTCATCGAGCGCCTGGCGCGGCAAAGCGAGCAGATCGAAGTCGTGCTCTCGGTGATCCACGGTATTGCCGAGCAGACCAACCTGCTCGCGCTCAACGCCGCGATCGAGGCGGCGCGCGCAGGGGAAAGCGGTCGCGGATTCGCCGTGGTCGCCGATGAGGTCCGGGCGCTGGCCAGCAAGACCCAGCAATCCACCGGTGACATCCAGGCTCATATCGGTGCGCTGCAAAAAGGTGCGCAGGAGGCGGTGGCTGCCATCTCCCAGGCCCGAGCGCGGGCTGCCGAGGGGATCGACGCCCTGCGGGACAGCGAGCGCCTGCAGCAGAGCGTCCAGCAGGCGGTCGAAGGTGTGCACGAGGCGGTACGGACTGCGGCGCGCGCGGCTGAGCATCAGGCCGAGGGAGCGGGGGCGGTACGCGGGCGGGTCGATGTCATCCACGCCGAGGCGCGCCTTGCAGCCGAGGCTGTCGCGGCCACGGCCAGCAGCGGGCGCGTGCTGGATGGCCTGGCGGCTCAGCTCAAGTCCAGTCTCGGGCAGTTCAAGGCGTGATGAGGGAAGGCCAGAAAGCACAAAGCCGAGCATTGCTCGGCTTTGTCTTGAAGAGTGGTGCCCAGGAGAAGACTCGAACTTCCACGGTGTTGCCACCGCTAGGACCTGAACCTAGTGCGTCTACCAATTCCGCCACCTGGGCACATTGCGATGATTGCTCATCGACTTTTGCTGCACTTGATCGACCGTGTCGACAGGGAGTGCTGCGTCCCTATTTTGAAACCCGACGCATTGTCGTGTTTCTGAAGAGTGGTGCCCAGGAGAAGACTCGAACTTCCACGGTGTTGCCACCGCTAGGACCTGAACCTAGTGCGTCTACCAATTCCGCCACCTGGGCACTGCGTGCGATGATTGCTCACCGTCTTCACACTACAACGTCAGCAACGTTGTGGGCGCGAACTATACGGTTCGGGTTTTTGCTTGTAAACCCCTGACCCCGAAAAAAATTATTCTCTGGCGAAAGCTGACCGACGATTGGATTTCGCGCTTCAATAGCTACATGACAAGCCGACCTATGAATGAAAAGGTGATTCCCAACTGATGGCCGATTGGCAAAACCTCGATCCCGAGGCCGCACGCGAAGCGGAAAAATACGACAACCCCATTCCCAGCCGTGAACTCATCCTGCAGCGCCTCGACGAACGTGGCGCGCCCGCCAGCCGCGAGCAGCTGGTGGAAGAGTTCGGCCTGACCACGGACGACGAGCTGGAAGCCCTGCGGCGCCGGCTGCGTGCCATGGAACGTGATGGCCAGCTTATCTATACGCGCCGTGGTGCCTATGCACCGGTGGACAAGCTCGACCTCATACGCGGCCGCATCAGCGGCCACCGGGACGGCTTCGGCTTCCTGATCCCCGACGACGGCAGCGACGACCTCTTCCTCAGCCCCGCCCAGATGCGCCTCGTGTTCGACGGCGACCGCGCCCTCGCGCGTGTTTCCGGCCACGACCGCCGTGGCCGCCGTGAAGGTGCGCTGGTGGAAGTCATCGAGCGCGCCCACGAGACCCTGGTGGGCCGCTTCTTCGAAGAGAGCGGCATCGGCCGCGTGGTCGCCGACAATCCCAAGATCCAGCAGGAAGTGCTGGTGGCTCCCGACAAGCGGGGCGGTGCACGCCACGGCCAGTTCGTCCAGGTGCGCATCGAGCAATGGCCGAGCGCCTTCCGCCTTGCCCAGGGTGAAGTGGTGGACGTACTGGGCGACTACATGGCGCCCGGCATGGAGATCGAAGTCGCCCTGCGCAGCTACGACATCCCCCACGAGTGGCCCGAGGCCGTCGAGAAGGAGGCTGCCAAGCTCAAGCCCGAAGTGGCCGAGAAGGACAAGCAGAAGCGCGTCGACCTGCGTGACCTGCCCCTGGTCACCATCGACGGCGAGGACGCCCGTGACTTCGACGATGCGGTCTACGCCGAGGCTCGCAAGGGCGGCGGCTGGCGCCTGTTCGTCGCCATCGCCGACGTTTCCCACTATGTGAAGGTCGGTTCGGCGCTGGATGAAGAAGCCGCCAAGCGCGGCAACTCCGTCTACTTCCCCGAGAAGGTCGTGCCGATGCTGCCGGAGGCCCTCTCCAACGGCCTCTGTTCGCTGAACCCCCAGGTCGACCGGCTGGCCATGGTCTGCGAGGTCACCCTGTCCCGGGCTGGCAAGATGACCGGCTACGAGTTCTACGAAGCCGTCATCCACTCCCATGCACGGCTCACCTACACCAAGGTCAGCCAGTTGCTGGAGACGCCCGACTCCCCGGAAGGGCAGCAACTCGCCGAGCAGATGCCGCACCTGGTCCCGCATCTGCAGCAGCTCTACAAGCTCTACAAGGTGCTCCTGGCCGCACGCCACAAGCGTGGCGCCATCGACTTCGAGACCCAGGAGACGCGCATCGTCTTCGGCGCTGATCGCAAGATCGCCGAGATCCGTCCGACCCAGCGCAACGATGCCCACAAGCTGATCGAGGAATGCATGCTCTGCGCGAACGTCGCCACCGCGCGCTTCATGCAGGACCATGACATTCCCTCGCTCTACCGTGTGCACGACGGCCCGCCGGCCGAGCGCCTGGAGAAGCTGCGCCTGTTCCTCGGCGAACTGGGCCTGACCCTCAATAAAGGCAAGGGCGAACCGACGCCGAGCGACTACCAGGCGCTGCTGGAAACCATCCGTGATCGTCCGGACTACCACCTGATCCAGACGGTCATGCTGCGCTCCCTCAGCCAGGCGGTGTACAGCGCCGACAACCAGGGCCACTTCGGCCTCAACTACGACGCCTACACCCACTTCACCTCGCCGATCCGTCGCTACCCGGACCTGCTGGTGCACCGTGCCATCCGCAGCGTGATCCGCTCCAAGCGCGAAACCGAGCACGTCCGTCGTGCCGGCGCCGCCGCCATGCCCAAGGCGCGCATCTACCCATACGACGAAGCGGCTCTCGAGCGCCTCGGCGAGCAGTGCTCCATGACCGAGCGCCGTGCCGACGAAGCCACCCGCGATGTCACCAACTGGCTGAAGTGCGAGTACATGCGCGAGCGGGTGGGCGAGACCTTCCCCGGCGTCATCTCCGCCGTCACCGGCTTCGGTCTGTTCGTCGAACTCACCGACATCTATGTGGAAGGCCTGGTGCACGTCACCGCCCTGCCTGGCGACTACTACCACTTCGACGCGATCCATCACCGCCTCGCCGGTGAGCGCAGCGGCCGCAGCTTCCGCCTGGGGGATCAGGTGGAAGTGGTCATCGCCCGGGTCGACCTGGACGAGCGCAAGATCGACTTCGAGCTGTCCGAGAACGTGCTGACTGCGCCGGTCGGCCGCAAGAAACGCGGGGCCGACAAGGCCGCGCCGGTTGCTGAGCCTCGTACCGCCAAGGGGGCCAAGACCCGCAGCCGCGGAAGCAAGCCCTCTGCCCAGGCGAAGAAGGCCGCGCGAGCGCCTCAGCCCGAGCAGATGGCCCCCGGCGTCGCCGTGGCACCTCGTCGTGCCAAAGCCGGCAAGGTCCAGGCGCTGCCGCCGGTGGCACCCGAAATCCTTGCCCAGGCCGAGGAAATGCTTGGCAACACCGACGTCAAGCGCAGTCGCGCCCTGAAGCAGGCGTTGCTCAGCGAGGCCCGGCAGGGCGGCGAGAAACCGCGCGAAGGCAAGGGTAAGGCCGGCAAGGGTTCGTCCCGCGCCGCGCCCTTCGGCGCCGACGGCCAGGACCCGGCCGGCAAGGCCCGGCCTGCCAAGGCGGGGGGTGACAAGTCGAAGAAGGCCAAGCCCGCCGCCAAGGCGAGCAAGCCAGGCAAGCATCGCAAGGGGCCGCCCAAGCCCAAGGCCGCCGGTAGCGGCAAGAACAAGGTCAAGTCATGAGTGAGTTGGAAAAGGTCTACGGCGTGCACGCCGTGGAAGCGTTGTTGCGTCACCACCCCAAGCGCGTGAAGCAGCTGTGGCTGGCCGAGAGCCGGCAGGACCCGCGCATCCAGGCCCTACTGGGCCTGGCCGGGCAGGCCCGCGTACCGGTCGGCAACAAGGACCGGCGCGAGCTGGATGAATGGGCCGAGGGTGTCCACCAGGGCGTCGTCGCCGAAGTCAGCCCCAGCCAGGTGTGGGGCGAGAACATGCTTGACGAACTGCTGGAGCGCAGCGAGGGCCCGCCCTTGCTGCTGGTACTGGACGGCGTCACCGATCCGCACAACCTCGGCGCCTGCCTGCGCACCGCCGATGCCGCCGGCGTGCAGGCGGTCATCGTGCCGAAGGACAAGTCCGCCACCCTCAACGCCACGGTGCGCAAGGTCGCCTGCGGTGCGGCGGAGGTGGTGCCCCTGGTGGCCGTCACCAACCTGGCCCGCACCCTGGAGAAACTGCAGAAGAAGGGCCTGTGGACGGTCGGCACTGCTGGCGAGGCCGAGCAGGTCATCTACCAGCAGGACCTCACCGGCCCCACCGTGCTGATCATGGGGGCCGAAGGCAAGGGCATGCGCCGCCTGACCCGCGAGCATTGCGACTACCTCGTCAAGCTGCCCATGGGCGGCAGCGTCAGCAGCCTCAACGTCTCCGTCGCCACCGGCATCTGCCTGTTCGAGGCGGTGCGCCAGCGCACCGCCGGCAAGCCTTCCGCCGCCAGCGGCCGCTAGCGAACCGCGCCGGGGCGTGCCACTTCGGCCGTCCCGGCGCGTCCTTCGTGGCTGTTCAAATATTCACCAGTTTTTCTTGCGTGGCCCTGCGCCCTTCTCTAGAATGGCGCCCCTTGCCGCGACGGCAGGCGTTCGTACGCCCGATGTCCAGCAAGCCAAAACGAAACATTCACTCCTTGCCTGACCACGATGTTGGCAGGCTACAACCCGTAAGGAGCATTTATGCGTCATTACGAAATCATCTTCCTGGTTCACCCGGACCAGAGCGAGCAGGTTGGTGGCATGGTCGAGCGCTACACCAAGCTGATCGAAGAAGACGGCGGCAAGATCCACCGTCTGGAAGATTGGGGCCGTCGTCAACTGGCCTACGCCATCAACAACGTTCACAAGGCTCACTACGTGATGCTGAACGTCGAGTGCAGCGGCAAGGCCCTGGCCGAGCTGGAAGACAACTTCCGCTACAACGACGCCGTCCTGCGCAACCTGGTCATCCGTCGCGATGAAGCCGTTACCGGCCAGTCCGAGATGCTCAAGGCCGAGGAAAACCGCAACGAGCGCCGTGAGCGTCGTGAGCGCGTTGAGACTGAAAGCGCCGCTGAAGGCGATGACAGCGACAACGACAGCGACAACGCTGACGAGTAATCCCCGGACCTTATTGAGGAGCCAAGTTCATGGCACGTTTCTTCCGTCGTCGTAAGTTCTGCCGTTTCACCGCTGAAGGCGTGAAAGAGATCGACTTCAAGGATCTCAACACCCTGAAGGCCTACATCTCCGAAACCGGCAAGATCGTTCCCAGCCGTATCACCGGTACCAAGGCCAAGTACCAGCGTCAGCTGGCCACCGCTATCAAGCGCGCCCGCTACCTGGCCCTGCTGCCCTACACCGACAGCCACGGCCGTTGATCCCGGACTGCCGGCAAGCTGAGAGATAGATCGCATGCGCGCACTGGCTGAATTCACCATGCGGGGCCGCATGCAGGCGACACTGGCCGTAGCCGGTTCCGCCGCTGTTCCACTGTTGTTCTGGCTGAGTGCGGCCGCAGGTGGCCTCGTGCTGCTGCGGCGCGGCTTCAGCGATGCCTTCGGCATCCTGGCCTGGGCGGTCCTGCCGGCGTTCTGCTGGTGGTACCTGGGCGAACCGAGCACCCTTCTGGTCCTGCTCGGGACGCTGGTGCTGGCGCAGATCCTGCGCGCCACCACCTCCTGGAACCATGTACTGCTGGGCAGCCTGGTGATCGGGGTGGTGTTCGCCCTGGTGCTGGGCCATACCCATGGCGAATTGATCAGCGCCCTCTCGACCGAGATTTCCAAGGTCATGGCGCAGTTCAAGAGTGGCAGTCCCGCGTCGGGCGAAGAGGCCGACGCGTTGCAGGCGATGATGTTGCCGCTCCTTACCGGAGTGATGGCCTCCTCGCTGCAGATGACCAGCCTGCTCTGCCTGGTGCTTGCGCGTTACTGGCAGGCGGCGCTGTACAACCCGGGCGGTTTCGGCCGCGAATTCCGGAGTCTGCGCCTGTCGCCCGTCGTCGCGGTGTTGCTGTTGCTGGGTGCCATGCTGGCACCGCAACTGTCGCCCGAGGCGGCGATGTTCGGCCCGCTGTGCAGCGTGCCGCTGCTGGTCGCCGGTATCGCATTGGGGCATGGCCTGATCGCCCAGAAACAGCTGTCGGGCGGTTGGCTGGTGGTGTTGTACGCCGCCGTGCTGATGCTCGGGAACTTGATCTGTCTGTTGGCTGTGATCGACAGCCTGTTTGATTTTCGCGGCCGCCTTGCGCGCAAGAACGGCGCCGGCCCCGCGAACGGTGAAGGTTAAAAGTTAAGAGGTTAATGCCAAATGGAAGTCATCCTGCTGGAAAAAATCGCCAACCTGGGCAACCTGGGCGACAAGGTGAACGTAAAGTCCGGTTACGGCCGTAACTACCTGCTGCCGCAGGGCAAGGCCACCGCTGCTACCGCCGAGAACGTTGCTGCGTTCGAAGCCCGCCGCGCTGAACTGGAAAAACTGGCTGCCGACAAGAAGGCTTCTGCCGAAGCCCGCGCTGCCCAACTGTCCGAGCTGGAAGTGACCATCACTGCCACCGCTGGTGACGAAGGCAAGCTGTTCGGTTCCATCGGTACCCACGACATCGCTGACGCCCTGACCGCCGCTGGCGTTCCGGTTGCCAAGGCCGAAGTCCGCCTGCCGAACGGCACCATCCGCCAGACCGGCGAATACGACGTGGCCGTGCACCTGCACACCGACGTCGAAGCCGCGGTCAAGCTGATCGTCGTAGCCGCCTAAGCGACGCGCCCGGTGGGTCCTCGCTTGAGGGCCATCCAGGCGGAGCAGGCTTGCACTCCGGTGCGGCCGGCTCAACAATCGGGCACGTCATTGCGCAAGCGGTGACGTGCCCGTTGTCTTTCTACCCCCTTCCATTCCGAGCCCATGAACGAGATCAGCATTCCCGAGCAGTTCGACCTGGAAACCTCAGCCCTCAAGGTGCCGCCGCACTCCATCGAGGCCGAGCAGGCGGTTCTGGGTGGCCTCATGCTGGACAACAACGCCTGGGAGCGGGTGCTGGACCAGGTGTCCGATGGCGACTTCTACCGCCACGACCACCGACTGATCTTCCGCTCCATCTTCAAGCTCGCCGAGCGCAACATGCCCTTCGACGTCGTCACCCTGTCCGAGCAACTGGACAAGGAAGGGCAGCTGTCCCAGGTCGGTGGCCTGGCGTACCTCGGCGAACTGGCCAAGAACACCCCCTCGGTGGCCAACATCAAGGCCTACGCGCAGATCATCCGCGAGCGCGCCACCCTGCGGCAGCTGATCGGCATCAGCAACGAGATCGCCGACAGCGCCTACGCCCCCCAGGGCCGTACCGGCGAGGAGATCCTCGACGAGGCCGAGCGCAAGATCTTCGAGATCGCCGAAGCCCGTCCCAAGACCGGCGGCCCGGTAGGCATCAACGACATCCTGGTCAGGGCCATCGACCGCATCGACGAACTGTTCAACAACGGCGATGCCATCACCGGCCTGACCACCGGCTTCGACGACCTCGACCAGCAGACCAGCGGCCTGCAGCCGGCAGACCTGATCATCGTCGCCGGCCGTCCCTCCATGGGTAAGACCACCTTCGCCATGAACCTGGTGGAGAACGCCCTGATGCGCAGCGACAAGGCGATCCTGGTGTATTCCCTGGAGATGCCCTCGGAATCCATCGTGATCCGTATGCTCGCCTCCCTCGGCCGCATCGACCAGACCAAGGTCCGTGCCGGCCGCCTGGACGACGACGACTGGCCGCGGCTCACCTCCGCGGTGAACCTGCTCAACGACCGCAAGCTGTTCATCGACGACACCGCCGGCATCTCCCCCTCGGAAATGCGCGCCCGTACCCGCCGCCTGGCCCGCGAGCACGGCGAGATCGGCCTGATCATGGTCGACTACCTGCAGCTCATGCAGATCCCCGGTTCCAGCGGCGACAGCCGGGTGAACGAAATCTCCGAGATCTCCCGCTCGCTCAAGGCCCTGGCCAAGGAATTCAACTGCCCGGTGATCGCCCTGTCCCAGCTCAACCGCTCCCTGGAACAGCGCCCCAACAAACGCCCGGTCAACTCCGACCTCCGCGAATCCGGGGCCATCGAGCAGGACGCCGACATCATCATGTTCGTGTACCGCGACGAGGTGTATCACCCCGAAACCGAGTACAAGGGCGTCGCCGAGATCATCATCGGCAAGCAGCGTAACGGCCCCATCGGCACCGTGCGCCTGGCCTTCCTCGGCAAGTACTCGCGCTTCGAGAACCTCGCTCCCGGCAGCTACAACTTCGAAGACGAGTAGACCGGCTCGCAACATCCGTCGTGGATCAATGAACACGGGCGCCCTGCAGGTATCATGGGCGCCCGTTTTCGTTCATGAGCCACGCCCATGCGCCCGCTGATCGCCGCCGTCGACCTTTCCGCCATCCGCCACAACCTCGCCGTCGCCCAGCGCTGCGCGCCCGGACGCCAGGTGTTCGCGGTGGTCAAGGCCAACGCCTACGGCCACGGCGTACGCGAAGTGGTGAGCGTACTGCGTGGCGTTGCCGACGGTTTCGCCGTCGCCTGCCTGGAGGAAGCTGCCGAAGTCCGCGCCCTGGACGATCGCGCCCGCATCCTGCTGCTGGAAGGCTGCTTCGAAGCGCGTGAAGTGATGATCGCCGCCCAGCTCGGCCTCGACCTGGTGATCCAGAGCGAGCGCCAGGCCCGCGCCCTGCTGGCGTCGGACATCGGCCGTCCGCTGAACGTCTGGCTCAAGCTCGACACCGGCATGCACCGCCTGGGTTTCGACGGTGACAGCCTGCGCGCCTGGCATGCCCACCTGCAGGGCGACGCACGCATCGCCGAGCTCAACCTAATCAGCCACTTCGCCTGTGCCGACGAGCGCGGCCACAGCCTCACCGAGGTGCAACTGGAGCGCTTCCTCGACGTCCTCGACCTGGATTTCCACCAACGCAGCCTGGCCAACTCGGCCGCCGTGCTCAGCGTCCCGGCCGCCCACATGGACTGGGTCCGCCCCGGCATCATGCTCTACGGCGCCAGCGCCATCAGCGACCTCAGCGCCCGCGAACTGGGGCTCAAGCCGGCCATGAGCCTGACCGCCGAACTGATCGCCGTGCGCGACGTGGCCGCCGGCGAGAGCGTTGGCTACGGCGCCACCTGGGTCGCCCAGCGCCCCTCGCGGATCGGCACCGTCAGCTGCGGCTACGCCGACGGCTACCCGCGCCACGCCCCCAGCGGCACCCCTGTGGTGATCCACGGCCAGCGCGTCCCGCTGGCCGGGCGGGTGTCGATGGACATGCTCGCGGTGGACCTCACCGACCTGCCGGAGGCCCGCGAAGGGGATGCCGTGGAACTCTGGGGGGCGCAATTGCCGGTGGATGAAGTGGCCGCCGCCTGCGGCACCATCGGCTACGAGCTGCTGACCAAGGTCACCGCCCGCGTTCCCCGTCGCTACCTCAGCTGACGGGGAGGGCACACAGGCTCAGGTCAGCCCGGTGGGCACCTTCAGCACGTCCAGGCGCAGGCAGGCCTCGCCGGACAACTCACCGTTGTCGCCGAAGATGGCGAAGCCCGAACGCCCCCGGTCCTTCACCTGGTAGAGCGCCTGGTCCGCCGTCTTGTACAGGCCGGCGAACTGCCGGGCGTGGTTCGGGAAGAGCGCCACGCCGATGCTGATGGTCACCGTCAGCTCGTGCTGGCCGTAGCTCACCGGCTTGGACAGCTCCGCCAGCAGGCGCTCGGCGATCTCCCGTGCGTGGGGTTCGGCATCCGGCCCGCAGATCAGCACCGCGAACTCGTCCCCGCCCAGCCGCGCCACGCTGTCGCCGCCGCGCACATGCTCGCGCAGGCGGTGGCCGATGGCCCGCAGCATCGCGTCCCCGGCGTCGTGGCCATGACGGTCGTTGATCGGCTTGAAGTGGTCCAGGTCGATCAGCATCAGCGCCACCGTCTCCTCACGGCGCCCCGCATTGGCCAGGGCCTGCTCGGCGCGGTCGATCAGGTGGCGGCGGTTGGGCAGGTCCGTGAGGCTGTCGTGGAAGGCCGCGTGCTCCAGCTCGCGCTCCCGCTCGCTGAGGCGCTGGTTGGCCGCCGCCAGTTCCGCCGTGCGCCGGGTCACCGCCGCCTGCAGCTCGTCCGAGCTGGCCTGCATCTGCGCCAGCCGCGCGGTCTTCTCGCGGTCGGCCAGCTCCAGCGCGGCCGCCTTCTCCTGCTTGAGCATCTGGATGCGGTAGGCCAGGGCGAAGGAGAACAGGATGGACTCGGCCGCCACCGCGATGGGGAACATGTAGGCCGTGAAGTTGGTGGGCTGCACGATTCCCGCCGCCCGCATCACCAGCACGGCGGTGCTGATCAGCACCGTGCCGTAGCCCACCAGGTAGAAGCGCGCTGGGAAGAAGCCCTGGTAACAGCGCACCCCCGCGCTGACCAGTGCAGTGGGCACCGTGACGATGGGCGTCAGGGCGATCAGCAGGGCGCCCTCGGCGCGGTAGCCGAAGGCGTTGATCAGGATGGCGATGGCATAGAGCACGCAGCCGGTGTTGAACGCCCGATCCGCCCACACCAGCCCGCGCCGTGTGTAGAGCAGCTCCTGGGTGAAGCGCATGACGAAGATGCCCCACAGCGAGGGCAGGGTGATGCGGTCCAGCCAGAACGGCACCGGCCAGTCCCCCCAGAAGTACTGGAAGCCGTGGCCGGTCATGCTGAGGATGAACACCAGCGCGCAGCCGGTGGCCAGCACGTACCAGAAATAGGCCTTGTCCCGCAGCGCCACGAGGATGAACAGGTTGTAGAGGAACAGCGCCAGGATCACCCCGTAGATGATGCCGAAGCCCATGTTCTCGGTGGCGCGCAGGTCCTGCAGGTCCTGCAGCTGCCAGACCTTGAGGGGGAAGGAGTTGCCGGCCGGGTCGTAGCTGCGGAAGTAGAACGTCAGCCCCTGCTCGTCGATGGGCGGCAGGCGGAACACCATGCGCCGGTAGTCATGGTCGCGACCCTCGGCGAAGGGCACGCTCTCGCTGGTGACGCGCTCCTGCCAGCCGCCCTGGCCGTCCGGCAGGAACAGGCTCACCCGGTACACGGTGATGCCCGAGTTCTCCAGCCACCACCGCGCCGGAGCATCCGGCGCGCGGGCCAGTTGCACCTTCACCCACCACTGGCTGCGGCTCTGCCCCACCGAAGCACGCCCCTCGGCCGGCACGAAGCGCGCCTGCACCGCCGGGTCGGCCATGTCGGCGATGGTCAATTGGCCGCTGGGGTCTTCGAGGAGTTCGATGGAACCGTTGAGGGTGCGGCCGCTGCTATCGGGTTGCAGGGTGAAGGGGGCTGCGCCGGCGTGCGTGCACAGACCAAGAACACCCAGCAGAACCATCAGGGGGATGAGTCGAGATAACACCGCACGCTCCTGTGTGCCCGTTACCGGTGGAAGCGGGCGATCTTGTTATCGGCGGGAGTATAGCCATTGGACATCAACGCTTCATGACAGGAGCACGAATCGTGCCGTCATCTGTCCGAAGCACCCTCAAAAAACCAAGCGTGGGAGTCGGGCTTGTACATTTTTTGTGCTATATTCCGCGCCCCCGTGAAAGCCAGCTGATCAAAAAACATGCAAGCCGCCAAGCCGCTGTTCGACTACCCCAAGTACTGGGCCGAGTGCTTCGGGCCCGCCCCCTTCCTGCCCATGAGCCGGGAAGAGATGGATCAGCTGGGTTGGGATTCCTGCGACATCATCATCGTCACCGGCGATGCCTACGTCGATCATCCTTCGTTCGGCATGGCCATCATCGGCCGCCTGCTGGAGGCCCAGGGCTTCCGCGTGGGGATCATCGCCCAGCCCGACTGGCGCTCGAAGGACGACTTCATGAAGCTCGGCGAGCCGAATCTGTTCTTCGGGGTCGCCGCCGGCAACATGGACTCCATGATCAACCGCTACACCGCCGACCGTAAGATCCGTTCCGACGACGCCTACACCCCCGGCGGCGTCGCCGGCAAGCGCCCCGACCGCGCCAGCCTGGTCTACAGCCAGCGCTGCAAGGAAGCCTACACCCACGTCCCGGTGGTGCTCGGTGGCATCGAAGCCTCCCTGCGCCGCATCGCCCACTACGACTACTGGCAGGACAAGGTGCGCCGCTCCATCCTCATGGACGCCACCGCCGACATCCTCCTCTACGGCAACGCCGAGCGCGCCGTGGTCGAGATCGCCCAGCGCCTGTCCCGTGGCGAAGCCATCGAACGCATCACCGACGTGCGCGGCACCGCCTTCGTCCGCCGCGACACCCCCGAAGGCTGGTACGAAGTGGACTCCACCCGCATCGACCGCCCGGGCCGCGTCGACAAGATCATCAACCCCTACGTCAACACCCAGGACACCGAAGCCTGCGCCATCGAGCAGGCCAAGGGGGAGATCGAGGACCCGAACGAAGCCAAGGTCGTGCAGATCCTCGACAGCCCGCGCATGACCCGCGACAAGACGGTGATCCGCCTACCGTCCTTCGAGAAGGTGCGCAACGACCCGGTCCTCTACGCCCACGCCAACCGCGTGCTGCACCTGGAGACCAACCCGGGCAACGCCCGCGCACTGGTGCAGAAGCATGGCGAGGTGGACGTGTGGTTCAACCCGCCACCCATCCCCATGACCACCGAGGAAATGGACTACGTGTTCGGCATGCCCTACGCGCGCGTGCCGCACCCGGCCTATGGCAAGGAGAAGATCCCCGCCTACGAGATGATCCGTTTCTCGGTGAACATCATGCGTGGCTGCTTCGGTGGCTGCACCTTCTGCTCCATCACCGAGCACGAAGGCCGCATCATCCAGAACCGCTCCCACGACTCGATCATCCGCGAGATCGAGGAAATGCGTGACAAGGTGCCGGGCTTCACCGGCGTGGTCTCCGACCTCGGCGGCCCGACCGCCAACATGTACCGCATCGCCTGCAAGGACCCGGAGATCGAGCGTCACTGCCGCAAGCCGTCCTGCGTCTTCCCCGGCATCTGCGAGAACCTCAACACCGACCACAGCTCGCTCATCGAGCTGTACCGGAAGGCGCGCGCACTGCCCGGCGTGAAGAAGATCCTCATCGCCTCCGGCCTGCGCTACGACCTGGCCGTGGAGTCCCCCGAGTACGTCAAGGAGCTGGTGACCCACCACGTCGGCGGCTACCTCAAGATCGCCCCGGAGCACACCGAGCGCGGCCCGCTGGACAAGATGATGAAGCCCGGCATCGGCAGCTACGACCGCTTCAAGCAGATGTTCGAGAAGTACTCGAAGGAAGCGGGCAAGGAGCAGTACCTCATCCCGTACTTCATCGCCGCCCACCCCGGCACCACCGACGAAGACATGATGAACCTCGCCCTGTGGCTCAAGCGCAACGGCTTCCGTGCCGACCAGGTGCAGGCCTTCTATCCCTCGCCCATGGCCACCGCCACGGCCATGTACCACTCGGGCAAGAACCCCCTGCGCAAGGTCACCTACAAGAGCGACGGCGTCACCATCGTCAAGAGCGAGGAGCAGCGCCGCCTGCACAAGGCCTTCCTGCGCTACCACGACCCGAAGAACTGGCCGCTGCTGCGCGAGGCCCTGCAGCGCATGGGCCGCGCAGACCTGATCGGCAACGCCAAGCACCAGCTGATCCCCACCTTCCAGCCCCAGGCCGACGAGTACCACAGCGCCCGCCGCAAGAACTCCACCACGGCCGGCACACGCAAGGCCGGCAGCACAGGCAAGGTGCTCACCCAGCACACCGGCCTGCCGCCCCGTGGCAGCGATGGCAGCAAGCCCTGGGACAAGCGCGAGCAGGCCAAGGCGGCAGCCCAGGCCCGCAAGCGCGCCGAGGAGAAGGCCGCCGGGCCCGGCAAGGGCGGCGGCAAGAAGCCCGCAAAGCGCCCCGTCGCGCCGCGCTAAATGAAAACGCCAGCCTTCGGGCTGGCGTTTTTGTGTGTGCGCTCCAGCGGATGAGCCTCCCGGCTGCCGGGCGTGGAGACTAGACCGCCATCTCCCACAACGGCATCACCGTCACCCGCACCTCCGGGTCATGGCTGCCGCCCCCGAGGATCACCCCCCGCAGCGGCGAGACGTCCGAGAAGTCCCGGCCCCAGCCGAGGGTGATGTGCTCCAGGTCCGGCAGCATGTTGTTGGTCGGGTCGAAGTCCACCCAGCCGTGCCGGGGGCAGTACACCGACACCCAGGCGTGGGAGGCGTCGGCGCCGATCAGCCGGGGTTGCCCCGGTGGTGGCTGGGTCAGCAGGTAGCCGCTGACGTAGCGTGCGGCCAGGCCCCGCGAGCGCAGGCAGGCCAGCATCAGGTGGGCGAAGTCCTGGCACACGCCACGGCGGCGCTCCAGCACTTCCACCAGGGGCGTCGCCACCTGGGTCGCGTCGGCGTCGAAGTCGAACTCGCGGAAGATCTTCTCCATCAGCGCCGCCACGCCCCGCAGCAGCGGTCGGCCAAGGGGGAAGCAGTCCTCGGCGTAGTCGGCGAACTGGCGCTTCAGGCGCACGTAGGGCGACTCGCTGCGGAAGCGGCAGGCCTCCAGCGTGTCCGCCGGCAGCGGCCGCCCGGTGTAGGCCAGGCCGGCCAGCACCTGCTCCCAGGCCGGCGAGGCGTCGAGGTCGAAGGGGCCGCGGGGCAGTACCTCCACCAGCAGCCGCGCGTTGACCTGCAGTTCGTCGTGGGGGCGCTCGAAGGCCAGCCGGGTCAGCGGGTTGCCGAACACGTCCAGCCCGTCGCTGCGGGTCGAGGGCGCGGGGTGGATCTCCAGGGACTGGCCATGGCAGCGCTGCCAGGGGCATTCCCGGGGCCACAGGTGCAGCTGCTGCTGGGACAGCGACACCGGCGAGGCGTAGCGGTAGAGGGTGTCGTGGAACACCTGGTAGCGCGCGCCCTGGGGCGCGAGGGAGAGGGCGGGGGCGTGCATCAGGTGGACACCGTTTGCTGGCTGACGTCATCGACATGGGCAAAATAGCGCAGCCCGAGGCGGTCGGAGAGCTGGCCGGCGAGGGTGGCGATCTCCTGAAGCAGGCCGGCCAGCCCTTCCAGCACCTCGTCGACGCTGTCGGCGCCGAACAGCGGGTTCTCCAGGCTGCCCAGGTCGAAGGCCAGCAGGCGCCCGATCAGCCCGCTGAGTACCAGCTCCTGGGGCGCCCCGAAGGTCTCGTGCACGCGCGCCAGGGAGCGTTCCAGCGCCTGCAGCTGGAAGCGCAGGGCGTGGGGGTTCTGTTCGTGCAGCAGCAGCAGGTCCAGCACCGGGATCAGCTGCGGCGAGGCTAGGTAGCGCGAGCGGTAGGTGATGGTGCTGTTGCCCAGCTCCAGCAGCCAGTCCAGGGTGCCGGCCTCCCAGGCCGCGCCACCGCGCAGGACGCCGGCGATGGCCTCGGCGAAGAACTGCACCCGCTCGATGCGCCGGCCGATCATCAGGAAGCGCCAGCCGTCGTCGCGGGTCATGTCGTCCAGGGCGAAGCCCGACAGTGCCGCCATCGACATCAGCAGCCGCCCGAGGAAGTCCAGGGCATCGCCTAGGTCCACCTGGTGCGGGTCGAGGGCATTCACCTCGCGTTGCAGCTCCAGCAGCGCGTGCCAGTTCTCCCGCGACAGGCGCCCGCGCACCTGGGCGGCGGACCAGTGCAGCCGGCGCAGGTTGGCGCGCAGGCTGAAGGGCCACTCCTCGCTCAGCAAAGCGTCCAGCAGGCGCCGCTCCAGGGGCGCCTCGCCGGCCGGCAACTGCCCCAGCTGGCCGGCCAGGTGCAATGCGCTGTGCAGCGCCTGCTCGTCGCCGTCGGCGTCCACGTAGCGGGTCAGCACCACCCGCAGCAAGCGCGCCGAGTCGTCGCAGCGCTCGGCGTAGCGGCCGAACCAGAACAGGTTCTCCACCAGCCGCGAGGGCAGGTACGGGTCCTGGCGCACCAGGTCGCGCACCCCCAGTTCGCGCGGGCGCAGCGGTTCCCCGGTCACCGGGCGGTCGGCCAGCACCCAGGTGTCCTTGCTGGCGCCGCCACGCTGCATGGACACCACCTCGGCATCCGCCTCCGAGGCCACCCGCGTCAGCCCGCCGGGCATCACCCAGTAGCCGCCGTCGGCCGTGGCCACCGCGAACACCCGCATGCCGATGGCGCGGGCCTGCAGGGTGCCGCCGTGGTCCGGCTGCCACACCGGGGCCAGCGACAGCTGCGCCTGGTGCTGCGCCACGTAGGCGTGGGGGCGTGCCCGCAGGCGCTGGTGCAGGGCCTCGCGCTCGGGGGCCGAGAGGGTGTGGCCGAAGACCGGTTCGAAACTCTGGGAAGGGAAGGCCGGCTTGATCACCAGCCCCTCCAGCCCGGTGAGGATGTCCCCCAGCGCGCCCGGCTCGCCGCACCAGCGGGTGCCCACGGTGGGCAGCAGCAGCTCCTCGCCGAACAGGCGGCGGTTCACCCCCGGCAGGAAGCCCAGCAGCCCCGGTGATTCCAGCACGCCGCTGCCCAGGGCATTGGCCACCAGCACCCGGCCTTGGCGCACCGCCTCCAGCAGGCCAGGCACGCCCAGGGCCGAGTCGGTGCGCAGCTCCAGCGGGTCGCAGAAGTCGTCATCCAGGCGGCGCAGTACGGCGTGCACGCGCTTCAGGCCGCCCAGGGTCTTCAGGTAGAGGGTGGCGTCGCGCACCGTCAGGTCGCTGCCTTCCACCAGGGGGAAGCCCAGCTGGCGGGCCAGGTACAGGTGCTCGAAGTAGGTCTCGTTGAAGCGTCCGGGGGTCAGCAGCACCACCAGCGGCGTCTCGCCATCGCTGGGGGCCTGGCGCAGCAGGGTGTCCTGCAGGGCGCGGAAGTAGCCGGCCAGGTACTGCACCCGCAGGTCGCGGTACAGCTCCGGCAGGGCGCGGGAAACGATCTGCCGGTTCTCCAGCGCATAGCCCGCGCCGGAAGGGGCCTGGGTGCGGTCGGCCAGCACGTGCCACTGGCCGTCGGCATCGCGCGCCAGGTCCACCGCGTAGCTGTGCAGGAAGCGCCCGCCCGCCGGGCGGATGCCCTGGCAGGGCCAGAGGAAGCTGGTGTGGCCGAACACCAGCTCGCTGGGCAGCAGGCCCTCGCCCACCAGGCGCTGCTCGCCGTAGAGGTCGGCTAGCACCGCGTCCAGCAGGCGTGCGCGCTGGGCCACGCCGGCGGCGATGGGGGCCCATTCCGCCGCGCTGAGCAGGTTCGGCAGCAGGTCCAGCTCCCAGGGGCGGTCGGTGCCCTTGGGGTCGGCGTAGACGTTGTAGGTGACGCCGTTCTCCTGGATCTGCCGCACCAGCAGCTCCTGGCGCTGGCGCAGCTGGGCCGCGCCGCTGCGCGCCAGTTGCTGGTGCAGGCGCTGCCAGTGGGGGCGCACACGCCCCTCCGCCTCCAGCAGCTCGTGGTAGGCGGTGGGGCTGTAGGGGTAGTGGGCGAGCAGGTCAGGCATCGGGGACTCGGTTCAGGGTGGCCCGGATCAGCGGCGGCGCAGGTCCAGGGTCATGGGCAGTTCGTCGCTCCTCGCCGGGGCGGTGACCTCCAGCGTGCCGGGGGTGTGCCCGTGGCGGAAGAAACGCGCCAGGCGCCGGCTTTCCGCCTCGTAGGCGTTGACCGGCACGCGCTCGTAGTTGCGCCCGCCCGGGTGGGCCACATGGTACTGGCAGCCGCCCAGGGAGCGCTGCATCCAGGTGTCGACCAGGTCGAACACCAAGGGCGCGTGCACGCCGATGGTGGGCTGCAGGCACGCGGCCGGCTGCCAGGCGCGGTAGCGCACGGCACCGATGTACTCGCCGACCCGGCCGGTGTTCTGCAGCGGCACCGGTTCACCGTTGCAGGTCAGCACGTAGCGGTCCGGGGCCAGGCCGCCGAGGCGCACCTGCACCCGCTCCAGGGATGAGTCGACGTAGCGCACGGTGCCGCCGATGGCGCCTTCCTCGCCGAGCACGTGCCAGGGCTCCAGGGCCTGACGCAGCTCCAGCTCGATGCCCTTCACGGCGAAGTCGCCGTACCGCGGGAAGCGGAACTCGAAGTGCGGGTCGAACCAGTCGCTGCGCACCGGGTAGCCGGCCTCGTTCAGCTCCTGCACCACGTCCTCGAAGTCCTGGCGGACGACGTGCGGCAGCATGAAGCGGTCATGCAGGTCGGTGCCCCAGCGGGCCAGCTTCGGCGGCGCGTAGGGCGCCTCCCAGAAGCGCGCCACCAGCCCGCGCAGCAGCAACTGCTGGGCCAGGCTCATGCGTGCGTGGGGCGGCATCTCGAAGGCGCGCAGCTCCAGCAGGCCCAGGCGGCCGCTGGCGCTGTCGGGGGAATAGAGCTTGTCGATGCAGAACTCGGCACGGTGGGTGTTGCCGGTCACGTCCACCAGCAGGTTGCGCAGCAGCCGGTCCACCAGCCAGGGCGGGCAGTCGCTGCCGGGTGCGGGCATCTGCGAGAAGGCCACTTCCAGCTCGTAGAGCGCATCGTTGCGCGCCTCGTCCACCCGGGGCGCCTGGGAGGTGGGGCCGATGAACAGGCCGGAGAACAGGTACGACAGCGACGGGTGGTTGTGCCAGTAGCTCACCAGGCTGCGCAGCAGGTCCGGACGGCGCAGGAAGGGCGAGTCCGCCGGGGTGGCGCCGCCGAGGACGAAATGGTTGCCGCCGCCGGTGCCGACATGGCGGCCGTCGACCATGAACTTCTCGCTGGCCAGCCGCGTCTGCCGGGCTGCCTCGTAGAGGAACTCGGTGCGCTCCTCCAGCTCGTCCCAGCTGCTGGCCGGGTGGATGTTTACCTCGATCACGCCCGGATCCGGGGTGACGCGGAAGCATTCCAGGCGCGGGTCGCGAGGAGGCTCGTAGCCCTCCAGCAGCACCGGGCAGGCCAGGGCCCCGGCGGTGGCCTCGATGGCGGCCACCAGTTCCAGGTAGGCCTCCAGCTCCCCCAGCGGCGGCATGAACAGGTACAGCCGGCCCTCGCGGGGCTCGGCGCAGAGGGCGGTGCGGGTGATGCCGCCGGCGGACTGGTGCGGGCCTGGCGGCTGCTGTGCCGGCGTGGCAGTCCAATGGCGCGGCTGGGTGCGCAGCTCGGTGGCTCGGCGCAGCGGGGGGAAGGCCTGGCTGGGGTCGGCGGCCTGCACGTAGGGGTAGTCCGCCTCGCTGACCCAGGGCTGCGAGTCCAGCGGCAGGCGATAGCCCAGCGGCGAGTCGCCAGGGATCAGCCGGCAGTGTTCGTCCCGCAGGAACCAGGGGCCGGTCTGCCAGGCGTTGCCAGCCGGGCTGCGTGCCAGCGGCAGCACCTGCCCGACCACGCTGCCCAGGCCGCGCTCGAACACCCGGCGCAGGCGTTCACGCTCCAGCGGGTCGGCCAGGCGCGGGTCGTCCGGGGTGACGTTGATCGGCAGGCGGCGCTCGCGCCACAGGTAGTAGAGGGCGTCTTCATAGGCCGGGAACAGCGCCGAGTCCGGCAGGCCCAGCTGCTGCGCCACGCCGGCCAGGAAGCGCGCCGCCAGCTCGGCGTCGGCGCCGTAGTCGCGGCGTTCGTCGGCTAGCAGGGCGCGGTCCTGCCAGACCGGCTCGCCGTCCTTGCGCCAGAAGCAGTTCAGCGACCAGCGCGGCAACTGCTCGCCGGGGTACCACTTGCCCTGGCCGAAGTGCACCAGGCCCTGGGGCGCGTAGTGGTCGCGCAGGCGGTGGAACAGCTCGGCCGCCAGGCGACGCTTGTTGGGGCCGAGGGCGGCGGTGTTCCACTCCGGGTCGTCGGGGTAGTCGATGGCGACGAAGGTCGGCTCGCCGCCCATGGTCAGGCGCACGTCGCGGGCTTGCATGTCGCGGTCGATGCGCCGGCCGAGGTCCTGGATGGCCTGCCATTGCGCGTCGCTGTAGGGGCGGGTGACCCGGGGCGCTTCCCAGACCCGCTCCACGCGCATGCTGTGGCTGAACTCGCATTCGCATTCCTCCAGCATCCCGCTGATGGGCGCGGCGGAGGAGGGCTCGGGGCTGCAGGCGAGCGGGATGTGGCCTTCACCGGCGAACAGCCCGGAGGTGGGGTCCAGGCCGATCCAGCCGGCGCCGGGCAGGTACACCTCGCACCAGGCGTGCAGGTCGGTGAAGTCCACCTCGGTGCCGCTGGGGCCGTCGAGGGCCTTCTGGTCGGCGGTGAGCTGGATCAGGTAGCCGGAGACGAAGCGCGCCGCCAGGCCCAGGTGGCGCAGCAGCTGCACCAGCAGCCAGGCGGAGTCGCGGCAGGAGCCGGAGCCCTTCTCCAGGCTCTCCTCCGGGCTCTGCACCCCCGGCTCCAGGCGGATCAGGTAGCGGATGTCGTTGGCCAGGCGCTGGTTCAGCTCCACCAGGAAATCCACCGTGCCCCGGGGCGTGCGGTCCACGCCGGCCAGGTAGTCGGCGAACAGCGGCGTGGCCGGCAGGCGGATCAGGTAGGGCGCCAGTTCGCGGGCTTCGTCGGCGGTGTAGTCGAAGGGCGCCAGCTCGGCGTAGGGCTCGAGGAAGAAGTCGAAGGGGTTGAACACCGCCATCTCGGCCACCAGATCCACTTCGACCTTGAGTTCGCCGGTCTTCTCCGGGAACACCAGGCGCGCCAGGTAGTTGCCCTGGGGGTCCTGCTGCCAGTTGATGAAGTGCTGCTCGGGCAGCACCTTCAGGCTGTAGCCGAGGATGCGGGTGCGGCTGTGGGGTGCCGGGCGCAGGCGGATCACCTGCGGGCCGAGGGCGATGGCCCGGTCGTAGCGGTAGTGGGTGACGTGATGCAGAGCGACGTGGATCGACACGGCGTGCCTCCTGCGAGCCTGGGCGATGAGCCTGCTGCGCAAGTCTCATGCCAGCGGCCAGGGTCCTGTTTTGGGGTGGTCGACGGCGCTTGCGGCACCGCATTGGGGCCGCAACCGCACCGTTTCGAGCGGCCTGCACGAAAATGGTTCGTGCCGCCCTCGGGTCGGGTCCGCGGGTGAGCTTAGACAGGGAAGATGACCGGCGCGCAGGCCGAGGCAGCCGTGCCCGCCCCATCGCGGATGAATCCGCTCCCACAGGGCGCGGCATGGGTAGCCCGGGCTTCAGCCCGGGAGGCCCGAGTCAGTCGGTAGGGCGGACGTCGCTCTTCACGTCTACCGACGGCGCGGCGCGGATCTAGCCCTGGCAGTTGCCCGGCAGGCTGGCGATCCAGCGTTGGAGGATGTCCAGGCCCTCGCGGTGGGTAGTGGAGCGGCCCAGCTCCGGCATCATCACGCTGGGGTCGGTGCTTTCGACGCGGTAGGTGAGCACCGAGGCGTCGGGCTGGCCGGGGTGGATGTCCACCAGGCGGTCGCCGGAGCCCTTGCCTGCCGCCACCGGCTGCTTGCACAGGCCGTAGTTGATGCCCATCGCGGCCGCCGCATCGAGGAATAACCCGGAGGTGCGCGCCGGCCCCTTGGGGTTGTGGCAGTGGCCGCAGTTGGCGTCCAGGTAGCTGCGGGCCTGGTGCTCCAGGGGCTCGTCAGAGCGCGGGTGGCCGAACAGCGCGTTGCGCGGCAGGTCGGCGACCGGCCCCGGTACGCCGGCGAGAAAGCCCCGGGCCTGCCAGCGTTCCAGCTGGTTGGCGTTGCCGTCGACGTAAACCAGCTCGCGGTTCAGATGGCGAACCTTGGGTCCGAGCGGGCGCACGCCCTCGCCGTGGCGCTCTTCGTGGCAGCCAGCGCACTGGTTGGCGTCGGGCACCTGGTAGTCCACCGCCAGGGGCTGCCCGGCGTCGTCCTGCAGGGTCAGGTCCAGGCTGGCGCCGGCCCATTCCAGGGTCGCTTCGCGCTGGGCCTCGTCCCACACGTAGGGCAGGGCCACCCAGCCGTCCTTCTGGCGCAGCAGGATGCGCGTCTCCACCAGCCGCACCTGGTCCAGGGCCAGGCCCTTGGCCGGGTCGCGCTCGTCGCGGGTGTTCTTCAGCAGGCGGCCCTGGGCGTCCTTCGGGTAGTAGAAGGTCTTGGTCAGCACCGTGCCCACCGGGTAGTCGAAGTGGTCCTCGCCGTACTGCGCGGCCTGGCCCGCCGGCATCCAGACGGTGCGCAGCTTGTGCGCGTAGTCGGTGAACAGCGGGGTGTTCAGGTCGTAGGGCAGCACCTCGGCGGCGGGCGTGAGGTGCCCGTCGCGCAGGTGCAGCATGCCCCACTGGCTGAGCGTCTCCGGGTAGGCATCGCCTTCGGGCATGAAGCGCGGCGCCTGCTCCCGGCCGCAACCGGCGAGGAGCAGCAGCGCCAGCAGGAGCGCGCGCCCCTTCATGCGCCAGGCGCCTTGGCCGGGGTGCCGAGGACGATTTCCGGCAGGCGCGGCAGCGTGCAGCGGTGGGCGCTCATGTCGGTGCTGATGTTCTTGTAGCCGTTGGGGCCGTCGACGTTGATCAGCGTGGCCTCGCCGTTGTCGACGCAGATGCCCAGCTCCGCCGGCAGCTTGCCGTCCACCCGCTTGGCGGGGTTCACGTAGCCGTCCCAGAGGATGTCCGGCAGGCGGCCGTTGAGGCCGAACTTGGCCAGCTTGAGGGCCTTGAGTTCGAGGTTGTCGGGGCTGTCGCCGCCCGGTCCGAAGCGGTTGCCGTGGATGTAGATGCGCTCGGGGTAGGGGTCGAAGCTCTCCGAGGTGGAGAGGTTGGTGTAGCCGGTGCTGAAGTAGCTGCTGACGATGACGTTGGCGGTGCGGTGGCCGCCGATATCGTTGTCGAAGATCTCCACGTCGTCGTTGGAGTTGATCACCACGCCGGAGCCCGCCGGCACGCTGGCCACCGGGGTGCCCTTGTGGCCGAAGTTGTCGTGGTCGTTGTCCTTGACCTGGTTGCGGTAGACCCGGGTGCCGTGCCCCGGCTGCTGCAGGTTGGGCATGTTGAACACGAGGATGCCGCCGGTGTTGCCGGTGGCGACGTTGTCGTAGACGTCGGCGCCGATGGTGTTCTCGATCTCGATGCCGGCGACGTTGCGCTCGGCGCGGCTGTTGCGCACCACCACGTTGCGCGACTGGCCGACGTAGATGCCGGCGTCGGAGGCGCCGATGGCCACCGCGCCTTCGATCAGGGTGTTCTCGGTCTGCACCGGGTAGATGCCGTAGGCGCCGTTCTCGGTGGCCGGGCCGTTGGTCCATTCGGTGCGCACGTTGCGGATGACGATGTTCTTGCCGCCCACCACCTTGAGCGCATCGCCCTTGGTGTCCTCCAGGGCCAGGTCCTCGATGGTGAAGTCCGAGGCATCCACCAGCAGCCCTTCGGCGCCGGCCTTCTGGCCCTTGAAGTTGAGGATGGTCTTGTCCATCCCGGCGCCCTTCAGGGTCACGCCGCTGACCTTGAGGCTGAGGCTGCGGTCGAGCTGGTAGGTGCCGGCGGGAATCTCGATGACGGTGCCCGGCTTGGCCTTGATCAGCCTGGCCTGCAGGTCCTTCTGGAAGTCCGCGTGGGTGGTGGGTGCCTTGTCCTGCTCGCCGCAGGCGGCCAGGACGAGTGACAGCGCAAGGAGGGAGAGAGGGGCGATACGCATGGCAGGCTCCGTCATTGTTTTTATTGAGTTGGCACTATAGTGCTAAAAACAATGTGTAACCAGTTCTTTCAGGAGCCTGCCGCCCGGCGGTTCAGCCGGGCAGACGCAGACGCAGGTGCAGGATGGGGAAGGGGCGGCCGGAGCCGTCCAGCTCGGAGCGCTGCTCCAGCTCGAAGCCCAGGTGGTGGTAGAAGCCCACGGCCTGCGGGTTCTGCTCGTTCACATCCACCGCGCGGGCGCCGTCCACGTCGATGGCGTGTTGCATCAGGCGGCGCCCCAGGCCCTGGCCGTGGCAGGCCGGGTCGACGAAGAGCATCTCCACCTTGCCCTCGGCGGTGCCGACGAAGCCGTGCAACTGGCCGGCCGCATCCCGTGCGGCGGTGAGCCGTACGCAGTCCAGGTAGGTGTCGCGCACCAGGGGGCGGAAGAAGTCGATGTCGTCTTCGCCAAGGAAGTGATGGGTGGCGCGCACGGCGGCTTCCCAGATGGCTGCCAGGCGCTGGCGGTCGGCGTCGGTGAGGGGGGAAAGGGTTTCCAGGTCCATGGGTCACCAGTGTCCTTTGCGTCGGTTCCAGTGGTAGAGCAGGCGGGCGAAGGCCTTGTAGCCCAGCTGCGCCAGCGAATGGACAAGAGGCAGTGACAACAGGCGGGCCTTCCAGCGCTCCTTCGGCGAGTGGCGCCAGAGCACGATGAAGGCGTCCACGCCCATGCGCTTCACGCCCTGTTCATCCACCACGTGCAGGCGCTCGCGCACGTATTCCAGCGATTCGCCGATCTCTGCGACGGCGTCGTTGTCCTGGTGGATGTCGGCCCATTGCACCTGGCAGGCGGTGGTCTTGTCCTTCTGCCCTTCGATGCCTGCCCGGCACACCGGGCAGGCGCTGTTGTAGTAGACCTTGATGCGGTCCTGGTCATCGGCCATGGGGCACTCCCTGCGCGGGCCGGATCGGCCCGGGCGCCAGGGTGCTGCAGCGCCCCACGGGCTGTCCAGCGGTCAGTGCGGCTTGCGGTCCACCCACTTGGGCGCGACGGTGGGCTGCCAGGCTTCCAGGCGGCCGAGCAACTGGTCGGGGGTGCCGCCGACCTGCAGCATGCCGCGGTGCTGGTCACGCACGAAGCGCTCTTCCACCAGGTGGTCGAGGAACTCGGTGAGCTTGCCGTAGAAGCTGTTCACCTCCAGCAGGCCCAGGGGCTTGCTGTGGTAGCCGAGCTGGCCCCAGGTCCACACCTCGAACAGTTCCTCCAGGGTGCCCAGGCCGCCGGGCAGGGCGATGAAGGCGTCGGCCAGTTCGGCCATGCGGGCCTTGCGCGCGTGCATGCCGTCGACCACTTCCAGGCGGCTCAGGCCCTTGTGGCCGATCTCCGCCTCTTCCAGGCTGCGCGGGATGATGCCGATCACCTCGCCGCCAGCAGCCAGGGCTGCATCGGCCACGGTGCCCATCAGGCCCACGGCGCCACCGCCGTACACCAGGGTGATGCCGCGCTCGGCGAGGGTACGGCCCAGGTCGCTGGCCGCGCGTTGGTAGATGGGGTTGGCGCCGGGGCTGGCGCCGCAGAATACGCAGACGGAGCGCAAGGTCATGATCGGTTCCTGGCGAAAAAAAGCGCGCAAGATTACCGACTTCGCACCCGTCCCGGAAGCGGCGCATGGGCGCAGCTTCCGAACGGTAGGGACGCGCCGGGTTCAGTCGGCGCAGGTGCCGCTGGCGCCAGCGGCGTAGGCGGCGAGCAGGCTCTGCAGGAAGTTCATGGCAAGGCTCCGTTGGGATGACGTGCACAGCCTAGGGGCGCTCGCCGTGGCCTGCACGACAAGGCTTTGCATCGCCCTCATAGGCGGTTGCCAATCGTGCGGCCCGTTGCCGCAGGTTATGGGAACTGGCGCTCGAGTCAGGCAGTCTTCCGTGTCGGGCGCTTTGCCCAAACCTGCCAAGGAGAAACCCATGATTCGCAAGCTCGTCGTTGCATCCGTGCTGGCCCTGGCCAGTGCTCCGCTGCTCGCTGCTGAATGCTCCGTGGATGTCGAGGCCACCGACCAGATGACCTTCAATACCAAGGAAATCAAGGTCAGCAAGAGCTGCAAGAGCTTCACCGTGAACCTCAAGCACGTGGGCAAGCTGCCCAAGAACGTGATGGGTCACAACTGGGTGCTGACCAAGACCGCTGACGCCCAGCCGGTTGCCACCGAAGGCATGGCCGCCGGTGTCGACAAGGACTACCTGAAGGCCGACGACGCCCGCATCATCGCCCACACCAAGCTGATCGGTGGCGGCGAGAGCACCAGCGTCTCCTTCGACGTGTCCAAGCTGGCTGCGGGTGAAAGCTACGAGTTCTTCTGCTCGTTCCCCGGCCACGTGGCGATGATGAAGGGCAACCTGGCCCTGGTCGACTGATCACTCAGGCAAGGCAAGAAGGCCGCTCATCGAAGCGGCCTTTTTCATGGGTGTTTTTTGTCCACCAGGCGGGGTCACGGCGAGCGCCAATGGTGGATGGAAAGAGCGCCATCCACCTACGCCCGACCGGCGACGCGCGGTGTGCAGGGGCGAGCTCTGCTCGCGAACTCCCGGGCAGGGAGGCCCGTATCAGGCCCCGACCTGCCCCGCCGTCATCTTGAAGATGCCCTGGGCATTGCTGCTGTCGAAGGCCAGGTCCAGGCGGCCGGTGCTGTCGTCCACCCGGCGCTGGATGAACTCCACGAAGGACCCCGGCACCTCCCGCTGCACCGGGCGGCCGCTGGCGTCCAGCAGCTCGCGCCGGACCTGCACGGCGCGGTAGGCGGTCTGCAGGACGCGGCCGGAGGCAGAGATCTCGATGCTCGGCTTCATCGGCCGGCCCTTGGCGTTCTGCTCGGCCACCAGCGCCTCCAGGTCGGCGACGCGGTCGGTCAGGTGGTTGAACATGTTGCCCTCGGTGGCGATCCAGGCCATCTCCACGCTTTCCTCCCGCAGGCGCAAGTAGTCCGCTTCGTGCGGGGTCGGGTGCTGGCGGTCGAAGGCGGCGTGGAGCGCCGGGAGCAGCTCGCGGGCCTGGGCCGGGCTGCACTGGCGCTCCCGCCAGAGCTGGTCGAGCACCGCCAGGTGCGTGGGCGAGAGCGGATCGCGGCTCTGTCCCACCACGCGGATCACGGCCTCGCGGAAGCCTTCGCTGAAGCGTCCCGGGTGCAGTTCGGAGACGAAGAACTGGGCGATGTCCTCCGGCAGGTCGAGGTGGCGGTAGGCGTGCCCGGTCATGTTCAGGCGGGTCAGCGGGTAGGTGCGCACGTCGGTGAAGCCCAGGGGCTCCAGCAGGCGGTTGAAGGCCTGGCGACCGCGCGGCAGCGCGCCGTTGTCCGGCCAGTCGACGGTGCGGATGGCGCCGTGGTCGAAGCACACCTGGCGCCTGGCGGCGCGCTGTTCCTCGACGTAGGTGCGGCCGATGGGCACCGCCTCCACCAGCTTGTGGAACAGGCACAGGTTGAGCGCCTCGGCCAGCCAGGCGCGGTGCACCCGCCGGTCATCGAAGGGGAAGGCGGCCAGGCCCTCGGGCACTTCCACGTGGGTGCGCACCCAGTGGGCGGCGTCGGGGCCGATCACATGGGCAACCAGGTCGAACAGGCGGTCGGTGGACATCGGCGGCTTCCAGCGGCGAGGACGATGGCGTTATCCAAGCAGCCGGGCGGGGGCGCGGCAAACGAAAAAATCCGCTGCATTCATTCCGTTTTTTCCTGATGGGGCGGTTCCAGCTGCTCGCGCATCCAGCGCACGAAGTCGCGCACCTTGGGCACCTCGGCGGTGTGTTCGGGGTAGGCCAGGTAGTAGGCATTGCGGCTGGGCATGGCGTGGTCCCAGGGGATCGCCAGCTTGCCCTCGGCCAGCTCTTCTTCCACCAGGAAGCGCGGCAGCAGGGCCACGCCGCAGCCGGCCTGGGCGGCGCGGATGCACATGTAGGAGGTGTCGAAGCGCGGCCCGTGGTAGCTGTGCTCGGTGTGCCGGCCCTGGCTCTGGAACCACTCGTGCCAGGCTTCCGGGCGGGTGGCGTTCTGCAGCAGCACCAGGCGGGTGAGTTGGGTGGGGTCGGTGAAGGTCGCCTCGGGCAGGGTGGAGGGCGCGCACACCGGCACCACTTCCTCGCTGAACAGGCGGATGCACTCGGCGCCGGGCAGCGCGCCCTGGCCGAAGAACAGCGCCACGTCGGCGCGGCCCTGCACCAGTGCATCCGGCTCCAGCTCGTTGCGCACGTCCAGGTGGATGTTCGGGTGGCGCAGGCGCCAGCCCTTCAGGCGCGGGATCAGCCAGCGCGCGCCGAAGGTGGGCGGCGTCGCCACCCGCAGCACCTCGGTCTCGCCGCCGTAGGACAGCATGTAGTGGGTCGACATCTCCACCTGGGTGAGGATCTTGCGCACCTCGGCCAGGTACAGCGCACCCGCCGGGGTCAGCTGCAGGCGCCGGCGCACGCGGCGGAACAGCAGGTGCTGGAGCATGTCCTCCAGCTGCGCCACCTGCTTGCTCACGGCGCTCTGGGTCAGCGCCAGCTCTTCCGACGCGCGGGTGAAGCTCAGGTGCCGGGCCACGGCCTCGAAGCATTGCAGGGCGGTGAGGGAGGGCATGTGGCGCTTGAGCATGGGGCGGGTCCGGGCGGCTGGGGTTCATGAGCAAACGGAATGATATGTGGAGCAAAGGTCGTTTGTTGGCAAGCCCCCGGAGCGGCTAATACTGGCGCCGACCTTTCATCCCGTGCTTTCCAGGAGTTCCCATGGTTGCCGCATTGCTCGATCGCCTCGGCGTCGCCCCCGGCCTCTACCAGCAGGGCGATCACGCCGTGCACACCCCCATCGACGGCAGTGTCATCGGCCAGGTGCGGCTGCAGGGCCGTGACGAGGCGCGGGCCTGCATCGAGCGGGCCGACGCCGCCTTCCAGGCCTGGCGCCAGGTGCCGGCGCCGCGCCGGGGCGAGCTGCTGCGCCGCTTCGGCGAGGCGCTGCGGGCGCACAAGGCGGACCTCGGCGAGCTGGTCTCCTGGGAGGCCGGCAAGATCGCCCAGGAAGGCCTGGGCGAAGTGCAGGAGATGATCGACATCTGCGACTTCGCCGTCGGCCTGTCGCGCCAGCTCTACGGGCTGACCATCGCCTCCGAGCGGCCGGGCCACCACATGCGCGAGACCTGGCACCCGCTGGGCGTGGTCGGGGTGATCAGCGCCTTCAACTTCCCGGTGGCGGTGTGGTCGTGGAACGCCGCGCTGGCGCTGGTGTGCGGCAACAGCGTGGTGTGGAAGCCCTCGGAGAAGACCCCGCTCACCGCCCTGGCCTGCCAGGCGCTGTTCGAGCGCGTGGCCGCTGAGTTCACCGAGGCCCCGGCGCACCTCTGCCAGGTCCTGCTGGGTGCCCGCGAGGCCGGCGAGGCGCTGGTGGACGACCGTCGCGTGGCGCTGGTCAGCGCCACCGGCAGCACCCGCATGGGCCGCGAAGTGGCGCCCCGGGTGGCTGCGCGCTTCGGCCGCAGCATCCTCGAACTGGGCGGCAACAACGCGATGATCCTCGCCCCCAGCGCCGACCTCGACCTGGCGGTGCGGGCCATCCTCTTCAGCGCCGTCGGCACCGCCGGCCAGCGCTGCACCACCCTGCGCCGGCTGATCGCCCACGAGTCGGTGAAGGCCGAGATCGTCGAGCGCCTCAAGGTCGCCTATGCCCGCGTGCGCATCGGCCACCCGCTGGAGGGCAACCTGGTCGGCCCGCTGATCGACCGGGGCAGCTTCGAGGCCATGCAGGCCGCGCTGGACAAGGCCCGCGCCGAAGGCGGCACGGTGTTCGGCGGCGAGCGCCAGCTGGCCGAGCGCTACCCCGGCGGCTACTACGTGTCGCCGGCCATCGTCGAGATGCCGGGACAGACCGAGGTGGTGTGCCACGAGACCTTCGCGCCGATCCTCTACGTCATCGGCTACCGCGACTTCGACGAGGCGGTGGCGCTGAACAACGCCGTGCCCCAGGGCCTGTCGTCCTGCCTGTTCACCACCGACGTGCGCGAGGCGGAACGCTTCCAGTCGGCGGTGGGCAGCGACTGCGGCATCGCCAACGTCAACATCGGCCCCAGCGGGGCGGAGATCGGCGGCGCCTTCGGCGGCGAGAAGGAAACCGGCGGTGGCCGCGAATCCGGCTCCGACGCCTGGAAGGCCTACATGCGCCGGCAGACCAACACCGTGAACTATTCCCACGAGCTGCCGCTGGCCCAGGGCATCACCTTCGATTGAGCGGGTCGCTACACCGGCCCTGAGGAGTCGTGCATGTCCCTGCGTTCGTCCTGTCTCTGGGAGTCCGTGACACCGGCGTTGCCCGAGGCCGCCGCGCTGTCCGGCGAGGTCCGGGCCGACGTCTGCGTCATCGGTGGTGGCATCACCGGCCTGAACGCCGCCCTGCGCCTGCTGGAGGCGGGGCGCCGGGTGTGCGTGCTGGAGGCCCATGAAGCGGGCCACGGCGGCTCCGGGCGCAACGTCGGGCTGGTCAACGCCGGCCTGTGGATTCCGCCGGACGACATCGTCGCCGGGCTCGGCGAGGCGGTCGGCGAGCGCCTCAACCGCACCCTCGGCGGCGCCCCGGCCCAGGTGTTCGAGGTGATCGAACGCTACGGCATCGACTGCCAGCTGCGCCGCGAAGGCACCCTGCACATGGCCCACAACGCCCGTGGCCAGGCCGACCTCGCCAGCCGCTGTGCCCAGTGGCAGCGGCGTGGCGCCCCGGTGGAACTGCTCACCGGCCAGGCCTGCCGCGACGCCACCGGCACCGACCGCATCGCCGCGGCCCTGCTGGACCGCCGCGCCGGCACCCTCAACCCCATGGGCTACACCCGTGGGCTGGCGCGGGCGGTGGTGGGGCAGGGCGGCCAGTTGTTCCACCACAGCGCGGTGAACCGGCTGGAGCGCCAGGGCTCGCTCTGGTGCGTCGCCACCGAGCGCGGCACCGTGATGGCGCCCCAGGTGGTCATCGCCTCCAACGCCTACACCGAAGGGGAGTGGACCGAGCTGCGCCGCCACTTCTTCCCCGGCTTCTATTACCAGGTGGCCTCGGCGCCGCTGACCGGTGAGGCTGCCGCGCGCATCCTGCCGGGCGGGCAGGGCTCCTGGGACACCCGCCAGGTGCTCAGCAGCATCCGCCGCGACGCTGAGGGCCGCCTGCTGCTGGGCAGCCTGGGCAATGGCGCGCAGAAGCCGCTGTGGTTCCTCAAGGCCTGGGCCGACCGCATCCAGGGCCACTACTTCCCCTACCTGGGCAAGGTGGAGTGGACCCACACCTGGACCGGCTGCATCGCCTTCACCCCGGACCACCTGATGCGCCTGTTCGAGCCGGCCCCCGGGCTGGTGGCGGTCACCGGCTACAACGGCCGGGGCGTCACCACCGGCACCGTGGTCGGGCGCGCCTTCGCCGACTACCTGCTGGGCGCCTCGCCGGATGCCCTGCCGATGCCCTTCCAGCCGATGACGCCGGTGGCCGCCGTGGGCCTGCGCAGCGGCCTGTACGAGCTGGGCTTCTCCCTCTACCACGCCGGGCAATGCCTGCGGGTGGTCATCTAATGGGCCACCGCCCCGACCGCCCGGCCGGGCGCGGTGCGGCCCCTTCGCGACAGCGGCACGCCGAGCCGGGCCTTCGCCCGGCCTGCGACGCCGTGTCCATCACACTGTCGGCAATCCGGACCGCCGCCCGGGCGGTCATGCACTAGCCTGTATTGGTGCGCGAGCCCGCCGCCCGCGCACCAGGCGTGTGCACTTCGGTGACAGTGGCAGTTACCAGGGGTTGCGCTTGCGGCGCCGGGGGTTGCTATTGCCTGGCGAGTGCCCGGAAGGAGGGGTGCTGCCGGGTTGCACCTTTGTCCGGAGGCGGGTTGCACGTTGCCGTTCCAGACGGTTCGGAGGGCTGTACGACGTTTTTTCAGGACGCGCAAAAACGAGTGGCACGGCGCTTGCTGAAGTAACCGCTGCCAACACATAACCCCCCTCAGGAGCACAACTCCCATGCCTCACAAGTCTTTCAAGAAAGGTGTTCTGGCTGTTGCGGTTTCCAGTGTTATGAGTCTGTCTTCCCTGGCATTTGCCGACGTGGTGATCGGCGTGGCCGGTCCGCACACCGGCGCCAACGCCTCCTTCGGCGAGCAGTACTGGCGTGGCGCGAGCCAGGCCGCCGAGGACATCAATGCCGCCGGTGGGGTCAACGGCGAGAAGATCAAGCTGGTCAAGGCGGACGACGCCTGCGAACCGAAGCAGGCCGTGGCCGTGGCCAACCGCCTGGTGGACCAGGACAAGGCCATCGGCGTGGTCGGGCACTTCTGCTCCTCCTCCACCATCCCGGCGTCGGAGGTCTACGACGAGGCGGGCATCATCGCCATCACCCCCGGCTCCACCAACCCGCAGGTCACCGAGCGCGGCCTGTCCGGCATGTTCCGCATGTGCGGCCGTGACGACCAGCAGGGTATCGTCGCCGGCGACTACATCGTCGACGTGCTCAAGGCCACCAAGGTGGCGATCGTCCACGACAAGGACACCTACGGCCAGGGCCTGGCCGACGCCACCAAGGCGCAGCTGGCCAAGCGCGGCGTGAAGGAGGTGCTGTACGAGGGCCTGACCCGTGGCGAGAAGGACTTCAACGCCCTGGTCACCAAGATCCGCGCCAGCGGGGCGGAAGTGGTCTACTTCGGCGGCCTGCACCCCGAGGCCGGCCCGCTGGTCCGGCAGATGCGCGAGCAGGGCCTGACCGCCAAGTTCCTCTCCGGCGACGGCATCGTCACCGACGAGCTGGTCACCACCGCCGGCGGCCCGCAGTACGTCAAGGGCGTGCTGATGACCTTCGGCGCCGACCCGCGCAAGATCGCCGACGGCGCCGCCGTGATCGAGAAGTTCCGCGCCAACGGCTTCGAGCCGGAAGGCTACACCCTCTACTCCTACGCCTCCCTGCAGGCCCTGGCCGCAGCCTTCAACGGGGCCGGCGCCAACGACGCGGCCAAGGCGTCCGCCTGGCTGAAGTCGCACCCGGTGCAGACCGTGATGGGCAAGAAGGAGTGGGATACCAAGGGAGACCTGAAGGTGTCCGACTACGTGATCTACGAGTGGGATGACCAAGGGAAGTACCACCAGCAGTAAGCGCCGGCCGGGAACGGCCGCGCGCCGGCCCGGCGGTGTCCACGACGCCGCCCGGCCTTCGAGCGACCGATCCCCGGCGTAATGGCTCGGCCGGCCCGCCAGGCGCCACCCGCACCTGGCCGGCCGGTGTGTTCCGGGTCCCGCTCGAATCCCACCTGCTTGTGCCGCGCAGGCGACTGCCCGACGTAACACGGCGATTCAGTGGCACCCGTCCGATTTCACTCGCGGGGGCTGGCCGAACCCAAGGCCCGTCCTCCAGAAGACGAGACTGATCAATGGACGGCATCTTCCTGCAACAGCTGATCAACGGCCTGACCCTCGGGTCGGTCTACGGGCTCATCGCCATCGGCTACACCATGGTTTACGGCATCATCGGCATGATCAACTTCGCCCACGGCGAGGTGTACATGATCTCCGCCTACCTCTCGGCCATCGGCCTCGCGCTGCTGGCCTTCTTCGGGCTCGAGTCCTTCCCGCTGCTGATCCTCGGCACCTTGCTGTTCACCATCGCAGTGACCGGCATCTACGGCTTCGTGATCGAGCGCATCGCCTACAAGCCGCTGCGCAACTCCACGCGCCTGGCGCCGCTGATCTCCGCCATCGGCATGTCGCTGATCCTGCAGAACTACGTGCAGCTGGCCCAGGGCGCCCGCCAGCAGGGCGTGCCCACGCTGCTGGACGGCGCGCTGAAGTTCCACGTCGGCGAGGGCTTCGTGCAGCTCACCTACACCAAGGTGTTCATCCTGGTGGCCGCGTTCATCGGCATGGGCGTGCTCACCTACGTGATCCAGCGCACCAAGCTCGGGCGCATGTGCCGCGCCACCCAGCAGGACCGCAAGATGGCCTCGATCCTCGGCATCAACACCGACCGGGTGATCTCCTACGTGTTCGTCATCGGCGCCGCCATGGCCGCGCTGGCCGGCGTGCTGATCACCATGAACTACGGCACCTTCGACTTCTATGCCGGCTTCATCATCGGCATCAAGGCGTTCACCGCCGCGGTGCTCGGCGGCATCGGCTCGCTGCCCGGGGCGATGCTCGGCGGGATCATCCTCGGGGTCGCCGAGGCGCAGTTCTCCGGGATGGTCAACACCGACTACAAGGACGTCTTCAGCTTCTCCCTGCTGGTGCTGATCCTGATCTTCCGTCCCCAGGGCCTGCTCGGCCGCCCGCACGTCGCCAAGGTGTAAGCATGTCTTCTGCCTCCAAGATCGATATCAAGAAGAGCCTGGTGGACGCCATCGTCGCCGGCCTGCTGGCGCTGATCGTGTTCGGCCCCATCGTCGGGGTGGTGCTCGACGGCTACAGCTTCAACCTGCAGCCGGAGCGCGTCGCCTGGATGGTCGGCGCCGTGGTGGTCGGCCGCTTCCTCCTCAGCCTGTACCTGCAAAGCGCCGGCGGCACCGGCCTGCTGGAGCGCTTCGAGCGCGGCGGCTCCGGCGTCCATGTGCTGCCGCCGGACCACCGCAGCGCGATGCGCTGGGTGCTGCCGCTGGTGATCGTCGCCGCGGTGATCTTCCCCTTCTTCGCCAGCAAGTACCTGCTCACCGTGGTCATCCTCGGGCTGATCTACGTGCTGCTGGGCCTGGGGCTGAACATCGTGGTCGGCCTCGCCGGCCTGCTCGACCTCGGCTACGTGGCCTTCTACGCCATCGGCGCCTACGGCCTGGCGCTGGGCTACGAGCACCTGGGGCTGGGCTTCTGGAGCGTGCTGCCGCTGGCCGCCCTGGCCGCTGCCCTGGCCGGGGCCATCCTCGGCTTCCCGGTGTTGCGCATGCACGGCGACTACCTGGCCATCGTCACCCTCGGCTTCGGTGAGATCATCCGCCTGGTGCTGAACAACTGGCTGAGCTTCACCGGCGGCCCCAACGGCATGTCGGTGCCGTCGCCGACCTTCTTCGGCCTGGAGTTCGGCCGGCGGGCCAAGGACGGGGGGACGCCGATCCACGAGTTCCTCGGCATCGCCTACAACCCCAACCTGAAGTTCCTGTTCATCTACGTGGTGCTGTTCCTGGTGGTGCTGCTGGTGCTCTACATCAAGCACCGCCTCACCCGCATGCCCGTCGGGCGGGCCTGGGAGGCGCTGCGCGAGGATGAGATCGCCTGCCGCTCCCTGGGCCTCAACCATGTGCTGGTGAAGCTCTCCGCCTTCATGCTCGGCGCCTCCACCGCGGGCCTCGCCGGGGTGTTCTTCGCCAGTTACCAGGGCTTCGTGAACCCCTCGTCCTTCACCTTCTTCGAGTCGGCGCTGATCCTCGCCATCGTGGTGCTCGGCGGCATGGGCTCCACCGTCGGCGTGGTGATCGCCGCGTTCGTGCTGACCATTGCCCCGGAGATGCTGCGCAGCTTCGCCGACTACCGGGTGCTGATGTTCGGCATCCTCATGGTGGTGATGATGATGTGGCGGCCGCGCGGGCTGATCCGCATCAGCCGTGCCGGTTTCGCCCCGCGCAAAGGAGTCGCGCCATGAGCCAGGACACCATCCTCAGCGTGCGCAACCTGATGATGCACTTCGGCGGCATCAAGGCCCTCAACGACGTCAGCCTGGACATCCAGCGCCATTCCATCTCGGCCCTGATCGGCCCCAACGGCGCCGGCAAGACCACGGTGTTCAACTGCCTCACCGGCTTCTACAAGGCCACCGGCGGCAGCATCCTGCTGGACGCCCGGGGTACCTCCACCGACGTCATCCAGGTGCTCGGCGAGCCCTTCCAGCCCACCGACTTCGTCAACCCGGCGCGCTTCGGCAGCCGCCTCTACTACAAGATGTTCGGCGGCACCCACCTGGTGAACCGCGCCGGGCTGGCGCGCACCTTCCAGAACATCCGCCTGTTCCGGGAGATGTCGGTGGTGGAGAACCTGCTGGTGGCCCAGCACATGTGGGTCAACCGCAACCTGCTGGCCGGTGTGCTCAACACCCCGGGTTTCCGCCGCGCCGAGCAGGAGGCCCTGGACCACGCCTTCTACTGGCTGGAGGTGGTGGACCTCACCGACTGTGCCAACCGCCTGGCCGGCGAACTCTCCTACGGCCAGCAGCGCCGCCTGGAGATCGCCCGCGCCATGTGCACCCGGCCGCAGCTGATCTGCCTGGACGAACCCGCCGCCGGCCTCAACCCGGCGGAAACCGAGGCGCTCAGCCGGATCATCCGCACGCTGCGCGACGAACACCAACTGACCGTACTGTTGATCGAGCACGACATGGGCATGGTGATGAGCATTTCCGACCACATCGTGGTGCTGGACCACGGCGTGGTGATCGCCCAGGGCGGCCCCGACGCGATCCGCAACGACCCGAAGGTGATCGCCGCCTACCTGGGCGCCGACGAGGAGGAGGTCGCATGAGTGCCCCCCTGCTCGAATTCAAGGACGTCGACGTCTTCTACGGGCCCATCCAGGCCCTGCGCCAGGTCAGCCTGCACATCAACGAAGGGGAGACGGTGAGCCTCATCGGCGCCAACGGGGCCGGTAAGTCCACCCTGCTGATGTCGATCTTCGGCCAGCCCCGCGCGGCTGCCGGGCAGATCCTCTACCAGGGCGTCGACATCACCCGCAAGTCGCCGCACTACGTGGCCTCCAACGGCATCGCCCAGTCCCCCGAGGGGCGCCGCGTGTTCCCCGACATGAGCGTGGAGGAGAACCTGCTGATGGGCACCATCCCCATCGGTACCGCCCACGCCGACGAGGACATGCAGCGCATGTTCGACCTCTTCCCCCGGCTCAAGGAACGGCGCAACCAGCGGGCCATGACCATGTCCGGCGGCGAGCAGCAGATGCTCGCCATCGCCCGTGCGCTGATGAGCCGCCCCAGGCTGCTGCTGCTGGACGAGCCGTCCCTCGGGCTCGCGCCCATCGTGGTCAAGCAGATCTTCCAGACCCTGCGGGAGCTGGCGAAGAGCGGCATGACCATCTTCCTCGTGGAGCAGAACGCCAACCATGCGCTGAAGCTCTCCGACCGCGCCTACGTGATGGTCACCGGGGAGATCCGCATGAGCGGCACCGGCGAAGAGCTCCTGGGCAACCAGGAGGTGCGCAACGCCTACCTCGGCGGCCACTAGCCCGCCGTCACCCACGCCGCCACCCGGGCCACCGGGGGCGGCTGCCCCTGGAACGCGGCCACCGACAGGGTGGCCGTGCCGGCAAAGGAGCGCGTCATGTCCAGCATCCGTTTCTTCACCAATGCCGAGGTCGCGGCGACCCTGGCCTATCCCGCACTCATCGAAGCCCTGCGCCAGGGCCTGGCGCAGCCCGCCGAGGCGCCGGTGCGCGCCTGCCACGCCCTGCCGCAGGACGCCTCGCTGCTGTGCATGCCGGTGTGGCGCACCGGGCAGGGCGTCGGCGTGAAGCTGGTGACGGTGTTCCCCGGCAACGGCGCCCAGGGCCTGCCCGCCGTGGCGGCGGTGTTCGCCCTGTTCGACGACGTCACCGGGCAGCCCCTGGCGCTGCTCGAAGCCTCCGAACTCACCGCCCGGCGCACCGCCTGCACCTCGGCCCTGGCGGCCGACCACCTGGTGCGCCCCGACGCCGAGCGCCTGCTGGTGGTGGGCACCGGCACCCTGGCGCGGCACATGGTGCGGGCCCATGCCTGCGTGCGCGGCTACCGCCGCATCGAACTCTGGGGCCGTGACGCGGCCAAGGCGGCGGCGTTGGCCACCGCACTGCGCGACGAGGGCTACCCGGTGCAGGCGGTCGGCGACCTGGCCAGCGCCGTGGCCACGGCGGACTGCATCAGCTGCGTCACCACCTCCCGCGAGCCGCTGGTGCGGGGCGAATGGCTGCGCCCCGGCACACACCTCGACCTGGTCGGCGCCTTCCTGCCGAGCATGCGCGAGACCGACTCCGCCGCCGTGGGCCGCGCCCGCGTAGTGGTGGACACCCGCGAAGGCGCGCTGGAGGAAGCCGGCGACCTGCTGTTCGCCATGGCCGACGGCGCCTTCGACGCAGACCGCCTCGACACCGAACTGCGCGACCTGCTCGCCGGACGCGGCGCCCGACGCGATGCCACGGAGATCACCCTGTTCAAGTCGGTGGGCTACGCCCTGGAAGACCTGGTGGCCGCGCGGGTGCTGCTGGCCAGCGCCTGAGCCAGGCGCTCCACCGGCCCACCAGGCGGGGTCACGGCGAGCGCCATTGGTGGATGGAAAAAGCGCCATCCAAGGCGCACAGAGCCTGTCCGTAGGATGCGGTGAGCTCAGCGAACCGCATCGATGCCCCGTACGTGGCGGCCATGCAGGGTGGGCCGGGCGGCGTTCCGCTTCAGCCCACCAGCGGTGGTCAGTGTGGGCTGAAGCCCACCCTACGGCACTGAGTCAGTGGCCTGGGAAGCCGCTGTTTTCCCAGGCGCTCCATTCACCCTACGCCCCGACCGGCGACGTGCCGGTGTGTAGTTCGTAGGATGCGGTGAGCTCGGCGAACCGCATCGATGCCCGTCCGTAGCGGCCATGTAGGGTGGGCCGGGCAGCCCACCAGCGGTGATCAGCGTGGGCTGAAGCCCACCCTACGGCATCGCACGCTTCCTGGACGAATGAGTGCGTCCCTACAGGCTCAGGCGGGCGCCTCGCACTGCGCACAAAATCTGTGGACCGGGCTGTTGAAAACATGTGGGCAGCTGGCTGCCAGGCCCGACCGGCGGTCGTCCGCGGCGCTTGCTCGGGATTCGTACAGCCAGGCTTTTTTTAAGCAGAACAGTTGCTTGCGCGTGGGCCTTGAAGTGCCCTGGCAGTTATCCCCGCGGCCTGTGGATAACTGTGTGGGCAAGCTCTGGAGCCCTGGCCGGCAGCCCCTGCCGCCGGGGCGCCGGGCAGGCTGCTCGAAAAATCACCAGAAGCGCCGGCAGGATTCCCTGGAGGCCTCGTGGTTGCTGGCGTTCACGAATGAAGGCGAACGGCCGGGCCGGCGCGCTAAGGCCCGCTGGAGTTGTCCCCACGATCTGTGGAACAGCCTGTGGCCTGCCTGTGGAAAACCTGGGGGCGGATGGCGCTATCCCACGCCCTGCAAGGGCCCGTTGGCGACCGCCTGGAAATCCGCCACGGGCTAGGATAACCCGCCCGCTTTCTGGCACTGTGGGCGCCCCGTGACATAGCCCGCCCCAGCGAGGAGAGATTCCATGACATCCACCCTGTTCATCACCGGCGCCACCTCCGGGTTCGGCGAAGCCTGTGCCCGTCGCTTCGCCCAGGCGGGCTGGAAGCTGGTCATCACCGGTCGCCGCGAAGACCGCCTGAAGGCCCTGGCCGCCGAACTCTCGGCCCACACCGAAGTGCTGCCGCTGACCGTGGACGTGCGTGACCGCCAGGCCATGGAAGCCGCCATCGCCGGCCTGCCCGCCCAGTTCGACCGCCTGCAGGGGCTGATCAACAACGCCGGCCTGGCCCTGGGCACCGATCCGGCGCCCAAGTGCAGCCTGGATGACTGGGACACCATGGTGGACACCAACATCAAGGGCCTGCTCTACAGCACCCGCCTGCTGCTGCCGCGCCTGATCGCCCACGGCCGGGGCGCCGGCATCGTCAACCTCGGCTCCATCGCCGGCACCTACCTCTATCCGGGCAGCCACGTGTACGGCGGCACCAAGGCCTTCGTCCGGCAGTTCTCGCTGAACCTGCGCAACGACCTGGTGGGCACCGGGGTGCGCGTCACCGACATCGAGCCGGGCCTGTGCGAGAGCGAGTTCTCCCTGGTGCGCTTCGGCGGCGACCAGGCGCGCTATGACGCGACCTATGCCGGGGCCGAGCCGATCCAGCCGCAGGACATCGCCGAGACCATCTTCTGGGTGATGAACCAGCCGGCCCACATCAACATCAACACCCTGGAGCTGATGCCGGTGAGCCAGACCTGGGCCGGCTTCGCTATCGATCGTTCAGCGAAGTGAGGCGGGTCGACCGCCCCAGCAACTGCAGGGCGCGGTCGGGGTAGTCGGTGATCAGCGCCTGGGCGCCCATGTCCAGCAGGCGCTGCATCACCGGTTGTTCGTTGATGGTCCACATCTGCACGTTCAGCCCGCGCTCGCGGGCGCTGCGCATCATCGACGGCGTGGCGAGCTGCATCCCGGCGTGTTCCTCGGGGATCTGCAGGGCCTCGTAGGAGGGGCTCAGCAGGCGTTCCAGGCCGAGGCTCTGCAGCACCACCAGCAGCTTCACCGAGGTCGGCCCGGCCGAGGTGGCCACACCGGGGCAGACGCTGCGGAAGTGCGTGAGGCTGCGCTCGTAGAAGCTGCCGACGATGACCCGGTCGCGCTGCCCGGCCTGCTGCAGGGCGCTGCACAGGCGTTCTTCCAGCCCCACGTCGGGCACCTTGATCTCGATGACCTTGGCCACCTGCGGGAAACCCTGCAGCACCGCGTCGAGGGTGGGGATGCGCACGCCCTGGCCCCGGTAGGGGTGGCTCTCGCCGCCGTCGGCGGTCCAGCGGTAGCCGGCGTCCAGCGCCTGCACCTGGGCGAGGCTGAGGGCGGCCACCGCGCCGCTACCCTCGGTGGTACGGTCCACGGTGGCGTCATGCAGCACCACCACCTGGCCATCGGCGGTCAGGCGCAGGTCCATCTCCAGCATGTCCACCCCCAGCGCGGCCGCGCGCTCGAAGGCGAACAGGGTGTTCTCCGGCCACAACCCTCGGCCGCCGCGATGGGCGATCACCAGCGGGTGGTCCCCCAGCCCGGCGAGCACCGCCGGCCGCTCCACCGGGCGGCTGGTCAGTGCCATGCCCAGCAGGGCGATGGCCAGGAGGCAGAGCGGAACGAGGCAGAACCGGGCAAAGCGTTTCATGGGGCTTCCATTTCGATGAAGACGGGCGTGCCGAATCAGACCCGGCGACTATGACAAAGACATGAAAGCGCCGCGAGTGGCGAGGTGTCCCAGGGGCCCCGCGTGTGGGGGGCGGGGCCGGGGCTGCCCACATAAACGGTGGGCCAGCCTGTGGATATCTTCTGGGCAGATTGCTGCAGGCCCTGCGTTTTGTGGGCTGCAACCCGCCGGACAATTTTTCGCCAGTCTGGGATGGCACAGGGCAGGAGGAGGCTTCGGGAATGGGCGGCGAGGCGCGCGGGGTTGACGAACCGGGCAAACGGAGCCGGCAGACCCTAGGGTCTCCCCGCGCGACTCGCCATGGAGCGAGGCCTGGCAACCCTAGTGGGTCAAGTTGCAGGGGGGCAAGGCCGGCCCAGCGCGTTCTGAAGTTTCCGGCCTGCTGAACAGCAGGCGCCGTGTCTTGGACACGGCACCTCGTGGACTCAGCCCGCCAGCAACCAGGCCCCGGCGACGGCCGAGGCGCCGCCGGCGATGCGCACCAGCGGCGCGGCGGCCAGGGGCAGGGTGCGCACCAGGGCGTAGCCGATGGCATGCAGGGCGGCGGTGGCGGCGACGAAGCCGGCGGCGTAGCCCCAGGGGCTGGCCAGCTCCGGCAGCTCCAGGCCGTGGGCAACGCCGTGGGCCAGGGCGAACAGGGCGGTCATGGCCACGGCGACGGCCATCGGCGGGCGCACGGCCACGGCCACCAGCAGGCCGAGGGCGAGCACGGAGGCTGCGATGCCGGTCTCCATGAAGGGCAGCTGCAGGCCCTGGAAGCCCAGCAGGCCGCCGAGCAGCAGGGTGGCGACGAAGGTCAGCGGCAGGGCCCAGCGGGCACGGCCCTGCTGCTGGGCGGCCCAGAGGCCGACGGCGAGCATGGCCAGCAGGTGGTCGAGGCCGGTCACCGGGTGGGCGACGCCGGCCATCAGCCCGGAGTGGTCATGCCCGGCGTGGGCGAAGGCCAGTGCCGGGGTGCAGAACAGGGCGAGGGCGAAGAGGGATTTGCGCAGGTTCATGGGGGCTCCTTGTGGGGGTCAGGCTGCGCCGAGCAGGCCCTGTTTTTCGATGAAGGCGATGATGTCGTCCAGGCCCTGGCCGACCTTCTGGTTGCTGAACACGAAGGGCCGCTCGCCGCGCATCTTGCGGGCGTCGCGTTCCATCACCTCCAGCGAGGCACCGACCATGGGCGCCAGGTCGATCTTGTTGATCACCAGCAGGTCGGACTTGCAGATGCCGGGGCCGCCCTTGCGCGGCAGCTTGTCGCCGGCGGAGACGTCGATCACGTAGAGGGTCAGGTCCGACAGCTCGGGGCTGAAGGTGGCGGAGAGGTTGTCGCCGCCGGATTCCACCAGGATCAGGTCCAGGCCCGGGAAGCGGCGATTGAGCTGGTCCACCGCCTCCAGGTTGATGGAGGCGTCCTCGCGGATGGCGGTGTGCGGGCAGCCGCCGGTCTCCACGCCGATGATGCGCTCGGGCTCCAGAGCCTCGTTGCGCACCAGGAACTGGGCGTCTTCCTGGGTGTAGATGTCGTTGGTCACCACGGCGATGTTGTAGCGCTCGCGCAGGGCACGGCAGAGGGCGAGGGTGAGGGCGGTCTTGCCGGAGCCGACGGGGCCGCCGATGCCGACGCGCAGGGGTTGGCTGTTCATGGTGCTCTCCTAGGAACGGAACAGGCGGCTGTACTGGCGCTCGTGCGCCATGCTCGCCAGGGCCAGGCCGAAGGCGGCGCTGCCCCGTGGGTGGGAAGGGGGTGTGCGGGCGGCCAGGCTCGCGGCCTGGAGGCTCGGCAGCAGGTGCGAGGTGAGGCGCTGGGCGGCCTGCTGGCCCAGGGGCAGGGTCTTCATCAGCACCGCCAGCTGGTTCTCCAGCCAGCCCCAGAGCCAGGCGCCAAGGGCCTCGTCGGGGCGGATGCGCCAGGCGCGGGCGGCCAGCGCCCAGGCGACGCCGAGGGTGGGTTCGCCCTGGCGGGCCAGGGCGTCGCGGGCCGGGGCATCCAGCTCGGGCAGGCCCTCCAGCAGCTGTTGCAGGGAGTAGCCCATCTGCCGGCATTCCAGGTGCAGTTCGCGGGTCTCGCGGCTGGCGCGCTGCTCGGCGCCCAGTTGCAGCAGGCGTGCCCAGTCCTCGTCGGCGGCGGCCTGGCAGAGGTCGAGCAGCATGGGCGCTTCGAAGCGGGCGAGGTTGAGGCGCAGCTGGTCGTCCAGCCAGCGCCGGGCGCTTTCGGTGTCGTGCACCTGGCCCTGGTCCACGGCCATCTCCAGCCCCTGGGAATAGCTGTAGCCGCCGATGGGCAGCTGGGGGCTGGCCAGGCGCAGCAGTTGCCAGGCGCCCAGCGAGGGGGCGGCTTCGCTCACGGGCGCACTCCGAACTGGTGCAGGCGCGGGGCGTAGTTGAAGTCGGCTTCCAGCTGGTGGGAGTGGTGGTGGCCGCCACCGTAGGCGCCGTGCTCGGGCTGGAAGCCGGCTTCCACGGCGGTCACCGTGGCACCGAGCTGTTCGAGCATGGCCTTGAGCACGTAGTCGTCCAGCAGGCGCAGCCAGCCGTCGCCGATCTGCAGGGCGACGTGGCGGTTGCCCAGGTGGTAGGCGGCGCGGGTCAGTTCGAAGGCGTTGGCGCAGGTGACGTGGAGCAGGGCCTCGGGCCGGGCACGGACGCGCACGACGCGGCCATCCCCGGCCAGCAGGCAGTCGCCATCGCGCAGGGGCGGCTGGCCCCGTTCGAGAAACAGCCCGACGTCTTCACCGGCGACGGTGAAGCAGCGCAGGCGGCTCTTGCTTCGCGCTTCGTAGGTGAGCAGCAGTTCTTCGTCCCACTGCTCGCGGGGCGGGAGGCGTTCCTGGATGACCAGCATGGGCAGTTCCGGCAGTGTGCAATGCCGGTGCCTGAGCAAGGGGCTTGCCAAGACAGCGAAACGCCCGAGGCGCGGGCCTGTGGCGCGTGGGTGCGCAAGGACGCGGCGCTCGGGTGCGCACTATTGGTGCGTGGCGTGGGTCGAAATGGTGCGCTGACGCTTCGGTCAGCTTCAGGCCCGGCCGAGGCCGTGCCAGTGCTTGCCGCCGATCATGATGAAGCGCAGCTGCTGGGTGATCTTCGCCGCCGGGGTGAGGTGCGCCGGCAAGTCGCGGGCGGGAGGGTCGATCAGCTCGGGCAGGGTGGCGAAGACGGTTTTCACCACGAGGTCGGAGACCACGTCGAGGGCGTCGTCGTCCAGGTGCGGCATGCGGTTGATCAGCTTGAGGTCGGCGGCCAGGTCGTCGGTGATGCGCTCGCGCAGGGCGGCGATGGCCTGGCGCACCGGTTGCGAGCCGCCGTACTGCTCGCGGGCGAGGAACAGGAACTGGCCACGGTTGGCGGCGACGGCGTCGAGGAAGATGCGCACCGAGGCGTCGATGATCCCGCCCATCTCGAATTCGTTGTGGCGCACCACGCGGATGGTGGCGCGGAAGGTCTCGCCCACTTCCTCCACCAGGGCCAGGCCGAGCTGGTCCATGTCGGCGAAGTGGCGGTAGAAGCCGGTGGGCACGATGCCGGCGGTGCGGGCGACTTCCCGCAGGCTCAGGCTGCCGAAGCCGCGTCCGCTGTCCATCAGCTGGCGTGCCGCGTCCATCAGGGCGTGGCGGGTCTGCTGTTTCTGTTCCGAGCGGGGCGTCGTGGACATGGAGCGAAGTCGAGGCCGAAGAATGGGCCGCACTCTAGGGGCTGTCACCGCATTGGTGCAAGTTGCGCGGCGCCCGGTGGGGCTGGAGAGCGGGCGTCGGATTTTTCAGTGAACGACTGTTGACTGGAATTCCCGCCTTCAGGCAGCCTAGTGCACGACTGTTCACTGGATAGATCCATGGCCCTCATCCCCTTTTCCCTGGCCCGCCGACTCGGCGCGTGGCTGGCTCCGTTGCGTGCGCTGGTGCGCCGGGCCTGGCTGCGCGAGTCGGAGGTGGATTTCTTTCTCGCCCGGCTGCACCCGGTGCTGCGCCTGAACCGGGTGTTCGCCCGCGTCGAGGGGCGTCGCTGGGTGGCCCAGGACATGCTGGCGCTGACCCTGCGCTGCAACGGCAACGCCCACCACTGGCGGGCCGGCCAGCACGTGCAGCTGCACCTGGCGCTGGACGGCGTGCGCCTGGCGCGCAGCTACAGCCTGACTGCCGTGCACGGCGATGGCCGTGTCGAGCTGGCGGTGCGCCGCCAGCCGGGCGGGCGCCTGTCCGGCCACCTGCTGGAGCGGGTGGAGGTGGGGCAGGTGCTGGAGCTGGGCCAGGCCGAGGGCGAGCTGAGCTGGCCCGACGGGCAGGGCGATGTGCTCCTGCTGGCCGCCGGCAGCGGCATCACGCCGCTGCTCGGCCTGCTGCGGGAGGCGCTGGCGCGGGGCTTCTCCGCACCGGTGACGCTGCTGCACTACGTGCGCGAACGGGGCCAGCGGGCCTTCGTCGATGAGCTGCTGGCCCTGGCCCGGCGCTACCCGAACTTCAACGTGCGCTGGGGCCTCAGCGGCGATGCGCCGGCGCCCGGTGAACTGGCCGGGCGCTTCCAGCCGGAGCACCTGGCCGGGCTGGCGCCTCGGGACCTGTTGGTCTGCGGCCCCCACGGCTTCGTCGACACGGTGCGTCAGTGGTGGCAGGCCGCGCCCCGCGCCGGTCGCCTGCAACTGGAGGCCTTCAGCCTCCCGCGCACGGCGCCGTCTTCGGCCAGCCAGACCGTGCGCCTGGGCTTCGCCCGCTCCCGCGTCGACGGCGAGGGCGACACCCACGGCAGCCTGCTGGAACAGGCCGAGGCCCTGGGCCTGCGGCCGGCCCACGGCTGCCGCCAGGGCGTATGCGCGCAGTGCACCTGCCGGCTGCTCAGCGGTGCGGTGCGTGACCTGCGCAGCGGCGCCATCCAGCACGAGCCCGACCAACCCATCCGCCTCTGCGTCAGCGCCCCGGTGGGCGACGTGACGCTCGACCTGTGACGAGGACTGCCATGCGCCACGACCGCCCCCTCGATGCCGAGGCCGCCCGTGCCTTCGGCGAAGAACTGGACACCCTGCGCCAGCGCACCCTGGCCGACCTGGGCGAGACCGACGCCCGCTACATCCGCCGCGTGCGCAGCATCGCCCGGGCCTGCTGCTGGAGCGGCCGGGCCCTGCTGATGCTGGGCTGGTTCCCGCCCACCTGGCTGCTGGGCAGCCTGCTGCTGGGGTTGGGCAAGATCATCGAGAACATGGAGCTGGGCCATAACGTCATGCATGGCCAGTACGACTGGATGAACGACCCGGAATTCGCCGGGCGCACCTACGAGTGGGACATCGTCGGGCCGGCCGACTTCTGGCGGCACACCCACAACCACATCCACCACACCTACACCAACGTGCTGGGGCACGACGACGATGTCGGCTACGGGCTGGTGCGGCTGTTCCCCGAGCAGCGCTGGAAACCGTTCTTCCGCTGGCAGCCGCTGTGGGTGACGCTGCAGGCGCTGCTGTTCCAGTTCGCCGTGGCGGTGCAGCACCTGCGCCTGGACAAGTACCTCAAGGGCCGCATGACCCTGGAGGAACTGCGCCCGCGCCTGCGCACCTTCAACGCCAAGGTGCTGCGCCAGCTGGTCAAGGACTACGGGGTGTTCCCGCTGCTGGCGCTGCTGCTGGGCGCCAATGCCTGGGCGGTGCTGGCGGGCAATGCGCTGGCGAACCTGATCCGCAACCTGTGGACCTTCACGGTGATCTTCTGCGGGCATTTCACCGAGCGGGCGGCAGTGTTCCCGCCGGAAGTGCTGGAAGGGGAGACCCGTGGCCAGTGGTACCTGCGTCAGCTGCGGGGCTCCAGCAACCTGGAGGGCGGCCCGTTGCTGCACTTCATGACCGGCAACCTCAGCCACCAGATCGAGCACCACCTCTTTCCCGACCTCCCGGCCCGCCGCTACGGCCAGCTCGCGGTGGAGGTGCGGGAGATCGCCCGGCGCTACGGGCAGGAATACAACACCGGGCGCCTGTCCCGGCAGTTTGCCACCGTGCTGCGGCGTATCTGGGTCTACCGCCGGCCGGAAACCGCGCTGCCGGTGGCCTGACCTCAGGCGACGCCGTGGGCGCGCAGCAGGCGGTCCGAGCCGCCTTCTGCCAGCCACTGGTCGGGGGCGTGCTGAACCCGGTTGCCGGCCAGCGGCTCCACCACCGGCCGTTCGGCCGCGCCATCGCGGGCTTCACCGAGCACGGGCGGGTGTTCGGCGGGCAGGGCAAAGGCGGCGCTGGACAGGACGCTGAGGAAGAGGGCAGCGAGGGCGTGGGCTTTCATGATCGGACTCCTCTGCAAGGGGGGAAAGACACGTTGCCTAGGGTACGGATCGGGCGCCGGGGGAGAAGTGAAGGTGGGCGATGGTGGTCATTGATGGAGGTGATGGCATTGATCCTGATAACCAGCTTGGTCCCGTAACACCTGATTGGGCACCGCCAACAAAAAGCCCGGCCTGTGCCGGGCTTTGACTGCCGTTACCGCTGGCCCGCATCAGGCCACGCGGTTGGAGCGATCAGCACCGCCTTCAGCGACGCGGAAGCCCTGGGTGCGGTCCGAACCGTCCTCGGCGACGCGGAAGCCTTGGGTGCGGTCCGAGCCGTCTTCGGCAACGCGGAAGCCCTGGGTACGAGCCGAGCCGTCTTCAGCGACGCGGAAGCCCTGGGTACGAGCCGAACCGTCTTCGGCGACGCGGAAGCCTTGGGTGCGGTCCGAGCCGTCCTCGGCGACGCGGAAGCCCTGGGTGCGAGCCGAACCGTCTTCAGCGACGCGGAAGCCCTGGGTGCGCGCCGAACCGTCTTCAGCGACGCGGAAGCCCTGGGTGCGGTCCGAGCCGTCTTCGGCGACACGGAAGCCCTGAGTACGGGCCGAGCCATCTTCGGCAACGGTGTAGGACACGGCGGATTGGACGACCGGTACAGCGAACAGGCCGGCGAGGAAGAGGACGGCGAGGGCTTGGCTTTTCATGGTGGTTCTCCTGGAAGTGGGGGGGCCGTTGTGGCGACGGGGCCTATGTTCCGCAGCGGCACGCTGGTCAGGAAGTGAACAACCGCGATAGTCGCCATCGACATCGCTGATGGTTGGAAATACCTTGTCGAATCAGTGCCTTGCGCCCCTTGGGCGGCGCGCTGCGAGCGTGATCCGAGTGACGGGGCGGCTCGTTTGCGGAGTCATCCGGCGCGTTTGCCAGTCGGATGGAAAAGGCCGTAGTGGCTCGCTGATACCGAACACGGGAGATAGGCATGACGCGCGGACGCAGAATCCTCGCTTGGACCCTTGGCAGCCTGGTGGCCGTGCTGGTCGGGTTGGGGGTGTTCATCGCCACCTTCGACTGGAACCGCATCAAGGCGCCCCTCAATGAGCGGGTGTCCGCAGCCCTTGGGCGGCCGTTCGCCATTCGCGGAGACCTGAGCGTGAGTTGGCAGCGCGAGCCCACCGAGCCCGGCCTGCGCGCCTGGGTGCCCTGGCCCCATGTGAAGGCCGAGGACCTGGTGCTGGGCAACCCGGACTGGGCCGGCGAAGGCCCCTTCGCCAGCCTGGCGCGGGTGGAGCTGAGCCTGTCCCCGCTGCCCCTGCTGTGGAAGACCGTGAGCATTTCCCGCATCGACCTCACCGAGCCCCGAGCGGACCTACGGCGCCAGGCCGACGGGCGCAACAACTGGACCTTCGACACCCCGCAGCAGGACGGCGACGCACCGTCGGCGTGGACGCTGGACATCGGCGCCATCGGATTCGACCAAGGCGAGGTGAAGGTGGACGACGCTCCCACCCAGACCCGTCTCACCCTGCAGGTGGACCCGTTGGGCCAGCCCATTCCGTTCAGCGACATCGTCGGCGAGCAGGTCGCCGGCAAGGCGGCGGAGCAAGGCGCCACGCCTCAGGACTACGCCTTCGGCTGGAGTGCCAAGGGGCGCTACAAGGGCCAGGCCCTGACGGGCACCGGCAAGGTCGGCGGCCTGCTGGCGCTGAAGGATGCCCGGCGGCCGTTCCCGCTGCAGGCCGATGTGCGCATTGGCGCGACCCGTATCGCGGTGGCCGGCACCCTCACCGATCCGACCCACCTGGGGGCGTTGGACCTGCGCCTGGCGCTGTCCGGCGACAGCCTGGGCAATCTCTACCCGCTCACCGGCGTGACCCTGCCGGACACCCCGGCCTATTCCACCGATGGCCGCCTGGTGGCGCAGTTGCGCGACGCCGGTGGGGCGCAGTTCCACTACCAGGGCTTCAACGGCGCCATCGGCGACAGCGACATCCACGGCGACCTGCATTACCTGGCAGGGCAGCCCCGGCCGAAGCTCTCCGGCGCGCTCACCTCCAACCAGCTGCGCTTCGCCGACCTGGCGCCGCTGATCGGCGCCGATTCCAACGCCGAGAAGAAGGCCCGTGGCGTCACCCGCCAGCAGCCGGCGGACAAGGTGCTGCCGGTGGAGGAGTTCCGCACCGAGCGCTGGCGGGTGATGGATGCCGATGTGCGCTTCACCGGCAAGCGCATCGTCCACAGCGACAAGCTGCCCTTCAACGACCTCGAGGCCCACCTGGTGCTGGACGACGGCACGCTGAGCCTGGAACCCCTGCGCTTCGGCATGGCCGGCGGCACCCTGGAGTCCAGCGTGCGCCTGGAGGGCGGCCGCGTGCCCCTGCAAGGCCGCGCCCGCCTCAGTGCGCGGCACTTCAAGCTCAAGCAGCTGTTCCCCACCTTCGAGCCGATGCGCACCAGCTTCGGCGAGCTGAACGGCGACGCCGACCTGGCCGGCAGCGGCAACTCCGTGGCGGCGTTGCTGGGCAGCGCCAACGGCAACCTCAAGCTGTTGATGAACGACGGCGCGGTCAGCCGTGGGCTGATGGAGATCGCCGGCCTCAACCTGGGCAACTACCTGGTGGGCAAGCTGTTCGGTGACGACGAGGTGAAGATCAACTGCGCCGCCGCCGACCTGCAGGTGACGCGGGGGCTGGTGACGCCCCGGCTGTTCCTGCTGGACACCGAGAACGCCCTGGTGCAGGTGGACGGCAGCGCCAACCTGGCCAGCGAACGGCTGGACCTGACGGTGAGCCCCGAGTCCAAGGGCTTGCGCATCTTCTCCCTGCGCTCGCCGCTCTACGTGCGCGGCACCTTCAGGAAGCCCGATGCCGGGGTCAAGGCGGTGCCGCTGCTGGCGCGGGGTGCGGGCATGGTGGTGCTGGGGGCGGTGGTGGCACCGGCGGCCGGCCTGCTGGCGCTGGTGGCGCCCAGCGAGGGCGGCAGCAACGCCTGCCAGGGCCTGTTGGCCAGGCCCCAGGCCAAGCCCTCGCGCTAGGCGAGGGCGGCGGGGTCAGAACACCGGCACCCAGAGCAGGGTTTCCGACTTCGGGTCGTGGGGGCCGTGGAAGCCGTCGCCGTATTCCTCGAAGCAGATGCCGGGGCTGGCCTCCAGTCCGCGCTCGGCGAGCAGGAAGTCGTGGATCACCTGGAAGCTGAGGGCGATGTCCGGCGTGCTGCCGACGTGGGTGAACACGGCGTAGCGACCGGCGGGGACGTCGATCAGGGTCATGCCGTCTGGCACCGGGGTGCCGGGCTTGACCGGGTAGCCGGCCAGGTAGCCCAGCTCGCCGTTGGGGCGGTGCAGGCAGAGCCCGCAGGGCACGCCATCGCGGCCGCTGATCTCCTCGCTGCGGGGCAGGAAGCGCTCCCACAGCTGGCCGATGTCCTCGGGCGGGGCGTCCGGACGTTCCAGTCCGATGACCTGAAAGGCGGGGCGTTCGATGATGCGCGCGCGCATGGCCGTGTCCTCTTCGGCAGTCTGCTCGGCAGACTGTGCGGCCAGCGCGCGCCGGGATCAAGGGGCATGATGGCCCCGGGCGATCATTCCTTGAGGTCTTCGAGGATATCGGCCATGTCGTCGGCGTGTTCCTCCTCCTGGGCGAGGATCTCCTCGAACAGGCGGCGGGTGGTCGGGTCCTTGTCGCCGAGGAACTGCACGATCTCGCGGTAGCTGTCGATGGCGATGCGTTCGGCGATCAGGTCCTCGGTGACCATCTCGCGCAGATTGCGGCCGGCCACGTACTGGGCGTGGGAGCGCGCCTCCAGCCCGGCGGGGTTGAAGTCGGGCTCGCCGCCCAACTGCACGATGCGCTCGGCCAGCTGGTCGGCGTGCTGCAGCTCCTGCTGGGCATGTTCGAGGAACTCGGCGGCGGCGATGCTCGCCTTGAGGCCGGTGGCCATGTAGTAGTGGCGCTTGTAGCGCAGGTGGCAGACCAGCTCGGTGGCCAGGGCTTCGTTCAGCAGGCGCAGCACGGTGGGGCGGTCGGCGTTGTAACCCTCGGTCACGGCGCCATCCAGCACGTTCTGGCGGGCGCGCTGGCGCAGGGTGTTCACATCGGTCAGTTGCACGTCACTCATCACGGTTCTCCTTCACGGGTTCTCGGGCCGTGGCGCGACTCTGGGGTCGCAGGCGCAGCGGCCTCCCTGGTGTGTGAGTGCGGCGAAGCGGGAAAAGTTTAGGAAATCTGTGCCTCAGAACAGCCCGTCACGCTCCACCGTCTCGCGCTGGCCGCAGGTCATGAAGCCGCTGTGCTGCACGCGGCCATTGGCGCCGAAGCTGACGTGGTAGGCCTGCTGGTGGCCCTGGTGGTTGAGGATGTAGTTGTTGCACGAGCCGGGGTGGATGCTGCGCTGGACGATGGAGGACGGGCGTCCGCCGATGGCCAGCACCTGCTCCTTGCTCATGCCTGCCTTGACCTGGCGCACCAGGGGCTCGTTGCGGAAGGTGAGGTAGTCGGTGGGGTTCTCGATCTTCGTCGCACAGCCGGCCCCCGAGGCCAGAGCGGCTGCAAGCAGGAGCGCGCGTGAATGCATGCACAGTCCCCGTCATGTTCGGCTGTTGATAACAGCGCTTGGACAGCAGGGAGCGCCCGCAGTTCGCCCGGATCGGGGCGGCGGGTGTGCGTCAGTCGGCAAATACGGCACGGGGCCATCCCGGGGCGGGGCCCCGGGAGGCGCGGCATCAGCGCTTGGCGGCCTCGGCCTCGTTGCGCTCGTGCTGTTCGCAGGTCATGAAGCCCTTGCCATCGACCCGGCCGTTGGCGTCGAAGCTGACGTAGTAGGGCTGCTGGTGGCCTTCCTTGTTGAGCACGTAGTTGTTGCAGGTGCCGGGGTGCACCACGCGACGCACTTCGCTGGAGGGCGGGCCGCCGAGGGTGAGCACCTGCTGGCGGTCCATGCCGTCTTCCACCTGCTTCACCAGCGGCTCGTTGCGGTAGGTGACGTAGTCGGTGGGGTTTTCCAGCTTGGTGGCGCAACCGGTCACGGCGGCCAGGGCCAGGGCGGCGGGCAGGATGTGCTTGTACATGAAGGTGTCCTCGTATGGGGCGCGGTGGGCCTACGGGACTTTCGAGCACGGGCTCGCTTGGAGAGTTCGAGGAATATTTGCACGGCGCCCCGGCGGATCGGCAGGGGCGGCGCGGGTTCAGCGGGTGGCGTCTTCGGCGGCGTCCAGGCGGGCCTGGTTCTGGGCGTTGGCCTGGTCGATCTGCTGCTTGAGCTGGTCGGCCTGCTGTTGCAGCTGGCGGGCCTGGTCGGCCTGTGCCTTGGCCTGGGCCGCGCCGGTGGCGGCGGTTTCGCCGAGGCCGCAGCCGCTGAGCAGCAGGGCGGCCAGGGTGAGGAGAAGCGGTGTGCGCATGAGGGTGTCTCCGGTGACGAGGCCCTCACGGTGCCCCCGCCGCCCGGCGCCGGCAAGCGGGGCCGGCGCGAATGGGCGCGGGGGCCGACCTGCGGTCAGCCGTAGCGTTTGCGCGCTTCGATGGCCAGGCCGCTGCCGATGCTGCCGAAGGCGTTGCCTTCGACATGGCGGGCGTTGGGCAGCAGGTCGGCGACGCAGCGGCGCAGGGCGGGGATGCCGCTGGAGCCGCCGGTGAAGAACAGCGTGTCCACCTGCTCCAGGGCGACACCGGCCTGGGCCAGCATGGCCGTGACGCTGGCGCGGATGCGCTCCAGCAGCGGGCCGACGGCCTCCTCGAAGCCGGCGCGGTCCAGCGGCGCCACCAGGCCGGGCTCGACGCGGCCAAGGTCGATGGGGCGTTCCAGGGCTTCGGTCAGCTCGATCTTGCTGTCTTCCACCTGCATGGCCAGCCAGTGGCCGGCACGCTGCTCGATGAGGCGGAACAGGCGGTCGATGCCGGTGGTGTCGACGATGTCGTAGCGCATGTTCTTCAGCGCCAGCTGGGACTTCTGCGCGTAGACGGCGTTGATGGTGTGCCAGGTGGCCAGGTTGAGGTGCACGCTGGTGGGCATCAGCGCGTCGCTCTTCATGCGGCTGCCGTAGCCGAACAGCGGCATCACCCCGGCGAGGGAGAGCTGCTTGTCGAAGTCGGTGCCGCCGATGTGCACGCCGCCGGTGGCGAGGATGTCGCCCTGGCGGTCGGCCACGTCGCGGCGCGCAGGCGACAGGCGCACCAGGGAGAAGTCGGAGGTACCGCCGCCGATGTCGACGATCAGCACCAGCTCCTCGCGCTGGATCTCGCGCTCGTAGTCGAAGGCGGCGGCGATGGGTTCGTACTGGAAGGAGACGTCCTTGAAGCCGAGCTTGTGGGCGACGGCCACCAGGGTGTCCTGGGCCTCGCGGTCGGCCTCGGGGTCGTCGTCGACGAAGAACACCGGGCGGCCCAGCACAACCTGCTCGAAGGGGCGGTCGGCGGCGGCTTCGGCACGCTTCTTCAGCTCGCCGATGAAGATGCCCAGCAGGTCCTTGAAGGGCAGGGCGCTGCCCAGCACGGTGGTCTCGCTCTTGAGCAGCGGCGAGCCCAGCAGGCTCTTGAGCGAGCGCATCAGGCGGCCTTCGTAGCCTTCCAGGTATTCGTTCAGGGCCTGGCGGCCGAAAGCGGGGCGACGCTCTTCGGTGTTGAAGAAGATCACCGACGGCAGGGTGACCTTGGCGTCCTCCAGGACGATCAGCGGCTCGCAGTCCGGGCGCCACCAGCCGACGGTGGAGTTGGAGGTGCCGAAGTCGATGCCCAGGGCGCGGGCGGGGAGGGTGGTGCTCATGGTACGAACGGTCCGGGGGTGGAAAAACGGCCGCGCACTATACGCGAGGCGAGGGCGGGTTGCGCGCCCGGCCCGGCGCAGTCCGTCGCACCGTCTAGACTTGCCGGCACCACCGCCCTGGGAGTCACGCCATGAAGACGCTCCGCCTGCCCCTGCTCGTCCTCGCCCTGCTGGCCAGCCTGCCGACCCTGGCCGCCACCCCGCAGGAGAAGATGAAGTCCTGCAACGCCGACGCCACCGCCAAGGGGCTCAAGGGCGACGAGCGCAAGGCGTTCATGTCGCAGTGCCTGAAGATCACCCAGCAGGAACGCATGATCAATTGCAACAAGACGGCCTCGGACAAGGCGCTCAAGGGGGACGAACGCAAGGCCTTCATGAGCGAATGCCTGAAGAAGCCGTAGGCCGCTCACGGCCCGTCGCGACGACTTATCCCCAGCCCAGCGCCAGGGCCGCCACCACGGCGTAGCGGCCGGCCTTGGCCAGCAGCACCAGCAGCAGGAACACGCCGAGCGATTCGCGCATCAGCCCGGCTACCAGGGTGAGCGGGTCGCCGACGATCGGCAGCCAGGACAGCAGCAGGGTCCAGCGGCCGTAGCGCAGGTAGTGCCGACGGGCCCGCTCGATGGCGGATTCCGATACGGGGAACCAGCGCTTCTGGCGGAAATCCGCCAGGTAGCGCCCCAGCAACCAGTTCACCAGCGAACCCAGCACGTTGCCGACGGTGGCCACCAGCAGCAGCGCCCAGGTCGGCTGCGCGCCGTTGAGCAGCAGGCCGAGCAGCACGGCCTCCGACTGCAGGGGCAGCAGGGTGGCGGCGCCGAAGGCGGCGAGGAACAGGCTGGTGTAGGCGAGGAGGTCGGTCATGCGGGCGGGGAGCGAGGGCCGGCGGGCCCTCGCGGGGGGATCAGCGGGTGCCGTTCAGCTTCACCACGTCACCGGAAACGGTGGTGGTGTAGCCGGTCAGGACCCAGGCCCAGAACCAGTCTTCCTGGACCTGGGTGTTGATCATCGCGTCGCCGCCCTTGGCCTTGATGGCGGCCTGCTGGGCGCGGACGAAACGGTTGTTCTGCTGCACGGGGATGAAGCCCACGACCAGCAGGCCGGTGGCGCTGGCCTGGCTATGGCCGATCACGGTGTACTGGCTGCTGTCGAGGTTCTGGGTCTTCATCGGGGTGCCGGTGCAGCCGGCGAGTACCAGGGCGGACAGCAGGCCTGCGGCCATCTTGATGCGGTGTTTCACGGGTATCTCCTTGGGTTGGGCTCCGGCGATTCGTTCGCTGGGGTGCGCAATCTAGCGGAGCGGCGGGGCCCAGGTGAACTGCTTTCTGCGGGGGCATCGCTTCCGTTAAGGAAGCTGAAAGACGGAGGCGCGTAGAATGCGCCCACGGCCTATCCGCCGGTCGGTGTGACCTGGGGGTGCGATACTTGCATCCTTCTCGTCGATCAACCTTGCCTGCTGTCTGGACATCACAATGAGAAGAGCCTCCCACCATGAATTGCGCACGGCGTTCCGTGCGTTGCTGAACTCCTCCGCCTGCTACCACACCGCTTCGGTGTTCGACCCCATGTCCGCGCGCATCGCCGCCGACCTCGGTTTCGAGGTGGGCATCCTCGGCGGTTCCGTCGCCTCGCTGCAGGTGCTGGCAGCGCCGGACTTCGCCCTCATCACCCTCAGCGAGTTCGTCGAGCAGGCCGTGCGCATCGGCCGCGTGTCCCGCCTGCCGGTGATCGCCGACGCCGACCACGGTTACGGCAACGCCCTCAACGTGATGCGCACGGTGGTGGAGCTGGAGCGCGCCGGCATCGCCGCGCTGACCATCGAGGACACGCTGCTGCCGGCCCAGTTCGGCCGCAAGTCCACCGACCTGATCAGCGTCGAGGAAGGCGTCGGCAAGATCCGCGCGGCCCTCGAGGCGCGGGTCGACCCGGACCTGGCGATCATCGCCCGCACCCACGCCGGGGTGCTCGGCACCGACGAGGTGATCGCCCGCACCCAGGCCTACCAGGCCGCCGGTGCCGACGGCATCTGCATGGTCGGGGTGGAGGACTTCGAGCACCTGGAGGCCATCGCCGCCGGGCTCCACGTGCCGCTGATGCTGGTCACCTACGGCAACCCCAAGCTGCGCGACAACCAGCGCCTGGCCGACCTGGGTGTGCGCATCGTGGTCAACGGCCACGCCGCCTACTTCGCCGCCATCAAGGCCACCTACGACTGCCTGCGCGAGCAGCGCCACATCGACACCAGCGCCCCGGAGCTCAGCGCCACCGAGCTGACCCACAAGTACACGCTGCCCGAGGACTACATCGTCTGGGCGCGGGAGTACATGAACGTGAAGGAATAGCCCGGAGCGACCTCCACTTGTCGCCCACCGGCCCACGGCCTTGCAAAAGGCCGCCGGCCGCCCGCATAACTCCAGGGTCATCGACAGCGAGAACGGGAGGTCGGGATGGCCAGTGGCTGGGCGGGAGACGGCGCGGTGCAGGAGCAGATCGACAGCACCATCGAAGACGCCGTGCAGCGGGCACGCAGCCAGTTGCCCAAGGGCGAGAGCCTTACCCATTGCGAAGAATGCGACGCCGTGATTCCCCAGGCACGCCGCGAGGCGGTGCCGGGCGTGCGCCTGTGCGTGAACTGCCAGGCCGAACACGACCGCGAGAACGCCGCCTACGCCGGCTACAACCGGCGCGGCAGCAAGGACAGTCAGTTGCGCTGAGGGCGCGTCAGAACAGCGCGCCGAGGTAGGCCGCGCCGCCGGCGCCCGCCTGCAGGCCGACGTTGGCACCGCCCATCACCAGGGCGCCACGGGCCGACTTGAGCAGTTGCTGGGTCAGCATCGGCGACACCGAGAGGCTGGTCAGCGGGCTGGCGTTCATCAGCATCACCGCCGCCAGCAGCTTGGCGTCCAGGCCGAACAGCATTGCCGTGCCGGAGACCCCGGCGAGCACGCCGGCGCCCACTTCCATGTACAGGCAGGGCCCGGTGATCTCATCGCGGGTCAGGTCGCGGTCCTTGATGTCGTCGGCGACGAACACCGCGCCGTCGCTGGGGAAGGCTTCCGCCGCCCCGGCACCGCCGATGCTCTTGCCCTTGATCTTCACGTCCACCTTGCCGAAGCGCGGCAGCTTGGCGCCGATACCGAGGCCGGCGCCGATGCCGCCGTAGCGGAACGGCAGGTCCTGGCCCTGGGGCGAGCGCAGGGTGATGGAGCCGCCGCCCCCGGCGACGAAGGCGATGGTCAGGCCACCGCCGCTGGCGGTGACGTACTGCCAGCGGCTGGGGTTGGCGGGGAAGGGGATGGGCATCTGCGACATGGGTACGTCCTTGTGGGTCAGGGGCGGCGGCCGAAAAGGGTCATCAGGCCGGTGGCGGTGAACACCGCACCGAGTACGCCGAGCAGGGCGGCGGTGCCCCACAGCGCGCCGAAGTCATCCACCACGGCACTGCCGGTGGGGTCGTTGGCCTGGTAGTGGACCTTCACCGGCTGGCCGACCTGGTAGCCGAAGATCAGCCCGCCCTGGGGGTAGGAAATCCGGGCGCCGGTGCTGTCGGTAAAGGCGATCTCCGGGTGCGAGCCGCCGGCGTTCAGGGCGACCACGGCGCCGTCGGCGATCAGGGCCGACTGCAGGAAACCCATGCGGGAAGAGGCGTTGATGGCCATGGCGGCCAGCAGGGCCAGGCCGAGGAGGGCGAAGAGACCGCCCTTGAAGAGGGATACCTGGGGTTCCGACATCCTGTGGGTTCCTGAACGTCCGTTTCTGAAAGCAAGAAAGCAAAACGGGCGGTTGCCCGCCCGTTGCAGCGACTGCCGTGGGACAGTCGCGTCGCCCGAGGGTTCCCGTTCAGGCGGGAACCCCGGCCTGGATCAGGCCTTCGGGTTGGGACCGTAGGCGTTCTGGCCCGGGTCGCTGTCCTTGGCCAGCAGGTAGATCACGTACAGACCGACCAGCGGGATCAGGGCGATCAGCATGAACCAGCCGCTCTTGCCGATGTCGTGCAGGCGGCGGGCGGTGACGCCCAGGGCCGGCAGCAGGACAGCCAGGCTGTACAGGTTGGCCAGCGGCAGCAGCTTCTCGCTGATCACGCCGAAGATCACGGTCAGCGCGATGGAGATGACGAGGTTCACCAGGGTGAACATCCAGTACTCCTTGCGGCGCGCACGGCCATTGAAATCAAAATATTGCTTGAGGCACTTCAAATACCATTCCATTGCGGAACTCCCTTTCTTCGCCGCCTGGCGGCTGTTCGTGTCGATTGATGCCAGGCGTTTGGACATGGCTGGCAGAGGCTGCATGGGTCATGCAGGGACGCGACTATAGCGTTTCGTAACAAGCCGTTGCGTGTGCCGGTTCACGGGGCCGGCAAATTGCCACCCAGTCAATTTCAGGCGGCGTGGTCACGGCGGGGCGCGTCTAATGCCCGTCCCAGAGCGCCTCAGTGCCAGTTCAGCTGCAGCGCTTCCTGCCAGGCGAAGCGTTCGAAGTGGCTGGCCATCACCTCCTTGAGTCGTTCCAGGCTGACAGCGTCTTCGGCTTCTACCCGAAGCGTCAGGCCGCCGGCCTCGGCCTGGAGCAGGCCGAGGCCGATGTCGAACTGGATGCGCCCCTGCTGTTCGTCATGGCTGACGGGGATGCGGTGGGCGAAGTGCTTGCACAGCCGGCTGATGTAGCGGGCCGGGGTTTCGGTGACGACGTGGGTGGAGGCGACGAGGGTCATTGAGGGACTCCTGAACGGTGGAAACGGGAGCAGGTCGCCGGAAAAACCGGCGACCTGATTGGGTAACGCAGGGCGGGCACCCGGCTTCAGTAGCCGACGGTGAAGCGCTTGTGCAGGTGCTGGGGGTTCTCCAGCTCGTCGACGATGGCCACCGCCAGGTCGGCCACGGTGATGCGCGCCGGGTGGTCGCCGTCCATCAGCAGCTCGTTGCCGCCAATGCGGAAGCGGCCCGTGCGCGCGCCCGGCTCCAGCAGCGCCGGCGGGGAGAGGAAGGTCCAGTCCAGGTCGGTCTCGGCCTGGATCAGGTTCAGCGCCTGGCGTGCGCCCTCGGCGCCTTCCTTGTACTCGGCGGGGAACTGCGGGGTGTCGATCAGTTGCAGGCCCGGCGCGACGTACAGGCTGCCCGCCCCGCCCACCACCAGCAGGCGACGGACACCGGCCTGGCGCACGGCGTCGAAGATGGCGCGGGTGCCCTGGATGAACTGCTCGCGGATGTCGGGGTTGCCCCAGCCGGGGTTGAAGGCGTGCACCACGGCGTCGTGCCCGGCGAGGACGGCGGCGGTGGCGGCCACGTCGTGGATATCGCCCTTCACGGCGGTCAGGCGTTCATGGGCCGGCAGTTTTTCCGGGTGGCGGACCAGGGCGGTGACCTGGTGGCCGCTTTGCAGGGCTTCCTGGACGACGGCGCTGCCGACGAAACCGGTGGCACCGAGGATGGCGATCTTCATGGCTGTCTCCTGTTGAGAATCGTTTGCGACGGTCGCCATCTTGCAGCTGGATAATCAGCGGAAAAAGTGGCAAAAACCGCTTTCACAATTAAGCAGGGCTTACGAATGGAGCAGCTCAAGCGCATGGCGGTGTTCGCCACGGTGGTGGAGAAGGGCTCGATGGTCGCCGCCGGCGAAGCCCTGGGCATGAGCGCGTCCGCAGTCAGCCAGCAGATCCGCAAGCTGGAGGACGCCACCCAGGTCAGCCTGCTCCACCGCACCACCCGCAAGCTCACCCTCACCGAGGCCGGCGCGCTGTTCTACCGCAACTGCGCCCAGGTGCTGGAACTGGCGCAGCAGGCCGAACAGCGCCTGGCGGAGCTGCGCGATGCGCCGGTGGGCGAACTGCGCATCGCCGCCCCGGTGGGCTTCTCCGATCGCATGGTCACCGAGGCACTGGCGCCCCTGCTGGCCGCCCACCCCGGGCTGACGCTGCGGCTGTTCTTCGACGACGAGCAGATCGACCTGGTGGAGCGGCGCATCGACCTGGCCATCCGCGTTGGCCGCCAGGATGACTCCAGCCTGGTGGCGCGGCACCTGGGGGACTGGCCGTCGCTGCTCTGCGCCGCGCCCGGCTACCTGGCGCGGCTGCCGGCCATCGTCCGTCCCGAGCAGCTGCTGGAGCTGGACTGGGTGACCCTGCATGCCGAGCGCGCCCTGGGGCCGATCACCCTGGTCGGGCCCGGTGGCGAGGTGCAGCGGCTGCGCATCGAGAGCCGCGTCAGCTGCAACAACATCCTCTCCGCGCGCAGCTTCACCCTGGCCGGCGCCGGCCTGTCCCTGCAGCCGGAACCGGAGATCCGCGAGGAGCTGGCCAGCGGCCGGCTGCTGCGGGTGCTGCCCGACTGGCGCCCGCCGGAGATCGGCCTGTACATCGTCACCCCACGGCGCGACGCGCAGCCGGCCAAGGTGCGCTATGCCATCGAGGCCTTGCGTCACAGCCTGTCGCGGCGCTGATGGTCCTGTCGGCGCGCATGCCGTATAAAGTCGGACCATTCCAGTCCCAACCCATTTTCCCGAGGAACGCCGGCAAGGCATGAAGACACCCAAGCGCATCGAACCCCTGGTGGAGGATGGCCTGATCGACGAAGTGGTCAGGCCGCTGATGAGCGGTAAGGAAGCATCCGTCTACGTGGTGCGTTGTGGCAGCGAGTTGCGCTGCGCCAAGGTCTACAAGGAGGCCAACAAGCGAGGCTTCCGCCAGGCGGCCGAGTACCAGGAAGGGCGCAAGGTGCGTAACAGCCGCGACGCCCGGGCCATGGCCAAGGGCTCCAAGTACGGGCGCAAGGAGCAGGAAGAGAACTGGCAGAACGCCGAAGTGGCCGCCCTGTTCCGCCTGGCCAACGCCGGCGTGCGGGTGCCCAAGCCCTATGACTTCCTCGATGGCGTGCTGCTGATGGAGCTGGTCACCGACGGCTACGGCGACGCCGCCCCGCGCCTCAACGACGTCGACCTGACCCCCGAGGACGCCCGCGAATTCCACGCCTTCATGATCGGCGAGATCGTCAAGATGCTCTGCGCCGGCCTGGTCCATGGCGACCTGTCCGAGTTCAACGTGCTGCTCGACCCCTACGGCCCGGTGATTATCGACCTGCCCCAGGCGGTGGACGCCGCCGGCAACAACCACGCCTTCCGCATGCTCGAGCGCGACGTCGGCAACATGGCCGCGTACTTCGGCCAGTTCGCCCCCGAACTGCGCTACACCCGTTACGCCAAGGAAATGTGGGCGCTCTACGAGGACGGCAAGCTGACCCCGGATACCCGGCTCACCGGCCAGTTCACCGAGCCCGAGGAAGCGGCCGACGTGGATGCGGTGATGCGCGAGATCAAGGCCGCCCTCGCCGAGGAGGAGCGCCGCCAGGCACTGCTGAAGGACACCAGCGACGAACCGCCGACCCCGCCCTGGATGAAGGAGTGAGGGTGTGGCATCGGGCTGCTTGACCGGGCGGTTCCCGAGGACGACCATTGCGCCCTCGGATCACCGCGTTTGCAGGGGAGAACACAGATGAAAGGGCAAGCGGAAGTCGTCGAATACCTCAAGGATCTGCTGCGAGGTGAGCTGGCCGCACGCGACCAGTACTTCCTGCACTCGCGCATGTATGCCGACTGGGGCTTCACCAAGCTCTACGAGCGCATCAACCACGAGATGGAGGAAGAGACCGAACACGCCGATGCCCTGTTGCAGCGCATCCTCTTCCTGGAAAGCACCCCGGACATGACGCCCAAGGCCATCCACCCCGGCGCCACCGTGCCGGAGATGCTGCGCTCGGACCTCAACCTCGAATACGAAGTGCGCGCCGCGCTGAGCAAGGGCATCACCCTGTGCGAGCAGCATGGCGACTACGTCAGCCGCGACATCCTCGCCCTGCAGCTGCAGGACACCGAGGAAGACCACGCCTACTGGCTGGAACAGCAACTGGGGCTGATCGACCGGGTCGGCCTGCAGAACTACCTGCAATCCCAGAGCTGATCGGCCTCGCAACCGTTCATGTAAAAGCCCCCGGAGAGATGCCTCTCCGGGGGCTTTTTCGTGGCGGCGGGCCGGTCTTCTGTTGCGGCCCTGTACGGTCCTGTAGCCGCCCCTGTATCCCCCGAATCCCCGGAATCTGTATCCATACAGCCTCCCTGTGACCTGCTAGCGTGGCCCACCCGCTCCCGGAATCCCTGCCATGCCGTTGCCGCACATCCTCCTTGCCCTGCTGGTCACCCTGGTCTGGGGCGTGAACTTCGTCGTCATCAAGCTCGGGCTCGGCGAGTTTCCGCCGCTGCTGTTCTGCGCCCTGCGTTTTGCCCTGGCGGCGACGCCCTTGCTGTTCCTGCGCGGGCCGCTGCCGGCGCCGTTGTGGCGGATCGTGCAGATCGGGCTGCTGCTGGGGGTGTTCAAGTTCGGGGTGCTGTTCATCGGCATGAAGCTGGGCATGCCGGCCGGGCTGACCTCGCTGGTGCTGCAGAGCCAGGTGTTCTTCACCGTGCTGATCGCGGCGCTGGTGCTGGGCGAGCGGCCCACGCTGCGGGCGTTGGCGGGCCTGGCGTTGGCGGCTTCGGGGCTGGTGCTGATCGGCCTGGAACGGCCCCTGGGCGACAGCCTGCTGGCCTTCGTGCTGGTGCTGGTGGCGGCCCTGGCCTGGGCCTTCGCCAACATCGCCACCAAGCGCGCCGGTGCCAGCGACATGCTGCGGCTGATCTGCTGGGTGAGCCTGGTGCCGCCCTTGCCGCTGCTGGCGCTGTCCTGGGTGTTCGAGGGGCCGCAGGCGATGGCGGCGGCCTTTGCCCACGCCAGCCTCACCGGCTACCTGTCCCTGGCGTTCGTGGCCTTCGGTGCCACCACCCTGGGGTTCGCCCTGTGGAGCTTCCTGCTCAGTCGCCACCCGGCGAGCCTGGTGACGCCCTTCGCCCTGGCGGTGCCGATTTCCGGGCTGCTGTCCGGCTGGTTGCTGCTGGGCGAGGCCCTCAGCCCGTCGGCGCTGGCGGCCTGTGCCCTGGTGTTCGTCGGCCTGGCGATCACCGTGTTGCCGAAGGACCTGCTGGGGCGCCTGTTGCCCCGCAGCAACCGCCCGATGCCAGGTCCTTGAGGATCGGGCAATCGGGGCGGTGATCGCCCTGGCAGTGGTCCACCAGCTCCTGCAGGGTGTCGCGCAGGCCCACCAGCTCGGCGATGCGCTGGTTCAGTTCGTCGATGTGGGCATTGGCCAGGGCCTTCACGTCGGCGCTGGCACGGCCCCGGTCGCGCCACAGGGTGAGCAGGCGGCCCACTTCCTCCAGCGAGAAGCCCAGGTCCCGTGAGCGGCGGATGAAGGCAAGGCTGTGCAGGTCCTGCTCGCTGTACTGCCGGTAGCCGCTGTCGCTGCGGCCGGCCTCGGGGAGCAGGCCGATGGACTCGTAGTAGCGGATCATCTTCGCGGTGAGCCCGCTCTTCTTCGCGGCCTGGCCGATGTTCATGCAGCTGTCCTCTTGGGTTGAGGTATCCGGGCGCCCCTTGTGGGGCACTTGGCGAGTGGATTTGCCCCTGCCAGAACGGCGTCCTGGCATCAGTCTTCCGTGTGTTTCTCCCCGGCCGGTTTCCAGGTCTTCAGCAGGAGGGCGTTGCTCACCACGCTGACGCTGGAGAGGGCCATCGCGGCGCCGGCGACCACCGGGTTGAGCATGCCGGCGGCGGCGAGCGGGATGCCCACCAGGTTGTAGATGAAGGCCCAGAACAGGTTCTGGCGGATCTTGCCGTAGGTGCGCCGGGCGATGTCGAGGGCGGCGGGGACCAGGCGCGGGTCGCCGCGCATCAGGGTGATGCCGGCGGCGTGCATGGCCACGTCGGTGCCGCCGCCCATGGCGATGCCCACGTCGGCGGCGGCCAGGGCGGGGGCGTCGTTGATGCCGTCGCCGACCATCGCCACCACCGCGCCGCCGGCCTTCAGCCGGGCCACCTCGGCGGCCTTGTCGGCGGGCAGCACTTCGGCGTGCACGTCGTCGATGCCCAGTGCTTCGGCCACCACCCGGGCGCTGCCGCGGTTGTCGCCGGTGATCAGGTGGCTGGCGATGTGGCGTCCGCGCAGGGCCTGCACGGCATCGCGGGCACCCTCCTTGAGGCTGTCGCCGAAGGCGAACAGGCCGAGTACCTGTGCCTGGGGTTGCAGCGCCAGCAGCCAGGACAGGGTGCGGCCCTCGGCTTCCCAGGCCTGTGCGGAGGCCAGCAGGGCGCCGCCGTCGAGGCCGTGCTCGTCCAGCAGGCGGCGGTTGCCCAGGGCCAGCAGGCGGCCCTCGACCCGGCCCTGGATGCCACGCCCGGTGAGGGACTGGCTGTCGCCCACCTCGGGCACCGCCAGGCCGCGCTCGTTGCAGGCATCCAGCACCGCCTTGGCCAGCGGGTGCTCGCTGCCGCGCTGCAGGGCGCCGGCCCAGGCCAGCAGGTGCGCGTCGTCGCCATCGGCAGCGGCGAGGTGGGTGATGCGCGGGCTGCCGGAGGTGAGGGTGCCGGTCTTGTCGAAGGCCACGGCGGTGACGGCGTGGGCCACCTCCAGGGCTTCGGCGTCCTTGATCAGGATGCCGTGGCGGGCCGCGACGCCGGTGCCGGCCATGATCGCCGTCGGCGTGGCCAGGCCGAGGGCGCAGGGGCAGGCGATCACCAGCACGGCGACGGCGTTGATCAGCGCCGTCTCCAGCGCCGCGCCTGCCAGCAACCAGCCGCCGAGGGTGGCCAGGGCGATCAGCAGCACTGTCGGGACGAACACCTGGCTGACCCGGTCCACCAGCTTCTGGATCGGCGCCTTGGCCGCCTGGGCGTCTTCCACCAGGCGGATGATCCGCGCCAGCACCGTCTCGCCGCCGAGGGCGGTGGTGCGCACCCGCAGGCGCCCCTCGCCGTTGATGGCGCCGCCGGTGACACGGTCGCCCGGGGCCTTGGGCACCGGCAGGCTCTCACCGCTGATCAGCGCCTCGTCGGCGTGGCTCTGACCTTCCAGCACCTCGCCGTCCACCGGGAAGCGCTCGCCGGGTTTCACCAGCACCTCGTCGCCCAGCTGGAGTTCGGCAATGGCCACGTCTTCCTCGCGACCGTCGCGCAGGCGGATGGCACGCTCGGGGCGCAGGGCTTCCAGGGCGCGGATGGCGGCGCTGGTCTGGCGCTTGGCGCGGCTCTCCAGGTACTTGCCCAGCAGCACCAGGGCGATGACCACCGCCGAGGCTTCGAAATACAGGTGCGGCACGTGGCCGGGGTGGGCGGTGGCCCACTGGTAGAGGCTCAGGCCGTAGCCGGCGCTGGTGCCGATGGCCACCAGCAGGTCCATGTTGCCGGCGCCGGCGCGCACGGCCTTCCAGGCGGCGCGGTAGAAGCGCGCGCCGAGGATGAACTGCACCGGCGTGGCCAGGGCGAACTGCACCCAGGCCGGCAGCATCCAGTGCAGGCCGAAGGGTTCCACCAGCATCGGCAGCACCAGCGGGGCCGCCAGCAGCAGGGCCAGTGCCAGGGCCAGGCGCTCCCGTTGCAGCGCCTGGCGGGCGCGGGCCTCGCTGTCATCGGCGTGCTCGGCCTGGTGCAGCCGCGCCTGGTAGCCGGCGCGGGTCACGGCCTGGATCAGCGCCTGGTCGTCCACCCCGTCCAGCCGCTGCACGCTGGCCCGCTCGCTGGCCAGGTTGACGCTCACCTCCAGCACCCCTGGCACCTTGGCCAGGGCACGCTCCACGCGGCCGGCGCAACTGGCGCAGGTCATGCCGCCGATCTCCAGTTCCAGGCGCCCCTGGGGCACCTCGTAGCCAGCCCGCTGCACCGCCTCGCGCAGGGCGGGCAGGGCATCGGCGGGAGCCTGGACCCGGGCCTGCTCGCGGGCCAGGTTGACGCTGGCGGACTCCACGCCAGGCACCTTGGCCAACGCGCGCTCCACGCGGCCGGCGCAGCTGGCGCAGGTCATTCCAGTGATGGGCAGGTCGAACGATACGGTCATGGCTGATCCTCCTCGTGGGGCACAGGATCAACCTTGACCCCGTGGCAAGGTCAAGAGGGGAGAGGGCTGCTGAGGAAAAGCCGGTGGGTTTTCGATGGCGATGTTCCAGTGCCCTGTTTCAACGCCAAGCTGGTTATCGAGTTCTGCGGATGTTTCTTGTTTCGCCCTCCCGGGCGAGCCCCTTTTGGCAGTCGCCCCAAAAGGAGCCAAAAGGGCTTGCCCCTGCATACGGGTCCCGCGTTGCGGGACTCCCCTCGCTCCATCATCGTTCCAGGGGCCCGCGCTGACGGGCCATCCCTGGCCCGGCAGCGCTCTCGCGACATCCATGTCGCTCAACCCCTTCCACGATGACTTCGCTCGGCCTCCTGAAGGGGCGGCTTTCCCCGCCTCACCTTTCTCGACCAGGCATGAATCCAGAGTGCGCTCGAAAATTGCTCATCGAGCGAGAGCAGTCTGCAGGTCTGGTTCTAGAACGGCGGAACAGAACGTCGTTGAGTGCCCTTTCCAAAGACGTGTCAGGGCAACGGCACCGACGGAATCAGATACAACCCATGGTCGTTCATGCCCAGTTCATAGCGGCTGACCATTCCGGCCTGCAGGGTGATGGTCTGCGGCTCCTGCACGCCCATGCCGGCACGGCAGGGAGCGGCGTCGAGCAGGCCGAGGCGCACCGAAACCCGGCCCGGAGGCAGGTTCAGCTCCACCGACTGGCCCTGCACCAGGCGCGCAATGAGACGGTCCTGAACGTAGAGGGCCACGTCGCAGCCGGTGGCCAGCTGCATCCGCTCGCGGGAGACCACGAGCATGCCGTAGTTGAGCGGCGCTTCCGCACGGGCCAGGCCGGGCAGGGCGAGCAGGGCCGCGAGCAACAGGGTGAGGGCTTTCATGACAGGGCTCCGGAGGGGCAGTGGAGCAAGTGTAGGTGCGCGGGGCTTGACCTTGCCACGGTGGCAAGGCGGACACTGCGGGCCGTTCATCCAGCCATCACGAGGAGTCGATCATGCAAGTGTTCAAGGTCCAGGGCATGTCCTGTGGTCATTGCGTACGCGCCGTCACCGAGGCGGTGCAGGCCCGCGACGCGGCGGCGGAGGTCCAGGTGGACCTGGGCGCCGGTGAAGTGCGAGTGGCCAGCCGCCTGGCGGCCGAGCAGGTACTGGAGGCCATCCGCGAGGAGGGCTACCCGGCAGAGCTGGCCTAGCGTTCAAAGCCCCCGAAAACTGCCTGTGTTGTCATCGCTGCGTTGCGCTGATGACCTCGACCAGGTTTTCGAGCCCCTTTAGGCCGACGCGCTGCGCAGCACTTCATCCCAGTCACGGATCAGCCCACGGAACACCGCGTCCAGCAGCGGCGCGGTGTCCTGCTGCGGGTCGAACAGGGAGATGTCGCGGGTCCAGTCGGTGAACAGGCCGAGGATCTGTGCATGCAGCCCGCGCGAGGCCAGGCGCGGGGTGAGCCCCGGGTGCAGGCGCTCGACGCAGCCGGGCAGCGCGAACAGTGCCTCGCACAGGTCGATGAACTGGTTGACGAAGGCGTTGTGGCGGTCCTCCGCCTCGCGCAGTTCCTCGGTGAACTCGCAGCGGTGCAGGAGGATGGTGAAGATGCGCTTGCGCTGAGCGTCCACCGCCAGTGAGGTGATCGCCTCGATGGACAGGTTGCGCAGCGACAGCAGCGCGTCGCGGCCGCTGTAGCCGCAGAGGCGTTCGGTCATCTGCTCCGGGGGCAGGCGCACCTGGTTGAGCATCTCGTGGAACAGGTGGGCCTTGTTCTGGAAGTGCCAGTAGACGGCGCCCCGGGTCACGCCCGCAGCCCGGGCGATCTGTTCCAGGGAGGTATGGGCCACGCCGTTCTCGAGGAACAGCAGCTCGGCGGCGGCCAGGATGTCGGCGCGGGTTTTCTCCGCTTCTTCTTTGGTTCTGCGCATAGCAGTCAGGTGAATAGTGTCTAGGCTTCTTCTCGGGAGTCGGATTCTAGCGACATTGCTGCCGCCCCGGCGCTTCGGCTTCCCCTCTTTTCGTCCTCTCAATCGAAATGCCATTCCACCCGTCCTGGCAGGAATGGCCGTGGAGAATCGCCATGCCGCTCGCTCGCCGCCTGCCCTTGCGCCACGCCCTGCCGGTCGTCGCCTGCCTGCTGTCCGGTCCCCTGGCCGCGGCGGACGCCCCCGCCGGAGGGGGCGCACCGGCGCCCGAGGTACTGGTGGAGACGGTGCGCGAGGGGCCCCTGCCGCTGGTGCTGGAGTACGCCGGGCGTACCGCCGGCTACCGCGAGGTGGAGGTGCGCGCGCAGGTCAGCGGCATCCTCCAGGAGCGCACCTACCAGGAGGGCGCGCGGGTGCAGAAGGGCCAGGTGCTGTTCCGCATCGACCCGCGCACCTACCAGGCCGCCCTGGGCAGCGCCAAGGGCGCGCTGGCCCAGGAGCAGGCGCGCTACCGGCAGACCGAGCGCGACCTCCGGCGCGTGCGCGAGCTGCAGAAGAAGGGCTTCGCCAGCGAGAGCGAGCTGGACAACGCCATCTCCAACTTCGAGCAGAGCAAGGCCAACGTGCAGGCCGCCGAGGCCAACGTCCAGGCCAAGCAGATCGACCTCGACTACACCACGGTGAAGGCGCCCATCAGCGGCATCACCAGCAAGGAGACCCGCTCCGAGGGCAGCCTGGTGGTGGCCGGCGACCCAAACTCCAGCCTGCTGACCCAGCTCACCCAGCTGGACCCGCTGTACGTCAACTTCGGCTACCCCGACACCGAGGCCGAGCGCCTGCGCGAGGGCGTGCAGAGCGGCCGCCTGACCTTGCCGGCCGACGGCAAGCTGACCGCCGTGCTGAAGTTCGGCGACAGCTCCACCTACCCGCTGGAGGGCCGGGTGGACTTCACCGACAGCTTCGTCAACACCGGCACCGGCACCGTCAGCGCCCGCGCGGTGGTGCCCAACCCCGAGCAGAAGCTGCTGCCGGGCCAGTTCGTGCGGGTGCTGATTAAGGGCATCACCCGCCCCGGTACCATCACCGTGCCGGAGCGCGCGCTGTCCCAGGGGCCGCGCGGCACCTTCGTGTTCGTGGTGGACAAGGACGGCGTGGCGCGCATGCGCGAGGTGAAGACCGGCGACACCACCGAGGGCCGCTGGGTGATCCTCTCCGGCGTCTCCGCCGGGGACCGGGTGATCGTCGAGGGCCTGCCCCGGGTGCGTCCGGACGCGCCGGTGAAGGCGGTGGAAGCCCCCGCCGATGGCACCCCGCCGAAGCAGTCCTGAGGAGGGCGCGCCGTGATCTCGCGATTCTTCATCGACCGGCCGGTGTTCGCCGCGGTCATCTCCATCGTCATCATGCTCGGCGGCCTGGCCGCCATGCGCGCGCTGCCCATCGCCCAGTACCCGGAGATCCTCCCGCCGCAGGTCTCGGTGACCGCCAGCTACCCCGGCGCCAGCTCCCAGGTGATCGCCGAGACGGTGGCGGCGCCGCTGGAGCAGGGCATCAACGGCGTGCAGGGGATGATCTACCAGCTGTCCAACTCCGACAGCAACGGCGCCATGAGCCTGACCGTGTACTTCCAGGTGGGCACCGACCCGGACCAGGCCACCATCGACGTCAACAACAAGGTCCAGGCGGCGCTGGCGAAGCTGCCCGAGGAGGTGCGCCGGCAGGGCGTGAAGGTGGAGAAGAAGTCCTCCGACATCCTCCAGGTGGTGACGCTGTTCTCCCCGGACAATTCCCGCGACCCGATCTACATCAGCAACTACGCGCTGATCAACGTGATCGACGAGCTCAAGCGCATCCCCGGCGTCGGTGATGCCAGCCAGTTCGGCTCGAAGAACTACTCCATGCGCATCTGGCTGCGGCCGGACAAGCTGGCCCAGTACAACCTGACGCCCACCGACGTGGTCAAGGCGATCCAGGAACAGAACTCCCAGTTCGCCGCCGGCAGCTTCGGCAAGCAGCCGCTCAACCAGCCCCAGGACTTCACCTACACCGTCACCACCCAGGGCCGCTTCACCGACCCGAAGGAGTTCGAGAGCGTCATCCTGCGCACCGACGCCACCGGCGCCAGCCTGCTGCTCAAGGACGTGGCGCGGGTCGAGCTGGGGGCTCAGGACTACTCGCTGATGACCTCGCTGAACGGCCAGCAGAACGCTGCCTTCGGCATCTACCTGCAGCCCGGCGCCAACGCCCTGGACACCGCCGAGGCGGTGCGCCAGACCATGGACCGCCTGGCCAAGCGCTTCCCCCAGGGCATCGACTACAAGATCCCCTACGACACCACCAAGTTCGTCAAGGTCTCCATCGAGGAGGTGATCCACACCTTCGTCGAGGCCCTGGTGCTGGTGATGCTGGTGGTCTACCTGTTCCTGCAGAACTGGCGCGCCACGCTGATCCCGGTGCTGGCCATCCCGGTGTCGCTGATCGGCACCTTCGCCGGCATGTACCTGCTGGGCTTTTCCATCAACCTGCTGACGCTGTTCGGCATGGTGCTGGCCATCGGCATCGTGGTGGACGACGCCATCGTGGTGCTGGAGAACGTCGAGCGGGTGATGCGCACCGAGAAGCTCGGCCCGCGCGAGGCGGCGATCAAGGCCATGGAGGAGGTGACCGGGCCGATCATCGCCATCGTGCTGGTGCTCTGCGCGGTGTTCGTCCCGGTGGGCTTTCTCGGTGGCCTGGCGGGGCAGATGTACAAGCAGTTCGCGATCACCATCGCGGTGTCGGTGGTGATCTCCGGCATCGTCGCGCTGACCCTCTCGCCGGCGCTCTGCGCCCTGCTGCTCAAACCCACCCATGAGGAGCCGGCAGCGCCGTTCCGCTGGTTCAACCGGGCCTTCGACCGCGCCACCGACGGCTACACCGCCGGGGTGCGCTTCTTCCTCAAGCGCAGTGCCATCGGCTTGCTGCTGTTCGGCGGGATGATCGCGCTGATGGTCATGCTGTTCGGCCGGGTGCCCGGCTCCCTGGTTCCCGACGAGGACCAGGGCTACGTGATCAACGCCTACTTCCTGCCGCCGGCCGCCTCCCTCACCCGTACCGAGGAAGTCACCAGCGCCGTCACCGAGCAGCTGATGAAGCACCCGGCGGTACAGGACGTGGTCACCTTCGCCGGCTTCGACGTGCTCACCTTCGGCACCCGCAGCAACGCCGGGGTGTCGTTCATCCCGCTGAAGGACTGGAAGGAGCGCACCACCGCGGACCTCGACGCGCGCAACCTGCCGCGCGCGTTCATGGCCATGGGCGCCGGGCAGAAGGACGGCGTGGTGATGACCTTCAACCCGCCGCCGATCACCGGCATGAGCACCACCGGCGGCTTCGAGGCCTACCTGCAGGACCGCTCCGGCGGCTCCATCGCGCAGCTGCAGGCGATCGTCGGCAAGTTCATCGCCGCCGCCGCCAAGCGCCCCGAACTGGCCGGCGTCAGCACCACCTTCAATGCCAACGTGCCGCAGTACTTCCTCGACCTGGACCGCACCAAGGCCCGCGCCCTGGGGGTGGCGGTGAACGATGTGTTCACCGCCATGCAGTCCACCTTCGGCAGCTACTACGTCAACGACTTCACCCTCTACGGACGCACCTGGCAGGTGAGCCTGCAGGCCGAGGCGGACTTCCGCCGCAAGCCCGAGGACCTCAGCCAGGTGTACGTGCGCTCCGCCTCCGGCGACCTGGTGCCGCTGTCGTCCCTGGTGCGGGTGCAGCGCATCCTCGGGCCGGACTCCTACGCGCGCTTCAACGTCTACCCGGCAGCCAAGATCCTCGGCGGCCCGGCGCCGGGCTACAGCTCGGGGCAGGCGCTGGCGGCCATGCAGGCGGTGGCGGACGAGGTGCTGGGCGAGGACTACAGCCTGGGCTGGGTCGGCTCGGCCTACCAGGAGCTGGCCACCCAGGGCTCGGGGGGCACCGCCTTCCTGTTCGGGCTGATCATCGTGTTCCTCATCCTCGCCGCCCAGTACGAGCGCTGGACGCTGCCCATCGCGGTGGTCACCGCCGTGCCCTTCGCGGTGTTCGGCGCCATCCTCGCGGTGTGGCTGCGCGGGTTGTCCAACGACGTGTACTTCCAGGTGGGGCTGGTGACGCTGATCGGCCTGGCAGCGAAGAACGCCATCCTCATCATCGAGTTCGCCGTGCTCTGCCGGCAGCAGGGCATGGGCATCTTCGAGTCGTCCCTGGAGGCGGCGCGCCTGCGCTTCCGGCCCATCGTGATGACCTCCCTGGCCTTCATCCTCGGCTGCGTGCCGCTGGCGATCAGCAGTGGTGCGGGCTCGGCGAGCCGACATTCCATCGGCACCGGGGTGATTGGCGGTATGCTAGCGGCCACGGTGCTGGCAACCTTCCTCATCCCGATGTTCTACCTGCTGGTGGAATCCGCTGCCGACAGGTTGGGGCGCAAGAAGAAGGCACCGGCCGCCGAGTGACGTCCGGCGCCCTCCGGACATCGAACCGCACGCCCGCTCCACGGTCTCTTTTGCAGTCAACGGCGCCGCCCTCGGGGCGGCGCCCTGTTTTCAGGTGAACCATGAATTTCCGCATCCTGCTGATCCTGGGGGCGCTGAGTGCCTTCGGCCCCATGGCGATCGATTTCTACCTGCCCAGCTTCCCGGCCCTGGCCAAGGCGTTCGCGACCGACGTCGAGCACGTCCAGCTGAGCCTGGCGGCCTACTTCGTCGGCCTGGCCATCGGCCAGTTGCTCTACGGGCCCATCGCCGACCGCTTCGGCCGGCGCCCGCCGCTGCTGGCTGGGGTGACGCTGTTCACCCTGGCCTCGGTGGCCTGCGCCCTGGCACCGAGCCTGGAGTGGCTGATCGCCGCGCGCTTCATCCAGGCCCTGGGTGGCTGTGCGGGGATGGTGGTGTCGCGGGCGGTGGTGCGTGACCTGTGCGACCCGGTGTCCTCGGCCAAGGTGTTCTCCCAGCTGATGCTGGTGATGGGGCTGGCACCGATCCTCGCGCCCCTGGGCGGCGGGCTACTGCTGGAGAGTTTCGGCTGGCCGTCGATCTTCTACGCGTTGACCCTGTTCAGCGCGCTGGTGCTGGCCGGGGTCTGCGCCTGGCTGCCGGAAACCCTCACCCACGGTGACGAGCGCCCGCCGTTGCGCGGTGCCCTGGGGCAGTACCGGCGCCTGCTGGGGGACGGGGTGTTCATCGGCTATGCGCTGTCCGGCGGGTTGGCCATGGCCGGCATGTTCGCCTACATCGCCGGTTCGCCCTTCGTCTTCATCCAGCTCTATGGCGTGCCGGCCGAGCACTACGGCTGGTTGTTCGGCAGCAACGCGCTGGGCTTCATCCTGGCGGCCCAGGTCAACGCCTGGCTGATGCGCTTCCACGGCCCGGCCTATTGGCTGCGGCGGATGGTCTGGGTGCTGCTGGGCTTCGCCGTGGCGATGCTGGTGGTGGCCCATGCCCACACCGAGGCGCTGTGGCCGCTGCTGGTGCCGCTGTTCTGCGCCACCGCCTGCCTGGGCTGCATCATCCCCAACGCGTCGGCCTCGGCCATGGCCGGCCAGGGTCGCCACGCCGGCAGCGCCTCGGCGCTGATGGGCAGCCTGCAGTTCAGCGTCGCCGCCGGTGCCGCGGCCCTGGTGGGCGTGCTGCACGACGGCACGGCGGTGCCCATGGCGACCGTCATCGCGCTCTGCGCAACGGGGGCGGTGAGCGCGTCCACCTTCACCTGGTGGCGGACGCGCGGGCAGCCTTCAGTGCTGGGCTAGCAGTCTCAGGGGTCAGCCGACGGCTCGTCGGGGCTGTTCGGGCAGGACGTGGGGCGCCTTGAGGCGGGCCTCCAGCACGGCGACGAAGCGTTGCGCCTCGGCCTCGGTGCGGAAGCTGACGGCGTGCTGATCGATGCACACCTGCCAGCTGGGGCCCTGGGCGGTACGGGTAGGACGGACGAGCACTTTCATGGTGGTCACCTCCCTGGTTCGAAAAATTCGAGCACCCAGTGTAGAGCGCGGAGATGGCCCGGAAATGACATCGGTCAATGGCCCGACTGGCGGTCGGGCCATTGACCATCGAGGCGACCGACGGGCACCCCGGTGACAGGGTGCCCGGCGCGGCCTCAGAAGCCTTCGAGCACGATCTTGCCCTTGGCCTTGCCGCTCTCCAGCAGGGCGTGGGCGCGCTTGAGGTTGGCCGCCTCGATGCGCCCGTAGTGCTCGCCGAAGGTGGTCTTCAGCACGCCCTGGTCGATCAGCTCGCTGACGCGGTTCAGCAGCTTGTGCTGCTCGATCATGTCGGCGGTCTCGAACATCGAGCGGGTGTACATGAACTCCCAGTGCAGCGAGATGCTCTTGCGCTTGAGCTTGAGCACGTCGAGGCCGGCCGGGTCGTCGATCAGCGCCAGCTTGCCCTGGGGCGCCAGGGCTTCCACCAGTTGCTCCAGGTGCTGGTCGGTCTGGGTCAGGCTGGCGACGTGGGTGACGCTGTCGAGGCCGATGCGCTTGAGTTCGGCCGCCAGCGGCTGGCTGTGGTCGATGACGTGGTGGGCGCCCAGCTCGCGGGCCCAGGCCTGGGTTTCCGGGCGCGAGGCGGTGCCGATCACCGTCAGCCCGGTGAGCCGGCGGGCCAGCTGCACGAGGATGGAGCCGACGCCACCGGCCGCGCCGACCACCAGCAGGCTCTGGCCCTGGTCAGCCTGGCCCTCGGCGATGCCGAGGCGGTCGAACAGCAGCTCCCAGGCGGTGATGGCGGTCAGCGGCAGGGCGGCGGACTTGGCGAAGTCCAGGCTCTGCGGGCGCTTGCCGACGATGCGCTCGTCCACCAGGTGCAGCTCGGCGTTGCCACCGGGGCGGGTCAGGGCGCCGGCGTAGAACACCTCGTCACCGGGCTGGAACAGGCTGACGTCACCGCCCACCGCCTTGACCACGCCGGAAACATCCCAGCCCAGTACGCGGGGCTGGCCGTTCTCGGGGGCGGCGTTGCGGCGGATCTTGGTGTCCACCGGGTTCACCGAAATGGCGCGGACCTCCACCAGCAGGTCACGCGGGCCCGGGGTCGGCTCGGGCAGGTCGATGTCCTGCAGGGCGTCGGGGTGGTCGATGGGCAGGTTCTGGAAATAGGCAACGGCTTTCATCGGGGGCTCCTGGGTTCAGGCGAGGTGTTCGAGAAGGGTGAGGGTGACGCCCTTGAGGCGGCTGCCGTGGGCATCGCCGAAGTGGCGGTAGTGGGCGGTGGCCTGGTGCGCAGCGAGTGCGGCGTCGTCGCGCCAGGTCTCCAGCATGACGAAGCGCAGGGCGTCGGCACGGTCCCGGTGCAGGTCGTACTGCAGGCAGCCGGGTTCGCTGCGGCTGGCGGCGACCAGCTCCCGCAGCGCGGCTTCCACGGCCTCGGCCTGGCCGGGTTGGGCGTCGATGTGGGCGATCAGGTGCAGGGGCGAGGTCATGGTGGCTCTCCGGGAACGATGGCGCATAGGTTGGGCTATTTCGCGGCGTGGAGAAATCCGCTAGAAGGCGACAGTCTTTCAAAGGAATTTTGAAAATGCTGCGCCTCGACGACCTCAGCCTGTTCGTCTGCACTGCCGACCGGGGCAGCCTCTCCGCTGCAGCCCGCGAGCTGGACATCTCCCCGGCCGTGGCCAGCGCCGCCCTGAAGCGCCTGGAGGCCAAGCTGGAGACGCGCCTGCTGATCCGCTCCACCCGCAGCCTGCGCCTGACCCCGGAGGGCGAGCAGTTCCTGGTCCACGCCCGCGAGGCGCTGCGCAGCCTGGAGGAGGGCCGGCGGCAGCTGGCCGGCGGCCGCGAGGGCATCAGCGGCACCCTGCAGCTGTCGGCACCCTCGGACTTCGGCCGCAACGTGCTGCTGCCCTGGCTCGACGCCTTCCAGGCCGAGCACCCGCGCCTGGCCCTGCGGTTGTACCTGAGCGACCGCACCGCCGACCTGTTCCGCCAGCCGGTGGACATCGCCCTGCGCTACGGCGAGCCGGAGGACTCCAGCCTCGTCGCGCTGCCCATCGCCCCGGACAACCGCCGGGTGCTCTGCGCCGCCCCTGAATACTTCGCCCGCCACGGCCGCCCGGCCCAGCCCGAGGACCTGACCGGGCACACCTGCCTGCTCTACCTGCTGGGCGGCCGCGCCCACGACCGCTGGAGCTTCGAGGACGGGCGCCGCACCCACCTGGTCAGCGTGGCGGGCGACCGCCTCTGCGACGACGCCGACGTGGTGCGGCGCTGGGCGGTGGCCGGGCGCGGGCTGACCTACAAGTCCTGGCTGGACGTGGCCGGCGACGTGGCCGCCGGGCGCCTGCAACTGGCCCTGGAGCGCTACCGGGGCGAGCCCACGCCGCTGAACCTGGTGTGCGCCCACCGCGACCAGCTGGGCAAGCCGGTGAAGCTGCTGCGGGAGTTCCTCCGCGAGCGCTGCGACGAGCTGCTGCGCCGCGCGCCCTGGACGCGCTGACGGAAAGCGCGCCCGCAGGGTTGCTCATGGCCCGGCTTCGGCTATCGTGGGCGCCTGCAGGGCACTTCCAGACGTGGCTTGCCGGGTGAAACACGGGCTCGTGCGCGAGTCCGATCAACATGCTCATCGACACCGCGTAAACTGCACTTTTTTCGCTTGTTTGATCTTGCGCTGACCGGCTCGCCTACCTTTTCAAAGGCGCCCTGCAGCGCCGCGACTGCACCCAGGGAGACCTCCTTGCTGCCCCCCGATCCCCGCCCGCCCTCGCGAGGTTTCCCGCTCGACCTGACGCCACCCCGGCTCGGTCTCCACCTGCTGGTGCTCTTCGTCGGCTACCTGCTGCTCGCCCTCGGGGCGGCGTGGCTGTCCCGCCAGCCGGGCACCATCTCCACCCTGTGGTACGCCAACGCCTTCGGCATCGCCTTCCTGTGGAACCAGTCGCCGCGCCGCTGGCCCGTCCTGCTGGGGGTGATGGCGGGCGCCAACGTGCTGGCCGGCAGCCTGATCGGCGACACGCCGCAGATGTCCGCCTGCTTCGTCCCCGCCAACCTGCTGGAGATGAGCCTGGCCGCCTGGCTGCTGCGGCGCACCGGGGTGGCGGTGTACATGGACCGCAGCCCCCTGGCCTTCCTGCGCTTCATCCTGCTCGGCGTGCTGGTGCCGCCGCTGTTCAGCGCACCGCTGGCGGCCGGCCTGCTGCAATGGGCCGATTACGGCAGCTTCTGGCGCACGGCGCTGTCGTGGTTCGAGGGGGCGGTGCTCGGCACCGTGTCGATCCTGCCGTTGATGGTGCAGGTGCAGCTCCACGGCCTGCGCTCCCTGGATATCCGCCGCCGCCCCCGCGAGTTCGGCCTCTACTCCCTGGCGGTGCTGGTGATGACACCGGTGACGCTGCTCTACGTGCCGTTCCCCTTCGTCTACCTGTCCCTGCCGCTGCTGCTGGCGGCGGCGCGCCTGAGCTTCGGTGGCACCGCGCTGCTGGTGGGCTGCATGTCGCTGCTGGGCGGGCTGGTGATCGCCGCCGGCGAGCTGGATGCGCCGCGGGTCGACGGCGTGGCCCGCGAGCTGGCGATCTACCTGCCGTTGCTGCTGTCGCTGTTGCCGCCGCTGCTGCTGGCGGCGGCGGTGGAGCAGGGCCGGCGGCGTCGCCGTGACCTGGCGGCCAGCGAGGCGCGCTTCCGCTCGGCCATGGACGAGTCCGCCATCGGCATGGCCCTGGTGGACCTGGACGGCCGCTGGCAGGGGATCAACCGTGCCTTGTGCGAGATGCTCGACTACAACCGGGACGACCTGCTGCGGCTGTCGTTCCGGGAGATTTCCCACCCCGACGACCTGCCCCGGGACCTGGCCCTGCTGGACGAGCTGCTGGCCGGGCAGCGCACCAGCTATCGCCTGGAGAAACGCTACCTGCGCCGCGACGGCCGCGAAGTCTGGGCGCTGCTGGCGGTGTCGCTGGTGCGCGACGACGAAGGGCGGCCGCAATACTTCATCGCCCAGATCGAGGACATCGACCGCCGCAAGCGCGCCGAAGCCCGCGAGGCCGACCTGCTGCGGCGCTATTCCCTGGCCACCGAAAGCAGTGGCGTGGGCGTGTGGGAGTGGTACCTGGCCAGCGACCGCATCATGTGGGACGACAGCCTGTTCCGCCTCTACGGCCTGGCGCCCCGGCCCGGCGCGGTCAGCTACGGCGACTGGGCGCGCTACCTGCACCCGGCGGATGCCCCCGGCGTCCACTGCCAGCTGCAGCAGGTGCGCCAGGGCCAGGAGCAGGCGGACATCGAGTTCCGCGTCATCCACCCGGACGGCCAGGTGCGCGTGCTGCGTGCCCTCGGCAGCCTGGTGCGTGACGCCTCGGGCGAGCCGGAGCGGATGGTCGGCACCGCCTGGGACGTGACCGAGCTGCGCCAGCTGGCCGAGCGCCTGCGGGACGAGCGCGAGCGCCTGCAGGTGACCCTGAACTCCATCGGCGACGGGGTGGTGACCACCGACCTGCAGGGCCGGGTCAACTTCCTCAACCCGGTGGCGGTGCGCCTCAGCGGCTGGAGCAACGAGCGTGCCCTGGGCCAGCCCATCGAGACGGTGCTGCCCCTGGAGGGCGAGCACGGCGAGGTGCTGGAGAACCCGGTGCGGCAGTGCCTGGAGCAGGGCACCCACGCCAGCATTCCCGGCCTTTCCTCCCTGCGTCACCCGGCCGGCGGTCTGGTGGCGGTGCGCGGCCAGGCCGCGCCGATCCGCAGTGGCCAGGGCGAGTTGCTGGGCAGCGTGCTGGTGTTCACCGACGTCAGCGAGGCGCGGGCGATGCAGAAGCACCTGCGCTACGCCGCCACCCACGACGCCCTCACCGCGCTGCTCAACCGCTCCGCCTTCGAGAGCGCCCTGGCCGAGAGCTGCCACGACGCCGAGCAGAACGACCGCCACAGCGTGCTCTGCTTCATCGACCTGGACCGCTTCAAGCATGTCAACGACACCGCCGGGCATGCCGCCGGCGACGAGATGCTGCGGCGCATCGCCCGGCTGATGCAGTCCCTGGTGCGCAGCGGCGATGTGCTGGCGCGACTGGGTGGCGACGAGTTCGCGCTGATCCTGCGCAACTGCCCGCTGGACCGCGCCCAGTTGCTGGGCAACCGGCTGATCGAGGGCATCACCCAGATGCCTTTCGAGTGGGAGGACCAGCCCTTCAGCGTCGGCGCCAGCCTGGGCCTGTCGCGTATCCGCCCGGGCAACAGCGACCCCGAGCAGCTGCTGCGCCAGGCCGACGCGGCCTGCTATCAGGCCAAGCGCTCGGGGCGCGGCTGCCTGGCGATCCACGCGGGGTCTTCGGCGGGGGCCTGAGGCCGTCGCGAAACGCTACAAGGGTTTCGCGCCTGGCAGCCACGGCGGCCGTGGCCTATACCTGCTGGACCCAAACCGAACCACGAGGACATTCCCATGCGCACGTTGCTGCTCTGCCTGGCCTTCGCCAGCCCCCTGGCCATCGCCGGGCCCCAGTGCACCACCGCCGACAAGGCCCAGTGGCAGGACCAGACCAAGTTCCAGGAGGCCCTCAAGGCCCAGGGCTACGAGATCAAGAAGTTCAAGGTCACCAGCGGCAACTGCTACGAGATCTATGGCTGGGACAAGGACAAGCGCAAGGTCGAGATCTATTACGACCCGGTCTCCGGCAAGGCCGTGAAGGAAAACGTCGAAGGCTGACATGACCGACGCCCGCATCCGCCTCTGGGACCCGCTGGTACGCATCGGCCACTGGACCCTGGTGACCGCCTTCGTGGCCAACTACTTCTTCACCGAGGCGGGCGAGGACTGGCACCGCTGGCTCGGCTACAGCGCCCTGGTGGCGGTGCTGGTGCGCCTGGTGTGGGGCTTCGTCGGCCCCACGCCGGCACGCTGGTCGGACTTCTGGCCCTGGCCCTCGCGGCTGGCCGAGCACGCCCGGGCGCTGGTCAGCGGGCGCCCCTACCATCGCCTGGGGCACTCGCCCATCGGCGCGCTGGTGATGGTGCTCATGCTGCTGCTGATGTTCGGCCTGGGCGTGAGCGGCTTCCTGATGGAGGAGGTGGACTACTTCTGGGGCGAGGACCTGCCCAAGGAGATCCACGAACTCATGGCCAACACCCTGGCCGGCCTGGTCTGCGTGCACCTGCTGGCGGCCGTGGTGGAAAGTGTGCGGCTGCGGGAGAACCTGCCGCTGTCGATGATCACCGGCCGCCGCCGCGCGCCCCACGCGCCCCACGACTGACGCCCGCCAGGTCGGCGACGGGCCCCCGCAGGTCGCATCCAGCCAATCGCCGCGCCGACCCTCCCTCCCATACTCGTGGCGGACACCGCACCGAGCCGCGAGGGACACCGCATGCACGCACCCGGATACACCGCCGCCGAGCGCCTGGAGCGCTTGCCCATCAGCGGTTACCACCGCCTCATCTTCCTGATCATCGCCCTGGCGTTCTTCTTCGACTCCATGGACCTGGCGATGATGACCTTCCTGCTCGGCTCGATCCGCACCGAGTTCGGCCTCAGCAGCGCCCAGACCGGGATGCTCGCCAGCGCCAGTTTCGTCGGCATGGTAGTGGGGGCCTCGCTGTCGGGGATGCTCGCCGACCGCTTCGGCCGCAAGCCGGTGTTCCAGGGCAGCATCGTGCTCTGGGGGCTGGCCAGCTACCTGTGTTCCACCGCCCAGGACGTGGAGAGCCTGACGCTGTTCCGCATCCTCCTGGGGATCGGCATGGGCATGGAATTCCCCATCGCTCAGTCGCTGCTCTCGGAGATGATTCCGGCCTCGCGGCGCGGTCGCTACATCGCCCTCATGGACGGCTTCTGGCCGCTGGGGTTCGTCAGCGCCGGGGTGCTCTCCTACCTGCTGCTGGAGCGCATCGGCTGGCGCGACATCTTCCTGGTACTGGCCCTGCCGGCGGTGTTCGTGCTGGTGATCCGCTTCTTCATCCCCGAATCACCCCGCTGGCTGGAGCAGGTGGGCCGACTCAAGGACGCCGACCGCGTGTTGCGCGACATCGAGCGGCGGGTGGCCGCTTCCCTGGGCCTGGCGCAGTTGCCCGAGCCCGCGCGGCTGCCGCGCCAGGCGGTGCGTGCGCCGAGCCTGTTCGCGGCCTTCGGCGAGTTGTGGTCGCCGCGCTTCCGCCATCGCACGCTGATGATCTGGAGCCTGTGGTTCCTCGCCCTGCTGGGCTTCTACGGCCTCACCTCCTGGCTCAGCGCCTTGCTGCAGCAATCGGGGTTCGCGGTGACCCAGTCGGTCTACTACACGGTGCTGATCTCCCTCGGCGGCATCCCCGGCTTCCTCGTCGCCGCCTGGCTGGTGGAGCGCTGGGGGCGCAAGCCCACCTGCGTGATGACGCTGCTGGGCGGCGGCGTCATGGCCTTCTGCTACGGGCAGAGCGCGGTGTTCGGCGGCAACCAGGCACTGCTGATCGGCACCGGCCTGGCCATGCAGTTCTTCCTCTTCGGCATGTGGGCGGTGCTCTACACCTGGACCCCGGAGCTGTACCCCACCTCGGCACGGGCCACCGGCTCGGGCTTCGCCTCGGCCGTGGGGCGCATCGGCTCGCTGCTGGGCCCGACCCTGGGCGGGCTGCTGATCCCGCTGGCGGGGCAGGTCGGGGTGTTCGCCCTCGGGGCGCTGTGCTTCGGCCTGGCCGCGCTGGTGGTGGCGCTGTTCGGTGTGGAGACCCGTGGGCAGACCCTGGAGGCGCTGTCCGGGGAGGGCGGCTGAGCAGACGAAGCGCCTTTTGTTGACGCGCGGGTCAAGTTAGAATGCGCGTCGCTGTGGCATAGGGCCATGGCATGGGTTCCCTCACCCCATCAGCCAAAAAGGATGACCTCCATGTCCGTCGCGTTTCCCGCGGCCTGGCGCCCTGCGCTGGCCGGCCTGATCGTTTTCCACATCCTCATCATCATCGCCAGCAACTACCTGGTGCAGCTGCCCATGACCCTGTTCGGCTGGCAGACCACCTGGGGCGCCTTCAGCTTCCCGTTCATCTTCCTCGCCACCGACCTGACGGTGCGGCTGATGGGCAAGCAGGCAGCGCGGCGGGTCATCGCCCGGGTCATGGTGCCGGCGCTGGCGGCCTCCTACGTCGTCTCGGTGCTGTTCCAGGATGCAGCGTTCCAGGGCTTCGGCGCCCTGGGCGAATTCAACCTGTTCGTCGCCCGCATCTCCCTGGCGAGCTTCCTCGCCTACGTGCTCGGGCAGGTGCTGGACATCCAGGTGTTCGACCGCCTGCGCAAGATGCGCCAGTGGTGGATCGCCCCGGTGGTCTCCACCATCGCCGGCAACCTGCTGGACACCTTCACCTTCTTCTCCGTCGCCTTCTGGCAGAGCGACAACCCCTTCATGGCCGAGCACTGGGTGGAGATCGCCACCGTCGACTACGGGGTGAAGCTCAGCGTCAGCCTGCTGCTGTTCGTACCGCTGTACGGCGTGCTGCTGGCCGGCATCCTCCGCGCCATCACCCCCCGCAGCGAACGCACCGCCTGATATCCCCCGCCGGTGCATCGGTGGAGACTCACCAGAGTCTTGCCGGTGTTCCGCTTCAGCCCACCGCTCTGCCATGTCCACTCGCAAGAAGGGCCGCTTCGCGGCCCTTTTCGTTCACTTCACCAGCCGTGCATCCAGGCTGTTCTGCGCCAGGCGCTGGGCCTGGTCCTGGGTCATGCCCAGGTGTTCGTGCAGGGCGAAGAAGTTCTCGGTGACGTAGCCGCCGAAGTAGGCCGGGTCGTCGGAGTTCACCGTGACCTTCACGCCGCGTTCGAGCATGTCGAGGATGTTGTGCTGGCTCATGTGGTCGAACACGCACAGCTTGGTGTTGGACAGCGGGCAGACGGTCAGCGGGATCTGCTCGTCGATGATGCGCTGCATCAGGCGTTCGTCCTCGATGGCGCGCACGCCGTGGTCGATGCGCTGGATCTTCAGCAGGTCCAGGGCTTCCCAGATGTATTCCGGCGGGCCTTCCTCGCCGGCGTGGGCGACGGTGAGGAAGCCTTCGGCGCGGGCGCGGTCGAACACGCGCTGGAACTTGCTCGGCGGGTGGCCTTGCTCGGAGCTGTCCAGGCCCACGGCGACGAAGGCGTCACGGAAGGGCAGGGCCTGGTCGAGGGTCTTCTGCGCTTCGTCCTCGGAGAGGTGGCGCAGGAAGCTGAGGATCAGCCCGGAGCTGATGCCGAGCTGCTTGCGGCCGTCGTCCAGGGCGTGGCGGATGCCGTTCAGCACCACCTCGAAGGGGATGCCGCGATCGGTGTGGGTCTGCGGGTCGAAGAAGGGCTCGGTGTGGATCACGTTCTGCGCCTTGCAGCGCTGCAGGTAGGCCCAGGTCAGGTCGTAGAAGTCCTGCTCGGTGCGCAGCACGTCGGCGCCCTGGTAGTACAGGTCGAGGAACTCCTGCAGGTTGTTGAAGGCGTAGGCGCTGCGCAGGCTCTCCACGTCGCCCCAGGGCAGGGCGACCTTGTTGCGTTCGGCCAGGGCGAACAGCAGCTCGGGCTCCAGGGAACCCTCCAGGTGCAGGTGCAGTTCGGCCTTGGGCAGGGCGTTGAGCCAGTCGTACATGGTGTTTTCTCGTGATCAGGCGGGGTTGTGGCGGGCAAGTTTAACTTCCCGGACAGGTTTTCGCCGTACCCGCGCCCGAACACCCGGGCCGCGCGGCACGGCCCCTGACGAATGGCCCTGTTCCGCCGAGGGCCGGCCACTGGTCAGGCCGTTTCCTCCCGTCGGTAGGCGTAGGTGTCGGCAAAGCGCGAGAGCAGGTACTCGGCGCTGGTCACCGGTGGGTACTTCGGCGGGTTGTCGGCGCTGGAGCAGTTGGGCAGGCAGCTGATCTCGGTGTCCGGGTGCGGTTCGGCGAAGAAGGGCATGGAGTAGCGGTGCACCCCCAGCGGGCTGATGACCCGGTGCGGGGTGGAGGTGTAACGGTCGTTGCTCCAGCGCGCCATCATGTCGCCGATGTTGACCACGAAGCTGCCGGGGATCGGTGGCGCGTCGATCCACTCCCCGTGGACGTTGCGCACCTGCAGGCCGCCGGCGTCGTCCTGGTAGAGGAGGGTGACGCAGCCGTAGTCGGTGTGGGCGCCGGCGCCCGGCTGGTCGGCGCTGCGGGCGGTGTGGCGCGGCGGGTAGTGGATCATGCGGAACACGCTGATGGGCTCGGCGAAGCGCGCATCGAAGAAGTCGCGCTCGATGCCCAGGGCCAGGGCGATGGCCCGCAGCAGGGTCTGCGCCAGGGCCTGCATGTCGGCGTAGTGCTGCTCCATGAGCGGCGCCCAGCCGGGCAGGTCGGGGTGGCGGTTGGGCCCGCGCAGGGGCTTGCCGGCCAGCACCTCGGGGTGGTCGGCGGCCATGTGGAAGCCCATGTCGAAGGTTTCCTTCAGGTCGCTGGGCTGGGTCGGGTCGAGCTGTTCGGTGGCGATGGCGCCGTAGCCGCGGTGGTGGGCGGTGCGGGTGATGTCGATCTTCAGCTTCTCGGCCTCGGGCTGGGCGAAGAAGGCCTTGGCCGCTGCCAGCAGCGCGTCGATGCGCTCGGGCGGGATGCCGTGTCCGGTGATGTAGAAGAAGCCCCAGTCGCGGCAGGCGGCGTCGATCTGGGTGGCGACATCGCGCCAGGCGGTGCTGTCTGTGCCATAGAGCGGGGCGATGTCGATGAGGGGAAGCGTGTTCATCGGGGTGTCCTTCGGGTATGCGGGTCAGCACCCTCTCCCCGCGCACGGGGAGAGGGCGGGGCTTACTTCGGCAGTTCCGCCTTGATGCCTTCGACGTAGTAGTTCATGCCCGCCAGGTCGGCGTTGGTGGCGACCACGCCGTCGGCCAGCTTGAGGGCGCCGCTCTGGTCCTTGATCGGGCCGGTGAAGGGGTGGAACTCGCCGCTCTTGATGCGGGCGATGATTTTCTCCGCCTCGGCCTTCACGTCGGTGGGCACCAGGTCGCTGATGGGCAGTTGGATAGTGTCCTCGGCCAGGCCGCCCCAGTAGTCCTGGGACTTCCAGGTGCCGGCCATCACGCCTTCGGCGGCCTGGATGTAGTGCGGGCCCCAGTTGTTGACGATGGAGGTGAGCACGGCCTTGGGCCCGAAGTGCGCCATGTCCGAGGCGTAGCCCACGGAGTACACGCCACGGCGTTCGGCGGCCTGGATCGGCGCCGGGCTGTCGGTGTGCTGGAAGACCACGTCGACGCCCTGGTCGATCAGCGCGTTGGCGGCGTCGGCTTCCTTGCCCGGGTCGAACCAGGAGTTGACCCAGACCACCTTGATCTCGGCCTGCGGGTCGTACTTGTTCAGCGCCAGCTGGATGGCGTTGATGTCGCGGATCACCTCGGGGATGGGGAAGGAGGCGATGTAGCCGATCTTGTGGCTCTTGGTCATCTTCGCGGCGAGGAAGCCGCCGACGTAGCGGCCCTCATAGGAACGCGACAGGTAGGTGCCGAGGTTCTTGTCCTGCTTGTAGCCGGTGGCGTGTTCGAAGGTGACCTTGGGGAACTGCTTGGCCACCTTGGCGGTGGGGTTCATGTAGCCGAAGGAGGTGGTGAAGATCAGGTCGTAGCCGCCCTTGGCCATGTTGCGGATGACCCGCTCGGCGTCGGCACCCTCGGCGACGTTTTCCACGTAGGTGGTCTCCACCTTGTCGCCCAGCTTGGCCACCAGGGCCTTGCGACCTTCCTCATGCTGGTAGGTCCAGCCATGGTCGCCGATGGGGCCGACGTAGACGAAGCCGACCTTCAGCGGGTCGGCGGCGGAGGCGCCGAGGGTGGCGCTGAAGCCGATGGCGGCGACGAGGGTGCGCAGCAGGTTCTTCTTGGAATGGAACATGGGGGATGGGGCTCCTGGTCTGTTGTTCTGTGCTGTGCCCTGTGGGCTGACCAGGCGATTGCAAAAAATTGACCAACTGGACAGGCGGCGCGCAAAGCCCCGTACCAGGCCGGTTGGTGCAGGCGGGCGGCGCCGTCCGCGAGCGCGGATGGTGCACGGCGGTGCCGCCGCGCCGCCTGCTGGTGCGTCACCAGGGCAGGGCCTGGCCCTTGTAGTCGAGGTAATGCTGGCCGCCGCGACCGGCGTGAGCTTCGATCTGGCGCAGGAGGCCGGCGGTGCTGGTTTCCACGTCGATGTCGGCGGCGTCGCCGCCCATGTCGGTCTTCACCCAGCCCGGGTGCAGGTTGAGCAGGGTGGGGCGCGGGCCCTGCCATTCCGCCAGCAGGCTGCGGGTGAGGGAGTTGAGCGCGGCCTTGCTGGCGCGGTAGAGCGCCAGGCCACCGCTGTCGTTGCCGGCCACGCTGCCGAGGGTGGAGCTCATGAAGGCCAGGGTGCCGCCGTCGCGCAGCTGGCCCTTGAGGCGCTCGGCCAGGCGCACCGGGGCGACGGCGTTGGTCATGAACAGCTGGGCGACCTCGGCTTCGCTGACCTGGCTGGCCGACTGGTGGGCGGGGCCGTAGATGCCGGCGTTGACCAGGATGAGGTCGAAGCGGCGACCTTCCAGCTGGCGGGCCAGGGCGTCCTGGCTGTCGGCCTGGGTCAGTTCCAGGGTGGCCAGCTCGACGCCGGGCAGGGCGGCCAGTTCACTGGCGCGGGCCGGGTCGCGCACGGTGGCGGTGACCTGCCAGCCGGCGCCGAGCAGCTGGCGCACCAGGCCCAGGCCGATGCCGCGGGATGCCCCGATGACCAGGGCGGAGTGTGGGGTGCTCATGGGCGGTCCTCCTTGGGATGAGGGGGCCAGCCTACTCGCTTCCGCCGTCGCCCGCGCGCTTCAGCTGGTGCCGGCCAGGGCGTCGAGGAAGCTCTCCAGCACCAGGTGCGGGCGCCGGCCCTTGCGGGTCACGGTGGCCAGGCTGAGGTCGTAGAAGCGGCTCGCCGGCTTGAGGGCGCGCAGGCGGCCCTGCTGCACCCAGAAGGTGGCGTAGTGGTCCGGCAGGTAGCCGATGTAGCGCCCGGTGAGGATGAGGAAGGCCATGCCTTCGCGGTCCGACGCGCTGGCGGTGCAGTTCAGCGCCTGGTACAGGGCCTGGATCTCGGCCGGCAGGCGGAAGGTGGGGGCGATGGCTTCCTGGTCGTTCAGGCGGGCATCGTCCAGCTGGGTGTCGTCGACGTAGAACAGCGGGTGCCCGACAGCGCAGTAGAGCAGCGAACGTTCCTCGTACAGCGGCTGGTACTCCAGCCCGGACAGCGCCGCCGTCTGCGGCACCACGCCGACGTGCACACGGCCGTCCAGCACCCCTTGCTCCACCTCGCTGGGGGGCGTCATGCGGATGTTGATCACCACGTCCGGCCCGCGTTCCTTGAGCCGTGCCAGGGCGTGGGTGATGCGCATGTGCGGCAGGGTGACGAGGTTGTCGGTGAGGCCGATGTTCAGCTCGCCGCGCAGGTGCTGGTGCAGGCCGTTGACCTCGGTGCGGAAGGTCTCCAGGGAGGCCAGCAGCTGCTGGGTGGACTGGTAGACCTCGCGGCCTTCCTCGGTCAGCGCGAAGCCGGCCCGGCCGCGCTGGCACAGGCGCAGGCCGAGGCGCTGCTCCAGGTCGCTCATCTGCTGGCTGATGGCCGAGCGGCCGATGCCCAGCACCGTTTCCGCAGCGGAGAAACCGCCGCACTCGACCACGCTGCGGAAGATCCGCAGCAGGCGGATATCGAAGTCACTGACCTGGCCGAGAGGCTCTGGGCGGCGGGTGCTCATTGTTTAGTGAACCCTGAAGTGAAGTTTTCAAAAGTTGGATTTTCCTGACTTTATGCCCGTGGCAATGTCGACTGCAAGAACCCCTCGGTTCCACCCATGACCTGAATTGCGAGGCAGACAGGAATGAACATGCCGCAGACCACCACCCCGTCCCTGGCCAGCCAGCTGAAGCTGGATGCCCACTGGATGCCCTTCTCCGCCAACCGCAACTTCCAGCGCGATCCCCGTCTGATCGTGGCCGCCGAAGGCAGCTGGCTGATCGATGACCAGGGCCGTCGCGTGTACGACAGCCTGTCGGGCCTGTGGACCTGCGGCGCCGGTCACTCCCGCAAGGAAATCCAGGAAGCCGTGGCCAAGCAGCTCGGCACCCTCGACTACTCCCCCGGCTTCCAGTTCGGCCACCCGCTGTCCTTCAAGCTGGCCGAGAAGATCGCCAGCCTGACCCCCGGTGAGCTGAACCACGTGTTCTTCACCGGTTCCGGCTCCGAGTGCGCCGACACCGCCATCAAGATGGCACGCGCCTACTGGCGCCTGAAAGGCCAGCCGCAGAAGACCAAGCTGATCGGCCGTGCCCGTGGCTACCACGGTGTGAACGTCGCCGGCACCGCCCTGGGCGGCATCGGCGGCAACCGCAAGATGTTCGGCCAGCTGATGGACGTCGACCACCTGCCCCACACCCTGCAGCCGGGCATGGCCTTCACCAAGGGCATGGCCGCCACCGGTGGCGTGGAGCTGGCCAACGAACTGCTCAAGCTGATCGAACTGCACGACGCCTCCAACATCGCCGCCGTGATCGTCGAGCCGATGTCTGGTTCCGCCGGGGCCATCGTCCCGCCGGTGGGCTACCTGCCGCGCCTGCGGGAGATCTGCGACCAGCACAACATCCTGCTGATCTTCGACGAAGTGATCACCGGCTTCGGCCGCATGGGTAAGTGGACCGGCGCCGAGTACTTCGGTGTGACCCCGGACCTGATGAACGTCGCCAAGCAGATCACCAACGGTGCCATCCCGCTGGGCGCGGTGATCGCCAGCCGCGAGATCTACGAGACCTTCATGAACCAGGCCACCCCGGAATACGCGGTGGAGTTCACCCACGGCTACACCTACTCCGGTCACCCGGTCGCCTGCGCCGCCGGCCTGGCCGCCCTGGAGGTGCTGGAGAAGGAGAACCTCATCCAGCAGTCCGCCGAGCTGGCTCCGCACTTCGAGAAGGCCCTGCACGGCCTGAAGGGCGCCAAGCACGTGGTCGACATCCGCAACTGCGGCCTGGCCGGTGCCCTGCAGATCGCCCCGCGTGACGGCGACGCCATCGTCCGTCCGTTCGAGGCCGGCATGGCCCTGTGGAAGGCCGGCTTCTACGTCCGCTTCGGCGGCGACACCCTGCAGTTCGGGCCCACCTTCAACGCCAAGCCGGAAGACCTCGACCGCGTGTTCGACGCCGTCGGCCAGGCCCTGCAAGGCGTCGCCTGATGAGCGGGCGCCCGCAGGCCGTGCCCACCGTGCAGGTGGACAACGCCGAGGTGATCGTCACCGAGTGGCGCTTCGCCCCGGGCGCCGAGACCGGTCGCCATCGGCATGGCTACGATTACGTGGTCGTGCCCATGACCGACGGCACCCTGCTGCTCGAAACCCCGGAGGGCGAGAAGCTCGCCCCCCTGGTGGCCGGGCAGGCCTACTTCCGCAAGGCCGGCGTCGAGCACAACGTGATCAACGCCAGCGACCACGACGTGGTCTTCGTGGAAACCGAACTCAAGTAATGCACGGTCCGCAGCGCCCGCTGCGGACCCACCGGACAAGAACCTGCAAGAGACCCCACCCATGAGCCTCATCCCGCACCTGATCAACGGCGAACGCGTCGCCGACCAAGGCCGCACCGCCGACGTGTTCAACCCGTCCACCGGCGAAGCCATCCACAAGGTCGGCCTGGCCAGCCGCGAAACCCTGCAGAAGGCCATCGACGCCGCCAAGGCCGCCTTCCCCGCCTGGCGCAACACCCCGCCGGCCAAGCGCGCCCAGGTGCTGTTCCGCTTCAAGCAACTGCTGGAGCAGAACGAGGCCGAGATTTCCCGCCTGATCAGCCAGGAGCACGGCAAGACCCTCGAAGACGCCGCCGGTGAACTCAAGCGCGGCATCGAGAACGTCGAGTACGCCTGCGCCGCCCCCGAGATCCTCAAGGGCGAGTACAGCCGCAACGTTGGCCCGAACATCGACGCCTGGAGCGACTTCCAGCCGGTGGGCGTGGTCGCCGGCATCACCCCGTTCAACTTCCCGGCCATGGTGCCGCTGTGGATGTACCCGCTGGCCATCGCCTGCGGCAACACCTTCATCCTCAAGCCCTCCGAGCGCGACCCCAGCTCCACCCTGTTCATCGCCGAACTGTTCGAGCAGGCCGGCCTGCCCAAGGGCGTGCTGAACGTGGTGAACGGCGACAAGGAAGCCGTGGACGGCCTGATCGAAGCGCCGGAAGTGAAGGCCATCAGCTTCGTCGGCTCCACCCCCATCGCCGAATACATCTACAGCGAAGGCACCAAGCGCGGTAAGCGCATCCAGGCCCTGGGCGGCGCCAAGAACCACGCCGTGCTGATGCCCGATGCCGACCTCGACAACGCCGTCAGCGCACTGATGGGCGCCGCCTACGGCTCCTGCGGCGAGCGCTGCATGGCCATCTCCGTGGCCGTGTGCGTGGGCGACCAGATCGCCGATGCGCTGGTGGAGAAGATCGTTCCGCAGATCAAGGGCCTGAAGATCGGCGCCGGCACCACCTGCGGCCTGGACATGGGCCCGCTGGTCACCGCCGCCGCCCGCGACAAGGTGGTTGGCTACATCGACGACGGCGTCGCAGCCGGCGCCAAGCTGGTGGTGGACGGCCGTGGCTACCGCGTCGCCGGTCATGAAGACGGCTACTTCGTCGGCGGCACCCTGTTCGACAACGTCACCGCCGACATGCGCATCTACCAGGAAGAGATCTTCGGCCCGGTGCTCTGCATCGTTCGCGTCGGCAGCCTGGAAGAAGCCATGCAGCTGATCAACGACCACGAGTACGGCAACGGCACCTGCATCTTCACCCGCGACGGTGAAGCCGCCCGCCTGTTCTGCGACGAGATCGAAGTGGGCATGGTCGGCGTCAACGTGCCGCTGCCGGTCCCGGTCAGCTACCACAGCTTCGGTGGCTGGAAGCGTTCTTTGTTCGGCGACCTGCACGCCTACGGCCCGGACGGCGTGCGCTTCTACACCCGCCGCAAGGCCATCACCCAGCGCTGGCCGCAGCGCGCCAGCCACGAGGCCGCGCAGTTCGCGTTCCCCAGCAACGGCTGATCCGTACAGGCAAGGGGCATGACCGGTGACGGTCATGCCCCTTTTTCTTTTACCCACGTCCAGAGGTCCCGCTCCGCTCGTCCCCGCTGTTGAACCGCACCACGTGCGCTCGACTCGAACCGACTGTCATCGCCCTTCCAGATGGCAGCGCCACCAAGAACAATCAGAGAAGGAATCGCCCATGCCCTCTTCACCGCTCCTCGCCTCGCAACTGCCCCGCGACACCTCCGCGGCCCTCGCGCCCGGTCTCAAGCAACGCCACGTGACCATGCTCTCCATCGCCGGGGTGATCGGCGCCGGCCTGTTCGTCGGCTCCGGCCACGCCATCGCCGCCGCCGGCCCCGCCGTGCTCCTGGCCTACCTGTTCGCCGGCACCCTGGTGGTGCTGGTGATGCGCATGCTCGGGGAGATGGCCGTCGCCTCGCCCGACACCGGCTCCTTCTCCACCTACGCCGACCGCGCCATCGGGCGCTGGGCCGGCTTCACCATCGGCTGGCTCTACTGGTGGTTCTGGGTGCTGGTCATCCCGCTGGAGGCCATCGCCGCGGCGGCCATCCTCAACGCCTGGTTCCCCGCCATCGACACCTGGATGTTCGCCTTGCTGGTGACCCTGGCGCTGACCGTCACCAACCTGTTCAGCGTGGCGCGCTACGGCGAGTTCGAGTTCTGGTTCGCCCTGCTCAAGGTGCTGGCGATCATCGCCTTCATCGTGCTGGGCGCCGTGGCCCTCGCCGGTGGCCTGCCGGAACGCGAGGTGAGTGGCTTGGGACAGCTGATGGCGACCCACGGCGGCTTCCTGCCCAACGGCTATGGCGCCGTGGTCGGGGCCCTGCTCACCACCATGTTCAGTTTCATGGGTACCGAGATCGTCACCATCGCCGCCGCCGAGTCACAGAACCCGGCTCGGCAGATCACCCGCGCCACCCGCTCGGTGATCTGGCGCATCGGCCTGTTCTACCTGGTGTCGATCTTCCTCGTCGTCTCCATCGTGCCGTGGAACGACCCGCAGCTCGCCGAAGTGGGCTCCTACCAGCGCGCCCTGGAGCTGCTGGCCATCCCCCACGCCAAGCTGATCGTCGACCTCGTCGTGCTGGTGGCCGTCGCCAGCTGCCTCAACTCGGCGATCTACACCGCCTCGCGCATGGTCTTCTCCCTGGCACGCCGGGGCGACGCGCCCGAGCGCCTGCAGCGCACCAACGCCAGCCAGGTGCCCCGTGCCGCCGTCCTGGCCAGCACCACTGTGGGCTTCCTCACCACGGTGCTGAACTACTTCGCGCCGGAGAAGGTGTTCGCCTTCCTCCTCGCCTCCTCGGGGGCGGTGGCGCTGCTGGTCTACCTGGTCATCGCCGTGTCCCAGCTGCGCATGCGCCGCCAGTTGCAGCAGGCCGGGGACTCCCCGGAGTTCCGCATGTGGCTGTACCCCTGGCTGACCTGGGCGGTGATCCTGTTCATCAGCGCTGCCCTCATCACCATGCTGGCCATGCCCGCCCACCGGCAGGAAGTGCTGGCCACGGCCCTGCTCAGCGTCCTCATCGTCTGCCTCGGGCTGCTCAATGCCCGGCGCAAGCGGCGCATCGAGGCCGGCATCCCCGCCAGCGCCTGACGGTCCGTCAGGCGTGCAACCCAAAAGCCCCGGCATGGCCGGGGCTTTTGCATTCAAAGGGGCGTTTCAGCGCTCTCCGGATCGGGTCTCCGCCATGTCCCCGCCGCCTGCCCAGTCCCTGGGCAACGTGCCGTTCTCCACACAGTGGTGGAAGGACGACCACGGCCAGTCCACCACCCGTGCCACATGACCATGCTTGCGCGGGTTGTGGTGGATGCAGGTTGTCAGATGCCGCGCTCCCGGCGTTGTTGGCGACTTGCTAGGGCAAGTCCGGCAGAAGTGCGTGGGAAAAATTACGCGAACTATGCAGCCGCATAATTTGTGTTTCCGAATAGAAAGTTTGAGTCAAGAGAAAGGCCAGTCGAGATACTGGCCTTTTATCGTCGCCTTAGTGCTTTCAAAGACCTTTCAATAGTGTGAACTCAATAAATGCGGTATCTGCCTTGTTCACGATAAACCTCGCTTCCTTGAAGGCGTATTCGGTACCAGGGCGATAATCGAGTGTTACGTCTTGGCTAAGAGTTGGCTTTGAAAATCCACCCTGAGTGAATTCGCGGTATACGAATCGAATCTGTCCGGAAGACAAGCCAGAATAAATCAGCACTTGTCTTGGGGTTTGGTGCTGGCCGTTATCAATATCTTCTTCGTAGTCCTCAAGGTTGAGTTTGACGGGCGTTTTGAGTGGGGCGGTATAGAAGGTGTTCTCATTGGACGGAAGCCAACGCCAATAAATTCTGGTGGCGATATTAGGTGTTTCATTGGGGGCAATTAGTCCGCCATATGCCTCTTTTCGAGCCAGACTGAAGAACGTACTCGGGTATTTGTAAAAGTGCCCTGCACTAGAGCTTCCTTCCTTGGCGAGTCTTGCAGGCGCGAGCCGGAAGTCGAAGGTCTTCCATTTATGCGTGACATGGGCAGAGGCATCTGAAGCCATGGTCGCGGTCTGGTGAGCGACCTTAGATGGCGTAATCGAGTATTCGCCAGCAGTCAGCATCTCCTCACCGACCGCAGCCTTGAGTTTAGTGGGTGATGTGAGGAGCTTCCCAGGAACCAACGTCCCTGTATAAGGCTCGGTTATCGATTCGTTCTTGATATCGCTGGCACAGCCTGACAGCAGAGCAGCAATAGCTACTGACGTCATGTATGCCTTGGGTAGTAGTGGGCGCACCGTTCTTTCCTTTGCTCTCCCCGAGAGAGGAGAGAACATACTGCGAACTGATGTCTAAGGGCTATTTTCTAAGCCGCAACGTGGCGGGGCGGTTCGCGGAACTCATTGCATTCGAAAGGGCCGGGCAGACCTCTCGTCAATCCGCTGGGGATTGGGTGCGGGCGAAGTCGATGATGGCCTGGATGGCGGCGCGGGCCTGGGGGCTGTTGTGCCAGCAGGTGGAGCCCATCATGCGGGCGATCTGCAGGGTCAGGTCGGCGGCTTCGCAGCGGGCCAGTTGCGCCAGGTCGCAGAAGCCGATCTGTTCCAGGCGGTTGACCACGGTGGGGCCGACGCCCTTGAGGGCTACCAGCTGGGCGCGGGTCTCGGGGGTGAAGCCTTGGGATTCGCTCATGGTCGGGCCTCAGCTTTCTGGTTGCTGTGTGGGCGCGTCTTCCATCTCGGCGATGCGCTTGCGTACGGCAGGGATGTCGCTGACCGGGACGACGAAGGTGAAGGCCCACATATCGCCCAGGCGCTGTGCATGGCTGGAGCACAGGACGGCGATGGCGGCAGGGATGGCGCCGATGACGAAGGGGTTGACCTCCACCAGGCGGAAAACGCTGCGAATCAGGACCTGGTTCAGGCTGGGCGGCTCGCCATTGGGGGCGATGACGCGGATGCGGCAGATCCACTTGCCGGGGGTGAAACCGCGCAGCAGCCACTCGCACAGCGGGAAGTACAGGACCATCGGTACGAGGAACATGAGCAGGTTCTGTGTCCACGTGATTAGCACGATGGACAAGGCGTAGATCGCTGCGCCGTCGAGGCCAGTAGCGATGGCACGCAGGATGAGCATGTGGATGCGGGAAACGTCCATGTTGGGTACCACGGTTGGAACTGAAGGTGCGCCAGTTTAAACGAGCCCCCTCGTTTCGACTGTGATCCGACCGAAAAGACGGCGTTGCGCTGCCCACAATTTCTGTGGGGCAAGCTGTGGATAACATTGGGGCGGATCGCTGCGGCCCCGGCCGCCCGTGGGGTTCAGGCGGCTGGTGGTTTTTCCGTCAGGCGCTGTATTCGCGGCACCAGGTCTCGCCGTATTCCGCGAGCAGGGCCTGGACCAGGCCGTTGGCCTTTGCGGCGTCGGCGAAGCGGAACAGCACCCAGACCAGGCTGCGCACCTGTTCGTCGCGGGTCTTGTAGTGGGGGATGTCCTGCAGGGCGTCGGTGGCCTGCCTGAACCAGGCGAACAGCAGGCGCTGGTCGGCGTCGTCGGCCCCGAGCAGGAAGATGAACAGCACGCCAATGAAGGCGAGGCTGAAATCCAGGTTGTCGCGGTCGAAGGCCAGCCGGGCGAACGGCACCGCCTGCAGCACGCGGGTGATTTCGCTGTGCAGCCAGGCGTCCTCGCCGAATTCGGCCTTGAGCTTGGTGGCCTTGGCCAGCATGCCGGGCTGGTGGGCGAAGCGGCCCACCTGGGCGAGCAGGGCCAGGCGGCGGGCGTGGGCCTCCAGGGTCATCTCGCCGCCGAACAGCAGGACCATCTCCCAGCGTTTGAGGCGGCAGCGCGGGTAGCCGTGTTCGGCCAGCACGCGGGCCGCGTCGGTCGCTGCGGCGGTGAGCAGGTCGAGGTGGCGCTGGCTCTCGGCGGGCGGTGTGCCGCCGTTCAACAGCAGGTGGTAGTAGAAGGCTTGCAAGGTGGCGTCATCGAGCTCCTTCGGCGGCTTCTTCACCAGCGGGGTGATGCTCGGGTGGTGGCTGCAGTAGTAGGCGTTGGAGCTGTTGGCGGCGGCGAAGTCGGCTTCGCCGGAGGCGATGAACTGCTGGATGATTTCCGTCTTGCTGGACATGGGCATTCCCCGGTTGGCGGCGCCTCGCAGCATAGAGGGCCAGGCGGGACATTTCTGCGGGGGCGGTGGCGTTCCCGGCAGGTGGTGGCCCGGCGGCGCTGGTTTTTCAACGGATGCTGTGCGCAAATGCCCGCCGGTTTCCCTTTCACGACGACCCCTGTCATGCGCAAGGCCGATCGCCTGTTCCAGGTGGTGAACCTGATCCGTGCCCACCAGCCCATCAGCGCCCGACGCCTGGCGGAGCGCCTGGGCGTGTCGGTGCGGACCATCTACCGCTACGTGGACGACCTGTCCCTGAGCGGCATCCCGATTTACGGCGAGGCCGGTGTGGGCTATGCGCTGGACGAGCACTTCGAGTTGCCGCCGCTGGCGCTCAATGCCGATGAGCTGGACGCGTTGCTGCTGGGCGTCGAGCTGCTGTCGCGCACGGTGGGCGCGGAGATGGCCGGGGCAGCGCGCTCGTTGCTGAGCAAGATCCAGGCGGCGGTGCCGGCCCACGGGCTGGACCCGCAAGCGGCGCCGGTGCGGGCCTTCGTCAGCCCGTTCACCCAGGAGCAGATGCGCCATTGGGATGCGCTGCGCCGGGCGATCCGCGACCGTGCGGCGCTGCGCATCGAGTACCTGAGCCTGGACGAGCGCGCCTCCCAGCGGGTGATCCAGCCGGTGGGGTTGTTCTACTGGGTGGGCAAGTGGACGGTGGCGGCCTGGTGCGACCTGCGTGGGGAATACCGCGACTTCCGCGTGGACCGCATCCAGGCACTGGCGCGCCTGCCCGCTGCCGCGCCCGCTGGCGAGGCGCCGAGCCTGGAGGCCTACATGCGCCAGCGCTGCGCGCCGGAGCCGGCCACTGACAGCACGCTGTCAGCAGGGGGCCTCTAGGCTGCGTCGTCCCACCCAGCGGAAGGCGATCAACATGCAAGAGTCATCGGTTCTGGAACTGGTGCTGTTCACCACCAAGCCCGGTCGCGAGGCGCGGGTGGCGGAGCTGCGCGAACAGGTGCGCGAGGCACTGCGGGATTTCGAGGGCTTCATCGGCCTGCGCGGCCTGGCCGCTGTCGAGGGCGCGCCGGTCTACGCCGACCTGGTGGAGTGGACTTCCCACGAGCAGGCCCTGGCTGCCGCGCGGGCCTTCAGCGAGCGGGACCTGCGCTTCCAGCCCTACCTGCGGGAGATCCAGGAAGTGATCTTCATGGGGCACTTCAGCCCGGCGTAGCCGCCAGCAGGGCTGCCAGGCGCTGGCGCAGGGCGGCCAGTTCGTCGTCACGCAGCGCCAGGCAGAATTCGTGCTGCAGCACCTCCAGCACCGCGTCCGGGTCGGTGAGGGTGCGTTGGTGTGCCTGGCCATCGGGCGTGCGGCGGGTGAACAGGCCGTTGCGCAGGGTCAGGCGCTGCCCGGGCTCGGTGCGGGCGGCCACCAGCATCTGGCAGAACAGGCTGTCCGGGTGGGTGGAGGTGTACCAGTTGCGCGGGGTGTAATCGATCCAGGGCTGGGGCTGCAGGTCGAAGTGGTAGACCGGCAGCCAGGCCTCGCCGATGCGGGTCTCCAGGTGGAAGTCGCCCTGCGTTTCGCTCGGCGGCAGCAGCCGGAAGGGCAGGTCGCCCAGGCCCTCGCGGCCTTCCAGGGGCAGGGCGCGGGTAGGGTTGGCGGAGCCGAAGCCGACATCGGCGAGGTAGGCGCCGTCGGCCAGGTCGATGCGCAGCATCAGGTGCGAGGTGAGGGTCAGCGGCGCCTCGGCGGGCAGCCCCCAGCGCACCCGTGCCACCAGTGGGGTGACGCGGAAACCCAGGCTCATTAGCAGCCGGCCGAACAGGCCGTTGAGTTCGAAGCAGTAGCCACCCCGGCCGCGTTCCACCACCTTGGCGAAGACCCGCTCGGCGTCGATGTGGATGGGCCGTGCCAGCAGCACGTCGAGGTTCTCGAAGGCCACCCGCGCCAGGTGCGCGGCGATCAGGGCATCCAGGGCCTCCCGATCCAGGCGTTGCGGTGCGGGGAGGCCGAGGTGGGCGAGGTAGGCGCGGGTCTGGTCGGGGGTGAGCGGGTGCATGCCGGGCTCCATGGGCGTGACCCGAGGATGCTAGCAGAGCGCCGTGAAGCTGCCGCTTGTTCTGGTTATGAAACGGGGCTGTGAAATATACGCAACGTTGCCCGCCAAATTGTCTGACAAACTCCTGATTTATCAATTGCTTGTGTCGCGCCTACGACTATCGTTTGTCGCTTTTTGCGATCACCGGGCGCGTATCTGTTTGACATATTTGACGGGTTTGGCAGACTGCTCGCCCGTTGCGGCAGGTGGCCACGACCCCGGCAAGGCCTGCGCCTTCAGGGGGAGCACTCGCCGGTCGTGACGCGCCACGAAAACAAAAATTCTGTCAGTCCCGGCGGCCTAGCGGGCCCAGCCCACGCCGGATGACGGGCGAGCCACTGGTATTCATCCCATGCTGATCTGGTTTGTTGCGGTCTACCTGCTGATCACCGTCGGTGTCGGCTTCTACGCATCCACTCGCGTCAAGAACTCCAAGGATTTCGCCGCCGGCGGCAGGAGCATGTCCTTCCCCCTGGTCGCGGCGATGGTGTTCGCCACCTGGTTCGGTTCCGAGGCCCTGCTGGGCATCCCCGCCACCTTCATCGAGGAAGGCTTCGCCGGCATCATCGAGGACCCGTTCGGTTCCTTCGGCTGCCTGATGCTAGTGGGCCTGATCTTCGCGCGTCCGCTGTACCGCATGAACCTGCTGACCATCGGCGACTTCTTCCGCAAGCGCTACGGCCCGCACGTCGAGATCTTCACCAGCCTGGTGATCATCGGCTCCTACCTGGGCTGGGTGGCGGCGCAGCTGACCGCCCTGGGCGTGGTATTCAACGTGCTCTCCGACGGTTCCATCAGCACCACCCAGGGCATGCTGATCGGCACCGGCATCGTGCTGCTCTACACCCTGTTCGGCGGCATGTGGTCGGTGGCGCTGACCGACTTCATGCAGATGATCATCATCGTGGTCGGCCTGGTGTACCTGACCTGGCTGATCGGCGGCATGGCCGGCGGTGCTGATGTGGTCATCAGCCACGCCGCAGCCGAGGGCAAGTTCACCTTCATCCATGGCTTCGAGCCACGGGACATCGTGGCCTTCATCGCGGCGGCGGTGACGCTGATGCTGGGCTCCATCCCGCAGCAGGACGTGTATGCCCGCGTCATGTCGGCCAAAACCGAGAACATCGCTGCCCGCGCCTCCATGGCCGGTGCGGTGTTCTACCTGTCGTTCTGCATGCTGCCGATCTTCCTCACCTACGCGGCCTCGCTGATCGATCCGGCGATGGTGCAGAAGTGGCTGGCCGAGGATTCGCAGATGATCCTGCCGCACCTGATCATGGAGCGGACCCCGCTGTTCGCTCAGGTGATGTTCTTCGGCGCGCTGCTGTCGGCGATCATGTCCACCGCTTCCGGCACCCTGCTGGCGCCGTCGGTGACCTTCACCGAGAACATCCTGAAGAACTTCGTGCCTGCCATGAGCGACCGTCAGTTCCTGCTGGCCATGCGCGTGAGCGTGGTGCTGATGACCATCGCCACCTCGGTGTTCGCGCTGAACTCCAACGCCAGCATCTACGAGATGGTCGGCAACGCCTACAAGGTCACCCTGGTGGCCGCCGTGGTGCCGCTGTTCGCCGGGCTGTTCTGGAAGCGTGCGACCACCCAGGGCGCGCTGTTCGCCATTGCCTTCGGCCTGCTGAGCTGGGTGTCCCTGGAGCTGACCTACCAGGAAACCGACTTCTGGCCGCCGCAACTGGCCGGCCTGCTGATGAGCCTGCTGGGCATGGTGATCGGCTCGCTGATCCCGCAGTTCAGCCGTGACCGTGGCCAGAGTGTGCAGGGCATCACCGCCTCTGCATCGGCCCGCGCCTGACCCCGGGCGCCCTCCCCGGACAGGGGAGGGCGCTTTGCCTGCCCGCCCGCGTTACCCCTTCCTCTTCGTACTGACTGACTCCGCGTGCCAGGCGGCGGCCCTGTGCTGCCCGATGTGCAGCCGTGCCGAATCCGTGCCCTGGACGGGCCGACGGGTGTGTGGGGGGAATGTGGTGGGGGAGGTGAAGAGCGCAGAGGGGGGGCCGGGACCCGAGGCGCGCCGGCAGGACGCCGGCGCGCGGATGGATCAGAAGTGCACCTTGACCAGCAGGCTGGCGGTGTTCTGGTCGGTGCCGCCGAGGATTTTGTCGCCCAGGAAGCTGTTGTCGTCGATGCCGTACTTGTTGCTCCAGTAGTCGTACTCGACACCCACGTAGAGCTGCTTGGCGCCCAGGTCCAGAGCCTTGCCCAGGTCGTACTTGATCTGCGGGTTGAAGTGCAGGTTGGCGTGCAGGTCGTTGGGGCGGTTGGTGGTGGCGTCCTTGTTGTTCCAGACCCAGTCCATGAAGCCGTCGATGAGGATATCGGACTTGCCCACCGGCACGGTGTAGGACCACACCGGGGTGACCTGCCACTGGCCGGACGGGTTCTTGGTGATGCCGTCGGGCTTGCGGTAGTAGAAGTTCAGCTGGAAGTAGTCGAAGCCGGGCAGGGCCAGGTCGAAGCCCGGGCCGAGCAGGTAGTTCTGGTTGCGGTTCTCGCCACGCTCATAGGTGGCGGCAAGCAGCACGTCGGTCACCGGGCCGAAGGCGATCTTCTGGTCGAACAGCTTGCCGAAGGACAGGCGCGGGGAAATCTCGCCGTAGTAGGTGTTGTTGCCGGCGTTGGCGTCGGCCTTGCCGTTGTAGTTGATCTGGTCGACGAAGAGGAACAGGTCGCCCCAGGTCCAGCCGCTGGCGTGCTCGAAGGTGAAGGTCTGCTGGATCTCGGGGTTGACCTTGAAGTCTTGCCCGTAGAGGTAGGTGACGCTGTTGTTCTGCCACAGCAGGGGACCGTCGGCCAGGGCTTGGCCAGCGGTCAGCAGGCCGCCGGCGAGCGCGAGAGCGGAGAGGGTACGGTTCATTCGGGATGGGCTCCTGGTGCTGGTTTTATTGGCTTCCCTCTGTGTGGAAGCTGTCTGATTGGTCAGGCTTGCCTGCCAGAGCAAGAAAGGAGCCAGTTTTTCGCGACGCCTTCCCCGGGCGCGGGATTATCGGGATAGGCCCCGATGTTTCAAGGGGTTATCGGTGTTTCGAGGTCAAATTCCGACTTGTGGAGGGGCGGGGGCTGCACGGTTATGGGCGGCCGGAGCTGACCGATCGAACAGGCCTGCATCAGTTTGGGGCGACCCTCCGACGACCTCCGTCACCCCGCAGGGTGGGCTTCAGCCCACGCGGGCAGAGGCATCGCAGTGGATCGTGCTCCACCGATCCACCAAGCCCTGGCACCCAGACCTTGGGGATAACCCCCTGGCTCGATGCTCACCGGATGGCGCCGAGGCACCCGTAGGATGGGCTGAGCTGTGCGAAGCCCATCATGGTGGGCCGGGCCTGGATTGATGCGGTTCGCCGAGCTCACCGCATCCTACGGACTCCACCGATCCACCAATGGAGTCCGGCATGGCACCGCTGGTGGATGGAAGAACCGCCATCAGGGCCGTTTCCACCACGCCACCGACGTGACCCGCCGTGGCGCTTCCGGTGAACGGGAAACGTGGCTTCCGTGCGCGCATAAAAAAGCCCCCGCCATGGGGCGGGGGCATCGCGCAGCAAGGGTGGCCGCTTCCGTCGGCCGATACACGCGAATCAGGATTTCGGTGCCGCCGGGGTGGTGCTGGCGGTGCGCTCGTTCCAGCCGCCGCCGAGGGCCTTGTACAGGTTGACCTCGCTGGTGAGCTGTTTGAGGCGGGCGCTGATTAGCTGCTGGCGGGCGCTGAACAGCTGGCGCTGGGCGTCGAGCAGGGTCAGGTAGCTGTCCACGCCGGTGCGGTAGCGGCGTTCGGCCAGGCCGTAGTACTCCTCGGAGGTGCGCACCAGATTGCGCTGGGCGTCCAGTTCCTGTTCGTAGGTGGTGCGGGCGGCGAGGCCGTCGGCGACTTCCTGGAACGCGGTCTGGATGGCCTTCTCGTACTGCGCCACCTGGATGTTCTTCTGCACCTCGGCGTAGTCGAGGCTGGCCTTCAGCCGGCCGGCGTTGAAGATCGGCAGGCTGATCTGCGGCTGGAACAGCCAGCTGCCGGAGCCGGCGTCGAACAGCCCGGACAGCTCGGCGCTGCGGCTGCCGGCGTTGGCGGTGAGGGTGATGCGCGGGAAGAACGCTGCCCGTGCCGCGCCGATGCTGGCATTGGCGGCCTTCAGCTGGTGCTCGGCCTGGAGCAGGTCGGGGCGCCGCTGGAGAATCTCCGAGGGCAGGCCGGCGGGCACTTCGGCCAACTGGTCGTCGCTCAGCACTTCGCCCTGGGGCAGGTCGTTGGGCAGCGGGCCGCCCACCAGCAGGGTGAGGGCGTTGCGGTCCTGGGCCACCTGGCGGGTGTACTGCGCCAGGGTCACCTGGGCGCTTTCCACGGCGGTGCGGGCCTGGCTGAGGGACAGCGCGTCGGCCACGCCCACGTCGAAGCTGCGCTGGGTGAGGGCGTAGCTTTCCTGGTAGGTCTTCAGGGTGTCGCGGGTCAGCCGCAACTGGGCCTGGTCGGCCTGCAGGGTGAGGTAGGCGTTGGCGACGCTGGCCAGCAGGCTGATCTGCGCGCTGCGCTGGGCTTCCTCGGTGGCCAGGTACTGTTCGAGCGTCTGCTCGGTCAGGCTGCGCACGCGGCCGAAGAAGTCCAGCTCCCAGGCGCTGACGCCCAGGGTGGCGGCGTAGGAGCCACTGGTGGTGGCGCGACCGCTGCCGGAGAGGTCCGCCGGCATGCGCTGGCGGGTGCCACTGCCATCGGCGCTGACGCTGGGGAACAGGTCGGCACGCTGGATGCTGTACTGGGCGCGGTAGGCCTCGACGTTGAGGGCTGCCACGCGCAGGTCGCGGTTGTTGGCCAGGGCGCTTTCCAGCAGGCGTTGCAGGGCCGGGTCCTGGAAGAACTCGCGCCAGCCGAGATCGGCGGCGGCCACCCGGGACTGGGCGCCGCTGTCGCTGGCGGTATAGGCCTCGCCCTGGGGCCAGGCGGCATCCACCGGGGCCTCGGGGCGCTGGTAGTCGGGGATCAGGGAGCAGCCGCCGAGCAGGACGCCGGCGACCGCGAGGGACAGCAGGGACGGCCTCATTCGGCGGCCTCCTTGGTCAGTTCGTCTTTGCTGCGCTTGTCCTTGAACAGCGAGCAGACCAGTACATAGAAGAGCGGCACCCAGAAGATCGCCAGGATGGTCGCGGTGAGCATGCCGCCGATCACGCCGGTACCGATGGCGTGCTGGCTGCCCGAACCGGCGCCGCTGGAGATGGCCATGGGCACCACGCCGAGGATGAACGCCAGCGAGGTCATGATGATCGGGCGCAGGCGCATGCGGCAGGCTTCCACGGCGGCGTCGAACAGGCTCTTGCCCTGTTCGTGCAGCTCCTTGGCGAACTCCACGATGAGGATGGCGTTCTTCGCCGAGAGGCCGATGGTGGTGAGCAGGCCGACCTGGAAGAACACGTCGTTGGACAGGCCGCGCAGGCTGGTGAACAGCAGCGCACCGATCACCCCGAGCGGGACCACCAGCATCACCGAGAACGGGATCGACCAGCTCTCGTAGAGCGCCGCCAGGCAGAGGAACACCACCAGCAGCGAGAGGGCGTACAGCGCCGGGGCCTGGGAGCCGGACAGGCGCTCCTCGTAGGAGAGGCCGGTCCAGGAGTAGCCGACGCCCGCCGGCAGTTGCTTGGCAATGCGCTCGACCGCGGCCATGGCTTCACCGGAGCTGTGGCCCGGGGACGCCTCGCCGAGGATCTCCACCGCCGACACGCCGTTGTAGCGGGCCAGCTTGGGCGCACCGTAGGTCCACTCGCCGCTGGCGAAGGCGCTGAACGGCACCATCTGGCCCTGGTCGTTGCGCACGTACCACTTGTTCAGGTCCTCGGGGTTCATCCGCGCGTCGGCTTCGCCCTGCAGGTAGACCTTCTTCACCCGGCCACGGTCGATGAAGTCGTTGACGTAGCTGGCACCCCAGGCGATGGACACGGTGTTGTTGATGTCGGAGAGGGAGACGCCGTGGGCACGGGCCTTCTCGTCGTCGATCAGCAACTGGTATTGCGGCTCGTCGCGCAGGCCGTTGGCCCGCACGCGGGTGAGCACCGGGTCCTTCGAGGCGAGGGCGAGGAACTGGTCGCGGGCGGCGTTGAGGGTTTCATGGCCGACGCCGGCACGGTCCTGGAGGAAGAAGTTGAAGCCGGTGGCGTTGCCCAGCTCCATCACCGCCGGCGGGGCGAAGGCGAACACCATGGCGTCGCGGAAGCTGAAGAAGTGCATCTGCGCGCGGTTGGCCAGGGCGAACACGCTGTGCTCGGCGCCGGGGCGCTCGTTCCACGGCTTGAGCATGATGAAGGCCATGCCCGAACTCTGGCCGCGACCGGCGAAGTTGAAGCCGGTGACGGTGAACACCGATTTGACTGTGTCCTTCTCCTGGGTCAGCAGGTACTCGCGCATCTGGTCGACCACCACCTGGGTGCGCTCGGCGCTGGCGCCGGACGGGGTCTGCACCTGGGCGAAGAGCACGCCCTGGTCTTCCTCGGGGAGGAAGGCGGTGGGGATGCGGGTGAACAGCCAGGCCATGACGCCGAGGATCACCACGTACATCAGCAGGTACGGCAGCTTGCGGGTGAGGATGCTGCGCACGCCGCGCTCGTAGCCGCGCACGCTGCGGTCGAAGGTGCGGTTGAACCAGCCGAAGAAGCCGCGCTTCTCGTGGTGGCCGCCGTGCACCGGCTTGAGCAGGGTGGCGCACAGCGCCGGGGTGAACACCAGGGCCACCAGCACCGACAGGGCCATGGCCGAGACGATGGTGATGGAGAACTGCCGGTAGATCACGCCGGTGGAGCCGCCGAAGAAGGCCATCGGCAGGAACACCGCCGAGAGCACCAGGGCGATACCCACCAGGGCGCCCTGGATCTGGCCCATGGACTTGCGGGTGGCTTCCAGCGGCGAGAGGCCTTCCTCGGCCATCACCCGCTCGACGTTCTCCACCACGACGATGGCGTCGTCCACCAGCAGGCCGATGGCCAGGACCATGGCGAACATGGTCAGGGTGTTGATGGTGAAGCCGAACGCGGCGAGCACGCCGAAGGTGCCCAGCAACACCACCGGCACCGCGAGGGTGGGGATGATGGTGGCGCGGAAGTTCTGCAGGAACAGGAACATCACCAGGAACACCAGTACGATGGCTTCGCCCAGGGTGTGGATCACGCCCTCGATGGAGGCGCTGACCACCGGGGTGGTGTCGTAGGGGAACACCACCTTCATGCCCGGCGGGAAGAACGGCTCCAGCTCGGAGATGGTCTGGCGGATGGCCTTGGCGGTGTCCAGCGCGTTGGCGCCGGTGGCCAGCTTGATGGCCATGCCGGAGGCGGGGTTGCCGTTGAACTGGGCGCTGATGCTGTAGTTCTCGCCGCCCAGCTCCACGGTGGCGACGTCACGCAGGCGCACCTGGGAGCCGTCGCGGTTGACCTTGAGGAGGATCTCGCGGAACTGCTCGGGGGTCTGCAGGCGGGTCTTGCCGACGATGGTGGCGTTGAGCTGCTGGCCGGGGGAGGCGGGCAGGCCGCCGAGCTGGCCGGAGGAGATCTGCACGTTCTGCGCCTGGATGGCGGTCTTCACGTCCACCGGGGTCAGCTGATAGTTGTTCAGCTTGGCCGGGTCGAGCCAGATGCGCATGGCGTACTGGGCTCCGAACACCTGGAAGTCGCCCACGCCCTTGGTCCGCGAGATCGGGTCCTGCATGTTGGAGACGATGTAGTTGGCCAGGTCGTTCTTGTCCATGGAGCCGTCTTCGGAGACGACGCCGATCACCAGCAGGAAGTTCTTCACCGCCTTGGTGACACGGATGCCCTGTTGCTGGACCTCCTGGGGCAGCAGCGGGGTGGCCAGCTGCAGCTTGTTCTGCACCTGCACCTGGGCGATGTCGGGGTTGGTGCCCTGCTCGAAGGTGGCGGTGATGGTCATGCTGCCGTCGGAGTTGCTCTCCGAGGCGATGTAGCGCAGGCCGTCGATGCCGTTGAGCTGCTGCTCGATGACCTGCACCACGGTGTCCTGCACCGTCTGCGCCGAGGCGCCGGGGTAGCTGACCTGGATCGCCACGGCGGGCGCGGCGATGCTCGGGTACTGGTTGATCGGCAGCTTGAGGATGGACAGGCCGCCGGCCAGCATGATCACCAGCGCGATCACCCAGGCGAAGATCGGCCGGTCGATGAAGAATTTCGACATGGAACGGGCTCCTTATGAGCGCTTGGCCGGCTCGGCTTCGGCGGGCTTGGCCTGGGCCACGTTGGTCGCCGGGGCGGGCTTGACCTCGATGCCGGGCTGGACGAACTGCAGGCCTTCGGTGATCAGGCGATCACCCGGGTTCAGGCCCTTGGTCACCAGCCAGCGGTCACCCACGGCACGGTCGGCTTCCAGCGGGCGCATCTCCACCTTGTTCTCGGCATTCACCACCATGGCCACGGCCTGGCCCTTGAGGTCGCGAGTCACGCCCTGCTGGGGCGCGAGGATGGCCTGCTGGTTGACGCCGGAGCTGAGCTGGGCGTGCACGAACATGCCCGGCAGCAGGGTGTGCTCGGGGTTGGGGAACATGGCGCGCAGGGTCACCGAGCCGGTGCCTTCGTCCACCGACACCTCGGAGAACTCCAGGGTGCCTTCGTGCTCGTAGGTGCTGCCGTCTTCCAGGGTCAGGCGCACCTTGGCGGCGTTGTCGCCGGCCTTCTGCAGCTGGCCGCTCTCCAGGTCACGGCGCAGGCGCAGCAGCTCCTTGGTGGACTGGGTGACGTCGACGTAGATCGGGTCGAGCTGCTGGATGGTGGCCATGGCGGTGGTCTGGCCGTTGTTGACCAGCGCGCCCTCGGTCACGGCGGAACGGCCGATGCGGCCGCTGATGGGGGCCAGCACCTTGGTGTAGCGCAGGTCGATGCGGGCCTTCTCCAGTGCCGCTTCGGCGGTCAGCTGGGCGGCGCGGGCCTCGTCGTAGGACTGGCGGCTCACGGCCTGGTCGCTCACCAGGGCCTTGTAGCGGTCGGCCAGGGAGCGGGCGGAGGCGAGGGTCGCCTCGGCGCTCTTCAGCGATGCCTGATAGACGGACGGGTCGATCTGGTACAGCTGCTGGCCGGCCTTCACCTCGGTGCCTTCCTGGAACAGGCGCTTCTGGATGATGCCGTCCACCTGCGGGCGTACCTCGGCGATGCGGAAAGCGCTGGTGCGGCCCGGCAGCTCGGTGGTCAGCGTGTAGGGCTCGGCCTGCAGGGTCACGATGCCCACCTGGGGCGTCTGCTGAGGCGGCGGTGCCGAGGCCTCCTGGCACCCTACGAGCGTGAACGTAGCCAGAGCGACGGCGGAAACCATGGCGGCGAAGGCTGGCTTCTTCTGCATCTGTGTAAGACCTCGTTGTGAGAATTCGTGTGCCCGAACGGGCGAAACCCTCACTGGGAGTGAGGGTAGATTCTTTAGGTTGCTAACGAATATACTTACATGCGTGAACGTTTGTAAATGATTCTTCCTGTATCTCTGTCAGAGAATGTGTCGATAGAGATGTGGGATTTCTCCTATTCGCCCTTTTCATGTGAAGCACCTGTAGGCATGGCCAGACGAACCAAGGAAGAAGCCGAGGAAACCCGCATCCAGATCCTGGATGCCGCCGAGCGCGTCTTTTATGACAAGGGCGTCTCCCGCGCCTCGCTGGCGGAGATCGCCTCGGATGCGGGGGTGTCGCGGGGCGCCATCTATTGGCACTTCGAGAACAAGGTCGACCTGTTCCAGGCCCTCTGCGAGCGCCTGCGCAGCCCGCTTGAGGAGCTGGCCCGCGCCAGCGAGAGCGAGCGCGAGAGCGACCCCCTCGGGCGCATGCGCCAGCTGCTGGTGCGCCTGCTGCTGCGCCTGGTGGATGACCCGCAGAGCCGTCGCATCACCGAAATACTCCAGCACAAGTGCGAATACACCGACGACCTGGGCGACCTGCGGCGCCGGATGCAGGAATTCGGCATCGAGTGCGACCAGCGCATCGCCCGCACCCTGGCCAATGCCGTCGGCAAGGGCCAGTTGCCGGCCGACCTCGACTGCCCGCGTGCCGCCGTGGCGGTGCATGCCTACATCGACGGGCTGCAGGCCAACTGGCTGCTGGTGCCGGAAGGCCTCGACCTGGAGCACCAGGCCGAAGCCATGGTGGATGCCCTGCTGGACATGCTCCGCTTCAGCCCCGCCCTGCGCCGCTGAGCCTCAGCCGGCCAGGCGCGCCTGGAGGAAGTCGAGGAAGCACTGGATGCGCAGGGCCAGCTGGGTGTTGCGGTAGTACACCGCGTGGATCGGCTGGCGATAGTCGCTCATGGCCTCCCCCAGCAGCTTCACCAGCCGCCCCTCGGCCAGGTCCCGATCACTCATGAAGCTCGCCAGGCAAGCGATGCCCTCGCCGGCCAGGGCCAGCTGGCGCAGCGTCTCGCCGGAGGAGGCGCTGAGGCTCGGGGTGATCCGCCACTGCTCGCCCCCCGCGTGCCGCAACGGCCACAGGTTCAGGCTCTCCGGCTGGGTGAAGCCCAGCAGGCTGTGCCCGGCCAGGTCCTCCACCCGCTCGGGCCGGCCCTGGCGGGCCAGGTAGTCGGGGCTGGCCAGCAGGTGCAGGCGGCTGGCCCCCAGCGGGCGGGCGTGGAGGCTGGAATCCCCCAGCGGGCCGATGCGGATGGCCACGTCGGTGCGCTGCTCCAGCAGGTCGATGATCTGGTCGTTGGTGTTCAGCTCCAGCTGGATGTCCGGGTACAGCGCGCGGAAGGCGCCGACGTGGGGCACCACCGCGTGCAGCATGAAGGGCGAGGCGGCGTTGACCCGCAGGCGCCCGGCGGGGCGTTGGCGGCGCAGGGCCAGGCGCTCTTCGAGGCTGTCCATGCGCTGCAGGATGTCCCGCGCCTGGTCGAGGAAGAAGCGCCCCTCCTCGGTCAGCTCCATGCGCCGGGTGGTGCGGTTGAGCAGGGTGGTGGCGAGCTTGCCCTCCAGCCGCGCGAGGCTGCGGCTGATGGCCGAGGGCGTCAGGTGCAACTGTTCGGCAGCGGCGCTGATGGAACCGCAGTCGACGACCGCGACGAAGTGCAGGAGCTCATCGGAAGTGGCTTTCATGGCGGCTCATTCGTGAACGGGGCGCAAATGCCGGGCAAGCATAGCGCCCCTTCGGGCACGAATGAGCGGCTGTCAGGGCGAGCGCCGGGGCAGGTGCGCCACGCACGGGTGGTGCGGCGCCGGCTCCTGCAGGCTGTCCGGCGCCAGGGCTTTCAGCGCCTGGTACTGGCTGAGGAACACCTGCCCGCCGAAGGTGCGCAGGAAGGTGCTGCGACCGAGCTGGTCCATCACCGGGCCCTTCACCTCGGACAGGTGCAACTGCACGTCGCTGGCCCGCAGGCGCTCGACGATGGCCTCCAGGGAATCCAGCGCACTGGCGTCGATCAGGTTCACCCCCGAGCACATCAGCACCAGGTGGCGCACCTGGGGCCGTTGGGCGATCAGCTCGACGATGCGCTCCTCCAGATAGCGGGCGTTGGGGAAGTACAGGCTCTCGTCCACCCGCAGGGACAGCACCGTCGGGCTCTCGTTGACCGCATGGCGCTCGACGTTGCGGAAGTGTTCGCTGCCCGGCACCTGGCCCACCACCGCCATGTGCGGCCGGCTGGTGCGCCAGAGGAACAGCAGCAGCGACAGGCCCACACCCAGCAGGATGCCGCTCTCCACCCCCATCAGCAGCACGCCGGCCATGGTGGCCAGCTGCGCGGCGCCGTCCTGCCAGGCGTAGCGCCAGGTGCGCAGCAGCGAGCCCAGGTCCACCAGGCTGAGCACCGCGACGATGATGGTGGCGGCCAGCACCGCCTGGGGCAGTTCGTGCAGCAGCGGCGTCAGCAGCAGGGTGCCGAGGGCGATGCCGCCGGCGGTCATCACCCCGGCCAGGGGCGTCTGCGCGCCGGCGTCGTGGTTCACCACCGAGCGGGCGAAGCCGCCGGTGACCGGGAAGCCGCCGCTGAAGGCCGCCGCCACGTTGGCCGCACCGAGGCCGAGCAGCTCGTTGTCCGGGCCGATGCGCTGGCGCCGGGTGGCGGCCAGGGTCTGCGCCACCGACACCGATTCGACGAAACCCACCAGGCTGATGAGCAGGGCGGAAGGCAGCAGCTTGGCTGCCAGCGCCGGGTCCAGGCTGGGCAGGGTGAACCCGGGCAGCCCCGAGGGAATGTCCCCCACCACCTTCACCCCGTGGGCGCCGAGGCCCAGCAGGCTGACGGCGAGGATCGCCACCACGATGGCCAGGGCCGGCGCCGCCCGTGCCAGGGCGCTGGCCAGGCCGGCGGGCAGGCCGAGGCGGAGCAGGGTGGCCTTGGCCCGGCTGCGCGCCCACCACAGCCACAGCAGGCTGAGCCCGCCGATCAGCAGCGTGGTGGGGTTCAGCGAGGGCAGGTGCTGGACCAGCGAGGGCAGCAGCTCCGGCAGGGTGTCGCCGCCGGCCTGCACACCCAGGAGGTGCTTGAGCTGGCCGCAGGCGATCAGCAGCCCGGAGGCGCTGATGAAGCCGGAGATCACCGGGTGGCTCAGGAAGTTGGCGAGAAACCCCAGGCGCAGCACCGCCATGCCCGCCAGCAGCAGGCCGCTGAGCAGGGCCAGCAGCAGGGCGGCGCTGGCGTACTCGGCACTGCCGGCGGGGAACAGCGGCTGCAGGGTGCTGGCGGTCATCAGCGACACCACCGCCACCGGCCCCACCGCCAGGGTGCGGCTGGAGCCGAACAGCGCATAGGCCAGCAACGGCAGGATGCTGGCGTAGAGCCCGGCGATGGGGGGCAGCCCGGCGAGCATGGCGTAGGCCAGGCTCTGGGGCACCAGCATCAGGGTCACGATCACTGCGGCGAGGGCGTCCTGGCCGGCGGCGGCGCGGTCGTAGCCACGCAGCCAGTCGGTGAAGGGCAGCCAGTGCTTGAGGCTCACTTCTGTTCCCGCTCGAAATCGCAGGCGGCCGGGGCCTCCACCGCCAGGGGTTCATGGGGCAGGTGCCTGGGCTCGGCCAGCCACTCGCGGCCTCGCAGCATCATGTCGAAGTAGATGCCGGGCATGGCCCGCACCTTCAGGTCCCAGGCCAGGCGGCGTGGCACCCGTGGGTCGAGGGGGAAGGTGGGCAGCAGCTTGCCGCCGTAGCCGAACTCGGCCAGCACCACCTTGCCGCGTTCCACGGTGAGCGGGCAGGCGCCGTAGCCGTCGTAGAGCGCCCGTGGCCCACGGCCGGCCAGCACCGCCAGGAGGTTCTCCGCCACCACCGGGGCCTGCTTGCGCACGGCGGCGGCGGTCTTGGCATTGGGCGCGGCGCAGACGTCACCCAGGCTGAAGATGTTGCCGAAGCGCGGGTGGCGCAGGGTCTCGTGGTCGGCCTCGACCCAGCCCTCGGCGTTGGCCAGCACGCTGTCGCGGATGAAGCGCGGGGCCTTCTGCGGCGGCACCACATGGAGCAGGTCGAAGGTCTTCTCCAGCTCATGGACCTGGCCGTCCTTGTCGGTCTGGCGGAACCAGGCGCGCCGCGCCGGGCCGTCCACCTTCACCAGTTGCGTGGTCAGCTGCAGGTTCACGCCGTAGCGCTCGATGTAGCCCATCAGCGTCGGAACGAAGTCGGCCACGCCGAACAGCGCGGCACCGGCGCTGCAGAACTCGGGCTGGATGGCGCCCAGCCGACCCTCGCGCTGCCACCAGTCGCAGGACAGGTAGAGCGCCTTCTGCGGTGCGCCGGCGCATTTGATCGGCATCGGCGGCTGGGTGAACAGGGCGCGCCCTTCGCGCAAGTCCTGCACCAGGCGCCAGGTGTAGGGCGCCAGCTCGAAGCGGTAGTTGGAAGTGACGCCGTTGCGGCCGAGGGTTTCCTCCAGGCCGTCGATGGCGCCCCAGTCCAGGCTCAGCCCCGGGCACACCACCAGGGCCCGGTAGGCGAGGCGGGTGCCGTCTTCCAGCACCACGCACTGCTGCTCCGGCTCGAAGGCGGCCACGGCGGCGTGCACCCACTGCGCCTGGGGTGGGATGCACTGGGCCATGGGGCGTTCGGTGCGGGCGCGGTCGAACACCCCGGCGCCCACCAGGGTCCAGCCGGGCTGGTAGTGGTGCTGGTCGCGGGGCTCCACCACGGCGATGCGCAAGCCGGGCTGGCGCTTGAGCAGGCTGGCGGTCACCGCGCAGCCGGCGGCACCGCCGCCCACCACCACCACGTCGTAGCGCTGGCCGGGGCTGGCGTGGCTGGGTTCGGCACGCGGTGCGTCCTGCCAGCGCTGCTCCAGGCGCGGGGCCAGGCCGCTGAGGTCGTAGCCGGCCTCGCGGGCGTTGGCCAGCAGGGCCAACGGGTCGAGGTGATGGGCTTCGCTGAGGGCCCACAGGCTGCAGGAGCGGGTGCCGGTCCTGCAGTAGGCCAGCACCGGGCCACGCACCTGGGCGAGGAGGACGTTGAAGGCCTCGACGTCGGCATCGCGGATCTGTCCGGACACCACCGGCAGGTGGTGGTAGTCGAGGCCGTTGGCCTGGGCGGCGGCCTGCATCTCGGCGGAGCTGGGCTGCTGCTCGCCCTCGTTGTCCGGACGGTTGTTGATCACGCAGCGGTAGCCCGCGGCGGCCAGGGTGCCCATGTCCGCCGGCTGCAACTGGGTGGAGACGGCGATGAAGGGGGTGAGGCGCTTGATGCTGTCCATGGTCGGCCTCTCAGAGTGCGTTCAGGGGAATCTTCAGGTAGCGGGTGCCGTTGGCCTCGGCCGGCGGCAACTGCCCGGCGCGCATGTTCACCTGCACCGAGGGCAGGATCAGGGCGGGCATGCCGAGGGTGGCGTCGCGGGCCTGGCGCATGGCGACGAACTCGTCTTCGCTGATGCCTTCATGCACGTGCACGTTGTGGGCACGTTCCTCGCCCACGCTGGTCTGGTAGAGGAAGTGCTCGCGCCCCGGGGCCTTGTAGTCGTGGCACATGAACAGGCGGGTGGTGTCCGGCAGGGTGAACAGCCGGCGGATGGAGCGGTACAGGGTGCGCGCGTCGCCGCCGGGGAAGTCGCAGCGGGCGGTGCCGTAGTCGGGCATGAACAGGGTGTCGCCGACGAACGCGGCGTCGCCGATCAGGTAGGTCATGCAGGCCGGGGTGTGGCCGGGGGTGTGCAGCGCCTGGGCCTGGATGCCGCCGACGCTGAAGCGGTCGCCGTCCTTGAGCAGGTGGTCGAACTGGCTGCCGTCGGTGGCGAAGCCGCTCTCGGCGTTGAACAGCGTGCCGAAGGTCCGCTGCACCACGGTGATGTGCTCGCCGATGGCCAGCCTGCCGCCCAGCTGGCGCTGGATGTAGGGTGCGGCGGAGAGGTGGTCGGCGTGTACGTGGGTTTCCAGGATCCACTCCAGGGTCAGCCCCTGTTCGCGCACGTAGGCGATCAGGCGGTCGGCGCTGGCGGTGCGGGTGCGACCGGCGGCGGGGTCGTAGTCGAGCACCGAGTCCACCACGGCGCAGCGCCGGGAGGCCGGGTCGCTCACCACATAGCTGTAGGTGAAGGTGGCGGGGTCGAAGAAGGGTTCAACGTGGGCAGTCATGGTTCAGCTCTCCTTAAATACCCCTTGGGGTATTTGTATGATGCTGAGCATAGCTGCCATCCAGTTATATATTTATATTTTTTTGATATATGCGGCGGCGCGCTGAAACCTTCGGGTATTCAACCCAGGTCGGCGCGGTAGCGATTGGGCGACATGCCGAACCAGCGCAGGCAGGCCTTGTGGAAACTGCTCTGGTCGTTGAAGCCGAGGGTGGTGGCGATGTACTTGATGCTCCGCGTGGAGCGCCTCAGGTAGTCGTGGGCCAGGCGCAGGCGGCAATCGTCGGCGATGGCCTTGAAGTGGGTGTCCTCGCGATCCAGCGCGTTCTGCAGGCTGCGCGGGCTGAGGCCCAGGCGCTCGGCGATGTCCGGCAGGGTAGGGCGGGCCTGGGCGGCGATCAGCTCCATCAGCAGGCGGCGCACCCGGGCCGCCACCGAACCGTTGAGGATCTCGTGGGCCATGTGCTGGGCGCGCTCGGCATGCAGGGCGTCCAGCGCTTCGTCGGCGGTGGGCAGCGGCAGCTCGGCGATGGACGGGCAGAACACCAGGGCATTGGTGCGCGCGGAGAACACCAGGTCCGGGCCGAACAGGCGCGCCAGGCGGGCGGTGTTCTCCGGCTCGGGGTAGGTGAACTCCACGCGGATCGGCATCGGCCGGTGATAGGGCTCCAGCCAGTGGATCAGCGCCAGCACCAGCGCCGCGCCAGCGTCGAGGAAGGCCCGGGGGGCGCTCAGCTGGCCCAGCTCGCGCCCGTGCAGCACCAGGTTGCCGGCGCTGTCCCGGTCGAGGAACAGCTGCGAGCCACTGCTGATCAGCGGGTGGTACTCCACCACCCGTTCCAGCGCGTTGCCCAGGGTCGGGGCGGACATGATGCTGTAGGTGAACGGGCTCCACACCGAGGGATGGGCGTAGTGGTAGGCCAGCAGGCCCAGATCCGGGTTGCCGGTCTGCCGCAGGGCCTCGTCGAACAGGCCGTAGATCACTGCCGTCCGGATTGGCGCGCCACTGGCCAGCGCGGCTTCGATCTCCTGTGCGGGGATCGCCAGGCTGTCCGGGTCGACTCCTGACTTGACCAGGGCCTTCCACAGGACCTTCGAACAGGCGGCGGTAATCGCGTACATGAATCTATCCAGGCCGGGTCATTGAGTTCTTGGAAGTGGGGTCGCCCTGTACTTCAGGACAAGGAAAAGGTGTCCCCGGACACTTACCGCGCATTTCTTCGCAATAGGATAATTTCCGTGAAAAACTTCACAAAGTTTTATGTGCGTGCATGTTCCCGCGCATGCCGGTTCTTTGTGGATTTAAAACATTCATCGAGGTCGTCCTTGTGTGCGCGCATGTCCCAATCCAGTGATCTTGCCTGTGAGTTCTACGATGCATTGAACGACGGGAAGTTGGGCCTGGCCTTTCAACCGGTGGTCCATTCCCGGCACCCCCATCGTGTTCTCTATTACGAAGGCCTGCTGCGCAGCCTGGCCGAACCGTTTCCCTGCAATCCCATCGCCCTGCTGGAGCGCCTGGGGCGTATCCGCCTGCTGGACGCCTCGGTGGTGTCCAACGTCGTGCGCTTGCTGGACCGCAACCCAGCCCTCACCCTCGGCTGCAACATCTCGGCCCTGAGCGCCACCCTCGACCCCGGCTGGGAGGCTCTGGGCGGCCTGTTCGAGGACCGTCCGGAACTGGCCGGTCGGCTGGTCATCGAGATCACCGAGAGCGCCCGCTTCGGCAGCCACGCCGATGCCCTGGCGTTCTTCCAGCGCTTCTCCCACCTGGGTTGCAAGGTGGCGGTGGACGACCTCGGCGCCGGCTGCTTCACCCTGGATTTCGTCGCCGAGGCGCGCCCCGGCATCATCAAGATCGACCGCAGCTACCTGGTGGAAGCACGGGAGGGTGGCTCGGCACTCAGGCGTCTGGAACAGGTCGTCGAAACCTGCCGGGATATATCCCCGGTGGTGGTACTCGAAGGCATCGAAACCCCGGCCGACCATCAACTTGCCTGCGCGGTAAATGTCGAATGGCTGCAAGGCTTCTTGTTCGGCATGCCGCGTGTCGATCACCCGGATATACCGGGCAATGGATCACTGAAGTTCTGATGGGTATGCGCGAGAGTTGCGCAGCTTAACCGTCTGGTGAATGCACTGGCGTGGCGTTGATAACACTTTCGAACATGGGCGAAGTGCAATTGTAAGTTGACCAACTCGACAACTTCACAACTGCCGATACCCCCCGCCTTGCGCGGGGGCGTTCAGAAACCCTGCGCCCGGGCCAGCAGCGCGTAGCCCAGCACCAGCAACGGCCAGGCGCACCAGGGGCTGAACAGCAGGCGCCAGGGCAGGGCGCGCGGGACGAAGCCCACGCCGTGGACGAAACCGCCGCTGATGCCGAGCATGGTCAGCATCAGCAGGCCGTGGGAGTAGGCGCCCGCGTCGTCGACGAAGGCACCGGGGTGGATCAGCAACAGCAGCGCGAGCGGCGCCGCCAGCAGCAGCGAGAGCGCTCGCCCCAGCGGGGCGGCGCTCAGGGCGCGGGGCTCAGTCATTGGCGTCCTCATCCAGGTTCTGCGTGGTTTCCAGCCACAGCGCGTTGATGATCCCGAAGCTGCAGGCCAGCAGCACACCGAGTATCCAGGCGAAGTACCACATGGTCGGGCTCCTTCAGTAGAGGCGATGGGTGTTTTCGTCGATGTGCGCGGTGGTCACCCGGCCCCACATCTTCGCGTAGCCCCAGAGGGTGTAGATCAGGATCAGCGGCACGAAGAGGCAGGCCACCACGAACATGATTCCCAGGGTCTTGTGGCTGGACACCGCGTCCCACACCGTCAGGCTCGACATCGGGTCCAGCGAGGACGGCATGACGAAGGGGAACAGCGCGAAGCCGGCGGTGCACAGGGTGCCGACGATGGCCAGGCTCGACCCGAGGAAGGCCAGCCCGCCGCGCCGCGCCGAGGCGCCGGCCAGGGCCAGCAGCGCGCCGAGCACGCCGAGCACCGGCGCCAGCATGGTCCACGGGTAGGCCGCGTAGTTGCCCAGCCAGCCGGGATTGCCGGCGGCCACCTGCTTGGCCAGCGGGCTCAGTGCCTTGCCGGTCTCCAGCGGGGCGGCGATCACCTGCCCGCCGATGCCGCCCAGCCACAGCCAGGCCCCCGCAGCGAGGAAGGCCGCCAGGTACACCAGCGCCGCCACCTGCGCCGCGCGCCGGCTGCGCAGGGCGACATCGCCCTCGGTGCGCATCATCAGCCAGGTGGCCCCGTGCAGCATCAGCATCGACAGGCTGGTCACCCCGGCCACCAGGCCGAAGGGGTTGAGCAGTTGCCAGAAGCTGCCGTGGTAGCTCACCCGCAGGTCCCCGTCGAACTGGAAGGGCACGCCCAGCAGCAGGTTGCCGAAGGCCACGCCGAACACCAGCGAGGGCACCAGCGCCCCGGCGAACAGCCCCCAGTCCCAGGTCTGCCGCCAGCGGGTGTTGGCCAGCTTGCTGCGGTAGTCGAAGCCCACCGGGCGCACGAACAGGGCGAACAGCACCAGCAGCATCGCCCAGTAGAAGCCCGAGAAGGCGGCGGCGTAGACCAGCGGCCAGGCGGCGAACAGCGCGCCGCCGGCGGTGATCAGCCAGACCTGGTTGCCGTCCCAGTGCGGCGCGATGGTGTTGATCACCACCCGGCGCTCACTGTCGGTGCGGCCGACGATCGGCAGCAGCGCCGCCGCCCCCAGGTCGAAACCGTCGGTCAGGGCGAAGCCGATCAGCAGCACGCCCACCAGGACCCACCAGATCAGCTTGAGGCTTTCGTAATCCAGCATGGCGGTCTCCTCAGGCAGCGGCCGGTTGTTGCTCGAAGTGGTAGCGCCCGGTGTGCAGGCTGGAGGGCCCGAGCCGCGCGAAGCGGATCATCAGGTACATCTCCACCACCAGCAGCAGGCTGTAGAAGGCGATCAGCGCGGTCAGCGAGCCCCACACATCGCCGGTGCTCAGGCTCGAGGTGGACAGGTGCGTCGGCAGCACCTCGCCGATGGACCAGGGCTGGCGGCCGTGCTCGGCCACGTACCAGCCGGTCTGCGCAGCGAGCCACGGCAGCGGCAGGCTCCACAGCGCCCACTTCAGCAGCCAGGGCTTGCGCTCCTCGTTCTTGCGCGCCGAGGCCCAGAAGGCACAGGCGAACAGCGCCAGCATGAGGAAGCCGGCGGCCACCATGACGCGGAAGCTGAAGAACAGCGAAAGCACGTCGGGGATGGTGTCCAGGCTGGCCTGGCGCACCTGCTCGTCGGTCGCGTCCACCACCTTGTCGGTGTACTTCTTCAGCAGCAGGCCGTAGCCCAGGTCCAGCTTCACCGCGTTGAAGGCCGCCAGGGTGGCCTCGCTGCGGTCACCGCCGCGCAGTTGCTCCAGCAGCGCGTAGGCCTTCATGCCATTGCGTATGCGTGCCTCGTGCTGCACCAGCAGGTCCTTGATGCCGGTGACCTCCTTGTCCAGCGAGCGGGTGGCGATCAGGCCCAGCACATAGGGGATCTTGATGGCGTAGTCGGTGCGCATGGCCGCCTGGTCGGGGATGCCGAACAGGGTGAAGCCCGCCGGTGCCGGGTGGGTGTCCCACTCGGCCTCGATGGCCGCCAGCTTGGTCTTCTGCACGTCGCCGATCTCGTAGCCGGACTCGTCGCCCAGCACGATCACCGAGAGGATCGACGCCAGGCCGAAGGCCGAGGCGATGGCGAAGGAGCGGCGGGCGAAGCCCTGGTCGCGCTTCTTCAGCAGGTACCAGCTGGAGATGGCCAGCACGAAGATCGCCCCGGTCACGTAGCCGGCCGCCACGGTGTGGACGAACTTGACCTGGGCCACCGGGTTGAACAGCAGGGCGCCGAAGTCGGTCAGCTCCATGCGCATGGTCTCGAAGTTGAACTCCGCGCCCACCGGGTTCTGCATCCAGCCGTTGGCGATCAGGATCCACAGCGCCGAGAGGTTCGAGCCCAGCGCGACCAGCCAGGTCACGGTCAGGTGCTGCACGCGGGTGAGGCGGTCCCAGCCGAAGAAGAACAGGCCGATGAAGGTGGATTCGAGGAAGAACGCCATCAGGCCCTCGATGGCCAGCGGCGCCCCGAAGATGTCCCCCACGTAGTGGCTGTAGTAGGCCCAGTTGGTGCCGAACTGGAACTCCATGGTCAGCCCGGTGGTGACGCCGAGGGCAAAGTTGATGCCGAACAGCTTGCCCCAGAACTGCGTCATGTCCTTGTACACCTGCTTGCCGGTCATCACGTACACCGACTCCATGATCGCCAGCAGGAACGACAGGCCGAGCGTCAGGGGCACGAACAGGAAGTGGTACATCGCAGTCAGGGCGAACTGCAGGCGCGATAGATCGACGACTGCTTCCGTGATCATCTCGGGCTCTCCTCAGTGGATGGTTGGGGGGATGCGGAAGGGGGCGTGGGCGCATCGAGCAGGCGGGCGGCCGTGCGTGATGCGCCGTCACGGGGGACCGTGGGGGCGTCGAACCAGAGCGTCTTGATGCCCCAGAGCAGCAGGAGCTTGATCAGCAGGATGCAGGTGATTTCCCTGACCAGGGTGCGCGAGGACATGAGCGTACGACGTGTGTGCATGCCAGATACCCCTTGGGGTATGAATGGTCCCTATTCTTGATCCTGGCCATCTCCCTGCACAAGGTGTGGGTAATGCGGCTGGGTGTCGCAGTGCAAGCTTAGCCAGTTCTCGCGCATGTCAAGGTTGGCGAGGGCTGCAGCCGAGGTCGGGATGATCGCCGGCACGCCTGGCGTGTCGAGATGTCGCAGCCGTTCACGGACCGCGGAGACGCCGATGGGGTAGGCTGCACCCCCATCCACCCCTGGCGTGACGGACCATGCGAACCCTCATCACCGCACTCACCTGCCTGGCCCTGAGCGGCTGCGGCACCTTGCTCGGCCGCGCCGACGACCACACCCCGAGCGGGCTGATCGGCCACGACTACTACAAGGGCGTGAAGGCCGACGTCATGCTGCTCAGCTTCGACCTGTACCCCGGCTACGGGGCTTATGCCTCGCTGTTTTGCTGGCTCAGCGTGGTCTGCCCGGTGGCCACCGTCGTCTCCATGCCGGTGGATGCCACCGTGGACACCGTGCTGCTGCCCTGGGACGCCTACTCGGCCTCGCACTTCTAGCCTTACAGCGCGCACGCCATCGGTCGGCGGCTTAATCCGACAGTACCCACCGTCGCCAGTATCTGGACGGAGGCGCCCCCGAGGCGCAGCATCGACGGCCTTCACGGACGACAGGAAGACCCCATGAACGGATACCTGGACCTCAATCGCGCCAACTGGGATGACCGCGCCCCCCTGCACGCCGCCTCGGCGGACTACCAGGTGGAGCGCTTCGTCAGAGACCCCGGCCACCTCTCCGACGTGGTGCGCTTCGACCAGCCGCGCCTCGGCGACATCGTCGGCCTGCGCGGCGTGCACCTGCAGTGCCACATCGGCACCGACACCCTTTCCCTGGCGCGCCTCGGCGCCCGCATGACCGGCCTCGACTTCTCCCCCGCGTCCCTTGAGCAGGCCCGCGAATTGGCGCGGCGCTGCGATGCCCCGCTGGAGTTCGTCGAGGCCGAGGTCTGTGCCGCCGACCAGGCACTGCCGCGCGCCAGCTTCGACTTCGTCTACACCGGCATCGGCGCCCTCTGCTGGCTGCCCAGCATCCGCGACTGGGCGCGTACCGTTGCGGCCCTGCTCAAGCCCGGCGGCTGGCTGTTCATCCGCGACGGGCACCCCATGTTATGGACCGTGAACGAGGAGCGTACCGACGGCCTGGTGATCGAATACCCCTACTTCGAACGGCCCGAACCGATGATCTGGGACGACGCCAGCAGCTACGTCGAGACCGACCGCCCCCTCACCGCCACCCGTACCCACGAGTGGAACCACGGCCTCGGCGAGATCATCACCGCGCTGCTGGAGAACGGCATGACCCTCACCGGGCTGGAAGAACACCGCAGCCTGCCCTGGGAGGCCCTGCCCGGGCGCATGCACCGCGTCAGCGGCGGCGAATGGCGCCTCAGCGAAGCCCCCGACCGCCTGCCCCTCAGCTACACCCTTCAGGCCGTCAAGCGCGGCTGAACCTGCCTCGGGAGCCCTCCGGGGCTCCGCCTTTCTCCTTGACCGTTCATCCGCTGCGGCGAAATGGCCGCTTGCCGGCACGTTTGCGCTGTAGCTAAATACCCCTATGGGTATATTGGCGGGCGGAAACGCCGCGCCCGATGGTCAACGAGGAGACCCCATGCACATCGACTGGATGGCCTTCACCCCCGGCTCCGCCTTGGCCGGCGGCGTGCTGATCGGCCTGGCGGCGGGCGCCTTCGCCGCCTTCAACGGGCGCATCGCCGGCATCAGCGGCCTGCTGGGCGCGCTGCTGCAACCGGGCAGCGAGGGGCGGGGCGAGAAGGCCCTGTTCCTCCTCGGCCTACTGCTCGCCCCGCTGCTCTGGGGGCTGCTGGGCCACTGGCCGCAACCGCAATTCCACACCGGCGTCCTCGGCTTGGTGGCGGCCGGCCTGCTGGTGGGGCTGGGCACCCGCTATGGCGCCGGCTGCACCAGCGGCCACGGCGTCTGCGGTCTGTCGCGGCTGTCACCGCGCTCGCTGGTAGCGGTGGCCTGCTTCATGGCCAGCGGCTTTGCCAGCGTCTTCGTCATCCGCCATCTGCTGGGAGCCTGACATGAGCCGACTCAGCGCATTCCTCGCCGGGCTGGTATTCGGCCTCGGCCTGCTGCTGGCCGGCATGGCCGATCCGGCCAAGGTCCTCGGCTTCCTCGATCTGGCCGGCGCCTGGGACCCGTCCCTGGCCCTGGTGATGGCCGGCGCCATCGGCGCCGCCCTGCTGCCCATGGCCTGGGCCCGGCGCCACGACCGCTCGCTGCTGGGCGAGCCCATGCGCTTGCCCGAGCGCCGCGACCTCGACCGCCGCCTGATCGGCGGCAGCCTGCTGTTCGGCATCGGCTGGGGCATCGCCGGCATCTGCCCCGGCCCGGCGGTGGCGCTGCTGCTGACCGGCCACTGGCAGGTGCTGCTGTTCGTTGCCGCCATGCTCGCTGGCATGGCGCTGTTCACCGTGCTGGATCGCCCGCGCGGCCACTGAAGGAGACCCGCCATGACTGCCAACGTTGGAACCCTCGACCGCACCCTGCGCCTCATCGTCGGCCTGCTGCTGATCGCCCTCGCGGTGTTCGGCGTGATCGGCGCCTGGGGGTATATCGGCATCGTCCCGCTGCTCACCGGGCTGTTCCGTTTCTGCCCGGCCTACCCGCTGCTGGGCATCAACACCTGCACGCGCCGCTGAGCGGTTGCGTCCTTTCACCACCGCCGCGAAGGATCGCCGTTGCGACGCGGCCAAGGAGTTCGTCATGCGTTACCCCCTGCTCGCCGCCTGCCTGGGGCTGTGCGTCAGCGCCCAGGCCGAGAGCCTCGACGCCCGCATTGCCGAAGGCGCCGCGTTGATCCCGGCCTTCCAGAAGCACCTGCTGGAGACCGTCCAGGGCGCCATGCGCCAGGGTGGCCCGGCCCAGGCCGTGGCGGCCTGCCAGACCCTCGCCCCCGGCATTGCCGAGGCCCACGGGCAGGACGACTGGCGCGTCGGCCGCACCGCCCTCAAGGTGCGCAACCCGGCCAACGCCCCGGATACCTGGGAGCGCCAGGTGCTGGAGGACTTCGCCCGCCGCGCCCAGGCCGGCGAACCCCTGGCCGGCATGCAGCGCGCCGAAGTGGTCGACGGCGAAGTGCGGGTGATGAAACCCATCGCCACCGGCGCGCCGTGCCTCGCCTGCCACGGCCCCCAGGTCGAGCCGCAGCTGGCCCGCCTGATCCGCGAGCGCTACCCCGACGACCAGGCCACCGGCTTCCGCGAAGGCGAACTGCGCGGCGCCTTCACCCTGCGCCGCCCCGTCGCCGACGAAGGTTGACCCGCCCGCTCCGTGCCCCGCCCCGATGGGCTTCGCACAGCGCAGCCCATCCCACCGCCGCTCCGTGCCTCACCCGTAGGATGCGGTGAGCTACGCGAACCGCATCAAGCACGCCTCGCGCCGCCGCTCCCAACCCCGCGCCGTTGCCGAGTTTTTTCATGGGCAGCGAGCATATTTTTAATAATTTTCCTGGCCTGGAAGCTGGCGCACCATCTGCCCGACCCGAACGAAAGCCAGACCGCACAGACGGTCGAGCCGGGGTGCAGCGTGCGTGATTCCAGCCTCCAACGGCCTCGTGCCCGCCTGCCCGGTTCATCCCTCTGCGCCTTGTCCGTCGTTCTCCGCCGGCCCTGAGCGGCCTGCAATTCCAAGAGCCGAAAACCGCCCAGCAGAAGGACACCGACCATGACCGTTGGACAGACTGAAATCGATACCCTGATCGTCGGCGCGGGCCAGGCCGGCATCGCCATGAGCGAGCACCTGACCCGGCTCGGCGTGCCCCACCTGGTGCTGGAGCGCGACCGCATCGCCGAACGCTGGCGCTCCCAGCGCTGGGATTCCCTGGTGGCCAACGGCCCGGTCTGGCACGACCGCTTCCCCGGTATGGAATTCGAGGGCATGTCCCCCGACGCCTTCGCTTCCAAGGAGCAGGTGGCGGACTACTTCGAAGCCTACGTGCAGCGCTTCGAAGTGCCGGTGCGCACCGGCGTCGAAGTCACCCGCGTGGTGCGCAACGTCGGCCAGCCGGGGTTCCGCGTGGAGACCTCCGACGGCGTGATCCAGGCCCGTCATGTCGTCGCCGCTACCGGCCCCTTCCAGCGCCCGGTGATCCCCGCCATCGCCCCGCGCAGCGAGACCCTGGTGCAGCTGCACTCCGCTGACTACCGCAACCCCGGCCAACTGCCCGCAGGCGCCGTGCTGGTGGTGGGCGCCGGCTCCTCCGGCGTGCAGATCGCCGATGAACTGCAACGCGCCGGCAAGCAGGTCTACCTCTCCGTCGGTGCCCACGACCGCCCGCCACGCAGCTACCGCGGCCGCGATTTCTGCTGGTGGCTGGGGGTGCTCGGCGAGTGGGACCAGCAGGCCATGAAGCCCGGCCGCGAGCACGTCACCATCGCCGTCAGCGGCGCCCGTGGCGGCCACACCGTGGACTTCCGCGCCCTCGCCGAACAGGGCATCACCCTGGTGGGGCTGACCCAGGCCTTCGACGGCGGCAGCGTGCGCTTCGCCAACGACCTGGCCGACAACCTCGCCCGGGGCGACGAGAACTACCTGTCCCTGCTGGATGCCGCCGATGCCTACATCGAGCGCAACGGCCTGGACCTGCCGGCCGAGCCCGAAGCCCGCCGCATGCGCCCCGACCCGGCCTGCGTGCGCGAGCCGATCCTCGAACTGGACCTGGCCGCCGCCGGCATCGGCGCCATCATCTGGGCCACCGGCTTCGCCACCGACTACAGCTGGCTGCAGGTGGACGCCTTCGACGCCCAGGGCAAGCCCCGCCACCAGCGCGGCGTGTCCAGCGAACCGGGGGTCTACTTCCTCGGCCTGCCGTGGCTGTCGCGCCGGGGCTCCTCCTTCATCTGGGGTGTCTGGCACGACGCCAAGCACGTGGCCGACCAGATCGCCACCCAGCGCAAGTACCTCGCCTACCACGACGCCGCCCAGCGCCGTCAGGGCTGAGCCCCGAACCCGACGCCAAGGACACCGCCATGCCGACCCATACCCGCATCCGCATGTTCAACACCCGCGACACCTACCCCAACCAGACCCTGGACAACGACCTCTGCCAGGCCGTGCGCGCCGGCAACACCGTCTACGTGCGCGGCCAGGTGGGCACCGATTTCGACGGCAACCTGGTGGGCCTGGGCGACCCCCGGGCCCAGGCCGAGCAGGCCATGAAGAACGTCAAGCAACTGCTCGAAGAGGCCGGCAGCGACCTCTCCCACATCGTCAAGACCACCACCTACCTGATCGACCCGCGCTACCGCGAGCCGGTCTACCAGGAGGTGGGCAAGTGGCTCAAGGGCGTGTTCCCCATCTCCACCGGCCTGGTGGTCTCGGCCCTCGGCCAGCCCCAGTGGCTGATGGAGATCGACGTGATCGCCGTGATCCCCGATGACTGGCAGGCCACCCGCTAAGGAGCTCCCATGACCTTTTCCATCGTCGGCCGTTGCGCGGAAACCGGGCAGCTGGGCATCGCCATCAGTTCCTCCAGCATCGCCGTCGGCGCGCGCTGCCCCTGGGTGCGTGCCGGGGTGGGGGCGGTGGCCACGCAGAACGTCACCCTGCCGGCCCTGGGGCCGCAGATCCTCGACCTGCTGGACGCCCAGCACCTCACGCCCCAGGCCGCCCTCGACCGGGCCCTGGGCGCCAACGGCTGGAGCCAGTACCGCCAGGTGACGGTCATCGACGGCCAGGGCCGCACCGCGCTGTTCAGCGGCAGCGAAGCCCTCGGCGTGCACAACGCCGTGGCCGGCGAGCAGTGCGTGGCCGCCGGCAACCTGCTGTCCGACCCGGCGGTGATCGACGCCATGGTGCGCGCCTTCGAAACCTCCGAAGGGCAACTGGCCGAGCGCCTGCTCAGCGCCATGCAGGCGGCCATGGCCGCCGGGGGCGAAGCCGGCCCGGTGCACTCGGCAGCGCTCAAGGTGATGGGTGACCTCACCTGGCCCATCGTCGACCTGCGGGTGGACTGGGCCGAGCACGACCCCATCGGCGTGCTCGCCGGGCTCTGGCAGGCCTATGCCCCGCAGCAGCAGGATTACATCACCCGCGCCCTGGACCCGACGGCGGCGCCCAGCTACGGAGTGCCCGGGGATGAGTGACGCCACCAGCCTCGACCTGCTGGAGCGGCTGGTGGCCTTCCCCACCGTCAGCCGCGACTCCAACCTGGCGCTGATCGGCTTCATCCGCGACTACCTCGCCGGCCACGGCGTGGCCAGCGAGCTGTTCCTCAATGCCGAGGGCACCAAGGCCAACCTCTTCGCCACCCTCGGCCCCACCGACCGGGGCGGGGTGGTGCTGTCCGGGCACACCGACGTGGTCCCGGTGGACGGCCAGGCCTGGACCCGCGACCCGTTCCGCCTCAGCGAAAGCGAGGGCCGCCTCTACGGGCGCGGCACCGCCGACATGAAGGGCTTCATCGCCTCGGTGCTGGCCGCCGTGCCGGCCTTCCTCGCCCAGCCGCTGCGCCTGCCGGTGCACCTGGCGTTCTCCTACGACGAGGAAGTGGGCTGCCTGGGCGTGCGCTCCCTGCTCGACGCCCTCGCCCAGCGGCCCAACCGGCCGCGCCTGTGCCTGATCGGCGAGCCCACCGAACTGCGCCCGGTGCTCGGCCACAAGGGCAAGCTGGCCATGCGCTGCCAGGTGCATGGCGCCGCCTGCCATTCCGCCTACGCGCCACAGGGGGTCAATGCCATCGAATACGCCGCGCGGCTGATCGGCCACCTGGGCGAGATCGGCGAGGAGCTGGCCCGCCCCGAGCACCACGACCCGCGTTTCGACCCGCCGTATTCCACCGTGCAGACCGGGCTGATCGAGGGCGGCCGGGCGCTGAACATCGTCCCCGCCGAATGCCGCTTCGACTTCGAGGTGCGCGCCCTGCCGGGCTTCGATGCCCAGCAGGTGGCGACGCGCCTGGACCGTTACGCCCAGGCCGAGCTGGTGCCGCGCATGCAGACCGTGCAGCCGGGCACCGGCATCCGCTTCGAGCCCCTGGGCAGCTACCCGGGCCTGGCCACCGATGCCGCCAGCGAGGCGGCCGAACTGGTGGCGCTGATCAGCGGCTCGCGGGACTTCGGCACCGTGGCCTTCGGCACCGAAGGCGGGCTGTTCCACGAGGCCGGCATCCCCACCGTGGTCTGCGGCCCCGGCAGCATGGACCAGGGCCACAAGCCCGACGAGTTCGTCACCCTCGCCCAGCTGGAGGCCTGCGACGCCATGCTGCTGCGCCTGGCCGAGTACCTGCGGGCCTGAACCACCGCGCCCTCAGTGCCCGCCCTTCCAGGGCTGGCCGAGGGACACGGGGGCAAACAGGCGGGTGCGCACCGCATCGCGGGAGAGCAGCACCAGCACCAGGATGGTCGCCACGTAGGGCAGCATCGCCAGCAGGTTGGCCGGGATGGCGAGCCCCACGCCCTGGGCCACCAGGTGGAGGATGCTCGCTAGGCCGAACAGGTAGGCGCCCAGCAGCACGCGGAACACCCGCCAGCTGGCGAACACCACCAGCGCCAGGGCGATCCAGCCGCGCCCGGCGGTCATGTTCTCCGCCCACATCGGCGTGTACGCCAGGGACAGGTAGGCCCCGGCCATGCCCGCCATCGCCCCGCCGAACAGCACCGCCAGGGTGCGCACCCGCAGCACCGGCAGGCCCATGGCGCTGGCCGCGTCGGGGTTCTCGCCCACCGCCTGCAGCACCAGGCCGATGCGGCTCTTCAACAGGGCCCAGGCGATCAGCGCGAACAGCGCGAAGGACAGGTAGATCATCAGGTCCTGGCTGAACAGCACCTTGCCCAGCACCGGCAGCGCACCCAGCAGCGGGATCGCCACCGGCTCGAAGCCTGCCAGCGGCTTGCCCACCCAGGCCGCGCCGACGAAGGACGACAGGCCGATGCCGAAGATGGTCAGCGCCAGCCCGGTGGCCACCTGGTTGGCGTTGCAGCCCAGCGCCACCAGGGCGAACAGCGCCGACAGCAGCACCCCGGCGGCCATCGCCGCCAGCACCCCGAGCCAGAGGCTGCCGGTGCCGATGGCGGCGATGAAGCCCACCACCGCGCCGAACAGCATCATTCCCTCCTGGCCGAGGTTGAGCACGCCGCTCTTTTCACACACCAGCTCGCCCAAAGCCACCAGCAGCAGCGGCGTGCCGCAGCGGACCATGGCGAAGAGGATGTTGGTCAGCAGATCGAGATCCATGGGTCAGAAGCCTCGGGCGGCGAGCCGCGCGTCAGGAAGAGGGGAGAGGGTCATGCCAGGGCCCCGCGTGCGCGGGCCGTCGTGCGCAGCGTCCAGCGGGCCGCCAGGCGCGGGCGGTAGAGGATCAGCACGTCACAGGCGAGCAGGAAGAACAGCATCATTCCCTGGAACAGCTGGGTGATGGACTGCGGCAGGTTCAGGGCCATCTGCGCGTTCTCGCCGCCCAGGTAGAGCAGCGCCATCAGCAGGCCGGCGGCGAGGATGCCGAACGGGTTCAGGCGACCGAGGAAGGCCACGGTGATGGCGGCGTAGCCGTAGCCCGGCGACACCTGCGGCACCAGCTGGCCGATGGGCCCGGTGACCTCGCCGACCCCGGCCAGGCCCGCCAGGCCGCCGCTGAGCAGCAGCACCAGCCACACCAGGCGCCGCTCGCGGAAGCCGACGAAGCCGGCGGCGCGCTTGTCCAGGCCCAGCACCTTGATCTGGAAGCCGAGGAAGCTCCTGTGCAGCAGCACCCACACCGCCACCAGCGCCAGCAGGGCGAAGTACAGGCCGATGTGAAGGCGCAGGTCCTCGAACACCGGCGGCAGGCGGGTGGCGTCGCCGAACATGGCCGACTCGGGGAAGTTGAAGCCGCCCGGGTCCTTCAGCGGACCGTGCACCGCGTACAGCAGCAGGTTCAGCGCCACGTAGTTGAGCATGATGGTGGTGAGGATCTCGTTGGCGTTGAAGCGCGTGCGCAGCCAGGCCGCCAGCGCGCCCCAGGCGGCCCCGGCGAGGGTGCCGGCGGCCAGCACCAGCACCAGCGCCCAGCGGCTCTCCCAGTCGATGACGTGGACCGCCAGCGCACTGCCGGCCAGGGCACCGACCAGCAACTGGCCCTCGGCGCCGATGTTCCACACCCGCGCCTGGTAGGCCACGGCCAGGCCCAGGGCGCAGAGCAGGATGGGCAGCGCCTTCACCAGCAGCTCGGAGACGCCGTAGAGGTCGCTCACCGGGGCGATCAGCAGGGTGTGCAGGGTTTCCAGCGGGTCCTTGCCCAGGGCCAGGAACAGCAGCGAGCCGCAGGCCAGGGTCAGCAGGCCGGCCAGCACCGGGGAGAGCACCAGCATCGCTCGCGAGGGCTGGGTGCGGGGAACGAGGGATAACAGCATGGGGGCTCCGGGTCAGGCGGCTTGGGGCGAATCGAAGCGGCCGGCCATCCAGCGGCCGACCTCCTGGGCGGTGGTGTCCGGCACCGGCTTGAGCGCCGACAGCTCGCCGCTGCACAGCGCACCGATGCGGTCGCTGATCTGGAACAGCTCGTCCAGGTCCTCGGAGATCACCAGGATCGCCGCGCCGGCATCCCGCAGCGCGATCAGCGCGCGGTGGATGGCCGCCGCCGCGCCCACGTCCACGCCCCAGGTGGGGTGCGCGGCCACCAGCAGCCTGGGTTGCTGGAGGATCTCGCGGCCGAGGATGAACTTCTGCAGGTTGCCGCCGGAGAGGCTGCGGGCGGCGGTGTGGGCGTCCGGGGTCTTCACCGCGAAGCGGCGGATCACCTCCTCGGCGAAGGCCAGCACCCGGCCCCGGCGCACCAGGCCGTGGCGCAGCAGGCCCTGGCGCGAGGCGGTGAGCAGCGCGTTGTCCGCCAGGGACAGCTCCGGCACCGCGCCGTGCCCCAGGCGCTCGGCGGGCACGAAGGCCAGGCCCCGGGCGCGCCGCGCATCCGGCGGCAACTGGCCCACCGCCTGCCCGGCGAAACGCACCGCCGCCGCCTTGGCCGGCGGCAGCCGGGCCTCACCGGAGAGCAGCGCCAGCAGCTCGTCCTGGCCGTTGCCGGCCACCCCGGCGATGCCGACGATCTCGCCGCTGCGCACCTCCAGGCCGATGGCTTTCAGGGACACGCCGAACGGGTCGGGGTTGTGCCAGTCGAGGCCCTCCAGGTGCAGGAAGGGCGCGCCGCCGCTGACCTTGGGGTACTGCGCCACCAGTCCTTCGGCATCGCCCACCATCAGCCGCGCCAGCTCCAGGTCGCTGCACGCGGCCGGGATGCACTGGCCGGAGACACGGCCGCCGCGCAGCACCGTGGCGCTGTGGCAGAGCGCCCGCACCTCGGCCAGCTTGTGGCTGATGAAGAGGATGCTGCAGCCCTCGGCCGCCAGCCGGCGCAGGGTGACGAACAGCTCCTCGGCCTCCTGCGGGGTCAGCACCGAGGTGGGTTCGTCGAGGATCAGCAGGCGGATGTCCTGCATCAGGCAGCGGACGATCTCTACCCGCTGGCGCTCGCCGATGGACAGCGCATGCACCAGCCGCCCCGGTTCCAGGGCCATGCCATAGCGCTGCGACACCTCGCGGATGCGCGCCTCCAGCTGCCTGGGCGTGCCCGCCTCGCGGCCCAGCGCCAGGGCGATGTTCTCGGCCACGGTGAGGGTCTCGAACAGCGAGAAGTGCTGGAACACCATGCCGATGCCCAGGGCGCGGGCTTGGGCCGGGTCGCGCACCCGCCGCGTCTCGCCCTGCCAGCGGATCTCGCCGGCATCGGGCTGCACCACGCCGTAGATGATCTTCATCAGCGTGCTCTTGCCGGCACCGTTCTCGCCCAGCAGGGCATGGATCTCCCCGGGGGCGATGGCCAGGTCGACACGGTCGTTGGCCAGGCAGCCGGGGTAGCGCTTGGTGATGCCCAGGAGTTCCAGGCGGGGAGGGGAGGCGGTCATGGGGCTTCACTCGATCAATCAGCTGGCCCAGCCAAAGCAAAAAGCTGGCCACCGGGTCAGAAAGCGCGCGGGCCTTGGGACAGCGAGACGACAGGGGGCCAGGGCCGCGCGGAGGCTGCACGCAAATGGGGCGTGGACGGTGGGTTGGCGCACCGTTGTGGCGGTTTTTCGATCAGGGCGGCGCAGGCCTTGGCGCAGCAGGGCTGGCGCGGTTATTCCCAAGGTTATCCACAGGTCTGTCCACGGTTATTGTGGGCGAGCACGGGGCACCTCGACGGGATGCTGGCGCGGTGCCTTATTTCCCAGCGAAATTAATCCATGCCTGTCAAGCCCTTGCGTGCGCCATTTGGGCGCAGGGCAGGGTGGTCGTTATTTGATCAGCTCGCGGCAGGCACCACGGCACGCAGCCCGGCGCCACCTTTGCAAAGGTTATCCACAGGCTTGTCCCCGGCTTTTGTGGGCGGTTCCGGACCACCGGAAGTGACAGGGCGGCACCCGTAGCCTGGGCTTCAGCCCAGGGGTGGGCTGGCGAGGGATCTCCAGGTTGAAGCGCAGGGCTGGGTGTGTGGAATCCCCGGACTGAAGTCCGGGCTACGGCCTATGCCACGGCGAGAGGAAGGCACCCGTAGCCTGGGCTTCAGCCCAGGGATGGGCTGGCGAGGGATTCTCAAGTTGAAGCTCAAGGCCGGGTGCGTGGAATCCCCGGACTGAAGTCCGGGCTACAGTCCGGGCTACACCCCGTGCCACTACGTTGCGGAGGGCACCCGTAGCCCGGGCTTCAGCCCGGGGCATGGCCGGCGAAGGCGCTCCGGGTTGAAGCCCGAACCACGGGGCCGGGTTGGGCTCAGAAGCTGAGTTCGAGGTTGAGGGTCGGGGTTGAGGTGCGGCTGCCGCGCCCGCCGTCCACGCCGAACTTGTTGTGCCAGTACTCGTAGCCGACGCCGAACCACAGGTTGGGCTGCACCCGGTCGCCCGGGCGGGCGGCCACCATCAGGGCGGTGCGCATGAGGGTTTCCGGGGCGGTGTCGCGGTTGTTGTAGTCCTCGCCCTTCTCCCCGATGTGGTTGACGAAGCCCTGGAACTTGGCCGCGTGGTCGCCCACCTTGAACGGCCGCAGCCAGGTCAGGTTGAGGTTGTAGGTGCCGTCGAAGGTGAGGTTCTCGTGGCGCACGCCGGGGATGCCGCTGTGGTTGCGCTCGCGGTAGTAGAGCAGGCTCAGGTCGAGCACGCCGACGGTGTTGAACTTGAGGGTCGGGCCGAACACCAGGGCGCGCTTCTTGGCCGAGGCGCGGTTGTTGTTGCGGCTGGCGTCGAAGCCGGCGGTGAAGGCGTAGTCCTTGATCAGGCCGGTGCCCAGGGGCTGGTCGAACACCCGCGAGGCGAACAGCTGGTGGCGGTAGGTGGCGTAGACCTCGCTGCCGCCGTCGTCGGTGCCCTTGCGCGGGTCGCGGTTGTCGGAGAGGAACACGTCGAGGTTGAAGAAGTTGCTGCCGTACTGGTAGCCGCTGGCGTGGGTGAAGCTGTAGATGCGCTTGGCGAACTTGTCCGGGTTGTTGGGGTTGGTGAACTGCTGGCCATAACGGAAGCCCAGGCTGTTGTTCATCCATTCCAGTGCGCTGGCCTCCCCGGCCATGACGAAGGCCAGTGCCAACGACGCTCCCTGCAGTGCTTTTTTCATTGTTGTGGCTCCTGTGGAGTGGGGTATCGACAGTTCGGTACGGACACCGAGCGACGCAGTATCGGCACAAGCCCGGTGTGCGCCAAAGAACAGTATTTCGCTCGGGCTGATGCCGGAACGGCAGCGCTGAATTGACCTGGAAGTCAGTATTTTCGCGGCCTCCAGCCCGGCGGGCGTTCCGCGCGCTCAAGGGCGCAGGCTGGCGTGAAGGGCAGAAATCGAGCGGGTAGGCAGAGGGCATGGGCTGACGCCGAAAGCCGGCGCCGGCACCAGTGCTAGAAGCAATCTTTACGATGGAAAGCGGCCAGGGCGGTAGGCTCTAGATCACAACAAGGCTGTTGTCTTTGGAGTTGCTAAGGTACCCATGCATTAAATCCGACCGGCTTGGGACACTCTTCCTTTCCCCAAGTAGCTTGGAAAAGCGAGAACGTTACTTTTGCAGTTTTCGGTGTGATTAGAGTGGCGTCGACATAGTCCAGAATCCTGTGTGTATATTCCTCGCCTTGAGCGGTAACTATCAAAAAATTACCGCCAGATTTCCTTTCCCAGCAGCCATATGTAGATGTGCCATTGGACTTGAGTACGTAGGACTTCATCCGGTTGGCGTTTGCGAGGGGGAGTTCGCATGAACGCTCTGGAAAAAGAGTTATTGAGGGAGAATCGACAGGGAATATATCCCCAGAGCATCGATGGCCTTTTTCTGCACTCACAAGAATTTTTTCACCACTGGCGCACCCATAAAGTGAAATTGAAACCAAGCAGATAAATATCTTTTTCGAAAACATAACGACTGCTTCTCTTACGTAGGTTGGAGCGTTTGCGAATGGCTTATTGGGCAAGCCCGAGAGCTTATCTCAGGGGCAGAAAACGCTTCGGTGAATTCGATCGCTTAGTGAAGCCTCAGAGCCGCGGCGGTTCCTCGCCCTCGCGGCGGGCGATCTCCTCGGCCATCAGCCGGGCGAAGGCGTCCACCGCCACCGGCAGGTGACGCCCGGCGCGCATGTACAGGCCGAGGTCGCTGTGCAGGCCGCCCTGGTCAGTCAGCGGCAGGTGCAGCAGCTCGCCGCTGGCGAGGTCGGCCTCCAGGCCGATGCGGGTCTGGAAGGCGATGCCCAGGCCGCGCCTGACCATCTGCCGGGCCAGCTCCAGGGAGCTGCTTTCCAGCACCGGCAGGCCGGGCTGGCGCAGGCGGCGGAACAGCGGGCCGATCTGGTGGTGCAGGGACAGCTCGCGCTTGGCGAGGATCAGCCCGTGCTCGGCGCAGGCGGCGAAGGCCACCTCCTGGCGCTGGGCCAGGGGATGGCCGGCGGGGACGATGGCCCCCAGGCGGAAGTGCCCCAGGCACAGCTGCTGCAGCTCGGCGCTGCGTTGCAGGCCGAAGGCCAGGCCCAGGTCGGCGTCGCCGCTGAGCACCGCCTCGGGGATGGCCTGGGAGCCGAGGGTGGTGACGCCCACGGTGATGCGCGGATAGCGCGTGTGCATGGCGTCGAGCACGCGGGGCAGCAGGTCGAGGGTGACGCCTTCGACGGTGGCGATCTCCACGTGGCCGGTGCTCAGGCCCTGCATGGCGTCCAGTTCCGAGCGCACCCGCTCCAGGTCCTGCAGCACCACGGTGACGTGGCGCGACAGGGTCTCGCCGGCCGGGGTCAGGCGCAGGCCGCCGGGCAGGCGCTCGAACAGCGGCGTGCCCAGTTCGTCCTCCAGCTTGAGGATCTGCCGGTTCACCGCCGACGAGGCGACGTTGAGCCGGCGCGCCGCCTCGCGGATGGAGTGGCAGCGCCGGACCATGTCGAAGTAGAGGATGGCCGGGGAGTGGATGCGCAGGCGGCCGCTCACGGCGCCACCGCCTCCACCGGTTGCAGCTGGCTGCGGCCCCGGCTGAGGTCGGCCAGCACCTGCTGCAGGGCCGCCTGGCGTTCCGCCGGCAGGGCCAGCTCCAGCCAGGCGCCCTCGGCGTCGTAGGCCTCGTCTTCCAACCGCGCCTGGTGCTCGGCCAGGCGCGCCTTGAACGGGGCCAGCTCGGCGAAGGCCACGTGCCCGCGCAGGCGCTGCAGGGCCAGCAGCTCGGTGCGTTCGCCGCCCTGCAGGCACTTCGCGGCGCTGCCGCCGTAGGCCCGCGCCAAGCCGCCGGTGCCGAGCTGGATGCCGCCGTACCAGCGGATCACCAGCACCGCCACGCGGTCCATGTCCTGGCCCTCGATGGCGGCGAGCATCGGCCGCCCGGCGGTGCCACCGGGTTCGCCGTCGTCGCTGAAGCGGTACTGCGCGCCCACCTTCCAGGCCCAGCAGTTGTGGCTGGCGGCGGGGTCGCTGTGGGTGGCGATGAAGGCCTGGGCCTCTGCCGCGCTGGTGACCGGCGCGGCCAGGGCGATGAAGCGGCTCTTGCGGATTTCCTCGCGGTACTCGCTGGGCCCGGCCAGGGTGAAGGGCATCAGGCGCTGGCCGGCGGCGTCAGGCCGCAGCCCTTGAGGATGATGTGGGTGAGGGTCTGGGCGGCGACTTCGTAGTCGTCCTTGGTCAGGCGCTTGCGGCCGCTGACGCGGCAGATCTGCGAGCCGAAGTCGGCGTAGTGCTGGGTGCTGCCCCAGAGCAGGAAGATCAGGTGCATCGGGTCCACCGGGTCCAGCTTGCCGGCGGCCACCCAGGCCTCGAACACGGCGGCGCGGCCGCGGAACCAGTCGCGGTAGTCCTGGTTGAAATGCTTGTCGAGGCAGCTGCCGCCGCTGATCACTTCCATGGCGAAGATCTTCGAGGCCAATGGGTAGCGGCGGGAGAACTCCAGCTTGGCGCGGATGTAGCGGGCCAGTGCTTCGGCCGGGTCGTCCTCGGCGGTGAGGGTGTTGAAGGTGCTGTCCCACAGCTCGAGGATGTTGCTCAGCACCGCCACGTAGAGCCCCAGCTTGTTGCTGAAGTAGTAGTGCAGGTTGGCCTTGGGCAGGTCGGCGCGCAGCGCGATGGCGTTCATGCTGGTGCCTTTGAAACCGTGCTTGGCGAACTCCTCCTCGGCGGCGGCGAGGATGATCTCTTCGTTCTTCTGGCGGATGCGGCCGGCGGGTTTGCCGGTGGCGGCGGGGCTGTGGGCGGGAACCAGGACAGTCATGGTGTTTCCAGGGAATTCAGGGGCGGGCGAATGCACTGATACCGCAAGCGCGGGCCCGCCGACAAGCCGCACGACGGGATCGGTGCCGGTTTTGTCGCCGCTGCACCGGCTCGGTGCGCAATGGTCCCGCCCGGAGGTCAGTCGCAGCCCTTCAAGCGGTTGCAGGAGAGCCGTATGCGGTCGCCGGCGGAGGTGGAGAGGCGGTTCAGCACGTTCCAGCCCATGCGCCGGCCAAAGCCGAACCACACGGTGCCGTCGCTGCTGATGCCGCTGAGCAGCAGCAGGCGGCCGAAGCGTGTGCTGGTCTGGGCCCAGCCGAGGCCGGTCAGGCCGTCGTGACCGCGCAGGTAGAGGTCGTTGCCCTGGATGGCCATGCCGTAGAAGCCGCCCTGGCCGTCGTTGCAGTGCATCAGGGTGGCGCTGCGGGTGCAGTGGGGGAGGGGACCCAGGGGGATGGGGAGGGCGGCTTGGGACAGGGGCGGCAGCAGGAGGAGGGGGAGGGTGGTCAGGAGGGCGAGACGCGGGATGTTCATGGATAGAGCGTTCCCGGGGGTTGAGTGAGCGCGGAGCCAGGTTGGTTATCGAGTTCTGTCGATGTTTTCTGTTTCGCCCCGCCGGGCGAGTCACTTTTCTCAATCGTCGGAATGCCGCCCACAGAAAAGTAACCAAAAGGGCTCGCCCCTGCATCCGGGTCCCGCTTCGCGGGACTCCCCTCGCTCCATCGTTGCTTCGGGGGCCGGCGCGATGGGCCATCCGTGGCCTGGCGCGCCTCTCGCGGCATCCATGCCGCTCGTCCCCCTGCGCAACGACTGCGCTCGGCCTCCTGAAGGGGCGCTGCCCCGCTCCAACGCTTGAGCCAGATGTCGTTTCGGGATGCGCACTGGGGTCTTACTTCTGAGAGAAGCTGACGAGTGGGTTATGGCTAGCACCGCGAGATATTGAAAATCATTCTCGACAAGCGCAGGATGCGTAACTTTATAACATTTGCATCGGAGGCTCCATGAAACCCGGCATTCACCCCGACTACCGGCCCGTGCTGTTCCACGACACCTCGGCCAATGCGTTCTTCCTGATCGGTTCCACCGTGGAAACCGACCGCACCTACGTGCACAGCGATGGCCAGACCTACCCCTACGTGGCATTGGACGTGTCCAGCGCGTCGCACCCGGTCTACACCGGCCAGCAGCGCCAGGTGGCGGCGGAGGGGCGCATTGCCCACTTCAACAAGCGCTTCGCTGCTTTCGGTGGGCGCGGGACTCAGGGCTGAGGCGTGGCCTCGCGGGCCTGGGCCAGTTGGCCCAGGCGCTCGCGGCAGAAGTCCACGAACAGCTGGGCCGGCTTGGTCAGCTGGGCGCGCTTGAGGCGCGCGGCCACCAGGCCGGAGGTGGCCACCGGTTCGGTGATGTCCACGCACACCACCCGCTGGCCGTCGTAGGTGCACTCGGAATGGGGGCGGGTGACCAGCAGGGAGAAGCCGAAGCCCTGGCCCACCATGCCGCGCACCATCTCGATGGAGGGCGAGCTGAAGACGATGTTGGGCGTCAGCCCCAGCTCGTGGAACAGGCTGACGAAGTAGGTGCGGCTCGGCTGCACGTCCAGCAGGATCATCGGCTCCAGGCACAGGTCGCGCAGCGACACCTGGGCCTGGCGGGCGAAGCGGTGGTGTTCCGGCAGAAGCGCATAGGGCTTCTGCGGGGCCATCAGCGGCTCGGTGGCGATGGTGCTGTCCAGCTCGTGGTCGTAGAGGAAGGCCAGGTCGAAGGTGCCGGCGGTCAGCCCCTGCACCAGCTCCTGCTGCTCGCCGTCGCGGATGCGGATGTCCACCCCCGGGTACAGCGCGCGGAACCCCGCGATCAGTTGCGGCAGGTAGAGCGGCGCCACCGTCTCGAAGCAGCCGATGTCGATCTGCCCGGCGACGATGTCGTTGTCCGCCAGGGCGTTCTGCTCGAACTCCCGCGCCACCCGCAACAGCTCCAGGGCCTTCTCGTAGAAGCGCGTGCCGCTGGGGGTCAGCGACACGCCCTGGGCGTGGTGGCGGATGAACAGCTGCACGCCGAAGCTCTCCTCCAGCCCCTTGATGGCCGTGGAGATGGACGGCTGGGCGATGTAGAGCTTGCGGGACGCCTCGGCCACGCTGCCGGATTCCACCGTGGTCACGAAGTACCTCAGTTGCCGCAGGGTGTAGGTCGCCATGGGACTCCTCCTCGTTTCAACAGCCTGATCTCAGCAGCCCGGTCTCGACGGCCTGTGCCACCTGTGCCGGCCGCGCCTCGCCCGTGGAGCGGAAGGCCAGCACCATACCCCAGGCCGCAGCGGGTGGGCCGATCGGCTGGTGAGCTTTTTCATGGCTAGCGAGCATATTTTTAATAATTTTCCTCATGCCCCCGCTGGCGCACCATCTGCCCCGACCCGAACGACAACCAGACCGCGAAGACGGTCGACAGGGGGTGCAGCGTGTACGACCTCGGCTATTGGCAGCAGCGAGCCGCCCGGCAATCCATCATCGACAAGGCCCTGATCGGCGGCCGCCTGGTGAGTGCCGCTTCCGGCGCCACCTTCGATTCCATCAACCCCGCGACCAACCAGCTGCTGGCCCGCGTCGCCGCCTGCGACACGGCGGACGTCGACCTCGCCGTGCGCAGCGCCCGCCAGGCCTTCGAGCATGGCCCCTGGGCACGCATGGCGCCGGCCGAGCGCAAGAAGATCCTGCTGCGCCTCGCCGAGCTGATGCTGGCCCACCGCGAGGAGCTGGCCCTGCTGGACTCGCTGGACATGGGCAAGCCGGTGATGGACGCCTACACCATCGACGTGCCCGGCGCCGCCAACGTCTTCGCCTGGTACGCCGAATCCCTCGACAAGCTCTACGACCAGGTGGCGCCCACCGCGCCCAACGCCCTGGCCACCATCACCCGCGAAGCGCTGGGCGTGGTCGCCGCTGTGGTGCCCTGGAACTTCCCCCTCGACATGGCCGCCTGGAAGCTGGCCCCGGCCCTGGCCGCCGGCAACAGCGTGGTGCTCAAGCCTGCCGAACAGTCCCCCGCCTCGGCCCTGCGCCTGGGCGAGCTGGCCCTGGAGGCGGGCATCCCCGAAGGCGTGCTGAACGTGGTGCCCGGCCTCGGCGAGCAGGCCGGCCGCGCCCTGGGCCTGCACCCGGACGTGGACTGCCTGGTGTTCACCGGCTCCACCCAGGTGGGCAAGTACTTCATGGGCTATTCGGCCCAGTCCAACCTCAAGCAGGTCTGGCTGGAGTGCGGTGGCAAGAGCCCCAACCTGGTGTTCGACGACTGCCGCGACCTCGACCTCGCCGCCGAGAAGGCCGCCTTCGGCATCTTCTTCAACCAGGGCGAAGTGTGCTCGGCCAACTCGCGCCTCTACGTGCAGCGCAGCATCCGCGACGAGTTCATCGAACGCCTGCTGGCCAAGGCCCGCGACTGGATGCCCGGCGACCCGCTGGACCCGGCCAGCCGCGCCGGCGCCATCGTCGACAGCAGCCAGACCCGCCGCATCCTGGGCTTCATCGAGCAGGCCCAGGGCCAGGGCGCCCGGCTGCTCGCCGGTGGCCGGCAACTGACCTTCAACGGCTCCAGCAACTTCATCGAACCGACCCTGTTCGCCGACGTCGGCCCCGACACCGTCCTCGCCCGCGAGGAAGTCTTCGGCCCGGTGCTGGCCATCAGCACCTTCGACCACGAAGACGAAGCCATCCGCCTGGCCAACGACAGCGTCTACGGCCTCGCCGCCTCGGTCTGGAGCGACGACCTGCACCGTGCCCACCGCGTGGCCCGCGCCCTCAAGGCCGGCACCGTGTCGGTGAACACCGTCGACGCCCTCGACGTCAGCGTGCCCTTCGGCGGTGGCCGCCAGTCCGGCTTCGGCCGTGACCTGTCGCTGCACGCCTTCGACAAGTACTGCCAGCTGAAGACCACCTGGTTCCAGCTGCGCCCCGGCCCCGCGTAGGCCCCGCCCGCGCGGGGACCAAGGTCGCCCCAGACGACCGGCCCCGATCCACCCCGCGTTCGCGCGGGGTCATGACTGCCTCCGTAACTGACAACAACCCAACAAGCAGTGAGGGAGTTCCCATGCGCATGTCCTTGCGTCGTACCGCTTTTGCCCTGAGCGCCCTGGCCGGCCTCAGCGGTTCCGTGCTGGCCGCCCCGGCCAGCCTCACCGTCATCTCCTTCGGCGGCGCCACCAAGGCCGCCCAGGACGCGGCCTACTTCCGCCCCTTCGAAGCCAGCGGCGCCGCGCGCGTGGTGGCCGGCGAATACAACGGCGAACTGTCCAAGGTGAAGGCCATGGTCGACATCGGCCAGGTCACCTGGGACGTGGTCGAAGTGGAGTCCCCCGAGCTGCTGCGCGGCTGCGAGGAAGGCCTGTTCGAGCGCCTCGACCCGGCGGTGATCGGCGATCCCGGCCAGTACATCCCCAACACCGTCAGCGAGTGCGGCGTGGCCAGCTACGTCTGGTCCATGGTGCTGGCCTACGACGCCAGCCGGCTGAGCAGCGCCCCCACCTCCTGGGCCGACTTCTGGGACCTGCAGCGCTTCCCCGGCAAGCGCGGCCTGCGCAAGGGTGCCAAGTACACCCTGGAAGCCGCGCTGCTGGCCGACGGCGTCAAGCCCGCCGACCTCTACCGCGTGCTGGAGACCCCCGAAGGCGTCGCCCGCGCCTTCCGCAAGCTCGACCAGATCAAGCCCAGCATCCAGTGGTGGGAAGCCGGCGCCCAGCCGCCGCAGTGGCTGGTGGCCGGCGACGTGGTGATGTCCGCCGCCTACAACGGGCGCATCGCCGCCGCCCAGCAGGAGGGCTCGAAGCTGTCCATCGTCTGGGCCGGCAACCTCTACGACCCGGACCACTGGGCCATCGTCCGCGGCAGCCCGAACAAGGCCGCTGCCGAACGCTTCATCGCCTTCGCCAGCCAGGCGCCGAACCAGCAGGCGTTCTCCACCCGCATCCCCTACGGGCCGGTGAACAAGGCCGCCCTGGATGCCCTGCCGGAGGCCACCCGCGCCCAGCTGCCCACCGCCCCGGCCAACCTGGCCGACGCCCAGCTGGTGAGCGCCGAGTTCTGGGTCAACCACGGCGAGGAGCTGGAGGAGCGCTTCAACGCCTGGGCCGCGCGCTGAGATCACAAGGGCGCGGCCGGCCCGCGCCCTGCATCACCGACCCGCCGGCCGGCGGGCGCATAACAACGACAAGATCGGAGGGTGTCATGAGTGCAAGTGTGTCCATGCCCGTGCAGGGGCAGGAGGAAGTCGGCGGGTTCCGCCGGGTGCTGGGGCTCGGCGCGTTGCTCGCCGTGGCCATCGGCCTGGTGGTGTCCCAGGGCGTGATGGTGCTGATGCTGCAAGGCGCCGGCCTCTCCGGCCTGGGCTTCCTGGTGCCGCTGGGGCTGGCCTGGCTGCTGGCGCTGAGCTACGCCTTCTCGTTCTCCGAACTGGCGCTGATGATCCCCCGCGCCGGCGGCCTGTCCAGCTACACCGAAGTGGCCCTGGGGCACTTCCCGGCCATCCTCGCCACCTTCTCCGGCTATGTGGTGGTGGCGATGTTCGCCCTCTCCGCCGAGCTGCTGCTGCTCGACCTGATCATCGGCAAGGTCTACCCCGACGTGTTCCCGCCCTTCAGCGTCGCCTTCGGCGTGCTCGGCCTGTTCACCGTGCTCAACCTCCTGGGCATCGACATCTTCGCCAGGCTGCAGACCGCCCTGGCAGTGGTGATGGTCATCGTCCTGCTGGTGCTGGGCATCGCCGCCATCGCCAAGGGCGCCCCGGGCACCACCGCCAGCAGCGTGCTGCACGGTGACTGGAACCCCATGGGCGCCGGCGTGCTGACCCTCACCGCCATGGCCGTGTGGGGCTTCGTCGGTGCCGAGTTCGTCTGCCCGCTGGTGGAGGAGACCAAGCGCCCCGAACGCAACATCCCGCGCTCGATGATCATCGGCCTCACCGTCATCTTCCTCACCATCGCCCTGTACTGCCTGGGCGCGCTGTTCATGCTGCCGGCCGAGGCGCTGACCACCGACGCCCTGCCGCACTACCTGTTCGCCACCACGGTGTTCGGCGAGTCCGGCGAAGTGTTCCTGGTGATCGCCGCCGTCACCGCCACCTGCAGCACCCTCAACACCTCGCTGGCGGCCATCCCGCGCATGCTCTACGGCATGGCCCAGAACGGCCAGGCGTTCCCGCAGTTCAAGCGGCTCAGCCCGCGTGCCCGCACCCCCTGGGTGGCAGTGCTGTTCGTCGCCGCCATCACCGGCCTGCCGATCCTCGCCATGGGCCAGGACGCCGCCTCCATCAACCTGCTGCTGCTGGCCGCCGCACTGGCCTGGCTGCTGGCGTACATCATCGTCCACCTCGACGTGATCGCCCTGCGCCGCCGCTACCCGGCCATCGCCCGGCCGTTCCGCACGCCGTTCTACCCGCTGCCGCAGCTGTTCGGCATCGGCGGCATGCTCTATGCAATCGCCTACGCCTCGCCGAGCCCGGACATGACCGGGAAGATCTTCGGCATCGCCGGCGTGGTGCTGGGCCTGGTGTCGCTGATCGCCGTGGCCTGGATCAAATGGGTGATGGGCAAGCCGCTGTTCCGCCCCGAGCCCCTGCCAGCCGCCCAGTGAGCCGCATCAACACGAACCCGCAACGCCCCCGCAAGGGGAGAAAGGAGACACCGACATGAACGCCCCATTCCAGGCCCAACGTGACACCCGCGACTACCAGGCGGCTGACGCGGCCCACCACATCCACGCCTTCCTCGACCAGAAGGCGCTCAACGCCGAAGGGCCGCGCGTGATCGTCGGCGGCGACCGCCTGCACCTCTGGGACAACGACGGCAAGCGCTACCTGGATGGCATGTCCGGTCTGTGGTGCACCAACCTCGGCTACGGCCGCAAGGACCTCGCCGCCGCCGCCTCGCAGCAGCTGGAGCAGCTGCCGTACTACAACATGTTCTTCCACACCACCCACCCGGCGGTGATCGAACTCTCCGAGCTGCTCTTCAGCCTGCTGCCCGGCCACTACAGCCACGCCGTCTACACCAACTCCGGCTCCGAGGCCAACGAGGTGCTGATCCGCACCGTGCGCCGCTACTGGCAGATCCTCGGCAAGCCCGAGAAGCGCATCATGATCGGCCGCTGGAACGGCTACCACGGCTCCACCCTCGGCTCCACCGCCCTCGGCGGCATGAAGTTCATGCACGAAATGGGCGGCATGCTGCCGGACTTCGAACACATCGACGAACCCTACTGGTACGCCCAGGGCGGCGACCTCAGCCCCGAGGAATTCGGCCTGCGCGCCGCCCGCCAGCTGGAAGAGAAGATCCTCGAACTGGGTGCCGACAAGGTTGCTGCCTTCGTCGCCGAACCCTTCCAGGGCGCCGGCGGCATGATCTTCCCGCCGGAGTCCTACTGGCCCGAGATCCAGCGCATCTGCCGGAAGTACGACGTGCTGCTGTGCGCCGATGAAGTGATCGGCGGCTTCGGCCGCACCGGCGAATGGTTCGCCCACCAGCACTTCGGCTTCCAGCCGGACACCCTCTCCATCGCCAAGGGCCTTACCAGCGGCTACATCCCCATGGGCGGCCTGGTACTGAGCAAGCGCATGGCCGAAGTCCTGGTGGAGCAGGGTGGCGTCTTCGCCCACGGCCTGACCTACTCTGGCCACCCGGTGGCCGCCGCCGTGGCCATCGCCAACCTCAAGGCCCTGCGTGACGAAGGGGTGGTCCGCCAGGTCAAGGCCGACACCGGCCCCTACCTGCAGCAGTGCCTGCGCGAAGTGTTCGGCAACCACCCGCTGGTGGGCGACATCCAGGGCACCGGCCTGGTGGCCGCGCTGCAGCTCGCCGAAGACAAGGCCACCCGCAAGCGCTTCGACAACGAGAACGACATCGCCTGGCGCTGCCGCACCCTCGGCTTCGAAGAAGGCGTGATCATCCGCTCCACCCTCGGCCGCATGATCATGGCCCCCGCCCTGGTGGCCACCCGCGCCGAACTGGACGAGCTGGTGGAAAAGACCCGCAAGGCCCTCGACCGCACCGCCCAGGAACTCGGCCGGCTCTGACACCGCCCCACCCAACGCCCCGGGGCACCACCCCGGGGCGTTTTCGTGCCTCGGCGCGATGCGCTCGTAGCCCGGGCAGATCCGTAGGATGCGGTGAGCTCGGCGAACCGCATCGGTTCCCACGCGGGAGCATTGCCTGCGTAGCGCGATGCGCTTCGTTCCTCAGCACATCCTACGAACCACGTGGCGATGCCCGCGTATTCCGGGCAGGCCCGTAGGATGCGGTGAGCTCGGCGAACCGCATCGGTTCCCGCACAGGAGCACGGCCTGCGTAGCGCGATGCGCTTCGTTCCTCAGCACATCCTACGGACCACGTGGCAACGCCCATGTAGCCTGAGCGGGTCTGTAGGATGCGGTGAGCTCAGCGAACCGCATCGTTCCTTGCGCGGGATCACTGCCCCGGCACGCTCACCCTTGGCGGCTGCCGCCGCCGATCTGCCACACATAGGGTGGTTCGGTGCCGTTGACGTGCCAGTCGCCGACGATGCGCTCCTTGTAGATCACCGGGTTGTGGGAGGCCGCCGTGCGGGCGTTGCGCCAGTGGCGGTCGAGCTGACGGCTGACGCTGGTGGCCGAGGCGCCGAGGGCGTTGAACAGGTCGCTGGTGGCGCGCAGCACCAGCTCCACAGCGGCCACCTGGGCCTGGGCCGACTCCAGTTCGGCATGCACGTTGGCCAGGCGCTCGGCCTCGTCGTCCCCGGCGAAGTGCGCCAGGTAGGCCCGCTGGGCGGCCTCGGCCGCGCGCAGGGTGGCCGCCTCGGCGGCGTAGACCTGGCCGGAGGCCTTGCCGATCACCTGCTGCACCTGCGGGTCCTCGCTCACCGCCGAGGCGTTGCCGTGGCTGAACACCCGGGTGCGGCGACTCACCTCGCCGGCGAAGTCCCGCAGGGCGCCACGCCCGGAACCGGCCAGCACCGCCAGCAGCACCAGCTGGTAGAACGCCGTCTGGTAGCGGAAGCGCTCGGCGAAGTCGATCAGGTTGGCTTCCTCCACCACCGCATCCTTGAACACCGAGGTGCCGCTGCCGGTGGTGCGCTGGCCGAAACCGTCCCAGTCATCCTGCTGCTGCACACCGGCCTGGTGGGTGCTGATGGCGGCGATCACGTCGCGGCCGTTGTCGTCGCGGCGGGCGAACAGGTCGATCCAGTCGGAGAACAGGCTGCCGGTGCTGTAGTACTTGGTGCCGTTGACCACCCACTGGTCGCCCTTGCGGCTGACCCGGGTGATCACGTCGCCGATCTTCACCGCACCCACCTCGGTCCAGGCGCAGCCCACCAGGTCACCGGCGACGAAGCGCTCGAACCACAGGGCCTGGGACGCATGAGCCTGGGCGTTGAGGCGGTCCTCGACGAAGGCGAAATGGCCACGCAGCGCCTGGGGCACGTTGGAGTCCGCCTCGGCCAGCTCGATCAGCAACTGGAACAGCTGTGGCAGCGAAGCCCCCGCACCGCCGAAGGCCACCGGGATGCGCACCGCGCCGAAGCCGGCCTCCTTCAGCCAGCGGATGGGTTCGTAGGGCAGGGTGCGCTCGCGCTCGCGGGCCACCGCGCCCTCGGCGATGCGCGCGAAGATCGGGCGGAAGCGCTGGGCCAGCGCCTCGTAGTCGGTACCGGTGGACAGGGCGGCGGGCAGGGTCTTTTGCTGGGCAGTCATGGAAGGGCTCCTGGATGCGAAAGGGACCGTAGCGGTCGTCCACCTCCCTTTTGCAGGGGCCGTGCCGCAGGCTCCAGAGCCCCATGCCCCGTGGCGTTCAGGGTGTTTTCCACAGCCTCGACGAGGCGCCGGGCCTGTTGCCGGCAGGGCAGGCTGCTGATCGGCTGTTCCGGGGCGGACAGGGGGCCTACGACTTTGGTCCAGTGCTTCAGAGCCGCTTAAGAAATCCGTGCTATCAGAGCGCGCAGATGCGCACGATCGCCTTCAAGGGAGCTGACGGGCGGCCGATAGCCTGGGACCCGATGGTGCGGATGTCCGGCGTGGCCGACTTCGTGCCTTGCAGTGGGGGGATGCCCCCCGACGCCGTTTTCTCCCTGTCAGGTAAGAAATACGAAATGAACCACGAGAAGTTGCCGGCCGCGTCCCTCAAGCGGCTGTTGCTGTCCCTGGGGACAGTGGTCGCCCTGGTGCTGGTGCTGGGCAATGTCGCGCTCTGGGTGGGCACCCGCCTGCTCAACGAGGCCGACGCCGAGCAACTGCGCCTGCAACAGGCCACCCTGGTCTTCAAGGACGTGCGCTACCACGTGGTGCAGATCCAGCAGTTCCTCACCGACGCCGCTGTGGTGGGCTCAGACGACCACAGCGAAGCCGCCGCCCAACGCCAGGCCGCCCACGACAACCTGCGCACGCTGCTGACGTTCGAGCCCAGCCTGCGCAGCCAGGTGGACCTGGCCCACGCCCAGGTGGACAAGCTGTTCGAGGTGGGCGAGCGCATGGCCGACCGCTACCTCAAGGAAGGCCGTGAAGCCGGCAACCAGGTGATGAAGGGCGAGGGCGGCTTCGACGCCATGTCGGCCGAACTGGCCAGCCAGATCGAAGCCCTGGCCGACCAGCTGGAACAGCGTGTGGTGGCGGCCAACCAGGACAAGCATGACGACCTGCGCAACCTCGAACGCATCAACGTCACCGTCGGCCTGCTGGCCCTGGTGCTGCTGGTGGGCGGCTACCTGTTCCTTCACCGCCGGCTGATCGCCATGCTCGGCAACGAGCCGGCCTATGCCGTGCAGGTGGCCCGCAGCGTGGCAGCCGGCAAGCTCGACCTGGTGATCGACAACCGCTCCAGCCACCCCGATAGCCTGCTGGCCAGCATGCAGCACATGGTCGAATCGCTGACCGGTGACATGCGCCGCATCGACCTTGAGTCCCGGCAGATCGGCCAGTCCTCCTTCCAGATCGCCGACATCTCCCAGCGCATCACCTCCAGCTCCCGCGAGCAGGAGCACCACGCCGTGGAGGTGCGCGCCGCCACCAGCGAACTGGCCGCCACCTCGCAGTCGGTGATGCAGCTGTCGCAGACCGTCAGCGACCGCGCCAGCGAGGCACGCTCGCGAGCCTCCGAGGGCGTGCAGGCGATCCGCGGCAACATCGACGAAATGGCCCGTGCCGTCAGCGACGTACAGGCCGCCGGCGAGCAGATCAACGCCCTGGGCGACGCCAGCCGGCAGATCCAGGCCATCACCGAAACCATCAGCGGCATCACCGAGCAGACCAACCTGCTGGCGCTCAACGCCGCCATCGAAGCTGCCCGTGCCGGCGAGGCGGGGCGCGGCTTCGCCGTGGTCGCCGAGGAAGTGCGCAACCTGGCCAAGCGCGCCGGCGAGGCCACCGCCACTATCAACGGCATCATCGGCAACCTCACCGACCTGGTGGCGGACAACACCCGCTCCATGGAAGGCATCATCCAGCGCACTCACCAGGGCATGGCCAAGGCCGAGGGTGCCAGCGAGGTGTTCGGGCTGATCCTCCAGGACATCGAATACAACGCCAGCCTGGCCAGCGAGATATCCGCCGTCAGCGGCCAGCAGATGGACAAGCTCGGCCAGCTGGAAACCCGCCTGGACGACCTGCTCACCACCCAGGAGGAAAACACCCGGCAGATCCATACCACCGGTGTGGTCAGCGCCGACCTGCACCAGGTTTCCGAGCGTCTGCGCAAGGTCATGCAGCACTTCCAGTTCGACGCCCGCCAGCTTGCCAGCGCCGCCCCGAGCGACAAGCGCAGCGCCCCGCGCATCGCCCAGAACCTCATGGTGCGGGTCAGCGACGGCCGCGAAGAACAGATCGCCACCAGCACCGACTTCAGCATGAGCGGCATCCGCCTCAAGGTCGCCCGCGCCCTTGAGGCCAAGGTGGGTGACCTCCTCGACCTGCAGATCCGCCAGCCCAGCGACGACCGCCAGGCCTACAACGCGCAGCGCCCGTTCGCCGTCAAGGCCCGGGTGCAGCGGCAGAGCCGCGAAGGCGACAGCTTCAGCTACGGCCTGAAGTTCGAAGAGCCCAGCGCCGACACCCAGAAGAAACTCGAAGCCTGCATCCGCTACTACAACCACGCCCCCTTCTACGGCGAGGCGTAAACGCAAACCGGGCCCACGCCGTTCCAGCCCGTAGCGCGGTGCATCGGTGGATCGATAACGCGCGATCGACCCTACGTCACGGGCAGGTCCGTAGGATGCGGTGAGCTCGGCGAACCGCATCGGCCCCTGCGCGATTGAGCAAGCTGGTGCGCCTCAAAGCTCGGGTTGACGCCCCCGTAGCCTGGGCTTCAGCCCAGGGAAGCGGCGGATCGATGAAGCGCAATCCCCCCTACGCCACCCCGGCGATCGGCCGGCTCAAAGCCGGCCGATGCGGTCGAGTTCGGCTTGCAGGGCGGGGCGGTCGAGGTGGGCGAAGGGCAGGGCGAAGAAGGCGCGGCAGCGGGCTTCGATGCGTTGCAGGGTGGCGTCGAAGGCGGCGTCCACCTCGGCGTCGCTGCCCTGCACGTCGGACGGGTCGGCCAGGCCCCAGTGGGTCTTCAGCGCGGGGCCGAAGTAGACCGGGCAGGCTTCGCCGGCGGCGTTGTCGCACACGGTCACCACGATGTCCGGCGGGTTGTGCTCGAAGGCGTCGTTGCCCTTGCTGCTCAAGCCGTCGGTGGCGATGCCGGCGCGGGCGAGGGTGGTCAGGCTGCGCGGCAGCACCTGGCCCTTGGGGTGGCTGCCGGCGCTCACCGCCTCGAAGCCGTCCGGTGCGAGGTGGTTGAACAGCGCCTCGGAGAGGATGCTGCGGCAGCTGTTGGCGGTGCACATGAACAGGACGCGCATGGTGGGTTCTCGCAAGGTCAGAGCCCCAGGCGCAGGGCCAGGGCGGAGAGGGTGATGAGCAGCACCGGCAGGGTCAGCAGGATGCCCACGCGGAAGTAGTAGCCCCAGGTGATGCGCACGCCCTTGCGCGCCAGCACGTGGAGCCAGAGCAGGGTGGCGAGGCTGCCGATGGGGGTGATCTTCGGTCCCAGGTCGCAGCCGATGACGTTGGCGTAGATCATCGCCTCGCGCACCACGCCCTCGCTGGCGCTGGCCTGGATCGACAGCGCCCCCACCAGCACGCTGGGCATGTTGTTCATCACCGACGACAAGCCCGCCGAGAGCAGCCCGGTGCCCAGCGCCGCGCCCCACACGCCGTGTTCGGCGAAGCGGTCGAGCAGGGCGGTGAGGCCGTCGGTGAGGCCGGCGTTCTTCAGCCCGTAGACCACCAGGTACATGCCCAGGGAGAACACCACCACCTGCCAGGGCGCCTCGCGCAGCACCTTGCGCGTGGCGATCACATGGCCCCGGGCGGCGACGATGAACAGCAGCACCGCACAGGCCGCCGCCACCGCGCTGATGGGCACGCCGAGCGGTTCCAGGGCGAACAGCCCGACCAGCAGCACCAGCAGCATCCAGCCGCCGGTGACGAAGGTGGCGCGGTCGCGGATGGCCGCCTCGGGGGCCTTCAGCGCCTCCACCGGGTAGCGCGCGGGGATGTCGCGGCGGAAGAACAGGTACAGCACCGCCAGGGTCGCCGCCACGCTGGCCAGGTTCACCGGCACCATCACCGAGGCGTACTCGGCGAAGCCCAGGCCGAAGTAGTCGGCCGAGACGATGTTGACCAGGTTCGACACCACCAGCGGCAGGCTCGCGGTGTCGGCGATGAAGCCCGCCGCCATCACGAAGGCCAGGGTGGTGGCCGGGGAGAAGCGCAGCGCCAGCAGCATCGACATGACGATGGGCGTGAGGATCAGCGCCGCGCCGTCGTTGGCGAACAGCGCCGACACCGCCGCCCCCAGCAGGATGCAGTAGGCGAACAGCCGCGCCCCGCTGCCCTTGGCCCAGCGCGCCACGTGCAGCGCCGCCCACTCGAAGAAGCCGGCCTCGTCCAGCAGCAGGCTGATGACGATCACCGCGATGAAGGTGGCCGTGGCGTTCCAGACGATGGCCCACACGGTGGGAATGTCCTGCAGCGACACCGCGCCCACCGCCAGGGCGATCAGCGCCCCCAGGCTCGCGCTCCAGCCCACGCCCAGCCCGCGCGGCTGCCAGATGACCAGCAGCAGGGTGAAGAGAAAGACCGCCAAGGCAATCAGCATGGCCACCTCCTCAGCACGCCGGGCAGCAGGCGGCGGCCTGCCCCGGACGCCCTTCCATGCCGTGCAGCCGCACCGCGTCCGCCGCCAGCCACTCGGCCGCGCCGCGCAGCGCCACCTGCAGCAGCTCGCCCACCCAGGCGGGCAGGGCCGGGTTCAGCCGGTAGTACACCCACTGGCCCTGGCGGCGATCCAGCAGCAGCCCGGCGGCGCGCAGTTGCGCCAGGTGGCGGCTGATCTTCGGCTGGCTGTCCCCCAGCGCGCACACCAGCTCGCACACGCACAGCTCGCCCTCCTGGGCGATGAGCAGCGTCGCGCGGGCCCTTGTCGGGTCGGCCAGGCACTTGAACAGGTCGGGTGGGGCGATCATGGCGGCAGGGTCCGGATATATGGGAGGGCGAATATATGGAAATCCATATGTATCCCGCAATACCCGTCGTGCTCGCCCGCGCTTATGCCCCGTGATTCCCCGCGTTCCTTGAAATTGACGGCACCCGGGGCCGCGCCTAGCGTCTGGGGTTTCCCCCGTGCAAGGACACCGCGATGAAAAAGACGGCTGAGTTCGACCTGATTGTCTTCGGCGCCTCCGGCTACACCGGCCGGCTGGTGGCCGAATACCTCGTGCAGGCCTATGGCAACGACAGCGCCCTGCGCTGGGCCATGGCCGGGCGTGACCTGGCCAAGCTGGCGGCGGTGCGGGACGAGATCGGCGCCCCGGCCGACACCCCCCTGGTGGTAGCCGACACCACTGACGCCGCCAGCCTGCGCGCCCTGGTGGCGCGCACCCGCGCCGTGCTCACCACCGTCGGCCCCTACCAGCTCTACGGCGAGCCCCTGGTGGCGGCCTGCGCCGAGGCCGGGGTGGACTACGTCGACCTCTGCGGCGAGCCGGCCTGGATGCGCCGCATGATCGACGCCCACAGCGCCGCCGCGCAGCAGAGCGGGGCGCGCATCGTGTTCTCCTGCGGGTTCGACTCCATCCCCTTCGACCTCGGCGTGTTCTTCCTCCAGCGGGCGGCCAAGGCGCGCTTCGGCGTCCCGCTGCAACGCATCAAGGGCCGCGTGCGCCAGCTCAAGGGCACCTTCTCCGGCGGCACCGCCGCCAGCCTCAAGTCCACCCTGGCCGCCGCCAAGGCCGACCCCTCGGTGCTGCAGCTGCTGGTCAACCCCTTCGCCCTGGCCCCCGGCTTCAACGGCCCGGCACAACCGGCCGGGGACCGCCCCGCCTACGACGAAGCCCTCGGCAGCTGGGCCGCGCCCTTCATCATGGCGGCCATCAACACCCGCAACGTGCACCGCTCCAACTTCCTCCTCGGGCACGCCTACGGCGCCGACTTCGTCTACGACGAAATGCTCCTCACCGGCCCCGGCGACAAGGGCAAGGCCATCGCCGAAGCCGTGGCGGCGGACCGCTCCCTGGCCAGCGACAGCGCACCCAAACCCGGCGAAGGCCCGACCCGCGAGGAGCGCGAGAGCGGCCACTACGACCTGCTGTTCGTCGGCGAAACGGCGGACGGACGCACCCTGCGCGCCGGCGTCACCGGCCAGCGCGACCCCGGCTACGGCTCCACCTCGCGGATGATCACCGAGAGCGCCCTGTGCCTGCTGCGCGACGCCACCCAGACCCCCGGCGGCATCTGGACCACCGCCCCGGCCATGGGCGAGGCGCTGATCCAGCGACTCACCGCCCACGCCGGCCTCACCTTCCGCCTCGAGCACTGACCATGGCCGAGCAACTCGACTTCCTCGTCGACCGCCACGACCTCACCCGCTGCCAGTGCCAGGCCAGCCCGCTGGCCGAAGCCCTGGCGCCGGGGCAGGTGCGCCTGCGCCTCGACCACTTCGCCTTCACCGCCAACAACGTCACCTACGCCGCAATGGGCGAGAGCCTGCACTACTGGCGCTTCTTCCCCGCCCCCGAGGGCTGGGGCAAGGTCCCGGTGTGGGGCTTCGCCGAGGTGGAGGCCAGCGCCTGCGACGGCATCGCCGTGGGCGAGCGCGTCTACGGCTACTTCCCCATGTCCAGCCACCTGGTGGTGGAGCCGGCCCAGGTGCGCGAGGGCGGCTTCCTCGACGGCGCCGAGCACCGCCGGCCGCTGCCGGTGATCTACAACCAGTACCTGCGCTGCGCCCGCGACCCGCTCTACGCCACCGGCAGCGAAGCGCTGCAGATGCTGCTGCGCCCGCTGTTCACCACCTCCTTCCTGCTGGACGACTTCCTCGCCGACAACCAGCTGTTCGGCGCCCGCCGCGTGGTGCTCACCAGCGCCTCCAGCAAGACCGCCATCGGCCTGGCCGAACTGCTGCACCGCCAGCGCGAAGCCCGGGGCGGCTACGAAGTGGTGGGACTGACCTCCGCTGGCAACCGCGCCTTCGTCGAGGGCCTGGGCTGCTACGACCGGGTGATCGGCTATGACGAGGTGGCCGAGCTGGGCGCCGAGGCCCCGACCCTGACCGTGGATTTCGCCGGCAACGGCGAACTGCTCGGCCACCTGCACCGCCTGCTGGGCGAGCAGCTGCGCTACAGCTGCCTGGTGGGCGCGGCACACTGGGACCAGCGCGGCGGCCTGCCCCGTGACCTGCCCGGCCCCCGGCCGACGCTGTTCTTCGCCCCCAGCCAGGCCGAGAAGCGCCTCAAGGAATGGGGCGGCCCCGGCTTCCAGGCGCGCCTGGCGGATTGCTGGACGCAGTTCCTCACCTTCGCCGGGCACTGGTTGCAGGTGCAGGAAGGCTCCGGCGCCGAAGCGGTGGAGCAGGTCTACCGCGCCGTGCTCGCCGGCCGCGCCGACCCGCGCATCGGCCACGTGCTGGCGCTGTCGGCACGCTGAGGCGGCCCGTAACGCAGAGGCACCTGACGCCCTGGCGGAGACCGCCAGGGCGTCAGGTGCCTGCCAGGTTGCTGCTACCCGCCAAGCCTGGTGACACGTTGCGGGGACCCTCAGTGCTTCGCCGCGTTCTGTGTCGAATATTCTTTGCAAATTGTTTCGCTTTGGACGTAGGCTGAAACGCCGTCGCGGCCTGCCTCGCGCCAGACCTTTCCTACAACAAGAAAAATGACTGGATCGGATTAGTCCCTTTATGTCCAAGCCCCGTCGTGTCCACACCATCTACACCGAATCCTTGTTCCAGCAGCGGCTGAAGTTCTTTGCGCCCTTTCTGCGCGAGGCCGGTCTGGACGACTCCGTGCTGAGCCGCGCCGATTGTGCGGTGCCGCTGTCGTGTTTCGTCGCCCTGTGGGAGTTGCTGGGAGGCAAGGTCGATCCCGACATCGGCCTGTTGATCGGCTCCGAGCCCACCCGGCACGTTCTCGGGGCCTATGGCCATGTCGTGCGCAGCGCCCCTGACCTGCCCACTGCACTGGCTTGCATGAGCCGCTACATCGTCGTTCACAGTCAGGCCACACGGCTGGATGTGCACTTCACTGCCGAACATGTGGTGATCGACTACCAGCTCACCGACCCGACCATCACCCAGCGCCGTCAGGATGCCGAGCTGTCCATCTCGCTGATCGCCACCAGCCTCCGCGAGATCACCGACAGCGAGTTGTACCCGCTGCGTGTGGAGTTCGAACACGCCGCTCCGCCGCGTACCACGGTCCACCAGGACACCTTCCGCTGCCCGGTGGCGTTCTCTGCCGGCAGTAACCGCCTCTACTACGGTCTGGACCTTCTCTACCGCCCCTTGATCACCGCCGACGCCCGCCTGCACGCAGCCCTGGTGGCCGGCATGGAGGAACAGCGCCAGGCACGCCTGGCCGAGTCCGACCTGGTCGGCCACCTCAGCCAGGTGATTGCCGCCCGTCTGCCCCATGGCGACGTCAGCCTGGAGCAGGTGGCCCGCAGCGAAGGCATGAGCGCCCGGACCCTGCAGCGGCGTCTGGGTGAACAGCAGATCGAGTTCAGCGTCCTGGTGGAGGACGTGCGGCGTGCCCTGGCTCTGGAATACGTCAGCCATTCCGGGCACAACCTCACGGAAGTGGCACTGATGCTCGGTTATTCCGAAGCCAGCTCCTTCAGCCGTGCGTTCCGCCGCTGGACCCAGCTCACCCCCCAGCAGTACCGCCAGAGGGCCCGCAGCGCCTGACCTGGCGTTTGGCGTGGCCTGTCAAACTCTCTGTCGCCTCCTGCCAAGCCAGCGCGGGAGCCTCCTCGGTAGCCTCTGACCTCGTTTGATCCGCGAGGCAGGAGGTACGAGGTGAAAGGGTTCGCACTGTGGAGCGCCATGCTCCTGGGGACGATGGCGCCGCTGGTTGTCCAGGCATCGGGGCAGGCCTTGTTCCAGCAGCGCTGCCAGGCCTGTCATCAGGCCGATGCCAGCGGCAGCGAAACACTCAAGGCGCCGGCCCTGGCCGGGTTGTCCGCGCCCTACCTGGCCTTGCAACTGCGGCACTTCCGCGACGGCGTGCGGGGTGCTGCGCCTGGCGACACCGAAGGCCAGCTCATGGCTGGCATGGCCAAGGGCTTGAGCGACGGTGATATCACCGCCCTGGCCGACTACCTCGCCGCCCAGCCCACCGTCATGGCGCCCCGGCCGCCGGCCCCCCAGGGGTTCGCCGCCCGTGGACTCTACTCCTCCTGCTCCAGTTGCCACGGCGCCAGTGCCGAAGGCTTCGACAGCCTGGGAGCCCCGCGCCTGGCCGGCCAGCACAGCGGCTACTTGAAGGCGCAACTGGTGAAGTTCCGCCAGGGCCTGCGCGGCACCCACCCGGATGACGCCCATGGCGCTCAGATGCGTGCCATGGCCATCGCCATCCCCAGCGAGGCCACACTCGACACCCTTGTCCAGTACATCGGCCAGCAGGGGCGCTGAACATGCGCGCCTGCCGGATCTGGTTGCCCATCCTGCTGCTGCTCGCCCCACTGGCCTGGGCGCAGGCACCCGTGCGCCTCAGCGAGGCGTGTCCGCCGAGCTTCGAGAAGCTCGCCGACGGCACCTGCCAACTGCGCACCCTGTACGACTTCTACGACTCCCCCGAAGCCCATGGCGGCCTGCGTGCCAGCCTGCCGGCGGAGCCAGCGCGCTACACCCCCGAGCAGATCGACCTGGGCCGCTACCTGTTCTTCGATCCGTTGCTGTCCGGACGCGGCGACCTCGCCTGCGCCTCCTGCCACCAGCCGGCCAAAGGCCTGGCCGATGGTCGTGCCCAGGCCCTTGGCGTGCGGCGCGCGGACGGCAGTCGCACGCCTCTGCCCCGTGCCACCCCCAGCCTGTGGAACGTCGCCTTCCTCAAGCGGTGGATGTGGGACGGCAGCGAGAAGAGCCTGCCGGCCCAGGCCCAACGCCCGCTGTTCTCCCCCGAGGAGATGGCCAATACCCCCGAGCAGCTGGTGCGTTCGCTGAACGCCGCGCCCGGCTACCCGCCGCTGTTCCAGCAGGCTTTCGGCCAGGCCCCCAGCGTGGACACCGCCACCCGCGCACTGGCTGCCTTCCAGTCCACCCTGGTGAGCTTCAACAGTCGGTACGACCGCTACGTACACGGTGACAGCAGCGCCCTCACGGCCCAGGAAGTCCGCGGTTACAACAGCTTCCGCGGCTTCGTCGGGCGCTGCACCCAGTGCCACATCCCGCCTTTGTTCACCGACAGCGAGCTGGCGGTGATCGGCCTGCCCAATGCCGCCGGGCAGGGTTTCGACGCCGGTGCCGGCAAGGGCTCCAGCGACCCGGCCCTGCTGGGCGCATTCAAGGTGCCGACCCTGCGCAACATCACCCGCACCGCACCGTACTTCCACGCCGGCCAGGCGCAGACCCTCACCGATGCCGTGCACTTCTACAACGACACCCGTGGCCATGCGGCCCCGGCTGGCGTTCCGCTCAAGCTGCATTGGCACATCCACATGACCCGTGGCCCGCAGCTCAGCGCCCAGGACGAGGCCGACATCGTCGCCTTCCTCGACAGCCTCGAAGACGAGCTGCTGCTGCCGCGCACCCCGGATGCCGTTCCCTCGGGCCTCAAGCCCTCCACCACCCTCGACGCGGAGTCCCCATGAACCATTCCAAGTTGCTGTTGAGCCTGGCGCTGGCCGTTGCCTCGACCTGGGCCCAGGCCGAATCCGAGCGCGGCGTGTCCGTGGCGGCCGAGCTGTCCCGACCAGAAGTCATCGCCCGCTATGAGAAGGAGGCCCAGCCGAAACTGGTCTGCGCCGAACCGGCCTCGGCCGATGCCTTGCTGCAGGCCTACCAAGGCCTTGCCAGTCATAAGTGGAGCCGAAGCGAGCTGGGCTGCGCCGCCCTCTATGGTTTCCAGCTGGCCCAGGGGCAGCCCTCCAATGTCGAACTGGCGTTCGGCGCACTGGTTACCCAGATCGACTACCTCGACCTGCTCGCCAGTGAGTACGAAGGCCTCTATGCCGGGCCGGAAACCAGCGCCGAATTGCGCCTGCGCTGGAAGCAAGCGCGCAGCCAAGGGCAGGCCCTGGTCGATCAACTGGAGCCGCTGGCCGGCAAGACCCTGGAGTTCCGCACTTTGCGCGCCACCTTCTGGATGGCCTCGACGGTGAAGGAGAGCAACCCCATCGAGGCGGCGACCGCCGCCGCCCGAGCGCTGCCCGAGCTTGAGGCGGTGGTCGCCGAAAAGCCCGAGACCCTTGGCGGCCTGCCGCTGATGCTGCTGGGGCGCATGACCTTCCTGCTGCCCGAGTTCGCCGGCGGTGACCCGGTGCGTGCCATCGAACTGCTCAGGCAGGGCGTCGCTGTTAACCCCCAGGACATGGTGATGCGCCGCTGGCTCGCCGAAGTGCTGATCAGCGAACGCCAGTACCCAGAGGCCCGCGAGGTGATCAAGGCAGCCATCGCTGCCCCGGTCAACAGTGCCGAACCCCAGGCCTACGCCGACGAGATGCGCGCCATGGCCGGCCTGGCCCGGCGGGTGAAGGACGAGGCCATGGCCGAGCAGGTGGCCCAACAGCGCAGTCGTTTCCTCGAAGCCCATCCGTACCTGCTCGCCCGGCGCTCCTCTGCCTCCTTCGGGCATGGCGGCGCCGATCCCTTCACTGGCAAAGAAGCCGACTAAGAGGACTCCCCCCATGAAGAAGCTGTTCACCCTCGGGGCGATCGCCCTCAGCCTGACCACCTGGCAAGCCACCACCCAGGCCGCCGAACTGCGGGTCGAGCCCGGCCAAAGCATCCAGGATGCCGTGCGCAAGGCGCAGCCCGGCGATACCGTGCTGGTGGAGCCCGGTCGCTATGTGGAAACCGTGTTCATCGACAAGCAGAACATCACCCTCAAAGGGGTGGTGCGCAACGGCGAGCGCCCGGTGCTCGACGGTGAGAACCGCCTCAACGATGGCGTGCTGGCAGCCGGCCACGGCGCCGTGATCCAGGGTCTGCACGTCAAGCGCTTCAAGGGCAACGCGATCATGACCCAGGGCGCCAACAACTTTCAGATCCTCGACAACTACGTCGAGGGTGCCTTCTACGGCATCTTTCCGCAGTTCGGTAAGAACGGCCTGGTCAAGGGCAACGAGATCACCGGTGCCGAGGATGCCGGCATCTACGTCGGCATGAGCGACAACATCGACGTGATCGGCAACAAGGCCCACGGCAACGTCATCGGCCTGGAACTGGAGAACACCCGCAAGGCGCTGATGGCCGACAACGACGTCACCGGCAACTCCAGTGGCATCGTGCTCTCGCTGATTCCCGGGCTGCCGGTCAAGGACAGCCGCGACATGGTCATCAAGAACAACCGCATCGTCGACAACAACCTGAAGAACTTCGCCCCAGCCAGCTCCATCGCTGCCGGCGTGCCCGAGGGGTCGGGCATCCTCATCGTCGGTGCCGACGAGGTCAGCGTCGAAGGCAACCTCATCGAGAACCACCACAGCGTCGGGCTGATGGTGGTAGACACCCTCACCTTCGGCCTACCTGACGATCCCAAGGTGGACCCCTACCCGGATCGCATCCAGGTGTTGAAGAACACCTGGAAGCGCAATGGGGAGCAGCCCTCCGGTGTGATCGGCCAGTTCATCGCCCCAAGCGGGCGGGTCGGCTTCGAGATCATCGCCACCGGCAAGGAAAAGGACAGCTGCACCGCCCAGCAGGATGGGGTCGAGTCCCTCGGCACCAAGCGCTGGAGCCGCTGCACCGACGGCCTGACCTTCGCCAGCCTCACCAGCGTGCGCCCGGAAAAACCCATTCCCAGCGAACCGCTGACCGCCGAGCAGAAAGGGCGGTTCACTTACCTCGCCGTGTGCACCGGTTGCCATGCCTACAGCAGCGTGCTGCACGGACCTTCCATGCAGTCGATCCAGGCGCTGTACAAGGACAACCCTCAAGGGTTGGTGAAGTTCATCGCCCACCCCGAGCGCAAGCGCAGCGACTTTCCCGAGATGCCACCGCAGGCCTACCTGGGCGACGAGACTCTCTCGGCGATTGCCCACTACATCCTCAATGACCTGAAGAACTGAGCCGGCGACAGGGATGCATTGTCCCGCTTGCTGCCACGGCGCGTGGTGGACCGAATGATCGGCCGGTGGTTGGGCGTGCTGCCCCCGGCCTGACGAGCGGGTTGTCATCCGTGTGTTGCTTTTTCACCGGCTACGGCCGGTGTTTTTTTGCCCGCGCTGCACTTGGCATCGAATGCCAAGAACTCTGACGCCTCCTGGCAAGCCAGGGGGGAAGGCCGGGTGCAATTCTGCGGACGCCAACGCCGCCGGGCACACCCGAGCATGGGCCGGCGAGCCCTACAAGAAGCAGAAAGGAGAGGACTGTGCGCACTTCAAGAAAGACGTCATTCCGAGTCCTGGGTTGCCTTGCCCTGCTGGGCCTGGCCCAGGCGTCATACGCCGAACTGACACCCTTCGGCGCCCAGCGCGAAGGCAACGCCGCGGGCACCGTTCCCGCCTGGGAAGGGCGCCTTGCCCAGATGCCCCAGGGCTGGCAGCTGCGTGACCCCGATCCGCTGGCCGGCGAGAAGCCGCTGTTCATCGTCAACGCCGGCAACGTCGCCCAGTACGCCGCCCAGTTGCCCGCCGGCCAGGCCGCGCTGCTCAAGCAGTTGCCCGGCTACTTCATCAACGTCTACCCCAGCCACCGCAGTTGCGGCTACCCGCAGGAGGTGCTGGAGCGTACCGCCCGTTTCGCCGGCCAGGCCCGCATCGCCGCTGACGGCTGGAGCCTGGAGAACGCGGCCGGCGCGGCCATTCCCTTCCCCGAGCCCAAGAGCGGCATCGAGGTGATGTGGAACTACAAGATGCGCTACATGGGCAAAGGGCGGCGCTACCAGAGTTCGCTGATGCTGCCCGGCCAGAACGGCAACATCTTCGAGGCCAAGCAGTGGAACTACGAGTTCTACCCCCACAGCGACCCGGCCCTGGAGCCGGGCTCCGATGCCTATGGCATCGAGAGCAAGAGCCTCTATGAAGTGATCACTCCCTCGGCCCGTGCCGGCGAGCTGTACCTCATCCACGCCTACATGGACCGCCCGCAGGATGCCTGGATCTATTTCCCGGGCCAGCGCCGCGTGCGTCGTGCGCCGTCCTTCGCCTACGACAACCCGGTGTCTGGCTCCGATGGCCTCTACATGGTCGACCAGATCCACATGTACAGCGGCGCCCCGGATCGCTATGACTTCAAGCTGCTGGGCAAGCGCGAGTTCATCACCCCGTACAACACCTACGACTTTGCCGCCAAGACCCACACCTACGCCGAACTGCTCGGTCCCGACTCCCTCAAGCCCGGCGTGAAGCGCTACGAACTGCACCGCCTGTGGGTGGTGGAGGCCACGGTGAAACCCGGCAAGCGCCACACCTACGCCAAGCGCGTGTTCTATTTCGATGAAGACAGCTGGTCCCTCCAGCACGTCGACAGCTACGACGCCAAGGGCAACCTGTGGCGTGTGCAGGACCACAGCCTGGTGGCCTCGCCCGAGCTGAACACCTGCATCAACGCCGGCTTCGAGCTCTACGACCTGGTCGCCAAGCGCTACCTGGTGGACGACTACATGCAGGAAAGCGAACTGATCGACCTCAAGGCCGGCGACAACGGCGGCATCACCGACAGCACCTTCAACCCCAGCGAACTGCGTCGGCGCGGCGAGCGCTGATCCCGGAGGCACGATCATGACCACAACGGACGTACGCACCGTGCTCACCCGCGGCCGCCTGGCGCTGGCCATCTTCCTGGCAGGCGGGGTCGGCAGCCTGCCGGCCCAGGCCTACACCTTCGGCACCGAAGGACAGGGCGTGTGGGGCAGCTTCGATTCCACCCTCAGCTATGGCTTTTCCCAGCGGCTCTCCTCGCCGGACTGCCAGGTGCTGGGCAACGACAGCGGCGGCTGCAACCCCGGCCTGAACAACGAGCTGTCGCGCTACTACAACCTGGCCCAGGGCACCGGCTACGCCAACGCCGACAACAACTACACCAACGCTGATGACGGCAACCTCAACTACCACAAGCACGACGTCTACTCCCAAGTGCTCAAGGGCATCCACGAACTGAGCCTGAAGTTCGGCGACGGCTGGAGCGCCCTGGGCCGGGTGAGCTGGATGAAGGACTTCAAGATGGACAACGTCCGCACCGTGGCGCTGGACGACGACGCCAAGCGGGCTTCCAGCGAGCGCATCGACCTGCTCGACCTGTGGGTGGCCAAGAGCTTCGACCTGGCGGATCGGCCGGCCAAGGTGAAGCTCGGCAACCAGGTGATCAGCTGGGGCGAGGAGATCTTCTTCTCCGGCGGCATCAACCAGATCAACGCCATGAGCCTGCCCAAGTTCCACACCCCCGGTACCCAGCTCAAGGAGGTGTTCATCCCCGCGCCGATGGCCTCCTTCAGCATCGGCCTGACCGACTCGCTGAGCCTGGAGAGCTACTACCAGTTCAAGTGGAACGCCTACGACCTGGACGCCTCCGGCACCTACTTCTCCAACGCCGACATCGTCGGCGAGGGGCACCGGCCGATCTTCCTCTCCACTTCAGTGGTGGAGGGTCAACTGGGTGCCGGTACCTGTGCCGTGCTCACCCCCACCGGGCGCTGCGGTGCGCCGGAGATCAGCGGGCTGGACGTCCAGACCCTCATCGGCCTGGGCCTGGCGATTCCCTACGGCGGTACTGACCGCCCCTCCAACGGCGGTCAGTACGGCCTGGCCCTGCGCTGGATGGTGGACGAGATCGAGACCGAGTTCGGCCTGTTCTACCAGCGCTACCACGACAAGACCCCCTTCGTCGGCTACACCGGCAATCGCAGCGGCCAGGTCACCAGCTACTTCATCAGCTATGGCGAAGACCGTGACCTCTATGGCGTGTCCATGAACACCATGTTCGGTCCGGTGGCCGTGGGGGCGGAGCTGTCCTACCGCCCGGAAGACAGTGTGGCCGTTGACCCTACCCTGTCCTTCGGCTCGCTGCTGGGGGGCGCGTTCGACGCCGACAGCGTGTTCGACGTCGGTCGCCACCCCGGCTACGTGAAGGAAAAGAAATGGCAGTTCGACGCCAACGCCACCTACGGTTTCTCCGCCAGCGACCCGCTGGGCTTCATCCCCGAGCAACTGGGGGCGGATGACGCGGTGTTCATCGCCGAAGTGGTGGGCGTGCGCTACCCCGACCTGAAGACCGACGGCAGCGTGCCCTACCTGCTCAACAACTTCTCGCTGCCGGACCGGGGCGCCTGGGCCTACATCGCCGAGTTCGCCCTGAACTACCAGGACGCCTTCGGCACCGGCATCACCCTCACTCCGCAACTGGACTTCTCCCACGAGTTCAGCGGCACGGCGCCCAACGCCGCCCTGGTGGAGGGGCGCAAGTCACTCACCACCTCGCTGCTGTTCAACTACCGCTCGCGCTGGAAGGGCGGCGTCCAGTGGGTGAGCTACTGGGGAGGTGGCGAGCTGAACGGTCTGACCGACCGCGACTTCGTCAGCGCCAACCTGTCCTACTCCTTCTGATCCCTCGCCCCCTCGCCGGTCCGGGAGGGGGCACCGTGCTTTCGGGAACATCGCCATGCTGTCCACACTGGTCGCCAGCCTTGAACGGCTGTTCTTTCGTCACCGCCTCGTCACCCTGCTGTGCATGGGCGTGGTCACCCTCGTGATGGCGGTGTTCGCCCTGCAGTTGCGCATGTCGGCCGGGTTCGACAAGCAGTTGCCCCAGCAGCACCCCTTCATCAAGACCTTCAACCAGTACCGGGACGTCCTGTTCGGCGCCAACCGCCTGGTGGTGGTGCTGCACGCGCGGGATGGCGACATCTGGAACCCCGCCGCCCTGACGCGCCTGCACGACCTGACCCAGGCCGTGTTCTTCATGCCCGGCGTGGACCGGCGCACCGTCACCTCGCTGTGGACCCCCAACACCCGTGCCGTGCAGATCACCGAAGAGGGCATGAAGTCCGAGGATGTGATCGGCGGCGACGTCACCGTCGACACCCTCGATGCCGCCGCCATCGCCGGCATCCGCGAACGCACCCAGATCGGTGGCTTCGTCGGCAGCCTGGTGGCCAATGACAGCTCGGGCGCCATGGTCACCGCCGAACTCAACGAAGTGGACCCGGAAACCGGCGAAACCCTGGACTACAAGGCCTTCAGTGAGCGCCTGGAGCGCGAACTGCGCACGGTGTTCAGCGACAGCCACTTCGACGTGCAGATCATCGGCTTCGCCAAGCAGATGGGCGACATCAGTGCCGGCGCCTCCAGCGTGGTGGGCTTCTTCGCCCTGGCCTTCCTGCTCACCGCGGCCGCCGTCTACTGGTACACCCGCTCCTGGGCGCTGACGGCGCTGCCCTTGATCTGCTCGCTGACCTCCGTGGTGTGGCAGTTCGGCACCCTCACGCTGCTGGGCTACGACCTCGATCCGCTGGCCATCCTGGTGCCCTTCCTGGTGTTCGCCATTGGCGTGTCCCACGGGGTGCAGCAGGTCAACTTCATCGCCAAGGAAGTCTGTGCCGGCGCCAATGCCGTCACCGCCGCCCGGCGCAGCTTCAGCGGCCTGTTCATTCCCGGCACCCTGGCGCTGGTCACCGCCTTCGTCGGCTTCGCCACCCTGGTGCTGGTGCCCATCCCGATGATCCGCGAACTGGCCATCACGGCGTCCATCGGCGTGGCCTACAAGATCGTCACCAACCTCATCATGCTGCCGGTGCTGGCCAGCTACTTCCGCTTCGACCCCGGTTACGCCAGCCGCCTGCAACCCCTGCAGGCCAAGCGTGACCGGCTGATGAGCCGCATCGGCCGCTTCGCCGAACCGCGTTACGCTGCCCTCGGCAGCGCCTGCTGCCTGGTCCTGCTGGGCGTGGCCTTCTGGCAGAGCCAGGGTCGCCACGTGGGGCATGTGCTGCCAGGGGCGCCGGAGCTGCGCAACGACGCCCGCTACAACCAGGACATGGCCAGCGTGGTGGCCCACTTCGGCCTGGGCCTGGATGTGCTCACCGTAGTAGCCGAAGGGCCGGAAGCGGCCTGCTACGACGTGCGCAAGATGCACGCCCTGGACCGTTTCACCTGGTACATGGCCAATGTGCCCGGCGTGCTGGCGGCGCAGTCGCTGCCCCAGCTGGCCAAGCTGGCAGCCTCTGGCGTGAACGAGGGCAACCCGAAATGGGCCGAGCTGCCCAGCGAGTCAGCGGCCCTTGGCGAGGCCGTGCACCAGGTGCCGGAGTCCCTGCGGCTGTACAACGAAACCTGCAGCGTACTGCCCATCAATCTCTACCTGGCCGACCACAAGTCCACCACCCTCAAAGCCGTGGTGGCGGCGGTCCAGCGCTATGCCCGCGAACACCCCGAGCCGGGCCTCAGCCTGCGCCTGGCCAGCGGTAACGCCGGCATCCAGGCGGCCGCCGACGAAGTGGTGGAAGCGTCCGAGCTGCCAATGATGCTCTACGTCTACCTCACCATCGTCGCCCTGGTGTGCCTGGTCTACCGCGACTGGCGCGCCATGCTCGCCTGCTGCCTGCCGCTGACCCTGGCCACTTTCCTCGGCTACTGGTTCATGAAGACGCTGGACATCGGCCTCACCGTCGCCACCCTGCCGGTGATGGTGCTCGCCGTGGGGGTGGGCGTGGACTACGCCTTCTACATCTACAACCGCCTGCAGCACCACCTGGCCGACGGCCTGAGCATCACCGCCGCTTTCCAGATGGCCCTGCGCGAAGTGGGTGTGGCCACCCTGTTCACCGCCGTCACCCTGTCCATCGGCGTGGCCACCTGGTCCTTCTCGCCGCTGAAGTTCCAGGCCGACATGGGCCAACTGCTCACCTTCATGTTCATGGTCAACATGCTCATGGCGCTCACCTTGCTGCCGGCTATCGCCATCATGCTCGACCACCTCATTCCGCGCCGCGCGCCCGTGCGTGCGCCACGCATTGCCCATTGATGGAGGCCCCCATGACCGCATCCCGCTGCATCACCGGCCTGCTGCTGGCCTGCTGCCTGTGGTGGCCGACCGTGCAGGCCGCCGAAGCGAGCCCATCTGCCCTGCGCCTGCCCGGTGCGCAGCAAGCGCCCCTGGTGGCTCTGGCGCAGGCAGGCGAGCGCCTGGTGGCCGCAGGTGATCATGGCGTCATCCTGCTCAGCGACGACCGGCTCACCTGGCGTCAGGCCCGCAGCGTACCGGTGGATACCCTGCTCACCAGCCTCGCCTTCATCGACCCCCAGCGGGGCTGGGCCGTCGGGCACGGCGGCACCGTGCTGCAGACCCGGGATGGCGGCGAGACCTGGCAGGCGCAGCAGCTCAACGGACAGCCCGTGCTGCTGTCGATCCATATGCAGGCCGATGGCCACGGACTGGTCACCGGTGCCTATGGTTACGCCGCCCGAACCCTTGATGGCGGGCAGACCTGGCAGCCGTTCAAGGTGTCCGCCGAGGATGACTACCACCTCAACCAGGTGTTCCCGGCACCGGGGGGCGCGCTGTACATCGTCGCCGAGGCCGGGCAGGTCTACCGCTCTTATGACGCTGGCAACCACTGGAAGGCCCTGGACACCGGCGCCGACGGCTCCTTCTGGACCGGCCTGGCCCTGCGTGACGGGCGCCTGCTGGTGGCTGGCATGAGTGGCCGACTGCTGCTCAGCGAGGACCAGGGTGAACACTGGCGGGAACTGGACGTGGGTACCGATGCCGCCATTACCGCCCTGGCCGAACTGCGCGACGGGCGCCTGGCACTGGTGGGCAATGGCGGCTTGTTCGCCGTGGCCGACCCGCACCTCAAGCGCTTTCGCACCCTTGTTCGCGACGACCGCCAGGGCATCGCCGCACTGGCCCTGCGGGACAACCTCAACCTCGTGCTGGCCGGCGCCCAGGGCATCGGCAACCAGGCCCTGTCGCCGTGAGGTGGGCTCAGCCCGCCGCCTCCAGCAGCCCCTCGTAGGTCACCAGCGGCCCCAGCAGCGGCAGCGAGAAGGCCACATGGAAGCGGTAGCGGCCGGCTTCGATACGCTTGTAGGCATCGGTGCGCGGCAGCAGCGCGCGGGGCAGCGGCAGGCCCCACAGGCGGATGCCCAGGCAGCGCCAGAACCAGCCCCCGTCGATCACGTCCACCGTCAGCAGCAGGCGCAGCGGCCCGGTGGACTCCACCCAATGACCGCCCTCGGCCAGGCAGCCCACCGGCGCGAAGTGGGAAGTGAGCGGCGCCTGCCCGTCGAAGCTGCGGGACCACAGCAGCGCCGCGTCCTGGTGGGCGATGGTCACCTCCAGGCGGTGCGGGCCGGGACCGGGGAAGCGCATCTTTTTCGCCAGACGCCGCCCCAGCACCCCCGCCAGCCCATGGCCGTAGGTGATGGTCACCTCGCCCAGCAGGCGCCCGCCGTGGCTGTGCAGGTGCTGGAGCTGGGGATGCAGCTCACTGAAACGGTCGCCGAACCAGCGGCGGGTCGCGGTGGTGGACATGGCAGGGCCTGGAGAGGGGAGAGGTGCGCAGTCTGGCAGGCCCGTCGCGGCCATGCAGTCGGTTTTTCCTCAGCCTGTTAACGGGCCCGCAGCGGCCACGCCGCCCGTTTCCACAGGTTTTTTGAAAAACGTAGGCGAGGCAGGCGATGCAAGGCGAAAGCGGCCTAAAAAGCGCAGTTTACGTTTGTAAATGAGCATTTTTAGGGCGTTTTCAACGCCGCAGCGGCCACGCAGCCAGTTTTTCACCGGGCGAAGCGCCGCGCCCCGGCCACACAGAAGATCACCGCCACCGTCACTCCCAGCATCGCCGGGCTCACCGCCTCCCCCAGCAGGCCGGCCGCCAGGGCCAGGCCGAAGAAGGGCTGCAGCAGCTGCAACTGCCCCACCGCCGCGATGCCGCCCTGGGCCAGGCCCCGGTACCAGAACACGAAGCCGATCAGCATGCTGAACAGCGACACGTAGCCCAGGCTCAGCCAGGCCGGCAGCGTGATGCCGGCAACGCTCGCCGGCAGGCGGTACAGCGCCAACGCCAGCATCACCGGCAGCGCCAGCACCAGCGCCCAGCAGATCACCTGCCAGCCGCCCAGGCTGCGCGACAGCCGCGCGCCCTCGGCATAACCCAGCCCGCACACCACGATGGCCAGCAGCATCAGCAGGTCGCCACGGGGCGAGGCCGTCAGCCCCTGGGCCACGGCGAAGCCCACCACCAGCAGGCTGCCCAGCACCGAGAAACCCCAGAACGCCGGGCGCGGCCGCTCGCCGCCGCGCAGCACGCCGAAGGCCGCCGTGGCCAGCGGCAGCAGGCCGAGAAAGACGATGGAGTGCGCCGAGGTCACCGTCTGCAGCGCCAGCGCCGTGAGCAGCGGGAAGCCCACCACCACGCCCAGTGCCACCACAACCAGTGGCAGCAGCTGGCTACGGGAAGGGCGCGGCGCCCCGGCCGCCAGCAGCAACGCCAGCGCCAGCAGCCCGGCCAGGCTGGCCCGCGCCACGGTGAGGAACAGCGGATCGAACTCCAGCACCGCCACGCGGGTGGCCGGCAGCGAACCGCTGAAGATCAGCACGCCGATCAGGCCGTTCAGCCAGCCGCTGCCGGCCAGGGAACGGGTGGGGGAAGAGGGGGTGACGGTGCGTTCCACGACGGGCTCCTCGCTGTTTGGGCGCTGCCACCGTACGATCCAGCGGTTGATACGCTCAAATAATTGTCATGGATACAGCGCCCATGCCCCGCTCCCGCTACAAGGCCGTCGTCGATGCCCTGGCCCGGCAGATCCGCAGCGGCGAGCTGCCGCCCGGCACCCGCCTGCCCACCCACCGCGAGCTGGCCCGCCGCGAAGGCGTCGCCCTGGCCACCGCCACACGCATCTACGCCGAGCTGGAACAGATGGGCCTGGTGAGCGGCGAGACCGGGCGCGGCACCTTCGTCCGCGAGCTGGCCCTGCCGCCGGGGCACGGGGTGGACCAGCCCGGCGTCTCGGCCGGGGTGGCCGACCTCAACTTCAACTACCCCACGCTCCCCGGCCAGGCCGAACTGCTGCGCACCGCCCTGCGGCAGCTGGCGCTTTCCGGCGACCTGGAGGCGCTGCTGCGCTACCAGCCCCACGCCGGCCGCCCCCACGAGCGCGCTGTGGTGGCGCGGCACCTGCAGCAGCGCGGGCTGAGTGTGGAGGCCGCCCAGGTGCTGCTGGTGAGCGGCGCCCAGCACGGCCTGGCGATCAGCCTCATGGCTCGGCTGCGCCCCGGCGACGTGGTGGCGGCGGATGCGCTGACCTACCCCGGCTTCAAGGTGCTGGCCGAAGCCCTGCACCTGGAGGTGGTGGCCGTACCCGCCAAGCCCGACGGGCCGGACCTGGACGCCCTGGCGCAGCTGTGCCGGCGCCGGCCGGTGCGTGCGCTCTACACCATGCCGACCCTGCACAACCCCCTGGGTTGGGTGCTGCCGCTGGCCACCCGGCAACGCCTGGTGGCCCTGGCCGAGGCCCATGACCTGCTGCTGATCGAAGACGCCGCCTACGCCTACCTGGCCGAGGACCCGCCGCCGCCCCTGGCCGCGCTCGCCCCGGCGCGCACCCTGTACGTCTCGGGCCTGTCCAAGAGCCTCGCCACCGGGCTGCGCATCGGTTTCGTCGCCGCCCCCGAAGACTGGGTGCCGAGCCTGGAGCGCAGCCTGCGTGCCACCACCTGGAACACCCCGGGGCTGATCACCGCCCTGGCCTGCGCCTGGCTGGAGGACGGCACCGTGGCCCGCCTGGAGGCGCAGAAGCGCGACGACGCCCGCGCCCGTCAGGCCCTCGCGGCCCAGGCGCTGGCCGGCATCGAGCACCTCGGCCACCCGGCCTCCTACTTCCGCTGGCTGCCGCTGCCGGAAGCGGCGCGGGCCGACCGCATCACCCAGGCCCTGCTGGAGGAGGGCATCGCCGTCTCCACCGCCGAACCCTTCTGCACCGCGCCCCACGTGCCCCACGCCCTGCGCGTGGCCCTCGGCTCGGTGGACCTGGCGACCCTGGAGCGCGCCCTGCGCCGGGTCGCCTGGGTGGTCAGCGCGGCGGGGTGAGGCGCGCGCTCAGCGCTTCACGCAGACGAACAGCGCATTGCCGGAGCGGCCGTCCCAGGGGGTGATGCGCTCGTAGTTGTGCTCGAACACCTGCACCTCGAAGCGCGGCTCCAGCAGCTGCTGCAGCTCGTCGAAGCCGGTGGCGACCATCGGGTGCTCGTCCTCCCAGCGCTGGGTGATGCCGTTGGTGGTCTTCTCGATGCACAGGCGCAGCGCCTGCTGCTCCCCCTCGCCCCGGTAGAACCAGCCGGAGCCGAAGGTGAAGGCGCTGCCCTCGTGTTCCACCGAATGGCGCACGAAGGACTGGTTGTCGATCTGCCGCTTGTCCACCGTGTTGAAGCAGAACACCCCGCCCGCCGCCAGCGCCCCGTGCACCTGCTCCAGGCAGGCCTGCAACGGCGCCAGGCCCGGGTTGTAGTGCAGGGAATAGAGGAAGCAGGTGATCAGGTCCTGGGGCGCGTCCACCGTGAAGCTGGCCATGTCCTGCCGGCTGAACTGCGCCTCGGGGCAGCGCAGCCGGGCCAGGTCCAGCATCGGCTGGTTGATGTCCAGGCCGGCGCTGGTGTAGCCGAAATCGAGGAAGTGCCGCACATGGGGCCCCGTGCCGCAGGCCAGGTCCAGGTGCCGCCGCCCGGAGGTGCCGAACAGTTGGTGCAGGCGCCGCACGCAATGGCTCTGGGCCTGATAGTCGATGTCCGCGCACATCAGGTCGTAGTAGGCGGAGAGGTCGGTGTAGAGCGCGTTGGAAGACATAGGGGCCAGCCGCCAGCAGAACGAAAAGGCGCGCATGGTAACCCAGCGCCGCGCGCAGCCTGTCGGATGGCGCAACGGCGCAGGAGGAGGAGGGGGGATTACTCGGCGGGGTCGGCGGCCTGGGCGTCGTGGGCCGGGCTGGTCTGGCCCTTCTCGGGGATGATTTCGCCGCTGGCGAGCCACAGCGCGTACTGCGGGTAGAGCTGCACGAGGGCCGTCATTTCCTGGGTACTGATGCGGGTGCGCTTGTCGTAGCGAACCGTTCTCCAGCGGGTGCCGCTGATGTCCGTCGTTCTCACCAGCTCATCCAGGCCGGTGATGTCGATGAGTGCTCGGATGCGAGCGTCGATAGAGGGCATTTTGGGCTTACTCCATGTTTTCGGCGGGGGGTGTATCCAGAGGTGGGCTGATCTGGCCAATGTCCGGCAGAACTTCGCCCGTGGAGAGCCACCAGCGGTACTGGGGATACACCGTGCCCAGAATCTCGACTTCATCGGCGCCCACTCGCGCCCGTCCGCGCTTGATGCTTACCCAACGGGGGTAGTTCGTATCTCCTGCGTTCGCCAGGTCCTTCAGGCTGGACATGCCAATCAATAGCAGTGCTCTATCGGAAATCGACATACATATCCGTTATTTCAATCAATTTGAACTATGTTCAAAATTCCGACTGTGATACTTTGCACATAGTGCAAAGTTGTCGGTGCGTGAGGTCGACAAGCGCCCGGCATAGTGCAGCAAAGCCATTCCCTGGGAAAGGAAGCCCGCGCCTGTCTGGGTGACGGCCCGCCTGGGCACGTATGCAAGGAGGAATCCCACATGCAGGCACCCCGCGTTCCCGACGCCGCCGCCGCGTTCGATTACTTGGGCCAGACCGTGGTCATGGAATTGCGCTGGGACGACCAGCCCGAATCCATCTGGCGCATCTATCACGTGCTCGGTCTGGTGGCCCCTATGGCCGGCGTTTACGAAACAGGCCACTTCCTTGTTCTGGACGCTGTCAACGGCGGCGACTTCCCGGACGAAATCTTCTGGGACACCATCCGCACCCTGCTGCCCCTGAACCCGAGCGACTGAAGCGTCGAACGCCCCACGCATTTGTGGCGGCCTGCACGCCGGGCGATTTCGGCAGCGCTTATCCTGCCCTCCCGACCCGGCGCATCCCGCGCCCAAGGACAGCCCCCATGAAACGCGCCTGGTGCCTCGCACTGCTGATGCTGGCCAGCCACCCCCTGCTGGCCGCCACCCTGCACGAAGCCGAAACCAAGAACCTCGCCTACTCCGTCAGCGGCGAGCAGACCACCGTCATCACCTTCATCAACCACGCCCGCGCCACCCGCAAGCTGTACTGGCTCAACTACGAAGGCCAACGCGTCCTCTACAAGGAACTGCGCGCCGGCCAACGCCAGCGCTTCGACACCTACCTCACCCACCCCTGGCTGGTCACCGACGCCGACGACAACGCCCTGACGATCTACTACCCGGATACCGAGGCGAGGGTGGTGGAGTTGAGGTAGGGCGGGGTAACTTAGAGCCGCTCTGCGGTTATATGGCCAGTCTATATTTGGAGTTATCTAAGTAATCCGTCACGTTAGTTACATATTGGTCTAGAAATATCATGACTTGGTCCATAACGGCTTTCAGTTCCGATGGAGTAGAGTCTTTACCGATTTCAGAAAATGACTTGTTTCCATGGGAAAGCCAGTTTCGATATTCTTTTACCTTCTGTAGGTCTCTGCCATCACTGATAAGGTCAATACCGTATTTTCTGCAAACAGATCTAACTCCCTCAGCGTCCATGTTGCCTGATACCCCTGCGATAAAATCTTGGAAGCCTGGGCTGGAATCAGAGCGGCATAAACAATAAACCTCATACACTCTGCTTATTAGTGAGTCTCTGGGGGTGGCGGTTATAGATTCCTGGTGCGAATGCCACCATACTTCTTGGAGTTTTTCATTAAGTTCAAGAAAGCTGATTCCATCGTCCGATATTTTGTTGTAAATGCTCCTTATGCCCTCCCTGACAGTAGCTTCAACTAGATTGTAAATTACTAAATAGAATGAGGCTTTTAGAGTGGTGGAGTCTAGGGAGCTGACTTTATGTGTTTTGCCGCTGTCGTTCTTGATTTCGACGTTGTCGCTGGAAATTATAGAGACTAAGTCTAGGTATGCTGTTATTTCTTGCTTTCTTTTTCCGTATTCCTCTAGAAAATGTTTCATTTTGACATCTCTAGCAGGAAGTCTTTGACATAGTCAATTCTTGCCCTAAGTCTTGGGCCGGAGTTGCTTCCGTGAGATGTGGTTAAAGTAAGGAATTCTTTGCTTTCTGTAAGGATATTGCCGTCGATTATTTTTAGGTTGGGATTGGCTTTAAGGGCTAAGTTACACCCAATTGCGAGTGCTTCAAATCGGACTCTAGGCGTAGATGTTGCTGTCGGGGATTTAGCAAATCCCCCCTCGAAAGTTTGCTCTACATACCTGAGAGTATTCTTGAATTGTTCTAGGAGCGCGGCTTCTTCAAATCCGGATTTGTTTTTTTCTACGAGGTACTCATTTAAAAAGCCCGTGACGCTGTGTTTGAAGTCTCTGTAGTTTTCGCTATAAGCAAAAAATCGCAAAATAAGTTCTTCCCGTTCTCTGCGGGATTTGGATTTTTCGGACATGGGGCAAAGTTTGTTGAAGAGCGGCTCTTCTATGCACTTTTCTATGAAACTAGAGAAGGCGCCTGCATAAGCTCCTCTCCGAATTTCGGAGGCTTTAAGTTCGTAGCTACCGGTATTGATTCTCTCGAACATATCCAGCCGGACGCTTAAACTGACAGTTGAGGGTAGAACAACCATTCTAAGAGGCCGGTCAAGAAACTTGTTCTGTTGAGCGCTCGGTAGGTCGTTAAAATTCAGGTCGTCTAGTAGGTCTAACCGTTCTAGATTCTTTAGCCTGAGATTCCCATCTACAAATTGCTCTAATGTTTGTATGCGTTGTGCGCCGTCTAAAATTTCAACCGTGCCATCGTCGCATTGAACTCCGAACATAAAGGGAATTGGTAGTCCCATAAGTACGGATTCAATAAATTTTGATTTTTTTTGTTCTGGCCATACGAATTGGCGCTGATATTGCGGGACAAAGAGTTTCTTTTCTTTGAAGCGCTTTATTAGGACTTCTACGACATATTCCTTCGTGTCGTATGCAATGGATGATTGAAATTCAGATATTTGCTCGTCAATCATGTTCAAAGTTATTGGCGGGTCAAGAAGGTCCATATCAACTCTCCATTGCGCTCAGTACGAATCGGCGAGAAAGTGCCGGTGGCACGGCGTTTCCTATCATCTTTTGTAAGTTTGATCGTAGCTTGATTTCTGAATAGTCTAACCAGTCTGGAAGACCCTGAATTCTAGCCGCTTCATGCGGTGTAATTACTCTTTTCCTTTTGGGGTGTAAAAACCTTCCTTGTCCCATTGAACCGAATCCGCTCGTAATGGTTTGAGCTACTTCGTTCCATTTTAGTCGGCCATACATGGATTTATATGAGTGACTGCCTTGATGGCACTTGGGTCTTAGTTCATTTGGAAGGTCGTAAGTGTCTGTGTCAAAGAGATGGTTTGCGCGGGCTATGTTCTCTTTGTTCATTCGTGATGGGGTGTCGAAAATAGTGTTGCTTTGAATGTCTAAAAGATCCTGTAATACGTCTGATATGTAAATTTTTTCATTGGTATATAGTTTTTCTAATATATTTTCTAGGTTGCGCCTTAAGCTGCCGAAAACTACGTGGCGCTTCCTGCTTTGCGGTATGCCAAGCTTTGTAAAGTCAATTACTTTCTCCCGTACCTCATATCCAAAGCTCTCCAAGAGTTTGGTTGATGTGTCTATTATGCTCTCTTGGGAGTGAATGACGGCGGGTACGTTCTCAATCAGAAAGTAGGTTGGCTTGGTAATCTCAATGAATCTAATTGTTTTTAAGTAGAGAAGATTTCTTGGGTCGTTTCTACGGCTATGGTTGTTCAGGTTTGAGTGACCTTGACAGGGAGGGCCGGCGAAAAGGAAATCTATATTCCCATTTAATTTTGCATGCTCTAATTCATTGGCATTTGGCTGTGCTGAGAAATTTTCTCCAAGAACTTTTGAGATGTCTCCAAAGTAGTATTTGTTCAAATATTTTGAGTAATTTTTCTGATAGAAATCAGAAGCCTCTCTATCAAGATCGCAAGCGAACTCAATTTTCGGGTTTTGATTTAGTTTCTCGATAGCCTCTAACGCGCCGATAGTAAGGCCGCCCATTCCACAAAATAGGTCAGCTATCTTGATGCTGTTTCTATTTTTCAAATAATTAGTTCCAAGTCTTTGCTTTTTTTGGGCTGTTCAGAGTATTTCGGTGCTATGAATGATCGAGTGCATATAAATTCCTGCTTTAGAACAGTCTATGTTTCTTTTTCTTGAATTCTCGAAATCATGCCAGCTTTTGATTTGCGTAATTTATCAGAGGTTATTTCCGGATAGAAACATTCTGTTTGCTGTCCAAAATCCTTGGGGTGCTTTGCGGCACGTTCAGTCCGGAGCTGAGTCGCAAAGGGAGTTTTTGGGGAGGGGCCTGCCAGTTGTACGCCTTTCTTAAGCTTGCTTTTGTTGGCACAGCCAAAAAATAACCAAAGCCAATCAGGTGCCTGCAGTCGTAGAAGGCGCGCCGGCGCTACTCCCGTTGCTGCACCAGCACTACCGCATTTTCCTACGCGCATCCCTGGCTGGTCACCGACGCCAACGACAACGCCCTGACGATCTACTACCCGGATACCGAGCCGAGGGTGGTGAAGCTGAGGTAGGGGTGGGGCTACTGGAACAGTCCTTCGAGCGCCCGCAGCGCACTGAGGATCGGAGGGGTTGCAAGATCGGACGTCGGGCCCAACTCGGGCAGGGCCTCCCGCACGTATGCCATCGGAATGACCGGCCCGAAGCCCGCCAGGACCTGGGCAGCAGCCGGGAACACCGCCGGGTGCAGCGCAAGTACCGACTCATCGACACCTACCCACACACCTGGCCCGAGCCACTCCCACTGGCGAAGGCTCTCGGCCAATGCGTGCTGCCCAATCGCCGCCGCCCCCTGTTCGAGCAGGTGACGGACCAACGCGACGTCCACGTCATGCAGGCGAAGGGTGCGGTTGGCGAACTCGAAGAGGTGGTGGGCCATGGATACCTGTTGGGCGGGTGAGCGCGTCGCTATGCGTATACGCAAGCGTATAGCACCGCATAGACGCGCATAGAAAGACGTATATCGCCGTGTATCAATCTGCGCCGGGCAAGGTATAGAAACTCCACCGCCGCTCGCCATGCTTGACCAGCTTTTCCCCCACCATCAGGCGCTTCAGTAACTGCCACGCCTGATCCTCGGAAAGTCGACAAAGCTCCATTACTTCCGCCCGCTTGATCTGCCCATGCTGTTGCACATAGCTCAACACCATCTGTTCCTGCTGAATCGGTGTGAAGCCTACCTGGCGGGTATAGGCGGCCTTGTTTCCCACTGCTTGTTGGCGGAGACACGGGAAAGGCCGTTTGCTGAGGCAGAGTTTTCGAGCGGGTATTTCGCTTCGGGTTTCGGCGTGCAATCTTGCAGTGCTTCGGCGCTAGGGTGGGCGTCGGCGAACCGTTCGCGTTGCTCGATCACGGCTGGGCCGTAGCGCTCGGTCTTGCCGGTGTTGGCCTGCAACGCGTCGCTATCCGCTTCAACCGGGACCGGCCTTTCAGTGCCGGCCCTGTGGTCGCCACCCTTCAAGGACGTGGTGCCGGACCTGGCTGCGGGCAGTCGCTGGCCCGGTTGGCACCGCATTGAGTGATGCAACGGAGATACCCATGACCACCCTGCTGCTCTACAAGGACATCCAGGCCCTCAACCGCGAGGAGCACAAGGCGCTCAAGCTGCGTGCCGCCGAGGATTGCGGCTTTGCCGGTTCCACCCACCTGGTCCCCCTGGCCGGCCTGGAATTCTTCCAGGCGGCGCCGCACTACCCGATCCTGTTCATCGGCGAAGGCGAGCGCCTGGTGCCCATCGCCCTGCTCGGCCTGAAGGAGGGCACCAACAGCTACCTCGACGCGCAGCAGCGCTGGCAGGCGGACACCTACATCCCGGCCTTCGTGCGGCGCTACCCGTTCGTGCTGGCCCAGGACGATGCCCACAATTTCACCGTGTGCTTCGACGCGGCCTATGAAGGCTGGAACGAGGGCGAGGGCCGTGAGCTGTTCGTGGAGGAGGGCGGCAACAGCGCGTTCCTCGACGAGATGATCGACTTCCTGCAGAACTTCTCCGCCGAGATGGAGCGCACCCGGCTGTTCGTCCTCAAGCTCGAGGAACTGGGCCTGCTGGCCAAGCGCACCCTGCAACTGACCCACTCCAGCGGGGAGACCTTCGTGCTGTCGGACTTCCTGGCGGTGGACGAAGAGAAGTTCCTCGCCCTGGACGATGCCCAGGTGCTGGAGCTGCACAAGACCGGCTTCCTCGGCTGGATCTATGCCCACCTGATGTCCCTGGGCAACGCCAACCGCCTGTTCACCCGCATGGTCACCTCCCGTGGCGAGGCGGCCCTGCACTGAGTGCCGGCGGGCGGGGCTTCGCGCCCCGTTCGTGCTGGCGGGTGCGGGCATGAAAAAAGACGTCCTCGGACGTCTTTTTTATGGGCGGTCGGGGGCTGTGGTCAGGCTTGCGCCTGGGCCGCGCGCCTCGAGGCCGTTTCCCGGGCTACGGCCTTCCAGGTCTTCTGCTCCGGCTCCAGCTCGGGATAGGCCTTCACCGCCGGGTTGATGAGGTCCATGACGATCATGCCCATGGCTTTGCCAGTGATCCGGGTCAGGTCGTCCTGCTGCGCCTCCGTCAGGTGCGGGAGTGCCTCCTGGAGCAGGTCGTTCAGCGCCGCCAGCGCATCAATCCCGCCGTCCCGTATGGCCTTGGCGGCATCCAACGTCAGTGTCATGGGGGCTTCTCCATCCTGGGAATTGGGAGCGGCAGTATGGCAAATGCCAGTCGAGGGCCCAAAGAAAAAGCCCCTGAGGTTCGATGAACGTCAGGGGCTTGATCTTGGGTTTGGTGGAGCCGGGGGGATTTGAACCCGTTTCGGCTCATGGTCTTTGCTGGGCTTTCCCTGTCAACGTCAGTCAATCCGGGATTTCCAGGGCGTACGACTTGGCGTGTGCTGGGCATTGCCGGCCTGTGGTTTCGACACTTTTTCGACATCTACAACCTTTATCCCATACCTATGCTGCACTGCTATGTGGCATGCTGGCGCTGTGCTATCTATACGGTAAGTTGGAATAAAAACTAATAAGCTTCATGTGTTAGAGGGAGGGATTCTTTATGAAGGTTTTTCTGAGTTGGTCTGGTCAACGTAGTAAAGATGTTGCGAGTTTGCTTAGCGATTGGCTGTGTTGCGTAATTCAAGCATCAAGACCTTGGATATCAGCTCGTGACCTTGATCGAGGTTCGCTATGGTTTGGTGAGATTAATGATCAACTAAAGGATACTACTGTTGGCATAATTTGTCTTACCCAGGAAAATAAAGCAAGACCATGGATACTTTTTGAGGCCGGCGCTCTTGCAAAGGGGCTTTCTACTTCTCGTGTTTGTACTCTTCTAATAGACTTAGATCCAAAAGACATAGAAGACCCGCTTGCTCAGTTTAATCACACCTTCCCTACTAAAGAAAGTATATTGAGTCTTGTAAAGACTTTAAACAGTGCATTAGCAGGCAATGGTTTAGATAATAGAATTCTTGAACAGGTTTTTGATACGTATTGGCCTCAGTTTGAGAATCGCTTTGCCGATATTCTAGCAATGACCGAATCGCAACCGCCGACTAAGCCTCGTCCTAAAGAGGATGTACTAGCTGAGATTTTGGAGAATACGAGAGTACTTAATTCACGGATTAGGCGGCTAGAAGTCGACACTGAGCGTCATCGTGTTCGAGAGGCAGATTTTAAATCTCCTATTGTGTTCGAGCAGGTTTACGAAATGTTAAGTGCTGGAGCTCCTTCCGAAGTAGTATTTGATCGCTTTGAAAATCGTGTTCCAAAGGGGCTTCTTAAGGAAATGATTTCAAAATTTGAAAGGTCTAGATCTGGTTTGGAGTGACTGCTTAGTGCTTGAGTTTGCTTTTATCATGTGTCGCTGGCCCAGTTAATAGCTGGGTCAGTTTAATTAAGATGGCTGGTGCTTAGTTTTTATACCCTGTATTGCAGTATGGGTGAGTTAGCTGGGCTTTACCTGCTAACGCCAGTCAATTTGGAGCCTTCATGGAAAGCTACTCGCGTATTCTGGGCAGTGCTGGTTTGTATTTTCGAAACTTTTTCGACAGAAGCTGTATGCACTATTGAGTTTTCGGCTGATAACAGTTGGCCGTCTTCACTTAACCCTTTGCTGTCGATTCTTCTATGTCTTTTCTATTGCAAGTGAATGTAGGAATGTCTTTATCTGGAGGTGGAGTTCAATAATTTCCTCGCGCTCAGATTCAGTGTTCCAGTTTATGTACTTAACTCTCTCCGAAAGACGGTTAAGTGCTGTAATGTAGAATTTCTCTTTTTCTTTGTTTTCGTTAGGTAATTGCTTTAGGGTTTCTTTTAGTTCCTTTCTTGCTGATTCTATTTGATTTTTATAGTCACCGGCAAAGCCCGCTATTAAGTTGCTTGTGGTGATTTTTAGTGTTTTTCTGCTCCTCTCGATTTCTTGTTTGGCGCACTCTAGTTCAATGATCATGCTTGTCATTGAGCTGATAAATTTATCTCTCAGGGTTTCAGGGAATTCTTCTGTGATTCTGCTGTAACTTAATTCCTTAATGTGTTCTGAGATTTTTTTGTCTTCGAATTCTAATTTTTTCCATGTATGCGCAAAGTGGTTTCTTATTTTTCTGAGTCTTTCCAGGTCGCTGAACTGCTGATCTTGTAATAGACCTACTGAGTGAGAGATTTTGATTCTCGAAGAGAAGGTCCCAAGAGGTGCATTGAATCCATCTAGTAAGTCTGATGTTGATTTTACTGGCCGGAAGTATGCTTTGATTAGTCTTCCAAGGCTCTCTTCAGTAAATGCTGAAACTGAGAGCACTATTCCTCGTTCATCCAATTTATTTAGGTATTGGTAAAGCTGATTAAATTCAGAGAACTGATGCTCTTTGTTGAGATTTTTGTTGTGCAATTTCAACCTTCCAGAGTTTTACCAAGATTTCGTTATTTCACCCTTTGAACAACCAATCACATCAGCATCAATGGTGTAGTCAGGCTTCAGGCACTCTTGGATCGGGCGGGGTTTGCAGTCGACCTTGCAGCGCTTGGCTTCCACGATGGCGGCGTGCCTACGCTTCATTTCTTCGTCGTAGGCAATCTGCTCTTCGATCTTTCGTTGCTTCAAATACTCTCTTGCCGCTGGGGCCATTACGCCTTCGTTTTCCGCGAAGCCTCGCATCATCCGGTCGCTGAGTTCTTGGCTCATTGGCTTGATGATGAAGTCGGTGATTGCCTTGCTCGCGGTGTCTATCGCGTCATTCTGGGTGGGGTCTTTGGGCTCGTCGGCTGCGCTGAGTGTGGTCAGTGCCAAGAGGGCAAGCCCGAGTGCGGCGGCGGGAAATTTCATTGTCAGAGTCCTTTCTGCTGCGTTGTCGGCAGGTAGGCATAAATTGGCGTTGATCGTGTGATCCGTCAATTTAGCTTTGGTGTGACCCCATGGGCTGCTCTGCTCCTTGGGCTCCTTGTCTGAGTTCCTGTGCGTTCTGTGGTAGCTGGGGTGCTCAAGTTTCTTCAGAAACGTCTGAACCCGCTTAACCGCTCTCGCGCCTTGGTCGCCTGCTGTGGTGTTCTCACTCCGTCAAAAATGTGAGGTACATCACATGCAGCTTCATCAAGGTGTCTGTCGTGCTGGTGACGTGGTGTCGATCAACATTCTCGAGGGCGAGCCGGATGAGCGGGTCATGCGGTTGCTGCTGACTCAGGGAATCGAGGTCGAGGTGGTGGAGGTGCTGGAAGGGGCGGTGAAGCTGGCTGTTAGGGCGCCGGGTGGGATGCTCATTGTGGAGGAGCTGGCGTTTCCTCCGTAGTCGCTTCTTCTTGCTCTTGCTGCGGGCGGTCTCGCCGGGAGAACCAGCGGGCCGCCGCTCTGGCTGTAACGTCTATACCGCGCTTGGTTTGTCCAAGTTGGAATGCGCTTCGTCGTATTCCGGGCTAGTTTGCCCAACCTCTGGCATCACTTCCCCTGTCGTCAGCCACCACCGATAAGCAGGGTAGACCTTCCCGAGAATCTCAATCTCGTCTGCGCCAACCCGCGCCTTTCCTCTCCGAATGCTTGTCCACCTGTCGTAGTTGGTTTCACCAGCCCGAGTGAGGGTGTTCAAGTTCGTCAGCTCGATTAATAGCCGTGCTCTATCTGAGATAGTCATCTAATTCACTAAAATCATCGCATGGAATATTGCCTGGACATAGTCCATGTGCAATAGTCAGTACATGTTCCTGGAAATAGTCCAGACTATGTTCCAGCAAAGTCCAATATAGTGCAGCAAAGGCCAAGGATGTGGAAGGAATCAACCAACTACCCTGCGTTCCCCGCGCTCCCTCTGTCTCGCCGGCTCACGCCAACCCGACGCTTGCCGCGCTGCTGTGTGGCTTGCTCCGCGTCATCCGCTACGCCCCGCACCGCGACGCCTTCGCGGCTGCGCTGAGGTTCCGCCAACTGCTGTTGCTGTTCCGCGTGGCCGGTCACCTCGATGCCGCACAGGCCTCCCGCCTCTCCGCGCTTGTGGATAACGCCCTGTACCGGGGCACCCGCTCACCCTCTGTGAAGGATCGCTAGGTCATGGACCGTGAACACTATTTGACCCCGCCGCCGCTGATGCCGTGGCGCCAGTTCGCCGACTGGATTCGGATGGGTGACGACCACGATGTGGTGTGGGGCTGGATTCGCAACGGCTACCTGCCGTCTCACAAGGTCGGCAAGTACGTGATGGTCAACGTGGCGCTACTGGTCCAGCAGATGCTGGACAAGGACGACCTATGAGCCGCGCCGACGCTGAATTCGCCCTGCGCCTGCCTGAGCTGCTCCGGGCTCGCATCGAACGGGCGGCCAGTGCCTCTCGGCGTTCGCTGAATGCCGAGGTGGTGGTCCGCCTGGAGCACAGTTTCTGCCGTGAGGGTGTCGCCGATGGGGATGCACCGCTACCTGCACAAACCGCACCCCGTGGGCTGCGCCTGCTCTGTCTGCTGGTCCCGCGCCGCCCCGGTCGCCCCCGCAGCCTCCCGGTCCACGGCATGCGACCACTGCCGCCCCGCGCAGATGTCCAGGGTCGATGGGAAATGGGTCTGCCAGCCGGCCTCGTTCTGCGAGAAACACAGGCCCGCGCGCCGCGCCCCGAAGTACTGGAACGTTGTCTTCGACAGCGGGCCGCCCACCCCTTTCGTGCCCATTCACGAACCCTTCGGAGACTGAGCCATGTCTAGGCATCAACCCACCGCCCTGGTGGCCTGCGAATTCTCTGGCCGCGTGCGTGATGCACTGACTCGCATCGGCTTCTACGCCGTGAGTTGTGACCTGCTGCCATCGGAAACCGAGGGCGAGCACATCCAGGGTGATGTTCTGGAGGTTCTCGACTGGGGCTGGGATCTGCTGATCGCGCATCCGCCCTGCACTGATCTGGCGGTTTCCGGTGCTCGTCACTTCGCCGCCAAGATCGCCGATGGCCGCCAGGGCAGGGCGCTCGACTTCGTTCGTGCTCTGATGGCTGCCCCGGTTCGCTTCAAGGCCCTGGAGAACCCCAAGTCGGTGATTTCGAGCCATATCCGAAAGCCGGACCAGATCGTTCAACCCTGGATGTTCGGCCACGGCGAACGCAAGGAAACCCACTTCTGGCTGGAGAACCTGCCGAAGCTGGTGCCTACCGACATCGTCGAGGGGCGGGCGCCTGTGGTGCATTACATGGGGCCAGGCCCCGACCGCTGGAAGAACCGTAGCCGCACCTATCAGGGCATTGCCGATGCGATGGCCGAGCAGTGGGGGCGTCACGTCATCGAACAGCTCGCCAGTTCCTCCCGGCCTGCCGACCCGTTCGGTCTGGTCCTGGAGGCCTGAGCCATGGGTGACGCTCTGTTCATCGCCGCCTTCGCGGTTCTGTTCGTGGTGCTGTCGCTCCGGTTCGCCAAGGCCCTTGGCTTCTGGCCCCGGCCGAACCCCCACACCGAACCCGCCCCGGTCCAGGGCCGCCGCACCGGCTTGTCCGAACACGTTTCACCGTTCGGTCAAACGGAGCGCCGGGCGCAGCGAACCCTTGACCGTCCTCCCCCCTGAAAGCCTCAGCGCGGGAGTAGGGAGAACGCTCTTCCCTCCCTGCTCCCGAGCCCTCGGCGGCAAGAGCGGGATGACAAGGGCAGCGCCCTTGGTGTTAACCGAGTAACCGGCCACGCATAGGCCGCGATTCAAACCCCAGCAGACCGACCACGCACTCGGGCGAAAACGAAAGTTCGCCCGTGTGGGATCGCTCGGCCTGCTGAAAGGCAAACCGCGCACTAACGCGCACTCAAGTGAGGTCACTCAAATGGCACGTTCGATCATGGAAGTTGCATTCCTGGGCACTCAGAAAACCGAGATGGAGGGAGCGAAGTACGTGAAGGTCTTCTACGGCGATGAGCCGGACGGCAAGACCGAGCACGGGCTCTCGATCATCGGCATGGCGGTGGCTGACGACTACGCCGATGAAGTCTTCGCCGCTGGGGCTCAGTTCCAGCCGCTGGAGATGGTCCGCATCACCTTCGAGGTGGACCGGGGCGGCCAGAACAAGGGCAAGAATCTGGCGTTGCACATCGAAGCGGTCAAACCGCGCCCGGTTGCCCCCAGCGGCAACACCCGCAATCAACCCCAACCGACCGCCCCGGCTGCTGAGCCGGCCAAGTCCTGACCTGAGCAGGGGAGGGGCTGAGCATGGCGCGTTACCTGTTCATCGCCGCGTTGGGCTTCTCGGGCGGCTTCCTCGCCGGGTACGTCGATGGGCTGAGCACGGTTGAGCAGTACGCGCCGATCGCCCTCGGAAACATGCACCCCTGAGGAGGTCCCCCATGTCGCTTGCCGCCGTTCAAGTCTGCACCCGCTGGGTGGGCTCGCTGTGCGTCCAGACCGAATGGCGGCAGGCCTACCTGATCCCCCCGGAGGCTGCCGGCTACGTCGACATCCTCGTTACGGGTGGGTTCTCCCCGAAGGCGTTCGGCATCGGTTTCGCCGGCACCCTCGGGGTGTTCCTGACCGGTCTGGCCGTGGGCTGGATCGCGTCGATCCTTCGCAAAGCAAAGTGAGGCATCTCATGAAAAACCTGTTCCGCAACACCTGCATCGCCCTGTCCGTTTCCGCCGTCACCGCCGTGCCGGCTTTCGCTGCCGGTGAGTCGATCATCGACACCGCCGCCATCAAGGCATCCATGGAAGCGGCCAAGTCCGACGCGGGCACCGTGGCCGGCTACGTCGCCATCGCGCTGTCCGTCCTGGCTTGCGCGGGCGTGGTCTTCGGCATGCTCCGCAAGGCGTAAGCCGGTGATCTGGTCCCTCTTCCTGGGAACCCTCGTCGCGGGCGCCTTCATCACGGGCTACCGCACCGGCGAGTTTTTCTAGGCCACTGAGAACCGCCCGGCTGCTGGGAAAGGGCCGGGCTTTTTGTTGTGTGGAGACGTGGCAATGCCCCTCAACCTCGCCCGCCTCAACGTTCTGGTCGTCACGGTGCTGGCTTTGCTCGCTCCGCTGAGTGTTCAGGCCAAGTACATCTGGAGCTTAAGCACACCGGATGCGCCTATCGCCTCCCCCAGCCCCATGGCCGCGTGCAAGCTGGCGTTGACCGGCAACGCAGCCGGTACATCCGACTACCGCCGTGGCTTCACCCTGCACGGCCCCATCGAGCCGGCTACCAAGCTAGTCCGGTGCAGTTATCAAGAGCTCTATTGGGGTAACTGGATCGACCGTTACATCATGCTCACCCGCTTCGGCGATGGCTGCGATCCCGGCACGCTTTACGACCCCAACACCGGCGAGTGCATCGTTCCTGACAAAGACTGCAAAGCCGAAACCGGCGACATCCTCACCCGTGGCAGCATTGCCGGCATCGTCGTCTCCAACGGTCGCACCTACTCGCTGTCCCAGTCCCCGGCGAGCGCCTGCGTAGATAGCTGCACCTTCGCTCTCAAGGATACTGGCCGCCCGCGTTACACCAGCTGCTACCTCGTCAAGGGCTCCCAGGTCGACAGCTTCTGCAACTACATCCTCACCGGCACCGGAGAACCCTGCTCCGGCTGGAACTGGGCCCAGCCCGAAACCGGCGACCCGCTGAACCCCGCCGACACCCCCGACGCTCCCCCATCCGACCCCAACGACCCCGGCTGCCCCAAAGGCTGGTCCTGGTCCGGCACCACCTGCGTCAAGACGCCCACCGATGGCGACGGTGGCGGCGACAAGGAGGGCGACAAGGACAAAGACCCCAGCGGCGGTGGCGGCGTCGGTGGGGGTGGCGACAAGGACCCCGGCGGCGACGGCCAGGACGGCGGCACCGACGGTGACAAAGACAAGGACAAAGACCCCGGCAGCGGAACCGGTGGCGGCAAAGACCCGGACAAGGGCAGCAGCCTCAAGCCACCCAAGGCCGGCAGCTTCGACAACGCCAACAAAGAGTGGGCCGCCAAGGCCGAACAGGCTCGCCAGCTCTTCAACGACAAGCTCAAGCAACAGATGAACAGCTTCAAGGGCGTCTTCGACGTCAACCTCGGCCAGGGTGCCGGCTCGCTGCCCTGCGAGCGGTTCACCGTCCTCGGCCAGACCCTGAGCATCTGCCTCACCGACTACGCCACCGAACTGGCCTACCTGCGCCAGATCCTCCTGCTCGTGGCCAGCGTCATCGCCGCCACCATCGTTCTGAGGGATTGACCATGGACACCATCGCCGGCTTCTTCGACCCGATCATCGGCTTCTTCCAGGCCGCCTGGGACTTCCTCGCCCAAGGTATCTACGACTACTTCAAGGACGCCTTGCTGGTCGCCACCAAGGCCGCCATCTACAGCTACTTCTCCAGCCTCACCCTGTGCATGGAAATCGCCTTCGTTGCCGCACGGGAAATCATCCAGAGCCTGGGCCTGTCCTCGGCTGTCCGCTCCGCGTTCTCCGCACTGCCCCCGCAGATCAGCAGCGCCCTCTCGTTCTTCGGCATCCCCCAGGCCCTCAACATCCTGTTTTCCGCCCTCAGCACCCGCTTCGTCATGCGGTTCGTGCCCTTCATAGGACGCTGACCATGTCGATCAAAATCCACCACGGCCCCAACGGCTCCTACAAGACCTCCGGCGCCCTTCAGGATGACGCCATCCCCGCGTTGCTGCAGGGGCGCGTCATCATCACCAACATCCGCGGCTTCACCCTGGACCGCGCCTACACCGTCTTCCCCGACCTGCCCAACACCAGCGAAATCATCAACCTCTCGCTCGAATCGCTCACTGACCTCGAGCGCATGCGCACGTGGTTCCAGTGGGCACCGCGCGGCGCCTTCATCATCTTCGACGAAACCCAGCTGGTGTTTCCCAAGTCCTGGCGCGACAGCGACCTCAAGCGCTTCGACTTCCCCGGAGGCCCCGAAGCCGCCGCCGAGGCCGACCGCCCCATGGGCTGGCTCGACGCCTGGACCCGGCACCGCCACTTCAACTGGGACATCGTCCTCACCACACCCAACATCGCCTACATCCGCGACGACATCCGCATGACCAGCGAGATGGCCTACCGGCATTCCAACCTCGCCGTCATCGGCATCCCCGGACGCTACAAAGAGGCCCAGCACGACGCCCAGATCAACCGCCCGCCCATGGAAGGGACCGTCATCGAATACAAGCGGATCAAGAAGCAGACCTTCGCCCTCTACGACTCCACCGCCACGGGAGCGCACCATGACACCAAAGCCGGCAAGAGCCTCTTCAGGTCGCCTAAGTTACTGCTACTACTGGTATTTATTGCCGCTTGCGTTGGCTTTTCGGCATGGATGGGGCCAGTTACTTTCGGCGTTGCTCCGCCTGCTGAAACAGCCGCTGCCCCTGCTCAAACGGGTGACCCGAACCAGCTGCAAGGCACTGGCCAGCCTGGGGCTGTGGCTGCTGCGCCGGGTGATCCTGCGGGTAGCCTCCTTCCTGGCGTGCCTGTGGGCCTTCAGCCAGGTAGCCCGCCTGTTCAGCTAGCGCACCCCTTCGGTGACCGCCGCATCTCCATCATCGGCACCCTGTACATGGCCGACAAAGGCGTCATCTATCTCTTCCAGATGACCGACGCCCAAGGGCAGGTGATCAACCTCAACTCCTGGCAGCTCATGTCCAGTGGGTACCGCTTCAAGCCCCAGGGTGAATGCGTGGTGCGGGTCACCTACGAAGACTGGGAATCCCGCTTCACCTGCCAGGGCCAGCCCCGCAACAGCACCCCAGCGGCCACCGCCCCACCGCCTGACCCCAACGCCCCGCCCAAAGTGGCGGCCCCCATATCCCAGGGCCTTGCAGAGGTCCCCGCCAGGGTATGGCCCTCAACCCTCGGCTACAGCGCGCCCTAGGGGCAGTGCTGAGCGCGCGTGCGGCCTGGAGGGAGCGCAAGGCACGAGCGCACGACAGGCCGCACGCGCGCCGCTGACGCCCCTGTAACACGTCAGACAAACCCATTTTGAAACGGCCAATACTGGCCAATGTTGGAGATTCGAACATGGCAGCCAAAGACCTCTTGAGAGTCGACGCCCTTTGCAATGAAGACCCGAAGGGCCGGATGTTCATTGACCCCCACACCCTGAAAATGACCGACCTGGGTCGCGTCACCCTCCTGCGGTGTGGCGTGGATACGGTGCGTCAGCTCTACCGGGGACTGATACGACCCGGCGTCATCGAACTCTTCGACAACCCGGGGACCATCGTCGAGTTCGCTGGAGAGCGGTGGCATGCCGGACGTGTCAGCAAAGACTCCGGCTACCAGTACAAGCTACAGAACGCCGACCTGGGCTTCGTCCTGCTGGTGAAGAACTTCAACGCCAAGGTCGACAGCATCGGCCCCCACGTCAAAATCGAAGTCTCCCCCCACGCCATCGACGCCCTCAGCCCCCACCGGCTACAGGCCCGCATGGACCGCTACGCCGAACACCTGCTCACCCATGTTGAGGTCAACCAGTGCGCCGTTCACCTCGCCCTGGACCTGCAGAACTGGACCCCGCCCGCCGACCTGGTTGCCCGCATGCACTGCCGGGCCCGGACACACCGCGACATCTCGGGCATCAACGAAATCCAATGGGACACCAAGTCCAGCGTCTACGGACGCGGCGAAACCTTCATGTTCGGCTCGGCCAGCGGCATTCAGCTCTGCCTCTACAACAAGACCGAGCAGGCCCGCGTCACGGACAAGCTCGACTACTGGGAAAGCGTCTGGAAGCGTCGAGACTCGTTCTGTGACGACGACCCCCACAACTACAACCCCGAGGCCGACGTCTGGCGGATCGAACTGCGCTACCACCACTCCATCGTCCAGCAATTCGCCTCCGGCTCCATCGACGCCAAGAGCGGCCAGCCCATCGACACCAAGACCTACGAAGCCTTCACCCATCACCTCGACGGCCTGTGGCGCTATGGCCTGGGTCAGTTCCGCCTGCTGGCCCGTCCCGGCTACTACGAACCCATCTGGACGCTCATCCGCAACGACGTACAGGTCGACGTCCCCGTCGATTCGCTCATCGATGAAACCGAATACAGGCGCTACCACAAGACCGCACGGGGCTTCTCGGGCAAGAACGTCGAGCTGTTCCTGGGAAACTTCGTCAGCCTGCTTGCACGGGAGCGAGTGGGCGCAAAGACCGCCTTTGAACGGCTCCAGACCTGGGAATGCTGGCCTGTGATCCGCGACCACTACGCCGCCAAGGAGATGACCGCACACGACGTCTACAAGCACATCAAGCAACTACTTGAGGAACGCCATGTCAGGTGGGGGAGGGCCGTGTAATGGCTGTCACGCAACTGCCTGACGGTCGTTGGCGAGTCGACACCGAACCCATCAAGGGCAAGCGTTTTCGCAAGACCTTCAAGACCAAGGGGGAGGCTCAGCGCTTCGAAGCCACTTGCCGTGCCAGGGTTATCGAGGCCCCTTCATGGACACCCAAACCGAAGGACCGTCGCCGCCTCTCTGAGTTGATCAGCCTCTGGTACAACCTGCACGGGCACTCACTCCGTGACGGAAAGCGTCGTCTCTCCAAGCTGGAGCAGGTGGCTGTTCGTCTGCGTAACCCGATTGCAAGGCTCCTTGACGCTTCAGACTACTCCGCCATGCGGCGTAAACGTCTCGATGCGGGTGTGTCACCGAAGACGATGAACAACGAACTCGGCTACATCCGCGCCGTGTTTAACGAACTGCGTGACCTGGGCCAGCTCGACTATGACAACCCACTCGCAAGCGTGAAGCCGCTCAAGCTGCAAGAGCGTGAACTGTCCTGGCTCACCCAGGACCAGATAGGCGAACTGCTCGATTCGATCAGTACCGGCTGTGAGAACCCGCATACCGAGCTGGTGACGCTGCTTTGCCTCGCCACGGGGGCCCGATGGTCGGAGGCCGAAAAGCTCCCCCCAAACCGCCTGAAGGGGAATGTTGTCACCTATGCCGGCACCAAGTCAGGGAAGGTCCGTTCTGTCCCGATATCCAGGGAGCTTGCGGATCGACTCAGGAAGCACTGGCGCACACACGGGCAGTTCACGTCGTGTATCACATCCTTCCGCCGGGCCTTGAAGCGAACCACCATCAAGCTCCCGAAAGGGCAGGCTGCCCACGTCCTGCGCCACACCTTCGCCAGCCACTTCATCCAGAACGGCGGCAACCTCTTCACCCTTCAGAAAATCCTGGGGCATTCCACCGTCGCCATGACGATGCGGTATGCGCATCTGGCGCCTGAGCATCTGCGAGACGCTCTTCGATTCGGACCACTTACAAGCGATTCCGCTCAACACAACATGTAGTGCCACATTTTTGTTGGTCAAAAAATGCTCAGGAGAAGGCGAAAAAAAATGGCTTATCTGGAAGCCTAGTGCTTCAAGGCCTTGAGCCTTATGGCCTCAAAATTTCTGCGCACAAGTTATCCACAGCTTGTTCAGTACTCCTCGCCTTGCAATGGAGTAAATGGGGGCATATCTTGTGTCCACGTCGATGCGACATGGCAATTTAATGGCGCTTCCCGAAGGGATTCGGACCGAGCCTGTAGGTAAAAGGCTCGTGCGATGTGAGGAAATGCTTGACCGGCTCTTACGAGTCTCGATAGCATTTAAATTGCTGGATTTCTATCCAGTAAAAAGAACGCCCTCGCTACCTTTAGGTAGCAAGGGCATCATCCGGCGCAGAGACAGTCAGGTCTGGAAAACTAAGCCTGTCAAAACGCCTACGCTCAAGCCCTTCAGGACTGGAGGTGGGGACTTACTATACGCATATGCATAAACGCACACAATCTCTTGTAGGCCTGGATGGCCTCAGTGGTCAAGGGGTTGGTAGGTAAAAACTCACCTTGGTCTTGAGGGGCTTCCTTTTATAGGAACCCCCCAACATGAAAGAACCTACTGATGAGTTTGAGTACGTGTACTGCCGCTACCGGCGGTGCGGTAAGCGCCTCTTGGACGCGCATGCCTATGGTTTGAAAGCCTGGCGCCTGCGCATCCGCCGCAAGAAGGAGAAGTGATCATGACTACTTCTCGTCGGCGGTCTGGAAATCGCCTCCGCACGGTGTATGTCCACCAGTACAAGCGGCGCCGTTTCGGTAAGTGGGAGGATGTTTGTGCCCACTACCGGAGTCATCCGGGGCAGCTCAAATTCGACTTCTGATGCTCTGTTTTGGAGGGTGGCTCTGCCACCCTCCTTTTTGTGTTCGGCTTATGCTTTTCGACACTTTTTCGACACCCAAAGAAAAACCCCTGAATTTCTCTAGGAAAATCAGGGGTTTATTTGGTGGAGCCGGGGGGATTTGAACCCCCGTCCGCCAGTTCTCCGCTTTCGGGACTACATGCTTAGCCTGGTCTACTGAGTTAGCTCATTGCCGCCCGACAGGCAGGGTGCTTTGAGCGAGCTGTATAAGTTTTAGCCGTTACGTCTACAGCGAACTTGGCGGCGATCCTGTTCTATCTGACAGTCGTTTCGGGTTTACAGGCATCCCCTAGCGACTGCTGGCGCATTAAGCAGCCAGAGCGTAGTTGTCGTCGTTGGCAACTATTAAAGTGCAGCAACTGATTTACGAGGTCTGCTGCCAGCTCGGCATGCCCCTAGAGTTTTGTTACCGGCGTCGAATCCTAATCGGCCCCGATGCTCGCTCTAGAGCAGGGGCGCATCGTACGCCAAAACCCGGGCAACGTCGACAGCCCCGCGATAATTGGGGGTGGGCTGGCCGCATGACATATGATTGCCAGCTATCGTCAGGGTGTCCCTTACAGAGAGCGTCCCATGCTGCGTTCACGTCATCCCCTTCGCCAGTGGATCTGGCGGGCGTTCGTGCAGAGCGCGCTGATTCCGCTGATCCTCGTGGAGTCGGTGCTGATCGCCGTCTACCTGCTGACCAACGGCGCCATCCGCGATGCGCAGGTGGACTACCTGCAGCGCAGCGCGCTGGAGGACCTGAGCAGCGCGGTGGTGCGCGAGGGCAAGATCATCGACGGGCGCCTGCACAGCATCGAGGTGCTGACGCGGATGTACCGCGACGCCGCCTACCGCGCGCTGCACCACGAGGACTTCCGCCCCGACGCCCTGGAGCGCCAGCGCCACGCGCAGACCCCCGACGGGGTGTTCTACACCCGCAGCGACGACGGCCGTGCCGCCTCCTTCTATGCCAACAGCACCCCGCCGGCGCAGCAGGACCGCGAGAAGGTGATGCGCCTGTCGCAGTTGGACCCGCTGATGAAGTCCATCCGCGAATCCGACCCGCTGATGGCGGCGGTCTACTTCAACACCTGGGACAGCTACAACCGCATCTACCCCTTCTTCATGACCCCCGAGCAGTATCCCCATGACATGGTGATACCCGACTACAACTTCTATTACCTCGCCGACGCCACCCACAACCCGCTGCGCCGCGTGGTCTGGACCGACGTCTACCTGGACCCGGCCGGGCAGGGCTGGATGATGTCCGCCATTGCCCCGGTGTACACCGGCGACTTCCTCGATGGCGTGGTGGGCCTCGACATCACCGTCGACAAGATGCTCAAGGAGATCGGCGGCCTCAAGGTGCCGTGGCAGGGCTACGCCATGCTGGTGAGCCGCGACAACAGCATCATGGCGCTGCCCGAGGCCGGCGAGCGCGACTTCCGCCTGCGCGAGCTCACCAGCTACTCCTACGAGGAGGCGGTGCGCCGCGAGATGCTCAAGCCCGAGGACTTCAAGCTCGACCGCTTCCCCGAGATGCGCCCGCTGCTGGCGGCCATGAGCGGTGAGAAGGGCAACGTGCAGGAAGTGGTGCTGGGCGGGCGCAAGCAGATGGTCGCCTGGGCCGAGATCCCGCAGACCGGCTGGCGCCTGATGATGGTGGTGGACGAGGCCAACATCTTCAGCGAGACCAACCGCCTGGCCGAGCGCTACCAGCAGATCGGCTACCTGCTGATCGCCGGCCTGGCCTTCTTCTACGCGCTGTTCTTCGCCTGGATGTGGTCGCGCTCGCGGCGCCTGTCCAACGAGCTGTCGGTGCCCATGTCCGGCATCGTCGGAATGATGAGCAGCCTGGGCCGGGGCGATTACCACCCCGCCGCGCCGCAGAGCGGCATCCAGGAGCTGGCCGACATGGCCGAGGCGGTGCAGCACACCGGTGCCCAGTTGCAGGCCAGCGAGCAGGAGCGTTTCCAGGCCCAGCGCAACCTGGAGCTGGTGCTGGAGAGCACCACCGAGAGCATCTGGGAGACCGACCCGCAGGCCCACACCATCCGCATCAGCGGGCGCTTCGCCCGGCGCTTCGGGCTGCCCAGCGACCACCTCAGCCTGGCCGACTTCAACAAGCGCGTGCACCCCGACGACATCGAGCGGCTGCGCCAGCTGCGCACCCAGTTCTCCGCCGGCGAGCAGGAGAACTTCGACGCCGAGTACCGCTTCGCCGATGCCAATGGGCAATACGCCTGGCTGCTCAGCCGCGGCAAGGTGCTGGAGCGGGATGCCGACGGCCACGCCAAGCTGGTGGCCGGCACCCACGTGGACATCACCCGCCTCAAGGAGGTGGAAGAGGAGCTGCGTCGCGCCACCCGCGAGGCCCAGGCCGCCAGCCAGGCCAAGAGCCGCTTCCTCTCCAGCATGAGCCACGAGCTGCGCACCCCGCTCAACGCCATCCACGGCTTCGCCCAGCTCATCACCCTGGATGCCGAAGGCCGCGAGGAGCGCCGGGAGGAGGGCGAGTACGCCCAGGAGATCGTCAACGCCAGCCGGCACCTCACCTCGCTGGTGGACGACATCCTCGACCTCTCCAGCATCGAGAGCCGTCGCCAGCAGCTGCAGCTCAAACCGGTGGACATCGGCCCGCTGCTGACCAGTTGCGCCGAGCTGATCCAGCCCGAGCTGCAGTCACGCCAGCTGCAACTGCAGATGATGGCCGCGCCCGAATCGGCGCTGTTCGTCATGGCCGATGCCCGCCGCCTGCGCCAGGTGCTGCTCAACCTGCTGTCCAACGCGGTCAAGTACAACAGCCCCCAGGGCATGGTCAGCCTCGGCTACGAAGTGCGCGCCACCGGCGTGCGCCTGTGGGTGGCCGACACCGGCTCGGGCCTCAGCGAAGAGCAGCAGGCCATGCTGTTCCAGCCGTTCCAGCGCCTGGGCCGGGAAAACTCCACCATCCCGGGGACCGGCATCGGCCTGGTGCTGTGCCGCGAACTGGCGGAGCTGATGGGCGGGCAGATCGGCTTCAGCAGCACCCCCGGCGTCGGCAGCCGCTTCTGGATCGACCTGCCCAGCGCCGCCGCACCCCAGCCCCAGGGCTCGCTCAACGAGCACATCGGCGCCATCACCCTGCCGGAAGTGCTCTGCGTTGAGGACCACCCGGCCTGCCTCAAGGTGCTCAAGGAAGGGCTGCGTGAAGTGGCCGACGTGCGCGGGGTCGGCTCCATTGGGCGCGCCCTCGCCACCCTCGACCAGATGACCCCGGCGCTGCTGGTGCTGGACCTGGACCTGCCCGACGGCGACGGCCTGCAGGTGCTCGACCAGGTGCGCCGCTCCGCCCACCTGCAGGGCATGCCGGTGATGGTGGTCAGTGCTGCGGCCGACGACGCCCTGCTGGCCGAGGCGCGCCGCCGGGGCGCCGATGCCTGCATGACCAAACCGGTGGACCTGCAGCAACTGCGGCAGCTCGCCGTGTCCCTGCTGGAACGCGCCGCCCGCACCAACGAGTAAGCCCCGCTCGGGCGGGGCCTTACCGTCTCTGCGGCCCGGCGTACTGCCGGGCCGCCTTGTCGCGATCCTTCTACCTGCCTCTACTGCGACGCGCCGGCGCTGCCGCCGTCGGTGTTGGGACGCTGCAGGCGTTGCAGGGCCATGTTCGAGGCGCTGATGCAGCCTTCGGTGTCGCCGTGGGTCTTGGCCTGTTCGGCCTTGGCGCGCAGGTCCTGGACTTCCTGCTTGAGCGGATCGCCGAGGGTGGTGGCGGTGGCGAGCTGGTCGCTGATCTTCTGCAGGTTGAGGGTGCAGAGGTCGTCGGCGAAGGCCAGGGGGGACGCCAGCAGGGTGGCGCCGAGCAGCAGGGCAGTGCGTTTCATGGGGGTGGTCCTCTCTTCGTTCTGTGGCACTCGGAGTGGGCCTCGCGGGAAGGCCGGGTGGAGCACGGATGTCCGAGATGGGCGAGCCGGCGCGAAGCGGGCTCATGAAGGTGGACAGGGTGGCGGGGAGGGCGGTTCAGGTTTTCTGCTGGGGGACCTGTCGCCGCCCCACCGTCCCACGCTTGGCAACACTGCAGTGTGCGCACACACGTTGCTGTCGGGAATCGCAGTTGCAGGGCGGTGAAGAACCATAAAAAAGCCCCGCTCGAGGCGGGGCGCAATCCGTGCCGGGCACGGCTCTTGAGGTTCAGTCCGCGCGGGGGCGGGTGACCCGGTCCACCAGGTAGACCAGGCCGTGATAGTCGATACCGCTGTGGTGGCTGAGGCCGATCTCGCAGGTGCGGCTTGTGGAGACGCCTTCCTCGCAGATCTGCACGGCGTCCTTCAGGCTGCGCAGGGCGTGGCCGTTGAGTTCCGGGGTGGTGAAGCCCTTGTCGCCGGCGAAGCCGCAGCAGTGGATGCCTTCGGGGACGACCACCTGGCGGGTGCAGCGGCTGACCAGGTCGATCAGCGCCTGGGATTCGCCCAGGTGCTGGGTACTGCAGGTGACGTGGACGGCCACCGGCTGCTCCTGGGGGGTGAACTCCAGGCGGTCGAGCAGGTGGGTGCGGATGAACTTCACCGGGTCGTGGATCTTCAGCCGGGGGTCGTCCAGGTCCTGCACCAGGCGCAGGGTGCAGGGGCTGGTGTCGCAGTAGATCGGGTCGAGGCCGCCGCGGCTGGCGCGCAGCAGTTCGGCCAGCAGTTCGTCGCGCTTGTCGTCGGCCTGGCGGGCGTAGCCCTTGGAGGCGAAGGGCTGGCCGCAGCAGAGGTTGTCGGCGTTGTCGGGGAAGACCACCTGGTAGCCGGCCTTCTCCAGCAGCCGGCGGGTCTTGTCCATCAACGGCATCTGTTCGTCGGCACCGGCGGCCGGGCCCATGGCGCGGGAGACGCAGGCGGTGAGGTAGACCACGCGCGGGCGCTCGCCCACGGGGCCGGCGGCCGGTGGGTCGAAGCGCACCGGTTGCGGCATGGCCGGGGTCCACTGGGGCAGGCGTTCGCCACTGGCGCGGTGCAGGGCTCCGCTGAGGCGCGCCAGGCGCGGGGCGCCGAGCACGGCTCGGGTGAGGTTGGCGGTGGCCAGCAGCAGGCGCGTGCCCTTGAGGGTGGTGGCGAAGTTGCGCGCGAGCCAGGTGGCGGTGCCGGGGCGGTGGGCGTGTTCGCCGCGCAGCTTGCGCACCAGATCGCCGGTGTTGATGCCGACGGGGCAGCGCTGGGCGCAGAGGCCGGTTGCGGCGCAGGTGTCGACGCCCTGGTAGGCGAAGGCTTCTTCCAGCTCACGGGTGTCGATGCCGGCGCGCTTGCGGGCCTGGATGTCACGCCAGATGACGATGCGCTGGCGTGGGCTGAGGGTCAGGCCCTTGGAGGGGCAGACCGGCTCGCAGAAGCCGCATTCGATGCACTTGTCGACGATCTCGTCGGCGGCCGGCAGCGGCTTGAGGTTCTTCAGGTGCAGTTCGCGGTCGTCGCTGAGGATGACGCCGGGGTTGAGGATGCCGGTGGGGTCGAGCAGGCGCTTGAGCTGCCACATCAGCTGGTAGGCGTCGTGGCCCCATTCCAGTTCGACGAAGGGCGCCATGTTGCGGCCGGTGCCGTGCTCGGCCTTGAGGGCGCCGCCGAATTCGACGGCGACCAGTTGGGCGACGTCCTGCATGAAGGCGTCGTAGCGGGCGACCTGCTCGGGGCTGTCGAAGCCCTGGGTGAAGACGAAGTGCAGGTTCCCTTCCAGGGCGTGGCCGAAGAGGATGGCCTCGTCGTAGCGGTGCTTGTCGAACAGTTCGATGAGGCGGTTGACGCCGGCGGCGAGCTGTTCGACGGGGAAGGTGACGTCTTCGATGATCACCGTGGTGCCGGTCTGGCGCACGGCGCCGACGGCGGGGAAGGTGTCCTTGCGGATCTTCCACAGCTGGTTGTAGACGACCGGGTCTTCGCTGAAGTCGACCTTCTGCTCCACCGGGAAGTCGGCGATGGAGGCGGTGATGCGGGCGAGCTGTTCGTGCAGCAGGCTGGCGCTGGCGGCGCGGGATTCGATCAGCAGGGCGCAGGCGCTGGCGGAGAGGCCCTTGACCCAGGTGGGCATGCCGGGCTTGTCCTGCACTGAGCGCAGGCTGCGGCGGTCCAGCAGTTCGACGGCGGAGACCGGTTGCTGCTTGAGCACGGGGACGGCGCGGCAGCAGGTTTCCACGTCGGGGAAGACGATCAGCGCGGAGGCCTTGTGCGGGTGCTCGGGCACGGTGTCGTAGGTGACGGCGCTGATGAAGCCGAGGGTGCCTTCGGAGCCCACCAGCAGGTGGGTGAGGATGTCCAGCGGCTGGTCGTAGTCCACCAGGGCGTTGAGGGACAGGCCGGTGGTGTTCTTCAGGCGGTACTTGTGGCGGATCTTCGCGGCCAGTTCGGTGTTGGCGCGGGTCTGCCGGCCGAGTTCGGCCAGGCGCTCCAGCAACTCGCCGTGGCTGGCCTGGAAGGCGGCGACGCTGGCCGGGTCTTCGCTGTCGAGCAGGGTGCCGTCGGCCAGCACCAGGCGCAGGCCGGCGAGGGTGTGGTAGCTGTTCTGGGCGGTGCCGCAGCACATGCCGCTGGCGTTGTTGGCGACGATGCCGCCGATCTGGCAGGCGTTGATGGAGGCCGGGTCGGGGCCGATCTTGCGGCCGTAGGGGGCGAGCCAGGCGTTGGCTTGGGCGCCGATGACGCCGGGCTGCAGGCGGATCTGCTCGCCGCCCTTGCGGATGTCGCGGCCGTTCCAGTTGTCACCCAGGACGATCAGCACCGAGTCGCTGATGGCCTGGCCGGAGAGGCTGGTGCCGGCGGCGCGGAAGGTGACGGGCACCTGTTCGGCGTGGGCGGCCTTGAGCAGGGTGATGACTTCGGCTTCGCTCTCGACCCGCACCACCAGTTTGGGGATGAGGCGGTAGAAGCTGGCGTCGGTGCCGAAGGCGAGGGTGGAGAGCGCATCGTCGAAGCGCCGGTCGCGGGGGATCAGGCGCTCGACGGTGTGCAGGAAGGCGGCGGGCAGGCTCATCGGTCAGGTCCTGTCATCAACGGTGGGGTGCGGGCCGCTTGGGCGGCCTCGTCTTGGATGGACGCCGTTCAGCGGGGCAGGTCGCGCACCAGTGAGTCGGCGTTGATCTCGGCGATGGACTTGGCGCCGGTGAGCACCATGGCCACGCGCATTTCCTTTTCGATCAGGTCCAGCAGGTTGCTCACGCCGGCGCCGCCGGCGGCGGCCAGGGCGTAGACGAAGGCGCGGCCGAGCATGACGGTGTCGGCGCCGAGGGCGAGCATGCGCACGACGTCGAGGCCGGTGCGGATGCCGGAGTCGGCGAGGATCTTCAGCTCGCCCTTCACGGCATCGGCGATGGCGGGCAGGGCGCGGGCGCTGGAGAGCACGCCGTCGAGCTGCCGGCCGCCGTGGTTGGAGACGATGATGCCGTCGGCGCCGAAGGTGACGGCGTCACGGGCGTCCTCGGGGTCGAGGATGCCCTTGATGACCATGGGGCCTTGCCAGAAGTCGCGGATCCATTCGAGGTCCTTCCAGGAGATGGAGGGGTCGAAGTTGGCGCCGAGCCAGCCGATGTAGTCGGCCAGACCGGTGGGGTTGCCGCGGTAGGTGGAGATGTTGCCGAGGTCGTGGGGCTTGCCCAGCAGGCCGACGTCCCAGGCCCAGGCGGGGTGGGTCATGGCTTGCAGCACGCGGCGCAGCGGGGCGTTGGGGCCGCTCATGCCGGAGTGGGCGTCACGGTAGCGGGCGCCGGGCACGGGCATGTCGACGGTGAAGACGAGGGTGGTGACGCCGGCGGCCTTGGCGCGCTCCAGGGCGTTGCGCATGAAGCCGCGGTCCTTGAGCACGTAGAGCTGGAACCACATGGGCCGGTCGATGGCCGGGGCGACTTCTTCGATCGGGCACACCGAGACGGTGGAGAGGGTGAAGGGGATGCCCTTGGCCGCTGCGGCCTTGGCGGCCTGCACTTCGCCGCGCCGGGCGTACATGCCGGTGAGGCCAACGGGGGCGAGGGCGACGGGCATGGCGAGGGTTTCGCCGAACAGCTGGGTTTCGAGGCTGAGCTCGGACATGTTCCGCAGCACGCGCTGGCGCAGGGCGATGTCGGCCAGGTCCTGCACGTTGCGGCGCAGGGTGTGCTCGGCGTAGGCGCCGCCGTCGATGTAGTGGAACAGGAAGGGCGGCAGCTTGCGTTGGGCGGCGGCGCGGTAGTCGGTGGAGGCGGAGATGATCATGGGCTCTTCCGTTTTGGCAGAAAACGTGGATCGGGCGCGCTGGAGCGATACAGGGCGGAAATGGCCGGGGGAGCCGAGCCTACCTATGTAGGCGAGCCTCCCCGAGGCCATTCCCTTGCTGCATCACCGACGCGCAGCCGGCCCTGGTCAGTGAACCAGCATGCCGGTGAACACATAGGCCTGCGCCAGGGTGATCAGACCGACCATGGCGGCGAACAGCAGGCTGTGCTTCAGGGTGAAGCGGAACAGGTCCGATTCCTTGCCGACCATGCCGGTGGCGGCGCAGGCCACGGCGATGGACTGCGGGGAGATCATCTTGCCGGTGACGCCACCGCTGGTGTTGGCGGCGACCAGGAGGGTGTCGTTGACGCCGATCTGGTGGGCGGTGGTGGCCTGCAGCGAGCCGAACAGGGCGTTGGAGGAGGTGTCGGAACCGGTCAGGAACACGCCCAGCCAGCCGAGGAACGGCGAGAAGAACGGGAAGGCCGCGCCAGTGCCGGCCAGCACCAGCGCCAGGGTAGTGGACATGCCGGAGAAGTTGGTGACGAAGGCGAAGGCCAGCACCATGCCGATGGAGAGGATCGGCAGTTTCAGCTCGACGAAGGTTTCACCCAGACTGGTCAGACCATTTTTAAAGTTGATCTTCAGGACCAGCATGGAGACCACGGCGGAGAGGAAGATCGCGGTGCCGGTGGCGGAGATCGGGTCGAACTTGTAGACGGCCGGAATCGCGGTGGCGGTGGCGACGATGGGGGCGCCTTTCATCACCAACTGGTCCAGGTGCGGGATGGCGAACATGAAGACGAAGTGCTCCAGCGCGCCACCCGGGGCGAACAGGGCCTTGAACGGCTTCAGGGTCCAGATGGTGACCAGCACGGTGAGGATCAGGAAGGGCGACCAGGCCTTGAGGATCTCGCCGAAGCTGTAGGGCGACGGGGTGGTGCTGCGCGGGCCGCCGAAACCGCCCATGACGGCTGCACCGCCGGAGACGCCGACCACTTCGCGGTCTTCGGCGCGCTTGGGTTGCCACACCTTGAGGAACAGGGTCAGGGACACCAGGCTCACCAGGGCGGAGGTGATGTCGGGCAGTTCCGGGCCGATGAAGTTGGAGGTGAAGTACTGGGTGATGGCGAAGCTGGCACCGGCGACGAGGGCGGCCGGCCAGGTTTCCCTGATGCCGCGCCAGCCATCCATCATGGCCACCAGCCAGAACGGCACGATGATCGACAGGAAGGGCAGTTGGCGGCCGGTCATGGCGCCGATCTTGAAGGCGTCGATGCCGGTGACCTGGCCCGCGACGATGATCGGGATGCCGAGGGCGCCGAAGGCCACCGGGGCGGTGTTGGCGATCAGGCACAGGCCGGCGGCGTAGAGCGGGTTGAAGCCCAGGCCCACCAGCAGCGCGGCGGTGATGGCCACGGGGGCGCCGAAGCCGGCGGCTCCTTCGAGGAAGGCGCCGAAGGAGAAACCGATCAGCAGCACTTGCAGGCGCTGGTCGTCGGTGATGGACAGCACGGAGCTGCGGATCACTTCGAACTGGCCGCTCTTGACGGTGAGTTTGTAGAGGAACACCGCGGCGACGATGATCCAGGCGATGGGCCAGAGGCCGTAGGCGAAGCCGTAGCCGGCGGCGGCGAAGGCCATGTCGACCGGCATCTTGAAGGCGAAGATCGCGACCGCGAGGGACAGGGCCAGGGTGATGGTGCCTGCGATGTAGCCCTTCATGCGGAACACGGCGAGGGCGAGGAAGAAGAACACGATGGGGATCAAGGCGACCAGCGCGGACAGGCCGAGGCTGCCGAGCGGGGTGTAGATCTGTTGCCAAGCTTGCATTCGGGTGGCTCCCTGATTGTTTTTGGAGTGCCTGTTGGCCTTCCGGAGTCGTTGCGCTCGTGGCGCAGCAGCAGGCAATTGCTCTCCGTTCGGCGTTTTCGTCGAATTGGTATTACCAATTTACAAAATCGACGGCTCAGGGTAAAAGCCCTCCTATTGACCTGTCAATTTCGTGTCCTACAACTTTGGTCGAGCGCATGGGGCTCATCTGCGCCTTGTGGATGGCGATGGCGCTGGTTAGGCTGCCGCGCTGAATGAGCTGGGCTGCCATGGCAGGCGGCTGGAACGGGAACGGAACGGTGGTTCGGGAGGGGTATGGGATTCGGTCAGGTGCGTCAGCGCCGTCTGTCGGATGACATCGTCGATCACCTTGAGGCGATGATCCTCGAGGGGACCCTGAAAGCAGGCGAGCGGCTGCCGGCGGAGCGTGTGCTGGCCGAGCAGTTCGGGGTATCGCGTCCGTCCCTGCGGGAGGCGATCCAGAAGCTGGTGGCCAAGGGGCTGCTGGTGAGTCGGCAGGGCGGCGGCAACTACGTGTCGGCGGAGCTGGGGTCGACCTTCAGCGATCCGCTGTTGAAGCTGCTGGAGGGCAACCCCGACGCGCAGCGCGATCTGCTGGAGTTCCGCCATACGCTGGAAGGTTCCTGCGCCTACTACGCGGCGCTGCGGGCGACGGCTGTTGACCATGAGCGCCTGGGCGAGGCTTTCGAGGCGCTGCAGGCCTGCTATTCGCCGGGCAGCCAGGCGACCCGGGAGGAGGAGGGCGCCGCCGATGCGCGCTTCCACCTGGCGATTGCCGAGGCCAGCCACAATGCGGTGCTGCTGCACACCATCCGTGGGCTGTTCGATCTGCTCAAGCACAACGTGGTGACCAACATCGGCGGGATGTACCTGCAGCGCAGCGAGACCCGCGACATGCTGATGGCCCAGCACCGGGCGCTGTACGAGGCGATCATCGAGCGGCGTGCGGAGGAGGCGCGGGAGGTGTCCCATCGCCACATCGACTACGTGCAGGAAGTGCTGGCCGAGGGACGGCTGGAGGCGGTGCGCCTGGAGCGGGCGCAGCGGCGCCAGGGCATCTGAGTCGTCAGTGCGCGCAAACGAAAACGCCGGGCAATGCCCGGCGTTTCTGTCTGGCGAGGATCACTCCTTGCCTTTGGTGCGCATGGCGCGCTCGATCTCCCGGTCGGAGTCGCGTTCCTTCTCCGTGGCGCGCTTGTCGAATTCCTTCTTGCCCTTCACCAGGGCGATCTCGCACTTGATCAGGTGGGCCTTCCAGTACAGCGAGAGGGCGACGCAGGTGTAGCCCTTCTGCTGGACGGCGCCGAACAGCTTGCCCAGTTCGCGCTTGTGCAGCAGCAGCTTGCGGGTGCGCACGGGGTCGGCGATGACGTGGGTGCTGGCGGTCTTCAGCGGGGTGATGTGGCTACCGAGCAGCCAGGCCTCGCCGTCCTTCAGCAGTACGTAGCTGTCCACCAGTTGGGCCTTGCCGGCACGGAGGCTCTTGACCTCCCAGCCTGCCAGGGCGAGGCCTGCCTCGAAGCGCTGCTCGACGAAGTAGTCGTGCAGGGCCTTCTTGTTCTGTGCGATGGAGCCTTGGGATTGTTTCTTTTGCTTAGCCATAGGCGCGGCATTATAGGGAGTCGCTCGCCAGCCCGCTACGGCGGCGTAGGCTTGAGCGCGTTGGGCGAATCCCCGACAATGCGCGCTCTTTTTTTGACCAGCCGTGTTGCCCCTGCTGCAGCCGACTGACTGACGTTCAGAGGCTCCGATGTCCACGCATATCCAGCGTTCCGCGCTGCTCCCCTATCCCGCCAAGGCGCTCTACGACCTGGTCAACGATGTGGTGCGCTACCCCGAGTTCCTGCCCTGGTGCGCGAGCAGCGAGGTGCTGGAGTCGAGCGAGTCGCACATGGTGGCCAGCCTGGGCGTGGCCAAGGGCGGGATCAGCCAGCGCTTCGTCACCCGCAATGTGCTGGTGGAGGGGGCGAGCATCGAGATGAACCTGGAGGAAGGGCCGTTCACCGAACTGCATGGGGTCTGGCACTTCAAGGCGCTGGGCGAGAAGGCCTGCAAGATCAGCCTGGACCTGTCCTTCGACTATGCCGGGCCGATCGTCAAGGCGACCCTGGGGCCGCTGTTCAACCAGGCGGCGAATACCTTGGTGGATGCCTTCTGCCAGCGGGCCAAGCAGCTGTATGGCTGAGTCGCTGATCACCGTCGAGGTGGTGTGCGCGCTGCCTGATCGTCAGCGCCTGGTGCGGCTGGATGTGCCGGCCGGCACGACGTTGCGCCAGGCCGTGCTGATGGCGGGGCTGGCGGATGCGTTTCCCGACCTGGACCTGGCGGCTGCGCCGCTGGGCATCTTCGGCAAGGCGGCGCAGGACGCCGAGGTTCGGCAGGTCGAGGCGGGGGATCGCATCGAGGTCTATCGCCCCCTGGTGGCCGATCCGAAGGAGGTGCGCAAGGCGCGTGCCGCGCGTGCGGCTCAGGCCAGGGGAGAGGGGCGGGGCGATTGATCGGCGTCTGAGGACGCTGCGGCTGTCGGCCCTTCTCGATCAGGCAGGTACAAAAAAGCCCGGAACCAGTCCGGGCTTTTTCATGTGCGCTGCAGTTATTGCGGCGTGGTGTCCAGGGGCTCCGGGATCGGGACCGGTACGGTTTCCACCTGGTCCACTTCCTTCTGGATCTGCTCCAGCAGCGAACCGGGCTTGGCTTTCTCTTCCGGCTTCTGCTGGGTGGGTTTGTTCGGGGTGACCTGGTTGTTGCCGTCGCTGCCGAGGATCGCCTCGTCGCGGCTGACGCCAGGCATGAAGTCACCGCCCAGGCCGATCAACTGGTCGTTGCCGTCGAACAGCAGCGTGACGCGCTCCTGCTGACGCTGGCCGCCGCCGGGCTGGATGCTGTAGAGGTAATCCCAGCGGTTGGCGTGGAAGGTATCGAGAATCAAGGGGTTGCCCATGATAAACCGCACTTGGCGCCGGGTCATTCCGGGCTTCAACTGGTCTATCATGTCCTGCGTTACGACGTTGCCTTGCTGGATGTCGATCTTGTAGACACCGGGAAACGAACAACCGGCGAGTGCGAGCAGGCCTGCAAATGAGAGGCTGGTCAGCAGGAGCTTGGTGTTTTGCATCGGTGGGTGACTTCCACTATCTTGGCTGGGCAACGAAAATCCGATCATACCCGCATTGAGGGAAGCTGCGAAGCAGCATCCACGAGAAAGCTGACCATGGTTGAAAATAACGAACTTCGCAAAGCCGGTCTGAAGGTCACCCTGCCTCGGGTGAAGATCCTTCAGATGCTCGACTCCGCCGATCAGCGTCACATGAGTGCCGAGGATGTGTACAAGGCACTGATGGAAGCCGGCGAGGACGTAGGCCTTGCGACGGTCTACCGCGTGCTTACCCAGTTCGAGGCTGCCGGCCTCGTCGTCCGCCACAACTTCGATGGCGGCCATGCCGTGTTCGAACTGGCTGACAGCGGCCACCACGACCACATGGTCTGCGTGGACTCCGGTGAGGTCATCGAATTCATCGACGCCGAAATCGAAAAGCGGCAGAAAGAGATCGTGAAAGAGCACGGCTTCGAGCTCGTCGATCACAATCTGGTGCTGTACGTGCGCAAGAAGAAGTGATTTCCGCTCCATGAAAAAGGCGACCTCGGGTCGCCTTTTTCATGCCTGCGCGAATCAGTGGCGGGCGCTGGTGACCATCTTGCGGGCGTGAGCGATGGACTCTTCGGTGAGGTCGACGCCGCCCAGCATGCGGGCGATCTCCTCCACGCGCGCCGCGTCGTCGAGGTTGGCGACGGCGGTACGGGTTTCCTTGCTGCCGCGCTTCTTGTGCACGAAGAGGTGGTGATGGCCCTGGGCGGCCACCTGGGGCAGGTGGGTGACGGTGAGGACCTGGCCGCGTTCGCCCAGGCGCCGTAGCAACTGGCCGACCACTTCTGCGGTGGGGCCACCGATGCCCACGTCCACTTCGTCGAACACCAGGGTCGGTACCCGCGAGGTCTGTGCGGTGATGACCTGGATGGCCAGGCTGATCCGGGACAGCTCGCCGCCTGAGGCAACCTTGGCCAGGCCCTTGAGGGGCTGACCCGGGTTGGCGCTGACCAGGAACTCCACCTGTTCCTGCCCGTTCGGCTGGGGTTCGTCGCTTTCGATACCGCGCAGCTCGATGCTGAAACGCCCACCGGGCATGCCCAGGCGTTGCATCTCCGTCTCCACGGCCTTGGCCAGCTTGCCGGCTGCTTTGCCGCGCAACTGGCTCAGCTCGGCGGCTTTTGCCTGGTAGTGGCGGGCATAGGCCGCCAGTTCGTCCCCGAGGCGCTCCACTGCTTCGTCATCGGCATTGAGCGCTTCGATCTCCTCCAGCAGCGTGTGCTGCAGATGGGGCAGTTCGCTGGGATGGATGCGGTGCTTGCGGGCCAGGGTATAGAGCGTATCGAGGCGTTCTTCGACCTCCTGCTGGCGGTGGGGGTCGGCATCGAAATGGTCGATGAAGCGGTTGATCTCGCCGACCGCTTCTTCCACCTGGATCTGGGCGCTGGCCAGCAGGTTGGCGGCTTCGGCAATGGGGCCCTGCTGGGCGTTGAAGGCCGTCAGGCGGTTGAGGCTGGAGGTGAGGGCGCTGAGGACGTTGCCGGCATCGCTCTCGCTGCACATTTCCAGTACCTGGCGGCAGCCGGCCAGCAGGCCTTCGGCGTTGGACAGGGTCTTGTGCTCGGCTTCCAGTTGCTCCAGTTCGTTGTCGCCGAGGGCCAGTTGCTCCAGCTCTTCCAACTGGTAGCTGAGTAATTGGTGGCGGGCGCGCTGCTCCTCGCTGTTGCGGGACAGGCGCTGGAGCTCCTGGCGGGTCTGGCGCCAGCGCTGGGCAGCGAGCTGGACCTGGCGGGCCAGGTCGCTGGCGCCGGCAAATTCGTCCAGCAGGCGCCGATGGGTGTCCGGCTTGAGCAGCGACTGATGCTCATGCTGGCTGTGGATGTCGATCAGCAGTTCGCCAAGTGCCTTGAGATCGCCCTGGGGGCAGGGCGTGCCGTTTATATAGGCACGGGAGCGGCCTTCCGCAGTGATGACCCGGCGCAGGATGCACGGGCCGTCGGTTTCCAGGTCCCGCTCGGCGAGCCAGGTGCGGGCTTCGGGGATGTCGCTCAGGTCGAAGCTGGCGAGGATGTCGGCCTTCTCCGCGCCGGGGCGGACGGCGCCGCTGTCGGCGCGGTCGCCCAGGGTCAGGCCGAGGGCGTCGAGCATGATCGACTTGCCCGCGCCGGTCTCGCCGGTGATCACGGTCATACCGCCTTCGAGCTCAAGATCCAGGTGCTCGACGATGGCGTAGTTGTGGACTGAGAGGTGGACCAGCATGGCGGGGACTCCCCTGGGCTTAGGCTGGCTATTTATACAGTGTTTGTTTTCCGGCTGACAATCGCCTGCTGCCCTTGAAGCGACAAATTGCGACCCCATATAGGCGGACAGATCGGCGGGTCATTCCCCGCCACCGTTTCAGTAAGGAGGAAGGCATGGCAGACGAACAGAACCTGGATACCCAGAACCCCGAGGTGAGCGCACCGGCTGACGTGGCGGGCGAGGACCTCGTGGCCCGCGTCCAGGCGCTGGAGGAGCAACTGGCTGCGGCCCAGGACCAGTCCCTGCGTACCGCCGCCGAGCTGCAGAACATCCGCCGCCGTGCGGAGCAGGATGTCGAGAAGGCACACAAGTTCGCCCTGGAGAAGTTCGCCAACGACCTGCTGCCGGTGGTCGACAGCCTGGAGCGCGGCCTGGAGCTGACCAGTGCCGAGGACGAGGCCGTTCGCCCTGTACGTGAAGGCGTCGAGCTGACCCTGAAGCTGTTCCACGACACCCTGAAGCGCTTCCAGGTCGAGGCCGTCGATCCCCATGGCGCTCCGTTCAACCCGGAGCATCATCAGGCGATGGCAATGGAAGAGAGCACCCATGTCGAGCCAGGTAGCGTCCTGAAGGTCTTCCAGAAGGGTTACCTGCTCAACGGCCGCCTGCTGCGCCCGGCCATGGTCGTGGTCAGCAAGGCCCCGGCCGAAGCGCCGCCGTCCATCGACGAGCAGGCTTGAAATCCGGCTCAGGGCCCCCATCTGGTAGTCCAAGCGTTCACATGCTGATGCGGCCCCCAAGCGAGCGGGGCCGTAAAGAAATCAAAGTTTCGGGAGAGAGAATATGGGCAAGATCATCGGTATCGACCTGGGTACCACCAACTCCTGCGTTTCCATTCTTGAGAATGGCAACGTCAAGGTGATCGAGAACGCCGAAGGCGCGCGTACCACCCCCTCGATCATCGCCTACACCAACGACGGCGAGATCCTGGTCGGTCAGTCCGCCAAGCGCCAGGCCGTCACCAACCCGCACAACACCCTGTACGCCGTAAAGCGCCTGATCGGTCGTCGCTTCGAAGAAGACGTCGTGCAGAAAGACATCAAGATGGTCCCCTACAAGATCGCCAAGGCTGACAACGGTGACGCCTGGGTCGAAGTGAAGGGCCAGAAGATGGCGCCTCCGCAAATCTCTGCGGAAGTGCTGAAGAAAATGAAGAAGACTGCCGAAGACTATCTCGGCGAGCCGGTGACCGAAGCCGTCATCACCGTTCCGGCCTACTTCAACGACAGCCAGCGCCAGGCCACCAAGGACGCCGGTCGCATCGCCGGTCTGGATGTCAAGCGCATCATCAACGAGCCCACTGCGGCTGCGCTGGCCTACGGCATGGACAAGGCCAAGGGCGACCACACCGTGATCGTCTATGACCTGGGTGGCGGTACCTTCGACGTGTCGGTCATCGAGATCGCCGAAGTGGACGGCGAGCACCAGTTCGAAGTGCTGGCCACCAACGGCGACACCTTCCTGGGTGGTGAGGACTTCGACATCCGCCTGATCGACTACCTCGTCGACGAGTTCAAGAAAGAGTCCGGCATGGACCTGAAGGGCGACCCGCTGGCCATGCAGCGCCTGAAAGAGGCTGCCGAGAAGGCCAAGATCGAGCTGTCCTCCAGCCAGCAGACCGACGTCAACCTGCCGTACATCACTGCAGACCAGACCGGTCCGAAGCACCTGAACGTGAAGATTTCCCGCGCCAAGCTGGAAGCCCTGGTGGAAGACCTGGTTGCTCGCACCATCGAGCCGTGCCGCATCGCGCTGAAAGATGCTGGCCTGGACGTGGGCGACATCCACGAAGTCATCCTGGTCGGTGGTCAGACCCGCATGCCGCTGGTGCAGAAGCAGGTGGCCGATTTCTTCGGCAAGGAAGCGCGCAAGGACGTCAACCCGGACGAAGCCGTCGCCATCGGTGCGGCCATCCAGGGCGCCGTACTGGCTGGTGACGTGAAGGACGTGCTGCTGCTCGACGTGAGCCCGCTGACCCTGGGTATCGAGACCCTGGGTGGCGTGATGACTCCGCTGATCGAGAAGAACACCACCATCCCGACCAAGAAGTCCCAGGTGTTCTCCACTGCCGACGACAACCAGTCCGCCGTGACCATTCACGTGCTGCAGGGTGAGCGCAAGCAGGCCGGCCAGAACAAGTCCCTGGGCAAGTTCGACCTGGCCGAGATCCCGCCGGCTCCGCGTGGCGTGCCGCAGATCGAAGTGACTTTCGACATCGACGCCAACGGCATCCTGCACGTGTCCGCCAAGGACAAGGCCACCGGCAAGCAGCAGTCCATCGTGATCAAGGCCAACTCCGGCCTGTCCGAGGAAGAAATCCAGCAGATGGTGCGTGACGCCGAAGCCAACGCCGAGGAAGACCGCAAGTTCGAAGAGCTGGCCGGCGCCCGCAACCAGGGCGATGCGCTGGTTCACGCCACCCGCAAGATGATCACTGAAGCGGGCGACAAGGCTACTGCTGAAGAGAAAGCGGCCATCGAGAAAGCCGTAGGCGAGCTGGAAGTTGCCGTGAAAGGCGATGACAAGGCCGAGATCGAAGCCAAGATGAACGCGCTGTCCCAGGCTTCCGCTCCGCTGGCGCAGAAGATGTACGCCGAGCAGGCCAAGGCCGGCGAGGGTGCTCCCGCAGGCGACGACAAGGCTGCCGACGATGCCGTCGACGCCGAGTTCGAAGAGGTCAAGGACAACAAGTAAGCGCCACGCTTGCTTGCGCTCCTGCCCCGGGCCGCTCGGCTCGGGGTGATTCGCCGCGCGGGGGCTTGCTCCCGCGTCGGCGTGTCTGGAGGGCGCGAAACTTTCAGAGTGCAGAGAACCAATGGCTAAACGTGACTTTTACGAAATCCTCGGTGTGGAGCGTGGCGCCAGCGAGGCCGAGCTGAAGAAGGCCTATCGTCGCCTGGCCATGAAGTACCACCCGGACCGCAACCCGGGGGACAAGGAGTCCGAGGAGAAATTCAAGGAGGCCAACGAGGCCTACGAAATCCTCTCGGATGCCAGCAAGCGCGCGGCCTACGACCAATACGGCCACGCCGGCGTCGACCCGCAGATGGGCGGCGGCGGTGGGGCAGGGTTCGGCGGTGCGAGCTTCTCCGACATCTTCGGTGACGTGTTCAGCGACTTCTTCGGTGGCCAGCGTGGTGGCCAGCGTGGCGGTGCCCAGCGCGGCAGCGACCTGCGCTACACCCTTGAGCTGGATCTCGAAGAGGCGGTTCGCGGCACGACCGTGACCATCCGTGTGCCGACCCTGGTCAACTGCAAGACCTGCGATGGCTCCGGTGCGAAGAAAGGCACCAGCCCCGTCACCTGCACCACCTGTGGTGGCATTGGGCAGGTGCGCATGCAGCAGGGCTTCTTCTCCGTCCAGCAGACCTGCCCGCGCTGCCACGGCACCGGCAAGATGATCAGCGACCCGTGCGGCAGCTGCCATGGTCAGGGGCGTGTGGAAGAGCACAAGACCCTGTCGGTGAAGGTACCGTCCGGCGTGGACACCGGTGACCGCATCCGCCTGTCCGGCGAAGGCGAGGCGGGTGTGATGGGCGGGCCACCCGGCGACCTGTACGTGGTGGTCAACGTGCGCGAGCACCCGATCTTCCAGCGTGATGGCAAGCACCTGTACTGCGAGGTGCCGATCAGCTTCGCCGATGCGGCGCTGGGCGGTGAGCTGGAGGTGCCGACCCTGGACGGCCGCGTCAAGTTGAAGATCCCCGAGGCAACCCAGACCGGCAAGCTGTTCCGCCTGCGTGGCAAAGGCGTTGCCCCTGTGCGGGGTGGTGGTGCGGGCGACCTGATGTGCCGCGTGGTGGTCGAGACGCCGGTGAACCTGGACAAGCGCCAGCGGGAACTGCTGGAAGAGTTCCGCAAGAGCCTGCAGAGTGACGGCTCCCATTCGCCCAAGGCCAGCACCTGGTTCGAAGGCATGAAGCGCTTCTTTGGTGATCTTTGACGCAGGGCGCCAGGCGGCGCACGGCAGGCTTGGCCTGGTCGTGCGCGGGGCCTGGCGCTTCTAGCTTGGAGCTTTGTTCGTTATGCGACGTATTGCAGTGATGGGCGCCGCCGGGCGCATGGGCAAGACCCTGATCGAAGCGGTCCAGCAGAACCCGGGTGCCGGCCTGACCGCCGCCATCGATCGACCCGACAGCACCCTGGTGGGGGCTGATGCAGGTGAGCTGGCCGCCCTGGGGCGTATCGGTGTGCCGCTCTCGGGCGACCTGGCCAAGGTGGTGGACGAGTTCGACGTGCTGATCGACTTCACCCACCCGTCGGTGACCCTCAAGAACCTGGAGGTCTGCCGCCAGGCGGGCAAGGCCATGGTCATCGGCACCACCGGTTTCACCGCCGAGGAGAAGGTGCTGCTGGCCGAGGCGGCCAAGCAGATCCCCATCGTCTTTGCCGCAAACTTCAGCGTCGGGGTGAATCTCTGCCTCAAGCTGCTGGACACCGCTGCGCGGGTGCTCGGCGACGAAGTGGACATCGAGATCATCGAAGCCCATCACCGTCACAAGGTGGATGCCCCCTCCGGCACCGCGCTGCGCATGGGTGAGGTGGTGGCCGAGGCCCTGGGGCGCGACCTGTCGAAGGTGGCGGTCTATGGCCGTGAAGGGCAGACGGGCGCTCGCGAGCGCGAAACCATCGGCTTCGCCACCGTGCGTGCAGGTGATGTCGTCGGCGACCATACCGTCCTGTTCGCGGCCGATGGCGAGCGTGTCGAGATCACCCACAAGGCGTCCAGTCGCATGACGTTCGCTCGTGGTGCCGTACGTGCCGCGCTGTGGCTGGATGGCCAGGGTGCCGGTCTTTACGACATGCAGGATGTGCTGGGTCTGCGCTGATTATTGGTCGCGGAATGCAGTTTGGTGATGTCTTTCCTGTGGACCGAAATGACGCATTCCTGTAAGCTGCAGCTTTAGTGTGTCCACTAAAAGTTACGCAGAAATGGCTCAGATAAAAAAGCGGGGTGACGGTATCAACGTCATCCCGCTTTTTTACAATCTGCGTTTGCTTCAGCCTTAGATACGGGAGGTCTTCTTGACTAAGCCAGCCATACTCGCGCTTGCCGACGGCAGCATTTTCCGCGGCGAGTCCATCGGGGCCGACGGCCAGACCATCGGAGAGGTGGTGTTCAACACTGCCATGACCGGCTACCAGGAAATCCTCACCGATCCTTCCTATGCGCAGCAGATCGTCACCCTGACCTATCCCCACATCGGCAACACCGGCATCACGCCGGAAGATGCCGAGTCCGACCGCGTCTGGGCCGCCGGCCTGATCATTCGCGACCTGCCGTTGCTGGCCAGCAACTGGCGCAGCAAGCAGTCCCTGCCGGAATACCTGCAGGCGACCGGTACCGTTGCGATCGCCGGGCTTGATACCCGCCGCCTGACCCGCATCCTGCGTGAGAAGGGCTCCCAGAACGGCTGCATCCTGGTCGGCGCCGATGCCACCGAGGAAAAGGCGCTGGAACTGGCACGCAGCTTCCCGGGCCTGAAAGGCATGGACCTGGCCAAGGAAGTGACCTGCGAGAAGCCTTATGAATGGCGCTCCAGTGTCTGGAACCTGGAAAGCGACAGCCACCCCGAGATCGCTGCTGCCGAGCTGCCCTACCACGTGGTCGCCTACGACTACGGCGTGAAGCTGAACATCCTGCGGATGCTCGTCGCACGTGGTTGCCGCCTGACCGTGGTGCCGGCCAAGACCCCGGCCAAGGACGTGCTCGCCCTGAATCCGGATGGCGTCTTCCTGTCCAACGGCCCGGGTGACCCGGAGCCTTGCGACTACGCCATCGCCGCCATCAAGGAAATCCTCGAGACCGACATCCCGGTGTTCGGTATCTGCCTGGGCCACCAGTTGCTGGCCCTGGCCTCCGGTGCCCGCACCATGAAGATGGGCCACGGTCACCACGGCGCCAACCACCCGGTGCAGGACCTGGATTCCGGCGTGGTGATGATCACCAGCCAGAACCACGGTTTCGCCGTGGACGAGTCCAGCATGCCGGCCAACCTGCGTGCCACCCACAAGTCGCTGTTCGACGGCACCCTGCAGGGCATCGAGCGTACCGACAAGGTGGCCTTCAGCTTCCAGGGACACCCCGAGGCGAGCCCCGGTCCGCACGATGTGGCTCCGCTGTTCGATCGCTTCATCGAAACCATGGCCAAGCGCCGCTGATCCTCGCCGACTGACCCAAGGATTCGAGTAAGACCATGCCAAAACGTACAGATATCAAAAGCATCCTGATCCTCGGCGCCGGCCCCATCGTCATCGGCCAGGCCTGCGAGTTCGACTACTCGGGCGCCCAGGCCTGCAAGGCCCTGAAGGAAGAAGGTTTCCGCGTCATCCTGGTGAACTCCAACCCGGCCACCATCATGACCGACCCGGCCATGGCCGACGCCACCTACATCGAGCCGATCAAGTGGCAGACCGTTGCCAAGATCATCGAGAAGGAGCGTCCTGACGCCCTCCTGCCCACTATGGGCGGCCAGACCGCGCTGAACTGCGCCCTGGACCTGGAGCGCCATGGCGTCCTGGAGAAGTTCGGCGTCGAGATGATCGGTGCCAACGCCGACACCATCGACAAGGCCGAGGACCGTTCGCGCTTCGACAAGGCCATGAAGGACATCGGCCTGGCCTGCCCGCGCTCCGGCATCGCCCACAGCATGGAGGAGGCCTATGGCGTCCTCGAGATGGTCGGCTTCCCCTGCATCATCCGTCCGTCCTTCACCATGGGCGGCACCGGTGGCGGCATCGCCTACAACCGTGAAGAGTTCGAAGAGATCTGTGCTCGTGGCCTGGACCTGTCCCCGACCAACGAGCTGCTGATCGACGAGTCCCTGATCGGCTGGAAGGAATACGAGATGGAGGTTGTCCGCGACAAGAAGGACAACTGCATCATCGTCTGCGCCATCGAGAACTTCGACCCGATGGGCGTGCACACCGGTGACTCCATCACCGTGGCGCCCGCGCAGACCCTGACCGACAAGGAATACCAGATCCTGCGCAACGCCTCCCTGGCGGTGCTGCGCGAGATCGGCGTGGAGACCGGCGGTTCCAACGTGCAGTTCGGCATCTGCCCGAACACCGGCCGCATGGTCGTGATCGAGATGAACCCGCGCGTATCCCGCTCCTCCGCCCTGGCTTCCAAGGCCACCGGCTTCCCGATCGCCAAGATCGCCGCCAAGCTGGCTGTCGGCTACACCCTGGACGAACTGCAGAACGACATCACCGGCGGTCGTACCCCGGCGTCCTTCGAGCCGGCCATCGACTATGTGGTGACCAAGGTTCCGCGCTTTGCCTTCGAGAAGTTCCCCAAGGCTGACGCCCGCCTGACCACCCAGATGAAGTCCGTGGGCGAAGTGATGGCCATCGGTCGCACCTTCCAGGAGTCCGTGCAGAAGGCCCTGCGTGGTCTGGAAGTCGGCGTTGCCGGCTTCGATCCCAAGCTGGACCTGGCTGACCCCGAGGCCGAGAGCATCCTCAAGCGCGAGCTGACCGTGCCGGGCGCCGAGCGTATCTGGTACGTGGCCGACGCATTCCGCGCCGGCAAGACGGTCGACGAAGTGTTCGACCTCACTCGCATTGACGAGTGGTTCCTGATCCAGATCGAAGACCTGGTGAAGGAAGAGCAGCAGGTGCAGACCCTGGGCCTGTCCGGGATCGACTACGAGCTGATGCACCGCCTCAAGCGCAAGGGCTTCTCCGATGCGCGCCTCGCCAAGCTGCTGGGTGTCACCGAGAAGAACCTGCGGGCCCATCGCCACAAGCTGAAAGTGCTGCCGGTGTACAAGCGCGTCGACACCTGTGCTGCCGAATTCGCCACCGACACCGCCTACATGTACTCGACCTACGAGGAAGAGTGCGAGGCGAACCCGTCCGGTCGCGACAAGATCATGATCCTGGGTGGCGGCCCCAACCGCATCGGCCAAGGCATCGAGTTCGACTACTGCTGCGTACACGCCGCGTTGGCGATGCGCGAAGACGGCTACGAGACCATCATGGTCAACTGCAACCCGGAGACCGTCTCCACCGACTACGACACCTCGGATCGCCTGTATTTCGAGCCGGTGACCCTGGAAGACGTACTGGAGATCGTCCGCGTCGAGCAGCCCAAGGGCGTCATCGTGCAGTACGGCGGCCAAACCCCGCTGAAGCTGTGCCGCGCCCTCGAAGAGGCCGGCGTGCCGATCATCGGCACCAGCCCGGATGCCATCGACCGTGCCGAAGACCGCGAGCGCTTCCAGCAGATGGTCCAGCGTCTCAACCTGCGCCAACCGGCCAACGCCACGGCCCGTAGCGAAGACGAAGCCCTGGCCCTGTCCAAAGGCATCGGCTACCCGATGGTGGTGCGTCCGTCCTACGTGCTGGGCGGCCGTGCGATGGAAATCGTCTACCAGGAAGAAGAGCTCAAGCGCTACATGCGTGAGGCCGTGAAGGTCTCCAACGACAGCCCGGTGCTGCTGGATCGCTTCCTCAACTGCGCCATCGAGGTGGACGTGGATGCGGTGTGTGATGGAGAAACCGTCGTGATCGGCGCGATCATGCAGCACATCGAGCAGGCCGGCGTGCACTCCGGTGACTCCGCGTGCTCGCTGCCGCCGTACTCGCTGCCGAAGCACATCCAGGACGAGATCCGCGAGCAGGTCAAGAAGATGGCCCTGGAGCTGGGCGTCGTCGGCCTGATGAACGTGCAGATGGCTGTGCAGGGCGAGGACATCTACGTGATCGAGGTGAACCCGCGCGCGTCCCGTACCGTGCCGTTCGTCTCCAAGTGCATCGGCGAGTCCCTGGCCAAGGTGGCCGCACGCGTCATGGCAGGCAAGAGCCTGGCTGAGGTCGGCTTCACCCAGGAGATCATCCCGCCGTTCTTCAGCGTCAAGGAGGCGGTGTTCCCCTTCGCCAAGTTCCCGGGCGTCGACCCGATCCTCGGCCCGGAAATGAAGTCCACTGGCGAGGTCATGGGCGTGGGTGATACCTTCGGCGAGGCCTTTGCCAAGGCCCAGCTCGGTGCCAGCGAGATCCTCCCGAACTCCGGTACTGCCTTCATCAGCGTGCGCGAAGACGACAAGGCCGAGGCCGTTCAAGTCGCTCGTGACCTGGTGGCGCTGGGCTTCGAGGTCGTGGCGACTGCCGGTACCGCGCGTGTCATCGAGGCCGCCGGCCTGCCGGTACGCCGGGTGAACAAGGTGACCGAAGGTCGTCCCCATGTGGTCGACATGATCAAGAACGATGAGGTCACCCTGATCATCAATACCACCGAGGGGCGTCAGTCCATTGCCGACTCCTACTCGATCCGTCGTAACGCCCTGCAGCACAAGATCTACTGCACCACCACCATCGCGGCGGGGCAGGCGGTCTGTGAGGCGCTCAAGTTCGGTCCCGAGAAGACCGTGCGCCGCTTGCAGGATCTCCATGCAGGAATCAACGCATGACCAAGTTTCCGATGACCATCCAGGGCGCTCAGGCCTTGGAAGACGAACTCAAGGCGCTCAAGATCGAGCGCCCGAAGATCAGCCAGGCCATTGCTGAGGCGCGTGAGCTGGGCGATCTCAAGGAGAACGCCGAGTACCATGCTGCCCGTGAGCAGCAGGGCCTGGCCGAGGCGCGCATCCGCGACATCGAGGCCAAGCTGTCTAACGCCCACATCATCGACATCACCACCATCCCCCACAGTGGCAAGGTGATCTTCGGTGTGACCGTGGACATCGCCAACGTCGAGACCGACGAAACCGTGACCTACCAGATCGTGGGTGACGACGAGGCCGACATCAAGCGTGGCAAGCTCTCGGTCAGCTCCCCCATCGCGCGAGCGCTGGTGGGCAAGGTCGAGGGTGATGTGGTGGTGGTGAAGACGCCCAGCGGTCTGGTCGAGTACGAGATCGTCGAGGTTCGCCATATCTGATCGACGCTCGTCCCGTGCAGCGGTAGCCGGGTGGCAGCTGGCCCAGACATTCTGGGTCGGCGGCCTCTGGCTGCTGCACTTCGTGGTTCTGCCAGCCTTGGAGCGAGTGGGATTCGCGCCATTGTTGGTGGAAGAGCTGTCTCGCAGTCTTTCCCCGTTGTTGGTGGGGTTTGCGGCGTTCTGTGGCGTGCTTCAGTTGGGGCTGCTGGCCTGGCTGGAGGGCGCGCGCAGCGTGTTGCGGGATTCGCGAGGGCAGCTGCTGTTGGTCATCCTGCTGGCGGCAACAATCTTCCTGGTCGTCAGCTTCTGGAAAGCCGAGTTCGCTCGCCTGTTGGCATTCAGCTACATGGTGTTGACGCTGTGTGGTGCGTTGCTGGTCGTGCAGTCCGTGCCGGGTAGTGATCGCCGCAGGGCGCGCTAAGTGGCGCCCCGTCGGCTTCAAGGCATCAAAGGCCGCTGAAGCGGCTGATGTTGGAGAGGTTGCGGTTGGGCTTGGGATTGCGGCGGTATATCAGCGCCATCTTGCCGATGACCTGAACCAGTTCGCACTTGCCGGCTTCGCAAAGCTCGTCAATCAGTGCGCGCCGATCCTCGCGTTCGGTGATGCGGAACTGCACCTTGATCAGTTCGTGATCGTTGAGCGCACGATCCAGTTCGGCCAGGACCCCTTCGGTCAGGCCGTTCTCGGCCACGATCAATACCGGTTTCAGGTGGTGGCCGATAGATTTGTATTGCTTCTTGTGCTCCTGAGAGAGCGCCATAATCAGACCCCTGCGAAAAAAGGCTGCTAGTTTACCCGAGTGACTTCGGGGCGCACAGCCGAACACGAGGTATCCCGTGGCCCGTTCCAAGACTAGCCATCGTTGGCTGAAAGAACATTTCGATGACCCCTACGTCAAGATGGCGCAGAAGGATGGTTATCGCTCGCGTGCCAGCTACAAGCTGCTGGAGATTCAGGAGAAGGACCGCATTCTTCGACCCGGCATGACCGTGGTCGACCTCGGGGCTGCGCCGGGCGGCTGGTCCCAGGTCACCAGTCGGGTGATCGGCGATCGAGGGCGGCTCATCGCGTCGGACATCCTTGAAATGGACAGCATCCCGGACGTCACCTTCATTCAGGGGGACTTCACCGACGATGTGGTCTTTGCGCGGATCCTCGAGGCGATCGGCGAGCACCCGGTCGACCTTGTGATTTCCGACATGGCCCCCAATATGAGTGGTGTCAGGGCGGCCGATCAGCCGCGTGCCATGTACCTGTGCGAGCTGGCGCTCGATCTTGCGGCGCGAGTCCTGACTCCGGGTGGCGATTTCCTGATCAAGATATTCCAGGGTGAGGGATTCGATCTCTACCACAAGCAGGTCAAGGAAATGTTCGACAAGGTGCTGATGCGCAAACCGCTTTCGTCGCGTGATCGCTCCCGTGAGCAATACCTGCTCGCGCGCGGCTTCCGTGGGGAATAGACTGCGACAGACAGGTGGTTCGCGGGTCTCATGGAGTGGGACCGCCGTCACGGCGAGCGCCAGGCATCATAAAGGGTTACAGACGGCGCCTGCCGGCCGGCAGGGGTTGTGGTGTAAGTTAGGCCGGTTGATAACCAGCCGTCATGCGGGGCACGTTCCGTGACGGAGCCTGCTCCAGAGGGTAGCTAATTGAACGACATGGCAAAGAACCTGATCCTGTGGCTGATCATCGCCGCCGTACTGGTCACGGTGATGAACAACTTCTCCAGCCCCAGCGAACCGCAGACGCTGAACTATTCCGACTTCATCCAGCAGGTGAAGGACGGCAAGGTCGAGCGCGTCACCGTCGATGGCTATGTCATCACCGGCAAGCGCAATGACGGCGATACCTTCAAGACCATCCGGCCTGCCATTCAGGACAACGGCCTGATCGGCGATCTGGTCAACAACAACGTGGTCATCGAGGGGCGCCAGCCTGAGCAGCAGAGCATCTGGACCCAGTTGCTCGTTGCAAGCTTCCCCATCTTGGTGATCATCGCGGTCTTCATGTTCTTCATGCGCCAGATGCAGGGCGGTGGCGGTGGTCGTGGTGGGCCGATGAGCTTTGGCAAGAGCAAGGCCCGCCTGCTGTCCGAGGACCAGGTGAAGACCACCCTGGCCGACGTTGCGGGTTGCGACGAAGCCAAGGAAGAAGTCGGCGAGCTTGTCGAGTTCCTGCGTGACCCGGGCAAGTTCCAGCGCCTGGGCGGCCGCATTCCCCGTGGCGTGCTGATGGTCGGCCCGCCCGGTACCGGCAAGACACTGCTCGCCAAGGCGATTGCGGGCGAAGCCAAGGTTCCGTTCTTCACCATTTCCGGTTCTGATTTCGTCGAGATGTTCGTTGGCGTGGGTGCCTCACGCGTACGTGACATGTTCGACCAGGCCAAGAAGCACGCCCCCTGCATCATCTTCATCGACGAGATCGACGCCGTCGGTCGCCATCGCGGCGCCGGCCTGGGTGGTGGTCATGACGAGCGCGAGCAGACCCTCAACCAGTTGCTGGTGGAGATGGACGGTTTCGAAATGAACGACGGCATCATCGTGATCGCCGCCACCAACCGCCCGGATGTGCTGGACCCGGCGCTGCTCCGCCCGGGCCGCTTCGATCGCCAGGTGGTTGTAGGCCTGCCGGACATCCGTGGGCGCGAGCAGATCCTCAAGGTGCACATGCGCAAGGTACCGGTTGGCGACGACGTGGATCCTGCTGTCATCGCCCGTGGCACGCCCGGTTTCTCGGGGGCTGACCTGGCGAACCTGGTCAACGAGGCTTCGCTGTTCGCTGCCCGTGTCAACAAGCGCATCGTCGAGATGCGTGAGTTCGAACTGGCCAAGGACAAGATCATGATGGGTGCCGAGCGCAAGACCATGGTCATGTCCGAGAAGGAGAAGCTCAATACCGCCTACCACGAGGCCGGTCACGCGATCGTGGGTCGCATCGTTCCGGAGCATGATCCGGTCTACAAGGTTTCGATCATTCCGCGTGGCCGCGCGCTGGGCGTCACCATGTTCCTTCCGGAGGAGGATCGCTACAGCCTGTCCAAGCGCGCGCTGATCAGCCAGGTCTGCTCGCTGTTCGGCGGACGGATCGCCGAGGAAATGACCCTGGGCTTCGACGGCGTGACCACGGGCGCATCCAACGACATCATGCGTGCGACACAGATCGCGCGGAACATGGTGACCAAGTGGGGCTTGTCCGAGAAGCTCGGTCCGCTGATGTATGCGGAAGAAGAGGGCGAGGTCTTCCTGGGGCGTAGCGCTGGCAGCCAGCACTCGAATGTATCGGCGCAGACCGCGCAGCTCATCGATCAGGAAGTGCGCAGCATCATCGATCACTGCTATGCCACCGCCAAGCAGATCCTGGTGGATCACCGCGACAAGCTCGACATGATGGCCGAGGCGTTGATGAAATTCGAAACCATCGATGCCGACCAGATCGACGACATCATGGCGGGGCGCCAGCCTCGCGAGCCCAAGGATTGGCAAGGTGGCTCGGGTACCTCCGGCAAGTCCGCTCCGCGTGAGGAGTCGCCTCGCCCGGAGAATCCGATCGGTGGGCCCGCTGGCGAACACTAAGGATTCTTGATGAGTTCCATGCAGTACCCGACCCGGTTGCCTTGCGGCAACCGGGTTCTTGATTTGGGGAGCCCGCATGTCATGGGCATCCTTAACGTAACTCCCGACTCCTTTTCCGATGGTGGTCGCTTCAGTCAGCGCGATGCCGCGCTGCGTCACGCCAGCGCCATGGTGGCGTCCGGAGCGACGCTCATCGATGTCGGCGGGGAGTCGACTCGGCCTGGCGCTCGCCCGGTCTCGCCTACCGAGGAGCTGGAGCGTGTCGCGCCAGTGGTCGAGGCGATTGCGCGCGAGCTGGATGTCATTATTTCCCTGGATACGTCCACCCCTGCCGTGATGCGGGAAGGCGCCAGGTTAGGCGCGGGCCTCATCAACGATGTGCGAGCCTTGCGCCGGGATGGAGCGCTGGATGCTGCCGCGGACAGTGGTCTTCCCGTGTGCCTGATGCACATGCGTGGAGAGCCCGGCAACATGCAGGATGCGCCTGCCTACGACGATGTCGTCCGGGAAGTCGGTGATTTCCTGCTGGAGCGCATGAGAGCCTGCAGCGAAGCCGGTATTCCTGAAGAGCGAATCGTGCTTGATCCCGGGTTCGGCTTTGCCAAGAGTCTCCAGCACAATCTCGTGCTGTTTCGTCATCTGGCTGAGCTGGGGCGTCTCGGCCGCCCCCTGTTGGTCGGTGTGTCGCGGAAAAGCATGATCGGTCAGGTGCTGGGGCGTGATGTCGACCAGCGCCTGTACGGCAGTCTTGGGCTGGCAGCCCTGGCCGTCTCAAAGGGCGCGTGCATCCTGCGGGTGCACGATGTGGCCGAGACGGTTGATGTCATCAGAATGATCGCCGCAGTCGAAGCGGCGGAGTAGGAATCGCGGAGCAGTAGATGAGCAGAAAGTACTTTGGCACCGACGGCATTCGTGGGCACGTTGGGCAATTCCCGATCACTCCGGACTTCATGCTCAAGCTCGGCTGGGCGGCGGGAATGGCGTTCCGCAAGCAGGGCAAGTGCCGAATCCTCATCGGCAAGGACACGCGGATCTCCGGCTACATGTTCGAGTCCGCCCTGGAGGCTGGTCTCTCTGCCGCCGGTGCCGACGTGATGCTGCTGGGGCCCATGCCCACGCCGGCGATTGCCTACCTGACGCGCACCTTCCTGGCGGATGCGGGCATCGTGATCAGCGCATCCCACAACCCCCACAGCGACAACGGCATCAAGTTCTTCTCCGGCCAGGGTGTGAAGCTCTCCGATGAAGTCGAATTGATGATCGAGGAGCTGCTCGACCAGCCGATGCAGGTGGTGGAGTCGGCCAACCTCGGCAAGGTTTCCCGGATCAACGACGCGGCGGGGCGCTACATCGAGTTCTGCAAGAGCACGGTGCCGATGAGCACGGACCTGGGCGGCATGAAGATCGTCGTCGACTGTGCCCATGGTGCGACCTACAAGGTGGCGCCGAGTGTGTTCCGTGAGTTGGGAGGCAACGTTTCGGTGCTTGCGGCGCAGCCCAACGGCCTGAACATCAACGACAAATGCGGCTCCACCCACATGCAGGCCTTGCAGGCCGAGGTCGTGGCCCAGCATGCGGATATCGGTATTGCCTTCGATGGCGACGGCGACCGCGTGCTGATGGTCGACCACACGGGCGCCATCGTGGACGGGGATGAGCTGCTCTACATCATTGCCCGCGACCTTCAGGAGCGGGGCAAGCTCAGCAATGATGGCGTCGTGGGTACGCTCATGACCAATCTTGGTCTGGAGCTGGCGCTTGCCGAGATGGGGATTCCCTTTACTCGTGCCAAGGTCGGCGATCGCTATGTGATTGCCGAGATGCATGAGCGTGGCTGGACCCTGGGCGGGGAAAATTCCGGACACATCCTTTGCAGCTACTTCACCACCACCGGCGATGCCTTGATTGCGGCGCTGCAGGTGCTGCTGGCCCTGCAGCGCCGTGGCCAGTCGCTGGCGGAGGCTCGCCAGGGCATGCGCAAGTGCCCGCAGGTTCTTCTCAATGTCCGCTACAGCGGGGAAGGTCTGGATCCTGTCGAGCACCCGGCCGTTAAAGATGCTTGTGCCAGGGTCACCGAACGCATGGCGGGGCGCGGGCGAGTACTGCTGCGCAAGTCCGGGACCGAGCCGCTGGTGCGTGTGATGGTGGAAGGGGACGACGAAAAGCAGGTTCGCACTTACGCCGAGGAGCTCGTGAAGGTTGTTTCCGAGGTATGTGCTTGATTTCGCTTGCTAGTTGGAAAAACCTCGGATAACATCTGCGCCCACTTTGATCGACGAGGTACGGCATGCGTCGCCCTTTGGTAGCTGGTAACTGGAAAATGCACGGTACCCGCGCCAGCGTCGCAGAGCTGATCAAAGGTCTTCATCAGCAGGTTGTGCCGGCTGATGTCGATGTGGTGGTCATCCCGCCTTCCCTGTACATCGCCCAGGTTGCTCAAGTGCTCGATGGTGGCTCTATTTCCATCGGTGCCCAGGATTGCGCGATAGAGCCCATGCAGGCTGCCCTTACCGGGGAGATTGCTGCGGTTCAACTGGAAGATGCAGGCTGCAAGTGGGTCCTCGTTGGTCACTCCGAGCGTCGTTTGATTCTTGGTGAGCGTAATGATGTTGTGAGTCGCAAGTTTGCTGCGGCTCAGGCGTGCGGTCTGGTTCCGATTCTCTGTGTCGGCGAGACTCGCGAGCAGCGTGAGGCAGGCGAAACCCTGCGTGTGGTTGGTGAGCAGATTGGTAGCGTCATCGAAGAGTTGGGTGTTGGTGCCTTCTCTTCTGCGGTAATCGCGTATGAGCCTGTCTGGGCCATCGGTACCGGGTTGACGGCTTCTCCTGTTCAGGCGCAAGAAGTTCATGCTGCGATCCGTTCGCAATTGTCGGCTGAGAGTGCCGAAGTGGCGGCGGGTGTGAGAATTCTGTACGGCGGCAGTGTGAAGGCTGCCAGTGCGGCTGAGTTGTTCGGGATGCCGGATATTGATGGGGGGCTTGTGGGTGGAGCCTCCCTGAATGCAGATGAGTTCGGTGCGATTTGTCGTGCCGCAGGAAGCTGACGAGATGCTTGAAACTGTCGTTATCGTGGTGCACCTGCTCGTCGCCATCGGCGTTGTGGTTCTGGTGTTGCTGCAACATGGTAAAGGCGCGGATGCAGGCGCTTCGTTTGGTGCAGGTGCTTCGGGTACTGTTTTCGGAAGCCAAGGTTCTGCTACCTTTCTGAGTCGCTTTACTGGTATACTCGCCGCGGTTTTTTTCATTACCAGTCTGGGTTTAGCGTTCTTCGCTAAGCAAAAGGCTGAAGCTCTGAGTCACGTTGGTCTGCCGGATCCGGCCGCCATCGAGGTTCAGCAGCAAAAGCCGGCATCTGATGATGTGCCGGTGCTCGAAGAGCAGAAGCCCGCAGGATCTGCAGGTGACGTTCCGCAAGCTCCAGAGCAGAAGTAAGGCAAGTTTTGCCGAGGTGGTGGAATTGGTAGACACGCTACCTTGAGGTGGTAGTGGCCATAGGCTGTAGGGGTTCGAGTCCCCTCCTCGGTACCATGCAAGACAAGGAAGCCCGCAGTAGCGGGCTTTCTTGCTGGAGGAGTGTCAGGTTGACCGGGCGTCTGTCTGGTCGTATACTCCGGGCCCAGCTTTGACGCGGGGTGGAGCAGTCTGGTAGCTCGTCGGGCTCATAACCCGAAGGTCGTTGGTTCAAATCCAGCCCCCGCAACCAGTTCAAGCAGAGCCCCTTTTAAGGGGCTTTTTGCTAGCTGGATCACTTTGCCATCGGTTCCGGATGGCTTTCATGATGGGCGTTATGCCCATTTTTTATTTCTACGGCATGCGAGGGCAAACAGGTGTCGAGCAAGCTAGAACAGTTGCAGGCCTTGCTGGCCCCGGTGGTCGAGGCGCTCGGCTATCAGTGCTGGGGTATCGAGTTCCTGTCCCAGGGGCGCCATTCGCTCCTGCGCGTCTACATCGATCATGAGAACGGCATCCTCATCGACGACTGCGAAAAGGTCAGTCGTCAGATCAGTGGCGTTCTTGATGTGGAAGATCCCATCTCCAGCGAATACACCCTTGAGGTGTCCTCGCCCGGCATGGATCGTCCCTTGTTCAGACTCGAGCAGTTCGCGGCCCATGCCGGAGAGCTCGTGAAAATCAAGTTGCGTTCTCCCTACGAGGGCCGGCGCAACTTCCAGGGTCTCCTCCGCGGGGTGGAGGAACAGGATGTGGTGGTTCTCGTCGAGGATCACGAGTACCTGTTGCCGATCGACCTGATCGACAAGGCCAACATCATTCCCCGTTTTGACTGAGACGCGGATCCCGCGGGTCCAATGGATTGCGAAAGGCGAGGCGTACGATGAGCAAAGAAGTACTGCTGGTTGTAGAGTCGGTATCCAACGAGAAAGGGGTGCCGGCAGGTGTGATTTTCGAAGCGCTGGAGCTGGCACTGGCCACCGCTACCAAGAAACGCTTCGAGGACGAGGTTGACCTGCGTGTGTCCATCAACCGGCACACCGGTAGCTATGACACTTTCCGCCGCTGGGCGGTGGTGGACGACGAGAACTTCGAGGATCCGGCCATCCAGCTGACCCTCGACCAGGCCCAGGCCCGTGACGAGAACGCCAAGATCGGCGACGTCATCGAAGAGAAGATCGAATCCATCGAGTTCGGCCGCATCGCTGCCCAGACCGCCAAGCAGGTCATCGTGCAGAAGGTGCGCGAAGCCGAGCGTGCGCAGGTGGTCGAGGCCTATCGCGAGAAGCTGGGCGACATCATTTCCGGTACGGTCAAGAAGGTCACCCGTGACAACGTGATCGTCGACCTGGGCAACAACGCCGAGGCGTTGCTGGCCCGTGAGGACATCATCCCCCGTGAGACCTTCCGCGTCGGCGCCCGTGTCCGGGCCCTGCTGAAGGAAATCCGCACCGAGAACCGTGGTCCGCAACTGATCCTCTCGCGCACCGCGCCGCAGATGCTGATCGAGCTGTTCCGCATCGAAGTGCCGGAAATCGCCGAAGAGCTGATCGAAGTGATGGCCGCCTCCCGTGACCCGGGTTCGCGCGCCAAGATCGCCGTTCGCTCCAAGGACAAGCGCATCGACCCGCAGGGCGCCTGCATCGGCATGCGTGGCTCCCGCGTCCAGGCTGTTTCCGGCGAACTGGGCGGTGAGCGTGTCGATATCGTCCTGTGGGACGACAACCCCGCTCAGTTCGTCATCAACGCCATGGCTCCGGCCGAAGTGGCGGCGATCATCGTCGACGAAGATGCCCATGCCATGGACATCGCCGTTGCCGAGGACAACCTCGCCCAGGCCATCGGCCGTGGCGGCCAGAACGTTCGCCTGGCCAGCCAGCTGACCGGCTGGACCCTGAACGTGATGACCGAGGCGGACATCCAGGCCAAGCAGCAGGCCGAGACCGGCGACATCATGCAGTCCTTCGTCGATGAACTCGGCGTGGATGAAGAGCTGGCTCAGGTGCTGGTGGAGGAAGGTTTCACCAGCCTTGAAGAGATCGCCTACGTGCCCATGGAAGAGATGCTGAGCATCGATGGGTTCGACGAGGACATCGTCAACGAGCTGCGCGCCCGCGCCAAGGATCGCCTGCTGACCAAGGCGATCGCGACCGAAGAGAAGCTGGCCGATGCCCAGCCCGCCGAGGACCTGCTGGAACTCGAGGGCATGGACAAGGAGCTGGCGGTCGAACTGGCGGTGCGTGGCGTAATCAATCGCGAAGACCTGGCCGAGCAGTCGATCGACGACCTGCTCGACATCGACGGCATGGACGAAGAGCGTGCCGGCAAGCTGATCATGGCCGCCCGAGCCCATTGGTTCGAGTAAGCAGTGCGGCCTGAGGAGAGAAGTGCATGACGCAAGTCACGGTGAAAGAACTGGCCAAGGTGGTCGATACACCGGTGGAGCGCCTGCTGCAGCAGATGCGTGAGGCAGGCCTGCCTCACAGCAGCGCCGACCAGGTGGTGACCGACAGTGAAAAACAGGCGCTGCTCGCGCATCTGAAGAGCAGCCATGGCGAGCGCCTGGAAGAACCCCGCAAGATCACACTGCAGCGCAAGACCACGACCACCCTGAAGGTGGCGGGCAGCAAGACCATCAGCGTCGAAGTGCGCAAGAAGAAGACCTACGTCAAGCGCAGCCCTGACGAGATCGAAGCCGAGAAGCAGCGCGAGCTGGAAGAGCAGCGTGCCGCCGAAGAGGCCGCACGCGCCAAGGCCGAGGAAGAGGCCAAGCGCCGCGCCGAAGAAGAGGCCCGCCGTGAGGCGGACGCCCGTGCCAAGGACGCTGCTCGCAGCCCCGAGGCTCCGGCAGCAGTGGCTGCTGCTCCCGCAGCCCAGGCGGCTCCGGCTGCGGGCGCCGCTGCTGCGGCACCCGCCGCAGCAGGCGCTGCCGACGATCGCCGTCGCGAAGAGCCTCGCCGTCCGGAACGCGCCCGTGACGAAGACGACCGTCGCGACCGCAAGCAAGCCCAGCACCGTCCCTCCGCCAAGGAGAAGGAAAAGGTGCCGTCGCCGCGTATTGCTCCGCGCAGCACCGAGGAAGAGAGCGACAGCTACCGTCGCGGTGGCCGTGGCAAGTCCAAGCTCAAGAAGCGCAACCAGCACGGGTTCCAGAGCCCGACGGGGCCGATCGTGCGAGAAGTCAGCATCGGTGAGACCATCACCGTGGCAGAGCTGGCGGCCCAGATGGCCGTCAAGGGCGCCGAAGTGGTCAAGTTCATGTTCAAGATGGGCAGTCCTGTCACCATCAACCAGGTGCTCGATCGCGAGACCGCGCAGCTGGTCGTCGAGGAGATGGGCCACAAGGTCAAGCTCGTCAACGAGAACGCCCTGGAAGACCAACTGGCCGAATCGCTGAAGTACGAAGGCGAGTCGTTCTCCCGTGCACCGGTCGTGACCGTCATGGGTCACGTCGACCACGGCAAGACCTCGCTGCTCGACTACATCCGTCGCGCCAAGGTGGCATCGGGCGAAGCCGGTGGCATCACCCAGCACATCGGTGCCTACCACGTGGAAACCCCGCGCGGCATGGTCACCTTCCTCGACACCCCCGGTCACGCCGCGTTCACCGCCATGCGTGCCCGTGGTGCCAAGGCCACTGACATCGTCATCCTCGTGGTGGCGGCTGACGACGGCGTGATGCCGCAGACCCAGGAAGCCGTCCAGCACGCGAAAGCCGCTGGCGTACCGATCGTGGTCGCCATCAACAAGATGGACAAGCCGGAAGCCAACCCGGACAACATCAAGAACGGCCTGGCCGCTCTGGATGTGATCCCCGAGGAGTGGGGCGGCGACACCCAGTTCGTGCCCGTTTCGGCCAAGGCCGGTACCGGCGTCGACGAGCTGCTGGAAGCAGTCCTGCTGCAGGCCGAGGTACTCGAACTCACCGCTACCCCGTCCGCTCCCGGTCGTGGTGTCGTGGTCGAGTCCCGCCTGGACAAGGGCCGTGGCCCGGTGGCCACCCTGCTGGTCCAGGACGGTACCCTGCGTCAGGGCGACATGGTCCTGGTGGGCGTCAACTATGGTCGCGTTCGCGCCATGCTCGACGAGAACGGCAAGTCCATCAAGGAAGCCGGTCCGTCGATCCCCGTGGAAATCCTCGGCCTCGACGGCACCCCGGATGCGGGTGACGATATGACCGTGGTAGCCGACGAGAAGAAGGCCCGTGAAGTGGCCCTGTTCCGTCAAGGCAAGTTCCGCGAGGTCAAGCTGGCCCGTCAGCACAGCTCGAAGCTGGAGAACATCTTCGAGACCATGGGCCAAGACGAGAAGAAGACCCTCAACATCGTGCTCAAGTCCGATGTGCGTGGTTCTCTGGAAGCCCTGCAGGGTGCCCTGTCCGACCTCGGCAACGACGAAGTCCAAGTGCGTGTGGTCGGTGGCGGCGTCGGTGGCATCACCGAGTCCGATGCCAACCTGGCACTGGCCTCCAATGCCGTTCTGTTCGGCTTCAACGTGCGTGCCGACGCCGGTGCGCGCAAGATCGTCGAGCAGGAAGGCATCGACCTGCGCTACTACAACGTCATCTACGACATCATCGAGGACGTCAAGAAGGCCCTCACCGGCATGCTTGGCAGCGATGTGCGCGAGAACATCCTGGGTACCGCCGAGGTACGCGACGTGTTCCGCTCGCCGAAGTTCGGCGCCATCGCCGGCTGCATGGTCATCGAGGGTACTGTCCATCGGAACCGCCCGATCCGCGTACTGCGCGACGACGTGGTGATCTTCGAAGGCGAACTGGAATCCCTGCGCCGCTTCAAGGACGACGTGTCCGAAGTGCGGAACGGCATGGAGTGCGGTATCGGCGTGAAGAGCTACAACGACGTGAAGGTCGGCGACAAGATCGAGGTCTTCGAGAAGGTCCAGGTGGCCCGCTCGCTCTGAGTGGCCACTGACCAGAAGCTGGGAGCCGGGTGCTGCGCGGGGTGATTGACACCGCCAGTTCCAGCTCCCGGCTTTTTGGTTTTTGAGTGAGTACCGATTTATGCCAAAAGAATACAGCCGCACCCAGCGCATCGGTGACCAGATGCAGCGCGAACTGGCCCTGCTGATCCAGCGTGAGGTCAAGGACCCGCGCCTGGGCATGGTCACCATCACCGGCGTCGAAGTGGCGCGTGATCTCGGCCATGCCAAGATCTTCATCACCGTGATGGGCCAGGACGACAACGCCGAGGTCATCCGTCTCAACACCGAGATCCTCAACGACGCCGCCGGCTACCTGCGCATGCTGCTGGGCAAGTCCATGAAGCTGCGGAGCGTGCCCCAGCTGCACTTCCACTACGATGCCAGCATCCGCCGTGGCGCCGAGCTGTCCGCGCTGATCGAGCGTGCGGTAGCCGAAGACCGCCGGCATCAGGGTGACGAGGACTGACGGTGGCCCAGGTCAAGCGTATCCGCCGTGATGTGAGCGGCATCCTCATCCTCGACAAGCCCCGTGGCATGAGCTCCAACCAGGCCCTGCAGAAGGTCCGTTGGCTGCTCAATGCGGAGAAGGCCGGCCACACCGGCAGCCTCGATCCCCTGGCCACGGGCGTGCTGCCCCTGTGCTTCGGTGAAGCCACCAAGTTTTCCCAGTACCTCCTGGACGCCGACAAGGGCTACGAGACCGTTGCCCAGCTGGGCGTCACCACCACCACCGGCGATGCCGAGGGCGAGGTGCTCGAACGGCGCGACGTGACCGTTGGTCGCGACGAGCTGGAGGCGGCCCTGGGGCGCTTCCGCGGTGAAATCCAGCAGGTGCCGCCGATGTACTCGGCCCTGAAGAAGGACGGGCAGCCCCTCTACAAGCTGGCACGTGCCGGCGAAGTAGTGGAGCGGGAGGCGCGTTCTGTTACTATTGCGCGCCTGGAACTGCTGGCCTTCGATTCCACCAAGGCCACGCTTTCCGTCAGTTGCAGCAAAGGCACCTACATTCGCACCCTGGTCGAGGACCTTGGCCAGGTGCTGGGGTGTGGTGGCCACGTCGCTGAACTGCGTCGTACCCAGGCCGGCCCCTTCAACCTGTCCCAGGCCATCAGCCTCGAGGAACTGGAGAAGGCCCACGCCGAAGGTGGCAACGAAGCGCTCGACCGCTTCCTGCTCCCCTCCGACAGTGGCCTGGAGCACTGGCCCCTGGTGCAACTGAGCGAACACAGTGCCTATTACTGGCTGCACGGGCAGCCGGTAAGGGCTCCCGAAGCGCCGAAGTTCGGCATGCTGCGGGTGCAGGATCACACCGGTCGCTTCATCGGCATCGGTGAAGTGAGCGATGACGGGCGCATAGCGCCACGTCGACTGATTCGGTCGGAATGACCGATTCGAGGGTGGCTGTTAATAGGCACGGTCACACCTCTTTTTAAAACACGGGATTCGTTCCCGGCCTATTACTCTCAGAGGAAGCCCATCATGGCACTGAGCGTTGCTGAAAAAGCCCAGATCGTTAACGAGTACAAGCAAGCTGAAGGCGATACCGGTTCTCCGGAAGTGCAGATCGCACTGCTGACCGCCAACATCAACAAGCTGCAGGATCACTTCAAGGCCAACGGCAAAGACCACCACTCCCGTCGTGGTCTGATCCGCATGGTTAACCAGCGTCGCAAGCTGCTGGACTACCTGAAGGGTAAGGACACCACTCGTTACAGCGCCCTGATCGGTCGTCTGGGTCTGCGTCGCTAAGACGCATTCGAGCTGGAAGCTGGAAGCCGGAAGCTGGAAGCAGGACATCGCGCTTGCTTCCAGCTTCTGGTTTCCAGCTTCAGGCTTTTTGAGGAAGACGGCGGGTCCGACTCCCGCGCCTTTCGCAGATTTCCCCCAAGGCAACAAAAGAGAAGGAAAACACCGTGAACCCGGTAATCAAGAAGTTCCAATTCGGTCAATCGACCGTCACCCTCGAGACTGGCCGTATCGCCCGTCAAGCCAGCGGCGCCGTTCTGGTCACCGTTGATAACGATGTCACCGTCCTGGTGACCGTGGTCGGTGCCAAGCAGGCCGACCCGGGCAAGGGTTTCTTCCCGCTGTCCGTGCACTACCAGGAAAAGACCTACGCCGCCGGCCGCATCCCCGGTGGTTTCTTCAAGCGTGAAGGCCGGCCCTCCGAGAAAGAGACCCTGACCTCCCGCCTGATCGACCGCCCGATCCGCCCGCTGTTCCCCGAAGGTTTCCTCAACGAAGTGCAGGTCATCTGCACTGTCGTCTCCACCAACAAGAAGACTGATCCGGACATCGCCTCCATGATCGGTACTTCCGCTGCCCTGGCCATCTCCGGCATTCCGTTCGCCGGCCCGATCGGCGCGGCCCGCGTGGCTTACCACGAGAGCACCGGCTACCTGCTGAACCCCAACTACGAGCAGCTCAAGGCCTCCAGCCTCGACATGGTCGTGGCCGGTACCCAGGACGCCGTGCTGATGGTCGAATCCGAAGCCGACGAGCTGACCGAAGACCAGATGCTGGGCGCCGTGCTGTTCGCTCACCAGGAATTCCAGGCCGTGATCAATGCCGTCAAGGAATTCGCCGCCGAAGCGGGCAAGCCGACCTGGAACTGGACCGCTCCCGCCGAGAACACCGCCCTGCTCAGTGCCATCAAGGCCGAGTTCGGCGAGGCCATCTCCCAGGCCTACACCATCACCATCAAGCAGGACCGCTACAACCGCCTCGACGAGCTGCGCGACCAGGTCGTCGCCCGCTTCGCTGGCGAGGAAGCCGGCCAGTTCCCGGCGGGTGAAGTGAAGGATGCCTTCGGCCTGCTGGAATACCGCACCGTTCGCGAGAACATCGTCAACGGCAAGCCGCGTATCGACGGCCGTGACACCCGCACCGTCCGCCCGCTGAAGATCGAAGTCGGCGTACTGGACAAGACCCACGGTTCCGCCCTGTTCACCCGTGGCGAAACCCAGGCCCTGGTCGTTGCCACCCTCGGCACCGCCCGTGATGCCCAGCTGCTGGACACCCTGGAAGGCGAGCGCAAGGACGCCTTCATGCTGCACTACAACTTCCCGCCCTTCTCGGTGGGTGAGTGCGGTCGCATGGGCAGCGCCGGTCGCCGCGAAATCGGCCACGGCCGCCTGGCCCGTCGTGGCGTCGCCGCCATGCTGCCGAAGGGCGACGAGTTCCCCTACACCATCCGCGTGGTGTCCGAGATCACCGAATCCAACGGTTCCAGCTCCATGGCTTCCGTCTGCGGCGCCTCCCTGGCCCTGATGGACGCCGGCGTGCCGATGCGCGCTCCGGTGGCCGGTATCGCCATGGGCCTGGTGAAGGAAGGTGACAAGTTCGCCGTCCTGACCGACATCCTGGGTGACGAAGACCACCTGGGCGACATGGACTTCAAGGTGGCCGGTACTGCCAAGGGCGTCACCGCCCTGCAGATGGACATCAAGATCAACGGCATCACCGAAGAGATCATGGAGATCGCCCTGGAGCAGGCACTGGAAGCACGCCTGAACATCCTCGGCCAGATGAACCAGGTCATCGCCGAGTCCCGCAGCGAGCTGTCCGAAAACGCCCCGACCATGCTGGCCATGAAGATCGACTCGGACAAGATCCGCGACGTCATCGGCAAGGGCGGCGCCACCATCCGCAGCATCTGCGAAGAGACCAAGGCCTCCATCGACATCGAAGACGATGGCAGCGTGAAGATCTTCGGCGAGACCAAGGAAGCCGCCGAGGCCGCCAGGCAGCGCGTTCTGGCCATCACCGCAGAAGCGGAGATCGGCAAGGTCTACGTCGGCAAGGTCGAGCGCATCGTTGATTTCGGTGCCTTCGTCAACATCCTTCCCGGCAAGGATGGCCTGGTGCACATCTCGCAGATCAGCGACAAGCGCATCGACAAGGTCACCGACGTCCTGCAGGAAGGCCAGGAAGTGAAGGTCCTAGTGCTGGACGTGGACAACCGCGGTCGCATCAAGCTGTCCATGAAGGATGTCGAGGCTGCTGAAGCTTCCGGCGTCTGATAACCGGTCGGCTGTATGAAAGAGGGCCCCTTGCGGGCCCTCTTTCGTTTCTCGGAGAATGGCGCGCCGCCAGTCGCCGACAAGGATTCCAGGTCATGGAAAAGACCTACTGCAAGTACCACCAGGCCCAACCCGCCACCTGGCACTGCCCGGCCTGCGACCGTCACTTCGGTGACTGCTGCATCCCCCTCAACGCCGAACGCCCGGACGAATCCCCGGCCTGCCCGCTGTGCCGCGCGCAACTGCACTTCCTGGGCGCCGCCAACACCGCCCAACCCTTCTGGGAACGCATTCCGCAGTTCTTCCGCTACGGCCTGCAGACCGGCCCCCTGGCCTTTGCCGCCGTGCTCGGCCTGGCCAGCCTGTTCATGCCGCGCTCGATCATCCTCTGGGTCGCGCTGTTCAGCATCGCCACCAAGTACTTCCACAGCGTCATCGAAGCGGCCAGCGAGGGTTCCCGCGAGGCCCCCGGGCTGGCCACTGCCTTCGTTGGCGAGGGCTTCCTGCTGTTCATCAAGCAACTGGTGGTGTTCCTGGTGGCCTTCGCCGTGCTCTGGCTGGCTGCCGATTTCCACAGCGAGGCCCTGTTCTGGGCCGTGAACATCGGCCTCATGCTGCTGATGCCGGCGAGCATCATCCGCCTGGCCCTGAACAAGGAGCTCGGTGCCGCGCTGAGCCCCGAACAGCTCGGCGACGTGATCAAGGCCATGGGCTGGCGCTACCTGATCCTCTGCGTGTTCCTGTTCATCCTCTGGCAGTCGCCCGGCTACGTCACTGTGTTGCTGGCCCACGGCCTGCCGCGCGTGGTGCTGATGCCCATCGCCGCCTTCCTGTTCGGTTATTTCGGCGTGGTCATGTGCGCCATGATGGGCTACGCAGTGTTCCAGTATCAGGGCGCCCTGGGCTTCGCGATTGCCGAAGAGGGCGGGCACGAAGGCTACCCCGAGCCGGAGTGGCGCCGCCGCCGCGCCCTCGCCGAAGCCGAGGTGCGGGTCAAGGAAGGACAGACTGCCGCCGCGCTGGAAACCCTCACCGCCGCCCTGGAGCGGGACCCGAACGACCTGCGCCTCAACGAGCGCTTCCACCAGCTGCTGTTCGGTCTCAACGAAACCGCCCGCTGCCTGCGCCACCTTGCCCACTACCTGCCCATCGCCGCCCGCGAGAACCCGGCGCTGGGGGCCACCGCACTGCTCAATGCCCGCCGGTTGAAGGCCGACTACCTGCCGGAGGACCCGCAGGTCTGCGAGCGCATCGCCGCGGCCCTGGTGGATCGCCACAAGGCCAAGGAAGCCATCAGCCTGTTGCGCAACCTGCACCAGCGCTTCCCGGACTACCCCAACGTCCCCCGGGCCTATTTGCTGGCAGCCCGGGCCCTGGCCGAACAGCTCGGCCAGGTGGAGCAGGCCGGCAAGCTGCTCGCCTTCATCCGGGCCCGCTACCCGGCCACGCCGTTGCTCGGCGAAGTGACGGCGCTGGAGTCCACCCTGGCCCGCCTGGCGGGCTGAGTGGTCGTGCAAAGTGCACGCGCCGCTTGGCTGCATCCTGCAATCTGCAAGCCGAGCGGTGCTGTGGTTAATTTATAAGTAATTGATTTAAAGGGATTAATTCTGTTGATCAAGGCTGGCACAGGCCTTGCGATACCTACAGTGACTGCAGACAGGACAAGGCTGCAGAACATTGTGAGTAACAGGAGAATCCTCATGAAACAGTCCTTCCACAGCGTCACCCTTGCCGCCGTAGCTGCCGCCGCCCTCAGCCTGCCCCTGGCCGGCAACGTATTCGCCGCCCAGGCCGCCCCGACCCAACTGGCTGCCAATACCGTCGACAAGGCTGAAGAAGCCGTGTCCGACACCTGGATCACCAGCAAGGTGAAATCCAGCTTCCTGGCCGACAAGAACCTCAGCGCCCTGGACATCAAGGTCGAGACCAACAAAGGCGTGGTCGCCCTGTCCGGCGTGGTTTCCAGCGATGCCGAGCGCGACCTGGCCATCAGCACCGCCAAGTCCATCAAGGGCGTGACCGCTGTCGCCGCCGACGGCCTGAAGTCCGCCGAATGATCCCTGGCGCCGCCCTTCGGGGCGGCGCCCACCCGAGGAGGCAATGCCATGAACGCTGACATCATCAAAGGCAAGTGGAAGCAACTCAGCGGCCGCATCAAGGAGCGCTGGGGCAACCTGACCGACGACGACCTGGATATAGCCGAAGGCCACAGCGAATACCTGGTGGGCAAGCTCCAGGAGCGCTACGGCTGGAGCAAGGAGCGCGCGCAGGACGAACTGCGTGACTTCAGCAGCCGCCTCTGAGCCTGACCCGTACACCTCGATCCCCGCTTCGGCGGGGTTCGTCGTTTCCGGGGTCAGCGGGCCAGGTGTGCGCGGTAGAGGCCAAGCTGCCGGGTCTGCTCGGCGTCGGGGAAGGCCTTGTTGAGGAAGGCGGCCAGCTCCGCCACGCCGCGCAGGTCCTGGCGTAGCCCCAGTTGCTTGGCCAGCGCCAGGGTCATCACCGGTAGTTGTGCAGGGGCCGGCGCCTGCCGGGCGATCACTCGCCACACCCCCAGGCCGGCCGGGCCTTCACCCAGCTTGAGCAGTCGCTGGAGCAGGTTGGCCAGCACGGCCGGGTGTTGCAGCCACTGCTGTTCTGGAGCGCTGAGGTCCGTGGCCATCTGCAGCAGCAGGCCCCGTGCAGGCGTCGGGTCCGGCAGGGCGAAGACCTGCTTGAGCACGGCACTGGCCAGGGGCTTGTCCTTGCGGGTGCGGGCAACCGGGTAGAGGCGCTCCAGCAACGCCACACGCCCGGGGTAGCGGGCCAGCAGGTCCAGCCCGCGTGCTGGCACCTGGTCCAGGGCGAAACGCCCGATCAGGGCTTCCAGCGCGGCCAGTTCGCGCTTGAACGGCGCGTCCGGGTCTTCCTTGGCCAGGTACTGCTCGTCCACCTTCAGCGCGCCGATGCGCCGGGGCAGCCAGGTGCCGAGGAAGCCGGAGGCGAGGCCCCCCAGGTGGGCGTAGTAGTTGACGTGGTCGTTGGCCAGCAGCAGCCCGTAGAGTTCCTTGCCCATCCAGATGGGCAGGATCCACAGGGCGGGGGCCTTGAAGTAGCCCATCATCGGGCCGAGCCAGTAGAAGAAGTTGATCCGCCGCAGGGCGTAGACGCCGATGTACATCCCCATCAGCCCCGCCACCGCGCCCGAGGCGCCGATGCCGGGCACCCAGCCCGGGTCCATCGCCCACCACAGCAGGTGCGAGGCCAGGCCGCTGGCCAGGTACAGCCCCAGGTAGGCCGCGGCGCCCAGCGCGCGCTCCAGGGCGAAGCCGCAGATGAACAGGAAGATCATGTTGCCCAGCAGGTGGTCGAAGCTGCCGTGGAGGAACATTGCCCCGAACAGCCCCTCCACCGTGAAGCGCTTGGGGATGAAGCCGAAGCGGTAGCTGCTCAGGCTGTCCCGTGCGGCCTCGGCCGGCGCTCGCGCGCGCTGCCAGGCCGGGTCCGCCTGGTAGGCGGCCGAACGGTGCAGTTCGTCTTCGAACTCCAGGTCCCGCAGGGCGTAGAGCGCCAGGTCGTTCCGGCGGGCGGAGTCGAGGGCGCGGCGTTCCTCCGGGTCCAGTTCATGGCGCTTGCTCAGGCTCTCGACGAACAGCGCGCGCTCGCGGTTGAGCAGGCCGGCATCGAGATACGCCCGCACTGCCTCCTCGGAGCGCGCCGCGTCGCCGCCCTGGTAGACGAAATAGATCAGCGCGTTGAGCACGACGAGGAACAGCGTGACGACCGGCGGGCGTTTCCAGTCCAGGGGGTGTTCGGCGGGGAGGATGACCAAGCGTGACGTCCTTGTCGCGTAGAGGGTTCAGCCGAGCGGGTCAGTCCCGCTTGCTTTCGACGGTGCTGAGGCGGCCGCCGATGAAGTCGAGGTAGTAGTACATGCCGTTCACGGGGCCATAGACCCATTCCTCCACCTGCATTTCCTGGCGGCCGCTGCGGGTCTCGGAGTAGCCGATGAGGTTGCGCGCGGCGGGCTCGCCGCACTTGCGCAGCACCTCCACGGCGCGGTCGCCTTCGCTGACCAGGGCGCTGCCGCAGCGGAAGGTCGCTGCCGAGGCATCGAGGCTCGCCACGGCGAAGGGCAGGGCGAGCAGGGGGAGCAGACGTCGAATCATGGTTGGGCATCCTGTCCGGTTGAAAAGGACGGCAGAGCCTAGCACTGCCGGTTCTGGGCTGTCAGTCGCCGCGCTTGCTCTCGATCTTGCGCAGCTTGTTCCCCTCGAAACGCAGGAACTGGTACATGCCGTTGCGCGGCCCGTAGACCCATTCCTCCACCAGGACTTCGCTCTCCTGGCCGTAGCGGTCCACCACGTTGCGGTAGCCGAGGCTGTTGCGGCTGGCGGGGTCGCCGCACTTGCGCAGGACCTGGGAGGTACTGTCCTCCAGGCTGACCAGCCCGCCGTTGCCGCAGCGGAGGGTGGAGGAGGCGTTGGCATGGGCTGCGCTCAGCAGCAGAAGGGGCAGGGCAAGCAGGTATCGGGCTTTCACGAAGGGTTCCATCCAGTTGAACGGGGTCCAGCCTACGCCGCCCCATTGCGCCTGTCAGCAGGGCGGCGTGTGCGCAGGGTCACGCCTGGCCGTTGGACTGCGCAGGCGGGACCGAATTCCGCGTCATTCGGTGCCCAGTTGCAGCGGCGTGTCCACGCGGCCGTCCTGGCCGGCTTCGCCGAGGCTGACGTCGAGCAGGTAGACCCGTTCGTCCTGCAGGCCACCACGGTCCACCAGGTAGGCCTTGATGGCCGCCGCGCGTGCCTGGGCCAGTTGGCGCAGCAGCAGTTCGCTCTGGGCCCAGGAGCCGACCACCGCGTCGCGCATCTTCGCGGTGCGCTCGTCGTTGCCCAGCTGGGCCCATTCGGCCGGTGGCTGCTGCTTGAGGCGGGCGCGGTAGATGCCTTCGAGCATCGGCGGCTTCTCGCTGTCCGGCACCTCCATCAGCGAGGCGTCGGCGGGCACCTTGTCCCCGCGGCGCTGGGCGATCTTGTAGTAGGTGCTCTGGTACTCGCGCTCCAGTCGGGCAGCGGCCAGCAGCGGCCCGTCCACGGCGGTGGCGCTCATGCCTTCGATCTCCAGGCGCAGGGCGGGGCGCTCCTGCAGGGCCTGGGCGAGGGTATCCAGGCCCTTCTGCGCGTCGGCGGAGAGCTCGGCGCTGCCGGCGTCGAAGGGCACGTTGCTGAGGTCGTGCTCGCCGCCGCCGGTAACCAGCCCGGCGACGAACTTGAAGGGGGCCTGGGCGGCACGCAGCACCAGGTTGCGCAGGGTCTGCCAGACGATGGGCGCGACGCTGAACTGCGGGTCGTTGAGGTTGCCGGCCACCGGCAGCTGGATGTCGATCTTGCCTTCGGTGTCCTTCAGCAGGGCCACCGCCAGGCGGATCGGCAGGTCCACCGCATCGGGGCTGTCGACCCGCTCGCCGAGCTGCAGGTTTTCCAGCACCAGGTGGTTGTCGGCCTTCAGCTGGCCCTTCTCGATCTGGTAGTGCAGGTCCAGGTTGAGGCGGCCCTTGCGGATGCGGTAGCCGGCGAACTTGCCGGAATAGGGGGTCAGGGTGGTCAGCTCGACGCGCTTGAAGCTGGTGGCGATGTCCAGGGAGTCCAGCGGGTCGAAGGGGGTCAGCGCGCCTTTGATGGTCACCGGCGCGTAGCGATCCACCTTGCCGTCGATGCTCACCTTGGCGGGGGTGCGGGTACGGGTGTCGAGGGTGCTGATCTCACCGTTGAGCTGCTGGATGGCGGTGGCGAAGTTGGGGGTCAGGCTGAAGTCGGCGAAGTTGGCCGAGCCGTTGCTGATGCTCACCGCGCCGATGTGGATGTCCAGCGGCTTGCCGGCCTGCTCGGCCTTGGCCTTGGGGTCGGCAGGCTGCTTGATCACCAGGTCGCTGACGTTGGTGGTGAGGTCCTCGTTGATGATGAAGCGCGCATAGGGCTGGCTGATGCCCACCTTGGCGATGCTCAGGCTGCTGCCGTGGCGGTAGTCGAGGCCTTCCACCAGCAGCTGTTGCCACTTCACGAAGTCGCGCTGCTTGAGGGTGTCCAGGGTGTGCAGCTGGTTGACCAGGGCCCGTCCGGTGATGGTCAGGGCCAGTGGCTCGGTGCTGGTGAGGGCGACGTCCAGGTTGCTGTCGAGCATGCCGCTGCGCAGTTCCAGGCGGACGAAGGGGGCCAGGTAGGCCTGGGCCACCCGCAGGTCGATGTCGCGGGTCTCCACCTTCAGCTTGGCGGTGGTCGGGGTCAGCTGCACCTGGCCTTCGGCCTTGAGCTTGCCCTGCTTGCCGATGCCGGTGTCCAGGGCCAGCTGGAAGGGTGACTGCCCCAGGCTGTCGAAATCCTTGAGGTCGAGGTTGAGCGGGCCGACGTCGATCTGCACGGCATCCTTCTGCGCGCGGTCGGCGAGGTGGACCTTGTAGCTGCGCAGCTGGGTGTCACGCAGGAGCACCTGCCAGGGCTTGGCAGGCGCGGCAGCAGGGGCCGGCTTGGCCGCCGCGTCGGCCGGTTTCGCGTCCGGGGCGGCAGGGGATTTCGCCGGGGCCTTGGCTTCGCTGGCGAACAGTTTCTGCCAGTCGAGCTGGCCGTCGGCTTCGCGAGCGGCCCAGGTCTCCAGGTTCTGGCTGCGGATCTTGCCGACCACCACCTGCTGCTTGGCCAGGTCCAGTGCGCTGTCGCTGACTTCCAGGCTCTCCAGGTTCACCAGCGGTCGGCCATCCGGCGCCTTGATGGCGAAGGGCGCCACCTTGATGGCCGTCTGCTCCAGCTTCAGCGCGGTGCCTTCGGCCAGGCTCAGGTGGTAGCGGGTGGACAGGCTGACGGTGCCCTTGTCCAGCACCAGCGGCACCGCGTCCCGCACGTAGGGCCAGAAGCCCTTCATATTGCCGTCGGTGACTTTCAGTTCGCCTTCCGAGGTCAGCGGCAGCAGGCTCAGGCTGCCCTTCCAGTCGATGCGCCCGCCGTAGGGGCCGGTGGCCACCAGCAGCATGTCGGCGTTGTCGTCGCGCAGGGTGCTGAGGTTCTTCAGCTCCAGGTCGAGGGCGTCGTAGACGAATTCGATGGGCTCGCTCGGGCGCAGATCCTGGAAGCGCACGCCGCCCTTGGCCAGGCGGATGCTGTCGATGCGCACCGGGAACGGATCGCCGGCAGGCGGTTCGTCGGCCTTGGGCTCGCTGGGGGGCAGCTGGAACAGCTGGGTCAGGTTCAGCGTGCCGTCCTTGGCGAACAGCACCTCGGTGGTGGGCTTGTCGAGGTCGACGGCGGCCAGGTGCAGGGCGCCGGTCCAGAGGCTGTCCAGCTCCAGGTTGACGTACAGACGCTCGAAACCCACCTGGTGCTTGTCGGGCTCGCCGATCTCGAGGCCCCAGAGGGTCAGTTCGAGGCTGAAGGGGTTGAGCTGCAGCCGCTCCAGGTGTGCCGGAACCTTGGCATAGGTGGCCAACTGCTGGTTGACGACGCGCAGGGCGATTCCCGGGAGGATCAGGAAGCCGAGCAGGGCGTAGAAGGCGAGGACGATCAGCAAGGCGCACGTGGCGCGTTTCAATCCTTTGTACATGGTGCGGCGTCGACTATCCCGGCGGAGGTGGGTTGGAGTATGGCACGCCCTTAAGGTTCCGACAGACGGCGCCGACTGGAATCGTCGGCGGTGTCTCGATTCAAAATCGCAGCACCAGGGTCTTCAGCGGCGGGCGCCCGTCCTGGGAGGGGAAGTCGGCGGCCGGCAGCAGCTGCTCGCAGTCGCGCACCGGGCGTCCGAGCTTGCTGGCGCAGCGCAGCACCTGGTCGCGCCATTCCTCGATTCCCACCTTCGCCAGGTTGTTGCAGCACACCAGCACGCCGTCGTCCGCCGTGGCCATCAGGGCGGGCTTGAGCAGGCTCTGGTAGTCCCGCAGCAGGTCGACGGTGCCGAAGGCGCTCTTGGCCCAGGCTGGCGGGTCGAGGAACACCAGGTCGAAGCGGCGTGCTTCCAGGCGCGGGTAGCTGGGCAGCCGCTGCCCATGGCGCCGGGCGATGGGCAGGCCGGCCAGTTGGCGGATGGCCGGGAAGTAGTCCGATTGCACGAACTGCATGGGCACCAGGCCGGGGTTGAGGGCGGCGTTCTCCCGGCCCACGGCCAGGTTGCCTTCGGCGAAGTCCAGGTTGCACACCTCGCGGGCGCCGCCGGCAGAGGCGGCCAGGCCGACCCCGCAGGTGTAGGCGAACAGGTTGAGCACTGACTTGTCGGCGCTGTTGGCCTTCACCCAGCCCCGGGCGTTGCGCAGGTCGAGGAACAGCAGCGGGTCCTGGCCGGGGTGACGGCCACGCACCCGGTAGGCCAGGCCCCATTCATGGCCGACCTGGTCCGCCAGGGCCGCGTCGTCGGCCTGGTACACCGGGTCGCTGCGGTCGACGCGGGAGTTGCTGCCGGAGCGGTCGTTGTAGACCGGCAGCAGCGCCTCGCCCAGGTGGACGTTGACCGTCTCGATCAGTGCCAGCAGGGCGTCGCGCTGCAGGGGCTGGTGGAAGCTCTGCACCATCAGCTGGGGGCCGTAGCGGTCCACGGTGAGGCCGGGAGCGCCTTCCTGGCTGCCGTGGAACAGCCGGTAGCAGTCGGTGCCCTGAGCTTTTAGTTCGGCCAGCAGCGGTTGGCGGGCGTCGAGGGCGGCGCGCAGCGCCGGGAGGAGAACGGAGGGCATGCGCGGCGTCTCGTGTAAGGGGCGCGCAGTTTAGCAAAAGGCGGGAGGGCGTCGCGTTGGCGATGGGGCCTTGGGAGGGCGAAGCCGCTCCCTGGGGAGCGGCTTCGTGGCGATCAGCGCTCGATGGCCAGGGCCACGCCCTGCCCGCCGCCGATGCACAGGGTTGCCAGGCCCTTCTTCACATCGCGCTTGATCATCTCGTGCAGCAGGGTCACCAGCACGCGGCAGCCGGAGGCGCCGATGGGGTGGCCGATGGCGATGGCGCCGCCGTTGACGTTGACCTTGCTCGCATCCCAGCCCAGCTCCTGGCCCACGGACAAGGCCTGGGCGGCGAAGGCTTCGTTGGCTTCGATCAGATCCAGATCGGCCAGGTTCCAGCCGGCTTTCTCCAGGCAGCGGCGGGTTGCGGAGACCGGGCCGATGCCCATGATCGCCGGGTCGACACCGGCGCTGGCGTAGCTGGCGATGCGCGCCAGCACCGGCAGGCCAAGGGCCTTGGCCTTGTCGGCGCTCATCAGCAGCACGGCGGCGGCGCCGTCGTTGAGGCTGGAGGCGTTGCCGGCGGTGACGCTGCCGTCCTTCTTGAAGGCCGGCTTGAGCTTGGCCAGGGACTCGGCGGTGGTGCCGGCACGGGGCTGCTCGTCGGTGGCGAAGGCGACGGGCTCGCCTTTCTTCTGCGGGATCAGGATGGGGGTGATCTCGTCCTTGAAACGCCCACCTTCGATGGCCGCGCAGGCCTTCTGCTGGGAGGCGGCGGCGAAGGCGTCCTGGGCTTCCCGGCTGATGCCGTACTTTTCCACCAGGTTCTCGGCGGTGATGCCCATGTGGTAGTCGTTGAAGGCGTCCCACAGGCCGTCCTGGATCATGGTGTCCACCAGCTTGGCGTGGCCCATGCGCAGGCCGGTACGGGCACCGGGCATCACGTAGGGGGAGAGGCTCATGTTCTCCTGGCCGCCGGCGATCACCACCTCGGCATCGCCGCAGCGGATGGCCTGGGCCGCGAGGTGCAGGGTCTTGAGGCCGGAGCCGCAGACCTTGTTCAGGGTCAGGGCCGGCACGGCGTGGGGCAGCCCGGCGAGGATGGCGGCCTGGCGGGCGGGGTTCTGGCCGGAGCCTGCGGTGAGCACCTGGCCGAGGATGACCTCGTCGACCTGGGCCCCGTCGAGGCCGGTCTGGGCCAGCAACTGGCGGATCACAGCGGCGCCCAGCTCCGGCGCGGGGATGTTGGCCAGCGAGCCCTGGAAGCTGCCGACGGCGGTACGGGTGGCGGCAACGATGACGACGTCTTGCATGTTTCAAGTCCTCGAATCAGCGGAGCAGATCAGTCTGTGACCGGAAGGGTCGCAATGGTCGCACAGCGAGCGTGCGCCAACCAGTCGCTCAGTACGTGGGCAGCCCCATGCGCCGACGGGCTTTGTGCGCGGCGCTGTCGCGCATGGCCCAGCGCACCATGGAGGCGGTGCGTTGCACGCCGCTGTGCACCAGCGGTCGCCGCCAGGCGGGCAGTTCCAGGCCCAGCAGCCTTTGTGCCCAGTCGGGCAGCAGGGCGATTCCGCCCTGCATCATCAGGTGGCCGACCGGCTTGGCCAGGGCGCTGGGGGCCGGGGCGTTGCGCAGCAGGCGGACCACCTCGCGGGTGCGGTCGTCGCACAGCAGCTGCGGGCGCATCCGCTCCAGGTAGGCGGCGATGGCCTGGCGCGAGCGCGGCACGTCGCGGGCGCCCAGGCGTTCGGCCACCAGGGCGATCTCGTCGTAGTAGCGGTCCTGGTCGGTCGGGGAGAGGGTCGGGTCGAGGTAGGCCAGGTAGCCCTGGAGGAAGCAGCTGACTTCTGCCACGTGCACCCAGGTCAGCAGGTCGGGATCGCTGGCGGCATAGGGCCGACCATCCGGGGCGGTGCCCGTCACCTGCAGGTGGATGGTCTTCACCTTCTCGATCAGCCGCTCGGCGTCCTCGCGGCCGGCATAGGTGGTACCGGAGATGAACAGGCTGGTGCGGCGCAGGCGGCCGAGCATGTCCTCGCGGAAGTTGGAGTGGTCCCACACGCCGGCCAGCGCCAGGGGGTGCAGCATCTGCAGCAGCAGGGCACTGATGCCGCCGGTCATCATCGAGGTGAAGTCGCCGTGTACCCGCCAGACCACGGAGTCGGGGCCGAACAGGCCGGGGTCGCCCCTGGGGTTCTCCAGGTCGAGCAGGCCCAGGGAGGCGCCGGTGAGGCTGTGGATCTGGCGTTCGATGCGGGTGCGTATGAGGTTCATGGCGGGCAACGCTACAGCGTACTCGCGCTCCGCTACAAGCAGCGGCATGTCGCAGGCCCTGTGCCGGAATGAAAACGCCCGACCGTCTTGCGACGGCCGGGCGCGGGTGGCGTGGGGTCAGCGGTTGAGGCGGGCGTCGATCAGGTTCTGCACCACCGAAGGGTCGGCCAGGGTCGAAGTGTCGCCCAGGTTCTCCAGCTCGTTGCAGGCGATCTTGCGCAGGATGCGCCGCATGATCTTGCCGGAGCGGGTCTTGGGCAGGCCGGGGGCCCACTGGATCAGTTCGGGCTTGGCGAAGCTGCCGATCTCCTTGCTGACCAGGGCGAGCAGTTCCTTCTTCAACTCCTCGCTGGGCTCCAGCCCTTTCATCGGGGTGACGAAGGCGTAGATGCCCTGGCCCTTGAGGTCGTGGGGATAACCCACCACGGCGGCCTCGGCCACGGCGTCGTGCAGCACCAGGGCGCTTTCCACTTCGGCGGTGCCGATGCGGTGGCCGGAGACGTTGATCACGTCGTCGACACGGCCGGTGATCCAGTAGTAGCCGTCCTCGTCGCGGCGGGCGCCGTCGCCGGTGAAGTAGTAGCCGGGGTAGGCGGAGAAGTAGGTCTCGATCATCCGCTTGTGGTCGCCGTAGACGGTGCGGATCTGGCTCGGCCAGCTGGCCTTGATGGCCAGGACGCCGGAGCCGGGGCCTTCGATCTCGTGGCCTTTCTCATCCAGCAGCACCGGCTGCACGCCGAAGAACGGCCGGGTGGCGGAACCTGGCTTGAGTGCAGTGGCGCCGGGCAGGGGGGTGATGAGGATGCTGCCGGTCTCGGTCTGCCACCAGGTGTCGACGATGGGGCAGCGGCGCTCGCCGACCACGTTGTAGTACCACTCCCAGGCTTCCGGGTTGATCGGTTCGCCGACGCTGCCGAGCAGGCGCAGGCTGCTGCGGTCGGTGCGGCGCACCGGCTCCTCGCCTTCGCGCATGAGGGCGCGCAGGGCGGTGGGGGCGGTGTAGAAGATGTTGACCTTGTGCTTGTCGATCACCTGCCAGAAGCGCGAGGCATCCGGGTAGCTGGGCACGCCCTCGAACACCAGGGTGGTGGCGCCGTTGGCCAGCGGGCCGTAGACGATGTAGCTGTGGCCGGTGACCCAGCCGACGTCGGCGGTGCACCAGTAGATGTCACCCTCGTGGTAGTCGAACACGTACTTGTGGGTCATCGCCGCGCCCAGCAGGTAGCCGCCGGTGGTGTGCAGCACGCCCTTGGGTTTGCCGGTGGAGCCGGAGGTGTAGAGGATGAACAGCGGGTCTTCGGCGTCCATCCATTCCGGTTCGCAGGCCTCGGCGGCGCCTTGCAGGGCTTCGTGGTACCAGAGGTCGCGGCCTTCCACCCAGCCCACCTCGCCCTGGGTGCGTTGCACCACGACCACGGTGGACACGTCCGGGCACTCCTTCAGCGCCTTGTCGACGTTCTGCTTCAGCGGCACGTACTTGCCGCCGCGCACGCCTTCGTCGGCGGTGATCACGGCACGGCAGTCGGCATCGAGGATGCGGTCGCGCAGGGAGTCCGGGGAGAAGCCGCCGAACACCACCGAGTGCACGGCACCGATGCGGGCGCAGGCCAGCATGGCGTAGGCGGCCTCGGGCACCATCGGCATGTAGATGCACACCCGGTCACCCTTCTTCACGCCCCGTGCCTTGAGCACGTTGGCCAGGCGGCAGACGTTGCTGTGCAGCTTGCGGTAGGTGATGTGGGCGGATTCGGTGGGGTTGTCGCCTTCCCAGATGATCGCGATCTGCTCGGCGCGGGTGTCCAGGTGGCGGTCGATGCAGTTGTAGGCGACGTTCAGCTTGCCGCCCTTGAACCAGCGCGCTTCGCCCTTGGCGAGGTCGCTGTGGTGCAGCTCGTCCCAGGGTTTGAACCAGTGGAGGAAGCGGGTGGCCTGCTCGCTCCAGAAGGCCTGGGGCTCGTCCACGGACTGGCGGTAGAGGCGCTGGTAGGTGTCGTTGTCGATATGGGCGCGTTGGCGCACGACTTCAGGCACGGGGTGAAGGCTGATCTCGTACATGGCGAATTCCTTGTTGTTGTTTGCCGAGATGGCGACAAGGTTGCCTGCAACGCCGGGCCGCCTTCAAGGGGCGCGAAGGGGCTTGTAGGGATATTCCAGCTGGGCTGCGACCAGGTCTGCAGTGGCGCTGCCGTAGCGTGCGTCGATGGCCTGCAGGGCTTCGTCCAGTGCGGCGCCGGGCAGGGCCTGGGGGGCTGGCAGTTCGACGGTGTCCTCGGCTTCGGCGGTATCGGGCAGCAGCTCCAGGCCGTGGAGGCTGGTGACGGGCGTGCCGGCGCTGCCCACCACGCGGGTGCGGAAGGTCCGGGCCCAGGCATCCACCTGCAGCGCCAGGGTCGCTTCGTCCATGCCGGGGGCCAGCGTCACGGCCAGGGTCTCCTGGCGCCAGGGCAGCAGCCAGTTGCCGGCGGCGGTCAGGTAGCCCCGGGTGCCGAGGGCGAAGCCGAGGCTGTGGTGCTCGGCGGACCAGCGCTCCACACCGATCTCGCGGCCGACGGCGTGGGCCTTTTCGTCCCCGGCGATGGCCGCCACCAGGGCCAGGGAGGCGGGCAGTGCGGCGCTGACGCCGGAGGTGGTGACGAGGTTGCCGTCGGCCAGGTAGCGGCGGTCCTCCTGCCATTGGGTACGCGGGTAGTCGGCCTGCCGTTCGTCGCGGGAGTACCAGTGCCCGGTGGCCCGGCGGCCGTCCAGCAGGCCGGCCTGGCCCAGCACCAGCACGCCATCGCAGATGCCGACGACGATGGCGCCCCGTGCCGCCTGTTCGGCGACGAAGCGGGTGAGGCGCGGGTCGTCGCTGTGGTGCATGGCAGGGACGATGAGGTAGTCCGCCCCGTCCGGGTAGCGCTGTTCGAAGGCATCGACGGTGGCCTGGGCGCGCATCCGCAGTGCCGGCATCAGCTGCACGGGGCCGGGCTGGGTGGACAGGGTGATCACCTCGCCCACCTGGGCGCGGCTGAGTACCGAGAAGGGCACGAGGAGATCCACCAGTTCGGTCATGCCGTTCTCGGCGACCACGGCGATCACCGGCTGCGTCCGCCCGAAGCGGGGGTGGTAGGGCGGCAGGGCGTCGTCCGCCAGGGCCGGGGTGGGTAACAGCAGGCTCGCGAGGATCAGCAGCAGGGTGCGCATGGGCGTTCTCCGTCAGTGGGTCACAGTCTGCGGATCGGCGGGCTGTCGTGAATGACGTCGATGGGTGAATATCTGCCAACTTTTTCTGTCTGTTCCGAGGTGTGTGGCATGGCCGGCCATCAGGTGGCGCTCGTGGTGTTTCCGGACTTCCAGCTGCTCGATGCGACCGGGCCGGCGGAGGTGTTCGCGGCGGCCAGCGAGGCACTACCCAAGGGCGAGGGCTATGCCCTCAGGCTGCTGTCGCCCGAGGGCGGGCTGGTGCGCTCCAGCACGGGCCTGGCGCTGATGACGGAGCCCCTGCCGGCGGCCGATGAGCTGGCCGGGGCAACGCTGCTGGTGGCGGGTGGGCATGGCGTGCAGCGCGCGATGGGTGGGGGCGCGCTGGCGCGCTGGCTGGCCGCTGTGGCGCCTGCCGCCGCGCGTTGCGGCTCGGTGTGCACCGGGGCCTTCCTCTTGGCCCAGGCAGGCTTGCTGGACGGGCGGCCGGTGGTGACCCACTGGCGCTATGCCGAGCTGCTGCAGCGCCTGTTCCCTCGGTTGCAGGTGCTGCAGGAGTCTCTCTTCGTGGAGGCGGGCCGCATCTACAGCTCGGCCGGCGTCACGGCGGGCATGGACCTGTGCCTGGCCCTGGTGGAGGCGGATCACGGCCGTGAGCTGTCATTGCAGGTGGCCAAGGGGCTGGTGATGTACCTGCGGCGCCCGGGTGGCCAGCGCCAGTTCAGTGCGGAGCTGCTGGCCCAGCAAGCCCGGCAGGGCAGCCTGGCGGAGCGGCTGGCGGACTGGGTGCGGGGGCACCTGCGGGAGGCGCTGGATGTGGAGACGCTGGCGGCGCAGATGGCGGTGTCGTCCCGCACGCTGCACCGGCACTGCCTGGATGAGCTGGGGATAACGCCGGCGCGGCTGGTGCTGCAGCTGCGGCTGGAGAAGGCCTGTCGGTTGCTGGAGGCGGGGGAGGGGGCGTTGAAGCGGGTGGCGCTGGAAACCGGCTTCGGCAGTGAGTACAACCTGCGCCGCGCCTTCGTCCAGGCCCTGGGGGTAACGCCCAGCGAGTACCGCGAGCGCTTTTGCCGCTGACACCCCGCCGCGCTGGGCGGCGGGGTGCTTCGATCAACCGCGGTGACGGCCGCGGAAGAAGTCGATCAGGCCCTGGGTGGAGCCGTCCTCGGCGGGGTTCTCTTCGCTGCCCACCAGGCGCGAGTAGACCGCCTTGCCCAGCTCCTTGCCCAGTTCCACGCCCCACTGGTCGAAGGCGTTGATGCCCCACAGCACGCTCTGCACGTACACCTTGTGCTCGTACATGGCGATCAGCGCGCCCAGGCGACGGGGGCTGATGCGCTCCATCACCAGGGTGTTGCTGGGGCGGTTGCCGGGGATGACCTTGTGCGGCGCGAGGCGCTGCACTTCGGCTTCGTCCAGGCCCTTGGCGCGCAGTTCGTTCTCGGCCTCCTCTCGGGATTTGCCGAGCATCATCGCCTGGCTCTGAGACAGGCAGTTGGCGAACAGCCACTGGTGGTGGTCGGCCACCGGGTTGTAGCTGGACACCGGGACGATGAAGTCCGCCGGGATCAGGTGGGTGCCCTGGTGCAGCAGCTGGTGGTAGGCGTGCTGGCCGTTGCAGCCGACGCCGCCCCAGATCACCGGGCCGGTGCCGGCGGTCACCGGGGTGCCGTCCTGGCGCACGCTCTTGCCGTTGGACTCCATGTCCAGCTGCTGCAGGTGGTCGGTGAAGTTGCGCAGGTAGTAGTCGTAAGGCAGGACCGCATGGCTGCGGGCGCCCCAGAAGTCGTTGTACCAGACGCCGAGCAGGCCGAGGATGACCGGGATGTTGCGTTCGAAGGGGGCGGTCTGGAAGTGCTGGTCCATGCTGTAGGCGCCGGACAGCAGCTCCTTGAAGTTGGAGATGCCGATGGACATGGCGATCGGCAGGCCGATGGCCGACCACAGCGAGTAGCGCCCGCCGACCCAGTCCCACATCGGGAAGATGTTCTCTTCGCGGATGCCGAAGGCCAGCGCGGCCTCCTTGTTGCTGGAGACGGCGATGAAGTGGCGGTACAGCTCCTGCTCGCTGCCGCCCTGGGCCAGGTACCAGGCGCGGGCGGCCTGGGCGTTCTTCAGGGTCTCGAGGGTGCCGAAGGACTTGCTGGAGACGATGAACAGGGTGGTCTCGGCGTCGAGCTTGCAGGCCAGCTCGCGGAATTCGCTGCCGTCGACGTTGGCCAGGTAGTGGCAGCGCACGCCCTTCTGGGCGAACGGCAGCAGCGCTTCGGACACCAGCTGCGGGCCGAGGAAGGAGCCACCGATGCCGATGTTCACCACGTCGGTGATGGGCTTCTCGGTGTAGCCGCGCCACAGGCCGTTGTGCACGTAGCCGACCAGCTCGGTCATCTGGTGCAGCACACGGTGCACCTCGGGCATCACGTCCTTGCCGTCCACCCGCACCTTGTCGCCGATGGGCCGGCGCAGCGCGGTGTGCAGCACCGGGCGGCGCTCGGAGGCGTTGATCATCTCGCCGCGGAACATGGCCTGGATGGCTTCGCCCAGCTGGGCTTCCTCGGCGAGCTTCACCAGCAGGGCGAGGGTGTCGGGGCGCAGCAGGTTCTTCGAGTAGTCCAGCAGCAGGCCGCAGGCGCTGAGGCTGAAGCGCTTGAAGCGCTCGGCGTCGTCCTGGAAGGCCTGGCGCATGCTGAACCCGGCGAGCTCCTCGCGGTGCGCGCGCAGGGCGCTCCAGCTGTCCAGGCGGGTGACGTCGAGCGGTGTCAGGTGGTGGTTCATGAGGTGCCTTTCAAACAGTGATCGAGGGTATGAACACTAAAAAGCCCGGAGTGTTCCGGGCTTGGAGTCTAGCGTGTGGGCGTCAGGCCACCTGGACGGGAATCGCATTGCTGGTGTGGCTGAGCTCGTTGCCCGGGGCCATGTACAGCATGCGCGGCTTGAAGTTGGCCAGCTCGGCCTCGCTGTAGTGGGCGTAGGCGCAGATGATGACGCGGTCGCCCACCTTAGCCTTGTGCGCGGCGGCGCCGTTGACCGAGATCATCCGCGAGCCGTTCTCGCCACGGATGGCGTAGGTGGTGAAGCGCTCGCCGTTGTCGACGTTGTAGATCTGGATCTGTTCGTACTCGCGGATGCCGGCGAGGTCGAGCCACTCGCCGTCGATGGCGCAGGAGCCTTCGTAGTCGAGGACGGCATGGGTGACTTCGGCACGGTGCAGCTTGGCCTTGAGCATGATGGCGTGCATGGCGTTTTCCTTGTTTATCCGGTGGGCCCTCGGGCGGGGCCCTGCACGGGTCAGGCGTTGTCGTCGAGGTTGAAGGCGAGGTTGTCGATCAGCCGGGTGTTACCGAGGTAGGCCGCGGCGAGGAGCACGAGGTGACGGTCGCCGGGCTGGGCGGTGCGCAGGGTATGCGATTCGCGCAGCTCCAGGTAGTCGGGACGCAGGCCGGCGCCGGCGAGGGCGCTACGGCCTTCCTCCAGCAGGGCGGCATGGTCGCTGCGACCGGCGCGGACGCCCTCGGCCAGCTGGCGCAGGGTGGCGTAGAGGGTCGGGGCGATGGCGCGCTGGGCGGCGTCCAGGTAGCCGTTGCGGGAGGACAGCGCGAGGCCGTCTTCGGCGCGGACGGTGGGCTCGCCGATGATCTGGATGGGCATGTTCAGGTCGCGCACCAGCTTGCGGATCACCGCCAACTGCTGGAAGTCCTTCTCGCCGAACACGGCCAGGTCCGGCTGGACCATGTTGAACAGCTTGCTGACCACGGTGGCGACGCCTTCGAAGTGGCCTGGGCGACTGGCGCCACACAGACCCTCGGAAACGAGGGGGACGTTGACGCGGGTCTGGCCGTCCATGCCGTCGGGGTACATCTCTTCCACGTCGGGGTGGAACAGCAGGTGGCAACCGGCGGCCACCAGCTTCTCCTGGTCGGCGGCGAGGGTGCGTGGGTATTTGGCGAGGTCTTCGCTGGGGCCGAACTGCAGCGGGTTGACGAAGATGCTGGCGATCACGAAGTCGGCGCGCTGGCTGGCCTTCTCCACCAGGGCGACGTGGCCCGAGTGCAGGTTGCCCATGGTGGGCACGAAGCCGATGCGCTTGCCTTCGCTGCGGGCACGGGCGACGGCCGCGCGCAGTTCACGGACGGTCTTGACGGTGATCATGCGGCGAATCCGTGCTCGGCGGCGGGGAAGGTGACGTCCTTGACGGCGCGGACATAGGCGGCGAGGGCGCCCTGGATGCTGGTCTGGCCTTCCATGAAGTTCTTCACGAATTTGGGCGTGCGGCCGGTGAGGGACAGGCCGAGCATGTCGTGCAGGACCAGCACCTGACCGTCGGTGGCGCTGCCGGCGCCGATGCCGATGACCGGGATCTTCACCGACTGGGTGATTTCAGCGGCCAGTTCGCTGGGCACGCATTCCAGCAGCAGCATGGCGGCGCCGGCCTGTTCCAGGGCCATGGCGTCGGCACGCAGCTGGCGCGCCTGGGCTTCCTGGCGGCCCTGCACCTTGTAGCCACCGAGGATGTTCACCGCCTGGGGGGTGAGGCCGAGGTGGGCGCAGACCGGGATGCCGCGTTCGGCCAGCAGGCGGATGGGCTCGGCGAGCCAGGCAGCGCCTTCGAGCTTGACCATGTGCGCACCGGCCTGCATCAGTGCGGCGCAGTTGGCGAAGGTCTGCTCCAGGGTGGCGTAGGCCATGAACGGCAGGTCGGTGATGATCAGCGAGCCCTGGTTGCCACGCTTCACGGCGGCGGTGTGGTAGGCCATGTCGGCGACGCTGACGGGCAGGGTGCTGTCATGGCCTTGCAGGACCATGCCGAGGGAATCGCCCACCAGCAGGACGTCGGCGCCCGCCTGGCTGGCGGCCTGGGCGAAGGTCGCGTCGTAGGCCGTGAGCATGGCGATTTTCTCGCCTTTCTGCTTCAGCTCTTGAAGGGTGGTCAGGGTCACATCAGGCATGAAAACGTCCTCATCGGTACCGATTCTGCACCGGTACGGGGCAACGGGACGCTTATAGTCCCGATGGGGGGGCATGGTGTCAATTGCAGGTGTTACCGAGCTGTTACGGCGTTACCGCCAGCGCGGAAAGGCCCTCGATACGCTCCAGCCCGGCGTAGGGGCAGGCGTCCAGCAGGGCCTGGAGCGGCCGGCCGTCGGGCAGTTGCAGGTCTGGTGCGATCTCGGCCAGGGGATACAGCACGAAGGCGCGGGCGTGCATGTGGTAGTGGGGGACCTGCAGGCGCGGCTCGTCGATCTGCCGCTGGCCGAACAGCAGGATGTCCAGGTCGAGGGTGCGCGGGCCCCAGCGCTCGTCCTTGCGCACGCGCCCCTGGGACAGTTCGATCGCCTGCAGGGCGTCGAGCAGGTCCAGGGGGGCGAGGTCGGTGTCCAGCACGGCGACCGCATTGCTGTAGCGGGGCTGGCCCGGTGGGCCGAGGGGGTCGCTGCTGTAGAGGGACGACACGGCGCTGAGCTGCGTGCCGGGGAGGGCGGCCAGGGCCGCCAGGGCATTGCGCAGCTGGCTGGCCGGGTCCGAGAGGTTGCTGCCCAGCCCGATGTAGACGCGCTCCATCTTATTCGCCAGCCGGGGCGCTGCCTTCGCTGCGGGGGCCGCGTTTGCGACGGCCGCCGCCACGGCGACGCTTGCGCGGTGCGGCACCGCCTTCGTCGCGGCTGCTGAGGTCGCGGATCATGGCGCGGCGTTCGCTGTCGCTGGCGTCCTGGTAGTCGGTCCACCAGTCGCCCAGGCCGCCGGTTTCCTCGCCCGCGCTTTCACGCAGCAGGAGGAAGTCGTAGCCGGCGCGGAAGCGGGGGTTCTCCAGCAGCAGGTCGGCACGCTTGCCGCTGCGGCGGGGCAGGCGTTCCTGCATGTCCCAGATCTCGCGGATCGGGATGGTGAAACGCTTGGGAATGGCGGTGCGCTGGCACTGTTCGAGGATCAGGCCGTGGGCGGCTTCCTGGATCGCCGGGATCGGCGGCATGCCCTTTTCCTGCAGCAAGGCGGCACGGACGGGCAGGGCCGGCCAGAGCAGGGCGGCGAAGAGGAAGGCCGGGGTGACCGGCTTGCCGAGGCGGATGCGCTCGTCGGTGTTGGCCAGGGCCTGGCGGATCAGGGCGCCAGCGTACTCGGGGTCGCGCTCCAGGGAGGCTGCGGCCGCCGGGAACAGCGGGGCGAAGAGGTCGTACTCCAGCAGCAGTTCGAAGGTGCGCTCGGCCTTGCCGCCGAGGAACAGCTTGAGGACTTCGTCGAACAGGCGTGCGGAGGGGATGTCCCGCAGCATGGGGGCCAGGCGGCGGATCGGTGCGGCGCTGTGCTTCTCGATCTCGAAGCCCAGCTTGGCGGCGAAGCGTACGGCTCGCAGCATGCGCACCGGGTCTTCCAGGTAGCGCTGCTCGGGGTCGCCGATCAGGCGGATCAGGCGGTTGCGGATGTCGTGCACGCCGTGGGCGTAGTCGAGCACGCGCTCGGTGACCGGATCGTAATAGAGGGCATTGATGGTGAAGTCGCGGCGCTGCGCGTCTTCTTCCTGGTTGCCGTAGACGTTGTCACGCAGGATGCGGCCGCTTTCGTTGCGCGAGGACTGGTTGCTGTCTTCGTCATCACCCTGGGGGTGGTTGGCGCGGAAGGTCGCGGTCTCGATGATTTCCCGGCCGAAATGCACATGGACCAGCTTGAAGCGGCGGCCGATCACCCGGGCATTGCGGAACTCGGCACGCACCTGCTCGGGGGTCGCGTTGGTGGCGACGTCGAAGTCTTTAGGGTCCAGGCCCAGCATGAGGTCACGGACGCAGCCGCCGACCAGGTAGGCCTGGTAGCCCGCCTTCTGCAGGCGTTCCACGACGTTCACCGCGTTACGGCTGATGTCCGCGCGGTCCAGCGCGTGCTGGCGGTTGCTCAGGACTTCAGGTGTGCTGCGGGGATGCTGGGTGCGGCGCAGGGGAGAGCGAAAGGACTGGATCAGCTTCTTCAGCATGGGAGGCACTGTGTGTGGGATGGGCGGCCGGAACGAATGAGAGACCGCACGATGGGCGCGGATTCTAGCACTGGGCGGGGGGATGGTGAAGGAAGCGGCGGGAGTGTGTCAAAGCTACTGGGGGAGCCGAAGCTCCCCCCCAAACTGGTGCGTGCTTTGTTTTTATTATTGAGCCGGGCTTGCTGTTCTTGTTGTTTGACCCGTACCAGCAGATTCGTGATCTCTGGATATGCCCTCGAATCGAGGGTCAAGAGCAAACGGATTGCTTTGGATGCTGATGGTGCCGTGATCATTCGATCCAACCAGTTCGGGTGCTGCCTGAGTAAGCAGTTTTATTGTTCTCGGCCTGGTCATGGGGCAAGCCCCAATGGCAACTCCTCTCCAAAAGAATCAGTTAGCTGCGCCTCCGCGGTTTTGTTCTTGTTGTGCTGGAGTCGGTGCGTATTGTTCTTGTTGTGGGGTTACTACGGTTTTTATTGTTGTTGTGCCAGAGATAAAGCAGTTGCCGTGCCAACTTTTGCAAATCCTTTAAAATCAATAGCTTGCGTAAAACAGGGCATGACGGTGAGATACAAAAAAGCCGGGTTTCCGTTACCGACTCACCCGGCTTTTGTTACGAGAGGTTTTTGCGGTAACAGCCTGGGGAACTCCTAACCGTTCCCACGGTCACGCGCAACCTCGGGCGGTCAGGAGGTGGCAGCCCCCGATTTGCGCCGGGGGATGCCCAGGCGCTGGCGGCGTTCCCACAGGCATTTGCGGCTGATGCCCAGCTTGCGGGCCAGCTCGGTCTCGGTCATGTGGTCCTGATGCTCGAGGACGAAATGCTGGAAGTAGTCCTCGAGGGACAGGTCTTCCGTGGGTTCGTGGGTGCTGGCGGCCGTGGCCTGGGCGGGGCCGTCGAGGAAGTCGTCGTCCTCCAGGTCGGCCAGCTCGATGTCGATGCCCAGCAGGTCTGCCGAGATATCCGGGCTCTCGCAGAGAATCACCGCACGCTCGATGGCGTTCTCCAGTTCACGCACGTTACCGGGCCAGGAGTAGTGGCGGATGGCTTGTTCCGCATCGTGGGCGAAGCGCAGTTCTTCGCGCCCCATGCGGGTGCACTGGCGCGCCAGGAAGGCGCGGGCGATCTCGATCACGTCGTTACCGCGTTCGCGCAGGGCGGGCAGCTTCAGGGAGATGACGTGGAGGCGGTAATAGAGGTCTTCGCGGAACTGGCCGGTCTTGGCCAGCGTCTTGAGGTCGCGGTGGGTGGCGGCAATCAGGCGCACATCCACCTTCTGCGACTGGACCGAGCCGACACGGCGGATCTCGCCTTCCTGCAACACCCGCAGCAGGCGCGCCTGGGCTTCCAGGGGCAGCTCGCCGATTTCGTCGAGGAACAGCGTGCCGCCATCGGCCGCTTCCACCAGGCCGGCGCGGCCGGCGGTGGCGCCGGTGAAGGCGCCCTTCTCGTGACCGAAGAGTTCGGATTCGATCAGGGTTTCGGGAATGGCTGCGCAGTTCACCGAGATCATCGGCGCCTTGGCGCGGCGGGAGAGGTTGTGCAGGGCACGGGCCACCAGTTCCTTGCCGGTCCCGGATTCGCCCTGGATGAGCACTGTGGAGTCGGTGGGGGCGACCTTGCGGATCTTGCTGTAGAGCTCCTGCATGGCGGAGCAGGAGCCGATGATGCCGATCTCGCCATCGGCCTGGGGCGCGCTGCTCTTCTCCTGGGGGCGGGCCGGGGCACGTTCGGCAGGGGCCGCCTTGTTCTCCTGGCGGTCCTTGATGATGCGGGCGACGGCCTGGAGCATCTCGTCGTGGTCGAAGGGCTTGGCGATGTAGTCCACCGCGCCCATCTTCATCGAGTCCACCGCCGAGCGCAGGCTGGCGTAGCTGGTCATGATCAGCACCGGGGTGCCCTGGGCCAGCTTGATCAGTTCGGTACCGGGGGCGCCGGGCAGGCGCAGGTCGCTGACGATGAGGTCGAAACCGGGGATGCTGTAGCGCTCCTGGGCCTCCTGGACAGACCCGGCTTCACTGACCTGGTACTGGTTGCGCTCGAGCAGGCGGCGCAAGGCGGAACGGATGATGGTTTCGTCTTCGACGATCAGGATATGTGGCATTCGGTTCAGCTCTCTCGACAGTCTCAGATGGCAGCGCTGGGCGCTTCGGCGAAGCGTGGCAGTGTCACCCTGAAACGGGTGCCGCGCTGCTGCTCGGGGTCGGCCGGGCTTTCTATGGTGATGTGGCCATAATGCTCTTCCACGATTGAATAGACCAGCGCAAGCCCCAGCCCGGTCCCCTTGCCGGGGTCCTTGGTGGTGAAGAAGGGCTCGAACAGCCGGTCCATGATCGCCTTGGGAATCCCACTGCCTTCGTCCTCCACGATCAGCTCCACGGCATGGTCGGAGATGGCGCTGCGCACGCGGATCGCACCGCCCTCGGGCGAGGCGTCGCGGGCGTTGGACAGCAGGTTGATCAGCACCTGGGCCAGGCGCTGGGGGTCACCCTCGACGATGTGGTGCGGGTCGCAGAGGTTGAAGAACTGCACATCGACGCTGCGCCTGTTCAGGGACAGCAGGCCGATGGCTTCCTGGGCGACGTCCGCCAGGCACACCGGTTCCGTGGCCTGCTGGCGGGCGCCGGCGTGGGCGAAGCTCATGAGCGATTGCACGATGCGCGACACCCGTTTGGTCTGCTCGAGGATCTGCCCGCTGATCTCGGTCAGCTCGGCGTCGCCCTCGCGCTCTTCCCGCAGGTTCTGCGCCAGGCACGCAATGCCGGTGATGGGGTTGCCGATCTCGTGGGCGACCCCGGCAGCCAGGCGGCCGATGGACGCCAGCCGCTCGGAGTGCACCAGCTTGTCTTCCAGCAGCAGCGTGTCGGTCACGTCTTCCACCAGCACCACCAGACCACTGTTACCGGGGGCCAGTGGCTCGTCGATGGCGGCCTTGTGCAGGTTCAGCGAACGCACCTGGCCTTCCAGCGGCAGGCGCTGCTTGTGCAGGTGCTCGTCGGGCTGGCTGATGAAGCTTTCCAGCAGGCCCCGCCAGGGATCGCTGATGGCGGAGAGCCGCGAGCCGACCACGCGCTGGGCGGGAATCTCGGTCAGTTCCTCCATGGCGCGGTTCCACATGAGGATCTCCTGGTCCTTGGCCAGCGAACACACCCCCATCGGCAGCTCCTGCAGCGTGCGGCGGTGGTAGCGGCGCAAGGCGTCGAGCTCGGCGGCCAGGCCGGTGAGCCGGGAGTGATAGTCCTCCAGGCGGCTCTCGATGAAGTGGATGTCCTCGGTGACGTAGCCCTCGCTGCCGGATTTGTACGGCAGGAAGGTCTCCACGATGTCCTGTGCCACGCTCGGCCCCATCAGCCCGGAGAGGTTGGCTTCGATGCGGTCGCGCAGGCGGCGCAGGGCGTAGGGGCGGCGTTCGTCGAACGGCAGGTGGAGGTCGCGCAGGGCCTGCTCCACCTCCTTCTGTGCGGTCTTCGCACCCAGCGGCTTGGCCAGTTGCTCGGAGAATTCCTGAGGCGAGGCTGCCACCAGTTCGCGGCGTTGCGGCCGGCGCACGTTGTCCACGGCGCAGGCCTCGGCGGCCCCACGTTCCTCGGGGCTGGCCTCGGTGAACAGCGAGACCAGGGTGAACACCAGCACGTTGGCCGCCAGCGAGGCGATGGCCGCGATGTGCCAGCTGGTGTCATCGAGCACGTAGATGGCGTTGAACAGCGGCACGTAGATGCCCTGCAGGTTGCCCAGCAGGGGCAGCAGCATGGAGAACATCCACACGCCGATGCCGGCCATCAAGCCGGCGATGAAGCCTCGGCGGTTGGCGGTCGGCCAGTACAGCACCGAGAGCGCACCGGGCAGGAACTGCAGGGTGGCGACGAAGGCGACGATGCCCAGGTTCGACAGGTCCTGCTCGGCGCCGAGCAATAGATAGAAGCCGTAGCCGGCCATGATGATGGCGACGATCAGCGCCCTGCGGGTCCACTTCAGCCAGCGGTAGATGTTGCCTTCCGACGGTGGTTGGTAGAGCGGCAGCACCAGGTGGTTCAGTGCCATGCCGGAGAGCGCCAGGGTCAGCACGATGATCAGGCCGCTGGCGGCAGAGAGCCCGCCGATGTAGGCCAGCAAGGCGAGGGCATCGCTGTTCACTGCAATGCCCAGGCCCAGGGTGAAGTATTCCGGGTTGGTGGTGGCGCCGAGCTTGAGGCCGGCCCAGAGGATCAACGGCACCGCCAGGCTCATCAGCAGCAGGAACAGTGGCAGCCCCCAGCTGGCGCTGACCATGGCGCGGGGGTTGAGATTCTCCGTGAAGGTCATGTGGTACATGTGCGGCATGACGATGGCCGAGGCGAAGAACACCAGCAGCAGCGTGCGCCACGGGCCTTCCTGCAGCGGTGTGTGCAGCGTCGAGAGCGCCGCCTGGTTCTGCAACAGCCACAGCTCCAGTTCGTGAGGGCCGCCGAACACGCCGTAGAGCGCATAGAGGCCGATGCCGCCGAGGGCGGTCAGCTTCACCAGCGACTCGAAGGCGATGGCGAACACCAGCCCCTCGTGCTTCTCCCGCGTGGCGATGTGGCGCGCGCCGAAGAGGATGGTGAACAGCGTGATCAGTGCGCAGAAGCCCAGGGCGACCCTGTCGTGCACCGGCTCGCGGGTGAGGATGCCGATGGAGTCGGCCACCGCCTGGATCTGCAGGGCCAGCAGGGGCAGTACGCCGATCAACATGAACAGGGTGGTCAGTGCCCCGGCCCAGGTGCTGCGGAAGCGGAAGGCGAACAGGTCGGCCAGGGACGAGAGCTGGTAGGTGCGGGTGATCCGCAGGATCGGGTAGAGCAGCACCGGCGCCAGCAGGAAGGCCCCGGAGATGCCCAGGTAGCTGGCCAGGAAGCCGTAGCCGTACTGGTAGGCCAGCCCCACCGTGCCGTAGAAGGCCCAGGCACTGGCGTACACGCCGAGGGACAGGGTGTAGGTGAGCGGGTGGCGGACGATGCGACGCGGAACGAAACCGCGATCGCTCAACCAGGCGACTCCGAACAGGGCAAAGAGGTAGGCCGCGCTGATGAGGATCAGCTGGCTCAGGCTAAAGCTCGTCAGCATCGCGTTGACTCTGCAGGATGAAGGTCACCACGATCAGGATCAGCCAGAGCAGGTAGGGGCGATACCAGGCCCCGTTGGGGTCGATCCACCAGTCCATGATGGCCGGGGAAAACAGGTAGATCCCCACCACCAGGAGCAGTACCAGTCGGTAGATATACATGCCGCATCTCACATCGAGGGTGCGGCGATGGTAGCGAATGCCCCGTGTCGGTGCGAGTGCGCTCAGCGCAGCTGGGCTTCGGCCAGGGTGCGGGTGCGGGGGATGCGCGTGGCGTCCCAGTGGGCGATGCCCCAGTCCAGGGCTTCGCGGGGCGTGCCGCCGGCGAGGTCTTCCGGTGGCTGCTGGCCGAGGGCGCGCAGGGCGCGGGCCAGCAGTGGCGCGGCACGGTCGGCCGGCAGGGGCGGCGAGCGGTAGGACTTGCCGAGCTTGTGGCCGTCCGGCTGGATGATCAGCGGCACGTGCAGGTAGCGTGGCTGCGACAGGCCCAGCAGCTCCTGCAGGTACAGCTGGCGTGGCGTTGAGTCCAGCAGGTCGGCGCCGCGCACCACGTCGGTGATGCCTTGCCAGGCATCGTCCAGCACCACGGCCAACTGGTAGGCATAGAGCCCATCGCGACGGCGGATGACGAAGTCCCCCACCTCGCGGCCCAGGTGCTGCTGGTACAGGCCCTGAACCCGGTCGGTGAAGCGGTAGACCAGCTCCGGCACGCGCAGGCGGATGGCCGCATCGACCTGGGCGTGGCAGGCGTTGCGGCAGAAGCCGGGGTAGATGCCGTGATGGCCTTCGAGCTGCTTGCGCGAGCAGGTGCAGGCGTAGGCCAGCCCCTGGGCGAAGAGCCGGTCGATCACCTGGGCGTAGGCGTCGTGGCGGTCGCTCTGGCGCACCAGCTCACCGTCCCATTCGAAACCGTAGGCCTCCAGTGTGGAGAGAATTGCCGCCTGGGCACCCGGCATCTCGCGGGGCGGGTCCAGGTCTTCCATGCGCAGCAGCCAGCGACCGCCGACAGCGCGGGCATCGAGGTAGGAGGCGAGGGCGGCAACCAGGGAGCCGAAGTGCAGGTAGCCGCTGGGGGTTGGAGCGAAGCGGCCGACGTAGGAAGACGGAGGCATGCGGGCGTGAGCCTGTTGAAACGAAACGGGGCGCCGTAGCGCCCCGTTCTGGGATCAGGAACCGAGTTGCTTTTCCTTGATTTCCGCCAGGGTCTTGCAATCGATGCAGAGGGTGGCGGTGGGGCGCGCTTCGAGGCGGCGGATGCCGATCTCGACGCCGCAGGAATCGCACCAGCCGTACTCGTTGTCTTCGATCAGCTGGAGGGTCTCGTCGATCTTCTTGATCAGCTTGCGCTCGCGGTCACGGGCACGCAGTTCCAGGCTGAATTCTTCTTCCTGGCTGGCGCGGTCGGCCGGATCGGGGAAGTTGGCCGCTTCGTCCTGCATGTGGTGGACGGTGCGGTCGACCTCTTCCATCAACTCGACCTTCCACCTGTTGAGGATGTTGGTGAAGTGAGCGCGCATGCGGTCGCTCATGTACTCCTCACCCTTGGTTTCCTGATAGGGCTCGAAACCACGGATCAGTTGGCTGCTCGTTTGCTTAGCTTTGGTGGGCATGAATGGCCGCCTCTCACTTTCTCTAATCCATTTCGCAGGAAGCTGGTCCGTCGCCGACACTGCCGGCCCTGCGGCTGCAAGCGGGCGAACTTACCAGAACGATTCAGGCCACGCCACTCCCAGTTATCGCGGTTGCTGCGGGCGTCCCGAAGCATTGGTTAGAATCCGCGCTTTGTGTCGATGAGGGAAGGCCGATGGCCCAGTCATACAGTGCACGCAGCCGTGCCATAGAACCCTTCCACGTCATGGCGCTGCTGGCCCGCGCCAACGAGTTGCAGGCCGAAGGGCACGACGTGATCCACCTGGAGATCGGCGAGCCGGACTTCACCACCGCCACTCCCATCGTCGAGGCCGGGCAGGCCGCGCTGGCCGCCGGGCATACCCGCTACACCGCGGCCCGTGGCCTGCCGGAGCTGCGCCGCGCCATCGCCGGCTTCTACGGCCAGCGCTACGGGCTGGACATCGACCCCGAGCGCATCCTCATCACCCCCGGCGGCTCGGGCGCGCTGCTGCTGGCGTCGAGCCTGCTGGTCGACCCGGGCCGGCACTGGCTGCTGGCCGACCCCGGCTACCCCTGCAACCGGCACTTCCTGCGCCTGGTGGAGGGTGCGGCCCAGCTGGTGCCGGTGGGCCCCGAGACCCGTTACCAACTGACCCCGCACCTGGTGGAGCGCCACTGGGATGCCCAGAGCGTCGGCGCCCTGGTGGCCTCGCCGGCCAACCCCACCGGCACCCTGCTGCACCGGGAGGAGCTGGCGGCACTGTCCGACAGCTTGCGGGGATTGGGCGGACACCTCGTGGTGGACGAGATCTACCACGGCCTCACCTATGGCGTGGACGCCGCCAGCGTGCTGGAGGTGGATGACGACGCCTTCGTGCTCAACAGCTTCTCCAAGTACTTCGGCATGACCGGTTGGCGCCTGGGTTGGCTGGTCGCCCCGCGGGAAGCGGTGTCCGAGCTGGAAAAGCTGGCGCAGAACCTCTACATCAGCGCGCCCTCGATGGCCCAGCACGCCGCGCTGGCCTGCTTCCGCGAGGACACCCTGGCGATCCTGGAGGCGCGTCGCGCCGAGTTCGCCCGCCGCCGCGACTACCTGCTGCCCGCCCTGCGCGAGCTGGGCTTCGGGATCGCCGTCGAGCCGGAAGGTGCCTTCTATTTATATGCAGACGTTTCGGCCTTCACCCAGGACGCCTATGCGTTCTGCCAGCACTTCATCGAGACCGAGCATGTCGCCTTCACCCCCGGCCTGGATTTCGGCCGGCACCTGGCCGGCCAGCACGTGCGCTTCGCCTACACCCAGAGCCTGCCGCGCCTGGAAGAGGCGGTCGTGCGCATCGCCCGTGGCCTGCAGAGCTGGGCGGCGCGAGCGTGAGGTTCGATCCGCCGCTTGAAGAGGGCCGGCTGCTGCGGCGCTACAAGCGCTTCCTGGCCGACATCGAGACCGCCCAGGGGGAGCAGTTGACGATCCACTGTCCGAACACCGGTTCGATGCTCAACTGCATGAGCGAAGGCTGTCGGGTGTGGTTCAGCCGTTCCAACGATCCCCGGCGCAAGTTGCCCGGTACCTGGGAGCTGGTGGAGACGCCCCAGGGCCGCCTGGCCTGCATCAACACCGCGCGGGCCAACCCGCTGGTGGAGGAGGCCTTGCTGGCGGGGCGGATCCCCGAACTGGCGGGGTTCACTGCGCTGAAGCGGGAAGTCGCTTATGGCGTGGAGAACAGCCGTGCCGACTTCCGTCTCGACTACCCCACGGGTGCGCTCTACGTCGAGGTGAAGAGCGTCACCCTCGGCTTCGAGGGCACGCCCGTCGCGGCCTTCCCCGATGCAGTCACCACCCGGGGCGCCAAGCACCTGCGGGAGCTGGCGCACCTGGCGCGGGAGGGGACCCGTGCCGTGCAGCTGTATTGCGTGAACCTCTCCGGTATCGACGCCGTGCAGCCGGCACGGGAGATCGACCCGCACTACGCCCAGGCTCTGATCGATGCCCACGAGGCCGGGGTGGAGGTGCTGGCCTACGGCGCGGAGCTGAGCCCCGAAGGCATGGTGTTGACCCGCCGCCTCAGCCTGCAGCTGTAGGCGCAGCCTCCAGCCAGATGCCCTGTCCGTCCTCCCGGCAGGGCAGGGCGCGCAACGCCTGGCCCACGCAGGGGCCGGTAACGCATTCACCGGTCTCGATCAGGAACAGCGCACCGTGGGTGGCGCACTGGATCAGGCTGCCGCTGGCATCGAGGAACTGGTCCGCCTGCCATTCCAGCGGGATGCCCCGATGCGGGCAGCGATTCTCATAGGCGTAGACCTGCCCGTCCCGGCGGACCAGCAGCAGTTTCCTGTCGTCCACCGTCATCCCGCGGCTCTGGCCTTCCGCCAGGGCGCCGGGTTCGCACAGCCATTTCATCAAGGGCACCTCCATCACGGGGAGGCATTATCCCGCACTGCCGGAAGTCGCCAAGAGGGGAGCGCGTCCTTGCGCTTGAAAGGAGAGGGACACGGATTCTTTACCGTCGGCAGCCTGCTCGTTCGTCATGTCACTGCAGAAGGCGTCGAAGTCCGGTCGGGGCGCACCTTACGTCCCTTGACTTGCAAATGCAAATAATTATCAATTTGCGAGCAGTGCCCATCCTTCGCCGCCCGGTTGGTCCGTGATTAGAGGAGCCCTTCGATGATGCCGTCCGTTGCCCCCACGCGTTCTCCCCTCTACCAGGCCTGGCAGGCGCTGCGCGGGGAGCAGCCCCACCTGCGCGCCCGCGATGCCGCTCGCCAGCTGGGCGTCAGCGAGGCCGAACTGGTCGCCGCGCGCCTGGGTGTCGACGCGGTGCGTCTGCGCCCGGATTGGCCGGTGCTGCTGCCGGCCCTGGAAGCCTTGGGTCCGGTGATGGCGCTGACCCGCAATGAGCACTGCGTCCACGAGCGCCATGGCCCGTACCGCGAGGTGACGATCAGCGGCAATGGCCAGATGGGGCTGGTGGTGTCGCCCGATATCGACCTGCGGCTGTTCCTGGCGGGCTGGGCCAGTGTGTTCGCCATCGCCGAGGACACTCCGCGCGGCACCCAGCGCAGCCTGCAGGTGTTCGACAGGCAGGGCATGGCGGTGCACAAGGTCTTCCTGACCGAGCGCAGCGAAGTTTCTGCCTGGGCGCCGCTGGTGGAGCGCTTCTGTGCCGAGGCGCAGTGCGCCGAGCTGGACCTGCATCCGCTGCCGGAGGCCGAGCCGCCCCGGCCCGATGCGGCGATCGACGTCGCCAGTCTGCGAGCGGGTTGGGCCAACCTGAAGGACACCCATCACTTCTTCGCCCTGCTCAAGCAGCACGGCGCCGCGCGCACCCAGGCCCTGCGCCTGGCGGGCGCCGAATGGGCCGAGCCGCTGGTCCCGGCCGAGTTGCCGCGCCTGCTGGAGCGGGTCGCCGAGCAGGCGGTACCGGTGATGGTGTTCGTCGGCAACCGCCACTGCATCCAGATCCACACCGGCCCTGTGCAGAACCTGCGCTGGATGGACAGCTGGTTCAACGTCCTCGACGCGGATTTCAACCTGCACCTGCAAACCACCGGTGTCACCGAGCTGTGGCGGGTGCGCAAGCCCAGCAGCGACGGTGTGATCACCAGTTGGGAGGCCTTCGACGCCGAGGGCGAGCTGGTGCTGCAACTGTTCGGCGCCCGCAAGCCGGGCCAGCCCGAGCGCCCGGACTGGCGCGCCCTCGCCGAGTCGGTGCCGGCGCGCTGACCCGGCCCTCTTTCATGACGCCCCGGGTCCGGGGCCTGCACTGCTATACAAGGAGTCGATATGCCCGCCCCGAGACACCTCGCCGGCCTTTGTGCCGGCCTGCTTTTCTGTTCCCTGGCGTCGGCCGATGCCCTGCCCCAGCGCTGGGTGAGCGCGGGAGGGGCGGTCAGCGAATGGGTGGTGGCGCTGGGGGGGGAACCGCAGCTGGTCGGCGTCGACACCACCAGCCAGCACCCGGAGAGCCTCAAGCGCCTGCCCAGCGTCGGCTACCAGCGGCAGCTGGCGGCGGAAGGGCTGCTGTCCCTGCGCCCCGAGCTGCTGGTGGGCACCGAAGAAATGGGGCCGCCGCCGGTGCTGGCGCAGGTGAAGGCGGCCGGGGTGCAGGTAGAGCAGCTGTCCTCGCAGCCGGACCTGGCGGCTCTGGCCCACACCCTCGAACGCCTGGGCGCGTTGCTCGGTGACCCTGCACGGGCTGAGCAAGCCCGGATCGACTATGTGGCGCGGCTGGACAGCCTGGCGGCCCATGTCCGCGAGGCCCAGGGAAAACAGACTGCTCCACGCGTGCTGCTGCTGGTGGGGCATGCCGGCAGCAACCCGCTGGCGGCCGGCAAGGGCACCTCGGGCGCCTGGATGATCGAACGCGCCGGTGGCTTCAACGTGGCCGATCATTCCGGCTACAAGGCCCTGTCCAACGAGGCATTGGCGGCCCTCGACCCGGAGGTGGTCGTTGTGGCCGACCGGGCGCTGGTGGGCGAAGCCGCGCGGGAGGCGCTGCTGCGCCAGAACCCCACCCTGGCGCTCACCCGGGCCGGGCGCGCGGGCCGCTTCCTGGTGCTGGACCCGACCTTGCTGGTGGGCGGACTGGGCCCCCGGCTGCCGGATGCGCTGGCGGCGTTGTCCGCCGGCTTTTATCCTCAGGCCCCCGCCCCGGATGCTGAGCACCGAGCCACCCCATGAAGCCCGTGTTGTCGCCACGCCTGCTGTTCATCGGCCTGTCCCTGCTGCTGCTGGTGGCGCTGTGGCTGTCCCTCGCCCTGGGGCCGGTGAGCCTGCCGCTGGATGCGACCCTGCGGGCGCTGCTGCGCCTGGTGGGCGTGCCGCTGGACGGTGACGGGCTGGAGCAGGCCGAACTGATCCTGGCGCAGATCCGCCTGCCGCGGACCTTGCTGGGGCTGGCGGTGGGGGCCGTCCTGGCGGTGTCCGGGGTGGCGATGCAGGGGCTGTTCCGCAACCCCCTGGCCGACCCGGGCCTGGTGGGCGTTTCCAGTGGCGCGGGGCTGGGCGCGGCCGTGGCCATTGTCGGCGGCGCGGCGCTGGGCGGGCTGCCGGAGGTTCTGGCGCCGTACCTGCTGTCCATCAGTGCGTTCGCCGGCGGTTTCCTCATCACCGCCCTGGTCTATCGGCTCGGTCGGCGCGACGGGCAGACCAGCGTGGTGACCATGCTGCTGGCCGGCATCGCCCTCAATGCCCTGGCTTTCGCCACCATCGGCCTGTTCACCTACCTGGCCGACGACGCCACCCTGCGCACGCTGACCTTCTGGAATCTGGGCAGCCTGAACGGCGCCAGCTACGCACGTTTGTGGCCGCTGCTGGTGGTGGTGCTGGCGGTGATCGCCTGGCTGCCGCGCCGGGCCAGCGCATTGAATGCGTTGCTGTTGGGCGAGTCGGAGGCGCGGCACCTGGGGTTCGATGTGGAGCGCCTCAAGGGCGAGCTGGTGTTCTGCACCGCGCTGGGCGTCGGTGCGGCTGTGGCCGCCTCGGGGCTGATCGGCTTCATCGGGCTGGTCGTGCCGCACCTGGTGCGCCTGCTGGCCGGACCGGACCATCGTGTGCTGCTGCCGGCTTCTGCCCTGGCGGGGGCGAGCCTGATCCTGTTCTCTGACCTGGCCGCGCGACTGGTGCTGTCGCCGGCGGAGCTGCCCATCGGCATCGTCACGGCCCTGGTGGGGGCGCCGTTCTTCCTTTATTTGCTGCTGCGAGGGCGCGCGTGATGCTTCGTGCCGAAGGGCTGTCGATCCGGCGAGGCCACACGGTGGTGCTGGAGGGGGTGGAGCTGGCCGTTCGGCCGGGCGAGGTGCTGGGTGTGCTCGGCCCCAACGGGGCAGGCAAGAGCACCCTGCTTGGCGCGTTGTGCGGCGAACTGGCGCCGGCGAGCGGGCAGGTGCTGCTGGCGGGCCGCCCGCTGGCGGGCTGGAGCGGCCCCGAGCGGGCTCGTCAGCTGGCGGTATTGCCCCAGAGTTCCAGCCTGGGCTTTGCCTTCTCCGTCGAGGACGTGGTGGCCATGGGGCGCCTGCCTCATGCCACCGGCAGCGCGCGGGATGCGGAAATCGTCGGCGAGACCCTGCACGCGGTGGATGCGGCTCACCTGGCGGGGCGCAGCTACCTGGCCCTGTCCGGTGGCGAGCGCCAGCGTGTGCACCTGGCCCGGGTGCTGGCGCAGCTCTGGCCGGGTGGGGAGGGGCAGGTGCTGTTGCTGGACGAGCCGACGTCGGCGCTCGACCCCTTGCACCAGCACACCACCCTGCAGGCGGCCTGGGCATTCGCCCGGCAAGGCGTGGCGGTGCTGGTGATCCTGCATGACCTCAACCTGGCGGCGCGCTACTGTGATCGCCTGTTGCTGCTGGCCGAAGGGCGTCCCCAGGCGCTGGGAACCCCGGAGGAGGTGCTTCGGGCCGACACGCTGGAGGCGGTGTTCGGGCTGGAGGTGCTGGTGCAGCGTCACCCGGAGCGCGGGCATCCCCTGATCGTCGCGCGCTGAGCATGCTTGCGAGGTCGACATGAGGTTCATCCTGGTCTGCGGTTTTCTTCTGCTGGCGGCCTGCCAGTCGCTCCCTCCCGTGCCGGCCTGGCAGAGCCCGGAGGGGCGGCAGCACCCGGACCTGGGCGTCATCCTCGACCTGCGTGACGGGCGCCGCCTCTCCCCGGACGAACTGGTGGACGCGCTGGCGCCGGTGCCCCGGGTGCTGGTGGGTGAGCAGCACGACAACCCGGACCACCATGCCCTGGAGCTGTGGCTGCTGCAGGCGCTGGAGCAGCGTCGGTCCCAGGGCAGCCTGCTGATGGAGATGCTCACGCCGTCGCAGCAGGCCAGGGTCGATGCCGTTCGCGGTCAGTCGGTGGCGGACCTGCCCAAGGCCCTGGATTGGGAAGGCGGATGGGACTGGTCGTTCTACGGGCCGCTGGTGCGCCACGGGTTGGCCCAGCCCTATCCACTGCTGGCGGCCAATCTGGACCGTGATGAGATCCTCGCCATCTACCGGCAGCCGCCGCGCCTCGAGGGCGCTGCTGCGACGGCGCCGGCCGTGCAGGCCAAGCTGACGGAGCAGGTGCGCCAGTCCCATTGCGGGTTGCTGCCGGAGAGCCAGTTCCCGCCCATGGTGGCGGTGCAGCAGCAGCGGGACCGGCGCATGGCTGAGCGCCTGCTGGCCGCCCCGGCGCCGGCGCTGCTGGTGGCCGGCAGCTACCATGCCCGGCGCGATCTGGGGGCGCCGCTGCACCTGGCGGACATCGGGCTGGAGCCTGACCAGGCGCGGGTGGTGATCCTCGCCGAGGCCGGCAAGGCCGTTGATGCCGCCGAGGCGGATTTCGTCTGGTACACCGCTGCCGTCACCCCGGTGGACCACTGTGCCGAGATGCGCAAGCAGATGCACACGCGCCCTTGAATCCACCCTGTTGGCGATCCCCGGAGCCCGTATGGCTGAACTGAACGACCCTGAGCTGGCCACCCTGGCGGTCCGCCTGCTCGACCTGACCTCCCTCAACGACACGGATGACGAGGCGACCATCGCGGCTCTTTGCGCCCGTGCGCTGACGCCCGTTGGGGCGGTGGCTGCCGTCTGCATCTACCCGCGCTTCATCGGCTTCGCCCGGCGGCGCCTTGATGCGCTGGGTGCCGAAGCCGTGCGCGTGGCCACCGTGGCCAACTTTCCCCAGGGTGGCGTCGATGTACGGCGAGCCCTGGAGGAAACCCGGGCGGCCGTGGCCGATGGGGCGGACGAGGTGGACCTGGTCTATCCCTATGCCGCATTGCTGGCGGGCGATGCCCAGCCGGGGCGCGATCTGGTGGCGGCGTGTCGGGAGGCCTGCGGGGATCGGGCGTTGCTCAAGGTGATTCTCGAGACCGGGGCGCTGGCGCAGCCGGAGCTGATCCGCCAGGCCAGCCGTGATGCGATCACGGCGGGTGCCCAGTTCATCAAGACCAGCACCGGCAAGGTGCCGGTCAACGCTACGCCGGAAGCGGCATCGCTGATGCTCGAGGTCATTGCCGAGCACGGCGGTATGGTGGGCTTCAAGGCGGCCGGCGGCTTGCGGACCCTGGCGGATGCGCGCTGCTACATCGAGCTGGCACGGGCGACGCTCGGCGCGCAGTGGGTAACGCCCGGGCATTTGCGGCTCGGTGCCTCGGGCCTGCTGGCCGAGTTGCTGAAGAGCCTGGGTGAGGCGGGCGAAGCCGGAACAGGCGCTGGCTACTGATTCATCCCCACCTTCCCAACGTTCCCGAGCGAGGCTGTCATGACCACACCCCACATCAACGCCCGACCGGGTGACTTTGCCGAGACCGTGCTCATGCCCGGTGACCCGCTGCGGGCCCGGGCCATCGCCGAAACCTTTCTGGAGGACGTGCGAGAGGTGAACGCGGTGCGCAACATGCTCGGCTATACCGGCCGCTACCGAGGGCAGCGCGTTTCGGTGATGGGGTCGGGCATGGGCATCCCCTCCATCTCGCTCTACGCTCATGAGCTGTTCAGCCAGTTCGGCGTGCAGCGCATCATCCGCGTGGGCAGTTGCGGTGCCTTGCAGCCGGACGTCCACCTGCACGACCTGGTGATTGCTCAGGGCGCGTCCACCGATTCCGGCGTCAACCGCAAGCGCTTCGGCGGCTTCGACTTCGCCGCGCTGGCGGATTACCGCTTGCTGGCGCGTGCCGTGAATCGAGCCGATGAAATGGGGGCGACGGTGCACGTGGGCAATGTGTTTTCCGCCGACCTGTTCTACGAGCCGACGGCCGACTGGATGGTGTCCATGAGCCGGATGGGCATCCTCGCCGTGGAGATGGAGGCGGCGGGGTTGTATGGCGTGGCCGCGGAACTGGGGCGTGAGGCCTTGACCGTGCTGACAGTGAGCGACCAGCTGCTGACGGGAGAGCGCCTCGGGGCGCAGGCGCGCCAGGAAGGGCTCCACGACATGACCCGGCTGGTGCTTGAAAGCGTGATCGTCTGAGGGTGGTAAACCCAGGTGGGGCGAGGCTTCCAGCGGTTTTCTGCAGGCAAAAAAAGACCCGGCAAACTGCCGGGTCAATAACCGTGATTAGCCTGATGAGGAGATAATCTGAAGAGTCCGACTGCTTGGTCTCTCAGCTTACCGGCTGATCTCGCGACCAGTTGTGGTAATAATAACAATTCTCATTTCGTGGTCAAGCGCAGGATGTAAAAAATTCGTCAGAACAGGATGAACGGTCATCAGCCATGAAAAAGCCCGGCATGTGCCGGGCTTTTTGTAGGGCTCTGTGGATCAGCCTTCCGGGTTCGCCTGGCGCTGCTGGGTGATTTCCTTGTTCAGCAGGTCAATGCGCCGGGCCATGCTCTCGATGAGGCTGTGGGCGATGCGCGGGTTGCTCTGCATCAGGCTGAGGAACTGGTCCTTGGGGATCACCATCACGGTGCAGGGCTCGCTGGCGATGACGGTGGCGCTGCGCTTCTCGCGGGTGAACACTGCCATGGCGCCGAAGATTTCGTCCTTCTGCACGTCGCCGACCTTCTGGCCGTCGACGAAGGCTTCGGCATGGCCTTCGATGATGATGAAGACGTGGTCGGCTTCATCGCCCTGGTGGATCAGCTCCTCGCCGGCGGCGAAGTGCTGGAAACCAGTGGAGGGGCGGATTTCCGGCTGCTTCAGTCGGGCCAGTGCATCCGAAAGCAGGGCGGTGTGACCGATCAGGTACTGGATGAACTGTTCCTGGCGCTGCTCATCGGCATAGATGTGCTTGAACACGGCGCTGCGGGAATAGGGGATGAGACTGACGGGCTCGTCGCTGCGGTAGCGGCAGCTGGGCAGTTCGATGCCCTGGCGCAGACCCACCAGATCGCCCTCCTGGAGGTAGAACAGCGGACGTTCGTCGACCAGGGCGTGCAGCAGGCCATTCTCGATGATGAACAGCTGATTGCCGGGCAGCTCCCGGTTCAGGTCCTCGACCGACTCGAAGGAGAGCGGGGGGCCGGAAGGTTCAAGCCCGTCGAGCAGCTGGCTGGGAATGCTTTGCAGTCGGTTGATCAGCTGGTCGGCGTAAGCAGGTTGCTCCCCGAGTAGGTACATGTCGGTAATTTCCTTGGACTGACTGGGCTTGGACGCACGAACGTCCCTGAAACAATAGGGCGCATCGGTACGAACGTAAATCACCGAACGCCGGTGTTGTGAGCTAGCTCCTGTTGTTTTGCGGGAAAGACTCGAGCTCTCCGTTGAGCTGGGCCTTGTGGCCCGGGGGCAGCTCGTTCCAGTGCACGTCCAGCAGGGCTCCTTCGATGGCGTAGAGGAGCACTTTGGAGGCGCGGAAGCCACGGGCCTTTACCGCCCGATAGGCGCCCACGGCACCCAGGCGGCGAAGGTCGGACGCGTTGTGGATGCCTACCGCGTGCAGCCACTGCGCCGAGGTCTTGCCCAGGTTCTTCAGGTTCTGCAATTCATCGTTCATCGAGCCTCCTTGCAATGGGTGCGCGAGAGGACAGGTTTCCCGGTGTCGCGCCCAAGAGTGTAGCGGGCGGTCAGGCGTACGTGGCCGCATGACATCACCCGCTCGACGGTTGGTCAGCGGTGGGTGTTGTAGCGCAGGCGGGTGCCGAAATTCACCGACATGAGCAGCTCGTCCGCCGCCAGTTCGGTGGGGAAGTAGGCGCCCGAGATCTGAGCGTGGGCGATGCTGGCGCCCTGCAGCTGGGATTCGCGGAAGTCGATGCCGCGCAGGTCGGCACCCCGGAAGTAGGCGTCGGTGAAGTCGACACCACGGGCATCCAGGCCGCGCAGGTCGACGCCGCGGAAGTCACCGCCGCGCAGGTCGACGGTGCCGTCGGCTGGTTTCTGGGCGTTGAAGCCTGCGATGTCGTCGTTGCGGAGGAGGAGGTAGAGAGGCGAGTCGAGCTGATGGGGAAGTGTCATGGCGGGGCTCGTCCGTTGAGGGTTCCCCGGGAGTATAGAAGGTGCGGCAGGAATTCCCTGCCGCACCTTGGAAGGGGCTCAGAGCCCCGGCAGGAACTGGCGGATACGCTCGACGAGGGTGTCCAGGCTCTTGGCCTGGTGGGTGTCGACGCGGGTGCTGTGGGCTTGCTCTTCGCTGTCGAGGGCCTCGCGGCTGGCGTGCTGTGCCTGTACCACCTCCAGGGTGGCGTCGGACGGGTCGGTGCCCTGCTGGCGACGCTGCTCCAGCCAGCCGCCAATGACCGCGTCCGGGGCCTGGCAGTCGAGGATCAGGAACGCGGTGCCGGCCTTCTCGGCCACGGCGCGAGCGCCCTGGCGCTGGGCGCGCTTGAGGTAGGCGGCGTCGAGCACCACCGGGAAGCCGGCGCTCAGCACCTGCTCGGCCAGCTCGTGCAGGCGCTGGTAGGTGGCCTCTGTGGATTCGGGGCTGTAGATGCCGCTGTTCAGTTCGCCGTCTTTCCCCGGCTGCTCGCCGAACAGGCGCTTGCGCTCCACGTCCGAACGCAGGCGGATGGCGCCCAGGGCTTCTACCAGGCGCAGGGCGACGTGGCTCTTGCCGACCGCAGAGACGCCGTGGGTGATGGCGAGGAAGCGCAGCGGGATGGCGCTGTAGCTTTCTGCCAGGTTGGCGTAGTTGCGGTACTGGCGCAGGGTGGCGGCGCGCTGCACGGCATCGGTCTGGTGGGCGAGGCTGAACAGGGCGACCTTGGCACGCACCAGGGCGCGGTAGGCCTTGTAGAAGTTGAGCAGGGCCAGGCCGCGGTAGTCGCCGGTCTCCTCGAGGTAGCGGCTGACCAGGCGGCGGGAGAGCGACTTGAGACCACGGTCTTCGAGGTCCATCGCCAGGAAGCCGATGTCGGCGTAGACGTCGGTGAAGCGGAAGGGCTCGTTGAACTCGATGCAGTCGAACAGCACCACTTCGCCATTGATGAGGGTGGCATTGCCCAGGTGGATATCGCCGTGGCACTCACGGATGAAACCGTCGCGCTTGCGCTCGGCCAGCAGCGGCTTGAGGCGCTCGAAGCTGCTCTGCGCCCAGGCTTCCAGGGCGTCGAGTTGCTGCAGGTCGGCCTTGGCTTCGAGCATCGGGCGGATCTGGTCGAAGTTCTGTTGCACAGGCTGCATCACGGCTTCGGGCGTGCCCAGCGGGTGCTTCTCGTCCACGCGCGGGGCTTCGAGGTGGAACCGGGCGATCTGCGCGGCCAGGGCGTCGACGTGGGCCGGGCTCAGTTCACCGCGGGACTGGATCTCGCTCAGCAGGTTGCTTTGCGGGAACTGCGCCATGCGGATGGCGTACTCGATCACCGGACCTTCGCCTCCCAGGCGGGGGGCGGACTCGCTGCCGGTGATGGCCACTACATCCAGGTAAAGGTCATGGGTCAGGCGCTGGTTGAGGCGGACTTCCTCGGTGCAGAAGTGCTGGCGGTCTTCCAGGCGGGTGAAGTCGAGGAAGCCGAAATTCACTGGCTTCTTGATCTTGTAGACGTAGGGACCGGTGAGCAGCACCCAGGAGATATGGGTTTCGATGACGCTGAAGGCTTCCACCGGATGGGGGTAGAGGCTCGGGTCCTGAAGGGCTTGGATCAATTGTTGGCTCACGGTCGTTCCTTGTTCTGGCACGTGCAGAGGCGGGCATTATGGGTGCTGTGCGCCACTCTGCAAACCGTCAGGGGGCGCCTTCTGGCGCTGGGCAAAGTGCGTATAATGCGCCGCCATGACTCGTTCCCGATCCCCCCGCTCCCGTAAGAAATCCCGTTCCAGTGGCTTGCGCAGGCTCTTCGGCTGGGCTTTCAAGCTCAGCCTGGTGGGCCTGGTCGTCCTGGCGGGCTTCGCCGTCTATCTGGATGCCATCGTCCAGGAAAAATTCTCCGGCAAGCGCTGGACCGTGCCGGCGAAGGTCTATGCACGGCCCCTCGAGTTGTTCGTTGGGCTGAAGCTGGCCAAGGACGACTTCCTCAAGGAGCTCGACGCCCTCGGCTACCGTCGGGAGAGCGCCTCCAACGGGCCGGGTTCGGCCTCGGTGGCCGGCTCGACGGTGGAGTTGAACACCCGTGGCTTCCAGTTCTACGAGGGGGCTGAGCCTGCGCGGCTGATCAAGGTGCGCTTCTCAGGTGACTACGTGGCAGGGCTCAGCCAGGGCAGCGGTGCCAACCTGGCGGTCGCGCGCTTGGAGCCGCTGCTGATCGGCGGCCTCTATCCCGCCCACCACGAAGACCGGATTCTCATCAAGCTGGACCAGGCGCCGCCCTACCTGGTGGATACGCTGGTCGCGGTGGAGGACCGAGAGTTCTTCAACCACTGGGGTGTCTCGCTGAAGTCCATCGCGCGGGCCATCTGGGTCAACGCCACCGCCGGCCAGTTGCGTCAGGGCGGCAGCACCCTGACCCAGCAGTTGGTGAAGAACTTCTACCTGACCAACGAGCGCAGCATCACCCGCAAGGCCACCGAGGCGATGATGGCCGTGTTGCTGGAGATGCATTACGACAAGCGCGAGATCCTCGAGGCTTACCTGAACGAGGTGTTCCTCGGTCAGGACGGCCAGCGTGCTGTGCACGGTTTCGGTCTCGCCAGCCAGTATTTCTTCAGCCAGCCGCTTTCCGAGCTCAAGCTGCACCAGGTGGCGCTGCTGGTGGGGATGGTCAAGGGTCCGTCCCAGTTCAACCCGCGCCGCAACCCCGAGCGCGCGCTCGAGCGCCGGAACCTAGTGCTGGACCTGCTCGCCGAGCAGGGCGTGGTCACGGCCGAGGAGGCTGCAGCGGCGAAGGCCAAGCCCCTGGGCGTGACGCCGCGCGGCAGCATGGCCGACAGCTCCTATCCGGCGTTCCTCGATCTGGTCAAGCGCCAGCTGCGGGAGGACTACCGAGACGAGGACCTGACCGAGGAAGGGCTGCGCATCTTCACCAGCTTCGACCCCATCCTCCAGTCCAAGGCCGAGACGGCCCTGGAAGAGACGCTCAAGCGCCTGGCAGGCCGCAAGGGCGTGGACGAGGTGGAGTCCGCGATGGTGGTGAGCAATCCGGAGACCGGCGAAATCCAGGCCCTGATCGGCAGCCGCCAGCCCCGCTTCGCAGGCTTCAACCGGGCCATTGATGCGGTGCGCCCGGTCGGCTCGCTGATCAAGCCCGCTGTCTACCTGACGGCGCTGGAGCGACCCAGCCAGTACACCCTGACCAGTTGGGTGCAGGATGAGCCCTTCTCGGTGAAGGGGCAGGACGGCCAGGTCTGGACGCCGCAGAACTACGATCGCCAGGCCCACGGCACGATCTTCCTCTACCAGGGGCTGGCCAACTCCTACAACCTCTCCACGGCCAAGCTCGGCCTGGACATCGGTGTGCCGAATGTCCTGAAGACCCTGGAGCGCCTGGGCGTGTCCCGCGAGTGGCCGGCGTATCCGTCCATGCTGCTGGGCGCTGGTGCGCTCAGCCCGATGGAAGTGGCGACGATGTACCAGACCCTGGCCAGCGGCGGTTTCAACACCCCGTTGCGGGGCATTCGCAGTGTGCTGACGGCGGAGGGTGAACCGCTCAAGCGCTACCCCTTCCAGATTCAGCAACGCTTCGATCCGGGTGCCATCTACCTGGTGCAGAACGCCATGCAGCGTGTGATGCGCGAAGGTACTGGGCGCTCCGTCTACAGCCAGTTGCCGGCGTCCCTGACCCTGGCGGGCAAGACCGGCACCACCAACGATTCGCGTGACAGTTGGTTCGCCGGCTTCAGCCAGGACCTGCTGGCGGTGGTGTGGCTCGGTCGCGACGACAACGGCAAGACGCCGCTGACCGGCGCCACGGGTGCGCTGCAGGTGTGGACCAGCTTCATGCGCAAGGCCGATCCGCTGCCGCTCGACATGCCCATGCCGGAGAACGTCGTCCAGGCATGGATCGATCCGCGTACCGGCCAAGGCTCCGATTCGAGCTGCCCGGGTGCGGTGCAGATGCCTTATATTCGCGGCAGTGAGCCCGCCCCTGGCCAGGCCTGTGGAGCGGGTGCGCCGGTGGACTCGGTGATGGACTGGGTCCGCGGCTGGATGCAATGAACCAAGAGGACCTGATGTGAACAAAGGCTGGATTCCTGCGGTTACCGTCGCACTCATGCTCGGTGGTTGCGCCACCCCTCAGCGCAATGCCATTCCTGTCGTCGACTCCGGTGGCCCGATGTCCGAGCAGGAAGAGGGCGCCGGCGGCGGCTACCGTGCGCCCGTACAGGCTGCCCAGCCTCGCTATGAGCCGCAGGATGCGGGCGTCGTGGTGATGGTCCCGGGGGCTGCTTCCGGCTCGTCCGCACAGGCCATGCCGGCACCGAGTGCGCCCATCAGTGGTTCGGTGACCTCTGGCCCGATCACTCCGGGACCGCTCGTCACCGGCCCGTCAGCAGGCGTTTCGGCACCTGCCGCCAGCCCCAATTACGGCAGCACCTACTCCGCCCCGAGCGCGCCGTCCATGCCGAGCGGCATCCCCTCCAGTGGTGGCCTGGCTGCCGACGAGCAGCTGGATGGCCCGGTACTGGCCTTGCTGACCACTGCCCAGCAGCAACAGAGTGGTGGTGATCTCAACGGTGCTGCGTCCAGTCTCGAACGTGCACAGCGCATCGCCCCTCGTGAGCCTCAGGTGCTCTACCGCCTGGCGGAGGTCCGCCTCGCCCAAGGCGATGCTGCCCAGGCCGAGCAACTGGCCCGGCGGGGTCTGAGCCTGTCCAACGGGCGTCCTTCCCTCCAGGCGGGTCTTTGGGAGCTGGTGGCCAAGTCTCGCGAGCGTCAGGGTGATCCGGCAGGTGCTGCCCAGGCACGTCAGCGCGCTCGGGTCAGCTCCTGATGGACGTGCGCCTGGCCGAGGTGGCTGATCAGCTGCTGCTGATCGAGCGTGAGCTCCGCTTGCTCGGCTGGTGGGCGGAGCAGCCGCCCAGTGCCGAGGCGCTGGCGAGCCAGGCGCCGTTCTGCGTGGACACGATGGCGTTCGAAGAGTGGTTGCAGTGGATCTTCCTGCCGAGGATGAAGGTGATCCTCGAAGCCGGCGCCGAGTTGCCTCGGGTATCCGGCATCCTGCCCATGGCCGAGATGGCCTATCAGGAACGTGCAGGGAACGTGCGGGGGCTTCTCGAAGCGCTCGGCGCTTTCGATCGGTTGATCGGCAGCGCCGGCTGAGCAGGTCGGGCGTGCGTTACTGGCAGTTCTCGGCGATGGCCTTCTGGGTTTCCTTGAGGCGGGACTGACGTTCTTCTTCAGTCAGGCGGCGAACCTCTCCCTTGTCTTCCACGCGCAGGCGCGGGTTGTTCTGCATCTGTGCCAGGTTGGTGCGCAGCTGGGTGCAGTATTCCTTGCGCTCGGCTTCCTGCTTGGCGACGTCCTTCTTCACTTTCTCGTCGATGGCCTTTTGCTCGTCCTCGCTGGCGGGCTTGGCCTGGGCGGGCGCCTTGGCTGGCTCTTCGGCTTTGTTCAGAACGGGGTAGGGGTTCTCGAAGCTCGCCTTCGGCTCCTTGGGCTCGGCCTTGCCGGTGGAGACCTGGGTCGAATCCTGGCCCTGCGGAGGTTGTGCGCCGAAATGCGTGACACCCTGGGCATCGACCCACTTGTAGACCTGGCCGGCCATGGCCGAGGTGCTGAGGGCGAGAACCAGGCCTGCGAAAATCATGCGATGCATGGGGGTTCCTTAATAAGAAGGGGAGTCCGGCGGTAACTATAACCAAAGTCCCGTGGCTGTGATCCAGCGTGTGTCACAGCATTTCGCGCGATATTCCGTTAGGGATGACTTGACTTGCGGGGCTCTAATCCGAAGAATCCAGGGTTCGCTGTTCCAGTGGGCCGGCCGCAAGTCGGAAGCTGTAGCAGTCGATGAGGTGCACACCCGCGCCGACCCGCATCACCCTGCAACGCGTTACCTCGCGCTGGGTGGGAAAGCCCCGCAACAACTCTCAGGGGCCGCCCCAATGCTTGTTCTGCCAGTGGCTGACGTAGTCGGCGACCACCAGTCGCTCATGCCCTGTAGACGAGCAATCCTTTCAGGCTGTCCGGTCGCGGGCAGTATTCTGGCGTTCTAGAGGTGATAAACGTGGAGCTCTTATCTGGCGCTGAAATGGTCGTCCGCTCCCTGCGTGACGAAGGCGTTAAGTACATTTACGGGTACCCGGGCGGTGCCCTCCTGCATATCTACGATGCCCTGTTCAAGGAAAGCGATGTGACCCACATCCTGGTCCGTCACGAGCAGGCTGCTACCCATATGGCTGACGGCTACGCCCGTGCCACCGGCAAGGCCGGTGTGGTGCTGGTGACTTCCGGCCCCGGTGCCACCAACGCCGTTACTGGCATCGCCACCGCGTACATGGACTCCATTCCGATGGTGATCCTGTCCGGCCAGGTGCCGAGCAACATGGTGGGTACCGACGCGTTCCAGGAGACCGACATGGTCGGTATCTCCCGCCCGATCGTGAAGCACAGCTTCATCATCAAGCACCCGTCCGAAATCCCCGAGGTGATCAAGAAGGCGTTCTACATCGCCCAGTCGGGTCGTCCGGGACCGGTCGTGGTCGACATTCCCAAGGACATGGGCGACCCGACCCAGAAGTTCGAGTACAGCTACCCGAAGAAGGTGAAGCTGCGCTCCTACAGCCCGGCCGTTCGGGGGCACTCGGGGCAGATCCGCAAGGCTGCCGAGCTGCTGCTGGCTGCCAAGCGCCCGATCCTGTATTCGGGGGGCGGCGTCATCATGGGCGGCGCATCCGAGCCGCTGACCGAGCTGGCCAAGATGCTCAACCTGCCGGTGACCAACACCCTGATGGGGCTGGGCGCGTTCCCGGGCATGGATCGTCAGTTCGTCGGCATGCTCGGCATGCACGGCAGCTACACCGCGAACCTGGCGATGCACCATGCGGACGTCATCCTGGCCGTGGGTGCCCGCTTCGATGATCGCGTGATCAACGGTGCAAGCAAGTTCTGCCCGAACGCCAAGATCATCCATATCGACATCGATCCGGCGTCCATCTCCAAGACCATCAAGGCCGACATCCCGATCGTGGGGCCGGTCGACAGCGTGCTGAGCGAGATGGTCGCGATCCTCAAGGAGATCGGCGAGACGCCGAACCGCGAGACCGTTGCCAGCTGGTGGAAGCAGATCGACGAGTGGCGTGGTGACCGTGGCCTGTTCCCCTATGACAAGGGCGACGGCAGCATCATCAAGCCGCAGACCGTCATCGAGACGCTGTGCGAAGTCACCAAGGGCGATGCCTACGTTGCATCCGACGTGGGTCAGCACCAGATGTTCGCGGCCCAGTACTACCGCTTCAACAAGCCCAACCGCTGGATCAACTCCGGTGGCCTCGGCACCATGGGCTTCGGCTTCCCCGCTGCGATGGGCGTGAAGCTGAACTTCCCGGATGCCGACGTGGCTTGCGTGACCGGTGAGGGCAGCATCCAAATGAACATCCAGGAGCTGTCGACCTGCCTGCAGTACGACCTGCCGGTGAAGATCGTCAACCTCAACAACGGTGCGCTGGGCATGGTCCGCCAATGGCAGGACATGCAGTACAACAGCCGCTATTCCCATTCCTACATGGAATCGCTGCCTGACTTCGTCAAGCTGGTCGAGGCCTACGGTCACGTGGGCATGCGCATCACCGATCTCAAGGATCTGAAACCGAAGATGGAAGAGGCGTTCGCACTGAAGAACCGCCTGGTGTTCCTCGATATCCAGGTGGATCCGAGCGAGCACGTCTATCCGATGCAGATCCGGGATGGCGCCATGCGCGATATGTGGCTGAGCAAGACGGAGCGGACCTGACCATGCGACACATCATTTCCCTGTTGCTTGAGAACGAACCCGGAGCCCTGTCCCGCGTCGTCGGTCTGTTCTCCCAGCGCAACTACAACATCGAAAGCCTGACCGTAGCGCCGACCGAAGACCCGACCCTGTCTCGTCTTACCCTGACGACCGTGGGCCAGGACGACGTGATCGAGCAGATCACCAAGAACCTCAACAAGCTGATCGAGGTGGTGAAGCTGGTCGACCTGTCGGAGAGCGCGCACATCGAGCGCGAGCTGATGTTGGTTAAAGTGAAGGCCACTGGCGCCCAGCGCGCCGAGGTCAAGCGCACCACCGATATCTTCCGTGGGCAGATCGTCGACGTGACCAGCAGCGTCTACACGATCCAGCTCGCCGGTACCAGCGACAAGCTCGATAGCTTCATCCAGGCGATCGGCACAAGTTCGATCCTCGAAACCGTGCGCAGTGGCGTGACCGGCATTGCCCGCGGCGACAAGGTGCTGAGCATCTGATTGCTGTTGAATGGAAAACCCCGCCTTGTGCGGGGTTTTTTATTGCCTGGATTTATTGGCGGCGATTCCAGAAGGCGGTGATAAGCGGATCCTTCAGGCGCTTTTCCAGGGCGAACAGGCCGATGTCGTAGGCGGCCAAGGGCGGTTGGATATCGTAGAGGCGTATGCGTCCGGCCAAAGGGCTGTTGTCGAGGACGATCTGTGGGACCACGCCAATCCCGAACCCAAGGCTCACCATGCTGACGATGGCTTCGTTGCCGCTGACCTGGGCATAGATGTTGGGCTTGATGCCATGACTTTTCAGCCAGCGGTCGGTACGGGTCCGGGCGAGGCCCTCTTCCGAGAGAATCATCGGTACGTCCTTCCAGCTTTGCGCCGTAGGCTGATGCAGTTGTTCCTCGGTCAGCAGCTGGGGTGATTGCGGGCCGATGAAGCGCAACTCGGAGCGGGTGATCGACTGGAAGTCGATGCCGGTTGGCAGGTTGTCGGGTCGGGCGCCGATGGCGAGGTCTTCCAGTCCCTGTTGCACCCGTTCGACGGCCTTTGCCGGGTCGCCGGTGTGCAGTTTCATCTCGATGCGTGGGTAGTCCTGGCGGAAGCTGCTGAGGATGTCGTAGAGGAAGCTGTAGCTCGCCGTCACCGAGCAGTACAACGACAGCTCGCCGTGCAGGTCCTGCTGGTCCTGCATGAGACGTTGGCGGATGGCATGCCAGCCGCTCATGACCTCGCTGGCGTATTCGCGGAACTGCTGGCCCTCGCGAGTCAGCTGCACCGAACGGCTGTCGCGCACGAACAGGGGGGCACCCAGTTCCTCTTCGAGCTGCTTGATGCTGCGGCTGAGTGCTGAGGGGCTGACATGCTGCTCCCGGCTGGTCTTGCCGAAGTGCAGGTTGTCTGCCAGGGAGAGAAAGAGCCTGAGAGCGTGGCTGTCCATGCGCATTTCACTTATCGGCATGTTGCATTGCGAATATATCATTTTACGCAACGAGACGGATCGCTTAATGTGCCCTTGTCGCGGTGTGCGCACCCCATCCCTTTCGTTATAAGAGCCAGAAACATGAAAGTTTATTACGACAAAGATTGCGATCTCTCCATCATTCAGGGCAAGAAAGTCGCCATCATCGGTTACGGCTCCCAGGGCCATGCCCAGGCCTGCAACCTGAAAGACTCCGGCGTCGATGTCACCATCGGCCTGCGCAAGGGTTCCGCCACCGTCGCCAAGGCCGAAGCCCATGGCCTGAAGGTCACCGACGTTGCCAGCGCTGTTGCTGCGGCCGACCTGGTGATGATCCTGACCCCGGACGAATTCCAGGGCCAGCTGTACAAGAACGAGATCGAGCCGAACATCAAGAAAGGCGCCACCCTGGCCTTCTCCCACGGCTTCGCCATCCACTACAACCAAGTCGTACCGCGTGCCGACCTCGACGTGATCATGATCGCGCCGAAAGCTCCGGGCCACACCGTGCGCTCCGAATTCGTGAAGGGCGGCGGTATCCCTGACCTGATCGCCATCTACCAGGACGCTTCCGGCAATGCCAAGAACGTTGCCCTGTCCTACGCCTGTGGCGTGGGCGGCGGCCGCACCGGCATCATCGAAACCACCTTCAAGGACGAAACCGAAACCGACCTGTTCGGTGAGCAGGCCGTTCTGTGCGGTGGCTGCGTCGAGCTGGTCAAGGCCGGCTTCGAAACCCTCGTCGAGGCAGGCTATGCCCCCGAGATGGCCTACTTCGAGTGCCTGCACGAGCTGAAGCTGATCGTTGACCTCATGTACGAAGGCGGTATCGCCAACATGAACTACTCGATCTCCAACAACGCCGAATACGGTGAGTACGTGACCGGTCCGGAGGTCATCAACGCCGAATCCCGTGCGGCCATGCGCAACGCTCTGAAGCGCATCCAGAACGGCGAATACGCGAAGATGTTCATCCAGGAAGGCGCATCCAACTACGCCTCCATGACGGCCTACCGCCGTAACAACGCTGCTCACCCCATCGAGCAGGTTGGCGAGCGTCTGCGCGCAATGATGCCGTGGATCGCCTCCAACAAGATCGTCGACAAGGCCAAGAACTGAGTTCTGGTCCATGCATGAAGAAACGCGGCCTTGGCCGCGTTTTTTCATTGGGGCGCCCGCATCTGGTATAAAGCGACATCGCTGGGCCCGGTAGTTTCTGCCTTCGGCCCGGCTAAATTCATCTGCATATCTGCAAGGATGTTGTTCATGAGTGACCGTCCCGAAGAGCCCGGCAAGGCTCCAGAACCTGAAAGCCTCCTGCCCATCGACGAGCATGTCGAGGAAGGGCACGACGATCAGGGGCGCAAGGTTCGCCATCGCGGTATCTACCTGCTTCCCAACCTGTTCACCACGGCCAACCTGTTCGCCGGCTTCTACGCCATCATCAATGCCATGAGCGGTAATTTCTCCGTTGCAGCGGCGACCATTTTCGTGGCGATGGTCCTCGATAGCCTGGATGGGCGAGTGGCACGCCTGACCAACACGCAAAGTGCTTTCGGTGCCGAGTACGACTCGCTGTCGGACATGGTGGCCTTCGGTGTGGCTCCGGCATTGCTGGCGTTCGAGTGGGCCTTGAGTGGCCTCAACAGCGTCGGACTTACCGTTGCCTTCATATATGTCGCCGGAGCTGCGCTCCGCCTGGCCCGTTTCAATACCCAGATCGGCAAGACCGACAAGCGCTACTTCATCGGCCTCGCCAGTCCGGCGGCGGCGGGGGTCGTGGCCGGCACGGTGTGGGCGTTCAGTGACTTCGGTATCAAGGGCTCCAACATGTCCTTCATCGTCGCCATGCTGGTGGCGGCTGCGGGCATGCTGATGGTCAGCAATATCAAGTACTACAGCTTCAAGGACCTGGATCTGAAAGGGCGCGTACCTTTCGTGGCGATCCTCGTGGTGGTGTTGGCCTTTGCCGTGGTCTTCAGTGATCCGCCGCGTATCCTGCTGTTGATCTTCCTGGCCTACGCTGCTTCCGGTCCGGTGCAATACTTGCTCCAGATGCGCCGCCGCCAACACGTCGAGTGATGTAATTTTCCCGCGGCTCCGCAGTCTACTGGCCAAACCGAAGCCGTACTGCGGAGTCCCCGATGCTTATCAAGGTTTCACCTCCCTCTATTGCTCGCGAAAGCGAGGTCACTCCTGAATCCGTCTATCTGTCCCGTCGCACCTTCATGGCAGGTGTGGGGGCTGCCGCTGCACTTGCTGGCTTGCCTGTGCGCGCAGATGGGCCAGGCGACTATCCCGATGTAGAGCCTGCGCCGACTCCCGCCTGGTTAGAGGAGAAGTTGTCGGCTGCTCGTTGGCGGGCAAGCGTGCCGGGCAATGAGCCTATTACCCCGTTCGCCGACGCTACCCACTACAACAACTTCTATGAGTTCGGCACCAACAAAGGTGATCCTGCCCGCTATGCGGGCGCGCTTGCTGTCGAACCATGGACAGTCAAGGTGGATGGCGAAGTCGGAAAACCGGGCAGCTTCGGCTTGGAGGACCTGGTCAATCCCTATCAGTTGGAGGAGCGCATCTACCGGCTCCGCTGCGTAGAAGGGTGGTCCATGGTCATTCCCTGGCTTGGCTTTCCGTTGGCGGAGTTGTTGAAACGGGTCGAGCCCACCTCCAAAACACGCTTCGTCCGTTTCGAGACGCGAGTCGAGCCTGAGCAAATGGCGGGTGTGCGTTCGGGGTTGTCCCTTATCGACTGGCCATACGTTGAGGGCTTGCGCATCGACGAAGCGATGCATCCACTTACCTTGATGGCTGTTGGTATGTATGGGCGAGTGCTGCCCAACCAGAACGGGGCGCCGTTGCGTCTGGTGGTGCCTTGGAAGTATGGCTTCAAGAGCATCAAGTCCATCGTCCGCATCAGTCTGACGGAGGAGCAACCTTCGACGACTTGGCAGCTGATCGCGCCGAACGAGTACGGCTTCTATTCGAATGTGAACCCGGATGTGGACCATCCCCGCTGGAGCCAGGCGCATGAGCGGCGCCTGCCGAGTGGCCTGTTCAATCCCAATGTGATTCCGACACGGCTTTTCAATGGCTATGAGGAGGTCGCTGGCCTCTACGCCGGGCTCGATCTGCGGAAGAACTACTGATGCGTTATTGGCAATGGAGGTTCGTTGTCTTCCTGGGAGCTTTGGTGCCTCCGGTGTTATGGCTATATCAGGCGTGGATCTTCGCCCTGGGGCCTGATCCGGGAAAGGCACTCGTCGACAGGTTGGGCTTGGGTGTTCTCTGGCTGTTGCTGATCACTCTCAGCATGACCCCTCTGCAGAAGATGACCGGGTGGGGTGGATGGATTGCAGTCAGACGCCAGCTTGGTTTGTGGTCCTTCTTCTATCTATGCCTACACATAACGGCTTATGCCGTCTTTCTGCTGGGGCTCGATCTGCAGCAGTTGGCGAGCGATCTGGGGAAGCGCCCCTATATCTTCGTGGGGGCGGTAGCCTTTACAGGGCTTCTGATTCTGTCGCTGACGTCCAACCGCTACAGCATCCGGCGGTTTGGGAGGCGCTGGAAGCTGATCCACCGGAGCGTCTATGGAATCCTGGGGCTTGGCCTGCTCCATATGCTCTGGGTCGTGAGGGCTGACATGACCGAATGGGCAGCGTATGCGTTGGTGGGGGCTGTGCTTATGGGGTTGCGGCTACCTAGCGTTGCGAAGCTTCTGCCAAGGATCTTCCGGGGTGCGCTGAGAGTTGATGGAAATATTTCAAAATAGGTGTTGACGCCGTGGCTGAGGTCTCTATAATGCGCACCATTCCCGCGGCGGACAACGAAAACTCCTTGAAAATCAATGAGTTAAGTGTTTTAAGCGGGGTGCGGTTCCGGAGTGGTTGCGGATTCGCGGTGATTGATCTGCTGGTCAGGTTGATTGCTGAAAAGAGGTGTTGACAGCGAGTTTGAATGCTGTATGATTCGCCTCCCGCTGATGTTGAAGAGTGTTTCGACGGATGCGCAAGTTGTTGAGTAGAAAGAAAAAATTCTTCGAAAAACAGCTTGACAGAAAGAAAGGCTGCTGTAGAATGCGCGGCCTCGGTTGAGACGAAAGACTTGATCGAAACGCTCTTTAAAAATTTGAATCAAGCAATTCGTGTGGGTGCTTGTGATGTAAGACTGGTAGTCGACTGATTATCAGCAACACAAGTAACACTCGTGAATTCGAGAGTTTATTTGCGATTGCTGAGCCAAGTTTAGGGTTTTCTCAAAACCCAAGCAGTATTGAACTGAAGAGTTTGATCATGGCTCAGATTGAACGCTGGCGGCAGGCCTAACACATGCAAGTCGAGCGGATGAGTGGAGCTTGCTCCATGATTCAGCGGCGGACGGGTGAGTAATGCCTAGGAATCTGCCTGGTAGTGGGGGATAACGTTTCGAAAGGAACGCTAATACCGCATACGTCCTACGGGAGAAAGTGGGGGATCTTCGGACCTCACGCTATCAGATGAGCCTAGGTCGGATTAGCTAGTTGGTGGGGTAATGGCCCACCAAGGCGACGATCCGTAACTGGTCTGAGAGGATGATCAGTCACACTGGAACTGAGACACGGTCCAGACTCCTACGGGAGGCAGCAGTGGGGAATATTGGACAATGGGCGAAAGCCTGATCCAGCCATGCCGCGTGTGTGAAGAAGGTCTTCGGATTGTAAAGCACTTTAAGTTGGGAGGAAGGGCAGTAAGTTAATACCTTGCTGTTTTGACGTTACCAACAGAATAAGCACCGGCTAACTTCGTGCCAGCAGCCGCGGTAATACGAAGGGTGCAAGCGTTAATCGGAATTACTGGGCGTAAAGCGCGCGTAGGTGGTTCAGCAAGTTGGATGTGAAAGCCCCGGGCTCAACCTGGGAATTGCATCCAAAACTACTGAGCTAGAGTACGGTAGAGGGTGGTGGAATTTCCTGTGTAGCGGTGAAATGCGTAGATATAGGAAGGAACACCAGTGGCGAAGGCGACCACCTGGACTGATACTGACACTGAGGTGCGAAAGCGTGGGGAGCAAACAGGATTAGATACCCTGGTAGTCCACGCCGTAAACGATGTCGACTAGCCGTTGGGATCCTTGAGATCTTAGTGGCGCAGCTAACGCGATAAGTCGACCGCCTGGGGAGTACGGCCGCAAGGTTAAAACTCAAATGAATTGACGGGGGCCCGCACAAGCGGTGGAGCATGTGGTTTAATTCGAAGCAACGCGAAGAACCTTACCTGGCCTTGACATGCAGAGAACTTTCCAGAGATGGATTGGTGCCTTCGGGAACTCTGACACAGGTGCTGCATGGCTGTCGTCAGCTCGTGTCGTGAGATGTTGGGTTAAGTCCCGTAACGAGCGCAACCCTTGTCCTTAGTTACCAGCACCTCGGGTGGGCACTCTAAGGAGACTGCCGGTGACAAACCGGAGGAAGGTGGGGATGACGTCAAGTCATCATGGCCCTTACGGCCAGGGCTACACACGTGCTACAATGGTCGGTACAAAGGGTTGCCAAGCCGCGAGGTGGAGCTAATCCCATAAAACCGATCGTAGTCCGGATCGCAGTCTGCAACTCGACTGCGTGAAGTCGGAATCGCTAGTAATCGTGAATCAGAATGTCACGGTGAATACGTTCCCGGGCCTTGTACACACCGCCCGTCACACCATGGGAGTGGGTTGCTCCAGAAGTAGCTAGTCTAACCGCAAGGAGGACGGTTACCACGGAGTGATTCATGACTGGGGTGAAGTCGTAACAAGGTAGCCGTAGGGGAACCTGCGGCTGGATCACCTCCTTAATCGAAGACATCAGCTTCTTCATAAGCTCCCACACGAATTGCTTGATTCACTTGCGAAAAGCGATTGGGTTTAGACCCGAAAGTGTGACGATTGGGTCTGTAGCTCAGTTGGTTAGAGCGCACCCCTGATAAGGGTGAGGTCGGCAGTTCGAATCTGCCCAGACCCACCAATTGTCGAGGGCGCAGCAGGTCTGAAGGGGCCATAGCTCAGCTGGGAGAGCGCCTGCTTTGCACGCAGGAGGTCAGGAGTTCGATCCTCCTTGGCTCCACCATCCACACAATCGCTGAAAGCTCAGAAATGAGTACCTGGTTCAGGTATTGATTTCTGGTCTTTGCGCCAGAACGTTCTTTAAAAATTTGGGTATGTGATAGAAGTGACTTGTTGAGTGTTTCACTGCACTCAGCAACTCAAGGCAAAATTTGCGAGTTCAAGCGCGAATTTTCGGCGAATGTCGTCTTCACACCATGACCACTGGCAGATTGCTTGGGGTTATATGGTCAAGTGAAGAAGCGCATACGGTGGATGCCTTGGCAGTCAGAGGCGATGAAAGACGTGGTAGCCTGCGATAAGCTTCGGGGAGTCGGCAAACAGACTTTGATCCGGAGATCTCTGAATGGGGGAACCCACCTAGGATAACCTAGGTATCTTGTACTGAATCCATAGGTGCAAGAGGCGAACCAGGGGAACTGAAACATCTAAGTACCCTGAGGAAAAGAAATCAACCGAGATTCCCTTAGTAGTGGCGAGCGAACGGGGATTAGCCCTTAAGCTTCTTGGATTTTAGCGGAACGCTCTGGAAAGTGCGGCCATAGTGGGTGATAGCCCCGTACGCGAAAGGGTCCTGGAAGTGAAATCGAGTAGGACGGAGCACGTGAAACTTTGTCTGAACATGGGGGGACCATCCTCCAAGGCTAAATACTACTGACTGACCGATAGTGAACCAGTACCGTGAGGGAAAGGCGAAAAGAACCCCGGAGAGGGGAGTGAAATAGAACCTGAAACCGTATGCGTACAAGCAGTGGGAGCCTACTTTGTTAGGTGACTGCGTACCTTTTGTATAATGGGTCAGCGACTTATATTCAGTGGCGAGCTTAACCGAATAGGGGAGGCGTAGCGAAAGCGAGTCTTAATAGGGCGTTTAGTCGCTGGGTATAGACCCGAAACCGGGCGATCTATCCATGAGCAGGTTGAAGGTTAGGTAACACTGACTGGAGGACCGAACCGACTCCCGTTGAAAAGGTAGCGGATGACTTGTGGATCGGAGTGAAAGGCTAATCAAGCTCGGAGATAGCTGGTTCTCCTCGAAAGCTATTTAGGTAGCGCCTCACGTATCACTCCAGGGGGTAGAGCACTGTTTCGGCTAGGGGGTCATCCCGACTTACCAAACCGATGCAAACTCCGAATACCTGGAAGTGCCGAGCGTGGGAGACACACGGCGGGTGCTAACGTCCGTCGTGAAAAGGGAAACAACCCAGACCGCCAGCTAAGGTCCCAAAGTTGTGGTTAAGTGGGAAACGATGTGGGAAGGCTTAGACAGCTAGGAGGTTGGCTTAGAAGCAGCCATCCTTTAAAGAAAGCGTAATAGCTCACTAGTCGAGTCGGCCTGCGCGGAAGATGTAACGGGGCTCAAACCACACACCGAAGCTGCGGGTGTCACGTAAGTGACGCGGTAGAGGAGCGTTCTGTAAGCCTGTGAAGGTGAGTTGAGAAGCTCGCTGGAGGTATCAGAAGTGCGAATGCTGACATGAGTAACGACAATGGGTGTGAAAAACACCCACGCCGAAAGACCAAGGGTTCCTGCGCAACGTTAATCGACGCAGGGTGAGTCGGCCCCTAAGGCGAGGCTGAAAAGCGTAGTCGATGGGAAACGGGTTAATATTCCCGTACTTCTAGTTACTGCGATGGAGGGACGGAGAAGGCTAGGCCAGCTTGGCGTTGGTTGTCCAAGTTTAAGGTGGTAGGCAGGGTGCTTAGGAAAATCCGGGCGCTCAATGCCGAGAGCTGATGACGAGTTATCTTTTAGATGACGAAGTGGTTGATGCCATGCTTCCAGGAAAAGCTTCTAAGCTTCAGGTAACTAGGAACCGTACCCCAAACCGACACAGGTGGTTGGGTAGAGAATACCAAGGCGCTTGAGAGAACTCGGGTGAAGGAACTAGGCAAAATGGCACCGTAACTTCGGGAGAAGGTGCGCCGGTGAGGGTGAAGGATTTACTCCGTAAGCCCATGCCGGTCGAAGATACCAGGCCGCTGCGACTGTTTATTAAAAACACAGCACTCTGCAAACACGAAAGTGGACGTATAGGGTGTGACGCCTGCCCGGTGCCGGAAGGTTAATTGATGGGGTTAGCGCAAGCGAAGCTCTTGATCGAAGCCCCGGTAAACGGCGGCCGTAACTATAACGGTCCTAAGGTAGCGAAATTCCTTGTCGGGTAAGTTCCGACCTGCACGAATGGCGTAACGATGGCGGCGCTGTCTCCACCCGAGACTCAGTGAAATTGAAATCGCTGTGAAGATGCAGTGTATCCGCGGCTAGACGGAAAGACCCCGTGAACCTTTACTGTAGCTTTGCACTGGACTTTGAGCCTGCTTGTGTAGGATAGGTGGGAGGCTTTGAAGCGAGGACGCCAGTTCTCGTGGAGCCATCCTTGAAATACCACCCTGGCATGCTTGAGGTTCTAACTCTGGTCCGTCATCCGGATCGAGGACAGTGTATGGTGGGCAGTTTGACTGGGGCGGTCTCCTCCCAAAGAGTAACGGAGGAGTACGAAGGTGCGCTCAGACCGGTCGGAAATCGGTCGCAGAGTATAAAGGCAAAAGCGCGCTTGACTGCGAGACAGACACGTCGAGCAGGTACGAAAGTAGGTCTTAGTGATCCGGTGGTTCTGTATGGAAGGGCCATCGCTCAACGGATAAAAGGTACTCCGGGGATAACAGGCTGATACCGCCCAAGAGTTCATATCGACGGCGGTGTTTGGCACCTCGATGTCGGCTCATCACATCCTGGGGCTGAAGCCGGTCCCAAGGGTATGGCTGTTCGCCATTTAAAGTGGTACGCGAGCTGGGTTTAGAACGTCGTGAGACAGTTCGGTCCCTATCTGCCGTGGACGTTTGAGATTTGAGAGGGGCTGCTCCTAGTACGAGAGGACCGGAGTGGACGAACCTCTGGTGTTCCGGTTGTCACGCCAGTGGCACTGCCGGGTAGCTATGTTCGGAAGAGATAACCGCTGAAAGCATCTAAGCGGGAAACTCGCCTCAAGATGAGATCTCACTGGGATCTTGAATCCCCTAAAGGGCCGTCGAAGACTACGACGTTGATAGGTTGGGTGTGTAAGCGCTGTGAGGCGTTGAGCTAACCAATACTAATTGCCCGTGAGGCTTGACCATATAACACCCAAACAATCTGGTGTTGTTGGTGAAGTCGACAAACCGAAAGTTCGATTGAACCGCAAAGTACTGTCACATACCCGAATTCGGGTGAGCGTCTCGACGATCACCCTAAAGAATTGCTTGACGACCATAGAGCGTTGGAACCACCTGATCCCATCCCGAACTCAGTAGTGAAACGATGCATCGCCGATGGTAGTGTGGGGTTTCCCCATGTGAGAGTAGGTCATCGTCAAGCACCTATACCAAACCCCCGATCATCGAAAGATGGTCGGGGGTTTGACTTTGCGCGAAAGAAAAATCGCACTGAACTCCGACGCGCATACAGCCGGCTAAAACGCTGTTGCAGTGCACGAACACTCCAGGTGCAGGCCTTGGAACAGGGCGAGAAATGAACCTCGCCCTGCCAGATGCAGTCACACTCGGGCAGTCTCTTTTGAGGCTGTGCTCGTCTAGAATAAGCGCGAATCTTCGTGAGCTCCCCGTATGCCTGACTCGGCTGAAGTCCGCCCGTTGTCCGAATACCCCCTGGAGGAATTGCTCGCCTGTCCCGAATGCGACCTGCTGATGCATCGCCAGCACGTCGAAGAGGAGCAGAAAGCCTGCTGCCCCCGTTGTGGCTACGAGCTGATCGTCCACCGTGCGCATATGGAGCGACGGGCCATGGCCCTCGTGCTCACCGCCCTGCTGCTGTTCGTACCGGCGAACTTCCTGCCCATCATGAAGCTCAACCTGCTCGGGCAGACCACCCAGGACACCATCTGGACCGGCGTGCTCGGCCTCTACGACAGCGGCATGCAGGGCGTCGCCGTGTTGGTGTTCCTCTGCAGCATGGTCATCCCCCTCCTCAAACTCGTCTGCCAGTTGCTGGTCCTGCTGTGCATACGCTGGCAGCGCTACCAGGTGGTGGGCCTGCACCTGTACCGCCTGTATCACCACCTGCGTGAGTGGGGGATGCTCGAGGTCTACCTCATGGGCATCCTCGTCAGCATCGTCAAACTGATCGACCTCGCCGACCTGCACCTCGGCATCGGCCTGGCCTGCTTCATCGGCCTGCTGCTGTCCCAGGTCTGGCTCGAAGTCACCATGTCGCCCCATCAGGTCTGGGACGCATTGGACGAAGGAGGGCACGCCAGTGAGAGCGCTTGATGCCGGCATCCTCGTCTGTGGCGAATGCCATCAGCTCAACCGGCCGGACCCGGATGACGAAGCCCCCAACTGCACCCGCTGCGGCTCCCGTCTTCACCCCCGCCGGCCCGACAGCCTGGTACGTACCTGGGCCCTGCTGCTGACTGCCACCATCCTCTACATCCCGGCCAACGTGCTGCCGATCATGACGGTCAACTTCTTCGGCAAGGGCTCGCCCTCCACCATCATGGAAGGCGTCATCGAGCTGATCCACGCCGACATGCTGCCCATCGCCTTGGTCGTCTTCACCGCCAGCATTCTCGTGCCCACCTTCAAGCTCGTGGGCATCGCCCTGCTGCTTTACTCCGTACAACGCCACCAACCGATGTCCGCCCGCCAGCGCATCCTCATGTACCGATTCATCGAATGGATCGGCCGCTGGTCCATGCTGGACATCTTCGTGATCGCCATCCTCGTGGCGTTGGTCAACTTCGGGAACCTCGCCAGCATCGAGGCCAATATCGGCGCCGCGGCCTTCGCCAGCGTCGTGGTCCTCACCATGGTGGCGGCAGTGACCTTCGACCCCCGACTCATCTGGGACAATACCGATATGGACGACGAGCATGGCTGACCTGCCCAAGCCCACGAAGAAGAAAACCACCAACTGGTCCGCCATCTGGGTCCTGCCCCTGATCGCCCTCGCGATCGGCCTCTGGCTGGGCTGGAAGTCCATGAACGAAGCCGGGATCAACATCACCATCTACTTCGAGAACGGCGAAGGCATCCAGGTCGGCAAGACCCAGCTCATGTACAAGGGCATCCAGGTCGGCAAGGTCACCGACCTGCACGTCAGCGACGACATCAAGGGCGTGGTCGCCACAGTCGAAGTGCTCAAGGAGGCCGAGCCCTACCTGAGCAAGGAAACCCGCTTCTGGCTGGTCCGCCCCCGCGTCTCCCTCGCCGGCGTCACCGGGCTGGAAACCCTCGTCTCCGGCATCTACATCGCCATCGACCCGGTCAAGGGCGAGCCCGAGCGCAAGTACCACGCCCTCGCCGAACCGCCGCCGCTCTCCGACTCGCTGCCCGGCCTGCACATCACCCTCAAGGCCGAGCGCCTCGGCTCGCTGGAACAGGGCAGCCCCGTCTACTACCGGCAGATCCAGGTCGGCCAGGTGAAGAGCTACCAGCTCGCCGCCGACCAGCGCACCGTTGAGATCAAGGTGCTGGTCGAACAGCCCTACGCCCACCTTGTGCGCAAACACACCCGCTTCTGGAACGCCAGCGGCCTCAACGTCACCGCCGGCCTCTCCGGGGTCAAGATCCGCACCGAATCGCTGCTCAGCATGGCCGCCGGCGGCATCGCCTTCGCCACGCCCGAGAACCGCCAGGACAGCCCGCCCACCGACTCCACCATCCCTTTCCGCCTCTACGACGGCTTCGAGGCAGCCGAGGCGGGCCTCAAGGTCCTGCTGCGGATGGAAGACGTCAGCGGCCTCAACCCCGGCAACACCCCCGTCATGTACAACGGCGTCCAGGTCGGCACCCTCAAGAAGCTCGACATGGACAAGAACTTCGCCGGCGCCACCGCCGAACTGACCATGGAGCCCCGCACCGAAGACTTCCTCGTCGAAGGCACCGAGTTCTGGACGGTCAAACCCTCCATCTCCCTCGCCGGCATCAGCGGCATCGAAGCGCTGGTGAAGGGCAACTACATCGCCGTGCGCTTCGCCAAGAGCGGCACCCCCACCCGTGAGTTCACCGCCCGGCCCAAGGCCCCGCCGCTCAACACCGACGCCCCCGGCCTGCACCTGGTGCTCACCAGCGACAAGCTCGGCTCCCTCGATGTCGGCAGCCCCATCCTCTACAAGCAGATGCGTGTCGGCAGCATCCAGAGCTACCAGCTCTCCCGCGACCACCAGCGCGTCGTGGTCGGCGTGCACATCGAGCCCGAGTTCGCCTCCCTGGTGAACGAATCCACCCGCTTCTGGAACGTCAGCGGCGTCAGCATCAAGGGCGGACTCTCCGGCGTCGAAGTGAAGAGCGAGTCCCTGCAGACCCTGCTCGCCGGCGGCATCGCCTTCGCCACCCCCGACGCCAAGGCCACCCCCGTCACCAAGCCGCGGCGCTTCACCCTCTACGACAACGAGAACCTCGCCCTCGGCAAAGGCACCCTGGTGGAGATCCTCATGCCCCAGGCCGACGGCCTGCGCGAAGGCACCCCGGTCCGCTACAAGGGCCTGGACGTCGGCAGCGTCGAACGCATCTCCCTGGCGGACGACCTCAGCCGCGTCGTCGTGGTCGCCCGCATCACCGAGTCCGCCGAGCGCATCGCCCGCGAAGGCACCCAGTTCTGGGTGGTCAAGCCCGAGCTCGGCCTGGTGCGCACCGCCAACCTCGACACCCTGGTCAGCGGCCAGTACCTCGAAGTCCAGCCGTCCTCCCGCAAGGGCGCCAGCCAGACGCGCTTCACCGCCCTGGCCCAGCCGCCGTCCACCATCGCCCGGGAAGAGGGCCTGCGCGTCACCCTCAGCACCGCCCGCCGGGGTTCCATCAAGCCCGGCGTCGTGGTCAGCTACCGCGAAGTGCCGGTGGGCAAGGTGGAGAGCTTCGAACTCGGCAGCTCCGCCGACCGGGTGCTGATCCACATCCTCATCGAGCCCCGCTACGCGCCCCTGGTCCGCAGCGGCACGCGCTTCTGGAATGCCAGCGGCGTTGGTATCGACGCCGGCCTGTTCAAGGGCGTGAAGGTGCGCACCGAGTCCCTCGAAGCGCTGCTGGAAGGCGGCATCGCCTTCGCCACCCCGGACAACGCCCAGATGGGCAGCCCGGCCATCCCCGGCCAGACCTTCGCCCTGCACGACGAACTCAACGAAGAGTGGTTGAAGTGGGCACCGAAGATCGAACTCGGCAAATGACCCCACCCCGATAACAAAAAGGGCCGCGAAGCGGCCCTTTTTGTTGTCAGCGAAACAGCATCCCGGTCAGGCGGGCTCCACCTCGGAGCCCGTCGCCTCGGCGGTGGCCGGGCTGGCCGCCTTCTCGCGGGGCTTGATGAACTTCCAGTCCGCCTCGTCGATGTAGATGCCGTTCGGGCCGCTGCCGCCTTCCAGGTCGATGGCCACGTGGGCCGAAACCTGCGGCTTCACCGACGCCAGGATGGGCGTGAAGCCCAACTGCGCGCTGGTCTCGATCAGCGCCTGCTGGTTGCGCTCGTCGATGTCCGCCGCCTCGTCCAGGTAGTAGGGCAGGCGGATGCGCCCGGCCTGCTCGCGGTCCATCAGGTGCAGCAGCAGGTACATGTTGGTCAGCGCCTTGATGGTCATGGTCGTACCGTTGGACGCCGCGCCATCGATGTCCGTGTGGATCACCGGCTGGCCATGCACCTTGGTGATCTCGAACGCCAGCTCGAACAGGTCCTTCAGGCCCAGCTGGTTGCCGTTGGCCGCCACCAGGCGTGCCAGGTACTCCTTGGCCTCCTCGTTCTTCGCGTCCTGCTCGGCGGACTGGGTCAGGTCGAACACCGACAGGGTCTCGCCTTCCTCGTACTGGCCGGCGCTGTGGATGATCTGGTCGATGTGGCGCAGCGCATCCTTGTTCGGCGCCAGCACGATGCGGAAGCTCGCCAGGTTCGACACCTGCCGCTTGTTGATCTCGCGGTTGAACAGCGCCAGCTGGTGTTCCAGGTTGTCGTAGTCGCTGCGGATGTTGCGCAGGGTCCGGGCGATGTCGGTCACCGCCGCACGGCGGGCCTTGGCCAGGGTCAGGGCCTCGTCCTGGCGGTGGGCGTAGGCGTTGATCAGCAGTTGCAGGCGACGCTCGGCATCTTCCTCGCTGTCGAACTTCGCCACGCCCTTCAGGCGGACCTGGGCATAGAGCGCGTCGATCTGGCCATCGATGCGTTGCAGCGCCTGCCAGGTGTCCTGGTAGTCGTTGAGCAGCGGCAGCAGGTTATCGAGGCTGTCGTCCACCGGGTCGGTGAACGGCGTACCGAAGGGCAGGTCGGCCGGCAGCAGCTGGCGACGGCGCAGCGCGTCCTCCAGGGTACGTTCCTTGGCTTCCAGGTCGGCCAGCTGACGGCCCACCAGCTGCAGCTTGGCGGACAGCTGCTGGACGCGCTCGGTGAACGCATCGCTGGAGCGCTTCAGCTCGTCCTGCGAGGCCTCCAGCACCGCCAGCTTCTCCAGCTTGGCGGGCTCCTCGGCGGTCAGGGTCTGGGTCTTGCGGAAGTCCTCCAGGGCCTTCTGCGCATCCAGCACCGCCTGGTACAGCTGCTCGGCCTGGGCCTTGCTCGCGGAACGGTCGGCGGCCACGGACTGCTGGGTCTTCAGCTGTTTCAGCTCGCGCTCCAGGCGGTCCTTCTGGTCGCGCAGCGCCGCCCGGTCGGCCAGGGCCTGCAGGGCCGGCGGCTCGATGTGGGAAAGGTCCACCTCCAGGCCAGGGACGATGAAGTGATCGCCCTTGAAGCCATCCAGCACCGCTTCCAGGGTCTTCACCCAGGCGTCCGCGTCATCCAGCTGGATGCCTTTCTCGCCCAGCGGCAGGCTGAACAGCTGGCCGTTGAACAGGCGCATCAGGCGATCCACGTCGGCCTGGGAGAACTCCTCGCGCAGGCGCGAGTAGCTGTTGTTGTCGGCATGGTCGAGCTGCTGCTTCACCGCCTTCAGGCGCTTCTCCAGATCGCGCACGCGCTCGTCCAGGTCCTCGGTGGAGAACTGGCGGGACTGCGCCAGCGCACCGGCCAGCTCGTCGTGGGCGTCCTTCGCGGCCAGCAGTTGCTGTTCCAGCACCTTGGCGTCTTCCACCAGCGCAAAGCGGTTCTTCAGCACCGCCAGCTCACCCAGCCAGCGCTGGGTCTCGGTGATCTCGCGCTCCAGGCGCATCAGCTCGGTGGTGCCACCGCGCTGCTCGTTCTGCAGGCCGTCCTGCTCGCTGCGGTAGTGCTCGGCCTGGATCACCAGCTCCTCGCGGCGCGCGCCCGAATAGTCGTGCCAGGTGCCCAGCAGCGAATCCAGCAGGGGCGACAGGCGATGCAGCTTGCCGCGCAGGATCTCGCGTTGGGTCACGCCGTTGGCCAGTGCCTCCACCAGCGGGCCGGCGGCCACCAGCGCCTGGTAGTCCTGCTCCATGCGGCGCACATCGCGGAAGGCCTCTTCGGTGGCCGCGATGTAGTCCACGCTGCCCGAGCGCAGGCTGTGCTCGAACGCATCGAGGAACAGCTGCTTGAGCTTGGCCGCGGTGATCTCGCGCATGTGCAGCAGGTTGATGAACAGCGCGCGGAAGGTCTTCAGGCTGTGCTCGCTGGTGGAGCGCAGCGGGATCAGCGTCAGGTCCAGCGGGATCGAGGTATGCCCGCCCACCAGCAGACGGCGAAGCTCATCGGGCTTCAGCTCGTAGGCCTTGATGCCCTCGCGCTCCAGGTTGGCGAACAGCTCGCGCTGGCGCAGGCAGGTGCCGTTCTTCTGGTAGTGGTCCAGGTCCAGGCTGCCCTGGTAGGCGAAGAACTGGTGACCGAAACCGCCACCCGGGCCGCGACCGGCCACGCCGATCACGTGCGGGCCGTGGGGCAGGGACACCTCCACGAGGATGTAGCTGGTGTCGGTGGCGAAGTAGAACTTGCGCGACTGCTCCAGGCTGTACTTGCCGAAGCTCATGTCCGACATGCGCGCCAGGATGGGGAACTGCAGCGCGTTGATCGACGCGGACTTGCCCAGGTTGTTGGCGCCGTAGACCGACAGCGGGTTCTCCAGCGGGAACAGGCCCAGGCTGTAGCCGGCGGTGTTCAGCAGGGCGAAGCGGCGGATGCCGTAGCGTTCCTGGCTCATGCGTCGATCTCCTGTGCAGCGCGCTCTTCGGCCATGGCGCGGGCCAGGGCGTCTTCTTCGGACTCATCCACAGGACTCTCCTGCGGATCGAGGCTGACGATGGGCTCGTCGCCGTCGTCGTCCATCAGCACCGGCGCCTGCAGCGGCAGGTCGGTGCTGTGCAGGCTGGCCGCCAGGTCGCGGTCGTGCTGCACCGACAGGCACACATCGAGGAAGCGGTGCATCGGCGGCAGGAAGCGGTACACACCGTTGCTGTCCTCGGCGAAGCCCAGCTGGGTGAGGCGGCGGATGATCTTCTCCTCCAGCTCCTCATGGGTGGTCACCTCGGCCTGCAGGAACAGGTCGCGGTACTTGTCCAGCAGGGCCGGCAGCTCGTCACGGCCGATGCTGCCGCCGTCGAGCACCGCCAGCGGGTCGCGGCCCTGGTCGGCCAGGTGCTCCACCAGGATGAAGGTGAACAGCGCCAGGCGCTGCGCCGTCTTGTTCACCTGCGCACCCATCTGCTCGGGCACGAAGTAATAGAAGCCGCGCGGGTCGCACACCAGCTCGAAGCCCAGGGCCTTGAACAGCGCCCGGTACTGGTCCTGCATGGTGGACAGCTGGGCGTAGCACTCCGGCTCGCTGCGGGAGAGGTGATAGCCCTTGAACAGCTCGCGGAAGATCGCCTGGAGCTGGGTCATTTCGGAAAGATCAAGTTGCATGGTTTTCGCTCTTGATGAGGGCGAAGGAGCTCAGGCTGACCTGATGCTCGGCGGTGAGGTAGTCGCGGCGCTCGAGGCGTTCGCGCTGGAAGCGGCCATCCCGCGACAGGCGGGAGAACCAGTACAGCAATTCGTCGGTGGCGCCGTCCGGCTCCTGCTCCAGCAGCCAGGCCATCAGGTCCGGCAGCGGCAGGGCCTGCTCGCAGCGCTCGATCATCTCCCGTGCCGTGCGCGGGGCCTTGGGCGGCGCGCCCTTGCGGCCAACGCCGGCCTTGGGGAAGTGCGCCGGCTTGGGCTCGAAGCGCGCCAGGGCGTAGACGTAGGCCTCCACCTGGGACGCGCTGCCGAGGAAGGTGCTTTGCGGCCGGGTGAACAGCGGCATCGCCGCCTGGGGCACCCCATCCAGGCCCTTCTTGCGGATCACCGAGAGCGCCAGGGCCGCGCCACGGGTCACGGCGTTGTGCCGGCGCGCTTCCTCGCGCAGCGGCAGCAGCAGCTCACGGGCCTTGCGCAGGGTCAGCTGGGCCGTGGTCTGCATCTCCAGGATGCGCGCATGGGTGCGCAGCAGCAGGTCGTCGTCCACCAGCTGGCCCAGGCGCTGCTGCTCACCGAGCAGCTTGAGCAGCACCTGTTCCACCCGGCGCACGCCCTGCTCGAAGGCGCCATCGGCGGACACCAGCTGGATCATCGGCTCGACGTACTCGTCCCAGGTCGCCAGGACCTCGGCATAACGCTGGCGCAGCGGAATCTGCCGGTCGCTGGTCTTGGCCCGCTCGGCCACGCCCATCAGCGCCTGCTCGTCGTTGTCGAGCTTCTTCAGCACGTCACGCACACGCATGTCCAGCAGGCGCAGCTGGCGTGCCAGGTCGTTGCCGTCGCGGATCTCGAAGGCTTCCTGGATGTGCCCGGCCAGGCGCTCCAGATGGCGCAGGTAGGCCTCGATCTCCAGGCACAGGCCGAGGCGGTGTTCGCGGCGCAGGTAGGCGAGGAAGTCGTGGATCTGGGCGTTCAGCTCGAAGCGGTTGGGGCTCTTGGCCACCGGCACCAGGATATCCAGGCGGATCCACTGGTCGAGCAACGCGGTGATATCGGTGGGCGTGCCCGCCGGCAACTGGGCGCCGACCTGCATGCGCAGCTCGGACAGACTCAGGGTGCCCGTATCGAAGCGCTCGCACAGCGGCTCCAGCAGCGACCAGTGTTCGGCGAGGGCGCGCAAGACGCGCTTGGGTTCGATCATCGTGGGAGACGGTCCCTGCCAGGAAAAAGGGGGCGATTGTACTGCATGAGGGGGGCGACGAATCAGCCCGAAGCGATCAAAGGATCGCGTGCCGCACCCGGTCAGGCGTGGCGGAAGAGTCCGATCAGGTGGTCCGCGATGGCGGCCTTGATGGTGTTGACCTCCAGCTGCGACAGATGACCCAGGCGCGTGGTGTCGACGCGGTGCAGGTGCAGCGACGGCATGCGCGCCTCGTACTCGCGCAGGTCACCCTTGGCCAGCACCGGCAGGAAGTGGTCGTGCTTGGCCTGGTAGCGCTGGATCAGCAGCTTCAGCCCCTCCTGGAAGGGCACCTCGCGGGAGGCGGCCAGGCGATGCTCGCCGGGGATCTTCAGGTACAGGCCGGTGTGGCCCATGGTCTCGCCAGGGAGGATGTGGATGCCCGTGGGCTGCACCGCCTCCGGCGGGATCTCGTTGAAGGTGTCATGCCAAGCCTGCTCGTCGGGCAGGATGGTGATGCTGCCGTGGGCCTCCTCCGGCACCACGAAGCTGTAGTTGCTGTAGAGCTTCTCCACGTAGCTGGAGTAGACGCACAGGCGGTTCTCGAAGCGCAGCAGGAAGTCGATGGCCTGCTGGCGGTCGGTGATGGCGTCGAGGTCCCAGGCCAGGTCGTTCTGGTTCTTCAGTTCGTCCCAGCGGGCGTCGGCGTAATCCGGGTCTGTGGTCATGAGAGAGAGGAGGGCGGCCATGGCAGGGTGGGAGCAGAAAACATGCCAGGCCGTGAAGGCACGGCCTGGCATGGCCTGGGGCGATTCTACGCTCCCGGCCCCCCTCCTGCGCCAGTCGCAAACTGACGCAGTGCGTCACCTGGGCGATCAGGGCACCAGCGTCACCGGGACCGAGGCGCCGTTGGGGTAGGTGCTGTTGAAGGATTCGAAGGTGGTGCAGAAGGCGTGCTGATCGATGTAGTACTGAAAGTTTGGTGCGCCATCCCATGCGACTGCTGCGTAGTCGTAGTAGGCCGTACCGTTTTTTGTTGATGTCCAGGTTTTGGTTAGCGGCAGATAAATGCCCCCAATATTCAAACCCTGAAGATCTTCAGTGGAGGTGAGCGTCAGGTTGCATAGCTCATCCATCTCGGGAATCAGTGGGTTGTTGAAGCTCTTGGTTATTTTGGCAATCCCCAGGTTGGTTATCCCTGAAAGACCGGCACTGACAGATCCTATCGCCGGCCTCTCCGACGAATAGCCCATCATCACCATGTTGAAGCTGCTCGTATCGATGGGCTCATCGTTGTAAGGGCTGTAGTTGACTACGTCATAGGTGATGATCTTTCCAACGGTCAGCGTACCGCTGGGTGCGCTCGTTAGGGCCAATGCTTGGCGCCCGAACAGCTTCGCCCGAGGTTTTGTCGGCACGATCTCCCCGGTTTCGCCTTTCATGAAGCTGACATGGCGCTCCAGTTCGCTTTGGGAGTCAGCAGCCATCGCCATAAGCGAGAAGCCTAGAGAAAAGAAAGCGATTGGAAGAGTTTGGGCTTTTAGCATCGCAACGGCTCCTTGTTGGTTTGGAGCCGGCAGTTGAACAGGTGCCCCGGTACTCGCCCAGCTATCCAAAGACGGGTGAACGCCGAGGGCGGATAGCGGTGGCGCATCACCAGTCCTAAGCCAGGGCGGCAAGCCCGGGTGTGGATTTGGGTAACAACCGCAACGGTAGCTCGGTACGGGGCCCATGCAATTCCGCCCTTTTCCCGCCTATGGGTCGGGCCTAAATGGCAGGGGCGCCCCTATAGTGGCAACACGGAATCGTGCCGCCCCCGGAGCGGCCCCGGATAACAAGAAAAGTGAGGGAACCCGCCATGCGTCCGTCTCGCAGTCCCTTCAGGGGCGCTGTCTTCCTGCTCGCCGCCAGCTTGCTGGCCACCGGTGCCCAGGCCCAGATGCAAGCCCTGGATGACGCCGAACTCTCGACCATCACCGGCCAGGCCTTCATCAACCTGACCACCGACGCCAACGCCGGCATCAACTACACCCGCGTCAACTTCGGGGTGGACGTCGACACCCAGCTCAACATCAAGAAGCTCCAGCTCGGCCAGTACGATCGCGCCGGTGAGGCGGCCGGCTCGTCGGACATCCTGATCAACAATTTCGCCCTCGGCACCGTCAATGCCGACAACTCCATCAACCCCTTCAAGGTCTCCAACCCCTTCGTCGAGTTCGCCTATTCGGGCAACCAGGTGGTGGGGGTGCGCATCGGCTTTGGCGAGGCCAAGGGGGTTCTTTCTGGGGATATCCAGAGCCTGACCGGCAACATCCCCGTGCATATCAGTGGTACCGCCAAACCCATCTTCAACAGCGCATCGGGCTTCGACCAGTTCCTGCTGACGCTGGCAGGCATCGATGCCGATACCAAGCTTCAGGCGGATGCGACCCTGGTGAACTCCAGCGGCAATGCCGACCCGGTACGCGGCACCATGGCGGGCCTGACTAATGGCACCGCGCTGACCTGCGTCAGCGGCTGCAACCTGGGTGGGCTGTCCAATGCCCTGCTCAGCCTGTTCAAGTCCAATGGTTGCGGCATTCTCTCGCTGACCACCTGCTTCAACCTCTCCCAGTTCCAGTCGCTGCCCGTGGGCAACACCAGCAACATGGCAGGCATGGACGGCGCGGCCAAGGGCTTCTTCATCTCCCTGCAGACCCAGGACGTAGCCTGGCGCGACATGGACAGCAACGCCTTCATGACCGCCCTCAAGGGCGCCTTCATGAACATGCCCAAGTACCGGGATGCCAACGGCAATATGGTGTCGCCGATCAACATCGACTTCGAGCAGGCGTTCAACGGCATCCCCCGCCAGGACACCTGCCTCGGCTCCGCCACCAAGGGGTGCTGACCATGCGCACCCTGGCCCTGTTGTCGTGCCTGCTGCCGGCCCTGGCAAACGCCGAGATGCAGGCCATGGACGATTCCGAGCTGTCCGCCGTGGACGGCGCCGGCATCGGCTTCGTGCTGGACAAGGTGATGCTCGACGCCAGCGGCGCCACCATCACCCTCAATGACATCACCAACGGCAGCGGGCAGAACGTGCCCATCGCCGTGAAGGAGTTCTACCTGGGGGCTACCGGGAGCAACAACGGCGCCAACCTCAACCCGGTGACCATCGGCCGGCTCGACCATCCTTTCACCCTCAACTTCGCCCGGGGCGAGTCGATGCGCACCCTCAACGACGCCGGGCAGTGGGTGCAGACCACCCCCAGCGGCATCTCGGTGCTGGAGTTCACCTTCCCCGAGCGCCTCACCAGCGGCGGGTCGGCCTGCATCAGCGGCTACAGCACCGGCGGCAACACCTGCTCCAGCCGGGCCAGCGAGAAGGTCGACCTGGGCATCCGCTTCGACTTCCAGGTCGCCGCCGGGCGCACCGACGTGATCAACCTCGACATCGCCGAACTGGCCATGGACGGTTCCTACCTGCGCCTCTGGGGCGACAAGGTGAAGAACCAGATGGTCGGCGAACTGCGCCTGAACGTCTTCGCCAAGAGCATCCAGCTCATGTCCTGCGCCGCCGGCACCACCAACTGCACCACCGCCCAACAGCAGCGCGACCGCACGCTCTTCATGAGCGGCGCCTACGCCACCGTGGCGCTGGGCTACGGCAAGAGCCAGCCGCTGCTGTTCGACGTCAGCAGCAACGGCCAGTTCGTGCTGGAGCTGCAGAACCCCACCGCCTCCGGCACCACCGCCGCGCAGAAGCAGGCCCTGGCCGACGACTTCTACGCCAACGCCCCGCGCACCAGCATCATCATCAACAACCTCAAGTCCGGCACCGGCGACCCCGCCACCGGCGGCTACAACTTCGGCTACAACGAGATCGGCGGCCTCAGCATCAACTACCTGAAGGTGACCAGCCATGACCTCTAGGACCCGTCTGCTCACCCTGGCCCTGCTGCTCGCCAGCGCCGGCGCCCAGGCCGAACTCAAGCCCCTGGACGACGCCGACCTCAGTGCCACCAGCGGCCAGGGCGGGGTCTACCTCTCCGGCGAGTTCAGCATCAACAAGGCCGGCGGCGTGCTGTGGAACACCCCCGCCGGCAACAACCCCGCGCAGTGGACGGTCAACGAACGCAGCTGCGCCACCGCCGGTGCCAGCACCCCCGAAGCCTGCGGCATGCGCGTCGCCATCCGCACCGAAGCCAACGGCGGCTGGTACGTGCTGGACAACCTCAAGGGCGTGTTCAGCTTCGAGGGCCTGACCCTGCGCACCCGCGCCATCAACGACGCCAGCGCCGGCTTCAACCAGGACGTGATCGAACTGGGCCTGCCCAACAACGTGCGCTTCAAGGACGGCAGCTTCGCCTTCGCCGTCGCCAACCAGGGCGGCTGGCGCAACAAGGCCGGCACCGTCGCCAACGGCGGCGACGCCACCTACCAGCAGACCAACATCTTTTCCGCCCGGATCGACGGCAGCATCCGCATGCAAGGCAGCGTGCTGGTGTTCCCCAAATAGAAGAAGGAGCAGGCGATGCGTGCAGTGGCGTTGTTCGCGATCCTCCTCAGCCCCCTGGCCCAGGCCATGCAGGCGCTGGATGACTCCGCGCTCTCCGATGTCAGCGGCCGGGACGGCATCACCCTGGAAACCACCACCGGCACCTGGTCCGCCAGCTCCATCAGCTACCAGGAGGACGGCCAGAGCCTCAACCTCAAGGGCGTCAGCAACCAGGCCCGCACCGGCGCCACCACCACCTCCACCACCCAGGTGGACGTCACCGGCGGCCGCCTGCAGGTGCAGCACCAGGGCGGCGCCCGGGTCATGAACGTCAACAGCGTCGAAATGGGCGGTAGCACCCGCAGCTTCGGCGGCCTGCGCGCCTTCTACACCCTCGGCGGCGTGCTCAAGCTCAAGGGCGGGGGCGCCAGTGGCGTCACCGGCATCTCGGTGGACGACAGCCGCCTGTCGCTCTCCGACGTCACCTTCTATTACCGCGACAACGGCTACGACCTGGTGGTGAAGGGCATGAGCCTGGACGCCTACCTGAACAACGCCTACCTCGACATCGTCAGCGGCGGCGACGGCCAGGCCGTCAAGCTCGACCTTGGCAACTCGCGCGTCGTCGCCGCCATCGGCGGCATCGGGCTCGACCTGGCCAGCGGCGACCCCACGGCCAGCCCCGTCACCCCGGACGCTCCCGACCTGCGCGGCCCCGGCGCCGACAAGAGCTTCGGCAAGCTCAACATGGACCTGCGCCTGGGCGGCACCGTCAGCGTCTCCAGCGGCGGCGCCAGCGGCTCCGGCCTGCGGGTGCGCACCGACGTCAGCATCAGCAACAGCCTGTTCCAGTACCAGGACGAAGGCATCCTCCGCGCCGAGAACTTCTCCGGCACCCTGCGCAGCCTCAACGGCCTCACCCTCGACCTGGTGCAGGACGCCAATGGCAGCTTCGTCCAGATCGCCTTCGCCGACCTCAAGCTCAACGCCACCCTTGGCGGGCTGATCCTCGGCAACCCCACCAACCAGAAGCTCGGCAGCCTCGGCATCGACCTCAACTTCGTCGACGACGGCAGCCGCCGCAACAGCATCGCCCTGCGCCCGGGCGGCGACCCCAACTCCGGGCTGACCGGCCTCACCGCCGACCTCAGCTGGAACATGGCCAACAGCTCGGTCTCGCTCACCGATAACGGCAACAGCATGTGGTTCAGCGGCCTGCGCACCTACGGCAGCGGCCAGCTCACCCTCGACATCACCCGCAGCTGCGCCGGCGGCGCCGCCACCGGGTGCTACGCCGGCACCCAGAGCGACATGAGCAAGGGCAACTACAACGGCCACTTCGACGGCCTGCGCCTGGGGCTCAACAACCTCAAGGGCAGCTACAGCTTCGACGGCCTGCGGGTCGGCAGCGCCAACGCACCCCTGCAGGGCGGCACCGAGTTGCTGGTGCTGATGGAAATCTTCCCGGCCTACGACTTCACCCTCAACGGCCAGATCACCCTCAAGCCCGGCGGCCTGGTGGGCGACGGCATCGGCTACAACGCCGACTTCGTGGTCAGCGACGCCCGCGCCGCCATCACCGTGGACGAAACCGGCAAGGGCCTGTGGCTGTCCGGCACCCGCTACGACATGCACTTCCGCGACGGCACCGTGGACGTCACCAACAACGGCGTCGAGCTGCGCAAGGGCACCTACTGGTCCAACCTCGACGTCTCCGACCTGCGCTGGGGCGACCGCGCCACCGGCGCCAGCCTCGGCCGGCTGGTGCTCAAGCGCTACGAACAGGGCTCCACCCTCGCCCTCAGCTCCGGCGGGGCCGGCGCCCTCTGCGTGGGCGGCAGCGGTTCCACCGCCAGCGCCTGTTCCGCCAGCGGCGGCCGCTGGGAAGACCGGGGCAACGAAGGCGTCTCGGTCAAGCTGAAGAACGTCTTCGTCCGCGACACCGCCATCGACAGCTCCGTCAACGGCGTCGCCACCGACGAGAAGCGCAACCAGATCATCCTCGAGACCGACCGCGTCAACGGCGTGAACGGCAGCGGCGCCCAGCTGGTTGTGGATAACTTCTACACCTCCGACGGCGACCCCAAGAACCCCGACGCCAACACCTACGGCTTCAACGCCGACCTCAACCTGGACGTCGCGCCCACCAAGGTCTGCACCAAGAACGGCAGCAGCTGCACCCCCGTCACCCCCGACCCGCTGGGCTTCGCGGTGAACGGTCGCGTCCACTTCAAGGAAGTGGACATCGACCGCGTCCAGCACGTGCACCCCACCGGCGGGGCCGTCACCTCCATGTACGGCGTCAAGCTGCAGAACGCCGACATCCGCGCCAACCTCACCGCCACGCCGATCAACTGAGCCTGTACGGCGGCGCCTGCGCGCCGCCCGCGCCTTCCCGCCCCGCGCGTTTCGCGCCACAATCCGCCATCCGTCGTCGCGGCCACGAGCCGCGGCGTCATTAGCCAGCGCTCGGCCGCACCCCCGGCGGGACAAGAGGAGTGACCACAATGAACAACAACGATCGCGTCATCATTTTCGACACCACCCTGCGTGACGGCGAGCAGAGCCCCGGCGCCTCCATGACCCGGGAAGAGAAACTGCGCATCGCCAAGGCCCTCGAGCGCCTGCGGGTGGACGTGATCGAAGCCGGCTTCGCCATCGCCAGCCCCGGCGACTTCGAAGCGGTCAAGGCCATCGCCGACAGCATCAAGGACAGCACCGTGTGCAGCCTGGCCCGCGCCGTCGAAGCCGACATCGAGCGCGCCGCCGAAGCCCTCAAGGGCGCCAACGCCGGGCGCATCCACACCTTCATCGCCACCAGCCCCATCCACATGCAGTACAAGCTGCGCATGCAGCCGGACCAGGTGGTTGAGCAGGCCGTGCGCGCCGTGCGCCATGCCCGCAACCTCTGCGCCGACGTGGAGTTCTCCTGCGAGGACGCCGGCCGCTCCGAGATCGACTTCCTCTGCCGCATCATCGAAGCCGCCATCGACGCCGGCGCCCGCACCATCAACATCCCCGACACCGTCGGCTACGCCATCCCGCACCAGTACGCCGAGACCATCCGCCAGTTGCTGGCGCGCATCCCCAACGCCGACAAGGCCGTGTTCTCCGTGCACTGCCACAACGACCTGGGCCTGGCCGTCGCCAACTCCCTGGCTGCCGTCGCCGCCGGAGCCCGCCAGGTGGAATGCACCATCAACGGCCTCGGCGAGCGTGCCGGCAACGCCGCGCTGGAAGAGATCGTCATGGCCATCAAGACCCGCGCCGACGTCCTCGGGGTGCATACCGGCATCGACACCCCGCACATCCTCAGCACCTCGCGCCTGGTCTCCAGCATCACCGGCTTCCCGGTGCAGCCGAACAAGGCCATCGTCGGCGCCAACGCCTTCGCCCACGAGTCCGGCATCCACCAGGACGGCGTGCTCAAGCACCGCGAAACCTACGAGATCATGTCCGCCCAGTCGGTGGGCTGGCACACCAACAAGCTCTCCCTCGGCAAGCTCTCCGGCCGCAACGCCTTCCGCACCCGCCTGGAAGAGCTGGGCATCCACCTGCCCGGCGAGACCGAGCTGAACGAGGCCTTCGCCCGCTTCAAGGCCCTGGCCGACAAGAAGCACGAGATCTTCGACGAAGACCTCCAGGCCCTGGTCTCCGACACCCTCGGCGAAGAAGCCCCCGAGCACTTCCGCCTGGCCTTCCTTGAAGTCACCTCGCGCACCGGGCAGATCCCCGAAGCCCGCGTGGTGCTCAGCATCGACGGCCAGGAGCAGGAAGCCCGCGCCCAGGGCTCCGGCCCGGTGGACGCCGCCTTCAAGGCCATCGAGAGCCTGGCCCGCTCCAGCGCCAGCCTGCAGCTGTACTCCGTCAACGCCATCACCCAGGGCACCGATTCCCAGGGCGAAGTGACCGTGCGCCTGGAAAAAGCCGGACGAATCGTCAACGGCAACGGCGCCGATACGGATATAGTGCTCGCCTCCGCCAAGGCCTATCTCAACGCGCTGAACCTCATGCAGGCCGGCGTACGCAAAGCCCATCCACAGGTAGCTGACGTTTGATCCCAGAGCTTCGCCGCCGCGCATACCTCGACGCCATGCAGGTCGCCACCTGGCTGCCGCGCACGGCGCTGCCCTTCGCCGCCCCCTCGCGCCCCGAACTGCTGGTGCTGCCCGAGCCCCTGCCCACGCCGGAACCGGTCCGCCCCGCGCGCCCGGAACCGGCGGCCGCAGCCGTCGTGGCCGAACGCACCGAAGCCCCGGCAGCGCCCCGGCCGAAGATCGAAGTACCGCGCCCGGGCAGCACGCCCCGCGTGGCCGTGCCCGAGCCGGCGGCGGAGCCCGAGGTGGATGCACCCCAGCCGGTGAAGGCCGCCCCGGTGGCCCCGCCGCGCTTCGCCCTCCAGCTGTTGCGGGCCGGTGCCTGCCTGCTGCTGGTGGAGTTGCCCACCGGGGAAGGCTTCCAGAGCCGCGACCCGGCCTACCTGCTGCTCAAGGACCTGCTGCGCGCCGCCGGCCTGCCGGACGCGCCGCAGCTCATCGGCGAGCCGATCCGCTGGCCGCTGCTGGCCCGCGGCAACATGGACCAGGGCCCCGACGCCGCCCGCGACTTCCTCCAGGGCTTCCTCGCCGCCCGCCTGGAAGAAGGCCCGGCCTGCGCCTGCCTCTGGCTGGTGGGGCTGCCCGCCGTGCGCTTTGCCGGCGAAGCCGACGCCGAGGCCTTTGGCCGCGAACTGCAGATCGAAGGGCTCTGTGCCGCCTGGGCCGTGCCCGGCCTGGAACTGCTGATGGACGAACCGCACCGCAAGGCGGACCTCTGGCGCGCCATGCGCCGGGTCATGCGCCGCTGGAACAACGCTGAATGACCGATGCCGTAACCTTCCGCCCCATGACCGAGGCGGACCTCGACGCCGTACTCAAGATCGAATACGCCGCCTTCAGCCACCCCTGGACGCGCGGCATCTTCGCCGACGGCATCAAGTCCTATGACTGCTGGCTGATGTTCGAAGGCTCCCAGCAGGTCGGCCACGGCGTGATCAACGTGATCATCGACGAAGCGCACCTGCTCAACATCACCGTCAAGCCGGAAAGCCAGGGGCGCGGCCTCGGCCTGCGCCTGCTGGAGCACCTGATGGACCGCGCCCGCGCGCTCAACGCCCGCGAATGCTTCCTCGAAGTGCGCGCCAGCAACGAATCGGCCTACCGCCTCTACGAGCGCTACGGCTTCAACGAAGTCGGCCGCCGCCGTGGCTACTACCCCGCCGTTGGCGGCCGTGAAGACGCCCTCGTCATGGCCTGCACCCTGCTCGACTGACCGCGCGCCCACCCTTCCCAACCGCCACGCTCCCGGGCCGGCCGACTCGGCATCCCGCCTTGTCAAAGCCGGCCCCCCTCCGTAAGGTGCGCCGGCCAACGGAGGAAAAGCACCATGAGCGACCTGCAGCAGCTGCTGGACAACAACGCCCGCTGGGCTGAACGCATCAAGGAAGACGACCCCCAGTTCTTCGAGAAACTGGCCAAGCAGCAAGCACCCGAATACCTGTGGATCGGTTGCTCCGACGCCCGCGTACCGGCCAACGAGATCGTCGGCATGTTGCCCGGCGACCTGTTCGTCCACCGCAATGTCGCCAACGTCGTCCTGCACACCGACCTCAACTGCCTGTCGGTCGTCCAGTACGCCGTGGACGTGCTACGGGTGAAGCACATCCTCGTCACCGGCCACTACGGCTGCGGCGGCGTGCGCGCCGCCATGCAGGATGCCCAGTTCGGCCTGATCGACGGCTGGTTGCGCAGCATCCGCGACCTCTATTACGAGCACCGCGACCACATCGCCCAGTTCCCCACCGACGAAGCGCGGGTCGACCGCCTCTGCGAGCTGAACGTCATGCAGCAGGTGGCCAACGTCAGCCACACCACCATCGTCCAGAACGCCTGGCACCGCGGCCAGTCGCTGTCCGTGCACGGCTGCATCTACGGCATCAAGGACGGCCTCTGGAAAGACCTCAACGTCACCGTCAGCGGCATCGACCAGTTGCCGCCGCAGTACCGCCTGCGCCCCCAGGGCGTGCGCTGACCCATGAACCGCACACACGCCCCGGCGCTCGCCTGGGCCGGCCTGGTATTGGCCAGCGCCTGCTGGGCCGGCAACGCCCTGGTGGCCCGCGCCTTCCATGACGACATCCCGCCCTTTGCCCTGACCTTCTGGCGCTGGAGCGTCGCCCTGGTGCTGCTCCTGCCCTTCATCGCCAAGCCCCTGTGGCAGCACCGTGCCGCCCTGCGCCGTGCCGGCTGGCGCCTGCTGGTGGTGGCCGCGCTGGGCATCTGCACCTTCAGCGTGCTGATGTACTTCGCCGCGCGCACCACCGTGGCCATCAACCTCACCCTGCTCAACACCTGCCTGCCCCTGGCCACCTTCATCGGCGCCGGGGTGCTGCTGGGGGAATGGCCGGCCCGGCGCGCCTGGGGCGGCATGGCCGTGGCCATCCTCGGCCTGCTGGTGCTGATCGGCCAGGGCAGCCTGGCGACCCTGGCCGGCCTGCGCTTCAACCCCGGCGACCTGATCATGCTGCTCGGCGTACTCGACTGGGCGCTCTACACCCTGCTGCAACGGCGCTGGGCCGCCTGGTTCCAGGGCATCCCTCCGCTGGTGTTCCTCGGCGCGCTGATCCTCTGCGGCGTGCCCATGCTGCTGCCGCTGTACCTGCTGGAGATCGCCAGCGGCCAGGGCTTCGCCCCCAGCCCGGCCAACCTCGCCGCCATCGGCTACACCGGCACCTTCGCCTCGCTGATCGCCTACCTGCTGTGGAACCGGGGCATCGCCGTGCTCGGCGTGGCCAAGGTGTCGCTGACCAACTACCTCATGCCGGTGTTCACCGCGCTGCTGGGCTACCTGGTGCTCGGCGAGTCCCTGCAGGGCTACCACTGGCTCGGCGGCGCGATGATCTTCGCCGGCCTCCTGCTGGGCACCCGACCCAAGCTGCGCTGACCCGCGCGCCGGCCTGCGACACCACAACGCAGGCCGGCCAGGGGCTTTCTGGCGAAACGGCCAGGAATCGCGGCTTCCCCGTCGATCCCGGGTCAGAACGGGCGTACCAGCCGCGCTATTCCTGTCAATTCGTCGTATCGAAGACATTTTCACTGCGCTGTATAGTCCGCGCAGCAGATTCAGCTGTTTTAACCCGGAAGCCGATTGGCAAGTTGCCCCCCGGCACACCCCCCTATACAACAGCCGGCCGTCCGAGCCTGGCCGACAGGCATGCCCTGTGGCCCCGGACGTCCTCTGCTCCCGCCCGCCCAAACCGGGCCCGCGGGAAACGAGAGCGCCCGCCGGGTTACCCCCTGGCGGGTGTCAGCCCTTTTACAAAAATAAGAGGTTCTTCATGTCCAGCAGCGATCAACTGCAACGCGGTTTGGGTGAACGACACATACGGCTCATGGCGCTCGGCGCCTGCATCGGTGTCGGTCTGTTCCTGGGATCGGCCAAGGCCATCCAGATGGCCGGCCCCGCCATCATGCTCTCCTACATCATCGGCGGCCTCGCCATCCTAGTGATCATGCGCGCCCTCGGCGAGATGGCCGTGCACAACCCCGTGGCCGGCTCCTTCAGCCGCTACGCCCAGGATTACCTCGGCCCGCTGGCGGGCTTTCTCACCGGCTGGAACTACTGGTTCCTCTGGCTGGTGACCTGCGTCGCGGAGATCACCGCCGTCGCCATCTACATGCAGATCTGGTTCCCCGACGTGGACCGCTGGATCTGGGCCCTCCTGGCCCTGGCGAGCATGGGCACCGTCAACCTCATCACCGTGCGCGCCTTCGGCGAGTTCGAGTTCTGGTTCGCCCTCATCAAGATCGTCACCATCATCGCCCTCGTGGTGGCCGGCGCCGGCATGATCCTCTTCGGGATCGGCAACGGCGGCATCGCCACCGGCATCAGCAACCTCTGGACCCACGGCGGCTTCATGCCCAACGGCGTGCAGGGCGTGCTCATGTCCCTGCAGATGGTCATGTTCGCCTACCTCGGCGTGGAGATGATCGGCCTCACCGCCGGTGAAGCGTGCAACCCGCAGAAGACCATCCCCGACGCCATCAACTCCGTGTTCTGGCGCATCCTGCTGTTCTACGTCGGCGCGCTGTTCGTGATCATGTCCATCTACCCGTGGAACGAGATCGGCACCCAGGGCAGCCCCTTCGTCATGACCTTCGAACGCCTCGGCATCAAGACCGCCGCCGGCATCATCAACTTCGTGGTCATCACCGCCGCCCTCAGCTCCTGCAACGGCGGCATCTTCAGCACCGGCCGCATGCTCTACAGCCTCGCCCAGCACGGCCAGGCCCCGCGCGCCTTCGGCCGCACCTCCGGCAATGGCGTCCCGCGCAACGCCCTGCTGCTGTCCATCTTCGCCCTGCTGCTGGGCGTGCTGCTGAACTACCTGGTGCCGGAGAAGGTATTCGTCTGGGTCACCTCCATCGCCACCTTCGGCGCCATCTGGACCTGGGCCATGATCCTGCTCGCCCAGATGAAGTTCCGCCGCAGCCTCAGCCCCGCCGAACAGGGCAAGCTGCAGTTCAAGATGTGGCTGTTCCCCATCAGCTCCTACCTCGCCCTGGCCTTCCTGGTGCTGGTGGTGGCACTCATGGCCTTCTTCGAAGACACCCGCATCGCCCTCTACATCGGCCCGGCCTTCCTCGTACTGCTGACCGTGCTGTTCAAGGTGTTCAAGCTCGGCAACCAACCCGACGCCCACCTGACCGGCAATACCGCCTCCTGACGGCACCCCCACAAACACCCCGCCCCGGCGGGGTGTTTTTGTTTGCCGTCACCCAACGCGCACCCCGTAGGATGCGGTGAGCTCAGCGAACCGCATCAATTCCCTCCCGAGCCCAGGGCACACGCCCTGTAGGGTGGGCCGGGCGGCGTTCCGCTTCAGCCCACCAGCGGCAGACAGCGTGGGCTGAAGCCCACCCTACGGCTCCGTGCCGTACCCCGTGCGAATTCATTCGCGAGACTCTCCCTTCGGTGCCGACAACGCTAAGATCGTGCGCCTTGCTTGGACGCTTTCCGTACAGGACGTACCCCCATGATCGACCTGCTGTTCTGGCCACTGCTCGCCACCCTGTTGTTCGCGCCACCCTGGTTGCTCTGGAAACACACCGAGCGGCTGGGCTGGTTGAGCCGCTACGTGCTGGCCCTGCTCCCGGTGGGCGTTACCTGGCTGGGATGGCAGTGGGGCATCTGGGCCTTCGAACACTTCGACTGCCAAGGCAACACCAAGGGGCTGCATGACTGCCTGTCGAACGGACAGGACATGACCGCCTGGGTTGGGCGAGCGCTGTTCCTGAGCGTACCGATGATGTTCATCGGCTTGCCGCTTTCCGGTTGGTTCTTGATCGATACGCTGATGCGCCACCTGGGCCACCTCAGCAATCGCGAATGAATTCGCTCCCACGCCCCGGCACATCGCGTCCCGGGGCGGCGCTCTTTGCATCCACCAATAGCGTTCGGCCCATCCCACGGCCCCATAACGCACCCCGTGGGAGCGAATTCATTCGCGATGCTTTTCCTGCCCACCATGTGCATCCGGCATGGCTCCGCCGGTGGATCGATGAAGCGCGATCCACCCTACGGGGGGCGCCTTCACCCATGGGCGCGGCGCCGACCACTCCCCTACCAATCGCAAATAATTTCGCCCCCACAAACCGGCACATCTCGTCCCGGGGCGTAGGGTGGATGGCGCTCTTTCCATCCACCAATGGCGTTCGGCACGGCCCCATGGCGCACCCCGTGGGAGCGAATTCATTCGCGATGCTTTTCCTACCCACCACCGGCATCCGGCATGGCTCCGCCGGTGGATCGATGAAGCGCGATCCACCCTACAGGGTGCGCCTTCACCCATGGGAACGGCGCTGACCATTCCCGCCCCATCGCGAACGAACCCGCCCCCACAAACCGGCACATCGCCTGCGTAGGATGCGGTGAGCTCGGCGAACCGCACCGGTCCCGGTCGGTGTTGGCCGGTGGGCTGAAACCCGCCCTACGACGGCCCCGCCCGCCCACAGGCCGACCAAATTCCGGGCAAAAAAAAACCGGCAATCAAAAAAGGGAGGGATTGCCGGCGTGCGCATACGGAGGGGGAGGGTTGGCTATGCGGCGAACTCGTCCTCGTTGAACGCCATCAGGGATGCTTTGCCTGCCATCACCTCGGCCAGCAGGCCGTCGGTCTCGGTCAGGGTTCGGGTCATGTAGAAGTCGGCGGACTTCAGCTTGGCGCCGTAGAAGGTCTTCTCCTCACTGCCGGCGTCCAGCTTGGCCTGGGCCACCTGAGCCATGCGGGCCCACAGCCAGGCCAGCGCGGTCAGCGCGAACAGCCGCAGGTAGGGCGTGGCCGCAGCGCCGGCCTGCTCAGGGTCCTTCATGCCTTCGGTGGCCAGCCACATCGTCGCCTGCTGCAACTGGCGCAGCGCCTTGTCCACCTTGGCCACATGGGGCGCCTCGGGGTTGGCCTTGAGCCACTCACCCACCAACTGGAAGAAGCCACGCACCGCACGGCCGCCGCCCAGGGCCAGCTTGCGGCCCACCAGGTCCAGCGCCTGGATGCCGTTGGTGCCCTCGTAGATACGGGTGATGCGGCAGTCCCGCACCAGCTGCTCGATACCCCAGTCCTCGGTGAAGCCCGAGCCGCCCATCACCTGCAGGCCCTCGTTGGCGCAGGCGAAACCCTCGTCGGTGAGGAAGGCTTTCACCACCGGCGTCAGCAGCTGCACCAGATCGTCCGCCTGCTGGCGCACCTCGGCGTCCGGGTGGTCGTGGGCGATGTCCTGATGCAGGCCGGTGAAGTAGGCCAGCGCGCGGCTGCCCTCGATCATCACCTTCTGGCGCAGCAGCATGCGCCGCACGTCCGGGTGCACCAGGATCGGGTCGGCCGGCTTGTCCTGCGCCTTCGGCCCGCTCAGGGAGCGGCTCTGCAAGCGCTCGCGGGCGAAGCCCAGGCTGATCTGGTAAGCGTTCTCGGCAATGCCCAGGCCCTGCATGCCGACCATCAGGCGTGCCGAGTTCATCATCGTGAACATGCAGCGCAGGCCCTTGTGGGGCTCGCCGATCAGCCAGCCTTTGGCACCCTCGAAATTCATCACGCAGGTGGCCGAGCCCTTGATGCCCATCTTGTGCTCCAGCCCGCCGCAGAAGGCCGGATTGCGGCTGCCATCGGCGAGGAACTTGGGCACCAGGAACAGCGAAATCCCCTTCACCCCGGCCGGCGCATCGGGCAGGCGGGCCAGCACCAGGTGGACGATGTTTTCCACCAGATCGTGCTCACCGCCGGTGATCCAGATCTTCGTGCCGCTCAGCGCGTAGCTGCCGTCCGCCTGGGGTTCGGCGCGGGTGCGGATCAGCCCCAGGTCCGTGCCGCACTGCGGCTCGGTCAGGCACATGGTGCCCGTCCACTCGCCGCTGATCAGCTTCGGCAGGTAGGCCTCCTGCTGCTCGCGGGTGCCGTGGGCGGAGAGGGCATTGATGGCGCCGTGGGTCAGGCCCGGGTACATGCCCAGCGACAGGTTCGCCGAGCACACCATCTCCTCCACCATCATGTTCAGCACGTGGGGCAGGCCCTGGCCGCCGAACTCGGTGGGGCAGGCCAGCGCCGTCCAGCCGCCTTCGGCGAACTGGCGGTAACCCTCGCGGAACCCGGCGGGCGTCTTCACCGCGCGGGTCGCCGGGTCGTAATGACAGCCTTCCTTGTCGCCCGAACTGTTCAGCGGGGCCAGCACGCCCTCAGCCAGGCGCGCCGCCTCTTCGAGGATCGCGCTACCCAGGTCCGCGCCGAATTCCCCTTGGGACGGCAGCGCCTGCAGGTGCGAATAGGCGTCGAGTACTTCATCGAACACAAAGCGCATGTCGCGGAGCGGCGCGCGGTAGGCCGGCATGGTCGAGTCCTCTAAAGCTGTACATTCGGTAAATTTGTATAGCTTTTCTACTGCTGCGTATAAGTTTGTGCAAGGGGCTTGTACAACTTTTTCCCGCCGGGGGGATGACCGGCCAGTTCCGCTTTCAGCGCCCGGGCAAGCCGCCATGGCCCGCCAGGCCCCGCGCCCTGTAGGCTTCGCCCACCCGCAAGGAGGCCTCGATGAAACGCGCGTTAGGGATCACCTCACTCACCCTGGCACTCGCCGCCAGTGCCGCAGCCGCCGGCTACCTCTACCTCACCCAGGTGCCCCGCCTGGCCTACCCCCTCCAGCGCCTCGACGGCTGGGCCCTGAGCGATGGCGGCTCGTACGGGCTGGAGGTGGTGGATGCCGAGGGCCGTATCGTCCTGCTGGGCATCCAGGCCACCGCCCTCGATGGGCCGGTGGAGCGCTACCCCGCCTTCATCGGGCGGCCGCTGTTCGGCCTGCCCCTCACCGTCACCGCCGGCCTGGGCAGCACCCTCGAACGGCAGATCGAAGCACTCGCCCACGAAATCGCCCGCAGCGGGATGGATGAAGCGCGCTGGCACCAGGCCGGGGCCACCTTCAGCCGGCGCGAACAGCCCTACGCCTTCGCGTGGTCCTTGCATGAGCAGTTGGCCGCGCGCAGCGGGGGAGGGTAGGCGTGAAGCCGGGGGATCAGGAGAGGAAAGGGCCCGGCGCCGCATAGCGTGGGGCACCGGGCGGGGAAGGTGAAAGGCGGCCGCTAGGCCTGGGAGGGTGGGGCGATCAGGCCGTCGTGTTCGGGGCTGCTCTGCCCCTGGTCTGGCTTCACCCCTCTGTCATCACGCAGAAGGCGCGCCATCCGGGCTGATGTGCCCGTTCTCCGGCTCCGTGCGCCCGGATATCAGCCAGAGCGCGAACTGTGGATAAGCCTCGGCCAGGATGCCCACTTCCTCGGTGCTGATCCGGATCTTGCCGCCGCTGATGTTCCGCCAGCGTTCGTAGTTCTTGCCCCCGAGCTCGCTCAAGTGCTTCGGTCCTACAGCCCGAATCAGTTGAAGTGCTCTGTTTCTTACGGCGTCCATTGAGTTTTCTCGGCTTGAGTAACCTTTACTCAAAAGCAACAGTGCCCTAGATTGCTTTGAGTATTTATTACTCATGGTGGCTTAGAGTGGCCGATTATAGGGTGTCTGTATGGAACAGTCTGGAGTAGTGAGGTTCAGCACGGGCGCAAAGCCTGAGCGAATGAACGATTTCCGCTGTGCGCCGTTTTGCACGCAACTGGTGCTGGCGGAAATGTGCGGCATCGCGGAGATCACCGAAGACGTGGTGCGCGGCTGGGTCGAGAGCAACACCATCCCCACCGTGAAGATCGGCCGGCGCCGCGTCATCAACCTGCACCGCATCCGCCTCGACCTGGAGAGCGGCAAAACAGTGTTCAGCGCGGGGGACTACGCCCAATGAAAGCCATCAACGTACAACTGCGCCTGCTCCTCAAGGCCATCCGCTATTCCGACCCGGAACGCGCGCTCGCCTACTACATCCGCATGGGCGGCTACCTCGACGCCCTGCAGGACACAAACACCTTCGACACCACCGAAATCAAGCGCCTCGACCGCCTCGCCTTCAACGCCTACAACCAGCGCACCAACCGCCATAACCGGGAGCTCATATGAACAAGGCCGTTCACCCCCAGCAGGCGCGCCCCGCACTGCGCCTGCTCTGCATCCTCACCCCCACGCCCTACGGCCAATGGCGCCCCGTCCCAGCCGCCACCCACCGCCCCCGCGCACCCCGCACCGATATCCGGGGGCGCTGGGGCTATGTGCTGCCGGAGGAGTTGTATATGCGGGAGGTGTGGATAAGAACGCCGCGCGTGTCGTGGCGGCGGTTCGTCGCGCAGCACGGCGCCTTTGGCGCCGAGGTGAGTTGAGCCGATCAACCGAACGAAAGATCAAGAGGTGAGAAGGGCAGGCTGGCGAATTCAACCCCCGTCAGCGTTATGATCCCGGCGCTTCACTATTTGGCTCATCGCGAGTGCAACGCTGTCCTCGCTTCGGGCTGATGCCCATAACACAGTCAAGGAAGGAGCTTGGAACATGCCCGTGCTGCAGATTGAGTCCTGGTCCGATGACGTGGCCTGGGCCTCAGTGAATGGCTGGAATCTGGAAGCCTTTGTTCAGCGGTTATCCCTGTGCTCCACACTGCGGGGCACAGAATTGAAACGCCTCGCTCGTGCTATACGAAAGAGAGAGATCGAACAGATCGAAGTCACCAGCGTGGAAGCGGCGGGCGCGCTTATACACACGCTGGAGTCACTCGGGGCAACGATCAGGCTGAACAATTAGCCCGTGCGGCTCTAACTCTGGCGACTGCTGATCCTTTGGCTGTGTTGCACAGCAACAGAGGACAGAGCCCTCAGTTGTATCAATCTGCTGAGTCACCAATCCCGCTCTCTCAACCCCTCCATACACTCCTTCACGTCATCATCAATCACGTTCCCGGGTTTGATGCATTCCTTCATCGGCTTCCGCGTGCCGCGATTAGCCTGGCGCTCGGCTTGCTCCTGCATCTTGAGATTGCTGCGTGCCGCATCGCCCATCGGGCCATCGGAGCCGGCGAAGAACTCCATCACGGTTCGGTCAATGGCTTGGCATAGCCTCAGCAATGTGCCAGTAAAACTACGTCATCCAGCGGTGCTCTGATTAATGCACCATTAGTTGGAGGTTATTGCGGTGCAGTATTTGGCGTGGTCATGAGCCTTTTGTCGGATGGATGACCGTAAAAGTAGCTGGATTAAAGTAGGGCTTTTCCCCATAAAGAAAGCTCATGGCGCCAGAGGATGAAGTAATTGCAGGGGCTACAATTATAGCGGTCAGGGTAATAACCCCAAAGATTAATGGAAGTAATCTCTTGGGGTTGATGGAGTTTCTGTATTCTCCAATAAGGAAGTTATCGTATTCAGTTTTTTGTTCCTTGCTTTCAAGGGCGCGTAGTATTTCGGTCTTTGCGTCCCTTTTGGAAATGTATACCAGCATTGCAAAAACTAAGCTTAGGAGCGCCCAGAATTGTGGCTGATTGGTTCCGATGGACGCTACAGCAAAAGCGAAGGAAAAATTGCCAAGGTTGTCATTCAGGTAAGACTCCCAACCCCTAATCTCATTGTGTATGTCTCGATAATCTTTTACGGGATCACATGGGGTTTTATTCTGTTCTTTCATTTTTAATCATTCCCCCTCCAGACAAAAGAAAATATAAAGTTCTTTGCTAATCATGTCGTGGTCATGAAGCATGTTAACAAGTTCGCCGAACTCCTTCTGGTAAAATTTTGGCAGAGGGGATGTGTAATTTTCTTTTATGGCGTTATAGTTTTTTATGAGATCGCAGAGTCGCTCTAAGTCACTTGCTATCCATTTTATAGTCCTGCGTGTTTTAGAGTTCTCTTCGTTGTAGTGTTTTATCAGTGAAGCTGTTTCAGGTGTTTGAATGTCAGGGTGATAGTTGCTTAGTGTCCTGTGTAAAGATAATTCTTTATCTAGGATGTTTTCGTTGAAATTTCTATTGGTTCTTGCTGCAATTTTTTCGATTAAGCCGAGTAGTTCGGATAGTCGAGACTCTCGCTCTAAGTGCTCTGCTTGCTTAGTTGCTGCTTCAGCTGTTTTTCTTAGCTCATCGCGTGTAAGAATTAGTTCTTCTCTGGAGTTCTCAAGTTCGCTGTTTGAGATGGCTAGCTGCTTGTTTTGCTGAAAAATAGTTATAAGTAGTGCTGAAAATGTCAAGAAGCTCAAAAGTGGGTTTGCTGTGCCGCCTAGGAAATCTCCAAACTGTCCCCATTTTTCACCGTCGGCAATAACTTGGAAGTCTCCGAAGTAAGTCCAATATACTGATAGGGTTGCTATCAAAATTGAAGCGCCGGAGAGGAAAAGGAAGATTAAAATATAGTTGGATGATGATTGGCTTTTTTGATTTTTCATGGTTGTAAAATTTTTATGAGACTTATGGTGGTTCGAATGGGCGCTAGTTATGCACAGGTGCATACTGAATTAGATTTTTCGTTGGTGAGAACAACTGCATAACATATGAAGGCAAGTGATGCCTCTTCATCTGTGCTACCCCTGATTCAGTTGAGTTATGTGCCAAAACTCTACACCTAAGGTATGCCCTTAGGCTCTTTACGGGTACTAGCGCATCGCGCTAGTGTCCGTCATGTCGTTTTGCCACGAATGGAATCGGATTGGAGCATGGCATGGCACGCCGCCGCAAAACCTCCCTGTTTGACGACCTCTTCACCCTCGCCACCTTGCTGCCCTGGTGGGCAAGCCTGTTGGTTGCATTCGTGTCCTGGTACTTGCTCCACGGATACGCCACCAGCCCGATCCCCCCTGTCGATCCACACAGACCCGATATGACCGGTGCCATGTTCCGGGGGCTCGCTATGGGGCTCCAGTACATCGTGCCTTTCATCTTTGCTCTTGGTGCAGTTGGCTCCATTGCCGGACGTGCCAAGCGCAAAAAGCTGTTCAAGGATGTAGCTGAAGCTACTCAACCGGCTAAGACACTGGATGGCATCAGCTGGCGCGAGTTTGAGCTGCTGGTGGGGGAGGCGTTTCGGCGAAAAGGCTTCAGCGTTACCGAAAGAGGTGGCAATGGGCCGGATGGTGGCGTTGATCTGGAACTGCACTTGGGCACGGACAAGTACCTAGTCCAATGCAAGCAATGGAAGGCCCTGAAGGTTGGAGTAACTGTCATCCGCGAGTTCTTCGGTGTGATGGCTGCTGAGGGAGCAGCAGGGGGCTTCATTGTCACCTCCGGTACATATACCGAGGAGGCTAAGACGTTCGCCCAAGGACGAAATATTCAATTGATTGATGGAACCTTACTGAAACACTGGATTGCTAATAGTTCCATTGCTTCGCAATCCTCTACACGTCAGTACGTAAAGCCTAAATCGCAACCTAACATCCCGCTCTGTCCGGTTTGTGGGGGCTCTATGGTTGTGCGTACAGCTAAGCGTGGGGTGAATTTGGGAAATCAGTTTTGGGGCTGCTCGCAATATCCTGCCTGCAGAGGTATACGCCATCTGGAAAATTCAAAATAATAATCCAGACTAGGCACTGAGTAGAGGTTATTGACTTAACCGAGATGCAGCCTAACTGCCTCTATGTATGCTCTTAGTTCTTCTCTCAAGGGAGGGCAAATGGTTAAATCGAAGAAGGAAAGAAAGGAGCGTCTCTCGATTTATCTCGCTAAAGACCCCTCGTGTTTGAATTCCTCACTTCTAAAACTAGATAAAGCGAAGGCTCCTATAGAGCTCACGGTTGAGGGGTGTGACTCTGCTTTGCTTTATATAAAAGTTGAACCGCCGAAGCACTCCCCGCCTTGGACGAAATTCTTTACTTCGAGACGTGAGGTTCCGAGCGATGCTTTTGGGGACTCCAGCACGGTTGGCGCTGCGCTTATAGTTTCTGTGCTGGGCAGTAAGTTTGTTCTCACTTTTGGTTCTGGATTTCACCTTCTTCAAAATGAACAAATTGAAAGGGATTTTGGTTTGCGAGTGACGTTGAACTCTGTTGATCCGGACAAACTTAGAAGTTTGGATAAGGCAAGCTATGATCACAATCCCTTGAATTCTAGGACTCAAAGTTCAAGGGAGGTTGATATATTTGATCTTCATATAGACTCTGAAACAGAGATGTTATATGCCGTAACTGGCGTTTCAGTAGTGGATGTATTTGGGTCGCATGTTACTGGTAGGGATGCGCTGACGTTAGTTGTGTCTGTAGATATGGATGGTTTGGTGGCGATCCTGACAGAGGCGATTGTTAGGTATAAAAAGAAGCTGCCGGAGCAGTTCGAGTGGGTTGATAATGTATACCGAATTAGGGATGCAGAAACAAATCAATTGCTTGATCTCGAACTAGATGACTACTTAAAGGCTGGGAATACAGGTGGGTTTTGGGTGGGAGAGCCTGAAGTCGTTGATTGGGAGTCTCAGGTTGGATACTCCTTTGACATGTATCCCAATACGCCTAGGCATGTTGTGCTTGATATGGATGATTTGTTTGGCCACATGGCGGGGAAGGGGCTGGCTATTACCACAGATTCATTGAGATTGACTACGGTTCATGTCAATGACAGTGAATATAGAGATATGAAAAGCTGGAGTGCATATAGGTGTTTGTATGCGGAGTTAACGGTTGGGGGAGAGTACTATATTTTGCGTAATGGCATTTGGTATCGAGTTGATCGGGATTTCGTTAGAAAGATAGATAACTATTTTATTGATTTAAGGTCATATGGGCATGTTATGCCTAGATATATTCACGACTCTGAGGGTGAGTACAATGATTATGTTGCGTCTATAGATAGTAATTATCTGAAAATGGACAAGAAAAATGTCAGAGTAGGCGGTGCCTACGATAAGATAGAATTCTGTGATCTTGTAAGGGGTGTAAATGATTTTATTCACGTAAAGTATTATCGTAGCTCAAGTACGCTTAGTCATCTTTTCGCTCAAGGGTGTGTTGCGGCAGAGGTTTTTGTTCGTGATGTAGAGTTTCGAGAAAAGCTTAATGGTAAACTGCCGGCGATTTTGAAGCTGGCCGACAGTAAGGCTATGCCGGATGCGCGGAATTTTAAGGTTGTATATGCTATTGCTACAGACAAGAATATACCGAAGGAGCTGCCTTTCTTCTCTAAGGTGACACTTAAAAATTCGCTTCGGACGCTGCGTGCTTTAGGCTACACGGTAGAGTTATGCAAGATTGAGGTCGATCCGACTGTACATATGAAAAAGAAAATTAAGCCAAAAAAGTAGCCAAAACTATTACTGGCATGTCTGTGTGTTTTAAATTCCCCCCTTGTCTGGATTAGCTCAAGTCCTAGTTGAGTGAGGCCGATAGGCACGGAAGAGCCTGCTGAGCTCTTTACTGATTGTTGTAGATCACGGTACGCAATCTGCTGGAGCCAATGGGCGTCTAACGGACCAAGCGATCCATGCCGCCGATCGAAGCAAGTGATCTGCTCCGCTCTTCCTTGATGCTTACTTACTACCTCCCTCCTGGAGGTCATCCCGCTCGCCTAAACCCCGCTACTCCCCGCTCCGTCCCCCGCCAACTCCACATCTGCTTCGGTAACGCCCGGGCTGATCTGCCCCCGGGCCAGGTCGGTCTCACCGTGGATGATGTAGAGCTCGTACTCGGGGTAGATGGCCAGCAGCGCTGCCAGGTCTTCGACCCGGGTTTTCGTTCTGAAGTCAGTCGCCACGGTTTGCCACCGGCGTCGATCACTGATGGTCGTATTTTTCGCCAAGGTTGAAGGGCCTATATGCCTTACAACCTCCCTGAGCCGATCTTCCATATTCAAAAACCATCTATAAAATTGACGAATATTTCGTTGTGTCGAATATTTCGTTGTGTATAGTTGGCTCAAATGACGAATATTTCGTCATTCGTGAGCGTGATTGAGTCACAGTTTATGGGCATTTCAGAGGCAGGGATAGGCAATGAGACGGCACCTGGATTCACCCTTCGGAGCGGCTACCACTGGCAAGCGTGGCGCTTTGGAATTCGATGCGAACACGGCTATCGGCTACATCGGCAAGACGGTGCTCGTCGAGCTGGTGTGGGACGACAGCGAGGCGCCGATCTGGTGCTGCAAGCACATCGTCGGCGTGGTCCTGCCCATGGCGGGTGTGTATGAGGAAGCGTTCTTCATGACCATCGATGGTCATTGCCGTGAGCGCTTTCCCAGCGAGGTCTTCCTTTCCACCATCCGCACGATTCGGGCCCTGTGGTCGCGGGATCCAACAAGCGGTGCTGTTGACGGAGGCGCGTGCCAGGGCGGGGAGCCAGGGAAGGGCGGCGCAGCATGAGGGCCGCTGCGGTGAGAGCAATCAGGGGGAGGGCGTGATGCAGGGAGGCGGGCAGATGGGCGTCAAGAAATGAACACCCCAGAAAGCACAAAGGGTTAGCCGAAGCTAACCCTTTGTTTTATATGGTGGCTACGCAGGGACTTGAACCCCGGACCCCAGCATTATGAATGCTATGCTCTAACCAGCTGAGCTACGTAGCCAACGTGGCGCGCATTATTCTCTCGCTTCCTGCCTCTGTCAACCCCACTTTTCAGAATTTTTCGAAGGGCGATCAACCGCTTAGCGGTGGGTGCCGGTTGGCGTTCGGGTTGGAAAAGGGGAGGGGGCGTGCGCGGGGAAATGGGTTGTGAAGCGTGATTTGTTACTTTATAACATTTGCGTTTTCCTACAGCCCTTTCTCCCACGCCCTGGACCTGACGATGCTTCAGTTCGATGCCTTGCAATGGGGGCCGCCTGCGCGGCCGTTGGCGCCGCCGCTTTCCCTGGCGTTGCCGGCCGGCAGCCTTACGGCGGTGGTGGGGCGCAACGGGTGCGGCAAAAGCAGCCTGCTGCGGGTGATCGCCGGTTTGCAGCGCCCTTTGGCGGGGCGGGTGAGCGTCGGGGCGGCGGGCCTGGGGGCGGTGGGCTTTCTGCAGCAGCAACAGGCGCTGGACCGGCAGTTCCCCCTCAGCCTGGGGGAGCTGGCGATGGCGGGGTTGTGGCGCAGCCGGTTGAGCCGGGTGGAACGGCGCAGGCGCTGCGAGGCGGCCCTGGCGGATTGGCAGCTGGAGGCGCTGACCGACCAGCCGCTGCTGGCGCTTTCCGGCGGGGAGTTGCAGCGGGCCTTGCTGGCGCGGCTGGAGCTGATGGATGCGCCGCTGCTGTTGCTGGACGAGCCCGACGCGGCGCTGGACGCGGAGGGCCAGGCGATTCTCTGGCAGCGCATCGCCCGCTGGCAGCGGGAGGGGCGCACGCAGCTGGTGGTCTGCCATGACCTGGAGGCGGTGCGCGAGCGCTTGCCGCGCTGCCTGCTGATCCGCGCCGACGGCTGCCGTCATGGCGCCAGCCGCGTGCTGCTGCCGGCGCCGACCCGCCAGCAGGTGGCCTGATGCTCGCGGCGCTCTGGCAACCCTTTGCGGAGTTCGCCTTCTTGCAGCGGGCGCTGCTGGGCGGGGTGGCGCTGGCGTGCAGCGCGGGGCCGCTCGGGGTGTTCCTGATGCTGCGGCGCATGAGCCTGATCGGCGATGCCATTTCCCATGGGGTGTTGCCCGGTGCGGCGCTGGCGTTCTGGTTCTTCGGCCTGAGCCTGCCGGCGCTGACCTTCGGCGGCCTGGTGGCGGGGCTGGGGATGGCCGGGCTGGCGGCGTGGATCACCCGCCGCACCGGCCTGCGGGAGGATGCGAGCCTGGCGGCCATCTACCCCATTTCCCTGGCGGGCGGCGTGCTGCTGCTGGGGCTGGCCGGGCGCCGGATCGACCTGCTGCACCTGCTGTTCGGCTCGGCCCTGGCGGTGGACGGCGAGACGCTGCGCAGCATGCTGACGGTGGCCGGAACCAGCCTGGCGCTGTTGGCGCTGATCTACCGCCCGCTGCTGTGGGACAGCTTCGACCCGGTGTTCCTGCGCGGGGTCAGCCGCTTCGGGGCGCCGGCCTATGCGCTGTTCCTGGCGTTGGTGGTGCTCAACCTGGTGACCGGCTTCCACGCCATCGGTGCGTTGATGGTGGTGGGGCTGATGATGCTGCCGGCCGCTGCGGCGCGCTTCTGGAGCCGACGCCTGCCGGTGCTGCTGCTGACGGCGGCGGGCATCGGCGCGAGCTGCGTGTGGCTGGGGCTGTTGCTGTCGTTCCACGCCAACCTGCCCAGCGGCCCCTGCATCGTGTTGCTGGCGGGGCTGGCCTACCTGATTTCGGTGTTCGTCGGGCCGGTCCACGGCTTGCTGCGACGCGCGCCCCTTCCCGTGCCCTGTTGAGGAGCCCCCGCATGTTCATGCGCCTGTGCGTTGTGCTGTTGCTGTGCCTGCCCGTTTCACTGTCCGCTGCGGAGAAGGCGAGGGTGGTGACCACCTTCAGCATCCTGGCGGACATCACCCGCGAGATCGGCGGGGACGACATCCAGCTCACCAACCTGGTGGGGGCGGATGCCGATGCCCACGTCTTCGAGCCCGCTCCGGCCCAGGTGCGGGCGGTGCTGGAGGCGGACCTGGTGATCGCCAACGGGCTGGGCTTCGAGCCCTGGCTGGAGCGCCTGCTGGCCAACGGCGAGGCGCGCGGCACGCGCATCGACGCGAGCAAGGGCGTGGTGCCGATGACGGTGCTGGAGGACGACCAGCGCCTGGTGGACCCCCACGCCTGGCAGAGCCTGGGCAATGCGGAGATCTACGCGCGCAACATCACCCAGGCGCTGGTGCAGCTGGTGCCGGCCCGGGCGGCAGCCTTCGAGGCGCGGCGGGACTCCTGGCTGGGCCGCCTGGGGGCGCTGCGCCAGAGCATCGCCCCGCGCCTGATGGCGTTGCCGCCGGAGCGGCGCCGGGTGCTGACCAGCCATGACGCCTTCGGTTACTTCGCCCAGGAGTGGCGCCTGCAGTTCCTCGCGGCCCAGGGCGTGAGCGATGCGGCCGAGCCTTCCGCTGCCGAGGTGGCGGGGTTGATCCGCCAGCTGCGGGCGGAGGGCGTGCGCGCCATCTTCGTGGAGAACATCCGCGATGCGCGACTGGTGAAGCAGATCGCCGAGGAGGCCGGCGCGCGGGTGGGCGGTACGCTGTATTCCGATGCGCTGGCGGCCGAGGGCCCGGCCAGCACCTACCTGGGCATGTACCGGCAGAACGTCGAGCGGCTGCTGCAGGCGCTGGCGCCATGAGCTTCTGGCTGCAACTGGAGCGGAGCCCGGCCGGCACCGGGCGGGATCTGGAGGCGGTGATGGCGGCCATTCCCTGGCGTGCCGATGGGCTGATCCCCGCCGTGGCGCAGCAGTACGACAGCGGCGAGGTGCTGATGCTGGCGTGGATGAACCCAGAGTCCCTGCGGCTCACGCTGGAGGAGGGGCGGGCGTGCTACTGGTCGCGCTCGCGCCGCTGCCTGTGGCGCAAGGGCGATACCTCCGGGCATGTGCAGCACCTGGTGAGCGCCCACCTGGATTGCGACGGCGATGCGCTGCTGCTGCAGGTGGACCAGGCCGGCCCGGCCTGTCACACCGGGCGCCGTTCGTGCTTCTACAACCAGCTCTCCGGCGCGGGGCTGCGGGTGACGTGTGCGTCGCCCGAGCCTGACGCGCCGGCCCACCCGTCCGAACAGGTGGCCCTTGTCCCCATCGACCTGGGGCCCGGTTACCAGGCCCTGCAGAACGAGTTCCAGCCATGCACAACCTGCTGATCCGCAATGCCCGCCTGGTCAATGAAGGCTGCGAGTGGGAGGCCGACCTGCTGGTGCACAACGGCCGTATCGAACGCATCGACCGCAGCATCAGCGCCCGCCCGGACGTGCGGGTGATCGACGCCAACGGTCAGTACCTGCTGCCGGGGATGATCGATGACCAGGTGCACTTCCGTGACCCCGGCGCGCCCCACAAGGGCACCTTCCTCAGCGAGTCCCGCGCGGCGCTGGCCGGGGGCGTGACCAGCGTGATGGACATGCCCAACACCCAGCCGCCGACCCTGGACCTGGAGGCGCTGGCGGCGAAGGAGCGCCGCGCGGCGGCCTGTTCCTCGGTGAACTACGGCTTTCACTTCGGCGTGAGCCGGGACAACCTCGACACCGTGGCCCGGCTCGACCCGGAGCGGGTGGCGGGGGTGAAGGTGTTCATGGGCGCTTCCACCGGCAACCTGCTGGTGGACGACGAGGCGTCCCTGGAGCGGCTGTTCCGCGACTGCCCGACGCTGCTGCTGGCCCACTGCGAAGACACGCCGCGCATCCGCGAGCGCGAGGCGCAATGGGCGGCGGGCTACGGCGATGCCATCCCGCCCGACGCGCACCCGCTGATCCGCGATGCGGAGGCCTGCTACCGCTCCTCCAGCCGGGCGGTGGCGCTGGCCCGTCGCTTCGGCACCGACCTGCATGTGCTGCACATCACCACGGCGCGGGAGCTGGAGCTGTTCATCCCCGGGCCGCTGCCGGGCAAGCGCATCACCGCCGAGGTGTGCGTGCACCACCTGTTGTTCGATGACCGCGACTACCCGCGCCTGGGCCACCTGATCAAGTGCAACCCGGCGATCAAGGCGCCCTCCGACCGTGATGCCCTGCGCCGGGCGTTGCTGGACGGGCGGCTGGACGTGATCGGCAGCGACCACGCGCCCCACACCCGGGAGGAGAAGGCCCGGCCCTACGCCCAGGCGCCCGCCGGGTTGCCGCTGGTGCAGCACAGCCTGCCGGCACTGCTGGAGCTGGTGGCCGACGGGCTGCTGCCGCTGACGCTGCTGGTGCACAAGACCAGCCACGCGGTGGCGGAGCGCTTCGCCATCGAGCGGCGCGGCTACCTGCGCGAGGGCTACTGGGCAGACCTGGTGCTGGTGGAGCGCCTGGCCGAGCCTCGGCCGGTGGAGGCGGACCCGATCCACGCGCAATGCGGCTGGACGCCGTTCCAGGGCCGTACCTTCCGTCACGCGGTGCGCACCACGCTGGTGTCGGGCCAACTGGGCTGGCACCAGGGGCGCTTCGGGGAGGATTGCCAGGGGTTGCCCCTGCGTTTTCGAAGGCGCTGAGGGCGGTGCTTGACGTGGCACCGGCAAAGGGTTGACTTAGAGCGCGCTCGAACTTCTAGGATCGCCCCATGGAACCTCATCTCAGCATCGACGAAGTCGCCCGGCGTACCGGGCTCACGGCTCACACCCTGCGTTATTACGAGCGCATCGGGCTCATCGCCCCGGTGGGCCGGGCGCCGGGTGGGCAGCGGCGCTACGCGGCTTCGGACATGGCCTGGATCGAGTTCCTGCTGCGCTTGCGCACGACCCGCATGCCCATCGGCAAGATGCAGGCGTTCGCAGCGCTGAGGAGCGCCGGGGACCCGACGGTGCCGGCGCGTCGCCAGATGCTGGAGGCCCACCTTGCGGAGGTCCTGGCCGAGATCGAGGCGATGCGCCAGGCCGCCGATGCGCTGCACGCGAAGATCGAGCATTACCGCGCGTGCGAGCAGGCCCTGGGGCTGGAGCCATCAACCGAGAAGGGCAACGCAGATGAGTGACGAGAGCCGCTACCAGCGTGGGCTGGCGAAACTGAAGGAGATCGACGGCGAGGCCGGTGAGCGGGTGGTGGAGAGCCTGGCGGGCATCGCCCCGGACTTTGCGCGCTACCTGGTGGAGTTCCCCTTCGGCGACATCTATTCCCGCCCGGGGCTAGACCTGAAGAGCCGGGAGATCGCCGTGGTGGCGGCGCTGACCGCCCTGGGCAACGCCGCTCCGCAACTGAAGGTCCACGTGCACGGCGCGCTGAACGTCGGCGCCAGCCGCACGGAGATCGTCGAGACGATCATGCAGATGGCCGTCTACGCCGGCTTCCCGGCCGCGCTGAACGGCCTGGCGGTGGCGCGGGAGGTGTTCGAGCAGCGGGGTGAGGCGGCCTGAAGCACGAAGCCCCCGGCGGAGCAGGTCCGCAGGGGGCTTCGGGTAAAGCGGGGAGGGCTTAGACGTTGAAGCGGAAGTGCATCACGTCGCCGTCCTTGACGATGTATTCCTTGCCTTCCAGGCGCCATTTGCCGGCTTCCTTGGCGCCGGCTTCGCCCTTGTACTGGATGAAGTCGTCATAGGCGACCACTTCGGCGCGGATGAAGCCTTTCTCGAAGTCGGTGTGGATGACGGCAGCGGCCTGCGGGGCGGTGGCGCCGATGCGCACGGTCCAGGCGCGGACTTCCTTCACGCCGGCGGTGAAGTAGGTCTGCAGGTTGAGCAGGTTGTAGCCGGCGCGGATCACGCGGTTCAGGCCCGGCTCTTCCATGCCCATGGACTCGAGGAACATCAGTTTCTCTTCGTCGTCGTCCAGTTCGGCGATCTCGGCTTCGATCTTGTTGCACACCGGTACGACCACGGCGCCTTCTTCGGCGGCGATGGCCTTGACCACGTCCAGGTGCGGGTTGTTCTCGAAGCCGTCCTCGGCGACGTTGGCGATGTACATCACCGGCTTGCTGGTGAGCAGGTGGAAGCCGCGGATCACGCGCTTCTGCTCGTCGTCCATGTTCTTCATCAGGCTGCGCGCGGGCTTGCCTTCGGTGAAGTGGGCGATCAGTTGCTCCAGCAGGGCCTTCTGGGCGATGGCGTCCTTGTCGCCGCCCTTGGCGTTGCGGACCACTTTCTGCAGTTGCTTCTCGCAGCTGTCGAGGTCGGCAAAGATCAGTTCGAGGTCGATGATCTCGATGTCGCGCTTGGGGTCGACGCTGTTGGAGACGTGGATGACGTTGTCGTCCTCGAAGCAGCGCACGACGTGGGCGATGGCGTCGGTCTCGCGGATGTTGGCGAGGAACTTGTTGCCCAGGCCTTCACCCTTGGAGGCACCGGCGACCAGGCCAGCGATGTCGACGAACTCCATGGTGGTGGGCAGGACCCGCTCCGGCTTGACGATCTCGGCCAGGGCTTCCAGGCGTGCGTCGGGCATGGGAACGATGCCGCTGTTCGGCTCGATGGTGCAGAAGGGGAAGTTTTCCGCCGCGATGCCGGATTTGGTCAGGGCGTTGAACAGGGTGGACTTGCCGACGTTGGGCAGGCCGACGATGCCGCAATTGAATCCCATGCTATGTCCCTCGCGCCAATGGGGCGATTAAGAGGTGGATCATGCCTTCTGGCTGTGCAGTTTCTGCATCGCGCGGGTGAAATCCCCCGCGAGGATGTCGGGCAGCACGCCGAGGGCGAAGTCGATGCTGGTGTCGAGCAGTTCCTGCTCGCTGCGCGGCGCGCGGCCGAGGACGTAGCCGGATACCAGGCTGGCGTGCCCGGGATGGCCGATGCCGAGGCGCAGGCGATGGAAGCCGTTCTGGTTGCCGAGCTGGGCGATGATGTCGCGCAACCCGTTGTGCCCGCCATGGCCACCGCCCTGCTTGAGCTTGGCGACGCCGGGGGGCATGTCGAGTTCGTCGTGGGCCACCAGGATCGCGTCGACCGGGATGCGGAAGAAACCGGCGAGCGCCGCCACGGACTGGCCGCTGCGGTTCATGTAGGTGGTGGGGATGAGCAGACGAACGTCGCGGCCCTGGTGGCTGAATTTGCCAACGAGGCCGAAATACTTCTTGTCGAGAGACAGGTTGACGCGCTGGCTGTCTGCCACGCGCTCAACGAAAAGGGCCCCTGCGTTATGCCGGGTCTGGTCGTATTCGGGGCCTGGATTTCCCAGGCCGACGATCAGTTGTACGGCGGTCACGACAGGGGCCCTTCCTTTTCAGGCTGCGCGAATTACTCGGCGGAGCCTTCTTCCTTCGCTACGCGAGCAGCGTGGATGTTGGCAACTGCCAGGTCGTTGCCGTGGGCCAGGGCCACCAGCTCGACGCCTTTCGGCAGCTTGAGGTCGGACAGGTGAACGGTCTGACCCACTTCGACCTTGGCCAGGTCGACTTCGATGAATTCCGGCAGGTCTTTCGGCAGGCAGGAAACTTCGACTTCGGAGATGGTGTGGGAGATCTCGCCACCACCAGTCTTCACGCCAACAGCAGTGGCTTCGTTCAGGAAGTGCAGCGGTACGTGAGCGGTCAGCTTCTGGCCGGCAACGACGCGCTGGAAGTCAGCGTGTACGACGAAGCCTTTGGACGGGTGACGCTGCAGGGCCTTGATCAGAACGGTCTCGGTGGCACCGGCGACGTTCAGGGCGATCACGTGGCTGAAGGCAGCCTCGTTTTCCAGCAGCTTGGCCAGTTCTTTGGCCAGCAGACCGATGGATTGCGGAGCCTTGTCGCCACCGTAGACAACGGCGGGAACTTGGGCTTCGTTACGACGCAGGCGGCGGCTCGCACCTTTCCCCAGGTCGGAACGTACGGAAGCGTTCAGGGCGAATTCAGTCATTGCAGTTCTCCAAAATAGCCAAACCGCCCCGAGTGCTTGCGACCAGCATCTTGGGCGGTTAGGCAAAAAAGCCCCGCCGGAGCGGGGCGTTTTCGTCAGGCGCGTTCCTTAGCGGAACATCGCGCTGATCGATTCCTCATTGCTGATGCGGCGGACCGCTTCAGCCACGACCGGCGCGATATCCAGTTGACGGATACGGGAGCAGGCCTGTGCCGCGGCAGACAGCGGGATGGTGTTGGTCACCACCAGCTCGTCCAGCACGGAGTTTTCAATGTTCTCGATGGCACGACCGGACAGCACCGGGTGGGTGCAGTAGGCGTAGACCTTGGCAGCGCCGTGGTCCTTCAGGGCCTTGGCGGCGTGGCCGAGGGTGCCGGCGGTGTCGACCATGTCGTCGACCAGGACGCAGGTCCGGCCGTCCACATCACCGATGATGTGCATGACTTCGGACTGGTTGGCCTTGGGACGACGCTTGTCGATGATCGCCAGATCGACACCCAGGGACTTGGCGACGGCACGGGCACGTACCACGCCACCGATATCCGGGGAGACGATCATGAGGTTGTCGAAACGCTGGTCTTCGATGTCATCCACCAGGACGGGGGAGCCGTAGATGTTGTCCACGGGGATATCGAAGAAACCCTGGATCTGGTCGGCATGCAGGTCGACGGTCAGCACGCGGTCGATACCGACCACGGTGAGCATGTCGGCCACGACCTTGGCGCTGATCGCCACGCGAGCGGAACGCGGGCGGCGGTCCTGGCGGGCATAGCCGAAGTAGGGGATCACAGCGGTGATACGGGACGCCGAGGAGCGGCGGAAGGCGTCAGCCATCACCACCAGCTCCATCAGGTTGTCGTTGGTGGGCGCGCACGTGGGCTGGATCAGGAAGACGTCCTTACCGCGGACATTTTCGTTGATTTCCGCGCTGATTTCGCCGTCGGAGAACTTGCCTACAGAGGCATCACCGAGGGGGATATGCAGTTGACGTACGACGCGACGCGCCAGATCGGGGTTGGCGTTCCCCGTGAAGACCATCATCTTGGACACGCGCAGTACCTGCCGGCTGAGGGTGGACCTGATGAATTAAAAAGCTGTTCAAACGCCGAGGCTTTTGAACAGCTTCTTCGTGTATGGCAGGGGCGGCTGGATTCGAACCAACGCATGGCAGGATCAAAACCTGCTGCCTTACCGCTTGGCGACGCCCCTATATCGTTTAACTACCGTTGCAAGACCTGTTCTACCGAGGACCCTGGGAAGGGTTATGGCAGGGGCGGCTGGATTCGAACCAACGCATGGCAGGATCAAAACCTGCTGCCTTACCGCTTGGCGACGCCCCTGTATCGGTATAACCGGAGGACTTGCACACTTCTTTCAAGCCAGGCTTTCGAGGCGTCGATGCAGCATCGAGATGTTGCTGCCCTTGGCGACGAAACTTGGCAGAGTGGCCGGAAGTTGGCGGGCGACTTTATCAGCATCGTCCCGGTTTGGGAAGCTCCCAAACACACAAGCTCCGGTGCCGGTCAGTCGGGCCGATGTGAATTTGTTCAACCACATCAGTGCGTTACGAACTTCGGGGTAACGCTTCTCGACCACTGGCTGACAGTCGTTACGACTGCCCCCCTCAAGAAGGCTGCGAAGATTAATGGGCGCCGAATTCCGTGTCAACTCGGGATCGGTGAAAACTTCTGCTGTGCTGACAAAGACTTGCGGTACGGCGACGAGGAACCACGGCTCCTCCAGGGTGACCGGTTGCAGGCGCTCGCCGACGCCTTCGGCGAAGGCCGCGCGACCGCCTACGAACACTGGCACGTCGGCACCCAGTGCCAGCCCCAGCTCGGCCAGGCGCTCTTCACCGAGGTGCGTGCGCCAGAGGTGGTCGAGGCCGAGGAGGGTGGTGGCGGCGTCGGAACTGCCGCCGCCGATGCCGCCGCCCATGGGCAGGCGCTTGTCGAGCCAGATGTCGGCGCCCAGGCGGGTGCCGGATGCCTGCTGCAGGCTGCGCGCGGCGCGGACGATCAGGTTGCTGTCATGGGGGACGCCGGGCACCTCGGTGCGCAGGTGGATCTCGCCATCCTCGCGGAGCGAGAAGCCCAGTTCGTCGCCGTGGTCGAGGAACTGGAACAGCGTCTGCAGCTCGTGGTAGCCGTCGGGACGGCGCCCGAGGATGTGCAGCATGAGGTTGAGCTTGGCCGGCGCCGGCAGGATCAGCTGGGCGTCTTGCATGGCGGAACTCACTGGCCGAGCTGGCGCGGCTGCCAGTCCTTGATCACCAGGGTGACGTCGAGGTCGGCGCCCTTGAGCTTGATGCGCTCGGGCAGGGTGAATCCGTTCTGCTCGACGTAGCTGAGGTAGTTCACCTCCCAGCCGTCCTGCTCCAGGCGGGAGAGGTGGCTGTCGCTGTCGAGGGTCAGGCGGCTGCGGCTGTCGGGGGCGGGCAGGCCGCGCACCCACCATTGCAGGTGGGAGACGGGCAGGCGCCAGCCGAGCTGTTCTTCCAGCAGGGCTTCGGGGGATTCGGCTTCGTAGCGGCCCTGGTTGGCCACTTCCAGCACGATGGCACCGGGGTGGCCGGTGAGGCGGGCGGCGCCACGGCCCAGCGGGCCGGAAAGGCGGATGTCGTAGTAGTCGCGGCGTTGCAGCCAGAACAGGGTGCCGCTGCCGGAGTCCTTCGGTGCGCGGATGCCGACCTTGCCGGCGATCTGCCAGCCATCGAGGGCGGCGACCTGCTGCTTGTGGGCTTTCCAGAGTGTGGCGTCGCCCTTGCCTTCAACCGATTCGCGGGAGGTGAGGCCGGCGCAGCCGGTGAGCAGGAGCAGCGCCCCTGCGGCCAGTAGATGACGTAGACGCATGGATCAGAGGGTCTCGGAGCCGGTCAGGCGCTTCAGGGTGCTGCGCAGGATGGGGCTGTCGGGCTGGTTCTTCAGGGCTTCGGCCCACACCTTGCGGGCTTCGCTCTGCTTGCCATTGGCCCACAGCACTTCGCCCAGGTGGGCGGCCACCTCATGGTCGGGGAAGGCTTCCAGGGCCTGGCGCAGCAGGCGCTCGGCTTCGTCCAGCTTGCCCAGGCGGAAGTTGATCCAGCCGAGGCTGTCGAGGATGGCCGGATCATCCGGCTTGAGCTGGTGCGCCTGTTCCACCAGGGCGCGGGCTTCCTCGTAGCGGGTGGTGCGGTCGGCCAGGGTGTAGCCCAGCGCGTTCAGCGCCATGGCGTTCTCGGGCTCGCGCTCGATGATGAAGCGCAGGTCGCGCTCCAGCTGGGCCAGGTCGCCGCGTTTCTCGGCCAGCATGGCGCGGGTGTAGAGCAGGTTGAGATCGCCCGGGAACTGCTTCAGGCCCTGGGCGATGGTGGCCCAGGCATGGTCGATCTGCTGGCGCTCGGCGAAGTTCTCCGCCTCGATCAGGTACAGCTGGATGGCGTAGTCGGGCTGTGCCTCGCGGGCCTTGGCCAAGTGGCTGGCGGCTTCGTCGCCGCGCTTGGCGTCCAGCAGCAGCTCGGTGTAGCGCAGTTGCGCGGGCAGGTAGTCGTTGCCGGCGCCCACCAGGCCGTATTCGATCAGCGCGCTTTCGAGGTCGTTGCGCTTCTCGTAGACCTGGCCGAGGTTGAAGTGGGCGGAGTCTACGTGGCTGCCGCGTTCCACCAGTTCCTGCAGGTAGACCTGAGCTTCGTCCCAGGCTTCGCCTTCCATGCACACCAGGGCGAGGGAGAAGCGCAGGTCGTCGTCATCGGGGAAACGCTGCACCAGCCCGGCGAACTCGGACTTGGCTTCGTCCAGCCGGCCGGCCTCCACCAGCAGGCGGGCGTAGGTCAGGCGCAGGCGTTTGTCGTCCGGGTGCTGCTTGATGGCGCGTTCCAGCAGCGGGAGCGCGTCGTCGGTGCGGTCCAGGCTCTGCAGCAGGCGCGCACGCAGGAGGATCGGCGGGATCTGCTGGTCGCTGGAGGGCAGGTCTTCCAGCAGGGCCAGGGCGTCCTCGGTGCGGCCGTCCTGTTGCAGCAGCACGGCCTTGCCGAACACCAGCTGGCTGTTGTCCGGGTACTTGGCCAGCAGGCGGTCGAAGCTCTGCAGCAGGCCGGCGCGGGTGTCCGGGTCGGTCTCGGCGGCGGAGAGGGCGAGGAAGTCGAAATGGGTGTCGCCCTGCTTCTGCAGCACCTTCTCCATGTAGGTCATGGATTCGTCGTAGCGACCGCCACGGGCCAGCTGGATGGCGGCGGCGCGCTGGGCATCGAGGTTTTCGGGGGCGTTGGTGGCCCAGATCAGCGCGGTGTCCAGCGCGGCCTGGTCGGCGCCCAGGTACTCGGCGATGCGGAAGGCGCGCTCGGCGACTGCGGGGTCCTGGGTGGCGTTGGCCTGCTGGACGTAGTTGCCGAGGGCGATGTCGAAGCGGTTGCGCTGCCCGGCCAGCTCGGCGGTGAGCAGGGCGAACAGCGTGTCGCGGCTGAAGGACGCATAGACCTGGGGTTTGGCTTCGGGTGCCTGGGCACTGTCTTCCACCGGCGGGGTGCCGTCCGGGGATGAAGGGGCCAGGGTCTGGCATCCGCCAAGGAACAGGAAGGCGGTCAGCAACGCGAGGGATTTATTCATAAGGGGGAAAGGGCGACTAACCTGCGGTCGGAGCATCATGACACAAGCCGCCAGGCAAGCCCATGGGGCCGGGCCCTATAGATTGCATGGCGCGTATACAGGCCTGTGACAATGGCAAGCGGTGGTTGTTCTCACTGAATCGAAGTAGGACAATTGCGCGCCTTCCGTATCCGTTAGCGACCCTGCATGGCCTTTCTAGCCCTCGGTATCAACCACAAAACCGCCTCCGTGGATGTGCGCGAGCGCGTGGCTTTTACTCCCGAGCAGCTGGTCGAGGCCCTGCAGCAGCTGTGCAGCCTCACTCCCAGTCGCGAGGCGGCGATCCTCTCCACCTGCAACCGCAGCGAGCTCTACCTGGAGCAGGACGAGATCTGCGCCGACGAGGTGCTGACCTGGCTGGCCGGCTACCACAACCTCAGCCTCGAAGAGCTGCGCGCCTGCGCCTACGTGCACCACGACGCCGCCGCCGTGCGCCACATGATGCGCGTGGCCTCGGGCCTGGACTCCATGGTGCTGGGCGAGCCGCAGATCCTCGGGCAGATGAAGTCCGCCTACGCCGTGGCGCGTGAGGCCGGCACCGTCGGGCCGCTGCTGGGGCGCCTGTTCCAGGCCACCTTCAGCACCGCCAAGACCGTGCGCACCGACACCGCCATCGGCGAGAACCCGGTCTCCGTGGCCTTCGCCGCCGTCAGCCTGGCCCGGCAGATCTTCTCCAGCCTGAGCCGCAGCCAGGCGCTGCTGATCGGTGCCGGCGAGACCATCACCCTGGTCGCCCGCCACCTGCACGAGCAGGGCGTCAAGCGCATTGTCGTCGCCAACCGCACCCTGGAGCGCGCCAGCCTGCTGGCCGAACAGTTCGGGGCCCACGCGGTGCTGCTGGCCGACATCCCGGACGAGCTGGTCAACAGCGACATCGTCATCAGCTCCACCGCCAGCCAGTTGCCGATCCTCGGCAAGGGCGCCGTGGAGCGCGCGCTGAAGCAGCGCAAGCACAAGCCGATCTTCATGGTCGACATCGCCGTCCCCCGCGACATCGAGCCCGAAGTGGGCGAGCTGGACGACGTCTACCTCTACACCGTCGATGACCTCCACGACGTGGTCGAGGAGAACCTCAAGAGCCGCCAGGGCGCTGCCCAGGCCGCCGAGGAACTGGTCAGCGGCGGTGTCGACGAGTTCATGCAGCGCCTGCGCGAGCTGGCTGCGGTGGACGTGCTGCGCGCCTACCGCCAGCAGGCCGAGCGGCTGCGCGACGAGGAACTGGCCAAGGCCCAGCGCATGCTGGTCAACGGCGCCGCCCCGGAGGATGTCCTCGCCCAGCTGGCCCGTGGCCTCACCAACAAGCTGCTGCACGCCCCCAGCGTGCAGCTGAAGAAACTCTCCGCCGACGGCCGCTTCGATGCGCTGGCCGTGGCCCAGGAACTCTTCGCCCTCGACGAGGGCCCGGACAAGCACCCTCAATGAAAGCGTCACTGCTCAAGAAGCTCGACATCCTCCAGGATCGTTACGAGGAGCTCACCGCATTGCTCGGCGATGCCGAGGTCATCAGCGACCAGACCCGCTTCCGCGCCTACTCCAAGGAGTACGCCGAGGTCGAGCCGGTCATCCTCGCCTTCCGCGAGTTCCGCAAGGTGCAGGACGACCTCGAAGGCGCCCAGGCGCTGCTCAAGGACAGCGACCCGGACCTGCGCGAGATGGCCGAAGAGGAAGTCGCCCAGGCCCGCGAACAGCTGGTGGGGCTGGAGGCACGCCTGCAGCGCATGCTGCTGCCCAAGGACCCCAACGACGGCCGCAACGTGTTCCTCGAGATCCGTGCCGGCACCGGCGGCGACGAGGCGGCGATCTTCTCCGGCGACCTGTTCCGCATGTACTCGCGCTATGCCGAACGCCAGGGCTGGCGGGTGGAGATCCTCTCCGAGAACGAGGGCGAGCACGGTGGCTATAAAGAGGTGATCGCCCGGGTCGAGGGCGACAACGTCTACGCCAAGCTCAAGTTCGAATCCGGCGCCCACCGCGTGCAGCGCGTGCCGGAGACCGAGTCCCAGGGCCGCATCCACACCTCCGCCTGCACCGTCGCCGTGCTCCCCGAGCCGGACGAGCAGGCCGCCATCGAGATCAACCCGGCGGACCTGCGCATCGACACCTACCGCTCCTCCGGTGCTGGCGGCCAGCACGTCAACAAGACCGACTCCGCCGTGCGCATCACCCACATCCCCAGCGGGATCGTGGTCGAGTGCCAGGAAGAGCGCTCCCAGCACAAGAACCGCGCCAAGGCCATGGCCTGGCTCGCGGCCAAGCTGAACGACCAGCAGGAAGCCGCCGCCCACAAGGAAATCTCCGAGACCCGCAAGCTGCTGGTGGGCTCCGGGGACCGTTCCGAGCGCATCCGCACCTACAACTACCCCCAGGGGCGGGTCACCGACCACCGCATCAACCTGACCCTCTACGCCCTGGACGACGTGCTCGCCGGCAGCGTAGAAGCCGTCATCGAGCCGCTGCTGGCGGAATACCAGGCCGACCAGTTGGCCGCCCTCGGAGACTGACCGTGAGCATCATCGCCAGCCTGCTGAGCGACCCCCGCCTGCCGGACTCGCCCAGCCCCCGCCTGGACGCCGAACTGCTGCTCGCCGCCGCCCTCGGCAAGCCGCGCAGCTTCCTGCACACCTGGCCCGAACGGGTGGTCAGCGGCGAGGCCGCCGAGCGCTACGCCAGCTACCTCGAACGCCGCCGCCAGGGCGAGCCGGTGGCCTACATCCTCGGCCACCAGGGCTTCTGGAGCCTGGACCTGGAAGTCGCCCCGCACACCCTGATTCCCCGCCCCGACACCGAGCTGCTGGTGGAAACCGCCCTGGCCCTGGTCACGCTGCCCCAGGCCCGCGTGCTCGACCTCGGCACCGGCACCGGGGCCATCGCCCTGGCGCTGGCCTGCGAGCGCCTCGGCTGGCAGGTCACCGGCGTCGACCGCATCAGCGAGGCCGTGGCCCTGGCCGAGCGCAACCGCGAGCGCCTCGGGCTGGGCAATGCCGCCTTCCGCGAGAGCCACTGGTTCAGCGCCCTGGGCGCCGAGCGCTATGACCTGATCGTCAGCAACCCGCCCTACATCGCCGCCCAGGACCCGCACCTGGCCCAGGGCGACGTGCGCTTCGAGCCCAGCAGCGCGCTGGTGGCCGGTGCCGACGGGCTGGACGACATCCGCCTGATCGTCAGCCAGGCCCCCGCCCACCTGAATGCCGGTGGCTGGCTGCTGCTGGAACACGGCTACGACCAGGCCACCGCGGTGCGCGAACTGCTCGTCCGCGAAGGCTTCGAAGCCGTGGAAAGCCGCCGCGACCTGGGCGGCCACGAACGCATCAGCCTGGGCCGCCGGCCATGCTGAGCGACGAGGAACTGCTCCGCTACAGCCGGCAGATCCTCCTGCCGCAGATCGACGTCGACGGGCAACTCCGGCTCAAGCAGGGCCGCGTGCTCATCGTCGGCCTCGGCGGCCTCGGTTCGCCCGTCGCCCTCTACCTGGCCGCCGCCGGTGTCGGCGAGCTGCACCTGGCCGACTTCGACAGCGTCGACCTGACCAACCTGCAACGCCAGGTGATCCACGACAGCGCCAGCGTCGGCGTGCTCAAGGTGGAGTCGGCCATGACCCGCCTGGCCGCCCTCAACCCCGGCGTGCGCCTGGTGCCGATCACCCGCGCGCTGGACGAGGACAGCCTGGCGGCTGCCGTGGCCCAGGTGGACGTGGTGCTCGACTGCACCGACAACTTCGGCACCCGCGAGGCGGTCAACGCTGCCTGCATGGCGGCCGGCAAGCCGCTGGTGTCCGGCGCCGCCATCCGCCTCGACGGCCAGCTCTCGGTGTTCGACCCGCGCCGCGACGACAGCCCCTGCTACCACTGCCTCTACGGCCACGGCAGCGAAGCCGAGCTGACCTGCAGCGAGGCCGGCGTGGTCGGCCCGCTGGTGGGCCTGGTGGGCAGCCTGCAGGCCCTGGAGGCGCTCAAGCTGCTGGCTGGTTTCGGCGAGCCGATGGTGGGCCGGCTGCTGCTGGTGGATGCCCTCGGCACCCGCTTCCGCGAGCTGCGGGTCAAGCGCGACCCGGCCTGCAGCGTCTGTGGCGAGCGCCATGCCTGATCGGGCGCCGATCGGGGTCTTCGACTCCGGCGTGGGCGGCCTCTCGGTGCTGCGCGAGATCCGCGCGCTGCTGCCGGCCGAATCCCTGCTCTACGTGGCCGACAGCGGCCACGTGCCCTATGGCGAAAAGAGCCCCGACTTCATCCGCGAGCGCAGCCAGCGCATCGCCGACTTCCTCCTCGGCCAGGGCGCCAAGGCCCTGGTGCTGGCCTGCAACACCGCCACCGCCGCTGCCGTGGCCGACCTGCGCGCGCGCCATCCGCACCTGCCCATCGTCGGCATGGAGCCGGCGGTCAAGCCGGCGGCCCGTGCCACCCGCAGCGGCGTGGTGGGCGTGCTGGCCACCACAGGCACCCTCAGGAGCGCCAAGTTCGCTGCCTTGCTCGACCGCTTCGCCGGGGATGTGAAGGTGGTGACCCAGCCCTGCCCGGGCCTGGTGGAGCGCATCGAGGCCGGCGACCTGGCCGGACCGGCGACCCGCGAGTTGTTGCAGTGCTACGTCCAGCCCCTGCTGGAGGCGGGCTGCGACACGCTGATCCTCGGCTGCACCCATTACCCCTTCCTGCGCCCGCTGCTGCGGGAGCTGGTGCCGGAGTCGGTGAGCCTGGTGGACACCGGCGCCGCCGTGGCGCGTCAGCTGCAGCGCCTGCTGCAGGCTGGCAATGCCCTCGCCGAAGGCGAAGCAGCACCCTGCCGTTTCTGGAGTTCCGGGGATGCCGGCGCGTTGCAGGCGGTATTGCCGGTGTTGTGGGGGGAATGCGGCGAAGACGTGCAGCCGCTGCCGGTGTAAAAAAACTCTGAACTCTCCGTTCGTCGCCTTTCTCTTAGAACCAGCCACTCTATAATTCGCGCAATTCCTAGCGTGGTATCCCCTCCTGATCAGCCTTTTTTAATAAGGAAGTTTCCATCATGAAGAAACTGTTTTCCCTGGCTGCCCTCGCAGCCCTGTGCGTGGGTCCCGTCATCAGCGCCCAGGCCGCCGACGTCTCCCTCGACATCGGCCAGACCGGTGACTCCACCATGGTCTACCGCCTGGGTACGCAGTTCGACTTCGGCACCCGCTGGCTGGAAAGCAGCGTCGGCCACCTCACCGGCTACTGGGATGCGGGCTACACCTACTGGGACGGCGACGACACCGCCAGCAACCACAGCATTTCCTTCGCCCCGGTGTTCGTCTACGAATTCGCCGGCGAGACCGTGAAGCCCTACGTCGAGGCCGGCATCGGCGTGGCGCTGTTCTCCAGCACCGAGCTGGAAGACAACAAGCTGGGCTCCTCCTTCCAGTTCGAGGACCGCATCGGCGCGGGCCTGCGCTTCAACGGCCAGGAAGTCGGCGTGCGCGCCATCCACTACTCCAACGCGGGCATCAAACAGCCCAACGACGGCGTAGAGGCCTACACCCTGCACTACCGCGTCGCCTTCTAAGGGCCTGCCTATCATCGGCTGCGCGTCTCCGGGGCGCGCCGCCATGAACGGGTTCCGGGCACGACAAGCGCCCGCTCCCCTATGGGGAGCGGGCGTTCTGTTTCTGCATCGATCGATTTCCAGCGCCGCGAGCACCGGTCACCCCGTATCGCGCCTCAGCGCGCGGGCACCAGCCGGGCTGCCAGTGTGTGCAGCAGCGGGAACACCAGCGCCCAGATCACCGCCAGCAGCGCCAGGCTCGTCACCTGGCCCAGTGGCAGGCCCACGTCCGCCAGGCGCGCGCCGGCGTAGTAGGAGAGCGGCCCGCCGAGGGCGCCGAGCAGCGCCGACAGCCACAGCGGGCGCGCGCTCCAGGCCAGGCAGTGGCGCAGGGTGGTGGCCAGCAGGGCCCAGAGCAGGATCAGCCAGGCCGGCGCCCAGCGGCTCTCACCCGCGAAATCGAACAGCCCCAGGTTGAGCAGCAGGCTGTCCAGCGCCGCACCCAGCAGGGCGACGGCCGCCACCAGCGGCAGCTCCTGGCGCCAGTGGGCGACGAGGCCCAGGTGCAGCGCCAGCGCGGCCAGCGGCACCAGCAGCAGGAGCGGATGCTGGCTGGCGAACACGCAGGCGAACCACCCGGCCTGGAAGGCCAGGGCGTTCAGCCCGTTCGCCAGCAGCGGCGGCAGCTTACGCATCCAGCTGGCCGAGCAGCGGGGCGTGGCGGGCGCCGGGCTTGGCCAGCAGCAGCTGGGCGGTGCCGATGGCACGTTCCAGGAAGCCGCCTTCGCAGTAGCACAGGTAGAACTCCCACAGCCGGTAGAAGTAGGCGTCGTAGCCGAGGCCTTCCAGCTCGCTGCGGGCGCGGGCGAGGTTCTCGTGCCAGGCGCGCAGTGTGCGGGCGTAGTCGGTGCCGAAGTCTTCCATGTGCACCAGGTTCAGGTCGCTGGCCTCGGTGGCCACCTGCAGCATGCGGGTGACCGAGGGCAGGGCACCGCCCGGGAAGATGTAGCGCTGGATGAAGTCCACGCTGCGCTTGGCCTGCTCGTAGCGCTGGTCGCGGATGGTGATGGCCTGCAGCAGCATCAGGCCGTCGTCCTTCAGCAGGCGTGCGCACTGGGCGAAATAGGTGGGCAGGAAGCGGTGGCCCACGGCCTCGATCATCTCGATGGAGACCAGCTTGTCGAAGCGGCCCTCCAGGTCGCGGTAGTCCTTCAGCAGCACCTCCACCCGGTCCTGCAGGCCCAGCTCGGCAATCCGCTTCTGGCAGTGGGCGTGCTGCTCGTGGGAGAGGGTCACGCTGGTGACCTTGCAGCCGAAGCGGGTGGCGGCGTGGATGGCCATGCCGCCCCAGCCGCTGCCGATCTCCAGCAGGTGGTCGTCGTGGGTCAGGCGCAGCTTCTGGCAGATGCGCTCCAGCTTGTTCAGCTGCGCGGCCTCCAGGGATTGCTCCGGGTGCTCGTACTGGGCCGCCGAGTACATCATCGTCGGGTCCAGCATGCGCTCGAACAGGTCGTTGCCCAGGTCGTAGTGGGCGGAGATGTTGCGCTGGGAGCCGGCGCGGGTGTTGCGGTTGAGCCAGTGCAGGCCGTGCAGCAGCGGGCGGCCGAGCAGCGCCAGGCCGCCTTCCATGTCGTCCAGCACGTCGAGGTTGGCGACGAACACGCGGATCACCGCCGTCAGGTCCGGGGTGGTCCAGTAGCCGTGGACGTAGGCTTCGCCGGAGCCGATGGAGCCGTTGCTGGCCACCAGCGCCCAGGCTGCCGGGTCGAGGATCTCGATGCGTGCCCGCAGGGTGGCGCGCGGGTCGCCGTAGACGTGCTCCTCGCCGTCTTCCAGCACGGTGAGCTGGCCGTGGCGCAGCTGCGCCAGGCGCGAGGTCACCAGCCGCCTCAGCAGGCCGCTGGCCAAGCCGTTGCCGCCGAACAGACCGGTCCGGGCGAGGCTAGGGTTTTTCATGGTCATGCTCCTGGGAAAGCGGGACGGCGACGCGGTAAGCGTCCGCCGCCACCTGATGGTTGAAAATGGGCGTGCGTTTGATCAGCAGGCGCAGGGCCTGCCAGTAGATGGCCAGGCCGGTCTTGGCGGTCATCCAGGGGAAGCGTGCGAGGTAGCGGTGCAGGCTGCCCCGGTCCAGCGGCTCGCGGGTCAGGTCGAGGGTGGCGTCGAAGGCGCGCTGACCCTCGCGCCAGTTCTCGATGTGCACCCCCAGGCGCTGGCTCACCGGGGTGAAGGCCATCCGGTAGGTCATGTCGCGGGGCATGAAGGGCGAGACGTGGAAGGCCTTGTCCACCTGGATGCGCTGGGCGCCGTCGCCCTGGGCCGGCACCACGTAGTGGTAGCGCTCGCGCCAGGGGGTGTTGGTCACCTCGCAGAGGATGGCCGCCAGGCGGCCGTCGGCGTGGTGGCAGTAGTAGAAGCTCGCCGGGTTGAAGGCCAGGCCCCAGCTGCGCACCTGGGTGAGCAGGCACACCGGGCCCTCCGGCCGCTCGCCGAGGGCCTCGGCCACCAGCTGGCGGGCCGCTTCGGCCAGGGGTTGGCCGTTGGCGGTGTAGGCGCACAGGTAGTCCCGCTCGCGGAAGGAGAAGGGCGCGAAGCGCCCGCTGCCGGCCAGGGGCGACAGGCCGAGTACCGCCTCGCGTTCGTCCAGGTCCAGGTACAGCAGGCCGATGCGGTAGCGGAAGGCATGGGCCCGCGGGCTGTGCCTACGGTGCTGCACCCAGCCGCTGTAGAGGGCGCTGTTCACAGGTTTTCCCCGAATGCACGGGCCACGCGCAGGGCGCTGACCACGCCGTCTTCATGGAAGCCGTTGGCCCAGTAGGCGCCACAGAAATGGCTGTGCTGCTGGCCACTGATTTCCCCCCAACGCGCCTGGGCCTGCATGCCGGCCAGGCTGTACTGAGGATGAGCGTAGGTGAAGCGCGCAAGGATGCGTGCCGGGTCGATGGCGTCGGTCTGGTTGAGGCTGACGCAGAAGGTCTCCGGCGCCTCGATGCCTTGCAGGCGGTTCATGTCGTAGGTCACGGCCGCCGGCTGGTGCGCCGGGCCGCCGAGGCGGTAGTTCCAGCTGGCCCAGGCCAGCTTGCGGCGGGGCAGCAGGCGGGCGTCGGTGTGCAGCACCACCTCGTTGTCGGCGTAGGGCAGGGCGCCGAGGATCTCGCGCTCGGCCTGGCTCGGCTCGGCCAGCAGGGTCAGGGCCTGGTCGCTGTGGCAGGCGAACACCACCTGGTCGAAGCGTTCGGCGCCGGCGGCGCTGTGCACGGTCACCCCGTCGGCATCGCGCTCCACGCGGCTGACCGGGCAGGCCAGGCGGATGCGCTCGGCGAAGCTTTCCGTCAGGGGCGCCACGTAGCTGCGCGAGCCGCCGCTGATGACCCGCCACTGCGGCCGGTCGTTGACCGAGAGCAGCCCGTGGTTCTTGAAGAAGCGCACGAAGAACGCCAGGGGGAAGGCCAGCATGTCCTCCAGGGAGGTGGACCAGATGGCCGCGCCCATGGGCACCAGGTAGTGGTCACGGAAGCGCTGGCCGTACCCGCGTTCGCGCAGGTAGTCGCCGAGGGTGGCGCTGGTGGGCACGCGGCCGCTGTCGAGGTCGGCCAGGGATTCGCGGTTGAAGCGCAGGATGTCCCGCAGCATGCCCCAGAACCCCGGGGAGAGCAGGTTGCTGCGCTGGGCGAACAGGCTGTTGAGGTTGTTGCCGTTGTATTCCAGGCCGCTGGCCGGGTCGCACACGGAGAAGCTCATCTCGGTGGGCTGGTGGGCCACGCCCAGCTGCTCCATGAGGCGGATGAAGTTCGGGTAGGTCCAGTCGTTGAACACGATGAACCCGGTGTCCACCGCGTAGCTGCGCCCGTGCAGGGTGACGTCCACGGTGTGGGTGTGGCCGCCGATCCAGTCGCTGGCCTCGAACACCTGGATGTCGTGGCGGCGGTTCAGCAGGTAGGCCGTGGTGAGGCCGGCGATGCCGCTGCCGATGATGGCGATCTTCATGAAGGGGCTCCGTTGCGCGACAGGCGTTTGCCGATGGCCAGTCGCAGCCGCGCGGGCAGGCTCCCGAGCAGGCCGAGGGTGAGGATGAAGGGGCGCGGGAAGGCGATGTCCAGCGGGCGGCGTTCCAGGCGCTCGGCGATGTAGCGGGCGGCCCGCTCCACCGGCCAGCGCATGGGCATGGGGAAGTCGTTGCGCTGGGTCAGCGGGGTGTCGACGAAGCCGGGGCTGACCACGGTGACGTCGATGCCTTCGCTGGCCAGGTCCACCCGCAGCGATTGCAGCAGGTAGCGCAGGCCGGCCTTGGAGGCGCCATAGGCTTCGGCGCGGGGCAGTTCGAACAGAGTCACGGCGCTGGCCACGCCCACCAGGTGGGGATCGCGGCCGGCCCGTAGCAGCGGCAGGGCCGCCTCGATGCAGCGGGCGCTGCCCACCAGGTTGAGATTGACCACCCGTTCCACCATGTCGGCGTCGAACTGGCGGGCGTCGAGGTATTCGCAGGTGCCGGCGTTGAGAATGGCGGTGTCCAGCGCGCCCCAGTGCGCCTTGATGTGCTCGCCGATGTCGGCCGCCACGCCCGGGGCGCCGAGGTCGCCGGGCAGGGCCAGCACCTGGCCGGGGTAGCGCTGCTCGAAGGCTTGCAGCGCGGCCAGCGAGCGCGCGGTGAGGGCCAGGTGGTGGCCCTGTTCCAGCAGGCACTCGGCCAGCGCGGCGCCGATGCCGCTGCTGGCACCGGTGAGCCAGATGCGTCGGGTACTCATGCCAATCTCCCTTTCAGCCAGTGGATGACCCGCCCCATCAGCGGCAGGTGTTCGTAGAGCAAGGCGCCCGCGTCGAAGTAATCGCGGTGGTGGTACACGCGGCCGTCGCGCCAGCGCAGGTGTGAGCAGCCTTCCACGGCGATCTCGCGGCCACCGGCCAGGCGCGGATGACGGTAGCGCATGGTCCAGCGCAGGTAGCCCTCGCCCTCCCCGACGCTGTCATGGCCGTGGAACTGGAAGGCCAGCGCCTCGACGTTCTCGTACAGCTCGGCGAAATAGCGGCGCAGGGCGGTCAGGCCCTCGATGCGGTGCAGCGGGTCCTGGAACACCACGTCGTCGCTGTAGAGCTGGCCCAGGCGGTCCAGGCTGTCGCGGCCGATGGCGGCGAAGTCCTCGGCGAAGCGCGGCAGGAAGGCGTCCATCAGCGGGGCTCCTTGGGCAGGTCGCGGAAGGCGGCGATGGCGCGGTCACGGCTGGCCGCCAGGTCCACCAGCGGGCGCGGGTAGCCCTGCACGCCGAACAGCCCGCCAAGGGCGGATGGGTCGTGCACGGCGTCGTCGTCCAGGCGGCCCAGCTCCGGCAGCCACTGGCGCAGGAAGCGCGCCTTGGGATCAAAGCGACGGGATTGGGTGACCGGGTTGAATACGCGGAAGTAGGGCACGGAGTCGGTGCCGGTGGAGGCGCTCCACTGCCAGCCGCCGTTGTTGGCGGCCAGGTCGCCGTCCACCAGGTGGCGCATGAACCAGCGCTCGCCCTCGCGCCAGTCGATGAGCAGGTTCTTCGTCAGGTACATGGCGGTGATCATGCGCAGGCGGTTGTGCATCCAGCCGGTGGCGAGCAGTTGGCGCATGGCGGCGTCGACGATGGGCACGCCGGTGCGGCCCTGCTGCCAGGCTTCCAGGTCGGCCGGGGCATTGCGCCAGGGCAGTGCTTCGGTCTCCGGGCGGAAGGCGCGGTGCCGGCTGACGCGGGGGTAGCCCACCAGGATGTGCTTGTAGAACTCGCGCCAGAGCAGTTCGTTTATCCAGGTCACGGCGCCTTCGCTGCCGCTGTCGAACTCGCCGCGGTTCTGCGTCAGGGCGGCGTGCAGGCACTGGCGCGGGGAGACCACGCCGGCCGCGAGGTAGGGCGAGAGCTGGCTGGTGCCGGGCTCGGCGGGCAGGTCGCGGCGGTCACGGTAGCCGTGCAGGTCGTCCTCGGCGAAGGCCGCCAGGCGGGCCAGGGCCGCGCGCTCGCCGGCGGGCCACAGGTCACGCAGGCTCTGCGGCGGCGTCGGGAAGCCGTCCACGGCTTCCGGCAGCGGGTCGCTGGCCACAGTCAGCGGCGCCTGGGCGGCGGGCAGCGGCAGGCACGGAGGCAGGGCGCTGTGCAGGCGCTCGTAGCATACCTTGCGGAACTGGCTGTAGACCTGGAAGTAGCCACCGGTACGGGTCAGCACGCTGCCGGGGCGGAACAGCAACTGGTCGAGGTGGCTGTGCAGGGTGATGCCGTCGCGGGCCAGGCGGGCGTGCACGGCCTCGTCCCTGCGCTGCTCGTGGATGCCGTATTCCTCGTTGACCTGGACGCTGCCCACGGAATGCTCGCGGCACAGTCGGGCGATGGTTTCGGGCGCTTCGTCCCAGTGGTCGATGTGGCGCACCAGCAGCGGTACGTTCAGGGCCTGCAGTTCGCGTTGCAGTTCGACGAGGTTGCGCAGCCAGAAGTCGACCTTGGCCGCTGCGTCGTCGTGGGCCTGCCACTGGCCGGGGCTGACCAGGAACAGGGCGAGGGTCGGGCCGGCCTGGAGGGCGGCGGTCAGGGCGGTGTTGTCGTGGACCCGCAGGTCGCACCGGAACCAGATCAGTTGCTGCATGGGAACCTCAGGAGCCGGCCAGCAGGCCGAGCCCAGACAGGGTGTTCAGGGCCGCGACCGGGTCGTCGGCCAGGTGGATGTCGGGGTGGTCGTGTTCCAGCGGTGCCAGCGCTTCGCGGTGGATGCGCACGGCGGCGCCGCTGAGCAGCACCGGGCAGGCGTGGCCCATCAGCAGGCGCGGCAGCTGCCCGTTCAATGCGTGGTCGGCGTGGAAGGCCAGGGCGCGTGGCTCCATGCGGGCCAGGGCGAGGGGCAGCTCGGCCACCGGCACCGGCCACTCCAGCACCTCCACCGGGCAGCCGGTGTTGCTCGCCAGCCAGGCAGTGAGCCAGAGGCCGGGGTTCATCGGCTGCTCGCAGGGGTTGATCAGCAGCAGCGGCGCGCCGCTGTTCTGGCGGTTGTTGTGGTGGATGCGGGTGCCCAGCTTGCTGCGCAGCCAGGCATTGAAGAAGACCCGCTCCAGCCGTGCGCCGTACTGGTCGCGCCAGCGGCTTTCCAGCTGGGTGAGCAGGGGCAGCAGCAGCTGCTGGCACAGGGTGTGGGGCGGGTAGAGCGACAGGGCGGCGTTGAAGCGCTCGTCCAGGCGCCGGTCGGCGAGGGCGTCGATGGCTTCCAGCAGCTTGGCGCGCTGCTCGTCCCACTGGGAGGTGATGTCGATGTCCGGGCTCTGGCCGCCGCGCAGCAGCGCCTTGACCTGGCTGACCGGCACGCCGCGGTCCAGCCAGGCGAGCACGGCGCGGATGCGCGCCAGGTGCCCGGCGTCATAGAGGCGGTGGCCCTTGGCGGTGCGGTGGGGCAACACCAGGCCGTAGCGCCGTTCCCAGGCGCGCAGGGTCACGGCGTTGACGCCGGTGAGCCGCGACACGTCGCGAATCGGCAGCAGGCCGCGTTCCAGGGCTGCCTGGCACTCGGCGTCGAGGGGGATGTCGTCCTGTTCGTCCATGGTCAGATGGCGTTGCGCAGGCTGAGGTCTTCGGGATGCGGTTGCAGGTAGGCCTGCTGCGCGATGTAGGGGTGCGGGTGGCGGGCGAAGTGGTGCTTGAGCAGGGTCATGGGCACCACCAGCGGCACGATGCCGGCGCGGTATTTGTCGATCAGGGCCTGCATTTCGGCCTTCTCCTCGCGGGACAGGGCGTCCTTCAGGTAACCCGACAGGTGCTGCAGGACGTTGCTGTGGGTGCCCCGGGTGGCGCAGCGGCTGAGGCCCTTCATCAGCTCGCTGAAGTAGCGCGGCGCCAGTTCCTCGGGGTGGTGTTCGCCGATGCCGCCGAGCATCCGCCCCAGGGCGCGGTAGCGCGCGGGGTCGCTGGCCATCAGCTGGTACTTGTAGCGGGCGTGGAATTCGAGGATGCCGCGCCGGGTCAGCCCCTCGGCCTGCAGGGCGCGCCATTCGGCGTGGGCGTAGACGCGGGTGAGGAAGTTCTCCCGCAGCACCGGGTCGCACAGGCGGCCTTCTTCCTCCACCGGCAGGTCGGGGCGGGCGGCGCAGAAGGTCTCGGCGAACAGGCCGCGTCCGCCGCCTTCGGCGGGGTAGCCGTTGTCCTGGTAGACCTTGACCCGGTAGAGGCCGCAGGAGGGCGACTTCTGCATGAAGATGAAGCCGTCCAGGTCGTCCAGGCGCTCGGCGGTCTGCCGGCCGTAGTCGCGCAGGGCATCGCTGACGTCACGCTCGTCGCGGCTGCCCACGGCGCGCGGGGCGGCGGGGTCGCCCACCAGGCGCAGGGTCGGGCGCGGCGTACCGAGGCCGATGCCGACCTCCGGGCAGACGCGGACGAATTCCAGGTGGCGGGCGAGGAACTGGCTGCACAGGCGGGACTCCTTGTGCCCGCCATTGAAGCGGACTTCCTCGCCCATCAGGCAGGCGCTGATGCCGATCTTGGGGGGCTGGGCAGTGGGGGCGCTGGACATGCGGTGCCTCGGATGAACTTGTACAGGTTCTGTGGTTTGTACAACCTGTGTTCATCATAGGCGTGCCGTTGTACAAATCAATAGCCTTGTACAACTTTACCGGCGACCTGTCCGGGGTCGCCGGTGGGACGGTGTGCGACCGTCAGAGGTGTTCGAGCAGGCGGCGGGCGGCGTCCTGCCCGCTCAGCCAGGCGCCTTCCACGCGGCCGGAGCTGCACCAGTCGCCGCAGGCGTAGAGCCCCAGGTCGGCATCGGCCAGGGCGCCCCATTCGTGGGCCTGGGCCGGGCGCGCGTAGAGCCAGCGGTGGGCCAGGGTGAAGGCCGGCGGCGGCACGGCACAGCCGATCAGCTCGGCGAAGGTGCCGTAGAGCTGCTCGATCACCGCCTCCTTGGGCAGGTCCAGGTGCTGGCGGCTCCAGGCGCTTGTGGCGTGCAGCACCCAGGTGTCCTGGCTGTTGTCGCGACCGGGCTTGGTGCGGTTGCGCGCCACCCAGTCGAGCCCGCTGCCTTGCACGAAGCAGCCTTCGACGGGCGTCTCCAGCGGTTTCTCGAAGGCCAGGGCCACGGCCCAGGTGGGCTCCATGGCGACGCTGGCGGCGACCCCGGCGAGCTTGGGGGCGGCAGCCAGCAGGGTGGTGGCCTGGGGCGCGGGGGTGGCGATGATGACGTGGCTGAAGGGGCCGTGGCTCTGGCCCTCGGCGTCCAGCAGGCTCCAGTGCTGCTCGCCGCGGAACACCTCGGTGATGCGGCAGCTGAAGTTCACCGGCAGCGCGCCCATCAGGGCCCGGGTGATGGCGCTCATGCGTGGGGTGCCGACCCAGCGCACCTGCTCGTCCGGGGAGGGCGAGAGGGTGCCGTTGCGGAAGTTGTAGAGGGTGGGCGTCCACTCGGCGACCCAGCCGTGTTCGCGCCATTGCTGGACGACTTCGTTGAAGCGGCGGTCGCGGGCGGTGAAGTACTGCGCGCCCAGGTCCAGGGAGCCGGCGTCGCTGCGCTTGCTGGCCATTCGTCCGCCACTGCCGCGGCTCTTGTCGAAGAGCTGCACGGCATGCCCGGCGGCGCTCAGCGCCTGGGCGGCGGAGAGGCCCGCGAGGCCGGTCCCGATGATTGCGATGGGTGTGTTCATGGTCTACCTCGATACCTTTGTGCGTGACTGCAGGTCGGGCTGACAAACCTGTACAGATTGCTTGAATTGTACAGGGATGATCGGTTCCAATCGCGATGCCTTCAAGGGGTGTGACCGTGATGGAGCCAACCTGTGCCCCGTCATGATTCAGACTAGGGCGATATTTCCAGTTGGTGCCATGCGAGGAGGATGCCATGCACATATTGCTGACCGGCGGTACTGGGCTTATTGGAAGCGCCCTGTGCCGGCGCTGGGTTGCCGAAGGTCACCAACTGACGGTCTTGAGCCGTCGGCCCCAGGATGTACCGCGCCTGTGCACCGCTTCGGTGCGTGGCATCGCCCGGCTGGAAGACTACGGGGACGGCCCGCTGGACGCGGTGGTGAACCTTGCCGGCCAACCCGTTGCCGACCGCCCCTGGACCCGTGCCCGCAAAGCCAGCCTGCTGGCCAGCCGCGTGGCGCTGACCGAGCGTCTGGTGGCCTGGCTGGGTACCCGCAGCCAGCGCCCGGCGCTGCTGCTCAACGGCTCGGCGGTGGGCTGGTACGGCGACGGCGGCGAGCGCGAGCTGCGCGAGGACGCCCCACCCGGACAAGGTGATTTCGCCAGCGAGCTGTGCCAGGCCTGGGAAGACGCCGCCCGTGACGCCGAAGCCCTGGGCATCCGCGTGGTGCTGCTGCGCATCGGCCTGGTGATGTCGCCCCGTGGCGGCTTTTTGTCGCGCCTGCTGCCGCAGTTCCGCTTCGGCCTCGGCGGCACCATGGGCAGCGGACGCCAGTGGTGGCCGTGGATTCATCTGGAAGATCAAATCGCCGCGATGGATTTTCTTTTGCGGCTGGACGGCGCGAGCGGTCCCTATAATGCGTGCGCGCCGCAGCCGGCCCGCAACGCCGACTTCGCCCGCAGCCTGGGCCGTGCCCTCGGGCGGCCGGTCTGGCTGCCGACGCCGGCCGCGGTGCTGCGGCTTCTGCTGGGGGAAATGTCGATCCTGATGATCGGCGGCCAGCGGGCCCTGCCCAGCCGATTGCTGGAGGCCGGCTTCACCTTTCGTTTCAACGACCTCGACCGGGCGCTGGCTGACCTGGTCGGGCCCAAGAAGGATGTTCCATGACCGATCACGCGCTGCTGCTGGTGAACCTGGGTTCGCCGTCGTCCACCTCGGTGGAGGACGTGCGCCGCTACCTCAACCAGTTCCTCATGGACCCCTACGTCATCGACCTGCCCTGGCCGCTGCGCCGCCTGCTGGTGTCGCTGATCCTGATCAAGCGGCCGGCGCAGTCGGCCCATGCCTACGCCTCCATCTGGTGGCCCGAGGGCTCGCCACTGGTGACCCTCAGCCGCCGCCTGCAAGAGGCCACCCGGCCGTTCTGGCCCCAGGGGCCGGTGGCCCTGGCGATGCGCTACGGCGAGCCCTCCATCGAGAACACCCTGCAGGAGCTGGTGCGCCAGGGCGTGAAGCGCGTGACGCTGGCGCCGCTGTACCCGCAGTTCGCCGACAGCACCACCACCACCGTCGAGCAGGAGACGCGCCGGGTCATCGCGGCCCACGGCCTCAAGCTCCAGGTGCAGGTGCTCGACCCCTTCTATGACCAGCCCGAGTACCTCGACGCCCTGGTGGCCAGTGCCCGCCCGCACCTGGAGCAAGGCTTCGACCACCTGCTGATGAGCTACCACGGGCTGCCCGAGCGTCATCTGCACAAGGCCGATACCAGCGGCAGCCACTGCCTGAAGGGCGCGGATTGCTGCCAGCGCGCCGAGGGCCAGGTGCTCGCCCGCTGCTACCGCGCCCAGTGCTACCGCACCAGCGAAGGCTTCGCCGCACGCATGGGGCTGCAGCCGGGGCAGTGGTCGGTGTCCTTCCAGTCGCGCCTGGGCCGCGCCAAGTGGATCGAGCCCTACACCGAAAGCCGCCTCGACGAACTGGCGGCCCAGGGGGTGAAGAAACTGCTGGTGATGTGCCCGGCCTTCGTCGCCGACTGCATCGAGACCCTGGAGGAGATCGGCGACCGCGGGCGCGAGCAGTTCATCGCCGCCGGCGGCGAGGACCTGGTGCTGGTGCCCTGCATGAACGACCACCCGCAATGGGCCCAGGCCCTGGCCAGCCTTTCCGGCAAGGCCCAGCGCCTGCTCTGAGCATCAGCCCGGGGGCAGCCCGGGCATTCGCCTGGCCTATAAGGCCGCTGCCCCACCCCGCCTGCACCTAAGCTGGGCGCTCCTTCCACCCGTCGTGCGCCGCACCGGCGGCGCCGAGGAGAGCCCATGCAGAACAACAACAACGGCTATCCCTCGGGCCTGCGAGCCTGGACCACCGTCGCCATCCTGATGGTGGCGTACGTGCTGTCGTTCATCGACCGGCAGATCCTCAACCTGCTGGTGGGCCCCATCCGCCGCGACCTGGTCATCAGCGACACCCAGATGAGCCTGCTCATGGGGCTGTCCTTCGCGCTGTTCTATACCGTGTGCGGCATCCCCCTTGGGCGCCTGGCCGATACCCGCAGCCGACGCGGGCTGATCGCCATCGGCGTGCTCTTCTGGAGCGCCGCCACTGCCGCCTGTGGGCTGGCCAAGCTCTACTGGCAGTTCCTCGTCTGCCGCATCGGCGTGGGTGTCGGCGAGGCGGCCCTGTCGCCGGCGGCCTATTCGCTGATCGCCGACAGCTTCCCCCGGGAGCGCCGCGCCACCGCCATCAGCGTCTATTCCATGGGGGTGTACCTGGGTTCTGGGCTGGCCTTCCTGGTGGGCGGCCTGGTGATCAAGTTCGCCTCGGCCCAGGGCGACGTGCACCTGCCGCTGCTGGGGGACGTGCGGCCCTGGCAGCTGATCTTCCTCATCCTCGGCGCCGCCGGGGTGCTGTTCACCTTGTTGATGCTGGCGGTGCGCGAGCCCGAGCGGCGGGGCGTCGGCTCCGGCGTCGCGGTGCCGCTGTCGGAGGTCGGCCGCTACCTGCGCAGCAACCGCCGCACGGTGCTGTGCCACAACCTCGGCTTCGCCGGGCTGTCCTTTGCCGGCTACGGCAGTGCGGCCTGGATTCCCACCTACTACATCCGCACCCACGGCTGGGATGCCGGGCACGTCGGCGTCGTCTACGGCTCCCTGGTGGCGGTGTTCGGCTGCCTGGGCGTGGTGTTCGGCGGGCGCCTGGCGGACTGGATGGCCAAGCGCGGCCGCAGCGACGCCAACATGCGCGTCGGCCTGCTCGCCGCCCTGGGCGCGTTGCCGCTGGTGATCCTGTTCCCGCTCCTCGACGATGCCGCCTGGGTGACGGTGGTGATGGCGCCGACGGTGTTCTGCCTGAGCATGCCCTTCGGCGTGGCGCCGGCAGCGATCCAGGAGATCATGCCCAACACCATGCGCGGCCAGGCTTCGGCCATCTACCTGTTCGTCATCACCCTCATCGGCCTCGGGCTCGGCCCCACGGCGGTGGCGCTGGTCACCGACTTCGTCTTCGCCGACGACCTGGCCCTGCGCTGGTCGCTGCTGATCGTCACCACCCTGGCGGTGGGCAGCTCCGTGGTGTTGCTGTGGATGGGCCTCAAGCCGTATCGGGAGAGTGTCGAGCGGCTGAAGCAATGGGTGGCGCCCAGCGTGATGCCGGCGGCGAAGCTGGCGGATGCCTGATCCGGGGAGGGGGGAATGGTGAGCTGAAGCCCACCCTGCGCGTTGTCGGTTGGCACGTGTGGTGTTGCACGAGCCCCCAATAAAGAGCCCCGCGATGGCGGGGCTCTTTATTGGGGCAGGACTCAGATGTCCGGTGTGTCGTCCGCCGCCTTGTGCTTCCAGGTCTGGTGACCGGGCAGGATCAGGTTGAGGGCGATGGCGACGATGGCGCAGAGGGCGATGCCCTTGAGGCCGAAGTCGTCCTGGCCGGTACCGGTGCCCACCAGCATGCCGCCGATGCCGAACACCAGGGTGACGGAGACGATCACCAGGTTGCGCGCTTCGGCCAGGTCCACCTGGTGGCGAATCATGGTGTTCAGGCCCACGGCGGCGATGGAGCCGAACAGCAGGCAGAGGATGCCGCCCATGACCGGCACCGGGATGCTCTGCAGGATGGCGCCGAACTTGCCGATGAAGGCCAGGCCGATGGCGAACACCGCCGCCCAGGTCATGATCTTTGGGTTGTAGTTCTTGGTCAGCATCACCGCGCCGGTCACTTCCGCGTAGGTGGTGTTCGGCGGGCCGCCGAACAGGCCGGCGGCCGAGGTGGCCAGGCCGTCGCCCAGCAGGGTGCGGTGCAGGCCCGGGGTCTTCAGGTAGTTCTTGCCGGTCACGCTGCCCACGGCGATGACGCCGCCGATGTGCTCGATCGCCGGGGCCAGGGCCACCGGGACGATGAACAGGATGGCCTGCCAGTTGAACTCGGGGGCGACGAAGTTGGGCAGCTCCAGCCAGGGCGCCGCCGCGATCTTGGCGGTGTCCACCACGCCGAACCAGAAGGACAGGACGAAGCCCACCAGCACGCCGGCGATGATCGGCACCAGGCGGAAGATGCCCTTGCCGAAGACCGCGACGATGAGGGTGGTGAGCAGGGCCGGCATGGAGATCCACATGGCGGTGCCGTAGGGGATCAGCTGGGTGCCGTCACCGCCCTTGCCCATGGCCATGTTGGCGGCGATGGGGGCCATGGCCAGGCCGATGGAGATCACCACCGGGCCGATCACCACCGGCGGCAGCAGGCGGTCGATGAAGCCGGTGCCTTTGATCTTCACCGCCAGGCCCAGGAAGGTGTAGACGAAGCCCGCTGCCACCACGCCGCCCATGGTCGCGGCCAGGCCGAACTGGCCCTTGGCGAGGATGATGGGGGTGATGAAGGCGAAGCTCGATGCCAGGAACACCGGCACCTGGCGCCCGGTCACCAGCTGGAACAGCAGGGTGCCCATGCCGGCGGTGAACAGCGCGACGTTCGGGTCCAGGCCGGTGATCAGCGGCATCAGCACCAGGGCGCCGAAGGCCACGAAGAGCATCTGCGCGCCGGACAGCACCTGGCGCCAGAGCGGATCGTTGTAGTCGTCGCTCATGGATCAGGTGTCCTTCTGCTTGGTGCCGAAGATCTTGTCACCGGCATCGCCCAGGCCCGGGATGATGTAGCCATGTTCGTTGAGCTTCTGGTCGATGGAAGCGGTGTAGATCATCACGTCCGGGTGGGCGTCGTTGACCACCTTGATGCCCTCCGGCGCGGCCACCAGCACCATCGCGCGGATTTCCTTGCAGCCGGCACGCTTGAGCAGGTCGATGGTGGCGACCATGGAGCCGCCGGTGGCCAGCATCGGGTCGATGATCAGCGCCAGGCGCTCGTTGATCTCCGGGGCCAGCTTCTCCAGGTAGGTGTGGGCTTCGAGGGTTTCCTCGTTGCGCGCCACGCCCACGGCGCTGACCTTGGCCCCCGGCACCAGGCTGAGCACGCCGTCCAGCATGCCGATGCCGGCGCGCAGGATGGGCACCACGGTGATCTTCTTGCCGGCGATCTTCTCCACCTGCACCGGGCCGGCCCAGCCCTGGATCTCGTAGTTCTCCAGGGGCAGGTCGTTGGTGGCTTCGTAGGTGAGCAGGGCGCCGATTTCCTGGGCCAGTTCGCGGAAGTTCTTGGTGCTGATGTCGGCGCGGCGCATGAGGCCGATCTTGTGGCGGATCAGCGGGTGGCGGATCTCTCGAATGGGCATGTGGAATCACTCCGGCGGGCTGGCAAAAAAATCGCGATAGATTAAAGCATTGCCCGTGCCATGTCGTGAGATGACTCATGGGTCACAGGGCCGCGGGCTTCCCCTGCGGGCGCGCTTGGCGCACCATCGCTCACTCGTCCGGCAGGGCTTGCCGGGAGGAGGGCGGATGGGTAACGTTGCGCCCTTTTTTTATTGACGCCCCGGACAGCTTCCGTCGGAAGCGGGGCCCGACCAGCCGACCTGAGGAACCCTCGCCATGCCCGTCGATCTCGCCCACATCCGCCAGGTAATGGCCGAAGCCGATTGCCTGTTCACCGATGCCCAAGTCGAGGCCGCCATCGACCAGGTCGCCGCCGCGATCAATGTCGACCTGGCCGAACGCAACCCGGTGGTGTTCTGCGTGATGAACGGCGGCCTGATCTTCGCCGGCAAGCTGCTGCCCAAGCTGGCCTTCCCCCTGGAGCTGTCCTACCTGCACGCCACCCGCTACCGCAATGAAACCAGCGGCGGCGAGCTGTTCTGGAAGGCCAAGCCGGAAATCTCCTTCATCGACCGCGACGTGCTGATCATCGACGACATCCTCGACGAGGGGCACACCCTCGCCGCCATCATCGACTTCTGCAAACACGCCGGTGCCGCACGCGTGCACACCGCCGTGCTGATGGACAAGACCCACGACCGCAAGGCCCGCCCGGACCTGAAGGCCGACTACAAGGGTCTGGACTGCGAAGACCGCTACATCTTCGGCTACGGCATGGACTACAAGGGCTACTGGCGCAACGCCGCCGGCATCTTCGCCGTCAAGGGCATGTGACCCCCGTGGCCGCGCGCTTCCTCGACCAGGCGCTGTTCGATGGCCTGGCCGCAGGCGCCGCAGCCAGCCCGCGCCTGCGCCAGCACCACAACCTGCACGCCATGGAGGAGCCCTGCCACCGCCTGGCGGTGGGCCTCCAGCCCGGCACTTACATCGCCCCCCATCGCCACCTCTGCGCCGACAAGGCCGAGACGTTGCTGGTGCTGCGCGGCCGCCTGGGGCTGATGCTGTTCGCGGACGACGGCGCGCTGCAGGAGACCCGCCTGCTGGAAGCCGGCGGTGAATGCGTCGGCGTCGACCTGCCGCCTGGGCAGTTCCACGCCCTGGTGGTGCTGGAGCCGGACAGCCTGCTGTTCGAATGCAAGGCAGGCCCCTACCGCGCACTGGCGGAGGGCGAGTTCGCCCCCTGGGCGCCCCGGGAAGGGGAGCCGGGTGTCGCCGACTATCTGGCCTGGATGCGCGCGCAGTTCCCCTGACTCACCCCGCCGGCTCACCCACCCAGCGCAGCGCCTTGGCCCGCGCCTGTTCCAGGGTCTGCACATAGGCCAGGCGGCCCTCCTCGCGGCGGATGCCGGCGCGGCGCAGCTTGAGGCGCACGCGCGGCGTGGTGCCCACCAGCACCAGGCCGATGCCCTGCCGGCGGTAGTCCTCCAGCAGGCTTTCGAGGGCCGCCAGGGCCGTCATGTCCAGCAGCGGTACGGCGCTGATCTCCACCACCACCACACGCACCTGCGGGTTGAGCATGCGCAGCACGCTCAGCGCCTTGTCGGCTGCACCGAAGAACAGCGGGCCGCTGATCACGTAGGGCACCACGCTGGCCGGCAGTTCCCCCAGCGCGCGCTGGGCATGGCCGGGCATGGGCTGTGTGTCGGTCAGCTCGCTCATGCGCTTGATGAACAGGCCCGCCGCCAGCAGCAGGCCGACGCCCACCGCCAGCACCATGTCGAACAGCACCGTCAGCACCAGGCAAACCAGCAGCACCACCACGTCGTTGCGTGGGGCGATGCGCAGGGTGTGCAGCACATGGCGTGCCTCGCTCATGTTCCACGCCACCATCACCAGCAGCGCGGCCAGGGCGGCCATCGGCAGGTAGCTGAACAGCGGGGCGAGCAGCAGCATGGCGGTCAGCACCACCCCGGCATGGATGATGGCCGCCAGGGGCGAGAAGGCCCCGGCGCGGACGTTGGCCGCCGTGCGGGCGATGGCAGCGGTGGCGGTGATGCCGCCGAACAGCGGCGCCACCAGGTTGCCCAGGCCCTGGCCGACCAGTTCGGCGTTGGGGTCGTGGCGAGTGCCGGCCATGCCGTCGGCCACCACGGCGCAGAGCAGGGACTCGATGGCGCCGAGCATGGCGATGGCGAAGGCCGGCGCGAGCAGCTGGCGGATCAGCTCGAAGGACAGCCGCAGCTGCTGGCCATCGGCACCGGGCAGGTTCCACGGCCAGGCGAAGTCCGGCAGGAAGGGCGGGATGCCGGGGTGGCTCACGCCGTCCAGGGTGTAGCTGAAGCGCTCGCCCAGGGTCGCCACCGGCAGGCCGACGGCCTCCAGCAGCAGGCCCAGCAGGGCGCCTACTGCCAGGGCCACCAGGTGCCCCGGCACCTTGGGCACAAAGCGCGGCCAGACCAGCAGCACCGCCAGGCACACCATCGCCACCAGGGTGTCGCCCAGGTGCGCGCCGGGCAGTGCCAGGGCCAGCAGCTCCACCTGCTCCAGGTAGTGCTGCGGCGTGTGCGGCAGGCTCAGGCCGAACAGGTCCTTCACCTGCAGGGTGGCGATGACGATGCCGATGCCGGCGGTGAAGCCGAGGATCACCGGGTAGGGGATGAACTGGATCAGCCGCCCGAGTCGGCCCAGGCCCATGGCCAGGAGGATCAACCCGGCCATCAGCGTGCACAGCAGCAGGCCGCCGAGACCGTACTGCTGGGTGATCGGCAGCAGGATCACCACGAAGGCGGCCGTGGGGCCGGAGATGTTGAAGCGCGAGCCGCCGGTGAGGGCGATCAGCGGCGCCGCCACCAGTACGGTGTAGAGCCCGTGCTGCGGTGCCACGCCCACGGCGATGGCCAGCGCCATGGCCAGGGGGATGGCGATGATGCCGACGGTGACCCCGGCGCCGAGGTCGCCACGCAGGCGCTCCCACGAATAGCCCGCACGCAGGGTCTGGCGCAGGGCGGCGAACAGCGGCACGTTGGGCGTCATGGCGGCTCCTTGGCTGAAGGCCGGATTATAGGGCGGTCAGCACTGAGCGGTGTTGATTGGGCGGCTTGCGTCAGGGAAGCGACAGCCCCTAGAGTGCCCCGCTTGACCCAGCCGGGAGTTGCCGATGTCTCGCCGTACCCGCTTTGCCTGTGCCCTGCTGCTGCTGACCAGCCTGCCGCTGGCCGCCGCGCCGGCTCCGACCGCTCCCGCCGCCCCGCCCCACGCCGCCTTCCTGCCGCCCGACGATGCCGGCCTGCGCAGCGAACAGCCGGACCAGCAGGTGCTGCTGCAGGTGGTGGACTTCAGCGTCACCCTCGGCAACCAGCGCCAGTCCAGCCAGCAGCCGATCCCGATCACCACGCCGACCCTGGTCAAGCTGCGCGCCAAACCGGTGAGCAAGGCGGCCAAGGCCGGTGACCTGAGCACGGTGCTGATCCACTTCGAGGCGGACGGCAAGAGCCTGAAGAAGGCCGCCTACGACGCCGAGTCGCGCACCCTCACGCTGAACTACCCGCTGTCCCAGTACCGCCCGGTGCTCGACCTGCTGCGCAACGGCGGGCCGATCTACTGCCAGTTCCTCAGCTACCCCAACGGCCACGTGTGGGCCGACCTGCACCTGGGGCCGGTGCGGGTGCGTTGAGCCCCGGCCCGGCCCGGGGGTACACTGCCGGCCCCCAACGTGCGGCCAGAGAGAGCGAACGATGCGCAAAGACAAGAAGCAGGTGATTGGCGAAGAGATGAGCGACGACGCGATCAAGCTGTTCCTCGACTTCGAGCCCGCCGACGGCACCCCGCCCTCCCTGCACAAGCTGGTCAAGGCCTACCGTGGCCTGCGCATCGACGACTTCGAGCGCTTCCTCGGCTTCTTCCGCGAAGCGGGCCTGGACCTCGATGCCCGCGACGCCCAGGGCCAGGATTTCATCGCGCTGATCCGCGACCAGCGCCAGGCCGAGCCCTACATCGAAGCCGTCCAGGCGGCCCGTGGCTGACGCGCCACGACCTGTCCACCGGAAACCCGCCCTCGTGCGGGTTTCTGCATATATGGGCCGCGGAAAAACCGTGACCCAGCACACGAACCCCCGAACCGAAAGGAGTGAGCCATGACCAGGGACGACGCCCAGCGCCAGTGGCAGCAACAGACCCTCGCCTACGCCCAGGCGATCAACGCCTATGTGGAGCGTGGCCTGCGCGACGGCTGGGACAACGCCGGCAAGGAGCCCAGCGCCGAGGGGCGCGAGGCGCTGGTGCCGCACCTGCTGGAAGCGTTGCGCGACGCCAACCGCAATGGACAGGTGGAGGCACTGCGCGACGCCTGGCCGCCGGCCCACGAGCCGCTGTTCGGGCACGTCAACGAAGAGGGGCAATGCATTGCCCAGTTGGCGCTGCTGGACGACGGTTCGGTGCTCGCCCGCGTCGGCGCCACCTGGGAAGCCGGCCGGGTGGTGCGCATCCACGCCGATCGGGTGGAGGAGCTGCCGGGGCTGGAGTACTTCGGTGCCTGCCCGAACCGCCGGTTCTACGCCACCGCCGATGCCGCCGGCGTGGTGGTGCGTGAGGGCTGGGAGGGGCCCGAGGTGCTGCACTGCGCCTGGCCCCGTGGCACCGAGGACGCCCCGGAGGGCGTGGCGCTGCAGCCCATCGAGGGCTTCCCCCGGCCGACGCGCCTGCAGCCGTTCCCGGATGGCCAGCGCGTGTTGCTGGTCAGTGCCGACGGCATCTTCGTGCTGGCGGCCGACGGCGCTCGGCGCCTGTACCCGGACAACGCGATGCTGCTGGAGTCCGCCGAGCCGGACGAGCCCCAGGGTACCGGCCTGTCCATGGAGCACGGCGCGGTGTCGGCGGATGGCCGCTGGATCGCCCTCGGTGCGCAGGACGGTCGGCACCAGCTGTTCGACGGCGAGCTGAACCCCGTCGCCCAGATCGGCCCCCACGGCGAGTACCCGCATTTCGCGCTGTTCAGCGGCGATGGCCGCAGCGTGGCCTTCAATGCCTGCCACTTCTACAACGGCGGCACCATCGCCGTGGACCTGGCGCGCGCGCCGGGCCTGGATTCCGACTACTACGAGGACGTCGAGGGCGTGACCCTGATCGAACCAGGCGCGCGGGTTTATGCCGGGGTGTCCATGGGCGGCCGCTTTGTCCTCGGCGATGCCTATGGCTACCTGCGCTGCGTGGATGCGTCGGGCAATGCGGTGTGGCAGCACTACCTGGGCTCGACCCTGAGCGCCATGGACCTGTCCGCCGACGGCCGCACCCTGGTGGCGGCCAGCTACGCGGGGGTGGTGTCGATCATCGACCTGGAAGCCGGGCGCCCGGCGTGGCAGATCGGCACCGGCAATCACCGGGAGCGGCGGCGGTGGCTGTTCTGGAAGAGTGAGGAGCGCCCGCTGGCCTGGTAAGCAGCGGTCGTAACGGAGAGTCGGCATGGCCATAAAAAAACCGCCCATGAAGGGCGGTTTTTTCATTGGCACCCGGCTCAGCCGGCGGAAGCGGTGGCTTCCGGTGCCTGGGCGTCGATCAGGCCAAGGCGGGCGTCGGACTGGCGGCTGATCTGCCGGTACAGTTCGGCGTCGTCCTGCAGCGCCTTTTCCCGGGCCGGGAAGATCTCCTTCAGCTTGCTGCTCCACTCGGCAGAGCGGGCCTGTTCGCCGAAGCAGCGCTCGATCAGGTTGAGCATGATCGACACGGTGACCGAAGCACCCGGGGAAGCGCCCAGCAGGGCGGCGATGCTGCCGTCCTCGGCCGAGACCAGCTCGGTGCCGAACTGCAGGATGCCGCCTTTCTTGGCGTCCTTCTTGATGATCTGCACGCGCTGGCCGGCGATCTCCAGGCGCCAGTCCGCCGGATCCAGGTCCGGGTAGAACTTGCGCAGGGCGTCCAGGCGCTGCTCCTGGGACTGCATCACTTCCTTGATCAGGTAGCGGGTCAGGTCCATGTTGTCGCGGGCCACGGCCAGCATCGGGCCGAGGTTGCCGGGACGTACCGAGAGCGGCAGGTCGAGGAAGGAACCGTGCTTGAGGAACTTGGTGGTGAAGCCGGCGTAGGGCCCGAACAGCAGGGATTTCTTGCCATCCACCACGCGGGTGTCCAGGTGCGGCACGGACATCGGCGGGGCACCCACTTCGGCCTGGCTGTAGACCTTGGCCTGGTGGCGCTTGACCACCTCGGGGTTGTCGCAGCGCAGCCACTGGCCGCTGACCGGGAAGCCGCCGAAGCCCTTGCCTTCCGGAATGCCGGACATCTGCAGCAGCGGCAGGGCGCCGCCACCGGCTCCGAGGAAGACGAAGCGTGCGGACACCTCACGGGTGCTGCCGTTCTGGGTGTTGCGGATGCTGACCGACCAGCCGCTGTCGGTGCGCTTCAGGCCGGTGACCTTCTGGAAGTAGCTGACCGCAGTACCCGGGAGGGTGGTCAGGTAGGCCAGCAACTTGTTGGTCAGGGCGCCGAAGTTCACGTCGGTGCCGTTCTCGGCACGGGTCGCGGCCACGGCTTCGTCGGCCGGGCGGGCCTGCATCATCAGCGGCATCCACTTGGCCAGGGTCTCGCGCTCTTCGGAATACTCCATGTGCGAGAAGGCGTGGTGCTGGCTGATCACCTCGAAGCGCTTGCGCAGGAACGGGATGTCCTTGCCGCGCACGAAGGACAGGTGCGGAACCGGGTTGATGAAGTCACGGGCGCTGCCGAAGGCCGGCTTCCCGCTCATGTAGGCCCAGAACTGCTTGGACACTTCGAACTGGGTGTTGATGAGCACCGCTTTCTTGATGTCGATGGAGCCGTCGGCTGCCTGGGGGGTGTAGTTCAGTTCGCACAGCCCGGCATGGCCGGTACCGGCGTTGTTCCACGGGTTGGAGCTCTCCACGGCACCGGATTCGCGGAGTTCCGCGATTTCCAGCTTGATGCCCGGATCGAGTTCCTTCAGCAGTGTCGCCAGGGTGGCGCTCATGATGCCGGCCCCGACCAGCAACACGTCCACTGCTTCGTTCTCGTTTTGCGCCATTGCTCGCCACTCTCTCGTGAAGTAGTGAAAAACCGTCATCTCACGCTCTTTTGGAGACGTGAACCTCAAAAGAATCGCCTGCCTGGAGGCAGGCCGCTTCCATCGCGCGATGACACGCTACGTCCATGCAAAAGCGTTTGCATATCGGGCGGAAACAGCAGCAGGCCAGTAGTTGGCAGCGCGAATAGTGGGCGGCTCTCTGTGGGGCTGTGTGAAGTGCCGGCGCGAGGCGCGGCGGGTGTTGCGGGGCCCGATCAGGAGTCGACCTTATAATCGGGGGGCGATTGTAGCGGAGAAAGCGGGCGTGTTGAGCGTTTCCCGTGACTTTTATTCATCCATCGGTCAGGCCGCCAACGCGCTGGGCCTGCGGGCGTCCCGAGTGGCCTGGGAGAGGCGTGCACGCACCGGCAGGGGCTGGCCGATCCAGGACGGGGAGGGCTCGTCCACCTCGACCCAGTGACCGCGTACCGGGGCCTGGGTGGCCTGGTGCAGGCCGCGGCAGATACCGGCCTCGTCCAGCAGGGCGAAGTGGCGGGGTTTGGCGCGGGGGGCCAGCAGGGACCAGAGTGACATCATCGTCGGGCTCTCCTTGGGTTCGGCACCGTTATCCCACTTGGGCGTGACAGGGTCATGACAGGAACCGCGCGGCCCCGGGCGCTGTCAGAACGCCATCGGCGTGTGCTCTGTCGGCGGGCCCGCCGGCTCGCTTATACTGCCGGCCTTTCGTTTCCGAACCTGGAGAATCAAGCATGCTGAACCGCGCGTTGCTCGGCCTGCTGGCCGCCCTCAGCCTGACCCTGGTCGGCTGTGCCCTCAGCCCGCAACAACTCAGCCCGCAACCCAAGCTCACCGGCCCGCTGACTCCGGTCGGCCAGGGCCAGCCGGTGGTGGTGCGGGTCGCCGATGGTCGTCCTTCCCCGGTGCTGGGCACCCGTGGCGGCCTGTACGCCGACACCAGCAACGTGACCGTGCAGGGCCAGGACATCCTGCCGCGCCTGCAGGCCGAAGCCGAGGCCGCCGTGCGTCTGCTGGGCTTCACCCCGTCGCCCAACGCCTACAACGCTCCCCAGCTGACCCTGACCCTGGCCGAGCTGAAGTACCAGTCGCCTAAGGAAGGCATGTACGTGACCGAGGCGGACATCAGCGCCACCTTCCGCGTCGACGTGCAGAATGCCACCCGCCGCTACAGCGGCCGCTACGGTGCTTCGCTGAACCAGCGCTTCGGCACCGCGCCGAACCAGGAGACCAACACCAAGCTGGTGAGCAATGTCCTGAGCGATGCGCTGACCCGCGCCTTCAAGGACCCGACCATCGGCCAGCTGCTGCTGCAGTAGGCCAGTCGATGACGAAAAACCCGGCCTTGAGCCGGGTTTTTTTGTGCCTGCGATTCGCGCTAGGCGGGGGTCAGGCACTCGGGGCCATCCAGCTTCGGGTCGTTGACCAGAGTGGCCAGGGCACGCTCGCGCAGGGGCGGGGTAGGGCCGTCGAGCAGGGCGTGGATCCTTTCCTGTGGGGTGTCAGCGTCCAGCCAGGCGCGCTGGCCGTCGGCGTCCAGCACCAGGGGGCGGCGCAGGTCGGCGGCCGGGCGGGTGATCAGGGCCAGGCTGAGGTACTCGGTGTCGCCGACCGGGAAAGGCTCCCAGAGTGCGGCGAAATGCAGCAGGGAGGTCTCGCCGCTGACCCAGTAGGGACGCTTGCGCACCCCGCGCCATTCATAGAAGCCGTTGGCCGGTACCAGGCAGCGGCGGCGGCGCAGGGCGTCGCGGAACATCGGCTGTTCGGCCACCGTTTCGGCCCGGGCGTGGGCAGGGGTGCGCGACAGGTCGGTCAGCCAGGCCGGGGTCAGGCCCCAGCGGGCCAGGTTCAGTCGCTGGATGCCGTCCTGCTGGCGCAGCATCAGTACCTGCATGTTCGGCGCGAGGTTCCAGTGCGGGCGCTGGTCGGCGGGGAAGCCGGGCAGGGCGGCGAAGTCGGGGGACCAGCGGAACAGGGCGAAACGTCCGGACATGGGCTTCTCGGTTCAGCACAACAGGGTGCCGGGGCAGCCTTCCGGCTCGTCCCCGGGCACGGGCGAGGCGGCATTGTACGTGGCGATCAGGCACCGTGCCTGTTCAGCGTCCGCCTCGTCCACCATCAGCCCCAGCAGCCCGGCACCGGGCAGCTCGCCAACGCCGCCGAGCAGGTGGGCACCGGCCAGGTGGGCGGTGATGCCCTCGCTGGCGAGCATGCCCAGCAGCAGCTGGGCCTCGATCAGGTCGCGGGGCTCGTAGATGCGCTGCATCACTCGTCCTCCCGGCGCACGTCCAGGCTCCAGTCGAGCCCGTCGGTGCGCAGGTCGAAGACGATGGGCCGGCAGCACACCGGACAGTCCTCGATGTACTGCTGGTCGCCGCCGGACAGGTCGAGCAGGGTGTCCACCGCTTCGCCGCAATATGGGCAGTCGTACGCTTGTGTCTCCAGCATGTCGCCATATTCCCCTGTGACTTGAAGGTATAATCGCCGGTCTACTTCTGGCCCCGGATTGCGGGGCGACATCCTTATCCACAGCCGCAGCAGAACAAGAGAACACGATGGGCGAATTCGAAGCCATCCGACCCTATGACGACGCCGAGGTGCCCGCGGTTCTGGCACGCCTGTTCGCCGACCCGGCCTTCATCGGGACGCTCACCCGCTACCGCTTCCCCCGGCTGGCGGGTCCGCTGGGCTGGCTGCTGAGGCCTGTTATAGCCCATCGGCTGCGCCGTGAGTTCCAGGGCATCGAGTCCGTGCATGCGCTGCAGGACAAGATCGAGCCCTACGTGGACACCACCATCGAGCGTGCCACCGATGGCGTCACCTACTCCGGAGTGGACCGGCTCAAGCCCGGCGGGGCCTACCTGTTCGTCGCCAACCACCGCGACATCGTGATGGACCCGGCCTTCGTCAACTACGCGGTCTACCACGCCGGCATCCCCACGCCGCGCATCGCCATCGGCGACAACCTGCTGCAGAAGCCTTTTGTCAGCGACCTGATGCGCCTGAACAAGAGCTTCATCGTGCACCGCAACCTGGCCGGGCGCCGCGAGAAGCTGGCGGCCTACCAGTTGCTGTCCGCCTACATCAACCATTCGATCCGCGAGGACGGCCAGTCGATCTGGATCGCCCAGGCGGAGGGCCGCGCCAAGGACGGGGATGACCGCACCGATTCGGCGATCCTCAAGATGTTCCACATGAGCCGCAAGGACGAGGCGTTCGCCGACGTGGTCCGCGACCTGCACATCGTCCCGGTGTCCATCAGCTACGAATACGACCCCTGCGACCAGGCCAAGGCCCGCGAGCTGTACATTCGCGCCACCACCGGCGGCTACGAGAAGGCGCCGGGCGAGGATGACGCGAGCATCGCCCTCGGCATCACCGGCTACAAGGGCCGGGTGCACGTGGCCTTTGGTGGCGAGATCGTCGACGAGGCGGTGGATGCCAAGCAGCTGGCGGCGGAGATGGACCGGCGCATCCTCACCGGCTACCGGCTGTTCCCGGTGCACTACCTGGCCTACGCGATGTGGGAAGGACGCGACGAGGCACTGGCCGTGCCGGCGCTGGAAAGCCTGTTCGGGGCCGAGGAGATTGTCCGTGCGCGGGCCGAGTGGCAGCGCCGCCTGAACGCCTGCCCCGAGGCGCATCGCCCGTGGCTGGTGCTGCAGTACGCCAACCCGGTGCGCAACCAGTACCGCACCCAGGCGGGCCTGCCGCTCTGAGGGCGAACAGGCCACAGCAAAACGGCGACCCTCGGGTCGCCGTTTTTCATTCTGCAGCGGACTGCGCGGTCAGAGCTGGGTGCTGGCCCAGGACACGCCGAGGGCCACGGCCAGGGTGAAGCTGCCGAAGGCGTAGAAGAAGCGGTTGATCTTCTGGCTGCGTTCGTCGACCGGGGCGTCCTGCTCCAGTTCTTCCAGATCGCTCTCCACCACCAGGCGGGCCGAGGCGCGTTGCTCGCGCAGCCGAGTGGCCATGAGCAGCCAGCTGCCGATGACGGCGAAGAACAGGGCCAGGCCGTTGACCGCCTGGTGCGGGTGGGCCTGGTAGAGGGACCAGAGTGCCTGCAGGGACATCATCAACTCCGCGGCAGGCACAGCCTGCGACTACGACCAGCGGGCCCGGGGCGGGCCACGAAAACGGCGGCGAGTCTAACGGAGGGGCGGGGCGGGGGCGGGGCGTTTCCGACGAAGTGCCGGGCCGTTCATCTTCCGGAAACCTCCCCGGCCCTGTGGCCGGGGAGGTGACGTGGGTCAGACCTTGAACTGGTTGATCAGCCGGCGCTGCTGCTCGGCCAGCTTGGTCAGCTCGGCGCTGGCTGCGGAGGCTTCATCGGCGCCGCCGGCCACCTCGTTGGCCACCTGGCCGATGTTGGTGACGTTGCGGTTGATGTCCTCGGCCACGGCGCTCTGCTCTTCGGCGGCGCTGGCGATCTGGGTGTTCATGTCGTTGATCACCGACACCGCCTGGGTGATGGACTCCAGCGCCTGGGCCGCCTCGCTGGCGGACTGCACGCTGGTGTCGGTCTTGGTCTGGCTGTCCTGCATGACCCGCACCACGTCGCGCGTCCCCTGCTGGAGCTGCTGGATCATGGTCTGGATTTCCTCGGTGGCCTGCTGGGTCTTCTGCGCCAGGTTGCGCACCTCGTCGGCCACCACGGCGAAGCCGCGGCCCTGCTCGCCGGCGCGGGCGGCCTCGATGGCGGCGTTGAGGGCCAGCAGGTTGGTCTGCTCGGCGATGCCACGGATGGCCACCAGGATGGCGTTGATGTTCTCGCTGTCCTTGGCCAGGTTCTGCACCACGCCCACGGCGCGGGCGATCTCCTCGGCCAGAGCGCTGATGGCGCCGGTGGTGCTCTGGACGATGCGCTTGCCGTCGTTGGCGGCCTGGTCGGCGTTGTTGGCTGCCTCGGCGGCCAGGGTGGCGTTGCGCGCCACGTCCTGGGCGGTGGCGGTCATCTCGTGGACGGCGGTGGCCACCAGTTCGATCTCGGCCAGCTGCTTTTGCACGCCCTGATTGGTGCGGATGGCGATGTCGGCGGTGTGCTCGGAGGAGTCGCTGACCTTCTGCACCGAGGTCACCACCTGGCTGATCATCGCTTGCAGCTTGGCGAGGAAGGTGTTGAAGCCGTTGGCGATGGCGCCCAGTTCGTCGGCGCGGTCGGAATGCAGTCGGCGGGTGAGGTCGCCCTCGCCCTTGGCGATGTCGTCGAGCATGGCCACCATCTGCCGCAACGGGCTGGCGATGCCGTAGCCGACGAACCAGATGATCACCAGGCCCAGGGCGGCGATCAGCAGGCCCACCAGGCTCATGCCGAGGATGTCGCTGTCGCGCTGGGCAGTGAGGTCGCCTTCGAGCTTTTGCAGGTCGGCCATCACCGTTTCCAGCGGCAGGTTGAGGCTGAGCATCCAGCGCGAATCGGTGCCGGCGACCTTGAACGGCACCAGCAGGAAGATGCGGCCATTCTCGCGGTCGATCTCGTAGGCCGGCTGGTCACCGCTGAGGTTGCGCAGGTTGTCGGCGATCACGCTGCCCAGCACCTGGTCGGCCGGCTCGCCCAGCTTGGCGGCGTTGGCGGTGTAGGCCACCAGGCGCTTGTTGTTGGCCAGCAGGGCCAGCTCGCCGGCACCGTTGTAGAGCTTCTTGTTGGCCTCGACCAGCAGTTGCTGGATGAAGTCCAGGGACAGGTCCGCACCCACTGCGCCCTTGAACTGGCCGTTGACCAGGATCGGCGCGTTGAAGCTGGAGAGCATCACCATCTTGCCGGCGAACTCGTAGGGTGCCGGGTCCACCACGCAGGGCTTGAGGGTTTCGCGCGGGCACAGGTAGTACTGACCCTCGCGCACGCCGGTGGGCAGGAGCTTCTCGCTTTCCAGGGTGGCGCCCAGCGGTTCGACCTTGAGGGCGTTGCCGTCGCGGTAGAACCAGGGCATGAAGCGGCCTGCTTCGTCGTGACCGGGGGTGCCGATGTTGTCGGCGTCGTTGCCGAAGGCATTGGGTTGCCAGCCGACATAGAGGTCGATCAGCTTGGGGTTGTTCGACAGCAGGTGGCGCAGCAGGTTGAGCAGCTCCTTGCGGGAGGCGCTGAGCGCCGGGCTACCGTCTTCGGCGGTCTGCCCCAGCAGGGCGTTGGTCTGGGCGACGGTGGCGGCGATGCTCATGGGCGCGGCCAGCTCGCGCTGGATGTCCGAGACCTGGGCGGCGGCCAGCGACTGCAGGCGTTCGGCGATGGCCTGTTCCAGCAGTGTTTCGGTCCGGGACTGCACCAGCTCCTGGGTCCGGGCGCCGGCGAAGAGGGCGTAGAGCACCAGGGCGACTACCACGGCGAGCACGCTGGCACCGGCCAGGGTGGCTACCGAAAACTGGATCGATCTGAATTTCATGGGAACTCCGTTCGCGTCTTTATTCAGCCAGCGCTGGGTTTATCGGCCGGACCGGGCGGGAGCATGAGCCCGTTGTCACAACAAAAGATAGTCACCTGGCCACTAGTCCGCTTCCTGGTTGCCTGGTATCGGTCCGGTCCTTACAGTACCGCGCAGTTCAAGCAGGAGAATGACAAGTGGCCAAGCCTCTTATCCTCGGCAGTCTCGCGCTGACCGTCCTTCTGGCAGGATGCCAGGCCGTGAATACCACCAGCGGCGGCGCCGTCGGTGTCGAGCGCAAGCAGTACATGTTCAGCATGCTGTCCGAGCAGCAGGTGAACCAGATGTATGCCCAGTCCTATCAGGAGACCCTGAACGAGGCCTCCCAGGCCGGCGTACTGGACAAGAGCAGCGCCAACGCCAAGCGCGTCTCGGCCATTGCCAAGCGGCTGATCGGACAGGTGTCCGTGTTCCGTCCCGACGCGGCCCAATGGGCCTGGGACGCCAACGTGATCGACAGCGACGAGCTGAACGCCAACTGCGGCCCGGGCGGCAAGATCATCGTCTACAGCGGGCTGATCGATCAGCTCAAACTCACCGACGACGAGCTGGCAGCGGTGATGGGCCACGAGATCGCCCACGCCCTGCGCGAGCACGGTCGTGAAGCCATGTCCAAGGCCTATCCCTTACAGATGGGGACCCAGCTGGGTTCGCTGCTGGGGGTGAGCAACGAAAACCTGCAACTGGCCAACGTCGGCGTGAAATACCTGATGACGCTGCCCAACAGCCGCGCCAACGAGAACGAGGCCGACCTGATCGGCCTCGAGTTGTCTGCCCGCGCCGGCTACAACCCCAACGCGACCATCAGCCTGTGGCAGAAGATGAGCAAGGCCAGCGAAGGGGCTCCGCCGGAGTTCATGAGCACCCACCCCTCGTCCAGCTCGCGGATCGCTTCCCTGCAGGCGGCGATTCCGAAGGTCATGCCCTTCTACAAGCAGGCCAAGGGCGGCTGATCGCTCCATCGATACCGCCGGCTCGTCGAGCCGGCGGTTCCCATTGCCTCAGGGCAGCGCTTTTTCCGCATAGGCGCGGCTGGCCAACCCCAGTTGGGCACGGAAGCTTTCCATGTCGAACATGGTGCATAGCTCCTGCACCTCCCCCAGGCTGTTGAAGGTCCAGAACGCCATGGCCGATATGCTCAGCACCCGGTCGCTGGGCGGGTAGCCCAGGGCGGGTTTCTGGATGCTGCCGATCAGGGTGCTCCAGGTGAACACCTTGTGGCCTTCGGCGATGCATTCCTCCACCACCACTTCCAGGTCGGGCATGGCCTCGCGGATCTCCTGCACCATCCCGGCGTAGCCGGCGCTGTCCAGCGTCCGTCCGAGGAAGGAACTCTTGTAGAGGAAGTCCTTGCTCTGCAGCTGCTCGGCCAGTGCCAGACGGCCTTTGTTCCAGGTGAGGTCGATGTGCTGGCGCACGACGCGTTTCAGGTCTTCGGTCGACATCCGCTGTCTCCTTCGCCGGTTCTGCAGATCGGCGGGAATCTACCAGTTGCCAACCGCCTGCCATTGGCCGAAACGCCGGCGTTCCGGCGTCAGCCAAGTGGCGAATCAGCTCGCGGTGGTCAGCATCCAGGCCTGCCACGCGGCGTAGACGGCGAGGACGCCGAAAGCGACGGCCGCGAGGCGGCGGATCAGGGCCAGGGGCAGGCGATCAGCGGCGAAGTTGCCGGCCAGCACCACGGGGACGTTGGCGATCAGCATGCCCAGGGTGGTACCGGCGACCACCAGCACGAAGTGCGGGTACTGCGCAGCCAGCATCACGGTGGCGACCTGGGTCTTGTCGCCCATCTCGGCGAGGAAGAAGGCGATCAGCGTGGTGAGGAAGGGGCCGTATTTCTTCAGGCCGGAGGCTTCATCGTCGTCCAGCTTGTCCGGCACCAGGGTCCACAGGGCCACGGCGGCGAAGGAGGCGGCGAGGATCCAGCCCAGGGTGGCGGGGGAGAAGAAGCCGGCGACCCAGCTGCCCACCGCACCGGCCGCGAAGTGGTTGGCCAGGGTGGCGGCGATGATGCCCCAGATGATCGGCCAGGGTTTGCGGAAGCGCGCAGCCAGGAGCAGGGCGAGCAATTGCGTCTTGTCGCCGATTTCGGCCAGGGCAACGATCAGGGTGGGGACGAACAGGGATTCCAGCATCAGGGTTCCTACGGGGGGCGGGTCGACTAATCACCATGACACACGCAATCTGCCCGCCCCGGGTCAGGTTGTGTGTGTCATAGGTCTTGTCAAACCGCTGGCCTGTCTGTGCAGGCTCGGGGTCGTCCGCGCCATGGTCTGTGGACCAAGTGTGTTGACGCGGACCGGGCGAGCAGGGCGCTCGCGGGAGACTACTCCCCTAGGACGGGGCGCATTTTGCACAAGGCGGGCTCGCTGGGCAAGCCCGCCGCCGGGTCAGTCGAGGGTGGGGCGTACGTCCATCTCGGCGTAGCGCACGAAACGGCTGCCCTTGCGCAGGCGGTAGCCCAGCCAGATCACCAGGAACAGCGGCAGGCTGATGTAGGTGGCCGCCAGGCCCACCCAGTTGATCTGCTCGCCCACCAGCGCCTCGTAGTTCTGCCCGAGGGTGATCGCCAGGCACAGGGCGAATGCGAACAGCGGGCCGAAGGGGAACAGCTTGGCGCGGTAGGGCAGGTCTTCCAGGCGGCCGCCCTGCAGCAGGTAGCCCTTGCGGAAGCGGTAGTGGGAGATGGCGATGCCCAGCCAGGCGATGAAGCCGCACATGCCGGAGGTGTTCAGCAGCCAGGTGTAGAGGGTGCTGTCGCCGACGATGGAGGTGAAGAAGCACAGCGCGCCCACCAGGGTGGTGGCGTACAGCGCGTTGCGTGGCACGCCGCTGTCGGAGAGGCGGGCGAACAGCTTCGGCGCCTTGCCCTGGAGGGCCAGGGTGTAGAGCATCCGCGTCGAGGCGTACATGCCCGAGTTGCCCGCCGAGAGGATGGCCGTGAGGATCACCGCGTTCATCACGCTGGCGGCGGCAGCGAAGCCGGCCCGCTCGAACAGCAGGGTGAAGGGCGACACGCTGATGTCGCTGGCCTCGTTCTGCAGCAGGCTGGGCTCGGTGTAGGGGATCAGCATGCCGATCACGAAGATCGCCAGGATGTAGAACATCAGGATTCGCCAGAACACCTGGCGGATGGCGATGGGGATGTTCTTGCGCGGGTTCTCCGACTCGCCGGCGGCGATGCCGATCAGCTCGGTGCCCTGGAACGAGAAGCCGGCGATCATCGCCACGCCGACCATGGCCTGCAGGCCGCCGACGAAGGGCGCCTCGCCCTGGGTGAAGTTGCTGAAGCCCGGGGACTGCATGCCGCTCATCAGGCCGAAGATGGTGGCCAGGCCGACGCCGATGAAGATCACCACCGTCACCACCTTGATCAGCGCGAACCAGAACTCGCTCTCGCCGAAGCCCTTAACCGAGACCACGTTCAGCGCGAACATCAGCGCCAGGAACAGCCCGCTCCAGTAGATGCCGGGCACGTCCGGGAACCAGAAATTCATGATCAATTGGGCTGCCACCAGTTCGGCGGCGATGGTCACCGCCCAGTTGTACCAGTAGTTCCAACCCAGGGCGAAACCGAAGCCATCGTCGACGAACCGGCTGCCATAGGTGCTGAACGAGCCGGAAACCGGCATGTAGGCGGCCATCTCCCCCAGGCTGGTCATGAGGAAGTAGACCATCAGGCCGATCAGGGCGTAGGCCAGCAGGGCGCCGCCGGGGCCGGCCGTGGCGACGGTGGCGCCGGAGGCGACGAACAGGCCGGTGCCGATGGAGCCGCCGATGGCGATCATGTTCAGGTGACGGGGCTTCAGCGCCCGGTGCAGGCCGTGGGCGGCCGGCGGGTTGGCAGTGTGGTCGGTCAAGGTAGAACTCCAGGGGTCCGGTCTCATGCCGGATGGGCGCGGCGGCCGGGGCCGCTCGTCGTGGGTAGATGCAGGAACGCCCGCCGCTCAGCGGCGGGCACGGTAGACGCGGAAGCCGTCGCCCTCCGCCAGGTTCTGGCAATTGCCGAGGGCCTGTTCGATGAGGGGCGGATAGCGCAGGAAGCTGTTGGCCACCAGGCGCAGCTCGCCGCCTGGGCGCAGGTGCTGGCCGGCGGCCCGCAGCAGGGTTTCGCTGGCCTGGTAGTCGGTGTGCACGCCCTGGTGGAAGGGCGGGTTGCTGACGATGGCGGCCAGCCCCTTGGGCGCGGCGTGGATGCCGTCGCCGGCGATCACTTCGGCAGCGAGGTCGTTGGCGGCCAGGGTCAGGCGGCTGCTGGCGACGGCGAAGGCGTCCACGTCCAGCAGCAGCAGTTCGCTGGTTGGGTAGCGGCGCTTGAGGCTGGCGCCGATGACGCCGGCCCCACAGCCGAAATCCAGCACCGGGCCGACGGGCAGGTCGTCGAGGTGCGGCAGCAGCAGGGCGGTGCCCCGGTCCAGGCGACCGTGGCTGAACACGCCGGGCAGGCTGACCACCTGCAGCGGTCCATCGGGCAGCTCCAGGTTGTAGCGCTGGGCCAGGCTGTTCAGGTCGGGGTGTTCGGGGGCCTGGTCGATACGCACCTGCCACAGCTGGCAATGGCGCGCGCTGTCCAGCTTGCGCGGGGTGCCGAAGGCGGCCAGCTGCTTGGCGGCACGCTCGATGCCGCCGCGCTTCTCGCCCACCAGGAACAGGTGACGGCCGGGCAGGCGGGCGGCCAGGGCGGCCAGCAGGTAATCGGTCAGTTCGCGGGACTTGGGCAGGAACAGCAGGGCTTGTTCGAAGGGCTCGTCCGGCGCCTGCACCCCGAAGGTGGTGCGGCCGGCGAAGCGGGCCTCCAGGCTGGCGTGCTCGCCCGCGTGCCAGCTCCAGCCCCGGGCCTGGGGCAGGGCGCAGAGCAGGTCGTCGGCGGGAAGACCCGCTGCCAGCAGCGGGCCCTGGAACAGTTCGGCCTGTCGAAGCACGACTTCGCTGCGCGGGTCCATGGGTCGGTCCTGATAAAAGCGGCGAACTTTACCAGAAACTCACCCGCCCTAGACGACCGTACGGCACGGGGTGCCCGCCAGCCAGGCCTCGGTGTTCTCGGTCATCTGCTCCACCATGCGCTGGCGCGCCTCGCGGCTGCCCCAGGCGTTGTGCGGGGTGACGATCAGGCGCGGGATGTCCACCGCCAGCAGCGGGTTGCCGTCCTTCGGTGGTTCCTGGGTCAGCACGTCGGTGGCGGCGCCCCCCAGGTGGCCGCTGCGCAGGGCGTCGGCCAGGGCGTGTTCGTCCACCAGGCCGCCCCGGGCCGTGTTGACCAGGAAGGCGCCGCGCTTCATCCGCGCCAGCGCGTGGGCGTCGATCAGGTGGCGGGTGTGTTCGGTCAGTGGGCAGTGCAGGCTGAGGAAGTCCACCTGCGGCAGCAGGTCCTCCAGGGGCAGGCGATCGGCCCGGTCCGGGCGGCCGGGCAGCGCACCCAGCAACACGCGCATGCCGAAGGCTTCGGCCAGGCGCGCCACCGCGCCACCCAGTTCGCCATGGCCGAGCAGGCCGAGGGTCTTGCCTTCCAGTTCGACGATGGGGTGATCCAGCAGGCAGAACTGGCTCGCCTTCTGCCAGCGGTCCTGGCGCACGTCGCGCTGGTAGTCGAGGAAGGCCGTGGCCAGGTTGAGCATCAGCATCAGGGTGTGCTGGGCCACGGAGGGCGTGCCATAGCCCCGGCAGTTGCTGACGGTGATGCCGCGCTGGCGGGCCGCCGCTAGGTCGACGTTGTTGGTGCCGGTGGCGCTGACCAGGATCAGCCGCAGGTCGGGCAGGGCGGCCATGGCGTCGGCGTCGATCACCACCTTGTTGGTAATCGCCACTGGCGCACCCCGGAGGCGCTCCACCACGTCGGCCTGGGCGCTCTGCTCGTGCAGCACCAGTTCGCCGAAGAGCTGGCGCAGGGGTGTCAGGTCGAGGTCACCGAGGTCGAGGGAGGCGTGGTCGAGGAACACGGCGCGGAGGCTGTTGGTCATCAGCTGTACCTTTTTCCGAGGCTTGGGGAGGCGTAAGGTGGCCAGCCTAACAGACCCTTGGCTCGAATCTGGAGGCGCCATGTACTGGACGGAATTCCTCACCGTTGCCCTGATCCACCTGCTGGCCGTGGCCAGCCCGGGACCGGACTTCGCCATCGTGGTGCGCGAGAGCGTGGCCCATGGACGGCGCGCCGGGACCTGGACGGCGATCGGCGTGGGCACGGGAATCTTCGTCCACGTGGCCTATTCGCTGCTGGGCATCGGCCTGATCGTTTCCCAGTCCATCGTGCTGTTCAACGCGCTGAAATGGCTGGCGGCGGCCTACCTGCTGTACATCGGCATCAAGGCCCTGCGGGCGCGCCCGGCCGACCCGGCGGCGGCCGAGGTGGAACTCACCCGCGAGGTGCGCAGCCCGCGCGGTGCCTTCGTCACCGGCTTCGTCACCAATGGGCTGAACCCCAAGGCGACGCTGTTCTTCCTCTCGCTGTTCACCGTGGTCATCAATCCCCACACCCCGCTGACGGTGCAGGCCGGCTACGGCCTCTACCTGGCCTGTGCCACCGCCGTGTGGTTCTGCCTGGTGGCGATGCTGTTCAGCCAGGAGCGTGTGCGCAGCGGCTTCGCCCGGCTGGGCCACTGGTTCGACCGCCTGATGGGCGCCGTGCTGGTGGGCTTGGGGATCAAGCTGGCGTTCACCTCGATGAAGTAAGCGCTCCACCTCGCAACTATGGGCTTCGCACAGCTCAGCCCATCCTACGGAGCGTGGTGAGCACCCGTAGGATGCGGTGAGCTCGGCGAACCGCATCACTGCCACCCGCGCCCCGCCAGGCAGCATCTGGCACATCAGCCTTTCTCCAGCGTCGCCAGCAACCCCAGGCTGGCCACGTATTCCCTCGGGTTTTCCCCCAGCAGGCGGCGGAACATGGCGCTGAAGGCGCGGCCGCTGCCGTAGCCCAGGTCGTGGGCGACCTGCTGCACGCTGTGTCCGGCCAGCAGGCGCGGCAGGGCTTCGGTGAGGCGCAGCTGCTGGCGCCAGTCGTTGAAGCTCATGCCCAGCTCCTGGGCGAACAGCCGGCTGAGGGTGCGGGTGCTGGCGCCCACCTCCAGGCTCCAGTCGTCGAGGGTGCGGGTGCTCTCCGGGGTTTCCAGCAGGGCCAGGCAGATGGCTTGCAGGCGTCGGTCCTGGGGCATCGGCAGGTGCAGGGGCATGCGCTCCACTGCGGCGATCTCGTGGAGGATCAGGCGCTGCACCAGGCTGCGGTGTTCGTCATCGGTATCGCCGGCCTCCAGCGCCACCAGGCGCAGGATCAGTTCGCGCAGCAGCGGCGGTACCGCCAGCACGCAGCAGGCATCGAGATTCGGCGGTGCGGCGTCGGCGGCGATGAACAGGGTGCGCATCTGCACCTGCCCGGACATGAAGATCTGGTGCTCGATACCCGGTGGGATCCACACCGCGCGGGTCGGCGGGATGACCCAGGCGCCGGCCTCGGTGACCAGGCGCATCAGCCCCTGCGCCGCGTAGAGGAATTGCGCCTGGTTGTGCAGGTGCAGGTCGACATGGGCGCCGTCGGGGTAGTCGAGGGCGACGGCGCCGATCCGGCCCTGGGGCAGATGGTCGATGAACATGGCTGTTCCGATGATCTTTTTGGCAGAACGTTGCTAAGCGGCCAACCTAGCATGGCGGTCCACAACAACCAAACAGCAGCGAAACTGCCATGAACCGACCGCGTACCGTCATCCGCTTCATCAACGCCGCCCACATCATCGACCACATGTTCATGCTCATCTTCCCTGCCGCCGTGCTGGGCATGACCGCTACCTTCGAGCTGTCCTACGCCGAACTGATCGGGCTGTCCCTCGGCGGCTTCATCGCCTTCGGGGCCTGCTCGCTACCGGCCGGCTGGCTGGGGGATAAATGGAGCCGCCGCCACATGATGCTGGCGTTCTTCCTCGGCATCGGCGGCGCGGCGATCTTCACCGGGCTGAGCCGCAGCACGCCGATGCTGGTGCTGGGGCTGACGCTGATGGGCGTGTTCGCCGCCATCTACCACCCGGTGGGCACGGCGATGCTGGTGGCCCATGCGCAGAACCGCGGTCGCGAGATCGGCATCAACGGCATGTGGGGCAACCTGGGCGTGGCGTTCTCGGCGCTGGTCACGGGCTTTCTCACCGCGCATTTCGGCTGGCGCGCGGCGTTCATCCTGCCGGGCGCTTTGTCGGTGGCCATTGGCGTGTGGTTCGCCCTCTGCGTAAGGGACGAGGCGTCTCCCGTCGCAGCGGCCGGCACCCATCGGGGTGGCGGGGCGGGGCAGGTGTCGATGCGCCTGGTGTTCGGTGTGCTGGCGCTGGTGACGGCCACCGGCGGGGTGATCTTCAACGCCTCGACCATGACCTACCCGAAGCTGTTCCAGGAGCGCCTGGTGGACCTGTTCGCCTCGCCGGAAAGCCTCGGCATCGTCGTCAGCATCGCCTACGCCTTCGGTGCCGTGGCGCAGTTGCTGATGGGCCGTGTGCTGGATCGCTACAGCCTGAAGCTGCCGTTCGTGGTGATGACCCTCTGCCAGGGGCCGTTGCTGGTGGCCATGGCCTATGCCGATGGCTGGGCGGTGATCGCCCTGGGCGCCGCCTTCATGTTCGCGGTGTTCGGCCAGGTGACGGTGAACGATGCGATGGTGGCGAACTTCGTCGCGCCGCAGTGGCAGGCGCGGGTCTTCGCGTTGCGCTACTTCCTGTCCTTCGGCGCCAGTGCGGCGGCCATCCCGATGATCGCCTTCATCGAACCGCGCCATGGGCTGGTGGGGCTGTACCTGGTGCTGGCGGTGTTCGGTGCGCTGACCTTCGCGGCGGCGCTGGTCTTCCCGAGGACGCCGGCCCACGCGCCCAGGGCGGTGCCCGCCTGAGGCGCGCCCCGGCGGAATGAAAAGGGGCTCCCGGACGTTGGTCCGGGAGCCCCTTCTGGTTGGCCGCGCGGGCGGGTTACAGCAGTTCCACCGCCACCGCAGTGGCTTCGCCACCGCCGATGCACAGCGAGGCGACGCCGCGCTTGCCGCCCTTGTTACGAAGGGCGTTGATCAGGGTGAGGATGATGCGCGAGCCGGTGGAGCCCACCGGGTGGCCCTGGGCGCAGGCGCCGCCGTAGACGTTGACCTTGGCGTGGTCGAGGCCGTGTTCGCGCATGGCGAGCATGGTGACCATGGCGAAGGCTTCGTTGATCTCGAACAGGTCCACGTCGTCCTTGCTCCAGCCGGTCTTCCTGAACAGGTTGGTCATGGCGCCGATGGGGGCGAGGGTGAATTCGCTCGGGTCCTGGCTCTGGGTGGCGTGGCCGACGATCTTCGCCAGGGGCTTGAGGCCACGGCGCTGGGCTTCCTCGGCGGTCATCAGTACCAGGGCGCTGGCGCCGTCGGAGATGGAGCTGGCGTTGGCGGCGGTGATGGTGCCGTCCTTGCGGAAGGCCGGGCGCAGGGTCGGGATCTTGTCGAGGTTGGCGGTCAGCGGCTGCTCGTCGTCCTTCACCAGGGTCTCGCCCTTGCGGGTGGTGACGGTGACCGGGACGATCTCGGCGGCGAGGGCACCCTCGGCGATGGCGGCCTGGGCGCGCTTGAGGGACTCGATGGCGTAGGCGTCCATCTCCTCGCGGGTGATGTTGTACGTGTCGGCGGTCTCCTGGGCGAAGGAGCCCATGAGGCGACCGGTGCGGGCGTCTTCCAGGCCGTCGAGGAACATGTGGTCCTTGATCTCGCCGTGGCCCATGCGCAGGCCGGTGCGGGCCTTCTCCAGCACGTAGGGGGCGTTGGACATGCTCTCCATGCCGCCGGCGACCATGACGCTGTTGGTGCCGGCCTTGAGCAGGTCGTGGGCCAGCATCACGGCCTTCATGCCGGAGCCGCAGAGCTTGTTGATGGTGGTGCAGCCGGTGGCGGCGGGCAGGCCGGCGTTCAGGGACGCCTGGCGGGCCGGGCCCTGCTTGAGGCCGGCGGGCAGCACGCAACCCATGATCACTTCCTGCACATCGGCGGCCTCGATTCCGGCGCGGGCCACGGCCTCACGGATGGCCAGGGCGCCCAGGTCGACGGCGGACACACCGGCGAGGCTGCCCTGGAAACCGCCCATGGGGGTGCGGGCGCCGCTGACGATTACGATCTCGGACATCTTCTTGATTCCTCTGTGGAGACAGGCCGCGACCGGCCGGGTGGGGCGATTCTATCTCGTGACCGGAAGTGGCCAAAGGGTCACGTGGCAAATCATTCTTTTGACTGATTGAGGCCTCGACGGAGGGCTCTAGAGTGCGCATGACTACATGAAACCCCTTTGTACGCAGGTGCTTTCCCATGGTGCAGACCCGAGTCATCAAACCGGCCGACAACGCCTACACCTACCCCTTGCTGATCAAGCGTCTGCTGCTCTCCGGCAGCCGCTACGAGAAGACCCGGGAAATCGTCTACCGCGACCAGGTGCGCTACAGCTACGCCACCTTCGTCGAGCGCGTGGCGCGCCTGGCCAACGTGTTGACCGAGGCCGGTGTGAAGGCCGGCGACACCGTGGCGGTGATGGACTGGGACAGCCACCGCTACCTGGAGTGCATGTTCGCCATCCCGATGATCGGCGCGGTGCTGCACACCATCAACATCCGCCTCTCGCCGGACCAGATCCTCTACACCATGAACCACGCGGAGGACCGCTTCGTGCTGGTCAACAGCGAGTTCGTGCCGATCTACAAGGCCATCGAAGGCCAGCTGACCACGGTGGAGAAGACCCTGCTGCTGACCGACGCGGCCGACAAGCGCGCCGACCTGCCGAACCTCGTCGGCGAGTACGAGACGCTGATGGCCGTCGCCAGCCCCCGTTACGCCTTCCCGGATTTCGACGAGGATTCCGTCGCCACCACCTTCTATACGACCGGCACCACCGGCAACCCGAAGGGGGTGTACTTCACCCACCGGCAACTGGTGCTGCACACCCTGTCCATGGCCTCCACCATCGGCGCGCTGGACAGCATCCGCCTGATGGGCACCGACGACGTCTACATGCCCATCACCCCGATGTTCCACGTACACGCCTGGGGCGTGCCCTACGTGGCCACCATGCTGGGGGTGAAGCAGGTCTACCCGGGGCGCTACGAGCCGGAGATGCTCTGCCGGCTGATCCGCGAGGAGAAGGTGACCTTCTCCCACTGCGTGCCCACCATCCTGCAGATGATGCTCAACACCCCGAGCGCCCAGGGCCATGACTTCGGCGGGCTCAAGGTGATCATCGGCGGCAGCGCGCTGAACCGCGCCCTGTACGAAGCCGCCAAGGCGCGGGGCATCCAGCTCACCGCGGCCTACGGCATGTCCGAGACCTGCCCGCTGATCTCCGTCGCCCACCTCAACGAGGAACTGCGTGCCGGCAGCGAAGACGAGCGCACCACCTACCGCATCAAGGCCGGTGTGCCGGTGCCGCTGGTGGAGGCGGCCATCATGGACGCCGAGGGCCACCTGCTGCCGGTGGATGGCGAAACCCAGGGCGAGCTGGTGCTGCGCGCACCCTGGCTGACCCAGGGCTACTTCAACGAGCTGCAGAAGAGCGAGGAGCTGTGGGAGCACGGCTGGCTGCACACCGGTGACGTGGCGACCCTGGACGGCATGGGCTTCATCGACATCCGCGACCGCATCAAGGACGTGATCAAGACCGGGGGCGAGTGGATCTCCTCCCTGGAGCTGGAGGATCTGGTCAGCCGCCATCCGGCGGTGCGCGAGGTGGCGGTGGTCGGTGTGCCCGATCCGCAGTGGGGCGAGCGCCCGTTCGCACTGCTGGTGGTCCGCGACGGCTGCGCCCTGGATGCGAAGGAACTGAAGGAGCACCTCAAGCCCTTCGTGGAGCAGGGCCACATCAACAAGTGGGCCATTCCCAGCCAGATCGCCGTTGTTACTGAAATTCCCAAGACCAGCGTGGGCAAACTGGACAAGAAACGTATCCGCGCCGACATCGCCCAATGGCAGGCCTCCGGCAGCGCCTTCCTCTCCGCCCTCTGACCCACCCTTGGGTCGGGCCGAAAGGCCCGGCCCAGCCACCAAGCAAACGCTTGGCCCAGTGATTGCGGCCTCTTGCCGCGTCACCCCCGCCTTTACCTATCGCTACTTCGGTCTAGTCTTCAAACCTGCGAGCCAGAGCGACTCGGGCCGTACGCAGGGCAGCAAATCACACTTTAGAGGGATCAAGCGGTATAGCCCGCTGGCTATAGTCCGCTCATTCCATAACAAAAAACACACATGGAGTAGCGTCGATGACAACAACTAGAAAACCCATCTGGCGACTGGCGCGGCTGCCCGTAGCCGTCAGCCTCGCATCCACCCTCGCCGCTCCGGCATTCGGCGTGACCTTCAACATCGGTGAGATCGAGGGGCAGTTCGACTCGTCGCTGTCCGTGGGGGCCAGCTGGTCCATGGCCAGCCCGGACAAGGACCTGATCGGCGTGAACAATGGCGGTCGCGGCCTGTCGCAGACCTCCGACGACTCGCACCTGAACTTCAAGCGCGGCGAGACCTTCTCGAAGATCTTCAAGGGCATCCACGACCTGGAGCTGAAGTATGGGGATACCGGCGTCTTCGTTCGTGGCAAGTACTGGTACGACTTCGAGCTGAAGGACGAGAGCCGCCTGTTCAAGGACATCGATGACAGCAACCGCAAGGAAGGCGCCCAGTCCTCTGGCGGCCAGATCCTCGACGCCTTCATCTACCACAACTACAACATTGCCGACCTGCCGGGCTCCGTGCGCCTGGGCAAGCAGGTGGTGAGCTGGGGTGAGAGCACCTTCATCCAGAACGGTATCAACTCGATCAACCCGATCGATGTTTCCGCGTTCCGTCGCCCAGGTGCGGAGGTCAAGGAAGGCCTGATTCCGGTCAACATGTTCTATGTGTCCCAGAGCCTGACCGAGAACCTGTCGGTTGAAGCGTTCTACCAACTGGAATGGGACCAAACCGTCACCGACAACTGCGGGACGTTCTTCGCGCAACCGGACATCGTTGCAGACGGTTGCACAAACAATCTTGCTGTACTTTCCAATAACCCCCTGGCTGCTGCTGGGGTGAATGCGCGTCCTCAGATGGCCAACTATCGGGTAAGGCAGACTTCTGAAGGCATTGTTGTACCTCGTGGCGGTGACCGCGATGCGCGTGACGATGGCCAGTGGGGCACTGCATTCCGCTACTTCTCGGATGCCTTGGATACCGAGTTTGGCGCCTACTTCATGAACTACCACAGCCGTACGCCGATCTTCAGTGGTACGGGGGCCAGCCCGGCGGCTTTCAATGCGATCCGCAGTGCCGTGCTGGCGGGGATGCCGGCATCCCTGGCACCTGTTGCTGTCGCAGGCAATAGCCAGTACTTCATGGAGTACCCCGAGGACATTCGTCTCTACGGTCTGAGTTTCTCCACCACCCTTCCCACGGGAACCGCGTGGAGTGGCGAGTTGAGCTATCGCCCCAATGCGCCTGTGCAGCTCAACTCCACGGACGTGCTCTATGCCGGCCTCAAACCACTGGGTGATCTGGCAACCATCGGCGGCGCTTTCACCGCTGCGGGTATCAAGAACATCTCGGTATTGAATGGTGCTCCTGGGCAGGATCTGCACGGTTACCGCCGTAAGGAAATCACCCAGTTCCAGACCACCTTCACCCACTTCTTTGATCAAGTAATGGGTGCTGAGCGCCTGACCCTCGTTGGCGAGGTAGGCGTGGTGCACGTAGGAGGATTGGAGAGCACCAGCAAGGCCCGTTATGGGCGTGATCCGATATTCGGGCCCGGGCCGCTGCCTGGCAATTACACCGTCACCACGCCGGGTATAGCTGGCACGTATCCCGCCTGCCAAGGCCTGAACGTGAGCACGCTGGGGTCTACCAGTGCTGCCAACGTCAGCAAGTACTGCGAGAACGATGGTTTCGTGACCAGCACTGCCTGGGGTTATCGCGCTCGTGCCATCTGGGATTACAACGACGTTTTTGCCGGTATCAACCTGAAGCCCAACGTGGCCTGGTCTCACGACGTGCATGGCTATGGTCCGAATGGCTCCTTCACCGAAGGCGCCAAGGCCGTGAGCCTGGGCATGGATGCCGAGTACCAGAACACCTACACCGCCAGCCTCAGCTACACCGACTTCTTCGGCGGCAAGTACAACACCCTGACTGACCGCGACTTCCTCGCGCTCAGCTTCGGCATGAACTTCTAAGCGGCTCCGGAAGACAAGGACTCACCATGAAAACAACAAAGACTCTTCTGCAAACCGGTGCCCTGGCGCTGTCGCTGCTGGCCTCCGCCGTCATGGCGGCGGTGCCGGCCGACGAGGCGGCCAAGCTGGGCACCAGCCTGACCCCGCTGGGCGCGGAGAAGGCCGGCAATGCCGATGGCAGCATCCCCGAGTGGACCGGCGGCCTGCCGCAGAACGCCGGTGCGGTGGACGACAAGGGCTTCCTCGCCGACCCCTTCGCCAGCGAGAAGCCGCTGTTCACCATCACCGCGCAGAACGTGGACCAGTACAAGGACAAGCTGACCCCCGGCCAGTACGCCATGTTCAAGCGCTACCCGGACTCCTACAAGATGCCGGTGTTCCCCTCCCACCGTTCGGCCACCGTGCCGGCTGACGTGATCGCCGCCGCCAAGGCCAACGCCTCTGCCACCAAGCTGGTGGAAGGCGGTAACGGCCTGGAGAACTTCAAGACCGCCAACCCGTTCCCGATCCCGCAGAACGGCCTGGAAGCGATCTGGAACCACATCACCCGCTACCGCGGTGGCAGCGTGCGTCGCCTGGTGACCCAGGCCACCCCGCAGCCCAACGGCTCCTACAGCCTGGTGTACTTCCAGGACGAGTTCACCTTCCGCGACAAGCTGAAGGACTACGACCCGAGCAAGCCCAGCAACGTGCTGTTCTACTTCAAGCAGCGCGTGACGGCGCCCTCGCGCCTGGCCGGTAACGTGCTGCTGGTGCACGAGACCCTCAACCAGGTGAAGGAGCCGCGCCTGGCGTGGCTGTACAACGCCGGCCAGCGCCGCGTCCGTCGTGCACCGCAGGTGTCCTACGACGGCCCGGGTACCGCTGCCGACGGCCTGCGTACGTCCGACAACTTCGACATGTACAACGGCGCGCCCGACCGCTACGACTGGAAGCTGGAAGGCAAGAAGGAGATCTACATCCCCTACAACAGCTACCGCCTCGACTCGCCGAAGCTGAAGTACGACGACATCATCAAGGCCGGCCACATCAACCAGGACCTGGCCCGCTACGAGCTGCACCGCGTGTGGCACGTTGTCGCCACTCTGAAGCCGGGCGAGCGCCACATCTACGCCAAGCGTGACTTCTACATCGACGAAGACACCTGGCAAGCCGCTGCCATCGACCATTACGACGGCCGTGGCACCCTGTGGCGCGTCGCCGAGGCCCATGCCGAGTACTACTACGACAAGCAGGTGCCCTGGTACGCCGTGGAAACCCTGTACGACCTGCTCTCCGGCCGCTACCTGGCCCTGGGCATGAAGAACGAGGAGAAGCAGTCCTACGACTTCAACTACAGCGCTTCCGAGAGCGACTACACCCCGGCCGCCCTGCGTCAGGCAGGCGTTCGCTGATCCTGTAGGACGTTGTAAAAAAAGCCGGCCCTCGGGCCGGCTTTTTCTTGTCCATGATTTCCCCGGGTACTTCAAATGAATCGGCCGAGGGGATAGGCTGCCACCACGTCCACGCCCCCGCGGCATAACCATTACTAGAAGCCGGGTGATGACAGACCTTTCCAGTTCGCGGTCCTTCGCGCCCACTGCCATGCCGGTGGTGGGCGAACGCTTCTTCCGACCTCCGTTGCCGGCCGGACACCTGTCCCGCCCCCGTCTGTGTGACCGCCTGGTCGACGGGCTTTCTGGCCGCCTGCTGCTGGTCAGCGCCCCGGCCGGGTTCGGCAAGAGTTCCCTGGCCATCGAGTTCTGCGAAGGGTTGCCCGAGGCCTGGCGCACCCTGTGGCTCGGGCTCGGGCGTCGGGACAACGACCCCGGACGCTTCCTCGAACGCCTGCTCGACGGCCTGCGCCAGCTCCTGCCCGGTCTGGGCGAGGAGGCCATGGGCCTGCTGAAGCTGCGCCAGCGCCACCAGCCCTTCGCCTTCGAGCAATGGATCGACGGCCTGCTGGACGAACTCTCCGCCCGGCTCGACCCCCGCCAGCCCGTGCTGCTGGTGCTGGATGACTACCACCTGGCCCAGGGTGCTGTGCTTGACCGCTGCCTGCAGTTCGTCCTCAACCACCTGCCCGCCGGTCTGGTGCTGCTGGTGACCAGCCGCCAGCGCCCGGACTGGCACCTGGCGCGCCTGCGCCTGTCGCGGCAACTGGTGGAACTCAACGAGCAGGACCTGCGCCTGACCGAGGCGGAGAGCGCCGCACTGCTCCAGGCCCAGGGTGTCGAGCTGGAGGGCGCCGGCCTCGAACACCTGCTGTCTCGCAGCGAAGGCTGGGCCGCCGGCCTGCGCCTGTGGCTGCTGGCCAGCCAGGACGAAGGCGACACCCAGGCCCTGGCCCGTGGCCCCCACGGTGACGAAGGCTTGATTCGCGACTACCTGCTGGAAGAGGTGATCGAACGGCAGGGAGCGGACATCCAGGCCTTCCTTTATGACACCGCCTGCCTCGACCGCTTCTGTGCCGAACTCTGCGACGCCGTGCGCGACAGCCACGACAGCGCCGCGCTGCTCCAGCAGCTGCAGGCCAACCAGGTGTTCCTTGTCCCGCTGGACGAGCACGGCCGCTGGTTCCGTTACCACCACCTGTTCTCCGACCTGCTGCGGGCGCGGCCGACCGGGGCCGGCAGCCTGCCCCAGGCCAGCCTGCACCTGCGCGCCTGCCGCTGGTTCAGCGCCCAGGGGTTGCTGGACGAGGCCATCGAACAGGCCCTGCGCGCCGGCCAGCCCGACGTGGCCGCCAGCCTGGTGCAGAACCTCTCCGAGGAGCAGCTGCTGGCCGAGCAGAACATCGCCATGCTGCTGCGCTGGAAGATGGACCTGCCCGACAGCCTGCTGGTCAGCACCCCGCGGCTGATCATGCTCTACAGCCTGGCGCTGGCCCTGGCCTGCCAGCTGGATGCCGCCGAGGAGCTGGGCGCACAGCTGGCGCGCTTCCTGCCCGCGCCCAGCGCCCAGGCCCAGCAGAACCTGCTGTCCCAGTGGCTCGCCCTGAGCGGTGTCATCGCCCGGGGGCGCGGCGACATCGACCTGGCCGAGCGTCACTGCGCCGAAGCGGTCGCCACCCTCAGCCCTGAGCGCTATGGCCAGCGCCTGCTGTGCCTGTCGACCCTGGCCAACATCGCCGTTGTGCGCGGCGACCTGTGGCGTGCCCGTGGCCTGAACCGGGATGCCCTGGAGCTGGCCCAGCGCATCGGCAACCCGCTGTTCGAAGCCGTCGCCCACTACGACCGCTCGCGCCTGCTGCACGCCCGGGGCGAGGTGCACCGGGCCTACCTGGAAGTGCAGTTGGGCCTCGATTGCCTGCGCGACCTGTCACCCCAGCGCCACTACGCGGCGCGGGCACGGCTGATGATGTACGAGGGCTACCTGCTGGCCCAGCGCCTGCAGCCCGAGGCAGCGCGCAGCCGCCTGCTCGCCGGGATCGCCGAAGCCCGCGCCTGTCGCGACATCAGCCTGCTCACCGGCTACGCCGTGCTGGCCAGCCTGGAAGGGCGCGAAGGCCGCTTCGCCGCCGCCTTCGCCCTGCTCGCCGAGGCCGAGCGGCTGATGCACATCTGGGACATTCCCCCGGTCTACTACCTGGCCATGGCCACCCTGGTGAAGTGCGAGCTGTGGTTGGCCCAGGGGCAACTGGAACTGGCCAATGCCTGGCTGGTGCGGCTGTCGGAAACCTACGGCGGCGAGCAGCCGGCCGCCGCACCGGAGTTCCACCCGCAGTTGCCGATGTACGTCGAATTGCAGCAGGCCGCCCTGGCCCGGGTGGAGGGGCGTGCCGCCGAGGCCGAGCGTCGCCTGCGGGCCCTGGCACTGCGCGCCCGGGAAGCCGGGGCGCTGCTGTTGGCCCAGTTCGCGCAAGTCGCGCTGGTGCACCTGCTGCTGGAAATGGGCAAGGAGCGTGACGCGTCACTCGCCCTGGGCAGCGCGTTCGACGCCATGGCCGGCGGCGCCTTGCTGCCGTTCCACGTACTGCTGACCCAGCGCGGTGGCTGGCTGCGCGAGCAGATCGTCGCGCGCCCGGATGGCCCCCAGGCGACCCTGCTGGAACACCTCGGCGACTCGGCGGGCGACGCGCCTGGCGAGTCGCTGGGCAGCGGGGAAATGCTCAGCACCCGCGAGCTGGCGGTGCTGCAGCTGATTGCACAGGGCTGTTCCAACCAGGAGATCAGCGAGCGGCTGTTCATCTCGCTGCACACGGTGAAGACCCACGCCCGCCACATCAACGGCAAGCTCGGGGTCGAGCGGCGCACCCAGGCCGTGGCCCGGGCCAAGGCCCTGGGTCTATTGCGCTGAGGTTGCCGGCGGCGCGCTGAGGTCCAGGGCCGGTGCCGCCGGCTTGGTCTTCGGCGGCTGTGCCAGCTGTTTTTCCACATCCTGCTGGATGCCGGCCAGCACCGGCAGCAGGCTGCCCATGCTGGCGCGCACCTCGGGATAGGGGTGCTTCTCCGCCAGCTCGCCGACCCGTGCCAGCAACTGGGCGCGCACCTCGCTGCGCAGGTGGATGTACAGCTCCGGCAGTTGCTTGGCCAGTTCGGCGCCGTAGAGCACCAGGTCCTCGCGGTTGAACTGCTTGGTCAGGCCCAGGTAGTCCAGCGCGCTGGAGGTGAGCATGGCGGCGGCGTCCTTGGTCTCCTGCAGGCCCTGGAGGCGGATCGCGCTGGTCTGCTCGCTCTCCGAGAGGGTCATCCAGAACTCCACCGTCAGGGAGAACAGCACCGCCTGCTGGCGCAGGGAGTAGCTCATCAGCCCCAGGGCTTCGGCGCCGTAGGGTTGCTGCGGGGCCTTGAAGTCGAAGTACAGGCGCATCAGCTCCTTGAGGCGGAACAGCACCTCCCGCGCCTCGTTCTGGCGCAGCTCCAGCGGGGCGTAGATGTTCAGCTGCGGCTTGAAGTTCTCTTCATTGACCATGCGCTGGTAGATCGGCCCGGTGAACTCGCCGCTGCGGCGGGGCAGGGCGTTGGCCTGGGTCTTGTCGATGCGCTCCAGGGCCTCGATCAGCTGCTGGTACTCCGGGCTGCCCCAGGGGCGCTGCAGGTCCGGCAGTTTCTGCCCCAGGTAGTACAGGTCGGCGGCACCGGCCGGCAGGCACAGCACCAGCAAAAGGATGGCCAGCGGCCAGGGCAGGCGGCGTGATAGCGTCATCGGCATTCGGGTCCGGCGGGAAGGGGCGCGCCAAGAGTAGCGAGGCGGCGCAGCGCCGTCACCCGCGCCTTGGTTCGGTGAGGAGACGTGATGGAAGGGGGCGAGCGTGGGGCCGTTCTGGCGGTGTTCGAGGACCTCGGCGGCTACGGCGCCGTGGCGCGCCAGCAAGGGGAGGGCGGCGGTCCGCTGGTGGGGCACCTGCTGAAGACGAACATCCAGCTGGCGGCCATCCCGGTGTTCGCCCGCAAGGGCATCGACGACACCACGGTGAACGACCTGCTGGAGGCGGCGCGGGTGTCGCGGCGCACCTTCTACAAGCACTTCGCCAACAAGATGGATGTGCTGGCGTGCATCTACCAGACCTCGGTGGTGCTGCTGCTGGAACGCTTCCGCGCCCTGCGCGAAGCCAGCGGCAGCGACGAGGCCTGGCTGCGCGCCATGGTGCGCTGCTTCTTCGACTACCACCTGGCCGTCGGGCCGATCATCCGCCTGATGCAGGAGGAGGCCATGCGCAGCGGCTCGCCCCTGGCCAGCCACCGCCGGCGGGCCCATGAAGCGCTGGTGGCGCTGCTCGACGAACGCCTGCGGATCAGCGGGCCGGCCCTGGAGCCGCTCACCGGGCGGGCGCTGATCTGGGCGCTGGAGGCCGCCTCCCTCGACCTGCTCGCCAGCGCCGCGCCCCGTGCGCAGATCGAGCAGGCCACGGCGGTGCTCGGCGACCTGCTGATCACCGCCCTGCGCCCCCAGGGCGGGCCGGCGTGACACAACCTTAGGCTGGGCCACCGGCTCCGTGGGGGCGTGCTCTGATAAGGCACCGACAATAACAACCACGAGGTGCCTCCCATGACCGCCACCAGCCTGCCGATGATGCCCCCGCTGGCCGTCGGCGTTGCCCGCCTGGGCTTCGGTTCGCTGCCGCTCGACCGGCTCAAGTCCCGCTACGGCAACGCCGAATCCGGCTCGCGCTACATCGAACTGGACGGCTTCAACGTCCACTACCGCGACGAAGGCAGCCGGGACAAACCGGCGCTGGTGATGATCCACGGCGTGGTCGCCTCGCTGCACACCTGGGATGGCTGGGTGAAGGCCTTCGCGCCGCACTACCGGATCATCCGCTTCGACGTCCCCGGCTTCGGCCTGACCGGCCCCAAGCGCAGCGGTGACTACTCCGGCGAGCGCATGGTGCGCATCCTCGGCCTGCTGCTGGATCACCTGCGGGTGGACAAGGCCTCCATCGCCGGCAACTCCCTGGGCGGCTACATCGCCTGGAACTTCGCCCTGGCGCAGCCGCACCGGGTCAACCGCCTGGTGCTGGTGGACCCGGCCGGCTACCCGATGCGCAAGGTGCCCTGGATGATCGCCGCCGCCGCGCTGCCGGGCGCCACCGTGGCGATGCCGATGTGGATGCCCCGCGCGCTGATCGCCCAGGGCATCAAGGAGGTCTACGGCGAGCCGGGGCGGATCAAGCCCGGCGTGGTGGACCGCTACTACGACCTGACCCGCCGCCCCGGCAACCGCCGCGCGATGATGGAGATCTTCCGCGTGCTGCTGAAGGTCAACAAGGACGAGCTGGCAGGCACCCCCGAGCGCGTCGCCGCCCTCCAGGCGCCCACACTGCTGATGTGGGGCGAGCGCGACCGCTGGATCTCGCCCAGGCACGTACCCCTCTGGCAGCGCGACGTCCCGGGTATCCAGGTGCTCACCTACCCGGGCGTGGGGCACATCCCCATGGAAGAAATCCCCGAGCAGACGGCCGCCGATGCACTGCGGTTCCTGCAGGGCTGAGGCCCGAGCACAGCAACCAAGCGAGCGCCGCTCCCGCCTGTGGATAACACCCGGGAGCGGCGTTTTCGGTCAGGTATGTGGAGTAGTCGTCGCGCTGACGTAGGGGAGGCGTAGGGTGGGCTTCAGCCCACCGCGTTTCTCCAAGTGTTGCGCCGCCCCCCGGCAGCCCTGAGCAGAAGTCAGGGATTCGGCCGGGAGGGTGAAGCGGAAGGCATCAGCGATGCGCGGCAGTCAGTTGAACGTCGGGCGTGCCGTAGAAAGCGGTGGGCTGAAGCCCACCCTACAGGGCCTGGACCTGGAAACGACAACGGCCCCGAAGGGCCGTTGTGCATCACTGACGGCGGATCAGGCCGCTGCGGGCAGCCCGTCGAACTCTTCCCGGGTCTTGTACATCAGGTCCCGGTTGTCATGGATCCAGGGGTGGAAGCCTTTCTTGAAGAAGTCCATGTACGCCGGGATCAACTGGCGGAACATGCCGTTCTTGCCCCACATCCAGCTCAGGCCATCGCGCCAGACGCGCCAGTTCCACAGCAGGCCGTCGCGCTTGAGCATGTGGATCAACCCGCGGTGGGTATCGAGCATGAAGAAGAAGGTGCCCATGATCATCGCCCGGCGCAGCAGCTTGCGGCTGCCGCAGACCTGGTTGTAGACGTCGAAGGCCACCGCCTTGTGCTCCGTCTCTTCCAGGGCGTGCCAGCGCCACAGGCGGGCCAGGGTCGGGTGGGCACCGGCAATGTGTTCGGGGTGCTTGAGCAGGCCGTCCGCCATGATCGCGGTGATGTGCTCCAAGGCGGCCGTGGCGGCCAGTTGCCGGCGCGGCGAGAACTTCTTCTGGGTGTAGCGGATGCGCGCCTGGGCGCGGCGCTCGATGCGCCCCACGTCGTAACCCAGGTCGCGCAGTCGGGCGCTGTATTCCAGGTGTTCGCGGCTGTGGTGGCCTTCCTGGCCGATGAAGCCACGGATCTGCTCCTTCAGCACCGGGTCGGTGATCTCGTCGCGGAAGTGCCGCACCGAGTCGATGAAGAAGCGCTCGCCATCGGGAAAGAGCACCGACATGGCGTCGAACAGGTGGGTCTTGAAGGCATCGCCGCTGTGCCAGTGGCGGGGCATCGGATTGGGCAGGTCGAAATCCATGTGACGCGGGCGGATTACCAATCCTTCTGGGGTCGTGCTGGTCATGGGGACTCCCTGAGTCGGTTCAAACCACGCCCGCACTCTCGCTTGCGGGGCCTTGTCGGACAAGGTTATCTTCTGCCAATCGTCAGGTCATATCTGGCCACGGCCGACCCACAAGAAGAACCCATGAAACAGCCGCTGACCTTCTCCGCCGAGCTCGTTCCGGTTGCCTACGCCGAAGCCCTGCTGAGCCTGGCCGAAGAGCTGGGCGTTACCCGCGAGGCGCTGTTCAGCGCGGCCCGCGTGCGCCCGGAAGTGCTGCAGAGCCCCAATGCGCGGCTCTCCTTCGTCGACTTCAACCTGTTGGCCACCGCCGCCCTGGTGCAGTGCAACGAGCCTGCCCTGGGGCTGGTGCTGGGCCAGCGGCTGAACGTCTCCACCCACGGCATCCTCGGTTACGCGGTGCTTTCCAGCGCCAACCTCGGGCGGGCGCTGCAGTTCGCCATGAAGTACTACCGGGTGCTGGGCCTGGCCTATGAGCTGGAGCTGGTGGAGCAGGGCGACTGCCTGCGGCTGGAGGCCACCGAGTCCTTCCCCATGGGGCCGCTGGGGCGCTTCGCCGGTGAGGGCCTGCTGACCAGCTTCTGCACCATCGCCCGCTTCCTCGTCGCCGAGCCGCTGCTGGGGCTGCAGGTGGGCTTCGCCCACCCCGCGCCGGATTACGCCGAGCGCTACGAAGCGGTGTTCGGCGCGCCGGTGACCTTCGACCAGCCCTGCCACTGGATGACCCTGCCCACGCACTACCTCGACCGCCCCATGGCCCTGGCCAACCCGGCCACGGTGCAGATGTGCGAGCAGCAGTGCGAGGCCATCCTGGCCACCCTCGACGTTCAGGACGCCCTGCTGACCCGCGTGCGCCGCCTGCTGCTCACCCGCCCCGGCGACTTCCCCGACCTGGACAGCGCCGCCCGTGCCCTGCACACCAGTGGCCGCAGCCTGCGCCGGCACCTGGCGGCCATGGGCACCAGCTACCAGCAGGTGCTCGACGAAGTGCGCAAGGGCCTGGCCCTGCAGTACCTCACCACCACCCACCTGCCGCTGTTCGAGATCGCCGCGCTGCTGGGGTTCAGCGACCCCTCCAACTTCCGCCGCGCCTTCCGCAAATGGACGGGCAGGCTGCCGAGCGATTATCGTGCCGACCCTTGATCGACCCGCACCAGGCGCCGCAGAGCGCCGCCCCGGAGATGCCCGATGAACCCGTCCACCGCCCTGATCCGCGAAACCTTCCCCGTCGGCCCGTTGCAGTGCAACTGCACCCTGATCGGCGACCCGGTCAGCAAGAAGGCCATCGTCGTCGACCCAGGCGGCAACCATGAGCAGATCCTCGCCCGCCTGGAGGCCCATGGCCTGAAGCTGGTCAGCATCATCCACACCCACGCGCACCTGGATCACTTCCTCGCCTCCGGCGAGCTGAAGAAGGCCACCGGCGCCACCCTGCACCTGCACAAGGAAGACCAGTTCCTCTGGGACAACCTGGAGATGCAGTGCCGCATGTTCGGCGTGCCCTACAAGCCGGTGCCGGCCCCGGACCAGTGGCTGGCCGACGACGAGGAGCTGGCCTGTGGCTGTGGCGTGGCGCTGCACACGCCCGGACACACCCCCGGCTCCATGAGCTTCTGGTTCCCCGAGGCCAGGCTGCTGATCGCCGGCGACACCTTGTTCCGCCGGGGTATCGGCCGCACCGACCTGTGGGGCGGTGACTACGCCACCATCGAGCGCTCCATCAAGGGGCGGCTCTACACCCTGGACGAAGAGGCCACCGTGGTCACCGGTCACGGCCCCGACACCCGGCTGGGCGATGAAATGCGCGAAAACCCGTTCGTCCGGGCCTGAGCTACGGAATTTCCGCGAAGGGCCATGCTCTAATCTGACGGCAGTCCATCCGGTTGCCTGTCACACAGGAGTAGAGAGTCCATGTTCACCACGCGTCGCCTGATCGTCGCGGCCCTTGCCGTGGCCACTTTGTCAGGCTGTGCTTCGCAGAACCCCTATGAGAACCAGGGCCAGGCGCCCCGCCAGGGAATGAGCAAGACCGCCACCTATGGCGGCCTGGGCGCCCTGGCCGGTGCCGTCGCCGGTGCCGCCATCAACCACAAGAACCGGGGCAAGGGCGCGCTGATCGGCGCCGCGGTCGCCGGTGCGGCGGGCGCAGGCTACGGCTACTACGTCGACAAGCAGGAAGCGGAGCTGCGTCGCAGCATGGAAGGCACCGGCGTACAGGTTCAGCGCCAGGGCGACAGCATCAACCTGGTGATGCCCGGCAACATCACCTTCGCCACCAACTCGGCGGACATCGCCAGCAACTTCTATGGCCCGTTGAACAACCTCGCTTCGTCGTTCAAGCAGTACAACCAGAACAACATCGAGATCGTCGGCCACACCGACAGCACCGGCAGCCACCAGTACAACGTCAACCTGTCCCAGCTGCGCGCCCAGAGCGTGGCCAACTACCTGGTGGCCCAGGGGGTCGAACCGGGTCGGTTGTCTTCCCGTGGCATGGGGCCGGACCAGCCGGTCGCCAGCAACGCCACCGAAGCCGGCCGCTCGCAGAACCGTCGGGTGGAAATCAAGCTGACCCCCATCCCCGGTGCCCAGGCGCCCCAGCAGTACTGACCCCCTCCGGGCCTGATCCAGGCCTCCACTTCATGGCCTCGCGCACCCGCCCGGGATGGCGCCGCCGGGGCCTGAAGTGTCCGCTTCCCGAGCGACGTGTCCCCCGGTTTTCCTGCGGCATTTTCCGGCGTGCCGTCGGCCGCTGCCTGCCGTCCGTCGTCTCATTGCTGGCACGGGGCTAGTGCGCCGAATCCTGACTAGACTGCCGACAGGTGACCGCGAATCAATGCTGATCAGCAGCGACTCCCCCTGATTTTTCCCCCTGCGTGTCGCCACAAGGACAGGAGCATGCATGGACGACCGTCCCCGGATTCCCGACAGGAAACCCTGGCTGCCCGTGGCAGCCGCGCTGGTCCTGCTGGTAGCGCTGGGAGCCCTGGTGGTCTGGCAATGGCAGGCCGAGCGGGCCCGCTATGAGGCCGAGAACCAGCAGCGTTTCGACATGGAGGTCGACGAGGTGGCCCAGCGCATCAGCGACCGGATGCGCGCCTATGAAGTGGTGTTGCGCGGCATGTCCGGCCTGCTGGCCGGCAGCGACGAAGTGTCCGCCGACGAGTGGGCGCGGGCCGTGGACCAGCTCCAGTTGCAGGACCGCTACCCCGGCATTCAGGCCCTCGGCTGGAGCCGTTACCTGGCTCCGGGCGACCTGCCGGCCTACCCGGGTGAGGAAGAGGGGCGCGCCGATGCCCGTCTGTTCCCTCCTGGCGAACGTGAGCGGTACCTGGTCATTACCTACATCAGCCCGCTGGACTGGCGGAACAAGCGCGCCCTGGGCTTCGACATGCTCAGCGAACCGATGCGCCTGCAGGCCGTGCAGGCCGCGATCGACAGCGGCGAGGCCCGGCTGACCGGGCCCATCGTCCTGCGCCAGGACGAGGACAACTCGCCCCTCAAGGGGCTGGTGCTGTTCATGCCGGTGTATGGCCGCGATGCACCGGCCACCGCAACCGAGCGCCGCGAAGCGTTCATCGGCACCGTCTACGGCGCCTTCCGTGTCCAGGACCTGATGGCCGGCATCCTCGGGGCACAGGCCCGGCTGTTCGACATCGAGCTGGCGGACCTCCAGTACCCCGACCAACCCCTGCTGGACCCGCCCGACGCTGCCGAGCCTGCGCGCTATCAAGACCGCCGGGAGCTGCGCCTGTTCGGCCGTGACTGGCAGTTGCAGGTCACTGGCACAGCGGCCTACGCCAGCCTGCAAAGTGATGGCGGACTGCGCTTCACCCTGGTTGCCGGGTTGTCGGCCGCGTTGCTGCTATCCCTGCTGGTCGGGGCTTACCTGTACCTGCGCGAGCGCGAACTGCTGGCCAGCAGCAAGTCCGCCGCCCTGCTGCAGGAACGCGAAGCACACCTGCGCGCCCTGGTGGCGCGGTTGCCGGTGGCCACGCTGCTGTGCGAAGGCGACGGGCGCATCGAGCTGGCCAACGACAGCGCCGGGGAGTTGCTGGGTTGCGACTCCGAGTGGCTGGTGGGGCAGCACGCCCTGCGCTTCCTGCCGGGTGCCAGCGGGCTGGAGGCTCTGGCTTTCGAGAGCGAGCACGCGTCGATCAGCGAGTACGAGGCGCGCTGTGACGACGGCCGGCGCACACCGGTGGCCCTGCGCCTGACCCGTATCGACCGCGCCGATGGCCCCCGCTACCTGATCAACCTGCTCGACCTGCAGGCCCGTCGCAGTGCCGAGGAGCGCTTCCGGCTGGTGGTCGAGGCTTCGCCCAACGCCATCCTGCTGGTGGACACCGGCGGGCGTATCGCCATGGTCAACCGCCAGGTGGAGCAGATGTTCGGCTACAGCCGCCAGGAGCTGCTGGGCGAGCGGGTCGAGCGCCTGCTGCCGGTGGCCCTGCGCGAGGCCCACGTGGGCCTGCGCCAGGGCTTCCAGGCCAAACCCGAACCCCGGCGCATGGGCGGTAACCGCGAGCTGTTCGGCCAGCACCGGGACGGCCACATGATCCCGCTGGAGGTGGGCCTTTCGCCGATCCGCAGCGACAGCGAGACCTGGGTCCAGGCCGTGGTGATCGACATCACCGAGCGCCGCGTCGCCGAGCAGCGCCTGCGGGAGCAGGCCGAGCAACTGATGCTCGCCAACCGCTACAAGTCCGAGTTCCTCGCCAACATGTCCCACGAGCTGCGCACGCCGCTCAACAGCATCCTCATCCTCAGTGACCAGCTGCGCCAGAACGCCGCCGGCAACCTCACCGACAAGCAGTCGCGCCACGCCGACATCATCCACCGGGCCGGCAGCGACCTGCTGCAACTGATCAACGACGTGCTCGACCTGGCCAAGGTGGAAGCCGGGCGCATGCAGCTCAAGCTGGAGCCGCTCAACGTCCAGGACATGCTGGTGGAGCTGGATGCCAGCCTGCGGCCGATGGCCGAGCTGAAGGGCTTGCAGCTGGTGAGCCGGGTCGACCCGGGGGTGCCTCGGGTCATCCACAGCGACCGGGTGCGCCTGCACCAGATCCTGCGCAACCTGTTGTCCAACGCCCTCAAGTTCACCGACCAGGGCGAGGTGGAACTGTCCGTTTCGGTGGACGCCCAGGACCTCGGCCCCGGCCGCGAGATGCTGCGCTTCAGCGTGCGCGACACCGGCATCGGCATCGACCCGGAGCAGCACGAGCGGGTCTTCCAGGCCTTCCAGCAGATCGACGGCTCCACCAGCCGGCGCTTCGGTGGCACCGGCCTGGGGCTGGCAATCACCCGCCAACTGGTGCTCGCCCTGGACGGGCAGATCAGCCTGCGCAGCCGCCTGGGCGAAGGCGCCTGCTTCACGGTCTGCCTGCCGGTGGCCGTGGGGTCGCTGGAGCCGGAGGTGGAGCTGACCGAGCCGTTGCGCAGCGGCGAGGGGCCGCCGGTGCTGATCGTCGAGGACGATGCCGGCTTCGCTGCGGTGATCGCCGAAGCGGCTCAGGGCCATGGCTTCTCCACGGTGCTGTGCAGCAACGGTCGCCAGGCAGTGGCGCTGCTGCAGGAGGAGCGCTATGCGGCGATCATCCTCGACATCCTCCTGCCCGACCTCAGCGGTTGGCAGATCTACCGGCGCCTGCGCGGGCTGCCCAATCACCGGGGCACGCCGGTGCACATCATCTCCTGCGTGCCGCAGCCGCCGGACTGGAACGACAGCGACACCCGCTACCTGGTCAAGCCCATCGGTCGCACCGAGCTGGAACAGGTGTTCGGCGGGCTTGGCGAGCCCGACGCGCAAGGCCACCGGATACTGCTGGTGGAAGACGTGGAGGTGGAGCGCGACCACTACCGCGAGCATCTGCAGCAACTGGGCTTCGAGGTGGTGGCGGTGGGCACTGCGGAGCAGGCCATCGTCGCTTACGAGGCGAACAGTTTCGCAGCCATAGTGGTCGACCTGAACCTGCCGGATCTGGACGGCTTCGAGCTGCTCGACCGGCTGGATGCCCGTCGCTCCCTGCGGAACGTGCGCGTGGTGGTGAACACCGGGCTCGATGTCGGCCAGCAGCACCTGCAGCGCCTGCGGCGCTATTCGGCGACGCTGGTGCCCAAGTCCGCCACCGACCCGGCCGCCCTTGGCGAGGCGGTGCAGGGCTTTCTCGACAGCCTGCACACGCAGCCGGCAACCCATGGGCATTCCGCCCTGGAGGGCGCGCGGGTGCTGCTGGTGGACGACGACGTGCGCAACATCTACGCCCTGACTGCCGTGCTGGACGAAGCTGGCCTACGGGTCACTCCGGCGCGCGATGGCATGGAGGCCATTGCCTGTTTCCAGCGCGAACCCTTCGACCTGATTCTCATGGACATGGCGATGCCCAACATGGACGGATACACCGCGACACGGACGCTGAAAGAGGAACACGCTTGCCACATCCCGGTCATAGCCCTGACGGCCCACGCCATGAAGGGCGACCGGGAAAAGTGCATCACCGCCGGTGCCGACGACTACCTGGCCAAGCCGGTGAACCGTCAGGAACTGCTGGACATGCTGGAACGCTGGCTCGAAGCCGCCGGAGGTCGCCATGACGCAGCCCTTGCCTAAGCTCAAGGCCCCCGAAAGCATCCTCCTGGTGGTGGACGACCGCCCGGAGAACCTCGCTGCCATGGAGGCGGTGCTGGACGACTCCACCTGGGACGTGCGCACCGTCGACTCCGGCGAGGCGGCTTTGCAGGTGCTGTTGGAGGAGCAGGTGGGTCTGGTCCTGCTGGACGTGCAGATGCCCGGCATGGATGGCTTCGAGGTGGCCCGGCTGATGCGCGGCAGCCCGCACACCCGCTACACGCCGATCATCTTCATCTCCGCCATCGCCCACACCCAGGAAGCGGTGCTGCGCGGCTACGCCACCGGCGCGGTGGACTTCATCCTCAAGCCGTTCGACCCGCAGGTGCTGCGCCACAAGGTGCAGGCGCTGCTGGACCACGAGCGCAACCGCTGCGACCTGCTGCAGCTCACCCAGCAACTGGACAGTGCCCGGGCGTTCAACGCCTCGGTGCTGGAGAACGCCGCCGAGGGCATCCTGGTGGTGGGTGAGGACGGGGTGATCAGCTTCGCCAACCCGGCCATGGCGCTGATGCTCCAGGGCACCGTCAGCGACCTGGAAGGCCGCGAGTTCCTCAGCCTGATCGCCGCCCCCGAATACGCCGGGGACTGGCGCCTGTCGGACTTCTACCGGCACTGGAAGCGCGGCGAACCCTACCGCCTGCACGACGCCGCGCTGAAGACCCAGGCCGGCGGCAGCCTGCCGGTGGCGCTGTCCTGCGCGCCGTTGCCCAGGGCTCAGCGCTCGATGGTGGTGATCGGCCTCGACATGTCGGCGGTGCGCCAGCTGCACGCCCAGCTGGAGGCCCAGGCCATCACCGACTCGCTCACCGGGCTGCTCAACCGGCGCGGCTTCTACCAGGCGCTGGAGTCGGCCCTGGCGCGGGTGGAGCGCAACGGCAAGCGCATGGCGGTGCTGTACCTGGACCTGGACGGCTTCAAGCGCATCAACGACTCCCTCGGCCACGACGCTGGCGACCAGGTGCTGCGCCGCGTGGGCGAGCAACTGAAGACCTGCATGCGCCCCTACGACATCCTCGCGCGCATGGGGGGCGACGAGTTCACCGCGCTGATCGACTCCCTCGACCACCCGGAAGACGCGGCGCGGGTGGCGGAGAAGCTCATCGAGCTGGTTTCGGTGCGCTACCGGGTGGACGGCATCGACGTCACCCTCGGTGCCAGCGTGGGCATCGCCTGCTTCCCCGAGTGCGGGCAGACGGTGGACGGCCTGCTGCGCGCCGCCGACATCGCCATGTACGAGGCCAAGCGCGCCGGACGCCAGCAGTACCGCTTCTTCTCGCCGGAGATGAATGGCCGCGCGCGCTCGCGGCTGATGCTGGAGGAGAGCCTGCGCAACGCCATCGAGCAGGACGACTTCGTGCTGGTCTACCAGCCCCAGGTGTACCTCGCCACCGGGCGCCTGCGGGGCTTCGAGGCGCTGCTGCGCTGGGAGCACCGGGTGGCCGGTACGGTCGCGCCCAATGTGTTCATCCCGCTGCTGGAGGAGACCCGGCTGATCAACCGCCTGGGGGACTGGATCTTCCAGCAGGGGGTCAGCCAGGGGCTGAAATGGCGCGAGCGCTTCGGCGAGGACCTGGTCATCAGCCTCAACGTCAGTCCGGTGCAGTTCGGCATGCCGCACCTGGTGGAGGACCTGCGCCGGGCGCTGGAGCAGCGCGGCCTGCGCCCTTCGCAGATCGAGGTGGAGGTGACCGAGAGCGCGTTGATGCAGGACCTGGACATCACCCGCGAGCAACTGCGCCAGTTGCGCGAACTGGGGGTACGGGTGGCCATCGACGACTTCGGCACCGGCTACTCCTCGCTGGCGTACCTGCGCCACTTCGAGCTGGACACCCTGAAGATCGACCGGCTGTTCATCGCCAACATGCTGGAGTCGCCCCGTGATGCGGCGGTGGTCGCCACCATCATCGACCTGGGCCGCCACCTGGGCCTGGAGGTGATCGCCGAAGGGGTGGAGACGGCGGCACAGCGCGACTGGCTGATCGAGCACGGCTGCTCGGTGATGCAGGGCTTCCTGGTGGCGCCCGGCCTGCCCGTGGCCAAGGCGGGCGAATTCCCGCTGCAGCTCGACTGGCAGGCGTTCGACGCCGCGCGGTAAAGCCGGCGAAGGCGGCCTACACTTGCGCCGACGGCGCGTGAGGTCGCCGCATTCGCAAGGAGCATCCTATGTATTGCCTGTTCGTCGCCTACCCCAACAACGAGGGGGGCACCTTCGATTTCACCTACTACCTGGAGAAGCACATCCCCCTGGTGCGCGAGCTGCTGGGGGACAACCTGGTCAAGGTGGAGGTCCAGAAGGGCCTGGCCTCCGGAGACGGTTCGGCGGCGCCGTTCCTGTGTACCGCGCACATCTGGATCCGCTCCATCGACACCCTCCAGGCCACCCTGCGCAAGCATGGCCAGGCCATCAACGACGACATCCCTCGCTACACCAGCATCGCGCCGTTGCTGCAGGTGAACGAGGTGCTGGGCGACTGAGGCTACCGGCTCCTGAATGACGAAGCCCGCCGATTGGCGGGCTTCTGCGTCCTGGGGGTCAGGAACGGGGCGGGTGGCTCTGGTGCAACGCCGCCAGCTCGGCGTCCTTGCGTTCCCACAGCTGGTTGACCCAGAGCTGGAAGTCCTTGCGGTAGGCCTCGTCCTGGTCATAGCTGCGGCCGAGGAAGCCGGCGGGGATCGGCAGCGCCTCGATGCGCACCACCACCTCACCGACCTGGCCGGCCATCAGCGCCCAGAAGCTCGGGTTGCCGCCGGGGTAGTGGATGGTGATGTTCAGCAGCGCCTCCAGTTGATCGCCCATGGCGTCCAGCACGAAGGCCACGCCGCCGGCCTTGGGCTTGAGCAGGTAGCGGAAGGGCGAGGCCTGCTGGGCGTGCTTGGCCGGGGTGAAGCGGGTGCCTTCGAGGAAGTTGAAGATGCCCACCGGGTTGTGGCGGAACTTGTCGCAGGTGCGGCGGGTGGTTTCCAGGTCCTTGCCTTTCTTCTCCGGGTGCTTGGCCAGGTAGGCCTTGGAGTAGCGCTTCATGAAGGGGAAATCCAGCGCCCACCAGCACAGGCCGATCACGGGGACCCAGATCAGCTCCTGCTTGAGGAAGAACTTCAGCGGGCGGATGCGCCGGTTGAACACGTACTGCAGCACCAGGATGTCCACCCAGCTCTGGTGGTTGCTGGTGACCAGGTAGGAGTGCTGGTAGTCCAGCCCTTCCATGCCCTGCACGTCCCAGCGGGTGTGGCGGACCAGGTTCATCCAGGTCTTGTTGCAGCTCACCCAGGACTCGTGGATGAAGCTCACCAGCGGGTTCAGCGCCTGGCGCACTGCCTGGAACGGCAGCAGCAGCCGCAGCAGGGTGATGGCGAACAGCGGCCAGCACCAGAACAGGGTGTTGAGGGCGAGCAGCAGGGAGGCGAGGACGCCGCGCAGGGGCGCGGGAAGGAAGCTGAGCATGGGAACCTCGTGTCTGGGCGGTCTGTGCCGCCCTGTTCGGTGGACGCCGTGCCGGTGGGCGGCCCGTTGGTGGCCAAGGTTAACGGTTGTTCACTGGACTGCAAGCGCGAAGGGTGACCGGTCGGTCGCAGCGGTTTCGCCGCTGCCCGGCCCCCTCCCGGCGGGAGGGGGCACGCGGCTCAGGCGTCGGGTCTGGTGGTGGCGGCCTGGATGGCGGTGAGGGCGATGGTGTAGACGATGTCGTCCACCAGTGCCCCACGGGACAGGTCGTTCACCGGCTTGCGCAAGCCCTGCAGCATGGGGCCGACGCTGACCACCTGGGCGCTGCGCTGTACGGCCTTGTAGGTGGTGTTGCCGGTGTTCAGGTCGGGGAACACGAACACCGTGGCGCGCCCGGCCACGGCGCTGCCCGGCGCCTTCTGCCGGCCGACGCTGTCGATGGCGGCGGCGTCGTACTGCAACGGGCCGTCGATGGACAGGTCGAGCCGCGCGGCCTTGGCCAGGCGGGTCGCCTCGCGCACCTTCTCGACGTCTTCACCGGTGCCGGAGTCGCCGGTGGAGTAGCTGATCATCGCCACCCGCGGGTCGATGCCGAAGGCGGCGGCGGAGGCGGCGCTCTGCACGGCGATCTCGGCCAGCTCCTCGGCGCTGGGGTCGGGGTTCACCGCGCAGTCGCCGTAGACCACCACCTGTTCCGGCAGGAGCATGAAGAACACCGAGGACACCAGCTTGTAGCCGGGAGCGGTCTTGATCAGCTGCAGGGCCGGGCGGATGGTGTTGGCAGTGGTGTGCACGGCGCCGGAAACCAGGCCGTCCACTTCGTCCAGGGCCAGCATCATGGTGCCCAGCACCACGTTGTCTTCCAGTTGCGCGGCGGCCATCGGTGCGTTCAGGCCCTTGCCCTGGCGCAGGGTCACCATGGGCTCGACGTAGCGCGGGCGCACCAGGTCCGGGTCGAGCACCTCCAGCCCTTCGGGCAGCACGATGCCCAGGGCGCGAGCCACGGCCTGCACGTCCTCGGGCTTGGCCAGCAGCACGCAGCGGGCGATGCCGCGCGCCTGGCAGATGGCGGCGGCCTGCACGGTGCGCGGTTCGGCCCCCTCCGGCAGGACGATGCGCTTGCCCGCCTGCTGGGCGCGCTTCACCAGCTGGTGGCGGAACGCCGGTGGCGACAGGTGCGGCACGCGCGGGGTGCCGCAGCGCTCGCGCAGCCAGTCGTGGTCGAGGAAGCGGGCGATGAACTCGGTGACCTTCTCCGCACGTTCGCGGTCGTCCACCGGGATCTCGCGGTTCATGCGGTTGAGGTCGGTGGCGGTGCCATAGGTGCCGCTGGCCACGCTGAGCACCGGCAGGCCGCCCTGCAGCGCGCCTTGGCACAGCTCCATGATGCGCGGGTCGGGCGGGAAGTCGCTGCACAGCAGCAGGCCGGCCAGGGGCACGCCGTTCATGGCGGCGAGGCTGGCAGCGAGGATGATGTCGTCGCGGTCGCCCGGGGTCACCACCAGCACGCCGGGTTTGAGCAGCGGCACGGTGTTGGGCACGGTGCGCGCGCAGAGGATGATCTTCTGCACCCGGCGCTGGTCGTAGTCGCCGGCATTGATCACCCGCGCGCCCAGCAGGTCGGCCACGTCGCGGGTGCGCGGGGCGTTCAGCTCCTCTTCCCAGGGGATGCAGCCGAGCAGGCGGAAGTGCTTGGCGCGCAGCAGGGCGGTGTTGTCCTGCAGCTGCGGGCCGAGGGTTTCGTCGCGCACCTTGTTGAGGATCACGCCGAGTACCTTGGGATCGTCCGGGCCGCCGAAGAGCTGGGCCTGGATTTCCAGGCGGTCGGCCAGCTCGGTGACCGTCTCGTCCTCCGGCGCGGAGACCAGGATCACCTCGGCGTCCAGGCTGCGCGCCAGGTGGGCGTTGACCCGCGCCGCGTAGCTGGCGTGGCGGGTCGGCACCATGCCTTCGACGATGACCACGTCGCGGCCTTCGGCCACCTGCTGGTAGCGGCCGACGATCTCTTCCAGCAGCTCGTCCAGCTGACCGTCGCCGAGCAGGCGTTCGACCTGGGCCAGCTCCATCGCCTTGGGCGGGGTCAGGCCGTGGGTGCGGGCGATGAGCTCGCTGGAGCGTTCCGGGCCGAGGTCGCCGGGGTGGGGCTGGGCGATGGGTTTGTAGAAGCCGACCTTGAGGCCGGCCAGTTCCAGGGCGCGGACCAGGCCGAGGCTGATGGAGGTCAGGCCGACACCGAAGCCGGTGGGGGCGATGAAGAAGGTATGCATGGGTGCCTCAGGTGAGCAGGGCGAGGGTGTCGAGGGCGATCTGCCGCTCCTCGTTGGTGGGGACGACGAGGATGCGGGTCCGTCCGTAGCGGTGGATGGGCCCGGCGATGCCCTGCACGCAGCGGGCATTGGCCTCCTGGTCGATAGCCAGGTCCAGCAGTTGCAGGTGGGCCACGGTCTTGCTGCGGATCAGCGGCGAGTTCTCGCCAATGCCGCCGGTGAAGATCAGCCCGTCCAGCTGGGGCAGGGCGCAGCTCATGGCCGCCAGGCTCTTGGCCAGGCGGTAGCAGAACACCTCGATGGCCAGCGTGGCGCCGGGGTGGCCCTGGCTGCGGGCCTGCTCCAGGGTGCGCATGTCGTTGGAAAGCCCGGAGAGGCCCTTGAGGCCGCTCTCGTGGTTCAGCACACGGGCCACTTCGTCCAGGCTCCAGCCCAGGGTACGGGCCAGGTGGCTGTGCAGGTTGGGGTCGATGTCGCCGCTGCGGGTGCCCATCACCGTGCCCTCCAGGGGCGTCAGGCCCATGCTGGTGTCGCGGCTCTGGCCGTTGACGATGGCGCAGGTGGAGCAGCCGTTGCCCAGGTGCGCCGACAGCCAGCTGCTGTCGCCGATGGACAGCCCGGCGATCTCCGCCGCGCGGTGGCTGACGTAGCGGTGGCTGGTGCCGTGGAAGCCGTAGCGGCGCACGCCGTGGTCGCGGTAGAGCGACTCGGGCAGGGCGTAGCGGTAGGCGTGTTCGGGCAGGCTCTGGTGGTAGGCAGTGTCGAACACCGCCACCTGGGGCAGTTGCGGGTAGACGCTCATGGCGGCTTCGATCCCCTGCAGTGCCGCCGGGTTGTGCAGCGGCGCCAGGGGCGAGATGGCGCGGATGGTAGCGAGCACGTCGGCATCCAGCCGCCGCGCCGAGGTGAAGCGCTCGCCGCCGTGCACCACGCGGTGGCCGATGCCGTGGAGCTTGCCGCCGGTGACGGCCTGTACCAGTGGCAGCAACTGGGCGAGGGCGGCGCGGTAGTCGCCATTGGGCAGCATCAGGCTGTCCTTCTCGCCGCCCCGCTGCCAGCGCAGCTCGGCCTCCGGTGTGCCCAGGCGGTCGGCGATGCCGCGCAGGGGGAACTGCGAATGGGCCTCGCTGACCAGGGCGAACTTGATCGACGCACTGCCACAGTTGATCACCAGGATATTGCGTGCGGGCATCTCGCCTCCTTGTCGGTTAGTCCTTGTCCTCGGTGTCCTGCTCCCTGGCGCACCAGCCACAGGCAAAGGGCTGGCCGAGGTGCGCCTCGCGCTGCCGTGGGTCCAGGACCCAGGCCCGCGACTGCCACGGCGGCTGATGACGCAGATGCTGGGTGTGCCCGCAGGAAAGCAGGGCCACCCAGTGGCCGTCCTCGTCCTGGCGGAAACCCAGCAAACGCGAGCCCCGTCCGTCAATCGGCGGGTCGCCATCGGCCGGTTTGGCAGTTAGACTTGCCACCTTTCCACTCTTATCCAAAAGGTCTCGCACCATGCTGATCGCCGCCAACAAGGCAGTCTCCATCGACTATACCCTGACCAACGACGCCGGTGAGGTGATCGACAGCTCCCGTGGCGGCGCGCCGCTGGTCTACCTGCACGGTGCGGGCAACATCATCGTCGGCCTGGAGCGTGCCCTCGAAGGCAAGCAGGCCGGCGACGAAGTGAAAGTGGCCATCGAGCCCGAAGACGCCTACGGCGAATACAGCGCCGAGTTGGTCGCCACCCTGAGCCGCGCCATGTTCGAAGGCGTGGACGAGCTGGAAGTCGGCATGCAGTTCCACGCCTCCGCTCCGGACGGCGGCATGCAGATCGTCACCATCCGCGACATCGACGGCGACGACGTCACCGTCGACGGCAACCACCCGCTGGCCGGCCAGCGCCTGAACTTCGAAGTGAAGGTGGTCAACGTGCGTGAAGCCAACGCCGAAGAGATCGCCCACGGTCACATCCACGGCGAAGGTGGTCACCACCACTGAGTGATGACAGGCGATCTGCGGCGCGCGGCGATGCGGATCGGCTGCTAAGCTCAAGCTCACCGGAAAGGCGCCCTCGGGCGCCTTTTTCGTCTCTCGTGCAAACCCGCGTCGATCCAGGAGTCTGTGAGATGAGTGCCTTCCACGACCTCAAGCTGCGTGCCCTCGACGGCCAGGAACTGCCGCTTGCTCCCTACAAGGGGAAGGTGGTGCTGGTGGTCAACGTTGCTTCTCGCTGTGGCCTGACGCCGCAGTACGCCGGGCTGGAGAAACTGCACCAGCAGTTCCAGGACCGGGGCTTCAGCGTACTGGGTGTCCCCTGCAACCAGTTCGCCGCCCAGGAGCCGGGCAGCGAGGACGAGATCCGCGAGTTCTGCACCCTGAACTACGGCGTGACCTTCCCGCTCGGCAGCAAGATGGACGTCAACGGCGCCAGCCGTCACCCGCTCTACCGCCTGCTGGCCGGTGAAGGGGCCGAGTTCCCCGGCGACATCACCTGGAACTTCGAGAAGTTCCTGGTGGGCAAGGACGGCCGCGTGCTCGCCCGCTTCTCGCCCCGCACCACCCCCGAAGATCCCGCCCTGGTGGCGGCCATCGAGAAAGCGCTGGGCTGACGCTTCTTTCCCCTCTTCCCATCCACCATGCGGGGGGCTGCTGAGGCCAGTTGCAGCCCTGCGGGCTGCCTGGCGACTGAAGTCGCCCCTGCAAGGTGCACGGGTTACCCCCGCGCAGGCCATTACCTCGGGGTAAGCCGCGCGGGCTTTCTGACCCAAAATCACCCTGATCAATAGTGCTGTGCCGAGCGAGACGACCGGTCATATGCTCGCCGCCATGAACAGCATCCGACTCGACAAGCGTGACCTCATCCTCGCCAAGGGCACCCAGGTGATGACCCGTGCCGGCTACCACGGCACCGGCGTGCAGGAGATCGTCCAGGCCGCCGGCATCCCCAAGGGCTCGTTCTACCACTACTTCGCCAGCAAGGAAGACTTCGCCCTCCAGGCCCTGGACTACCTGTACCAGCCGCGCCTCGAGCGCTATGCCCAAGCCCTGTCCGACCCGGCGAAGAGCCCGTGCCAGCGGGTGCTCGACTACTACGGTGAACTGGTCAGCCACTTCACCCGCCACGAGAAGCTGGAATACCACTGCTTCATCGGCAGTCTGAGCTTCGAGATGGCCGAACTGTCGCCGGCCATCGGCGCCCAGGTGGACGCCATCCTGCAGCGCTCGGCGGACATCCTCCAGGCCTGCCTGGAAGAGGCCCAGCGTGCCGGCGAGCTCCCGGCCGATGAAGACTGCGCCAACCTCGCCGGCTTCATCGCCAACGCCTGGCAGGGCGTGCTCACCCGCCTCAAGGTCGGTGCCGGCGCCCGGCCGCTGTTCGATTTCATGACCCGCCTGCAGCGCCTGCTGCGGGTGTGACCCCCTAAAAAGCCCATTAACGAGACGACCGGTCACTTGGCCGGAATCAGGAGACCCCGATGACCGCATCCGTAGACGCCCTGTTCGCCCCCTTCCGCCTCGGCGCCCTGGAGCTGCCGACCCGCGTGGTGATGGCGCCCATGACCCGCTCCTTCTCCCCGGGCGGCGTGCCCACCGAGCAGGTGGTCGAGTACTACCGCCGCCGTGCCGCAGCCGGTGTCGGCCTGATCGTCACCGAAGGCACCACCATCGGCCACCAGGCCGCCAACGGTTACCCCCACGTCCCGCGTTTCTACGGCGAGGACGCCCTGGCCGGCTGGAAGCAGGTGGTCGAGGCCGTGCACGCCGAAGGCGGCAAGATCGTCCCGCAGCTGTGGCACGTCGGTAACGTCCGCCGCCTGGGCACCGAACCGGACGCCAGCGTTCCCGGCTACGGCCCCAGCGAGAAGCTCAAGGACGGCCAGGTGGTGGTCCACGGCATGACCCAGCAGGACATCGACGAGGTCGTCGCCGCCTACGCCCAGGCTGCCCGTGACGCCAAGGCCATCGGCATGGACGGCGTGGAGCTGCACGGTGCCCACGGCTACCTGATCGACCAGTTCTTCTGGGAAGGCACCAACCAGCGCACCGACGGCTACGGCGGCAGCCTGGCCAACCGCTCGCGCTTCGCCATCGAAGTGATCGAGGCCGTGCGCGAGGCCGTCGGCCCCGACTACCCGATCATCTTCCGCTTCTCCCAGTGGAAGCAGCAGGACTACACCGCCCGCCTGGTGCAGACCCCGGAAGAGCTGGAAGGCTTCCTCAAGCCGCTGTCCGAGGCCGGCGTGGACATCTTCCACTGCTCCACCCGCCGCTTCTGGGAGCCGGAGTTCGAAGGCTCCGACCTCAACCTGGCCGGCTGGACCCGCAAGCTCACCGGCAAGCCCACCATCACCGTCGGCAGCGTCGGCCTGGATGGCGAGTTCCTGCAGTTCATGGTCAAGACCGACAAGGTCGCCCAGCCGGCCAACATCGAAGGCCTGCTGGAGCGCCTGAACAAGCAGGAGTTCGACCTGGTGGCCGTGGGCCGCGCCCTGCTGGTGGACCCGGACTGGGCGACCAAGGTCCGCGAAGGCCGCATGCAGGACATCCTGCCGTTCAGCCGCGATGCCCTGACCAGCCTGGTCTGAACACGACCCCCGGTGCGTCGGCCTGGCCGGCGCACCCATTTCCAGCCCCGTCTCATGCGGGGCTTTTTTGTGGCTACGGTTTTTGCAACTCGCCGGCGCCGAACGCTCTGAAGCAGCAAGTCATGAGCGCACTCGGTGGTCGTGCTTGCCAAGAGGGTGAGGCAGGGAAACTGCCCCTTCAGGAGGCCGAGCGCAGTCGTTGCGCAGGGGGACGAGCGGCATGGATGCCGCGAGAGGCGCGTCAGGCCATGGATGGCCCATCGCGCCGGCCCCCGTAGCAGCGACGGAGCGAGGGAAGTCCCGCGCAGCGGGACCCGAATGGCGGGGCGAGCCTTTTTGGTTTCTTTTTTGTGGGCGGCATTCCGACGATTGAAAAAAGAAACTCGCCTGGGAAGGCGAAACAGGGAACATCCGCAGAACTCGATAATCAGCTTGGTCCCCCAAATAGTGGGCTTAGGGCACGGCCTTCGACAGGCCACCCTCACCACAAACCCTCAATCGGTTGGGCTGACTTGCCCCGGACGAAGGCGCATGGTCCGGGCACCACAACAAGCGGCCGGTCCACCGGCCCTAGGAGTCGTCCCATGCGCACCGGATTGGTGGTGGATGCCACCTGCGATCTGCCTCAGACCTTCATCGCGGAGCGGGGCATCCGCGTTCTGCCCATCCGTATCCGCCTCTGCCAGGACACCCTGGTGGACCGCCGCATTCCCGAGGTCACCGGGCGTTTCTACGTCGACCAGTTGCCCCGGGTCGGCCCTGGCGATGGCAGCGAGCCGCTGAGCGCTGCGGAAACCCAGGCCTGGTTCCTCGAAGAGCTGGTGACCCAGTACGACCACGTCATCTGCTTGACCCTTTCCGCCCAGCGCAGCGCCATCTTCGAGCACGCCACCCAGGCCTCCTTCGGCCTGCTGCAGTGTTACCGCGAGCGACGCAGCGCGGCCGGGCTGACCACGCCGTTCGCCATGCGGGTGATCGACGGCCGCACGCTGTTCGCCGGCAGCGCGGTGTTGGCCGCCGAGGCCGTGCGGCTGATCGCCGGGGGCGGCCATCCCAGTGCGGTGCGGGCGCGGCTGGAGCAACTGGCCGAGTCGGTGTGCACCTTCCTCATCGCCGATGACCTCGGCCACCTGCGCAAGCGCGGCTTCCAGAAGGGCGAGCGCAGCGGCCTGCTGGACCGCATGCGCGGTGCGGCCCTGGGGATCGGTTCGCTGCTGGACGTGAAGCCGGTGATCAGCGTGCAGCAGGGCGAGGACAAGCCCGTGACCCTGGCGCCGAGCTTCGAGCGGGCGGCGGAGAAGCTCTTCGCCCACGCCTGCGCGCGGGTGATGGCGGGCGACCTGCTGGCGCCGCAGCTGTGCATCAGCTACGCCGGGGAACTGTCCCTGGTGCGCGACCTGCCGGGATTCGCCGAGCTGGAGGCCGCCTGCCTCGCACGGGATGTGGTGCTGCAGGTGGCGATGCTCAGCCCCACCGGCGCCATCAACCTGGGGCGTGGTGCCCTCAGCCTGGCCTTCGCCGCACCGGCCCGGCCGTTCGGCTGAGGCCTCAGGGCGAGGGGGGCTGCAGGCGGGCGTCGGCAGGCAGCGCCGCCTCGGCGGAGCCGACGCTGCGCAGGTGCTGCTCGAACTGCTGGACGATGCTGTCCCAGCCCTGGCGGCCGGCGTGCTGGCGGGCGTTGAGGCGCACGCGGCGCAGGGTCTCGTCGTCTTCCAGCAGCCAGCAGGCCGCGTCGCTGAAGGTGGCCGGCTCGTCGGGCACCGCCAGGGCGCCGTTGTGCCCGTGGCGGATGTGCTGGGCCGCGGCGGCCTGGTCGAAGGCCACCACCGCCAGGCCCGAGGCCAGCGCCTCCAGCACCACGTTGCCGAAGGTCTCGGATTGACTGGGGAAGAGGAACAGGTCGGCGCTGGCGTAGTGCCGGGCCAGTTCCTCGCCGCGCTGGATGCCGCAGAACAACGCCTCCGGCAGCTCGGCCTGCAAGGCGGTGCGCGACGGGCCGTCGCCCACCACGATGAGCTTCAGGCGGCGCTGGGGATGGGCCTTGCACAAGGCCTGGAAGGTGGGCGCCAGCAGCCGCAGGTTCTTCTCCGGGGCCAGGCGGCCGACGTGCAGCACGGCGATGTCGTCCGGCTCCAGCCCCCAGGCTTCCCGCAGGCCCTGGCAGCGCCGGGCCGGGGTGAACAGCTGGCCGTCGACACCGCGTGCCAGCAGGGCCAGGCGCTCGAAGCCGCGGCGGCGCAGCTCCTCGCTCTGGCTGGCGCTGGGCACCAGGGTCAGTTGCGAGGTGTTGTGGAACCAGCGCAGGTAGTTGGTCAGCAGGCGCGTCAGCAGGCCCACGCCGTAGTGGCCGGTGTACTGCTGGAAGTTGGTGTGGAAGCCGCTGATCACCGGCACCCCCAGGCGCCGCGCCGCACGCAGGGCGGACAGGCCGAGGGGGCCTTCGGTGGCGATGTAGAGCACGTCGGGGCGGCGTTGCTTCCAGCGCGTCAGCAGCTTGTGCAGGCTCGACTGGCCCCATTGCAGCCCCTGGTAGCCGGGCAGCGGCCAGCCGCGCACCAGCAGCAGCTCGTCGCTGCTCTTCACGCCCTGGTCCACGGCCTGGCGGGGGCGCACCAGCTGCAGTTGGTGCCCGCGTGCGCGCAAGCCCTCGCACAGCCGCGACAGGGTGTTGGCGACGCCGTTGATTTCCGGCAGGTAGGTTTCGCTGACGAGGGCGATTCGAAGGGCAGGCAGGCTCATGACTTGAGTGTCGACGCCCGCCGTTTAGCCCGTGTGAATTTTGCGTGACCGGCCGGTGACAGCCGAGGAGGGCGGCGCGGGTCCGGGCCCGCGCCGGTGCATCAGCGGGGCAGGGCCTTGTCGCCGCCTTCGCGGACCCAGAACAGGGTGGCGCCGGCGACGGCGGCGGGCATCATCACGATGTTGACGAAGGGGATCAGCAGCGCCAGGTACACCGAGCCACCGAAGCCCAGGCTCTGCCAGCGCTTCTCGCGCAGCCAGGCGAGCATCTCGTTCCAGCCCAGCTTGTGGTTGTCCGCTGGGTAGTCGATGTACTGCACGGCCATCATCCAGATGCCGAAGACGAACCACAGCGGCGTGCTCACCAGGTTCACCACGGGGATGAAGCTGAGGATCAGCAGGCCCGCCGCGCGGGGCAGGAAGTAGCCCAGCTTGCGCAGTTCGCGGCCGACGGTGCGCGGCACCATGGCCACCAGTTCGGCCCAGCTGAAGGGCGGGAAGTCGTCCTGGCCGCGCACCACCACTTCCACCTTCTCGGCGAGGAAGCCGTTGAAGGGCGCGGCGATGATGTTGGCGATCATGGTGAAGGTGAAGAACACCAGCAGCACCACCAGCGCCACGAACAGCGGCCAGATCAGGTATTCGAGGAAGCTCGCCCAGTCGGGCAGGCTGGGCATGAAGGCATCGACCCAGCCGCTGAATTCGCGCATGGCGAAACCGATCATGGCGATGAACAGCAGGAGGTTCAGGGTCAGCGGCAGCAGCACGAACAGGCGCAGGCCGGGACGCAGGATGAGTTTCAGGCCTTCGCCGAGGTATTGCGGGCCGGACAGGGCAGGGGCGGGCATCGGGCGCTCCATGAAGGGGTGACTGGCGCGACCTTACCGGCTTTGCCGGGGCGGTAAAAGCGGCGGCGTCACGCGCCCGCCTGGCGATAGGGGCGTCCTATCGAGGGGATAAGCAATGCACATTTCCGTGGCCGGGGGCGGCGTCGGTAGCCTTGCCAGCATTTACGGGGGCTTGCCGGCTCCCGCTGGTTCGCGAGGCCGCTGCATTCCCTAAGCCTTCCCCAAGTGCTCGCAGCGGCCTCTTTTTATTACCTGAGGTGTCCGCCATGTCCGTCACTCGCCACGCCCGCGTCATCATCCTCGGCTCCGGCCCCGCCGGTTACAGCGCGGCCGTCTATGCCGCCCGCGCCAACCTCAAGCCCTTGCTGATCACTGGCCTGCAGGCAGGCGGGCAACTGACCACCACCACCGAGGTGGACAACTGGCCGGGCGATGCCCACGGGCTCACCGGGCCGGCGCTGATGCAGCGCATGCAGGAACACGCCGAGCGCTTCGAGACGGAGATCGTCTTCGACCACATCAACGCCGTGGACCTGGCCGGCGAGCCTTTCACCCTGGTGGGGGACAGCGGCACCTACAGCTGCAACGCGCTGATCATCGCCACCGGTGCCAGCGCCCGTTACCTGGGGCTGCCCTCCGAGGAACGCTTCATGGGCAAGGGCGTGTCCGCCTGCGCCACCTGCGACGGATTCTTCTACCGCAACCGCGAGGTGGCGGTGGTGGGCGGCGGCAACACGGCTGTGGAAGAGGCGCTGTACCTGGCCAACATCGCCAGCAAGGTGACCCTGGTGCACCGCCGGGAAACCTTCCGCGCCGAGAAGATCCTGCAGGACAAGCTCCGCGCACGCATCGCCGAGGGGCGCATCGTGCTCAAGCTCAATGCCGAGGTGGACGAGGTGCTGGGCGACGACATGGGCGTGACCGGCGTGCGCCTGCGCGGCCGTGACGGGCTGATGGACGAACTGAAGGTGGACGGCCTGTTCGTCGCCATCGGCCACACGCCGAACACCTCGCTGTTCGAGGGCCAACTGGCCCTGCGCGACGGCTACGTGGTGGTCAACGGCGGGCGTGACGGCAATGCCACCGCCACCAGCGTGGCCGGGGTGTTCGCCGCCGGTGACGTGGCCGACTCGGTGTACCGCCAGGCCATCACCTCCGCCGGCGCCGGCTGCATGGCGGCGCTGGACGTGGAACGCTACCTCGACGCGCTCTGAGGGCGCGTCAGACCCAGGTGTTGATGGGCAGTTCGGCCAAGCGCAGGGTGCGGGCGTCCAGGCGCAGGAACTGCCCTTCGAGGCGGGTGGCCAGGCCCCGGTCGTCGAGGGTCAGTTCGCCGCCCGCGTCGCCTTCCTGTTCCCAGTGGTACCGGCTCAGCTGCGCGTCGCGCTTCACGCAGCGGTAGCGCTGTGGGCGTGCCTGCACCGTCAGGGTGGGCAGGTCGATGTGCGCCACCTGGTGGGTGTGTTCTTCCCAGGTCTCCAGCGGCTTGCCCAGCAGGATCGGGCTGTGGGTGAAGGGGCTGGCGCCCAGCATCACCTGGTCGCAGGGCTCCAGGTCCGGGCAGGGCTGTCCGTCGAGGGTCCAGCGGCCGTCGTCGGCGCGCTGCAGGCGCAGGCTGCGGGGGCCGTGGTCGTCCACCTTCAGCCAGAGCTGGCGGAAGCGCCATTCGGGGTCGTAGTCCAGCACGTAGGTGGCGGCGAAACTGCTGCCGCCGCGGCTCTGCATGAGGTGGCTGCTGACGTGGACGCCGTCGGCGTCACGGTGCAGGCGCAGGTGCTCCACGCCGGGGTGGGACCAGGGTTTCCAAACGAGGGTCTGTTGCATCCATGCGACTCCGAAACTGCACGGGAAGGGGAAACGCTCAACGGGTGTATAGGCGTAGGACACCTTCCCTGGTGTTCCCGTTACGTCGCGCAGGATACGTTGTTCCTTTTGTGACGTATGTCAGCTTTCTCTGACAGATGAGTCGCGTGCAGAGCGGTTTATCAGGCCTTGCGCTTGAGCGGCTCGCCGTCGAAGCGAACGCCGTCCAGGCCGTTCTTCATCAGCGCGCGGATGTTGCCGTGGTCACTGCCCTCGGGGGTGGCCAGCACGGCGCGGTAGTGCTCGCCGAACGCCAGCAGGGCTTCGTCGCGGCTCAGGCCTTCCAGCAGGGCCAGGCCCAGGGTCTTGCAGGAGCCCTCGTTCTGCCCGGCGGCGTTCTCCACGCCGCCGTTGACGAAGGCACAGGGCTGGTAGTCGTAGCCGGCGGCGATGAAGGCCAGGGTGTCGGCGAAGAGGTGCTCGCCACTGGCCAGGCGGCCACGGAATGCATTCAGGTCGTTCATGCTTTGTTCGCTTTGTCGAAGGCCGCTTGCTGCTCGGCGCTGGCTTCTTTCTGGTACTTGGCCTTCCAGTCGGCATAGGGCATGCCGTAGATCTCTTCGCGGGCCTGCTCGGGGCTGACTTCGACGCCGATGTCGTCGGCGGCGGCCTTGTACCACTTGGACAGGCAGTTGCGGCAGAAGCCGGCGAGGTTCATCAGGTCGATGTTCTGCACATCGGTGCGGCTGCGCAGGTGCTGGACCAGCCGACGGAAGGCGGCGGCTTCGAGTTCGAGGCGCTGTTGCTCGTTCATCGGAGGACTCCTTGGGATCGGTGAGGAGGGCGCGGCGATGATAAGAGCCGCTCCCGGGGACGGCAATGCCCGGCGCGAGGCCGGGCAGCGGGGATCAGCGGTGGCCGGCGAGGGTGATCGACACCGACTCGGCGAAACGCAGGGCGTGGGGCTTGTCCACTTCCACTTCGGCGTAGCTCACCCGTGGGTTGGTCATCACCAGGTCGAGGATCTCCTGGGTCAGGCGCTCCAGCAGGGCGAAGCGGTTCTCCTCGACGTGCTGGATGATGGCCTTGGTGATGGTGCGGTAGTTCAACGCATGGTCGATGTCGTTGAAGTCCACCGCGTCGGTGGCCGGGTAGAGGATGGTGAGGTTGATCAGCACATCCTGCTTGTTGAGGATCTCCTCCTCCTTGATCCCGATGTAGGTACGCAGGCGCAGGTCCTTCACGCGGATCCGCGCCATTCCTGGCTCCAGTCTCGGCATGCTCAGCTCCGTCCGATGAGTTTGAGGAATTCCTGGCGGGTGCTCGGCGATTCACGGAAGGCCCCGAGCATGACCGAGGTGGTCATCACCGAGTTCTGCTTCTCCACGCCGCGCATCATCATGCACATGTGCTTGGCCTCGATCACCACGGCGACGCCGGCGGCGCCGGTCACGCGCTGGATGGCCTCGGCGATCTGCCGGGTGAGGTTCTCCTGGATCTGCAGGCGGCGGGCGAACATGTCGACGATGCGCGCCACCTTGGACAGGCCGAGCACCTTGCCGGTGGGAATGTACGCCACGTGCGCCTTGCCGATGAAGGGCAGCAGGTGGTGCTCGCAGAGGGAGTAGAGCTCGATGTCCTTCACGGTCACCATCTCGTCGTTATCGGACGAGAACAGCGCGCCGTTGACCACTTCCTCCAGGCTCTGCTCGTAGCCACGGCACAGGTAGCGCATCGCCTTGGCAGCCCGCTTGGGCGTATCCAGCAGGCCTTCGCGCTCGGGGTTCTCACCCACGCCCATGAGGATTTCCCGGTAGTGGGAGGACAGGTCGTCATTCATCTTGGCAGTCCGTACGGCCGGTTCACTTCAGGTGGCGGCCGCCATTGAGGGTTAGCGTCGTTCCAGTGACGTAGGGGTTGTCCAGCAGGTAGCGCAGGCCCTGGTACACGACTTCCGGCCCGGGCTCGATGCCGAGGGCGGATTTGGCCAGGGTCTTCGTCCTGTAGGTGGCGTCGTCACCGGTGTTGAACATCACCAGCGCCGGCGCGATGCCGTTGACTTTGATGGCCGGGGCATAGCGGGCGGCAAAGGAGAGGGTGAGGTTGTCCAGCCCGGCCTTGCTGGCGCAGTAGGCGATGCGCTTCTCGCTGCCCTTGCGCGCCACGTCGTCACTGATGTGGACGATGTCGGCCGGACCACCGTGGCGCAGCAGCGCCTCGGCATGCAGGTTGATCAGGTAGGGCGCCAGCATGTGCACGCTGAACATCCGCTGGAAGGCCTCGGCCTCGTGGCCGGGCGCTTCGGTGAGCCAGTCGGAGGCGTTGTGAACGATGGCCCGCAGGTGCGACGTAGCGGCCTTGAGCTGTTCGATGAAGGCGAGGATGCCGGCTTCGTCCGAGAAGTCCGCCGCGATCACGCAGGCGCCGCGCTCACGCAGCCGGTGCACGCCTTCGCGCTCGGTGCGGTAGCTGATGATCACCGGCTGGCCGTCGTCCAGCAGGCGTTCGGCGCAATGCAGGCCCACGCGCTGGCTGGCACCGGTGATCAGGATGGGAGCGGCCGAAGGGCTCATGGGGGCCTCGTGGCAGGGCGATACCCCAGGCTGGGGCGGAATGGTGAAAACTTATACCAGAAGCCTGAGTTTGTACAATTCTTGGCGCTGAAGAAATCCGGATTCCGACCGTAAATTCAGCCAAGGCCTTGATTTGTGTGGGGTTATAGAAAAAGAGAGGGTGTTGGAAGGTTGTACAGATTTTGCCTCTGTACAACCTTTGTGACGTTATCGGGAGGGAGCCGTGAGGCCGGGGCGGCGGGTACGGGAAGCCGGTTCGTTCAGCCAGGGAGCCAGCAAGCGGGTGGATAACGGGATGAACCAGTAGGTCATCAGCGGCGTCAAAACCAGCGTGCTCAAAAAGACGCGCAACAGCAGGTCGAGCCCGCCGAGCCAGGAGCCGAACAGCAGGTTGAAGCCCAGCGACACCGGGAAGAAGGCCAGCCAGATGGCGATGCTCTGCTTCCAGCGGGGCGGCCGGCGGTCAGCACTGCCGAACCAGGCGTCCAGGCCCAGCGCGCGGTGTTCGTGAGGACGGTCGAAAAGGCCGGCGCCGCGTTCCAGCCAGGCACGGCGAGAGGCGGAATGCTCCCAGGCGGCCAGGGTGGGCTCGTCGGCGAAGCGGAAGATCATCTGGAATTCGTCGTCGTTGGGCGGCGGGGCCAGGACGCCCGAGCCGAGATAGCCGGGGAAGTCGGCGGCCAGTTGCTCGCCTTCGCGCAGCCAGGCCATGAAATCGTCGTAGCGCTCGCGGGTGACCCGGCGCGCCACCATGAGGGTGACGGGATCGGCAGACATCGTGTATCTCCTGTTGCGGGCGCCGCCCAGGGTAGGGGCAGCGCAGGAAGCGGCCCGGGGTAGTAGGCCTGCTTCTTTCAGAGGCAAGGATTATTCCTGTTTCGGCTGAATACGCCAGTGCCGCGTGCCATGGGGCCGCCGGATGGCAACCGGACAGTGGAAGCCGGCTCGGTGCGCGCCCATGGCGCATGCCGCACCGCATCCGGGCACTGAGCAAGGAGCCGGGCCTGGGTTAGACTCTGCGCTTTCAAGCCCAGACCTTTTGCCATGACCGATAACGCAGCCATCGCCATGCAGCAGGAAGAACTCTTCCCGATCCGCGAAGTCTCCCGCCTCACCGGCGTCAACCCGGTCACCCTGCGCGCCTGGGAGCGTCGCTACGGGCTGATCCAGCCGACCCGCACCGACAGCGGCCACCGCCTGTATTCCTATGCCGACGTCGAGGCCGTGCGCAGCATCCTGGCCTGGATCGACCGCGGCGTACCGGTCAGCAAGGTCGGGCAGATCCTCGCCCGCAGCGCCTCCACCCGGGCACCCACCCCGGTGCAGCCGGCCGCCTCCATGGCGGAGTGGGGCGAGTGGCAGACGCAGTTGCGCCGGGCGCTGTCGGCCTTCGACGGCCCGGTCCTGGAGCGGCTCTATGGCCAGGTGTTCTCCACCTACCCGCTCACCGTGGTGTTCCAGGACGTGCTGATGCCGCTCTGGCGCGACCTGCTGCTGCGCCAGGATGAATACGGCGTGGCCAGCGAATGGGCCTTCTTCGATGCCTTCCTGCGCGGGCGCGTGCTGCAGCGCCTGCAGCTGTCACCGGGGGATGGGGAAGATTGCGTGGTGGTCGCCCCGCTGCAGGGCGAGTGCCGCGAACTGGAGCTGCTGGTGGCGGCCTTGCTGCTCAGCCATGGTGACTGCGCGATCCGCGTGCTGGGACTGGACCAGCCGTTCCAGGAGCTGCCGCTGGTGTGCGAGAAGATCGCGCCCCAGGCGCTGGTGGTGTTCTCCAACCACCCGCCGGCGGACGACCTGGCCGCGCGCCTCGGGCGCCTGGCGCTCTCGGTGGAGTGCCCGCTGGCCCTGGCCGGCGAAGCCGCCGACCTGATCGGCAGCGCCCTGGAGCGCAGCCCGGTGGCCACCCTGGGCAGCGAGGGGCGCACCATGCAACTGCGCTTGCGCCGCCTGCTCGACGGTCACCTGGACACCTGACAGAACCTGGAAGAACCCGCTGCGCCGCCGCAGCGGCCTTGCCTGCCTTGACGCCTCAGCCCTCCAGTTCCGCGATGCGGGCCTTCAGGGCTGCCACCTCCGCCTCCAGTTCGCGCACGCGCTGGCGTGCCTCGACCTCGGGGCTCACGTCCTTCTGGATGCCGATGTAGTACGTCAGCTGGTCCGCCTCGTTGTGCACCGGGGTGATGGACAGCTCGTTCCAGAACACGCTGCCGTCCTTGCGGTAGTTGCGCAGGATCTGCCGGCTCGGCTCGCCCTTCTTGATCGCCTGGCGGATCGCCGCGAGGCCGAGCTGGTCACGATCGCCCGCCTGCAGGAAGCGGCAATCGCGGTAGAGGATGTCGTCCTGGCTGTAGCCGGTCAGCCGTTCGAACGCCGGGTTCGCATAGATGAGGATGTTGTCGTCGCCTTCCTGTTCGGCGACGACGATGCCGTCGTTGGAGGCTTCGACCACCAGCTGGAGCAGTTTGGCGTTGATCATGACGAGTTCCTGGTTCGAGGTGCAGGGATTCTAAAACATCGGGGGCGGACTGCCAGTTGCGGCATAATGCGATTCATTTCGCGCTAACAGGAGAAGTCATGAAAGTCGCCATCCTATCCGGCTCGGTCTATGGCACCGCCGAAGAAGTCGCCCGCCACGCCGAGCGGCTGCTCAAGGCCGCCGGCCACGAGGCCCGGCACAAGACCGGGATGACCCTCGACGAACTCAAGGCCTTCGGCCCCGAAGCGTTCCTCAGTGTGACCTCCACCACTGGCATGGGCGAGCTGCCCGACAACCTGCTGCCCCTCTACCACGCCCTGCGCGACCAACTGCCCGACTGGCGCGGCCGTCCCGCCGCCGTACTGGCCCTCGGCGACTCCAGCTACGACCAGTTCTGCGGTGGCGGCGAGATGATGCGTGAGCTGCACGCCGAGCTGGGCCTGCGCGAGGTGCAGGAGATGCTGCGCCTGGACGCCAGCGAAACCGTCACCCCGGAAGTGGACGCCGAGCCCTGGATCGCCCGCTTCGCCGCTGCGCTCAGCGCCTGATGCATCCGCGCGCGGCGTACCTCATCGAAGCCCTGCAACTGGCCCCGCACCCCGAGGGCGGTTTCTACCGCCGGGTGTTCGAGGCCCAGGGCAGCCTGGCGGATGGCCGCTCGATGTCCTCGTCGATCTTCTTCCTCCTGCCCGCCGGCGGCATCAGCCGCTGGCACCGGGTGGACGCCGACGAGACCTGGCACTTCTACGAAGGCGACCCGCTGGAGCTGCTGATCGCCGACGACCCCCAGGCCCTGCGCCGCGAGCGGCTCGGGCCGGTGGGCGAGGGCAGCCTGCCGCAGCGCACCGTGCGTGCCCATGCCTGGCAGGCGGCGCGGGCCCTCGGGGCCTACACCCTGGTGGGCTGCAACGTCGCCCCGGCCTTCGAGTTCGACGGTTTCCGCCTGCTGGCCGACGACCTCGACGCCCAGCGCCGGTGGCCGCTGCTGGACCGGCAATTCCTCTAGCCCGCTGCGTCGCCTGACGCCGTCAGCGGCGAATATTCCTTCAACAGATCCAGCCAGGCCTGCGCCGCCCGTGACAGGTAGGCGCCCTGGCGCCAGACGAAGGCGATGTCCCAGCGCAGGTCCGGCTCCACCAGCGGCACCCGGCGCAGGCCCGGTCGTTCCAGCGTGCGGGCGACGATGCGCGGCAGCAGCACCACGCCCTGGCCGGCGGCCACCAGCGCCGCGAGGAAGTCCGCCTGGCCGCTGCGTCCCACCTCCCGTGGGGTGAAGCCGGCCTGGCGACACGCCAGCAGCAGGCGGTCGTTGAGGGTGAAGCTCTGCTGGTAGAGCAGGAAGGGCGCATCCTTCAGCTGGGCCAGGGCGATGCCGTCACACCCCGCCAGCTCATGGGCTTCGGGCAGCAGCACGTCCAGCGGCTCGTTGCAGAACGGCTGGAAGGCCAGCGCCGGATCGTTGGGTGTGAGGCTGCCGCCGATGTCCAGCTCACCGCGCAGCAGCGCCTCCTCCATCAGCTTGCTGCCGCCCTCGGACAGCCGCACCACGATGTTCGGGTAGCGCTGACGGTACGCGGAGAACAGCTCGGCGAACATCACCTCGCCCCCCAGCAGCGGCAGGCCCAGGCGCAGCTCGCCCCGGGCCAGCTGGCTGAGGTCGTCCAGCTCGCTGTAGAGGTCCTGGCGCAGGCGCAGCAGCTCGTCCGCGCGGCGCAGCACCAGGGTGCCGGCATCGGTCAGGCGCAGATTCGGGCCGTTGCGCTCCAGCAACAGCACCCCCAGGCGCTGCTCCAGCTGGGCCACCTGCTTGCTGATGGTGGATTGGGTGGCGTGCAGGGTCTTGGCCGCTTGGGTGAAGCCGCCCTGGCGCACCACTTCGACAAAACTGCGCAGCTGGTGAAATTCCATCGCTATTCCAATCTCGAATGGGAGTAAGTCGAACAATTCGCTTTTGGGATGATAGGCCCGGCCCTAAGCTGCACGCCATCACTGGAGTGCATCCCATGTCCCGCGCCCGTCTCAGCCACTTGTCCCGCCTCGTCCTGCAGCTCGTCGTGCTTATCGCCCTTTACCTGCTGGGTGGCCAGATCGCCGCCTGGCTGGCCTGGCCGATTCCCGGCGGGGTGATCGGCCTCGGCCTGCTGCTGGCCGCCTTCGCCAGCGGTCGCGTGCAGCCCGCAGCGCTGCAGCTGGGCGCCGGACTGCTGATGGCGGAGATGCTGCTGTTCTTCATCCCGGCGCTGATGAGCCTGCTGGACTACGGCGCGCTGCTGCGCAGCGAAGGCTGGCGCATCCTGCTGGTGATCGGCGTCAGCACGTTGCTGGTGATGCTCGCCACCGCCCTGACCGTGGAGCTGGTGTGCCGCTGGAGTGAACGCCATGAGCGCTGATCCGATGGCCTGGTTCTGGCTCGCCCTGACCCTCGGCGGCTACCTGCTCAGCCGCTGGTTGTACCGGCGCAGCGGGCGCTACCTGCTGTCGCCGCTGATCCTGGTGCCGGCGCTGCTGCTGGCGGTGGCCGTGCCGCTGCACACCGCCTATGCCGAATACGCCGGGCTCACCCACTGGCTGATGCTGCTGCTCGGCCCGGCCACGGTGGCCTTCGCCGTGCCCATCTGGCAGCAGCGCGCCCTGCTGGCCCGGCATTGGCCGGCGCTCTCGCTGGGCATGCTGATGGGCAGCAGCGTGGCCATCGCCAGCTCCTGGTGGCTGGCCCAGGCCCTGGCCCTGGAGGCGCCGGTGAGCCGCTCGTTGGTGCCGCGTTCGATCACCACCCCCTTCGCCATGCCCCTGGCCCAGGGCCTGGGCGGCGTACCGGAGCTGACGGCGGTGTTCGTGATGATCACCGGCGTCTTCGGCGCCCTCGCCGGCAGCCTGCTGATCCGCTTCCTGCCGCTGCGCAGCAGCCTCGCCCGGGGCGCCCTGTTCGGCGTCGGCGCCCACGGCGCCGGGGTCAGCCGGGCCCAGGAAGTGGGTCGCGAAGAGGGCACCGTCGCCGGCCTGGTGATGGTCCTGATGGGGCTGCTGAACCTGTTCGCCGCGCCCCTGCTGACCCACCTGCTGTGACTCCCTCGGTCATCAGGATGGCTGCCAAGGCGACTCGCGGGGTGGCACGGCCTCGCTAGACTCCGGTCACCCACAACAACAACGAGGTGATCGCCGTGACCGCTGCCCAGACTCCGCCCAGCCCCTCCATCAAGGACCAGGTCTCCGCCGCCGAGTGGCAGACCCGCGTCGACCTGGCCGCCTGCTACCGCCTGATCGCCCTGTACGGCTGGGACGACCTGATCTTCACCCACATCTCCGCCAAGGTGCCCGGCACCGAGGACTTCCTCATCAACCCCTACGGGATGATGTTCCACGAGATCACCGCCTCCAGCCTGGTGAAGGTCGACCTGGCCGGCAACAAGCTGATGGACAGCCCCTACGACATCAACCCCGCCGGCTACACCATCCACAGCGCCATCCACGAAGTGCGCCAGGACGTCGGCTGCGTGCTGCACATCCACACCCCGGCCGGCATCGCCGTCTCGGCGCAGAAGCAGGGCCTGCTGCCGCTCTCCCAGCAATCCCTGTTCGTGCTCGCCAGCCTGGCCTACCACGGCTACGAAGGCGTGGCCCTGCACCACGAGGAGAAGGCCCGCCTGCAGGCCGACCTCGGCAGCGCCAACTTCATGATCCTGCCCAACCACGGCCTGCTCACCGCCTTCGGCAGCATCGCCGACGCCTTCCTCGGCATGTTCACGATGCAGCGCGCTTGCGAAGTGCAGGTGATGGCCCAGAGCGGCGGCGCCGAGCTGATCCACATCCCGCAGCAGATCCTCGACGGCGCCCGGCAGATGATCGCCGGCGTGATGAAGAGCCCCACCGGCATGGGCGGCGCGCTGCCGTGGCCGGCGCTGCTGCGCAAGCTCGACCAGCAGAACCCCGGGTACCGCGACTGATGGCCCTGCCGGGCATCCCCCTGGGCGACTGGCGCGCCCAGGGCCGCGACCTGCTGTTCCATCGCCACCGCATCCGCTACTGGGAGGCCGGGCAGGGCGAGCCGCTGCTGCTGATCCACGGCTTCCCCACCGCCGCCTGGGACTGGCACTACCTGTGGCAGCCCCTGGCCGAGCGCTACCGGGTGATCGCCTGCGACATGCTCGGCTTCGGCGACTCCGACAAGCCGCGCGGCCACGACTACCGCCTGCTGGAACAGGCCGACCTGCAGCAGGCCTTGGTGCGCCACCTGGGCATCGACGGCCCGGTGCACCTGCTGGCCCACGACTACGGCGACAGCGTCGCCCAGGAACTGCTGGCGCGGCACCACGAAGGCCGCGCCCGGATCGCCAGTTGCGTGTTCCTCAACGGCGGGCTGTTCCCCGAGACCCACCGCCCGGTGCTGGTGCAGAAGCTGCTGCTCAGCCCCCTGGGCCCCCTGATCGGCCGGGGTTTTTCCCGCGCCAAGCTGGGGGCGAACTTCGGCAAGGTCTTCGGCCCGGTGACCCAGCCTTCGGCAGCGGAGCTGGATGACTTCTGGAGCCTGGTGGCCGCCCACGATGGCCCGGCGGTGATGCACCGGCTGATCCGCTACATCCCCGAGCGTCGCGAGCAGCGTGACCGCTGGGTGGCCGCCATGCAGAAAGGCGGCGTGCCGCTGCGGGTGATCGACGGTGCCGTCGACCCCATTTCCGGCGCCCACATGGTGGCGCGCTACCGCGAACTGATCCCCGAGCCCGACACCGTGCTCCTCGAACACATCGGCCATTACCCGCAGACCGAGGCACCGAGCCAGGTCCTGCAGCATTACCTGGCGTTCCGCCAGGCCCTGGAGAACCCTGCATGAAACGACGTCGACTCCTGCAACTGACCGCCCTCGGGGGCGTGGCCGCTGCAGGCGCCGGTTACTGGGCGCTGCCCCGCGCCGTGGCGCCGGCGCCCGTCAGCCTGGAGGCGGCCCGGCGCCTGCTGGCCGGTTGGGAAGGGCGCACCCTGGTCAGCCTCGCCGGCTGGAGCCCGGCCGAAGTGTTCAACCACTGCGCCCAGAGCATCGAGTTCTCCCTCACGGGTTATCCACAGCTCAAGCCGGCCTGGTTCCGCCACAGCGTCGGCCCGCTGGCCTTCGACCTGTTCGCCGCCCGGGGCGCCATGCGCCACCCGCTGGACGAGGCCATCCCCGGTGCCCCGGCACTGGACGCCCCGGTCGCCCAGGCCGAGGCCCTGGCCCGCCTGCAACGCGCCTTCGCCGACTTCGCCGGGCACACCGGCGAGCTGGCCCCGCACTTCGCCTACGGCGCCCTCGACCATGCCGAGTACGCCCAGGCCCATGTCATGCACCTGTACGACCACCTCAGCCGCCTGCGCCTCGCCTAGGGGCGCTTCCCGGAGCCGTCCGGTAGTGCATTCGGAATTGTCCGGCAGCCTGCCAGCGGCTCCGCGGCCTAGCATCGCGGCCTCCTTTCCAAGATGCGCCCGGGCCCTGTGCCCGGGCTCGGAGGTCACATGCTGTACAAGCTGCTGGTGCTGCTGCACCCCTTCTTCCGCATCGCCGGGCGTGGCCTGGCCGTGCTCCTGCTGCTGGCCAGCTTCGGCCTGGTGGCCTACGCCGCCTACTACGAGAACGCCCCCTGGGTCTGGTTCAGCTGCGTCGGCTGCTTCGTCGCCTGCCTGCTGGTGACCCTGCTCTGCACCTTCTACAACTGGTGGCTGTTCAAGCTGCGCCCGCGTGGCGCGCTGTTCATGCCCTTCGACTGAACCGCCGCCGGGCGCTCTGCGACGCGCCCGGCCATCCCCCGCCGTTATCGCCCACCATTCATGCCCGTCCACCTTTCTTGTCGGCCGGGCGGCACTGCAGGACACTCGGCCGATACCCGAAACTGCCCTGGAGTCCATTGCATGAGCGAATCGATCCGTTTCGAAGACAAAGTGGTCATAGTCACCGGCGCCGGTGGCGGTCTTGGCCGCGCCCATGCCCTGCTGTTCGCCAAGCACGGCGCCAAGGTGGTGGTGAACGACCTGGGCGGCAGCACCCATGGCGAGGGCGCCAACGCCTCCGCCGCCGACCGCGTGGTGGCCGAGATCCGCGAAGCGGGCGGCACCGCCGTGGCCAACCATGACTCCGTCACCGACGGCGACAAGATCGTGCAGACCGCACTGGACCACTTCGGCCGCATCGACGTGGTGGTCAACAACGCCGGCATCCTGCGCGACAAGACCTTCCACAAGATGGAAGACGCCGACTGGGAGCTGGTCTACAAGGTCCACGTCGAAGGCGCCTACAAGGTCACCCGCGCTGCCTGGCCGCACCTGCGCGAGCAGGGCTATGGCCGGGTGCTCTTCACCTCGTCCACCTCCGGCATCTACGGCAACTTCGGCCAGTCCAACTATGGCATGGCCAAGCTCGGCCTCTACGGGCTGACCCGCACCCTGGCCATCGAAGGCCGCAAGAACAACATCCTGGTCAACGCCATCGCCCCCACCGGCGGCACCCGCATGACCGAAGGCCTGATCCCGCCGCAGGTGTTCGAGCAGCTCAAGCCCGAGCTGGTCAGCCCCCTGGTGGTGTTCCTCGGCAGCGAGCAGTGCCAGGAAACCTCCGGCCTGTTCGAAGTGGGCGGTGGCTGGATCGGCAAGGTGCGCTGGGAGCGCAGCCTGGGCGCCGGCTTCGACCCGCGCCAGGGCTTCAGCGTCGAAGACGTGGCTGCCAGCTGGCAGCAGATCTGCGACTTCGAAGGCGCCGCCCACCCGGCGGACAACGTCGAAGCCCTGAAGGAAATGATGGCCAACCTGCAGAAATACACGGGTTGATCCCGCCAGACTCCTAGGGGATTCCGCCAGCAGGCTGAACACCTCCCCGGGAACGCACTAGGGTGAAGGCCGGCAATCTTGCCGGCCTTTTTCATGCCTGCGTTTACCCCCAAGGAGTCCCCGATGAGCATCCGCGTCGAAAAGCACGGCCCCATCACCACCCTGACCATCGACCGCCCGCAGGTGCGCAACGCCGTCGACCGGCCCACCGCCGAGGCCCTGGCTGCGGCGCTGCGGGCCTTCGAGGCGGACGATGACGCGCGGGTGGCGGTGCTCACCGGCAGCGGCGGCACCTTCTGCGCCGGTGCCGACCTGGCGGCGGTGGCCGAGGACGGCGAGCGGCGCAACCGCCTGGAAGCGGACGGCGACGGGCCCATGGGGCCGAGCCGCATGCAGTTGGCCAAGCCGCTGATCGCTGCCATCGAGGGCCATGCTGTGGCCGGCGGCCTGGAGCTGGCGCTGCTGGCAGACCTGCGGGTGATGGCCGAGGACGCCGTGCTAGGTGTGTTCTGCCGGCGCTTCGGCGTGCCGCTGATCGACGGCGGCACCGTGCGCCTGCCGCGCATCGTCGGCCAGGGGCGGGCGCTGGACCTGATCCTTACCGGCCGCCCGGTGCAGGCCGACGAGGCGCTCGCCATCGGCCTGGTGAACCGCGTGGTGCCGGCCGGGTCGGCGCTGGAAGCAGCGCAAGGCCTGGCGCGAGAGATCGCCGCTTTTCCGCAGCGTTGCCTGCTCGCCGACCGCGCCAGCGCCTACGCCCAATGGGACCTGCCGTTCGAGGCCGCCATCGCCCACGAATTCGAGGGCGGCCTGGCGGTTATCCACAGCGGCGAAACCCGCCTGGGCGCCCAGGCCTTCAGCGCCGGGAAAGGCCGTCACGGCCGCTTCGACTGATCCATCAGGTGCTGGCGGAACCACGCCAGCGCCTCCGCCATCGCCTGGGGCGCATGCCGGGTGTAGGGCTCGAAATGCCCGTCCGGCAGCAGCACCAGCCGCTTCGGCTCCCGGGCCTGCTGGTAGGCGGCCAGGGCCAGGTCGGTGGGGGTCACCGTGTCGTGTTCGGCCACCAGCAGCATCAGCGGCGTGGGGCTGACGCGTTCGATGTAGCTGCCCGGTTCGTACTCGCTGGCCCGCTCGCTGGAGCGCAGGGTCACGCGGTTCTGCCAGTCCGGCGCCAGGGTGGCGCTGGCGCCGTAGAAGGCGCTGGCATCGGCACCGGGGTAGAGGCCGGGCACGTCGCCTTCGCTGATCACCCGGCGGTAGCTGGGTGGCTGCCCCTGGTAGCGGGCCAGGCGGTCGGCCTGGAAGGCCTCCCGCGCGGCATGCAGGCCCGCCCCCGCGCGCCGCAGGAAGCTCTGGTGGCCGCTGATGGTGGGCACCTGGGCAACCACGCAGCGCACCCGCCGGTCCAGCGCGCCGAGCACGATGGCGTGGCCGCCGCTGTAGCTGGAGCCCCAGACCCCCAGGCGGCTGGCGTCCACTTCCGGGCGCAGGCTGGCCCAGGTGAGCACCTCGCGCAGGTCGTCCACCTGCTGCCACGGGTCGATGTCCTCGCGCGGTTCCCCACCACTGGCGCCGAAGCCCCGGTGGTCGCAGAGCACCACGGCGAAGCCGGCCTCGGCGAAGTGACGGGCGAAGGCATCCAGGTGCAACGCCTTGAGCGCGGCGAAGCCGGGGCTCATCAGCAGCAATGGGAAGGGGGCCGTGGCATCCGGCAGGTAGTACCAGGCGTCCAGTTCGATTCCGTTGACCGGGATGCGCAGGCTGTGGCGGTGGACAGTGGGCATGGCAGGGCTCCTCGTGGCAGAGGCTCCCAGGGTAGGGCGGGCGGTGGCGGTTGGTCGTCGGTCATCGGCCAGTTACCGGCGCTGATCAGCCAGCCTCGTTGCGCCAGGCCTTCGGCGGCTTGCCCATCAGCCGGCGAAACGCACTGGTGAAGGCTCCGCTGGATTCGTAGCCCAGGTCCGCCGCGATGCGCGTCACCGCCTCGCCCCGCTCCAGCCGGGGCAGGGCTGCCTGGATGCGGGCCCGCTGGCGCCAGAGCAGGAAGCTGGTGCCCAGCTCGGCCCGGAACAACCGCGCCAGGGTGCGTGTCGAGGCCCCCACCTGGGTGCCCCAGTCCGCCAGGCTGCGGGAGTCGCCCGGCTGCTCCAGCAGGCCCAGGCAGAGCTTCTGCAGGCGTGGGTCGCGGGGCATCGGCAGGCGCAGGGGCATGGCGTGGGCCTGGCGCACCTCGTCCAGCAGCAGGTGCATCAGGTGCGCGGCGCGGCTGTCGGGCGGCGTCCGGCCGTCCACCGGCATGGCCCGGGGCAGCAGCTCGCGCAGCAGGGGGCTGACCATCAGGCTATAGGGCGTATCGGGCAGCTCGGCCGGGGCCTGGTCCGGGTGCAGGTACACCGTGCGCAGTGCCACCGGCCCTCGGGCCCGCAGCCGGTGGGGCAGGCGCGCGGGCATCCACAGCGCCTGCTGCGGCGAGATCAGCCAGCAGCCCTGGCCACAGCTCAGTTCCATCACCCCGGTGGTGGCGTAGATCAGCTGTGCGCCCTCGTGCCAGTGCTCGGGGGTGCAATGGCCGTCGGGGTAGTCGCGGGTCACCGGGCGCAGGCGGGCGTCCGGGGCATCGAACACGGGCAGGTGGCGGGGGGAGGGCGCGGGCATGCGGCGTACCAGGGAGGGGACCGCCGGCACTCTGCCCGAGGTGCCGGTCGGTTTCCAGGGCCCGAAGGCCCCGGGATCAGCGGCTGATGATGACGTAGGTCTTGCGCAGGGTTTCCTTCACGTCCCACACGCCCAGGCTGTTGGCGGGCAGCAGCAGGGCATCGCCGGCCTTGATCTCGATGGGCTCGCCGCCGTCCGGGGTGAAGGTGCAGCTGCCGTGGGTGAAGTGGCAGAACTCCTGCTCGAGGATCTGCCGGCGGAACTTGCCGGGGCTGCATTCCCATACGCCGGTTTCCACTCCGTCGGTACGCTCGACGGAATGCACGCGGGTATGGGGCACCGGCTCACCGACGGGTACCGGCACCGGGCTGGGTTCGGACAGGGGCAGGGTGTGGGTGTTCTGCAGCAGGGTGGCTTTCATGCAAGGGCTTCCAATCAGGGGGGAGGGGGCTGCGCGGCGGGGCCGCGTCAGCGCATGAGGCTTTCCATGAAGGCGGCCAGGCGCGCGGCCAGGGCTCGCCGCCAGGGGGCGCTGTGGGGGTTGGCCAGCACCCGGTCCTCGTGGACGAAGCTGCGGATGATGGCGTTGTAGCCGAGCCAGCGGCAGGGCTCCGGCTCCCAGGCGGCGAGGCGATCCAGCGGGCCGTCGCCGAGTACCCAGGGCTGGCGGGTGAGCAGGGTTTCGCGGCCGAGGATGAGGTCGGCCAGGGTGCGCCCGCCCAGGTTGGTGGCGCCGACGCCTTCGCCGCCGTAGCCGCCGGAGAGGGCGATGCCGTTGGCACGGTCCACCAGCATGTGCGGCTGGAAGCGCCGGGCCATGCCGAGGTTGCCGCCCCAGCTGTGGGTCAGGCGCACGTTGCGCAGCATGGGGAACAGCTCGCCGAACAGGTAGCGGCGCAGGCCCACTTCCTCGTCGTCGAGGTTGAAGTCTTCCCGCAGGCGACCACCGAAGCGGTAGCCGCCCCGGGCGCCGAAGGCCAGGCGGTTGTCGGCGGTGCGCTGGCCGTAGGTGACCTGGCGGCTGAACTCGCTGAACGCCTGGCCCTGGGCCAGGCCGATCTCGGCCCAGGTGGACTCCGGCAGCGGCTCGGTGGCCACCAGCAGGCTCTGCACCGGCAACTGGTAGCGCCCCAGGGGCGGCAGCGCGGCGGCGTAGCCTTCTACGGCAGGCACCACCCAGCGTGCCTTCACCTCGCCCTGCAGGGTGGTGACCCGGCCCGGGGCCCAGTCGGTGACCCGGCTCTGTTCGAACACCTGCACGCCGAGGCGCTCCACGGCGCTGGCCAGGCCGCGCACCAGGCGGGCCGGCTGGATGGTGGCGCAGTGCGGGCTGTAGAGGCCGCCCAGGGCGCCGGCCACGCGGATGTGCCCGGCCAGTTCGTGGGGCGCGAGCCAGCGGTAGTCGTCGTCGTTCAGGCCTTCGGCGTGGAGGTCGTCGAGGTAGTGGCGCAGGCGGGTTTCCTGCTCCGGGTAGCGGGCCGCGCAGTAGAGCACGCCGCCCTTGCGGTAGTCGCAGTCGATGCCCTCGCGGGTGAGCACCTCGGCCACCTCGTCGGGGATGCCGTGGAGCAGGTCCCAGCTGGCGCGGCGCTCTTCACGGGGCAGGCGGGCCAGGGCGCGGTCCTCGCCCAGCAGGTTGCCCATCAGCCAGCCGCCGTTGCGCCCGCTGGCGCCGAAGCCGGCGATTTCCGATTCCAGCACCACCACCTTCAGTTCGGGCGCCTGGCGCTTGAGGTAGTAGGCGGTCCACAGGCCGGTGTAGCCGGCGCCGATGATGGCGACGTCGGCCTCCAGGCTGCCGCCCAGGGCCGGGCGGGGCGTGAGGGGCTCGTCGAGCTGGTCCATCCACAGGCTGATCGATTTCCAGGCCGGCATGGGCATTCCTCGGGTCTAAAGGGATCGTGGGCGGCAAGCCTAGTGGCTGCCGGTCGCCTTGTCGTGCGCGCGGGCACGCCGACAAGGCAGCGGGGCGCTCAGCCCTCGGCCTGCAGGCGCTTGAGGTAGGCCTTGGGCGACAGGCCGGTGTGCTGGCGGAAGCAGCGGTAGAAGGCCGAGAGGGAGTTGAAACCGGCGGCGAAGGCCTGCTCGTCGATGCGTGCCACCGAGCGCTGCGCCTCCAGCTGGGCCAGCAGGTGACGCAGGCGCGCCTGGTTCACGTACTGGTAGAAGCTCTGGCCGAGCATCTGGTTGAGCAGGTAGGAGATCTGGTTGCGGGTGTAGCCGGTGGCGGTGGCCACCTGGTGCAGGTCCAGGGCCGGGTCGAGGTAGGGCTGGCTGCGCTGGAAGTAGTCCTCCAGGTCCCGCGCCAGCAGGCTCAGCTGGCGGGCGGAGAGGCCCAGGCGGCTGGCGGCCGGGCGGCTGGAGCGCTCGGGCTCGCCACTGGCGCGGGCATCGGCCACCAGCAGGGCGTACTCGTTGATGCGCCAGATCAGCCCGTCACGAACGGTAATGGCCTCGCTGGTACGAAAGGTACCGCTGCGGCCGACCCGCAGGCTGTACTGGATGAAGGCGGTGTCGCCGTCCACGCGGATGCGGTCGCTGTGCACCAGGAAGTCGTCCGGGGCGCTGGGCATGGTGGCGCGTACGTAGTCGCCCAGCTCCGCCAGGCGCATGCAGCGGTTCTGGAAGAAGTCGTTGTATTCCACCTCGGGGTGGTAGAGGGCGAGCACGGCGTCGATGTCGCGCGCCTTCCAGCTCAGGTGGTAGCGCATCACCACCTCGCGGGTGGCCAGGGTCTGGGCGTCGGTGTCGTTCATGGCGGTGGCCGGTGGGGCAAAGCGGGGAGGATGCCAAAGCCCCGCGCGGCCTCACAAGGCCCTCTGAGACGCCTGTGGTGGCGGTGGATTCACTCTTTCGAGCGACAGGGATGAATCCCTCCTTGGTGCGCTTATCGCCTGCGCGGGTGACTGGTTAGGGTGGTGCCCTCCTTACACCCACCAGGAAAGCCGCATGACAAAAACAACAACGCGCGCAGTTTTCCGGCCGCACGCGCTGGCCGTCGCCATCACCCTGGGTTGCGCCACCCAGGCCCAGGCCGTGAACTTCAACATCGGCGAGATCGAGGGGCAGTTCGACTCCTCGCTCTCCGTCGGCGCCAGCTGGTCCATGCGCAACGGCGACCCGGACCTGATCAGCACCGTGAACGGCGGCAAGGGCCAGTCGTCCACCGGTGACGACGGCCGCCTCAACTTCAAGAAGGGCGAGACCTTCTCGAAGATCTTCAAGGGCATCCACGACCTGGAGCTGAAGTACCGCGACACCGGCATCTTCCTGCGGGGCAAGTACTGGTACGACTTCGAGCTGAAGGACGAGGACCGCCGCTTCAAGCCCATCAGCGACCACAACCGCAAGGAAGGCTCCAAGTCCGCCGGCGCGCAACTGCTGGATGCGTTCGTCTACCACAACTACAGCATCGCCGACCTGCCGGGGAACGTCCGCCTCGGCAAGCAGGTGGTGAGCTGGGGCGAGAGCACCTTCATCGGCAACAGCATCAACTCCATCAACCCGGTGGACGTCTCCGCCTTCCGCCGTCCCGGCGCCGAGATCAAGGAAGGCCTGATCCCGGTGAACATGTTCTACCTGTCCCAGACCCTCACCGACCAGCTCAGCGTGGAAGGCTTCTACCAGCTGGAATGGGACCAGACCGTGCTGGACAACTGCGGCACCTTCTTCGGTGGCGACGTGGCCGCCGATGGCTGCGTGACCGGCTACACCGTGGGCTCCCCGGCCATCGCGCCGCTGCAGCCCATCGCGGCGGGCTTCGGCCAGGGCTTCCAGGTGGCCCGCGAAGGCGTGATCCTGCCCCGTGGCGGCGACCGCGACGCCCGCGACTCCGGCCAGTTCGGCGTGGCCCTGCGCTGGCTGGGCGACGAGACCGAGTACGGCGCGTACTTCATGAACTACCACAGCCGCACGCCGTTCGTGGGCACCCAGACCGCCAGCGCTGCGACCCTCGCCGCACTGCCCGGGATCATCGGTACGGCCAACGGCATCGTCCCCGGATCGGGCGCTGGCCTGGCGCAGAGCACCCTGCTGGGCAACGGTCGCTACTACCTGGAATACCCCGAGGACATCCGGCTCTACGGCCTGAGCTTCTCCACCACCCTGCCCACCGGCACCGCCTGGAGCGGCGAGATCAGCTACCGCCCGAACGCGCCCATCCAGCTCAACACCAACGACGTGACCCTGGCCCTGGTCAACCCGCTGGCCGGTGGCACCGCCTCGCCCATCGCCACCTCGGCGGGCGCCGACAACACCGGCTACAAGCGCAAGGAAATCACCCAGGTGCAGACCACCCTGACCCACTTCTTCGACCAAGTCCTGGGCGCCGAGCGCCTGACCCTGGTGGGCGAGGTCGGCCTGGCCCGCGTCGGCGGCCTGGAGAACCCCCGCGAGCTGCGCTACGGGCGTGACTCGGTGTACGGCACCTACGGCTTCGGCGGCGACACCCACGGCTTCGTCACCCGCACCTCCTGGGGCTACCGCACCCGCGCCGTGCTGGACTACGCCAACGTCATCGCCGGCATCAACCTCAAGCCCAACGTGGCCTGGTCCCACGACGTCGACGGCTACGGCCCCAACGGCCTCTTCAACGAAGGTGCCAAGGCTCTGAGCATCGGCCTCGACGCCGACTACCAGAACACCTACACCGCGAGCATCAGTTACACCGACTTCTTCGGCGGCAAGTACAACACCCTGGTGGACCGCGACTTCCTCGCCGTCAGCTTCGGCATGAACTTCTGAGTGGACGAAACGACTATGCGCAAGACCCTCCTGCAAAGCACCGCCCTGGCCCTCAGCCTGCTGGCCAGCCAGGTGATGGCCGCGGTTTCCGCCGATGAAGCCGCCCAGCTCGGCACCACCCTCACCCCCCTGGGCGCGGAGAAGGCCGGCAATGCCGACGGCAGCATCCCCGCCTGGACCGGTGGCATCGGCAAGGATGCCGGCGCCGTGGACGCCAAGGGCTTCCTCGCCGACCCCTTCGCCAACGAGAAGCCGCTGTTCACCATCACCGCGCAGAACGTGGACCAGTACAAGGACAAGCTCTCCGACGGCCAGGTGGCGATGCTCAAGCGCTACCCCGAGACCTACCGCATCCCGGTGTACCCCACCCACCGCACCGTGAACGTGCCCCAGGCCGTGCAGGACGCCGCGAAGAAAAGTGCGCTGTACGTCCAGCCCATCAACGACGGCAACGGCCTCGCCCACTTCGCCGAAAGCCGCTACTACGCCTTCCCCATCCCCAAGAGCGGCGTGGAAGTGATCTGGAACCACGTCACCCGCTACCGGGGCGGCAACCTGCGCCGGGTCATCACCCAGGCCACGCCCCAGGTGAACGGCTCCTACACCCCCATCCGCTTCGAGGAAGAAGTGGCCGTGCCCCAGGAAATGCCCGACCTGCCGGCCGCCAAGGGCGAGAACGTGCTGACCTTCTTCAAGCAGCAGGTCACCGCCCCCTCGCGCCTGGCCGGCAACGTGCTGCTGGTGCACGAAACCCTCGACCAGGTGAAGGAGCCGCGCCTGGCGTGGATCTACAACGCCGGCCAGCGTCGCGTGCGCCGTGCACCCCAGGTCGCCTACGACGGCCCCGGCACCGCCGCCGACGGCCTGCGCACCTCGGACAACTTCGACATGTTCTCCGGCGCACCGGACCGCTACGACTGGAAGCTGGTGGGCAAGAAGGAGATGTACATCCCCTACAACAGCTACAAGCTGGACTCGCCCTCGCTCAAGTACGACGACATCATCAAGGCCGGCCACATCAACCAGGACCTGACCCGCTACGAACTGCACCGCGTGTGGGAAGTGGTGGCCACGGTGAAACCGGGTGAGCGGCACATCTACGCCAAGCGCCACATGTACATCGACGAGGACAGCTGGCAGGTGGCCCTGGTGGACCACTACGACGGCCGTGGCCAGCTGTGGCGCGTCGCCGAGGGCCACGCCCAGTTCTACTACCACCACCAGGTGCCGGCCTACACCCTGGAAGCGCTGTACGACATCATCGCCGGCCGCTACCTGGCCCTGGGCATGAAGAACGAAGAGAAGCACAGCTTCGAGTTCGGCTTCGTCGGCAAGGCTGCCGACTACACCCCGGCCGCCCTGCGCAACGCCGGCGTTCGCTAACCGCTCCACCCGCGCACAAGGAGGTGTGCGGTCCCTTGCTTGTCAGTGACGCTTGATAGCGGCCTTCGGGCCGCTTTTTTGTGGCTGTGCTTCCGCTTCGATGCTTCGGGGGCCTGCGGCCGCCGTCTCCCCCAGCCCTTATAGGCCCGAATCAGGGGCCTGAATGATCCTTCAACAACGCCTCCCCCCGCGCCTAGGGTGGCGCCACGAGCAGCCCTGAACAGAACAAGAGGCAGCCGGCATGTCCTCACTGAACCTCATCGCGCCACCGGTGTGCCTGCCCAGGCTGCCGGCCCTGCATGTCGCCCGTCCCCGGCTGGTGGAGCTCCTGCTGGCCAGCGCCGCGCGCCTGCGCCTGCTCTGTGCACCCGCCGGCTGTGGCAAGAGCGTGCTGCTGCTGGAGTGCGCCCAGCGCCGGCCCCCGGGCTATGCCCTGCACTGGCTGCCCCTGGGTGGCAGCGAGGGCGAGGCCGGGTTGCGCGCCATCCTGGCCGCCGCGCTGGGGCTGGAGGCGGACGACGAACCCAGCCTGCTGCGCGCCCTGGCCGTCTGGCGCAGCCCCACCTGGCTGATGCTTGACGACTACGCCCGCCAGCCCGACCCCGCCCTCGACGCCTGCCTCGACCGACTCATCGCTGCCAGTGGCGGCGCCATCACTTGGTGGCTGAGCACCCGCCGCCGCCCTGCCTACAACCTCCCGCGCCTGCTGATCGACGGCGACCTGCTGGAGTTCGACGCCGCCACCCTGGCCTTCCAGCCCGACGAACTGGTGCCGCTGCTGCGGGATTCCCGCCAGCCCTGGCCGGCCGACGCGCCGGCGCGCTTGCACGAGAGCACCGGCGGCTGGTGCGCCGGGGTGCGCATGGCCCTGCTGGAGCCGGTGGAGTGGGGCTTTGCCGATCCGCTGCAGCGCCAGGCCCTGTCCACCACCCTCATGGGTTACCTGGAGCACGAACTGTTTGCCGGCCTGGGCCAGGAGCTCAGCGAAGCCTGGCACGCCCTGGTGCACCTGCCGCGCTTCAATGCCGACCTTTGCGAACACCTGTTCGGCCCGGGGGAGGGCGCCGGCCTGCTGCGTGAGCTGGAAGCCCTCGGCGGCTTCGTCGAAAGCGTGCCCGAGGCGCCCGGCTGGTTCCGCCTGTTCCCGCCCCTGGCCCGGCAGGTGCGCACCCGTGACGGCAGCGGTGGACGCGGCTGGCACCTGCGCGCCTGCCAGTGGTTCGCCGCGCGCCAGGACTGGCCGGCCGCCATCGAACACGCGCTGGAGGCCAGCCAGCCCGAAGTGGCCGTCAGCCTGCTGCAGCACTACGGCGTGCGCGAGCTGTTCATCGGGCGCAACGCGGCCTTGCTGCTGCGCCTGCACGCCGACGTCGGCGAGGACCTGCTGCGGGTCTCACCGCATTCCCTGCGGCTGCTGGCCGGTGCCCTGCTGTTCGCCGGGCGCCTGGACGAAGCCGTGCGCTGCATCGCCGAGCAGGGCCGCTTCCTGCCCCAGCCGGACGCCCGCCAGCAGCGGCGCCTGGTGGCCTACTGGCAGGCGCAGCACGGCCTGCTGGCCCACCTTCAGGGCGACGGCCCCAACGCCCGGCTGCATCTGGGGGAAGCCCTGGTCGGCCTTGACGAAGATGCCTGGGACCAGCGGCTGATCTGCTATTCCGCACTCACCCAGCAGGCCCTGCTGGCCGGCGAGCTGGACCAGGCCCAGTCCCTGAACCGCGAAGCCCTGGTGCTGGCGCGCAGCCAGGGCTGCCTGTTGCTGGAGGCCTTCCTCGAACTCGACCACGCCCAACTGCTGGAACACCGGGGCGCGCTGCTGCGGGCCGATGCCGTGCTGGAGCGGGCGCAGACCTTCCTCATGGGCCAGGCGCTGGACGCCAGCCCGCTGCTGGGCCGTATCGCCCTGCGCCGGGGCCGCCTGGCCCTGCGCCAGGGCCTGGAGGACGCCGCCCGTCAGCACTACCAGTCCGGCCTGCGCGAGGCCCGCGCCTGCGAGGACTACCGAGCCCTCTACGGCTACCTCGGCCTGGCCGTGCTGGACGCCAACCAGCGCGCCTTCGACCAGGCCTTCGACCGCCTGCGCGAAGCCGAGCGCCTCATGCAGCTGCGGCACATCCCCGAGCGGGTCTACCGCGCCGTGCTGCTGCAGGTGAGCAGCAGCCTGCTGCTCATGCAGGGCCGCGCCGGCCAGGCCCGCCATGCCCTGCTGCGGGTGCTGCGGCACTTCCGGGGCGAGCATGCCGTGCAGGCGCCGCCAGCGACCCTCGACCTGATCCCGCGCATCGAATGGCAACTGGCCCTGGCCGAGTTGTACGAGGGCGAAGTGTTCAACGCTCGGCAGCGGCTGCTCGGGCAGTTGCAGAAAGCCCGGGAGAAGGGGCTCCAGGCCCTGGAGGTGGAAGTCCACCTGGCCCTGGCGGAAACCGAATACCTCAGCGGCGAGGCCGACACCGCCGCCGCCGTGCTGCGCAATGCCCTGGCCCTCGCCAGCCAGCTGAACCTGCAACAACCGGTGCGCGAGCTGCGCCTGCGCCAGCCGGAGATGCTGCGTGAACTGGGGGTGGAGGAGGGCGAAGCGCTGGAGGAGGAGAGCGGCCCGCTCAGCCCCCGCGAACTGGAAGTGCTGGGGCTGATCGCCCAGGGCAGTTCCAACCAGGAGATCGCCGAGCGCCTGTTCATCTCCCTGCACACGGTGAAGACCCACGCCCGGCGCATCAACGGCAAGCTCGGGGTCAAGCGGCGTACCCAGGCGGTGGCCCACGCCAAGGCGCTGGGCCTGATGCAGTGATCAGTGCAGCCGTGGCGGAGCGCCCAGTTGCTCCAGGCGGCGGCTGAGCAGCAGCCGCTGTGTGGCGTCCTCGCACAACAGCAGCGCCCGCTCCAGGTCGTAGCGTTCGGCCTGGGGGCACTCCAGCTGCTTGTAGATATCGGCCCGCGCCAGGTGATCGATCAGGTTGGCCGGGCCCAGCTCCAGCACCCGTTCCGCATCCTTCAGCGCCTCTTCCACCTGCTCGGCCTGCAAGTGCAGCTGGCGCAGGTTGCGTGACAGCCGCTGCAACTGCTCCAGCGCCGAACAGGGGCGCATGTGCTCGGCCAGCAGCTCGGCCTTCGGCCCCAGGGTGCGCAGCAACAGCTCGCGGCAGTCCCGGGGGTAGAGGCGGCGACCGGTGCAGGGGTCCAGCAGGTGGTCGGCGACGGGCACCCGCACCAGGAAGTGACCGGGAAAGTTCACCCCCGCCAGGGGAATCTCCAGGCGTGCCGCCAGCGCCTGGGCCACCAGGGCCAGCGACAGCGGCTGGCCCCGGCGCCTTGCCAGCACCTGGTCCAGCAGCGCGGCGCGCGGTTGCAGCGGCTGGTCGTCCTCTTCGCAGAAACCCAGCTCCGCCATCCGCCGCAGCAGCGGTTGCGCCAGCTCCGCCGGTGGCGCTTCGGGCAGCCCGGCGGCCACCTCCCGCAGCAGGTGGTCGAACACCCGCAGGGTGTCGGCGGGCACCCGGCTCGGGTCATGCTCGGCGGCGATCCACAGGGCTGCCTCCAGCAGCGCCGGCGGGCTCTTCTGCACGCAGTCCAGGCAGTGTTGTCGCGGGGTCATCGGGGCTCTCCGTGTCGCCTCTGCGGTTTGTAGCCGGCTCGCCCGCCTTCGTCCAGTGGGCCGGCGGCCGGGTTCCGGTGGGCGGCCTATACTCCCTGGCAACGTCAGCAAGGGGGCCCGCCATGTTCAACCAGATGGAAGGCGCTCGGCTCGAAGCGCTCCACCTCGCCCAGGACCCGGTCACCGGCCTGCGCGCGATCATCGCCATCCACGACACCCGCCTGGGCCCGGCCCTCGGTGGCTGCCGCTACCTCGCCTACCCCGACGACGACAGTGCGTTGCGTGATGCCATCCGCCTGGCCCGGGGCATGAGCTACAAGGCCGCGCTGGCCGGCCTGCCCCACGGCGGCGGCAAGGCGGTGATCCTGCGGCCTGCCCACGTGCCCGACCGCGCCGCGCTGTTCGAAGCCTTCGGGCGCATGGTGGAAACCCTCGGCGGCCGCTACATCACCGCCGTGGACAGCGGCACCTCCAGCCTCGACATGGACTGCGTCGCCCTCCACACCCGCCACGTCACCAGCACCCAGGCCGCCGGCGACCCCTCGCCCTGTACCGCTCTGGGGGTGTTCGCCGGCATCCGCGCCAGCGCCCTGGCACGCCTGGGCAGCGACGACCTGGAAGGCCTGCGCATCGCCGTGCAGGGGCTCGGCAACGTCGGCTACGCCCTTGCCGAACAACTGGCCGCCGCCGGCGCCGACTTGCTGGTCAGCGACCTCGATCCCGGCCGCGTGCAACTGGCGGTGGAGCAGCTGGGCGCCCACCCGGTGGCCAGCGACGCGCTGCTCACCACCCCCTGCGACATCCTCGCGCCCTGCGGCCTGGGCGGCGTGCTCAATGCCCAGAGCGCGCCCCAGCTGCGTTGCGCGGTGGTGGCCGGGGCGGCGAACAACCAGCTGGCCAGCCCCGACATCGCCGACCTGCTGGAAGCGCGCGGCATCCTCTACGCACCCGACTACGTGATCAATTCCGGAGGCCTGATCCACGTCGCCCTGCGCCACCGGGGCGACGACATGCCGGCCATCACCGCGCACCTGGCGCGGATCGGCCAGCGCCTGACCGACATCTACGCCCACGCCCAGGCCGACAAGCGCTCACCCGCGCGGGTCGCCGATGCGTTGGCCGAGCGCCTGCTCTACGGCTGAGCGGCGCCCACGCGGCCCGGCCGGGATCCAGGCCGGGCCGGGTTCGGCGCCATGAGCGCCGTCATCCCTGCGCACCCACAAGGTGAGGAGGCGACATGCACACACGGATCGACCTGCCCCATACCCGCTACCTGGCGGCCGACGGAAGCCCCGTCGGCGACCTGCCGCCCTGGGCGGATGACTTCAACCTGCTGGCCCGGCTCTACCGGCGCATGCTGCTTACCCGCCTGTTCGACCAGAAGGCCGTGGCCCTGCAACGCACCGGCCGCATCGGCACCTACGCGCCCACCCTCGGGCAGGAAGCCATCGGCGTCGGCATCGGCGCGCGCATGCAGCCCGAGGACGTGCTGGTGCCCTACTACCGCGACACCGCCGTGCAACTGATGCGCGGCGTCGCCATGGAGGAAATCCTCCTCTACTGGGGCGGCGACGAGCGCGGCAGCGCCTACGCCGAACCCGCCGCCGGGCAGGACTTCCCGCTCTGCGTACCCATCGCCACCCAGTCCCTGCACGCCTGCGGCGTCGCCACCGCCTTCAAGATCCGCGGCGAGCACCGCGTCGCCGTCACCACCTGCGGTGACGGCGCCACCAGCAAGGGCGACTTCCTCGAAGCGCTCAACGTCGCCGGCGCCTGGCAGTTGCCGGTGGTCTTCGTGGTCAACAACAACCAGTGGGCCATCTCCGTGCCCCGGCGCATCCAGTGCGGCGCGCCGACCCTGGCACAGAAGGCCCTGGGCGCCGGCTTCCACGGCGAACAGGTGGACGGCAACGACATCCTCGCCGTCTACGACCGGGTCGGTGCCGCCATCGAGCGCGCCCGCCAGGGCAAGGGACCGACCCTGGTGGAATGCCTCAGCTACCGCCTGGGCGACCACACCACCGCCGACGACGCCACCCGCTACCGCAGCGCCGAGGAGGTGCACCAGGCCTGGGAAGAGGAGCCCATCAAGCGCCTGCGCGCCTACCTCGCCGCCAGCGGCGTGTGGGACGAAGCCCGCGAGCAGGCGCTCATCGCCGAATGCCAGCGCGAGGTGCAGGCCGCGGTGGAACGCTTCGAGCACGCCGGCCGCGAAGGCCCCGAAGCCGTGCTGGATCACGTCTACGCCCGCTGGCCGGCGGCCCTGGCCGACCAGCGCGACCTGGTGCTGGAGCGCGCCGCGCGCCGCGAGGAGAACCGCCATGACTGACACCCCCAAGCGCAGCCTGCTGGAAGCGGTGAACCTGGCCCTGCACCGCGCCATGGGCGAAGACGAGAACGTGGTGGTGCTGGGCGAGGACGTCGGCGTCAACGGCGGCGTGTTCCGCGCCACCCTCGGCCTGCGCGATGCCTACGGCTTCAAGCGCGTCATCGACACGCCCCTGGCGGAAACCATGATCGCCGGGCTCAGCGTCGGCATGGCCGCCCAGGGCCTCAAACCGGTAATGGAGATCCAGTTCCTCGGCTTCATCTACGCCGCCATGGAGCACCTGGTGTCCCACGCCAGCCGCCTGCGCAACCGCACCCGTGGGCGCCTGTCCTGCCCGCTGGTGGTGCGCAGCCCCATGGGCGCCGGCATCCGCGCGCCGGAGCACCACAGCGAAAGCACCGAGGCACTGTTCGCCCACCTGCCCGGCGTGCGCGTGGTGATCCCCTCGTCGCCGGCCCGTGCCTACGGCCTGCTGCTGGCCGCCATCGACGACCCGGACCCGGTGATCTTCCTCGAACCCACCCGGCTCTACCGGATGAACCCGCAACCCCTGGTGGACGACGGCCGGCGCCTGCCGCTGGACCGCTGCTTCACCCTGCGCGAGGGCAGCGACCTGACCCTGGTGACCTGGGGCGCCAGCGTACTGGAAACCCTGGAGGCCGCCCGGCAGCTGGAGGCGCGCGGCATCAGCGCCGAGGTGATCGACGTTGCCTGCGTCAAACCGCTGGACCTGGAGACCCTCGAAGCCTCGGTGCGCAAGACCGGCCGCTGCGTCATCGTCCATGAGGCGCCGCGCAGCTGCGGAGTCGGCGCCGAGATCGCCGCCAGCCTCTACGAGCGTGTCCTCACCGACCTGCAGGCGCCCATCCAGCGGGTCACCGCGCCGGACATCCCACCGCCGCTCTACCGACAGGAATCCCTCTACATCCCCGGTCCCGACGACATCCTCGCCGCCTGCGAGCACGTCCTCGACCCCGCCTGAGGAGACGACCATGAACTACTTCAAGCTGCCCGACCTTGGCGAAGGCCTGCAGGATGCCGAAATCGTCGAATGGCACATCAAGCCCGGCGACCGCGTGCACGCCGACCAGCTGGTGGTCTCGGTGGAGACCGCCAAGGCCCTGGTGGACATCCCCGCCCCGCGCGACGGCGTGGTCGCCAAGCTGTTCGGCCAGGAGGGCGACATCCTCCACGTCGGCGAACCGCTGCTGGCCTACGAAGGCGAGGACCAGGACGCCGGCACCGTGGTCGGTCGCCTCGACGGCGGTGGCGAAAGCCATGCCGACCAGTTCTTCATCGGCGCCGCGCCCTCCACCCAGGAACACCTCGCCCCCCGCGCCACCCCCGCCGTGCGCCAGCTGGCCCGGCAACTGGGGGTGGAGCTGGCCGGCCTCGCCGGCAGCGGCGCCGACGGGCTGATCAGCCGCGCCGACGTGGAGGCCGCCGCCCAGCAGGCCCGCGACCGCTTCGGCGGCGAACGGCTGCGCGGCGTGCGCCGCAGCATGGCGATCAACATGGCGCGCTCCCACGCCGAGGTGGTGCCGGTGACGCTCTACGGCGACGCCGACCTGCACCGCTGGGCCCAGGCTCGCGACCCGCTGATCCGCATCGCCCAGGCCATCGCCGAAGCCTGCCGCGCCGAGCCCATCCTCAACAGCTGGTTCGACGGCCACATGCTCGCCATCCGCCAGCACGAGCAGCTGGACCTCGGCATCGCCGTGGACACCCCCGACGGTCTCTTCGTCCCCGTGCTGCGCAAGGTCGGCGAGCGCAGTGCCGACGACCTGCGCGACGGCATCGCGCGGCTGCGGGCCGACGTCAAGGCGCGCTCCATCCCCCCGCAGGAAATGATGGGCGCCACCCTCACCCTGTCCAACTTCGGCACCCTGTTCGGGCGCTACGCCAACCCCGTGGTGGTGCCGCCCCAGGTGGCCATCATCGGCGCCGGTGGCATCCGCGACGAAGTGGTGGCCTGGGAGGGCCAGCCGGCGGTCCACCCGGTGCTACCGCTGTCGCTCACCTTCGACCACCGGGCCGTCACCGGCGGCGAAGCGGCGCGCTTCTTCAAGGCCCTGGTGCAGGCGCTGGAACGGCCCTGAGCGATCTCTGCAGGCCACGTGTTACGAGGCCTGCAGAGGTTTTCCACAGGCTGCCCTGGCGACCCTCGAACCCCTGTGACTTCCCATCCCCAGGGCGCTTGCGTCGGGTGGCGCGGAACGCCGGTCGGCCGATCACGAACGTCGATTCACAGTCGCCAGCGCTGGGCTATAACTCCCTAAGCCCTGAGTCAAAACCCTTTCTTTCGGAGAGGCCATGGACGTCCACGCTTCCGCTGTTCCGTTCGACTCGTCTTCCTCCCTGCCTCAGGCCCAGTTGCATGCTGCGGACCAGTTGATGACCCGGCTGGAGCTGTCCGCCGATGGGCAGGTGCTGGACGCCAACCCCCGTTTCCTGGCCCTCCTGGGCTACGCGCTGGCCGACCTCCAGGGCCAGCACCACCGCATCCTGCTGCCGCCGGAAGAGGCCCAGGCCGCTGCCTACGACGTGTTCTGGAAAACCCTGCGCGACGGCCAGGCCTGGGAAGGGGAGTTCCACTACCGCGACAGCCAGGGGCGGGATGTGTGGCTGCGCGGCGGCTGCTGCCCGTTGCGGGATGCCGAAGGCCGCACCCAGCGCATCATCGAATACGCCATCGACCTCACCGAGCAGAAGCACCTCACTGCCAACTTCCAGGGCCAGCTCGATGCCCTGAGCCGGGTGATGGGCAAGGTGGAGTTCGCGCTGGACGGCACCATCCTCGACGCCAACCCGCGCTTCCTGGAAACGGTCGGCTACTCGCTGGACGAACTGAAGGGCCAGCACCACAGCCGCCTGGTGAATTCGGACTACGCCCAGTCCGCCGACTACCGCGCCTTCTGGGACACCCTGCGGCGCGGCGAATACCTGGCCGGCGAATTCTGCCGGGTGGCCAAGGACGGGCACGAAGTGTGGATCCAGGGCTCCTACAACCCGGTGCTGGACCTGGACCGCAAGCCCTGCAAGATCGTCAAGTTCGCCACCGACATCACCGCCCAGGTGGAGCAGAACCGCCGCCTCAAGCAGGCGATGGAGGAGGCCGAGGAGGCCGCCCGCGTGCGCGAGGAGCTGCACCAGTCGCTGCAGGAGATGTCCACCCCGGTCACCCCCATCTGGGACGGCATCCTCCTCCTGCCGCTGGTGGGCATCATCGACTCCATGCGCACCGCCGACGTGATGAACAAGTCGCTGACCAAGATCGCCGAGACCCGCGCCCGGGTCTTCGTGCTGGACATCGCCGGGGTCGCCACGGTGGACACCGGGGTCGCCAACCAGCTGATCAAGATCACCAAGGCCACCCAGTTCATGGGCTGCGAGGCGATCATCTCCGGGGTGTCCCCGGCCATCGCCCGGACCATGGTGGAACTGGGCGTCTCGGTGGGCGACATCCGCACCACCGCCACCCTGCGCGACGCCTTCGAGATCGCCCTGAAGCGAGTCGGGTCCGCGCTCTAGGAGGCGGTCATGGAGCTGGAAAGCAACGACCTGGGCATCGCCGACGTCGCCGATTGCATCGTCGTCAGCATGCGTCCGGACCTGGGCGACGAGGGCATGCAGCGGCTCACCCAGGCGCTGTCGCAGCGGCTGCTCGCAGGACGCCAGCATGCCGTGCTGCTGGACTTCTCGGCGGTCACCCTGCTGGACCACCACGAGTTCCGCGAGGTGCGCAAGCTGGCAGACGTGTGCCGCCTGCTCGGCGCCCTCTGCCTGCTGGTGGGGCTGAACCCCGGCATCGCCGCGTTCCTCGCGCTGGCCGACGCCGAGCCCGGCCCGCTGCGCTGCTTCCTCGACATGGATGACGCCCTGGCCCATGCACGCAGCCGCAAGGGGGAGGCCTAGGCCATGCCGGTGGAACAGGACGCCCGCGCGGTCCGTTACCCGCTGCGCCACGAGGTGGACCTGCACCTGGCGGTGATGTCGGTGCGCCGGCTGCCGTTCCTCGCCGATCTGCCTGAGGTGGACCGGGCGATGCTTTGCACCGTGGTCTCCGAACTGGGCAGCAACATCCTCAAGTACGCCGTTAAGGGCGAAGTCACGCTGGCGCTGAACCAGGCCGAGGGGCGCCCCTGCATCGACATCGTCGCCTGCGACCAGGGCCCCGGCATCGCCGATGTGGCGCAGGCCGTGCAGGACCACTACAGCACCTCGGGCACCCTCGGGCTGGGGCTGCCCGGCGTGCGGCGGATGATGTCCGAGCTGTCCATCAGCCTGCCGCCGGAGGGCGGTACCCGGGTGCTGGCGCGCAAATGGCTGGGGCCGGCGCCGACACCGGCGCGGCTGTCCGTGCCGAAGGCCGAAGCCGGCGGCCAGGGGCTGCGACTGGCCTGGGCCAGCGAGAACCGCCCCTGCCACCCGGAGCGGGTCTCCGGCGACCTGGCCTTCATGCGTACAGGGCCGGACGGGGTGAGCCTGGTGCTGATCGATGTCAGCGGCCACGGCGCCTCGGCCCACCAACTGGCCCAGGCCCTGGAGGCGGTGCTGCAGCAGACCCCGGAGCAGGAGCCGGCGCGCCTGCTGCAGGTGCTGCACCAGCACTGCCTCGGCACCCGTGGCGCGGCAGCGGGGGTGGCGCTGGTCAATGGCGAGCGGGGCGAGCTGAGCTACGCCGGCATCGGCAACACCCGCATCTGCCTGCGCGGCCGCGAGCCCTGGCGCGGCGTCTCCCGCGACGGGGTGCTCGGCGAGCGCTTCCCCACGCCCCTGTTGCAACGCCGGGCCATCGTCCCCGGCGATGTGCTGATGCTGTATTCCGACGGCATCAGCGAATCGCTCAACCTGCGCGACGGCCTGCTCGACCTGGGCGCCGATCCCGCCGTCCTGGCCCACCAGGTCATCACCCACAGCGGCCGCAGCACCGACGATGCGAGCTGCATCGTGCTGCGGGTGCACGCCGGGGAGGGCGGCTAGATGCGGCAGGCGATCGGCGACATCACCCTCAGCGGCCCCGGCGCCGCGCTGGCGGCCCGGCGCAAGGTGGCGCGGGTGCTGGAATGCATCGACCCGCGTCCCACCTTCCTGGCCCCGCTGGCCGGCACCACTTCCGAGCTGGTACGCCAGCTGGCCGCGACCCTTCCCGCCCTGCGCCTGCAGGTCTGGCTGGACGCCAGGGCCCAGGAGCTGGTGCTGGACCTGTCGGCGGACCAGCCGCTGCAGCATCGCCTGCCCGAGGCGGTGCACGGCGGCGTCCGCCTGGCCGTGCTGGCGGAGAACAACCTGGCCCTGTGCTGCCGCCTGCCCCGCTGGCCCGACGCCGAACTGCAGCAGCGCATGCGCCAGCGGTTCGCCGAGCCGACCCGGGACGAGCTGTTCGCCCTGATGCAGGCCAAGAATCGCGAGCTGGAAGAAGCCTACGTGCTGGCGGAGAGCGCCACCCACGCCAAGAGCGACTTCCTCGCCAACATGAGCCACGAGATCCGCACGCCGATGAACGCCATCCTCGGCATGGCCCACCTCGCCCTGCAGACCGACCTGGACCCGCAGCAGTTCGACTACCTCAGCAAGATCCAGCGCTCGGCCCAGCACCTGCTGGGGATCATCAACGACATCCTCGACTTCTCGAAGATCGAGGCCGGCAAGCTGGACCTGGAGCGCATCGAGTTCGACCTCGACCACGTGCTGGAGAACCTCGCCACCCTGGTGGGGGAGAAGGCCGAAGCCAAGGGCATTGAGCTGCTCTTCGAGATCGACCGCCGGCTGGACACCCTGCTGCTGGGGGACCCGCTGCGCCTGGGGCAGATCCTGATCAACTACGCCAACAACGCGGTCAAGTTCACCGAGCAGGGCGAGATCCTGGTCAAGGTCAGCTGCCTGGAAACCTGGCCGGAGGAGGTCCTGCTGCACGTCTCCGTGCAGGACAGCGGCATCGGCATGAGCCCGGAGCAGCAGCAGCGGCTGTTCCAGTCCTTCCAGCAGGCCGACACCTCCACCACCCGCAAGTACGGCGGCACCGGGCTGGGCCTGGCCATCTCGCGGCGCCTGGCGGAGCTGATGGGCGGCGAGGTGGGCGTGCAGAGCGAGCTGGGCCGGGGCAGCACCTTCTGGTTCACCGCCCGGCTCGGCCGGGGGCGGCGGCGGGCCCGCTACCTCCCAGGCCTGGACCTGCGCGGCCGGCGCATGCTGGTGGTGGACGACAGCGCCAGCGCCCGCAACATCCTCGCCACCCTGCTCGACAGCATGACCTTCACCGTGGACACCGCCGAGTCGGGCCAGCAGGCGCTGCAGATGATCGCCGCCGCCGAACAGGCCGGGCGGCCCTACGAGGTGGTGCTGCTGGACTGGCACATGCCGGGGCTGGACGGCATCGAGACCGGGCGTCGGCTGATCGCGCGCGGCATGACCCCCCGGCCCTACCGCATCATGGTCACCGGCTATGGCCGCGAGGAGGTGTTCCGCCAGGCCGAGGGCGCCGGGTTCGACCGGGTGCTGGTCAAGCCGGTGTGTGCCTCCGTGCTGTTCGACACCCTCATCGGCCTGTTCGGCCAGCAAGCCACCGCGTTGCCCACCCGTAGCAACGGGCCGCCCGTGCCGCAGCGCTTCGACGGCGCGCGGATCCTCCTGGCCGAAGACAACGAGTTGAACCAGCAGGTGGCCAGGGAGCTGCTGCACCTGGTGGGCGTCGAGGTGGTGGTGGCGGACAACGGCGCCATCGCCGTGGACATGGCCGCCCAGGGCCCCTTCGACCTGATCCTGATGGACATGCAGATGCCGGTCATGGATGGGCTGGCCGCGACCCGTTGCCTGCGCGAGCGCGAGCGGGACAGCGAACGCATCCCGATCCTGGCGATGACCGCCAACGCCATGGCCGGCGACCGTGAGCGCTGCCTGGCCGCCGGCATGGACGACCACATCGCCAAGCCCATCGACCCCGAGAAGCTCTATGCCGCCCTGCTGCGCTGGCTGCCCGCCTTTGCCCACCAGGCCGAGCCGCCGAGCGAGCCGCCGGCTCCGGTCCCGGCCTCGCCGGAGCATGGGCTGGAGCCGCTGCAGGCACTGGGCCTGAACGCCGAGGTGGCGCTGCAGCGCCTGATGCACAACTGGCAGTGGTACGAAGACCTGCTGCGCAGCTTCGCCCGCCAGGGCAGCCAACCCATGCAGAACCTGGTCGCCGCCCTGCAGGCCGGCCAGCGGGAGGAGGCGCACCGCCACGCCCACACCCTCAAGGGCATCGCCGCCACCCTGGGGGCCGAATCGCTGCGGGCGCTCTCGGCCCGGCTCGAAGCGGCCCTGGCAGGCCAGGAGGAACTGGCCCGCCTGCTGCCCCTGGCCGAGGAGGGTGTGCAGGAGCAGCAGCGCCTGGCCGACGGGTTGCAGGCGCTGCTGCCGCCCGAGGAAAGCGCCCCGCCCAGCGAGGCGCAGCCCGACATGCCCGGCCTGCTGGCCCGCCTGATGGCGCTGCTGGCCGAGGACGATGCCGATGCCGTGGCCCTGTTCCAGCAGCACCGGCAGTCGCTTAACGCCGCCCTGGGCGAGGCCGCCTCGGTTATCTCAGAGGCAATGACGCAGTTCCGCTTCCCCGATGCCCTGGCGCATCTGCATGAAGCCCGGGCCGCCCGGCCCGATCTGTTCCAAACGGAGTGAGGCGTTCTCGATGCTCAAGCTGATGGATCCCGACAGCAAACCCACCCTGCTGGTGGTCGACGACACACCGGAGAACCTCTCGCTGCTCAGCGCCCTGCTGTCACCCCACTACCGGGTCAAGGTCGCCATCAATGGCCAGCGGGCCCTGGACATCCTCGCCTCGGACACTCGGGTGGACCTCATCCTCCTCGACGTGGTGATGCCCGACATGGACGGCTACCAGGTGATGCAGGCGCTGCAGGACATCCCCCAGGCGCGCGGCGTGCCGGTGATCTTCCTCACCGCCCAGGTGGAGGAAAGCGCCGAGGCCCACGGGCTGGCCCTGGGCGCCGTGGACTACATCCACAAGCCCATCACCCCCGCCATCGTCCTCGCCCGGGTGCGCAACCACCTGGAGCTGAAGGCCGCGCGGGACCTGCTCTACAACCAGAACGCCTACCTCGAACAGGAAGTGGAGCGGCGTACCCGGGAGAACGAGCTGATCCAGAACATCACCATCCACTCCCTCGCGTCCCTCGCCGAAACCCGCGACAACGAGACCGGCAACCACATCCTGCGCACCCAGCACTACGTGAAGCTGCTGGCGGAGGAACTGTCCGATCACCCGCGCTTCCAGGATGAGCTCACGCCCAAGACCATCGAACTGCTGTTCAAGTCCGCCCCCCTGCACGACATCGGCAAGGTCGGCGTGCCGGACCGGATCCTGCTCAAGCCCGGCAAGCTGGAACCGGAGGAGTTCGCCCAGATGAAGAACCACCCGGTCCTCGGCAAGGAAGCCATCGTCCATGCCGAGGAGGCCCTGGGGGTGGAGGTGGAGTTCCTGCGCCTGGCCAAGGAGATCGCCTGCTACCACCACGAGAAATGGGACGGCAGCGGCTATCCCCACGGCTTGGCCGGTGACGACATTCCCCTGTCGGCCCGGCTCATGGCCCTGGCCGACGTGTACGACGCCCTCATCAGCAAGCGCTGCTACAAGGCCGCCCTGCCCCACGACGAAGTGGTGCCCATCATCCTCGCCGGGCGGGGCAACCACTTCGACCCGGACATCACCGACGCCTTCGCCCGCATTCACCCCCAGTTCCAGGAAATCGCCCGGCGCTTCCACGACGACTAGGCCACGCGCACCCCTGCCGCTCTCATGAAGCAGCATGCCCGTAGCCCGGGCTTCAGCCCGGGAAGGCCGCACGGCAAGAGCCTCCCCGTGGGAGTGAATTCATTCGCGATTGGTTTGGCACGGAGCTTTCGCGGTTGAAACCGCTCCCACAAAAAGCGACCTGCCGCTAACCCAGATGCACCAGGCTCGGCATGTCCTCCAGCGGCACCCAGAGCTCGCCCTGCCAGTTCAGCATCACCACCCGCGTGCCCTGCCACCTCAGCAGCACCCGGCGTGGCGCGTTGCCGTCCGCCGCGTGGGCATCGCGCAACGTAGGGATCACCTCGCGATTCAGCCAGCGCTCCAGGTGGGCGTTCTCCGGATGGCCGAAGCGCACCAGCGCCTTGTACAGGCCGGCTTCGCTGATCACATCCACCGGTTCCTCAAGGCTGCTGGAGCAGGCAAGGACCACGCGCCGCGCATGGTCGCCGCCCACACGGCGGTGCAAGGTCTGTGGATGCTGCATGCCCAGGAGACGGGCGAAATCCACCGCAACGAACCAGGGCTGGTTGTCCAGCATCAGCGCACGCAGCGGGCGGTTATGGCGGAGGAAGGTCAGGGCGGGGTAGGTGTCGTGCATGGTGTGAAGCTCCATCTTCAGGTACAGGAGCCGCCACACTTCTCGCTACGAAAGGGTGGCGGACCGCGCAGGGTTAGCGAACCGGAAGATGTCACCGGCAGACCTTGCGGTCTCCCTGCGCAGTCCGCCATGGAGCGATGTGGAAGGGCGAAGCACGTCTGTAAAAAGCGTACGCCGCCTTCCACATGTACCCGTGGGTACGATGCGCCATCTTGTCGGGTCGCTAAACCCGTTCGCGGGATTGACCGCGACCGCCGGAGGATAGGGAGGGGGTATTGAGCGAACAATCGGCCCGCCTCGGGCATTGTCCTTTCCCGCTGTGGGAAAACGCCTCAAGTCGGCCCGTATCGCCGAGCCGCCGCTGCACACCGTCCCGTAGGGTGGGCTTCAGCCCACGCGGTGCCTGTGCTGGTGGGCTGAAGCGGAACGCCGCCCGGACCACCCTACGACGGAGCACCATTGCTGCCGGTTGCACCGGTGTAGGGGCGAATTCATTCGCCCGCTTCTGGATAGGGGCCGCTGCGCTGCCCTTGGCGACTGAAGTCGCCCCTACAGGGCCCCGTGAGCGAACGATCGCCGCCGCCCCTTGCCCTTGGCGCCCCGCCCCCTGAAGCTGTCCACCCCGCAACCGACAACATGTCCCCGATGATCGAGTCCCCCTGGCAAGGCGCCCTCTGGCTGGCCCGTGACTTCTGCCTGATCGACGGTGCCAACGGCGACACCCGACCTCATGCCCATTACGCCCACCAGGTCCTGCTGGCACGCGGGGCTCCCGTGCACCTGCTGGTGGAAGGAGAGCCCGTGAGCGGCCAGGCGGTGCTGGTGGAGTCCATGCGTGAGCACGCGTTGGCCCTGCCTGGCCAGGTGCTGCTGGCCGTCTACGCCGAACCCCTGGCCTTCGCTCCCCAGGCATTGCACGCATTGGTAGCCGACGCCGGTACGGACCTGCAGGCCCTGGCCGAACGCCTGCTGGCCGCGCCGCGCCCGACGCTGGACGCTCGCCTGCAACGGGCCCTGGACGAGGTGGACGAACTGCTGGCCGACAAGGTCAGCGCCCAGGCCCTGGCCAGCCGCGCCTGCCTATCCCTGAGCCAACTGGAGCGGCTGTTCGGCGAGCAGGTGGGCCTGTCGGTCCGCCGCCTGGTGCTCTGGCGCCGCCTGCGCCTCGCCGTGCGCCTGGGCCTGGAGGGCCAATCCCTCACCCAGGCTGCCCACGGCGCCGGTTTTGCCGACGCCGCGCACTTCTCCCGCACCATGCGCGCTACCTTCGGCATCCGCGCAGACCGCAATCTCGGCAACCTGCAATTGCACCTGCTGGGCGACTGAAGTCGCCCCTACAGGGCACGGCGCAATCGTAGGGTGGGATTTCATGCGGTTTGATCATGGGGCTCGCGGGGTTCACCCGCTTTAGGATGCGTCTGCGCTGTCCGTTACCGGTTGTCCACAGGCGGCCTCCAGGCCTGTCTGGTGGATGAAACGCTCCGAAGCCTCCGAGCCTGGGGCGAAGTATCTGGGGGCGCGAACCATCACCACCAAAGCCGCCAGGTCATGGCAATCCAGCTCGCGAAGAGGACGTCCGAAGTAGTGCAAGGCGGTCGCCTCCATCCCTTTTCCTGCAGGTGAGATGACCTGTGCACTCCACAGAGCCGCCATGGCCTCGTGGTCGTAGCTGATATTCAGCGACAGTTGCCACGCGATGCCGTCCAGATGGCGCCACAGGCTGGAGCGGTAGAGGCCTTCCTTGGCCGTGATGAAACGTGCGACCTGCCCGGTGATCCTTGCGTCCGGCCCATCCAACCAATGACCAGGGGTGGGATGTGCAGGATTGCCCTGGACGTTTGCCCAGACCAGGCCCCTCAGCATCCGCAGGTGCGGCGCCGGCCCCTGGTAAGGCACCAGACTCGCATCCAGCTCCGACTTGGCCGGCAGGAAACGGGTGACCACGAAGACAAGGTAGGCGCCCACCGGTATGAGCAGCAGCACGAGCAGCAGCCGGAACAGCCAGCGTGTGACGGCCCTGGCAATCGAGGCGGGTGTGTAGGTTCGTGTCTGCATCGTTCATCCCTGTGTACGAATGCGCATCCTAAGGGAGGTCGCCCCTACAGGGCACGGCGGAGCGCCTTTGCTGCCGGTTGCACCGGTGTAGGGGCGAATTCATTCGCCCGTTTTGGGGCAGGGGCCGCTGCGCTGCCCTTGGCGACTGAAGTCGCCTCTACAGCCCCTACAGGCTCCTACGTGGAGTTCGGCGGTCTACGAACGCATCAATTCCTGCGGCACTTCCGGGCTGGGGTGTTGGGCTGGGCTTTTGCGGAAGGGTTCGGCCAGTTGCGCGAGGTAGGCGTCGGGGTAGTCGGGGCGGCTGCCGATGCCCAGGTCGTCGCCGCGCATGGGGTAGTCGCTGTGGAAGGCGGTGCCGAGCAGCCTGTCCCAGACGCTGAGGAACAGGGCGAAGTTCACGTCGCCGGCGCGGCCGTATTTCATGTGGTGGAAGCGGTGCACCGGTGCCCAGGCGAACAGGTGGCGCAGGGCGCCGATGCGCATGTCGACGTTGCTGTGCTGGAGCAGCAGTTGGAGGGTGATGGCCAGGGCGAGGAGGGCGGCGACCCGTTCCGGCATGCCCAGCAGCAACAGCGGCAGGGTGCCGGCCAGGGCTTCGCAGCCCAGGTGCAGCGGGTGCTTCATCAGGCCGTTGAAGCCATACATGCGCTTCACGCTGTGGTGCACGGCGTGCAGGCGCCAGAGAGCGCCGACACGGTGGCTGGCGTAGTGCATGAGGGTGATGCCCAGGTCGGCGACGACGATGGCAACCAGCAGTTGCAACGCCAGCGGCCAGTGATGGGGCCAGAGCCCGGCCTCCGGCAGCAGCGCCGCGCTCAGGGGGATCACCAGGATGCCCAGGCAGTTGAGCCCTTCGTTGACCACGGCGTGCAAGGCATCGCGCAGGCGGTCGCGGTGGCTGCGGTTCCAGTCCCGCTCGTAGGGCAGCCAGGCTTCCGCGATGAAGGAGACGGCGATGGCCGCCGGTACCAGGGCCAGCAGCCCGGTTAGCGGCAGGCGCTCGCTTATCCACAGGGCCAGGGCGAGGAAGCCGAAGAGAAAACCGGGGGCGTAGAGGCGGGCAAGCAGGAATCGCATGGCGGAAGCTCCTTGGACGAGGGGCTTCCAGCGTGGCGGCAGGTGGTCTCCGGGGGCTTGAACAAACGGCGCAAGGTGCCGGCGCGGAATAAAAAAAGCCCGCCGGGGCAGCGGGCTCGGTGCAGGACGGGCATCGCCTGCAAGCGGGGGAATCGGTCACTGCGCCTCGGCAGACTCCAGTTCGGCCAGGGCGTCGGGTTGGTTCTTGAAGGCGCGGGCGAAGATGTCGCGGTTGCGGGCCATGTAGATGCCGAGGTCTTCGACCTGCTGCTCGCTGAGGGAGGGCACGGCCTTGTGCAGCACACCGGCCAGGGATTCGGCCAGCTCCAGCATCTTGTCGTAACGATCCGCTTCGGCCTTATCCATGAACAGGCGCTCCGGATCGCGGCTGCTGCGGTACACCACTTCGACGGCCATTCATCACCTCTCACCTTTGCAAGCGTCAATATGGAAATACTGTATGTGCGTACAGTATTTGGGGCGTTCCCTTTCGTCAACGATTTCTTTCATAGCCCAGCCTTCGGCTTCGTGCTTGCCGACCTGCGACAACCTGTCCCGTGGCGCAACGTCGCACCTTGGCATCTCATCCGCTGCCGTGGCCTCGCTCGTGCATGGACGAACCGTCATGCACAGGCGCCACGCTAGGCCAACCAGACGTACCGGGGAGTAATGACGTGAAGATCAAATGGGCGGAAGCCTTGCGCGAAAACATGCACGGCCTGGCCGAGTCGCTGGGCAACCTGCTGGTGGAGGCATTCCACTACCTGGCGCTGTTCGCCATCGGCGGGATCACCGCCTGGGCGGCGGTGGTGGCGTTCCTGGGGATGGTGGAGAAGGGGCACATCACGGTGGATGACATCCTGCTGCTGTTCATCTACCTGGAGCTGGGGGCGATGGTGGGGATCTACTTCAAGACCAACCACATGCCGGTGCGCTTCCTGATCTACGTGGCCATCACGGCACTGACGCGCCTGCTGATCTCCGACGTTTCGCACCACAACCGGCCGGACGAGAGCCTGGTGTACGTCTGCGGTGCGATCCTGCTGCTGGCGCTGTCGATCCTGGTGGTGCGCTATGCCTCGTCGCGCTTCCCGGCGGTGGCCAGCGAAACCACCCACCCGCGCCGGCAGCTGCTGGGTTCGCGGACCCTGGACGACGAGTCCTGATCGGCCTCAGTAACCCACGCCCAGGCTGCCGCCGGTGCTGCCCACCCGTGGGCGGGCCAGCGGTGGCAGGGGCTTGCCGCTGGTCATGGCGGTGAGCATTTCGCTGACGTTGCCGCCTTTTTCGATGGCGATGCCGAAGCGGATGCTCTCGATCACCCGCTGCAGGCGCTTCGGGTCGTTGCGCTGGGCGGGGCTGATCATCCGCCGCGCCACCACGCCGCTGTCGTCGGCGAGGGTGAGCATGATGTTGCCGTCGAGCCGTTCCAGGCTGAGGTTGACCCGGTAATCGGCCTGGAAGGCATCGGTCAGGATCTGGAAGGGGTTGTACATGGTGAGCCACCTGGTTGATGCACTGGATCGATTGACTGGGGTGGCCGTTGCAAAGTTCGAACCGATTGGACGAACGGAAAGCCGGTTTCACGACGTCTGTCGCAAACGGCAAACCTCGGGTCGCGCGGCCCGGCGGCACTTGCGCTGGGGAAGGGCGGCGTGACAGCATTCGCAACTGCAATTATTTCGCATTTGCGTTGGACGCCCGCCGAGGTCAGCCGTGTCGCTGCAACCTACCTCCCCCATCACCGAGCTCTACCGCGGTCACCACAGCTGGCTGCTGGGCTGGCTGCGGCAACGCCTCGGCTGTCCGCACAACGCCGCCGACCTGGCCCAGGACACCTTCGTGCGGGTGCTGCAACAGCGCGAGTCCCGCGAGGTCCGTGAGCCGCGCGCCTTTCTCGCCACCATCGCCCGGGGCTTGCTGGTGGACCATTACCGCCGCGCCAGCCTGGAGCGCGCCTACCTGGAGGCGCTGGCCAGCCTGCCGGAGCACGAGGCGCCTTCGCCCGAGTCCCGCGAACTGATCCTGGAAACCCTGCTGGAGATCGACCGCCTGCTGGATGGCCTCAAGCCCCGCGTGCGCGAAGCCTTCCTGCTGTCCCAGCTCGATGGCCTGACCTACCCGCAGATCGCCGCGCGCCTGGGGCTGTCGGTGAGTTCCATCCAGCAGTACATGACCCAGGCCCTGACCCATTGCTACAAGGCGGTCTATTCATGAGCGCACTCGACCCCCAGGTGGTGGAGCAGGCCATCGCCTGGCGCGTGCGCCTGGCTTCCGGTACCTGCGCGGCCGAAGCCTTCACGGCCTGCCAGCAGTGGCGGAGCGCGCATCCCGAGCATGAACTGGCGTGGCAGCGGCTGGAGGCCCTGGGTGGGCGCTTCGCCGGCATCCCCGCAGCCCTTGGCCACGCAGCGCTGGAGGGCGCCCGGCATGACCCGCAGCGCCGTCGGGCGCTCAAGGCCCTGGCGATCCTGCTGGCCGCTGGTGGCGCCGGCGTGCTGGGCGTCCAGGGGTCGTCCACCTTCCAGCCCTGGCTGGCCAACCTGCGCACCGGCACCGGTGAGCGCCGTTCCGTTGGCCTGCCGGACGGTGGTCGGCTGCACCTGAACGCCGGCAGCGCCGTGGACATCGACTACGACGCCGACCGTCGCCTGCTGCGCCTGTACCAGGGCGAGATCCTCGTCGAAACCGCCGCCGACCCCTCCCGCCGTCCGTTCCTGGTGGATACCGGGGCCGGCATGCTGCGGGCCCTGGGCACCCGGTTCCTGGTGCGCCAGCGGCCGGACCGCATCCAGCTCGCCGTGTACGCCGGCGCGGTCGAAGTCAGCCCCCGAGAAGGCAGTGCCCGGGTCCTGAAGGAGGGCTGGCAGAGCCAGTTCGACGCCCACGGCATGGTCGAGCCCCAGCGTGCCGAGGCGGACCGCGCCGGCTGGCTGGACGGCGTACTGGTGGCCAGGGACATGCGCCTGGACGAGTTCGTCGCCGAATTCGACCGCCAGCGCCACGGCGTGCTGCGCTGCGACCCGGCGGTGGCCGGGTTGCGCATCTCCGGGGTGTTTCCCCTGGACGACAGCGAGCGTGCCCTGGCCGCCGTGGCCCGCACCTTGCCGGTCCAGGTGGTGTACCGCACCCGCTGGTGGGTGACCCTGGCCCCTGCCAGCGCCTGAGTGCCTGGCTGGATGAAAATAATTCTCATGAAGTTCTGCAGGTTTTCCGAACTCGTTCGGCCTCCCTTCGCATCCCCATTCTTCATGGCTTTCGAAGGACCCAACATGGCCGTTCAACGCTCCCCGGAATCCCTTGCCCGCGCCGTGCGCGCGGCCCTGCTCAGCCTCAGCCTGCCGCTGGCGGCATTGCCCACCCTGGCGCTCGCTGCCCCGGTCGCCCAGGAGTACCGGGTCCCCGCCGGTTCGCTGGACAGCGCCCTCAATGCCTTCGCCCGCCAGGCCGGCGTACTGCTGAGCTTCGATCCGGCGCTGACCGCAGGCCGGCGCAGTTCTGGCCTGCAGGGGCGCTATCCGGTGGAGCAGGGTTTCGCCCAACTGCTGGCCGGCTCCGGCCTGCGTGCCCACCAGATGGCCGATGGCGGCTATCGCCTGGAGCCGGCCCCGTCCGACGACGGGCAACTGGAGCTGGACAGCCTGAACATCACCGGCAGCTCCGTGGGCGACACCGCCGTCGGCCCGGTGGGCGGCTATGTGGCCAAACGCACCCGCACCGGCACCAAGACCGACGCCTCGATCCTCGAAACCCCACAGTCCATCACCGTGATCAGCCGCGAGCAGATGCAGGCCCGCGGCGTCGCCACGGTGGAGGAGGCCCTGCGCTACAGCCCCAGCGTCAGCACCCCCTACGGCTACGACCCGCGCTACGACTGGATGAGCCTGCGCGGCTTCGACGCCAAGGGCTCCACCTACCGTGATGGCCTGATGCTCAACCGCAGCACCTACGGCCTGGCCCGCCCGGACGCTTACCTGTTGGAGCGCGTGGAAGTGCTGCGCGGCCCGGCTTCGGTGCTCTATGGCCAGAGCGAGCCCGGCGGCATCGTCAACCTGGTGAGCAAGCGCGCCCCGGACACCCCGCTGCACGAAGTGCGCGTGCGCGCCGGCAGTGATGACCTGGGCGAGCTGGCCGGGGATTTCGGCGGCCCCCTCGATGATCAGGGCCAACTGCTCTACCGCGTCACCTTCCTCGGCAATGACGCCAATGGCCAGGTGGACAAGACCGGCAACCAGCGCCAGGCCCTGGCCCCGACCCTCACCTGGCGCCCCAGCGACGACACCGAGCTGACGCTGTTCGGCATGTACCAGAAGGACGAGGGCGACTTCGCCTTCAGCCGTCGCTTCTCCCCGGTACTGATGAGCGCCTTCCGCCTGCCGGCCAACCGCGACGACGATTTCTACGAGGGGGAACCGGGCTTCAACCGCTTCTACCGCGCCTACACCTCCTTCGGCTACGAGCTGTCCCACCGCCTGAACGACAGCTGGACCTTGCGGCAGAACCTGCGCTACGAGCGGATGAACTTCGACTACCGCTACCTCAACAACAGCGGCGTCTCCTTCGCCGGTACCACCCTGTCGCGCACCGCCAACGACAAGGACGAGCAGTTCGACGGCTGGACGGTGGACAACCAGGCCCAGGTGAACTTCGACACCGGCCCGCTGGCCCATACCCTGCTGATGGGCCTGGACTGGCGCCGCGTCTCGGCCCACGAGATCAGCCGCTTCGGCAGTGCCCCCAGCCTGAACCTGCTCAACCCGGTGTATGGCCAGACGGTGCCGTGGCCGGCCAAGGATGCCGACAACGACATCACCCGGCGCCAGACCGGTTTCTACGCCCAGGACCAGATCGCCTTCGACGACCATTGGCACCTGCTGCTGGGGGGGCGCTACGACCTCGCCCGCAGCGAGACCGAGAGCAACCTCAACGGCTCGCGCACCAGCCGTGACGACGAAGCCTTCACGGGCCGTGTCGGCCTGGTCTACGTCGCCGACAACGGCCTGGCGCCCTATGTCAGCTACAGCGAATCCTTCAACCCCAGCACCTCCAGCGACCCGCTCAGCGGCCGGCCCTTCGACCCGGAAACCGGCAAGCAGTACGAGGTGGGCATCAAGTTCCAGCCCGAGGGCGCCCGCAGCTTCGTCAGCCTGGCGCTGTTCGACATCACCAAGCAGAACGTCGTCAGCACCAACCCCAACAACCCCAACGAGCGTCGCCAGGTCGGCGAGGTGCGCAGCAAGGGCCTGGAGATCGAGGCCCTGGCCAATCTGGCCGACGGCCTCGACCTGACCGCCAGCTACAGCCGCACCAATGCGCGCATCCAGAAGAGCGTCAACGCCTGGGAAGAGGGCGCGCGCCTGCAATTCGTGCCCCGCGAGCAGGCCGGCCTGTGGCTGGACTACACCCTCCAGGGCGGCCCCCTGGCGGGCTTCGGCGTCGGGGGTGGCGCACGCTACATCGGCGAGACCTCCTTCACCGGGCAGAACCCCTTCTTCGGGCTGTACGGCCCCCGCGTGCTCGAAGTGGAAACCGGTGGCTACACCCTGTTCGACGCCAGCATCCACTACCAGCTCGACGGCCTGCGCCTGGCCCTCAACGCCAGCAACCTCGCGGACAAGGAATACGCCAGCTCCTGCGACGCCCAGGCCTGCTACTACGGCTACGGTCGCACCCTGACCGCCAGCGCCACCTACAACTGGTAACTCCATGAAAGGAACGACGTGAGCAACGCCACCTCCTCCACGCGCCGGGCCGTCGCCTCGCGCGTGCTGGCGGCGGTGATCGGCGGATACGCGGTGGCCTACCTGGCCACCGCCTTCCTCACCGTCCACCTGCCGCTGGCCCGTGCCGACCGTGTCACCTTCGCCAGCCTGGGCTGCTTCGCGGTGTACACGGCGGCGATCCTCTATGCCTTTGGTGCCCGCTCGGCCTGGCGTGCCTGGCTGGTGCTGGCGGGTCTGGCCCTGCTGCTGGCCCTCGCGGCCTACCTGCCCGGTGACTACGGAGTGCGTCCATGAGCCTGCGACAATCCATGGCCGGCCTGCACACCTGGGGCGGCCTGCTGCCGTCCTGGCTGCTGTTCGTCATCCTCTTCGGCGGCAGCCTCGCCTGCTTCGACAAGGAGCTGGAGCGCTGGATGCGCCCCACCCTGCAGGCGCCTGGCGAACAGGCACTCTCCCTCGACCGGGTACGCGAACTGCTGCTGGCCCAGGCCCCTGATGCCCATGCCCTCTGGATGCGCCCGCCGAGCGAGCGCGAGCCGTTCTGGTGGGCCGGCTACGAGCCGGCGGACGAAAGCGAGATCCGCCGCTTCGCCCTCGACCCGGCCACGGGCGAGGTGCTGCCGGACACCCTCGGCGGTCGCTTCTGGTTCACCCTGCACTACGACCTCCACGCCGGCATGGTCGGGCTGTACATCGTCGGCCTGGCCGGCCTGTTCATGCTGGTGGCGCTGGTCAGCGGCATCATCATCCACCGGCGCTTCTTCAAGGACTTCTTCACCCTGCGGCCCAAGGTCAACGGCCAGCGCGCCTGGCTCGACGCCCACAACCTGTTCGGCGTGCTCGGGCTGCCGTTCCACCTGCTGATCGCCTACACCGGGCTGGTCATCTTCGTCGTCTACTACATGCCGGCCGGTATCCAGCGCGCCTATGGCGGCGACGCCAAGGCCTTCTTCGGTGACGTGCTGGGCCGCTACGAACGCGAAGCGGTGCAGCGCCCCGCCCCGCCGCCGGCGTCCCTCGATGGCCTGCTGGCGGATGCGCGACAGCGCTGGGGCGGCGGCGAGCCGGGCTGGATCAGCGTCCACCACCCCGCTGACGAAGCTGCCGTGGTGGACATCCGCCGCAGCGATGCACGGCGGGTGGCGGGCTTCCAGTGGACCCTCTCCTACGACGCCCGCAGCGGCGAGCTGCTGCACGAGCAGAAGCCCTACCTGGCCGGTTATCGCAGCTACACCTGGCTCAGCAACCTGCACATGGCCCAGTTCGGCGGGCAGATCGTCCGCGCCCTGTACCTGCTCCTGGGGCTGATGGGCTGCGCCATGGTGGTGGGCGGCCTGCAGGTGTGGCTGGCCAAGCGCGAGGCACGCGGCAGCCGGGGCATCGGCCTGGTGCGTGCGCTGAACGGTGCGGTGATCGGTGGCCTGCCCATCGCCAGCCTGGCGCTGCTCTGCGGCAATCGCCTGATTCCTGCCGACCTGGCCGAGCGTGCCAGCGCGGAAGCCTGCGTCTTCGTCGGTGCCTGGCTGCTGGTAGCGACCTGGGCGGTGCTGCGCCGCAACAGCGGCCGGGTGGCGCGCGACCTGCTCGCCGTCTTCGCCCTGCTGGCCCTCGGGCTGCCGCTGCTCAATGCCTTCACCGGTGACCAGGCCAGCCTGCTGGCCACAGTCGGCCGTGGCGACTGGGCGCTGGCGGGCATCGACCTGAGCCTGCTCGGCTGCGGGCTGCTCTGCGCGGCGCTGGCCTGGCGCACGGCAAGCGAGCGCCGGGCTTCCGAGCCGTACCTGCAGCAGACAGGGGAGCGCGCGTGATGTTGCTTGGATTCGCGTTCTGCTACCTGGCCATGACGGCGCTGAGCCTGGCCATGGCCCGCCACCACAAGGCGCTGTTCCAGGGGGCGCTGTCCCAGGCGCGGGCGCGCCTGCTGCGCGGCGTCGCGGTGCTCGCTTTCGGCGTCGGCCTGGTGCTGGCGGTGAGTGACCAGGGCGGCGAGATCGGCACCATCCTCTGGCTCTGCCAGGTGATGCTCGCCGGCCTGCTGGTGGCGGCCCTGCTGGCCTGGCGCGGTCGTTGGGTGCTGCCGGCAGCCGTCCTGCTGCCGTTGGGGAGTGGGGTGCTGGCGCTGCTTTGATGCTCCGCCGCAGGCGGGTCTGCGGCCCACCGGGCGACTGAAGTCGCCCCTACAGGGATGGCGCGGTGGGCAGATGCTTGGCCCACGCAGAAGTTGTCGCTGCGCGGGGTGGATGGCGCTCTTTCCATCCACCAAGGGCGTTCGCCGTGAGCCCACAGGGTGGACCGATGAAGCGCGGTCCACCCTGTGCACCGAGGGGCGATGTAGCCCGGGCTTCAGCCCGGGGACGGGGCCAGGCGGCTCAGAACTCGACGCTGTAGCTCAGGCTGTAGGTGCGGCCACGGCCGTGGTAGTCGAACAGGTCGGCGGTGGCGTTGGTGCCGTAGAACACCTGGGCGCGCTGGCCCCAGACGGTGGTGTAGTCCTTGTCCAGCAGGTTCTGGATGCCGAAGTTCAGCGTGCCCACCGGCAGGGCCTGGCTGCCCAGCAGGTCGAAGGTGGTGTAGCCGTCGATCTTGTGGTCGTTGCCGTCGAAGGTGCCGTTGGCCAGGACGTTGCCGTCATCGCTGAGGTTGAAGCTGCGCACGGCCTGCAGGCGCAGGCTGGTCTCGCCGTCCTGCCAGCCGGCGAAGGCGGTGAGCTTGGACGGGCTGGCGGCGGTGACGTCCTGCTTCTGCCAACGGTCCGCGATCTTCTGCTGGGAGCGGATGGCCAGGGCGCTGGCGCCGATCTGCCAGTTGTCGTCCAGCCAGTAGGTGGCCTGGCCTTCGAGGCCGTAGTTGCGCTTCTTGTTGCTCAGCTGTTCCACCAGCAGGGTGGTGCGGTTGTAGGTGATGCTCTTGTCCGACCAGGCGTAGAAGGCCGCCAGCTGGGCGTCCAGGCCGTCGGCGTAGTGGCGCCAGCCGAGTTCCACCTGCTTGGTCTTGATGCCGTCGAGGGCGGAGTTCTTGACGTTCACACCCTGCCGCAATTCCCAGTGGGTGCCGTTGCGCACGTAGTTGCCGCGGCCGTAATACTTGGCCGGGTCGGGCAGCTCGAAGCCCTCGGAGTAGTTGGCCCAGACCTGCTGCGCCTTGCTCAGCTTGTAGACGGCGCCCGCGTTGTAGAGATCGACCTGGTAGTCCTTGGAGCCGCCCGGTACAGCGTCTGCGGTCCTACCCGGGTTGCGGACGATATCGATCTGTTGCTCCGCCTGAATGAAGTCGCCGATCTCGTTCTCGATGCGCTGGTGGCGGATGCCGGCGGACAGGGTCAGGTCGGCGGTGGCCTTCCAGTTGCCCTGGGCGAAGAGGGAGGCGCTATCGGTGTCGATGCCGGGATAGCGGCCGATCTTGGCGATCTCGTCCGCCACAAGGCCACCGGTTGCTGCGGCCTTGGTCAGGTCGAACATGGCCTGGTCGGAGTCGAAGCTCTCTCTTTCGAGGTCAGCGCCGTAGGTGAGGTTGAAGCGTTCCCAGTCTTTGACCAGGACCGCTTTCAGTCCGTAATAGTCGGTGTCCTGCTGCGACGCGGAATAGTAGGAGCGTGCGGTATCGAGGGCACCACTGGTGAACGCCACGCTGGGATAGGGCTGGAAGGCCATCTCCTCGCTGCGGTAGTAGGCCTGCAGGTAGAAGTCGTGGCCGAGCACTTCCGGCACGTGCCAGGTGGCGTTGAACTGCTGGCGCTCGGTGTGCGGTTCGCGGTCGAAGCTGGCGCCGCCTTGCACCTCGAAGGGGGACTGGCCGCGCAGGCCCTGGAAGTTGCGCCCCAGGTTCACGCCCTTCTCGCCGTCGTAGCCGGAGTCGTACCACTGCATGCCCAGGTTCAGGGTCTGGCCGTTGTCGAAGGCGAAGTCCAGGCTGCCCATCACGTCCACCGCCTGGTTGTACTGCAGGTCGGTCTGGGTGATGTCGAGCATCACCTGGTCGCCGTTGCCGTCGTAGGCGGCGCCGTTCTTCTGGTAGGCCACCGAGACGCGGCCCTTGACCTGCTCGCTGCCGCCGCTGACCGACTGGGCCACGCGCCAGTCGTGGTCCTGGTGGGTCTCGAAGCCGCTGCGCACGCCGATTTCGCTGGTGAAGCGCGCCTCGCCTGCCTCGGCGCGCTTGGTGACGATGTTGATGATGCCGCCGGTGGCGCCGCCGCCGTATACGGCACTGGCACCGGAGAGCACTTCGATGCGCTCGATGTTGAACGGGTCGATGGAGTCGAACTGGCGGCTGATGCCCCGGGAGCTGTTCAGCGACACGCCGTCGATCATCACCAGGGCGCTGCGGCCGCGCATGTTCTGGCCGTAGTTGGTGCGGCCCTGGGGGCCGATGTCCAGGCCCGGGATCAGTTGGCCGAGGGCTTCCTTGAGGGGCACGCCGCCCTTGGTCTGTTCCTGCAGCTGGTGGCTGTCGATCACCCACACGGTGCCCGGTAGCTCGCTGATGCTCACCGGTGCACGGGAGCCGACCACCACCTGGCGGTCGATCTCCAGGGCCAGGCTGTCGTCGGCATTGCGCAGGCTGAAGCCACCGTCGCTGGCTTCGGCACGCAGGCCGCTGCCCGCCAGCAGGCGGTCGAGGCCCTCGGCCACGCCGAACTCGCCCTTCAGGCCCTGGGTGCTGCGGCCCTGGGTCATTTCCGGGTTGAAGGCCAGCAACACGCCGGCTTCGCGGCCGAAGCGGTTGAGCGCGGGCTCCAGGGCGCCGGCCGGGATGTCGAAGGCCTGGCGCTGGTCGGCACCGATCACCGCATCCTGGGCGCTGGCGACGGTGGGCAGCCCGGCGGCGGCCAGGCTCAGGCCCAGCAGCAGCGGTTGCAGGGCGCGGGCCAGGGGCGTGCGGGTGAAGCGGCGGAGGGTCGGGTCGGCGTTCATGGCGGCACTCGTCGAGAGAGGGAAAGGGGTTCTGCCTTCCCTGTCACGCGAGGCCGGGAAAAAGGTTCAGGTCGGTGGAAACTTTTTTCACAGGGCCGATGCGCGGCTCAGGAGGCGGCCCTGGGGTGCACGCTGATCCAGTAGCGGGTGACGCTGCGCACTTCCACCGGCAGGGTGCGCGGCAGCAGGGCGAGGATGCGGTCGGTGTGGTCCAGCGGGTAGGTGCCGGAGAGGCGCAGGTCGGCGATGGCCGGGTCGCAACCGATGCGCCCGTGGCGGTAGCGGCCGAGTTCGGCGAGGAAGTCGCCCAGGCGCATGGAACTGGCCACCAGCATGCCGTTGATCCAGGCCACGCTGTTCTCGTCCACCGCCTGGGCCGCCCCGCTGCCACGGGCGTCCAGGTCCAGGCGCTGGCCGGGGTGCAACGCCAGGCGCTGGCCATGGCTGAACACCTGGGCATCGCCGGCGAACAGGCTGACCTGGCTGCGGCTGTCCTGCAGGCGTACGGCGAGGCGACCGCTGTTGAGCAGGACCAGCCCCTGGGGCGTTTCCACCCGCAGCGGGCGCGCCTCGTCCACCGCGTTCACCAGCATTTCGCCCTGGCGCAGGTGCAGCAGGCGCTGGCGGGCGTCGAAGCGGATGTCCAGCGCGCTGTCGGTGTTCAGCGACAGGGTCGAGCCATCGTCCAGGGTCAGGTGGCGGCGCTCGCCCACGGCGGTGCTCTGGTCAGCGCGCAGGGCCAGCAGCGGCTCGCTGTCCCGCACCGCCAGGGCGCCACCACCGGCGATCACCAGCAGGGTGAGCAGCTTCAGGGCCTCTCGACGGCCGCGTGAGGCCGGGGCATCCAGCGCGGCGAGGGCGGTGGGGGTGTTCAACCCGCGCAGGCCCCGGTTGACCGATTCGATGCGCTGCCAGGCGCGCTCGTGCTCCGGGTCGGCGGCGCGCCAGCGTTGCCAGTCCTCCTCGCGCTGGCGTGAGGGCGTGCCGTCCTGCAGCTCCACCAGCCATTGCACCGCCTGGGCGGCGACGGCGGGGGCGATGCGCGGCTCGCCGCTCTTGCGCAGGGCCATCAGAGGCACTCCGCGAAGTAGCAGCGCTCGGCGGCCTTGGCCATGTAGCGCTTGACGCTGGAGAGGGAGAGGCCGAGCTGTTCGGCGATCGCGGCGTAGGTGCAGCCGTCCACCTGGGCCAGCAGGAAGACCTTCTTGGCCTGGGGCGGCAGGCCGTCCAGCAGGCGGTCCAGCTCCACCAGGGTCTCCAGGATGATGGCGCGGGCCTCCTCGCTGGGGGCCTCGTCCTCCGGCAGCGCGGCGAGGGCCAGCAGGTAGGCGCGCTCGATGTCCTGGCGGCGGTAGTGGTTGGCCAGCACGCGCTTGGCGAGGGTGGTGAGGAAGGCCCGGGGTTCGAGGATGCGATGCGCCTCGCGCCCCAGCAGCACCTTGAGGAAGGTGTCCTGGGCCAGGTCGGCAGCACTCTGCGGGCAGCCGAGCTTGCGTTGCAGCCAGTGCCGGAGCCAGCCGCTGTGGTCGCTGTAGAGCTTGTGCAACGCCTGCTCGGGGGCTGCCGGGCTGTGGGTCAAGGAAGGCTCCGGGAAGGTTCGGAAAGCGATTAAATAGGAATGCTTCGCATTCTATTTGTGCCGAGGGGCGTTGCGCAATGCGCTGGGCTATCCGCAGCGAGGCCTCATCCTTCCAGAGGGTGTTGCGGAGCCCGCGTGGGAGCGGTTTCAACCGCGATGGCGCATGCAGCCGTAGCCCGGACTTCAGTCCGGGGTTGCCAGGGGGGCCGGTCCCGGGCTGAAGCCCGGGCTACGGTGCTGTGCTGCCGGCGGCTGCGGCGGTGGGCTGAAGCGGAACGCCGCCCGGCCCACCTTACGGCCCGGTGCGGCTTCTCCGTGGGAGCGGTTTCAACCGTGATGGCGCTTGCTGCCGTAGCCCGGACTTCAGTCCGGGTTGCCGGGGGAGGCCGGTCCCGGGCTGAAGCCCGGGCTACGGGGGTTCAGCTCATGGCCGCGCGGTATTCGCCGGGTGTGCCGCCGAGTGCGCGGCGGAAGCGGTTGCTGAAGTGGCTGGCGCTGGAGAAGCCGCAGGCGAGGGCGACGTCGCCCAAGGGCAGGGTGGTGCGGGCCAGCAGGTGGCGGGCGTGGGCCAGGCGGCGGGCGAGGACGTACTGGTGCGGCGGCAGGCCGAAGCTTTCGCGGAACATCCGCGCGAAGTGGTACTCCGAGAGCGCCGAGAAGGCCGCCAGCTCGCCCAGGCTCAAGGGCTCGGCCAGGTGCTCTTCGATATAGGCCATCAGCCGCTTGCGCAGCGCCGGGGCGAGGCCGCCCTTGAGCTGCGGGCCCTGGCGCAGTCCCACCTGGGTGAGCAGGGCGTGGTTGAGCATCTCGTGGGCGAGGCTGGTGGTGAGCAGGCGCTCCCCCGGTTCGTGCCAGTCCAGCTGGACCAGGCGCTGGAAGCGCAGGACCTGCTCGGGGTCGTCGAGGAAGGTCGCCTCGCGCATCTCCAGCTCGCGGGGTTCGCGGTCCAGCAGGGTGACGGCGGCGTGGGCGAACTGCTCCGGCGGGATGTACAGGTGGGCGAGGCGGATCTCGCCGTTGACCACCCAGGACGAGTCGTGCCCCGCCGGCATGATGCACAGCTTGCCCGGGGCGCCCTTGGTGTCGGGGCGTTCGCGGCGGAAGGTGCCGGTGCCGCCGGCCAGGTAGCAGGACAGGGTGTGGTGGCTCGGCCCTTCGTAGTCGCGGGCGTCGTGGTGGTTGCTCCACTGCGCGGCGGCCAGGCCGTCGCCCAGCTCGGTGCAACGCTCCAGGCGGGCGTTGGGCGAACTGGCCATCGACTGGAAGACCTGGTGGTGCAGCAGTGGCGACATGGACAAAGCCTCCGTGGGACGAACGCCATGCTAGCGCGGGCGTGGCGTGCGAGGCAGCGGGGCGCGGTGGATAAGCGCAAGTTTTTGCAAGCCGGCCGACGGGCTGCGCGGGAGACTGGCCACTCGACGCACCACCGGAAGACCGCCATGAACCTCTCGCTGTACCTGCTCACCGTGCTCATCTGGGGCACCACCTGGATCGCCATCAAGCTGCAGATGGGCGAGGTGGCCATCCCCGTGTCCATCGCCTACCGCTTCGCCCTGGCGGCCGTGGTGCTGTTCGCCATCCTGCTGCTCAGCCGTCGCCTGCAGAAGCTCGACGGCCGCGCGCAGGCGATCTGCCTGGCCCAGGGGCTGTGCCTGTTCTGCGTCAACTTCATGTGCTTCTACACCGCCAGCCAGTGGATCCCCAGCGGGCTGATCGCCGTGGTGTTCTCCACCGCCACCCTGTGGAACGCGCTGAACGCGCGGGTGTTCTTCGGCCAGCGCATCGCTGCCAACGTGCTGGCCGGCGGCGCCCTGGGCCTGGCCGGGCTGGCGCTGCTGTTCTGGCCGGAGCTGGCCGGCCACCAGGCCAGCCGTGAAACCTGGCTGGGTCTCGGCTTGGCGCTGCTGGGCACGCTGTGCTTCTCCGCCGGCAACATGCTCTCCAGCCTGCAGCAGAAGGCCGGCTACCGGCCGCTGACCACCAACGCCTGGGGCATGTTCTACGGCGCCTCGCTGCTGGCCCTGGGGTGCCTGGCCAGTGGCACGCCCTTCACCCTGGACCTGAGTCCGCGCTACCTCGGCTCGCTGCTGTACCTGGCGATCCCCGGTTCGGTGATCGGCTTCACCGCCTACCTGACCCTGGTGGGGCGCATGGGGCCGGAGCGCGCGGCCTACTGCACGGTGCTGTTCCCGGTGGTGGCGCTGAACATCTCGGCCTTCGCCGAAGGCTATGCCTGGACCGCCCCGGCGCTGCTCGGCCTGGTGCTGGTGATGGCCGGCAACCTGCTGGTGTTCCGCAAGCCGAAAGCGCCGGTGGCCGCCGCGCCCCTGGGGAGCCGAGCATGAGCCAGCGCGTGGTACGCAGCCGCGACTTCACTGCCGAACGTGCCTGGGGCGCGCTGGACATCGCCAACCTCGACGGCACCACGGTGCGCCTGCACTGGACCGACCAGCCGTACATCTGGCACGTCAACGACGGCAGCGAAGTCTTCGTGGTGCTCGATGGCGAGGTGGAGATGCGCTACCGCGAGGGTGGCGAGGAGCACGCGGTGCTGCTGGGCGTGGGCGACCTGTTCCACGCCGGCCCCGGTTGCGAGCACGTGGCCCACCCCCGAGGGGCGGCGCGCATCCTGGTGGTGGAGCGCGAGGGCAGCGTCTAGCCGCGCAGTGCCCGTGCCAGCACACCGGGGGTGTAGCCGTAGGCACGGGTGAAATGGCGGTTGAGGTGGCTCTGGTCGGCGAAGCCGCAGGCGAGGGCGGCCTGCACCGGCGCCTCGCCCGCCAGCAACTGGCGGTGGGCCTTCTGCAACTGGCGTTGCAGGCGATAGGCGTGGGGCGGCAGGGCGGTGACGGCCTTGAAAGCGCGCAGGAAGTGATGGGGGCTGACGCCAGCATCCCGCGCCAGCTCGCCGAGGCTGACCCCTTCCTCCGGCGCTTCGTCCAGGCGCCGGATGGCCCGGGCCACGGCGCCCGTGGGCAGGCGTGGCGGGTCGGCGCGACGTGCCTCCAGCAGTGCCCCCAGCACCTGCAGCAGTTCCTGCTCGGCCACCTCCCACCAGGGCTCGTCGGCCGGCCCGGTGAGGGCCGCGTGCAAGGTGAGGAAGGCCTGTCGCGTGGCGCTGCAGGGCAGCACCGGGTGGGCCAGCTCGACGCCGGGGCTCTGGTCGAGCAGCCCGGCCGCGCGGGCGATCAGGGCGCTGTCGAAATACAGCATGCGCCAGCTGCGCGGGGCGTCCGCCACGGGGCGGCCGTCGTGCACTTCGTTGGGGTTCACCGAGATCAGGCTGCCCGGTTCGGCGCGCACCTCGCCGCGGCCGCTGGCGGAGTCCTGGGCGCCGTGGAGGATGACGCCGATGCCGAAGCCGTCGTGGGTGTGACGGCCGAAGGCGCGTTGCGAGGTGGCTTCCACGGCCAGCACGCCGGCCAGGCGGCTGGGCTGGATGTCGAAGGCTTCGGTGTGCGTCCCGCTGGCCATGGGCGGCTCCCGGTCGTGTGCGAGGCCGCAGTATAGCCAGGGTGGGCACGGGCCCTGGCAGATCAATTTCGTTCAAGAACCGAGGCGGCGGATGGGCCTGAATGGGGCCTCGCAATCCAGCGAGACGCTATTCGGGAGGTCGGGGTGTCGAGACGTGCGCAAGGCTATCTGCTGCTGTCACTGGCGATGATGACGGTGGGCACCACGGTCATCGCTTCCAAGGTCCTGGCGGGCAGCGTGCCGCCGTTCCAGGCCACCGCGCTGCGCTTCGCCCTGGCCCTGCCGGTGATGCTGTGGCTGCTGCGGCGCCAGGGCGCAGCGTGGCCGCGCCTGGGGGCGGGGGACCGCGTGTTGCTGGTGCTCCAGGCCGCCGCCGGCAGCGTGGGCTACACGGTGCTGCTGGTGATGGGCCTGGCCCACCTGCCGGCGGCGGATGCGGGGGTGATCATCGGCACCTTACCGGCGGTGTCCGCGCTGTTCTCGGTGCTGGTACTGGGGGAGCGGCCGGGGCTGCGGCAGGTGGCTAGCGTGGCCTTGGCCACCCTGGGGGTGATGGCGGTGGCCTGGAAGGCCAGCGGGCCGGGCAGCGGGTTCGGGATGCTCTGCGTGTTCGGCGCGGTGCTGTGCGAGAGCGCATTCATCCTGCTCAACAAGCGCATGCGCCAGCCGCTGGGCGCGGTGCAGCAGGCCACGGCCATGGTCGTCCTCGGGCTGCTGGTGTCGGCGCCGGCGGCCCTGCTGGAGGGGCCGTTGGCCTGGCCTTCACCGGCATCCCTGGGGGCGCTGGCGTGGTACGCCTGGGTGCCGACGGCGGCGGGCTTCCTGCTCTGGTACGCCGGCTCGTCGCGGGTCAGCGGCGGGGAGGCGGCCACCTTCACGGCGGTGGCCCCGCTCACGGCAGTGGCGCTGGCGGCCGTTCTGCTGGGGGAGCCGCTGGGGCTGTCCCAGGGGCTAGGGATTGGGGCGGTGGTCCTGGCGATTCTGGTGCTCGCCGCGCCGTCACGCGACACGGCCAGCCGCTAGCCCTCCACGCAGGTTCATCGCTGCCCGTTCCGTAGCCCGGGCTTCAGCCCGGGAGCGGTGCCGAGTGTTCCCGGACTGAAGTCCGGGCTACGGTCGGGTGCTGGCCTTGGCATTGCCCGGCATGGCCAGCCGCTAGCTGCTGGCTTCGTCGGCCTTTTTCGCGCCGCGCAGGTTCATTGCCGCCAGTTCCGTAGCCCGGGCTTCAGCCCGGGAGCGGTGCCGGGTGTTCCCGGACTGAAGTCCGGGCTACGGTCGGGTGCTGGCCTTGGCATTGCCCGGCACGACCAGCCGCTAGCCGCTGGCTTCGTCGGCTTTCTTCGCGCCGCGCAGGTTCATTGCTGCCAGGCACAGTTGCAGGACGATCAGCGCCCAGGCGTGGGCGTGCAGACCCCAGGCGATCCACAGGGCGTTGCTGGCCAGGAACACCCAGAAGCCGATATGCCGCCGGGCGGGTGTCTTCGAGCCGATCAGCCAGGCGGCGGCCACGGTGACCAGCATGGCCGGCCATTGCAGCAGGTCGAGGTAGTCCATCGAATCCCCCCTTGTTCTCCTGTTTAGTGAGGCAGCGGGGGTGAGGGTTCCGACGTTTTCACGGCGCATGGGTGGGCTTCCATTCGCGTGCCCAGGAGTCTCGAAGCCCCTCGCCCGGAGCCCGTCACGATGGGCTTCGCACAGCTCAGCCCATCCTACGGATGGAGCGGGGCCGTAGGATGCGGTGGGTTCGGCGAACCGCATCGCGGTGATGAGGACCGAGCGAGGCGCAACGCGGGTCAGCGGCGGTGCAGGAGCACGAGGCCGGCGAGGACGGGGTAGCAGAGGTAGTGCAGGACGAACAGAGCGATGGCCATGGGGCCGGGGGCGTTCTGCAGGGTCATCATGCCCAGCAGGCCGAGGTAGAGCACGCCGAGCAGGGCGCCATAGCCGAGGACGATGCGCCAGGCTTCGCCCCGGGTCGGCGGGCGTTTGTACAGCAGGCGGAAGGCGAGGGCGATGAGCAGGGCGGTGACGCCGGCGATCACCAGGGTGGCCAGCAGCCCGCCGAGGTGCACCAGGCTGCGCAGGGCGAGATTGAGCAGCATGGCCAGGGCCACGCCGCCGATCACCACGTAGCGCAGGGCCAGCGGGCGGGGTGCGTTCACGAGCGCTCCAGGGCCACGTTGAGGCCGAAGCGTTTCTTCAGCACCGCCTCCAGCAGGCCCTTGGGCACCAGGCTGGCCAGCAGCGGCAGGGCGCGGCTGCCGTTGCCTAGGCGCAGCAGGCGCGGGCGCGGGTGGTGCTGGATGGCGTTGAACAGGTCGCGGGCGAATTCGGTGGCGGGGGTGGGGTTGTCCTGGGAGGCGCGGGCCCGGGCGCGGATGCCGTCGCGCAGGGGCCACCAGGGCGAGCCTTCGGCGATCAGCGATTCGGCTTCGCGGCTGGCGTTGGCGCCGAAGCTGGAGGCGATGGCACCGGGCTGCACTTCCATGACCTCGATGCCGAAGGGCGCCAGTTCCAGGCGCAGGGCGTCGGAGAGGGCGTGCACGGCGGCCTTGGAGGCGCAGTAGGCGCCGGCGAAGGGGGTGACCAGCACGCCGGAGACGCTGCCGATGTTGACCACCAGGCCACGGCTGGCGCGCAGCACGGGGAAGCAGGCGCGGGTGAGGCCGACCAGGGAGAACACGTTGGTCTCGAACTGCCGGCGCAGGCCCTCGGTGCCGCCGTCCAGCAGCGGGCCCATGGCGCCGTAGCCGGCGTTGTTGATGAGCACGTCGAGCCGACCCGTTTCCTGCTGCAGGCGCTCACCCAGGCGCGCCACGGCGGCTTCGTCGTTGACGTCCAGCTGCACGCCGGTGAAGCCGGCGACGTTCAGGGCGTCCACGTCGTTGGCCTTGCGGGCGCAGGCCCAGACGCTGTAGCCGGCGGCCTTGAAGGCGTCGGCCAGGGCCCTGCCGATGCCGCTGGAGCAGCCGGTGATGAGGGCAACGGGTTGGCTCATTGCGAATTTCCTTGTTGGTCTTGTTGTGGTGGAAGTCGATCAGTCGGCGAATCTGCCATGCAATCGTTCGGCGCGGAACTCCAGGGTGTCGGCTCGATAGCCACGGCGCAGCGGCGGCAGCGGCAGGCAGTCCTGCCAGTCGGCACCGGCCTGCAGGCGCGGCGGGCCGAGGCTGCGCTCGGCCTCGTAGGGGGATTCGGCGAGGTTGAGGTCGTCGCCCGGGCGGTAGGCCTGCACGATCCAGGCGAGGTCCAGCAGGGTGGTGTTGCTGCCGTTGTGCACGCTGATCTTCAGCGGGCGGTCGGCGGGGCACTGGTCGGGCTGGTAGGCGAGGCGGACGTCGAGGCGGGCCAGCTGTTCGTTCACCAGGCGCTCTTCCCACAGTACCCAGGCGGCCATGAGCCCGATGACCAGCACCGCAGCCAGGGAGATGGGCAGCGCCTTGGCCGGGTGGCGGATGACCAGGATCAGCCAGGCGAAGAGGAGGATGGCGCCGAGGAGCATGAGGAGGGCCCATGACGGAAAGGCTGCAATGCTAGCGCAATCCGTGGGCAGGCAGGGGTAAAAGGCACGGGGCCGTTGGCCGTTCCTGGCCCGGGCCCCGTGAGGCGGTGCGCGCGGCGGCACCCGCTGGCACAGGCGCCGGGAGCCTCCCGATGGGGGAGGGAGGCTCCGGGGCGTGGCCCCTCAGCGCGCGGTGGACACCTGGCTGACGCGCACGCCGCTGTCACTGCGGCCGTAGACGTCCTCCAGGCGTTCGATGTCGTCCTCGCCCAGGTAGCTGCCGGACTGCACCTCGATGATCTCCAGGGGGATCTTGCCGGGGTTGGTCAGGCGGTGCACCGACGTCATGGGGATGTAGGTCGACTGGTTTTCGGTGAGCAGGAAGGTCTTGTCGTCACAGGTCACCTCGGCGGTGCCGGAGACGACGATCCAGTGCTCGGCGCGGTGGTGGTGCATCTGCAGCGAGAGCTGGGCGCCGGGCTTGACGGTGATGTGCTTGACCTGGAAGCGGCCGCCCATGTCCACCGAGTCGTACGAGCCCCAGGGGCGGTACACGGCGCAGTGGTTCTGGGTTTCCGCGCGGCCCTGGGCGTCGAGCTCGTTGACCAGCTTCTTGACGTCCTGCACGCGGTCGCGGTGGGCGATCATCATGGCGTCCTTGGTCTCGACCACGACGATGTCGTCCAGGCCGATCACCGACACCAGCTTGCCGTTGCCGTGTACCAGGCAGTTGCGGCTGTCGTGCACCACCACGTCGCCCTTGGTGACGTTGCCGTGGGGGTCCTTGTCGTGGACTTCCCAGATGGAGCTCCAGCTGCCGACGTCGTTCCAGCCGGCGGAGAGCGGCACCACGCAGGCGCGGGCGGTCTTCTCCATCACCGCGTAGTCGATGGAGTTGTCCGGGCAGCAGGCGAAGGTGGCGGCGTCGATGGTGACGGTGGTGCCTTCGCGCTGGCTGCGTTCCAGGGCCAGCAGGCAGGTGTCGTAGATGTCCACGTCGTGGTGCTTGAGCTCGTCGAGGAAGCGGCTGGCGCGGAACAGGAACATGCCGCTGTTCCAGAAGTAGTCACCGGCCTCGACGTACTGCTGGGCGCGCTCGGCGTCGGGTTTCTCGACGAACTGGGCGACTCGGCTGATGCCCTCGGGCAGCTCGCCGCTGGCCTGGCCACGGATGTAGCCGTAGCCGGTCTCGGGGCGCAGGGCCGGCACGCCGAACAGCACCATCTCGCCCTTCTCGGCGGCGATGGTGGCCAGGGCCAGGGCCTGCTGGAAGGCGCGCTGGTCTTCCAGCACGTGGTCGGCCGGCATCACCAGCATCAGCTCGTCGCGGCCCTCGGCCAGCAGCTGCATGGCGGCGATGGCGACGGCGGGCGCGGTGTTGCGGCCGAAGGGTTCGAGCAGCATGGCCTGCGGGGTGACGCCGATGCTGTCGAGCTGCTCCTGGACGATGAAGCGGTGGTCCTTGTTGGCCACCAGCACCGGCGGCTGCATGCCGTCGAAGGCCAGGCGCTGCAGGGTCTGCTGGAACAGGGTCTTCTCACCGGTCAGGGCGAGGAACTGCTTGGGGTACTGCTTGCGCGAAAGGGGCCAGAGCCGGGAGCCGCTACCGCCAGAAAGGATTACAGGGATCATGGTGTTTCTCCTAAGAAGCTTGTCTGTTTGTGAGTAGTTGCTGCTCATCACATCGATCACTGAGAACATGCCCAAGACCTGCTGCGCGTCGGGTCTGCTGCGTTGAAAGCTCACTCGGAATGCTCATTTACAGCTCGTAAACTGCGCGTCCTCGCAAGCTTTCGCCTTGCATCCCTCTAGCTCGCTAGGCCTTGGGCATGTTCAAACCTCTGTCTTGTAGTCCCACTGTCTCGTGCGGCGGGTACGAAGCGTGGCCCGGGGCGTCGGCCCCGGGCGGGGCGGATCAGGACTCGGCGGGGCGCTTGACCCAGACCGGGGAGAGCTTGCCGCCGCTGCCGGTGACGTAGAGGCAGACCACCTCGCCGCGCTGCAGGGAGACCGGCTTGAGGTCGCTGACCTTGCGGTTGCCGTCGAACAGGGCCAGGCCCACCTTCACCGGGTTGATCTCGCGCTCGCCACGGCCCTGGGGCGCGACGTCCTCGACCACGGCGGTCTTGCCGTCGGCGGTCTTCAGGGTGAGTTTCGCGTCGGAGAGGTTCTGCACCCGCAGCAGGGCCTTCTGCTTGTTCTTGAAGGCCGGCTCTTCCACCAGCTTGGGCTCGGCGCCCGGCTGGCTGACCAGGGTGTAGTAGCGGTCGGACTCCAGTTTCACCGGGACGCTGGCGCTGCCCACCTGGGCGTTGTAGTTGCCGGCGGGCAGGAACTTGAAGTCGCTGGAGCCCAGCGGGGCGACGTCGTTCAGGGCGGTGTTGCCGACGCTGACGTCCAGTTCGCTGGCACCGGCGTTGTAGGCGCGGACGAAGGCCGAACCCTTCGGCGCCTGCGGGCCGTAGAGGCCGCCTTCATCGGCCAGGGCGGAGAAGGCGCTGACGCCCAGGGCCAGGGCGCAGGCGTACGACGTCCAGGTGCGTTGCTTCTGTCGGTTCATGGTGTTTCCTCCTTTGGTGCAATGCGCATGGCGCTTGGGACCCGAAGGCCCGTTCGTTAATGGGTGGCGGCGACGCGCTCGCCGGGGGCGCCCTTGCGCAGCTGGGCGATCCACTGTGGGTCGAACTCGCTCAGGTCGTTGGGCATGGGCAGGTAGCGCTCGGGGAATTCCCAGATCACCAGCTCGGGGGCGGCGTCCTTCAGCTCGTCGCTCTTGAGGTACTTGAGCATCGGCAGGATCGGGCCGTGGCCGTCCTCGGCGTGGTTCACCAGGTCGCGCTGCAGGGACTGGCGCAGGGCGCCTGCGAAGTTCCAGTTGGGGTTGGCGCTGTAGCTGGTGCCCACCAGGGCCACTGGCACGGTGCTGTCGCCGAACAGGTCGCCGGATTCCTCTTCGCCTGCGGCGCGGGTCTCGCGCTTCTGCAGGGTGTCCGGGGCGGGCATCAGGTCGGCGAACAGCGGGTCGAGCGGCAGGAAGCGGGTCAGGTCGCCCTTGTAGTCCTCGTTCTTCACCGCTTCGGTGACGAAGGCCTGGTCGCTGCCGGAGAGGCTGACGCGCTCGCGCACCACCTGGCCCAGGCGCTGGGCCACCACTTCGGCGCCCTGGGGCGTCCAGTGGGTGTCGGTGCGCAGGAACACCTGGCCGTTGTTCTTGGCCTGTTCCAGCGGGCCGAGCAGGTCCGGGGCGATGATCCCGGCCTTGCGCACGGCGCCACGGAAGTGGGCGTAGAGGTCCTGGCGCAGGGCGGTGGGACGGGCCTCGCCGACGTGCTCGGGATACAGCCGCGACTTGGACGGGACGATGGCCAGCACCAGCTTGATGCCCCGGCTGTCCAGCTCGTCGCGCACGCCCTGGATCAGCGCCAGGTTCTCCTGCAGGTGGCGCTCGCCTTCGGCCACCGGGTCGAACTCCTCGTCGGAGAACAGCCAGCCGTCCTGGCCGATCACCACGCCCTGGCGGCCTTCGCCGAACAGGCCGTAGTCCACCAGGGCCCAGAGGTTGGTGCCGATCTGCTTGATGGGGAATTCATCGTCGTAGTGCTTCTCGAAGGCGTGGGCCAGCTTGCCGTTGAGCACGGTGGTTTCCTTGGCGACGCTGAAGCCGACGATGCCGCGCATGGACCACAGGCTCAGGGCCAGCAGCATGCCGGCGAAGGTCACGATGTAGAGGGTGTTTGCAGTTCTGCTCATGTGTGCGCTCCCTTCAGAACTGGAAGTAGAGGAAGGGGGAGAAGCTCTGCGCCGAGAGCTTCAGGATCGACGCGGCGAACAGCAGCAGCAGGGCGACCCGGGTGGCCAGCACCGGCAGCTGGGTCATCCAGGTCTGTTGCCAGACCAGGACACCGCTGGGGGAGTAGGCGATGGCGGCCGGGTCGTCGGCGGCGGCCTGCGGGCTGCGCGGCTGGGCGGTGGCCGGGCCGTTGGCGTCGACCTGTTCGTCGGCACGGGCCTTGGGCGCGCCGGTCAGCGGCTTGGCGTGGAACTGGCGGATGCCGAACCAGGCCAGCACCACGTAGGCCAGTACCAGGGTGGCGATCTGCAGGCTGGTGAGCTGGGCGCGGTTGAGTTCGGAGAGGCCCAAGTCACCGAAGCTGAACATGGCGGCGTACATGCGCCAGGCGACGTCGAGGTTCTCGGCGCGGAAGATCACCCAGCCGATCACCACCAGCAGGAAGGTGAAGGCCCAGCGCAGCGGGTTGATCACCTTCGGCGCGGCGTCCACGCCCAGGGCGCGTTCGATCGCCAGCCAGGCGCCGTGCCAGGCGCCCCAGATGATGTAGGTGAAGTTGGCGCCGTGCCACAGGCCGCCCAGCAGCATGGTGAGGAACAGGTTGCGGTAGGTCTGGAAGGTGGTGCCGCGGTTACCGCCCAGGCTGATGTACAGGTAGTCCCGCAGCCAGGTGGAGAGGCTGATGTGCCAGCGCCGCCAGAACTCGGTGATGGACTGGCTGATGTAGGGCTGGTTGAAGTTCTCCATGAAGCGGAAGCCCATCATCAGGCCGAGGCCGATGGCCATGTCGCTGTAGCCGGAGAAGTCGAAGTACAGCTGCGCGGTGTAGGCCAGGGCGCCGAGCCAGGCATCCCCCGTGGTCGGGTCGGAGAGGGCGAAGCAGTGGTCGGCGATGGGCGCGATGCTGTCGGCGATGAAGACCTTCTTGATGAAGCCCTGCATGAACCGGGTGCAGCCCTCGGCGAACTTGTCGACGGTGTGGGTGCGGTGGTTGAACTGGTCCACCAGGTCGCGGAAGCGCAGCACGGGGCCGGCGATCAGGTGCGGGAAGATCGCCACGAAGGCGGCGAAGTCCACCAGGTTGCGGGTGGCCGGGGTGTCGCCCCGGTACACGTCGATGATGTAGCTGATGGACTCGAAGATGTAGAACGAGATTCCGATCGGCAACAGGATGTGGGTGATGACGAAGGGTTCCATGCCGAACTGGGTGAAGATCGCGTTGAAGGTCTCCACGCCGAAGTTGGCGTACTTGAAGTAGCCCAGCACGCACAGGTCCACCGCGACGCCGAGCAGCAGCCAGCGCTGCGCGGGCTTGGTGCGCACCCCGGCGGCGCCGATGCGCAGGCCGATCCAGTAGTTGAACACCGTGACGGCGGCGAACAGGGCGAGGAAGTCGATCCGCCACCAGGCGTAGAACACGTAGCTGGCGATGAGCAGGAGCAGGTTTCGATAGCGTGTCCCGACCAGGTAGTACAAGCCGAGGAAGATCGGCAGGAACAGGAACAGGAACACGTTTGAAGAAAAGACCATCCGAGTCTCTCCACTTGTACGTAACTTTCTGGGCCGCCGCCGGACGTTCCAGCCCGGTGTGCGACCCGCCATTCCCTCCCCAGGGTGTGGCGTTCAAATCCTTGCGCCGCCGCGTCTGCCGCGCGGTCGGTTCGTTGCGTCAGGTGGCTCCCCCGGTGGGGGAGGGCACCGGGTCAGCTGCCGCTGCCGCCCTCCTTCTTCGGGTGGAACACCTGGGTGATGTCGCCCCCCAGGCGGAAGGTCTTGTAGGGGGCCATGGAGTCCTTCCAGCGCAGGGTCTCGGGCTTGCAGCCGTAGAGGGCGCACCAGGGTTCGAGCCAGGCGAACTTGGCGCGCTTCTCCAGGTCCTCCATGTCCTGGTCCTTGCCGGTCTTGTCGTCGAAGGGTTCCTGGTCATCCACCCCGGCGATGACCTTTTCGCCGAGACGGCGCAGGGCGCCGTCGTTCTCGTTGCGCAGGTCCACGCCGTTGGCCTGGGCGAAGGCGGCGATCATGGCCAGCGGCGGCAGGCTGTAGTTGTGGTAGGCCAGGGCGCGCTGCTCGCGCTTGAGTTCGTTGGGCAGGAAGCCGTCCTTGTCCACCTGGCTGGCGGCGACGCGGAACTGGGCGACGGACCAGTCGAAGAGGTCGCGGCGGTTGGTGGCGACGGCGGTGGCCATCACCGACCAGGCGGCCCAGTAGGAGTGGTTGTTGATCTTCTTCAGCGGCAGGCCGCTCCAGTCGTGCACCGTCTGGTCGGCCAGGCGCGAGAACCAGGACTCGATCTGCTGGCTCTGCTGGGTGTAGCCGGCCAGCGGGTGGGAGTTGGAGAACTTCAGCCGCAGGTAGGCCGAGGACAGGCTGCCCAGGGCCCATTTGCGGATGGACTTGCCGGTGTGGTTGTACTCGGTGCTCTGCAGGGCGTTGGCCTGGGCCCAGCTGCCCATCCACTGCAGGGCGCACTCCAGTTGCGCCCGCTGGCCGTCGCGCATGTACGCCATGACCATCTTGTTGACCCCGCGCTCCATGCGGGTGATGTCGGCGGTGCTGTCGCGGAAGGCCCGTTCCGCCGTGAGGTTGAGGGTGGCGCGGGCCTGGTTGGAGCCCTCGTACTTGCTGCGGAACTCCAGCTTGCCGGTGTAGGGCGGCGGCGGGGCTTCGCAGCTGTCGGCCTTGTGCTCGTCGACCTCCACCGGGGCGTAGTAGCCCGAGGGCGGGACCAGGTCGCCGGCGTGGGCGAGCGGGCCGAGCAGGGCACCGCTGAACAGGCAGGGGGCGAGCAACCGGAGTCGGGGTTTCATGATGACCTCCTTCCTCACTCGGCCTTGGCCGCGAGGTGTTCACCCGAGTGGCCTGGGCGCTTGCACAGGGTCACGTCGACGCTGAGGTTCTCAGGCATCTCGTCGGGGCTGTGGATTTCCAGGGCGAGGACGTTGAGGTCCCGCCAGTCGGGGTCGTTGCGCAGTTCGAAGGCGTAGCGGCCGCCGGTGTCGACGCGGTCGCTCTGTTCGATCTTGAAGTTCTCGCGGCGGCCGTTGAGGTACCAGACGGTGGCCTTGGACTCGTGCACGGACGGGTCGCTGAAGGTCAGGTCCACCTGGTAGTCGCCGCCACGGATGTCCTTGATCGGCTGGTTCTGGCCGTTGACGAAGACTTCGTTGGCGCCGGGCTTCATGCGCACCTTGCGGTGCATCACCGCCGGCTGGCCCTCGCAGCCGTTGTTCACCAGCGGCAGGGCCTGGCGGTAGAAGCTCTTCTGCGCCATGTCGTAGTGGGTGGCGAACTCCCAGATGATGATCTTGGGCGGGTGCTCGTGGAATTCCGGGCTGCTCATGTACTGCAGCAGGGCGCTGTCGAAGCCGCCGCCGCTGACCGCCATGTTGAGCACCTCGGCGCCGCTGTGCTGCTGCAGGAAGCCGGCGAAGTTGTAGGCCGGGCCGCTGTTGCTGGTGCCCACCAGGACGATCTGCGGGTTGGATTCGTCGCCGAACAGGGCATCGCCGGCGGCGCCGTCGCCCGAGGCTTCGGTCTCGTAGCGGTCGACGTACTGGGTGGCGTAGGTGGTGCCGCAGAGCTGGCCGGCGGTCTTGTGCAGGGTGCCGGCCTTGGGTAGCAGGCCGACGACCTTGCTGTCGAAGGTTTTCTTGGGGATCTCGTCGAAGCCGGGCATCTGCTTCAGCGTCTCGGCCACCAGCTTGGCGGTGCGGTTGGCGCCGGCCGGAGTCCAGTGGTGGTCGGCTTTGAAGTAGTAGTCGGTGTCCACGCCCTTCTCGTCGAACAGCGGCGAGAGGTCGGTGACCCAGATGCCGGTCTTGCGGAAGTCGTCCACGGCCTTGAGGTAGTTCTTCTTCGCCAGGTCGTAGTCGAAGCGGGCCTTTTCCGCTTCGGTGAGCTGTTCGCGGTTCACCAGGCCACGGGTCGGCTGGTAGACCACCATCAACTCGACGCCCTTGGCCTTGAGGGCGTCGCGCAGGCGCTTGAACTCGCTGTAGCCGAAGGCGCTGGTGCCGAAGTCGGTGCGCAGGTCGTAGCGGGTGCGGAACAGCCAGTCGCCACGGCCCTGGACCAGGGCGGTGAAGAAGCTCAGGTACTTGGTGTTGTACACGCTCGGGTCCTGGGCGACGGCGCACAGGGGGCCGGTGCGCTGCACGCTGTACTCGGGCGCGGCCCAGGCCCCCTGGGACGCGGCCAGCAGGGCAGCGGCGAGGGTGGAGGGGGCGAGCCATTTCATGGGGTGTCTGTGCATGGTGGTGTGTGCCTCAATCCTGGAGTTCGGCCTGGCTTTCGACGGGGTCGATGAGCACCGCTTTGTTGCGGCGCACCATCAGGTCGAGGATTTCCTCCTGTTTCTCGCCCAGTACGCCGGCGAAGCTGATGCCGGTGGATTTGCTCGGGGCGAGCATTTCCACGCGGTACAGCTCCACGGAGAGGGGGGAGTCGATGGACAGGGGCGAGGAGCCGTTACCGGCGAGCTTGCCGCCGACCACGATCATCGAGACCTTGGTGTCGAAGGGGTCCAGCTCGATGTCGCGGTCGGTGTTGGACAGGTCCTTGATGTGCCCGTAGACGCCGGTCAGGCCGTTGGCCATGGACAGGTTCTCGTACAGGCGGATGTTGACGCTGTTGCGCAGGCGGATGCCGTGGCGCTGGTTGCCGACGATCTTGTTGCCCCACAGCAGGTTGTTGGAGCTCTCGTAGAGGGTGATGCCGTCGGAATGGTTCTGGTAGACCTCGTTGTAGGCCACCAGGTTGTTCACCGAGTTGCGGTCGATGACGATGCCCGACAGTTTGTTGTCGTAGGTCTTGTTGTTGATGATCCAGCTGTCGTCCACCTCGCGGGAGATGATGATGCCGTGCTTCTTCCTGGTGCCGTGGACGGTGTTCTCGGCGATGACCAGGCCGTGGGAACGGTCGTGGGGGTCGATGCCGTAGACGATGTTGTCGCGGTAGGTGTTGCCCTTGATGACCACGTCGCGGGCTTCGTAGCAGTAGAAGCCGTACCAGTGGTCGACGAACTCCGAGTTCACCAGCCAGCCGGTGGGTTCCGGGCGCTTGAGGCGCTCGTGCATGCCGGGGGTGTACTGGGTGATGGAGACGCCGTAGGACTTGGAGTTGTCGTAGCCGAGGCTGGTGACGGTGCTGTCGGCGATGTACAGCTCGCTGCCGCCCCAGGAGACCAGGAACGGGCGGAACTCCGAGGGCTTGCGGAACCAGGCCGGGGTGTCGTCCTGCTCGCGCCAGGCCGTCAGCTTGGTGCCGGTGATGAACAGCTTGCCGTCGTTGACCAGGAACGCGCCGCGCTCCTGGGACAGGCGGAAGTCACGGGTCTCTTCGCCGATGCGCAGGCTGGCGCCCTGGGCCACCACCACCGGCAGGCGGGCGATGTAGACGCCCGGTGCGGTTTCGGCGAACTGGCTGTCGGGCAGGGCCTTGGCCAGGTCGGCCGGGGTGACGAAGCCGCCTTCGATGAAGATCGCCTGGGGCATGCCGCGCTGGCGGCTGACCCATTCGCGCATGCGCTCGTTGCCGCCGATGAAGTCCTTCAGGGCGTCCTGCTGGAGCATGCGCCGGACCACCACCTTGCCGGCGGTGCGGCGGTCCACCTTGGCCTCGATGGCTTGGCGGGTGTAGCCGGAGAGGTCGGGCAGCTCGGGCGGGTCCAGGTGCAGCTGGTCCACCGGGGCGCTGGTGACGGTGTAGTTCTTGGTTTCCTTGAGGCCCTTGGCCGGCTCGGCCGCGTGCACCCACGGGGCGCTGGCCAGCAGCGCGCCGAGCACCAGGCCGCTGAGCGGCCGGGGGGTTGCGAGGAGGTTGGGCATGGCTGTTCTCCCTGGGCTCGCTGGCATCAGAAGCGCCAGATGAAGTCGACGAAGGCGCGGTGCATGAGCGAGTCGGTGCCGCTGCCGTAGGCATCGCCCGGCTTGAACACGCCGCCACGGAAGCGCACCAGGGCGGAGGCGTCGTCCAGGTGCTCGGCCATCCCGGCGGGCAGCAGGCCCTGGCGGAAGTAGCGGGTCACCACCAGGTCGACTTCCTGGCCGATGTCCTTCTCGCCGTCCTCCAGCGGGGCGGTGATGCCGGCCTGGCCGACGTCCTGGTTGTCGTCCACGCGCCAGAAGCGGTGGTAGACGAGGCTGGCGTCGTAGTCGTCGTGCAGCTGCCAGGAGGCGAAGGCGGTGGCCACCTGCAGGTTGCTCAGCTCGCCGCGGAAGGCTTCGCCGAAGCGGTGCATGCGGGCTTCGGTGCCGGTGAAGTTGGAGCGGTTGCTCTCCATGCCGGTCTGGCGGAACTGGCGGGAGCTGTCGTCGTCACCGCCGCCGCTGCCACGGGCGTAGGCGCCGCCGACCTTCCATTGCTCGGAGAGGTTCCAGCGCAGGCCGAGGTCGACGCCCCAGGCGTTGACGTCGACGTTGCGCGAGCCGTTGGCGAGGCGCTGGTCACCGACCACGCTCTGGGTCAGTTCGTCGGTATCGCCGGTGAGCCAGGTGGCCTGGGCCCAGTAGTTCAGCGGGGCGGTGGAGCGCCGGTCGAAGAAGCCGCCGTCGGCGTCGATGCCGACCCAGGTGAGGTCGCCGGTGTAGCGCTTGTCCAGGGGCTCCACCACCTCGCCGGCGTCGGGCAGGCTGCCGTTGTCGCGGCTGTGGTGGACCTTGAGGCCGACCCAGTGGCCCGGGGCCCACTGGGTGGCGATGTCGCCGAAGACGTGCTGGCGGTCCTTGTCTTCGGGGGCCAGTTCGTCGAGGTCGGTGCGGTATTCGCTGAAGCGTTCGGCGACGCCGACGTGGGCGGTCAGCAGGGTGGTGTCGAAGCTCCAGCGCAGGGCTTCGATGTTGGTGTCCCACCAGGTGCCTTCGGCGCTGCGCACGCGCTGGCGGCCGAAGCGCAGGTGTTCGCCGGGGTAGGCGGTGAGGCCGCCGTAGTCGACCCAGAATTCGCGCAGGGCGAGGTAGCTCTTGTCCGGCTGGCGGCCGTCGTCGCGCGCGCCCTGTTCGCCGTCGGTGTCGCTGGATTGCAGGGTGTCGGTCTCGACGATGTCGGTGGCGCTGACGGCCTGGCCCATGGCGAAGGCGCTCCAGTCACCCCGTTCGGCGTAGACCCAGGGGCGCAGGTCGATACCCACGCCGCTGACGTCGCCACCCTTCTGGGTGCCGAGGTCGCGGTCGTCCTCGGACTGGGCGGTGATCTTGATGTCGAGGCCGAAGTTCTTGTCGCTCATCTGCACGGCGAAGGCGCTGCTGGTGGAAAGAAGCGTGAGGCCCAGGCCGAGGCTGGCGGTCGTCCAGAGGTTGAATTTCATGTCGGTTCCTTCAAGGGGTCTGCATGGCCTGCATCTGCGTGGTGTCCTGCAGGGCGACGCCGCGGAACTGGCGTTCCTCGCGCAGGCGCTGTTCGGCGCGGGCGCGGTCGGCGGGGCTCAGCTGCTGTTCCACGGTCTGCGCCAGTTCGATGGCCTGCGGGGTGTTCTTGGGCAGCGCCAGTTGGCTGAAGACGTAGGCGTTGACGAGGTCGGGGCGGATGCCCTTGCCCTGGGCGAACAGTTGGCCGAGGGCGTAGTCGGCATTGATCTGGCCGCCGCGGGCGGCGCTCAGCAGGTAGTCCAGGGCCTTGTCCGGGTCGATGTCGCCGAGGTAGCCACGGATGTAGATCTGCCCCAGCAGGTAGTTGGCGGTGGGCTCGGTGGCGGAGGCCTTGAGCAGGTGGCGCTCGGCTTTCACCGGGTCCAGGGGGACCAGCTTGCCTTCATAGTAGAGGCGGCCGAGCAGCAGTTCGGCGCGCGGCTGGGCGGCTTCGCGGCCGTGGTCGAGGTACTCCATCATCTTGTCGATGTCGCCCAGGCCCGGGTACTCGTAGAGCAGCTTGGCGAGGCTGACCCAGGCCGGCGGGTAGGCCGGGGCGATGCGTTCGAGCATGTCCTGGGACTTGCCTTCGTCAGGCTTGCCCAGCTCGGCGTCGGCCAGCACCTGGGCCACCGAGTCGACGCGCTGGGCGGGCAGGGTGCCGGCGGCGTAGCGGGCCATGACCTGCTCCACCAGGGCCTGGCGCTCGTCGGCCTTGCCCTGCTTGCTGTAGACGGTGGCCAGTTCGACGTAGCAGGCGTCGGCCTGCTGCAGGTTGCGGGTGCAGATGTCCTCGATCTCGGCCAGGTGCTGGTCGTAGGTGCCCTGGGTCCGGTAGTAGAGGATCTGCGCCAGCTCGGCCTGGGGCTGGCCGTCGGCGCGCCACTGGGCGATGCGCTGCTGCACGTTCACGCCGGGGAAGTCCTGGGGGAAGGTGAGGTAGAGCATCACCAGGGGCAGCAGGCTGTTGGGCTCGCCGGCCTTGTAGGCGTCTTCCAGCAGCTGGGCGGCTTCCTGGCGTTCGGCCGGGGTGCCGTCGGGCTTGCGCGCCAGCAGCTTGCCGAGGCGGGCCTTGGCGCGCGGCGACTGGTCCATGGCCTGGCGGTAGGTCTGCTCGGCCTGGCGCATCTGCTCCGGGTCGCCACTGTCCACCTGCAGGTCGGCGAGGCCGACCTGGGCGTTGACGTAGCCGAGCTCGGCGAGCTGGCGGAAGTTGCGCTCGGCGGTGGCGGTGTCGCCGCGCTTGAGTGCTTCGCTGGCCAGCCGCTGGTCGGGCAGGCCGGCGCAGCCGGCCAGCGCGACGGCGACGCCGAGCAGCAGGGTGCGGGAGGGAAGGGTCGCCACGGGTGTCCTCCTCAGAAGCCGGCCGCCAGGGCGCGGTTGATCATCCAGTCGAAGGAGGGACCGCGGTCGATGCTGACTTCGACGGGCTGCCCGGCGAGCTTGCTGTCCAGTACCTGGTCGGGCTGGATGACGACGCGGATGTCGGAGGACAGGCCGCTGTCGATCAGGCTGGAGCTGATGATCTTGCCGTGGCGCGGGGTGTCTTCGCCGGCCACCTGGAAGGTGACGCTTGCGCCGGGCTTGGCCTGGGCGAAGTTGCGGTAGGGGAAGCGGGCGCTGACGGTGGCTTCGAAGTCCTGGGGCACCAGTTCGAAGATGACGTCGCCCTTGCCGGCGAACTGGCCGTCAGCCACCAGCTGGCGGGCGACCTTGCAGTTGCAGGGGCTGGTGAGGGTGCCCTTCATCTGCTTGCCGAACAGTTCCTCGACGTTGGCGGGGGCGAGCTGGTCGTCGGTCAGGTGGCCCTTGAGCATCTCCAGCATGGTGGCGGAGAAGGAGGCGATCGGGGCGCCCTTCTGCACCACGGCGCCTTCGCCGCCGATCAGGCTCTGCACGGTGCCTTCGCGGGGCATGGTGACCTGCATGGCGGGCACGGCGACCATGCCGGATTCGGCGTGGGTGACGAAGTACAGGCCGTAGAGCGATTTGAAGATGAAGCCGAAGGCGGCCAGGCCGACGAGGAACAGGCCGGCGCTGAAGGTGACGGCGCGCAGGCGGCCGAACATGCCCATGCCGCCGCCGCTGCCGTTCTTGCGTGGCTTGGTGAAGTTCTCGCGCTGCAGGGTGTTGAGGATGTCGCCGGCGCTGACCACTTCGCCCGAGAGGTGGGCGCTGATCAGGTAGCGCAGGGTGGCGATGTCACGCGGCTTGAGGTTGTGGAACTGGCAGCCGGCGCGCTCCTGCTGGGGGTCGAGGAAGCGCACCTGGAACTCGACGTCCAGGCCGAGGCTGAGGTTGTCCACTTGGAACTGCATGCGACCCTGGTGGTAGTCGCCCACCTGCACCTTCTGCCCCGGTTCCACCTGGAAGGCGAACCCGCCGGCGGAGAGGTCGAGCAGGCGGTGCTCGACGCGCTCCTTGCCCACCAGGTAGCGCACCTTGGCCGGGAGCTTGACCCGGGCGTGCTGGCGCTGGGCTTCGGATTCGTGCACCACATTGACGTTGACGGCTGTATTCATGGTCTGGATTTCCTATCGGGTTCGGTCACACGAACGCCATCAGCGTGGCTACGAAGACGCTGGTGGCGGTGAAGGTCATGGCACGGGAAGACCAGGTGTTGAACCAGCGGGTGAAGCTGGCCAGGTCCCGGTTGAGCTTGGTGTTCTGGCGCGTCCAGGACTGCTGGTCCAGGCGGAAGAAGACGTAGATCTTCACCAGCGCGCCGACGATCTGGTTGTAATAGAGGATCAGCGGGTAGGCCGGTCCTATGGGGTGCCCTGAAACGCTCAGCAGCAGGGTGAGGATGAAGCGGGTGAGGCCGATCCACAGCAGGTACACCAGGAGGTAGGCGATGCTGTACTTGAGGCTGGCGATCACCGCGACGGCCAGGCCCAGCAGGCAGGTCCACATGGACACGCGCTGGTCGCTGAGCACCAGGGTGGTGAACCAGCCGAGGCGGCGCGGGCCGAGGGCCAGGGCGCGGGTGTTCTGCCGCAGGTTGTTGCCGTACCAGCGGAACATCAGCTTGCGGCTGGCCTTGATGAAGCTCTTCTCCGGCGGGTGCTCGACGGTGTTGATGGCGGCGTCCGGCACGTAGAAGGTGTCGTAGCCCAGGCGCATCAGGCTGTACCAGCTGGACTTGTCGTCACCGGTGAGGAACTGGAAGCGGCCCAGGCGCCAGTGGTCGAGGTGGTCGCTCTCCACGTCGGCGATGAAGCCGGGGTCGGTGACCACCTTGGCGCGGAACACCGACATGCGCCCGGTCATGGTCAGCACGCGCTTGGAGAGCGCCATGGAGCACATGTTGATGTGGCGCTGGGCGAAGCGCAGCTTGTGCCATTCGCTCATCAGGTAGCTGCCGCGCACCTCGCAGAACTCGTTGGTGGTGAGGCCGCCGACGTTGGGGAAGTACTTGAACCAGGGCACGGTCTTCTTCACCACGCCCTGGGTGAGCACGGTGTCGCCGTCCACCACGGCGACCACGGCGTCGTCGTCGGGCAGTTGCCGGGAGATGGCGCGGAAGCCGTAGGCCAGGCCGTCGCGCTTGCCGGTGCCGGGGATGCGCACGAAGTCCAGCTTGACGCGCTCCGGTGGGGCCAGGCGGTTCCACTGGTTCTTGATCAGCAGCTCGTCGGAGAGTTCGACGATGGAGCAGACCACGGTGGTGGGGTAGCCGCAGTCGATGGCTTCCTGGATCACCGAGCGGTAGACCATGGCGGTGGTCAGGGCGTCGATGCGGAAGCTGGTGACCAGCAGGTAGACGTGGGACGGGTCGGCCGCTGCGCCGAGCTTGCGCACCTGGCGGCGCTGCCAGGGGTAGACGACGTAGAGGAACAGGGTGCCGCGCAGGAAGTGCAGGGCGCCCATGGAATAGCGCCAGATACCGACCACGCCGATGAGCAGCAGGAAGTGCTTGGACTCGGGATCGAACACCGAGCGGGGCAGCGCCAGCGCGAGCAGCATCAGGCCCGTCAGGAAGAACAGCCAGCCGGCTGCCTCGGTGAGGCTTCGCTTGAGCTTGTCCATTGATTCATCCATTCCTTCGTGAACGCTGGACGGACCTCGGGCGTGGGCGCTGCTTGTCATTGTTTCGCTCGCCCAAGGTGCGTCATCGCGTTGCGCTGAAGCGGTCGCGGTTACCAGCAGATGCCTTCGGCGTTGCCGTGGCTGGCCTTGGGCATGAAGCCCACCAGGTCGATCACGTGCTTGCCTTCGGGGGCGCGCTGGGCAAGGGGGGCGAAGAGTTCGTCGCGGTTGCCCAGGACGATCACGTCGGCGTTGTCGACGACGCCGTCGAAGTCACTGTCGAGCAGGGACGAGACGTGGGGGATCTTCGATTCGATGTAGTCCTTGTTGGCGCCGTGGACGCGGGCGTATTCGACGTTGCGGTCGTAGATGCGCAGGTCGAAGCCCTTGCCGATGAGCATCTCGGCCAGCTCCACCAGGGGGCTCTCGCGCAGGTCGTCGGTGCCGGCCTTGAACGACAGGCCGAGCAGGGCAACCTTGCGCTTGTCCTGGGCGGCGATGATGTCGAAGGCCTTCTGCACCTGGGCCGAGTTGCTGCGCATCAGCGAGCCGATCAGCGGGGCTTCGACGTCCAGGGAGCTGGCGCGGTAGCTGAGGGCGCGCACGTCCTTGGGCAGGCAGGAGCCGCCGAAGGCGAAGCCGGGGCGCATGTAGTACTTGGAGAGGTTGAGCTTGTGGTCCTGACAGACCACGTCCATCACTTCGCGGCCATCGACCCCGACGGCCTTGGCGATGTTGCCGATCTCGTTGGCGAAGGTGACCTTGGCGGCGTGCCATACGTTGCAGGTGTACTTGATCATCTCGGCGACCTCGATGTCCTTGCGGATGATCGGGGCGTCCAGTTCGCGGTAGAGGGTTTCCAGCAGGTCGCCGGACGTCTTGTCCAGCTCGCCGATGACGGTCATGGGCGGGAAGTCGTAGTCCTTGATGGCGGTGCTTTCGCGCAGGAACTCGGGGTTCACCGCGACGCCGAAGTCGACGCCGGCCTGCTTGCCGGAGCAGTCTTCGATGATCGGGATCACCACGTTCTTCACGGTGCCCGGCAGGACGGTGCTGCGGACCACGACGGTGTGGCGCTCGGCCTTGTCGCGCAGGGCGAAGCCGATCTCGCGGCAGACGCCTTCGATGTACTCCAGGCCCAGGTCGCCGTTCTTCTTGCTCGGGGTGCCGACGCAGATGAAGGACATGTCGGTATCGCGTACGGCGGCGGCGACGTCAGTGGTGCCGCGCAGGCGGTTGGTCTTCAGGCCCTGTTGCAGCAGCTCTTCCAGGCCCGGTTCGACGATGGGGGATTTGCCTTTGTTGATCAGGTCGATCTTGGTGCTGGAAACATCCACGCCGACAACTTCATGACCACGAGCGGACAGGCAACCGGCACATACTGCACCGACGTAGCCCAAACCAAAGATGCTGATACGCATCGCTATCACCTCATTCCATTTAGTACGTGTTAATAAGTGGCTTATTAGCCACGGCCGTTTCTGCAGTTGTCACCAAACAGCAACTTTCTACTGCGTGCAGGCATGACGGATACCGGGCACCGAAACTGCGGGTACCTGAAGCGGAGCCTGTAATGACGCTGGCTCCAGAGAGTCCTGGACTGATCACCTCAACGGCTCTGGCCCTTGGTTTTTATGTCACTCGTCGAAAATGGCGTTGCACTCCTTGTTCAAGTGGAACTTTCCGTTACGCATAACTACCCCCTCGGAGTGCTCCGATAGCGGGGGCAGTTTTCATAGTCAGTAAGAAACGGAAATATGAAGAATTATGTGTCGCGGTTTATGAGTGTGGGGCTGTTTGGATAGTTCCGGCCATTCGTCAATATTTTGCGGCGTTTCACTTTTTCGATGAGCGGTAAGTTTGGCATCACAATGATGGCAAAGTTTGCTTACTTCTAACTTGCGAAAAAGTTCAAACTTTCAAGCGCCAGGCGTGGCGCGGGTTTGCGCTGTAGGGCGCGTGCTAGAGGGCGTGAAGGAAGTTGGAAAAGTATTCGCTGGTAGGCCGCTACCGTTATTGCACGGTGATATCAAAATCTGCCGGCAAGCGGTGAAGTGGGAAGTGCGTTGGGCGGGATGGTTATAAGACTCTTCATCGGGTCGGGGGCATAAGCGGGGGGAGGCACGTGCCCCTCCGGGGAGGAGGGGCGAGGGGGCGGGTCAGTCCTGCGGGGTGTCGCGCAGGAACACCAGCTTGTTCTCGCTGGAGGCTTCGGCGGCGAAGCGGTAGCCCTGGTAGTCGAAGTCCTTCAGGCCCTGCGGGTCGGTGAGGCGCTCCTTGATCACGTAGCGGGCCATCAGGCCGCGGGCCTTCTTGGCGTAGAAGCTGATGATCTTGTACTGGCCGTTCTTCAGGTCCTTGAATTCGGTGTCGATGATGCGGGCGTCCAGCACCTTGCGCTTCACGGCGCTGAAGTACTCGTTGGAGGCCAGGTTGAGCAGGACGTTGTCGCCCTGTTCGGCCAGGGCTTCGTTGAGCCAGGTGCTGATGCGCTCGCCCCAGAAGGCGTAGAGGTCCTTGCCCCGGGCGTTGGCCAGCTTGGTGCCCATTTCCAGGCGATAGGGCTGCATCAGGTCCAGCGGGCGCAGCAGGCCGTAGAGGCCGGAGAGCATGCGCAGGTGGCGCTGGGCGAAGTCGAAGTCGGCTTCGGCGAAGCTCTCGGCGTCGAGGCCGGTGTAGACGTCGCCCTTGAAGGCCAGCAGGGCCTGCTTGGCGTTCTCCGGGGTGAAGTCGGGGTGCCAGCTGCCGTAGCGCGCGGCGTTGAGGCCGGCGAGCTTGTCGGACAGGTGCATCAGCTCGGCGATGTCGGCCGGGGGCAGGGTGCGCAGTTGCTGGATCAGCTCCTGGGCGTGGTCCAGGTGGCGGGGTTGGGTGTAGCGGTCGGTGACCGGTGGGGTTTCGTAGTCCAGGGTCTTGGCGGGCGAAATCACCATCAGCATCGGCTTGTCTCCTTCGGCAATGGCGCGATTGTAGGGACTTGCCCGGGCAGGCTCCACCTATCGCCCCGATTGAGCCGGCAGGGGCCATGCCCCGTGTCACACACCGGGCCGGGAGGCTGCGCTATAGTGCGCTCCCCTGCGGCCCTGGCCGCCCATTCCCCGACTGACAAGGAGGTCGTTGTGAAGACCCTCTCGCGTATCGCACTTTCCCTGCTGTTCGCTTCCGGCGCCGTGGTGGCCCAGGCCGCGCCGGTCTCCATCGAGGTGCTGAGCGCCGTGGTGAAGGACGAGAAGATTGCCGGCGCCGAGGTGCTGCTGCAGAAGAACGGTGCCCAGACCGTGACCGGCCGCACCGACGCCCAGGGCCGCGTGACCCTGGACAGCAGCTTCGCCGATGACCCGGAAAGCCTGGTGATCGTGAAGAAGGACGGCTACTCCAACCTCGTTGCCAAGTGCCCGTGCACCGGCATGACCTATGCCATCAGCCCGGTGATGAAGGACCTGGACGGCTTGCGCATCGTGCTGAGCTGGGGCGAGAAGCCGGAGGACCTGGACTCCCACATCGCCTACCCGGGCAACCACATCTACTTCGCCGAGAAGGAAGGCACCGACGCCGACCTGGACGTGGACGACACCGACAGCTACGGCCCGGAGACCATCACCCTGCACAAGAAGCGCTACGGCGAGACCTACGTCTACGCGGTGCACGACTTCACCAACCGGGACAACCCGTCCTCCAAGGCACTGGCGGGCAGCCAGGCGAAGGTGTTCGTCTACGTCGGCCAGTCCCTGGTGCGCACCTACTACGTGCCCAAGGAACAGCGCGGCAACCTGTGGAAGGTGTTCCGCATCACCGCATCCGGCGACTTCCAGGACATCAACACCCTGGAGGGCAGCCAGGCGAAGGATGCGGCCTACGTGCTGGGCGACATCGAGCCGCTGCTCAACGAGGGCCGCAGCGTGGCTGCGCAGGCGGCTTCCCAGGCTGCACAGGGCGATGCCAAGGCGCTGAACCGCAAGGGCGAGGCGGCCTACCACGAAGGCAAGCTGGACCTGGCCATCGACTTCTACCGCCAGGCCATCGAGCTGGATGCCAACTACGGCCAGGCTTACAGCAACCTCGGCCTGGCCTACCAGAAGGCCAACCGCACCGCCGAGGCCATCTGGGCCAACCGCAAGGCCATCGCCCTGGCCACGGGTGCCAACGCGGCCACCGTGCGCGCCAGTTCCTACTACAACATCGCCCGCATCTACGAGGCGGCCGAGCAGTACGACGATGCCCTGCGCCACTACCACCTGGCCAAGGAGCAGAAGGCGAACCCGGTGTACGACAAGGCGATCCAACGGGTTCAGGACCGCCACTGATCCCTCCCTGCTGACAGCGCGCCCCTTCGGGGGCGCGTTCGTTTCCGCCGCCGTGAACGGAGAACGCCATGTTCCGTACCCTCGCTTTCGGTGCCGCACTGCTCGGCGCCACCTTCGCCCAGGCCGCCGGCCCCAGCCGCATCGCCCTGATCGACCGCTCCACCTGGCCCGCTGCGCTGGATTCGCCAGCGGCCTTCGATGACGCCTCCCGGGGCGAGATCCTGGTCTTCGCCCAGACCCTGCTGCAGAGCGAGGGGCTGGACGCCGCCGCCTGGCAGCAGCGCCTGGGCTTGAAGGCGGTGGACCTGGACGGCATCGCCACGGTGCGCAAGCGCTTCTGGGCGCGCCTGGCGGAGAACTACCGGCTGGCCAGCCAGGGCTGCGACGCCACGCGGCCGTTCTGCGAGCCGGCGGCTGACGAGGCGGCGCTGCGCGAGCGCGCCCGGCGCTTCGAGGTGACGCCGGATTCGCCGTTCTTCGCCTGGTCCGAGGCCAGCCGGGGCTTCCACCTGCGCTACCTGGACGAGCAGATGCGCCTGGCGGCGCTGTTCCCGCGCATCAGCAGCGAGATCGGCCTGTTCTCCGAGCAGGAGCGTAATGGTGATGAGCTGAGGGACCGGCAGTTCCTGCTCACCTTCGACGATGGCCCGACGCCCCGTGACGGCCTCAGCGATCGCCTCACCACCTGGCTGCGCGAGCAGCACATGAGCGCGACCTTCTACGTGCTGGGGCAGGGGTTCCAGACCCGCCTGGGCAAGTCCTCGCCAGAGGCGATGCGCCAGCTCTACGCCGGCCAGTGCGTCGGGCTGCACGGCTGGGAGCACAAGTCCCACAGCAGCTGGGAGCAGTGGCAGGACTCGGTGGTGCGGGTGCGCGACCTGGTGGCCCGCACGCTGCCGGACAACGCCGTGCCGCTGTTCCGCCCGCCCTATGGCCAGCGTCGTGCCGACAGCGGGGCGTTCTTCGCCACCCAGGGGCTGACGGTGGCGCTGTGGAACATCGATTCGCAGGACTGGAATGCGCGCATCAGCGGCGACGAAGCGGCGCAGCGGGTGCTGAACCTGATGCTGCTGTGGCGCCGGGGCGTGGTGCTGTTCCATGACATCCACCCGAAGGCCCTGGCGGCGGTGCCCTGGCTCAAGGACCGGACGGCCCTGGCGGGGGTGGACTGGATGCCGTGCAACACCTACCGCTGAGGGCAGCGGAGCGGCGAGGGCAGGGGGGACTTCGGACTTTAGCGGCGCCCCTGTCCGGCGCCAAGGGTTATTCGTCGAGGGATAAAAAAAGGTTTTTGCGGACCAAAAAGTTCTTTTTTCTGTCATCTCTCTTGGGTTATTAACGAATCAGACCGCCGAATCCTGAGGACAGGGTGGCGGCCCCAGGCCCTCATCCTCCTCATGGAGTCCCTGGCTCCCGGCATGACCCGGGCAGGCAGGGCGGCAGTCCTTCCTCGGCGGAGCGCCGTACCGGCATTCCGTCGCCCGGACCGACAAGAAGGTGACCGAGTATGGATGACCACGGACGCGCCCGCTCCACCGCTCCAACCCTCTACGCCCTCGATACCAACGTTCTGATCCACGATCCCAACGCCCTCCTCAACTTCGAAGAACACCACGTGGCCATCCCCATGACGGTGCTGGAGGAACTGGACAAGCTCAAGAGTGGCAAGCAGGGCGTGGCCGCCGAATGCCGGCAGGCCATCCGCCTCATCGACAAGATCCTCGGTGGCGCGACCCCCGAGGAGGTGGAGCACGGCGTACCGATCCAGCGCGAGAAGAGCGGCCCCTGCGGCTTCCTCTCGATCCTCATGAGCAAGAGCGCAGCCCCCATCACCTGGCTGCCGGACAACCTCAACGACAACCGCATCATCAACCAGCTGGTGGAGCTGAAGACCCGCCGGCCCGGCCTGTCCGTGGTGCTGGTCACCAAGGACATCAACATGCGCCTGAAGGCGCGCGCCTGTGGCATCGATGCCGAGGACTACCACACCGACCAGCTGGTGGACGACGTGTCCCTGCTGTCCCGTGGCTACCACGACATGCCCGGTTCCTTCTGGGAGCGCGTCAGCAAGGTGGAGACCCGCCAGGACCACGGCCGCACCTGGCACCGGGTGCAGCTCACCGACAACCTGCCGGCGGTGCACGTCAACGAGTTCATCGTCGACGAGCAGGGCTTCGTCGGCTGGATCAAGGGCATCCAGGGCACCGAGCTGACCATCCTCGACCTGCACCAGGAGCCGTTGCTGCACCAGGAGGCCTGGGGCCTGCGCCCGCGTGACGTGTACCAGGCGCTGGCGCTGTACGCGCTGCTGGACCCGGACATCCACCTGGTCAACCTGTCCGGCGCCGCCGGCTCGGGCAAGACCATCCTGGCGCTGGCCGCAGCCATCGAGCAGACCATGGTGACCAAGCGCTACCGGCGCATCATCGCCACCCGCAGCGTGCAGGGGCTGGACCAGGAGATCGGCTTCCTGCCCGGCACCGAGGCCGAGAAGATGGAGCCCTGGCTGGGCGCCATCACCGACAACCTCGAAGCCCTGCACATGGATGACGAGAGCACCCACGGCAGCGTGGACTACATCCTCAGCAAGGTGCCGCTGCAGTTCAAATCGCTGAACTACATCCGCGGGCGCAGCTTCCAGCAGAGCCTGATCATCATCGACGAGTGCCAGAACCTCACCCCGCACCAGATGAAGACCATCATCACCCGCGCCGGCACCGGCTCGAAGGTGATCTGCCTGGGCAACCTCGCGCAGATCGACACCCCCTACCTGTCGGCGCCCAGCTCGGGCCTGACCTACCTGACCGAACGCTTCAAGGACTTCCCCCACGGCGTTCACATCACCCTCCAGGGCGTCCCGCGTTCGGTGCTCGCCGAATACGCCGAAGCCCACATGTAGCCGCCGTCGCCGCCGGGCGCTCACCCGCCCGGCGGCGAAAGCGCGACCGCTGCCGGCTCTTCTGTATACAATTCGCCTCCTGCGGCCCGCTCCCACCGGGTCGCCCGAGGAGACTTGCAGTGCTGACCCATCTCGATTCCCAAGGCCGCGCCAACATGGTCGACGTCACCGAAAAAGCGGTGACCGCCCGTGAGGCGACGGCCGAAGCGCGGGTGCGCATGCGCCCGGAAACCCTGGCGATGATCCAGGCCGGCGGCCACCCCAAGGGCGACGTGTTCGCCGTGGCGCGCATCGCCGGCATCCAGGCGGCGAAGAAGACGTCCGACCTCATCCCTCTGTGCCACCCGCTGATGCTCACCAGCGTCAAGGTGGAGCTGGCCGCCGAAGGCGACGACGTGGTGCACATCGTCGCCCGCTGCAAGCTGGCCGGGCAGACCGGCGTGGAGATGGAGGCCCTCACCGCCGCCAGCGTCGCCGCGCTGACCCTCTACGACATGTGCAAGGCCGTGGACCGTGGCATGACCATCGAGTCCGTGCGGCTGCTGGAAAAGCTCGGCGGCAAGAGCGGCCACTACCAGGCGGAGGCGTGACCATGATCCGTGTGCAGTACTTCGCCCGTTACCGCGAGGCCCTCGGCCTGGATGGCGAGCAACTGGCCTGGGACCCGGCCTTCGCCCGCCTCGACGACCTGCGCCAGCACCTCGCGGCACGCGGCGGCGTGTGGGCGGTGCTCGACGAGCAGAACCTCATGTGCGCCCGCAACCAGGAGCTGTGCAGCCTCGACGAGGCGCTGGCCGAAGGCGACGAAGTGGCCTTCTTCCCCACCGTGACCGGAGGCTGACATGGCCATTCGCGTGCAGAGCGCTGCCTTCGACCCGGGCGTTGAACTCAATGCCCTGCACGCCGCCAACGTCGGTGTCGGTGCGGTGGTGGGGTTCGTCGGCTACGTGCGGGATTTCAACGACGGCCAGGACGTGGCCGGGATGTTCCTCGAGCACTACCCGGGCATGACCGAGAAGGCGCTGCAGAAGATCGCCGACGAGGCCTCGGCCCGCTGGCCGCTGCTCAATATCGACATCCTCCACCGCATCGGCCGGCTGGAGCCGGGCGAGCCCATCGTCTTCGTCGGCACCGCCAGCGCCCACCGCCAGGCCGCGTTCGACGCGTGCAACTTCGTCATGGACTTCCTCAAGACCCGCGCGCCGTTCTGGAAGAAGGAAGACACCCCCGACGGCCCCCGCTGGGTCGAGGGCCGCTGCAGCGACCAGGCCGCCGCGAAGCGCTGGGATACCCCCGAGGGCTGAGGCTCAGCCCAGCTCGATGTACATCTTGAAGACGATGGGCATGAACATGGATGCCGTGCCCAGCCCCGTCAGCCACACCCCCCATTCCTTCTCCCGGTTGCTGAAGCCGATGCCCAGCAACAGGAAGCCCGCCACCAGCAGCGTGATCATCAGGTGTACGTGGTCCATGGCCTGCCTCTCCCGTTGGGTTGCCTGTAGGCAGCCTAGACGCCCCGTCGGGTCACGGCATGACCTGGGTCAGCCGTGCCGGCCATTGAGCGGCCGATTGACGATCTGTACATAAAAGTCCAGAGTGGACTGAAATTCCAATAACAAGGCGTCGCCGTGCCGCGCGATCCCCTTTTCCTTCTCCACACCGCCTGCCTGCGCCAGCCGCAGGTGCCGGTCACTGCCCTCCTTCAACGTCCACCACGACAGGGCTCGCCCCTCAGCGGCCGGGCCCACACATGCACAGCGGGAGTCGCACCATGAAGAAACTCGTCCTCCTTGGCAGCCTTGCCCTCGGCCTCCTGGCCTCCACTGCGTTCGCGGCCGACAAGCCGTTGCGCATCGGCATCGAGGCGGCCTATCCGCCCTTTGCCTACAAGACGCCCGACGGGCAGATCGCCGGCTTCGACTACGACATCGGCAACGCCCTGTGCGCGGAGATGAAGGTGCAATGCCAGTGGGTGGAGCAGGAGTTCGACGGCCTGATCCCCTCGCTGAAAGTGAAGAAGGTGGACGCCATCCTCTCGTCCATGACCATCACTGAGGAACGCCGCAAGTCGGTGGATTTCACCGGCAAGTACTACTACAGCCCCGCACGGCTGGCGATGAAGGCCGGCAGCAGTGTCGACGACGGCTTCGCCAGCCTGGTGGGCAAGACCGTCGGCACCCAGCGCTCCACCACCACCGACCGCTTCGCCACCGAGGTGCTGGAGCCCAAGGGCGTGAAGGTGGTGCGCTACAGCACCCAGAACGAGATCTACCTGGACCTGCTCTCCGGTCGCCTGGACGCGGTGCTGGCCGATGTGTTCCCGCTCAACGAGGGGTTCCTCAAGACCGAGAACGGCAAGGGCTACGCCTTCGTCGGCCCGGTGCTGAACGATCCTCGCTACTTCGGCGAAGGCGCCGGCATCGCCGTGCGCAAGGGCGACACCGCTTTGCGTGACAAGCTGGACGCCGCCATCAAGGCCCTGCGCGCCAACGGCACCTACCAGACGATTCAGGCGAAGTACTTCGATTTCGATATCTACGGGGATTGATCGGAAGCGAGCTCTGCTCGCGAAGAGCCGGGCGACTGAAGTCGCCCCTACAGGGCCCCGGATGGTTTCCTGTAGCCCGGACTTCAGTCCGGGTTCGCGGGCTCCCGGGCTGAAGCCCGGCTACGGACGCTTTAGGAGCGAGCTCTGCTCGCGAAGAACCGGGCGACTGAAGTCGCCCCTACAGGGCGCCGGATGGTTCCTGTAGCCCGGACTTCAGTCCGGGTTCGTGCGTATGTCCCGGGCTGAAGCCCGGGCTACGGGGCTGGCGCAACGAGTGGCCCCTACCTATCCGTTTCGGGTTCTTCCTTGAGTTCGCGCAGGTGCTTGTAGACCGTGGCGCGGCCCATGTTGAGGACGTTGGCCACGTAGTTGGCGGCGCTCTTGCCCTTGAAGGCGCCCTCGGCATGCAGGGCCAGGACCAGCTCGCGCTTGTGCTCGCGGGTCAGCAGGTTGAGGCCGAGCTGGCGCTGGCGCATCCAGCTGTGGAGGAAGGTGTTGATGCGCTCCTGCCAGTCGTCGCGGAACAGCGCGTCCGGCTGTGGGATCAGCTTGCCGGGGGCGAGGAACAGATCCAGCGCCGCCTTGGCCGACTCGAACAGGGAGATGTTCAGGTTGATGCACAGCACCGCCACCGGCTTGCCCTCGGCATCGCGTAGCACGGTGCTCACCGAGCGGATCTTCTGGCCGTCCCAGTTGAGCTTCTCGTAGGGGCCGATGTTCCGCTCCTCGACCCCTTCTTCGAGCATGTCTTCCAGGGCCGAATCGTCACCCACCGAGCGCTTGGACAGGTTGTGGGCGATGTAGTCGATCGCCTGCGTGCGCAGGTCGTGCACGACCACTTCGGCGTGGGGGAAGAACAGCGTGGCGATGGCGTCGGCGATGGCCCGGTAGTTGTCCAGATCGGGGGCAGGGCTTGGCGTCATGCGGGGCTCCAGGGACGGGAAACGGCGCCGGCCCGGTGGCCGGCGCGGGGGAGTGTGGCGCAAAGCGCCGGGGCCGTCATCCCAGGCGGGCGGGGGCCAGCATCGCCTCGGTGAGACCGAAGCGGGCGAGGTGCTCGGGCAGCGGCTGGCGGCGGATCAGCGCGGCGCTGGCCTCGCCCATGGCGGCGGAGGTCTGGATGCCGTAGCCACCCTGGCCAGCCACCCAGTAGAACCCCGGCAGGCGGGGGTCGTAGCCGGAGACCAGGTCACCGTCGGCGAAGAACGAGCGCAGGCCGGCCCAGGTGCGGGCGGGGCGGCGGATGTTCAGCAGGGTGTGCTCCTCGATCTGGTAGATGCCCAGGGCGATGTCCAGCTCTTCGGGCTGCACGTCCTGGGGCTCCACCGGGTCGGCATTGGCCGGGGAGCCCAGCAGCATCCCGGCATCGGGCTTGAAGTAGAAGGATTCGTCGAGGCTCACCAGCGCCGGCCAGGCGTGGCAGTCCATGCCTTCCGGTGGGGCGAAGATGAACGCCGCCCGGCGCTTGGGCTGCAGGCCCAGGGGACGGGCCCCGGCCAGCTCGGCGACGCGGTCGCACCAGGCGCCGGCGGCGTTCACCACCACGGGGGCGCTGAAGCGGCCGGCACGGCTGTCCACCTGCCAGGTGTCGCCCTGGCGTTCGAGGGTGGCGACTTCGGCCCCGGTCAGTACCTCGCCGCCGTTGCGGCGGATGCCGCGCAGGTAGCCCTGGTGCAGGCCATCGGTGTCGATGTCGGCGGCGCTGGGGTCGAGCATGGCGCCGTGCACCTTCTCCCGGCGCAGCACCGGCACCAGGCGGCAGGCTTCGTCGGCGTCCAGCAGGCGCACGTCGGGCACCTGTTCCCGGGCGCTGTCGAACTGGCGCTGCAGTTCGTCACGGTCGCCGGTGAAGTCCACCACCATCTCGCCCCGTGGGGTGAGGATCGGGTGTTCGCAGAAACCCTCCGGCGGTGCATCGAAGAAGGCCCGGCTGGCCGCTGTGAGGGCTCGCACCTGGGGTGTGCCGTAGGCCACGGTGTAGAGCGCGGCGGAGCGCCCGGTGGCGTGGTAGCCGGCGTGCTCTTCGCGCTCCAGCAGCACGACCCGGCCGTGGCGCGACAGCCAGTAGCCGGTGGAGGCGCCGGCGATGCCGCCGCCGATGATGATGAAGTCCGCCTGGGTCATGCCGTTTCCTCGTTGCTGAGCCGGTGCAGGGCGTGGGCCAGGGCGACGTCTTCGAGGCCCAGGCCGATGGAGCGGAAGAATACCGGACGCTGGTAGTCCGGGCGGGGCGCACGACCGGCCAGCAGCTCGGGCAGGTCGCCACGCAGGGCATCGATCTGCCAGCCGTGGTGTTCGGCCGCCAGTTGCATCTCCCCGGCGCTGGCGGGGGTGGTGGCGCGGTAGTCGCAGTACACGTCCATCGCGGCCAGGGCCTCGGGCGGCACCTCGTGGGCGCGCGGGGCATTGGTGCTGATGGAGGTGACCAGCGGCGCATGGCCGAGGCTGCGCGGGTCCAGCACCGGCCCGGCGGACGAGGTGCAGAGCAGGATCACCCCTGCACCGGCCACGGCGTCGTCCTGCCGGGTGCAGAGGGTCACGCGCGGGTCCAGAGCGCGCAGGGCGTCGGCACGCTCGCCCTCGGCCTGCAGGCGCGGGGAGTGCACGCGGATGCGCTGCCAGGGCCGCAGCGCCAGGCAATGGCGAATGTGCGCGCGGGCCACGGCGCCGCTGCCGATGACGGCCAGCTCGGTGGCATCGGCCGGCGCCAGGGCATCCACCGCCAGCGCCGTGGTGGCGGCGGTGCGCTCGGTGGTGAGGGTGGCGGCGTCGCAGAGCAGCAGCGGCTGGCCGTCCTGCATGGACATCAGCAGGGTCCAGGCGGTGACCACCGCGCCCTGTGGCTTGGGTAAGTAGGGCGAGGTCTTGACCCCGTAGACCTGCTCGCGGGCCAGTACGCCGAGGTAGTTGATGAAGTCACCGCCGCCGGGAAACGGCACCAGTTGCTGGGGCGGCTGCACGGCCTCCCCGGCGGCGAGGTCGAGGAACATGCCGCGCAGGGCGGCCTGGACGTCGATCCGGGGCAGCAGGCGTTCGGCTTCGTGGGCGGGGATGACCCGGGGCAGGGCGCTGGACATGGTGGGACTCCGCTGTAAACAATTTGTCTATAGTGGAATTTATTGTATCGATCGGCAAGGGCCGGACGATGGAGGGCGAGGAAATGGTGAGGTGTTTACATCGGTCTGCAGGGGGCTGAAATGAAAAAGGCGAAGCCCGGGGGCTTCGCCTTTTTCTGTCGCCTGGTGGCGGATCAGTGCTTGTTGCGCGGAACCGACTTGAGCAGTTCGGCCGGCGGCATTTCGCAGTTGATCTTGCGGCCCAGCAGTTCTTCGATCGGCGGCAGGGCGAAGGCGTCGTCCTCGCCGGCGAAGCTGATGGAGGTGCCGCTGGTGCCGGCGCGGCCGGTACGACCGATGCGGTGCACGTAGTCGTCCGGGTCTTCCGGCAGGGTGAAGTTGATCACGTGGCTGATGCCGTCGACGTGGATGCCGCGACCGGCCACGTCGGTGGCGACGAGGACGCGGATCTTGCCTTCGCGGAAGCCTTCCAGGGTCTTGATGCGCTTGTGCTGGGGCACGTCACCGGACATCTGGGCGGCGCTGATGCCGTCCTTGGTGAGGCGTTCCTCGATGCGGCGCACTTCGTCCTTGCGGTTGGCGAAGACCATCACCCGTTCCCAGTTGTTCTGGGCCACCAGGTTGTAGAGCAGCTTGTACTTGTCGCTGCTGGCCACGGCGTAGACGTGCTGCTCGACGGTGTCGCTGGCGACGTTCTCCGGCTCGATCTCGACGATGGCGGGGTCGACGGTCCACTGCTTGGCCAGGTTCATCACGTCGTCGGTGAAGGTGGCGGAGAACAGCAGGGTCTGGCGCTCGCCCTTGGGCGGGGTCTGGCGGATGATCTGGCGGACCTGGGGGATGAAGCCCATGTCGAGCATGCGGTCGGCTTCGTCCAGCACCATGACTTCGACCATGTCCAGGTGGACTTCGCCGCGCTGGTTGAAGTCCAGCAGGCGGCCGGGGGTGGCCACGAGGATGTCGCAGAAGCGGCATTCCAGCTGCTTGAGCTGCTTGTCGAAGTCCATGCCGCCGACGAAGCTCATCACGTTCAGGCCGGTGTATTTGGTCAGCGCCAGGGCGTCCTTGGCGATCTGCACCACCAGCTCGCGGGTCGGCGCGATGATCAGCGCACGGGGCTCGCCCATGTAGCGCTCTTTCGGCGGCGGGGTCTGCAGCAGCTGGGTGATGATCGAGATCAGGAAGGCGGCGGTCTTGCCGGTGCCGGTCTGGGCGCGGCCGATGGCGTCCTGGCCCTTGAGGGTGAAGCCCAGTACGCCGGCCTGGATCGGGGTGCAGTAGGGGAAGCCGAGGTCGTGGATGGCGTGCATCAGGCTCGGGGCGAGCTTGAAGTCGTGGAAGCGGGTCTTGCCTTCCATCGGCTCGACCACGAAGTCTTCCAGCTTCCAGGTGTCCACCGGCTTGGGTGCGCGCTCACGGCGCGGCTTCTCGCTGCGGGGCTTGTCGGTCTTGGGCTTGTCGGCGCGGGGGGCGTCGGCGGTCTTCTCGGCGCGCGGCTTGCGCTCGCCACGGGGGGCGTTGTCGCGGGCCGGCTTCTCGGCGCGTGGCGCCTGTTGCGCCGGTACGGGGCTGTTTTCACCTTCGCGGGTGGGGGTGGCCGGTGCGCTGGGTGCGCTACCGGCGAAGGGCGCTTCGCCCTTGCCGAATATCTTTTTGAGTGCTTTGAGCACGGTCATCTCGTCGATTGGTTAAGGAGTGAACGGGCGCCAGTGTAAAGCAAGAAGCCATCGCGGCGAAGGCCCCGGACTTTCCGGGGCCTGCAGCCTCACTCGGTGGGCAGGTTGGCCAGCAGCAGGCGGCGCACGTTGCCGCCCATGATGGCGGCGATATCGTCCTGGCTGAAGCCGGCCTTCTGCAGGCCTTCGGTCAGCAGGGCCAGGCCGCTGGTGTCGAACGGGGTGTGCACGGTGCCGTCGAAGTCCGAGCCCAGGGCGACGTGCTGGACGCCCGCCCGGTCGGCGGTGTAGCGGATGGCCTTGACGATGGCGTCCACCGAGGTGTCGCAGACGGCGGCGTCCCAGTAGCCGATGCCGATCACCCCGCCGGTGGCGGCGATCCGTTTGATGTGGTCGTCGGTGAGGTTGCGCGGCCCCTTGCAGGTGCCCTCGACACCGGTGTGGGAGACCAGCACCGGGCGTTCGGCGATCTTCAGCACGTCATCGATCAGGGCGCGGGAGGCGTGGGCCAGGTCCACCACCATGTGCTTCTCTTCGAGGCGGGCGATGACCCGGCGGCCGAAGCGGGTCAGGCCGCCCTTTTCCATGCCGTGGGCGGAGCCGCCGATCTCGTTGTCGAAGAAGTGGGTCAGGCCGGTGATGCGGAAACCGGCGTCATACAGGCGGTCGACGTTCTCCAGCTTACCCTCCAGCGGGTGCAGGCCTTCGGTGGCGAGGATCGCGGCGACCCGCTGCGGGTCCTTCTGCCAGGCGGCGAGGAAGCCTTCCAGGTCGCCCCGGGTGCGCACCAGCACCAGCTTGCCGTCGCTGCGGCGGGCGGCGTCCTCCAGCTTCTCGCCCTGGTACAGCGCGCGTTCCAGCAGGCTGTGCCAGGTGCGCGCCGGCCAGCGCTGGGCCATGGCCAGCAGGGTGATGTTGTCGCTGTCGCTGTCGTTCTTCTCGTAGTTGATGCCGCGCGGCGTCTTGGTGACGGTGGAGAACACCTGCAGGCCGACGTGGCCCTCCAGCAGGCGCGGCAGGTCGCTGTGGCCGTAGTCGTGGCGCTCCAGCAGGTCGCGCTGCCAGAGCAGGGCGTCGTCGTGCAGGTCGGCGACGAACAGGGTCTTGTGCAGGTCGGTGGCACTGGCGCCGGCCTGATAGGGGCCGGGCTGGGCCACGGTGTTCATCCGCCGGTCCAGCAGGTTGGGCAGGGTGAAGAACACGGCCAGACCGAGCACGGCCACGACGGCCAGCGCGATGAGGACTTTGCGCATGGGAGCATCCCGCTTCTGTTGTTGTGGAGACGCACTCTAGCAAGCCGTCGGGGCCGATGCAGTGGGGCTCAGCCGCTAAGGCAGTTTCGTCCCCGCATCTTGGCGTCATAGAGGGCCTGGTCGGCCCGGGCGATCAACGACTTGAGGTCGTCGCGCGGGTCCATCTCGGTGAGCCCGATGGAGACGGTCACCCCCGGCAGCACGCCGACCGGTGAATAGAAGGAGGAAATCTGCTCCAGGCTGGCGCGCAGGCGCTCGCCGATGCGGCGGGCCTCGTCCAGGGCGATGTCCGGCAGGAGGATGACGAACTCCTCGCCGCCGAAGCGCGACATGCTGTCCTTCGGCCGCAGCTGGTTGCGCAGGGTATGGGCCACCAGGCACAGCGCGTAGTCGCCGGCCAGGTGGCCGTGGCGGTCGTTGTAGGCCTTGAAGTGGTCCACATCCAGCATCAGCAGGCACAGCGGCTGGCCGTTGAAGGCGCAGCGGGTGCTCTCGCGGGCGTACACGTGTTCCAGCCAGCGCCGGTTGTAGAGGCCGGTGAGGGTGTCGACGTTGGCGTTCTGCTCGGTGTCGAGGATGACCCGGTTGCCGCCGCGCACCCGCTCGCAGAGCAGCTCCAGCAGGTTCTGCATCATCTGCGGGGACTGCTGGAACAGCTTCAGCAGCGCCTCCCGGTGCAGGCGCAGCACGGTGCTGGGCTCGGCGGCGACCACGTAGGCAGACGGGTGCTCGTGGTCGATGAAGCTGATTTCCCCGGCGCAGTCACCCACGCCCAGGGTGGACATGGGCTGGTTGTCCAGCGAACCGAGGTAGACCTGCAGGGCGCCGCGCACCACCAGGTAGAGGTACTGGTTGCGGTCGAAGGGGGAGAGCAGCACCTCGCCCTGTTCCAGGTCGTAGGCGGTGAATTCGCGCAGGACCTGTCGGAGGCTGTGGGCGGCGACGTTCTGGAACAGCCGTTGATCCTTCAACTGCTGCACATCGGCCTGCCAATGGGCGTTCTTCATGGATCACCTCCATCACGGAGGCCAACGGAAGGAGACATTGCAGAACGGTCCGTGTCATCGCGGGAATTGCATGACCCGACATTATTGCTGCGCAGAGGCGCTTTCAACGCACGCCGGAAGTCGGGCCGACCGGTGGCCGGCGAAAATCCGAAAGGCGTCACAAACCGGCCATTCCATCGGCCGGTTGCAGGGTGGGGAGGCCCCCGTCCGGGTGGTCCGGGGGCGGTGGATCTCAGTCCGCGAGGTACAGCGCGTAGCGCACGGCGAAGCCGGCCAGGCCCTGCTCCAGAGCGCTGCGTCGGGCATCGTCCAGGCCCGGTACATGGATGTGGGCCAGCTGGCCGTGGCGGTCATCGCTGCGCACCTCGACCCGTACGCCGGGGGCGACCTCGGCCAGGCGCTCTTCGAACACGCGACGGATGGCGTCGTGGCGCAGGGCCGGCTTGAAGGTCTTGCCCACGGCGGTGACCGGCAGGGCGTCGATGATCCACACATCCTTGGGCACGGCGGCGCGCTCCGGCACGTGGGCGGCGGCGTGGGCCAGCAGTTCGTCCTCGCTGGCCTGCTGGCCGGGCTTGAGCTGCACGTAGGCCACCGGCAGTTCGCCGGCCTTCTCGTCGGGCTTGCCGACGGCGGCGGCCATGGCCACGGCGGGGTGACCGTGGAGGGCCTCCTCGATCATCTGCGGGTCGATGTTGTGACCGCCGCGGATGATCAGGTCCTTGCTGCGGCCGGTCAGCCATATATAGCCGTCGGCATCCATGCGCCCCAGGTCGCCGGTGTTGAACCAGTCCCCATCGACCCAGATGCCGGCGTTCTTGGCGGCCTGCAGGTAGCCCTTGAACACCGTCACGCCGCGCAGGCAGACGTTGCCGATCTCGTTGGCAGCGGCATCGCGCAGGTAGCGACCGTCCTCGTCCAGCACCTTGATGCTCACCTCGCAGTAGGGCATGCGCAGGCCGATGGAGCCGGGGCGGCGCTCGCCGGCATTGGGGTTGCCGCAGCTGCCGCAGGTGCCTTCGGTGAGGCCGTAGCCCTCGATGAGCGTGAGGCCGGTCTTGGCCTCGAACTGGCGGATCAGCTCCACCGGCATCGGCGCGGCGCCGCACAGGGCGTAGCGCAGGCTGGAGAGGTCATGCCCCTCGCTGGGCACCTGCAGCAGGCCGGCGTAGATGGTGGGCACGCCGCTGAAGAAGCTCACCCGGTAGCGCTCGATGACCTTCCAGAAGTTCTGGATCAGCGTGGTGCTGCGGTAGCCCTGGGGCGTGGCCAGCAGCACCTGGGCGCCGACGAAGAAGGGCGCCAGGCCGGTGACCATCACGCCGTTGACGTGGAACAGCGGCAGGCCGCAGAGCGTCACGTCCTGCGGGCCGAGGTGGATGGTGTAGGCGAGGATCATCGCCATCGCCACCTCGTTGCGGTGGGTATGCGGTGCCAGCTTCGGCGTGCCGGTGGTGCCGCCGGTGTGGAAGTACGAAGCGATGTCGTCCGGGGCGATCACCCGGCCGCTCTCCAGGTGGTCGGCCGGGCAGTCGGCGATCAGCGTGTCGAAGTCCAGCACGCCTTCCGGCAGCGGGCCGCGCTGGGCCTTGAGGGCGCTGCGCTGGGGTTCCGGCAGGTAGTTGGCCAGGTCCACGGTGACGATGGCCTTGAGCGAGCCGAGGTGGTCGCGCAGGCCGGCCACCTTGTCCCACAGGTCGGTGCCGGGGAAGGGCGCCAGGGTCACCAGCACCTCGGAGTCGGCGGCGCGGACCAGTTCGGCGATGTGCTCGGGCTCCAGCAGCGGATTGATGGCATTGACGATGCCCGCCGCCTCGCCGCCCCACAGGGTGAAGTGGGTGTGGGGCAGGTTCGGCAGCAGGAACGACACCGCCTTGCCCGGGCGCACGCCCAGACGGTGGAAGGCGTTGGCGGTGCGGGTGACCTGGGCCAGCAGCTCGGCATAGGTGAGCTGCCAGGGCGTTTCCTTGGCGCTTCCCTGGAGCAGGAAGCTCATCGCGATGGCGTCGGGGCTGCGCTCGGCGCTCTGGCGGATCAGCTCGTAGGTACTGGCGGGCATGCCGCGCTCTTCGAGCGGGGTGCGCTCGATCGCTTCGATGTCGCGCAGGGTGACGATGGGCGTGATGGGCGTCTGGGTCATGGCCGGCTTCTTGTGGATTGTTCGGGTCAGCGGACGAGGCGCTCGGCCAGCCAGGCGCCGATGTCGCGCACTTCCTCGGGCAGCACTTCGTGGCCCATGGGGTAGTCGCGCCAGGTCACCGGCACGCCGGCAGCGGCGAGCTTGTCATGGGCGGCGCGGCCCATGGCCGGCGGCACCACGTCGTCGAAGGTGCCATGCAGGCAGAGGGCCGGCAGTTGTAGTTTTGTATCCGCCAGCTCCAGCGCATCGGGGAAGGTGGGCGCGTAGGTGGACAGCGCCATCACTCCGCCCAGGGGGCCGTTCCAGCGCAGGAAGGCGGTGTGCAGCACCACCGCGCCGCCCTGGGAGAAGCCGGCGAGGAGGATCCGCGCGGGGTCGACGCCGGCATCGCGCTGGCCTTCGATCAGGTCGATCACCGTCTGCGCCGAGGCTTCCAGCTGGTCCTGGTCGATGGCCCGGGCCGGGGTCATGGCAAGGATGTCGTACCAGGAGGGCATCGCCCAGCCACCGTTGATGGTCACGGCGCGGGTGGGCGCCTGGGGCAGGATGAAACGGGTGCCGGTGAGCTGCTGCTGCAGGGCCTCGGCCACCGGCTGGAAGTCGTAACGGTCCGCCCCCAGACCGTGCAACCAGATGACGCACGAATCGACGGAGTGTGTAGGTTCCAGGATCAGGGATTCACGCATGTGGGGCTCCGGTTTGGGGCGTACGCACCAGTGTGGTGCTGGCGCATTGCAGGGTTGTGGTCTATCTGTGAAGAACATGTCGCACCATCAAAACTTTTCCTATTGACCTATCGGAAGAGTCCTTCGGAAAAGGTACTGGTACGGGCCTTGCTAAGGCCGTAGCAGACTGCTGGCACCGGCCGTGAGGTAACACTCCGGGCGGCGGCCCAACGGGTTGGGGCACGGTTCGCCGTGCCCTTGCAAACGTCCGCTGGCTGCGGGGTTCCGCGAAGCCTGTGGACGAAAATCCGTCTCCAGCCCATTTGACCAATGGGCGGGGAAAGCGCGGGACGAGTGGAGCGATGCATCCCCGCTTTCCTTAGGTCCGATTCCCCGGTTGGCCGCCCAGGCGGTTGAACCTGCCTCACGAGGGTACGGCGGTAGGACCGAGACTCCAACACAAATAAAAGCAACTGGAGGTTTTGATGAAGATGGTGAAATCCACCCTGGCTGTGCTGACCGCAGCTGCTGTGCTCGGCGCCAGTGGTTTCGTGCAGGCCGGCGCCACCCTGGACGCAGTGAAGAAGAAAGGCTACGTGCAGTGCGGCATCAGTGACGGCCTCCCGGGCTTCTCCTACGCCGATTCCAAGGGCGAATACAAAGGCATCGACGTGGACGTCTGCCGTGCCGTTGCCGCTGCAGTCTTCGGCGACGCCAGCAAGGTCAAGTACAGCCCCCTGACCGCCAAGGAGCGCTTCACCGCGCTGCAATCCGGCGAAGTGGACATCCTCTCCCGCAACACCACCTGGACCAGCTCCCGCGACGCGGCGATGGGCCTGAACTTCACCGGCGTGACCTACTACGACGGCCAGGGCTTCCTGGTGAACAAGAAGCTGGGCGTTTCCAGCGCCAAGGAACTGGACGGCGCCACCGTGTGCATCCAGGCCGGTACCACCACCGAGCTGAACCTGTCCGACTACTTCCGCGCCAACAACCTGAAGTACACCCCCATCACCTACGACACCTCCGACGAGAGCGCCAAATCCCTCGAATCCGGCCGTTGCGACGTGCTGACCTCCGACCAGTCCCAGCTCTACGCCCAGCGCATCAAGCTGGCCGCGCCGAACGAGTACGTGGTGCTGCCGGAAGTCATCTCCAAGGAACCCCTCGGCCCGGCCGTGCGCCAGGGTGACGAAGAGTGGTTCGACATCGTGCGCTGGACCCTGTTCGCCCAGCTGAACGCCGAGGAACTGGGCATCGACTCGAAGAACGTCGAAGCCACCGCCAAGTCCACCAAGAACCCCGATATCGCCCGCCTGCTGGGCGCCGAGGGTGATTTCGGCAAGGACCTCAAGCTGCCGAAGGACTGGGCCGTCCAGATCGTCAAGCAGGTCGGCAACTACGGCGAGATCTTCGACCGCAACGTCGGTGCCGGCAGCGACCTGAAGATCGAGCGCGGCCTCAACGCCCTGTGGAACAAGGGCGGTCTGCAATACGCACCTCCGGTGCGCTGACCGACCACGCTGCCGCCTGCGGAGGCGGGCGGCAGCGTTCCGTTCCAATCGTCGAGGGCTGTCATGCACAACACTTCCCAAGCCCCGCGTGCCCGAGGGTCGGTACTGACCGATCCCAAGGTGCGCGCGTGGCTATTCCAGATCATCGCCGTGGTCGCCGTCGTGGCCTTCGGCTGGTTCCTCTTCCATAACACCCAGGTCAACCTCGAGAAGCGCGGGATCCTTTCCGGCTTCGGCTTTCTCGACCAGAGCGCCGGCTTCGGCATCTCCCAGCACCTGATCGACTACCAGGAAAGCGACACCTACGGGCGCGTCTTCTTCATCGGCCTGCTCAACACGCTGCTGGTGACGGTGATCGGCATCATCCTCGCCACCATCCTAGGCTTCATCCTGGGCGTGGCCCGGCTGTCGCCCAACTGGCTGGTGCGCAAGCTGGCCACCGTGTACATCGAGACCTTCCGCAACATCCCGCCGCTGCTGCAGATCTTCTTCTGGTACTTCGCGGTGATGCTGCCCATGCCCGGGCCGAAGCAGAGCCTCAGCCTGGCCGACACCTTCTTCATCAACAACCGGGGCGTGTACATGCCCTCGCCCACCGTGGCCGATGGCTTCTGGCCCTTCGCCATCGCCGTGCTGCTGTGCCTGGTGGCCATCTATGCCCTGCGGCGCTGGGCCCGCAAGCGCCAGGACGAGACCGGCCAGCGCTTCCCCGTCCTGCTCAGCGCCATCGCCCTGCTGGTGCTGGTGCCCGGCCTCAGTGCCCTGCTGATCGGCAGCCCCTTCCACTGGGAGGTGCCGCAGCTCAGCGGCTTCAACTTCCGTGGCGGCTGGGTGGTGATCCCCGAGCTGGTGGCATTGATGATGGCGCTGTCCATCTACACCGCCGCCTTCATCGGCGAGACCGTGCGCGCCGGCATCCAGGCCGTCAGCCACGGCCAGACCGAGGCCGCCCACTCCCTGGGCCTGCGCCCCGGCCTGACCCTGCGCCTGGTCATCGTGCCCCAGGCCCTGCGGGTGATCATCCCGCCGCTCACCAGCCAGTACCTGAACCTGGCGAAGAACTCGTCCCTGGCGGCCGGCATCGGCTACCCCGACATGGTCTCGCTGTTCGCCGGCACCACGCTCAACCAGACCGGCCAGGCCATCGAGGTGATGGGCATCACCATGAGCGTCTACCTGGCCATCAGCATCAGCATTTCGCTGCTGATGAACGCGTACAACAAGCGCATCGCGCTGATCGAGCGGTGAGGGCACAGCCATGAACACCCATACCTTCAAGCCCGATCTGCCGCCGCCGAGCAACGTCGTGGGGCCGGTCGCCTGGCTGCGCCACAACCTGTTCGCCAGCCCGCTGCACGTCGTGCTCACCCTGCTGTCGCTGTACCTGTTGTGGCTGATCCTCCCGCCGCTGCTGAACTGGGCGGTGATCCACGCCACCTGGAGCGGCACCACCCGCACCGACTGCACCGGCGAGGGCGCCTGCTGGGTCTTCATCCAGCAACGCTTCGGCCAGTTCATGTACGGCTTCTACCCCAGCGAACTGCGCTGGCGGGTGGACGTCACCGTGTGGCTGGCGATCATCGGCGCCGCGCCGCTGTTCCTGAAGAAGATGCCCCGCAAGGCCCTGTACGGGATCGGCTTCCTGGTGGTCTACCCGCTGCTGGCCTTCTGGCTGCTGCACGGCGGGCTGGGCCTGCAGGAAGTGCCCACCAGCCGCTGGGGCGGCCTGATGCTGACCCTGGTGATCGGCTACGTCGGCATCGCCGGCGCCCTGCCGCTGGGCATCCTGCTGGCCCTGGGGCGGCGCTCCAAGCTGCCGGCGATCAAGGTCATCTGCGTGACCTTCATCGAGTTCTGGCGCGGCGTGCCGCTGATCACCGTGCTGTTCATGTCCTCGGTGATGCTGCCGCTGTTCCTGCCCGAGGGCATGAACCTCGACAAGTTGCTGCGCGCCCTGGTGATGGTGATCTTCTTCGAGGCGGCCTACGTCGCCGAAGTGGTCCGCGGCGGCCTGCAGGCCATCCCCAAGGGCCAGTACGAAGCCGCCGCCGCCCTCGGCCTGGGCTACTGGCGCAGCACCGCGCTGGTGATCCTGCCGCAGGCGCTGAAGCTGGTCATCCCCGGCATCGTCAACACCTTCATCGCCCTGTTCAAGGACACCAGCCTGGTGATCATCATCGGCCTGTTCGACCTGCTCAACAGCATCAAGCAGGCGACCACCGACCCCAAATGGCTGGGCATGTCCACCGAAGGCTACGTATTCGCCGCCCTGGTCTACTGGATCTTCTGTTTCAGCATGTCGCGCTACTCCATGAGGCTGGAGCGCAAGCTGCATACCGGGCACAAGCGTTAGGAGAATCTGAATGAGTGAAGCAATCCGCAATGACGCCGCTGCGCCGATCATCCAGCTGCAGGGCGTGAACAAGTGGTACGGCCAGTTCCACGTGCTCAAGGACATCAACCTGAACGTCAAGCCGGGCGAGCGCATCGTCCTCTGCGGCCCGTCCGGCTCCGGCAAGTCCACCACCATCCGCTGCATCAACCGACTGGAAGAGCACCAGCAGGGCCGCATCGTCGTCGACGGCACCGAGCTGACCAACGACCTCAAGCAGATCGAGACCATCCGCCGCGAAGTGGGCATGGTGTTCCAGCACTTCAACCTGTTCCCGCACCTCACCGTGCTGCAGAACTGCACCCTGGCACCGATGTGGGTGCGCAAGATGCCCAAGCGCCAGGCCGAAGAGATCGCCATGCACTACCTGGAGCGCGTGCGCATCCCCGAGCAGGCCCACAAGTTCCCCGGCCAGCTCTCCGGCGGCCAGCAGCAGCGCGTGGCCATCGCCCGCGCCCTGTGCATGAAGCCGAAGATCATGCTGTTCGATGAACCCACCTCCGCCCTCGACCCCGAGATGGTGAAGGAAGTGCTCGACACCATGGTCGGCCTCGCCCAGGACGGCATGACCATGCTCTGCGTGACCCATGAGATGGGCTTCGCCCGCACCGTAGCGGACCGGGTGATCTTCATGGACAAGGGCGAGATCGTCGAACAGAACGAACCCAACGCCTTCTTCGACAACCCGCAGAACGAGCGCACCAGGCTGTTCCTCGGGCAGATCCTGCACTGATCGTCAGCGCGATACGGAAAGGGGCCTTCGGGCCCCTTTTTCGTTTCCGCCGTAGCCCGGACTTCAGTCCGGGAGCGCCGGTTATTCCATTCCTGGGCTGAAAGGCTTCGCGAGCAGAGCTCGCTCCTACGGTCCGGCTGGACACGAGTAGCCCGGACTTCAGTCCGGGAATGCCGGCCACTCCGCACGGTGCATGACGCGGATCACGCGTGTTCCCGCAAGCGCCGGCGGAAGGCCCCTGGCGTTTCCCCGCACACCTGCTTGAACAGCTTGGCGAAGGTCGCCCGGTCGCCGTAGCCCACCTGCGCCGCCACCTGCTCCAGGGAGCGGCCCGGGTGGCGCAGGGCGAGCTGGGCGGCGCCGATGCGCAGGCGCTGCACGTACTCGTTCGGGGTCAGCCCGGTCACCGTGCGGAAGCGCCGCAGCAGGGTGCGGGTCGAGCAGTGGGCCCGCGCCGCCAGGCCCGGCAGGTCGATGGGCTCGGCGTAGTGGGCCTGCAGCCAGGCCAGCAAGGCACCCAGTTGCGGGTCGTCCAGGCCGGCCTCGGGGACCAGCGGGGCGAAGCGGTTCTGGCCGCCGCGCTCGCGCTCCACCACCAGCGCGCTGGCCACCCGCTGGGCCAGCCACTCGCCAGCGTGCCGGGCGATCAGGTGCAGGCACAGGTCCAGCCCGGCCTGGGCGCCGCCGGAGCAGAAGCGCTCGCCGTCCTCGGTGTACAGCGCATCCGCCTCCAGTCGCACCCCGGGGAAGCGTTGGCGAAAGGCGCCGGCCAGGGCCCAGTGGGTGGTGGCACGCCGGCCCTCCAGCAGCCCGGCGGCGCCCAGCAGGAAGGCGCCGCTGCACAGGCTGGCCACCTGCTGCCGGGCGGGCCGCTGCGCCAGCCAGCGCAGCAGCTCCGGGTTGGCGGCGATGGTGCGTTCCACCGCGCTGCCGGTGGCCGGCAGCATCACCAGGCGCGCACCTTCGGCCAGGCCCAGGTCGCCATCCACGCGGATGCTGGCCATGCCCAGGTCCACCGGCTGGCCATCCCGGCTGACCCGCAGCACCTCGAACAGCGCCTCACCGGCCAGGGCATTGGCCAGGCGGAACGCGTCGTCGGCCATGGCCAGGCTGGAGCAGACCGTCTGTGGGCAGACCAGCAGGGCGATTCGGATCATCACAAGGCTCGGCACGGGGGAGGGAAGGGTGGCGATTATTGCCACAAAGATGGCGATACAGCCAATCGCCGCCCAGCGGAAAGGCGTCGATACTCTCCTCACCCCACTTGCCGCGAGCCGCCCCATGAGCCACCCCAACGCCGCCCTCATCGAACGTTTCTACCGCGCCTTCCAGGCCCTGGACGCCGAGACCATGGCCGCCTGCTACGCCGCCGACGTGCGCTTCGCCGACCCGGTGTTCACCGACCTGCGCGGCAGCGAGGCGGCGGACATGTGGCGCATGCTGACCCAGCGCGCCCAGGCCTTCTCCCTGACCTTCGACGGTGTCGAGGCCGATGACCGCGAGGGCCGCGCGCGCTGGGTCGCCACCTACCTGTTCAGCCAGACCGGGCGCACCGTGGTCAACCGCATCGAGGCGCGCTTCCGCTTCGAGAACGGCCTGATCGTCGAGCACCGCGACAGCTTCGACCTGTGGCGCTGGGCCCGCCAGGCCCTCGGCGCCAAGGGCCTGCTGCTGGGCTGGCTGCCGCCGGTGCAGGCGGCGATCCGCCGCCAGGCCGCCCACGGGCTGGCCGCCTGGCGCGCCAACCACTGAGCAGCCGGAGCCGGGGTGGCGCGATGCCACCCGGGCAACCTGCTAAGCTCGCCGGCGGATTGTTCACCGGTAACTTCTTCATGATCAGGCTCTACCAGTTCCCTGCCGGGTTCGACGTGCCCAACGTCAGCCCCTTCTGCCTCAAGCTGGAGACCTTCATGCGCCTGGCCGGCGTGCAGTACCAGGTGCGTGCGCTCCGCGACCCGCGCAAGGCCCCCAAGGGCAAGCTCCCCTACATCGACTTCGACGGCGAGCTGATCGCCGACAGCGCCATCATCCAGCGGGTGCTCACCGAGCGCCTGCACCTGGAACTCGACCAGCACCTCGACGCCGAGGCCCGTGGCCGCGCGGTTGCCGTCACCCGCCTGTGCGACGACCACCTCTACTGGCTGCTGGTGTACTTCCGCTGGCTGGAGCCGGAGGGTTGGCAGCAGACCCGCCAGGCCTTCTTCGGCCACCTCGGCCCGGCGCTGCTGACGCTGATCACCCCGCTGATCCAGCGTCGCGTCAGGGCCGACCTGAGCGCCCAGGGATTCGCCCGCCACGAACGGGAAGACCTGCTCACCTTCGCCCGGGAAGACCTGCAGGCCCTCACCGACCTGCTCGGCGACGCCCCGTTCTTCGGCGGCGACCACCCCTGCAGCGCCGATGCCTCCGCCTATGGCGTGCTGGCCAACCTGGTGTTCTGCTCCCTGCAGACCCCGCTCAACCGCCTGGCGCGGGAATACCCCGTGCTGGTGGACTACTGCCAGCGCCTGCGAGCCGTGGCCTGGGCATGAGTGCAGCGCCACCCCGGCCCTGGTTCGTCTACCTGGTGCGTGCGTTGAACGGTGCGTTGTACTGCGGCATCAGCGACCACCCGCTACGCCGCTTCGAGCAGCACCAGAGCGGCAAGGGCGCGCGCTTCTTCCATTCCAGCCCGGCCCAGGCGCTGGTCTACGTCGAGGTCTGTGCCAGCAAGGGCGACGCCCTGCGCCGCGAGCGCGCCATCAAGGCCCTGAGCAAGCGCGCCAAGGAGGCGCTGGTGGCGACCTGCATCAGCGAGGCTGATGGCCTGTCATGCCCGCTGGGCGATAGGCCGTAGCGCGCTGGCCGGTTAAGCTGCGGCTCCCACGCCACCCGATGGAGCGCGCCATGCACGAGCTGATCCTGCACCACTATCCCGCCTCGCCCTTCGCCGAGAAGGCCCGCCTGATGCTGGGCTTCAAGCAGTTGTCCTGGCGCTCGGTGCACATTCCCCGGGTGATGCCCAAGCCCGACCTGATGGCCCTGACTGGCGGCTACCGCAAGACGCCGGTGCTGCAGGTGGGCGCCGACATCTACTGCGACACCGCCCTGATCGCCCGCCGCCTGGAGCAGGAAAAGGCCGTCCCGGCGCTGCTGCCCGATGCCCATGCCTTCAACATCGCCAGCTTCTGCCACTGGGTGGACGCGGTGATCTTCCAGCACGCCGTGACCCTGGTGTTCCAGCCCGAATCGGCCGCCGTGCGCTTCGCCGGCCTGCCGCCGGAAGCGATCAAGGCCTTCATGGCCGACCGCGCCGCGCTGTTCAGCGGCGGCACCAGCAGCCGCCTGCCGCTGGAGGTGGCCCGGCACAACTGGCCCACCTTCATGGCCCGGGTCCAGGCGCAACTGGCCGCCGGCGGTGACTTCCTCTTCGGCGAGCCGAGCATGGCCGACTTCTCCCTGGCCCACTGCCTGTGGTTCCTCAAGGGCACCCCGGTCACCGCCCCACTGGTGGATGACTACCCGGCGGTCGCCGCCTGGCTGGGCCGCGTGCTCGGCTTCGGTCATGGCGCCTCCAGCGAGCTGAGCGCCGCCGAAGCCATCGAGATCGCCCGCGCGGCCGAACCCGCCCCGCTGCCGGCCGAGCCCTTCAGCGACGCCAATGGCCTGGTGGCCGGCCAGGCGGTCAGCGTCGCCGCCACCGACTACGGCGTCGACCCGGTGGAAGGTGAGCTGCTGTTCGTCGGCCTGGAAAGCCTCATCCTGCGCCGTGAGGACGACCGCGCCGGCGTGGTCCACGTGCACTTCCCGCGGGTCGGTTTCCGCATCGAGGCGCGCTGACAACACCGGGCGTCGCTCCCTTCAGAAATCGCCGCGCAGGGTGAGCATGTAGCTGCGCGGCGTGCCGTACGTGGTGCCTCGCGTCCAGTAGCCGGTAGAGGCGAAGTAGGTGCGGTCGAACAGGTTCTCGACGTCCAGGGCGACGGTCCAGTTCGAGTCGACCTTATAGGCCGCCCGCGCGTCGAAGATCGCCCGGCCGCTGTTGTCGGTGCCGTTGTAGGCATCTTCGTAGCCGGATTGCGCGGACACACCGCCGCCGACGCTGAAGCGGTTCCACTCGCCCGGCAAGGTGTAGAGGGTATTGAGACGCAGCAGGTGCTTGGGGGTCTGCGCGGAGATGGGCCCGCCATCCTCCGAGCGGGTGGTGTTGAAGGTGTAGCCGGCCGCTACCTGCAGCCCTGGCAGTACCTCTCCGCTGGCTTCCGCCTCGAAGCCTTTGCTGCGGCTGATGCCATCGCTGTTCACCCAGCAGCGTCCCGCGACATCCTGCGTGCACTTGCCGTCGTTGGCGTAGTCGCGGGCGGCCATGTCCTCCTGCTCGATGTAGAACAGCGCGAAGGACAGATTCAGGCGTTTGTCGAACAGCTCGCCCTTTATCCCGGTCTCGTAGTTGGAGCCGATGGAGGGGTCCAGCATGCGACCGCCCACGGTGCGATAGCTGGCCTGGGGCATGAAGATGTCGGCGTAACTGGCATACAGGGTCCAGGTTTCATCGAGGTCGTAGAGGGCGCCGACGAAGGGCGTGAACTCGTGCTTCTGCTGGTTGGTGGAGAGCAGGTCACCGTTCCAGGCGTCGGTCTTGTACCAGCTCAGACGGCCGCCGAGGACCAGGCTGAGGGCTTCGGTCATGTGCAGGCGGGCGTTGAGGTAGGTGCCGTAGCGGGTTTCGAGGGTGTCGTCCTTGGCGTCCCAGGCCTGGCGGGCGAGGCGGGGCACGTTGCCGTGGTCGGGATTGAACACGTCGAGGGGGATGGGGCTGGGCAACGCGACGGTGGCGTCCTTGTCGTTCATCTTGCGCCTGGACCAGTTGGCACCCAGGGTCACTTGGTGGGACAGGCCGAAGGCCTCGAACTCGCCGTCCAGGTGGCCGTCGACGGCATTCGAGGTGGCATCGAACTTGTGGTAGCCGATGCCGCTGACCAGCGGGCCGCCGGGGCTACCGTAGGTCAGCGTATCGCCTGCGCTCCATTCGATGGCGCTGCGGTTGTAGCTGCTTTCGGAGTGGGACAGCGCCAGTTTGCCGGTCCAGGTGTCGTTGAAGCGATGGTCGAGGTCGGCGAACACTTCGTCGATGCGGCTCTGCAGCTTGGCCCAGTCCTGGCCGAGGAAGGTCGAGCGCTTGAGGTGCGGGTTGCTGCCATCGGGGTTCATCGGCAGGCCCAGCACGCTGTAGCCGTCGATGCGCGAGGTTTGCCTACGCAGCCCGAAAGCGACCGTGGTGGCGTTGTTCAGGTCGGCTTCGACGATGCCGTAGAGCAGTGGGCGCTTGGACGTGGTGACATCAATGAATGACCCGCGATCCTCATAGGAAGCGACCATGCGGCCCCGCAGGGTGCCTTCGTCGTTCAGTCGGCCGCTGGCGTCCAGGTCGAGGCGGTAGGTGTCCCAGGACCCGGCGCGGGTGGTGATGGTGAAGCGCGGGTCCAGGGTCGGGCGCTTGCGCACCAGGTTCACCGCGCCGCCTGGGTTGCCGGCTCCCACCAGAAGCCCGGAGGCGCCACGCAGTACTTCGACGCGGTCGAAGATCGCCATGTCCGGCGGCATCCAGCCGGTGTAGGCGAAGGCTTGTCCGGGCACGCCATCGACCATGTAGCTCTCGTCGGTGAGATCGAAGCCCCGGGAACTGAAGTGGTGGTTGCCGTAGCCACGGTTGGCGCGGGTGATGCCCGGTGTCTGGGCCATCACCTGGTCGAGGGACACGAGGTTCTTGTCGTCCATCAACTGGCGCGTGACAACGGTCACCGATTGTGGGGTTTCGCGCAGGGAGCGCGCGGTCTTGCCGAGGGTCACCGCGCCGGTGGTGTAGGAGCCGCTGCCTTCGGTGGTTTCGCCCAGTCCGCTGCTGTTGATGTCGGTCGCGCTCAATTCGAGTGCACCGCCGGCATCCACGGCCGGTGCCACGCTGAAGGTGCCGCTGCGGGTGACGATCACCTGCAGGCCACTGCCTCGCAGGGCACGCTGCATGGCCTGCAGGGCACTCATCTCGCCCTGTATGGCCGGCGCGTATTTGCCGGCTACCAGCGCCGGGTCGAGGGCTATCACCTGGTCGCTCTGACGGGCGATGGCGTTGAGCGTCTCCGCCAGGCCGGCAGCCGGCAGGTCGAAGCGCTGCACTGCGTGCTGGACGGAACCGTCGGCTCGGACAAAGGCCGAGGGGGCGGCAGCCAGGGCTATGGCGAGAGCAAGGGGCCAGGGTTTGAGCACGGGGGTTCTCCTGAAAGGGTGGGCGTGTCAGGAGAGAGGTGCAACGAGTACGAAAAACCGGACATGAATGCGAAAGTTTTTCACTCGCACTCTCAGAAAGTGTCGATCAGCGTCAGCCAGGGGCCGTAGCGCTCGATGCGGATTGGCAGGGTTTCCGCCAGTGCGGCAAGGGTGCGTTCGCTGTCGTCCAGGGGGAACACGCCCTGCACACGCAGGTCGCGTACTGCCGGGCTGACACGGATCAGCCCGGCACGGTAAGGGCGCAAAGCATCGACCACCGCCGCCAGGGGTTCGTCGAGCACGCTGAGGCGGCCCTCGACCCAGTCAGCCCGGAAGGCCTGGCCGCGAGGCAGTGGCTCGATGTGCTGGTTGTGCAGCAGGGCGGCCTGGCCTTCAGTCATGTCCAGCGTGGTGCGGTTGGGCAGCGAGGCGCGCACGGCATGCTCCAGCACCACCACGCGGGTGGCCCCCGCCAGCTGCTCGACCAGGAAGCGCGTGCCGAGCGCACGGATCTCACCTTGAGCACTGCGCACAACGAAGGGGCGCGACGGGTCCGCTGCCACCTGGACCACCAGGGCGCCCTGGTACAGGTGCAGCAGGCGATGCTCGGCGGAGGGGGCGAAATCGGCGGCGCTGCCGGCGTTCAGGTCCAGCTGGCTGCCATCAGCCAGGGTGAAATGGCGTCGTTCGCCGGTGCCGGTGCGCAGGCCTGCCATCAACGCCTGGCCTGGCTGGCTGCGGCCGCCGAGCCAGAGCCCGCCACCGAGCAGGCCGATGCCGACCAGGCTGCGCAGCAGGTCGCGGCGGCCTGGTTCGTGTTGCAGCAGGCTCTCGCGCAGGGCTTGGGGGGCTCGGCTCACGATGTCGTAGTGGCCGCCCAGGCCGCGTTGCAATTGCGCCCAGGCGTGCGCATGGGCGGGCGCTTGCTCCAGCCACTGCTGGAACAGCGCCTGCTGGTGTGCGTCGGTGTGCCCGTTGCGCAGGCGCACCATCCAGGCGATGGCCTCTTCGGCGGCCGGAGCCAATGCGTCGCGGCTCACGGCTGGGCCCCGCTCAGGTAGCACTGGCGCAGGGCCTGGGTCATGTAGCGGCCGACGGTGCGCTCGGAGACGCCCAGGCGCCGAGCTATCTCCGCGTAGCCGAGACCGTCGAGCTGGCTCATGAGAAAGGCCTTCTTTACCGTCAGCGGCAGGCCGGCAAGGCTGTGGTCGATGGCGTGCAGGGCTTCCAGCAGCAGGTGGCTTTCTTCCGGGGAGGGCACCAGTTCCTCCGGCAGCAGCATCAGCCGCTCCAGGTAGGCCTGCTCCAGGCGTTTGCGGCGGTGGCGATCGAAGATCAGTCGGCGAGCGATGGTGGAAAGGTAGGCGCGGGGCTGTTCGATGCTGTCCGGGTCGACCCGCGCTGCGAGCAACTGGCAGAAGGTTTCGGCTGCCGTGTCCTCGGCATCCGCGCGGTTACGCAACTGCCGCTGCACGTGCTGCAGCAGCCAGCGATGGTGGTCGCTGAAGAAGAAGCCCAGTTTGCTGGAGGAGGAGACGGGCAAGGGAGCGATCCGGGCTCAAATGAGAATGCGTCGCATCTTATCGGTGCCGGTGCCTGTTCCGCAATCACGGGAAGGCTGGGGGTGCTGCCGAGTACCCAGAGAAAACCCGGCGTGTGCCGGGTTTCCGTTCTGCATGCCTCACCAGGGTGGCGCTGCGATCAGTTGTCCTTGCGGCGCTTGAGCTGATCCTTCAGCTGGGTCGGCACCTGCCGGATGATCAGCATGTCGCGGCCCTCGTCGTACTCGATCTTCGAACCCAGCAGGTGGGCCTCGAAGCTGATGGACAGGCCCTCGGCACGGCCGGTGAAGCGCTGGAACTGGCTGAGGGTGCGCTTGTCCGGCGGGATCTCCGGAGACAGGCCGTAGTCCTTGTTGCGGATGTGCTCGAAGAACGCACGCGGGCGGTCCTCGTCGATCAGCCCGGACAGCTCTTCCAGGGTGATGGCCTCGCCCAGTTTGGCCTGGGTGGTGGCGTAGTCCACCAGGGTCTTGGTCTTCTCGCGGGCCTGTTCCTCGGCCAGGTCCTCCTGCTCGACGAAGTCGCTGAAGGCCTTGAGCAGGGTACGGGTCTCGCCGGGGGCGTCGACGCCTTCCTGGCAGCCGATGAAGTCGCGGAAGTAGTCCGAGACCTTCTTGCCGTTCTTGCCCTTGATGAAGGAGATGTACTGCTTGGACTGCGCGTTGTTGCGCCATTCCGAGAGGTTGATGCGTGCCGCCAGGTGCAACTGGCCCAGGTCCAGATGGCGGGCCGGGGCCAGCTCCAGGGACTCGGTCACCGTCACCCCTTCGCTGTGGTGCAGCAGGGCGATGGCCAGGTAGTCGGTCATGCCCTGCTGGTAGTGGGCGAACAGCACGTGGCCGCCGGTGGAGAGGTTCGACTCGTCCATCAGCTTCTGCAGGTGCTCCGCCGCCTGGCGGGTGAAGGGCGCGAACTCGCCGCCTTCCAGGTAGGCCTTCAGCCAGCCGCTGAAGGGGTAGGCGCCGGACTCCTCGTGGAAGAAGCCCCAGGCCTTGCCCTGCTTGGCGTTGTAGCTGTCGTTGAGGTCGGCCAGCAGGTTCTCGATGGCCTTGGACTCGGCCAGCTCGCTGTCGCGCGCGTGCAGGGTGGAGGCGCTGCCGTCGGGCTTCTTGTCGATGAGGTGGACGATGCAATGGCGAATCGGCATGGACGTATCCGGGAACGGTGGACGGGGCGACCGCTGGGGTCGGCTGAGGGGCGGAAGTCTAACAGGCTCCCGGCGCAACGGCGCGGCGGGTGGTCGTTTCGCGGGAGGGGGTAACAAGGGGGCGGTAAACGAAAACGCCCGCACAGGCGGGCGTTCTCACTGGAGGGACGGGATCAATCGTCGCGGTTGCCGTCATTGTCCTGGTCGGTGTCGCTGCCGTTGAAGCGGACATCCCGGTAGCTGTCGTTATCCAGGTCGGTGTCGCTGCCGCCGAACTGCGCATCGCGGTAGCCGTCGTTGTCCTGGTCGTAATCGCTGCCACCGAACTCGGCATCACGGTAGCCATCGTTGTCCAGGTCGTAATCGCTGCCGCCGAACTGGGCATCGCGGTAGCCATCGTTATCCAGGTCGTAATCGCTGCCACCGAACTGCGCATCGCGATAGCCATCGTTATCCAGGTCGTAGTCGATTGCCTGGGCCGTCACCGCCCCCAGCGCCACCACGGTCAAAAGCACGCCCACCACACGTTTGGTGAAGACACCCGCTTTTGTCGCCATCTCGTTTCTTCGCTCCTGAAGGAACCCGACGACTGCTACCCGGTTCACACCCCTGTGAACCGATGAGCCGTCGCGCAGTAGAACGCGGCTCCAGGCGCTGGTTCTGCCCGGTGCCGGGCATTATTCTTTTCAGCCTGTTTCGCGGATGAATCCGCTCTCACCTTGAGCGTGGCGCCACGTCAGCGTGGCGGCCCCGCCTGACCAGGGATGGTTCCGATGACCGACATCGCCCTCGATCTACCCGCCCACCAGCGCGCCGAGCTGCTGCACGCCATCGAGGCGCTGGCCGACCGTGGCCTGTTCCTCCAGGCCCATGCCCTGGCCGGCCGCCTGGGTGACTACCGCCAATGGCGCGACCCCGCCGCCCTGGCGCTGGCCTGCCGCCTGGTCGGCCACATGGGCGCGCCGCGCCTGGCCGACGCCCTGGCCTGGCGCACCTACCGTCGCCACCCCGAATCCCCCGAGGCACGCCTGCGCTATGCGCGCTTCCTGCTCTCGCGTCGCGGGCAGTACCGCGCCTGGCGCTTCGTCCAGGGGTTCGACGGCTGGCTGCCCGAGGCGCCCGAGCTGCGCGCCGAATGGCTGTCCTTCCTCGGTTACCTGCACGCGCTGCTGCGTGACTTCGACCGCAGCGCCGAATGCCACGCCGAAGCCGAGCGCCTGCTGCCCGGCGACCCGTGGTTGCCGGTGGAGCGCTCCTACAGCCTGGAGCAGGAGGACCGCTACGAAGAAGCCCTGGCCCTCTGCGAAGCCGTGCTCGCCGAACGCCCCGACTACCGCGGCGCCCAGCACCAGGCCGCGCAGCTGGAACTGCAACTCGGCCGCGAGGACGCCGCCCTGGCGCGCCTGCGGGCCGATTGCGCGCGCAGCGAGAGCGCCAGCCTGTGTGCCCAGCTCACCGACCTGCTGATCGAACGCGAAGCCCTCGACGAGGCCGAGCACTGGCTGGCCCATGGCGAACAGCTGGCGCCGCTGATGGAGAAGGGCATGCGCGGCTGGTACGCCGCCCGCCGTTGCGATATCGCCTGCCTGCGCGGCGACCTAGCCGCCGGGCATCGCCTGGCCCTGGAGTCGGAGTCGCCGTTCTACCGCAAGGTCGCCGAGAACCTCGCCGAGCCCCAGGGCCGGCGCTGCCTGCTGCCGGTGCGTTTCGTCCGCCAGCACCACATGACCTGCGTACCGGCCACCCTCACCGCGCTGTCCGGTTACTGGGGCCGCCCCGTCGGCCACCTCGAAGTGGCCGAAGAGATCTGCTACGACGGCACCTCCCACCAGGCCGAGCGCGCCTGGGGCGAGCGCAACGGCTGGCTGGCCCGCGAGTTCACCGTGGACTGGGCCACCAGCCGCGCCCTGATCGACCGCGGCATCCCCTTCACCCTGACCCTGCAGTACACCGGCAGCGGCCACCTGCAGGCCGTGGTGGGCTACGACGAACCCCGTGGCACCCTGCTGATCCGCGACCCCGGCCAGGCCCACTTCGGCGAATCCCTCGCCGTCGGCCTGCTGGAGAGCCAGCGCCCCTCCGGCCCGCGCGGCATGCTCCTGCTGCCCCCCGAGGAAGCCCACCGGCTGGACGGGCTGGAACTGCCCGAAAGCGACGTGTGGGATCACTACTACCGCCTGGTCAGCGCCCTGGAAGTGCACGACCGCGAAGAGGCAGAGGCCGCCCTCCAGGCCCTGCGCCAAGCCGCGCCCGAGCACCGCCTGGCCTACCAGGGCCTGCGTGCCCTCGGCTGGTACGACGGCCGCGAGAGCCAGGTGCTGGAAGCCACCGAGGCGCTGCTGCAGCGCTTCCCCGAAGACGCCAACCTGATCCTCTCCAAGGCCACCTCGCTGTCCCAGCTGGAAAGCCGCGAAGTCCACCTCGACTGGCTCGCCCAGCACTGCCAGGAACGCTGGTGCGACCCCGTGCTGCTGGTGCGCTACACCAGCGTCCTCGGCGAAGACGGCCGCGACGCCCCCGAGGCCCGCCGCCTGCTGGCCCGCGTCCTGCGCCAGGCACCGACCAACGCCCTGGCCTGGAACGAGCTGGCCAGCCAGCTGTGGAGCGCAGGTGAGCGCGAGGCGGCCTGCGACTACTACCGCATCGCCGCCTGCCTGCACGACACCAACGAAGGCTTCAGCGTCCAGTACTTCCGCGCCCTGCGCTTCCTCGGCCGCCAGGAGGAGGGCCTGGCCTTCCTGCGTCGCCGGCAGGCACGCCTGGGCAGCCTGGACGCCGGCCCGAGCCTGACCCTCGCCGAATGCCTGGAGGAGCTGGACTTCTCCCGCGAGTGCCGCGAGGTCCTGGAGCAGGCCGTCGAACAGCGCCCGCGCGACCCCGCGCTGCTGCTCAGCCTGGCCGACTTCTATGGACGCATCGGCGAGCTGGAGCTGAACCAGGCCCTGCTCGAACGCGCCGAACCGGTCAGCCGGCGCGGCAACTGGCTGCGCGCCGCCGTGCTGCACAGCCAGCGCGCCGGCGGTGACCTCGAACAGGCCCAGGCCTGGTGCCGCGAAGCCGCCGAACTGGACCCGCTGAACATGCGCGTGCACCGCCTGCAGGTGGACCTGCTGCTGCAGAGCGCCGGCGAAGAGGCCGTGGACGCCTACGTCGAAGCCCTGGTAGCGCGCTTCCCCCATCACCGGGGCATTGCCGACCTGGCCGTGGAGCGGGCCAAGCGGCGCTCCCTGGAAGACACCGAGACCGCCCTGCTGCGCCTGCTGGCCAGCCACCCCGAGCACGCCTGGGCGATCCGCGAACTGGCCGTGACCCTGGCCCGCCTCGGGCGCGACGACGAAGCCCTGGAGACCTGCGAGCGGGCCATCCAGGTGGAGCACGGTGCCACCAGCGCCCAGTCCACCCTCGGCTTCGTGCACCTGCAGGCCGGCCGCCGCGAGGCTGCCCGCGAGGCCTTCCGCCTGGCGCTGGCCCGCAGCATCGACAACGACTACGCCCTGAGCATGCTGCTGGACAGCTGCGCCAGCCGCGAGGAACTGGACGAAGCCCTGGCCTACATCCACACCCAACTGGTGCAGCAGGTGAACTTCGGCGACGGCTGGCTCACCTACGCCTACCAGGCCCGCGCCCTGCTGGACGATGCCGCGTTGCTGGAGCAGCTCCAGGCCGCCCTGGAGCGCCAGCCGGACACCTGGCAGCTGTGGGTGGTCACCGCCCGCCAACTGGCCTTCCTCGAACGCACCGACGAGGCCGACGCCCTGCTGGCCCGTGCCCAGGAACGCTTCAGCCAGATGCCGCGCCTGGGCCTGGAGCGCGCCCTGCTGCTGCGTGACCAGGGCCGCTACGCCGAGTGCCGCGAGACCCTGCGCGACAGCCTGCGGATCAACCCGCTGTGGACCCAGAGCGTGCGCCTCTACGTGGAAACCCTGGTGGAGGAGGGCACCGGCCTCGACGAGGCCGAAGCCATGCTGCGCGGCGTGCTCCAGCGCACCCCCGATAACACCGACCTGCGTGCCTGGCTCGGCTACGTGCTGGGCGAGCGCGGCGAGATGGCCGCCGGTGCCGACGAGGCCGAGCGCGTCCTGCTCGACGAGCCCGGCAACGGCTGGGCCTGGAACCAGCTGCGCCGCTACAGCGCCGCGCTGGACCAGCCCGAACGGCCCCTGGCCCTGGCCCGCAGCCTGGTGGAACGGCGCGCCGGCGACAGCGACGCCTGGCTGGCCCTGGCCGAGCAGGAAAGCACTGACGAAGCCCGCGAACAGGCCCTGCGCCGCGCCCTGCAGCTCACCCCCCGGCACCGGGGCGCCAACGACCAGCTGGCCCGCCTGCTGCTGGAAGGCGGCCGCCAGGACGAGCTGGATGCCTTGCTCCAGGCGCCCTGCTGGGGCGGCGCGCCACCGGTGGAGCTGGCGCTCTACGGCCCCCGCGTGCGCCTGCGCAACGACGACCGCGAGGGCGCCCAGGCCGAGCTCGACGCACTGCTGCGGGTGCACCCGGATGCCTACGACGGCTGGCGCGAGCTGGCCGACCTGCACGACAACGGCGGCAACGCCGAGGCTTACCTGGCCGCCGCCGACCAGATGGTCCGCCTGGAACCGCGCAAGGCCGTCTCCCACGGCTTCCGTGGCCATGCCCTGCTGATGGCCGAACGCAAGGCCGACGCACTGCCGGCCTTCCTCAAGGCCTTCGAGCTGGACCGCGACTACAGCTTCGCCGGGCTGCATGCCTTCGACCTGCTGGCCGAGAGCGGCCGGCATGCCGAGTCGGCCGACGTGGTGCGCCGCCTGCTGGCCGGCGAGGCCAGCCCCTCCGCGCTGGTGCGCGGCGTGCGGGCGGCCGGGATGGTCAACGACCGCGAACTGAAGCGCCAGGCCCTGGAGCGGGTCTGCACCACCACCGCGGGGCTGGATGCCTGGCAAGGAGTCATCGAGGTGCTGGGCGTCCCAGTGGATGATCGGATCTGGAGCGACGTGCTCGAGCAGTTCGCCCCGAGCGGCGAGCTGCACCGCATCGCCTACCGCCACTGGTTCGCCATGGAGGATGCCCGCTGGTTGCCCGGTTCCCTGTGGCGGGCCTTCCAGCGCGTGCTGCCCCAGGATGAAAGTCACGCGGCCCGCCACGGCATGCTCGACCTGCTGGCCGAGCGCAAGAACGCCAGCGGGCTGCTCACGCGCACCCTGGAAGCGTGCGCCCCGGCCATCCGCGAGAACCCCGTGACCTGGGGCATGGCCAGCTACGCGCTGAGCAGCCAGGAACGCTACTCGGCGATGCTCCACTGGATGGGCGACTGGCGCGAGCGCGACGACCTGCCCGCCTGGGCGCTGGACAACCTGTCCCTGGCGCTGCGTGCCCTCAAGCGCGATGCCGAGGCGGCGGAGGTGTCGCGCCTGTCCTTGCAGCGCGACCCCAACAACCACGACGCCATGGCCTGGCTGGTGGGCGACGCCGCCCTGGCCGATGACCGTGAAGCGGTGGCGGAGTGGCTGGCCAGGCTGGAAGGGGCAGAGTTGAGAGCCTTCTACCTGTGCCTGAAGCGGCTGGCCGAAGGCACCGCCAAGGCCTGGGAACAGGGCGACGCCCGCGCCGCCCGAGCCCTTTTCGGGGAGGCCGGCGGGTACGCCCGTCATGTCGGCAGTCATCCCTTCTACCGGCGCCTGCGCCGTGGCCTGGTGCGGCGCCTGGCCTTTGGCCCGCTGACTCCGCGCTGGGCGGCGCTGTGGCGCTGGTTGCAGTTGGCGTAGGTCGTTGAATCGGGCGTTGCGGGCCGGGGTAACCCGGCCCGCTTGCGTTCAGTCCCGCATGCCCGGTGCGTCGGCCTGGCGCTGGGCGCGCAGGGCCTTGAGGCGTTCGATGACGTAGCGCAGGTGCATGTGCAGGTCGTACAGCTCGTGGGTGTAGGAGAGCGGTACGTCGACCCGGTCCAGCTGTGCCTCCAGGGCTTCCAGCCCGCGTATTTCCTCGTCCAGGGCCGGGAAGGCGGTGCCGTGCTGCAGCTTGCGGTCGATCTCCCGCAGGTGCTTGTACCAGCGGTAGATGCGCGCGCGGACGCGCCAGCGGTACACCGGGCCCACGGCCTTGAACAGCGGGAACATCACCACCAGCAGCGGGATCAGCAGGATGATGTAGCGGTCCGCCAGGGAGGCGATGCGGAAGGGCAGGTAGCGCTGCAGGATCGGCAAGCCGTTGCGGTAGTAGTAGCTGGCCTCGTCCAGGGCGGCGAGGGTCATCGGCTGCTCCTTCGGGTAGGTGCCGGACGGGTCCAGCAGGCTGCCGTTCTGCATCACCTCGCGGGCGGCCTCGAGGATCAGCGGCGTCAGCGAGGGGTGGAAGCCTTCGCCGGCCACCAGGGTGGCCACCGGGCCGAGGGTCAGCACGTCCTGGCGGGGCACGTTGTTGGCCAGGTTGAGCAGCCCTTCGCCCACTTCCAGGCGGGTCAGGTAGGGCAGCCGCGCGCGGTAGGCGGCGCTGCGGCGGAAGCTCACCAGGTCCACCCCCGGGCTGGCGGCCAGGCGCTGCACCACGGCGTTTTCCGCCGGGCCGACGAAGAAGGCCGCATCCAGTTCGCCATTCAGCAACTGCTCGGCGGCGCGGCTGCCGCTGTAGGCCTGCCAGCTGGCCGGGTAGCTGTCCGTGGGGATGGCGTTGGCGGCGAACAGCGCATCGGCGATGGCGCGGGTGCCGCTGCCGGGCTTGCCGATGGCCACCCGCAGCTGCTGCAGGTCGGCCATGCTGTCGATGTCCACGTCGGCGCGGCGGAACAGCCACAGCGGCTCCTGGTACATCACGCCGAGGCCGTGCAGGCGCTGGCGCACCTCCACGGGCAGGGTCAGTTCCTGGCCGCTCTGCACCAGGGCCATCTCCACTTCGCCGTTGCGCAGCTTCTCCAGGTTGTCCAGCGAGCCGTCGCTGGGCACCAGCTCCAGGTCGAAGCCCTGGCGCGCCAGTTCCTCCTTGAGGCGCTGGCCGAACACCGCGTAGCCACCATTGGCACCGCCGGTGGCCAGGCGCGCGTGCATGGGCGGTGGCGGGGCGACGAAGTAGAACAGCGCGCCCACCAGCGCAGCCAGCACCGGCACCGTCCACAGGTTGGCCAGCAGCATGATCTTCAGGTCTTTCAACAGCCTCGGCATGGGGACTCCGTTGCGGGTATGACGGCTACAGGATAGTGCGTGCCGCTGCGCTGGGCAGCACGAGCCGCTTGCGGTGGTTGCCAGCGCCGGTGGCCGATGACAAGGTGGCCGCCTTCATCGTCTTCAGCGTGGTTTCCGATGCGCATCCTGCACACCTCCGACTGGCACCTGGGCCAGCATTTCATGGGCAAGACCCGCCAGGCCGAGCACCAGGCGTTCTGCCAGTGGCTGCTGGAGCAGGTGCGGGCGCATGAGGTGGACGCAGTGCTGGTGGCCGGCGATGTGTTCGACACCGGCGCGCCGCCCAGCTACGCCCGCGAGCAGTACTACCGCTTCATCGTCGACCTGCGCGCCAGCGGGGCGCGGCTGGTGGTGCTGGGGGGCAACCACGACTCGGTGGCGATGCTCGGCGAGAGCCGCGAGCTGCTGGCCCAGCTGGACACCTGGGTGGTGCCGGCGGTGGTGGCCGACCCGGACGAACAGGTGCGGGTGCTGCCCCGGCGCGACGGCCAGCCCGGTGCAGTGCTCTGCGCGGTGCCCTTCGTGCGCCCCCGCGACGTGCTGCTGAGCCAGGCCGGGCAGAGTGCCGAGGACAAGCAGCTGGGCCTGCAGCAGGCCATCCAGGCCCACTACCAGGCGCTGTTCGAGCGCGCCCTGCAATGCCGCGCCGCCTCGGGCGGCGACCTGCCGATCATCGCCACCGGCCACCTCACCACGGTGGGCGCCAGTGCCAGCGAGTCGGTGCGGGAAATCTACGTCGGCGCGCTGGAGGCCTTCCCCACCAGCGCCTTCCCGGCGGCCGACTACATCGCCCTGGGGCACATCCACCGGCCGCAGAAGGTCGGCGGCCTGGGGCACATCCGCTACAGCGGCTCGCCCATCCCCCTGGCCTTCGACGAGGCGCGCCAGCAGAAGGAGGTGCTGCTGGTGGAGCTGGACGGCAGCGGCCTGTGCGAGGTGCAGGCGCTCCCGGTGCCGTGCTTCCAGCCGCTGCTGAGCCTGCGCGGCAGCCTCGCCGAGCTGCCCGAACGCCTGGCCGAGGCCGCCCGCGAGGGCACCCCGGAGCGTCCGGCCTGGCTGGAGGTGGTGGTGACCACGGACGACTACCTCAATGACCTCCAGGCCCGCCTGGCACAGCTGTGCGACGGGCTGCCGGTGGAGGTGCTGCGCATCCGCCGCGAACGCGGTGCCGCGCGCTCCGGCCTGCAGGGCGAGGCGCGGGAAACCCTCGACGAGCTGAGCGTGGAAGAGGTATTCCAGCGCCGCCTGGGGCTGGAGGCCCTGGAAGAGGCCGAGGCCGCGCGGCTGACCGACCTCTACCGCCAGGTGCTGGAGCAGGTGCGCGACGACACGGCCTGAGCCGTCACGCCCCCAGCGCGTCGGCCAGGCGCCGCACCGCCCCTTCGATCTCGTGGTCGCTGAGGGCCGAATAGCCCAGCAGCCAGCCCTGGCGTTTCTCCGCCCCCAGGTACAACCGACTGAGCCCTGGCAGCAGCAGCCCGGCACGGGCGGCGAGCGCCTGGGTGCGCGCCTCCGTCCAGCCCTCGGCGAGCAGGCAGGGCAGTTGCAGGCCGCCCGGCGGCCGCAGGGCCTGGACCACGTTCGGCAGGTGGCGCTCCAGGGCACCCACCAGCACCCCCTGGCGTTGCGCGTAGAGCTTGCGCATGGCGCGCACGTGGGCGTTGTAGTGGCCGTCCTCCATGAAGCGCGCCAGGGTCAGCTGCAGCACCTGCGGGCTGTGGCCGTCGATGATGCTGCGGGCATGGGTGAAGGCGGGCATCAGCGCCGGCGGCAGCACCATGTAGCCCAGGCGCAGGCCGGGGTACAGGGCCTTGCTGAGGGTGCCCAGGTAGAGGGTGCGCTGCTGGTCGTCCAGGCCCTGGACGCAGGCGGTGGGCAGGCCGTCGTAGTGGAACTCGCTGTCGTAGTCGTCCTCGATGATCCAGCCCCGGCGCTCGGCGGCCCAGCCGATCAGCTCCAGGCGCCGCTGCAACGGCAGGGTTGCGCCGGTGGGGTACTGGTGCGACGGCGTCACGTACACGCAGCTGGCGCCGCTGCGGTCGGCCCGCAGCGCCTCGGTGCTCAGGCCCTGGGCGTCCACCGGGACCGGCAGCACCCGCGTCCCGGCAGCCTCGAAGGCGCGGCGGGCGCCGATGTAGCCCGGGTCTTCCAGCAGGATCGGGCGACCCTCGTCCACCAGCAGCTGGGCACAGAGGAACAGGCCCTGGCGGGTGCTGCTCAGCACCAGCACCTGGTCCGGGCTGCAGCGGGCGCCGCGTTCGAGGTTCAGGTAGGTGGCGATGGCCGTGCGCAGCGCCTCGCAGCCTTGCGGGTCGCCATGCAGCAGGGCGGCCGGGTCCTTCTGGGCCTGGCGTTGCAGGCGCGTCCAGGTGGCGAGGGGGAAGGAGCGGGTCTCCGGCAGGCCGGTGGCGAAGGCGCGCACCTGGCGGTGGTCCTGGATGCCGCCGCTGGCGAGGATGGCCTCGCCGCGACGGCTCAGCCCGCTGGTCGGGGGGGCAGTGGCGGCAGCAGGGCGGGGCGCCCGGCGTTGGACGGGGGCACCGCGCAGGCGCTGGCCGAGGCTGTCGGAGACGAAGCTCCCCGAGCCCTGCTGGCGGGCGATGTAGCCGTCGCGCTGGAGCTGCACGTAGGCGTTCTCCACCGTGTCGCGGGCCACCCCCAGGGCGGTGGCCAGGCTGCGGGTGGCCGGCAGGCGCAGCCTGGGGGCCAGGGTGCCGTCGAGGATCAGCCCCTGCAGCGCCCGCTGGATACGCTGGTGCAGGTCCAGGGGCTGCAGCTCGGCCTGGGCGATGCGCATCTTCAGGGTGTCCAGCTCGAAACGTGTCGCCATGGCGTGGCCTGTGGGTGGTCTGGCAGGAAGTCGGCGAGTGTAAGGCTTTGGCAGGCCAATGGGGCAGGGCCGCTGCGCGGGTGCGGATGCGGGTCGGCACGGGCGCGCGGGGATGACAGAATGCCGGCTTCCCGGATGAGCACGACCCCCGCATGAAAATCCTCAGCCTGCGTCTGAAGAACCTCAACTCGCTCAAGGGTGAGTGGAAGATCGACTTCACCGCCGAGCCCTTCGCCGGCAACGGCCTGTTCGCCATCACCGGCCCCACCGGTGCCGGAAAGACCACCCTGCTGGACGCCATCTGCCTGGCGCTCTACCACCGCACACCGCGCATGAGCAGCGTCTCCGCCTCGGCCAACGAGCTGATGACGCGGCACACCGCCGACTGCCTGGCCGAGGTGGAGTTCGAGGTGAAGGGCGTGGGCTACCGCGCCTTCTGGAGCCAGCGCCGGGCCCGCGACAAGGTGGACGGCGGGCTGCAGCCACCCAAGGTGGAGCTGGCGCGCATCGCCGACGGGGAGATCCTCACCGACAAGATCAACGACAAGCTCAAGCAGACCGAAAGCCTCACCGGGCTCGATTTCGAGCGCTTCACCAAGTCCATGCTGCTGGCCCAGGGTGGGTTCGCCGCCTTCCTCGAAGCCAGTGCCAACCAGCGCGCCGAGTTGCTGGAGGAGCTGACCGGCACCGAGGTGTACGGGCTGATCTCCCAGCGGGTGTTCGAGTCCACCCGCGAAGCCAAGGCGGCCCTGGAGCAGACCCGTGCCCGCGCCGAGGGTGTCGAACTGCTCGACGACGTGCAGCGCCAGGGCCTGCAGGACGAACTCGCCGCCCTCGACCCCCGCGAAGCCGCCCTCAGCCAGCAGCAGGAGGCCCTGCAACGCCAGCGCCAGTGGCGCGAGGCCGTGGCCAACGCCGAGGCCCGCCTGCACGCCGCCCAGACCCAGGGCGAGGCCGCCCGGCAGGCCCGGGACGCCGCCGAGCCGGAGCTGCAGCAACTGGCCGCCAGCGAGCCGGCCGAGCGCCTGCGCAGTGCCCACCGCGACTGGCAGCGTGCCGAGCAGGGCGCTGCCGAAGCCGCGGCGGCCCTGGCGCAGGTGCGTGAACAGAAGGCCGAGGCTGCCGGCGAGGTGGCCGACGGCCTGTGGCGGGCGCGCGGCTACAGCCAGCAGCGGGCGACAGCCCTGGCTGCCCGATGCGAGGCCCTGGCCGGGCAGAGGCGGCAGGTGGAGGCACAACTGGCGGCCAACCCGCAGCATGGCCTGCTGGGCGAGCGCCTGGGCGCCTGGCGCGAGCAGTTCGGTGCGCGCCGCAACCTGGCCCAGGCCATCGCCCAGTCGCTGGCCCGCCAGCAGCAGGACAAGCAGGACGCGGAGCGCATGGCGCAGCGCATCGCCGACCTCCAGGCTGTGTTGGCTGACAGCGACCAGCACCTGGAGCGGGCCCGCGCCGACGACGCGCAATCCCAGGCTGCCCTGGGCGACTTGCTGGCCGGTGAGTCCGAAGCCGCGTTGCGTGACCGCTGGCAGCGCCTCAGCGACCAGGGCCACCAGCTCACCCGTCTGCAGCAGCTGGCGGACACCCGCACGCGCCTGGCGCGCCAGCTGGCCGAGGCACAGGCCGGCATCGACGCCGACAGCCGTGCCCAGGCGGAGAAGGCGGCGGCGCGGGATGCCCTGCGCCTGCAGTTCACCGACCTCAAGCAACAGATCCAGGACAAGGAAAAACTGCTGGAACAGGAGCAGCGCATCCTCAAGCTGGAGGCCCACCGTGCGGCCCTGCAGCCGGGGGAGGCCTGCCCGCTGTGCGGCTCCTGCGAACACCCGGCCATCGAGGCCTACGGCGCGCTGGACACCACGGAGACCCAGCGGGCCCTGCAAGCCAAGCGCGCCGAGCAGGACCAGGTGCGCGAGCGCGGCGAGGCGCTGCGCGACGAACTGGCCGCCCTGGAGGCGCAACTGCGCCAGCGCCAGCAGGATGCCCAACGCCTGCAGGATGAATTGCAACAGCTGCAGGCCCAGTGGCAGCAGCTGTGCACGGCACTGGGCCGGCCACTGGCCGATGCCCAGGCGGTGGAGGCGGCCCAGGCGCAGCAGCAGGCGGACCTGGCCGCCCTGCAGCGCAGCCTGGGTGAGCTGGACGGCCTCAAGCAGGCCCTGGAAAACGCCCGAGCCCAGCATGTGCAGGCGCAGCGGCAGCAACAGGAGGCCGCCCAGAACCTCGCCCTGGCCGTGCAGGAGCAGGACGCCCTGCGCCGCCGCGAAGCGGAGAACACCGAGCACCTGGGCCAGCTCCAGGCGCAGCAGGCCCGCCAGGAGGCAGAACTGCGCGCCGCCCTGGAGGCACTCGGCTATGCCCTGCCCGAGGATGGCGAAGGCTGGTTGAGCGAGCGCGAGGCCGAAGCCCGGACCTGGCGCGAGGCCCAGGCCCTGCAACAACGCCTGGAGCGGGATGAACAGGCGCTGGGGGTGGAGCTGCAGGCGGCCGAAAGCGCCGCCAGCCGCTGGCAGCAACGCTGGCGCGAACTCGGCCAGGCCGATGGCGAGCCCCTGACCCCTGTGGATAACCCTGTCGCCGCCCTGGAGCAGGCCGAGCAGCGCCTGGCGTTGGCCCAGGAACGCAGCCAGGCCCTGGTCGGGCGCGAACACACCCTGGTCGAGCAAGGCGAGGCCGCCCGTGTTTCCCTCGACGCCCAGCGCAGCGCCTGGGAACAGGCCCTGGCCCGCAGTCCTTTCGGCGACGAGGCGCAGTACCGGGCGGCCCTGCTGGACGAGGACACCCGCAACCGGTTGCTGGCCCTCCAGGCGCGCCTGGACAAGGCCGCCACCGAAGCCCGGGCCCTGGAGGCCTCGGCGCGGGAGGCCCTGGATGCGCTGCTGGCGGCGCCGCAGACCGAGCAGACCCTGGCCCAGCTCGACGAACAGCTGCAGGCCGTGCAGGCGGAGCGCCGTGGCCTGGCCCAGCGCCAGGGCGAGGTCCGTGGGCTGCTGGTCGCCGATGCCCAGCGTCGCGAAGGGCAGCAGGCGCTGTTCGCCGAGATCGAGCGGCAGACCGCCGCCTACGACCTCTGGCAGCGCCTCAACAGCCTCATCGGCGCCGCCGACGGCGCCAAGTACCGGCGCTTCGCCCAGGGCCTGACCCTGGACCATCTGGTGCACCTGGCCAACCGCCAGCTGCAACGCCTGCATGGGCGCTACCAGCTGGCACGCAAGGCCGAGGGCGAACTGGAACTGGAGGTGCTGGACACCTGGCAGGGCGACGTCGCCCGAGATTGCCGCACCCTCTCCGGCGGCGAGAGCTTCCTGGTCAGCCTCGCGCTGGCCCTGGCGCTCTCCGACCTGGTCAGCCACAAGACCAGCATCGACTCGCTGTTCCTCGACGAAGGCTTCGGCACCCTCGACGGCGAGACCCTGGAAATCGCCCTCGACGCCCTGGATGCCCTCAACGCCAGCGGCAAGATGATCGGCGTCATCAGCCACGTCGAAGCCCTCAAGGAACGCATCCCCGTGCAGCTCAAGGTGCACAAGGGCGTCGGCATGGGCTACAGCCGCCTGGAACAACGCTTCGCCGTGTAGCTGGGCAGGGCTGTTCGCAGGGTGGGCTTCAGCCCATGCGGCGCGTTTGTTGGTGGGCTGAAGCCCACCCTACGGCCAGAGCAGGCCGTTGCGCGGGCCATTCGTGGCCGAGCCCTGTAGCCCGGGCTTCAGCCCGGGAATGGGTGCTTGGGTTTCCCGGACTGAAGTCCGGGCTACGGCGCTACGGCGCTGGGCGGGGCTGTTCGTCGGGTGGGTTTCAGCCCACGCGGAGCATTGGTTGGTGGGCTGAAGCCCACCCTACGGCTGGCAGGCCGTTGCGCGGGCCGTTCGTGGCCGATCCCTGTAGCCCGGGCTTCAGCCCGGGAATGGGTGCTTGGGCTTCCCGGACTGAAGTCCGGGCTACGGCGCTGGGCGGTGCTGTTCGTAGGGTGGGCTTCAGCCCACGCGGTGCGTTTGTTGGTGGGCTGAAGCCCACCCTACGGCTAGCAGGCGTTTGCGTGGGCCATTCGTGTCGAGCCCTGTAGCCCGGGCTTCAGCCCGGGGATGTGTGCACAGGTTTTCCCGGACTGAAGTCCGGGCTTCGGCAGTTTGGGCTGCGCGGTGCTTATGGCCAACGTGCCTTGCGCCAGGCGCGGCGCTGGTTCTTCTCCAGGTAGGTCCAGGCGACGAAGCGGCTCTGCTTCTGGCCCTGGGCCATGTGCACCACGCGGATGTCGGTGGCGCCGAGGGCCTTGAGGCGCTCCTGCAGGGGGGCGACGTTGCTGACCTTGGAGACCAGGGTGCTGAACCAGAACACCTGCTGGGCGAAGGCGGCGCTCTCGTCGGCCAGGCGGGCGATGAAGGCGGCTTCGCCCCCTTCGCAATGCAGCTCGTTGGACTGGCCGCCGAAGTTCAGCACCGGCAACTGGCGGCTCGGGTCCTGCTTGCCGAGGTTCTTCCACTTGCGGGTGCTGCCGCTGCGGGCTTCGTCCAGGGAGGCGTGGAAGGGCGGGTTGCAGAGGGTGAAGTCAAAGCGTTCGTCCGCCTGCACCAGGCCCTGGAAGATGTGCTGCGGGTTTTCCTGGCGACGCAGTTCGATGGCGTCGCCGAAGCGTGGGTTGGCGGCAAGGATGGCGGCGGCGGAGTCGAGGGATTGCGGGTCGATGTCGGCGCCGACGAAGCGCCAGCCGTAGTCGTGGTGGCCGATCAGCGGGTAGACGCAATTGGCCCCGACGCCGATGTCCAGCCCGCGCAGGCCGGGGCCTTGGGGAATGACGCCGTCGTGGGCGGCGCCGAGCAGGTCGGCCAGGTGGTGCAGGTAGTCGGCACGCCCGGGGATCGGCGGGCACAGGTAGCCGGCGGGGATGTCCCACTGGCGGATGCCATAGAACTGCTTGAGCAGGGCCCGATTGAACACCTTCACCGCCTCGGGGTTGGCGAAGTCGATGCTTGGCTTGCCGTAGGGGTTGGTGATGACGAAGGCACCCAGCTCGGGGCTGCCGGTTATCAGCGCGGGAAAGTCGTAGCGGCCCTGGTGGCGATTGCGCGGGTGCAGGGCGCCCTTGCCGGCCTGGGCTTCAGGCGTACGGGGGCGTTTCGGCGGCTGGGGCATGGGGCGGCTTTCGGCTGGGGTTGGGCGCGGGATTTTCCCACGGCTGGAGGCTGAAGTCAGCGGTCGGATGCGCAGCCGGAGGCTTGTGGGAAGCGCCTGTTTTGCCGTGCAACGCCGTGGCGAGGGGAACTCTGTTGATGCGTGTCATGGGGCGAGAGGGGCGGGCCGCTTAGGTTGTCGGGCAGACCGCGAGATCAGGAGGACACCATGGCTTTTCTTCAATGGCGTGACGAGCTGGACAGTGGCATCAGCGTGATCGACGACCAGCACCGGCGCATCGTCGACATGATCAACCAGCTCCACGAGGCGCAGCTCCGGGCGGATGCCGGGGTCGTCGCCACGGTGATCGAGGAGCTGGTGGACTACACCCTGTCCCACTTCGCTTTCGAGGAATCGATGATGGAGGAGGCCGGCTACGCCTTCACCCGTGCCCACAAGCGCGTGCACGAGCTGTTCATCCGCCGGGTGGGGGAATACCGCGAGCGCTTCGTACGGGGCGAGGACGTGGCCGATGAGCTGAAGTCCCTGCTGGGCCGCTGGCTGTTCAACCACATCCTCAACGACGACCGTGACTACGTGGGCGCGGTGCGCGAGAACCTCACCCGCCTGGCGGCCGAGTCCAATTGGCTGCGCCGCGCCACCAAGCGCTTCTTCCTGCGCACGGCCTGACGGGCTGCCCGCTCAGAGCGGGAACAGCCAGGGCACCAGCACCACGCTGACGAGCATCACCAGCAGGGTGAAGGGCACGCCGATCTTCACGAAGTCGCCGAAGCGGTAGTGTCCGGGGCCGACCACCAGGGTGTTCACCGGGGAGGAGATCGGCGTCATGAAGGCGGCCGAGGCGGCAAGGGCGACGATCAGCGCGAAGGGCAGCGGTGAGGCACCCAGTTGCTGCGCCGTGGCGATGGCCACCGGGCCCATGAGCACGGCGGTGGCGGTGTTGGAGATGAACAGGCCGATCAGCGCGGTGACGGCGAACAGGCTGGCCAGCATGGCGTACGGCCCGGCGTTGCCGAGCAGGGCGACCAGGCCCTGCACCGCAAGGTCGATGCCGCCGGTGCGCTGCAGGGCGGTGGCGAAGGGCAGCATGCCGACGATCAGCACCAGGGTCGGCCAGTGGATGGCGCGGTAGGCGCTGTCCAGGTCGATGCAGCGGAAGGCGCCCATCAACAGGCAGCCGATCAGGGCAGCGAGCACGTTGGGCACCAGCCCGGACACCATCAGCGCGATCATCACCCCCAGGCTGAGCAGGGCGTAGGGCGCCTTGCGCGCGGTGGGGGCGACCTCGTCCACCTCGGCCGGCAGGCTGAGCACCAGGAAGTCGCGGCTCAGCCCCTGCAGGCGGTGGATGGCCCGCCATTCGCCGGCCACCAGCAGGGTGTCGGAGGCCTTGAGCTTCTCGTCCACCAGCACCCCTTCCAGGGCCTTGCCGCTCCGGCGCAGGCCGACCACGTTGAGCTTGTGCCGGGTGCGGAAGCCCAGTTCCTGGATGGTCTTGCCCGGCAGTTGGGATTCCGGCGGCATCGCCACCTCGGCCAGGCCGAGCTGGTGGGCGTGCAGGCTGAAGTAGGAATCGGCCAGGGGCATGGGTTCCAGCCCCAGTTGCTGGTAGGCGCCGAGCAGGCCGATGGCGGGGCTGGCCAGGTCCACCAGCAGCACGTCGCCGGGCTCCAGCTGGGTGTCGCCGGTGGCCATCAGCAGCAGGGTGCGGAAGCGCCGCTGGCGTTCCACGGCGATGACGTTGATGCCGTACTGGCTGCGCAGCTCCAGTTCGTTGAGGGCCTGGCAGGCCAGGGGCGAGTCGGAGCGCACCCGCAGGCGTCGCTCGCGTTCGTCCAGGCGGTAGGCGCGGGCGAGGTCGGTGAGGGTCAGGCGTGGGGCATTGGCGTGGCCGTCATCGCCCCGTGGGGTGAGCCAGCGGCGCACCAGCAGCATGTAGCCGATGCCGAGGACCAGCACGGCGAGCCCCACCGGGGTCATGCTGAAGAAGCCGAAGCCCTCCAGGCCGGCGCGCTTGAGCTCGGCGTGGACCACCAGGTTGGGGGCGGTGGCCACCAGGGTGAGCATGCCGCTGATGAGCCCGGCGAAGGCCAGCGGCATCATCAGCCGGCCCGGTGGAATGCGCAGGCGCGAGGCGACGCCGAGGGCGACCGGGATGAAGATGGCCACCACGCCGGTGGAGCTCATCACCGAGCCGAGCCCGGCAGCGGCCAGCATCAGCAGGACCAGCAGGCGCGTTTCGCTGCTGCCGGCCCTGGCCACCAGCCAGTCTCCCAGGCGGTAGGCGATGCCGGTGCGCACCAGGCCGTCGCCGATGATGAACAGGGCGGCGATCAGCACCACGTTGGGGTCGCTGAAGCCGGACAGGGCTTCGCTGGTGTCGAGCACGCCGGTGAGGGGCAGGGCGACGAGCACCAGCAGGGCGACCACGTCCATGCGCGGGCGGTTGAGGGCGAAGAGGGTGACGGCGCCGGCCAGCAGGCCGAGGACCATCAGCAGATCGTTGTTCACGCGGGGCTTCCTGTTTCTGACGCGGCGGCAGCTTGTCAGGGATAGCCGAGCACCGCCTTGATCGGGCTCAGGTTGGCATCGATCCAGGCCGGGTCGATGGGGCCCCAGTCGTGGATGCGGTAGTGGCCGCTGTTGTTGCGCTCGCCTTCGGCCTGGTCGAAGCGGCAGTCGATGTCCAGTTCGGCGAGGGCGGCGAGGGTGTCCTGGGCGGTGCGGCGGGGCATGCCGGTGGCCGCCATCAGCGCGGGGACGCTGGTGGCGGTGCCGCTGTCGATCAGCCAGGCGACGTAGAGGCGGCGGTAGAAGCTGGTGCGGGTCTTGCTGGTTTCCATGGCAGGTCCTTGTCGAGGCAGGCGAGGGGCGTCGGGCCAGGGGCTGGGGCGCTAATCCGTGGCGGTGGCTCGGTGCCGGAGTACCCGGTGGCGTTGATTGAAGAAGAAACGGGTGAGGGTGCGAACCAGCGTAGCGGCCAGGCGCGGCTCGAAGGTCAACCGGTCGCAGAGCCGCACGCCGCCTTCGACGGCGTGCAGGGTGCGTTCGTGGCGCCACAGGCGCATGCCGGTCATGGGGGAGCATTCGACGAAGCCGTGCCCGGGTTCGAGGGATTCCAGCGTGAGGTGGGAGTGGCCCATGGGCAGGCAGCCGAGCAGCCAGAGGCGGCTGGTGAACAGGGGGCGTCCCGGTACGAGGGTGAGGTCATCGAGGGAGCGGACGCCGGGCGGGACGCTCATGCGCAGCCAGGGGCGCATTTCCGCGCGCAGCAGGTCGACGTCGGTGATCCAGCGCCAGGCGGTCTCTGTCGTGATGGGCAGGGTGGATTCGAATTGCAGCTGGATCGGGCCGGACATCCGTGTCGTTCCCTTCAGAGCTGGGCGAGGCCGATGTAGGTGGCGGCGCCGGCGAGGTAGCCGAGCAGGGCCAGGAGGCTGATGCGCTTGAGGTACCAGAGGAAGTCGATGCGCTCCATGCCCATGGCGGCGACGCCGGCGGCGGAGCCGATGATGAGGCAGCTGCCGCCGGTGCCGGCGCAGAAGGCGAGCAGTTCCCAGAAGGTGCCGTCGACGACGAAGTGGCCGAGCCAGCCGGCCTGGTCGCCGGCTGCGGCGACGGCCTCGGGGGTGGCCAGCGGGTACATCTTCATGGCGCCGGCCACCAGGGGCACGTTGTCGACCACGGAGGACAGCAGGCCGATGGCGATGTTGATGGCGTAGACGTTGCCGAGGCTGTCCTTGAGGGCGGCGGCGACCTGGGTGAGGTGGCCGGCGGTGGCGAGGCTGGAGACGGCCAGGAGGATGCCGAGGAAGAACAGGATGCTGGGGGTGTCGATGCGCCGCAGGACACCGATCACCGAGAGCGGGTGCTTGTCTTCGTCGTGCTTGCCACGGTGCAGCCATTCGGTGACGACCCAGAGGACGCCGAGGCCGAGGAGGATGCCCATGTACGGCGGCAGGTGGGTGATGCTCTTGAACACCGGGACGAAGAGCAGGGCGCCGAGGCCGAGGACGAACACCAGGTTGCGCTCGAAGGGGGTGGTGGGGTCGTGCTCGGCGGCGTCGGCTTCGTCGTCGGGACGCTGGAATTCGCCCCGCAGGATGAAGCTGAGGACGGCGAGGGGGACCAGCAGGCACACCAGGCTGGGGATGAACAGGCTGCTGATGATGCCGCTGGCGCTGATCTGGTGGCCGATCCAGAGCATGGTGGTGGTGACGTCGCCGATGGGGGACCAGGCGCCGCCGGCGTTGGCGGCGATCACCACGATGCCGGCGTAGAACCAGCGTTCGTGCTGGTGGCGGATCAGTTTGCGCAGCAGGGACACCATGACGATGGTGGTGGTGAGGTTGTCCAGCACGGCGGAGAGGAAGAAGGTGATGAAGCCGATCAGCCAGAGCAGGGTGACGCGCTTGTGGGTCTGGATGCGGTCGGTGATGACCTTGAAGCCTTCGTGGGCATCGACCAGTTCGACGATGGTCATGGCGCCGAGCAGGAAGAACAGGATCTCGGAGATTTCCCCCAGGTGGTGGCGCAGTTCGCCGCTGACGCCGTGCTCACCCTGGGCCAGGCCGGGGGCGATGCTGTCGACGCCGAGGACCAGGGCGGTCCAGCAAAGGACGGCGGTGATCAGGGCCGAGGCGGCCTTGTCCACCTTGAGCGGGTGTTCCAGGGCGATGCACAGGTAACCGGCGATGAACAGCAGGGCCATCAGCGCGTACATGGGGACATCCTTTCAGCGGTGAACGGGGTCGCAGGGAGTAAAAAGCCCGCCGATCTGTCGATGGGCGGGCTCTTGTGCATCACAGGCTGGCGATGCGCCCGCGCTGCTCGGTGAGGTTGGCCAGGGCCTGTTCGGCCTCGGCCAGCTTGGCGCGCTCCTTCTCGAGCACCTCGGCCGGGGCCTTGGCGACGAAGCCTTCGTTGGCGAGCTTGCCGCCGACGCGCTTGACCTCGCCGTCCAGGCGCTGGATTTCCTTGTCCAGGCGCGCCAGTTCGGCGTCCTTGTCGATCAGGCCGGCCATGGGCACCAGCACCTGCATGTCGCCCACCAGGGCGGTGGCGGACATGGGGGCTTCCTCGCCGCTGGCCAGGACGCGGACGGATTCGAGCTTGGCCAGCTTGTTCAGCAGGGGCTCGAAGTCGGCCAGGCGGCGCAGGTCTTCGGCATTGGTGTTGGCGACGATGATGTCGATGCGCTTGGCCATGGAGATCTTCATCTCGCCACGGATCTGGCGCACGCCGAGCATCAGGGTCTTGACCCATTCGATGTCGCCTTCGGCAGCGGCGTCGATGCGGCTTTCGTTGGCTACCGGCCAGGGTTGCAGCATGAGGGTGTCGCCGCTGACGCCGGCCTGGTCCTTGATGCGCTGCCAGATCTCTTCGGTGATGAAGGGCATGAACGGGTGGGCCAGGCGCAGGATGACCTCCAGTACGCGCACCAGGGTACGGCGGGTGCCGCGCTGGCGCTCGATGGGGGCGTTCTCGTCCCAGAGCACGGGCTTGACCAGTTCGAGGTACCAGGCGCAGTACTCGTCCCAGACGAACTCGTAGAGGGCCTGGGCGGCCAGGTCGAAGCGGAAGGCGTCGAGCTGGCGGGTGACTTCGGCTTCGGTGCGCTGCAGCTGGCTGATGATCCAGCGGTCGACGGAGGAGAGGTCGACGGCTTCGCCGTTGACGCCGGTGTCCTGGCCGTCGGTGTTCTCGATGACGAAGTTGGCGGCGTTCCACAGCTTGTTGCAGAAGTTGCGGTAGCCCTCGACGCGGCCCATGTCGAACTTGATGTCGCGGCCGGTGGAGGCCAGCGAGCAGAAGGTGAAGCGCAGGGCGTCGGTGCCGAAGCTGTTGATGCCGTCGGGGAACTCGATGCGGGTCTGCTTGGCGATCTTCTCGGCGAGCTTGGGCTGCATCATGCCGCTGGTGCGTTTCTCCAGCAGGGCGTCGAGGGTGATGCCGTCGACGATGTCCAGCGGGTCGAGGACGTTGCCCTTGGACTTGGACATCTTCTGGCCCTGGCCGTCGCGCACGAGGCCGTGGACGTAGACGGTCTTGAACGGAACCTGCGGGGTGCCGTCCTCGTTCTTCACCAGGTGCATGGTCAGCATGATCATGCGGGCGACCCAGAAGAAGATGATGTCGAAGCCGGTGACCAGGACGTCGGTGGGGTGGAAGGTCTTGAGGAACTCGGTCTGTTCCGGCCAGCCGAGGGTGGAGAAGGTCCACAGGCCGGAGCTGAACCAGGTGTCGAGGACGTCTTCGTCCTGGCGCAGCGGCTGGTCGCCGAGGTTGTGCTTGGCGCGGACTTCGGCCTCGTCGCGGCCGACGTAGACGTTGCCGGCCTCGTCGTACCAGGCGGGGATACGGTGGCCCCACCAGAGCTGGCGGCTGATGCACCAGTCCTGGATGTCACGCATCCAGGAGAAGTACATGTTCTCGTACTGCTTGGGCACGAACTGGATGCGGCCATCTTCCACGGCGGCGATGGCCGGTTCGGCCAGGGGCTTGGTGGAGACGTACCACTGGTCGGTCAGCCAGGGTTCGATGACGGTGCCGGAGCGGTCGCCCTTGGGCACCTTGAGGGCGTGGTCTTCGATCTTCTCCAGCAGGCCGAGCTGTTCGAAGGCGGCGACGATCTGCTTGCGTGCTTCGAAGCGGTCGAGGCCGGCGAACTGGGCCGGGAGGGTGGCGTCGAGGCTGTCGTTGACGCTGCCGTCGAGGTTGAACACCTGGGCGGTGGCGAGCACGGCGGCGTTCTTGTCGAAGATGTTGATCAGCGGCAGGTCGTGGCGCTTGCCGACTTCGTAGTCGTTGAAGTCGTGGGCGGGGGTGATCTTGACGCAGCCGGTGCCGAACTCGGGGTCGCAGTATTCGTCGGCGACGATGGGGATGCGGCGGCCGACCAGGGGCAGTTCGACGAAGCTGCCGATCAGGGCCTTGTAGCGTTCGTCTTCCGGGTGCACGGCGACGGCGCTGTCACCCAGCATGGTTTCCGGGCGGGTTGTGGCGACGATCAGGTAGCCGTTGCCTTCGGCGGTCTTCTTGCCGTCGGCCAGGGGGTAGCGCAGGTTCCACAGGTGGCCTTTCTCGTCGTGGTTCTCCACTTCGAGGTCGGAGATGGCGGTGTGGAACTTGGTGTCCCAGTTGACCAGGCGCTTGCCGCGGTAGATCAGGCCGTCTTCGTGCAGGCGGACGAAGGCTTCCTTGACCGCTTCGGAGAGGCCGTCGTCCATGGTGAAGCGCTCGCGCGACCAGTCGACGGAGGAGCCGAGGCGGCGGATCTGGCGGGTGATGGTGCCGCCGGACTGTTCCTTCCACTCCCAGACCTTGTCGAGGAACTGCTCGCGGCCGAGGTCATGGCGGCTGATGCCCTGGGCGGCCAGTTGGCGCTCCACCACCATCTGGGTGGCGATGCCGGCGTGGTCGGTGCCGGGCTGCCACAGGGTGTTGCGGCCCTGCATGCGGCGGAAGCGGATCAGCGCATCCATGATCGCGTTGTTGAAGCCGTGGCCCATGTGCAGGCTGCCGGTGACGTTCGGCGGCGGGATCATGATGGTGTAGGGCTCGCCGGAACCTTGCGGGGCGAAGTAGTTGTTCTTCTCCCAGGTCTGGTACCAGGAAGTTTCGATGGCGTGGGGCTGGTAGGTCTTGTCCATGTGTGCGGCGGGACCGTGTCGGCAACTGATCGGAAAGCCGCCGAGTATAACGGGCAAAACCCAGGCGGCCAAAGGCCGCTAAGCAGGCGGTCAGCTGCGTCGCGGCAGTTGGGGAAGCAGGCGGGCGAGGCGGGCGTTGAGGCGGCGCTTGAGCTCGGCTTCGATCTGCGGGACGAAGTCGTCGATGACGTCCTGCAGGATCAGTTGGGCGGCGGCGCGCAGCTCGCCGTCCAGGCGATCGAGCTGGGTTTGCGTGGCGGCTTCGACGCCGGCGCGCACGGAGGGCTGGGCGGCACTGGGCGCCGGGACGACGGGCGGTACGGGGGCGGCGGCCTTCACGGGAGCGGGCGTCGGTGCGGGTGCCTGGCGCGGGGCATTGGGCGTCGCCGGCTGGGCGGCCTGGGGCGCGGGAGCGGGGCTGAGGCTGAACGGCGGCGGTTCGACGATCTCGGACAGCAGGGGGATGCTGGCAGGGTCCACCGATTCGGTGAGCAGGGGCGGCTCGCTGCTGGTGTGTTCATCGAGCAGGGCGCGGATGGACTCGAGGTCGTCCAGCAGGTGGGCCGGGCGGGGAGGCTGGCTGGGGTTGTCCATGGTGCGGCTCAGAGTTCGACTCGTTTGGGATCATAGCCCCGCTGCCGGTAGGTGCGGAAATTCTCCCGGCAGGCGGCAAGCAGGGCTGGCTCCTGGTTGACGATCTCGATGACCCGGCTGAAGTGGCCGAGGTGGGGCGAGAGGGTCGGGTCGAGGTTGATCAGCAGGCCCTGGCTGGCGCCGGGCTGCTGGTCCCGGCCGATGACCACCGGGGCGTGCGGGTCTTCCCCGTGCTGTGCGTGGGGGATGAAGGTCTCGGCGCGGAACTGCCAGAGCAGTTCGTCCAGGGCCTGGCCCTGGGCGTCGTCTGCGCAGCGGACGAACACCGGCATGCCATGGCGCCAGGCCTTGCCGGCCAGCTGGCAGGCGGCGCGCAGGCGGTCTGCCGGGGTACTGGTGGACAGGACGTAGAACTCGACGCGGGTCATTTCGGTGTTCCTGGAAAGAGGCCCGGCGCCTGGGGCGCCGGGAGGTGTCGCAGTGGATCAGAGACGGTCGAGCAGGTACTGGGTGAGCAGCGGGACCGGGCGGCCGGTGGCGCCCTTGTCCTTGCCGCCGCTGACCCAGGCGGTGCCGGCGATGTCCAGGTGGGCCCAGTGGAACTTCTTGGCGAAGCGCGACAGGAAGCATCCGGCGGTGATGGTGCCGGCCTTGGGCCCGCCGATGTTGGCGATGTCGGCGAAGGGGCTGTCGAGCTGCTCCTGGTATTCCTCGAACAGCGGCAGCTGCCAGGCGCGGTCGTCGGCGTACTCGCCGGCCTTGAGGATCTGCTTTACCAGGGCGTCGTTGTTGCCCATCAGGCCGGAGGTGTTGGCGCCCAGGGCGACGATGCAGGCTCCGGTGAGGGTGGCGATGTCGATCACGGCCTGGGGCTTGAAGCGCTCGGCGTAGGTGAGGGTGTCGCACAGCACCAGGCGGCCTTCGGCGTCGGTGTTGAGGATCTCGACGGTCTGGCCGCTCATGGTGGTGACGATGTCGCCGGGGCGGGTGGCGCCACCGCTGGGCATGTTCTCGGCGCAGGCCAGCAGGCCGACGAGGTTGATCGGCAGCTGCAGCTCCAGCACGGCACGGAAGGTGCCGAGGACGCTGGCGGCGCCGCACATGTCGTACTTCATCTCGTCCATGCCGGCGGCGGGCTTGATGCTGATGCCGCCGGTGTCGAAGGTGATGCCCTTGCCGACCAGGGCGAAGGGTTTGTCGTCCTTCTTGCCGCCCTGGTAGTTGAGCACGATCATCCGCGGCGGCTGCTCGCTGCCCTGGGCGACGGCGAGGAAGGCGCCGGCGCCGAGCTCCTTGAGCTTCTTCTCGTCCAGCACCTCGACCTTGAGGTTCTTGTGGGCCTTGGCCAGGGCCTTGGCTTCTTCGGCGAGGAAGCTGGGGTGGCAGAGGTTCGGCGGCAGGTTGCCCAGGTCGCGGGTGTAGGCCATGCCGGTAGCGATGGCGCGGGCGTGCAGGCTGCCGCGCTCGACGTCGGCTTGCTCGGCCTTCTCGGCCAGCAGGGTGATCTTCTTCAGGGCCGGGGCATCGGCCTTGGTGCTCTTGAAACGGTCGAAGCGGTAGCTGCCGTCGGCCAGGGTCTCCACCAGCAGGCGAGCCTTGCCGTAGGCATCGCGGCCCTTGACCTTGAGTTCACCGAGGGTGAGCACGGCATCGCTGCCGCCCAGGCCCTTGAGCACGCCGCCAACGGCAGCGGCCACCTTGCGGAACTGACGGTCGGTCAGCTCGCGCTCCTTGCCGACGCCGACCAGCAGCACGCGGTCGGCCTTCAGGTTGGGCAGGCTGTGCAGCAGCAGGGTCTGGCCGACCTTGCCGGCCAGGTCGCCGCGCTTGAGCAGGGTGGCGATGGCGCCGCCGGTGGCGGTGTCCAGCGCGCCGGCAGCGGTGCCGAGCTTGCGGCCTTCTCCGACGGCGACCACCAGGGTGGCGGTCTTCAGGGTTTCCGGGCGTGCGCTTTTGACGAGGAATTCCATGTGATGTCCCCAAGACAAAGAGTCGGGATTGCAGGGTATAATGCCGGCCATTTTCCGTGGCGTGCCCGTTCGGGCGTGCCGGCCACAAAGCGGCTAGTTTGAGCGTAGCCGCCTGAGCCTGACAACCCTGGAGTGTCTGGTTTGATCGTCTTCCGTTACCTGTCCCGCGAAGTCCTGGTGACCCTCAGTGCGGTGAGCGCCGTGTTGCTGGTGATCATCATGAGCGGTCGATTCATCAAGTACCTGGCCCAGGCGGCGCAGGGTGCCCTGGACCCTGGCGTGCTGTTCCTGATCATGGGCTACCGCATACCGGGCTTCCTCCAGCTGATCCTGCCGCTTGGCCTGTTCCTCGGCTTCCTGCTGGCCTACGGTCGGCTGTACCTGGACAGCGAGATGACGGTGCTTTCCGCCACCGGCATGAGCCAGCAGCGTCTGATGGCGTACAGCCTGGCGCCGGCGACGCTGGTCGCGCTGATGGTGGCCTGGCTGAGCCTGGGCCTGGCGCCCCAGGGCGTGACGGCGGTGGGCCGCATCCTCAACCAGCAGGACGCGCTGACCGAGTTCGACACGCTGGTGCCGGGGCGCTTCCAGACCCTGAAGAATGGCAACCGGGTGACCTACACCGAGAGCCTGTCGGCGGACCGTGGCGAGCTGGGCGGGGTGTTCATCTCCGAGAAGCGCCTGTCCCAGGACAACAAGGAGCAGGGCATCGGGGTGCTGGTGGCCGAGAGCGGGCGCCAGGTCATCCATGAGGATGGCAGTCGTTACCTGATCCTGGAGAACGGATACCGCTACGACGGTAATCCGGGCAAGGCCGACTACCGGGCCATCAAGTACGGGACCTACGGCATCCTCCTGCCGAAGCCGGAGATCAGTGCCGAGATCGGCGAGCGCGAGGCGATCCCGACCCGCGACCTGCTGGGCAGCGACAACCCGCGCTACCAGGCTGAGCTGCAGTGGCGCCTGTCCATCCCGGTGCTGGTGTTCGTGGTGACCCTGCTGGCGGTGCCGCTGTCGCGGGTGAATCCGCGCCAGGGGCGCTTCCTCAAGCTGCTGCCGGCGATCCTTCTTTATATGGCTTACCTGTCGATGCTGATCGCCGCCCGTGGCCAGCTCGACAAGGGCAAGATCCCGATGGCCCTCGGCTTGTGGTGGGTGCATGGCATCTTCCTGAGCGTGGGGCTGCTGTTGCTCTACTGGGAACCGCTCCGCCTGAAGTGGGCTGCCCGTCGTTCTGCTCGTGAGGTGGCCCATGGCTAAGCTGGACAGGTACATCGGTACCAGCGTGTTCTTCGGCATCCTGGCGGTGCTGGGTGTGATCGTCAGCCTGGCGCTGCTGTTCGCCTTCATCGATGAGTTGGGCGACATTGAGGGCAGCTACACCCTGATGGACGCCATCTGCTACGTGCTGCTCACCGCGCCGCGCCGCGCCTACGAGATGCTGCCCATGGCGGCGCTGATCGGCAGCCTGATCGGCCTCGGCACCCTGGCCAGCAGCAGTGAGCTGACCATCATGCGGGCGGCCGGTGTTTCCATCGGCCGTATCGTCTGGGCAGTGATGAAGCCGCTGCTGGTGCTGATGCTGGCGGGCATCCTGCTGGGTGAGTACGTGGCGCCCTGGAGCGAGAACCTGGCCCAGGCCAACCGCGCCCTGGCGCAGGGCGGCGGCGAGGCCCAGACCTCCAAACGCGGCCTGTGGCACCGCCAGGGCAACGAGTTCGTGCACATCAACGCCGTGCAACCCAATGGCGTGCTCTATGGCGTGACCCGCTATGAGTTCGACGGTGAGCGGCACATGCAGGCCGCCAGCTTCGCCCGGCGTGCGTTGTACCAGGGTGATCACTGGCAGTTGGAGGAGGTGACCACTACGCACTTCCGCGGCGACCACACCGAGGTGGTAGAGGCGGGCAGCGAGCGCTGGGACATCCAGCTCAACCCGCAACTGCTCAGTACGGTGGTGATGGAGCCCGAGGCCTTGTCCATCAGTGGCTTGTGGAGCTATGTGCACTACCTGGCGGAGCAGGGGCTGAACAACAGTCGCTACTGGCTGGCCTTCTGGACCAAGCTGCTGCAGCCATTGGTGACGGGGGCGCTGGTGCTGATGGCGATTTCGTTCATCTTCGGGCCGCTGCGTTCGGTGACCCTGGGGCAGCGCATCTTCACCGGTGTGGTCATCGGTTTCGTGGTGCGTATCAGCCAGGATCTGCTGGGACCGTCGAGCCTGGTGTTCGGCTTCCCGCCGTTCCTGGCGGTGCTGATTCCTGCGGGTATCTGCGCGTTGGCAGGTGTCTGGCTGTTGCGCCGGGCTGGCTGATCAGATCGCTCATGAAAAAGCCGGCTTCGAGCCGGCTTTTTCGTGTTCGCTATTTCTTGTGAGCGCTCTTGGGAAGTTGCACCACGATGCTCTCCGAGTAGCGGTCGTGCCAGGTGCGTTTGTCCTTGTCCCAGAGCATCCACAGGAAGCCGAGGCCGAAGCAGAGCCAGGAACCCATGGCGACCACGAAGCGCAGCAGGGCCTGCCACAGGCTGACCGCCGAGCCGTCGCGATTCTGGATGCGCACGCCCCACACTTGCATGCCGAGGGTCTGGCCGTTGTGGGTCCAGAACTTGGCGAAGAAGGCGAACAGGCTGAAGAGCAGCACGGTGGACAGGACCGGGTCATGGGCCAGCAGGCCCTGCTCGGCCATTTCCCGCAGGCGCTCGCCGCCGTAGATCGAACGCAGGATGACCTGCTGGTAGAAGAGGGTGACCACCATCAGCAGGGCGACGCTGAGGAGGAAGTCATAGAAGATGGCGGCGAAGCGGCGAACGGCCCCAGCTGTGGGGAACTCGCCTTCCGGGCGCAGAATGTGTTTCGGCATGGAGGGCCCTTGTCACGTGTGAAGACGCCGCATTCTAAGGGCAGGCACTGAAACGCGGGCATAAAAAAACCCCTGATGAAACATCAGGGGTTCTCTTGCAGCGACTTAGGCCAGGACTTGGACTTTGTCAGCTTGCATGCCTTTCTGGCCTTGGACGGCTTCGAAGGTAACCTTCTGGCCTTCCTTCAGGCTGCGGAAGCCGCTGCCTTCGATGGCGCGGAAGTGTACGAACAGATCCGGACCGCTCTCGGGGGTGATGAAGCCAAAGCCCTTCTCGTCGTTGAACCACTTAACGGTGCCGGTTTGACGATTCGACATGTCTCAATTTCCTTGGAACTGGAGTTGATTTTCAGCCTCTGCCCGACATTGGGCCGAGGGCTAGGAACTGGTTGCAAAGAGTAAGAGAAGTCGAGCGGGATGTAGCGGATCTGTCGGATCTACTGCATCAGGTCACGATTCAACAGCGACCCATGCAAACACAGTGCGTGACACTCTACGCTAACTGTCCGGGGCTGCCAATCCCCCGTGCGGGCGAGTTTCGACGCGGCATGTGCGCAAGCGACGACATGTCGTTCTGGGAACGCTGAACAGCGCAGACAAGGACGAATTGATACGAGGGGAGGTGGTCTTGCGACCTAAGGATCGTGGTGCCCCGGGAGAGACTCGAACTCTCACTCTGTCGCCAGAAACGGATTTTGAATCCGCCGCGTCTACCATTCCGCCACCGAGGCACGATGGCGGCGCAGTATAGGGAGGCTGCCAGGGCTGGTCAATCTAGCTGCTACTGGGGCGAATGATTACTTAGGAGCTTTGTGAGATGGGCCCTTTTCAGCTGCCGAAAGTAAAGGTGAAGCGCTCACCGCCAAGCTCTCCAAATCCTGTCCCTTTGCTTCCCGTCGATACGAAGCTGAAGGGGCCACTACGTTTATCGTCGCAGGCGAACACCCCTTCTCCCTGACGGGTGGTTACATACACAAAATTACCTTCGCAGACGCTGCCTTTGCTTGTGACGATCTTGAGAACTCCGCTGCCATCCATATAGCCGGTAGCTGTGCCACTGAAGTGCTCATCCGTTTTTTGCAGTTGTCCTTTTACAGGAAGGGTCATGCTGCACCCGCTCAGGCAAAAAGCGGCAATACCTGCAAGTGTTAGAGCTTTTCTCATAAGTCGTTCCTTGAGTGATGATGGCGCAATGATACTTATCGTTCGCTGGCGGCGCTATTCCTGGGGGCTCGCTAAGCAGTTTGTCCCGGATTGCGCGCTTAGAGGCGGGACCGCCTGCGTGGTCAGATTTACCTAATTCCGCTACTATTCGCGCCCCTGTGAGACGACCCACCATGCGCGTTGCCGATTTCCATTTCGACCTTCCCGAACACCTGATCGCCCGCCACCCGCTGAGCGAGCGACGTGCCAGTCGCCTGCTCGTGCTCGATGGCGCCAGCGGCGAAATGGCCCACCGTGGCTTTGCCGATCTGCTCGATTACCTGCGCCCTGGCGACCTGATGGTGTTCAACAACACCCGGGTGATCCCGGCGCGTCTGTTAGGGCAGAAGGCTTCGGGCGGCAAGCTGGAGATCCTGGTAGAGCGCGTGCTGGACAGTCATCGCGTGCTGGCCCACGTCCGTTCGAGCAAGTCACCCAAGCCGGGTTCGACGATTCTCATCGACGGCGGCGCCGAGGCCACCATGCTGGCTCGCCATGACGCGCTGTTCGAGCTGGGCTTCGCCGAAGAGGTGCTGCCGCTGCTTGAGCGGGTCGGGCACATGCCATTGCCTCCTTATATAGATCGCCCTGACGAGGACGCCGACCGCGAGCGCTACCAGACGGTGTACGCGCAGCACGCCGGTGCCGTCGCGGCGCCCACTGCGGGCCTTCATTTCGACCAGGCCCTGCTGGACGCCATCGCCGCCAAGGGCGTCGAGCGCGCCTTCGTCACCCTGCACGTGGGGGCCGGTACCTTCCAGCCGGTACGGGTGGAGCGTATCGAGGACCACCACATGCACAGCGAGTGGCTCGAGGTGAAGCAGGATGTGGTGGATGCCGTCGCCGCCTGCCGGGCGCGCGGCGGGCGCGTGATCGCCGTCGGCACCACCAGCGTGCGTTCGCTGGAAAGCGCCGCGCGGGATGGTCAGCTCAAGCCCTTCAGTGGCGACACCGACATTTTCCTGTACCCCGGGCGACCCTTCCATGTGGTGGATTCCCTGGTCACCAATTTCCACCTGCCCGAATCCACCCTGCTGATGCTGGTCTCGGCCTTCGCCGGCTATCCGGAGACCATGGCCGCCTACGGGGCGGCGGTGGAGCAGGGCTATCGCTTCTTCAGCTACGGTGATGCCATGTTCATCACCCGCAATCCCGCTCCGCGCGGGCCCGAGGACCTCGCATGACGCGCACCTGCCGCATGAGCTTCGAACTGCTCGCCACCGAGGGCAAGGCCCGTCGCGGGCGCCTGACTTTCCCCCGTGGCGTGGTCGAGACGCCCGCCTTCATGCCCGTAGGCACCTACGGCACGGTGAAGGGGATGCTGCCGCGTGATATCGAAGGCATCGGTGCGCAGATCATCCTCGGCAACACTTTCCACCTCTGGCTGCGCCCGGGTACCGAGGTGATCAAGCGCCACGGCGACCTGCACGACTTCATGCAGTGGCAGGGCCCGATCCTCACCGACTCCGGCGGCTTCCAGGTGTTCAGCCTGGGGGCGATGCGCAAGATCAAGGAAGAGGGCGTGACCTTCGCCTCGCCGGTGGATGGCGCCAAGGTGTTCATGGGGCCCGAGGAGTCCATGCAGGTCCAGCGTGATCTGGGCTCCGACATCGTGATGATCTTCGACGAATGCACCCCGTACCCGGCGGACTTCGACACCGCGAAGCGCTCCATGGAGCTGTCGCTGCGCTGGGCCAAGCGTTCCAAGGCTGCCCATGGCGAGAACACCGCCGCGCTGTTCGGCATCGTCCAGGGCGGCATGCACGAGGAGCTTCGTCTGCGCTCCCTCGAAGGCCTGCTGGAAATCGGCTTCGACGGCTTGGCCATCGGCGGGTTGTCGGTGGGCGAGCCCAAGGAAGAGATGATCCGCGTGCTCGACTTCCTCCCGCCGCACCTGCCGGCGGACAAGCCGCGCTACCTGATGGGTGTCGGCAAACCGGAGGACCTTGTGGAAGGCGTGCGCCGTGGCGTCGACATGTTCGACTGCGTGATGCCCACCCGCAACGCGCGCAACGGCCATCTTTTCATCGACACCGGCGTGCTGAAAATCCGCAACGCCGTGCACCGTCACGATGATTCGCCGCTGGAACCTGGCTGCGACTGTTACACCTGCAAACACTTCTCACGGGCTTATCTCCACCATCTGGATAAATGCGGCGAAATGCTCGGCAGCATGTTGAATACAATCCACAACTTGCGGCATTACCAGCGCCTGATGGCTGGTTTGCGCGAGGCTATTCAACAGGGTAAATTGGCCGACTTCGTCGATGCCTTCTACGCCCGGCGCGGACTACCGACACCGCCCCTGGACTGATAACGCCGCATTTTTCCAAGCCGAACACTTTTCAAATTTCCGCAACAGGAGTGCTACATGAGCTTTCTGATCCCCGCCGCCTACGCCGACGCAGCCGCTCCGGCCGCCGCCGCAGGTCCTGCCGGCACCGGCTTCGAGTGGGTTTTCCTGATCGGTTTCCTGGTCATCTTCTACCTGATGATCTGGCGTCCCCAGTCCAAGCGCGCCAAGGAGCACAAGAACCTGCTCTCCGGCCTGCAGAAAGGTGACGAAGTGGTCACCTCCGGCGGCATCGCCGGCAAGGTGGTCAAGGTGTCCGATGACTTCGTGGTCATCGAGGTGTCCGACACCGTCGAGCTGAAGATCCAGAAGGTCGCTATCGCCGCGACTCTGCCGAAAGGCACGCTGAAAGCCATCTAACGAATCATCTTCACCATTCACGGGGCGCCTTGGGCGCCCCGCGTCATAACGGGCGGTGTCATGCTCAACAAATATCCCCTGTGGAAGTACCTGCTGATCCTGGCGGTCCTCACCGTCGGCCTCATCTATTCCGCACCCAACCTCTATCCCGATGATCCGGCGATCCAGATTTCCGGTACCAGCACCGCGCTGAAGATCCAGCAGCCCGATGTGGACCGCGCGCTGGCGGCGCTGAAGGAAGCCGGCATCGAGGTCAAGAGCTCCAGCATCAGCGAGCGTGGTGGTCTGTTCCGCCTGACCAAGCTGGGCGACCAGCTGCCGGCCAAGGACGCCATCCGCCGTGCACTGGGTGACGACTACGTGGTTGCTCTCAACCTGGCCCCCACCACGCCCCAGTGGCTGCGCAGCCTGGGTGCCTCGCCGATGAAGCTGGGCCTCGACCTCTCCGGTGGTGTGCACTTCCTGCTGGAAGTGGACATGGAGAAGGCCCTGACCTCGCGCCTGAAAATCTACGAAGGCGAAGTCCGCACCCTGCTGCGCAAGGAGCGCGTGCGCTACCGCAGCCTGCCGGGCGTCGACAACGGCTTCCAGCTGGGCTTCAGCGACCAGGAGAGCCTGGACAAGGCCCAGTCCCTGATCCGCAAGACCTTCAATGACTTCGACCTGAAGACCGGCGAGCGCGGCGACCAGCAGGTCCTGACCCTCACCCTGACCCAGGCCAAGGTCACCGAGATCCGCGAATACTCCATCAAGCAGAACCTCACCACCGTCCGCAACCGCGTGAACGAGCTGGGTGTCGCCGAGCCGCTGGTCCAGCGCCAGGGCGCCAACCGCATCGTGGTGGAACTGCCCGGCGTGCAGGACACTGCCGAAGCCAAGCGTATCCTCGGCAAGACCGCCAACCTCGAATTCCGCCTGGCGGCTGCGGCCGATGCCAACAAGGCCAGCACCGAATCCTTCGAATTCCGCGAGCCGGGTCGTCCGCCGGTGCCGCTGGAGCGCAGCCTGATCATCACCGGTGACCAGGTCACCGATGCCCAGGCGAGCTACGACGAGAATGGCCGCCCGCAGGTGAACATCCGCCTCGATGGCCACGGTGGCGAGCTGATGAACCGTGCCACCCGCAACAACGTGGGCCGCAGCATGGCGGTGATCTTCATCGAGCAACGTCCGCAGAGCCGCTACGTGAAGCAGGTGGTGGATGGCGTCGAGAAGGAAGTCGAGGTCCAGAGCTTCAAGGAAGAGAAGAAGATCATCAGCCTGGCGACCATCCAGTCGCCGCTGGGCAGCCAGTTCCGTATCACCGGCCTGAACGGCCAGGGTGAATCCTCCGAGCTGGCCCTGCTGCTGCGTGCCGGTGGTCTGGCTGCGCCGATGTACTTCGCCGAAGAGCGCACCATCGGCCCGAGCCTGGGTGCCGAGAACATCGTCAAGGGCATCGAGTCCACCGAGTGGGCGATGGTCTTCGTGTCGCTGTTCATCATCGCGATCTACCGCTTCTTCGGTGTGTTGGCCACCGTGGCTCTGGCATTCAACCTGGTGCTGCTGGTCGGCCTGATGTCGGTGATCGGTGCCACCCTGACCCTGCCGGGTATCGCCGGTATCGTCCTGACCCTGGGCATGGCGGTGGACGCCAACGTGCTGATCTACTCGCGGATACGCGAGGAGCTGGCCAATGGGATGGGGGTCCAGCGTGCGATCCACGAGGGCTTCGACCGTGCCTACACCGCGATCGTCGACTCGAACCTGACCACCCTGCTGGTGGGCGGCATCCTCTTCGCCCTGGGTACCGGGCCGATCAAGGGCTTCGCCGTCACCATGTCGCTGGGTATCGTCACCTCGATGTTCACCGCGATCATGTTCACCCGAGGCCAGGTCAACCTGATCTTCGGTGGCCGCAACTTCAAGAAACTGTGGATCTGAGGCAGCCATGATCAAGTCAACCATTCGCTTCATGGCGATCCGCAACCTCGCGTTCGCCATCACCGTCGTCATCAGCCTGATCGGCATCGGTGCCCTGTTCATGAAGGGCCTGAACTTCGGCCTGGACTTCACCGGCGGGACCCTGATCGAGCTGTCCTACGAGAAACCGGCCAACCTCGAGCGCATCAAGGAAGAGCTGGGGCAGGCCGGTTACCGCGATGCGGTGGTGCAGAGCTTCGGCGCCACCACCGACGTGCTGGTCCGCCTGGCTGGCGAAGACCCGCAGCTAGGTAACCAGGTGGCGGCTTCGCTGCGCAAGATCGACGCCGACACCCAGTTCACCGTGAAGCGCGTCGAGTTCGTCGGCCCGCAAGTGGGTGAGGAGCTGCGCGACCAGGGCGGCCTGGCGATGCTCCTGGCGCTGGGCGGCATCCTGCTGTACCTCGGCTTCCGCTTCCAGTGGAAGTTCGGCGTTGGTGCGGTGGCATCGCTGATCCACGACGTGATCGTCACCCTGGGCATCCTGGCGTTCTTCCAGGTGCCGTTCGACCTGACGGTGCTGGCGGCGGTGCTGGCGATGATCGGTTACTCGCTCAACGACACCATCATCATCTTCGACCGGATCCGCGAGAACTTTCGCGTCCTGCGCAAGGCGGACCTGATCGAGAACATCGACGTGTCCTGCACCCAGACGCTGCTGCGTACCATCGCCACTTCCACCTCCACGGCATTGGCCCTGCTGGCGCTGCTGCTGTTCGGTGGCGACAGCCTGCACGGCTTTGCCCTGTCGCTGATGGTGGGTGTCGTGGTGGGGACCTACTCCTCGATCTACATCAGTGCGCCGGTGCTCATCTGGCTGAAGCTGACCTCCGAGGACCTCATCCCGCCGGCCGCGACTGCCGAAGTAGACGAGCGCCCCTGACAGCAGGTGTGCTTCATCGGAAAGGCCCGCGAAAGCGGGCCTTTCTCGTTTCTGGCTTTGTGAAAGACATCCCATTGGCTGTGTTGCTGGTCGGTCTGTAGGAACTTGGGTGAGTGCGTGTAATCCAAGGCAAGGCATAGGGCGAAAGCCCGGAGTGAAACCAGGAGGTTCAAGTGAACAAGTCGATGCTCGTCGGCGCGGTGCTGGGTGCGGTCGGTGTAACCGCCGGTGGCGCCGTCGCAACCTACAGCCTTGTGGGCAATAGCCCGGAATACGCCGAGGTGCTCGCGGTACAGCCCGTCAAGGAGACCATCAAGACCCCGCGCGAGGTCTGCAAGGATGTCGCCGTGACCCGTCAACGGCCGGTCCAGGACCAGCACCAGATCGCCGGTACCGTGCTCGGCGCGGTGGCGGGAGGCCTGCTGGGCAACCAGGTCGGCGGCGGCAACGGCAAGAAGATCGCGACCGTGGCTGGCGCCGTGGGCGGCGGTTATGCGGGTAACAAGGTGCAGGAGCACATGCAGAACAGCGACACCTACACCACCACCGAAACCCGTTGCAACACCGTGCACGAGACCAGCGAGAAGGTGGTCGGCTATGACGTGCAGTACCAGATGGACGGCCGTGTGAACCAGGTGCGCATGGATCACGATCCGGGTGCTCAGATCCCGGTGGGCAAGGACGGTCGCCTGATCCTGTCGCAGCGCCAGCCGTTGCAGCAGGCCGGCGTCAACCAGTAACCGCTGGTTTTCGCCCATGAAAAAGGCGCCGTAAGGCGCCTTTTTCGTTGCAGTCGCGGTTCAGCGCTTCAGCGAAGGCGGCAGGTGCGGCTGGATGGCAGTCAGCACGGCCTTGAAGCACTTGGTGTTGCCGGCCACGACGTGGCCCTTTTCCAGGAAGTCGTGACCGCCGGTGAAGTCGCTCACCAGGCCGCCGGCTTCCTGAACCAGCAGGGCGCCTGCTGCCATGTCCCACTCGGACAGGCCGAACTCCCAGAACGCATCGAAGCGGCCGGCGGCGACATAGGCCAGGTCCAGGCTCGCGGAGCCGGCGCGGCGCAGGCCTGCGGTCTGGCCGACCAGGCTGCGAAACATGTTCAGGTAGTTGTCCAGGTGGTCGAGCTGGCTGTCACGGAAGGGGAAGCCGGTGCCGAGCAGGGCGCCTTCCAGACTTTTGCGGTTGCTGACGCGCAGGCGGCGGCCATTCAGGGCGGCGCCACGGCCACGGCTGGCGGTGAACTCTTCCTGGCGGACCGGATCGAGGACCACGGCATGTTCCAGGCGGCCCTTGTATTTGCAGGCGATGCTGACGGCGAAGTGCGGGACGCCGCGGATGAAGTTGGTGGTGCCGTCCAGCGGGTCGATGATCCACTGGTAGTCGGCGCCCTCGCCGGTGCCGGCGATGGAGGTGCCTTCCTCGCCCAGGATGCCGTGGGTGGGATACGCCTTGCGCAGGGCCTGGATGATGGTTTCCTCGGCAGCGCGGTCGACTTCGGTGACGTAGTCCTTGGCGTCCTTCTCGTTGATGGCGATCACGTCCAGGCGCTCGATCGAACGGAAGATCAATTCGCCGGCGCTGCGAGCGGCGCGCAGGGCGATGTTCAGCATGGGCTGCATGGGGGCGTATACCTGGGGTCGTTAAAGAAAGCCGCGAATTCTAGCAGAAAAGCCCGGGCCATGTAGATGCGCCCATCGGCCTTCGTGGTGTTTACCCGACTGTTTCTGTAAGATTTCCCACCCTTTTGTAGTCCAGGTGGGAGCAGGCGGGCGTGCTGCAGAACATTCGTGTGGTGCTGGTCGGCACCAGTCATCCCGGCAACATTGGCGGTGCCGCGCGGGCGATGAAGAACATGGGCCTGTCGAAGCTCGTGCTGGTCCAACCGGAGCAGTTCCCCGACCGCGAGGCCTATGCCCGCGCCTCGGGTGCCGACGATATCCTCGAATCCGCCCTGGTGGTGGACACCCTGGAGCAGGCGCTGGTGGGCTGCAGCCTGGTCTATGGCACCAGCGCGCGGGATCGCCATATCCCCTGGCCGCTGCTGGACCCTCGCGAGTGCGCGGCCAGTTGTGTCGAGCAGATCAGCGACGGGGCCGAAGTCGCCCTGGTGTTCGGGCGCGAATACGCCGGCCTGACCAACGACGAGCTGCAGCGTTGCCAGTTCCATGTGCATATCCCGTCCGACCCGGCCTTTGGCTCCCTGAACCTGGCGTCCGCCGTGCAGGTGTTGACCTACGAGGCACGCATGGCCTGGCTGCAGGTCCAGGGCCAGCCGACCAAGATGGAGAAGGTGGAGCTCACGGCCGAGGAGAACGTGCAGCCGGTGACGGTCGACGAGCTCGAGCGCTTCTTCGGTCACCTGGAGCAGACCCTGGTGGACATCGCCTTCCTTGACCCTGAGCGTCCCCGCCACCTGATGACCCGCCTGCGCCGCCTCTACGGGCGCGCCTCCATCAGCAAGCTCGAGATGAACATCCTGCGCGGCATCCTCACCGAGACGCAGAAGGCAGCGCGCGGCGAGATCCAGAAGCGGAGGGAGAAGTGATGCTGGCTCGCATGCGAGAAGACATCCGGGGTGTATTTCACCGTGACCCGGCAGCGCGCACGGCCTTCGAGGTGCTCACCTGCTACCCGGGGCTGCACGCCATCTGGCTGCATCGCGTCGCGCACGCGCTGTGGGTTGCCGGGTGGAAGTGGGCGGCGCGGCTGGTGTCGAACTTCGGTCGCTGGTTGACCGGTATCGAGATTCACCCCGGTGCGCGGATCGGTCGGCGCTTCTTCATCGATCACGGCATGGGCATCGTCATTGGCGAGACGGCCGAAATCGGTGACGACGTCACTCTCTACCAGGGCGTGACCCTGGGTGGCACCAGTTGGAACAAGGGCAAGCGCCACCCGACTCTTGAAGATGGCGTGGTGGTGGGAGCGGGGGCCAAGGTGCTTGGCCCGTTCACGGTCGGGGCGGGTGCCAAGATCGGCTCCAATGCGGTGGTGACCAAGGCCGTCCCGGCTGGCGCAACGGCGGTCGGCATTCCTGCGCGGATCATCATCAAGGAGGATTCCGAGCAGGCTGCGCGGCGCCAGGCTCTCGCCGAACGCTTCGGCTTCGATGCCTATGGCGTCGGTCAGGACATGCCGGATCCGGTGGCGCGCGCCATCGGTCAACTGCTCGATCACGTCCAGGCGGTGGATCAGCGCCTCGATGGCATGTGCAAGGCGCTGACCGAGCTGGGTAGCGATTACCGCGCGGCAGCCCTGCCCGAGTTGCGTTGCGAGGCCTTCGAGGATGAAAAGGGCGCTACGGAGCGTCCGGCGGTCTGATAGGCGAGGGGGTGAAATTCTGATATCATTCGCGCCCCTGTCTAGCGCAATACCTGACTTATTTAATCAGGCTTATAGTTGACTTAAATAGTCGGGAATAGCATACTCGCTCGCACCTCAGCGAACCGTGGACTTCCCATGCGACTGACCACCAAAGGCCGCTACGCCGTCACAGCCATGCTCGACCTGGCTTTGCACTCGCAGCAAGGTCCGGTTTCTCTGGCAGATATTTCCGAGCGTCAGGGCATCTCCCTCTCTTATCTCGAGCAGCTGTTCGCCAAGTTGCGCCGTGGCAACCTGGTCAGCAGCGTTCGCGGCCCGGGCGGCGGCTACCAGCTGTCCCGCGACGTTTCCAGCATCTACGTGGCGCAGGTCATCGATGCGGTCAACGAGTCCGTCGACGTCACGCGCTGCCAGGGCCAGGGCAACTGCGACTCCTCCGGCGGTGCCTGCCTGACCCATCACCTGTGGGATGACCTCAGCCTCCAGATCCACGACTTCCTCAGCAGCATCAGCCTGAGCGACATCGTCAGTCGCAACGAGGTCCAGGAAGTCGCCCAGCGTCAGAACGAGCGCCATGGCCAGCGTCGTCCCAGTGGACGGAATTCGAGCCCCGAAAAGATTGAAGTGTCCGCTATCGAATGAGCAGGGCACCCGCCTGATAGGAGACAACCGATGAGATTGCCGATTTACCTGGATTACTCCGCAACCACTCCGGTCGACCCCCGCGTTGCTCAGAAGATGAGCGATTGCCTGCTGGCCGACGGCAACTTCGGTAACCCCGCTTCCCGCTCCCACGTGTTCGGCTGGAAAGCCGAAGAGGCGGTGGAGAACGCCCGTCGCCAGGTGGCTGAACTGGTCAATGCCGACCCCCGCGAAATCGTCTGGACCTCCGGTGCCACCGAGTCCGACAACCTCGCCATCAAGGGTGTCGCGCACTTCTACCAGAGCAAGGGCAAGCACCTGATCACCTCCAAGATCGAGCACAAAGCGGTCCTGGACACCACTCGCCAGCTGGAGCGCGAAGGCTTCGAGGTCACCTACCTGGAACCCGGTGAAGACGGTCTGATCACCCCGGCGATGGTCGAGGCGGCCCTGCGCGACGACACCATCCTCGTCTCTGTCATGCACGTGAACAACGAGATCGGCACCGTCAACGACATCGCCGCCATCGGCGAGCTGACCCGCGCCCGCGGCATCCTGTTCCACGTGGATGCGGCCCAGTCCACCGGCAAGGTGGAAATCGACCTGGAGAAGCTCAAGGTCGACCTGATGTCCTTCTCCGCCCACAAGACCTACGGCCCGAAAGGCATCGGCGCTCTCTACGTACGCCGCAAGCCGCGCGTGCGCCTGGAGGCGATGATGCACGGCGGCGGTCACGAGCGCGGCATGCGTTCCGGCACCCTGGCCACCCACCAGATCGTCGGCATGGGCGAAGCCTTCCAGATCGCCAAGCAGGAAATGGCCTCCGAGAACGAGCGCATCCGTGGTCTCAGCCAGCGCTTCTGGGCTGCCCTGGAAGGTATGGAAGAGCTGTACCTGAACGGCAGCGCCACCGCCCGCGTTCCGCACAACCTGAACCTCAGCTTCAACTACGTCGAAGGTGAGTCGCTGATCATGGCGCTCAAGGACCTGGCCGTGTCCTCGGGGTCGGCCTGCACCTCCGCCTCCCTCGAGCCGTCCTACGTGCTGCGTGCCCTGGGCCGTAACGACGAGTTGGCGCACAGCTCCATCCGCTTCACCTTCGGCCGCTTCACCACCGAGGAAGAGGTCGACTACGCGGCCGCCAAGGTGCGCGAGGCGGTGGACAAACTCCGTGAATTGTCCCCCCTGTGGGACATGTACAAAGAGGGCGTCGACCTCTCCAAGGTCGAATGGCAGGCGCACTGACGCCACCCCTGATGAGCGAGGAATAAGCACATGGCATACAGCGAAAAGGTCATCGACCACTACGAGAACCCCCGGAACGTCGGCAAGCTCGACGCCGAGGACCCGAACGTCGGCACCGGCATGGTCGGCGCCCCGGCATGCGGCGACGTGATGCGCCTGCAGATCAAGGTCAACGAGCAGGGCGTGATCGAAGACGCCAAGTTCAAGACCTACGGCTGCGGTTCCGCCATCGCCTCCAGCTCCCTCGCCACCGAGTGGATGAAGGGCAAGACCCTGGACGAGGCCGCTGCCATCAAGAACACCACCATTGCCGAAGAGCTGGCACTGCCGCCGGTGAAGATCCACTGCTCGGTCCTGGCCGAGGACGCCATCAAGGCGGCCGTCCAGGACTACAAGCAGAAGAAGGGTCTGATCTGATCATCGAGGAGTCGTTATGGCCATCAGCATGACCGAAGCCGCCGCCAGCCATGTCCGTCGCTCTCTCGAAGGGCGCGGCAAGGGCGAGGGCATCCGACTCGGCGTCCGCACCACCGGCTGCTCCGGCCTGGCCTACGTGCTGGAGTTCGTCGACGAGGTGGCGTCCGAGGATCTCGTCTACGAGAGCCACGGGGTCAAGGTGATCATCGATCCCAAGAGCCTGGCCTACCTCGACGGCACCGAACTGGACTTCGTCCGCGAAGGCCTCAACGAGGGCTTCAAGTTCAATAACCCGAACGTTCGCGGCGAGTGCGGTTGCGGCGAAAGCTTCAACGTCTGAGGTTCGGTGTGGGTAGTCCCTGTCACTTCGCGCTGTTCGATCTCAAGCCCGGCTTCGAGATCGATCCGGAGCGCCTGGCGGTTCGCTATCGCGAGCTGGCCCGTACCGTCCACCCCGACCGCTTCGTCGATGCGCCCGAGCGCGAGCAGCGTCTGGCGCTTGAGCATGCCGCCCAGCTAAACGAGGCCTACCAGGTCCTGCGCAGTGCCCCGCGGCGCGCGCTCTACCTGTTGGCGCTGAAGGGGCGCGAGCTGCCGCTGGAGGCGACCGTCCAGGATCCCGGCTTCCTGCTGCAGCAGATGCAGTGGCGCGAAGAGCTGGAAGACCTTCAGGACTCCGCCGATCTCGATGGTGTGGCCTCGTTCAAGCGCCGCCTGCGCTCGGCCCAGGCCGAGCTCGAGTCGGCGTTTGCCACCTGCTGGGATGACGAAGCCCGCCGCGATGAAGCCGAGCGCCTCGTGCGCCGCATGCAGTTCCTCGACAAGCTCGCCCAGGAAGTGCGCCAACTCGAAGAGCGCCTCGACGACTAACCCTGTCGCCCTCGCCATGGCGGGGGCGCCGCCTGACTAGCAGACCAGCATGGCCCTACTGCAGATCGCCGAACCCGGACTGAGCCCCAAGCCGCACCAGCGTCGCCTGGCCGTGGGGATCGACCTCGGCACCACCAATTCCCTTGTCGCCGCCGTCAGAAGCGGTGTCGCCGAGCCCCTGCCCGATGCCCAAGGCGACGTGATCGTCCCTTCGGCCGTTCGCTACCATGCCGACCGGGTCGAGGTCGGGCGTACCGCCCGTGACACCGCCCTTGAAGATCCGCTGAACACCATCCTCTCCGTCAAGCGCCTGATGGGGCGTGGCCTGGAGGATGTGAAGCACCTCGGCGAGCATCTGCCCTACCGCTTCGTCGCGGGCGAATCCCACATGCCGTTCATCGAGACCGTGCAGGGCGTCCGCAGTCCGGTCGAGGTGTCCGCCGAGATCCTTCGCGCATTGCGCCAGCGTGCCGAGTCGAGCCTGGGGGGCGAGCTGGTGGGTGCGGTCATTACCGTGCCGGCCTATTTCGATGACGCCCAGCGGCAGGCCACCAAGGACGCCGCGCGCCTGGCTGGCCTGAATGTGCTGCGCCTGCTCAATGAGCCGACGGCGGCAGCGGTCGCCTATGGTCTGGACAAGCAGGCCCAGGGTGTTGTCGCCATCTATGACCTGGGCGGCGGCACCTTCGACGTTTCCATCCTTCGCCTGACCCGTGGCGTCTTCGAGGTCCTGGCCACCGGCGGTGACAGCGCCCTCGGCGGTGATGACTTCGACCATGCCATCGCTGGCTGGATCGTCGAGCAGGCCGGTCTTTCCGCTGACCTGGATGCCGGTGCCCAGCGCAACCTGCTGCAGGTGGCCTGCGCTGCCAAGGAAGCGCTTACCACGGCCGACGAGGTAGACGTTGCCTACCGTGGCTGGACGTCCAGCCTGACCCGTGCCCACTTCGAGTCACTGATCGAGCCCATGGTGGCGCGCAGTCTCAAGGCCTGCCGCCGCGCCGTGCGGGATGCCGGCATCGAAGTCGAGGATGTGGAGGCGGTGGTGATGGTCGGCGGTTCGACCCGTGTGCCTCGCGTTCGCGAGGCGGTGGGTGGCCTGTTCGGGCGTGAGCCGCTCACCGACATCGATCCGGACCAAGTGGTGGCCATCGGCGCCGCCATCCAGGCTGACATCCTGGCGGGCAACAAGCGTGGCGAAGAGCTGCTGTTGCTCGACGTGATCCCGCTGTCCCTTGGCCTCGAGACCATGGGCGGACTGATGGAGAAGGTCATCCCGCGCAACACCACCATCCCGGTGGCGCGTGCGCAGGACTTCACCACCTACCGCGACGGCCAGACCGCCATGATGATCCACGTGCTCCAGGGCGAGCGCGAACTGGTCAAGGATTGCCGCTCCCTGGCCCGCTTCGAGCTACGCGGCATCCCGCCGATGGTGGCGGGTGCGGCCAAGATCCGCGTCACCTTCCAGGTGGATGCCGACGGCCTGCTGGGCGTGACCGCGCGCGAGCTGGGCTCGGGTGTCGAGGCGAGCATCCAGGTCAAGCCGTCCTACGGCCTGACCGATGGCGAGATCGCCCGCATGCTGCAGGACTCTTTCCAGTACGCCAATGACGACAAGCAGGCCCGGGTGCTGCGTGAGCACCAGGTCGAGGCCCGCCGCCTGATCGAAGCAGTCGAGGCGGCTGTCCAGGCGGACGGCGACACCCTGCTGGACGCCGACGAACGTGCCGCTATCGCCTACCAGCTGGATCAGTTGCGCGAGCTGCTCGAAGGCAGTGACGGCGTGGCGATCGAGCAGCAGACCAAACGACTGGTCCAGGTGACCGACGCCTTCGCGGCGCGGCGCATGGATGCCAGTGTCAAGGCAGCCCTCGCCGGGCGCCGACTGAATGAAATCGAGGAATGACCCCATGCCGCAGATCGTATTCCTGCCCCACGCCGAGCACTGCCCCGAAGGGCTGGTGGTAGAGGCCCAGCCGGGCGAGACCATCATCGCGGCGGCCCTGCGCAACGGCCTGGAGATCGAGCACGCCTGCGAGATGTCCTGTGCCTGCACCACCTGCCACGTGGTCGTGCGTGAAGGCTTCGCCTCCATGGAGCCCTCCGACGAGCTGGAGGACGACATGCTGGACAAGGCCTGGGGGCTTGAGGCCGAGTCGCGCCTGTCCTGCCAGGCCGTCGTAGGCGAAGAGGACCTGGTGGTGGAGATTCCGAAGTACACCATCAACCAGGTTTCGGAAAAGCACTGAGGGCCGCGCCATGAGTCTGAAATGGGTCGATGTGCTGGAAATCGCCATCCAGCTCGCCGAAAGCAAGCCTGACGTGGACCCGCGCTACGTCAATTTCGTCGATCTCCACAACTGGGTGACCAACCTGCCCGAGTTCGACGATGACACCCAGCGAGGCGGGGAGAAGGTCCTGGAGGCGATCCAGGCGGCCTGGATCGAAGAGGCCGACTGAGGCCTGCTCAGCCACCCTACGCATTTAACAGGAACCCGCGTATAATTCGCGGGTTTAATTTTTCGCTTTAATCCATAGTTTCCGGAGTAATTCCATGGCTGTTGAACGTACCCTCTCCATCATCAAGCCGGACGCCGTTTCCAAGAACGTCATCGGCGAGATCGTCACCCGCTTCGAAAAGGCCGGCCTGCGCGTCGTTGCCGCCAAGATGGTCCAGCTGTCCGAGCGTGAAGCCGGTGGTTTCTACGCCGAGCACAAAGAGCGCCCGTTCTTCAAGGACCTGGTGTCCTTCATGACTTCCGGTCCGGTCGTTGTCCAGGTCCTGGAAGGCGAAGGCGCCATTGCCAAGAACCGTGAACTGATGGGCGCTACCGATCCGAAGAAAGCCGATGCCGGCACCATCCGCGCTGATTTCGCCGTTTCCATCGACGAGAACGCCGTACACGGTTCCGACTCCGAGGCCTCCGCTGCTCGCGAGATCGCCTACTTCTTCGCCGCCACCGAGGTGTGCGCTCGCATCCGCTGATCGCGGCTGGGAGAGGGTGAAGCCATGACTGCATCGACCGGTAAAGTGAACCTGCTGGGTCTGACCCAGCCGCAACTGGAAAGCTTCTTCGAAACCATCGGGGAGAAACGCTTCCGCGCCGGTCAGGTGATGAAGTGGATTCACCACTTCGGCGTCGAGGACTTCGACGCCATGAGCAATATCGGCAAGGCCTTGCGCGAAAAGCTCAAGGCCTCTGCCGAGATCCGTGGCCCGGAAGTGGTCAGCCAGGACATTTCCAGCGATGGCACCCGCAAGTGGGTGGTCCGGGTGGCGTCGGGCAGCTGCGTCGAGACCGTCTACATCCCCCAGGGAGGGCGCGGCACGCTGTGCGTCTCGTCCCAGGCTGGTTGCGCGCTGGACTGCAGCTTCTGCTCCACGGGCAAGCAAGGCTTCAACAGCGACCTCACCGCCGCCGAAATCATCGGCCAGGTCTGGATCGCCAACAAATCCTTCGGCACCGTGCCGGCCAAGATCGACCGCGCCATCACCAACGTGGTGATGATGGGCATGGGCGAGCCGCTGCTGAACTTCGACAACGTCGTCGCCGCCATGACCATCATGATGGACGACCTCGGCTACGGCATTTCCAAGCGCAAGGTGACCCTGTCCACCTCGGGCGTGGCGCCGATGATCGACAAGCTCGCTGAGGTCACCGACGTGTCCCTGGCGCTGTCCCTGCACGCGCCCAATGACGAACTGCGTAACGAGCTGGTACCGATCAACAAGAAGTACCCCCTCGCGGTGGTGCTGGATGCCTGCAATCGCTACATCTCCCGCCTTGGCGAGAAGCGCTTCCTGACCATCGAGTACACACTGCTCAAGGATGTGAACGATCAGCCTGTCCATGCTGAGCAGATGATCGCACTCCTCAAGGATTTTCCTTGCAAGATTAACCTCATTCCGTTTAATCCCTTCCCCTTCTCCGGGTACGAGCGGCCGAGTAACAACGCCATTCGCCGTTTCCAGGACCTGTTGCACAAGGCTGGCCACAACGTCACCGTTCGCACCACCCGTGGCGACGACATCGACGCCGCGTGTGGGCAACTGGTCGGGCAGGTCATGGACCGTACCCGCCGCAGTGAGCGTTACATCGCCCTGCGTCAGCTCGATACCGATGCGGACGCCGGCCTGAACGCCGCCAATCGAAACTGAAGGGAGGAACCCCATGACCCTGCGCGCTGCGCTCATTCTCGTACTCGCTGGCCTGACTGGCTGCGTATCCACCGGTTCGGTGGACCCGATGAGGACCGCGGAGGGGCGTGAAAAGGCCCGGGATGCCTACATCCAGCTGGGCCTCGGCTACCTGCAGCAGGGGGCTGCGGAGCGTGCAAAGGTTCCGCTGCGCAAGGCCCTCGAACTTGATTCCTCCAGTGCGGATGCCAACGCTGCGCTGGCCCTGGTTTTCCAGACCGAGATGGAGCCCAAGCTGGCCGACGAGCACTACCGCAAGGCGCTCTCGTCCCGCCGTGATGCGCGGATTCTCAACAACTACGGCGGATTCCTCTTCGAGCAGAAGCGCTACGAGGAAGCCCTCGAGCGTTTCCAGGAAGCAGCGGAAGACAGCCTCTATCCCGAGCGTTCCCGAGTGTTCGAGAACCTCGGCCTGACGGCCCTGCGCATGAAGCGTACCGACCAGGCCAAGCAGTATTTTGACAAGTCCCTGCGCCTGAACGTCCAGCAGCCTGTGGCATTGCTGGAAATGGCCAGCCTCTCGTTCGACGAGAAGCAATACGTCCCCGCCCGTGACTACTACGAGCGTTACACCAAGATCGCCCCCCAGACAGCCCGCAGCCTCCTGCTCGGCGTGCGCATCGCCACGGTCTTCGACGACCGTGACCAGGCCGCCAGCCTGGGCCTGCAGCTCAAACGCCTCTATCCCGGTACGCCCGAGTACCAGCAATACCTGTCGGAGCAAAGATGAAATCGTCGCAACCCGAACCTGTTGCAGCGACCCGGGGAAATCCGGGCGAAGTGCTGCGCCAGGCGCGAGAGAACCAGGGCCTGGACCTGGCCGACATCGCCCGCCAGCTGAACCTGACCGAATACGCGTTGCGCCAACTGGAGGCCGGCTCTTTCGAGCAGCTTCCCGGGCACACCTTCGCGCGCGGTTACATCCGCGCCTACGCCAAGCTCATCGGGCTCGACCAGGCTGAACTGGTTGCCGAGTTCGATCGTTACACCGGTACCGATGCCACCGGCAGCAACGTACACAGCCTCGGTCGTATCGAGGAACCGGTTCGCCTGTCCCAGAGCGTGCTGCGTTTCGTCAGCTTCGCGATCCTCGTCGCCCTCGGCGTCATCGGCTTCCTCTGGTGGCAGGACCAGGCCGAGCGTCGCGCCAGCGACAACAGCGAGCTGAGCCTGGAGCACGTGGAAGTCGAGAGTGCCGACGGTACCACCCAGATCCACCCGCTGGACGAGCCGGAAGACCAGGCCGTTGTCGAAGCCGAGCAGGAAGCCCAGGCCGCTGGTAGCGAGACCGCCGCCGTTCCCCCGGTTTCGCCGCAGCAGCCCGCTACGCCGTCCCAGGCGCCGGCTGCTACCGCAACCACCCCCACCGTCAATTCCGCTACCGCTCAGCCCGCGCAACCCAGCACCGCAGCACCGGCCACTGCGCCGGCCCAGCCCGCTATCCCGGCCCAGGCACCCGCGCCTGCCGCGTCGCCCAGTGCCCCGGTCGTGGCCGCTGCCGGTGAAGGCGTGGTGCGTGTGCAGTTCACCGCCAACTGCTGGTTCCAGCTCACCGATGCTGGCGGCGCTGTGCTGCAGAGCGGGATCAAGCGCTCCGGCGAGAGCATCGAGGCTGCCGGCAAGGCGCCCCTCGAACTGCGACTGGGCTATGCCCGAGGCGCCCAGGTCAGCTACAACGGCCAGCCCGTGGATATCGCGCCGTTCATCCATGGCGAGACCGCTCGCCTGAAACTGGGTCAATAAACGATGCATTGCGAATCCCCGATCAAACGCCGTCCCTCCCGCAAGATCTGGGTCGGCTCCGTGCCGGTGGGGGGCGATGCCCCCATCGCCGTGCAGAGCATGACCAACACCGACACCTGCGACGTCGCCGCCACCGTCGGCCAGATCCGTCGCCTGGAGGAAGCCGGTGCCGATATCGTCCGTGTATCCGTGCCGGACATGGAGGCAGCCGAAGCCTTCGGCCTGATCAAGCAGCAGGTCCGTGTCCCGCTGGTGGCCGATATCCACTTCGACTACAAGATCGCCCTGCGCGTGGCGGAACTGGGTGTCGACTGCCTGCGGATCAACCCCGGCAACATCGGCCGCGAGGACCGCGTCAAGGCCGTGGTCGACGCCGCCCGTGACCGCAATATCCCGATCCGCATCGGCGTCAACGCCGGTTCCCTGGAGAAGGACCTGCAGAAGAAATACGGCGAGCCCACCCCGGAAGCCCTGCTCGAATCGGCCATGCGACATGTGGACTACCTCGACAAGCTGGACTTCCAGAACTTCAAGGTCAGCGTGAAGGCCTCCGACGTGTTCATGGCCGTCGCCGCCTATCGCCTGCTGGCCAAGCAGATCGAGCAGCCCCTGCACCTCGGCATCACCGAGGCCGGTGGCCTGCGCTCGGGTACCGTCAAGTCGGCGGTCGGACTAGGCATGCTGCTCGCCGAAGGCATCGGCGACACCATCCGCATCTCCCTGGCCGCCGACCCGGTGGAAGAGATCAAGGTCGGTTTCGATATCCTCAAGTCCCTGCGCCTGCGCTCCCGTGGTATCAACTTCATCGCCTGCCCGAGTTGCTCGCGGCAGAACTTCGATGTGGTCAAGACCATGAACGAACTGGAAGGGCGCCTGGAGGACCTGCTGGTCCCGCTGGACGTCGCCGTCATCGGTTGCGTGGTCAACGGCCCCGGCGAAGCCAAGGAGGCCCATGTCGGCCTCACCGGCGGCACGCCGAACAACCTGGTCTACATCGACGGCAAGCCGGCGCAGAAACTGCAGAACGAGAACCTGGTGGATGAGCTGGAGAGGCTGATCCGTCGCAAGGCGGCCGAGAAGGCCGAGGCTGACGCGGCCGTCATCGCCCGCAGCTGAATTAAGGACACCCCGTGAGCAAGACCCTCCAAGCCATCCGTGGCATGAACGACATCCTGCCGGAGCAGACCCCTGCCTGGCGCTACCTGGAAAACACCTTCGCCACGCTGCTCGACGGCTATGGCTACAAGGAAATCCGCCTGCCCATCCTCGAGTTCACCGAGCTGTTCGCACGGGGCATCGGCGAGGGCACCGACGTGGTCGACAAGGAGATGTACACCTTTCTCGACCGCAACGAAGAGTCGCTGACCCTGCGCCCCGAAGGCACAGCCGGTTGCGTGCGTGCCGTCCTCGAACACGGCCTCACCGGCGGTGGCCAGGTGCAGAAGCTGTGGTACGCCGGCCCGATGTTCCGCTACGAGAAGCCGCAGAAAGGCCGCTACCGCCAGTTCCACCAGATCGGCGTGGAAGTGTTCAACCTCCCGGGGCCGGACATCGACGCCGAGCTGATCGTGCTCACCTGGCGCCTGTGGCAGAAGCTCGGCATTGCCGACGCCGTGACCCTGCAACTGAACAGCCTGGGTTCCAGCGAGGCCCGTGCGCGCTACCGCGACGCCCTGGTGGCCTACCTGCAGGAGCGTTTCGAGCGCCTGGACGAAGACAGTCAGCGTCGCCTCACCACCAACCCGCTGCGCATCCTCGACAGCAAGAATGCCGATACCCAGGCACTGCTGGTGGATGCGCCGACGCTGCACGACTACCTGGACGAAGAGTCCGTCGCGCACTTCGAGGGCCTCAAGGCGCGCCTGGATGCCGTCGGTATCCGCTACGAGATCAACCAGAAGCTGGTACGTGGCCTCGATTACTACAGCCGCACCGTCTTCGAGTGGGTGACCGACAAGCTCGGCGCCCAGGGCACCGTCTGTGCCGGTGGCCGCTACGACGGGCTGGTCAGCCAGTTCGGTGGCAAGCCGACCCCGGGCGTGGGCTTCGCCATGGGCGTCGAGCGCCTGGTGCTGCTGCTGGAGACCCTGCAGCAGATCCCCGACACCCTTAACGCCCCGGCCGACGTCTACATCTGCGCCTTCGGTGAGCCGGCCGAGCTGGCTGCCCTGGCCCTGGCCGAACGCCTGCGTGATGGCCTGCCGGGCCTGCGCCTGCTGGTCAATGCCGCCGCCGGCAGCTTCAAGAGCCAGTTCAAGAAAGCCGACAAGAGCGGCGCACGGTATGCGCTGATCCTGGGTGAGGACGAACTGGCCAAGCGCGTGGTAGGTTTCAAACCCCTGCGCGAAGACCAGGAACAACAGAACATTGCCTGGGATGCTCTGACCGAGCACCTGGCCGCCTGCCTGCAACAGGCTTGAGCTTTGGAACATAGGAGTTGATTGGGGTGAGCACGCGTAGCGAAGACGAAGAACTGGCGGCGATCAAGGATTGGTGGCAGCGCAACGGCAAGCCCCTCGTCACTGGCGGCGCACTGGCGCTGGCCGTGGTGTTCGGCTGGCAGGCCTGGCAGAAGTACCAGACCAACCAGTCCCAGGGCGCCTCCATCGTCTACCAGCAACTGCTGGAGACGGCCCTGAACCCCAGCGGCAAGCCCGACGCCGGCAAGGTCGCGGAGCTGGCCAACAAGCTGAAGAGCGATTTCGGCGGCACTCACTATGCCCAGTACGGCAGCCTGTTCGTCGCCAAGGTGGCGGTGGAGTCCGGCAAGCTGGACGACGCGGCCGCCGAGCTCAAGGCCATCGTCGACAAGCCGGCCGACCCGACCCTGGGCGAGCTGGCACGCCAGCGCCTGGCCCGTGTCCTGGCGGCCCAGGGCAAGGTCGATGACGCCCTGAAGCTGTTGGAAGGCGACGCCACCAAGGCGTTCCTCGCCAGCCGTGAAGAACTCAAGGGTGATCTGCTGGTCCAGCTGGGCCGTGCCGATGATGCCCATGCCGCTTACGAGAAGGCCAAGGCCGCGCTGTCGGATGACGCCGCAGTCGGTGGCCTGCAGATGAAGCTCGACGACCTCGCCAAAGGGGACGCATGACGATGCGCTGGAAATTCGCCGCACTGCTGGCCCTGGCCGTCCTGGCCGCCGGTTGCAGCAGCAACAGCAAGAAGGAACTGCCGCCGGCCGAGCTGCCGAAGATCACCGAAGAGGTCCAGCTCAAGGAAGTCTGGAGCCGCTCCATCGGCGAAGGCCAGGGCGAGACCTACAACATGCTGGTGCCCGCCGTCGACGGCGAGGTCATCTATGCCGGTGACGTCGAAGGCCTGGTGGTCGCCATGGACCGCATGACCGGCGACAAGCTGTGGACCAAGGAACTCGACCTGCCGGTGTCCGGCGCGGTCGGTGCCGGCTACGGCCTGGTGCTGGTGGGCACCCTGAAGGGCGAGGTCATCGCCCTCGACTCCAGCAACGGCGAAGAGCGCTGGCGTGCCCGCGTCAACGGCGAGGTGCTGGCTCCGCCGGCCACCAACGGTGACGTGGTGGTCGTGCAGACCCAGAACGACACCCTGTTCGGCTTCGACGCCTCTACTGGCAACCAGCGCTGGATCTACGAGAACACCCCGGCGGTGCTGACTCTGCGTGGCACCGGTGCACCGGTCGTGACTAACCGTCTGGCGGTGGCCGGCCTGTCGTCCGGCAAGGTGATCGCCCTCGACGTGCAGCGCGGCCTGCCGGTGTGGGAGCAGCGTGTCGCTGTGCCCCAGGGCCGTTCCGAGCTGGATCGCGTGGTGGACATCGACGGTGGCCTGCTGCTGTCCGGTGGCACCCTGTACGTCTCCACCTACCAGGGCCGCGTCGCCGGCCTGGACCTGGAAAGCGGTCGCGTGCTGTGGCAGCGCGAAGCGTCCAGCTACGTGGGCGTCGCCCAGGACTTCGGCAGCGTCTACGTCAGCCAGGCCAGCGGCACCATCGAAGGCATCGACGAGCGTTCGACCTCGGCCCTGTGGAGCAACGACTCCCTGGCCCGTCGCCAGCTCTCGGCACCCGAGGTGTTCTCCAGCTACGTGGCGGTCGGTGACTTCGAAGGCTACCTGCACCTGCTGAGCCAGGTGGACGGCCACTTCGTCGGTCGCGAGAAGATCGACGGCGACGGCCTGCGCGCCCGTCCGCTGGTGGTGGGCGACATGCTCTACGCCTTCGGCAACGGTGGGAAGCTGGTTGCCCTGACCATCCGCTAAGCTGGTGTTCAATGTCCGGCCGCTGCCGTTCGACGGCAGCGGCCGTTGTGTTTTCTGAAAAATGCAGTGGAGAGCCTCATGGTTCCCGTAATCGCCCTGGTGGGCCGCCCGAACGTCGGCAAGTCCACCCTGTTCAACCGCCTGACCAAGACCCGCAACGCCATCGTCGCGGAGTACGCCGGTCTGACCCGTGATCGCCAGTACGGCGAGGCGAAGTGGCAGGGACGCACCTACATCGTCATCGACACCGGTGGTATCTCGGGTGACGAGCAAGGCATCGACGCGAAGATGGCCGAGCAGTCCCTCCAGGCGATCGAGGAAGCCGATGCCGTGCTGTTCATGGTGGACTCCCGTGCCGGCATGAGCGCTGCCGACCAGTCCATCGCCGAGCACCTGCGCCGCCGCAACAAGCGCACCTTCCTGGTGGCCAACAAGGTCGACACCGTCGACCCGGACCTGGCCCGTGCCGAGTTCAGCCCCCTGGGCCTGGGGGACGCACTGCCCATCGCCGCCGCCCACGGCCGGGGCATCAGCCAGATGCTGCAGGCCGCCCTCGGCGAGTTCCCCCGTGACGACGATGCCGACGAGCAGGAAGCCGCCGAGACCGAAGAGGTCGCCGAAGGCGAGGAGGCCACGCGCATCCCCGGCCCGAGCGAGAAGGACGGCATCAAGATCGCCATCATCGGCCGCCCCAACGTCGGCAAGTCCACCCTGGTGAACCGCATGCTCGGCGAGGAGCGGGTCATCGTCTACGACCAGGCCGGCACCACCCGCGACAGCATCTACATCCCCTTCGAGCGCAACGAAGAGAAGTACACCCTGATCGACACCGCCGGCGTGCGCCGTCGCGGCAAGATCTTCGAGGCGGTGGAAAAGTTCTCGGTGGTGAAGACCCTCCAGGCGATCCAGGACGCCAACGTGGTGATCTTCGTCATGGACGCCCGCGAAGGCGTGGTCGAGCACGACCTCAACCTGCTGGGCTTCGTGCTGGAGACGGGTCGTGCCCTGGTCATCGCCCTGAACAAATGGGACGGCATGGAGGCGGGCGAGCGCGACTACGTGAAGACCGAGCTGGAGCGCCGGCTGTTCTTCGTCGACTTCGCCGACATCCACTTCATCTCCGCCCTGCACGGCACGGGCGTGGGCCACCTGTACAAGTCCGTCCAGGCCGCCTTCCACTCCGCCATCACCCGCTGGCCCACCAGCCGCCTGACCCAGATCCTCGAGGACGCGGTGCAGGAGCACCAGCCACCGCTGGTCAACGGTCGCCGCATCAAGCTGCGCTACGCCCACCTGGGCGGCGCCAACCCGCCGCTGATCGTGATCCACGGCAACCAGGTGGAGGCGGTGCCCAAGTCCTACACCCGTTACCTGGAGAACACCTACCGCCGGGTCCTGCGCCTGGTCGGTACGCCGATCCGCATTGAGTACAAGGGTGGCGAAAACCCCTTCGAGGGCAAGAAGAACAAGCTCACCGAGCGCCAGGTGAACAAGAAGCGTCGCCTCATGTCGCACCACAAGAAGGCCGAGAAGAAGCGCCGCGACAAGAAGCGCTGATCCCGCTGCCGGTTGGAAGAGGGCGCCTGGGGGGCGCCCTTTTTCATGGCGTGCGGCGGCTGTGGTCGGCGGCCCGCACAGCGCTTAAGCTATGGCGCATTTCCCAGTCGCCAACAGCCGGATTGCAATGATCACCAGCAAGCTGCCCAACGTCGGCACCACCATCTTCACCCGCATGTCGCAACTGGCCGCCGAAGTCGGCGCCATCAACCTGTCCCAGGGCTTTCCTGACTTTGCCGCACCCGCCGCGCTGTGCGATGCCGTCGGCCAGCACATCGCCCAGGGGCACAACCAGTACGCGCCCATGACCGGGTTGCCGGCGCTGCGCGAGCAGGTCGCCGCCAAGGTGGCGACCTTCTACGGCCGCACGGTCAGCGCCGACAGCGAAGTGACCATCACCCCCGGCGCCACCGAAGCCATTTTCTGCGCCATCCAGGCGGTGGTCCGCGCCGGTGACGAGGTCATCGTCCTCGACCCCTGCTACGACAGCTACGAGCCTTCGGTGGAACTGGCAGGCGGGCGCTGCGTACACGTACCGCTGGCCCTGCCGGGTTTCGCCATCGATTGGCAGCGGATGCAGGATGCGCTCAGCCCGCGCACCCGCATGATCATCCTCAACAGCCCGCACAACCCCAGCGGCGCGCTGATCTCCCGTGCCGAGCTGGACCAGTTGGCGGCGCTGATCCGCGGTCGCGACATCTACCTGGTGTCCGACGAGGTCTACGAACACCTGGTGTTCGATGGCGTCCAGCACGTCAGCGTGCTGGCCCATGACGAGCTCTATGCCCGCGCCTTCGTGGTCAGCTCCTTCGGCAAGACCTACCACGTCACCGGCTGGAAGACCGGCTACGTGGTGGCGCCCCCGGCGCTCTCCGCCGAGCTGCGCAAGGTCCACCAGTACGTCAACTTCTGCGGCGTTACCCCGCTGCAGTGGGCGCTGGCCGATTTCATGGCCGCCCACCCCGAGCACCTGGCCGAGCTGCCCGGCTTCTACCAGGCCAAGCGCGACCTCTTCTGCGACCTGCTGGCCGACTCGCGCTTCCGCTTCACCCGCGCCGCCGGCACCTATTTCCAGCTGGTCGACTACAGCGGCATCCGCCCTGACCTGGACGATGTCGCCATGTCCGAGTGGCTCACCCGTGAGCACGGCGTGGCCGCCATTCCCGTCTCGGTGTTCTACCAGCACGCCCCGGCCGACCTGCGGCTGGTGCGCTTCTGCTTCGCCAAACGTGAGGAGACGCTGCGCCAGGCAGCGGAAAAACTATGCGCGATCTGAGCCTTCTGCCCGACCTGAAGCTGGCCCTGGTTCAGACCACCCTGGCCTGGCACGACCGCGACGCTAACCTGGCCTGGTTCGAAACCCTGCTGGATTCCGCGCAAGGCGCTGACCTGGTGATCCTGCCGGAGATGTTCACCACCGGCTTCTCCATGGACTCCGAAGCACTCGCCGAACCCGAACAGGGCCCCACCCATGCCTGGCTCAAGGTCCAGGCTGCCCGGCTGGGTGCCGTGATCACCGGCAGCGTCATCATCCGTGCTGCCGATGGCAGCCACCGCAACCGCTTGCTCTGGGCCCGCCCGGATGGCGAGGTGCTGCATTACGACAAGCGCCACCTGTTCCGCATGGCTGGCGAGCACAAGCACTACAGCCCGGGGGAGACCCAGGCGCTGTTCGAGCTCAAGGGTTGGCGGGTACGCCCGCTGATCTGCTACGACCTGCGCTTCCCGGTCTGGAGCCGTGACCCGCACGACACCGACCTGCTGCTGTACACCGCCAACTGGCCTGCTGCTCGCCGTCATCACTGGAATCGTCTGATCCCCGCCCGTGCCATCGAGAACCTCTGCTACGTCGCCGCCGTCAACCGTGTAGGCAGCGACGGAAAAGGCCACCCCTACAGCGGTGATAGCCAGGTGCTCGATTTCCAGGGGGAGCCCTTGCTGAATGCCGATGACGGCGATGGCGTTTTCCGCACGACCCTGTCGGCCACCGCACTGGCCGCCTACCGCGAGCGTTTCCCGGCCTACCTCGACGCCGACTGCTTCCAGCTTGCGCCCTGAGCGCCAGGCGACGACGGAAGAGGATCAAGCATGAGCGAACAGAAGCCGCTTCCTGCCTCCGGGCCCCGGCTGGTGCTTGGGGACCGGGTGTTCAACACACCGGTGGAGGTCACCCTCGCGGTGGTCGGGGGCAAGTGGAAAGCGCTGCTGGTCTACCACCTGATGGGGCAGACCCGGCGCTTTTCCGAACTCAAGCGCCTGGTACCGGACATCACCGAGAAGATGCTCGCCCAGCAACTGCGGGAGCTGGAGCGCGACGGCGTGGTCACCCGCACCGTATACGCCGAGGTGCCGCCGCGGGTGGAGTACAGCCTCACCGAGCACGGCCTCAGCCTGCGCCCGGTGCTCGATGCAATGTGTGCCTGGGGCAAGTGCCACTGGCAGCAACAGGGCTGAATCGTCGTGATGGCAGTTTGCCAATAATTCCCGGAAAGCCGTTGCCGTAGCCCTTAACATGGCCGATGCAGGGATGCGTCGATGACAGGTCACAAGGTGTGCCTGGTTTGGTGTTGCCGCTCCCTGCCCAACATGAACGCAAGGAGCGAATTCAATGCACAAGACACTCATGGCGCTGGGCACCTGCCTGGCGATGGGCCCGGTGATGGCCGCCACCTACTGCGACAGCCGGGGCAACAGCAGCAGCGAGTGGGTGGCCGGGGTCAGCGTCAATGGCACGGCCCAGGTCTCCGGCAGTGACGGTGGCTACCTGGATGCCACCGGCAAGCCACCTTTCCAGCTCACTGGCAAGGGCGACCGCCTGGAACTGCGTCCCGGCTTCCGTGGTTCCCAATACAACGAGAACTGGGGTGCCTGGATCGACTTCAACCAGAACGGCACCTTCGAGGCCAGCGAAAAGGTCCTGACCGCCCAGGGCAGCGCGGCTGTGTCCGCCCCCATCGCCATTCCCTCCGGCGTCACCGGCACCACGCGCATGCGCGTGCAGATGCGCTGGGGCTCTGCGGCCCAGCCCTGCGGCAGCAGTGGCTACGGTGAGACCGAGGACTACACCGTCAAGCTGCCGGATGGCCCGGCACCATCCACGTTCCCCTACACCCTCACCCTGGAGCCTGGTTTCTGGGTGACCCGTAGCGGTGAGCTGGGAGACAAGCTGGGCATGATCGTGGAGATGGACGGTGAGCGCGTTCTCGACCGCAATGCTGCCGGCAATCTGCGTGATCGGTACTGGCGCAACCTCGCTGGAAGTCGCTACCGAATCTGGCTCGAAGCCAACAACGGTGATGGTTACAAGACCGTGTCCAATACCGTCAGCTACCAGCCCGGTGTAACCGATCGCGTGGTACTGACCCGTGATGCCAGCCAGGGCAGCATCAGCCCCTCGGCCGCGTTCCAGGGCAACTGGGTGATTGCCCGCCAAGGGGCCGAGGTGGTGCGCCAGCCGGCCCAGGCGGGCGTTCCGTTGCAGTTCGCCTTCACCTATGGCGAGCGCTACCAGGTCTGGGCCGAGGCCAACGTGAATGGCAAGGATGAGGCGATCTCCGTCCCGCTGGCCTTCCGCGAGGGGTTTCCGTCGCCCTACATCGACCTGGAGGTGGAGGCGGACTTCCAGCTCCACCACAACGGACCGAGCGGCAAGCCGCTGAGCTGGGTCATCCGCGAGAACGGAGTCGAAGTCCTGCGCCAGCCCACCGGCGGTGCGTCCGAACTGCGCTATCCCTTCCAGAAGGGGCGCCAGTACAAGGTCTGGATCGAACAGACCGTTGGGGGCGAATCGGTGCAGGTCTCCGATGCCGAGTACTTCTCACCGGGGCTCACCGATCTCTTCCAACTGACCATTGGCGCGAACAATCAGTTGACTCGCAGCGGTAGCCTCAACGATCCCCTGACCTGGGTGATCGAAGAGGACGGCAATACCGTGCTACAGCGCAATGCAGCGAACGAGCTGAGCTTCACCTACTCGCCCTTCTATCCCACCAAGCGCTACCGTGTCTGGCTGACCCGCTTCGAGAACGGCTACTACCAGCGCGTATCCAACGTGGTGCGTTACGGTCGGGCCGCGGCACCGGTCGAGGACTACCTGCCGCTCTACCAGTTGTCGGTGGACGGCAGCCAGAACCTGACCCGCACCCAGGGCACGCACACCATGTTGACCTGGGTGATCGAAGAGGATGGCCAGATCGTGCTGGAGCGCGGTGCAGAGAACGAGCTGAGCTACCACTACTTCGCCTACACCCCGGGCAAGCGCTACCGCACCTGGCTGAAGGCGTTCATCGATGGCCGCTACCAGCGGGTGTCGCCGGTGGTCAGCTACTGAGTCCGACGCTCCCCTGAAATGAAGAACCCCGCCAATCGGCGGGGTTCTTTTTTCAGCGCGGCTGCACTCAGGCCGCCTCGGCCTCGGCCTGGCTCAGGGCGCGGTTGAGGGCGCTGAACAGGGCGCGGAAGCTGGCGGTGGTCAGGTTCTCGTCGATGCCGATGCCGTGCAGGGCGCGGCCGCCGTTCACCCGCAGCTCGATGTAGGCAGCGGCTTTGGCGTTGCTGCCGGCCCCGATGGCGTGCTCGGAGTAGTCCATCACTTCCACTTTCACCGGCAGGCTGGCCACCAGCGCTTCCAGCGGGCCCTTGCCCATGCCGCGCAGGTGCTGGGTCTCGCCCTTGACCTGGACCTCGATGTCCACCGCGCTGGTGCCGTTCTCTTCCTGCAGGCGATGGCCTTTCAGGGTGTAGGGCGTAGTGGCTTGCAGGTACTCGGCGTCGAGCAGCTTGTGGATCTGCTCGGCGGTCATTTCAAGGCCGAGGCGATCGGTTTCTTTCTGCACCACCTGGCTGAACTCGATCTGCATGCGGCGCGGCAGGCTGATGCCGTATTCCTGCTCCAGCAGGAAGGTGATGCCGCCCTTGCCCGACTGGCTGTTGACGCGGATGACTGCCTCGTAGCTGCGGCCGATGTCGGCCGGGTCGATCGGCAGGTAGGGCACCTCCCAGAGCGCGCCGTCCTGCTGCTGGGCGAAGCCCTTGCGGATGGCGTCCTGGTGGGAGCCGGAGAAGGCGGTGTGCACCAGGTCACCCACGTACGGGTGACGCGGGTGGACCGGCAACTGGTTGCACTCTTCCACCACCTTGCGCACGGCGTCGATGTCGGAGAAGTCCAGCTTCGGATGCAGGCCCTGGGTGTACATGTTCAGCGCCAGGGTCACCAGGTCGACGTTGCCGGTGCGTTCGCCGTTGCCGAACAGGCAGCCTTCCACGCGGTCGGCGCCGGCCAGCAGGCCCAGCTCGGTGGCGGCCACGCCGGTGCCGCGGTCGTTGTGGGTGTGCAGGCTGATGATCACGCTGTCGCGCTTGTTGATGTGGCGGCCGAACCACTCGATCTGGTCGGCGTAGACGTTCGGCGTGGCGCACTCAACGGTGGCGGGCAGGTTGAGGATGATCTTGTTGGTCGGGGTCGGTTCCCAGACGTCGATCACCGCATTGCACACAGCCAGGGAGAAGTCCTGCTCGGTGGAGCTGAAGATTTCCGGCGAGTACTGGAAGGTCCACTGGGTTTCGGGTTGTTCGGCGGCGAGTTGCTTGATCAGGCGCGCGGCGTTGGTGGCGATGTCGATCACGCCCTGGCGGTCCTGGTTGAAGACGATGCGGCGGAAGGACGGCGCGGTGGCGTTGTAGACGTGGACGATGGCCTTCTTTGCGCCCTTGAGGGATTCGAAGGTGCGGGTGATCAGGTCTTCGCGGGCCTGGGTCAGCACCTGGATAGTCACGTCATCGGGGATGTGGCCGCCTTCGATCAGCTCGCGGACGAAGTTGAAGTCGGTGTCGGAGGCGGAGGGGAAGGCCACCTCGATCTCCTTCAGGCCCACCTGCACCAGGGTCTTGAAGAAGCGCATCTTCTTCTGCGCATCCATCGGCTCGATCAGCGACTGGTTGCCGTCGCGCAGGTCGGAGCTGCACCAGATCGGCACTTCGGTGATGGTCTTCGACGGCCAGGTGCGGTCCGGCAGGTTGATGGCGGGGAACGGACGGTACTTGCTGGACGGGTCTTTGAGCATGCTCATGGCGAAATCCTTGTGTTGGGCCTGGTCGTTGCGGGGCCCTGGGCGAATGAAAAAGCCGGGATGAGGCGACGCTGTTCAGCTACGCAGTCGCGGGCTGACCAGGCGGAGGCAGGCATGCTGCCGGAGGAGGATGAGGGTGTGAGCGTTTTGCATGCGGACAACCCTATTGATTCGGGTTGTGGATGGCAAGTCTTGCGGAAAAATTGGTGGAAAGCAGCTTAAAGCTGATTTTTAAAAGGTTTTTATGCTTTCTGGGTGGGCGTTGCTTGAGGGGAATTGCGCGTCAGCGGAGCAGCGTCAGGACCGACTGCGGTATCTGGTTGGCCTGCACCAGCACGCTCTGGGCGGCCTGGCGCAGGATCTGCTGGGAGGCGAGGGTGGCGGTTTCGCTGGCGTAGTCGGCGTCGAGGATGCGCGAGCGGCTGGCGCTGACGTTCTCGCCGATGTTCTGCAGGTTGGAGATGGTGGCGTCCAGGCGGTTCTGGATGGCGCCCATGTAGGCACGCTGGCTGTCGACGTAGGCCAGCGCATCGTCGATGTCCATCACCGCCAGGCCGGGTGTCTTGATCAGGTCGATGTTGTTCAGTGCCATGGCGCCGACGTTGAACGCGTCCAGCCCCACGTCGATGGTTTCAAAGGCCTTGGCGCCCACCTGCAGGGAAACCTGGGTCCCGCCGCCGGTGGCGTTGGGGTCGAACAGCTTGGGTGGGATGAGCTTGAAGCCGATGGAGCCTGGCACGCCAACGCCTCGGTTGGGCAGCACGTTCTCGGCGGTCAGCACGTCGCCGCCATCGGCATCGAAGCCGCCGATGGCGCCGGTGTCAGCATTGGTCAGGTTCATGGCGGCGATGAAGGCCGCGCCATCGGTGTTGAATTTCGTGGTGAAGTCCGCCGTGCTGGCGAAGGCCCCGCGGCTGGCGTTGGCCAGGGCGTCGTCCAGGGTGGAGTTGGCGTGGCCGGCGAGGTATTGCATCACGTCGCGAATGCCCAGCCCGCCGGCTGCCTTGATCTCGGCGTGCATGTAGCGCACGGCCGCGTAGGAGGCCGAATAGCCGGCGCTGCTGGCGATGCTGCCGAAGGCCCCCATCACCCCGCCGATACCGCTGGCGGCGATGTCGCCGGCCAGGCGCTCGTCGGCGCCCTGGGCGGCCTCCGCCGTGCCCTCCTTGAACCAGCCGGGCAGGGCGTTGAAGTTCATCGTCCGCCCCATCACCGCGTGCACCATCTCGTGGGCCAGCACGCGGTCGGTGTACTGGCCGGGGTTGGTGCCGCCGTTGGGCAGGGTGGAGCCATCGAAATAGGCCAGGTTCACATTCAGCACCTGGTCGTAGTACTTGCCGCCAGCCCCCGGAGTGCCGGAGACGGAGGCCAGTGCGTTGCTCGACGGATCATTGGTCAGGGTGATGGTCAGCGGAGCACCGTCCGCCTTCAGTCCGTAGGCATCCAGCACGCGCTTTTCGCCTTCGCCGATCCAGAACCCCTGCAGCGAGTTGAGCACGGCGCGTTCATCGAGCTTGCCCAGGCGTGAGCTGTTGTCCTGGTTGAACACCTGGCGACCACCGAAGGTGGTGGTTTCGTTGACCCGGTTGATCTCCTGCAGGAGCTGCTGTGCCTCCTGGTTGAGCGCGGCGCGCTCGGTGGCGGTGTTGGAGCCGTTCATGGCCTGCAGCCCGAGCGTGCGGATGCGCTGCAGCGCACCGGTCACGCTTTGCAGCGCGCCTTCGCCCACCTGCAGCATGGACAGGCCGTCATTGGCGTTCCGCACGGCAATACCGAGGCCGCGCACCTGGGACGTGAGGGCATTGGAGATCTGCAAGCCGGCCGCATCGTCCTTGGCGCTGTTGATGCGCTGGCCGGTGGAGAGGCGCTGCATGGCCCTGTCGAGTGTCCTGTTGGTGTCGCCCAGTTGCCGCTGCGTGAACGATGAGGCGGTGTTGGTATTGACCGTCAGCATCAGTCGATCGCTCGGACCCTGAGGCCGGGAAATTCCGGCTCGTCAGGGTCATCGGCGGTCGTGCTGGCTTCTTGATGGCCGTCCGTCTCAGGCCGACGAATGGCGGGGACGCGGGCGCTGCAGTTCGCGCAGGTCCGCACCGCTGGGATGCTGGAAGACCCGCAGGCCGAACTCCGGGAGGATCGCCAGGAGGTGGTCGAAGATGTCCGACTGGATGGCCTCGTAGCGGGCCCAGGCCGTGGTGCTGGTGAAGCAGTACAGTTCCAGTGGCAGGCCGTCGGCGGTCGGCGCCATCTGCCGTACCAGCAGGGTCATGTCCTGGCGGATCTCCGGGTGGTGGCGCAGGTACTGCTCCACGTAGGCGCGGAAGGTGCCGATGTTGGTCAGCTGACGGCTGTTGACCGGCAGGCGGGCCGACTCGTCCAGCTGGGCATTCCAGCTCAGCAGCTCGCTTTCCTTGGCCTTGAGGTAACTGTCCAGCAGGCGGAAGCGGCGCAGGCCGGCCTGCTCGTCGGCGCTGAGGAAATGCACGCTGTTCTGGTCCAGGTAGAGGCTGCGCTTGATCCGCCGTCCGCCCGACTCCTGCATGCCCCGCCAGTTCTTGAACGAGTCGGTGATGAAGCGCTTGGTGGGGATGGTGGTGATGGTCTTGTCCCAGTTCTGCACTTTCACCGTGTGCAGGGCGATGTCGATCACGTCGCCGTCGGCGTTCAGCTGGGGCATCTCCACCCAGTCGCCGACACGGATGATGTCGTTGGAGGTGATCTGCACGCTGGCCACCAGTGACAGCAGGGTGTCCTGGAAGATCAGCATCAGCACCGCGGCCATGGCACCGAGGCCGGACAGCAGGATCAGCGGCGAGCGGTCGATCAGGCTGGCCACCATGAGAATCGCGGCGATGGCGAACACGGCGATCTTCAGCACCTGCAGGTAGCCCTTGATGGGCCGCAGGTGCGCGTCTGGGCGGCGGTTGTAGAGGCTGTTGACGATGTCCAGCAGGGCGCTGATCGCCAGGGCCAGGGTGAGGATGATGAACGCCGCGCAGACATTGGTGACCACCGTCACCAGCGCAGCGGGCAGGCCGGGCACCACCTTCACCCCGGCGGTCAGCACCAGCGCGGGGACGACGTTGGCCAGGCGCTTGATCAGCCCCTGGTCCTGGATCTGCCCGCCAACGAGGCGCAGCAGACCCTTTAGGAGGATGCGCCGGACGATCCAGTTGGACAGCCAGGCCAGCAGGAGGAGGACGGAGGAGGCGACGAGCGTGTGCAGTTCCGGGTGCTGTCGCAGCCACTCCAGGGAATGGTTGAGCGTGTCTTGCATGGGCTGCTCCCTTCAGGGTTCCGATGGGTGGGGGTCTGCCCCAAAACCGCCGGACCTTAGCAAAACGCAGCCCGGCGGCCCAAGCCCGGGGGTGTAAGCGCAGGTGTCGCTGCGCCCTGGGCCGTCATGTTCAGGGCGTGTAGGCACCGATGAAGATGGCGGGGTCGACCCGCACGTCATTGAGGCTGACGTTCCAGTGCATGTGCGGCCCGGTGGCCCGGCCGGTGGCGCCGACGCGCCCCACCACGCCGCCGCGCGGCAGTGCCTGGCCGAGCTTAACGTCCACCTTGGACAGGTGGCAGAACATGCTGATCAGCCCCTGGCCGTGATCGACGAAAACCGTCTTGCCGTTGAAGAAGTAGTCGCCGATGAGGATGACCTTGCCGGCCGCCGGGGCCTTGATCGGGGTGCCGGCTCCCACCGCGAAGTCCAGGCCGGAGTGCGGGTTGCGCTCCTCGCCGTTGAAGAAGCGGCGCAGGCCGAAGGGGCTGGAGAGCGGGCCGTTCACCGGCTTGTCGAACAGCAGGTTGCTCGGCGTGCCGGGGCTGAAGCTGCGGTAGGCGCGGGTCTGTTCCGCTAGTTCGCGGTCGATGCGCTTCAGGTCCTCGGGCAGCGGGTTCACCTGGCGGGTGTTTTTCAGGGTGATGCGCTGTTCCTTGTAGTGGCGGGTGCCGACCGTGAAGGCCAGGCGGCGACCGTCGCTCACCTCGATGCGCTGTTCGCCAGCGGCGGTGCCCAGCGGAATGCCGACGATGGCGATCCAGTCGCGTCCCTCTTCCTTGACCACCAGCACCGGCTTGCCCTGGTAGCGGGCCGTGGGCGCCTGGGCGCCCTGGCCGAGCTGGACCACGGCGACACCGCCGGGCACCGGCTTGTCCAGCAGGCGGGTGATGAAGCCCTCGGCCTGGACGGGGAGGGCAACGAGAAGAAGCAGGGCGAACAACAGGCGCATCGATCAGTCCAGCAGTGAGAGGGTAACGGGGGCCAGGTGGTTGTCCTCGACCCGTACCTCCAGCTCGCCTTCGCCGAGGCGTGCCTTGAGGCGTTGGCCGGGTTGGGTCTGGCTGGCGCTGCGGATGGCCTGGCCGCGCTCGTCGAGGAGGATGCTGTAGCCGCGGCCGAGGGTGGCCAGGGGGCTGAAGGCGTGCAGCGTCTGCACCTGGCTCTGCAGTTCCAGGCGACGGGTACCGAGGGTTTCGCGCATGGCCCGGGGCAGTCGCGCGGCCAGGGCGTCGAGGCGCTGGCGCAGCAGGCCGAGGGCGCGCCCCGGGTGCTGGGCCGCCAGGCGCGTCTCCAGGCGTGCCAGGCGCTCGCGGCGCTGGCTCACTTGGCGGTCGAGTGCGCGCTGCAGGCGCATCTCCAGGTCATCCAGGCGCTGGGCCTGCTGGCGCAGCCGTTCGCCCGGGTGGCGCAGGCGTCGGGTCAGCCCGTCCAGGCGCAGGTGCTGGTGGGCGATCAACTGGCGCATGCGCAGCTGCAGGCGGCGCTCCAGACCCTCCAGGCGCTGGCGCAGGCCGCTGGAGTCCGGTGCCAGCAGCTCGGCGGCCGCGGAGGGTGTCGGCGCGCGAACGTCGGCGACGAAGTCGCTGATGGACACGTCCGTCTCGTGGCCCACGGCGCTGACGATGGGGGTCTTGCAGGCGGCGACGGCGCGGGCCACGGCCTCTTCGTTGAAGCACCAGAGGTCTTCGAGGGAGCCGCCGCCTCGGGCCAGGATGAGCGCGTCGAAGCCTTGGGCATCGGCCAAGGCCAGGGCGCGGACGATCTGCGCGGTGGCCTCGCGGCCCTGCACGGCTGTGGGCACCAGGGTCAGGCTGACCTGGGGTGCGCGACGGCGGAACACGCTGATGATGTCGCGGATCACCGCGCCGGTGGGGGAGGTGACGATGCCCACGCGCTGAGGGTGGGCCGGAAGCGGGCGCTTGCGCTCGGTGGCGAACAGGCCTTCGCCGGCGAGCTTCTCCTTGAGCGCTTCGAAGGCCAGGCGCAGGGCGCCGTCGCCGGCGGGCTCCACGGCGTCGGCGATCATCTGGTAGTCGCCACGGCCTTCGAACAGCGAGACCTTGCCCCGCACCTTCACCGCCAGCCCGTCACGCAGGGCCTGGCGCACCTTGAGGGCGTTCTGCCGGAACAGCGCACAGCGCACCTGGGCCTGGCTGTCCTTGAGGGTGAAATAGAGGTGGCCGGATGCGGGCCGGGCGAGGTTGGAGATCTCGCCTTCCACCCAGACCTGGGGGAACACATCCTCCAGCAGGTGGCGGGCGCGCTGGTTCAGTTGGCTGACGGTCAGCACCTCGCGGTCGAGGCCCAGCCGTTGGAAGGGGTCCTTGTACATGGCGCGGGATGATACGGGCGCACGGGGGCGGCGCCAATGCGCACGCGTCAGTCTTCGACGCGCACCACGCGCACGGGGAAGCCCAGGCGGTCGGCGAAGCCATCGAGGAAGGCGCGGGTGAAACCGGCCTCTACCCAGTGGTTGAAGATGAAGGCCAGGTTGGAGAAGCCGCAGGGCTGCAGGTAGAGGAAGCCGTTGATGTCGTCCTCGAAGCCGCATTCGGGGCAGGTGAAGTTGTCCGTCTCGCCCGGCCACCAGGCTTCCAGGCTGTCGAACAGCGGTTCGCCGATCTCCCGGCGGCATTCCGGGCAGCCGGCCTCGTTGAGGAAGCCGCGCACCGGGGTATAGATGCAGCGCTTGTCGACGATCTCCAGGCCGCAGCCCGGCTGGCCGATGGGCAGGCACTCGGGATGTTCCACCACGCGGCGGGCACCGGCAGCGGGGGCGTGCAGTGCGCGGTTGCCGCCCCGGCCGAAGGCGCTCGGTACTGCTTCGACTACACCGCTCTGCACCAGCCAGCGCAGCAGGCGCCCGGCCAGGGCCTGGTGGCCGGGCACGCTGGAGACCTGGGGAACGATGATCAGCTGACGGGTTTCCATGGCCGGCTCCGGTGGACGAGGGCGCGCAGCTTACCCGCCCCGCCGGCCTCGTCAATCGGCGGTGGTCGGGTCGCTGGCGAGGTGCTGGCAGAGGTGCTCCACCAGGCCCCGGTCCAGGGCGTGGGTCTCGCTGCGCCAGGCCAGTGCGACCTCGCTGTCTGCCTGGGGATCGGCCAGCGGCAGGAAGCGCACGCCGGCAGGGGCGATGCGGCTCATGGAGGCCGCCACCAGGGCCACGCCAAGGCCGGCTTCGATCAGGTGCAGCTGGCTGGTCTTGCGCGACACCACCCGCGCGGCACGGGGAAAGAAGCCTTCCCGCAGGCACAGTTCGGCGGCGCGGTAGCTCAGCCCGCCCCGTTGCAGGTGGGGGATGGAGACGAAGGCCTCTTCACGCAGATCGGCCAGGGGCACCGGCCCGTCGCGTCGCGCCAGCGGGTGGTCGACGGCGACCGCCAGTAGCAGGGGCTCGCGGTACAGCGGGCGGAGACTCAACCCGGGGTGCTGGCGCAGGACCGGCAGGCGCAGCAGGCAGGCGTCCAGGCGCCCTTCGCGCAGGTCCGCCAGTTGTTGTTCGGAGGATTGCTGGATGAGTTCGAGGCTGACGCCGGGGTGCGCTTCCAGGTAGCTGCACAGTGCCGCCTGCAGCGGGGCGATAAGCGGCACGGAGCTGGAGTGGCCCAGGCGCAGGCTGCCGTGCTGCCCCTGGCCGACCTGGCGGGCCAGGTCGCTGGCGGCTTCCAGGTCCAGCAGCAGGCGCCGGGCCCGGGGCAGGAAGGCCTGGCCGGCTTCGGTCAGCGTCACCTGGCGCGGGCCGCGTAGCAGCAGTTCGGTGCCCAGGTCGTCCTCCAGCTCACGCAGTTGGCGGCTCAGGGCCGATTGGGCGATGAACAGGCGCTCCGCAGCACGGCTGAGGCTGCCGGCGTCGACGATTTCCACGAAGTAGCGCAGTTGGCGAAGGGAGACCATCGATCCATGCCTTTTTGAGATAGAGAGAGGGCTTGGATTGTATTGGTGAGATGGCAGGCGTGCTCGCTAGAGTCCACCTGTTTTTCGGAAGGAGTCGTTCATGCACCTGTTCGAGCTGTTGGGGACGCTGCCGTTCACGCCGCTGGAGTGGCTGCTGCTGGAGGGTGTCATCGCGCTGGCCTATGTGGTCTTCGGCATCGCCGGGTTCGGTACGGCGCTGGTGGCCGCGCCCTTGCTGGTGGGTTGGCTGCCGTTGTCCCAGGTGATCCCGTTGCTGGTGCTGCTGGATTTCACCGCCTCGTTCGGCAACTGGCTGCCGGCGCGTCGGTCGGTGTCGGGTAGCGAGTTGCGCCGGCTGCTGCCCTTGATGGCGTTGGGTTGCGGGGTAGGGGTCTATGGCCTGGCGACCTTGCGCTCGGAGCTGTTGATGCTGCTGCTGGGGGTGTTCGTCTGCCTCTATGCCGTGTATTCGCTGTTCCTCCAGCCGGTGCGCCGTGCGCCGATGGCGGTGGGTTGGGTGGTGCCCTTCGGGCTGTTCGGCGGTTTGTTCGGGGCCTTGTTCGGCAGTGGCGGCTTCCTCTATTCCCTCTACCTGAGCGGGCGGCTGGGGGCGAAGGAGCAGATCCGCGCCACCCAGAGCGCGCTGATCGGGTGCAGCACCTTCGTCCGCCTGGGGTTGTTCCTGCTGGCGGGCTTCTATGCCGATGCCTCGTTGCTGCTGATCGCCCTGTGCTTGCTGCCGGGGATGGCCGCCGGGTTGTGGGTGGGGCGGCGGGTGACGTTGCGCCTGTCGCGGGAGGCGTTCGTCCGGCTGGTGACCTGGCTGGTGCTGTGCAGTGGGGTGGCGCTGGTGGCGCGTTATCTGACGCAGGCATGAGACCCGTCGTCGTTGTGTGATGGCCAATTGAGCGCCCGTGCGCAGCTGGGATATAATGCCGCGCTTCCAATTTTCCCGCCTGGGAGCCCCCGCCATGCTGCGCATCAGCCAAGAAGCCCTTACCTTCGACGACGTACTCCTGATCCCGGGGTATTCCGAGGTCCTGCCGAAGGACGTCAGTCTCAAGACCCGACTGACCCGTGGCATCGAACTGAACATTCCCCTGGTGTCCGCCGCGATGGATACCGTGACCGAAGCCCGGCTGGCCATCGCCATGGCTCAGGAAGGCGGCATCGGCATCGTTCACAAGAACATGACCATCGAGCAGCAGGCTTCCGAGGTCCGCAAGGTCAAGCGTCACGAGACCGCCATCGTCCGTGATCCGGTCACCGTCACCCCCTCCACCAAGATCCTCGAACTGCTGCAGATCGCCCGCGAGTGCGGCTTTTCCGGCTTCCCGGTGGTGGAAGAGGGCGAGCTGGTCGGCATCGTCACCGGTCGCGACCTGCGCGTGAAGCCGAACGTCGGCGACACCGTGGCGGCGATCATGACCCCCAAGGACAAGCTGGTCACCGTCCACGAGGGCACCCCGCTGGACGACATCAAGGCCAAGCTCTACGAGAACCGCATCGAGAAGATGCTGGTGGTGGACGAGAACTTCTACCTGCGTGGCCTGGTGACCTTCCGTGACATCGAGAAGGCCAAGACCTACCCGCTGGCCTCCAAGGACGAGCAGGGCCGCCTGCGCGTCGGCGCAGCGGTCGGCACCGGTGCCGATACCGGCGAGCGCGTCGCAGCCCTGGTTGCCGCAGGCGTCGACGTGGTGGTGGTGGACACCGCCCACGGCCACTCCAAGGGCGTGATCGACCGCGTTCGCTGGGTCAAGGAAACCTACCCGCAAGTCCAGGTGATCGGCGGCAACATCGCCACTGGCGAAGCTGCCAAGGCCCTGGCCGAGGCCGGGGCCGATGCGGTCAAGGTCGGCATCGGCCCGGGCTCCATCTGCACCACCCGTATCGTCGCCGGCGTCGGCGTACCGCAGATCTCCGCCATCGCCAACGTTGCCGCCGCTCTGGCCGGCACTGGCGTTCCGCTGATCGCCGACGGCGGCATCCGCTTCTCCGGCGACCTGTCCAAGGCCATCGTGGCCGGCGCGTCCTGCGTGATGATGGGCTCCATGTTCGCCGGTACCGAAGAGGCGCCGGGCGAGGTCGAGCTGTTCCAGGGCCGCTCCTACAAGGCCTACCGCGGCATGGGTTCGCTGGGTGCCATGGCGCAGTCCCAGGGCTCGTCCGACCGCTACTTCCAGGACTCCGCCGCCGGTGCCGAGAAGCTGGTGCCGGAAGGCATCGAAGGCCGCGTGCCGTACAAGGGCAGCCTGACCGCCATCGTCCACCAGCTGATGGGCGGCCTGCGCGCCTCCATGGGCTACACCGGCTGCGCCACCGTCGAAGAGATGCGCACCAAGCCGCAGTTCGTGCGCATCACCGGTGCCGGCATGGCCGAGTCCCACGTGCATGACGTGCAGATCACCAAGGAAGCGCCGAACTACCGGGTCGGCTAACTGACACTTCACTGGAGCTGGAGGCTGGGGGCTGGACGGACAGGGTTTCGTCCAGCCTTCAGCCTTCAGCGTTTCAGCCACTTTCCCAGGGGAAGCACATGGCTCATCAAGACATCCACGCTCACCGCATCCTGATCCTCGACTTCGGTTCCCAGTACACCCAGCTGATCGCCCGCCGCGTTCGCGAGATCGGTGTGTACTGCGAAATCCACCCGTTCGACATGGAAAACGATGCCATCCGCGCCTTCGCGCCCAAGGGCATCATCCTTGCCGGCGGCCCGGAGTCGGTGCATGAGGCCAACAGCCCGCGCGCTCCGCAGGCGGTGTTCGATCTCAACGTCCCGCTGTTCGGCATCTGCTACGGCATGCAGACCATGGCCGAGCAACTGGGTGGCAAGGTGCAGGGTTCCGACCTGCGCGAATTCGGCTACGCCCGTGTCGACGTGGTCGGCAAGGCGCGCCTGCTGGACGGCATCGAAGATCATGTCGACGCTGACGGCCTGCTGGGCCTGGACGTGTGGATGAGCCACGGCGACAAGGTCACCGCCATGCCCGAGGGTTTCCACATCCTCGCCAGCACCCCGAGCTGCCCCATCGCCGCCATGGCCGATGACACCCGCGCCTACTACGGCGTGCAGTTCCACCCGGAAGTGACCCACACCAAGCAGGGCGGCCGCATCCTCTCCCGCTTCGTGCTGGACATCTGCGGCTGCGCCGCGCTGTGGACCCCGTCGAACATCGTCGAAGACGCCATCGCCACCGTGCGCGCCCAGGTGGGCAGCAACAAGGTGCTGCTGGGCCTGTCCGGCGGCGTCGATTCCTCCGTGGTCGCGGCCCTGCTGCACAAGGCCATCGGCGACCAACTGACCTGCGTCTTCGTCGACAACGGCCTGCTGCGCCTGCACGAAGGTGACCAGGTGATGGCCATGTTCGCCGAGAATATGGGCGTGAAGGTCATCCGCGCCAACGCCGAGGACAAGTTCCTGGGCCGCCTGGCCGGCGTTGCCGACCCGGAAGAGAAGCGCAAGATCATCGGCCGCACCTTCATCGAGGTCTTCGATGAGGAAGCCACCAAGCTGCAGGACGTGAAGTTCCTCGCCCAGGGCACCATCTACCCGGACGTGATCGAGTCGGCCGGCGCCAAGACCGGCAAGGCCCACGTGATCAAGTCCCACCACAACGTCGGCGGCCTGCCGGAAGACATGCAGTTCGAACTGGTCGAGCCGCTGCGCGAGCTGTTCAAGGACGAGGTGCGCAAGATCGGCCTCGAACTGGGGCTGCCCTACGACATGGTCTATCGCCACCCGTTCCCGGGCCCGGGCCTGGGCGTGCGCATCCTCGGCGAAGTGAAGAAGGAGTACGCCGACCTGCTGCGTCGCGCGGACCACATCTTCATCGAGGAACTGCGCGCCTTCGACTGGTACCACAAGACCAGCCAGGCCTTCGTGGTGTTCCAGCCGGTGAAATCCGTGGGCGTGGTCGGTGACGGCCGTCGCTACGCATGGGTCGTCGCCCTGCGCGCCGTGGAAACCATCGACTTCATGACCGCACGCTGGGCGCACCTGCCCTACGAGCTGCTGGAGAAGGTTTCCAACCGCATCATCAACGAGATCGAAGGCATCTCCCGCGTCACCTACGACGTATCGAGCAAGCCGCCGGCGACCATCGAGTGGGAGTGATCCAGCTCCCCTGATCGCTGGATGAACGAAGGCGCGGACCGCACAGGCGATCCGCGCCTTTTTCGTGTGGTGGCCCTGCGACCGTCCCTCGCCTGATGCCTTGTGTCGCAGACATTTCTTGAGAATGAGCAGCAGTTGATCCGTATAATCATTACAGATCATTGCTGAGTTCAGAGGAGTGGTTACATGTCGGTACGTCTCGCAACTGCGTTGGCCCGCGCCTGTGGCGCCGGCCTGCTGTCCCTCGGCCTGCTGCTGCCGCTGGCGGCCCGCGCCGATGACGCAGTGACCCTGACCCTCTACAACGGGCAGCACGAAGCCACCGGCAAGGCCGTGGCCGAGGCCTTCACCAAGGCCACCGGCATCCAGGTGCGCATCCGCAAGGGCGGGGGTGGCCAGTTGGCCAACCAGATCGCCGAGGAAGGCGAGCGCTCGCCCGCCGACATCATCTACACCGAGGAAGCGCCGCCGCTGATCAAGCTGGCCAACCAGGGCCTGCTGGCCAAGGTAGACGACGTGCTGCTCAAGCAGGTCGAGCCGCAGTACGCCGACCCTGCCGGCCACTGGATCGGTGTCACCTCCCGGGTCCGCGTGCTGGCCTACAACCCCAAGGAGCTGGGCGACCAGCCCCTGCCGCAGAGCGTGCTCGATGTCGCCGATCCGGAGTGGAGCGGCAAGATCGCCTTCGTACCCAGCAGCGGTGAGTTCCTCGGCCAGGTGGCCGCGATCATCAAGCTGCAGGGCCGCGAGAAGGCCGAGGAGTGGCTGACCGGCCTGAAGGCCTTCGGCTCCACCTACACCAACAACGTCATCGCCATGAAGGCGGTGGAGAACGGCGAAGTCGCCGCCGCCCTGATCAACAGCTACTACTGGATGGCGCTGAAGAAGGAGAAGGGCGAGCTGAACAGCAAGCTGCACTACTTCGCCGATGGCGATGCCGGCGGCCTGGCCAGCGTGTCCGGCGTGGCCGTGGTGAAGGCCAGCAAGCACCCGAAGGAGGCCCAGCAGTTCGTGGCCTTCATGCTCAGCGAAGAAGGCCAGAAGGCCATCCTCAGCCAGTCGGCCGAATACCCGGTGAACCCGAAGGTGCCGGCTGATCCGCTGCTCAAGCCCTACGACCAGCTGCGCCCGCCGAAACTCAGCGCCTCCGACATCGGCCTGGCCGAGGACGCCCTGGAACTCGAACGCGAGGTCGGGCTGAACTGATGCACGCCGAAGCCGTCGACCCGGCGCTGCCGGACACGCCCTCGCTGGTGCCCAGCCGCCGGCGACGCACGCCGCCGATCTGGCTGCAGGTGCCGGTCATGGCGCTGCTGCTGGTGGCGGCCCTGCCGCTGTTCTACGTGGCGGTGCGCAGCTGGGAGTCCGGCTGGCACACCGCCTGGCAGCTGCTGTGGCGGCCCTTCGTGTTCCACCTGCTGGGCAACACCCTGAAGCTGATGGTGGCGGTGACCGCCGGCTGCGCGCTGCTCGGCCTGGCGCTGGCCTGGTGCGTGGAGCGCAGTGACCTGCGCGGTCGCCGGCAGTGGAACGTGCTGCTCTGCCTGCCGTTCGCCATCCCGGCCTTCGTCGCCGGCTTCAGCTGGATTTCCCTCAGCCCGCTGTTCGAGGGGCTGTGGGGCACGGTGCTGGTGATGGTGCTGTCCAAGTACCCGCTGGTGTACCTGCCGGTGATGGCCACCCTGCGCAACCTCGACCCGGCCCTGGAAGAGTCCGCGCGCATGCTCGGCTACACCCGGCGCCAGGTGTTCTGGCGAGTGACCCTGCCGCTGCTGCGCCCGGTGCTGATGGGCACCAGCCTGCTGGTGGCGCTGCACATGCTGGTGGAGTTCGGCGCGCCGTCGATCATGCGCTACCAGACCTTCACCACCGCCATCTATCAACAGTTCGAACTGGAGTTCAGCAACGCCAACGCGGCGATGCTCTCCGCCCTGCTGCTGGCCCTGTGCATGCTGCTGATGGGCCTGGAGCTGCGCCTGCGTGGCCGTGGCCATGCACGCACCGGGCAGGGCGTGGCGCGGCGCATCGCGCCGGTGCGCCTGGGGCACTGGGACTGGCTGGTGCAGGGGGTACTGGTGGCCCTGGTGGTAGTGGGTTCGCTGGTGCCGCTGGTGACCCTGGGCTTCTGGATTCACGAAGGCAGCTCCGCCGCCTTCCCGCTCGGCGACATCCTCCGCACCCTCGGCTCGTCCCTCTATCTTTCCTTCGGCGGGGCGCTGATCAGCTGCCTGCTGGCCCTGCCGGTGTGCCTGGTGGTGGTGCGCTACCACGGACGCCTGGCGCGCCTGGCAGATCGCCTGCCGTACCTGCTGCACGCGCTGCCGGGGCTGGTCATCGCGTTGTCCCTGGTGTTCTTCGCACTGGGCTATGCGCCGTCGCTGTACCAGACCACCCTGCTGTTGCTGGTGGCCTACGCCCTGCTGTTCATGCCCATGGCCCAGTCGCCGTTGCGGGTGGCCCTGGAGAAGGCCTCGCCACAGCTGGAGGAAGCCGCCCGGACCCTGGGGCAGACGCCGTTCCTGGCCTTCCTGCGGGTGACCTTGCCGATCATCTTCCCGGCCATCGGTGCCGGCTTCGTGCTGGTGTTCCTCGATTGCATGAAGGAGCTGACCGCCACCCTGATCCTCGGCCCCACCGGGCTGGACACCCTGGCGACCGCCGTGTGGTCCCACACGGCCAACCTGGAATACGCCGCGGCGGCGCCCTATGCGGCGCTGATCGTGCTGGTGTCCGGCCTGCCGGTGTACCTGCTCACCACCCGCGCCTACCTCGGGCGCCGTGGCTGATCCCGCTGTGGCATCGCGCCACGGCGGGCGGCCGCCCCGCAAGGGGAGGGCTGTGCGAAAATGCGCGACCTGCGAGCGGCCCCCGGGCCGCGATGATGAGGCCGCCAACAGAGTGGCCGCGTAACGCCTGATGGGCCCGATGCCTTACTCACAGGAGCCTGCACCCGTGTCATTCACCCGCAGACAGATTCTCGGTGGCCTCGTCGGCCTCGGCGTGGTCGGCCTTGGTGCCGGCGGCGCCGCCCGCTATTGGCTGGGCCGTTCCCTCGATGCCAAGACCCACGATTACGAACTGATCGCCGCCCCCTTCGATCTCGAACTGGTCCCCGGCCACACCACCCCCGCCTGGGGCTATGGCGGCCAGGCGCCGGGCGTGGAACTGCGCTCGCGCCAGGGCGACTGGCTGCGGGTGCGCTTCATCAACAAGCTGGACGAACCCACCACTGTCCACTGGCATGGCATCCGCCTACCGCTGGAGATGGACGGCGTGCCCTATGTGTCGCAGCTGCCGGTGCTGCCGGGCGAATACTTCGACTACCGCTTCCGCACCGACGATGCCGGCAGCTTCTGGTACCACCCCCACGAGTCCAGTTCGGTGCAGCTCGGTCGCGGGCTGGTCGGGCCGCTGATCGTCGAGGAGCGCGAGCCGTCCGGCTTCCGTCATGAGCAGGTGCTCTCGCTGAAGACCTGGCACGTGGATCAGGAAGGCGCTTTCACCGCCTTCAGCGTGCCCCGCGAGGCCGCGCGCGAAGGCACCCGGGGCCGGCTCACCACCATCAACGGCAAGCCCACGCCGACCCTCGACCTGCCGGCCGGGCAGGTGGTTCGCCTGCGCCTGCTGAACCTGGACAGCACCATCACCTACCGGCTCAACCTGCCGGGCGCCGAGGTGCGCATCTACGCCCTGGACGGCCACCCCATCGAGCCGCGCCCGCTGGGCAAGGAATACTGGCTGGGCCCGGGCATGCGCATCGAGCTGGGCATCAAGGTGCCGGAGGCCGGCCAGGAACTGTCCATGCGCAACGGGCCGCTGCGCCTGGCCACCCTGCGCAGCGTGCCGAGCAACGAGCCGGCCGGTGACTGGCCGGCTGCACTGCCGCCGAACCCGATTCCCGAGCCCGACCTGGCCAAGGCCGAGACGCTGAGCTTCCGCTTCGAGTGGGCGGCCACCCTGGTCAGCGCCGCCGGCAAGCCCAGCAACTACTGGCAGATCAACGGCAAGGCCTGGGACATCAACGACAAGACCTGCGCCGACCGGCCCATCGCGACCCTGAAGAAGGGCGGCCACTACATCTTCGAGCTGCGCAACATGGCCCAGTACCTGCACCCCATCCACCTGCACGGCATGTCCTTCAAGGTGCTGGATTCGGACCGCAAGTCGATCATCCCGTACTTCACCGACACCTACCTGCTGGGCAAGAACGAGACCGCGCGCATCGCGCTGGTGGCGGATAACCCCGGTGTATGGATGTTCCACTGCCACGTGATCGACCACATGGAAACCGGCCTGATGGCCGCCATCGAGGTGGCCTGACCGTGCGCCAGCCGATGTTCATCGACCGCACCCAGGACGAGCGCTTCATGCAGGAGGCGCTGGCCCTGGCCGCCGAGGGTGCGGCCCTGGGCGAGGTGCCCGTGGGCGCGGTGGTGGTGCACGACGGGCAGGTGGTGGGGCGCGGCTTCAACTGCCCCATTTCCCGCCACGACCCCAGCGCCCATGCCGAGATGGTGGCGATCCGCGACGCGGCCCAGGCGCTGGAGAACTACCGGCTGGTGGGGGCCACCCTCTACGTCACCCTGGAGCCCTGCAGCATGTGCGCCGGGCTCATCGTCCACTCGCGCATCGCCCGGGTGGTCTACGGTGCCACCGAGCCGAAGGCCGGGGTGGCGATCAGCCGTGGCCAGTTCTTCGAGCAGGCCTTCCTCAATCACCGGGTGCTGGTGGAAGGCGGGGTGCTGGGGGAGGCCTGCAGCGAACTGCTGTCCGGTTTCTTCCAGGCCCGTCGCGCCGCCCGTCGGGAGAGCTGAGGGCCTGCGACCAAGGTCGCAGGCTGTCAGTCTTGTCCTACAGAAATGCTGTGTTAAGGTGCGCGGCCGCCAGAAGTGGCGTCCTAGAGCGGTTCTTTGGTGAATCGAGCTGGGAGGTTGCATTGCCAGGAGGCGCCCGCAGTACCGTTGTCCCGCAGTGCCCGTTTTCGACGATGACGCAAGGCCGTGGCAGTTCGGTGTGGCCCTCCTGATCCGTTGAATGTTGTCGAGGGTGCTGTGATGAGTGAAACGCAAGTGCGGTCCCACCTCGGGGCGGCGGAAGAGGGCGCGGTCGATGCGTCCGGGCTGGAGGTCAAGCGACTGACCTTCCTCGAAGCGGTGGCCATGATCGTGGGCACCAACATCGGCGCCGGCGTGCTGTCCATGGCCTACGCCAGCCGCAAGGCCGGCTTCATGCCGCTGTTGCTGTGGCTGGCGGTGGCCGGCGTGTTCACCACCATCTCCATGCTCTACGTCTCCGAGACGGCCCTGCGCACCCGCACCCACTCCCAGTTGAGCGGCCTGGCCCAGCGCTACGTGGGGTCGTTCGGCTCCTGGGCGATCTTCCTGTCGGTGGCGGTCAACAGCATCGGTGCACTGATCGCCTACATGAGCGGCAGCGGCAAGATCCTCGCGGCCTTCCTCGGCATCAGCCCGGCGGTGGGCAGCCTGGTGTTCTTCATTCCGGCTGCGCTGGTGCTCTACCTGGGCCTGGGTGCCATCGGCAAGGGTGAGAAGTTCATCAGCATCGGCATGGTCAGCATGATCGTGCTGCTGGTGGTGGCGACCCTGCTCAACGAGCACACCGACGTGGCGCGCCTGCTGGAAGGTGACTGGATCTACATGGTGCCGGTGTTCAACATCGCCGTGTTCTGCTTCTCCGCGCAGTACATCGTCCCGGAGATGGCCCGAGGGTTCAGCCATGCGCCGGAGCAACTGCCCAAGGCGGTGATCACCGGTATGGTGCTGACCTTCTGCCTGCTGGCCATCGTGCCGATGTCGGTGATCGCCCTGACCGGCCTGGACGGCCAGACCGAGGTGGCCACCCTGGCCTGGGGCGAGGCGCTGGGCCAGTGGGCGTTCTACACCGCCAACACCTTCGCCCTGTGCGCCATGCTCACCTCCTACTGGGGTCTGGGCGGCAGTTTCCTGACCAACATCTTCGACAAGTTCCATGCCCTCGGCTCCGAGTCCCAGCCCAAGACCCGCCTGGTGGTGCTGGGCATCGTCTGCGTGCCGCCCTTCGTGCTGGCGTACAGCGGCATGGTCGGCTTCGTGAACGCCCTGTACTTCGCCGGTGCCTTCAGTGGGGTGATCCTCTCCATCATGCCGATCCTCATGCTGCGCTCGGCCCGCCGCCAGGGTGACCTGCAGCCGGCCTGGTCCTGTGGCTGGATCGCCCACCCGGCCATCCAGGTGGTGATCGTGATGATCTACCTGGCCAGCGCGGCCTATGCGATCTGCAGCGCGCTGAACCTGCTGCCTTCGGGTTGGTAAGACCCCAGGTACGAGAAAGCCCGGCATCTGCCGGGCTTTTTTGTGGGGGCGGTTCGAGCTTCAGAGCTTCTCGTTGGCACCGTCCGCCGGCGGCGTCTTGTCGATGCCCGGCACATGGAGGCTGCCCTCGGCCACTTCGGTGCCCTCCATCTGCGGCTGGGTCACCCAGGTGAGGATGTCGTAGTAGCGGCGGATGTTCTGCACGAACTGCACCGTCTCGCCGCCCCGTGCATAGCCGTAGCGGGTCTTGCGGTACCACTGCTTCTGCGAGAGGCGCGGCAGCATCTGCTTCACGTCGAGCCACTTGTTGGGGTTCAGGCCTTCGGCTTCCGCCAGCTTGCGGGCGTCGCCCAGGTGGGCGATGCCGATGTTGTAGGCGGCCAGGGCGAACCAGGTGCGATCCGGCTCCTTGAGGTCGTCCGAGAGGCCTTCCTTGATCATGGCGAAGTACTTGCTGCCGCCGCCGATGCTCTGGCGGGCGTCCAGCCGGTTGGACACGCCCATGGCCTTGGCGGTGTCCTGGGTCAGCATCATCAGGCCGCGCACGCCGGTCTTGGAGGTGGCAGTGGGCTGCCAGAGCGACTCCTGGTAGCCGATGGCGGCCAGCAGGCGCCAGTCCACCTGGTTGCTCTGGGAGGCCTGGCGGAAGTGCTGTTCGTACTTGGGCAAGCGTTGCTGCAGGTGCTTGGCGAAGGTGTAGGCGCCGACGTAACCGAGGACGTCGACATGGCCGTAGTAGCGATCCTTCAGGCGCTGCAGGGTGCCGTTCTGCTTGGCCTTGTCGAGGAAGCCGTTGACCTGGTCGAGCAGGCTGTTGTCCTCGCCGGGGGCGACGGCCCAGGCCAGGTTGCTGGCGTCGCCCAGGTCGAAGGCGACGCGCACGTTGGGGAAGTAGACCTGGTTCATGGCCAGTTCGTTGGAGTCCACCAGGGTCAGGTCGATCTGGCCTTCATCCACCATGCGCAGCAGGTCGACGATCTCGACTTCGTCGGATTCCTCGTAGTTCAGCTCCGGGTATTGGGCCTTGAGGGCGGCGAGCTGTTCGGCATGGCTGCTGCCCTTGAGCACGAGGATGCGCTGGCCCACCAGGTCTTCCGGGCGGGTAGGGCGGCGTTCACCGTTGCGGTAGATGACCTGGGGGGTGACCTCCAGGTACGGGTGGGAAAAGCGCACCTGGCGCTGGCGGGCATCGCTGGCCACCAGGCCGGCGGCGGCCAGCACCGGGCCCTTGGCCTGGCCGAGGCGGCCGAAGAGGTCGTCGATGTTGTCGGCGGTCTCGATTTCCAGGCGTACGCCCAGGTCATCGGCGAAGCGCTTGACCAGTTCGTACTCGAAACCGGTTTCGCCGTTGCGGTCCTGGAAGTAGGTGGCCGGGCTGTTGCGGGTGACCACGCGTAGGACGCCCTCCTCCTGGATGCGCTCGAGGGTATTGGGCTGTTTGCAGCCGCCGAGCAGCAGGAGGATTCCGGTCGCCATCAGCCACAGGGCACGGCGCGTGCGGAACACGGGTGGGGTGAACATCGGCGCAGTATACGCAAACGCCGTTTCTTGCCATATCTCGACAGCGAGATTCTTCTCTGCTAACCGAAACGGCTTGAGGCGCCGTGGGACGGGGAATACAGCGTCCTCAGAGCCTGCTGTCGTCCCGCCTTGTCGAAGGTGCCGAAAAGAGGTCCTTTAGGCTAGAATGCACGGCCTCCAAGTACACCCCTTCCCAGAGGCTGTCCCGACGATGTTGATCCTGCGCGGTGCCCCCGCCCTTTCCGCCTTCCGTCACGGCAAACTGCTCGAGCAACTGACCCAGAAGGTACCCGCCGTCTCCGGTCTGTACGCCGAGTTCGCCCACTTTGCCGAAGTCACCGGCGTGCTCGACGCCGCTGAGGAGAAGGTGCTGGCACGGCTGCTCCAGTACGGGCCGAGCGTACCGGTGCAGGAGCCCGCAGGGCGCCTGTTCCTGGTGGTTCCGCGTTTCGGCACCATCTCGCCCTGGTCCAGCAAGGCCACCGACATCGCCCGCAACTGCGGCCTGGCGAAGATCCAGCGCATCGAGCGCGGCATCGCCTACTACGTTGCTGGTCAGCTGTCGGACGCCGATGCACAACTGATCGCCAGCGTCCTGCACGACCGCATGACCCAACTGGTGCTGGGCGAGCTGGAAGCCGCGTCCGCCCTGTTCAGCCATGCCGAGCCCAAGCCGCTCACCGTGGTGGACGTCCTGGGGGGCGGTCGCGCCGCCCTGGAGAAGGCCAACGTCGAGCTGGGCCTGGCCCTGGCCGATGACGAGATCGACTACCTGGTGAAGAGCTTCAACGAGATGGGGCGCAACCCCCATGACGTCGAGCTGATGATGTTCGCCCAGGCCAACTCCGAGCACTGCCGCCACAAGATCTTCAACGCCAGCTGGGACATCGACGGCCAGGCGCAGGAGAAGAGCCTGTTCGGCATGATCAAGAACACCTACGAGATGAACCGCGAAGGCGTGCTGTCCGCCTACAAGGACAACGCGTCGGTCATCGAGGGCTTCACCGCCGGCCGCTTCTTCCCCGACCCGGCCACCCGCCAGTACGGCGCGACCGAAGAGCCCGTGCACATCCTGATGAAGGTGGAGACTCACAACCACCCGACCGCCATCGCCCCGTTCCCCGGCGCCTCCACCGGCTCCGGCGGCGAGATCCGTGACGAAGGCGCTACCGGCCGCGGCGCCAAGCCGAAGGCCGGCCTGACCGGCTTCACCGTTTCCAACCTGCAGATCCCCGGCTTCGAACAGCCCTGGGAGAAGCCCTACGGCAAGCCCGAGCGCATCGTCACCGCGCTGGACATCATGATCGAGGGCCCGCTGGGCGGTGCCGCGTTCAACAACGAGTTCGGCCGCCCTGCGCTGAACGGCTACTTCCGCACCTTCGAGCAGGCGGTCCAGTCGCCCCGTGGCGAAGAAGTGCGTGGCTACCACAAGCCGATCATGCTGGCTGGCGGCATGGGCAACATCCGTGCGGACCACGTACAGAAGGCCGAGATCTCCATCGGCGCCAAGCTGATCGTCCTCGGTGGCCCGGCCATGCTCATCGGCCTGGGTGGTGGCGCCGCGTCCTCCATGGCCACGGGCGCCAGTTCCGCTGACCTGGACTTCGCCTCCGTGCAACGCGACAACCCCGAGATGGAGCGTCGCTGCCAGGAAGTGATCGACCGTTGCTGGCAGCTGGGCGCCGAGAACCCCATCAAGTTCATCCACGACGTGGGTGCCGGCGGCATCTCCAACGCCCTGCCGGAGCTGATCAACGACGGCGGCCGCGGTGGTCGCTTCGAACTGCGCGCCGTGCCCAACGACGAGCCGGGCATGAGCCCGCTGGAAATCTGGTGCAACGAGTCCCAGGAGCGCTATGTGCTCTCGGTCGATGCCGCTGACTTCGAGCGCTTCAAGGCCATCTGCGAACGCGAGCGCTGCCCCTTCGCGGTGGTCGGCGAGGCCATCGAAGAGCCGCACCTCACCGTGGCCGACAGCCACTTCGGCAACAAGCCGGTGGACATGCCGCTCAACGTGCTGCTGGGCAAGCCGCCGCGCATGCACCGCAGCGTCACCCGTGAAGCCGAGCAGGGCGATGACTTCGACGCCACCACTGTTGCGCTGGAAGACGCCGTGTCCCGCGTGCTGCGCCACCCGGCCGTGGCCAGCAAGAGCTTCCTGATCACCATCGGCGACCGCACCATCACCGGCCTGGTGGCCCGCGACCAGATGGTCGGCCCCTGGCAGGTGCCGGTAGCCGACTGCGCCGTGACCGCCACCAGCTTCGACGTCTACACCGGCGAAGCCATGGCCATGGGCGAGCGCACCCCGCTGGCCCTGCTGGATGCCCCGGCGTCCGGTCGCATGGCTGTCGGCGAGGCCATCACCAACCTGGCGGCGGCACGCATCGAGAAGCTCTCCGACATCAAGCTGTCCGCCAACTGGATGGCCGCCGCCGGCCACCCCGGCGAAGACGCGCGCCTGTACGACACGGTCAAGGCCGTGGGCATGGAGCTGTGCCCTGCGCTGGGCATCACCATCCCGGTGGGCAAGGACTCCATGTCCATGAAGACCCGCTGGCAGGACGAGGGTGTGGACAAGTCCGTCACCTCGCCGCTGTCCCTGGTCATCTCCGGCTTCGCCCCGGTGCAGGACGTGCGCCGCACCCTGACCCCGCAGCTGCGCCTGGACAAGGGTGACACCGACCTGATCCTCATCGACCTGGGCCGTGGCCAGAACCGCATGGGCGGCTCGATCCTCGCCCAGACCTACGCCAAGCTCGGCCAGGCCGCGCCGGACGTGGATGATGCCGAGGACCTGAAGGCCTTCTTCGCGGTGATCCAGGGCCTGAACCAGGACGGCCTGCTGCTGGCCTACCACGACCGTTCCGACGGTGGCCTGATGACCACCGTGCTGGAAATGGCCTTTGCCGGCCACTGTGGCCTGGACCTGCAACTGGACGCCCTGGCCGATGCCGCCGCCGAGCTGCCGGCCGTGCTGTTCAACGAGGAGCTGGGTGCCGTCATCCAGGTCCAGCAGGGCGCCACCGCCGAGGTGCTGGCCCAGTTCAGCGCTGCCGGCCTGGGCGATTGCGTGGCGGTGATCGGCCGTCCGCTCAACAGTGCCAGCGTCGCCATCGCCTTCAATGGCGAGGCGGTCTTCACCGGCGAGCGCCGCATGCTGCAGCGCCAGTGGGCCGAGACCAGCTACCAGATCCAGCGCCTGCGGGACAACGCCGTGTGTGCCGACCAGGAGTTCGACGTCCTTCTCGACGAAGAGAACCCCGGCCTGAGCGCCAAGCTGTCCTTCGACGTCAACCAGGACATCGCTGCGCCCTACATCAAGAAGGGTGTGCGTCCCCAGGTGGCGATCCTGCGTGAGCAGGGCGTCAACGGCCAGGTGGAGATGGCGGCGGCGTTCGACCGCGCCGGCTTCTCGGCCATCGACGTGCACATGAGCGACATCCTCGCCGGTCGCATCAGCCTGGAAGACTTCAAGGGCCTGGTGGCCTGCGGTGGCTTCTCCTACGGCGACGTGCTCGGTGCCGGCGAGGGCTGGGCCAAGTCCATCCTCTTCAACGCCCGTGCCCGTGATGGCTTCCAGGCCTTCTTCGAGCGCAAGGACAGCTTCGCCCTGGGCGTGTGTAACGGTTGCCAGATGATGTCCAACCTGCACGAGCTGATCCCCGGCACCGAGTTCTGGCCGCACTTCGTGCGCAACCGCTCGGAGCAGTTCGAGGCGCGCGTCGCCATGGTGCAGGTGCAGGAGTCGGCCTCGATCTTCCTGCGTGGCATGGCCGGTTCGCGCATGCCCATCGCCATCGCCCACGGTGAAGGCCATGCCGAGTTCGAGAGCGAGGAAGCCCTGCTGGAGGCGGACCTGTCCGGTTGCGTGTCCCTGCGCTTCGTCGACAACCACGGCAAGGTCACCGAGAGCTACCCGGCCAACCCCAACGGCTCGCCCCGTGGCATCACCGGCCTCACCAGCCGCGACGGCCGCGTGACCATCATGATGCCGCACCCGGAGCGCGTGTTCCGCGCCGTGCAGAACTCCTGGCGCCCGGACGAGTGGCAGGAAGACGCCGGCTGGATGCGCATGTTCCGCAACGCGCGTGTCTGGGTCGACTGACGACCCTGCCGGCCCTCCTCTCCCGGCCCCGGGGGAGGAGGGCAGGCTGCCCGAAGTGCGCCAGGTCGAGCCTGGCGTGCGCCTCCTGCTCTGCCGCTGTGGGCATTCGCCCCGGCTTCCCGACTGTCCCCTCGATTGTCGACAAGGGCTCGCCTTCCAGGCCGAACGCCCGCGTATCCTCCTGCTCTGTCGTTGTGGTCGATCCCGTCGCCTGCCCTGGTGCGATGGCAGCCATGCGCCCGAAGCCGTCGGTTTCAAGGCGCGTTGGCGGCGCTTCTGGGCCGGACGGTGAACCGTCGTTTTTTCCGGACCCGGCTGAACGCGACACCTTCCCGCTAGTCGAATGGCGGGTCGATTTCACGGATTCATAAAATCTTGGCGGACGGCCTCGATTAAGTGGCATCATCGTGCCATCACTGTCCAGCCTGTAATTTCCTGACGGAGTTATTGATGTACAAGCTGTGCTTCTATGTGCCGGAGTCCCATGTCGAACCCGTCAAGCAGGCGGTCTTCGCAGCGGGTGGAGGGCGCATCGGCGCCTATGACAGCTGCTCCTGGCAGGCCCTGGGTCAGGGGCAGTTCAGGCCCCTCGATGGCGCCGACCCGTTCATCGGCCAGGTGGGGCAGGTCGAGCATCTGCCCGAGTGGAAGGTGGAGATGGTGGTAGCCGACGAGCTGATCCACGATGCGGTGCGGGCCCTGAAGAAGGCCCATCCCTACGAGACCCCGGCCTTCGAGGTGTGGCGGTTGTCGGACCTGGTGTTCTGAGCTGATCGACCAGGCATGAAAAAGGCGCCTTCAAGGCGCCTTTTCTATTGGGGCTGGGCTCAGGGGCGGATCTCGATCAGCGTCCCGTCCTTCACCAGGCTCCAGATCTCGCGCATGTCGGCGTTCTTCATGGCGATGCAGCCTTCGGTCCAGTCGAGGGTGTGGAAGTACCACTCGGGGTACTCCTCGTCCAGCGGGGTGCCGTGGATCATGATCATGCCGCCCGGGGGCACGCCCTTTTCGCGGGCCAGTTTGGCGTCGCGGGCGTTGGGGTAGGAGATGTGCATGGCCAGGTTGAACTTGTCGCTGGTCTTGCGCCAGTCGATCCAGTAGAAGCCCTCGGGGGTGCGCTGGTCGCCCTCGCGCAGCTTCGGCCCGTTGGGCTGCTTGCCCAGGGAGATGCGGTAGCTCTTGAGGATGTCGCCGCGATTCATGAGCAGCAGCTTGCGCTCGGACTTCACCACCAGCACCTTGTCGATGGGCTTGCCGCCCAGGGCGGGTGCAGCGCTGGCGTGGGAAAGGGTGGTGAACAGGAAAACAAAGGCTAGGAGCATCCAGCGCATCTACAGCATCCCCGGGAACACGTGTTGGCAGCGATCAGGCTTTCTTGTCATGGGCCACCAGAGGGGCCAGCGGTTCGTTGCGCACCGGGTAGACCTGCTGCACCCGGTCGGCGAAGAAGCATTCTAAGGTACGGCCCACAGTGGGAAAAGCCAGCTCGGACCAAGGGATCTCGTGCTCGTGGAACAGCCGCACCTCAAGGCTTTCCTCGCCAGCGGCGAAGTCCAGGTCGGTGAGGTCGGCGAGGAACAGGGTGTAGACCTGGCTGATGTGGGGCAGGTCGAACAGCGTGTACAGGCGCAGGTTGTGGACCCGGGCGCAGGCCTCCTCGGCGGTTTCCCGGGCGGCGGCCTGTTCCATGGTCTCGCCGTTCTCCATGAAGCCGGCCGGCAGCGTCCAGTAGCCACGGCGGGGCTCGATGGCCCGGCGGCACAGCAGCACCTGCTGGCCCCAGACCGGCAGGCAGCCGGAGACGATGCGCGGGTTCTGGTAGTGCACCGTGTCGCAGGCATCGCAGACGTGACGCAGGCGGTTGTCGCCCTGGGGGATGCGTTGCACCACGGGGGTGCCGCACTGGCTGCAGAACTTCATCGGGGGCCCTCGGTTGGAGGTCGTCATCTTGGCGCGCCGGCCAGGGGCTCGGCAAGCGTGGCGGGTGGCCGGATCGAAGGGCGGAACGGGGCTTGGGGGCCCCTGGCGGTTCGTGCCATGATGCCCGGCACAACAAGAGACCGAGACCTTCCATGCTGGATGAGCTTCTCCGCCGGGTGCGGAGCCATTCCCCCACCGACCTGCCCATCGAGCGCAGCTTTCCCGAAGCGGCGGTTCTGGTGCCGGTGACCCGCAGCGACGAACCCGAACTGATCCTGACCCTGCGCGCCAGTGGCTTGTCCACCCATGGCGGCGAGGTGGCCTTTCCCGGTGGACGACGTGACCCCGAGGACCACGACCTGATCCACACCGCCCTGCGCGAGGCAGAAGAGGAGATCGGCCTGCCGCCAGGCCTGGTGGAAGTGGTCGGACCCTTGAGCACCCTGGTGTCCCGCCACGGCATCAAGGTCACGCCCTATGTCGGGCTGGTGCCCGATTACGTCGAGTACCACGCCAACCGGGGCGAGATCGACTCGGTGTTCAGCGTGCCGCTGTCGTTCTTCCGTGATGACCCCCGCGAGGTCACCCACCGCATCGACTACCTCGGGCAGAGCTGGTACGTGCCCAGCTATCACTACGACGGGTACAAGATCTGGGGCCTCACCGCGATCATGGTGGTGGAGTTGGTCAACCTCATCTTCGATGCCGGCATCGAGCTGCGCGAGCCGCCGGAATCCTTCGTCAAACTCACCTGAGTCCCGCATACAGGAGCGCCTGATGAAATACCGCCTGGGCAACGCCCGTGTCGAAACCCATCCAGACAGCTGGATCGCCCCCGACGCCTCGGTGATCGGCAAGGTGCGCCTGGAGGCGGGCGCCAGCGTCTGGTTCGGTGCCGTGCTGCGCGGCGACAACGAGCTGATCCACATCGGCGAGCACAGCAACGTGCAGGACGGCGCGGTGATGCACACCGACATGGGCTACCCGCTGACCCTCGGCAAGGGCGTCACCGTCGGTCACAACGCCATGCTCCACGGCTGCACGGTCGGCGACTACAGCCTGGTCGGCATCAATGCGGTGATCCTCAACGGGGCGAAGATCGGCAAGTACTGCATCATCGGCGCCAACGCGCTGATCGCCGAGGGCAAGGAAATACCCGATGGCTCGCTGGTGATGGGCTCTCCCGGTAAAATCGTCCGCGAGCTGACCGAGCCACAGAAGAAAATGCTCGAAGCCAGTGCCGCCCACTACGTACACAACGCCCAGCGCTACGCCCGCGAGCTGGTCGAACAGGAAGACTGATGGAAATCGAACGCCCCGTACCGTCCCCTTGCGTACACGTCTGTGCGCTGGACGATGACGATACCTGCCTCGGGTGCCAGCGCAGCATTGATGAAATCAGCCGCTGGGGGCGCATGGACAACACCGAGCGCCGCGAGGTCCTGGCCCGTTGCCTGGAGCGCGCGCGCGACAAGGGCCAGCTGATGGCCTGACCCTTCCAGGCGCCGGTCGCGCCGGCGCCTCACCGACTCTTCATCCTTCGAGGAAACACCGATGCCCCGTATTGGAACCCCGCTGTCGCCGAGCGCGACCCGTGTACTGCTCTGCGGCTCTGGCGAGCTGGGCAAGGAAGTGGTGATCGAACTGCAACGCCTGGGCGTTGAAGTCATCGCCGTGGACCGCTACGAGAACGCACCGGCCATGCAGGTCGCCCACCGCAGCCATGTCATCAGCATGCTGGACGGCGAGGCCCTGCGCCGTGTCATCGAGCTGGAAAAGCCGCACTACATCGTGCCGGAGATCGAAGCCATCGCCACCGCCACCCTGGTTGAGCTGGAGGCCGAGGGCTACACCGTCATTCCCACTGCCCGCGCCGCGCAGCTGACCATGAACCGCGAGGGCATCCGGCGCCTGGCGGCCGAGGAACTGGGCCTGCCCACCTCGCCCTACCACTTCGCCGATACCTTCGAGGACTACCGCGCCGCCGTGGCCAGCGTCGGCTACCCCTGCGTGGTCAAGCCGATCATGAGCTCCTCCGGCAAGGGCCAGTCCGTGCTGAAGAGCGACGCCGACCTGCAGGCCGCCTGGGACTACGCCCAGGAAGGCGGCCGGGCTGGCAAGGGCCGGGTCATCGTCGAGGGCTTCATCGACTTCGACTACGAGATCACCCTGCTCACCGTGCGCCACATCGGCGGCACCACCTTCTGCGCACCCATCGGCCACCGCCAGGTGAAGGGCGACTACCACGAGTCCTGGCAGCCCCAGGCCATGAGCCCGAAGGCGCTGGCCGAGTCCGAGCGCGTGGCCAAGGCCGTGACCGAGGCACTGGGCGGCCGTGGCCTGTTCGGCGTGGAGCTGTTCGTCAAGGGCGACCAGGTGTGGTTCAGCGAGGTCTCGCCTCGTCCCCATGACACCGGCCTGGTGACCCTGATCTCCCAGGACCTCTCCGAGTTCGCCCTGCACGCGCGCGCCATCCTCGGCCTGCCGATCCCGGCCATCCGCCAGCAGGGGCCGTCGGCTTCCGCCGTCATCCTGGTGGAGGGCAAGTCCGGCGAAGTCAGCTTCGGCAACCTCGCCGCCGCACTGAGCGAGCCGGACACCGCGCTGCGCCTGTTCGGCAAGCCGGAAGTCGATGGCCAGCGCCGCATGGGCGTAGCCCTGGCGCGTGACGAGTCCACCGACCTGGCCCGCGCCAAGGCGACCCGTTCCGCCCAGGCGGTCGACGTCAAGCTGTGAGCCGCTGGGCCGGGGCACTCTGGTGGGCATCGGCGGTCACGCTGATGCCCCTCATGCTGCCCCTCGCCCTGCATACCCGCCGCACCGCCCTGCGCCTGCCGCCGGCAGCAGGCCCCGAGCAGGGGGTGACGGGCGTGGGGCTCGCCGGTGAGCCGCTGCGGCTGCTGGTGATCGGCGAGTCCACCGTCGCGGGTGTCGGAGTCGACCTGCTCGAACGGGCACTTCCGGGGCAACTGGCCAATGCGCTGTCGCGCCGCCTGAAGCGCCCGGTAGCCTGGCGGGCCTGTGGGGAGAACGGCATCACCGCCGTGGAGGCCTGCGAGCGCCTGTTGCCGCAGGTGGCCGATGAGGCACCCGACCTGGTGGTGATGGCCTTCGGCGTCAACGACACCACCCATTTCACTTCGCGATCCCGCTGGCGCCAGGCGCTGGAAGGGCTGGGCAGGCCCTTCCTCCAGCGTGGCGCCTGCGTGGCGTTTTCCGCCGTGCCGCCGCTCGGTCACTTCCGGGCCTTGCCCTGGCCGTTGCGCCTGCTGCTGGGCTGGCGTGCGCGTTTGATGGACCGGGTGCTGGCGGAGACGACCAGCCCCATGGGCGCCCTTCATTGCACCGCCACCCTGGCGATGCGCCCCGACTACCTGGCGATCGATGGCTACCACCCGTCCGAGCTGGGCTGCGAGGTCTGGGCCGGCCTGCTGGCCGACCGCCTGTGGCTTGAGATGGTGCCGCAACCGCCCTTGGCTGCGGCAGCCGGTTAACGCGGGCCGGATAAGTCCCGGTCGCGAGTCTCCTTCAGGCACAGCACGGCCAGCAGGCTGAGCAGCGCCGCTGCCGATACATAGCCCCCCACCCATGACAGGCCGCCGAGGCTGACCAGCTTCTGGGCGAAGAACGGCGCCACCGAAGCGCCCACGATGCCCCCCAGGTTGTAGGCCGCCGACGCGCCGGTGTAGCGCACCGGGGTGGGAAACAGCTCGGGCAGCAGCGCGCCCATGGGGGCGAAGGTCACCCCCATCAGGAACAGCTCCAGGCTGAGGAACAGGGTCACCGAAAGGGTGGAGCCCTGGGTCAGCAGTGGCTCCATGGAGAAACCGGAGAGGATCGCCAGCACGCAGCCGCCGATCAGCACCGGCTTGCGCCCGAAGCGGTCGCTGAGCCAGGCCGAGAGCGGGGTGGCCGCCGCCATGAACAGCACCGCGAAGCACAGCATGCCGAGGAAGCTCTCGCGGCTGTAGCCGAGGCTCGCCACGCCGTGGCTGAGGGAAAACACCGTGGAGATGTAGAACAGCGCGTAGCACACCACCATCGCCAGAGCGCCCAGCAGGATCGGGCGCCAGTGGCTGGCAAAGGCTTCCACCACCGGCAGATTCACCTGGCGATGCTGGGCCAGGGCCTGGGCGAAGACCGGGGTTTCCTCCAGCTTCAGGCGCACATAGAGACCGACCATCACCAGCACGGCACTGAGCAGGAAGGGAATGCGCCAGCCCCAGGCCCGGAACTGCTCGTCACTGAGCAGTAGAGCCAGGGAGAGGAACAGGCCGTTGGCGGCGAGGAAACCGATGGAGGGGCCGAGTTGCGGGAACATGCCGAACCAGGCGCGCTTGCCTGGCGGTGCATTCTCGGTGGCCAGCAGTGCCGCACCGCCCCATTCGCCCCCCAGCCCCAGGCCCTGGCCGAAGCGCAGCAGGCACAGCAGGATCGGTGCCCAGGCGCCGATGCTGTCGTAGCCGGGCAGCACACCGATCAGGGTGGTGGAAACCCCCATCAGCAGCAGCGAGGCCACCAGGGTCGACTTGCGTCCGATACGATCGCCGAAGTGCCCGAACAGGGCCGAACCCAGCGGCCGCGCGAGGAACGCGATGCCGAAGGTGAGGAAGGCCGAGAGCATCTGCGCGGTCGGCGAGCCCTGGGGGAAGAACACCGGGCCGATCACCAGGGCGGCGGCGGTGGCGTAGATATAGAAGTCGTAGAACTCGATGGCCGTGCCGATGAAGCTGGCCGTGGCGACGCGGGCGGGTGAGTTCGCGGGAGGCGTGGTGGCCGGAGTATAGGTGCAGGCAGTGGAAGTCATGCGGTTGTCCCCTGGCGGGCGTCGGCACGGGCGACGCCCCTGGTATTGGCGTGTGGACTGAGGGGCTGGGGCGAGGTCGGCGGATAGCCGGCTTCAGGGCCTTGCGACTGCTCCGTTGCGGCGGGTGGCGACAGGGCAGGGTGGTCTCAGGTGGCCGGGTCTGGCCGTGGCGGGGGCGGGTAGCCGGTGCGCGAGAGGGGCTGGATGAGCCGAGGGCGATTATAGGAAGGCCGGGAAAAAGCCGGCAAGGCGGTCAGGTTCGCCAGGCGCGCACACGCTGGATCCGGTTCTCGCCGGATTCGAGGATTTCCAGGCGGTAGCGGCCGATCTTCAGGCAGGCGCTGGCATCGGGCAGCTGTTCCAGGGCTTCGGTGATCAGGCCATTGAGGGTCTTGGGGCCGTCGCACGGCAGGTGCCAGCCGAGCAGGCGGTTGAGCTCGCGCAGGTGCAGGCTGCCATCGAGTTCGTAGCTGCCGTCCTCGGCTGGGGTGATGGTGCGGGTGGGGGCGAAGTCCTCCAGGCTGCCGAACTCGCCGATCAGCTCCTGGAAGATGTCCTCCAGGCTCACCAGCCCGATCACGTCGCCGTATTCGTCGACCACGATGGCGACGCGGCGCTGTTCCTTCTGGAAGTTCACCAGCTGGGTCAGCAAGGGCGTGCTCTCAGGGATGAAGTAGGTTTCGCGGCACACGCCGAGCAACTCGTCGGCGGTGATCCCGGCCTTGGGCAGCAGCCGCGCCACCTGGCGCATGTGCAGCATGCCTTCCACCTGGTTGATGTCCTCGCGGTACACCGGCAGGCGGGTGTGGGTGGTGGCGCGCAGTTGCTCCAGGATGCGCTCCGGCGACTGGGCGATGTCGATGCCCTGGATCTCGCTGCGCGGAACCATGATCTCGCTGATGGTGACTCGCTGCAGGGCGCGGGTCAGCTCATGGGGCAGGCGTTGCTGGGGGCTCTCGTCTTCCTGGATGCGCTCGGGAGCCGGCTTGCGGCGCGCCAGCACCCAGGCGCCTGCCGAGGCGATCAGCAGGCCGAGGATCAGGCCAAGGAGGAGGCCGGGGGCGGGCATCTCAGATGTGCAGGATGAATTCGCGGACCAGCTTGCTGCCGAAGTAGGCCAGCATCAGCAGGCAGAAGCCCGCCAGGGTCCAGCGGATCGCCTTGTGGCCACGCCAACCCAGCTGGTGGCGGCCCCAGAGCAGCACGGCGAACACCACCCAGGCGAAGCAGGAAAGGATGGTCTTGTGTGCCAGGTGCTGGGCGAAGAGGTTCTCGACGAACAGCCAGCCCGAGATCAGTGACAGCGACAGCAGGCCCCAGCCGGCCCAGAGGAAGCCGAACAGCAGGCTTTCCATGGTTTGCAGGGCGGGGAAGTTGCGGATCAGCCCGGACGGGTGCTTGTGCTTGAGCTGGTGGTCCTGGAGCAGCAGCAGCAGGGACTGGAACACGGCGATGGTCAGCATGCCGTAGGCCAGGATCGACAGCAGGATGTGGGCGAGGATGCCCGGCTCCTCGTCGATCGGCTGCACTGTGCCCGAGGGCACGAAGATCGCCAGCAGCACCGTGAGCGCGCCAAGCGGATACAACAGCAGGAGCAGGTTCTCCACCGGCATGCGGCTGCAGGCCAAGAGTGTGAGGCCGATCACGGCGGCGGCGATGAGGCTCGCGGCGTTGAAGAAGTCGAGGGTCAGGCCGGCCGGGGCGATGAGCTGGAAGAACAGCGCAGTGGCATGGCTGATCAGGGCCAGCAGGCCGAGCACGGCGAGCATGCGCTTGTCCGGCGTCTTGCGCTCGCGCAGGCGAAGGCCCTGGTGGATGGCGCCGCCTACATAGAGGAAGGCAGCCAGGAGGCTGGGCAGCAGAGGGTGCATAAGTCCTTGTAAGGCAAGCCCGAAAGGCGCTGAGTGTGGCACAGAACGGCGTGCTCACGAAAGACCGCTGGCGGTGTCGGCGCCGCCCGCTCTTCGCTATACTCCGCCGCCTGCCGCAAGCTCACCCGGGGCCTCCAGGGCCTGAAAGGATCGCGCATGTTCGAAAATCTCACAGACCGCCTCTCGCAGACGCTGCGCCACGTCACCGGCAAGGCCAAGCTGACCGAGGACAACATCAAGGACACCCTGCGCGAAGTGCGCATGGCGCTGCTCGAAGCCGACGTGGCGCTGCCCGTCGTCAAGGACTTCGTCAACAAGGTCAAGGAACGCGCGGTCGGGACCGAGGTCTCCAAGAGCCTGACCCCGGGCCAGGCCTTCGTGAAGATCGTCCAGGCCGAACTGGTCGACCTGATGGGCGCCGCCAACGAAGACCTGGCGCTGAATGCCGCACCGCCGGCGGTCATCCTCATGGCCGGCCTGCAGGGCGCGGGCAAGACCACCACCGTCGGCAAGCTCGCGCGCTTCCTCAAGGAGCGCAAGAAGAAGTCGGTCCTGGTGGTGTCCGCCGACGTCTACCGCCCGGCGGCGATCAAGCAGCTGGAAACCCTGGCCAATGACCTGGAGGTGACCTTCTTCCCCTCCGACACCAGCCAGAAGCCGGTGGACATCGCCCAGGCGGCGATCCGCGAAGCCAAGCTGAAGTTCATCGACGTGGTCATCGTCGACACCGCCGGTCGCCTGCACGTCGACGGCGAGATGATGGAGGAGATCAAGCAGGTCCACGCGGCGATCAAGCCGGTGGAGACCCTGTTCGTGGTCGACGCCATGACCGGCCAGGACGCGGCCAACACCGCCAAGGCCTTCAACGATGCACTGCCGCTGACCGGCGTGGTGCTGACCAAGGTCGACGGTGACGCCCGTGGCGGTGCTGCCCTGTCGGTCCGTGCCATCACCGGCAAGCCGATCAAGTTCCTCGGCATGGGCGAGAAGAGCGAAGCGCTCGATCCGTTCCACCCCGATCGCGTGGCGTCGCGCATCCTCGGCATGGGCGACGTGCTCAGCCTGATCGAACAGGCCGAGCAGGGCCTCGACCGCGAGAAGGCCGAGAAGCTCGCCAAGAAGATCAAGAAGGGCAAGGGCTTCGACCTCGAAGACTTCCGTGACCAGCTGCAACAGATGAAGAACATGGGCGGCCTCGGCAGCCTCATGGACAAGCTGCCCATGCTCGGTGGCGTCAACCTCTCCCAGATGGGGGGGGCGCAGAATGCCGCTGAGAAGCAGTTCAAGCAGATGGAAGCCATCATCAACTCCATGACGCCCGCTGAGCGCCGTGATCCCGAGATGATCAGCGGCTCGCGCAAGCGCCGCATCGCCCTCGGCTCCGGTACCCAGGTGCAGGACGTCGGCCGACTCATCAAGCAGCACAAGCAGATGCAGAAGATGATGAAGAAGGTCACCGCCAAGGGCGGCCTGTCGCGCATGATGCGTGGCATGGGCGGCATGTTCCCCGGCGGCATGCCGAAGATGTAAGACCGCGCCAGCGGTCCTCTCCGTCAGCCGTGGTGAGGCGCTAGCGCCTCCAAGCCCCGCCCGGGGCGCGGCTTTCGGGGCCACCGACAGGTGGCGCGTACAAACAGATTTGCATTCGGCCGGATAATCCTTAGAATATGTGGCCTTTCGGGCCCATGGCCCATGTGTGCACACACGCTTGAAAAGCACCGACCTACAGGAACGAAGTTCAATGGTAACCATCCGTCTTGCCCGTGGCGGCTCCAAGAAGCGCCCCTTCTACCACCTGACCGTGACCAACAGCCGCAACGCGCGCGATGGCCGCTTTGTTGAGCGCATCGGTTTCTTCAACCCGGTTGCCCAGGGTTCCGAAGTCAAGCTGTCCGTCAACCAGGAGCGCGTCAGCTACTGGCTGAGCCAAGGCGCCCAGCCGTCTGAGCGCGTTGCTCAGCTGCTGAAGGAAGCTGCCAAGGCTGCTGCCTAAGCAACTCCCATGAGCGCGACGCCGGCCGCCGCCGATGAACTGATCGTTCTCGGCAAGATTTTCTCGGTGCACGGCGTACGTGGCGAGGTGAAGGTGTATTCCTTCACGGACCCACTGGATAACGTGCTCGACTACCCCCGCTGGACGCTCACGCGTGACGGCGAGGTCAAGCAAGTCGAAGTTGCCAGCGGACGTGTCCAAGGCAAGTTCCTGGTAGTGAAGCTGAAAGGGCTGGACGACCGCGATGTTGCCAGGACCTACGCGGGTTTTGAAATCCGTGTTCCCGAAAGCGAGCTGCCTGAACTTGAGGAAGACGAGTTCTACTGGCACCAGTTGGAAGGTCTCTCCGTGATCAACCAGGACGGGCAGCTGCTCGGCAAGGTCGATCATCTGCTGGAGACCGGCGCCAACGACGTGATGGTGGTCAAGCCCTGCACCGGCAGCCTGGATGACCGCGAACGCCTGTTGCCCTACACGGAGCAATGCGTGCAAGCGATCGACCTGGATGCGGGTGAAATGAGGGTGGACTGGGACGCCGACTTCTGAGCCGCATGACATGAAAAGCATGCAGGTCGAAGTCATCAGCATCTTCCCGGAGATGTTCGCCGCCATCAGCGAGTACGGCATCACCAGCCGCGCGGTCAAGCAAGGGCTCCTGAAGCTCAATTGCTGGAACCCACGGAGCTTCACCGAGGATCGCCACCAGACGGTGGATGATCGGCCTTTCGGTGGTGGACCCGGGATGGTGATGAAGATCGAACCGCTGGAACGGGCACTGGCAGCCGCCAAGGCCGCAGCGGGAGATCGGGCGAAGGTGATCTACCTTTCGCCGCAGGGGCGCCAGCTGAAGCAGGCGGCCGTGCGCGAACTGGCGCAGGAGGAAGCCCTCATCCTCATCGCCGGTCGCTACGAAGGCATTGACGAGCGTTTCATCGAGACGCATGTCGACGAGGAATGGTCGATTGGCGATTACGTCCTGTCCGGCGGTGAGCTGCCGGCCATGGTGCTGATCGACGCGGTAACGCGATTGCTGCCCGGCGCGCTGGGCCACGCGGACTCCGCCGAGGAGGACTCGTTCACGGACGGCCTGCTCGATTGTCCTCACTACACCCGACCTGAGGTGTACGCGGATAAGCGTGTTCCTGAAGTGCTGCTCAGCGGCAACCACGAACACATCCGGCGATGGCGTTTGCAGCAGGCGCTTGGGCGCACCTGGGAACGTCGGGCCGATCTTCTGGATTGCCGCTCGCTTTCTGGAGAAGAGAAAAAGCTGCTGGAGGAGTACATCCGCCAGCGGGACGATAGTTAACGTATCGATGGCACGCCCGAAAGGCCTGTCTTAGGAGCACAGCGATGACCAACAAGATCATTCAGCAGATCGAAGCTGAACAAATGAACAAAGAGATCCCGGCGTTCGCCCCTGGCGACACCGTGATTGTGCAAGTGAAAGTGAAGGAAGGCGAGCGTTCCCGTCTGCAGGCCTTCGAAGGTGTGGTCATCGGCAAGCGTAACCGCGGCCTGAACAGCGCCTTCACCGTACGCAAGATCTCCAACGGCGTTGGCGTTGAGCGTACCTTCCAGACCTACTCCCCCCTGGTCGACAGCCTGACCGTCAAGCGCCGCGGCGACGTGCGCAAGGCCAAGCTGTACTACCTCCGCGACCTGTCCGGCAAGGCTGCTCGCATCAAGGAGAAGCTGGTCTAAGACCCGCTTCCACAACAAAAAGCCCGCCCCGGGAAACCGCGGCGGGCTTTTTGCTGCCCTGCAGAAAGCGATATGCAGGCACTCGGGTAGGCAGGGTGTTCGAGCCTGTCGGGAAGCGGCAGTGGGAGTCGGGGGTTGGCTCTTGTCGTAGCAAACGAGCCTTATCGTCATCTGGCGTTGTTTGCATGGTTGTAGGCGGTTGACCGCCGGCGCTCGTCACACCGGCGGGCCGGGTTGGTAGGGTAAGCACCCCCGAGGCGGCCATCGGCACGCCGTTGGGGTGAGGCTCATACCGGCTCGGCGCAGAACTCCAGCAGTGCCTGCTCCAGGCGTTCGACTTCCAGGGTGACGTCGTGGGCGAGCTGCTCCATCACGTCTTCGGGTTGCCGACCTTCCCAGCCCTCTTCCAGCGCCTCGCAACAGCTGACCAGGGGCTGTGCATGGACGATCCGCGCGGCACCCTTGATCTTGTGGGCAGCTGCGGCGACTTCCTCCCAGTCTTTCTCACCCAGGCTGCGATGCAACTGATCGAGGTCCTCGCGATTGGCAGTAAGCAGGGTGTCCAGCAGGCGCTGGCGCAGTGCCGGGTCGCTGCCGGCCAGTTGCAGGAATTCCTTCATGCCGAAGAGGCCCTCCGGGTGCGTCGCCGGCAGTGCCGGAAGCTCCGGCATCTCAATGGGCTCCAGCGCCTGTGAGGGCTGCAGGGTGGCCAGCTGCCGGGCCAGTTGACGCAGGCTGATGGGTTTGAACAGGCAGGCGTCCATGCCCGCCTTGCGGCAGCGCTCGTGTTCCTCGCTCTGGGCGTTGGCGGTGTAGCCGATGAAGTGTACCCGTCCGCTTTCCCGGCGGGCTTCTTCCTCCCGCACGGCGCGGGCCAGGGCGTAGCCGTTCATCACCGGCATGTTGCAGTCGCTGATCACCAGGTCGAAGTGGCCCTTGCTCCAGTGGTCCAGCCCATCGCGGCCGTCCACCGCCTCGGTGACGCGGTGGCCGAGGAAGGTCAGCTGCTGCTTGAGCAGTTCGCGGTTCGCGGGGTTGTCGTCCACCACCAGCACGTCCAGCGGCACCTGCCGTGCCACGGGGGCGTCTTCTTCCTCCTGGCGGGCGTGGCGGGGGAGCGGGTCCAGCTCCAGCAGGTCCAGCTCCACCCAGATGCAGGTGCCCCGGCCCAGTTCGCTTTCGAGGCGGATGGTGCCGCCCATCATTTCGCAAAGCACGCGACAGATCACCAGGCCCAGGCCGGTGCCCCGGCGTGCCTCGTCGGCGCCTACGCTGCCCTGGCTGAAGGCTTGGAACAGCTGTGCCTGGTCCTCGTCGGAGATGCCGCGGCCACTGTCCTCGACCTTGAGCAGGATGCCCAGGCGCTTGTCCGGGCGCGGTTGTGCCTGGATGTCGATGGAGACCCCGCCGGCGTCGGTGAACTTGATGGCGTTGCCCACCAGGTTGGTGAGGATCTGGCGGAAGCGCACCGGGTCGACCAGCACGTCACCACCCGCGCGGTGGTCGAACTCCAGGGTCAGTCGCAGGTTCTTCTGCCGGGCCAGGCCGTCGAACACCCGGATCACCGCTTCCGCCTGCTCCCGCAGGTTGCTGCGCACCGGAGACAGGCTGAGACGCCCCGACTCGATGCGGGCGATGTCGAGGATGTTGCCGATGAGCTCCAGGAGGTCCCGCGCGGAGCCGTGGGCGATCTCGATGGCGGCGCGGTCCCACTGGCCCTGGTCGGCCCGTTCGAGGGCCAGTTCCAGCATGCCGATCACGGCGTTCATCGGCGTGCGGATCTCGTGGCTCATGGTGGCCAGGAAGGTGCTCTTGGCCCGGTTGGCGTCATCGGCCCGCTCCTTGGCGGCCTGCAGGTCCTCCACCAGTTGCAGGCGCTCGCTGATGTCGATCCAGCCGCTGACCACGCCCTTGATCTCGCCACGGAAGTCCCGGTACGGCTCGATCCAGTGATAGATGCTGAGGGGGCCGGCCTGGCTGTACAGCTCCCGGTCGCAGCGCAACGGCACACCGGACTCGGTCACCTTGCGGTAGTCGTCCAGCAGCGTCTGGCGCTGCCCCTCGCTGCCCAGCTTGGCGGCGGGCGGCGGTTGCCCGATCACGTCCTCGCGCCGGAGGGCCAGGGCCTGCAGGTAGTTGTCGTTGCACATCAGCAGGCGGCCATCGCGATCGCGAACGTAGATCGGGTGCGGCGTACCGTTGACCAGTGCCTCCATCAGGTGGAACTGGTCGTTGAGGGCTTGCTCGGCTTTCTTCCGGCGGCCGATCTGGCGCCTGAGGTAGAGGATCCAGCCCAGCGACACCAGCAGCAGGAGCCCCGAAATGGAGAGGATCTGCATGATCAGCTCACGGTTCACCGTGGTGCGCGTGCCGCTGATCTCGACGTTCGAACGCCATCGTTGCTTGACCAGTACCGCCAGCTCATCCGGCGGGATGGCAGCGGTTGCCTTGTCGAGGATGGACTGCAGCAGGGTGTCTTCCTTGCGCATGGCGAAGGCGATGCTTTCCTGGGGCACGTCGATGAGTTCGGAGATGCGCAGCTGCTCCGGGAACATCCGGCGGATGTAGTACTCGGCGACGATGGTGGACATCACGGCGCCCTCCGCCTCGCCGTTGGCGACGGCCACCAGGCAGTCCAGCAGCGAGCTGGTCTCCACCAGGCGAATACCGGGGTAGCGGCTGCGGATGTAGTCGTTGAGGAAGTAGCCGCGGATCACCGCCAGGCGCTGGCCGTGCAACTCGCTGAGTCGGGACGGGGACTTCGCGTCGTTGAGGGTGATGGTGGCGAACGGCACGTGCATGTAGGGGCGCGAATAGGCCATGTCGCGCTGGCGGATGCGGGCTATGCCGTCAGCGCCGACGATGTCGGCTTCGCCGTTCAGCACGGCATTCATCATGTCTTCGGGCTGGGGAGTGCGGACGATCTCGAAGCGCAGGCCGGTGCGGATGCGGATCTGGTCGAGGATGTCGGCCGTGATGCCGTGGTAGTTGCCCTCATTGTCGAAGAACGACACCGGCGCGTAGTTGCCGTAGGTGGCGACGCGTATGACCGGATGCGCCGCCAGCCAGGCGCGCTCCTCTTCGGTGAACGGCAGTTCCGGGTCCAGCAGGCTCGGGCTGGCGCCGCCGCTCCAGCGCTTGATCAGCGGCGTGCGGTTGCCCGTTGGCAAGCGCTGCAGGACCTTGTTCACCAGCGCCAGCAGGCGGGTGTTGCCGCGTGCGCTGGCGAAGCTGATGCCGCTGGCCTTCAGGTCTGCCAGGCGGACGATGTGCAGGTGGTCGTCATAGACTTGGTTGATCTGGTAGTTCGCGCTGATCAGGTCCCCCAGGTACAGGTCGTTGTCGCCGTCGACCACCGAGTTGAGGGCCGCGCTGGTGGAGGGGTAGAGCGTCAGGATGGCGTCCGGATAGCGGTTCTGCACCATGTCCAGGGGCAGGTAGTTGCCGACGATGGCGATGCGCAGGCTGTCCAGGTCCCGGGGCCAGTCGCGCTTGTCCTGTTGCCGGGCGACCAGGCTGGGCTGGTCGGGGGCATAGGGAAGGCTCAAGGCCAGTGCCTGCTCGCGGCCTTCGAAGTCGTTGGACGCACTGAGCAGGTCGGCCTCTCCACTGCTCACTGCGCGCAAGGCTGCGCTCCGACTGGGGTAGCGTTCGACACGGACGGGCACCTGCAACTGGCGCGACAGCAGGCCGGCGACGTCGGCAGTGATGCCCTCGAAGTCGCGGCCGCTGGACGTGATGTCGAAGGGGGGCAGGTCGTCCGCAATGGCCAGCCGCAGCTCACCGCGCTGGGCGAGCCAGGCCCGTTCCTCGGGCTCCAGGGTGATGTCCTCTTCCAGTGCAAGGGGACGGGCACCGAGGGGAATCGACTGGGAGGCGGCTTGCGCCAGCAGGGGCACGGTGAGTGCGAGAAGCACGAGGGGCTTGAGCAGACGGAGGCACATGGTCGTTTCCTAATGGTGGCGGGCGGTCTGGATTGCAGACCCTGGGCGCCGCGCAGAGAAAATATCCCAGTGCCCCGGTCGGGCCTATGCAGGGGGAGGGGGAATGAGCATGTTTCAGGTTTTTCCCGCTTTTTGATCGGACGTTACTTACCTGAAGTCGGAAATTCTGGTTATTCCGAGCATGTCCGGCGCAAGTGCCTGCAAGGGGCGAGAGACCCGGCTGATACAGGGCCGGATTTCGGGAAAGACCGTTGTCAGTTGCCGGAACCGGACCTTCTCCAGGGAGGGGTATCCCGTCGTTGGCTCCTCACCCCATCGTCGAGGCAGTGGCTGTGGAATAATTCGCGCCCCGCGGCCTGGCCGTGGGGAGAGCGCTCCTGCCGAGGATCGACAGGAGCGTGGAGGCCCGGCGTATACCGCAGGGTGCACTTGCAAGCCCAGCCGTCACCGAAACGTGGCCGCCACAGTGGGATTCACCGAGGTAGTCGTGGCATGACCCCGAGAGAACGAGAGATAGAACGGCGCATCGCCTTGTCCGAGAGCCGTGTGACCAAGGCGGTGTTCCCGCCGACCACCAACCACCACAACACCCTGTTCGGCGGCACCGCGCTGGCCTGGATGGACGAGGTGTCCTTCATCTGCGCCACCCGCTTCTGCCGGCTGCCGCTGGTGACGGTTTCCACCGACCGCATCGACTTCAAGCACCCGATACCGGCCGGCTCCATCGTTGAGCTGATCGGGCGTGTGGTGAAGGTGGGCAACACCAGCCTCAAGGTGGAGGTCGAGGTGTTCGTCGAAGGGATGTACGAGGCCGGGCGCGAGCGCGCCATCAGCGGCGCGTTCAGCTTCGTCGCCATCGACGACGACAAGCGCCCGGTGCCGGTGCTGCCGGAAGCGGCAATCCCCGCCGACTGAGTCGGCGGGCTGCCTTCAGGGGCGCATGGCTATCTTCAGGGACGCCTGGGAGAGGTCGATGTCGTGCAGCGTCAGGCTGCCGAAGCTCCCGGCGTTCGGGCCGCTGCCGGCCACGCGGATATTGTCGAAGCGCAGCTCGCCGATGGAGCTGGGCAGGCGCACGTTGATGGAACCGTCGGCGTTCATCGTCGAGGTCAGCCGTGAGGTGTCGTAGACCACGCCCTTCATCGAGGTTTCCGCCTCCAGGCTGTTCAGCACCGGCATCACCAGGCGCGCCAGGCTCTGCACCGTGGCGATGCCGTCGCCTGCCTCCGCCTGCACGAACAGCCCCTGCAGCACATCGTCCAGGCCCTGGGCGCTGACGCTGCTCATCTCCGCCTCGCTCAGCGGCTGCATGCCGGGCGGCACGTAGTCCTGGCTCATGGCGCTGGGCAGTTGCTGGGCCTGGGCGCTGATCATCTGGAACGGGCTCAGCAGCGCCGCCACCAGCGTCGCCGCCAGTCGCAGGTTGCTCTGGCGCTTGAGCGCCTTCTCCAGTTGCCGCTTGCTGAGCAGGCCCTGCTCAATGAGCACCTCACCCAGGCGTTTGTCGCTGGTGAGCTGAACCTTGATGGCAGCATCCAGCTGCTGGGTGGTGATCAGTCCCTTGTTGACCAGGATCTGGCCAAGACGCGAGTTCTGATGGTTGGACATGGGGGCGGGACCAGGGCAGGGATAGTGGCAAGGTAGAATCATCCTCTTGTGGGAAGAGGCTGTCACCCAACGAAGGATAGGCTTACATCGCCATCGGTCTATGACTCCGCATCACTGACAGTGTCGGCGTCCACCAGGGCCACCAGGCTCCAGCCCGGCTGGGGTTCCAGCGCCTGCGAAGGCCCGGCGATGTGCACCCAGCCCCGGGTGTCACGGGCCAGCAGCAAGGTCGCACGGTTCCCGTGGAACGCCTGGTAGGCCGCCCAGTCGAAGGCCTCCGTCAGCGTGGTGATGCGGATCTCCGCCCCACGGCCGAGGCGGCTGGCGAACTGTGGATAGGTGAGTGCCGGCAGGCCCAGCTCACGGCCGCGAACCTGCTCGCTGCTGCGGTGCTTGTCGCTGCGCCGGCTGTCCGCCCCGCTGGGCAGGGTGAAGCGGCGAGGCTCGGCGAAATCGTGGCGAAAGCGCATGCAGGCCAGGGCGTTCATCTCGCTGGAGGGTGACAGCGCCAGCAGGTGCCCGAGCCCCACCAGGTCCAGGTGGGCGTCCGCATGCTGGGAGGTGGGGTTGCCGAAGTAGGTGGGCAAGCCGTCCATGCGCGCCGCGCGGATGTTCTCCCAGCTGGAGTCGGTGAGCAGCACCCGGCTGCCGAGCTGGTTCAGCGCCTTGCCCAGCGCCCGCGCCACCGGGTTGGCACCGATGATCAGGAAGCCTGCCGGTGCGGGCTCGGCCACCCCCAGCAGGCGCGCGAGGGGACGTGCAGTGGCGCTCTGCAGCACCACCGTGCCGATGATCACCAGGAAGGTCAGCGGCACCAGCAACTGGGCATTCGGGTCGCCGTGTTCCTGCAGGCGCAGGGCGAAGATGGCGGACACCGCCGCTGCCACGATGCCTCGGGGAGCGATCCACGCCAGCAGCGCCCGCTCGCGCCAGCCCAGAGCCGAGCCCAGGGTGCTCAGGCCGATGTTCAGCGGTCGTGCGATGAACTGGATCACCGCCAGCAACGCCAGGGTGGCCGGCCCCAGGGCCAGCAGCGCCTTCAGGTCGAGCCGCGCTGCCAGCAGGATGAACAGCCCCGAGATCAGCAGCACGCTGAGGTTTTCCTTGAAATGCAGGATCGGCTTCACATCGACCCCACGCATGTTCGCCAGCCACATCCCCATCAGCGTCACTGCCAGCAGGCCCGACTCGTGCACCAGCAGGTTGGAGGCGATGAATACGCCCAGCACCGCCGCCAGCGCCGCCAGGTTGTGCAGGTACTCCGGCAGCCAGTGGCGGCGCAGCACCACGCCGAGCGCCCAGCCGCCCAGCACGCCGAGCAGCGTGCCGCAGCCGATCACCCCGGCGAAGGTCGCCAGGCTCTGGCTCCAGCCGCCCTGGTCGCGGCTGACGATGAAGCTGAAGGTCACTACCGCCGCCAGGGCGCCGATGGGGTCGATGACGATGCCTTCCCAGCGCAGGATGTTCGCCACCGAGGCCCGGGGCCGCACCACCCGCAGCATCGGCACGATCACCGTCGGCCCGGTCACCAGCGTCAGCGAGCCGAACAGCACCGCCAGCTCCCACGAGAAGCCCAGCAGCAGGTGCGTGGCCACGGCGATCACCACCCAGGTCGCCAGTGCCCCCAGGGTCACCATGCGGCGGACCACCGAGCCGATCTCGCGCCATTCCGACAGGTGCAGCGTCAGGCTGCCCTCGAAGAGAATCAGCGCCACCGCCAGGGACGTCAGCGGGAAGAGCAGGGGGCCGAACAGCGCGCCCGGATCCAGCACGCCGAGCACCGGCCCGGCGAGGATGCCCGACAGCAACAGGAAGAGAATCGCCGGCAGGCGCAGGCGCCAGGCCAGCCATTGGCTGCACAGCGCGGCCAGGCCGATGCCGCCGAGTGCCAGAAGGATGCGGGTTTCGTCCATCAGGACTCCTTGTCGCTGGTGAGGGGCGGGAACCTTGTGGAAGACTAGACGCCGTTCATCCCACCAGCGTTCCCCATGCCTGCACTCGACCACCCCCTGATCGACCGCTTTCTCGATGCCCTCTGGCTGGAGAAAGGCCTTTCGCCCCACACCCGCTCCGCCTACCGCAGCGACCTGGCGCATTTCAACGGCTGGCTGCACGAGCGCGGCTGCAACCTGGCGGAGGCCGGGCGCGACGTATTGCTGGACCACCTCGCCTGGCGCCTGGAGCAGGGCTACAAGGCCCGCTCCACGGCACGCTTCCTGTCCGGCGCGCGAGGCTTTTACCGCTTCCTGCTGGCCGAGGGCGAGATCGCCGAGGACCCAACCCTGCAGGTGGAGATGCCGCTGCTGGGCCGGCCGTTGCCCAAGTCGCTGTCCGAAGCCGATGTGGAGGCCCTGCTGGAGGCGCCGGACCTGGAGGACCCCATCGGCCTGCGCGACCGCGCCATGCTGGAGGTGCTCTACGCATGTGGCCTGCGGGTCAGCGAGCTGGTGGGGCTGACCCTGGAGCAGGTGAACCTGCGCCAGGGCGTGGTCAAGGTCTTCGGCAAGGGCAGCAAGGAGCGCCTGGTGCCGTTGGGCGAGGAAGCCATCGCCTGGATCGAGCGCTACGTCCGCGAAGCGCGGCCCTTCCTGCTGGATGGCAAGCCCAGCGACGTACTCTTCCCCAGCCTGCGCGGCGAGCAGATGACCCGCCAGACCTTCTGGCACCGCATCAAGCACCAGGCGAAGGTGGCCGGCATCCTCAAGCCCCTGTCACCCCATACCCTGCGGCACGCCTTCGCCACCCACCTACTCAACCACGGTGCCGACCTGCGGGTGGTGCAGATGCTGCTCGGCCATGCCGACCTGTCCACCACCCAGATCTACACCCACATCGCCCAGGCCCGTCTCAAGGACCTCCACGCCCGCCACCACCCGAGGGGGTGAGCCGGAATAGGCGACGCATGCGTCGCCCCGGCGAACGACCGGCCATGGATGGCCGGGCCGGGGTCCAACTGAGCGATGCGGCCCCGACAGGGACGTCTTGCACGGAGCTCTACTTCGCTCCGCGTCGCCCCGCTTTTTGCCTACATCCCCCCAAGGCAGCCGCCTGCATCCTTCGAGGGCTGCTTCAGGGAACCTGGCCGCCCACACCGGCTCCAACCTCCGCGCAGCCCTCACAGCACCGCCCAGCCGTCCCCGGCGAGCCACCGTTCGGCTCCTCTGCACGGCCCGGCAGGCCTTCTGTGTTAGGCTTTCGCACCTATCCGACAGTCGCCGCTCCACAGGAGTAACCATGCGCGTGACCCGCCTTTTCGCGGCCATGGCCCTCGGCCTGGTCAGCTCCATCAGCCTTGCCGACGATCCGGACCAGGCCATCCGCAAGACCCTCGCCAGCCTTGACCTCGGCCTGCCCGTCGAATCCATCGGCGAAAGCCCGCTGGACGGCATCTACCAGGTCCAGCTCAAGGGCGGTCGCATGCTCTACACCAGCGCCGACGGCCAGTACCTGATGCAGGGCTACCTGTACCACGTGCAGAACGGCAAGCCGGTGAACCTCACCGAGCAGTCCGAAAGCCGCTCCATCGCCAAGGAAATCAATGCGATTCCCGCCAGCGAAATGGTGGTCTTCGCGCCCAAGGACCAGCCGGCCAAGGCCCACATCACCGTCTTCACCGACACCGATTGCGGCTACTGCCAGAAACTGCACAGCGAAGTGCCCGAGCTGAACCGTCGCGGCATCGAAGTGCGCTACGTCGCCTTCCCGCGCCAGGGCATCGGCAGCCACGGCTACAACACCCTGGTCAGTGTCTGGTGCAGCAAGGACCGCCAGGCCGCCATGAACCAGGCCAAGTCCCGCCTCGACGTGCCCGCCGCCAAGTGTGATAACCCGGTGGCCAAGCAGTTCGAACTGGGCCAGATGATCGGCGTGAACGGCACCCCCGCCATCGTCCTGGGTAACGGCCAGCTGATTCCGGGCTACCAGCCCGCCCCGCAACTGGCCAAGCTCGCGCTCGACGCCAAGTGAGGCGAGGGCGCCAGCTCGATTGACCAACAATCGGGCGCTTCGTAAAGTGCGGTTCTTTTATACGGCCGGCGATTCGCCGGCCGTTTTTCGCAGTGAAATGGGGAGTTCAGCGTGAAGCCGGTAAAAGTAGGCATCTGTGGCCTGGGGACCGTCGGTGGCGGCACTTTCAACGTACTCAAACGCAACGCCGAGGAGATTGCCCGCCGTGCCGGGCGTGGAATCGAGGTTGCCCAGATCGCTGCCCGTCGCCCCAACCCGAAGTGCGAAACCGGTGCCACCCCCATCACCGCCGACATCTTCGACGTGGCCAACAACCCTGAGATCGACATCGTCATCGAACTGATCGGGGGCTACACCCTGGCCCGCGACCTGGTGCTCAAGGCCATCGAGAACGGCAAGCACGTGGTCACCGCCAACAAGGCGCTGATCGCCGTCCACGGCAACGAGATCTTCGCCAAGGCCCGCGAGAAGGGCGTCATCGTCGCCTTCGAAGCCGCCGTCGCCGGTGGCATCCCGGTGATCAAGGCGATCCGCGAGGGCCTGGCCGCCAACCGCATCAACTGGCTGGCCGGCATCATCAACGGCACCGGCAACTTCATCCTCACCGAAATGCGCGAGAAGGGCCGTGCCTTCGAGGACGTCCTCAAGGAAGCCCAGGCCCTGGGCTATGCCGAAGCCGACCCGACCTTCGACGTGGAAGGCATCGATGCCGCCCACAAGCTGACCATCCTCGCGTCCATCGCCTTCGGCATCCCGCTGCAGTTCGACAAGGCCTATACCGAGGGCATCTCCAAGCTCACCAGCGCCGACGTCAACTACGCCGAAGCCCTGGGCTACCGCATCAAGCACCTGGGCGTGGCCCGCCGCACCAGCAGCGGCATCGAGCTGCGTGTGCACCCGACCCTGATCCCGGCCGACCGCCTGATCGCCAACGTCAACGGCGTGATGAACGCCGTGATGGTCAACGGCGACGCCGCCGGCAGCACCCTCTACTACGGCGCTGGCGCCGGCATGGAGGCCACCGCCTCTGCCGTGGTCGCCGACGTGGTGGACGTGGTCCGCGCCCTGACTGCCGACCCGGAGAACCACGTACCGCACCTGGCCTTCCAGCCGGATGCGCTGTCCGATCACCCGATCCTGCCGATCGAAGCCTGCGAGAGCGCCTACTACCTGCGCATCCAGGCCAAGGACCACCCGGGCGTACTGGCCCAGGTGGCCACCATCCTGTCCGAACGTGGCATCAACATCGAATCCATCATGCAGAAGGAAGTCGAAGAGCAGGATGGCCTGGTGCCGATGATTCTGGTTACCCACCGGGTCGTCGAAGCGCGCGTTAACGACGCCATCGCCGCACTGGAAGCCCTCGACGACGTGGTGGGCAGCGTAGTCCGCATCCGCGTCGAACAGCTCAATTAACTCGGAGCCGCCCGCGCGCAGGCCCGCCCGGTGCACAGACGCCGCCGGGCGCCGCGCTGCCGGCGGCTCGAACCGAAGGTTTGAAGAAATGCGCTATATCAGCACCCGCGGCCAGGCCCCGGCCCTGAACTTCGAAGACGTCCTGCTGGCCGGCCTCGCCAGCGACGGCGGCCTCTACGTCCCGGAAAACCTGCCGCGCTTCACCCAGGAAGAAATCGCTTCCTGGGCCGGCCTGCCCTACCACGAACTGGCCTTCCAGGTTATGCGCCCCTTCGTGACCGGCAGCATCCCGGACGCCGACTTCAAGAAGATCCTCGAGGAAACCTACGGCGTCTTCGCCCACAACGCCGTCGCGCCGCTGCGCCAGCTCAACGGCAACGAGTGGGTGCTGGAGCTGTTCCACGGCCCGACCCTGGCCTTCAAGGACTTCGCCCTGCAACTGCTCGGCCGCCTGCTGGACTACGTCCTGGCCAAGCGCGGTGAGCGCGTGGTGATCATGGGCGCCACCTCCGGCGACACCGGCTCGGCCGCCATCGAAGGCTGCCGCCGCTGCGACAACGTCGACATCTTCATCATGCACCCGCACAACCGCGTGTCCGAGGTGCAGCGCCGGCAGATGACCACCATCCTCGGCGAGAACATCCACAACATCGCCATCGAAGGCAACTTCGACGACTGCCAGGAAATGGTGAAGGCCAGCTTCGCCGACCAGGGCTTCCTCAAGGGCACCCGCCTGGTGGCCGTGAACTCGATCAACTGGGCGCGGATCATGGCCCAGATCGTCTACTACTTCCACGCCGCCCTGCAGCTGGGCGGCCCGGCGCGTTCCGTGGCCTTCTCTGTGCCCACCGGCAACTTCGGCGACATCTTCGCCGGCTACCTGGCGCGCAACATGGGCCTGCCGATCAGCCAGCTGATCGTCGCCACCAACCGCAACGACATCCTGCACCGCTTCATGAGCGGCAATCAGTACGTCAAGGAAACCCTGCACCCGACCCTGTCGCCGTCCATGGACATCATGGTCTCGTCCAACTTCGAGCGCCTGCTGTTCGACCTGCACGGCCGCAACGGCGCCGCCATCGCCCAGTTGATGGACACCTTCAAGCAGGGTGGCGGCTTCAGCGTCGAGCAGGACCGCTGGACCGAAGCCCGCAAGCTGTTCGACTCCCTCGCCGTGACCGACGAGCAGACCTGCGAGACCATCGCCGAGGTCTACAAGGAGTGCGGCGAGCTGCTGGACCCGCACACCGCCATCGGCGTACGCGCCGCCCGCGAATGCCGCCGCAGCCTGTCCACCCCCATGGTCACCCTGGGCACCGCGCACCCGGTCAAGTTCCCCGAAGCGGTGGAGAAGGCCGGCGTTGGCCAGGCCCCGGCACTGCCGGCACACCTGTCCGACCTGTTCCAGCGCGAAGAGCGTTGCACCGTGCTGGCCAACGACCTCAAGCAGGTCCAGGCCTTCGTTGCGGCTCACGGCAACCGCGGCAAGCCGCTCTGAGCTGAACGGCCATGAAAAAGCCCCTGGTGAGTGATCGCCAGGGGCTTTTCAGTTTCTGGTGCCGGGATCAGTCCGTCTGGTCTTTTCCTGCGTTGTCCCGCTCCGTCAGGGGCAGCGCCTCGTGGAGCGAAGGCCCCAGCTTCGCTGCATCTACGTGGGCAGGCGCGAAGCCCTCACCGGTCTTGTCACCCTTGTAGAGGCTGTAGCCGGCGTCGAAGTCGATCCACGTGGGCGGCGCCGCGGGCGTCGGCGCGCACCAGACCGGGTTGCATGAGCTGCCCGGCTTCTTGGCTGTGATGAGCGTGTATTTCGGCTTCTCAAGGCGCTGGATGGCGTCTGCATCGATGTCGATCTTGTGTGTGTATTCCATGTGCCTTCTCCATCGGGCCCCGCGAACGGTGCGAGCACTGATCATGGGCCAGTCCCCACCCCTTTGCCGGTTGATGGCTGTTCACAGATGCAACCTGAAAAAGGCCGGCTCCCCTCAGGGAGCCGGTCTTGTCCAGGTGCGGGAAACGGTTGATGGCAGCCTCAGTCGTTGGCCAGGTTCCAGCGATGCAGCAGACGGTGGGCGAACGGGGTGACCACCACACCGAGGGCCACCAGGAAGACGCTGTCCAGGAACAATCCATACAGCGCGGCGAAGTATTTGCCAGCCAGGCTGCTCGGCGGGTGTGCAAGGCCCACCGAGCCCAGCATGGACAGTGCGTTCAGCGTGGCCTCGTGCCAGCCAAGGCCATCCAGCAGGTAGAAGCCCACGATCCCTGGCAGCAGGCCCAGCATCAGAAAGGCCAGGGCCATGGCCTGGAAGCGCAGCGCGCGCAGTATGAAGTGATCCAGTCGGGCCAGATCCTCGGTAAAACGTTCCATTTTTCACCTCTCCTGGCGCCTGGTGGCGCAGTGCTGACGTCGGGCCCCGATCCTACCCCAGGTGCTGCGGACTCCGGCGCCACGCCCCTGCTGTTCCGAGCCATCCCACGGCATGCCGAGTGAATGCCGCAGGATGCCAGATGCCAAGAAGCCCCCGGCGATCACTCGCCGGGGGCTTCTTCATGCGGGGCGCCAGGGCTTCAGCGGGCGATGAAGTCGAAGGTCCACAGGCCACTCGGGCGGGTCAGGGTCACGTCCACTTCGGTGGCGGTGATGGGCGCCACGTAGCGGGTCATGTCCGAGAAGTTCTGCACGATGTAGGTCTGCCCGATCATGGGCGGGGTGGCGACCATGAAGTAGAAGTTGGGCTCGTACTCGAAGCTCACGGTCATGCGCGAGTCCACCTTGGGCATGGTCACCACCGGGCGGCCGTTGACGTACCAGTTGCTGTCGAACTGGGTGTAGGGGTTGGTCTTGTTGATCACCCCGCACTGCTGGGGCGTCAGTTTCTCCAGCGCCAGCGACGTGGAGGCCGGCTCCAGTTGCGGCGACAGGCCGCTCGGGCTGACCGCCTGCAGCAGCTGGCCGGGCAGGATGGGGCGGCGCCCGGAGATGATCTGGTTGCCGGCCTTCTCGCCGAGGCTGCTCACGTCGGTCTCGATCACCGCCTCGTAGTCGAAGGACTCCGTGGCACCGGCCGAGCCGGTCAGCACCTGCCAGGCGTGGACGCGGTAGTCGCGCTGCGGGTTCTGCGGCTTGAGGAAGACCAGCACGGTCTTGCCTTCCATGTCGTCCACATTGAAGTTCACGTTGAAAGTCGTCATGTCCTTTTCTCCTTGGTTCCGTTGTGACCCTGGCGAATGCCCGGGTCTGTCTCCCTGACGGCCGGCAGGGGCGGCTGTGAAGTGCCGTGCCGTCGCGTGCTGGGTGTCGGTGCGGCCTTCACGGATGCAGCCGCGTTGCGTCTTGCCTGCTGGGCACCTTCCGCCCAGTCCAGTCAAGGAGAAATGCCATGGATCGCTTCGTTAACGCACTGCCGCTCGGCCTGCTGGCCGCCTGCTGCAGCCTCCCGGCCCTCGCCCAGATCGACTGCTCGGCCGGTGCCGCCGGGGTCAACCCGGTGCCGGTGCAGATCGGAGGAGGCCTCGCCAACAGTCGCATGAACCCGCAGATCAACCAGCGCCACGTCTTCTGCGGCGAGGTCAATGCTGCCGGGGTCGCGACGGGCTTCCACTCGCGGCCCAACAGCCATGATCCACTGTTGGGGGCAGCGCCTGGCGCGCCCTTCGCCGCCCGGATCACCGCCGGGGTGCATTACATCGTCCAGCCTGGCATCAACCACCCCGGCCCCTATCGCTACCTGGGCAGAGGGATTCAGGTGGCCAATGCCGCTGGTGTGATGGTGCCCAAGGCTGCTCCGTCCACCTTCTTTCCGGACAGCTGCAGCCAGGTACAGGTGATCGCCTCGATCCGCTACGCCTATACCCATCCCTTCAAGGATGTCGGCCCATTCGTTCCTCCGCCGCCGCCTGGTGGCCCTGCACGTCCCCCGTATGCCAACTTCTTTGCCGGCCCGTCGGCTCCCTCGATCGGCGCCGTGGGCTACTGCACCGGTGAAGGGGGCAATCCCTTTACTGTCGGGGGCTACATCAAGCAGGTCGCGGGGCTCTGGACGCTGAGCACGGTCTACCCCATCGCCAGCTTCTGAACCTGGGCCCACCTCGCGTGCGAGGTGGGCTCTCCGGTGCCCTCAGGGCTGCAGCCCCTGACACAACCCGCCGACCTGTTGCCTCAGCTGATCGCGGGCCAGTTGCACCCGCTTGCGCAGGTTGGGCTCCTTGATCTGCAGGTGGCGCGCCAGCTCGCCGTAGGCCATGCCGTCCACGCAGTGCTGCCAGAGTGCATCGCCGAGGTTGGGCGGCAGTTGGTGGAGCGCCTTGCCGAGGGTCTCCATCGCCTCCCGCAGGCAGGCCTGGCGTTCGGGTTCGTTGCCGGCGCTGTCGGCCGGGTGCAGGTCCAGCCAGTCGAGGCTGCAGGTGCTCGGGGTGCTGCGCAGCCGGTCGATGCAGTGGTTGCTGGCCACCCGTCGCAACCACGCCGGGAGGTTCTCGATGCGCTCCAGGCGCTGGGGCTCGCGCAGCAGCAGGGTGAAGAGCCGCAGGCGCAGTTCGCTGAGGGCGTCCTCGGCATCCTGGCGGTTGGCGGTGAGTTGCTGGCAGCGTCTGCGCAGCACGGGTTCATGATCGATCAGCAGTTTCCACACGTGATGCGGCGTGCCTGTCTCGAGGCTCGCGTCCGGGTTGCTCGCCATGCTCGTACCTTTCCTTGTTGGTGCCGGTGGCGGTACTGCAGGGGCAGCCCTTGCCAGGCCGGCTGGAGCAAGCAGGACGAAAGGTTTCCCGGGTTTGTGAAGGGGACGAAGGGGACGTACGAGGGGGTAGATGGCGCCCCGTTGGGCAGGGCGCGCGGAGAGAACGCTAGGGGAAGGGCAGGGGCGTCAGATCGCCCCGGCGGCACGCAGGGCGTCGATGCGGGCTGCGTCGTAGCCCAGCTCGCCGAGCACCTCGGCGTTGTGCTGGCCCAGCTCCGGGCCGATCCAGTCCGCCGAGCCGGGGGTGTCCGAGAGCTTGGGCACGATGCCCGGCATGCGGAACGGCTGGCCGTCCGGCAGGCGGGCCTGCAGCAGCATCTCCCGGGCGAGGAACTGCGGGTCGCTGAACATGTCCTCGGCGGAGTAGATGCGGCTGGCCGGCACCTCGGCGCGGGTCAGCGTCTCCAGCACCTGCTCCAGCGGCAGCGCCGCCACCCAGCGGTCGATCACCCCGTAGAGCTCGTCGCGGCGCGCATCGCGGCCGTCATTGCTGGCCAGTTGCGGGTCGTTGGCCAGGTCCTCGCGGCCGATGGCGAGCATGAAGCGCTTGAAGATCGCATCGCCGTTGGCGCCGATCTGCACGTGCCGGCCGTCCGCGCTGGTGTGGATGGAGGAGGGGGTGATGCCGGGCATGATGTTGCCGGTGCGTTCGCGGATGAAGCCGAACACGTCGAACTCCGGGACCATCGACTCCATCATCGCGAACACCGCCTCGTAGAGCGCCACGTCCACCACCTGGCCGAGCCCGCCGTTCACCTCCCGGTGCCGCAGGGCCATCAGCGCGCCGATCACCGCCCACAGCGCGGCGATGGAGTCGCCGATGGAGATGCCGGTGCGCACCGGCGGGCGGTCCTCGAAGCCGGTGATGTAGCGCAGCCCGCCCATGGACTCGCCCACCGCGCCGAAGCCCGGCTGGTCCTTCATCGGCCCGGTCTGGCCGAAGCCGGACAGGCGCACCATCACCAGCTTCGGGTTCAGCGCGTGGATCACCTCCCAGCTCAGCCCCAGCTTCTCCAGCACGCCGGGGCGGAAGTTCTCGATGAGGATGTCCGCCTCCGCCAGCAGGCGCTTGAGCACCTCCAGGCCTTCGGCGTGCTTGAGGTTGAGGGTGATGGACTTCTTGTTGCGCGCCTGCACGAACCACCACAGCGAGGTGCCTTCGTAGAGCTTGCGCCACTTGCGCAGCGGGTCGCCGCCATCGGGCGACTCCACCTTGATCACCTCGGCACCGAACTCGGCGCACAGGCGGGAGGCGAAGGGGCCGGCGATCAGCGTGCCGAGTTCGATCACTTTCAGGCCGGCGAGGGGCTTGCGGGAGGTGTCCATGGTCGTCCGGGAGGGCAGTGGAAAAGGTCGCGCTAGCCTAGACGATCCCTTCGCCCCTGGCAGCCACCGGCGTAACGCGAACCCCGTCGCGCCCCGGGACATCCGTGCTGTCCCTGGCCGGCATCGGCAGGTCTAATCGGCTCGGGAATCGGTGGTGTGAATCGGTGCGCGACTATTACATGTGAGCTATTGCGGGCTCACATGTGATGGTCTAGGCTCCGACCCCATGCAGAAATCATCCGCCCACTACCAGCGACTCTTCCGCCAGCGCCTGCGTGACCAGGGGCTGGTCAAGAAAGAGGTCTGGATCCTCCCCGAGAACGCCCGCGCGCTGCTCGCGGTGGAGCGGACGCTGCGCCAGCCCCAGCCGGGGCCGGTCCACCTGGAACAGGAGAATGCGATGGAGATGCCGCAGATCTGGAACGCCCGCGCGCTGTGCGACGCCCTGGCCGCCACCGAGCTGTTCCGCCAGGGCGAGGCCCAGGTGGAGCTGATCGAAGGCGCCGAGCCGAGCCTGCTGGTGACCATGCGCGAGTTCGGCGACCTGCCCCTGTTCCTCGCCGTGCACGGCGAGCAGATCCTCGTCGAGGCACTGCTCTGGCCCCAGTCCGAAGTCCGCGACGTGGCGCGCTTCAACGAAGAAATCCTGCTCAGCCGCCAGCTCTTTCCGCTCTCCAGCATCGGCCTGGAGACGCGTCCCGGCGGCGAGCGTTGCTACATCATGTTCGGCGCCTTGAGCGCCCGTTCGATCCTGTCCAACGTGGTGTTCGAGATCGAGACCCTGGCCAGCAACGTCATCCGCGCCACGGAAGCCTACGAAGGCTACCTGGCGCCCCAGGCCTGACCCCGGAGAAACCCATGAACGTATGGAGCAAGCTGATCGACGCCCTGCGTGGCGGCCTCGGCGAAGCCGGCGACGCCCTGGTGGACAGCCAGGCCCTGCGCATCCTCGACCAGGAGATCCGCGACGCCGACCAGGCCCTGCGCCAGGCCCGCGAAGCCCTGGCCGGCGTCATGGCCCGGCAGAAGCTCGCCGACGAGCGTGCCGCCCAGTGCCAGGCCAAGGTCGACGAATACGAAGGCTATGCCCTCAAGGCGCTGGAAAGCGGCAACGAGGCCCTGGCCCGTGAAGTGGCGGAGAAGATCGCCGAGCTGGAAGCGCAGCACCGGAGCGAGCGCGGCCAGGCCGAAGGCTTCAGCGCGCAGGTCGCCCAGCTGCGCAAGGCCGTGACCCAGGCCGAGGCCAACATCCGCCACCTCAAGCAACAGGTGGACACGGTCAAGGCCACCGAAAGCGTGCAGCGTGCCCAGCAGGCCGTGGCCCAGCGCCAGGGCGATACCCACAGCCGCCTGGGCACCGCCCTGGACTCGCTGGAGCGCCTCAAGCGCCAGCAGGCCGAGCGTGCCGCGCGGCTGGAGGCGGCCGACGAACTGGCCAGTGCCGAGCGCGGCGACGACCTGGAAGCGCGCCTGCGGGCCGCCGGCATCGCCACCGGGCCCAGCAGTGCCGACAGCGTCCTGGCGAGGCTGCGGGACAAACGCTGACAAACCCGACCGCGGCCCCGCCCGCCCTGTTTCAAGGACTGGAAACGATGGACCTCTTCCTGATCACCGCCCTCTCGTTCCCCACCGTGGTGTTCAGCTTCCTGCTGCTCATCGCGGTCATCTACTGGACCGTGGTCGCCTTCGGCCTGCTGGAGGTGGACCTGCTGGACGTCGAGGCCGACTCCCTGCTCGAAGGCCACGGCAATGCCGAAGGCCTCGCCGGCCTGCTGTCCAAGCTCAAGCTCAACGGCGTGCCGGTCACCCTGGTGCTGACCCTGCTGTTCTTCTTCGGCTGGTTCATCAGCTACTTCGTCGAACTCTGGCTGCTCGGCCAATTGCCCCTCGGCTGGCTGCGCTACCCGCTCGGCCTGGTGGTGATGATCGGCGCCCTGGTGCTGGCCGTGCCAATCGCCTCCACCCTGTGCCGCCCCCTGCGCCCGCTGTTCCTCAAGGCCGAGGCCACCAGCACCCGCAGCGTCATCGGCCAGACGGCCGTGGTGCGCAGTGGCCGCGTCACCGCCGGGCAGGGCGAAGCCGTGCTGGAGGACGGTGGCGCTGGGCTGATCCTCAAGGTCCGTGCCGACGAAGCCCTCGGGCTCAAGCGCGGCGACCGCGTCGTGTTACTGGAATACCTGGAGGCGCAGCACGCCTATCGGGTCATCACCGAGGACGAATTCCGCGGGCTCTGACCCCGGTGTGCCTCAGCATCAAAGGAGAATGATTGCAATGAACCTAGCCTCGCTGCTGCCCATCCTGATCGGCGTCGGTCTCGTCGTCCTCGTGGTCGTCGGGCTCCTGGCCCTGTTCAAGGCCTTCTACATCAAGGTCCCGCAGGGCACCGCACTGATCGTCAACGACATGTCCTCCACCCCCAAGGTGCACTTCACCGGCGCCCTGGTGTACCCGGTCATCCACCTCAAGGAGTTCATGCGCATCTCGCTGATCACCCTGGAAGTGGACCGCCGTGGCAAGGACGGCCTCATCTGCCGTGACAACATGCGCGCCGACATCACCGTCGCCTTCTACCTGCGCGTCAACGAAACCCAGCAGGACGTGCTCAAGGTGGCCAAGGCCATCGGCGTCGACCGCGCCTCCGACCGGGGCGCGGTGAACGAACTGTTCAACGCCAAGTTCTCCGAAGCGCTGAAGACCGTCGGCAAGCAGTTCGACTTCGTCGAACTGTTCGAGAACCGCCAGGACTTCCGCGACCGCATCATCGAAGTGATCGGCAACGACCTGAACGGCTACGTGCTGGAAGACGTCGCCATCGACTACCTGGAACAGACCGCCAAGCACTCCCTCGACCCGAGCAACATCCTCGACGCCGAAGGCATCCGCAAGATCACCGAACTGACCGCCAACCAGAACGTCATCACCAACGAGCTGGAGCGCAACCAGGAACTGGCGATCCAGAAGAAGAACGTCGAGACCCGCGAAGCCGCCCTGGCCCTCGAACGCCAGCAGGCCGACGCCGAGGCCCGGCAGAAGCGCGAGATCGAAACCATCCGCGCCCGCGAGGAAGCCGAGACCGCCAAGGTCAAGGAAGAGGAACGCCTCAAGGCCGAGCAGGCCCGCATCCAGGCCCAGCAGGAGATCGACATCCGCGTCGAGAACCACCAGCGCGAAGTGGAAGTGGCCCAGCAGAACCGCCAGCGCGCCGTGGTCATCGAGGTGGAGAAGGTCACCCGCGCCAAGGACCTGGAAGTGGTCGCCCGCGAGCGTGAGGTCGAGCTGCAGCGCATCGAGAAGGAAAAGGCGCTGGAAGAACAGCGCAAGAACATCGCCAACGTGATCCGCGAGCGCGTCGCCGTCGAGAAGACCGTCGCCCAGGAAGAAGAGCGCATCAAGGAAGTGCGTGAAGTCTCCGAAGCCGAGCGCGCCAAGCAGGTCATCGTGCTCCAGGCACAGGCCGAAGCCGAGCAGGAGCTGGTGCGCCAGGTCAAGCAGGCCGAAGCCGACGAGACCCGCTCCAAGCACAAGGCCGTCGAGATCAACAACCTCGCCCAGGCCGAACTGGAAGCCGCCGCCAAGCAGGCCGAAGCCAAGAAACGCATGGCCGAAGGCATCGAGGCCGAGCGCGCCGCCCCCGGCCTGGCCGATGCCCGCGTGCTGGAAGCGACCGCCACCGCGAAGGAGAAGGACGGCCTCGCCGACGCCCGCGTGCGCGCCGAACAGCTGATCGCCGAAGCCCGTGGCGAGCAGGAGAAGGGCCTTGCCGAAGCCCGCATCCTCGAAGCCCAGGCCGCCGCCAAGGAGAAGGACGGTCTCGCCGAAGCCAAGGTGCTGGAAGAGAAGCTCGGCGCCCAGGCCCGAGGCGAAGAACAGCTCGGCGCCGCCAAGGCCAAGGCCACCAAGGACCTGGGTTCGGCGGAAGCGGAAATCCTCCTGCAGCGCCTCAACGCCGAGGCCGAAGGCCTGGGCAAGAAGTTCAGCGCCCTCGACGCCCTCAGCGACAGCGCCCGCCAGCACGAAGAGTTCCGCATGCAGCTGGAGAAGAGCTTCGAGGAAGCCATGGCCGCCATTGCCGCCAACAAGGACATCGCCAAGGACCAGGCCGAGGTGCTCGCCACTGCCCTGGGCAAGGCGAAGATCGAGATCGTCGGCGGCGAAGGCGACTTCTTCAACTCCTTCGCCAAGTCGCTCTCCGTCGGCAAGGCCATCGAAGGCGTGGTGGGCAAGAGCCCCGTGGTGCAGGACGTGCTCGCCCGCCTGCTCAACGGCCGCACCCCGGCCGTCGCGCCCAAGGCTGACGCCGCCCCGGCTGCCGAAGCCTGATCGAGCGGGCCCCGGAACCCCCGGGGCCCGACGCCGCGCACAGGGTCCGCCCCGCCTTGCGAAAGGGGCCGGGCCCGCCTACCCGCCAAGAGGAACCTCGCCATGGCCGAATCCCGTGACTACCTGGAGCTGTCCTTCCGCTCCATCCACTGCTTCGCCAACGACGGCCGCCTGGACGTGCACGAACTGGCCGCCCTGCTGGCCATCGCCGAGCGCGACGGCGTCATCGACGACAACGAGAAGCGCGTGCTGAAGAAGATCCTCGCCCACGTCAGGCCCGAGGAAATCGACCCCGCCCTGCGCGAGCAGATGGCCGAAGTCGCCCGCAAGATCGGCGCCTGAGCCCAGGCCCCGCGCCCCCGCGTACCCGGCCCCTCCGCCCGAGGGGCCCTGTTCGCAGACCCAGCAGATTCAGGAAGAACACGATGTCGGACGTCACCGCCGCAACCCCCGCACAGGATGTATTGGACAAGGCCGTCGCCGAAGGCGGCGCCTACGAGGTGCTGCACAAGCGCCTGCAGGACCAGGGGCAGCGCCTGCGGCAGACCACCGACAGCCTCAACCAGCGGCGCCTCGAAGCCTTCGGCGACAGCCGTATGGACGTGGTCGGCCGGGTGCGCATCCGCACCGAGAACAACTGCATCGCCCGCGACATCGTCCAGGTCGGCGACTGCCTGCTGTTCGGCTACAACGTCTTCATCGGCCTGAGGAAGGAAACCGGCATCGCCGACGTCTTCTCCCTCTACCGCCTGGTGGAAGGGGAGGAGGGCTATGAGGCCGAACCGGTGCCGCTGGAAGGCACCTTCCTCGCCGCCCAGGGCTTCCTCAACGACTTCAACGAGCTCTACACCTACTACAAGAACACCCGCCTGCTGCAGCTGGCCATCCGTGACGGCAAGCTGCTGGCGAGCTTCCAGATCGGCGAGCGCATCACCGACATCCGCGTGTTCCGCTGGTCCCTCTCCAGCGACGGGCGCGAGGTGCGCTACATCGACAACCGCGGCGAGCGCGACATCGCCCTGCCGTCGCCCTTCGACTTCGAATGGAAGAAGGCCACCCGCGAGATGGTGGTCCAGGGCCGCCACCCGCACCTGAACATCCTCGACACCGTGTTCGTCGAGACCATCGGCGGCGACCTCACCATCAAGGTGGAGAACAACACCGAGGACGGCCTCGGCATCTACCGCGAAGAGGTGGTGGACAAGACCCAGTCCCTCGACGACGCCCAGATCGAATTCGCCCGCCTCGGCAGCCTGGTGCTGCTCAAGGTGCTGCCCTACCGCGAGGAACAGTGGCGCTACCTGGTCTACAACAGCCTGACCCGCCAGGTGGAGCGCATCGACGCCATCGGCCAGGCCTGCGTCCAGCTGCCCGAGGACCACGGCATCATCTTCCCCGGCGGCTGCTACCTGCAGAACGGCGAATACAAGACCTTCGACGCCTCCATGGCCGGCATGCGCTTCAAGCGCAGCGTGCGCTCGCCCAACGGCGAAGACGTGCAGTACATCTTCTACCACCCCGAGGAGGGCCGTTCGGTCCTGCTCACCTACAACCTCATCAGCCGCCAGCTGCAGAACCCGCTGTTCGGCCACGGCTACGCGCGCCTGGAAGACGGGCGCATGGTGATCTTCGCCGCCGAGGGCGACGAGCCGACCCGCATCCACCCCATGCAGATCTGGCAGACCCCGTTCTTCACCGAGGAGTACGCCGCTCGCCAGCCGGCCCGCAGCGGCTTCTTCGGGCGCATCGGCAACGCCGAGCTGGTGCGTGGCGTCTCCGACCTGTACGGCCTGTGCCGCGAGATCGAAACCCCCTCCGTCTCGGTGCAGCGCTACACCCAGCTGTGCCAGGGCACCCGCCGCCTGTTCGACGTCTACCACTGGCTCGGCAGCGACGAGCTCGACGGGCTCGCCCCGCTGCTGCGGGAAGTGGCCGCCACCGCCGAACGGGTGCTGGACGAATACGAGAAGGTCGAGAGCATCCGCCGCCAGTCCGACCAGGCCATGGCCGGCGCCGAAGCGCAGCAGAAGGCCCTGCTCGGGCGCCTCCAGGCCGCCGGCTGGGAACAGGCCCAGGACTACGTCGACGCCCTCAATGGCATCACCGCCCAGCGCGGCCTGCTGCTGACCATCCGTGACTACCGCTACATCGACGTCGCCCGCATCGACGCCATGGAAGCCGAGCTGCAGGAGGCCCAGGCGCGCACCGCTGCCGCCACCGCCACCTTCCTCGCCAGCGACCAGGCCCTGCAGCCCTTCGTCACCCGCCTGGAGACGCTGGACGCCGACGCGCAGAAGGCCGAGACCGTCGCCCTCCTGGCACCGCCGCTGGAGGCCTTGCAGGCCATGGCCGGCGACCTGGACATGCTGTCCAACCTGATGGGCTCGCTGCAGATCGACGACGCCACCCAGCGCACCCGCATCATCGAGTCCATCTCCGAGATCTACGCCCGCCTCAACCAGGCCAAGGCCCGCGCCGAGCAGCGCCGCAAGGCCCTAGGCTCCACCGAATCGGTGGCCCAGTTCGGCGCCCAGTTCAAGCTGTTCGGCCAGGGCATCGTCAACGCCCTGGCCCAGGCCCAGGACCCCGAGCGCTGCGACGAGCAGCTGTCGCGCCTGCTGGTGCAGCTGGAGGAACTGGAGAGCCGCTTCGGCGACCACGAGCAGTTCCTCGGTGACATCCTCAGCAAGCGCGAGGAACTGCTGGAAACCTTCGAGGCCCACAAGCAATCCCTGCTCGACGAGCGCCAGCGCAAGGCCCAGGGCCTGCAGGACGCCGCCCGGCGCATCCTCGACAGCCTCGGCCGACGTACCGCCAAGTTCACCCAGGCCGAGGAGCTCAACGCCTTCTTCGCCGCCGACCCGCTGATCCTCAAGCTGCGCGAACTGGCCCAGCGCCTGCGCGAGCTCAATGACAGCGTCAAGGCCGACGACGTCGAAGCCCGCCTCAAGGGCGCCCGCGACCAGGCCGTGCGCGCCCTGCGCGACAAGAGCGAACTGTTCGAAGCCGGCGGCAACGTCATCAAGCTCGGCCCGCGCCACCGCTTCAGCGTCAACACCCAGGAGCTGGACCTGACCCTGCTGCCCCGGGGCGACGGGCTCTACCTGCACCTCACCGGCACCGACTTCCTCGAACCCCTGCACGACCCCGAGCTGGACGCCCTCAAGGCCTACTGGCAGGTGGCGCTGGAGTCCGAGTCCGAGCGCCTCTACCGCGCTGAATACCTGGCCGGGGAAGTCCTCGACGCCGCCGATGGCCAGCGCGAAGGCCTCAGCCTGGACGGCCTCAAGGCCCTGCTGGCGCAGCCCGAGGAACTGGCCCGGGTGGTGCGCGACTTCGCCGCCCCGCGCTACCGCGACGGCTACGAGAAGGGCATCCACGACCACGACGCCGCCGCCATCCTCCAGCACCTGCTGCCCCTGCGCGAAAGCGCCGGGCTGCTGCGCTTCGGCGCCGTGCCCCGGGCCTTCGCCACGCTGTTCTGGGACGCCGCCCGGCAGGGCGAGAGCGGCACCGCCTGGCCGGAACGTGCCCGCACCAGCCGGCACATCCAGCAGCTGTTCGGCCGCGCCGACGGCCTGCTGGCGCTGCAGGCCGAAGTGACCGACGCCCTGCAGGCCTTCCTCGCCGAGCACCCGCTGCCCCTGCAGCCGGGCCAGGTCGCCGAGGCCGCCGAGTACCTGGTGCAGGAACTGGCCGCCGAGCGCATCGAATTCACCTTCAGCAAGTACGCCCGCCAGCTGCACGAAGGGCTCAAGCTGCGCCTGCAAGGCGCGCGCATGTGGGACGACTACCAGGCCGCCGTGGGCCGCCTGGACGGGCGCCCGGCGGCCCAGTGGGCGCTGGTCGGCCACTGGCTCGACGGCCTCTGCGGCGAAGAGGGCTTTGCCGGCCTCGCCGATTACCGGGCTGAAGCCGTGGCCCTGGCGCTGCTGCGTGCCGACTTCCCGCAGCGCTTCACCGAAGTGGACCTGCGCTTCAGCGTCAGCGGCCTGATGGGCGAGCACCCGCGTATCCAGGACCACAGCCTGGCGCTGGCGGTGGACGACTTCTTCGGCCGCCTGCGCGAGCACCGCGAGCAGGTGCTGCCCGGCCTGCGCCAGTACCAGGCGCTGCGCCAGGCCCTGGTCGCCCGCCAGCGCGAGGCCCTGCGCCTGGCCGAGTTCAAGCCGCGCCCGCTGACCTCCTTCGTGCGCAACAAGCTGATCAACGACGTCTACCTCGGCATCATCGGCGACAACCTGGCCAAGCAGATGGGCACCGTCGGCGAGAACAAGCGCACCGACCTGATGGGCCTGCTGATGCTCATCTCGCCCCCCGGCTACGGCAAGACCACCCTGATGGAGTACGTCGCCCACCGCCTCGGCCTGATCTTCATGAAGATCAACGGCCCGGCCCTGGGCCACGAGGTGCGCTCGCTGGACCCGGCCCAGGCGCCCGACGCCACCTCGCGCCAGGAGCTGGAGAAGCTCAACCTGGCCCTGGAGATGGGCAACAACGTGATGCTCTACGTCGACGACATCCAGCACACCCACCCGGAGTTCCTGCAGAAGTTCATCTCCCTCTGCGACGGCACGCGCCGCATCGAGGGCGTGTGGAAGGGCCGCACCAAGACCTACGACATGCGTGGCAAGAAGTTCTGCGTGGTGATGTCCGGCAACCCCTACACCGAGTCCGGCGATGTGTTCCGCATCCCCGACATGCTCGCCAACCGCGCCGACATCTATAACCTCGGCGACACCCTGGGCGGCATGCAGGACGCCTTCGCCCTCAGCTACATCGAGAACGCCCTGACCTCCAACCCGGTGCTGGCGCCCCTGGCCACCCGCGACATGGCCGACGTCTACCGCTTCGTCGACCGCGCCGAGGGCAAGCCCTTCTCCGCCAACGAACTGGGCCACAGCTACAGCGGCGCGGAGATCAACGAGATCACCACCACCCTGCAACGCCTCATGCAGGTGCGCGACGTGGTGCTCAAGGTCAACCAGCAGTACATCGCCAGCGCCGCCCAGGCCGACCAGTACCGCACCGAGCCGCCGTTCAAGCTGCAGGGCAGCTACCGCAACATGAACAAGATGGCGGAGAAGATCTCCGCCGTGATGAACGACGCCGAGCTGATGCAGCTGCTGGCCGACCACTACCAGGGCGAATCCCAGCTGCTCACCATCGGCGCCGAGGAGAACCTGCTCAAGCTCGCCGAACTGCGCGGCAACCAGAGCGCCGAGCAGGCCGAGCGCTGGACCCAGATCAAGCGCGACTTCATGCGCAACAAATCCATGGGCGGCAGCGACAGCGACGTCGGCACCCGCGTGGTGGCCCAGCTCAACGACCTGGTGGAGAGCGTGCGCGGGCTGGCCCGCAGCGAAGCCCCCGCACCGGACGCCGCCGAGGTGCCGTGGGAGGCCCTGCTGCAACGCCTGGAGGCGCTGGTGCAACCGCCCGCCGCGTTCAAGGTGGACGTCACCGCCCCGGCCCAGGAGGGCGTGCGCGAAGTGCTGCTGAGCCTGGCCGACTGCCTGGAGAACAGCTTCATGCCGCTGATCCGCATCATGGACAAGAAGATCGACGTCGACCTGCGCACCCACCACCGCATCACCGACATCGCCAACCGCCTCAACGAACTGGGTGGCGCCCTGCCGACGCCCGGCACCGACGGCACGCCCACCTGACCCGGAGGTCGCCATGGATTTCGCAGGACTCGACCAGCAGCTGCGCGACAGCCTGCAGGACCTGAAGCTGAGCAACGAGGAGCGCGACGAGCTGCGCGAACTGGGCAGCGAGCTGGGCCCGGACCAGGTGCGCTACCTGCGCAACCGCGCTTTCGACCTGGTGCGCGAGCTGTGCCAGGCCGACCCGGCCAACCTGCAACCGGCGCTCAAGTGGCTGGAGCAGGTGGTGCGCACCCTCGACCTCGCCGGTGCCGTCGCCCCGGCCGTGGCCAGCGCCCACTTCAGCCCCGGCGAGGAGTGCCGGCGCAAGATCCGCGAGCTGTGCCGCCAGGCCCGGCACAGCGTGGACATCTGCGTCTACACCATCTCCGACGACCAGCTCAGCAGCGAGATCCTCGCCTGCCACGGGCGCGGCGTGCGCGTGCGGGTGATCAGCGACAACGAGAAACAGCACGACGAAGGCAGCGATATCCAGGCCCTGCGCCACGCCGGAGTCGATGTGCGCATCGACGACAGCCCCTTCCACATGCACCACAAGTTCGCCCTGTTCGACGGCCGCCTGCTGCTCAACGGCAGCTTCAACTGGACCCGCAGCGCCAGCACCAGCAACGAGGAGAACCTCCTGGTGATCGACAACGCCCACCTGGTGGCGCGCTACCTGGCGGAGTTCGACAGCCTTTGGGGGCGCTACGCCCCACGCTGAAACGTCGTGCGTGACGCTGTCACAGTCGGGGAGTAAAGTGCGAAGCCGTTCGCATTACGGCCGATAACCCCACCGCCCGCGCGTCGCCTTCCCCAGGCTGGCCGCCGGGAGCTTCCCGCCCTGGACCGTGCAGATGGACCTTCACATCCCCACCCTGGTGCTGGTGGACGTCTACATCCTCGCCCTGCTCGGCATCCTCGCCGGGCGGGCCTGGCGTCGCGGCACCCCGGAGCCGACCCTCGGCTACCTGAGCCTGACCCTGCTGCTCGGCGCCTTCTGCACCGTGCTCGGCAGCCTGCGCGGCCTGGGCATGGACTGGGTGCCGATCATCATCGGCAACGTTCTGCTGCAGCTCAGCTGCGCCGCCAGCTGGACCTCCATGCGGGTGTTCGCCGGCCGGCCCGTTCATCTCGCCGGCTTCCTCGCCGGGCCGCTGCTGTGGCTGGCGCTCTGCGCCGTGCCGGCGTTCTACGCCTCGCTGCCGGCGCGGATCATGCTCAGCTGCGTGCTGATGATCACCTACACCGCGCTCGCGGCCTTCGAGCTGTGGCGCGCCCGGCGCAGCCTGCAGGTGTCCATCGCCCCGGCCATGGCGCTGCACCTCATGCACGTGGCGACCTACGGCGTGCGCCTGGCGCTGGACCGGGGCGAGCCGTTCCAGCGGCTGGTCAACGGCCAGGCCAGCCCCTTCTTCGCGATGCTGGTGTTCGAGACGCTGCTGTACGCCATCGGCGTCGCCTTCGTCACCCTGGCCATGGTCCGTGAGCGCGCCGAGCTGCAGTACAAGCACGCCGCCTACAGCGACCCGCTGACCGGTGTCGGCAACCGCCGTGCCTTCATGGATTCCGGCCAGGCCCTGCTGGAGCGCTGCGCACGGCGCGGGGAGGGCGTGGTGCTGCTGCTCTGCGACCTGGACAACTTCAAGCGCCTCAACGACTCCTACGGCCACGCCAGCGGCGACGCCGCCCTGGTGGACTTCACCCGTATCGTCTCCGCGCGCATGCGTCGGCACGACGTATTCGGGCGCATCGGTGGGGAAGAGTTCGCCTGCCTGCTGGCCGATGCCGATGGCGCCACCGCCGTGCTGGTGGCCGAGCGCATCCGCCGCGAGTTCGCCGAGAGCTGCCCCGAGGCGCCGGGGCCGCTCAGCGTCAGCATCGGCGTGGCCGGCAGTGGCGAGGCGGGGTACGACCTGTCGCGGCTGCTGTCCCTGGCGGACAAAGCCCTGTACCGGGCCAAGGCCCAGGGGCGCAACCGCGTGGAGTGCTACCGCGAGGCCCCGGCCGAGCCCAGCGGCGAGTCGGCGGCCTGAGCCGCCGGCCTCCGTTGCTGGGCGGCCTTCAGGCCGCCACGGGAAGGGGTTGGACCAGGCCGTTGTTCAGCGCGTCCAGCAACTGCTGGCGCAGGGCGGCGGCCCGTGGCGGGTCTTCCGCCTGCAGGCGGTCGATGGCCTGGTGCAGCTGGGCGAGGGGGTTCTCCTCCCGCATCACGTTGGTCAGCGACAGGCTGGCGATGGCGTCTTCGAAGCGGCCGTGCCGGATGTGGTCCAGCAACAGGGCTTCGTCCAGCCTGCGTTCGGCGCTTTGCATCGCCTGCAGCCGAGCCTGCAGGGCCTGGGCACTGGCCGTGTCGCCCAGGGCCAGGTAGGCCAGGCCGATGGCTTCCAGGTAAATGCCGAGGTCCTCGTCGTCTTCCAGAGCCTCGGCCTGCTGTGCATCGTCCAGGGTGACGAGGCAGGCCTCCACCCAGCGCTGGGCGCGGGGTGCTTCGCCCAGGTCGCGCAGCAGCGGGGCCTGCTCGGCCAGCTTGGTCACGCGGCCGTCCAGGTCCAGGGCGGCATTCAACTGCTCGATCTCCTCCAGGTGCGTGCGCACCCCGTAGGCGTCGCGCTGGTGCGCCGGCAGGGCGGCCTGCTGGCGCAGCCAGCCTTCCAGGGCGAACAGGCGCAGCCAGCCCCAGTTGTCCTCGCCACGGATCCGCTCCAGCTCGGCCAGCGCCTGGCGCCGCAGCTCGTCGGCCCAGGACGGGTGTCGGCCGAGGTGGTGCTCCCACAGGGTGAGCAGCAGCCAGATGCGCTGGCCCGGCTCGTGGGCGCGGGAGTCCAGCAGGGCGTTGGCCTGGGCCAGGTCGCCCTGCTCGGCGTGCCAGTCCACCAGGCGCAGCAGCAGTTCGTCGTAGTGATGCGCCGGCGCGCAGTCCACCACCCGCAGCGCGGTGTCCGGCTGCGCCGTGGCCAGGGCGTGGTCCATCAGCTCGGTGTGGGTGAAGTAGCCGGTCTGCTCGCCCAGGTCGGCCAGCAGTTCGAAGGCGGCTTCGGTCTGGCCACCCTCCATCAAGGCCAGCACGGCCTGGCCCTGTTCCTCCACCGGCAGTTGCCTGGCCAGCGCCAGGGCGCGGGGCACCTCGCCCAGTTCGGCAAGGCCGGCGAGCACCGCCTTCAGGTCATGGAGGGGCAGGCTGGTGTCCGGCTCCGGGTGGGCCAGCAGCTCCCAGGCCCGCTCCAGGCTGCGCAGGGCCGCCTGGGGTTGCTGCAGGCGACGCTGCAGCCCGGCGAGGATGAGGTTCTGCGGGCCGGACAGGCTCTGGCCGGTGCCCTGTTCCTGTTGCTGGGTGAGGGTGTCGAGCTGGGCTCGGGCCTGGGCGTCCTGGCCGCAGGCAAGCAGCAGCGGGATCTGCAGCAGCGGCGACTCCGGCAGCGGGCGCTCCAGGCGCTCCAGCAGGGACAGCGCCGCGTGCGGGTCCTGGGCTTCCAGGTAGTGCTCCAGCATGTTGTCCAGGGCGCTCTGCTGGTAGCCGTCGCGCAGCTCGGCCAGGGCGGTGAGTGCGGCCTGTTCCTCGCCGGCACGCAGCAGCGCCGGGGCCACCTGGTGCAACGCCAGCTGGCGGGCCTCGCCTTGCAGGCCCTGGGCCATGTCCAGCGCCAGGCGCGGCTCGAACAGGCTCAGCAGGGCCGTGCGGTTCACCTGGCCAGCCTCCTGCAGATAGGCTTCCAGGCTGCCGTCGTCGCGGTTGACGGCGTACAGCACCGCCGCGATGAGCACGACCACGACCAGGGCAATGAGTAGTTCCATGGGCTTCCCTTTCCTGTGTTCCATGCGCCCGAGCGGGCGCGGCGTCGGTCTTATAAAGGCCGTCGCCGGGCCTGGCAACCCGCGCTGCGCATACCTGGGACTGATTGCCCATTTCCGTCCCGCGCGCCGCCGTACGGGCCGGGCATGGGGGGCGCTTTCAAGGTAGACTTGCCGCCTTTTCGCCAACCAGGAAGCCCTTCATGGCCCTCCAAGCGACGCCTTACAAAGTCGAACTCAACCTCACCGACCTGGACCGTGGCGTCTACGAGACCCTGCGCTTCACCGTGGCCCGGCACCCCTCCGAGACCGAGGAGCGCCTGGCGGTCCGCCTGATCGCCTACGGCCTCTGGTACCACGAGCAGTTGGCCTTCGGCCGTGGCCTGTCGGACGTGGACGAGCCGGCGCTGTGGGAGAAGAGCCTGGACGACCGCGTGCTGCACTGGATCGAAGTCGGCCAGCCCGATGCCGAGCGCATCACCTGGTGCTCGCGCCGCTGCGAGCGCTTCAGCCTGCTGGCCTACGGCAGCCTGCGGGTGTGGCAGACCAAGGTGCTGGACAGCGTGCGCAACCTGAAGAACATCAACGTCGTCGCCGTCGGCCAGGAAGCCCTGGAAGAACTGGCCCGCGACCTGCCGCGTTCCATCAGCTGGACCCTGATGATCAGCGACGGCTCGCTGTTCATCACCGACGAACGCGGCCAGCACGACGTGCCGCTGGAATGGCTGGTCGGCGAACGCTGATCCACCCCCTTTTCGCCCCGGAAGACCGAGTCGCATGCGTATCGAGCCCCGCCCCCTGCCCGCCACACTGCCCGACCTGGGCAACCTGCCGCCCCTGCTGACCCGCCTCTACGCCGCCCGAGGCGTGAGCTGCGCGGAGGAGCTGGACAAGGGCCTGGCGCGGCTCATCCCCTACACGCAGATGAAGGGCATCGACGCTGCGGTGACGCTGCTGGTGGAGGCCCTGGAGCAGCGCCAGCGCATCCTCTTCGTCGGTGATTTCGACGCCGACGGCGCCACCGCCAGCTGCGTCGGCGTGCTCGGCTTGCGCATGCTCGGCGCCGCCCACGTCGACTACCTGGTGCCCAACCGCTTCGAGTACGGCTACGGGCTGACCCCGGAGATCGTCGCCGTCGCCCTGCAGCGCGAACCGCAGCTGCTGGTGACCGTGGACAACGGCATCTCCAGCGTCGACGGCGTGGCCGCCGCCAAGGCCGCCGGGCTCAAGGTGCTGGTCACCGACCACCACCTGCCGGGCCCGGAACTGCCGGCGGCGGACGCCATCGTCAACCCCAACCAGCCGGGCTGCGAGTTCCCCAGCAAGTCCATGGCCGGGGTCGGGGTGATCTTCTACGTGCTGCTGGCCCTGCGCGCGCGCCTGCGCGAGCTGGGCTGGTTCGCCCGGCGCGGCATGGCCGAGCCGAACCTCGCCGAGCTGCTGGACCTGGTGGCCCTGGGCAGCGTTGCCGACGTGGTGCCGCTGGACGCCAACAACCGCATCCTGGTGCACCAGGGCCTGGCGCGCATCCGCGCCGGCCGTGCCCGTCCCGGCCTCAAGGCGCTGCTGGAGGTGGCCGGCCGCCCGGCGGCGCGCATCACCTCCACCGACCTCGGCTTCATCCTCGGCCCGCGCCTCAACGCCGCCGGCCGCCTGGACGACATGAGCCTGGGCATCGAATGCCTGCTCTGCGAAGACCAGGCCCTGGCCCAGGACATGGCCGTGGAGCTGGACCAGCTCAACCAGGACCGCAAGCAGATCGAGCAGGGCATGCAGCGCGAGGCCCTGGCCCAGCTCAAGGACCTGCCGCTGGAAGACCTGCCGTTCGGCCTCTGCCTGTTCGAGCCGGACTGGCACCAGGGCGTCATCGGCATCCTCGCCTCGCGCCTCAAGGAGCGTTACCACCGCCCGACCATCGCCTTCGCCGATGCCGGCGACGGCCTGCTCAAGGGCTCGGCGCGCTCGGTGCCGGGGTTCCATATCCGCGATGCGCTGGACGCCGTCGCCGCCCGCCATCCCGGGCTGATCAGCAAGTTCGGCGGCCACGCCATGGCCGCCGGCCTGTCGTTGCCGGTGGAGCACTTCGGCGCCTTCGCCAGCGCCTTCGACGCCGAGGTGCGCCGCCAGCTCACCGAGGACGACCTCACCGGCCGCCTGCTCTCCGACGGCCAGCTGAGCCTGCAGGAATTCCACCTGGAACTGGCCCGCGCCCTGCGCCAGGCCGGCCCCTGGGGCCAGCACTTCCCCGAGCCGCTGTTCCACGGCGTGTTCCAGATCGCCCAGCAGCGCCTGGTGGGCGAACGCCACCTGAAGCTGGTGCTCAAGAGCGAGTGCGGCTCGCTGCAGCTGGACGGCATCGCCTTCAACATCGACCGCGACGTCTGGCCGAACCCCACCGTGCGCTGGGCCGAGCTGGCCTACCGCCTGGACGTGAACGAGTTTCGCGGGCAGGAGAGCGTGCAGTTGATGGTGGTGCACATCGCCCCGCGCTAGCACCCCGTTCCCGCCCGCGGGTTCTCAGCGCGGGCGGATCGCCTCGGGCTCCACTTCCGCCGTGTGTCCGGGGCCCAGTTCCAGCAGGACGTGGAACGCCCCGCTCGGGCGTTCGAAGGTGAAGCTGGAGTCCTCGCCCAGGGTGCCGTGGATGAGCACCTGCCCCTCATCGTCGAGCACGTCCAGGGTCGCCCCCGGCGTGGCGGTGCCGTCCGAGAGACCGCCCACGCAGCGCACCTGCGTGGCGTCCAGGGCCTGGCATTCGCAGTAGATCCCGTGGCCCCAGGCGTTGCCGCCGGCCAGCAGGAGCAGGGCACCGAGCCAGCGCTTCATCGGCCACCTCCACGCTTGCCGAGCCAGGCCACCACGTCGGGGGAGGCCTGGGCGAGGGGCAGGGCGGCCTGGTGCACCGAGCCGTCCCAGCCTTCCACTGTCAGCCACAGCTCGGCATCCGCCGGGGCGTCCTCGGGGATGCGCACTTCCGCCAGGCGCCGGTAGGGGCTGCCCGAGGCGAGGGCGCCGGCCGCGCGCAGGTAGCGCGGCTTGCCCACCCGCAGGTAGGCCGCCTTGATCGCAGCGCCGCACTCGCGGCAGAACGCCAGGCTGAAGTCCTTCATGTAGCCGGCCTTGCCTTCGCGCACCGGCTCGCCCCGTTCCCATTCCGCCAGGCGCACGTGCCAGGGGCCGACCGCCAGCTCGCCGATGGGGCGCTCGCCCAGGCCCTGGAGGCCGCGTTCCAGGCTGGCCTCGTGGAAGTAGGCGGGCATGTAGCCGAGGGGGATGAGCACCAGCAGGGCGCTCAGGTGGAAGCGCCAGCGCAGCCAGAGGCGGGCAGGGCGGGAGCGGACGGGGGCGGTCATTCGGTCACCTCGGTGGCGGGGCGCGGGGCGGGCCGTGGGCGCGGCGGGCGTTTCATCGCCTTGGCGGTGGCCAGCACGGTGCGCTTGCTCCAGATCAGCAGGCCGCTGAGCACCATCAGCGTCAGCAGCAGGCCGAACACGAACCACAGCAGCTTGACCCAGATGCCGCCGAAATCGCCGGTGTGCAGCGGGCGCATGGACTCGGTGACGAACTCCAGGGCGTTGCGGTCGCCGAGCAGGTGCGAGCCCAGCAGGGTGCCGTCGTAGGGGTTCACCTCGGCGGTCTGGAACATCAGCGGGTACCAGCCCCGGCCGCCCACCTCCAGCGGGGTGAAGGCGTCCGGCGGGAAGGTCACGAAGCTCACCTCGAAGCCGGGGATGGTGCGCGTCGCCACCTCCACCGCCTGGTCCACGCCGATGCGCGGCACCGGCTGGCCGGGCTCGGGCCGCGGCAGCGCCTCGCGGGCGATCAGCGTGGGCGGGCCTTCGCTGGAGATGGAGATGTGGTTGTCGTAGAGCACCGCGCGGATCAGGAACCAGGTGCCGGTGACGGCGATCACCGCGATGAACCAGATGGACCAGATGCCCACCAGGCGGTGGAAGTCGCCCCAGAAGATCCGCGCGCCCTGGCGGATGCGCAGGGTCGGCCGCAGGAAGCCGCGCCAGAAGCGCTTGTACACGACCAGCCCGGTGACCAGCGAGGCGAGCATCGGCAGGGCCAGCAGCGACACCAGGTACCAGCCCCAGCTGTAGCCGTTGGTGAAGGGCACCAGCCACCAGCCGTGCAGGGCGCGGGTGAACTGGCGGAAGTCGAACAGCGGGCTGCTGCCCTGGATCACCCCGGTGTACGGGTTGACGTAGAGCGTGGCGGTGCGGGTGTCGGGGTAGCTGACCGCCGCCGTGAGGGCGAAGTGGTCCTCCTCCGGCTTGGCCAGCCATTCGATGGCGGCATCCGGCTGCTGACGGGCGATGGCGGCGACGACCTGGTCGAAGCCGAGGGGCTGGGCGTCATCGGCGGGGCGGGTGGCGCGCACGTCGGGGTTGGCCAGCCAGATGATCTCCTCACTGAGCACCGCCAGGGTGCCGGTGGCGCAGACGAGAAAGACGAAGAACCAGATCGGCAGGGCCAGCCAGCTGTGGACCAGGAACCAGGTTCGCGAGCGGGACTTCTTGGACATGACGGAGCGCGGTCCTGACTGTTCGGGGCGATGAAAAAGACCGCCCGCCGGGATGGCGGGCGGAAACTAGCCAAAGGGGCGCTCGGCACCGGCCCGCCCCGGCAAGGGCGCGGCAGGTGCATGGAGAGGAGTGCCTAACAGTAAGGACGGATGAGCGCGGAAAAACCGACAGGGTCAGGTGAAAGAAAATGTTTCCGCGCCGGCCGGGCTCAGCCCATGTGGGAGCTGGAGCGGCGCACGAACTTGATGGAGTGCTTCAGGGTGGGCTTGCGGGTGACGCTGATGGCGCGGCGGGTCACCGTGTCGATGGTGATGTTCCAGAAGCCGGTGCTGGGCACCGTGATGCGCGCCGGGAAGCGGTCGAAGGCACCACCGTGGTAGGTGTGGCGGCCGCCGTTCTTGAAGCTGCGGAAGTTGGCATCGCTCATCAGGCGGATGTTGCAGACCTGCGAGCACTCGATGACGACCAGGTCGCCTTCGTTGAGGTGTTCGCGTTGATGGATGAACTTCATGGCAAGGCTCCGGAGCAGGGGTGACGCGGGGGCGCAACGATAGCACGGCCGGCCGGCGTCCCGCTGCCCCGGGCACGGCGTGCGCGACGGAATGCCCGGATTCGCCAGGGCGCGGTTGCCGGGCGCCGGCGGCCCGGGAATGATCCCCTGCTGCGGGCGCGAGCCCGGTCTACGCTGCGCAGCGAAAGATCGCAATTCCTGCAAATCCGCTGCCGCTAGCGTCTGGTCCAGGGAGGCTGACCATGAAACCCGAAACCCTCGCTCACTACGCCCGCCGCATCGATCCGGTGCTGCGCTGGCTGGCCGCTCACCCGGACGCCGATCCGGACCTCCACCACCTGGCGGAGCTGGCCTGCCTGTCGCCGTACCACTTCCACCGCGTGTACCGCGCGATGCTTGGCGAGACGGTCAATGCCACGGTCCAGCGGCTGCGCATGCACCGCGCGGCGGTGGCCCTGGCCGGTACGGGGGATTCGCTGGAACGGGTCGGCCGGCGTGCCGGGTATAGCTCGCACGCCGCCTTCAACCGCGCCTTTGGCGCCCACTTCGGGCTGCCCCCGGGACGCTACCGCGAAACCCGGGCCCGCCCGCTCGACCCCCAGGAGCTCGCCATGTACCCCATCGCCATCGAAACCTTCCCAGGCGCCGTCCTCGCCACCCTGCCGCACCAGGGCAGCTACCAGGGCATCGGCCCGCTGTTCGGCCGCGCCTTCATGCTCGCCATGGGCCAGGGGCTGCTCGGCCCCGACTGCCTGATGTACGGCGTCTACTTCGACGATCCGGCCCAGGTGCCCGAGGCGCGCCTGCGCTCGCTGGCGGGCATTTCCGTGTCCCCGCAGGCGGTGATCGGCGGCGAGCTGGAGCGCTACGAGATACCCGCCGGGCGCTGCGCCATGCTCACCTACACCGGGCCCTACAACGAGATGGGCAAGGCCTATGACTGGCTGTACTCGCGCTGGCTGCCGGAGAGCGGGCTGGAGCCGGGCGACTGCCCGATGTTCGAGCAGTACCTGAACGACCCGCGCAGCACCCCGCCCGCCCAGTTGCAGACGCGCATCTGCATGATGCTCGCGGGCTGACGCCCGGCGCCGCCTTCCCGGGGAAGGCGGCGCGATAGTTTGCAGAATCCGCAACTGAGTATTTGTCCTGTCCGATGTATCCCGAGCAACCGCTTGGCTAGAGTCCGGCGCACAACCATTACAACAACGCCGAGCACTGCCATGCCTGACGCCTCGTTCGCCCTGCGCCCCGTCCCCTCGTCCTGATCCGCGCCGTCGCCGCGCCTTCAACTTCCCTACCGGACGAGGACTTTCCATGACTCAACACCACGACGCGCGCCCGATGATCGAGGTGCGCTCCATCGACTACGTGCCCCGCCACGAACGCCACGGCAAGGTGTGGCACCAGGGGCCGTTCTGGTTCACCGGCAACTTCGTGCTCACCACCCTGGTCACCGGTTTCACCGGGCCGGCCCTGGGGCTGGGGGCGCTGGGTTCGATCCTGGCGATCCTCATCGGCGTGTGCATCGGCACCTTCTTCATGGCCTTCCACGCCAACCAGGGGCCGCGCATGGGCCTGCCGCAGATGATCCAGTCGCGCCCGCAGTTCGGCGTGCGCGGCGCGGTGGTTCCGTTCCTCGCCGTGGTGTTCGTGTACATCGGCTTCAACGTGTTCAACGTCATCCTCGCCACCGACGCCATCAACACCGTGCTGCCCGGCGCCCGCACCCCCTGGTACGTGCTGCTGGTGGGGCTGGCGGTGCTGCTGGCCATCGTCGGCCATGACCTGCTGCACGCCGTGCAGCGCTGGCTGACCTGGCTGATGATCGCGGTGTTCGGCGCCCTGACCCTGTTCGCCGTGACCCAGCTCAGCGCCGATGCCGCGCTCCAGGGCAGCGGCTTCAGCTGGAGCGCCTTCCTCGTGCAGCTCTCGGCGGCCGCCGGCTACCAGATCAGCTATTCGGTGTACGTCTCCGACTACTCGCGCTACCTGCCGGAGGAAACCCCCGCCGGCAAGGTCATCTTCTGGACCTACCTGGGGGCCGGCGCCTCGGCGCTGTGGCTGATGTCCCTCGGTGCCTTCCTCGCCTCGGCCCTGCCGGCGCCGGACGCCATCGGCAGCGTGCGCGAGCTGGGCAACCAGCTGTACGACGGCTTCGGCACCCTCATCGTGCTGGTGGCGGTGCCCTCCCTGGTGGGCATCATGGCGGTCAACTGCTACGGCGCCATGCTCACCGGGCTCAGCGCGCTGGACGCCTTCTCCCGCGTGCGCCCGACCCTGGGCGTGCGGGTGGCCGGCATCAGCGTGGTGGCGCTGGTGATCCTGCTGGTGGCACGGATGATCCCGGAGAGCTACCTGGGCAGCTTCAACACCTTCGTGCTGCTGATGCTCTACTTCCTCGTGCCGTGGACGGCGGTGAACCTGGTGGACTTCTACCTGGTGCGCAAGGGCCGCTACGCCATTGCCGAGATATTCAACCCCGAGGGCGTCTACCGCGGCTGGTCGCGCCCCGGCCTGGTGGCCTACGGCCTGGGCCTGCTGGCCATGGTGCCGTTCATGTCCCTGAGCTTCTGGAGCGGCCCCTTCGCCACCGCCCTGGGCGGTGCCGACATCGCCTTCGCCATCGGCCTGCCGGTGGCGGGCCTGGCCTACTGGCTGCAATGCCGCCACCAGGACCGCAGCGAGGAAGAACGCCTCGCCGCCCTCGACCCGCAACGCCTGGAGGACCCGCGCCCATGAACACCCGCCCCGTCGCCCCCGTGAAGGTGGCCTGCTGCCAGGTGGCGCCGCGCATCGGCGAACTGGCCCACAACCGCGCCCTGGCCGAGGGCGCCATCCGCCGTGCGGCCCTGGAGGGCGCACACATCATCGTCCTGCCGGAGCTGGTGCAGAGCGGCTACCTGTTCCGCGACAAGGCCGAGGCCCTGGCGCTTTCCGAGCCCCTGGACGGCCCGGCGGTCAGCCATTGGCAGGCCCTGGCGCGGGAGCTGGGGGTGGTGATCGCCGCCGGCTTCTGCGAGCGCCGTGACGACGGCGAGCTGGCCAACAGCGCCGTGCTGGTGGACCCGGACGGCCTGCGCGCGCATTACCGCAAGGCCCACCTGTGGGATGCCGAGAAGGCCCTGTTCATCCCCGGCGACGCAGCGCCGCCGGTGGTGGACACCGTCCACGGCCGCCTGGGGCTGATGATCTGCTACGACCTGGAGTTCCCCGAATGGGTGCGCCTGCCGGCCCTGGCCGGCGCCCAGCTGCTCTGTGCCCCGGTGAACTGGCCCCTGGGCCCGCGTCCCCAGGGCGAACGCCCGGCGGAAGTGGTGCGGGTGCAGGCCAACGCGGCGGTGAACCGCATGTTCATCGCCGCCTGCGACCGCCACGGCCACGAACGCGGGCAGGACTGGGTGCAGGGCTCGGTGATCGTCGATGCCGACGGCTTCCCCCTGGCCGGCCCGGTGGAGGGCGGCGAGCGCCTGCTGCTGGCGACCCTCGACCTGGCCCAGGCCGACGACAAGCGCATCAGCGCCCGCAACGACGTCCACGGCGACCGCCGCCCCGCGCTCTACCAGGCCCCCTGAGGGGCCTGCCTCCCTTTCTGCGTAAAACGTGAAACAGGCATGCCAGAGCCTGTGAAGCAGTCGTCACTGTGACGGAGCGCATACCCTTCGGTGAGCGATGGGTTCAGACTACGCGCCCCCGTTTCACAACGGCGACAAGGGTGCCGAGGGTGGCTTCGCTGCGCGACGCCAGGCATCCGGTCCGTCATCACAAACACAATAAAGGGGCGACCGGTCACAGCGCCGTGCCCCGCGAACCAACAGCAAAAGAGGGAGTTTTCCATGGTTGTTGCGGTAAGACGCGCCCTGGGCCTGGCGCTGGCAGTCACCTGCCTGCCGGCCTCGGCGGATTTCGTCACGGTCATCACCTTCGGCGGTGCCAACAAGGACGTGCAGAAGGAAGCCTTCTTCAAACCGTTCAAGGCCAGCACCGGCGACGCCGTGGTCCACGGCTCGTACAACGGCGATCTCGACAAGCTCAAGAGCATGATCGACATCAGCCACGTGACCTGGGACGTGGTGGAGGTGGAGGCCCCCGAACTGGCACGCGGCTGTGAAGAAGGCCTGTTCGAGAAGATCGACCCGGCCCTGGTGGGCAACCCCAGCGACTTCGTCGCCGGTGCCCTGCAACCCTGCGGCGTGGGCATCTTCGTCTGGTCCACCGTGCTCGCCTACGACTCCGCCCGCATCAAGGACGCCCCGCGCAGCTGGGCCGACTTCTGGGACCTGCGCAAGTACCCCGGCAAGCGCGGCCTGCGCCACGGCGCCAAGTACAACCTGGAATTCGCCCTGATGGCCGACGGCGTGCCGCCGAACGAGGTCTACCAGGTGCTCGACACCCCCGCCGGTGTCGACCGCGCCTTCCGCAAGCTCGACGAGATCAAGTCCAGCGTCGTCTGGTGGAAGTCCGGCGCCGAGCCGGTGCGCGCCCTGCAGGACGGCAAGGTGGCCATGAGCTCCGCCTACAACGGCCGCATCGCCACCGCCCAGAAGGAGACCCGCAGCCTGGCCATGGCCTGGGGCGGCAACATCTACGACTTCGACTACTGGGCCCTGCCCAAGGGCTCGTGGAAAGGCGAGCTGGCGAAGAAGTTCGTCCACTTCGTCAGCCAGCCGGACCAGCAGAAGGCCTTCGCCGAAGGCATCTCCTACAGCCCGGTGAACAACAAGGCGATCGCCATGATCAACCCGGCCATCGCCGCCACCCTGCCCACCGCCCCGCAGAACATCCGCGATGCCCTGCCGATGAACGTCACGTTCTGGGCGGCCCATGCCGACCTCGAAGCGCGTTTCGAGAACTGGGTGAAGAACTGACCCCGCCCCACCACGAAGCGGCCGTCCAGGCCGCTTCGTTTTTCCGGCAGCGCCTTCCGCTGCGGTCGACGTCCGGCCCGCGCCTCTGGCACGCTGCGCCAGCCCCGGCACCGCGTTGCCGGGCAGCCGCCTGACAGGGAGCGAAGCGATGGCAGTGGATATCGAATGCGTGGTGGTGGGTGCCGGCGTGGTCGGCCTGGCCGTGGCCCGCGCACTGGCCCAGGCAGGGCGCGAAGTGGTGATCGTCGAAGCGGCCGACGCCATCGGCACCGGCATCAGCTCGCGCAATTCCGAAGTGATCCACGCCGGCATCTACTACCCGCCGGGCAGCCTCAAGGCGCGCCTGTGCGTCGACGGTCGCCATCGGCTCCTGGCCTTCTGCCGCAGTCACGGCGTGGCCGTGCAACAGCTCGGCAAGCTGATCGTCGCCACCGACGACGCCCAGGTGGCGCCGCTCCAGGCCCTGCTGGCGCGGGGGCTGGCCAACGGTGTGGCGGACCTGCGCCTGCTGAGCCGCGGCCAGGCCCTGGCGCTGGAACCCGACCTGCACTGTGTGGCCGCGCTGCATTCGCCGTCCACCGGCATCGTCGACTCCCACGGCCTGATGCTGGCGCTGCTCGGCGACGCCGAGTCTGCCGGTGCCGCCCTGGCCCTGGGTTCGCCGTTGCTGTCGGCGCAGGTGCAGGGCGATGGCTTCCAGCTGACGGTAGGCGGCGCCAGCCCGACCACCCTCGGTTGCCGCCTGCTGGTCAACGCCGCCGGCCTCGGCGCCCCAGGCCTGGCCGGCCGCATCGACGGGCTGCCGGCCGCCCATGTCCCGCGCGGCTACCTGTGCAAGGGCCACTACTTCAGCCTCGCCGGACGGGCACCGTTCAGCCGCCTGGTCTACCCCGCGCCGGAGGCCGCCGGCCTGGGCGTACACATGACCCTCGACCTGGGCGGCCAGGCCCGCTTCGGCCCCGACGTGCAATGGACGGACACTGAGGACTACCAGGTCGACCCACGCCGCGCCGACGGCTTCTACGCCGCCATCCGCCGCTACTGGCCGGGCCTGCCCGACGGCGCGCTGCAGCCGGACTACGCCGGCATCCGCCCGAAGATCAGCCGCCCCGACGAGCCCGCAGCGGACTTCCGCATCAGCGGCCCCGAGGACCACGGCATCGCCGGCCTGGTGAACCTGTTCGGCATCGAATCCCCCGGCCTCACCTCCAGCCTGGCCATCGCCGACGTGGTGCGGCAGGCGTTGGAGCGTTAGGGGGCGAGGTGTTGCCTGTAGCCCGGACTTCAGCCCGGGAGTGCCCCGCGCCATTTCCCTGGGCTGAAGCCCAGGCTACGGGTGCCAGGGTGTTGCCTGTAGCCCGGACTTCAGTCCGGGAGTGCCCTGCACCTTTTCCCTGGGCTGAAGCCCAGGCTACGGGGGCGAGGCGTTGCCTGTAGCCCGGACTTCAGTCCGGGAGTGCCCCCGCGCCATTTCCCTGGGCTGAAGCCCAGGCTACCGGGGCGAGGCGTTGCCTGTAGCCCGGACTTCAGTCCGGGAGTGCCCTGCACCATTTCCCTGGGCTGAAGCCCAGGCTACGGGTGCCAGGGGGCTGCCTGTAGCCCGGACTTCAGTCCGGGAGTGCCCCGCGCCATTTCCCTGGGCTGAAGCCCAGGCTACGGGAGCGAGGTGTTGCTTGTAGCCCGGACTTCAGTCCGGGAGTGCCCGGCGCCATTTCCCTGGGCTGAAGCCCAGGCCACGAATTGCCCTGGGCCCCTCACATTGCTGAAACCTTGCCGCCAAGGTGTTGCCTGATTCTGGGAGGCGGCGATGTGTGGTTCTCATCCGGATGCGCCAAGGCGTGGGTTCGACCTTGCATTTTGCAAGGCGATCAACATGCCATCGTGCAGGCTGCATATATCAAACTGCCTTCATTTCTAATAAATTCCTTTTAAATCAAATAGATAGATTTGACGTTCGGCTGGCATGCGCCCTGCAAATGCCTGGGTCCAAAAGCCCAATCCACTGACAGGGAGCCGAACAATGCAGATCGCCATCAAGGAATTCTTCGACGCTTTTCCCGGTTACGAAGTGTCCATCCGCCCGCGTCCGGACGGCATGTTGCTGCTGACCCTGGGCAAGGACGGCGAGGAGCCGTTGCGCAAGGCCATCCCGAGCGATGCGGTGTTCTGCATCGAGCGGGTGCGTGGGGTGATCCGCGAGATGCAGCGGGAAATGAAGCTGGCCTCCGGCGAAGTTACCTGGAAGGGCGAAGGCGACACCTGGCTCGACCGCGAGCTGCCCACCTTCACCGGTGGCCCGATCCACATGACTGCCGCCAAGACCCTGGTCGAACGCCGCCGCCTGGAACTGCTCAACGCCCGTCGCGCCGTGGCCAGCTGAGGCCCGGCGCAGCGGATCGGCGATGTCGTCGGTCCGCTGACGGGGAATTTTTCGCGATTTCCGTACTCCACCATTCCGAACCCCGTCGGAAGAATCGTTATGCCAGCAACGACTGCTGGTAGAGGTTCTGATAGTTTGTGCCCTCGTTCACGTCAGTTCCGGCCTATTACCCGGTAAGTCGTGTGGGTTTTCCCCGCCGCGAGGACACGAAAGGAGATCGCGTTGTGACACCCATCGACAGCACCGAGGACCTGGCGGCTGCGACCGAAGCCTGTGCCAAAGAGCCCATCCACATCCCGGGCAGCATCCAGCCCCACGGTTTCATGCTGGTCTTCGACGAAGACCGTGGCTGCGTGGTGCAGGCCAGCGAGAACGTCCAGGACTGGCTCGGCCTGCCCGCCAGCGAACTGATCGGGCTCCCGTTCGAGCGCCTCTTCGAGCACGCCGCCGTGCTCCAGGGCCGCCTGCAGGGGCTGGCCCTGGAAGACCCCAATCCCTTCCACCTGGGGGACGTGCGCTTTGCCATCGGCCGGGAGCGTTCGCTCCCGGTGGCGATGATGGTGCACCGCCACGACCAGGTGCTGATCGCCGAGTTCGAGCCGGCCAGCGACGCCATCACCGCCTACGGCAATTTCTACCCGCTGGTGCGCAGCTTCGTCGCCCGCCTGCAGGACGCCGACAACGTCGACGAGCTTTGCCGCCACGCGGTGCAGGAGATGAAGCGCATCACCGGTTTCGGCCGGGTCAAGGCCTACCGCTTCGACACCGAGGGCAATGGCCTGGTGCTGGCCGAAGAGGCCGACGAGGGCTACCCGCGCTACCTCGGCCTGTGTTTTCCCGCTTCCGACATCCCTCCCCAGGCGCGCGCGCTGTACCGCGCCAACCGCATCCGCGTGATCGAGGACGCCCACTACACGCCCTCGCCGCTGTACCCGGCGCAGAACCCGCTCACCGGACGCCCGCTGGACCTCAGCTTCGCTGCCCTGCGCAGCGTCTCACCGGTGCACCTGCAGTACATGCGCAACATGGGCACCCTGGCCTCCATGTCCGTCTCCATCGTGGTGCGTGGCGAGCTGTGGGGGCTGATCTCCTGCCACGACCTGCACCCCCGGGGCGTCGGCTTCCAGACCCGCACCGCCTGCGAAATGCTCGGCAGCGTGCTCTCGCTGCAGATCGAGAGCCGCGAGGCCCACGACCGCACCGAGCACCTGCTGAGCCTGCGCCAGCACATCGTCCAGATGCTCTCGGCCATGGCCGACCGCGACAGCATCAGCGGCGGCCTGCTGGCCCAGCCGGAGACCTTCCTCGGCTTCGCAAAGGCCAGCGGCGCAGCGATCATTTCCGCCGCCCGCTGCGACCTGGTGGGCGAGACCCCGCCCCAGGCCCAGGTGACGGCGCTGGTGCACTGGCTGGCCCGGCGCCCCGGCATCAACGTGTTCCACAGCGACAACGTCGGCCGCGACATCGACGAACTGCCCGAACTCGCCCGGCATGCCGCGGGTGTACTGGCCGTGGCCATCTCGCAGATCCATTCCCACTACCTGGTGTGGTTCAAGCCCGAGCAGGCGCGCACCGTCGAATGGGCCGGGCGCCCGGAAAAGAGCGTCGACCCCAGCGGTGGCCTCAGCCCGCGGCACAGCTTCGAACGCTGGCAGCAGACCGTGCGCGGCTACTCGAGTCCCTGGGACCCGCTGGAGATCGAGGGCGTCTGGGAGCTGCGCACCGCCGTGCTCGGCATCGTCCTGCGCAAGGCCGAGGAGATGGCAGCGCTGGCCAGCGAGCTGAAGAAATCCAACAAGGAACTGGAAGCCTTCTCCTACAGCGTGTCCCACGACCTGCGCGCACCGTTGCGGCACATCGCGGGTTACGCCGAGCTGCTGGGGGAATTCGAAGGCAGTCGCCTGTCCGAACGGGGGCTGCGCTTCCTTGACCATATCGGCGAATCCGCCCGCTTCGCCGGCACCCTGGTGGACAACCTGCTGAGCTTCTCGCAGATGGGCCGCGCAGCCCTGCGCTTCTCCGACGTGGACCTGCAGGCCCTGGTGGACGCCATCCTCAAGGAGATGGAGCCGGACCTAGTAGGCCGCAACATCCAATGGCACATCGCCGGGCTGCCCACGCTCATCGCCGATGCCGCCTTCCTCCACCTGGCCATGCGCAACCTGCTGGCCAACGCCGTGAAGTACAGCCGCGACCGCGACCCGGCGGTGATCGAGGTCAGTGCCCGCACCGAGGGCGACGAAGTGGTGGTGACGGTGAGCGACAACGGCGTGGGCTTCGACATGGCGTACGCCGGCAAGCTGTTCGGCGTGTTCCAGCGCCTGCATCGCATGGAAGAGTTCGAGGGCACCGGCATCGGCCTGGCCAGTGTGCGCCGCATCATCGAACGCCACGACGGCCGCGTATGGGCCGAGGGACGCGTGGGCGAGGGCGCCCGATTTCATTTCGCACTGCCCCTGAGGGCGCAGCACAGTCAACTACCCACTGAGTGATTACCCATGCTCAAACCCATCCTGCTGGTCGAGGACAACCCCCACGACCTGGAACTCACGCTGGTCGCTTTGGAGCGCAGCCAGCTGGCCAACGATGTCGTCGTCATGCGTGACGGCGCCGACGCCCTCGATTACCTGTTGCGTCGCAACCACTACGCCCAGCGTGACGACGGCAACCCCGCCGTGCTGCTGCTGGATCTGAAGTTGCCCAAGGTCGACGGCCTGGAAGTGCTCAAGGTGGTGCGCGAGACGCCCGAGCTGCGCAGCATCCCCACCGTGATGCTGACTTCCTCCCGCGAGGAGCCGGACCTGCAGCGCGCCTACGAGCTGGGCGTGAACGCCTACGTGGTCAAGCCGGTCGAATTCAAGGAATTCGTCACCGCCATCTCCGACCTCGGCGTGTTCTGGGCCGTGCTCAACGAGCCGCCGCCGGGCTCGCTGCGACTGCAGCGCCGCCCCGGAAGCTGATACGGCCCGCCGACCCACAGGAAGCCCCCACACTCCATGCCGCAAACGCCACTCAAACTGCTGCTGGTCGAAGACAGCCCGCGGGACGCCGAACTGGCCCTGCTGATTCTGGAACGCAGCGGCCTCGAGGTCGACTCGACCCTGGTCTACCACCACGCCGGGGTCGAGCAGGCCCTGGCAGCCGCCACCTTCGACCTGATCCTCTGCGATTTCATCCTGCCCGGCTCGTCCGGCGCCCAGGCCCTGGAAGTGGCACGGCGCCTGGCGCCGAAGACGCCCTTCATCTTCCTCTCCGGCGTGTTCGGCGAAGAACACGCGGTGGAGATGATGCGCCAGGGCGCCGTCGACTACGTGCTCAAGCAGAACCTCAGCCTGCTGCCCAAGGCCGTGGGCCGGGCCCTGGCCGAGGTGCGCGAGCGCGAACGCCGGCGCCGCGCCGAAGAGGCGCTGATGGAGGTGGAGGTGCGTGCGCGCCTGGCCATCGACGCCGCGCGCATGGGCATGTGGGACTACAACCCGCAGACCGGCCGGCTGCTCTGGGACGAACGCTGCAAGGCCCTCTACGAACTGCCCCGGGACGCCGAGGTGGACCTGGTCACCTTCTTCGACCGCTGCCACCCCAAGGACCGCCCCCTGCTGGAGCGCAAGGTCCAGGAGGCGCTGGCCGTGGACAGCGGCAACGAGTACCAGGCCGAGTACCGCGTGCAGCTGCCGGGCGGGCGCGAGCGCTGGGTGCTCACCAGTGGCCGGGCCTTCTTCGAGGCGGGGCGCTGCGTGCGCTTCATCGGCGTGCTGCAGGACATCAGCGAGCAGAAGTACGCCACCGAGGCCCTGCAGCGGCTCAACGAAATGCTCGGCGAACGCGTTGAACGGCGCACCCGCGAGCGCGACCGCACCTGGGAGCTCTCCCGCGAGCTGCTGGCAGTGATGCGCTTCGACATGACGCCCATCGCCCTCAACCCCGCCTGGGAAGACACCCTCGGCCTCACCCGCGAGCAGCTCACGCGGGTGCAGCTGTGGCAGCTGATCCACCCCGATGACATCGAGGCGACCTTGCGCGAGACCGAGAGCGTGGCCGACGGCAACGTCTCCACCCGCTTCGTCAACCGCATGCGCCACACCGACGGCGACTACCGCTGGCTGTCCTGGACCATCGTCCCCGACGAGGGGCTGATGTACGCCGCCGTGCGCGACATCACCGGCGAGCGCGCGGTGCTCGACGAGCTGGCCACCACCAACCAGCGCCTGCGCGAGCAGATCCGCGAGCGCGAACGCATCGAGGCGACCCTGCAGCAGATGCAGCGCCTGGAAGCCATCGGCCAGCTCACCGCCGGGGTCGCCCACGACTTCAACAACCTGCTCACCGTCATCCTCACCAGCGCTACCTTCCTTGAGCGCGACGTCGAGCGTGGCAACCACGAGCGCATCCTCGGCCGCCTGCACAACATCCGCGAGGCCGGCGAGCGCGGCGCCAAGCTCACCGGGCAGTTGCTGGCGTTCTCCCGCCGGCAGCGCCTGGAGCCGGTGCCGGTCAACCTCAACGACACCCTGCAGGGCCTGCTGGAGCTGCTGCAGCGCACCCTCGGCGGCGGCATCTGGGTGGAAACCCGCACCGCCCCCGACCTCTGGCGGGCGCTGGTGGACCCGACCCAGACCGAGATGATCATCCTCAACCTCGCCATCAACGCCCGCGACGCCATGCCCCAGGGCGGCACCCTGCGCCTGGTGACCGCCAACGAGGTGGTGCAGGCCGCCGCGCAGCGCCCCGAAGACCCGGAGCCGGGCCCCTATGTGGTGCTGAGCATCGAGGACACCGGCGTGGGCATGACCGAGGAGGTGCTGGCCAAGGCCTTCGAGCCGTTCTTCACCACCAAGGAGGTGGGCAAGGGCTCCGGGCTCGGCCTGGCCCAGGTGTTCGGCTTCGCCAAGCAGTCCGGCGGCGGCGTCAGCATCCACACCGAGCCGGGGCGCGGTACGCGGGTCAAGGTCTACCTGCCGTGCATCCACGACGACCCCGGCGAGGCCTGCGTCGAGCGCCCGGCGGCCGTGCCGGTACCGGGGCCGAGCAGCACCGCGCGGACCATCCTGCTGGTGGACGACGACCCCCGCGTGCGCGAGGTGACCGCCGCGCTGCTGGACTCGCTGGGCTACCGGGTGCTGGAGGTCGGCAGCGGCAGCGAAGCGTTGCAGCGCCTGGAACAGGGCGTCGACCTGCTGCTCACCGACTACGCCATGCCCGGCATGAACGGCGCCGAGCTGGCCAACCTGGCGCAACAGCAGCGGCCCGATCTGCCCGTCATCTTCATCACCGGCTACGCCGAACTGGGCGGGCTGGACCTGCCCGACCAGGTGGTGGTGCAGAAACCCTTCCGTGAAGCGGACATCGCCGCCAAGCTGCGCGCCGCCCTGGAGGAGCGCCCATGAGGGTGCGCGAGCAGCTGCGCCAGGCCGGCGCCCCGTGGCACGAGGCCGTGGACGCCGCCTTCTCCCGCTTCGACCTGGGCCAGGCGGACGGCTACCGCGCCTTCCTGCGCGCCCATGCCCGCGCCTTGCCGGGGCTGGAGCAGGCCCTGGAGCAGGCCGGCATCGCCCAGCTGGTGCCGGACTGGCCGGCACGTCGTCGCCGCCAGGCCCTGCTGGCGGACCTGGCCGACCTGGGGTTGCCGCCGCCACCGACAGCCGCGCCCCGCCTGGACGCCAAACCGGGCCTGCTCTGGGGCCTGGCCTACGTGCTGGAAGGCTCGCGCCTGGGCGGTCGACTGCTGGCCCGACAGGTCACCGGCGCCCAGGCTGACCTGCCCGTGCGCTACCTCGGCCACGGCCAGGACCAACCCCTCTGGCCCGACTTCCTCCGCCAGCTGGAAGCCCGCGCCCACGACCTGCCCGAAGCCGACCTGGAACAGGGCGTGATCCTCGGCTTCCGCCACTTCCTGAACGCCGCCGAGCCTCCTGCCGAACAATCCGCAGGATGCGCTGAGCTCGGCGAACCGCATCGAATCCCCGCATGAGCCCGCCATGATGGGCTTCGCACAGCTCAGCCCATCCTACGTTTGCCGCCGTGCCCTGCCGGACACCATTTCGACGTCAGACACGTAGCCCGGGCTTCAGCCCGGGACCACGGCGCATCCCTGGGCTGAAGCCCAGGCTACGGCTGAGCGTAGGGTGGGCTTCAGCCCACCATCGGAGCCGGCGGCACACCCTTTGGTGGATGGATAAAGCGCCATCCACCCTACACACCGGGCACCCCCGTAGGATGCGGTGAGCTCGGCGAACCGCATCGCCCCGTGCCCGAGCTCCGCCATGATGGGCTTCGCACAGCTCAGCCCATCCTACGTTTACCGCCGTGCCCTGCCGGACACCATTTCGACGTCAGACACGTAGCCCGGGCTTCAGCCCGGGACCACGGCGCATCCCTGGGCTGAAGCCCAGGCTACGGCTGAGCGTAGGGTGGGCTTCAGCCCACCATCGGAGCCGGCGGCACACCCTTTGGTGGATGGATAAAGCGCCATCCACCCTACACACCGGGCACCCGTAGGATGCGGTGAGCTCGGCGAACCGCATCGACCCGCGCCATTCCCCGCAGCCGTCTCCATACCTACCCCTCACTACGCTCCGCCATGAGCCGGCGGTAATGGCGGGTGCGGTGGAGGGTGTGCCATTGCTCCTTGAGCAAGGCGTGCAGGGGGGAGACGCCGGGGCGGGGGGATTGGCCGTCGCCGAGGCGGCGCATCTGGTATTTCACGGCCGACATGTAGGCCAGCGCAGCGAGGGATTTGTTGCGCCAGCGGATGGGCGGCAGCTCGGCGCTGGCGGCGTTGTCGCCCTCTCGCCAGCGGCGCGGCAGGGCCGGGTCCAGCGCCAGGGCGGTGGCGATGCCGGCCAGGCTCACGCCGCTGGCGAGCACCTGCTCCACCACCGGCAGCCGGCGGATGCCGCCGGTGACCATCACCGGCATGCGCGCTTCGGTGGCCAGTTCGCGGGCGAACTCCAGGAAGTACGCTTCCCGCGCGAGGGTGCGACCGTCCCGGGCGTCGCCCTGCATGGCCGGTGCCTCGTAGCTGCCGCCAGAGAGTTCCACCAGGTCCACCGGCAGGTCGTTCAGCCACAGCAGCACCTGGCGGGCGTCTTGTGGCTCGAAGCCGCCGCGCTGGAAGTCCGCCGAGTTCAGCTTCACCCCCACGCCGAAGCGCGGTGATACCCGCGCCCGCACCGCCTTCACCACCTCCAGCAGCAGGCGCGCGCGGTTCTCCAGGGAACCGCCCCAGCGGTCCTGGCGGCGGTTGGTCAGCGGCGAGAGGAACTGGCTGAGCAGGTAGCCGTGGGCGGCGTGGATCTGCACGCCGTCGAAGCCGGCCTGCTCGGCCAGCACGGCGCTGTGGGCGAAGCGCTCGATCAGGGCGGCGATGTCCTGTTCCTCCAGCGCACGCGGGGTGGGGAACATCCGCGACAGGCTGCCCATCTCCAGGGCCACCGCCGACGGGGCCACAGTCGCCTGGCCGAGGTTGGCCTGCATCTGCCGGCCGGGGTGGTTCAGTTGCAGCCAGAACTGCGCGCCATGGGCCTTGCCCACCGTTGCCCATTCGCGGAAGCGCGGCAGCTGGCGGTCATCCTCCAGCACCACGCCGCCGGGGCCGGTCATGGCGCGGGCGTCCACCATCACGTTGCCGCTGAGCAGCAACCCCACACCGCCTTCGGCCCAGGCCGCGTAGAGGCGCATCAGCGCATCGGACGGCGCCTGGCGGGGATCGGCGAGGTTCTCCTCCATGGAGGCCTTGGCGATGCGGTTGGGCAGGGTGGTGCCATTGGGCAGGCTGAGCGGCTGGAAGGGCGACATGGTGGGTGTCCTCGGGCGGGCATCGACGAAAGGTAGAAGAGCTGCGGCAGAGCCTAAGGTTAAAGTCAGCTTCAAGGTCAATAGGTGGAGAACCCCTGCCATGAAAATCGGCGAACTGGCGCGACGCAGCGGCCTGACCGCCTCGCGCATCCGCTTCTACGAGGCCAGTGGCCTGATCGCCGCCCAGCGCCTGGGCAATGGCTACCGGGACTACCCCGAGCAAGCCCTCGCGGTGCTGGAGCTGATCGCCTGCGGCCAGCAGGCCGGCTTCAGCCTGGAGGAGATGCGCCACCTGCTGCCCAGCCCCGGCCAGGTACACGGCAACCACGAGCGGATGCTGGAGGGCCTGCGGCGCAAGGTGGCGGAGATCGAGGCCATGCAGGCGCGCCTGGTGGTGGCCCGCGAGCGGCTCCTGCAGGTGATCGACAGCATCGAGGACAAGCCCGAGGGCATGGGCTGCCAGGAAAATGCCGAGCGCGTGCTGGGGCGCCTGCGCAGTGGCACACAGGCGCTGCCGCAGCGCTGAGTTGGCGTTTTTGCCGGGCCACTTCGCGGCGGCGCGGGACGTTTGCAGCGACACTGCGCGCGGTTCCGGGGCGCGCAGGGTTCGCCCATCGATCAGTCAGTGGAGGGCAGGGCAATGAAAGGATTGGCAGCGGTGTGTGCAGGGATAGCGTTATCCACAGGGGCGGCCTGGGCAGGCGCATTGCCCGATCCGCAGGCATCCGGCGCGGCGGCCAAGGCGCCGGCAGTGCTGGAGCACTACGCCGGCGCGCTGGGCTGCAGCTTCTCGATGCCGGTGAAGACGCTGGTGCCCTTCACCGTGGTGGAGCCCGCCACCCTGGAGGAACACCCCCTGTACCTGGCGCTGTTCCAGGTGGACGAGGGCTGCGTGGGCGACGCGAGTGCAGTGCGCACCCACATCGCTGCGCTCCAGCCCGCCCGGAACGGTGGCCTCTATGTGGTGCCGGGTTATTCCCAGACCTCGCCCTACCTGCCCCAGCGCATCGACCGCCTGTTCGTCGAGGGCGAGGCATTGCGCTACACCGGCCAGGCCAGCCTGGACCCGGCCAACCCCGAGCCGCAGGCCGGCCAGCTGAGCCAGGAAGGCGGCCGCTGGATCGACGCCAACCTGGAGCCTCTAGGCGACTGAGCCGGCCCCGGCCTCAGTGCCAGGGCACCAGCAGGAAGTCGGTCACCACCGCCACCAGCCGGCCACTGGCGTCGTAGCCGAAGTAGCTGGGGTAGGCGCCGTCGCCATAGCCGCTGGAGAACAACGCCACGTTGCCGGCCTCGGTCGGCAGCAGGGTCCAGCTGCGGGTGTGCCGGTAGGTCCTGTCCAGCTCGGCCAGCAGGCGCTCGTCGAAGGCTTCGCCCTCCTGCTCGCGCTGCGCTTCGTAGCGGCGCAGGGCGGCGGCGTCCATGAAGCCGCCGGTGCCGCTGTCCACGCCGTAGCCGAAGAATTCGTCCGGGCCCAGGGTGCTCGGGTCCTGGCCGTCCACCAGGGCCATTTCCCAGCGGGTTGCCGCGCCGGGCGCGAAGACGATGCGGGCGAAGGCGATGCGCTCATCCTCGCCGATCCGCGCGATGGCCAGCTGCAGCGGGAAGCGGCCCTTGGGCACCGCTTGGGTGAAAGGCGCGTCGCAGCTCACCAGCGGGTCACAGGCCACCAGTTGCCCGGTGGGCAGCTCCAGTTCGCCAATGGCCTGGGTGTAGAAGCGGTAGTCGATCCCCTCCACCTTGACCTGGTAGCCCTCGGCGAAGGCGGCATCGAAGGGCGGGTGGTTCATGGGTGCAACTTCTTCGGCGTGGAGCGTGGGCAGGGCCAGCAGCAGGGTGAGGGCGGCGAGGGGGCGTTTCATCGGCTGCATGGCTCCAGGCGGTGGGGCGGGACTGCTGAGGTCCGGTCACATTCATTGACGAACGACCGGCTCGTGATGCGGAAGCGCGTTACTCTACGCGCCGTTTCGGCCCGTGTCGGGCGCGCCATCATTACATAAGGATCGAAGATGGAACCGGTCTCTGTTTCGCAGCTTCTGGCTGCACTGTTCGAAGCCCACGGCGTCGAGTTCGTCGTGCACGAAGGGTGGGTTGCGCCGGGTGGCCGGCTGCCGGCGATCCGTGCCACCTGGTATCCCCGCGGCAAGACCGGCCGGCTGGATGTGGACGTGCTGCTGGAGGATGACAACCGCCACTTCCAGGAAGCCTTCGCCGGCGTGGGTGAGGGCGAGGCCGGCCTGCGTGATGCCTGGGAGAACTTCTGCCGCAACAGCTTCCACGTGCTGCTCTCGGCACTCTGGGGCCGTGTCGACGAGGACCAGGTGACGGTGGAGACCTGGCAGGTGGGTGAGCAGCGCTTCGAGGCGCACCTGGGCAACTTCTGCACGCGCGGTGCCGACGGCAAGGTGCCGGCGCTGCCGGAGGACCTGTTCCCCAGCATCGAGGCGCAGATCCGCGCCCTGCCGCTGGATGGGCGCATCCACTGGTTCCGGCACTTCTTCTGCGCCTTCGACAACCAGCGCACGGTGGAGGCGCTGTTCGACAACGAGCCCTGGCAAGCGGGCATGGACAGCTTCGCGGGGCTGGCCTGGCAGGATTCCGAGGCCTATTACAGCGCGCGGAATTTCCTGGTGATCAAGCCCGTCCCGGCCTGATCGGAGCGGGTCGTCCCCTCAAACAAGAAGCCCCGCATCATGCGGGGCTTCTTGTTGGGCGAGGCGCGGATCAACGGTTGTTGTAGCCGTCTTCGCTCGGGTCGTAGGTGATCTGGTAGACGTTGAAGTTGGCACCGGTGGCGCCTACGCCGGTGTAGGTGATGCGGCCCTGGCCCTTGTACAGCTCTTCCATGCGCATGGCGTCGCTACCGAAGTAGAAGGGGATGAACATCTTGCCGGTCATGCGGTTGTAGCTGTCGGTGGGCTGGCCGATCAGGTCATGCACCTGCTTCATGGACATGCCGGGCTGGACCTTGGCAAAGGGGCTGCCCGCCGGGATCTGGCCGATGATCTGTTGTTGCGGGGCACGCGGCGAGGAGCCGCAGGCGGCCAGCAGGCCCATGGCGGCGATCAGGCCGATGTGCAGGATCTTGGTACGCATTGAATCTCTCCAGAGGGTGACGGTAATTCAGCGGGCTGCTCAGCCCTTGTAGCCTTTCTCGACCAATTCCGTGGTCACTTCCTTGGCCGCCTGCACGCACTCTTCGTGAGTGCTGTCGACGAACCTCAGGAAATGCCAGGCACCGTCCTTCTTCATCGCGAAGCCTTGCATGTCGCCGGTGTCCTGGCCGTCGGCCCGGACGCTGTTGACGGTCTGGCAGGCGGCGATGCCGTCGATTTCGGTGAATTCGCCGAACTTGTAGACGTCCTTCACCAGCAGGTTGTCGATCACCACCTTCTGGACTTCGGATTCGGAGGAGTTGCAGCCACCGAGCACGGCGGCGAGCCCCACCGCGACGGCGCAGCGGAGCAGGTTGGCAGGGGTGGAGCGGCGTTTCAGGGCGTGGAAAACAGTCATGACGCAATCATCCATGTGGGTTCTTGTTGGGCGTGGAGCGCCTGGTTGTCACTGCAAATTCACAGAAGAAGCTGTTGGTCGAGGTTCACTCCCGCTCGGGAACGCTATTTTCCAGCCACGACGAAAAGCCACGACTTGGCGGCAGGATCAGCGGAATTCAGGGGGATTTTGCAGATACTCGCGAGGGTGTTTCTGGGTCGCTTTGTACTTGCAATCCTTTGCAACATTTGTACAGCGAAGCGGAATCTGACAGGGGCGTAAGAAATATTCAACGGAAATCGTATGACAATCTGAAGGCCGTCACAGCGGCGCAATCGCCCTCCATTGCCGCTCCAAGGTCATGCCTGAAGAGGGCCGTATGCCTCTTGGCTCATGACGTGCCCGCCCCGCCTCCACACGATCTCCACAAAACCTCGAATCAATCCCAACGGTGGGCCGCCAGACTCGCGTTTTCTGGGGCTTTCGGCCGTTCTGGCCGGGGCCGTTCATCCGTGAGGGCAGTGGGTCATGGGATTGCTGAAGGGGCGGCTGCGTGCCGTGTGGATCGGGGTGTTCGCGTTTGGCCTGGCGGGGTGTGATCCGTCGCCGACGGCGGAGGAGGGCATGCCGCCGGCGCGGGTCACGGTGATGACCCTGGCGCCGACCGAGCTGGTGGTCGACGAGGACCTGCCAGGGCGTGTCGCGGCCCTGCGCACGGCGGAGATCCGCCCCCAGGTCAGCGGCATCCTGCAGCGCACGCTGTTCAGCCAGGGCGCCGAGATCCAGGCCGGGACGGCGCTGTTCCAGATCAACCCGGCGCCCTTCAAGGCCGAGGTGGAAACCGCGGCCGCCGCCCTGCAGCGTGCGCGGGCGGTGCTGGAGCGTGCGCGCATCCAGGCCGAGCGGCTGGCGCCGCTGGTGCGGGCCGAGGCGGTGAGCCGGCAGGTGTATGACGACGCCGTGTCCCAGCGCGAACAGGCGGCGGCCGACGTGGCCCAGGCCCAGGCGGTGCTGGCGCGGCGGCAGCTGGACCTGCGCTTCGCCACGGTGGAGGCGCCGATCTCCGGGCGCATCGACCAGACCCTGGTCTCCGAAGGCGCACTGGTGACTTCGACCGATGCCTCGCCCATGGCCACCCTGCAGCAGATCGACCAGGTGTACGTGGACGTGCGCCAGTCCGCCGCCTCCCTCGAACGCCTGCGCGAAGCGCTGGAGGCGCGGGGCGGGCCCGGCGACGGCGGGCTGCCGGTACAGATCCTCGGCAGCAGCGGCAAGCCCTACGGCCTGCACGCACGCATCCTGTTCTCCGGCATCAACGTCGATGCCGGCACTGGCGATGTGCTGCTGCGCGTGCTGGTGGACAACCCCGAGCGGCGCCTGTTGCCGGGCATGTTCGTGCGGGCGCGGGTGGTGCGGGCGCATTACCCGGCGGCCCTGGCCGTGCCGCAGCAGGCGGTGGTGCGCGCCGGCGAGGCGGCCAGCGTGTGGGTGATCGACGAGCAGCAGCAGGCCAAGCGGATCGCCGTCGAGCTGGGTGAGCTGGTGGACCGCCGCTACCGCATCGCCGCCGGCCTCGGTGCCGGCCAGCGGGTGGTGGTGGAAGGCATCGAGCGCCTGGAGGAGGGCGCCGCCGTCGACCCGCGCCCCTGGCAGCCCAGCGTGGCCGCCGGGTTGGCCGCCACCGCGCACTGAGTCGAGGAGACGACCATGCCGCAGTTCTTCATCGAGCGCCCGGTGTTCGCCTGGGTGATCGCCTTGTTCATCGTGCTGTTCGGGGTGATCGCCATTCCGCAGCTGCCGATTGCCCGCTACCCCTCGGTGGCGCCGCCGTCGGTGACGCTCTACGCCTCCTACCCCGGCGCTACGCCGCAGACCCTGGACGACTCGGTGGTGAGCCTGATCGAGCGCGAGCTGTCCGGGGTCAAGAACCTGCTCTATTTCGAGTCCTCGGTGGACACCTCCGGCTCGGCGCAGATCACCGCCACCTTCAAGCCCGGCACCGACCCCGAGCTGGCCCAGGTGGACGTGCAGAACCGCATCAAGGCGGTGGAGCCGCGCCTGCCCCAGGTGGTGCGGCAGAGTGGTCTGCAGGTGGAGTCCGCGGCCTCCGGCTTCCTGATGATGGTGGGCATGACCTCGCCGGACGGGCGCTTCGACGAGGTGGCGCTGAACGACTACCTGGCGCGCAACATCGTGCAGGAGCTGCGGCGCATCGACGGCGTCGGGCGCGTGCAGCTGTTCGGCGCCGAGCAGGCCATGCGCATCTGGGTGGACCCGCACCAGCTGACCGCCTACGGGCTGACCATGGGCGACCTGGCCCAGGCCATCGAACAGCAGAACGCGCAGATCGCCCCCGGCCGGGTCGGCGACGAGCCGACGCTGCCCGGCCAGCGGGTGACCGTGCCACTGACGGTGGAGGGGCAGCTGTCCAGCCCGGAGCAGTTCGCCGCCATCGTGCTGCGCGCCGGCGCCGACGGTTCGCGGGTGGTGATCGGTGACGTCGCGCGGGTGGAGCTGGGCGCGCAGTCCTACGGCTTCGCCAACCGCGAGAACGGCGTGGCGGCCACCAGCGCGGCCATCCAGCTGTCGCCCGGGGCCAACGCCGTGCGTACCGCCCAGGCCGTGCGCGACCGGCTCGCCGAGCTGGCGCCGAGCATGCCGGCGGGCATGGGCTATTCCGTCCCGTTCGACACGGCGCCCTTCGTCAAGGTCTCCATCGAGAAGGTGGTGCAGACGCTGTTCGAGGCCATGGTGCTGGTGTTCCTGGTCATGTACCTGTTCCTGCAGAACGTGCGCTACACGCTGATCCCGGCCATCGTCGCGCCCATCGCCCTGCTGGGCACCTTCGCGGTGATGCTGGTGGCGGGTTTCTCCATCAACACCCTGACCATGTTCGGCATGGTGCTGGCCATCGGCATCATCGTCGACGACGCCATCGTGGTGGTGGAGAACGTCGAGCGGCTGATGGCCAGCCACGGCCTGTCGCCGCGGGAGGCCACTGCGCGGGCCATGAAGGAGATCAGCGGCGCGGTGGTGGGCATAACCCTGGTGCTCACCGCGGTGTTCATCCCCATGGCGTTCGGCTCCGGCTCGGTGGGGGTGATCTACCAGCAGTTCACCCTGTCGATGGCGGTGTCGATCCTGTTCTCGGCCTTCCTCGCGCTGACCCTGACCCCGGCGCTGTGCGCCACGCTGCTGCACCCGGTGGCGCCCGGGCACCACGCCCGGCGCGGCTTCTTCGGCGCCTTCAACCGTGGCTTCGAGCGGCTGACCGAGCGCTACACCGGCGGCGTGGCCGGCATGGTCGCCCGCAGCGGGCGGATGATGGCGGGCTTCGCCGCGCTCTGCGGTGTGCTGGCGCTGGCGGCGTACCAGTTGCCGTCGTCCTTCCTGCCGGAGGAGGACCAGGGCTACTTCATGACCTCCATCCAGCTGCCCACCGGCGCCACCGCCGAACGCACCCTGGACGTGGTGCGCACCTTCGAGGCCCACGTGGCCAGCCGCCCGGCGCTGGAGGCGAACCTGGTGGTGCTGGGCTTCAGCTTCTCCGGCTCCGGCCCCAACGCCGCCATGGCTTTCACCATGCTCAAGGACTGGGACCAGCGCAACGGCGCAACGGCCGGCGAGGAGTCGGCCCTGGCCCAGGCGGCGATGGCGGAGATTCCCGAGGGCACGGTGATGAGCCTGCTGCCGCCGGCCATCGACGAGCTGGGCACTTCTTCCGGTTTCACCCTGTTCCTCCAGGACCGCGCCGGCCGGGGTGAGGCGGCGCTGCGCGAGGCCCAGGCGCAGCTGCTCAAGCTGGCGGCGCAGAGCAGCGTGGTGAGCGACGTGTACCCGGACGGTCTGCCGCCGGGGCCGAGCATTCGCCTGGAGATCGACCGGCGCAAGGCCGAGGCCATGGGTGTGTCCTTCGCGGCGGTGAGCAGCACCCTGTCGGCGGCCATGGGCTCGCTCTACGTCAATGACTTCCCCAATGCCGGGCGCATGCAGCAGGTCATCCTCCAGGCGGACGCTGCCGCGCGCATGCAGCTGGACGACGTGCTCGGCCTGCGGGTGCGCAACGCCGCCGGCGGCATGGTGCCGCTGCGCGAGGTGGTGACGCCGATCTGGACCGAGTCGCCGCAGCAGATGATGCGCTTCCAGGGTTTCCCGGCGGTGCGCATCGCCGGCGGCCCCGCGCCGGGCGTGTCCAGTGGCGACGCCATGGTCGAGATGGAGCGGCTGGTGGCGCAGCTGCCGGCGGGCTTCGCCGTGGCCTGGACCGGGCAGTCCCTGCAGGAGCGCCAGTCGGCGGCCCAGGCGCCGCTGCTGATGCTGCTCTCCGCGCTGGTGGTGTTCCTGGTGCTGGCGGCGCTGTACGAGAGCTGGTCCATCCCGCTGTCGGTGATGCTGGTGGTGCCGCTGGGCCTGCTGGGCGCGGTGGCGGCGGTGATGCTGCGCGGCCTGCCCAACGACGTGTTCTTCAAGGTGGGGATGATCACCATCATCGGCCTCTCGGCGAAGAACGCGATCCTCATCGTCGAGTTCGCCCGCCAGCTGCACGCCGAAGGCCGCAGCCTGGCGGAGGCGGCGGTGATGGCGGCGCGCCTGCGCCTGCGGCCGATCCTCATGACCTCGCTGGCCTTCACCCTCGGCGTGGTGCCGCTGATGCTCGCCTCCGGCGCCAGCGCCGAGACCCAGCACGCCATCGGCACCGGGGTGTTCGGCGGCATGCTCAGCGGCACGCTGCTGGCGGTGTGCTTCGTGCCGGCGTTCTTCGTGTTCGTCATCGGCCTGCAGGAGCGCCTCGGCGCCCGACGGGCCCGACGCACCGCCCCCCAATCCCCGCGCGAGGAGGCCTGAGATGCGCCTGTTGATCCCGCTGGCCCTGGCCGCGAGCCTTGGCGCCTGTTCCCTGGTGCCGCCCCTGGAGCGGCCCGCACCGCCGGTGCCGGCGCAGTTCCCGCAGCTGGCGGGCGCTCCGTCCATCGCGGCCGCGCCGCTGCCGGGCTGGCGCCGCATGTTCGGCGACCCGCGCCTGCAGCGCCTGATCGAGCAGGCGTTGGAGCAGAACCGCGACCTGCGCCTGGCCGCCCTCAATGTGGAGGCGACCCAGGCGATGTTCCGCATCCAGTCTTCCGCGCGCCTGCCCTCGGTGGCGCTGGAGGCCAACCAGACCCGCGAGCGGGCCCTGGCGGCCGATTCCAGCGAGCACTCCAACCGCACGGTGAGCAAGCAGGTGGGGGTGAACCTGGGCGTCAGCGCGTTCGAGCTGGACCTGTTCGGCCGCGTGCGTGCGCTCTCCGATGCCGCGCTGGCGCGCTACTTCGCCAGCGAAGAGGGGCGTGACGCCGCGCAGGTGGCGCTGGTGGGGGCGGTGGCCGATGCCTACTTCGCCCAGCAACTGGCCGCCGAGCAGCAGCAACTGGCCGAGCAGACCCTGGCGGACTGGCAGCAATCCCTGGCGCTGGCGCGCCTGTTGAAGCAGGCCGACCAGAACAGCGCGCTGGACGTGGCCCAGGCCGAAGGCCAGGTGGCCACCGCCCAGGCCGACCTGGAGGCGCGCCGACGCGCCCGCGCCCAGGCGGACAACGCCCTGCAGCTGCTGGTGGGTGGCGAACTGTCGGCAGACCTGCCGCCGGCCTTGTCCCTGGCGCAGCAGCCGTTGCTCGGCCGCCTGCCGGCGGGGTTGCCGTCGGAGCTGCTGCTGGCCCGGCCCGACCTGCGCCAGGCCGAGCAGGTGCTGGAAGCGGCGAACGCGGACGTCGGCGCGGCGCGGGCGGCGTTCTTCCCGCAGATCTCCCTGACCGCCTCCTTCGGTTATGCCAGCACCTCGCTGGACGGGTTGTTCGACCCGTCCCGGCAGGTCTGGCGCTTCGCCCCGCAACTGACGGTGCCGCTGTTCCAGGGCGGGCGCTTGCGGGCGGAACTGCGCCTGGCCAAGGTGCGCAAGTCCGAGGCGGTGGCGCAGTACGAGCGGGCCATCCAGATCGCCTTCCGCGAGGTGGCGGACGCCCTGGCGGGCACGGCCACCTTCGACCGGCAGATCGAGGCGCAACTGCAGGCCGTCAGCGCCGCCGAGCGCCGGCTGGACCTCTCCGGCCAGCGCTACCGCGCGGGGCTCGATGGCCGGCTGGAATTGCTCGATGCCCAGCGCCAGCTGTATGCCGCGCGCCAGGCACTGCTGGAGCTGCGCCGGGAGAAGACCAGCAACGCCGTGGCCCTCTACAAGGCCCTGGGCGGTGGCCTGAACGCGCAGGACGGGGACGCGCCGGCGTCGCTGGCGGGGGCATATGCCGGGCGTGGCTGAGTGGCGTGGCCGACGCTCGCGCTAGCGTGCGCTTTACTGATGCGCTCCACCTGTTCTCCACACAAGCTCGAACGAATGGCAATGCAGGCCCCTCAGACTGGCACCGATCGGCCTCGCCCGGTCCGGTGCCTGCCTATGCGGGGGCCATGGCGGTGTGAGGCCGCAAGTTGAATTCTTGAGGTGATACATGAAGCGTCGACATTTCATTCTGGCTGCAGGCAGTTTGCTGGGGGCGTCCCTGCCCCTGTCCCCCGTGTTGGCCAATGGCCTGGGAACCCAGGGCCAGCGCGCAGGGCGAGCGGACCCGGGGCAGGCCGATGTGCTGGTGATCGGTGCTGGCATCGCCGGGCTGGCCGCCGCTCGCAAACTGCACGATGCCGGGTACCGGGTGATCGTCCTCGAGGCGCGCGACCGCCTGGGGGGACGGTTGATGACCCACCAGGCGTGGGACGGGATCAATGTCGACCTTGGGGCGACCTGGATCCACGGGGCCGGCCCCAACAACCCCATTGCGCGGCTGGCCAAGCAGGTTGGCGCGCGGTTGGCCACCACCAGTACCGATCGCACCGAGACCTTCGGCAGCGACGGCCATCGCTACGACGACGATGAGGAGGAGGTACTGGAGGCGCTGCGGGAAGCCATCGAGGATGCCATCGAGCAGACGCAGGACAGCGACGAGGACCGTCCGCTGGGTGATGCCGTGCGCGAGGAGATGGACTACCGGTCCCTGGGGCTGGCCCAGCGTCGGCAGGTCGACTTCCTGCTCAACACCACCTACGAACACGAGTACGGCGAGAGCGTCCAGGCGCTTTCCTTGCACACCTTCGACAGCGGCGGTGAGTACGCCGGCGACGAGGCATTGTTCCTGGACGGCTACCGGGTGCTGGTGGAGCACCTGGCCAAGGGGTTGGACATCCGTCTGGGTCAGGTCGTCAGCGCCATCGACAGCGAGGACGAAGGCGTTACCGTCCGCGTCGGCGGGCGCAGCTACCAGGCTGCCCAGGTGTTGCTGAGCGTGCCGCTGGGCGTGCTCAAGAGCGGGGCGATCGACTTCTCCCCGGCGCTTCCGCCCGAGAAGACCCGGGCCATCGAAGGACTGGGGGTCGGGGTGCTGAACAAGTGCTGCCTGAAGTTCCCCGAGGCCTTCTGGGACACCCGGACGGACTGGATCAACATGGTGCCGGAGCAGCATGGGCAGTGGGCTGAGTGGGTGAGCCTGGCGCGGGCGACCGGTGCGCCGATCCTGATCGGCTTCAACGCGGCGGACTTCGGGCGCGAGATCGAGGGCTGGACCGACGAGGCGATCGTGGAGGACGCGATGACGCGCCTGCGAGCGGTGTACGGCCCGGACATCCCGCAGCCCAGCGACTGGGCGATCACCCGCTGGGCGAGCGATCCCCATGCGCTGGGCTCCTACTCCTGCAACGTGGTGGGTTCCACGGTGCCGATGCGCAACGACCTGGCGTCGCCCGTCGACGGCAAGCTGTTCTTCGCCGGCGAGGCCACCGACGAGTCCTTCTACCAGACGGTGCATGGCGCCTATGCCTCGGGCCTGCGGGCGGCGAACGAACTGATGCAGGCGAGCTGAGCCGCGCCGCTGGTCAACAGGCCGCCCCCGCAACGGGGCGGCCGCTGACCGGGATGGACTCCGTTGACTATCATCCGCGCGAACTGTCCGCCATCACGAGTCACCCGCCATGACTGCCACGACCCACCTGCCGGACGACGCCGAGCAGACCGAGCTGACGCGCAAGACCATCCTGCTCTACCGCGAAGGCTGGCGGACCGGTGACCTGGAAGGGCTCCTGAAGCTCTACCACCCCGACGTGGAGTACCACGACTACTCCAGCAACCGCCTGATGCGCCTGCCGGAGCTGAGGGCGTTCGTCTACGAGAGCCTGCCGCGCCTGAGCGGCGAGCTGCTGGAGCACACCGACCGCATCCGCATCGACGGCCACACCGCGTTCATCCAGTACCGCATCTGCCTGCATGGCAGCCGTGGCCTGGTGGCCTTTCGATCCAGCGAGGCGATCACCGTGTGCGATGGCCTGGTCTGGCGGGTGAACGAGTACGCCAACCTGGAGCGCATCGAGCCGGATGGTTCCACCGCATCGGATAGCCGCCCGGCGCTGAGCCGTCTGGGGCTCTCGCCCCGGCAGATCGGGATCATGGCGTGCGACCTGGAGAACTACTTCCAGCACCAGCGCCCCTACCTCGACCCTGATCTGGACCTGCAGCAGGTCGCCGCCGCCACCGGCTATACGCGCAACCAGATCTCCCACCTGCTCAACCAGGTGTTGGGGCAGAGTTTCTACCGCTACGTCAACCAGGCACGCCTCAGCCACCTGCTGGAGCGCTTGCACCAGAGCCCCGAGAGCGGGCGTGTCGACGACTGGGCCTTCGCGGCGGGGTTCAACTCCCTTTCGGCCTTCTACAAGTGCTTTCGCGAGCGCATGGGCATGACCCCCAAGGCCTACCAGGCGCAGCTTTCCACGCGGGCCCGCGCGCAAGACAAGCCCTGAGCGGCTTCATTAGCCTCGAACGCGCCGGGCCAGTCGCGCCGGTGCCGTTCCGGGCCCGTGCCCGCTCGTATCCAGGGTGCTCTCTTCGTCGGCGCGATGCGCTAGGCGGTCTTTGCAGACCGGCTTCGCGGCGTGTTGCAGCCGGCTTTTCAGTGACTGCAGACAACAAGAAAACTCCCCCGAGGTGGCGTCATGCTGAAAAAACTCATTCCCCTCCTGCTGCTGGCCAGCGCAAGCCAGGCAGCCGAGGAAGTCCGCGTGTACAACTGGAGCGCCTACGTGGCCGACGATACGTTGGCCAGGTTCACCGCCCAGACGTCGATCGGTGTGCACTACGACATCTACGACAGCAACGAGATCCTCGATGCGAAGCTGATGGCCGGGCACTCCGGCTATGACGTGGTGTTCCCCTCCAACCACTTCATGGTCCGGCAGATCCAGGGCGGTGCGCTGAAGAAGCTGGACCGCTCCAAGCTGCCGAACTGGAAGAACCTCGACCCCCGGCTGCTCAAGGCCACGGCGGTGAACGACCCGGGCAACCAGTACGGCTTTCCCTACGTCTGGGGCACCACCGGCATCGGCTACAACGTGGACAAGGTGCGCGCGGTACTCGGCGCCGATCACCCGATCGACAGCTGGGACCTGATCTTCAAGCCGGAAACCCTCGCCAAGCTTTCCACCTGCGGCGTGGCAGTGCTGGACAATGCGCCGGAGCTGCTGCCCATCGCCCTGCACTACCTGGGGCTGCCGCACCACAGCACGGAGCCGGAGGACTACAAGAAGGCCGAGGCCTTGCTCAAGCAGATGCGCAAGCACGTCACCTACTTCCACTCCTCGAAGTACGTCACCGACCTGGCCAATGGCGATGTGTGCCTGGTGGTGGGTTTCTCCGGGGATGTGCTGCAGGCGGCGGCCAGCGCCAATGAAGCGAAGAACGGCATCCACATCGAATACATGGTGCCGAAGGAGGGCTCGACGACCTGGTTCGACATGGTGGCCATGCCCGTGGACGCCAAGGATGAGGATGCCGGCTACGCCTTCATGAACTACCTGCTGCAACCCGAGGTGATGGCCTCGGTCACCAATGCCATCAAGTACGCCAATGGCAACCAGGCGGCGGACGCCCTGGTGGACCCGGCCATCCGTGCGGACAACAAGGTGTACCCCTCGCCGGAGGTCTTCGGCACGTTGTTTGCGCTCGAGGCCGTTCCGCCGCGTATCGACCGGCTCCGCACGCGGATCTGGAACAGCGTGATCACTGGGCACTGACCGCCAGGCCCCGCTCCGCGCGAGGTTGGGGCCACATTTGCAACAGGTGTAGCGCGATGCACACACAACACCCCGCCACGCCGGCGGAGGCCACTGGGCACGGGACCGCTGCGGCGTGTGAGGCGCCGCTGTTCTACCCGCGCCTGCTGGCGCTGCTCGAGCCGTGCCAGGCTTCCCCCCGGCTCGCGCTCCGGCGGCAGGTCCGGCGCTTGCTGCGGGCGCAGGGCCCCCGTGAACAGGCCCTGCGCTGCCTGGCGATCGAGGGGGTGGATATCGTCACCGCCGCGCTGCTGGCCGGCGCCTATGGGCAGGGCGAATTCAAGAGTGCCGGCGCCTACATCGCCTTCGTCAACAGCGGGCGCGCCAGCCCGCTCCGGGAGGCGCCGCTCCACGGCCAAACCCACCACCTGTTGCTGACGGCGGCACGGACCGCCCGCCGCTCGGTGGCCTGGCGCGAGCGCTACCAGCTGTGCAGACGGCACGGCCGCACCGAAACCCAGGCACTCAAGGGGCTGGCACGGCATCTGGCACGGGTGGCGTTCAGCCTGATGGAAACGCGGGGTGACTACCTGCCTGGGGGACGCATCAGCCGCTCACGCCACCCCGCACCGGCCAGCTGAGGCTGAAGGCGGTGCCGCCGAGCGATGAGGGGTGACAGCTGGCGTGGCCGCCGTGGGCTTCGACGATGGCCCGGACCACGGACAGGCCAAGGCCGCTACCGCCGCTCTTCCGCGAGCGGGAGGGGTCGCCCCGGCGAAAGGCCTCGAACACCAGCGCGGCGGTTTCGGCCGGCAGGCCCGGGCCGCTGTCCTCGACGCTCACCCGGCAGGTGCCGTCCTCGATGTGGGCGTGGATCTTCAGCGCGCCCGGTTCGGCGTACTTCAGGGCGTTCTCCAGCAGGGCCATCAGCGCCTGGCGGATGCGAAAGGCATCGCACTCCACCTGGGCGCGGGCGGGCACCTCCAGCTGCAGCACGAAGCCCTTGGCCTCAAGGCTGGAGGTGAAGGCCTGGGCGATGCTGGTGACCTCCTGTGCCAGGTCGGTCGGGGCCAGCTCCATCTCCAGGTGGCCGCTGTCATTGAGGCTCACCACGCGCAGGTCTTCGATGAGCCTGCCAAGCCCTTCCACCTGGCGCAGCAGCCCTTCGAATATCTCGTTGCTGGGGGTGAAGACGCCTTCGGTCAGCCCTTGCAGGCGGCCACGGAGGATGGTGACCGGGGTTCGCAGCTCGTGGGCCACGGCGGCGTTCCAGAACTGCTGCTCGCGGGTCATGCCCTCCAGGCGTTCGGCCATGGTGTTGAAGTCGTGCACCAATTGGGCGGTTTCCCCCATGGCGTGTTCGTCCAGCGTGGCGCGGGCCTGCAGGTTGCCCTGGGCCACCTCCCGCAGGCTGTGGGCCACCGAGTTCAGCGGGGTGAGGATGCGCCGGGAGAGCTGGAAGGCCACGTAGCCGGCGATCACCAGCGCAGCGAGGATCGTGGCCAGCACCCAGGCCAGTTCGGTGCGCGTCGGCGGCCAGGTCTCCGAGATGCTGCTGGGCTCGTAGGCATAGAGCACTTCGTAGAAGGCATAGGTGCCGACGATGGAGATGAGCATGATGCCCAGCGCCATGGTGCACAGGGACAGGATGATCTGCCGGCGCAGGCCTGGGGTGCGGCTCATGCTTCGCCACCGAAGCGGTAGCCGACGCCACGCACGCTGGTGGGTACGCCCTGGATGCCCAGCAGCTCCAGCTTCTTGCGCAGCTTGCTGATGTGGCTGTCCACCGTGCGCTCCTGGGTGTCGCCCTCGGGCAGGCAGGCCTCCAGCAGCTCGCCACGGCTGAACACCCGTCGGGGGGCGCGCATCAGGCTGGTGAGCAGCTTGAACTCGGTGAGGGTGAGGTCCAGCAGGTGCCGCTGGCCGGCGCAATCCACGCTCGCTTCGTGGTTGTCCAGGTCGATACGGAAGGCGCCGACACTGAGCACCCGCGAGCCCTCGGCGCGGGTGGCCTTCGCCCGCCGCAGCACGGCCTGCACCCGCGCCACCACTTCCGCCGGGTTGAAGGGCTTGACCACGTAGTCGTCCGCGCCGATGCGCAGCCCGGTCAGCTTGTCGATGTCCTGGTCCAGTGCGGTGAGCAGGATCACCGGGGTGTCGCCGCGATGGCGGATCTCGCTGAGTACCTGCCAGCCGTCCAGCAGCGGCATCTGCACGTCCAGCAGCACCAGGTCGGGCTTCTGGCTATGGTGCCGGGCCAGGGCGTCCTGCCCGTCCCTGGCGTGGACGGTGCGCAAGCCGCTGCGCTGGAGGTAGGCCGCGAGGATCTCGGCAATCTCCACTTCGTCTTCGGCAATGAGAATGAGGGCGTCGGCGGGTTTGCTCCGCATCGCGGCGGTCGAGTCCATAGCACGCTGGTTCATGGAAGGCCCCTGTGTGTTCAGCGGCGCATTATCGCGCCAAACACGGGGGCGGACACCAACGGCGTCGCACCGATCTCAAGGTGCTGCGGGCCGCCGCCCAGGGGCGGCGGTTCGCCTGGGGTGGTCGGCGTTACGCCTGCCAGTGGCTGTTGGAGGCGCCGTCTTCCTGGTAGCGGCCGAGCAGGTCCAGGGTGGAGCGCAGGCGCTCGGCTTCCTTCATGTCGTTGCGCTGCTGCGCCCCGTCGATGCCGTCGCGCAGCAGCTTCAGGTAATCGAAGCTGCGGCTGTTGTCGGCGCTGCCATCCACCGCCGACACACCGTTAAGGGTCATGGACACCAGCGACTCGGTGCCATCCAGCGTGCCCGTTGCCTTGACCTGGGCGTTGATCCACTCCATCAGCTCGCCACGGTTCATGTGGCTGAAGTCGGCCTTGGGCGGCTGCCCCGCCTTCTCGCCGGCCAGCGCAGCGGCATAGTCCCCGGCGAAATCCCCCGTGCCCTGCGCCGTACCCCGGCCGGTTTTCTGCGTGCTGGAGGCGCCGGCCCCCTGCATCAACTGGGTATCGATCCTCATGGTTCTGCTCCTTCAGGTTGGGCTAGGCCCGTTATTAGCAGGTTCCATGCCGAGCCCTGCAGGCGCCGGATGGCGCGGCTTGCAGGTGCGTGCGGGTGGAGGAGGGCGGCAGGTGTGTGCCGGGGGGCGGCAAGGGGGGGGCTGGGTTGGCATACCAGCGCCCGCCATGCACTATCCGCCACCCACACGGGATGCCGCCTTGCGACCGAGACCATGAAGAAAGCCGCCCTCCTGCTGATGCCCCTGCTTTGCGTGGCCTACCTCTACACCGGCTACTACGAGACACGCTGGGCGGAAGACAACCGAATGGTGTTCTTCATCAAGCAGTACCCCTCCCTCACGCTGGAATTCCCCAACATTTTCGCCAGTGACCGAGACGACAAACCCCTGGAGCAACTGACCGCCGAAGAGCGGGACACGGTGCGTGCGTACTGCAAGTACCGCCTGGGTATTGAAACGCGGCTGGAGACGCAGGCGGAGTTGGAGCGGTGCAAGGGGTTGTAGCTGGGTGCCGTGTCAGCAGGGGCAATGAGGCGTAATTGAATGGCTACAAGCGCTATGCGGTTTGAAGGGGCGCTCATTATTCGTCAGGGATGCGGCGCTGCGTTAACTCCTAAGGCAATGGCCTTTCCATTTGCATGATCCAATCAGCAAGAATCGTGAAGTGGGTTGGCTGGTTTTTATTGTGCTGACTGGCCGCGCGGCCCTAAAGTTTTCCTGCTTCTTGTTGGCCTGTTTGCGGAGGGGCGGGTTAACTCCGCGTCATAATCAGGCATGATTAATTTACTACCTTGATATTGAAGGTTTTTTGGAAGCTGTGAGAATTTTCTGGTGCACACCCTGAGTTAAACAAAAGCGGTGCACCTGTTTCCGAAATTCCGAGCAGGCGAATTAACCATCCTCCCTTTGCCTGAAGTATGTGGTAGCGAATAATTACCTTATTTGTTTCGATGTCCCTAAATACATAAGGGTCAATTCTTATTTTCAAAGCTGTGCCTTCGGCGTAAGTATCTGAGCCTCTTGATTCAAATATCACTTGACGATTCTTTGCATTCTGCTCATCAATTTCCACGACGGCGTATTTATCGCAAAGCGAGCTGAACTGAAAGGCACCGATCAACTCATCACAGAAAGGTGCTAGGAGCAGTATTGAAAATATCGCCAGCTTGCTTGTGGTTTGCCTGGTTTGGGATTTTATGTTTCTTGTGAGTTTCTTGCTAATGGCCCTGCAGATCAGTAGCCATGTAACAAGGACAGCGATTAAAAGTATTCCGCTCATGGTGTTCTCCGGTAGATACGGCTACACGCGCTATACGGTTTGAAGGGCGCTCATTGTTCGTCAGGGATGCGTCGCTGCGTTAACGCCAAGGCAACGGCCTTTCAACTTGCATGATCCAATCAGCAGGAGTCGTGAAATGGGTTGGCTGGTTTTGGCTCGTGCTGACCGGCCGCGCGGCCCTGAAGTTTTCCTGCTTCTTTTGAACCTATTTGCGGAGGGGCAGGGGCAACGCCGCGTCATAATCATACTTGATTAATTTACTACCTTGATGTTGAAAGTCTTTTTGAAGTCGTGAGCATTTTCTGGCACACACGCTGGATTAAACAAAAGCGGTGCATTTGTCTCCGAAATTCCGAGCAGGCGAATGAGCCATCCTCCCTCTGCCTGAAGAATGTGGTAGCGAACAATTACCTTATTTGTTTCGATGTCCCGATATACATAAGGGTCAATGTAGATTTTCAAAGCTGTGCCTTCGGCGTAAGTGTCTGAGCTTCTTATTTCAACTCTTACTTGACGATTCTTTGCATTCTGCTCATCAATTTCCACGACGGCGTATTTATCGCAAAGCGAGCTGAACTGAAAGGCTCCGATCAACTCATCACTGAAAGGTGCTAGGAACAGTATTGAAAATATCGCCAGCTTGCTTGTGGTTTGCCTGGTTTGGGATTTTATGTTTCTTGTGAGTTTCTTGCTAATGGCCCTGCAGATTAGTAGCCACGTAACAAGGACAGCGATTAAAAGTATTCCACTCATGGTGTTCTCCGGGAAATACGGCTACATCATCGGGCTAAAGCTGCTGGCGGCGGAGCAGTAGCGCTGCTTCATAAGCTCGCTGCTCGGCTCACGGTCCTGCTGCCAGCGCTCTCCCCAGCCCCTGCACTCGGCTTTGAAGAACTGCTTCGCGCCTTTGCGGCACTCCCGGTAATCGATCGAGCCGCGTTTGTGGTTGTCGCACACGCTGCCGTTGTCGATGTAGTTGTTCACGATGGTCCAGGTTGCGTAGTAGCTGCCGCCGCCGTCCCATTTCCTGACCATCTGGCCGTCCTTCTCAATGGATCGGCGGCGGGTGGACGTTTGCTGGTTGGGCTGCTGATAGGCGAGCGACTGCCGCACGCCTTCCATGCTCACCACGTTGTCGGGCTGCCGGGGCGTGTAGTTGTGGTCGTTGAAGTCGGTCTGCCGCTGCGGGGCTTGGGCCTGTGCTCGGCGCTGTTCTTCCTTGCGGCGTTGATCGGCCCAGAACTGCTCTTCGGCGGTGGCGGTTTGCGGTTGCCGTTCAGCCCCGTTGCCGTATGGATCGGTATGCACGTATTCCGCTGGCGGCTCGGCGGGTTGATCGTTGAAGCGGGGGAAGGCGAAGTGGGTGCCTGCCAGGTTGAGCAAGCCAAACACCAGGGCACAGCCTGCGAGCCCTGGCACCAGCCAGCGAACCCATGCGTTTTTCCCGTTCCGTCTTACATGGCGGGGGGCGTCATCCCAATCGGCTTTCATGGCCATCACTCCTTTGATCGGCAAGCCGCTGAATCCTATTCAGCCAGGGCGCCGTTATCAACGCCGGTGCCCATGCCCATTGGTAGGGGGCCTACGCATGCAGGGGTAGCTGGGATGCCGAAGTTTCCTAGGAGACGTCTGAATCCATCTGGCTGCCCTCGCGCTAACCCGGCCCCTGTGCTGTTCTTCACCTCGTGAAAATGTGAGGTGTGTCACACATGCAATTACATGAAGGTGTCTGCCGTGCGGGCGATGTGGTGTCGATCAACATCCTTGATGGGGAGCCGGACGAGCGGGTAATGCGGTTGCTGCTGACCCAGGGGATCGAGGTGGAAGTGCTGGAGGTTCTGGAGGGGGCGGTGAAGCTGGCGGTGAGGGCACCGGGTGGGATGCTCATCGTGGAGGAGCTGACGTTTCCTCCGTGATGCTGCTGGGGGGGTGTTACGAGCGGCTCGCCGGGGAACTGGCGGGCCGCTTCTATATATAGAAGGCCTATTCGGTATCCGTGGCATTCGCCTGATCGTACTCGGGGCTGGTCTGGCCGCACTCGGGGGCGATCTTTCCGCTTACAAGCCACAGCGCGTACTCCGGGGCCAGTTCGACGATGACCTTGATGTCGTCCTCGTTGACCCTCCTTCCACCCTTTCTGAGCGCATACCACTTCTCGCGGTCGACACCGCTCAGCTCTTCCAGCTTCTTGGCCGTGAGCTTCTTATGCTCAAGTATTGCGACGATTCGCTCTCTCATATTCTCAATTCGCCTCTGGAGGTGCTGGAGGGTTCTGGAGGGGGCGGTGAAGCTGGCGGTGAGGGTATCGGGTGGGATGCTCACCGTGGAGGAACTGACGTTTCCTCCGTGATGGTGCGGGTTGAGGGCTGGGTGTTACGGGCGGCTCGCCGAGGGGGTTGGCGGGTCGCTTCTATCTATAGAGGGCCTATTCGGTATCCGTGGCATTCGCCTGGTCATACTCGGGGCTGGTCTGGCCGCACTCGGGAGCGATCTTTCCGCTTACAAGCCACAGCGCGTACTCCGGCGTGATATTGGCCATTGCTTCGATGTCGTCTTCGTTCGCACGGCGCTTTCCATTTCGTAGGGCGTACCACTTCTCGCGGTCGATCCCGCTCAGCTCCTGCAGCTTCTTGGCTGTGAAGCTCTTCGCGTCCCATATGGCTATAAGCCGCTCTCTAATCATTCCAATTTGTTCTTAGTAATTAGCAAATAGTGCTACTAACTATCTGCAATGGTGGTTATTCTTGCATTATGTGATTTGCATTAAATGCAAATCATCATTTCCCAATAAAGACCAACATAGTGCAACAAAGGCCAGGGAGATGGAAGAAAACTACCTTGTTCTTATGTCATGCCGTAAAGCCCGGAGCCCTTACCGCGCCGCTACCAGCTTGCTGTTCCGACTGCTCCGGATCATCCGCTTCGACCTGCATCGCGATCCCAACGCGGCTGCCATGAGGTTTCGCCAACTGGTGCTGCTGTTCCACGTCGCCGGCTTCGTGGACGACCTGCAGGTCAGCCGCCTCAACAAACTGGGGGACAACGCTCTGTACTACGGCCTGCGCGCCGCGCTCCACCGCGCCCGTGCCGACTTCTGGACCCGCCACCGTTCAGAATCCGTGAAGGATAGCTAAGCCATGGACCGTGATGACTTCCTGGCGCCGCCACCGCTGATGCCATGGCGCCAGTTCGCCAACTGGATTCGCATGGGCGACGAACACGACGTGGTGTGGGGCTGGATTCGCAACGGCTACCTACCGTCCCGTAAGGTGGGCAAGTACGTGATGGTCAACGTGGCGCTGCTGACTCAGCAGATGTTGAAGCAGGAGCCTGATCCGTAGGCAGGGGAGGGCGGATGACGCCGACACTTGCAAGCCCTGGAAACGACCAAGCCCCTGGAAGTATGGGGTTCAGGGGCTTGGCTTTTGATGGCAGCACCTACCACCGCCAGTCGATCCGGGCTTTTCAGGGCGAACCAGCTGGCGTTTGCGAGGAAGGACGTGACGGTCTGTCATCACCAGGTGATTGCGTAGATGCTTTGAGGCTCATTGAAACGCGTCAGCTCACGCTCAAGGGTCATCCCGATTCTCTTGAGCAAGCGTATGGAGGCGAGATTTCTGCTCTGCGTTTCGGCAATCACTCTTCTAAGCCCCATCACGTTTTTCCCGTAGTGCAGCGCGAGGGTTAACGCCTCGGTGGCGTATCCCTTGCCGAAGTGCTCCGGGAGCAGTTCGTAACTCACCTCAATATCAACGCCATCATGATGCTGGTCGAACGAAACAACGCCAGCGAACTGCCCAGCTCGCTGGGTTCGGATGACCCATAAAGGGGCTTCTCTGTGAGCACCTACCTCAAGTTCCGCCCGCTTCACCGCCGCCTCTTTGCTGATCGGGCCTCCCAAGTAAGCGCGCACCACAGGGTCGGTATACAACCTCACGAGATCTGCGGCATCTGCAGGGCATGGCGGTGTTAGACGAATACGTGAATGCATTGACGTTTCATCGCAGGTAAGGGGACTCGGCATCTTGGGCACACCTCGATTCAATGGCGCTTGCATCGATGGCTGGAGTGGCAGCGGGATTTGCTGAGTTCTTTCACACTTCCCAACCCCCAGAAACGACTAAGCCCCTGAAAACCGAGGTTATTCAGGGGCTTAGCTTTTGATGTCTGGAGCGGGCGAAGGGAATCGAACCCTCGTCATGAGCTTGGGAAGCTCAGGTAATGCCATTATACGACGCCCGCTTGCGAGGCCGACTTTTTACCAGAAGTCGTGGCCGAAATGAAGCCCTGCCCCTGAACCTTCCGTGATGAAACGCACCTTGCCGGCCGCCCGCGTCGGGCGCTGGCGGCCGGGTGTGCGCGTCATACGGCCATGGCCTGCGGGCCCAGGCCGTGGAGGACGCGGGGCTGCTGGCTGCGGGTGGGGGCGTTGAGGAAGCCCAGCAGGACGTCCTGGGTCTGCTGCCAGCCGGCCTTGTGCTCCAAGTCGATGAAGTGGCCGGCGTTGCGGATGGTGGCGAACTGGCAGTCGCGCACGTGGCGGGCGAAGCCGCAGGCGTCCTCGGGGGAGGTGTAGAGGTCGTGCTCGCCGTTGATGAACAGCAGGGGGATGTCCACGGCCTGCAGGCAGTCGACGTAGCAGTGGGCGTCGAGGTTGAGCACCTGGCGGATGTGGAAGTGCATCTGCAGGTATTCGTGGTCGTCGAGGCTGGCGACGTGCTTGTGGTTGAAGCGCTTGAACAGCGTCGGCAGGTAGCGGCCGATGGTGGCGTTGACCAGCTGCGCGACGTTCTCCCGGTCCAGGGCCTGGAGGTGGGTCATGCCGTTGCGCAGGTAGTCGAGCATCGGTTCGTTGAGCACCGGCGAAAAGGAGTTGATCACCGCCTTGCGGATGCGCGCGGGGTTCTGCGACAGGGCGAGCAGGGTGGCGACACCGCCCCAGGAGAAGGAGGAGACGTAGTCCACCTGGTGGTGCTCGATGAGCGCCAGGAGGATCTCGGCCTCGGCTTCCTTGGTGACGGGGCTGCCGTGGTCGTTGTGGGGCTTGGACTGGCCGGCGTAGGGCTGGTCGTAGAGCACGACGTTGAACTGCGGGTGCAGGTACTTGACCGTCTGCGCGAACGAGGCCGTGGTGGCGAGGGAGCCGTTGACCAGGATGATGGTCCGGCTGGCCTGCGGGTTGGCGTAGAACTCCGTGTGAACCTTGTACTTCCTGTTGACTGTGACGACTTGGGTTTGAGGCCTCATGTCGTTTCCTCCGGGCGCAGGTTGGACGAGCGGGCGATGGGGGCATCGTTCGCGGCGCATGGCAGTCAGATAAACGCCTGGAGATGACAGGGGAATGTCAGGCGATGATTTTTAGAATTATTTATTTTTCAATGATTTACAGCGAAAAAGGGTGGCCGTTCCAGCGCCTCTGAGGGGGCGTTGGAGTGGGTCCTTTGACCAGGCAGGTGGAACAGGGCAGGGCGCGTGCGCCGGTACAGCGGGTCGCTTGGAAGGTCGTTGTGACTCATTGGTCACACTCTGACCTTGGGTTGGGAGTTAAGCAGCCGCGTTTTCCGCCCGCAAGCCTCTGGCCGAAAAAAATCCTGCAGTTGGTCGGCTGCCTGGCCACGGAGCTGTGAGTGGGGGCGGGGGCGAAAGGTTCGGGGGATCGGGCGGCCGCTGGTCGGGCTTCAGAACAGGGCGATCTCGTCCGGCGTGAGGGCGCGGTACTGGCCGGGGCCTAGGGCCGGGTCCAGCGGCAGGTCGCCCATGCGCTCGCGGTGCAGGCCGACGACCTTGTTGCGGAAGTGGCCGAACATGCGCTTGACCTGGTGGTAGCGCCCTTCGTGCAGGGTGAGGCGGGCCTGGCGCGGGGCGAGGATTTCCAGCTGGGCGGGGCGGGTGACGAGGTCTTCGTAGGCGAAGTAGAGGCCGGCGGCGAAGGCGGCGATGCAGGCAGGGTCGATCTCGTCTTCGGTCTCCACGCGGTAGACCTTGGGCTGTTTGGTTTCGGGCTGGGTCACGCGGCGCGACCAGAGGCCGTCGTTGGTGATCAGCAGCAGCCCGGTGGTGGTGAGGTCGAGGCGGCCGCCCAGGTGCAGTTCGTGCTTGTCGGGCTCGTCCAGTAGGTCGAGCACAGTGGGGTGTTCGTCGTGGCAGGTGGCGCTCACCCAGCCGGCCGGCTTGTGCAGCATGAAGTAGCGGGCGGGCTTGCCGGGCTGGATCTCGCGGGCGTCGAGGGTGACGCGGTCGAACACGCGCACTTCGCGCCGGGCGTCGCGCTCGGGGGCGCCGTTGACCTGCACGCGGCCTGCGGCCAGGGCGAGGCGGGCGTCCTGGCGGTTGAGGTCGGGGAGGTTGCCCAGCAAGCGGTCGAGGCGCATCAGGCCGGCTCGTCGTCGGCGCGCAGGCGGGCGCAGCGGGGGCACAGGCAGGCGCGGCCGCGTGCCTCCAGCGGCACCTGGCGCAGGGCCTCGGGGTCGATCTCGACGCTGAAGCACCAGCACGGCTGGGCATCGCCACGGGCGAGGCTGCACTGGTTGGGCTGGCCGCAGAGCGGGCAACGGGCGGGGTCGAGGGGCTGGCTCATGGGACGGGCGTCGGGTTTCGGCGCGCTAGGGTGCAGCGGGGTGGGCGGGGATGCAAGCCGCAGCGGGCCGACGGTCGGTCAGGCACCTGCCGGGCCTCTGGCCGGGGCGCTGCGGCGGCACAGGGGCAAGCCGCTGGGCGGCGGAGCGTGCCCAACGTGAAGGAAGCTGCATCGAATGACTGGCGCAACGAGTAGAATCTTCGGCATTGTGCCCGTCGTCGCTCGGACTCGATCGATGAACGTGTAGGAAAAACCTGTTGTCTACCCAACATCGTCACCACTCAGCGGAATAGAGACGAACGTGTCCACTCAAATCAACGCGGTCAATAAAGCCAAGGCCTGGTCGGCCCACGGCGTCACTGCCACCGGTGTGGTGCTGGCCCTGATGGCCATCCTGGCACTCTTCGACAACCACCCCCGCGACTGCCTGCTGTGGCTCGGCGCGGCGTTGCTGGTGGACGGCCTGGACGGCAGTTTCGCGCGCAAGGTCCAGACCAGCACCATGCTGCCGAACTTCGACGGTTCGACGCTGGACCTGGTGATCGACTACCTCACCTACGTGTTCATCCCCGCCATCTTCATCTACCGCTACGTGCCGCTGCCGGATTACACCGTGCTGCCCACGGTGAGCCTGATCCTGGTGTCGTCGCTGTTCTGCTTCTGCAACCTGAACATGAAGAGCAGCGACAACTACTTCGTCGGCTTCCCCGCCGCCTGGAACGTGGTGGCGCTGTACCTCTACCTGCTGGACCTGCCGCCGGTGGTGAGCTTCGGCATCATCTGCGTGCTGGCCGCGCTGACCCTGACCAAGCTGAAGTTCCTGCACCCCTTCCGGGTGAAGCGCCTGATGCCGCTGAACATCACCGTGACCTTCGTGTGGATGCTGAGCAGCATGTTCCTGGTCATCCAGTACCCGGGCATGAAGCCGATGATGCTGGTGCTGTGGGGCCTGTCCTCGGCCTACTTCGTGGGCGTGTGCCTGTGGCGCAGCCTGATGGACTGGACCGGCAAGCTCCGCGCCTGAGCCGGTTGGTGGTGAAAGAGCCCGTCCTTGTGACGGGCTTTTTCGTGGGACATCGGCGGCCCGGCAGTGCGAGGGCCGGTTCGGCTGACGGCGCGGCGGCTTGCCTATATCCTTCACGCCTCGTTATCCACCCCAGGACTTCCTTGCCATGAAAGCGCAGCTCGTCGAACTCATCACCAAAATCAGCTCGGGTTGCATGACCGAGCAAGAGATCGAGCAGATCGCCGACGAAGCGGCCCAGGCCTATGCCGACCCGGAAGCCTTCCTCGCGGCCAATCCCGACATCAACTACGACGACACCTTCACCATCCCCCTCGGCGAGTGGGTGGTGGTGGGCAGCCTGCCGGAGACCGTGCTGTTCCACGCGGACGACTACCCGGAGCTGCTGAGCCAGATCATCGCCTCCTTCGGCCCGAGCGTGACCTTCAACATCCAACCCAAGCAATTGAAGAAGGTCGAGCCGCTGCGCGCGGTGCGCAGCATCCAGGTGCAGCTCAGCGCCCTCTACCCGGAGAAGGGCGGCTACGTGCTGGTGGGTTTCAGCGACCCGATGGAAGAGGGCGTGCTGCAGGCCGTGCTGGTCTACACACAGGACCTGCCGCGCGTGCTGGAGCTGGCCGAAGAGCTGGGCATCGAGGCCGTGGCCGTCTACGAGGCCATGCAGGGCGCCCAGGACGACGCCTGAGGCATGTGGGGGCGGCGTCATTCGCGAAGGCCCGGTGCCCGGGCACTTCGCGGTCGAGCCCGCTCCCACAAGCGGTAATTTGTTTAGCGCCGCCTGAACCAAAGATAGGAAAAACTGGATTTTAAGCACCCATGGGGGCGTGCGAGTCTCCGGGGCATCCTTGTTTTCGGCACCTTCCCGATGGGTTCGACCCGCACAACCGCCCCCGTATCGCACACGCCGCCCCACCTGGGCAGCGTGCGCTGGCGGTGCCGCCGGTGGCCGGCCCTGACCCGCGTCTCCCTCCCTCTCGAACTGGCCTTCTGGGCGCTCTGGCACTGCCGCCACGCGCGCCCGCCGGATAGCGCACCTGCCTGATCGCGGCCCACGCGCCGCACCGTGACTATCGTTGACCTTGCCCGCCTGCACAGCCTTTGCATGGCCAGGGACGGGACCATTTCGCGCGCCACAGGGCGCAGAGGGAGCCACATGACATTCGCCAGAGCGCAGGAAGCCCAGGACTTCCTGGACCAGAACCCGGACATCGACACCTTCGAGCTGTTCATCCTCGACGCCAACGGCGTGCCGCGCGGCAAGCTGCTGCACCGTGAGGAACTGCTCGCCGTCTACCAGAGCGGCCGGCCGCTGCCGAGCACCATCCTGGGGCTCACCCTCAACGGCGAGGACGTGGAGGACTCCGGCCTGGTCTGGGACGTGGGCGACATCGACTGCCGCGCCTACCCGCTGCCCGGCAGCCTGGTGCGCCTGCCCTGGCGGCGCATGCCCACCGCCGCGCTGCAGGTGTGCATGCACCCGGAAGAGGGCATGCCGGCGGCCATCGCCGACCCGCGCCACCTGCTGGTGCAGGTGATCGACCAGCTCAAGGCCGACGGCTACCACCCGGTGATGGCCTGCGAACTGGAGTTCTACCTGCTGGACCAGAAGAACGACGCGCAGGGCCGCCCGCAACCGGCGCTGGACACCGACGGCCGCCGTCCGTGCACCACCCAGGTCTACGGCCTGCGCGAGCTGGAGCAGATCGAGCCGTTCCTCGCCGACCTCTACGCCGCCTGCAAGGCCCAGGGCATCCCGGCGCGCACCGCCATCTCCGAGTACGCCCCGGGCCAGGTGGAAATCACCCTGGAGCACGGCGACGCGCTCACCGCCATGGACCAGGCCGTGCGCTACAAGCGCCTGGTCAAGGGCGTGGCCAATGCCCACGGCATGCGCGCCTGTTTCATGGCCAAGCCCTTCGACCACCTGGCTGGCACCGGCATGCACATGCACGTCAGCCTGGCCGACGCACAGGGCCGCAACCTGTTCGCCAGCGAAGACCCGGCCGGCACCCCGCTGCTGCGCCTGGCGGTGGGCGGCATGCTCGAATCGCTGCTGGATTCGCTGCTGCTGTTCTGCCCCAACGCCAACTCCTACCGCCGCTTCCAGGCCAACAGCTACGCCCCGCTGGCGCCCACCTGGGGTGTGGACAACCGCACCGTGAGCCTGCGCGTACCGGGCGGCCCGGCGGCCAGCCGGCACGTGGAACACCGCATCTGCGGCGCCGACGCCAACCCCTACCTGGCGGCGGCCGCCATCCTCGCCGGCATCCACCGCGGCCTGCGCGACGAGATCGACCCCGGCGAGCCGGTCCAGGGCAACGGCTATGCCCAGGCCACCGAGCGCCTGCCCACCGACTGGCTCACCGCACTGCGCGCCCTGGAGGCGTCCACCTGGGCCCGCGAAGCGTTCGGCGAGGCCTTCCTCGGTGTGTACCTGGCTGTGAAGCGCGCCGAGTACCGCCAGTTCATGGCCGAAGTCAGCGAGCAGGACTGGCGCTGGTACATGGACCAGGCCTGACCCTTTTTTGCGCGGGCCGCCGGGCGGCCTGCACCCGTTGGATGCCCCCACAGGGGCACTGAAGGAATGACCCGATGAATGCTGTACTGAAGAACACCGCCAGCGCCGAGCGCTGCCGCTCCTACTACACCGCGACCCTCAACCAGGAGACCGACTACCCCACCCTGACCGGCACGGTCGAAGCGGACGTGGTCATCATCGGCGGCGGTTTCACCGGCGTCGCCACCGCCGTCGAGCTGGCCGAGCGCGGGCTCAAGGTGGCCCTGGTGGAAGCCAAGAAGATCGGCTGGGGCGCCACCGGCCGCAATGGCGGCCAGGTCACCGGCAGCCTTTCCGGCGACGAGGCCATGCGCAAGCAGATGCGCCAGCGCCTGGGCAAGGAGGTGGATGACTTCATCTGGAACCTGCGCTGGCGCGGCCACGAGATCATCAAACAGCGCGTCGCCCGTTACGGCATCCAGTGCGACCTCAAGCACGGTCACCTGCACGCGGCGATGAAGCCCGCGCACATGGACGAGCTGAAGGCCTCCTACGAGGAAGCCCTGGCCCGTGGCATGGAAGGGGAGGTGACCCTGCTGGATGCCGCCGGCATGCGCAGCCACCTGGAGAGCGACCTGTACCTGGGCGCGCTGAAGAACACCCGCAACATGCACCTGCACCCGCTCAACCTGTGCCTGGGCGAGGCCCGCGCGGCCGAGAGCCTGGGGGCGATGATCTTCGAACACTCCGAGGTGCTGGAGATCGTCCACGGGCCGCGCCCGGCGGTGGTCACCGCCCAGGGCCGGGTCAACGCCGGGCAGGTGCTGCTGGCCGGCGATGTCTACCACAAGCTGGAGCGCAAGAAGCTCAAGGGCATGATCTTCCCGGCCATGGGCGGCATCGTCACCACCCGCCCGCTGGGCGAGGTCGCCGACCAGATCAACCCGCAGGACCTGGCCGTCTACGACTGCCGCTTCGTGCTCGACTACTACCGCCTCACCGCCGACAAGCGCCTGCTGCTGGGCGGCGGCGCCAACTACTCCGGACGTGACTCGCGGGACATCGCCGCCGAACTGCGCCCGGCCATCGAGCGCACCTTCCCCCGGCTCAAGGGCGTGGAGATCGAGTTCCAGTGGAGCTGCGCCATGGGCATCGTCATCAACCGCATCCCGCAGCTGGGCAAGCTCTCGCCCAATGTCTGGTACTGCCAGGGCTACTCCGGCCACGGCGTCGCCACCACCCACATCATGGGCGAGATCATGGCCGAGGCCATGACCGGCACCCTGGGGCGCTTCGACACCTTCGCCGGCTGCTCCCACATCAAGGTCCCCATGGGCGACGTGTTCGGCAACCCCATGCTCGCCGTGGGCATGTGGTACTACCAGATGCTGGAAAAACTCCGCTAAAACCCCGTAGCCCGGGCTTCAGCCCGGGTGGCCCGTGCCGACCGCATGGGCTTCGCCGAGCTCAGCCCATCCTACGTGGGCCTTGCCCGCTCCCTGTGGGAGCGGTTTCAACCGCGAAGTTTGGTGTCGCCTAGCCTTGATCGCGAATGCATTCGCATCCAGATGGCACGGCACCTACCGATCCGCAGCCCGCGACCAACGATGGGCTTCGCATAGCTCAGCCCATCCTACGGACGGAGCAGGCCCGCAGGATGCGTCGAGCTCGGCGAACCGCATCGATCCGTTACGGGGATGTGGGAGCGGTTTAAACCGCAAAGGGTGAGCGCGCCGGGCCTTGATCGCGAATGAAGTCGCATCCACAGGGCATGGCACCCTACCGATCCGCAGCCCGCCAGCAACGATGGGCTTCGCATAGCTCAGCCCATCCTACGGACGGAGCAGGCCCGTAGGATGCGGTGAGCTCGGCGAACCGCATCGATCCGTTACGGGGATGCGGGAGCGTTTTCAACCGCAAAGGGTGAGTGCGCCGGGCCTTGATCGCGAATGAATTCACACCCACGGGGCACGGTACCTGTAGGGGCGAATTCATTCGCCAAGGAGCGCGCAGCGCTCCCCTCGCCCCTGCGGTCTACCCCCGCTGCGCCTTGAGGAACAGCGAGAACAGCTCCGACTGCGACTTGATCCCGAGCTTGGCGTAGATGTGCTTGCGGTGGACCTTCACCGTCTCCGCCGAGATGGCCAGCTTGCGCGCCACTTCCTTGCTGGAGCAGCCGCTGAGCATCAGCCGGGCGACCTCCAGCTCGCGGGCGGTGAGGGCGCTTTCCACCTGCTGGCCCACCTGTTCCAGCTGCACCGCCCAGTTCGGCGCCGGTTGCGGGGTGCTGGCCAGGCGTTCGGCCTCGAAGGCCAGGCGCTGACGCATCAGCCCCACCACCCAGGGTTCCACCAGGCTCAACAGCGCGATCTGCTCGGGGGTGAAGGCCTGGCGCGAACCAAGGGACAGGCACAGGGTGCGCCCGCCCTCCAGCGGCACGTTGAACTGCAGCTCGTCGGTCACCACGTTGAGTCGGTGATAGCGCTGGTAGTAGTCGGTCTGCTCGAAGCATTCCGGCGCCACGTCGGCCAGGCGCAGCAGGCCGCCACGGTTGCTTTCGCGGCTGTGGATGTAGAAGGGGTCCAGCAGGTAGAGGCCGTCCAGGTAGTCCTGGAACAGCAGATCCGGCTCGCCGTCCTCGCCCGGGCATTCGGCGAACACCAGGGGCCGGCCTTCGCTGAACAGTAGCGCCACCCAGCTGTCGTGGGGCACGTACTGGCCGAGGGTGCGCACCAGCGCCACCCAGAAACCCGGGGCGTCCAGCGACTCGATCAGTTGCCCCACCGAGCGGTGCCAGGCGATGTCCTGCAGGCTCAACGTCATGCTTCTACCCCTGATGGGTTACCACGCGGGCGTGATTTCACCGAAGGCGCCGGGGGTTCCATACTGCGCGAACACCGGGACCGACGCAGCGCGCATTCTGACCGTTTTGCGCCAGCAGGTCTCGCGCAACGACAAGAATCAGGAGTGCCCATGAAGGTCGAACTCGTCCAGCTCACCGGTCGTGACGGCGATACCGCCCACAACCTCGCCGCTGCCCTGGAAGCCATCGCCGCCTGCGCCGCCGACACCGACCTGGTGGTGTTCCCGGAGACCCACCTGATGGGCTTCCCCAACGCCGAGAACATCGCCGCCGTCGCCGAACCGCTGGATGGCCCCACCGTCCAGGCCGTACAGCGCGCCGCCCGCGAGCGCAACGTCGCCGTGGCCATCGGTGTGGCCGAGAACGACGCCGGCACCTACTACAACACCACGCTGCTGATCACCCCCGAAGGCATCGCCCTGACGTACCGCAAGACCCACCTGTGGGCCTCCGACCGCGGCATCTTCACCCCCGGCGACCGCTACGCCACCTGCCTGTACAAGGGCGTGCGCGTGGGCCTGCTGATCTGCTTCGACATCGAGTTCCCCGAGAGCGCCCGAGCCCTTGGGCAGCTCGGCGCCGAGCTGATCATCGTCACCAACGGCAACATGGACCCCTACGGCCCCACCCACCGCACCGCCATCATGGGCCGCGCCATGGAGAACCAGGCCTTCGCCGTGATGGTGAACCGCGTGGGTGAGGGTGACGGCGGGCTGGTGTTCGCCGGTGGCAGCGCCGTGGTCGACCCCTTCGGCCACCTGCTGCTGGAAGCCGGGCGCGAGCCGTGCCGGCAGGTCATCGAACTGGACCTGGCCCAGCTCGCCGCCGCCCGCAGCGACTACCGCTACCTCGACGAACGCCGCATGCACCTGCCCGGCCGGCTGGTCGAGCACGAGGGCGGCCTGCGCGAGTGGCTGATTCCCTGAATCACGATCTGACGGGCGCCTGCAGGGCGCCCGCCTGGCCGCCCGTTCGAGGCGGTCGCTCCACCTTCGCCGACTTCGGCTCTGCCATAACAACCAACAATTCGGAGTAGCAGTAATGGCTCGTCTTCAGCGCACCCTGTCGCTGGGGTCCGTGGTGCTGTTCGGCATCGCGTACATGACCCCGATCATCGTCCTCGGCACCTTCGGCATCCTCGCCGACGTCACCCAGGGCCTGGTGCCCGCCGCCTACGTGGCGGCGTCCCTGGCCATGCTGTTCACCGCGCTGAGCTACGCGCGGATGGCCGCCGCCTTCCCGGTGGCCGGCTCGGCCTACACCTACGTGCGCAAATCCATCAGCCCCAAGCTGGGCTTCCTCGCCGGCTGGGCGGTGCTGCTGGACTATCTGTTCCTGCCCATGGCCATCTGGCTGATCGGCGCGGCCTACCTGCACTCGGCCTTCCCCGACGTGCCCCAGGCGCTCTGGGTGCTGGCCTTCATCGGCGTCACCACGGCCATCAACGTGGTCGGGCTGAAGCTGGCCAAGACCGTCAACGGTGCGCTGATGCTGGTGCAGTTCCTGGTGCTGCTGGCCTTCGTCGCGCTCTGCGTGCACTACGTGCTGGGCGATGCCAGCAAGCCGCTGTGGTCCCTGGCGCCCTTCGTCGGCGAGGGCCTGAACCTGCCGCTGGTGATGAGCGGCGCGGCCATCGCCTGCTACTCGTTCCTCGGCTTCGATGCGGTGAGCACCCTCACCGAAGAGACCCGCGACCCGCGCCGGACCATTCCCAGGGCGATCCTGCTGATCACCCTGATCGGCGGGCTGATCTTCATCGCCACCTCCTACTTCGTGCAGCTGGCGCACCCGTCCATCGAGTTCCAGAGCGCGGACTCGGCGGCCTACGAGATCGCCCGCAACATCGGTGGCGATGTGTTCGTCTCGGTGTTCCTCATCGGCCTGATCGTCGGCCAGTTCACCTCGGGCCTCTCCGCACAGGCCAGCGCCTCGCGCCTGCTGTTCGCCATGGGCCGCGACGGCGTGCTGCCTCAGTCCCTGTTCGGCCGCCTCAGCGAGCGCTTCGGCACCCCGGTGGGCAGCATCGTGCTGTGCGGCGTGGTGGCCCTGCTGGCGCTGAAGATGGACGTGACCACCTCCACCTCCTTCATCAACTTCGGCGCCTTCCTGGCCTTCAGCCTGGTGAACCTGTCGGTGATCTTCCACTACTGGCTGCGCAGCGATCAGCGCGGCCCGCGCGAGGCGCTGCTGTTCGTGGTCTGCCCGCTGATCGGCATGGTCTCCACCCTGTGGCTGATGATCAGCCTCGACCACCTGGCGATCATCCTCGGCCTCTCCTGGCTGGCCCTGGGTGTGATCTACCTCGCCTGGCTCACTGGCGGCTTCCGCCGCCAGCCGCCGGAGCTGCACTTCGAAGAGGCTTGAGGTCAGCTGCTGCGGGTGACGCTGAGGGGGGGCTGAAGCCCACCTTACGCGCGGATGTCCGGGTTACCGCAGCGGAGCGGCTTTGGGTGGGCGCGAATTCATTCGCGAAAGCAGGCCGGAGGGCTGCCTGTCGGTTCCTGGCCGCTGGGGAGTCCATCGCGAATGAATTCGCTCCCCACAGGCTGGGATGCCGCATGTGGCCCGTAGGAGCGAGCTCTGCTCGCGAAGCCTTTGGCGGTGCTGTGCACTGCTTGGCGACTGAAGTCGCCCCTACAGGTGCGGTGCCGGGCCCTACCCGCGCGCAGGCACGCGGGTAGGGGAGAGGGTCAGGCCGGGTGGGTCTGGCCGAGGGGGGCGCCTTTGCGCTGGCGGGGCGGGGTGTCGGCTTCCGAGGGGCCGTCGTCCCGTTCGGCGGCGGACAGCTCGCTGGCGCGGTGCCCGGTGATGCGCAGCAGGGCCAGGGTGCACACCAAAGACACTACCGCGTAGAGCGCCGAGGCGATGGCCACGCCGACGATGCTGCCGGTGGAGTTGAGGATCCACTGGGCCAGCAGCGGGGTGCCACCGCCCACCAGCAGGGAGCACAACTGGTAGGCCAGCGACAGGCCGGAGTAGCGCACCCGGGTGGGGAAGGCGCGGGCCAGGATGCCGCCGATGGCACCGTAGAACATGGCGTGGGGGATGGTCGCCAGGCACATGCCGACGGCGGCGATCCAGTACACGTTGGTCTCCACGGCGAAGAACATCGCCGGCATCAGGATGAACTCCGGCAGCACCATGATCGCCACCGCCTTGCGCATGTCGATGCGGGTGGTCAGCAGCGCGCCGAGGGGCTGGCTGATGAACTGCACCACCAGCGCGATGACGATGATGCTGAGGAAGGTGCTCTGGCTGTAGCCCAGGGTCTTGGTGGCCCAGGACAGGGCGAAGGTGCTCTTGAAGTAGGTGACGTGGATCACCGGCAGCGTCCCCGCGCCCAGCAGCACCACCAGCCAGTGTTTGCGCAGCACTTCGAGGATCGGCAGCTTGGCGGTCTTCTTCTCGCGCATCAGCCGCTGCATGTCCGCCGACTCTTCCAGGGTCAGGCGGATCACCATGCCGACGATCACCAGCGCCGCCGAAAGCAGGAAGGGAATGCGCCAGCCCCACTGCAGGAAGTCCGGCATGGGCAGGCTGCTGAGGGCGAAGAAGGCCAGGGTCGCCAGCAGGTTGCCGGTGGGCGAACCCTGCTGGGCGAAGGCGGCGTAGAGGATGCCCTTGCCCTTGGGCGCGCTCTCGCTGGCGATGAGGATGGCGCCACCCCACTCGCCGCCGACGGCGATGCCCTGCAGCACCCGCAGGCACACCAGCGTCACCGGTGCCCAGACGCCGATCTGCGCATAGGTGGGCAGCAGGCCGATGCCGGTGGTGGCCAGGCCCATCATCACCAGCGTGATGACCAGGGTGGTCTTGCGGCCGATGCGGTCGCCCAGGTGGCCGAAGATGATGCCGCCCAGGGGCCGGGCGATGAAGCCGGACCAGAGCGTGGCGAAGGACAGCAGGGTGGCGACGCCCGGGTCCATGTCGGCGGGGAAGAACACCTTGCCGAACACCAGCGCGGCGGCCAGGCCGTAGATGTAGAAGTCGTACCACTCGATGGTGGTGCCGATGAAGGAGGCGATGCCGGCCTTGCGGGCCTTGCGATGCTGCTCCTGGAGGGAGGTCGTGTGCATGGAGTCCACCTGTCTTGTTCTTGTTGTCGGATGCGCGCCGGCGTGCCCGGCCAGCAGGGCTGGCGAGCAGGGTGGCGAAACGCGCACGGCTTTGGACTCGAGTCGAGCCGGAGTCTAGGAGGGGCCCCGGCAAATCAATAGTCGTTTGTTCTTATGGCGTGATAAGCGGAGTCGTATCGCCTTCGCCCGCTGTCGCCGCGCGGAGCACATCGAGGAACAGCCGTGCGGCGCGGGGCGGATTCTCCTCCATCAGCAGGGCATGGATTTCCGACGGCCCGCCGGGTTGCTCGATGCTCACGCAGCTCACCTGGGGGCTCCAGGCGCGGCACAGCGGTTCGGGCAGCAGGGCCACGCCCATGTCGTGGGCGACCATGGCCACGATGGTTTGCCACAGGCGCGCCTCGTGGCGGATCTGTGGGCTGAAGCCGGCCCCCACGCAGCGGGCGATGATCAGGTCGTGGTAATGCGGCGACACGTTTCGCGGAAAGAGGATGAAGGGCTCGTCGCGCAGTTCCGACAGGTCCACCCGCTCGCGGCCGGCAAGCCGGTGGTTCGGCGGCAGGCAGCAGAGGAAGGGGTCGGCCCGCAGCCGCTCGGACACCAGTCCCGCCGGCACGATGCCCCGGTGGGCGAGGCCGACGTCGATCTGCCCGCGCAGCAGCGCCTGGGGCTGCTCGGCGCTGTTCATCTCCTGCAGCACCACCTCCTGGCCCGGGTGCTCGGCCTCGAAACGGCGCACCGCCGCCGGCAGGCCCTGGTAGAGCATGGAACTGACGAACCCCACCCGCACGCGGCCGAGTGCGCCCTGGGCCGAGCGCAGGGTCAGGCGCCGTGCCTGCTCGGCCTGCAGCAGCAGGTTGCGGGCTTCGTCCAGCAGCACCTGGCCTGCCGGGGTCAGGGCCACCGACTTGTTGGTGCGCAGCAGCAACTGCACGCCGAGCTGTTCCTCCAGCTTCTTGATGTCGAAGGACAGGGCCGGCTGGGAGATGAACAGCCGCGCCGCGGCGCGGCCGAAATGCAGTTCCTCGGCCACGGCGACGAAGTTGCGGAGCTGCCTGAGATCCATGGAATGGGCGCCTTCTACGATATTTTTTACTTATCGTAGGTGCTTTTATTTGTATTGGATACTTATCGAACGGGTTCCTAGGCTCGCTCCACAACAACAAAAGGAGAGCCGCCATGAATGCCCCGCTCGACCCCTCCGCACTCGATGACCTGAACATCCCCGACAGCCACGGCCTCAACCTTTTCGGCTGCGACCCGGAGCTGGCGCGCCTGCTCGCGCTGTACCTGCCGGACGCGGTCTGCCGGGCCTGGCTGCCCACGCTGGAGCGCCTCGGCGCCCGCGCCGGTGGCGAGCTGGACACCCTGGCGCTCTCGGCGGACAAGAACCCGCCGGTGCTGGCCAGCCGCACCCGGCGCGGCGAGGACCGCCAGCGCATCCTCAAGCACCCCGACTACGTGGCCCTGGAGCGGGTGGCCTACGCCGAGCTGGGCCTGGCCTCCATGAGCCACGTGGCCGACGGCCCGCCGCCGCTGGTCAAGTACGCGCTGACCTACCTGTTCGTGCAGGCCGAGTTCGGCCTCTGCTGCCCGGTGAGCATGACCGACTCCCTCACCCGCACCCTGCGCAAGTACGGCGCCCCGGAGCTGGTGGAGCGCTACCTGCCGAGCCTCACCTCGCGGGACTTCGACAGCCTCTACCAGGGCGCCATGTTCATGACCGAGCAGGCCGCCGGTTCCGACGTGGCGCGCACCCGCACCGTGGCGCGGCAGAAGGACGGGGCCTGGACCCTGCACGGCGACAAGTGGTTCTGCTCCAACCCCGACGCCGACCTCGCCATGGTGCTCGCCCGGCCCGAGGACGCCCCCGAGGGCATGGCCGGGGTCAGCCTGTTCCTGCTGCCCAAGCACCGGCCCGATGGCAGCCGCAACGCTTACCGCATCGTGCGCTTGAAGGACAAGCTCGGCACCCGCTCCATGGCCAGCGGCGAGATCACCCTGGAAGGCGCCACCGCCTACCTGATCGGCGAGGTGGGGCGCGGCTTCCAGCAGATGGCCGACATGGTCAACATGTCGCGCCTGTCCAACGGCGTGCGGGCCGCCGGGCTGATGCGCCGGGGGCTCAACGAGGCGCTGTTCGTCGCCCGCCAGCGCCAGGCCTTCGGCAAGCGCCTGGTGGACATGCCGCTGATGCAGCGCCAATTGCTCAAGCTGATGCTGCCCGCCGAGCAGGCGCGTTCCCTGTTCATGCAGATCGCCACCCTGCTGCCCCATGCCGATGCCGGTGACCGCGAGGCGCAGCAGTGCGTGCGCATCCTCACTCCGCTGATCAAGTTCCGCGCCTGCCGTGATGCCCGCCGTGCCACCGGCGACGCCATGGAGGTGCGCGGCGGCGTCGGCTACATCGAGGAATGGAGCGACGCCCGCCTGGTGCGCGACGCCCACCTGGGCTCGATCTGGGAGGGCACCAGCAACATCGTGGCGCTGGACATCGCCCGCGCCGTGACCCGCGAAGGCGCCCTGGAGCCCCTGGCCCGCCACCTGCGCGGCCTGCTCGACGAGGCAGCCCTGCCTGCCGCCGCCGATGCGCTGCTGCGCAGCAGCCTGGACAAGGCCGTCGCGCTGATGGCCGAGGTCGCCGAAGCCCGCCGCCACCAGCAGGTGCGCCAGGCCGGCAGCGCGCTCTACCACGTCGCCACGGCCATCGCCCTGGCCTGGGAAGGCGCGCACCTGGCTCCCAACCACCGGCGCCTGGCCCTGGCCCTGCTGGTGCTGCGCCACCGCGTGCTGCCCCGCGACCCGCTGGCGGCCGAGGCGGATGCCGGCGATGCGCTGCTGCCGGCCCTGCTGGCCGAAGGCCCGCTGAGCCTGGACGACGCCCTGCGCCTGCTGCCCCACTGATCGCGGAGCCCTGACCATGACCACAACGACAGCCCCTCGGGGCGCCTTGCACGGCATCCGCGTTCTCGACCTCAGCCGCGTCCTGGGCGGCCCCTACTGCTCCCAGGCCCTGGCCGACCACGGCGCCGAGGTGATCAAGCTGGAACCCCCGGCCGGTGACGAGACCCGGGGCTGGGGCCCGCCCTTCGAGGGCGACACCGCTTCTTATTTCCGTGGCATCAACCGCAACAAGAAGGGGCTGGTGGTGGACCTCGCCCAGCCCGAGGGCCGCCAGCTGCTGCTGCGCCTGCTGGAAGACGCTGACGTGCTGCTGGAGAACTTCAAGCCCGGCACCCTGGAGCGCTGGGGCCTGGGCTACGAAGCGGTGCTGGCCGAGCGCTTCCCCCGGTTGATCCACTGCGCGGTCTCCGGCTTCGGCGCCGACGGCCCCCTCGGCGGGCTGCCCGGCTACGACGCGGCGATCCAGGCCATGGCCGGGCTGATGAGCGTGAACGGCGAGGCCGACGGCGGGCCGCTGCGGGTCGGCCTGCCGGTGGTGGACATGGTCACCGGGCTCAACGCCCTGGCCGGCATCCTCCTCGCGTTGCACGAGCGGCAGCGCAGCGGGCGCGGGCAGTCCGTGGACATCACCCTCTACGACTGCGGCCTGTCGCTCCTGCACCCGCACCTGCCCAACTACTTCGGCTCGGGCCGGGTGACCCCGCGCAGCGGCAACGCCCACCCCAACATCGCCCCCTACGACAGCTACCGAACCGGCGGCGAGCCGATCTTCCTCGCCGTGGGCAACGACCGGCAGTTCGCCCGGCTCTGCGAGCACCTGGGCGCCGAGGCCCTGCTGGACGACCCGCGCTTCGCCGACAACGGCAGCCGCTCGGTGCACCGCCAGGCCCTCAAGCAGGCTCTGGAGCACCACCTGGCCGGGCACGACGGCCGGGCACTGGCCGAGGCGCTGATCCACCTCGGGGTGCCCTGTGGTGCGGTGTCCAGCGTAGACCAGGCCGTGGCCCACCCCCACACCACCCACCGGCGCATGCGGGTGGAGATGGGTGACTACCAGGGCATCGCCTCGCCGGTGAAGCTCTCCCGCACGCCGGCCCATTACCACAGCCCCCCGCCCGGGCTCGGCGAGCACAGCCGCGCGGTGCTCGCCGACCTCGGGCTGGATGCCAGCGCCGTGGAGGCGCTGATCCAGCGCGGCATCGTCCGCGGCTGAGCCTTCCTTTCCCTCCCAGCAGTTCTGGAGATCGTCATGACGGTTCGCGATGCGACCCTTTGCCCGCCGCCGCCCTCGCTGCGGCTCGAACACCCCCTGCCCGGCGTTGCCGTGCTGACCCTGGACCGGCCCGCCGTGCGCAACGCCCTCGACCTGGCCCTGCGCCAGGCCATCGCCACGGCCGTACAGCAGCTCGACGAGGACCCCGCCGTGCGGGTCATCGTCATCACCGGCGGTGAGCGCGTGTTCGCCGCCGGGGCCGACCTCGGCGAACTGGTGGAGGCCAGCCCGCTGCAGGTGCAGCAGCGCCGCGTCGAGCGCTACTGGCAGGCCCTGGCGGACTGCCGCAAACCGCTGATCGCCGCCGTCAACGGCCTGGCCCTGGGCGGTGGCTGCGAACTGGCGCTGCATGCCGACCTGATCATCGCCGGCAGCAGCGCCCGCTTCGGCCAGCCGGAGGTGCGCCTGGGGATCATGCCCGGCGCCGGCGGCACCCAGCGCCTGGTGCGCGCAGTGGGCAAGTACCAGGCCCTGCGCCTGCTGTTCACTGGCTGCCTGGTGGAGGCCCGCGAAGCCCTGGCCATGGGCCTGGTCAGCGAGGTGGCGGAGGGCGACGCCTTACCCCGCGCGCTGGCGCTGGCCGAGGAGATCGCCGGCCTGCCACCCCTGGCCCTGGCGCAGATCAAGGCGGTGGTCAACGCCGGCGCCGACCTGCCCCTGGAGCAGGCGCTGCTGCTGGAGCGCCAGGCCTTCCAGCTGCTGTTCGACAGCCATGACCAGAAGGAGGGCATGCGCGCCTTCCTCGACAAGCGCCAGCCGGAGTACCACGGACGATGAACGCCGAGACCCTCTTTCCCCGCATCGGCCTGGTGGGCTGCGGCGCCATGGGCCAGGGCATCGCTCAACTGGTGGCCTGCTCGGGGCGGGACGTTCACCTGTTCGACACGCGCCTGGGCGCGGCGCGGGATGCCTGCGAGCGCATCGCCTACGAACTGGCCCGCCAAGTGGAGCGTGGACGCCTCGACGCTCAGCGGGCGGCGGAGGCCATGGAGCGCCTGCACCCGGTGGACAGCCTGGAGGCGCTGGCGGAGTGCACCCTGGTGGTGGAGGCCATCGTCGAGGACCTGGCCGCCAAGCAGACGCTGTTCCGCCAGCTGGAAGGGCTGCTGGACGCCCGCGCGCTGATCGTCAGCAACACCTCCTCGCTGTCGATCACCGCCATCGCCGCCGCCTGCCGTGACCCGGGGCGGGTGGCCGGGCTGCACTTCTTCAACCCCGTGCCGCGCATGCGTCTGGTGGAAGTGGTGCCAGGGCTGATGACCCGCAAAACGGTGGTCGAACGGCTGATGGCGCTGGTGCACGACCTCGGCCACCAGCCGGTAAGGGTGCAGGACGCCCCCGGCTTCCTGGTCAACCATGCCGGCCGCGCCTACGGCACCGAGGCCCTGCGCATCCTCGCCGAGGGCGTGGCCACGCCGGAGCAGGTGGATGCCCTGCTGCGCGACGGCGCCGGGTTCCCCATGGGGCCCTTCGAGCTGATGGACCTGGTGGGGCTCGACGTCAGCGTCCCGGTGATGGAGTCCATCTACCACCAGTACTACGAAGAGCCGCGCTACCGCCCCCATCCCCTGGCCCGCCAGCGCCTGGCCGCCGGCCACCTGGGGCGCAAGAGCGGCCGTGGCTTCCATGTCTACCCCCGGCCGCAGCCGGTGCCTCCGCCGTTGCCGGCGCGGGTGGCGCTGCCGCCGGTGTGGCTGGCTGCCGACGACCCGCAGCTGGAGGCTGAGTGCGGCACCTGGCTGGCCGGGCTGGGTGTGGTGCTGGAAAGCGGCCAAGCGCCCTCTGCCGAGGCCCTGTGCCTGCTGGCGCCCCTGGGCGATGACGCCACCCAGGCCGCCCTGCGCTTCGGGGTCGACCCGGTGCGCACGGTGGCGTTCGACAGCCTGGCCGAGCACGCGGCGCACCGCTGCCTGATGCCGACCCCGGTCACCGAGGCGCGTTACCGCGACGCCGCCTGTGCCCTGCTCGGCGCCGATGGCGCGCGGGTGACGCTGATTGGCGACAGCGCCGGTTTCGTGGTCCAGCGGACCCTGGCCGGCATCGTCAATCTGGCCTGCGACATCGCCCAGCAGCGCATCGCCGCACCGGCGGACATCGACCTCGCCGTGCGCCTCGGCCTCGGTTACCCCCATGGCCCGCTGGCCTGGGGCGACCGCCTCGGCCCGGCGCGGGTGCTGCGTGTCCTCGAACGGTTGCACGCCCTCAGCGGCGACCCGCGCTACCGCCCCAGCCCCTGGCTGCGCCGCCGCGCCCAGCTGGGCCTGTCCCTGCTTCACCAAGAGCCCAGCCGAGGAGAACCCTGATGCTCGATGCCTACCTCTACGACGGCCTGCGCACCCCGTTCGGCCGCTACGGCGGGGTGCTGTCCGGCGTTCGCCCCGATGACCTGGCGGGCGCCTTGATGCCGGCGCTGCTGGCGCGCAGCGGCGTACCGGCCCAGGCCCTGGAGGACGTCATCCTCGGTTGCACCAACCAGGCCGGCGAGGACAGCCGCAACGTGGCGCGCAACGCCCTGCTGGCAGCCGGCCTGCCCTGGCAGGTGCCCGGGCAGACGGTCAACCGCCTCTGCGCCAGCGGCCTGGCGGCGGTGATCGACGCTGCCCGGGCGATCACCGCCGGCGAGGGCGAGCTGTACCTGGCCGGCGGGGTGGAGAGCATGTCCCGCGCGCCCTTCGTCCTGGGCAAGGCCGAAGGCGCCTTCAGCCGTCGGCTGGAGGTGCACGACAGCACCATCGGCGCGCGCTTCGCCAACCCCCGGCTGGTGTCGACCCACGGCGGCCACAGCATGCCGCAGACCGCCGACCTGCTGGCCCGGGAGATGGGCATCGAGCGCGACGCCGCCGACCGGTTTGCCCTGGCCTCCCAGGCGCGTTACCAGGCGGCCCTGGCTGCCGGTTTCTTCGACGACGAGATCGCCCCCGTGACGCTGCCGGGCCGCCGTGGGGCGCCGCCCCGTGACGTGCTGCGGGACGAGCACCCGCGGGGCGACACCACCCTCGAACAGCTCGCCACCCTGGCGCCGCTGGAGCCGGGTGGCGTGGTCACCGCCGGCAACGCCTCGGGGGTCAACGACGGCGCCGCCCTGTTGCTGCTGGGCAGCCGCGCGGCAGGCGAGCGCTACGGCCTGCGGCCGCTGGCACGGGTGCTGGCCAGCGCCAGCGTCGGGGTCGAGCCACGGATCATGGGCATCGGCCCGCACCCGGCGATCCTCAAGGCCCTGCAGCGGGCCGGCCTGGGCCTGGCGGACCTGGACCTCATCGAGATCAACGAAGCCTTCGCCGTGCAGGTCCTGGCCTGCCTGAAGGCCCTGGGCCTGGCCGCCGACGATCCCCGGGTCAACCCTCGGGGCGGGGCCATCGCCCTCGGCCATCCCCTGGGCGCGTCCGGTGCGCGGCTGGCCCTGACCGCCGCCCGTGCTTTGCAGCAACACGACCAGCGTTACGCCGTGGTGAGCCTTTGCGTCGGGCTGGGGCAGGGCGTGGCGATGGTCCTGGAGCGCGCCTGAGCGCCCCGTCTTCGGGGCCCCCGGCGGGCCCCGCCTTGGAGAGCACCATGCACAACAACAAGAAACGTACCCACTGCCTTTCAATCACCGTGCTGCTCGTCGGCGCCAGCGGCCTGGCCCAGGGCGCCGAGGGCTTCGTCGAGGGGAGCAGCGCCAGCCTGCAGCTGCGCAACTTCTACATGAACCGCGACTTCCGCGAGGGGCACGGCGTGTCGCGCGCGGAGGAGTGGGCCCAGGGCTTCCTGCTGGACTATCGCTCCGGGTCCACCGAGGGCACCGTCGGCGTCGGCCTGGACCTCGTCGGTCGCCTGGGGCTGAAGCTGGATTCCGGCGGCGGCCGCGACGGCACCGGCCTGCTGCCCAGTGGCGACAGCGGCAAGGCCGCCGACCGCTACGGCCGTCTGGACCCGACCCTCAAGTTGCGGGCCTCCCGCAGCGAATTGCGCCTGGGGGCGCTGGTGCCCAAGCTACCGACCCTGCAGCCCAACAACGGCCGGCTGTTTCCCCAGACCTTCCATGGCGGCCTGCTCAGTGCACGGGAGCTGGAGGGTTTCACCTTCACCCTGGCGCGGCTCGATGACGTCAGCCAGCGCAACGAGGGCGGGCGCAGCGACCTGGCCCTGTTCAACCGCAACAAACGCTTCGCCGCCGCGCCCCGTGCCGGTCACCTGGACCTGGCCGGGGTGGACTGGGAAGCCGCGCCGGGCTGGGTGCTGAGCTACCACCACGGCAGCCTGGAACAGGTCTACCGCCAGGACTTCCTTGGCCTGCGCGGCCAGGTGCCGGTGGGCGGCGACCGCCTGGAGCTGGACCTGCGCCTGTTCGACAGCCGCGACGCCGGCACCGGCTGGCGCCGCGAGATCGACAACCGCGCCCTCGGCGCGCTGTTCACCTACCGCCGCCAGGACGGCCACGCCCTGGGCCTGGGGCTGCAGCGCATGAACGGCGACACCGCATTCCCCTACGTGCACGGGGCGGATGCGTACCTGGTGAACTTCGGCCAGTACAACGACTTCTCCGAACGTGGCGAGCGCTCCTGGCAACTGCGCTACGACTACGACTTCGCCGCCCTCGGCCTGCCCGGCCTGAGCCTGATGACCCGCTACTTCAAGGGCTGGGACGGGCGCCTGGGCAACGGCCGCGCAGTGGACGAATGGGAGCGCGACACCGACCTCAAGTACGTGATCCAGAGCGGCCCGCTCAAGGACCTGGGGCTGGCCTGGCGCAACGCCGTGTACCGCACCAGCGAAGGCCGCGACGTGGACGAGAACCGGGTGATCCTCAGCTACAGCCTGGCGTTGTTCTAGCGCACGTAGCCCGGGCTTCAGCCCGGGAGCGGGGCGGGATCTTTCCCGGACTGAAGTCCGGGCTACTGCATGCGTTGGGTGGATGTCGTTTTTTACGTCCAGCAGCAGTGCGGCGGGTGGCTCCGATGGTGGGCTGAAGCCCACCCTGCGGGCGGGTTACCGCAGTGGGGCGGCTTTGGGTGGAGGTTTGCCCGCAGGAGCGAGCTCTGCTCGCGAAGCCCTTGGCGGCGCTGCGCACCGCTGGGCGACTGAAGTCGCCCCTACAGGGAGGGTGTCGGTTGGGTGCGCATCAACGTGCGGCGCTGACGCCTTCGAGGGTGGCGAAGGAGGTGTCCTTGGCGGTGAGGAGGAAGTCGCGCATGAATGGGGCGTCGAGCATGTCGGCGCGGATGGCGGCGTGCAGGGTGGCGTACAGGCCCTTGTCGCCCAGGCGCTTGGCGGTGACGTAGCCCCGCGAGCTGTACTCGTGCAGCGCCCAGTTGGGCAGGCAGCACACGCCGCGGCCGCTGGCCACCAGCTGCATCATCATCACCGTCAGCTCGGCCGTGCGGATCTGCGCGGGCTCGACGTCGGCCGGTTCGAGGAAGCGGGTGAACACGTCCAGGCGGTCGCGCTCCACCGGGTAGGTGATCAGGGTTTCGCTCTCCAGGTCCTCGGGCACCACGTAGGGTTTGCCCGCCAGCGGGTGCTGGTTGGCCACGGCCAGCAGTGCCTCGTAGGTGAACAGCGGCACGTAGCTGATGCCCGGCAGTTCGATGGGGTCGGCGGTCACCACCAGGTCCAGGTCGCCCCGGGCCAGGGCCGGCAGCGGGGCGAAGGAGAAGCCCGAGGCCAGGTCCAGCTCGACTTCCGGCCAGGCGTCACGGAACTGGTCGATGGTGGGCATCAGCCACTGGAAGCAGCTGTGGCACTCGATGGCCATGTGCAGGCGCCCGGCGGTGCCACCGGCCAGGCGCGCCAGGTCGCGTTCGGCGGCGCGCATCTGCGGCAGCAGGCTGTCGGCCAGTTGCAGCAGGCGCAGGCCGGCGCTGGTGAAGCGCACCGGCTTGGTCTTGCGGATGAACAGGGGCAGGCCGAGGCGCTCCTCCAGCTCCTTGAACTGGTGGGAGAGGGCCGACTGGGTGAGGTGCAGGCGCTCGGCGGCCTCCACCAGGCTGTCGGCCTCGCGCAGGGCATGCAGGGTCTTGAGGTGGCGTACTTCGAGCATGCGTGTGCTCCCGTCCATGAATGGAACTGGTGAAGAATCGAAGGGCCATGAGTTTCCTTCATCCATCGTGTGGGTGTCGAGCGGCGCCCTTGTCGCAGCCTGTGGCTTGCGCCAGCATGCGCCGTCCGTTTCCGGGAGCCTTCTGCCATGCGTCGCCTGCCTTCGCTCACCGCCTTGCGCACCTTCGAGGCGGCCGCGCGCCATGCGCATTTCGGCCGTGCGGCCCAGGAACTGTGTGTCACCGACAGCGCGGTGAGCCACCAGATCCGCCAGCTGGAGGAGCAGCTCGGGGTGACGCTGTTCGAGCGCGAGGGGCGCCAGGTTCGCCCCAGTGCGCCGGCGCGGCGCCTGTTGCACAGCCTGCAGCAGGCCTTCGAGCTGATCCTCGATGCCTGCGACGAGCTGCGCGACCCCGGTTCCCAGGCCCAGCTGCGGGTGGCGGTGACCACCGAGCTGGCGCAGAAGTGGCTGGTGGGGCGGCTGGCGGATTTTGCCGAGCGCCACCCGCAGATCACCCTTCACCTGCACGAGCAGCCTTTGGAGGCGCAGCTGCCCGGTGCGGAGATGGACCTGGCGATCATCTACGGCACCGGTCCGGAGGACGCCAGCGGCTACTTCGTGCGGCCGCTGCCGACCCTGCAGTTCTTCCCGGTGTGCAGCCCGGGCCTGTTCAACCAGTCGCCCCTCAAGCACCCCCGCGACCTGGCGCGCCACTGCCTGCTGCACGACGACCAGGACGGCAAGACCTGGAACGCCTGGCTGGCCACCCACGCCGCCGACCTGCGTCCGGCCCGGCACCTGTACCTGGGCCACGCGGGGCTGACCATGGAGGCGGCGGCGCGGGGCCAGGGGGTTGCCATCGGCGACAACCTCACCAGCGCCGAGGACCTGGCCAGCGGCCGGCTGGTGCGGCCGTTCGCGGCCCAGGTGCCGTCTCTCGGGCAGTACGCGCTGGTGTGCGAGCGCCTGCGGCTGGACAAGCCGGCAGTGGCGCAATTCGTCGATTGGTTCACTGATCAGTTGGCAGATATGTGAATTGAATTCATGGGTTAAGCGAAAAAGGTCATTGGTCGCCGCCGCGTCGGCGCGGGTACTGTCGGGGCATTCCCATCCCCCACGAGGACCTGAACATGGCACGTACCCTGACTTCCCTGCCCAAGGCCGACGGCTTCCGCCTGCCCGGTGAATTCGAACCCAAGGCCCGCTGCTGGCTCGGCTGGCCGGAGCGCCCGGACGTGTGGCGCAACGGCGCCAAGCCGGCGCAGAAGGTCTGGGTGCAGATCGTCAGCGCCATCGCCAGCAGCGAGCCGGTCACCGTCTGCGCCTCGGCAGCGCAATACGCCAACGCCCGCCGCCTGCTGCCCGAGCACGTGCGGGTGGTGGAGATGACCTGCAACGACACCTGGTTCCGCGACAGCGGCCCGGCCTTCCTGGTCAACGACGCCACCGGCGAGGTGCGTGGCGTGGACTTCGAGTTCAACGCCTACGGCGGCCTCGATGGCGGCCTCTACTACCCCTGGGACAAGGACGACCAGATCGCCCAGAAGATCCTCGAGATCGAGGGCTACGACCGTTACCGCGCCCCCTTCATCGCCGAGATGGGCGGTATCCAGAGCGACGGCCAGGGCACCGTGCTGACCACCGAGCAATGCCTGCTCAACCGCAACCGCAACGCCCACCTGGGCAAGACGGAAATGACCGGGCGCCTGTGCGACTACCTGGGCGCCGACCAGGTCATCTGGCTGCCCCGTGGCTGCAAGTTCGACGAGACCGATGGCCACATCGACGACCTGGCCTGCTTCGTGCGCCCCGGCGTGGTGGTGATGCAGTGGACCGACGACCGCAGCGACCCGCAGTGGGAGATCTACCAGGAGGCCTACGACATCCTGCGCAGTACCCGTGACGCTCGTGGTCGCGCGCTAGAGGTGCACAAGCTCCCGCAACCGCGCGTGCTGGAGTGGACGGCGGAGGAAGCCGAGGGGCTGGACCAGGTGGACGGCACCCACCTGCGCGAGGCCGGCACCCGCATCTGTGCGTCGTACATCAACTACTACGCCGGCAACTCGGCCATCGTGCTGCCGCTGTTCAACGACCCGTGCGACGTGGTCGCCCAGGCCACCCTGGCGGAGCTGTTCCCGCAGCACCGCATCCTCGGCATCGGTTTCTCCCGCGAGATCCTCCTGGGGGGCGGCAACGTCGCCTGCATCACCATGCCGCAATACGCCGCGCGGCAGCGCTAGGAGGCTCACCATGCGCTCGCTCGCAGCCGCACTCCTGCTCGGCCTGGGCCTGTGTGCCCAGGCCGAGGACGCGCCCCGGCAGGTCAACCTGTTCATCTGGGGCGAGTACATGGCACCGGATACCCTCTCGCGCTTCCAGGCCGAGACGGGCATCCGCGTGGTGGCCGACCACTTCGACTCCCTGGAGGCGATGGAGACCAAGCTGCTCACCGGCCACAGCGGCTACGACCTGGTGCTGACCGCCGGCCAGCACCTGCAGCGGGCGATCCGCAGCGGCGCCATCCAGCCGCTGGACAAGGGCGCGCTGCCGAACTTCGCCGGGCTGGGGGATGAATTCGTCCAGCACATGGCCGCCTTCGACCCGGGCAACCGCTACGCCGGGCTCTACGCCTGGGGCACCACCGGCTTCGGCTACCAGGAGGAGGCCATCCGCACACGCATGGCCGATGCCCCGGTGGACAGCTGGGCGATGCTGATGGACCCGGCGGTGGTGGCGCGCTTCGCCGACTGCGGGGTGAGCCTGCTGGACGACCCCAACGAGGTGTTCGGCGCGGCCATGCGCTACCTCGGCCTGGACATCAACCGCCAGAACCTGGACGACCTGAAGAAGGCCGCCGAGCACCTGGCGACGATCCGCCCCTCGATCCGCTACTTCGCCAACGACCGCAACATCAACGACCTGGCCAACGGCAACACTTGCCTGGCGATGGCCTGGAACGGCAACGCCACGGTGGCCGCCAGCCAGGCGACCCAGGCCGGCAAGCCGTACCACATCCGCTATTCGATTCCGCGGGAGGGCGCGCAGATCTGGTTCGATGCGATGGTCATCCCGGCGGATGCACCGCACCCCCGCGAGGGGCTGGCGCTGATGGACTTCCTCATGCGGCCGGACGTGATCGGCCCGATCACCAACAGCATCGGCTACGCCAACGCGGTGACGGCGGCCTCGGCCACGGTGGACCCGGCGATCCTCGCCGACCCCGGCACCTACCCGCCGGCCGAGGTGCGCGCCCGGCTGTATACCAAGAACGACAACGGCTCGGCCTTCAACCGCGCCCTGACCCGGGCCTTCACGCGCTTCAAGTCGGGCACCTGAGTGCTCGGTTTTGTATGAGCGTTTCTTGAGTTGAAAGAGAATTTTATGAGTTTGTCTCATGTTCTGTGGGTGCCCAGAATGCCCGGCATTCACAGACAAGGAGACAGACATGGTCCGGGTACATTCCCTCGGCTTTCCCCGCATTGGTCGCGATCGCGAGCTGAAGAAGGCCCTTGAAGCCCATTGGAAGGGCGAGCTGGACGAAGCCGGCCTGCGCGACGTGGGCCGCACCCTGCGCGCCGAGCACTGGCGCCTGCAGGCCGAGGCGGGCATCGAACTGCTGCCGGTGGGCGACTTTGCCTGGTACGACCAGGTGCTCACCCATTCCCTGATGGTCGGCGCGGTGCCGGAGCGCTTCCGCCCGGCCGACGGTCGCGCCACCCTGGCGACCCTGTTCGCCATGGCCCGTGGCGTGGGGGCTGGCTGCTGCGGCGGACACGCCCAGGAGCTGACCAAGTGGTTCGACAGCAACTACCACTACCTGGTCCCCGAATTCAGCGCCGGCCAGACCTTCCACCTCGGTTGGGAACAGCTCTTCGAGGAGGTCGACGAAGCCTTGGCGCTGGGCCACGCCGTGAAGCCGGTGGTGCTCGGTCCGCTGACCTACCTCTGGCTGGGCAAGGCCAAGGGCGGCGCCTTCGACCGCCTGGACCTGCTGGAGCAACTGCTGCCGGTGTACGGCGAGATCTTCCAGCGCCTGGCCGAGCAGGGCGTGGAGTGGGTGCAGATCGACGAGCCGATCCTCGCCCTGGACCTGCCCCAGGACTGGCGCACCGCCTTCGAGCGGGCCTACAACCTGCTGCAGCGCGAGCCGCTGCGCAAACTGGTGGCCACCTATTTCGGCGGCCTGGAGGACAACCTCGGGCTGGCCGCCAGCCTGCCGGTGGACGGCCTGCACATCGACCTGGTGCGCGCCCCCGAGCAGTACCCGACCATCCTCGACCGGTTGCCGGCCTACAAGGTGCTGTCCCTCGGCGTGGTGAACGGCCGCAACGTCTGGCGCTGCGACCTGGACCGCGCGCTGGAGGTGCTGCGTCACGCCCATGAGCGCCTGGGGGATCGGCTGTGGGTCGGGCCTTCCTGCTCGCTGTTGCACTGCCCGGTGGACCTGGCCCGTGAGGATCGCCTGGACGCCGAGGTGAAGGGCTGGCTCGCCTTTGCCGTGCAGAAGTGCGCCGAACTGGCGCTGCTGGCCCGCGCCCTGCGCGAACCGGAGCACCCCGAGGTGCTCACCGCCCTGGCTACAAACCGCGAAGCGTTGGCGGCCCGTGCGGCCAGCACTCGCATCCACAAGCCCGAGGTGGCGGCGCGCCTGGCGGCCATCCGCCCGCAGGACAGCCAGCGCCAGTCGCCCTTCGAGCAGCGCATCGTCCGCCAGCGCGAGCGCCTGGGCTTGCCGGCGTTCCCCACCACCACCATAGGCTCCTTCCCGCAGACGGCTTCCATCCGCCTGGCACGCCAGGCCTACCGCCAGGGCAGCCTGTCGGCGGCGGCCTACACCGAGGCCATGCAGGCCGAGATCCGCCACGCGGTGGAGGTGCAGGAGCGCCTCGGGCTGGACGTGCTGGTGCACGGCGAGGCGGAGCGCAACGACATGGTGGAGTACTTCGCCGAGCAGTTGGACGGGTACGTGTTCAGCCGTTTCGGCTGGGTGCAGAGCTACGGCTCGCGCTGCGTGAAGCCGGCGATCATCATCGGCGACCTGTCGCGCCCGGCGCCGATGACGGTGGAGTGGATCCGCTATGCCCAGGGCCTGACCGGCAAGTGGATGAAGGGCATGCTCACCGGGCCGGTGACCATGCTGATGTGGTCCTTCCCCCGCGAGGACGTGCCCCGCGAGGTGCAGGCGCGCCAGTTGGCGCTTGCCATCCGCGACGAGGTACAGGACCTGGAGGCGGCGGGCATCCGCATCGTGCAGATCGACGAGGCGGCCTTCCGCGAGGGGCTGCCCCTGCGCCACAGCGGCTGGGCCCATTACCTGGAGTGGGCCACCGAGGCCTTCCGCCTGGCGGCCAGCGGGGTGCGCGACGACACGCAGATCCACACCCACATGTGCTACAGCGAGTTCAACGATGTGATCGAGTCCATCGCGGCGATGGACGCGGACGTCATCACCATCGAGACCTCCCGTTCGGACATGGAGCTGCTGCAGGCCTTCGAGGCCTTCGCCTACCCCAACGAGATCGGTCCGGGGGTCTACGACATCCACTCGCCCCGGGTGCCGGACACCGCCGAGATGGTCAAGCTGATGCGCAAGGCGGCACGGCGCATCGACCCGCAGCGTCTGTGGGTCAACCCCGACTGCGGCCTGAAGACCCGTGGCTGGCCCGAGGCCGAGGCGGCGCTGGTGAACATGGTGGCCGCGGCGCGGCAGCTGAGGGCGGAGTTAGCCTGACGCCCCTCCGGGTATCAGGCGAGGAGGGCGCCATGACCGTTGGGCGCCCTTCATCAAACTGTCACGGTTCTGTGGCAGAGCGCACGACGGGAATTCATCAGAATCGCGCTTCACTGGGGTTCTGCATTCCGGATTTCCACCATGCGCCTGTTCATTCTTCTCGTCGCCCTGCTGGGCGGCCTGCCAGCCTTTGCCGCTGCGCGCTGCGACACCCACGTACCCACCGAGACGGTGGCGCTGGGGGACGTGCGCCTGGCCTACCAGAGCATCGGTGATGCCGATGACCCGGCCCTGCTGCTGATCATGGGGCTGGGCGGACAGCTCATCCATTGGCCGGACGAGGTGGTGGCGGCGCTGTGCGAGCAGGGTTTTCGCGTCATCCGCTACGACAACCGGGATGTCGGCCTGTCCGCCTGGGCCCAGACGGCGCCCAGCGCGAACCTGACCTATGAGGTGATCCGCTACCGCCTGGGCTTCCCCGTGGAGGCGCCGTACAGCCTGCGGGACATGGCCGGCGATGCGCTGCACCTGATGGACGCCCTGAAGGTGCGCGAGGCTCATGTGCTCGGCGCCAGCATGGGCGGGATGATCGCCCAGCACCTGGCGGACATGGCCCCGGAGCGGGTGCTGAGCCTGACCCTGGTGATGACCAGTTCCGGCGCCCAGGGCCTGCCGGCGCCCAGCGATGCCTTGCTGGCGCTGCTGGCCCGCCGCGAGGCGCCGAACCGCCAGGTGGCGCTGGAACAGCAGGCCGACCTGTTGGCCGCCCTGGGCAGCCCGCAGGTGACCGATGACCGGGCGCAACTGCTGGAGCAGGCCGCGCGGGCCTATGACCGGGCGTTCAACCCCGAAGGTGTGCAGCGGCAGATGCTGGCGATCCTCGCCGAGCCGAGCCGGGTGGAACTGCTCAACCGCCTGCACGTGCCGACCCTGGTGGTGCACGGCACCGCCGACCCGCTGCTGCCGGTGATGCACGGGGTGCATGTGGCGGCACATATCAAGGGCGCGGAGCTGCGGTTGATCCCCGGCCTCGCCCATCGCTTCCAGGACGCCTTCAAGGAACCGCTGCTGGCCGCCGTGCTGCCGCACCTGATGGCCCACCGGCAGCCGGCGGACGGGCACTTCGCGCAGTTGTGAGTGCGCCGCCTGCATAGGCGCGAGCGCTGCTCGCGAAACCTCTGGCCTTTGTAGCCCGGGCTTCAGCCCGGGAGCGGTGTGGGGCTTCCCGGACTGAAGTCCGGGCTACGCCAGGTTCATTCATGGCGCTGTGCAGCCCCAGCGATGGGCTTCGCACAGCTCAGCCCATCCTACGGACGGAGCTGCCCGTAGGATGCGGTGGGCTCGGCGAACCGCATCGATCCGTCAGGCGAGATGTAGGCGCGGGCGTTGCTCGCGAAGCCTTTGGCCTTCGTAGCCCGGGCTTCAGCCCGGGAGCGGGTGGGGCTTCCCGGACTGAAGTCCGGGCTACGTCAGGTTCACTCATGGCGCTGTGCAGCCCCAGCGATGGGCTTCGCACAGCTCAGCCCATCCTACGGACGGAGCCGCCCGTAGGATGCGGTGAGCTCGGCGAACCGCATCGGTTCATGGCGGGGATGTAGGAGAGAGCGCTGCTCGCGAAGCCCTGACCTTCGTAGCCCGGGCTTCAGCCCGGGAGCGGCGTGGGGCCTCCCGGACTGAAGTCCGGGCTACGTCAGGTTCACTCGTGGCGCTTTGCCGCCCCAGCGATGGGCTTCGCACAGCTCAGCCCATCCTACGGACGGAGCCGCCGTAGGATGCGGTGAGCTCGGCGAACCGCATCGGTTCATGGCGGGGATGTAGGCGCGAGCGCTGCTCGCAAGGCTTCAGGCCGCGTCGGCCTGGGCGCGGTGGATCAGGTATTGGGCGAGGCGTTCCTGCTGGCCGGGGGTCATGAACAGCCCTTGCTTGGTGCGGCGCCAGAGGATGTCTTCGGCGTCTTGCGCCCATTCCTCGCGGCACAGGTAGTCCACTTCGCGGGCGTAGAGGCCGCCGCCCAGGTGTTCGCCCAGGTCGGTGAGGTTGGCGACCCCTTCCAGCAGTTTCCACACGCGGCTGCCGTAGGTGCCGGCCCAGCGCCGGGCCAGGCTGTTGGGCAGCCAGCCGTAGCGTTCGCACAGGGCTTCGGCCAGGGCCTCCTGGCTGTCCATGGACTCGCCGCCGGGGAGGGTGGCGGTGGCAGTCCAGCTGCCTCCCATGGTCGGGAAGAAGGGCGCGAGCTGCGCCAGGGCCGACTCGGCGAGCTTGCGGTAGGTGGTGAGCTTGCCGCCGAACACCGAGAGCAGCGGGGCTTCGCCTGGGTGGGCATCCAGCGCCAGGGTGTAGTCGCGGGTGACGGCGGACGGGTCGTCGGATTCGTCGTCGCACAGCGGGCGCACGCCGGAGTAGGTGCGCAGGATGTCGTCGGCGCTGATCTGCTTCTTGAAGTGCTGGTTGACCACGTCGAGCAGGTAGCGGGTTTCTTCCTCGGTGATGGCCACCTTCGCCGGGTCGCCCTGGTACTCGCGGTCGGTGGTGCCGATCAGGGTGAAACGCCCCAGGTAGGGGATGGCGAAGACGATGCGGCGGTCCTCGTTCTGCAGGATGTAGGCGTGCTCGCCCTCGTAGAGCTGGGGCACGACGATGTGGCTGCCCTGGATCAGGCGGATGCCGTAGGGCGACTTCTGCTTGAGGTCGTCCTTCAGCAGGCGGGCGACCCAGGGGCCGGCGGCGTTGACCAGTGCCCGGGAACGGATCGACAGCAGGGTGCCGTCGGCACGTTCCAGGTGGATGTGCCACAGGCCCTTGCTGCGCCGGGCGCTGACGCAGCGGGTGCGGCTGTGGATGTGGGCTCCGTGCTCGCGGGCGCTCATGGCGTTGAGCACCACCAGGCGCGCGTCGTCGACCCAGCAATCCGAATATTCGAAGCCACGGCTGATGCCGGCCTGCAGCGGGCTGCCGACGCCGAAGCGCAGACCACGGGAGCCGGGCAGCTTCTCGCGCTTGCCGAGGTGGTCGTAGAGGAACAGGCCGGCGCGGATCATCCATGCCGGGCGCAGGTGCGGGCGATGGGGCAGCACGAAACGCATCGGGCGGACGATGTGCGGCGCCTTGGCCAGCAGCACTTCGCGTTCGGCCAGGGCCTCGCGCACCAGGCGGAATTCGTAGTGTTCCAGGTAGCGCAGGCCGCCGTGGATGAGCTTGCTGCTGGCGGAGGAGGTGTGCTGGGCCAGGTCGTCGCGTTCGCAAAGGAACACCGACAGGCCGCGCCCGGCTGCATCGGCGGCGATGCCGACACCGTTGATGCCGCCGCCGATCACGGCCAGGTCATAGACTTCGGAGATGGGCGCGGAGCGCTTCGTCGAGGCGGGCATGGCAAGGCACCTGAATCGAAAGTGAACTTTGAATGTTCGTTTCCGAAAAATGCTAGACGAAGCGAAGGCGAATCGCCACCCCCGCCGAGCGGCCACGGCGGGATGGGCGACGAAAGGCAGGCGGGATCAGACCGGTTCGAGCTGGACCTTGTGCTCGGCCATCAGCCGGGCCAGGGCGGGGGAGGGGGCGTGGTCGGTGAACAGGCGGTCCACCAGGGCGATGGAGCCCATGCGCACCACGGCGTTGCGACCGAATTTGCTGGAGTCGGCGGCGAGGAACACCTGGCGGGCGTTGTCGATGATGGCCTGGGAGACGCGCACCTCCTGGTAGTCGAAGTCCAGCAGGCTGCCGTCCTCGTCGATGCCGCTGATGCCGACGATGGCGAAGTCGACCTTGAACTGGCGGATGAAGTCCACTGCCGAGGGGCCGACGATACCGCCGTCGCTGCGCACCGTGCCGCCGGCCACCAGCACTTCGAAATCGGGTCGGTCGGCGAGCTGGGCGGCGACGTGCAGGTTGTTGGTGATCACCTTCAGGCCCTTGTGCCCCATCAGTTCGCGGGCGATGGCTTCGGTGGTGGTGCCGATGTTGATGAACAGCGAGGCGTGGTCGGGGATCTGCGCCGCCACGGCTTCGGCGATGCGCTGCTTCTCGTCGCGCATCTGCCCGGCGCGCATGGCGTAGGCGGTGTTCTGGATGCTCGAGGCATCGGCGGCCGCGCCACCATGGGTGCGTCGCAGCAGGCCCTGTTCGGCGAGCTGGTTGATGTCGCGGCGGATGGTCTGCGGCGTCACCGCGAAGGCCTGGGCCAGTTCGTCGATGCTGACGTAGCCGCGTTCGCGGGCGAGGTCGAGGATGTTCTGTTGGCGGGGGGCCAGGGTCATGAACGGGGTCCCGGATTTTTGACGCGCATTATAGCGGCGGGCTGTCGAAGAGCGACTTTTCAGCTAAGGTACGACCACTTCGTCGCATTGTTTTCACTATCGAACATGACTCCAGCCATCGACCTGCTCAAGAAGGCCAAGGCCGAGCACCGTGTGCTCAGCTATACCCATGACCCGAAGGCGCCCTCCTATGGCCTGGAGGCGGCGGAAAAGCTCGGGCTGGACCCGGCGCGGGTGTTCAAGACCCTGCTGGCGGCCACCGAGAAGGGCGAGCTGCTGGTGGCCGTGGTGCCGGTGGCCGGCAGCCTTGATCTGAAGGCCCTGGCTCATGCGGCGGGCGCCAAGAAGGCCGACATGGCCCCGGCCGATGCGGCGCAGCGCGCCACCGGCTACCTGGTGGGCGGCATCAGCCCGCTGGGGCAGAAGAAGCGCCTGCGCACCTTCATCGACCGCTCCGCGCTGGACCACCCCACCATTCATGTCAGCGCCGGTCGGCGTGGCCTGGAAGTGGAGCTGGCGGCGCAGGTGCTGGCCGAACACACCCAGGCCCAGTTCGCCGCCATCGGGCGGGAATGACCCCTCCATAACAACAAGGAAGCCGGAATGGCCCAGTACCTTCTTGCCATCGACCAGGGCACGACCAGCAGTCGCGCCATCGTATTCAGTGCCCAGGGCCTGCCTGTCGCCCGCGCCCAGACGGAGTTCAAGCAGTACTTCCCGAAGGACGGCTGGGTGGAGCACGACGGCGAGGAGATCTGGCTGACGACCCTCAAGGTCTGCCGCGAGGCCATCCGCCAGAGCGGGCTGCAGGCGTCGCAGATCGCGGCCATCGGCATTACCAACCAGCGCGAGACCACCCTGGTGTGGGACGCCGAGACCGGTACGCCGATCCACCCAGCCATCGTCTGGCAGGACCGCCGCACCGCCGACTACTGCTCCCGCCTCAAGGCCGATGGGCACGACGAGGAAGTGGCGCGGCGCACCGGGTTGCTGATCGACCCGTATTTCTCCGCCACCAAGCTGCGCTGGATCCTCGACAACGTGCCGGGCGCCCGTGAGCGCGCCGAGCGCGGTGAGCTGCGCTTCGGCACGGTGGACTGCTTCCTGCTGTGGCGCCTGACCGGCGGCAAGGTGCACCGCACCGACGCCACCAACGCCTCGCGCACGCTGCTGTTCAACATCCATGAGCAGCGTTGGGACGATCACCTGACGCAGCTGTTCGACATTCCGCCGAGCCTGCTGCCGGAGGTGCTGGACTGCTCTGCCGAGTTCGGCATCACCGAGGCCGGGCTGCTGGGCAGCGCCATCCCGGTGCTGGGCATGGCCGGCGACCAGCAGGCGGCGCTGATCGGCCAGGCCTGCTTCCAGCCGGGCATGGTGAAAAGCACCTACGGCACCGGCTGTTTCATGATCCAGAACACCGGCGACACGCCGGTTACCTCGCGCAACCGTCTGCTGACCACCGTGGGTTACCGCTTGGATGGGAAGGTGACCTACGCTGTAGAAGGCAGTATCTTCGTCGCCGGTGCGGCGGTTCAGTGGTTGCGTGACGGCATCAAGCTGATCAGCCATGCCCGGGATACCGAGGCGCTGGCGGAGCAGACCGGGGATGCTTGTGGCGTCTATCTGGTGCCGGCCTTCACGGGCCTGGGGGCGCCTTACTGGGACCCGAAGGCCCGGGGCGCGATCTTCGGCCTGACCCGCGACACCGGTATCAAGGAGATCGTCACCGCCGGCCTGCAGTCGGTGTGCTACCAGACCCGTGATCTGCTGGAAGCCATGCGCCAGGACGGGGCCGCCGCGCCCAGCGCTCTGCGCGTGGACGGCGGGATGGTGGAAAACAATTGGGTCATGCAGTTCCTGGCGGACATCCTCGGTGTGGCAGTCGAACGCCCCGAGGTGACCGAGACCACCGCCCTGGGCGCCGCCTACCTGGCGGGCCTGAAGGCGGGGCTGTACCGGGATCTGGACGAAATCGCCCGTCACTGGCACCGCCAGCAGCGCTTTGCGCCGCGCATGGCGGAGGCCCACCGGGCCAAGCTTTACGAGGGATGGCTGGATGCCGTCCAGCGAGTACGCAGCGAGGCTTCCCAGGGGTAGTTGCACGCCTGGTCGGCCGCTCACGAAGGGAGTTCGCCTTGACCACACAGGATGCACGTTCAACCCCCGCGGCCCTGCTATTCGGCTTGGTCGCCCTGTTCGCCTCCGGCTTGTCGAAGGCGGAGACCCTGGTCATTGCCGGTGACCTGTGGTGCCCGATCAATTGCCAGCCCGATTCACCCCGGCCGGGGATCTTCGTCGAGCTGGCCCGGGAGATCTTTGCCGAGTCCGGCATCGAGGTGGAGTACCGGGTGGTCAACTGGGCTCGGGCACTCAGCGATGCGCGGGCGGGGAAGGTCAACGCGGTGATCGGTGCCGGCATCCAGGACGCACCGGATTTCGTCTACACCCCCACCGCGCCCGGCATCTCGCGCATGTGCTTCTACACGGCGCTGGATGCCACGTGGCGCTACCAGGGGCTGCCCTCGCTGCAGCAGGTGCGCCTGGGCAGCATCAACAGCTACAGCTACGGCCAGGAAATCGATACCTACATCCGCATGCACCGCAGTCGCGGGGACCGGGTGCAGGTGGTGGCGGGCGACCAGGCGCTGGACATGAACATGGAGAAGGTCCGTCACGGTCGGCTCGATGCGACCATCGAGAACAGCTGGGTGATGGACAACCTGCAATCCACCTTGCCGCCCTCCGAGCGCCTGCGCCTGGCGGGCTGCCGCTCGCCGGACGTGGCCATCTACCTGGCCTTTTCCCCGGCGCTGACTGCCAGCGCACGCTACGCCGCGATCTTCGAGGACGGCCTGGCCCGTTACCGGGAGAACGGCAAGCTGCGTGAGGTGATGGGGCGCTACGGCGTCAGCGAGCCTTGAGCGGCTCGCCGACGCGCGGCGGGATCAACTGGCGGTGACGTAGCGACGGACGCCGTTGTCCTGTGCCGGTAACTGGGCGGCGACGCTGCCTTGGGCGGGGAACACCACCAGGTGATCGGCGGCGATGCGGATGCCCACTTCCTGGCCTGGTGCGTGGTCGGCATGGCTCGGGAAGATGGCTTCCAGCTGGGTGCCGGTGGGCAGTTGCAGGCGATAGAGCGTGGCGGCGCCGAGGAAGGTCTTGCCGGTGACGGTGGCCTTCAGCCCGGCATCGCTGGCGGGGACGATGTCGTCCGGCCGCAGCAGCACGTCCACCGCACTGCCTTCCGGCCAGGTATAGGCGCGGTTGCCGCGGATGGTGCCCAGCTCCGTCTGCACGGTGTCGGGGCTCAGTTGCTGGCCGCGGATGAAGTAGCCCTGGCCGATGAAGCTGGCGACGAAGGGGGTCGCCGGCTCGTGGTAGAGGTTGTAGGGGGTGTCCCACTGCTCCAGGTGGCCCTTGTTGAACACGCCGACCTGGTCGCTGACGGCGAAGGCTTCCTCCTGGTCGTGGGTGACGAGGATGGCGCTGGTGCCACGGGCCTTGAGGATGTCGCGGACCTCGTGGCTGAGGCGCCGGCGCAGTTCGCCATCGAGGTTGGAGAAGGGTTCGTCGAGCAGCAGCAGGGCCGGCTCCGGCGCAAGGGCGCGTGCCAGGGAGACGCGCTGCTGCTGGCCGCCGGACAGCTCGTTGGGGAAGCGCTTGGCCAGGGCCGAGAGGTTCACCAGCTCCAGCAGCTCGCCGACGATGCGCTCGCGCTGCGGGTGCTTGCGGATGCCGAAGCCGACGTTCTCTTCCACGGTGAGGTGGGGGAACAGGGCGTAGTCCTGGAACACCATGCCGATGCGCCGCCGCTCGGGGGCGAGGGTGTAGCCGGCGCGGGAGATGACCTCGCCGGCGAGGCTGATCTCGCCTTCCAGCACCGGCTCGAAGCCGGCGATGGCGCGCAGGGTGGTGGTCTTGCCGCAACCCGAGGGGCCCAGCAGGCAACCGATGTCCCCGGCGTTGAGGTGGAGGTTGAGGTTCTGGACGACGCGCTGATCCTGGTAGCCGCAGCTCAGGTCACGCAGGTTGAGTAGCAGTTCGTGGCTCATGCTCTGGACGCGTGTTCGACGAGGAATTCCAGCAGCGCCTTCTGGGCGTGCAGGCGGTTTTCTGCCTGGTCCCAGGCCACTGAACGGGGATCGTCCAGCAGGTCCATGCTGATTTCCTCGCCCCGGTGTGCTGGCAGGCAGTGCATGAAGATAACCGCTTCATCGGCCAGGTCCAGCATTTCCTTGTTCACCTGGTAGGGCGCGAACAGGGCCAGGCGCCGTTCGGTTTCCTCTTCCTGGCCCATGGAGGTCCAGACGTCGGTGCTCACCAGGTGGGCGCCACGCACCGCTGCGCGAGGGTCGCGCATCACGCGGACACGCTCGCCGGCCTGGGCCACCAGCGCGGCACTGGGCTCGTAGCCCTCGGGGCAGGCGACGTTGAGGTGGAAGTCGAACTGGATCGCCGCCTCGATATAGGAGTTGCACATGTTGTTGCCGTCGCCGATCCAGGCCACGGTCTTGCCCTGGATCGAGCCGCGGTGCTCCTGGAAGGTCTGCATGTCGGCCAGCAACTGGCAGGGGTGCAGGTCGTCCGACAGGCCGTTGATCACCGGCACGCGGGAATGGGCGGCGAACTCCACCAGCTTGCTGTGGGCGAAGGTGCGGATCATCACCGCATCGAGCATGCGCGACATGACGATGGCGCAGTCGCTGATCGGCTCGCCACGGCCCAGCTGGGTATCGCGCGGGGACAGGAAGATCGCCTGGCCGCCGAGCTGGATCATGCCGGCCTCGAAGGACAGGCGGGTACGGGTGGAGGCCTTCTCGAAGATCATCCCCAGCACGCGGCTCTTGAGCGGCTCGTAGAGCACCCCTCGATGGCGCAGGTCCTTCAGCTCGATGGCTCGACGGATCAGGCTGCTCAGCTCCTGGGGGGTGCAATCCATCAGGGAGAGAAAATGCCTTGCGCTCATTGCTGACTACCTTTTTTGTTGCCGCTGGCCGCAAGTCCGGGCCGGGTTTTTCGAGGAAAAGCAGGCGGGACCGGCGGGCTGGGCCGCTCGGGGGCGACGGAATGGGGAAGGCGCGATCTTATAAGGAAATTACGCATAGGCGCAAATTGCCCCGCAGATGCTTCGTCGAAGTGGCGGGGAGTAGCCTGACGGCAGCTTGGGAAGTCATGAACTGATGGGAAAAAAACCAGGGCTGTAGGGTGTCGCCTCCCCGGATCGGACCCGGTCCGGGGCTCGGTCCATCAAGACGTGGAACAGGACCGAGGCACATTCCCAGACATGGAGTACCACATGAAAAAGTTCCTGATGCCCGCTGCCCTGATGGCGCTGATTGCTTCGGTAACCGGCTGCAGCAGCTACCACATCAGCCAGCCGTCTTCCGCCCTGGAAGCCGAAGTCCAGACCGACCTGAGAGCCGACGTTGCCGTCGGTGAGTCGATCAGCGGGCAGTCCGAAGTGAACATCCTGTTCAACTTCATCCAGTTCGGTGGCGACAGCCAGTTCGCTGACGGCGTCACCTACGGCGGCGCCTCCGCCGGCCTGCCGTTCGGTCCCGATCCGGTTGGCGCGGTGAAGTCCGCTGCTGCCTTCAAGGCCGTGAAGAACTCCGGCGCCGACCTGATCGTCGCCCCGCGCTACGAGCTGAACATCGACGACTACTTCGTGTTCAAGAAAGTCAGCGCCAAGGTCGTGGGCAACAAGGGCACCATCCGCTCCATCAAGTAAGCCCGCACCACCCGAATCGGCAGGCTTGATGCCTGCCGATTCACATCGCTTAAGCCGCTGGTCAAGCGGCAGCCCTGCTTCCATAGTTCAGCGATTGCGACCCGACCGGTCGTCTCGAACAAGAACATGAGGCAAGGCCATGACCAAGTCCGTTCACTACCGTGCGTGCCACCTGTGCGAGGCCATCTGCGGCCTGGCCATCGAAACCGAGGACCGGGCGGACGGCTCGCGGCACATCCTCTCCATCAAGGGCGACCCGCAGGACAGCTTCAGCCGTGGGCATATCTGCCCCAAGGCCGTGGCCCTGCAAGACATCCAGAACGACCCTGATCGCCTGCGCCAGCCCATGCGCCGGGCGGGCAGCGAGTGGCAGCCCATCGGTTGGGACGAAGCCTTTGCGCTGGTGGCCGAGCGACTGGCCGATATCCAGGCCCGCCACGGGCAGCAGGCGGTCGCCGTGTACCAGGGCAACCCCAGCGTGCACAACTACGGGCTGATGACCCACAGCAACTACTTCCTCGGCCTGCTGAAGACCCGCAACCGCTTCTCCGCCACCTCGGTGGACCAGTTGCCCCACCACCTGGTGAGCCACCAGATGTACGGCCACGGGCTGCTGATCCCGATCCCGGACATCGATCACACCGATTTCATGCTGATCCTCGGCGGCAATCCGCTGGCCTCCAACGGCAGCATCATGACGGTGCCGGACGTGGAGAAGCGCTTGAAGGCGATCAAGGCCAGGGGCGGGCGCCTGGTGGTGGTGGACCCGCGGCGCAGCGAGACGGCCGCCATCGCCGACCAGCACCTGTTCGTGCGGCCGGGCCAGGACGCCGCCCTGCTGCTGGGCATGCTCAGCACCCTGTTCGAGGAGGGCCTCGGCCGGGCCACACACCTGCCGGTGGATGGCCTCGACGCCGTGCGTCAGGCCGTGGTGGCCTTCACCGCCGAGGCCATGGGGCCGCGTTGCGGCATCGAGCCCTCGATGATCCGCCAGCTGGCGCGCGACTTCGCCGCTGCCGAACGGGCGGTGTGCTACGGGCGCATGGGCGTGTCCACCCAGGCGTTCGGCAGCCTGTGCCAATGGCTGATCCAGGTGATCAACCTGGTCACCGGCAACCTTGACCAGGCCGGCGGTGTGCTCTGCACCGAGCCGGCGGTGGACCTGGTGTCGACCACCTCCGGCGGCCACTTCGGGCGCTGGCACAGCCGCGTCTCCGGGTTGCCCGAGTACGGCGGCGAACTGCCCGTCTCGGCCCTGGCCGAGGAGATGCTGACCCCAGGCGAAGGGCAGATCCGCGCCCTGGTCACCGTGGCCGGCAACCCGGTGCTCTCCACCCCCAACGGGCGGCGCCTGGAGCAGGCGCTGGACGGGCTGGAGTTCATGGTCAGCGTCGACCTCTACATCAACGAGACGACGCGCTACGCCGACCTGATCCTGCCGCCGACCGCGCCGCTGGAGCACGACCACTACGACACCACCTTCAACCTGTTCGCGGTGCGCAACGTCACCCGTTTCAACGAACCGGTGCTGGCCAAGCCGGCTGGTGCGCTGGATGACTGGGAGATCTTCGTCGGGCTGGCCAAGGCCTTCGCGGCGCGCACCGGCGTGGAGCTGAAGCCGACCCTGCCGCCACGGCAGATGATCGACATGGGGCTGCGCTTCGGCCCCTATGGCGAGCGCTCCAGCTGGGGGCTTTCCGTCGAGCGCCTGGCGGAGCACCCCCACGGGCTGGACCTGGGGCCGCTCAAGCCGAACCTGGCCGGCCGCCTCAAGACCGAGGCGCGCCGCGTGGTGGCCGACCCGGCGCTGTTCATGCAGGACCTGGCGCGCTTCGCCGAGCAACCCGCTCCGGTGGCCGGCGAGCTGGTGCTGATCGGCCGGCGGCATGTCCGCAGCAACAACTCCTGGATGCACAACTACCACCGCCTGGTGAAGGGCAAGCCGCGCCACCAGCTGCTCATGCACCCGGACGACCTTGCCCGGCGCGGGCTGCGCGATGGCCAGCGGGTGAGGGTGCGTTCGCGGGTCGGCAGCATCGAGGTGGAGGTAGCCGCGAGCCTGGAGATGATGCCCGGCGTGGTGAGCCTGCCCCACGGCTGGGGCCATGGGCGGCCCGGTGTGATGATGGCCATCGCCGCCGAGTTGCCAGGGGCCAGTGCCAATGACCTGACCGACGAGCGGTTCCTCGATGCCGTGTCCGGCAATGCCGCGCTGAATGGCGTGCCGGTGGAGGTGGTGGCGGCCTGAAAAGTGACCGTGCAAGTCCGAGCGACATGCTCGGACTTCCGTTACAATGCCGCCACCGCGCCGACCCTGTAGTCGGATAGTTCAGCCGAGGTAGCCATGGATATCATCGAAACCATCAAAGAGCAGATCGCCAACAACACCGTCCTGCTGTACATGAAGGGCTCTCCCAATGCTCCCCAGTGCGGTTTCTCCGCCCGTGCTGCCCAGGTCCTGATGGGCTGTGGCGAGAAGTTCGCCTACGTCGACATCCTGCAGAACCCGGAAATCCGCGCCAACCTGCCCAAGTACGCCAACTGGCCGACCTTCCCGCAGCTGTGGGTCGCCGGTGAGCTGGTCGGCGGCAGCGACATCCTCGTCGAGATGTACGAGAAGGGCGAGTTGCAGCAACTGATCAAGGATGCGGTGAGCAAGGCCGGCGCCTGAGCCTCCCGCTGAAATGAAAAAGCCCCGCTGATGCGGGGCTTTTTCATGGGCGGGTGTCTTACTCGTCCATCTGCGACTGCAGGTAGTTCTCCAGGCCGACCTTCTCGATCAGGCCCAGCTGGGTTTCCAGCCAGTCGATGTGCTCTTCCTCGGACTCGAGGATGTCTTCCAGCAGCTCGCGGCTGCCGTAGTCACCGACGCTTTCGCAGTAGGCGATGGCGGCCTTCAGGTCCGGCAGGGCGTTGTGCTCCAGCTTCAGGTCGCTGCTGAGCATTTCCTTGGTGTTCTCGCCGATCATCAGCTTGCCCAGGTCCTGCAGGTTCGGGATGCCTTCCAGGAAGAGGATGCGCTTGATGAGCTTGTCGGCGTGCTTCATCTCGTCGATGGACTCGTGATACTCGTGCTCGCCGAGCTTCTTCAGGCCCCAGTCCTCGTACATCCGGGCGTGCAGGAAGTACTGGTTGATGGCCACCAGTTCGTTGCCGAGGATCTTGTTGAGATGCTGGATGACTTTCTTGTCGCCTTTCATGAGGGGGTCCTGCCACGCAAGGGGTTGAGTGACGGAATTTTAACCAGTTCCGCTGAGGTGTCAACGTAAGTGCTTGATATATAAGATAATTTGAATGTGAATACGAACGCTTCAAGTCCGCGTCTTGTCGCTAACTGCTTGATTTGCGGGCATAAAAAAACCGGACTCGAGGTCCGGTTCTTCATAAGAGGGTGTTCAGGCCGGTACGAAAGTGGCCGGGTAGGCGAGGGCGGCCTGGCTGCTCTGGACCTCGGTGAGGGTCTCGCGCACCACCTGCTTGGCCAGGCAGGCACATTTGCCGCACTGGGTGCCGACGCCGAGCGTCTCGCGAATCTCACGGTAGCTGCAGCAACCTTCGTAGATCGCTTCGCGGATGTGACCGTCGGTGACACCTTGGCAGAGGCAGACGTACATGGGGACCGGCACCTGTGGTTGGATTCGATGGATGGCGATACTAATTAGAATGAGAATGATTGTCAAAGTCCGTCCGTCTGCTCCGCGTGTAGGTCATTTCACGCAGGGGGTGTCGAATTTGAAGGCGATGTGCAGCTGCTGATTCAGGGATGCAGCTGCAGACGCTTCATGAACAAGGCGGCGTAAGGGGGCCGGAATGAAAGAACCCGGCCGAGGCCGGGTTCGTCTGCAGCGGGAGGGGTCAGTCCGTACGCCAGGTGATCTCGCTGACGCCGTCGGCATTGACCTTGAGCCAGCGGTCGGCATCTTCCTCGCCCAGGGCTTCGTCCCAGCCGCCGGGGGCGCAGCGGATCTCCACGCCCAGCGCCTGGTGGGCCGCCTGGGCGCAGGCCAGGTCGCTGTCCCAGGGGGTTGCATCGCTTTCCAGCAGGAGGCTGTGCCACTTGCCCACGGCCTTGGGCAGCCAGGTCACCGGGATGTCCCCCGCGCGGCACTTGAAGGTCTGGCCGCGCGCCTGCCAGTCGCTGCAGGGACCGATGGCTTCGGTCAGCCAGGCGGTGACAGCGTCCTGTTCGGCGTCCTTCAGGTAGATCTCTATATCGGGTTGGCGCATGGGAAGGTCCTGGCGGGGCCCCGGCCGGTGCGCGGGGCGGTCACTCGTGAGGCTGCAAGTTTAAGGGGGAGTGGGCGCTATTTCGAGCCCGCCGGGGCTAGGCCTTGACGATCCAGTCGTAGCGGATGGACACCGTCACGTCGAACGGTTCGGCGATCACCGCAGCGCGGCGCTCGGCGCTGGCACGCCAGCCGTGGGGCGTCATCGCCAGCAGGTCGGCACGGGCCTCGGCGCTGTCCAGGTGCAGGGTGTACTCCAGGGTTTCGCTGTGGGCCAGGGCCATTCCGTCGGGAATCAGCGCCAGGTGCTTCTGGTCGTCGTAGTCGCGCACCTCGTCATAGATGCGCTCGCGCAGCTGCATCAGATGGCCGCGGGTCGGGCCCATGCGCAGCAGGCCGCCGCCCGGGGCCAGCAGGCGCTGCGCTTCCTGCCAGTCCAGCGGGCTGAAGACGCTGGCCAGCAACTGGCAGCTGGCATCGGCCAGTGGCACGCGGGCCATGCTCGCCACCAGCCAGGTGAGGTTGGGTGTGCGGCGGCAGGCACGTTTGACCGCCTCGCGGGAGATGTCCAGCGCGTAGCCGTCGGCTTCCGGCAGGGCGTCGGCGAGCTGGGCGGTGTAGTAGCCCTCGCCACAGCCGATGTCGAGCCAGCGGCCCGGCTGGCGCTCGGCTGCCAGTTCCGCCAGGCGGCGGGCCAGGGGTGCGTAGTGGCCGCCGTCGAGGAAGCGCCGGCGGGCTTCCACCATGGCGGCGTTGTCGCCCGGGTCGCGGCTCTTCTTGTGCTGCACCGGCAGCAGGTTGAGGTAGCCCTGGCGGGCGCGGTCGAAACGGTGGCCGGCGGGGCAGGCGACGCCGTTGTCGAGCGCCGTGAGGGCGCCCTGGCAGAGGGGGCAGGTGAGCATGATCAGGCCAGCAGGCGGACGAGGGTCTGTTGGTAGATGTCGGTCAGCAGGTCCAGGTCGCTGGCCAGGACGCGTTCGTTGACCTGGTGGATGGTGGCGTTGACCGGGCCGAGTTCCACCACCTGGGTGCCCATGGTGGCGATGAAGCGGCCATCGGAGGTGCCGCCACTGGTGGAGGGCGTGGTCTCGCGGCCGGTCACGGCCTTGATGCTGGCGGCCACCGCGTCCAGCAGCTCGCCGGGCTCGGTGAGGAACGGCAGGCCGGACAGGGCCCACTCCACGTGGTAGTCCAGGCCGTGCTTGTCGAGGATGGCGTTGACCCGCTGCTGCAGGCCTTCGACGGTGGATTCGGTGGAGAAGCGGAAGTTGAACACCGCCTTCAGTTCGCCGGGAATGACGTTGGTCGCGCCGGTGCCGGCATTGAGGTTGGAGACCTGGAAGCTGGTGGGCGGGAAGAAGGCGTTGCCGTCGTCCCAGTGCTCCGCCGCCAGTTCGGCCAGCGCCGGGGCGGCCAGGTGGATCGGGTTCTTCGCAAGGTGCGGGTAGGCCACGTGGCCCTGCACGCCGCGCACGGTGAGGGTGGCGCCGAGGGAGCCACGACGGCCGTTCTTCACCACGTCGCCCACCAGGGTGGTGCTGGAGGGCTCGCCGACGATGCACCAGTCCAGGCGCTCGCCACGGGCGGCCAGGCGTTCCACCACGGCCTTGGTGCCATGGTGCGCCGGGCCTTCCTCGTCACTGGTGATGAGGAAGGCGATGGCGCCCTTGTGGTCTGGGTGCTCGGCAACGAAGCGCTCCACCGCCACCACCATGGCGGCCAGGCTGCCCTTCATGTCGGCGGCGCCACGGCCGCAGAGCATGCCGTGCTCGTCCACCAAGGCCTCGAACGGCTGGTGTTGCCAGGCCTGCACCGGACCGGTGGGCACCACGTCGGTGTGGCCGGCGAAGCACAGCACCGGGCCCTCGCCGCCACGGATCGCCCAGAAGTTCTCCACCTCTTCGATGCGCATGCGTTCGATGCGGAAGCCGGCGGCTTCCAGGCGGCGCATCATCAGGTCCTGGCAGCCTTCGTCGACCGGGGTGACCGACGGGCGGCGGATCAGGTCGCAGGCGAGTTCCAGGGTGGGGGAGAGGGCGGTCATGCAGGGGCTCCGGGGCGGCAAGGCGGAAAAGGGCGACATCTTAAAACATAAACGGCGGCCATTGGCCGCCGTTTAGGACGCTCGCGGAGGTCAGGCCGCGGCGGGTTGGGGCTGCTCGGCCACCACCGGTTTCGGCGCCGAGGACAGCAGTGCCATGACCAGTGCGGCAGCGTAGGGCAGCGACTGCACCAGCAGGGTGGCGACCCAGAACTTCACGTCGGAGCTGGGCAGGCCCTGCACGATGGCGATGCCGATGGCGGCACCCCACAGCAGCAGCATGATGAACACTTCCTCGCGGGCTTCGGCCAGGGCCATCAGCAGGCCGTGGTTGGTGCGCATCTTCGGCGTACGGAAGAACGGGATGGTCTTGGTGAAGAACCCGTACAGCACCGCCTTGGCGATGGTGTGCGACAGCGCCAGGCCGGCGATGGCGGCACAGAAGGCGTCCTTCAGGTTGACCCCCACCGCACGCTGGTAGAGGAACACGATCTTGCCGAGCTTGAAGAAGAACAGCGTCAGCGGCGGGATGGCGAAGATCAGCAGCGGCGGGTCGACCCGTTGCGGCACGATGATCATCGCGGCCGACCAGAGCAGGGCTCCGACGGTGAAGAAGATGTTCAGGCCGTCGGCGATCCACGGCAGCCAGCCGGCGATGAAGTGGTAGCGCTGGCCGCGCTTGAGCTCGGAGTCCTTGCCCATGAACAGGCTGCGGGCGTGGCCCTTCATGATCTGGATGGCGCCGTAGGCCCAGCGGAAGCGCTGCTTCTTGTAGTCGATGAAGGTGTCGGGCATCAGGCCCTGGCCGAAGCTGTCGTGGGCGTAGGCGGCGGCGTAGCCCTTCTCGAACACGCGCAGGCCCAGCTCGGCGTCCTCGCAGATGGTCCAGTCGGCCCACTGCAGTTCGTCCATCACGCTGCGGCGGATCATGGTCATGGTGCCGTGCTGGATGATCGCGTTGCGGTCGTTGCGGGTCACCATGCCGATGTGGAAGAAGCCCTTGTACTCGGCGTAGCAGAGCTTCTTGAAGGTGTTCTCGTTGCCGTCGCGGTAGTCCTGCGGGGACTGGACCACGGCGATGGACGGGTCGGCGAAGTGCGGGACCATGTGCTTCAGCCAGTTGCGGTTGACGCAGTAGTCCGAGTCAATCACCGCGACCACCTCGGCGTCCGGGGCGGTGTGCGGCAGGATGTAGTTCAGCGCGCCACCCTTGAAGCCGGCGAGCGGCGCCACGTGGAAGAAGCGGAAGCGCGGGCCGAGCTGTTCGCAATAGGCCTGCACCGGCTCCCACACGGCCGGGTCCTTGGTGTTGTTGTCGATGATCAGGACTTCGAAGTCCGGATAGTCGAGGTTGGCCAGGGCGTCGAGGGTCTGCTTCACCATCTCCGGCGGCTCGTTGTAGCACGGCACGTGGATGGAGACCTTGGGACGGTAGGCGCTGTCGGCCAGCACCGGCATGAACGGCCGGCGACGGGCGCGTACCCACACGGCCTCTGCCAGCTCGTGGGCCTCGGTGAGCAACACGATGAACACGCCCAGGGCGCCGATGCCCAGCAGCACGCCGACGGTCATGCTGAACCAGGTGCTGTACTGCTGGCTGTAGTCGTAGGCGATCCACACCAGGGCGGAACCGCCGGCGAAGGCGACGAAGGTGAGGAAGGTGCGACCGCGCTGGCGCAGGGCGCTGCCGTCGATCAGGGTCAGGGCCAGGGCCAGCAGGGCCATGACCACCGAGGCGACGGCGAGCATGCGCCATTGCGGGATGGCGATCACCGGGCCTTCGAAGTTGAACTTGGGCTGGCGGTCGAGGTTGTATACGCCCCAGTAGGCGCCCACGGAGCCTTCGTCACTGGCCTTCCACGGTTGGTCGAAGGCCTCGATCACGAAGTAGTTGTAGCCCTGGGCGTTGAGAGCGTTGACCAGGGTGCGCAGGTAGATGGCCTGGTCGGCCTGGGTGGCGTCGGCGCCGCCGCGCATGCGGCCGTTGCTCGGCCAGCCCACTTCAGACAGCAGCAGCGGCTTCTTCGGGAAGGCCTTCTTCAGGTCCTTGGCGCGCTCCAGCACGAACTGGGTGGAGTCCTGCATGGGGATGAACTCCCAGTAGGGCAGGACGTGGGAGGCGATGAGGTCGACGTGGTTGGCCAGCTCCGGGTATTTCAGCCAGATGTGCCACTGCTCGGAGGTGGTCACCGGAACCTTCACGGCGGCGCGTACGCGGTCGAGGTAGGCGGAGAGGTCCTTGCGGCTGATCTCGCGGCGGAACAGGGCTTCGTTGCCCACCACCACGCGAACGACGCTGCGGGAGGTGTTGGCGATCTCGATGGCCTTGGTGATCTCGCGCTCGTTGCGTGCTTCGTCCGGGCTGATCCAGATACCGAGGGTCACGCGGAGGCCGAATTCCTCGGCGATGCGGGGGATGTCCGCCAGGGTGCCGTCCACCGAGTAGGTGCGGATGTTGTCGGTCTGCTTGCTCAGCAGCTCCAGGTCTTCACGGATCTGCTCGTCGGTGGGGTAGCGGTTCTGCTGCGGGTTCTGGTCCGCGCGGAACGGCGAGTAGGAGTAGCCGGAGATCTGTTCGGGCCAGTCGGGCGCGCTGACCGGACGGTTATAGAGCGCCCAGAGTCCGGTGAACAACGCGGCGACCGCCACGAAGACCACCAGGTTGAGACCAAATTTACGCGATGACATAGGGATTTCGGGTTCCGAAGCGTGGAACGGGGGAGATAGCGCCAGCGAGCGCTGGTCGGCGCGCATGCTACTCCGGCGTCCGGCGACTGTATAGATTGTGTACGAACGATAGACGTACCGCTCCGTCGCCGCACAACCCCTTTGTCCTTCGGCGCCTGCGGAAGTTTCGCAGCGGTGTGCGCGGCACCGCTGCGAAGGGGGTCAGAGCGCCTTCAGCAGGATGCGTTCGCTGGCCGCCAGGTCCAGGTCGCGACGCTCGCCAAGGGCGGTCATGCCGTGGCGTTCCAGCTGGGCCAGGACGCGGGGAATGGCGTCGGCGTCGAGGCCATGGTCGGCCAGGCGGGTGGGCACGCCCATGCGCTCGAAGAAGGCACGGGTGGCATGGATGGCACCGTCGATGCGCGCCGCCTCGTCACCGCTCAGCCCCCAGACCCGCTCGGCGTACTGCAGCAGCTTCTCGCGCTTGGCGTCGCGGCGTTCGTCCAGCAGCGCGGGCAGCACCACGGCCAGGGTCTGGGCGTGGTCCAGGTGATAGAGGGCGGTGAGTTCGTGGCCGATCATGTGGGTCGCCCAGTCCTGGGGGACGCCACAGCCGAGCAGGCCGTTCAGGGCCTGGGTGGCGCACCACATGAGGTTGGCCCGCACGGCGTAGTCCTCGGGGTTGGCCAGGGCCTTGGGGCCTTCCTCGATCAGGGTCAGCAGCAGGCCTTCGGCCTGGCGGTCCTGCAGGGGCGCGTCGGCGGGGTAGGTGAGGTACTGCTCCAGGGTGTGCACGAAGGCGTCCACCACGCCGTTGCCGATCTGCCGGGGCGGCAGGCTGAAGGTGGTGCGTGGGTCGAGGATGGCGAAGCGGGGGTACAGCAGCGGGCTGGAGAAGGGCAGCTTCTCCTGGCGGGCGACGTGGGTGACCACGCCGTGGGGATTGCTCTCCGAGCCGGTGGCCGCCAGCGTCAGCACGCAGCCCAGCGGCACGGCGGCCTGGGCGCGGGTGCCGGTGAGCAGGTCCAGCGGGTCGCCGTCATGGCAGAGGGCGGCGGCGATGAACTTGCTGCCGTCGATCACCGAACCGCCACCCACCGCGAGGATGAAGTCGCACTGCTCCTGGCGGGCCAGTTCGACGGCGCGCACCAGGGTGTCGAACTGCGGGTTGGGCTCGATGCCGGCGAAGCGCACCAGGCTGTAGCCGGCCAACGCCTGCTCTACCTGCTGCCACACGCCGTTCTGGAAGATGCTGCCGCCGCCGTGGGTGACCAGCACCCGGCTGCCGGCGGGAATCTCCCGGGACAGCTTGGCGATCTGGCCTTCGCCGAAGTGGATGCGGGTCGGGTTGTAGAAGGTGAAGTTGCGCATGGGGCTCCCCCTGTCGGTGTGCAGGGACTATAGCGTCGGCCGACCCAGGGCGAGTCTATGGGCTGCCATTCAGCCGGGATGGGCTTGGGGCGGAGCGGGGCCCTTCCTATAATGCGCGCCGCCCGCCGGTGGGCGACGGAGTGACGAGATGACAGACGAACGATTCGGCGGTATCGCCCGCCTCTACGGCCAGGAAGGCTTCGCGTGCCTGCAGGCCGCCCATGTGGCCGTGGTCGGCATCGGCGGCGTCGGCTCCTGGGCGGCCGAGGCGCTGGCACGCTCCGGCGTCGGGGAGATTTCCCTGTTCGACCTGGACGACGTCTGCATCACCAACACCAACCGCCAGGTGCATGCCATCGCCGGCAGTGTCGGCAAGGCCAAGGTGGAGGTGATGGCCGAGCGCATCCGCGCCATCAACCCGGCCTGTGTGGTCCACGCGGTGGCCGACTTCGTCACCCGCGAGACCATGGCCGAGTACATCACTGTGGAGCTGGACGCGGTGATCGACTGCATCGACAGCGTGGCGGCCAAGGCGGCGCTGATCGCCTGGTGCAAGCGGCGCAAGATCCAGATCGTCACCACCGGCGGCGCCGGCGGCCAGGTGGACCCGACGCAGATCCAGGTCACCGACCTGAACAAGACCTTCAATGACCCGCTGGCGGCCAAGGTGCGCTCCATGCTGCGCCGCGACTACAACTTCTCCCGCACGCCGGGGCGCACCTACAGCGTGCCCTGCGTGTTCTCCACCGAGCAGCTGCGCTACCCCAAGCCCGATGGCTCGGTGTGCCAGCAGAAGAGCTTCGTGGGGGAAGGCGTGAAGCTGGACTGCGCCGGCGGCTTTGGCGCGGTGATGATGGTCACCGCCAGCTTCGGCATGGCTGCGGCGGCGAAGACGGTGGACAAGCTGGTAGCCGGTGCGCGGCGGCCGTCGGAGCGGGCTGCGGGCTAGCGCGTTTGCACCGGGAGCTGTTTCGCGAATGAATTCGCTTCTTCTACCGGGGCGGTACCACGCGGTTCAGGGGCATTCCCCGTAGGGTGGGCCGGGCGGCGTTCCGCTTCAGCCCACCATCGGAGTCCCCCGCAGCCCCATGGGCGAGCCTGACGTAGCCCGGACTTCAGTCCGGGACGTGCCACGCCGCTCCCGGGCTGAAGCCCGGGCTACCGGGCCGGACGCTTCGCGAGCAGAGCTCGCTCCTACAGGCGCGAGCGGATTCATTAACCCGCCCTTCACGGTGCGGCCTTGCGCATCCTGTCGAGCACGGCGTTGAGGCCGTTGGTGCGAGATGGTGAGAGCTGGCGGGAGAGGCCGAGCTGGGTGAACCAGTCGCTGAGGTCCAGCGTGGCCAGCTCCTCCGGCGCCAGGCCCTGGACCCGCGCCAGCAGCACGGCCAGCAGGCCACGGATCAGCCGCGCATCGCTGGCGGCGCGGAAGTGGCGGCGCCCTTCCTTTATCTCCTCCACCAGCCAGACCTGGCTTTCGCAGCCGTGCACGCGGTTGGCTTCGCTGCACTCGGTGTGGCTCAGGGGCTCCAGGTGTTCACCCCATTGCATCAGCAGGCGCGCGCGCTGTTCCCAGCTGGCGGCGGCGCCGAAGGCTGCCAGGGCTTCGGTGGCTTGGGGGGGAAGGTTCATCGCAGCAGCTCCAGGGCCTTGTCCAGGGCCGAGAGGAAGCGCTCCACGTCAGCGCCGTCGTTGTAGAGGCCGAGGGACACTCGGATCGCGCCGCTGAGCCCGAGCCCCTGGTACAGCGGCATGGCGCAGTGGTGACCGGCGCGCACGGCGATGCCCTGTTCGGTGAGCAGGTGGGCGAGGTCGGCGTTGTGCACGCCGTCGACGCTGAAGCAGGCCAGCGCCACCTGGGGCTCGCCCACCAGGCGCACGCCGTCGCGGGCGGCGAGGCCGGCCATCAGCTTGGCGTGGAGCACCGTCTCGTGGGCGCTGACCGCTGCGGCGTCGAGGCTGTCGAGGTAGTCCAGCGCGGCGCCGAGGCCGATCACCGAGGCAATCGCCGGGGTGCCGGCCTCGAAGCCCAGCGGGGCGTCGTGGAAGTCGGCATCGTGGTAGCCCGCACGGCGCACCATCTCGCCGCCGAACTGCCAATGGGTCAGGCGGGCCAGGGCCTCGGTGCGACCGTAGAGTACGCCGACGCCTTCCGGGCCATAGAGCTTGTGCCCGGAGAACACGTAGAAGTCGCAGCCCAGGGTCTGCACGTCATGGCGGCCATGGACTATTCCCTGGGCGCCATCCACCACGGTCAGCGCGCCTTGCTGGCGGGCCATGGCCAGCAGCTCGCCGAGGGGCTGCCAGCGGCCGAGCACGTTGGACAGCTGGCTGACGGCCAGCAGGCGGGTGCGCGAGTCGATCAGCTGGCGGGCCTGGTCGAGGTCGATGTCACCCCGTGCATCCAGCGGCAGCACCACCAGTTCGAGCTGGCGTCGGCGGGCCAGTTGCTGCCAGGGCAGGAGGTTGGCGTGGTGCTCCAGGGCGCTGATGACGATGCGCTCGCCCGGCCGGAACTGCTGCTCCAGCCCGTAGGCCAGGAGGTTTAGGGCCTCGGTAGTGCCCCGGGTGAAGACGATCTGCGCCGGATGCTCGGCATTCAGCCACTGGGCAACGCGGGTGCGGCTGCCTTCGAAGGCGCGGGTGGCACGCTCACCCGGCAGGTGCTGGGCCCGGTGCACGTTGGCGGCACCGCTGGCGTAGTAGCCGAGCAGCGCATCCAGCACCGCCTGGGGCTTCTGCGAGGTGGCAGCGCTGTCCAGGTAGGTCTGGCCCTCGGCGTCGAGGGCCGAGAGGGCGGGGAAGTCGGAGCGCCAGGGAGATGGGAGCATGACGATGGGCCTGAAGCCGGACGGCGGGAAGTGAAAAGCCGGTGCCGGAGGCTGTGGAGCGTCCGACGCCGGCTTCCCTGTGCAGCTTAGTTGTGGGCGTGGAGGGCTTCGTTCAGCTCAATGGCTGTCTTGTTGGTCTTGCACTCGACGGCACCGTTCTGCGAGTTGCGACGGAACAGCAGGTCGGGCTGGCCGGCCAGGTCGCGGGCCTTGACCACTTTCACCAGGGCGTTCTGGTCGTCCAGCAGGGCGACCTTGGTGCCGGCGGTGATGTACAGGCCGGCTTCGACGATGTTGCGGTCGCCCAGCGGGATGCCGATGCCGGCGTTGGCGCCGATCAGGCAGCCTTCACCCACGGAGATGACGATGTTGCCGCCACCGGAGAGGGTGCCCATGGTGGAGCAGCCGCCGCCCAGGTCGGAGCCTTTGCCGACGAAGACGCCTGCGGAGACACGGCCTTCGATCATGCCCGGGCCTTCGGTACCGCCGTTGAAGTTGACGAAGCCTTCGTGCATCACGGTGGTGCCTTCGCCGATGTAGGCGCCCAGCCGCACGCGGGCGCTGTCGGCGATGCGCACGCCGGCGGGGACGACGTAGTCGGTCATTTTCGGGAACTTGTCCACGGAGAAGACTTCCAGCAGGTTGCCCTTCAGGCGGGCCTCCAGCTGGCGCTCGGCCAGTTCGGCCAGGTCCACGGCGCCTTCGCTGGTCCAGGCCACGTTGGGCAGCAGCGGGAAGATGCCGGTGAGGTTCAGACCGTGGGGCTTGACCAGGCGGTGGGAGAGCAGGTGCAGCTTGAGGTAGGCCTCGGGGGTGGAGGTCAGCGCGGCATCTTCGGCCAGCAGGGTGGCGACCAGCGGCTTGTGGCTCTCGGCCAGGCGGGTCAGCAGGGCGGCCTGGGCGGCGTCGATCTCTTTCAGGGCGCTGGCCAGGTCGGCGGCCTGGGTGTTGCTGAGGGTGATGGCCTGGTTGCCGCCGGTGTAGCCGAGCAGCGGGGCGACGGCGTCGACGAGTGCTTCGGTGGGCTTGAGCAGCGGCTGTGCGTAGAAGACTTCCAGCCAGTTGCCCTGGCGGTTCTGGGTGCCAACGCCGAAGGCGATGCTGAAGAGTGCGTGGGACATGGACATTCCTCGTTCTGAAAGGGTGGTTCGGACGCCCGCTGCCGGTCGCGTGCCTGGCTGTCGGACGTCCGTTCGGTGTTCGGGGTTACTTGAGCGCGGCGGCGTAGAGGTCCGGCTTGAAGCCGACCAGGGTGCGGTCACCGAGATCGAGCACCGGGCGCTTGATCATCGAGGGCTGGGCCAGCATCAGGTCGATGGCCTTGGCCTGGTCGAGGTCGGCCTTCTGCGCGTCGTCGAGCTTGCGGAAGGTGGTGCCGGCGCGGTTCAGCACGGTTTCCCAGCCGTGCTCGTCGCACCATTTCTTCAGGCTGGCGCGGTCGATGGCGGCGGTCTTGTAGTCGTGGAAGGCGTAGCTCACGCCCTGCTCGTCGAGCCAGGTGCGGGCTTTCTTCATGGTGTCGCAGGCCTTGATGCCATAGAGGGTAATGGTCATTGAGCAGCTCGGTTCGCGGTGGGCCATGGGGCGCGCGGCGAGGGGCCGCGCGGCGTCGGTCGGCGATTATGCCACGCCCGGCGCCGCGTGGGAGCGTGCTACAGGAGCAGGGCAGCGGCGCCCAGCACAGCCAGACCCAGCCCCAGCAGGCGCAGCAGGGCGGGGCGCGAGGCGAGCTGCTCGGTCGGTGCCAGGCGCACCAGCGGGTAGCGCCCGTAGAACCGTGCCAGCGCGGCGCCGGCCTGGGCCGGACGTAGCAGCAGGTAAAGCGCCAGGGCCAGGAATAGCGCGGCGATGATCAGTCTGAGTGCGAGGTCCATGCAGCCTCCTTCACAGCGCCCAGCGGGTGACGTTGTGGGACACGCTGATGTCGACGCCGCCGTAGTCGGTGGAAACGGTGGTGGGGATCAGCGGGCCGTTGGGGATCTTGATGCCGCCACCGATCTTGACGCCGGCACCGGCCTCCACGGAGACGCCGCCCATGTAGCCGTAGCCCTCGAAGCTATCGGAGGACTTGCTGTCGTCATCGGTGAAACGGAAGGTGCTGGAGGTAGCGCGGAAGGCGGGCAGGCCAACGCCGATGCCGGCCATGTAGATGGTGTAGAGCGAGGTGCGGTTGTTGCTGGTGTCGCGCACCTTGGCGTTGAAGATGCCGCCGCCGATGATGATGTGGCCGACGGCGCCGCCGACGGTGATGGTGACTTCGAAGACTTTCATGCTGACTCCCGTTCCATGGTGGCTGCACCCGGCATCTGCCGGGGCTGCTTGCCCATCCGTCCCTGGATGAACGCTCGGATAGTCGGGGGCCGGGCGCCTGGAGGCAAGCCCGGATGTCCCGCTTTGTGACATTGGCCCGGTTGATGACCGGGCGGTCGGGTCAGAGGCTGCGGACGAAGCGGCGGATGCGTTCGGCTGCTTCGACGCACTCGGCCAGCGGGGCGACCAGGGCCATGCGCACGCGGCCGGCGCCCGGGTTGACGCCATTCACTTCGCGGGAGAGGTAGGAGCCGGGCACCACGGTGACGTGCTCACGGGCGAAGAGTTCGCGGGTGAAGGTCGTGTCGTCCACCGGGGTCTTGGCCCAGAGGTAGAAGCCGCCGTCCGGGCGCTGCACATCGAGCACGCCGCCGAGGGTGTCGAGCACGGCGTCGTACTTCTCGCGGTACAGGTCGCGGTTGGCGCGCACGTGGGCCTCGTCGTTCCAGGCGGCGACGCTGGCCAGCTGGGTCTGCACGGGCATGGCGCAACCGTGGTAGGTGCGGTACAGCAGGAAGGCCTTGAGGATGGCGGCGTCACCGGCGACGAAGCCGGAGCGCAGGCCCGGCAGGTTGGAGCGCTTGGACAGGCTGTGGAACACCACGCAGCGGGCGAAGTCGCTGCGGCCCAGTTCGGCGCAGGCGGTGAGCAGGCCGGCCGGCGGGTTGGCTTCGTCGAAGTACAGCTCGCTGTAGCACTCGTCGGCGGCGATGACGAAGTCGTGTTCGTCGGCCAGGGCGATCAGCTTCTTCAGTTGTTCCACCGGTACCAGGGCACCGGTGGGGTTGCCCGGGGAGCAGAGGAAGAGGATCTGGCAGCGTTTCCACACCTCGACCGGCACGGCGTCGAAGTCGGGGTTGAAGCCGTTTTCCGCCTCGCAGGGCAGGTAGTGGGGTTCGGCTCCGGCCAGCAGGGCTGCGCCTTCGTAGATCTGATAGAAGGGGTTCGGGCTGACCACCAGGCCATTGTCGGCGCGGTTGACCACGGCCTGGGTGAAGGCGAACAGTGCTTCGCGGGTGCCGTTGACCGGCAGCACGTGGCGCGCGGCATCGAGCCAGCCGGCAGGTACCTTGAAGCGGCGTTCGCACCAGGCGGCGATGGCTTCGCGCAGGGCGGGGATGCCCAGGGTGGTGGGGTAGACGGCGAGCTGGTCGAGGTTGTCGGCCAGGGCCTTGGCAACGAAGTCCGGGGAGCGGTGCTTGGGCTCGCCGATGGAGAGGGCGATGGGCGCGCGGTCGGCCGGGGGCTGGGCGCCGGCGAGCAGAGCGCGGAGCTTTTCGAAGGGGTAGGGCTGCAGCTGGTTCAGGGCGTCGTTCATGTGCGGTTCCTGGTGGTGCGGTCGGGCGCGTCAGATGCTGATGCGGCCGAGCTGGGCGTTCTGGCCACTGGCCTCGGAGAGCTGGGAGACGATGGCCGCCTGCAGGCGCTGGCAGAGCTCGGGGTCGGACAGCGGCTGGTTGTCGGCATCGGTGATGAAGAAGACGTCCTCCACCCGTTCGCCGAGGGTGGCGATCTTGGCGTTCTGCAGCGACAGGTCGAAGTCGAGGAAGATGCGCCCGATGCGCGCCAGCAGGCCGGGGCGGTCGGGGGCGATCACTTCCAGCACGGTCACCGGACGCTGGGCATCGTTGGAGATGGTGACCTCCGGCGGGAAGGCGAAGTGCTTGAGCTGGCGCGGGACGCGGCGCTGGATGATGGCCGGGTACTCGTCGGGGTTCTTCAGCGCGTCGATCAGGCCCTCACGGATCTCCTGGATGCGCGCCGGGTCGTTGCCGATGGAGCCGCCGGCGGTGTCCAGCACGATGTAGGTGTCGAGGGTGAACTGGCTGGTGGAGGTGATGATCCGGGCGTCGTGGATGTTCAGGTTGAGCTGGCTCATCGCCGCCACGGTCACGGCGAAGAAGTCGTGCTGGTCGGGGGCGTAGATGAATATCTGGGTGGCGCCTTCGAACTCGCGCTGGGCCGTTTCCTTGATCAGCACCAGCGGGTCGTTGCCGTCCGGATGCTGGAGGATGGCTTCGGTGTGCCAGGCCACGTCGCTGGCGGTATGGCGCAGGAAGTAGTCGTCGCCGAGCTGGGCCCAGAGCTGTTCGGCGTCGTCCTGGTCGATGCCGTTGCGCACGAGGATGTCGATGGCGGCGACCTGGGTCTGGCGGATCTGCTCTTCGCGGTCCAGCGGGTTCTCCAGGCCGCGGCGCAGGGCGCGCTTGGTCTCGGTGTAGAGCTGGCGCAGCAGGCTGGCGCGCCAGGAGTTCCACAGGCTCGGGTTGGTGGCGTTGATGTCGGCCACGGTGAGCACGTAGAGGTAGTCGAGGTGCGTCTGGTCGCCCACCAGGCGGGCGAAGTCGAGGATCACCTGCGGGTCGGAGAGGTCTTTGCGCTGGGCGGTGGTGGACATCACCAGGTGGTTCTGCACCAGCCAGGCCACCAGGCGCGAGTCCCAGGCTGGCAGTTGGTGGCGGGCGCAGAAGGCCTCGGCGTCGATGGCACCCAGTTCGGAGTGGTCGCCACCGCGGCCCTTGCCGATGTCGTGGTAGAGCCCGGCGATGTAGATCAGCTCGGGCTTGGGCAGCTTGTCGATGACCTTGCTGGCGAGGGGGAACTTCTCCGCCAGCTCCGGCCACTTCAGTTTGCGCAGGTGCTTGATGAGGTTGAGGGTGTGGGCGTCGACCGTATAGATGTGGAAGAGGTCGTGCTGCATCTGCCCGATGATGTGGCCGAACTCGGGTAGGTAGCGCCCGAGGATGCCGTAGCGGTTCATGCGGCGCAGGTTGCGGTGGATGCCCTGGGGTGATTTGCACAGCTCGATGAACAGGCTGGTGTTGCGGATGTCGCTGCGGAAGTCGTCGTCGATCAGGTGGCGGCTGTCACGCAGCAGGCGGATGGTGTCGGCGCGCACGCCCTTGATCTCCGGGTGCTGGGCCATCAGCACGAAGATCTCCATGAGGGCGAAGGGGGTGCGCTTGAAGACGTTGGGGTGGGCCACCTCGATGTAGCCGTCACGCAGCTGGAAGCGGCTGTTGAGCGGCTGGGCGATGGCGTTCTCGCCGCTGCGCAGGATGACCTCTTCGAAGTGCTGGTTGATCAGGTCGCTGAGTTCGGCGACGGCCATGACCACGCGGTAGTACTTCTGCATGAAGTGTTCGATGGCCTGCTTGGCGTCGCTGCCGTGGAAGCCGAGCAGCCCGGCGAGCTTGCGCTGGTGGTCGAACAGCAGGCGGTCTTCGGCGCGGCCGGCGAGCATGTGCAGGGCGTAGCGGACCTTCCAGAGGAACTCCTGGCTGGAGGCAAGCATGCTGCATTCGCTCTCCACGAGGAACCCTTCCTTGACCAGGGCGTGCAGGTTGAGGCTGCCGAACTGGCGGCGGGCGACCCAGAGGATGGTCTGGATGTCGCGCAGGCCGCCGGGGGAGCCCTTCACGTTGGGCTCGAGGTTGTACTCGGTGTCGTTGTACTTGGCATGGCGGGCCTTCTGCTCCTGGCGCTTGGCGAGGAAGAAGTCCTTGCTGGGCCACATCCGTTCCGGGCTGGTGACCTCCTGCATGCGCCGGCGCAGGGATTCCGGCCCGGCGATGGTGCGGCTTTCCATCAGGTTGGTGACGACGGTGAGGTCGGCCCGGGCCTCTTCGGCGCATTCGTCGACGGAGCGCACGCTCTGGCCGACTTCCAGGCCGATGTCCCAGAGCAGGGTGAGGAAGCCTTCGATCGGTTCGCGGAAGGTCTCGTGGTCGGCGCTGTCCAGCAGGATCAGCAGGTCGATGTCGGAGTAGGGGTGCAGTTCGCCCCGGCCGTAGCCACCGACCGCTAGCAGGGCGATGTCGGCGTCTTCACTCCAGTCGAAGCGGGCCCAGGCCTCACGCAGGATCTGGTCGACGAACCAGGCGCGGTCCTCGACCAGGCGGCGGATGTCCCGGCCGTTGGCGAAACGGGCGTCGAGTACATCCTTGGCCTGGCGGATGGCCTTCTTGAACGCGGCGATGGGGCTGGACTTCAGCGCCAGTTCGGCCTGGAACTGGCCGCGGTCGAAAAGCTCGGGATCAACCTGCGGCATCTACGGCCTTCCTTATATAGAGGGAACGATCAGGGGGCGGTGCGCGGCAGGGTGTCGTCGCTGCGCAGGGTGAGGATCTCGTAGCCGTCGGCGGTCACCAGGATGGTGTGCTCCCACTGGGCGGAGAGCTTGCGGTCCTTGGTGATGGCGGTCCAGCCGTCGCCCAGCACCTTGGTATCGGGGCGGCCCTGGTTGATCATCGGCTCGATGGTGAAGGTCATGCCTTCCTTCAGCTCCATGCCGGTGCCGGCACGGCCGTAGTGCAGGACCTGGGGCTCTTCGTGGAACACGGCGCCGATGCCATGGCCGCAGAACTCGCGGACCACCGAGAAGCCGTTCTTCTCGGCGTGCTTCTGGATCACCTCGCCGATGTCGCCCAGGCGGCAGCCCGGCTTGACCAGCTCGATGGCCTTGTACATGCACTCCTGGGTCACCTGGGACAGGCGCTCGGCCCAGACCGGCACCTTGCCGACGTGGAACATGCGGCTGGTGTCGCCGTGATAGCCGTCCTTGATGACGGTCACGTCGATGTTCAGGGTGTCGCCATCCTTCAGCGGCTTCTCATTGGGGATGCCGTGGCAGACGACGTGGTTGATGGAGGTGCAGATGGACTTGGGGAAGCCCTTGTAGTTCAGCGGGGCGGGAATCGCCTTCTGGACGTTGACGATGTAGTCGTGGCAGATGCGGTCGAGCTCTTCGGTGGTCACCCCGGGCTTGACGTGCTCGCCGATCATCTCCAGCACTTCGGCGGCCAGGCGGCCTGCCACGCGCATTTTCTCGATTTCGTCGGCGGTCTTGATGGTGACGGTCATGGCGGTTCTCAGGCGTATCCGTATGAAGGCGGCAATCTTATCAGCTTCGAGCGGCAAGCCAGAAGCCGCGAGGGCGCGGCGTGCCCTGTCCGGCTTGCCGGATTCATGTAGCTTGCCGCCACTTTTTATGCTATAAAACGCGCCGCTTTACGGGCAGTGGTGCCCGCAAGGCTCAACCCCACACACGTATCGACACGGTCTCCTGGGTGCCCGCAAGGGTTGGATATCGGGATACGTGGAGGCCTAACCCGACTTATCGAGGAATTGAGATGTCCCAAGTCAACATGCGCGACATGCTGAAGGCCGGTGTGCACTTCGGCCACCAGACCCGTTACTGGAACCCGAAAATGGGCAAGTACATTTTCGGCGCGCGCAACAAGATCCACATCATCAACCTGGAAAAAACCCTGCCGATGTTCAACGAGGCCCTGTCCTTCGTTGAGAAGCTGGCTGCAGGCAAGAACAAGATCCTGTTCGTCGGCACCAAGCGTTCCGCTGGCAAGATCGTCCGCGAAGAAGCTGCTCGTTGCGGCTCCCCGTACGTCGATCACCGCTGGCTGGGCGGCATGCTGACCAACTACAAGACCATCCGTCAGTCCATCAAGCGCCTGCGCGACCTGGAAACCCAGGCCCAGGACGGCACCTTCGCCAAGCTGACCAAGAAAGAAGCCCTGATGCGCACCCGCGACCTCGAGAAGCTCGAGCGCAGCCTGGGTGGTATCAAGGACATGGGCGGTCTGCCGGATGCTCTGTTCGTGATCGACGTCGACCACGAGCGCATCGCTATCACCGAAGCCAACAAGCTGGGCATCCCGGTCATCGGCGTTGTCGATACCAACAGCAGCCCGGAAGGCGTTGACTACGTCATCCCCGGTAACGACGACGCCATCCGCGCCGTTCAGCTGTACCTGGCTGCCATGGCCGACGCCGTCATCCGCGGCCGTCAGAACGCCGCTGGCGGTCCGGACGAGTTCGTCGAGGAAGCCGCTTCCGAGGCAGCCGAAGGCTGATTTCGGAGCGCTCCAGCGTTACCCGGTGCGCAGGAAGGGGGCTAGGCCCCCTTTTTGCCACCTCACAGAATTGTTTGCCCGGGTTGCCGGGCTGAATGGTTGAAAACCTATTCAAGAGGATTGCGACATGGCAGAGATTACTGCAGCCCTGGTGAAAGAACTGCGTGAGCGTACCGGCCTGGGCATGATGGATTGCAAGAAGGCCCTGACCGCCGCTGACGGCGACATCGAGAAGGCCATCGACGACATGCGCGCCGCTGGCGCCATCAAGGCCGCCAAGAAGTCCGGCAACATCGCTGCCGAAGGCTCCATTGCGGTCAAGGTTGCCGACGACAACAAGGCTGCCGTCATCATCGAAGTCAACTCCCAGACCGACTTCCTGGCTCTGCAGGACGACTTCAAGGCCTTCGTTGCCGCCTCCGTCGAGCAGGCTTACAACGAGAAGCTGACCGACGCTGCTCCGCTGGTCGCCTCCCGCGAAGAAGCCCGCCTGGCCCTGGTTGCCAAGACCGGCGAGAACGTCAACATCCGTCGTCTGGCTCGTGTCGAGGGTGACGTAGTAGGTGCCTACCTGCACGGCCACCGCATCGGTGTTCTGGTGAACCTGAAGGGTGGCAACGTCGAGCTGGCTAAAGACATCGCCATGCACGTCGCTGCCAGCAACCCGCAGTTCCTGAACGCTTCCGAGGTTTCCGAAGAAGCTATCGCCAAGGAAAAGGAAATCTTCCTGGCCCTGAACGCCGACAAGATCGCCGGCAAGCCGGAGAACATCGTGGAGAACATGGTCAAAGGCCGTATCTCCAAGTTCCTGGCCGAGGCCAGCCTGGTCGAGCAGCCGTTCGTCAAGGATCCGGAAGTCAAGGTTGGTGAGCTGGCCAAGAAAGCCGGTGCCGAAATCGTTTCCTTCGTTCGCTTCGAAGTGGGCGAGGGCATCGAGAAGGTGGAAGTGGACTTCGCTGCCGAAGTAGCTGCCCAGGTCGCTGCCACCCAGCAATAAGACGGCCTCGGCTGTCGCCCCGCAAGAGGCTGCCCGCTCACGCGCGCGGCCTCTTCGTCAAACTGGGGAACCCATTTGGGGCAGGTTCCGTGGCGTGCGCCTGGCGTTCGCCATCGGCATGGCCAGCGCCATGCCCCGCGTACCGGGCCTCTGGCCCATGAATTCGAAAAACGCCGCAGGAGAGACTCGTAATGGCTCAGCAGGTGAGTGGTCGTCAACCTCGCTATAAACGCATTCTGCTCAAACTCAGCGGCGAAGCGCTGATGGGGTCCGAGGAGTTCGGCATCGATCCGAAAGTCCTGGACCGCATGGCGCTGGAGATCGGTCAACTGGTCGGCATCGGTGTCCAGGTCGGCCTGGTGATCGGTGGCGGCAACCTGTTCCGTGGTGCGGCCCTGAGTGCGGCCGGCATGGACCGGGTGACCGGCGACCACATGGGCATGCTCGCCACCGTGATGAACGGCCTGGCCATGCGCGATGCCCTGGAGCGCTCCAACATTCCCGCGCTGGTGATGTCGGCCATCTCCATGGTCGGCGTGACCGATCATTACGACCGCCGCAAGGCGATGCGCCACCTCAAGAGTGGCGAAGTGGTGATCTTCTCCGCCGGCACCGGCAACCCCTTCTTCACCACCGACTCGGCTGCCTGCCTGCGGGCCATCGAGATCGACGCCGACGTCGTGCTGAAGGCGACCAAGGTGGATGGCGTGTACACTGCCGATCCCTTCAAGGACCCCAATGCCGAGAAGTTCGAGCGCCTGACCTACGACGAGGTGCTGGATCGCAAGCTGGGGGTGATGGACCTGACCGCCATCTGCCTGTGCCGTGACCAGCAGATGCCGTTGCGGGTCTTCAACATGAACAAGCCCGGTGCCCTGCTGAACATCGTGGTGGGCGGCGCCGAAGGAACCCTGATCGAGGAGGGCGAACAATGATCAACGAGATCAAGAAGGACGCGCAGGAGCGCATGAAGAAAACCCTGGAGGCCCTGGATCACGCCTTCGCCAAGATCCGCACCGGCCGCGCTCACCCGAGCATCCTGGACAGCGTGATGGTCTCCTACTACGGCGCTGATACTCCCCTGCGCCAGGTCGCCAACGTGGTGGCCGAGGACTCCCGTACCCTGGCCCTGACCGTGTTCGACAAGAGCATGATCCAGGCGGTCGAGAAGGCCATCATGACCTCCGACCTGGGCCTGAACCCGGCCACCGCCGGTACCACCATCCGCGTTCCCATGCCGGCCCTGACCGAGGAAACCCGCAAGGGTTACACCAAGCAGGCCCGTGCCGAAGCCGAGAACTCCCGCGTGGCCGTGCGCAACATCCGTCGTGATGCGCTCGCCCAGCTGAAGGACCTGGTGAAGGAAAAGGAAATCAGCGAAGACGAAGAGCGTCGTGCTGCTGATGAGGTCCAGAAGCTCACCGACAAGTACGTTGGCGAGATCGACAAGGCCCTGGAGGCCAAAGAAGCCGACCTGATGGCGGTCTGACGGCGTTCTGAAATGGAAAAGAAAGGCGTTTCTCCAGCGGTCCCGCGGCATGTGGCGATCATCATGGATGGCAACAATCGCTGGGCCAAGAAGCGCCTGCTCCCCGGCGTCGCCGGCCACAAGGCCGGTGTCGACGCGGTTCGTGCGGTCATCGAGGTCTGCGCGGATGCAGGGGTGGATGTGCTCACCCTGTTCGCCTTCTCCAGTGAGAACTGGCAGCGCCCGGCCGACGAGGTCAGTGCGCTTATGGAGCTGTTCCTCGGTGCCTTGCGGCGCGAGGCGCGGCGACTCAACGACAACGGTATCCGCCTGCGCATCATTGGCGACCGTTCCCGCTTTCACCCCGAGCTGCAGGCCGCCATGCGCGAGGCCGAGCTGCTGACAGCGGGGCACAATCGTTTCACCCTGCAGATCGCCGCCAACTACGGTGGGCAATGGGACATCACCCAGGCTGCTCAGCGGCTGGCGCGTGAAGTCCAGGCCGGCCACCTCCAGGTGGACGAGATCACACCCGGGCTCTTGCAGAACTGCCTGGCCACGGGTGACCTGCCGCTTCCCGACCTGTGCATCCGCACCGGTGGCGAGCACCGCATCAGCAATTTCCTGCTCTGGCAGCTGGCATACGCCGAGCTTTATTTCTCCGACCTGTTCTGGCCCGACTTCAAGCACGACGCCATGCGCAAGGCCCTGGCGGACTTCGCCAAGCGCCAGCGCCGCTTCGGCAAGACCAGTGAACAAATAGAGGCCGAGGCCCGTCCCTGATGCTCAAGCAACGAATCATCACCGCTCTCGTGCTGCTGCCGATCGCCCTTGGGGGCTTCTTCCTCCTAGATGGTGCGGCTTTTGCGCTGTTCATCGGTGCCGTGGTGACGCTTGGAGCCTGGGAGTGGGCGCGCCTGGCAGGGCATGAGTCCCAGGGCGTCCGTGTCGGCTATGCCGCTGTCGTCGCCGTGGCGCTGCTGGCCCTTTATCAATTGCCGGCGTTGGCGCCGCTGGTCCTGCTGCTGGGTGTGCTCTGGTGGGGGGCGGCCACCGTCCTGGTGCTGGGCTACCCCGAGAGCAGTCGCCATTGGCGGGCCCAGGCCAGCAAATGGGTGATCGGTCTGCTGATCCTGCTGCCGGCCTGGCAAGGGCTGGTGCTGTTCAAGCAGTGGCCGCTGGCGAACCTGCTCATCCTTGCGGTGATGGTGCTGGTCTGGGCAGCGGACATCGGTGCCTACTTCTCCGGCAAGGCCTTCGGCAAGCGCAAGCTGGCCCCGGCAGTAAGCCCTGGCAAGAGCTGGGAGGGGCTGATCGGTGGGCTCTTCACCTGCCTCCTCATCACGTTGTGTGTCGGCCTCTACCGCGGCTGGTCCGGCGGTGAGCTCGTGCTGGGGCTACTGGGTGCGGCAGTGGTGGTGCTGATCTCGGTGGTGGGTGACCTGACCGAGAGCATGTTCAAGCGCCAGTCCGGCATCAAGGACAGCAGCAACCTGCTGCCTGGCCATGGTGGCGTGTTGGATCGCATCGACAGCCTCACCGCTGCCATTCCGGTGTTCGCCACCCTGTTGTGGGTCGCGGGCTGGGGCGCATTGTGAATCGTCCTCTGCGCGTTTCAGTGCTGGGGGGCACGGGCTCCATCGGGCTCAGCACCCTGGATGTGATTGCCCGCCATCCCCAGCGTTATGAAGTCTTCGCCATCAGCGGCTTTTCCCGCCTGGCGGAGCTGCAAGCCCTGTGCATCCGGCACCGACCGCGTTTCGCGGTGGTACCCGATGCATCGGCCGCGCGCGTCCTGCAGGACGCGCTGATTAGGGCTGGTCTCGACACCCGTGTGCTGTCGGGAGAAGCGGGACTGTGTGAAATCGCCGCGCATCCGGAGGTGGATGCGGTGATGGCCGCCATTGTCGGTGCGGCAGGGTTGCGTCCGACCCTGGCGGCGGTCGAGGCAGGCAAACGGGTTCTGCTGGCCAACAAGGAGGCGCTGGTGATGTCCGGCGCCCTGTTCATCCAGGCAGTGCGTCGCCATGGTGCGGTGCTGCTGCCGATCGACAGCGAGCACAATGCGATCTTCCAGTGCCTGCCCGGGGACTACGGGCGTGGCCTTGCACAGGTCGGTGTGCGGCGCATCCTGCTCACGGCCTCGGGAGGCCCTTTCCGCGAGACGCCTCTGGAGGCGCTGGCCAATGTCACGCCGGAGCAGGCGTGCGCCCATCCCAACTGGTCCATGGGGCGGAAGATCTCTGTCGATTCGGCCAGCATGATGAACAAGGGGTTGGAGTTGATCGAGGCCTGCTGGCTGTTCGATGCGGCGCCCTCCCAGGTCGAGGTGGTGATCCACCCGCAGAGCGTCATTCATTCCCTCGTCGACTACGTCGATGGTTCGGTGCTGGCGCAGCTCGGCAACCCGGACATGCGCACTCCGATCGCTCATGCGTTGGCATGGCCGGAACGGGTGGATTCCGGTGTCGCGCCGCTCGATCTTTTCCGTGTCGGTCGGCTCGACTTCCAGGAGCCCGATGAGGGGCGCTTTCCCTGCCTGCGCCTGGCTCGTCAGGCGGCCGAGGCGGGTGGCAGTGCGCCGGCCATGCTCAATGCCGCCAACGAAATCGCCGTTGCGGCCTTCCTCGGGCGGCGGATTCGCTTCACCGAGATCGCGAGTATCATCGACGAGGTGCTGAACCGAGAGGCGGCGCTGGCGGTCGAATCGCTCGACGCCGTGGTCGAGGCGGACGCCCGCGCTCGTGTAGCGGCTCAGCAATGGCTGGTACGGAACGGGCGCTGAGCCCGAAGGTGGTTCGATGAACGCGCTCTACATGTTCGTGGGCACCCTGGTGGCACTCGGGGTCCTGGTGACTTTCCACGAGTTCGGTCACTTCTGGGTGGCGCGCCGCTGTGGCGTCAAGGTGCTGCGATTCTCGGTCGGCTTCGGTACGCCGCTGGTGCGTTGGCATGATCGCCATGGCACTGAGTTCGTCATCGCGGCCATCCCCCTGGGCGGCTACGTCAAGATGCTCGACGAGCGCGAGACCGACGTCGAGATTCCGCCCGAACAGCTCCACCAGACCTTCAACCGCAAGAGCGTCGGCCAGCGCATCGCCATCGTCGCGGCGGGGCCGGTGGCCAACTTCATCTTGGCGCTGGTGTTCTTCTGGGTGCTAGCCATGCTGGGCAGCCAGCAGGTTCGCCCGGTGATCGGTGCCGTAGCGCCGGACAGCATCGCGGCGCGTGCCGGCCTGGTGCCCGGACAAGAAATCGTCTCGGTGGACGGCAAGGCAGTGACCGGCTGGGGCGGCGTCAATCTCCAGCTCGTGCGCCGTCTGGGCGAGTCCGGGACCTTGGATGTGCAGGTTCGCGAGGCCGGCTCAAGCGTTGATGCGTCCGTGCAGTTGCGGCTCGATAACTGGCTCAAAGGGGCCGAAGAGCCTGACACCATCGGCTCGCTCGGCATCACGCCGTGGCGCCCGGCCTTGCCGCCTGTGGTAGGCGAGGTTCCGGACGGCCCCGGCAAGGCCGCCGGGCTGCAGGTGGGGGATCGCATTCTCGCGCTGGACGATGTCCGTCTGGACGACTGGCAGCAACTGGTGGACTACGTCCGCCCCCGGGCCGGCCAGGCAGTCCTGGTCCGCTATGAGCGTGCCGGGCAGGTGGCCGACGTCTCCATCACCCTGGGCAGTGCCGGGGAAGGCGAGGCGCGCCGCGGCTTCATGGGCGTAGGCGTCAAACCGGTCGACTGGCCGCCGGAGATGTTGCGCGAAGTGGCTTTCGGGCCGCTGGATGCGGTCGCCGAGGCGGCGGCACGCACCTGGTCCATGAGTCTGCTAACTCTGGATTCCCTAAAGAAAATGTTGCTCGGCGAGCTCTCGGTAAAAAACTTGAGCGGGCCGATAACCATTGCTAAAGTGGCGGGCGCTTCGGCCCAGTCGGGCGTGGGGGATTTCCTGAATTTCCTGGCCTACCTGAGCATAAGCCTGGGGGTTCTCAATCTACTGCCAGTTCCCGTCCTGGACGGGGGGCACCTGCTGTTCTACCTGATCGAATGGGCGCGTGGCCGGCCATTGTCAGAACGGGTGCAAGCTTGGGGGGTACAGATCGGCATCAGTCTGGTCGTCGGGGTCATGCTACTGGCCCTGGTGAATGATCTGAGCCGGCTGTAACGCGTCACTGAATTCCGGATCTGCCGCCCTATGCGGCAGATTCCTTATTATCAGTTGGAAAAAAAGGACTTCATGAAACGCCTGCTGCTAACCGCGGTGTTTGCCGCACTCATGATCGGCAAAGTTCACGCCGAGTCCTTCACCATATCCGACATCCGCGTCAACGGCCTGCAGCGTGTATCCGCAGGCAGCGTCTTCGGCGCCCTGCCGCTGAACGTAGGCGACCAGGCTGATGATCGCCGCCTGGTCGAAGCCACCCGTGCCCTGTTCAAGACCGGGTTCTTCCAGGACATCCAGCTCGGCCGCGACGGCGGTGTGCTGGTCATCAGCGTAGTCGAACGTCCGTCCATCTCCAGCATCGAGATCGAGGGCAACAAGGCCATCAGTACCGAAGACCTGCTGAAGGGTCTCAAGCAGTCCGGCCTCTCCGAGGGTGAAATCTTCCAGCGTGCGACCCTCGAGGGCGTGCGTAACGAGCTGCAGCGCCAGTACGTGGCCCAGGGTCGTTACTCCGCGGAGATTGAGGCCGACGTGATTCCCCAGCCGCGCAACCGCGTCGCGCTGAAGATCAACATCAACGAAGGTACGGTCGCTGCGATCCAGCACATCAACGTCGTCGGCAACACCGTGTTCCCCGACGAAGACCTGATCAACCTGTTCGAGCTGAAGACCACCAACTGGCTGTCCTTCTTCAAGAACGACGACAAGTACGCCCGCGAGAAGCTCTCCGGTGACCTGGAGCGCCTTCGTTCCTACTACCTGGACCGCGGCTACATCAACATGGACATCTCCTCCACCCAGGTGTCCATCACCCCCGACAAGAAGCACGTCTACATCACCGTCAACGTAGATGAAGGTCAGAAGTACACCATTCGCGACGTGAAGCTCTCCGGCGACCTCAAGGTGCCCGAGGAAGAAGTGAAGGCGCTGCTGCTGGTCAAGGAAGGGCAGGTGTTCTCCCGCAAGGTGATGACCACCACCTCCGAGCTGATCACCCGTCGCCTGGGTAACGAGGGGTACACCTTCGCCAACGTCAACGGCATCCCCCAGACCCACGACGAAGACCACACCGTCTCCGTGACCTTCGCCGTCGACCCAGGCAAGCGTGCCTACGTCAACCGCATCAACTTCCGTGGCAACACCAAGACCGAAGACCAGGTGCTGCGCCGTGAAATGCGCCAGATGGAAGGTGGCTGGGCGTCGACCTATCTGATCGACCAATCCAAGACCCGCCTCGAGCGCCTGGGCTTCTTCAAGGAAGTGAACGTCGAGACCCCGCAGGTGCCGGGTACCGATGACCAGGTTGACGTGAACTACACCGTCGAAGAGCAGCCTTCCGGCTCCATCACCGCCAGCGTGGGCTTCGCCCAGAGCGCGGGCTTGATCCTGGGCGGCTCCATCAGCCAGAACAACTTCCTCGGTACCGGCAACAAGGTCAGCATCGGCCTGACCCGTTCTGAGTACCAGACCCGCTACAACTTCGGCTTCGTCGACCCCTACTGGACCGTCGATGGCGTCAGCCTGGGTTACAACGCCTTCTACCGCACCACTGACTACAACAAGCTGGACGTGGACGTTTCCAGCTACTCCGTGGACAGCCTGGGTGGTGGTGTGAGCGTCGGCTACCCGATCAGCGAGACGTCGCGCCTGACCTTCGGCCTGACCGTACAGCAGGACGAGATCGGCACCGGCCGCTACACCGTCGACGAGATCTTCAACTTCATCAAGAACGAAGGCGACAAGTACCTGAACTTCAAGGGATCGATCGGCTGGTCCGAGTCCACCCTGAACAAGGGCGTGATGGCAACCCGTGGCCACTCCCAGAGCCTGGTGCTGGAAACCACCATTCCCGGCAGCGACCTGTCGTTCTACAAGCTCGACTACCGTGGCCAGGTCTTCACCCCGCTGACCCAGAACACCGCGCTGCGCTGGCACACCGAGCTGGGCTACGGCGACAGCTACGGCTCCACCTCTGAACTGCCGTTCTATGAGCACTACTTCGCCGGCGGCTTCAACTCCGTACGCGGTTTCAAGGACAGCAGCCTCGGCCCGCGCAGTACGCCGAGCAAGGGCACCAACCCTGGTACTTTGGCTGACCCGGACCAGGATCCGCTGCCCTTCGGTGGCAACGTGCTGGTGCAGGGCGGCGTCGAGTACCTGTTCCCGCTGCCGTTCGTGAAGGATCAGCGCCAGCTGCGTACCGTGCTGTTCTGGGATGTGGGCAACGTGTTCGACACCAGTTGCTCGTCCACGGCGAAGAACTGCAGCAACATCAACCTGGGTGAGCTTGCCAGCTCGGTGGGTGTGGGCTTGACCTGGATCACGGCGCTGGGCCCGCTGAGCTTCAGCCTGGGCATGCCGATCAAGAAGCCCGACAATGCCGACACCCAGGTGTTCCAGTTCTCCCTGGGCCAGACCTTCTAAGTGTTTTGATCAAGACGACAACAGTATTTGTTGCAGGAGTGCATCGTGCGTAAGTTGACTCAACTCGTTCTGGTAGCCGCGGCCATGATGGCCACCCCGGCGTTCGCCGAAATGAAGATCGCGGTACTGAACTACCAAATGGCGCTCCTGGAGTCCGACGCTGCCAAGAAGTACGCCGTCGACGCCGAGAAGAAGTTCGGTCCTCAGTTGAACAAGCTCAAGACCCTGGAAAGCGACGCCAAGCGCATCCAGGACCGCCTGGTCAAGGAAGGCGAGAAGATGCAGCAGGCCGAGCGCGAGCGCCTCGAGCTCGAATTCAAGCAGAAGGCCCGTGACTTCCAGTTCCAGTCCAAGGAACTGAACGAAGCCAAGGCCGTGGCTGACCGCGACATGCTCAAGCAGCTGAAGCCGAAGCTGGACCAGGCCGTCGAGGAGGTCCTGAAGAAGGGCTCCTATGACCTGGTGCTGGAGCGTGGTGCCGTGATTGACGTGAAGCCTCAGTTCGACATCACCCGCCAGGTCATCGAGCGCATGAACCAGCTGCGCTGAACATGACAGCCGTCTCTTACACCCTCGGCCAACTGGCCGAGCGCCTCGGTGCCGCCGTGCGCGGCAACGAAGAGCGTGTGATCAGTGGGCTGGCCACCCTGCAGGATGCCAGCCCGGATCAGTTGACCTTCCTGGCCAACCCCCAGTACCGCAAGTTCCTCGCAGAAACTCATGCTGGTGCCGTCCTGCTCACTGCAGACGATGCTGAAGGCTTTGCGGGGGATGCGCTGGTGGTGCCGGACCCCTACCTGGCTTATGCGCGCCTGTCGCACCTGTTCGATCCCAAACCGGTCGCTGCTGCGGGTATCCACCCGTCTGCCGTCGTTGCAGCGGATGCGCAGGTCGACCCCAGCGCGAGCATCGGGCCGGGTGTGGTGATCGAGTCGGGAGCCCGTATCGGGGCAGGCGTGACCATCGGTGCCTACAGCGTCATCGGTGCGCGCAGCGTCATCGGAGAAGGCGGTTGGCTGGCCCCGCGTGTGACCCTCTATCACGACGTTAAGATCGGCAAGCGTGTGGTCATCCAGTCCGGTGCCGTGATCGGCGGTGAAGGCTTCGGCTTCGCCAAGGAAAAGGGTGTCTGGCAGAAGATCGCGCAGATCGGCGGCGTGACCCTGGGTGACGATGTCGAAGTTGGTGCCAACACCACCATCGACCGCGGCGCCCTGTCCGACACGCTCATCGGCAACGGCGTGAAACTGGATAACCAGATCATGATCGCCCACAACGTGCAGGTCGGTGACAATACCGCCATGGCCGGCTGCGTGGGCATCTCCGGCAGCACCAAGATCGGCCGCAACTGCATGATCGCAGGCGGCGTCGGCATGGTCGGGCACATCGAGGTGTGCGACAACGTGTTCGTCACCGGGATGACCATGGTGACCCGCAACATCACTGAACCGGGTGCCTATTCCTCCGGTACCGCCATGCAGACAGCAGCGGACTGGAAGAAGAGCGCCGCCCGGATTCGTCAACTGGACGACATGGCGCGTCGTCTGCAACAGCTGGAAAAGCGCCTGGCGGCAGTGACCCCGGGCGGGGATGCTTCATCTGATGCGTGACCCGCGCAGCGCCGCGCGTCCCAAATCCCCATTCAAGGCTCCAGGAATATGATGGACATCAACGAGATTCGCGAATATCTGCCGCACCGCTACCCTTTCCTTCTGGTGGATCGGGTCGTGGACCTGGATATCGAAGGCAAGCGCATTCGCGCCTACAAGAATGTCAGCATCAACGAGCCATTCTTCAACGGCCATTTCCCTGAGCACCCCATCATGCCGGGCGTGCTGATCATCGAGGCAATGGCCCAGGCGGCGGGGATCCTTGGTTTCAAGATGCTCGACGTCAAGCCGGCCGACGGCACCCTCTACTACTTTGTCGGTTCGGACAAGCTGCGTTTCCGTCAGCCAGTGCTGCCGGGTGACCAGTTGATCCTCGAGGCGCGATTCCTCAGCGTCAAACGCGGGATCTGGAAGTTCGAATGCAAGGCCAACGTCGATGGCAAGGAAGTCTGCTCGGCCGAGATCATCTGTGCGGAACGCAAGCTATGAGTTTGATTGACCCTCGCGCCATCATCGATCCGTCGGCGAAGCTGGCGGATGGCGTTCAGGTCGGCCCCTGGTCGATCGTTGGACCCGATGTGGAAATCGGCGAGGGCACCGTGGTCGGTCCGCACGTGGTCATCAAGGGACCGACCCGCATTGGTAGGCACAACCGCATCTACCAATTCTCCTCGGTCGGGGAGGACACCCCCGACCTGAAGTACAAGGGCGAGCCCACTCGCCTGGTGATCGGCGATCACAATGTGATCCGCGAAGGCGTCACCATCCATCGCGGCACGATCCAGGACCGCGCGGAGACCACCATCGGCGATCACAACCTGCTTATGGCCTATGTACACGTCGGGCATGACAGCGTCATCGCCAACCACTGCATCCTGGTCAACAACACCGCGCTGGCGGGGCATGTCCATGTCGACGACTGGGCCATCCTTTCCGGCTTCACCCTGGTCCACCAGTTCTGCCGCATCGGTGCCCACAGCTTTTCCGGCATGGGCACCGCCATCGGCAAGGATGTCCCGGCCTACGTCACCGTCTTCGGCAACCCTGCCGAAGCTCGCAGCATGAACTTCGAAGGCATGCGCCGTCGTGGTTTCAGTGCCGAGGCCATCCAGGCCCTGCGCAGGGCCTACAAGGTGGTCTATCGCCAGGGGCTGACGGTCGAGCAGGCCCTGGCCGAGTTGGCCGAGTCCGCCGCCCAGTTCCCCGAGGTGGCCGTGTTCCGCGACTCCATCCAGTCTTCAACCCGCGGCATCACCCGCTGAGCCATGGCCCGTCCCCTGCGCATCGCGCTGGTCGCTGGCGAGGCGTCCGGTGACATCCTCGGCTCCGGCCTGATGAAGGCCCTCAAGGCCCACCGTCCCGATATCGAGTTCATCGGCGTTGGCGGTCCCTTGATGGAGGCCGAGGGCCTGGTTTCCTACTTCCCGATGGAGCGCCTGGCGGTGATGGGGCTGGTGGAGGTGCTCGGACGCCTTCCCGAACTGCTCCGTCGACGCAAGCACCTTATCCGTACCCTGATCGAGGCCCGACCCGATGTCTTCATTGGCATCGATGCGCCTGATTTCACCTTGGGTGTCGAGCTCAAGCTCCGTCAGGCGGGTATCCGCACCGTGCATTACGTCAGCCCCTCGGTATGGGCGTGGCGGCAGAAGCGGGTGCTGAAGATCCGCGACGCCTGCGACCTCATGCTCACCCTGTTCCCCTTCGAAGCGCGCTTCTACGAAGAGCACCAGGTGCCGGTCCGCTTCGTCGGGCATCCGCTGGCGGACACCATTCCCCTTGAGGCGGACCGCGCTGCCGCCCGGCAGGCCCTTGACCTGCCTGCCGAGGGCAGTGTCGTCGCGCTCATGCCCGGTAGCCGGGGTGGCGAAGTCGGCAAGCTCGGTGCGCTGTTCCTCGATGCTGCCGAGCAGCTCCGCACAATGCGTCCCGGAATCCGGTTCGTACTGCCGTGCGCCAATGCCGCGCGCCGTGAGCAGCTGGAGCAGATGCTGGCTGGGCGCGACCTGCCGCTGACCCTGCTCGATGGGCGCTCGCACCAGGCGTTGGCCGCCTGCGATGCCGTTCTGATCGCTTCCGGCACCGCCACCCTGGAGGCGCTGCTCTACAAGCGCCCGATGGTGGTCGCCTACCGGCTGGCGCCACTCACCTACACGATCCTGCGGCGCCTGGTGAAGAGCCCTTATGTGTCGCTGCCGAACCTGCTGGCCCAGCGCCTGCTCGTGCCGGAGCTGATCCAGGACGCCGCAACCCCCGAAGCCCTGGCCCATACCCTGTCGCCGTTGCTCGACGGCGGCGAGGTGCAGACCGAGGGTTTCGACACCATTCATCGCGCCCTGCGTCGCGATGCATCCGAAGAAGCCGCCCAGGCGGTGTTGCAACTGGCGGAGGCGCGCTGATGCAGATGGGCATGGATTTCGACCTGGTCGAGGAGCTGGTGGCAGGCGTCGACGAAGTCGGTCGTGGCCCGCTGTGCGGTCCGGTGGTGACGGCTGCCGTCATCCTCGACCCGGCCCGCCCGATCCAGGGCCTGAACGACTCCAAGAAGCTCTCCGAGGCACGCCGCGAGGCGCTGTTCGACGAGATTCGCGAGAAGGCACTGGCCTGGTGCATCGCCCGGGCCGAGGTCGAGGAAATCGACCAGCTGAACATCCTGCACGCCACCATGCTGGCCATGCAGCGTGCGGTGGAGGGGCTCTCCGTGACCCCGAAGCTGGCCCTCATCGATGGCAACCGTTGCCCCAAGCTCGCCGTACCCAGCGCGCCTGTTGTCCAGGGTGATGCGAAAGTCCCCGCGATTGCGGCCGCGTCCATCCTGGCCAAGGTCTCCCGGGACCGTGAAATGGCCGAGCTGGACGCGCTCTACCCAGGCTACGGCCTGGCCGGGCACAAGGGTTACCCGACCCCGGTGCACCTCGAGGCGCTGAAACGCCTCGGTCCTACGGCGATCCACCGGCGTTCGTTCGCGCCCGTCCGGGAGCTGCTCGAAACCGGGCACTGATCCGCCACCCTGATCGTCTGATCTCGTCTCAAGGCCCGCGTGGCTTCGCGGACGCCATGCGCTGCCTCTCAGTCGGCAACCGGGCGCCCCAGCGAGATCATCTTTCCGCTGCGATACTTCACCCGGGTATTCCAGCGTTTCACTGAGTGCCGCCATAAGCGGCCCAAGGAGTTCCTCATGCAAGACATGGCCAACCTGGTGGTCAACTCGCTCAACGGCTTCATCTGGGGCAAGGTCCTGATCTGGCTGCTGGTGGGCTGCGGCCTGTACTTCACTGTCCGCCTCGGGCTGATCCAGTTCCGCCACTTCGGGCACACCTTCAGCGTGCTCAAGGGCAGTCGCCAGGCCGATGATTCCGGCATTTCCTCCTTCCAGGCCCTGTGCACCTCCCTGGCCGCACGGGTCGGTACCGGCAACGTCGCCGGTGTGGCCGTCGCCATCACCCTGGGCGGCCCTGGCGCGGTGTTCTGGATGTGGATGATCGCGATGGTCGGCATGGCCACCGGCTTCGTCGAGGCGACCCTGGCCCAGCTGTTCAAGATCCGTGACGACAAGGGGCAGTTCCGCGGTGGCCCGGCCTACTACATGGAGAAAGGCCTCGGTGCTCGCTGGATGGGCGTGCTGTTCTCGCTGTTCCTGATCCTGGCCTTCGGTTTCGTCTTCAACTCGGTCCAGGCCAACACCATCAGCGGCGCCATGCAGGGTGCGTTCGGCGTGCCGCTGTGGATCAGCGGCCTCGCCCTGGTGGCGATCACGGCGCTGATCATCTTCGGTGGCCTGCGCTCCATTGCTCGCTTTTCCGAGCTGGCGGTGCCGTTCATGGCGGTCGCCTACCTGCTGGTGGCCGTGGTGCTGATCATCACCCAGGCCAGCGAACTGCCCGGCATCCTGGTGATGATCGTCAAGAGTGCCTTCGGCTGGCATGAGGCGGCGGCCGGCGGCATCGGCGCGGCGATCATGAACGGCTTCAAGCGTGGCCTGTTCTCCAACGAGGCGGGCATGGGCTCGGCGCCCAACGCGGCCGCCTCGGCGACGCCCTATCCGCCGCACCCGGCCTCCCAGGGCTATGTGCAGATGGCCGGTGTGTTCATCGACACCCTGCTGATCTGCACCGCGTCGGCGGCCATCATCCTCCTGGCCGGCCCGCAGGAAGGCGAGGGCATCATGCTGGTGCAGAACGCGCTGACCAGCCAGGTGGGCCTGTGGGGCAAGTACTTCCTGGCGGTGATCATCCTGTTCTTCGCCTTCACCTCCATCGTCGCCAACTACTTCTACGCCGAGAACTGCCTGGTGTTCCTCGAGCACAACCACCCGGGCGGTCTGCTGGTCTTCCGCCTGGCGGTGCTGGGGATGGTGATGTTCGGCGCCCTGGCGTCGCTGCCCTTCGTCTGGAACCTGGCGGACGTGTCCATGGGGCTGATGGCGATCACCAACCTGATCGCCATCCTGTTGCTCTCCAACCTGGCCATCAAGCTGGCCCGGGACTACAACGCCCAGCGCAAGGCCGGCAAGCTGCCGACCTTCGATGCCAGCCAGTACCCGGAGATCCAGGACAAGCTGGAACCCGGCATCTGGGACGATCGCCGCTGATCCCGGTTCGACGCTGAGCGCAAACCTGTAGCTTTACCATCGGGCCCGGTACAATCCGGGCCCTGCCGTTTCTGCCTCTTCCAAAGGATCGTCATGACCGTTTCCTTCGTGCATCTCCGTCTCCATTCCGAGTACTCCCTGGTCGACGGCCTGGTGCGGGTCAAGCCCCTGATCAAGGCCGTGGCGGCTGCCGGCATGCCAGCGGTGGCGGTCACTGACCAGAGCAACATGTGCTCCCTGGTCAAGTTCTACAAGGCGGCCCAGGGTGGCGGCATCAAGCCCATCTGTGGCGCCGACATCTGGCTGGCGAGCCTGGACGAAGACGGCCCCCTCAGCCGCATGACGCTGCTGGCGATGGACGGCAAGGGCTATCGCAACCTCACCGAGTTGATCTCCCGTGGCTGGTCCGATGGCCAGAGCAACGGCCTGGTGATCATCCAGCGCGACTGGGTGAAGGAAGCCGCCGAAGGCCTGATCGCTCTGTCCGGCGCGAAGGAAGGCGAGATCGGCATGGCACTGCTCAACGGCGACACTGCTGCCGCCGAGCGCCTGCTGGCGGAGTGGCAGGCGGTGTTCCCGGATCGCTTCTACCTGGAGCTGCAACGCACCGGCCGCGTCAATGACGAGGAACATGTGCACGCGGCCGTGGCCCTGGCGGATCGCTGCGGTGCGCCGCTGGTGGCGACCAACGACGTGCGCTTCATCAAGGCCGACGACTTCGAGGCCCACGAGACCCGCGTGTGCATCGGCGAAGGCCGGACCCTCGACGACCCCCGCCGGCCGCGCAACTACTCCAACCAGCAGTACCTGAAGTCGCCGGAAGAGATGGCCGAGCTGTTCAGCGACCTCCCCGACGCCATCGAGAACACCGTCGAGATCGCCCGGCGCTGCAACATCGATGTGCGCCTGGGCAAGCACTTCCTGCCCGATTTCCCGACGCCCAATGGCATGGGCATCGACGACTACCTGCGCCACGCCTCCTACGAAGGCCTCGAAGAGCGCCTCGCGGTGCTCTGGCCGAAGGAGACGACCCCGGACTACGAAGAGAAGCGCCAGCTCTACATCGACCGCCTGGAGTTCGAACTGGGCACCATCATCCAGATGGGCTTCCCCGGCTACTTCCTGATCGTTGCCGACTTCATCCAGTGGGCGAAGAACAACGGCGTCCCGGTGGGGCCTGGCCGTGGATCGGGCGCCGGCTCGCTGGTCGCCTACGTGCTGAAGATCACCGACCTTGATCCGCTGGCCTACGACCTGCTGTTCGAGCGCTTCCTCAACCCCGAGCGGGTCTCCATGCCCGACTTCGACGTCGACTTCTGCATGGACGGCCGCGACCGCGTGATCGACTACGTGGCCGAGAAGTACGGCCGCAACGCGGTGAGCCAGATCATCACCTTCGGCTCCATGGCGGCGAAGGCGGTGGTGCGTGACGTGGCACGGGTGCAGGGCAAGTCCTACGGACTGGCCGATCGCCTGTCGAAGATGATCCCCTTCGAAGTGGGCATGACCCTGGAGGCGGCCTACAACCAGGAAGAGGTCCTGCGGGACTTCCTCAAGTCCGACGAGGAAGCCCAGGAAATCTGGGACATGGCCCTCAAGCTCGAAGGCATCACCCGGGGCACCGGCAAGCATGCCGGTGGCGTGGTGATCGCCCCCACCAAGCTGACCGACTTCGCGCCCATCGCCTGTGACGAGGAAGGCGGCGGCCTGGTGACCCAGTTCGACAAGGACGACGTGGAGGCGGCCGGCCTGGTGAAGTTCGACTTCCTCGGCCTGCGCACGCTGACGATCATCAAGTGGGCCATGGAGATGATCAACCGCGAGCAGGAGAAGAACGGCCTGCCGCTGGTGGACATCGACCGCATCCCGCTGGATGACAAGAAGACCTACGACATGCTGCAGAAGGCGGAGACCACCGCGGTCTTCCAGCTTGAATCCCGCGGCATGAAGGAGCTGATCAAGAAGCTCAAGCCCGACTGCCTGGAAGACATGATCGCCCTCGTGGCCCTGTTCCGTCCGGGGCCGCTGCAGTCCGGCATGGTGGACGACTTCATCAACCGCAAGCACGGCCGTGCCGAGCTCTCCTACCCGCACCCGGACTACCAGTACGCCGGCCTCGAACCGGTGCTCAAGCCCACCTACGGCATCATCCTCTACCAGGAACAGGTGATGCAGATCGCCCAGGTGATGGCGGGCTACACCCTCGGCGGCGCGGACATGCTGCGTCGCGCCATGGGCAAGAAGAAGCCCGAGGAAATGGCCAAGCAGCGCGGCGGCTTCATCGAAGGTTGTGCGAGCAATGGCATCGATGCCGAGCTGGCGGGCAACATCTTCGATCTGGTGGAGAAATTCGCCGGCTACGGCTTCAACAAGTCCCACTCTGCCGCCTATGGCTGGGTCTCCTACCAGACCGCCTGGCTGAAGGCCCACTACCCGTCGCCCTTCATGGCGGCGGTGCTCACGGCGGATATGCACAACACCGACAAGGTGGTGACGCTCATCGAAGAGTGCCGCAGCATGAAGCTGCGCATCGTCGCGCCGGACGTGAACAACTCCGACTACCGCTTCACCGTCGACGACGCCGGGCAGATCATCTACGGCCTCGGTGCGATCAAGGGCGTGGGCGAGGGGCCGGTGGAGGCCATCGTCGAATGCCGTGACGAGGGCGGGCCGTTCAAGGACCTGTTCGACTTCTGCAACCGTGTCGACCTCAAGCGCATCAACAAGCGCACGCTGGAAGCGCTGATCCGTGGCGGTGCGCTGGATCGCCTCGGGCCGTTCTTCAGTGACGAGCCCAAGGCCTACCAGGCTGGCATCGACCGCAACCGGGGCGTGCTGCTCGCGGCAATGGAGGAGGCCATCCAGGCCGCCGAGCAGACCGCCCGCAGCCACGACAGCGGCCACATGGACCTGTTTGGCGGGCTCTTCGCCGAGCCCGACGCCGACGTCTACGCCAACCACCGTCGGGCCAAGGAGCTGACCCTCAAGGAGCGCCTCAAGGGCGAGAAGGACACCCTGGGGCTCTACCTCACCGGCCACCCCATCGACGAATACGAGGGCGAGGTGCGCCGCTTCGCCCGTCAGCGCATCGTCGAACTCAAGCCCGCGCGGGATACCCAGACCATCGCCGGCCTGATCGTCAACCTGCGGGTGATGAAGAACAAGAAGGGCGACAAGATGGGCTTCATCACCCTCGACGACCGCTCCGGGCGCATCGAGGCCTCCCTGTTCGCTGATGCCTTCGCCTCCGCCCACACCCTGCTGCAGACCGATGCGCTGGTGGTGGTGGAAGGGGAGGTGAGCCACGACGACTTCTCCGGTGGCCTGCGCCTGCGTGCCAAGCGCGTCATGAGCCTGGAGGAGGCGCGTACCGGGCTGGCCGAGAGCCTGCGGATGAAGGTGGACCACAGCGCCCTGCAAGGCGACCGCCTGCGCTGGCTCGCCGACCTGTGCGGGCGCCACCGGGGCTCCTGCCCGATCACCATCGACTACGCAGGCCCCAGTGCCCGCGCCTTGCTGCAGTTCGGCGAGCAGTGGTGCATCGACCCGGCCGATACGCTGATTCAGGCATTGCGTGACCAGTTCGGGCGCGACAACGTCTTCCTGCACTACCGGTGAGACGCGGCTGACGCGCCGCGTTCTCTCGACCCACATGCGCCCTTCCTTTAAGGTAGGGCGCCAAATGGACCCAGCCGCCTGGCCCCACGCGCACGACGGAAGCCTATGAACCCGAACTTTCTGGATTTCGAACAGCCGATCGCTGACCTGCAAGCCAAGATCGAGGAGCTGCGCCTGGTCGGCAACGACAATGCGCTGAACATCAGCGACGAGATTGCCCGCCTTCAGGAAAAAAGCAGCGCCCTGACCGAAAGCATCTTCGGCAACCTGACCAGCTGGCAGATCGCCCAGTTGGCCCGCCATCCGCGCCGGCCCTACACCCTGGACTACATCAGCCACATCTTCACCGAGTTCGACGAGCTGCATGGCGATCGCCATTTCTCCGACGACGCGGCCATCGTCGGCGGCGTAGCCCGCCTGGACGACCAGCCGGTGATGGTGATCGGTCACCAGAAAGGCCGTGAAGTGCGTGAGAAGGTTCGTCGCAACTTTGGCATGCCCCGTCCCGAGGGCTACCGCAAGGCCTGCCGCCTGATGGAGATGGCCGAGCGCTTCAAGATGCCGATCCTGACCTTCATCGACACCCCTGGTGCCTACCCGGGCATCGATGCCGAAGAGCGCGGCCAGAGCGAAGCCATCGCCTGGAACCTGCGGGTCATGGCGCGTCTGAAGACTCCGATCATCGCCACCGTGATCGGCGAAGGTGGTTCCGGCGGTGCGCTGGCCATCGGCGTGTGCGATCGCCTGAACATGCTGCAGTACTCCACCTACTCGGTGATCTCGCCGGAAGGTTGCGCGTCCATTCTGTGGAAAACCGCCGAGAAGGCGCCCGACGCGGCCGAGGCCATGGGCATCACCGCCGAGCGCCTGAAAGGCCTGGGGATCGTCGACAAGGTCATTCCCGAGCCGCTGGGCGGCGCCCACCGCGAGCCGGCCATTGCAGCCCAGTCGATCCGTGAGGAGCTGCTCGGCCAGCTCAAGGCCCTGAAGAAGCTGTCGGTCGACGACCTGCTGGCCCGTCGCTACGAGCGTCTGATGAGTTATGGCGTGGCCTGAGGGCCACGCGCCGGGGCGGGCCGATGAAGGCTCGCCACTGGCCCGCTCGCTCCATTCCCTCCTGCTATCCCGCACCCTGCCCTGGCGTTCCGCGCCGGGGTGGACGGTCGCCTTCTCCGGTGGCCTCGACTCCACCGTCCTGCTGCATCTGCTGGTTGTGCTCTCCCGCCAGGGTGACGTGCCGCCGCTCAGCGCACTTCATGTCCATCACGGCCTGCAGGCGGCTGCCGAGGCGTGGCCGGCCCATTGCCAGGCCGTGTGTGACCGACTTGGTGTGCCCTTGATGCATGCCTCCGTTGTCGTGGAGGAGGGCGCCAGCCTGGAGAATGCCGCTCGTCGGGCGCGCTATGGCGCCTTCGAGCAGGCCGTTGAAGGGGGGCAGGTGCTGATGCTGGCCCAGCACCGTGACGACCAGGCCGAGACGCTGCTGTTCCGGTTGATGCGCGGTGCTGGCGTGCGGGGCCTGGCGGGGATGCCGGTGAGCCGCGCTCTGGGCGACGGTCATCTGTTGCGGCCGTTGCTGGACGTGGCCCGCCAGGACCTGGAGGCCTATGCGCGGGAGCAAGGGCTGGACTGGGTCGAGGATCCGTCGAACCAGGACACCCGGCTGGACCGCAACTACCTGCGACAGATCGTCCTGCCTGCCCTGGTGTCACGCTGGCCGCGCGCGCTCGGCGGCATGGCCCGCAGTGCTGCGCACCTGGCCGAGGGTGAGGCGTTGCTGGGGGAGTTGGCAGCCATCGACCTGGCTGCCGCGCGAGACTCCGAGATATTCCCCTGGCTGGGTTTGCCGACCCTCTCCCTCGATCCGCTGCTGGCGTTGTCCGAACCACGGCAGCGCAATGCCTTGCGTCACTGGCTCGCCCCCTTCACGGCCATGCCCGACAGCGATCACTGGGCGGGCTGGGTGGCCCTGCGTGATGCCGCACCGGATGCCGAACCGGTCTGGCGCCTGGCTGGTGGCGAACTGCGCCGCGCCGGTGGCCGGCTCTGGTGGCTCGGCAGCGCCTGGCTGGATACCGTGCCGACGGCTCAGCCCTGGCCAAACCCCGAGCATCCCCTGGCCCTGGACGGCAATGGTGTGGTGTGGATCGAGGGGCGGGAACCGGAAGGTCCCTTGCAGGTGCGCTATCGCCAAGGCGGGGAGGCCATGCAGCTCGACGGACGGGGGCGCCGTGACCTCAAGCGGCTGCTCAACGAACGGGGTTTCCCGGCTTTTGCCCGGGGTCGCCTGCCCTTGCTCTACCGAGGCGACGAACTGCTTGCGGTGCCCAATCTTCAAGGGCTGGAGGGGCCTCGGGAGGGGGGCTGGACCCTGTCTTGGACACCCCCGACGAATGACCAAGGTTTGAGCTGAAAGGGTCTTTCCGGTAGACTACGCTCCCGTCTTACAGAGCACCTGCCGATTCCCTCGGAACTGGCAGGTGCTTGCCGTTTCGGCACTGTTCCATATTCCGGGCCCAGGCCCGATTCGCTCTCTCCGGCGGCCTTCCGCCTAAACGCTGACTTCTAGGGTTATTCATGACGCGCTACATCTTCGTCACGGGTGGTGTTGTTTCTTCATTGGGGAAAGGCATCGCCTCGGCATCCTTGGCCGCCATTCTGGAAGCGCGGGGCCTGAAGGTCACCATGCTCAAGCTGGACCCGTACATCAACGTGGACCCGGGCACCATGAGCCCGTTCCAGCACGGCGAAGTGTTCGTCACCGAGGACGGCGCCGAGACCGACCTCGACCTGGGCCACTACGAGCGCTTCGTGCGCACCACCATGACCCAGAACAACAACTTCACCACCGGCCGCGTCTATGCCGACGTGCTGCGCAAGGAGCGCCGTGGTGACTACCTGGGCGCCACCATCCAGGTGATCCCGCACATCACCGACGAGATCAAGCGTCGCATCATCAAGGGCGCCGGCGATGCCGACGTGGCCCTGGTGGAGATCGGCGGTACCGTGGGTGACATCGAGTCCCAACCCTTCCTCGAAGCCATCCGCCAACTGCGGGTGGAGGTCGGCGCCAAGCGCGCGATGCTGATGCACCTGACCCTGGTGCCCTACATCGCCACCGCTGGCGAGACCAAGACCAAGCCGACCCAGCACTCGGTGAAGGAGCTGCGTTCCATCGGCCTGCAGCCCGACGTGCTGATCTGCCGTTCCGACCACGAGGTCGACCTGTCCTCCCGCCGCAAGATCGCGCTGTTCACCAACGTGGAAGAGCGTGCGGTCATCGCCCTGCAGGACGTCGACACCATCTACCGCATTCCTTCCGTGCTGCACGCCCAGGGCCTGGACGACTTCGTCGTCGAGCGTTTCGGCCTGCAGTGCGGCGGTGCCGACCTGTCCGAGTGGGACCGCGTGGTTGACGCCAAGCTGAACCCCGAGAAGGAAGTCACCATCGCCATGGTCGGCAAGTACATGGAGCTGCTGGATGCCTACAAGTCGCTGATCGAAGCGATGAGCCACGCCGGCATCGAGAACCGCACCAAGGTGAACCTGCGCTACATCGACTCCGAAGACATCGAGAACCAGGGCACCAGCCTGCTGGAAGGCGTCGATGCCATCCTGGTCCCCGGCGGTTTCGGCCTGCGCGGCGTGGAAGGCAAGATCACCACCGTCAAGTACGCCCGCGAGAACAAGATCCCCTACCTGGGCATCTGCCTCGGCATGCAGGTGGCCGTGATCGAGTTCGCCCGTAACGTACTGGGCTGGACCGACGCCAACTCCACCGAGTTCGACAAGGCCAGCGGCCATCCGGTGGTCGGCCTGATCACCGAGTGGCAGGACGCCACCGGCGCCACCGAGATCCGCACCGAAGCCTCGGACCTGGGCGGTACCATGCGCCTCGGCGCCCAGGCCTGCCAGCTGGAGGCCGGCTCCCAGGTTCACGCCTGCTACGGCAAGGACGAGATCGTCGAGCGCCACCGCCACCGCTACGAAGTGAACAACAACCTGCTGCCGCAACTGAAGGAAGCCGGCCTGAAGATCACCGGCCGCTCCGGCGACGGCGCCCTGGTCGAAGTGGTCGAGGCACCGGAGCATCCGTGGTTCGTCGCCTGCCAGTTCCACCCGGAGTTCACCTCCACCCCGCGTGACGGCCATCCGCTGTTCAGCGGCTTCGTCAAGGCCGCCCTGGCCCAGAAAGCGAAGAAGGCCTGAGCATGCAGCAGAAGATCGTTCGCGTCGGCGACATCGAGATCGCCAACGACAAGCCCTTCGTGCTCTTCGGTGGCATGAACGTGCTGGAGTCCCGTGACCTGGCGCTGAAGGTCTGCGAAGCGTACGTGCGGGTCACCGAGAAACTCGGCATCCCATACGTGTTCAAGGCCAGCTTCGACAAGGCCAACCGCTCCTCCATCAACTCCTTCCGTGGCCCCGGCCTGGAAGAGGGGATGAAGATCTTCGAAGAGGTGAAGAAGACCTTCGGCGTGCCTGTCATTACCGACGTGCACGAGCCTTACCAGGCCGCTCCGGTGGCCGAGGTCTGCGACATCATCCAACTGCCGGCCTTCCTCTCCCGCCAGACCGACCTGGTGGTGGCGATGGCGAAGACCCATGCAGTCATCAACATCAAGAAGGCCCAGTTCCTCGCACCCCAGGAGATGAAACACATCCTGACCAAGTGCGAAGAAGCCGGTAACGATCGCCTGATCCTCTGCGAGCGCGGTTCGTCCTTCGGCTACAACAACCTGGTGGTCGACATGCTCGGCTTCGGCATCATGAAGCAGTTCGGCTACCCGGTGTTCTTCGACGTCACCCACGCCCTGCAGATGCCGGGCGGCCGCGCGGATTCCGCGGGCGGTCGTCGTGCCCAGGTCACCGACCTGGCCAAGGCGGGCATGAGCCAGGGGCTGGCCGGCCTGTTCCTCGAGGCCCACCCGGACCCGGACAACGCCAAGTGCGATGGCCCGTGCGCCCTGCGCCTGGACAAGCTGGAGCCGTTCCTCGACCAGCTCAAGCGCCTGGATGACCTGGTCAAGGCTTTTCCGCCGATCGAGACTGCCTGAGCCGGCAGTTCTCCGGTAAAGTGCCGGGCGGGCGCAAGCTGACCAGTCGGTCATGTTTTCGCCGGAACTGCCGAATGAACATCCGGACGGCCCGCCCCTCTAATTTCGCTGCAGCGTTATCGTCAACTTTGGAGTGCTAACAACAATGGCAAAGATCGTCGACATCAAGGGCCGCGAGGTTCTGGATTCCCGTGGCAACCCCACCGTGGAAGCCGACGTGATCCTCGAGAACGGTTTCATCGGCAGCGCCTGCGCGCCGTCCGGTGCATCCACCGGTTCCCGCGAGGCGCTGGAACTGCGTGATGGCGACAAGAGCCGTTACCTGGGCAAGGGCGTGCTGAAGGCCGTGGCCAACATCAACGGCCCGATCCGTGACCTGCTGCTGGGCAAGGACGCGACCGACCAGAAGGCCCTGGACCGCGCGATGATCGAGCTCGACGGTACCGAGAACAAGGCCAAGCTGGGCGCCAACGCCATCCTCGCCGTGTCCCTGGCGGCTGCCAAGGCAGCTGCCCAGGCCAAGGGTGTCCCGCTGTACGCGCACATTGCCGACCTGAACGGCACTCCGGGCCAGTACTCCATGCCCGTCCCGATGATGAACATCATCAACGGCGGCGAGCACGCCGATAACAACGTCGACATCCAGGAGTTCATGGTCCAGCCGGTCGGCGCCAAGAACTTCGCCGACGCCCTGCGCATGGGCGCCGAGATCTTCCACCACCTGAAAGCCGTGCTGAAGGCCCGTGGCCTGAACACCGCGGTGGGTGACGAGGGCGGCTTCGCCCCGAACCTGGCCTCCAATGAAGACGCCCTGGGCGCCATCGCCGAAGCCGTTGCCAATGCCGGCTACACCCTGGGCACCGACGTGACCCTGGCCCTGGACTGCGCTTCCAGCGAGTTCTTCAAGGACGGCAAGTACGACCTGGCCGGCGAGGGCAAGGTGTTCGACGCCAACGGTTTCGCCGACTACCTGGCCGGCCTGACCCAGCGCTACCCGATCATCTCCATCGAAGACGGCATGGACGAGTCCGATTGGGCCGGCTGGAAGTCCCTGACCGAGAAGATCGGCGAGAAGGTGCAACTGGTGGGTGACGACCTGTTCGTGACCAACACCAAGATCCTCAAGGAAGGCATCGACAAGAGCATCGCCAACTCGATCCTGATCAAGTTCAACCAGATCGGTTCCCTGACCGAGACCCTGGAGGCCATCCAGATGGCCAAGGCTGCCGGCTACACCGCGGTGATCTCCCACCGTTCCGGTGAAACCGAGGACAGCACCATCGCCGACCTGGCCGTAGGCACCGCTGCCGGCCAGATCAAGACCGGCTCCCTGTGCCGTTCCGACCGCGTGTCCAAGTACAACCAGCTGCTGCGTATCGAAGAGCAACTGGGCGGAAAGGCCCCTTACCGCGGTCGTGCCGAGTTCCGCGGCTAAGCCGGGGATGATAAAAAGGGCAGCGAAAGCTGCCCTTTTCGTATGGATACTTCTCTTTCGATGGCCAAATCCCCCTACTGGTTGTTCGTCGTACTGATCCTGGTCTTGTCCGGGTTGCAGTATCGCCTCTGGGTGGGTGATGGCAGCCTCGCTCAAGTCGCCGAACTGGAAAAGCAGATCGCCGAGCAGAAGGGCGAGAACGAGCGCCTGCTCGAGCGCAATCGCATCCTCGAGGCCGAGGTGTCGGAGCTCAAGAAGGGTACGGAAACCGTCGAGGAGCGTGCCCGCCATGAGCTGGGCATGGTCAAAGAGGGCGAGACCCTCTACCAGATCACCGAATGACCCCACCCGAACTCCCCGAATTCTGGGCCGTTATCCCCGCCGCCGGCGTGGGGGCCCGCATGCGTGCCGACCGACCCAAGCAGTACCTGGAGCTGGCCGGACGCACCTTGCTCGAACATACCCTTGCAGCCTTTCTCGACCACCCGCGGCTCAAGCGCCTGGTGGTCAGCCTGAGCCCGGAGGACCCGTACTGGCCGAGCCTTGCTGCATCCCGTGACCCGCGCATCGAGCGCGCCGAGGGTGGCCGGGAGCGTGCGGACTCGGTGCTCAATGCACTCCTGCGTCTGGCCGAACTCGGCGCGCAACCGCGCGACTGGGTGTTGGTGCACGATGCGGCCCGGCCCAACCTGTCCCGTTTCGACCTGGATCGCCTGCTGGCGGAGCTGGCCGACGACCCGGTGGGCGGCCTGCTGGCGGTCCCCGCCCGGGACACCCTCAAGCGGATCGGCCCTGATGGGCGAGTCGCCGACACCATCGACCGCAGCCAGGTCTGGCAGGCCTACACCCCGCAGATGTTCCGTTTCGGTGCGCTGCACCGGGCCCTGGCCGATGCGCTGGTCGCCGGTGTGGCGATCACCGACGAGTCGTCGGCGATGGAGTGGGCCGGCGCTGCGCCCCGTCTGGTGGAAGGGCGCGCCGACAACATCAAGGTCACCACCCCCGAAGACCTGCTGCGCCTGCAGCGTGGCCTGTTCGACCGCTGAGCCCTGCCCATGAAGCGCCTGGGACGCCTGCTGCCCCGCCTGGAAGGCTACCTGCACCGGGTGCTGCGCTGGGCCGGTGACGGCTGGCGGCTGCCCTGGCTGTGCCTGGGGCTGGCTTTCGTCGGCACCCTGACGGCGGCCTATCCCATCACCTCCGTCGTGGTTCCCGCCGTGCTCATGGCGCCCCGGCGTTGGGGCGTGGTCAGCCTGTTCGCCGCCCTGGGCAGCAGCTGCGGTGCGCTGGGGATGATGCTGATCGCCCACTACCTGGGCTGGAGCCAGCTGTACGCCTGGTTCCCGGCCATGGCCACTGACCCTTCCTGGCTGCGGGTGATGGGCTGGACCCATGAGTACGGGCTGCTGGCGCTCTTCGCCGTGGCCCTGCTGCCCTTGCCGCAGACGCCGGCGCTGCTGGCGTTGTCCACCGTGCCGCTGGCCTACCCGGGAGCGTTCGCCGCCATCCTGGCAGGCAAGGTCCTCAAGTACCTGGGGTTCGCCTGGGTGGCTTCGCGCTTCCCCGGGCACGTCCACGGCTTCCTGCATCGCCATGGGCGGGCCCCCACGCCTACGTCGCCGGGTGGGTCGACGCCAGGCCGTCCCTGAGTGCATCCACCAGTTGGCGGACCTTGGGTGACAGGTGGCGCTGCTGGGGGTACAGCGCCCAGACGGCGGTATTCGGCGGGCGATGCTGCTCCAGCAGGGACACCAGCTCGCCGCTCTTCAGGTGGTCCAGCACGTAGTAGTCGGGGAGCTGGCACAGGCCGAAGCCACGTAGCGTGGCATCCAGCACGGCCTGGCCGCTGTTGCAGCGCCAGTTGCCCTGCACCCTCAGGCTCTGTTCCTTGCCGTCCTGCTGGAAGGTCCACTGGTCCGAGCTGCCCACCAGGCAATTGTGCCGGGCCAGCTCGGACAGGCTGTGGGGCCGGCCATAGCGCTCCAGGTAGCTCGGGGCGGCGCACAGGTACATGACGCGGGGCGCAAGGCGCGTTGCCACCAGCCGCGAGTCTTGCAGGCGGCCGAGGCGGATGGCCAGGTCCAGCCCTTCGTGCACCAGGTCCAACGGGCGGTTGCTCAGTTCGATGTCGACCCGCAGCTGCGGGTGGCGTGCCATGAAGGCGTTCACCAGCGGCACGATGAAGCGCTCGCCATAGGCCACCGCGCAGGTCATGCGCAGCAGGCCCTTGGGTTCGCCGGTCAGGTCGCTGATGGCGCGCATGGCCTCGTCCCGCGCATCTACCAAGCGCTGGCAGTGCTGCAGGAAGGTCTGCCCGGCCTCGGTCAGCGCCACCTTGCGGGTGCTGCGGTAGAACAGGCGGGTTTGCAGGCGTTCTTCCAGGCGGGCGATCTGGCGGCTCACCTGGGATGAAGAGAGGCCGATGCGCTGGGCCGCGGCGGTGAACTGGCCGGTTTCCGCAACGGCAATGAATTCGTCCAGGCCTTCCCAGCGGTTCATTGGATTATCCCTGTGTGGCAATAAAGTTTTGCTTTGCGGCGGATTATTTACCAAATCGAGGTCATCTACACTCCCGCCACCGTTCACATCGCTGGAGAAGCGCCATGATCAAGTCCCGCGCCGCCGTTGCCTTCGAGGCTGGCAAACCCCTGCAGATCGTCGAAGTCGATGTCGCGCCGCCCAAGGCGGGCGAGGTCCTGGTGCGCATCGTCGCCACCGGTGTCTGCCACACCGACGCCTACACCCTGTCGGGCGCGGATTCCGAGGGTGTGTTCCCGTGCATCCTCGGCCACGAAGGCGGCGGCATCGTCGAGGCGGTGGGCGAAGGCGTCACCTCCCTGGCGGTGGGCGACCACGTGATCCCGCTCTACACGGCCGAATGTCGCGAGTGCAAGTTCTGCAAGTCCGGCAAGACCAACCTGTGCCAGAAGGTCCGTGCGACCCAGGGCAAGGGCCTGATGCCCGACGGCACCAGCCGCTTCAGCTACAACGGCCAGCCGATCTACCACTACATGGGCTGCTCGACCTTCTCCGAGTACACCGTGCTGCCGGAAATCTCCCTGGCGAAGATTCCCAAGGAAGCCCCGCTGGAGAAGGTCTGCCTGCTGGGTTGTGGCGTGACCACCGGCATCGGCGCCGTGCTCAACACCGCGAAGGTGGAGGAGGGCGCTACCGTCGCCATCTTCGGCCTCGGCGGCATCGGCCTGGCCGCCATCATCGGCGCCAAGATGGCCAAGGCTTCGCGCATCATCGCCATCGATATCAACCCCTCCAAGTTCGACGTGGCCCGCGAGCTGGGTGCGACCGACTTCGTCAACCCGAAGGACCACGCCAAGCCGATCCAGGACGTGATCGTCGAGATGACCGATGGCGGCGTGGACTACAGCTTCGAGTGCGTCGGCAACGTCGACCTGATGCGTGCGGCGCTGGAGTGCTGCCACAAGGGCTGGGGAGAGTCGGTCATCATCGGCGTGGCCCCGGCCGGTGCGGAAATCAAGACCCGTCCGTTCCAGCTGGTCACCGGTCGCGTGTGGCGTGGCTCGGCCTTCGGTGGGGTGAAAGGCCGCACCGAGCTGCCGACCTATGTGGAGAAGTCCCAGTCGGGCGAGATCCCGCTGGACACCTTCATCACCCACACCATGGGGCTGGATCGCATCAACGAGGCCTTCGACCTGATGCACGAAGGCAAGAGCATCCGCACCGTCATCCACTACTGATCGCCCTTTCGGCTGGCGCAGGGCGGCAGGGATTGCCTGTCGCCTGTGCGTTGCCCTGAGGACGACCCGGAGGCCCCTATGACCCTCGAGATCGTTTCCAGCAACAAGAGCTTCGGTGGCTGGCACAAGCGCTACCGCCATCGCTCGACCTGCCTGAACTGCGACATGGTGTTCGCGGTGTACCTGCCGCCCCAGGCGGAACAGGGCGAGAAGCTACCCGTGCTCTACTGGCTGAGCGGGCTGACCTGCACCGATGAGAACTTCATGCAGAAGGCCGGCGCCCAGCGCCTGGCAGCCGAGCTTGGGCTGATCATCGTCGCGCCCGACACCAGCCCCCGGGGTGAGGGTGTGCCGGATGACCCGGACAAGGCCTGGGATTTCGGCCTGGGTGCCGGCTTCTACGTCAACGCGACCCAGGAGCCCTGGGCCCGTCACTACCGCATGTACGACTACGTGGTGCAGGAGCTGCCGGCGCTGGTGGAGGCCAACTTCCCGGTTTCGGACCGCCGTGGCATCGCAGGGCACTCCATGGGCGGGCACGGCGCGCTGGTCTGCGCGCTGAAGAACCCTGGGCGCTACCAGTCGGTTTCGGCCTTTGCACCGATCAGCAATCCAATGGCCTGCCCCTGGGGCGAGAAGGCGTTCTCCCGTTACCTGGGGGATGACCGTTCGCGCTGGCGCGAGTGGGATGCCTGTGCACTGCTGGCTGAAGCCCAGGAGCGCCTGCCGATCCTGGTTGACCAGGGCGACCGCGATGACTTCCTGGAGGGCCAGCTCAAGCCGGACGCGCTGCAGGCTGCCGCCCGCGCCAGTGGCCATCCGCTGACCCTGCGGTTGCAGCCAGGCTACGACCACAGCTACTACTTCATCGCCAGCTTCATCGACGATCACCTGCGCCATCACGCTTCAGCCCTGCAGGGCTGACGCGTTACCCAGGCGGGGCGGCCATCGGTCGCTCCGCTTTCGGGTAGAATCCCGCCCCTGTTCTTACGGGGCATTCCTCTCATGCGCATTGGACACGGTTACGACGTACACCGCTTCGGTGACGGTGATCACATCACCCTCGGCGGGGTACGCATCCCCCACAGGTTCGGCCTGGTGGCCCATTCCGACGGCGACGTGGTGCTGCACGCACTGTCCGACGCCTTGCTCGGTGCGGCGGCACTCGGTGATATCGGCAAGCACTTTCCGGACACCGACCCGCAGTTCAAGGGAGCGGACAGTCGCGTGCTGCTCCGCCATGTCCTGGCCCAGGTGAAGGGCAAGGGCTGGAAGGTGGGTAACGTCGACGCCACCATCGTGGCCCAGGCACCGAAGATGGCGCCGCACATCGAGGCGATGCGCGCTGCCATTGCGGCTGACCTCGAGGTCGGTATCGACCAGGTCAACGTCAAGGCGACCACCACCGAGAAGCTCGGTTTCACCGGGCGTGAAGAGGGCATCGCCGTCCACGCTGTTGCCCTGCTGCTGCCGCTATGACCGAACTCGAACTGCTGGGCCCCCGGGCCCATGGCGAAGCGCTCGGCCAGGCCGTCCTCAAGGCGGTGGCCGAGGACTTCCAGGTGGACGAGGTGCTGGACATTCCCCTGGCGGGTGAAGGTGAACACCTGTGGTTGTGGGTGGAAAAGCGCGGCCTCAATACCGAGGAAGCGGCCCGGCGCATTGCGCGGGCTGCGGGCGTTCCCCAGCGGGCCATCAGCTACGCCGGCCTGAAGGATCGCCAGGCGCTGACCCGCCAGTGGTTCAGCCTGCACCTGCCGGGCAAGGCCGATCCGGACCTTGCTTCGGCAGAAGGCGAGACCCTGCGCATCCTGCGCCAGGTCCGCCATAAGAGAAAGCTGCAGCGGGGTGCCCACTCGGCCAACGGCTTCACCTTGAGGCTGACGGCCTTGCAGGCTGACCCGGCAGCCCTGGAGGCTCGGCTGAAGACGCTGGCTGCCGTCGGCGTACCCAACTACTTCGGCCTGCAGCGCTTTGGCCACGAGGGCGGCAACCTGCTGCAAGCCCGGCACTTCGCCGAGCAGCAGGTATTGCCCGAGCAGCGCAACCTGCGCTCCCGTTTGCTCTCGGCAGGCCGCAGTTACCTGTTCAACCGGGTACTGGCTGCGCGTGTGGCCAATGGCAACTGGAACCAGGCGCAGGTCGGCGATCTCCTGGCCTTCACCGACAGCCGGAGTTTCTTCCCGGCAGGAGAGGCCGAGTGCGCCGACCCGAGGTTGGCGATTCTCGATCTGCATCCCACCGGTCCGCTGTGGGGCCAGGGTGACTCGCCGGCCGGCGGTTCGACGCAGGCATTGGAGCAATCCGTGGCGCTGGCCGAGCCGGCCCTGCGTGACTGGCTTGTCGAGGCGGGCATGGCGCACGAACGGCGCATCCTGCGCCTCCCCATCGGGGGACTTACGTGGCATTATCCCGGGCCTGACGTTCTGCAACTGGAATTCGTCCTGCCGGCCGGATGCTTCGCTACCGCTGTGGTGCGCGAGCTTGTCGATCTGGTGCCGGTGGGGCACACGGACAATCCATGCGTATTCTGATTTCCAACGACGACGGGGTGAACGCACCCGGTATCGCCGCCCTCCATGCTGCGCTCGAGGGTTATGCCGAGTGTGTGGTCATCGCGCCCGACCAGGACCGGAGCGGCGCCAGCAGTGCATTGACGCTGGACCGCCCCCTGCATCCGCAGGTCCTGGCCAACGGTTACATCAGCATCAACGGTACCCCGACCGACTGCGTGCACCTCGGCCTGAACGGGTTGCTGGAGGAAGCCCCTGCCATGGTGGTCTCCGGCATCAACCTGGGCGCCAACCTGGGGGATGACGTGCTTTATTCCGGGACGGTGGCTGCTGCCTTGGAGGGGCGTTTCCTCGACCGTCCGGCCTTTGCCTTCTCGTTGCTTTCGCGGCAGCCGGACAACCTGCCGACAGCGGCGCATTTCGCCCGCCTGCTGGTGGAGGCGCACGAGCAGCTCGACCTGCCGCCCCGCACCGTGCTCAACGTGAACATCCCGAACCTCCCGCTGGACCATATCCGTGGCATCCAGCTCACCCGCCTTGGCCATCGCGCTCGCGCAGCCGCACCGGTGAAGATGGTGAACCCGAGGGGGAAGGAGGGCTACTGGATCTCAGTCGCCGGGGACGCGGAGGATGGTGGGCCCGGGACTGATTTCCATGCGGTCATGCAGGGTTATGTCTCGATCACCCCGCTCCAGCTCGATCGCACCTTCACCCAGGCGTTCGACTCGTTGGATAGCTGGTTGGGAGGCCTGTCCTGATGGCTCGCGAGCAGGATGATCTGTTGCGCCGGGGCATCGGCATGACCTCGCAGCGCACCCGCGAACGCCTGATCCAGCGCCTCTATGAGGAAGGGCTGTCCAACGCCCATGTGCTGGAAAGCATCCGTCGGACCCCGCGCCACCTGTTCGTCGATGAGGCCTTGGCCCACCGGGCCTACGAAGACACAGCGCTTCCCATCGGCCACAACCAGACGATCTCGCAGCCCTACATGGTGGCGCGCATGAGCGAGCTGCTGCTGGCAGCGGGGCCCTTGGACAAGGTGCTCGAAATCGGCACCGGTTCCGGCTACCAGACCGCGATCCTGGCGCAGGTGGTGGAGCGGGTGTTCTCCGTCGAGCGGATCCAGGCACTGCAGGATCGTGCGAAGGAGCGTCTGGCCGAGCTGAACCTGCGCAACGTGGTTTTCCGCTGGGGCGATGGCTGGGAAGGCTGGCCTGCACTGGCACCCTATAACGGCATCATCGTCACGGCGGCTGCCGCCGAAGTTCCGCAAGCGCTGCTGGACCAATTGGCACCGGGTGGGCGGCTGGTGATTCCGGTTGGGGCAGGGGACGTCCAGCAATTGATGCTGATCGTCCGCGAGGAAAACGGTTTCTCCCGGCACATCCTCGATGCGGTGCGGTTCGTACCCTTGCTGAGCGGTCCGCTGGCCTGATGCGGCCAGCAGGGAACCTGCAAGGCCAGTCGGCTCTCTGATTGGCTGGTGGCCGGGCGTAGTCTTGCGCCGCGGTGCGCAGTGGATAACGTGCCCCTCAGATATAATTGGCAACAATAAGCATGACCTTGGGACGTAGGGAAAGGGGACGGGAATGAGCCTGGCCATTCGGCAGGGGATTAGCACTGGAAGCATGCGTGCACTGGCAGCGATGGTCGTCATCGCCTGGTTGGTGGCGGGGTGCGCCAGCTCGCCCAAGGGTGGTGTCCAGGTCGTGGACCGGAACAACCCGTCGGCCTCCGGCACGCAGCGACAGCCGACCACCTCCGGGCAGTACCGTGTCCAGCGGGGCGATACCCTCTATTCCATTGCGTTCCGTTTCGGCTGGGACTGGAAGGCCCTTGCGGCACGCAACAGCATTCCGGCTCCCTACGTAATCCGCCCGGGCCAGGTCATCCGTTTCGACGGCCAGACCGGCTCAACTCCCACTCGTACTGTGGCAACGGCTCCTACGACGTCGCCGTCGACCCGACCGGTTCCGCCGTCTTCGACTACCAAGACGCCGCCGGCCACTTCCAGGCCGCAGCCTGCTCCGGGTGTCTCCCAGCCCCCTCCAGCCCCGCCAGCCGGGCGCCCTGCGGGAGGTTGGGCCTGGCCGGCGGGCGGTCCGTTGATTGCCCGATTCTCCTCAAACGGAAGTTTGAATAAAGGCATTGATATAGGCGGGGAATTAGGCCAGCCTGTCTTAGCTGCGTCTGATGGTTCCGTTGTGTATGCCGGAAGTGGATTACGGGGCTACGGTGAACTGGTGATCATCAAGCACAGCGATACCTACGTGAGCGCCTATGGTCACAACCGCAGGTTGCTGGTTCGGGAGGGACAGCAGGTCAAGGTTGGCCAGACCATTGCAGAAATGGGCTCCACAGGTACCGACCGGGTGAAGCTGCACTTTGAGATTCGCCGCCAGGGCAAGCCTGTAGATCCGCTGCAATATCTGCCGCCTCGCTGATCGTTGTTCAGCCCGTCGTCCTCGTAGGTTGGACGGGCTCAGGCGTAGCCAGGGAAATGGTATCGCCAGGGCTTGTTGTCGAACTCAGCAAGGGACAACAACAATGGCACTCAACAAAGAAGCGCCGGAGTTTGATGTCGATGACGACCTGCTCATTCTTGAGCCGGGCATCGTGGATGACGTGCTGACCGAGGAGCCCGAGGCAACTTCGTCTGGTACGCGTTCGAGGCAGTCGAACTCACCCAAGCAACACAAGTACATCGACTACACCCGCGCATTGGACGCGACCCAGCTTTATCTCAACGAAATCGGCTTTTCCCCTCTCCTTACTCCAGAAGAAGAAGTCCACTTTGCGCGACTGGCCCAGCGGGGCGACCCCGCCGGACGCAAGCGCATGATCGAAAGCAACCTCCGGCTGGTGGTCAAGATCGCCCGACGCTATGTCAATCGCGGTCTCTCACTGCTGGACCTGATCGAAGAGGGCAACCTCGGTTTGATCAGGGCGGTTGAGAAGTTCGATCCCGAGCGTGGCTTCCGTTTTTCCACCTACGCCACCTGGTGGATACGTCAGACCATTGAACGCGCGATCATGAACCAGACCCGGACCATCCGGCTGCCGATCCACGTGGTCAAGGAACTGAACGTCTATTTGCGTGCGGCTCGTGAGCTGACCCAGAAACTCGACCACGAACCATCGGCCGAAGAGATCGCCAACCTGCTGGAGAAGCCTGTCGAAGAGGTCAAGCGCATGCTCGGCCTGAACGAGCGGGTGACTTCGGTTGACGTTTCCCTTGGTCCAGACTCCGATAAGACCCTCCTGGATACACTGACCGACGACCGCCCCACCGACCCCTGCGAGCTTCTGCAGGACGATGATCTGTCCCAGAGCATCGACCAGTGGCTCTCCGACCTGACGGACAAGCAGCGGGAGGTAGTGGTGCGCAGGTTCGGCCTGCGTGGTCATGAGAGTTGCACCTTGGAAGAGGTAGGCCAGGAGATTGGCCTCACCCGAGAGCGCGTGCGCCAGATTCAGGTTGAGGCCCTGAAGCGACTGCGTGAAATCCTTGAAAAGAATGGGCTTTCCAGCGACGCACTTTTCCAATAAGGCGAGCTGCCCTTGAGAACCCGGCTTCGGCCGGGTTTTTTATTGAGGGGTCTTAGCAAGTGTCCGGCCGAAGTGATAGAGATTTTGTAAGCTATCGCTTACATGTGGCGTAAGTGAAGTGTGTAAAGAGCGCGACGTGAACGGGTTTTTTAGGTTTCTATTTTTTCTATCTAATTGAAATTAAAGAATATTTTTTTGAGATAAAAAGTGAGAGCACTGTTCTCCAGCACCATGGGGTGAGCTTGTCCCGTTCAGGGAAGCCGTTAATATCACTTCCACGCGACACGGAATGGTTGCAGGCGGAGACGGATTTTTGCCAGGAACACCGCAGGATGCGGTTCATCAGGATGATGATTGGGAAACAAAGGGATAGGGACAAAAGAGTGGGCGGGCAACCGCCCCTTTTTTTGCCCGCAAGAAATGAAAAAGGCCCGCTTTGGCGGGCCTTTTCTTTTGGTGCTTTTCAGCGCTCCAGATGCTGGAGCTTGCCTTTCACACCGTCCCACTCTTCGGCATCAGAGAGGGCTTCTTTTTTCTCGGTGATGTTCGGCCAGACTTCCGCCAGGTCGCGGTTCAGTTCGATGAACTCCTGCATGTCCTCCGGTACTTCATCCTCGGAGAAGATGGCCTGTGCGGGGCACTCGGGCTCGCATAGCGCGCAGTCGATGCACTCGTCCGGGTGGATCACCAGGAAGTTCGGGCCTTCGTAGAAGCAGTCTACCGGACAGACTTCCACGCAGTCGGTGTATTTGCATTTGATGCAGTTGTCGGTGACGACGAAGGTCATTCTGATTCTCTCCTCAAGCGGCGGCATGGAAGCCCGACTTCATGGGCTTCCTGCTCTGGATCGGCTATCCCGGCTCAGGCTGGCGACCGAAGCTCGTCCAGAGCGCGCGGGATTCTAACAGCTTGTTTGCCTCGGCGTTAGATTCGTGATTTCAGGGCATAAAGCAGATCAAGTGCCTGCCGGGGCGTGAGGTTGTCCGGATCGGCCTTGGCCAAGTCCTCCAGCACAGGGTGGGGCAGGCTGGCGAACAGATCGCTCTGCATCGGCGGCGCGGGTTTCCCTGGCGCTGCCTGGGGCAATTCGTGGGGCAGGCTGGTGGTTTCCAGGCGTGCCAGGTGCTCGCGAGCGCGCTGGATCACGCCACCCGGGACGCCCGCCAGTTGCGCCACCGCCAACCCATAGCTCTGACTGGCAGGGCCTGGCAGAACATGGTGCAGGAAGACGATCCGCTCATTGTGCTCGGTAGCGTTCAGGTGCACGTTGGCCACCACCGGCTCGCTTTCCGGTAGCACCGTGAGTTCGAAATAGTGGGTGGCGAACAGGGTGTAGGCACGCAGCTTGGCCAAGTGCTCGGCAGCCGCCCAGGCCAGCGAGAGGCCGTCGAAGGTGCTGGTCCCGCGGCCTACTTCGTCCATCAGCACCAGGCTACGGTCCGTGGCGTTGTGGAGGATGTTCGCGGTTTCGCTCATTTCCACCATGAAGGTCGAGCGCCCGCCCGCCAGGTCGTCGCTGGAGCCGATGCGGGTGAAGATGCGATCCACCATGGAAAGCTCGCACCGTACTGCCGGCACGAAGCTGCCGATATGGGCCAGCAGCACGATCAGGGCCGTCTGGCGCATGTAGGTCGACTTACCACCCATGTTCGGTCCGGTGATGATCAGCATCCGCGTGCTGTCATCCAGGGTCAGGTCGTTGGCGACAAAGGGGGTTTCCAATACCTGCTCCACCACCGGGTGGCGGCCCTGGGTGATGCGCAGGCAGGGCTCGTCGACGAAGCGGGGGCGGTTCAGGTCGAGGTTGAGTGCACGCTCGGCCAGGTTGCTCAGCACGTCCAGTTCGGCCAGCGCGGCTGCGGTGTCCTGCAGAGGCGCGAGCTGCTCGATCAGCAGTTCCAGCAGGGCTTCGTAGAGCATCTTCTCGCGGGCAAGGGCGCGACTCTTGGCCGACAGTGCCTTGTCCTCGAAGGCCTTGAGTTCCGGGGTGATGAAGCGCTCGGCACCCTTCAGCGTCTGCCTCCGGATGTAGTCGGCAGGTGCCTGCTCGGCCTGCACCCTTGGCAGTTCGATGTAGTAGCCGTGGATGCGGTTGTAGCCGACCTTGAGGTTCGGCAGCCCGGTTCGGGCCTTCTCCCGGGCTTCCAGATCCATCAGGTACTGGCCGGCGTCCTCGCTGAGCGCCTGAAGCTCGTCCAGTTCCGCGTCGTATCCGGTCTTGATCACGCCGCCATCGCGGATGACCGCCGGCGGGTTGTCGATGATGGCGCGCGTGAGCAGGTCAGCCAGCTCCGGATAGGTGCGGATGCTGCCGGCCAGGGTCTGGAGGTGAGGGATATCCAGACCGCTCATGGCGTCCTGCAGGGCCGGCAGCGCGGTCAGGGCATCGCGCAGGCGAGCCAGGTCGCGGGGGCGGGCGTTACGCAGGCCGATACGGGCGAGGATCCGTTCGACGTCGCCGATCTCCTTCAGCTGCGGTTGCAGCCCTTCATAGCGGTAGCCGTCCAGCAGCGCGGTGATGGAGTCCTGGCGTGCTTCCAGCACGGCCCGGTCACGCAACGGACGGTTCAGCCAGCGCCCAAGCAGCCGGCTGCCCATGGCGGTCTGGCAGCGGTCGACGACGGATTGCAGGGTGTTGTCCCGTCCGCCCGAAAGGTTGACGTCCAGTTCCAGGTTGCGACGACTCGCGCCATCGAGGATCACCGTATCGTCGAGGCGGTCATGGCGCAGGCTGCGCAGGTGGGGCAGGGCGGTACGCTGGGTCTCCTTGGCGTACGCCAGCAGGCAGCCTGCCGCGCCGATTGCCAAGGTCAGGTTCTCGCAACCGAAGCCCTTGAGGTCCTGTACGCCGAACTGCTGGCACAGACTCTTCTTCGCCGAATCCCGGTCGAAGTCCCAGGGTGCACGGCGACGCACGCCCCGACGCTTCTCCGCCGGCAGCCCCTGCGGCCAGTCGTCGGGGATGAGCAGTTCGGCCGGGTTGAGGCGCTCGAGCTCGGCCAGGAGGTTTTCCCAGCCCTTGATTTCCTGCACGGCGAAGCGGCCACTGGTGATGTCCAGCACGGCCAGGCCGAACAGCCGCTCGTCACCCAGCACGGCGCCGAGCAGGTTGTCGCGACGCTCGTCCAGCAGGGCCTCATCGCTGACGGTACCCGGGGTGATGATCCGAACGACCTGGCGTTCGACCGGACCCTTGCTGGTGGCCGGGTCGCCGATCTGCTCGCAGATGACCACCGACTCACCGAGCTTGACCAGCTTGGCCAGGTAACCCTCCACCGAGTGAAAGGGGATGCCTGCCATGGGAATCGCCTTGCCGGCCGACTGCCCGCGCGCGGTCAGGGTGATGTCCAGCAGCTTGGCCGCCTTCTTCGCGTCTTCGTAGAAAATCTCGTAGAAGTCGCCCATGCGGTAGAACATCAGCTGGTCCGGATGCTGATTCTTCAGCTTCCAGTACTGCTGCATCATGGGCGTGTGTTCGGAAAGGTCCTGGGTATCTTTGGCCATCGGTGCTTCGCGATTCTGAAGGTGGGGCCGGGCATTCCGATTGACATGAACCGATGCCCGGTCTTGCATGGGAAGGGCGCTAGTGTACGGTATCCGGCTTGCCTGCTTTAACCCCGGAGTTGCACATGCCCGACACCGTTCTCTCCCTGACCGAACTTGCCGCCCGCCTTGGCAAGGCCCTGGCGGCCATAAAAGCGCAGGTCACCGCGGCGGAGTCCTGCACCGGAGGTGGCATCGCCGAAGCGATCACCCGTATCCCGGGCAGCTCCGCCTGGTTCGAAGCCGGCTATGTCACCTATTCCAATGCCCAGAAGACGGCGCAACTGGGTGTGCCGGAAGCCCTGTTCAGCCAGGTCGGTGCGGTCAGCCGCGAGGTGGTCCTGGCCATGGTCGAAGGCGCGCAGGCCCGCAGTGGCGCGCGATTCGCCGTCGCAGTCAGCGGCGTTGCGGGGCCTGATGGGGGCTCGCCCGAGAAGCCGGTCGGTACCGTCTGGATTGCCTGGGCCGATGGAGACGCGCGCCACAGTCGTCGCTACCAGTTCGTGGGCGACCGCCAGCAGGTACGTCGGCAAACGGTGGAAACGGCCCTCCACGGTGTCATCCGACTAGCTGCAGGAGAAAAACCGTTCGAGGGGTAGGCGAGCGAAAGTTTCCTGTGAAATAATACTGTCTACTTATACAGTTGTTGGTGGCCGTCAGGCCCTCTTGATGAGCGAGGACTTCAATGGACGAGAACAAGAAGCGTGCTTTGGCGGCTGCCCTGGGCCAGATCGAGAAGCAGTTCGGCAAAGGCGCGGTCATGCGCATGGGCGACCATGAGCGCCAGGCCATCCCGGCCATTTCCACCGGCTCCCTGGGGTTGGACATCGCCCTCGGCATCGGCGGCCTGCCCAAGGGTCGTATCGTCGAGATCTACGGCCCGGAATCCTCGGGCAAGACCACCCTGACCCTGTCCGTGATCGCCGAAGCCCAGCGCATGGGGGCCACCTGCGCCTTCGTCGACGCCGAGCACGCGCTGGACCCGGACTACGCCGGCAAACTGGGCGTCAATGTCGATGACCTGCTGGTTTCCCAGCCCGACACCGGCGAACAGGCCCTGGAAATCACCGACATGCTGGTGCGTTCCAACGCGGTCGACGTGATCATCGTCGACTCCGTTGCCGCCCTGGTGCCCAAGGCCGAGATTGAAGGCGAGATGGGCGACTCCCACGTTGGCCTGCAGGCCCGCTTGATGTCCCAGGCCCTGCGCAAGATCACCGGCAACATCAAGAACGCCAACTGCCTGGTCATCTTCATCAACCAGATCCGCATGAAGATCGGCGTCATGTTCGGCAGCCCGGAAACCACCACCGGTGGTAACGCGCTCAAGTTCTACGCCTCCGTCCGTCTGGACATCCGCCGTATCGGCGCGGTGAAGGAAGGCGAGGAAGTGGTGGGCAGCGAGACCCGCGTCAAGGTCGTCAAGAACAAGGTTTCCCCGCCGTTCCGCCAGGCCGAGTTCCAGATCCTCTACGGCAAGGGCATCTACCGCAGCGGCGAAGTCATCGACCTCGGCGTGCAGCAGGGCATCCTCGAGAAGTCCGGCGCCTGGTACAGCTACCAGGGCAACAAGATCGGCCAGGGCAAGGCCAATGCCGCCAAGTACCTTGAGGACAACCCGGAAACCGGCAAGGCCATCGAGAAGCTGATCCGCGAGCAATTGCTGAACCGCAACAACGGCAAGCAGGACTTCGTCCCCACCGCCGAAGAAGCCGCTGAAGCCGACGCTGACGCCTGATCCCGTGCCCGTCGTGCTCGACAGCCCCGCCGCCGTGCGGCGGGCCGCGATGGACCTGCTGGCGATGCGCGAGCACGGTCGCGTCGAACTGACGCGCAAGCTGCGTCAGCGCGGCGCCCCGCCTGAACTGATCGAAAGTGCCCTCGACCGGCTTGCCGACGAGGGCCTTCTCGATGAATCCCGTTACCTCGAAAGCTTCATTGCCAGCCGTGCCCGCTCCGGTCACGGGCCTGCCCGTATCCGTGAAGACCTGGCCCAGCGCGGCTTGCCCCGTCCGGCCATCGAGGCGGCTTTGCGTGAAGCCGACATCGATTGGGGCGCGCACCTGCGTGAAACCTGGACGCGCAAGTTCGCGCGATTGCCTCTCGACGCCAAGGAGCGTGCCAAGCAAGGGCGCTACCTGGCCTACCGGGGGTATTCGATGGAGATGATCAGCCGCTTGCTGAGAGGCTCGTCGCTGGACGATTGAGGTGGCGTACTGAAAAGCCCTGCCAGGCGTACCTGGCAGGGCTTTTTCATTGGGCGTCAGCGCACCCAGTGTTCCGGCAGGTTGATGAAATCCACCAGCTCCCGCAGGCGCCCGTGGTCGCGGCCGTTGAAGCGGAACGCCAGGCGGATGAGGTGGCAGAACTCCGGTTCGTCCCGTTCAGGCTCGCAGTAAGGACGCTGTTCGAAGCCGCCCTGCAGGCACAGGCCTTTGAATTCTTCGTGCAGGGTGTGAAGGGCCGACTCCGTCAGCGGGTGGTTCATGCGAATGACGAAGTCGCTCTTCAGCCAACGGCTGGAGTGGAAGTTGCCGTAGAAGCGGGCGATCTCCATGGCCGCGTCTTCCGCGCTGTGCACCAGTCGAACCAGGCGCAGATCGCTGGGCAGAATGTAGCGGTTCAGTTCCAGATGGCGGTGCAGGAAGTCCAGCGCATCCTTCCAGTAGCTGCCGCCGGGCTCGTCCAGCAGTACCACTGGCACCAGCGGGCTCTTGCCGGTCTGGATCAGGGTGAGCACTTCGAGGGCCTCGTCCAGCGTGCCGAAGCCGCCCGGGCACAGCACTAGGGCATCGGCTTCCTTGACGAAGAACAGCTTGCGGATGAAGAAGAAGTGGAACGACAGCAGGTGGTCGGTGCCCGCCACCGTGGCGTTCGCGCGTTGCTCGAAGGGCAGGGTGATGTTCAGGCCCAGGCTGTTTTCCTGCCCGGCGCCTTCGTGGGCGGCGGCCATGATGCCGCCCCCGGCACCGGTAATGACCATCATGTCGAGCCGGGAGATGGCCTCGCCCAGCTGGCGGGCCAGGTCGTACAGCGGGTGCTCCACGGGCGTGCGTGCGGAACCGAACACGGTGACCTTGCGACGGCGCTTGAACTGCTCGAGGACGCTGAAGGCGTGCTCCATCTCGCGCAGGGTCTGCAGCATGATCTTGGCGTCCCAGCGGTTGCGATCCGCCTGGGCCATGCGCACCACGGTGGTCACCATCTCGCGGTAGAGGGACAGGTTGGGGCTTTCGTGCGGAACCACCAGCCCGACCAGTTCGTCGACCTTTTGCGCCAGGTCGATCCCGCTGGTCTGGAAGTGCCGGGAGAGGTAGTCATCCGGTTCGAAAGGCATAGCGTTCTCCTTGCTCAGCAACTGCAAGGCACGCCCGGGGTGGGCGCGCCAGAGCCCTGCCAACGGGGCATTCGACCCGGATGCAGGACGCTGGGACAGCTTGCGCGAGTGCCTCGGGCTTTTCCAGCCGCAAGACGCAGCCTCGACCCCAGCCCCCTGTAGGACACGGGGGCCGGCAGCCGCAGGCAGGAGGGGAAGGCGGTGTTACTTGGCCGTGGAGGCCTTCAGGCCGCAGTCGCTGGCAATGAAGCGTTCGTTGGTGACCGGGCGATTGCTCTTGTACTCGGTGAAGGCATAGCGCAGCGCCGCGCCACGGGCCAGCAACTGGCGGTAGCCGTTGTTGCGGCACACGCTGTTGGCCAGCTGGGCGCGCACCGAGTCGGGGTTGGCACGCATCTGGGCCGCGTGGGCGGGGCGGACGCTGAGGTGGTTGATCAGCTCCGTACCTTCCACCGTGTAGCCCTGGTCGAGGATGTCCTCGTTGATGGCGCGGGGCGTGCCGACGCTGCTCTCCTCAGCCACTTTCTCCAGCATCTTGGTCAGCTCGAAATCCTTGAGCGAGGCCGCCTGCACGGCGATGGGCGCGAGAAGGACGAGGGCGGCGAGGGTTAGGCGTTGCATACGAATCTCCGAGGGTGGGGCAGCCTTTGACTCTGGCTGCGGCCGAGTGTTCATGGCCCGGGAGCCTGGTGCGCGCATCCTGAACAAGCGCCGCCCGCAGATCAAGGTCCGTCGGCGTTCCCAACGCAGGACCGTGCCGACGAGCGGTCCCCCGGTGCTGGCGGCCTGCCAGCCTGTGGTCATGCGTAACAACCCGCCCTACCTGAACGAACCCCGTCACAAGGGGCGCGGGCCCGGTTGCCGCTTCGCTTGGCCCCTGCGTCGTGGCTGCGTTCTGTTACCGGCAGATGACCACGAGGCAGGGCCCACCTCGACTTAAGGATGGGGATCGACGGCAAAACACGAACTGTCCCAAAACCCGTGACGCCTTCCGGTGTCCAGTGAGGAATGACCCGGCCACCCCAGGCCTTGCGTGCGGGTCATTGAAAACAAAGGGCGGGGCCATGTTCCCCGCCGCTACAGTTCGGAGTCGAGAACAATGACAACAACTCGTCCTGCCGGCTGGCTGACCGCATTCTGCGGCGGCAGCCTCGTGCTTGCCTTCCACGCCCCGGCATTGGCCTCGGGCTACCACTTCGGGTCCCAGTCGGTGTCCGCCCAGGGCACCGCCCACGCCAATGGTGCCGAGGCAGCCGACCCCTCGGTGATCTTCTACAACCCCGCCGGCCTGGCGCGTCTGAAGGGCACCCAGATGACCACCGGCATGAGCATCCTCATCCCCCGTGGCGAATACGAGGACAAGGGCAGCACCGACGTTTTCGGCAACCCCACCGGCAGCGGTGACGGTGATGCCGGCTCCTACCTGCCGGATACCGCTGCGGCGCCGAATTTCTACTTCTCCCGGCAGATCAACGACCAGGTCACCGTCGGCCTCGGCATCTTCGTGCCCTACGGCGCCAAGCTCGACTACGAGGAGGACTGGAGCGGCCGCTACGGCATCCAGTCGGCCAGCCTGGAGACGGTCAACTTCAACCCCAGCATCGCCTACCGCTTCAACGAGCATCACAGCATCGGCTTCGGCGTCTCGGCCCAGTACATCAAGTCGGTCCAGCGTGGGGCGGCGGATGTGAAGGGCGCGTCCCGCCAGTTGGCCGGGCAGTTCGTCGCGGCCAACCAGCAGGTCACCGAGCTGGCCGCCTCGCCCCTCGGCCAGGCCGCGATCCCATTGCTCTACGGCGTCAGCGTGCCGGAGGAAATCACCCGCTGTAATGGCCAGAGCGGCGATGCCTTCGTCGACTGCGTGGCCTCCAACTTCGCCGACAACGTCCAGGGCGACGGCTACTTCCGCGCCAAGGGCGACGACTGGGGCTTCGGCTGGAACATCGGCTACCTCTGGGAGCCCACCGAGTCGACCCGCTTCGGCATCGCCTACCGCTCCCACATCAAGCACACCCTCAAGGGCGAGTCGAAGTGGAGCTTCGCCGATGTCCAGGGCGCCGTGCCCTCGCCGACCGCGGACCTCAGCGGCGGCATCGACCTGGGTGTGATCACCCTGCCGCCCAAGGACCAGCTCGAACTGGTGCTGGACCCGGCCAACTGGGTCAACCCGGGGGATTTCGCCGCCACCCGCCTGCACCCCAACTCCAAGGCCAGCACCTCCATCGACACCCCCGAGTCGCTCTCCATCAACGCCTTCCACCAGCTCAACGACAAGGTCGCACTGATGGCCGACGTCACCTGGACCCGCCACTCCCGGCTCGGCACCATCGGCGTCGGCCTGGACCAGGTGGCCGGCTACCCCTACTTCAACGGCGTCACCGAGGGCGACCTCAACGTCCGCCAGGACTGGAACGACACCTACAAGATCTCCCTGGGGATGAATTACCAGTACAGCGATGACCTGCTGCTGCGCACCGGCGTTGCCTACGACAAGAGCCCGGTGAGCGGCGCCAGCACGCGCCACCCCGGCTTCCCCGACGCGGATCGCTACTGGCTGTCGTTCGGTGCCAACTACCAGCTGTTCAAGGACACCTCGGTGGACCTGGCCTACAGCTTCGTGCAGTTCGACACCGGCAAGATGGACTACACCGACGACTGCTCCCCCGCAGGCTGGGTCCCCGGCAGCGGCGGTCTCTACGTCGACAGCGGCCAGCGTTGCACCGGCAATGGGGGCAACTACAAGGGCGAGTACAAGACCCAGATCCACTTCATCGGGCTGGCCCTCAACCACACCTTCTGAGTGGGGCGATGAGCAGTGGGCAACGGCTCGTCCGTCCCGCTGCCCATCGATGACCGGGCGGGGGTACACTGCGCGCCGTTTCCGCACAGCCCTGGTTTCACGCCTTCCATGACCCACGCCGTCTTCCGCTTGCGCGCCGAATGCCTGGCCCGCGCCACCCGCCCGTTCGTTGCACGCGGCTCCCGCGCACCCCGCTGCCCGCGTTGCCGGGTGATTCCCGCCTACTGCTTCTGCGACCAGCGTCCGCAGGTGCCGGCCAACGCCGGGATGTGCCTGTTCATGTACTACTCGGAGCCGCTCAAGCCGAGCAATACCGGCTGGCTGATCGCCGATGTGGTGGCCGATACCGCCGCCTTCGAATGGTCGCGGATCGCCCTCGACCCGGCAGCCGAGGCCCTGCTGAATGATCCCCAGTGGCAGCCGTACGTGGTGTTCCCGGGGGAATACGCCGAGCCGGAGCGGGTGGTGGAGGAAGTGGCGGTCGAGCCAGGCAAGCGACCGCTGTTCATCCTGCTGGATGCGACCTGGACGGAGGCTCGCAAGATGTTCCGCAAGAGCCCGTACCTGGACCGTTTCCCGGTGCTGAGCCTGCGCCCGGAGCAGATCTCCCGCTACCGCCTGCGCCGCTCGAAGCGTGACGAGCACCTGTGCACGGCCGAGGTGGCCGCGCTGTGCCTGGAACTGGGCGGTGACTCACGGGCCGCCGGCGCGCTGGATGCGTACCTGGACCTGTTCACCGAGCGTTACCTGGGTGCCAAGCACGCCCTGCCGCTGGACCTGGAGAGCCCGGCGCACCAGGCGCTGCGTCCTTACCTCTGAGCCTCGTGGCGCTGCGGCCAGAGCTGCGCCACCAGCATGCCGACGAACATCAGTGCACAGCCCAGGTAGCCCCGCGCATGCAGGGACTCACTGAGCATGAGGGCGCCGGCGATGGCGGCGAACACCGCCTCCAGGGACAGGATGATGGCCGCGTGGGAGGCAATCGCGTGCTTCTGCGCCACCACCTGCAGGGTGTAGCCGATGGCCACGGCGATCACCCCGCCATAGAGGATGGCCGGGCCGGCCGAGACGATGGCGTCCAGGCGGATGTCTTCCAGCACCAGGGCGAGGGCCAGGCTGATCACCGCACAGGTGATGAACTGCAGGATGGCCAGTCGCACCGGGTCGTGGCGGCTGGCGAAGAACCCCACCAGCAGCACATGCACGCCCCAGACCACCGCACCCGCCAGTTGCAGCCAGTCGCCACGCGCCACCTGGAAGTTGTCGCCGACGCTGAGCAGGAACATGCCGCCCACCGCCAGCAGCGCGCCGATCCAGGTGCCCATGCCGGTGCGATGGCCCAGCAACAGCCCCAGCAGCGGCACGATGATCACGTACAGGCCGGTGATGAAACCTGAGTTGGTCACGCTGGTGAACAGCAGGCCCACCTGCTGCAGGTTGATGCCCAGGGACAGGGCCAGCCCCATCAGCACACCGCCCAGCAGCAGGCCCCGGTTCATCGGCTCATGGTGTTCGCCACGTGGCAGCAGGTAGAGCAGCGGCAGCAGCACCAGGGCACCGAGTGCGAAGCGCAGGCCGGTATAGAGGAAGGGGCCGATGGCATCCATGCCGAGCCGTTGTGCCACGAACGCAGCGCCCCAGATGGCGGCGGTGATCAGCATCAGGATGTCGGCGCGCAGGGCTTGGCTTCGCATGGGACTTCTCGGCAGTCAAAAGGCCAAGACTCTGACGCAAAGATGGCCGCTTGACCACCCCGCCGAGGGTCGGCATGCTGGGCGCCGCTCCACGGCCGCCCATTAGCCGCCAGGGCCCTCCAATCGCCGCCAGGGCGGTGGGGCCCGCCAGAAAAGGACCCCTCGATGGCCGCTTACGACATCCTCATCGCCGACGATCACCCGCTGTTTCGCAGCGCCCTGCACCAGGCCCTGACCCTGGGACTGGGCCAGGATGTGAGTCTGGTGGAAGTGGCCAGCATTGCCGAACTCGAGGAGCGCCTGGCGCAGAAGAGTGACTGGGACCTGGTCCTGCTGGACCTGAACATGCCCGGCGCCTACGGCTTCTCCGGCCTGGTGCTGTTGCGCGGCCAGTACCCGCAGATCCCGGTGGTGATGATCTCCGCCCAGGAGGAGGCATCGGTCGTGGTGCGGGCGCGGGAGTTCGGTGCCAGCGGCTTCATTCCCAAGTCCAGCCCGCTCGAGGTCATCCAGTCGGCCGTGCGTGCCGTGCTCGATGGCGATGCCTGGTGGCCGCCGCAAGCAGACGAGGCGGTGGTCGTGTCCGACGAGGCCCGTGCCGCCAGTGCCGGTCTGGCCAGCCTCACGCCCCAGCAGTTCCGCGTGCTGACCATGGTCTGCGAAGGCTTGCTGAACAAGCAGATCGCCTTCGAGCTGAATGTGTCCGAGGCCACGGTGAAGGCCCACGTCACGGCGATCTTCCGCAAGCTCGGCGTGCGGACCCGTACCCAGGCCGCCTTGCTGCTGCAACAGATGGAATCGATTCCGCCGGCCTGACGCCGGCCTTTTCACGCAAATTTGAGACGCGCCGCGCTAGGCTGCGCGCTCCTTTCAAACAGCCAGCCTTCCCATGTCGCCATTCAAAGGCCAGACCGGCCTCAAACGTATCCTCAACGCCGCCGGCTATTCCTTCGATGGCCTGCGTGCCGCCTTCACCGGTGAAGCCGCGTTCCGCCAGCTGGTGCTGCTCAACGTCGTGCTGATTCCGGTGGCGTTCTTCTTCGATGTCAGCCGCGGCGAGCGGGCGCTGATGATCGGAGTGTGCCTGCTGGCCCTGATCGTCGAGCTGCTCAACTCGGCGGTGGAGGCGGCCATCGACCGCATCTCCCTGGACCGCCACCCGCTGTCCAAGAACGCCAAGGACATGGGCAGCGCCGCCCAGTTCGTCGCCCTGACGCTGATCGGTTCGGTCTGGGCCACCATCCTGCTGGGCTGATCAGGGAATCTCGGGCAGCACGATCTCGTCGCTGCGCCGTACCCCCACCGTGAGTTCGCGGCACTGTTCGAGGAACTCGCGCATGGCCGCCGTCTGGTACTTCTGTCGGTGCCAGATGAAATAGAACTGCCGACGCAGGTCGATCCCCGGGGTTTCCAGCGGCACCAGGCTGCCCCGGCGGAAGGCATCGCGCAGCGCCAGGCGCGAGATGCAGCTGATGCCCAGTCCCGACTCCACCGCGCGCTTGATCGCTTCGGTGTGCTCCAGCTCCAGGCGGATGTTCAGTGGCACCGGGTGATGACGCATGGCCTGGTCGAAGGTCAGGCGGGTACCGGAGCCCTGCTCGCGGAGGATCCACGCCTCCCGGCACAGTTCGTCCAGGCTCACCGGCTGCTGTTGGGCCAGGCGATGGCCTGGGGCGCAGAACACCACCAGTTCGTCCTCCACCCAGGGCAGGACCTCGATGTCCGGGTGCTGGCAATCGCCTTCGATTAGACCCAGATCAAGTTCGTAGTGGGCGATCTGCTGGACGATATTCGCCGTGTTCTGCACGTGCAGGCTCACCTGGCACTCCGGGTGGCGCTGCATGAAGCTGCCGATCAGCAGGGTCGCCAGGTAGTTGCCCACCGTCAGGGTGGCGCCTACCGCCAGCGAACCGAAGCCGCTCTTGCCGTTGAGCAGGTCCTCGATCTCCCGGGCCTGATCCAGCAGGGCGACCGCCTGGGGCAGCAGCTGGTGGCCCAGCGCATTGAGGCTGAGGCGCTTGCCGACACGGTCGAACAACTGGCAGCCAGACTGCCGCTCCAGCTCGGTCAGCGAGGTGCTGGCCGCCGATTGTGAAAGGGACAGCGATTCGGCTGCGCGAGAGACGCTGCCTTGCTGGGCGACGCTGACGAAAACCTGCAATTGACGGAGTGTGAAACGCATATCGATATAACCGATAACCTATATCTTGATAATCCAGTTAACAGATATTGTGGCGATCACTACAATGCCGCGCAATTGCGCCCAAGCGGCGCTGGCGACATTCCCTCTTCGGAGCTTCCGGAAACATGAGCAACTTCAACTCCGAGCGCGTCCTCAGCGTTCATCACTGGAACGACACGCTGTTCAGCTTCAAGTGCACCCGCGACCCGGGCCTGCGCTTCGAGAACGGCCAGTTCGTCATGATCGGCCTGCAGCAGCCCAACGGCCGTCCGCTCATGCGCGCCTATTCCATCGCCAGCCCGAACTGGGAAGAGCACCTGGAGTTCTTCAGCATCAAGGTGCCGGACGGCCCGCTGACTTCCCAGCTGCAGCACCTGAAGGAAGGCGACGAGATCATCATCAGCAAGAAGCCCACCGGCACCCTGGTCCTCGATGACCTGAACCCGGGCAAGCACCTCTACCTGCTGAGCACCGGCACCGGCCTCGCACCCTTCATGAGCGTGATCCAGGACCCGGAGACCTACGAGCGCTTCGAGAAGGTCATCCTCGTGCACGGCGTGCGCTACGTGAACGAAGTGGCCTACCGCGAGTTCATCACCGAGCACCTGCCGCAGAACGAGTTCTTCGGCGAGGCGGTGAAAGAGAAGCTGATCTACTACCCCACCGTTACCCGCGAGCCCTTCGAGAACCAGGGCCGCCTGACCGACCTGATGCGCAGCGGCAAGCTGTTCCGCGACATCGGCCTGCCGCCGATCAACCCGCAGGACGACCGCGCCATGATCTGCGGCAGCCCGAGCATGCTCGACGAGACCAGCCAGGTGCTCGACAGCTTCGGCCTGAAGGTATCGCCGCGCATGCGTGAGCCGGGTGACTACCTGATCGAGCGCGCCTTCGTCGAGAAGTGATCCCGCGCCGCGCCTGACGAGAAGCCCGCCATCCGGCGGGCTTTTTCGTTTCAGCCCGGCAGGCTGAAGCGCTGGCCGGACAGGGCAGGGTGGTAGATCGGCTGGACCTTGTTCCCGGCCGGGTCCAGCAGGTGGAAGCTGTGGGTGCCGTCGCCATGGGCGAAGGGGCGGTCCAGCAGCGTGACGCCCTGGTCCTTCAGGTAGCGGTACCAGGCCTCCAGATCTTCCAGGCTGTCCACCACGAAACCGAAATGGTCCACCGCCTGCGCGCCGTGGCTCGGCACCGTGGCGCGCCCCAGGGACAGGTTGTCGTTGCCGCAGGTGAGGTAGACCAGGTCCTCGTGGGCACGGTGCAGCACCTCCATGCCCAGCACGTCGACGTAGAAGCGCTCGCACGCCTCGAGATCCGGAACCAGCAGGGCGATGTGGCGCAGGCCGTTGAGCCGGGCAGGACGGTTGGACATGTGGTGGCACTCCTTTTTGTATACAATTTTTCGAGAATATAAGACAAAAAGGACGCACCTATGTACTGCCTGCTGCTCAAGACCCAACTGAAACCCGGAAGCCTGGAGGCCTTCATGGAAGCGATGCGCATCAATGCCGCCGCCTCCGTGCGGGATGAACCGGGTTGCCTGGTGTTCGATGTACTGCATGACCGCAGTGATCCGGATCGGGTGTGGCTCTACGAGGTGTACACCGACGAAGCGGCGTTCGAGGCTCACATGCAGACGCCGCACTTCCTGGCGAGCCGACCGCTGGTGGAGCCGCTGATTCTCCGGCAGTACTGCATCGAAGCCGACGCGCTGGCCCTCAACCCCTTTCGCTGAGTCGCCTCAGGCGTCCGCTCCGCGTGCGATCTCCAGCACGCGGATGCGGCCAGCCTCGGGGTAGTGCCAGCGCACGTCCACGTCCCACAGGCGTGCGCCGTAGCGGCGCTCCGGCTGGGGCTTCTGGTAGGCCGGGCGAGGGTCCTGTGCCAGGCACTGCTCCACCAGCGCCACCAGCGGCTCACCCAGGCGCTCGCCTTCGAGCCGCGCCTGGGCCAGGGCTTCGGGCGTCCACTCCACCGGAATCAGCTCCGGCGGGGCCGCAGCGATGCCGTTGCGTGCGTCCAGCTGGCAATCGGCGTAGGGCACGTAGGGCTTGATGTCGAGCACCGGCGTGCCGTCCAGCAGGTCGATGCCCGACAGCCAGAGCCGGCCGGCCTCCACCTTGTCCAGCTTCACCACCGACTGGCCGATGCCGTTGGGGCGGTGCGTGGCGCGGCTGGCGAAGACCCCCAGGGTCTGGTTGCCGCCCAGGCGGGGTGGGCGCACCTTCAGGCGCGGTGTGTCCTCCAGCGCCTGATGGAAGAGGAACAGCAGCCACACATGGCTCACCTGCTCCAGACCGGCCACCGCCTCGCCGCCATCGAAGGGTGGCAGCAGCTCCAGCACGCCACGGGCGGCCGGGGCGAGTTGGGGCTGGCGGGGAATGGCGAATTTTTCCTTGAAGCAGGACCGCAGGATGCCGACCGGGGAAACCAGATGCTGCATGGCGTGTGACTCAGCGGCTGCGGATCGGTGCGCCCTGGGGCACCCGGCACCCGGCGTCGCGGTAGGGGCCGCTGTGGCGCACCCAGCCCTCGCCCGGCTGCACCTGGGCGCAGGTGAAACGGCCGTCCAGCGTGCTCTGCCAGACATAGAACGGCGCCGGCGCGGCAAGGGCCGGCAGGGCAGGGAGCAGGGCGAGGCACAGCAGCAGGGCGCGCATGGTGGGGTTCCGGGAAGAATGCGCGGCTACCCTAGCAGGTTGTTGAAACACTGGCCACGCCGCCGCTGCAGCGCTGAAGGCGCCCTCAAGTGGCCCATTTACTCCACCTGGACCGGGCTTTTTTCGTGCTTCGCCTTCCTGCCTGCGCCGGCATTCGCCAGGTGCAAGCCGTGGGCGCGTGCAGGTGCGCAGCGCCCGGCTCGGGCCTCAGAGGTGGAAGCCGCCGTCGATGGGGATGATGGCCCCGGTCATGTAGGCCCCGGCGGTGCCGGCCAGGGCGATGGCCAGGGCGCTCATCTCCTCTTCGCGGCCCCAGCGCTGCATGGGGATGAGGGCAACGTCCGCCGCCAGGGCATCGTCGTCCTGGGCGATGAAGCGGGTCATCTTGCTCGGGAAGCGGCCGGGGGCGATGACGTTGACGTTGATGTGTTCCTTCACCAGCTCATGGGCCAGCATGCGCGACAGCTGGTGCAGGGCGGCTTTGCTGGGGCCATAGGCGTAGGCCTGCTCGCCCATGGCGGTGATCCCCGCCACCGAGCCGATGTTGATGACCCGCGCCGGGCTGGCCGCGGTGCCGGCCTTGCGCAGCAGCGGCAGCAACTGCTGGATGCAGCTGAAGACGGCCGTCACGTTGAGCTGCATGACCTTCTCCCAGCCCTTGACCGGGTAGCTTTCCAGCGGCGCGCCCCAGGTGGTGCCGGCGTTGTTGACGAGGATGTCCAGCTGCCCGACCTGCCCGCCCAGGGTTTCGGCCAGGGCACGCGCGCCTTCTTCGCTGGAGAGGTCCGCCGCCAGCCCGACGCATTCGCCGAAGGCCGAGAGTTCGGTGGCGGCTTCCGCGCACGCCTCGGCGTTGCGGGCGCAGATGAACACGCGGGCGCCGGCTTCCAGCAGGCCCTGGGCGATCATCCGGCCGATGCCGCGGGTGCCGCCGGTGACCAGTGCCGTGCGGCCTTTCAGGCTGAAGTACTTCTCCATGGGGGTGAGCCTCGTCAGTGGGGGAGGGCCTTACCCTAGCCGCTGGCGGGCGGCGGCAGAGCCATCATCGAGACGGGGAATGCACGGCCATTCCAGCCCCCATGGAAACGAAAACGCCGCGAGCGCTGGGGCGTCGCGGCGTTCGTCAGCCGATCGCGGGGGTCAGATGCACTCGGCCCACAGGTCGTACTCGTCGGCGTCCACCACCCGCACGCGGACCTTCTCGCCCGGCTTCAGGTTGGGGTTGTCGATGAACACGCTGCCGTCGATCTCCGGGGCATCGGCCCAGGAACGGGCCACGGCGCCCTCGTGGTCCACCTCGTCCACCAGCACGTCCATCTCCTGGCCGATCTTGCGCTGCAGGCGGGCAGCGGAGATGGCCTGCTGGTGCGCCATGAAGCGGTCCCAGCGGTCCTGCTTGATGTCGTCCGGCACCGGCTCCAGGCCCAGGTCGTTGGCCGGGGCGCCCTCCACCGGGGAGTACTGGAAGCAGCCGACGCGGTCCAGCTGGGCTTCGGTCAGCCAGTCCAGCAGGTACTGGAAGTCCTCTTCGGTCTCGCCGGGGAAGCCGACGATGAAGGTGGAGCGGATGGTCAGCTCGGGGCAGATCTCGCGCCACTTCTTGATGCGGGCCAGGGTCTTGTCCTCGAAGGCCGGGCGCTTCATGGCCTTGAGCACGTTCGGGCTGGCGTGCTGGAAGGGGATGTCCAGATAGGGCAGCAGCTTGCCGGCGGCCATCAGCGGGATCACGTCGTCCACGTTCGGGTACGGGTACACGTAGTGCAGGCGCACCCACACGCCCATGGCCGAGAGCGCCTCGCACAGCTCCAGCATGCGGGTCTTCACCGGCTGGCCGTTCCAGAAGTCCAGCTTGTACTTGAGGTCGACGCCGTAGGCGCTGGTGTCCTGGGAGATCACCAGCAGTTCCTTCACGCCGGCCTTCACCAGGCGCTCGGCCTCGGAGAGCACGTCACCCACCGGGCGGCTGACCAGCTTGCCGCGCATGGAGGGGATGATGCAGAAGCTGCAGCTGTGGTTGCAGCCTTCGGAAATCTTCAGGTAGGCGTAGTGGCGCGGAGTCAGCTTGATGCCTTGGGGCGGAACCAGGTCGATCAGCGGGTTGTGCTCGGTCTTCGGCGGCACCACTTCGTGCACGGCGTTGACCACCCGCTCGTACTGCTGCGGGCCGGTCACGGCCAGCACGCTCGGGTGCACGTCACGGATGCTGTCCTCGGCCACGCCCATGCAGCCGGTGACGATCACCTTGCCGTTCTCCGAGAGCGCCTCGCCGATGGCGTCCAGGGATTCGGCCTTGGCGCTGTCGATGAACCCGCAGGTGTTGACCACCACGACGTCGGCGTCCTGGTAGGTCGGAACGATCTCGTAACCCTCCATGCGCAGCTGGGTGAGGATGCGCTCGGAGTCGACGGTCGCCTTGGGGCAGCCGAGGGAGATGAATCCGACTTTGGGTGTTGCGGTGGACATGGGGGCTAACCTCGGAAGGGCACCTTGGGGGTACCTCTGATCAAAAAGTGCGCAATTCTAGCGGCGGTCCACGCACTTGAACAGCCTCCCCGAGGCAAGTCGTCGCAGGTGAATGCGCAGGCCCTGCCAGCGGGCGTTCCGGGGAATACGGCCTATAGTCAGCGGGAATGAAAATGACCGGCTCTTGCAACCCGATTGGGGTAGGAGCAGGATGCGCCGAATTTTGTCTGAGGGATTTTGTTACATGTCCGATGCAAGCACCGGGACCGCTGAGCAGGAACAACACCCCCACTCGAGCTCCGCCGTCGGCCTGATGGTCGGCGCCGTCGGGGTGTGCTACGGCGATATCGGCACCAGCCCGCTGTACACCCTCAAGGAAGTCTTCATCGGCGGCTACGGCGTGCAGGCCAACCACGATGGCGTGCTCGGCGTGCTGTCGCTGATCTTCTGGTCACTGATCTGGGTGGTCTCGATCAAGTACGTGATCTTCGTCCTGCGGGCCGACAACGAAGGCGAGGGCGGCGTCATGGCGCTTTCGGCGCTGGCCCGCCGTGCCGCCACCGGGCGCCGCCGCCTGCAGGCCATGGTGGTGGCGGCCGGCCTGATTGGCGCGGCGCTGTTCTATGGCGACAGCATGATCACCCCGGCCATCTCGGTGCTCTCGGCCATCGAGGGCCTGGAGATCGCCTTCGACGGCCTGGAGCACTGGGTGGTGCCGCTGTCGCTGGTGGTGCTGGTGGGCCTGTTCCTGATCCAGAAGCACGGTACGGCGCGCATCGGCATCCTCTTCGGGCCGGTGATGGTGGCCTGGTTCCTGGCGCTGACCGCCCTGGGCATCTACGGCGTCGCCCAGCAGCCGGAAGTGCTCAAGGCGATGAACCCGGCCTGGGCGGTGAACTTCTTCATCTCCCACCCGGGCATCGGCGTGGCCATTCTCGGCGCCACGGTGCTGGCGCTGACCGGTGCCGAAGCGCTCTACGCCGACATGGGCCACTTTGGCCGCAAGCCCATTGCCCGCGCCTGGTTCGCCCTGGTGCTGCCGGCGTTGGTGCTGAACTACTTCGGCCAGGGCGCGACCATCCTGGTCAACCCGGAAGCCGCGCGTAACCCCTTCTACCTGACGGCACCCGGCTGGGCGCTGCTGCCGATGGTGGCGCTGTCCACGGCCGCCACCGTCATCGCCTCCCAGGCGGTGATCTCCGGTGCCTTCTCCCTGACCCGCCAGGCCATCCAGTTGGGCTACGTGCCGCGCATGTTCATCCAGCACACCTCCAGCCAGGAGCAGGGGCAGATCTACATCGCCGCCGTGAACTGGGCGCTGATGGTGGGCGTGGTGCTGCTGGTGCTGGGCTTCGAGTCTTCTGCGGCCCTGGCCTCGGCCTACGGCGTGGCGGTGACCGGCACCATGCTGATGACCACGCTGCTGATGGGCGTGGTGATCTGGCTGCTGTGGAAATGGCCGATGTGGATGGCCATTCCGTTCTTCCTGATGATGCTGCTGGTGGACAGCCTGTTCTTCGCCGCCAACCTGCCCAAGGTCATCGAGGGCGGTGCCTTCCCGGTGATCGCTGGCATCGCGCTGTTCATCCTGATGACCACCTGGAAGCGCGGCCGCCAACTGCTGGTGGAGCGCCTTGACGAGGGTTCGCTGCCGCTGCCGCTGTTCATCGCCAGCATCCGCTCGCAGCCGCCGCACCGCGTGCAGGGCACAGCGGTGTTCCTCACCGCGCGCTCCGATGCGGTGCCCCATGCGCTGCTGCACAACCTGCTGCACAACCAGGTGCTGCACGAGCAGGTGGTGCTGCTCACGGTGGTCAACGAAGACAGCCCGCGCGTGGCGCCGGAGCGGCGCTTCGAGGTGGACGCCTATGGCGAGGGCTTCTTCCGGGTGTTGCTGCATTTCGGCTTCATCGAAGACCCGGACATTCCCCAGGCGCTCAAGCTGTGCCACCTCAACGACCTGGACTTCAGCCCGATGCGCACCACCTACTTCCTCAGTCGCGAGACGGTGATCCCCTCCAAGCTGATCGGCATGGCGCTGTGGCGCGAGGCGCTGTTCGCCTTCCTGCTGAAGAATGCCAACGGCAACCTGCGCTACTTCAACCTGCCGCTGAACCGGGTGATCGAGCTGGGTACCCAGGTGGAGATCTAGTCGGCGACCAGGTTCGCCACAACGAAAAAGCCCGGGCATGGCCCGGGCTTTTTCATGGGGTGACGATCAGCCGCGGCCGGGCAGCATTCGCCGCACGGTGTCGTCCTTGCTGATGAAGTGGTGGAACAGCGCGGCCACCGCGTGCAGGCCGATCAGCCAGTAACCGAGAACGGCCACGGTCTCGTGCACTTCCTTGATCTGCCCGGCGAGGTCGGGGTTCTTGCCGATCAGCGGCGGCAGTTCCAGGCCGAAGAAAGGGATCGGCTTGCCGGCGGCGCTGAGGATCAGCCAGCCGGCGAACGGCAGGCCCAGCATCAGGCCGTACAGCGCCAGGTGCATCAGCTTCGCCAGGGCGTTCTGCCAGGCCGGCGGGTTGGGGGTGATCGGCGGGGTGGGCGAGAGGAAGCGTGCGGCGATGCGCACGAACACCAGGGCAAATACCGAAAGGCCCAGCATGAAGTGCCATTGCTTTAACAGTTCGCGGGTCTCGCTGCCTTTGGGGAAGTTGCCCTTCAGCTCGATGGTGGCGTAGACGGCGGCGATCAGCAGCAGCATCAGCCAGTGCATGGCGATGGAAAGTTTCCCGTAGCGGGAGGTCTGGGTGGTCATCACGGCTCCTTGTTGTCCCGCATCGTGGTGGCGGGCTTGTCCTCAGCTTAGCGGCTGGGCCTTAAGTGAAAATGAAGCAGGTCAAAGAACGGGGGATTCGCCGCCCCCGGGCGGGACGGCGGAGGGCTCAGGGCTTGGCCTGGCGCTTGGCGATGGCCTTGACCAGGCGCTCGGCCAGGGCCGGGTAGTTCTCGTCATAGTGGTGGCCGCCAGGCAGGGCGAGCACCTCGCCGATGGCGCCGGGCTGGGTGCAGCCGCTGTCCTTGGCTTCGTCCTTGCCGTACACGCAGAGCACCTTCGCCGGTGGCAGCTTGGCCAGTTCCGGGCCGGTGGCCGCTTCCTGGCCGGCCTTGCCCAGCCAGCCCTGCACCTCGATCTCGAAGCTGCCGCTGCGGGCCAGGGCCAGCAGCAGGATGGCGTCCACCTGCTGCTGGTCGGTCTTGGGCAGGCGGTTGTAGAAGGCCGGTAACACGTCGGCGCCGAAGGAGTAGCCCGCCAGCACGAAGCGCTTGGCGCCCCATTGCTCGCGGTAGCGCTTCATCAGGCGGCTGAGGTCGGCTGCACCCTGCTCGGGGCTCTTGTGCTGCCAGAAATAGCGCAGCGCGTCGATGCCGACCACGGAGTGATCGAGCTTGGCCATCTCTTCGGCCACGGCGCGGTCCAGGTCGCGCCAGCCGCCGTCGCCGGAATAGAACAGGGTGACGGTGTCGGAGGGATGGTCCGCCGGCACTTCCACCACCGGCATCTGGCTGCCGCCGCCTTCCAGCAGGCTGCGCAGGCGCTCGTTGAGCAGCTCGGGCAGGCTGGTGTCGTAGTCGCTGATGCCGGTATCGGCGTTGGCCTGGTCACGGGCGAAGGCCGCGCTGGGGTCGTCCGGGTTGTCGTTCCAGGCGATGGTCCAGTGGCCGTGGGGCGCCGCCTTGGGCAGCGGGGCGCTGCAATCGGGCTGGTCGAGGCTGAAGTCGATGGACAAGGCGCGGGCCTGGTCGTTGCCCTGGCCGGCCAGCCAGCGCCAGGCGAAGGCTGCACCCGGCCCGATGCCGGCCACCAGGGTCGGGTCGCCTTCCAGCACGGTGCGGGCCAGGCCCAGCAGGTGCTGCTGGGCATCGCAGTTGTCAGTGGGCAGTTGCAGCTGGACGAGGCGTGCGCCGCCGTCCTGGGCCAGGGTCAGCAACTGGGCCTCGTTCAGCTGTTGCTTGGCGTCCACCACCAGCAGCACGCGGGCACGGGTCTCGCCCGGGGGCAGGGCGATGGTGGCGCGGCTGCCGTCGGCCAGGGTGCGTTGTTCCACTCGGGCTTGCGGCGAGGGGCGGCCCCACAGCAGCAAGGCGGTGCCCACCACGAGCACGAGGAAGATGATCAGCAGGCGGTGCCAGTGGCGTTTGAGCATGGGTCCCTCAGCGTTTGACCAGTCCAGTGAAGCCGCCCGCGATCAGGGCTGCGGTATCAGCCAGTGCCACCAGGGGGTCAAGGCCCGGCGGTACGGCCATGTAGCGGGGCTCCCAGTCCGGCTGGAACTTGTCCTTGAAGCGGCGCAGCCCCTGGAAGTTGTAGAACTGCTCGCCACGGCGGAACACCAGTGCGCCCAGGCGCTGGGTCAGCGGCGCGCCGCGACGGGGTTGCAGGCCGGCCAGCGGCACCATGCCGAGGCTGAAGCGCTCCACGCCCCGCTCCTTGAAGTGCAGCAGCAGGTTGAGCATGAGGAATTCCATGGTCAGCTTCGGCGCTTCCGGGTGCACCCGCATCAGGTCCAGGCTGGCCAGTTCCTGGCTGTCGGTCTCCAGCAGGTTGGCAAAGGCCATGGCGCGGCCTTCGAAGGACACCACGGCGATGCGGAAGTGCTTCAGGTAGTCCGGGTCGAAGCGGCCCAGGGAGAAGCCTTTCTCGCGCACGTTCTTGCCCTGCATCCAGGCATCGGAGATTTCCCGCAGCGCCTCGATGGGCGCTTCGCCCGCTTCGTGGAAGGCCAGGGACAGGCCGTCGCGCTGGCCCCGGCTGAGGGTGTAGCGCAGGTCCTTCATGGCCTTGTTCTTGGCGTCCAGGTCGAAGCGGCGCAGGTCCACGCGGGCCTCCTCGCCGAGCTTCAGGGCGCTGAGGCCGATGTCCATGTAGTAGGGCAGGTTCTCCGCGCGTACCTGATAGAAGACCGGGCGCGCGTGGTGCACGTCGCACAGGTCGCGGAACTGCCAGATCAGCTCGGCGCGGTGGTTGGCCTTGCCGATGGGGTCGAACAGCGCCACCAGGCTGCGGCCACGGCGGGCGAACATCAGGAAGGCGTCTTCCTCCGGGTGGAACAGCAGGGCCTTGTCGCCGGTCAGCACCAGGCCGCCATCGGGCTGGGCGGAGCCACGGACGATGCGCGCGGCCTTCAGCAGCTCTTCCTCGGTGGGTTCGTGGATCACCAGGGGCACCGGACGCAGCAGCCACACCAGGCCCAGGCCGGCCAGCAGCAGGCCGCTGGCCAGGGCGGCGCGCAGGGTGCGCGGTGCGTCGGCGTCCACGGCGAACTGCCAGAACAGTTCCTGGCTGTAGGGCACGTCCTGGTAGGCGAAGAACATCAGCCAGATCGACGCAGCCAGCACGCATGCGGCCGCACCGAGGTTCACCGGGGAGAACGGCACCTCCAGCAGGCGGCTGGGGCGGTAGAAGGCGCTGCGGAACATCGCCAGCAGCGAGGCGGTCAGCAGCAGCAGGGTGGCCTCTTCCCAGTCCACGCCCTTGAGCATCGACAGCACCGCGCCGGTCACCAGCAGCACCAGGGTCAGTGCCCAGGCTGCCGACAGCCGCCGGCGCAGCCCGTGGGCGAGCAGCAGGCAGAGCACGCCCACCAGGCTGGCGGCCAGGTGCGAGGCGTCGATCAGGCGGTGGGGGATGAGGAAGCTGAGGTCGTCCAGGCGGGTGTCGATGGCCGGGGTGGCGCCGGAGAACAGCAGCACCACACCGGAGAGGAACACCATCAACGACAGCACCGGCGCCGCGAGGCCCGAGGCACTGCGCATGGCCTGGCGGCCAGCCGGCAGGAAGCGCTGGGCTTCGTTCACCAGCAGCAGCATGCAAGCGACTACCAGCGGCAGCCCCACATAAATGAGGCGATAGAGCAGCAGCGCAGCGGCCAGCGGAGCAGCACCGAGCTGGCCGGCGAAGGCGGCCAGCAGCACCGCTTCGAACACGCCGACGCCACCGGGCACGTGGCTGAGCACGCCGGCCGCCAGGGCCAGCAGGTACACCAGCATGAAGGCGCCCAGGGGCGGCGCCTCCGGCAGCAGCAGGTAGAGCACGCTGGCGGCTGCGCAGACGTCCACCAGGGTGATCAGCAATTGCAGGCCCGACAAGCCCAGGCCGGGCAGGCGCACTCCTCGGCCCAGCAGGCGCACGCTGATGCAGCCGGGCACCGGGGCTTCGGGTTCGCGCAGGCGCGAGAACCAGAACACCGCCAGCAGGGTGAGGCCGAGTACGGCGCCGGCGATCAGCGCCACCATCGAGGGCGGCAAGCGCAGCGCCTGGGAGGCCGCGTCCAGGTTGCTCAGCGCGGCAACGGCTGCCAGCGGCGGCAGGGCTGAGCCCAGCGCCAGGCTGGCGAATACCGTGACCCGGGCGATATCGGGCGCACTGACGTTGTCGCGGCTATAGAGGCGGTAGCGCACCGAGCCGCCGGTGACCACCGAGAGGCCGATGGCATTGCCGATGGCCGAGGCACAGAAGCTGCCCAGGGCCATGCGTGGCAGTGGGATGCGCACGCCGGCGAAGCGCAGGCCGGACCACTCGTAGCCCACCAGGGCCATGAAGCTCACCGCCGTGGCGCCGACGGCCGCCAGCAGGCTGCTCACCGGCACGTCGTGCAGGGCACCGCGCAGGGCGTTGGGGTCGAGTTCGCGCAGCAGGTGCCAGCAGGCCACCAGGCCGATGGTGAAGAGAAGGAGGGTAAAGGCCAGCCCCAGGGGTTGCCGGTAGGCACTCAGGCGGTCGAGCCAGCGCAACTGGTTGGCGTCGACCGGTTGCTCGTCATCAGGCAGGGCGGATTCGTCGGGTGTAGCGGGGCTGGCGCGCATCGAGCACCTCATGGAAATTTGCGCCACAGGATGTGGGCTGGACGTTCAAGTTCCAAGCCCCGGCGTGCAATTTTTCCCTGGCGCTCCTGGCGGTAGAGGAAAACACCCCACAAAAGAAAAGGCCACTCGTTTGAGTGGCCTTTTCTTTGTTTGGTTGCGGGAGCTGGATTTGAACCAACGACCTTCGGGTTATGAGCCCGACGAGCTACCAGACTGCTCCATCCCGCGTCTGTGGGTCGGCATTCTAGCGATTAATCTGGCCCTGTCAACAACTGATTTCTGAAAAAGTGGTTTTTCATCAGAAACTTAGCGCGTCGAAACGGCGCCATCCCCCGTGGTACATGGCCTGCAGCCGGGAGAATTGTTTACTCAAGGGGGTAGGAAAGACCTCGAGGCCGGTACGGGGTAGGGACCGGCCTCGAGGGTGCCGGTCCTTCCATTACCAGGCACCCGAGCAGGCTAGCGGGAGGCTGGCTGGGAAAGTTGTCAGAAAAGGGTAGGAGATTTCTGATTGGCGATCCGGGCGTTGAAGCGTGTCCGGCGGTGGGGATACTGGCCGGGCGGTCGTACCCGGTACGGCCGTCGCCTCTCCCGGCGAGCCCCACTCCTTGAGTGGGGCTTTTTTCGTCAGGGTTGGCGGTTCTTGCCCAGCCCGACTGCGTAATCGTTCCGGAGGACTCCTCATGCTCGATGCGATCCGTCGCACCATCCTGCACCCTGCATTGGCCCTGCTGCCCGAATCCCTGTCTGGGCGCGAGGCGGAGGTGCTGCTGCTGGCCAGCGGCCTGGCCGCCAGTGGCTTCCAGACCCGGCGGGATGCCCGTGGCCCGGGCCGGGGTTACTGGCGGGCCTTGCCCGACGGGGTGATGGTCGGTGGCGTGCTGCGGGCTGCGCAGACCCGCGACCTGGCCGTGGCGGTGTGCGATGCCCGGCAGGTGCCGCCGATTGCCGAGCGGGTCTACAGCGCGCTGGAGCATGACGATGTGCTCGCCGCTGCCCTGGCGCGCCTGCTGTTATGGAGCGACCCGGCCGGCCTGCCATCGCTCGGCGATGAGGCCGACGCCTGGGCCTGCTACCAGCGCCACTGGGCCGTCGACGAGGCGGCTCGCCGGGACTGGCCCGCCCATTACCAGCGCGCGCTGGCTGCCTGCCCTGCCTGACCCCGCCGGCCCGGCCCTCACGCGGCCGGGCCGCCTTGCCGCGAATCCGCTAGAATCCGCCTCCCTTCATATATGCGTGCGCCCCGTCTGCGCAGCCGTGACCCGTGCCGCCTCCATGAGCCAGCGGAAGATCATCCACATCGATTGCGACTGCTTCTACGCCTCCATCGAGATGCGTGACGACCCCAGCCTCGTGGGGCGGCCGCTGGCCGTTGGCGGCTCGGCGGATCGTCGCGGGGTGATCGCCACCTGCAACTACGAGGCGCGGGCCTACGGCGTTCGCTCGGCGATGTCCTCGCGCCACGCGCTGAAGCTGTGCCCGGACCTGCTGATCGTCAAGCCGCGCTTCGAGGCCTACCGCGAAGCCTCGAAGGCCATCCACGGCATCCTCCGGGACTACACCGAGCGCATCGAGCCGCTGTCCCTGGACGAGGCCTACCTCGACGTCACCGACAGCCCGCACTTCAGCGGCAGCGCCACCCGTATCGCCCAGGACATCCGCCGGCGGGTCTGGCAGGAGCTGCGCATCACCGTCTCCGCCGGGGTGGCGCCGAACAAGTTCCTCGCCAAGATCGCCAGCGACTGGCGCAAGCCCGATGGCCTGTTCGTCATCACCCCCGACCAGGTGGAGGCGTTCGTCGCCGAGCTGCCGGTGGCGAAGCTGCATGGAGTGGGCAAGGTCACGGCCGACAAGCTCGGGCGCCTCGGTGTGCACCTCTGCTCGGACCTGCGGGAATGGAGCCTGACGGCACTGGCGCGGGAGTTCGGCAGCTTCGGCGAGCGCCTCTACAACCTGGCGCGTGGGCACGACGAGCGCCCGGTGCAGGTGGACAGCCGGCGCCAGTCATTGAGCGTGGAGAACACCTACGACCATGACCTGCCGGACCTGGCGGCCTGTCTGGAGCGTCTGCCGGCGCTGCATGAGGAGCTGGAACGGCGCCTGGCGCGGCTGGATGCCAGCTACCGGCCGGACAAGCCGTTCGTGAAGCTGAAGTTCCTCGATTTCACCCAGACCACCCTGGAGCAGGCGGGGGTCGGGCGGGACCTGGACAGCTATCGGTTGCTGCTGGGCGCCGCCTTCGCGCGGGGCGAGCGCCCGGTGCGGCTGATCGGCATCGGCGTGCGCCTGCAGGACCTGCGCGGCGCCGCCGAACAGCTCAGCCTGTTCTGACGCCGACTCAGCGCTCCGGCCAGAGGCGCAGGGCCTTGCCTTCGGCCGGCCACAGGCGCAGTTGCTCGGTGGCCGAGAAGTCCCAGCGCTGCACGTTGGGGAGGAAGTCCAGGAAGCGCTGTTCCTGTTCCATCAGGGCTGGGGCACAGGCCTTGCGGGTGCTGCCCACCGGACCGAAGCTCAGGCGCTCTCCCTCCAGGGTGTAGGAGGCGAACCAGTGGTTGCAGCCGGCATTGCCGTAGGCGCGGCCATCGTGGCCCAGGGTCAGCGTCAGGTGGCTGCGGTCGATCAGCGGGCGCTCACCGATCCACTCCACCTGGTAGGTGCGTTCGGTTTCCAGGGTGGGGCCTTCGGTGGCGCAGCCGGCGAGGGTGGCGCCGACCAGGGTCAGCGGCAGGGCGAGTCGTTTCATCACACGGTCTCCTGGCAGGTGGGGCAGAGGTGGCGGCCGTCACGCTTGGCCCAGCCCAGCTCGGCGATGCGCGCCTCGGCGGCGGGTGTCTCGGCGGGCTTGCCCAGGCTGGCGTCCACGGCGAATTCGAAGTCCAGGCGCTTGCCGCAGGCGTCGCAGTCGACCTTCCACTGCAGGATCGACAGCTCCTTGAACGCCGGGCCCTTGGCCACGGCCAGCCACTGGCCGGGCGGGTTGATCAGGTGGCGGACCTTCTCCACCTCCAGGCGCATGGACAGCTCGCGGCTGCCGCGCAGGGTGACCAGCAGGGTGTCGCCGTCCTTCACCGAGCCACCGACCCCGGTGACCTGATAGCGGCCCGGCGCGAGGGCGCGGCATTCATTGAGGGTGTGGGCGGGGTTGAGCAGGGTGTAGCGGAAATCGTGTTCGGCCATGGGTCCTCCGGAATCGACGCGCATGCTAACAGACTAGGCGTCTTCATCGGATTGCGAAGGCGCGCCAGGGCGCCTTCGCAAAGGCTCAGGCTTCGACCCGGTTCACCGGCGCGCCGCTGGCCCAGGCGCTGATGTTGTCCAGGGTGGTGCGGGCGATGGCGGCCAGGGCCTCGCGGGTGAGGAAGGCCTGGTGGGCGGTGACGATCACGTTGGGGAAGGTCAGCAGCCGGGCCAGCACATCGTCCTGCAGCGGCAGGTCGGAGCGGTCCTCGAAGAACAGGTTGGCTTCCTCTTCATAGACATCCAGGCCCAGGTAGCCCAGTTGGCCGCTCTTCAGCGCCTCGATCAGCGCCGGTGTCTCCACCAGCGCGCCGCGCCCGGTGTTGATCAGCATGGCGCCGCGCTTCATGCGCTGCAGGCTGTGGCTGTTGACCAGGTAGCGGGTGCCGTCGTTCAGCGGGCAGTGCAGGCTGACGATGTCGCTCTCGGCCAGCAGCTCGTCCAGGGGCACGTAGCGCCCGCCCAGGGCTTCCACCGCCGGGTTGGGGTACGGGTCGTAGGCCAGCAGGGCGCAGCCGAAGCCGGCCATGATGCGGGCGAACACCTCGCCGATCTGCCCGGTGCCCACCACCCCGACGCGCTTGCCCACCAGGTCGAAGCCGGTCAGCCCGTGGAGGCTGAAATCGCCCTCGCGGGTGCGGTTGTAGGCGCGGTGCAGGCGCCGATTCAAGGCCAGAACCAGCGCCACCGCATGCTCGGCGACGGCGTGGGGCGAGTAGGCCGGCACCCGTACCACCGTGAGCCCCAGCTGCTGGGCGGCGTGCAGGTCGACGTGGTTGTAGCCGGCCGAGCGCAGGGCGATCAGCTGGGTGCCGCCCTCGGCCAGGCACTCCAGCACCGGGGCGGAAAGGTCGTCGTTGATGAAGGCACAGACCACCGCATGGCCCTGGGCCAGGGCGGCGGTGTCCAGGGTCAGGCGGGCGGGCTGGAAGTGCAGGTCGAGGTCGGACGAACAGGCCTGGAAGCTGTCGCGGTCGTAGGTCTGGGTGCTGAACAGGATGGTTCGCATGGGCGCTCCTTTATAGGTGCCCGGAGTCTAGGAATCCCTTCCTGCCGGGGCCTTGCCCCAGGTCAGCTCAGCCGGCCTCGGCCGCCAGGCGCTCGATGGCGCGGTCCAGGTCGTCCAGGGCTTCGCGGCTGGCCGGGTCGTTCTTCTTCAGCAGGGTCTCGCTGCGCTGGCAGGCGGCCCGCAGCTGGGGCACGCCGCAGTAGCGGGTCGCGCCATGCAGGCGGTGCACCCGCTCCAGCAGCGTGGCGCGATCATCCGCCTCCAGCGCCTGGCGGATGGCCTGGCGGTCGGCGTCCAGGGAGGCCAGCAGCATGCCCAGCATGTCGGCGGCGAGGTCGGCCTTGCCGGCGGCCAGGCGCAGGCCTTCCTCCGGGTCCAGCACCGCTGGCTCCTCCTGGGGCGCGGCGGGCTCGGCGGGGCGCTCCGCCACCGGGCCCTGGAGCGCCAGGCCGGTCCACTTCAGCACCACCTGGGCCAGTTGGCGCTCGCCGATGGGCTTGGTCAGGTAGTCGTCCATGCCGCCCTGCAACAGGGCGCGCTTCTCGTTGGCCAGGGCGTGGGCGGTGAGGGCGACGATGGGCACCGGGCTGGTCTCGTGGTTGGCCTCCAGGCGGCGGATTTCCTCCGTGGCCTGGCGCCCGTCCATGCCGGGCATCTGCACGTCCATCAGCACCAGGTCGAAGGCCTGCTGGCGCACCGCGTCCACGGCGCCGTAGCCGCTGTCCACCGCCGTCACCTCGGCGCCCATGTCGCCGAGCAGGGTCTTCACCAGCAGCAGGTTGGCCGGGTTGTCGTCCACGCAGAGGATGCGCGGTGCCCGCTGCACCACCGGCATCGGCGCCTCCACGCGGACCGGGCGCGGCCCCACCAGGCTGTTGAGGGCACGGTGCAGCTTGCGGGTGCAGGCCGGCTTGGCCTGCAGCTGGTTGTGGGAGTCGGGCAGCACCGGGTGGTACAGCGCCTGGTCGGTGGTGGGGCAGAGCACCAGGCTCTTGCAGCCCAGTTGTTCCAGGTCCCAGATGTACTGGGCGAGGCGCTCCGCCGGCAGTTCCGCGGTGCTCGCGGCCAACACGGCGAAGCCGATGGCCTGCGGCCCCTGGCGCTGGGCGGCGACCTGCTCCAGCAGCGCCTCCAGGCTGGGCGCGTCGAGTACTTCCAGGCCGCAATCCTCCAGCTGGTGGCGCAGGGCCTGGCGGGTCAGCTCCTGGGGCTCGAAGACGATGGCACGACGCCCGGCCAGGGTGGCCTTGGGCAGGTCGTCGGCATCGTCGCGGGCCTTGGGCAGGCTGATGCTGATCCAGAACTCCGAGCCCGCGCCCGGGGTGCTGGCCACGCCGATCTCGCCGCCCATCTGTTCCACCAGGCGCTTGGAGATGACCAGCCCGAGGCCGGTGCCGCCGGCCTGTCGCGAGAGCGAGTTGTCGGCCTGGGTGAAGGCCTGGAACAGCGCCCGCAGGTCCTCGTCGGAGAGGCCGATGCCGGTGTCCTGCACGCTGATGCGCAGCTGTACCAGGTCCGGCTCGCTGTCGTCTTCGAGCATCGCCCGCACGGCGATGGTGCCCTCGCGGGTGAACTTGATGGCGTTGCTCACCAGGTTGGTCAGCACCTGCTTGAGGCGCTGCGGGTCGCCCATCAGGTGCACCGGGGTGTCGCGGTACACCAGGCTGACCAGCTCCAGGCGCTTCTCGTGGGCGGCCGGGGCGAGGATGGTCAGGGTGTCCTGGATCAGGTCGCGCAGGTTGAAGGGGATGTTCTCCAGCACCAGCTTGCCGGCCTCGATCTTCGAGAAGTCGAGGATCTCGTTGATGATCCCCAGCAGGCTCTCGGCGGACTGTTCGATGGTGCCCAGGTAGTCCTGCTGGCGCGGCGACAGCTCGCTCTTCTGCAGCAGGTTGGTGAAACCGAGGATGCCGTTGAGCGGCGTGCGGATCTCGTGGCTCATGTTGGCGAGGAACTCGGACTTGATGCGGCTGGCCTCCAGGGCCTCCTTGCGCGCCAGGTCCAGCTCGATGTTCTGGATCTCGATGGTCTCCAGGTTCTGCCGCACGTCCTCGGTGGCCTGGTCGATGTTGTGCTGCAACTCTTCCTGGGCGCTCTGCAGGGCCTCGGCCATGCGGTTGATGCCGGCGGCCAGCTCGTCCATCTCGTGGTTGCCCAGTTGCGGCAGGCGGGTTTCCAGGCGGCCTTCCTTGAGCAGCGCGACACCCTGCTTGATGCGCCGCAGCGGTTCGTTGATGGAGTGGCTCATGCGCAGGGCCAGCAGCGCAGTGACGGCCAGGCCGGCGGTGATCAGCATCAGGCTGGCGAACAGGCTGCGGTAGCCGCGCAGCAGGGTGCCGTGGTGGGACATCTCCAGTTCCACCCAGCCCAGCACCTTGTCACCTTCGCCGGGTGGCGCGTCGCCGGCGAGCACCCGGTGGCGCTCGAACACCGGCAGCATGAAGCGCGTGGCATCGGTGTTGCTGATCTGGCTGGTGTGGCTGCCGTCGTTGTCCGGGCTGCCGTTGAGCATGCTCGGCCCGGCGTGGGCCAGGCGAACCCGGTCGAGGCTGAGGAAGCTCACCGCACGCACGTCGGGCTGGTCCAGGGCGTTGTCGGCGATGCGCTCCAGCAGCAGGCCGTCGCCGCGCACCAGGGCGGGGGCGGCCAGGGGCGCGAGTTGCTCGGCGATCATCTGCCCGCGCTGCAGGAGCTGGGCCTGCATGTCGGAAAGCTGGGCCCAGATGAAGTAGCCGCCCAGCACCATGGCCAACAGGCTGGTGGGGAGCAGGGTCAGCAACAGCACGCGACCCTTGATGCCGAGATCCTTGAACACGCCGGAATCCTTTAGACGAAAGTGCCCGAAGTGTAGCGACTCGCCCGGTGGGAATCTGCCTGCCGTTTTGACAGAATGCGCGCTCTTTTAGGAATGCTTCGTATTCGCTGGTGCAAGTCATGAACAATTGCTCGCCGGGGGCCGCCCGCATCCTGGCCATCGAGGACGACCCGGTGCTGGCCGCCCACCTGGCCGACCACCTCGGGCGCCGAGGTTTCGAAGTGGTCCTGCAGCACGATGGCGAGGTCGGCCTCGGGCTGGCCCGCCGCGAGCCCTTCGACCTGATCCTGCTGGACATCCTGCTGCCCGGGCGCAATGGCCTGGAGGTGCTCGGCGAGCTGCGCCGGGAGCGTGGCGTGCCGGTGATCCTGATGTCCGCCCTGGGCGCCGAGCAGGACCGCATCGCCGGCTTCAGCCGGGGCGCCGACGACTACCTGCCCAAGCCCTTCAGCCTGGTGGAACTGCAGGTGCGCGTCGACGCGGTGTTGCGCCGGGTGGCCTATGAGCGCCGGGGCGCGGTCACCGCCGCAGCCCTGGAGGAGCCAGGCCTGCAGTTCGATGACGTGAAGGGCGATGTCGCCTGCGAGGGCAACTGGGCCGGGCTCACCGGCACCGAGTACCGCCTGCTTGAGACCCTGGTCCGCCACGCCGAGGAGGTGCTCAGCAAGGCCTTCCTTTATCAGCAGGTGCTGCACCGGGCCTATTCCCAGCACGACCGCAGCCTGGACATGCACGTCAGCCACATCCGCCGCAAGCTCGTTGCCGCCGGCTACACCAACGGCCGTGTGGAAACGGCCTGGGGCAAGGGCTACCTGTTCACCCGGCAGGACGCCTGACATGCCCGGGCGGCGTTCGCTGTTCTGGCCCCTCGCGGTGCTGCTGGTGGCCTTCAGCGTGCTGGTGATCTGGCTCGCCCGCGCCTGGGGCGAGTACGTCGAGTTGCAGAGCTACCACCTCACTGAGGCTGCCCAGGCCCGGCTCAACCGCTACGCCGCAGAGGCCGAGCAGGCCTGGCGGCGCGACGGCCAAGCTGGCGTGGACCGCTGGCTGGAGCGCCACCAGGCCCGCGAACCGGATTGGGCCGTGGTGGTGGGGCCCGACCTGCGCAGCCTCGGCAGCCGCCCGCTGAACGTGGAGGAGTACGGGCGCCTGACCTTCATGCGGCGCGTCGACTGGCCCATGAGCAAGCGCAGTGGCGGGCTGCCGATCCTCAGCCTGCCGTTCCCCGAGGCACCGGATGCCGGCCAGCTGGTGATGCGCCTGCCCGAGCGCTACCTGCCCGGCGGGTTCAGCCTGCTGGCGCGCTTCGTGATCCACGGCGTGGTGCCGGGGGCCCTGGCCTTCCTCCTCTGCGTCGGGCTGTACCGCCTGCTGCTCGCCCCGTTGCGTCACCTGCGCGAGCAGGCCAACGCCCTGCGCGGCAACCACCTGTCCACCCGGGTTTCACCCGAGGTCAGCCGCCGTCGCGATGAACTGGGCGAGCTGGCCCGGGCCTTCGACCACATGGCCGAGCGCCTGGAAACCACGGTGGAGCACCAGCGCCAATTGCTTTGCGACCTCTCCCACGAGCTGCGCACGCCGCTGAGCCGGCTGCGGGTGGCGGGGGAGAGCGAGCTGGAGATCGGCCAACTGCGCCAGCGCCTGGAGCGCGAAGTGCAATGCATGCAGAAGCTGGTGGACGACACCCTGGAGCTGGTGTGGCTGGACACCGAGCGCCCGCAGCTGCCACGGGAGGTGATCGACGTGGCCTCGCTCTGGGCCGTGCTCAGCGAGGACGCCTGCTTCGAAAGCGGCTGGCCGCCGGAGCGCCTGCGCTGCGAGCTGCCGACGGACTGCCGCGTCCACGGCAACCTCAACGGCCTGGCCCAGGCCCTGGAGAACGGCCTGCGCAACGCCATCCGCCATTCCCCGCCGGATGGCACGATCCGCCTCGGTGCACAGCGCGAGGGCGAGCACTGGCAGCTGTGGCTGGAGGACGAGGGCGGCGGCGTGGACCCGGCCCAGCTGGAGGCCATCTTCCGGCCCTTCACCCGCCTCAGCAGTGCCCGCCCGGGGGGCGAGGGCTTCGGTCTGGGGCTGGCCATCGCCCGCGGCACCCTGCGCTCACAGGGCGGTGACCTGTGGGCGGAGAACGGCGCGCGGGGCCTGCGCCTGTGCCTGCGTTTGGCAAATGTATAGTTTGTAAATGATCTTTACTGCCAAATAAGAATAAATACCATTTGCGCCGACCCGCGTCCGACTCGGGCCTGCCAAATGAAGACCAGCGCGGTCGCTCCGCCTTCATCGGCATGCCCCGTCCCACGTGACTGCCCGATTGCCCAAGGAGTGCCCCATGACGCAGCCGCGATTCACCCTCAACCCCTTCGCCCTGGCCCTGCTGGCCGCCTCCGCGCCGGCCTGGGTCCAGGCCGAGACGCTGGAGCTGGCCGACGACGTCGCCGAGCAGGCCCGGACAAAGGTCGGTGAAACCGCCGAGCAGGCGCTGGAGCTGCAGGAAACCCGCGTGATCGGCACCGCCGAGCAGGAGCTGAAGCAGGCCCCGGGGGTTTCCATCATCACCGCCGAGGACATCCGCAAGCGTCCGCCGGCCAATGACCTGTCCGACGTGATCCGCCGCGAGCCGGGGGTCAACCTCACCGGCAACAGCACCAGCGGCAACCGTGGCAACAACCGCCAGATCGACCTGCGCGGCATGGGCCCGGAAAACACCCTGATCCTCATCGACGGCAAGCCCTCCACCTCGCGCAACGCCGTGCGCTACGGCTGGAACGGCGACCGCGACACCCGTGGCGAGACCAACTGGGTGCCGGCCGAGGAAGTGGAGCGCATCGAGATCCTCCGTGGCCCGGCCGCTGCCCGCTACGGCTCCGGCGCCATGGGCGGCGTGGTCAACATCATCACCAAGCGCCCCACCCAGGAACTGCACGGCTCGATGACCGTGTTCACCCAGCTCCCCGAGGACGATGCCGAGGGCGCCAGCCGCCGCACCAACTTCAACCTCAGCGGCCCGTTGAACGACGCGCTGGCCTTCCGCGTGTACGGCGGCATGAGCAAGACCGATGCCGACGACGCCGACCTCAACGCTGGCCACCAGAGCGACCCCACTTCCCTGGTGGCGGGCCGTGAAGGCGTGCGCAACAAGGACGTCAACGGCCTGCTCAGCTGGCAGCTCAACCCCGAGCAGAGCCTCGACCTGGAGGCCAGCTACAGCCGCCAGGGCAACATCTTTGCCGGCGACACCATGCTCAACAACGGCGGCGCCTTCGTCAGCGGCCTGGTGGGCTCGGAAACCAACGTGATGCAGCGCAGCGCCTATTCGCTGACCCACAACGGCGACTTCGAATGGGGCACCTCCAAGGCCAGCCTGGCCTACGACTACACCCGCAACTGGCGCCTCAACGAAGGCCTGGCCGGCAGCTCCGAAGGCGCGCCTGCCAACGGCGCCGGGGCCTTCACCTCGCGCCTGCGCAACACCCGCGCCAGCGGCGAGGTGAACCTGCCCCTGAGCCTGGGGTTCGAGCAGATGCTCACCCTGGGGGGCGAGTACCTCTACGAGGTCCTCAACGACCCGGGCTCCCTGCGCGCCCAGACCTTCGACCCGGGCAGCGCCGGCGTACCGCCCATCCCCGGCTTCAGCCGTGGCAATACCAAGACCGACGCCCGCAGCTACGCGCTGTACGCCGAGGACAATATCGAGCTGGACAGCCGCACCACCGTCACCCCGGGCCTGCGCTATGACCAGCACGAGGAGTTCGGCGGCAACTGGAGCCCGAGCCTCAACGCCTCCCACAAGCTCACCGACGAACTGACCCTGAAGGGCGGCATCGCACGCGCCTACAAGACGCCCAACCTCTACCAGTCCAACCCCAACTACCTGCTCTACAGCATGGGCAACGGCTGCAACGCCGGGCAGACCAACAGCGGCGGCTGCTACCTGGTGGGCAACCCGAACCTGGAGGCGGAAACCAGCATCAACAAGGAAATCGGCCTGGCCCTGGACATGGGGCAATGGCGCGCCAGCGCCACCTACTTCCGCAACGACTACAAGAACAAGATCGTCGGCAGCAACAACTTCACCTACCGCCTGGCCAATGGCCGTCGCGTGCAGCAGTGGGAGAACGCCGGCAAGGCGGTGGTGGAAGGCATCGAGGGCAACCTGTTCATCGCCCTCGACCCGAGCCTGGAGTGGAACACCAACCTCACCTACATGATCCAGTCCGAGGACCGCGACACCGGCGAGCCGCTGAGCATCATCCCCGAGTACACCGTCAACACCACCCTGGACTGGTACGCCACCGAGCAGCTCTCCCTGCAGGTCAGCGGCACCTACTACGGCAAGCAGGAAGCGCCCTCGCTCAACCAGCGCACCAATCAGGCCTATGCCACCACCGCGCAGAAGGACGTGGACCCCTACGGGCTGATGGGCGTCAGCGCCGGCTACGCGTTCAGCGAGAACTACAGCGTGCGCCTGGGCATCAACAACCTGTTCGACAAACGCATCTACCGCGAAGGCAACGCCAGCGACGCCGGCGCCAACACCTACAACGAACCGGGCCGGTCGTACTTCGCCTCCGTCACCGCCTCGTTCTGACCTGGGCTCCTGGCCTGCCGGAAACGGCAGGCCCATGCCCCGCCGGGTGCTCCGGCGGGGCCTTTTCATGATGGATGCAGCGCATGAGCCTCTGGCACGACGGCTACCTGGCCGATGCCCCTTATCCCCACCTGGTCCAGCCGGAACTCGCACCGAGCTGGATGGTGGCCACCCTCACCGCCCTTGGGCGCAGCGCCCCGGACCTGTCCCGGGGCTTTCGCTATTGCGAGCTGGGCTGCGGCCAGGGGCTGGGCAGCCTGCTGCTGGCAGCGGCCAACCCGGCTGGCGAGTTCGTCGCGGTGGACTTCAACCCCCGGCACATTGCCCACGGACGTGACCTGGCCACCCGGGCCGGGCTCGGCAACCTGCGCTTCGTCGAGGCGGCGTTCGACGGGCTGGCCGGGCAGGACCTGGGCGAGGGCTTCGACTTCATCGTCCTGCACGGCGTCTATTCCTGGGTGTCGCCGGCCAACCGGGCGGCCATCCGCAGCTTTATCCAGCAGCGCCTGCGGCCCGGTGGCGTGGCTTACCTGGGCTACATGACCGAGCCGGGCCTGTCGGCGTTCCGCGCCGCCCAGCGCTTCATCTGGCAGCACGCCCGGCAGGCACCTGGCACACCGACGCAACGCCTGCGCAGTGCCTTCGCCGCCCTGCGTGGCTGGCAGGCGGCGGGGGCCGGCTACTTCGTCGAGCACCCCGACGTGGCCCGGCGGCTGGACGCCGGCGAGCCGGAGGACCTGGCCCAGCTTGCCCATGAACTGCTCTGCGAACACTGGGAGCCCCTGCCGGTGGCCCAGGTGATGGGCGAGTTCACGGCGATCGGCCTGGACTACGCCGGCAGTGCCGTGCCGCTGGAGAACATCGACGCGCTGTCGGTGCCCGGCGCCTGCCTGCCGCTGCTGGAGGCGCTGCAGACGCCCGAGGCCCGCGAGACGGCCAAGGACCTGGCGCGTAACCAGTCCCAGCGGCGTGACCTCTACCAGCGCACGGGCCAGGCGCTCGCGCCGGCGGCCCATCGCCAGGCCTTGCTGGAGGGCTGCTGGGCGGCATTGCCGGGGGCGCCGACCCGGGGTGGCCTGTGCTTCGACACCCGCATCGGCCCGGTGGAGGGCGAGGCGTCGTTGTTCTCGCCGTTGCTGCAGGCCCTCGCCGAAGGGCCCCAGGGCTTCGCCGAACTGGCCCGGCGGCCGGCATTGGCGCCGCAGCTCGGCCAGCTCAACCGGGCGTTGCAGATGCTCACCTGGGCCGGGCATGCCCACCCGCTGACGCCGGGGCCGGTGGCAGTGGAAACCGGTCAGCGACTCAACCGCCTGCTGGCCGAAGGGGCGCTGGCCGGGGTTGGCTATCGCCACCTGGTGGCGCCCAGCCTGGGAGCATCCATCCCCGTGACGGCGCAGCAGATGGCCCTGGCGCGGGTGCTGCTGGAGATGCCGGGCCTGCGCGGCGGCCTGCTGCGCGAAACCGGCCTGGCCCTGCTGCGCCGCGAGGGCTGGCAGGTGCAGGTGGACGACGCACAGCTGAACCAGTTCGAACACGCCGTGCTGCCGGTCTGGCGGCAACTGGGCGTGGTGCCATGACCCCGTGAGGAGCCTGTTCATGACCCTGTCCCTGCCGGCCTGGGCGCCGGTCCTTTCGCGTGTGGTGGCCGCCTTGCTCGGCGGCTATGCCTTCACCTACGCCTTCACCGCCGCGCTGGCGCGGTTGTTGCCGCTGCACCCGGTGGATGCGTTGCTGGTGGCCAGCCTGCCGTGCTTCGTGGTCTACACCCTGGCGGTGTGCTGGGCCTTCGCCGCCCGCAGCGCCCTGCTTGCCTGGCTGGGGCTGGCCCCGGCGCTGCCGCTGGCGGCCCTGGGCTTCTGGCCGCGCCTGCTGGAGTGGCTGGCATGAAGAAGACCTTCACCCAGTCCATGGCCTGGCTGCACACCTGGGGCGGCCTGCTGGCCGGTTGGCTGCTGTTTGCGGTGTTCCTCACCGGGACGTTGGCGGTGTTCGACCAGGAGATCGATCACTGGATGCACCCGGAGGTGCGCGACACCCCGGTGCCTACCGCCGAGGCCGCCGAGCGCGGGCTGGCCTACCTGCGGCAGCACCACCCCGAGGCACGGGCCTGGACCCTGAACCTGCCCACCGAGCGCTCGCCGGGGTTGTCCGTCTCTGCGGGCGAACGTCGCCACGGCGGTGGCGTGGCCCTGGACCCGGCGACGGGCGAGGTGCTGCCGCAACGTGACAGTGCCGGCGGGCTGTTCTTCTTCCGCTTCCATTTCACCCTCGACCTGCCGCGCATGCTCGGCATCTGGGTGGTGGGTCTGCTGGCGCTGGGCATGCTGGTGGCGTTGCTGACCGGCATCGTCATCCACAAGAAGTTCTTCAAGGAATTCTTCACCTTCCGCCCCGGCAAGGGCCAGCGCTCCTGGCTGGATGCCCACAACGCCACGGCGGTGCTGTTGCTGCCGTTCCACCTGATGATCGCCTACACCGGGTTGGCCATCTTCCTGCTGATCTACATGCCGGCGGCGCTGGAGAGCCTGTTCGACGGCGACGTCGAGGCGTACTTCCACGCCCAGTCCGGCACCGAGGAGGCCCACCCGCCCCGTGGCCAGACGCAGCCGGCCCCTCTGGCCGCGCTGGCGCCGATGCTGGCCGAGGCCGAGCGGAAGATGGGGCCGGTGGGCGGCGTGGTGATCCGCCATCCCGGGCGCAGCGATGCCCGGGTGGAAGTGCGGCGGGTGCTGGGCAACCGCATCGCCCTGACCAAGGGGCAGAACATGGTCTTCGACGGGGTGACCGGGGCGCTGCTGCAGGCGCCGCCGGCCATGCGCGCCAGCGTGCTGACCCACCGGGTGATCATGGGGCTGCACTTCGCCCAGTTCGGCGGCTACCCCATGCGCTGGCTGTATTTCCTCTGTGGGCTCGGCGGCTGCGTGATGATCGCCACCGGCCTGCTGCTCTACGAGGTGAAGCAGCGGCGCCAGGCCAGCCCTGGCATGGGCGCGCGCCTGGTGGCGGCGCTGAACCTGGCGGCGGTGGCCGGCCTGGGCGTGGCCTGCGTGGGGCTGCTGTGGGCCAACCGCCTGCTGCCGCTGGAGCTGGCCGGGCGCGCGCAGTGGGAGGTGCGGGTGTTCTTCCTGCTCTGGCTGGCCAGCCTGGTCCACGCCGTGTGGCGGCCGGGGGCGCGCGGGTGGAGCGAGCAGCTCGGCTGTGGCGCGGCGCTGTGCCTGGGCGTGCCGTTGCTGGGCTGGGCCTCCGGCAGCGGGGCAGGGGATTTCACCCGCGGCATGCTGGAGGTGACGGCCGTTGCCATTGGCCTGTTGCTGGCCGGGTGCGCCTGGCGCGTGCAGCAGCCGGCGGCCGTGCGACCGGCGCGGGTGCGTCGCCCGAAGGCGGAGGTGCAGGGATGAGCCTGATGCTGAGCGTGGCGGCGGGCCTGGCCCACGGCGGAATGGCCGCGTTGTGCCTGGGCCTGCCCCGGCATTTTCGCCAGGTGTGGCAGCGTGAGCCGACGCCCGCACTGCGGCGTGGCCTGCGGGCGGCGGGCTGGTGCCTGTTGGCGCTGGCCTTGCCGGCGAGTGCGGCGTTCTGGGGCTGGGCGATGGGGCCGGTGGCCTGGTTCGGGCTGGTGTCCCTGTCGGGGTTGCTGCTGGCGCTGCTGTTGCCGTATCGACCCAGGCTGGCGGCGTGGTTGCCGCTGGGCTGGCTGCCGGTGATGGCCGTATTGGGCGTGGTGCAGGGGCTGCCCTGAATCTCAGCCCGCGCTGCTTTGCTGGTAGGCCTCCAGGGCCTGGCGGTCACTGTCGTCGCCCAGTTCGGCAGCGTGCTGGTAGTAGGGCAGGGCGAGGGCGCGGATGTCGGCGTGCCGGGCCTGGGCGAGGCGGGCGCGGCTCTCCCGGAGGAAGTTGAGGTTGCCGCCGGCCAGGGCCAGGCGCAGCCAGTGCAGGGCGCCTGCCAGGTCGCCCTGGTCGGCCAGCACGGTGGCGTGGCTGAACTGGCCTCGGAAGTCGCCGGCTTCGGCGGAGCGCCGGTACCAGGCGTGGGCACGCTCGGGGTTGGCGGGCACGCCGATGCCTTCTTCATGGAAGCGCCCGGCGAAGTTCATCGCCTTGGCGTGGCCCTGGGCGGCGGCGCGCTCGTAGAGGGCCAGGGCCTGGGCCGGGTCCTTCGCCACGCCACGTCCCGCGGCCAGCAGGTGGGCGTAGTTGTAGCAACCCCAGTCGAGCCCGGCTTCCATGGCCTGGCGGAAGGCCCGGGCGGCGCCGGGCAGGTCCACCTCACCGCCCCAGCCCTGTTCCAGGCAGCGGCCGAGCATGTTGTGGGCCATGGGGTCGCCCTGGGCGGCGGCGATGCGGAACCACTGCCGCGCCAGCGCCAGGTCGCGCTCGATGCCGCGCCCGTCCAGCAGCAGCTGGCCCAGCAGGGTCTGCGCGGGCACCACGCCTTCACGGGCGGCGGCCAGCACGGCGCTGGCGGCCTGGCGCGGTTCGCTGGCCAGGCGTTGCTGCAGGGCCTCGCGGTCGAGGATGTCGGTGCGGGTCAGGGTGAGGGACATGGGCGGCATGGCCAGGGGAAAGGCGGCGAATAGTATTCATTTCCATTTGTGCTGTAAAACCACGGGCGCTGCCTTTCCAAATGCCATTCCGTTCCATGGATATAGCGCTAAGCCATAAGCGGAAACGCTTGTGCGATATGGCGTAGAGGGGTTTGCCGGTATCATGGGCGCCCCTCTGAGTCTGGATCGCAGAACCGCCATGACCCTGCAGTACCCAACCATCGCCGACTGCATCGGCAACACCCCGCTGGTGCGCCTGCAGCGCCTGGGGGGCGACACCCGCAACACCCTCCTGGTCAAGCTCGAAGGCAACAACCCGGCCGGCTCCGTGAAGGACCGCCCGGCCCTGTCGATGATCACCCGTGCCGAGCTGCGCGGTGACATCCAGCCCGGCGACACGCTGATCGAGGCCACCTCCGGCAATACCGGCATCGCCCTGGCCATGGCGGCGGCGATCAAGGGCTACCGGATGATCCTGATCATGCCGGACAACATGAGCGCCGAGCGCAAGGCGGCGATGACCGCCTACGGCGCCGAGCTGATCATCGTCAGCAAGGACGAGGGCATGGAAGGTGCCCGCGACCTGGCCGAGCGCATGCAGGCCGAAGGCCGTGGCAAGGTGCTGGACCAGTTCGCCAACGGGGACAACCCCGAAGCCCACTACGTGGGGACCGGCCCGGAGATCTGGCGCCAGACCCAGGGCACCGTGACCCACTTCATCAGCTCCATGGGCACCACCGGCACCATCATGGGCACCTCGCGCTACCTCAAGGAGCAGAACCCGGCGATCCAGATCGTCGGCCTGCAGCCCCAGGAAGGCTCGGCCATCCCCGGCATCCGCCGCTGGCCCCAGGAATACCTGCCGAGGATCTACCAGGCCGAGCGCGTGGACCGCGTCGTCGACATGGCCCAGTCCGAGGCCGAGGACACCATGCGCCGCCTGGCGCGCGAGGAAGGCATCTTCTGCGGCGTGTCCTCCGGCGGTTCGGTGGCGGCCATGCTGCGCCTGTCCCGCGAGGTGGAGAACGCCGTGATGGTGGCGATCATCTGCGACCGTGGCGATCGCTACCTGTCCACCGGTGTGTACGACGCGCGCCCGTGATGACTCCGATTTCCCGTCCTGACCTTCGCCTGGGGCGCTACTCGCTCCGGGCCTATCGCATTCACCTGTCCACCGCGCCCGTACACGGGGTCAGCCGCGTGCCGGCATTGCCTGTGCTCTCGCGCTGCGCGCCGAGCGTGCTGGTGCCGCTGCGCATGCACCTGCCGCTACGGAGGCCCGATGTCCAAGCGTAACGGTGGGCTGCGCTTCCAGAGCGGAGGCGGCAAGCGCCAGGCCGCGCCGGCAGTGCCGGTGGGCAAGAAGCAGACCCTGGAGGTGGAGCGCCTGGCCCATGACGGCCGGGGCATCGCCTTCGAGCAGGGGCGCACCTGGTTCGTCGACGGCGCCCTGCCGGGCGAGTCCATCGAGGCGCGGGTGCTGGGTGCCCGCAGCCAGGTGGTGGAGGCCCGTGCCGAGCGCATCCTGCGGGCCAGCCCGGAGCGTCGCGCCGAGCCGTGCCCCCATGCCCGCCAGTGCGGTGGCTGTTCGCTCCAGCATCTGCCCCATGAGGCCCAGCTCGCCCTGAAACAGCGCACGCTGGCCGAGCAGCTGGAGCGCTTCGCCGGCCTGGTGCCGGAAACCTGGGCCGCGCCGCTGGTGGGGCCGGAGTTCGGCTACCGGCGTCGCGCCCGCGTGGCGGTGCGCTGGGACGCCAAGGCCGCGCGCCTGGAGGTGGGTTTCCGCGCTGCGGCGAGCCAGTCCATCGTCGCCGTGCAGGACTGTGCCGTGCTGGTACAGCCCTTGCAGACGATCCTGCGTGCGTTACCGCCCCTGCTGGCTGGCCTGGAAAGACCGCAAGCGATCGGACACGTCGAGCTCTTTCACGGCACCGCCTCTTCCCTCCTGCTGCGCCATACCCAACCGCTGGTCGACGGCGACCTGGCACGCCTGCGCGCGTTCTGCGCCGAGCACCAGGCGCTGCTCTGGCTGCAGGGGGCGGGTGAGCCGCAGCCGGACCACGCCGACGCGCAGCTGGGTTACCGATTGGAACAGTGGGACCTGGCGCTGGGCTACCGCCCGGGCGATTTCGTCCAGGTCAATGCCTGGATCAACGAAGCGATGGTCCGCCAGGCGCTAGACTGGTTGGCACCCCAGGGCCACGAGCGGGTCCTGGACCTGTTCTGCGGGCTGGGCAATTTCGCCCTGCCGCTGGCGCGGATGAGCCGCGAAGTGGTGGCGGTGGAAGGCGTCGAGGCGATGGTCGAGCGGGCCCGTGACAACGCCCGGGCGAACGGCCTGGGCAACGCGCACTTTTTTGCGGCCGACTTGTCGAAGCCGCTGGCCGAAGCCACCTGGGCGACCGGGGGCTTCGATGCAGTATTGCTGGACCCGCCGCGTGACGGGGCGTTCGAGGTGGCTCGCCACCTGGGCGAACTGAAGGCGAAGCGGGTGGTGTATGTGTCCTGCAACCCGGCCACCCTGGCGCGCGACAGCGCCGAGCTGGTCCGGCAGGGCTACCGGCTGAGGACGGCCGGCATCCTCGACATGTTCCCGCAGACGGCGCATGTGGAGGCCATGGCGTTATTCGAGGCGGGCTAGGACGCTCGCGTAATCCGACTGGCCCAGAGAGGCTGGCGATCATTCGGCGCGCTGGCATGCGCCGTAGGGAAGGTAAGGCAAGATGGTACAGGTCAGAGCGCAACAGCCGGTCAACACCGACGGCAGTATCAACCTCGAGGCATGGCTGGACCATGTGCTCAGTCTCGATCCGGTGCTGGACCGCGCCGTGCTGAAGCAGGCCTGCGAGTTCGCCCGCGATGCCGAGCAGCAGGCCAACGCCGCGCAGAACCTCTGGGCCGAAGGCACCTCCAGCTTCCAGACGGGCCTGGAGATCGCCGAGATCCTCGCTGACCTCAAGCTCGACCAGGAGTCCTTGGTGGCGGCGGTGATCTACCGCGGCGTGCGCGAGGGCAAGATCCCCCTGGCCGACGTGCAGCAGCGCTTCGGTCCGGTGGTCGCCAAGCTGATCGAGGGCGTGCTGCGCATGGCCGCCATCAGTGCCAGCCTCAACCCGCGCCAGTCCATGGTGCTGGGCACCCAGACCCAGGTGGAGAACCTGCGCAAGATGCTGGTGGCGATGGTCGACGACGTGCGCGTCGCCCTCATCAAGCTGGCCGAGCGTACCTGCGCCATTCGTGAGGTGAAGAACGCCGACGAGGAGAAGCGCCACCGCGTCGCCCGCGAGGTGTTCGACATCTACGCGCCCCTGGCCCACCGCCTGGGCATCGGCCACATCAAGTGGGAGCTGGAGGACCTGTCCTTCCGCTACCTGGAGCCGGACCAGTACAAGAAGATCGCCAAGCTGCTGCACGAGCGCCGCCTGGACCGCGAGCAGTACATCGCCGACGTGATGAACCAGCTGCGCCAGGAGCTCACGGTGGCGGGCATCAAGTCCGACATCAGCGGGCGTGCCAAGCACATCTATTCCATCTGGCGGAAGATGCAGCGCAAGGGCCTGCAGTTCAGCCAGATCTACGACGTGCGCGCCGTGCGCGTGCTGGTGCCGGAAGTGCGCGACTGCTACACCGCGCTGGGCATCGTGCACACCCTGTGGCGCCACATCCCCAAGGAATTCGACGACTACATCGCCAACCCCAAGGAGAACGGCTACCGCTCCCTGCACACGGCGGTGATCGGCCCGGACGGCAAGGTGCTGGAGGTGCAGATCCGCACCCACGCCATGCACGAGGAAGCCGAACTCGGTGTCTGCGCCCACTGGCGCTACAAGGGCACCGACGTCAAGACCAGCTCCAACCACTACGAAGAGAAGATCTCCTGGCTGCGCCAGGTGCTGGAGTGGCACGAGGAGCTGGGCGATATCGGCGGGCTGGCCGAGCAGCTGCGGGTCGACATCGAGCCCGACCGCGTCTACGTGTTCACCCCCGATGGCCACGCCATCGACTTGCCCAAGGGCGCCACGCCCCTGGACTTCGCCTACCGCGTGCACACCGAGATCGGCCACAACTGCCGGGGCGCGAAGATCAACGGGCGCATCGTGCCGCTGAACTACAGCCTGCAGACCGGCGAGCAGGTGGAAATCATCACCGGCAAGCAGGGCTCGCCGAGCCGCGACTGGCTCAACCCCAACCTGGGCTACATCACCACCTCCCGGGCGCGGGCGAAGATCGTCCACTGGTTCAAGCTGCAGGCCCGCGACCAGAACGTCGCCGCCGGCAAGGCCATGCTCGAGCGCGAGCTGGCGCGCCTGGCGCTGCCGCCGGTGGACTTCGAGAAGCTCGCCGAGAAGTGCAACCTGCGCACCGCCGAGGACATGCACGCGGCCCTGGGGGCCGGCGACCTGCGCCTGGCCCACGTGGTGAGCAACGCCCAGCAACTGGTGGAGCCGGAGCGCGGCACCAGCGAGCAGCTGGAGCTCATCCCCCGCCGCTCCACCGGACAGTACAAGCCGGGCAAGCGCGGCGACGTGCAGATCCAGGGCGTCGGCAACCTGCTCACCCAGATGGCCGGCTGCTGCCAGCCGCTGCCGGGCGACCCGATCGTCGGCTACATCACCCTCGGTCGTGGCGTCAGCATCCACCGCCAGGACTGCGCCTCGGCGCTGCAGCTGGCCAGCCGCGAACCCGAGCGGATGATCCAGGTCAGCTGGGGCCCGGTGCCGGTGCAGACCTACCCGGTGGATATCGTCATCAAGGCCTACGACCGTTCCGGCCTGCTGCGTGACGTGTCCCAGGTGCTGCTCAACGAGCGCATCAACGTGCTGGCGGTGAACACCCGCTCGAACAAGGAGGACAACACCGCCTCCATGCTGCTGACCATCGAGATCCCGGGGCTGGACGCCCTGGGCCGCCTGCTGGCGAAGATCGCCCAGCTGCCCAATATCATCGAGGCCCGTCGCAATCGCGCAGCCTGAACCGCTGCGCGATTCGCGCGTGACGTTCAGGTCGCGCCGGGTTCAACCACTGGATCTGCCATGTACCAACTCAATGACCTGCTGCACCTGATGGCCCGGCTGCGTGACCCGCAGTACGGCTGCCCCTGGGACCTGAAGCAGGACTACGCCAGCATCGTCCCGCACACCCTCGAAGAGGCCTACGAGGTGGCGGACGCCATCGAGCGGGGTGACTTCGCCCACCTGCCCGGCGAGCTGGGTGACCTGCTGTTCCAGGTCGTCTACTACAGCCAGCTGGCGAAGGAGGAGGGCCGCTTCGAGTTCGCCACGGTGGTCGATGCGATCACCCGCAAGCTGGTGCGCCGCCATCCCCATGTGTTCCCCGACGGCGACCTGTACGGCGCCCCGGACATGGCACGCCTGGAGGAGGCCGCCATCAAGCAGCGCTGGGAGGAGATCAAGGCCGAGGAGCGCGCCGAGCAGGCCGCCGCCCCGGAGCAGCTCTCCCTGCTGGACGATGTGCCCAGCGCGCTGCCGGCCCTGTCCCGGGCGGCCAAGCTGCAGAAGCGCGCGGCCCAGGTGGGCTTCGACTGGCCCGAGGCGCTGCCGGTGGTGGACAAGGTCCGCGAGGAGCTGGACGAGGTCCTCGAAGCCATGAGCGAGAACGACCCCGAGGCAGTGGCCGAGGAACTGGGCGACCTGCTGTTCGTTGCGGTCAACCTCGCCCGTCACCTGAAGGTCGACCCCGAGACGGCACTGCGTTCGGCCAACGCCAAGTTCGAGCGGCGCTTCCGCTACATCGAACAGGCATTGCGCGAAGCGGGTCGTCCCATTGAAGATTGCACCCTGGATGAACTGGACGCCCTCTGGGGCGAGGCCAAGAAACAGGAAAAAGCCACCCTTGGCTGCTAAGCAGAGAGACTGAACGACCCATGAGCCTTTCCCTTCGTGACCAGCTGCTGAAAGCCGGACTGGTCAGTGAAAAGCAGGCCAAGCAGGCCGGTAAGCAACAGCAGAAGCAACAACGCCTGGAGAAGAAGAACCAGGTGGAGAAGGACGACAGCCTGCGCCAGGCCACCCTCCAGGCCCAGGCCGAGAAGCTGGCCAAGGACCAGGAGCTGAACCGCCAGCAGCAGGAGAAGGCCGACCAGAAGGCCCGCGCAGCGCAGGTCAAGCAACTGATCGAACGCACCCGCCTGCCCAAGCTGACCACCGACGACTACTACAACTTCGTCGACAACAAGAAGGTCAAGCGCATCGCCGTCAACGACCTGATGCGCGACAAGCTGAGCCGTGGCTCGCTGGCCATCGTCCAGCACGGCGGCGGCTACGAGGTGATCCCGCGCGATGCCGCCCTGCGCATCCAGGAGCGCGATCCGCGTCGCATCGTGTTGCTCAACGTCGCCTCCGAAGAGGTGGACGAGGACGATCCGTACGCCGCCTACAAGGTGCCGGACGACCTGATGTGGTGAGTGCGGGTTGAATGGGAAGAAGCCGGGCAATGCCCGGCTTTTTCATGGCTGGGGGATCCTCAGCAGACCTGGTTGCCCAGCAGCACCCGGCCGAAGTGCGCGCCTTCGGTCAGCGGGGTGATGGCGGCGATCTGGTCCAGCCGCAAGCGCTCGCGCCCGGCCTCGCTGTGTACCAGCAGGAATTCGTCCTTGTTACGGTCGGTCTCGGTGTCCATGGCGCGGGCTTCCAGCTGGCGGCCGTCGTCCAGCTCGATCAGCAACTGGTAGCGGTGTAGGCAGGCCAGTTCGATGTAGTCGTACAGCTCGCAGGAAAGGGGCAGGTAAGGGGTCATGAGGGCATCCTCAAGGGCTGTGCCCCGACATCCTATACCCGTCCGGCGTGGCTGCCAGCCCGGCCTTGCGGTGGGGCGCCCAATAAAAAGCCGGGCGCAGGGCCCGGCTTCTGGGATGGTGGCGTGGTGGCTCAGCTGCCCTTGACCTCGCGGCCGTCGACGCTGCCTTCCTTGAGCATGATCTGGTATTCCTTGCCGTCCTTCTCCACCTGGTTCAGGCGCACCAGCAGGTAGTCCCAGTCCTTGGCGAACCAGAGGGTGGTCTTGCGGGCGCTCTGGGTGGGGTCGCGCACGCGCTCGACCTTGATGGCATCGACGCTGCCGGCCATGGTGTCCACGCGCTCCTGGCCGAGGACGCGGAAGTCGTAGGTTTCCACTTCGTCGCCGTCGATCACCTGGTAGCTCATGCTCTTCTTGCCGGCGGCAACGTCGCGCTGGAGCACCAGTTGGTAGGTGGACTTGTCGACCATGCCGCGGTTCAGGGGCAGGCGCACCTGGTTGCCGCGGTCGGTCCCGATGACCTGCTTCTCACCCCAGTCGAAGTCCAGCTCGACCTGCTTGCTCTTGCCCAGGCCGCTGCGGTTGAAGCGGTAGGTGACGGGCAGGAAGGTGGTCTTGTCCAGGCGGAATACGCTGACTTCGCTCAGGCTGGCCACCAGCATGGAGGCCTCGAAATCCAGCTGCCAGCGCCCATCGTCCAGTTGCTTCAGGGAGCGGCCGGCGCTGCCGCTGATGGGCATGGTCTTCCAGTCGGCGGTGTAGCTGGCCTTGAACGGCTTCAGCTCGGCCGCAGTGACCGGCAGGGTGAAGAGGGCGAGGAGCAACAGCACAGCACGACGCATTGGCAAATCTCCTAGTTACGCAACTGCTGCCCGGTAGGGGGCAACGCTTGGCCGTCCAGTAGGGCGCCGTTCTCGCCGAGGCGCAAACGGCCTTCGGCGAACCAGCGCACGGCCAGCGGGTAGATACGGTGTTCCTCGGCGTGCACCCGCTGGGCCAGGGTGTCTGGCGAATCGCCAGACTCTACCGGGATTACCGCTTGTACGACCAGAGGGCCACCATCGAGTTCCTCCGTCACGAAGTGGACGCTGCAGCCATGCTCGGCGTCGCCGGCTTCCAGCGCGCGCTGGTGGGTGTGCAGGCCCTTGTGGCGGGGCAGCAGGGAGGGGTGGATGTTCAGCAGGCGGCCGGTGTAGTGGCGCACGAAGCCCGGGCTGAGGATGCGCATGAAGCCGGCCAGGACCACCAGGTGCGGGGCGAAGCTGTCGATCAGTGCCGCGAGGGCCTGGTCGAAGGCCTCGCGTCCGTCGAATTCGCGATGGTCCAGTACACGGGTTTCGATGCCGGCCTGGCGCGCACGCTCCAGGCCGTAGGCATCGGCGCGGTTGGAGATCACCGCGCGGATTCGCGCCGGATGCCCGGCGCTGGTGGTGCTGTCGATCAGGGCCTGCAGGTTGCTGCCGGAGCCGGAAATCAGCACCACCACGTCACAGCGGTCGGTCATCAGTGGGCTTTCAGGTTGTTCAGCACGACGCGCTCGCTGCCTTCGGCACCTGCGGCGATCTGGCCGATCACCCAGGGCTGTTCGCCAGCGGCACGCAGGGTTTCCAGGGCCACGTCCACCTGTTCGGGGGCCACGCAGATGACCATGCCGACGCCGCAGTTGAGTACGCGGTGCATCTCGCGCTCGTCGACGTTGCCTTTCTCCTGCAGCCAGTCGAATACCGCCGGGCGGGTCCAGCTGGCGACGTCGATGACGGCCTGGGCACCCTCGGGCAGTACGCGCGGGATGTTCTCGGTGAGGCCGCCGCCGGTGATGTGGGCCATGGCCTTCACCGCGCCGGTGTCCTTGATCAGCTTGAGCAGCGGCTTGACGTAGATGCGGGTCGGGGCCATCAGCAGGTCGGCCAGGGGCTTGCCGTCCAGCTGGATCTGCTCGATGTCGGCGCCACTGACTTCGATGATCTTGCGGATCAGCGAGTAGCCGTTGGAGTGCGGGCCGGAGGAGGGCAGGGCGATCAGGGTGTCGCCGGTGCGGACCTTGGAGCCGTCGATGATCTCGGCTTTTTCCACCACGCCGACGCAGAAGCCGGCCAGGTCGTAGTCCTCGCCTTCGTACATGCCGGGCATTTCGGCAGTCTCGCCACCCACCAGGGAGCAGCCGGCCAGTTCGCAGCCTGCGCCGATGCCGGTGACCACGGTGGCGGCCACGTCAACGTTGAGCTTGCCGGTGGCGTAGTAGTCGAGGAAGAACAGCGGCTCGGCGCCGCAGACCACCAGGTCGTTCACGCACATGGCGACCAGGTCCTGGCCGATGCTGTCGTGCTTGTTCAGGTTCAGCGCCAGGCGCAGCTTGGTGCCGACGCCGTCGGTGCCGGAGACCAGCACGGGCTGCTTGTAGCCGGCCGGGATCTCGCAGAGGGCGCCGAAGCCACCCAGGCCGCCCATCACTTCAGGGCGGGCGGTGCGCTTGGCCACGCCCTTGATGCGTTCGACCAGGGCTTCGCCCGCGTCGATGTCCACACCGGCGTCCTTGTAGCTCAGGGAGGGTTGCTTGCTCATAGATCCAGGCCTTTAGGGGAAATTCGTGGGTCGACCGGCTACAAGGGCCGGTTCGCGAAGGCGCGCGATTTTATCAGGGTTGGCCTGTAGCGGCCATCGGCAGCGGTCGCGCAGGGGGAAAAGCCCGAACCGCCGGGTGCCGCCCGTTGCCGGCCAGGATGGGCCTGTTTAAGGTATAGCCCTTCCCGATGCGGCCCCGGCCGCTCCATCCGTTCGTCGAGAGTCCCCCCATGCGCCTGATCGCCCGCCTGTTGTTGGTCTGCCTGCCGCTGCTCAGCCCGCTGGCCCATGCCGAAACGGTCGCCAGCCTCTATCAGGTGCGCGAGCCGGTGCTGTCCCAGCAACCCGAGGAGCGCGACCAGGCGCTGAACCGCGCGCTGGAAACCCTGGTGATCCGCCTGACCGGCGACACCAAGGCACTGAACAACCCGGCGCTGGCCGAGGTACGCAAGAACCCGCAGCAACTGATCAGCCAGTTCGGCTACGAGGGGCAGTCGCTGCAGGTGGACTTCGACCCGGTGACCACCGATCGCACCTTCCGCCAGGCCGGCATCGGCCTGTGGAGTGCCAACCGCCCGGCGATCCTGACCTGGTGGCTGAACCAGGCGGCCGAGGGCGCCAGCCTGGTGGGCGACGCCCAGACCGCCGCCGCCCCTCTGCGTGATGCCGCCCAGCACCGTGGACTGCCGCTGCGCCTGCCGCTGGCGGACCTCAGTGAGCAACTGGCGGCGACGCCGGAGAACCTGACTGCCGCCGACCCGGCAGCCTTGCGCCCGGCCTCCGAGCGCTATGGTGCCGATGCCCTGCTCGCCGTGCTGGCCAGCGAGGCGGATGGCAAGTGGAAGGCCAACTGGCACCTGTGGATCGGCGACAGCCGTGAGCAGGGCACCCTGGAGGCGGCCGATCCGGCGGCCCTGGCCGATGCCGTGATGCTCGTCGTGAGCCAGCGCCTGGCACCGCGTTTCGTGGTGGCGCCGGGCGTCGGCCAGGAGCAGGTGCTGGAAGTGAAGGGCGCCGACCTGGACCGCTACGCCGAGCTGTCGCGCGCGCTGGAGCCCTTCGGGGCCCGGCTGTACCAGGTGGAGGGCAATGTCCTGCGCTTCCACGTCAGCGCCAGCGTCGACCAGCTGCGTGCCCAGCTGGCCCTCAGTGGGTTGACCGAGTCGCCCGCCGAGCAGGCGCCGGTGGACGCGGCCCAACCGGCTGCACCGGGCGCTTCGCCGCAGGTCGTGCCACGGCAGAATGCGCTGCGCTTCCAGTGGTAAGGATGCCGAACCTGCCACTTTCGTCCGGGATGAGGGACCGTCATGACTGATTCGCGTCGCTGGCTGTGGGTCGGGGGCGTTCTGCTCCTGGGCTGGCTGCTGTACCTGCTGCATCCGATTCTTTCGCCGTTCCTGGTGGGCATGCTGCTGGCCTACATGGGGGACCCGCTGGTGGACCGCCTGGAGGCACGCGGGCTGTCCCGCACCTGGGGCGTGGTGGCGGTGTTCACCCTGTTCAGCCTGGTGCTGCTGGCGCTGCTGCTGATCCTGATCCCGATGCTGGCGCGGCAGGTGGCGCGGCTCTACGAGACGGCGCCGCAGATGCTGGACTGGCTGCAGAACAGCGCGTTGCCCTGGGTCCAGGCCAAGCTGGGGTTGCCCCAGGGCTTCTGGCGCTTCGACAAGCTCAAGGAGGTCGTCAGTGGCCACCTGGGACAGACCACCGACCTGGTGGGCGTTATCCTGGCCAGTGCCACGGCTTCGGGCCTCGCGCTGGTGGGCTGGGTCGGCAACCTGCTGCTGATCCCGGTGGTGGGCTTCTACCTGTTGCGTGACTGGGACCTGATGGTGGCCAAGCTGCGTGGCCTGCTGCCGCGCAGCCGCGAAGGGCTGGTGGTGAAGCTCACCGGCGAATGCCACGAGGTGCTGGGGGCGTTCATCCGTGGGCAGCTGCTGGTGATGCTGGCCTTGGGCGGCATCTATGCGGTGGGCCTGATGATCGTCGGCCTCGACCTCGGCCTGCTGATCGGCCTGCTCGCCGGGCTGGCCAGCATCGTGCCGTACATGGGGTTCATCGTCGGTATCGGCATGGCCGTGGTGGCGGCGCTGTTCCAGTTCGGCGGGGTCGATCCCTATGCCTTGCTGGGAATTGCCGTGGTGTTCGGCGTCGGTCAGTTGCTCGAAGGCATGGTGCTGACCCCCATGCTGGTGGGTGATCGGATCGGCCTGCACCCGGTGGCAGTGATCTTCGCGATCCTCGCCGGCGGCCAGCTGTTTGGCTTCACCGGTGTGCTGCTGGCGCTGCCCGTGGCGGCCGTGATCATGGTTTTGCTGCGCCATGCGCATGATTTCTATAAACTTTCGGATCTTTACGGAGAGACCGGCAGCGGTTCCGACGAACCCAGCGATACGGCATGAAACCCATCCAGCTTCCCCTTGGCGTGCGCCTGCGTGACGACGCGACCTTCGCCAACTATTACCCCGGCGCCAACGCCGCGGCCCTCGGCTATGTCGAGCGTCTTTGCGAACCCGATGCCGGGTGGACCGAGAGCCTGATCTACCTGTGGGGTGCGGAGGGTGTCGGACGCAGCCATCTGCAGCAGGCGGCCTGCCTGCGCTTCGAGCAGCGTGGCGAGCAGGCGGTGTACCTGCCCCTGGCGGACTTGGTGCAGTACGGCACGGCGATCCTCGACAACCTGGAGCAGTGCGAGCTGGTCTGCCTGGACGACCTGGATGCCGTGGCCGGGCGCGCCGACTGGGAAGAGGCGCTGTTCCACCTGTTCAACCGCCTGCGCGATGCCGGCCGCAAGCTGCTGCTGGCTGCCAACACCGCGCCGCGGGAACTGCCCATCGCCCTGCCGGACCTGAAGTCGCGCCTGACCCTGGCGCTGATCTTCCAGCTCCACGCCCTCTCCGACGAAGACAAGCTGCGTGCCCTGCAGTTGCGTGCCTCGCGCCGTGGCCTGCACCTGACCGAGGAAGTCGGCCGCTTTATCATGACCCGCGGCTCGCGCAACATGAGCGTGCTGTTCGACATCCTCGAACGCCTGGACCAGGCCTCTCTCCAGGCGCAGCGCAAGCTGACCATCCCCTTCCTCAAGGAAACCCTGGGCTGGTAACGACGAAGCGCCCCGTAGGGCGCTTCGTGCGATTCACCGTTCCCGACCTCAGCTTTCGCCGGCCAGCTTGCGGTTGTGCTGGAACTTCCAGCGCGTGTACAGCAATGCCGCGCAGAACAGCACCACGCTGAGCACCACCATCAGCCAGCCGAACACCATGCGCTTGGGATCGGCAGCGGCCAGCACGCCCTGGATGAAGTAGAGGTTGATCACGAAGCAGGCCCAGGCGTGGGCGCGGGCGTTGCCTAGGAGCATCCCGGGGGCCAGCAGGGCCAGGGGCAGCAGCTCGATGCTGAGCACCACCCAGTAGCGGGCGCCGTTCAGGTCCGCGTACACCAGGGTCCACACGGTCAGCAGCAGGATCAGGCCGAGGAAGCTGGCCAGGCTCAGGGCGCGGCTGATGGCCAGGCGCGGGGCGAGCCAGTCCAGCTCCGGGAGTTTCTTGGGTTTTCTAGCCACGTCCGTTCTCCAGTCGCAGGGCCGTCTGTGCCAGGCGTTGGCCCAGGGCGCGGCAGAGGGCGCTCTCCTGCTCATCCAGGCCGCGCTTGCCGTCGGCGCCGGCGTAGTGGCTGGCACCGTAGGGGGTGCCGCCGCCGGTGGTGCTGAGCAGGGCGGGTTCGCTGTAGGGAATGCCGGTGATGAGCATGCCGTGGTGCAGCAGGGGCAGCAGCATGGACAGCAGGGTGCTCTCCTGGCCGCCGTGCAGGCTGGCGGTGGAGGTGAACACGGCGGCCGGCTTGCCCACCAGCTCGCCGCTGAGCCAGAGGCTGCTGGTGCCGTCGATGAAGTACTTCAGCGGTGCCGCCATGTTGCCGAAACGGGTCGGGCTACCCAGGGCCAGCCCGGCGCAGCCCTTGAGGTCGTCGAGTGTGGCGTACGGGGCGCCTTCGGCGGGGATGTCCGGCGCGCTGGCTTCGCAGTCGGCGGACACCGCCGGCACGGTGCGCAGGCGCGCTTCCAGCCCGGCGAGTTCGACGCCACGGGCGATCTGGCGGGCCATGCGCTCGGTGGCGCCGTGGCGGCTGTAGTAGAGGACGAGGACGTAGGGCGTGCTCAAGGCAGGATCTCCAGCACCTTCTCCGGTGGGCGGCCCACCACGGCCTTGTCACCCACCACCAGGATGGGGCGCTCGATCAGGCGCGGGTGCTGGCTCATGGCGTCGATCAACTGGTCGTCGCTGAGCCCGGTGTCGGCCAGGCCCAGGCTCTGGTATTCCTCCTCGCCGGTGCGCAGCAACTGGCGTGCGCCGATGCCCAGGCGTGCCAGCAGGGTCTTCAGCTCGGCCGGGCTGGGCGGGGTTTCGAGGTAGCGCACCACGGTCGGGGTGAGGCCGCGGGCCTCCAGCAGCTCCAGCGCACCACGGGATTTCGAGCAGCGCGGGTTGTGATACAGGGTCATTTCGGTCATGGCGGGGGTCGCAAGGCCTTGAGTGAGGCGGCTATTCTAACCGCGTCCGCGTGCGGGCCTGAACCGTGCATGTGGTTTCGGGCGGCGGACAAGCACCTCAGTCAACGAAGGAGAAGGAATGCGCCAGCGGATCAGAGACATCGAGGAGTTCTGGCGTTTCCTGCTGCAGCGCTTCATCAGCGACAACGGTTTCAACAGCGCGGCGGCCCTCACCTACACCAGCCTGTTCGCCGTGGTCCCGATCATGACGGTGACCTTCACCATGCTCTCGGTGATCCCGGCCTTCCAGGGCATGGGCGAGCAGATCCAGCGGTTCATCTTCCACAACTTCGTGCCCAGTACCGGCGAGGCCGTGCAGGAGTACCTGCAGGGCTTCACGCTGCAGGCGCGGCACCTGACCTGGGTGGGTGTGGGGCTGCTGGCCATCACGGCCTTCACCATGCTGGTGACCATCGAGAAGGCCTTCAACACCATCTGGCGCGTGCGCCAGCGGCGCCGGGGCATGGCCAGCTTCCTGCTCTACTGGGCGGTGCTGAGCCTGGGGCCGCTGCTGCTGGGCGCGGGCTTCGCGGTGAGCACCTACATCACTTCCCTGGCGCTGCTGTCCAGCCTCAACGAGATCGCCGGCACTCGCGCGTTGCTGGGGTTCACCCCGCTGCTGTTCAACGTGGCGGCCTTTACCCTGCTCTATGCGGCGGTGCCCAACGTCCGCGTGCCCCTGCGGCATGCCGTGGTGGGGGGCGCGTTCACGGCACTGTTGTTCGAATTGGCGAAGGCCTTGTTCGGCCTGTATGTCAGCCTCTTTCCCGGCTACCAGCTGATCTATGGTGCGTTTGCCACGGTTCCGCTGTTCCTGCTGTGGGTCTATGTCTCATGGGTGATCGTGCTCTTTGGTGCGGAGCTGGTGTGCAACCTGGGCCATTCGCGCCACTGGCGCCGCCAGGCCTTGCCGCGGCTGCTGGTGGTGCTGGGCATCCTGCGGGTGATGCATGACCGCCAGCAGCGTGGCCTGCCGGTCCGCCACCTGGATGCGCAGCGTGCCGGCTGGCTGCTGCCGGAGGATGAGTGGCTGGAGCTGATGGACTTCCTCGAGGCCCAGCACCTGGCCTGCCCGGTGGCGGTGGGTTCCTGGGTACTGTGCCGCGACCTTTCCAGCTACAGCCTGCACCAACTGCTCAACCACTGCCCCTGGCCGTTGCCGAAACCGGCGCAGTTGCCGGGCCACTTGGACGAGCCCTGGTATCCGGCGCTCAAGGTCGCGTTGGAGCGGCTACAGGAGGATCAGCAGGCATTGTTCGACAAAAGCCTGGCCAGTTGGCTGCGGCCGGTCGAGGAGTGACAAAAAAGGTCAGCTGGTTGCGGGTGTCTGTTTCGTGGCGCTTGGTATCTGGCGTGTAACGGTGGGGCGCCCCTGCATTCGGGATGACTGGCACGTTTCTGGCAGATATCTGTACAACATGCCATCACCCTGCCAGCAGGCGGGCCGCAAGGACTGAAGTACTTCTATGAGCAAGGGCAGATCGAAGGTTGTCCACCTACATGAGCGTGATCCGGAAGAGGCCCTCGAACGCCTGAACCGCATCACCGGGCTGCGTTTCACCCGCTGGCCGGAGTCGCTGGTGCCGCCCAGGACGGCGGATGACGCGCTGCCGGTCAGGCCGGACGAGTCGACGCCGCCCACCAGTGATGCTGCGCGCGCCTGACACGGTTGCCGCATAAATGAAAAACCCCGCCAAGGCGGGGTTTTTCATGTCCGGTTGTTGTCAGGCCATGGCCTGGCGGCTGTCGCTGACGGCCTGTTCGACGGCCTGCACGAACAGTTCTTCGACCTGCAGGCTCTGGCAGGGGACGGCGGATTTCAGGCGCACCTGCATGTCCTCGATGCGTTGCCGGGCGGGCAGGCGGGCAATGCCGGAGAGGAGGATCTTGCCGTGTGCGTTGACCTTGCCGTGGTCGACCATGACCTCGCGGCGGGTTTCGCCATCGCGGTAGCTCACCAGCAGCGACACCGGCAGGCTGGCCAGCCCAGGCAGTTGCAGCCAGGCGGCGACGTTGAATTCGGCCACGCGACCCTCGTAGGGGGTCACTACGAAATGCGCGCCTTCGACGATTCGGGAGGGAACGGGGCCGATCAGTTTGTCGAGGTTCTGAGACATCGTGGGGATTCCTGTCTTCGGGCAGGGCGGCGGACGGTAGGCCGCTGATTATAGGAATCGACGGGCGGGGAAACTGTGCGCTTGAGCGGCGCGCGGCGTGACTCGGCTCGCAGTTTGGCCGATCAGGCAAGTTTCAGCGGGTGGCGGGCCACCAGGGGCGTCGCCAGGTTCGCGGCAGGCAGCGGCAGCATGGCCTGGCTGTTGACGCTGGCGAGCTGGAGCCAGAGCTGTTCGCCTTCGACGAACTGGTCCTGGGGCAGCCACAGGCCGTGGTGCCAGCCGTTGCCGGGGGCCGGGGTGCTCTGCAGGACGCCGGGGTGGGTCTGGGCGTTGGGGGCGCGTCTCAGCCAGACGGGGCGGGGCAGCCCCTTGAGGTAGCGCAGCCCGATATGCAGGCCCTCGCGGTTGCCGTGGCGCCAGCGCACCAGGGCCAGGGTGGGGGTGCCGCTATTGAGCAGCAGCACCAGTTGGCCAACCGCCAGTTGCGGTGCCTGGTGGGGCAGGCAGAGCAGGCGCGCGCCGCCGGCGCTGGCGTCCTGCATGCGCGCTTCGATGGCCCCGGGGCGCTGGGCCAGCAGGTGGGCATGGATGGCAGGCAGGCCGGCCACCAGGGTGCAGGCGGTTTCGTTCTCGGTTCGGACATGACGTCGCTGCTGGCGACCCAGCCAGTTGGCGCTGACGCGCTCCAGCAGGTCGTGCTCGACCGGGCTTTGCAGGGGCGCGGGTTCGTACAGGGCCACCAGCAGGGGGCCCAGTTCGAGCCTGCGCAACTGGGCGGACGGGGCGCGGGCGGGCTGGTCCAGTGGCAGGTAGGGTTGCGGTAGGCCGAGGTCGACGACGGGGCCCTCGGATTCGTCCTCGCCGTCCCAGGGCAGCAACCGGGCGAGGCCGGCCAGGGGCGCGAGTGCGCCGAACAGCAGCGGGCACTCGCCTTCGGTGAGGTGGAACGGGTTGCTCAGGGCCAGCAGCAGGACCTGCTGGTAGAGGCCGCGCAGGGTATCGGCCGGGGTTGGGCGGAAGGCGGCGGCGACCGGTTCGTCCAGGCAGCCCTGGTGCTCGCCGATCCAGTACAGCAGGTGGCTGTCACGCCAGAGGGCGCCGGGCGGCTCCTGGTACTGCTGGTAGTGGCGCATGAGCGTCTGCGCGGTGAAGTGCTGGGCCATGTAGAGGCACCAGGCGAGGTGCGGAAGCGAGGGCTGGCGGCCCTGGAGGATCTGCAGCAGCAGGCGCTTGAAACCGGCGGCCAGTTCGGCGCAGTAGCGCAGGAACAGTGGCGGTGGGGGGCGGGACTCGATGAAGTCGACGGCGTAGTGGCGGTATTCCTCGCTGAAGCTTTGCAGCGCCCGCTGCCTTTCGAGTAAGGTCACCGCACTTCGATTGAGGCGGAACAGCTGTCCCAGGGCCTGTTGCAGGCCGGTCTCCAGGGGCAGCAGCCGGGCGCTGGCCAGCGCGGGGTTGAGCCCCATGAGGCAGCTGCCATCCTCGTCGACGATGTCCGGTACCTCGAGGCGCAGGGCATCCAACGTCATATCAACCCCGCAGGTACGAGGATCGACGAGATGGGATCACGACTCCAGGCTGTTTTCGGGGCGCTCATCGTTTCGGGGGCCGCTCTGTTGCTGGGAGGCTGTTCTGAGGATCTGGGCCTCGATCAGCATGGGCAGAAGGTAACGAGTGAGCGCTTCGAAAACCAGTGGCTGGTCATCAATTACTGGGCCGAGTGGTGCGCGCCGTGCCGCACGGAAATCCCCGAGCTGAACGCTCTGGCTGAACAGCTGAAGGGGCAGGGGGTGCAGGTCATGGGGGTGAACTTCGATGGCTTGCAGGGCGCCGAGCTGGAAAAGGCGAGCCGCCAGATGGGCATCGGCTTCACCGTGCTGGCCCAGGACCCTTCCGAGCGCTTCAAGCTGCCGCGCAGCGAGGCATTGCCGGTGACCTACATCCTCGATGCCCGTGGCCAGGTGCGCGAGCGCCTGCTGGGCGAGCAGACCGCGAAGGGCTTGAGCGAGCGGCTTGCAGGCCTGCGGCAGGAGAAACCGTGATGGCGAGAATCTGCATGCATGGCTACGTCAGCGGCAAGGTGCAGGGCGTCTATTACCGCCAATCCACCCAGGAAGAGGCCGACCGGCTGGACCTGGATGGCTGGGTGCGCAACCTTGAGGATGGCCGCGTAGAGGTGCTGTTCGAGGGTGAAGAGGCTGCCGTTCGTGAGTTGGCAGCCTGGCTGGAGCAGGGCCCCGAGGAGGCACGGGTCAGCGCCGTGGAACTGGAGGTTCACCCGTTGCAGGGGATCGCGGGGTTCGTGGTCCGTCGCTGAATCGGCATGGCCGTCACCTTGTGACGGCCTACTCGCCTTCACCCGGGTCGGCCACCAGGCGGCCGGCATCCTTCATCAGCGCCTTGAGGAATTCCTGCTGGAGTTCCGGATCATTGCGCGTCAGTTCGATCAGGCTCTGTTCCAGTTCGCTGGCTTCTTCTTCCAGGCCCAGCTCGGAGAGGCGCTTGACGCGGTGGACCCACTGGGACACCTCGTCGTCTTCCAGGTCTTCGTAGATCAGCGCGTGGGCTTCCTTGAGCTTGCCGCGCAGGTCACGGCTGACCATCAGGGTGGTTTCGGCGCGGGCGCCGTCCTGCGGGTCTTCGACGCTCAACAGCAGCTTGCCGACGCGGCTGATGTCCTGGTCGGCGAAGGGGCCATCCAGCAGGTTGAGGCGCAGCACGCCATGGCGGTCGGTGAGCAGCTCGCTGGTCTGCTTGCCGGCGGTGACCATCACCGGGCGTTCCGACCAGGGCAGGCTGGAATACTCGACGCGCTTGTCGCGCTGTTCTTCGTCGATGCTGGCCAGGTTCTGTTCCGAGCGCCCGTTGGACTCGACGTTCATGAACGGGTTGAGCCCGGCGAAACCGTAGCTGATCCAGTCCTTGGTGGCGGTGTCGGGCAGGCTGCCCAGCAGGGCGACGTTGAGGACGTTGGCGCCTACACCGGCCACCACTGCGACGGCCCCGAGCGGGATCTCGTAGATCTCGCGCCAGGGCTGGTAGGGCGTGTAGCGGTCATAGCGGCGGGTGACTTCGAATTCGGTGACTTCGAAGGTCTTCTGGTCATAGACCCGCACGCGGCGTTGCGGCAGTTCGAGGACACGGGGTTCGCCAGCGTCGACCTGCAGGGCGTGGTTGAGCAGCTTGCGCTCGACACGCTCCTCATGTTCGCTGCGTTGGGGCAGGTGGTTGGCGCAGCCGCCGAGGAACAGGGAGCTGCACAAGGCAGCTCCCAGGAGGCGGGTGGTACGACGCTTGGACATGTCTTCTCGATCAGCGGTTGAGGCGGGCCTTGATGAAGGACAGCACGTCGTCGACGGCAACGGGCTGGCTTTCGGTCTCGCGACGGTTCTTGTATTCCAGGTTGCCATCCGCCAGGCCGCGTTCGCTGACGACGACGCGGTGAGGGATGCCGATCAGCTCCATGTCGGCGAACTTCACGCCGGGGCTGGTCTTCTTGTCGCGGTCGTCCAGTAGCACTTCGATGCCGGCGGCGGTGAGGTCCGCATACAGCTTGTCGGTGGCTTCCTTGACGGCGGGGGTCTCGTACTTGAGCGGAACCAGGGCTACCTGGAAGGGCGCCAGGGCGTCCGGCCAGAGGATGCCGCGGTCATCGTTGTTCTGCTCGATGGCGGCGGCCACCACGCGGGAAACGCCGATGCCGTAGCAGCCCATGATCAGGGTGACCGGCTTGCCGCTCTCGCCCAGTACGCTGAGGTTCATGGCCTCGCTGTACTTGGTGCCGAGCTGGAAGATGTGGCCGACTTCGATGCCGCGCTTGATCACCAGGGTGCCCTTGCCGTCGGGGCTGGGGTCGCCGGCGGCGACGTTACGCAGGTCGGCGACTTCGGGCAGCGGCAGGTCGCGCTCCCAGTTGACGCCGAAGTAGTGCTTGTCGTCGATATTGGCGCCGATGGCGAAGTCGCTCATCAGGGCCACGGAGCGGTCGACGATGCAGGGCATGGGCAGGTTCAGCGGGCCGAGGGAGCCTGCACCGGCGCCGATGGATGCACGCAGTTCTTCTTCGCTGGCGAAGACCAGCGGGCTGGCGACCAGGGGCTGGTTGGCAGCCTTGATCTCGTTCAGCTCGTGGTCGCCACGGACGATCAGGGCCACCAGGGTGCCTTCCTCGGCGCCGTGGACCACCAGGGTCTTGATGGTCTTCTCGATCGGCAGGCCGAACTTCTCCACCAGGGCGGCGATGGTCTTGGTGTCGGGGGTGTCGACCAGGCGCAGCTCCTCGCGGGGGGCCTGGCGCTCCTTCTCACGCGGTACGGCTTCGGCCTTCTCGATGTTGGCGGCGTAGTCGGAGCTGTCGCTGAAGACGATGTCGTCTTCACCGGACTCGGCCAGCACGTGGAATTCGTGGGAGCCGCTGCCGCCGATGGAGCCGTTGTCGGCCTGCACGGGGCGGAAGTCGAGGCCCAGGCGGGTGAAGACCTTGCAGTAGGCGCCGTACATGACGTCGTAGGTTTCCTGCAGGGAAGCCTGGGAGTCGTGGAAGGAGTAGGCGTCCTTCATGATGAATTCGCGGCCACGCATCAGGCCGAAGCGCGGACGGATCTCGTCACGGAACTTGGTCTGGATCTGATACATGTTGATGGGCAGCTGCTTGTAGCTGTTCAGCTCGTTGCGGGCGAGGTCGGTGATGACTTCTTCGTGGGTGGGGCCGACGCAGAATTCGCGACCATGGCGGTCTTTCAGGCGCAGCAGCTCGGGGCCGTACTGCTCCCAGCGACCGGACTCCTGCCACAGCTCGCCGGGCTGGATGGCCGGCATCAGCACTTCCAGCGCGCCGGCGGCATTCATCTCTTCGCGGACGATGGTCTCCGCCTTGCGGAGTACCCGCAGGCCCATCGGCAACCAGGTGTAGAGGCCCGACGCCAGCTTGCGGATCATGCCGGCACGCAGCAGCAGCTGGTGGCTGATCACCACGGCATCGGCGGGAGTTTCCTTGAGGGTGGAAAGCAGGTACTGACTGGTACGCATGTTTGGCCGTTTCGTCGGTTGCGATGGGTTTGAGTGGCTGGGCATTGTACGGCGCTCATCGGGGCGCGTACAGGTTGCGGGTCCAACCGTGATAGGAGGGTAGTGATGTCTTCATTGAGTGCTCAGCAGGTGCAGGCGCTGATTCGGGAAGGGGTGCCGATGGCGGCGGATATCGACTTGCAGATCGACCTCCTCGATACCCGCCGTGCCCTGGCACGGGTGCCCTTCCAGCCTCGCCTGGTCCGCCCGGGCGGCACACTGTCCGGCCCGACCATCATGGCGCTGGCCGATGCGGCGATGTACGCGGTGGTGCTGGGCAGCCTGGGGAGGGTGGAGATGGCGGTCACCAGCAACCTCAACATCAACTTCCTGGCGAAACCCAGGCCGGTTGACCTGCTGGCCGATGCTCGCATCCTGCGTTTGAGCAGGCGTCAGGCTGTGTGCGAGGTTGCGCTGTATTCGGTGGGGGCGGAGGAGGAGATGGTGGCCCATGTGACGGGCACCTATGCGCTGCCGATATGAATGACGGGACAGCGGAAAAGAAAAAGCCCGGCTAGGCCGGGCTTTTTCGTGAGTTCGCTATCCGTCCTGTGTTAGAGGATGTCCAGCGGGTACTCGGTGATGACGCGAACTTCATCCACAGCGCTGCTGCCAGCGGAGTAGAAACCGCCCATATCATTGTTGGAGCGCCAAGTCGCGTGACGGACGCGGAAGGACAGGTCTTTCGCCGGGCCTTCCTGAACGACGTACTTGACTTCCAGATCGCGTTCCCACTCTTTGCCGTCGCTGCCAAATGAGCCGGCGTAGGCGCCATTTGCATCGGCCTTCGTACCGTCGGCATGAGTACCGGTGATGTATCGGGCCATAAAGCTCAGGCCAGGAACGCCCAGGGTCGCCATGTTCAGGTCGTAGCGCAATTGCCAGGAACGCTCATTCGGAGCGTTGAAGTCAGAGTACTGAACAGAGTTCGCCAGGAAGATGGAGTCGCCAGAGTTCTGACCGTCCATCGAGATATAGTCGAAGGGCTCGTCACCGTTCACGCGTTGATGAGCCAGGGTCAGCTTGTGAGCGCCGATGGAGTAAGAAGCAGCCAGAGAGAAGGTGGTGTTGGAAATATCACCGGCCTTCGATTTGCCTTCATCATTGGTGCGGTAGATGTTGAAGTCAAAGCCCAGAGCTTGATCATCAGCCAACGGCAGGGTGTAGTTTACGTTGCTGTAGTACTGGCGGTAGATATCTTCCAGCTCTGCACCGTAGAGGCTCACCGACAGTTGATCATTGATGGTGTAGGTGCCACCAACGTAGTCGGCGTTTTTAGCGTCAATTGCGCCACCGTAGGCGAGAGTGATGTCACCGTCGCGGTTAGTGGAGGCGCTGCCGTCACGGATAGAGGTGAAGTGGCCAGCATCAATCGACAGGCCTTCGATCTCTTTGCTCAGGATCTGGAAGCCTTCAGCGCTGCCGGGGAACAGGCGAGCAGTGCCGGTAGCGAACACAGGCGCAACCGGAATCAAGTTGCCGTATTTGAACTCGGTGTTGGAGACGCGAACTTTAACCGCACCGCCAGCGTAGGAGTAATCATCTTGAGAACGACCGTCGGAGCCGGTGGGGAACAGTCCGGTGCCGGAGGTGCCCTTGCCGCTATTCAGTTTGATACCGAGCATGCCGTGAGCATCAACGCCGAAGCCGACGGTACCTTGGGTGTATCCGGACTCGTAGGTGGCCATGATGCCGTGAGCCCACTCATTACGGTAGTTCTGGCGGTCAGAAGCGTTGTTACGGAAGTCACGGTAGAAGGCGTAGTTCTTGTTCAGCACAGACAGCTTGCTGTCTTCGACGAAGCCCTTGGACTCGTCCTGGGCGCTGGCGAACGCCAACTGGGTGGTACCGGCGGTCACGGCCAGGGCCAGTGCGCTCCACTTCATCACTTGCATTGTGATTGCTCCTTTGGTTTTGAAGATTCTCGCCGCTTTCTTATTTATTGAAGGCGGTTCTTTCTTTTTGTGTCGGCGCTAACTTATAGCACGACGTCTCAAGATGGCGATAGCTGGGCTCCGCTCCTTACGAAAACTTCACGGCCATGTCGCAATTCGGGTGGGCGCGTGTCGCATATTCGTAGTTCTTGCTTCAATCCCTTGGTTCTTGTTTTTCTGCGGTCGTTACAGGCACTTAGTGCAACTAGGCCTGGCGCGACGTTCGCGTCCGGAACAGGCGTACCGAGATGACCCGGTCGACCATGGCGTTGCATAAAGCAACATCCGTGCACAAACCATACAAGCCTGCTCTTGCTGCTGTGAGTTTTCCGCCGGGCCTGCAGGTGTTGGGAAGAAATGATAGCTGGGTATTGGTCATTTGTTCTCGATGCGACCGAAACGGCTGCCTGAGGTGTTACGAGGTAACGCCTCACGGTGGTGCGTGTGGTCGATTCTGGTGCATGGCGGTAACCCTGCCGGGTTTGGCTGTCCCGGTCGGTGACGGTTGGGTATTCTTCGCAGCCATTTCTTGCCCCGTTTGATGGGTGTTTTGCATGACTGAGGTGAAGATCGCCATGTTCAATCTGGACCCAAGGCTTCAGCAGGATTGCCGGGTGATCGGGGACTACCCCCTTTCCCGCCTGTTGCTGATGAACGACTCGCAGTATCCCTGGTTCATTCTGGTTCCTAGGCGGGAAGAGGTGAGCGAGCTGTTCCAGCTGGACGCTGCCGATCAGCAGCGGCTCTGGAAGGAGGCGGTGTCGCTGGCCGAGGTGCTGAAGGACAGTTTCGGTGCGGACAAGATGAACGTCGCCACGCTGGGTAACGTTGTCAGCCAGCTTCACGTGCACGTGATCGCCCGGCGCAAGAGCGACGCTGCCTGGCCGGCTCCCGTGTGGGGGCGTGCTCCTGCCATTCCCTACACCGAAGAGCAGATCTCGGACCTGCTGGCACGTCTGCGCCTGGTCCTGACGGATGATTTCCGATTCGCGGAGGAGTAAGGCATGAGTCTGGAAATGCGCGTGATGGAGCTTGAGACTCGCCTGGCTTTCCAGGACGACACGATCCAGGCCCTCAATGATGAGATCGTGGCACAGCAGCGGATCGTCGACCGGTTGCAGATGCAGGTCGCGGCGCTGGCACGACGGCAGGAGGAGCTGCTGAGCCAGTTCGGTGCTTCCGACGGCGATGAGGCGCCGCCGCCCCATTACTGAGCTGTGACTGTTTCGCCTCTGTATAAAGAAGAAGCCCGCCGTGATGGCGGGCTTTTTCATTGGCTTGGTATTGCTCAGCGGCGGCCGGGCAGGGCGGCGATCACGTCTTCCGCCTGCAGGCCTTTGTCCCGCTGCATCACGGTGAACTCGACGCGCTGGCCTTCCACAAGGACGCGATGCCCTTCGCCACGGATGGCGCGGAAGTGGACAAAGATGTCGTCGCCCGAGTCCCGGGAGATGAAGCCGAAGCCCTTGGAGGTGTTGAACCACTTCACCGTGCCGGTTTCACGGTTGCTCATGTCCTGCAGGATCGGGGCGGCCTGGGTGACCTTGCGCAGGTTCAGCAGCAGGTGCAGAGCGACGGCGAGGAAGCTGGCCAGCAGGCTCAGCAGGATGGCGGGCTTGCCGCCGATTTCCGGGATCGGTGCCAGCAGCACGGCGATCTGCAGGATAACCGCGAGCACCAGCAGGACGGAGACAGACGCCTGGAGCTGGCTGCGGGTGCCGCGTGCCCAGACGGGAACGACGGGCGCCATCAGCAGGTTGAGCAGCCCGATCAGAGCGAGGTAGAGGGCGTCAGGTTGCTGCAGGTACGGCAGGGCATCACCGCGCAGGCTGGGAATGAAGGACAACAGGAGCGCAGCAGCGCCCGTCAGCAGATGGACGATTTTCAACATGTTCAATGGACTCACCTTGATAGGAAACGCACAACGGAAAGAGCGGGCGCGCCGGTAATCCGGTAAAGAGGTCGCGCCAGCCTATGCCTGTAACCCTGCTGTGTGGCGGGTTGCAGGCACCGGGCGCTATTTAACAGGAAAGACTAGGGCTACTCAAATCAAGCAGTTAGCGCAGCTTCTGGCGCGCCGGGATGGACCTGGTTGCGGCCGTTGCGCTTGGCCTGGTAGAGGGCATCGTCGGCTCGGGTGAGCAGGCTTTCCAGGTTGTCGCCCGGTTCGGCCAGGGCGATGCCAAAGCTGGCAGTGATGGTGTCCAGCACCTGGTCGGTGCGGCGTACCTTGACGCGCAGGGATTGGAACTTCAATCGCAGCATCTCGGCGAAGGCGCGGGCACTGGCCAGTTCATGGCAGTCGCGCAAGACGACACAGAACTCCTCGCCACCGTAGCGGGCTGCCAGGGCGCGCGGGGGCAGCAGGTCCTTGAGCAACTGACCGACATGCTGCAGCACGCGATCACCCAAGGGGTGGCCGAAGTGGTCGTTGAACTGCTTGAAGTGGTCGATATCCAGCATGATCAGGGCCAGGCCGGCTGTGTTTTCTGCCAGGGCCTGTTCCAGCAGGCGGGTGAAAGCGTGCCGGTTGAACACCTGGGTCAGGCTGTCCAGCGTGGCGGCCATCTGGGCTCGTTCCAGTTGCAGGCGCAGGGTGTGGATTTCGGCCTGGGCGGCGCGCAGGCGGTAGAGGAACTGCTCCTGCTGGTCATGCATCAGCTGGGTGCTCTGGTGCAAGTCGTTCAGCACGCTGGGCAGGTCGTCGATGATCGGGTCATGCAGGGCGGCCAGGCCCGCTTCCAGGCTTTGCTGGTAGACCGTGCTCCCCACGACGCTCCGGCTGACATCCGTCTCGATGTCGTCCACCAGTTCGATGACTTGCTGCTGCCCTGCGCGGGCCTCTTCCAGTTCGCCTCGGATGATGAAGTCGCGGAACAGCTTCACTGCCGAATCAGGCGGGAAAGCGTCGAAGTCCTTGACGATCTTGTCCAGGCGGCGGTTGAGGTCGGGCTGCTTGCCCTGGCTGTAGGTGTACCAGAGGGCGTAGTGGATGGGGTTTGGCGGAATGTCATGGCGAACCATGAGCGGGACGGCCTGCTTGAGCAATTCCGCTGCCTCGCGGGTCTCCTCCGGATAGAGTTCGAGCAGCAGGGGGGATTTGGAGGGCTGGCTCATCAACGGGTACTGACAAGGAGGGAGATTGTGCGAAGCATAGTTCAGGCGGGGTGCTGTCGCCCAGCAAAAAGGCCCGGCGAACCGGGCCTCTCGGAAGGTATGGAAGGTCAGGCAGCCAAAAGGCTGCGCAGCATCCACGCGGTCTTTTCATGGACCTGCATGCGCTGGGTCAGCAGGTCGGCGGTCGGTTCGTCGCTTACCTTGTCCAGTAGCGGGAAAATGCCGCGTGCGGTTCGAACCACGGCCTCCTGGCCCTGGACCAGTTGCTTGATCATGTCTTCTGCAGCCGGAACGCCTTCTTCTTCCTTGATGGAGGACAGGCGGGCGTAGGCGGCGTAGGTGCCGGGAGCCGGGAAGCCCAGGGCGCGGATGCGCTCGGCGATGGCGTCGACGGCCAGGGCCAGTTCGGTGTACTGGGCCTCGAACATCAGGTGAAGGGTGTTGAACATCGGACCGGTCACGTTCCAGTGGAAGTTATGGGTCTTCAGGTAAAGGGTGTAGGTATCCGCCAGTAGGCGGGAGAGGCCTTCGGCAATGGCTGCGCGGTCCTGTTCGGCGATTCCGATGTTGATTTCCATACGTCTCTCCTCAGTGGTGCGGGCCGGCTAGGGCCCGTGATCGGCAGAGACTAGCACAGGGAAATGGCGCTTCGATGCCGGTAAAAATCAATGGTTGCGATGCCTTATGCCTATCGTCGCGCATCGGGGAGCGGCTGCGCGGCGGGCGTTACAGCCGGGTCAGGTGGGGCTCTTCGCCGAGGCAGGCGTTGAATACCTCGACCCAGTGGGCGCTGAACTGGCTGCCGGCCAGGCCATTGATCTCCAGGATCGCACGCAGAACGGGGCGCTTGCTGAGCGTCTGGTGGGCGCGTTCGTGGGTGCGGGCGTCGAAGGTGTCGACGATGTTCAGGATCAGCGCGCCGGGGACGATCTCCGCCTCGCGCAGCCCTTTGGGGTAGCCGCTTCCGTCCGCGTGCTCCTGATGCTGAAGGATGATCTCGGCCGCTTCGTCCCACTGGGGCAGGCGTCGCAGCAGATCGGCGCCCATCCGAGGATGCGCTTGCATCAGACGGCGCTCCTCCCGAGTCAGGCGTTCGGCCTTGTGCAGGAGGGGGAGGGGCATCAGCGCCATGCCCAGGTCATGAAGGCACACGGCCGTGGCGAGTTGGCGCGGGTCGACGGGGTGGCCGGCGCGGCGGTTCATCGCCAGTGCCACCTCCAACTGGCGCTCACCCCGGCCGAGCCAATAGTGCGAGCGCCGCTCGGCGGCTTGCATGAGGTCGAGGAAGAACGCCAGGTCGGGGTCATCCGATAGCCCGTGGCGTGTCAGGGCGCCGGTGGCTGTTACGGGGTCGGCCTGTGGTGTGGTCAGTCGCGTGTTCGGGTCCAGGCGGAACAGCAAGGCCTGGCGCATCTCTGTCTGCCGTTGCCCGGGCGCCTGGGCCAGCGACGACAGCGCCTTGGCCAGTGGCAGGGTGTCGGGTGGCAGCCCAGGCTCACCGGCCAGTGCGCCCCTGACCAGATCGCGCAGGCGATCCAGTATCAGCAGCATGATGTCGCCCAGCAGGCTGTCGAAGGTCAGCCGCCCCTCGCGCAACTGGTCGAGGACATCCTCCAAGGCCTGAGGCAGGGTGTTGAGGCGTTCGAGGCCGACGTAACCCAGGTTGCCCTTGAAACTGTGGACCTGGCGGAAGAGCTGGCGCAGTCGCTCCGGATCGGTTGGCGTGCGCTCAAGGTCGATCAGCAATTGCTCGCAGCGATTGAAGCCCTCGTAGGCTTCCTGGCGGAAATCATCAAGGAGGTCCTGATTGAAGTCGGCTGGGCGTTGGGTGGCCATGGCGAGGCTCCGCGTGCTCGGGGATTTGAGTATAGAAAGCCTGTGGGCGGGCGGCTGCGCGGTATCGATTAACCATATATAATCCGGCCCTTTGCCACGGTTGCGGGCCTGTGCTCGGCCTGCCGAAGCACCGGGGCGATGCGCCTCCGGTCGCCTTGTCGGCCGGTCTGGCGCCGATGGACGATATTTCCCCTCGTGCCCAGCGGCCCGACGAATTCACGACTCAGAGAAGCGAAACACGACCATGATGCGCAGCCATTATTGCGGCCAACTGAACGAGAGCCTGGACGGCCAGGAAATCACCCTTTGCGGCTGGGTTCACCGCCGTCGCGACCATGGCGGGGTCATCTTCCTTGATATCCGCGATCGTGAAGGCCTGGCCCAGGTGGTCTTCGACCCGGATCGTGCCGACACCTTCGCCAAGGCCGACCGCGTGCGCAGCGAGTACGTGGTCAAGATCACCGGCAAGGTGCGCCTGCGCCCCGAGGGTGCGCGCAACGCCAACATGGCGTCCGGTGCCATCGAGGTGCTGGGCTATGAGCTGGAAGTACTGAACCAGGCCGAAACCCCGCCCTTCCCGCTGGACGAGTACTCCGACGTGGGCGAGGAAACCCGCCTGCGCTACCGCTTCATCGACCTGCGTCGCCCGGAAATGGCCGCCAAGCTGAAGCTGCGCTCGCGCATCACCAGCAGCATACGCCGCTACCTGGACGAGAACGGCTTCCTCGACGTCGAGACCCCGATCCTCACCCGCGCCACTCCGGAAGGCGCCCGCGACTACCTGGTGCCCAGCCGCACCCATCCCGGCAGCTTCTTCGCCCTGCCGCAGTCGCCCCAGCTCTTCAAGCAGCTGCTGATGGTGGCCGGCTTCGACCGCTACTACCAGATCGCCAAGTGCTTCCGCGACGAGGACCTGCGTGCCGACCGTCAGCCGGAATTCACCCAGATCGACATCGAGACCAGCTTCCTCGATGAGAACGACATCATGGGTATCACCGAGACCATGATCCGCAACCTGTTCAAGGAAGTGCTGGATCTGGAGTTCGGCGAATTCCCCCACATGACCCTGGCCGAAGCCATGCGCCGCTATGGCTCCGACAAGCCGGACCTGCGTATTCCGCTGGAGCTGGTGGACGTGGCTGACCAACTGAAGGATGTCGACTTCAAGGTCTTCTCCGGCCCGGCCAACGACCCGAAAGGCCGCGTCGCCGCCCTGCGTGTACCGGGCGGTGCGAGCATGCCGCGCAGCAAGATCGACGAGTACACCAAGTTCGTCGGCAACTACGGTGCCAAGGGCCTGGCCTACATCAAGGTCAACGAGCGCGCCAAGGGCGTCGAGGGGCTGCAGTCGCCCATCGTCAAGAACATCGCCGAGCCGAACCTGAACGTGATCCTCGATCGCGTAGATGCAGTCGATGGTGACATCGTGTTCTTCGGTGCCGACAAGGCCAAGGTCGTCTGCGACGCCCTGGGTGCTCTGCGCATCCGCCTGGGCCACGACCTGAACCTGCTGACCTGCGAGTGGGCCCCGCTGTGGGTGGTCGACTTCCCGATGTTCGAAGAGAACGACGACGGCAGTCTCACCGCCATGCACCACCCCTTCACCTCGCCCAAGTGCAGCCCGGAAGAGCTGGAGGCCAACCCGGCCGCCGCGCTGTCCCGCGCTTACGACATGGTGCTCAACGGCACCGAGCTGGGTGGCGGTTCGATCCGTATCCACGACAAGGCGATGCAGCAGGCGGTGTTCCGCGTGCTGGGCATCAGCGAAGACGAGCAGCAGGAGAAGTTCGGCTTCCTGCTGGACGCCCTGAAGTTCGGTGCTCCGCCGCACGGCGGCCTGGCCTTCGGCCTGGACCGCCTGGTGATGCTGATGACCGGCGCCTCGTCGATCCGCGAAGTGATCGCCTTCCCGAAAACCCAGAGTGCCGCCTGCGTCATGACCCAGGCGCCGGGTGTCGTGGATGCCAAGGCCCTGCGCGAGCTGAACATCCGGCTGCGCGAGCAGCCCAAGGCTGAGTAAGTAGAACCAACCGCGACGGCGCCCCAGGGCGCCGTCCGTCAAAGCAGAGTACGGAGTGCGTTATGGCTGGTCATTCCAAGTGGGCCAACATCAAGCACCGCAAGGGTCGGCAGGACGCCAAGCGGGGCAAGATCTTCACCAAACTGATCCGTGAGCTGACCGTGTCGGCCAAGCACGGCGGCCCGAACCCGGCGGACAACCCGCGTCTGCGCCTGGCCGTGGACAAGGCGCTGACCGCCAACATGCCGCGCGACACCATCGATCGCGCCATCGCCCGTGGTGCCGGCAACAACGATGCCGACAACATGGCCGAGCTGACCTACGAGGGTTACGCGCCCAGCGGCGTGGCCATCATCATCGAGGCCATGACCGACAACCGTAACCGCACTGCCGCCGAAGTGCGCCACGCCTTCACCAAGTGCGGGGGCAACCTGGGAACCGACGGTTCCGTCGCCTACATGTTCGACCGCAAGGGCCAGATCAGCTTCGCACCCGGCGTCGACGAAGATGCGCTGATGGAAGCAGCCCTGGAGGCCGGTGCCGAGGACGTGGAAATGGGCGAGGATGGTTCCGCTCTGGTATCCACCAGCTTCCCCGACTTCCATGCCGTGAACGAGGCCCTGCAGGCTGCCGGGTTCAAGGGTGAGGAAGCCGAGATCGCCATGATCCCGTCCATCAGCGCTCCCATCGCCGACCTGGAGACCGCCCAGAAGGTGCTGAAGCTGATCGACATGCTCGAAGACCTCGACGACGTGCAGAACGTCTATCACAACGCCGAGATCCCCGACGAGATCATGGAGCAGCTGGACTGAGTTCCAGCCTGCGCCTGAAGCCGGAAGTCGCCTCGTGCGCTTCCGGCTTTTTTGTTGGAGGGCCGGTCCGTATACTCGCGGCTGGATAAATAGACAGTGTGCTGGTTCGCCGGCACGTGGAGAGACGGGCGGCATGACCCTGATTCTTGGTATCGACCCGGGTTCGCGCATCACCGGCTACGGTGTGGTGCGCGACACCGGGCGAGGGTGCGAGTACGTCGCTTCCGGCTGCATACGCACAGGGGCGGGCCCGCTGCAGGAGCGCCTGCAGATCGTCTTCCGTGGCGTGCGTGAAGTGATCCAGACCCACGGCCCCGTCACCATGGGCATCGAGCAGGTGTTCATGGCACGCAATGCCGACTCCGCCCTCAAGCTCGGGCAGGCCCGGGGGGCTGCCATCGTGGCGGCGGTGGAGGAGGGGCTGGAGGTGGCCGAGTACACCGCCAGCCAGGTGAAGCAGGCCATCGCCGGCACCGGCGGCGCCGACAAGCAGCAGGTGCTGATGATGGTCATGCACCTGCTCAAGCTGGTGCAGAAGCCGCAGATCGACGCCTCCGACGCCCTGGCCATCGCCCTCTGCCACGCCCACCATCGGCAGAGCCTGATTCCCCATGGACTGGCCACCGCCAAGCGGCGCAGTGGCCGCCTGCGTTTGTAACCTCATTTAAGGACGCTCTTCGTGATCGGACGTTTGCGTGGCACCTTGGCGGAGAAACAGCCGCCGCACCTGATCCTCGACGTCAATGGCGTCGGCTACGAACTGGAAGTGCCCATGACCACCCTCTACCGCCTGCCCAGTGTCGGCGAGCCCGTCACCCTGCACACCCACCTGGTGGTGCGTGAGGACGCGCACCTGCTCTACGGCTTCTACGAGCGCCGTGACCGGGAGCTGTTCCGCGAGCTGATCCGCCTCAACGGCGTCGGCCCCAAGCTGGCCCTGGCACTCATGTCCGGGTTGGAGGTGGATGAACTGGTTCGCTGCGTGCAGGCCCAGGACACGTCCACGCTGGTGAAGATCCCCGGCGTCGGCAAGAAGACCGCCGAGCGCCTGCTGGTGGAGCTCAAGGACCGTTTCAAGGCCTGGGAGAACATGCCCACCATCGCCCCGCTCATTGTCGAGCCTGTAGCCGGTGCCGGTGTTTCCAGCGCCGAAAGCGACGCCCTCAGCGCCCTCATCGCCCTCGGCTTCAAGCCGCAGGAAGCCAGCCGCGCCGTCGCTGCGATCAAGGAAGAAGGGTTGTCCAGCGAGGAAATGATCCGCCGCGCCCTGAAAGGAATGGTGTAAGCCCCGATGATCGAAGCCGACCGCCTGATCACTGCCAGTAGCCGCGACCGCGACGAACAGCTGGACCGTGCCATCCGCCCGCTGAGCCTGGCCGACTACATCGGCCAGCCGGTGGTGCGCGAGCAGATGGAGCTGTTCATCAAGGCCGCCAAGGGGCGGGGGGAGGCCCTGGACCATACCCTGATCTTCGGTCCGCCCGGCCTGGGCAAGACCACCCTGGCCAACATCATCGCCCACGAGATGGGCGTCTCCCTCAAGAGCACCTCCGGCCCGGTGCTGGAGCGACCAGGCGACCTGGCGGCGCTGCTGACCAACCTCGAAGCGGGCGACGTGCTGTTCGTCGACGAAATCCACCGCCTCTCGCCCGTGGTCGAGGAAGTGCTCTACCCGGCGATGGAAGACTTCCAACTGGACATCATGATCGGCGAAGGCCCGGCGGCCCGCTCCATCAAGCTCGACCTGCCGCCCTTCACCCTGGTAGGAGCCACCACCCGCGCCGGGATGCTGACCAACCCGCTGCGGGATCGCTTCGGCATCGTCCAGCGCTTGGAGTTCTACAACACCCAGGACCTCTCCACCATCGTGGCGCGCTCCGCCGGCATCCTCGGCCTGCACATCGAGCCGGAGGGCGCCTTCGAGATCGCCCGTCGCGCCCGTGGCACGCCGCGTATCGCCAACCGCCTGCTGCGCCGCGTGCGGGATTTTGCCGAAGTCCGGGCCCAGGGGCAGATCACCCGCGTCATCGCCGACCAGGCGCTCAACCTGCTGGATGTGGATGAGCGTGGCTTCGACCACCAGGACCGGCGTCTACTGCTGGCGATGATCGACAAGTTCGACGGTGGCCCGGTCGGCGTCGACAGCCTCGCTGCTGCCATCAGCGAAGAGCGGCACACCATCGAGGACGTGCTGGAGCCCTACCTGATCCAGCAGGGCTACATCATGCGCACCCCGCGCGGACGGGTGGTCACCCGGCATGCCTACCTGCACTTCGGCCTGAAGCTGCCGGGGCGGCTGCTGGAGGAGCCCTCGGGGGATTTGTTCACCCCGGGTGACGAATGAACATCCCTGCGGTCGAAGCGTGCGTCGGAATGGCGCAAAAACAGTTGTCGGGCCGGATTGGCAACCCTTGGAGTAAGCACTAGAGTATGCGCGCGCAAAATGAGGCCCCACCTTTCGTGCATCGGAGCCGCGTCTATTACGAGGACACCGATGCCGGCGGCATCGTCTATTACGTCAACTACCTCAAGTTCATGGAGCGGGCTCGAACCGAGTACCTGCGGAGTCTGGGTTTTGCCCAGTCCGAGCTGGTCGGGGAGAACCTGTTGTTCGTCGTGCATTCGGCCGAAGCGCGTTACCACAAGCCGGCCCGCCTGGACGATGAACTGGCCATCAGCGCCGAAGTGATCGAATTGAACCGTGCGAGCCTGAAGTTTCGTCAACAGGTGAGGCGGGTTACGGATGATGCGCTGCTCTGCGAAGGGCAGTTCCTGGTGGCCTGTGTGCGCGCCGACAGTTTGAAACCCCGGGCGATCCCCGAAGCGCTGCGTGAAGCCTTCGCCGCCGTACCGGGCCAATCCCCTGCAGGAGACTAAGCGTGGAAGCCAACGTCGTCGACCATACCTCCATGTGGAGCCTGATCAGCAACGCCAGCCTCGTGGTGCAACTGGTCATGCTCACCCTGGTGGCCGCCTCGGTCACCTCGTGGATCATGATTTTCCAGCGCAGCAACCTGCTGCGTGCGGCCAAGAAGTCCCTGGAGGCCTTCGAGGAGCGCTTCTGGTCGGGCATCGACCTGTCCAAGCTGTACCGTCAGGCCGGCAGCAACCCGGATCCGGATTGCGGCGTGGAGCAGATCTTCCGTGCCGGTTTCAAGGAGTTCTCCCGCCTGCGCCAGCAGCCCGGCGTCGACCCGGATGCGGTGATGGAGGGCGTGGCTCGCGCCATGCGCGTGGCCATTTCCCGTGAAGAGGAAAAGCTCGAGCAGAGCCTGCCGTTCCTCGCCACCGTCGGCTCCACCAGCCCCTACATCGGCCTGTTCGGCACCGTCTGGGGGATCATGAACTCCTTCCGCGGCCTGGCCCAGGTTCAGCAGGCCACCCTGGCGACCGTTGCCCCCGGCATCGCCGAGGCCCTGATCGCCACCGCCATCGGCCTGTTCGCGGCGATCCCGGCGGTCATCGCCTACAACCGCTTCTCGGCCCGTGGCGAAACCCTGATCGGTCGCTACTACACCTTCGCCGACGAGTTCCAGGCCATCCTGCACCGCAAGGTGCACACCAGCGACGAGTGATAGACGCAGGTTCAACGAAAGGACAGGTTCCAAGCCATGGCCAGAAACCGCCATAAACGCAAGCCGGTCGCCGAGATGAACGTGGTGCCCTACATCGACGTGATGCTGGTGCTGCTGGTCATCTTCATGGTGACGGCGCCCATGCTCAACCAGGGCGTCAAGGTCGACCTGCCCAAGGTCTCCAGCGAGGTGCTGCCGCAGGACAACAACTCCCGCGTGCTCACCATCTCCATCAAGGCCGACAAGACCTACTACTGGAACATGGGCGAGGAAGTCGACCCGGATCAGGGCAAGGGCAGCGAAACCGCCACGGCGCTGCCGGACCTGGTGCGCACCGTGACCGCGATCATGAGCCAGAACGCCAGCCAGGGTAAGAAGGTTCAGGTCTTCGTCCGGGGTGACAAGGCGGTCGACTATGGCTCCGTCATGGCGGTCATGGGTGGCCTGCAGCAGGCCGGCGTCGGCAATGTCGGGCTGATCACCGAGGCGCCCTGATGCATCAGCAGAGCGAACGCTCCCCCTCTGAAAGCTACTTCTGGCCCGTCGTATGGGCTGTCGGGCTGCATGTGCTCATCTTCGGCATGCTCTTCGTCAGCTTCGCCTTCACCCCGGAGCTGCCGCCGGCGCGCCCCATCGTCCAAGCCACCCTTTACCAGTTGAAGTCCCAGAGCCAGGCGACCACCCAGACCAACCAGAAGATTGCCGGCGAGGCCAAGAAGACCGCGGCTCCGATGTATGAAGCCGAGCAGCTGGAAATGAAGAAGGCGGAAGAGCAGAAAGTGGCTGCCGCCAAGGCCGCGGAACAAAAGAAAGCCGAGGAAGCTCGAAAGGCGGCAGAAGCCAAGAAAGCCGAAGAGACGAAGAAGGCCGAGGACGCCAAGAAGGCGGCTGAGGAAGCGGCCAAGAAGCAGCAGGCCGACATCGCCAAGAAGAAGGCCGAGGAAGAAGCCAAGAAAAAAGCCGAAGAGGAGGCCAAGAAGAAGGCCGCCGAAGAGGCGAAGAAGAAAGCGGCTGAGGACGCCAAGAAGAAGGCGGCCGAGGAAGCGAAGAAGAAAGCCGCCGAGGATGCCAAGAAAAAGGCAGCCGAAGAGGCCAAGAAGAAAGCGGCGGAAGAAGCCAAGCGAAAGGCGGCCCGTGACCAGAAGGCGGCTGCGTTGGCGGAGCTGCTTGGAGATAAGGTCGAGAACCAGCAGGCGCCCGCTGACGAGGTGGGTGATACCACTTCTGGTAATTATGATGATCTTATCCGGCTGAGAGTATCTGAACTCTGGACTCGACCTCCGTCAGCTCGTAACGGTATGTCGGTGCAGGTTCAAATTAATATGCTGCCTGACGGCACCATCACAAACGCAACAGTTGTGCGCTCTAGTGGTGACCCGTCGTTCGACCAGTCGGCCGTCAGCGCGGTTAGGAATGTGGGCCGTATTCCAGAAATGCAGGGTATGAAGCCCTCTGAGTTCAATATTTACCGCTCATTCAAAATGACATTTACCCCTGAGGACCTGGAGTAGTGATGAAAATTCTTAGAGGTTTTCTTCTAATCGCGCTCTGCTTGGCAGGCTTCGCCAACGCTGAAGAGAAAAATATTCTTATTTCGAAAGGGGTAGATAGGGCCGTTCCAATCGCTGTCGTCCCGTTCGGCTGGCAGGGCGGCACCGTGCTGCCGGAAGACATGTCCGAGATCATCGGCAACGACCTGCGCAACTCTGGCTACTTCGAGCCCATCCCGCGTCAGAACATGATCAGCCTGCCGACCCAGGCAGCCGAAGTGATCTACCGCGACTGGAAGGCGCTGGGCGCCCAGTACGTGCTCGTCGGCAGCATCGTGCCGGCTGCAGGTCGCCTGCAGGTGCAGTTCGCCCTGTTCAACGTCGCGACCGAGCAGCAGGTGTTCGCCGGAACCGTCAGCGGTTCCACCGACCAGCTGCGTGACATGGCCCACTACGTCTCCGACCAGGCCTTCGAGAAGCTCACCGGTGTGAAGGGCGCCTTCTCCACCCGCATGCTGTATGTCACCGCAGAGCGCTTCTCGGTGAACAACACCCGCTACACCCTGCAGCGCTCCGACTATGACGGCGCCCGCGCCGTGACCCTGCTGCAATCCCGCGAGCCGATCCTATCGCCGCGCTATGCACCGGATGGTCGTCGCATCGCCTATGTCTCGTTCGAGCAGAAGCGTCCGCGCATCTTCATCCAGCACATCGATACCGGTCGCCGCGAGCAGATCACCAACTTCGAAGGCCTCAACGGTGCGCCGGCCTGGTCGCCGGAAGGCAATCGCCTGGCGTTCGTCCTGTCCAAGGACGGCAACCCGGAGATCTACGTGATGGACCTGGGCAGCCGTCAGCTGCGCCGCGTCACCAATCACATGGCCATCGACACCGAACCCTTCTGGGGCGCCGACGGCCAGACCCTGTACTTCACCTCCGACCGTGCCGGCAAGCCGCAGATCTACAAGGCCAACATCAACGGTGGAGAACCGCAGCGCGTGACCTTCGTGGGCAACTACAACGCCAACCCGAAACTCTCCGCTGACGAGAAGACCCTGGTGATGATCCACCGCCAGGATGGCTTCACCAACTTCAAGGTGGCCGCCCTCGATCTGACCCGTGCCGGGGCCGCTCCGCGCATCCTTTCCAACACCTCGCTGGACGATTCGCCCACTGTTGCGCCCAACGGCACCATGCTAATCTACGCCACCCGCCAGCAGGGCCAGGGAGTCCTGATGCTCGTGTCCACCAATGGGCGCGTGCGGCTTCCAATTCCAACCGTTCAAGGCGATATCCGCGAACCGTCCTGGTCGCCGTACCTGAACTGACGCGGTGCTGACTATTTGCTTTTTGCTAAACACACTGGGGCTCATTAGGAGTTACAACGATGGAAATGATCAAGTTCGGTAAATTCGCAGCACTGGCTCTGGCCATGGCCGTAGCAGTAGGTTGCTCCTCCAAGGGCGGCGAAAACTCCGGCGAAGGCGCCGTAGATCCGAACGCTGGCTACAACGCCAACAACAGTGGTCTGGATTCCAGCCTGAGCGAAGAAGCCGCTCTGCGCGCCATCACCACCTTCTACTTCGAGTACGACAGCTCCGACCTGAAGCCGGAAGCCATGCGCGCTCTGGACGTACACGCCAAGGACCTGAAAGCCAACGGCAACCGCGTTGTCCTGGAAGGCCACACCGACGAGCGCGGCACCCGCGAGTACAACATGGCTCTGGGTGAGCGTCGTGCCAAGGCCGTTCAGCGATACCTGGTTCTGCAGGGCGTTTCCCCGGCTCAGCTGGAGCTGGTTTCCTACGGTGAAGAGCGTCCGGTTGCCACCGGCAACGACGAGCAGTCCTGGGCTCAGAACCGTCGCGTAGAGCTGCGTAAGTAATAGCTATGCGCAAGTGCCGTCGTGCTTTGACTGTATTGGCCCTGGGTAGCCTGCCCTTCGCAGCGCTCGCCGAGGTTCCCGTGGTGGACGGAAACAACGCCGGTTACGGCGCCTATCCGCCCGCTGGTTATGGTACGAACGGCGCCTATGCCGGGACCGGGGCGCAAGCCCCGGTTTCCGCGCAAGGCGAGCTGTTCATGCAACTGCAGCAGATGCAGGAAGAGATCGGTCGCCTGCGCGGCATGGTCGAAGAACAGCAGAACGAGATCCAACAGCTGAAGCAACAGAGCCTGGAACGCTACCAGGACCTGGACAGCCGGCTGAGCTCTGGCGCCGCAGGTGCCCCGGCTCCGGCCCAACAGAATGCTCCCGCCGATGGCGCCATCAACGCCGCCGGTGCCCCGGCCGCTCCCGCCCAGCAACCTGCTGCGAGCAACGAGCCTGCCGACCCCGCCAAGGAAAAGCTCTACTACGAAGCCGCCTTCGACCTCATCAAGGCCAAGGACTTCGACAAGGCCAGCCAGGCCTTCACCGCTTTCCTGCGCAAATACCCCAACAGCCAGTACGCCGGTAATGCCCAGTATTGGCTCGGTGAAGTGAACCTGGCCAAAGGCGACCTGCAAGGTGCTGGCCAGGCCTTTGCCCGGGTCAGCCAGACCTACCCGCAGCACGCCAAGGTGCCCGACTCGCTCTACAAGCTCGCCGATGTCGAGCAGCGCCTGGGTAACGCCGACAAGGCCAAGGGCATCCTCCGCCAGGTGATTTCCCAGTACCCGGGCACTTCGGCTGCCCAGCTGGCCCAGCGCGACCTGCAGCGTCTTCGCTGAGTCCCTCGCGTCCATCGAGAAACCCGCGCCCGTCGCGGGTTTTTTCGTTTAGAATCGCCGCCCTTCTTACCCGCAACGGAGGCGGATGGCCTGTTTCGCCGTCACGCCCGTGGCCCTTATGCAACAGACCCTGCGAATCACCGAGATCTTCTACTCGTTGCAGGGGGAGACGCGTACCGCCGGCTTGCCGACGGTATTCGTGCGCCTGACCGGCTGTCCCCTGCGCTGCCTGTACTGCGACACCGCCTATGCCTTCAATGGCGGGCAACTCCAGTCCCTCGACGACATCCTCGAGCAGGTGGCCGCCTACCGGCCGCGCCATGTCTGCGTCACCGGGGGTGAGCCGCTGGCCCAGCCCAACTGCATCCCGCTGCTGGCGCGCCTGTGCGATGCCGGCTACGAGGTGTCCCTGGAGACCAGCGGCGCGCTCGACATCGCCGCCGTCGACACCCGCGTGAGCCGCGTGCTTGACCTCAAGACGCCCGGCTCCGCCGAAGTCGCGCGCAACCGCTACGAGAACATTGCCCAGCTCACCCCGAACGACCAGGTGAAGTTCGTCATCTGCTCCCGTGAGGACTACGACTGGGCGGTCTCCAAGCTCATCGAGTACCGCCTTGAACAGCGGGCCGGCGAGGTGCTGTTCTCCCCCAGCCACCACCAGGTGGACGCGCGCCAACTGGCCGACTGGATCGTGGCGGACAACCTGCCCGTCCGCCTGCAACTGCAGCTGCACAAGATTCTCTGGAACGACGAACCGGGACACTGACATGAGCGACAAGAAAGCGGTCATCCTTCTTTCCGGCGGCCTGGATTCCGCCACCGTCGTAGCCCTGGCCCGTGCCGACGGCTACGCCTGCTACACCATGAGCTTCGACTATGGCCAGCGGCACCGGGCCGAGCTGCGGGCAGCCGAGCGCGTTGCTCGCCAGCTGGGTGTCGTGGAGCACAAGGTCATCGGCCTCAACCTCAACGGCATCGGCGGTTCGGCGCTGACCGACGACAGCATCGCCGTGCCGGAGAGCCCCACCGAGGGCATCCCCGTCACCTACGTGCCGGCACGCAACACCGTGTTCCTCTCCCTGGCGCTGGGCTGGGCTGAAGTGCTGGGCGCGCGCGACATCTTCATTGGTGTGAATGCCGTGGATTACTCCGGCTACCCGGACTGCCGCCCCGAGTTCGTCGATGCCTTCGAGCGCATGGCCAACCTCGCCACCAAGGCGGGTGTGGAAGGGCAGGGGTTCCGTATCCAGGCGCCGCTGCAGAACCTCTCCAAGGCCGAGATCATCCGGGCCGGTATCGCCCAGGGGGTGGACTACGGCCTGACCGTTTCCTGCTACCAGGCCGACGACCAGGGGCGTGCATGCGGCAAGTGCGACAGCTGCCGGCTGCGCGCCGCAGGCTTTGCGGCGGCCGGCGTGGAAGATCCGACACCCTATTTCTGAAAAATTTTTCCGAGGGGTGTTGAATTCCTGAATAAAATCAGTATTATACGCCTCGCGTTGGGTCGTTAGCTCAGTCGGTAGAGCAGTTGGCTTTTAACCAATTGGTCGTAGGTTCGAATCCTACACGACCCACCATACAAGGCCTCGAAGAGGCCAGCAGAAGCGGGAAGATCGAAAGGTCTTCCCGCTTTTTCGTTGTGGCGCCGCAGCCATCCACCCCGTCATTGATCTGCGCTATCATCCGCCGCCCGCGTGCCTGACCGTCGTCCGGCCCGTGGTTCTACATGGCTTCCACGCTCAGGCGTCCCGCAGGTCCGCAGACATGTCCCAGCTCTCCGAACGTTTCCTCGTCCAGGCCCACCTGGCGGCCAAGCAACCCCGGCAACTGACGCCCGAAGAAGAGACCCAGCTGCGCCAGGCGATCGCGGCCGAGCTCAAGGCGCAGAACGCCGTCCTGGTGGCCCACTACTATTGCGACCCGGTCATCCAGGCGCTGGCGGAAGAGACCGGCGGCTGCGTCTCCGACTCCCTGGAGATGGCGCGCTTCGGCAACCAGCACGCTGCCCAGACCGTCGTGGTCGCTGGCGTGCGCTTCATGGGCGAGACCGCCAAGATCCTCAACCCCGAGAAACGCGTGCTGATGCCGACCCTCGAGGCCACGTGCTCCCTCGACCTGGGCTGCCCGGTGGATGAGTTCTCCGCCTTCTGCGACCAGCACCCCGAGCGCACGGTCGTCGTCTATGCCAACACCTCTGCAGCCGTGAAGGCGAGGGCGGACTGGGTCGTCACCTCCAGCTGTGCGCTGGAGATCGTCGAGAGCCTGATGGACAACGGCGAGAAGATCCTCTGGGCCCCCGACCAGCATCTGGGCCGCTACATCCAGCGTGAGACCGGCGCCGACATGCTGCTGTGGGACGGTGCCTGCATCGTCCACGAGGAGTTCAAGGCCAAGCAGCTCGAAGACATGAAGGCGCTCTACCCGGACGCCGCCATCCTGGTGCACCCGGAGTCGCCCGAGTCGGTCATCGAGCTGGCCGATGCCATCGGCTCCACCAGCCAGTTGATCAAGGCCGCCCAGACGCTGCCGAACAAGACCTTCATCGTCGCCACCGACCGCGGCATCTTCTACAAGATGCAGCAGCTTTGCCCGGACAAGCAGTTCATCGAAGCCCCCACCGCCGGCAACGGTGCCGCCTGCCGCAGCTGCGCCCATTGCCCGTGGATGGCCATGAATACCCTGGAGCGCACCCTGCAGTGCCTGCGTGAAGGCAGCAACGAGATCTTCGTCGACGCCGCGCTGATCCCTCGTGCCGTCAAGCCGCTCAAGCGCATGCTCGATTTCACCCAGGCCGCCCGCATGAAGCTCAGCGGCAACGCCTGAGCCCACGGCGCCCAAGAAAAAGCCCGGACGATGTCCGGGCTTTTTCGTTTCGGCGCAGGCTCAGCGCATCATCTGCTTCACCGCCTTCTGCTGCTCGATCAGCTCCTGCTGGCGCGCGTCGATGCGGGCGGCCAGCGGGAAGTTGCTGCTGGCCCGGCGCTTGGCGAAGTCCAGTTGCTCGATCGCCTGATCGAAATCTCCCACCAGGGCGAAGTATTCGGCACGGGCCTGGTGCAGGCCGATGGTGTTGCCGGCCAGGCCGCGCACTTCCGCCACCTGGTACCAGATGTCCGGGTCGTTGGCGCGGGTGCGGGCCAGGTCGTCCAGCACCTTCTCGGCGTCCTGGGGCTTGTTCTGCTTCAGCAGCAGGTCCACCCGGGCCTGCTTCAGCGGGTAGCTGGCAGGGTAGAGGCCGAGCAGCCGGTCCACCCGCTTCTGCGCGTCCGGCAGGCGGTTGGCGGTGATGTCCAGGTCCACCTGGGCCAGGTTGTAGGCCACCTCGTTGGGTGCCTTGGCCAGCAACTGCGTCAGCGCCTCGCGGGCTTCGTTCAACTGGCCGGCCTTGATCTGGGCGATGGCCAGGCCGTAGCGCGCCGCGTCCAGCTTGGGATCGCTGTCCAGCATGGCGCGGAAGCGCTTGGCGGAGATGCCCGGGGTTTCCTCGAACATCAGCTGCACCCGCGCACGCATCAGCTGGTAGCGCAGGCTGTTCTCCACACCGCCAGCAGGCAGCTGCTCGGCGCGGTTGCGGGTATCGGCGATACGGGATTCGGTCACCGGGTGGGTCAGCAGGAATTCCGGCGGCTTGGAGTCGTAGCGGTACTGGCGCATCAGCCGCTCGAACATGTTCGGCATGGCGCGTGGGTCATAGCCGGCCTTTTCCAGGTTGAGCAGGCCGATGCGGTCGGCCTCCTGCTCGTTCTGGCGGGAGAAGCGCCGCTGCTCCTGGATGGCCGCTGCCTGGGTCGACATGATCGCCGCCATGCCCGCGTCACCGGCGCCGGCCGCTGCCGCGACGATGCCGGCGAGCATCGCTGCCATCACCGGGATCTGCATGCGCTGTTGGGCTTCCACCCCGCGTGCGAAGTGGCGCTGGGACAGGTGCGCGAGTTCGTGGGCCATGACCGAGGCGTATTCGGCTTCGTTGGGCGCATAGAGAAACAGGCCGCCGTTGACGCCGATGATCCCGCCGGGGGCGGCGAAGGCGTTCAGTTGCGGGCTTTTCAGCAGCACGAATTCCAGGCGGCGGTCCTGCAACTGGCTGGACTCGGCCAGCCGGTAGACGCTGCTTTCCACGTATTCCTTGAGCTGCGGGTCGGGCAGTTGCTCCACCTGTGCGCGCAGCAGGCCCAGCCAGGCACGGCCCAGCTTGTGTTCCTGGTCGGGCGAAACGATGGAGGAGCTGGCATCCCCCAGCGAGGGCAGGTCATCGGCCATGGCCGGCGTGGCGAGGAGACAGGCAAGCGCTAGCAGGGTAGGGCGCAACGGGTTCATGCACGGTGGCTCGTAGCGGCAAAGGCGTAAATGTAGCTTTCATTCCGCTCGGCTGGCCAGCGCAGAGAACGCTTCTGTATCCTAGGCGCCCTTCTGGAGATGCCCCATGACCGACGCCGTCCCCTTCGACGCCGAGCTGGATGCCAGTGGGCTCAACTGCCCCCTGCCGTTGCTCAAGGCCAAGCTCGAACTCAACCGCCTCGCCAGCGGCCAAGTCCTCAAGGTCACCGCCACCGACGCCGGTTCGCAACGCGATTTCCGTGCCTTCGCCCGCCTGGCCGGACACGAGCTGCTGCACGAGGACGCCGCCGACGGCGTGTTCCGCTACTGGTTGCGCAAGGCCTGAGCGCCGCGTTCGAGGGATTCCGATGTTCAAGGTGCTTCGTGACTGGGTGCAGCGCTACTTCTCCGATGAAGAGGCCGTGGTGCTGGCCGTCTTCCTCGTGCTGGGCTTCACCCTGGTGCTCACCCTCGGCAACATGCTCGCCCCGGTGCTTGCCGGCCTGGTGCTCGCCTTCCTGATGCAGGGGCTGGTCAACCAGCTGGAGCGCCTGCGGATGCCGGGCCCGGCGGCCGTCTGGGTGGTGTTCACCCTGTTCATCGGCCTGCTGGCGCTGTTCCTCGTGGTGCTGCTGCCGCTGCTCTGGCAGCAGTTGAGCAACCTCTTCAACGAGTTGCCGCGCATGCTCGGGGAGTGGCAGTCGCTGTTGTTGCTGCTGCCGGAGCGCTACCCGCACCTGGTGACCGACGAGCAGGTGCTCAACGCCATCGAGGTCACCCGCAGCGAGATCGGCAAGTTCGGCCAGTGGGCGCTGACCTTCTCCCTCTCCAGCCTGCCGCTGCTGGTCAACCTGATGATCTACCTGGTGCTGGTGCCGATCCTGGTGTTCTTCTTCCTCAAGGACCGCGAACTGATCCTGCGCTGGCTGAGCGGCTACCTGCCCCGCGAGCGGCAGTTGATGACCCGCGTGTGGAAGGAGCTGCACCAGCAGATCGCCAACTACATCCGTGGCAAGGTCATCGAGATCGTCATCTGCGGCGGCGTCACCTACGTCGCCTTCGTTTCCCTCGGGCTCAACTACGCCGCCCTGCTGGCGCTGCTGGTGGGCCTGTCGGTGGTGGTGCCCTACATCGGCGCCGTGGTGGTCACCGTGCCGGTGGCGTTGATCGGCCTGTTCCAGTGGGGCTGGGGCGACCAGTTCATCTACCTGATGGTCCTCCACGGCATCATCCAGGCCCTGGATGGCAACGTGCTGGTGCCGCTGCTGTTCTCCGAAGCGGTCAACCTGCACCCGGTGGCCATCATCTGCGCCGTGCTGCTGTTCGGCGGGCTGTGGGGCTTCTGGGGCATCTTCTTCGCCATCCCGCTGGCCACCCTGTTCAAGGCCGTGCTGGATGCCTGGCCACGTACTTCTGCGGAGCCGGCCGGGCCTGCGCCCATCATGTGACGGGCAAAAAAATGCCGCGAAGATTCGCGGCATTTTTCATTGCGGCGGGGGCTCAGGCCTTGTTCAGCGCCTGCGCAGCGGCCAGCACCTCGTCGGCATGGCCCGGCACCTTCACACCGCGCCATTCCTGGCGCAGCACGCCGTCCTTGTCAATCAGGAAAGTGCTGCGGTCGACGCCCAGGTACTCCTTGCCGTAGAGCTTCTTCTGGCGAATCACGTCGAACAGCTGGCACAGCGCCTCGTCCTTGTCCGAGATCAGCTCGAAGGGGAAGGCCTGCTTGCACTTGAAGTTCTCGTGGGACTTCAGGCCATCGCGGGAGACGCCGAAGATCACCGTGTTGGCGGCTTCGAACGCGCCGTGGCGATCACGGAAGTCCTGGCCCTCGGTGGTGCACCCCGGGGTGCTGTCCTTCGGGTAGAAGTAGATCACCACCTGCTTGCCACGCAGGGCAGACAGCTTCACTTCCACGCCACTGGTGGCGGCAGCGGTGAAATCGGCGACAGGCTGGTCGAGGCTCACGGCCATGGGAAAGCTCCTCTGTTCAGGGGTGTTGCGGACGCCACGGTTCGATCAGCGCGTCCAGGTTCAACGCATCGGCGAAGTCCAGGAACTGATCGCGCAGCCAACTGATCTGGGTGCCGGCCGGCAGCGTCACGGTGATGGTCGCGTTGAGCATCGTGCCCATGGTCTGCGGCGCCTGGTAGGTGTCGCAGGTCAGGTTCTCGATCTCCACACGGTGGTCGAGGAAGAACTGGCACAGCTCGCTGAGGATGTCCGGGCGGTACACCGCGCTCACATAGGCGACGTACGGCATCGAGTTCGGACGCGGCTCCAGCAGGCCGCTGCGCACCATGTGGGTGGTGAAGTCGTGGCGCTTGGCCAGGGCCGGTACACCGGACTCCAGGCGCGCCAGCGCATCCCAGCTGCCGGAAACCTGCAGCACCAGGGCGCAGTACTCGCCGTGGCGGGTCATGCGGCTGCTGACCACGGCACAGCGGTTTTCCTGGCTGGCGCGGCAGAGCACGGTGGTCAGGTCCATCGGGTTCCGGCCAAGGGCACTGATCACGAGGAATTGTTCGCGGGGCGGGGTGGTGGACATGCAGCGTTCCTAAAGCGAGGGGAGGGCGGCGAGGCCGCGTCTATCAAAGCGGGAAGGGTAGCGAAAAGCGCCGCCAAGGGGAATGCTGGCAGGCCCCGTGTCACCTTGTGCTGGACCCAGGCCGCCAGTACCATTACCGCTCTCTTTTTCCGGCAGGAGCGGTTGCATGATTGCGGGCAGTATGGTGGCGCTTGTCACGCCCATGGACGCGCAGGGTCAACTGGACTGGGCGAGCCTGGCCAAGCTGGTGGATTTCCACCTCCAGGAAGGCACCAACGCCATAGTCGCGGTCGGCACCACGGGCGAATCGGCCACCCTGGATGTCACCGAGCACGTCGAAGTCATCCGCCGCGTGGTGGATCAGGTCAACGGCCGTATCCCGGTCATCGCCGGCACCGGCGGCAACTCCACCCGTGAGTCGGTCGAGCTGACCGCCGCCGCCAAAGACGTAGGCGCCGATGCCTGCCTGCTGGTGACCCCCTACTACAACAAGCCGACCCAGGAAGGCCTGTACCAACACTTCCGCCACATCGCCGAATCCGTAGCGATCCCCCAGATCCTCTACAACGTTCCCGGCCGCACCGTCTGCGACATGCTGCCCGAGACCGTCGAGCGCCTGGCCAAGATCGGCAACATCATCGGCATCAAGGAAGCCACCGGCGACCTCAAGCGCGGCCAGGAAGTACTGGATCGCGTCAGCAAGGACTTCCTCGTCTACTCCGGTGACGACGCCACCGCCGTCGAGCTGATGCTCATGGGCGGCAAGGGCAACATCTCCGTCACCGCCAACGTCGCCCCCCGCGAGATGGCCCAGCTCTGCGCCGCCGCCATGGCCGGCGATGCCGCCACCGCGCGTGGCCTGAACGACAAGCTGATGCCGCTGCACAAGGCCCTGTTCATCGAGTCCAACCCGATCCCGGTCAAGTGGGCGCTTCACGAAATGGGCCTGATCCCGGACGGCATCCGCCTGCCGCTCACCTGGCTCAGCCCCCGCTGCCACGAACCCCTGCGCCAGGCCCTGCGCCAGTCCGGCGTGCTTGCCTAACCCTTGGAGCAACAACGCATGAAGCGACTGGCCGGACTCTCCGCGCTCGCCCTGATGATCTCCAGTACCAGCGGTTGCGGCTGGCTCTGGGGCGAAAAAGGCTACTTCCGCGACCGCGGCAACGACTACCAGGAAGCGCGCCAGGCCGCGCCCATGCAGCTGCCGGCGGATGCCGACAGCAAGCGGCTCGACCCGCTGCTGCCGATCCCGGCCAACGTCGCCGACAACCGCACCGACCCCGACTACGAAGTCCCGCGCCCGCAGCCCCTGCAGGTGCGTGGCGAAGTCAGCGAGTACAGCCTGCAGAAGAGCGGCGATTCCCGCTGGGTCGTCGCCCAGCGCGTACCGGCCGAAGTCTGGCCGGTGGCCCGCCAGTTCTTCGAGGACGGCGGTTTCCGCATCGCCGACGAGCGCCCGCAGACCGGTGAATTCAGCACCGCCTGGCAGCGCCTCGACCAGCTCTCCGCTCCCCTGGCCCGCCGCCTCGGCAGCCGCGTGAGCGGCCTGGAGCCCGACAGCGAAGTGCGTGCCCGCGTGCGCATCGAGCCCGGCGTGCAGCGCAACACCTCCGAGATCTTCATCCTCACCACCAGCCGCCCGGCTGGCAGCAGCGCCGACACCGGCTGGCCGAGCCGTTCCGACAGCCCGGGCCTGGAAGCCGCGCTGATGGACGAAATGCTCGCCACCCTGGCCCGCAGCGCCGAACAGGGCGGCTCCGTCTCCCTGCTCGCCGCCCGCGACTTCGACGCCCCCAGCCGCGTCACCCTCACCCAGGACGGCAGCGGCAACCCCGTGCTCAACCTCGGTGCAGACTTCGACCGCGGCTGGTCCAGCGTCGGCCGCGCCCTGGAGATGGGCGACGTCCGCGTCGACGACATCAACCGCAGCCTAGGCGTCTACTACATCAACCTCGCCGAGGGTGCCGAGAAGGACAAGGAGCCCGGCTTCTTCAGCCGCCTGTTCGGCAGCGCGCCGAGCAAGGAAGAGATCGAAGCCCGTGCCGAGCGCTACCAGGTCCGCCTGACCCGCGTCGGTGAGAGCGTCCAGGTCACCGTCGAGAAGGACCTCAACACCGTCGCCCCCGCCGACGTGGCGCGCCGCGTGCTGACCCTGATCCAGGAAAACCTCGGCTGACAGCCGAAACCGGGCGGCCCTTGCGCCGCCCGGCATCCAATGGCCGGCCCCGTGCAGGCTGCGGAACCCGATAGGCGAAACCCCGGTTTCGCCTGTTTCGTTTGATAGAGGCGGAAAACGACATGACCACTCCCAGCACCCTGAGCCTGAAGAAGATCTATTCGGGCAAGGTCCGCGACCTGTACGAGATCGACGACAAGCGCATGCTCATGGTTGCCACCGACCGGCTCTCCGCGTTCGACGTCATCCTCGACCAGCCCATCCCCGAGAAAGGCAAGATCCTCACCGCCATCTCCAACTTCTGGTTCGACAAGCTCAGCGGCATCGTCCCCAACCACTTCACCGGTGACCGCGTCGAAGACGTCGTCCCCGCCGCCGAGCTGCCCCTCGTCGAAGGCCGCGCCGTCGTCGCCAAGCGCCTCAAGCCCGTCGCCGTCGAAGCCATCGTTCGTGGCTACATCGTCGGTTCCGGCTGGAAGGAGTACCAGAAGAGCGGCACCGTCTGCGGCATCCAGCTGCCGACCGGCCTCAAGGAAGCCTCCAAGCTGCCTCAGCCGATCTTCACCCCCTCCACCAAGGCCGCCGTCGGCGACCACGACGAGAACATCTCCTTCGAACAGTGCGAAGCCATCATCGGCAAGGAACTGGCCGCCAAGGTCCGTGACACCGCGATCGCCCTGTACAGCACCGCTGTCGAATACGCCGCCACCCGCGGCATCATCATCGCCGACACCAAGTTCGAATTCGGCATCGACGAAGACGGCACCCTGACCCTGATGGACGAAGTGCTCACCCCCGACTCCAGCCGCTTCTGGCCCGTCGAGAGCTACGTCGAAGGCAAGAACCCGCCCAGCTTCGACAAGCAGTTCGTCCGTGACTGGCTCGAGTCCACCGGCTGGAACAAGGAGCCGCCGGCCCCCGCCGTACCGGCCGACGTCGCCCAGAAGACCGCCGACAAGTACCGCGAAGCCCTCACCAAGCTCACCGCCTGAGCCGAGGGTGCGCCCCCGCCTGCCGTCCCCGATAACGGAGCGGCAGGCGGCTGGAAGCCCGACCTGCTGCAAGCATCTGAAACCACGCGAAAAAATCGCCTCATGGGCTTCGCCATCGGCGGATGAGCTGGTATGATGCGCGCCGTTCGGGAAGATGCCGGAGTGGCCGAACGGGACGGATTCGAAATCCGTTGTGTCAGCAATGGCACCTAGGGTTCAAATCCCTATCTTCCCGCCATACACAGCAAAGCCCCTGGTTCGAGAGAGCCAGGGGCTTTGTGCTTTCCGCGCCGGTGCTTTCAGTCACCCGACTGCATCCAGGCTGGTAGATCCCGATGGCTGTGCGGGACGCGCCACACATCGATGTGGTCTTCGCGTTCCATGTAGAACACCAGATAGGGATAGCGCCCCAGTGCCCATGAGCGCAGCCCCGGCAGGTCGAGTTCATGGGCGTACCGCGATGAGCCCGCCTCGGGATGGCGACCGATGCGCTTGTACGTTCTCTCCAGCGCGTCGATGAAACCGAGTGCCGCCTGCTCGGCGCCTTCGCTGAGGTAGTAGCTGATGGCGTCGTCGATATCCTGGTTGGCCCGTGCACGGGGGATGATGGGTTTGGCCTTCATGCCTTGGCATTCCGGACCCGGTTGCGCAGTGCTTCGAAGTAGGTGTCGTCAGCCGGAGTGGCAGGGGATGACGAGGCGCCCTCCAGGAGCAGGTTGCGCAGGCGCTGACGATCCTGGTCCTTGCGGATCAGCTCGCGCACGTACTCACTGCTGGTGCCGTAGCCGCGCTGGCTGACCTGTTCGTCGACGAAGCTCTTGAGGCTGTCGGGCAGGGAAATGTTCATGGTGCTCATCGCGTTCACCCTTTGGCAAAAATTGCCAAAGAATCTTAGCACCGGATACCGCAGGCCATTGTCGCAGAGCCCTGGGTCAGTCGTCGGCAACCCGGCCCCATGCCCAGCAAGACCCCAGGCCGCTTCGTGCTTTCAGGCATACCCGTGTGCTCCTGGCGCGGGCAGGGGGCGCTGCACCAGCACCTTCATCCGGCGGATGTCCGACCAGAACAGCTCATCCGGAAACGGCCCCGGCGCCAGCGCGTCCTTCACCAGGAAGTAGCCCTCCTCGCAAACCCCTTCCACCGGCACCACCACACCCACGATGTGGTAGCAGCAGAACAGCGGATGCGGCACTTCTTCCCAGTGCAACTCCATCACCACCGTCTGCCCCAGGTTTGCCAGGGCTCTGACGGTATCCAAGGACTCGTTGTTCATTTCTCTTCCCCTCCGGATTCCCAAACGCCGAATAGACTTGCGCGCTTTCCAAGGGCGGCCAGGGGAGCCGCAAAGAAGTCTTTGGGATGCATGAGTTGACTCCGATTATGCCTAAAGGGATCACGGTGGTTTATCTGTATTGGGATGGGATCACGGTGGTTCCATTGCTGTCAATACCACGGTGGTCCATCCTCCCGCGAATGAGCAGAGAAGACCCCCAATTCAAACTGAGAATGCCTGTCCAGCTGCGCGCCCAGGTGGAGCAGGCAGCCAAGACTTCAGGCCGATCACTGAATGCCGAGCTGGTTGCCCGCATCGAAGCCAGTTTTCTTGGCGAGTCCGCTACCGAGAAGTTGATGCCTGCCGCCAGAGCAAGGGAATTGGCGCTGATGGCGAGAGCGGGATTGCCGGATGAGATTCGTAGAAGAGCGATTGAGGCCATCGCGCGTGCCGTCAGGCTGGGTCATGACGGGGTGACGGTTGATGTCGGAGACCTGGGATTGAACTTCGGGCTTTCAGAGGCTGACCTGTCTCGCCTCATGGGGGATGTGCTGCAAGAGCTGTCTGAGGCGGGCTACAAAGCGAGCTGGGAAGAGACAGCTTCTATTGGCATCAAGTTTTGAGACGGCAACGTTCTGAGTAGCCACGAACTGCCGGACCTATTTATTGAGTCCACCTTCACCGCTCTGAAAGAAGACATGTGCGCAATCTAGTCAGCGCACGCTGGACGTGTGCTTGGTCGAGAAGGTGGGGCAGGGAAACTGCCCCTTCAGGAGGCCGAGCGGAGTCGTTGCGCAGGGGGACGAGCGGCATGGATGCCGCGAGAGGCGCGTCAGGCCATGGATGGCCCATCGCGCCGGCCCCCGTAGCAACGATGGAGCGAGGGGAGTCCCGCGAAGCGGGACCCGGATGCAGGGGCGAGCCCTTTTGGTTACTTTTCTGGGCGATTGAGAAAAGTGACTCGCCTGGGAAGGCGAAACAAAAAACATCAGCAGAACTCGATAACCAGCTTGACCCTCATCTGCCCACCCTTGCGTTGCTCATCGCCCCACCTCGTACTCCATCGGATAGTCGAACGGCTCCCGCTCCACCTGCTCCGGCCACAACCACTGCGCATCTACGCAACCCTGACGCTGGTAGAACAGCACCGTCTCCCGTGCCGAGTGGGAAGAGACGTACAGGTGCTGGAAGCCCTTGCGACGAGCCTCTTCAAGGCAGCAGGCAAACAGCAGGCGCCCGATGCCCCGACCACGCTCGCTGGCCTCGACGTGAAACTCCCTCAGCGGGTGGTAACGCCCGCCGGGATCGACAGGCGCGCCGTCCACACAGGCAAAGCCGACGACCCGCCCCTTACAGGTCGCCAGGCAGACCATGCCGCCGTTGGCCAGTACGGCCCGCAGCGTGTCCTTCACCTCCTGGCGTTCGGCCGTGGACCAGTCGTCGATGAAGGGATCGGCGCTCTCTACCGCGCGTCCCGCCTGCAAGCGAATGACCCGATCCACCACCTGCCGCCGCTCGAAGGTGAAAACGAAGTCCAGGTCCGAATCGGCTACCGGGGAGGTGTGAAGGGTGATGTCCGGGGGGCGGCTCATGGGCTTCCTGCTGGCAGTCGAGGGGCGGCCGAGCATGGTAATGCAGCACGCAAAGCATTCGTATCGGGTGCTGTGAATCGATGCGCATCGCGTAGCTCAGCGCATCCTACGGGGCGTGGGGGAGGTTGTACGTAGCTGGGGCGTGCTTCATCGATCCACTGTTCCCGGGCTGAAGCCCGGGCTACGGGTGAGCGTCGGTGTGGGGGAGATGCGCATCGCGTAGCTCAGCGCATCCTACGGGGTGGGGGGAGATTGTGCGTGGGTGGATCGCGCTTCATCGATCCACCCTGCCCGGGCTGAGCCCGGGGCGCCGTTGGGCTACAGCCCGTATTGCACGCCGAGCATCAGCGACTGGGCGTTGTACTGGGTGCTGACGTCGCCCGGTGGCAGGCCTTCGATGTCGCCGAAGTGCGCAGTGCGGGTCTGCAGGTAGCGGTAGTCCATGGAGACGGACCAGTGCGCGTCCCACTGGTAGGCGACGCCGGCGCCCAGCTGCCAGGTGCCGACGTCGTCGCGGTGGGTGGCGCCGAAGGACACGCCGTTGGCCTCCAGGTCGCGGATGGTCAGGCGGGTGTAGCCCACGCCGCCACCGATGTACGGCTTGATGCGGGTGAAGCCCTCGGGCATCGGCAGGTCGTACCAGAGGTTGGCCATCAGGCTGCTGCCGGCCTCCTGGCCCTTGCCGTCGATCTTGCCGCCGCCTTCGTACACGCGGTCGGCGAACTGGTCCAGGCTGTTGCGCCGGTAGGCCAGCGCCAGCTCCGGGCGCAGGCCGATGGGGGAGCGCCAGCCCACGGCCAGGTCCACGGCATAGCCGGAGGACAGCGGCTGTTCGTAGTCCATCTGCACGAAGTCCAGCGAGTTCTGCCGCAGGTTCTGGTGGGCCACCCAGTTGGCGCCGCCCAGCAGGCTGACGTACAGGCCGCTGTCATCGGCGAGGGCCGGGGTGCACAGGCCCAGCAGCAGGGGGAGGGGAGCAAGGCGTCGAAGCGATAGCGTCATGGTGGTCTCGGTTCGGGGTGGGAAGGGGTCGGTTCAGCGCGTAGCGCGCAGCGGCTCGCGGGTGTCCTGCACCGCGCGGGCTTCGGCCAGGCTTCGCAGGTTGCGCAGGGCCTGGCCCATGGCGGCCTGCAGCAGGCGCCGTACCAGCGAGCGGTAAAAGACGCTCAGCCGCCCCTCGATGCGCGCGGCATGGACCACATGGGTCTCGGTGCCGATGGGCGTCAGGTAGTGGCTGAAGGTCAGGCGCATGCCCAGCAGGCGGGCGGTGTTGGTGTAGCTGCGCAGGGGCGTCACCTGGGTGATCTGCAGCGGCATCTTCAGGCCGTTCTTCAGCACGCAGAGCCCCTGGGTGCCCACGCGGAAGGGGCCGTCCAGGGTGCATTGGCGCACGTCGGTGTCCCATTGCGGCGCGTTGGCCACGTCCTCCCACAGCTGCCAGATGGTGCTGGCGGGGGCGTTCATGCGCAGTTCCACTCTCACGTCACTCATGGTCTGTTCTCCTCGGGTCGATGGGCCGGCCTCAGGCCGGGTGCGCCTGCCGGCTGAGCACCTGGGCGGTCACGGTGGCGGCGCCGAGCGGTTGGCCGTCGGCCTCCAGCTCGATGACGATGCGGTTGGTCTTGAAGGCCTGGGCGTTGGCCGGCAGCGCGCTCTGCGGCGCCAGGGCCAGCGCCTGCCGGCGACCGATGGAGCGGGCCAGGGTGAAGTCGAGCACCAGCAGGTTCATGGGCGTCTTCAGCGGGATGCGCAGCGCGCCGTGGGCGATCTGCATGTAGGCCTGCCGGGCGATCTCCAGGAAATACACCATGGAGTGCTGCCGGGGGTGGCCGTCCTCGAAGAACTGCCCCGGCGGGATGGGGCATGCCAGCACCCGCGCCTGCGGGTCGATGTCGCCGACCAGCACGTTCTCCGCGCGGGCCTTGTGCAGCCAGTCCTGTCGCTGGCAGGGGCGTACCGGTGCGAGCGCCCCCCCGGAGGGCGGCACCTGGCCGGGGCTCAGCATCAAGGTGCAGGTGCACATCAGCTGCTCGTCCTGCATCACCCGCGCGGTGTAGCCGTGGGGGCCGTTCTGCTGCAGTTCGATGTCCACCGGGCGTTCCTTCATCACGTAGCGCTGGAAGCGCACGTTCAGCCCGCGGATGAACACCGCGTCGCCGCGCAGGGCCGGCACCGCGTGCTCCATCAGCTGCAGCACGCCTTCGATCAGCAGGATGCCGGGCACGTGGTCCAGCGGGTGGTCGAAGAAGTACGGATGACCCTCGTCGACCCGCAGGGTGGCGTTCAGGCTCTGCGGGCTGCGCCGCAGCACATGGGTGATCACCGTGTTGCGCTCGCTGCGGCGCCAGCTCTCGCCGGGCGCGCGTGCCAGCGGGTCGGGGCGGATGGCCAGCAGCTCGCGCAGGGCACGGCTGCGCAGGTGCAGGCTGCTGAGCAGGGTACGGGTGAGGGTGTCACCGAGGCCGATCAGGTCGACGCCGTCCTCCAGGCCCGGTTCGGCGGGGAGCAGTTGCGCCGCCGGCGCGAGTACCGCGGGGGCTGTGTGAGGCTTGGCGAAACGCAGGGTGAAGGCCGCCCGTGGCGTGGCCGGGGCCGGCGGTGCCTGCCAGGTGGCCAGGCACTCGGCCTGCAGCCAGCAGAGCACCCGCTCGCCGTCGCGCACCTCCACCAGCCGCTCGCCGGGTTCGCCCAGCAGGGCCTGGAGCAGGGTGGCGATGCCCGAGGCTTCGGCCAGGTAGCCGGTGAGTGCCTGCAGCGGGTCGTCTGCCGGGCCCGCCTGCACCTGGCAGGTGAGCAGGCGGGCGCCCGGGGCGATGCCCAGGCGCTCGGCCGCCTGCTGGCGGTCGGTGGCGGCACTGCCCGGCAGTGCTGCGACGAGCCGCAGCAAGGGCGCCTGGGGGCCGTCGGCCCGGTAGCGCTGCAGGGCCAGCACGCCCAGGCCCTCGCCCTGGGGCACCGGCGTGTCGGCCAGCGCGAGCAGCTCGCTGGCGCCGCTGATGAAGCGGCCCGCGCCCAGCAGCAGGGTGTCGATGCCCCGCTCGAACCAGTGCGGCGCCGCCAGCAAGGTGTGCCAGAACAGCCCCGGGCCGCCGGCCAGGGTCTGGTGGAAGCCGCGCAGGTCGAAGAACTTGGCGGGATAGCCGGAGAGCAGGCTGGGCAGCATGCTGGCTACGTCCGCCACCTCGATGCCCGGCGCCGGCCCCTGGCCTTCGCGGTAGTGACGCTCCGCCTCGCTGTAGGCGTTGGTGAAGCGTTCGCCGCCCAGGTTGCAGCACATGACCATGGCGGTGCGGTCCGAGGCGGCGGTGCCCGGCAGGCGCTTGAGCAACTGGCCGACGCGGTCGGTCACCAGCAGCTTGAACGGGTCCACATGGGCGAGGGGGCGGGGGCCCATGCCGTAGCCGTCGATGTCGATCACCCGGTCACGCGCCAGGAACTGCCCGGCCCGCACCGCCACCTGCGGGGCCTGGGCGCCGAAGCGGCCCTGGGGAAAGGGCAGCGGCGCCTGCGGGCCCTGGCGCAGTGCCTGGCCGAACTCGGCGAGGGAGCTGCCACCGGCCAGGGCGGCCTCGGCCTCCACCACCATCAGGTCGAGGCGGATCGGCTCCTCGGAGCGGGCCGGCGCGGGCACCGGTGCCGCAGCGGGCCGGTAGGCCTCCACCACCATGTGCGCATTGGCGCCGCCGAAGCCGAAGCTGGAGAGGCCGATGCGCAAGGGCTGCTCCCCCGCCGCCAGGGCCTGGGGTTGCCCCTCCACCAGGCGCAGGCAGGTGTCGGCCAGTTTGCCGCTGCCGGCGTAGGCCACCTGGGGTGGTAGCGTGCCGTGCCGCAGCATCAGCAGGGCCTTGGCCAGGGACGGACCGCCGGCGGCGGCAAGGGTGTGGCCGATGTTGGCCTTGATCGAGCCGAGGGGAATGGGCCCGGCGACATGGGGGCCGAAGAAGCGCTGCAGCGAGCCGATCTCGGTGGCATCCCCCAGGGGCGTGCCGGTGCCGTGGCTCTCGATGTAGCCCACGCTGGCCGGGTCCAGCCCGGCCCAGGCGCGCTGGTAGGCGGTGTACTGGGCCTGCTTGCCAGGGGTGAAGACCGAGCCTTCGGCGCCATCGGCGGAGAGCCCCAGGGCGCGCATCAGGCCCAGGGGCGTGCGGGCGCCCTCCAGTGCCCGTTGCAGCGGCTCCAGCAGGAAGGCTACGGCGCATTCGCCGGGGACGATGCCGTCTGCCTCCGCGCCGAAGGCCTGCAACTGCGCCCGGGGCGAGAACGCGGTGAGCTGGGAGAAACCCAGGTACAGCGGCGGCGGCATCAGGGTGTTGAGGGCCATGACCACCACCTGCTCCGCCTGGCCGCTGTCCATCAGCCCCTGGGCCAGGTCCACGGCATAGATGAACGAACTGCAGGCGGTGTCCACCGTCAGGGCCGGGCCGCCCAGGCCGCAGGCGTCGGCCAGCCGTGCCACCTGGTCGGCGGGCGTCAGCCCCGGGCGGGGGGCGTTGGCCGGGTCGGCACTGGCGAGGAAGTAGCTCTCGTCACTCCAGGAGGTGGCGACGATCAGCGCCGTGCGCGCACGCGGCAGCGTGGCGAGCGGTTCCAGCAGCTCCTCCAGCACCGCGCAGCCGATGGCCAGCTGGCGACCGTCGCTCAACTGCTCCGGTTCGTCGCCACCCAGGCCGTGGACCTGGTGCAGGTAGACCCGGTCCTTCTCGCCGGGGCGGGGGTGGTGGATCGCCTCGCGGGCCATGCGCCAGCGTCGCAGCAGGTCCTGCTGCGGGGCGCGCTGGCCCTGGCGGAGCAGCTTCCACAGTGCGTCGATGCTGGGGGCTCCGGGGAAGGTGCCGGCCATGGCGCTGAAGCACAGCGGGGCAGGGGAGGGGGCCGTCATGACGTTCTCCTTGTCGTGGGGCACGCAGGTCAGCCCATGCGTCCGAGCAGGGCGGCGGCGTCCTCGGGGCTGCGCCGGGACATCAGCGCCTCACCGGCGAAGGCGCTGGTGCTGCAGGTGCTGGCCATGCGTTCGCACAGGGCGGCGCGGTCGAAGCCGGTCAGGCCCAGTTCGGCGAAGGGGCGGCTGGCGTCGGCGCCCTGTTCCGCCAGCAGCGGTGCCACGGCCTCGCGCAGGCGTTCATCGGGGGCGATGGGCGCTGCGTCGGCGGCCTCGGCACGGGGGCCGTCGGCCAGCAGGCGGGTGACCTGGGCGATGGTCTGCTGGGCACAGATCGCCTCGCTCAGTTCGCTTTCGTGGGGCTTCAGGGCCGGCCACTGGCGGGTGACCAGGTCGAGGAAGTCCAGGCGGATCAGCGAATCCAGCCCCTGCTCCTCGTAGGGTTGGCGCGGGTCCAGTTCGGCGGCGTCGAACCCGGTGATCTCGGCCAGCAGCGCCAGCACCTGGCCGGCCACGTCCACGGGCTCGGTCGCCGGGGCGCTGGCGAGCTGGGCGAGCACCTCGGCCGGGCTCTGCAGGTCGAAGAAGTGCTCGGCGTGGGCGCGGGTCTCGGGGAAGGCCTGGCCGAGGGCATCGAACAGGTTCACCCGGCTGAGGGAATCCAGGCCCATCTCGTCGAAGCGCTGCTGCAGGTCGATGTCGGCGGCGGGCAGGCCGCTCATGGCGCTGATCTCCTCGCGCAGCCAGGCCTCGTAGCCCGGGGCCTCGGCGGGGGCTTCCGGCAGCGGCGCGGCCGGCACCACCCGCAGCGGGGTCACCGACAGCGGCGGGGCTTCGCGGCGTTCGGCGGCCAGGTCCTGGTGGTTGAGGTAGAGGCTCTGCACCACCTGCTGGTGGGCTTCCAGGTACTGCGAGGTGACCAGCTGGGCCTGTTCGATCAGGCGCAGCAGCACCGCTTCGCGGGCGCTGTGGGACTCGCACAGGGAGTCGATGATCTTGCCGGACAGATCGAAGTAGCTCTGGGCGATCTTGCCGTTGGAGACGATGAAATCCTGAACCACGTTATCCAGTGCCAAGTTCATGGGGTTGACCTCAAAAAGGGCGCGACATTGATCCACGGGCGAGCCGCCACGCTGGGGCGGCTCTCCGTCAGGGAATAAGGGTGTGGGTGGGGGCGGGCGTCAGGCCGTGGCCGGCTCCGGGGCATGCAGCGTCCGGCTGACCGGCAGCGGCTGGCGCACCAGGCCCGAGCGCAGCTGCAGGTAGCTCTCCAGCGCCATGGGTTGCAGGCCCTGGAAGGCGATGTAGCCGTCCGGGCGCACCAGCATCAGGCTGCCGGCCGGGGCGTGGTAGCGCTTGTGCAGCCGCCAGTCCGGGTCGAGCAGGGTTCGCGGGTGGGCCGGGAAGTCGCGGGTGTCGAGGGCGTCCACCACGCAGAAGGCCTGCACGGCAGGGTAGTCCCGTTCGATGCGCGCGGCCAGGTCACGGTAGCCGGGCAGCAGCGGGGAGAACTGGTCCTCGCCGGTGAACACCAGCAGGGTGAAGCCCTTGTCGAACAGGTCGATCAGGTGCTGCTCCGGTGCCCCCGGGTTGGCTTGCCATAGCGTCACGTCCGGGGCCAGGTGCCCGGCCAGCGGGGCGCGGCCGTGGTACTCGCCGGCGTGGCCCTTGCGCGCCCAGCGGTTGCGCTGTCTGGGCTCCAGCGACTGCTGGATGTGCTCGCTGGGGCGGTAGTGGTACTGGTGCCCCGAGATCATCGAGGGCAGCACGCGCTGCACCGCGCGGCGGCGGGTGATGAGCGGCAGCAGGTGGTCCCGCAGCCACACCAGCGGGCGCTTCTGCACGGTGATCAGGGTGGTCAGGCGGTGGGCGGTGTTCTCCACCTCCAGGGCCACGGGGTAGCGCTCCTCGTGGTAGCTGTCGAGCAGCGAGGCATCGGCCAGGCCCTGGTGCACGAAGGCGAGCTTCCAGGCCAGGTTGTACGCCTCGGACACGCCCAGGTTCATCCACTGCCCGCCGATGGGGCTGCCGATGTGGGCACTGTCGCCCACCAGGAACACCGGGCCTTTCTGCATCTGCTGCACGCGGCGGTGCTGGAAGGAGGCGATGGTGGTGGAGCTGAGGTTGGACAGGGTCATCTTCTGCCCGCGCCCTTCGCACAGGCGCTGGAAGTTCTCCAGGGTCAGCGGCGGGCGGTCGGCCTCGTCGGCCGGCAGGTCGTAGGGCATCTCGATGAACAGGCGGTAGCGCGACTGCGCATTGATCGGCGCGACCGCCACGTAGCCCTGGGTGTCGCCGAGGAAGAAGGCGCCTTCGTCCTGGCTGCCGTCCCACTGGATGTCGGCGTCGGCGAGCATGAAGAAGCGGTCGTAGAACTCGCCCTCGAAGGTCAGCCCCAGGTGCTTGCGGATCGGGCTGCGCGCACCGTCTGCGGCGGCCACCCAGCGTGGCCGGAGGATCTGCTGCGGGCCTTCGGCCGGCTGCAGCGTCACGGTGGCTTGGTCGCCGTCCACCTGCAGGTCGGTCAGCTCGGTGTTCCACTCCACCGTGATGCCCAGCGTGCCCAGGCGCTCCAGCAGGATGGCCTCGGTCTGCGGCTGCGGCAGGCTCAGCAGCATGGGGTAGGGCGCCTGCAACTGGGCGAAGTCGTAGTTGAGGATGCGGCTGCCGTCGGACTGCACGGAGAACTGGTTGATGGCGAAGCCCTGGGCCACGGCCTGCTCGGCCACGCCCATGGCGCGGAAGATCTCCAGGGTGCGCGAGTGGATGGCGATGGCCTTGGTGGCGGTGGAGGGGCCGGCGTTCTTCTCGATGATGCGCAGGGGGATGCCCTGCTGGGCGAGGAGGATGGCCAGGGTCATGCCGATGGGGCCGGCGCCGACGATCAGGACGGTGGGCGCGCCGGTGGGCCGGGTGGGGGTCTCGGTGGCGAAGGGTTGGCGGCTCATCGGTCAGTACCAGTTGCGGTAGAAGGGGAAGGTCGCCACGTCCAGCAGGTCGCGGTCACCGGAGGAGTCGCCGTAGGCATAGATGTCGTACTGGGCCAGGTCGCCGACGCAGGCACGCAGGCGGGTGACCTTCTCGCGCTCCACGCAGTTGCGCCCGTCGATGGCGCCGTTGAGGCCGCGCTTGTCGGTGGCCAGGCGGGTGCCGCAGACGTGGTCGAAGCCCACCAGGTTGCCCCAGGGCAGCAGGTAGTTCTCCGGGGAGTTGCTCACCAGCGCGGTGACGTGCCCTTGGGCCTGGTGCCACTTGAGCCGGCGCAGGGCCTCGGGACGCAGCCAGCGGGACAGGTGCTCGGTGATGAAGAAGCGCGCGTGCTCGCGCTCCTGCTCCACGGTCAGCCCCTTGAGGTAGCGCTCGATGAAGGCCTGCCGCGCCGTCATCAGCGGCACCAGGCCGAGCAGCACGCCGGCCATCTTCGGCAGCAGCGGGACCATGGCCAGCCAGAAGCGCGCCGGGCCGTGGATGAAGCGCATGTAGCGCCAGAAGGTGTGGCGGTCGGTCAGGGTGCCGTCGAAGTCGAAGACGGCGAGGACCGGTCGGTGGGTTTCAGCTTGCATGGGCTCTCTCCTTGAGCGTGAGGATTTCGAAGACGCGGGGCAGCTTGAAGCCGGACAGGTGGCGGGCGAGCAGGGTGTTCAGCTCGCCCTGGGCGACCTCGTCCGTGCACTGCACGGCCAGGTGCAGGACGTTGATGGCCTTGGCGTCGGGCACCACGTAGGCGCGGGCGGCGGTGACGGCGGGGTGGCGCAGGGCGACCGCCTCGATCTCGGCGAAGTCGATCATCTGCGCCTTGATCTTGGAGATGCGCAGGCGCTGGCAATAGAAGAACAGGTGGCCGCTGTCGTCCTGCCAGACCAGGTCGCCGGTGTGCAGCCAGCCGTCGCGGATGAACCGCGCACTGACCTCCGGTTCACCGTCGTAGGCCTCGATCACCATGGGGCCCTTGATCAGCAGCTCGCCGATCTGCCCGGTGCGCACGTCCTCGCCCCGGCTGTTCACCACCCGCACCTGCACATGGCGGATGGGCAGGCCCATGGCGCCGCGCGAAGTCGGTCGCAGGGAACTCTGCACCAGCATCGGCATGCTCTCGGTCAGGCCGTAGCCCTGCAGCACCGGGCGGCAGCCCAGCAGCTCGCCGAGCTTCTGGCCTTCGTCGGCGGGCAGGTGGCTGCCGCCCGAATAGAGCATCAGCTCCGGGTGCAGCGGCGGCGGCGGGGTCTTGCGCTTGGCCAGGCGCAGGTTGAAGTAGCGGATCACGTCCGGCACCAGGCAGGCGAAGCTGACCTGGTGCTCGGCCAGCACCTCGGCCAGGTCGCGGTTGAGCAGGGTGTTGGTCATCAGCAGGGTGGCGCCGATGCTCAGCGGGAACACCAGCATCACCGACAGACCGAAGATGGCGTACAGCGGCAGCGTCACCAGGTGCACCGAGCCCAGGCCCTGGGGGTGGAAGTGCTCGTGCAGGCCATCGCTGGACAGGGTCAGGTCCAGGTAGCGGTGGGGCACGCCCAGCGGCCGGCCGAGGCCACGGTAGGTGTACTGCAGCGAGGCGATCGGGTTGCCCTCCGGCAGCGCCAGCGGGGCCGGGGCATGGGCGAGCCCGTCGAGGCGTACGGCGTTGGCCGGCAGCGCTGCCTGGCTGGCGGGGCCGTCCACCAGCAGGCAGTGGCGGATGCCGGCGCGGGCGAAGGTGGCGGCGTGCTCCTCGGCCAGTTCGGCGAGGGTGATGAGGGCCACCGGCTGGGCGGCATCCATCACCGCGCCCATTTCATGAGGCGTGAGCTTGTAGTTGAGGATCACCGGCACGGCGCCCCGGCCCAGCAGGGCGAGGTAGAAGGCGATGAACTCGGCGCCGTTGGGCAACGCCAGGGCGACCCGCTCGCCGGGCTCCAGCCCCAGCGCCGCGAGGGCGCCGTTGCGCAGGCAGGCATGGGCGTGGAGCTGGGCGTAGGTGAAGTCGCTGTCGGGGCTGTCCAGGTCACGGATGGCGCAGTGGTCCGGGTGCGCCCGGGCGATGTCGAGGAAGCGGTGCAGGAAGCCGGGAGGGTGGGAGGTGGGGCTCATGGCAAGGGGAACTCCGTCCGGTATCGAGGGGAAGGCTCATTCGGCAGTAGGAAGGGGGTTCCCGGTTTCCGGCAGGTAGCCGTTCGCCCGGTACCAGTTCAGGGTGTCCGCCAGCGTCTGTTCCACGGGACGGAAGCGGCAGCCCAGTTCTTTTGCGCTTTTTTCGTGGCTGAAGTGAGTCCGGTCGCGTTCGCCGGCCATCAGCTTGATGGTGGAGTTGCTGATCAGCACCGGCTTGCCGGTGATCAGGTGTTGCAGTTCATAGAGGGCGGCGATCACCCGCAGCACCGCCAGGGGAACCTTGCGCTCCGGTGCAGGCAGGCCGCTGACCTGGGACAGGGCCTTGAAGATGCTGCCCATGTCCATGTGCACGCCGGCCGCCAGGTAGCGCTCGCCGCTGCGCCCCCGCTCCAGCGCGGCCAGTACGTGCTGGGCGACGTCGCGGGCATCCACCACCGAGAAGGTGCCGGGGAGCACGCCGGGCAGCTTGCCGTGCATGAAGTCGATGAGGAACTGGCCGGAGGAGGTGGGGCCGATGTCGCCGGGGCCGAACATCCAGCCCGGCAGCACCATGGCCATGCGCATGTCGGGGTGGCTGTGGAGGAATTTGCGCACCACGAGTTCGGAGAGGATCTTGCTGCGGTAGTAGTCGTCGGCACCGGCCTCGGGGCGCGACATGGTCTCGTCGATCAGTTGGCCCGGCTCGCCCTTGAGCACGGCGATGGAGGAGACATGCACGCCTCGACGGATGCCGGCCTCGTAGGCAGCGGCCAGCAGGTTCTCGGTGGCGATCACATTGGTGTCGTAGAGCACCTGCCAATGTTTGCCGCCCTTGTAACTGTCGCGGAAGTAAGCGGCGGTATGTATGAGTGCATCGCAGCCTTTCAAGTGAGCGCGAAACTTATCAACTTCCTGCAGGTCGCCCTGAACCAGTTCGACGGGCAGGTCACCAAATTGTTTTCTCGCTTTATCGATGGAACGAACCAGCGCTCTTACTTTGATATTGCGTTGTAAAAGTGCATGTACGGTGTTGTTGCCCAAGAGTCCCGTTGCGCCGGTTACGAATGCACATTCCATTGAAAAAACACCTTGTTTGAACACGTGGGTGAAGGGCTTCCTTTCGCTTGCCAGCGGTCTGTCAGATTTGTCCTAGGACGCTGGCGGCGCAGATTGAATACCAGTCGGTATTCAAAAATCAAGCGGTATCCGAATGTGTCAAAACCCCTGTTCATGTAGGGGTTTTAGGTGCATAACCTGTTGATTTTCATGGCTATGTTGTTCGGGTTCGGTATGGGTGCCGCTCGTCGGATCAGTGCGTTTGCAGGTTAATTTTTTGTGTCATCGCGCCGGATGCTGGCGAATTGATGACCCGCGCCTGGCGCCGGCGAGGGAATGGCCGGGCGCTGTGCGAGCGCTTCGGCAACCGGTGATAACGCGTTATCACCGGCGAGTTGGTTTTGATACCGGGTACGTCCGTGCCGGAGAACGATGCGTTATGCTGCGCCGGGTCAAAAGGCGGTGAAAGCCTGGTATTGCAGTCGGGGGGATGCAGGGCCGACCGGCATCTTTTCAGAATCGAGGTCTGGAGTTAGCACATTGACCAAAACCAGAATGGGCCGCGAAGAGAAGCAACTTCATACCCGCGAGCAATTATTCGAAGCGGCGACGGAACTTATGGTGAGCAAGGGATATCACGCCGCCAGTGTGAGTGATATCGCCGAGCAGGCCGGCTACTCCAAGGGGGCATTCTTTTCCAACTTCGCCAGCAAGGCCGACCTGCTGGTTGCCCTCACCCAGCGCTTCAAGGGCGTGGAGATCGAGCGTCTTGGCCAGGCCCTGGCCAGCGGGGCGTCCACGGCGGAGTTGAGCCAGGGTTTGCTGATGTACATCGACAACCTGAAGAACAACAAGCCGTGCGTGATCCTTGATGTGGAGCTGCAACTGATCGCCGCCCGCGACGCGGATTTCGCCCAGCACTACCACGACCTGCACCAGGCCAACAGCGAGGCGCTGGGCACGCTGATCGAGCTGATCTTCCACCACCGTGGCAAGCAGGCGCCGATGAGTCGGGAGCTGCTGGCCATGACCTTCACCGCTCTCTCCGAGGGGCTGATGCTGCAGGGCCGGGACGATCCGGCGGAGCAGATCCGCCTGGTGCTGGAGGCGCTGATCGAGAAGGCGCCGGGGTTGCCCGCCAGTCGCTGAAGGGCGGTAGCCCGCCCGAGGTGTAGCGGCCGGATCACGGCTTGCCGATCACTCCGCCCCCAACCCCCGCAGGTACGCACAGAGCATGTCCGCCAGCGCTTCGGAGAAGGCATGGATGGCTTCGGCCGTGCGGGGCTGTTCGGAGAAGTTCTTGCCCACGGCGCCGAGGGTGGTGGTGAGCAACTGGCAGGCGAGGGCGCGTTGCTCGTCGGTGGTGGTCGGCAGGGCTTCTTCGACGAAGGTGAGGAACAGCCGTTTGGCGTAGGCCTTGGCCTCCCTGGCTTCCGGGGCATCGCGGTAGAGCGGGGCGGCGTCGTTGAGGGCGGTGCGCATGTCCGCCTCTTCGCATTCCGAGTGGACGAAGGCCTGCACCAGCTGGCGCAGGCGGGCCAGCGGAGGCTGCTCGCGGTCTTCGAGGATCTGTCGCAGCAGGTCGGTGGTGCGCTGCCATTCGTCACTCTGCAGGCGGAACAGGATGGCCGCCTTGTTGGGGAAGTACTGGTACAGCGAGCCGATGCTCACCCCGGCGCGTTCGGCGACCCGGGCGGTGGTGAAGCGCGCCGCGCCCTCCTTCTGCAAAACCTGAATAGCGGCGTCGAGGATGCTCGCCACCAGTTCGGTGGAACGGGCCTGCTGGGGCTCCTTGCGCGTGGCGATGCGCGGGTTTCGGCGTTCGGGCATGGGGGCTCGGCGGAATGCGAATGGGTGAATGTGACGAAATCGTCGCATTCTATTCAGGCGCAACGTAGCGCTCAACCTGACCCACGGAGTCGCCATGACCACCCTCACTTCCGCCCCCCTTGCTTCCCTGCTGGACAGCCTGTTCCAGCAGGCCGACGCCCTGTCCGTCGACGACCATCCCGCCCTGGCCGGGCTGGACGGCGCGGCCCTGACCCGGCTCATGCACAGCAAGACCGATTACCTGGAACTGTATGCCCAGCTGCGCGACCTGCCGCTGCCGGTCTCGCGGGAGACCGGGCGCCTGCTGTACATGCTGGCCCGCAGCAGCGGTGCCCGGCACATCGTTGAGTTCGGCACCTCGTTCGGCATCTCCACCCTGCACCTGGCGGCCGCCCTGCGTGACAACGGCGGCGGTCGGCTGATCACCTGCGAGTTCGAGCCCGGCAAGGTGGCGCGGGCGCGGGGCAACCTGGAGGTCGGCGGCCTGCTGGACCTGGTGGAGATCCGCCGGGGCGATGCGCTGCAGACCTTGCGCACGGACCTGCCCGAGTCGGTCGACCTGCTCCTGCTGGACGGTGCCAAGGCGCTGTACCCCGAGGTGCTGGCGCTGGTGGAGCCGCGCCTGCGAGCGGGCGCGCTGGTGATCGCCGACAACGCCGACCACAGCCCGGAGTACCTCGCCCACGTCCGCACGCCTGCGGGGGGCTACCTGTCGGTGCCCTTCGGCGGTGATGTGGAGCTGTCCATGCGACTGGGCTGAGGCGGGGCACAGGCGCCGGGCCGTGGTGCGGAATCCAGGTGTGAAATTGCTGGCGTCTTGATGGCAAATACCTGGCGTTTCGTCGCCGTTTGCGGCCCTTTGCGCCTTTTTGTATCAAAAAAGCGACAAGTTTCACGAAACCGGCGACTCCCCGGGAGAACCCCGGCTACACCGTCCAGTCTAGGTTCGAGGCCGTCCGAAGGATGCCGTACGGACAATGGCATTGCGCCATTCCCAGGCCTGCCTAAAGCCACTTCAAATGGATTGGAGTCAACATGAAGAACAACGTCAAACGTGTTGCCGGTTCCATCGCATTCGCTCTCTCCACCGCCGCCCTGGCGGGGCCCACCTCGGACGCCGAGCAGTTCAAGGAATACTGGAGCCCCGGCAAACCCAACGCCGCCATCTGCAATTCACCCCTTCTGGTGGGCACACCCCTGGGGCTGCCGCGTTGCATGCAGGCGCGCAACGTGTTCGCGCGGCTGCAGGCCCTGGAAGACATCGCCAGCCTCAACGAGGGCAACCGCGCCGCCGGCCGGCCGGGCTACCAGGCCTCCATCGACTACGTGAAGCGCACCCTGGAGAAGGCCGGCTACAAGGTCACGGTGCAGCCGTTCCCCTTCACCGCCTTCTACCCGAAGGGGCCGGGCACCCTCAGCGCCGTGTCGCCCACTCCGGGCAACTACGTGTGGGAGACCGACTTCAACTACCTCTCCCAGACCGAGGCCGGTGACATCAGCGCCCCGGTGGTGCCGGTGGACCTGGCCCTGGGGGCCGGCAACACCAGCAGCAGCGGCTGCGAAGCGGAGGACTTCGCCAACTTCCCCAGCGGCGCCATCGCCCTGGTCCAGCGCGGCACCTGCAGCTTCGAGGTCAAGGCGGAGAACGCCGCGGCCGCCGGTGCGGCGGGGGTGATCATCTTCAACCAGGGCAACACCGACGACCGCAAGGGCCTGGAGAACGTCACCCTCGGCGACGGCTACGAAGGCGGCGTACCGGTGATGTTCGCCACCTACGACAACGGCGTGGCCTGGTCGCAGACCCCCGGCCTGCAGCTGCGCATGGTGGTGGACGTGGTGCGCGAGAAGACCCAGACCTACAACGTGGTCGCCGAGACCCGCTACGGCAACCCGAACAACGTGGTGATGGCCGGCGCCCACCTGGACTCGGTGTTCGAAGGCCCGGGCATCAACGACAACGGCTCCGGCAGCGCCGCCCTGCTGGAAATGGCCGTGCTGCTGCGCAAGGCCTACCCGCTGAACAAGCTGCGTTTCGCCTGGTGGGGCGCGGAGGAGGCCGGGCTGGTGGGCTCGACCTACTACGTGAAGAACCTCACCGCCGAGGAGAAGAAGAAGATCAAGGCCTACCTGAACTTCGACATGATCGGTTCGCCCAACTACGCCAACCAGATCTACGACGGTGACGGCTCGTCCTTCGGTCTGCAGGGCCCGCCCGGCTCCGGCGCCATCGAGCACCTGTTCGAGGCCTACTTCAAGCTGCGCAACCAGGCCAGCGAAGGCACCGAGATCGACTTCCGCTCCGACTACGCGCAGTTCTTCGAGGACGGCATCGCCTTCGGTGGCCTGTTCACCGGCGCCGAGGACATCAAGACCCCCGAACAGGCGCAGAAGTACGGCGGTGCTGCCGGCAAGCCGTTCGATCCGTGCTACCACAATGCCTGCGACAGCACGGCCAACATCAGCCTGGAGGCTTTGGAGCTGCATGCCGATGCCATGGCCTTCGTCACCAGCTGGCTGTCCATCTCCACCAAGGTGATCGACGACGAGATCGCCGCTGCCAAGGCAGCCGGCGGCAAGGGCCTGCTGCGCTCCCAGAGCGTTCGCCAGAGCGACCGCTGGGGTCCGGACTACGTGCGCTGATCCCAGCTGTTCCCTTGCGCCGATGGCCCCGGCGCAAGGGCTTCTCCCCGTTGACGGCGTTTCCTTTCTCGAAATACTGTATGTATGAACAGTATTCGGAGAATCCGCCATGGGGACTGTCCGCATCATCGGCCGCCTCGGCCCCTCGTACGCCACCCTGCCGCTCTACACCCTCGCCCTCGACCAGGCCCCCCGGCAGCCGGTCCGCCTGCACCTGGCGGGCAGCGCGCCGCTGGACGACCTGCTCGGCGTCGACATCCCGCAGACCTTCAGCCTGCGCCTGGAGGACGACAGCATGAGCGCCATCGGCCTGTACGCCGGGGACATCCTCATGGCCGACCGGGCCCTGGAGCCTGGCGATGGCAGCCTGGTGGTCGTCCGCATCGAGGGCGATTTCTGCATCCGCCGGCTGTGCCTGGAGAACGGCCATAAGGTGCTCCGCGCCGCCAGCGAGGGCTACCCGCCGGTAACGCTCGCACCGGGCGAAGCGTGGCGCGTCCGGGGCGTGGTGACCCACAGCTTCCGCCGGCCCTGAGGCAGGGATGCCCAGGGCCGTTCGGGGTCAGTGGAGGAGTTGGCGCGACTTGCCGGGCTTGCGCGGGTGGGGCGCCTGGCGTGGCGCTCGGGTGGTGGGATGGTGGTGGTGATGGGCGATGCGCAACATGCCCCACAACATGGCCACTGCCACCAGCAGCCAGCCCACGACCAACAGCACGATAAAGCCTTCAGGACTCATAACAACCGCCTTGGCACCCGCGTGTGGGTGCCTGCTGGAAAGTCTAGTCCGCGCCGCTTCGCCGGGTGTGTCAGGGCATGGCCTCCGGTCGGCAGGCGACAGGGCATTCGTCGGATGGCGCCAGGCCACCCCATGCAGGGTTGGGCAACCCGGTGGGCGGAAAGTGCAGGTCGCTTGGTCGGGCCGGTGCCGGCCCAACGGTTCTTACTGGCAGAAGCGCTCGACGTTCTGCCGGGCCTTTTCCGTCGGCGCATTGCGCTGCTGCTCGCGCCAGAACTGGCATTGCGGGCTTTGTGCGCGATCGCGGGCCTCCGCCCGTTCGTTGTCGCGCTGCTGGGCGGCGTCCAGCCGCTCCTGGTAGTGCTGGAACATCTCGCTGCCCTTGTCCACCTGGGGCGCCGGCGCATCGGCTGGCGGGATGGAGGGGAGGGCGGCACGCCCCGACGCCTGGCTCCAGGCCTGGGCCACCACTGCCTGGTAGCCGAGCCACGCAGTGGCCACCACGGCGACCGCGCCGAGCCAGATGCCCAGGGCGATGCACAGCACCAGTTGCAGCGGGGAATAGGTGATACGCAGGGGCGGGCGGGTACGGCGGGTCATGTCGGTCTCCTTCTGGATGGGGGCAAGGCTAGCCGCTCAGGCCACCTGCAGCACCTCGTACACCTGGGGCACGCCCGCAGGGGCGACCACCACTTCGTCACCCTCGCGCTTGCCCAGCAGGGCCTGGCCCAGGGGCGCGCGCGGGGTGATCACCGTCACCTCGGCACCCTCGGCCTGGACCAGCAGGCCGGCCGCCTCCGGGCCGAGGAACAGCCAGCGCTCGCCGCCCTGTTCGTCACCCAGGCACACCAGCGCACCCAGGGCGATGCCGCGCTCTGGGTCGTAGGGCCGCAGCACCAGCGCCTCGTACAGGCCCACCGCCTGGCGGATCTCCGCAGCACGGCGGGCCTGCCCGGTGGCCAGGTAGGACGCCTCCAGGCCGAGGGTGTCGTACTTGTTCTCGGCGATGTTCTCCTCGTGGGTCGCCGTCTCGTAGGCGGTCTGTGCCGCCCGCTGCAGCAACTGCAGGTCGTCGGCCAGGCGGTCGAGGATGAGGCGGAGCAGGTGGGCTTTGTCCATGGTCGGTCCGGTTCGCGTGGGCGGGCCATTCTACGTCCTGGCGCGTGGCTGTCGATGCGCCCGCAGGGCGCTTCCGTGTGTGATAAAGCAGCATCGATGATGTATATTGATGCCAACGCACGGAGGAAGACCATGAGCGCGCTGACCCGCCCCCACCTCGATCCCGACGCCGTCCTGGCCAAGGCCCTGCTCAACACCCGCGAGCAACTGGGGCTGACCCGCCAGCAACTGGCCGACATCGTCGGCGTCCACCGCACCGTCGTCACCCGCTGGGCCGACGCCGGCAGCATCCGCCCGCAGAGCAAGACCGGTGAACTGGCGCTGCTGGTGATCCGCATCTACCGCGCCCTGTTCGCGCTGTTCGGCGGCAACCTCGAGGACATGCGCCACTTCCTGCGCACCGAGAACCGTCACCTCGGCGGCGTACCCCTGGAGCTGATGGGGCAGGTGCAGGGGCTGGTGCGGGTGGTGGAGTACCTCGACGCCATTCGCGGCAAGGTCTGAGAGTTAGAGCGCATGGAAATGGACATCTGGAGCGCATGCGACGGCGAACGCCACATCACCCCTCTGCGCGGGCGCGTGGTACGCCTGGTGGAGAGCCAGGAACAGGTGGCGACCCTGCAACTGGTGGACAACCTCGCCGAACAGGCCCTGCTGGAAGAACTCATCGAGACCAGCAAACCGCTCCTGCCGCGCAGCGCCGAGCCGCTGCACTACCTGCTCAAGACCCCGTTCCGCTACCCGCCGCTGCGCTGGGGCTCGCGCTTCGGCACGGTGCACGAGCCCAGCCTGTTCTACGCCGCCGCGCGCCTGGAGACGGCCATGGCCGAAGGCGCCTTCTACCGCTTCGTGCTGTGGAGCGGCATGGCCACCCCACCGCCCAGCGGACGCATCCTCTCGGAGCACGCCTCCTTCGAGGCGCGCTTCCAGGTGGAGCGCGGCGTGAGCCTGCAGAACCCGCCGTTCGATGCCTACCCGGCGCTGCTCGATCGCCGCGACTACCGTGCCACCCAGGCCCTGGGGGCGGCCATGCGTGCCGCCGGGGTCGAAGCCTTCGAATACCGCTCCGCCCGCTGCCCGCAGCAGGGGCTGAACATCGCCCTGTTCACCCCCGACGCCTTCACCGAACGGCGCCCGCGCAACCTCACCCCCTGGTTCTGCGAAACCACCGCCGACTACGTCGCCTACAAGCACGCCCAGGCGCCGGACCAGCCTCGTTTGTTCCGCCGCGAAGCCTTCCTGGTGGACGGCGTCATCCCCCAGCCGGCGTGACCCGGAATGGGCCCTGTCACCCCCCGCCAAACGCCCTGAAACAGGGCGTTCGCGCGGGGCCGTGAACGCAGTTGTGCACACTCGCGAAGCACCCTGTCATTTCGCAGTCACAAACGCGCGTAACCATTTGATTCTTCGTCTTGTCAATCTAAAACGATGAAAAATAAGGACTTTTTCCACTGGTGAAAAAATCGCCAATCTGTCTGTAAGGCCCGTTCCATCGGGCCCCGGGAGAAGTGTGAGCACGTTTTTCACAAAGTTATCCACAGCTTCTGTGGATTGTCCCAAGGCGGCCCTCTAGAACGCCGCCTGTGGATATTGGCAAGTCTTTACCTGTGGAAAAAAAGGAGTAGAGTGGCGCGCCTTCTCGGCTTCCCCTGCCTTTCAATGAAGTTTCGCACCCCCGCCATCGACCCTTCCCGCACCGATGACCAACGCCTGCCGTTGCGCGTCGCCCTGTGGCTGCTGGACAGCCCGCGACTGAGCCAGGCCGACAGCGTCAAGCGCATCGCCGGCCGCCTGCTCAAGCAGCCCGCCCGCCAGGGCGTGGTCGCCGCCCAGAGCCGCCTTGGGCAGATGCTCTGCCGGGACTGTGGCAACACCCGCGACCGCCGCATCGGCCTCGACCTGCTGCGCCAGGCCGCCCGTGCCGGCGACCGCCGCGCCCAGCTCGAACTGGGGCGTCTTTATACCCAGCCGCGTACCCAGGAACTTCAGCAGGCCCGCCACTGGCTGGAACAGGCCGCCGCCCAGGGTTCCCACGAGGCCAGCCGCCTGCTGACCCGCCTGCCCCAGGCCTGACCGCCCCCAGAGCGCTGGGTATACTGCCCGGCACCCTGCCGCGGAGCCCTCCATGCCACTCGATCTGCCCAACCTGCTGCTTGGCCTGCTGCTGGCCGCCGCGCCGTTGCTCGGCCTGGCCTGGCGCCAGCAACGCCGGGTCACCGTCCTGGAGGCCGAGCGCCTGGTGCTGGACGAGCGCCTGGCCACTGCCCAACTGGCCCAGGACGGCCTCGCCGCCCAGCTGGAGGACTGCCGGGCGGAAGTGCGCGAACTGAACCAGTTCAACGCCGACCAGCAGGCCGAGCTTGCCGCTCTGCGCCGCGAGTCCGAACTGCTGGCCGTGGAGCGCCGCGCCGCCCGTGAAGCCGTCGCCGGCTGGAACGACGAACGCGCCAGCAAGGACGCCGAGCTGCGCCGTCTCGACAGCGAGCGCGCCGCCCTGGCCGCCGAACTGCGCGAGCAGCAGGAGGCCCACGCCCAGCGCCTGGCCGACCTGCAAGCCGCCCGTGACGACCTGCGTGCCCAGTTCGCCGAACTCGCTGGGCGCATCTTCGACGAGCGCGAGCAGCGCTTCGCCGAAACCAGCCAGCAGCGCCTCGGCCAGTTGCTCGACCCGCTCAAGGAGCGCATCCAGGCTTTCGAGAAGCGCGTCGAGGAGAGTTATCAACAAGAGGCGCGCGAGCGTTTCTCCCTCGGCCGCGAACTGGAACGCCTGCAACAGCTCAACCAGCGCCTGGGCGACGAAGCCACCAACCTCACCCGCGCCCTCAAGGGCCAGAAGACCCAGGGCAACTGGGGCGAACTGGTGCTGGAGCGGGTGCTGGAGCATGCCGGCCTGGAGAAGGGCCGCGAGTACCGCACCCAGGTCAGCCTCAACAGCCCCGACGGCCAGCGCTTCCAGCCGGACGTGCTGATCCAGCTGCCCGGCGACAAGCAGGTGGTGGTGGACGCCAAGGTCAGCCTCACCGCCTACCAGAGCTACCTCGCCGCCGAGGACGAGAATGCCCGCCTCCAGGCCCTCAAGGCCCACGTCGGCTCCCTGCGCGGCCACCTCAAGGGCCTCTCGGTGAAGGACTACCAGCGCCTGGAAGGGCTCCACAGCCTGGACTTCGTGCTGCTCTTCGTGCCCATCGAAGCTGCTTTCGCCGCCGCCGTGCAGGCCGACCCCGGCCTGTTCCAGGAAGCCTTCGACCAGCACATCGTCATCGTCAGCCCCACCACCCTGCTGGCCACCCTGCGGGTGATCGACAGCCTCTGGCGCCAGGAACGGCAGACCCAGAACGCCCGCGAGATCGCCGAGCGCGCCGGGGCGCTGTACGACAAGTTCGTCGCCTTCATCCAGGACCTGGACGAGATGGGCAGCCGCCTGCAGCAACTGGACAAGGCCTACGCCGCCGCCCGCAACAAGCTGGTGGACGGGCGCGGCAACCTCATCTCCCGTGCCGAGAACCTCAAGCTGCTGGGCGCCCGCGCCAGCAAGAGCCTCGCCCCCGACCTGCTGGAGCAGGCAGCGGCGTGGGGGGATGAAGACGAGGTACGGGAATAGGCGGGGGGCAAACGGCTTTTCGCAAGCGCTTCAGATTTGCTCACCGTCTGGCGGGCGTCTGCTTCAGAGACCAGGTGCTCGCCCGGCAAGGCGAGCGTGCCCTCGGCCTTTCCAGCTCCTCCGCCCAGCTGTCCACAGGCCGGCAACGCGGCCTTCATCGCTACAACTGCCTTACCTCCAACGCCGTCTGCGGCCCCTGGCACAAGGTGGCACGCCCAGGCTCCAGGTAGGGCTGCAGCAACGGCGCCATGCCCTTCATCACCTGCACCGGCAGCGCCGAGGTGAAGCGGAACCCCGAGGCTTCGTCGCCGGCCACGTACGCGGTCAGCGTGCCGAAGTGGCGTGGGCCCAGGTAGAACACGAAGGTCGCGGTGCGGTTCAGCGCCCGGGAGGCGAGCACCTGGCCGCCCCGGCCGAAGGTCTGCAGGCGGTTGTCGCCGGTGCCGGTCTTGCCGCCCATCACCAGCGGCTGGCCATCTGGCTGGCGGAAGGCGCCCTGCAGGCGTCGCGCCGTGCCGCCTTCCACCACCTGGGCGAGGGCGCCGCGCAGGGCGGCGGCCACCTCGGAGGGCATCACCCGCCTGCCGCCGCTGGTTTCGTGCAGCACCCGGGTTTCGTAGGGGGTGTCGGCGGCGAAGTGCAGGTCGTCCAGGCGCACCGTCGGCAGGCGCACGCCGTCGTTGATGATGATCCCCATCAGCTCCGCCAGGGCCGCCGGGCGGTCGCCGGAGCTGCCCAGTGCGGTGGCCAGCGACGGCACCAGGTGGTCGAACGGGTAGCCGAGCTGACGCCAATGCTGGTGGATGTCGAGGAAGGCCTCCACCTCCAGCATGGTGCGGATGCGCGAGTCCCGGGCGTTCTTGCGCTGGGACTTGAACAGCCAGCCGTAGACCTCGCGGCGTACCTCGCCACTGGCCTCCACCGCCTCGCGGAAGCTCGCCTGCGGGTGGCCTTGCAGGTAGGCCAGCAGCCACAGCTCCAGCGGGTGCACGCGGGCGATGTAGCCCTGGTCGTTGAGGTCGAAGGCGCCCGGCCCGTAACGGTCGTACAGATCCGCCAGGCGCTTGTCGCCGAGGGCTTCGCCGGGCAGGCGCGCGCGCATGAAGGCGGCGAAGGTGGCGCGGTCGGCCTGGGGCTGCAGGTAGCGGTGGATCGCCGCCAGCCGGGCGGGCCAGGGGTTCAGCCCGTCGAGGAAGGTGGCCATGCGGGCGTCGGCGTCCTTGCCCTTGTACTTGTTCCAGAAGCGCAGCAGGTAGGTCTGGCTCTCGCGGGACACGAACAGGTCCAGGTAGCCCTGCCGGCGCGGGTCGCGGTCGTCCCGCAGCAGGGCGGCCTTGTCGCCGTCGGGGCAGTAGATGGCGTGGCGCACCAGGTCGCGCAGCAAGCGCACGAAGGGCAGGTTGATGGATTCGCGCAGGGCCTCGCGCAGGGTCGGGGTGCGGCCGTTGTCCTCGCGACGGAAGTTGCCGAAGGTGTGCATGCCGCCGCCGGTGAAGAAGCGTTCCGCCGGGCTGGCGGAGTAGGTGCGCTCCAGCGCGGCATCGAGCATCGGCGCCAGGCGCGCGTCCGGGTGGCTGGCCAGGTAGTCCAGCGCCCAGCGGCTGAGCACGTCCTGCGGGTCCACGTTGACCTCGCGCAGGGCCTTGGTGTCGAGCCCGGCGTAGCGCTGGTGCAGGCGGGCGACGAAGTCCAGGTAGGTAGCCAGCACCCGCAGCTTGGCGGTGGAGCCCAGCTCCAGCTTGCTGCCTTCGTTGATGTCGAAGGGCTGGTCGGTGTTGTCGGTCTGCACCCGCACCTGGTTGCCCGCCGGGGTGCGCTCGAAGAGGGTGAAGCTGTAGCGCACGTCGCGGGTCTTCTCCGCCGTCAGCATGCGCTCGCCGAGCAGCCCGGCCTGTTGGGCGAAGGCGGGTTCGGCAAGGTCGTGCAGGTAGGTGGTGACGGCCTGCTGCAGCTCGCCCTGGAGGCTGGTGCGGGCGCCCAGGTCGAGGCGGTCGAGGTCGTACAGCGGCATCTGCAACAGGCTCGACAGCCGGGTGCGGGCCAGGCTGATGCCCTTGTTGCCGTCCACCCGTGCCAGCGCCGGGTCCTGTTCCAGATCGCGGAAGGTCAGCCGTGCGCCGAGGGCGGCGTCCCGCAGGGCGGGCTGCAGCACCCCGGCGCCGGCCAGCAGGCGCAGGTGGCTGTCGGTGAGGGCCTCCAGCTCGTCGCGGCCGCGCCCGAGGTAATGGGACGGGCGCCGCTGGGCGATCATCAGCGCCACCGCCTCGCGCAGGGCCAGGCCCCGTTCGGCCAGGCCGCCGGGCTCGTCCTGGGGCTGGCCCAGCAGGCGGTTGCTGCGCTCGAAGTCGGCGCCGAACCACACCCGCAGCCCGTCGGCCAGGCCGTGCACCTCGCCGTGGCCGGGGGCGGCGGAGAGCGGCACGCTGTTGAGGTAGTCCTGCACGATGCGGCGCCGCGCCGGCAGCGTCTCCGGCCCGCCCTGGTAGGCGCGCACACTGGCCGAGGCCATCTGCAGCAGCTTGTCGCGGGCCGAGAGGGTCAGCCCGGCGGGGGAGTGGCGGTACTTCTCCAGCTGGGTCGCCAGGGTGCTGCCGCCGGCGCTCTGGCCGGGCACGTCCAGCACCTTGCCGGCCTGGGTCAGGGCAGCCTTGGCGAAGCGCGGCCAGTCCACCGCCGGGTTGGCCAGGGGCGAGGTGTCCAGCAAGTGGCGGTTCTCGATGAACAGCAGGCTGCTCACCAGCAGCGGCGGGATCTCGTCGAAGGCGCCGTAGAGCTGTTGCGGATAGCGGAAGGTGTACAGCGGTTCGTTGCGGCAGTCGCGGATGTCCAGCCCGGCCTGGACCTTCTCCCGGTAGGGCGGGAACAGCCCGTGCTGGGTGTATTCCAGCAGCGCCGGGGAGAAGCGCACCTGCTGGCGGATCTCGTAGCCGCGCTGTTCCAGGCGCTGCAGCATGGCCGGCAGGTGGGCGTAGCCCAGGCGCTTGTCGAAGGGGCCGTCGTGGGGGAAGAGGATGGCCGGGCTGGGCCCGTCGCCAAGGCGGTAGTCCAGGGTGGCGGCGTAGCGGCTGATCTCGCGGGATTGCAGCCAGGCGTGGCGCATTTCCTCGCGGGCCAGCAGCGCCAGGATCACCGCCACCAGCAGCAGGAACAGCCACACGGCGAGGCGGTGACGGCGTCGGCGGGCCCGGCGGCGCGCGATCACCGGGTCCAGGCTGTGCGAAGACAACCGGGTCGATGATGCGTGGGACTGCCAGGCAACGCCCATGATCGAGAACCCGCCTCAGGTGACTGCTCTCGCTGCAAGCGTAGTCCGTCGCGGCGCACCCGGCGGGCAATGGGGCCGGTGCGCCGATCATCGGCCGCCGGTCATGGGCAGGGTGGGGCGCGCTGTGCTTTCATTCGCGCGTTTTCCCGGGAGCGAGCGCCATGACCGATTCGACGAGCCAACGTATCCGTGACAGCTGGCGGGCCAATGCGCAGGCCTGGGTCGACGCCGTGCGCAGTGGCCGTATCGAGAGCCGCCGCCTGGTCACCGACCAGGCCGTGCTGGATGCGGTGCTCACGCCCCGGCCGCGCCGGGTGCTCGACCTGGGCTGTGGTGAAGGCTGGCTGTGCCGCGAGTTGCTCTACCGGGGGATCGATTTCGTCGGGGTGGACGCGTCCTATGAACTGATCGAGGCCGCCCGGCAGGCCCATGGCAACCAGGGCATCGGCCAGTTCGTGGCGGACGACTACCGGGTCGTGGAGATGGACTACAAGGTCTACGGCCAGTACGACCTCATCGTCTGCAACTTCTCCCTGCTGGAGGAGGACCTGAGGCCGATCCTCGCCACCCTGATACGCCTGCTCGAGCCCCGGGGGCGGGTGGTGATCCAGACCGTCCACCCGATGACCGCCTGCGGGCCGGAAGGCTACCGGGACGGCTGGCGCCTGGAGACCTTCGCCAGCATGGGCGAGGGCTTCCGCGAGCCGATGCCCTGGTACTTCCGCACCGTCCATGGCTGGTTCAACCTGGTCACCGATGCCGGCTTCCGGCTGGAGCGGCTCAGTGAGCCGTGCCACCCGGAAACCGGCATGCCGCTGTCGCTGCTGATGGAGCTGCGGGTTCAGGACGCCGCCGCGTAGGGCGTGGTGCCGTAGCCACGGGCGGCCAGCGCCGGCTTCGGCGGCTGCCGCTGGCCGAGCCGGCCGATCAGGTCCAGCCAGCCGGCCAGGGCCACCATCAGCAGCACACCGGCGCAGGCCAGGGCCACCTGGCCCACGGCCCCTATCCGGTAGAGGGTGGCCAGGGCATCGGCCAGCGGCGCCAGCAGCACGCTCAGGCAGAACACCTCCAGCGAGTGCCGCCCCATGCGCACCACCTCCCGTGCCGGCCAGCGCTGCAGCCAGGTGCCGCCCGGCAGCAGGCGCGCGGTGCAGTAGGCGAGGGCGAGGAAGTGCAGCAGGCGCAGGGGCGAGAGGTCGGTCTTGTCCAGGGGATAGATCACCCGCGCCACCGCGTCCGGCATCCAGGCATCGTGCAGGCCCGGCACCTTCCAGCTCAGCGCCAGCGCCGCGCTGGCCGCCAGGTACAGCAGGCAACCGGTCAGCAGCGTGCCGCGCCAGGCCGGGGTCAGGTTCGGGGCCGGGTGGCGCTGGGCGTGCAGGGCCGCCGCGCCGCCGAGGACGAAGAGGAACTGCCAGGCCAGCGGGTTGAAGAACCATTCGCCGCCCGGGTGCGCCGTCAGGTTCCAGTAGGGCGCGCCCAGGTACGCCAGCGCCGACAGCGCCACCGTGGTGCGCGGGTGGCGCAGCAGCAGCGGCAGCACCAGCGGCCAGCCGGCCAGCAGCACGATGTACAGCGGCAGCGGGTCCATCAGGTTGGGCTTGAAGCGCAGCAGCAGCTCGTCGATCAGCGCCTGCTGCGGGTTGGCCAGGAAGTAGTCCAGGCCCATTTCGTCGATGAAGTCGCGCCCGCCCACCTGGGCGTTGGCGAAGAACACCATCCCCATCAGCACCGCCAGCAGGAAGATGTGGGCGATGTACAGCACCCAGGCGCGACGCAGGATGCGCAGGCAGGCCACTCCATAGCCGTCGCGCCGCAGCAGCTTGCCGTAGGCCAGCAGCGCCGCGTAGCCGGCCAGGAAGACGAAGATCTCCGCCGCGTCGCTGAGCCCCACGTTGCGCGGCGTCACCGCGCCCAGGGGGTTGTGGGGGATGTGGTCCCAGAAGATGAACACCAGGGCCAGTCCACGGAAGAAGTCGATGCGGAGGTCGCGTCCTGTCTGCATGGCGGCGTACTCGGGCGGGCGGCAAGAGGCCGGAAAGGGGTCCTGAAGCTGTGACCGGGGCAGGGGGTGGAGTTTCCGCCGCGCAGACCAGCGGTCGTCTTTACCGGGGCGGCGCCAGCCGGCACTATCGCCAGCCACACCCTCCCTCCCAAGGAACGACGATGAGCAAGGCATTGCTGGTGGTGGACGTGCAGGCGGGGCTGTTCTTCGCCGACCCGGAGCCGTGGCGCGCCGCCGAGTTGATCGCCACCATCAACCGCCTGGCCGACCGCGCCCGCACCGCCGGCGCCCCGGTGCTCTACGTGCAGCACGACGGCGAGGCGGGCAGCGAGCTGGAACCCGGCTGCATCGGCTGGCAGCTGCACCCGGGCCTGGAGCGCGCGCCCCTCGACCCGGTGGTACGCAAGACGGCCTGCGACGCCTTCTTCGAAACCCCGCTCAAGGCCACCCTGCAGGCCCTGGGCGTCACCGAGCTGGTGGTGGTGGGCTACGCCACCGAGTTCTGCGTCGACACCTCCATCCGCCGCGCCACCAGCGAGGGCTTCAGCGTCACCCTGGTCAGCGACGGCCACACCACCAAGGACCGCCCGCACCAGCGCGCCGAGGCCATCGTCGAGCACCACAACTGGGTCTGGGCCCAGTTCATCCAGCCGCGCCATCCGCTGCGCCTGGCGCCGGCCGACTCCATCCGCTTCGAACCCGAGGAGGCGCCCCATGCGTGAGATCACCTTCCCCGACGGCACCCGCGTGCCGGCCATCGGCCAGGGCACCTGGCACATGGGCGAGCGCGCCGACCAGCGCCCCCGCGAAGTGGCCGCCCTGCGCCAGGGCCTGGAGCTGGGCCTGAGCTTGATCGATACCGCCGAGATGTACGCCGAAGGCGGCGCCGAAACGGTGGTGGGCGAAGCCATCGCCGGGCGTCGCGACCAGGTGTTCCTGGTCAGCAAGGTGTACCCCTGGAACGCCAGCCGCCGGGGCATCCCCCAGGCCTGCGAACGCAGCCTGCGGCGCCTGGGCACCGACCACCTCGACCTGTACCTGCTGCACTGGCCCGGCGAGCACCCGCTGGAGGAGACGGTGGACGCCTTCGAGCAGTTGCGCGAGCGCGGGCTGATCCGCCGCTGGGGCGTGTCCAACTTCGACGTTGCCGACCTCGACGCGCTGCCCCCCGGCTGCGCCGCCAACCAGGTGCTCTACAACCCCGAGGCGCGGGGCATCGAGTTCGACCTGCTGCCGCGCCAGCAGGCCGAGGGTCTGCCGCTCATGGCCTACTGCCCCGTGGGGCAGGGTGGGGCGCTGCTGCGGGATGCGGCGCTGCTGGAGGTGGCCCGGCGCCACGGCGCCAGCCCCGCCCAGGTGGCCCTGGCCTGGGCCCTGCGCCAGGACGGGGTGATGGTGATCCCCAAGGCGGTGGAGGCCAAGCACATCGAGCAGAACGCCGCCGCCCATGCCCTGCGCCTGGACGCGGAGGACCTGGCACTGATCGACCGCGCCTGGCCGGCCCCCACCCGCAAGCGGTCCCTGGCGATGGTGTGACGCTTCGTCCTCGGCGGAGGAATCTTTCCGACACCCGATTCCTATTGTCCGAGCGCTCTCCTAGACTCTGCACCACTTGGAATCTAGGGACAGACCTATGAAGCACCTGATGTACGGGCTGGCGGGTTCGCTGGCGATGGCAACCGCCGCCTGGGCCGACGAGCCCTCCGCCCACGATCCGTTGCTGGATGCCCCTGCACCCTCCACCGCCGCCGCATCGGCCCCCTCGCCACGGGGCGTGCTGCGGGCCCGCAACCAGGCGGTGCTGTCCAGCGAGCTGGCCGGGCGCATCGTCGAGATGCCCTTTGCCGAAGGGCAGTCGTTCAAGGCCGGCGACGTGCTGGTGCGTTTCGACTGCAGCGCCTACCAGGCCCAGCTCACCGCCTCCAACGCCGCCACCCGCGCCGCCCGCGAGGAGCTGAAGAACAAGCAGCAGCTGGCCGCCCTCAACTCCGTCGGGCGCTTCGAAGTGGCCCTGGCCGAGGCCCGCCAGGCCCAGGCCCAGGCTGAGGCGCAGGTCTACCAGGTGCAGGTGCAGCGCTGCCAGGTGAAGGCCCCCTACGACGGCCAGGTGGTCAACCGCCGCGTGCAGCCCCATGAGAGCGTGCCCGGCGGCGCGCCGCTGCTGGAGGTGGTGGACAACCGCACCCTGGAGATCCACCTGCTGGTGCCTTCGCGCTGGATCGGCGCCCTCAAGCCGGGCCAGCCCTTCGAGTTCATCCCCGACGAGACCGGCACGCCGCTCAAGGCCGTGGTCAAGCGCCTGGGCGCGCGCATCGACGAAGGCAGCCAGACGCTGCTGCTGATCGGCGGCCTGCCCGAGGATGCACCGGGCCTGGTGGCCGGCATGAGCGGCAGCGCGCGCTTCCCGGAGGCGCGATGAACGCACCGGTGCCCGGTTTCGCCGAGCGCGTCTTCGCGGTCTTCCTCGGCCTCCAGGCCCAGGCCCGGCAGGCCGCCACGACCGAGCAACTGGCCTTCGCCATGGTCAACGATGGCCAGGGCCTGTTCGGCTACCGCCACGCCGCGCTGCTGGTCGCTGGCAAGGTCAGCGCCCTCACCGGCATCAGCGTGGTGGAGCCCAACGCCCCCTTCGTCGCCTTCGTCGAACGGGCGGCAGCCCAGCGCCTGGCCGCCGGCCTGCTGGGCGAGCCTGGCGTGGTCGACCCCGGCAGCCTGGACGAGAGCAGCCGTGACGACTGGCAGGCACTGTCCGCGCCCCATGCCTTCTGGCTGCCGCTGAAGGACCGCCAGGGCGCCGTGTTCGGCGGCCTGTGGATCGCCCGCGACACCCCCTGGAGCGAGGCCGAGCAGGCCCTGCTGGTGCAACTGGGCGGCACCTACGGCCACGCCTGGCTGGCCCTGCAGCCGCGCAAGCCCTGGCGCCTGCGCTGGCCGAAGAAGAAGCTCCTGGCCCTGGCCGCCGCGCTGGCCCTGGTGCTGTTGGTGCCGGTGCGCCAGTCGGTGCTGGCGCCCGCTGAAGTGGTGCCCCAGGGCGGCCGCGTGGTGGCCGCGCCGCTGGACGGGGTGATCGCCGAATTCCTCGTCAAACCCAACCAGAGCGTCGCCGCCGGTGACCTGCTGGTGCGCTTCGACGCCACCACCCTCAAGGCCCAGGCCGACGTTGCCGAGCGCGCCCTGGGGGTGGCCGAGGCGGAGCTGAAGGCCAACAGCCAGCGCGCCTTCGCCGATGCCGAATCCAGCGCGCGCATCGACCTGCTGGCCGCCCGCGTGGAGCAGAAGCGCGCCGAGCGCGACTACGCCAGGCAGTTGCTGGCGCGCAGCGAAGTCCGTGCCGAGCGCGCCGGCATCGCCGTGTTCGCCGATGCCGAGCGCCTCACCGGCAAGCCGGTGCAGACCGGCGAGCGGCTGATGCAGATCGCCGACCCGGCCCAGGCCGAACTGCGCATCGAGCTGCCGGTGGGCGACGCCATCGCCCTGGAGCCTGGCGCCGAGGTGGCGCTGTTCCTCGACAGCGATCCGCTCAACCGCCATGACGCGCGCCTGGAGCGGGCTGCCTACGAAGCCCAGGCCACCGCCGCCGGGCAACTGGCCTACCGCCTCGACGCGGCCTTCGCCGACGCCCCGCCGCGCATCGGCCTGCGCGGCACCGCCAAGCTGTTCGGCGCCCGCGCGCCGCTGGCCTATTACCTGCTGCGCCGGCCCCTGGCGGCGCTGCGCCAGAACCTGGGGTTGTGATGCTGCCGGCCCTGCGTTCCGACCTGCAGTTGTCCGCCGCCGCGCCAACCCGCGAGGGCGCGCCGCAATGGACCCTGGCCGACCCGCTGCGCGGCCGCTATTTCAAACTCGGCGCGGCGGCCGTGCGCTTGCTGCGCCACTGGTCCCTGGGCGACCCCCGCGCGGTGCTGGCGGCGGCCAACGCCGAGCCGGGCGCGCCTCTCGGGGCCGGTGAGCTGGAGCAGATGCTGCGCTTTCTACGCGGGCACGACCTGATCGCCGCCCTCGACCCGGAGCAGCGCGCCAGCTACAGCCTCAAGCGCGCCAGCACGCGCCACAGCCTGTGGCAGCAGGTGCTGCACCAGTACCTGTTCTTCCGCATCCCGCTGTGGCGGCCGGACCGCTTCCTCAACCGTGCCTGGCCGGTGCTGGAGCGCAACGGGCCCTGGCTGCTGCGGCGCGGGCTGCCGGTGATCCTACTGCTGGGGCTGTTCCTGGTGGCGCGGGACTGGGAGCGCTACCTGGCCACCTTCCCGCACCTGTTCAGCCTGGGCGGCGCCCTGGCCTTCGGCATCGCGCTGACCTTCGCCAAGCTCTGCCACGAGTTCGGCCACGCTTTCATGGCCAAGCGCGCCGGCTGCCGGGTGCAGAGCATGGGGCTGGCCTTCATGGTGCTGCTGCCGATGTTCTACACCGACGTCAGCGATGCCTGGCGGGTGCAGGACCGCCGCTCACGCCTGCTGATCGGCGCCGGTGGGGTGCTGGCCGAACTGGTGCTGGCGGTGCTGGCGCTGCTGGCCTGGTCGCTGCTGCCGGACGGGCCGGCGCGCACTGCGGCCTTCATGCTCTCCAGCGCCACCTGGATCACCACCCTGGCGATCAACCTCAACCCCTTCATGCGCTTCGACGGCTACTTCCTGCTCAGCGACCTGTGGGAGGTGGAGAATCTGCAGAACCGCGCCTTCGCCCTGTGCCGCTGGCGCCTGCGCGAGGCGCTGTTCGGCTACGGCGAGCCGGCCCCCGAGCCCTGGCACGAGGCCATGCGCCGGCGCCTGCTGGTGTGGGGCTACGGGGCTTGGATCTGGCGTGCGGCGCTGTTCTTCGGCATCGCGCTGACGGTGTACCACCTGTTCTTCAAGGTGCTGGGCATCTTCCTGATGCTGGTGGAGCTGGTGTGGTTCATCGGCCTGCCGATCTGGAAGGAGTTCGGCGAATGGTGGCAGCGGCGCGACCAGGCCGACCCGCGCAAGGTGCTGCTCACCGGCTCGGCCCTGGGGCTGGTGCTGCTGGCGCTGCTGGTGCCCTGGCGCAATGCGGTGGACGTGCCGGCCATGCTGGAGGCTTCGCGCACCGGCACCCTGCACGCGCCCATCGGTGCACGGGTCAAGGCGGTGCGGGTGAAGGACGGCGACACGGTGGAGCAGGGCGCCCTGCTGGTGGAGCTGGAATCCCCGGACCTGGACGCGCGCCAGGGCATCGTCCGCCGCGAGATCGACATCCTCCAGTTGCAGTTGCGACGCCAGGCCGGGCGCAGCGAGACCGCCGCCGAGACCGGGGTGATCGAGCAGCAGCTGGCCGAGGCCGTGGCCGAGTACCGCGGCCTGGCCGCCCAGCGTGAGCGCCTGCAGTTGCGCGCGCCCCTGGCCGGCGTGGTGCGCGACCTGCCACCGGACCTGGTGGTGGGCCGCTGGCTGCACAGCGGCGAGACCCTGGCGCGGGTGATCGCCCCCGGGTTGCGCCTGCGTGGCTACCTGGCCGAGGAGAACCTCTGGCGGGTTGCGCCGGGCACCGAGGGCCGTTTCATCGCCGACGACCCGGCGCGGCCGGCCCTGCCGGTGCGCCTGGACGAGGTGGACACCACCGGCGTCGCCTTCCTCGAACTGGAGGCCCTGGCCTCCGACCACCACGGCCAGGTGGCCGTGCGACGCAATGCCCAGCAACGCGCCGAGCCGGTGCAGGCCCAGTACGGCGTGCGCCTCAGCCTGCTGCAGGACCTGCCGCCCCCCGACCAGCCGCTGCGCGGCGTGGTGGTGCTGGAGGGCAGCCGGCAATCGCTGCTGGGCTTCGCCTGGCGCCGCATGGCGGCGTTGGGGGTGAGGGAAAGCGGTTTCTAGCTCAACAATCGAACGGACAGCCTGCCAGGAGGGTTCCATGGACGAAGCCTTGCCGATCTGCTCCCGCCTGCCCTGGCGCTTCGACCTGGCGCCGCTGCTGGCGGCCCTGGAACGAATCGCCCCGACGGCCTGGGTGGCGCATTTCAACACCGGCTATTACCAGGGCGACTGGAGCGGCATCGACCTGGTGGCCGCAGTGGATGCGCCGATCCCCCTGGCGCCGGGTTTCGGCCCGGTGGCCCGCAGTGCCCTGTGCGCAGCCGAGCCGGCCTGGCTGGCGGCCATCGAATGGTTCGGCGAGGACCTGCGCAGCGCCCGCCTGCTGCGCCTGGGCGCCGGTGCCAGCATCCGCGAGCATTGCGATCCCGACCTGGGCAGCCCGGAAGGGCCGCTGCGCCTGCACGTGCCGCTGCTCAGCCCGCCGGATGTGGAGTTCCTGGTGGATGGCCGGCAGGTGCCGATGGCACCGGGGGAGTGCTGGTTCATCGACCTGTCCCGCCCGCACCGGGTGGACAACCCTGGCCCGGGGCCGCGCATCCACCTGGTGCTGGACTGCATGGTGAACCCACGCCTGCGCCAGGCCATCGCCGAGGGCCTGGCGACCACGCCCGCGCTGCAACCGAGCCGGGGCATGCGCGCCTTCGCCGCCTTCAACGAGCAGGTGCAGCAGCGCCCGGAACTGGCCCATGCCCTGCAACTGATCACCGACCCCACCGATTTCTGCCGCGATGCGGTGGCTGCCGGCCAGACCCTCGGGCTGGTGTTCAGCGAGGCGGATGTGCGCATGGTCATGCGCCAGGCACGGCAGGCCTGGAGCCGCCAATGGAGCATGCGATGACGGCCCTGGATTTCACCGAGTGGCTGCCGATCCGCGCCTTCGAGCAGGCCGGCAACTGGCAGCTGGACTGGGCCTGGTTCGGCACCACGCCCCTGGCCCGGCCCTTCTTCAGCGACGACGTGGACGAAGCGCTGCGCCTGCCGTTCAACCTGGCCCTGCGCCGCCAGACCGGCCTGGACGCGCTGCTCGACTGGCAGGCCCGCAGCCCCGGCCTTGAGCCTTCGCTGCTGGTGTTCCACACCTCCCGCTGCGGCTCCACCCTGCTGGCGCAGTTGCTGCGAGCCTTGCCTGGGCACGTGGTGCTGTCCGAGCCGCCGCCGCTGGATGCCGTGCTGCGCGCGCATTACCGCGACCCCGGCGCTTCTGCCTGGCAGGCGGAGACGGTGCGCGCGCTGTGCTCGGCCTATGGCCAGCGCCGCCGTGGCGGCGAGACCCGGCTGGTGGTGAAGCTGGACGCCTGGAACCTGTTCGAGGCGCAGCTGCTGCGCCGGCTCTACCCCGAGGTGCCGTGCCTGTTCCTCTACCGCGACCCGCTGGAGGTGGTGGTGTCCCACCAGCGCCAGCCCGGTTTGCATGCGGTTCCCGGATTGCTGGGCCTGTCCGGGCTGGACGGCCTGCCGGGGCGGGAGGCGCTGGCGCCCGGCGACTACCTCGCCTGGATGGTCGGGCAGCTGCTGCAGGCCGGGCTCGACCTGTGCTCGGCCGGCGAGGCGGTGGCCCTGAACTACCGCGAGCTACCCGGCGCCCTCTGGGGCCGCCTGGGCTCGCTGCTGGGCATCGACCCGGCTGCCGTGCCGCACCTGCAGGCCGTTGCCGGGCACGATGCGAAGCGCCCGGCGATGGCCTTCAGCGCCGACGGCGAGGCCAAGCGCGGCGAGGCGGACGACGCCACCCGGGCGGCCGTCGAGCGGTGGGCGAGGGCGCCTTTCGACGCGCTGGAGGCGCTTTCACCCCGCCAGTTGTGAATGCCACTTCACATTCATTGCAGAAACCGCCGAACGGCGGTTTTTCGATGGTGGCCAACTGAAATCCTCGTCTATGCTCCGTGCAGGGAAACTGTAACTACAGTTGTAGGCTCTATTCCCGGGGCCAGCAGGGATGCACGCCGTATGTCTCTCCACACCTTGAACCTCCGCTTGGCAACCGAAGCAGACCGCAATTTCCTGCGGACGCTGTATGGCACCACCCGTGCCCACGAACTGGAGCACACCCCCTGGGACCAGGCCGCTCGCGAGCGTTTCGTCGACCAGCAGTTCCAGGCCCAGCGCAGCTACTACCAGGCGCACTACGCCGACGCCGAGCAATACGTCATCGAGCAGGCTGGCCAGCCCATCGGCCGCGCCTACCTGCTGTGGACCGACACCCACCTGCAGATCATCGATCTGGCGCTGTTGCCCGAGGCCTGTGGCCGAGGCATTGGCGGTGAGCTGCTGGGCCGCTTCCTCGAACGGGCCGACCGCGAGGGCCTCAGTGCGGGGCTGCATGTCGAGTCCTACAACCCGGCCCAGCGCCTCTACTTCCGCCATGGCTTCGAGGTGGTGGGGGAGAACGGTGTGTACCTGAAGTTGCGCCGCCACCCGCGCGGCCATCAGGCCGCCGCCGAACCGGCGCTGCGCCCGGCCATGCCGTCCTGAGGAGCCCGTCCATGTACCCCATGCCGTCCTACGCGCTGCTCTCCGAGGCCGTCGGCCAGTCCTTCCACCTCTGGCTTTCGCCGGAACAGGTGTTGCCCGTCGAGCTGCTCGGTGTCGAGGAGGGCATCGCCATGACCCCTCGCCACCACTGCTACCACGCCCACTTCGTACTGCCGCCGCAGTGCAGCCTGCCCCAGGACGTGTACCGCCTGGGGCCGCCCGGCGAGGAGGGCTGGGCGCTGCTGCTGACCCCCGGCCAGCCCGTCGAGGATGGGCGCCATGTACTCCAGGCCGTGTTCCATACGGATCGGCCGGCATAACTACAACAACGAGCATGCATGTGCGACCGGGATTCCGGTTGCGCGAAACCAGAGCCAGAGGAGAGTCAACACGTGGATCCTTTCATCGGTGAGATCAAGATGTTCGGCGGCAACTTCGCACCCCGTGGCTATGCGTTCTGCATGGGGCAGAGCATGGCGATTGCGCAGAACACCGCACTGTTTTCCCTGCTGGGCACCACCTACGGCGGTAATGGCCAGACCACCTATGGCCTGCCGGACCTGCGTGGCCGCTCGCCGGTCGGCCAGTCCCAGGGGCCCGGCCTGTCGCTCATCGACCTGGGTGAGCTTGGTGGGGTTGAGAACGTGACCCTGCTGCAGACCCAGATGCCCATGCACACCCACCTCGCGTCCGGCACCAGCACGATCTCTGCCGCTGGCACACCGACCAACCCGGCACTGGTTCCGAGTGCGACCAACTCCGTCCTGGGTGGCTCCGCGGGCGGCTCGGCTTCGGCAGCGGCGATCTGGTCGAGCGCGATGTCGAACCCGGTCCCGCTGACCAACCCCAGCACCGTGAACGTGACGGTGCAGATCGCCGGCGGCAGCCAGCCGGTGGCCATCCGCAACCCCTACATCGGGATCAACTTCATCATCGCGCTGGACGGCATCTTCCCCTCGCGCAACTGAGGCACTCGACCCGCCGGTGCCTTGCGGCACCGGTGGCTCTCCGGCCCCGTATCACTGACAGGCAGACGTACACGCAGACCATGGCCCATCCATCACCCACCTATCACTTCATCTCGGGGCTGCCACGCTCGGGGTCCACGCTGCTGGCGGCGCTGCTGCGGCAGAACCCGCGCTTTCACGCCGGCATGACCAGCCCGGTGGGCAGCTTCTTCTCGGGCCTGCTCAAGCAGTTCGGCGCCGACAGCGAGTTCGGCCCGGTGGTGACCCAGGAGCAGCGCAAGCGCCTGCTGGCCGGCCTGTTCAGCAGTTACTACGCGGACCAGAGCGGGCATGAGGTGATCTTCGACACCAACCGCCTGTGGTGCGCGCGTCTGCCGGCCCTGCTGGACCTGTTCCCCCAGGCCAAGGTGATCGCCTGTGTGCGCAACGTCGCCTGGGTGATGGACAGCATCGAGCGGCTCTACCGCGCCAACCCGTACGAGATCACCAAGCTGTTCAACGACGACAGCGAACGCAACACCGTCTACAGCCGGGTCGAGACCCTGGCCCAGCGCAACCGCCTGGTGGGCCTGGCCTGGTCGGCGCTGAAGGATGCCTATTACGGCGAGCACGCCCGCTCCCTGCTGCTGGTGGACTACGACCTGCTGGTGGCCACGCCCGAGCGGGTGCTGCAACTGGTCTACGAATTCCTTGATGAGCCCTGGTACCCGCACGACTTCGAGCACGTTGAGTACGACGTCCCGGAGTTCGACCAGGCCCTGGGCCTGCGCGGTCTGCACAAGGTGCGGCCCAAGGTCGAAGTGGCGGCGCGGCGCACCCTGCTGCCGCCGGACCTGTTCGAGCAATACGCACAACTGGATTTCTGGAAGGACTCGCGCAACAGCGAGGCCCATGTGATCAGGACCTCCCGGGACGCCCGGGCCCTGGAACAAGAACGCAACTGAGCACCTGCCAAGGCGGGCGTCGGAATGAGGAGGTAGAAGTCATGGGCTGGGGTCTTTCGAAGAAGGCAGGTCGCAACGGCAAGGCCAAGGGTGCGGAGGCTGCGCCGCTGGCATGCCCGCTGCCGCTGATCAGTGCGCTGGAGCCGCGCATGATGTTCGACGGCGCGGTGGCGGCTACCGTCGCCGATACCGCCGCCGCGACGGCGACAGCCGCTCCCACGGCCGATGCGGCCCATGACACCGGCGCCCGCGACAGCAGCCACGCGAGCACCCCCGACAACAACCATGGCACCCAGGACCTGCAGGCCAGTCCGGTGACCGATGGTCAGAGCGGCGTGCGCAAGGAAATCGTCTTCGTCGACACCCGCGCGCCGAACTACCAGGAGCTGCTCAAGGCCGTCTCGCCCAATGCCGAGGTGGTGCTGCTGTCCACCAACAAGGACGGCGTGCAGCAGATCGCCGACGCCCTGGCCGGGCGCACCGGCATCGATGCCATCCACATCATTTCCCACGGCGATTCCGGGGTGCTGCTGCTGGGCAACGGCCCGTTGTTCGAGGGCAACCTCGCGCAGTACGCGTCCCAGCTCTCCACTATCGGCAAGGCGCTGACCGCCGAGGGCGACATCCTCCTTTACGGCTGCGAAGTGGGGGCGGGCAGCGAAGGCCATGCCTTCGTCTCCAAGCTGGCGGACATGACCGGTGCGGACATCGCCGCATCCGACGACAACACCGGCGGCAACGCCAAGGGCGGTGACTGGGACCTGGAGGTCACCACCGGCCAGATCGCCGCCAGCAATGCCCTGAACCTGTCGCGCCTGGGCAGTTACGACCACCTGCTGGTGACCACCTCGGTGAGCACCCTGGCCGAGTTGAAGAGCGCCATCACCACGGGCGTTGCCGATAACGCCGACGACGTGATCACCCTCACCGGCAACATCACCTTCACCGGCTTCAACGACACCATTTCCATCCATGTCACCGACGGCCACACCCTGCAGATCGTCGGCGGTGGCTTCGCCATCGACGGGGCCAACAAGGCTCGGATACTGGACGTGAACACCAGCGGCGCCAACTCCAAGGTCGCGCTGGACAACATCACCATCCGCAATGGCCTGATCGTCGGCAACGGTGGCAACGAGAACTCGGCCGCACCCGATAGCGTGGGTGCCGGTATCTACAACGCCGGCGTACTGACCATCACCAACAGCACCATTACCGGTAACAAGGCGTCTGGCGGCGGCGGCGGGGGTGGCGACTCCGGTGGCTACTACGGCGGTGGCGGCGGTGGCGGCGGTGGCTTTGGAACGACTCCCGGCGGCTCCGGCGGTACCAGTGCTGGCGCCGGCATCTCACCCACGCCCGCTTCCGGCATCAACGGCGGCAATGGCGCGGGCGGTACCAGCTCCTTCGGTGGGCGTGGCGGCGGCGCGGCCGGCGGCGCGGGTGGCAGCTACAGCGGTGACGGCAACAGCACCACCGGTTACACCGCAGGGGGCGGAGGTGGGTCGGCCAACAACGGCACCACCAGCATTGGCGGTGGCGGCGGCGGCGGCGGTGTTGCCGCCGTCGGCGGCAAGGGGGGCGCCGCTGCGGGGGGTATCTACAACACCAGCAGCGGCATCCTGACCATCGTCAACAGCAGCCTGACCAACAACCTGGGGGCTGGTGGTGGCGGCGGTGGCGGTGTTTCCAACGACGCGGCCACGGGGCCTGGCAACAGGGTCGGCAATGGTGGAGCGGGCGGTGCCGGGGTCGGTGCCATCTGGAACGCCGGCGGCACCGTGCGCATGGACAACACCAGCTTCAATACCCTGACCAACGGCAACATCGGTGCAGGTGGCCTGGGTGGCAAGGCGGCCGGCGGCACGAACGTCAACGGCGCCGACGGTGAGTCCACCTCGACCCTCTACACCACCAATGGCGGCATCACCGATACCAACTACAACCCCAACGCCGCGCCCACCCTCGGCAACCTCAACGGTGACAGCGTCGCCTGGGGCGGCGTGGGCAATACCGTGCGCCTCGACGTGGGCAGCAACGCCAGCCTGGCCGATGCCGAGCTGGGCGCGCTGAACGGCGGCAATGGCGATTGGTCCGGTGCCAGCCTGGTGATCCAGCGTAACGGCACGGCGGTGGGTGCCGACTTGCTGGACTTCGACACCGCCAGCGCGCTGTTCACCGTCAGCGGCAACAACCTGCAGGCGGGCGGGCTGACCTTCGCCACCTTCACCAATACCGGCGGCGTGCTGACCATCACCTTCACCAGCAGCGGTACCACGGCCACCACGGCATTGGTCAACGACGTGGCGCAGCGCATCACCTACCGCAACGACACGCCGGCCGGCGATGCCAACGTCAAGGTCACCCTCAATGACGGTGCCGGCGCCAGTGCCACCGCCAACGTCACCGTGGCCACGGACTTCATCTACGTCACCAACACCACCGACACCGCGACCATCGACCCCAGCAACGGCACCAGCTTCAGCGAGGCCGTGGCCATCGCCGCGGCCGACAGCACCGGCACCCAGACCATCATTTTCGCCAGCAACCTGGCCGGCCAGGCGCTGAACCTCAACGCCGTGTCGATCAACGAAAGCCTGACCCTCGACATGGACCAGGCCAGCGGCCTGATCCTCACCGGCGGCACCATCACCCTGGGCGCTGGCACCACCCAGACCTTCACCCATGGCGCCGGCGACACCGCGACCATCGCCAGCATCATTACCGGCAGCGGCGCCCTGACCAAGGCCGGGGCCGGCAACCTGACCCTCTCCGGCGCCGCCAATGCGTTCTCCGGTGCCACCACCATCAGCGCCGGCACCCTGACGGTGAGCGGCGGGGATGCGATCTCCTCCAACAGCAGCGTGTCCGTCGCCGCAGGCGCCACCCTGGCCCTGGCTGGCAACGAGGCGATCGGCAACCTCTCCGGCGCTGGCTCGGTAACGCTCGGTAGTTTCAGTCTCACCAGCACCCAGACGGCGGACACCACCTTCTCCGGCGCCATCAGCGGCACCGGTGGGGTGACCATCAACCAGGCAGGTTCCGCCACCTACTCGACGACCTTCTCCGGCACCAACACCTACACCGGGGTCACCATCCTGGCCAACTACGGCTGGCTGAAGCTCGACGGCGATGCCTCCATAGCCAACAACAGCGCCGTGCGGGTCAACGGCAACAGCACCCTGACGCTGCTCTCGGACCAGACCATCGGCAGCCTGGCAAGCAACAACGCCAATGCCAGCATCCAGCTGGGCAGCTACACCCTCACCGCCGGGGGTGACAACACCACCACCTCGGTGATCGGGGTGATTTCCGGGACCGGTTCGCTGGTCAAGCAGGGCAGCGGCACCCTGACCCTGTCCGGCAGCAATACCTACGGTGGCGCCACCACCGTCTCCGGCGGCACCCTGTCGATCTTCGGTGACAGCAACCTGGGCGGCGACACGGTCACCCTGGCGGGTGGAACCGTGCTCGACGTCTCCGGCGCCACCACCATCAACAACGCCATCGTCCTGACCGGCAACAGCAGCATCGGCAACAGCAACGCCGTCACCCTCAGTGGTGCCATCAGCGGTGCCTACGACCTGACGAAAACCGGCAGCGGCACCCTGACCCTGTCCGGCAGCAACAGCTACGGCGCCACCTACGTGAGCGCCGGCACCCTGAGCGTGAGCAGCGACGCCAACCTGGGCTCGGGGGCGGTGAACCTGGCCGCCGGCAGCACCCTGTTGGTGTCCAGCGCCACCACCATCGACAACGCCATCGTTCTCGGCGGCAATGCCACGGTCAGCGCAGCGGCCAACGCCACCCTGTCCGGGGTGATCAGCGGTGCCTTCACCCTGACCAAGTCGGGAGTCAACACCCTGACCCTGTCCGGCAGCAACACTTACGGTGCCACCACCGTGAGCGCCGGCACCCTCAGCGTCGCCAGCGACAGCAACCTGGGCAACGGCACCGTTACCCTGGCCTCCGGCTCGACCCTGGCGGTGACCAGCGCCACCACCATCGACAACGCCATCGCCCTCAGCGGCAGCGCCACGGTGGACACCGCCGCCAACACCACGCTCTCCGGCGTCATCAGTGGCAGCAACAGCCTGACCAAGTCCGGTGCCAGCACCCTCACGCTGACCGGCAGCAACATCTTCACCGGCAGCACCAGCGTCAACGCCGGCACCCTGAGCATCGCCAGCGACGCCAACCTGGGCGCCGGTGCGCTCAACCTGGCCAACGGCACCACGCTGCAGATCACCGGCACCACCACCATCGACAACGCCCTGGCGCTGACCGGCCTGGTCACCGTCAATGCCGGCGCCGCCGCTACCCTGTCTGGCACCATCAGCGGCACCGGCAGCCTGACCAAGACCGGCGCCAGCAACCTGACCCTCTCCGGCAGCAACACCAACAGCGGCGCCACCACTGTGGCGGCGGGCACCCTGGTGGTCGACGGCAGCACCAACAGCACCACCACTGTGGCCAGCGGCGCGACCCTGGCCGGCAGCGGCACCCTGGGCGGCGATGTCACCGTGCAGAGCGGCGGCACCCTCTCTCCGGGCGGCACGGGCGTTGCCACCCTGACCGTCAACGGCAACCTGACCCTGGCCTCGGGCAGCACCCTGGCCCTGGACATCAACGGCACCACCGCCGGCACCGGTTACGACCGGGTGGTGGTGAACGGCGCCGTCGATGTGTCCGGTGCCACCCTGGCGGTCACCCACGGCTACGCGGCCGGCAGCGGTGACAGCTACACGGTGATCGTCAACGATGCCGCCGATGCCGTGACCGGCACCTTCAGCGGCGTCACCGAGGGCAGCAAGTTCAACGCGTCGGGCAACGGCACCGAGCTGACCACCAGCTACATCGGCGGCAGCGGCAACGACCTGACCCTGACCGCGCCCATCGCCCCGACCGTCACCAGCGTCTCGTCCAGCACCGCCAACGGCACTTACAAGATCGGCGACGTCATCACCGTCACCGTGCGCTTCGACAGCGCGGTGAACGTGACCGGCACCCCGACCCTGACCCTGGAGACCGGTGTCACCGACCGTGTGCTCGACTATGTGTCCGGCTCGGGCACCGACACCCTGACCTTCAGCTACACCGTGCAGGCCGGCGACAGCTCAGCCGACCTCGACTACGCCTCCAGCTCGGCCCTGAGCCTGAACGGCGGCACCATCAAGGATGGCGCCAACCAGAACGCCATCCTCACCCTGCCGACCCCCGGCGCCGCCGGCTCCCTGGGTGCCAACAAGGCCTTGGTGGTGGACGGCGTGCGCCCGGCGGCCACCAGCATCACCCTCAGCGACACGGCCTTGCGCATCGGCGAGACCGCCACCGTCACCGTGACCTTCAACGAGCGGGTCACCGGCCTGGACATTGCCGACTTCAGCGTGGCCAACGGCAGCCTGAGTGGGCTCAGCACCAGCGATGGCGGCCTGACCTGGACGGCGACCTTCACCCCCAGCGCCAACATCAGCGACGCCACCAACCTGATCACCCTCGACAACACCGGGGTGATGGACCAGGCGGGTAACATCGGCAGCGGCACCACCGATTCGGTCAACTACGCCATCGACACCCAGCGTCCGACGGCCACCATCGTGGTCACCGACACCGTGCTGAAAGCCGGGCAGACCACCACGGTCACCATCACCTTCAACGAGGCCGTGGCCGGGCTGACCACGGCGGACTTCAGCGTTGCCAACGGCACCCTGAGCGGCCTCAGCTCCAACGACGGTGGCGTCACCTGGACGGCGACCCTGACGCCCAGTGCCAGCGCCAACGATCCGACCAACCTGATCACCCTGGACAACACCGGCTACACCGATGTCGCCGGCAACGCCGGCAGCGGCACCACCGACTCCAACAACTACGCCATCGACACCCAGCGCCCGACGGCCACCATCGTGGTCACCGACACCGCGCTGAAGGCCGGGCAGGGCACCACCGTCACCATCACCTTCAGCGAGGCGGTGACCGGGCTGGGCATTGGGGACTTCAGCGTCGCCAACGGCACCCTGAGCGGGCTCAGCTCCGCCGACGGCGGCATCACCTGGACGGCGACCCTGACGCCCAGCGCCAACGTCACCGACCCGACCAACCTGATCACCTTGGACAACACCGGCTACACCGATGCCGCCGGCAACACCGGCACCGGCACCACCGATTCCAACAACTACGCCATCGACAGCCGCGCCCCGGCCGTCACCTCCGTCGGTGTACCGGCCAATGGCACCTACCTGACCGGCAACACCCTCGACTTCACGGTGAACTTCGATGAGGCCGTGACCGTCGACACCACCGGCGGCACGCCGCGCCTGGCCATCACCCTGGACACCGGCGGCACCGTCTACGCCAACTACGTCAGCGGCTCGGGCGGCACCGCCCTGGTGTTCCGCCTCACCGTCGCCAGTGGCCAGCAGGACAGCAACGGCATCGCCGTCGGCGCCAGCCTCGATGCCAACGGCGCGACCCTGCGCGATGCCGCCGGCAACAACGCCCAGACCGTGCTCAACAACGTGGGCTCCACCGCCGGCGTGCTGGTGGATGCTGCCGCCCCGCAGGTCACCAACATCGCCATCGATGGCACCTCGCCGACCCGCGACACCACCCTCAGCTTCACCGTGACCTTCAGCGAGAACGTCAGCGGCGTCGACCTGGCCGACTTCGCCCTGGCCACCAGCGGCAGCGCCAGCGGCACCCTGCTGTCGCTGGTGCAGGTGGATGCGCGCACCTACCGCGTCACCGTCAGCGGCGTCACCGGCCAGGGCACCCTCGGGCTGTCCCTCGCTGCCGCCGGCAGCGGTATCACCGACACCGTCGGCAACGCCATGGCGAACAACTTCGCCACCGTGGGCTACGTGCTCGGCGGGGTCGAGGGCGATCCGGAATTCCGTGCCAACCCGACGCCCAGCGTGCCGACCACGCCGACCGCACCGATCCAGCCCAACGTGCCCAGCGTGCCGCCCTCCAGCACCACCTCGCCGTTGTTGCCGCCGCCGCTGTTCGAGCAGCCGACCCTGGGCAGCGGGGTGCCCACCGTGGGCAACATCTTCATCAACCCGAACGCCCTGGCGCCCAGCTACATCGCCCAGGTCTTCGCCAGCAGCGACAGCTCCGCCAGTGACGGCGGCGCCAACGGCTTCCTCGGCTTCGGCGGGGGCGACGGCGGCGTGTTCGGCAGCAGCAGCTTCTCCAGCATGTTCGGCAAGGATGTGCCGCAGCAGGACATGCAACTGAAGGTATTCGACGGTAAGCAGTGGCGCGGTGGCGACACCGGCAAGAACGGGCGGGGCCTGACCGGCGCCCCCACTCTCGGCCAGCAACTGCACGCCATGAAGGAAGCCGACCTGCGCCCGGTGCGCGAGTTGGCCCAGGCCCTCGGGCAGGTGGCGGGGGCCACCACCCGTGGCTGACATGACAAGAAAGGGAATCACCGTGCCGTACCAGGGGGCGGCCGCCAGCATGAACCAGACCTACAAGCTCTTCACTGCCAGCCTATTGGCCTTGGCCATCAGCGGGTGCGCCGTGACCACCCAGCCCATCGACCGCAGCGAGAGCGAGGCCCGCGCACGGGCGGACCTCTCCAGCATGTTCAAGGACCAGGAGCCCCTCAGCGGGCCCCTGACCCTGAACGAAGCCATGGCCCGCGCCATCAAGTACAACCTCGAGGCGCGCCTCAAGGTGATGGAGCATGCCCTGGCCGAGCGCCAGCTGGACCTGGCCACCTTCGACATGCTGCCGCGTATGGCGCTGTCCGCTGGCTACGCCGGGCGCAACAACGTCAGCGCCTCCAGCAGCCGCAGCATCGAGACCGGTTCCCAGTCCCTGGAACCGTCCACCTCCCAGGACCGCGACCGTGGCGTGGCGGACCTGACCATGGTGTGGAACGTGCTCGACTTCGGCGTCAGCTACATGAGCGCCAAGCAGCAGGCCGATCAGCGCCTGATCGTCGAGGAGCGCCGTCGCAAGGTCATCCACACCATCACCCAGGACGTACGCTCCGCCTACTGGCGAGCCGTGGCCGCCGAGCGCCTGCTTAAGCAGATCGACAGCCTCATGGCCCGTGTCGACAAGGCCCGCGATGACAGCCGCAACCTCAGCACCCAGCGCATCGGCGATCCGGTGCAGGCGCTGAGCTACCAGCGCGCGCTGATCGAGGCCACCCGCCAGCTGGAAGAGCAGCGCCGCGCGCTGTCCCTGGCCAAGACCGAGCTGGCCGCGCTGATCAACCTGCCGCTTAACACCGACTTCCAGCTGGCCGCCAGCAACGACTACGCGGTGCCCGAGCTGAAGGTGAACTTCGCCCAGCTGGAGCAGCAGGCCCTGGCCAGCCGCCCGGAACTGCGTGAGCAGGACTACCAGGCGCGCATCAGCGCCGCCGAGACCCGCAAGGCCATGCTGCGCCTGCTGCCCGGCCTGGAGTTCTCCGCCGGTGGCCACTACGACAGCAACAGCTTCCTGGTGAACCAGAGCTGGGCCGACTACGGCGTGAAGGTCACCTGGAACCTGTTCAACGTGCTCTCCGCGCCCGCGGCCATCGACGTGGCCAAGGCCGGCCAGGACGTCACCGCGGCCCGCCGCCAGGCGATGTCCATGGCCATCCTCGCGCAGCTCTACGTGGCCAGCGCCAACTACGCCGAGGCCCGCCGGCAGTTCCAGACCAGCCAGCAACTGGCCGACCTGGACGGGCAGATCGCCGAACAGTTGCGCAACCGCTACAGCACCCAGAGCATCGGCGAGCTGGAGCTGATCCAGGGCGAGCTGAACACCCTGCAGGCCCAGCTCAAGCGTGACCTGGCCTACGCCGACCTGCGCAACGCCTACAACCAGGTGTTCGTCAGCGCCGGTGTCGACCCGCTGCCCGGCTCCCTGCCGGACACCCGCCTGAGCACCCTCGCCAACGCCCTGGCCAGCAGCCAGGCGCGCCTCGAACAGGGCGACATCAGCCCGGCCAAGTAAGCGCCGGCGAGCCTGCCCGGTGGATCGTGCCCCTGCGATCTGCCGGGTGGGCCCGCATGCCTTCCTTCCTCTTCCTGACGATCCTGCGTCCGTCTTGTGAATCCACGAGTGTGATCGGCCTCGCGGATGGCCACCTGCGCCTGTCCGCCTTCCCGGGCTTTCTGCGAGCATGGGCGCCTGCCATTGCCGAGGTGCGCCGATGATCCCCGTTCCCAACCCCACCGTGTTCCTGATCATCGGGTTGATCTACCTGCTCGGCGTGCTGGCTGTGCCCGTGCTGCTGGCCCTGGCGGCCTCCCTGTGCTGGCCGCGCTCGCGTCGGCATGTGCTGGCGCGTCCCTGGCGCTACGGCCTGCTGACGCTGGTGATGCTGGTGCCGGTGGGGCTGATGGGCGCGTTGTGGTTGCATGAGCGCGAGTTCGCGGCGGAATTCGCCGCCCGCCAGGCGGCGCTCAACCCACGCCTGGAGCAGCCGTTGACCCTGGGCGACCTGACCTTCCCGGCGGGCAGCCAGGTCAAGCTGGAAACCCTCGATCCGCTGGACTGGCAGGACCAGCCCCAGCCCCACGGGCTGGAGAGCCTGAAGGAGGCCGAGCTGCCCGCGCCCATGGCACTGCTCGGCTTGCAGGTAGACGCCCTGGACCTGCCGACCGGCTATGACTCCAGCCGTGTGCGCCTGGCCCGCGAAGGCCAGGTGGACGGGTGGCCCTGCGCCGCCGGGGAGTGGGTGGAGTTCCGCCGCACCCAGGAGGACCGCCTGAAGCCCACCGGCTGGCACTTCGAGAGCTGCCCGCTGACCCCCGGCCACTCCGTGCAGGGCATCGACTGGCCGACCGGCACGACGCTGCGGCAGCTGGGCGAGCACTGGGTGCTGCGCAACGACGGCCCCGCCGACCTGCCGTTCGATGGCCTGCACTGGCTGTCCCTGGTGCTGGAGCTGGATGCCCGGCGCGAGCCGGTGTTCTGGGAGGGCGAGCTGGCCCGGCCGCTGGTGTTGGGTGGCTGGCACTACCCGGTGGGCACCCGTGTGCGTCACGAGGGGGATGGCCTGTCGCTGTTCAGCCCCACCGACCAGGCCGTGGCGGTCCGCGAGGCGGACGGCCTGAAGCAGGGCGCCGGTCGCTCGATCCTGCAGCGGCGCAGCGACGGCCAGGTGCTGAAAATGCCGGCCAACGACGAGGTGGGTGTCATCGACTGGATGGTCCTCGAATAGCCCCGGGGCCCCTTTCGGACCGGGCTTTCCGACCTTTCGCCCGCACCCGTCACTGGGTCCCGATTGCCCGTTGCAGCCAGCTCTGGGAGGGTAGCCGCTGCCCTGAGGCGTTGGAATTTTCGGGAGTCAGTCATGAAACTCGTTCTGCACTTCGACGGTTCTGTCGCGATCAATACCCTGCGCCAGGTGCTCCTGGCCGCTGGTGAAAACACCACCGTGCACTACGGGGCCGCCCACGGCCTGGATGCGGGGGCGCTGCTGTCGGTGGTGAGCGCCGCCGGCAGCGACCGCCGCCTGGTGCTCGGTTTCGACGGGGCCCGCGCCGAGACGCGCAACCTCCAGCAGGCGGTGAGCTTCGCCGGCCCGCACACGGCGGTGGAGATCAACGCCGCCCAGGCGGTGAACCCCGCTGCACTGCGCTCGACCCTGGCGGCGGCCGGTGATGGTCGCCAGGTCCGCGCCACCTTCACCGGCGGCCGCGCCAGCGCCGAAGCGCTGCTGGCCGCGCTGGGCGTGGCGGGTGAGCGGGTCGACATCGGCATCGGTGCCGCCCAGTCGCTGACCCCGGAAGCGCTGCTGGCGGCCCTGGAAGCGGCCGGCGACGGGCGCAACCTCGCCGTGGAGCTCAGCGGCACGCAACCGGCCGCGCACCTGCTGCAGGCGGTCGAGGCGGCCGGGGCGAGCACCGGCATCGTCATCGGTGGTGCCCAGGCCCTGACGGCGGACGAGCTGCGCGACACGCTGGGCGCCGCAGGCAACGGCCGCCACCTGAGCCTGGTGTTCAACGGCGCGCAGGCCGGCGAGACCGACCTGGCGAGCGTGGTGGCGGGCGCCGGCACCAACACCCTGGTGCGGGTGAACACTGCCGAGTCCCTGGACAGTGCCAGCCTGCTGGCCTGCATCGGTGCCACCGGCAACACCCGGCAGCTCTCGGTGGAATTCAACGGCGCCCTGCAGGCGGAAGTGAACCTGGCCCTGGCGCTGGAAGCGGCCGGGGTGAGCACCGCCGTGGCGGTGAACACGGCCCAGGAGGTGGCCGAACCCAGCCTGCTGGCGGCCTTCGAGGTGGCGGGTGACCAGAAGCGCTTCGACGCCGCCTTCAACGGCGCACAGCTGACGCCGGAAGCCTTGCAGCGTTATGCCGGGGCCGCCGGCCAGCAGGTGACCCTGAGCATCGGCGGCGCCCATGCGCTGCCGCTGCCGGCGTTGCTGGAGGCGGTTCGCCTGGCAGCCTGACCGCTGGCTTGGCCGCACCACGAAGCCGCCTTGCCCTGATGGGCAAGGCGGCTTTCTTGTGGGCGGGCAGGGGAGGGCGGGCTAGACCTGGAAGCGCGACACCGAGGACTGCATGGCGGCGGCCACCTGGTCCAGGCGCTGGGCGGCTGCGGCCAGTTCGTGCATGGCCTCGGTGTTGCTGCGGGACATGTGGGCGATGAGTTCGACCCGCTGGGCCACTTCGCTGCTGGCCTTGGACTGCTCGCCGATGGTGTGGGAGATCTCGTCCACCACTTCGGCGGCCTTGTGGGCACCCTCGCGGATCTCGCTGATGGAGCTGCCGGCCTGGGTGGCGAGGGTGACGCCATCCTGCACGCGGGTGACGCCGGTCTGCATGCTGTTCACCGCCTGGTCGGTGCTTTCGCGGATGCGCGCGATCATGCCGGTGATCTCCTGGGTGGACTGGGCGGTGCGCGCCGCGAGGTTGCGCACCTCGTCGGCCACCACGGCGAAGCCACGCCCGGCCTCGCCGGCCCGGGCCGCTTCGATGGCGGCGTTGAGGGCCAGCAGGTTGGTCTGCTCGGCGATGCTCTTGATCACCTGGATGATGGAGTGGATCTCTTCGGACGAGCGGCCCAGGGCGGTGATGGTGTTGGAGGAGCTGTTCACGGCCTCGGCGATGCGGTTCATGCCGTCCACCACGCCGAGGATGACCTGCCCGCCACTGCTGGCCAGGCCTTCGGAATGGGCGGAAATGCCTTGGGCGTTGCGCGCGTGGTCGGCGATCTGGGCGATGTTGGTAATCATCTGCTCCATGGCGGCGGCCATGCTGGCGGCGCTCTCGGCCTGCTGGTTGGCGCCGTCGACGATGCCCCGTGAGGTGTCGCTGAGGGTGGTGGCGGTGCCGCGCAGCTCTTCGCTCTCCAGGCGGATGCTGGCGATCATCTCGCGCAGGCTGTTCTGCATCTGGGCCAGGGCTTCCATCAGCTGGCCGGCTTCGTCGCGACTTTCCACCTGGATGCTGTTGCGCAGGTTGCCCTGGGCGATGGCACGGGCCACGTCGATGGTCTTCTTCAGCGGGCGCATGATGGCGCTCATCAACTGTACGGTGGCGAGGCAGAGCACGACGCAGACCAGCACCAGCCCGCCCAGCAGCCACCAGGCGGCGCTGTGTACGGCGTCGCTGGCAGTCTGGCGGGCCTCGTCGGCGCGGGTTTCGATCAGGGTGCTGAGCTTCTCGTTGCGTTCCTCCAGCTCGCTGAAAATGCGCTGGAAGTCGCTCAGCTGCGCGCGGCTCGCCTGGGGATCGCGCAGGGCGTCGTCCACCAGCTTGCCGGCTGCTGCGATGTAGGTGTCGATCAGCGGGCGCAGGTCGCGGATGGACTGGCTGAGCTCGGGACTCAGCGGCAGCTTGGCGTTCTCGTCCATGACCTTGCGGAACCACTGGCTGTGCTCGCTGAAGTCGTTGCGAACCTGGCTGGCGGCGGCGTTGTCGCCCGGGGCGGCGACGAAGGCGGCGAGCACGTCGGCGCGCAGGGCGTCGTGCATCATGTCGCCTTCCATGTGGTTGCGCAGGGCCGTGACGCTCAGCTGGTTCTCGGCCAGTGCATCGGCGAGGCGGTTCTGCCCGAGCAGGCCGATGCCCCCCAGCAGTGCGGCGGCGAGCACGCTGATGACGCCCGATGCCACCAGTTTCTGACGGATGTTCATCCCCTTGGCCTCCCTTGCGAAGCGGATCGTTGGCTAAGCGTAGTTCAGTGTTGGCGGGCCAGCGTGCTCGCACCAGGGCCTTTGCGCGGCGTATTCTGGGCGCCCTTTTTCGCGGGTCGTCGTCATGCTGCAGATTTCCTCCAACGTCCAGATCCCCGACGACGAGATCGAACTGACCGCCATCCGCGCCCAGGGCGCCGGTGGGCAGAACGTCAACAAGGTCTCCAGTGCGGTGCACCTGCGCTTCGACAGCCAGGCCTCGTCGTTGCCGCCGTTCTACAAGGAACGCCTGCTGGCGCTGCGGGATGCGCGCATCACCGCCGATGGGGTGGTGGTGATCAAGGCCCAGCAGTACCGGACCCAGGAGCAGAACCGTGCCGATGCGCTGGAGCGCCTGGCGACGCTGATTCGCGAGGCGGCGGTGGTGCAGAAGAAGCGCCGGCCGACGCGCCCCACCCTCGGCTCCAAGACCCGTCGCCTCGACGGCAAGAGCAAGCGCGGGGCGATCAAGGCCGGGCGCGGCAAGGTGGATTACTGAGCCGACCGGGCGACCCCGGGCAGGGGCCGCCCGGTGCGCTCAGCAGACCTTGGCGATGGCGGCGGCGAGGTCGCCGATGCGGCTGAAGTCCAGCCCGGCGATGTTGGCGCGGCCGGTGCCCACCATGTAGATGCTGAACTCGTTGCGCAGTCGCGCCACCTGCTCCGGCGACAGGCCGGTGTAGGAGAACATGCCGCGCTGCACGCCGATGTGGGCGAAGCGCTCGGCCAGGCCGTAGGGCTGCAGGGCTTCCACCAGGCCCCGGCGCAGGTCGGCGACGCGGCGGCGCATGCCCTCCAGCTCGGTGATCCATTCGGCCTTCAGCTTGGCGTCCTCGAGGATGGTGGCGACCACGGCGGCGCCGTGGGCGGGCGGGGTGGACCACAGGTTGCGCGCGTGGAAGGCCAGTTGGCTGCGGACGTCGGCGAGCTTCTCGGCATCTTCGGCGCAGACGATGAGGGCACCGGTGCGTTCGCGGTAGAGGCCGAAGTTCTTCGAGCAGGAGCTGGTGACCAGCACCTCCGGCAGGTTTTCGGCGAACAGGCGCACGGCCCAGGCGTCGTCGTCCAGGCCATCGCCGAAGCCCTGGTAGGCGAAGTCGATCAGTGGCAGCAGTTCGCGGCGCTTCACCACCTCCAGCACCCGTTGCCAGTCGGCCTGGGCCAGGTCGAAGCCGGTGGGGTTGTGGCAGCAGGCGTGCAGCAGCACCACGTCGCCGACGGGAATGCGCTCGAAGGCTGCCAGCAGGCCTTCGACGTCGAGGCGGTTGGCGGCGTCCACGTAGGGGTAGTGGCTGATCGCGACGCCGACGGCGTTGAAGATGGTTTCGTGGATCGGCCAGGTCGGGTCGCTCAGCCAGACGCCACGGCCCGGCAGGTTGCGGGCGATGAACTCGGCGGCCAGGCGCAGGGCGCCGGTGCCGCCCGGGGCCTGGGTGGTGCCGGCGCGACCGGCGCGCTGTACGGGGTTGCCGATGCCCAGCACCAGGTCCTGCAGCAGGCGGCCGAAGGCGGCATCACCGTGGCCACCGACGTAGGTCTTGGTGGTTTCCAGCTCCAGCAGGCGCTGCTCGGCGTGCTTCACGGCGTGGGGGATGGGGGTGAGACCACGGGCGTCCTTGTAGACGCCGACGCCCAGGTCGAGCTTGTTGGGGTGGGTGTCCTGGCGGAAGGCGTCCATCAACCCGAGGATGGGGTCGCCTGGCACCCGGCCCACGGCGGCGAAGTGGCTCATTTGCGGCCCTCGGCGGTTTCGGCGATGCGGTCGGTACGCGCGGCCATGATGAAGTCGTTGCGGTGCAGGCCCTTGGCTTCGTGGCTCCACCAGGTGACGGTGACCTTGCCCCACTCGGTGAGCAGGCCCGGGTGGTGGCCTTCTTCCTCGGCGGCGGCGCCGACGGCGTTGGTGAAGGCCAGGGCATGGCGGAAGGTGCGGAACAGGAAGACCTTCTCCAGCTGCATGATTCCGTCGCGGACTTCGATGTTCCAGTCCGGGATCTCCTTGATCAGCGTGGCCAGTTCGTCGTCGGAAACCAGCGGGGCGCCGGCGCGGCAGGCTTCGCAGTGGGCTTGGGACAAGGCGGTCATGGGGTTCTCCGTTGTTCGTTCGGCCGGCGTGGCTCGCCGGCTCCTTGAGTCTGGTTCGGTTCAGGCCGCCTTGGGCGGGAATTTCGGCGCGTGCAGGCCGAGGGCCATGGCCTGGTGGACCAGGGCCATGATGTCCTCGTGGGCCAGCTCGAACAGGCGCTTCAGCTCCGGCAGCACGAAGTACAGGGGTTGCAGGATATCGATCCGGTACGGCGTGCGCATCGCTTCCAGCGGGTCGAAGGCCTGGTGCTCGGGCTCGCTGGACAGCGAGTAGACCGTTTCCTTGGGCGAGGAGAGGATGCCGCCGCCATAGATGCGGCGGCCCTGGGGCGTGTCCACCAGGCCGAACTCGATGGTCATCCAGTAGAGGCGGGCGAGGTACACGCGCTCTTCCTTGGTGGCCTTGAGGCCGAGCTTGCCGTAGGTGTGGGTGAACTCGGCGAACCAGGGATTGGTGAGCAGGGGGCAGTGGCCGAAGATCTCGTGGAAGATGTCGGGCTCCTGCAGGTAGTCCAGCTCCTCCGGGGTGCGGATGAAGGTGGCCACGGGGAACTGCTGGCTGGCCAGCAGCTCGAAGAACGTCTGGAAGGGGATCAGCGCCGGGACGCGGGCAACGCGCCAGCCGGTGGCGGCCTGGAGCACGCGGTTGATCTCGTCGAGCTGGGGAATGCGATCGTGGGGCAGAGCGAGGCGTTCGATGCCGTCCAGGTAATCCTGGCAGGCGCGCCCTTCGATCACCTTGAGCTGGCGGGTGATGAGGGTGTTCCAGACGGCGTGCTCGCTGTCCGGGTAATGGATGAAGCCGCTGTCGTCCGGCTCGCGGGCCACGTAGTGGGTGGTTTTCATTCGGCCTCCCAGGGCGCGACGTTGTTGTTGTGTTGACCCAGGGATACCGCGTTTCGGTGGGCTGGGGCGGTGCAGGAGGTCGGGCTGGATGGGGAGGCGGGGGTGTGTTTCGTAACGAATTCTTTACGATTTTGCCGGTGGCCGGTGTTTCGGCCTTGCTGGTGCGTCGAAGCGTCACATATTCTTGACGGAAAAATCGGGCAGGACGCTGATTTTCCCGGCACTGCCCCTGGTGTGCGCCTCTAAAAACGTAGGCGAGGCAGTCAGCGCAAGGCAAAAACAGGCGAAAAAGCGCAGTTTACGTGGTGTAAATGAGCACTTTGAGTCGGTTTTTAACGCAGCGATGACAACGCAGGTAGTTTTTGGAGGTGCACTGACAAGAGCCCGTTTCGGGGTGCCTAATGCGTATCAAAGTCCATTGCCAGAACCGCGTAGGGATCCTGCGCGACATCCTCAACCTGCTCGTCGACTACGGCATCAACGTCAACCGTGGCGAAGTGGGCGGGGACCAGGGCAACGCCATTTATCTGCTGTGCCCCAACCTCATCAACCTGCAACTGCAATCCCTGCGGCCGAAGCTGGAGGCCATCTCCGGCGTATTCGGCGTGAAGCGCGTGGGGCTGATGCCCAGCGAACGCCGTCACCTGGAGCTGAACGCCCTGCTGGGGGCGCTGGAGTTCCCGGTGCTGTCGGTGGACATGGGCGGCTCCATCGTCGCCGCCAACCGCGCGGCGGCGCAGTTGCTGGGTGTGCGGGTGGACGAGGTGCCGGGCATCCCGCTGTCGCGCTACGTGGAGGATTTCGACCTGCCGGAGGTGGTGCGGGCCAACAAGGCGCGGGTGAACGGCTTGCGCATCAAGGTGCGCGGCGACGTGTTCCTGGCCGACATCGCGCCGCTGCAATCCGAGCACGACGAGAGCGAGGCCCTGGCCGGCGCGGTGCTGACCTTGCACCGCGCCGACCGGGTGGGGGAGCGCATCTACAACGTGCGCAAGCACGAGCTGCGCGGCTTCGACAGCATCTTCCAGAGTTCGCGGGTGATGGCGGCGGTGGTGCGCGAGGCGCGGCGCATGGCACCGCTGGACGCGCCGCTGCTGATCGAGGGCGAAACCGGCACCGGCAAGGAGCTGCTGGCCCGTGCCTGCCACCTGGCGAGCCCGCGCGGGCAGTCGCCGTTCATGGCGCTGAATTGCGCCGGGCTGCCGGAATCCATGGCCGAGACGGAGCTGTTCGGCTACGGCCCCGGGGCCTTCGAGGGCGCCCGGCCGGAGGGCAAGCTGGGGCTGCTGGAGCTGACCGCCGGCGGCACGCTGTTCCTCGATGGGGTGGGGGAGATGAGTCCGCGCCTGCAGGCCAAGCTGCTGCGCTTCCTGCAGGACGGCTGCTTCCGCCGGGTGGGCAGCGACGAGGAGGTGTACCTGGACGTGCGGGTGATCTGCGCCACCCAGGTGGACCTGTCGGAGCTGTGCGCGCGGGGCGAGTTCCGCCAGGACCTCTACCACCGCCTCAACGTGCTGTCCCTGCACATCCCGCCGCTGCGCGAATGCCTGGATGGGCTGGCGCCGCTGGTGGAGCACTTCCTCGACTCGGCCAGCCGGCAGATCGGCTGCCCGTTGCCGACCCTGGCGCCCCAGGCGCTGGAGCGGCTGTCGCGCTACCACTGGCCGGGCAACGTGCGGCAGCTGGAGAACGTGCTGTTCCAGGCCGTCTCCCTGTGCGAAGGCGGCCAGGTGCGTGCCGAGCACATCCGCCTGCCAGACTACGGCGCGCCACAGCCCCTTGGGGACTTCTCCCTGGAAGGCGGGCTGGAGGCCATCGTCGGGCGCTTCGAGCGGGCGGTGTTGGAGCGGCTGTTCGCCGACCACCCCAGCAGCCGGCAACTGGGCAAGCGCCTGGGGGTGTCGCACACCACCATCGCCAACAAGCTGCGGCAGTACGGATTGGGTCGGGAAGAGGCTTGAGCCGGCAGGCCGCTGGGGTTCCAGGCGGGGCAGCACAGGGCGTGTTCAACGGCCTGTTAGACCTTGGTGCAATGGTTGGGCCGGCGCTCGGGGGGTACAAAGGACGCGTCTGAATCTTGCGTGATCGGACACAAGCGTTTCTAGCATTCCCATCCCGGAATGAATTGGGCGGGCGACCAGATGGTCGCCCATTTTTTTGCCTGTGTTCCGGAGGTCACGCGGTGCCAGCGCTGCCTAGAGCAGCACCGAATACCAGAACACCCGACCAATGACGTTGATGTGCTCGGCCACTTCGGTGGCCTCGTAGCGCTCGTCGGGGTGTTCGTCGCTGTTGAAGCTGCGGATGCGCAGCCCGCCGCCAGGGAGGCGGTAGAGCAGCTTCACCCGCAGTTGCCCGTCGTGGTCGAAGGCGTACATGTCGCCGTCCTTGATGGTGCGCGAGCTGGTGTCCACGCCCACCGTGCTGCCGTCGGGCAGGACCGGTTCCATGCTGTTGCCGTTCACCGTCACGCAGGCCGCGCTGGCCGCGTCGATGTTCTTCTTGCGCAGCGAGTACTTGCCGAAGCGCAGTTTGCGCCCGGTGGTCTGCAGCACCACGGTGCTGCCCTTGCCGCCGGACAGTTCCACTTCCTTGTAGAAGGGCAGCTCGACCTCGTCGGGGTCCAGCGGGGTGTCGTCGTCCCAGGACTCCACGGCGCCGGCCCAGTTGGCGTTCGCGCCGGACGGCGGCATGCGGGTGTCGAGCATGCCGCCGTGGCCTTCGGCGAGCCAGCGCGGGCTGACGCCGCAGACGGTGGCGATCTGCGTGGCAAAACTGGTCGCGCGCGACTTGCCACGCTCCAGATCGGAGATGGAGGCCTGGGTCATGCCAGTCGCCTGGGCGAGCTGGACCTGGCTGAGGTTGGCGTGCTTTCGCGCCGCCCGGATTCGGTCTTTGAGTTCCATGGGGCAGCAGATTAACGGTGCGCCTATTTCATTGCAAGCACCTATATATGGGTATTATTATATATGCCTGTGCTGCCCCGTTGCCGTGAACCGGTCGACGGGGCTTTTGTTTAGCCCCGCCACGGGGCATGGAAAAGGAGACAGCCCATGTTTAACAGCACCGAACAGGCCCTGGCCGTAGCGTATTGGATGGCTGAACACCGGGTGGGGCCGAAGTCGTCCACGGCGATGGCGATCGATGTGCTGCGCGAGCGCTTCGACACTCAGTTCGTCGAGCGCCTGCCCAGCGGCCTGAGCCCTCACGAATGGCAGGCCCAGGCCACCATGACGATCCGTTTCGCCCAGCGCCTGCTGGCCGACCACCCCCTCGAACTGGCCGTGGTTCAGGCCGAATACGCCCACGGGCGCGACTTCGTGCTTGCCATGGCGGCCCTGCGTGACTGGCTCAAGCCGCAGGCCGATTCGGCCGAGCAGCGTGCCGCCCTGGCGCTGCTGATGCGCATGTTCCGCCGCCCGCCCCACAGCATCCGCGAGATCGAGCGCCTGACCGGCCTGTCCAAGAGCACCCTGCACCGCTGGGACCAGGATTGGCGCGCGCGCGTGGCCCTGAAACTGCGCGAAGCCCTGGCGCGCCTGGAGGTGCCGATGAGCCGTGCGGGGATTGTTGTGGCGCATTGAAAATATTTTTGAAAAAACAGTTTATCCCATATTGACCTGTTGGGACGATAAAGGTAACCTAGCTCCAAGATCGAAATCAGACCATCAAGAGCCCGCCCACCAGCGGGCTCTTTCGTTTCCGGGCCCGGTCGATCATCGGGCCCTCTTCAAGGAGTCCCATCATGACCGAGCCCAGTGTCGCTGCGGCAATGGCAGGGGGGATGACCGGCGCGGGGTTGGCGATCCTGATCCCCAGCATCGATGGCAACGCGCTGATCGGAGGATTCGGCGGTGCCATCTTCTTCGTGGTGTTCGCCCGTGACTACAAGCCCCTGACCCGCGCCAGCTACCTGCTGGTGTCCTGGGTGGGGGGCTACTACGCCGCCGTCGAGGCGGTCAGTCGTGGGCTGGCCCAGACCAGCGGGGTGGTGGCCTTCGTGGCCGCCACCCTCTGTGTCACCGGGGGGATCGGGATGCTCGAATGGATGCGCGGCGGGCAGTTGCCCAACTGGCTGCGCACCTTGTTGCGCCGAGGCGCGGGAGGCCGCAATGGATGACCCGTTGGCCACCGCGACCCTCTTCGTCTGTTCGGCCATCTGCCTGCGGCTGATCACCTACCGGCGGCGCGGTTCGCGCTTCCGCCCCGGTGTTTCGCTCTGCGCCTACCTGATGGCGCTGTGCACCGGCAGCCAGGCCCTGAGCATCGCGGTCGGCCGCTACCCCGTGGGGCAGCTGTCGCCGTGGATGCTGGGGGTGTTGCTGATCCTGCTGGTCCTGGTCTTCAGGGCCCGCGGCAACCTCGCCCGCATCCTGCGCCTGGGCTGACGCCCGGCGCCCACCCGTTCCATCCCCGGCCTGGCCGGGCGGCCCCGGTCGCCCGCGCTGGGTCGTGCCCTGCATATAAAGGAGAACACCATGAGCATCACCGCCACGCGGCTGGATGTGGCGGCCCTGCGCGAAGCGCTGCGCAGCCTGCTGGAGCTGCCGGCCGGGGCGCTGGTGGCCGCCGACCAGGCCGCTGCGCCGCCGGCGGGCCTGTACGCCAGCCTGCGCGAGCAGCAGTCCGCCGAGGTGGGCGTGTCCCGCCGCGAGTTCAACGGCAATGGCGAGCGGGAAACCGTCGTCACCGCCTGTGAAACCACCTTCCACCTCATCACCCATGGCCCCGGGGCGCTGGATCTGGCGCACGACGCGCGCTCGATCCTGCAGTCCAGCCGGGCCCTGGACAGCTTGCGCCGGCTGGGCGTTGCCCTGCCGCGCATGAAACCCATCGACAACCTGTCCGCCGTCGAGGCGGGCGTGGCCAAGGAGCAGGCCCGTCTGGAACTGGTCCTCGCTCATGGCCACCAGGTGGTCCTGGAACAGAAACGCATCGCTTCCTCGGTGGTGACCGCCCACACCGATACGGGCCTCACCGCCACCCTTACAGTGAATCCAACGGAGACCTGATATGTCCCTTCCGCTTTCGCAGATCGTCAACGTACAACTCAACGTTCAACCAGTGGCCAGCCCGCGCCGTGACTTCGGCCAGCTCGCCCTGTTCACCCCCGAGGCCGGCAACGTCTTCACCGACGCCGCCACCCTCTACATCAGCTGCGCTAGCCAGGCCGAGGTGGAAGCCGCCTTCGGCAGCACCTCCCAGACCGCCCTGGCCGCCAGCGCCTTCTTCGCCCAGAGCCCGCGACCCAAGCAACTGCTGGTGGCGCGCTGGCTGAAGAACACCCGCAACGTGCCGGCGGTGAAGGCCGCCCTCAACGGCACGCCGCTGGTGGCCACCCTGGACCAGCTCAAGGCCATCAGCGCCGGCCAGTTCTCGGTGACCGTGGACGGCGTCCGCCAGGACGTCACCGGCCTGAACTTCAGCGCCGCCAGCGACCTGCCGGCCATCGCCGCGCTGATCGACGCCAAGCTCACCGCCCAGGCCGTCAGCTGCCGCTACGACGCCGTGGCCAACCGCTTCATCCTCGAAGCCGACGTCGCCGGCCAGGCCAAGTCCGTCGGTTTCGTCCAGGACCTGGGCGCCACCGGCACCTACCTGGGTGGCCTGTTGCGCCTGGAGAACGGCATGGCGCAGAAGGTCGCCGGCCGCGATGCCCTGGTGCTGGCTGCGCAGACCCTGCCCGAGGCCTTCACCGCGCTGCTGGAGGTCAACTCCGGCTGGTACGCCGCCACCGTCGCCGCGTCCCTGACCGACGACGAGATCGAACAGGCGGCCGCCTGGGTGCTGGCTGCGGACAAGAAGGTCTTCGGCGTCACCACCCAGAACCCCAGCCACCTGGAGAACGTGCCGAGCAACCCGTTCAAGCGCCTGAAGGATCGCCAGAGCTACCGCACCGTCGCGGTCTACGACAAGAACGACCCCTACGCCGTGGCCAGCTGGCTGGCGCGCGCGCTGTCGGTGAACTTCGCCGCCAACAACTCCACCTTGACCATGAAGTTCAAGCAGTTGCCCGGCATCAGCGCCGACAACCTGACCCTCACCGAAGCGGACAAGTGCCGGAAGCTGGGCCTGAACTTCTACACCTACTTCGACGAGTCGGCGATGGTCGCCGAGGGCACCGTGATCGGTGGCCGCTTCTTCGATGAAGTGCACATCCTCGACTGGTACGTCGACGCGGTGCAGAAGGAGGTCTTCGCCACCCTCTACCGCTCTTCGAGCAAGGTGCCTCTGACCGACGCCGGTGTGGCGCGCCTGCTGGCCGCCGTGCGCAAGGTCTGCCGCGAGGGCGTGAACAACGGTGCCTTCGCCCCCGGTGTGTGGAACGGCGACCCCTTCGGCAACCTGGTCAGCGGCGAGCGCCTGGACGAGGGCTACTACGTCTGGGCCGACAGCGTCGACAACCTGTCCACCTCCGACCGCGAGCAGCGCAAGGCGCCGCCGATCCAGGTGGCCCTGAAGATGGCCGGCGCCGTTCACTCCGTGGACGTGCTGGTCAACTTCGACCGCTGATCCCGACCCACCCAACGTTTTCCGGCCCCCGCGTGGGGCCTTTCTATTTCCGGAGATTTTCCATGGCTATCTACGACCAGAAACAACTGTCCGTCCTGATCAACGGCTACGAGATCAGCGACTGGGGCGCCGGCGCCGATGTCCTCAAGCTGGCTTTCACCGCCGAATCCGGCTCCATGAAGATCGGCAGCAACGGCACCGGCGTGTTCGTTGCCAACAACGACCGGTCCGCGACCCTCACCCTGAAGCTCAAGCAGCATTCGCGTGACAACAAGTTCCTCAACAGCCTGCGCCTGCTGCAGGAAGGCAACCTCAAGGCCTTCACCCCGCTGACCCTGGAAATGCGCGACCTGCTCAACGAAGACCTGATCAGCGCCACCCGCGGCTACTTCACCAAGCGTCCCGAGGTGACCCGTGGCAGCGAGGCCAACGACACCACCTGGACCATCGTCTTCGAGCGCGCCAACGTGAACCTGGAACAAGGAGTCGCCTGACCATGAACGCCGAACATCGCATCAACCTCGACGGCTTCGACTACGTCATGCGCCCGGCCAACGCCATGCCGGCCTGGAACGCCCTGAAGAAGGCCGCGCGCCTGCTGCAGGGCGTGGAGATCAAGCGCGGCGAGGGCGGCGACAGCCTGGCCATCGGCGCCATCCTGGCCAACCTGGGCGATCCGGTGGTGGCGGAGATCGAAGCGCTGGTGATCCAGCAGACCAACGTGCAACCGGTCGACGGCGCGGCATTCCGCCTCGCCGACCGCGCCGAGGCGCACTTCAACCAACACCGCGGGCACCTGGTGCCGCTGCTGGTGGAGGGGGTGAAGTACCAGTTCGCCGATTTTTTCGCCGCCGCCGCGCCAGCCCTGTCGGCGATTCTGCCGGGACCGGCCAAGGCGGAGTGACCGACTGGTTCCTGTTCACCCCTGTCATGCGCCAGCTCTGCACCCTGCATGAGCTGCGCGCGCTCTACACCCTGGCCGACCTGTGCGACTTCCATGACGCGATAGCCGAATGGGATGACGCACAGCGTCAGGCCCACGAGAGGCAGGCCAATGGCAATTGAAATTGGAATCCAACAACTCAGCACGCAGTTCGCGCTGGGCCTGCAGCAGATCACCAACACCCTGAAGCAGGAGCTGAACGTCATCAGCAATACGCTGGTGCAGGAGATCAGCGTGGTGAACCACCTCAGGCAGAACGTCGAGGTCACCCGCAACACCCTGCTCTCCAGCAACAAGGCCCACTACACCTACATCGAGACCCTCAACCAGGTTCAGGGCAAGGCGGCGCAGGTCGAGGGCAGTACCTCCAGGATCGGCGGCGCCATTTCCCAGGTGTCCTCCAAGCTCTTCGACTTCGTGCAGTCCTCCCTGGGCAGCCTGAAGGACCTCAAGGCCGGGCCGGATGCCCTGGGCGTCGTCACCGACGAGCAGGCCCAGTCGGCCAAGGACTACCAGACGTCCATGGAGAAACTGGACAAGGTGCTGGACGGGGTGAAGGCACGGGTCGGCCTGGGCCTCGCCCCGCAGCTGTCATTCCTGGCGGATCGCTTCCTCGCGGTGGTGGACGCCAACAAGGAGCTGATCACTGAAGGGCTGCAGAAGACCATGACGCTGGTCGCCGAAGGCCTGGACGCGGTCTACAACTTCGGCCGCGCGCTGGACTTCGTGGTCAGCGGAACCGTCGGATGGGACAACGCCCTGATGATGCTCGGCACGGCCCTGCTCTGGGTCGGCCGCGCCAGCCTGATGGCCTTCGCCACCAACCCCATCATGTGGATCATCGCCGCCCTGGTGGTGGTGATCGCCCTGGTGGACGACTTCATGACCTACCTGGACGACGGCGAATCGGCCTTCGGCGGCGTCTGGGAGCCGCTGGTGAAGGGCTTCAAGGAAGTCGGCGCCATCCTGGCGGACATGAAGGCGCAGTTCGACGCCTTCTGGGCGGAGAACGGCGAGATGGTGATGGCCTTCGCCGACGGCCTGATGATGTTCATCGGCGCGGGCATCAGCAACGTCATCAACCTGTTCAAAGGCTTCTTCGCCTTGCTCAGAGGAGATTTCGACGGCGTCAAGGAAGCGTTCGGCGGGATATTCGAAGGCTTGGCCACGCAGTTCGAAGTGATCGGCAGCCTGTTCTCCTGGGAGCCGTTGCTCAATGGTATCGCTGCGGTAGAGGCCGTGCTGAATGGGCTGAAGGCGCAATTCATGGCCTTCTGGACGGAGGTCAGCGAGTCGGTGATGGCCTTCGCCGGGAGCCTGATGGCCGGCATCGGGACCAGCATCAACTACGTCATCAACCTGTTCAAAGGTCTGTTCGTCCTCGTCAAAGGCGGCTTCGACGGCGTCAAGGAAGTCTTCAACAGCTGGTTCGAAGGCGTAAAGGCCAAGTTCGAGGCACTCAGCGCCGGGTTCAAGAAGGTCGCCGGGATGTTCGGCTTCGGTGGCGACAAGGAGGGCGCGCCCGAGGCGGCCAAGGAATCGCCGGGGATGTTCTCCGGCGTGGCCAACCTCTTCGGCTGGAACAGCGACGACGACAAGGCCGCCACGGCACCTCGCCTGGTGGAAGGTGCCAGCCAGTTCACGGCCGGTGTGCAGGACGCACAGAGTCGTGCGGCCCTCGGCGCCGGCGTCGGCGCCGCCGCCCTCGTGGCCCCGGTGAGCAACAACAGCTTCAACCAGTCGGTCACGGTCCACGTGAGCGGAGACAACCCCCAAGCCATCGGACGGGAGGTCGCCGAGCAGGTGGCCTCCAACCAGCAGCGCCTGGCCACCCACAACAACCAGAGTGACATCAGACAGTGAGGTGAATCGATGGTCATGCTGATCAACCGCCGCATCGGCACGATGAGGCTCGATGCGGTCATCAACGAAACCCACACCGCTGAACTCAAGATCACCGAAAACCCGGTGGAGAGCGGCGCCAACATTGCCGACCACGCCTATGCGCAGCCCCGCACATTGAAGATCAAGGGCATCGTGGTCGAGCATTACGACCCCCTGGCGGCCCTGGCCGCCGAGGTCACGCCGGGGTTGCGCAGCAGTGTCGACTTCGTCGACGAGGTGAAGCCGGGGATCCTGGCCAACCTGACCCGGCAGGCCCGCAATCGGGCCCAGCGCGAGCTCAAGAGTTGGCTCAAGCCCCAGGTGGACACACCCAAGGCCCGGCCCCTGGCGCCCTGGATGCTGGAGTACCAGCCGCTGTCGCGCTTCGACAGCTCGCCCAGCCAGTCGCGCCTGCAACAGGTCTACCAATGCCTGCTGGACACCCAGAAGGCCGGTGAGCTGCTGCAGGTGCAGACCGGTTTCTACCTGTACAAGAACATGCTGCTCACCACGATTTCCGCCGTGCAGGCCATCGATGGCGCCATCGAGCTGGACCTGACCCTGCGCGAAGTCCTGGTGGTGGATACCCGCGTCATCAATGGCGTGGTTACCCCGGCGGCCGGGACCAAGCGCTCCGGCCGCTCCCAGTGCCAGGCAGCGGAGAAGAAGTCCAAGGGCAAGACCACGCCCAAGAACAAGAAGCGCAATGAGAGCTTTGCGCATGCGGTAGGCAGGACGGTGTTCTCATGAAGCAGATCCCCATCAGCAGCGACCCGCTGCAGGAGCAGAGCTTCGAGTTCGCCGGCTACCGCCTGCGCCTGACCCTTCGCTACAACAGCATCGGCGACCACTGGGCCATCGACCTGCTGGACGAGGCCAAGGGCACCTGGCTGGCCCAGGGACTGACCCTGGTGACCGGCGTGCCGATGCTCTGGCGAAGCACCCTGCCGTTCTTCCTCTGGCTGGAGGATGTCAGCGGCGTCGGCCTCGACCCCATCGGCGGCGATGACATGGGCAGCCGCTGCCTGCTCCACATCGGCGAGAAAGCGGAGGTGCAGCCATGAGGCAGTTCGGCCGGCGTTACCGCCTGATCCTCGGTGCCGACCAGGAAGGGCTGGTGATCGACAGCCTGCGGGTGGCCTTCGACTTCACCAAGAGCATCGACAACAAACCCAACCCGGGGACGATCCGCGTCTGGAACCTCAACCCCGAGCACCGCGAACAACTGCAGGACGGCACCTTGCGCAAGGCCTGGCTCTGGGCCGGCTACAGCGAGCTGCGCCTGCTCTACGCCGGCGACATCGCCGAGGCGGCGGTGGAGCGCAAGGGCCTGGACAACATCACCGTGCTCACCTGCGCCACCGGCGCGGTGGATTACCGCGAGGCGCGCATCAGCCGCTCCCTCGCCGCCGGCAGCACTGCCGACGACCACGTCAAGGCAGCGGTGCAGTCGATGAAGTCCACCACGCCGGGGCAGATCACCCTGCCCAAGCAACGGCCCCTGCCGCGCGGCAAGGTACTGGTGGGGCTGAGCCGCGACGTGCTCAGCCAGGTGGCGGCGGAGCAGGGCGCCGACTGGTCCATCCAGGACGGCGAACTGCTGCTGCTGCCCGCCGGCAACGTGCTGGACGACCAGGCCGTGTTCCTCTCCCAGGAAACCGGCCTGATCGGCTCACCCAAGGAAGTGGAGGGCGGCCTGGAGCTGACCTGCCTGATCGACCCGGCACCCCGGGTCGGTGGCACGGTGCGGGTGAAGTCCATCGAGCCGCGCTTCGACGGCGACTACAAGATCGTCAGGATCATCAGCAAGGGCGACGTCATGGAGAAGGACTGGTTCTGCGTGCTCACCGTGAGCAAGGGCGAGTTCCAGCCGGCCGGCGGCGCCAAGAGCCAATCCGGAGGCAAGAGCAATGGGTAACTACGACTGGCAGACCCCCTCGACCGAGGTCGCCATGGGCACCGCCCTCGACACCCGCATCAAGCGCCTGCACACCGCGCTGCCGGGGCGCATCGTCGCCTTCGATGCCGCCCGCCAGGTGGCCAGCGTGCAGCCGATGATCGAGCAGCAGCTGATGGATGGCTCGCGCCAGCCCCTGCCGATGCTGCCCGACGTGCCGGTGCAGTTCCCCCGGGGCGGCGGCTTCGTGCTGACCTTCCCGGTCAAGCCGGGCGACGAGTGCCTGCTGGTGTTCAACGAGCGCTGCATCGACGGCTGGTGGCATTCCGGTGCCTCCAGCGAACCGCTGGACTACCGCCAGCACGACCTGTCGGACGCCGTGGCGGTGATGGGCATCAGCTCGTTGCCCCAGGTGGTGCCGGCCTTCGCCACCGACGCGGTGGAGCTGCGCCGGCTGGACGGTTCGGCCTACGTACGCCTGGACGAGGGCGGCACCCTGACGCTGGACGGCGCCAAGGTGCTGATCAAGTGCCCGGTGGTGTTCGAGGCCGGCATGACCGGCAAGGGCGACGTGGTGTCCAGCGGCATCAGCCTGGAACGCCACCTGCACGGCCAGGTCATGGCCGGCCCGGCCGTCACCGGCGTGCCGCAATGAGGACACGACAATGAGAGTGAGACGAATAGACAAGGACGGCGACTGGACCTTCGGCCAGGGCCGCAACAACTACGCCGACGGCGGCGAATGCGTGGCCCAGCGTGTGTGCACGCGCCTGCGCTCCTTCCAGGGGGACTGGTTCCTCGACCTGGAGCACGGCCTGCCCTGGCTGCCCCGCATGGAGCGGCCGGCGGACCTGGCGCAGATCGAGGTGGACATCAAGCGCTGCATCCTCACCACCGAGGGGGTGAGCGAGATCCTCGATTTCCAGCTGGACGTCACCCCCGACGACCGGCGCCTGGCCATCGGCGTCACGCTGCGCGACAACCTCGGCAATGACCTGAGCACCCGCGTCCAGCGCTGATCGGCCGCCGCCGTCAAACCGAAGCCCCACCTCGCGTGGGGCTTTTTCTTTGGAGAACCAACATGGGACAACTGACCAACAAGGGCTATGTCGGTGTACGCCTGGACAGCATCCTTGCGGAGCTGGACCAGGGGTTCCGAGCCATCTATGGCAACGACATCGACCTCGCGCCCGACAGCCCCGACGGGCAGATGCTCGGGCTCATCGCCCAGGTCCGTGCGGACCTGGAGGAGCTGGGCGAGGTCATCTACCGCGCCCTCGATCCGGACCACGCCAGTGGCGACTGGCTCGAACAGCGGGTCGCCTACGCCGGCTTGACCCGGCGCCAGGCGCGCTACAGCTACCTGCGCGGCACCGCCCTCACCGGGCGTGCCGGCACCCAGATTCCCGCCGGCGCCGTGCTGCGCGACGCCAACCGCGGGCGCTGGCTGCTCACCGCCGACGTCACCCTGGGTGTCGACGGCTCCGCCCGCGCCGACCTGCGCAGCGAAGAACTCGGCGCCTACAACCTGCCGGCCAACAGCAGCCTCACCCTCGAGACCCTGGTGCTGGGCTGGGACACCGCCACCACCCAGGCGCCCGCTGAAGTGGGCGCCGAGGAGGAGACCGACGCCGAGCTGCGTGCGCGCTTCTTCCGCAGCCGCGCCCGCCCTGCGCAGAACAGCCTCGATGGCCTGGTGGCCGCGCTGCTGCAACTGCCGGACGTGCGCCAGGTGGTGGGGCTGGAGAACACCGGCCCGACCGTAGACGCCGACGGCGTGCCGGGCCACAGCCTCAACCTGATCGTCGATGGCGGCGAGGAGCAGGCCATCGCCCAGGCGATCTTCCAGCGCAAGCCGGCGGGCACCGGGCTCATGGGCCAGCAGTCGCGCACCGTGGTGGACGGGCAGGGCATGAAGCGCCTGATCCGCTTCGACCGCCCGGCGTTGGTGGACTGCAAGGCCTTCGTCCAGCTGCGGCGCGACGCCGAGTTCACCGCCATCGACGTGGCGGCGATCAAGGCGCAACTGGCGCAGCTGGACTTCCGCATCGGCCAGGACGTGCAGCTGTCGCGGCTCTACAGCCCGATCAACACCGTCCAGGGCTTCTGGGTCGAGCAGCTGAAGATCAGCCGCCGCAGCGGCACCCCGGCGGCGGACAACATCGCCATCGGTGTGCGTGAACGGGCGCGGTTCGCCCCGTCCGACATCGAGGTGGTGGTGCTATGAGCTATGACCGCCTGCTGATCTGGCAATACCAGGGCAAGCCCCGGGCCGCCGCCACCGCCGAACTGATCTCGCGACAGTTCGGTGACACCTGGCAAGGCCTGTCGAGCCTGCCCGACGCGCTGGACATCGACCGTGCGCTGGGCGCCAACCTCGACCTGGTGGGTAAGCACGTCGGCCAGAGCCGCGTGCTCAACGGGCTCGCCCCGCGCAGCCTGTTCGGCTTCCACGAAGTCCCCGGTGCCCGTGGTTTCGGCACCGGCAAGTGGTACCGCATGGGCGACCCGCTGGAAGAGTCGGCGGTGCTGGATGACGACGACTACCGCTTCCTCATCCGCTGCCGCATCGCCCGCAACTACCAACTCGGCACCGTCGACGACATCAGCGCAGCCCTGCGCTTCATCTTCGACAGCGAGAGCCTGGTCTTCGACCAGTACGACATGAGCCTGACCGTGGTCATCCGCAGCGACCAGGTCAGCGACTTCAAGCGCTATGCGCTGAACACCCTGGACATCCTGCCGCGACCGGCGGGTGTCCGTATCCAGTTCTACGTCGCTGTGCCCCAACGGGCCTTCGGCTTCCGGGGCGCCGCCGGCGCACTCGGCTTCAACCAAGGAAAATTCGCGAGGTTCCTATGACGCATTACTCCCGTCCTGACGAACTGGTCTTCGCATCCGGCGCCAAGCCGGGCGAGGTCCAGGGTTTCCCCGACATTCCCCGTGGCTGGGGCGTGGCCTACGACCAGACCGCCGGTATCCCGCCGATGGAGTGGTTCAATGCGCTGTTCAAGCGCGGTGACGAAGGCCTGCGCTACCTGCTGCAACGCGGCATCGCCGACTGGTCGGCCACCGAGGACTACCCCGTGGACGCCCACGTTCAGGAGGGGGGTAAGGTCTGGAAGGCCAAGGTGGCAAACCTTGGCAAGCGGCCGTCGGTCAACCCCGGCGAATGGGTGGAGACGGCGCTGACCCGTGAGGCGTTGAAGGCGCTGATCCAGGAGCAACTGGGTGGCGGCACCCTCAACTTCGGCCAGTGGCAATGGAGCAGCGCCACCTCCGGCGGCGTGGCCAACGGCTACCTGGCGCTGAACGCCACCAACCCGGCCGACGCCACCGCGCTGATGATCGCCAAGTCCAGCGCCGAAGGCCTGGACTACAGCCGCAGCGTGGCCCTGCTGCGGGCCGGCGACACCCTGTGCATCCAGAGCCGCCCGGGCGGCACCGTCGCCCACCGCTTCCGCGTCACTGGCGAGCTGGTGGACAGCGGCGCCTACCGCTCGGTGCCGGTGGTGTACGTCAGCGGGGCAGGGGGCGTACCGGCCTCCAATGCGCTGCTGCAGGTGTTGATGACGCCGGCAGGGGCTTCGGACATGGGCATGCCGCTGCTGTCCGTCCAGTGGTGGGTCAGCCGCGCCAGCATCCCCGCCGGCTGCGCCCCGGCCGACGGCCAACTGCTGAGCCGCGCGCTGTACCCCGACGTCTGGGCTGCCATTCGCGATGGCAAGGTGCCCAAGACCAGCGAAGCGACCTGGAGCAGCGATCCAACCCAGCGCGGCATGTTCACCGAGGGTGACGGCAGCACCACGTTCCGCATGCCGGATTACAACGGCAAGGCGATGGGGTCGTTGGGGGCGCTGTTCCTGCGGGGGGATGGGGCGTTGTCGGCGGGTGGTGCCGGCGTAGTTCAGCGAGATGCGCTTCAGAATATCGTTGGCAGTTTTTCCGTTCCTCCCTATTTGGGGCAGCTTGCTTCTGGTGCATTTCAGTTTCTCGGTTCTGACGGTACCGGGGACGTTGCGCGGCAGAGCAATAACGGGCGCCAGATGGGCTTCGATGCGTCTCTGGTAGCACGTACGGCGAGTGAGACACGTTCTCTTAACGTAACTGGCTGCTGGATCATCAAGATGGGCAGCGGAGTGAACAACCCCGGGGTGATCGATGCTGCTGCTGTTTCTTCGACCTATGCGAAGTTGGTGACGCGAGTTGAAGCGATGGAGGCGCGTTCACGTGCTTTAGGTGATGGCCAGAGTTGGCAAGATGTAATCGCAAGCAGAGCTTTGAATACTAATTTCACCAATACGACTGGCCGAACTATCGCTGTTTTAGTTGGAGCTGTGGGTGGAGCTGTGAGCAGTATTGGAGTTTCCGTGAATGGGGTGCAAGTAAGCTATGGGGGTTACAACAGTCCCACGAGTGCTGCACCTTGCTCATTTGTTTTGATTCCGCCGGGAAGTGTTTATTCGGTAACTTCCTATACTGCACTTAATAAATGGATGGAGCTGCGCTAATGAACTATCTACGTTCACCTATTACTGGAGAGGTTTATGCATTTTCTTCTGATGGGTCGGAAGATGCATTTATCCCTAGCGGTCTTATCACCATGACCTCCGCTGAGGTTGAGGCGCATCTCAATCCGCTCCGGGTAATGACACCGGGTGATGTGGATATTGAGCGCGATCACCGCCTTGCAAGTGCTATCGAATTCCAAGGCGCGTTGTTCCAGTCCAGATCCATCGACCGCGAACGAATCACCGAAGCCGCCCAACTGGCTTTCATGGCGGTAGCCAGTGGTGCCAAGTCGGGGGATTTGCGTTGGTTGGACCCGGGGCAGGACTTCACCTGGATTGCCGCCGACAACACTCTGGTGCCCATGGATGCACCTACTGTGGTGGCCTTCGCCAAGGTCATGGCGGCGCGCACCCAGGCATTGGTCCTGGCGGGGCGTCGCCTGAAGGACATGGACGCCATTCCGGGCGACTACACCGACGATAAGTGGTGGCCGTGATGGCGCCTCTTGCCAAGCCTCTGACCTCCCCGCGCCCCTTGGCGCCCGACCGGCTCGACTGAGCCTTCTCTCCCCAGCCCGCTCATGCGGGCTGGGCGTTTCAACCTGAGCCATGGCGAGCATCGATTCGTGATCGGTGGGGCGTTTGCCCCTCCTTTGTTCCCGAGCGCCAGCCCCCTTCCAGAGTGGGCCGCGCTCAATCGCCGGCCGTTGCGCCGGCGATTTTCTAGCCACGAATCGAATGAGGTTTTACCCATGACTCAATACAAACGTCCTGACGAGACGGTCTTTGCATCCGGCGCCAAAACCGGAGAAGTCGAGAATTTCCCCGACATCGCCCGAGGTTGGGGCGTGTCGTTCGACCAGACCAACGGCATCCCGCCAATGGAATGGTTCAACGCGCTGTTCAAGCGCAATGACGAAGCCCTGCGCTACCTGATGCAGCGGGGTATTGCCGAGTGGTCGGCGACCGAGGATTACCCCGTGGGCGCCCATGTGCAGGAGAGCGGCAAGGTCTGGAAGGCCAAGGTCGGTAGTTCTGGAAGAAGGCCATCTCAGACTCCTTCTGATTGGATAGAGACCGCACTTACCCGAGATGCCTTAGTTACTCTGATTCAAGAGCAACTAGCTGGAGTCAAGGCTCGAGTGCGAGCAGCCAGTACTACAAATCTAAAGCTGAATGGCCTGCAGACTATCGATGGAGTTAATTTGGTTGATGGTGACAGGGTTCTAGTAAAGAACCAGATTCTTGAGGTGGATAATGGAATTTATGTGGTTTCTCTAACGGATTGGACTCGTGCTAGTGACACTGACAGTAGCGCAGATTTGCAACCAGGATTGTTGGTTTATGTTGAGAGTGGACAAGCCCAACTGAATAGTTTTTGGCAACTGGCAACCGATGGGCCAATAGTCTTGGGCTTGACTGGGCTAACTTTCGAAATGGTAGCGGGCTACACAGGAGTTGATCCCGGTACCTATCGGTCGATAACTGTAGATCGTTACGGCCGGATAACCGCAGGTAGCAACCCGAGCACATTGGCCGATCACGGTATCAGTGCTGCGACTCAAGCTGAAGCGGAGGCTGGCTCCGATAATTCTAAGCCGATGACGCCATTGCGAGTCGCTCAAGCTATTCAAAATCGGTTTGTTCAGGCGACTGAGTCAGTACTTGGATTAGCTAAAACAGCAACTCAGGCACAGATCAACGCTGGCGCAGATGATGCAACTATAGTTACACCAAAAAAAATGCGAGCTGGATTTTCTGCAAGCCTAGGTGTAAATGGCTATATCTCGTTTCCGACTTGGCTTGGAGGTTTGATTTTTCAGTGGGGGTACTATAGCGGTAGTCTTGATGACTTGACGGCGCTAATAACGTTTCCAATTCCTTTTCCAAATCTAAATATAAATGTCTCCGTAACTGCGGATGGTGGACAGTCAGGTGCAGGTTATTTTGTCGCTGCTGGTGCGCAAAAGGTGAGTGCTGCGCAATTTCGGTTGAACGGTTATGGAACCAATATGCCAACGAATGGCTATCACTGGTTTGCAATCGGATACTAAGGTTTTTACGCGGGTAAGTATTTTGTTAGTGGTAGTTGGCTCTAATGTAGTAGCCGGCAGTCGATTGATGTGGGTGGATATAGACTATCGAAGGTGATTGTTTGTGCATGCGAAAAATGAAATTCTTTTGCTGTTATCTCCCGGCGCCCATTCTTATGCGGCTGTTTTCATTTCAGCTCTATGTAGTGAGCTGTCTCGCTTCTCCCTCACCACCCCCACCCGCCAATCCGCCTTCCTCGCCCAAGCCGCCCACGAGTCCGCCGGTTTCACCCGGCTGACCGAGAACCTCAACTACAGTGCCACCGGCCTGGCCGCTACCTGGCCGGGTCGTTTCCGGGGTGCGGATGGGCAGCCCAATGCGCTGGCTCGCGGCCTGCACCGTCGGCCCGAGGCGATTGCCAATGTGGTGTATGCCAACCGCATGGGGAACGGTTCCGAGGCTTCCGGAGACGGTTGGCGGTACCGGGGCAGGGGGCTGTTGCAGATCACCGGTCGGGCCCAGTACCAGCGTTGCGGTGCGGCGCTGGAGCTGCCCCTGGTGGAGCAACCGGATCTGCTCGCCCAGCCGGAGCCGGCCGTGCTCTCGGCCGCCTGGTTCTGGCAGGTGAACGGGCTGAACGAACTGGCGGATGCCGGGGACTTCGAGGCCATCACCCGGCGCATCAACGGTGGGCTCAATGGCCTGGCCGAGCGTCGGGCGTTGTGGGCGAAGTTCCGGGAGGCGCTGGCATGAGTGCCTTCCTTTCTAGCCGCTGGCTGGCCTGGGGGCTGTGCGCTCTCGGGCTGGTCGGGTTCGGCGCGTGGATGGCGGGGCAGTTCTACCGGCCCCGGTTGGACGAGGCCCGTGCGCAGTTGGTCGCGTTGCAACAGGCCGATCAGGCCAATCGCCTGGCGTTGCTCAAACAGGGCGCGGCGATGGCCGAACTGGAGCGCCAGGGACGTGCGCGCAGCGAGCGCGCCGAGGCAGCTGTTGCCGAGGCGCGGTCCCGGTCCGCCCGTGACTACCACGCCGCCGCCCAGGTGATGCTGGAGCCCACGCCCGTGGCCGATGCCTGCGAGGCGGCGAGGCACGCGTTTGCCGAGGAGCTGCGGCGCGAGCGTGCGCCATGAACGGGGTGTGGCTATTGCCCCTGGGTCTGCTGGCCGGGTGTGCCGCGCCAGCTGTGCCGCCGCCCATGGAGGTGCGCGTGCCGGTGCCGGTTCCGTGTCGTGTCGAGCTGCCGGCTGCTCCGGCGTTTGCGGTATCGGCACTGGCGCTGGATGCGCCGATCGATCAACAGATGAAAGCGCTGCGGGCCGAACGCCTGCAGCGCATGGGCTACGAGCGAGAGCTCGTGGCCGCCCTGGACGCCTGCCGCTAGCGGGCTGTTGAACACCTGGACGCTGCTATGGCAACGCCACGGTTTATTCAGCGGCCTGCCGGGGCGGGCGTCCGTTCCCTTCCCATTCCCTGCCTTCCAGGCGCTGCTTCAGCGCCTTCCCTTGACGCAGCCTTGTTCGTCGAATGCGACGACCTGGCTGCGTCCCTTTCCTTTCTTCGGCGTGTAGTGGTAACGGGTCAGCCCGTTGCTGCGGGTGATCCGGTCCGGTTTGCCGAGCATGCTTTCCACGTCCCGTTGTGTCATCCCGGTGCGCACCTGCTTGCGCAACATTGCCTGGCGCCGTTCGGTGCCGGTGATCCGATTGCCGCAGCCGTCCTGTCGTTCCCCCACCACCGTTATTTCGCGCCGATTCTCGGCCGCTTCCTTCCGACTCCTGCGCACGATCCGTTCGGGTTTGGCCGGCGGCAGCAGGTACTCCGCTTCGCCGTGGGCAGGAGCTGTTTCCTGGCTGGCGATGCGCTGGTCGTCGGGGCAACCCAGTTGCGAGTAGGTGATGCGCCCGTCCGGGCCCTTGCAGTGGTAGATGGTGGCGGCCTGGGGCGCGTTGAGCGGTGCAGCGAGCAGCAGGGCCAGGGTAGCGACGTATCGAAGCATGAGCGGTCCTCCATGACGATGAGCCTCGAAGGTATCTGCTTTACTTGCTTCCCAACGGTGCCTCGCCAGGGCGTGACGGCGTCCCACGGAAGGTGCAAGCAATCTCAGCTTTATGCTGCAACCGATTGTTCTGGCCACGATTTTGTAACGCGCAAAATGACTGACCGGTGTTATCATTGCGCGGTCAGCCTCGCCGAGGCTTTTGGACACCCCTCATGGACTTACCCAGTAGTTACTCAAGATCTCGATTTGCCAATCGCGTATTGACTGATTGACCCTCCTTGGCGTGCGCCGCCACTGGGGGTGGAGCGCGCTATGACCGAAGTAGAAGTAAAGAAGCCTCAAGAGAGCCTGCAGGATCGCCTGGCCCAGGTGGTCGAACTGCTGCATCGCCACAAGCTGGTGGAAGACCTGACCCACCGTCAGGAAGGCCAGCACCATGACCTGGTGGAAAATCTCGTCCACCGTCAGAACCTCGCCGAACTCCAGCGCAAGCTCGACGAACTTCACCCCGCCGACATCGCCCACATTCTCGAATCCCTGCCGCTCGAAGACCGCCTGACGGTCTGGCAGCTGGTCAAGGTCGAGCGCGATGGCGACATCCTGCTGGAAGTCTCCGACGCCGTCCGCGAGACGCTGATCGCCGACATGGACGATCACGAGCTGCTCGCCGCCGCCAAGGAGATGGACGCGGACGAACTGGCGGACCTGGCCCCCGAGCTACCTCGCGACGTGATCCACGAGCTGATGGAGTCTCTCGACGCCCAGCAGCGCGAGCGCGTGCGTTCGGCACTGTCCTATGAAGAGGATCAGGTCGGTGCGCTGATGGACTTCGAGATGGTCACCATCCGCGAAGACGTCACCCTCGAAGTGGTCCTGCGCTACCTGCGTCGCCTGAAGGAGCTGCCGGGCCACACCGACAAGCTGTTCGTGGTCGATTACGACGGCATCCTCAAAGGGGTGCTGCAGATCAAGCGCCTGCTGGTGAACGATCCGGACAAGCTGGTGGCCGAAGTGATGGCCAGCGACCCGGTGAGCTTCCACCCGGACGAGGACGCCAATGACGCCGCCCAGGCGTTCGAGCGCTATGACCTGGTATCGGCACCGGTGGTCGACAAGAACGGCAAGCTGATCGGCCGTCTGACCATCGACGAGATCGTCGACCTGATCCGTGAGGAGAGCGAAAGCGAAGTCCTCAGCATGGCCGGTCTGCGCGAAGAGGAAGACATCTTCGCCTCGGTCTGGAAGTCCGTCGGCAACCGCTGGGCCTGGCTGGCCATCAACCTCATTACCGCCTTTGTCGCCTCGCGGGTGATCGGCCTGTTCGAAGGTTCCATCGAGAAGCTGGTGGCCCTGGCTGCACTGATGCCCATCGTCGCCGGTATTGGCGGCAACTCCGGCAACCAGACCATCACCATGATCGTGCGCGCCATGGCGCTGGATCAGCTGAGCCCCGGCAACACCTCGCGCCTGCTGCGCAAGGAGCTGGGCGTGGGCCTGGTGAATGGCCTGGTGTGGGGCGGGGTGATCGGCGTCGTCGCCTTCTACCTCTATGGCAGCTGGTCGCTGGGGCTGGTGATGACCGCCGCGATGACCCTCAACCTGCTGCTCGCTGCCTTGATGGGCGTGCTGATCCCCATGACGCTCGCCCGCGTCGGCCGTGATCCGGCCATGGGCTCCAGCGTGATGATCACCGCCATGACCGACAGCGGCGGCTTCTTCATCTTCCTCGGGCTGGCGACCATCTTCCTGCTCTGATCACAAGGCCCCGCACCAGCGGGGCCTTTTTCTTCCAGTCTGAAAATCCCGGGCAATAAAAAGCCGCCTCGAGGGCGGCTCTTGAATGTCGCAACGGACTCACGCTTCTTCGGCGGCGAGTTCCACGTCGTGGGCGATCAGCGCGACCAGGGCGTTCTGCTGGCGGCGGGAGAGTTGACGGAAGCGCTGAAGCAGCTCGCGCTCATGAAGGGAAAGCTCCGGGCTGTCGATCCGCATGCTCAACCCCTCATCCAGCGCGCCTTCCTGGAGCATGCTCTGCTCCAGTCGCGCGATGATTTCGGAGTTCATGCTGCGGTGGTGGTTGCGAGCCACATCGGCGATGCGTTCACGCATGCCTTCGGGCAGACGGACGACGAACTTGTCAGCGGTACGGCTGGAGTAGATAGCCTGTTTCATAGGGCGCATACATTCATAAACCGGTTAGTTCAGGGAGCGATGCTGGCAATGAGCTACGTGATTGTCACCGGTTTGACAATCCTTCGCATCAGGCGTTCCGCCCGACATCGCATTTGGCGTCAGGAGCGACCCGGCGGGTCAGTGCAACGTTTCCTTGACGTCAAAACTGTGTCGTAAATTCTGGTCTGGGTGCAGGCTTTTTGCCAGCACCAATTGTCCGAAATGCGAGTCACTGTGCAATTCGGAGCCCTGGACAGAGCGCTTGCCGGTGAATCGACCGTCAGACAGCCGCATCGTTCCGTAAGGCTGCCGAACGGTTGCCATGATAACGCCGCTACGCTGGCGTTTTGATACTGTTCGACGTTCGGTGATTCCAGGTGACCGAGGCTGCCAAAACAAGCCCGATCCCGGTATCGTGGCGGCCGTTTCCAGGCCCCTCGGTAGCGCGAGCGAGAACCCCATGAACGGCAGGCTCTTCTATCTCATCGGACCTTCAGGATCGGGCAAGGACAGCCTGCTTGACGCCGCCCGGCCGCAGTTGGCCGAGCGCGGTTGCCGGGTGGTCCGGCGGGTCATCACCCGCTCCGCCGAAGCGGTGGGGGAGGCGGCCGAAGCGGTTACACCCCAGCGTTTCAATGAACTGGAAGCCCAGGGCGCCTTTGCCATGAGCTGGCATGCCAACGGTCTTTCCTACGGCATTCCCAGGGAAATCGATGACTGGCTGGGTAATGGACTGAATGTCCTGGTGAATGGTTCCCGCGGCTATCTTCCCGAAGCGCGTAGGCGCTACCCCCAGCTCCAGGCCATTTTGCTCGACGTGGCGCCGGACGTTCTGCGCCAGCGCCTGATGCGCCGAGGGCGGGAGACCGCGGACGAGATCGAAGCCCGCCTGGCCCGCAACGCCGCCTTCACCCAGGCCCTGCTGGCCGAAGAAAGTGAAGGGCTGGTGATACTCGACAACTCCGGCGACCTGCAAACCACCCTCGAACGCCTGCTGACGATCCTCGCTACAGCGGACTAACGCAGCACCGGGTCGAACTTGACCCGCTTGCCCACCAGCAGCGCCAGCACCAGCAGCACGCCGCTGGTGGCCAGCCCGATCTTCAGGGCCTGCGCCAACCACGCGGTTTCACCCGGCTCCAGCCACAGCCCGAACGCGCACAGCACGCACACCATCAGGCAGATCAAGGCCGACTTCGACATTTCGGGCTCCTTGCACTCAAAAGAAAGGGTCGTATTCCGAGTCATCCCCATTGGGGCGCTCGGCACGTCGTTGCTTGGCCTGCTGGTCCGGTGAGGTGACGCAGTCGATCACCCAGAACGCCAGGCAGGCCGAACCAGCCAGCACCAGGACCGAGACCGGGAGCGCCAGGCTCCAGAGGGCGTAGTCGAGCTGCATCTCACCGCCCTCAGAACGACAGGCGCTCGACCGGCGTGGGCACCTGCTGCTCGGTCATGCGCAGAGCCTTGGCCGCAGGCTGGCTGGTAGCGGGTTGCCGTGCGTGCACGAACTCCATCGGTGCGATGCGGATATCGGCGATCGCCTGGCGGGTGGCGTACTGCTGGTACTGCCCGTGCAGGGCAGCGAAACCAGAAGCCACGAGCAGGGTGGCGGCGATGGCGACGAACAGGGTGAAGAGGCTGTTCATGGGAGGGTCCTGCATCCATAGGTCCTTTTGCCATGGATAAGAGCAGGTGTCGTGCCAAGCCGGATTTTATAAAAAACCCATATAAATCAGATAGTTAAATACAAAACAAAACACTCGTTCCGTGCACTTTGCAAGGTGGGGTATTCCCGGCATTGCAAATTGCACGGTGACGCGCAGGCGCTCTGGAACGGGCCTGTCGCCGGCTCAATCGAGGGGCAGTTCGGTGGTCCGCTTCACTTCGCTCATGGCGATGTTCGAGTGCGCTTCCTGCACGTGGGGGCGCTGCAGCAGATGGTCCCGCAGGAAGCGTTCATAGCCCGCGATGTCCTTGGCCACCACCTTCAACAGGTAGTCCGAGCCGCCGGCCATGGTGTAGCACTCCAGCACCTCCGGGTAGCCGACGATGGCTTCCTCGAACTCCGTCAGGTTGTTGCGGCCGTGGGCCGACAGCTTCACGTTGACGAACACGGTGATGGAAAACCCCAGGCGCTGGGGATTGAGCAGGGCGACCTTGCGCTCGATCAGCCCTTCCTCCTGCAGGCGGTGGATGCGTCGCCAGCAGGGCGACTGGGACAGCTCCACCCGTTCCGCCACTTCGGCGGCGGAGAGGTCGGCGTTGTGCTGCAACAGGCGGAGGATCTTGCGATCGATGGGGCTGAGAAGGTTGTGCATGAATCAGTCCGTAATCTTGTTCTTGTTGGATGGATCATGCGCAAGTCTGGCCTTGGCGCCCGAAAATAGAAAGAAAAAAGCAGAACCCTTCGGTCAGATTATTGGGCATGCGTTCCGGGCAGCGATCCTGCCCAGGGACGGGACGATGGCCCCAACCGTGGTCATCCTGGTCGCCATAAAAATAAAAGGAGCGCCCGCATGTCACTGGCCGAGATCCGCCTGGATGACAAATACCGCCTCGAAACCGGTCACCTCTACCTGACCGGCACCCAAGCCCTCACCCGCCTGCCCATGCTGCAGAAGCAGCGGGACAAGGCCCACGGCCTCAACACCGCCTGCTTCATCTCCGGCTACCGGGGCTCGCCGCTCGGCAACCTCGACAAGAGCCTCTGGGAGGCCAAGTCCTTCCTCAAGGACAACCACATCCACTTCCAGCCCGGCGTCAACGAAGAACTGGCCGCCACCGCCGTCTGGGGCAGCCAGCAGACCAGCCTGTTCCCCGGCGCCCGCTACGACGGCGTGTTCGCCATGTGGTACGGCAAGGGCCCGGGTGTGGACCGCTGCGGCGACGTCTTCAAGCACGGCAACTCCGCCGGCGTGTCCGCCCATGGCGGCGTCCTGCTGCTGGCCGGCGACGACCACGGCTGCAAGTCCTCCAGCATCGCCAACCAGAGCGAGCACGCCTTCATCGCCGCCTCCATCCCCGTGCTCAACCCCGCCAACGTCCAGGAGATCCTCGACTACGGGATCATCGGCTGGGAACTCTCGCGCTACAGCGGCTGCTGGGTGGCCCTCAAGACCATCGCCGAGAACGTCGACTCCTCCGCCGTGGTGGACGTCGACCCGCTGCGGGTCCAGGTCCAGGTGCCCAAGGACTTCGTCCTGCCCGAGGACGGCGTGCACATCCGCTGGCCGGACCCGCCCCTGGCGCAGGAAAAGCGCCTGAACATGTACAAGATCTACGCCGCCCGCGCCTTCGCCCTGGCCAACAACCTCAACCAGGTCAAGCTCGACTCGCCCAACCCGCGCCTCGGCATCATCACCACCGGCAAGTCCTACCTCGACGTGCGCCAGGCCCTCAACGACCTCGGCATGGACGAAGCGCTCTGCGCCCAGGTCGGCCTGCGGGTGCTCAAGGTCGGCATGAGCTGGCCGCTGGAGCCGGTCTCCGTGCACGAATTCGCCCAGGGCCTGGACGAAATCCTCGTGGTGGAAGAGAAGCGCAGCATCATCGAGGACCAGCTCACCGGCCAGCTCTACAACTGGCCCGTGGACAAGCGCCCGCGCGTCGTCGGCGAATTCGACGAGCACGGCAACTCCCTGCTGCCCAACCTCAGCGAACTGACCCCGGCGATGATCGCCCGCGTCATCGCCAAGCGCCTCGCCCCCATCTACACCAGCGAGCAGATCGAATCGCGCCTGGCCTTCCTCGCCGCCAAGGAGAAGGCCCTCGCCGCACCCAAGCACACCACCGTGCGCACCCCGCATTTCTGCTCCGGCTGCCCGCACAACACCTCCACCAAGCTGCCCGAAGGCAGCCGCGCCCAGGGCGGTATCGGCTGCCACTACATGACCCAGTGGATGGATCGCAACACCGACACCTTCACCCAGATGGGCGGGGAGGGCGCCACCTGGATCGGCCAGGCCCCCTTCACCGACACCCCGCACATCTTCCAGAACCTGGGTGACGGCACCTACTTCCACTCCGGCCAGCTGGCCCTGCGCGCCGCCGTCGCCGCCGGCGTCAACATCACCTACAAGATCCTCTACAACGACGCCGTCGCCATGACCGGCGGCCAGCCCATCGACGGCGAACTGCGGGTGGACCAGCTCAGCCAGCAGGTCTTCGCCGAAGGCGTCAAACGCATCGCCCTGGTCACCGACGAACCCGAGAAGTACCCCACCCGCGCCACCTTCGCGCCCATCGTCACCTTCCACCACCGCCGCGAGCTGGACGCCGTGCAGCGCGAACTGCGCGAGTTCAAGGGCGTCTCGGTGATCATCTACGACCAGACCTGCGCCACCGAGAAGCGCCGCCGCCGCAAGCGCGGCAAGCTCGCCGACCCGGCCAAGCGCGCCTTCATCAACCCTGCCGTGTGCGAGGGCTGCGGTGACTGCAGCGTCAAGTCCAACTGCCTCTCCGTGCTGCCCCTGGAAACCGAACTGGGCCGCAAGCGGCAGATCGACCAGAACGCCTGCAACAAGGACTTCTCCTGCGTCGAAGGCTTCTGCCCCAGCTTCGTCACCGTTCACGGCGGCAGCCTGCGCAAGCCCGAGGCCGCCGGAGCCAAGGCGCTCTTCGTCGCCCTGCCCGAGCCGCGCCAACCGAGCCTCGCCCGGCCCTGGAACATCCTCCTGCCCGGCGTCGGCGGCAGCGGCGTCACCACCGTCGGCGCCCTGCTGGGCATTGCCGCCCACATCGAAGGCAAGGGCTGCACCGTGCTCGACCAGGCCGGCCTGGCGCAGAAATTCGGCCCGGTCATCACCCACATCCGCATCGCCGCCAAGCAGGACGACATCTACGCCGTGCGCATCGCCGCCGGCGAGACCGACCTGCTGCTGGGCTGCGACCTGGTGGTCGCCGCCAGCGAAGAGGCCCTGGCCAAGCTCAACGACCGCATCGCCACCGCCGTGGTCAACAGCCACGAGGCCGCCACCGCCGAGTTCACCCGCAACCCCGACGCCCAGGTGCCCGGCGCCGCCATGCGTGACGCCCTGGTGGAGGCGGTGGGCGAAGCCAAGACCCACTTCGTCGACGCCACCCGCCTGGCCACCCGCCTGCTGGGCGACAGCATCGCCACCAACCTGTTCATGCTCGGCTACGCCTACCAGAAGGGCCTGGTGCCCATCTCCGCCGCCGCCATCGACAAGGCCATCGAACTCAACGGCGTCGCCGTCACCCTCAACCAGCAGGCCTTCCTCTGGGGCCGTCGCGCCGCCCACGACCTGCCGGCGGTGGAGAAGCTCGCCCGCCCGGCCGAGATCGAAGCCCCGCGCTGCGAAACCCTGGAAGAGATCGTCCAGTACCGCGCCGACCACCTGCGCGCCTACCAGGACGCCGCCTACGCCGAGCGCTACCGCGCCCTGGTGGAGCGCGTGCGCCAGGCCGACATCGGCGAAGACAAGGCCCTGACCCGCGCCGTGGCCCGCTACTACGCCAAGCTGCTGGCCTACAAGGACGAATACGAAGTGGCCCGGCTCTACAGCGACGCCAGCTTCCGCAAGCAGCTGGAAGCGCAGTTCGAGGGCGACTACAGCCTCGAATTCCACCTCGCCCCGTCCTGGCTGGCCAAGCCCGACCCGGCCACCGGCGAGCCGCGCAAGCGTCGCTTCGGCCCCTGGATGCTCAAGGCCTTCGACGTCCTCGCGCGCTTCCGCTTCCTGCGTGGCAGCGCCCTCGATCCCTTCGGCTACAGCCACGAGCGCAAGCTCGAACGCCAGCTGATCGACGAGTACGAAGCCCAGGTGGAACTGATCCTCAAGGAGCTGCGCCCCGGCAACTATGCCGCCGCCGTCGCCCTGGCCGAACTGCCCGAGCAGATCCGCGGCTACGGCCCGGTGAAGGAACGCGCCCTGGCCAAGGTCCGCCAGCAGGAGCAGCAGCTGCGCGCGCGCCTCACCGCCAGCGACGTGCAGGTCTTGCACCTGTTCGACCCGGCAGCCTGACGCCCGATCAGAGGCCCCTCTCCCGGTCCATGGGGGAGGGCGCCCCATCGACTTGAAACACGACCAACCCGAATCGAGGAACTCCCATGTCCGTCTTCAGCCACGTCGAATTCGACCACCACGAACAGGTCGTCTACGGCCATGACAAGGCCAGCGGCCTCAAGGCCATCATCGCCATCCACAACCGCAACCTCGGCCCCGCCCTCGGCGGCTGCCGCATGTTCCCCTACGCCGACGACGAGCAGGCCCTGCGTGACGTGCTGCGGCTGTCCCGTGGCATGACCTACAAGTCCGCCCTGGCCAACCTGCCGCTGGGCGGCGGCAAGGCCGTCATCTTCGGCGACCCGCGCAAGGACAAGACCGAAGCGCTGTTCCAGGCCATGGGCGACTTCGTCGACAGCCTTGGCGGGCGCTACATCACCGCCGCCGACTCCGGCACCGGCCCGACGGAAATGCAGATCATGGCCGAGCGCACCCGCCACGTGGCCGGCGCCAACACCCGCGAAGCCTTCGACGGCGGCACCCGCAGCGGCGACCCGTCGCCGTCCACCGCCTACGGCGTGTTCATCGGCCTCAAGGTCGCCGTGCAGCACCGCCTGCGCCGGGACGACCTCAAGGGCCTGCGCGTCGCCATCCAGGGCGTCGGCCAGGTGGGCTTCCACCTCGCGCGCCTGCTGCATGACGCCGGGGCCGAACTGTGGGTGACCGACATCGTCGAGGCCAACGTGCGTCGCGCCGTCGAGCAACTGGGCGCCAAGGCCGTCGGCCAGCACGAGATCTACGGCCTGGACGTGGACGTCTTCGCCCCCTGCGCCATGGGCGGCATCCTCAACCTGCAGACCCTCGAAGCCCTGCGCGCCCCCGTGGTCGCCGGCGCCGCCAACAACCAGCTGGCCGACGCGCAACTGGCCGAGGAACTGCGTCGCAACGGCTGCCTCTACGCCCCGGACTACGCCATCAACGCCGGCGGCATCATCGACGTGCACTACGAGCGCAGCGGCGGCAGCACCGCCGCCCTCAAGGCCCACATCGAAGGCATCGGCGCCACCCTCAAGACCATCTTCCAGCGCGCCGACCAGGAGGGCCGCACCACCACCGAGGTGGCCGACCGCCTGGCCGAAGAGCGCTTCGGGCGGATCTGAAGCGCGCGATGCCGGCGCTACAGGTCCAGGTAGAAACTGACCCCGTGGCGCCGGTACCCCAGGGACTCGTAGAAGGCATGGGCCGCCTCGCGGCCCAGCCCGCTGGATAGCACCAGCTTGTAGCAGCCCAGCGCCCGGCCGCGTTCCGCCGCCTTCTCCATCAGCGCCTTGCCCACCCCCAGGCCACGGGCCTCGGCATCCACCACCACGTCCTCGACGATGGCCGAGCGGGCGAAGTTGTGGGCCAGGTGCTCCACCAGGATCACCGTGCAGGTGCCCAGCAACTGGCCCTCCCGCTCCGCCACCAGCACCTCGCGCCCGGCCGGCAGGTTCTCCAGGCGCAGCGCCAGCAGCGTCGGGTCCGGCTGCGGCTCGTCCGGCCCCAGCTGGTGCAGCAGCAACGCCAGCGCCGGGGCATCGGCCGGGCTGGCGGCGCGCAGCTCAAGGGTCATGAAGGGGGAGTCGGGGAGGGGATCAAGGCGGCTCGGTTGCATGGTGTCGCTCCTTTTTTCCGGAAGTCTGAGCCTAGCCGGTGGCAGTGGCATGACAAAAACGCCGAGCGCCGCTAACATGCCGCCCGTTCCGATGTCCCAGTAGCTCAATTGGATAGAGCATCCCCCTCCTAAGGGGAAGGTTGGTGGTTCGAACCCACTCTGGGACACCATGAATGACAAAGCCCCGCACAGCTCGCACTGGCGGGGCTTTTTAGTGGACGCTCGTTCAACCTGGGAAAGGTGGCGGCTCCACCCCATCCATGAACAGGAATGTCCCTTTCTGCCGCTGGTATGAATCGATCAATGGCACCAAACGCTGGAAGTGCTCGGTCTGGCAGTGCCGGTCCAGCGCGGCACGGTCTGGCCATTCCTCGATGAAGATGAAATGCCCCGGGTCGCGCTGGTCGATGTAGAGGTCATAGGCGATGCAGTCGGGCTCCAGGCGAGTCTTCTCCACCAGCTCGTGGTACAGCGGCAGCACGCGGTCGATGTGCTCGGGGTGGATGAAGTCCTGGGCGATCACTTTCAGCATCGGGCGCTCCTTGGCTTGTCTCTGGAGGGCGCACGCTAGCGCCGCCGCAGGCTGATCGGCAAGGGCCAGGTAGCCGGCCCGCGGAGGGCCGGGCCGGCCGCTCACTCAGGCGTTACCGGTTTCGCCGCCGTCGTTGGGCATAGTCAGGTAGATCAGCACCACCAGCAGCGTGATGAAGAAGCGGAAGGCATCCGGCACGCCGTTCCACTGCTTCGACATCCACATCCCGAACCATTCCCCGCCCACCGACATGAAGCCCACCTGCCAGGTCAGGAAGCCCAGGGTCAGGCCGGCCACTGCCCAGCCCTTGGCCGCGCGGAACGTCTCGGCCGGTGCCTTGATCGCCCGCAGCAGGCGCACGCCGCCGATCCAGCAGAGCAGGGCGGTCAGGCTTTCCAGCGCGATGATGAAGATGTAGCCCGCGTGGTGCAGCCAGGGCGTGGTGATGGAGCGGTACATGATCTGGTTGTCGGGGAACAGCGTGTCCATCAGGAACACGTGGCGCACGAAGGCGAAGTTGGTGCCGTAGTCGGTGATGTTGCCGAAGGCGACCAAGGTGGCGAAGAAGGCCATGGCCAGCACCATGGCGGCCTTGGACAGGCGGATCAGGGTCATGTCGTTTTCCTTTGGGGTAGGGGTGACCGCGCGCCCGAGGCAAGGCAGCCGGGCTCTGGGTCGGGTCGAAGGGGGGCGCAGGGCGCGCGGGTGCGGACATCGGGACTGGAAGACCTGAGGCCGGCGCCGCGCGGGGAAGCACGGCGGCTCGGCTGGATGGAACGGCCGCACCGGGAGGCGCGCGGATTCTCGGCAGGCCAGGCCGGAGCGTCAAGGCACCGCTGACGTCCAAAGAAGCATTGCCCTGTGCGCATGGGTTGAGGATGCTGTGCGCATTTGTCGACGGTGCTGCCCATGTCCGAGACGCCTGCCCCCTCCAGCCCGCTCCCCCTGCGCACCTGGCAGCAGCCGGGCCCCTTCGCCGCCGTGCTGCTGCGGGTCCACGCCGGCAGCCATGATGCGCCCCGCGAGTGGCCGGGCCTGGCGCACTTCCTCGAGCACCTGCGTTTTCTCGGCGGCCAGCGCTTCACCCAGGGCGAGCGGCTGATGCCCTTCGTCCAGGCCTGTGGCGGCCGCCTCAACGCCAGCACCCAGGCCCACCACACCGACTTCTTCTTCGAACTGCCCGCCGACCGCCTCCAGGCTGGCCTGGAGCGGCTCGCCGACCTGCTCCAGGCGCCGCTGCCCAGCCTCGACCTGCAGCGCCGCGAGCGGGAAATCCTGCAGATCGAATACCTCAACCGGGGGCGCGACCCCTGGACCCAAGCCCAATCCGCCCTGGCTGCCGCGCTGGCGCCGGGTCACCCCCTGGCCGACTTCCATGCCGGCCACCGCGACAGCCTGGCCATCGACGCGCCCGCCTTCCAGGCCGCCCTGGCCCGGTTCGCCGAGGCCGGCGAGCGGCAGCTGTGGGTGGTCGCGCCGCAGCCGGCGGAGCAGGTGCAGGCGCTCGTCCAGCAGGCCTTCGCCGGCTGCCCGCCGGGCCAGGCGCTGCCACACCGGGCAGCACCGCCCCTGCTGCCGTTGGCCTGCCACAGCCTGCGCCTGCAACTGCCCGGCGCCCCGCGCCAGTGGCTGGCCTTCGCCCTGGAGCGCCAGCCCGAGACGCTGCCCGACGCCGTGGCCCTGCTCAGCGAACTGCTGCGGGACGAAAGCCCCGGCAGTTTCCAGGGCTGGCTGTGCGAACAGGGCCTGTGCGACGGCCTCGACCTGCACCTGACCTATCACCACCAGGGCCAGGCCCTGCTGGTGCTGGAGCTGGCCCTGGCGGATGCCAGTGCCGACACCCGTGCCCGCATCGAAGGCGGCCTGTTCGCCTGGCTCGCCGCCCTGCGCGAGCGAGAGCCCTGGGCGCGCCTCCTGCATGAGCGGCCCGCCGCGCCCCGGCAGGCGCCCCTGGAGTTCATCCGCGACCAGGCACAGCGCCACGGCACCTTGCCCGCCAGTGCCCTGGCGGCCCTGCTGGCCCAGCTTCAGCCGGCCCGCCTCGTGCGCCTGCTGGGCGATGCGCGCCCGGTGTCGGCCCGCTGCCTGTCGGCCGGTTTCGAACTGGCGCTGGAGCCCGCGCCCCTGGCGCCGCCCCTGCGCCCGGAGGTGCGCTGGCGCTTCGGCCCCGCACCGGCCTTCCAGGCCTTCGTCGCGCCGTCCCAGGCGCCCTGCGCGGCACCTCCGCTGATGCGCTGGCCGGGGGACCCCGGGCACGCCCAGCTGCTCCTGCGCTGGCGGCTGAACCCCGGCGTTCGCGACCCCGCCCACTACCCGGCACTGCAGCGCGCCTTGCGCGGGTTGCGCAGCCAGGCCCAGCAACAGGGCGGTGACCTGCTGCTGCTGGAGCAGGGGCTGGATTGGCAACTGCAGGTCAAAGGCCGTTCCGGTGACCTCCCGGCCATGCTCGCCGCCGCCCTGCGCACCCTGCTGGCACCGCCGCTGGCCGCCTGCGAACAAGGCCCCCGGCTGCTGCAGGCCGGGCGCAACCGGCTGGCTGCCGAGCTGCCGATCCGGCAGTTGCTGCAGCGCCTGCCCGAAGTGCTCGCCACCCCGCGAGGGGCCGCTCCGGCGCAGGCCGTCGTCAGCCCCGCCAGCATCCGCCGCAGCCTCGACGCCAGCCGCTGGGACGTGATCGCCCTCGGCCTGGCCGACGACGACCTGCCCAGCGTGCAGGCCCTGCTCGACGCCCTGCCCGGCGAGGCAATGCCCCGCAGCCTCGCGCCGCCGGCGCTGGCCCCCGGTTACCACTGGCATCACCTGCCGGGCCAGGGCGAACCGGCGCTGGTGCTGTTCTGCCCGGTGCCGGATCGCAGCGCCCGCAGCGAAGCGCTCTGGTACTGGCTGGGTCGCAGCCTGGAATCGCCCTTCTACCAGCGCCTGCGCACCGAGCTGAACCTCGGATACGCCGTGTTCGCCGGCCTGCGCCACGTGGCCGGCCAGGCCGGGCTGGTCTTCGCCGTGCAGGCTGCCGACACGCCGGTGCCCGAAGTGCTGGTGCAGGTCCAGGCCTTCCTCGACCAGGCACCGCCCTTGCTGGCGCAGGCCGAGCCCCTGCGCGAGGCGCTCCTGCAGGCATGGCGGCAAGCGGCCGAGGACCTGCCCGGCAACGCCAGCCCCCTGCACCTCGGCGCCCGGCCGGCGGACTGGCACCTGCAACTCGCCCTGGCCCTCGCCACCCTCGGCCCCGACGACCTGCACCGCGCCCTGGCGCGGCTGGCGGCCGGGGAGGGCGGCTGGCACCTGCTGGCCAACGCCACGTCGCCCGGCCTGCCCTGGCGCTGACCCCTCCCTCCGTCCTACTCCTTCCGCAGCGACCCGCCCCCTGTCCAAGGGGGCGGGCCCTTGGTCGTCCGCCGTTCGCGACCTCCGCCCCGGGCCCGTCCCGCGACCTTCCGCCAGGCCCGCCCGCGACCCGCCAAGGAACCGCCGAAACAGCGCCAAGGCCTCATATGGCGGGGGTTCCGGCGTTTCGATAATCGCCTCCGACACGGCCCGGACGGGTCGTCCCACACCGCGGAGAGCGCCATGCACAACAACAAGAACGCCGTCATCGGATTCCTCCCCCTCGCCCTCACCACCGGCCTGGCCCTGGCCGCCATGGAGCAGGCCAAGGCCGAGATCGTCCTCTACGACAAGGACGGCACCACCTTCGCCACCGACGGCTACGTCAACGCCTTCTACGTCAACAGCGACGTCGACCGCGAAGGCGAGCGCTACGACCGCCGGCAGTCCCGCGTGAAGATGGGGTTCCTGCCCAACTGGATCGGTTTCAACATGGGCAAGCAGGTGGATGACCTCACGCTCGGCGGCCGCGCCTCCTTCTGGGTGACCATCAACGACAGCGAGACCAACGGCACCGACACCGCCATCGACGTGCGCCAGTTCTACGGCACCGTCGCCAGCGACTGGGGCGAAGTGCTGGTGGGCAAGGACTTCGGCCTGTTCGCCCGCTCCAACATCCTCCTCGACGAACTGCTCGCCGGGTACGGCCAGGTCAGCGACACCCTCGGCCTGGTGGATGGCGGCGGCGTGTCCTTCGGCAACATCGGCAGCGGCTACCCCTATCCCTTCCCCACCTCGCAGATCACCTACCGCACCCCCAAGTCCGACGGCCTGCGCCTGGCGGTCGGCATCATGGACCCGGTGGACACCAACGACAGCAGCGCCACCGGCAAGGCCTACCAGGAGAACCCGCGCTTCGAGTCCGAACTCACCTACGAATTCGAACTGGGCGGCGCGCAGATCTACTCCTGGCTCAACGGCGGCTACCAGACCTCCGACAACACCGACCCGGCCGTGGACAGCGTCACCTCCAAGGGCCTGGGCTACGGCGTGCAGGCCAAGATGGGCGCCTTCTCCATGGTCGCCTCCGGCTTCCAGGCCAAGGGCATCAACCCCTTCTTCACCAACAACGCCGGTGAAGCGACCCTGCGTGAAGTGGACAGCGACGGCTACCTGCTGCAGGGCTCCTACCGCTTCGGCAAGAACCGCCTGGCGCTGTCCTACGGCAAGACCAAGGACGACGGCAACGGCGCGGTCAATGCCGGCGCCGACTACAAGACCCGCGGCGTCGCCCTGTTCCACGACGTCAACGACAACCTCAAGCTGGTCGCCGAATACAACCAGTTCGAGATCGACGGCCACGCCGGCAGCACCCAGAACGAAGACACTGACACCCTCGCCCTGGGCGTGGTGCTCAACTGGTAAGCCCCACCCCTCGTTGCTCCCTTGGATTGGCGGGATGGCCTCGGCCTCCCGCCTTTTTTCATGGCACCGTGGCACGTAGCCCGGGCTTCAGCCCGGGAGCCGTTGGCGGATGAAAGTCCGCCATCCACCCGAGCCCCGGCATGATGCGCTTCGTGGCCTCAGCACATCCTACGAACCGGTAGCACCCGTAGGATGGGCTGAGCTGTGCGAAGCCCATCGCGGTACCGGCAGGTGCTTCGCCGGGCGCCTTGGTGGATGGAAAAATCGTCATCCACCTCACAACCCCATGCGCCCCGGCGCCTCCTCCCTTCGAACGAGCCCGCCCGCTACCCAAGAAGGATGGGGCCGGCCTCGGGGGCTCCGTAGAATTGCGCCAACTGCTGTTCGACACGCGAGGCGCGTCATGCAAGAGCTACAGGCCGAAGGCGTGGTCACCGCCATGTCCGCCGCCGACGACGCGGAGGTCGTCGCCCAGGACCTGGCACGCCAGCTGGTGCACCCGCACCTGGGCTTCGTGCTGTTCTTCTGCTCCGCCGAATACGACCTCCAGGCCCTGGGCGACGCCCTGGCCCAGTACTTCGGCGGCATCGAACTGGTGGGCTGCACCAGCGCCGGCGAAATCACCCCCCAGGGCTACGGCCGGGGCTGCGTCAGCGCCGTGGGCTTCGACTACCGCAGTTTCTCCATCGCCAGCGCCCTGGTGGACGAGATGGAGCGCTTCAGCCTGATCGACGCCCAGCAACTGGTGGAGCGCCTGGTGGGGGATTGCCGGGGCCACGACCTCGCCCCGATCAAGGACCACAGCTTCGCCCTGACCCTGCTCGACGGCCTCTCCAGCCGCGAAGAAGTGGTGCTCGCCGCCCTCAGCGCCGCCTTCGGCAGCATCCCCCACTTCGGCGGATCGGCCGGTGACGACAACCACCTCACCCACACCCACGTCTACCACGGCGGCCAGTTCCACACCGGCGCCGCCGTGGTGCTGCTGGTCAACACCGCGCTGGACTTCGAAGTCTTCAGCACCCACCACATCGAGCCCAACGGCCAGAAACTGGTGGTCACCCAGGCCGACAGCCACAGCCGCCGCGTCTACGAGCTGGACGCCGAGCCCGCCGCCCTGGCCTACGCCCAGTGGGTCGGCGTACCCGTCTCCGCCCTCGACCACCCGCTGTTCGCCGCCCACCCCCTCGCCGTAAGGGTCAACGACCAGTACTACGTGCGCTCCATCCAGCAGGTCCATGACGACCTCAGCCTCAGCTTCTACTGCGCCGTCGAGACCGGCATCGTCCTCACCGGCATGCGCCCCGGCCCTCTGCTGCCCAACCTCCAGGCCCTGTTCCAGCGCCTGGAGGCGCGCCTCGGCCCGCCACTGCTGACCATCGGCTGCGACTGCTTCCTGCGGCGCCTGGAGGCCGAATGCAACGGCCGCGACGCCGAGATCGGCGACTACCTGCGGCGCCAGCGGGTGATCGGCTTCAACACCTACGGCGAGCAGTACAACGGCATGCACGTCAACCAGACCTTCACCGGCGTCGCCATCGGCCGCCGCAGCCGCCATGGCGGACGCTGAACAGGGCGCCCGGCTCGCCGAGCTGGAGCGGGAGAACGCCAAGCTGCGGCGCATCAACGCCGCCCTGATCGAACGGGTGGAATCCGGCGGAGCCCGTCGCGAAGGGGCCTATGCCGCCTTCGAGCATTCCGTGGTGCTGGCCGAACAGGTGCGTGAACGCACCGACGCGCTGAACCAGGCCATGTCCGAACTCAAGGCCAGCAACCGCCTGCTCAGCGATGCCCGCCTGCGTGCCGAGACCGCCCACCAGCACCTGGTGGACGCCATCGAGAGCATCTCCGACGCCTTCGTCCTGTTCGACGCCCAGCAGCGCATCGTCCTGTTCAACAGCCGCTTCAAATCCTTCTGGGCCCGCAGCCGCGCCCGAATCATCAGCGGCACCCGCCTCGACGAGATCCGTCGCCTGGCCCAGAGCACCGGGCTGATCGTCGAAGAACAGCGCAGCAGCGACAACGAGCACAGCCTCTACCGCCTGCACGACGGGCGCTGGGTGCAGGTCAGCGAACGGCCCACCCGCGAAGGCGGGCTGGTGATCCTCTACACCGACATCACCGAACTGAAGGTCAGCGAAACCATGCGCCGCGAGCAGGCCCTGGCGCAGAAGTCGCGCCTGCTGCAGCGCGCCGTGGACAACCTGTCCCAGGGCATGGCCATGGTCAGCGCCGAAGGCACCCTCGAGCTGTGGAACCACCGCTTCCTCGAACTCTGCGGCCTGGCACCGATCCAGGCCCACCGGCCCTTCGCCGAGGTCATGGCCGACAGCGAGCTGGCGCTGCTCACCCCCGCCAGCCGCGACGCCGAGGGGCGCCCTCAGCGGCAGATGGAGCAGCGCCTGTTCGATGGCCGGATGCTGGAGGTGCGCACCCACCCGTTGCCCACCGGCGGCTTCGTCAACACCTTCACCGACATCACCGAGCGCTACCGCCACGCCGAGACCCTCGCCGAGAGCGAGCGCTGGATCCGCCTGATCACCGACCAGGTGCCCGCGCTGATCGCCTACCTCAATGCCGACCTGGTCTACGAATTCACCAACAAGGTCTACGAAGAGTGGTACCGCTGGCCCCGGGGCGGGCTGCTCGGCCAGCGCCTGCGCGACGTCCACAGCGAAACCCACTGGGAGCGCCTGGAGCCCTACGTCGAGCGCGCCCTGTCCGGCGAGAACGTCACCTTCGAAGTGGCCGAGGTCAACCTCGCCGGGCAGGAGCGCTACATGCTGCGCTCCTACGTGCCCAACCGCCTGCCGGGCGGCGAAGTGGTGGGCATCTTCGTGCTGATCCGAGACATCACCGAACGCCGCCGCACCGCCGAAGCCCTGCACCTGGCCTACCAGAACCTGGAGCAGCGGGTGCGCGAACGCACCGCCGAGCTCACCCAGCTCAACGAACAGCTGCTGCGCGAAGTGGGCGAGCGGCGCCAGGCCGAACAGCGCCTGCGCGAGGCCAAGCGCGAAGCCGAGCAGGCCAACCTGTCCAAGACCAAGTTCCTCGCCGCCGTCAGCCACGACCTGCTGCAACCGCTGAACGCCGCCCGGCTGTTCACCAGCGCCCTGCAGGAGCTGCGCGAGCCCGCCCGGGGCGACACCCTGGTGCGCAACATCAGCAACTCGCTGGATGACGTGGAGAACCTGCTCGGCACCCTGGTGGACATCTCCAAGCTGGACGCCGGGGTGATCCGCCCCGAAGTGGCGCCCTTCGCCCTCGGCGAACTGCTGGACAACCTCGCCACCGAGTTCCGCCAGCAGGCCGCCAGCGAAGGGCTGGCGCTGCGCTACGTGCCCTGCTCGGCGCTGGTGCGCAGCGACGTGCAACTGCTCGCCCGCATCCTGCGCAACCTGCTCAGCAACGCCATCCGCTACACCCCCAGCGGCCGCGTGCTGCTGGGCTGCCGGCGGCGTCGCCGCAGCCTGTCCATCGAGGTCTGGGACAGCGGCATCGGCATCCCGGCGGACAAGCTCAAGGAGATCTTCCAGGAGTTCAAGCGCGGCGACTCCCAGCGCCCGCAGCAGGACCGTGGGCTCGGCCTGGGCCTGGCCATCGTCGAGAAGATCGCCGGCATGCTCGGCCACCGCATCCGCGTCAGCTCCCAGCCGGGGCGTGGCTCCTGCTTCGCCCTGGAAGTGCCCCTGGCCCGCCGCGCCCCCCGTGCCCGGCCCGAGGTGGAACTGCCAGTGGCGCCCCTGGAACGGCTGCAGGGCGCGCGGGTCTGGGTGCTGGACAACGACGCCGCCATCTGCGCCGGCATGCGCACCCTGCTGGAAGGCTGGGGCTGCCGCGTGGTCACCGCCCTCTCCGAACAGGACCTGGCCCGCCAGGTGGACGACTACCAGGCCGAGGCCGACCTGCTGATCGCCGACTACCACCTGGACAACGACCACAACGGCGTCGACGCCGTCGCCCACATCAACGCCCACCGCGACCACGCCCTCCCGGCGCTGATGATCACCGCCAACTACAGCCACGAACTGCGCCAGCACCTGCGCGAACTCGGCCACACCCTCATGCACAAACCCGTCCGCCCCATGAAGCTCAAGGCCGCCATGAGCCACCTGCTGGGCGGCTAGCTCCCCGGACCGCCTCCTGGCACGCAATTGCCGGCGAGCACCGTGGGTGGATCACGCTTCACCGATCCACCATTCGTGGCCGTGCCGAGCGTCATTGGTGGATGGAAAGAGCGCCATCCATCCGGCGCGGTGACGCCCCTCGATGTGCTCTGGATGACGCCGTACAAGCGCCTGAAGCCCCGGCGTGATGCGCTTCGTGCCTCAGCGCATCCTACGACCGAACCGGTAGAACCGGTGGCACCCGTAGGATGGGCTGAGCTGTGCGAAGCCCATCGCACCCTGGCACGCGATTACCGGCGAGCACCGTGGGTGGATCGCGCTTCACCGATCCACCATTCGTGGCCATGCCGAACGCCATGGGTGGATGGAAAAAGCGCCATCCATCCAATGCGGTGCTCGCCCCTCGATGTGCTCTGGATGACGCCGTGCAAGCGCCTGACCCCGGCGTGATGCGCTTCGTGGCCTCAGCGCATCCTACGGACCGGTGGGCCTATCGCACCCTGGCACGCGATGGTCGGCGAGCGCCATCCGCCACCCTGCACTAGCGTTCGCGCATGGCTTCGGAGCGGGCCTTGAGGACGGGTTTGAGGAGGTAGTCGAGCACGCTTTTCTCGCCGGTGATGATGTCCACGGTGGCGACCATGCCGGGGATGATCAGCAGCGGTTTGGCGTCGCTGCCGAGGTGGCTTTTGTCGGTGCGGACCTGGATCAGGTAGAAGCTGTTGCCCTTGTCGTCGGTGATGGTGTCGGCGCCGATCAGTTCCAGCTTGGCCTTGAGCCCGCCGTAGATGGTGTAGTCGTAGGCGCTGAATTTCACCATGGCCTTCTGCCCGGGGTGGAGGAAGGCGACGTCCTGCGGGCGGATGCGTGCTTCGATCAGCAGGTTGTCCTCCAGTGGCACCACTTCCACCATGTCGCTGCCCGGCTGGACCACGCCGCCGATGGTGTTGACCTTGAGCTGCTTGACGATGCCGTGCACCGGCGAGAGCACGGTGGTGCGCGAGACGCGGTCGTCGATGGCGCGGCCGGTGGAGGTGATCTTCTGCAGCTCGGTGCGGGCTTCGTTGAGTTCCTTGAAGGCGTCGGAGCGGAACGACAGCTGGCTCTCCTCCATCTTCCGTTCGATCTCCTTCACCGCCGCCTCGGCCCGGGGGATGGCCAGGTTGGTGCCGTTCAGCTCGCCGCGCATCTCCACCGCGCTGCGCCGCAGGCGGAGGATCTCCACCTCGGAAATGGCGCCGGTGCCCACCAGCGGCTGGGACATGTTCAGCTCCTGCTGCAGCAGCGCCAGGCTGGAGGCGTACTGCTGGGACTTGGAGCGGAACTCGGCCAGTTCCTGCTCCTTCTGCCGCAGCTGTTCCTTGAGGATGTGCTGCTCGCTTTCCAGCCGCTGCAGGCGCGTGCGGTTCAGCGCGCGTTCGTCCTCGGCCAGCTGCGGCGCGCCCTTGGCGATCTCGTCGGGCACCTCGAAGGGGCGGCCCTCGGCTTCGGAGGCCAGGCGTTCGACCCGCGCCATCAGCGCCAGGCGGTCGGCCTCGGTCTCGCCCTTGTTGGAGAGGAAGCGGGTGTCGTCCAGGCGCAGCAGCACATCGCCCTTGTTCACCACCTGGCCCTCGCGGACGAAGATCTCCGAGACGATGCCGCCCTCCAGGTTCTGGATCACCTGCACTTTGCTGGAGGGTATGGCCTTGCCTTCCCCGGTGGTGACTTCCTCCAGCACGGCGAGCTTGGCCCACACCAGGGCGACGATCAGCAGGCTGCAGGCCACCCACACGGTGATGCGGGTGCCGGTGGGGGAGTCTTCGAGGATGGCGCCGTCCACCTCGGGCATGAACTCGGTGTCGGCACGGGCCGGGGCGCGGCCGCCGAAGTACTGGGCGGGGGTTTGAGCGTTGGCCATGGAGCCCTCCTAGACAGCCGCCGGGCCGACACGGCCCTTGCGCAAGGCATCGATGACGGCCTCTTTCGGCCCGTCGGCGACGATGTGCCCGGCGTCCAGCACCACCAGGCGTTCCACCAGGCTGAGCATGGAGGCGCGGTGGGTGATGAGCACCACCGTCTTGCCCTGGGCCCAGGCGTGCAGGCGGTTGCGCAGCAGGTCTTCGCTGGTGTTGTCCATGGCGCTGGTGGGCTCGTCCAGCAGCAGGATGGGCGGGTCCAGCAGCAGCGCGCGGGCCAGCAGCACGGCCTGGCGCTGGCCGCCGGAAAGCAGCTGGCCGCGCTCGCCCACCGGGCGGTCGAAGCCCTGGGGATGCTGCCGGGCCAGCTCGGTGACGCCGGTCAGCTCGGCCACCTCCAGCATCCGCGCGTCGTTCACGTAGCGGGCGCCGAGGGTGAGGTTGTCGCGCAGGCTGCCGGAGATCAGCGGCATGTCATGGGTGACGAAGCCGATCTGGTGGCGCAGGTCGGCCACGTCCAGCTGGCGCAGGTCGATGCCGTCCAGCAGCACCTGGCCTTCCTCGGGGCTGTAGAAGTTCATCAGCAGCCGCGCCAGGGTGCTCTTGCCCGAGCCGCTGCGGCCGATGATGCCGACCCGCTCGCCGGCGGCCATGCGCAGGCTGACGTTGTGCAGCGCCGGGGCGTTCTGCTCGGGGTAACGGAAGCTCACCCCGCGCACGTCGATGGCGCCGCGGATGTGGGTGCGTTCCAGCGGCTGCTGGGTGTTCTCCCGCTCCTGGGGCAGGCCCATCAGCGAGTCGGTGCTCTTCATCGTCAGCTGGGCCTGCTGGTAGCGGGTGATGAGCCCGGCGATCTGCCCGAGCGGCCCGAGCACGCGGCCGTTGAGCATGTAGCTGGCCACCAGGGCGCCGACGCTGAGGTTGCCGCCGATGATGCTGTAGACCCCGGCGACGATCATCGCCAGCCCGGCGAACTGCTGCAGGAACAGGGTGCCGTTGGTGACCAGCGCGGAGAGGAAGCGGGCGTGGCTGTCCAGACGGGTGAGGGCGCCGTGGGTGCGCTCCCAGCGGTGCTGGCGCTCGCTCTCGGCGCCGCAGGCCTTGAGGGTTTCCAGGCCGGAGAGGGTTTCGATCAGCAGTGCCTGGCGTTCCGCGCCCAGGGCCAGGCTGCGCTGCACGGTGTCGCGCAGGCGGGCCTGGATGATCCAGGCGAAGATCGCGGTGATGGGGAAGGCGAGGATCGGGATCACCACCAGCCAGCCGCCGAGCAGCCCGATCACCACCAGCATGAGGACGGAGAAGGGCAGGTCGATGAGGCTGGTGAGGGTGACGGCGGTGAGGAATTCCCGCAGGCCCTGGAAGTCATGGATGCTCTGGGCGAAGCCGCCGATGGTGGCCGGCCTGGCCTTCATCGACATGCCGGTGATGCGCTCGAAGAGGGTGGCCGAGAGCACCACGTCGGTCTTCTTCCCGGCGGTGTCCAGCAGGTGCGCCCGCAGCACCCGCAGCAGCAGGTCGAAGCCGGTGCCGATGAGCAGCCCGATGGTCAGCACCCAGAGGGTGGAGGTGGCCTGGTTGGGCACAACGCGGTCGTAGGTCTGCATCACGAACAGCGGCACCAGCATGCCCAACAGGTTGATCAGCAGGCTGGCCAGCACCGCGTCGGTGTAGAGCCAGCGCGACAGCCGCAAGGTGTCGCGGAACCAGGACTTGACCCGGGGCATCAGCGGCTTGCGGGTCTCCTCCAGCTCGTGGCGGGGGCGGGCGAACAGCGCCTGGCCGCTGTACTCGGCGGCCAGGGCCTCGCGGTCGATCCATTGCTGACCACCGTCGGACTCGCTGGGCAGGATCAGCGCGCGACCATCCTTGCCCCACTGGTGCAGCACCGCGCTGCGGCCGTTGCGCAGCAGCAGCAGCACCGGCAGGTTGAGCGGCGAGATGGCGTGCAGCTCGCGGCGCAGCAGGCGGCTCTGCAACCCGGCCCGGGCGGCTGCACGGGGCAGCAGCTCCGGGGTCAGGCGCTGTTCGGCCAGCGGCAGGCCGGCGGTGAGGCTGCCCCGGCTGGCGGGGCTCTCGTGCAGCCTGCAGAGGATCAGCAGGCCGTCGAGCAAGGGGTCATCGTGGCTCTGCCGCGGGTCGACTGCAGGGCCCGCCAGTTCCATGGTGGTCATCGACTGCTCCCGATCCGGGTTACTTCAGGTCCGGCAGGTGGGCCTCGCTCTTCACCTCGGTGGCGGCCACGGCTTCGGCCGGTACCACCACCCGCTGGCGCTGCAGCAGGCCGCCCATGGCCGCGAACACGCGGTACATGGCGAACTCCTCGGTGTAGCGGACTTCGACGTAGCGGCGGTTGGCGGTGAACAGCTCGTTGTCGCTGTCCAGCAGGTCCAGCAGGGTGCGCTGGCCGAGGCCGAACTGCTGCTGGTACGCCTCGCGCACGCGCTGGGTGTAGTCGGCGTATTCACGCGCCTTGGGGGTTTGCAGGCGGGCGTTCTCCATGGCGTTCCAGGCCAGGGCGAGGTTCTCGTTGAGGGTGCGCAGGGCGTTGTTGCGGATGTCCATCGACTGGTTGATGGAGTGGGCGGCGGCCTGCAGGCGGGCCTTGTCGCGCATGCCGTTGAACAGGTTGTAGTTCATCACCACGGCGGCGCGCCAACCCTTCACGTGGCCCTCGTCACCCTGCACGTCGTTGTCGGCGTTGGTGGCCAGCTCGCCGTCGAAGCGCGGGTAGAACGGCGACTTGGCCGACTCGTACTGGCTCTCGGCGGCCTGTACGTCGGCCTGGGCGGATTTCAGGTAGGGGTTGTTCTCCATCATGGTCTGGCGGGCCGCCAGCAGGTCGGCAGGCATCTCGCCACGGACGCTGGAGGGGGCTTCCAGTTCGTCCGCCGGGCGGCCGACGGCGCTGAAGAAGTTGGCCTCGGCATCGGCCAGGTTCACTTCCTCGGTGTAGAGGTTGTTCTCGGCCAGGGCCAGGCGGGCGGCGGACTGGTCGGAGTCGGCGGTGCTGCCCACGCCGCGCTGGCTGCGCAGGTTGATCTGGTCACCGACGCGCTGGTGCGACTGCAGGTTGTTGCGGGCCAGGGCCACCATTTCGCGGCGCTTGAGCACTTCCAGGTACACCTCGATGGTGCGCAGCGCCAGGCTCTCGGCGGTGGCCAGGGTGTAGTAGGCGCGGGAGTTCACCACCGATTGGGTGCGGCCTACCTCGTTGGGGGTGTTGAAGCCGTCGAACAGCATCTGCCGCAGGCGCAGCTCGGCGTTGCTGTAGTTGAGGGTCTCGGTGTTGTGGTTGCCCTGGGCGCGGGTGCTGGGGTTGTCGGTCATCTGCCGGCCGTAGCCGGCGATCAGGTCGACGGTCGGCAGGTAGCCGCCCTTGGCCACCTTCACCTGCTCGTCGGCGACCAGCCGGGCGTTGGAGGCGGCGCGCAGTTCGGGGTGGGTGTCGAGGGTGCTCTGAATCGCTTCCGTGAGATTCATCGCCTGGACCTGGGTGCTGGCGAAGGCCAGCAACATGGCGCTCCAGAGTGGGGTGAGTGCTCGCATGAGGGGTGTCTCCTTGTCCGATGCTTCTTGCTGCTTTCTTCTGGGTCGCCATTTTTTTGGCGAAATCGCCTGTTCAACCGTTTCAGGCTTGTAACATCAGAGCTAAGAACAACTTTTGACGGAGCTAAGAAATTTTTTTCACAACGGATATGCCGAAAAAATCTTATGCAGGTGCGGCAAACCGGCACATCTTGTTTTCCTGTCAGCCGCGGAATTCGGGCCTTTCAGGCATTCGCGGTCTGGTTTCAGGTGGTCAGTTGCGCGATTCGAGCCCTGGGGAGACGCGGTTTTTGCTGGAGCAGTTCGACACGGAAAATAAGTGACGTTTTTCTGTCGCGAATTTTTTGACCAAAAAATTGTCGCCCCGCCCCACGCATTTTTCCCCCCTTGAGCACCGCTCCTACGCAGCGCTGGCCCTATTCGAGAAGGGTTGTCGGCAGTGGTCGGCAGGTGTGCGCTGGAGGAAGGATTCATGGCTACGGTAATCGGTGTCGTCAGGCAGGTCGTAGGCGAGGTGTTCGCGGTAGCAGGCGATGGAACGCGCCGGCCGTTGGTGGAAGGGGACCGGGTGTTTGCCGGTGAACAACTGGTTACCGGCGCCGAAGGCGCGGTGGCCATCAACCTGGCCAGCGGCGGCGAGCTGACCCTGGGGCGCGACAGCAGCACCACCCTGAGTACCCAGATGCTCAGTGCCGGTGGCGACAACGCGGCGCCGGTCGACCCCACCGCCGACGCCCAGCCGCAGCCCCCGAGCCAGCAGGAGCTGACCGACGTCGAGCAACTGCAGGCCGCCATCGAGGCCGGCGTGGACCCGACCCTGGCCGCCGAGGCCACCGCAGCCGGCCCGGGCGCTGGCGGTGCCGGTGGCGCGGGCGGTGTGGGGGGCGGCCACTCCTTCGTGCTGCTGTCGGAAACCGGCGGTGCGGTGGACCCGACCATCGGCTTCCCCACCGGGCCCATCGACTTCACCCCGCTGTTCCCCGAGGGCGACATCCCCCCGCTGCCGGACGATTCCACCCCCTCGCTGACGGTGGTGTTCCTCGACCAGTCCGGCACCGTGGTGACCGGCCCCGGCGTGGTGGATGAAGAGGCCCTCAACGGCGGCGAAGGCGGGGGCGGCAAGGCCGGCAGCAATGCCGGCAGCACTGCCGAGAGCACCTCCGGCAGCCTGGTGATCACCTCGCCGGACGGCATCGACCGCGTCGAGGTGCTGGACGTCAACGGCAACTGGATCAACGTCACCGGCGGCGGCACCGTGCAGGGCGCCTTTGGCGTGCTGGTGTTCGACGGCGCCGGCAACTGGACCTACACCCTCACCGACAACAGCCTCGACCACGGCAACCCCAACGCCACGGGCGCCGACGACCAGATCTTCGACAACTTCAGCGTGCGGGTCTTCGACCTGGACGGCGACGTGTCGCCCACCGTGCCCCTGACCGTGGCCATCAACGACGACGGCCCCACGGCCGGGCTGCAATTCAACCAGGAAGGCGGCTTCGTGGTGCTGGACGAGACCGCCGGCCTGCAGCCGGACAGCCAGGAAGTGCCCGGCCCGCTGGCGGTGTTCGCCTCGGTGGCCAATGCCTCTGCTGACATGCTGGCCTTCGCCCAGGGCAGTGGCCCGGTCGTCGTGGGGGCCTTTGACACGGGGGCTGACGAAGCCGGCTCCTCCGCGGTGTTTTCCCTGGCCCTGGGCGAGGGTGATGGCGAAGGCGAGGGCGGCAGCGGCCTGTTCACCACCGCCGGCAGCCCCATCACCCTGGCCCTGGAGAACGGCCTGGTGGTGGGCCGTGATGGCAGCGGCAATGCCGTGTTCGCCATCGCCATCGACCCGGATTCCGGGCAGCTCAGCGTGGTGCAGTACGAATCCCTGCGCCACCCCGACAGCGGCAGTGATGACGAGGGCCTGAACCTGTCCGGCCTGGTGCGGGCGGTATTCACCGTCACCGACGGCGACGGCGACAAGGCCACCGCCAGTGCCGACATCGGCAGTGCCATCCGCTTCGAGGACGACGGCCCCACCGCAGTGATCCGCGTGACCGAGGGCGGCAGCGTGACCCTCGACGAAAGCGCCGGCCTGCAGAACGGCACGGCCACGCCCGGTGTCCCCGGCGATGCCGGCAACCAGGACACCAGCGACCCGGCCGTGGCCGCCCTGTTCAGCGGCGTGGCCAATGCCGGCAGCGACCTCGCCAGCCCCGGCTATGCCCAGAGCAACGGCCCGGTGGTGGATGTTTCCGGCAGCAGCACCGGCGAGGACGAGGAGGGCGCCACCACGGTGCTGAGCCTGTCCATCGTCGGCGGTGACGGCGCCGATTCCGGCCTGACCACCACCGACGGGCGCTCCATCGTCCTCAGCCTGGAAGGTGGGCTGGTGGTCGGGCGCATCGTCGGCGGCAGCCTCGACGGCCAGGCCGCGTTCGCCGTGGCCATCGGCCAGGACGGCACCCTCCAGGTCGCCCAGTACGTGTCGCTGTTCCACCCGGACACCAGCAGCGGCGATGACAGCGTCAGCCTCGCCGGCAAGATCAACGCCGTGGTCACCGTCACCGACGGCGATGGCGACGTGGCCGTCGACCAGGTCGGCGTCGGCGGAGCCGTGCGCTTCGAGGACGACGCCCCCACCGCCAGTATCCAGCTGGTGGAAGGCCGCAGCGTGACCCACGACGAAAGCCCCGAACTGCAGAACGGCACCACCACCCCGACCCCGGCCGGCGATGCCGACGACAACGACGTGGGCGGCAAGGCGGTCGCTTCGCTGTTCGACAGCGTGGCCAACGCCGGCACCGACCTGCTCGGCTTCGCCCAGAGCGAAGGCCCGCTGGTGAGCACCGCCGGCAGCAGCTTCGGCGAGGACCAGGAGGACGCCACCCTGGAACTCAGCCTGGCCATCACCGGTGGCAACGGCACCGATTCGGGCCTGACCACCACCGACGGCCAGGTGATCCGCCTGTACGTGGAAAACGGCCTGATCGTCGGCCGTGTCGAAGGCATCGACGGCCCCGGCCAGGCGGCCTTCGCCATCGTCCTCGGGGCGGATGGCACGGTGAGCGTGGCCCAGTACATGTCCCTGCATCACCCCGACACCGGCAGCGGTGACGAGTCGGTGGACCTGGCCGGCCTGATCAAGGCCGTGGTCACTGTGACCGATGGCGACGGCGACGTGGCCCGGAGCGAAGTGGACATCGGCGGTGCCGTGCGCTTCGAGGACGACGCGCCCAGCGCGGCCATCCAGGCCGTGGAAGGCCGCGTGGTGATCCACGACGAAACCCCCGGCCTGCAGAACGCCAGCGCCACCCCCGGCGTCCCCGGCGATGCGGCCAACCATGACACCAGCAACCCGGCCGTGGCAGCGCTGTTCGCCAGCGTGGCCAACGCCGGCACTGGCCTGGCGGCGGGCTATGCCCAGAGCACCGGCGCGGTGGTGGACACCTCCGGCAGCACCGTCGGCCAGGACCAGGAGGGCGCCACCACGGTGCTCAGCCTGTCCGTGCAGGACAGCGACTCGGGCCTGAAGGCCCTCGACGGCTCGTCCATCCTGCTCAGCGTCGAGAACGGCCTGGTGGTCGGCCGCGTGTCCGGTGGCGCCCTCGATGGGCAAGCCGCGTTCGCCGTGGCCATCGGCCAGGACGGCACCCTCAGCGTGGCCCAGTACCTGCCGCTGCAGCACCTGGACGGCAGCAACGCCGACGACGCCCTGAGCCTCACCGGCAAGATCAACGCCGTGGTCACCGTGACCGATGGTGACGGCGACGTGTCCGTGGCCTCCACCGGCATCGGCAATGCCGTGCGCTTCGAAGACGACGGCCCCACCGCCAGCGACGTGCGCGCCGAAACCGTGCTGGACGACGAAGGCCTGGCCGGCGGCATCAACGGCGGCCCCGGCGATGTGGCCGGTGCCGACACCAGCACCAGCGGCAGCCTCGGCTACGACGGCGGCGCCGACGGCGTGAAGAGCGTGGAACTCACCGGCCCCAGCAGCCTGGGCAGCGAGAGCGTCACCTCCACCTGGGATGCCAGTACCAACACCCTGACCATCAGCTCAGCCCGGGGCGCGCTGATGACCGTGGTGCTCACCGACCCGGCCACCGGCGCCTACACGGTCAACCTGCTGCAACCGTTGATGCACCCGCAGGGCGGCACCGAGGACAACATCACCCTCAACGTCGGCTACACGGTCACCGACGGTGACGGCGACAGCGCCAACGGCTCCCTCGCCGTGGTGATCAACGACGACTCGCCCAGCGTGCAGGCCAGCGAGCTGGACCTGAATTCCTCGGTGACCTTCCTCGGCACCAATGCCGGCTACTCCAACACCTACGGCTACTACATCAAGGGCGATGACGGCACGCCCCAGGGCGGCAAGATCATCTGGGCCAACGTGCACGACCAGAGCGTGGGCGACCAGGCCAGCCTCGATGGCCTGGACCCGGCCCACACCGGCTTCTTCATCATCCCCGACGGCGCCGCCAACGGCGGCCTGAGCAATGGCGCGGAGGTCACCTTCCAACTGGTGGGTGGCAAGTGGCAGGCCTTCATCGGCAGCACCCCGCTGGTGGGGGCCGACGGCGCCAACGTGCTGTTCAGCGACGCCGCCCTGAACCCCGGCGGTTCCCACCTGCAGGACACCGGCAGCGCCGGCAACCAGAACTGGGAAGACAAGACCGCCACCTCCGACTACGACTACAACGACGTCAGCGCCAACGTCACCTGGGGCTCGGCGATCGCCCTGCAGGTTGATGAATCCAACTTCGCCCAGGACGCCACCGCCAACTTCAGCGGCGTGTTCAACGTGCAACCCGGCGCCGACGGCGTGGGCAGCCAGACCTACAGCCTGAGCGTGCAGAACGCCAACTCCGGCCTGGTGGACACCGCCACCGGCGAGGCGGTGCTGCTGAGCCTCAACGGCTCGGTGATCGAAGGCCGTACCGCCGGCACCGGCGAGCTGGTGTTCACCCTCAGCGTGAACGCGGCCGGCACCGTCACCCTCGACCAGCAGCGCGCCGTGGTGCACCCCACCAGCGACGCCGACGAGGCCAAGTACCTGGGCGCCGGGCGTGTCAGCCTGACCCTCACCGTGGTGGACAAGGACGGCGACAGCGCCAGCGGCGCGGTGGACATCGGCAAGGTCATCAGCTTCAAGGACGATGGCCCGAGCATCAGCGCCGGCCAGGCCGGCGTCGCCAGCCTGGAGGTGGACGAAACCAGCCTCGGCATCGACGCCACCACCGATTTCAGCGGCGCCTTCACCAGCAGCTACGGCGCCGACGGTGCCGGCAGCATCGCCTACAGCCTGGCGGTGAGCGCCAACGGTGCCTCCAGCGGCCTGAAGGACAGCGCCAGCGGCAGCGACATCAAGGTCTACCTGGAAGGCAACCAGGTGGTCGGGCGCGTGGGCGGCAGCGGCGGCGCCGTGGCCTTCACCCTGACCGTGGACAGCGAAGGCAAGGTCACGCTCGACCAGAAACTGGCCATCCAGCACAGCCCGGATGCCGGGCCCGACCAGGCCACCGGCCTGTCGGCGGCGGACCTGGTGAAACTGGTGGCCACCATCACCGACAAGGACGGTGACTTCAGCAAGGCCAGCCTCAACCTGGGTGACGCCATCAGCTTCCGCGATGACGCCCCGGCCATTCGCGCGGTCTCCATCCCGGCGGACATCCTCCAGGTGGACGAAACCAACCTGGCCGGCGATGCCACCACCGACTTCAGCGGCGCCTTCATCCGCAACTACGGCGCCGATGGCCCCGGCACCACCACCTACGCCCTGCAGGTCAGCGCCGACGGCGCCAGCAGCGGGCTGAAGGACACCGCCAGCGGCACCGACATCAAGGTCTACCTGGAAGGCGGCCAGGTGATCGGCCGCGTGGGTGGCCCCTCGGGCGCCATCGCCTTCACCGTCAGCGTGGACAGCACCGGCAAGGTCACCCTCGACCAGCGCATCGCCCTGCAACACAGCCCGGACAGCGGGCCGGACCAGGAGGTGAGCCTGGGCAGCGCCGACCTGGTGAAACTGTTGGCGACCATCACCGACAAGGACGGCGACTCCAGCAGTGCCAGCCTGAACCTGGGCGACGCCATCAGCTTCAAGGACGATGCGCCCGGCATCCGCGCGGTGGAGATCCCCTCGGACATCCTCCAGGTGGACGAGACCAACCTGGCCAGCGATGCCACCGCTGATTTCAGCGGCGCGTTCATCCGCAACTACGGCGCCGATGGCCCCGGTACCACCACCTATGCCCTGCAGGTCAGCGCCGACGGCGCCAGCAGCGGGCTGAAGGACACCGCCACCGGCAGCGACATCAAGGTCTACCTGGAAGGTGGCGAAGTGGTCGGCCGCGTGGGCGGCCCCTCGGGCGCCATCGCCTTCACCGTCAGTGTGGACAGCACCGGCAAGGTCACGCTCGATCAGCGCATCGCCCTGCAGCACAGCCCGGACAGCGGGCCGGACCAGGAAGTGAGCCTGGGCAGCGTGGACCTGGTGAAACTGGTGGCCACCATCACCGACAAGGACGGCGACAGCAGCAGCGCGACCCTCAACCTGGGCAACGCCATCAGCTTCAAGGACGACGCGCCGACCATCAGTGCTGGTCAGGCCGGCGTCGCCAGCCTGGAGGTGGATGAAACCAACCTGGCCATCGACGCCACCACTGACTACAGCGGCGCCTTCACCGGCAGCTACGGCGCCGACGGCGCGGGCAGCATCGCCTACAGCCTGGCCGTCAGCGCCAGCGGCGCCAGCAGCGGGCTGAAGGACACCGCCAGCGGCAGCGACATCAAGCTCTACCTGGAAGGCGGGCAAGTAGTGGGCCGCGTGGGCGGCAGCGGCGGGGCCGTGGCCTTCACCCTGACCGTGGACAGCAGCGGCAAGGTCACCCTCGACCAGAAACTGGCCATCCAGCACAGCCCGGACGCCGGGCCGGACCAGGCCACCGGCCTGTCGGCAGCGGACCTGGTGAAACTGGTGGCCACCATCACCGACAAGGACGGTGACAGCAGCAGCGCCAGCCTCAACCTGGGTAATGCCATCAGCTTCCGCGATGACGCACCGGCCATTCGCGCGGTCTCCATCCCGGCGGACATCCTCCAGGTGGACGAGACCAACCTGGCCGGCGACGCCACCACCGACTTCAGTGGCGCCTTCATCCGCAACTACGGTGCCGACGGCCCCGGTACCACCACCTATGCCCTGCAGGTCAGCGCCGACGGTGCTTCCAGCGGACTGAAGGACACGGCCACCGGCAGTGACATCAAGGTCTACCTGGAGAGCGGCCAGGTGATTGGCCGCGTGGGTGGCCCCTCGGGCGCCATCGCCTTCACCGTCAGCGTGGACAGCACCGGCAAGGTCACGCTCGACCAGCGCATCGCCCTGCAGCACAGCCCGGACAGCGGGCCGGACCAGGAGGTGAGCCTGGGCAGTGCGGACCTGGTGAAACTGGTGGCGACCATCACCGACAAGGACGGCGACAGCACCAGCGCCACCCTCAACCTGGGCAACGCCATCAGCTTCAAGGACGACGCACCGAGCATCAACGCCGGCCAGGCCGTGGCCGACAGCCTGCAGGTGGACGAAACCACCCTGGCCACCGACGCCACCACCGACTTCAGTGGTGCCTTTACCGGCAGCTACGGGGCCGATGGCGCCGGCAGCATCGCCTACAGCCTGGCGGTGAGCGCCGAGGGCGCCAGCAGCGGGCTGAAGGACACGGCCAGTGGCAGTGACATCAAGCTCTACCTGGAAGGCGGCCAGGTGGTCGGCCGTGTCGGCGGCAGCGGCGGGGCCGTGGCCTTTACCCTGACCGTGGACAGCAGCGGCAAGGTGACCCTCGACCAGAAACTGGCGATCCAGCACAGCCCGGACGCCGGACCGGACCAGGAAGTGAGCCTGGCCGGTGCGGACCTGGTGAAACTGGTGGCGACCATCACCGACAAGGATGGCGACAGCACTAGCGCCAGCCTCAACCTGGGCCATGCCATCAGCTTCAAGGACGACGCGCCGACCATCAGCGCCGGCCAGGCCGGCGTCGCCAGCCTGCAGGTGGATGAAACCAACCTGACCGTCGACGCCACCACTGATTTCAGTGGTGCCTTCAGCGGCAGCTACGGCGCCGACGGCGCGGGTAGCATCGCCTACAGCCTGGCCATCAGCGCCAGCGGTGCCAGCAGCGGCCTGAAGGACACCGCCAGCGGGACGGACATCAAGCTCTATCTGGAAGGCGGCCAGGTGGTGGGCCGTGTGGGCGGCAGCGGCGGGGCGGTGGCCTTCACTGTCACCGTCGACAACGCCGGCAAGGTCACCCTGGACCAGCGCATCGCCATCCAGCACAGCCCGGACGCCGGGCCGGATCAGGCCACCGGCCTTTCAGCGGCGGATCTGGTGAAACTGGTGGCCACCATTACCGACAAGGATGGCGACAGCACGAGCGCCACCCTCAACCTGGGTAATGCCATCAGCTTCAAGGACGATGCGCCCACCATCAGCGCCGGCCAGGCTGGCGTCGCCAGCCTGCAGGTGGATGAAACCAACCTGACCCTCGACGCCACCACTGATTTCAGTGGCGCTTTCTCCGGCAACTACGGTGCCGATGGTTCCGGCAGCCTCGCCTACAGCCTGGCCATCAGCGCCAGCGGTGCCAGCAGTGGCCTGAAGGACACTGCCAGCGGCAGCGATATCAAGCTCTATCTGGAAGGTGGGCAGGTGGTGGGTCGCGTGGGCGGCAGCGGTGGGGCGGTGGCCTTCACCGTCACCGTGGACAGCGAAGGCAAGGTCACCCTCGACCAGCGCATCGCCATCCAGCACACCCCCAACACCGGGCCGGACCAGGCCACCGGCCTGTCGGCGGCGGACCTAGTGAAACTGGTGGCCACTATCACCGACAAGGACGGCGACAGCAGCAGCGCCAGCCTCAACCTGGGCAACGCCATCAGCTTCAAGGACGACGCGCCGAGCATCAACGCTGGTCAGGCCGGTGTCGCCAGCCTGCAGGTGGATGAAACCAACCTGACCCTCGACGCCACCACTGATTTCAGTGGCGCCTTCTCCGGTAACTACGGTGCCGATGGTGCCGGCAGCCTCGCCTACAGCCTGGCCATCAGCGCCAGCGGCGCCAACAGCGGCCTGAAGGACAGCGCCAGCGGCGGCGACATCAAGCTCTACCTGGAAAGCGGTCAGGTGGTCGGCCGCGTCGGCGGCAGCGGCGGGGCAGTGGCCTTCACCGTGACCGTGGACAGCGTCGGCAAGGTCACCCTCGACCAGCGCATCGCCATCCAGCACAGCCCGGACAGCGGGCCGGACCAGGCCACCGGCCTGTCGGCGGCGGACCTGGTGAAACTGGTGGCCACCATCACCGACAAGGACGGCGATTCCACCAGCACCAGCCTCAACCTGGGCAATGCCATCAGCTTCAAGGATGACGCGCCCACCGCCGGCAACATCGACGTGAAGCTGGACGACGACACCCTGGCCAACGGCAACCCCGGTGGCGTGGGCGACGACGTGGATGCGCAGAACACCAGCGGCACGGTGGCCCACAGCTTCGGCGCCGACGGCGCGGGCTCGATCACCTGGCTCACCAGCGGTGCGCCCAGCGGTTTCACCTACGAGACCTCGGGCAGCAACCTGCTGGTCAAGCAGGGCGCCACCACGGTGCTGACCGTCACCCTCAACAGCACCAGCGGCGCCTACCAGGTGGTGCAGAACGCGCCCATCCGCCACCCGGACGGGCAGGACGAGAACAACGTCCAGTTCCAGCTGACCTACAAGGTCACCGACAAGGACGGCGACAGCGCCAACGGCACCCTGAGCCTGAGCGTGGATGACGACACCCCGGTGGCACGCAACGACGTGGCCACGGTGGCCGAGTCCAACGCGCCGGACATCAACATGGTGTTCGTGCTGGACTTCAGCGGCAGCATCGACAACACCGAGCTGAACCAGATGCTGGATGCCGTGAAAGCCGCCGCCCAGGCGCTGTTCCAGGGCACCCCGGGTGACGTGCAGATGCAGGTGGTGGCCTTCTCCTCCACCGCCCAGGCCTATGCACCGGTCACCTCCTATGCGGCCTTCGAGTCGCTGGTCAACTCGCTCAACCCGCTGGATGGCGGCACCCGGCCGTTCGACGGTGGCACCGACTTCACCGATGCCATCAAGGCCACCATCGCCAACTACGTGCCGCAGGCGGGGTGGAGCAACCAGGTGGTGTTCGTCAGCGATGGCAACCCCAACGAGCAGACCGGCACGGGCGGCAACGCCCTGGCCGATGCCACGGCCACCGCCTGGGCGCAGTTCATCGCCAACAACGGCCTCAACGTCACCACCGTGGGCGTGGGTAACGGCATCGACGACAGCAAGCTGCAGAACGTCGACCTCGACGGCAGCGGTTCGCCGATCCGCGTCGGCACCTTCGACCAGCTGGTGGATGCGCTGCTGACCGGCGTCAGTGCCGGCCAGGTGAGCGGCAACGTGCTCAAGGGCTCCGATGGCGTGGCCGGCACCGCCGACGACGACAGCTTCGGCGCCGACGGCAAGGGCGGCATCAACTCGGTGACCGTGAGCGGCGTGACCTACACCTGGAACGGCAGTGATGCTACCGCCCAGCTGTCGGTGAACACCGCCCTGGGCGGCAAGCTGCAGTTCAACTTCAAGACCGGCGACTGGAGCTACACCGCGCCCTCGGGCTTGACCGGCAATGTTTCGGAAGTGGTCGGCTACAGCATCAGCGACGCTGACAAGGACGGCACCAACGGCCAACTGACCATCAACGTGACGGCCACCAACGATGCCCCGGTGGCGGTGAACGACACCTTCACCACCGCCGAGGACAGCCCGCTGACCATCACCGCCGACGGCCTGTTCGGCAGCGACGGCACCGGGCCGGTGAACGACCGCGACAGCGACTCCGGCAGCTTCACCGCCATCAAGGTGACCCAGCTGGCGAGCAACGGCGTGCTCACCCTCAACGGTGTGGCGGTGACCCTGAACCAGGTGATCTCGCTGTCCGACATCAACGCCAACAAGCTGGTGTTCGTCCCTGATGGCAACGAGAACGGTGCGCCCTACGCCACCTTCAAGTACCAGGTGAGCGACGGCACCACCTTCAGCAACGCGGCCACGGTGACCATCAACGTGACGGCGGTGAACGATGCGCCGGTGGCCGTGGATGACAACCTCACCACTGCCGAGGACACCTCGCTGACCATCACCACCACGGCCCTGTTCGGCTCGGACGGCACCGGCCCGCTGAACGACAGCGACGTGGATTCGGCCAGTTTCACCACCATCCGCATCACCCAGCTGGCCAGCGACGGCGTGCTGAAGCTCAACGGCGTGGCGGTGACCCTGAACCAGGTGATCAGCCTGGCGGACATCACCGCCGGCAAGCTGGTGTTCGTGCCGGACGGCAACGAGAACGGCTCGCCCTATGCCACCTTCCAGTACCAGGTGAGCGACGGCAGCCTGTACAGCAACACCGCCACGGTGACCATCGCCGTGACCCCGGTGAACGATGCGCCGGTGGCGGTCAACGACACCTTCAGCACCAGCGAGGACACGGCGGTGACCATCACCAGCGCCGGCCTGTTCGGCAGCGATGGCACCGGCCCGGTGAACGACAGCGACATCGACTCGGGCAGCTTCACCGCCATCCGCATCACCCAGCTGGCCAGCGACGGTGTACTGAAGCTCAACGGCGTGGCAGTGACCCTGAACCAGGTGATCAGCGCGGCGGACATCGATGCCGGCAAGCTGGTGTTCGTGCCCGATGGCAACGAGAACGGCACGCCCTACGCGACCTTCCAGTACCAGGTCAGCGATGGCAGCGCCTACAGCAACGTGGCCACGGTGACCATCAATGTGGCGGCGGTGAACGATGCGCCGGTGGCGGTCAACGACACCTTCAGCACCACTGAAGACAACGCCGTGACCATCACCAGTGCCGGGCTGTTCGGCAGTGACGGCACCGGCCCGCTGAACGACAGCGACGTCGATTCCGGCAGCTTCGCCAACATCAAGGTGACCCAGCTGGCCACCGACGGCGTGCTGAAGCTCGATGGCGTGGCGGTGACCCTGAACCAGGTGATCACCATTGCCGACATCGCCGCCGGCAAGCTGGTGTTCGTGCCCGATGGCAACGAGAACGGCGCGCCCTATGCCACCTTCCAGTACCAGGTGAGCGACGGCAGCCTCTACAGCAACACCGCCACGGTGACCATCAATGTGGCGGCGGTGAACGACGCCCCCGTGCTGGATCTGGACGCCAACAACAGCAGCGGCGCCACCGGGGCCGACTACCGCACCACCTTCACCGAAGGCCAGCCGGCGGTGGCCATCGCCGACCTGGACAGTCAGATCACCGACGTCGACGGCAGTACCATCGCCTCGGCCAAGGTGGTGCTGACCAACGCCCAGGCGGGCGATGTGCTCAGTGCCACCGGCATGCCGGCCGGCATTACGGCGGTGGTGGACACCAGCGTGGCCGGCAAGATCACTGTCACCCTCACCGGCGTGGCCAGCCAGGCCACCTACGAGACGGCGCTGGAGGCGATCCGCTTCTCCAACACCAGCAACACGCCGAGCACCACCCCGCGTGACGTGACGGTGACGGTGAGCGACGGCGCCACCGACTCCAACACCGCCCACACCACCATCAACGTGGTGGCCGTGGACAACGGGCCGGACGCGAAGGACGACGTGGCCAGCGTGGTGGAAGGGCACGGCCAGGACTTCAACGTGGTCTTCGTGCTGGACTTCAGCGGCAGCATCGACAACACCGAGCTGAACCAGATGCTCAGTGCGGTGCGCCAGGCCGGCAGCGAGCTGTTCGACGGCACCAGCGGCCATGTGCAGCTGCAGATCGTGGCCTTCTCCTCGACGGCCACCTCCTATGCGCCGGTCACCAGCGTGGAGGCGTTCTCGGCGCTGATCGCCAGCCTCAACCCCGCCGAGGGCGGTACCCGGCCGTTCGCCGACGGCACCGACTTCACCGCGGGCATCCAGGAAACCATGGGCGTGTACCAGCCGATTGCCGGCTGGAGCAACCAGGTGGTGTTCATCAGTGACGGCAACCCCAACGAGCAGACCGGCAGCGGTGGCAACTCGCTGACCGATGCCACGTCGACGGCCTGGAACAATTTCGTCGACAACAACGGCATCAACGTCACCACGGTGGGCATCGGCGATGGCATCAACACCGCGCGCCTGCAGGACGTCGACCTCGATGGCCAGGGCTCGCCGCTGAGCGTCTCCGGCTTCGGCCAACTGGTGGATGCGCTGCTGGGGCAGGTGGTTGGCGGCGATGTGACCGGCAACGTGCTCAAGGGCTCCGATGGCGTGGCCGGCACCGCCGACGACGACAGCTACGGGCCGGACGGCGCGGGCTACATCAAGTCCATCACCATCGGCAGCATCACCTACACCTGGAACGGCAGCAGCACCATCACCCCGAGCAGCGGTTCGCCCATCAGCGGCAACCAGCTCACCGGGATCGACACGCCGCTGCACGGCAAGCTGACCTTCAACTTCGCCACCGGGGCCTGGAGCTACGTGGCGCCGGAGGGACTCACCGCCAACGTCACCGAGCAGTTCAGCTACACCCTGGTGGACAGTGACGGCACCCCGGACAGCGCCAACCTGACCATCAACGTGATCGACGCCAACAGCCCGCCGGCCGGTGCCGACGCCACCCTGAGCCTGCTGGAGGACACCAGCCATGTGCTGACGGCGGCCAACTTCGGCTTCTCCGACAGCGAGGGCAACAGCCTGGCGGCGGTGAAGATCACCACGCTGCCCACGGCCGGCACGCTGTTGCTCAACGGCAGCGCCATCAGCGCCGGGACCTTCGTCTCGGCCGCCGACCTGGCTGCCGGCAAGCTGGTGTTCAGCCCGGCGGCCAACGCCAATGGCAACGGCTATGCGAAGTTCACCTTCCAGGTGCAGGACAACGGTGGGACGGCCAACGGCGGGATCAACCTCGACCCGAACCCGAACACCATCACCTTCAACGTCACCCCGGTGAACGATGCGCCGACCGCCGACATCAGCCGGCTCACCTACAGCATCGGCGAGAAGAGCAGCCTGACCCTCAGCGGCACCGGCATGAGCGTGGGTGACGTGGACGGCGGCAGCGACCTGCGCACCGTGACCCTGGCGGTGGCCCAGGGCGCGCTGACCGTCTCGGCGGGCAACAGCGGGGTGACCAACATCACCGGCAACGGCACGTCGCAGGTGACCTTCCGCGGAACCCTGACCCAGCTGAACAACCTGCTGGGAGGGATCGATACAGGGGCCGGCTCGGCGGGGAGCATTTCCTTCCTGGCCAGCACCAACACGGCGGCTGCGGTGGCGCTGATGCTGATGATCAACGACGCCGGCGCCATCGGAGGCGGCGCGCTGACGGCGGTGGACACGGCGACCATCAACGTCACCCTGGTGAACGATGCACCAACGCTGACCGGCGATTCGCTGATCACCAACGTGGCCTCGGGGGTCACGGTGCCGGTGCCGGAATGGGCACTGCTGTACAACGACACCGACCCGGACACCAGCACCTTGCACATCAGTACCGTGGGCAGTGCCAGCGGGATGACCGCGACCTTGGCGGCCGGGGTGGTGAGCGTCACCGACACCGGCACGCTGGGTGGCTCCTTCAGCTACATCGCCGAGTCGACGACTGCCTCGGTCAGCCTGACCCGCGACACCGACGGGATCCTCGATGGCAACAGCAGCGACAACCTGCTGGTGGACGGCCTGTCGGGTGGGCACACCCTCAACGGCAACGGCGGCAACGACGTGCTGCTGGGCAACGACGGCGACGACACCCTCAACGGCGGGGCCGGCAACGACCTGCTGGTGGGCGGTTCCGGCAATGACTACCTGGACGGCGGCAGTGGCACCGACACCGCCGGCTACCAGGACGCCACGGCCGGGGTCAACGTCAACCTGGGCATCACCGGGCAGCAAAACACCGGCGGGGCAGGGCTGGACACCCTGGTGAACATGGAGAACCTGACGGGCTCGAACTTCAACGACACCCTCACCGGCAACAGCGGGGCCAACGTGCTCAGCGGGCTGGCCGGCAACGACACGCTGATCGGCGCGGGCGGCAACGACACCCTCACCGGCGGCGACGGCGCCGACACCTTCAAGTGGCTGCTGGGCGACACCGGTACCACCCACATCACCGACTTCACCAAGGGTGTGGATGCGCTGGACCTGTCGCAGCTGCTGACCGGGGAACAGGCCAACCTGGGTAGCCTGAGCCAGTACCTGACTTTCAGCTTCGGCACCAACACCACCATCACGGTGGACAGCAACGGCAGTGGTAGCGGTACGGGCGGGCCGACCATCGTGCTCGATGGCATCAACCTGCAGGCAGCCTACGGTGCAGCCGATGCGGCGGGGGTGATCAGCGGGATGCTGGGTGACGGCACGCTGAAGACCGATACGGTCTGATGCGGCGCAGGGCCCGCCTCCTTTTGGGGGCGGGCCTTTTCACGTGTGGATGGGCCGCGCGCGGGGCGGTGGCTGTTCCTTCCTGGGCTACAGAGGGTGAAGTCGATGGTCTACGTACAACGAGACGAGCGGGGCCGGGTGCTGCGGGTGGAGCATGAGGCCTTCCCGGGGATGACCCACCGGGTGCCGGAAGCCGACCCGGAGGTGCGCAGCTGGCTGGCGAGCCGCTCGCTGCACGAGCACCTGTTGTCGCTGCAGCATTCGGACCTGGAGCTGGTGCGGGTCATCGAGGACCTGGTGAACGTGCTGGTGGACCGTGGGGTGATGCGCTTCACCGACCTGCCCGAGGCCGCGCGCAACAAGCTGCAGCACCGGGCCAACACCCGGGCGCAGGTAGAGGGGTTGTCGGGGCTGGTGCCGGATGACGGGGCGCTGCCGTATTGAGGGCAGGAACGGCCTATTCCTGTCGCTGCTCCCCGCTGAAGCGCAGGGTGGCCCGGCAGCGCCGGCAGAAGTAGCGGCGCCCTCGGCCGACCAGGGCGTGGCGCTGGGGCGAGAAGGGGAATTCGCCGTCGGGGCAGGCACACAGGTAGATGAAGCGGTTCACCGTGCGGCGCTGCACTTCGTAGCTGTGGCAGCGGTTGGGCGGCAGTTCGTAGACGCCGCGCATGATCAGCTGCCATTCCTCGCCGTGGGGCTGGATGCGCGGGCCGAACAGTTGATGGGCGACCAGGTGGGCGACTTCGTGGGCGACGGTCTGGCGCAGGAAGTCCTCGCGGTTCTCCCGGTACAGCTGCAGGTTGAAGCGCAGGCGGTTTTCGGTCAGGTGGGCGACGCCGGCCTTCTGGCCGCGCAGCTTGAAGCTGACCTCGGGGCGGGTGAACGGGCGTTGGAAGAAGGCTTCTGCCTGCTGGTAGCAGGCTTCGACGCGGGCGTGTAACTGCTCGGGCATAAGGGGCACTCCAGAGTGCGGCGATTATGCCCAAAGCGGTGGACGCCCGCTGCGTTCTCCTGCCGAGTGGTGCGACCGGGTCAGCGGTATTCCGGGGTCAGGTAGAGGAGCCAGTGGAGGATCACCGTTACCAGCACGTTCACCAGCACCAGCAGCCCGACGCCCCAGATCGAGGAGGCGTAGAGGAAGGCCTGCTCACGGTTCAGGCGCATGAACACCGGGGTGCCCAGGTAGAGCAGGACGCTGGCGTAGGCGCCGGCCAGGCCCAGGACCAGCACGGCCAGCCAGCGGGTGGGGTAGAGCGCGGCGAGCCCGGCGATGAACAGCGGGGTGGCGGTGTAGGCGACGAAGCCGACGCATTCGTTGAAGCCGGGGCGGGTTTCGAAGGCTCGCGCCATCCAGCGCACAAAGGCGCCCATCAGCAGGGTGCCGAGCACGGCGGCCAGGTACAGGCCGGCGCACAGCTCCAGGGCGCTGGCGGTGTCGAGGCGCACCACTTCGTCCTCGGCCAGGCTCCAGCCGACCACGGTGGTGCCGATGTAGAGGCTGATGGCAGGGATGAGGGCGAGCAGCAGCAGGTGCCCGAGGTAGTGCAGCGGGTTGCGGGTCTCCTGGGCGCGGATGTCCTGCCAGGCTTGTTCGGGGCGGGTGAAGAGGGTGAGCAGGTGCGGGGCCATGTCCGTCTCCTTCTATTCCGGTGGTCGGGCACGGGCCCGGTCTCGAAGGGTTGGAGGACGGCGGCGGGGGAGGTTTCAACGTTTCCGGCGAATGGTATGGCGCACAGCAAAGGGCCACCCCGTGGGGTGGCCCGGTTCACGGCAAGACGGTCAGCGGATGTAGACGGGGCCGACGCCCATGCCCCAGAGGATGACGGAGGTGGCGATCATGGCCACCAGCACCACCAGGCCCACCGCCAGCACGGAGCTGGAGAAGAGGAAGCCTTCGTCCTGCGGGATGTTCATGAAGGTCGGTATGCCCACGTAGAGCAGGTACACCGTGTAGCAGATGGCGGCGGTGCCGATGACCATGCCCAGCCACAAGTGCGGGTAGAGCGCGGCCAGGCCACCGATGAACAGCGGGGTGGCGGTGTAGGCGGCGAACACGATGCACTCGGTCAGGCTCGGCGAGGCGTCGTAGGTGCGCGCCATCCAGTGGATGAAGGCGCCCATGACGGCGACGCCGGCGAGCATGGCCAGGTAGGACAGCACCGTCATCTGCAGGGCGCTGGATGGTGTGAGTAGCACGGGGTCGCCCTTGCCGATCACCCAGCCGACCTGGGTGGTGCCGATGTAGGCGGAGATCGCGGGTATGGCAGCGAGGATCAGGATGTGGGTGAGGTACATGTGGCTGATGCTTTCTTCTTCGCCACGAATGTCCTGCCATTCCTGATCGGGATGGGTGAAGAGCCCCCAGACGTGATGGATCATGCTGAACACCTCCTCTCTTTTTATGAGACCGCCCCCTGTTCGGGGCGCGGGGTGCGGGCCTGCCGGTGGGCTGGGCCTGCGACCTTGTGTCGCAGTATAGGGCAGGCTGGAGGCCACGCAGCTCGGGGCTTTAGAGCAAATCGCGCTTAATCCTCAGTGGTAATAGCGTTGCAATATTTCCATCGCCTTGTTGATCGACTGCAGGCGGCTGGTGCTGCCGCCCCGGTCGGGGTGGTGCAGGCTGACCAGTTGGCGGTAGCGGCGGCGGATCACGGCGAGGTCCAGCGGGGCCTCGGTGTCCAGCTCGAACAGCTCCAGGGCGGCACGCTTCTCTTCGCCGCCCTGCATGCGCGTCCAGAAGCTGGCCAGCAGGCGGTCGACGTCGCGCTCGGTGGTGTCGCGCAGCTGGTTCATGTCCAGGTAGTAGGCGCGCAGCGGGTCGGGTTCCTCCAGGGCGGCCTCGCCGGCCTGGTAGGGCAGCAGCTGGATGTGCAGGGCGCCGATGGCCAGCCAGCCGCTGCGCTCGGCCAGCAGGCGGTCGCGCAGACGATAGAGGGCGTTGAACAGCAGGAAGTGGGTGCGGAACAGCACCAGGTGGTCGTTCAGGCCGAGCTGGGGGATGTGGGTGCTGTGACCGGCCTTGAGGCGCTTGATCAGCTCGAACTCGCCGAGGCCGTCGGGGGCGGCGCGCAGCAGGTCGAGCACCTGGTCGGCGAGGTCCTGGGTGGGGTCGAGGTCGTGATTCATCGGGCGAGCCTAGCAGGTTGTGCTGCAAGGGGAATGCGACGCGGGCCGCAGGTGGTCGCCCGGGCTCTGGAGGGGCTGGGGCGGCGCGTGCTTTGTGCGTAAAATGGCCAGCTTTTCGCATCGCACCCGGACTCCAGAGCACCATGGGCACCCTTTCGGTCAACCAGAACAAGCTGCAGAAACGCATCCGTCGCCAGGCCGGCGAGGCCATCGCCGACTTCAACATGATCGAGGACGGCGACAAGGTGATGGTCTGCCTGTCCGGCGGCAAGGACAGCTACACCATGCTGGACGTGCTGCTGTACCTGCAGAAGGTCGCGCCGATCAAGTTCGAGATCGTCGCCGTGAACATGGACCAGAAGCAGCCGGGCTTCCCCGAGCACGTGCTGCCGCAGTACCTGGAATCCATCGGCGTGCCGTACCACATCATCGAGAAGGACACCTACTCGGTGGTGAAGGAGAAGATCCCGGAGGGCAAGACCACCTGCTCGCTGTGCTCGCGCCTGCGCCGGGGCACTCTTTATACGTACGCCGACGAGATCGGGGCGACCAAGATGGCGCTGGGGCACCACCGCGACGACATCCTGGAGACCTTCTTCCTCAACATGTTCTACGGCGGCACCCTGAAGGCGATGCCGCCGAAGCTGCTGGCCGACGACGGGCGCAACGTGGTGATCCGCCCGCTGGCGTACTGCAACGAGGCGGACATCGAGGCCTACTCGCGGCTGAAGGAGTTCCCGATCATCCCGTGCAACCTGTGCGGCTCCCAGGAGAACCTGCAGCGCCAGGTGGTGAAGGAGATGCTCAACGAGTGGGAGCGCAAGTCGCCGGGGCGTACCGAGATCATGTTCCGCGCCCTGCAGAACGTGGTGCCGTCGCAGCTGGCGGACCGCAACCTGTTCGACTTCGTCAACCTGCGCATCGACGAGACCGCCACGCCCCGTACCCTCGACCTGGTGAACCTCTGACGGAGCGCCTGCATGCGTGACTATCGCTGGCTGCGTGAGTACTGCCTGAACCGCTTCGGCTCTGCCGAGGCGCTGGAGGCGCGCCTGCCGCAGCCCCGCTCCGAGGGGGAGCTGCGCTCGATCCCCGATGACCGCTACCTGTCGCTGCTGGCGCTGCGGGTGTTCCGTGCCGGGCTCAAGCACAGCCTGGTGGATGCCAAGTGGCCGGCCTTCGAGGAGGTGTTCTTCGGCTTCGACCCGCAGAAGGTGGTGCTGATGAGCGCCGAGCACCTGGAGCGGCTGATGCAGGACACCCGGCTGATCCGCCACCTGGGCAAGCTCAAGAGCGTGCCGCGCAACGCCCAGTTCGTGCTGGACGTGGTGCGGGAGAAGGGCTGCTTCGGGGCGCTGATCGCCGACTGGCCGGTGACCGATGTGGTCGGCCTGTGGAAGTACCTGGCCAAGCACGGCAACCAGTTGGGCGGGCTGTCGGCGCCGCGCTTCCTGCGGATGGCCGGCAAGGACACCTTCATCCCCACCGACGACATGGTGGCGGCGTTGAAGGCCCAGGGCGTGATCGACAAGGCGCCCACCAGCCAGAAAGACCTGGCCCTGGTGCAGGCGGCGTTCAACCGCTGGCACGAGGAAAGCGGCCGACCGCTGTGCCAGCTCTCGGTGATGCTGGCGCATACCGTCAACCATTGATCGAGGCCGCAAGGCCAGGGAGTGCAGCCGATGGACCTGAGCAGCCGAATCCGCCGCGTCGCCGAGGCCCTGTCGCGGGCCGAGCGCATCCTGGTGATCACGGGGGCGGGCCTTTCGGCGGACTCCGGCCTGCCGACCTACCGCGGGCTGGGCGGGCTCTACAACGGCGTGACGGAGGAGGGCATCCCGATCGAGGAGGCCATCTCCGGGCCGATGCTGCAGCGCGACCCGGCGTTGTGCTGGAAGTACCTCGCCCTGCTGGGGCGCGCCTGCCTGGCTGCCCGCCCCAATGGAGGGCACCGAGCCATCGCCCGCTTGCAGGCGCTCAAGCCCCAGTGCTGGGTGCTGACCCAGAACATCGACGGCTATCACCGCCAGGCGGGCTCGCCGGCGGAGCGGCTGATCGAGATCCACGGGGAGATGGCGCCGCTGTTCTGCCAGTCCTGCGGCCGGGAGAGCGACCACGTGTCGCAGTACCTGGAACGGGAATTGCCTCCCCGTTGCGACGGGTGCGGTGGTATCCTCCGCCCCCCTGTCGTGCTGTTCGGCGAAATGTTGCCGGAACACGCCATCGACACCCTCTACGCGCAACTGCGCCAGGGCTTCGATGCGGTGCTTGCAGTGGGCACCACGGCTGGCTTCCCGTACATTTCCGAGCCCGTCCTGCGCACGCGCCAGCAGGGCGGCTTCACGGCGGAGATCAACCCCGCCGTCACCGATCTCTCCCCCGTCGTCGATGTTCATCTCAAGGGTCGCGCCTTAGATGTTCTGGAAGAACTCCTGAGTCACATTTCGATCGATTAAATTTGCAAATCAGATCGATAGAGGGCATAGTCGCGCCTTCATTCAAAAAATCGACACGGTCGTGCCCATGCTCAAGCGCTTCGCACCCCTCGTGCCCCTCGCATTCGCTATTTTGTTGACCGCCTGCGCCGGTGTTTCGCCCAAGCCGCAATCGGTCGCCATCCAGGAACCCCAGGTCGAAGAACCGACCGCCCAGGAACTGGCTGATTTCACCGACGACAAGCCCTACGAGCTGCCGTCGCTGGCTGATGGCCTCCTGGAACGTGGCTTCGAACTGATCGGCACGCCCTACCGCTTCGGTGGCCGTTCCGAGAAGACCGGTTTCGATTGCAGCGGTTTCGTCGGCTTCCTGTTCAAGGAAGAGGCGGGCATCCAGCTGCCGCGCTCCACGCGCGAAATGATCAACCTCGACGCCCCGCTGGTTTCCCGCAATGAGCTGAAGCCCGGTGACATCGTCTTCTTCAACAACCGTGGCCGTGGTCGCGTCAGCCATGCCGGCATCTACATCGGCGACGACCAGTTCATCCACTCCTCCAGCCACCGCAGCGGTGGTGTGCGGGTAGACAGCCTGGATGACCGCTACTGGAGCGCCAGCTACATGGAAGCCAAACGCGTACTCGCCCAGGCTTCCCCGCAGCCGACCCACCCGCTGCACCGCTGATCGATCTGCTCACCTGACGGCCCGGACATTGTCCGGGCCGTTTCGTTTGTGGCATCCGTTGCCGGTCGTCGCTGGGGCCGCGCTGAAAGATGGCTTTTTGCTTGCATTATTCGAACTGGATCAGCACATTAGCGTGCAAACCTCAAGTCGGGACTGACTTGCCATGCGCGCCTTCCTCCGTTTTTCCCTCATCGCCCTGGCTGCCACCCTCGCTGCCTGCTCCGGCCACGCCCCGACTCCCGAGCCCGTCTACACCCCGCCCGTCTTCAGCAATGCCCAGAGTTCGCCCGAGGCCGAGGACGTGCTGTTCCGCGCGCTGGGCCTGGTGGGCACGCCCTACCGCTACGGCGGCAACACCCCCGACAGCGGGTTCGATTGCAGCGGCCTGATCGGCTACGTGTACCGCGACGCCGCTGGCATCCAGCTGCCGCGCTCGACCCGCGAGCTGATCGCCATGCGGGCGCCCTACGTGGGGCAGGATGCGCTGCAGAGCGGTGACCTGGTGTTCTTCGCCACCAATGGCGGCGGCCAGGTCAGCCATGCCGGCATCTATGTCGGCGAAGGGCGCTTCGTCCACGCGCCGTCGAGCGGTGGAACGGTGCGTCTGGACAGCCTGTCCAACCGCTACTGGCAGAAGAGCTACCTGAATGCCAAGCGCGTGCTGGCGGAGCCGAGGCTGGCCCGCACTCCCTGACGGCTTACCTGCGGTCCCGCCATGACCAACCGAACCCTGGCCCTCGACGACGCCCTCCACCGCTACCTCCTCGATGTCAGCCTGCGCGAGTCGCCCCTGCTGGAGCGCCTGCGTGCCGAAACGGCTGCCCTGCCGACGGCCAACTGGCAGATCGCCCCGGAGCAGGGCCAGTTCATGGCATTGCTGGTGCGCCTCATGGGCGCGCGGCGCATTCTCGAGGTCGGCACCTACACCGGCTACAGCGCCCTGGTGATGGCTGAGGCGCTGCCCGAGGACGGCCGGGTGGTCTGCCTGGACCGGGCGGGGGATTACCACGCCATTGCCCGGCGCTACTGGCACGAGGCCGGCGTCGAGGCGCGCATCCAGCTGCGCACAGGCGAAGCCCTGGCCTGCCTGGAGGCGCTTGAGCGGGAAGGGGGTAGGGCGTTCGACCTGGCCTTCATCGATGCCGACAAGGCCAACTACCCGCGCTACCTGGAGCATGCCTTGCGCCTGGTGCGTCGCGGCGGGCTGGTGTTGTTCGACAACGTGCTGTGGAGCGGCCGTGTGCTGCAGGCCGAGCCCGACAGTGACGACACCCGTGGCATCCAGGCGCTCAACCGTGCCTTGAAGACGGATCCGCGGGTGGAGGTCAGCCTGCTGCCCCTGGGTGATGGCCTGACCCTGTGCCGCAAGCGCTGAGCCATGGCCGACGTCATCCGCCTGCCACCCCAGCCCGAGGCCTGTGAGCTCTGCGGGCGCGCCACGCTGCTGACCCGCCACCACCTCATTCCCAAGGCGCTCCACGACAAGCCCTACGTGCGCAAGCGCTTCGACCGCAGCGAGCGCATCACCGCGACCCTCTGGGTCTGCCGGCCCTGCCACAACCAGATCCACCGGCTGTTCACCGAGAAGGAGCTGGCGCTCACCTACAACACCCGCGAAGCGCTGATGGCCCACGCGGACCTGCGCACCTTCGTCGATTGGCTGGCCACCAAGCCGCCGGGGTTCTCGCCGCGTCACTGACGCCGTTTTTCGGCCTGACCGAAGCGGGCACAATGGCGCTTTTGACCGAGGTGCCCGGAATGCCGCCGATCCCCGCCGAACTGACCCAACGCCTTGCCCGCAGCCAGCGCCTGGTGATCTTCACCGGGGCCGGGGTGTCTGCGGAAAGCGGGATCCCCACCTTCCGTGAGGCTCAGACCGGCCTCTGGGCACGCTACAACCCCGAGCAACTGGCCAGCCCCGACGGGTTCCGGGCGGACCCGCAACTGGTCTGGGACTGGTACGCCTGGCGCCGACAGCGCTGCCTGGAGGCGCAGCCCAACCCCGCGCACCGGGCCATCGCCGCCCTGCAGCAGCGCCTGCCGGGAACCGAGCTGATCACCCAGAACGTCGATGGCCTGCATGCACGGACCGGCAGCACGGGGTTGCTGGAATTGCACGGCAACATCCACCAGCTGCACTGCTTCCGCTGCGGAGCCAAGGGCGGCGAATGGCCTGAGGAGGCGGGGCCGGTGCCGCGTTGCGCGTGCGGCGGGCTGTTGCGCCCCTCGGTGGTGTGGTTCGGCGAGAACCTGCCGGCGCCCGTGCTGGCCAAGGCGGTGCAGGCCAGCGAGGCGGCCGACCTGTTCCTCAGCATCGGCACCTCCAGCCTGGTCTACCCGGCGGCGGAGCTGCCCTACCTGGCCCGGCACCAGGGTGCCTACCTGGTGGAGATCAACCCTCAGCCGACGCCCCTCAGCGCCCATGCTGACCTGTGCCTGCACGGCTCGGCGGGCGAGGTGCTGCCGGCCCTGCTGGCGAGCCTCGATCAGCCGGAGTAGGGAGGGATGCGCCGCTGTGGCCATGCCACAGCGGTGCGAGAGGGTCAGGCGTAATTCTGCGGAGCCAGCTTGCGTTCGACCAGCTCGATGAGGATGTGCACCACCTTGATGTGCAGCTCCTGCACGCGGTCGGCGAAGTCGCCGCCCGGCGCGCAGACGCACACGTCCGCCAGGGCTTCCAGTTGCGAGCCGGGCTTGCCGGTCAGGGCGATGACCTTCACGCCCAGCGCCTTGGCGGCTTCGGCGGCCTTGATCACGTTCGGGCTGCGGCCGCTGGTGCTGAAGGCCAGCAGCACGTCGCCTTCGCGGCCGTGGGACTCGATGTAGCGGGAGAAGATGTGGTCGTAGCCGAAGTCATTGGCGACGCAGCTGATGTGGCTGGCGTCGCTGATGGAGATGGCGGCGATCCCCGGGCGGTTCTTGCGGTAGCGCCCGGTCAGCTCCTCGGCGAAGTGCATGGCGTCGCACATCGAGCCACCGTTGCCGCAGGAGAACGCCTTGCCCTTGTTCTCGAAGCTGGCGACCAGCAGGTCGGCGGCCCGTTCGATGTTGCGCAGGGTCGCCTCGTTGTCGATGAAGGCGTCCAGGGCGCGCCTGGCTTCCTCCAGGCTGTTGCGGATGTGGCTCAGCATGGTGACTCCCTTCAGGGCAGATCGTGGCTGGAGTAGAACGCGGACAGCACCTTCACCAGGTGCGCCAGGTCATGGCTGCCGGCCAGTTCGCGGATGGAGTGCATGGCGAAGGTGGGCAGGCCGATGTCCACGGTGCGCACGCCCAGCTGGCTGGCGGTGATGGGGCCGATGGTGGAGCCGCAACCCATGTCGCTGCGGGTGACGAAGCTCTGCACCGGCACTTCGTTCTCCAGGCACAGGTGGCGGAAGAACCCGGCGGTCTCGCTGTTGGTGGCGTAGCGCTGGTTGCTGTTGATCTTGATCACCGGGCCGGCGTTGAGCTTGGGCCCGTGGTTGCCGTCGTGCTTGTCGGCGTAGTTGGGGTGCACGCCGTGGGCGTTGTCGGCGGAGACCAGCAGCGAGCGCTGGATCACCCGGGCGAAGGTGTCGCCTTCGGGCAGCAGGCGGCGCAGCACCTGCTCCAGGAAGGGGCCGTCGGCGCCGCAGGCGGAGCAGGAGCCCACTTCCTCGTGGTCGGTGCAGACCAGCACGCAGCTTTCGTCGCCCTCGGCGGCCAGCAGGGCCTGCAAGCCGGCGTAGCAGGAGAGCAGGTTGTCCAGGCGGGCGCCGGCGATGAAGTCACCGCCCAGGCCGATCACGGCGGCGTCCTGGGTGTCGTAGAAGCTCAGCTCGTAGTCGAGCACGGCATCGGCGGTGACGCCGTGTTCCAGGGTCAGCTGTTCGGCCAGCAGGTCACGGAATTCGCGGGTCTCGCCGGTGGCCAACTGGGCCAGGATCGGCGGCAGCTCGGTTTGCGGGTTGATCGCCCAGCCCTGGTTGGCCTCGCGGTTGAGGTGGATGGCCAGGTTGGGGATGACGGCGATGGGGGCCTGGAAGTCCACCAGCTGGCTTTCCACGCGCCCGGCGGAGCGGTAGGTGACGCGGCCGGCGATGGACAGGTCGCGGTCGAACCAGGGCGCCAGCAGGGCGCCGCCGTAGACTTCCACGCCCAGTTGCCAGAAGCCCTGGCGGTGCAGCTCGGGGTTGGGCTTGATGCGCAGGCACGGGCTGTCGGTATGGGCGCCGACCAGGCGCAGGCCGCCTTCGAGGGGCGCGCGCTTGCCGAGGCGTACGGCGATCAGCGAGGAGTCGTTGCGGGTCACGTAGTAGCGACCACCGGCTTCGGCACGCCAGGCTTCGCGCTCATCCAGATGCACGTAGCCGGCGGCTTCCAGGCGCTTGGCCAGGCTGCGGGTGGCATGGAAAGGGGTAGGCGAGGCCTTGAGGAAATCGATCAGGCCCTGGTTCAACTCTTCGCGCATAAAACACTCCAGGCGGCAGTGGGCCGGAGTTTATCCCATCAGGCTCGGGGTTTAGCAGGCGAAGGGCGATGAATTTTGGCCAGCGGGGCGATAGTCACGGGCGCCGTGCGATCAGGCCGTACAGGTGCCAGTGCTTGGTGCGGCCTCGGGCAGTGGTGCCGTCGCGGTCGATTTCCTCCAGGTGCAGCACCTCCCAGCCGGCCAGCAGGGCGTCCAGTTGCGTGCGGGTGAAGGTGCAGACCTCGGGGCTGGCCCAGTCGTCGCGCTCGCCCAGCAGGTTGCCGCAGAACAGCCCGCCGCCGGCCAGTGCCCGCTCGATGCGGTGCCACAGGCCGGGGAACTGCGTCGGGGCGCAGAAGGGCAGGGCGAAGGCGCTGTTCACCAGGTGGGCGGCGGGCAGCTCGGTGTGTTCGAAGGGTTCGCAACGGGTTTGCAGGCGAGGCGCCCAGGCGGGGTCGAGCTGGGCCTGGAGGCGCTCCAGGGCTTCGGCGGCCCTGTCCACCGCCAGCACCTGCCAGCCCCGGCGCAGCAGCTCCAGGCTGTCGCGCCCGGCGCCGCAGCCCAGGTCGATGGCCAGGCCATCGGTGCGGCCGAGGAGTTCCAGGGCCTTGAGCAGTTCGGGCCAGGGCGGTGCCCCCTGGGTGCGGTCGTAGTAGAGGCGGTCGGCCATTGCTCAGAACGGTGCGGGGCACTCGAAGCGCAGGCGCTCGCCGCTCACCGGGTGGGTGAAGGCGAGCATGCTGGCGTGCAGGCACAGGCGTTCGTGGGCGGCCAGGGCTTCGTCGTGGGCGTACAGGCGGTCCCCCAGCAACGGATGGCCGATGGCGAGCATGTGCACGCGCAACTGGTGGGAGCGGCCGGTCACCGGGGTCAGTTCGACCCGGCAGTGGTTGTCGCAGCGTTCCAGCACGCGCCAGAAGGTCAGGGCGTGGCGGCCCTGCTCGTGGTCCACCACGTGGCGTGGCTTGGTCGGCGGGTCGTAGCGCAGGGGCAGTTCGATGCGCCCGCTGTCCTGCTCCGGCTGGCCCCAGCACAGGGCGGTGTAGGCCTTCTCGGTCTCGCGGTCATGGAACTGGCGGGACAGCTCGCGGTGGCTGTCCGGGTCACGGGCCAGCAGGATGATGCCCGAGGTCTCCCAGTCCAGCCGGTGCACGATCAGCGCCTCCGGGTAGCCGTTCTGCTGCAGGCGGGTGATCAGGCAGTCCTTGTTGTCCTCGGCACGGCCGGGGACGGACAGCAGCAGCGTCGGTTTGTTGATGACCAGGAAGGCCGGGTCCTGGTGGAGTATCTGGATCTGCGAGAGGGGCATCTGGGGTACCGGAAATGACGACGGCGGCCGAGGCCGCCGTCCTTGCTCACCCGCCGATCAACGATCGGGGAGGGTGATGTTCAGCTCGAGGATGGAGCAGTTGCCCTGGTCCTCCAGCATGACCTGGACCTGGTCCTGGTCGATGTTGACGTATTTGCGGATCACCTCCACGAGCTCCTTCTGCAGGGCCGGCAGGTAGTCCGGCTGACTGCGTTGGCCACGCTCGTGGGCCACGATGATCTGAAGTCGTTCTTTAGCGATCGAAGCGCTGCTCTGCTTCTTCCGCTCGCGAAAGAAGTCAAGAATGTTCATTCACGGCCTCCAAAAAGGCGTTGCAGGAATCCTTTCTTCTGCACATCGAGGAAGCGGTGAGGCAGTTCCTTTCCGAGCAGGCGGTCGACGGCATCGCTGTACGCCTGACCGGCGTCGCTCTGATCGTCGAGGATGACCGGAATGCCCTGGTTGGATGCCTTGAGCACCGCCTGGGATTCCGGGATGACGCCCAGCAGGCGGATGGCGAGGATTTCCTCGACGTCCTCCACGCCCAGCATTTCGCCCTTGGTGACGCGTTCAGGGTCGTAACGGGTGAGCAGCAGGCGCTCCTTGATCGGCTCCTCGCCCTTCTCGGCGCGGCGGGACTTGCTGGCCAGCAGGCCGAGCATGCGATCGGAGTCGCGCACCGAGGAGACTTCGGGGTTGGTCACCACGATGGCCTCGTCGGCGTAGTACATGGCCAGGTGGGCGCCCTTCTCGATGCCGGCGGGGGAGTCGCAGACCACGTATTCGAAGCTCTGTGCCAGCTCTTCGATGACCTTGCCGACGCCTTCGATGGTCAGGGCGTCCTTGTCACGGGTCTGGCTGGCGGCCAGGACGTAGAGGTTGTCGAGGCGCTTGTCCTTGATCAGGGCCTGGGTGAGGGAGGCTTCGCCGTTGATGACGTTGACGAAGTCGTACACCACGCGGCGCTCGCAACCCATGATCAGGTCCAGGTTACGCAGGCCGACGTCGAAGTCGACGATGACGGTTTTGTGGCCGCGCAGTGCGAGGCCGGTGCCGATGGCGGCGCTGGTGGTGGTTTTGCCGACGCCACCCTTGCCGGACGTGACAACGAGGATCTTGGCCAAGGTGATTCACCCCAAAGAAGATAGAAATGGCGGGTAGCCTGCAGGCCCGGGATCGGCCGTCCTGGCGCCCGTTCAGGTCCCTTAAAATCGCGGCAGTATCCGTTAAAGGCGGGTGATGTTCAACACATCCCCCGACAGGCTGACCTGCACGGAATGGCCCCATGACGGATCGCGGCGCAGGTCCTCCGCGACCTTGTACTGGCCAGCCACCGAAACCAGTTCGGCGGCCAGTTGCTGGCAGAAGATCCGCGCCTGGGTATTGCCCTTGATGCCGGCCAGGGCGCGGCCTCGCATCGGGCCGTACACATGGATGTTGCCATCGGCCAGAAGTTCCGCACCCGGGCTCACCGGGGCGAGCACCACCAGGTCTCCACCGGGGGCGTAGACCTGCTGGCCGCCGCGCACCGGCGTGGTCACCAGCTTGGTGGGGCGGACCACCGGCTCCGGCGGCTTCTCGGGGGCTTTCTCTTCCTTCTTCACGGCGCCGGGCTCAACCGGGTCGATGGGGCGCTCGCGGGCGCCGGAGGGCGGCAGCACCGGCAGGTCCAGGGCATTGGCGGCCGCGACGTCCTGCTCGCGGCTGGCACGGATGGCCAGGGTGCGCAGGCCGTGGCGACGGCAGATTTCCATCAGCGCCGGCAGGTCCAGCTCGCCTTCGCCCTCGGGCAGCTTGTCCAGGGCCATGACCAGGGGCGTGTTCTGGAAGAAGTTGGGGGCCTGGGCGACCTTGTCCGCGAGCTGGCGATCCAGCCGTTCGAGGTCGTTGTGCGCCAGCTCCATCACGGTGATGGCGAGCATGCTGCCCTTGAGTTGGAACACGGGATCTTGGTCGAGGAGGTCAGCTTGGCTCATGGTCGTTCTGCGGGGTTCGGTGGGCAGGACTTATAGCGATATCGACCCGCCGTCGCAACCCGGATTCCGTGCCGGGGAGGCCGAGCGGCGGGCAATTCTGTAGAATGCCGGCCCTTGTCGATCTGCTTCGGAATCCTGATGGAACGTCCCCGTTTCCGTGCCGCCTTCCTGCACCCGCGTTTCTGGCCGCTGTGGCTGGGCCTGGGGCTGCTCTGGCTGCTCACCCAACTGCCTTACCCGGTGCTGGTGCGCCTCGGGCGCGTGCTCGGGGGCTGGATGGGGCGGCTGGCCGGCTCGCGTCGGCGCATCGTCCGGCGCAACCTCGAGCTGTGCTTCCCGGCCATGACGGCGGAGGCCCGTGAGCGCTTGCTGCGGGAGAACTTCGCCTCCACCGGCATCGCCTTCTTCGAGATGGCCATGAGCTGGTGGTGGCCGGCCGCGCGCCTGCGTCGCCTGGCCCACATCGAAGGCCTGGAGCACCTGCAGCAGGCCCAGGCCGAAGGGCAGGGCGTGATCCTCATGGCCCTGCACTTCACCACCCTGGAGATCGGCGCGGCGCTGCTCGGCCAGGTGCACACCATCGACGGCATGTACCGCGAGCACAAGAACCCGTTGTTCGACTACATCCAGCGCCGGGGCCGCGAGCGCCACAACCTGGACGCCACCGCCATCGAGCGCGAGGACGTGCGCGCCATGCTCAAGGTGCTGCGTGCCGGCCGTGCCATCTGGTACGCGCCGGACCAGGACTACGGTGCCAAGCAGAGCCTGTTCGTGCCGCTGTTCGGCATCACCGCCGCCACCGTGACCGCCACCACCAAGTTCGCCCGCCTGGGCCGTGCCAGGGTGCTGCCCTTCACTCAGGAGCGGCTGGCCGATGGCTCGGGTTACCGCCTGGTGGTGCACCCGCCGCTGGCGGACTTTCCCGGCGAGAGCGAAGAGGCGGACTGCATCCGCATCAACCAGTGGATCGAGCAGGAGGTCAGCCGCCTGCCCGAGCAGTACCTGTGGGCGCACCGGCGCTTCAAGAGCCGGCCCGAGGGCGAGCCCAAGCTCTATTAGCGCTGGCCTACACTTGCGAGAAAAACAGCGGACGCCGCCATGACTTCGACCCCCGCCGCCACACCCGTCACAGGCCTGATCCTTTCCGGGGGTGGCGCCCGGGCGGCCTACCAGGTGGGGGTGCTGGCCGCCATCGCCGACCTGCTGCCGGATTCGGCGTGCAACCCCTTCCCGGTGATCGTCGGCACCTCCGCCGGTGCCATCAATGCCGTGGGCCTGGCCTGCGGCGCCCTGCACTTCAGCGAGGCGATCCGTCGCCTGACCGCCGTCTGGCAGGGCTTCGAGACGCACCAGGTGTACCGCAGCGACTGGCCCGGGGTGATGCGCCAGAGCCTGCGCTTCCTCGGCCACAGCCTGCTGGGCATGAACCGCCACTCGCCGGTGGCGCTGCTGGACAACGCGCCGCTGCGCACCCTGCTGGAGCGCGAGCTGGATTTCTCCGGCATCGCCGCCGCCATCCGCATGCGCCAGCTGCGTGCCGTGGCGGTGACCGCCTTCGGCTACGAGACCGGCCAGGCCGTGACCTTCTATCAAGGCCGCGCCACCATCGATCCCTGGTTCCGCCACCGCCGTGGCGGTGTGCCGACCCGGCTGAGCGTCGAGCACCTGATGGCCAGCGCCGCGATCCCGCTGATCTTCCCGCCGGTCAGGCTGCACCGCGAGTACTACGGCGATGGCGCGGTGCGCCAGTCGGCGCCCATCAGCCCGGCGCTGCACCTGGGCGCCAGCCGGGTGCTGGTGGTGGGGGTGAGCGGCAACCCCAGGGAGGACGCCCGTGACAACGGCATGGCCCGCCTCGGCACCGGCAACCCGCCGAGCCTCGCGCAGATCGGCGGGCACATGCTCAACAGCACCTTCATCGACAACCTGGAAAGCGACATCGAGCTGCTGGAACGGATCAACCAGCTCAGCCGGCTGATCCCCGACGAGGCTCACCGGCGCAGCCTGGGGATGAAGCCGGTGGAGGTGCTGGTGGTGTCGCCCAGCCGGCCGCTGGATGAAATCGCCGCGCGCCATCGGCGCGAGCTGCCCCGTGCCATCCGCACCTTCCTGCGCGGACCGGGCGCCACCAAGGCCAGTGGTGCCGGGGTGATCAGCTACCTGCTGTTCGAGGCTGGCTACTGCAACGAGCTGATCGAGCTGGGCTACCAGGACGCGATGGCGCAGAAGCTGGAGCTGCAGGCGTTCCTTGGCCTGGTCGAGGACGCCACGCTGCCCGAACCGGCCTAGCCGGCCAGGCGGCCGTCGCGGTAGTCGCGCAGCGCCTGTTCGATCTCCTCCCGGCTGTTCATCACGAAGGGCCCGTACTGCACGATGGGCTCGCCCAGCGGGCGGCCCGCCAGCAGCAGCACCTTCGCGCCCTCGCTGCTCGCCAGCTCGACTGCACCCTGTTCCGAAAGACGCGCCAGGCGCCCCTTGCCGACCGGGTTGCCGTTCACATGCAGCGCGCCTTCGTACACGTACAGCAGCACCCGCAGGCCGTCGGCCAGGTGCGGCGCTACCCGGCTGCCGGCGGGCAGGTGGAGGTCGAAGAGGTGGGGTTCGGTGTGCGGGCGCTGCACCGCACCGTCCTGTTGCACCTGGCCATCGTCGAAGCGACCGGCGATCACCCGTGCCTCGACCCCACCGGCCGTGCGCAGGTGTGGAATCTCGGCCGGGGCGAAGTCGCGGTAGCCGGGGTCGCCGAGCTTGTCCCTGGCCGGCAGGTTGAGCCAGATCTGGAAGCCGCGCATGACGCCCTCCTGCTGCTCCGGCATCTCGCTGTGGATGATGCCGCGCGCGGCCGTCATCCACTGCACGCCGCCGTTCTCCAGCAGGCCGACGTTGCCCAGGTGGTCTTCGTGGCGCATGCGCCCTTCGAGCATGTAGGTGATGGTCTCGAAGCCCCGGTGCGGGTGGGCGGGGAAGCCGGCGACGTAGTCGTCCGGGTTGGCCGAGCCGAACTCGTCGAACATCAGGAAGGGGTCGAAGCGCGGGATGCCCTGCTCGGCGAAGACGCGGATCAGGTTGACCCCGGCGCCGTCGGAAGCGGGCTGGCCGGGGCGTTGCTCAAGAAGCTGGCGATAGGTGCTCATGGGAGCCTCCCTGGATGACGGACCGGGCGATCCTAATCCAGGGAATTGAATGAATGGTGCGTGATTTTGCGTGATTTCAATCGAGGTGCTGGATGAGTGGCCGATGAGCCCCCCACCCGGTTCCCGGGTGGGGAGGGCGCATCACTCGGCGATCTGCAGCTTGCGCGACTCGGTGTAGACGTAGCGGATCTTCTCGTACTCGAACGGCGAGTTGAGCTGGCCGTAGCGGAAGCTGGTGGTGTAGCGCTTGTCGACGATGCGCAGCGCGGTGATTTCCGGGTGGTCGCTGCTCACCTCCGCCACGTTGAGGAAGTTGATCTGGTTCTCTGCGGCGAAATCTACCACCAGGCCGGTGGTGTCGCGCAGGTTCGACGGCCCCAGCAGCGGCAGCATCAGGTAGGGGCCGGCGCCGACGCCGTAGAAGCCCAGAGTCTGGCCGAAGTCCTCACTCTGCTTGGGCAGGCCCATCAGGGTGGCCGGGTCCCACAGGCCAACCACGCCGATGGTGGTGTTGAGCAGCAGGCGCCCGGTGACCTCCATGGAGCGCTGGCCCTTGAACTGCAGCAGGCTGTTGACCAGGTTGGGCACGTCGCCGAGGTTGCTGAAGAAGTTGCTCACGCCGCTGCGCACGAAGCGCGGCGTGACGTAGGTGTAGCCACGCACCACGGGCAGGAACACCCACTGATCGAAGCGGTAGTTGAAGTGGTAGACGCGGCGGTTCCAGGACTCCAGCGGGTCGTAGACCTCCAGGGCGTCGAAGGTCGAGCGCTCGAACTCGCGCTGGTCCAGGCCGGGGTTGAACGTCAGCTGGCGCAGTGGCTGGGTGAAGCCGTCCGGGTCGGCAACGGGTTTGGCTGGGGTGTCGGCGAATGCCGGCAGGCTGGCCAGCAGCAGGGCGGGCAGGAGTGCGTACTTAGCCACGGAAGAACTCCAGCATGGCGTCGCTGTTGACGCGGTAGTTGAGGTTGCCGCAGTGCCCGCCATGGGGGTAGACGGTCAGGCGGTCGCCGAAGGTACGGCGCAGGAAGCCCAGGTCACCGGTGCCGAGGATCACGTCGTCGGCGTTGTGCATCACCGCGATCTTGCTGCTGCTTTTGAGGTAGTCCTCCAGGGCGTAGAGGCTCACCTGGTCGATCAATTGGGTGAGGCTGCCGCCGTCGAAGCGCGCGCGCCAGAAGGGGATCAGTTGCTCGGTGATGTAACAGTCGAAGTCACACAGCAGTGCGCCCTTGAAGTAGGGCGTCAGGTTGGTGCCTTCGGTGATGGGCATCTTCACCGGGGTGATCAGCCCGCGACGGTTGATCAGGTCCGATGTGAAGGCGATATCCGAGGCGGAGAAACGGAACGAGGTGCCGATCAGCATCGCCATCTGTTCGTTGGAGAGCTTCTGCTTGGACTGCTGGAAGTCGTAGAGCATCGCGTCGTTGATGTCGACGTAGCCGCGCTGCTGGAAGTAGCGGGTCAGCTTGCCCAGCACCACCTCATAGAAGTTGGTGTTGGTGTCGATGCCCTTCACCCGCGTCTGCACCAGGCGGTCCAGGTTGCTGATGGAGGTGTAGAGGTTCACCGGCGGGTTGAGCAGCAGCACGCGCTTGAAGTTGAAGCTGCGCCGGGTCTCGTCCAGGTGGCTGACGAAGGCTGCCTCCAGGGCGCCCAGGCTGTAGCCGGTGAGGTAGAAGTCGGTGACCGGCAGGCGCGGGTGCTGTGCGCGCACGGCCTGCATCACCCGGTACAGGTCGTCGGCGTCCTCGGTGGACAGGCCGGGGGTGGCGAAGCGCGAGGCGGCGGCCATGAAGTCGTAGCTGCTCGGCGAGGACAGCTGCACTACATGGAAGCCGGCGCCGTAGAACAGCTTCTTCAGGTACTCGGCGAGGGTGCTGGAGTAGTGCGCACCGGTGCCGGCGATGATGAACACCAGCGGCGCCGCGTGGTCCTGCTTGGCCAGGCGGTAGCCCAGGGTGCGCACCGGCCAGAAGTTGTCCGGCAGCTGGAACTCCCGCTCGGGGCGCAGCTTCAGCGAGTAGTCGGCCTGGTCGATGTCCTCGTCGTCCGGCAGCTCGGGACGCAGTTCGGGCGGCGTGGTGGCGATGGTCGCCTCGAATGGGTTGGTCAGCGGATAGCCGTAGCTGGCCGCGTCGATGTCGGCCGCCCACAGCGGGGCACAGAAAAGCAGGCCGCCAAGCAGGGCGGCGATACGGCGGGTCAGGGCCATGTGGGTCGTTCTCGTGGCTGGAGCGTGAGGGCCGAGTGAAGTACGCAGGCTATGACAAGCGCAACCGCAGCAAAGTGCCGCAGTGAGTGGCAATCTGCCTGCCCCCGGCCAGGCTGGCAAGAACAAAGCCGTGGGCGGCTCAGTCCAGGCGCTCGATGCGCTCCAGCCAGACCAGTTCGCAGGCACCGTTGCCGGTGTCCTCGCGGGTCAGCGAGCTGACCCAGGTGAAGCCGTCGTCGCCGTCCACCCTCACCAGTTGCCCGCTGATGCGGATGCGCTGGCCGGGCGCCACGTCCGCCAGGTCCCGGGCCACCTGCGCTGTGGCCGGGATCATGTGCATGTTGGCGCTGTGGGTCTCGATCTCCCGCCGGGGAATGGGGAAGCGCTCGGTGGACCAGTGGTACCAGCGGTTGCCCTGGGTGATGCGGATCTGCGCCAGCACCGCCGGATCGGCCATCGGCCCCCAGCCCAGGGCCAGGTCGGTGGGGGAGAGGCGGGCGCCGGCGTCGAAGCGGTAGTCCTCGCGGCCGAGGATGCGCGCCTCCAGCTGGAAGGGCTGCAGCGGGGTGATGCGGTCCTTGCCCACGCGCAGCTCCCCGGAGGCGCTGTTGGCCGGCGGTGCGTGCGGGGTGGGGCGGGCCATGGTGTAGAGCATCCAGGCCAGGGCCAGCGCCGCGCAGAGGTAGACGAAGCGGGACAGGTTCATGGGGCGCAGTGTAGTGGCTGCACGGCAAGGCGGAACCCGGCGCCTCGCCCCTCGTCACAATTGTGCGAAGCACCTTGCATAAGGCTTGCGGCGGTTTATCCTTGGCGCCGCTTTTCATCCACCGGAGAGAACCATGTCCCGCCGTTTCCCCCTCATTGCCCTGCTGGTGCTGTTCGCCCTCTGGTTGGCCGGCAGCTACGGGTTGCGCTATGCGCTGATGGAGGATGCCCAGTGGGTCGGGCTCTGCGTGGAAGACGCCCAGCGCTGGGAATGCCAGCTGCGTGCCGGCCTGGGCCTGTTGATCCACCACCGGGTGATCGCCCTGGGTGCCCTGGGCCTGGCGCTGGTGGCTTTCTTCCTGCCCGGCCGCGCCGGCTGGCGCCTGGGTGTGCTGGGCATGCTGGTGGCCCTGCCGGCCATGGTGTTGTACAGCGCCAGCATCGGTGTGTTCGCCGTGGTGATCGCAGCCCTGCGGCTGGTACGTCGTTCGGCGGGAACGCCCGCCACGGCCTGACGGCCCATGTCACTGGAAAGGGATGCCGAGGCATCCCTTTTTTATTGACGTCGTTCTGTACGCACTCACGCCGGCTCCGCTATTTTTTCCCGATCAACCAGGGAGAGACGCATGTTCGAATCTGCGGAAATCGGCCATTCCATCGACAAGGACACCTACGAGAAAGGTGTGCTGGAGCTTCGCGAGGCGCTGCTGGAGGCGCAGTTCGAGCTGAAGCAGCAGGCACGCTTCCCGGTGGTCATCCTGATCAACGGCATCGAGGGGGCCGGCAAGGGCGAGACGGTCAAGCTGCTCAACGAGTGGATGGACCCGCGCCTGATCCATGTCGAGAGCTTCCTCACCCCCACCGACGAGGAGCTGGCGCGGCCGCCGCAGTGGCGTTTCTGGCGCAAGCTGCCGCCCAAGGGGCAGATCGGCATCTTCTTCGGCAACTGGTACAGCCAGATGCTCCACGCCCGGGTGGAGGGCGACATCAAGGACGCCCGCTTCGACCAGGCCATCGACGGCGCCGAGCGCTTCGAGCGGATGCTCTGCGACGAGGGCGCGCTGATCTTCAAGTTCTGGTTCCACCTTTCCAAGAAGCAGCTCAAGCAGCGCCTCAAAACCCTGGAAAGCGACCCCCAGCGCAGCTGGCAGCTCAACCCGCTGGACTGGAAGCAGAGCGAGACCTACGACCGCTTCGTGCGCTTCGGCGAGCGCATGTTGCGCCGTACCAGCCGCGACTATGCGCCCTGGTACGTGATCGAGGGCATCGACGAGCATTACCGCAGCCTCAGCGTCGGCCGCATCCTGCTGGAGGGCCTGCAGGCGGCGCTCAAGCGCAAGGACCGCCAGCAACCGCAGCCCCATGCCGCACCGCTGACCTCCAGCCTGGACAACCGCAGCCTGCTGGATGCCCTCGACCTCGGCCTGTCCCTGGACAAGGACGAATACCGCGAACAACTGGCCGCCGAGCAGGCGCGCCTGGCCAAGCTGATGTGGGACAAGCGCTTCCGCAGCCATGCGCTGATGGCGGTTTTCGAGGGCAACGACGCTGCCGGCAAGGGCGGGGCGATCCGCCGCGTCACCGGCGCCCTCGACCCGCGCCAGTACCGCACCGTGCCCATTGCCGCCCCCACCGAGGAGGAGCGCGCGCAGCCCTACCTGTGGCGTTTCTGGCGGCACGTGCCGCCGCGCCGGCAGTTCACCATCTTCGACCGCTCTTGGTACGGCCGGGTGCTGGTGGAGCGGGTCGAGGGGTTCTGCAGCCAGGCCGACTGGCTGCGGGCCTACAGCGAGATCAACGACTTCGAGGAGCAATTGCACGACCACGGCATCGTGGTGGTGAAGTTCTGGCTGTCCATCGACAAGGACGAGCAGATGAAGCGCTTCAAGGAGCGCGAGCAGACCTCGTTCAAGCGCTACAAGATCACCGAGGAAGACTGGCGCAACCGCGACAAGTGGGACCAGTACGTCAGCGCGGTGGGCGACATGGTGGACCGCACCAGCACCGAGATCGCGCCCTGGACCCTGGTGGAGGCCAACGACAAGCGCTACGCCCGGGTGAAGGTGCTGCGCACCATCAATGACGCCCTGGAGGCCGCCTTCCGCAAGTCCTGAACCATGGGCGCGCATACGCCGGGTGAATGATCGTCGCGGGCGAGGATAGTCGGCATCTATCCTCGCCCCATCGTCAATGGACACCCGTCCTCCAACCGACAAGAAAGAGGTGCCTCATGCGTGAAGTGGTGATAGTCGACAGCGTCCGGACCGGCCTGGCCAAGTCCTTCCGCGGCAAGTTCAACATGACCCGGCCCGACGAAATGGCCGCCCACTGCGTGAACGCGCTGCTGGCACGCAACGACCTGGACCCGGCGCTGGTGGACGACTGCGTGGTCGGGGCCGGCTCCAACGAAGGCGCCCAGGGCCACAACATCGGTCGTAACGTGGCCGTGCTGTCCGGTCTGGGCATCGGCGTCGCCGGCATGACCCTGAACCGCTACTGCTCCTCCGGCCTGCAGGCCATCGCCATCGCTGCCAACCAGATCGCCTCCGGCTGCAGCGACGTGATGGTGGCCGGCGGCGTGGAGTCCATCACCCTGACGCTGAAAAGCATCAACCAGGACAACTTCGTCAACCCGCGCCTGAAGCTGGAACACCCCGGCATCTACTACCCCATGGGCCAGACCGCCGAGATCGTCGCGCGCCGCTACAACGTCAGCCGTGAGGTCCAGGACCTCTACGCCCTGCAGAGCCAGCAGCGCACTGCCCGCGCCCAGGCCGACGGCCTGTTCGCCGACGAGATCGTGCCGATGAACGTCAAGTACGCGGTGGAGGACAAGGCCACCGGCGAGAAGCAGGTTCTCGACGGTGTGGTCGACCGCGACGACTGCAACCGCGCCGACACCACCCTGGAGGGCCTGAACAGCCTCAAGCCGGTGTTCTCCGAAGACGGCAGCGTCACCGCCGGCAACTCCTCCCAGCTCTCCGACGGCGCCTCCATGACCCTGCTGATGAGCCTGGACAAGGCCATCGAGCTGGGCCTCAAGCCCCGTGCCTTCTTCCGTGGCTTCACCGTGGCCGGCTGCGAGCCGGACGAAATGGGCATCGGCCCGGTGTTCTCGGTGCCCAAGCTGCTCAAGGCCCGTGGCCTGAGCATCGACGACATCGACCTGTGGGAACTGAACGAGGCCTTCGCCTCCCAGTGCGTCTACGCCCGTGATCGCCTGGGCATCGACAACGAGAAGTACAACGTCAACGGCGGCTCCATCTCCATCGGCCACCCCTTCGGCATGACCGGCTCGCGCCAGGTCGGCCACCTGGTGCGTGAGCTGCAGCGTCGCGGCAAGCGCTACGGCATCGTCACCATGTGCGTGGGCGGCGGCATGGGCGCCACCGGGCTGTTCGAAGCGGTCCGCTGAGTTCCGGCGGCCCATATGCGCGAAACCCGCTGGAGGGGACTCCAGCGGGTTTCGTCGTTTCAGGGCGGCAGGTTCGTCAGGCGCGGCTGGCGATCATCTCCTTGGCCTGGACCATGCGGCGGATGTAGGAGGTGATTTCCCGCTCGGCATCGGCCCGGGTGAAGTAGGGGCCTTCCAGGGTGCCTTCGCGGGTGGCGAAGAAGTACTGGCCGTTCACCGAGCTGATCCGGTCGCTGCGGTAGTGGGTGCCGGGACCGGCGTCTTCAGTGCGTTGGCCGTACATGCGGGCTCTCCAAAAGCGGCGTACAGATGCCTGGAGTCTAATGCGCCGCCGCTGCGCTGCACGGGCCGGCGATGGACGGTTGTGATCACAGGTGCGGGTGGTCGACAGGTACAGTTGGCGGGCAGCCTTGCGGGCGGGTGTAGCTGTCCTGCCGGCCGGGCCCGCCCTAGAATGGCGCACCCGCCGTCCTGCGGGCCCTGCCCTGAGGTTTCCCATGCATGTTTCATCCGGCCGCTGGTTTCTCGGCCTGGTTCTCGCCCTCGTCACTGCGGTGCTCTGGGGCATCCTGCCCATCAAGCTGAAGGAAGTGCTGAAGGTGATGGACCCGGTCACCGTGACCTGGTACCGCCTGGTGGTTTCCGGCTCCCTGCTGTTCCTCTACCTGGCGGCCACGCGGCGCCTGCCGACGTTCCGACCGCTGGGGCGCAAGGGCGGCTGGCTGGTGGCGCTGGCCATCGCCGGCCTGTTGGGCAACTACGTGCTCTACCTGATGGGCCTGCGCATGCTGACGCCGGGCACCACGCAGCTGGTTATCCAGGTGGCGCCGATCCTGCTGTTGCTGGGCAGCCTGTTCGTTTTCAAGGAGCGCTTCAGCCTCGGCCAGGCCCTGGGCCTGCTGGTGCTGGTGAGCGGGTTCGGGCTGTTCTTCAACCAGCGCCTGGAGGAGTTGTTCACCTCCCTGGGCAGCTACACCACCGGTGTGCTGATCGTCCTTGGCGCGGCCTTCGTCTGGACCTTCTACGGGCTGGCGCAGAAGCAGCTGCTGACGGTGTGGAATTCCATGCAGGTGATGATGGTGATCTACCTCGGCTGCGCCCTGCTGCTGACCCCCTGGGTCTCGCCGCTGGAGGCGCTGCAACTGAGCCCGCTGCAGGGCTGGCTGCTGCTGGCCTGCTGCCTGAACACCCTGGTGGCCTACGGCGCCTTCGCCGAGGCCCTGGCCCATTGGGAGGCCTCCCGGGTCAGCGCGACGCTGGCCATCACCCCGCTGGTGACCTTCGCCTCGGTGGCGGTCGCCGCCAGCCTGTGGCCGGACCACGTCCACCCCGAGCAGATCAACGGCCTGGCCTACGGCGGGGCCGTGCTGGTGGTGCTGGGTTCGGCGCTGACCGCCCTGGCTCCCTCACTGGTGCGCAGCTGGAAGGCCCGCCGCCAGCGGGCCGGGTGATGCCGCTCAGGCGTGGCCCTTGCCGCCCATCAGCTTGAACCAGAACGCCACACCGCTGGCCAGTTCGGTGCGCAGGGTGGCAGCGTCCAACTGGTCCGCCCGCTCCCTGAGCACCCGCCGCCAGGCCGGTAGCTGGGGCAGGCTTTCGTCGTCCGGCTCGCTGGCGCAGAGGCGGCTGGCCACCTGCACCAGGTCGGCCAGGTCGGCCCGCTCGCCGTGCTGGCGATCCCAGTGGGTGCGATGGCGCGCGCAGTCCACCAGCACCGGGGGCAACTTCCAGGCGGTCAGCACCACCACGCCGATGTCCGCCGAGAGCTGGTCGCACAACTGCTCCAGCACGGCTTCCTCGCGGGGGATCTCGGGCCACTGGTCTGCCTCGTCCAGCAGCGGCAGGCTGCCGATGTCCTGCACCAGGCCGGCGAGCATGGCGTCCTCCAGGGAGAGGCGGGTGTAGTCCTGGGCCAGGCAGGCGCAGTAGGCGGCACAGAGCAGGGCGGTGTTCCAGCGATGGCGGAAGACCTTCTGCAGCACCGGGTCCTGGGTGGTCAGCAGGTTCTGCAGGGTGAAGCTGAGCACCAGGTTGTTCAGGCGCTGCATACCCAGGCGGGCGATCACCTCCTGCAGGTTCACCCCCGGCCGCAGGTTGCGCAGCAGCGGGGTGGCGGCGAACTGCATCAGGTAGGCCGCCAGCGGCGGGTTGCTGTGCAGCAGGCGCGTCACCTGCTCCAGGGAGGCGTGCTCGGACGAGAGCAGCTTGCGCAGCTGCATCGAGGTCTCCGGCATCTGCGGGACCTTGGCCTCGCCCTTCATGAAGTGGCTGAGCAGCGAGAACTTGAGGCGGTCGTAGCGGTTATCCATGGGGTGTGTCCTTCCTCCCTCCTCGATTGACAAGAGTAGAGGGCATTTCTTAGGGTGCCCGACCACTGGACGGCCGGCCGGCCGTGCTCATGCGCCACGGGCGCCGCAGACGGGATGCACCATGACTGAAAGCGATCGGATCAAGCTCGAGGCAGGCTGGAAAGAAGCCCTGCGCGACGAATTCGACAAACCTTACATGAAAGCGCTGGGAAATTTCCTACGCACTGAGAAGGCTGCCGGAAAAGAGATCTACCCGCCGGGACCGATGATCTTCAACGCCCTCAACTCCACGCCGCTGGACCAGGTGAAGGTGGTGATCATCGGCCAGGACCCGTACCACGGCCCGGGCCAGGCCCACGGCCTGTGCTTCTCGGTGCAGCCGGGGGTGGCCATCCCGCCGTCGCTGCTGAACATCTACAAGGAACTCAAGCGCGACCTGAACCTCGACATGCCCAGCCACGGCTACCTGCAGAGCTGGGCCGAGCAGGGCGTGCTGCTGCTCAACACCTCCCTCACCGTCGAGCGCGGCCAGGCCGGTTCCCACGCCAACCAGGGCTGGCAGCCGTTCACCGACCGGGTGATCGAAGTGGTCAGCCAGCACCAGCCGCACCTGGTGTTCCTGCTCTGGGGCGCCCATGCCCAGAGCAAGCAGCGGCTGATCGACACCCAGAAGCACCTCGCCCTGCGCTCGCCGCACCCCTCGCCGCTGTCGGCCCACCGGGGCTTCCTCGGCAACGGGCACTTCAGCCGCTGCAACAAGTTCCTCGAGCAGCACGGGCTGGCCCCCATCGACTGGCGCGTCCCGCCGCTGGACTGAGTCGCCGCAAGGGCCGCAACCCCCGCCCCGGGCCTGATTTCCTGATCGACCGGCTGTTCAGCCGAGGTTCAGAGAGGGTTCAGGGGCGGTTCAGTGACCCGCCTGCATCATGGCTCCCGAGTTCGACACCTACATACGTCAACAGGGAGAACCCCCTCATGAAGAAGATCCTCACCCCCCTCGCGCTGGCCACCACCCTGGGCTTCACCGCACTGTCCGCCCAGGCCGCCGAGCCGTTCGTGGGCCTGACCTGGGGCCAGACCAACAACAACATCCAGAACTCCTCGGCGCTGAACGCCAACATGGACCACCCGAGCCTGGACAAGGTCATCCACAAGACCGGTACCTGGGGCATCCGCGCCGGTCAGGCCGATGACAAGGGCCGCTACTACGCGACCTACGAGAACTTCTCCGACACCCACAGCGGCAACAAGCTTCGCCAGCAGAACCTGCTCGGCAGCTACGACCTGTTCCTCCCCCTGGGTGACAACAACACCAAGCTGTTCGGCGGTGCCACCCTGGGCCTGGTCAAGCTCGAGCAGGACGGTTCCGGTCTGCGTCGCGACAGCGACATCGGCTACGCCGCCGGCCTGCAGGCCGGTATCCTCCAGGAGCTGAACAAGAACACCTCCATCGAGGCCGGCTATCGTTACCTGCGCACCAACGCCAGCACCGAAGTCGCGCCCCACGGCGGTCCCAAGCTGGGCTCCCTGGACCTGCACAGCAGCTCCCAGGCCTACGTTGGTGCCACCTACAAGTTCTGACCCGCTGCACCCACGGGCCGGGCACCTGCCCGGCCCTCTTCATGGAGACGCTGATGAAACTGCTGGTCGTGGAAGATGAGGCGCTGCTGCGCCACCACCTCTACACCCGCCTGGGCGAGCAGGGCCACGTGGTGGACGCTGTCGCCGATGCCGAGGAGGCGCTGTACCGCGCCGAGGAGTATCACCACGACCTGGCCGTGGTGGACCTGGGCCTGCCCGGCATGAGCGGGCTCGACCTGATCCGCCAGCTGCGCAGCCGCGACAAGACCTTCCCCATCCTCATCCTCACCGCCCGCGGCAACTGGCAGGACAAGGTGGAAGGCCTGGCCGCCGGCGCCGACGACTACGTGGTCAAGCCGTTCCAGTTCGAAGAGCTGGAGGCCCGCCTCAATGCGCTGCTGCGGCGCTCGTCCGGCTTCGTCCAGTCCACCATCGAGGCCGGGCCGCTGGTGCTCGACCTGAACCGCAAGCAGGCGATGATGAACGGCGAGTCCCTCGGGCTCACCGCCTTCGAATACCGCATCCTCGAATACCTCATGCGCCACCACCAGCAGGTGGTCGCCAAGGAGCGGCTGATGGAGCAACTCTACCCGGACGACGACGAGCGCGACCCCAACGTCATCGAAGTGCTGGTCGGCCGGCTGCGGCGCAAGCTCGAAGGTGACAACGGCTTCCGCCCCATCGACACGGTGCGCGGCCAGGGCTACCTGTTCACCGAGCGCTGCCGATGAGGCGACACCCCCTGGCGGGGTTCTCCCTGCGCCTGCGCTTGATGCTCGGCGCCGCCGGCCTGGCGGTGCTGTTCATGCTGGCGCTGCTGCCGGTGCTCAGCAAAGCCTTCGACACCGCCATGGAGCAGGCCATCGAGAAGCGCCTCGCGGCCGATGCCAGCGCACTGATCGCCGCCGCCCGCATCGTCGACGGCAAGCTCGACATGCCGGACAAGCTCCCCGACGAGGAATTCGACAACCTCGACGCCCACCAGCTCGGCTTCATCTACGACAGCGACGGCCGCCTGATCTGGCAGTCGCGCTCCTCTCAGGACGAGAGCGTCCACTACATGCCGCGCTACGACGGACGTGGCCACGAGTTCACCCAGATCCACGACGACCGCGGTCGGCGCTTCTTCGTCTACGACGTCGAGATCGACCTGCTGCGCGACCAGGCCGCTGCCTTCAGCATCGTCACCATGCAACCGATGAGCGACTACCAGGTGATGCACGACGGCTTCCTCCAACAGCTCTACTTCTGGCTCGGCACGGCCCTGCTGGTGCTGCTGGTGATGCTCTGGTTCGGCCTCACCTGGGGCTTTCGCAGCCTGCGCCGCCTCAGCGAGGAGCTGGACCAGGTGGAGTCCGGCACCCGCGATGCCCTGAGCGATGCCCACCCCCGCGAGCTGCTGCGCCTGACCAAGTCCCTCAACCGCCTGCTGGACAGCGAACGCCGCCAGCGCGAGCGGTACCGCCATTCCCTCGACGACCTGGCCCACAGCCTCAAGACGCCGCTTTCGGTGCTGCAGGGCGTCAGCGAGACCATCGCCACCCGCCCCGGCGACACCGAACCGGCGCGGGTGTTGCGCAACCAGATCGAACGCATGAGCCAGCAGATCGGCTACCAGCTGCAACGGGCCACCCTGCGCAAGAGCGGCCTGGTGCGCCACCGGGTGCAGCTCGCCCCGCTGCTGGACACCCTCTGCGACGCCCTCGACAAGGTCTACCGCGACAAGCGGGTCAGGGTCCTGCGGGACTTCGACCCGAACCTGCAGGTACCCGTGGAGCAGGGCGCCCTGCTGGAGATGCTCGGCAACCTGCTGGAGAACGCCTACCGGCTGTGCCTCGGCACCGTGCGGGTCAGCGCCCGAGAGCACGAGGCCAGTTGCGAGCTGGTGGTGGAGGACGACGGCCCCGGCGTACCGCCGGACCAGCGCGCGCGCATCCTCCAGCGCGGCGAGCGGGCCGACGCCCAGCACCCGGGGCAGGGTATCGGCACCGCCGTGGTGCTGGACATCGTCGAGAGCTTCGAGGGCGAACTGGCCCTGGGCGACTCGCCCCTCGGCGGCGCCGAGTTCCGCATCCGCCTGCCCCGGAACTGAGCGGCACGCCGACGCCGTTCGCCGGACGGTCATCGACAATCCGGCGGATCGGCGGAGCATGAGGGGGACGCCACGGAGCGTGGCGGAACCCCACAGGGAGGAACCCCCTCATGCGCATCAATGCCTACCTGATCTTCCCCGGCACCTGCCGGGAGGCCTTCACCTTCTACGCCGATGTACTCGGTGGCGAACTCCGGATGATGACCTTCGGCGAAACCCCGGCCGCTGCCCACGTACCCACTGATTGCCACGGGCACATCATCCACGCCTGCCTGACCCGCGACGGCCAGTCGCTGATGGCCTCCGACAGCCTGCCCGAGCAGCCCCACGCCGGCATTCGCGGCTGCTCGGTGTCGCTCAACGTCGACAGCATTGCCGAGGCCGAGCGGGTGTTCAGCGGGCTCAGTGCCGGCGGCACCGTGCAGATGCCCCTGGAGCCCACCTTCTGGGCCGTTCGCTTCGGCATGTTCGAAGACCGTTTCGGCGTGCCCTGGATGGTCAACTGCGAGAAGGACGGCGCCTGAACCCTCCCGTCCGGCGCGGCGCGGGCTCGATTGACCCTGTCCCGCCGCGCCACTAAGCTGCGCGCCTGCACCAGGTGCCCCACGGCTTTTGGCCGGTGGGGTGAAACAGGGAAGCCGGTCCATTCCATCAAGAATCCGGCGCTGCCCCCGCAACGGTAGGCGAGTCAACCACCGCATCCAGCCACTGTGCCCACGCATGGGAAGGCGCGGTCGGGGAACCCCAGGTTCCGCTCGCAAGCCCGGAGACCGGCCCGGTGCGAGCGAGCATGGCCAAGCCATGCATCCATCCCTGGAGTCGCGCGGGTGGCGCGACGGAGACCCCACATGCAGTCCCCCGTATCCCGGGCATCCGCCACATGGATGCTGCTCGGCCTCGGTGCCGTTCTGCCGGCCCATGGCGAGCCCCTCGAACTGGCGCCCCAGAGCGTCACCGCCACGCGCACTTCGCAGCCAGTGCGCGCCAGCCTGGCCGCCACCACCGTCATCGACCGCGACGCCATCGAGCGCAGCCAGGCCCACTCGTTGCCCGAGCTGCTGCGCCAGGTGCCCGGCGTCACCCTCAGCAACAACGGCGGCCCCGGCAAGAACACCACGCTGTTCATGCGCGGTACCGAATCCGACCATGTCCTGGTGCTGGTCGATGGCGTCAAGGTTGGCTCCGTTAGCGCGGGCCTCACAGCCTTTCAGGACCTGCCGGTGGAGCTGATCGAGCGTATCGAAGTGGTCCGTGGGCCACGCTCCAGCCTCTACGGCTCCGAGGCCATCGGCGGGGTGATCCAGATCTTCACCCGCAAGGGGCATGGCGACGGCGCGACCAAGCCCTGGTTCTCCGCCGGCTACGGCACTCACGACAGCTATCAGGGCAGCGCTGGAGTGGCCGGTGGTGACGAGGAGGCCTGGTACAGCTTGGGTTTCAGCAGTCAGGACTCCGACGGCATCAATGCCAAGAAGCCTGATCGGTTTGATTCGTCGATCTATGAGCCGGACAGTGATGGTTACCGGAATATCTCTGGGCACTTCCGAGCGGGCTACACGTTCGACAGTGGCCTGGAGTTGGACGGCTCTGTACTGCGGACCAGGGGACACAATGACTATGACGGAATCTATGACGATTGGGATTCCGGTAGCAGGGTGGGTTTTCACTCCAATGCGGATGTGAACCAGACGGTGCTGGGCGCGCGCGCGCGGTACTCACCGTTGGATCCCTGGACCTTAACGTTGCAGGTAGGCAGAAGCGACGACAAGACAAGTGATTATCGGGATGGTGTGTTCGATACCCGAATTGATACCCGCCGTGACAGCGCGGCGTGGCTGAACGATATCTCCCTTGCAGATGGCCATACTTTGACGGTTGGAGTTGACTGGCAACATGAGCAGGTCAGCAGCAATAAGGAGTTTGGTGGGGATTCTCGCCTGAATAAGGGGTGGTTCGCTCAGTACATAGGCGAACATGAGCAGCAGGACTGGCAGCTCTCGCTGCGCCGCGACGACAACGAGCAGTTCGGTACCCACGACACCGGCAGCGCAGCTTGGGGCTACGCGTTCACCGATGAATTGCGCTTCAGCCTGAGCTACGGCACTGCCTTCAAGGCCCCCAGCTTCAATGAGCTCTACTACCCCCAATATGGAAACCCCGAGCTGGGTGCAGAGACCTCGGAGAGCTTCGAGGTGGGGCTTTCCGGGCAGCACGATTGGGGGCACTGGTCTGCCAATCTGTTTCGCAGCCATGTTGATGACTTGATTGCCTACGACAGCACGATCCTGGGCCCCAACAACATCGGCAAGGCCCGCATCGACGGCCTCGAGCTGGTGCTCGGCAGCCAATGGCTGGGCTGGGACTGGAGCGCCAACGCCACCTTCATCGATGCCGTGAACCGCGACCACGGTAGCAACGCCGGCAACGAACTGCCGCGTCGCCCGCAGCAGAGTTTCAACCTCGACCTCGACCGGCGCATCGGTCGCTTTGGCGTCGGCGCCACGCTGCACGCCGAAGGCCGCAGCTACGACGACCTGGCCAACCGCAATAAGGTGGCCGGCTACGCCACCCTCGACCTGCGCGGCGAATACTGGCTGACCGAGGAATGGCGCTTACAGGCCAAGGTCACCAACCTGCTGGATGCCGACTACGAAACCGCGCTGGACTACAACCAGCCCGGACAGGCAGTGTTCTTCAGCGTCCGCTACCAAGCCCTTTGACAGGAGCCCCCATGACCGAATCCATCGAACGCGATGCCCGCCACAAGGCGCGCATGCAGCGCAAGAAAGCCCTGATCGACGAGAAGATCGCCCAGGCCCAGGACGAGTACGGCCTGCTGCTGGTGCACACCGGCAACGGCAAGGGCAAGAGCAGCTCCGCCTTCGGCATGGTCGCCCGCGCCCTCGGCCACGGCTTCAAGGTGGGCGTGGTGCAGTTCATCAAGGGCGGCATGTCCACCGGCGAGGAAGCCTTCTTCCGCCGCTTCCCCGAAGAGGTGAGCTTCCACGTCATGGGCGAGGGCTACACCTGGGACACCCAGGACCGCCAGCGCGACATCGACAAGGCCCGCGCCGCCTGGGCCGTGGCCCGTGAACTGCTGGACGACCCCGAGGTGGGCCTGGTGGTGCTCGACGAACTGAACATCGCTCTCAAGCACGGCTACCTGGACCTGGAGACCGTGCTCCGCGACATCGAGTCCCGTCCCGAGCACCAGCACGTGGTCGCCACCGGCCGGGGCGCGCCCGAGGCGCTGATCGAGGCGGCGGATACCGTCACCGAGATGAGCCTGGTCAAGCACGCCTTCAAGGCCGGGGTGAAGGCCCAGAAAGGCGTGGAGTTCTGATGACCCGCACCTGCCCCGCGCTGCTCATCGCCGCCCCCGCCTCCGGCCAGGGCAAGACCACCGTCACTGCTGCCCTGGCACGCCTGCACGCCCGCCAGGGCCGGCGCGTGCGGGTGTTCAAGTGCGGGCCGGACTTCCTCGACCCGATGATCCTCGCCCGCGCCTCGGGCCACCCGGTCTACCAGCTGGACCTGTGGATGATCGGCGAGGCCGAGAGCCGGCGCCTGCTGTGGGAAGCGGCGGGGGAGGCGGACCTGATCCTCATCGAGGGCGTCATGGGGCTGTTCGACGGCTCGCCGTCCGCCGCCGACCTGGCGCGGCACTTCGGCGTGCCGGTGCTGGGGGTGATCAACGGCGCCGCCATGGCCCAGACCTTCGGCGCCCTGGCCGTGGGCCTGGCCACCTACCAGCCGGACCTGCCGTTCGCCGGCGTCCTCGGCAACCGCGTCGGCAGCCAGCGCCACAGCGACCTGATCCGCGACAGCCTGCCGGACTGGATCCGCTGGCACGGCGCCCTGCCGCGCAGCGCCGAGGTGGAGCTGCCCAGCCGCCACCTGGGGCTGGTGCAGGCCGAGGAGCTGGCCGACCTGGACGCCCGCCTGGACGCCGCCGCCGACGCCCTGGCCGCCAGCGCCGAAGTGGCGTTGCCGCCCGCCGTGGCCTTCGCCGCGCCGGCAGCCGAACCCCTGGAGCCCTGGCTCGAGGGCGTGCGCATCGGCGTCGCCCGTGACACCTCCTTCGCCTTCCTCTACCAGGGCAACCTCGACCTGCTGCAGCACCTGGGCGCCGAGCTGGTGTTCTTCTCGCCCCTTGCGGACGCCGAGCTGCCGGCGGTGGACAGCCTCTACCTGCCCGGTGGCTACCCGGAGCTGCACCTGCCGCAGCTGGCCGGCAACCCGGCCATGGCCGCCGCCATCCGCGCCCACCACCAGGCCGGCAAGCCGATCCTCGCCGAGTGCGGCGGCATGCTCTACCTGCTGGAAGCGCTCACCGATGCTGCCGGCCAGTCCGCCGAGCTGCTGGGCCTGCTGCCCGGCCGCGCGGTGATGCAGAAGCGCCTGGCCGCCCTGGCCCTGCAGGAAGCTGCCCTGCCGGAAGGCACCCTGCGCGGGCACACCTTCCACCACTCGCTGCTGGAGTCCCCCGAGGCACCGCTGGTGCGCGGCCTGTGTCCCAACGACAAGCCGGTGGCCGAGGCGGTGTACCGCATCGGCCGGCTGACCGCCTCGTACATCCACTTCTACCTGCCGTCCAACCCCCGGGCGGCTGCGGAGCTGCTGCGCCCATGAGCGACCACGCCTACCGCCCCGAGGACCGCGAGGCGATCTACCGGGTCATCGCCGAGCGTCGCGACATGCGCCACTTCGCCAGTGGCGAGGTGGCGCCCGAGCTGCTGGCGCGGCTGCTGGAGGCCGCCCACCAGGCGCCCAGCGTCGGCCTGATGCAGCCCTGGCGTTTCATCCGCATCCGCGACCGGGCGCTGCGCGAGGCCATCCATGGCCTGGTGGAAGCGGAGCGGGTGCGCACCGCCGAGGCCCTGGGCGAGCGTTCCGACGAATTCATGCGGCTGAAGGTGGAGGGCATCCTCGACTGCGCCGAGCTGCTGGTGGCCGGCCTGATGGACGGGCGCGAAGCCCATGTCTTCGGGCGACGCACCCTGCCGGAAATGGATATGGCTTCGCTGGCCTGCGCCATTCAGAATCTCTGGCTCGCCGCCCGCGCCGAAGGGCTGGGCATGGGCTGGGTCTCGCTGTTCGAGCCCCAGGCCCTGGCCGACCTGCTGGGCATGCCGCCCGGCAGCAAGCCCCTGGCGGTGCTCTGCCTGGGCCCGGTGGAAGCTTTCTACCCGGCGCCGATGCTGGCGCTGGAAGGCTGGGCGCAACCGCGCCCGCTGAGTGATCTGCTGTTCGAGAACCATTGGGGACACACGCAATGAGCCTGGGCCTGACCACACTGGTCGCACTGCTGCTGGACGCCCTGTTCGGCGAGCCCCGTCGCGGCCACCCGCTGGTGCTGTTCGGCCGCTGGGCCGAGCGCCTGGAGCGTCGTTTCAACCCGGGCGGACGCGGCTGGCGCAGCCATGGCGTCAGCGCCTGGCTGCTGGCGGTGCTGCCGCCGACGGCGGTGGTCTGGCTGCTGGCCGATATCCCCGGGCTGGGCTGGGTGGTCAGCGTGCTGGCGCTGTATGCCGCCGTCGGCCTGCGCAGCCTCAACGAACACGCCGAGCCGGTGGCCCAGGCGCTGGAGCAGGGCGACCTGGCCCGCGCGCGGGAGCGGGTCGGCTACATGGTCAGCCGCGACACCCGCGAGCTGGACGACAGCGCCGTGGCCCGCGCCGCCACCGAGTCGGTGCTGGAGAACGGCAGCGACGCGGTGTTCGCCGCACTGTTCTGGTTCGCCGTGGCCGGCGCGCCGGGCGTGGTGCTCTACCGCCTGGCCAACACCCTCGACGCCATGTGGGGCTACCGCAACGCGCGCTTCGAACGCTTCGGCTGGGCGGCGGCGCGCATCGATGACGTCCTCAACTACATCCCCGCGCGCCTGGTGGCGCTGACCTACGCCGTGCTCGGCAAGACGGCGCTGGCCCTGCAGTGCTGGCGCCAGCACGCGCCGCTGTGGGACAGCCCCAACGCCGGCCCGGTGATGGCCGCCGGTGCCGGCGCGCTGGGCGTGCAACTGGGCGGGCCGGCGATCTACCACGGCGAGCTGCACGAGCGGCCGCACCTGGGGGAGGGCGAGCCCGCCCGCGCCGCCGACATCCAGCGCGGCATGGACCTGGTGCGCCAGGGCGTGATGCTCTGGGTCGCCGTACTGATCGTCGGAGGGTGGCTCCTTGCTTGAACATGGCGGACGGCTGCGCCTCGCCGCGCAGCGCTATCGCATTCCCGAAGGCGACTGGCTGGACCTCTCCACCGGCATCGCCCCCTACGGCCTGACCCTGCCGCCGATCCCCGCCCAGGCCTGGGCCCGCCTGCCCGAGCGGGACGACGGCCTGGAAGACGCCGCCCGCGACTACTACGGCGCCTGCGGGCTGCTGCCGGTGGCCGGCTCCCAGGCGGCGATCCAGGCCCTGCCGCGCCTGCGCAAGCGCAGCCAGGTGGGCATCATCTCGCCGTGCTACGCCGAACATGCCGCCGCCTGGCGCCGTGAAGGCCACCGCCTCGAAGAGATCAGCGAAGCCGGCGCCCGCCGCGCCGTGGACCGCCTCGACGTGCTGCTGGTGGTCAACCCCAACAACCCCACCGGTCAACGCTTCACCCCGGACCTGCTGCTGGACTGGCACGGCCGCCTGGCCGAGCGCGGTGGCTGGCTGGTGGTGGACGAGGCGTTCATGGACGTCACCCCGGAGCAGAGCCTGGCCACTGCCAGCCACCTGCCGGGGCTGATCGTGCTGCGCTCCTTCGGCAAGTTCTTCGGCCTGGCCGGCCTGCGCCTGGGCTTCGTGCTGGCCGAGGGGCGGCTGCTGGGCGAGCTGGACGAACTGCTCGGCCCCTGGACCGTCAGCGGCCCGGCCCGCGCCCTGGCCCGGGGCCTGCTGGAAGACCGCGCCGGCCAGGCCCGGCAGCGCGAGCGCCTGCAGGCCGACGGGCAGCGCCTGGAGGCCCTGCTGGTCGGCCACGGCCTGGTGCCCACCGGCGGCTGCGCGCTGTTCCAGTGGGTGGCCATGCCCCACGCCAAGGTGCTGCACGAGTACCTGGCGGCGCGGGGCATCCTCACCCGGCTGTTCACCGCACCGCCCAGCCTGCGCTTCGGCCTGCCGCCGGACGAGGCCGGCTGGCGCCGCCTCGACGAGACGCTGGCCGGCTTCAACCAGGAGTTCGCATGACCACCCTCATGGTGCAGGGCACCACCTCCGACGCCGGCAAGAGCACCCTGGTGACCGCGCTGTGCCGCTGGCTCAAGCGCCAGGGCGTGGCGGTGGTGCCGTTCAAGCCGCAGAACATGGCATTGAACAGCGCGGTGACCGCCGACGGCGGCGAGATCGGCCGCGCCCAGGCGGTACAGGCCCAGGCCTGCGGGCTGGCGCCGCACACCGACATGAACCCGGTGCTGCTCAAGCCCAACAGCGACACCGGTGCCCAGGTGATCATCCACGGCCGCGCCGTCACCTCGATGAACGCCGTGGCCTACCACGACTACAAGAAGGTTGCCCTGCAGGCGGTACTGGCCTCCCACCAGCGTCTGCAGGCGGGCTACCAGGTGGTGATGGTGGAGGGCGCCGGCTCCCCGGCGGAGATCAACCTGCGCGCCAACGACATCGCCAACATGGGCTTCGCCGAGGCGGTGGACTGCCCGGTGATCCTCATCGCCGACATCGACCGGGGCGGCGTCTTCGCCCACCTGGTGGGCACCCTGGAACTGCTCTCGGACAGCGAGCAGGCGCGGGTGAAGGGCTTCGTCATCAACCGCTTCCGGGGCGACATCGCCCTGCTGCAACCCGGCCTCGACTGGCTGGAGCAGCGCACCGGCAAGCCGGTGCTGGGGGTGCTGCCGTACCTCACCGACTTCCACCTGGAGGCCGAGGACGCCATCGACCGCCGCCAGGCCGACAAGACCGGCGAGGTGCTGCGGGTGGCGGTGCCGGTGCTGCCGCGCATCAGCAACCACACCGATTTCGACCCCCTGCGCCTGCACCCGCAGGTGCAGCTCACCTTCGTTGCGCCGGGGCAGCCGCTGCCACCGGCGGACCTGGTCATCCTCCCCGGCTCCAAGAGCGTGCGCGCCGACCTGGCGCGGCTGCGCGAGCATGGCTGGGACCGCGCCCTGGCCCGTCACCTGCGCTACGGCGGCAAGGTGCTGGGCATCTGCGGCGGCTACCAGATGCTCGGCCGGCGCATCGCCGATCCCCATGCCCTGGAAGGCCCGGCGGGGGATAGCCAGGGCCTCGGCCTGCTGGAGCTGGACACCGTGCTGGAGCCGGAGAAGCAACTGCGCAACGTGCGCGGCCGCCTGAGCCTGGGCGACGTGCCGGTGAGCGGCTACGAGATCCACGCCGGAGTCAGCCAGGGCCCGGCCCTGGAGCGACCCGTCGCCCAGCTGGAGGATGGCCGCTGCGACGGTGCCCTGAGCCCGGACGGCCAGGTGCTCGGCACCTACCTGCACGGCCTGTTCGAAGGCGCCGAGGCCCGCGAGGCGCTGCTGCGCTGGGCCGGCCTGGAGCAGGTGCAGGCCGTGGACTACCCGGCCCTGCGCGAGCGCGACATCGAGCGCCTGGCCGATCAGGTCGAGCGCCACCTGGACACCGACCTGCTGCGCCGCCTCTGCGGCCTGGAGCCTGCCCATGGCTGAACTGATCCTCGGCGGCGCCCGTTCGGGCAAGAGCCGCCTGGCCGAACGACAGGCGGCCGACTCCGGCCTGGCGGTGGTGTACATCGCCACCAGCCAGCCGCTGGATGGCGAGATGAGCGCCCGCGTCGCCCATCACCGCGCCCGCCGGCCCGACCACTGGGGCCTGGTGGAGGAGCCTGTGGAACTGGCCCGCGTGCTGCGCGAGCACGCCAGTGCCGGCACCTGCCTGCTGGTGGACTGCCTGACCCTCTGGCTCACCAACCTGCTGATGCTGGAGGACGAGGCACGCCTGGCCGCCGAGCGCGATGCGCTGCTGGCCTGCATCGCCGAGCTGCCCGGCCGCGTGCTGCTGGTGAGCAATGAAACCGGCCTGGGGGTGGTGCCCCTGGGTGAACTGACCCGGCGCTACGTGGACGAGGCGGGCTGGCTGCACCAGGCCCTGGCCGAGCGTTGCACCCGCGTGACCTTCACCGTCGCCGGCCTGCCCATGCTGTTGAAGGGAGCTTCCTGATGAACACCGACGCCTGGTGGCTGGCTGCCTGCCAACCCGAAGACGCCTCCGCCCGCGACCTGGCCCTCGCCCGGCAGGACCAGTTGACCAAGCCCCGTGGCGCCCTGGGCCGCCTGGAGGACGTGGCTGTGACCCTGGCGGCCCTGCAGGGCCGCGAGCGCCCGCGCATCGAGAGGCCCTGGTTCACCGTGTTCGCCGGTGACCACGGCGTGGTGGCCGAGGGCGTGTCGGCCTATCCCCAGGCGGTGACCGGCGAGATGCTGCGCAACTTCGTGCGCGGCGGCGCCGCCATCAGCGTGCTGGCCCGCACCCAGGGCGCACCGCTGGAGCTGGTGGACCTGGGCACCGCCGTGCCCATCGAGCCGCTGCCCGGTGTGCTGCACCTGAACCTCGGGCCGGGTACGGCGAACTTCACCCAGGGCCCGGCGATGAGCGAGGCGCAGTGCCACGCCGCCCTGGCGGCCGGTCGCGACAGTGCCGAACGTGCCCGTGCCGAAGGTGCCGACCTGTACCTGGGCGGCGAGATGGGCATCGGCAACACCACCACCGCCAGCGCCTTGGCCGCCGCCCTGACCGGCACCTCCGCCACCACCCTGGCGGGCCCCGGCACCGGCCTGGACGCGGCGGGCGTGCAGCGCAAGGCCCAGGTGATCGACCAGGCCCTGGCGCTGCATCGAACTCACTGCGAAGCCCCGCTGGAAGCCCTGCGGCGCCTGGGCGGCTTCGAGCTGGCGGCCCTGGCGGGCGCCTACCTGGCCTGTGCCCAGCGCGGCATCCCGGTGCTGGTGGACGGCTTCATCTGCAGCGTTGCCGCGCTCTGTGCCGTGCGCCTCAACCCCACATGCCGCCCCTGGTTGCTGTTCGCCCACCGCTCGGCCGAGCCGGGCCACCTGGCGGTGCTGGAGGCGTTGGGCGCCGAGCCGCTGCTGGACCTGGGCCTGCGCCTGGGCGAGGGCAGTGGTGCGGCGGTGGCCTTGCCGCTGCTGCGCCTGGCTTGCGAGCTGCACGGCGGCATGGCCACCTTCGCCGAGGCCGCGGTCTCGGACCGCCCGGCATGAGCCGGGTCATCGACCTGCTGCGCCATGGCGAGACGGAGCGCGGGGGCGGCTTTCGCGGCAGCCTCGACGATGCCCTGACCGCCACCGGCTGGACGCAGATGCGCGCAGCCGTGGAAGGCGCCGGGCCCTGGACGCGGATCGTCAGCTCGCCGCTGCAGCGCTGCGCCGCCTTCGCCCGTGAGCTGGCGGAGCGGCTGGCGCTGCCCCTGGCCTTCGACGAGGACCTGCGCGAGCTGCACTTCGGTGACTGGGAAGGGCGCAGCGCGGCCGAGCTGATGGAAACCGACGCCGACGGGCTCGGTGCCTTCTGGAACGATCCCTATGCCTTCACCCCGCCCAACGGCGAGCCGCTGGAGGCCTTCGAGGTACGGGTGCTGGCGGCCCGCCAGCGGCTGCTGGAGGGCGGCGATGGGCCGGTGCTGGTGGTCAGCCATGGCGGGGTGATCCGCCTGTTGCTGGCGCAGGCCCGGGGCTTGCCTCGGCAGCAACTGATGAGCGTCGAGGTGCCCCACGCCTCGCTGCAACGGATCGTCCTGCCATGACGCCGTTGCTGATCGCCCTGCAGTTCCTCACCCGTCTGCCGGTGCGCCTGCCGGGCATGCCCGAGCCGCAGCAGATCGGTCGCTCGCTGCTGTTCTACCCGCTGGTGGGCGCGCTGCTCGGCCTGTTGCTGCTCGGCCTGGAGTGGCTGTTGGGGGATACCGCGCTGCTGCTCAAGGCGGCGCTGCTGCTGGCCGCCTGGGTGGCCCTGAGCGGTGGCCTGCACCTGGATGGCCTGGCCGATACGGCGGACGCCTGGGTCGGCGGCTACGGCGACCGCGAGCGCACCCTGGCGATCATGAAGGACCCGCGCAGCGGCCCCATCGCAGTGGTGGTGCTGGTGCTGGCGTTGCTGCTGAAGTTCGCTGCGCTGGTGGCGCTGCTGGAGCAGGGCCCCATCGCTGCGCTGCTGCTGGCGCCCTGGCTGGCGCGCGGCCTGCTGCCGCTGCTGTTCATGACCACCCCCTACGTGCGCCCGGGCGGCCTGGGCCAGGCCCTGGCCGAGCACCTGCCGCGCCAGGCGCTGCCCTGGGTGCTGGGCGCCCACGCGCTGCTGGGCCTGGTGTTCGGCTGGGTGGCGCTGGTGTCGCTGGCGGCGGCCCTGGCGGTGTTCGCCGGGTGGCGGCGCGGCCTGATGCGCCGGCTGGGCGGCACCACCGGGGACACCGCCGGGGCGCTGGTGGAGCTGGTGGAAGTGGGGGTGCTGGTGGCGGTGGTGCTGCTGGCCTGAGCACCGGGGCCGCGCGGCCCCGGTGCGACCCGGCTCAGAAACGCAGCTTGCTGCGCCAATCCTCATGGACGGCGGTGGGGGCTACTTCCACACGGAAGCGGCTGCCGTCCTGGGCGTTGCCCCAGAGGAACAGGTGGTCCTTCCAGGCGCCGTCGGGCCAGATCTTCAGGTAGTAGTCGTGGCCGGGCAGGGGGCGTTGCCCGCTGTAGTCGATGAAGGCCACCTGGTCGCCGTCCTTCAGGCACTGCCCCTGGTCGTTGTCGATCTGCACGCGCAGGTGCCGCGAGGGCTTGCCGGCGGCGGGGTAGTAGCCCCATTTGCCGGCGCCGTGTTCGTACCAGGTGAGGAAGTAGCCGGGGTAGGCGCGGGATTCCAGGGTGACGTAGTCGCCGTTGCGTACGCAGAAGCTGGCGAAGTGGTCCCAGGCATTGAGGCTGAAGGTGCTGGCGTCGTCGCGGCCGTTGCCGGTGACGGTGACCCAGTTGGTGGCCTTTGCCCCGGTGCGCAGGGCGTTGCCGTTGTCCAGGCTGCGCAGCACCACGCGGGCGTAGCGGTTGTCGGTGGGCTTGTAGGCCTGCTGCGGCGTGCGCAGCGGGTCGGCGTAGGTGAAGGCGGCCACCGGGTAGTGGTCGGAGTAGTCCTGGTAGTACCAGGTGTTGACGCCGTCGCTGGCGCTCCAGCGCGGGGAGGGGATGTCCAGCGCCTGGTTGTGCCAGTAGGACACCTGGCCGTGGCGGTTGGAGACGAGGATGTAGTCGAGGTACTCCGGCGGGTTGCTCGGCGCCTTGCCGGGGCCGTTGTCCTTGTAGGGGTACTGGTAGCCGGTGACGCCGTTGCGCCGGGTGTCGAAGGTGGCGGAGGCGCCGGCGTAGCTGTCGGGCTCGCGCAGGTCCAGCTGGGCCAGCATGTGCGGGTATTCGTCGCTGCCGCGGATGACGTTGAGGTCGCCGCCGATGAACAGCACTTCGTTGGCGGGGATGTTCTCGCGGTCGATGAAGGCGCGCATTTCCCTGAACTGGCTTTCCCGCACGGCACGGCCTCCATCCGGGCAGGCGCTGTCGGCGGCCTGGGTGTGGGTGGCGATGACGTGGAAGGGGCGCTCGCCGCGCAGCACCTTGACGTAGACGAAGCCCTTGTTGGCCAGCCGGTCGGCGCCACAGGCATCGTGGTAGAGGTATTGCACCCGGCGTGCGATGGGCCAGCGGCTGACGATGGCGACGCCGCCGTCGTCGAGGTTGGCGGCGGGGTTGCCGGTGGTGGCGTCCCAGCCGGCGCTGGAGCGGCCGAGCACGGGCGTCTGGTGCGGGTAGCGGTCCTTCAGGCCGTTCAGCAGGATGTCGGAGGCGGCGTTGTCGAACAGTTCGTTGAAGATGATCAGGTCGCGCTCTTCCAGGTAGTCGGCGCGGGTCATCAGCCGTGCGCGATCCTGGTTGCTCCAGCTGAACTTGAACGGCAGCGGTGTGAGGAAGAAGGCGTTGTGGGTGAGCAGGTTGTAGGCGTCGGGCCGGGGATCGGGGGCGGCCTGGGCCTGGGTGGCGGCGAGGAAGGCGAGCAACGCTCCGGTGATGCGGGCAGATGGGGTCATCGGCATGTCCTTGATGGGGGCTCAGGGCGGCGCGACGCTACCACCCGTTGGCGGACCGGCTAAGGCTTCGTCCGTTTCGTCCGCTGTAAGAAACATCAGCTGTATGACGGCGAGATTTCATGGGGATAGCTGAAGGCCTGGCGTCGTCTGCCCCAGGCCTCCCGCCTGGAGCGCCTGGGGCGATGCCCCACCCGGTGCCTCATTCGAAGACGAAATGCTCCCCCGGCAGGCCCATCACCGAGCCGGTGGGCTTGGTCATGGCGGCGGCGTGGCCCTTGGCGCGGGGCAGCAGGCGGTCGAAGTAGAAGTCGCTGGTGGCCAGCTTGGCGCGGTAGAAGTCCTCGGACTCGCTGCCGCCTTCACGCAGGTGGCGGCGGGCGGCGGCCTCCTGCAGGGCCCAGGCGTAGGCAAGGGCGGCGTAGCCGGCGTACATGAGGAAGTCGTGGCTGGCGGTGCCCACCAGGTCGCGGTCCTTGCGGGCGCGCAGGGCGATGCGCAGGGTCAGGACGTTCCACTGCCCGGCGAGCTTGAGCAGGGTGAGGGCGCGGCCGCGCATGGCGGGCTCCTGCTTGATCAGCTCCACGGCGAAGCGGGCCATCTGCCCGGTGAAGTCGCGCACGGCCTTGCCCTGGGTCATCAGCAGCACCTTGCGGCCGAGCAGGTCGAGGGCCTGGATGCCGGTGGTGCCTTCGTAGAGGGTGGCGATGCGGGCGTCGCGAACGATCTGCTCCATGCCGTGCTCGCGGATGTAGCCGTGGCCGCCGAACACCTGCATGCCGAGGTTGGCGCTCTCCAGGCCCAGTTCGGTGAGGCAGCCCTTGAGGATGGGGGTGAGGAAGCCGAGCTTGTCGTCCCAGTGTTCGTACTTGCCGGTGTCGTTCTGCAGGATGCCTTCGATCATGCGGTCGGCGTACTGGGTGGCGAGGTAGACCAGCGCGCGGCCGCCTTCGGCGATGGCCTTCTGGGTCAGCAGCATGCGCCGCACGTCACCGTGGTGCATCAGCACGTCGGCCACCTCGCCCGGCTCCTTGGTGCCGGAGAGGGCGCGCATGGAGCGGCGTTCGCGGGCGTAGGCGAGGGCGCCCTGGTAGGCCAGTTCGGCAGTGGCGACGCCCTGGATGGCGGTGCCGATGCGGGCGCTGTTCATGAAGGTGAACATGCATTCCAGGCCCTTGTTCGGTGGGCCGATGAGGTAGCCGGTGGCGCCGTCGAAGTTCATCACGCAGGTGGCCGAGGCCTTGATCCCCATCTTCTTCTCCAGCGCGCCGCAGCTGACGCCATTGCGCGGGCCGAGGCCGCCGTCGGCGTCGGGGAGGAACTTGGGCACGATGAACAGGGAGATGCCACGGGTGCCCTTGGGCGCGTCGGGCAGGCGGGCGAGGACGATGTGGATGATGTTCTCGGTGAGGTCGTGGTCCCCGGAGGAGATGAAGATCTTGGTGCCGGTGAGGGCGTAGCTGCCGTCGGCGTTGGCGTCGGCGCGGGTCTTCACCTGGCCCAGGTCGGTGCCGCACTGGGGTTCGGTGAGGCACATGGTGCCGGCCCAGCGGCCTTCGGTGAGCGGGGTGAGGTAGGTGCGTTTCTGTTCCTCGGTGCCGTGCTGCATGAGGGTGTTCATGGCGCCGAGGGAGAGGCCGGGGTACATGGAGAAGGGCCAGTTGGCGGTGCCGAGCATCTCCTGCTTGAGGGCGCCGAGGCTCATGGGCAGGCCCTGGCCGCCGTATTCCACCGGGTGCGAAAGGCCCTGCCAGCCGCCGGCGACGTAGGCGTCGTAGGCCTCCTTGTAGCCCTTGGGCGTGCGCACTTCGCCGTTCTCCAGGTGGCAGCCTTCCTCGTCGCCGCTGTGGTAGAGCGGGGCGATGACTTCCTCGCAGAGCTTCGCGCACTCGCCGAGGATGGCGTCGACCATGTCGGGGGTGGCGTCCTGGCCGTTGGCGAGGCTGCGGTAGTGGGCGGGGAAGTCGAAGACTTCGTTGAGCAGGAAACGGGTGTCGCGCAGGGGCGCCTTGTAGCTGGGCATCGGGACCTCGGCAGGCAGGTGGCAGTCGCGCCGAGTTATACGGCGCACCGGTCATGTCGGCCTTGGCAGCGGGAACGGGGGCGTCTGGCAGTTCGGACAATACCGGCCTGCGGTTGCGGTTTTCGTTGACGCTTTCCTTGATGCGGGTATATACACGCATCCATGTCGACCTCCCCCTGCCTGTGCACGCGGCTGCGCCGCGCCAGCCGCAACCTGACCCGCATCTACGACGAAGCGCTCGAATTCGCCGGGATCAACGTCGCCCAGTATTCGCTGCTGAGGAACCTGCAGCGGCTGGATCGGCCGAGCATCACCGACCTGGCGGAGGCGCTTGCGCTGGACCGCAGCACCCTGGGGCGCAACCTGAGGGTGCTGGAGGGCAAGGGCCTGGTCGGGCTGGGGGAGGGCGAGGACCAGCGCAACCGCGTGGCGTTTCTGACCGCTGAAGGCCAGGCCTGTGTCGCCTTGGCGCTGCCTGCTTGGGAGTCGGTGCAGCGACGGATGGTTGAGCGCCTGGGCGAGGGGCAGCGCGATGCGCTGATGGCCCTGCTGGGTGACGTGGAATCCCTGGACTGACTGTTTCGCGATAACGCGGGTGCCTGCCCGTAGAGGACATGCAATGAATTCGATGTGGCGCACGAGTGGTTGGGTGTTGCTGGGGGCGTCGCTGATCCTGGCGCTGTCGCTGGGCATCCGCCACGGCTTCGGCCTGTTCCTGGCCCCGATGAGCGGGGAGTTCGGCTGGGGGCGGGAGGTGTTCGCCTTTGCCATTGCGCTGCAGAACCTGATCTGGGGGCTGTCGCAGCCCTTCACCGGGGCCCTGGCCGACCGCTTCGGTGCGACGCGGGCCGTGGTGGTGGGCGGTGTGCTCTATGCGCTGGGGCTGGTGCTGATGAGCCTGTCCCATACGCCGCTGCAGCTCTCGGCCAGTGCGGGGCTGCTGATCGGCATCGGGCTGTCGGGGACGTCGTTCTCGGTGATCCTCGGGGTGGTCGGGCGGGCGGTGCCGATGGAGCAGCGCAGCATGGCCATGGGCATTGCGGCGGCAGCCGGTTCGTTCGGCCAGTTCGCCATGCTGCCGGGCTCCCAGGGGTTGATCAGTTGGCTGGGCTGGTCGTCGGCGCTGCTGGCGCTGGGGCTGCTGGTGGCGTTGATCGTGCCGCTGGCGGGGATGCTCAAGGACCGTCCGTTGCCCAGCAAGGGGCCGGAGCAGAGCCTGGCCGAGGCGCTGCGCGAGGCGGCGGCGCACCGGGGGTTCTGGCTGTTGTCGCTGGGCTTCTTCGTCTGCGGGTTCCAGGTGGTGTTCATCGGCGTTCACCTGCCGGCCTACCTGGTGGACCAGCACCTGCCGGCGACCGTGGGTACGACGGTGCTGGCACTGGTGGGGCTGTTCAATGTGTTCGGCACCTACATCGCCGGCTGGCTGGGCGGGCGCCTGGCCAAGCCTCGGCTGCTGACCGTGCTGTACCTGCTGCGGGCAGTGGTGATCCTGGCCTTCCTCTATATGCCGCTGTCGGTGTGGAGCGCCTACGCCTTCGGCATGGCGATGGGGCTCTTGTGGCTGTCGACGGTGCCGCTGACCAACGGCACGGTGGCGACCCTGTTCGGGGTGCGCAACCTGTCGATGCTGGGCGGCATCGTCTTCCTCTTCCACCAGCTCGGGGCCTTCCTCGGTGGCTGGCTGGGCGGCTACCTGTACGACCACACCGGCAGCTACGAGGTGGTGTGGCAGATCTCCATCCTGCTCAGCCTGATGGCGGCCGCGCTGAACTGGCCGATCCGCGAGCAGCCGGTTGCGCGCCTGCAGGTGGCGGTGTGAGGGCGCGCCTGGCGCTGGTCGCTGTGGCGGCCCTGGTGCTGGGTCTGACCGCGTTGGCCTGGTGGGGCTGGCAGCGGGGTGGCCTGGCGCTGCTGCAACTGAACATGAGCCTGTGCTGATTGCCGGCCGGCGGGCCCGGCGCTAGCCTTGCTCCACCGCTTGACCCGCCGCGTGCCCGAGGATGTCTGCCATGAAACGCCTGTTCGCCGTGCCCCTGCTCGCCCTGTTCACCTTGCCCGCCGTGGCGGCGGACTGCCCACCTCTGTTGCAGCACAGCCTGCCGCAGTTGCGGGCCAAGACGACGGTGGACCTGTGCGAGCGCTTTGCCGGCAAGCCGCTGCTGATCGTCAACACCGCCAGCCACTGCGGTTTCACCCCGCAGTTCAAGGGGCTGGAGGCGCTGTACCAGCGCTACAAGGCCGAGGGCTTCGAGGTGCTGGGCGTGCCTTCGGATGACTTCAAGCAGGAGGCGGCCAATGCGGAGGAGACCGCGAAGGTCTGCTACGTGAACTACGGCGTGACCTTCACCATGACCGAGCCGCAGCACGTGACCGGTGACGAGGCGACGCCGCTCTATCGCGAGCTGATCGAGCAGTCCGGGCAGGCGCCACGCTGGAACTTCTACAAGTACGTGGTGGATCGCCAGGGCAAGGTGGTGGCGCATTTCTCCAGCCTCACCAGCCCGGATGACGAGGACCTGCAGAAGGCGATCCGCCAGGCGCTGGACAGCAAGCCCTGACCCGGCGAGGGGGCGAAAAGGCTGATCAGCCGGGAGTGTGTTTCAGAATCTTTCGGCTGGTTCCGGTTTGCGTGGCGTTCCTGTGATAGGGTTCGCGGCCTGTTTTTCACCCCCTCTCCTGGAGACACCCATGTCGATCAAGGACCTGATCCTGGCCGGACTGCTGGCCGCCGCCATTCCCACCGCCTTTGCCGCCAAGCCGGCTGCCCCCGTGGAAGAGAACGCTGCCCAGGCCGAACAGGCCACGGACGAGGACGTCTCGGCCGACGAAGAGCAGGGCATCAGCGAGGAAGAGTTCCTCAACAGCCTGAACTTCAAGCAGGGCAAGGTGGTGATCGGTGACAACCTGGCCACCCTGGATGTACCCGAGCAATTCGTCTACCTAGACGGCAAGGACGCCGAGCGCGTGCTGGTGGAGGCCTGGGGCAACCCGCCGGATGCCGAGGAACCGCTGGGCATGATCCTGCCCAAGGGCATTTCTCCGCTGGCCGATGAGTCCTGGGCCGTGACCATCGAGTACGAGGAGAGCGGCTACGTGTCCGACGAGGATGCCAGCGACATCGACTACAACGAGATGCTGCAGGGCATGAAGGACGACACCAAGGAAGACAACAAATGGCGCGCCGAGAACGGCTACGAGCCGGTGCAACTGATCGGCTGGGCCTCCCAGCCGCGCTATGACGCCAACGGCCGCAAGCTGCACTGGGCCAAGGAGCTGAAGTTCGGCGATTCCGAAACCCACACCCTGAACTACAACATCCGCGTACTGGGCCGTAAGGGCGTGCTGGTGCTGAACTTCATCGCCAACATGGACCAGCTGCCGACCATCGAGCAGAACCTGCCGGCGGTGCTGGCGATGACCGAGTTCAACCCGGGCAACCGCTACGCCGACTTCAACCCGGACCTGGACAAGGTCGCGGCCTACGGCCTGGGCGCGCTGATCGCGGGCAAGGTCGCCGCCAAGACCGGCCTGCTGGCCATCCTGCTGGTGCTGCTGAAGAAGTTCTTCTGGGTGCCGATCGCCATTGGTGGCTGGGTCATTGCCCGTGTCCGCGGCAAGAAGAAGGAAGCCTCCCAAGTTGCCGAGCCGGCCCAGCCGGAGGTGGCACCGGTGGTGCAGCCGAGCAAGCCGGTGGAGCCTGCTGCGACGGTGATGGACCTGAACCGCGAAGAGCCGCCGAAGTCCTGATGGTGGCTGCTGCCTGGGTTGATGCGTCACCCCGGGCGCACATGAAAACGCCGCGATACCCGAGAGGGGATCGCGGCGTTTTCGTTTTGGGGTGTACCCCGGCGGCGACGGCCGCCGGGGTTCAGGTCAGAAGCGGTAGGTGACCTGGGCGCCCAGGCCGTGGGCGCTGTTCTTGTAGGTGGAGGAGTAGCTGCCTTTGGTGCTGCTGCTCTGGTTGATGGTGGCGTCGTCTTCCTTCAGGTAGGAGTAGGCGAGGTCCACGGTCCAGTCGTCGTTGGGGCTCCAGGCGGCACCGAGGCTGAGGATCTTGCGGTCATCGGTGGGGATGCGCGGGGAGCGGTACTCGTTGCGGGTCGGGCTCTGGTCGTAGGCCAGGCCGGCACGCAGGGTCCACTCACGGTTCAGCTTGTAGGCTGCGCCGACGGCGTAGGACCAGGTGTCGCGCCAGTTCTGTTCCTCGGTGATGGTGCCGAGTACTCCGGCCAGCGGGCCGCGCACGCCGTCGTTCTCCACCTTGATTTCTTCCAGGCGGCTCCAGCGGGTCCAGGTGGTGCCGGCGTAGAGGGTCCAGTCGGCGTTCAGGTCGTGGGTGATGGAGAAGTCGACCGATTCGGGGGTCTCCAGGTCAAGGGAGGCGTCGTACTTGCCGGACGAGCCGGCCAGTAGGCCATTGGTGGAGACGGTGGTGTCGCCACGCAGCTTGTACTTGACCTTGGAGTGGTAGGTCAGGCCCAGGCGGGTGCTGGGATCGACCTCGAACAGGACGCCGGCGTTGAAGCCCAGGGCGGTGTCGTCGCCCTTGACCTTGACCTTGCCATCGCTGCCACCGGGGAAGGGGTTGTTCAGGGCAGAGGTCAGCTCGCCGTCGATGCGGTTGATGGTGGGCCCGAAGCCGACGGAGAGCTGGTCGTTGATCTTGTAGCTGACGGTGGGCTGCAGGGTGACCACGCGGACTTCGCTGCGGGTGCCGTAGTAGCGGCCCTGGAAGCCCTTCTCATAGTCGGTCACCAGGCCGAAGGGCACGTACATGCCGAGGCCGAAGGTCCATTTGTCGTCGATGGGTTTGACGTAGTAGCCCATGGGCACGCCGATGAACGGGACCATGTCGCCGTCATTGCTGCCCGATACGGAGCCGCGGCCATGGTCGATGTCGGTCTTGGCGTCCAGCAGGGCGACACCGCCGCTGACCTGTTCGCGCTTGAGGCGCGACATGCCGGCGGGGTTGCCGAAGACGGTGGAGGCATCGTCGGCCGAGGAGGAGCGGCCGGCGAAGGCAGTACCCATACCGCTCACGCTCTGTTCGTTGATGGCGAAACCGCCGGCGAGGCTGTAGGTGGATGCGCCGGCAACAGCGAGAGCGAGGCTGGTCTTTATGATTCTTGTGATCACGGTTGACTCCTGGGTCTGGTAAGGCAGGGGGCGGAAACTAGCAGGATTTCCAGACCCTTTCCAGCCACGTTGAGTTCCCGCTAAATCGGCGTTCTAGAGGCTTTCGTGTGGCAAATTGCCGCTAATTTCACGCTTCGTGCAAAAAGCCTTGGACGCTCGTTCCTGACTGATTGGTCAGTGATCGATTTGTCCTAGGCAGCCTGTTGAGGAAGTCCTACGCAGCGATTCCAGGCAGCGAGGTAATCGCTGGGATTTCCCTGCGGGTTGAATACGCGCCGCCAGACATCCGCCATGCCCGGCCAGTCATCCGCCGAGGGCATCACGAGGACTTCGCTTTCCACCAGCAGCCAGGCGATGGCGGTGGCGTAGCGCAGGTTCACCGCGAGCTCCAGGTGGGGAGCGCCCAGGAAGGCATGCTGGCTGGCCAGGCCTCGCACCAGGCTGGCCAGGTCCGGATCGCGGGCCAGGTGCTGGTCCCAGAGCTGGCAGTGGTGGGCTTCGCTGATGTGGTAGAGGCCGTAGCCGGCGCGATCCCCCAGGGCCGTGCCAAGGTCGGACTGGCACGCGGCGGCGCCGAGCAGGAGCACTTCGGCCGTGGGGGAGGGGCGTTGCAGGTAGGCCAGGGTTGGGCGGATGACGTGTTGGCAGAGATCGTGTGCGGCTATGCCCATGATGCCCTCGCGGAAGGTGCCGGCGGGGTCGGGGGCGTGTGGCAGCTTCTCGTTCTGGGAAAGGACCCCGCCGGGAGCGGGGTTAGCCGCTCGATTTGAAGTGTAGTGGGATAAAGGTGCTGTAAAGGCCTGTTTTTAAACTGTTTGGCGTCTTGCGCCAGGCGCCATATGCCAGGCAGTCATTAACAGGCTGCGGAGTAGGCCGCCCGGTATGACGGGCGGCCGGGATCACAGACCGGTGGCCACGGGGCGACTGGGGTCGGTTATCCATTCGCTCCAGGAGCCTGCGTAGAGCGGTGCGAGCGGGTAGCCGGCAAGGCTCAGGGCGAACAGGTTGTGGCAGGCGGTGACGCCGGAGCCGCAGTAGGCCACGAGGCTGTCTGCTGGGCGGTCGGCGAGGAAAGCCTGGAAGCGCTGGCGCAGGGCCTGGGCGGGCAGGAAGCGGCCGTCGGCACCGAGGTTGTCGGTAAAGGCGGCGCACTGGGCTCCGGGGATGTGCCCGGCGACGGGGTCGATGGGCTCCACCTCGCCCTTGAAGCGCGGCAGGGCGCGGGCGTCCAGCAGGGTGAGTGCGTGGGAGTCGAGGCGAGCCTGGAGCTGACGGGCATCCAGCACCAGGCTGAAGTCGGGGGTGCCGGTGAAACTGCCGGTGCGCTCGGTGGGCTGCTCCGCATCCAGGGGCAGGCCGGCTTCGCGCCAGGTCTTCAGGCCGCCGTCGAGCAGGTAGACGCCATCGCGCTTGCCCAGCCAGGCGAGCAGCCACCAGGCGCGGGCGGCGAAGGCGCCGGGGCCATCGTCATACAGCACGATGGTGCTGGCGTTATCCACGCCCCAGCGGCGTAGGGCTGCGACCAGTCGATCCGGCTCCGGCAGCGGGTGGCGTCCGGTGATGCCCGGTTGCACGGGGGCGGAGAGGTCACGCTCGAGGTCGGCGAAATGGGCGCCCGGGATATGCCCTTCGGCATGGCTGCGCTGGCCGTAGGACGGATCATCCAGGGCGAAGCGGCAATCGAGGATCACCAGGCCGGGCTCTCCCAGTCGAGGCGCCAGTTCATCAGGGCGGATCAGTTGCGCGAGGGGCATGACGGTCTCCTGTGTCGAATCGATGACGATGCGCATCATAAGGAACGATCGCGCGTTGCGTCGCGCGGATGAACACGAGATGGGAGGGCCACGATGCCAAACCTGCATTCATTCGCCCAGAGCGCCACCCTGGCACGCCGCGTCGGCGTGGTGGTCGGTTCGGTGCTCTGGACCCTGTATTTCTGCTGCCTTGTCCTGTGGCTGGCGCTCTGGCGGCGCCTGGATCGCCAGCGTGTGGACGGTTTCACGCGGGCCTGGTCGCGCGGGCTGCTGCGCCTGGTGCGGGTTCGCCTGTCGGTCCATGGGCAGTGGCCGGATTTCAATGATGGCCGGCGCTACCTGATCCTCTGCAATCACTCCAGCCACTACGACATTCCGGCCTCTTTCGTGGCGCTGCCGGGTTCCATCCGCATGCTGGCCAAGCAGGAGCTCTCCCGCGTGCCTTTCCTGGGCGCGGCGATGAAGGCGGCGGAATTCCCGTTCATTGACCGGCACAACCGGCGACAGGCGCTGGAGGACCTGGCCAAGGCGCGCGCCATGATGGAAAGCGGCATTGTGCTGTGGGCCGCGCCGGAGGGGACGCGTTCCCCGGATGGTCGGTTGCAGCCATTCAAGAAGGGCTGCTTCCACCTGGCTCTTGATACCGATGCGGTGATCGTGCCGGTGGCCATTCGTGGCATTCATCGGGTGCTGCCGGCGCGCTCCTGGCGTTTCAACCTGGGGCTGCCGGTTTCCGTGCATGTGGGTGAGCCGATCGATGCCAGCCAGTACGACGTGGCACGTCTCGGGATGCTCATGGAACTGACCCGTGAGCGCATGGAGGCCTTGTTGGAGCCTGGGGTGGCGCAGCCGGAAGCGGTGAGGCAGGTGCTGCTGGAGCCGGCCTGAAGCTGTTCGCAGCGGCGAAGGGGGAGGGCGCTTAACGAGCTGCCCAGCCTGAGAGGGCTCAGTGCTGTGAACGAGGCATGAAAAAAGGGACGCCATTGGCGTCCCTTTTTCATGGAGCAAGCAGGCCTCAGACGGTCGGCTTGTCCTTCTCTTCCTCGCTGGCCTGCTGTTCTGCAGCAGGTTGCTCGGCTTCGACGGTTGCGGCTTCTTCTGCCTGGGCCTCGGCCTGGGCGGCTTCAGCTTCGGCAGCCGGTGCGGCCTCTTCGGTCGGCTGAGCTTGTGCCTCGGCAGGGGCTTCGGCCACGACCGGCTCCTCGACCACCGCAGGTGCAGCCTCGGCTTCGACCGGGGCGGCGGCAGCGGCAGCAGCGGCTTCACGAGCCAGGCGCTCGGCTTCCTGCTGGCGACGACGAACCTCGCGAGGATCGTTGGGCGCGCGGCCGGTGCTGCTCACGCTGGCAGCGGGGGCAGCTTCGACGCTCGGAGCGGGCTCGGCGACGACCTCTGCCACGGGTTCCGGCTGAGGCTCGGCGGCTTCGGCCTGGGGCTCGACGGCAGCAGTCGGCTCGGCAGCTTCGGCGACCTCAGCCGGCTGGGCCTGAGGCTCGCTGGCCACTTCGGCGCTTTCGCTCTGCTCGGTCACGGCAGTGGCCGGTTCGTTCGCTTGCGGCGCGTCTTGCGGCTGGATCAGCTCCAGGCTGGCCTGCTGCTCGGTGGTTTCGCTGACGGCGTTCGCTTGCGGCTCGACCTCGGCTGCCTCTGCTGCTTGGCTGGCGGCTTCGACGGCGATCACGGAGCCGGCGGCGACCGCTGCAACCACGGCGGCTTCGGAGGGCTCGTTGGCCTGCTCGGCATCGCCTTCGGCTTCTTCATTACCGTCCAGCGACTCGTCGCCATTCACTTCACGCTGACGCTCGCGGCGGTTGCTGCGGCGGCGTTGGCCGCGGGAGCGACGACGGGGGCGTTCGCCGTCCGCGCCTTCCTGGCCGTCGTCCAGCAGCTCTTCGCTGTCGTTCAGCAGTTCTTCTTCGCTCGGGGCGGCGGCAGCCTGCTCGGGGCGCGGTTGGCGCTCTTCACGGGGCGGACGCTCACCACGCTCGCGGCGGTTCTCCTGGCCTTCACGCGGCTCACGGGCTTCGCGTGGCTGGCGCTCCTCACGGGGCTGACGCTCTTCGCGGGGTTGGCGTTCCTCACGGGCCTGGCGTTCTTCACGCGGTTGGCGCTCTTCGCGAGGCTGACGCTCCTCACGGGGCTGGCGCTCTTCGCGCGGGGCGCGCTCTGCACGAGGTTGGCGCTCTTCGCGCGGCTCACGGCCTTCGCGGGGCTGGCGCTCTTCACGCGGTTGACGGTCTTCGCGAGCCTGACGTTCTTCACGCGGCTGGCGCTCTTCGCGAGGCTTGCGCTCGTCGTCACGACGGCCTTCACGGCCTTCGCGGCGGCGGTTCTGCTGACGACCGTTGCGACGCTCCTCACCGGTACGGGCGGGGCGCTCGCTGGCGGCGGCCTTCTCGGGCGCGGGGCTCGGCTCGTCCTTGCCGGCGAACAGGCTGACCAGCGACTTCACCAGGCCCTTGAACAGGCTCGGTTCGGCGGCTGCAACGGCGGCGGTGGGCGGTGCCATCGGGGCCGGTGCGGTCGGGGCGGGAGCCGGACGCTCGGGGGCGACGGTCTTCACGGCGGCTTCCTGGCGAACCAGGGTGCGGGTGGAAGCGGCCGGGTGGTGTTCCTCGACTTCGGTAGGGGTCATCTCGTAGCTGGACAGACCAGTGAGGACTTCCGGGTTGTCGTCGCGCAGGCGCTGGACTTCGAAGTGCGGGGTTTCCAGGTGGTCGTTCGGCAGGATCACGATGCGTGCGCGGGTGCGCAGCTCGATCTTGGTGATGCTGTTGCGCTTCTCGTTGAGCAGGAAGGCGGCTACCGGGATCGGGACCTGGGCGCGGACTTCGGCGGTGCGGTCCTTGAGGGCCTCTTCCTCGATCAGACGGAGGATGGCCAGGGACAGGGATTCGACGTCACGGATGATGCCCTGGCCGTTGCAACGGGGGCAGACGATGCCGCTGGTCTCGCCCAGGGACGGACGTAGGCGCTGGCGGGACATTTCCAGCAGGCCGAAGCGGGAGATGCGGCCGACCTGTACGCGGGCGCGGTCGGCTTCCAGGGCTTCGCGGACCTTTTCTTCCACGGCGCGCTGGTTCTTGGCCGGGGTCATGTCGATGAAGTCGATGACGATCAGGCCGCCGATGTCGCGCAGGCGCAGCTGGCGGGCGATTTCCTCGGCCGCTTCCAGGTTGGTCTGCAGGGCGGTTTCTTCGATGTCACCGCCTTTGGTAGCACGAGCGGAGTTGATGTCGATGGACACCAGGGCTTCGGTCGGGTCGATGACGATGGAGCCGCCGGAAGGCAGCTTCACTTCGCGCTGGAAGGCGGTTTCGATCTGGCTCTCGATCTGGAAGCGATTGAACAGCGGAACGCTGTCCTGGTAGAGCTTGATCTTGTTCTGGTACTGCGGCATCACCTGGCGGATGAAGCTGAGGGCTTCTTCCTGGGCTTCGACGCTATCGATCAGCACTTCGCCGATGTCCTGGCGCAGGTAGTCGCGGATCGCGCGGATGATGACGTTGCTTTCCTGGTAGATCAGGAAGGGGGCGCCACGCTCACCGGAGGCTTCCTTGATGGCGCTCCAGAGTTGCAGCAGGTAGTCGAGGTCCCATTGCAGCTCCTCGCTGGAGCGGCCGAGGCCGGCGGTGCGCACGATCAGGCCCATGTCGGCCGGTGCGTTCAGGCCGTTCAGGGCTTCGCGCAGTTCGTTGCGCTCTTCGCCTTCGATGCGACGGGAGATGCCGCCGGCGCGGGGGTTGTTCGGCATCAGCACCAGGTAGCGGCCGGCGAGGCTGATGAAGGTGGTGAGGGCTGCGCCCTTGTTGCCGCGCTCTTCCTTCTCGACCTGGACGATGACTTCCTGGCCTTCGTTGAGCACGTCCTTGATGTTGACGCGGCCCTCGGGGGACTTCTTGAAGTATTCGCGGGAGATTTCTTTCAGCGGCAGGAAGCCGTGACGTTCGGCACCGAAGTCGACGAATGCGGCTTCAAGGCTGGGTTCGATGCGGGTGATGCGGCCTTTATAGATGTTGGCCTTTTTCTGTTCGCGGGCGCCCGACTCGATGTCCAGATCATACAGGCGTTGGCCGTCGACCAGGGCAACACGCAACTCTTCGGGCTGAGTTGCGTTAATCAGCATTCTTTTCATGTAGTACCGTCGGTTTCCGGGGCTACCGGAAACGGCGACCGGCACACACGACTCTCGCGGTCGGTGTCAGGTGCGTGTCAGGAGCGGGTTAATGCTCCCGTGTCCAGCGACATCAGGCCATCTGGCCGGAGTCGCGACGACGTCTCCCGCTGCTGTTGTCGTAACAGAAGCAACGTTTATCAGGAGGAGGAATCAGCCATCGGCAGCGGACGGAATAAAACGTCTTGGTTGAAGCGCTGCTACGCAGTCCGACGGTTGTGCATCTCCACCCTACACTTATCCCTTGAAAATCGGGTGCCGCTCGCAGAATCCGTAGCGGGTTGCATTTACCGCGACCGCCCTAGGGTGGTCACGCGTCATGGCTCAAGGCTTTTTTCTCCGAATGATCGCTGTTCTGGAGCGAAGATTCTGACGGACGGCCTGACGTCCTGAATGGGTTGCACGTGGCTGGGATGGCAGTTTTGGCGAGCATCCGGGGCACGGCCGCTTTTGGCGGCGTTCGCGACTATAGCAGCAATCATTAAGTGCTTCAAATCCATAAAAAATTGTTATGATCGCCGCCATGACGACTCCCTCCTCTCCAACTTCCGGCGTGCAAATGCTCGAAGTTGCGCCGGAATATGCCGGTCAGCGTATTGATAATTTCCTCCGGACCCAGCTGAAAGGCGTCCCCAAGACCTTGATCTACCGCATCTTGCGCAAGGGCGAAGTGCGGGTGAACAAGGGGCGCATCAAGCCTGAGTACAAGCTTCAGGCTGGCGATGTAGTTCGGGTGCCGCCGCTGCGTCTCGCGGAGCGGGATGAGCAGGTACCGGTTGCCCAGGGGCTGCTGGAGCGTCTCGAAGCTGCCATCGTTTATGAAGACAAGGGGCTGATTGTCCTCAACAAGCCGGCCGGCATTGCCGTGCATGGCGGCAGCGGCCTCAGTTATGGGGTGATCGAGGCGTTTCGCCAGCTGCGGCCCGATGCGCGCGAGCTCGAGCTGGTCCATCGCCTGGACCGGGATACCTCGGGCCTGCTGATGATCGCCAAGAAGCGCAGCATGTTGCGTCACCTCCACGAAGCACTGCGCGGTGATGGTGTGGATAAGCGCTACCTCGCCCTGGTGCGGGGGAGTTGGCCGACGTCGAAGAAGAAGGTCAGTGCACCGCTTCTGAAGAACACCCTGCGCTCCGGTGAGCGGATGGTGGAGGTGGATGACGAGGGCAAGGATGCTCTGACCGAGTTCCGCGTGCTGCGGCGTTTTGGTGAGTTCGCCACTTTGATCGAGGCGAGCCCGATTACCGGTCGTACCCATCAGATCCGGGTCCATACCCGGCATGCTGGTCATGCCATTGCGGGTGATCCCAAGTACGGCGATGAGGATTTTTCTCGTGAAATCCGCGAGTTGGGCGGCAAGCGCCTGTTCCTGCATGCCTATGCGCTTTCCCTGGTTTTGCCCGATGGCACGCCCCTGAGTCTTGAGGCGCCAGTGGATGAAATGTGGTCGCAGACCCTGGAGCGGTTGGGTGCCTGACTATCAGCTGCTGATCTTCGACTGGGATGGCACCCTGGTGGACTCCATTTCGCGCATCGTCGAGTCCCTTCGGGTGGCGGCGGAGGCTTGCGGTCTGTCGCAATTGGACGATTCGGCGCTCAAGGGCATCATCGGCCTCGGCTTGCCCGAGGCGATTGCAGTGCTTTACCCGGATCTGGCCGATCCGCAGCGGATCGCTCGCTACCGCGAGGTCTATGCGTCGCACTACAGTCATCTGGAGGCGGCCTCGTCGCCGCTCTTTGCGGGCGTGGAAGATGCGCTGGAGTCGTTTCGCGAGGCTGGTTATCGCCTGGCGGTGGCAACGGGCAAGACGCGGCGCGGGCTTGATCGTGTCCTGGCGGGGCGTGGTTGGGAGTGCTACTTCGATATCACTCGCTGCGCTGACGAAACGGCGAGCAAGCCTGATCCCTTGATGCTGCGCCAGATCATGGCGCATTGCGGTGTCAATGCCGGTGCGTCGCTGATGGTGGGGGACTCGCCCTTTGATCTGCGCATGGCACGCAATGCGGCAATGGACTGCGTGGCGGTCGGTTATGGCGCGCAGTCGCTTGATGTCCTGCGGCTGGAGTCGCCGACGCTGGCAATCGAGCGTTTTGATGAGCTGCGCCATTGGTTGGCTGGTGGCGCGAACAACCCGGTGAACAAGGTGGAATTGCATGTCTGATGAATGGAACGCATCGGCACCCGCTGGTGGTGATGACAAGAGTTGGAGGCTGCTTGAGAAGGCTGTCCTGGCGGGCGTTCAGGAACAGCGGCGAGCTCGGCGCTGGGGTATTTTCTTCAAGCTCCTGACCTTCCTTTATCTGTTCGGCGCGCTGCTGATGTTTTCGCCGTTGTTCGATCTGCAGAAGACGGCGGCGCGTGGTGAGACCCATACGGCACTGGTCGAGGTTCGCGGCATGATTGCGGATAACGAGGCTGCGAGTGCCGACAACATCGTGAGCAGTCTCAGGGCGGCCTTCGAGGATCCGAAGACCAAGGGGGTTGTTCTGCGCATCAACAGCCCGGGCGGCAGTCCCGTCCAGTCGGGCTACATCTATGACGAGATCCGGCGGCTGCGGGGTGAGCATCCCGATACCAAGGTCTATGCGGTGATCACTGATCTTGGGGCATCTGGTGCCTACTACATTGCCAGTGCAGCGGACGAGATCTACGCGGACAAGGCGAGCCTGGTGGGGTCCATTGGTGTCACGGCGGCCAGCTTCGGTTTCGTCGACCTGATGGGTAAGCTGGGTGTCGAGCGTCGCGTCTACACCTCGGGCGAGCACAAGGCGTTCCTTGATCCGTTCCAGCCTCAGAAGGACGACGAGACTCGCTTCTGGCAGGGTGTGCTGGATACCACTCATCGCCAGTTCATCGAGAGCGTGAAGAAGGGGCGAGGTGATCGGCTGAAGGTCGATGGGCATCCCGAGCTCTTCAGCGGCCTGGTCTGGTCCGGTGAGCAGGCTCTTGAGCTGGGTCTGGTGGATAAACTCGGTAGCACCAGCTACGTGGCGCGCGAGGTCATCGGCGCCAAGGAAATCGTCGATTACACGAAGCAGGACACGCCGTTTGATCGCTTTGCCAAGCGCCTGGGTGCGAGCATGGCTGAGCAGTTGGCGATGTGGATGGGGTTCCAGGGGCCTTCGCTGCGCTGAACCTCGCAGGTAGTTGCCAGAAAAGCCCGGCTTGTGCCGGGCTTTTTCGTTTCAGGGGACCTGTTGGCCTTCGGCGAGCAGCATGTCCACCAGGCGGATCAGTGGCAGGCCAACCAGGCTGGTGGCGTCCTCGCCCTCTGTGGTGCGGAACAGTGCGACGCCGAGCCCTTCCGCCTTGAAGCTGCCGGCGCAGTCGTAGGGCTGCTCTGCCTGCAGGTATCGCTCGATGGTGGCTTCGTCCAGTTTGCGGAAGTGCACGGTGAAGGGGATGCAATCCACCTGGCAGCTGCCGGTTCGCGTATTGAGCAGGGCTAGGCCGGTCAGGAAGCTTACGCTGGCGCCGCTTGCGGCCATGAGTTGCTGCTTGGCGCGGGTGAAGTCGCCGGGCTTGCCCAGGACCTGCTGGCCGAGCACGGCAACCTGGTCGGAGCCGATGATCAGGTGCTGCTCATGGATGTGCGCCAGGGCACGGGCTTTCTGTTCGGCAAGGCGGCGCACCAGTTGCTCGGCGCCTTCTCCCGGGTGGCGTGTTTCATCGATGGCGGGCGCGCTCCAGGTGAAGGGAAGGCCCAGGCGCTCCAGCAGGGCGCGCCGGTAGGGTGAGCTGGATGCGAGCACCAGATTGGTCATGATCGACTCCGCGAAAAAATGCCGCGATTCTATCGGGCGTGCCGTGCGGCGGACAGGTCGGAATTTGTTTTGACAGGGCAGGGGGGCATCCCTAGAATACCGCGCCTATGTTGAATGGGCCGATTCCAACTCACGTCGATCCGCGCAAGATGGCTGATCGCAGCGCCACCCTCCAGGGTGAGCTGCCTCTCGCCAGTCTCGAGCGTTTGTGCGATCCCCTCTCCGATGACGCAGGTCGCGTCACCGTGAGGCTTTCGTTCGAGCGCGACGAGCAGCGCACTGTGGTGATCCACAGCGAGCTCGACGTCGAGGTCAAGATGGTATGTCAGCGTTGCCTGGAGCTGGTCGCGCTGCCGATCCACAGCGAGTGTACGTACGCCGTGGTGAAGGAGGGTGCGGACAGCCAGTCACTGCCCAAGGGCTATGACGTGCTGGAAGTGGGTGAGGATCCGCTGGATCTTCTGACTCTGGTCGAGGACGAGCTTCTGCTGGCCTTGCCCATTGTTCCGGCCCATGACCCTGAGGAATGCCAGCAGCCGGCGGGGCTTGATGAGCCCGAACCGAGCGAGGACGAGGTTCCGCGGTCCAACCCGTTCAGCGTACTGGCGCAGTTAAAGCGTGACCCAAACGTTTAGGAGTTAATTGATTATGGCTGTTCAGCAGAACAAAAAATCCCGCTCTGCCCGTGACATGCGTCGCTCCCACGACGCCCTCGAGGCCAATGCCCTGTCCATCGAGAAGAGCACCGGTGAAGTTCACCTGCGCCACCACGTCTCCCCGGACGGCTTCTACCGTGGTCGCAAAGTGATCGACAAGGGCTCGAACGAGTAATCCTTGTCTGTCTCTGTTATAGCGATTGACGCAATGGGCGGGGACTTCGGTCCCCGTTGCATTGTTCCGGCCAGCATTGCCTGCCTGGCTGAGTTCCCCTCCTTGCATCTGGTCCTTGTCGGCCAAGCCCCTGTCCTTGAAGAGCTCATCGCCCGCGAAAGCGGAGTCGATCGTCGACGCCTGTCCGTCGAGCATGCTGCCGAAGTGGTGGCGATGGACGAGCGGCCCTCGCAGGCGCTGCGCAGCAAGCCCGACTCTTCCATGCGTGTCGCGCTGGACCTCGTCCGTGCCGGGCGTGCCCATGCCTGCGTGAGCGCCGGCAATACCGGTGCGTTGATGGCGCTTTCCCGCTATGTGCTCAAGACCCTGCCGGGAATCGATCGACCTGCCATGGTGACTGCGATCCCCACGGCGCGCGGCCATTGCCACCTGCTGGACCTGGGCGCCAACGTGGATTGCAGTGCCGAGCATCTCTATCAGTTTGCGGTGATGGGCAGCGTTGCGGCTGAGGCGCTCGGGTTGCGCAGCCCTCGTGTGGCGTTGCTGAACGTCGGCACGGAGGACATCAAGGGCAACCAGCAGGTCAAGCTCGCTGCCAGCCTGCTTCAGCAGGCCAATGGGTTGAACTACATCGGCTACATCGAGGGCGATGCGCTGTATCGCGGCGAAGCGGATGTGGTGGTCTGCGATGGCTTCGTCGGCAACATCCTGCTCAAGTCCAGCGAGGGTCTGGTGGCGATGATTGCCGCGCGCATCGAGTCCCTGTTCACCGAGAATCTTGGCTCCCGTCTGGTTGGTGCGCTGGCACTGCCGCTGTTGAGTCGTCTCAAGGGTGACCTGGCTCCGTCCCGCCACAATGGCGCGAGCTTTCTCGGGCTGCAGGGGATCGTGGTGAAGAGCCACGGCTCCGCTGGCGCGGATGGTTTCCAGAGTGCGATTCGTCGTGCCGTCATCGAGGTGCGGGAGAATCTGCCGCAGCGACTCCATGGGCGGCTCGAGGATCTGTTGCTCTAGGATGTGACCGCTGGCCGAGGGTTGTCATCCAACTGTCAGTCCGTTGCGCCTGGCGCCGCCAGGTGTGCGAATCGAACAAGGCAAACACGGGAACCGTTCCAATGTCCGCATCCCTCGCATTCGTTTTCCCCGGTCAGGGCTCTCAGTCCCTTGGCATGCTGGCTGAGCATGGCGCTTCGAGCCGCCTGGTCGCAGAGACCTTCGGCGAAGCCTCCGAAGTACTCGGCTACGACCTGTGGGCCCTGACCCAGCAAGGTCCCGAGGAAAGCCTCAACCAGACCGACAAGACCCAGCCGGCGATCCTGACCGCATCCATCGCCTTGTGGCGCCTGTGGCTGCAGGAATGCGGCGCACGTCCCGCCTATGTAGCCGGTCACAGCCTGGGCGAATACTCCGCTCTGGTAGCCGCAGGCAGCCTGCAGTTCGCTGACGCCGTGAAGCTCGTCGAGCGCCGTGGGCAGTTGATGCAGCAGGCCGTCCCGGCTGGACAGGGCGGCATGGCGGCCATCCTGGGTCTCGAGGATGCCGATGTACTGGCAGCCTGTGCCGAGGCTGCAAAGGGCGATGTGGTCAGCGCGGTGAATTTCAACGCGCCGGGCCAGGTGGTGATTGCCGGTTCGGCTGCAGCTGTCGAGCGTGCCATCGAAGCCTGCAAGGCGCGCGGTGCCAAGCGTGCGATGCCGCTGCCGGTGAGCGTGCCGTCCCACTGCGCCTTGATGAAGCCTGCTGCAGAGCGTTTCGCCGAGTTTGTCCAGGCGCTGGACTGGAAGGCACCCGAGATTGCGCTGGTGCAGAACGTCAGTGCCTCGGTGGTGACCGATCTTGATGTGCTCAAGGCCGACCTCCTTGCTCAGCTCTACAGCCCGGTCCGCTGGGTCGAGTCGATGGTGCGCCTGTCCGAGCAGGGTGTGACCGATCTCGTCGAGTGCGGCCCCGGCAAGGTCCTGAGTGGCCTGAACAAGCGCTGCGTCAAGGGCATCGCTACCCATAACCTGGATACCCCCGACGCCTTCGCAGCCGCTCGCGCTGCGCTGGCCTGATCAAGGAGAAGACCATGAGTCTGCAAGGTAAGGTCGCACTGGTTACTGGCGCGAGCCGTGGTATCGGCCAGGCCATCGCCCTGGAACTGGGCCGCCAAGGTGCCGTCGTCATCGGTACCGCCACCACGCCGGGCGGCGCCGAGCGCATTGCCGAGTACCTGAAGGAGCACGGCATCGAAGGGGCCGGCCTGGTTCTGGATGTCAGCAGTGATGAATCCGTCGCCAGCACGCTGGAGCACATCCAGCAGCATCTGGGGCAGCCGCTGATCCTGGTGAACAATGCCGGCATCACCCGCGACAACCTGATGCTGCGCATGAAAGACGACGAGTGGTTCGACGTCATCAATACCAACCTGAACAGCCTGTTCCGCTTGAGCAAGGCAGTTCTGAGGGGCATGACCAAGGCGCGCTGGGGCCGCATCATCAACATCGGCTCCGTGGTCGGTGCGATGGGCAACGCCGGCCAGGCCAACTACGCTGCTGCCAAGGCCGGTCTCGAGGGCTTCGGTCGGGCGCTGGCCCGTGAAGTGGGCTCTCGCGCCATCACCGTCAACTCCGTTGCCCCTGGCTTCATCGATACCGACATGACTCGCGAACTGCCCGATGCGCAGCGCGAGGCCCTGTTGACCCAGATTCCGCTGGCTCGCCTTGGTCAGGCCGAGGAGATTGCGAAGGTGGTCGGATTCCTCGCTTCCGATGGTGCTTCCTACGTCACAGGGGCTACCATTCCGGTGAACGGTGGGATGTACATGAGCTGAATGTGACGAATCCCCTCAGGAAACTGTCATACGAGCTGTCTAAAATCCGGTACTCGAGTGCAATTGGGTTCTGGACGGCTCCTGACGGGGCCTGAAGGGGTTCGGAGTCCTGCTTGAAAAGCAGAAAACCCTTTCTATACACTGCAGCCCAAGCTGCACGGATTTTTCCATAGGAGTGAAAACAAGGTATGAGCACCATCGAAGAACGCGTCAAGAAGATCGTCGCCGAGCAACTGGGCGTCAAAGAAGACGAAGTCACCAACAGCGCTTCCTTCGTTGAAGACCTGGGCGCCGACTCCCTTGACACCGTTGAGCTGGTGATGGCTCTGGAAGAGGAATTCGAGACCGAGATTCCGGACGAGCAAGCCGAGAAGATCACCACCGTTCAGGAAGCCATCGATTACATCAACGCTCACGCGCAATAAGTAATCGTCGGTTCCCCGACCTGGAAAAGCCGCACGACCCTGAAGGTCGTGCGGCTTTTCTTTAAGCGGTTTTTGCCGCCGATCAGCAACATGTAAAAGGAGAGCGCTGTGTCGCGTAGACGCGTCGTGATCACCGGCCTTGGCATGCTGTCGCCCTTGGGCAACACCGTCGCCGATAGCTGGCAAGGCATCCTGGCTGGCCGCAGTGGCATCGGCCTCATCGAGCATATGGATCTGTCGGCCTATGCCACCCGTTTCGGCGGCTCGGTCAAGGGCTTCGATGTCGAGCAGTACCTGTCGGCCAAGGAAGCACGAAAGCTCGACCTGTTCATCCAGTACGGCCTGGCCGCGAGTTTCCAGGCCGTGCGTGACGCTGGCCTGGAAGTGACCGATGCCAACCGCGAGCGCATCGGCGTGGCCATGGGGTCGGGCATCGGTGGCCTGACCAACATCGAGAACAACTGCCGTTCGCTGATCGAGCAGGGACCGCGGCGCATCTCGCCGTTCTTCGTCCCGGGGTCGATCATCAACATGGTGTCCGGCTTCCTGTCGATCCACCTGGGTATCCAGGGGCCTAACTATGCCATCGCCACGGCGTGCACCACCGGCACCCACTGCATCGGCATGGCTGCGCGCAACATCGCTTACGGTGAGGCGGATGTGATGATCGCCGGTGGCTCCGAGATGGCGGCCTGCGGCCTTGGTCTCGGCGGCTTCGGTGCGGCCCGTGCACTGTCTACCCGCAACGACGAGCCGACTCGCGCGAGCCGCCCGTGGGACAAGGGTCGCGATGGCTTCGTGCTGTCAGATGGCGCCGGTGCGCTGGTGCTTGAAGAGCTGGAGCACGCCCGTGCCCGTGGCGCCACCATCTATGCCGAGCTGGTCGGCTTCGGCATGAGTGGCGATGCCTTCCACATGACCTCTCCGCCGGATGACGGCGCCGGTGCCGCGCGCTGCATGCGCAACGCCCTGCGTGATGCTGGTCTGAATGCGGACCAGGTGCAGTACATCAATGCCCATGGCACCTCGACGCCGGCCGGTGACCTGGCGGAAGCCGCTGCCGTGAAGAGCGTCTTCGGCGATCACGCCTACCGCGTTGCGGTGAGCTCGACCAAGTCGATGACCGGCCACCTCCTGGGCGCTGCCGGGGCCGTTGAGGCGATCTTCAGCGTGCTGGCGATCCGCGACCAGGTGGCTCCGCCGACCATCAACCTGGAGGAGCCGGACGAAGGCTGTGACCTGGACTTCGTGCCTCACCAGGCGCGCTCCATGCCCATCGACGTCGTTCTGTCCAACTCCTTCGGTTTTGGCGGCACCAACGGTTCCCTGGTGTTCCGTCGCTTCGAGGGCTGATGGACGACTGGATCGATGGCCGGCCGGCCGCCTCCCTTCCCATGAGGGATCGCGGCCTGGCCTACGGCGATGGACTGTTCGAGACCATCGCCGTTCGCCGGGGCGTTCCAAGCCTGTTGGAACGTCATCTGGCGCGCTTGGCTGAAGGCGCGCGTCGGCTCTTCCTGTCCCTGGATCTGGAGACGGTTCGTAACGAGCTCCTGGCATTCTCCGCCGAGTTGGGGGAGGGCGTTGCAAAGCTCATCGTCACCCGGGGTGATGGCCTGCGCGGCTATGCACCCTCCAGCGGTCCGGCCCGTCGCCTGCTGATGGCCAGTCCATTGCCTGCCTACCCATCGGTATGCGCCGAAGAGGGCATCGAGCTTTTTCCCTGCACCACGCGCCTGGCCGAGCAACCCCTGCTGGCTGGCCTCAAGCATTTGAACCGGCTTGAGCAGGTTCTCGCGCGTGCCGAGTGGAGTGATTCCCGCTATGCGGAAGGGCTGGTACGAGACCATTCGGGCCGGCTGATCGAGGGCGTGTTCAGCAACCTTTTCCTCGTGCATGACGGCCAGTTGCTGACGCCGGACCTGCAGCGCTGTGGTGTGCAGGGTGTCATGCGCGCGGCATTGCTGGATCTGGCCGCAGCCGAGGGAATCAACGTCCAGGTCCGCGACATCGCGTTCGACGAGTTGGCGGTCGCTGACGAGGTCTTTACCTGCAACAGCCTCTATGGCATCTGGCCGGTGCGCGCCTGCAGCGAGCATGTCTGGTCGGTGGGCCCGCTCACCCGTAAACTGCAGCCCCTTGCCCTCGCCCAACTGGACTGCTGATTCGTGATTCGCAAATTGCTCATGCTGCTGCAGGGTGGCCTGTTCCTCGTTGGTCTCTTGCTGGCGTTCGCGGGTTGGCAACAGCACCTGGCCCTCACCCAGCCCCTCGACCTCAGCGAGGAGCGCCTGCTCGATGTTCCGGCGGGTGCCACCCCGGGTGGCATGCTCAATCGACTGGAGGAGCAGGGCGTGATCCACAGCGCCTTCTGGCTGCGCCAGTACTGGCGTTTCAACCTTTCCGGCCAGGCACTGCACAGCGGTGAGTACCGCATGACCCCGGGCATGACCGCCGAAGGGTTGCTCGGACTCTGGCAGCGGGCCGATGTCGTCCAGTACAGCCTCACCCTGGTCGAAGGCTGGAATTTCCGCCAACTGCGAGCCGCGTTGGCCAAGCAGGTCAAGCTGGAACAGACCCTGGCCGGTGCCAGCGATGATGAAGTGATGAAGCGCCTCGGTCTGGAAGGCCAGCATCCCGAGGGGCGATTCTTCCCCGATACCTACCGTTATGTACGCGGCATGCGTGATACGGACCTGCTTCGCCAGGCTCACCAGCGCCTGGAGCAGGTCCTGGACGAGGAGTGGCAATCCCGTGCCCAGGGCTTGCCCTACAAGGATGCCTACGAGGCATTGATCATGGCCTCGATGGTGGAAAAGGAGACCGGCGTCCCGGAGGAGCGTGGGCAGATCGCCGGCGTGTTCATCCGTCGCCTCCAGCAGGGCATGTTGCTGCAGACCGATCCCACGGTGATCTACGGCCTGGGTGAGCGCTACACCGGCAAGATCACCCGTGCCCACCTGCGCGAGGCGACGCCCTACAACACCTACGTCATCGCCGGAATGCCGCCGACACCCATCGCCATGGTGGGGCGCGAGGCCATCCATGCGGCCCTCAACCCGGTGGAAGGCAAAAGCCTTTACTTCGTCGCCCGTGGCGACGGTAGCCACGTTTTTTCGGAGACCCTCGAGGCGCACAACAAGGCGGTCCGTGAGTTCCAGCTCAACCGCCGTGCGGACTACCGCTCGAGTCCCGCTCCCGTCAGCAAGAAGGACACCCCGTGAACGGCCTGTTCATTACGCTCGAAGGCCCCGAAGGGGCCGGCAAGAGCACCAATCGCGACTTCATCGCCTCTCGCCTGCGCGAGCGTGGCGTTGAAGTCCTGCTAACCCGCGAGCCCGGTGGCACGCCGTTGGCCGAACGCATCCGCGAGCTGCTGCTGGCGCCCAGTGACGAGTCGATGGCGGTGGATACCGAACTGCTGCTGATGTTCGCCGCCCGCGCCCAGCACCTGGACCGCGTCATTCGCCCTGCGCTTGAGGCCGGGCAAGTGGTGCTGTGTGATCGCTTCACCGACGCCACCTACGCCTACCAGGGCGGTGGCCGGGGTGTGTCGATGGCGCGTATTGCCGAACTGGAGCGCTTCGTCCAGGGCAGCCTGCGCCCGGACCTGACCTTGGTGTTCGACCTGCCGGTGGAAGTGGGCCTCCAGCGCGCCGCAGCTCGTGGCCGGCTGGACCGTTTCGAGCAGGAGAACCGCAGCTTCTTCGACGCCGTTCGCCAGACCTATCTCGAGCGTGCCGCCCAGGCGCCCGAGCGTTACCGGGTGATCGATGCGGCGAAGCCCCTGGCCGATGTCCAGCGTTACCTGGACGCTCTCCTGCCGGAGTTGCTGGAGCGCTGCCATGGCTGAAGCCTACCCCTGGCAGGACTCGCTCTGGCAGCACCTGGCCGGTCGCCCGTGTCATGCCCATGCCTACCTGCTGCATGGGCCGGCCGGCATCGGCAAGCGTGCGCTTGCTGAACGCCTGATGGCACGGCTGCTGTGCCAGCAACCTGCGGGAAACGATGCCTGTGGTCAGTGCAAGTCCTGCTTCCTGCTGGCAGCGGGCACTCACCCTGACAACTACGTGCTGGAACCGGAGGAGGTCGACAAGGCAATCCGTGTCGATCAGGTGCGAGACCTGGTGGATTTCGTCGTGCAGACCGCTCAGTTGGGGGGGCGCAAGGTCGTACTGCTCGAGCCGGCGGAGTCCATGAACCTGAACGCGGCCAACGCCCTGCTCAAGAGTCTGGAGGAGCCCTCCGGCGACACCGTGCTGCTGCTCATCAGCCACCAGCCGAGCCGCCTGCTGCCCACGATCAAGAGCCGCTGTGTACAGCAGGCATGCCCGTTGCCAGGTGAGGCGGAGAGCCTGGCCTGGCTCGCCCGGGCCCTGCCCGACAGTGATGCCGCGACTCGCTCGGACCTGTTGGCCCTGGCCGGCGGCTCGCCCCTGACCGCGTTGCGTCTGCACGGACAAGGCGTGCTGGAGCAGCGTGCCCAGGTGGTGGAGGGGGTGAAGAAGCTGATCAAGCAGCAAGTCGGCGTCAGTCAGTTGGCCGAAGGCTGGAACGCAGTGCCGCTGGTGCTGCTGTTCGACTGGTTCTGCGACTGGGCCCAGTTGATGCTGCGCTACCAGTTGACGCAGGACGAAGCGGGGCTGGGGCTGGCGGACATGCGCAAGGTCGTCCAGTACCTGGCGGACAAATCCTCCCAGGCCAAGGTGCTGGCGATGCAGGAGTGGCTGCTACAGCAGCGGCAGAAGGTGCTGGGCAAGGCCAATCTCAACCGTGTCTTGCTTCTCGAAGCCTTGCTGGTGCAGTGGGCAAGCTTGCCCGGACCGGGCTAGAATCGCCCACTGAGCCAGCCAGCAGGAACGCCGAATGAGTCTCCCACCCAATCTAGGCCCGCGTAACGGGATCCTGTCCCTGACGATCAAGGACAAGTCCGTGCTCTACGCCGCCTACATGCCGTTCATCAAGAACGGTGGCCTGTTCATCCCTACCAACAAGAGCTACAAGCTCGGTGACGAGGTGTTCATGCTGCTGAACCTAATGGATGAGCAGGAGAAGATCCCGGTGGCGGGCAAGGTGGTGTGGATCACCCCGAAGGGCGCCCAGGGCAACCGGGCTGCCGGTATCGGCGTTCAGTTCAACGATGGCGACACCACCGCCCGCAACAAGATCGAGACCTACCTGGCCGGTGCGCTGAAGTCCGATCGTCCCACCCACACCATGTAATCTCCGGCGCCGCCCAGGCGGCGCTTCCCTGTATCCCTCCAGTGGCACCCCGCACCATGTTGGTCGACTCTCATTGTCATCTTGATCGCCTTGACCTGGCTGCCCATGGCGGCTCCCTCGATGCAGCGCTCGATGCGGCGCGCGCCCGGGGCGTTGGGCAATTCCTCTGCATTGGCGTGAGCGCCGACAACGCTGCCGCAGTGAAGGCCCTGGCCGACCGCTACGGTGATGTGCACTGCTCGGTCGGCGTCCATCCGCTGGACCTCGCGCCTGGTCAGCCCCCAGCCTTGGACTGGTTGCTGCAGGAACTGGATCACCCGCGTGTGGTGGCCATTGGCGAGACCGGGCTCGACTATCACTACGAGCCGGAGGCAGCGGAGCTCCAGCAACAGGCTTTCCAACTGCACCTCGAGGCTGCACGGATCACCGGCAAGCCGGTCATCGTCCACACGCGCGAGGCGCGGGCGGACACCCTTGCCCTGCTGCGAGAAGCTGCCTTGCCCCAGGCAGGCGTGTTGCATTGCTTCACCGAAGACTGGGACATGGCCCGGGCTGCGCTCGACATCGGCTTCTATATCTCCCTTTCAGGGATCGTCACCTTCCGCAATGCCGAGGCGCTGCGTGAGGTCGCTCGCCAGGTGCCTGCCGATCGGTTGCTGGTAGAGACGGATTCCCCCTACCTGGCACCGGTGCCCCACCGGGGCAAAGCGAACCTGCCGCAGTATGTGCGCGAGGTGGCGGAGTTCCTGGCGGAGCTGCGGGGTGTGTCCTATGACGCGCTGGCCGAGCAGACCACGGCCAACTTCTACCGTCTGTTCCCGCTGGCCCAATCGGCTGCCTGACGCACAGGCAAAAAAAACCCGGGTTCTGGGGGATGAATCCGGGTCAAGACCATTAGGAGTAAAACAAAGTACGCGATCCTCGGTACTTTGGCCGGCGGGGCACTTGGGGGGAGATGCCGCGCACCGGTAAAGGGAAGTATTGGCCAATATCCCCGAGCGTCCAGAGCAGATCGGTCGTTTTTTAAACAGATTTGGAATACTCCCGCGCCCGCTGAGTCCCCCCTGTTCCTGCCTACCGTCTTGCATGCCGCAGCCCCAAAGAATGGGCGCAACATGACTTTTTCCACTTTGATCGGGCTTACAGCGAGCGTCGAATCGTCTGGCGTCGTCTTATAGATTGCTGATCGAATCCGGTCGGATTGATGTCTGGATATCTTCCAGGCGTTCTGTTTGGAGGGGGCGAAACCCTTCTGGGTCGCGCTTTCCAGCCATCCGGGGGCGTGTCGGCTGCTGCCTAATATGCCCGGCTGGGTGCTGGCAATACGCTCATAGTCGGATGTTCCGTGCATTTTGCCGGCATTTAGGCATAATACGCGGCTTGATTTTTGACCCTATAGTCCCTTTATGCAGAAAGAACCCCGTAAAGTCCGTGAGTTTCGCCGCCGCGAGCAGGAAATCCTCGATACCGCGCTCAAACTGTTCCTGGAGCAGGGCGAGGACAGCGTCACCGTCGAGATGATTGCCGACGCAGTGGGTATCGGCAAAGGCACGATCTACAAGCACTTCAAGTCCAAGGCCGAGATCTACCTGCGCCTGATGCTGGACTACGAGCGCGACCTGAACGAACTGCTCCACTCGGCGGACGTGGATCGCGACAAGGAAGCCCTGTCCCGCGCCTATTTCGAGTTCCGGATGCGGGATCCGCAGCGCTACCGCCTGTTCGACCGCCTGGAGGAGAAGGTGGTGAAGAACAGCCAGGTGCCCGAGATGGTGGAGCAACTGCACAAGATCCGTGCGTCCAACTTCGAGCGCCTGACCCAGCTGATCAAGGGGCGTATCGCCGAAGGCAAGCTTGAAGACGTACCGCCTTACTTCCACTACTGCGCGGCCTGGGCGCTGGTGCATGGCGCCGTTGCGCTCTACCACTCGCCTTTCTGGAGCAACGTCCTGGAAGACCAGGAAGGCTTCTTCCAGTTCCTGATGGACATCGGCGTGCGCATGGGCAACAAGCGCAAGCGTGACAATGAATCGCCATCCGGCTGAGTGATGGACGCCTGCTGGGCGCCGAGCCATGGGACGGGCTCGGGGCCCGGCGATATACTGCGCCACCCCCTCCTCGGAGCGTCCCGTGATCGTCGATCGACAAGGCAGGCGGTTTCGTAACCTGCGCATCAGCCTCACTGCCGCTTGCAACTATGCCTGCACCTACTGCGTGCCTGACGGCAAGCGCCTGGTCGCCGCCCATGACGAGTTGCCTGCCGATGCGCTGGTGCGCGGTGTGGCCTACCTGATCGAAGCCGCAGGCATCGAACGGTTGCGCATCACCGGCGGAGAGCCCTTGGTCAGCCCCAAGCTCGAAGCCTTTCTGGATGGCATCGGCCAGCTCGGTCTCGATGACATCAGCCTGACCACCAATGGCCAGCTGCTTTCCCGCAAGTTGCCCGCGCTGCTTGCCAGCGGCATCCGTCGCCTCAATGTTTCCCTGGATACCCTCGATGCGGATGCCTTCCGCCGGATCGCCAGGGGAGGAGACCTGGCGTCCGTGCTTCGTGGAATGGATGAAGCGGCCGCTGCCGGGATCAGGATCAAGGTCAACATGGTGCCGCTGCGGGGCCAGAACCTCGACCAGGTGCTGCCCCTGCTGGAGTACTGCCTGGCGCGCGGCTTCGAGCTGCGCTTCATCGAACTGATGCGCATGGGGCACCTGGCACGCGACGCGGCTGGCTTCCTGCGTCAGTTCGTCGGCCTGGATGAACTGCTGGCCGCCATTGGCGAGCAGTACGCCTATGTCCAGGCCGATGCGCCGGTGGACGCGACCGCGTTGCGCTATGAGATTCCGGGGCGCGGCCACTTCGGGGTGATCGCCAATGAGAGCGTGCCCTTCTGCCGGACCTGTTCGCGGCTGCGCCTGTCGTCCACGGGCTGGCTGCATGGCTGCCTGTCCTCCAGCAATCGTCACTATGTGGGGGACTTGCTGCACAAACCCCGTCACCAGGCACTCCCTGCACTGCAGCGGCTGCTCGTCAGCGCGTTGGCGGACAAGCAGGATGTCGCCTTCTCCGGTGGTGTGACGGTCATGAAGATCATCGGCGGCTGATGGCCGCCTCGGCGAGAAACAGCCCATGAGCTTTCCCGTTTCCTATATCGAACCCGTGTTCCGGCCGCCGAGTGAGGCGAACTCCCTGATCCTGCCGGTGACCAACGGCTGTTCGTGGAACCAGTGCACCTTTTGCGAGATGTACACGCAGCCCCAGAAGAAATTCCGGGCGCGTGATGAAGCGCAAGTGCTGGAGGAAATCCGTCGCTGCGGCGAACAACTGATCGTCCAGCGGGTTTTCCTGGCTGATGGCGATGCGCTGGTGCTGCCGACTCACCGCCTGCTGACGATTCTCCGCGCCATTGCCGAGCACCTGCCGGAGGTGAGGCGTGTCTCCAGCTATTGCCTGCCGAGGAACTTGCGTCGCAAATCGGTCGAGGAGCTGAAGGAGTTGGCCGATGCGGGCTTGGGGATGGTGTATGTCGGTGCCGAGTCGGGGGACGACGAGGTGCTGGCCCGGGTCAACAAGGGTGAAACCGCGGCCTCGACCCGCGATGCACTGCTGAAGCTCGGCGAGGCTGGCATCACCCGTTCGGTGATGATCCTCAACGGGTTGGGCGGAACGGTGCTCAGTGACCAGCATGCTGATCATTCAGCGCAGTTGATGAACGAGACCCAGCCCGAATTTCTATCCACGCTGGTGGTCAGCTTTCCCATGGGGGATGACCGCCTGCGGTCGCGTTTCGAGGATTTCCGCCCCCTGGACCAGATCGGCCTGTTCCGCGAAGTCGAGCGGATGCTGGAGGGGCTGGAGCTGCACGACACCGTCTTCCGCAGTGACCATGCGTCCAACTACCTGGTCCTCAAGGGGCAGCTGGGAGCGGACAAGCCGCGCCTGCTGGAGCAGGTGCGCCAGGCCATCGCTATGCCTGGGCGCGCCAATCTTCGCCAGGAATGGCAGCGCGGGTTGTGATGGCGCGGAACCTGCATTTCATACCGCCAGTGCCGGATTTACGTCGCTGGACGGAGGAACGTTATGCATAGGCTGATGGTGTTGCTGGTGATCGTGGCGTTGGGTGGCTGCATGAAGGTGAGCGACCTGGCCCTGGGCGCGCGGGACCATATGAGCGATGCGGGCCTGCTGGACCACAGCGAGACGCGCCGTGCCAATACGTGGCGCCTGCAGGCGGACTCCCTCATCTATATCGCCCAGAGCGCCTTCATGCCGGAGAACGGCACCCATACCCGGCCGAACGTGGTGGCGGAGGAGGCGTTCCGGGGCTTCGTCGAGTATTTCCCCATGGTCCGTCGCGCACGCCAGCCAGTGAGCCTGGAGCAGGCGATGAGCGAGGCGCGGGCGGTTGGGGCGAACTACCTGCTGTATACGCGCTTCGCCGATGCGGATGACCGGATCGGCACGCTGGAAGAGTGGGAGGACCAGGAAGCGGTGGATAGGCTCGGCGTCGACAACGGCGTGATCCAGCTGATGCTGATCGAGACCAACACCCGCTACCTGGTGGACACCGCGCGGATCACCAACCGCGGCGGGCTGTTCACCTTCTATGACCAGAAGCCCGAGGACCTGATCGGTCCGCCCCTGAGAGAGTATGCGCGCAGCCTGTTGGGGCTGAGCCGCTGAGGAGGATGCCATGAGCGATACAGGCAAGGCAGGTGATCTGCTGGCACAGCTGCCCAAGGGAAAGGGGCTGCCACCTGTCCACCTGTGGAACCCCGATTTCTGTGGCGACATCGACATGCGCATCGCCCGGGACGGGACCTGGTACTACCTCGGTTCGCCCATCGGGCGGAAGCCGATGGTGCGGCTGTTCTCGTCCATCATCCGCCGCGACGGCGATGACTACTTCCTGGTGACACCGGTGGAAAAGGTCGGCATCACCGTCGAGGACGCGCCCTTCGTTGCGGTAAGTGTCGAGGTGAGCGGGGAGGGCGAGCGTCAGGTGCTGCGCTTCGTCACGCATGTCGAGGACGAGGTGGAGGCCGGCGCCGAGCATCCCATTCGCGTAGTGATCGATCCGGTCACCCAGGAGCCTTCGCCCTATGTGCATGTGCGGGCCAACCTGGAGGCGCTGATCCACCGCAACGTCTTCTACCAACTGGTCGAGTTGGCGGTGGTGCGCGAAATCGATGGTCGTCGCTGGCTGGGGGTGTGGTCGGGCGGGGAGTTCTTCCCGATCGGCGAAGAGCCTTGATCGGCTTTCCCACAAGCAACAAAAAAGGCCCCCTTGGGGCCTTTCCTGTTTGTGGCGATTACATGTTGGGGTAGTTCGGGCCACCGGTGCCTTCCGGGGCAACCCAGGTGATGTTCTGCGCCGGGTCCTTGATGTCGCAGGTCTTGCAGTGGACGCAGTTCTGGGCGTTGATCTGGAAGCGCTTGTTGCCGTCTTCCTGGGTCACCACCTCGTATACGCCGGCCGGGCAGTAGCGTTGGGCGGGTTCGTCGTACAGCGGCAGGTTCTTCTCGAGCGGAATGCTCGGGTCGGTGAGCTTCAGGTGGCAGGGTTGTTCCTCTTCATGGTTGGTGTTGGAGAGGAATACCGAGGACAGCTTGTCGAAGCTGATCTTGCCGTCCGGCTTCGGATAGTCGATGCGCTGGGACTGGGCGGCGGGCTTCAGGCAGGCGTAGTCCGGCTTGTTGTCACGCAGGGTGAAGGGAATCTTGCCGCCGAACCAGTTCTGGTCGATGTAGTTGAACGCACCGCCGACCAGGGCGCCGTACTTGTGGATGGCGGCACCGAAGTTGCGGCTGCAGAACAGCTCGTCGTACAGCCAGCTGGACTTGAAGGCATCGACGTAGCCGGTCAGTTCGTCGCCACCTTCCTTGCCGGCGGCCAGGGCGGCGGCGATGGCCTCCGCAGCGAGCATGCCGGACTTCATGGCGGTGTGGCTGCCCTTGATCTTGGCGAAGTTCAGGGTACCCAGGTCGCAGCCGATCAGCGCGCCGCCCGGGAAGACCATCTTCGGCAGGGAGTTCAGGCCGCCCTTGCAGATGGCGCGGGCACCGTAGGCGACGCGCTTGCCGCCTTCCAGGTACTGCTTGATCACCGGGTGGTGCTTGTAGCGCTGGAACTCGTCGAACGGCGAAAGGTAGGGGTTGGCGTAGGACAGGTCGATGATCAGACCCACGACCACCTGGTTGTTCTCCAGGTGATAAAGGAAGGAGCCGCCGGTGTTCTCGGTGCCCATGATGTCCATCGGCCAGCCGGCGGTGTGCACCACCAGGCCCTGCTCGTGCTTGGACGGGTCGATGTCCCAGATCTCCTTGATGCCGATGCCGTAGTGCTGGGCATCGGCCTCGGAGTCGAGGTTGTATTTCTTGATCAGCTGCTTGCCGATGTGGCCACGGCAGCCTTCGGCGAACAGGGTGTACTTGGCACGCAGTTCCATGCCGGGGGTGTAGTAGCCTTCCTTCGGGTGGCCTTCACGGTCGACACCGAGGTCGCCGGTGATGATGCCGCGAACCACGCCATTCTCGTCGATCAGCGCTTCCTGGGCGGCGAAGCCCGGGTAGATCTCGACGCCCAGGCCTTCGGCCTGCTGGGCCAGCCAGCGGCACAGGTTGCCCAGGGAGATGATGTAGTTGCCCTCGTTGTGCATGGTCTTGGGCACGAAGAGGTCGGGGATCTTGATCGCGCCCTCGGCATCCTTGAGCATATAGATGTCGTCGCGCTTGACCGGAGTGTTCAGCGGAGCGCCCAGCTCCTTCCAGTCAGGGAACAGTTCGTTGAGCGCGCGGGGTTCGAAGACTGCACCCGAGAGGATGTGGGCGCCGACTTCGGAACCTTTCTCGACCACGCATACGCTGATCTCCTGACCAGCTTCGGCGGCCTTCTGCTTCAGTCGGCATGCTGCGGACAGGCCAGACGGGCCGGCGCCGACGATGACGACGTCGAATTCCATGTATTCGCGTTCCACTGTCTATCTCCTCAAGGCTCTCTTCGATGTTTTATGTGGGAGGGCTAGGCTCGATCCCTGACCAGAGCTGGCGCATTATATCCACACCCTTTGGCGGGTCCAATACAAACGTTTGTTTGAATTTTGTCAAAGCCTGATAGGATAAGGCTCTGCGGCTTATGACTGGGTATTTTCCCGTATTGACCGGTTTGGGTGTTACGGTCAAGATACGGTCGGTTTTGCACTCGCCGTATGGGCTGACCGTCGGTTCCGGCCGATGAGCATCACCCGCCAGGTTCGCCTTGGCGACATTCTTATTTCACCGGAGAGTAACGAGGAATCCATGAAGGTTCTTGTAGCTGTCAAACGAGTGGTCGACTACAACGTCAAGGTCCGCGTCAAGGCGGACAACTCCGGCGTCGACCTCGCCAACGTCAAGATGTCGATGAACCCCTTCTGCGAGATCGCTGTCGAAGAGGCCGTGCGTCTGAAGGAAAAAGGCGTCGCGACCGAAATCGTCGTCGTCACCATTGGCCCGAACACCGCTCAAGAGCAGCTGCGTACTGCCCTGGCCCTCGGTGCTGACCGCGCCATCCTGGTCGAGTCGGCCGATGAGCTGAACTCCCTGGCCGTCGCCAAGCTGCTGAAAGCCGTCGTGGACAAGGAGCAACCCCAGCTCGTGATTCTCGGCAAGCAGTCCATCGACAGCGACAACAACCAGACCGGCCAGATGCTGGGCGCCCTCACTGGCTTCGCCCAGGGCACCTTCGCCTCCAAGGTCGAAGTCGCTGGAGACAAGGTCAATGTCACCCGTGAGATCGACGGCGGCCTGCAGACCGTGGCCCTGAACCTCCCGGCCATCGTCACCACCGACCTGCGTCTGAACGAGCCGCGCTACGCTTCGCTGCCGAACATCATGAAGGCCAAGAAGAAGCCGCTGGACGTGGTTACCCCCGACGCCCTGGGCGTTTCCACCGCCTCCACCGTCAAGACCCTGAAAGTCGAAGCGCCTGCTGCCCGCAGCGCCGGCATCAAGGTCAAGTCCGTGGCTGAACTGGTCGAGAAACTGAAGAACGAGGCGAAGGTAATCTAAATGGCTATCCTGGTTATCGCTGAACACACTAACTCCGCCCTGGCCGCCGCTACCCTGAACGTAGTGACCGCTGCCCAGAAGATCGGCGGCGACATTCACGTCCTGGTTGCCGGTTCCGGCGTTGGCGGTGCTGCCGAAGCGGCTGCCAAGGTTGCTGGCGTTTCCAAGGTACTGGTTGCTGACAGCGCGGCTTTCGCCCATCAGCTGCCGGAAAACGTCGCGCCCCTGATCGCCGAGCTGGGCAAGGGCTACAGCCACGTCCTGGCTGCTGCCACCACCAACGGCAAGAACTTCCTGCCGCGCGCTGCTGCGCTGCTGGACGTCGACCAGATCTCCGAGATCATCGCTGTTGAAAGTGCCGACACCTTCAAGCGTCCGATCTACGCCGGTAACGCCATCGCCACCGTGCAGTCCACTGCTGCCATCAAAGTGATCACCGTTCGTACCACCGGCTTCGACGCTGCTGCTGCCGAAGGTGGCTCCGCCGCCATCGAAGCCGTGGGCGCTGCCAACGACGCTGGCAAATCCGCCTTCGTGGGTGAAGAGCTGGCCAAGTCCGACCGTCCCGAACTGACCGCAGCCAAGATCGTCGTCTCCGGCGGCCGTGGCATGGGCAACGGCGACAACTTCAAGCACCTGTACTCCCTGGCCGACAAGCTGGGCGCTGCCGTCGGTGCTTCCCGCGCCGCCGTCGACGCCGGCTTCGTGCCGAACGACATGCAGGTCGGCCAGACCGGCAAGATCGTCGCCCCGCAGCTGTACATCGCCGTGGGCATCTCCGGTGCCATCCAGCACCTGGCCGGCATGAAGGACTCCAAGGTCATCGTCGCTATCAACAAGGACGAAGAAGCTCCGATCTTCCAGGTGGCTGACTACGGCCTGGTGGCTGACCTGTTCGAAGCCGTACCCGAGCTGGAAAAGCTGGTCTGATCCCGCTGCTCCAGTCGTGAAGAAGCCCGCCTACTGGCGGGCTTTTTCATGCCCGCATGATTCCTGGCGGCAACCATCCTGATCTGTCTCCTGAGGTCTGCACGTACGTCCCTGCTCCGCTCATGGACGGCGCTGCAGCCCCCGTTCGACTCCCAACAAAAAGCCCGCCATGAGGCGGGCTCTTCGAGCGGTCCAGCCGATCTCAGCGTGTCAGCTTTAGGCTGCGAACCATCGCCAGGGTCATCAGCAGGGCGGTGGCCGCCCAGCCGATGGCCTGGATGTTGCCCAGGGTTTCCTCGACAAGCTGGGGAATGATCCCCAGGCCGATCATCAGGGCCAGCAGCAGCGTCTCGCGGCGCGAGGCGCTGACCGGGCGGGCGAGATAGAACAGAGCCGGCAGCAGCAGTGCTGCGCTGGGGAAGCTGCGGTAGCGCGCATCGAATACCAGGCCCAGCATCAGCACCGCGCCGACGAAGCCGGCACTGAGCAGCCACCAGCCGCCACGGGCTTCCAGCCAGGCGAACAGGCGTTCACGCGCTGCATCCCGGGCGGACAGGCTCAGCACACCGTGGGCCAGCACCACCAGGTTCAGCGCCACGATGGCGGCGGCCCAGGCCCACTCGCCGGCATAGCGTGCGGTCACGCGGGTCAGCTCGGCCCACATGCCGATGCTGCCGGCGCCCAGGGCGGCCAGTAGCGGCATCAGCCAGGCCGCGCGCACCGAGGCGGGGCGGCCACCCAGAGCGAGGGCGACCAGGAACAACAGGGCGCTGGCGCCCAGCCAGTTCGGCCAGTGGGGGAGGTTGGAGACCGGCCCGGCCAGCACGCCTTTCTCGGTACGGTCGGCGCTGAACAGGCCCCAGTAGCCGCCCACCGCGCCTTCGCTGACGCGCTTCCAGGGCTGGTCGAAGGCTTCGATCAGGTTGTAGCGCCAGCCGTTCTCCTCGGCCATGTGGACGAAGCCACGGATGAACTTGGCCTCGTTCACGCGGCTGGGCAGTGCGGTTTCGCGCTGGCGTCCCTCGCTGGGCCAGCCGGTCTCGCCGATCAGGATGTCCTTGGGCGCGAAGCGCTTGCCGAAGTCCTCGCGGATTTCGCCGACGTGGGCGAGGGCCTCGTCGATCCCCGCCGGGTCGTCTTCCCAGTAGGGCAGCAGGTGGATGGTGAGGAAGTCCACCGCCGGAGCCACCTCCGGATGGCGCAGCCAGAACTCCCACACATCGGCGTAGGTCACCGGTTGCTTCACCTGGGCTTTCACCTCGGTGATGAGCTTGGCCAGCTGGGCGCCGGTCACCTCCTTGCGCAGCAGGGTCTCGTTGCCGACGATCACTGCCTCGACCACGTCCGGGTTGGCGTTGGCGGCTTTCACCAGCGCGGTGATTTCCTTGCCGGTGTCCACCGGGTTGCCGTTGACCCAGGCGCCGAGCATCAGCTTCAGCCCGTGCTTGCGGGCCAGCTCCGGCATGGCTTCGAGGCCGGTCATCGAATAGGTGCGCACGCAGTAGAAGCGCGTCGCCAGCAGCGCCAGGTCGGCATCCATGCGTTCGGGGCGCAGGACGAACGGCTGGTCGAACGGCGATTGGTCCTTGTCGAACGGGCTGTAGGACGCACATTGCAGCTTGTGGGTCGGCGTGGCGGCGTCCGGCAGGATCACCGGCTTGCCCTGGCCGTACCAGAGGCCGGCGAGCGACAACAGGGCGATCAGAGATGCGAACAGGTAGGGAAACAGGGGGAATCGGCTGGTTGGGCTCATTGGATGTGTCGCGACTGGCGGCAAAGCGCCGAATCTTAGCGGATTAGCACCCTGCGTAGGAATGTGCCTTTCCTTCCGATCCGCCGCTGCCTGTGTCCAGTCGTTACCGATGCCTTCAGGCGTGGCGATGACTCCAGCCCGCAAAGCCGTTCGCACCATCGATGCCCCGGGCTTCCAGGCGCTTCCAGAGCTTCTCGTGCAGGTGGAAACCCACCGAGTTCACCAAGGGTTCCACCAGGGCCACCAGGCCGCCGACCGTCACGCTGCCGGTGAGCAGGTAGGCCACCGTGAAGGCGATGCCGAAGTGCATGAGGGTGAAGGTCACGGTCTTGAGCATGATGGTGTTCCGCAGTTGCGAATGATTCATGTTCGCCAGACTAATGGCCGTGCAGCGTGGAAGGAAATGCAACGCGGGAATGGTGACGATAGCCCCGGTCAATCAAGGGTGTACGACCTTGGTCTAGAAAGCGGCGGCGCTACGACTAAGGTCGTCTGTCACCCGTGCATGGTCGATCTAGAGTTGCTTTCACCACCCATGTGCTGTGGAGGACAACAACAAAATGAACGACAGCATTTACCAACGGATTCACGAGAATCCGCGCTTCAAGGAACTGGTGACCAAGCGTGAACGTTTCGCCTGGTTGCTCTCTGCCATCATGCTCGGCCTCTACCTGGCCTTCATCCTGCTGATCGCCTTCGAGCCGCAGGTACTGGGCATGCGCCTCAGCGCCGACTCGCCGATCACCCTCGGCATTCCGATCGGCGTCGGGATCATCCTCACCGCCTTCGTCCTGACCGGTGTCTACGTGCGCCGCGCCAACGGCGAGTTCGACCGGCTGAACCAGGAAATCCTCAAGGAGGCGCAGCAATGAGCGCGCGTATTCTCTCGCTTCTTGCCGCCGCGGGCCTGATGGTCGCCGCGCCGGCACTCTGGGCAGCCGGTGCCATCGAAGGCGATGTGCAACGCCAGCCGGTGAACGTGTCCGCCATCGTCATGTTCGTGGCCTTCGTCGGCTTCACCCTCTGCATCACCTACTGGGCCTCCAAGCGCAGCAAGTCGACTGCCGACTTCTACACCGCCGGCGGCAGCATCACCGGCTTCCAGAATGGCCTGGCCATCGCCGGCGACTACATGTCCGCCGCGTCCTTCCTGGGCATTTCCGCGCTGGTGTTCACCTCGGGCTATGACGGCCTGATCTACTCCATCGGCTTCCTCGTCGGTTGGCCGGTGATCCTGTTCCTGATCGCCGAACGCCTGCGCAACCTCGGCAAGTACACCTTCGCCGACGTCGCCTCCTACCGCCTGAAGCAGAAGGAAATCCGCACCCTTTCTGCCTGCGGTTCGCTGGTGGTGGTGGCCTTCTACCTGATCGCGCAGATGGTCGGTGCCGGCAAGCTGATCGAGCTGCTGTTCGGCCTGAACTACCACGTTGCCGTGGTGCTGGTGGGCATCCTGATGGTCTGCTACGTGCTGTTCGGCGGCATGCTGGCCACCACCTGGGTGCAGATCATCAAGGCCGTGCTGCTGCTCTCCGGCGCCTCCTTCATGGCGATCATGGTGCTCAAGCACGTCAATTTCGACTTCGCCGCCCTGTTCAGCGAGGCCATCAAGGTCCACCCGAAAGGCGAGGCCATCATGAGCCCCGGCGGCCTGGTGAAGGACCCGATCTCGGCCATCTCCCTGGGCCTGGCGCTGATGTTTGGCACCGCTGGCCTGCCGCACATCCTGATGCGCTTCTTCACCGTGAGCGATGCCAAGGAAGCCCGTAAATCGGTGTTCTTCGCCACCGGCTTCATCGGCTACTTCTACATCCTGACCTTCATCATCGGCTTCGGCGCCATCCTGCTGGTCAGCACCAACCCGGCCTTCAAGGACGCCACCGGCGCCCTCATCGGCGGCAACAACATGGCAGCGGTGCACCTGGCCAACGCCGTGGGTGGCAGCCTGTTCCTCGGCTTCATCTCCGCCGTTGCCTTCGCCACCATCCTCGCGGTCGTGGCAGGCCTGACCCTGGCGGGCGCCTCGGCCGTGTCCCACGACCTGTACGCCTCCGTGGTCAAGAAGGGCAAGGCCAACGAGAAGGATGAGCTGCGCGTCTCGAAGATCACCACCGTCGCACTGGGCGTCCTGGCCATCGGCCTGGGCATCCTGTTCGAGAAGCAGAACATCGCCTTCATGGTGGGCCTGGCCTTCTCCATCGCCGCCAGCTGCAACTTCCCGGTGCTGATCCTTTCCATGTACTGGAAGAAGCTGACCACCCGTGGCGCCATGATCGGCGGCTGGCTGGGGCTGGTAACGGCCGTCACGCTGATGATCCTCGGCCCGACCATCTGGGTTCAGATCCTCGGCCACGCCGAAGCCATCTACCCCTACGAGTACCCGGCCCTGTTCTCCATCCTGGTGGCCTTCGTCGGTATCTGGTTCTTCTCCATCACCGACAAGTCCACGGCTGCTGATGAAGAGCGTGCGCGCTTCTTCCCGCAGTTCGTCCGCTCCCAGACCGGCCTGGGTGCCAGTGGCGCCGTCGCCCACTGATCGCTCGGCCAACAAGAAGAAGGGCAGCCATTGGCTGCCCTTCTTCTTTTCCGAGCCGGTCGTTCGCCGCGCTAGATGCGCCCCAGCAGCATCAGCACGATGAGGATCACCAGCAGCGCACCGACGATGCCGGACGGGCCATAGCCCCAGGAGCGGGAGTGGGGGAAGACCGGCAGTCCGCCGACCAGCAGGAGGATCAGGATCAGCAGCAGGATGGTGCTCAGGCCCATGGTGGACTCCTTGTTTCTGATTGGTTCTGGACTTCCTGGCGCAGGGCAGCGAGGCTTTGCGGCCTTTTCTACCCGTGCCTATGTGTTCCGACTTCAGCGGTGCGCAGCGGGTTCAGGGTGTTTTCATTCCAGCCTTTATCAAGGAGGCGGCGCGGGGATGCGCCGACAGCGAGCGGATGATCGAACGGATCGCGGCGGATGCGGTGGTGCTGGTGCACCTGGCCTTCATTCTTTTCGTGCTGCTGGGTGGGTTGGCTGTGCTGATGCGCAACTGGATGGCGATGCTGCATCTGCCGGCCGTGGCCTGGGGCGCCTGCGTGGAACTGCTGCACCTGCGCTGTCCGCTGACGGACCTGGAAAACAGCTTGCGGCACGCGGCAGGCGAGTCGGGCTACCCCGGTGGCTTCGTCGAGCGCTACATCCTGCCGGTGATCTACCCGGCCGGGTTGACCGACGCCATCCAGCTCTGGCTGGGCGCCGTGGTCATCAGTCTCAACCTGCTGGTCTACGGGCTGGTGCTGTGGCGTGGACTGAAGCGCCGCACGGCCTTCTGAAGCGTTCTCGGGGATGCCGCTCGCGGGGCGCTGCGCAAGCCCGTGAAGCAACGTTTTGCACCGGTCATTCAGCGTCCTGATTTCGCGCTTCGGCGCCAGGGGCCTCGCTACACTGCGGGCATCTAGCACAGCAGAAGGCACCCTCACCATGCACAACCGCATCATGATCACTGGCGCCGGCTCGGGCCTGGGCCGCGAGATCGCCCTGCGCTGGGCCCGCGAAGGCAGCAAGCTCGCCCTGTCCGACGTCAACGAGGCCGGCCTGGCGGAAACCCTCGCCCTGGTTCGCGAAGCCGGCGGCGATGGCTTCACCCAGCGTTGCGACGTGCGTGACTACAGCCAGCTCACCGCATTCGCCCAGGCTTGCGAGCAGAAGCTCGGCGGCATCGACATCATCGTCAACAACGCTGGCGTGGCCTCCGGCGGCTTCTTCGAGGAACTGTCCCTGGAGGATTGGGACTGGCAGATCGCGATCAACCTCATGGGCGTGGTCAAGGGCTGCAAGGCCTTCCTGCCGTTGCTGCAGAAGAGCCGTGGGCGCATCGTCAACATCGCCTCCATGGCGGCGCTGATGCAGGGCCCGGCCATGAGCAACTACAACGTGGCCAAGGCCGGCGTCGTGGCCCTGTCGGAAAGCCTGCTGATCGAATTGCGCCAGGAGGGCATCGGCGTCCATGTGGTCTGCCCATCCTTCTTCCAGACCAACCTGCTGGACTCCTTCCGTGGCCCGACCCCGGCCATGAAGCAGCAGGTGGGCAAGCTGCTGGAAAGCTCGCCGATCAGCGCCGCCGACATCGCCAGCTATATCTACGACGAAGTGGCCGCCGGCACCTTCATGATCCTGCCCCACGAACAGGGCCGGATGGCCTGGACCATCAAGCAGAAGAACCCCCAGGCCCTCTACGACGAAATGGCCACCATGGCCGAGAAAATGCGCGCCAGGAACCGCCAGGCGTCCTGATCGCTCGGTCAATTTATGGGGCTTCCAGCCTTGCCTGGCCGGGGAGGGGAGTAGTAGGGTTCCGCTCCCCGACCTGCCTGTCGACGACCCTGGAAGCCCTGTGAAGCCTGTATCCCGAGCCCTCCTGATGCTCGCTCTGGTGCTGGGAGCGATCAACCTTCGCCCCGGCATCACCTCCCTCGCCCCGCTCATCGAGCGCATTGCCGCCGAGTTGTCCCTGAGCCGCGGGCTGATCAGCCTGACCACCGCACTGCCGGTCCTCTGCATGGGGCTGCTGGCCCCGCTGGCGCCGCGTCTGGCTGTGCGCTTCGGGCTGGAGCGGGTCATCGCCGGATGCCTGGGCTTGATCGGCTTGGCTCTGGCGGCCCGTCTCGGGTCGCACCACAGCGCCGTGCTGATCGGCAGCGCGGCCGCCCTGGGCGCCGGCATCGCCATCGCCGGCCCACTGATGTCGGGTTTCATCAAGCGCCATTTCCATGACCACGTCGGCCGGGTCGTCGCCTGGTATGCCCTGAGCATGACCGTGGGCGGTGCAGCCGGTGCGGTGCTCACCGAGCCGGTGGTGGTGCTGGCCCAGGGTGGCTGGCACCTGGGCCTGGCCGCCTGGGCCATTCCCGCCGGGGTGGCGATGCTGCTCTGGCTGTGCCTGCCCAACCGGGCCGAGAAAGCCGAGGAGGGCGGGGCGGCTGGCCTGCCCTGGCGTGAGCCGCGTGCGTGGTTGATCACCGCTTTCTTCGCCATCCAGGCCGGCTTGTTCTACGCCCTGGCCACCTGGCTGGTGGCCCGCTATGGCGAGGCCGGCTTCAGCAGCCTGCGCAGCAACAGCCTGTTCAGCCTGTTCATGCTGATGGGGCTGCCCAGTTCCTTCGTGCTGCCCTGGCTGGCCCAGCGTTTCGGCAACCGCTATCACCTGCTGCTGGCGTGCGGCTTCATCAGCACGCTGTGCCTGGTGATGATCACCTTCGCGCCAACCCAGGCGCCCGAACTCTGGGCGCTGTTGCTGGGCCTGGGGCTCTCCGGTTCCTTCTCCCTGGCCATGGTGCTGCCGCTCTATGAGGTGAACAGTTCCCTCGCCGTCAGCCGCTGGACGGCGATGATGTTGTTCGCCGGCTACAGCCTCGGCAGCCTGACGCCGGTGCTCGCCGGCCTCGGCCGGGACCTTGCGGGCGACTACCAGGGGCCCTTCATGGTCATCACCGCGCTGGCCTCGCTGCTCTGCGTGCTGGCCTGGCTACTGGGGCGCGGCAAGGCGGATGCGCGGAAATAGCGCGCAGTTCCTTTCCTGGCCGCCGGCCCTGTGTTAGAAGGCTGCCTCAGTTTTCCTGGAGTGCTTGTGTGGACTCTGAATCCATCGTCTATGGCTGCATCCGCGATTGGCCGTCCGATGATCCCGAGGTGCTGGATCATCGCCGCGAGACCAACCGCGCGGTGATCGAGCGCCTGCCTGCCGGCGATATCTGGCCCTTTCTCGGCCGCGAGATGTTCTCCTTCAGCCGCCGCCCCGGGCTCGGCCTCTACCAGACCCAGGTGATTCACTTCGGCGCCAGCTACCCCGCCATCGAGTACGAGTGGAACCTCTGGGTGAAGCAGTTCGAGGCGTTGCTGGAGCAGCTCTACTGGGGCAGCGCCGTGGTGCACCTGGAGACGGAGCTCAACGGCACCCACACCTTCCGCTGGGAAAGCGAACAGGGCTTCCACAGCCCGCAGGAAGCCGGCCTGCGCGTGCGCTGCGCCTGGGAACGGGAAGGCGCGTTGCGCGGTTGACATCAGGCGGCCGGCCCCGGTCGCACTCGCCCTGGAGGCACCCATGCTCAACTACCTGTGGTTCTTCCTCGCGGCGCTGTTCGAGATCGCCGGCTGCTACGCCTTCTGGATGTGGTTGCGGCTTGGACGCAGTGCGCTGTGGATCGCCCCCGGGCTGCTGAGCCTCACCCTGTTCGCCCTCCTGCTCACCCGGGTCGAAGCGGCCTACGCGGGGCGGGCCTACGCCGCCTACGGCGGGGTCTACATCGTCGCGTCACTCTGCTGGCTGGCCTTCGTCGAGCGCACCCGCCCGCTGGCCAGCGACTGGCTGGGCGCGGCGCTCTGCATCATCGGTGCTGCCATCATCCTGCTCGGGCCGCGCGTTTCTTCGTCCTGACCCCTCCGTCGCGTTCGTCTGATCCTGTTACTGGTTGGGGTGGAAAGCCGCCCTGCGACTGCTAGATTTTCGCACTCGGTGTTCGAAGATCCCTACGTCAGGCCCGCTCAACCATAACAAGCAGGACGGACCCGCCATGGATACCTGCCAATCGTTTTCGACCGTCGAAATCAAGAACCTGGTGTTCCAGCACCTGTGCGACTGCTCGCCTGCCCAGCAGGTGGTGTTCGCCGCCTGCCGCGTGCCCTTCTATGCCTGCACCCGCCTGCGCTCCGGCGAGCCGGAGGATGTGCTGGTGGTGGCCGAACTGCCCAACGGCATTCTCTACTTCGGCGAGGGTGACGAAGGCTTCGGGCTCGGCCTGCCGGACGGGCAGGGGCGGCTGCATTGCCAGGGGCAATACGCCCTCGCACTGACCCAGGCGCTCAGCCGAGCGGGTTTTCATCGCTAGGCGCGCGGGCGCTGCGCTGGGCTTATGCCTCGCTGGAATGAGGTCATAGCGAAACGATCCAATTAAATATCTTGCGCGCAAAATTAATGAGCGATAAATTAATCGCCATGAAGATTTGAGCGCTAAATTAAATCGCGCAAATCGAATCGGATCTACCCCAACGCAACCTGATCACGAGGATCGCACCATGAGCATCGAAAACGTCGTATACCGCGCCTACGCAGAAGCCACCGGTGGCCGTGATGGCCGTGCCGTTTCCTCCGATGGCGTGCTGGACGTCGCCCTGACCACCCCGCGCGAACTGGGCGGTGCCGGCGGCTCGGGCACCAACCCCGAGCAACTCTTCGCGGCCGGTTATTCGGCGTGCTTCATCGGCGCGATGAAGTTTGTCGCGGCACGGGACAAGTACCCGATGCCGGCTGACGCCTCCATCGAAGGGATCGTCGGCATCGGCGCCATCCCCAACGGCTTCGGCATCGAGGTGGAGCTGCAGATCAGCCTGCCGGGGATGGACAAGGCCCAGGCCCGCGAACTGGTGGACAAGGCCCACATCGTCTGCCCGTACTCCAACGCCACCCGCGGCAACATCGACGTCACCCTGACCCTGGTCTGACCGTCGGCACAAATGAAGAAGGCCCCTCACGGGGCCTTTTTCATGTCAGGCGAGTTTCAGCAGGGTCATGCCGCCTACCAGCAAGCTCAGGCCGAGCCAGCCGCGCCAGGCCAGCCGCTGGCCGAACAGGGCCCAGCCCAGGGCAACGGTGGCGATGATGCCGAAGCCGCCCCAGATGGCGTAGGCCATCGACAGCTCCATGCCCTGCACCGCTTGGGCCAGCGCGGTGAAGGCCGCGAGGATGCAGAGGATGGACAGGCCGCCGAGCAGGCGCCGGCGGAAGCCGTCGGAGTACTTGAGCAGGATGTTGGCCAGGACTTCCAGGACGATGGCTACGCCCAGCCAGGCGAAGTGAATCCAGGTCACGGTGCTCATGCTGCCACCTCCTGGCGAGTCGGCTCGGTCGAGCTGTGGGTACCGAACTTGATCAACAGGATGCCGGCGATCATCACGCCGATGCCCAGCGCCTTGGCCAGGCCGAGGCTTTCCCCCAGCCAGGCGACGCTGACGGCGGTGATCAGCACGATGCCGATGCCCTCCCAGAGGGCGTAGGCGACCCCGACCGGGACGCGTTTGACGGCCAGTGCCAGGAAGAAATACGACAGGCCGATCAGCCCGTACATCAGCAGGTGCCCCAGCACCGGGTTGTTTTCGTTGGCAAAGGACATGGAGGTGGTGCCGACGACCTCGAAGAAGATCGCCGTCAGAAGATAGATCCAGGAACGCATGGTGCCCTCCCATGGGCATTGCGGGCTCGCCGGCAATGGCGAATCGCCCGTGTATCGGTTTCGGGTGTGCGCAGGGCGCAGGTGGCCGAAGTCGTCCGGCCCGAACGGGAGGGGCGCTACAGGTCGCCGGTCCAGTGGCCCTCGCGGGACACCAGACGGGAGAAGGACAGGGAAGGGGAGTGACTGTTCAACATAATGAACGGAATATTAACTTTAGGTATCCATGCGTATCAATCGATAGGTTTTGGCTAAATATTTCCGCGATTTTTACGGGTTTGAGCGCGCCTGCTTTCGGGGTTGGCAAAAACCTGTTCGCTTTATTGATCGTTCTGGGGCTTCGGCGCCCTGGAGCGGCAGACGCTGCCAGGGGCACCTGGAAAACGCGCTGGATGGCCCGTTCCACGGGGCTTAGACCATGGTCCAAGTCCGGTAAGACCATGGTCGAATGGCCCCACTGACAGGCGGGGGATACAAAAGACGGCATACAAAAACAACTACCCGTCGAGGTATGAGACATGAGTGCTGCTTCACTGTATCCGGTGCGTCCCGAGGTGGCTGAAAAGTCGCTGACCAACGAGGCGACCTACAAGGCCATGTACCAGCAGTCGGTGATCAACCCCGATGGTTTCTGGCGCGAGCAGGCTCAGCGCATCGACTGGATCAAGCCGTTCACCAAGGTCAAGCAGACCTCCTTCGACGATCACCACGTCGACATCAAGTGGTTCGCCGACGGCACCCTCAACCTCTCCGCCAACTGCCTGGATCGTCACCTCGCCGAGCGCGGCGACCAGCTGGCGATCATCTGGGAAGGCGACGACCCGTCCGAGCACCGCAACATCACCTACCGCGAGCTGCACGAAGAAGTGTGCAAGTTCGCCAACGCCCTGCGCGGCCAGGATGTGCACCGCGGTGACGTGGTTACCATCTACATGCCGATGATCCCCGAGGCGGTGGTGGCCATGCTGGCCTGCACCCGCATCGGCGCCATCCACTCCGTGGTCTTCGGCGGCTTCTCCCCCGAAGCCCTGGCCGGTCGCATCATCGACTGCAAGTCCAAGGTGGTGATCACCGCCGACGAAGGCCTGCGTGGCGGCAAGAAGACCCCGCTGAAAGCCAATGTCGACGACGCCCTGACCAACCCCGAGACCAACAGCGTCCAGAAGCTCATCGTGGTCAAGCGCACCGGCTCCACCATCAAGTGGAACCCGCACCGCGACGTCTGGTACGAGGACCTGATGAAGGTCGCCTCCAGCCAGTGCCTGCCGAAGGAGATGGGTGCCGAGGACCCGCTGTTCATCCTCTACACCTCCGGCTCCACCGGTAAGCCCAAGGGCGTGCTGCACACCACCGGCGGCTACCTGGTCTACGCCTCGCTGACCCATGAGCGCGTGTTCGACTACCGCCCGGGCGAAGTCTTCTGGTGCACCGCCGACATCGGCTGGGTCACCGGCCACACCTACCTGGTGTACGGGCCGCTTTCCAACGGCGCCACCACCCTGATGTTCGAGGGCGTGCCGAACTACCCGGACGTCAGCCGCGTCGCCAAGATCATCGACAAGCACAAGGTCAACATCCTCTACACCGCCCCCACCGCCATCCGCGCGATGATGGCCGAGGGCAAGGCTGCCGTGGCCGGTGCCGACGGCTCCAGCCTGCGCCTGCTAGGTTCGGTGGGCGAGCCGATCAACCCGGAAGCCTGGCACTGGTACTACGAGAACGTCGGCCAGTCCCGCTGCCCGATCGTCGACACCTGGTGGCAGACCGAGACCGGCGCCTGCCTGATGACCCCGCTGCCGGGTGCCCACGCCCTCAAGCCGGGCTCTGCCGCGCGGCCCTTCTTCGGCGTGCAGCCGGCCCTGGTGGACAACCTGGGCAACCTGATCGAGGGTGCCGCCGAAGGCAACCTGGTGATCATCGACTCCTGGCCGGGTCAGGCCCGTACCCTGTACGGCGACCACGACCGCTACGTCGACACCTACTTCAAGACCTTCAAGGGCATGTACTTCACCGGTGACGGTGCCCGTCGCGACGAGGACGGCTACTACTGGATCACCGGCCGCGTCGACGACGTGCTCAACGTCTCCGGCCACCGCATGGGCACCGCCGAGATCGAGAGCGCCATGGTCGCCCACCCGAAAGTCGCCGAGGCTGCCGTGGTCGGCGTCCCCCACGACATCAAGGGACAGGGCATCTACGTCTACGTCACCCTCAACGCCGGCGTGGAATCCTCCGAAGCGCTGCGCCAGGAGCTGAAGCAGTGGGTGCGCCGCGAGATCGGCCCCATCGCCACGCCGGACGTGATCCAGTGGGCGCCCGGCCTGCCCAAGACCCGCTCCGGCAAGATCATGCGCCGCATCCTGCGCAAGATCGCCGTGGCCGAGTACGACACCCTCGGCGACATCTCCACGCTGGCTGATCCTGGCGTGGTGCAGCACCTCATCGACACCCATCGCACCATGCAGGCCGCCTGACCCGGCGACCTCCCGCTCCAGCGAACGCCCCGCCCGGCCACAAGCCCGGCGGGGCGTTCTGCTTCTGGTCGATTGATATCGGACGGTGCCAGCGGCAGGCGTGTGGCAACGGGGGATAGCGAGCGGTAACAGTCGGGGTGTAACCTTGCGCGCCATTCTGGGGCGCCTGGGAGCGGATTGCCCCGGGCTGGTGCTGAATGAGGTGGGGCTGACAGCCCGGTAGCGGGCTGGAGCGCCCGTTTTTACTGGGGGTGTTGGAAAGTGGTCTGGTAATTGCTTTTCCAGAAGGTTCTGAATTGAACTGCCTAGTCACGAAAGCAGGTTGCTGTCAACCTCTCCCTCCCGGCCGTCCTGGCCTTTTGTAATTTGTTGTCGCATTGAAGAAATATCGACTTTAGGGCTGTCGCTAGAATGCCGCTCACCCGGCCAAGGCCATTTCCCTGAGTTCAATCAAGGTAAATTCCGCGCCTATTTCTACAATTCGCTGAATGGTCTGGGCACGATCTCTCCTGCCAGCAGATGCTTCCCTATTCCAAGGAGTCAAACATGAAGAAGATTGCCCTTCTCGGCGCTCTGGCGCTGACCCTGCTGTCGCCGCTGGCAGCCACTGCCGATGATTCCAAGCCCCTGCGCATTGGCATTGAGGCCGCTTACCCGCCCTTCGCCTTCAAGACCCCGGACGGCAAGATCACCGGCTTCGACTACGACATCGGCAACGCCCTCTGCGAAGAGATGAAGGTCAAGTGCCAGTGGATCGAGCAGGAGTTCGACGGCCTGATCCCCGCCCTCAAGGTGCGCAAGTTCGACGCCGTGCTGTCCTCGATGACCATCACCGAAGACCGCAAGAAGTCCGTCGACTTCACCAACCGCTACTACCTGACCCCGATCAAGCTGGCGATGAAGGCCGGCACCGTGATCAACGACCCGCTGGTGGACCTGAAAGGCAAGAAGGTCGGCGTCCAGCGCGCCAGCACCTACGACCGCTTCGCCACCGAGGTCTACGCCCCGGCCGGCATCGAAGTGGTGCGCTACAGCTCGCAGAACGAAGTGTTCCTCGACATGACCGCCGGCCGCCTCGACGCGACCCTGGCCGATGCCGTGAACATCGACGACGGCTTCCTCAAGACCGAAGCCGGCAAGGGCTTCGCCCTGGTAGGCCCGGACTACACCGATCCGAAGTACTTCGGTGAAGGCGCCGGCATCGCCGTTCGCAAGGGCGACAAGGCCCTGGCGGACAAGATCAACGCCGCCATCGCCGCCATCCGTGCCAACGGCAAGTACAAGGAAGTCCAGGACAAGTACTTCCAGTTCAACATCTACGGCGAGTAATCCCCTCCGCCCTTCCCCGGAAGTGGCACAACCAGGACGTTGAGGCTGCCCCGCGACCACGGGGCACCTCTAAAAACTACCTGCGTTGTCATCGCGGCGTTAAAAACAGCCTCAAAATGCTCATTTACCCCACGTAAACTGCGCTTTTTCGTCTGTTTTTGCCTTGCGCTGACTGCCTCGTCCACGTTTTTAGAGGCGCCCTACGGCACCGCGCGACCGGGCGTCACGGTCGGCGGCTAACCTGCAGGTTGTGCCACTTTTTCATTGCAGCGGTGCTGTCCGGTTTCACCTGGGGCGCTGCAAGAGGACCTGAAACATGCTCAACGGCTACGGCTCGACCATTCTCGAGGGTGCCTGGCTCACCCTGCTGCTGGCGCTGTCCTCCATGTCCATGGCCATCCTGCTCGGCCTGGTCGGCGCGGCCTTCCGCCTGTCGCCGGTGCGCTGGCTGGCCATCATGGGGGATGCCTATGCCACCGTGGTCCGCGGCATTCCCGACCTGGTGCTGATCCTGCTGATCTTCTACGGCGGCCAGCAGGTGGTGAACCTGGTGGGGCCTATGGTCGGCTATGACGACTACATCGACCTCGACCCGTTCTGGTCCGGGGTCTTCACCCTCGGCTTCATCTTCGGTGCCTACCTGTCCGAGACCTTCCGGGGTGCCTTCATGGCCATCCCGAAAGGGCAGGGCGAGGCCGGCTTCGCCTACGGCATGAACGGTCGCCAGGTGTTCTTCCGCATCCTCGTGCCGCAGATGATCCGCTTCGCCATCCCCGGCTTCACCAACAACTGGCTGGTGCTGACCAAGGCCACCGCGCTGGTGTCCGTGGTGGGCCTGCAGGACATGATGTTCAAGGCCAAGAGCGCGGCGGACGCCACCCGCGAGCCCTTCACCTTCTTCCTGGCCGTGGCGGGTCTGTACCTGGTGCTGACCAGCGTGTCGCTGCTGGCGTTGCGCTTCCTGGAAAAACGTTACTCCGTCGGCATCAAGGCCGCCGATCTGTGAGCGAGAGGGCGCATCCGTGATCTTCGACTACACCGTCATCTACGAGAACCTGCCGCTCTACTTCAGCGGCGTGCTGGTGACCCTCAAGCTGCTGGCCATTTCCCTGGCCGTCGGCCTGCTGGTGGCCGTGCCCCTGGCGCTGATGCGGGTCTCCAAGCAGCCCATGGTCAACTTCCCGGCCTGGCTCTACACCTACGTCATCCGCGGCACCCCGATGCTGGTGCAGCTGTTCCTCATCTACTACGGCCTGGCCCAGTTCGAGGCCGTGCGCGCAAGCTGGCTCTGGCCCTACCTGTCCAACGCCACCTTCTGCGCCTGCCTGGCGTTCGCCATCAACACCAGTGCCTACACCGCCGAGATCCTCGCCGGCAGCCTCAAGGCCACGCCCCATGGCGAGATCGAGGCGGCCAAGGCCATCGGCATGTCTCGCGCCAAACTGTACCGCCGCATCCTGCTGCCCTCGGCCCTGCGCCGTGCGCTGCCGCAGTACAGCAACGAAGTGATCATGATGCTGCACACCACCAGCCTGGCCTCCATCGTCACCCTGGTGGACATCACCGGCGCAGCGCGCACCGTGAACTCGCAGTACTACCTGCCGTTCGAGGCGTTCATCACCGCCGGCCTGTTCTACCTGTGCCTGACCTTCATCCTGGTGCGCCTGTTCAAGCTGGCCGAGCGCCGCTGGCTGGCCTACCTGGCCCCGCGCAAGGCCTGATGCCATGGAGCGCATCGATCACGAACTGCCCTGGGGCCTGCCCGGTACCCGTCGCCAGCTGAGCGTCTTCCGCTTCGGCGCCGGCGCGCGCAAGGCGTACCTGCAGGCGTCCCTGCATGCCGATGAACTGCCGGGCATGCGCGTGGCGGTGGAGCTCAAGCGGCGCCTGGCCGAACTGGAGGCCGAAGGCCGCCTGACCGGCTGCATCGAACTGGTGCCGGTGGCCAACCCCATCGGCCTCGGCCAGGTGCTGCAGGCCACTCACCTGGGTCGCTTCGAGTTCACCAGTGGGCGCAACTTCAACCGGGGCTTCGTCGACCTGGCGGCCCAGATCGAGGCCGGCCTGGAAGGGCGCCTGGGTGATGACGCCGATGCCAACCGCACCACCATCCGCGAGGCCATGCAGGCCGCCCTGCGCCAGCTGCCGCCGGCCACTTCGGAGCTGGAGGGGCTGCAGCGCCTGCTGCTGACCCACGCCTGCGACGCCGGCCTGGTGCTGGACCTGCATTGCGACCTGGAGGCGGCCGTGCACCTGTACTGCCTGCCGCAGCACGCCGCGCCGCTGGCCGGGCTCTCGGCCCGCCTGGGGGCCGCGGCCGTGCTCACCGCTGAAGAGTCCGGTGGCAGCTCCTTCGACGAGGCCTGCTCGCTGCCCTGGCTGCGCCTGGCGCGGCGCTTCCCGCACGCGTCGATTCCGCTGGCCTGTGTGGCCAGCACGGTCGAGCTGGGCGGCGTGGCCGATACCGACCGCCCGCTGTCCGAGGCTCGCGCCGAGGCCATCCTCGCAGTGCTCGCCGAGCACGGGTTGATCGACGGTGACTGGCCGGCCGCGCCGCCGGCACTGTGCGAGCCGACCCCTTTCGAGGGCACCGAACTGCTCTATCCGCCCCACGCCGGCGTGGTCAGCTTCCTGCAGCCTGCCGGTGCGCGGGTCAGGGCTGGCGAGCCGCTGTTCGAAGTGATCGACCCCTTGAGCGACCGCCATTCCACGGTGTGCGCCACGGTGGACGGCGTGCTGTTCGCCCGTGAGCGCACCCGCTTCGCCCAACCCGGACTGTGGCTGGCCAAGGTGGCCGGCCGTGAACCCATTCGTCAGGGACGCTTGCTGAGCGACTGATCCAATCGCATCGAGACCGAGACCATGTACAAACTGGAAGTCCAAGACCTGCACAAGCGCTACGGCAGCCATGAAGTCCTCAAGGGCGTCTCCCTGGCCGCCAAGGCGGGCGATGTGATCAGTATCATCGGCTCGAGCGGATCGGGCAAAAGTACCTTCCTGCGCTGCATCAACCTGCTTGAGCAGCCCCACGGCGGCAAGATCCTGCTCAATGGCGAGGAGCTCAAGCTGGTGGCCAACAAGGACGGCGGCCTCAAGGCGGCCGACCCCAAGCAGCTGCAGCGCATGCGCTCGCGCCTGGCCATGGTGTTCCAGCACTTCAACCTGTGGTCGCACATGAGCGCCCTGGAGAACGTCATCGAAGCGCCGGTGCACGTGCTCGGCGTGTCGAAGAAGGAAGCCATCGAGAAGGCCGAGCACTACCTGGCCAAGGTCGGCGTGGCCCACCGCAAGGACGCCTACCCGGCGCACATGTCTGGCGGTGAGCAGCAGCGCGTCGCCATCGCCCGCGCCCTGGCGGTGGAGCCGGAGGTGATGCTGTTCGACGAGCCCACTTCCGCCCTCGACCCCGAACTGGTGGGCGAGGTGCTCAAGGTCATGAAGGACCTGGCCCTGGAAGGCCGCACCATGGTGGTGGTCACCCACGAGATGGGCTTCGCCCGCGAGGTGTCCAACCAGTTGATTTTCCTGCACAAGGGCGTGGTCGAAGAGACCGGCTGCCCGAAGGATGTGTTGGCCAATCCACAATCCGAGCGGCTCAAGCAGTTCCTCTCCGGAAGCCTCAAGTAAATCGTGCCGACTGAGGCTAAGCTGCCTGCCATGACTGCCCAACGAATCGGTTTCCTGCTCTGGCCCGGCACCAAGGCCATGACCCTGGCGCTGGCCGAGGAGGCCCTGCGCGTTGCCCAGCGCCTGCACCCGGAAGTGGTCTACGACCTGCACTTCCTCCAGGCCGAGGCACCGGCCGAAGGCGGCTGGCGCCTGCCGGGCGAGCCCTGGACCGGCAAGCTGGAAGGGCTGACACGCCTGTTCCTGCTGGCCGACGAGCCACCGGCGGCGGTGTCCGTCGGGCTGGCCACGGCACTGAAGCAGGTGGCCCGCACCGGCTGCGTGGTGGGCGGGCTCTCCGCCGGGGTCTACCCGCTGGCGCAGCTCGGCCTGCTGGACGGTTACCGCGCGGCGGTGCACTGGCGCTGGCAGGACGATTTCAGCGAGCGCTTCCCCAAGGTCATCGCCACCAGCCACCTGTTCGACTGGGACCGCGACCGCCTCACCGCCTGCGGCGGCCTGGCGGTGCTCGACCTGCTGCTGGCGGTGCTGGCCCGTGACCACGGCGCCGAGCTGGCCGGCGCGGTGTCCGAGGAACTGGTGGTGGAGCGCATCCGCGAAGGCGGCGAGCGCCAGCGCATCCCGCTGCAGAACCGCCTCGGTTCCAGCCACCCGAAGCTCACCCAGGCGGTGCTGCTGATGGAAGCCAACATCGAGGAGCCGCTGACCACCGACGAGATCGCCCAGCACGTGTGCGTGTCGCGCCGCCAGCTGGAGCGCATCTTCAAGCAGTACCTCAACCGCGTGCCCAGCCAGTACTACCTGGAACTGCGCCTGAACAAGGCCCGGCAGATGCTGATGCAGACCAGCAAGTCGATCATCCAGATCGGCCTCTCCTGCGGCTTCTCCTCCGGCCCGCACTTCTCCAGCGCCTACCGCAACTTCTTCGGCGTCACCCCCCGCGAAGACCGCAACCAGCGGCGCAGCGGCGGCCCCTTCGACAACCAGCCGGCACTGTCCGAGCGCGGCTGATCACCGGCGCCGGGCGGGCGGCTTGCAGCGCCCGGCGCCTCGTTCCTGTCTTCCTTGTGCTGGCAGCCCCGGTCGCGGGTGCGGCGTGCCGGTGCATGGCGTCTCGATGCGCTGTCTCGCCTGGTGTCCTTGCGCATGACGGATACCCGCCGGTCATCCCGTGGCGAATACGCTGTGCCCCGTGCGTCCTGTGGCGATCCGCGTTTAAACTGCGCCTTCCCGACGCTTTCTGTCGCATTTCCGAAAGCCTCGGATTTTCGCGGGTTTGGGCTGTAAGAAGTTGTCGCTTGGCGGCAATGCCAACCCCGGATCACTCCCTACAATCCTTTCACCACTAGCCGCTTCAGGCAGGAGAAACTGATGTCCGTTGAGCATGCGCAGGTCGAGCGCGCCGATTTCGATCAGCTGATGGTCCCCAACTATGCCCCCGCCGCGTTCATCCCGGTGCGAGGCCAGGGTTCCCGCGTCTGGGACCAGAGCGGCCGTGAACTGATCGACTTCGCCGGCGGCATCGCCGTGAATTCCCTGGGGCATGCTCACCCGGCACTGGTCAAGGCACTGACCGACCAGGCCAACAAGATCTGGCACGTTTCCAACGTCTTCACCAACGAGCCGGCCCTGCGCCTGGCCCGGAAGCTGGTGGACGCCACCTTCGCCGAGCGCGTGTTCCTCGCCAACTCCGGTGCCGAGGCCAACGAGGCCGCGTTCAAGCTGGCCCGTCGCTACGCCCACGACGTTTATGGCCCGCAGAAGCACGAGATCATCGCCGCCACCAACAGCTTCCACGGGCGCACCCTGTTCACCGTCACCGTGGGCGGCCAGCCGAAGTACTCCGACGGCTTCGGTCCGAAGATGGAAGGCATCACCCATGTGCCGTTCAACGACCTGGAAGCCCTGAAGGCCGCCATCTCCGACAAGACCTGCGCCGTGGTCCTCGAACCCGTGCAAGGGGAGGGCGGCGTGCTGCCGGCCGACCAGGCCTACCTGGAAGGCGCCCGCAAGCTGTGCGACGAGCACAACGCCCTGCTGGTGTTCGACGAAGTGCAGAGCGGCATGGGCCGCAGCGGCCACCTGTTCGCCTACCAGCACTACGGCGTGACCCCGGACATCCTTTCCAGCGCCAAGAGCCTGGGCGGCGGTTTCCCCATCGGCGCCATGCTGACCACCACCGAGATCGCCAAGCACCTCTCCGTGGGCACCCACGGCACCACCTACGGTGGCAACCCGCTGGCCTGCGCCGTGGCCGAAGCGGTGCTGGACGTGATCACCACCCCCGAAGTGCTCAGCGGCATCACCGCCAAGCACGAGCGCTTCAAGGCACGCCTCGAGGCCATCGGCCAGAAGTACGGCCTGTTCAGTGAAGTGCGCGGCCTGGGCCTGCTGATCGGCGCGGTACTGGCCGATGCCTGGAAAGGCAAGGCCAAGGACGTGCTCAACGCCGCCGAGAAGGAAGCCGTGATGGTGCTGCAGGCCAGCCCGGACGTGGTGCGCTTCGCGCCCAGCCTGGTGATTCCGGATGCCGACATCGATGAAGGCCTGGACCGCTTCGAGCGCGCCGTGGCCAAGCTGACCCAGGCCTGAGGGCCCGGAAGGCGCGGCACAGGAGGTGCCGCGTCGCACAACCAGGGATGAAGGTTTTTCATGCGTGATCGGCGGCCCATTGGCCGCCGTTTTCTCCGGTCGGCCAACGGCGCCGCCGGAGCCTTTATTGAAGGAGTGACCCCATGCTGGTGATGCGCCCCGCGCAAATGGCCGACCTCGCCGATGTTCAGCGACTGGCCGCGGACAGCCCCGTGGGTGTCACGTCCCTCCCGGACGACGCCGGTCGCCTGGGCGAGAAGATCACCGCCTCCGAAGCGTCCTTCGCTGCCGAAGTGAGCTTCAACGGTGAGGAGAGCTATTTCTTCGTGCTGGAAGACACCGAGCGCGGCTGCCTGGTGGGCTGCTCCGCCATCGTCGCCTCCGCTGGTTTCTCCGAGCCCTTCTACAGCTTCCGCAACGAGACCTTCGTGCATGCGTCCCGGGAGCTGAAGATCCACAACAAGATCCACGTCCTCTCGCTGTGCCACGACCTCACCGGCAACAGCCTGCTGACCAGCTTCTACGTCGAGCGCGACCTGGTGAACACCGCCTTCGCCGAACTCAACTCCCGCGGCCGCCTGCTGTTCATGGCCAGCCACCCCGAGCGCTTCGCCGATGCGGTGGTGGTGGAGATCGTCGGCTACAGCGACGACCAGGGTGAGTCGCCGTTCTGGAACGCCGTCGGGCGCAACTTCTTCGACCTCAACTACGTCGAGGCCGAGCGCCTGTCGGGGCTGAAGAGCCGCACCTTCCTCGCCGAGCTGATGCCGAACTACCCCATCTACGTGCCGCTGCTGCCCGACGAGGCCCAGGAGTCCATGGGGCAGGTGCACCCGCGCGCGCAGATCACCTTCGACATCCTCATGCGCGAAGGCTTCGAGACCGACAACTACATCGACATCTTCGACGGTGGCCCGACCCTGCACGCCCGCACGTCCGGCATCCGCTCCATCGCCCAGAGCCGCGTGGTGCCGGTGCGCATCGGTGCCGCGCCCAAGGTGGGCCGCCAGTACCTGGTGAGCAACGGCCAGCTGCAGGACTTCCGCGCCGTGGTGGCCGAGCTGGACTGGGCCCCGGGCAAGCCGGTGGAACTCACCGCCGAAGCCGCCGAAGCCCTGGGCGTCGGCGAGGGCGCCAGCGTGCGCCTGGTGGCGATTTAACCCCGAGTGCCAGCCCTGGGCGGCGTGCCGCCCGACCTGCCGCTCGCAGCACGAAGCTCTAACGGAGTGACTATGATCGTTCGTCCCGTACGCAGCGCCGACCTGCCGGCCCTGATCGACCTGGCGCGCAGCACCGGCGCCGGCCTGACCACGCTGCCCGCCAACGAGGAGCGCCTGACCCACCGTGTGGGCTGGGCCGAGAAGGCATTCCGTGGCGAGGCCGAGCGGGCCGATGCCGACTACCTGTTCGTGCTCGAGGACGACGACGGCAAGGTCGTCGGCATCTCCGCCGTGGCCGGCGCCGTGGGCCTGCGCGAGCCCTGGTACAACTACCGCGTCGGGCTCACCGTCAGCGCCTCCCAGGAGCTGAACATCCACCGGCAGATCCCCACGCTGTTCCTGGCCAACGACCTGACCGGCAACTCCGAGCTGTGCTCGCTGTTCCTGCACGCCGGCTACCGCACCGGCCTCAACGGGCGCCTGCTGTCCAAGGCGCGCTTCCTGTTCATCGCCGAGTTCCCCGAGCTGTTCGGCGACAAGGTGATCGCCGAGATGCGCGGCATGTCCGACGAGCACGGCGTCTCGCCGTTCTGGGAAAGCCTGGGCCGGCATTTCTTCAAGATGGAGTTCTCCCGCGCGGACTACCTCACCGGCGTCGGCAACAAGGCCTTCATCGCCGAGCTGATGCCCAAGTTCCCGCTCTACACCTGCTTCCTCTCCGAGGCGGCGCGGGACGTGATCGGGCGCGTGCACACCGACACCGAGCCGGCCCTGGCAATGCTCAAGGGCGAGGGCTTCAGCTTCCAGGGCTACGTCGACATCTTCGACGCCGGCCCGGCCATCGAATGCCAGACCGCGAAGATCCGCGCCGTGCAGGACAGCCAGGCGCTGGTGCTGGCCGTCGGCACCCCCGGCGAGGACGCCACGCCGTACCTGATCCACAACCGCAAGCGCGAGGATTGCCGCGTCACCGCCGCTCCGGCGCGTCTGGCTGCCGGCACCCTGGTGGTGGACGCCGACACCGCCAAGCGCCTGAAACTCTCGGCTGGCGCCTCGGTTCGCGCCGTGCCCCTGTCGGCCAAGGAGTCCGTGAAATGAGCACCCATTACATCGCAGGCGCCTGGCAGGCCGGGCAGGGCGAGGCCTTCGACTCGCTGAACCCGGTCACCCAGGCATCCGTCTGGAGCGGGCAGGGCGCCAGCGCCGAACAGGTCGAAGCGGCCGTGGCTGCCGCCCGTGCGGCCTTCCCGGCCTGGGCCCGCCTGAGCCTGGACGCGCGCATCGCCGTTCTCGAACGCTTCGCCGCCACCCTCAAGACCCGCGCCGACGAACTGGCCCGTTGCATCGGCGAGGAGACCGGCAAGCCGCTGTGGGAGTCCGCCACCGAAGTGACCAGCATGGTCAACAAGGTCGCCATCTCCATCCAGAGCTACCGCGAACGCACCGGCGAGAAGAGCGGCCCGCTGGCCGATGCCACCGCCGTGCTGCGCCACAAGCCCCACGGCGTGGTCGCCGTGTTCGGCCCCTACAACTTCCCTGGCCACCTGCCCAACGGCCACATCGTGCCCGCGCTGCTGGCCGGCAATGCCGTGGTGTTCAAGCCCAGTGAGCTGACCCCCAAGGTGGCCGAGCTGACGGTCCAGTGCTGGATCGAAGCGGGCCTGCCCGCCGGCGTGCTCAACCTGGTGCAGGGCGGCCGCGAAACCGGCGTCGCCCTGGCCGGCAACCCGGGCATCGACGGCCTGTTCTTCACCGGTTCCAGCCGCACCGGCAACCTGCTGCACCAGCAGTTCGCCGGCCGCCCGGACAAGATCCTGGCGCTGGAGATGGGCGGCAACAACCCGTTGGTGGTGGACGAGGTGGCCGATGTCGATGCGGCCGTCTACACCATCATCCAGTCCGCCTTCATCTCCGCCGGCCAGCGCTGCACCTGCGCCCGCCGCCTGCTGGTGCCGGTCGGCGCCTGGGGCGACGCGCTTCTGGCGCGCCTGGTGGCGGTGGCGGCGAGCATCCAGGTCGGCGCCTTCGACGCCCAGCCGGCGCCCTTCATGGGCTCGGTGATCTCCCTGGACGCCGCGCGCCACCTGCTCAAGGCCCAGGAGCACCTGATCGCCCAGGGCGCCACGCCGCTGCTGGCCATGTCCCAGCCGCTGGAGACCGCCGCGCTGCTGACCCCCGGCATCCTCGACGTCACTGCAGTGGCCGAGCGACCGGACGAAGAGTTCTTCGGCCCGCTGCTGCAGGTGATCCGCTACGACGGCTTCGAGGCCGCCATGGCCGAGGCCAACGCTACCCAGTACGGCCTGGCTGCCGGCCTGCTCTCGGACTCCCGCGAGCTGTACCAGCGCTTCTTCATCGAGAGCCGCGCCGGCATCGTCAACTGGAACAAACAACTGACCGGGGCCGCGAGCAGCGCGCCCTTCGGGGGTGTCGGCGCGTCGGGCAACCACCGCGCCAGCGCCTACTACGCCGCTGACTACTGCGCCTACCCGGTCGCCTCGCTGGAAAGCGAAACCCTCGCCCTGCCTGCAACCCTGACGCCTGGAGTCAGCCTATGAGCGCCCATGAAGTGAACTTCGACGGTCTGGTCGGCCCGACCCACAACTACGGTGGCCTGTCCTACGGCAACGTGGCGTCGCAGAGCAACAGCCAGGCCGTCTCCAGCCCCAAGGAAGCCGCCCTGCAGGGCCTGGCGAAGATGAAGGCGCTGATGGACATGGGCTTCCAGCAGGGCGTGCTCGCCCCGCAGGAGCGCCCCAACGTCGCCGCGCTGCGCAGCCTCGGCTTCGCCGGGACCGACGCCCAGGTGATCGAGAAGGCCGCCCGTGAGGCCATGCCGCTGCTGGCCGCCTGCAGTTCGGCATCCAGCATGTGGACCGCCAACGCCTGCACCGTCAGCCCCAGCGCCGACACTGCCGACGGCCGCGTGCACTTCACCGCTGCCAACCTCAACTGCAAGTTCCACCGCAGCATCGAGCACCCCACCACCAGTCGCGTGCTGGGGGCGATGTTCGCCGACGAGCGCCACTTCGCCCACCACGCCGCGCTGCCGGCGGTGGCGCAGTTCGGTGACGAAGGCGCGGCCAACCATACCCGGTTCTGCAAGGGCTATGGCGAGGCCGGCGTGGAGTTCTTCGTGTTCGGCCGCAGCGCTTTCGACAGCCGCTTCCCGGCGCCCTCGCGCTACCCGGCGCGGCAGACCCTGGAGGCCAGCCAGGCCGTCGCGCGCCTGCACGGGCTGAGCGAGGCCGGCGTGGTCTACGCCCAGCAGAACCCGGCGGTGATCGACCAGGGCGTGTTCCACAACGACGTGATCGCGGTAGGCAATGGCGAGGTGCTGTTCCATCACCAGGACGCCTTCCTGGAGACCGACAAGGTACTGGCCGAGTTGCACGACAAGCTGGGCCGCGTCGGTGGCCGCTTCCAGGCCGTGTGCGTGCCCCGCGAGGCGGTGACGGTGGAGGACGCGGTGCGTTCCTACCTGTTCAACAGCCAGCTGCTCAGCCGCGCCGACGGCAGCATGCTGCTGATCGTCCCGGAGGAGTGCCGCAACAACGCGCGGGTGTGGCACTACCTGCAGACCCTGACCGCCGAGGACGGCCCGATCCGCGAGGTGAAGGTCTTCGACCTCAAGCAGAGCATGCAGAACGGCGGTGGCCCGGCGTGCCTGCGCCTGCGCGTGGCCCTGAAGGACAACGAGCTGGCGGCGGTCAACCCGGGCGTCATCCTCACCCCCTCGCTCTACGACACCCTGACCGCCTGGGTGGAGAAGCATTACCGCGATCGCTTGAGCGAAAGCGACCTGGCTGATCCACAATTGCTCACCGAATGCCGCACGGCATTGGATGAACTCACCCAGATCCTTAAACTGGGCGCCGTTTATCCGTTCCAACTGAACTGAGCGGCGTGCGGCCGGCGGTGAGGTGTTCCTCGGAACCCTCCGCCCCGCCCGCCGCTCTCTGCCTTACGATCCTGGAGTTCTACACATGTCCGACGCCCTGCAACTCATCCTCGAAGACACCGACGGCACCCAGCTGGAAACGTCCTGCACCCGTTTTGCCGTGGTCTGGCAGGGCAAGGAGGTCTGGATCCAGACCGCCGGCAACGGCCAACTGCTGATCGGCGTTGACGTGGAGGAGGGCGATACCGAGTACGCCAACCTGCTGCTGCGCCCGCTGGCCACCAACTTGGTGAGCCTGCAGCTGGAGATGGAACCGGCCGACGCCGACGACGAAGACGGCCACGTACACGGGCCGGACTGCAACCACGACCACTGAGGACGCGCGGATGCTGGCCCTTGGCAAGCTGCTTGAACTGACCCTGGCCGGCCGTGAGCCGACCGAGAAGATTCAACTGACCGCTGAGGGCACGCGCCTGCACTGGCTGGCGGAGGGCGCCCTGGAGGTGACCCCGCCCGCCGGCGCCGATGACGGCCTGGACCTGCTGCTCTCCGCCGGCATCCACGGCAACGAGACGGCGCCGATCGAGCTGCTCGACCGGCTGATCCAGGGTGTGGCCCGGGGCGAACTGAAACCCCGCGCACGCATCCTCTTCCTGCTCGGCAACCCCGAGGCCATGCGCCGGGGCGAGCGCTATGTGGAGCAGGACATCAACCGCCTGTTCAATGGCCGCCACGAGCAGACCAGCGGCACCGAGGCCATGCGCGCCAACGAGCTGGAACACCTGGCCGCTGCGTTCTTCGCCCGCGAGGGCCGCACCCGCCTGCACTACGACATGCACACAGCCATCCGCGGTTCGCGCATCGAACAGTTCGCCCTCTATCCCTACCGCGAGGGGCGTGCCCATTCCCCCCGCGAGCTGGCGCGCCTGGCCGCTGCCGGGGTCGAGGCCGTGCTGCTGCAGAACAAGACCGGCATCACCTTCAGCTCCTACACCTACGCGCGGCTGGAGGCCGAGGCCTTCACCCTGGAACTCGGCAAGGCCCGGCCGTTCGGGCAGAACGAGGGCGTGAACCTCGACCGCCTGGAGACCCGCCTGCGTCAGTTGATCGAGGGCGCCGAGCCGGAGGCGGACGCGCTGGGCGACCTCAAGCTGTTCGCCGTGTCCCGCGAGGTGATCAAGCACAGCGATGCCTTCCGCCTGCACCTGCCCGACGATGTGGAGAACTTCAGCGAGCTGCCCACCGGCTACCTGCTGGCCGAGGACATCGCCGGGACCCGCTGGGTGGTGGAAGAGCAGGGCGCGCGCATCATCTTCCCCAACCCCAAGGTGAAGAACGGCCTGCGCGCCGGCATCCTCATCGTGCCCGCCAACGTCGACTGATCCAGTGGGCCGAGCCCCTGCGGGCTGAGGCCCGCTTCGTGGGGCGCCTGGCGCCCCTTGCCCCACTCGCCGCGCTCCTTTAGGGTCACCCCCTTACCCAGCCAAGGAGCCCGAGATGTCCGTCATAGACCTGCGCAGCGACACCGTCACCCAACCCACTCCGGGCATGCGCGAGGCGATGAACCGCGCCCCGCTGGGTGATGACGTCTATGGCGAAGACCCCACCGTGAACCGCCTGGAAGCCTGGCTGGCCGAGCGCCTGGGGTTCGAGGCGGCGCTGTTCGTCCCCACCGGCACCATGAGCAACCTCCTGGGCCTGATGGCGCACTGCCAACGGGGCGACGAGTACATCGTCGGCCAGCAGGCGCACACCTATAAGTACGAAGGCGGCGGCGCGGCGGTGCTGGGCTCGATCCAGCCACAGCCCATCGAGGGCGAGGCCGACGGCAGCCTGGACCTGGCGAAGGTGGAGGCGGCCATCAAGCAGGACGACTTCCACTTCGCCCGCACCCGCCTGCTGGCGCTGGAGAACACCATGCAGGGCAAGGTACTGCCCCTGGCGTACCTGGCAGCGGCCCGCGAGCTGACCCGCCGCCGTGGCCTGGCGCTGCACCTGGATGGCGCGCGGCTGTACAACGCCGCCGTGAAGCTGGGGGTGGACGCCGCCGAGATCACCCGCCATTTCGACTCCGTCTCCGTGTGCCTGTCCAAGGGGCTGGGCGCGCCGGTCGGGTCGGTGCTGTGCGGCGGGACCGAGTTCATCCAGCGTGCCCGCCGGCTGCGCAAGATGGTCGGTGGCGGCATGCGCCAGGCTGGCCTGCTGGCCGCCGCCGGGCACTACGCCCTGGAGCACCAGGTGGCGCGCCTGGCCGACGACCACGCCAACGCCGCACGCCTGGGTGAAGGGCTTGCGGCGCTGGGCTTCAGCGTGGAGCCGGTGCAGACCAACATGGTCTACGTCGACATCGGCGAGCGGGCCGCTGCCCTCAAGGCCTTCATGGCCGAGCGCGGCGTGGTAGTGAGCGCGGCGGCACGCCTGCGCATGGTCACCCACCTGGATGTCGACGCCGCCGGAATCGAGCGGGTGATCGAGGGTTTTGCCGCGTTTCTGGATCATGCGGGCTGAAATCCCCCCGATAGCCCCTTTCTATCGCACAAGGCACTATCCGCGCGGCAAAGGGCCGATATAATGCGGCCCTTTGCCGGCGATTCTTGACCGCAGATTCCGTGGACGAACCTATGAAAAGCGCAGAAATCCGTGAAGCCTTCCTGAGCTTCTTCGAAGAGAAGGGGCACACCCGCGTCGCCTCCAGCTCCCTGATCCCGGGCAACGACCCGACCCTGCTGTTCACCAACGCGGGCATGAACCAGTTCAAGGACTGCTTCCTGGGCCTGGAAAAGCGCGCCTACACCCGTGCCACCACCAGCCAGAAGTGCGTCCGCGCCGGCGGCAAGCACAACGACCTGGACAACGTCGGCTACACCGCGCGCCACCACACCTTCTTCGAAATGCTGGGCAACTTCAGCTTCGGCGACTACTTCAAGCGCGATGCCATTCACTACGCCTGGGAATTCCTCACCGGCGACAAGTGGCTGAAGCTGCCCAAGGAAAAGCTCTGGGTCACCGTCTACGCCAGCGACGACGAGGCCTACGACATCTGGACCCAGGAAGTCGGCATCCCTGCCGAGCGCATGGTCCGCATCGGTGACAACAAGGGCGCGCCCTATGCGTCCGACAACTTCTGGGCGATGGGCGATACCGGCCCGTGCGGCCCCTGCACCGAGATCTTCTACGACCACGGCCCGGACATCTGGGGCGGCCCGCCCGGTTCCCCGGAAGAGGACGGTGATCGCTACATCGAGATCTGGAACAACGTCTTCATGCAGTTCAACCGCACCGCCGATGGCGTGATGCACCCGCTGCCGGCGCCCAGCGTGGACACCGGCATGGGCCTGGAGCGCATCAGCGCCGTGCTGCAGCACGTGCACTCGAACTACGAGATCGACCTGTTCCAGAGCCTGCTCAAGGCCGCCGCCGAGGCCATCGGCTGCGCCAACGACGACGCCCCGTCCCTGAAGGTCGTGGCCGACCACATCCGCTCCTGCTCCTTCCTGGTGGCGGACGGTGTGCTGCCGTCCAACGAAGGCCGTGGCTACGTGCTGCGCCGCATCATTCGCCGCGCCTGCCGCCACGGCAACAAGCTGGGCGCCAAGGGCACCTTCTTCCACAAGATCGTCGCTGCCCTGGTGGCCGAGATGGGCGAGGCCTTCCCCGAGCTCAAGCAGCAGCAGGCGCACATCGAGCGCGTGCTGAAGACCGAGGAAGAGCAGTTCGCCAAGACCCTGGAGCATGGCCTGAAGATCCTCGAGCAGGACCTTGCGTCCCTGCAGGGCCAGGTCATCCCGGGCGACATCGTCTTCAAGCTCTACGACACCTACGGGTTCCCGGTCGACCTGACCGCCGACATCGCCCGCGAACGCGAGCTGACCGTCGACGAGGAAGGCTTCGAGCGCGAGATGGAAGCCCAGCGTGAACGCGCCCGCGCCTCCAGCGCCTTCGGCATGGACTACAACAGCCTGGTCAAGGTCGACGGTGACACCCGCTTCCTCGGCTACGCCGGTACCAGCGGCAGCGGCAAGGTCGTCGCGCTGTTCAAGGCTGGCGCTGCCGTCGACAGCCTCGTCGAAGGCGAGGAGGGCGTGGTGGTGCTGGACCAGACCCCGTTCTACGCCGAGTCCGGTGGCCAGGTGGGTGACTGCGGTTACCTGGAAGGCGCTGGTATGCGCTTCGACGTCCGCGACACCACCAAGGCCGGCGGTGCCTTCCTGCACCACGGCATCGTGGCCAAGGGCGGCCTCTCGGTCGGTGCCGGCGTCAAGGCCGAGGCCGACTCCACCGTTCGCAGTGCCACGGCGCTGAACCACTCCGCGACCCACCTGCTGCACGCAGCCCTGCGTCGCGTGCTCGGTGAGCACGTGCAGCAGAAAGGCTCCCTGGTGGACAGCCAGCGCCTGCGTTTCGACTTCAGCCACTTCGAGGCCATCAAGCCCGAGCAGCTGAAAGCGCTGGAAGACATCGTCAACACCGAGATTCGTCGCAACACCGCAGTCGAGACCGAAGAGACCGACATCGAGACCGCCAAGGCCAAGGGCGCCATGGCGCTGTTCGGCGAGAAATACGGCGACCAGGTACGCGTGCTGAGCATGGGCGGTGATTTCTCCGTCGAGCTCTGCGGCGGTACCCACGTCTCCCGCACGGGCGACATCGGCCTGTTCAAGATCACCAGCGAAGGCGGCGTAGCCTCCGGCGTGCGCCGTATCGAGGCAGTCACCGGTGCTGCGGCCCTGGCCTACCTGAACGGTGCCGAGGAGCAGCTGAAGGAAGCGGCCGTGCTGGTCAAGGGCAGCCGTGACAACGTCCTGGACAAACTCGCAGCCCTGCTGGAGCGCAACCGCCAGCTGGAGAAGGAAGTCGACCAGCTCAAGGCCAAGGCGGCCAGCGCGGCCGGCGACGACCTGGCGGCATCGGCGGTGGAGGTCAAGGGCGTCAAGGTCCTGGCCGCGCGCCTGGACGTGGACGGCGATGCGCTGCTGGCGCTGGTCGACCAGTTGAAGAACAAGCTCGGCCGCGCAGTGATCCTGCTCGGCGGGGCGCTGGAGGGCAAGGTGACACTGGTCGCCGGCGTCACCCAGGACCTGACCGGCCAACTCAAAGCCGGCGATCTGATGAAGCAGGCCGCGGCAGCGGTCGGTGGCAAGGGCGGTGGCCGTCCGGACATGGCGCGTGGCGGTGGTACCGACGCGGCAGCCCTGGACCAGGCCCTGGCACTTGCCGTTCCGTTCGTCGAGCAGGGGCTCTGATGCCGTTGGCGCCCGGTTGCCACACGCACCGGGCGCCCGCCGGAACCCTTCGCCAGGAGCTCCGCGCCACGCCCGGCGGGCCCTTGGCAGTGTCCTGCGTTGATTGTTTAATGGGCGCCCTTCACGGGATTAGGCGGCTTTGAAATGGCTTTGATCGTACAGAAGTTTGGGGGGACCTCGGTCGGCACCATCGAGCGCATCGAGCAGGTGGCCGAGAAGGTCAAGAAATTCCGCGAGCGCGGTGACGACATCGTCGTGGTGGTTTCCGCCATGAGCGGCGAAACCAATCGCCTCATCGATCTGGCCAAGCAGATCAGCGACAACAAGCCGGTTCCGCGTGAGCTGGACGTGATGGTGTCCACCGGCGAGCAGGTGACCATCGCCCTGCTGGCGATGGCACTGATCAAGCGCGGTGTGCCGGCCGTCTCCTACACCGGCAACCAGGTCCGCATCCTCACCGACAGCGCCCACAACAAGGCGCGCATCCTGCAGATCGACGACCAGAAGATCCGCGCCGACCTCAAGTCTGGTCGCGTCGTGGTGGTCGCCGGTTTCCAGGGCGTGGACGAGCACGGCAACATCACCACCCTCGGTCGTGGTGGTTCCGACACCACCGGCGTGGCCCTGGCGGCTGCCCTCAAGGCGGACGAGTGCCAGATCTACACCGATGTAGATGGCGTCTACACCACCGACCCGCGCGTTGTCCCCCAGGCCCGTCGCCTGGACAAGATCACCTTCGAGGAAATGCTGGAAATGGCCAGCCTCGGTTCGAAGGTGCTGCAGATCCGCTCGGTGGAGTTCGCCGGCAAGTACAACGTTCCGCTGCGCGTGCTGCACAGCTTCCAGGAGGGTCCGGGCACCCTCATTACCCTTGATGAAGAGGAATCCATGGAACAGCCGATCATTTCCGGCATCGCCTTCAACCGCGACGAGGCCAAGCTGACCATCCGTGGCGTGCCGGACATCCCCGGCGTGGCCTTCAAGATCCTCGGCCCGGTGAGTGCGGCCAACATCGAAGTGGACATGATCGTGCAGAACGTCGCGCACGATAACACCACCGATTTCACCTTCACCGTGCACAACAATGACTACCAGAACGCCCTGGCCGTGCTGGAGAAGACCGCTGCTGAGATCGGTGCCCGTGAAGTCGGCGGCAACACCAACATCGCCAAGGTGTCCATCGTCGGTGTCGGCATGCGCTCCCACGCGGGCGTCGCCAGCCGCATGTTCGAAGCCCTGGCCAAGGAAAGCATCAACATCCAGATGATCTCGACTTCCGAGATCAAGGTCTCCGTCGTCATCGAGGAGAAGTACCTCGAACTGGCCGTCCGTGCCCTGCACACCGCTTTCGAACTGGATGCACCCGCTCGACAGAGCGAGTGAGCCTTATAACGAAAGGCGCGGCTCACCCCGCGCCTTTCGTCGTTTTTGGTCTGCGGTGGTGGAACTTTCCTTTTGCCACCGCTGGTCAATACTTGGGTGGACGCCCCTTGAAATTCATGGGGGGCCGACGCCATTTCTTTTTTGCAGACTGTCCCTGAAACACATCCGTGAGGAGAAAGGAATGCTGATTCTGACTCGCCGGGTCGGAGAGACCCTGATGGTCGGTGATGAAGTCACTGTCACCGTATTAGGCGTGAAAGGTAATCAGGTGCGCATTGGCGTCAACGCCCCGAAAGAGGTAGCCGTGCACCGTGAGGAAATCTACCAGCGCATCCAGAAAGAGAAAGACCAGGAACCAAACCACTAATTTTTCTACTTTTTTTCTTTGCAAACGGGGAAAACATGGTTATCATGCGCCCCGTGTTGCGGAGAGGTGGCCGAGTGGCCGAAGGCGCTCCCCTGCTAAGGGAGTACACCTCAAAAGGGTGTCGGGGGTTCGAATCCCCCCTTCTCCGCCATTATTCAGTGTTGTAGAGATGTCAGCGGTTAGTTCGATAAGTTATTGAAAAGTATCGAAAAAATCAGTTGACGGTGGTTTTGAAGTCTCTATAATGCGCGCCCACAACGCACTCGTAGCTCAGCTGGATAGAGTACCCGGCTACGAACCGGGCGGTCAGAGGTTCGAATCCTCTCGAGTGCGCCATTTTCAATCAGCTGATATAGCGTCGGTTGATTGAAGAAACCAGCGGTGATCTGGTCTAAAAACACCACAACGCACTCGTAGCTCAGCTGGATAGAGTACCCGGCTACGAACCGGGCGGTCAGAGGTTCGAATCCTCTCGAGTGCGCCATACAAGAAAGGCCTGCAGAAATGCAGGCCTTTTTCTTTTCCCGCCTTTTTTATTTCTCCGGTAATTGCGTCGCTCTGTACGAGCAAGCGGTCACGGTGTGGCCGTGCCGGTGGCGAGATCGTCGAGGAAGGCCTGGTAGTGGCGTGCCGTCTCGGCGGGGCGCTCGATCATCGGGGCGTGTCCGCAATCCTTCATGACCACCGTACTGGCGTGCGGGATCAGCGGCTTCATGACATCGAGGCTCGATACATCCAGCACGCGGTCCTGATCGCCCCAGAGCAGCAGGGTAGGGGCCTGGATCTTTGGCAGTTCCGGCTCCAGGGGGATGTAGCGCTGAACCAGTTGCTGAAAGACCGCTTCATAGTGGACCTGGTTGGCGATGGCCCTGTCGGCGAGGTAGCGCTTGAGCGGGGCTGGCAGGATCGGCGGATCGACGAAAACGAAGTCCATCAGCCTGTCGTAGTCGGAGACGCGGGTGACCACCAGGGGATTGGGGCGGCCCTGTTCCAGCAGGTCGAACAGTTCGCTCTTGTGTGGTGCAGTGACCCCCGCGTTGTCGAAGAGCGCCAGCGAACGCACGCGGTCCGGGTAGCGCGCCGCATACAGCGCCACGATGTGCCCACCCATGGAGTTGCCCACCAGATGGACCTTGCCCACCCCCAGCGCCTGAATGAAGTCCGCCAGCCGCTCGGCCTGAGTGCCGACGTCGTAGCTGCCCGCCGGCCGGCTGCTTTCACCGAAGCCCGGCAGGTCGGGTACCACCACGTGGTAGCGGCTGCTGAAGTGCCGGGCCATGCGCAGCCAGTTGTCCTTGTCCGCACCGAAGCCGTGGACCATGACGATGGTCTCGCCCAGCTTCGGGCCGCCGTCGTAGTAGGCGAAATCCAGTTCGCCCGCTGTCACCACCTGATTGCTCAGGCCGGCCAGATGGGTTTCCACCAGTCGCGCGCTGGCCATCAACGCAGGCGGATAGAAATAAAGCGTGGCCGCCACTGCTGCCAGCAACGTCACAAGTCCTGCAAGCAGTTTCTTCATCAAGGCTTCCTTATGACAAAAAACGATTTCAAATGGCCTAAGCTAGCACGGCGTTATGGTCGTGCAGTGACACGGCCGGCGTCTTCCCAACCAAGCTCCAGTACTGGGACTCCATGATGTACAGACGTCTCTTCCTCGCTCCGTTGCTGATCGCCAGCCTGCTGGTGCCGACCCTCGCCCTGGCGGCCAAGAAGTGCGAGCGCCTGGTGGCCACGGGAAACCCCGAGTACCCGCCCTACCTGTGGCGCGACCCACAGAACCCCAAGCTGCTGGTCGGCGCCAATGCCGACCTGCTGCACCGCATCGGCGAAGAAATCGGCGTGAAGATCGACGTCCTCTATACCGGCCCCTGGTCCCGCGCGCAGGACGAAGTGCGCACCGGTCGGGTCGACCTCATCGCCGGGGCCTTCCTCACCCTGCCGCGGCTGGAAACGATGGACTACATCCACCCCGCCTTCCTGGACACGCCCAGCGTGGTCTGGGTCAAGCACGGCCGCGCGTTCCCCTTCCAGGGACGTGACGACCTCAAGGGGCGTACCGGTGGCACCCTGGTGAACAACAGTTTCGGCCAGGACTTCGACCACTTCGCCCGCGACAACCTCACCCTCGAAGAAGTCCCCAGTGTCACCCAGGCCTTCCAGAAGCTGCTGCTGGAGCGCACCGAATTCGTCCTCTACGAGCACTACCCCGGCGTCGCCCTGGCGGAAACCCTCGGCATCACCCATGACCTGGAAGTGCTGGAACCACCTATCGCCAGCGAAGGGCTGTACCTCACGCTCTCTTACAACTCCGCCTGCAACGACCCCTGGCTGCGCGGACAACTGGCGAAAAAGATGACAGAATTGGTCGCCGCAGGGGTGCCGCAGGCCCTGCTGCAACGCAATCTCGAGCGGTGGCGGACCCAGCAGGTACAGCCCGCCACGGCCCCGAAACCGTAGGAAACCCCAGTGATCGAACACCGCATACTGGCCGCCGGCCTGGCACTTCTTGCCCTGTCCGGCTGCGCCAACGATCCCGCCCCCGTCGAGCAGATGCGCCTCTCCGAGCAGGCCGTGGCCCAGGCCCGTGCCGTCGGCGCAAGCGCCGACCAGATCCCCGAGATGAAACTGGCTGAAGAGAAGCTGGCCCGCGCCCAGAAGAACATGGGCGAGCAGGACTACAAGCGCGCACGCTTCTTCGCCGAGCAGGCCGAACTGGACGCCCGCCTCGCCGAATCCTTGGTGCTGACCCAGAAGAGCAAGGCCCAGCTCAACGACCTGACCGCCCGCATCAATCGCCTGCGCAAGCAACTGGGGGACCTGGAATGACCCCGCGTATCGCCATGGGCGGCCTCGTCGCCGCGCTCCTGTTGCTCGGCGGCTGCGCCTCCTCGCGCCAGGCCGAGCAGAGCCTGGATGAAGCCCGCAACCGCTTCCAGCAGGTGAAGGAAGACCCCCAGGTACTGGCCAGTGCACCCAAGGACGTGATCCGCGCCGGGGAATCCCTGGCCCGCGCCGAGCGCCTCGCCACCTACTGGGGCAACGACGGCGACGTCGAGCACTATGCCTTCCTCAGCCAGCGCTACAGCCAGATCGCCACCCAGCACAGCGAACTGGCCCGCGACCAGGAGCGCGCCGTGCGACTGCAGGGCGAGCAGGAGCGCCTCCAGCAATCCCTGCGCGAAGCCAAGCTGCTCAGCGCGCAGCAGAAGGGCAACTGGCTCGAGGAGCAGATGGTCGCCCTCGCCGCCACCGAGACCGATCGCGGCCTGGTGATGACCCTGGGCGACGTGCTGTTCGACACCGGCCGCTCCGAGCTGAAGGGCCGGGCCAACCGCACCGTGCTCAAGCTCGTGCAGTTCCTGCAGATCAACCCGCGCCGCACCGTGCGCATCGAGGGCTACACCGACAGCAGCGGCACCCGCGAGGAGAACCTCGCCCTGTCCCGTGACCGCGCCCAGGCGGTGGCCGACGTGCTCACCGACCTCGGGGTCGACGCCAAGCGCATCGAGGTGAAGGCCTATGGCGAAGCCTTCCCCATCGCGGAGAACGCCTCCAACAGCGGCCGCGCGCAGAACCGCCGCGTCGAGATCGTCATCTCCGACGAAAAGGGCAACCTCGGCGAAGCCCGCTGATCGCCCCCGCGCCTCCACAGGAACCCCGGCGGCCTCGCGGCCCCGGGGTTTTTTCATGCCCGCTCGCCACGCCTCGCACCCATACAGCTCGGGTTTGCAACGGGGCACTTGCGCAACGAGGCGCAACCGTCGGTCACTGTGGCGGTACAGTCCCTGGCAAATTTCACTGTATGGTCCACAATTTTGCGGACTGTACCGGTGCAATCCCGTCTCGCTTCGGTACTGTTACGGTCCAGTGAGACAGGTGCCGCCGCCATGACCAATCTGCTGCTTTACCAACGCATCGCCCAGCAACTGGCCGAAGACATCCGGCGTGGCGTGTACCAGCCCGGCGAACGGGTGCCCTCGGTGCGCAAGCTCAGCGCCCAGCTCAACGTCAGCCACGCTACCGTGCTGCAGGCGTACGCCAACCTGGAAGACCAGGGCCTGATCCGCGCGCGGCCGCAGTCCGGCTTCTACGTCCACCAGACCCCCGCGCTCACCGCCTCGACCCCCGACATCGCCCGGGTCGAACGCCCCGGCCTGGTCACCCGCGCCAGCATCATCAACCAGGTGCTCACCGAATCCCGCCGCGAGGGCGTGTTCCCCCTCGGCGCCGCCGTGCCCCACGTGGACTACCTCCCCGTGCGCGCCCTGCATCAGCAACTGGCCAAGGTCACCCGCTTCCACAGCCCGCGCGCCTTCAGCTACATGTTCAGCCCCGGTTTCGAACCGCTGCGCCGCCAGGTGGCGATCCGCATGCGCGATGCCGGCGTGGTGGTCGACCCGTCCGAAGTGGTCATCACCCATGGCTGCGTCGACGCCATCCAGATGAGCCTGCGGGTGCTGACCCGCCCCGGCGACCTGATCGCCACCGAATCGCCCACCTACTACGGCCTGCTGCAACTGGCGGACCTGCTCGGGCTCAAGGTGATCGAGATCCCCAGCGACCCCACCACCGGCATCAGCCTCGAAGCCCTGCAACTGGCCGCCAACCAATGGCCCATCAAGGCCCTGGTGCTCACCTCGCGCCTCAGCAACCCGCTGGGCGGTACCGTGCCCGAAGAGCGGCAGAAGCAGCTGCTGCGCCTGGCATCGGACTTCGACATCCAGATCGTCGAGGACGACATCTACGGCGAGCTCATGTTCGAGCAAGGCCCCTCCAAATCCCTCAAGGCCAGTGACCGTGACGGCCGGGTGATCTACTGCTCCAGCTTCTCCAAGACCCTCTCGCCCGGCGTGCGGATCGGCTGGATAGTCGCCGGCAAGTACCAGGACGAAATCCAGCGCCTGCAGACCTTCACCACCCACTCCGCCTGCAGCGTCACCCAGATGGGGGTCGCCGCCTACCTGGAGAACGGCGGCTACGACCGGCACCTGCGCTACATCCGCCAGGAGTACCGCAAGAACCTCACCGCCTTCCAGCTGGGGGTGCAGCAGTACTTCCCCGACGGCACCCAGATGACCCGGCCCAACGGCGGTTTCATCCTCTGGATCAGCCTGCCGGCCAAGGTCAACACCAAGGACCTGCACGTCCGCGCGCTGCAGCAGGGCATCAGCATCGCCCCGGGGCTGATCTTCAGTAACACCGAGCAGTTCAACCACTGCGTGCGCCTGAACTGCGGCATCCCGTGGAACCGCGAAGCCGAGCGCGCCATCATGACCCTCGGCATGCTCGCCAAGCAGCTCTGCCAGGAAGCCGGCGGCAGCTACTGAGACCAGGCGGAGGAGGGCGGACGCTCATCGGCGTTGACAGCCCTCCACCGTTCCCCGCAGTATCCAGCCCCTCGCAATCTGCAACCTGAGCCCGACCATGCCCGCCCACGCCTTCTCCCGCGCTTTCGTACCGGCCCTGCCGGCGCTTGCGCTTGGCGTCGCCGCGAGCAAGGTCAAGAAACAGCCGCTCATTTGACCGGGGCGCGCTGTCCCGTCAGATGGGCTGACAGGACAGCAGGCGCGAAGGTCGAACCCTCTCTCACTCCCGCATCCCTGTACCCCTCCGACGGCGACGACAGACGGTCAGCCTGAAGGAGTGAAGCAATGCCCGCGTTTTCTGGAGTCTGGGTCGCCCTGGTGACCCCCTTCGCCGACGGCGAACTCGACCTGCCCGCCCTGCAACGCCTCGCCCGGCACCTGCTGGATGCCGGAGCGGCCGGCCTGGTCGCCTGCGGCAGCACCGGTGAAGCCGCCGCCCTCAGCCGCGACGAGCGCCTCGCCGTGCTGGATGCCCTGCTTGAGGTCGTGCCCGGCGAACGCCTGGTGATGGGCCTGGCCGGCAACAACCTCAACGACGTCCTGGGCATGCTCGACGCCATCCAGCAGCGTCCCATCGGCGGCGTGCTGGTTCCGGCGCCTTACTACATCCGCCCCTCCCAGGCCGGCCTGCTCAGCTGGTTCAGCCGCATCGCCGACGCCTCCCGGCTGCCGGTGATCCTCTACGACATCCCCTACCGCACTGGCGCCACCCTGGCCCTCGACACCCTGCGCCAGCTCGCCCGCCATCCCCGCATCGTCGCCCTCAAGGATTGCGGCGGCGACACCGGCAAGACCCAGGCCCTGATCGCCGACGGGCAACTGGCCGTGCTGGCCGGCGAAGACAACCAGGTGTTCACCACCCTCTGCCTGGGCGGCAGTGGCGCCATCGCCGCCTCCGCCCACCACCACACCGAGCGCTTCGTCGAGATGGCCGCTTGCGTGCAGCGGGGCGACCTGGCCCGTGCCCGGGCCCTCGCGCACAGCCTGCAACCCCTGATCGAACTGGCCTTTGCCGAGCCCAACCCCGCACCGGTGAAGAGCCTGCTGGCCCTGCGCGGGCTGATCCGCGATGAGCTGCGCGAGCCCATGCAGCCCAGTTCGCCGGCCCTGGTGGAGTGCCTGCGCAGCCTGCTCGTCTGAGCCGGCTGCCGCCCGCCCGCCGGGCCGGGTGGGGCGGCGCCGGGGTTGCGATATATACTTCGCGCCTCTGAACCGAGGAGAGCCTTGTGGCCATCGATTTTCACTGGATTCGCGACGACGCCGAACTGGCCTCCCACTGCGAACGCTGGCGCCGACTGAGTTTCGTCGCGCTGGACACCGAGTTCATGCGTGTCGACACCTTCTACCCCAAGGCCGGCCTGGTTCAGGTCGGCGACGGCGAGACGGCCTGGCTCATCGACCCCCTGCTGATCCAGGACTGGCGCCCCTTCGCCGCCCTGCTCGAAGACACCGCCGTCACCAAGGTGCTGCATGCCTGCGGCGAAGACCTCGAAGTCTTCCTGCGCCTCACCGGCAGCCTGCCGCAGCCGCTGCTCGACACCCAGCTCGCCGCCGGCTACCTCGGCATCGGCTACTCCATGGGCTACTCGCGCCTGGTGAACGCCGTGCTCGGCATCGACCTGCCCAAGGAAGAGACCCGCTCCGACTGGCTGCAGCGCCCGCTCACCGAGATGCAGGAGCGCTACGCCGCCGAGGACGCCGTGCACCTGGCCGAGATCTACCGCATCCTCGACCAGCGTCTCGACGCCACCAAGCGCGCCTGGATCCTCGAAGACGGCGCCGAACTGGTGGCCAACCTGCGCCGCGAGACCGACCCCCAGACGCTGTACCGCGAGTCCAAGCTCGGTTGGAAGCTGTCCCGCCAGCAACTGGCCGTGCTCCGCGCCCTCTACGCCTGGCGCGAGGCCGAGGCCCGGCGCCGCGACCAGCCGCGCAACCGCATCATCCGCGAGCACGCCCTGTGGCCCATGGCGCGTTTCCAGCCGGACAACCTGGTTGCCCTGTCGCGCATCGAAGACATGCACCCGCGCACCGTCCGCCAGGACGGCAACACCCTGCTCAAGCTGATCCGCGACGCGGCCGAACTGCCGCCCGCCGAATGGCCCGAGGCATTGCCCGAGCCGCTGCCCGCCGAGGTCAACGGCCTGCTCAAGAAGCTGCGCGCCGTCGGCCAGGCCCAGGCCGAGCGCCTGGGCATCGCCCCCGAGCTGATGCTGCGCAAGAAACACCTCGAAGCCCTCATCAAGAGCGGTTTCCCCAACGGCCCCTACCAGCTGCCCGCAGGCCTGCGTGGCTGGCGCCGCGAACTGATGGGCCAGGCCCTGCTGGACGTCCTGGCCGGAGAGACCGCCTGATGAAACGCATCTGCTCGATCTACAAGAGCCCCCGCAAGAACGAGATGTACCTCTACGTCGACAAGGCCGAAGCCCTCAGCCGCGTGCCCGAAGGCCTGCTGGCCGCCTTCGGCGCTCCCCGGCACACCTTCGACCTGGTCCTCAGCCCCGAACGCCAGCTGGCGCGCGAGGACATCCACAAGGTGCTGGAGAACATCGAGAAGCAGGGCTACCACCTGCAGATGCCGCCGGGTGAAGAGGAGTACATCGAGCACCTGCCCGAAGAACTCCTGCGCATGAACGACCCGGTCTGATGCGCGTTCTCCTCGCCGACTCCAACCACGTCCGCCACGCCGAACTGCTGAGCGAGCTCGCCCCCGAGTTGGAGCTGCTGGCTGCAGATTCGCCTGACGAACTGGCCCGCCTGGCCGCCGACTGCCCGGTGTGGCTGGGCAGCCCGGATCGCCTCGCCGAGCTGCTGCGCCGGGGGCTCCGGCCTGAATGGGCGCAGTCCACCTGGGCCGGCATCACCCCGCTGCTGGCCGAAGGCCTGCCGCGCCAGTACCGGCTCACCCGTGCCGTCGGCATCTTCGGCCAGGTGATGGCCGAGTACGTGCTGACCTACCTGCTGGCCCATGAGCGCGCACTGCTGGCGCGCCTGGCGAGCCAGGTGGAAGGGCGCTGGGATGGTCGGCTGCCCCACAGCCTGGCCGGGCGGCGCGTGCTGGTGGTGGGCGCCGGGGACATCGGTAGCAGCGTCGGGCGCTTCCTCGCCCCCTTCGGTGTCGAGCTGCGCGGCATCGCCCGCCAGCCGCGTCCGCTGGAGCCCTTTGCCGAGGTCGCCGGCCTCGAGGCCCTGCCCGAACAGGTCGGCTGGGCCGACTGCGTGGTGAACCTGCTGCCGGACACCCCCGCCACCCAGGACCTCTACGACCGCGCGCTGTTCCAGCGCATGCAGCCCACGGCGCTCTTCATCAATGCCGGGCGTGGCGTTGCAGTGGTGGACCACGACCTGGTCGCAGCCCTCGAAGCCAACGAACTGGCCGGCGCCGTCATCGACGTCTGCCGCCAGGAACCGCTGCCGGGCGAGCACCCCTTCTGGCGCGCCCCGCGCCTGCTGCTCACCGGCCACAGCTCCGCCCCCACCTTGGCCGAGCCGCTGATCAGGCTGTTCACCGACAACCTCACCCGCTTCCAGCAAGGCCAACCGCTGCGCGGCGAAGTGGACTTCCAGCGCGGCTATTGACCCCGAGCGTGGGGGGAATCCGCCGGAACGTAGGATGGGCTGAGCTGTGCGAAGCCCATCATTGCCTAGGCGGCCCGGATTCGATGCGGTTCGCACAGCTCACCGCATCCTACGGGGCCCTTGCCATGGCTCGTGTAGGGTGGGTCGCGCTTCATCGACCCACGCGGAGGCGGAGGCCATCAATCCCATGGCGGGCTCCACTCCCGGGCTGAAGCCCGGGCTACGTCAGGCAGGTGTGTCGGGCGGATTACGCTTCATCGATCCACCGCCGGGGCGGCGCTGCTGGGAGATAGTGCGAACGATTTTCCTTACACCGCGCTACCGGTCGCTCCCGTGGCGGCGGTGCTTGGCCGGCACCGTCGGCGCGACTAGACTACCGCGCCCCTTTACCCAGTCAGATCGCCATGGCCGCCAAAGTCGAACCCTTCTGGAAGCGCAAGACCCTCGCTCAACTCGATCAGGAGGAGTGGGAGTCCCTGTGTGACGGCTGCGGCCTATGCTGCCTGCAGAAGCTCGAGGACGAAGACGACGGCGCGGTGTACTACACCCGCATCGCCTGCAAGCTGCTCGACCTCAAGACCTGCCGCTGCACCAACTACCCCAACCGCCGCGACTTCGTGCCCGACTGCATCCAGCTCACCCCGGCCCAGGCCGACGAGTTCCGCTGGCTGCCGCCCACCTGCGGCTACCGCCTGGTGGCCGAGGGCAAGGACCTGCCGCCCTGGCACCCGTTGGTCTGCGGCGACCCCGAGGCGGTGCACAACGCCGGCATTTCCCAGTCCGGGCGCATGGTCAGCGAGACCAAGGTGGCCGAGGACGACTGGGAGGACTACATGATCTTCCGCGCCGGCTAGCGCACCCCAAGGGATCGAATTGCCGTTCGCCGCGTCATAGGGAAATCGCCACGAGGAAGCCCGCCATGTCCCACCGCGCCACCCTGCTGCTGTCCGCCACTGCCCTGCTGTTCAGTGCCCCGCTGCTGGCGGCCAAGCGCACCGACATCGACTACAAGGTTCGCTTCCTGCCCGACAGCGACCAGGCCGAAGTCCAGCTGGTGGTGGAGGAGGGCGAGAAGGTCCGCCGCCTCAGCTTCGACCTGGGCGACAAGGGCTACTACAGCGACTTCAAGGCCGACGGCCAGTGGCAGCAGGAGGGCGCCGGCCGAGGCACCTGGCAACCCGCAGCGGGCAAGGCCACCCTCAGCTACCGCGTGCGCATCACCCACGACCGCGGCGACGGCACCTTCGATGCGCGGATGACCCCCGACTGGGCCCTGCTGCGCGGCGACGACCTGGTGCCCCCAGCCCGGGCCGACGTGGTGGAAGGCACCGACCTAGCCGCGCGCATCCAGTTCGAACTGCCCAAGGGCTGGACCTCCGTGGAAACCGGCTGGACCCGCGTCGGCAAGAACCGCTTCCGCGTCGACAACGCCGAGCGCGTGTTCGACCGCCCCACCGGCTGGATCATCGCCGGCAAGCTCGGCAGCCGCCGCACCGAACTGGGCAACACCGATGTCACCATCAGTGCCCCGGTGGGCGAGGGCATGCGGCGGATGGACATCCTCACCCTGCTGACCTTCGTCTGGCCCCACGCCCAGGCGGTGTTCCCCCGCGACCCCGGCAAGCTGCTGATCGTCGGTGCCGGCGACCCCATGTGGCGCGGCGGGCTGTCCGGCCCCAACTCCTTCTTCATGCACGCCGACCGCCCGCTGGTCAGCGAGAACGGCACCAGCTCCCTGGTGCACGAACTGGTGCACGTGTTCACCCGCATCCAGGACACCGAGCGCAGCGACTGGATCAGCGAAGGCATCGCCGAGTACTACGCCATCGAACTGATGCGCCGCGCCGGCGGGCTCAGCGAGGACCGCTACCACAAGGTGCGCGCCAACCTGAAGCACTGGAGCCGCAAGATCACCAACCTGCGCGGCGAGCATTGCACCGGGCCGACCACCGCCCGCGCCGTGCTGCTGCTGCAGGACCTGGACGAAGAGATCCGCAAGAGCAGCAAGGGCGCTCACTCCCTCGATGACGTGGTGCGCGGGCTGATGCGCCTGGACAAGGTCGCCACGGCGGACTTCGTCGGCATCGCCGAGAACGTCCTCGGCGGCCCCTCCAAGACCCTCGACACGCCGCTGCTGGACGACAAGGCCGCCGCCCAGTAGCCCTTCAGCGCATCAGTGCGGGTACAGCGGCGGCAGCGCGCTGGCCGTGGCCTGCTGCTGCACCTGGCGCGCCGGCAGCGCGCGGATCGCCTTCCACAGGTCCTCGCCCTGCCAGTGCTGGCCGCTCTCGCTGTAGAGCGCGCCGTTCAGACCGTCCATCGCATCCGACAGGGGCACGAAGCGCGCCGCCATCTCTGCCAGGGTTTCCGGCTGCTGGCGTGCCCAGGCATCCAGCGCCTGGCGGGTCGCCTGCGGGTCGTTGGCCTGGCAGGCGCGCTTGAGGTCGTCCAGCAGCGTGCGCGGGCTCGGCCCGGTCTGCACCGTCGGCAGGATCGCCGGCTGGCGGCGGGCATGCCACCACAGGCCGAAGCCCAGCAGGGTGGTCAGCGCCAGGATCAGCGTCGCCAGCTGCCAGGGCCACAGCGGCGCACCGGCCGGGGCCGGCTGGTCGGCACCGGGTGTTTCCACCGGGGCCTCCGGTTCCATCGCCGGGTTCACCGCCACCTCCAGGGTGCGGGCCGGCAGGCGGCTGTGCTCCAGGCGGTCGTCCCGGGTGTTCCACCACACCACGTCCACCGCCGGCAGCTCGATGCGCCCGGCCGCCGTGGGCACCAGCGCCTCGCGTTCCTCGCGGCTGCCGGTCACCCCGCGTTCGCCCACCTCGTTGGCCAGCTGGGGCTGGTCCGGGTAGCGGCGCAGGTCATTGGCGCTGGTGGCCGGCAGCGCCGGGATCTGCGCGCTGGAGAGCCCTTCGGTCTTCACCATCAGGCTGCGGGTCAGGGAGTCGCCGACCCGCGCCTTGTCCGGCTCCGGGCTCCAGGCCTCCACCAGGGTCAGGTTGCGCGCCGGCAGCCACGGCGCATCGGCCGGGTAGTCCGCCGGGCGCGGCTTCACCGCCAGGGGGATCTGCGGCGAGCTGACCCGCGTCAGGCGGCCCGGGCGCGGCCCGAAGGGCTGGTAGGCGTCCTGGCTGCTGCGTTCGGCCAGGGTCGCGCTGAACACCTGGGAGGGGATCATCAGCTGGCCGCTCTTCTGCGGGAAGATCGCGTAGCGCAGCTCGATCACCCCGTGGCGCACGCCGTTGATCTCCTTCTCGTAGGTGCGCGGCTCACCCAGCTGCTCGATGCGCGCGTCGGCCATCTGCAGCGGCGTCAGGCTGCTGTCGTCGTACAGCGAGACCGAGTGGTAGATGCGCAGGGTGAGGATCGCCTGGGCCTGCACGTAGACGCTTTCCTGGTCCAGGCTGGCGTCGATGAACACCGGCGCCAGCTTGCCGGAGTCCGCGTTGGGGTCGTTCTTCTGGATGTGCAGCGGGATCGGCTGGGTCTCGGCCTCGCCCAGCTTCAGCGGCGGGATGACCACATAGCCGGTCTGCTTCGGCTGCAGGGTGACGATCCAGCGGGTGGCGCGGTTGCTCTGGCCGTTGAGGGTGCTCAGGCGGTTGATCTGGCGGGTGCCGAGCACATCGAACAGCGACTCCAGCGGCGACAGGTCCGGCTTGCCGAACAGCGTCGGGTCGGAGGACTCCAGCACCAGCTCCACCGTCTCGCCTTCGCTGAGGCGGGTGCGGTCGACGCTGGCGGTGAAGCCGGCGGCGTGGGCGAGGCTGGCCAGCAGGAGGAGGATCAGGGCGCAGGTCAGGCGCTTCATTCTTGGTTTTCCTGGCGGCGTTGCTGTTCGTACCAGAACTTGCGGCGCAGCAGTTCGGCGGGGTCGTCGGGAATCTGTCGCAGCCACTGCTCCAGGGACTGGCGGCGTTCGTCGCCCAGGGGCTCGTGCTCGCTGTCCAGCGCTTGTGGCTCGCCGTCCGGTTCGGTGGGCTGGGCGTTGGCTGCCTGCTGGTCCTGGCCGCCGGCGCCCTGGCCGTTCTTCTGTTCGGCTTCCGCGCCGGCCTGCGAATCCTGGCCGGATTCGGGCTTGGCGTCCTGCTCCGCCGGCTGGGGCGTACCCTTGGGCGCGTCCTGGGCGGCATCGTCCTGGCCGGCCTGTTGCTGCTGTGGCGGCGAGGTGGGCTGGGGCTGCTCGGCCTGGGCCTGGCGCTGCTTCAGCAGCTCCTCCACCAGGGCCTTGTTCTTCAGTGCCGGCTGCAGGTCGGGCTGGCGCTCCAGGGCCGAATCGTAGGCATCCAGCGCGGCTTCCAGTTGCTCGGCCTTGGCCAGGGCGTTGCCCCGGTTGTAGTGATCGGCGGCGCTGTCGCCGGCGGCGAAGCGCTCCGCCGCCTCGCCGTACTGGCCGGCCTGGTAGAGGGCATAGCCCTGCCAGGCACGGTCCTGGAAGCGCTGCGCGGCCTCTGCCGGTTGTTGCGCTTCCAGCAGGCGCTGGCCCTGCTGGTCGGCCCGCAGCCACAGGTCGTCCAGCTCGAAGGCCAGGGCCGGGCGGGGCAGCACGAAGAACAGCGGCAGGCAGAAGATCCAGCCCCGGCGGCCGGCGCAGGCGGCGATCAGCAGCAGCGGTAGCAGCAGCCAGTGGCCCTGGTCGGCCCAGGCTTCCAGGCGGGTGGTTTCGCCGCTGTCGCGCAGGGTGGTGGCCCCGCCGAGCAGGCCGAGGTTGCGCAGGTCGCGCTCATCCACTCGGGCCGTGGCGTACTTGCCGCCCAGGTCGCTGGCGAAGCGCTTGAGCCCCGGAGCGTCCAGGCGCGGCAGGAGGATGGCGCCTTGGGCGTCCTTGAGGAAACCACCGTTGTCCTGGGCAATGGGTGCGCCCTGGGCGGTGCCGATGCCGAGGATCGACAAGCGGCCGCTGCGCGAGCCGAGGGCCTTGCGGATACCGTTGCGCTCGGCCTCGCTGAGGCCATTGGTGATCAGCAGCAGCCGGCCTTGGCCGCGCGCGCCCTGTTCCAGCAGCGCCAGGGCTTTCTGCACCGCCAGGTCGGCGCGCTGGCCGGGCTCGGGCATGATCGCTGGCTTGAGGGCGTCCAGCAGGTTGCCGGCGGTCATCAGGTCGTCCGACAGCGGCACCAGGCTGTGGGCGCTGCCGGCGTAGACGACGATGGCTGTCTGCGCGTCGCGGCGGGCATCCAAAAGGTCGCGCAGCTTGCGCTTGGCGTGCTCCAGACGGCTGGGCGGCACGTCGCCGGCGAGCATCGAGGGGGTCAGTTCGAGAATCACCACCAGCGGGTCGGCACGCTTCTGGGTGCTTTGCTCCACCCGCTGCCAGCTGGGGCCGAGCAGCGCCAGCAGGCCCAGCAGCCAGGCCAGGCCGAGGGCGATCCACGGCAGCCGGCTGCCGCGCTGGCGCCCGCCACCCAGCAGCCAGGGCTGGAAGTGCAGGGGCAGCAACTGCTGCCAACGGCCGGTGCGGCGTTCGCGGTGCAGCAGTTGCCAGAGCAGCCACAGCAGCAGCGGCAACAGCAGCAGCCACAGCGGGCGCGACCAGTGGGGCCAGAGTTCGCTCATGAACGCCTCCAGCGGCTGCGGGCCCAGGCCAGCCCCTGCTGGGGCAGGTCGGGCCAGAGTTCACGGGCGATCAGCACCAGGCTCAGCAGCAACGCCAGCCCCAGCGGCCAGCAGTACAGCGCCAGGGCCGGGCGTGCCTGGCTGGGCAGCTGGCTCACCGGTTCGAGGGTGTCCAGTGCCAGCTCGATCTCGGTCAGCTCCTGGCTGGAGCGGGCGCGGAAGTACTGGCCGCCGGTCTGCTCGGCGATCTGCCGCAGTGTGGGCTCGTCCAGGTCCAGCGCCGGGTTGAGGCCGAACAGGCCGAGCATGCCGCCCTGCTCGGGGTCGGCGCCGATGCCGATGGTGTAGATCTTCACGCCTTCCTCGGCGGCCAGGCGCGCGGCGGTCAAGGGCTCGATCTGGCCGCCGGTGTTGGCGCCGTCGGTCACCAGCACCAGCACGCGGCTGTTGGCCGGGCGCTGGCGCAGGCGCTTCACCGCCAGGCCGATGGCGTCGCCGATGGCGGTGTTCTTGCCGGCGATGCCGATCAGCGCCTCGTCCAGCCACACGTGCACGGTCTGCCGGTCGAAGGTCAGCGGCGCCTGCAGGTAGGCCTGGCTGCCGAAGAGGATCAGGCCGATGCGGTCGCCCACCCGGCCGTCGATGAACTCGCCCATCAGGTGTTGCACCAGCGCCAGGCGGCTGACCGGCTTGCCGTCCAGCTGCATGTCTGCGTAATCCATGGAGCCGGACACATCCACCGCCACCAGCAGGTCGCGGCCGCTGGCCGGCAGCGGCTGCGGCTCGCCGACCCACTCGGGGCGCGCGGCGGCGCACAGCAGCAGCAGCCAGAGCAGGGCGAAGGGCGCCTGCTGGCGCCAGGCCGGCAGGTTGGCGCGGGCGCGGCGCCCGGCCAGGGTTTCCAGCTCGCCGAGGAAACTCACCTTCAGCGCCGCCTCGCCGCTGTCGGCCGGCGGCAGCAGCACCCGCAGCAGCCAGGGCAGCGGCGCCAGCAGGAAGATCCAGGGCCAGGCCAGTTCAAACATGCTTGCGAATCCAGGTTTCGACGGCCTGGTGCAGGCCGGCGATGGCCTTGTCGTCGAGTTTGCACTGCGGGCGGTAGGCGCCCTCCACCAGCACCATCCAGCGGGTCAGGCCGGCGGCGGGGCAGCGGTTGTCCAGGTAGGCCAGCCAGGCGCGGCCGTTCAGGGTCAGCACCTGGGCGTCGGGGTAGCGCTGCCGGCACAGGCGCTTGAGCAGCGCATTGAGCTGCTGCAGCCAGGGGCCGGCATGGGCGCCGTCGTAGGGCTTGGCCAGCTGTGCCAGCTCCTGCAGCGCGGCCTCGCGCATCGGGTCCAGAGGCTGGGCCTGCTCGGCCTCCTGGCGCTGCCGCGACAGCCGCCGGGCCAGGCGCCAGGCGCCCCAGGCCAGCAGCGGCAGCAGCACGGCGAGCAGCCACCAGCCCGGCGCCGGGGGCCAGAACGGCACGGGCGGCGGGGCGATCAGGGGTTCGAGCTGGTCCAGCGGGTTCATCGCCGCGCCCCGCGCTGCAGGTGGTCGCGCAACTGGTCGACCATCTCTTCCTGGGTGGACAGCGGTAGCAGCAGCACCCCCAGGCGCAGGGCCAGGCGCTGCCAGCGGGCGCGGCGGGCCTCGCCCTGTTCGCGGTAGGCCTGGCGCAGCTCGGGGTTGTGGGTGTCCAGCTCCAGCTGGGCGCCCAGCTCGCTGAAGCGCAGCAGGCCGGCGGCCGGCAGCGCGTGGTCGAGGGGGTCGGACAGCGGCAGCAGGATCAGGTCGGTGTGCCGGGCCAGCAGCGCCAGTTGCTGCTCGGCGGTGTCCGAGAGGGTGCGCTCGTCACAGAGGATCACCACCAGGCTGCCGGGGCGCAGCACCTCGCGGGCGCGGCGCAGGGCCAGGCTGAAGCCTTCGCGGGGCGTCGCCTGCGGGGTGACCAGGCCCTGGTTGGCGCGCACCAGGCGGTTGAGCAGTTGCAGCAGGCTCTGCTTGCTGCGGCGGGGCTTGATCTCGTGGTGCTCGGCGTCGCTGAAGACCAGCCCGCCGATGCGGTCGTTGTGGCCCAGGGCGGCCCAGCCGATGAGGCTGGCGGCGTGGGCGGCGAGCACCGACTTGAACATCCGCCCGGAGCCGAAGAACAGCCGCTGGCTCTGTTCGACGACGATGAACACCGGGCGCTCGCGCTCCTCGTGGAACAGCTTGGTGTGGGGCTCCTGGGTGCGTGCGGTGACGCGCCAGTCGATGGTGCGCACGTCGTCGCCCGGCTGGTACACGCGCACCTGGTCGAAGTCGACCCCGCGCCCGCGCAGCTTGGAGTGGTGCAGGCCGATCAGCGGGCTGCGCCGCGAGGGCGTGGAGAACAGCTGCACCTCGCGCACGCGGTGGCGGATCTCGATCAGCTCGGCGAGGCTGACCTGCACGCCGGGGACGGCTGCCGGGCTGGTCATGGCGTCAGGCGACGGCGACCACGTCGAGGATGCGTTGCAGCACGCGGTCCTGGTCGATCCCCGCGGCCTCGGCCTCGAAGGTGAGGATCAGGCGATGGCGCAGCGCATCGAAGAGCACCGCCTGGATGTCCTCGGGGCTGACGAAGTCGCGCCCGGCCATCCACGCATGGGCCCGCGCGCAGCGGTCCAGGGCGATGGAGCCGCGCGGGCTGGAACCGTAGGCCAGCCACTCGGCCAGCTCGGCGTCGAACTTGGCCGGGGTGCGTGTGGCCATCACCAGCTGCACCAGGTACTCCTCCACGGCGTCGGCCATGTACAGGCCGAGGATTTCCTTGCGCGCGGCGAAGATCGCCTGCTGGCTGACCTGGTGCTCGGGCCGGGTCTCGCCGTTGAGGGCGACGCCACGGGCCTGCTGGAGGATCTTGCGTTCCACCGAGGCCTCGGGGAAGCCGATCTTCACGTGCATGAGGAAGCGGTCGAGCTGGGCCTCGGGCAGCGGGTAGGTGCCTTCCTGCTCGATGGGGTTCTGGGTCGCCATCACCAGGAACAGCGGCGGCAGGTCGTAGGTGGAACGGCCGATGGACACCTGGCGCTCGGCCATGGCTTCCAGCAGCGCGGATTGCACCTTGGCCGGCGCGCGGTTGATCTCGTCGGCCAGCACCAGGTTGTGGAAGATCGGCCCCTGCTGGAACACGAAGCTGCCGGTCTCCGGGCGGTAGATCTCGGTGCCGGTGATGTCGGCGGGCAGCAGGTCGGGGGTGAACTGGATGCGGTGGAACTCGGCCTCCACGCCTTCGGCGAGGTCCTTGATGGCCTTGGTCTTGGCCAGGCCCGGTGCGCCTTCCACCAGCAGGTGGCCGTCGGCGAGCAGCGCGATCAGCAGCCGGTCGATGAGTTTTTCCTGACCGAGAATCTGGGTGGAAAGGTACTGTCGCAGGGCGACCAGTGCATCGCGGTGTTCCATCGTCGGGCTCGCTCGGGGTGGACGGGGGCAGCCTGGGCCCTCGGAGAAGGCGGGGTACTTTAATCCAAGCAGAGGTCAGCGGCCTAGGCGAGTACGCGAGCGCGCGTCGAAATCGTGACGGGCCGAGCGCTGTGCGCCCGGCCCGTCAGGGCTCAGGCGATCAGTTCGACCTGGCCGCTGGCCAGCCGGTAGACGCCGCCCACCACCTTCAGGCGGCCTTCGGCGACGGCGTCGCGCAGCAGGGTGGAGCGCTCGGTGAGCTGCTTGAGGTTGTCCCGCACGTTCTGCGCGATGGCGTTGTCCAGGGTATTGCCCTCGTGCTTGAGCACCGCCTTCGCCGACGGCGCGATGGCCGCCGCCAGGGCCTGGATGTGGCCGGGGTAGCGGGCACCGTCGCGGGCCACCTTGAGGCCGGCCTCCACGGCGCCGCAGCCTTCGTGGCCCAGCACCATCAGCAGCGGGATGCCGAGCACGGCCACGCCGTATTCCAGGCTGGCCAGGCCGTCTTCATTGACGATGTTGCCGGCCACGCGCACGGCGAAGAGGTCGCCCCGCGCGGTGTCGAAGGCGTACTCCGGGGCGATGCGCGAATCGGCGCAGCTCAGCACCGCCGCGTAGGGGTTCTGGGCCGACACCAGCGCCTCGCGCTCGGTGAGGAAGTCGTGGCGGCGGGTCAGGCCTTCCACGTAGCGCTGGTTGCCCTGCATCAGGCGCTCCAGCGCCGCGTCGGGTGCCAGGCGGTTCTGCGGCTTGGGCGGCGGCGCAGCCGGGTCGGCGGCCAGGGCCGTCTGGCTCAGCAGGGGCACGGCGGCGACGGCCGCGGCGGTCATGCCGGCCAGGCGCAGGAAGCGCCGGCGCTCGGGACGATCAGGGGTGTGGGGTTCGTGGCAGGTGCACATGGCAGGTGCTCCGGTGGGAAAGGGGAGTGGCGAGTCTAGGGGGCACACCGGTCCTGTCGCTGTGGGCGCGCTGTAGGCGCTTCCGAAGCGCTCGTGTCGTCCTCCTTCCGTGATCCATGTCGGCTTGCTGAAGGCGGCTGTCCGAGATTGACCGAATATGTCGCAGGACTAAAAGCGTCGCACCGGGTGCCGCCCTTAATCTGTCCGCGAGGATGACTGCCCGGTCCCAAGCGGTTCCGGCCCGTCACACTGCCTGAATCTCCTCCTGATCCATCACCGCGCGAATAAGCGTTCTACGCTTAACCCCCAACAACAGAGCCAAGCGGAGCACAACCATGGCGTTCTTCACCGCGGCCAGCAAAGCCGACTTCCAGCATCAACTGCAGGTGGCACTGGCGCAGCACGTCAGCGAGCAGGTCTTGCCACAAGTAACCCTGTTCGCCGATCAGTTCTTCGGCATCATCGCCCTCGACGAACTCACCCAGCGGCGCCTGTCCGACCTGGTGGGCTGCACCCTGTCGTCGTGGCGCCTGCTGGAACGCTTCGATCCCGCCAAGCCCCAGGTCCGCGCGTTCAACCCGGATTACGAGAAGCACGGCTGGCAGTCCACCCACACCGCCGTCGAAGTGCTGCACCCGGACATCCCCTTCCTGGTGGACTCGGTGCGCATGGAGCTGAACCGCCGCGGCTACAACATCCACACCCTGCAGAACAGCGTGCTCAGCGTGCGCCGCGACAAGAAGGGCGCACTGCAGGAAGTGCTGCCCAAGGGCACCCAGGGCAAGGACGTGCAGCAGGAATCGCTGATGTTCCTGGAGATCGACCGGGTTGCCGCCCCCGCCGCCCTCAAGGCGCTGGAGAAGGCCCTGGAGGAAGTGCTGGGCGAGGTGCGCGTCGCCGTCGCCGACTTCAAGCCCATGACCGCCAAGGCCCGCGAACTGCTGGCCTGGCTGGACAAGGCCAAGCTGAAGGTGGACCCGGCCGAGCTGGCCGAGGTGAAGGTCTTCATGAACTGGCTGGTGGACAACAACTTCACCTTCCTCGGCTACGAGGAGTTCACCGTGGTGGACGAGGGCGAGGCCGGCGGCCACCTGGTCTATGACGAGCAGTCCCTGCTGGGCGTCTCGCGCCTGCGCCGTGCCGGCCTGACCAAGGCCGACCTGCACGTCGAGCGTGAAGCCGTCGACTACCTGCGCGGCCCGGTGCTGCTGTCCTTCGCCAAGGCCGCCGAGCCGAGCCGCGTGCACCGCCCCGCCTACCCGGACTTCGTCTCCATCCGCGAGCTGGACGCCAAGGGCCGGGTGGTCAAGGAATGCCGCTTCATGGGCCTGTACACCTCCGCCGTGTACGCCGACAGCGTCACCCGCATCCCCTACATCCGTGGCAAGGTCGCCGAGATCCAGCGCCGCTCCGGCTTCGACCCCCGTGCCCACCTGGGCAAGGAACTGGGCCAGGTGCTGGAAGTGCTGCCCCGCGACGACCTGTTCCAGACCCCGGTGGACGACCTGTTCGCCACCGCCATGGCCATCGTGCAGATGCAGGAGCGCAACAAGATCCGCCTGTTCCTGCGCCGCGACCCCTACGGCCGCTTCGCCTACGCCCTGGCCTACGTCCCGCGTGACGTCTACTCCACCGAGACCCGGGTGAAGATCCAGCAGATCCTCATGGAGCGCCTGCAGGCGACCGACTGCGAGTTCTGGACCTTCTTCTCCGAATCCGTGCTGGCCCGCGTGCAGTTCATCCTGCGGCTGGACCCGAAGAACAAGGCCGTGGTCGACCCCGTGCGCCTGGAGAAGGAAGTCATCCAGGCCTGCCGTTCCTGGAAGGACGACTACGCCAGCCTGATCAACGAGACCTTCGGCGAGGCCAAGGGCACCCGCGTGCTGGCCGACTTCCCGAAAGGCTTCCCCGCCGGCTACCGCGAGCGCTTCGCCGCGCACTCGGCGGTGGTGGACATGCAGCACCTGTACAGCCTGTCCGAGCAGCGCCAGCTGGTGATGAGCTTCTACCAGCCGCTGACCCAGGGCGAGCAGCTGCTGCACTGCAAGCTCTACCACGCCGACACGCCGCTGCCGCTGTCCGACGTGCTGCCGATCCTGGAGAACCTCGGCCTGCGCGTGCTGGGCGAGTTCCCCTACCGCCTGACCCGCCAGGATGGCCGTGAATTCTGGATCCACGACTTCGCCTTCACCGCCGCCGCCGGCGTCGAGGTGGACATCCAGGAACTCAACGACACCCTGCAGGACGCCTTCGTCCACATCGTCGGCGGCGACGCCGAGAACGACGCCTTCAACCGCCTGGTGCTGACCGCCTCCATGCCCTGGCGCGACGTGGCCCTGCTGCGTGCCTACGCCCGCTACCTGAAGCAGATCCGCCTGGGCTTCGACCTGTCCTACATCGCCAGCACCCTGCTCAACCACACCAACATCGCCAAGGAACTGGTGCGGCTGTTCAAGACCCGCTTCTACCTGGCCCGCAAGCTCTCCGCCGACGACCTGGAAGACAAGCAGCAGAAGCTCGAACAGGCCATCCTCGGCGAACTGGACAACGTCGCCGTGCTCAACGAGGACCGCATCCTGCGGCGCTACCTCGACCTGATCAAGGCAACCCTGCGCACCAACTTCTACCAGCCCGACGCCAACGGCCAGAACAAGGGCTACTTCAGCTTCAAGCTGAGCCCGCGGCTGATCCCCGACATCCCGCGTCCGGTGCCCAAGTTCGAGATCTTCGTCTACTGCCCGCGCGTGGAAGGCGTGCACCTGCGCTTCGGCGACGTCGCCCGGGGCGGCCTGCGCTGGTCCGACCGCGAGGAAGACTTCCGTACCGAAGTGCTGGGCCTGGTCAAGGCGCAGCAGGTGAAGAACGCCGTCATCGTGCCCATGGGCGCCAAGGGCGGCTTCATCCCCCGGCGCCTGCCGGTGGGCGGCAGCCGTGACGACATCCAGGCCGAGGCCATCGCCTGCTACCGCATCTTCATCAGCGGCCTGCTGGACATCACCGACAACCTCAAGGACGGCCAGGTGGTACCGCCGGCCAACGTGGTGCGCCACGACGCCGACGACCCCTACCTGGTGGTGGCGGCCGACAAGGGCACCGCGACCTTCTCCGACATCGCCAACGGCATCGCCCAGGAATACGGCTTCTGGCTGGGCGACGCCTTCGCCTCCGGCGGCTCCGCCGGCTACGACCACAAGGGCATGGGCATCACCGCCAAGGGCGGCTGGGTCTCGGTGCAGCGGCACTTCCGCGAGCACGGCATCGACGTGCAGAAGGACAACTTCACCGTCATCGGCATCGGCGACATGGCCGGCGACGTGTTCGGCAACGGCATGCTGCTGTCGGACAAGCTGCAGCTGGTGGCCGCCTTCAACCACATGCACATCTTCATCGACCCGAACCCGGACGCCGCCAGCAGCTTCGTCGAGCGCAAGCGCATGTTCGACCTGCCGCGTTCCTCCTGGGCCGACTACGACACCAAGCTGATCTCCGAAGGCGGCGGCATCTTCCTGCGCAGCGCCAAGAGCATCGCCATCAGCCCTCAGATGAAGGCGCGCTTCGACATCCAGGCCGACAAGCTGACCCCCACCGAGCTGCTCAACGCCCTGCTCAAGGCCCCGGTGGACCTGATCTGGAACGGCGGCATCGGCACCTACGTGAAGTCGAGCAAGGAAAGCCACGCCGACGTCGGCGACAAGGCCAACGACGCCCTGCGCGTGGACGGTCGCGAACTGCGGGCCAAGGTGGTGGGCGAGGGCGGCAACCTCGGCATGACCCAGCTCGGCCGCGTGGAATTCGGCCTCAACGGCGGCGCCAGCAACACCGACTTCATCGACAACGCCGGTGGCGTGGACTGCTCCGACCACGAGGTGAACATCAAGATCCTGCTGGGCGAGATCGTCGGCGCCGGCGACATGACCGGCAAGCAGCGCAACACCCTGCTGGCGAAGATGACCGACGCCGTCTCCAACCTGGTGCTCGGCAACAACTACAAGCAGACCCAGGCCCTGTCTCTGGCCCAGCGCCGCGCCCGCGAGCGCATCGGCGAATACAAGCGCCTGATCGCCGCCCTCGAGGCCGCCGGCAAGTTGGACCGTGCCCTGGAATTCCTGCCCAGCGACGAGGAACTCAACGAGCGCCTCGCCAACGGCCAGGGGCTGACCCGTCCCGAGCTGTCGGTGCTGATCTCCTACAGCAAGATCGACCTCAAGGAATCGCTGCTCAAATCCCTGGTGCCGGACGACGACTACCTCGCCCGCGAGATGGAGACCGCCTTCCCGCCGCTGCTGGCCGAGAAGTACGGCGAGGCCATGCGCCGCCACCGCCTGAAGCGCGAGATCATCAGCACCCAGATCGCCAACGACCTGGTCAACCACATGGGTATCACCTTCGTGCAGCGCCTGAAGGAGTCCACCGGCATGAGCGCCGCCAACGTCGCCGGTGCCTACGTGGTGGTGCGCGACGTGTTCCGCCTGGCGCACTGGTGGAAGCAGATCGAGGCCCTGGACTACAAGGTGCCCGCCGAGCTGCAGCTGACCCTGATGGATGAGCTGATGCGCCTCGGCCGCCGCGCCACCCGCTGGTTCCTGCGCAGCCGCCGCGAAGACCAGAACGCCGCCCGTGACGTCGGCCACTTCGGCCCCCGCGTCGCCGAACTGGCCGGCCGCCTGGACGAGCTGCTGGAAGGCCCGGCCCGCGAGCAGTGGCTGGCCCGCTACCAGGCCTATGTCGAAGCCGGCGCACCGGAGGAACTGGCCCGCGTCGTCGCCGGCACCAGCCACCTGTACACGCTGCTGCCGATCATCGAAGCCGCCGACGTCACCGGCAAGGACGCCGCCGAAGTGGCCGCCGCCTACTTCGCCATCGGCGGCGCGCTGGACCTGTCCTGGTACCTGCAGCAGATCACCGGCCTGCCGGTGGAGAACAACTGGCAGGCGCTGGCCCGCGAAGCCTTCCGCGACGACCTCGACGGTCAGCAGCGGGCGATCACCATCTCCGTGCTGCAGATGGCCGATGCCCCGGCGGACATGGACGAGCGCGTCGCCCTCTGGCTGGAACAGCACCGTCCGCTGGTGGAGCGCTGGAAGGTGATGCTCACCGAACTGCGCGCCGCCACCGGCACGGACTACGCCATGTACGCCGTGGCCAACCGCGAGCTGATGGACCTGGCCCTGAGCGGCCAGCACGGGGTGAACATCCCCTGATGCTCGGCCCGACCTGAGTTGTTGTGCTCTCAGCCCCGCCTGTGTGCGGGGCTTTTTTTCGCCTGTTCCCCGGTGTTGCGCGGCTGGCTATCGAGTGCTGCAGCCACTCGCTGATCCGTGAGGCCCGGCGCCCTGCCGTCAGGGGATAGGGAAGAGGGGAGCCAATCCGATGGGCACTACCAAGCGGTGCCGGGCTCAGAAGGTGCGGCGTCACCTCCCTCGATCCGCCCCTCGAACACCGTCACCTCCCGCACCCCATCCCCTTCCCGGATCAGGAAGATCGCCTCCAGTCCCCGCGCCTGCGCCAGCTTCGGCCCGTGCTCGGGGCCGCTGACCATCAGCGCGGTGGCCCAGGCGTCGGCCAGCATGCAACTGGCCGCGATCACGCTGACCGAGGCCAGCGGATTGCGCAGGGGCGCCCCCGTGGCCGGGTCGAAGGTGTGGGCGAGGCGCTCGCCGTCCTGCTCGACCCAGTGGCGGTAGTCACCGGAGGTGGCGATGGCCGCGTCCTGCAATTCCACCACCCCGCGTACCTCGCGGCGGCCATGCAGCGGTTGCTCCAGGGCCACGGCCCAGGGCTGCCCGTCGGGCTTGCGGCCACGGGCGCGCATCTCGCCGTCGATGCCCACCAGGTAGGCGGGGATGCCGAAGCCGTCCAGGGTCTCCGCCAGGCGATCGACCCCATGGCCCTTGGCGATGCCGTTGAGGTCCAGCGCCAGCGGGTGGTGCTTGCGCAGCCGGCTGCCGGCGCGGTCCAGCTCCAGGGCGCCGCGCCGGTGCGGGTGCGCGGGGGCGCCCGCCGTGCCGGGCGGGCCGAACCCCCAGGCCTGGACGGGCGCACCGAGGCTGATGTCGAAGGCCCCGGCGGAGAGCAGGCCGACGTTGAGGCCGGCATCCACCACCCGCAGCAGCGCCGGGGACAGCGGCAGCCAGGTGTCCAGCGGGGCGGCGTTGAGCCGGCTCAGTTCGGAGTCGGGCCGCCACAGCGACATCTGCTGCTCCACGCGCTCCACCGCCTCGGCCAGGGCCTGACGGATGGGCTCCAGGTCGCGTCCCGGCTCGGTGTAGAACAGCGCAGTGAAGCGGCTGCCCATGGTCGGCCCGCTGAGGGTCGCGCGCACCCGGGGCGGGGTATCAGTAGACGTCTTCACGGTAGCGCCCCTGTGCCTTGAGGTGGTTCACGTCCAGGCCCAGCGGGGCCAGTACGCGGTCCAGCGCGTGCATCACGCCCTGGGCCATGTCGCGGCCGCCGCACACCAGTACCTGGGCGCCCTGGGCCAGTAGTTGGCGCAGCACCGGTGCGTCGCCCAGCAGGCGGTCCTGCACGTGCTGGCGCTCGGCATGCTGGGAGAAGGCCGCGCACAGCCGGGTCAGGCGCTGGTCGGCCAGGTAGCCGCGCAGTTCGTCTTCATAGAGGAAGTCCGACGCCGGGTGGCGACCGCCCCAGTACAGGTGCATCGGGTGCTGCTCGCGGTTGTTGCGGATGAAGCCGGTGAGCGGGCCGATGCCGGTGCCGGCACCGATGAGGATCACCGGGTGGCGCCCGCTGGCGGGACGGAACTGCGGGTTCGGCTGGATGAAGGCCTGCACCTGCCCGCCGATGGGCAGCCTGTGCAGCAGGCTGGAGCACAGCCCGTCTTCGTGCCGGCGCACGCAGATCTCCAGCACACCGTCTTCGGCGCCACTGGCCAGGGAGTAGAAGCGCGGCATCGCGCTGCCGGGCGGGACGATGCCCACCAGGTCGCCGGCCTCGAAGGCGGGCAGGGCGGCGCTGCCGGAAGGCGCGCGGAAGCGCAGCACCTGGGTGGGTGCGTTCACCTGTTCGCCGTAGACCCGGCGCTCCATCAGTTCCAGCGGTTGGCTGGCGGGGGCGCTGGGCTGGTGCTCCAGTTGCAGCGGGTGCCCCAGGGCCTCGCCCAGGGCCAGGCCCCAGCGGTGGAAGGCCTGCGGCGATTGGCGGTCGATGCGCTCCAGCGGCAGCAGCGGCCGGGCGCCCCGGGCCTGCAGGGCGGCGTCCACCGCCTCGGCGTAGGCGCAGAAGCGCGGGAACTGGCGGTCACCGAAGCCCAGCACGGCCACTGGCAGGTCGGCCTGCAGCCCATCACGGGCCAGGCGTTCGAGGAAGCGCGAGGCGGATGCCGGCGCTGCGCCGTCGCCGTGGGTGGCGGTCAGCACCAGCAGCTGGCGGGCCAGGGGGTAGTGGGGCGCGAGGTCGTTCATCGGCGCGCAGTGGACGCGGTGCCCGGCGCTCGCCAGGGCCTCGGCCAGGGTGCGGGCGAAGCCCCAGGTGCTGTGGTGCTCGCTGCCCACCAGCACCACGCAGTCGGCGTCTTCGGCCGCGTGGTTGTCGTCCAGCCGCACCCGGTCGCTGCGCCGGCGCCACCACATCTGCACGCCGCTCAGGGTCATCAGCGGTACGCCCAGGGCGGCTAGGCCGAGGACGGCGGCCAGCCAGCCGAGCCCTTCGCCGGTGTGCAGGCGCCAGGCCCATTCATAAGCCTGGTGGGCCGTGTTGTAGGGCTGGAAGCCGAGCCACTGGCCGCTGGCCGGGTCGACGTAGCCTTCGCCGTCGCGGGTGCTCAGGCCGTAGGGCTCACCGGGGTTGTCGGGGCTGGGGAAGGTCAGCTCGCGCAGCTGCGCCAGGGGCAGCGCCTGCAGGGCGCCGAGCTCGGCCACCGGAGCGGGGCGGGCATCGGCCTGCCGCTCGGGGTAGGGCGGCTCCGCCCCGCTGCCATCGTCCACCAGGCCGAAGGTGCCCGCCGCCAGGTACAGCCCGGTGCAGGCGGTGAGCAGCAGCACCGGCAGGGAGGCGCGCGCCACCTGCAGGTGCCAGCGCTGCATCAGGCTGCCCTTGAGCGGGGCGAACAGGCGTCGCCAGCCGCCCATGCGCCGGGCCAGCAGCCAGGCCCCGGAGAGGCTCAGCACCAGCATGGCCAGGGCGCCCAGGGCAGCGCTGGCGTGGCCGGGCGTGCCCAGCAGCAGGGCCCGGTGCAGTTCACGCACCCAGCGCCAGAAGGGCGACGGGGCGTAGGCACCGAGGCTGGCGCCGGTCTGCGGGTCGACCCGCTCGGCCAGGGCCTGCCCGTCGCGGCGGTAATGCACCACCAGCGTGCCGGAGGGCAGCTGGCGCAGCTGCTCGACGTCGGGGAAGCGCTCGCTCACCTGGCCGGCCAGTTGGGCGACGCTCACAGGGGCCTCGGCGCGGGGCACGCTGGCCTGATCCAGCACCGGGGACAGGGCCAGCAGGGCGCCGCTGAGGGCCATCAGCATCACCAGCAGGGCGGCGAACAGGCCGGGCAGGGCGTGGGTCTTGCGCAGCATGGGGGTGCCCTCCGGTCAGAGGTCGTAGCGCAGGGATTGCACGTAGCCGTTGCCGCTCACCGGCTTTCCGGCGCCGTCGCGGGTCAGCGGCACCACCACGTCGGCGCGCACGTCACGGTGGTCTTCCACGGCGCTGTCGATGCGGATCTGGTAGCCGGCGTCGATCAGGTTGTCCGCCACCTCGGCGCTGATTTTGAGGGTGCCGCCGCTGCCGACGCTGGCGCCGGTCAGCCCGTCGAACTCGCTGGCCTTGAGCCCGCTGCCGCGTGCCCAGTCGGTGAGGTGGCGGTAGTACTTGGCCTTCTTCCCGGCGACCCAGAGGGTCTGCTGGTACTGGCCCTGGGCATTGGTGAGGTAGACCGCGAGGTAGGCGTCGTTACCGCTGTAGTCGGTGAGGTCGGCCTGCAGGGTGACTTCGCGGGCCTGGGCGATGCCCGAGACCAGCAGGGCGCTGGCGAGGCCGGAGGTGGTGAGGAGTCTGTTCATGGCAAGGGTCCGGGTGGCGGGAGATGGACACAGCCTGAACCCCTTGTCTGAAACCTGGCTTAAGCGGCCTGAAAAATGTGTGAAAGGCCGTGCACGCCCCGGATGGGGCGTGCCTCAGAGGAACTCGGCGCGGATGCGGTCGAGGTCCAGCGGGTCGATGTCGCCGTCGGGCCCGAAGCGCAGGTCGGCCTCGGCGGGGTCGTCCACCTCGCTGCCACGGGCCTCGGCGTGCAGCTCGAACAGGGTGTGGAGGTCCGGCGTGGCCAGGTCGCTCATGGCCCGGAGCATCAGGGCGATGCCGCTGAGGTTGTTGGCCACGTTGTTCCAGCGCGGGTAGCCACCCAGGCCGATGTCGGTCCAGATCACCTGCCGTGCCTCCAGGTCGAGGATGAACGGCAGGCAGGTCTGCTGGTCGCTGGCCAGGTCCAGGCGGTCTTCCACGGTGCGGGCCTCGAAGGGCTCGCCGGAGTTCACCTGGTCACGGGCCATCCAGCCGGCGAAGCACTCCGGCAGGTCGCAATAGGGCTGCCGGGTGTAGCTGTTGATGCAGGTGACCACGAAGCGGATGCCGCGTGTGCGCAGCAGCTCCAGGTCCAGGTCGATGAATTCCGCTGCGCCTTTCGGGGCGTCGACGATGTCGCCGCTGTGGTGCCCGCCGTAGTGGCGCAGGTTGTAGAAGGAGACCACGTCGCGGTAGCCGAAGCCGCCGTCGAAGAACGCTGCCGAGAGGTCGATGTCGGTGCGCTCGCGGCCGTTGGTCCACCAGAGGAACAGGCGGATGAAGCGGGTGTCCGGCAGCGGCAGGCGGCTGCCGCGCACCAGGGTGCGCAGTGCCTTGGCGGCCGAGCGCTGGGCCAGTGGCACCTTCAGGTCCGCCAGCGCCGGATCCAGGTAGCAGCGGCCCAGCGGAGGGCGTGTGGCGAAGCGCGCCACCAGGGCCGCGCGCAGGTGCGCGATGACCTGGGTGCGCAGCGTACCCGGCAGCGCCGCGCGTTGCTCCGGCGTGCACCAGGCGCGGGCGGCGTCGCCCTTGGGGAAGAAGGTGCGCAGCGCGGCCTGGCCGCGGTGCTGGAAATGCGCCAGGGCCTGCAGCAGCACAGCGGTGGACACCTGTTCGGCCACACGGGCGAAGGTGGCGAGGACGTCCTCGGGTTGGTCGCCGCTGCGCAGCAGGTGGTCCAGCCGACGGGCCAGCTCACCGGGGCGGGTGCGCAGCAGGCGGGTGGCGTCGGCGCTGTGGCCGGCCGCCAGGGCCTGTTCGACGCGGCTGTTGAACCCTTCGAAGGGGCGGTCTTCACGCAGCACCTGGAAGGCGTCCCAGGCCTGGGGGAAGCGCTCGCGCCACTGGCCGGGGTGCAGGGCTTCGCCCAGGCGCTTCCAGCGTTCCTTCCAGCGCAGCATGTCTTCCACCGGCGCCGGGCAGGCTTCCAGCAGCCCCAGCAGGAGGCGCCGCTCGCGCCGCGCAAGGCCCTTGAAGCGGCAGGCCTGGGCCAGGGAGGCATCGCCCTCGCACAGGCACACGGCCAGGCGCAGCACATCGGTGGCGGTGCGCAGCTGGGCCCGGGCAAAGGCCTCGGCGCCATCGAACGGCCCATGGCGCAGCAGCAGCGCGGCGATCAGCGCGAGGTTTTCCTTGAACGGGATGCTTGCCGGCAGCAGCCGCATCACCCCCTCGCCATAGACGCTGACGAAGGTGCGCAGGTCGTCCCGGTCCTCCACCGACAGCGAGCTGCTGGAGGCGGCCAGGCGGGTGAAGATCGCCTCGCGCTCGGCCACGCTGCCCAGGCGGATCAGCCGGGGCGCGCGGCCGTGCAGCAACGGCACGGGCGCGTCCGGCGTGGCCGGGTGTTCGCGAAGCAGGGTCAGGTAGTGCTGCACCGCGCGCTGGTACAGCGCGTACTCGGGCACCTGGCGCACGCTGCGGGGGAACTCGGGGAACAGGGGCCGGTACTGCCGGTGGGCACCGGTGAGCGCGGCCAGGGTGGTGCGCAGCTCGACCAGCACCTCGGCTAGTTGCGCCGTGGACTGGGTGGCCAGCCGCTCCACCAGGGGCTCGTCGAGCACGAAACCGAGGTTCTCCACCTCCTGCTGCACCATCACCACGTCCCTCGGGCTGGCACCGCCGGCCCCGGGCTCCAGTACGAAACGACGGCTGCGCCGCAGGAAGAGTCCGTTCACATCAGCTCCTGGAAATGAAAAGCCCACCAGGCGGTGGGCGGTGTGGAAAGCGGGCACCCTAGTTTCAGAGGTAGAAGGAAGGACGCCCATAGCCACGGCGCGATGATAGTGCGGTCCTGGCCAGCAGGAAAACCGCCGAAGTTGCGAAGCTTCGACGCCTTCGCATTTCCAGGGGCGGCGCTCTGGTGGCGCTGCCCGCGCCGCGCCATCATTGCGCGTTTTTTCGCAGGCCCTCAGGGGGGATGACGGCATGGAGCAGGGCATGGCATGGGAGGCGGCTTCGGGCGCCTGGTTGCACCTCGGGCAGGGCGACGCGCCGCCGCGCTGCCTGGCCTTCTGTGGCGAGGTCCCAGCGCTGTGGCTGGTGCTGCTGGGCGGTGCCCGCGAGGTGCCGGCCGTCACCCCGGCCACGGCGGGCTACCAGGTGCCGGCCATCGGCCTGCGGGTATCGCTGGAGCAGGCCCTGGCCAACTGGCAGCGGCTGAGCGAGTGGCTGCAGGCACACCCGCAGTTCTACCGCGTGCCCGCCCTGGGCCTGTGCCTGGGGGCGGTGGAGGCGTGGTTGCGGACGGCAGCCGAGGGCCAGGGCCCGACCTGGCTGCAGGGCGACCTGGATGCCGTTTCCGGGCCGTTCGACCGCAACGCTCCCTCGCGCAGCGGCTTCTGGCGCTGGAATGCCGATGACCGGCTCCAGGCCCTGGCCGATGGCTCGGCGGACCTGCACCGCCTCACCGGCGTGATGGATTTCGAGGAACTGGGCGAGTGGCACCGTGGGTTCGGCTTCGGCACCCTGCGCCACCCCTGGTTCGAGGCCCTGGGGCAACTGGATGGGTTCGCCGCGTTGGAGCACCCCTTCCCGGCGCTGCCGCCCCGCGAGCCGGTGGAACATGACCCCTGGTGTGAGCACGGCTACCGGGCTCACGCCCTGGGTGATCGCTGGGGCCTGGTCAACCAGGCGGACGGCACCTGGCACGAGGCCCCGCGCTGGGACGCCATCCAGCCGGACAGCCACAGCTTCATCCGCGTCTGGGTACGCCAGGGCGCGCTGTGGGGTGTGCTGCAGATCGAACCGTCGGTGGAGCTGCTGCTGGTCCCGCAATTCGACGCGGTGGTGGACAGCGCCTGTGACGACCACATGGTGGCCAGCCAGGGCGGCCTGCTGGGGCTGATGCACATTCCCAGCGGCCAGTGGCGGCTGCCGCCGCGCTTCCACGAGCTGCGCCGGGAGACCGACGAGCTGCTGCGGGCCCGGGAGGGTGCGCACTACGGCTTCCTCGACCTCGACGGTCAGTGGCGGGTGCCGCCCCGTTACCAGGACACACGGCCCTTCGGTGGCACGCTCGCCTTCGATGCCCCGGGCCTGGCCTGGGTGATGGCGGAGGGCCGCTGGGGCCTGCTGGACGAGCAGGGCCAGGAACGCCTGGCCTGCCGCTACGACCAGGTGGAGTGGCGGCAGGAGCATGACCATCGCGGCTGGCGCGTAGGGCGGGACGGCCGCCAGGGCTGGGTCGGCATCGACGGCCGCGAAGCGGTGCCCTGCGAATGGGACGAGGTGGACTGCTACGAGCCCTACCGGCACCCCCTTCAGGCCGAGGGCATCTACCGGGTGACCCGCAACGGCCTGCACGGCCTGCTGCCGGCGCTGGGCGACTGGCACGTGGCCCCGCGCTACACGGAGATCGAACCGCTGGGGCTCGGCCAGGGGGCCGCGCCGTTGCCGGCCGACCCCTGGCGCAGTGCGCCGGAGCCGGACGGCAGCCTGGCGGCGTGGATCGCCGAGGGCGGTGGCGAGCCCGGCGCGCCGCGGCTGCTGATCCGTGTGCGCGACCACCAGGGGTGCGCGGTGATCGACGAACGCGAACGGCAGTGGGTGCCGCCGTCGCCGGGGCTGGTGGAAACCCTGGGCAACGGCAACCAGCGCTGGCTGAAGCGAACCGATGAGCAGGACCGCCAGCAGCTCTGGAGCCTGGCCCGTGGAGAGCCCGCGCTGCCCGGCTGGCACGCCGGGGTCGAGGTGCTGGAGCTGCCGGACCAGCCGCTGCTGCTGACCTTCGAACGCCTCGACGGCCCCGAGGGTTTCAGCCTGGGCCTGCGCCTGTGGCGGGAAACGGGCGAACCTGCGCTGGAGGGCTGCTTCAGCGCCCTGGCGGGCCAATCGTTCTGGCTACCACGGTTGGATGACGACACCCGCGAACAACTGCTCGAGGCCTGGAGCCGTGGGCAGGACGTACCGGCCGAGGCCTGGGAGGCGGGGCAGGCACAGCCCTGTTTCGTCCGTCCCGGCCAGCCCCGGCAGAGTGCCCAGGCGGCCTGGCAGGCGCGCTACCAGGCCGGCGACCTGCAGGCCGCGTTGGCCCTGTCGCGCCTGGCCGCTTCCCCCACGGAGGCCTACGCCTGGGCCCGCCGGGCTTGTGCGCTCGACGGCGGCACGGGCACGCCGAGCGCGGGCGCCTGGTTGCAGCTGACGCGCCTGGCGCTGCAAGGCGCGGGCGGTGATGACGCCCTGCCGGCGGCCCGTGACTGGGTGGCCCGGGTGCGGGCGTCGGAGCCTGAGCTGGACGAAGGCTTCGAGGCGTCGGCCCTGGAGGCGCGCCTGTGGCTGGAGCCGGCCGCAGGCCCGGTGGATGGCGCGCGGGCCCTGGCGGCGGCCGATTACCTGGTGGCGGTGACCGGCACGACCCAGGCGCTGCACCACGAGGGGCGCTACCTGCTGGGGCGCTGTCACCGTGAGGGGCAGGGCACAGCGGTGGACCTGGACGCCGCCCGCGAGCACTGGCGCATCGCGGCCGCCGACGGCCATGGCGCCGCCACCCGGGCGTTGGTGGAGCTGCTGGCCGAGCAGGCCTCGGCCGAGGACGACCAAGCCGCCGCCGAGCGCCTGTGGCTGGAGGCCCGGCAGCACGCCTGGAATTACCTGGAGCACCCCGGCGACGCCGGTGACGCGGCGGTGATCAGCGCCTTGCACGGGTTCTGTGGTGAGCTGGAGCTGCTCAGCGAACCCCTCGATTGGGCGGCCGCCGAATACCACCTGTTGCAGGCCGCCGAGGCGGGCCATCTGCCTGCCATGGGCTTGCTGGCGGTGGAGGTCTATCGCCGACGCGGGAGTCCGCTGCGGGACGGTCGCCAGGCCCGTGCCTGGGCGCTGCGCCATGCCGAGGCCAGTGGCGCGTTGCCGACGGAAGCGCCGGCCGCCTGGCGCTGGCTGCTCGGCTGGTTCCTCTGGCTGCGGGGGTGAGGCATGGGCCGCCCGGGAGGGCGGCCCGTGGGCATCAGTAGGTGATGCACACCGACTTCAGCTCGGTGAAGCCTTCGATGGCGGCGCGGCCGAACTCGCGGCCGATGCCGGAGTGCTTGTAGCCGCCGAAGGGCAGGTTGGGGTCCACCGGGACGTGGTTGTTGACCCAGACGGTGCCGGCCTCGATGCGCGGGATGAGGTCCATCACCCGGCCCAGGTCGTTGCTCCAGATGCTCGCGGCCAGGCCGTAGGGGCTGTCGTTGACCATCTCCACGGCCTGGTCCAGGTCGGTCCAGGGCAGCACCGACAGCACCGGGCCGAAGATTTCCTCACGGGCCGGGGTCATGGACTGGCTGACGTTGGCCAGCACGGTGGGCTCGACGAAGAAGCCCGGCAGGTCCGGCTGGCCGCCGCCGATGCAGACCCGCGCGCCCTGTTCCCGGGCCTGGCCCAGGTGATGCAGGACGTGCTGCTGGTGGCGGCGCGAGACCAGTGCGTTGATCTGCGCCTCCGGGTCCAGACCGGGGCCGACCTTCATGCCGGCGACGCCGGCACAGAGCGCCTCGACGAAGGCGTCGTAGCGGCTGGCATGCACGTACAGGCGCGAGGCCGCCGCGCACACCTGCCCCTGGTTGAGCAGGCCGCCGCCGATTGCGCCGGCCACGGCCTGGTCGATGTCGGCATCGGGCAGCACCAGCATGGGGTTCTTGCCGCCCAGTTCGAGGGTGAAGCGGGTCAGGTTGTCCAGCGCCGCGTGGCCGACCTTGCGGCCCACGGCGGTGGAACCGGTGAAGGACACCTTGTTCACCAGCGGGTGGGCCACCAGGGCGGCACCGGCGTCGGCCCCGCCCACCAGCACGTTGAACACCCCGGCCGGCACCCCGGCCTGGAGCGCCAGTTCGGCCAGGCGCAGGGCGGTCAGGGGAGTCTCGTCCGCCGGCTTGATGACGATGGTGCAGCCGCAGGCCAGCGCCGGCACCACCTTCCACAGGGCGATCATCATCGGGAAGTTCCACGGCACGATGCCGGCCACCACTCCGGCCGGCTCGCGGCGGGTGTAGGCGTTGAAGCGCGCACCGGCGGGCACGGGGATGGACACGTCGAGGGTCTGGCCTTCGATCTTGGTGGCCCAGCCGGCCATGTAGCGCATGTAGTTCACCGAGGCGCCCACTTCCACTGCGCGGGCCAGGTGGATGGACTTGCCCTGGTTGAGGGTTTCCAGCTGGGCCAGTTCCTCGCCGTGGGCCTCCACCAGGTCGGCGAAGCGCAGCAGCACCCGCTCGCGCTCGGCCGGGGCCAGGCGGCTCCAGGCGCCGGAGCGGAAGGCAGCGCGGGCGGACTGCACGGCGGCATCCACCTGGTCCAGGTCGGCCTGGACGGTCTGTGCCAGCACCTCGCCGCTGGCGGGGTTGTGAATCGGCCGCAGGGTGCCCTGGGCGGGTTGCTGCTGGGCGCCGTCGATGAACGAGGCGTGGTGGCGGGCGACGAAGGCGTCGACGGCGGGCAGGGTGGGAATCAGTGCGTGGCTCACGGGCGGCTCCGGGTTCGAGGCAGTTCAGGGAAGGCCCGGAAAGGGCGTTCCCCAGCTTACGAACCCCGCTGCGACCCGGCTTGACTCTGCCTGCCAGGCGCACATGACCCTGCGTGCAGGGGCGGCGCCCCGTCACCCAGCGGCAACGGTGTTGGCACGCAGGGTCAAGCCAGCCTGCGGCGGCTGGGCGATAGTGAGCCTGCCGCTCGTGGGCGGCAGGCTTTACTTCATCAGCGCTCCGTTTTTCAGTTTTTGTGCCGCCGTGTTGGTCACCGGCGGCTTTTTTTCGCCTGCGGGTTTGTAGGCACGGTGATGCGGTTCGCCGAGCTCACCGCATCCTACGGGGCGCTCTGCATCGCCTTCTTGAAGCGCCGTGAGGCGCCGCGTAGGTTGGTGGGCCGGACTGATAACCCCAAGGATGATGACCATGGCTCTCGTGCGTGTTGCCCGTTCCGATGATCTGCCGGCCGCGAGTGCGGTGTGCCTGGCGGCGTTCCATGGTCGTGTGGCGCCGACCCTGGGGGCGGAAGGGGTGGCCACTTTCGAGGCGCTGGCGCAGCCCGAGGCGTTCGCGGCGCGGCAGGCCGGGGGCAACCGGTTGTGGGTGGCCGAGCACGCGGGGCGGGTGGTCGGGGTGGTGGAGCTGCGTGAGCAGCGGCACCTGTCGATGCTGTTCGTCGACCCGGGCTGCCAGGGGCAGGGCATCGGCCGGGCGCTGGTGCAGGCCGTGGTGCCGGCGGTGCTGGCCGAGGGGCTGACGGTGAATGCCTCGCTGACCTCGGTGGAGGCTTATCGGCGTTTCGGTTTCACCTGCACGGGGGAGGTGTTCGAGCAGCGTGGCCTGGTGTGCCAGCCGATGGTGCTGGCGCTGGAAGATCGCGCGCCCTGAACGCAGAAAGCCCGGCAGGGCCGGGCTTTCTCGGGGATCAGTTCATGCCGATCCAGTTGGGCAGGACCAGGGAGATCCAGGGGACGTAGGTCACCAGCACGAGGAAGCCGAGCAGGATCAGCAGCCACGGCATGGCGGCGCGGATGGTCTGGGTCAGCGGCATGCCGGTCACCGCGGAGGTGACGAACAGGTTGAGCCCCACCGGTGGCGTCACCAGGCCGATCTCCAGGTTCACCACCATGATGATGCCGAGGTGGATCGGGTCGATGCCCAGCTTCATGGCGATGGGGAACAGGATGGGAGCGAGGATCAGGATGATCGCCGACGGTTCCATGAACGCCCCGGCGATCAGCAGCACGATGTTCACCACCAGCAGGAAGGTCACCGGCGTCAGGCCGGCATCCAGCACCCAGGCAGTGATCTGCTGCGGCAGCTGCTCGGTGGTCAGCACGTGGGCGAAGAGCATGGCGTTGGCGATGATGAACATCAGCATGATCGACAGCTTGCCCGACTCCAGCAGCACCTTCGGCACTTCGCGGAAGGTCATGTCCTTGTAGACGAACAGCGCGATGAACGCCGAGTACACCGCTGCCACGGCGGCCGCTTCGGTGGGGGTGAACATGCCCGAGTAGATGCCGCCGAGGATGATCACCATCAGCAGCAGGCCCCAGACGGCACGGCGGGCGGCGGTCAGCCACTCGCGGAAGGTGGCGCGGGGCAGGGCGGGGAGGTTCTTCTTCACCGCGACGATGTAGATGGCGATCATCAGCACCACGCCGAGCATGATGCCGGGCACGACGCCGGCCATGAACAGCTTGCCCACCGAGGTCTCGGTGGCGGCGGCGTAGACCACCATGACGATCGACGGCGGGATGAGGATGCCCAGGGTGCCGGCGTTGCAGACGATGCCGGCGCCGAACGACTGCGGGTAGCCCGAGCGGACCATGCCGGCGATGGCGATGGAACCCACGGCGGCGACGGTGGCGGGGCTGGAGCCGGAGAGCGCGGCGAACAGCATGCAGGCCATGACGGCGGCGATGGCCAGGCCGCCACGGATGTGGCCGACGCAGGCGTTGGCGAAGTCGATCAGCCGACGTGCGACGCCGCCGGTGGTCATGAAGGCGCCGGCCAGCAGGAAGAACGGGATCGCCAGCAGGGTGTAGTGCTCGGAGGTCTCGAACAGCTTGATGGCCAGCGAGCGCACCGAATCCGGGCTGAACAGCATGATGGTCACGGAGCCGGCCAGGCCCAGGGACACGCCGATGGGCACGCCCATGAACATGAGCAGGAACAGCAGGAAGAACAGGAACAGGACGGTCATTTCGAGTCTTCCTTGTGCGGGCTGTCGTCGTGCTCGGAGAGCTTGACCGCTTCGGCGGCTTCATCCGCGAGGCCGAGGCCGGTCTGGCGGCCCTGCAGGATGCGCACGAGGACTTCGGCAAAGCGGATGAACACCAGGGCGAAGCCCAGGGGCAGGATCAGGCCGATGTGCCATTGCTGGATGCCGTAGTGGCCCAGGTCTTCGGCGCCGATGCCGGCGGTGAACAGGGTCTGCACCCATTCGAAGCTGGCGGTGCCCATCAGCCCGGCATAGGCCAGGCAGCACAGGCAGGCGAGGATGCCGATGATGCGCTGGGCCGGACGGGGGAACAGCTTGACCACGGCGTCCACGCCGATGTGGCCGGCGGTGCGCACGCCGTAGGCGAGGCCGAAGAAGATCAGCCAGGCGAACAGGGCCTTGGTCAGCGAGTTGCTCCAGGTCATGGCCTGGGCCATGGCGAGGATGGAGTCGCCGATGCCGAACAGGGTTTCGCTGGCCGACTCCCAACGGTCCGCCAGGTTGTAGAAGAGGGTGTAGAGGTTGTTGAGGATGACGTAGACGAAGGTCACCAGCGTCATGGCCGCCAGGAGGAAGGCGATGAAGGCCTCCTCGAAGTGGTCCCAGACGCGCCGGAGGGCGTTCATGGAGATTCTCCCGATGGCAGGAAGGACGACGGATGCGGGGCCTTGCGGCCCGCACCCGTGGTGGTCTTACGGGGCCTGGTTGGCGGCCTCGGCGGCCTTGATCAGGTCGGGGCCGATCTCGGCTTCGAACTTCTTCCACACCGGCTTCATGGCTTCGCGCCATTCGTTGCGCTGCTCGGGGGTGAGTTCGATGATCTCGCTGGTCTTGGCGTCGATGATGCGCTGCTTGTCGCCCTGGTTGAGGGCTTCGGCCTGCTTGTTCACCTCTTCGGTGACTTCGACGGTGATCTTTTCCAGCTCGCTGCGGACATCAGCCGGCAGGCCGTTCCAGAACTGGGTGTTGGTGATCAGCATGTAGTCCAGCACGCCGTGGTTGGACTCGGTGATGTACTTCTGCACCTCGTGCATCTTTTGCGAGTAGATGTTCGACCAGGGGTTCTCGGCACCATTCACCACGCCGGTCTGCAGGCCCTGGTAGACCTCGGCGAAGCTCATCTTGCGCGGGTTGGCGCGCACGGCCTTGAACTGCTCTTCCAGCACGGCGGAGGCCTGCACGCGGAACTTCAGGCCGCGGGCGTCCTTGGGCTCGCGCAGCGGCTTGTTGGCCGAGAGCTGCTTCATGCCGTTGTGCCAGTAGCCCAGGCCGGTGATGTTCTTGCTCTCCATGGACTTGAGCAGCTTCTGCCCTTCGGGGCTGTGCTGGAAGCGGTCCACGGCCTGGATGTCGTTGAACAGGAAGGGCAGGTCGAACAGCTGCACCTGCTTGGTGTACTGCTCGAACTTGGCCAGGGACGGGGCGATCATCTGCACGTCGCCCAGCAGCAGCGCTTCCATTTCCTTGCCGTCGCCGAACAGCGACGAGTTGGGGTAGACCTCGACCTTCACCTTGCCGGCCAGACGCTCTTCCGCGAGCTTCTTGAACAGCAGCGCACCCTGGCCCTTGGGCGTGTGCTCGGCGACGACGTGGGAGAACTTGATGACGATGGGGTCAGCCGCATGGGCCAGACCGGCGGCGCCCAGTGCGAGCGCACAGGCGAGGGCTTTCAGAGCAGGTTTGAACATTGGATGCATCCTCTTGTTGTTCTGGGTTGGAACGGTCGTTCCATCATTCCTTTGGAGACAACAAGAGAGTCCAGGCGCCATCCCCGGGGTTGGAGGTGGTGCAAAGGGCGCGGCTTGACTGTCGTTCTTGTTGGCTCGCGGCCTCAGGTGGAGCAAGGGATGTGCCAGGGGGTGGCGGGACGGGAAGGCGCGGGGGCGCTGGGCTGTGCGTCAGGGGTGAGATGTGCTGTGGCGGAAAACCGCCATATTCGGTCTTTTTAATGGCGGATTCCCGCCATCAAGGGGCGCGGAGCGGCTGGCACGCTCCGCGCCGTTTCCTCAGAACATCACGGCCAGGGTCAGCTGGCTGTAGACGTTGGTGCCGTTGCCGCCGACCTGGTTGCCGCCGCTGGTTTCGTCACGGTCGGGGCGGTAGAGGCCGACCAGGGGGCTGATCAGCAGGTGGTCGTTGACCGCCCACTCCAGGTACAGGTCCAGCTCGCGGCCGTCGAGGTTGAGCTGCTCGTGGCGGTCCAGGGTGTTGAAGTCGAAGTACAGGACGCCGAGGGTGAGGTTCTCCAGGGGCTTGGCCTTCAGGCCGACATGGTGGATGCCGGTGTTGCGGTTGAACGGGCCGGCGTAGTTGGAGGCCACTTCGCCCTGGAACCAGGTGCCGTAGCCGCTGGAGAAGCCGTTGAACATCGAGTCCCAGTCCTGGGAATAGCGGCTGTAGCGGTAGGTGAGCTTGGGCGCCCAGTCGACGTCGGCGAAGGTGTAGCCGGCCTCGGTGTACCAGGCGGTTTCGCGGCCGGCGTCCTTGTCCTGCCAGGCGTATTCGAAGCCGAAGCTGGCGTTCTCGATGCCGGCATCGCCTTCGCCGCGCAGGCTGTAGATGTCCATGCCTTCGCGCTGCTTCTGGAAGTCGCTGGCCCACTGGTCGGTGACGTCGAGGCCGTGGATCCAGGTCAGCCCCAGGGTGCCGGCCTTGCCGGTGTAGTCGAGGGTGCCGGCGGCCAGCTCGGTCTCGGCCTGGGCGCGGTTGTCGGACTTCAGCCAGAGCACGCTGCCGTGCAGGCCGTCCTGGCCGCCCAGGCGCAGCACGGCGGTGCGGTCGAAGGCGTGGCGGGCGGCGATGTAGTAGGCGCCGCCGCGGTCGAGGGCGCCGTCGGCCGGGCCCTGGCCGAGGTTGGGGCCGTCGTCGTTAATCAGGAAGCCGGTGCCCAGCTTGACCACCTGGCGGCCGAAGGAGACGTCGATGCCGTCCTCACCCAGCACCGGCACCAGGTCGGCGGAGCGCCAGCCCAGGTTGGCGTCTTCGATCTTGGTGGTGCGCTCGCGGCCGAGGGTGTTGCCGCCCGGGTCGCCGTCGCCCCAGGTGGCCGAGCTGACCCAGTTGAGGGCGCCGTAGAGGGTGCCGTTGCCGGCCAGGCCCTGGGTGCCGCTGACGCCGTACTTGATGAAGCCCTCGCGCCAGGTGGAGCCGCCGGAGGTGCCGTCGTAGTTCTTGCGGCTGTTCATCATGCCGTAGACGGCCAGCAGGTCGGCGTTCAGGTGGGTGTCCTCATCGGCGTAGAACTCGTAGGCGCGCGCGCCCTGGCTGGCGGCGAGCAGGGCCGCGCCCAGGGCGATGGCCTGTGCCAGCCTGTGCAGTCGGATCGGGTGCCCCATGGTGTGTCTCCCTTGCGTGGTGTTGTGCGTCCGGGGCGTCGGCCCCGTGGTGGGTTGGCATGCCGTGGCGCGGGGCGACGGCGGGGGCATTTGTGCGCCGATGGGGCTGGGCCGTCTTGTCCGTCCCTGCCAGGCGCTTGACCGCGCCGGACGTGGCCTGGCGGATGTCAGCCAGCTACAAGAGGGGCGGCAGGCAGGGGCAAGACGCTGGCGCGGGGCGGGGGCAAAGTGACCCGGACCCTGCACCGTTGCGCCGGTTTTGCGCAGCCCGGTGGGGGCGACAGACGGGCCTGGCGATGCGCCGAATGGCTGATAGGGGAACGGGGGTTGCCTTCATGCTCTGGCCAGGCCGGTGTCACGACAAATCAGAACAACAGACTCCGAGGTCCACCCACCATGTCGCTCAATGAACAGCTCAGCGTGCACCTGAGCCGAGGCTCGGTCGGCTTCCCGACGGCCCTGGCCAGTACCATCGGCCTGATCATGGCCAGCCCGGTCATCCTCACCGCCACCATGGGCTTCGGCATCGGCGGCAGCGCCTTCGCCATCGCCATGCTGATCGCCCTGGTGATGATGCTGGCGCAGTCCACCACCTTCGCCGAAGCCGCGTCGATGATCCCCACTACCGGCTCGGTGTACGACTACATCTCCTGCGGCATGGGGCGCTTCTTCGCCATCACCGGCACCATCGCGGCCTACCTGATCGTCCACGTGTTCGCCGGCACCGCCGAAACCATCCTCTCCGGGGTGATGGCGCTGGTGAACTTCGAGCACCTCAACACCCTGGCCGAGTCGGCAGGCGGCTCCTGGCTTTTGGGCGTGGGCTTCGTGGTGGTGTTCGGCATCCTCAATGCCTTTGGCGTCAGCGTGTTCGGCAAGGCCGAGGTGATCCTCACCTTCGGCATGTGGACCACGCTGATGGTGTTCGGCGTGCTCGGGGTGCTGGCCGCGCCGGCGGTCGAGCTGGATGGCTGGTTCGGCGCCTCCCTGGTGGGCACCGATGTGGTCACCGTGCTGTCCCTGGTGGGCATGGCGATGTTCATGTTCGTCGGCTGCGAGTTCGTCACCCCGCTGGCGCCGGACCTGCGCAACTCCGCCCGCACCATGCCCCGTGCCATGGCCCTGGGCCTGTGTGGCGTGGCCTCGTGCATGTTCATCTACGGCGCGGCGATGAAACGCCAGGTGGAGAACGTGCTGCTGGACGAGGCCACCGGGGTGCACCTGCTGGATACGCCGATGGCCATCCCGCAGTTCGCCCAGCAGGTGATGGGCGACATCGGGCCGATCTGGCTGGGCATCGGCTTCCTCTTCGCCGGGGCGGCCACCATCAACACCCTGATGGCCGGCGTGCCGCGCATCCTCTATGGCATGGCGGTGGATGGCGCGCTGCCGAAGGTCTTCGCCTACCTGCACCCGCGCTTCAAGACCCCGGTGCTGTGCATTGCCGTGGCGATGCTGATTCCCTGCGCCCACGCGGCCTACCTGGGTGGCAACGCCGACAACATCGTGCCGCTGATCCTCGCGGCGGTCTGTGCCTGGGGCACGGCCTACCTGCTGGTGACGATCTCGGTGGTGCTGCTGCGCCTGCGTCGGCCGGACCTGCCGCGCGCCTACCGCTCGCCGTTCTTCCCGCTGCCGCAGATCGTCTCCAGCGTCGGTATCCTCATCGGCCTGTGGTTCATCGCCCCGCCGGGCATGAGCCGCAGCGACGTCTACGTGCCCTTTGCCGTGATGCTCAGCCTGACCGCCGCCTACGCGCTGTTCTGGACCCTGGTGGTGCAGCGGGTGAACCCGTTCCGCCCGGTGCCGGTGGAGGAGATCCTGGCGAAGGAGTTCAGCCACGAGCCGGGCATTCACCCTGCGGAGTTCCCGGGCCATGTTGCAAAGGCTGTCTGACCGGCTGGGCTGGAACCGCGCACCCTCGGGCTACCGCCCGGGGGTGACCCTGGCCCACCTGCGGCGTGACCTGGCCGGGCTGGACTGCGAGCCGCTGGGCCCCGGCCTGGCGCGCTTCGTGACGGCGGACGGGGTGCCGTTCGAGGCCCGCGAGCGCACCCAGTCCGAGCTGCTGATGCACCTGGTGCTGGTGGAGTTCTCCCTCTGCGTGCCATCCCGCGAGGAGGGCCACGCGCGGTTGGCGCTGCGCCACACTGGGCTGGTACGTCGCGAGGGGCTGGCCATCCGCCGCATGGCGGGCCAGGGCGAGACGCTGGAGGCGCTGGTGCACGCGCTGGAAAACGACCCGGCGCTGAAGGCGGCGCTGATGCCGCTGGACTTCAAGCGCCTGGAGCTGGAACGCACGGGCAGCACCTGGCAGGTGCGCCTGGAGCACATGGGGGCCAGCGAGGTGGTCAACCGCATGCCGGCCTTCCGTCGCTACATCCGCCTCGACGGGCCGCAGCGGGCCCTGCTGCTGGATGCCTTGCAGGAACTGGCGCGGCTGCTGGCGCAGCATTGAGGGCCGGCTCAGGCCTCCGGTGTGGAGGCCTTCTTCTTCATGCCGGGGATCAGCACCAGCTGGCGCAGGTCCGCCACCTTCAGGTCGATGCTCTTGCCGCTGGGGGACAGCGCCAGCTCGCCCATGGCGAATACGCGGAAGTAGTCCACCTCTTCCCGTAGCAGGCTGTCGAGGTAGCCCCGGAAGCGGTAGGCGTCCATCTGCTCCTTGGCGATGTAAAGGAACACCGGTTTGTTGTCGATGCGGTCGTAGAACTTCAGCTTGAAGCCACTGCCGTAGCGGTCCACCAGCAAGGCACCGCCCTGCAGCACGCGGTTGGCATTGCCCAGCCGGGCGTAGCGGATGGCCTTGAAGTAAGCAGCGAGGGGCATCTCGCCTTCACCCACCACCCGCAGGCGCATGGCCTTGAAGTCCTCGTCGGACAGCTCCAGCCGTGCCTGCCGGTAGCACTCCACCAGGCGCTCCAGGCTGCTGGTGCGCTGGTTGGCGGAGGCGCGCTGGCGGGGCGTGCCGGCGCCTTCCTGCGGCTTGGCAGGGGCGGGGTTCGGTGCGGGTTTGGTGGCTGCAGCAGGCTCCTGGCCGGCCGCGGGGCGCTCGGCCAGGGGCTCGAACACGTCGATGTAGTCGTGCAGCTTGCGCCGCGCCTGGCGCAGCCGGGCCTCGGCTTCGCTCTCGCCGGGCAGGCGGCCTTCGGCGTCTTCCTCCTCGGTGCGCATCCACTCGCAGTCGGGGGCATGGGGCGAGTGGGGGTTCTCGCGGAAATGGGCGGCCTTGTAGGTCTCGTTCGGCTGCTTGTCGTAGTTGGCCGCCGTCACCTTGGTGCCCAGCGCGCGGCAGGCGGGGTTGGAGCAGAGGAAGTCGAAGCGGCTGCGCGGCTCCGGCAGGGAGAAGTACGCCCGCCGGGCTTCGGCGATGGACAGCACTTCGTCCAGCTGGACGCAGTAGGCGCGGGTGATGGGGGCTTTGCTGGGCATCCGAGCGGTTCCCTGGCTGGAGGCAAGAGCGGCGATTATGCCGGCCCCGGCGGTGGCGGCAAACGGTTGGCTGGAGTGGTTGCCGAGGCGGTGCTAGGGTCGTGGCGTTCGTGCATTCAACAAGGAGTGAGTCATGGCATCGCACAAGCTCAAGGGCGGCAAGCCCGTCGGCAGCGCCCGCTCGAAGGGCCGGGGAGGGCAGGCCGTACCCGGCAACCGCCAGGGCCGCGCCCCGCGCAACGCCCGCTCGGGGGTGCCGGCACTGTTGATCGCCGGCGGGATCGTGCTGCTGGTGATCGGCCTCGCAGTACTGACCCGCTGAGGCGGTTGGCGTGAGCCAGAAGAGCCCCGGTCATCGTGCCGGGGCTTTTGCATTCAGAGGGTCTGACGGGGCCGGAAGGCTCTGCACAGGGCGCTTGCCGAGGGGCTGGCCGGGCTGTTTCCGATTGGCACCAAACCTGCACAGGACGTGGCGTTGAGCCGCTGTTGCGCCTTCATCGATAACATGTTAACTATTCGCCGACAACAACAAGACAGCCACCCCAATGGAGGTGCCTATGAACGCCGCTCTCGCCGCCCAAGACGGTCTGGATGGCTGGAAAGCCGCGCTGCAAGCCATCTGCGGGAAGTTTGAAACCCAGATCGCCTTCAACCGCTCGCTGTTCATCGGCGACATCTCGCTGCGTGATCATTCCGGCCTCACGATGGCGCACCTGCGCACCAATGCCGGGCTCATTGCCCGCTCGTCGAACAAGGCCGACCACGACAACGACCAGCACTGCTTCCTGGTGAGCCAGCGCAGCGGGCATTCGCAGATCAGCCAGGACGGCGTGGTCATCCACCTTGCCCCCGGCGAGATGCTGCTGATGGATTCGGTGGGCTCCTGCGAGATCACCCCCTTCGGCCTGATCGAGCATTGCTCGCTGTCCCTGCCGCGCCGCGAGGTGGAGCAGGTGGTGAAGCAGCGCACCTTCGGCAAGATCCCCTCCGGTTGCTCCAGCGGGAAGATGTTGCACCTGCTGATGGACCAGCTCTGCCGCGAGGGCGAGGGGCCGGGCGAGGCGGGTGAGCGCGAGGCCATGCAGAGTGCCTTCATCTCGCTGCTGGCGCCGGCCATGGCCCAGTCCGACGAGGAGCTGCCGAGCAGCGAGCCCCTGCACGGCGCCAGCCTGCGCAGCCATGTGCAGAAGTTGATCGACGATTCCCTGTCCCAGCCCAACCTCACGCCGCTGGGGTTGGCCAATCGCCTGAACATTTCCGTGCGCCACCTCTACCGGCTGTTCGAGGAGCAGGGCGACAGCGTCTGCCGCTACATCCAGCGTTCGCGCCTGCAGCGCAGCGCCGCCGACCTGGCCAACCCGACCCTGCGCAGCGAGTCCATCACCGCCATCGCCTACAAATGGGGCTTCACCGACTCGGCGCATTTCAGCCGCTCGTTCAAGAAGCACTTCGAGCGCTCGCCGAAGGACTACCGCGCCAGCGCCTTGATGGTGGCCGGCGGTCGCTGAGCCGCCGCCCCCTGAACGCACAGCGCCGGACGGCCACGAGGACCGCCCGGCGCTTTCGTTTGCAAGCGGTGATCAGGCCAGGCGCGTGGCCAGTGCCTCCACCTGTTGCTCAAGGAACGCGGCGAAGGCCGCGCCCGGCTGCTGCAGGCCGATGAACTCCAGCAGCGGGTCCTCCACCGCCGTCCTCACCCCCGCCAGCGTCTCGATGGCCGCCAGCCCGCAGAAGGGCACGTAGGCTTCCGCATACCCCCCTTCGTGGACCAGCACCAGGCGTCCGTCGCAGAGCTGGTCCGCCGCTTCCAGCAGCAGGGCGGTCATCTGCCGGAAGGAGTCGCTGTGCAGCTGCATGCGCGCCAGCGGGTCCACCGCGTTGGCGTCGTAGCCGCAGGCCACCACGATCAGCTGCGGGCGGAAGCGCGTCAGCGCCGGCACCACGATGCGGCGCATGGCGTGTAGGTAAGCGTCGTGCCCGCTGCCGGCCGGCAGCGGGATGTTCAGGTTGAAGCCCAGCCCGTCGCCGATGCCCCGGTCCTCCACGCCGCCGTAGCCGGGTGGGAAGCAGTTCTCCTGGTGCAGGGACAGGGTCAGCACATCGTTGCGGGCCTCGTAGATGGACTGGGTGCCGTTGCCGTGGTGCACGTCCCAGTCCACCACCGCCACCCGCTCGATGCCGTGGCGCGCCCGCGCCGCCTCGATGGCGATGGGGATGTTGGCCAGCAGGCAGAAGCCCATGGCCTGGTCCGCCAGGCAGTGGTGGCCCGGCGGGCGGGAGAGGGCGTAGGCGTTGTCCGCCTCGCCCCGCAGCACCCGGTCCACCGCTTCGATGGCCAGCCCCGCCGAGCGCAGGGCGATGCCGTAGCTGCCCGGGCCCACTGGGGCTTCCGGGCCCAGCTCGCCGCCGCCGGCATCGCTCAACTGGCGGAAGCGCTCCAGGTAGTGCGCCGGGTGGATGCGCAGCAGGTCCGCCTCGGTGGCGGGCGCGGCGCTGCCCATCTGCAGGTGCTCGGCAAGCCCGGACACTTCCACCAGGTTCTTCAGCCGGCGTTTGGTCTCGGGGGATTCGGCGAACCCGGCGGCGGCCGGCGGTTGCACCCAGCCGCCCACCGGCAGGGTCAGCGCGCGCATGCCGGCGCTGTGCCAGAAACAGTGTTCATCGGAAAGAAAGGCGGTACGGCGACTCATGAGGTGGCTCCAGTGGGATCGAGAGGGGTGAGCGCGGCGCCGGTGGGGCGACGTGCCAGGTGCAGGGCGAGGAACGACAGCAGCAGGCAGCCGGCGCTGACCGCCAGCATGCCGCTGTAGCCCAGCGGGCTTTCCAGCAGTGGCCCGGCGACGGCGGGGCCCAGGGCCAGGCCGCCGCCGATGACCAGGTTGACGCTGTTCATCAGCCGGCCGCTGCGGTCCAGGTCGGCCAGGCAGGCCAGGATCAGCGGCAGGACGAAGGTCCAGGTGTACTTGAACAGCAGCGCCGCCACCGCGAAGCGCAGGGTGCCGGGCAGCCCCAGCAGGAGCAGCACCGACGCCGCCATGGCGGCGTAGCCCAGCACCAGCGGCAGCCCCCGGGGCCAGCGCCCGCCGATCAGGGTGACGGTGGTGGAGCCGGCGATGCCCAGCAGCGAAGCCACCGCCAGCAGGGTGCGGGTGGTGTCCGGGTCGACGCCGGCCCGTTCGGCCAGGGCGCCTATGAAGGTCCACACCCCGCTCAGGCCGATGTAGAAGGCCAGCACCGCAAACAGCCCGCACCAGGCGCGCAGGCGCGAGGGACTGGCAGCGGCCTGCATGCGGGCCTCCGGCGCCTTCATCCCGGCCGGGAAGGCGCGGGTCAGTGGCAGGCACAGCAGCATCATCCCGGCCAGCCCGAGGTACAGCGCGGCCAGGCCAAAGTGCGCGAACAGCACCGGCAGCACCCACAACCCCACTGCGCCCAGCACCAGCTGGCCGATCAGCCAGAAGCCATAGACCCGGTCACGCTGGTCGCTGGCCACCGCGCTGGCGATGCACAGCACCATCAGCGTGCCGCCAGCCAGGGCGCTGGTGAAGCGCAGGCCCATCAGCAGGGGCAGGTAGGCCTTGTCGGTGATGAAGGCCGAGGCCAGGTTGACGGCGATGAACAGCAGGGCCGCGACCCGTGCCACCCAGCGCCAGTCCAGGCGCGCCTGCCAGAGGTAGGCGGGCAGGGTGGCCAGGCTCATGGCCGCCAGCTCGATGGAGAACAGCTGGCCGATGGTGGCGGCCCCCAGGCCGAGCTGGTGGGCCAGCTGGGTGGCGATGGCGGGCGCGGCCATCAGCACCAGGGGCACCACGGCGGCGAACAGCACGATGGCGCAGAGACGCTCGCGGGGCAGCCCCGCCGATTCCTGTGTGGTCATGGCGGTGCCCTCAGAAGACGTGGACATAGCGCAGCAGCACGTTGCTCTGCTCGAAGGCGTTGGTGGTGGCGACGTTGCGGGTCACCCCCAGCAGCACCTGGTTCTGTCGGTCCAGCCAGTGGCCCACCTCGAAGCCCACCTGGCTGTAGCGCTGGTGGGTGTCGTCCAGGGTCCGGCCGTTGAGTTCCAGTTCGCCGCCGTCGGCGTGGATCAGGCGCAGGGCGCCGTAGGTGCTGGGGGTGAAGTCGTAGGAGGCGAAGGCCTGCAGGCGGTAGAGCGGCTTCTGTTCCAGGTCCTGGCCGAAGTAGTCGTCGTTCTTGCCGTAGAGCTGGGTCTCCAGGTTGGCTTCGAGCATCCAGCGTTCGCCGATGCCCTGGGTGTAGTTGTAGTTGAGGTGCAGGGCCCAGCGGTTGGCGCCGGGGGAGGCATCGGGGTTGCGCCCGTGGTACTCGCCCAGGGGCACGCTGAGCATGGTCAGCAGGCCGCTGTAGGTGCGGCGCTGCGGGTCGTTGATGAAGAACAGCGTGCCGCCCACCTGGGGATCGCCCAGGCCGCGTTCCGAGCTGCGGCTGGCGCTGCCCGGCGTGCGGATGTCGATGTCGGCGTAGGAGACGATGAACTGCGGCGTGCACAGCGTGCCGCAGAGGTCGGTGAATATCAGCTGGCGCCAGGCGAAGGCGTTCACCGCCAGGTCGGCCTTGCCGCTGGAGCCGGGGCCGTGGAATTCGCTGGCGCGGGTCATGGGCAGGTAGCCGACGCCGAGTACGGTGCCGACCGGGGCGGAGACGAAGTCCCGCGCGTTGAGGTCGGCGGCGTGGGCCGGGGCGGCCAGCGCCAGGGGCGCGAGTGCGAGCAGGAGCGGAGTACGACGGGCAAGCATGGGGCGGTCCTCGGATTGTGGTGGGCAAAGGGGCTCCGTCCCGCCGGGCGGACCGGCAGGTGGAGCAGACAGGGGGAGGGGCGGGCGTCAGCCCGGGGCGCGGTGCAGCAGCTGGCTGATGCCGGCCTTGCCGTTCACGCCGAGCTTGTCGTAGATGCTGCGGATGTGATGGCGCACGGTGTTGGGCGCCACGCCCAGTTCACGGGCGATTTCCTTGTAGGTGCGCCCGCTGCCGAAGCGCTGGGCGATCTCCGCTTCGCGGGCACTGAGGCGGGCCATCGCCGGTGTGCGACGGGCGCTGAGCAGGAACAGGTCGCCGACCTGCTTGGACTGCAGGCACAGGTTGCGCCCGCTGAAGCCCTCGGGCCTGACTTCGTCCGGCAGCTGTGGCCCGTTCCACTGCGGCCACTCGCCCAGCAGCAGGTCGACGAAACCGGGCTCGGCGTAGTGCAGCAGGCCGTGCCGGTCGCCCACCGCCAGCGCCGTGGCGGTGGGGCCTTCGAGGCTTTCCCGGTGGGTGACCAGGCTGCGCAGCTGGTTCAGCCCTTCGGCGGCCACCAGGTGCGGCATGCACAGGTCGAAGAGGAAGCGCTCCTGGGCGTTGAACGGCGCAGCCCCCTCGCGGCGGTAGAGCGCCAGGTGCACGCTGAGGCGGCTCTGCGGGTCCATGTGCACCCCGCAGAGCAGCTCGCGGAAGCCGTGGCGCTGGCCCAGCCAGCGCAGGCCGGGGGAGCTGGCGTCGGACTGGGTGTCGATGATCACCGAATGGCCCGGGTCGGCGTGGGTGCGCTGCACGGTCGGGTCCTGATCGCGGATGGTTTGCCAGTCCGCCAGGTAATGGCTGGGCAGGTTGTAGAGCTGGGTGCTGTGCTCGCAGGGCAGGCCGTCGATCAGGGCGGCACGGCCCCACCAGGCCTTGTCGAAGTCGATCAGCTGGCGCAGGCGCGACAGCACGCCAGCGTGGAAGCGCTGCATGGCGCGTTCCTGGGCCAGGCGGGTGAGGTCCAGCAGCAGGGCGTTGTAGGCGCCGATCAGCCGGGATGGGATCTGGATATCGGTGAGTGCGGACATGCAAAGCACCTCGCTGCGACTTTGTTGTTTTTGTAGTCATCAGTGGGCGGCCGGTGTCGGGACGACGGGGCAGGGCCATGGCGCCAGTATCCCTGGCGCCGGCAGGCCCCACCATCCTGCAAATGCAGGATGGTGGGGGTGTTCAGACGAACGCGCCGGGGGCTTCCGGCAGGGTGGCGCCGCCGTCCACCACCAAGGTCTGGCCGGTGATGTAGGCGGCCTGCTCGGAGGCCAGGAACAGCATGGCGCCGGCGATGTCGGCGGGCTCCCCCAGGCGCCCGAGCGGCACGCTGCGGGCGATGGCCGCGGCATGGCCGGCGTCCCCCAGGTTGGCCATCGCCGGGGTGCGGATCATCCCCGGCTCCACGCCGTTCACCCGCACCCGGTCGCCTGCCAGTTCCAGGGCTGCGTTGCGGATGAAGCCGTTGACCCCGGCCTTGGACGCGGCGTAGTGGGTCAGCCCCGGGTAGGCGACGCGCGGGCCGGTGACCGAGGAGGTCACCAGCAGGCTGCCGCCCCCGGCCCGGCGCAGCAGCGGGAGGGCGCCCTGGGCGAGCCAGAACAGCGCGCCGAGGTTGACTGCCAGGGTGCGCGCCAGCCGGGCTTCGTCCAGTTGCTCCAGGGGTGTGAGGGGGAAGTAGGCGGCGTTGTGCACCACCACGTCCAGGCGTTCCAGCCCGGCCATCAGCGCCTCGATGGCGCGGCGCTCGGCCAGGTCCACCGCGTAGGCGCGGGCTGCCCGGCCCTGGTCACGCAACCGGGCGGCCACGGCCTCGGCTGGTGCGGCCTGGAGGTCGACGATCAGCACTTCCGCCTCGGCTGCCGAGAAGGCCTCGACGATGGCCAGGCCGATGCCCTGGGCGCCGCCGGTGACCAGCACTGTCTTGCCGCTGAAGGCGCCGCTCATGGCGCACCGCCCAGGCGCTCGAAGGCCAGGGTGGGAACGTCCACCACCGTCGCGCCGCCATCGGCCACCAGGGTCGCGCCGGTGATGATCGAGGCCTCGTCGCTGACTAGAAAGCGACACAGCGCGGCGATCTCTTCCGGCCAGGCCGGCCGGCGCAGCGGCACGTCCGCCGTGACGCGGGCGTAGGCGCTGTCCAGGTCCTCGCCGTAATGGGCCATCAGCGGCTGCATCTCGGCATCGGCCATGGGCGTGCGCACCCAGCCCGGACACACGCAGTTCACCCGCACGCCGTGGGGGCCGTAGTCCCGCGCGAGCGAGCGGGTCAGGCCCAGCAGAGCGTGCTTGGCGGTGGTGTAGCCGCACACCTCGGGGCCGGCGGCGAGGGAGGCGATGGAGCCGAGCAGGACGATGCTGCCGCGCCGCTCCAGCAGCAGCGGCAGGCAGGCGCGGGCGCTCTGGAAGGCGCTGCCGAGGTTGCTGTGCAGGGCGCCGTTCCAGGCGTCGTCGTCGGTCTGGGTCGCGCTGCCCAGGCCGTGGCCGCCGGCACAGGCGATCAGCGCATCGAGCCCGCCGAAGCGCGCCTTCACGCGCTCGACGAAGCATGCCCAGTCCGCACTGCTGGCGGCATCGCCCACCAGCACCAGGCCGCCAGTGGCGGCAGCGACCCGCTCCAGCGGCTCACGGCGGCGCCCCACCAGCACCAGCTGGGCGCCGTCCTCGGCCAGGCGCCGGGCACAGGCCTCGCCGATCCCGGTGCCGGCCCCGGTGATGAGCACGGTGCGCTCACGCATCGCCGTACACCGTGCGGTTGAGCACGTCGCAGTGGGAGCTCACCGGGAAGTTGGAGAGGGCGGCGAAGTCGGCATCGGCATAGCCGAAGATCTTGCCGTCGCTGCGGTGGGCCTTCAGGTCGATCATCACCAGCCCCAGGGTGGGGACGATCTTCTCCCGCCAGACGAACAGGTAGAGCTCATCGGCGATGCGGTAGTAGTGGCAGCGGTCGGTGTCGCACAGGCCCTGCTCGACGCCGGCCAGGCATTGCCAGGTGTAGAACTGCTCGTTGAGGTAGATGTGCTCGTAGACCTCGGTGGGGCTGTAGCGGTAGCGGTTGCGCAGGCCCACCAGCTCGGCGGTCGGTGCGTGGGGGCAGGCGCCCGGCTCCCAGGGGCGGTCCAGGGTGCCGTGGAGGAACTGCACGGACACGTCGGTGAGGTCGCGCCCTTCCAGCGCCCGGCGGTACAGGCCCTGCTCGGTGGCCTCGCGCTGGGGCAACTGGCCGAGCACGGCGGTGAAGGACTGGCTGAGGGTGTCCAGCACCAGGCTCACCGACCAGGCCTGGCCGTTCTCGTGCTTGATGAAGTCCACCAGGTACAGCCCCGGCCGCACCGACGTGGCGCGGTAGGGCGAGCGCCCGCTGGCGCTGCCGTCGGCCAGCGCCCAGTCCAGCTGGCCCTCGGCGAAGACGTGGGCGATGCGCCAGCCGTTCTCGAACACCAGCTCGAAGCGGCGGCCATCCAGGTCCGCCAGGTTGGGCAGGATGAACGCCCCCGGGGCAAAGCCCTCGGCCAGTGCGCCTACGGTGATCCAGTCGGTTGATGCGGTCATGGGAAGCTCCTTGTTCAATGGAGCCTCCATGGTCCGCGCTGGCGGGCGGAGCGGGTATCAACCGGATGGTTGAGGGCGGTTGACACCGCCCAGTGGCGCGGCCGTACACGGCTATCGGAAGCGCCTGATGGAATCGCCCTTGCCCAACCCGGCAGGCTCCGTCCTCCCAGTTCCAATGGACGGAGCCTTTCATGTTCAACCCCGCCAACCAGGCGCACTTCAGCCTCGACATCGAAGGCGCCAACCCTGACTTCAAGGTCCTCGCCTTCACCGGCCACGAAGCCCTCAACCAGCCCTTCCGTTTCGACATCGAATTGGTCAGCGAGCGCAGCCGCCTCGACCTCGAAAGCCTCCTGCACAAACCCGCCTTCCTCGCCTTCACCCCCGACGGGCGCGGCGTCCACGGGCAGGTCTTCGGCATCGCCGTCGGCGAGATCGGCAACCGCCTCACCCACTACCACCTCACCCTCGTCCCCCGGCTCGCCTACCTCGCCCTGCGCCACAACCAGCGCATCTTCCAGCACCTGAGCGTCCCGCAGATCATCGGCCAGGTCCTCGAAGACCACGGCATCCTCGCCGACGCCTACAGCTTCCGCCTCGGCCCCAAGGCACCGCCGCCCCGGGACTACTGCACCCAGTACGACGAAAGCGACCTGCACTTCATCAGCCGCCTCTGCGAAGAAGAGGGCCTGCACTTCCACTTCGAGCATCAACCCGATGGCCACCTGCTGGTCTTCGGCGAAGACGCCAGCGCCTTCCCCAAGCTCGGCCGCCCCGTCGCCTACCTCGCCAACACCGGCCAGGTCGCCGACGAACCCGTCATCAAACGCTTCGGCCTGCGCATGGAAGCCCGCACCCTGCGCGTCACCCGCCGCGACTACCACTTCGAAAAGCCCAGGCTGCTGATGGAAGCCGCCCACACCCCCCAGGACGACCTCTCTCAACCCGACCTCGAAGACTACGACTACCCCGGCCGCTTCACCGAGCGCGATCGTGGCCGCCGCCTCGCCCGCCAGGCCCAGGAACGCCACCGCCGCGACTACCGCCTCGCCGACGGCGACAGCGACGAACCGCGCCTGGTCAGCGGCCACCTCCTCAGCCTCTCCGACCACCCCAAACCGGAATGGAACGACCTCTGGCTGATCACCGCCCTCCACCACGAAGGCAAGCAACCCCAGGTGCTGGAAGAGTTCGCCTCCATCGACGGCATGGTGAAAAGCGCCAAAGGTGCCTTGAGCAACCTGGCCAGCAAAACCCTCGGCGTCTCACTGCCCACCGCCAGTGAACCCGCAACCCTCGACGGCGACTTCAAACAGGGCTACCGCAACCGCTTCCAGGCCATCCCCTGGGACGTCCCCGCCCGCCCTGACCTCAACCACCCCAAACCCCGAGTCTTGGGCAGCCAGACCGCCGTCGTCACCGGCCCAAAGGGCGAAGAAATACACTGCGACCGCCACGGCCGCATCAAGGTCCAGTTCCACTGGGACCGCGAAGGCCAGGCCGACGAACACACCAGCTGCTGGCTGCGGGTCGCCAGCACCTGGGCCGGCAACGCCTACGGCGCCATCGCCATCCCTCGCATTGGCATGGAAGTGCTCGTCACCTTCCTCGAAGGCGACCCCGACCAACCTTTGGTCACCGGCTGCCTCTACCACGGCGTCCATCAGCCGCCCTACGAACTCCCTGCCCACAAGACCCGCACCCTGCTCAAGACCGACAGCAGCCCCGGTGGCGGGGGCTACAACGAATTGCGCATCGAAGACCTCAAGGGCCAGGAACAGATCTACGTCCACGCCCAGCGGGACTGGGACGAGAACATCGAACACGACCAGAAGATCCGCGTCGGGAACCAGCGCCACGACCGGGTGGAAGGCAGCGTCTACAGCGAATTCCTCGGCGAGCAGCACCACACCCTGCACAAGGACCGCAAGACGGAACTGAAGCTGGATGACCACCTCACCGTGGGCAATGAGCAGCACATCCAACTGGGCAGCGGGCAATTCATCGAAGCAGGGCAGGAGATCCACCTATCATCCGGCCTCAAGGTCGTGATGGACGCCGGCAGCGAAGTGACCTTCCAGGCTGGCGGCAGCTTCGTGAAGCTCGACGGCGGCGGCGTCACCCTCAGTGGGCCCAGCATCAAGATCAACTCCGGTGGTGGGCCAGGCAGCGGCAGCGGCGCCGCGCCCATCCTGCCGGGCGCGGTGAAGCCGGCCGACAAGGACAAGGCCGGCGGCGTGCTGATCGCCGCCCAGCGACAGGCGTTGCTGCGCAAGCAACCGTTGTGCGCGATATGCGCGCAAGCCAGGAGGGATGCCTGATGGCCCTGCCGGAATTTGCCCCCGACCTTCCCTGGGCGCTGGGAGCCAGCCTGCTGCTGGATGGCGTCAGCGTGCCGAACCCTCTGCAGCGCGTCTGGGAGTGGGGAGGCACGAGCATGGCCCAGGCGCTCTATGCCCAGACCCAATGGGCTGAACTGACGGATATCTCGCCCTGTCTGGTGCGCGTGTCAGGGCCGGATGACCCTGTGCTCGAGCATTACAAGGCCAGTGGGCAACCTGATTGGGGGTGCCTGCTCTTCAGCGACGCACCCTGGATGGAGCAGGTGCAGCATCTGCGTGGCTTGCTGCAGGTCGTGCACCCGCAAGGTGAAGGGCTTCTACTTCGCCTGGCGGATGCAACCATCGTCCATGCCCTGTTCGGCAACCCGGATAGCGCCGATGCAGGGCGCTTGTTCGGGCCCTTTCAGGAGGTGCTCGGCTATGACCTGGATACCGAGCAATGGTCGAGGCTTCAGAGCCCCGTCGCGCCACATCCCATCAACGCACCGCTGCTTTACCACCTGCGCGAAAGTGACCTCGAACGGTTGGGCCAGGTGCGTCAGCATCAGGTGCTTGAAGGCCTGGATGGCCATATGCACACCCACTTCCCCGCGTGGGGAGAGCAGTGGGATCGCCCCGCCAGGCGTGCCGAATTGCGTGCGCTTGCCGATCAGGCCTATGCCCGTGGCTTCTACGGCGAGGATGACCTTTACCGCTACGCCAACCTGTTCGGGCTGCTCGGCCCCAACGCCCTGGAGGATCACCCGCACGTCGCCAATCAACTGGATGCACGCGACTCGCGCACACCTTCACAACGCCTGAAGGACGCCGCCGACCTCGCCTATGCACTGAGCCTTCTGAAAAGGACGTCCCCATGACTGCCAACCCCAACCAGAGCGTTCCGCCACCCGCAGGCGACGCACGCGACCCCGTCAGCCCGTGCCCGGCTCGCCAGGCCCAGCTCTACATCGTACCTGCCCGCTATGCCCTGGCAGAGCAGCCGGCGAAGCACCCAGGCCTGCAGCCTGGCGTAAAGACGAACAGCCACCCCATGGCACTGCGCGTGTTGCGTGCGGGCTTTCTCTACCTGTGGGCGGGGCAGGGGCCACTCAAGCGCTATGCCGTGGCCAAGAACGGCCTGCTTCAGCCACAGCGACTGGATGTCGGCCGCAAGGTGCTAACGACGGGCAGTCTGGCCGGTGTGGCGTTGGGTAAAGGGGAGGATGCCTGGCTTCTGTATACCGAGCGCCCCTTGGGGAAAAAGGCATGCGAAGAGCTGGCCAAGCCGAAGGGACGTCGCGCCCACATGCGCCGTGTTCCCATGCAGGACATTGCCTGTAACCTCCAGGCCGCCCATTGCGTGCCGCTGGAAAAAGCCGAATCGCTCATCGCCGAGCTGATGCCCGAGGCGTTGGACAAAAGCAGGGCCTATGACCACAAGACGAACGGCAAGCAACACCAGGAGGACGCACGGGTCCTGGGCGAGCAGGTCAAAAATGACCCCACGCCGGAGAAGGTCAGTGCCTATGTCTGGGTGATGGAATGGCTGGGGTCGGGTGAGCAGGCGTTGCAGCGCCATCCGGACATCGAACAGCCGCCAGGCAGCTGGAGTGCAGAAGCCTGGGATGCCCGCCGCGCCACCCTGTGGCTGGACAAGGCCCGCTCGGAAGCCGGCCCCCTCTACCCCGTAGTGGTCGCGCTGGACGATGACCTGGGCGTCCTGCGTGATCTCAACCATGAGCAGGAGCAGCTCGAGGCCCGTCATGAGCGCTGGACGGCGGACAACAACCTGCGCCTGAACATGGCGGGCTTCATCCGCAGCCTGATAAGCGAAGAGGGGGGAGAACTCGCCAACCTCCTCGTCTATCAGTACCGCGAGCACAAGCTCAAGATCACCCAAGCCCAAGGTGATCAACTGCTGAAGACCCAGCGTGCGCTCCAGGGCCTGATCGATGAAGAAACCCAGGTCAACGTGCGCGAGCGGCACCGCATCGGCCATGCCGCCGCCGACGCGCGTATTGCCGACATCGCTCGCCGCAGGGAGCTGGAGTTGCAGCCCGTCCGAGCCTTCATCCCGGCCAACCTGCAGCGGGAGGTGCTGGATGTAGTGCGCGACTATCGCAAGGACAAGGTGGCTCAGCTCAAGGGCGATTCGGCGGGCGCCAAGGTGGCGGAGTACATCGATCTCAAGCGCATGAATGGCTGGTTGGAACGCGAGGCCCCTGCGCACTACAAGCAGGTGGAAGCACGGCACAAGGTGCTGTATGCCGATCGCAAGGTGTTTCTACCCCGGCATGGTCGGGGCACCTGGTTCGTCGATCACTTCAACGCCGAAGACCAGGCGTGGCTGGACGAGCTGGCACAGGCCTGCCTCAGCGCACAGTGCTACCGCCGGCAGGGGGCCGAACAACTGAGCGACCACCTGCGTGCGCGCGATGATGGGGTCTTCCACCTGCTGTTCATGGCCTGGAATCCCCCGCTGGAAGTGGCCTTGAACAGCGCCACCCGTGCGGGAGAGGTGTTGACGGCCCTCAGCCTCGACAACCTTGAAGCCAGCCGGGCAGCGCTCGCCAAGGTCATCGGAGCCCAGGCGATGCAAGCGTTGGACAGGGCGATCAACGCGGCTCATGGCGGGTGGCTGGCAAGCGTCAACCTGGCCAGCGCCGCACTGCTCAACACCGAGGTGGGCATAAAGATGACCCCGCACCAGATCGGCGTATTCGTGGTTGCCCGCCTGAAAGATGACGCCCGCCTGGTCAAGACCTTCAAGAACGGCGTTGCCCACTGGCGCCTGCTGGGGGACAAGGCACAGGCCCTGGGCACGTGGATGGAGCGCACCGCCTCCGGCATTGCCCGGGGTCTACCGGCCCGCATCGTCAACAGCCCGGCCGTGCAGAACAGCGGTGGGGTCCTGCCGCTGGCCATCCTGATCCTCAACATGGTCAACCTGCCGTCGACGGAGGGTATCGAGAGCCCGGATGAGCAACGAAAGAGCGAGGCGCTTTGCGCGAATCTCTATACCAGTGCCGCGTTGGTGGCGGTGATTCAGAGTTGGTTGATTAAGGGAACCGGGGTTGATGAGTTGGGGCGTGGTTCTACTGTGGCGCCAACACTCACGCTGTTTGGTGGCCTGGTTGGCCTGATTTCATTCGCAGCCGCCTCGAAAGAGTTCAGCGTACTCCAGCGACAAATGGAATCTGCGCAGATCGGCGTTGACCCCTGGCTGGATATCCGCCGATTGGCTGTGGCTGGGCAGGTTGCGGTGTATGGGGCCCAGGCCACGCTGGGACTCAGCCTTACGGGCATGCGACTGGCCAATCGCATCACCACCGCTCAAGCCGTGCTGCGTTTTCGCCTGGGCATGGGGCCGATCAACCTGTTGCTCATGGCCGCGGGCAGCATTCACTTCATCGCCTGGTCCAAGCAGCGCACCCCGATGCAGGCCTTTCTGGCGAGCTGTTGCTGGTCCAAAGGGCGTGCCCCAGGCAATGCCTCGATTCCTCCCGCCCAGCAACAGGCGGAGCTGGACGCCTTGTTGAAGCTGCTCTACCAACCCCGCCTCAGCCTTCAGAGCCGTAGCCATCAGGTGTACGGCAGCGCCGGGGATGTGATCGTCGAGGACGCGTACTACCACCTGCAAATCGACCTGCCCGGTGCCTTGCCCCAGCACGCCACCCTGGAGCTGGCCCTGTCGGGTGAGGCCTTGCCGTTCCAGTACCGGGTGGGTGCGAGCAACCGGGAGCCCAGCCTTGACCTGGGGGCGCAATGGCTGGCGCACAGCCGCTGCAGTTGGATACCGAGCAAGGAAGGGCAGGGTCTTCGGCTGGCAGGGCCGTTGCGGCCCAGCCAACGGCAACTGGCGTTGCGCCTGCGCTATCGGTTGCCGCTGGCCGCCCTGGCCCTGGCCTCGAGTGCAGGCCAGGAGGCGGAATACCTCGGCGGGGCGAACGGCGTGGCATTCGTGGCGCAGGCCGATGGCGACGTCATTGACCTGCGCCCGGGTGAAAGCGGCCCAGGGCTGGCCAATGCCCGTAGCCACGCCCTGACCGGGGATGATTACCTGCAACCCAGGGGGCGCTTATGACCCGCCCCACCGCCGGCCAGCAGACCAAGCGCCTGTTCTCCCGTGACGACTACCTGGCCCCGCCTGCCATCCCCACCGGCCAGCCGCCCAAGGATGTGTTGAACACCATCTGGCGCAAGAACGAGGTGTTTATAGATATTGGCGACTACAGCCCAGGCTCTGCTGTGATGGTCATGTGGCCCATGATCTTGCTTTCTCTTTGGTTGAGCATCCCCGCCGATGGAGACGAGTGGGATCTCTTGGTCGTGATTGGGTGCGGAATCATCGTTGGCATCCCTTCGCTAATGATGGCCTGGAGCTTGTTGACTCAACCCGCGCCCTTGCCAACCCGCTTCAACCGCCAGCGCCGCGAGGTGTGCGTACCCCAGGCGGATGGCACCTACTGGATCGTGCCCTGGGAGTCGGTGGAGGCCCAGGCCGTGGCGGTGGATACCTACGGCCAGCACGGCAAGATGACCCACGGCCTGTTGACGATCGGGTTTCGCAACCCGGACCCGGATGTGCCGGAGGGGGAACGGGACTATTCCATCGGCTTCAACTGCGGCGGCGGCACCACGGCCATGTGCCTGTGGGAGTGCATAAGGAGCTACATGGAGGTCGGGCCGGAGGCTGTGCCTGAGAGTCGGCTGGGCAAGCGGCCTTTTCGTGAGACCCAAATCGGCTCGATCATCACCAGCCTGTTCAAGGGGGATGTGCTTGATGTGCTGCATGGCTTGTTTTTCGTGATTTTCCTGGGGACTTACTTCGCGGAGAAAATCCAGAACTTCAAGCTTGGACCACCCCCAGAACTGACCGACCCCGCCATCGTCGAGTGGTCCCAGCGGCTGCCGCCTGAGCAGTGGGCCAAACGCTCCCCGGAACTGGAGGCGGCCATCCAGGCCCGTGAGGCCGAGCTGGCCGCACAGGCGGAGGCCAAGCAGGTATGACCTCGACTGCCGCTGGTAGCCAAACCAAGCGCCTGTTCTCCCGCGACGACTACCTGGCCCCGCCCGCCATCCCCACCGGCCAGCCGCCCAAGGATGTGTTGAACACCATCTGGCGCAAGAACGAGGTGTTCCTGGATATCACGGACTACACCCCCGGTTCTGCTGTGATGGTTATCTGGCCGATGATCTTGGCTTCTTTTTGGATGTGCCTTCCTGCTGATGGAGACGGATTGGATCCTTTGCTGGCAACTGTGTGCGGAATAATCGTTGGCATACCTACCCTGATTGTGCTGTACGGCCTAACTCAACCCGCCCCTTTGCCAACCCGTTTCAACCGCCAGCGCCGCGAGGTGTGTGTACCCCAGGCGGATGGCACCTACTGGGTCGTGCCCTGGGAGTCGGTGGAGGCACAGGCCGTGGCGGTGGATACCTACGGCCAGCACGGCAAGATGACCCACGGCCTGTTGACGATCGGGTTTCGCAACCCGGACCCGGATGCGCCGGAGGTGGAACGGGACTATTCCATTGGCTTCAACTGCGGCGGCGGCACCACGGCCATGTGCCTGTGGGAGTGCATAAGGAGCTACATGGAGGTCGGGCCGGAGGTGGTGCCGGACAGGCTGTCTCGCTTTGAAAACAAGCGGGGGATCATCGCCAGCTATGTCTTTGATGTGATCGAAGTGGGCAAGACCAAGGGTTGGGTCCGGGCGTTGCTGTGGGATGGCCTGTGCGGACTGTTCCTGTTCAACGTCTTGCTGATTTATGCAATCGAGCGGAAGAAGCTGACACCTCCGCCCGACTTCACCGACCCCGCCATCGTCGAATGGTCCCAGCCGCTGCCCCCTGAGCAGTGGACCAAACGCTCACCGGAACTGGAGGCGGCCATCCAGGCCCGTGAGGCCGAGCTGGCCGAGCAGATGGAGGCCAAGCAGGTATGACCTCGCCTGCCGCTGGTAGCCAAACCAAGCGCCTGTTCTCCCGCGACGACTACCTGGCCCCGCCCGCCATCCCCACCGGGCAGCCGCCCAAGGACGTGCTGAACACCATCTGGCGCAAGAACGAGGTGTACCTGGATATCACGGAATACACCCCTGGTTCTGCGGTGATGTGTATCTGGCCGATGATTTTGGTTGCCACGTGGATGACCTTAAAGGTGCGAGCGATGGGATTGGATTATGTATTTGAAATGGCGCTCCTAGGAGGAATCATCGTTGGCATCCCTGCGTTGATAATGGCCTGGAGCCTGTTGACCCAACCCGCGCCCCTACCAACCCGTTTCAACCGCCAGCGCCGCGAGGTGTGCGTACCCCAGGAGGATGGCACCTACTGGATCGTGCCCTGGGAGTCGGTGGAGGCCCAGGCCGTGGCGGTGGATACCTATGGCCAGCACGGCAAGATGACCCACGGCCTGTTGACGATCGGGTTTCGCAACCCGGACCCGGATGCGCCGGAGGGGGAGCGGGACTACTCCATCGGCTTCAACTGCGGCGGCGGCACCACGGCCATGTGCCTGTGGGAGTGCATAAGGAGCTACATGGAGGTCGGGCCGGAGGCTGTGCCTGAGAGTCGGCTGGGCAAGCGGCCTTTTCGTGAGACCCAAATCGGCTCGATCATCACCAGCCTGTTCAAGGGGGATGTGCTTGATGTGCTGCATGGCTTGTTTTTCGTGATTTTCCTGGGGACTTACTTCGCGGAGAAAATCCAGAACTTCAAGCTTGGACCACCCCCAGAACTGACCGATCCCGCCATCGTCGAGTGGTCCCAGCCGCTGCCGCCTGAGCAGTGGGCCAAACGCTCCCCGGAACTGGAGGCAGCCATCCAGGCCCGTGAGGCGGAGTTGGAATGTGGCAAGGCCTGACGCTGGTCGTTCCCCTCAATCCCCCTGCAAGAACAACATCCCCACCAGCTCCGTCCGGTTACGCGCGCCCACCTTGCGGAACAGGTTGAGCAGGTGCGTCTTGACCGTGGGCAGGCCGAGGTCGAGGTGGCGGGCGAGGGCCTTGTTGCCGAGGCCGTCGCGCAGGAGCAGGGCGATCTCCCGTTCGCGGGGGGTGAGTTCGGGCAGGGTGGGGGGGAGGGGGGCGAGGTGTTCGGCGCCAGCCTGCATCAGGCCGTGGAGGGCGCCGAGGCTGGCCAGTTCGGTGGGCTCGAAGGCGGGGAGGCCTTCATGGCGCAGCAGGGAGAGGCCGGCGATGGGGCGGTTGCCGGCGCGGGCGATCACTTCCACCACGTCGATCACCCGGTGCTGGCGCAGGAAGCCGAGGTACTGGCGGTTGTCCGCGTCGCTGCGGTGGGCCTGGCCGGTGCGCAGTGGCACCACGGGCAGGCCGATGGCCTGGCAGGTCTGCGGCTGCAGCGGGTCGAGGTGGCGGTAGTGGTTGAGGTAGTCGGTGTGCATGCCCGGCTGCATGTGCAGCAGCTGGAAGTCGTGGGCCTGCAACTGGTCGTCGATGCGGTAGAAGGCGGCGACGGACGCGGGGACGAAGTGGGTAAAGGTGTTCAGGCAGTGCCGGGCGAAGCCGGCGGGGTCGCGGGGGGCGGTCATGGCGGGTTCCTCGCGCTGGGCGGCCGCTCGCGGGCGAGGGCCGCAGGCCTGCCCCGTGGGGCAGGCCGGGTGGTTCAGGCCACGGCGTAGTAGTGCTTGACGAAGCCGTCGCCGGGTACTTCCCAGAGCACCGGGGTGCCCTTGGCGACGAACCAGCTGTCGCCGGCCTTGAAGCGGGTGGTCTGGCCGGTGGATTCGTCGGTGAGGATCACCTCGCCGCTGACCACGGTGGCCTGCTCGTTGAAGGGGTAGGTCATGCGGAACTTGCCGGCGGTGGTGCCGAAGTAGGCGGCGCTGACCGGGTCGGTGGGGGCGCCAGCGGTCATCTTGCCGAAGGCCTTGACCTCGCCTTCGAGGATTTCCGAGCCCAGGTCGGCCACGGTGCCCCAGGCATCCAGTTCAGCCAGGGTGATTCCGTTCTTGATGGGGGTGAGGGACATGGCAGTTGCTCCTGCGGGTGATGGAAAAGTGTGTTTGCTTGATGGATTCCCGCTTCGCGGGAATTACGGTGTTCTCAACGCTTCCGGCACGAGCGAGCTGGAGCGGTACAAGGCGGGAGCGCCTGCGGAAGCGGAGTTCACATCTGTGAATGAGCATTCCAAGGCCGATCCCAACGCCGTACCGCCGACGCTCAGCTGCGTCGATCACTGTTAGCGGCGGCCGGTCCAGAAGCCGGACACCTGGTGCCAGGACTTGCCGGCGGTGAGCAGCAGCGGGCGCAACTGGTCCTTGCCGACGATGTTGATGCGCCGCACCGAGCTGATCAGGTCGTAGCGCGCCGAGCCTTCGCTCATGCCCTCTGCCAGCACCTTGCAGATGATGTGGCTGGGGGTGACGCCGAAGCCGGAGTAGCCCTGCACGAAGAAGGCGTTGGGCCGGCCGGGCAGGGTGCCGATCTGCGGGAACAGGTTGGCGCTGCAGGCCATGGGGCCGCCCCAGGCGAGGTCGATCTTCACGTCCTTGAGGTAGGGGAAGATCTTCAGCATCAGGTTGCGGTTCCAGGCCTTCAGGTCGCGCGGGATGTGCTCGACGAAGGGGGTGGCCGCGCCGAACAGCAGGCGGTTCTCGTTGGTCACGCGGTAGTAGTCGATGACCGGGCGGATGTCGCTGTACGCCCCGCGGATCGGGCTGATGCGCTGGATGAGCTCGTCGGACAGCGGCTCGGTCATCATCTGGAAGGCGTAGGTGTTGATGGTGGTGCGATGCAGCTCGGGCTCCAGCTTGTTGAGGAAGCTGTCGCAGGCCCACAGCAGCTTGCTGGCCTTCACCGAGCCCTGGCCGGTGCGCACGGTGATGCGCTCGCCGTAGGTCACCTCCAGCGCCGGGCTGTATTCGAAGATCTTCACGCCGTGGCTGGCCAGCGCCTTGGCCTCGCCCAGCAGCAGGTTGAGCGAATGCACGTGGCCGCCGCCCATGTGCAGCAGGGCGCTGTTGTAGGCATCGGAGCCGATGATCTGCTTCACCTCCGAGCCGCCGAGGAAGCGGATCTCGTGGGGCGAGCCGAGGGATTTGAACTCCTTCTCCCAGGCCCGCAGGGTCTTTTCCTGGCGGGCGTTGAAGCCCATGTAGCCGTAACCGTGGCAGAAGTCGGCGTCGATGCCGTACTTGGCGATGCGGCCCTTGATGATGTCGGCGCCCATGTCGCTGATCTCGAAGATCTGCCGCAGGCCGTCCTCGCCCACGTCGTGGCGGATCTTCTCCAGGTCGTGGCCGATGCCGGCCATGATCTGTCCGCCGTTGCGGCCGGTCCCGCCGAAGCCCAGGTAGCGGGCCTCCAGCACCACGATGTTGGTGATGCCCTTTTCCGCCAGTTCCAGGGCGGTGTTGATGCCGGAGAAACCTCCGCCGATTACGACGACGTCCGCTTCCAGGTCCTGCTGGAGGGTGGGGAAGCTGAGGTCGTACTTCTTGGTGGCCGTGTAGTAGGTGGGTGTCTCGATGTTGATCATGACTGCAGCCTGGACAGTGGGGGGACGGCTGGCGCCGAAGCGCACCTCTAAAAACTACCTGCGTTGTCATCGCGGCGTTAAAAACAGCCTCGTGCGCGAGTCCGATCAAAGTGCTCATTTACCGCACTTAAACTGCGCTTTTTCGCCTGTTTGACGCGCTGGTGCGCGCCCTTCGGGCCAGCCTTCGGCTGTTACTCCCGTTGGTCGTTGCGCCTTGCGCTGACTGCCTCGCCTACGTTTTTAGCGGCGCGCCGAGCGGCCCGTGCCTGACGACGGATATTAGGAGCCGCTGCGGGGGATGGCGTCTTGTTCCTCAGTGCCGGGGTTCTTGTCCAGGTTTGACAAGTACCGGGCAACGCTCTGGGACGCGGCCTGGGCGCAGGCGCTGTCGATGGCTTCGGAGGCGCCGGAGACACCGATGGCGCCGATCACCCTGCCGTCATGCAGGAACGGCTCGCCGCCGCCGAACAGCGCCAGGTTCGGCTGCAGGGGCAGGCCCTGGCGCACACCGGGAGAGCAGGCGGCCAGGCGCTGGTCCCAGGTGCGGGTGGCGACGCCGAAGCCGGCGGCGGTGATGGCCTTGTGCAGGGCGATGTCGCGGCTGGGCTGGGGTGCGCCGTCCATGTGGGCGGTGTGGATCGGCAGGCCGGAGGCATCCACCACGGCGATGCTGACGCGCACGCCATGCTGTTCGGCGGCCTCCAGGGTGGCGTGCAGTGCCCGCATGGCGAGGGCGAGGCCGAGGTGGGTCTGCTGGTACAGCGGGGCGGGCATGGCGGCGACTCCGGGCTGGGTGGCGCCCGATCATGAATAGGTTAACGAGTGGCGGCAATGCCCGGTCGTGCAGCCGGGCAGGGCGGCAGGCAGGGACAAGCGCCCGTGGCAGGCAGCGACATGACGGGCATCCCGTGCCCCGGCCTAATGGCGCGTCCCGGCGTATCGCCGGTTGCCGCAAGGAGTCGCGCAATGAGAGTGCTGGCCGGCCTGTTGCTGGTGTGGGCCCTGGATGCCCGCGCCGACGAGGTGCTGCGGGTGCTGAACTGGAAGAACTACATCGAGCCCCAGGTGCTCGAGGCCTTCCAGCAGTCGACCGGTATCCGCGTCGACTACCGCACCATGACGGCAGCCGAAGAACTGGACGCCGCCCTGGCCGCTGGCGAGGCGTTCGACGTGGTGGTGCCGTCGCATTTCCAGCTCGCCCGATTGCTCCGCGAGAAGCGCCTGCAGCCCCTGGATACCGGCGCCCTGAGCCATTACCGCCAGGTCGATCCGGGCCTGCTGGCGATGCTCGCGGGTATCGACGGCGCCAATCGCTACGCCGTGCCCTACCTCTGGGGCTCGGTGGGGCTGGTGATCAACCCGGGGCCGGCCGAAGCGGCCTACGGCGGCGCCCTGCCCAACAGTTGGAGCCTGCTGTTCGACGAGCGCCAGGCCGCCCGCCTGGCCACCTGTGGCATCGCCCTGCTGGACGCCCCGGAAGAGACGGCCTCGCTCTGGTTCAACTACCGTGGCCGCAGCCTCGCCCTGCAAGGCCCCCGGCAGATCGAGCGAGGCCTGCAGGCGTTGCCCGGCATCGCCCGGCAGGCCCGCTACCTGGACAACGAGGCCTACATCGCCGCCCTGGCGGAAGGCCGGCTGTGCCTGGCCATGGGCTGGGTGGGGCACGCCCTCACCGCATCGGCCCGCAACCCGGCGTTGCAGTACCGCATTCCCGACGAGGGCGCGATGGTCTTCATCGACAGCCTGGCCATCCCCGCCAACGCCCCGCGGCCCGACCTGGCGCTGCGCTTCATCGACTTCCTGCTGGAGCCCCGCAACGCCCTGGCCGATGCGCGCGCCAGCCAGTTCTACTCGCCGCTGCCGGCGGATTCCGCCGAGCAGGCCGAACTGGCCCGCGAACGCCCGATGCAGGTGCTCAAGGCCGAGGAGCGGCGCCGCCTCTATCTGCTCGAACGGCTGACGACCGAGCAGAAGGCCGCCCTCGACAAGGTCTGGGCCCAGGTCAAGGCCGCCCGCGCGCCGTGACGCCTGAAGGCTTGATCGTTAAACTGTGAACAATTTTTTCGACCCACCAGACCCATGTCCAACACCCGCACATCCCTGACCCTCAGCCTGCTCCAGGCACGCGAAGCCGCCATGCGCTTCTTCCGTCCGCAACTCAACCTCCACGGCCTCACCGAGCAGCAGTGGCGGGTGATCCGCATCCTGCGCCAGAACGGCGAGATGGAGAGCCACCGCCTCGCGCGGCTGGCCTGCATCCTCAAGCCGAGCATGAGTGGCGTGCTGCTGCGCCTGGAGCGCGACGGCATGGTGCGCCGACGCAAGCAGGAACAGGACCAGCGCCGCGTACTGGTCAGCCTGGCGCCCAAGGGCGAGCAGTGCTTCGAGTCCATGAGCGTGGAGATGGAGCGCAACTACCAGCGCATCCAGGAACGCCTGGGGCCGGAGAAGCTCGCCGAGCTGCTGGCCCTGCTGCAGGAGCTCAAGGGCATCCGTCCCTGACCCTCGGCTGACCAAAGTAGGAGCGCGACCGGTACCAAGGTAGTAATCGGCTCGCCCGGGGGTACGCCTAGCATGGGCGCATCGGAAAATCCGCTCGAGGATCGGCCATGCGTGTGCTTAAGGCCCTGCTGCTGCCCCTGTTGCTGATCATCACCCTGATCGGCCTGGATCGCGTTCATGGCCCGCAGCCACCCAGCGCCCAGCCGGAGCAGGCGCGGCCATGAGCACGGCCCTGCGCATCCAGCTCTGGGTCAGCCTCTGCTTCGCCGCCGTGGCGCTGCTCTGCAGCCTGGTGCTGGTGCATCAGGGCGCCCAGTCCCTGGCCGAGGAACTGGCCACCGAGCGGGCCGCTGCCCATTACCTGCGCCAGGCCGCCGAGCAGGACCCGAACGTGCTCGACTCGGCCCTCGCCGCCGGGCTGCGGCACCTGCAGATCGTGCGCCTGCCGATGAATGCCCCGTCGCCCCTGACCCGCAGTGCCCCGAGCTGGCCCTTCCCACCGGCCGAGACGGTGGGCGACCCGCTGCCCCTGGCTGGCGGTGAACAGGCCTGGCTGCTGCTCGACCCCCGTGACGGCATCGACGAGGTACGCAACGGCGTGCTGCAGCTGCTGGTGCTGTTCGCCCTGGCCCTGGCGCTCAGCCTGGCCGCCATCCGCTGGGCCCTGGCCCGCGGGCTGCAGGCGCTGGAGGAGCTGCAGCAGGCCTTCGACGCGGTGGCGGAAGGGCGCCTGGACGTACGCCTGGCAGGGCACCCGCTGGACGAGGCCCAGCGCCTGGTGGGGCATTTCAACGGCATGGTCGGCACCCTGGAGCGGGTGCGCGACGAAAACGCCGCGCTCACCCAGGCCCTGCTGGACCTGCAGGAGCACGAGCGCAAGCACCTGGCGATGGCCCTGCACGACGACATCGGCCAGTACCTGGTGGGCATCCGCGCGCAGTTGCTGCTGCTGCGCTCGCTGTCCGGCCAGGCACCGGGCACCGTCACGGTGCTGCAGGACCTGGAGGGCAACTGCCAGCGCATGCAGGCGGCCTTCCGCGCGCTGGTGCGCGACCTCTACCCGACCGCCCTGGAACGCCTGGCCCTGGACGACGCCCTGCGCCTGCTCGCCGAGCAGTGGCAGCAGGCCCAGGGCATTCCCCTGCGCCTGCACCTGGGAGCGTCGCTGCCGACCCTCGCGCCGGGCGAGCGCGCGCACCTCTACCGCCTGCTGCAGGAGGCGCTGACCAACGTCGCCCGGCATGCCGGCGCCAGTGCCGTGAGCGTGCGCCTGGAGCGACGCGGGCAGCGGCTGTGCCTGCTGGTGGGGGACAACGGGCGGGGCGCCGAGCGCGCCCCGCAGCCCGGCATCGGGTTGCGCTCCATGTCCGAGCGCGCCCGCTGCCTCGGCGGCCGCCTGCGCCTGCGCACCCGCGCCGGCCGGGGTTGGCTGTTGCGGGTGAGCATGCCGCTGGACGGCCTGGAGGGCCCATGAAGATTCTGTTGGTGGATGACCACTCGGTGGTGCGCCAGGGCTACGCCAGCCTGCTCCGCGCCTTGCTGCCCGAGGTGCAGGTGAGCGAGGCGGCCAGCGGCGAGCAGGCCCTGCAGGCGGTGCAGGAGAGCATTCCCCACCTGGTGGTGATGGACTTCACCCTGCCCGGTATCAGCGGGCTGGAGACCACCCGCCGCCTGCGCCAGCGCCTGCCGCAGCTGCGGGTGCTGTTCTTCAGCATGCACGACGAGTTGCCCCTGGTCCGCCAGGCGCTGGAGGCCGGTGCCTCGGGCTACCTCACCAAGAACGCCTCGCCGGAGGTGCTGGTGGAGGCGGTGCGGCGCATCCTCGCCGGGCACGCCTACATCGAGCAGCCCCTGGCCACCCAACTCGCCTGTCACCCCAGCCGGGAGGCGGGCGACCCGCGCCTGTCGGGCATGACCCAGCGCGAGCTGGAGATCTTCACCATGCTGGCGCGGGGCATGCCGGTACGGCGCATCGCCGAGCACCTGTGCATCAGCGGCAAGACGGTCTCCAACCACCTGACGATGGTGAAGAACAAGCTGCAGATCGGCTCGCAGGCGGAACTGGTGCACCTGGCGATCGATACGGGTGTGTTGAGGGTGGGGTGAGGGGCGCCACGGTTCGGAGGGGCTCGGCTGGTCGAGCGAGGCTGAGCTCGATGATCCGCCTGGTCCCGAGCCGTTGGTTACCGGCCCATGAAAAACGCCGCCCGGTTCAGGGCGGCGTTTTCAACGCTGGCGGCTCGTCTTACCAGAGCGGAATGACGTAGCTGACGATCAGGCGGTTCTCGTCCAGGTCGTTGCCGAAGTTGGTGGAGCGCACGGTGGCGTTGCGCCACTTCACGCCCAGGTTCTTCAGCGGGCCGTCCTGGAACACGTAGGCGATGTCGGTGTTGCGTTCCCATTCCTTGCCATCCGGCCGGCCGGCGCCCAGGTCGACGTTGTCGCCGGAGAGGTAGCGGGTCATGAAGGTCAGGCCGGGGATGCCCACGGAGGCGAAGTTGAAGTCGTAGCGGGCCTGCCAGGACTTCTCGTCCTTGTTGGCGAAGTCGCCGATCTGCACGAAGTTCACCAGGTACGGGTCGGTGCCGTTGATGTAGGCGTAGCCGGTGTCGCCGCTCATGCTCTGGTAGCCGAGGCCGAAGGCATGGCCGCCGAGGGCGTAGGTGAACATGGCGCCGAAGGCCTTGTTGTCCACGTTGCTGGTGCCTTCGTCGGTGGAGCGGGCGTAGCGGATGTCGCTCTTCAGGGACTGCTTGTCACCCAGTGGCAGCGTGTGCACCAGGGTGAAGATGTGCTGTTTGTAGAGGTCGTCGAGGTTGCCGTAGTTGTAGCCGGTGGTGAGGTTATCGTTCCACTTGTAGGTAGCCCCGCCGAAGTTGAACGCATCGCTGGTGGTGCCGCTGCGGAAGGTGATGCCGCGCGCGCCGCCGCTGGTGATGGTCATGTCCTCGTAGTCGGAGGAGTCGCGCTGGTTCACCTGGGTCAGGCGGCCGGCGTCGAGGGTCAGGCCGTCGATCTCCAGGGAGTTGAGGTGGCCGCCCTTGAAGGTCTGCGGCAGCAGGCGCGAGTCGTTGTACTGCACGCTGGGCAGCTTGGGCATCAGGGTGCCGACCTTGAGCACGCTCTTGGAGGCGCGCAGCTTGGCGGTCACGCCGAGTTCGCCGTATTCGTCCTGGGCGCGCTTGCTCTCGCGGTCGCGCTTGAGCAGGCCGGTGCCGCTGCGGTCCGGGCTGGAATCGAGCTTGACCCCCAGCAGGCCGATGGCGTCGACGCCGACGCCGATGGTGCCTTCGGTAAACCCGGACTCGTAGCGCAGCAGGAACCCCTGGGCCCACTCCTCGGCCTTTTTCTGGGAGGCACCCGGCTGGCGGAAGTCACGGTTGAAGTAGAAGTTGCGCAGCTCGACGCTGGCCTTGCTGTCTTTCAGGAAGTCGGCCTGGGCGAGGCCGGGCAGGGTGAGGCCGGTGCCGAGAGCCGCCAGGGTGATGGCGGACGCGAGCGAGGTCTTGCTCATTGTTCTTGTCTCCTCGTTGGGGTTGCAGGGCGGTTGGGGCCGCCCTGTTACAACGCGGAAAAATTAAGCACCCGGTAACAATTTCGTCACCTTAGACATTGGTCGCGCACTTATTGGGTCCACTGCGGGTAGTAACCAATACGGTCCTGCACGGCGGCGTCGTGTGCCGGCACCACGGTCAGCGCGGGGTCGGCCTGGATCAGGTCGTGCACCCGCTGGAGCTGGGCCCGCGTGCCTTCGCGGTCGTTGTCGACCATCCGCCGGCTGACCCAGAACTTCTCGTTCGGGCCGGTGAAGCCTTCCAGACGCCAGCTGGTGTCGCCGGTGAAGAAGAAGCGCCGCCCGTCGGCCAGTGTCAGGAACGCCCCCACCGAGCCCGGTGTATGCCCGGTGAGCGGCACCAGCACCACGCTGCCGTCGCCGAACAGGTCGAGGCTCTCGTCGAAGCCCATGTAGGGCGTCGGCTCGAACTCGAAAGGCTGCCAGCGCACGCCATGGGTGAACTGGCTGGGCAGCACGGCGGGCGGGGTGGCGATGTGGCTGAAGTCGATCTCCGCCCAGGGCGCCCACACCGGCACCTCGGGGAAGTCGGCCAGGGCCGAGGCATGGTCCCAGTGCGCGTGGGTGAGCAGGATGCGGTCGACGCGGATGCCGTCCCGGTCCAGCTGGTCGCGGGCGGGCGTCACCGTCTGGTACTTGAACAACGGCTTGTCCCACCAGGGCATGTCCTTCTCGAACTGCGCGTCCACCTGGCGACCGAGGCCGGTGTCCAGCAGCAGGGTGGCGGCGTGGTGCTGGATGAGCACGGCGGTGTGGTTGACCGGGACGGTCCGGGTCCACTGGCCGCCCTCCACGGTGAAGGCGTCGAGGGTTTCCGCGCCGGAGGTCTTCACCAGGGCGAAGCGCAGGCCGTCGGCCTGGGCGAAGGCGGTGACGAGCAGCAGGGTCAGCAGCAGGGCGAAGCGGGGCATGGTGCGGCGTCCTTGGCAGGGGAGGGGGTGAGCGATCAGCCCGGCAGGCGGGGCGTGTCGATGAAGCCCGGCAGGGCGCGGATGCGCGCCAGCCAGTCGCCCAGGTGGCGATGGGGCGCCAGGTCGAGCCCGCCTTCGCCGGCCATCGCCAGGTAGGGGAAGGCCGCCACGTCGGCCACGCTCGGGGTCTCGCCTTCGGCCAGCCAGCGGTGCCGGGCGAGGTGGGCATCCACCAGGGCCAGCACCTGCTCGCCACGGGCCTGGGCGGCGGCCAGGTCGCCGGGGCGCTTGAACAGCTTGAGCACCCGCGCCTGGGCCGGGCCGTGGTGGATCTCGTTGGCGGTGAAGCTCAGCCAGCTGGCGACCCGCGCCAGGACCAGGGGCTCCAGCGGCAGCCAGGCGGGGGCGTAGCGGCTGGCCAGGTAGACGAGGATGGCCTGGGAGTCGCCGATGGCCTGGCCGTCATCCTCCAGCAGCGGCACCTGGCCGCGCGGGTTGAGGGCGAGGAATGCCGGCTGCTTCTGCGCGCCGGCCGGTAGGTTGACGAAGACGGTCTCCGCCTCCTGGCCGATCAGCCCGAGGAACAGGCGCACCTTGTAGCAGTTGCCGGAGAGGGGGAAGTCGTGGAGGCGCATGGCAGGTCATCCGTGTGGTGGAGGTGGGGTAAAAAAATAATAGACAGACCTGTCTGTTTATTTCAATCTTCTTTTCGCCACACCGCGAACCACGCGGTTTGAGCCGCTGCCGGGGGATGCGCATAATGCGCCGTCCAGGAGATTCCTATGGCTTCCAGCAAACGCGACCAGCTCATCGATACCGCCCTTACGCTGTTCTACCGCGACGGGTTCCATGCCACCGGCATCGACCGCATCCTGGCCGAATCCGGCGTGGCGAAGATGACTCTCTACAAGCACTTCAAGTCCAAGGACGAGCTGATCGAGGCTGCCCTGCAGAAGCGCATGGAAGCCCCCCGCGAGCGCATGGCCTGGGCGCTGGAGCACCTGCCGCCGCGCACTGCGATCCTGGCGGTGTTCGAGGGGCTGCACGGCCTGCTGCACGAGGCCGAGTACCACGGCTGTGCCTTCGTCAACGCCGCCGCGGAGTTCCATGACCGCGACCACCCCATCCACCGCGTCGCCGCCTCCCACAAGGGCCATACCGAGGCGCACTTCCGCGCGGCGCTGGAGCGCCTGGAGGTGGCCGAGCCGGCGCGCCTGGCGCGCCAGCTGCAGTACCTGCTGGAGGGGGCCATCACCATGGCGCACATCCAGGGGCCGGGTGACCAGGCGCTGGAGGCTGGCGCCGCTGCCGAGGTGCTGCTGTGCGCCGCCGGGGTGCCCGACCCGCAGGCATGAATGCAGCCGACCGTCCATCGGTTGCCCCCTAAATAGTCCTCAAGGTTTTTCCGTAGTCGCCGTCAAAAAATTCTGTACATCCGCTCAGACGGGGCTGCCACCATGAACTCGCTCGATTCCCTGGCTTCGGCCACCAGCCGCCCGAACTACCTGACCCGTAGCGACAGCGCCAACCGCAACGCCACCAACGCCCAGAACGTCCTGGCCAACCGTGTCGCCCAGCGACTCGGCGTCGACCCCGCGACCCTCGCCGGCAAGACCCAGGACGACTACACCCCCGACAAGGTTGCCGGGCGCATCCTCGACTTCGTCGGCGGTCGCATCCAGGCCGAAGCGGCCAATGGCGCCGACCCCGAGAAGCTGCAGAAGATGCTCGACCAGGCCCGCCAGGGCGTGGAGAAGGGCTTCGCCGAAGCCAAGAAGATCCTCCAGGGCATGGGTGTGCTGGGCGGCAAGATCGCCAGCGACATCGAAGACACCTTCCAGCGTGTGCAGGATGGCCTGGCCAGGATCGGCAGCACCTATGGCCTGGGTAACGCCCCGGCTGGCGACACCTCCAGCGTCTCCCGCACGGCGGTCAGCGCCAGCACCAGCACCCTGGTAGCCCGCTCCAGCACCTTCGACATGGAGGTGACCACCCGCGAAGGCGACAAGCTGAAGATCTCCATCGCCCAGGCCTCGGCCAACTGGTCCAGCACCTCGGCCAGCGCCAGCAGCACCCGCACCTCGGGCAATGGCGGCACCTCCACCAGCACCAGTGCCCAGGTCAGCGCCTCCAGCGGCAGCCTGCAGATCGGTGGCTGGTCGGTGCAGATCGAAGGCAACCTCAATGACGATGAGAAGGCCGCACTCACCGACCTGCTCGGCCAGGTGCAGGACATCTCCAGCAAGTTCTACTCGGGCGACCTGTCCGGCGCCTTCGACCGCGCCCTGGCCCTGAACATGAACGGCGACCAGCTCGCCTCCATGTCCCTCAACCTGTCCCAGACCACCTACGCCCAGGCCACCAGTACCTACGGCGCGGTGTCGGAGGAGGGCGGCCAGCCCGCCAGCGCGGTGAACACCTCCTTGCGCGACTACGCCCGTGGCCTGCTGGATGCGATGAAGAGCGCGGCGGCCTTCAGCAACGACGCCAAGGGCACCCTGCAGCAGTTGCTCGACGGTGGCTTCTCCCTCAACCAGAACCTCAGCGAAGGCCAGTTGGAGAAGGCCAAGACCCTCAACAGCCGCCTGCTGGAAGGCCTGGCACCGCTGCTGCAGGGCACTGCCGGCACGCCGGCCGAGAAGAGCCCGGTCGACGCCAGCGCGCCCAAGGCCAGTTGATGCCTGGCGGGGGCTGGCACCGTGCTAGCTCCCGTCTTTCCCGCCCGGCAGAAGGGGCGGGAGGCCGTGATAAACTGCGCGCCTTTCCCCTTGCGCGAGCCCTGCGATGCTTCCTGAATGCAGCCTGTTCGGCACCCTCGGATGCCACCTGTGCGAAGTGGCCGAGAACGTGCTCATGCCCTTCGTCGAGCACGGCCTGCTGGTGGAGGTGCTGGACATCACCGACCAGCCCCAGTGGGTGGATGCCTACGCCCTGCGCATTCCCGTCCTGCGTCGCAACGACACCGGTGCCGAGCTGAACTGGCCGTTCGACGCGGCCCAGGTCGCTGCCTTCCTCGAACCCTGACCATCGGTCGGGCGAATGGCTGCCCGGCGCCCCGCGTTTCATCCCCGCCGCGAGGCCCTGAATCGGGGCTTCCGCTGATCAATCCGTTTGCGGCGGAACGGATTGTCGCGCAAACGCAACAGTGACTGTCTTGCCAAATGTGTCTTCAGGCGTAACATCGCCGCATCGATAGCTGCCTAGGCAGATATTAGGAAATGAAGCACTACAGTCCCTCCGATTACCCCTTCAACGGCTCCATCGGCCAGTACCTCGGTCGCTCGGCGCTGCTCAAGGACCGCCTGCTGGACCTCCACCTGGCCCCGCTGGACATCACCGCCGCGCAGTTCAAGGTGCTGGTGTTCATCTTCATGGGGCGCGCCAGCACCCCGGCCGACCTGTGTCGCCAACTGGCCGTGGACAGCGGCTCCATGACCCGCATGCTCGACCGCCTGGAGAAGAAGGGCCTGCTGCTGCGCCAGCGCTGCGAAGAGGACCGCCGCAGCGTGCGCCTGCACCTCAGCGAGCAGGGCCTGGCGCTGAGCCGGGAGACCCCGCGCATCGTCGCCGACGCCATGAACGAGCTGACCAGCCCCTTGACCGCCGAGGAGCTCGGCACCCTGCTCGGGCTGCTGGGCAAGATCCTCCAGGGGCGCGACCCCTTCCTCTCTGCCGGAGACCCGAACCATGAATGAACGCCGTCCCGCCCTGCGCCTGGGGCTGGTGCTCGGTGCCAGCCTGGCCCTGGGCGCCTGCGCCAGCTACAGCGGCCTGGAGCCCGCCGGCCAGCGCCTCGACCCGGCCGGCCTGGCCGCTGGGGACAGCCTCGCCGGCCACGCCGTGGGGCCCGCCGCCTGGCCGCGCCAGGACTGGTGGACCCGACTGGGTGACGCCCAGCTCGATGGGCTGATCGGCGAAGCCCTGGCCGGCTCGCCCGACCTGGCGGCCGCTGCGGCCCGTACCCGCAAGGCCCTGGCCGATGCCCAGGTGCGTGATGCCGATCGCCAGCCCGGCGTCAACGCCAGTGCCGGCTACTCCGGCGCCAGCGCCCCGGAAAGCGTGGTGCCGGCGCCCATCGGCGGGCACTACGCCGGCATCAAGTACCTGTCCCTCAGCTTCAACTACGACCTCGACCTCTGGGGCGGCCGGCGCGCCGCCTGGGAAGCGGCCCTGGGCAAGGCCCGCGCCGCCGAGGTGGACCAGCAGGCCGCGCGCTTGACGCTGTCCGCCGACATCGCCCGGGCCTACAACCAGCTGGCCTATGCCTTCGTCGCGCGGGACCTGGCTGCCGAGGAAGTGAAACGCGCCGAGCAGCTCTACACCCTCAGCCGCCAGCGCATGGCCGCCGGCCTGGACAGCAAGGTGCAGCTGCAGCAGAGCGAATCCCAGCGCGCCACCGCCCGCCAGCAACTGCTGGCCGCCGAGCAGCAGATCGACAGTGATCGCACCACCCTGGCGGTACTGCTCGGCCAGGGGCCGGACCGCGGCCGCGCCATCCAGCGTCCGCAGGTGCTGCAGCCGGCGGCCCTGGCGCTGCCCTCGGAACTGCCAGCCGAGCTGCTGGGCCGTCGCCCTGATGTGGTCGCCGCGCGCTGGCGGGTGGAAGCCGCCAGCCGGGGCATCGACTCGGCGAAGACCGGCTTCTACCCCAACCTCAACCTCAGCGCCATGCTCGGCCTCGCCGCCCTCGGCGGGGATGGCCTGTTCAAGGGCGACAGCCGCTTCTACCAGGTGGCCCCGGCGCTGTCCCTGCCGGTGTTCGACGGCGGCCGCCTGCGCGCCGAGCTCGACGGCGTCGACGCCGACTACGACCTGGCGGTGGCCCAGTACAACAAGGCCCTGGTGGGCGCCCTGGGGGATGTCAGCGAGGACCTCAGCCAGCTCGACTCCCTGGCCCGGCAGATCGAGGCCCAGCGCGAGGCCCGCGACATCGCCCGCTCCAACTACGACCTGGCCATGCGCCGCTACGGCGAAGGCATCGGCAACTACCTCGACGCCCTCAGCGTCGAGCAGCAGCTGCTGGTCGCCGAGCGCCAGCTGGCCAGCCTGGACGCCCAGCGCATCGACGCCTCCGTGCGCCTGGTGCAGGCCCTGGGCGGCGGCTTCCAACCCGACAGCACCCCGCTGGCCCAGGCAGGCCAGCCGACTGCCACCGAATGAACGAGGCACCGACCATGAGCACCGAAACCCAAGCCACCCCCGAACAGGGCAACCCCCGCCGCAAACGCCTGCTGCTGGGCCTGCTGGCCGTGATCGTCATCGGCGGCGGCGCCAGCTTCGCCTGGCAGCAGCTGGTCGGCCAGTGGAGCGAAGGCACCGACGACGCCTACATCGGCGGCAACGTGGTGCAGATCACCCCGCAGACGGTGGGCACCGTCACCCGCATCGGCGCCGACGACGGCGACCTGGTGCAGGAAGGCCAGGAGCTGGTGAGCTTTGACCCGGCCGACGCCGAAGTGGGCCTGCAGCGCGCCGAGGCCAACCTGGCCCACACCGTGCGCCAGGTGCGTGGCCTCTACAACAGCGTGGACGGCTACCGCGCCGAGGTGGCCGCCCGCGAGGTGGCGATGGAGAAGGCCCGCGCCGACTTCGCTCGCCGTCGCAACCTGGCCAAGGACGGGGCCATTTCCCAGGAGGAGCTGGCCCACGCCCGTGACGCCCTGGAGTCGGCCCGCAGCGCCCTGACCAGCGCCCAGCAGCAGCTCAAGTCCAGCAGCGCGCTGGTGGACGACACCGTGATCGCCTCCCACCCCGAGGTGAAGGCCGCCGCCGCGCAACTGCGCCAGGCCTACCTGGAGAAGGCCCGCACCACCCTGGTGGCGCCGGTCACCGGCTACGTCGCCAAGCGCACCGTGCAGCTCGGCCAGCGCGTGCAGCCGGGCACCGCGCTGATGGCGGTGATCCCCCTCGACCAGGTGTGGATCGACGCCAACTTCAAGGAAACCCAGCTGAAGAAGATGCGCATCGGCCAGCCGGTGGAGATCGAGTCCGACCTCTACGGCGGCGACGTGAAGTACAGCGGCACCGTCGACAGCCTCGGCGTCGGCACCGGCAGCGCCTTCTCCCTGCTGCCGGCGCAGAACGCCACCGGCAACTGGATCAAGATCGTCCAGCGGGTGCCGGTGCGCATCCGCATCAACGCCGACCAGCTCAAGGAGCACCCGCTGCGCATCGGCCTGTCGATGAACGTCAAGGTCGACCTGCACGACCAGAGCGGTCCGGCCCTGGCCCAGCAGCCGCCCAAGCAGGCGCTGTTCGCCACCGACGTGTACCAGCGCCAGCTGGCCGAGGCCGACCACATGATCGAGCAGCTGATCCACGCCAACGGCCCGGATGCCGCCCGCCGCACCGCCCTGCGCTGAGGCCGCGACCATGAGCGAGAACGCCGCCGCCAGCTTCACCCCGCCGAACCTGGTCCTGGCCACGGTGGGCCTGTCCCTGGCCACCTTCATGCAGGTGCTGGACACCACCATCGCCAACGTCGCCCTGCCCACCATCGCCGGCAACCTGGGGGTGAGTTCGGAGCAGGGCACCTGGGTCATCACCTCCTTTGCGGTGAGCAACGCCATCGCCCTCCCGCTCACCGGCTGGATGAGCCGGCGGGTGGGGGAGGTGCGCCTGTTCATCGCCGCCGCGCTGCTATTCGTGCTGGCGTCGTTCCTCTGCGGGGTGGCCCAGTCGATGAACAGCCTGGTGGCCTTCCGCGCCCTGCAGGGCTTCGTCGCCGGGCCGCTGTACCCCATCACCCAGACCCTGCTGCTGTCCATCTACCCGCCGGCCAAGCGCGGCATGGCCCTGGCGCTATTGGCGATGGTCACGGTGGTGGCGCCCATCGCCGGGCCGATCCTCGGCGGCTGGATCACCGACGACTTCAGCTGGCCGTGGATCTTCTTCATCAACCTGCCCATCGGCCTGTTCGCTGCCTTCGTGGTCTACCAGCAGCTGCGCAAGCGGCCGGTGGCCCTCAAGCGCGAGCCCATGGACTGGGTCGGCCTGGCGACCCTGGTGATCGGCGTCGGCGCGTTGCAGATCGTGTTGGACAAGGGCAACGACCTGGACTGGTTCGAGTCGAGCTTCATCATCACCGGCAGCGTGATCGCCGCCATCGCCCTGGCCGTGTTCGTCATCTGGGAGTTCACCGATCGCCACCCCATCGTCAACCTGCGGCTGTTCCGCCACCGCAACTTCAGCGCCGGCACCCTGGCGCTGGTGGGCGGCTACGCCGCGTTCTTCGGCATCAACCTGCTGCTGCCGCAGTGGCTGCAGACCCAGCTCGGCTACACCGCCACCTGGGCCGGCCTGGCGGCGGCGCCCATCGGCCTGCTGCCGGTGATCATGTCGCCCTTCGTCGGGCGCTACGCGCAGAACTTCGACCTGCGGGTGCTGGCCAGCCTGGCGTTCTTCGCCATCGGCGCCAGCTGCTTCATGCGCGCGTCCTTCACCACCGAGGTGGACTACACCCACATCGCCCTGGTGCAGCTGTTCATGGGCTTCGGCGTGGCGCTGTTCTTCATGCCGATCCTCAGCATCCTGCTGTCGGACCTGCCCCAGCACGAGATCGCCGACGGTTCGGGCCTGGCCACCTTCCTGCGGACCCTGGGCGGCAGCTTCGCGGCGTCCCTCACCACCTGGATCTGGATACGCCGGGCCGACCAGCACCATGCGTACCTCACCGAGCACATCAGCACCTACGAGCCGGGCACCCGGCAGATGCTGGAGCAGATGGGCGGAGTCACCCAGCAGAACGCGGCGGCGCTGGACCGCATCGTCACCGGGCAGGCCTACATGATGTCGACCATCGACTACTTCACGATGATCGGCTGGGTCTGCATGGGCCTGATCTTGCTGATCTGGCTGGCCAAGCCGCCCTTCGGCGCCAAGGCGGGGGCGGCGGCAAACGCCCACTGAAGTACGGCCTCGCCTGGGCCTTTCAGCGGCGGTTCCACGGCCTGTTTCGACGGTCCGTGGAATTCCTTTTTTCGCTGTGTGGTTTTGTATATAGCGACTGGTGTAGAGTCTCCACCCGCTCACCGCTTCGCCCTTCCCGCACAAGAACAAAGGAGTGCTTCCCATGCTTCAGCTGTCCCGCGTGTTCGTCGCCCTGGCCGCCAGTGCCGCCGCCCACCTGGCCCTGGCCCAGGACGTCCAGGTGGCCGTTGCCGCCAACTTCACCGCGCCGATCCAGGCCATCGCCAAGGACTTCGAGCAGGACACCGGCCACAAGCTGGTGATCGCCACCGGTGCCACCGGCCAGTTCTATGCGCAGATCCAGAACGGCGCGCCGTTCGAGGTGTTCCTCTCCGCCGACGACAGCACCCCGGCCAAGCTGGAGCAGGAGGGCTCCACCGTGCCCGGCTCGCGCTTCACCTACGCCATCGGCACCCTGGCCCTGTGGTCGGCCAAGCCCGGCTACGTGGACGCCCAGGGCGAGGTGCTGAAGAAGAACGACTACCAGCACCTCTCCATCGCCAACCCCAAGGCCGCCCCCTACGGCCTGGCCGCCACCCAGGTGCTGGAGAAGCTGGGCCTGACCGCCCAGGTCAAGGGCAAGCTGGTGGAAGGCCAGAACATCACCCAGGCCCACCAGTTCATCGCCACCGGCAATGCCGAGCTGGGCTTCGTGGCGTTGTCGCAGATCTACAAGGATGGCAAGGTGACCGGCGGCTCCGCCTGGATCGTCCCGGCGGCCCTGCACGACCCGATCAAGCAGGACGCGGTGATCCTCGCCAAGGGCAAGGACAACCCCGCCGCCCAGGCCCTGGTGGACTACCTCAAGGGCGAGAAGGCGGCCGCGGTGATCAAGTCCTTCGGCTACCAGATCGAGAAACCCTGACGCGGCGACCGCCCGCTGCGTGCCCTGATTCAAGGAACCCTGCATGCCCCTGAGCGGTGACGACTGGGCGGCCATCCGGCTGACCCTGGAACTGGCGACCCTGACCACGGCCCTGCTGCTGGTGCTGGGCACGCCCATCGCCTGGTGGCTGTCGCGGACCGACTCCTGGCTCAAGGGGCCGGTGGGCGCGGTGGTGGCGCTGCCGCTGGTGCTGCCGCCCACGGTCATCGGCTTCTACCTGCTGGTGAGCATGGGGCCCCACGGTTTCGTCGGGCAGTTCACCCAGGCCCTGGGGCTCGGCACGCTGCCGTTCACTTTCGCCGGGCTGGTGGTGGGTTCGGTGTTCTACTCGATGCCCTTCGTGGTGCAGCCGCTGCAGAACGCCTTCGACGCCATCGGCCCGCGCCCGCTGGAGGTGGCCGCCACCCTGCGGGCCGGCCCCTGGGACACCTTCTTCCATGTGGTGCTGCCGCTGGCCCGGCCCGGCTTCATCACCGCGTCCATCCTCGGCTTCGCCCACACGGTGGGGGAGTTCGGCGTGGTGCTGATGATCGGCGGCAACATCCCGGAGAAGACCCGCGTGGTGTCGGTGCAGATCTTCGACCACGTCGAGGCCATGGAATACGCCCAGGCCCACTGGCTGGCGGGCGGCATGGTGGTGTTCTCCTTCCTCATCCTGCTGGCGCTGTATTCCAGCCGCCGGCTCAAGCCGGGCTGGAGCTGAGATGAGCACCCACGACCGCATCCAGGCCCGCCTGCGCCTGGCCTGGCCGGGCTTCGAGCTGGACACCGACCTGGACCTGCCAGGGCGCGGGGTGACCGCGCTGTTCGGCCAATCCGGCTCCGGCAAGACCAGCGTGCTGCGCTGCCTGGCCGGGCTGGAACGGGCCGAGGGCCGCGTGGAGGTCAACGGCGAGGTCTGGCAGGACAGCGCCCGTGGCCTGTTCGTGCCCACCCATCGGCGCGCCCTGGGCTACGTGTTCCAAGAGGCGAGCCTGTTCGAGCACCTGTCGGTGCGGCGCAACCTGGCGTTCGGCGAACGGCGCATCCCGGCGGCCCAACGCCGCGTGCCCTTCGACCAGGCGGTGGCACTGCTGGGCATCGAGCACCTGCTGGAGCGCATGCCGGCGCGACTGTCCGGCGGCGAGCGGCAGCGCGTGGGCATGGCCCGGGCGCTGCTCACCAGCCCCCGGCTGCTGCTGATGGACGAACCCCTGGCGGCCCTGGACGGCAAGCGCAAGGCGGAGATCCTGCCGTATCTGGAACGCCTGCACGACGAGCTGGACATCCCCGTGCTCTACGTCAGCCATTCCCCGGAAGAGGTGGCGCGCCTGGCGGATCACCTGGTGCTGCTGGAGGCTGGCCGCGTGCTGGCCAGCGGTCCCCTGGGCGAAACCCTGGCGCGGCTGGACCTGCCCACGGCCCTGGACGACGACGCCGGCGTGGTGGTGGAAGGGCGGGTGGTGGCTCACGACGCCGCTTACCAGCTGCTGACCCTCGGCCTGCCGGATAGCGGCCTCAGCGTGCGGGTGGCCCATGCGCCCGCCGAGGCGGGGCGGCGGGTGCGCTTCACGGTGCGCGCGCGTGACGTCAGCCTGAGCCTGCAGCGGCAGGCGGACAGCAGCATCCTCAACCTGCTGCCGGCCACGGTGCGCGACAGCATCCCGGCGGACAACGCCGCCCACGTGCTGGTGCGCCTGGACGTGGAAGGCACGCCGCTGCTGGCGCGCATCACCCGTTACTCCCACGACCAGCTCGGGCTGCACCCGGGCCAGGCGGTCTGGGCGCAGATCAAGTCGGTGGCGCTGCTGGCCTGAGCGGCCTCAGCGCCAGGCCAGGATCGGCCAGCCGGCCTGCTCGGCGTGGGCGCGCAGCACCGGGTCGGGGTTGACCACGCGGGGGTTGTCCACCATGCCCAGCAGCGGCAGGTCGTTGCGCGAGTCGGAATAGAAATAGGCGCCGTCCAGGCGCTCGCCGTGTTCGGCCAGCCAGGCGTTCAGGCGGGTCACCTTGCCGTCGCGGTAGGTCAGCACGCCCCGGGTCTTGCCGCTGTAGTGGCCGTGTTCTTCGGCCAGGTCGATGGCCAGGACTTCCTCCACCCCCAGCCGCTCGCCGATGGCGCTCACCAGGAAGTGCGCCGAGGCGGAGATGATCAGCAGCCGGTCGCCGGCCTGGCGGTGCCCGGCCAGGCAGCGCATGGCGTCGCTGTGGATGATCGGCTCGATCACGTCCTCGACGAAGGGCTCCACCACCGAGGCGACTTCCTCGGCGGTGCGGCCCACCAGGGGCGAGAGGCTGAAGGCCATGTAGTCCTCCATGGCCAGCTTGCCCTCGGCGTAGAGGGTCATCAGCTCGTGGTCCCTGGCCAGGAACGAGTCGCGGTCGACCCAGCCGAGGTCGGCCATGTGCGCGCTCCACAGGCTGGCGCAGTCGCCGTCGATCAGGGTGTCGTCGAGGTCGAAGATCGCCAGGGCCATCACGCCACCTCCCGGACAGCGTCCGCGTCGATGTGCAGGCCGATGCGCCGGCCCACCGGGTGCAGGTCGTCGGCGGAGCGGTTGAGCACGTCCACCAGCAGCTCCACGCCCTGGGCCTGGACCCGGTAGCGGATGACGTTGCCCAGCAGGCTGTGGCTGCGCACTTCGGCCTCGATGCCGCCTTCGCCCAGGGCGATGGCCTCCGGGCGGATCGCCACGCGGGCGCTGACCGGCCGTTGCAGCAGGCGGCTGGCGGCTTCGGCCTCCAGCAGGTTGTAGTTGCCGATGAAGCCGGCGGCGAAGGCGTCCACCGGCGCGGTGTAGAGGGTCTCGGCGTCGCCGCTCTGGACGATGCGCCCGGCGTTCATCAGGAAGATGCGGTCGGACAGGGTCAGCGCCTCCTCCTGGTCGTGGGTGACGAAGATGGTGGTCAGCCCCAGGTCCTGTTGGATGCTGCGGATCTGCTCGCGCAGGTGCTTGCGGATGCGTGCGTCGAGGGCCGAGAGCGGCTCGTCCAGCAGCAGCAGGCGCGGGCGGGTCACCAGGGAGCGGGCCAGGGCCACGCGCTGGCACTGGCCGCCGGAAAGCTGGTGGGGGTAGCGCTCGGCGTGCTGGTCCAGCTCCACCATGGCCAGGGCTTCCTGCACGCGGCGGGCGCTGTCGTCCTTGCCGACCTTCTGCATGCGCAGGCCGAAGGCGACGTTCTGCGCGGCGGTCATGTTGGGGAACAGGGCGTAGCTCTGGAACACCATGCCGATGCCGCGCTTCTGCGGTGACAGCGGCACCAGGTCCTGGCCGTCCAGCAGGATCTGCCCGCCATCCACCTCGGTGAGGCCGGCGATGCAGCGCAGCAGGGTCGACTTGCCGCAGCCCGAGGGGCCGAGCAGGGTGACGAACTCGCCCTTGCCGATCTCGCAATCGATGTCGGTGAAGATGGTGGTCTGGCCGTAGCGTTTGTGCAGGCCGCGGATCGAGAGAAAGCTCATGCCTTGTCCTTGTTCAGACGGTTGGCTGCCCAGGTGCCCAGCAGCACGAAGAGGAAGTAGGAGATCACCAGGGCGCTGTTGAAGTGGCCACTGCTGTTGCGCATGTTGTTCAGGTACACCTGCAGGGTCTCGTAGCGGGTGCCCACCAGCAGGTTGGCGAAGACGAACTCGCCGAAGAGGAAGGAGAACGACAGGAACAGCGACACCATCAGGCCCTTGCGCAGGTTCGGCAGCACCACCAGGAAGGCGGCCTTCCAGGTGCTGGCGCCGAGCAGGTGGGCGGCGTCCATCAGGTCGCGCAGGTTGATCGCCTGGAGGTTGTTGGTGATGGCCCGGTACATGAAAGGCAGGGCCACGGTGAAGTAACAGCCGATGAGGATCCACGGCGTGCCGATCATCGCCAGCGGGCCGGAGCCGTAGAGCTGCAGCAGGCCCACCGAGGACACCACCGGCGGCACCGCGAAGGGCAGCAGGATGAGGATGTTCATCAGCGCGTCCAGCTTCGGGAAGTGGTAGTGCACCACGAACAGCAGCGGCAGGATCAGCACCACCGACAGCGCCAGGGCGCCGAAGCACACCAGCAGCGACTGGCCGAAGGCGGCGAGGAAGCGGGCGTCGCTCCACAGCGCCAGGTACCACTTGAAGGTCAGCCCGTCCGGCAGGATGGTCGCCGACCAGCTGGTGGACAGCGAATAGAGCAGGGTGCCGGCCAGCGGCAGCAGCAGGATCAGGAACAGCACCCAGACCACCAGGTGGTGGTACAGGCCGGCGGCCCGGGTTTCAGCGCGCGACATGGTAGCTCCTCTTCAACAGCCACTGGTGGACGACGGTGATCAGCGCCATCAGCCCCACCAGCACCATGGCCAGGGCGCTGGCCAGGGTCGGGTTGAGGGCGATGTCGCCGGCCACCATGGCGGCGATGCGGATCGGCAGCACGTTGAAGTTGCCGGTGGTCAGCGCGTACACCGTGGCGTAGGCGCCCAGGGCGTTGGCCAGCAGGATGATGAAGGTGCCCAGCAGCGCCGGGGTCAGCACCGGCAGGCCGATGTAGCGCCAGAAGTGCCAGGTGCCGGCGCCCAGCAGCGCCGCCGACTCGCGCCAGTCCTGGCGCAGGGCGTCGAAGGCGGGGTAGAGCAGCAGCACCCCCAGGGGAATCTGGAAGTAGGTGTAGAGCACGATCAGGCCGGTCTTGGAATAGAGGTTGAAGTCCTCGATCAGCCCGCTCTGCTTGAGCAGCAGGGTCAGCGCGCCGTTGAAGCCCAGCAGGATGATGAAGGCGAACGCCAGCGGCACACCGGCGAAGTTGCTGGTCATGTTGGAAAAGGCCATGACGAAGTCGCGCAGGCGGCTGTCCACCTGGCGCAGCGAGTAGCTGCCGAGCACGGCGATGACAATGCCGAACAGGCTCGACCAGAAGGCGATCTCCAGGCTGTGCCTGATGGCCTGCAGGTAGAACTTGGAGCTGAACACCTTGGCGTAGTTGCCCAGGCCCCAGCCTTCGGGGCTGTTCAGGCTGTTGATGGCCACCCAGGCCAGCGGGGCGATCTGGAAGACCACGAAGAAGACGGCGAAGGGCAGCAGGCACAGGAGGGCCAGCCATTTGCCGCGGTTGGCTGAATTCACTTCAACAGCTCCCGGCAGAAGGGTTTGTCGTGGGGGATGCCCAGCAGCTCGCAGAGGGTGCCGCAGAGTTCGGTCTGCAGCGGGCGGGCGGTCGGGTCGAGGCTGAAGGCGTCGCCGATGACGAACAGCGGCACTTCGCGTTCCTCCGGCAGGGTGCCGTTGTGGGAGCGGTCGACGTTCATTCCGTGGTCGGCGGTGACCATCACCTGGTAGCCGGCATCCACCCAGCGCTGCAGGTACTCGGCGAGGATGACGTCGGCCATGCGCGCGGCGTTGCGGTACTGGGCGCTGTCCAGGCCGTGCTTGTGGCCGGCGTCGTCGATGTTCATCGGGTGCACCAGCAGCACGTCGGGGCTGTGGCGCAGGCGCAGGTGCTCGGCGTCGGCGAACAGGTGCGCGTCGGGGTAGTGGTCGGCCCAGTAGAAGTGCCCGTACTGGATGGGCAGCTCGGGGGCCTCGGTGTGGCGGTCGCGGGCCGGGTCGAAGGGCGAGCGGTTGTACAGCTCGCTGAACCAGTGGTAGGCCGCGGCTGCGGTGCTGAGCCCGGCGTCGCGGGCGATGTGGAACAGGCTGCGCTCGCGGGACAGGCGCGAGACGTCGTTGTGGACGATGCCGCTGTCGATGGGTGGCACGCCGGTGAGGATGCATTCGTAGAGCGGGCGCGACAGCGCCGGCAGCTCGCAATCCAGGCGGTACAGCGCTGCACGGTCGGCGGCGCACCAGGCGAGCAGGTGGCCCATGGCGTGGCTGGCCACCGGGTGGTTCAGCCCGTCGAGCAGGACGAGGACGGCTTTTCTCTTCATTCTGACTGCCTCAAGCGGGGGCTCGCCCCGGTGCGCGTGGCACACCGGGGCGGGCGACCGGGCTTATTCCATCTCGATGATGACCTGCTCCTGCCATTGCTGCGGCAGGGCCTTCGAGGTGGCTTCCCAGGCCTTGGCATCCTTGATCGGCTGGACCTTGGCGTACTGCTCGTTGGGCAGCAGCTTGGCCTGCACCTCGGCCGGCAGGGTCAGGTGCTCGGCGCGGATCGGGCGGGCGTTGCCCTTGGCCAGGTTGATCTGGCCGGCGTCGCTGAAGATGTACTCGCGGGCCAGCTTCGCGGCGTTCGGGTTCTTGGCGTACTTGTTGATGATGGTGGTGTAGCCGGAGATCACCGAGCCGTCGGAGGGGATCAGCACCTCGAAGCGGTTGGGGTCGATCTGGTCACGGTAGGAGAGGCCGTTGAAGTCCCAGACGATGCCCACTTCCACCTCGCCCTTCTCCAGGGTCTGGATGGTCGGGTTGGACAGCGACAGGCGCTTCTGCTTGGCGATCTCGGCGAAGAATTCCAGGCCCGGCTGGATGTTCTTCTCGTCACCGCCGTTGGCGATGGCGGCGGCCAGCACGCCGTTCACCGCCTGGGCGGCGGCGCTGACGTCACCGATGGCGACCTTGTACTTGCCCTTCTTCAGGTCCGCCCAGGACTTGGGCACTTCCTTGACCAGCTGCTTGTTGACGATGAAGGCGATGGAGCCGGTGTAGGCGAGGGCCCAGTGGCCGTCGGCATCCTTGGCCCAGGCGGGGACCTGCTCCCAGGTGCTGGGCTTGTAGGGTTGGGTAACACCCTGCTCCTTGGCGATGGGGCCGAAGGCGGCGCCGACGTCACCGATGTCGGCGGTGGCGTTGTCCTTCTCGGCGGCGAACTTGGCGATTTCCTGCGCCGAGCTCATGTCGGTGTCCATGTGCTTTAGGCCGTACTTCTTCTCCAGGTCGACCCAGGTGTCCTTCCAGTTGGCCCAGCTGTCGGGCATGCCCACGCTGTTCACGGCGCCTTCCTTGCGGGCGACTTCTTCGAGGGTCTTCAGGGCAGCGTCGTCAGCCATGGCCAGGTTGCTCATGGCCAGGGTCGTTCCAATCAGTGAAGCCAGCAGCAGGCGTTTCATATGAAGCTCCTTAGCGGGGTTGTGTTGTTGGTCTAGATCAGCAAGACCCAGGCCAATCTAATGGCCCTGGATGACGGTTTTATTTCACGGCACGCCGCGACCTCGCCTGCGGTCGCGGCGAGAGCAAGCGTAGACCATGGCTACAAGGTGGATGGCGCGTGGGCTGGAGCTATGCTCCTGGCATGGGCCATGCAGGCGCGGGGTGGTGTCACGGAACGGTCATGCAGGCTGCCTAGGATGGCGACGACCCCCCCGGCACCGCACTTTTATGGTGCTGGTCTATTCCAGATTGGAGTCTTTCGATGCGCGATGAGGCGCCCCGTACCGTAACCGCCATCTGCCATGCACTGCAGGCGCAGATCGAGCACGGCCTGCTGCCCCTGGGCGGCAAGCTGCCGGCCGAGCGCCGGCTCAGCGAGCTGTTCGACACCACCCGCATCACCCTGCGCGAGGCGCTGGGGCAACTGGAGGCCCAGGGGCTGATCTACCGCGAGGAGCGTCGTGGCTGGTTCGTTTCGCCGCCGCGATTGGCCTACAACCCGCTGGTGCGCAGCCACTTCCACGCGATGGTGGCCGAGCAGGGGCGGGTTCCGGGGACGGAGGTGCTGGGGGCGCGGCTGATCCCGGCCAGCGTGGAGATCTGCGAGCTGCTGGAGCTGCCGGCACTGTCCAGCGTCTACCAGATCCGCCGGGCCCGGCGGGTGGATGGGCGGCTGGTGCTGTACGTGGAGCACTACCTGAACCCGGCGTACTTCCCCGGCATCATCGAGTTCGACCTGACCCGCTCGCTCACCGAGCTGTATGCCAGCGAGTACGCCATCCGCTACGGGCGGGTGCGCTTCGACATGGTGCCCACCGCGCTGCACCCGGAGGCCGCCACCCACCTGAAGGTGACCGCCGGCAGCCCGGCGCTGAAGATCACCCGCATCAACCGCGACCAGCACGGTCGGCTGATCGACTGCGACCTGGAGTTCTGGCGCCACGACGCCATCCACGTCAGCGTGGAGGTGCCGGAGTAACGCCCTTCAGAAGCTCAGGCTGGCGCCGGCATAGATGACGCGGCCGGGGCCGGGCTCGAAGTAGCGGGCGTTGCCGTCGTTGATGCGGATGTTGTCGTAGTAGTCCCGGCCGAACAGGTTGTCGATGCCCAGGTAGGGCTCCAGGGCCTGGCCGTTCCATTCCAGGCGGGTGCCGAGGCGGGCGTTGACCAGGGTGTAGCCGCCGACCCGCACGTTGTTGGCGTTCTCGGCGTAGAGCCGGTCCTGGGTGACGCTGTTGAGGCGGGCGTAGCCGCCGTCCCATTCGTAGGCCACTTCGGCGAACAGCGACTGGCGCGGGATGCCGGGGATGGCGTTGTGGCCGTAGTCGGCGTTGCCGCTCTTGAACTCGATGAAGCGGTAGTCGTTGTAGCTGTAGGCGGCGGCCAGGCGCCAGTGCGGGTCGAGGCGCCAGTCCAGGCTCAGTTCCAGGCCGTCGCGTCGGGACTTGCCGGCGTTGGCGTAGTAGGTGATGCCGCTGCCGTAGGGCACCAGTTCGTCGTCCAGGTCGATGCGGTAGAGCGCCGCTTCGTAGCGCAGGTCGTTCCATTCGCCTTTCAGGCCCACTTCGCGGTTGGTGGCCTGGGCCGGGCCGAGTGCGGGGTTGAAGCCGCCGCCGGCCGGGTTGGCCAGTTCGTTGGCGGTGGGCGTTTCGAAGGAGGTGGCGTAGCGCGCGTAGAGCACGTGGTGTGCGTCCAGCCGGTAGCTCAAGCCCAGGCTGCGGTTCCAGTCGCTGTAGGTGCGGGCACTGGAGTCGTCGCCGTTGCTGAGGAAGCGGTCGTCCACCTCCAGTTTCACGCTGTCGCGGCGCAGCCCGAGGGTGGCCTGCCAGCGCTCGCCGAGCTGGATCGCGTCTTCCAGGAACAGGCCCTGGCTGCGGGCCTGTTCCCGTTGCTCCAGGGTCAGGGCGCCGGTACGGCCGTCGAGGTTGTTGTGGCGGTCGCGGTCGTCGCGCTGGGCTTCCAGGTCGAGGCCACCGGTGAGCCGCTGGGGCAGGCCGAACCACTCGGCGTGGTGGGTGTACTGAGCGCCAAGGCCGCTGAACAGGCGGTCGTAGCGGGTCTGGCCGTTGTTCTGCAGGGGCAGGCGGTTGCCGAACTGGCGGCTGCCGACCCAGCTGCGCAGCAGGTAGCTGTCGTCGCCGGCGGCCTGGCCTTCCCAGGTCAGCGCCAGGCGCTGCTGGCGGATGCGTTCGTCGGAGTTGAAGCGCAGGCTCTGGGCCCGCGCCTGGCTGCGGTCGGCGCGGACTTCGGCGCGGGTCAGGGCGCCGGGGTCTTCGGAGCGGTTGTCCAGGGCGCTGAGGCTGAGCCCGAGGCGGCCGGCCTCGGCCTGCCAGGCGAGCTTGCCGGTGAAGCTGTTGGATTCGGCGCGGCCGTGGTCGCGGTAGCCGTCCAGCTGGGTGCTGTTGAAGGCCAGCAGGCCGCCGAGGTTGTCGACGCTGCCGCTGGTCTCGGCGCGCACGCGGTGGTAGCCGAGGCCGCCGGCGCTGACGTCCAGCTGGCTGAAGGGCGTTTCCCCCGGCTCGCGGGTGCGGATGGCCAGCACGCCGCCTGCGGCGTTGCCGTAGCTGCTGGCGGCCGGGCCGCGGATCACTTCGAGGCTTTCCACCAGGGCGGTGTCGACGCCGTCCATTTCGGTCTGGCCGTCGGGCATGGTCAGCGGCACGCCGTCCACCAGCACCCGCACGCCGCGCACGCCGAAGCTGGAGCGGGCGCCGAAGCCTCGGATGGCGATGCGCATGCCCTGGGCGAAGTTGTAGCGGCTCTGCACGTAGGTGCCGGGCACCTGGGCGAGCTGGGTGTCGAGGGTCAGGCCCTGTTCACCGGGGCGGTTGGCGGTCTCCACGGCGCTGACGGCGACCGGGGCCGTGAGCCAGTCGGTGCGGGTGCGCGAGGCGGTGATCTCCAGCGGGTCCAGTTCGGCGACTTCCTCGGCCAGCAGCGGGCTGGAGGCGGCGAGCAGGGACAGGGTCAGGGCGGCGGGCTTCATGGCGTGTCGTTCTTATGGCTGGCTCGGGCTGTGCCGATCATAGGGGCCCGTGCCGGGGGATGCACGGCACGGGCCCTGGGCCTTTGGTAGGAGGCGGTGGGGGTCAATAGAAGTAGGCGAGGCGGAATTGCAGGGAGTTGTCGATCTTCACGCCCTCGCGCACCTGGGTGTCGTGCATCACCTGGCCCATCAGCTGCAGCTGCTTGTTGACCATGGTGGCCAGGGAGACGCCCACGGTGCCGTTGTCGCGGCTGGTGGCCAGGGTCTGGCCGTCGAGGGTTTCGCGGCCGCCCCAGTTGTGCCGGTAGGTGAGGGCGGCGTAGGTGTCGGGGGTGAAGTTGTAGCGCAGGTGGTTGTGAAGCTGGATCAGCGGGTCCTTTTTGGCATCGGTGCTGCGCTGGTCGCCGTAGAACTCGGTTTCGGCGATGACGTCCCAGCTGATGCGCTCGGTGAGGCCCTTGATGTAGCCGACCTGGAAGTCCACCGCCCAGCGGTTGTTGCTGAGGGCGAAGCCGTCGTTCTTGTCGCTGCCGGTGGGGGCGGTGACGAACACCGACCAGCCCAGGTGCTCGTTGCGCGCCAGGTCGCCAATGGTCCACAGGGTGCCGCCGAAGGTGATGTCGCCGAGGCCCGAGGTGCGGGTGTCGCTGGCGCCCACCTCCTGGGTGCCGAAGGGGATGACGATCTGCGGGTCCCAGGTGTAGCCGGTGCCGAAGAAGTCGGTGAAGTGGATCAGCCTGAGCACGCCGACGGTCATGTCCAGGTCGAGGTTGTCGGCCACCTTGTGGCCGCCGGAGTAGACCTCGTCGCCCCGTGGGTTCTGCTGGTAGAGCACCACCACGTCGGTGCCCTTGGGCAGGGCGGTGTAGTCGCCGGCATCGGGCTTGACGTCGGCCTGGGCGAAGGGGGCGGCCAGCAGCAGGCCGGTGGCGAGGGTAAGGGCGTGGCGTTTGGGCATGGCGGGGCTCTCTTGTTGTTTTTCGGGCATGGCTGCGCCCGGACGGCGCCCGGGTGGGCGTCGCCTGGGAGGCAGCGGTGGGGTCAGCGGGGGGCGTCGGCCTGTTTCAGCTCGGCCTGAAGGTCATGGGTGCGCTTGACCAGGTACTGGCGGATCAGCTCCATGTCCTCGGGCTTGAGGATGTCGGAGAAGTTGGGCATGCCGCGCCGCATCAGCGCGCCGCTGAGGTAGGCGGGGAAGGCGGCGTGCTTGTCGGCGGTGAGGTAGCGCAGGTCCGGGACTTCGCCACCGCTGATGGCGTTGAGGCCGTGGCAGCCGGCGCACAGACCGTTGAACAGGTCGCGGGCCTGGGCCAGTTGCGTGGGCGTGGCGTTCAGCGGCAGGTCGGCGTTGGGGAACACCGGGGCTTCGCGCGGCGGCGGCAGTTCGCCTTTGGCACCCAGCTTGAAGGCAATGACCCGGGCTTCGGCGCGCACCTTGCCCTTGTTGGTCAGCGGGCCGGTGAGACGCGGGATGATGCCGCCCCAGCCCACGGAGAAGGCGACGTACTGCTCGCCGTTGACGCTGTAGGTGACCGGGCCGGCCATGACGCCGGAGTTGGCGCGGTGCTCCCAGAGGGTGTCGCCCTTGTCGGCGCTGTAGGCCACCACGCGGCCATCGGCGGTGCCCTGGAACACCAGGTTGCCGGCGGTGCTGAGGGTGCCGCCGTTACCCGCGCCGGCGTAGGGGTGGGACCAGGCCGGGGCCTGGCGCACCGGGTCCCAGGCGATCAGCTCGCCGGTCCAGGCGTTGCGGATCTGCTCCAGCACCTTGGGGTCTTCCGGCAGGCTGGGCACGTCGAGGCCGAAGTTCACCACCGATTTGTTGGGCAGGAACATCGGCTCCTTGGCCGCCTTCAGCTCGGCCAGGGTGTGCTGGGCGGGGATGTAGACGTAGCCGGTGACGGGGTTGAAGGACATGGGGTGCCAGTTGTGCCCGCCGAGGAAGCTGGGCTGTACCACCTTGGGCTCCTTGGCGTAGTCGGCGGCGCCGGTGAGGATGGGCCGGCCGGTGGCGAGGTCGATGCCGCTGGCCCAGTTCACCGGGACGTAGTTGCGGGCCGAGAGCAGCTTGCCGTTGGTGCGGTCGAGCACATAGAAGAAGCCGTTCTTCGGCGCCTGCATCAGCACCTTGCGCAGCTGCCCGTCGATCTTCAGGTCGGCGAGGATCATGTGCTGGGTGGCGGTGTAGTCCCAGCGGTCCTGGGGGGTGACCTGGTAGTGCCAGACGTACTCACCGCTGTCCGGGCGCAGGGCGACGATGGAGGAGACGAACAGGTTGTCGCCCTTGCCGTTGCTGCGGAACTGGTAGTTCCACGGCGAGCCGTTGCCGGTGCCGATGTAGAGCAGGTCCAGCTCGGGGTCGTAGGCCATGGAGTCCCACACGGTGCCGCCGCCGCCCCACTTGACCCAGCCGTCGCCGTCCCAGGTCTTCAGCGCCATGGCCATGGCCTTGTTCTCGGGGGGCAGCTTGGGGTCGCCGGGGACGGTGTAGAAGCGCCAGGCCTCCTGGCCGGTCTCGGCGTCGTAGGCGGTGACGTAGCCGCGCACGCCGAACTCGGCGCCGCCGTTGCCGATCAGTACCTTGCCCTTGACGATGCGCGGGGCGCCGGTGATGGAGTAGCTCTTGCTGCGGTCGAGGATGGTGTCGACGCTCCACACCGGCTTGCCGGTGGCGGCGTCGAGGGCGATCAGCCGGCCGTCGAAGCTGCCGACGTAGACCTTGCCGTTCCACACCGCCACGCCCCGGTTGACCGGACCGCAGCAGCCCTGGCCGAGGTTCTCCGGCGGGACCTGGGGGTCGTACTTCCACAGCACGGCGCCGCTGGTGGCGTCGAGGGCGTAGACCACGCTGAAGGCGCTGGTGGTGTACATCACGCCGTCGACCACGATGGGGGTGGCTTCGACGCCGAAGTCCAGCTCCAGCTTGGTGGTCCAGGCCAGGCCGAGCTGGCCGACGTTGCCGGCGTTGACCTGGTCCAGCGGGCTGAAGCGCTGTTCGTCGTAGGTGCGGCCGTGGCTCATCCAGTTGCCCGGCTCGCGGTCGGCCTGGACCAGGCGCTGGGCGTCGACACGGGCGGGGCCGGTGGCATCGGCGGCGACGCCCGGCAGGCTGGTAAGCAGAAGGGGCAGCCCTATCAGCAGCGGAAGGGTCTTCACGGTCGTGGTACTCCGACTCAGGGTTTCTTGTTATGGGGGCCCGCTCGCGGCGGACCACAGGGTGGCAGCGGCACGGGTGCCTGGGGGTATTAGAGGGTTGGCCTCGGTCGGTCGCTTGACCCTGGCTGCCATTCTTTCTTGGCATTCCTTGCCAGGCCGGGGCGGAGGGTCAGGCGCAATGGGCCCGTGCGCGGTAGTCCCGGGGTGACAGTTCGAACTGGCGCTTGAAGGCGCGGCTGAAGTGGGCGGCGTCGAAGAAGCCCCATTTGAAGGCGATCTGGGTGATGGACTCGTGGCGCAGCACCTGGGCGCTGAGGTCCTGGGCGACCTTGTCCAGGCGTGCGCGCTGGATGTAGCGGCAGACGCTCTCGCCCTGGTCCTCGAACAGCCGGTACAGCCGCCGCACCGAGATGTGCAGGCGCTCGGCGAGCAGGGCGGGGGACAGTTCGGCGTCCTGCAGGGATTCGCCGATCAGTTGCAGCGCCACGCCGTAGAGGTCGCCGGTGTGCTCGGGCAGCGCCTCGACACGTTCGGCCAGGGCCGGCACCAGTAGCGCCAGCAGGGCGTCCTGCAGGGCCTGGCCGTCGGCGCTGGGGTCGAGGGTGCCGGCGCTGTCGCCGATGGAGCCCACCAGCGCGCGGATCATCCGGCTCGACAGGCTGTTGCGGGCCAGGCGGCCGAAGGGCTGCTGGCCCTGGAAGTGCTCCATGACCCGTTGCCGGGCCAGGTGCACCGAGACGTTTTCGATCAGGCCCTGGGGGCGGATCTCGAAGGGCAGGGCGGAATCCACCAGGGCGAAGTCCCCGGCGTGCAGCTCCAGTTCCACCCCGCGCTGGCGGATGCACTGGCGCCCGCTGCGCTGGAAGATCAGGAAGCAGTGGCGGTCGTCCTCGCCGTCCACGCCCACCCGTTCCCGTGCGATCAGCCCGGCGTTGGTGCGGATGTGCGCGGTTTCCAGCGGGCCGATGCAATGCGCGTGGATGTCGCCGATGAACTGGTTGTGCTGGGTGGATGGGCGGGTCTCGAAATTGCCGCAGACCGCGCGCAGGGACTGGCTGAAGGTGTCGAACGCGGCAAGGGTGCGAGTCGGAAAGGCCATGGCCGTCTCCTGTTCTTGTTTTTCGTTAACATATTATCGATGCCGGCATGGAGCAAGGAAAAAGCGCGGCGAAGGGGAGGGCGGCAGGGCATGAACGAGGCGCCCCGTCACCGGGGCGCAATGGGGACACTGTCAGAAAACCCGGTGGGTGCTGGCGGTGCCGGGAGCGGGATCAGTCCTTCCAGGGCGCTGGCGCACCCACCAGGCGGCCCATGGCGCCGAGGATGCCGAGGGCCTTGAGCGCCTCCAGTTCGCCGGCGCTCTCCACCATTTCGGCGATCAGCGGCAGGTCGATGCTGTTGGTGGCGCGGTACACGGCTTCGATGAACACCCGCTTGTCCTGCTCCACGTCCAGGTGGCGGATGTAGGCGCCGTCCACTTTCAGGTAGGCGAGGCCGAGGTGGGTGAGGTTGCCGATCAGGCTGAAGCGGCCGCCGAAGTGCTGCAGGCCGATGTTGAAGCCGGCGTCGCGCACCCGCTGGCTGAAGGCTTCCAGCTCGGCGGGCGGGGGCAGGTGGCGTTCGTCCACCTCCAGGGTCATCAGGGTGCTGTGTTGCGGGTGGGCCTTGAGCACGGCCAGCAGGCGGTCCTGGGTGGCGGCATCGCGCAGGGTGGCGGCGGAAAGGCTGAGGGCCAGCGGGGCGGGGTGCAGGTCGAGGTGGTCGAGGGTGTGCTCGAGCATCGCCAGGTCGAAGCGGGTGGCCCAGCCCAGGCGCTCGATCCAGGGCAGGAAGCGGCCGGCGGCGACGGCTTCGCCCTGGGGGTCGAGCAGGCGCGCGAGCACCTTATGGTGCAGCAGGCGGCCGGTGTCGGCGCACTCCACCACGGGTTGGAAGTAGAGCTGCAGCTTGCCTTCGTTGAGGGCCTGGTCGATCCAGCCGCGCCAGTCGTGCAGGCCCTGGCCGGCGTTGGTCTGGAAGTCGTCGAGGCGCTCCCAGTGGCGCGAGGGGTTGCTCTGGGCCTGGGCCAGGGCCTGGTCGGCACGGGCGAGGACGTCGGCCGGGTTCTCCCCGGGGCGGAAGGCGGCGATGCCCAGGTGGGCGACCGGGGTGCAGTCGCTGGCGCCGGTGGCGCGCAGGTTCTCCAGGGCGGCGCTGAGCACGTTGGCGAGACGGTCGGCACCGTCGCCTTCAAGGCCGGGGGCCAGCAGGGTGAACTCGCCACCGCGGTTGCGCGAGGCGAACCAGTCGGGCGTGCCGCTTTCGGCCAGGGCATGGCCGAGCACTTCGCCGACATCGCGGATCAGCGCGTCGGTGCGCTGGCCGCCCAGGCGCTGGTTGAGCCCGCCGAGGTCGTTGACCCGCAGCAGCACCAGGTAGCCGTCGGCGTTCTGCTCGGACGGGTCGAGCTGGTTGGCCAGGCGGGCGTCGAATTGGCGGCGGTTGGCCAGGCCGGTGAGGGTGTCCTGGTAGGCCTCTTCGCGCAGCTTTTCGCTGCGGGCGGCCTCTTCGGCGAACAGGGTCTTGAGCTTGTCGACCATCTGGTTCATGGCCAGCACCACGCGCTTGAGCTCGGGGGTGCGCGGTACGCGGGGCAGGGTGAGGAATTCGCGGCGGCTGATGGCCTGGGCCTGCTGGACCATGTTGTCCAGCGGGCGCAACTGGGTGCGCAGGAGGAAGCCGCCGAGCACGGCGCTGACCAGCCCGCACACCAGCAGCCAGGCGAGCATGCCCAGGGCGCTGTCCCACAGCTTGGCCAGGGCGAACTGCGGGTGGCTGACCACCTCGACCCGCGCGGCCTGCTCCCAGCCGCGCATGATCAGCGCATCGCCACCCTGGGGACGGAGGTCGACGATGCGGGCGAACCACTGCGGGACGGTGCCGGTGACGGTGTCGGTCTGGCGCTCCACCTGCACCTCGCCGTCGCTGATGCGCACCACGCGGATGCGGGCGAAATAGCCGCTGTCGAAGATGGAGCTGACCATCAGCTCCAGCATGGCCGGGTCGTCCACATGGGGCGTCATGGACAGCGCCAGGGCGGTGGCGGCGTCCTGGGCGTGGGAGCGCAGCTGGCTGCGCAGCTGCTCGCGGGAGCTTTCCACGCCGGCCAGGAAGCTCCCGGTGAAGGCCACCACCAGGAACAGGCAGATCGCTAGAAACAGCTGCTTGAGTAACGACATCGTCTATCCCTCTCCGATCGGGAAGCCTTCGGCGCGCATCTTCTGCAGGATGTCCTGCCAGCGCGAGAGCTTCTTGCTGTCACCACTGCGCTTGCCCCCGGTGTAGAGCCCCTCGGCGTTGAAGGCGTAGACCGGCAGCAGGTCCTTGCGCTGGGAGGCGGGGCGGATGTCGCTGATCAGGTTGTCCAGGACCAGCGGGTCCGCCGTGGGGGTGGCGTAGAAGGTGAGCACCATGTGCGCCTGGTTGTAGTTCAGCGCCTTGACGTAGGTGATGCGCAGCTTCTCGGCGGGAATGCCGAGGCGGCGCAGGGTGAAGTACTTGGCGATGGAGTAGTCCTCGCAGTCGCCGGCGCCCTTGACCAGGGCCTCGATGGGCGTGGCCCAGTAGTCGTTCTGGCCCCAGTTGCGCTGGTCGTCGACGAAACGCAGCTTGGCGTTGAAGAAGCGGTTGACGGCGGTGAGCTTGTCCTTCTCCGGCAGCTCGCCGCTGCGCTGGATCAGGTCGCTCCAGTCGAGGATGCGCTGGCGCGCCGGGCCGAGGTTGCCGTAGCGCTTCTCGGCGTTCTTGAGGATCACCTCGAAGTCCCAGTTGGCCAGGGCGAGCAGGCTGAGCAGGGCGCAGGCGACCAGCAGCAGCCACGCCATGCGCGGTCCGGCTGTGCGGGAGTGCTGGTGGTGCCCTAGCTGCATCGTCAGGGTCTCCGCCCCTTGGGTTCATGCAGTCTAGGCAGGCACCTGGCCTTTTGCCTTGCAGGGCGGTCGGAAAGTTCGGGAGGGCGTCGGGGCCGCGTCAGTCGCGGTGCAGGGTCTTCTGCCGAAGGATGTAGACGCTGACCAGCACCGCGCTGGTGAGCATGAAGCCCTGTGCCCAGGGGCGCGGCACCAGGTAGCAGGAGAACAGGATGCTCGCCCACATCAGCACCAGGGCGTAGACCTTGCCGCGCAGGGGGATGCCGTTGCCTTCGAGGTAGTCACGGATCCACGGGCCCAGGTGGGGGTGGTCCACCAGCCAGTGGTAGAAGCGCTCGGAGCTGCGCACGAAGCAGGCCGCTGCCAGCAGCAGGAAGGGGGTGGTGGGCAGCACCGGCAGGAAGATGCCGATGACCCCCAGGGCGACGCTCAGCCAGCCGATGCACAGCAGTCCATAGCGGACCGCTGCGCTGCGGGCGCGGGGGATGTCGCCGTGGGCCATCGCGTGACTCAGTGGCGCGGCTTGAGCAGGGCGGGCTTTTCTTCGGGGGCGTGGCAGAGCAGGAACAGGGCGGTCAGCAGTTCGGGGATCTGCTCGATCATTTCGTCGACCAGGTTGCGATCGGCGGCGATGTCGGCGAATTCCGGCTGTTCGTCGAACAGGCCCGAGCCCACCATGATCGGCAGCAGCAGTTCGCTGACTTCCTCTTCGGCGTGTTCGAACCAGGCGGCTTCACGCAGGAACACGCCTTCCATGAAGCCGATGCACCAGCCGCGCAGGTCGGAGTCGTCGGGCTCGTCGCCCAGGTCCAGGTCGCAGGGCAGTTCGAGGTCTTCGTCGCTGGCCAGTTGGCGGGCGATGTGGGCCTTGAGCTGGAGGAGGGCTTCTTCGATGGCTTCGTGCTCGGCGGCGTCGCGGTAGTGCGGCGGCTCGGCGAACAGGGCGTCGATCCACTCGCGGTCCGGCACCGGCTCGGGGGAGATGTTCAGGGCCGTCAGGTAGCCGTGGGCTGCCACGTAGTCCAGGGCTTCCTCGTGCAGGTCGTCGGCATCGAGAAAGGCTTGCAGGCGGGACAGTTGCTCAGCGAAGGACATCGGGGGGACTACCTTGAGGGGATAAATGAGCGTGGATTCTAGTCCAGTGCGCCGCAGGCGGCAAAAGCCGCGGCGATGGGCGAGGGCATCGCGACGGGCGGGCTGACGTATAATGCGCGGCTTGTTTCGGAGACCCCCATGCTCGACCACGCGCTGCGCATCCTCAAAGACGTATTCGGCTACGACGCCTTCCGCGGCAACCAGGCCGCCATCATCGAGCGCGTGGCCCGTGGCGGCGATGCCCTGGTGCTGATGCCCACCGGGGGCGGCAAGTCCCTCTGCTACCAGGTGCCGGCGCTGATGCGCGAGGGCCTGGCGGTGGTGGTTTCGCCGCTGATCGCGTTGATGGACGACCAGGTGGCGACCCTGGAGGAGCTGGGCGTGGCGGCGGTGGCGCTGAACTCCACCCTCGGCGCGGACGAGCAGCGGGAGATCGCCGACCGCATCCGCCGGGGCGAGATCAAGCTGCTCTACCTGGCCCCCGAACGGCTGGTGCAGCCGCGCATGCTGGCGTTCCTGGAGCGCCTGGACATCGCCCTGTTCGCCATCGACGAGGCCCACTGCGTGTCCCAGTGGGGCCACGACTTCCGTCCCGAATACCTGCAACTGGGCCAGTTGGCCGAGCTGTTCCCCGGTGTGCCGCGCATCGCGCTGACCGCCACCGCCGACCGCCGCACCCGCGAGGAGATCGTCCAGCGTCTGCACCTGCAGGAGGCGGAGCGCTTCCTGTCGAGCTTCGACCGGCCGAACATCTTTTACCGCATCGTGCCCAAGGACAATCCGCGCAAGCAGTTGCTGGGCTTCCTCGCCGAGCGCAAAGGCGATGCCGGCATCGTCTACTGCCTGTCTCGCAAGAAGGTGGAGGAGGTGGCGGCCTTCCTGTCCGAGCAGGGCTTCCCGGCGCTGCCCTACCACGCGGGCCTGGAGAACGAGCTGCGGGCCTACCACCAGCGGCGCTTCCTCAACGAGGAGGGGCTGATCATGGTGGCGACCATTGCCTTCGGCATGGGCATCGACAAGCCCAACGTGCGCTTTGTGGCCCACATGGACCTGCCGAAATCCCTGGAGGCGTACTACCAGGAGACCGGCCGTGCCGGGCGTGACGGCCTGCCGGCGGACGCCTGGATGGCCTATGGGCTGCAGGACGTGATCTTCCTCAAGCAGATGCTCAACAACTCCGAGGGCGACGAGCGGCACAAGCGCATCGAGCAGCACAAGCTGGAGGCGATGCTGGCGCTCTGCGAGGAGACCCGCTGCCGCCGCCAGGCGCTGCTGGCCTACTTCGACGAGGAGCTGCCGCAGCCCTGCGGGCACTGCGACATCTGCGTCGACGGGGTGCAGACCTGGGACGCCACCGAACCGGCCCGCCAGGCCCTGTCGGCGGTCTACCGCAGTGGCCAGCGCTACGGCGTCGGGCACCTGGTGGACATCCTCCTCGGGCGCGACAACGAGAAGGTGCGCGCCGCGGGCCACCAGCACCTGTCGGTGTTCGGCGTGGGCAAGGCCTTTTCCGAGACGGAGTGGCGCACGCTGTTCCGCCAGCTGGTGGCGCGTGGCCTGGCCGACATCGATCTCGAAGGCTTCGGCGGGTTGCGCCTGAGCGAGGCGTGCCGGCCGCTGCTGCGCGGCGAGGTGACCCTGCAGCTGCGCCGCGACCTGTCCACCAAGGCGCCCAAGCCGGCCGCCAGTGCGGCCAGCCAGCTGGTGCGTGCCGACGAGCGCGAGCAGTGGGAGGCGCTGCGTACGCTGCGCCGCAAGCTGGCGGAGGAGCACAGCGTGCCGCCCTACGTCATCTTCCCCGACGCGACCCTGCTGGAGATGTTGCGCAGCCGGCCGTCGAATCTGTCGGACATGGCGCGGGTCAGCGGCGTGGGCGCACGCAAGCTGGAGCGCTACGGCCAGGCCTTCCTCGAAGTGCTCAATGGCGCCGAAGCCGAGGCGCCCCGCGCCGTGGCGGACCTGCGCCACGAGCTGGTCAGCCTGGCCCGCGCCGGCATGACCCCGGCGCAGATCGCCCGCCAGCTGCAATGCACCGAGAAGAACGTCTATGCGCTGCTGGCCGAAGCCATCGCCGCGCAACAGCTCAGCCTGGAGCAGGCGCTGGACCTGCCCGAGGACACCCTCGGCGAGGTGCAGGACGCCTTCCTCGACGGCGAGGGCGAGCTGCCGCCGGTGGCCGAAGTGGCCCAGCTGCTGGGCGGCCGGGTGCCGGAAGGCGTGCTGTATTGCGTGCGTGCGGCGCTGCAGGCGGAGTTCGAGGCCTGACGCCAGGCGCTCACTTGTAGGCCATCCCGCCGGCTACTAATGTGCAACGTGGCGTGCGCGCAGCCGTCGAGGCGCGCGCAGTCTTCGTCATCCATGTGAGGTGGATGCCCGGAGCGCGCCGACGCTGCATGGCCGGGCGCAGCAGTAGGTCCCGGCCCCATAACAAGAGGTGGCCGTGACCACACCCCATGCCTGGCTGGACGATGTGCGTCCGAATCCCTATGCCGACCAGCTCGCCGTCGGCTTCCGCAAGCTGCGTTTCGTGCGTCCCCTGGAGCACGAGTACCGGCAGTTCTTCCTGGAACAGTCCTTCGACCTCAAGCGCATCGTGCTGCTGCTGTCGCTGCCCATGTGGCTGGCCTTCGCTGTGCTGGATTTCCAGCTGGTGAGCACGGCGGAGCGCTGGTGGATGCTGGCGGTGCGGGTGGTGGTGCTGGTGCTGCTGGTGATCTGTGGCGGCCTGGTGCTGCAGCGGCGTCACGTGCACCTGCTGGCGCCCCTCAGCCAGGCGTGCGTCGCCGCGCTGGGGCTGGGGGCGGCAGCGGTGGTGGCCATCGCCCATCGGGTCGATCCGTCGTTTCCCTATGAAGGCTTGCTGCTGGTGTGCATGGCCGCCTACTTCGTGGTGGGCCTGCGCCTGGGGGAGGCGCTGCTGGTGGCGGTGCTGGTGCTCTCGGTCTACGTGGCGCTGGAGCTGTGGGCGGGCCTGCCGCCGGCGCGGCTGGCGAACAACCTGCTGTTCCTGGTCTGCGGCAACCTGCTGGGTGCGGTGGGCGGCTACCTGGTGGAGTACAAGTCCCGCGAGCATTTCCTGGTGAGCCGGCTGATGCGGGTGCTGGCCGACCACGACAGCCTCACCGGCCTGCACAACCGCCGCAGCTTCAACCGGCAGCTGGAGCGGGTCTGGCGGCAGGCTCAGCGGGAATCGAGGCCGCTGGCGCTGCTGCTGTGCGACGTGGACCACTTCAAGGCCTACAACGACCTCTATGGCCACCAGCGCGGTGACGTGGCGCTGCAGCGGGTGGCCGGGGTGCTGGAGGATGCGGCGCGCCGGCCTCTGGACATGGCGGTGCGCCTGGGGGGCGAGGAGTTCGCCGTGCTGCTCTACGGCACCCCGGAAGAGGAGGCGCGCCAGCATGCCGAGCGCATCCGCGCTGCGGTGCAGGCCCTGGCGGTGCCCCACGAGGGTTCCAGCACCGGCGCGGTGCTGACCCTGTCCATCGGCCTGGCCTGCCTGGCCCCCGAGGCCGACAGCCCCATCGCCCACCTCTACGCCCTCTACGAACATGCCGACCGGGCGCTGTACCAGGCCAAGGCCTTCGGCCGCAACCAAGTGGTGGCGTGAGACTGGCGTAGATGGTCGCTCCGGCTGGCGCCATGGGTGACTGTGCCGCCGGGAGGGCGGTGCTAGCATCCCTCGCCCCTGAACCGGAGAGCCCGACCCATGGACATGCTGATCGGCCCGGACGGCCAGCCCCGCTACGGCCAGTTCGACACCACCCCGACCCTCATCAACTACCGGGATTTCGATTTCCGTTCGCCCATGGGGCGTCGCCGTGGCGCGTTGGCCAAATGGCGGCGTTTCCACCAGTTCCAGTACTTCGGGATCATCAGCAACGAGCTGATCGGCGGCTGCGCGCTGGCCAACCTGAGCCTGCTCGGGGTCGGCTTCGTCTACCTGTTCCACCCGGCCAGCGGGCGCATGATCGAGCGCCAGTTCAAGCTGCCGCTGGGTTGGGGCACACGCTTTTCCCAGTCACCCGACAGCGGCACCTGCGAGCTGCGCATGGGCCGCAACCTGCTGCGACTGGAGAACCAGGCCGAGCGCCGGGAAAAGCGCCTGCGCGTGGAGCTGGACGACGGCACCCGCATTGATGCGCTGTTCGCCGAGCAGGACTTCCAGCCCATGGGGTTGTGTACCCCGGCCGGGGCGGACGGCTGGGTCTACGCGCGCAAGGTGGCCGGTGTGCCCTGCCAGGGGCGGATCGAGAGCGCGCTGGGGCAGTTCGACCTCGGCACGCTGGGGGCCTACGCCCACCACGACTGGTCGGCCGGCTACATGCGCCCGGAAACGGTGTGGAACTGGGCCTGCCTGTCCGGCGAGGCGGCGGGGATTCGCCTCGGCCTGAACTTGTCTTGCGGGGTCAACGAGACCAGCTTCACCGAGAACTGCTTCTGGCTGGACGGCGAGCTGGTCAAGGTCGACACCGTGCGCTTCGCCTTCGATCGCCAGCAGCCGCTGGAGCCCTGGCACATCACCTCCCATGACGGGCAGGTGGACCTGCGCTTCCGTGGCGAGGGGCTGCACAAGGAACGCCTCAACGCCGGATTCCTGGCCAGTAACTTCAAGCAGGTCTTCGGCCGTTTCGACGGCGTTCTCCGTCCCCACGGCCGTCCGGCGATCCCGGTGGAGGGGTTGTGGGGCTTTGTCGAAGATCAATATGTGAAGTGGTAGTTACAGTCTGCGGCTTGCTCCGGATCGCCGCCTATGGTTAGCTCGCTAATTATTAGTTTTGGCTGTCAGAGTCCGTTTCATGTCCCACACCGATCAACACCGCTTCGCCATGCAGCTTGCGCAGATGTCGCGGGCCTGGCGAGCGGAGATGGACCGTCGTCTGGTCGACCTAGGCCTTTCCCAAGCTCGCTGGCTGGTGCTGCTGCACCTGGCCCGCTTCGAAGAACTTCCCACCCAGCGCGAGCTGGCCAAGAGCGTCGGCGTCGAAGGCCCGACGCTGGCGCGCCTGCTCGATAGCCTCGAAGCCCAGGAGCTGGTCCAGCGCCTGGCCGTGGCCGAGGACCGCCGGGCGAAGAAGATCACCCTCTGCCCCAAGGCCAGGCCGCTGATCGAGAAGATCGAGTCGATCTCCAGCCAGCTGCGCCGTGAGGTCTTCACCGGCATCGACGAGGACGAGCTGCGTCGTTGCCAGCAGGTGCACGCGAAGATCCTGGCCAACCTGGAACGGCGCTGATGTCGCAGGACCTCGAGGCCCTGCACACCCGCTACGGTTCCCGCTATCCCCACTGGCTGCTGGCGCTGCTGATGGTCGGTAGCATGGCGATGATCCTCGCCTCCACCAGCATCAACGTGGCCTTGCCGACCCTGATGGCGGAGTTCGCCATCGGCCGGCCCATGGCCCAGTGGCTGGCCACGGGCTTTCTCGCTGCGATGACCGCCGGGCTCCTGCTCTCGGCCTGGGCCCAGGCCCGGCTTGGCGCGCGGCGTACCGTCCAGCTCGGCATCGGGCTGTTCATCCTCGCCTCGCTGCTCGCGTTGCTGGCCCAGGCGGCCTGGCAACTCATCGCACTGCGCATTGTCCAGGGCGCCTGTGCCGGGGTCATCCAGCCTCTGGCGATGGTGCTGATCTTCCGCGTGTTCGCTGATGGCGGGCGCGGCATGGCCCTGGGCAGCTACGGCCTGGGGGTGATGGTGGCGCCGACCCTCGGCCCCACCATCGGTGGCTACCTGATCGACCAGTTCGGCTGGCAGGCCGTGTTCTGGCTGCCGCTGCCCATGTGCGTGGCGGCGCTGGTTGGCGCGCAATGGCTGATGCCCAGCGACCGCAACCGGCAGACGCCGGGCGTGGACCTGCTGGCCTTCGGCTTCCTTTGTGTGGCGCTGTTCGCCCTGCTCGGCGCCCTGGCCGAGGCCCAGCGCTTCGGCTGGCTGGCACCGTCGTGCTGGGTACCCGGGCTGCTGGGGATCGCGGCAGTCGGCGGATTTGCCTGGCGCAGCCGGGTGTCGACCCGGCCGCTGTTGCCGATGCGCCTGTGGCGTCATGTCGCGTTCCGCAAGGCCAGCTGGGTGGCCCTGGCATTGGGCCTCGGGCTGTACGGCTCCACCTACCTGATCCCGCTCTACCTGCAGACCGTCGATGGCTACAGCGCCGGCCGTGCCGGGCTGCTCCTGTTGCCCACCGGGGTGGTGCTGGGGCTGGCGTCGTTCGCCGGTGGCTGGCTGAGTGATCGGCTGTCGGCCGCCGCGTTGCTGGTGGGCGGCCTGCTGGTGTTCGCCCTGTCCTGCTTCGGCCTGGGGCTGGTGGGGGAGGGGGCGAGCTTCCTGGTGCTGTGCTTCTGGGCCTGCGTCGGCCGTCTCGGCCTGGGCCTGCTGCTGCCGGCCCTGAGCACTGGCTCGCTGGACGTGCTGAGCGCCGAGGAACTGGCCCAGGGCGCCGGCGCCATCACCTTCGTGCGCCAGCTGGGCGGCGCATTCGGGGTCAACCTGGTGACCTTCTTCCTCGAGTGGCGGCACCTGGCAGGCGGCGGTGATCACGCGGCCAATGCCTGGGCCTTCCAGCAGACCTTTTGGCTGGTAACGCTGCTTTTCCTGCTGGCGATCTGGCCCGCCCTGGGCGTGCGCGCGACAAAAGCCTGACGAAGCCGCTATAACCGCCCAGCGGTTGTGTGAATTCCGTCACTTTCATGACGAAAATCCAGTAAGATTCGTCCGTAATGGCCCGATGCCTTTACTTAGGGCGTTTCGGGAAATTGCATCCATACTAGTTTCAGCCGGGTTACACAGGGATCGGCCCGACATCACATCGTTCAATGCCAACGCCCGCTTTGGCCATTCCATGGATCGTGGAGTCGTCGTGGCGTTCGAGCCGGCATGACCGGGGGAGGGCTCATGGCTCGAGTCAACAAGTTCCTGGTGGCGCTCGCCTCGGGACCGCTGCTTTATTCAGGCCTGGCGTCGGCGCTGGGCCTGGGCGACATCACCCTGCATTCCGCGCTCAACCAGCCGCTGGAGGCGGACATCGAGCTGCTGGACCTGGGCGACCTGGGGGAAAGCGACATCAAGGTCAGCCTGGCGCCGAACGAGGTGTTCGAGCGCTCGGGGGTCGAGCGCTTCATCTTCCTCAACGACCTGCGTTTCAGCCCGATGATCCGTGGCAGCCGGGGCCATATCCGCGTGGCGTCGAGCAAGCCGGTGCGCGAGCCCTACCTGAATTTCATCGTCGAAGTGGCGCGTCCCAACGGCCGCCTGCTGCGCGAGTACACCCTGCTGCTGGACCCGCCGGAGTCCTCGGCCTACCGACCGGTGGCTGCGCCCCTGGCGGATGCCCGTACCGCCAGCGCCCGGCCGACCCAGGCAGTGCCGGCCGCGCCCCGCGAGGCGCCCCCGGCCACCCAGGGCAAGCGCTACACCGTGGCCCGTGGCGACAGCCTCTGGGGCATCGCCCAGCGCCTGAGCGCCGGCAGTGGCATGAGCACGGCGCAGATGATGAACGGCATCCACGCTCTCAACGCCGCGGCCTTCGCCAATGGTGATCCGAACCGCCTGAGCGTCGGCCAGAGCCTGCTGCTGCCGGATGCCGCGCGTGCCGAGCCGGCTGCGCCGGTGGCCCCGGTGTCCGCCCCCGACAGCCTGCGCCTGTCCGAGCCCGATGCCCCGGTCGCGCCCAATGCCCCGGCTCCCCACGAGCTGCCACAGCAGCTGGCCGAAGTGCAGCGTCGCGTCGACACCGAACTGGCCAACAGCGAGAGCGAGCGCCTGCAGCTGCGCCAGGACATCGCCGACCTGCAGCTGAAGCTGGAATCGCTGCAGCAACTGATGGCGGAAAAGGATGCCCAGCTGGCGAGCCTGAAAGGGGCCCTCCAGCAGGGCGCCGTTGCGCAGCCTCCGGCCGAGCCCGTCGCACCCGCTGCCACCACCGATACGCCACCCGCCGAGCAACCGGCTGCACAGCCCCAGGCCGAAGCGGCTCCGGCGCCGGCCCAGCCGAGCGCAGTGCCCAGCGTCGAGCCCGAGGACACCGGCCTGTTCACCTGGCCCAACAGCCTGCTGTTCCTCGGCGTGCCGGCCATCCTGCTGGCGCTTCTGCTGCTGGTCGCGCGTCGGCGCAAGCCCGCGCCTGACGACACGCCGGCCGAGCCGGTGATCGTCCCGGCAACGGAGCAGCAGCGTCCCCGCGCCACCGTCACTCCGCTGGTGCGCCCGGCTGCGCCTGCCGTCGCCACCCCGGTGGAGGCCCCCGTCGCCCCGGCGGCCCGGGTCGAAGCCCCGCTGTCGGCACCCCGCCCGTCCAGCGATTCCCTGGACGGCGCGAACATCTACATCGCCTACGGGCGCTTCCGCGATGCCGAGTCGGCGCTGCGCACCGCCATCGTCCAGGAGCCGCGTCGCACCGACCTGCGCCTGCGCCTGCTGGAGGTGCTGGGCGAGCTGGGCGAGTCCGCCGCGTTCGCCAGCGAGGCGCACACCCTGGCCGAGATGGGCATGGAGCCGGCGCGCATCGATGCGATCAAGGCGCGCTACCCCGCTGTCGATGTGCCGTCCGAGGCGGCGCCGATGCTGGAGGAGACCACCTTCATCCTCAACGAGACGCCCCTGGTCGACGAGGCGCCCAGCGCCCCGCGCGACGGCCTGGACGACGAGTTCACCGACGAGTTCCAGCTCAACCTCGCCGACCTGCCCCTGGATGCCGATTGGGACAGCCTCAGCCCGTTCAAGCCCGATGCGCCCAAGGGCCGTGCGGTGCGTGATGCCGAAAGCACGGCGAAGGCACCGGAGCCGGTGGTGGACCCGTCGTTCAAGAGCAACCTCCACGAGTTGCCCGAAGTGTTCGAGCTGGACCACCTGGGCGAACCGGAAGAAGCCGAGCCGCTGCCCCTGGCCGAGGCCGACGAGGAACTGGTGTTCGACCTGGGCGACGACGACCTGGATCACCTGGCCGCGCGCCAGGAGAACATCATGCGGCTCAACCTGGCCCTGGCCTACATCGACCAGGGCGATATGGAAAGCGCCTGCAACATCCTCAACGAGGTCATCGACCAGGGCGACGAGGAGCAGAAGCAGGAAGCCCGCGAGCTGCTCGCGCGGATCGCCTGATCACGCCCCACCTCCAACCGGCGCCCCAGGGCGCCGGTTTTCTTTGCGCTGTCGTCAGCCCTGGCTCAGAACGTCCGCCCCAGGTTGAGGTAGAGCGCCCGTTCGGCGGCGTCGTTGAGGCCGTAGCTGAAGTCCAGCGGCCCCAGGGGCGTGTCGAAGCTGACGAACAGGCTACCGGCGTTGATGTAGCCGCTGTCGAAGCTGTTGTCGCGGTTCCACGCGCGCCCGCGCTCCAGGCTGGCGCCCACGTAGAAGGGAAAGTCCAGCGGCAGGAACGAGCGCTGGGTCATGCGCCGGTAGTAGATCGCCCGCGCCAGGCTGATGTTCTGCCCGGCCACCGAGTTCTCGCGGAAGCCCGACAGCTGGCGCGCACCGCCCAGCTGGAAGCTGGAGAGCACCACTTCGGTGCTGTCCAGGGTGCGCCCGTAGCGGCCGCCCAGCACCAGGGTGTCGGGGCCCCGGGTGAAGGCCTTGTCCAGGCTGAGTTCCCACTGCCGGTAGCGGTCGTCGGCGCCCAGGCTGGGGTCGAACTGGCGCACGGTGAGCTTGATGTCCTCCCCGCTGTGGGGGTAGTCGACGTTGTCCAGGGTGTCGAAGGAGTACTTCGCCTCGTAGTAGCCGTTGCTGAAGCTGAAGCTGGGCAGGCGCCGGTCACCGATGCGCACGTCGGCCTCACCCCATTCCTGGCCGATGCCGAGGCGCAGTTCGCCGTTGTTGGCGATCTGCCGGCCCAGGTTGAAGCCGTAGCCGTAACGCTGCAGGCGGTATTCGGCGATGGGGTCGTTGTCCAGCGCGGCTTCGATGTTCTGCGCCGAGGCCGCCAGGTAAGGCGCGACGAAGTAGCGCGAGCCGTAGTCCAGCGGCTGGTAGAACTCGCTGTAGAGCACCTGCTCGCTGCCGATCTGGGCCCGGGTCAGCCATTCGGCGCCCAGGTCATTGAGGCCGTTCACCCGGTAGCTGGCGCCGAGGTTGTAGGTGCCGCCGCCGCGCATGTCGTCGGAGAGGTTCAGGCCCAGGCGCAGGTAGTCGGTGCCGTTGCGCTTGCCCCGGGCACTGATCACCAGGGTGTTGCCGTCCTTGTGCTTGACCACGCGGTAATGCACCTGCTCGAAGTAGTCGAGGCCGTAGAGGGTGCCCATGTCGGCCTGCAGGCGCGCGAGGTCCAGGGGCTCGCCGAGCTCCTGGCGGATCTGCCGGCGGATCACCTCGTCGCCCACCTTGGAGTCGTTCTCCACCTGGATGCGGGTGATCACCGGGCGTCGCTCTCCCGGTTGGCGCGCCTGCACCAGTTCCGCGTCCTGGCCGGGGCGGGTATCCCGGCGCAGCGTCGCCAGGCGGGCCTGGAGGATGGTGGCGGCCCGGTAGCCGGCGTCGATCACTTCGCGGGCGTGGCTGAAGTCGGTGGCGCTGTAGCCGGCCAGGGGCGGCTGCACAAGGATGTCGTCGGGGCCGAGGGTGGCGAGCTGCGCCTCGGAGTTGCGCCGGGTCATCAGCGTCACCGACTGGTTGAGCACGTCCACCACGGTGGTCAGCTCCTTGCGGCTGCGCAGGGGCGTGCCGATGTCGACGGTGATCACCCGGTCCACGCCCATCTCCCGCGCCACGTCCACCGGGATGTTGTCCACCATGCCGCCGTCCACCAGCAGGCGCCCGTCCACTTCCACCGGGGCGAACACCGCCGGGATCGACATGCTGGCGCGTATGGCCTGGGGCAGGTGGCCCTTGCGGAACACCACCTTCTCGCCGGTGGAGATGTCGGTGGCCACGGCGCGGAAGGGGATCCCCAGGCGGTCGAAGTCCCGGGTGTCGCTGGTGTGCACCAGCAGGCTTTCCAGCAGCAGCGCGAGGTTCTGGCCCTGGATCACGCCGAGCGGCAGGCCCAGGCTGCCGTCGTCGCGGAAGCTGAGCTTCTGCTTCACCAGGAAGTCGCGGTCGTCCTGCTTGCGGCGGAAGGGCACGTCCTCCCGCGCGGGGGCGTCGGAGAGGGCCTGGCGCCAGTCCAGGGTCAGCGCCAGCTTCTCCAGCTCCTCCACGCTGTAGCCGGAGGCATAGAGCCCGCCGATCACCGCGCCCATGCTGGTGCCGGCGATGGCATCGATGTGGATGCCCTGCTCCTCCAGCGCCTTGAGCACGCCGATGTGGGCCATCCCGCGGGCGGCGCCGCCGGAGAGCACCAGGCCGACGCGGGGCCGTGCGGCATCGGCCACGGCGCAGCAGGTGGTGAGCAGGAGGGTGAGGGCGAGGAGCACGCGGCGCATAACGCTTCCCTGGTCAGGCGGGGGAAAAAGGCCGCTATTATAGGCGCCCGCCCGACTGCCCCGAGCCTGAAATGAGCGCTGCCAAGCCCGAGATCGTCATCACCTATTGCACCCAGTGCCAGTGGCTGCTGCGTGCCGCCTGGCTGGCCCAGGAGCTGCTCAGCACCTTCTCCGACGACCTCGGCCGGGTGGCGCTGGAGCCCGGCACCGGTGGCGTGTTCCGCATCACCTGCGATGGCGTGGAGATCTGGGAGCGCAAGGCCGACGGCGGCTTCCCCGAGGCCAAGGTGCTCAAGCAGCGGGTCCGCGACCGCATCGACCCGGCCCGTGACCTGGGCCACAACGACCGCCCCTGAGCGGCGTGTATCAGAACGTTTACCGCCCCTTTACACAGCACTGACCACGTATCGACCGGCCGCGGCGAATAATTCGCCCGTGGCCGCCGTATGCGGCTGTCCTGCGATGAGGTGAGCGATGTCGGTGAAACGAAGCCTGGTCCTGGCGCTTGTGGCGCTGGGTCTGTCCACCCAGGTACTGGCCGGTCCGCCCGGCCCGGGCGGTCCCGGTGGGCCGGGGCCTGGCGGCCATGGCTGGGGCAATTGGGGGCCAGGCCCGGGAGGCGGCCATGGCCACGGGCTGCCGGACGGAGCCCGCGAACTGTGGATCGGCAGCATGCTGTACTTCGTTGCCGCCGGTTCCTACTACCTGTGGAATAGCACGGCACAACGCTACGAGGTGGTCGCCCCGCCGCCCACGGTGCAGGGCAACAGCGTGGCCAGCTACGAAGTGATCGCCTACCCGGCCAACGGCCAGAGCGTCGACCAGCAGGGCCGTGATCGCTACGAGTGCCACGGCTGGGCCGTCGGCCAGAGTGGCTTCGACCCCGCAACCGCGACGCGCCCGGTGGGCGCCGAGGCCACCGAGCGCTACCGCCGGGCCCTGGGCGCCTGCCTGGCCGGGCGCGGCTACAGCGTCAACTGACCTGGCGTTGCCCGGCTGCGCCGTCCACCGGCGGTGCAGCCCGGGCGGGCAGGGCGATGGCGGCGATGATCAGCACGCCGCCCACCAGCATCCGCAGGGACGGCTCCTCGCTGAACAGCCACCAGGCGAAGGCGATGCCGTAGACCGGCTCCAGGGCGAAGATCACCGCCGTGGTCCGTGCCTTGAGCACCTTCAGGCTGGCCACGAACAGGCTGTGGGCGAGGCCGGTGCAGAGCACGCCGAGCAGGGCGATCCACAGCCAGTCCAGCGCGCGGGGCTCGGCGAGGCTCGGCCACACCGGCAACACCAGCAGCCCGACGATGGTGAGGTTCTGCCAGAGCGCGGCGTGCACCGGGTCCAGCCCCCGGGTGGTGGCGCGGTTGAGCAGCGACAGCAGGGCGAACAGCAAGCCGGAGAGCACGGCGGCGATCAGCCCCTGGGTGGCATCGCTGGCCAGATCGAACTCCGGCGTCACCAGCACCAGGCCGACGCTCACCAGGGCCACCACCAGCACTTCGCGCAGGTGGATGCGTTCGCGGAACAGCAACGCCTCCAGCAACAGGGTGAAGGCCGGGAAGCTGGCGAAGCCGAGGGTGGCGATGGCCACGCCGCCGACCTTCACCGCCTGGAAGAACAGCACCCAGTGCCCGCCCAGCAGCAGGCCGCCCAGCAGCAGCGCGGGTAGCTGGCGCCGCCCCGGCCGTGCGCCGCGGTCACCGCCGACGAAGCGGGCGAACAGTGCCAGGGCGAGGACGGCGAACGCCGCGCGACCGAAGGTGATCACCGTCGGCGAGGTTTCCGCCAGCTTGCCGAAGATGCCGGAGAGGCCGAACAGCAGCGCGCCCAGGTGGATGGCGAGCAGGGCGTTGCGCGGCGTCATGCCAGGCGTGCGCCGTTGGGCAGGGGCTTGTCGAAGCTGGCCAGCACCACCTTCCCCTCGGCGTCATAGACGCCGGTGACCAGCACCTCGGAGCGGATCCCGGCGACGCGTTTGGGGGCGAAGTTGCAGACGCACAGCACCTGCCGGCCCACCAGGTCTTCGGCGGCGTAGTGGGCGGTGAGCTGGGCGCTGGAGGTCTTCAGGCCCAGTTCGCCCAGGTCCACCTCCAGCACGTAGGCGGGCTTGATGGCCTTGGGATTGGGCTGGGCAGAGCGGATGGTGCCGACGCGCAGGTCGACGTTCAGGAAGTCTTCCCATTCGATGGTGGTGGTCATGCTGATCCCCAGTGGAACGATGGCGGCAGTCTAGAGGCTCGTGCCGCCGATGTCTGTCGCGGGGCTCGCGGGCTTTGTCGCGCTACTCGCGCTGGCGGCGCAGGGCGCGGGGCGTGGTGCCGAGGCCACGGGAGAGGGCGGCGGTGAAGGCGCTCTGGGAGCTGTAGCCGACCCGCGCGGCGATCTCGCCCACCGGCAGGTTGCTCTCCAGCAGCAGGCGACGCCCCTGCAGCAGGCGGCGGGTGCGCAGGTAGTCCATGGGCGTCTGCCCGGTGGCATCGAGGAAGCGGCGGTGGAAGCGCGCCACCGAGAGCCCGCAGAGGCGCGCCAGGTCGGCGACCTGCAGCGGGCGGTCGAGGTGGCTGTCGAGGTGGGCATCCAGGGCTGCGAGGGGCAGTTCGCCGGGTGCCTCGCATGCGCCGTTGGGTGCCACCAGGCTGGCCAGCAGCAGGCCGACGCCCTGGTTGGCGATCACCGCGTCGTTGATCGGGCTGGCGGCCAGCCAGCCCACCAGCTGGCTCTGGTTCGGGTCCAGGCGCAGGGCGCCGGGGCGCTCCAGCAGGCGCCGGCCGGCGTCGTAGTGATGACCGAGGGTGTGCTTCAGCCAGGCATCGTCGGGCACGTCCAGCACCAGGCACAGGCTGCCGCGCGGGCTGCCGCAGGCGTGGTGCTCGCCAGGCGGGACCACCGCCAGCTGCTGGCGCTCGACGCGGGTGCCCAGGCTGCCCACTTCGAAATCCAGGCTGCCGCTGAGGCCGAACACCAGCTGGGCGTGGTCGTGGCTGTGGGCGAGCAGGTCGTGGGTGTAGCGGCGCAGGTTCAGCATGGGCTTCATGGGGCGGTCCTCGGCGAGGCGGCCAGTCTACCTGCTGGCGCTGGCGGCCGCAGTGTCATCGTTTTGCAGCCTGCCGGTCACCTGCACTTCACCACCTCCGCGCAAGATCCGGGAAAAGCCGCTGGAGGCCACACGATGAGCAGTGTCGAACGCCTGGAGCCGGTTGACCCGGCACGCCCCCGCAAGCAGCGGGTGAGAACCCTGTGGATCTCCGACGTGCACCTGGGCACGCGGGACTGCCAGGCCGAGCACCTGGCGCGCTTCCTCAAGCGCCACCACGCCGACCGCATCTACCTGGTGGGCGACATCATCGATGGCTGGAAGCTGCGCGGCGGCATCTACTGGCCCCAGGCGCACACCAACGTGATCCGCCGACTGCTGACCATGAGCAAGCGCGGCACCGAGGTGATCTATGTCACCGGCAACCACGACGAGTTCCTGCGCCGCTACTCCAGCCTGATGCTCGGCAACATCCAGCTGGTGGACGAGGCGATCCACGAGACCGCCGATGGCCGCCGCCTGCTGGTGATCCACGGTGACCAGTTCGATGTGATCACCCGCTACCACAAGTGGCTGGCCTTCCTCGGCGACTCGGCCTACGAGTTCACCCTGACCCTCAACCGCTGGCTCAACCACTGGCGCGAGCGCTGGGGCTACGGCTACTGGTCGCTGTCGGCCTTCCTCAAGCACAAGGTGAAGAGCGCGGTGAACTTCATCAGCGACTTCGAGGAGTCCATCGCCCACGAGTGCGTCAAGCGCGGGCTGGACGGTGCGGTGTGTGGCCACATCCACCACGCCGAGATCCGTCGGGTGGGGGAGGTGGAGTACATGAACTGCGGTGACTGGGTGGAGTCCTGCACGGCGCTGATCGAGCACTGGGACGGCACCATCGAGCTCTACCGCCTGGCCGAGGACCAGGCGCGCCAGGCCGAGGTCCGGGCGCCGGCCCTCGAGTCCGCTGCATGAGGATCCTCATCGTCAGTGATGCCTGGGCACCCCAGGTCAATGGCGTGGTCACCAGCCTGCAGGCATTGGTGGCCGAACTGCGCGGGCTCGGCCACCTGGTCAAGCTGCTGTCGCCGCGGGACTTCCGCGCCGTGCCCTGTCCCACCTACCCGGAGATTCCGCTGGTGTGGGACCTGTGGCGGGTGGGGGCGGCGATCCGCGACTTCCGCCCGGACTGCGTGCACCTCGCCACCGAGGGGCCGCTGGGCTGGGCGGCACGGCGCTGGCTGGTGAAGCGCGGCCTGGCTTTTTCCAGCGCGGTGCATACGCGCTTTCCCGAATACGTCCACACCCGCTGGCGGCAGGTGCCGCTGGCCTGGGGCTACGCGGTGCTGCGGGCTTTCCACCGGCCCAGCCAGACGGTGCTGGTGACCACCGAGCGTTTGCGCGAGGAGCTGGGCGGCCACGGGCTGACGCGGCTTTCGCTGTGGCGCAAGGGCGTGGACACGGCACGTTTCCATCCCCGGCCGGAGATGCCCAGGCCGCTGCGCCCGGTGTTCCTCTACGTCGGCCGCATTGCCCCGGAGAAGAACCTGCGGGCCTTCCTCGACCTGGACCTGCCCGGCGAGAAGTGGCTGGTGGGGGATGGCCCCCAGCGTGCTGAGCTGGAGGCGGCCTATCCCCAGGCGCGCTTCCTCGGCTACCGCCATGGCGAGGCGCTGGCCGAGGCCTATGTGTCGGCCAGCGTGCTGGTGTTCCCCTCGCGTACCGACACCTATGGACTGGTGATGCTGGAGGCGCTGGCCTGCGGCACGCCGGTGGCGGCCTTCCCCGTGCCGGGACCGCTGGACGTGCTGGAGGCGGGCGTCACCGGGGTGATGGATGAGGACCTGGAAGGCGCCTGCCTGCGGGCGCTGGAGCTGGACCGTGGTGTCTGCGCCGAGCGAGCGGCGCGGCTGTCCTGGCGGGCGTCGGCGCTGGAGTTCCTGGCCCGGCAGCCGCTGCTGGACGGTGAGCTGTGCGGCGAGGCCGTGGCGCAGCCCGGGGTTCAGGGTGCGTCGTAGCGGGGCGTGTGCCGTGCTGGCGAGGGTTGATCGCGAATGAATTCGCTCCCACCGGGTGTTGCCAGGTGGGTTGGGACAATCCCGGCCGCTACGTACGGGGCATCGATGCGGTTCGCTGAGCTCACCGCATCCTACGGAACAGCCCTGTGTGCCTTGGTCACTGGATGCGTGGGAGTGGTTGCTACCGCGAATCCACGATGGCTGATCGCGAACGAATTGGCCGGGCGGCGCCATGAAAAAGGCCGCCCTGGGGCGGCCTTCGGGTGACTGTTTCGGTCAGAGGATGACCTTGTCGCGCAACTTCTCGGCGGCGGCCTGCAGGGCCTGGATGACCTTTTCCTTGTCGTAGTTCTGGATGCCGTTGGTGTCCAGGTACATGGAGAACCCCGGCAGCTCGTGCTCGACGTAGCTGGAGGTGGCGCCCAGGTCGCGGCGGAAGTCGACCACCTGGTAGATCTGCACCGGGCGGGCGAAGCCCTTGACGCTGATCTGGCCCTTGTCGCGGCACATGATCACGTCCTTCACCAGCGAGTAGGTCTCGTGGGAGATGAGGATCTCGCCGGCTTCGGAGGCGCTTTCAAGGCGGCTGGCGAGGTTCACGTCGCGGCCGATGATGGTGTAGTCCATGCGCGTGTCGGCGCCGAAGTTGCCCACGGTGCAGTAGCCGGTGTTCAGGCCCATGCGGATTTCCAGGGGTTTGGTGATGCCCTGGGCCCGCCACTGCTGGCGCAGCACCTTCATGTGCTTGCGCATGGCGATGGCCATGGACACGGCGGCCACGGCGTCCTTCTTGGCGCCCTGGGTGGTGGGGTCGCCGAAGAACACCATGACGCAGTCGCCGACGAACTTGTCGATGGTGCCGCCGTACTTGAGGGCGATCTTCGACATTTCGTTGAGGTAGTTGTTGAGCAGGTCGGTCAGGGCCTCGGCTTCCAGCTCCTCGGACAGCTCGGTGAAGCCCTTGATGTCGGAGAAGAACACGGTGAGCTTCTTGCGCTGGGTCTCCAGGCGCACGTGGCGCTTGCCGCTGAAGATCATTTCCCAGACCTGGGGTGACAGGTATTTGGCGAGGTTGCGGGCCAGGCGCGCGGCCTTTTCCTGCTCCTGCTTGATCTCGCTGCGCGCCAGCGCCAGGCGCAGGCCCTGCTGGTGCACGAAGAAGGCGGTGATGCAGACGTAGAGCGTGGTGAAGCAGATGCTGACGAAGGCCACCAGCGTGGGGGTGCCGGTCTTCAGGTCGGGGTGGGCGACCACGGTGGTCAGCACCGTGCCGCTGGCGGCTACCAGCAGCGCCAGGCCGAGGTGGCGCAGGCCGCCGACGATCAGCGCGCTGAAGGCGAGCGTCAGCATGAACATCAGGCTGGGCACGGTGGAGAACCCCAGCAAGGCAGCGCCGGAGCCTGCGTGCAGGGCGTCGAGGAACAGCAGCACCAGGTGCGTCTTCTCCGGGTGCTCGCGCTTGAAGCGCAGGCTCAGGTGGTGGGCCAGGTGCGGGTAGAGCAGGGCGTAGGGGACCATCCACAGCACGTCGAAGCCGAAGTGCTGGGTGTAGCTGCCGGCGGCGATGGTGGCAGCGGTGGCGATGTACGCCAGGACCCGGGAGTAGTACTCGCGCAGGGGTAACGTCGGAAGACTGCTAGGCCGATCGGTGGAGGCTGACTTCATTGGCGCGACGATCCCTGATGGTTTTCTGGCACTCGCTGGAGTGCCCGCCAGCCTGCAAGACCTGAGCCAGCATGGCGGGTGCGGATCATAACCAAGTGCCAGCATGGCGGCCAAGCGGGGCCGCCGAACGGCGGGGGGATCGGGGTGGTCGGCAGCCTAGAAGCGGATGCGGCCGGTGAAGGCGTCCTTGAGCATCACCCAGTCGCCCATCAGGCTGTACAGCGGGTACTTGAAGGTGGCCGGGCGGTTCTTTTCGAAGACGAAGTGGCCGACCCAGGCGAAGCCGTAGCCGGCCAGTGGCATGGCCAGCAGCCAAAGCCACTGCTGGGTGGCCAGGGCGTAGCCGAGGATGGCCAGTACCAGCAGGCTGCCGACGTAGTGCAGGCGGCGGCAGACGTCGTTGCTGTGCTCTTGCAGGTAGTAGGGGTAGAACTCGGCGAAGCTGTTGAAACGCTCGGCGGGCAGGCTGCTCATGGCGGGCTCCTTCTTGTTGTGTGCCGGGGAGTGTAGGTGGGGCGGCTCCCCCGGCCAGTGACAATGAGTGCCAGTTTAGTATCCCGTTGCGCCCACCTGGCCGCGCCTCGCCGGCTCAGGCGCGGGCGGCGTCCCGGCTGTAGTGCAGGTAGGAGCCCCTGAACCGTTCGCCATTGGCCAGCAGGCAGTCCGCCTGGGAGATGACCATGTCGTAGCCGAGCTCGGCCATCTCGTCATGGAAGGGCTGGGTGTCCTGCCGGTTGGGGTCGACCAGCAGCACTTCGACCGAGCGTGCCGAATGCCGGTCGATGAAGTCGGCCAGGTCTTCCTGGTTGTCGTCGTCGTAGAGCAGGTCGCTGCCGATGATCAGGTCGAACTGGCCGAAGCTGTCGGCGCCGGCCCAGTCGCAGGTTTCGTAGCGCATGGGGGGCAGGTCGTTGAGGCGCAGGTTCTCGGCGAGGAAGGTGGGGATCAGCGGGTGGATGTCGCTGGCGGTCATGTCGCCGCCCCGCTGGTGGCCCACCAGGCTGGCCAGACCCAGGCCGGCGCCCACTTCCAGTACCCGCAGCCCGGTGAGGTCGCGTCGCGCAACCATCTGCGCAAGGACTTCGCCCGCTGGCCACACCTGCCCGAACAGTGCCCAGGTGCTCTCGGTGATGCCGAGGCTGGCGGCTTCGCCTGCGGGGTCATGAAACTGTTCGGCGTCCAGCAGCGACTGCATGTGGAAGTCGCGGCCGCCCACCCGGAAGGTGGTGGTCTTGATCAGATAGCCCGGCATGTCGGTGTGCTCGCTGGAAAATGGGGAGGCAAAAAAAAGCCCCGGAAAACCGGGGCTTTCTTCGAGAGGGGGTCTTAGACCACCTGGACCTGCTCGGCCTGCAGGCCTTTCGGGCCCTTGGCGACCAGGAAGCTCACCTTCTGACCTTCAGCGAGGGACTTGAAGCCGGTGCTTTCGATCGAGCGGTAGTGAACGAAGACGTCCGGACCTTCCTGGGGGGTGATGAAGCCGAAGCCTTTTTCATCGTTGAACCATTTGACGGTGCCGAGTTGACGATTGGACATGATGTATCTCCAGGGAAATAAAAGGGGCATCGACGCCGGATTGTCCGGGCCGAGACTGAGAACGAAAGCGAAGTAAGCCGAGGAGATGGAAAGATGGGAATCGTTACATCAGGTCAGAAATCGCAATGACACGTTGCATCCAGTGGCGACACCATACACCCATTGTGGAAATAACCCAGGTTTATTTTGTGGAATCACTCGGCAGGGTGCCGCTGGAATGCCTGGAGGCCCCGTCTGGCAAGGCTTTCAGGGCATCCTGCTTTTTGTCGATTGGTAGCCCGGAAAGCCGGGCGTGCCGAACCTGACAAACCCGGGCCGGGGTGAGTATCCTTCCCCGCCGGGCCCTGTCGGGCCTTTCTCCCACCCGAACAAGAAGGCGCCATGAGCGAACGTACCACTTCCTCCAGCTGGGCCCTGGGGATCGTGCAAGCCCTGGAAATGGGCGGGGTCGATTGCCGCCGCCTGTTCCCCGAACTGGGGCTCGACTACGACGCACTCTCCGACCCGGACGCGCGCTTCCCCCAGGACGGCATGACCCGCCTGTGGCTGCGGGCTGTGGAGCTGTCGGGCAACCCGGCCATAGGGTTGAACATGGCCAAGGTGGTACGGCCGGCCTCTTTCCATGTGGTGGGCTACGCGTTGATGTCCAGCCGCACGCTGAACGAGGGCTTCGCCCGCCTGGTGCGTTACCAGCGGATCATCGCCGAGGGGGCGGACCTGAGCTTCCGACCGACCCCGGAGGGCTATGAATTGCGGCTGGCGATCCACGGTGATCGACTGCCCCCGGCGCGGCAGAGTGCGGAAGCGTCGATGGCCTACTGCCTGGCCTTCTGCCGCTGGATGACCGGGCGCGCCATCAACCCGCTGGAGATCCGCTTCCAGGGGCCGGCCCCGGCGGACGTGGAGCCCTATCGGCAGGTATTCCAGGCGCCCCTGCGCTTCGGTGCCGAGCACTATGCGCTGCGCTTCAGCCGGGCCGACATGGACACGCCGCTGCCCACTGCCAACGAATCCCTCGCGCAACTGCATGACCGCTTTGCCGGGGAGTACCTGGCGCGCTTCACCGGCAGCCGGGTCACCCACCTGGCCCGCCAGGTGCTCTGCCGCCTGCTGCCTCAGGGCGAACCCAAGCGCGAGGTGGTGGCCAGCGCCTTGCACCTGTCCCAGCGCACCCTGCAGCGGCGCTTGCAGGAGGAGGGCACCAGCTTCCAGCAACTGCTCGACGACACCCGCCGCGAGCTGGCCGAGCAGTACCTGGCGCAGCCGAACCTGACCCTGCTGGAGATCGCCTACCTGCTGGGTTTTGCCGATCCGAGCAATTTCTTCCGCGCCTTCCGCCGCTGGTTCGACGCCACGCCAGGCGAGTACCGCGCCCGCCTGCAATGACGCTCAAGGGCTGCCGGGGCGCGTAGGGGCGACTTCAGTCGCCCATCGCCCCCTCGCGCCGGTTCAATGCCTCCAGAAGTACGGCGTGCAGATCACCAGCACGGTGATGATCTCCAGCCGCCCCAGCAGCATGCCCAGCGACAGCAGCCACTTGGAGCCGTCGGGCAGGGTGGAGAAGTTGCCCGCCGGGCCGATCACCTCGCCCAGGCCCGGGCCGACACCGGAGACGGTGCTGGCCGCGCCGGTGAGGGCGGTGATCCAGTCCAGCCCCTGCAACGACAGGCCCAGGGCGATCACGCAGATGGTGATGGTGAAGAAGAACGAGAAGGTGAGGATCGAGCGCACGATCTCCTCGTCCAGGCGGTGGCCGTTGTACTTCTGCTTGATCACCGCGCGGGGGTGGATGAGCTGGTACAGGTTGGCCTTGAGCAGGATGTAGGCCACCTGGAAGCGGAAGATCTTTACCCCGCCGGCGGTGGAGCCGGAGCAGCCGCCGATGAAGCCCAGGTAGAAGAACAGCATCAGCGAGAAGTTGCCCCACAGGCTGTAGTCGCCGAGGGCGAAGCCGGTGGTGGTGAGGATCGAGGTGGTGTTCACCGCCACGTGGCGCAGGGCGTCCAGCCAGTGCAGGTCGGTGGTGGCCCAGTACCAGGTGCCCAGTACCAGCCAGATCGCCAGCAGCAGGCCGATGAAACCGCGCACCTGGGCATCGCGGAACAGCGCCTTGCGGTTGCCCCGCAGGGTGGCGACGTAGAGGGCGAAGGGCAGGCTGCCGAGGATCATCACCACCACCGCCACCCAGTGCACCGCCGGCTGCTGCCACTTGGCCAGGGACTGGTCGGAGGTGGAGAAACCGCCGGTGGAGATGGCCGACATGGCGTGGTTGACCGCATCGAAGGCGCTCATCCCGGCCAGCCAGAACGCCAGGGTGCCCAGCAGGGTGAAGCCGACGTACACCGCGACGATGTACTTGGCCACCATGTGCGAGCGCGGCATGACTTTCTCCGAGCGGTCGGAGGATTCGGTCTGGAACAGGCGCATGCCGCCGATGCGCAGCAGCGGCAGGATCGCCACCGCCATGCCGATGAAGCCGATGCCGCCGAGCCAGTGCAGTAGCGAACGCCAGATGAGGATGCCCTGGGACATGCTGTCCAGCCCGCTGAGCACCGTGGCGCCGGTGGCGGTGATGCCGGACATGCTCTCGAAGAAGGCATCGGTGTAGCTGATGTGCTGGGTGAGCAGGAAGGGCAGGGCGGCGAAGATGCCCACCACCACCCAGCTGGAAACCGTCAGCAGGTACATGTCCCGGGGACGCAGGTGCGCCTGCTCCGGGCGCCCGGGAATCACCAGGCCGAGGCCGGTGATGAAGGTGGCCAGGCTCGACCAGACGAAGGCGTGGATGTCCTGCGGGCGGTCATAGGCGATCACGGTCATGACCGGGATGACCATGCTGATCGCCAGGGTGATCAGGAAGATGCCGATGATGAAGCCTATCAGGCGCAGGGTCGGCAAAGCCATGGGGCGTGCTCGGTCCGGGTGAATGAGGGCGCCATTCTAGCGACGTGCCGCTGCCTGTCCACGGGCGCCTGATTCAGGTGTAGTCGATCCGTGCTCAGTGTTTCCAGAAACCCCGGGTGAACAGCACCAGCACGGTGAGGATCTCCAGGCGGCCCAGCAGCATGCCGATGGTCAGCAGCCACTTGGCCGCGTCCGGCAGGGTGGAGAAGTTGCCCACCGGGCCGATGATCGGCCCCAGGCCCGGCCCCACGTTGCACACGGCAGTGGCGGCGCCGGTGAGGGCGGTGGTCCAGTCGACGCCGATCAGGCACAGGCCGAGGGCGATCACGCCGATGGTGACGGTGAAGAAGAAGGAGAAGGTGATCAGCGAGCGGACGATTTCCTCGTCGATGTTGTGCCCGTTGTACTTCTGCCGGATCACCGCGCGGGGGTGCACCAGTTGCTTGAGGTTGGTGCGCAGCATCACCAGCGCCACCTGGAAGCGGAAGATCTTCAGCCCGCCGGCGGTGGAGCCGGAGCAGCCGCCGACGAAGGTCAGGTAGAAGAACAGCATCACCGAGAAGCTGCCCCACAGCGTGTAGTCGCCCAGGGCGACGCCGGTGGTGGTGACCACCGAGGTGACGTTGACCGCGACGATGCGGAAGGCGTCCGGCCAGCTGTAGTCCGAGTTCAGCCACAGCCAGGTGCCGAAGAACAGCCAGGTCGCTACCAGGAAGCCGACGAAGCCGCGCACCTGGTGGTCCTTCACCAGCGCCTTGCGGTGGCCCCGCAGAGTGGCGACGTAGAGGGTGAAGGGCAGGCTGCCGGCCATCATCACCACCACCGCGACCCAGTGCACGGCCGGCTGCTTCCAGTTGGCGATGGAGTTGTCCGAGGTGGAGAAGCCGCCGGTGGAGATCAGCGACATGGCGTGGTTGACCGCCTCGAAGGGGGTCATGCCGGCGAGCCAGAAGGCCAGGGTGCCGAGCAGGGTGAGGGCGACGTACACCACCAGGATGTACTTGGCCACCATGTGCGAACGCGGCATGACCTTCTCGCCCCAGTCCGAGGACTCCGTCTGGAACAGGCGCATGCCGCCGATGCGCAGCAGCGGCAGGATCGCCACCGCCATGCCGATGAAGCCGATACCGCCCAGCCAGTGCAGCATCGAACGCCACAGCAGCAGGCCCGGCGAGGCATGGTCGAGCCCGGTGATGACGGTGGAGCCGGTGGTGGTGATGCCCGACATGGTCTCGAAGAAGGCGTCGGTGTAGCTGATGTGCTGGATCAGCACCATCGGCAGCGCGGCGAAGATGCACACCACCACCCAGCTGGCGGTGGTGAGCATGTACATGTCCCGTGGGCGCATGTGCAGGTGTTCCGGGCGCCCCGGTGCCACCAGGGCCAGGCCGACGATGAAGGTGATCAGGCTCGACCAGCTGAATGCGCCGATGTCATCGGTCCGGTCGAACGCCAGCACGGCCAGCATCGGCACCACCATGCTCACGGCCAGCGTGATGAGGAAAAGGCCGATGATGAAGCCGATGGTGCGCAGCGTGGACAGGGCCATGGGGGATCCGGGCGAGAACGGGAGCGCGGCATTCTACTGGGCTGTTTCACCGCTGTGAAACGCTCCGCACCAGCGGCTTTCACAGGGCACCGCGGCGTTCACGCGCTGCCCTTGGGTGGCCGGGGTTATCGGCTAGAATGCCGGCTTCCCGAAATCAGGAGGTGGCCGATGGAGGCTCTCGACGCTCTGCTCAACCGTGTATCCCTGGCCCGGCTGCAGGAGCCCGCACCGGATGCGGCCCAGCGTGACTACCTGTTCCGCGCCGCCCTGCGTTCGCCGGACCATGGCTACCTGCGCCCCTGGCGCTTCCTCACCATCGAGGGCGGCGCCCGCGAGAAGCTCGGCGAGCTGTTCGCCTCTGCCTTGCTGGCCAAGGACCCGGCGGCCCCCGAGGCGGCGCTGACCAAGGCCCGGGGCATGCCGCTGCGTGCGCCCTTGCTGGTGGTGGTGGTGGCGCGCCTGCAGGCCGGCCACAAGGTGCCCGAGTCGGAGCAGTTGCTGTCGGCCGGCTGTGCGGCCCACGGCATCCTGCTGGCGGCCCATGCGCAGGGCCTGGGCGCCATCTGGCGTACCGGCGACATGGCCTACGACCGCACCGTGGCCCAGGGGCTGGGCCTGGCGGACAACGAACAGGTGGTCGGCTTCCTCTACCTCGGCAGTGTCGAGGGCGAGCGCCGCGCAGCGCCGGACCTGGCGCCGGCGGACTTCGTCAGCACCTGGGGCTGATCAGCCGCCCGTTGAAAACGTGGCAGCCGATCAGGCGGTCGGCAGCGACAGGGTGGCGATGAAGCCGCCCTGTGGGTGATTGGCCAGGGTCAGGCTGCCGCCGTGGCGCTCCACGGCGCGACGGGCGATGGCCAGGCCCAGGCCATGCCCGGCGCCACTCTGGTTCGGCGCACGGAAGAAGGGCTCGCCCAGTTGGGCCAGGTGATCGGCGGCGACCCCGGGGCCTTGGTCGCGCACGCTGATCGTCACGTGCTGTGGTAATGCCTTCACCTCGATGTCCACCGGTTGCCCGGCCGGGCTGAAGCGCAGCGCGTTGCGCAGCAGGTTGTCCAGCGCACGTTCCAGCATGTCCGGCCAGCCCTGCAGGTGCGGTTCGCCTTCGCAGCGGATGCGCACCTCCTGCTCGGGCGCCAGCAGCCGGGCGTCTTCCCTGAGCTTTTCCAGTATCGGCCGCAGGACGATGGGGTGGCGTGCGCCCGGCTCGGCGTCGAGGCGGGCAAGGGCGAGGATCTCGCTGATCAGCGCCTCCAGCCGGTCGCATTCCTGGGCCAGCCGTGGCCAGAGTCCTTCACGCTCCGCCGCCGGCGCCCGTTCGGCCAGGGCCAGGGCCACCCGCAGGCGGGCCAGGGGTGAGCGCAGTTCGTGGGAAACATCGCGCAGCAGCTGCCGCTGGCTGCCGATGAGCCCCTGGAGGCGCTGGCCCATGCGGTTGAAGTCACCGGCCAGCACGCCCAGTTCGTCCCGCCGCCGTGCCAGCCGGGCCAGGCTGTCCTGCTGGTAGGCGGTCTGCCCCAGGTCGTGCACGGCGCTGCGCAGGCGGCCAAGGGGGCGGGTAATGGAGAGGGTCAGCATCAGGCTGAACAGCGTCAGCACCACCAGGGCGATGCCCAGGGCGCTGAGGGGCCAGAGCAGGCTGCCACGGTGCCAGGCCTCCAGTTCCGGGAAGGGGATGCGGTAGATCAGCAGGAAGTTCTCGCCACTGCGGGGGCTGGTGTATTCCTCGGTGATGCGTCGCCACGGCAGGTGGCCGTCGTGCTGGCGCGCTTCGAACGCGGCGGCGCGGGGCGGGAAGGTGCCGCGCACCACGGGCTGGCCGTTGTCGTTGAGGATCTGCACGTCGATGCGGGCGCGGCGCTTGAACTGTTCGAGGAAGCGCTGGGCCTCGCCACGGCCGTTGACCTCGTAGCGCTGCACCAGGCTCTCCGCCAGGCCCTGCAGGGCCGGGTGGCGGCTGAGGATCCAGGCGTCCTGGTTCAGCGCACGGCCGAGCAGCAGGGAGAGGCCGGCTACCAGGGCCAGGGCCAGCCAGAAGGCGCCGAGGATGCGCCAGAACAGTGAACGCACGGGGTGCTCCTTTCAACGACGAAACCCACCCGGTGGAAGCCGGGTGGGTTCGATGACCGGTTCAGGTCGGTTACTGGGCCTTCTGGGCGCGCTGGGCTTTCCAGGCCTCGAATTCGGCGCGCTCGGCGCGGCGTTCGTCCATCTTCTTCACTTCGGCGTCGAAGTCCTTCTGCTGCTCCGGGGTCAGCAGGGCGCGGATGTCGGCGCGGTTCTTGTCTTCGCTGGCCTTGATCTCGGCCTCCATGGCCTTGCGTTCCGCCTCGGGCAGCTTGTCCAGGTACTTGCGGGTGATGTCCTGGCGGGCCTTCATGCTTTCGCCCATCAGCTTGCCCACCTTCTGGCGCTGCTCGCGGGTCAGGTCCAGCTCCTTGAAGAGGTGCGGGCCACCGTGGCCACCAGGGCCGCCGAAGCCCGGCTCGCCACGCGGGCCGCCTTCGGGCATGGCCATGGCGACGGTGGGCAGGGCGGCTGCGAACAGCAGGGCGGCGATAGTCTTGCGCATGGTCTGTCTCCTTGTCTCTTGAACCGGCCGGTTGCCGGATGAGCCCAGTCTAGGGAGCGCAAGGTCAAGGGCGGTCAGCCCTGGGTAAAGCTTGGGTAAAGGATCGTGCAGGCGGGGCGCAGGTCAGACGGCGTAGTAGTAGCCCCGGCTGCGCAGGGCGACGATGCGCGGGCGGCCGTCGGCGTGGGGGCCGAGCTTCTTGCGCAGGTTGCTGACGTGCATGTCCAGGCTGCGGTCGTACAGGGTCAGCTTGCGGCCCAGGGCCATTTGCGCCAGCTCCTGCTTGTCCAGCGGTTCGCCAGGCTGGCGCAGCAGGGCTTCCAGCAGACGGCCTTCGGAGAGGGTGAGGCTGACCTCGTGTCCGCCCACGCTGACCACGCCGCGAATCGGGCTGTAGCACAGGTCGCCCAGCTCCAGCTGGCTGGACTGCGAGGGCCCCTGGCTGCGCCGCAGCACGGCGCGCAGGCGGGCGGTCAGCTCGCGGGGGTCGCAGGGCTTGGCCAGGTAGTCGTCGGCGCCCAGCTCCAGGCCGAGGATGCGGTCCAGGGGTTCGCCCCGGGCCGACAGCATCACCACGGGCAGCTCGGGGTGGTCGTTGCGCAATTGCTTGAGCAGCTCCAGCCCGCTGCCGTCGGGCAGCATCACGTCCAGCACCACGGCGGCGGGGGTGTGGCCTGCCAGCGCGGCGCGTGCGGAGATGCCGTCGTGGCACGCCCGGGCGCTGAAGCCTTCCTGGGAGAGCCAGCTGATCAGCAGCTCGCAGAGCTCCTGGTCATCATCGATAAGCAGCAGTTCGCTCATGTCGCGGGGGTCGTCTTCAGTTGATCCATTGGCGCGGCTGGCGGCGGCCGCCACGCAGCAGGGCGCCGGCGAGCAAGGAAAACAGGCAGGCACCGCCGCCCACGGCGAACCACATCTGTTCCTCGCTGACGAGGGGCGGATTGCGGTTGGCCTGGGCTTCACGCAGCTGCAGCTTGAGGCGCTGGTTTTCCTGGCGCAGGCGAGTCAGTCGCGCGCCATCCTGCTCGCTGGCGTTGCCACGGTCGGCCAACTGGGCGGCCAGGGCCTCCCGTTGCCGCTCGCTCTCGGCCAGGCGCTGAGTCAGTTGGGCAAGCTCCGCCGCTAGCGGGTTCACCGCGGGCGCCGGCTCCACTGCCGGAGCAAGCGGTGGAGTGGAGGGCACAGGCTCTTCGGCATGGGCCAGGGCGGCGGACAGGGCGAAGGCGAACAGCAGGGGCAGCGGAACCTGGCGCATGAGCGGATTCCTTGGGGCTGGCGGCAACGCCGCGATCAGGGGAATACCTGCTTGAACGGCTTGACCACCACCTGGCCGTAGACGCCGGCGAGGCGGAAGGGATCGGCCTCGGCCCAGGTCTGTGCGGCGCTCAGGGATTCGAACTCGGCGACCACCAGGCTGCCGGTGAAGCCGGCGCTGCCCGGGTCGTTGCTGTCCACCGCCGGGTGGGGGCCGGCCAGCACCAGGCGGCCTTCTGCCTTGAGCTGCTCCAGGCGGGCGAGGTGGGCGGGGCGGGAAGCAATGCGCTTCTCCAGGGAGTCGGCAACGTCGGTGGAAATGATCGCGTAGAGCATGGGAGTCCTTATTCTTGCGGTTTGTCCGGTTCGGAATCATGCATATGACGAGCCAGGAAGATGCCCTGGCCCACCAGGAACAATAGCGTCATGCCCAGGCTGCCGAAGACCTTGAAGTCCACCCAGATGGACTGGAAGGTGAAGGCCACGAACAGGTTGGCGAAGCCACAGACCAGGAAGAACACGATCCAGGCCAGGTTCAGGCGCACCCAGATCGGCTGCGGCAGGCTCACGGCATGGCCCATGATCCGCTGGATCAGCGGGCGGTCGCCGATGAAGTGGCTGGCAGCGAAGCCCAGGGCGAACAGCCAGTTGACCACCGGTGCCTTCCACTTGAGGAAGGTCTCGCTGTGGAAGGCCAGGGTCAGGCCGCCGAACACCAGGCAGGCCACCAGGGTCAGCCACTGGCCTTTCTCCAGGCGGCGCTGGCTGATGAACAGCGCGCCGTAGACGACCACGGAAGTGGCGATGAGCACGGCGGTGGCACTGAAGATGCCGCCCAGCATGACGCTGTGGCCGGCGAGTTCGATGGCGCGGGGTTCGAGCTTGTAGACGATGAAGAAGAGAACGAGGGGGATGAAGTCGATGAATTGTTTCACGGCGGCAGCCAGAAGCGGGATGTGGCGGCATAATAACAAACCATTTCTCCAGCGAAAGCGCGCCTCATGCACATCGATCTGCACTGCCACAGCACAGCCTCCGACGGCGCCCTGGCGCCCGCCGCGCTGGTGGCGCGAGCCCACGAACGGGGTGTCCGGGTGCTGGCGCTGACCGATCACGACACCCTCGAAGGGCTGCCGGAGGCTCGCGCGGCCGCCGCTCGTCTGGGCATGCAGCTGATCAACGGCGTGGAGCTGTCCTGCACCTGGGGTGGGGCGACCATCCATGTGCTTGGCTACGGCTTCCGCGACGATGCGCCAGCGCTTGCCGCCGCCATCGCGGACCTGCACCACGGGCGCTGGGCCCGCGCCGAGGAGATCGACCGGCGGCTGGCAGCCAAGGGCATGCCGGGCGCCCTGGAGGGGGCTCGGGCCATCCAGCGCGAGCTGGGCGACAGCGGCAATGCGCCGGCCCGCCCGCACTTCGCCGAGTTCCTGGTGCGCGCCGGACATGTCCGCGACCGTGCCGAAGCGTTTCGCAAGTGGCTGGGGGCCGGCAAACTCGGCGATGTGAAGCAGCACTGGCCGAGCCTGGCGGACGCGGTCTCGACCCTGCGGGCTGCCGGGGCGTGGATCAGCCTGGCGCATCCCTACCACTACGACTTCACTAGAACCAAGCGACGCAAGCTGGTTGCGGATTTCATCGGTGCTGGCGGCCACGCCATCGAAGTGGTCAACGGCATGCAACCGGCGGATCAGGTGGGGACGCTGACCATCCTGGCCCGCGAGTTCGGGCTGCTGGTTTCCGCCGGCAGCGACTTCCACGCTCCAGGCGACTGGTCGGAGCTGGGCATGTACCGACCGATTCCAGAGGACCTGCCGCCCCTCGCGGCACGTTTTGACCATGCACCCAGCCTCGGCAGCCTCAGCACGGCACATTGAACAGGGAGCCAACGTGAGCCAGTTCTTCCAGGTCCACCCGGAAAATCCGCAGGTCCGCCTGATCAAGCAGGCGGTGGAGATCGTCCGGGGCGGCGGCGTGATCGTCTACCCGACCGACTCCTCCTACGCCATCGGCTGTGCCATCGGCGAGAAGTCGGCGGTGGAGCGCATCCGTCGCCTGCGCCGACTGGACGACAAGCACAACTTCACCCTGGTCTGCCGCGACCTCTCCGAGCTCGGGCTGTTCGCCAAGGTCGACACGGCGGCGTTCCGCCTGCTCAAGGCCCACACGCCCGGCCCCTACACCTTCATCCTCAACGCCACCCGCGAGGTGCCGAGGATGCTGATGCACCCGAAACGCCGCACCATCGGCCTGCGGGTGCCGGACCACCCCATCGCCCTGGCATTGCTGGCCGAACTGGGTGCGCCGCTGATGAGCGCGTCGCTCATCCTCCCCGGTGAGGCCCAGCCCATGAGCGACCCCTACGAGATGCGCCAGATGCTGGAGCACCACGTGGACCTGATCATCGACGGCGGCTACGGCGGCGTCGAAGCGTCCACCGTGGTGGACCTGTCCGAAGGCGAGCCGAGCATCTTCCGCGTCGGCTGTGGCGACCCCACTCCGTTCCTGGCGGACGCCGGCGCGTGAGCGGCGAGCCGACGGGCGTCGACCCTCAGGCCGGCGCCCAGCAGGAGCTGCCGTTCGCGCTGGTGTATGGCCAGGCGGTCACTGAGCTTCCCGTCGACCTCTATATCCCGCCGGATGCCCTGGAAGTGTTCCTCGAAGCCTTCGAGGGCCCGCTGGACCTGCTGCTCTACCTCATCCGCAAGCAGAACATCGACATCCTCGACATTCCCGTGGCGGAGATCACCCGCCAGTACATGGGCTACGTCGAGCTGATGAAGTCGGTGCGCCTGGAGCTGGCGGCCGAGTACCTGGTGATGGCCGCGATGCTGGCCGAGATCAAGTCGCGCATGCTGTTGCCGCGTTCCGGCGATAGCGAGGAGGAAGAGGAAGACCCCCGCGCCGAGCTGATCCGCCGCCTGCAGGAGTATGAGCGCTTCAAGCAGGCTGCCGAAGGCCTGGACACCCTGCCTCGGGTGGGGCGCGACCTCATCGTGCCGCGGGTGGATGCGCCCGAGGCGCGGGCCCGCAAGCTGCTGCCCGATGTGAGCCTGGAGGAAGTGCTGCTCTCCATGGCCGAGGTGCTGCGCCGGGCCGACATGTTCGAAAGCCACCAGGTCACTCGCGAGGCGCTGTCCACCCGCGAGCGCATGAGCGAGGTGCTGGAGCGGCTCAAGGGCGGCGGCTTCGTGCCCTTCGTCCAGCTGTTCGCGCCGGAAGAGGGGCGCCTGGGGGTGGTGGTCACCTTCATGGCCGTGCTCGAACTGATCAAGGAACAACTGGTTGAACTGGTGCAGAATGAGCCCTTCGCGCCCATCCATGTCCGTGCCCGAGCCGAGTGACCGATGAACCTCAACGACACCAAGGAGCTGGCTTCCCTGCTCGAAGCCTTTCTGCTGGCCGCCGGCAAGCCCCTGTCGCTGGAGCGGATCGCTGAGCTGTTCGAGGAAGCCGAGCGCCCGGAGCTGTCGAAGATCCGCGACGCCCTCGCCGTGCTGGCCAAGTCCTGCAACGGCCGCGCCTTCGAGCTGAAGGAGGTGGCCTCGGGCTACCGCCTCCAGGTGCGCGAGCGCTTCGCCCCCTGGGTCGGGCGCCTCTGGGAAGAGCGGCCGCAGCGCTATTCCCGGGCGCTGCTGGAGACCCTGGCGCTGATCGCCTACCGGCAACCCATCACCCGGGGGGAGATCGAGGACATCCGTGGCGTCACGGTGAACAGCCAGATCGTCAAGACGTTGATGGAGCGGGAGTGGATCCGCGTCGTGGGCTACCGCGACGTGCCGGGCAAGCCGGCGATGTTCGCCACCACCAAGGCCTTCCTCGACCACTTCAATCTGCGCAACCTCGACGAACTGCCGCCCCTGGCTGCCTTGCGCGAACTGGAGCCGGAACCCGAGCTGGCCCTGGATGACGACGCGCCGGTGCCGGCCGACCTGCAGGCCCGCGCGGACGCGGCACTGGGCGAGGAGCCTGCCGGCGAGCCCCGCGAGGAGGTCAGCTTCCGCAGCCTGCTGGCCGAGCTGGACACCATGGAGGAGGGGCTCAAGACCGACTTCGACGACCTGCTGCCGCCTGACGACGAGCCCGCCCTGGCCGATGAGGCGGAGGATGAGGACACCCCGCTCGCCGACGAAGGCGAGACCCTGCACTGAGGTGACCTGATGAAGGACCCCTGCATCGGCGTGTGCCAGTTTTCCGACGATGTCTGCCGGGGCTGCGGCCGCACCCGCCGCGAGATCAAGGCCTGGAAGAAGCTGGGCAAGGGCGAGCGCTTGGTGGTGCTGGCCGAAGCCGACCTGCGTCTGCTGGCGCTGCAGGCGACCGGCCGGCGCAAAGGCTGACGGCCCGGCCAGGTCTGGCTAGCCTCAGTGACTACCGCCGCGTATGATGCGCGACCTTTTTCGAGCGATACACCGGGAGGTGCCCAGATGAACGAAGACGATTACAGCCCCGCAGGGGAAAAGCTGCAGAAGGTCCTGGCCCGCATGGGGCTGGCCTCGCGCCGCGACATCGAGGCCTGGATCACCGAAGGCCGCGTCAAGGTCAACGGCGCTGCTGCCACCCTCGGCCAGCGGGTCGACAGCCATGACGCCATCAGCGTCGACGGCCGCCTGCTCAAGCGCGAGGAAGAGGCCGAGAGCGTCCGCCGCGTGCTGATCTACAACAAGCCCGAAGGCGAAGTCTGCACCCGCGACGACCCGGAAGGCCGCCCCACCGTCTTCGAGCGCCTGCCCCGCCTGCGTTCCGGTCGCTGGATCAACGTCGGCCGCCTGGACATCAACACCACCGGCCTGCTGCTGTTCACCACCGACGGTGAGCTGGCGAACCGGCTGATGCACCCCTCCTACGAGATGGACCGCGAGTACGCCGTGCGTGTGCGCGGCGAGGTCACCGAGGAGATGCTGGAGAACCTGAAGAACGGCGTGATGCTGGAAGACGGCCCGGCCAAGTTCACCGACATCCAGGAAGCTCCGGGCGGTGAAGGCTTCAACCACTGGTACCACTGCGTGGTGATGGAAGGCCGCAACCGCGAAGTGCGTCGCCTGTGGGAGTCCCAGGGCCTGGTGGTGAGCCGTCTGAAGCGTGTGCGCTTCGGCCCGGTGTTCATCACCTCCGACCTGACCATGGGACGTTGGCGTGAGATGGGCCAGCAGGAAGTGGACATCCTCAGCGAGGAAGTCGGCCTGCGCCCGGTGGCCCTGCCGGCCATGAAGGCCAAGTCCCGCGAGAAGCTGGAGCGCATGCAGCGCAAGTCCGCCAAGCCGGTGGCACCGCGCTCGCGCCCTGCCCGCAGCGAGGGGGACGAGCGCCCGGCTCGTGCGCCCCGTGGCGAGAAAGCCGAGCGTCCGAGTCGTCCCCGTGGCGAAGGTGCGGAGCGCCCGGTGCGTTCGCCGCGTCCGGCCCGTGGTGAGGGTGATGAGCGTCCGGTACGCGCCCCGCGTGGCGAGAAGGCCGAGCGCCCGAGCCGTCCGCGCGGTGAAGGGGCTGAGCGTCCGGCCCGCGCGCCCCGTCCGGCTGGGCGTGGTGAGCCGCGTGGTACGCCGATCGCTGAGCGTCCGAAGGACTCCGGTCGCAAGCCGCAGCGCCCGGCCCGCCCCCAGGGTGATGCCGTGGAAGTGGCCGAGCGCCCGCAGCGCAAGCCCAAGCCGCAGCGTCCGGTGAGCCGCCGCAGCAATCCGCCGGCCGGTGAAGGCCAGCGCCCGGGCTTCGGTCGCAAGCGCTGATGCTGGGTTACAGGCAATGAAAAAGGGGCTCGATGAGCCCCTTTTTCATGTCCGTCGCCTGGGTCAGCCCGCCATGGACAGGCGGTTGCGTCCGTCGCGCTTGGCGACATAGAGGGCGTTGTCGGCGCGGCGCAGCAGGCTCTGCACCGACTCGGCCGGCAGCAGCGTGGCGCAGCCCAGGCTGGCGGACAACTCGATCGGCCGGCCGGCCACCAGGTGCTGGATCTCCATCACGCTCAGGCGCAGGCGCTCGCCCACCATGGCAGCGGCCTCGCGGCAGGTGTTGGAGAGGAGGATGAGGAATTCTTCGCCGCCGTAGCGGAACACCATGTCGACATTGCGCAGGCGGCCTTTCAGTGTGGTGGCCACGGCCTTGAGCACTTCGTCGCCGGTGCCGTGGCCGTACTGATCGTTGATGCGCTTGAAGTGGTCGATGTCCAGCATCAGCACCGACAGCGGCTGCTGGTTGCGGCGCGACAGGTCGACCTCGCGCTGCAGGGCCTGGTCCATGGCGATGCGGTTGCCGGTCTCGGTCAGCGGGTCGCGCAGGGCGGACTGCACGGCGGTGCGGTACAGCAGCGCGTTGCGCAGCGGGAACAGCAGGCAGGCCAGCAGGGATTCGAGCTGCGCCAGTTCGGTCTCTTCGAAGCGCTGGCGGCGGCGGAACACCAGCTCGCCCAGGTACTCGCCCTCGTGGGTCAGGCGATAGCCGGCGGAGTGGGCGGCGCGCTCGCCGAACTCCAGGCGCAGGTCGCTGCCCTGGTGCGCGTAGGCCAGCGCGTCCAGCGGTACCAGGCGCTGCACCTCGCGGAAGAAACTGCCGAGGATGCGGTCCACTTCCAGGCTGGTCTGCAGTTGCAGGGTCAGCTGGCGGCGCAGCTCCAGCAGGGTGACCTGGCGCGGCGGCTGCAGCGGAGTGGGCGTGTTGTAGCCCAGGCGCTGGAGCTTGGCGGCATCGAAATCAATGGTGTTGGTGGGCGTGTGGGGAGCCATTTGGCGAAACCTCTGACGCTTCGAGCGACGACATCCGACCTAAGGCTATTTCCGTGCCAGGTTTCACATTCCCCGGTAAACCCCTTTTCTATCAGTCGCTTATGCGTTTCTGGGGCGGCGGGGTGGCAAGGCGTTGCCGGTTGTCTGACGGGCGAGATGGCAATTTGATGCCTGTTGCGGAGGGGCGCGCCGGTTTAATGGCAGGGCGATGGCGGCGGCCGGGCGGCCGCCGCCGGAAGGTCTTACTGTGCGTCGAATGCCTGGCCGTTGATGCCGGTGCTGTCCGCCCCCATGAGGTAGAGGTAGACCGGCATGATGGCCTCGGGTTCCGGGTTCTTGGCGGGGTTCTCGCCGGGGTAGGCGAGGGCGCGCATGCTGGTGCGGGTGGCACCCGGGTTGACGCTGTTGGCGCGGACGTTGGCGATGCCGTCCAGCTCGTCGGCCAGGACCTGCATCAGGCCCTCGGTAGCGAACTTGGAGACGGCGTAGGCGCCCCAGTAGGCGCGACCCTTGCGCCCCACGCTGCTGGAGGTGAAGACCACCGAGGCGTCGCTGGATAGCTTGAGCACGGGCAGGAGGGTGCTGGTGAGCATGAACATGGCGTTGACGTTCACCTGCATGACGCGCATGAAGTTCTCGCCGGACAGCTGCTCGATGGGCGTGCGCGGGCCGAGGATGGAGGCGTTGTGCAGCAGCCCGTCGAGGCGGCCGAATTCACGCTCCACCAGGGCGGCCAGTTCGTCGAACTGGTGCGGCTGGGCAGTCTCCAGGTTGAAGGGGATGACGCCCGGCTGCGGGTGGCCGGCGGCTTCGATGGCGTCATACACCTCGTTGAGGTGGGATTCGGTCTTGCCCAGCAGCAGGACGGTGGCGCCATGGGCGGCGAAGGTCTTGGCGGCGGCGGCTCCGATGCCGCGTCCGGCGCCGGTCACGAGGATGACGCGGTCCTTCAGCAGGTCGGGGCGGGCGGAATACTGGAACATCGGGAACTCCTTCGAAGCGCTGTGGAGGCTCGCTTCAGGCAATGGGTAGGCGGTACATGGGGGGGCGCTGCGTGGCAGGCCCCCGCCGGTCAGCAGCTGCAGAGCGCGCGGTCGAGAACGGCGCGCAGTTCGAGCGGATGGTCGACCACCACGTCGGCTCCCCAGTGATGGGGGTTGTCGTCGGGGTGGATGTAGCCGTAGGTCACGGCGGCGGTGCGCGTCCCGGCGGCGCGACCGGATTCGATGTCGCGCAGGTCGTCGCCGATGAACAGCACGCTGGCCGGCTCCAGCCCCAGCTGGCTGCAGGCGAGGTGGAGCATCTCCGGGTCGGGCTTGCTGTTGGTGACGTGGTCCGGGCAGATGAGCACGGCCGAGCGCTGGGCCAGGCCAAGCTGCTGCATGATCGGTTCGGCGAAGCGCACCGGCTTGTTGGTCACCACGCCCCAGATGAGCTTGGCGGCCTCGATATCAGCCAGCAGAGGCTCGATGCCGTCGAACGGACGGGTGAGCACGGCGCAGTGTTGCTGGTAGCGCTCGAGGAACTCCAGGCGCAGGGCTTCGAAGCCGGGGGCTTCGGGGTCCATTTCGAAGGTGGCGGCAACCATGGCGCGGGCGCCGCCGGAGACCACGTCACGGATCGATTTCTCGCCCTGTGGCGGCAGGCCGCGCTCGGTGCGCATGGCCTGGCAGATGGCGATGAAGTCCGGCGCCGAGTCGAGGAGGGTGCCGTCCATGTCGAAGAGAACCGCTCGCAGTCGCATGGTCGTCACTCCTCGCGCAGGGTCTGGACCATGTAGTTGACGTCGACGTCGTTGGCCAGCTTGTAGTGCTTGGTGAGCGGGTTGTAGGTCAGGCCGATGATGTCCTTCACGGCCAGGCCGGCGGCACGGCTCCAGGCGCCCAGCTCGGACGGGCGGATGAACTTCTTGAAGTCATGGGTGCCGCGCGGCAGCAGCTTCATGATGTATTCCGCGCCGACGATGGCGAACAGGTACGCCTTGGGGTTGCGGTTGATGGTGGAGAAGAACACCTGGCCGCCGGGCTTGACCAGGGTGTGGCAGGCGCGGATCACCGAGGCGGGGTCCGGCACGTGCTCGAGCATCTCCAGGCAGGTGACGACGTCGAACTGGCCGGGCATCTCGGCTGCCAGCTCTTCGGCGGTGATACGGCGGTATTCCACCGGGACGCCGGATTCCAGCTGGTGCAGCTGGGCCACCGCCAGAGGCGCTTCGCCCATGTCGATACCGGTGACGGTGGCGCCACGCTGGGCCATGGCTTCGCTGAGGATGCCGCCGCCGCAGCCGACGTCCAGCACGCGCTTGCCGGCGAGGTGGGCGCGCTCGTCGATCCAGTTGACCCGCAGGGGGTTGATGTCGTGCAGGGGCTTGAACTCGCTTTCGCGGTCCCACCAGCGGTGGGCGAGGGCCTCGAACTTGGCGATTTCGGCGTGATCGACGTTGCTCATGGTGAACACCTTTATCAAACGTAATTCAGTGACCGGCGATGCGCTGGCCCCATTGGCGGGCGGTGGCGATCAGGCGGTCTTCGTCCTGGCGGGCGAGGCGGCCGTCTTCCAGCAGCGGCTTGCCGTCCACCCACAGGTACCGGACGCGATCGCGCCCGGTGGCATAGATAAGTTGCGATACCGGGTCGTAGACCGGCTGCTGGGCCAGCCCGCTGAGGTCCACGGCGATCATGTCGGCGGCCTTGCCCAGTTCCAGGGAGCCCGTGTCCGCTTCCATGCCCAGCGCGCGGGCGCCGTTGAGGGTGGCCATGCGCAGGGCGCGGTGGGCGTCCAGGGCGGTGGCGGAGCCGGCGACGGCCTTGGCGAGCAGGGCGGCGGTGCGGGTTTCCCCCAGGAGGTCGAGGTCGTTGTTGCTGGCGGCGCCGTCGGTGCCGATGGCGACGTTGACGCCCGCGAGCCAGAGCCGCTCCACCGGGCAGAAACCGCTGGCCAGCTTGAGGTTGGATTCGGGGCAGTGGATGACGCTGGTGTTGCTTTCTACCAGCAGGGCCAGGTCGTCATCGCTGATCTGGGTCATGTGCACGGCCTGGAAGCGCGGGCCGAGCAGGCCGAGGCGGGCCAGGCGGGCCATGGGGCGCTCACCACGCTGCTCGAGGCTCTGCTGCACCTCGAAGGCGGTTTCCTGCACGTGCATGTGGATGCCGGCATCCAGCTCCTCGGCCAGCACCCGGATGTTCTCCAGCTTGTCGTCGCTGACGGTGTAGGGGGCGTGGGGGCCGAAGGCGACCTTCAGGCGGGGGTGGTGCTTGAGGTCGCTGAACAGCTCCAGGCCACGGCGCACGGCTTCGCTGGCGTCGTGGGCGCCGGGGATGGGGAAGTCCAGCACCGGGATGGTGATCTGCGCCTTGATGCCGGCGCCGTGCATGGCTTCGCTGGCCACCGAGGGGAAGAAGTACATGTCGGAGAAGCAGGTGATTCCGCCCTTGATCTGCTCGGCGATGGCCAGCTCGGTGCCGTCGCGGACGAAGTCCTCGTCGACCCAGCGTGCCTCGGCCGGCCAGATGTGCTTCTCCAGCCAGGTCATCAGCGGCAGGTCGTCGGCGATGCCGCGGAACAGCGACATGGCGGCGTGGCCGTGGGCATTCACCAGGCCGGGTGCCAGCAGCATGCCGGGCAGCTCGATGACCTCACGGGCCGGATGGGCCAGGGCTTCCTCGCGCTTGGCGATCAGGGCGATGCGGCCGTCGCGCACCCCGAGGGCGTGGTGGGAAAGCACGACGCCGGCGGGCTCCACCGGGACGATCCAGGTGGGCAGCAGGAGCAGGTCGAGGGGGAGGCGAGCGTGGGGCATGGTGGCGCGTCCTGGGCGCGGAAAATATCGCGGGAGTATACCCGAATAGCCAAGCCAGACCGCCCCTGCATCGCTATAATCCGCGGTTTTTCGCGAAGTTGACTGGGGTGAGGTGTGGCATGCGTGAGCGACTGTTGGCGGCCGAGAAGGTCACGGCCATCGAGTGGCGGGACGGCGTCCTGCGGCTGATCGATCAACGGCTCCTGCCGCGCGAGGAAACCTGGCTGTCCTACGACTCCGCTGCGGGTGTGGCCCAGGCCATTCGTGACATGGTGGTGCGCGGTGCGCCGGCCATTGGCATCAGTGCGGCCTACGGCGTGGTGCTGGGGGCGCGTGAGCGGTTGGCGGCCGGTGGTGACTGGCGCCAGGCGCTGGAGGAGGACTTTGCGCTTCTGGCGGGCTCCCGCCCTACGGCGGTCAATCTGTTCTGGGCGCTGAACCGCATGCGCGATCGCCTCGAGCGCCTGAAGGATGCGGAGGATCCGCTGGTGGTGCTGGAGGCCGAGGCCGTGGCGATCCATGAGAGTGATCGCGAGGCCAACCTGACCATGGCCCAGTTGGGTATGGAGGTGATCCGGCGTCACCAGGGTGCGCCCCAGGCCCTTCTCACCCACTGCAATGCCGGCGCCTTGGCGACCGGTGGTTTCGGTACGGCTCTCGGGGTTATTCGAGCGGCTCACCTGGAAGGGCTGGTGGAGCGGGTCTACGCCGATGAGACCCGTCCCTGGTTGCAGGGCGCCCGCCTGACGGCCTGGGAGCTGGTGAACGAGGGCGTGCCGGTGCGCCTGAACGCCGATTCGGCGGCCGCGCACCTGATGAAGGTGGGTGGCATCACCTGGGTGATCGTCGGGGCGGATCGCATCACGGCCAATGGTGATGTGGCCAACAAGATCGGCACCTACCAGCTGGCTGTGTGTGCGATGCACCACGGCGTGCGTTTCATGGTGGTGGCGCCCAGTTCCACCATCGACATGGGGCTGGAAAGCGGCGAGGACATCCCGATCGAGGAGCGTGCCGGCAGCGAGCTGCTGGAAGTGGGCGGTGCGCGAATCGCGGCGGATGTCGAGGCCGTCAATCCGGTGTTTGACGTGACGCCGGCCGACCTGATCGATGTCATCGTGACCGAGCGCGGCATCGTCGAGCGTCCCGATGCCGAGAAAATGGCCCAGCTGATGTGCCGCAAGCGCCTGCACTGAGGCGTTTTGCCCACGCCCGGCGGGGCTGCCTGCCGGGTGGGGATTGTGGTAATCTCCGCCAGTTCTAGCGCTTCCCTTCGCCGGGGCGGCCGCATCCACGCGACCCCGGCGTAACTCTTTGATTTTTCGTGTCGTCCTGGTGCTGGCCGGGCGGCGGATCCCGCCTCGTCCAGGATGGATGGCGCGGGGTTTCATCAGAAAAAGGAATCAGGCTTCTCATGGGTGAACTGGCCAAAGAAATCCTCCCGGTCAATATCGAAGACGAGCTGAAACAGTCCTACCTCGATTACGCGATGAGCGTGATCGTCGGTCGCGCCCTGCCGGACGCGCGTGACGGGTTGAAGCCGGTCCACCGTCGCGTCCTCTTTGCCATGAGCGAGCTGGGCAACGACTGGAACAAGCCCTACAAGAAGTCGGCCCGTGTGGTCGGCGACGTGATCGGTAAGTACCACCCCCACGGTGATACCGCCGTGTACGACACCATCGTGCGCATGGCCCAGCCTTTCTCACTGCGCTACATGCTGGTGGACGGCCAGGGCAACTTCGGTTCGGTGGACGGCGATAACGCGGCCGCCATGCGTTACACCGAAGTGCGCATGGCCAAGCTGGCCCACGAGCTGCTGGCCGACCTGGACAAGGAAACCGTGGACTGGGTGCCCAACTACGACGGCACCGAGCAGATCCCGGCGGTCATGCCCACCAAGATCCCGAACCTGCTGGTCAACGGTTCCAGCGGTATCGCCGTGGGCATGGCGACCAACATCCCGCCCCACAACCTGGGCGAGGTCATCGACGGCTGCCTGGCGCTGATGGAGAACCCGGAGCTCTCCGTCGACGATCTGATGAAGTACATCCCGGGTCCCGACTTCCCCACCGCCGGCATCATCAACGGCCGTGCCGGGATCATCGAGGCCTACCGCACCGGTCGTGGCCGTATCTACATCCGTGCCCGCGCCGAGATCGAGGACATGGAGAAGGGTGGCGGTCGCCAGCAGATCGTCGTCACCGAGCTGCCTTACCAGCTGAACAAGGCGCGTCTGATCGAGAAGATCGCCGAGCTGGTCAAGGAGAAGAAGATCGAGGGCATCACCGAGCTGCGTGACGAGTCCGACAAGGACGGCATGCGCGTGGTGATCGAGCTGCGTCGTGGCGAAGTGGGCGAGGTGGTGCTGAACAACCTCTACGCCCAGACCCAGATGCAGAGCGTCTTCGGCATCAACGCCGTGGCGCTGGTGGATGGCCAGCCGCGCACGATGAACCTCAAGGACATGCTCGAGGTCTTCATCCGTCACCGCCGTGAAGTGGTGACCCGCCGTACCGTCTACGAGCTGCGCAAGGCGCGTGAGCGTGGGCACATCCTCGAAGGCCAGGCTGTTGCGCTGTCCAACATCGATCCGGTGATCGAGTTGATCAAGGCCTCGCCGACCCCGGCCGAAGCCAAGGAACGCCTGATCGCCACCGCCTGGGAATCCAGCGCCGTGGAAGCCATGGTCGAGCGTGCCGGTGCCGATGCCTGCCGCCCCGAGGACCTGGAGCCGCAATACGGCCTGCGCGATGGCAAGTACTACCTGTCCCCCGAGCAGGCCCAGGCCATTCTCGAGCTGCGCCTGCACCGCCTGACCGGCCTGGAGCACGAGAAGCTCCTGTCCGAGTACCAGGAAATCCTCAACCTGATCGGCGAGCTGATCCGCATCCTCACCAACCCCGAGCGCCTGATGGAAGTCATCCGCGAAGAGCTGGAGAAGGTGAAGGCCGAGTTCGGCGATGCCCGTCGCACCCAGATCGTTGCCTCCCAGGTCGACCTGACCATCGCTGACCTGATCACCGAGGAAGAGCGCGTCGTCACCATTTCCCATGGCGGCTACGCGAAGTCCCAGCCGCTGGCCGTCTACCAGGCCCAGCGCCGTGGCGGCAAGGGCAAGTCCGCCACGGGCGTGAAGGACGAGGACTACATCGAGCACCTGCTGGTCGCCAACAGCCATGCGACCCTGCTGCTGTTCTCCAGCAAGGGCAAGGTTTACTGGCTGCGCACCTTCGAGATTCCCGAGGCGTCCCGTACTGCGCGTGGTCGCCCGCTGGTGAACCTGCTGCCGCTGGATGAAGGCGAGCGAATCACCGCGATGCTCCAGATCGACCTGGAAGCGCTGCAGCAGAGCGGCAGCGACGAGGACCTGGACGAAGCCGATGGCGTGGTGATCGAGGGCGAAGTGGTCGAGCCGGAAGCCGCCAGTGAAGGCGCTGACGATGGCGAGACCGAGCTGGCCAACGACGAGCCCACCGGCGCCTACATCTTCATGGCCACCGCATTCGGCACCGTGAAGAAGACCCCGCTGGTGCAATTCAGTCGTCCGCGCAGTGCGGGTCTGATCGCGCTGAAGCTGGAAGAGGGTGACACCCTGATCGCTGCGGCCATTACCGACGGCGCCAAGGAAGTCATGCTGTTCTCCGATGGTGGCAAGGTCATCCGCTTCAAGGAAAAACTCGTGCGCATCATGGGTCGCAATGCCCGTGGCGTGCGCGGCATGCGCCTGCCGGAAGGCCAGCGCCTGATCTCCATGCTGATCCCGGAAGCCAATGCGCAGATCCTGACCGCCTCCGAGCGCGGGTACGGCAAGCGCACTCGTCTGGGTGAGTTCCCCCGCCGTGGGCGTGGTGGCCAGGGCGTCATCGCCATGGTTTCCAACGAGCGCAACGGCAAGCTGGTCGGCGCCATCCAGGTGCAGGACGGCGAGGAAATCATGCTGATCTCCGACCAGGGCACCCTGGTACGTACCCGCGTCGACGAAGTCTCCAGCTCCGGGCGTAACACCCAGGGCGTGACCCTGATCAAGCTCGCCAAGGATGAGACGCTGGTTGGGCTCGAGCGTGTCCAGGAGCCTTCCGACGATGGCGAGGATGACGTGATCGAAGGCCACGATGAAGAGGCTGTGGCCGCGGTTGAGGGCGTCGAGGGCGACGCCGAGCAGGTCGCTGACGAGTAAGTGTGGCAAGGGCGGGCCTTCGCCGGCCCGTCCGTTCGGTAGAAGAAAAACCTGCGAGGGCGCTTATGCCCTCGCGCTACCCAGTGAGAATGGATGTGAGCAAGCGAGCCTATAACTTCTGCGCCGGCCCCGCCGCGCTTCCGGACGCTGTACTGCAACGTGCCCAGGCCGAACTCCTCGATTGGCAGGGCAAGGGCCTGTCCGTGATGGAGATGAGCCATCGCAGCGATGACTACGTGGCCATTGCCGAGAAGGCCGAGCAGGATCTTCGCGACCTCCTGTCCATTCCCTCCAATTACAAGGTGCTGTTCCTCCAGGGCGGCGCCAGCCAGCAGTTCGCCGAGATTCCGCTGAACCTGCTGCCCGAGAACGGCGTGGCCGACTACGTCGAGACCGGCATCTGGTCGAAGAAGAGCATTGAAGAGGCCAGCCGCTTCGGTCGCGTCAACGTCGCGGCCAGCGCCAAGGGCTACGACTATTTCGCCATTCCTGGCCAGAACGAGTGGCAGCTGTCCAAGGATGCGGCCTACCTGCACTACGCCTCCAACGAAACCATCGGCGGTCTGCAGTTCGACTGGATCCCGGAGGTTGGCGACGTACCGCTGGTGGTGGACATGTCGTCCGACATTCTTTCCCGCCCGATGGACGTTTCCCGTTTCGGTCTGATCTACGCCGGCGCGCAGAAGAACATCGGTCCCAGCGGCCTGGTGGTGGTGATCGTGCGCGAGGACCTGCTGGGCCGTGCCCGTTCGTCCTGCCCGACCATGCTCAACTACAAGATCGCGGCCGATAACGGCTCCATGTACAACACGCCGGCGACTTTCTCCTGGTACCTCTCGGGCCTGGTGTTCGAGTGGTTGAAAGAGCAGGGTGGCGTCCAGGCCATGGAGGCACGCAACAAGGCCAAGAAGGACCTGCTCTACGGTTACATCGACAAGAGCGACTTCTACACCAACCCCATCGCGCACAATGCTCGCTCCTGGATGAACGTGCCGTTCCGCCTGGCTGACGAGCGCCTGGACAAGGACTTCCTCGCCGGCGCCGATGCCCGTGGCCTGCTCAACCTCAAGGGCCATCGCTCCGTAGGCGGCATGCGTGCCTCCATCTACAACGCCGTGGGCCTGGATGCGGTCGAGGCTCTGGTGGCCTACATGGCGGAGTTCGAGAAGGAGCGCGCGTGATGTCCGACCAGGAACTGAAGGCCCTGCGTCTGCGCATCGACAGCCTTGACGAGAAGATCCTCGAGCTGATCAGCGAGCGCGCCCGCTGCGCCCAGGATGTGGCGCGGGTGAAGATGGCGTCCCTGCCGGAGGGCGAGAAGCCGGTCTTCTACCGCCCCGAGCGCGAAGCCTGGGTGCTCAAGCACATCATGGAGCGCAACCAGGGGCCGCTGGACAACGAGGAAATGGCGCGGCTGTTCCGCGAGATCATGTCCTCCTGCCTGGCCCTGGAGCAGCCCCTCAAGGTGGCGTACCTGGGGCCGGAAGGCACCTTCACCCAGGCGGCTGCCCTCAAGCATTTCGGCCATGCGGTGATCAGCTCGCCGATGGCCGCCATCGACGAGGTGTTCCGCGAGGTGGCTGCAGGTGCAGTCAACTTCGGTGTCGTGCCGGTGGAGAACTCCACCGAGGGTGCGGTCAACCACACCCTGGACAGCTTCCTCGAGCACGACATGGTGATCTGCGGTGAAGTTGAGCTGCGCATCCACCATCACCTGCTGGTGGGGGAGAACACCAAGACCGACAACATCACCCGCATCTACTCCCACGCCCAGTCCCTGGCGCAGTGCCGCAAGTGGCTGGATGCTCATTACCCCAACGTCGAGCGCGTGGCGGTTTCGAGCAATGCCGATGCGGCCAAGCGGGTGAAGAGCGAGTGGAACTCCGCCGCCATCGCCGGCGACATGGCGGCCAGTCTCTACGGCCTGACCAAGCTGTGCGAGAAGATCGAGGACCGCCCGGACAATTCCACGCGTTTCCTCATCATCGGTAACCAGGAAGTGCCGCCCACCGGCGACGACAAGACCTCGGTCATCGTCTCCATGCGCAACAAGCCGGGGGCGCTCCACGAGCTGCTGGTGCCGTTCCACAACAACGGCATCGACCTGACCCGCATCGAGACCCGCCCGTCCCGCAGTGGCAAGTGGACCTACGTTTTCTTCATCGACTTCGTGGGCCACCATCGTGATCCGCTGATCAAGGACGTGCTGGAGAAGATCAACCAGGAGGCCGTGGCACTGAAGGTGCTCGGTTCCTATCCCAAAGCGGTTCTCTGAATCGACGGTCACAGGCCGCAAGCCTCTTGCTGAACAGATCCGGCGCGTGGCTTCCGGCTTGTGGTCCAAAGCTTGAGGCGTGCAGCTATGTCCTGTGACTTCCTTGCCCTTGCCCAGCCGGGCGTGCAGAAACTTTCACCCTATGTGCCCGGCAAGCCGGTGGATGAGTTGGCCCGTGAGCTCGACCTCGATCCGTCCGGCATCGTCAAGCTGGCCAGTAACGAGAATCCGCTCGGCCCGAGCCCCAAGGCTCTCGAGGCCATTCGTGCCGAGCTGGCCGAGCTGACCCGCTACCCCGATGGCAACGGCTTCGAGCTGAAGCGCCGCCTGGCCGAACGCTGCGGCGTCACGCCGGCCCAGGTGACCCTCGGCAATGGCTCCAACGACATTCTCGATCTCGTGGCCCGGGCATACCTGGCGCCTGGCTTGAATGCGGTGTTCAGCGAGTACGCTTTTGCCGTCTATCCCATCGCCACCCAGGCCGTGGGTGCTGTCGGCAAGGTGGTTCCGGCCCGGGATTTTGGTCATGACCTGCCGGCCATGCTGGCGGCCATCGACGCCAATACCCGCGTCGTCTTCATCGCTAACCCCAACAATCCCACCGGTACCTGGTTCGGCCCTGCCGCCCTGGAGAGCTTCCTTGCCCAGGTGCCGGAAAACGTTCTGGTGGTGTTGGACGAGGCCTATATCGAGTACGCCGAGGGCGACGAGTTGCCCGATGGTCTCGATTACCTGGCGCGCTACCCGAACCTGCTGGTCTCGCGGACGTTCTCCAAGGCCTATGGCCTGGCGTCCCTGCGGGTCGGCTACGGTCTTTCCAGCGCCCAGGTGGCCGATGTGCTGAACCGCGTGCGCCAGCCCTTCAACGTCAACAGCCTGGCCCTGGCTGCGGCCTGCGCAGCGCTGGACGATGCTGATTACCTTGCTGAAAGCCGCCGGATCAACGATGCCGGCATGCTTCAGTTGGAAGAGGGGTTCCGCGCCCTGGGTCTGACGTGGATTCCTTCCAAAGGCAACTTCATCGCTGTCGACTTCGGTCGTGACGCTGCCCCCATCAATGCCGCCTTGCTGCGCGAGGGTGTGATCCTTCGTCCGGTGGGTGGCTATGGCATGCCCACCTTCTTGCGTGTCTCCATCGGCCTGCCGGCGGAAAACGCCCGTTGCCTGGAGGCGCTGGCCAAGGTGCTCGCCCGTGCCTGATGTCATGACCCTGCAACGGGGTGGCCCTATCTTCGGGCGCCTGGTGGTGATTGGGCTCGGTCTCATTGGCGGGTCTTTCGCCAAGGGTTTGCGCGAGAAGGGTGTGTTCGCCGAGGTGGTGGGTGTGGACAAGGATCCGGAGTCCTGCCGCATCGCCGTCGAGACGGGGGTGGTGGATCGCTGCGAGAGCGATCTGGATGCCGCCTGTCGCGGGGCTGAGGTGATCCAGTTGGCGGTGCCGATACTGGCCATGGAGAAGCTGCTGGGGCAGTTGGCCGCGCTTGACCTTGGAAAGGCCGTGCTGACCGATGTGGGAAGTGCCAAGGGCAATGTGGTGCGCGCTGCACGCGTGGCGTTCGGCCAGATGCCGGCGCGTTTCGTCCCCGGTCACCCCATCGCGGGTTCGGAGAAGAGCGGGGTGGAAGCGGCCAACGCGGGTCTGTTCCGTCGTCACAAGGTGATCCTCACGCCGGCAGAGAATACCGACCCGGCAGCCCTGGAGCAGGTCGACCAGCTTTGGCGGGCCTTGGGTGCCGATGTCGAGCACATGGATGTCGAGCACCACGACGAGGTGCTCGCTGCGACCAGCCATCTGCCGCACCTGCTGGCGTTTGGCCTGGTCGATTCGCTCGGCAAGCGCAGCGAGAACCTGGAGATTTTCCGTTACGCCGCTGGTGGCTTCCGTGATTTCACGCGGATCGCCGGCAGTGATCCGGTGATGTGGCACGACATCTTCCTCGCCAATCGCGAGGCTGTGCTGCGGATCCTGGACGTATTTCGCGCCGACCTCGACGCGCTGCGCGCTGCGGTCGACGCTGGGGATGGGCATGAGTTGCTGGGCGTGTTCACCCGCGCCCGCTTCGCCCGCGAGCATTTCAGCAAAATCCTGGCCCGCAGGGCCTATGTGGACGCCATGCACAATAACGATCTGATCTACCTTGCCCAGCCCGGTGGCCAAATTTCCGGCCGTATTCGCGTTCCTGGCGACAAATCCATCTCCCATCGGTCGATCATGCTCGGCTCCCTGGCCGAAGGAACCACCGAGGTGGAAGGCTTCCTCGAAGGTGAGGACGCCCTGGCGACGCTGCAGACCTTCCGTGACATGGGCGTTGTCATTGAAGGCCCTCATCATGGTCGTGTGACCATCCATGGTGTTGGCCTACATGGCCTCAAGCCGCCGCCGGGTCCCCTCTACCTGGGCAACTCCGGCACTTCCATGCGTCTGCTAAGCGGTCTGCTGGCGGCCCAGCCGTTCGACACCACCCTGACCGGTGACGCTTCTCTCTCCAAGCGCCCGATGAATCGCGTGGCCAAGCCGCTCCGCGAAATGGGGGCGGTGATCGAAACCGGCCCCGAGGGGCGTCCGCCGCTGACCATCCGCGGTGGCCAGCGCCTGACCGGGATGAGCTACGACATGCCCATGGCCAGCGCCCAGGTGAAGTCCTGCCTGCTGCTTGCCGGCCTGTATGCTGCCGGTGAGACCGCCGTTACCGAGCCGGCCCCTACCCGTGATCACACCGAGCGCATGCTCCAGGGCTTTGGCTACCCGGTGAGGGTGGAGGGCAATACCGCGAGCGTCGAGAGCGGGCACAAGCTCACGGCTTGCAAGATCGAGGTGCCTGCCGACATTTCCTCGGCTGCCTTTTTCCTGGTGGCGGCGAGCATCGCTGAAGGTTCCGAGCTGCTGCTCGAGCATGTCGGCATCAACCCGACTCGTACCGGGGTGATCGATATTCTCAAGCTGATGGGCGGCGACATCACCCTGGAGAACCAGCGTGTAGTAGGCGGCGAACCGGTTGCCGACATCCGCGTTCGGGCAGCCAAGCTCAAGGGTATTGATATTCCCGAAGACCTGGTGCCCCTGGCCATCGATGAGTTCCCGGTGCTCTTCGTCGCGGCTGCCTGCGCCGAGGGACGTACCGTGCTACGTGGTGCGGAAGAGTTGCGGGTCAAGGAGTCCGATCGTATCCAGGTCATGGCTGATGGCCTGCAGACTTTGGGCGTGAAGGCGGAGCCGACCCCGGACGGTATCGTCATTGAGGGCGGCCCGATGGGGGGTGGTGAAGTCTGGGCGCATGGCGACCACCGGATCGCCATGTCCTTCACGGTGGCGTCGCTCCGCGCCGGGGCTCCGATCCGAATCCATGACTGCGCGAACGTGGCGACCTCCTTCCCGAACTTCCTGGGCTTGGCTTCGCAGGTTGGAATCCGCGTAGCGGAAGAGGGCAAGTGATGAGTGGCGTACCTGTCATAACCGTCGACGGACCAGGAGGATCCGGCAAAGGCACTCTGTGTGGCTTGCTGGCCAGGCGCCTGGGCTGGAACCTGCTTGATTCGGGCGCGCTCTACCGCCTCTTGGCATTTGCCGCGCGCAACCACGGTGTCGACCTCACCAATGAGGAAGCGCTGACGGTTCTGGCGGCTCATCTGGACGTGCAGTTCCTTTCCGCAGCGGATGGCAGTGAGCGCATCGTGCTCGAAGGCGAGGATGTGTCCAATGTGATCCGAACCGAGGTGGTAGGGGCGGGCGCTTCCCAGGTGGCTGCCTTGCCGGCGGTTCGCGATGCGCTGCTGGAACGCCAGCGTGCGTTCCGTGAGTCCCCCGGCCTTGTTGCAGACGGGCGTGATATGGGAACCGTCGTATTTCCCGATGCGCCACTCAAGATATTCCTGACCGCAAGCGCCGAGGAGAGGGCGCGACGCCGTTATCTCCAGTTGAAGGGCAAAGGCGAGGATGTTAATCTGCCGAGTCTACTTGACGAGATAATCGCACGTGACGAGCGTGATACGCAGCGTGCGGTGGCTCCGCTTAAGCCGGCGCCCGATGCGATCCTGCTGGATTCCACCGATCTCTCGATCGAGCAGGTGCTGGAACGTATTCTCAGTGAGGTCGCAACTCGCGATCTCGCCGGGTAACCCAGAGAGGCATGCGGGAAGACCAGTCTAAAGCCCCGCAAGACTCTTTTTATATGAACAAACCCACATTGTCTGGAGTGTGGCTTTGGGCGAATCTCGCCCTTGATCAACAGGAATCAACATGAGCGAAAGCTTTGCAGAACTTTTTGAAGAAAGCCTGAAATCCCTCGACATGCAGCCCGGTGCGATCATCACCGGCATCGTGGTCGACATCGATGGTGACTGGGTCACCGTCCATGCTGGTCTGAAGTCCGAGGGTGTCATCCCGGTCGAGCAGTTCTACAACGAGCAGGGCGAGCTGACCATCAAGGTCGGTGACGAAGTGCACGTTGCGCTCGATGCTGTGGAAGACGGCTTCGGCGAAACCAAGCTGTCCCGCGAGAAAGCCAAGCGCGCCGAGTCTTGGATTGTTCTGGAAGCGGCTTTCGCTGCCGAAGAAGTGGTCAAGGGCGTTATCAACGGCAAGGTCAAAGGTGGCTTCACTGTCGACGTCAATGGCATCCGTGCATTCCTGCCGGGTTCCCTGGTCGACGTGCGTCCGGTGCGTGATACCACTCACCTGGAAGGCAAAGAGCTCGAGTTCAAGGTCATCAAGCTGGACCAGAAGCGCAACAACGTTGTCGTTTCCCGTCGTAGCGTCCTCGAAGCCGAGAACAGCGCCGAGCGCGAAGCGCTGCTGGAATCCCTGCAGGAAGGCCAGCAAGTCAAGGGTATCGTCAAGAACCTCACCGACTACGGTGCGTTCGTTGACCTGGGCGGTGTAGATGGCCTGCTGCACATCACCGACATGGCGTGGAAGCGCATCAAGCATCCGTCCGAGATCGTCAACGTTGGTGACGAGATCGACGTCAAGGTCCTGAAGTTCGACCGCGAGCGCAACCGCGTCTCCCTGGGTCTGAAGCAACTGGGCGAAGATCCGTGGGTTGCCATCAAGGCCCGTTACCCGGAAGGCACCCGCGTCATGGCTCGCGTTACCAACCTGACCGACTACGGCTGCTTCGCCGAGCTGGAGGAGGGTGTAGAAGGCCTGGTGCACGTGTCCGAGATGGATTGGACCAACAAGAACATCCATCCGTCCAAGGTCGTTCAGGTCGGCGACGAAGTGGAAGTTCAGGTCCTGGATATCGACGAAGAGCGTCGTCGTATCTCCCTGGGTATCAAGCAGTGCAAATCCAACCCGTGGGAAGATTTCTCCAGCCGCTTCAACAAGGGCGACAAGATCTCCGGCACCATCAAGTCGATCACCGATTTCGGTATCTTCATCGGCCTGGAAGGTGGTATCGACGGTCTGGTTCATCTCTCCGACATCTCCTGGAACGAAGTTGGCGAAGAAGCCGTACGCCGCTTCAAGAAGGGCGACGAGCTGGAAACCGTTATCCTCTCCGTTGATCCGGAGCGCGAGCGCATCTCCTTGGGCATCAAGCAGCTGGAAGATGATCCGTTCTCCAACTATGCATCCCTGAACGAGAAGGGCAGCATCGTCCGTGGTACCGTCAAGGAAGTTGACGCCAAAGGCGCTGTAATCTCCCTTGGCAACGATATCGAAGGCATCCTGAAAGCCTCCGAAATCAGCCGCGATCGCGTTGAAGATGCCCGCAACGTGCTGAAGGAAGGCGAAGAAGTCGAAGCCAAGATCATCAGCATCGACCGTAAGAGCCGCGTTATCAGCCTGTCCATTAAGTCGAAGGACGTGGACGACGAGAAAGACGCAATGAAGGAACTGCGTAAGCAGGAATCCGAAAGCACCGGTCCGACCACTATTGGTGATCTGATTCGTGCTCAGATGGAGAATCAGGGCTAAGTCCTGATTCCTTCATCGGAAAGGGCGGCCTGGGTCGCCCTTTTTGTTGTCTGAGTTTTACCCTCGGTTGTTAGGGCTGTTCAAAGCTCCGTGGCCATGCTAAAACCGCGTAGAGCTGATCTAGCCGCTTGATATAGAAGGGAAAACCATGACCAAGTCGGAGTTGATCGAACGAATCGTTACCCACCAGGGCCAGCTTTCCTCGAAAGATGTGGAGCTTGCCATCAAGACTATGCTCGAGCAGATGTCCCAGGCACTGGCCACGGGGGATCGTATCGAGATACGTGGCTTCGGTAGTTTCTCTCTGCACTTCCGTGCACCTCGTACAGGGCGTAATCCTAAGACTGGTGAGTCAGTCCGTCTGGATGGGAAGTTCGTACCTCACTTCAAGCCGGGCAAGGAGCTTCGGGATAGGGTGAATGAGGAGTAAGTCATTTCCCTTCCTCTGATTTATTGCCTCCTTTCACATCCTTCCAGAGTTGCTGTTCGTGCAGAATGCATGCGGCTGATGATGGCCCAGCTGCCCGCAATAGCTATCGGGATTTGCGAATAATTACTAAAATATTGTTCTCTTTCCAGTGGCGCCATCTACAGGCGACTTTTTGGGCTTCTGTCGCGCGACCACGAAATTAAAATTTTGGAGTTAATTTGATGTCAGATCAGATTCGTCTGGCTAGTGTCGCTAGATTCAAGGGAAAAGATGCATTGATCGGCATCGTCGGTCTTGGCTATGTAGGCCTGCCGTTGATGCTTCGCTACAACGCTATTGGTTATCGTGTGCTGGGCATCGATATTGACGAATCGAAGGTGGCAAAGCTCAATGCTGGGCATAGCTATATCGAGCACATTTCGGCGGGTAAGATCGCCCAAGCGCGTGATTCAGGTTTCGAGGCGACGACAGACTTTTCTCGTGCTGTCGAATGTGATGCTCTGATCCTTTGCGTGCCCACTCCGCTGAACAAGTATCGCGAGCCGGACATGAGCTTCGTGATCAATACCACTGATGCGCTCAAGCCTTACCTGCGTGCGGGCCAGGTGGTATCGCTGGAAAGTACGACCTACCCGGGCACTACTGAAGAAGAGCTGCTCCCGCGCGTAGAAGAAGGCGGGCTCAAGGTGGGCGAAAGCATCTTCCTGGTTTATTCGCCAGAGCGCGAAGACCCGGGTAACCCTGATTTCGAGACTCGTACCATTCCCAAGGTGATCGGTGGCCATACCCCGGCATGCCTTGAGGTTGGTGTCGCGCTGTACGAGCAAGCTATCGATCGCGTTGTGCCGGTAAGCTCCACCAAGGCGGCGGAGATGACCAAGCTGCTGGAGAATATCCACCGTGCAGTGAACATCGGCCTAGTCAACGAAATGAAGGTCGTTGCCGATCGCATGGGCATTGATATTTTCGAGGTGGTCGATGCGGCGGCGACCAAGCCGTTCGGCTTCACCGCCTACTACCCGGGCCCGGGGTTGGGTGGTCACTGTATCCCAATTGATCCTTTTTACCTGACTTGGAAGGCGCGCGAGTACGGCCTGCACACCCGCTTTATCGAACTGTCGGGTGAAGTAAACCGGGCTATGCCGGAGTACGTGGTAAGCAAGCTAATGGACGGCCTGAATGACCGTGGCAAGGCGCTGAAAGGTAGCCGCGTTCTGGTGCTGGGCATCGCCTACAAGAAGAACGTCGATGACATGCGTGAGTCGCCTTCCGTGGAGATCATGGAACTGATTGAGGCCAAGGGCGGTGTGGTGGCTTACAGCGATCCGCACGTGCCTGTCTTTCCGAAGATGCGCGAGCACCATTTCGAGTTGAGCAGCGAGGCGTTGACGGCGGAGAACCTGGCATCCTTCGACGCCGTGGTGCTGGCGACCGATCACGCGCGTTTTGACTATGAGCTGATTCGAGAGCACGCCCGCCTGCTGGTCGATAGCCGTGGCAAGTACCGCGCGCCAGAAGCCCATATCGTCAAAGCCTGATTTCGTTGTTTTGCCGCTCCGGCATGCCGGGGCGCAGTTGTTTGGAGTGGACCCATGAAGCGTTTCGCCCTAGTTGGTGCTGCCGGCTACATTGCGCCGCGGCACATGCGCGCCATCAAGGACACCGGCAATGAGCTGGTGAGCGCCTATGACATCAATGACTCGGTAGGGATCATCGACAGCCTGTCGCCGCAGAGCGAGTTCTTCACTGAGTTCGAACGCTTCTACGACCACGCCTGGTCCCTGAAGCGCCAGCCTGGCCAGGCGCTGGACATTGTCTCGGTATGTAGCCCGAACTACCTGCACCATCCCCATATCAACGCTGGCCTGCGTCTGGGCTGCGATGTGATCTGCGAAAAGCCATTGGTGCCGAGCCCGCATCTGCTGGATGACCTTGCGCTGACCGAGCGCGAGACCGGTCAGCGCCTGTGGAACATCCTGCAGCTGCGCCACCATCAGGCGATCATCGACCTCAAGGATCGTGTGCAGGGTGGCAAGAGCGAACACAAGCACGAAGTAGAGCTGACCTACATCACTTCGCGTGGCAAATGGTATATGGAGAGCTGGAAGGGCGACCCGCGCAAGTCCTTCGGTGTTGCCACCAATATCGGCGTGCATTTCTACGACATGCTGCATTTCATCTTCGGCAAGTTGCAGCGCAACGTTGTGCACTACAGCCACAACCACAAGGCCGCAGGCTATCTTGAGTACGAGAATGCCCGGGTGCGCTGGTTCCTCTCGATCGATGCCAACGACCTGCCGGATGCCGTGAAAGGCAAAAAGCCGACCTACCGCTCGATCACCGTCGATGGCGAGGAGATCGAGTTCTCCGAAGGCTTCACCGACCTGCATACCGTCAGCTATCAGGCAATCCTGAATGGCAAGGGTTATGGCATTGAAGACGCCAGGCATTGCGTTGAGACGGTCGACGTCATCCGCTCGGTCGCCCCGGTTACCGCTCGCGATGGGGAGAGACATCCATTCCTCGCCCGCCTGCTGCGCTGAGGTCGTGATGGCTTATCAGGTACACCCCAGCGCCATCGTCGACGACGGCGCGCAGATCGGCGAAGGCAGCCGCATCTGGCACTTCGTCCACATATGCGCAGGCGCGAGAATCGGCAAGGGATGCTCCCTGGGGCAGAATGTCTTCGTCGGCAACAAGGTGGTGATCGGTGACGATGTGAAGATCCAGAACAACGTCTCGGTCTACGACAATGTCACCCTCGAAGATGGCGTGTTCTGCGGGCCCAGCATGGTGTTCACCAACGTCTACAACCCGCGTTCGCTGATTGAGCGCAAGGCCGAATACCGCAGCACGTTGGTCGGCAAAGGTGCCACTCTCGGCGCCAACTGCACCATAGTCTGCGGCGTGACCATCGGCGCGTTCGCCTTCGTGGGAGCCGGCGCGGTAGTTAACAAAGACGTGGCGGCCTATGCACTGGTGGTCGGTGTACCAGGCCGGCAGATTGGTTGGATGAGCGAGTTCGGCGAGCAGTTGCCCCTGCCGCTGGAGGGTGAGGGCGTAGCGCAATGTGAGCACACCGGCGCGTGTTATCGCCTGCAAGGCAAGACGCTGAGCAAGGAACCAGCAGCATGATCGAATTCATTGACCTCAAGACGCAGCAGGCCCGCCTAAAAGAACGCATTGATGCGGGAATCCAGCGGGTGCTCGCACACGGGCAATACATCCTGGGGCCGGAAGTCGCGGAGCTGGAGGAAAGGCTCGCCGCCTTCGTGGGTGTGAAGCACTGCATCAGTGTGGCCAATGGCACCGACGCCCTGCAGATCGCCCTGATGGCCCTCGGTGTAGGTCCGGGTGATGAAGTGATCACTCCCGGCTTCACCTACATTGCCACTGCGGAAACTGTTGCGCTGCTCGGCGCGAAGCCGGTGTACGTGGATGTCGACCCGCGTACCTACAACCTCGATCCCGCGCTGCTCGAAGTCGCGATCAGTGGTCGCACCAAAGCCATTATCCCGGTTTCGTTGTACGGCCAGTGCGCCGACTTCGATGCCATCAACATCATCGCTGCCAGGCACGGCATCACCGTCATCGAAGATGGCGCCCAGAGCTTCGGTGCGACCTACAAGGGTCGCCGCTCCTGCAGCCTGAGCCGCATGGCCTGTACCAGCTTCTTCCCGAGCAAGCCGCTGGGCTGCTACGGTGACGGTGGGGCGATGTTTACCGACGACGACGAACTGGCCATCGTGTTGCGCCAGATCGCTCGCCATGGGCAGGACCGCCGCTACCACCACATTCGAGTGGGAGTGAACAGCCGGCTGGACACCCTGCAAGCCGCTATCCTGCTGCCCAAGCTGGAGATTTTCAGCGAGGAACTGGAACTGCGTCAGCGAGTGGCGGCCCGGTATGCAAGCCTGCTGGGTGAGATCGGCCTGGAGGCCCCGTATGTGGAGGCGCATAACAGCAGCGCCTGGGCGCAATACACGGTGCGCGTGAATGAACGTGACCATGTGCAGCAGCAATTGAAGGAGGCGGGGATGCCCACGGCCGTGCATTATCCGATCCCGCTGAATCGCCAGCCGGCGGTGGCTGATGAGGTGGCGCGCCTGCCTATTGGTGACCGTGTGGCCAATGAGGTCATGAGTCTGCCGATGCATCCGTATCTGGATGAAGCCTCCCAACAAACAATCATTAAGGCTCTAAACGCGAGCCTTTCCGTATGACGCACAAAATTGTCACCATCGTCGGAGCCCGTCCGCAATTCATAAAGGCGGCTGCGGTATCGCGCGAAATCCTCAAGCACCCCGACATGCTTGAAGAGATTGTGGTCCACACCGGTCAGCACCACGACCCTAACATGTCTCAGGTTTTCTTCGACGAACTGGAAATCCCTGTACCTAAGTACAACTTGGATATTTCCGGGGGAACTCACGGCGTCATGACGGGGCGGATGCTGGAGGGGATCGAAAAGATTCTAATCGACGAGAAGCCGAACTGGGTGCTGATTTACGGCGATACTAATTCGACCCTGGCCGGTGCACTGGCCGCCGCCAAGCTGCACATTCCGGTGGCTCACGTCGAGGCCGGCCTGCGCTCGTTCAATATGCGCATGCCGGAAGAGGTCAACCGAATTCTTTCCGATCGGATTTCGACACTTCTTTTCTGCCCAACTCAGACCGCTGTCGACAACCTCGCGCGTGAAGGCCTGACCCAAGGGGTGCACAACGTCGGCGACGTGATGTACGACGTGGCGCTTCACTATCGCGAGCGAGCGCTTGTCAATAGCCATGTGCTGGGGGCGCTAGAGCTGACAGAGAAGGCGTTTGCGCTTGCTACCTGCCATCGTGCTGAAAATACTGATGATCCCGTACGACTTGGGGGCATCATTTCCGCTTTGGCTGAAATTGCTGGCGACATTCCCGTTGTGTTTCCATTGCATCCTCGCACTAAAAAATTTCTTCAGCTTTACGGCCTTGAGCGCTACCTGTCTGACCTGATTGTGGTCGAACCTCTTCCATTTTTTGATATGGTCGCGCTTGAACAGGCCGCCAAGGTGATTCTGACTGACTCGGGAGGTGTACAGAAAGAGGCATTCTTCTATCAAGTGCCCTGCATTACGCTGCGTGATGAGACTGAGTGGGTGGAGACGGTCGAATTGGGCTGGAATCAGTTAGTAGGGGCTAATAAGTCTCGAATCAGCGACGCTTATGCGGGGCTCATCAAATCTACAGTGATGACTCATGAAATGCCATATGGGAACGGTTATGCCAGTCGCCTTATTCTTGAAAAGCTAATATGAAGGCCGGTGGCAAAAGAGGAGTACCTGTAATGTGGGAAATTATTCCACACATTGTTAACAGGGGCAGGTTGCAGGGGAAGAAGTGGTGTAGGCGGGTGATCTGATCGTTTTTCGAAAGTTTTGATCATTTTAAAAGCGGCGAAGGCTGAAATTGACCAAAATGTAGGGCTACTTCAGACCATCCATAAGTTTACTGGTGACTGATAAGGGCGCTTGTGCCTTAGCATAGTGCTTATGGGCTGAAAGCGCCTCGCTATCATACGTATTTAAAGGTAGACGTGCAGTATGCATGCGAGTGCCTAAGTCTTTAATGTCGATGGCCTTGTGTAATATACGGCGCGCGATTATGATTTTTAATTATCGAGACCTTCAAGTCTCGGCAAGCAAGGTGTTAATTAAATGATTGCTGGCAAGAAAATATTCATAACAGGCGGCGCTGGTTTTATTTCCAGTATGCTTATTTCTCGCTTGGCTGAGCAAAATCAGATTGTTGTATATGACAATTACACCCGAAACACGTTGAAGAGCACTGTCTACGACAAGCATCCCAATGTGCAGCAAATCCAAGGCGATGTGCTGGACTATGACTTGCTCAAGTCAGCAATGTCCGGCGCTCAACTGGTGGTGCATGCGGCCGCCATTGCCGGAATCGAGTCGACCGTTCGCAATCCAGTGACGACTATGCGGGTCAACATGATAGGGGCAGCCAATGCAATGCAGGCTGCGCAAGAGCTCGGAGGCGTAGAGCGATTTGTAGATTTCTCTACCTCCGAAGTGTTCGGCTCGCACGCTTTTAAGGTCGATGAAGGGCAGCAGACCGTTACTGGTGCAGTTGGCGAAGCTCGTTGGACATATGCGGTAAGCAAGCTTGCCGGTGAGCATTTGGCACATGCTTATCACAAGCAATATGGTCTTCCGACTGTCACTGTTCGTCCGTTCAACGTCTATGGTCCGGGGCAGACCGGAGAGGGTGCGCTGTCCATATTCGTGCGCAAAGCGCTCAATAACGAGGACCTTGTCATCTTTGGCGACGGTAGCCAGATTCGCGCTTGGTGCTTCGTTGATGACATGGTTGAAGGTGTTCTCTGTGCGCTTGAGCATCCTAACGCTGTGGGCGAGTCTTTCAACATTGGTAATGCGCGAGCTGTCACCACCATCTACGGGCTGGCTCAGGCGGTTTGCCGCGTGGTGAATAGCTCCTCGAAAATCGTATTCCGCGATGCTTTGTCTGCGGACATCGAGTTGCGCATTCCCAAGATCGGGAAAGCCAAAGATTTGATCGGCTTCGAAGCCAAGGTTGATCTAGAGGAGGGGCTCAAGCGCACCGCCACTTGGGTTGCTGCAAACGAAGCTAGCCTTCCGCAACTTTCCTCCCTGTTCAAGAGCTGAGTATGCTTAAGCTTTCCCAACCCAATATTGATGACGCTGCAATTGCAGCTGTCGTAGAAGTTTTGCGCTCTGGCCAATTGGTTCATGGTCAGGAGTGTGAGGCTTTCGAGAAAGAGCTTGCTGAGTATCTCGGTTGTGGTGATGTGATTCTTGTATCATCCGGCACTTCCGCACTTCATGTGGCATTGATGGCTCTTGATATTGGGGAGGGAGATGCTGTCATCGTTCCTGACTTCACATTTCCTGCTACGGCCAATGTCGTTGCATTGACAGGGGCCAAACCCGTTATTGTCGATGTCCTACCTGGAACCTATACGCTGGATAGGGACGCCCTCGAGTCCCTTGTTACTGGCTGGAGGGGCCCGGAGCGTTTGCGCGCAATCATGCCGGTGCATGAGTTTGGATGTCCGGCAGACATGACGTCGATAAATCGAATTGCAGAGGCTCATGGGTTGGCTGTGATTGAGGATGCGGCCTGTGCCTTGGGGGCAACCTATGCCGGTGGTAAGGCTGGCAATCTGGCTGATATCGGTTGTTTTTCTTTCCATCCCCGAAAAACGCTGACGACCGGGGAGGGGGGAGCTATTGCAACTCGTCATCCTGAATTGGCCACTCGTATGCGACGGTTACGCAATCATGGCATGGAACGAATTTCATCTGGCATGCAGTTTTTCGAACCAGCTACAAACTATCGTCTGACCAACTTTCAAGCTGCTCTTGGCCGCCAGCAGTTGCCTCATCTTGATGAGTGGATCCAGACTCGTCGTGATTTGGCAAAGGGCTACTTGAGTAACTTGGCTCCGCTTGTGAAGCAAGGGCTATTGACTTGTCCTGCTTGGGATGAGGGGCATAGTTGGCAGACCTTTATGGTAGTACTTAATCCTTCCTTCGTGCGCAGTGAGGTGATAGCCGCATTGCGTGAACACGGCGTGGAGTCCAACCTCGGAGCCCAGAGCTTGAGTGTGATTGGGATTTATGGCGATCAGGCAGGAAATTGCATAGTTGGACCACAACTGTATGCAAGCGGCTTGGCACTACCTTTATTCGAGCAGATGAGTACCGATGACGTCCAGAAGGTTTGTACTGCCTTGATTGCGGTTCTAGGTTGATCGTTGACATGGAATCATTGTTAAGTGGCCTCAAGAAGTTTTGGGTGTCACGTCGACGTGAGGTTCATGAGCGGTTCAAGCGTACGCTTCCGTTCGGAGACTACGTAGTCGACCGTTGGGAGAAGGCACGGGAGTTAGGGTTCGGTGAGGGGACTTCTGTCTATGACAGCAGTCTTATCCTGGGTGATGTGAAGGTTGGCGAGCACACCTGGATCGGGCCATTTACTGTTCTTGATGGATCTGGAGGAGGCTTGAGCATCGGCTCCCATTGCTCAATTTCTGCTGGTGTACAGATTTATACGCACGATACGGTCGAGCGCTCCCTGTCGGGAGGTCAGGCTCCCATTGAGTTGGCGCCCACTCTAATAGGCTCCAATTGCTATATCGGCCCTAATGCCGTCATTGTGAAAGGCGTGACCATTGGCGATGGTGTGGTCATAGGTGCAAATAGTCTGGTCTTGAAGGATATTCCATCTGGCTGCAAGGCATTCGGTACCCCATGCAGGGTGGTTGGGCGGGCGTGAGTAGTTTGAGCCATAAAAAAAAATTACATGTCTTCTTGGGGCCTGTGGAGATTGCCGGTATCGCTGAGGGGCTTGCCAGTGGGCTTAACGCGCTGGGTGCATCTGCGAGCGTAAGGCTTTCGATTCCTCACCCGTTCAATTATGGGCGTGATGTTCCTCCTTGGTTCTATCGGTTTTGGCGATATATCGGGGCGTTGCGTAATAGCACTCCCCGATCGCGCATAGTACGAAAGCTCGCTTTGGTGGCTGTGCACAGTCTTTGGAGTTGGTTGATTCTTGCTCGCGCAGCGTTCAAGTATGATGCCTTCATCTTTCTGTACGGCCAGACAATAACCAGCTCGTCATTCGAGCTCTGGTTGTTGAGCCGCCTGTCCAGAAAAATCATATTTATTTATGTCGGCAGCGATACCAGGCCTCCTTATATGGATGGTATGCACGCGTTTCCTGAAAGTGGTAGTGCGGCAGCAGTTCAACTTATGCGCCTGTCGCTGAGTAGCAAGAAAAGGCTGAGGTTACAGGAGCGTTATGCTGACTACCTGGTCAACTCGCCTTCCACTGCACATTTTCATGAGCGCCCATACATAAACTGGTTTTCCTTGGGAATCCCCAAGTTTATGCCAGTTGACCTGCCGCCCGCGGAGTGCTCCAGTTCAGGACGGATTCGCATTCTACACAGTCCATCCCATCCTGTTCTTAAAGGCACGGCCATTATTCTGGAAACCATTGATCGACTTATAAGCAAGGGGCACCCTATTGATCTGATCAAGATTGAAAAGATGCCCAATGAGGTTGTACTCAAGGAGCTTGCTACCTGCGATTTTGTGGTGGACCAGTTATATTCGGATACCCCTTTAGCTGTCTTCGCGACAGAGGCAGCTTTCTTTGGAAAGCCCGCCGTAGTTGGCGGCTACTTTTCCGAGCAGGTTGATTGTGTTTTGAGTGGGGCTGAATTGCCTCCAAGCCTATACATCGTTCCTGAGCAGCTGGAAGCCGCTATAGAGCGACTCATCGTCGATGCACCCTTTCGTAAAGCACTCGGTGAGCGCGCCAGGCGTTTTGTCAGTGAGCGATGGAGTTCTTCTGCTGTGGCTACGCGCTATTTGCGTCTACTGAATGATGATGTGCCTGAAGAGTGGTGGCTGTCTCCTGGGAACGTGCAATATTTTCAAGGGTGTGGGCTTTCCCAGGCGAGCGTTGCTCACAGGGTTGCGTTGCTGTTAGAGCATTTCGGTGCAGAAGCATTACAGGTCACGGATAAGCCCTTGCTGGAGCAAGGCTTGATAGCTTTTTCAGCATCGATACCCGCCAATGCTTAAGGCCGCGCTGCGCGACAGTCTGGTATATGGCCTGGCATCGCTTCTATCGAAGGGGCTGGCAATATTCCTTCTTCCCCTTTACACACGGGTTTTATCCCCCGGTGACTATGGCGCCTATGATCTTCTGGTAACCCTGGGCGCCTTGGCCAATCTTGTAGTCGCGCTTGAGGTATCACAAGGGCTGGCCCGCCATTGGGCCGATACTCGTGAGCCTCATGAGCGACGTCGGCTCGCCAGTACGACATTCTGGTTCACTGCCATGATGTATGGTGTTTTTCTGACAGCTGGAGAGGTTTTTGCGCCCTGGTTGAACCGTTGGCTCATAGGGAATGAACACTATTTGACGTCATTCAGGATTGCCATTGGTTTCATTGCGGTCAATGGTATTTTCTACCTGCTGCTCAATCAGTTTCGTTGGGAGTTACGTAGCAAGTCGTATGCATTGGTCAGTTTTCTTTTTGCTTCAGGTACGTTGATTTTTTCCGTTATTTTTTGCTTGTTGTTCGATCTGGCTTTGAGCGGTGTCATTCTTGCGCAACTGGTTTCAGCGGGTGGCGCTACTCTTTTGAGCCTGTGGTTGTTGCGTGGAACGTTCGGTTTGTTGTTCGACCGTGGCCTCCTGAAAGCCATGCTGACGTTTTCCATACCCTTGGTGCCGGCCGGCGTTGCCGTTTTTGTAAGCCTCTATATCAATCGTTTTTTCCTGGGCTACTTTGGAACGCTGGACGATATAGGTATTTTCGGCATTGGCAACCGAATCGCGGGTCTGATTTCCTTGCTGGTACTGGGGGTGCAGGCGGCTCTTACTCCTCTGATATATCAGCACTTCAAAGAGCCTGAAACGCCTCGGCAGATAGCCAGGCTGTTCTCTTGGTTCTTTGCCTTGTCATTGAGCAGTTGTCTTTTTCTTGGTTTGTTTGCAAAAGAATTGTTGATTCTATTCGCGTCCCCAGACTATCTGGGCGCTGCTCCGTTGGTGATGCTGTTGGCGCCGGCACTCTTGCTGTCACAGATGTATATATTTGCTCCGGGCATTGCCATCGCGAAGAAAACACGTTGGCAACTTTGGATTACCCTGGGTGCAGCATTGGTCGGGCTTGCCGCAAACTGGCTTCTTGTCCCACCGTTAGGGGCTTTGGGTGCAGCATTGGCAACCTTGCTGTCTTCGGCCGTCTTCTTCCTGGCTTGGCTGATGGTCAGCCAAACCCTTTATTCAGTTCCCTACGCTTCGTACTCGAGCTTGGCATCGGTGCTGGTGTTTATTCTTTGTGCGTTTCTTGGCAGATACATCGATCACTCCGAGAGCGGCCTGTGGACGGCGTTGCTGCTCAAGCTCTTGCTGTTCGTTGGCTTGCTCATTGCCATGGTCGTGACTCGACTTCTATCATTTTCCGACATTCATTCATTGGCCATTCGACTGCGACGACTTTTAATGCGTGCATAGGCGCGGAGCGAGTGCAGGCCATAGGGAACATATAAACCATGTGCGGTATTGCTGGTGGCTGGTGGGCGAATGCTTCAGGTCTGGATGAGGGTTTTTCTCAGGCGCTGTGGTCTATGCGTCGCCGAGGACCCAATGACAGTGGCCATATGCTGTATGCCCTTGAACGCGGCACCTTTGGTCTCGGACATACGCGTCTTTCGATCATCGACCTCACCGCCGGGGGGCATCAGCCGATGCACACGCCGGACGGCAGTGCATCGATCGTGTTCAATGGTGAGATATATAACTATCGCGAGTTGCGGGCGGAGCTTTCCGCATGTGGCCATGTTTTTGTCTCCAACTCCGATACGGAAGTGCTTCTAGCTGCTTGGCGGCAGTGGGGGCGTTCGTGTTTGACGCGATTGGTTGGCATGTTTGCGTTCGCTGTATATGAAAAACGTTCAGGAAAGCTGACTTGCGTTCGTGATGCGTTCGGCATCAAGCCATTTTTCTATACCTCCACCCCTGAGAGCTTTGCCTTCGCCTCGGAAATTTCGGCCGTTAAGGCGCTGACTGGGCGTCGTATGGGGCTGGACTTGCAACGTGCCTACGACTATCTGGTCCACAACGACTACGACAGCAATGCACGTACTTTCGTTGACGGGGTATTGCAGCTCGAGCCTGGTCACCTCTTGGAGTTCGATTTCTCTTCAGGCGCTCTTGCCTCCCCGAAACGCTGGTGGCTGCCTTCTGTCACAGAGCGAACTGACCTGAGCTTTGACCAGGCGGCGGAGCGTTTCCGCGAGGAGTTCCTTCAGAGCATCAGGCTTCATCTGCGCAGCGATGTTCCGCTCGGGGCCGCCCTTTCTGGAGGGCTTGATTCCTCTGCCGTTGTTTGCGCCATGCGGCATGTCGAGCCCGATCTACCTATCAATACGTTCAGCTACATTGCCAAGGGCACCCCGCTCTCAGAAGAGCAGTGGGTTGACCATATCAATCAGTATGTCGGTGCTACGGCTCATAAGATCACGGTGAGCCAGGACGAGTTGGCAAGTGACCTGGACGACATGATTCGTACCCAGGGAGAGCCTTTCGGAAGCACGAGTATTTACGCCCAGTACCGTGTCTTCCGATCGGCGATGGAGAATGAAGTAACAGTCACGCTGGATGGGCAAGGCGCAGACGAGATGCTGGCCGGATACGAGGGCTATCCGGGGCACCGCGTGAGAAGCATGCTGGAGCGAGGGGAGTACGGACGGGCCTGGAGCTTCCTCGCAAGCTGGACACGGTGGCCAGGCCGCTCCTGGGGGATGGGCATCAAGCAGGTTATGGGCGAGATCGCTCCAGACTACCTGTATGAGAGTCTCCGTAGCCTAAAAGGATCTAGCGGTACTCCGCAGTGGATCAACGCCAGATATCTAGCAGAACAAGGAGTTCTTACAAAATACCCGCGCCAGCAGGCTGGTGGTGCAATAGCGGGGCGTCGTTTGGCTGGTGAGTTGGCGCTTGCTTTGACGAAGAAAGGGCTTCCTGCCTTGCTGCGTCATGGTGATCGAAACTCCATGCGTTTCTCAGTGGAAAGCCGGGTTCCGTTTCTAACCCCAGACCTTGCTCAGTCCTTGCTCTCGTTGCCCGAGGAATACCTTATTTCTCCTCAAGGAGAAACAAAGAGGTTATTGCGTGCCGCATTGCGCGGTATCGTCCCTGACGAGGTCTTGGATCGTCGCGACAAAATAGGTTTTGCAACGCCTGAACGGCAATGGCTGTTGCCAATGGCAGACACTATTCGTGGTTGGTTGAGCGAAGACCTTGAGTTGCCATTCCTAGATCAGATGCAACTGAGGAAAGCATTCGAATCCATTGTTGCTGGGCAGCAGCCATATACTCCGCAGGTGTGGCGTTGGATCAATTTCTGCCGATGGTATTCTCTAGGTCAGTAATCATGAGTGCACTGACTGGCGCTCTGCTTGACTCGTATTGGAGCCTGTTTTAGTGAAGATTGCATATTTGGTTTTTCATGATGCCACCTCTAATGATGGGGTGATAAAGAAGGTGGCATCACAAATAAAGGCCTGGAGAGGGCAAGGGCACGATGTCGAGGTTTTTTGTACAACCCCTCGGCTTGGTGAGTCCATATTGTCTGGGCGACAGTATTTGCGAAAAGGTGATTTCTCCTCGGCTCTGAGGCAGAATGAATCACTTCTAGATGATGTAAGAGAGTTCTCTCCTGATGTTGTCTATTTTCGGTATATAAGCTTTAGTTGTACGTTGCATAAAATTCTCAATGATTATATTTGTGTGACTGAGTTAAACTCACATGATGTAAATGAGTTTCGCCTTTTGGCCCGCCTTGAGCGAACGTTGCGTTCTCGCTTGCGTTATTATGTCTACCGTTTTTTCAGGGGGCTCATTCTTTCTCGCGTCCGAGGGATGGTTAGCGTTACGCGCGAGCTTGCTGCTTCGCCTGATTTTTCGAAGTACTCTAAACCGATATTCGTTGTTCCAAACAGCATTGATCTGGAGCAATATGAGCCCATGAAGGATCTTGGGCCAGGACGTATCGGCCTGTTCTTCATTGGGACGCCAGGCCAGCCTTGGCACGGGGTTGAGCATATCGAACGCTTGGCTGAGGCGCTGCCTGAGTTTGATTTCAATGTGGTGGGTTATTCAGGTGTGGATAGATCTAATCTGTTCTTTCATGGTTATCTTGGTGTCGAGCGATACCGAGAGATCATGAGGCGAAGTCATATCTGCATTGGTTCTCTTTCTCTTTATAAAAATGGAATGCAGGAAGCTTGTCCCCTGAAAGTCAGAGAGTACATTGCCGCAGGTTTTCCAGTGTTCATCGGGTATTCTGATACTGCGTTCTTGGATTGTAGCCCGGCTTGGGTCTTGCAGGCCGACATGCAAGGTGAGCTTGTTGAGGTAAGGGATGCGTTACGTGCGTTTTGCCTTGAGAATCGTGACTACGTTGTGCCACCGGAGTCTGCGAAAAAATTTGTGGGTAGTGATGTTCTCGAAATGCAGCGGATTTCCTTTCTAGAGGATGTTCTTCGAAGAGAGCGTTCAGCGTAATGATCAGCGTATGCCTAGCCTCTTACAATGGAGAGGCTTATATCTCTGAGCAGGTGTCTTCTATCCTCGCGCAGTTATCGCCTGAGGACGAAGTCATTGTCTCGGATGATGGGTCGAGTGACGGTACTCTTGAAAAGATCCATGGATTCAATGACCCCCGGATCAGGTTGCTACAAGGGCCTCGTCAGGGGTTGATCGCCAACTTCCAGAATGCGCTTCTCCACGCACAAGGGGACATTATAATTCTTTCTGATCAGGATGATGTTTGGCTTCCAGGGCGACTGGAAAGTGTCGTGTCCTACCTTCGAGACCATGATCTTGTCGTGTGCGACTGTACCGTTGTCGACCGTGATCTAGGCTTGATCGCTCCCTCATTCTATTTGCTTAATAACTCCGGCCCTGGGTTGCTGAAGAATCTGGTTAGCAACTCTTATCAAGGCTGCTGCATGGCATTCCGAAAGCGCATTCTCGAACTGGCGCTGCCATTTCCTGTCAACATTCCTATGCATGACTGGTGGTTGGGGCTCGTGGCGGAATTGTATGGACGCGTTTATTTTTTTCAGCAACCGGGCCTGCTTTACAGGCGTCACGATGCCAATCAGTCCAGCACGGCTCAAATTTCTACAATAGACCTGTCCACACGCATCCGATGGCGGCTTGGTTTGATCGTCGCTCTGATTTCGCGCGCGCCGGCTGCTTTTCGGGCCAGGCGGGAGCGAAGCTAGAGTGCATTGTTCTTGGAGGTTTGCTTGAAGCTATATGTTTGTATTGTGTCCCATGGGCATGCGGATCTCGTTATGGATTCATTGCCCGCGTTCTTGGGGCTCAATTCAATAGCCGTATGTGTAGTCGATAACCTTGGGGAAGCGGCTCTTAGAGGGTACTGCGAGAATCATTCAATTTTGTACGCGTCGCCTTTGGACGCGCCTTGCGGTTTTGGTGCCAATAATAACCGTGGTTTTCGTCTCTTGGCGGAGCATTTCTCCGTGCGGGATGAAGACTATTTCATCTGCTGCAACCCCGATGTGAAGATCAGCAGGGACGGACTACTGTTGTTGCACGAGGAGCTCTTGCTCTACAGGCCTTCATTGGCGTCCATAAGTCTATTTCGAAACCCTGAGATGTCGGAGCTTGATCCTAGCGTTCGCTTCTTTCCCCGGCTTTCTGATTATGTTGCTCGCTTTCTCAAGATCGGGCGTGGCTCGTTGATCAATCGAGAGATTTATGACTCTCCGGTTTATTGTGACTGGGCGGCTGGCTCTTTTCTCATCATAAAACCTGCGCTCTATACTGCGTTGCGCGGATTCGATGAGCGCTATTTCATGTACTTCGAGGATGTAGACCTTTGCTTGAGGGCTCGCAGGCGTGATTCAGTCCGTTTGCTTTATTTGCCGAAGGTCAAGGCCATTCATACCGGTGCGTTTCAGAACCGACATTTGTTCTCCAAGCACTTCAGCTGGTATTTGCGTAGTCTGCTCAGGTATTTGTTCCGGTTCTATTTTGCCGGGGCCATCCCCAAGCGTCAGATAGAGGGAGTTCAATGACGCGTTGTTTGGTTACGGGCGCAAATGGCTTCGTCGGGAGTGCGTTGATGTCTCGGCTCGTGTCTGAAGGGCGTTTCGCCGCACGAGCCGTAGTTCGAGAGGCCAAGGTTGCAGCGTGCCGCTTTTCGGATGTAAGGGGCGTCGCGGATCTGGGGCCCGATACAGGGTGGACTGAGCTGCTTCAAGGCGTTGATGTCGTTGTGCATTGTGCTGCACGAGTGCACGTCATGGGGGAGTCTGGTGACCAGTCCGAGAAGATGTTTGATCGAGTTAACGTCCAGGGCAGTCTCAATCTGGCCAAGCAGGCTGCTGCCATGGGGGTTCGCCGTTTCATTTTTATCAGCTCGATCAAGGTCAACGGCGAACAGACCCGAGCCAATTGCCCGTTTACTGCGGACGACCTGCCTGCGCCAGGCGATGCTTACGCGCGGTCCAAATTGTTGGCGGAGGAGGGGCTGCAGAGACTTGCACGCGAAACCGGGATGGAGCTCGTTATTATTAGGCCTCCTCTCGTATATGGCCCCGGCGTCGGGGCCAACTTTCTGACACTGATGCGCTGGCTGCAGAAAGGGCTCCCATTGCCGTTGGGGAGGGTTGATAATTCGCGTAGCCTTGTCGCCGTGTTCAATCTGGTTGATTTGATCATCCGGTGTATTGACCACCCCGGCGCAAAGGGCGAGACCTTCCTTGTCAGCGATGACGATGACATGTCTACAACTACACTGCTTTTCCGACTGGGCGAGGCCCTCGGTGAACCAGCACGTCTGATTCCGATACCCGCGAAATTGATTATGTGGGCTGCGACGATTCTGGGTCGACGGGGCATGGCGCAGCGCTTGTGCGATTCTCTTCAGGTCGATATCCAAAAAACAAAGCGCCTGCTCGAGTGGGCGCCTCCCTGCAAGGTTCAGGATGCCCTGAACGAAACTGCTAAGCATCTTATCGAACAGCGGGTTTCATGACTTTTCTGCTCCTTCTCCCTTTTCTGACCCTGGCAGCCTTCCTGCTGACGGGGGTCATGCGTCGATACGCGCTTTCCCGCAGCCTCATGGATGTTCCGAACGAAAGGAGCTCGCATAAGTTGCCAACTCCGCGGGGCGGAGGGGCAGCCGTTGTGTTCTGTTTTCTTCTCTCCCTGTGCGCTCTTCTAGTGGCGGGCTTGATCGAGTGGCCAATTTTTGTCGCCTTCATGGGTGCTGGAGCCAGCACAGCTCTATTGGGCTTTCTCGATGATCATGGTCACATTGCGGCTAGGTGGCGGCTGCTTGGACACTTTGCGGCGGCGGCGTGGGCGCTGTTCTGGCTGGGAGGATTTCCGCCCCTGATCATTATGTGGGTAGAGTTCGACCTGGGCTGGATCGGCCATCTGCTAGCGGTTTTCTACCTCGTATGGATGTTGAATCTATACAACTTCATGGATGGTATCGATGGCATCGCTAGTGTAGAGGCTGTCTGTGCATGTGCCGGGGGGGCGCTACTGATGTGGTTTGCCGCGTCACCGACGCTTCCAGTCCTGCCGCTTTGCGTTGCCTTCTCGGTCGTTGGTTTTTTGTTTTGGAACTTCCCCCCTGCACGGATATTCATGGGGGATGCGGGCAGTGGTTTTCTAGGCATCATACTCGGATTGCTGACGATCCAGGCAGCATGGCTGGATATGCATTTCTTCTGGGGGTGGTTGATCCTTCTCGGCGTCTTCATCTCGGACGCGACCTTTACGCTGATTCGCCGGCTGCTGAACGGCGAGAAGCCTTATGAGGCTCACCGAAGCCACGCTTACCAATATGCTTCCCGTCTCTATGGGCGTCACCTGCCCGTAACGCTGGCAGTGGTCATCATCAACGTCATCTGGCTATTGCCTCTGGCTTTGCTGGTCGGTACCGGTAACTTGAACGAACTTGTAGGGTTGGTACTGGCTTACGCACCTCTGGTTCTGTTGTGCATCAGGTATCGAGCAGGTGTAAAGGAGGGAAGTGCGTGATGGTTATTTTTAGTCCTGTTTGGGAGGGCTCATGGCGCTTCTAGATATGCGAGTGCGTCTCTTGGGGCTCTCTCGCCAGCGTAAGCGGGCCATGCAGGTAGTCGTTGATATTTTGCTTATCTGGGCGGCCCTCTGGTTGTCATTTGCCATCAGGTTGGGCTCCGAGGGGTTCATCAACCCCTTTGCAGACTATTCCTGGCTATTTCTAATCGCCCCTTTCACAGCTGTTCCTCTCTTTATCAATTTCGGCCTTTACCGCGCTGTACTTCGTTATTTTGGCTCCAACGCATTACTCACGATATTCAATGCGGTCAGCCTATCCACGCTTATCTTGGCGGTGGTTATCTACCTGATTCGTCCAGATGAGTTGATGCCACGCTCAGTCATCTTCATCTATTGGTGGCTTTGTCTATGCTTTATCGGTGGCCTGCGCCTGCTCATGCGTCAGTATTTCGCCGGAAGCCTCTTCTCGGACTTCTCCTTACTTTCGGATGATCGTCTGCCCAGAGTGGCGATCTATGGTGCGGGTTCAGCAGGAAATCAGTTGGCAGCTGCACTGCGCATGGGCAAGGCGATGCGCCCCGTTGCTTTCATCGATGATGACGAGAGTCTGGCGGATCGCGTCATTGATGGTCTCAAGGTATACAAGCCAGCAAACATTCCATCGATGATTTCGCAGACCGCTACTCGCGAGGTACTTCTCGCCATCCCATCTGCTACTCGTCAGCGCCGCCGCGAGATTATTGCGTCGTTGGAGCGTTACCCAGTTCATGTCCGCACTGTTCCTGGATTCATGGATCTAGCCAGTGGTCGTGTCAGTGTCAGTGACCTGCAAGAAGTGGATATCGCCGATTTGCTTGGGCGTGACTCGGTCCCTCCCCGAGCTGACTTGTTCGAGCGCTGTATTCGTGGCCGGATAGTGATAGTCACTGGTGCAGGTGGTTCTATTGGCTCCGAGCTCTGTCGGCAGATTCTCAACTGTAATCCCGAGACGTTGATTCTTTTCGAGCACAGCGAATTCAACCTCTACAGCATCCACTCGGAGCTGGAGCGACGTGTTCGCTCTCATAGCCTGCCTGTGCGTTTGTTGCCGATTCTGGGCTCGATACGTAACAGCGATCGGTTGCTGGATGTGATGCGCACATGGAAAGTGGATACCGTCTACCATGCGGCCGCCTATAAGCATGTCCCCCTTGTTGAGCACAACATTGCGGAGGGTGTACTCAATAACGTTATCGGTAGCCTGAACACCGCTCAGGCTGCTATCCAGGCCGGAGTTGAGCACTTCGTTCTGATTTCAACTGATAAAGCCGTGCGTCCAACCAACGTAATGGGCAGCACCAAGCGCTTGGCCGAGATGGTGTTGCAGGCCTTGAGTCGTGAGGCGGCGCCTGTACTGCTCGTACAGAAGGCCGGAGTAAACCAGGTCAACAAGACCCGCTTCACCATGGTCCGTTTCGGTAACGTGCTGGGGTCGTCCGGCTCGGTGATTCCGCTGTTTCGTGAGCAAATCAAGCGGGGCGGCCCGGTCACCGTTACTCACCCCAGTATCACTCGCTACTTCATGACTATCCCGGAGGCTGCTCAGCTTGTCATCCAGGCCGGCTCGATGGGGCAGGGTGGGGATGTCTTCGTATTGGACATGGGGCAGCCCGTCAAGATTGCCGAGTTGGCGGAAAAGATGATCCATCTCTCGGGGCTCAGCGTTCGTAGTGAAGACAATCCAAATGGTGATATCGCTATCGAGTTCACAGGACTGCGTCCGGGCGAGAAGCTGTACGAAGAGTTGCTGATTGGCGAGAACGTCAGTCCGACCGATCACCCGATGATCATGAGGGCGAATGAAGAGCATCTGCCTTGGGAGGCTTTCAAGACTGTCATTGAGCGCCTGCTTGAAGCGGTTGAACAGGACGATTACAAGACGGTGCGCCAGATCCTACGTGAGACTGTAAACGGATACTCTCCCGATGAGGAAATCGTTGACTGGATCCATCAACAGCGTGGAATTGAGCCGCCTCTCTCCAGGGGCTAGCTTGGCTCGGCGGGTTTAGGAGTACCGCACCTCAAGCTAGTCACATGGAGATTTAAGTGATGATCCTCGTACGGATTCTTTCCCTGTTGTTCGTCTTCCTCGGTTTTACCGGGTTCGCCATTGCTGCGGAGACGCCATCCAAGAGCGAGCCGACGAAGGTTGCTACCGAGCAGGTCGTAAAAAAGGTGGATATCAACAAGGCCGATGCTGCTGCGTTGCAGGGGGCGATGGTCGGAGTTGGTGAGTTGAAGGCCAAGGCAATCGTGGAGTATCGCGAAGCCAATGGTGCATTCTCATCCGTAGACGATCTGCTGCAGGTCAAGGGAATTGGCGCCAAGACTCTTGAGGCGAACCGCGACAGGCTTAGCGTCGAGTAAGTGCTGAGGCCTAAAATAAGGAAGCCGGTTTGATAGCCGGCTTTTTTGTGCCCCGTCCTCATTAAGGTTTACATCTTCGCCCTTATTTCAAAATAGCTCTGATTTGGTCTGTCCCGGGACTGGTGGACAGGTAGTTAAGAGCTACTGCTCGCATTTCGCCGCTCAAACTCCATCGGACTGAGATAGCCCAACGTCGAGTGGCGACGGCGGTGATTGTAAAAGCGGATGTAGTCGAACAGGTCGGTTTTCGCCTCCTGGTAACTGGCGTAGCGAGTCAGGTACACCCGCTCAGCCTTCAGCGAACGGAAGAAGCTCTCCATCGCGGCGTTGTCCCAGCAGTTCCCCGGACGTGAATGGCTGGGCACGATTCGATGTCGCCGAAGCAAGGCCTGGTAGTCGTACGCGCAGTATTGGCTGCCACGATCCGAGTGCAGCAGCACTTCTTTTTTCGGCTGTCGACGTGCAACGGCCATCTCCAGCGCGGCATGTACCAAAGCCTGCTGCATGCGGTGGTGCATCGCCCAACCGACGACAGCGCGTGAATAGAGATCGAGCACGACGGCCAGATATAGCCAGCCTTGGGCCGTCCGCACGTAGGTCATGTCCGAGACCCAGTACCGATTGGCGCGATCCGAGGCAAGCTGGCGATCCAGATGGTTCGGGGCAATCGGCAGAGCATGACGACTGCTGGAAACTAACCGCCAGCGCTTGCGCGAACGAACGCGCAGACCGGCTTTGCGCATCAGTCGAGCAACCCGGTGTCGACCACACGCATGCCCCATGGCTACCAACTCGGCTTGATTCGGTGATGGCCATAGATCCCATTCACCTCATGGTGGATGGTGCGGATCTCCTTGCTCAGACGCCGATTCGCCATCTCTCTCGCCGAAGGTGGTCGCTGCTGCCATGCATAGAAGCCGCTGCGGGATACCCGCAGCAGCCGACACATTGGCGCTACGGGATAGCGACCGGCCAACGCCTCGATGGCGCGGAACTTCACTTCGTGGGCTGCGAGAAGATGGCGAGCGCCTTTTTTAAAACATCGCGCTCCATGGTGACCTGAGCCAGTTGCTGGCGTAGACGACGCAGTTCCGCGCTCTCGCCTCGCTGCTTGCCGTTGCCCGGAAAGGCATCGTCACCTTGCTGCTCGTACTGGCGCTTCCATTTGCCCAACAGGCTTTCAGCGATGCCCAGCGTCTCGGCTACATGACGAAGCGGCGTGCCTGCAAGTACCTAGTCTACCGCCTCGCGTTTGAAGGATTCGGGAAAACGTCGTCTGGTCTGGGTCATGAACACTCCTTGCGGTGGACATTATCCACCTAAAGTCAGTGTCCACTCAGCGCGGGACAGACCACACTGACCTCGGACACGCGCGCCGTATGGTGCGCGAAGCCGTCGATATCTATAACCGGGAACGGGCACTCACCTGGCCCTGAAATACAAAACGCCCGATGCGGTCCAACGGGCGTTTTGAGGTCTGGAACTTGGCCTGAAAGGTGTAAACCTATTTCAGGACTAGACACGTACTTCGTAGGGTAATGCGAGGCTGGTACGAATCGGGTGCATAAACGAAAAGCCCTCGGCACATACCGAAGGCTTTTGAGTTTGGCTCCGCGACCTGGACTCGAACCAGGGACCCAATGATTAACAGTCATTTGCTCTACCGACTGAGCTATCGCGGAACAACGGTGCGTATCTTACTGATTAGAAAGGAGAAGTCAAGCACCTGGCTTGAGCTTCTCCTGCCTTGCTCAGAGCACTTGGGTGATGGCGTGGGTGATGCTGTCCAGGTTGCTGCCGTTCAGTGCAGCTACGCAGATGCGACCTGTGCTGACGGCGTATATGCCGAACTCGTTCTTCAGGCGCTCGACCTGCTCGGCGGTAAGGCCGGAGTAGGAGAACATGCCGCGCTGGCGAGCAACGAAGCTGAAGTCGCGCTTGGCGCCTTGGGTGGCGAGTTGCTCGACCATGGCGAGGCGCATGCTGTGGATGCGGCTACGCATCTCGGCGAGTTCAGCTTCCCACATGGCGCGCAGTTCATTGCTGTTCAGCACGCTGGCTACCACGGTGGCGCCGTGGGTTGGTGGGTTGGAGTAGTTGGTGCGGATGACGCGCTTGACCTGGGACAGGACCCGGCCGGCCTCTTCCTTCGAGCTGGTGACGACAGATAGCGCGCCAACACGTTCACCGTACAGCGAGAACGACTTGGAGAAGGAACTGGACACGAAGAACTGCAGCCCGGATTCGGCGAACAGGCGGACAGCGAAGGCGTCTTCGTCGATACCTGCACCAAAACCCTGGTAGGCGATGTCCAAGAACGGAACGTGCTCGCGCTCGCGCAGGACTTCCAGTACCGCCTTCCAGTCATCCAATTCCAGGTCGACGCCGGTCGGGTTGTGGCAGCAGGCGTGGAGGACCACGATGGAGCGTGCGGGCAGGGCTTTCAGGTCTTCCAGCAGGCCGGCGCGGTTTACGCCATGGGTAGCGGCATCGTAGTAGCGGTAGTTCTGGACCGGGAAGCCGGCGGACTCGAACAGCGCGCGGTGGTTTTCCCAGCTCGGATCGCTGATGGCCACAACTGCGTCGGGTAGCAGGCGCTTGAGGAAGTCTGCGCCGGTTTTCAGCGCGCCGGTGCCGCCTACAGCCTGGGTCGTGACGACACGGCCTTCAGCCAGCAGTTGGGAGTCGGCGCCGAAGAGCAGCTTTTGCACGGCCTGGTCATAGGCGGCAATGCCTTCGATCGGCAGGTAGCCGCGGGGTGCATGGGCTTCGATGCGGGCTTTTTCGGCTTCGGCTACGGCGCGGAGCAGGGGGATACGGCCTTGCTCGTTGTAGTAGACGCCTACGCCGAGGTTCACCTTCGTGGGGCGGGTATCGGCGTTGAATGCTTCGTTAAGGCCCAGGATCGGGTCGCGTGGGGCCATTTCGACAGCAGAAAACAGACTCATGATGCGGCTGCTCGAGGAGAGGGAAGGGGAGGGGGCCTGAGCAACCCCGAGCGTCTGCATTGGGGTTGCGCAATCGGGCCGGTATTATAGCGGTCACGGTCGCCAGGGGCGACATCAAACGCCCGCTTTTCGCCAGTTTTGACGCCCTCTGCGCGAGGGGGTCACACCGCAAGTCCGAGGATCGCCATGTCAAACTTTCAGCTCGTCACGCGTTTCCAGCCCGCCGGCGACCAGCCCGAGGCCATCCGTCAGATGGTGGAGGGCCTGGAAGCGGGCCTTTCGCACCAGACTCTGCTGGGCGTGACCGGCTCCGGCAAGACCTTCAGCATCGCCAATGTGATCGCCCAGGTGCAGCGGCCCACCCTGGTTCTGGCGCCCAACAAGACCTTGGCAGCCCAGCTTTACGGTGAGTTCAAGGCCTTTTTTCCGAACAATTCCGTCGAGTACTTCGTCTCGTACTACGACTATTACCAGCCTGAGGCCTACGTCCCGTCCTCGGACACCTACATCGAGAAGGACGCCTCGATCAACGACCACATCGAGCAGATGCGCCTCTCGGCGACCAAGGCGTTGCTGGAGCGCCCGGATGCGATCATCGTGGCCACCGTGTCCTCGATCTATGGCCTGGGTGACCCCGCGTCCTATCTGAAGATGGTGCTGCACCTGGACCGTGGGGACCGCATCGACCAACGCGCCTTGCTTCGGCGCCTGGCGGACCTGCAGTACACCCGCAACGACATGGATTTCGCCCGCGCCACCTTCCGGGTGCGCGGTGATGTGATCGACATCTTCCCCGCCGAGTCCGACCTGGAGGCCATTCGCGTTGAGCTGTTCGACGACGAGGTCGAGAGCCTTTCCGCGTTCGACCCGCTCACCGGCGAGGTGATCCGCAAGCTGCCCCGCTTCACCTTCTACCCCAAGAGCCACTACGTCACGCCGCGCGAGACGCTGCTCGAGGCGGTAGAGAAGATCAAGGAGGAGCTCAAGGAGCGGCTGGAGCAGTTGCGTGGCGCCAACAAGCTGCTGGAGGCCCAGCGACTGGAGCAGCGCACCCGCTTCGACCTGGAGATGATTCTCGAACTGGGCTACTGCAACGGCATCGAGAACTACTCCCGCTACCTGTCCGGACGTGATCCCGGGCAGGCACCGCCCACCCTGTATGACTACCTCCCGCCGAATGCCCTGCTGGTGATCGACGAATCCCACGTCACCGTCCCGCAGATCGGCGCCATGTACAAAGGCGACCGTTCCCGCAAGGAAACCCTGGTGGAGTACGGCTTCCGCCTGCCGTCCGCCCTGGACAACCGTCCGATGCGCTTCGATGAATGGGAACTGATGGCGCCGCAGACCATCTTCGTCTCGGCCACGCCGGGGCCTTACGAGGGTGAACATGCCGGTCGCGTGGTCGAGCAGGTGGTGCGCCCCACCGGCCTGGTGGACCCTGAAATCGAAGTGCGGCCGGCCGCGACCCAGGTAGACGATCTGCTCTCGGAGATCCGCAAGCGTGTCGCGCTGGACCAGCGCGTCCTGGTCACAACCCTGACCAAGCGAATGGCGGAGGACCTCACCGACTACCTGGGGGATCACGACGTTCGCGTGCGCTACCTGCACTCCGACATCGACACCGTCGAGCGGGTCGAGATTATCCGCGACCTGCGCACCGGCGCCTTTGATGTCCTGGTGGGGATCAACCTGTTGCGCGAGGGCCTGGACATGCCCGAGGTCTCGCTGGTAGCCATCCTGGACGCGGACAAGGAGGGCTTCCTGCGTTCGGAGCGCTCATTGATCCAGACCATTGGCCGCGCCGCGCGGAACCTGCACGGCCGGGCGATCCTCTATGCCGACAACGTCACGGGATCGATGCAGCGGGCAATCGACGAGACCGAGCGTCGCCGTGCCAAGCAGATCGCCTTCAACGAGGCTCACGGCATCGTGCCCAGGGGCGTCCAGAAGGACATCAAGGACATCCTCGAAGGCGCGACCGTACCGGGGGCGCGCAGCAACAAACGCAAAGCCCAGGCCAAGGCGGCCGAAGAGAGTGCCCGCTACGAGGCCGAACTGCGCTCGCCCAGCGAGATCAACAAGCGCATCCGGCAGATGGAAGAGAAGATGTTCCAGCTCGCCCGCGATCTGGAGTTCGAGGCCGCTGCGCAGCTGCGGGACGAAATCCAGAAGCTGCGCGACCTGCTGCTGAAGGTCTGATCGGGGATCAGTGGGCAGCAGCGCCGGCCCCGCTGCCACCGGCCGGCAGGCTGCGGGTCAGCAGCACGGCAATCATGCTGACCCCGAGGGCGATGCCGATGAAATGGAAGGCATCGTTGTACGCCATGATTGCCGCCTGCTGGTGGGCGATCTCGCTCAGCTTGCCCAGCGCCGCCTGATCGCTGCCGAGCTTCTCCGAAAGCAGGGCGAGGCGTTCTGCGACCTGGGGATTGCTGGGCACCAGGGATTCACGCAGGTAGTCGAAGTAGACCTTGGCGCGGCTGTCCAGCAGCGTGGCCAGCAGGGCGATGCCGATAGCGCCGCCCAGGTTGCGCAGGATGTTGAACAGGCTGGAAGCCGAGCCGGCATCCTGGGGCAGGATGTAGGCGGTGGCGATCAGCGAAATGGTCACCATCACCAGGGGCTGGCCCAGGGCACGAATGATCTGGATATGGTTGAACTGCGGGCCGGCAAAGTCCGGATTGAGGACGCCCGAGGCGAAGCTGGCCGCGCCGAACAGCCCAAAGCCGATGGCGCACAGCAGCTTCGGCGAAATGATCTTCATCAGCTTGGGCACCAGCGGGATCAGGAACAGCTGGGGCACGCCCATCCACATGATCACCTCGCCGATCTGCAGGGCGTTGTAGCCCTGGATCTGCGCCAGGTAGAGCGGCAGCACATAAATGGAGCCATAGAGCCCCACGCCCAGGCCCAGGCTGGAGATGCTGCTGAGCCCGAAATTGCGGTTGGCCAGGATGCCCAGGTTGATCAGCGGGTTTGGGCGTGAGAGCTGCAGGATGACGAACAGCACCAGGCTCACCAGGGCGATGCTGCCCAGGCCGACGATCAGGTTCGATTCCAGCCAGTCCTTGCGATGCCCCTCTTCGAGGAATACCTGCAGGCAGCCCAGCCCCATGCCGAGGGTGACGATGCCGGCGTAGTCCGTGCGCTTGAGCAGTTCCCAGTGGGGCGCCTTCTTCTCCAGGCCGTACATCAGGCCGGCGATCATCAGCAGGCCCGGGGGCACGTTGATGTAGAAGATGTATTCCCAGCCGAAGTTCTCGGTGAGCCAGCCCCCCAGCGTCGGACCGATGGAAGGCGCGAAGGTGGCGGTGATGGCGAACAGCGCCATGCCCTTGGCGCGGTGGTGTTCCGGCAGCTTGATCAGCGTGAGGGTGAAGGCCAGGGGGATCAGTGCCCCGCCGGTGAAGCCCTGCATGGCACGGAAGACGATCATGCTCTCCAGGTTCCAGGCCAGGGAGCAGAGCAGCGAGGAAGCGAGGAAGCCCAGGGAAACCCACACGGCCAGACGGCGTGCCGAAAGCAGCTGCACCAGCCAGGCGGTGAGGGGAATCATGATGATCTCGGCCACCAGGTAGGAGGTGGAGATCCACGAGCCTTCTTCCAACGTGGCCGACAGCGCGCCTTGGATGTCTTTGAGCGAAGAGTTGGTGATCTGGATGTCCAGCACCGCCATGAAGGCGCCGAGCATGGCGCTCATCACGGCGATCCAGTCTCGTCGGCTGGGTTCGCCGGTGGGGCGCAGCAGCGCGTCAGCGGCCACGGTCATTCATCCCGCTGGATGGAGACCTTCACCAGCACCGACATGCCGGGGCGGATGCGGCCTTTCAGGGGGCTTTCGCGGTCGAAGGTGATCTTCACCGGGATGCGCTGCACCACCTTGGTGAAGTTGCCGGTGGCATTGTCCGGCGGCAGCAGGCTGAACTGCGCGCCGGAGGCGGCGAACAGGCTGTCCACGCGGCCTTCGATCGGCGTGCTGGGGAAGCTGTCGAACACCAGTTCCACCTTCTGGCCCGGCTGCATGTGTTCGATCTGGGTTTCCTTGAAGTTGGCCTGCACCCAGATGTCCTGGTCCGGTACCAGGGACATCAGGTGGGCACCCACCTGCACGTACTGGCCGTTGCGTGCCGCGCGCTGGCCGACGAAGCCGTCGATGGGGGCGCGGATCTCGGTGCGTGCCAGGTTCAGTTCGGCCTGGGCGATGTCCGCCCGGGCGGTGGCGATCTGTGCCTCGAGGCGCTTGATGTCGGCGCGCAGGGCGTCGGTCTGCACGCGCTGGGCCTTGAGGTCGGCTTCGGCCTTGGCCAGTTGCGAGCGGGCGACGCGGGAGTCGGCCGAGAGGGTGGTGACGCGCTCTTCCGACACGTAGCCGGGCTTGCGCAAGGTCTGGGCGCGGGACAAGTCGATCTGGGTGCGGCCCAGGGTGGCCTGGCTCGCGGAGACATCCGCCTCGCTGGCGGCGATCAGGCTGGACTGCTGGGTGAGTTTGCTCTGGGCCTGGGCCAGTTCGGCCTCGCGGGTCGCCAGGGTGGCCTGGGCACGCTCCAGGGCGACGCGGAAGTCTGCCGACTCCAGGCGCACCAGCAGGTCCCCTTTCTTGACGGCCTGGTTGTCCCCCACCAGCACCTCTTCTATACGCGCGCCCAACTGACTCGAGACCCGGGTGATTTCGCCCTGGACATAGGCATTGTCCGTGCTCTCCAGGAAGCGGCCGATCAGCAGCCAATGCGCGAAGAAACCACCGGCCACCAGCACCAACAGCGTCAGGAAGATGAACAGGCGGCGTTTCAACGGGGCAGGCATGGGCAGACTCGAATCTGTGATCAAAGACGCGGGAATCTAGCACTGTTCCAGTCAGGCAAGTAGCCAGTACACTTCGTAAACTTTGTTGCTTATGGGGAACAATAATGGGGCTGGATGATGCGCTGATCTTCACCCGTGTCGTGGAGTTGCACAGTTTTACCCAGGCGGCACACAGCCTGGGCATGCAGAAGTCCACGGTGAGCCGGCGCATCGCACTGCTGGAGGAGCGGCTTGGGGTGCGCCTGCTCAACCGCACCACCCGCAAGCTGCGGCTCACGGAAGTGGGGCAGGCGTACTACGACCGGTGCCGCCAGATCATGCTCGACTTCGCCGAGGCCGAGCAGGCAGTGATGCAGCTGCAGCAGGCACCGTCCGGATTGTTGCGTATCACGGCCCCCATCGAGTTCGGCCAGATGTTCCTCGGCCGGGTGCTCGGGCAATTCATGAGCCAGTACCCGCAGATCACCGCCCAGGTGGAGCTCACCTCCCGGGAAGTGGACCCGCTGGAGGAGGGGGTGGACATCGCCATCCTGGTGGGCCAGCCGCAGGACTCGAGCCTGATCGCCCGCAAGTTGTTCGAGGCCGGACGACGCCTATGCGCCAGCCCGGCCTACCTGGCGGCCCATGGCGTGCCGCGTACGGCCGAAGACCTGGCCCAGCACCGCGCCGTGCTCCTGCCCATCGACTCCCAGCGTTACTGGCCGCTGCTGGATACGTCCGTGCCCTGCCAACGGGTGCTGCACTGCAACAACATCACCTTCGCCCGCGAGGCGGTGCTGGGGGGCGCGGGCATTGCCTCGCTGCCGCTGATGATCACCGAGCAGGCGGTGCGCCGTGGGGAGCTGGTCGAGCTGTTGCCTGGGATTCCACTGCCCAGTGGCGAGATCTACGCCGTCTACCCCTCGCGGCGATTCCAGGCGATGAAGGTCAAGGCCTTCCTGGATTTCCTCATGGCCCGGTTGGCCATGGAGGAGGAGGCCGCGTGGCTGGAGCCCGCCGGCTCGCGCCTGCTAACATCGCGCCCTTGACCGTTCCTCTGTATCAGGACCTTCCATGACCACTGTCCGCACCCGCATCGCGCCGTCGCCCACCGGTGACCCGCACGTCGGTACCGCCTACATCGCCCTCTTCAATCTCTGCTTCGCCCGTCAGCACGGTGGCCAGTTCATCCTGCGCATCGAGGACACGGACCAGTTGCGTTCCACCCGCGAGTCCGAGCAGCAGATCTTCGACGCCCTGCGCTGGCTGGGCATCGAGTGGGACGAGGGCCCGGATGTGGGCGGCCCGCATGGCCCGTACCGCCAGAGCGAGCGCGGTGAGATCTACAAGAAGTACGCCCAGGAGCTGGTGGACAAGGACCATGCCTTCCCCTGCTTCTGCACCGCCGAGCGCCTGGACAAGCTGCGTGCCGAGCAGACCGAACGCAAGGAAACCCCGCGCTACGACGGCCACTGCATGCACCTCCCCCGCGAGGAATCGGCCAAGCGCATCGCCGCGGGCGAGCCCCATGTGATCCGCATGAAGATGCCCACCGAGGGCGTCTGCGTGGTTCCGGACATGCTCCGTGGCGACGTCGAGATCCCGTGGGACCGCATGGACATGCAGGTGCTGATGAAGACCGATGGCCTGCCCACCTACTTCCTGGCCAACGTAGTCGATGACCACCTGATGGGCATCACCCACGTGCTCCGTGGCGAGGAGTGGCTGCCGTCGGCGCCCAAGCTGATCAAGCTCTACGAGTATTTCGGCTGGGAGCAGCCCACGCTCTGCTACATGCCGCTGCTGCGCAACCCGGACAAGAGCAAGCTCTCCAAGCGCAAGAACCCGACCTCCATCACCTTCTATGAGCGCATGGGCTACCTGCCCGAGGCGATGCTCAACTACCTCGGCCGCATGGGCTGGTCGATGCCGGACGAGCGCGAGAAGTTCTCCCTGGCGGAGATGATCGAGCACTTCGACCTGTCGCGCGTCTCCCTCGGTGGCCCGATCTTCGACCTGGAGAAGCTCTCCTGGCTCAACGGCCAGTGGATTCGCGAGCTGCCGGTGGAGCGCTTCGCGGCTGAGGTGCAGAAGTGGGCACTGAATCCCGACTACCTGATGAAGATCGCTCCCCACGTACAGGGGCGGGTCGAGACCTTCAGTCAGATCGCCCCGCTGGCCGGCTTCTTCTTCGCCGGTGCGCTGCCCCTGGATGCATCGCTGTTCGAACACAAGAAGCTCGCGCCCGACCAGGTGCGTCAGGTGCTGCAACTGGTGCTGTGGAAGCTGGAATCGCTGCGCCAGTGGGAGAAGGATCGCATCACCGCTTGCATCCAGGCCGTGGCCGAACACCTCGGGTTGAAGCTGCGCGATGTCATGCCGCTGATGTTCCCGGCCATCACCGGGCAATCCAGCTCGGTCTCGGTGCTGGATGCCATGGAGATCCTCGGTGCCGATCTCACCCGTTTCCGTCTGCGCCAGGCGCTCGAGCTGCTTGGGGGCACGTCGAAGAAGGAAACCAAGGAGTGGGAGAAGATTCGCGACGCCATTCCAGGCTGAGTGATCGAGTACCGAAGAGGCCCGCCTGATGCGGGCCTTTTCGTATGTGTGGGCAGGGTGGTGGCTTCGGTTTTACCGGGCGGCAATGGCAGAGGCGGGTAAGTGTTTGTTCTGCCGACGAAAAATTTTCGATTTCGATGAAAAAACTTGTTGACGACCTCCAGGGTCGCCCTTAATATGCGCCCCGTCTTCGCGACGAACTGAACGTAGCGAAGTGATCCAGCGGTACTTTGGGGCTATAGCTCAGCTGGGAGAGCGCTTGCATGGCATGCAAGAGGTCGACGGTTCGATCCCGTCTAGCTCCACCAATTTACCGGAATATGAAGCGCACGCTTCATGTTCGCGAAGGTTAAGTCCCCTTCGTCTAGTGGCCTAGGACACCGCCCTTTCACGGCGGTAACAGGGGTTCGAGTCCCCTAGGGGACGCCACTTTCCAGCAGCGATTGCCGCCAGGCAAATCGCGCACCGAAGCGGTTTTCGGGGCTATAGCTCAGCTGGGAGAGCGCTTGCATGGCATGCAAGAGGTCGACGGTTCGATCCCGTCTAGCTCCACCAAATCCGATGCGTCCAGCATCAAATCCAAGGCCAGCGCTTAGCTGGCCTTGCTTTTCGAAGGTTACTGTCCCCTTCGTCTAGTGGCCTAGGACACCGCCCTTTCACGGCGGTAACAGGGGTTCGAGTCCCCTAGGGGACGCCACTTTTCCCGCTCTGCGGGGTTTCAAGGGTCATTCCGTCATGGAGTGGCCCTTTTGTTTTTGGGCCTGAAAAAATTCCTCCCTTCCCTCGTGCCTTTGGCCGGCAGGCCCTTGGCGGCGGCCTGCTCGTGCAGGAAGATGGCAGCCCATTGGCGGCCGCCGTGACCGGCTGAGTGCTGTTCGCTTCCAAGGAACACGTCGGCCCGGTGTCGGTCGACATCTGGAATGGCCGGCCCGGTGGGCCGTGGCATCTGCATTGAGGGGATAGAGGCAAATGAGTCTGACGATGGATGTGGTGTTGCGCAGGGCGCGCCCCGTCTTGCCGGTGCTGGTGATCGAAGACACCGCCCTGGCGCTGGACCTGGCCGGTGCGCTGAGTGCCGGTGGGGTCGAGGTGCTGGAGGTGACCTTGCGTACGCCGCGTGCGCTGGACGCGGTCGCGGCGATCCGCAAGGAGTTCCCGGACCTGCTGGTGGGGGCGGGCACGCTGATCCACACCGAGCAGTTCCTGGAGGTTCGCGATGCCGGTGCGCATTTCGCCGTAAGCCCGGGCTGCACCGAGCGCCTGGCCGCCGCTGCCGAGGACTCCGGCCTGCCTTACCTGCCCGGTGTCATGACTCCTTCCGAGGTGCTGCTGGCGCTGGAATACGGCTACCGCTCGCTGAAGCTGTTCCCCGCCAACGGCAATGCCAGCGTGAAGATGCTCAAGAGCCTGAAGGGGCCCTTCACCGGCATCCGCTTCTGCCCCACCGGCGGCGTCACGCCGGACAACCTGCTGAGCTTCCTGCAACTGCCCAACGTCGCGTGCGTGGGCGGCACCTGGATCGCGCCGTCGAGCCTGATCCGCGCTCGCGCCTGGGACCAGATCACCCAGCTGGCGCGAGAGGCCCGGGAGCTGGTGCACAAGGCGGAGCACGGCTGATGAACTGGGACCGACCCCATCCATTCGTGATCGATCTGGTCGTGGCGGCCGATGACATCGACGGCCTCGGCCATGCCAACAACGCCGTCTACGTCAGCTGGCTGGAGCGCTGTGCCTGGCGCCACTCCCAGAGCCTGGGCCTGGACCTGGCCGAATACCGTCGCCTCGACCGCGCCATGGCAGTGGTGCGCCACGAGATCGACTACCTGGCCGCTGCCTATGAAGGGCAGGCACTGCAGATGGGCACCTGGATCGTCGAATCGGACCAGCGCCTGAAGATGGACCGCTGCTTCCAGCTGATCCGCCCCGAAGATGGCGCGACGCTCCTGCGTGCGCGCACCACCTTCGTCTGCATCGAACTGTCGACCGGTCGGCCCAAGCGCATGCCCGTCGAGTTCGTCGAGGGTTACGGCCGGGCGCTGCTGCCGGCCGATTGAACTCATTCCAGGGCGGGCGCCAGGTACAGCTCCGTCGGGCTTTGCATGATGCGCAGGCTGCGGTGCTCCCCCGGTTGCAGGAGGATTGATTGCGGCCGCCCAACCGGGCCGGCGCTGCAGTAGCCCGAAGGCGTTTGCCGCAAGGCCAGCACCTGCTCGCCTGCCGGTACCTCCAGTACCACCGCCTGTCCCGGCGCGAGCTGCGCCACGGCCTCATCCCGCAGGTAGAGGTTGATGTCGCAGGCGTTGGCGGCGTTTTCGTCCCGGCGTACTTCCAGTTCGGCCAGAGCGTCTGGCGCAGGCTGCAGCGCGTCCGCAAAGCAGGTGGCTGCAGCGGTCATGCAGCAGGCGAGGGCTAGGCAGGATGCTTTCATAAGGCGGCTCGCGGTTCTGGTCTTGCGGTTTGGACCACGGACGAGCGGCTTCGGCTCAAGCCCATTCAAGGGTTCTAACCCTCGGGGCCGCCCATTACACTACGCGCCCCTCAACACACCCCTTCAGCTCCTATGCAAATCGCCTTGGCACCCATGGAAGGCCTGGTCGACGAAATCCTGCGTGACGTCCTCACCCGTGTGGGCGGCATCGACTGGTGCGTCACCGAGTTCATCCGCGTGTGCGACCGCTTGTTGCCCGCCACCACCTACCAGAAGCTGGCGCCTGAGCTGGCCGACGGAGCACGTACCCGTGCAGGCACGCCCATGCGGGTGCAGTTCCTCGGCTCGGACCCGGTGTGCCTGGGCGAGAACGCCGCCTTTGCCTGTGAGCTCGGAGCGCCGGTCATCGACCTGAACTTCGGCTGCCCGGCCAAGACGGTGAACAAGTCCCGGGGTGGTGCCGTCCTGCTCAAGGAGCCCGAGCTGCTGCATGCCATCGTTTCCGAGGTGCGGCGCGCGGTACCGGCAGCCATTCCGGTGACGGCGAAGATGCGCCTGGGTTACGACAGCCCCGAGGTCGCCCTCGACTGTGCCCGTGCGCTGGCCGACGGCGGCGCCCAGCAGATCGTGGTCCACGCCCGTACCAAGGTGGAGGGTTACAAGCCGCCTGCCCACTGGGAGTGGGTCGCGCGGGTGCAGGACGTGGTGCGCGTGCCGGTGTTCGCCAACGGCGAGGTGTGGACCCTGGACGACTGGCGACGTTGCCGGGAGGTGAGTGGGGTAGAGGACATCATGCTCGGTCGCGGCCTGGTTTCGCGGCCCTCGCTGGCCCGGCAGATCGCAGCCGTGCGCGATGGTCGCGAGCCGGAGGAGATGACCTGGGAAGCGTTCTTCCCGCTGCTGCAGGACTTCTGGCGCCAGGCCCGGCACAAGCTCGCGCCGCGCTACGCCCCCGGCCGCCTCAAACAATGGGTGGGCATGCTGACCCGGACCTACCCCGAGGCGGTGGCGCTGTTCGCCGAGATCCGCCGGGAGCATGACTGCCTGCGTATCGACAGCCTGCTGGGCTGCGATCTGCTCGCGGTTCAGCGGCCGCCCGAAACGTCCAGGATGGCGCCGGTGGTGTAGGACGCCTCGTCGCTGGCCAGCCACAGGATGGCCGCTGCAATTTCCTCTGCTTCGCCCCCGCGCTTCATCGGCACGCTGTGGCGCACCCGTTCGATCCGGTCGGGCTCGCCGCCGCTGGCATGGATGTCGGTGTGGATCACCCCCGGGCGAACCGCGTTGACCCGGATGCCCTCGCCGGCCAGTTCCTTCGCCATGCCAAGGGTCATGGAATCGATGGCGCCCTTGGCGGCGGCATAGTCGATGTATTCATCGGGAGCGCCGATACGGGCTGCCACCGAGGACAGGTTGACGATGGCGCCACCGGTGCCGCCGTGCCGGGTCGACAGGCGGTGGATGGCCTGCTTCGCACACAGGAAGCTGCCTATCACGTTGGCCCGCAGGACGCGCTCGAAGCGGGCTGCGTCCATTGCCTCCAGGCGCATCTGCCGCTCCAGCATGCCGGCGTTGTTCACCAGCACGTCCAGCCGGCCGAACGCCTCGTCCAGGCGCTGGAACATCTGCTCGACCTGTTCTTCGACGCCCACGTCGGCCTGGATCGCCAACGCTTCGCCGCCCCCCGTGCGTATGGCATTGACCAGTGCTTCGGCCTCTTCGCGCCGCTCCCGGTAGTTGATGCCCACGGCGTAGCCGCGTTGCGCGGCGAGGCGTGCCGTAGCAGCACCGATGCCACGACTGGCTCCCGTGACGAGCATGACCTTGCGCATGATTTGCCCCCTTGAAAAGTATCGGCCTGTCCCTATCTAGGGTACTGCGGGATGCCGAAGTCGGGTCCCGCACCCGTAGAACCCTTGCTGATCTATTCAGGAGAACACTATGAGCACTGCATTTTCCCTGGCCCCCCTGTTCCGCCATTCCGTGGGTTTCGACCGCTTCAACGACCTGTTCGAGTCGGCCCTGCGCAACGAAGGGGGCAGCAGCTACCCGCCCTACAACGTCGAGAAGCATGGCGATGACCAGTACCGCATCGTGGTCGCGGCCGCCGGCTTTCAGGAAGACGACCTCGAACTGCAGGTCGAGCGTGGCGTGCTGACCGTCAGCGGTGGCAAGCGCGACAAGGGCCCCGAGAGCAGCGTGACCTACCTGCACCAGGGCATCGCCCAGCGCGCCTTCAAGCTGTCGTTCCGCCTGGCCGACCACATCGAGGTGAAGGGTGCGTCGCTGCAGAACGGCCTGCTCAACATCGACCTGGTGCGTGTCGTGCCGGAAGAGGCCAAGCCCAAGCGCATTCCCATCGGTGGCAATGGCGGGCCGGCCATGCTGGAGCACTGATCGACTCCTGGCCATGTGAAACAAGGGCGCCCGAGTGGCGCCCTTTTTCTTGCCCGGGAATCAGGCGTTGGCGGCCGTCGCCGGTTTGAGCAGCGTGCGGAAGGCGGAGAAGGGCAGGGGGCGGCTGAACAGGTAGCCCTGATAGAGGTGGCAGCCCTGCTGCTCGAGGAACTCCAGCTGCTCGGGCTGTTCCACGCCTTCGGCCACCATGCCCAGGCCGAGGCTGCGCGCCATGGCAACGATGGCGCGGATGATCTCGGCGTCATTGGGGTCGTTGGTGGCGTCGCGGACGAAGGACTGGTCGATCTTCAGCACGTCCACCGGCAGGCGCTTGAGGTAGGTGAGGGACGAGTACCCTGTGCCGAAGTCGTCCATGGCGAAGCTCACGCCGAGTTTCTTCAACCGGCGCATCTTGCCGATGGTGTCGTCGATGTTCTGGATCACGATGCCCTCGGTCACTTCCAGCTTGAGGAGGCGGCGGGGCAGGTGGCTGTTGCTCAGGCTCTTCTCGATGCGCTCGACGAAATCGTTCTGGCGGAACTGCCTCGGGCTGATGTTGACGCACAGGCTGAAGTCGCTCGGGTCGATCAGGCCATCGGCGATCAGCGTGGCGCAGTTGCGACAGGCTTCCTCCAGTACCCAGCTGCCGACTTCGAGGATCTGCCCGCTCTCCTCCAGCACCTGGATGAACTGGCCCGGTGACTGCGGGCCCAGGGTCGGGTGCACCCAGCGCAGCAGCGCTTCGGCACCGACGATGCGGTTGCTGCGGGCGTCCACCTGGGGCTGGTAGTGCAACTCGAACTCGCTGCGGGCGAGCGCCAGGCGCAGGTCATTCTCCAGGCGCAGTCGCTCGCTGGCCGCTTCCTGCATGGTGGAGCGGAACAGCTGGATGGCGTTGCGCCCGGAGTCCTTGGCCCGGTAGAGCGCGATGTCGGCGCGCTTGAGCAGGTCGGCCGGGGTCTGGCCGTGGTCCGGGATCAGCGCAATGCCGATGCTCGGCGTCACCTGCAGGTGGTGGCCGTCCAGCAGCATCGGTTCGGCCAGCAGCTTGCGCAGCTTGTCGGCGATCTGGCGTACCTGGCGGGTCACTTCCGAGCGCTTGCCCTCCAGGCCGCTGAGCAGCACCACGAACTCATCGCCACCGAGGCGGGCCACGGTGTCCTCCAGGCGCACGCTGGCTTCGAGGCGTGCGGTGACCATCTTCAGCACCGCGTCGCCCACCGGGTGGCCGAGGGAATCATTGATGTGCTTGAAGTGGTCCAGGTCGAGGAAGAGCAGGGCGCCGCGCAGATCATGCCGCTTGAGCAGGGCGATCTGCTGGGTGAGGCGGTCCATCAGCAGGGCGCGGTTGGGCAGGTTGGTCAGCGGGTCGTGGTAGGCCAGGTGGTGGATCTGCTCTTGAGCGTCCTTCAGGGCGCTGATGTCGCGCGCGGTGAGCAGCAGGCAGGCCTTGCCGTCCAGTTCGATGCGCTCCACCGACACTTCCACCGTCTTGGTGTGCCCGTCGCGGTGACGGCCGACCATTTCCAGGTGCAGCGCGCGGCCGTCGCGGTCCAGCACTTCCAGCAATCGGCGGCGTTCGGCCGGGTCCGACCAGATCTGCATCTCGCCGGCGGTACGGCCGATCACCTCCTCGGCGCTGTAGCCGGTGAGGCGGCAGAAGCCTTCGTTGACCTCGATGTAGCGGCCGCTTTCCAGCTCGGTGATGGTGATGGCGTCCGGCGAGCTGTGGAACGCCTTGGCGAACTTCTCCTGGCTGGCCTTGAGCGCGGCTTCCGACTGCTTGCGCTCGGTCACGTCGCGGAAGGTGGTGGTGATGCACAGCTGCCGTTCGACGCGGATGAAGCGGCTGGAGACCACGCAGGTGATCGGCTCGCCGGAGCGCTTCAGGTAGTGCACCTCGACGTTGTCCAGGCCCTTGTCCCGCATCAGTTGGGCGGAGAGTTGCTCGCGCTGTTCCAGGTTGGCCCAGAAGCGGATCTCGGGGGCGCAACGGCCGACGATCTCTTCCGGTTTCCAGCCGAACACGTCAGTGAAGCTGGGGTTGATCTCGATGAAGGCGCCGTCACGCAGGCGGGTGACGCAGATCGGGTCCGGGCTGGCCTGGAACAGGGTGGAGAATTTTTCCTCCGAGGCCGTCAGGCGCTGCTCGCGGCGCACGCGCTCGGTGATGTCCATGAGGGTGCCCGCCATGCGCAGCGGCGCGCCGTTGGCATCGCGGTAGAGCTTGGCGGTGCTCTCCAGGTAATGCACCTCGCCATTGGCGAAGCGCGAGCGGTAGATCAGCTGGTAGCGCGTCTGCTGGCCGTCCTGCAGCTCCTGGTAGGCCTTGCGCATCGTCCGGCGGTCCTCGGCGGGAACGCTGGCGAAGAACAGGTGGAAGTCGCCGTCGAAGGGTTCCGGTGCCAGCCCGTGGAGGGCCGAGGCGCGTGCCGAGCCATACAGCCGCCCGCTGGGGATGTGCCAGTCCCAGGTGCCCAGGTCGGCTGACTCCAGCGCCAGCGCCAGGCGTTCCTGGCTGTCACGCAGGGCACGCTCCTGGGCGCGTACGGCGGTGATGTCGCGCACGGTGAGGACCAGGCAGTCGCGCCCCTGCAACTGGATCTGGTCGCCGTAGATCAGGTTGGTGCTGGTGGTACCGTCGCGGTGGCGGAGTTCCACTTCCACGCCCATCAGCCGGCCGTTGTCGTCCTGGCCGAGGAGCATCTGCCGGCGCTGCGCGGGGTCGATCCACAGGCCCAGCTCGGTGGAGGTGTGGCCGATGGTCTCGGCGTTGGTCCAGCCGAACTGCCGGGCGAAGCTGGGGTTGGCCTCGATGAACAGCCCGCTCTCGCGCTCGGTGATGACGATGGCATCCGGCGAGCTGTGAAAGGCCTTGGCGAACTTTTCCTCGCTGGTGCGCAGGGCGGCTTCGGCCTGCCGACGCTCGGTGGTGTCGAGGAAGGTGCTGATGAAGAAGGCCTCGCCGTCCAGCTCCACGTACTGGGTGGACAGCACGCCATCCAGCAGGCGGCTGTCACGGGTGCGCATCTGCACTTCCTGCACCACGGGCTCGCTGGAGCCGGGGCCGATGCGATAGAGGTGCTCGCGCTGGCGGGTGTCGACCCATAGGTCCAGCTCCAGTGCGTTGCGCCCGATCACCTCGCAGGAGGGCCAGCCGAACAGGGTTTCGAAGTGCTGGTTGGCCTCGGTGATGCGGCCGTCCTTCACGCGCACCAGCATCACCACGTCCGGGCTGAGCTGGAACAGGGTGGAGAAACGCCGTTGCGAGCTGGCCAGGGCCTCGTCGCGCTCCTGCTGGGCGGTGACGTCGCGGATCACGCCGATGACATGGCGACGGCCATCGTCGTCCTGCTGCAGGCTGCCGCTGATCTCCAGCCAGTGCAGGCTGCCGTCCGGCCAGCGGATGCGGTGCCGGTAGGCGTGGGAGATGGGGCGGTTCTCCAGTACCAGCCTGAACAGCCCGATGATCCGCTCGCGGTCGTCCTCCGGGATCAGCTCCATGTAGTCGACCCGCTGCGCCAGCGGTACCCGCGGATCGAAGCCGAACAATGCCTGGGCCCCCCGTGACCAGTTGACCCGGCCGCTGGCCAGGTCCCAGTCCCATGCCCCCAGCCGTGCGCCGTTGAGCGCGGCGATCAGTCGCGGGGCGTCCTGCCAGCTCTGTTCGAACTCGACCGGGTCCAGGGCTGGAATGAAGGGCAGCGGGGGGCTATCGGAAGATTGGGTCATGGCGCCTGGGTCTGTCAGGAGGGTACGAATTGGCGCGGTTGAGGCCTGGAACCGAGGCAGGCATGGGAAGGCCTTTTCTTATCGTTATGGCGTTCACGTTAGCCCCAGCCCCCCGGATCAGGCAAGCGGGTCGCGCTGCCCATCCAGCAGGACCATGAAGGCCCGGGCGGCGTTGGAGAGGGTGCGGTCGGTATGGAAGATGTAGCCGAGCTGGCGGCTCAGCTGGATGTCCTGCAGCGGCAGGCGCACCACCTGCTCGTCGAGCATGGTGCGTGGCAGCACGCTCCAGGCCAGGCCGATGGAGACCATCATCTTGATGGTCTCCAGGTAGTTGGTGCTCATGGCGATGTTCGGCGTCAGGCCTTCCGCCTCGAAAAGACGGCGGACGATGTGGTGGGTGAAGGTGTTGCCGCCGGGGAACACCGCCGGGTGCTTGGCAACGTCGGCGAGGAAGATGGTCTTGTCGCGGGCCAGCGGGTGTTCGGGCGCGGCGACGAAGTCGAGGGCGTCGTCCCACACCGGCACGGCCTGGACCGGGTCGGCGGTCTCCGGAGCCAGGGTGATGACCGCCAGTTCGGCGCGGCCGTGGAGGATCTCCTCGTAGGCCACCTCGGAGTCGAGGAACTGGATGTCCAGCGCCACTTGCGGGTAGGCGCGGGTAAAGGCGCGCAGCAGCGGCGGCAGCCGATGCAGGCCGATGTGGTGGCTGGTGGCCAGGGTGAGCCGACCGCTGATGTCGCCGGACAGGTTGCTCAGCGCGCGGCGGGTGTCGTCCAGCACGTTGAGGATCTGGTAGGCGCGGGGGAGGAGGGCGCGCCCGGCTTCCGTCAGCCCCACCTCGCGTCCCAGGCGGTCGAACAGGCGAACGTTCAACTGCTGCTCCAGTGAGGCGATGCGCTTGCTCACCGCCGGCTGGGTGAGGTGCAGGCGTTCGCCGGCTTCGGAGAAGCTGCCGGTCTCGGCGATGGCGATAAAGGCATTAAGGCTGGCGAGGTCCATCGGTATCGGCTCCTGGCGGCGATGGCGGATGCATCGCGGGCGTGTTCCGGTGCCTGTCGGCTGCCGGGTTATGGATTCCTGTCAGGAATCATTCGGATAAAAAATATGAATTTGAGTTATTCAATGCAAGCCCCTAGCATCCCCACACGAGCCAAGGGGCCTTTGCAGAGCCCCCGCATAGAAACACGCCGATGAGGAAAGTCCGATGGCTGGCAAGACGCTCTACGACAAGCTCTGGGAAATGCATGAGGTGAAGCGCCGCGACGACGGTTCGTCGCTCATCTACATCGACCGTCACATCCTCCACGAGGTGACCTCGCCCCAGGCCTTCGAAGGCCTGCGCCTGGCCGGTCGCAAGCCGTGGCGCATCGATGCCAACATCGCCACCCCGGACCACAACGTCCCCACCACCACCGCCGAGCGCAAGGGTGGCCTCGAGGCCATCGCCGACGAGGTGTCGCGCATCCAGGTCAAGACCCTGGACGAGAACTGCGATGACTTCGGCATCCTCGAATTCAAGATGAACGACGTGCGCCAGGGCATCGTCCACGTGGTCGGGCCGGAGCAGGGCGCCACCCTGCCGGGCATGACCGTGGTCTGCGGCGACTCCCACACCTCCACCCATGGTGCGTTCGGTGCCCTGGCCCACGGCATCGGCACTTCTGAGGTGGAGCATGTGCTCGCCACCCAGTGCCTGGTGGCCAAGAAGATGAAGAACATGCAGGTCCGCGTGGAGGGCCAGTTGCCCTTCGGCGTCACGGCCAAGGACATCGTCCTCGCCGTGATCGGCAAGATCGGCACCGCCGGTGGCAACGGCCATGCGCTGGAGTTTGCCGGCAGCGCGATCCGTGACCTGTCCATGGAAGGCCGCATGACCCTCTGCAACATGGCCATCGAAGCCGGTGCCCGCGTCGGCATGGTGGCGGTGGACGAGAAGACCGTTGCCTACGTCGAGGGCCGCCCCTTCGCGCCCAAGGGTGCTGACTGGGACAAGGCCGTGGCTGCCTGGAAGGACCTGGTGTCCGATGCCGACGCCCACTTCGACACCGTGGTCGAGCTGCGTGCCGAGGACATCAAGCCCCAGGTCAGCTGGGGCACCTCGCCGGAAATGGTCCTGGCCGTCGACCAGAACGTGCCGGACCCGGCCGTCGAAGTCGATCCGGTCAAGCGCGATTCCATCGTCCGCGCGCTCAAGTACATGGGCCTGAACGCCAACCAGGCGATCACCGACATCCGCCTGGATCGCGTGTTCATCGGCTCCTGCACCAACTCGCGGATCGAGGACCTGCGTGCCGCCGCTGCCGTCGCCAAGGGCCGCAAGGTCGCCGCCACCGTCAAGCAGGCGCTGGTGGTGCCGGGCTCCGGTCTGGTCAAGGCCCAGGCCGAGCAGGAAGGGCTGGACAAGATCTTCATCGAGGCTGGCTTCGAATGGCGTGAGCCGGGCTGCTCCATGTGCCTGGCGATGAACCCGGACCGGCTGGAAAGTGGCGAGCATTGCGCCTCCACCTCCAACCGTAACTTCGAAGGGCGCCAGGGCGCGGGCGGCCGTACCCACCTGGTGAGCCCGGCCATGGCCGCCGCCGCTGCGGTGACCGGCCACTTCATCGACGTTCGTGAATTGATGCAGGCCTGAGGAGCAGAGTCATGAAAGCCTTTACCCAACACACCGGCCTGGTCTGCCCGCTCGATCGCGCCAACGTCGACACCGACCAGATCATCCCCAAGCAATTCCTCAAGTCGATCAAGCGCACCGGCTTCGGCCCCAACCTGTTCGACGAGTGGCGCTACCTGGACGTGGGCCAGCCCAACCAGGACAACTCCAAGCGCCCGGTGAACAAGGACTTCGTGCTCAACTTCCCGCGCTACCAGGGCGCCAGCGTGCTGCTGGCCCGCGAGAACTTCGGCTGCGGCTCCTCCCGCGAGCACGCCCCCTGGGCGCTGGATGAGTACGGCTTCCGCGCGGTCATCGCGCCGAGCTTCGCCGACATCTTCTTCAACAACAGCTTCAAGAACGGCCTGCTGCCGATCGTGCTGAAAGATGAAGAGATGGATGAGCTGTTCGAACAGTGCGAGGCCACCGAGGGCTACCAGCTGACCGTCGACCTGGCGGCCCAGACCGTGACCCGTCCGGATGGCAAGTCCTATGCCTTCGAGGTGGACGCCTTCCGCAAGCATTGCCTGTTGAACGGCCTCGACGACATCGGCCTGACGCTGCAGGACGCCGATGCCATTCGCACTTTCGAAGCCGGCTATCGCCAGCGCCAGCCTTGGTTGTTCCAGGGCTGATCAGCCAGAGGAGGCTCACCATGACAGCCAGCCAGCATGAGGATGTGGTCCAGCGCCAGTTCGGCAGCCAGGCCGCCGCCTATCTGAACAGTGCCGTTCACGCCCAGGGCGAGGAGTTCGTTCTGCTGCGGGAGACGGTGGCGGCTGACGCCGGGGCCCGGGTACTCGACCTGGGCTGCGGTGCCGGTCATGTGAGCTTTCAGGTCGCCGAGTTCTGCGATGAGGTGGTGGCCTACGACCTGTCCGCCCAGATGCTGGACGTGGTCGCCCGCACGGCCGCCGAACGGGGGCTGGACAACATCCGCACCCAGCAGGGCGCTGCCGAGCGCCTGCCGTTCGATGACCAGGCCTTCGACTATGTCTTCAGCCGCTATTCCGCCCACCACTGGCGGGACGTCGGCCAGGCCCTGCGCGAAGTGCGTCGGGTCCTGCGTCCGGGCGGCGCGGCGTGCTTCATCGATGTGGTCGCGCCTGGCCTGCCGTTGCTGGATACCCACCTGCAGACGGTGGAGGTGCTGCGCGACACCAGCCATGTGCGCGATTATTCGCCCTCCGAATGGGCACGGCTGGTCGGCGAAGCCGGGCTGGTACTGACCGCCTCCAAGCGGCAGCGCCTGCGCCTGGAGTTCGCCACCTGGATCGAGCGCATGCGCACGCCGGACGTATTCCGCGAGGCCATCCTGGCGTTGCAGCGCTCGGTGGGCGATGAGGTGCGCGAGTATTTCGAGATTGCAGCGGACGGCTCCTTCAGCACCGATGTGCTGGTGCTCTGGGCCGAGCGCTGAACACTGAACACCCCGGCGCCGAGGCGCCGACAGATGAATGACGAGGAAAGCATGAGCAAGCAGATTCTGGTTCTCCCCGGTGACGGCATCGGTCCGGAGATCATGGCCGAGGCGGTCAAGGTGCTCGAGGTGGCCAACGACAAGTACCAACTGGGCTTCGAGCTGGTGCACGACGTGATCGGTGGCGCTGCCATCGACAAGCACGGTGTGCCCCTGGCCGACGAGACCCTGGAGCGCGCCCGCAAGGCCGATGCCGTGCTGCTGGGCGCCGTGGGCGGCCCGAAGTGGGACAAGATCGAGCGTGACATCCGCCCGGAGCGCGGCCTGCTGAAGATCCGCTCGCAACTGGGCCTGTTCGCCAACCTGCGCCCGGCCATCCTTTATCCGCAACTGGCTGAAGCGTCCAGCCTCAAGCCGGAAGTGGTCGCCGGGTTGGACATCCTCATCGTCCGCGAGCTGACCGGCGGCATCTATTTCGGCCAGCCCCGCGAGCAGCGCGTGCTGGAGAATGGCGAGCGCCAGGCCTACGACACCCTGCCGTACAGCGAGAGCGAGATCCGTCGCATCGCCCGCGTCGGCTTCGACATGGCCCGCGTGCGCGGCAAGAAGCTGTGCTCGGTGGACAAGGCCAACGTCCTCGCCTCCAGCCAGCTGTGGCGCGAGGTTGTGGAGGAGGTGGCCAAGGACTATCCGGACGTCGAGCTCAGCCACATGTACGTCGACAACGCCGCCATGCAACTGGTGCGTGCGCCGAAGCAGTTCGACGTGATGGTCACCGACAACATGTTCGGCGACATCCTTTCCGATGAGGCCTCCATGCTCACCGGCTCCATCGGCATGCTGCCGTCCGCCTCCCTGGACGCCAACAACAAGGGCATGTACGAGCCCTGCCACGGCTCCGCACCGGACATCGCCGGCCAGGGCATCGCCAACCCGCTGGCGACCATCCTCTCGGTGTCGATGATGCTGCGCTACAGCTTCAACCAGGGCGCCGCTGCCGATGCCATCGAACAGGCCGTGAGCCGCGTGCTGGACCAGGGCCTGCGCACCGGTGACATCTACTCCCCGGGCACGACCAAGGTCGGTACCCAGGCCATGGGCGATGCAGTGGTCGAGGCCCTGCGTAATCTGTAATCTGTCGGGCCCGCTGCGCGGCAGCGGCCCACTTTTTTCCTGAAAGGTGCAGTTGTCATGAAGCGTGTAGGTCTGATCGGTTGGCGCGGCATGGTGGGTTCGGTGCTCATGCAGCGGATGCTTGAGGAGCGGGACTTCGACCTGATCGAGCCGGTGTTCTTCACTACTTCCAACGTCGGTGGGCAGGGGCCGGCGGTCGGCAAGGACATTGCCCCGCTGAAGGATGCCTACAGCATCGAAGAGCTGAAGACCCTCGACGTGATCCTGACCTGCCAGGGTGGCGACTACACCAACGAGGTCTTCCCCAAGCTGCGCGAAGCGGGTTGGAACGGCTACTGGATCGACGCCGCCTCCAGCCTGCGCATGCAGGATGACGCGGTCATCGTCCTCGACCCCGTTAACCGCAAGGTCATCGACCATTCCCTGGATGCCGGCACCAAGAACTACATCGGCGGCAACTGCACTGTCAGCCTGATGCTGATGGCCCTGGGCGGCCTGTTCGAAGCCGGCCTGGTGGAGTGGATGAGCGCCATGACCTACCAGGCGGCCTCGGGCGCCGGCGCGCAGAACATGCGTGAGCTGATCAAGCAGATGGGCGCCACCCACGCGGCCGTCGCCGATGACCTGGCCAACCCCGCCAGCGCCATCCTCGACATCGACCGCAAGGTCGCCGAGACCATGCGCAGCGAAGCCTTCCCCACCGAGAACTTCGGCGTACCGCTGGCCGGCAGCCTGATCCCCTGGATCGACAAGGAACTGCCCAACGGCCAGAGCCGCGAGGAATGGAAAGGCCAGGCCGAGACCAACAAGATCCTCGGTCGCTTCAAGAGCCCGATCCCGGTGGACGGCATCTGCGTGCGCATCGGCTCCATGCGCTGCCACAGCCAGGCGCTGACCATCAAGCTGAACAAGGACGTGCCGATCGCCGATATCGAAGGGCTGATCAGCCAGCACAATCCCTGGGTCAAGCTGGTGCCGAACCATCGTGAGATCAGCATGCGTGAGCTGACCCCGACTGCCGTGACCGGCACCCTGTCGGTTCCGGTCGGCCGCCTGCGCAAGCTGAACATGGGTTCGCAGTACCTGGGCGCCTTCACCGTGGGTGACCAACTGCTCTGGGGCGCCGCCGAGCCGCTGCGCCGCATGCTGCGCATCCTGCTGGAGCGTTGATCGAGTCTGGCGCGGGTGGGGCTTGCCCGCGCCAATCGGTCCGATTGCCTGCATACGGGGTGACGGTTAAAGTGCCGCTCCCCGTTTCGCCATAGGCAATGACCATGAGCCCGTCCCTTGAAATCGCCGTGATCGGCGCCACCGGCACCGTCGGCGAAACCCTCGTCCAGCTCCTCGAGGAGCGCGAGTTCCCCGTATCCACCCTGCATCTCTTGGCCAGCATCGAGTCTGTCGGCGCCTCCGTGCCGTTTCGCGGCAAGAACCTGCGCGTGCGGGACGTTGCCGAATTCGATTTTGCCCGTGTCCGCCTGGCCTTCTTCGCCGCTGGCGAGGCCGTGACCCGCAGCTTTGCCTCCCGTGCGCTGCAGTCCGGTTGCTCGGTGATCGACCTGTCCGGGACGCTGGAGCAGGGCGTGGCGCTGGTTGCAGGGGCCAACGATTCGGCCCTGGCACAGCTCCAGGCCCCGTTCGCACTGATCAGCCCCAGCCCCTCTGCCGTCGCGCTTGCCAGCGTGCTCGCGCCGTTGCGGGAAGTCCTGACACCTGAGCGCATCTGTGTGACGGCCTGTCTTTCGGTATCCAGCCGGGGGCGTGAGGGCGTGAATGAGCTGGCCCGCCAGACAGCCGAGTTGCTCAATGCGCGCCCGCTGGAGCCGCGCTTCTTCGACCGGCAGGTAGCCTTCAACATCCTCGCGCAACCCGACGCGGTGGACGAGGAAGGCCATGCTCAGCTTGAGCGGCGCCTGGCACGGGAATTGAAAGAGGTCCTGGCTTCGCCAGGGCTGGACGTCGCGGCGACCTGCGTCCTGGCGCCGGTGTTCTTCGGCGACAGCCTGAGTGTCTGCATCCAGTCCGCCACGGACGTGGATCTCGGTGCAGTCAACGCTGCACTGGAAGAGGCCGATGCGCTGGAGTGCGTCGAGTTGGGGGACTATCCCACGGCAGTAGGTGACGCTGTTGGGCAGGATGTGATCTACGTCGGCCGCGTGAGAAAGGGCCTCGAAGATCCACGTCAACTCAATTTGTGGATTGCGTCAGATAATGTGCGAAAAGGCGCTGCGCTCAATGCCATACAGTCTGGCGAGTTGTTGATAAAACACTATCTGTAAAAGATACTTACCTGAAAATTTGAAGTACTTTTCTAGCTTGACAATACTGATCTGGTTGATCGCTGGCGGGGAAGCGCAAAGCGCGCGTTGTGGCGGCGATCAATTACCCTCTCGTTCGAGCGAGAAGAAAAGATAAAACAAGGGATTACGCTATGGTTCGGGTTCGCAAACTGGTACTGGCAATTGCGGCAGCTTCGGCTCTGTCTTCCGGCATGGCACATGCCCTTGGGCTTGGTGAAGTCACTCTCAAGTCTGCATTGAACCAGCCGCTGGATGCTGAGATCGAGTTGCTCGACGTCCGCGATCTGTCGTCCAGTGAAGTCGTTCCCAGCCTCGCTTCCGCCGAAGAGTTCGGCAAGGCGGGCGTTGATCGCCAGTATTTCCTCACGGATCTCAAGTTCACCCCCGTGCTCAAGCCCAACGGCAAGAGCGTGGTGCGCGTGACCTCCAGCAAGCCGGTGCGCGAGCCCTACCTCAACTTCCTGGTTGAGGTGCTGTGGCCCAACGGCCGACTGCTGCGCGAGTACACCCTGCTGCTCGATCCGCCGGCCTATTCGCCTGAAACTGCTGCCGTCGCTCCTGCTCTGGCTGCCACCGCGCCGGCCCAGCAGACTCGCCCGGCCGCGCCGCGAGCTGCTGCACCGGTCGCTTCGGCTCCGTCCGCCTCCCCGGCTGCCAGTGCCAGCAAGGTTGCAGGTGGCGGCGATTACCGCACCACCGGCAAGGACACCCTGTGGGACATCGCACAGCGCAACCGCGCCAGTGGCAGCGTTCACCAGGCCATGCTGGCCATCCAGGACCTGAACCCCGACGCCTTTGTGGGCGGCAACATCAACCGTCTGAAGAGCGGCCAGGTACTGCGCATGCCGACCGAGCAGCAGATCGCCAGCCGTTCCCAGTCCGAGGCCATTGCCCAGGTCGCCGCCCAGAATGCTGCCTGGCGCAGCGGCAGTGCCGTGGCCGATACCGCTGGTCAGCGCCAGCTGGATGCCACCAAGCGCTCCACCGCGGGTGCCGCTCCGGCCAAGGCCGAGAGCAAGGACAGCCTGCGTCTGGTTTCCGCCGAGAGCGGCAAGGCGACCGCCGGCAGCGAGAAGGGTGCCGCCAACGGTAACGCCAAGGCCCTGGCCGAGAAGCTGGCGGTCACCCAGGAAAGCCTGGACACCACCCGCCGCGAGAACGCAGAACTGAAGAGCCGGATGACGGATCTGCAGAGCCAGCTCGACAAGCTGCAGCGCCTGATCCAGCTCAAGGACGATCAACTCGCCAAGATGCAGGGCGATCTGTCCAAGAAGCCCGAGGCCGCCGCTCCGGCAGCACCGGCTTCCGCCACACCGCCGGCACCTGCCGCCGAGCAGCCCGCGCCTGCACCTCAGACCCAGGCGCCCGCCGAGGCGGGCGCCCCGGCGACTCCGCCGGCCGGCGCCGCGCCGGACTACAACTACAACCAGGAGCCGGCCGCACCCGATGCGGCCAGCCAGACCCAGAACCAGCAGCCGGCCACAGAGCCGGCTGAAGCCGTTGAGAAGCCCGCTGCCCAGCCGACCCCGGCCCCGGCTCCCGCGCCGGTTCCCCCGGTCGAGGCCGAGCAGCCGAGCTTCCTCGACGAGCTGATGGGCAACACAATGTTGCTGGGCATCATTGGCGGCAGCGCGCTGCTGGTGCTGCTGGTGGTGCTGATGATCCTTTCCCGTCGTAACGCCATGAAGGAAGCCGAGCTGCAGAACAGCCTGGCCGACCAGGATGGCGATGCCAATGCGGACAGCGATCTAGACCTGCAGGACAACGCCTTCTCCGT